>NZ_JBBOST010000001.1:0-5826473 GCF_038005205.1 Peribacillus sp. FSL K6-1552
TTGGATAACATCGATAGCCTCTGGAACCAGGCGCTCGGAAAAATTGAAAAAAAGATTAGTAAACCAAGCTTTGAAACTTGGCTTAAATCAACCAAGGCTTATTTACTACAAGGTGATACATTAACAGTCACCGCTCCCAATGAATTTGCCAGGGACTGGCTTGAAGAACGCTATTCACATCTTATTTCTGATGTATTGTTTGAACTTACCGGTGAGGAATTAGAAGCAAGATTCATCATTCCTCCCAATCAAGAAGATGGTGATTTTACTGTTCCTGTTCAGCCTAAAAAGATTAAAAAACAGGATAAAGAACATAATGCATTTCCTCAGCATATGTTAAACGCGAAAAATACCTTTGATACGTTTGTCATCGGCTCCGGCAATCGTTTTGCCCATGCCGCGTCTCTCGCTGTCGCAGAAGCTCCTGCTAAAGCCTATAACCCATTATTTATTTATGGAGGCGTAGGACTAGGTAAAACCCATTTAATGCATGCAATTGGGCATTACGTACTTGAGCATAATCCGAAGGCAAAGGTCGTTTATTTATCTTCTGAAAAATTCACGAACGAATTTATCAATTCAATCCGAGATAATAAAGCAGGGGAATTCCGTGATAGATACCGAAGTGTAGATGTTTTATTAATTGATGATATTCAATTTCTAGCAGGAAAAGAACAAACTCAAGAAGAGTTTTTCCATACATTCAATGCACTACATGAAGAAAGCAAACAGATTGTCATCTCGAGTGACCGTCCTCCAAAAGAGATCCCAACACTCGAAGATCGCCTCCGTTCCCGCTTTGAATGGGGTTTAATTACGGATATCACACCGCCTGATTTAGAAACGCGAATTGCTATTTTACGTAAGAAGGCAAAAGCAGAAGGTCTTGATATTCCAAATGAAGTTATGCTTTATATTGCCAATCAAATTGACTCGAATATTCGTGAACTTGAAGGTGCACTTATACGTGTTGTTGCTTATTCTTCGTTAATTAATAAGGATATTAATGCTGATTTAGCAGCCGAAGCATTAAAAGACATTATTCCAAGCTCGAAACCTAAAATAATCACCATATTAGAAATCCAAAAAACAGTTGGTGAGCATTATAGTGTGAAATTGGAAGATTTCAAAGCGAAAAAACGGACTAAATCTGTAGCCTTTCCAAGGCAGATCGCCATGTATCTTTCCAGGGAGTTAACGGATTCATCTCTGCCAAAGATAGGGGATGAATTTGGTGGTCGCGATCATACGACCGTTATTCATGCGCATGAAAAAATTTCTAAACTCATGCAAACAGATACCCAGCTTCAACGTCAGGTCAAAGAAATACAGGATCAGTTGAAGGTATAGATGATTCTGGATAATGTGTATAACTGATGACTACTTACACACAGTCTGTCCACATGTGGATAGACTGTTTTTCCTTAGGCTGAGTCGACTTATCCACATATCAACAGGCCCTACTACTATTACTACTATCTTTTTTAATAAAAAATATTAATAAATATGCCTATTCGGCAATTAAAAATTTGGAGGATGAAACATGAGATTTATAATTCAAAGAGATCGATTAGTTCATAGTGTCCAAGAAGTAATGAAAGCAGTCACATCAAGAACAACGATTCCTATTTTAACTGGGATAAAAATAAGTGTTACAACTGAAGGTGTTACTTTGACAGGAAGTGATTCCGATATTTCCATTCAATCATTTATTCCAGCTGAAGTAGACGGTGATGAAATTGTTGAAGTGAAAAATAGCGGGGGAATTGTCCTAAATGCTCGTTTTTTCAGTGAAATTGTCAAAAAATTACCGATGGATACTGTAGAAATTGAAGTCGAAAACAACTTTCAAACAATTATTCGCTCAGGTAAAGCTGAATTTAACTTAAATGGACTGGATCCTGAAGAATACCCTCATCTTCCAATCATTGAGGAAGAAAATATTTTCAAGCTTCCAACAGACCTGTTAAAAACTCTTATTCGTCAAACTGGCTTTGCAGTGTCCACCTCAGAAACACGCCCTATCTTAACAGGTGTAAACTTAAAGGTTCAAGATGACGAATTGACCTGTATTGCAACAGATAGTCACAGGCTGGCAATGCGCACAGCAAAAATTGAAAATAAAATTACTGGGACCTATAGCGTTGTGATTCCAGGCAAAAGTCTAAATGAATTAAGTAAAATCCTTGATGATACAAACGAACTCATAGAAATCGTCATTACCGATAATCAAGTCTTATTCAAAGCAGAAAATTTATTATTCTTCTCCCGCCTACTTGAGGGGAATTATCCAGATACGTCCCGCTTGATTCCTTCAGAGAGCAAAACGGATGTAACTGTTCACACAAAAGATTTTCTGCAAGCAATCGACCGAGCATCTTTATTGGCCAGAGAAGGCAGAAATAATGTGGTCAAACTGACAACTTTAGAAGGTCGCATTATCGAAGTCTCTTCTAATACACCTGAAATTGGTAAAGTAATTGAGGAAGTTCAAGCAGAGGCCATTGAAGGTGAGGATTTGAAAATCTCCTTCAGTGCTAAATTTGTTATGGATGCCTTAAAAGTTTTAGAAGGATCGGATATTAAAATCAACTTTACAGGTGCGATGCGTCCATTTGTAATTCGTCCGCTTCATGATGATTCTATGCTTCAATTAATTCTGCCTGTAAGAACTTATTAAGCTAAAATAATATTTCAAAAAAATTAAAGGCTTGTTTAGCAAGCCTTTAATTTTTTTATACTTAAATATAGGCCCCATAAGGTTTTTTACAGCGTTTTTAATTCTGAATAAAACCTAGAACTATAAAAAATAAGAGCGAAAAAAGCTATACTTTGTCTTAATGGGATTTATTTAGTAAAATGAAGTATTAAAGACTACTTAGAAATGAGTGAGGCATGAAATGGACTCCATAAAAATCAGCACAGAATATATTACGCTTGGACAATTTTTAAAATTAGCCGATTTGATTCAAAGCGGCGGAATGTCGAAATGGTTCTTAAGTGAATACGAGGTTTTCATTAATGGCGAATTAGACGTGAGAAGAGGCAGAAAATTAAGATCAGGTGATAAAATAGAGATTCCTGGATTTGGCGTCTTCACAATTACAAGCTAAAACATAAGGGAAGAGCGGAATATGTATATTGAAAATATAAGTTTGAGAAATTACCGCAACTATACCGAATTGAACCTGACTTTTGAGAATAAGGTCAATGTAATCCTCGGCGAAAATGCTCAAGGAAAAACAAATGTCATGGAATCTATTTTTGTTTTAGCAATGGCAAAATCTCACCGGACCTCAAATGATAAAGAACTTATTCGCTGGGATGAAGAGTATGCTAAAATAGAAGGAAGAGTTAGAAAGAGAAATACCTCAATACCACTTGAGCTGACCATTTCAAAAAAAGGGAAAAAGGCGAAGTGCAACCATATTGAACAAAGAAAATTAAGTCAATATGTTGGAAATATGAATGTGGTCATGTTTGCGCCTGAGGATCTTAACCTTGTAAAGGGAAGTCCTCTAGTCAGACGCCGTTTTATAGATATGGAAATTGGCCAGGTTTCTCCCGTATACCTTCATGATATGAGCCAATATCATAAAATACTTCAACAAAGAAATCATTACTTAAAGCTTCTGCAGACCCGGAAACAAACGGATACGACGATGCTTGACGTGCTAACTGATCAATTTATTCAGTATGCAGCGAAAATTGTCGAAAGAAGATACGAGTTTCTTTTAAAGCTCCAGCAGTGGGCAGAGCCAATTCACTCGGGGATCTCCAGAAATCTAGAAGTATTGAAAATCCAATATAAACCGTCGCTTGATGTATCAGAATCTATGGATTTGACGAAAATGATAGAAGTATACACAGAAAAATTTGATAAAATAAAAACAAGGGAAATTGAACGGGGTGTAACACTGGTTGGTCCTCATCGTGACGACCTGGTTTTTTTTGTGAATGACCGTGATGTCCAGACATATGGTTCACAAGGACAACAACGTACAACTGCCCTGTCTTTGAAACTTGCCGAAATTGAGCTGATTCATGAAGAAATCGGCGAGTATCCCATTTTATTATTGGATGATGTGTTATCGGAACTTGACGATTTCCGTCAATCTCATTTACTGAATACGATACAAGGGAAAGTGCAAACATTCGTGACGACACCCTCTGTTGATGGAATCGATCATCAAACCCTAAGAGAAGCGTCCACCTTTTATGTTAGTCAAGGAAGTATAAAAAAGGTTAAATGATGAGGTGAATGTATGTATCTCCATATTGGTGAAGACATTCTTGTGAAAACGGACGATGTCATAGCCATTTTAGATAAGAAGCTGCTCCAGGCCTCTCCAATCATGAGTGAGTTTTTGGAGAAAAAGTCTGATGTAACTTACCATTTAGCAAAAAACTCGGTTAAATCGATTGTAGTGACGGATAAACAGGTCTATTATTCACCGCTTGCGTCGTCCACTTTGAAAAAGCGTTCACTGCAGCCATCGTTATTAATCGATGATATAGATTCTCTTTGAATTTAAGCGATAACGTAATAATTACTCCTGAAATTTTGATAAATGCCAAAAGAAAAGTGTAGGTGATACGTATGACAATGGAACAAAAAGAAGTACAAGCTCAGGCATACGATGAGAATCAGATACAGGTTTTAGAAGGCTTAGAAGCAGTTCGTAAACGTCCGGGGATGTATATCGGTACTACCTCTGCAAAAGGACTTCACCATCTTGTTTGGGAAATTGTCGATAATAGTATTGATGAGGCACTAGCAGGTTTCTGTACTGAAATCAAAGTGACGATCGAAGAAGACAATAGCATAACAGTAGTCGATAATGGTCGGGGAATTCCAGTAGGTATTCATGAAAAAATGGGACGGCCAGCAGTAGAAGTAATCATGACGGTCCTTCATGCGGGCGGTAAATTTGGCGGCGGAGGTTATAAGGTCTCCGGTGGTCTGCATGGTGTAGGAGCTTCAGTAGTTAATGCCCTATCCACGGTATTGGAAGTGTATGTACATCGTGAAGGTAAAATCCACTATCAGCAATTTAACCGAGGGGTCCCTAGAGAAGATTTGAAAATTATTGGGGAAACCGATCATACAGGGACAACAGTACACTTTATTCCGGATCCTGAAATTTTCAAGGAATCCGTGGAATATGATTTCGATACATTAGCCACACGTATCCGTGAGCTTGCATTCTTGAATAAAGGCTTGAAGCTCATCATTGAAGATAAACGTGAAGAAGAAGAGAAAATCAGGGAATACCACTATGAGGGCGGTATCAAATCTTATGTTGAGCATTTGAATCGTTCAAAAGAAGTCCTTCATGAGGAACCGATTTTCATGGAAGGCGAGAAAGAAGGTATATCTGTCGAATTAGCTTTGCAATATAATGACAGCTATATCAGTAACGTTTTTTCCTTTGCCAATAATATTCATACGTATGAAGGCGGTACACATGAATCAGGATTCAAGACTGCGTTAACACGGGTTATCAATGATTATGCACGGAAAAACGGGCTCTTAAAAGAGGCCGACACCAATTTCTCTGGTGAAGATGTCCGTGAAGGGTTAACGGCAATTATTTCTATTAAGCATCCTGAACCGCAATTTGAGGGGCAAACCAAAACCAAACTTGGAAACTCAGAAGTAAGAACGGTTACTGATTCCATTCTATCGGAAAGGTTGGATTCCTTCTTATACGAAAATCCTTCAGTGGCTAGAAAAATTGTTGATAAAGGGCAAATGGCGGCAAGAGCTCGTATGGCGGCCAAGAAAGCACGTGAGTTAACTCGAAGAAAAAGTGCCTTGGAAGTCTCCAGTCTACCTGGTAAACTGGCAGATTGTTCGTCGAAGGATCCGTCTATCAGCGAATTGTACATTGTAGAAGGAAACTCGGCTGGTGGCTCAGCTAAACAGGGACGTGACCGCCATTTCCAAGCTATTCTGCCGCTAAGGGGTAAAATCCTAAATGTGGAAAAGGCGCGATTGGATAGAATCCTTCATAATATAGAAATTGGTACAATTATTACTGCACTCGGAACAGGTATTGGCGATGAATTCAATATTGAAAAAGCTAGATACCATAAAATTGTTATCATGACCGATGCGGATGTAGATGGTGCCCACATTAGAACTTTAATGTTGACATTCTTCTATCGCTATATGCGGAAAATTATAGAGTATGGTTATATTTATATTGCCCAACCACCTCTTTTCAAAATTCAGCAGGGTAAACGAGTGGAATATGCCTATAATGACCGCGAACTAGAACAAATCATGGCGAGCCTGCCAAGCACTCCTAAGCCTAACTTACAGCGCTATAAAGGGTTGGGTGAAATGAACCCAGAGCAACTATGGGAAACAACAATGAACCCTGATACGAGAACGCTACTTCAAGTTAGTTTGAAAGATGCCATTGAGGCAGATGAAACTTTCGAAATGTTGATGGGAGATAAAGTAGAGCCGCGTCGTAACTTTATTGAGGAAAATGCGATTTATGTAAAAAACCTCGATATCTGATTTTTTTGACAGGATGAATTTACATCCTGTTCTTTACATAATGCAAGATCAGTTAAAAAAATGAGAGTAAAAGCTTTATAAAGGAGGTTGGCTCCATGTCAGAAAATGAAAGATCAGGTGTAAAAGAAATAAATATAAGTACCGAGATGCGTACATCTTTTTTGGATTACGCGATGAGCGTTATCGTATCCCGGGCGTTGCCTGATGTAAGGGACGGCTTGAAACCGGTACACAGAAGAATTCTTTATGCGATGAATGATCTTGGTATGACGTCGGATAAACCATTTAAAAAATCAGCCCGTATTGTCGGAGAAGTAATCGGTAAATATCACCCGCATGGTGACTCTGCTGTTTATGAAACGATGGTCAGGATGGCTCAGCCATTTAACTATCGTTATATGCTCGTTGATGGACACGGGAATTTCGGTTCGGTCGATGGTGACCAAGCGGCCGCCATGAGGTATACAGAAGCGAGAATGTCAAAGATTTCGATGGAATTGCTTCGTGATTTGAATAAGGATACGGTTAACTATCAGGATAACTATGATGGTTCAGAAAGAGAACCAGCTGTTATGCCAGCCCGTTTCCCAAACTTATTAGTGAATGGTTCGTCAGGGATAGCAGTCGGAATGGCTACCAATATTCCGCCCCATCAATTAGGTGAGGTAATTGACGGTGTATTGGCTTTAAGTAAGAATCCTGATATAACGATTCCAGAATTGATGGAATTTATCCCTGGTCCAGATTTTCCAACTGCGGGGTTAATTTTAGGGCGCAGTGGAATTAGAAAAGCCTATGAAACTGGAAAAGGGTCAATCATTCAGAGGGCGAGAGTCGAAATTGAAGAGAAGTCCAATGGAAAACAGGTTATTCTAGTTAAAGAAATCCCTTATCAAGTGAACAAAGCAAGATTAATTGAAAAAATTGCAGAACTTGCTCGGGATAAGAAAATTGAAGGTATTACCGATTTACGGGATGAATCAGATCGCAACGGTATGCGTATTGTTATGGAACTACGAAAGGACGTAAATGCAAATGTCCTTTTAAACAACTTGTATAAGCACACTGCAATGCAAACAACCTTCGGAATCAACTTGCTTGCACTGGTGGATGGACAGCCTAAAGTATTGAACTTAAAGCAATGTCTGCACTATTACTTAGAGCATCAACAGGTAGTTATACGTCGTAGAACTGAATTTGAACTACGTAAAGCGGAAGCGCGTGCTCATATTTTAGAAGGTTTGCGTATTGCCCTTGATAATTTGGATGCAGTCATTACATTAATCCGTGGTTCCCAAACTACAGACATTGCCCGAGAAGGGTTAATGACACAATTTTCACTTTCTGAAAAACAGGCACAAGCAATTTTAGATATGCGTTTACAACGCTTGACCGGTTTGGAACGGGAAAAAATTGAAGATGAATATCAAGCATTAATGGCATTAATAGCAGAATATAAAGCTATCCTTGCTGATGAGGAAAAGGTTCTTGAAATTATCCGTGAAGAGCTTCTTGAAATTAAAGAACGATTTAATGATAAAAGAAGAACTGAAATTACATTAGTCGGTTTTGAGAGCTTAGAAGATGAAGATTTGATTCCAGAGGAAAATATAATCGTGACATTGACTCATAACGGTTATATTAAACGTTTGCCTGCAACCACGTACCGCAGCCAAAAACGCGGAGGTCGAGGTATACAGGGAATGGGTACGAATGCAGATGACTTTGTTGGTCACTTGTTAACAACTTCAACTCATGACACACTATTATTCTTTACTAATAAAGGTAAAGTCTATCGTTCCAAAGGATACGAAATTCCTGAATATGGCCGGACGGCAAAAGGACTGCCACTTATCAATTTGCTAGAAGTTGATAAAGGTGAGTGGGTCAATGCAATCATACCGGTGAAGGAATTTGTCGATGATTGGTATTTATTCTTCACAACCAGACACGGTATATCAAAGCGTACACCACTGTCATCCTTTGCAAATATCCGCAATAACGGTTTAATTGCTTTAGGGCTACGAGAAGATGATGAATTGATCTCTGTACGTCTTACGAATGGAGAGAAACAGATTATTATCGGAACAAAAGCCGGAATGATGATTCGTTTCCCTGAAACGGATGTACGCACAATGGGACGTACCGCAGCTGGAGTAAAAGGGATTTCCTTAAGGGCGGATGACGAAGTAGTCGGTATGGAAATTCTTGAAGAAAATGAAGAAGTTTTGATTGTTACGAAAAATGGTTATGGAAAACGGACATCTGCTGAGGAATACCGTATTCAAAGCCGTGGTGGTAAAGGGATAAAAACATGTAATGTCACAGAGAAAAATGGTGAACTTATTGCCGTGAAAACAGTGACAGGAGAAGAAGAGGACTTGATGCTGATTACAGCAGCTGGTGTGTTAATCCGAATGGAAGTCGAAGGTATTTCTAAAACGGGTCGTAATACACAGGGTGTTAAGCTCATTCGTCTCGAATCTGCAGACAATGAATATGTTTCAACGGTGGCCATCGTTGGAAGAGAAGAAGAAGAAAAAGAAGAATTCGTTGAACAAGAAGAAGGAATAGAACAGAATCCAACGAGTATTGATTTAGATTCTGATTCTAACGAAGTAGTCGAAAACGAAGAACCTGAAAAAGATACGGAAGAATAATCGTTTAATAATAGAGACCCAGCCATTATGCTGGGTCTTTTTTTATGAAGTAATTGAGGGTTTACAGGCGAAGTCTCTCTAAAAGATAATGCAAATGATGAGTATATAGTCATGTTTTTTGAGGAAAGATAAAGGTATCATACTAATGAAAAGCTTTTTTTTAGGTATTTAATCACGAAAATTATAGTTTGTTCCATGTTTTTCTAGTAAAATGATATTCATTAAATAACTGTTACAGAGGTGAACAGTTTTGCTAGTAAAAACTCACTATTTAGCTGAAGGATGTATTCTTTCAAAAGATATTAAAGGTCTTACGGACCGCCCTATCATGTATGAAAAAACAATATTGACTAAGGAATTAATAAAGACTTTGCAAGCCTTTTTAATAACAGAGGTTAGCGTTGAAAAAACATTAATTGATGGAAAAAAATTTTTACCGAAAGAAGTTATAGATAATGAACTGGATGAAATAGAAGAGTTTTCAAATTTTACTAATTTATATCTGAAATCGGTTCAAACGTATAAGAGTTTATTTAAAAATTGGCAGGCTGGGAGCAAGGTAGAGGTAGCCATGATTCGTTCAATTCTTATTCCTTTAGTTGATAAAGTCTTGGAGAAACCAGGAAACATTCTGATACTGCACCATTATTGCAATAAAGAAGATTACATGTATCATCATGCTATTTCAACTGGATTAATAGGGGGATATATTGCCTTTAAAATTCAATGCGATTTAGCGGATGTCTATCAAGTAGCTATTGGAGGGTGTTTGGCTGACTGTGGTATGGCTAAGCTGTCACCAAGGATTTTCAATAAAACGACGAGTTTAACTGTCGAAGAAAATGAGGAAATCCACAATCATCCCATTTTTAGCTATAAAATGATAAAAGATAGTTCTATCATTAAGGATAGTGTGAAGTTAGCTATTTTAGAGCATCATGGAAGGTTAGATGGAACTGGCTATCCCCAAACAATAAAAACTAAATCCATGCACTTATTTTCAAAAATCATTGCAGTTGCAGACGTTTTTCATGCCATGACTTCTGAAAGGTTATATAGGAAAAAACAGTCACCATTTAAAGTAATGGAAATGATTTTACATGATGACTTTGGTAAATTTGATTTAGCGGTCGTTAAGACACTATTATCAGGATTAGCTAATTTTTCTATTGGAAGTAAGGTCAAGTTGAACAATGGATCTATTGCTGAAATTGTTTTTATTGATCCAAGTTCTCAAACCAGGCCACTAGTTAAGGTAGTAGATAATGATCAAATAATTAATTTAGGGATAAATCGGGAGTTATATATAGAGGAAATCTTATAATGATAGAAAAAGCTTACTAATTTAATCAGGTAAGCTTCTTCTATATTAAGTAGACAACCAAAGAATTGGGCGAAGTATTTTATTTATTTTAAAATAGCTCTTGCAATTACTTGTGATACTAGATATAATAACTAAGTCGACAGCGAGAGAAAAAAAGTTGTTGACAAAAAATAATATAATTGATATATTATTAAAGTCGCTTACGAGATAAACGACACTGAAATTGCTCTTTGAAAACTGAACAAAACAAAGCGCCAACGTTAATTTTTTAAAGTGAGCACACACTATCAAAAAAGCAAAATGAGCAAGTCAAACATTTCTTCGGAGAGTTTGATCCTGGCTCAGGACGAACGCTGGCGGCGTGCCTAATACATGCAAGTCGAGCGAATCGATGGGAGCTTGCTCCCTGAGATTAGCGGCGGACGGGTGAGTAACACGTGGGCAACCTGCCTATAAGACTGGGATAACTTCGGGAAACCGGAGCTAATACCGGATACGTTCTTTTCTCGCATGAGAGAAGATGGAAAGACGGCCTCTAGCTGTCACTTATAGATGGGCCCGCGGCGCATTAGCTAGTTGGTGAGGTAATGGCTCACCAAGGCGACGATGCGTAGCCGACCTGAGAGGGTGATCGGCCACACTGGGACTGAGACACGGCCCAGACTCCTACGGGAGGCAGCAGTAGGGAATCTTCCGCAATGGACGAAAGTCTGACGGAGCAACGCCGCGTGAACGAAGAAGGCCTTCGGGTCGTAAAGTTCTGTTGTTAGGGAAGAACAAGTACCAGAGTAACTGCTGGTACCTTGACGGTACCTAACCAGAAAGCCACGGCTAACTACGTGCCAGCAGCCGCGGTAATACGTAGGTGGCAAGCGTTGTCCGGAATTATTGGGCGTAAAGCGCGCGCAGGTGGTTCCTTAAGTCTGATGTGAAAGCCCACGGCTCAACCGTGGAGGGTCATTGGAAACTGGGGAACTTGAGTGCAGAAGAGGAAAGTGGAATTCCAAGTGTAGCGGTGAAATGCGTAGAGATTTGGAGGAACACCAGTGGCGAAGGCGACTTTCTGGTCTGTAACTGACACTGAGGCGCGAAAGCGTGGGGAGCAAACAGGATTAGATACCCTGGTAGTCCACGCCGTAAACGATGAGTGCTAAGTGTTAGAGGGTTTCCGCCCTTTAGTGCTGCAGCTAACGCATTAAGCACTCCGCCTGGGGAGTACGGCCGCAAGGCTGAAACTCAAAGGAATTGACGGGGGCCCGCACAAGCGGTGGAGCATGTGGTTTAATTCGAAGCAACGCGAAGAACCTTACCAGGTCTTGACATCCTCTGACAACCCTAGAGATAGGGCGTTCCCCTTCGGGGGACAGAGTGACAGGTGGTGCATGGTTGTCGTCAGCTCGTGTCGTGAGATGTTGGGTTAAGTCCCGCAACGAGCGCAACCCTTGATCTTAGTTGCCAGCATTCAGTTGGGCACTCTAAGGTGACTGCCGGTGACAAACCGGAGGAAGGTGGGGATGACGTCAAATCATCATGCCCCTTATGACCTGGGCTACACACGTGCTACAATGGATGGTACAAAGGGCTGCAAACCTGCGAAGGTAAGCGAATCCCATAAAGCCATTCTCAGTTCGGATTGTAGGCTGCAACTCGCCTACATGAAGCCGGAATCGCTAGTAATCGCGGATCAGCATGCCGCGGTGAATACGTTCCCGGGCCTTGTACACACCGCCCGTCACACCACGAGAGTTTGTAACACCCGAAGTCGGTGAGGTAACCTTTATGGAGCCAGCCGCCTAAGGTGGGACAGATGATTGGGGTGAAGTCGTAACAAGGTAGCCGTATCGGAAGGTGCGGCTGGATCACCTCCTTTCTAAGGATAAATACGAGAGCGCTTTTGTTTTGTTCAGTTTTGAATGAGTAATTCATTCAATTAAATAGTAATCCCGCGATAAGCTTGGGAAGCAGAAGCTTATTATTTTATGTGAATGGGCCTATAGCTCAGCTGGTTAGAGCGCACGCCTGATAAGCGTGAGGTCGATGGTTCGAGTCCATTTAGGCCCACCATTCATTTCCCTATAATGGGGCCTTAGCTCAGCTGGGAGAGCGCCTGCCTTGCACGCAGGAGGTCAGCGGTTCGATCCCGCTAGGCTCCACCAATTGAAACAATCACGTTGTGATTGGGACAATTTGTTCCTTGAAAACTAGATAATAGATAGAAGGCAATTAATTTTTTCAAAGCATCAGTAAGATCTTTTTTAACGGTTAAGTTAGAAAGGGCGCACGGTGGATGCCTTGGCACTAGGAGCCGATGAAGGACGGGACTAACACCGATATGCTTCGGGGAGCTGTAAGTAAGCTTTGATCCGGAGATTTCCGAATGGGGAAACCCACTGTTCGTAATGGAACAGTATCTTTACCTGAATACATAGGGTACTGAAGGCAGACCCGGGGAACTGAAACATCTAAGTACCCGGAGGAAGAGAAAGCAAATGCGATTTCCTGAGTAGCGGCGAGCGAAACGGAATTAGCCCAAACCAAGAGGCTTGCCTCTTGGGGTTGTAGGACACTCAACATGGAGTTACAAAGGAACGGGGTAAATGAAGTGATCTGGAAAGGTCCGTCAAAGAAGGTAAAAACCCTGTAGTTGAAACTTCGTTCCCTCCTGAGTGGATCCTGAGTACGGCGGGACACGAGAAATCCCGTCGGAAGCAGGGAGGACCATCTCCCAAGGCTAAATACTACCTAGTGACCGATAGTGAACCAGTACCGTGAGGGAAAGGTGAAAAGCACCCCGGAAGGGGAGTGAAATAGATCCTGAAACCGTGTGCCTACAAGTAGTCAAAGCCCGTTAATGGGTAATGGCGTGCCTTTTGTAGAATGAACCGGCGAGTTACGATTTCATGCGAGGTTAAGTTGATAAGACGGAGCCGCAGCGAAAGCGAGTCTGAATAGGGCGAATGAGTATGAGGTCGTAGACCCGAAACCAGGTGATCTACCCATGTCCAGGGTGAAGTTCAGGTAACACTGAATGGAGGCCCGAACCCACGCACGTTGAAAAGTGCGGGGATGAGGTGTGGGTAGCGGAGAAATTCCAATCGAACCTGGAGATAGCTGGTTCTCTCCGAAATAGCTTTAGGGCTAGCCTCAAGATGAGAGTATTGGAGGTAGAGCACTGATTGGACTAGGGGCCCCCAACGGGTTACCGAATTCAGTCAAACTCCGAATGCCAAATACTTATTCTTGGGAGTCAGACTGCGAGTGATAAGATCCGTAGTCGAAAGGGAAACAGCCCAGACCACCAGCTAAGGTCCCAAAGTATACGTTAAGTGGAAAAGGATGTGGAGTTGCTTAGACAACCAGGATGTTGGCTCAGAAGCAGCCATCATTTAAAGAGTGCGTAATAGCTCACTGGTCGAGTGACTCCGCGCCGAAAATGTACCGGGGCTAAACGTATCACCGAAGCTGTGGATTGACACCGTATGGTGTCGATGGTAGGAGAGCGTTCTAAGGGCGTTGAAGTCAGACCGGAAGGACTGGTGGAGCGCTTAGAAGTGAGAATGCCGGTATGAGTAGCGAAAGAAGGGTGAGAATCCCTTCCACCGAATGCCTAAGGTTTCCTGAGGAAGGCTCGTCCGCTCAGGGTTAGTCGGGACCTAAGCCGAGGCCGAAAGGCGTAGGCGATGGACAACAGGTTGATATTCCTGTACCACCTATACATCGTTTGAACGATGGGGGGACGCAGAAGGATAGGGTAAGCGCGCTGTTGGATATGCGCGTCCAAGCAGTTAGGCCGGAAACGAGGCAAATCCCGTTTCCATTAAGGCGGAGCTGTGATGGCGAGGGAAATATAGTACCGAAGTTCCTGATTCCACGCTGCCAAGAAAAGCCTCTAGTGAGATGTAAGGTGCCCGTACCGCAAACCGACACAGGTAGGCGAGGAGAGAATCCTAAGGTGTGCGAGAGAACTCTCGTTAAGGAACTCGGCAAAATGACCCCGTAACTTCGGGAGAAGGGGTGCTTTTTAGGGTGAATAGCCCAGAAAAGCCGCAGTGAATAGGCCCAGGCGACTGTTTAGCAAAAACACAGGTCTCTGCGAAGCCGCAAGGCGAAGTATAGGGGCTGACACCTGCCCGGTGCTGGAAGGTTAAGGGGAGAGGTTAGCGCAAGCGAAGCTTTGAACCGAAGCCCCAGTAAACGGCGGCCGTAACTATAACGGTCCTAAGGTAGCGAAATTCCTTGTCGGGTAAGTTCCGACCCGCACGAAAGGTGTAACGATCTGGGCACTGTCTCAACGAGAGACTCGGTGAAATTATAGTACCTGTGAAGATGCAGGTTACCCGCGACAGGACGGAAAGACCCCGTGGAGCTTTACTGCAGCCTGATATTGAATTTTGGTACAGCTTGTACAGGATAGGTAGGAGCCTGAGAAGCCGGAGCGCTAGCTTCGGTGGAGGCGTTGGTGGGATACTACCCTGGCTGTATTGAAATTCTAACCCGCGCCCCTTATCGGGGTGGGAGACAGTGTCAGGTGGGCAGTTTGACTGGGGCGGTCGCCTCCTAAAGAGTAACGGAGGCGCCCAAAGGTTCCCTCAGAATGGTTGGAAATCATTCGTAGAGTGTAAAGGCACAAGGGAGCTTGACTGCGAGACCTACAAGTCGAGCAGGGACGAAAGTCGGGCTTAGTGATCCGGTGGTTCCGCATGGAAGGGCCATCGCTCAACGGATAAAAGCTACCCCGGGGATAACAGGCTTATCTCCCCCAAGAGTCCACATCGACGGGGAGGTTTGGCACCTCGATGTCGGCTCATCGCATCCTGGGGCTGTAGTCGGTCCCAAGGGTTGGGCTGTTCGCCCATTAAAGCGGTACGCGAGCTGGGTTCAGAACGTCGTGAGACAGTTCGGTCCCTATCCGTCGCGGGCGCAGGAAATTTGAGAGGAGCTGTCCTTAGTACGAGAGGACCGGGATGGACGCACCGCTGGTGTACCAGTTGTCTTGCCAAAGGCATAGCTGGGTAGCTACGTGCGGACGGGATAAGTGCTGAAAGCATCTAAGCATGAAGCCCCCCTCGAGATGAGATTTCCCATAGCGCAAGCTAGTAAGATCCCTGAAAGATGATCAGGTTGATAGGTCAGAGGTGGAAGCGTGGCGACATGTGGAGCTGACTGATACTAATAGATCGAGGACTTAACCACGCTTTAAAAAATGAAATACCTTCTTATTATCTAGTTTTGAAGGAACAACGTTCCTTTATTGTTTGGTGGCGATAGCGAAGAGGTCACACCCGTTCCCATTCCGAACACGGCAGTTAAGCTCTTCAGCGCCGATGGTAGTTGGGGGTTTCCCCCTGTGAGAGTAGGACGCCGCCAAGCCATTCAAAAAGATCAGCCATCCTTGGCTGGTCTTTTTCGTATATCAGATTTTCCATAAGTCATTTCCTATTGGAAGGTAGTTAGAATAATCAGGGGTTGAACCTTTCAGACCTAATCCATTCAAATATTAAAAATGGTACCTTAGATTGGCTTATTTTAAGGAATTGCACTATACAGGGGTAATCATCATTAGGCATAGTTTTCATCAACTCTGCCCACCATTCTGTTTCATAACGAGCTATTATACTTAGGTTATAAGAGATTAAATAATGAATCAAAAGTTCAGGTAATAAAAAAGCCGACGAACTTTTATTGAGGGATAACATGAATTGTTCCTCTACCAAGTTATACCGTATAGGAGAAGGAGCATTATAAACAAGAACTTTATCTGTTTGTATTAGCAGTTTTCCAGGAGTTTCTGTAAGGTGATATATTTGATTTATTTTTGATGTCAAAAACTCCTCAAAGCGGCTACTAGTCATTTGATAGCTATCCAATATGGTAGAAGGCAATTGAAAACCATCAGAAGAAGGTAACAGAGGTATAAAGTTTTTACGGGAAATATTCCATGCAAGGCTTTGCATATCTGGAATTTCCTTTAATAACGTTCCCATAGAAAATTTTTCACCTTCCATATGTTTTAAATTAAATATTTTTTCAGCAATACAGGTGAAAAGTCCATTCTTTTGCGTTTTTACCTCATCTTTTAAAAAGTCGTATTGTTGCTTTTTTCTCTTTCTTGTAGTTACCCCATGAGCAAGCAACGAAGTGGACTCCGGGTAGTTGGGATCGATGGTAAGTAGACAGGCCTTTAACAATTGGGTAAATCCATAAAAGGATAAAATTGGTTGGATAGAAAGTGGTGCTATAGCAGCCTGGTTATAATAGGTTTTCGCATGTTCAAGATGGTATATAAAAGGATAACAGTTTTCGTAACTTTTTATTTCTGCATCTTCTATTTTTTCATGTGTGTAACATTTTTGTAAAAAAAGTTGAGATGAAGATGCAGAAAAAAAAGGCATATATTTATCGAAATTATCATTGTTTTCAGGCATTGCAGCCTCTCCTTTGAATTGATAGAATAATCTAACATTTATTTCTCTTCTTGACAGTAGTATGTCCTATTGATAACCTACAAATAATATTTTTAAGCAGGAGGGGAAAATTATGTGGGAAAATAAATTTGCAAAAGAAGGTTTAACCTTTGATGATGTCCTATTAATTCCAGCGAAATCAGAGGTTTTACCGAAAGATGTTAACCTTCAAGTCAACTTAGCCGAGAATTTAAAGCTCAACCTTCCTATCATCAGTGCAGGAATGGATACCGTAACAGAAGCAGAGATGGCAATTGCTATGGCTCGTCAAGGTGGGTTAGGTATTATTCATAAGAATATGTCGATTGAAGCACAAGCTGAATTAGTTGATAAAGTAAAACGTTCAGAAAGCGGTGTTATTACAGATCCATTTTTCCTAACACCAGATCACCAAGTGTTTGATGCAGAGCATTTAATGGGTAAATACCGTATTTCGGGTGTACCAGTTGTTAATAATGAACAGGATCAAAAACTTGTTGGTATTATTACGAACCGTGATTTGCGATTTATTTCCGATTTTTCCTTGAAGATTTCTAGTGTTATGACAATAGAGAATCTGGTTACAGCTCCAGTTGGAACTAACTTGGAACAAGCCGAGAAAATTCTTCAGAAGTATAAAATTGAAAAACTCCCTCTTGTAGACGATAACGGTGTATTAAAAGGGCTTATTACAATCAAGGATATCGAGAAAGTTATTGAGTTCCCTAATTCAGCAAAAGATAAGCAAGGTAGATTACTCGCAGGTGCTGCTGTCGGTGTGACTAAAGATACAATGAAGCGTGTAGAAATGCTTGTTAAGTCTCAAGTAGATGCAATTGTACTTGATACTGCTCATGGTCATTCAGCAGGCGTCCTTGACGCAGTAAAGGAGATTCGCGGGAAATATCCTGAACTTACTATCATCGCTGGTAACGTGGCCACTGCGGAAGGAACGAAAGCACTGATTGAAGCAGGAGCCGATGTTGTTAAAGTGGGAATTGGACCGGGATCTATTTGTACTACAAGAGTTGTAGCTGGTGTAGGCGTTCCTCAAATTACGGCCGTTTTCGATTGCGCAACAGAAGCAAGGAAACATGGAAAAACAATTATCGCTGATGGCGGAATTAAATACTCGGGTGATATCGTTAAAGCTCTAGCCGCAGGTGGACACGCAGTCATGCTTGGAAGTATGCTTGCCGGTGTAACTGAAAGCCCAGGTGAAACAGAAATCTTCCAAGGACGCCGTTTTAAAGTGTACCGGGGAATGGGTTCTGTTGCAGCAATGGAAAAAGGTTCTAAGGATCGTTACTTCCAGGAAGATAATAAGAAATTTGTTCCAGAGGGCATAGAAGGACGCCTTCCATATAAAGGACCTCTTTCAGATACTATTTTCCAACTGATCGGTGGTATTCGTTCAGGAATGGGATATTGCGGTACAGCTTCATTAGAAGATTTGAGAGAAAACTCTCAATTTATTAAAATGACTGGTGCGGGGTTAAGGGAAAGTCACCCACATGATGTTCAAATTACAAAAGAAGCGCCGAACTATTCATTGTAATAAATTTAACTTATAATTGTCATTAAAATTTAAAGTGAAAATAGGCAGGGTCTCCGATGACTCTGTCTATTTTTTTTATTTCTTCTGTGATAAACTAAACAAGGATTAAGGGAAATAGATAGAGTTTCTTCTTTTGTTATAGAGATAAGCTTAATAGTTGGAGGTATTGGAAATTGAAAAAAATCAGCAAGATTACCCTCATTTTCACTTTTGTTTTTGTTCTTGTTATGTCGCAATTTGCCTATCAACCGGGGGAAGCTGAAGCTGAATCTGATAATTTAGGTTTAAAGGCAGAGGCAGCCATCATTATAGATGGTAAAACAGGACAAATCGTGTATGAAAAAAATGCCGATAAAGTATTAGGGATTGCATCCATGTCAAAAATGATGACAGAATATATCATAATGGAGTCAATTGAAAATGGGAAAATCACTTGGGATCAAAAAGTTAAAATAAATAAGTATGTACATGATCTTTCAAAAGCACCGAATTTGTCGAATGTTGGTTTAACAGAAGGTGAAGATTATACAGTTAAGGAACTATATCAAGCGATGGCTGTCTATTCAGGAAATGCAGCGACAGTAGCCTTAGCTCAGCTAGTTTCAGGTAGTGAAAAGAATTTTGTGAAATTGATGAACGAAAAAGCGAAAAAGCTAGGTCTGAAAAACCATAAATTCGTCAATGCCAGCGGCTTGAATAACTCTAATTTGTTAGGGGAGTATCCTACTGGTAAAAAAGATGAAGAAAATGTAATGACAGCAACTGATACTGCACTTCTTGCTTATCGTCTTATTAATGATTATCCGGAAGTATTAAAGTATGCCAGCATTTCTAAATTGAAGTTCCGTGATGGGAAAGAGTATCCAAACTTCAACTGGATGTTACCTGGTCTGATTTTTGAATATAAAGGTGTAGACGGTCTGAAAACAGGTTCTACTGACTTTGCCGGTTATGGTCATACGGGGACAGTTATCCGAGATGGTCAACGTTATATTACAGTGGTTATGAAGTCTACTACTAAAAATGAACGCTTCAGGGATAGTACTAAGCTGATGGACTATGCATATGCAACATTTGAAAAAGAAAAAATTCTTCCTGCCAATTACCAAGTGAAAGGGAAAGAAACCCTTTCGGTAGTTAAAGGTAAGGAGAAAAATGTTAATATCCAATCTAAAAAAGCGATTGAACTGCTTGTTGAGAATGGTGAGAAAGAAAACTATAAAACAGAATTAGTGATTGATAAAAACAAATTGGACAAAGACGGTAAGTTGACTGCACCAATCAAAAAAGGTGAGAAGGTTGGCTACATCACTGTTACTCCTAAAAATGGTAAAGATTACGGGTATATTAACGGGGATTCAGCGAAAGTTGACGTCGTAGCTGCAGAATCTGTTGAAAAAGCAAACTGGTTTGTGTTATCAATGCGAGCAGTTGGTGGATTCTTTGGTGATGTATGGAGCAGTGTATCTTCTACTGTAAAAGGCTGGTTTTAAGTTTCGTGTATAAAACGGTTGCGTAATGTATAAAATTATAGTACATTATGGAAAAGAATTTGATTATGAGAAAGCCATGACAGGATATAGTAACAAATATTTCTTTCTAAAGAGAGCCGATGGCTGGTGGAAATCGGTGTTAGAGTTTTGTGAATCCCTCCTGGAGCAGAGTATGGAACACCTTAATTGGGTCAGTAATTACTTTCGGTTAAAAGCCGTTATCGTGATAAGTGGAAGGTGTTTTTCATATGCCTTCAACTAGGGTGGCAACGCGGGTTAACTCTCGTCCCTTCTTCAGGGGACGGGAGTTTTTTGCGTTCTCTGATAAATTATCAAATCATAAATGAGGAGGAACTGTAAATGTTGGATTTGAAATATGTACGAAATAATTTTGAAGAAGTGAAACGTGTTCTGCAATTTAGAGGAGAAGATTTAACTGATTTAGGTAAATTTGAGGAGTTAGACGTGAAGCGTCGATCTTTAATTGCTGATACAGAAAAACTGAAAAGTAAACGGAATGAAGTTTCACAGCAAGTAGCTGTATTGAAACGGGAGAAAAAAGATGCAGACCAGTTGATTGTGGAAATGCGTGAGGTTGGTGATCAAATCAAAGGATTTGATGATGAACTTCGTGAAGTAGAATCCCAGTTAGGAACGCTGCTGCTTTCTATCCCTAATATTCCACATGAAAGTGTACCAGTGGGTGAAACGGAAGATGATAATGTTGAAATCCGTAAATGGGGCGAATTGCCGCAATTTAAGTTTGAACCGAAACCACATTGGGATGTGGCTGGAGATTTAGGAATCCTTGATTTTGAACGGGCAGCAAAAGTAACCGGAAGCCGATTTGTTTTTTATAGAGGTCTCGGTGCTCGTTTAGAGCGTGCGTTAATTAGTTTTATGCTCGACCTTCATGTTGAAGAACATGGATATGAAGAAATGCTGCCTCCATATATGGTGAACCGTGCAAGCATGACAGGCACAGGTCAGTTACCTAAATTCGAGGAAGATGCTTTCCGTATTGAGAGCGACGATTATTTCTTGATTCCAACAGCTGAAGTGCCTGTGACAAATTTCCATCGTGATGAAATCCTAAGCATAGACGATCTGCCGATAAGCTATGCAGCATACAGTGCATCTTTCCGTTCAGAAGCAGGTTCTGCTGGTCGCGATACTCGTGGGTTAATTCGCCAGCACCAGTTTAATAAAGTGGAATTAGTGAAGTTTGTAAAGCCAGAAGACTCTTATGCAGAATTGGAAAACCTTACAGGACATGCTGAAAAAGTCCTTCAATTGCTAGGCCTTCCTTATCGAGTATTAAGCATGTGTACAGGCGATCTTGGTTTCACTGCTGCGAAAAAGTATGATATCGAAGTCTGGATCCCGAGCTATGGAACGTATCGCGAAATTTCTTCTTGTAGTAACTTCGAAGCATTCCAGGCTAGACGGGCTAATATCCGTTTCCGCCGTGATGTTAAAGGGAAACCAGAACATATTCATACACTAAATGGGTCAGGATTGGCAATCGGCCGGACAGTTGCCGCACTATTGGAAAATTATCAGCAGGAAGATGGCAGTGTTGTCATCCCTGAAGTATTACGACCTTATATGCGCGGTGCGGAAGTCATTAAACCATAATGTTTCAAAAGTATAAAAGGAACAGTTTCTCGTAATAGAGAAGCTGTTCTTTTTTTTATCTGGTTTAATAATTATTTTAAAAAAATGTTCTAAGAGTGCTTGACTTTGATTTTGATTCAATGTATTATAATAAATGTTGATACGGAGGTATACCCAAGTTCGGCTGAAGGGATCGGTCTTGAAAACCGACAGGGGAGTCAAATCCCGCGGGGGTTCGAATCCCTCTACCTCCTCCATAACTTATTAATAACCACAGCGCATAAATTGGATATCGTTGAATTCCGTTACAGAAATGTAACGGGATTTTTGTTTTCTAATATAATAAAAACCACCGGAATTCCCGGTGGTTTTTATTTTTTATATTTTTCGTAATAATCTGGTTTGCTCCATATATTCTGCGATCCGTTTTATAAGAGGTTCAATACTATTCTCATCTTGCATAAGGTCATATTCATTAATATTTAATCGAAGGACTGGACATGCATTAAATTGATCAATCCATTCTTCGTAACGGCCGTGCATTTCCTTCCAATACTCAATAGGAGTGTGCTGTTCCATTGGCCGCCCCCGTTCTTGGATCCGGTCGAGGATATCATCAAGTGATCCCTCGAGATAGATAAGCAAGTCAGGATGAGGGAAGTAGGGTGTCATTACCATCGCGTTGAATAGGCTTGTGTACGTTTCGTAGTCTACTTCGTTCATTGTCCCTTTTTCATAATGCATCTTTGCAAAAATTCCTGTGTCTTCGTAGATGGAACGATCTTGGATAAAACCGCCGCCATATTCAAAGATTTTTTTCTGCTCTTTAAACCGTTCAGCGAGGAAGTAGATTTGCAGGTGGAAACTCCAACGATCAAAATCATCGTAAAATTTATCCAGGTAGGGGTTCGTATCAACCTTTTCAAAAGATGTCCTAAATTGTAGGGCATTCGCTAATGCATTGGTCATGGTCGATTTACCTACACCAACCGTCCCTGCTATCGTAATGACGGCGTTGTTTGGAATATTATACTTCTTTCGTAAGTTCATGTGGCTGTACTCCTTTTTGCAGGGCATTCTCTATTTGGATGATTATCGTGTTCAAGTCATTCCTATTCCCAACGAAGTCCAATTCATCTCCATTAAATGTAAGAACAGGTATGTCAGGGTGCTGTTTCTCAAACGTTTCCATAAATGTTTGATAATCCGAAGATAACTGCTCTAAATAATGGGAGCTGATGTTTTTTTCGAATTCACGTCCTCTTTTGCCGATTCGGGACAGAAGAGTATCTATACTTGCGTTTAAATAAATAACCATATTTGGTTTTGGCATATCTCGAGTTAAGATATTGAATATTTCAAGGTATTTATTGTATTGTCCGTTTTTTAACGTACGTTCAGCAAATATTAAGTTCTTGAATATATGGTAATCAGCCACTACGGCTTGGTCATTAGTAAGGAACTTCGTTTCAATATCTTCTAATTGCTTGTAACGGTTACATAGAAAAAACATTTCTGTTTGAAAGCTCCACTCATCGATATTGTTATAAAATTTCCCGAGAAATGGATTCTCATCAACAATTTCCTTTAATAGTGAAATTTGGAAATGGTCAGCGATAACTTTTGCTAGTGATGTTTTCCCTACACCGATTGGACCTTCGACAGTGATAAATGGGGTGGTTTTCATCCATTCTGTCCTCCTTCAATGAGGTATCGGACTGAAACTCCCAGTTTATTAGGTTTTTCAGCCAAGAGATATTGTATCACAGACTTGAAGCTTAAGTGATATTTTTGTCCGGTGTTAATGAAGGAGAATTTAGGAGTGTCATGCGAGGGTAGTGGAATGTCAGTGCCTAGTTGGGCGGAGTCTTTCAATCTAAACGTCTCCGCTTTTTTGTGTGGAAGCTTTGAGAACATGATTCATCATTGTTAACGCATAAAGGTTATCTTCTTTTGATGCAGAAGCGATACAATCCTCAGGGATCCATAATTGGTACTCTCGCATATAGGCATCATTAGCCGTGAATAACACACAGATGTTACCAGCAATGCCGGTAAGTATTAAGGTTTCCACCTTCAGTTGTTTAAGCAGTGTATTGAGGGCAGTCCCATAAAAAGCCGAATGCTTCGGTTTGATGAGAAAGAACTCATCTTTTTGTGGTTTGATTTTTTCAATTAGCTGAGCATTTCCTGTATTTTTACAGGTGTCGATAATCTTATCGAAGTCAGCCTGCCATAAATCATAATGGTCATTGATATAAATGATAGGGAATCCCTTTTCTTTCATGTGCTTTTTCAACTTCAGTATTGGCTCGATGATAAGCTTCGTATGTTCAAGGAGCATGTCACCGTGATTGAAATTAAAATCATTAATTATATCAATGATAAGCAAAGCAAAGGAAGGGGAAGTAGATTTATTCATAGTATATCCTCCTTATATTGTTTGAATTTACTTGCAGCCGGTAGGTCGCTTGCGTTACTATTCATTAGAATAAGTAGTATGACCTTTATTTTGTCTTATATTTGTCTGTTTACTCCTACTTAATATGAGGGGGTTTTTTTATGAAAGATGATGCCTATTACATGAAATTGGCTTTAAAGGAAGCTGAAAAGGCGCAGATGTTGAACGAAGTGCCGATTGGAGCTTTAATTGTGATAGATGATCAAATAGTTTCGAGGGGGCATAACCTGCGGGAAACAGAGCAGAATGCTACTGCCCACGCGGAGTTACTTGCGATTAATGAGGCTTGTGGTTCACTTGGTAGTTGGCGCCTTGAGAAGGCGACACTTTATGTAACGTTGGAACCTTGCCCTATGTGTGCTGGGGCTATTCTGCAATCGAGGGTGAAAAGGGTCGTTTTTGGCGCCCATGATCCAAAGGCAGGCTGTGCAGGGACATTTATGGATTTACTTCAAGACGAACGCTTCAACCATCAATGTGAGGTTACAAGCGGTGTGTTGCGGGACGAGTGCGGAGGGATCCTGACAGCCTTTTTTAAAGAGCTTAGGAATCGAAAGAAAACCTTGAAAAAGGAAAAAGCACTTAAAAATTTGGAAGAAAATTAATAACCTTCTCTGAATACTTGCTGTGCCTGCCTTTTCCTTATCTAAAGATTAGGGAAATAGACAGTTCAATGAACAAGGCTTGCGTTTTTTTTGTTACCTTAGTATAATGAATTATGCGTCGATATGACGCTATGAAAATTGGTATTACATTTGCCGTGCTAGACGGGGAGGTAGCGGTGCCCTGTACTCGCAATCCGCTCTAGCGAGGTTGAATTCCTTCTCGAGGTTAGCGTACTGTAGGGTCTGCCTTAAGTAAGTGGTGTTGACGCCCGGGTCCTGCGCAATGGGTCTCCATGAACCATGTCAGGTCCGGAAGGAAGCAGCATTAAGTGGAAGTTCTCATGTGCCGCAGGGTTGCCTGGGCCGAGCTAACTGCTTAAGTAACGCTTATGGTTGCTAATCGACAGAAGGTGCACGGCAGTTATTTTACATAATCAAAAAACTCATTCGTATCGGGTGAGTTTTTTTGCACGTTAAGAAGTTAAATTAGTTGTAAATCTTGAAAAGAATATGACAATCAGTGAGTTTTCTTTAAGCTGACTTTGAAAATAAGGAAATCAGTAATGTATAATAAACAAGATGGAGAAAATAAGGAGGGATTTCCGTGGGGTATCAAGCATTATACCGGGTATGGCGGCCACAACAATTTATTGATGTAGTTGGGCAGGAACATGTAACAAAAACGTTGCAGAATGCCCTAATCGGGCAAAAGGTTTCGCATGCCTATTTATTCTCCGGTCCACGTGGGACAGGGAAAACGAGCGCTGCCAAAATTCTTGCAAAAGCAGTGAATTGTGAGCATGCCCCGATAAGTGAACCCTGTAACGAATGTGCTACCTGCCGCGGAATCACTGATGGCTCCATATCAGATGTTATTGAAATTGATGCAGCATCCAATAATGGTGTCGAAGAAATCCGTGACATTCGTGATAAGGTCAAATATGCACCGAATGCGGCTACATATAAAGTTTATATTATTGATGAGGTACATATGCTTTCACAAGGGGCCTTCAATGCGTTATTAAAAACATTGGAAGAACCGCCAAAGCACGTTATTTTTATATTAGCAACGACTGAACCTCATAAGATTCCGCTAACGATTATTTCGCGTTGTCAACGGTTTGATTTCAAAAGAATTCAGCCGCAGGATATTGTTGGGCGTATGGCTCAAATCATTGCTGAAACAGGGGTTTCATGTGATGAACAGGCCTTGCATATTATTGCGAGAGCAGCTGAAGGCGGGATGCGTGATGCGCTAAGCTTGCTTGATCAGGCAATTTCATTCAGTTCAGAGACGGTATCTGTAGAAGATGCATTGACTGTCACTGGTTCTGTTTCGCAGGCATTCTTAAGTCGGTTGGCAAAATCAATTTATGATAAAGAAGTAGCAGTGGCACTTGAAGTACTTGATGAATTGTTGGCTATGGGAAAAGACCCAGCTCGGTTTATTGAAGACATGATTTATTATTTCCGTGATATGTTGTTGTACCAAACAGCACCAGCTCTCGCTGAATCCTTTGAGCGTGTGTTAATCGATCCGCAATTTAAAGAATTATCAGAAGTCATCTCTTCTGAATCGATTTATTCCATTATTGAAAGTTTTAATCAAACACAGCAGGATATGAAATGGACAAATCATCCAAGAATTTTCCTTGAAGTGGCCCTTGTGAAATTATGTAATGAGCAGAGATCAAATCAAATGGACAATGGGCAGATTCAACAATTGCTTCAGAAAATAGAGGATTTGGAAGTTAAATTACAGGAAATACAGAGAAGTGGCATCTCAGCGGCTGTGGCAGAAAAGCCTGCAGAACAGGTAAAATCACAGCGGGTTATAAAAAAGGCTTATAAAGCGCCAACAGGCAAGATTAATCAAGTTTTAAAACAAGCAACGAAACCAGATTTGAATGTAGTGAAAAGCAAGTGGGGCGAAGTACTTGAACAATTAGGTCAGCAAAACCAAAAGTCATTAGCAGCTTTATTAACGGAAGCAGAACCTGTTGCTGCGTCAACTGAGGCTTTTGTGGTAAAATTCAAATATGATATCCATTGTCAAATGGCAATGGAAAATAACCGTTTCGTGGAAGTGATTGCCTCAATCATGCAGCAATTAACTGGTCGGCGTATGGAGATAGCTGGAGTTCCAGAGAGCCAATGGCAGAGGTTGCGGGAGGACTTTATTTCAACACAGCAGTTCGAAGGTACAGAAGAAACGGAATCAAAAGAAGAAGACCCCTTTATAGCAGAGGCTAGAAAATTAGTCGGCGATGATTTACTTGAAATTAAAGAATAATTGGAGGTAGGAAAAATGGGTATGCGCGGTGGTAATATGCAAAACATGATGAAACAAATGCAGAAGATGCAAAAGAAGATGGCAGAGGCACAAGAAGAGCTAGGTGAAAAAAAGATTGAAGGTACTGCAGGCGGTGGAATGGTAACAGTTATCGTGACAGGCCATAAAGAAATAGTTGATGTAATCATCAAACCAGAAGTTGTTGACCCAGATGATATCGATATGCTTCAGGATTTAGTATTAGCTGCTACCAATGATGCTCTGAAAAAAGCAGAAGAACTGACAAACCAGACGATGGGGCAATTTACTAAAGGAATGAACCTTCCAGGTATGTTTTAAGCAAGTTCAAAAGAAACTTCCTTTCAGGAGGTTTCTTTTGAAATTTTTAGGAGGAATTTGATGCATTATCCAGAACCGATTTCCAAGCTTATTGACAGCTTTATGAAATTGCCGGGGATTGGGCCGAAAACGGCTGCGCGATTAGCCTTTCATGTGTTAAGTATGAAGGAAGATACTGTTTTGGATTTTGCAAAAGCGCTGGTAAATGCTAAGCGGAATCTGACGTATTGTTCAGTCTGTGGTCATATCACAGATCAGGATCCCTGTTATATCTGCGAGGATCAAAGGAGAGATAGAAGTTTAATCTGTGTCGTACAGGACCCAAAAGATGTAATAGCGATGGAAAAAATGAGAGAGTTCAATGGCTTATACCATGTACTACATGGCAGTATTTCACCGATGGACGGAATCGGTCCGGAAGATATAAATATTCCCGATTTATTAAAGCGCCTGCAGGACGAAACAGTGCAGGAGGTCATTTTGGCTACTAATCCTAATATTGAAGGAGAAGCAACTGCCATGTATATTTCGCGGCTGCTCAGACCTTCAGGGATTAAGGTGACAAGAATTGCCCATGGACTTCCTGTTGGCGGAGATCTGGAGTATGCGGATGAAGTGACGCTATCAAAAGCAATAGAAGGAAGAAGAGAAATATAAGATAGCTGGGAGGACTTCACTTGTTCTTTCGTAAAAAAAAGCGACTTCGAAATGAATTCAATGAGGCATTAATTGAAGAGCTTGAACAATTGAAACGGAATTGGCATAATCAAAAATCTTTACTTGAAAAAAGCGTAGACCCATCTGAGGAAGTAATTGCACAAGCAAGACTAGCGGAAGTAAAATATTTTTACTTATTTAGAGAAGTAAAAAGAAGAAACGTCCGCATTCAACGATAATAGCAGAGTGGTTATAAAGGAATACCCTTTATAACCACTTTTTATTGGGTTGAGTTCTTAAACCAAGACTCCCTTCATATAAGTGTAGTACAAGCTTACGGGGAGGAATGAGTTGTGGAACCAGTTGTTTTTGTTGCCGTAGTTGGAGGCTTGATCTTAATGCTCCTCATTATCGGTGCACCTATAAAACCCATTCGGTTTCTAGGGCAGGGGGTAATAAAGATTATTATTGGTGCGGTCTTTCTGTTTTTTTTGAATACGCTAGGGAATCAAGCGGGCATTCATGTACCCATTAATCTCGCCACTTCAGCAGTTGCCGGTCTGCTTGGAATACCGGGAGTCGCGGCGTTGGCTGCCATTGGTTACTGGATTATTTAAGGGGAATCTGATTGAATATTAAAGGCAATAAAAGCCTCAAGGATATTGTCTTGAGGCTTTTATCTATATATAAGTTAGAAGTGTATTAATGTTTTTTTGCAAAATCTTGATTTAACTATTGACGAGAAATAAACAAACTGATAATATATTAGGAGTCGCCAACAACGACAACCATAACATTCAATCGAAAAAACAATATAAAATAAATGTTGACATAAGATTAAATGGATGGTAAGATAATGAAGTCGCTTACGAGATAAACGACACTGAAATTGCTCTTTGAAAACTGAACAAAACAAAGCGCCAACGTTAATTTTTAAAAGTGAGCACACACTATCAAAAAAGCAAAATGAGCAAGTCAAACATTTCTTCGGAGAGTTTGATCCTGGCTCAGGACGAACGCTGGCGGCGTGCCTAATACATGCAAGTCGAGCGAATCGATGGGAGCTTGCTCCCTGAGATTAGCGGCGGACGGGTGAGTAACACGTGGGCAACCTGCCTATAAGACTGGGATAACTTCGGGAAACCGGAGCTAATACCGGATACGTTCTTTTCTCGCATGAGAGAAGATGGAAAGACGGCCTCTAGCTGTCACTTATAGATGGGCCCGCGGCGCATTAGCTAGTTGGTGAGGTAATGGCTCACCAAGGCGACGATGCGTAGCCGACCTGAGAGGGTGATCGGCCACACTGGGACTGAGACACGGCCCAGACTCCTACGGGAGGCAGCAGTAGGGAATCTTCCGCAATGGACGAAAGTCTGACGGAGCAACGCCGCGTGAACGAAGAAGGCCTTCGGGTCGTAAAGTTCTGTTGTTAGGGAAGAACAAGTACCAGAGTAACTGCTGGTACCTTGACGGTACCTAACCAGAAAGCCACGGCTAACTACGTGCCAGCAGCCGCGGTAATACGTAGGTGGCAAGCGTTGTCCGGAATTATTGGGCGTAAAGCGCGCGCAGGTGGTTCCTTAAGTCTGATGTGAAAGCCCACGGCTCAACCGTGGAGGGTCATTGGAAACTGGGGAACTTGAGTGCAGAAGAGGAAAGTGGAATTCCAAGTGTAGCGGTGAAATGCGTAGAGATTTGGAGGAACACCAGTGGCGAAGGCGACTTTCTGGTCTGTAACTGACACTGAGGCGCGAAAGCGTGGGGAGCAAACAGGATTAGATACCCTGGTAGTCCACGCCGTAAACGATGAGTGCTAAGTGTTAGAGGGTTTCCGCCCTTTAGTGCTGCAGCTAACGCATTAAGCACTCCGCCTGGGGAGTACGGCCGCAAGGCTGAAACTCAAAGGAATTGACGGGGGCCCGCACAAGCGGTGGAGCATGTGGTTTAATTCGAAGCAACGCGAAGAACCTTACCAGGTCTTGACATCCTCTGACAACCCTAGAGATAGGGCGTTCCCCTTCGGGGGACAGAGTGACAGGTGGTGCATGGTTGTCGTCAGCTCGTGTCGTGAGATGTTGGGTTAAGTCCCGCAACGAGCGCAACCCTTGATCTTAGTTGCCAGCATTCAGTTGGGCACTCTAAGGTGACTGCCGGTGACAAACCGGAGGAAGGTGGGGATGACGTCAAATCATCATGCCCCTTATGACCTGGGCTACACACGTGCTACAATGGATGGTACAAAGGGCTGCAAACCTGCGAAGGTAAGCGAATCCCATAAAGCCATTCTCAGTTCGGATTGTAGGCTGCAACTCGCCTACATGAAGCCGGAATCGCTAGTAATCGCGGATCAGCATGCCGCGGTGAATACGTTCCCGGGCCTTGTACACACCGCCCGTCACACCACGAGAGTTTGTAACACCCGAAGTCGGTGAGGTAACCTTTATGGAGCCAGCCGCCTAAGGTGGGACAGATGATTGGGGTGAAGTCGTAACAAGGTAGCCGTATCGGAAGGTGCGGCTGGATCACCTCCTTTCTAAGGATAAATACGAGAGCGCTTTTGTTTTGTTCAGTTTTGAATGAGTAATTCATTCAATTAAATAGTAATCCCGCGATAAGCTTGGGAAGCAGAAGCTTATTATTTTATGTGAATGGGCCTATAGCTCAGCTGGTTAGAGCGCACGCCTGATAAGCGTGAGGTCGATGGTTCGAGTCCATTTAGGCCCACCATTCATTTCCCTATAATGGGGCCTTAGCTCAGCTGGGAGAGCGCCTGCCTTGCACGCAGGAGGTCAGCGGTTCGATCCCGCTAGGCTCCACCAATTGAAACAATCACGTTGTGATTGGGACAACTTGTTCCTTGAAAACTAGATAATAGATAGAAGGCAATTAATTTTTTCAAAGCATCAGTAAGATCTTTTTTAACGGTTAAGTTAGAAAGGGCGCACGGTGGATGCCTTGGCACTAGGAGCCGATGAAGGACGGGACTAACACCGATATGCTTCGGGGAGCTGTAAGTAAGCTTTGATCCGGAGATTTCCGAATGGGGAAACCCACTGTTCGTAATGGAACAGTATCTTTACCTGAATACATAGGGTACTGAAGGCAGACCCGGGGAACTGAAACATCTAAGTACCCGGAGGAAGAGAAAGCAAATGCGATTTCCTGAGTAGCGGCGAGCGAAACGGAATTAGCCCAAACCAAGAGGCTTGCCTCTTGGGGTTGTAGGACACTCAACATGGAGTTACAAAGGAACGGGGTAAATGAAGTGATCTGGAAAGGTCCGTCAAAGAAGGTAAAAACCCTGTAGTTGAAACTTCGTTCCCTCCTGAGTGGATCCTGAGTACGGCGGGACACGAGAAATCCCGTCGGAAGCAGGGAGGACCATCTCCCAAGGCTAAATACTACCTAGTGACCGATAGTGAACCAGTACCGTGAGGGAAAGGTGAAAAGCACCCCGGAAGGGGAGTGAAATAGATCCTGAAACCGTGTGCCTACAAGTAGTCAAAGCCCGTTAATGGGTAATGGCGTGCCTTTTGTAGAATGAACCGGCGAGTTACGATTTCATGCGAGGTTAAGTTGATAAGACGGAGCCGCAGCGAAAGCGAGTCTGAATAGGGCGAATGAGTATGAGGTCGTAGACCCGAAACCAGGTGATCTACCCATGTCCAGGGTGAAGTTCAGGTAACACTGAATGGAGGCCCGAACCCACGCACGTTGAAAAGTGCGGGGATGAGGTGTGGGTAGCGGAGAAATTCCAATCGAACCTGGAGATAGCTGGTTCTCTCCGAAATAGCTTTAGGGCTAGCCTCAAGATGAGAGTATTGGAGGTAGAGCACTGATTGGACTAGGGGCCCCCAACGGGTTACCGAATTCAGTCAAACTCCGAATGCCAAATACTTATTCTTGGGAGTCAGACTGCGAGTGATAAGATCCGTAGTCGAAAGGGAAACAGCCCAGACCACCAGCTAAGGTCCCAAAGTATACGTTAAGTGGAAAAGGATGTGGAGTTGCTTAGACAACCAGGATGTTGGCTCAGAAGCAGCCATCATTTAAAGAGTGCGTAATAGCTCACTGGTCGAGTGACTCCGCGCCGAAAATGTACCGGGGCTAAACGTATCACCGAAGCTGTGGATTGACACCGTATGGTGTCGATGGTAGGAGAGCGTTCTAAGGGCGTTGAAGTCAGACCGGAAGGACTGGTGGAGCGCTTAGAAGTGAGAATGCCGGTATGAGTAGCGAAAGAAGGGTGAGAATCCCTTCCACCGAATGCCTAAGGTTTCCTGAGGAAGGCTCGTCCGCTCAGGGTTAGTCGGGACCTAAGCCGAGGCCGAAAGGCGTAGGCGATGGACAACAGGTTGATATTCCTGTACCACCTATACATCGTTTGAACGATGGGGGGACGCAGAAGGATAGGGTAAGCGCGCTGTTGGATATGCGCGTCCAAGCAGTTAGGCCGGAAACGAGGCAAATCCCGTTTCCATTAAGGCGGAGCTGTGATGGCGAGGGAAATATAGTACCGAAGTTCCTGATTCCACGCTGCCAAGAAAAGCCTCTAGTGAGATGTAAGGTGCCCGTACCGCAAACCGACACAGGTAGGCGAGGAGAGAATCCTAAGGTGTGCGAGAGAACTCTCGTTAAGGAACTCGGCAAAATGACCCCGTAACTTCGGGAGAAGGGGTGCTTTTTAGGGTGAATAGCCCAGAAAAGCCGCAGTGAATAGGCCCAGGCGACTGTTTAGCAAAAACACAGGTCTCTGCGAAGCCGCAAGGCGAAGTATAGGGGCTGACACCTGCCCGGTGCTGGAAGGTTAAGGGGAGAGGTTAGCGCAAGCGAAGCTTTGAACCGAAGCCCCAGTAAACGGCGGCCGTAACTATAACGGTCCTAAGGTAGCGAAATTCCTTGTCGGGTAAGTTCCGACCCGCACGAAAGGTGTAACGATCTGGGCACTGTCTCAACGAGAGACTCGGTGAAATTATAGTACCTGTGAAGATGCAGGTTACCCGCGACAGGACGGAAAGACCCCGTGGAGCTTTACTGCAGCCTGATATTGAATTTTGGTACAGCTTGTACAGGATAGGTAGGAGCCTGAGAAGCCGGAGCGCTAGCTTCGGTGGAGGCGTTGGTGGGATACTACCCTGGCTGTATTGAAATTCTAACCCGCGCCCCTTATCGGGGTGGGAGACAGTGTCAGGTGGGCAGTTTGACTGGGGCGGTCGCCTCCTAAAGAGTAACGGAGGCGCCCAAAGGTTCCCTCAGAATGGTTGGAAATCATTCGTAGAGTGTAAAGGCACAAGGGAGCTTGACTGCGAGACCTACAAGTCGAGCAGGGACGAAAGTCGGGCTTAGTGATCCGGTGGTTCCGCATGGAAGGGCCATCGCTCAACGGATAAAAGCTACCCCGGGGATAACAGGCTTATCTCCCCCAAGAGTCCACATCGACGGGGAGGTTTGGCACCTCGATGTCGGCTCATCGCATCCTGGGGCTGTAGTCGGTCCCAAGGGTTGGGCTGTTCGCCCATTAAAGCGGTACGCGAGCTGGGTTCAGAACGTCGTGAGACAGTTCGGTCCCTATCCGTCGCGGGCGCAGGAAATTTGAGAGGAGCTGTCCTTAGTACGAGAGGACCGGGATGGACGCACCGCTGGTGTACCAGTTGTCTTGCCAAAGGCATAGCTGGGTAGCTACGTGCGGACGGGATAAGTGCTGAAAGCATCTAAGCATGAAGCCCCCCTCGAGATGAGATTTCCCATAGCGCAAGCTAGTAAGATCCCTGAAAGATGATCAGGTTGATAGGTCAGAGGTGGAAGCGTGGCGACATGTGGAGCTGACTGATACTAATAGATCGAGGACTTAACCACGCTTTAAAAAATGAAATACCTTCTTATTATCTAGTTTTGAAGGAACAACGTTCCTTTATTGTTTGGTGGCGATAGCGAAGAGGTCACACCCGTTCCCATTCCGAACACGGCAGTTAAGCTCTTCAGCGCCGATGGTAGTTGGGGGTTTCCCCCTGTGAGAGTAGGACGCCGCCAAGCCATTTTGAAAAGATCAGCCATCCTGGCTGGTCTTTTTTGTTTAATAAAAAACAAGTCATTAATAATAAAGCGTTTATCAATTATGGAAACTTTTATAGAGACATACACGTATTGAAAACCTTCATCATACATTGTTAAAAGCAGCCCCGGTTCTCTTAAACTATTTAAAGTTATGTATGCGAACAATGGTTTTTGGGGAGAATGCAGGTATGGAGGTGGAGATGTTGGGGACAACAACAACCAAAACAACGGCAGGGGAATCGTGCGTGGTTTGTGAACAGATAAAAGGTATGGGGATACACTTATATACGACTTTTATTTGTGAGGAATGCGAAAGGGATATGATTGGGACGGATACAAACGATCCTAGGTATAAATATTACTTGAAACAATTAAGAAAAATCACCAATCCTGAAATTTGTTCTTAAGCAATAGTAGTTTATAGAAAGTTGAAGAGTTAGAGAATAAAGAAATGGAATGTTTCTTATTCTCTAACTCTTTTTTTGGCTTTAGAAGAATAGTTGCAGACAGCAGGTGCTTGTTTCAGAATTACAAATATACGGAGCGTAGTCCTACATAATTGCTACCCCGCTCGTCTCAATAAGAGATTAAATCGAACTTTTTTGATAAAATGAAAAAATACTATGATTTGAGGGAAGAGAGAGAAATGAATCAATTACAGACGCCATTGTTCGATGCAATGAGTGCATTTAATAAAAAGAATCCGATATCTCTGCATGTCCCAGGGCATAAAAATGGACGGGTGTTTAGTAATAAAGGCCAAGCAGTATATAACTCCTTACTGGGAATAGATGCTACGGAACTAAGCGGTTTAGATGACTTACATGCCCCTGAAGGTGCTATTTTGAGATCTGAGGAACTACTAGCTGATCTATATGGTGTACAGAAGAGTTATTTTCTAGTCAATGGTTCAACTGTTGGGAACCTTGCGATGATCCTTGCCACCTGCCGGGAAGGAGATAAGGTGCTTGTTCAAAGGAACTGTCATAAATCAATTTTACATGGACTGATGTTAGCGAATGTACAACCGATTTTTTTACAACCGATTTTTTATGAGGAATGGGGGGTTGCAGGTGGTGTCAGAATGGAACTATTTGAAGAAGCCCTGGAAGTTCATTCAGATGTAAAAGCTATCATTGTAACGTATCCAAATTATTATGGTCTTGGTGAAGATCTTTCTGAAATGGTGAAGTTGGCACACCAAAGAGGAATTCCAGTGCTGGTAGATGAGGCACATGGTGCTCACTTTCAGTTAGGAGGTCCCTTTCCTAGAACAGCAATTTTAGCTGGGGCGGACGCCGTTGTTCACTCGGCTCATAAAACACTGCCAGCAATGACGATGGGTTCCTATCTCCATATTAATACAACCTTATTAGATATAGATCAGGTGTCATTCTATTTGCAAATGCTCCAATCAAGCAGTCCTTCTTATCCGATTATGGGATCTCTAGACTTAGCCAGGTCTTATTTAGCCTCATTTACATTAGAAGATCAAAACTGCCTTATTAAAAGGATATCCGATTTCAGAAGGGAATTAGCTAGTCTCCAATCGGTACGGGTGTTAGAAGCACCACCGGGAACGTCAGCAGACCCTTTAAAAGTAGTCATTCAATCAACAAAGGGTTTAAGTGGGTTTGAGTTACAGCAGTTGTGTGAAGCAGAAGGTATTTATTCAGAATTAGCTGATCCCTTTAATTTGTTAATGATTTTGCCATTATTAAAGAAAAATGACTATTTTCCTTTTCAAGAAATTGTTCAAAAAATAAAAAATGTAACTGAAGAAAAAACTGGAAGACGGGAGGGCAATCAAGCAGTGAGCTGGCTAGCTGAGAATTCAATGACAAGCCTTGCACTGCCATATTCTGTAATGGGTCAAAGGAAATCGAGACACGTAGTATTAAGTCAGGCTGTTGGAGAGGTATCTGCTGAGATGGTCATCCCTTATCCGCCGGGGATCCCTTTAATTATGTCCGGGGAAATGATTACCTCGAAGCATATATTCAACTTAAAAAGACTGCTTGACCTGGGATCAAGATTTCATGGCGGTTCCTCCCTTTCAAACGGAGAGCTAATCGTTTATGAAAGCGGGCAGGTTGGTTAAAATGATATACTACAAACAAAGAACCTTGGAGGTGCACCGATGAACCGTGGTATTTTTATAACAATGGAAGGACCTGAGGGAGCTGGGAAAACAACAATTATCCAAATGCTCGGTAAGGCTCTTCAAGAAGAAGGTTACCAAGTCCTATTAACACGAGAACCAGGAGGCGTTCCCATTTCCGAGCAAATTAGGGAGGTTATCCTGAATAAAGCCAATACAGCTATGGACCCAAGAACAGAGGCTTTATTATATGCAGCTGCAAGGCGTCAGCATTTAGTTGAGATAGTTATTCCGGAGCTAGAGCGAGGAGGTATCGTTCTGTGTGACCGTTTTATAGATAGTTCTCTGGCCTATCAAGGGTATGCAAGAGGCTTAGATATAGAAGAAGTATACAATATCAATAAGTTCGCAATTGGAGATATGATGCCGGATGCTACGTTCTTTTTTGATATCGATCCAGAAGAAGGGTTGAGACGTATTCAGTCCAATGGGGACCGGGAAGTGAACCGACTAGACCTGGAAGCCATAGATTTTCATAAAAAAGTATGTGAGGGGTATCAGTTAATAATAAATAGATGGAAAGATCGGTTCATTATCGTGGATGCGGGCCGGACAATTGAGGATGTTTTTGAGGAAACGAAAGCCCGCTTACTGACGTTTTTAGAAAAAACAGAACAGTAACTATTTGAATTTCCATATTATTCAACCGAACACTATTCCAAGCAAAGACTAATTGCTATAATAGAGATAATAGAGTTAGGAAAATTCAGAGTAACCGGAGGATGATGAGAATGAAAATGATCATTGCTGTCGTTCAAGACAAGGATAGTCATCGGCTGCTGAATGAATTAGTAGAAAATAATTTCGGGACAACCAAGCTTGCCAGTACGGGCGGGTTTTTAAAATCAGGAAATACAACCTTTATGATTGGTACAGAGGATGCACGTGTTGACCAAGCCATTCAGATTATCAAACAGAATTGTCAATCACGATCCCAGTTAGTGTCACCGGTTTCACCGATGGGTGGGAATGCCGAATCCTATGTACCTTATCCAGTGGAAATTCAAGTAGGCGGTGCAACCATATTCGTTCTGCCAGTTGAAAACTTTTTACAATTTTAACGGTTAGTTGTATGGAGGTTCGTTATGAAAATCAACCATGATATCCCAATTAAGCTGGATAAAGCGCAGCAGGATACCAAACATGCTCAAACAGGCAATGGAAGGTTTCAACAAATGGTCCAAACACAGGATCAAAAGATGCAAATCCAAACATTAAACCGTTTAATAGGTGATATTGAAGGGGCGGGCCAGCGATTGGTTCGGTCACGTACCTTTAGAGAATTGGCGAAATATAAAGCGTTAGTGAAGCGGTTTGTCCGAGAAGCTGTTGAAAATGGTCTAGAATTGAAGCAGTCTACGACCTGGAACCAATATGGTCAAAGCCAACCATTGAAAACCGTGGAAACGATCGATGCGAGATTAGTTGAATTAAGCGAGGAAATTCTGAATAAAGAGAAGAGCTCGCTCGAAATATTAGAAATGATTGGTGAAATTAAAGGACTTCTGATTAATTTATATACTTAAGTGAGTTGATAGTGTTGGATAAAACATGGCAAGACATGAGTCAAATTCAGCCACAAGTTATGACGATGCTTCAAAACAGCATAACGAAAAACAGAGTGGCTCATGCGTATATATTTGAAGGGGAAAAAGGGGCAGGTAAGCAAGATATAAGTAAAACCTTCGCTAAAAGCTTACTTTGTGAGGCCCTGACAGCAGGTTACAAGCCATGCGAGCAATGTCGGAATTGCAAACGAATTTCAAGTGGGAATCACCCTGATGTTCATTTGATTGAGCGGGATGGGCTGTCGATCAAAAAGGAACAAATTAAGAGTCTTCAAGAAGAATTCTCGAAGAAAAGTGTAGAGGCAGATCGGAAAGTTTATATGATTGCCGATGCGGATAAAATGTCAGTCGGGGCAGCAAACAGCCTATTGAAATTTTTAGAAGAGCCTTCAGCTGATACTGTGGCCATTCTGATGACCGAACAGCTTCAGAGAATTCTTCCGACTATATTATCAAGATGCCAAGTGATTTCGTTTAAGCCGTTATCCCCGGAAAATGTAAAGCGGAAGCTGATAGAACAGGATTTAGATCCGCAGCTTGCCTCGGTTATCTCACATTTAACACAGAATGTGGAAGCTGGAATCGAACTTAGCCATGATGAATGGTTTGTACAAGCTCAAAAAATAGTGGTAAAATTATATGAAGTGTTAAAACAGAATTCCTTGAAGGCTTTGTTATACCTTCAGACGGATTGGTTTTCACACTTTAAAGAAAGAGAACAGGTTGATAGAGGTCTTGATTTGTTACTTCTTATATATAAGGATTTATTATACATTCAGTTGGACAAGAAGGACCTTGTTGTATTTCAAAGTAAACTGAAGGAATTTGAAACTCACGCTCTTCATCTTTCTCCGAGACGCCTCGCTGAACATATGGGGTATATTTTGGAAGCAAAAAGGAAGCTGATGTCCAACACAAATCCACAGCTGTTAATGGAACAGCTTGTGCTGAATTTGCAGGAGGGATCATGATTTGTATGATGTTGTAGGTGTCCGTTTTAAAAAAGCGGGCAAAATATACTACTTTGATCCGGGTGAATTCGCTATTCCTAAGGACGATTTTGTAATAGTGGAGACTGTCCGCGGTGTTGAATTCGGTAAAGTTGTTACAGCCCGTAAACAAGTAGATGAAAATGATGTTGTCCTGCCATTGAAAAAGGTACTTCGGGTTGCCGATGCAAAAGATAAGTTAATTGTTGACGAAAACAAGGCAGCTGCAGAAGAGGCTTATTCTATATGTTGTCAAAAGGTCGATGAGCATAAGCTGGATATGAAGCTTGTAGATGTGTCATATACGTTCGACAGAAATAAAGTTGTATTTTATTTTACAGCGGATGGTCGCGTGGATTTCCGAGATTTAGTCAAAGATTTAGCTGCCATATTCAGAACACGGATTGAACTGCGCCAAATTGGGGTCAGGGATGAGGCAAAAATGCTTGGAGGAATCGGGCCATGTGGCAGAATGCTATGTTGCTCAACGTTTCTTGGTGATTTTGAACCTGTTTCAATCAAAATGGCGAAGGATCAAAATTTATCATTGAACCCTACAAAAATCTCAGGATTATGCGGTCGATTGATGTGCTGTCTGAAATATGAAAATGATGAGTATGAAAGTGCGAAGGAAATGCTTCCTGATTTAGGTGAAATGATTAATACGCCTGGTGGCAAAGGCAAGGTAGTGGGGCTTAATATTCTAGAACGCGTACTTCAGATTGAACTAATCGAGCAGGAAAGAGTATTAGAGTATACTTTAGATGAGATTCTAAAAGAGGGAGCCGTTTCTATTCAAGCCACAGATTATTAAGGTGGTGGGAGAGCGTGGATAAGAAAGATATTTTTGAGTCGGTGACCAATATGGAAACGCAGATAGGCCAATTATATAAACAGCTTGGTGAATTGAAGCAGAATCTAGCGGAAATTCTCGAGGAAAATCAGTCGCTCAAGTTGGAAAACGAGCACTTACGTCATCGATTAGGCCTTGTGGAAGTCGAGAGTGCACCTGCTTCTGTAAAGGTTAAACAAAAAGTAAAAAATCGTACTGCGAGTGCGGAAAAGGTTATGGATATCGGGGAAGGCTATGACAATCTAGCCCGTATCTATCAAGAAGGCTTCCATATTTGTAATCTGCATTTTGGGAGTTTACGAAAAGAAGGAGATTGCCTGTTCTGTTTATCTTTTTTAAACAAGAAGTGAAAATGGAATAATATAAAAGAATGTTCCATCTCTTTTACGTGATAGATAGACCGTTTACAATATATAGTGATTCGGGGTCTGACGCTTACTATGAGTCAGACCCTTTTTGTACGATAGATATGTTAAAGCATGGGCCCTAAACATGCTTTTTCTATACATATATAGGAGGGTAACAGCATTGGTAGAACTTAAAGGAGATGAACGCCTCGATTATCTATTGGCTGAGAATTTAAGAATCATCCAAAGCCCATCGGTGTTTTCTTTCTCATTAGATGCCGTTTTATTATCAAGGTTCGTAAACGTGCCGATTCAAAAAGGAAAACTCGTCGATCTTTGCTCAGGAAATGGGGTTATACCATTGCTGTTGAGCACAAGAACGAAAGGAACAATTAAAGGTATCGAGATTCAAGAGCGGTTATATGACATGGCTCAGAGAAGCGTAGATTATAATGACGCATCCTCTCAGATTGAGATGATTCATGGAGATATAAAAGAGATTCCAAAACAGATAGGGTATAGTAAATATGACGTGGTAACATGTAATCCACCCTATTTTCCTACTCCATCGATCGAGGAAATAAATAAAAATGAGCATTTTGCAATTGCTCGGCATGAAATTATGTGTAACCTTGAGGACGTAATGCGTGTCTCAAGTCAGTTATTGCGTCAGGGTGGCAAAGCAGCATTCGTTCATAGGCCTGGCCGTTTAATGGATATTTTACATTTAATGAGAGTGTACAGGATTGAACCAAAGCGACTACAATTTGTTTATCCAAAAAGCACAAAAGAAGCAAATACGATTCTTATTGAAGGGATAAAGGACGGAAGCCCTGATTTGAAGATTCTCCCACCTCTTGTTGTGTATAATGAACAAAATGAATATAATCCGGAAATCAGAAGGATTTTATATGGAGAAGAATAGGCATTATTTTTATGTGTTGAAATGCCAGGATGGCAGCTATTATGCAGGGTATACAAATAACTTAGATCGTAGGGTCGACACGCATAATCAAGGCAAGGGGGCGAAGTATACACGGGGACGTACCCCTGTTGAACTGATTTATCATGAAACGTTTGAATCTCAGACATTAGCCATGCAGGCAGAATACCTGTTTAAGCAATTAACAAGAAAACAAAAACAAAAGTGGATGGCAAAGGAGGATAAGTAACCTATGTGGCAGCAAAAGAGTTTTGAAAAAGAAGGATTGGAGCCGGCCCTATATCTAGTTCCTACACCGATCGGAAATCTTGAGGATATGAGCTTCCGGGCTTTGAGAATTTTAAAGGAAGCAGATGTTATTGCTGCTGAGGACACGCGAAACACGAAGAAACTATGTAATTACTTTGAAATTTCGACCCCTATCGTTAGTTACCATGAACATAATAAGGAATATAGCGGGAAGCAGATGCTTGAGAGGCTTCGTTCAGGAGAAGTAATAGCCTTAGTCAGTGATGCTGGACTGCCGACAATTTCTGACCCTGGATATGAACTGGTTAAAGATGCAATTGCTGAGCAGTTTAAGGTCATCCCATTGCCGGGTGCTAATGCTGCATTAACTGCGTTGATTGCTTCGGGTCTTGCGCCACAGCCTTTTTACTTTTATGGCTTTTTACAGCGGGGAGCAAAAGAAAAAAAGCAAGAGCTAGAGAAGTTAAAAAAAATGGAAGCGACATGGATTGTCTATGAATCGCCACATCGTTTAAAAGAAACATTAAAACATATGCATGAAATTCTAGGAGACCGCCGTATTGTATTATGCCGTGAATTAACGAAGAAGTTTGAAGAGTTTATTCGTGGGACGGTAAGTGAGGCATTGGCGTGGGCAGTGGAATCCGAGATACGCGGTGAGTTCTGTTTGATAATAGAAGGGGCGCAATGGTTGGAGGAAGAGCCTGAAGAAGCATGGTGGATGGCCTTTGACATTGTTGGTCATGTCAATTATTATATAGAAACCAAACAGGTTACCTCCAAGGATGCTATCAAGCAGGTCGCAAAAGACCGTAATATACAAAAACGCGACGTATACCAGGCGTACCACATTGATGAACAATAATATATTTAAGTAAGCAATAAAAAAAACTTCCGAAGATCGGAAGTTTTTTTATTTATATCATTTATTTAGAAGTTGAAAAGTTTTGTTGAATTTCTTGGATAAGTAATTCAGCGCCTTCACGACTAAGAATTAATTTACCGTTTGCAAGTGTAAGATTATTATCAGAAACTTCACCAGTAACTTGGCAAGTCATGTTTGGTTTGTATTTTTTCAAGATGATGCGCTCGTCATCAACATAGATTTCAAGAGCGTCTTTCTCAGCGATTCCCAATGTACGGCGAAGCTCGATTGGAATAACCACCCGGCCTAACTCATCAACTTTACGAACGATTCCTGTAGATTTCATTTTTGAAAATTCTCCTCTCAGTTTACAATTTAGTACCCATTTTCTATTTTTTTCGCCAATATTCGACAAATTTTTTTATAAATTTATAATACCAGCCATTCCCAAATTCGTCAATGATTTATTTTCATTTTTTTGTAAGAAGAGAGTATAGCTTTTCTTCCCAAGGAAGTAAAAAGGCTGGGAAAGAGAAAAATCCAGCAATTTCGTTTTATGCGAAGATTAAATCAGTAACAAGGAACTACTTACTTCAGCATGATTCGACAAACTACGCATGAAGAACACGCTTCTCTATTATATGATTAAATCCAATTTAGTTTCAAAGTATAAGTTCTGAATTAAGGATAATTTTCTTGGGGAAGACTTTAAATTATGTGATTTGTTGCACAAAAAATAAATATTAGGTATATTTTGTTGAGGTAAGAGGTAATGCTTACATAATATGGGAGAGTGTGTCCTGATATCGAAGGTTTAACTGGGGTATCTACTTATAATATTTTTTATTCTATTATCAAGATAATTTGATTAATGATTCTTGTCGCGTAGAATAGTATATAGAGTTAAAATAGAGATAATAGTTTTAAAGTAGTCTCATTGGCTTGGCCAAGTCCTAAAGCCAGTTTTTTAAAAGTTGAGGAGGGAATAAAGTGCAGGATAAATTAAAAACATTTTATATTACAACACCCATATATTATCCTAGTGGTAATTTACATATAGGGCATGCGTATACGACAGTGGCAGGGGATGCTATGGCTCGTTATAAAAGGATGCGTGGCTTTGATGTGATGTACTTAACAGGAACAGATGAACACGGTCAAAAAATCCAGCGTAAAGCGGCGGAAGAGGGAATTACTCCGCAGCAATATGTAGATAATATCGTATCAGGAATAAAAGAGCTTTGGCAAAAGCTTGATATCTCTTATGATGATTTCATTAGAACAACCGAAGATCGTCATAAAGATGTGGTAGCCAAAATCTTCAAGAAATTACTTGATCAGGGCGATATTTACTTGGACGAATATGAAGGATTATACTGTACACCTTGCGAATCTTTCTTCACGGAACGTCAGGTTGAAGAAAGCAATGGAAACTGTCCAGATTGCGGAAGACCTGTTGAAAAGGTAAAAGAAGAGTCTTATTTCTTTAAGATGAGTAAGTATGCCGATCGGTTGCTAAAGTTTTATGAGGAAAATCCAGAGTTCATACAACCGGAATCTCGTAAAAATGAAATGATTAATAACTTCATTAAACCAGGATTGGAAGATTTGGCTGTTTCCCGTACAACGTTCGATTGGGGTATCAAAGTACCAGGAAATCCAAAGCATGTTATTTATGTCTGGATTGATGCGTTGACTAATTATATTACAGCTTTAGGGTATGGAACGGATAATGATTCTAAATACCTGAATTATTGGCCGGCGAATGTGCATCTAGTCGGAAAGGAAATTGTTCGTTTCCATACGATTTACTGGCCTATTATGTTAATGGCTCTGGACATACCGCTTCCTAAGAAAGTTTTTGCTCACGGATGGCTGCTCATGAAAGACGGTAAGATGTCGAAATCAAAGGGAAATGTAGTTAACCCTGTTACATTAATTGATCGATATGGCTTGGATTCATTACGCTATTACCTTCTACGCGAAGTTCCATTTGGTTCAGATGGAGTATTTACGCCGGAAGGATTTGTAGAAAGAATCAATTTTGATCTGGCGAATGATTTAGGAAACTTATTAAATCGAACAGTAGCAATGGTCAATAAGTATTTTGACGGTGTAATTCCAAGTTACAAAGGTTCGAATAATGAGTTTGAAAAGGCACTGTTAGAAATGAATCAAGATACTGTGGGCAAGTATGAGGAAGCCATGGAGAACATGGAATTTTCAGTTGCTTTAACATCTATTTGGCAGCTTGTCAGCAGAACAAATAAGTTCATCGATGAAACTCAGCCATGGATGCTTGCAAAAGATGAAGCAACAAAAGAAGAGCTTGCGAGTGTTATGGTGCATTTGGCAGAATCTTTACGTAGGACGGCTATCCTTCTGAAACCATTTTTGACACAAACACCGGAAAAAATCTTTGCTCAGCTTAACATCCAGGATGAAATTTTAAAGTCGTGGGATAGCTTAGCGGACTTCGGTCAGATTCCTTCTGAAACAAAAGTGCTAAAGGGAGATCCAATCTTCCCTCGTTTAGATATGGAAGAGGAAGTTTTATATATTAAAGAACAAATGCAGGGTGGAACACCTAAGGTTGCAGAAAAAGTAGAAGAGACTATTCCAGAGGTTGATGAAATTACTATTGATGACTTTACAAAAGTAGAGCTTCGTGTAGCTCAGGTCATAGAAGTAGAGCCAGTAAAGAAAACAGATAAGCTTCTTAAACTGCAACTAGATTTAGGATATGAAAAGCGGCAGGTTGTCTCAGGTATTGCCCAACACTATAAACCTGAAGATTTAGTAGGGAAAAAAGTGATTTGTGTAACGAATTTGAAACCTGTGAAGCTTCGTGGCGAGCTTTCTCAGGGGATGATTTTGGCAGGTAGCCAGGATGGAGTTCTCTCTGTTGCTACAATAGATGCCTCCATTCCAAATGGTTCGAAGGTAAAATAAACTCAAAACATAAAAGTGTTTCATATGAAACACTTTTATGTTTTTTCTTTATACTTTTGGAAAACATAACTATTATGGGGTCTATGTTTTTAGTCATATATTTGGTGTTGATACACAAAGGGAATATTTGTAATATTTTTGTTACCTAAATGTGAAACATAAAACTCTCATTTTTTTATAAAATAGTGCTAGAAAGGAAGAAAAGTATGTTATTTGATACACATGTGCATGTAAATGCGGAGCAATTCAACGAGGACCTCGAAGACGTCATCGAAAGAGCACAGGAAGCAGGAGTGAATAATATGGTTGTCGTCGGGTTTGACCGACCAACTATAACTAGAGCGATGGAATTAATAGAAACTTATGAGTTTATGTATGCAGCAGTCGGTTGGCATCCTGTAGATGCGATAGATATGACAGAAGAAGACTTAAAATGGATTGAGGAACTATCCTCTCATCCTAAGGTTGTGGCTATAGGAGAGATGGGACTTGACTATCATTGGGATAAATCACCGAAAGCTATCCAAATGGAGGTGTTCAGGAAGCAAATCCAATTGGCTAAAAAGGTAGGTCTACCCATTATCATCCATAACCGGGAAGCGACCGCGGATATCGTGAACATATTAAAGGAAGAAGAAGCATCAGAAGTAGGAGGCATCATGCATTGCTTTAGTGGTAGTGCTGAAACGGCAATGGAATGTATTGATATGAACTTCTATATTTCATTGGGAGGTCCTGTAACCTTTAAAAATGCGAAAAAGCCAAAAGAGGTGGCTGCTGCAGTACCTTTAGATCGTCTACTAATCGAAACAGACTGCCCCTATTTAGCACCACACCCTTATAGAGGAAAGCGTAATGAACCGTCCTATGTGAAGCTTGTCGCTGAACAAATCGCTGAAATTAAACAACTTTCAGTAGAGGAAGTTTCTAAAGCGACGACGGACAATGCTAAGAAATTATTCGGCATTAACTGACAGCATTTTTGGACACTATCTCCCGGGGTCTGCTAACTAAAAACGCATTTTTTAAGGTTTCTACAAATCTCACTCCTATCATAGGCATATTATGTCGAGAATTCGCCCTTTCCTTTTCAATAGAGAATATGCATAATAGGTAGTAATTTCCTGAATGAGAAGTGAATGGGTTGACAGCTTGATAACTATGTCTATATAATCACCGGGAGGAAGGAGGAGTTTTTCATTCTATTAAAAACTATGAAAAACCTTATTCCCAAGCTAGGGAAGAAGAGAATGGCAATTGCAATATGCAGTGCGATTCTTGTCTCTACGGCACTGGGAATACTAATCCATCAAGGAACAAAGCATACTGTTACAATAATGCTGGACGGAAAAAAAGAGGTAGTGCGGACACACGCAGCTACTGTAAATGATATGTTAAAAGATTTAGAGATTACCGTACAAGCCGCGGACTATGTCCACCCTTCAGGAGACAGTAAGGTAGAGGATAATCTAGAAGTGGTCTGGAAGCCTGCTCAAAAAATTACCTTGGTACAAGATGAAGAGACTGAGGAGGTTTGGTCAACAGCCGATACGGTGGAAGAATTTTTAAAGGAACAAGACCTTGAAGTGAATGAGAAGGATAAAATCACACCTTCAAAAAACACGAAGATGGAAGCAAATATGGAAGTTGCCATCGATAAGGCATTTTCACTAAAATTAGTGGTAGGTGGAAACGAAAAGCAGGTATGGTCAACTTCGACTACTGTCGCTGACTTTTTAAAGCAACAAGGTGTAAAGCTCAATGATTTGGATCGAGTTGAGCCGGGATTAGTCGAAAAAGTTGAAGCTAAGAATACGGTAAACGTTATTCGAATTGAAAAAGTCACCGATGTAGTGGAAGAACCAGTGGACTTTGCTGTCATAACTAAAAAAGATGATTCCTTATCGAAAGGGAAAGAGAATATCGTCAAAGAAGGAAAAGACGGACTCATTTCTAAGAAATATGAAGTTGTTAAGGAGAATGGCAAAGAGGTCAAAAGAAAATTACTTTCAGAAAAAGTCGTAAATAAAAAGCAGGATAAGGTTATAACGGTCGGAACAAAAACGACGGTTGCTCAGGCATCACGCGGAGCGAGTAACGTTAATTCTACAAGTGGAAAAGAGATTTATGTTTCATCAACGGCTTATACAGCAAGTTGTAAGGGCTGTTCAGGTGTTACTTCAACGGGTGTGGACCTTAAGAGTAATCCTGATGCCAAAATTATTGCGGTCGATCCAAGTGTAATTCCAATGGGTTCGAAAGTATATGTAGAAGGTTATGGCTATGCAGTAGCTGCTGACAAAGGCGGAGCGATAAAGGGAAATAGGATAGATGTCTTCTTTTCCTCAAAAAATGATGCATATCGCTGGGGTGTAAAGAAAGTAAAGATTCGCGTATTGAACTAATAAGGTTTCTCTCGCAGGAGATAAATTGTCTCCTGTTTTTTGACGTTTTATTTTCCATTTGTTGAAAACCCCAGTGTAAAACTGTTTTAATAAGATAGACGATTCAATAAGTCATAGGGTTTCCACAATAAGCGGTAAAATTATTTTTATTTAGCAATGGTGTCTAGTTATAGATTCTAACTCATGGGAAAAACGATGACTCAAAAGGTAATTGGTCTATCTGAGTTAAGTCCGTTTTAAAGAGCTAATCAAAGTGCTTGCGCTTTTCTGTATGGAGGAAAACATGAAAAAAATCAAAGAAATAATTGTTGTAGAAGGTAAAGATGATACGGTAGCGATAAAAAGGGCTGTTAATGCTGATACAATAGAAACGAATGGTTCTGCGGTGAATGAATCCTGCATTGAGCAGGTAAGGCTTGCACAAGAGACACGAGGAGTTATCATTTTTACAGATCCGGACTTTCCTGGACAAAAAATCAGGAATATAATTTCAGAACAAGTAAAAGGCTGTAAACATGCCTTTTTAACGAAAAAAGAAGCACTTCCTAAGTCTGGGAGAGGGATAGGTGTAGAGCACGCTTCCCCTGAAGCGATTCGTAATGCCCTGAAAGACGCTCAATTAATGGATGAAGAGGCTTCAGAAGAGATTTCACAGCAGGATTTAATAGATGCAGGTTTAATCGGAGGATCAGGTGCCAAAGAGCGAAGGGAAAGACTTGGCTCTATCTTGAAGATTGGTTTTACAAATGGGAAACAGTTATATAAGAGATTAAAAATGTTCCAAATATCAACTGAGGCTTTTTATGAAGCAATTGTACAGATAAATCAGGAGGAAAAACATGAATAAGGATATTGCAACCCCTGTCAGAACGAAAGAAATACTAAAGAAGCACGGATTCTCTTTTAAAAAGAGCTTAGGCCAAAACTTCTTAATTGATACGAATATTTTGAAACGCATTGTCGATCATGCTGAGTTGACAGAGGAAAGCGGCGCCATTGAAATTGGGCCGGGAATAGGCGCCTTGACGGAACAACTAGCGAAAAGTAGCAAAAAAGTAACGGCCTTTGAGATTGATCAGCGTTTACTGCCGATTTTATCGGATACACTGTCACCTTATAACAATGTGAACATCATTCATGAGGATATTCTAAAAGCGGATGTAAAAAAGGTCATTGAAGAGGAATTCGCTGATATCTCAGACTTGATGGTTGTTGCAAATCTACCTTACTATGTCACAACGCCTATTATTTTAAAGCTTTTGTCTGAGAACCTTCCCATAAGAGGCATTGTGTGTATGTTACAAAAAGAAGTGGCTGATCGAATTGCTGCTAAACCTGGGACAAAGGAATATGGTTCTTTATCCATCGCCATCCAATATTATACCGAAGCAGAAACAGTGATGATTGTGCCGAAAACGGTTTTCATGCCGCAACCTAATGTCGATTCAGCGGTAATACGTCTGACTAAGCGGGTTAAGCCGATTGTTGAAGTACAAGATGAGGATTTCTTATTTATTGTTACCCGGGCTAGCTTCGCGCAACGTCGGAAAACGATTTTAAATAACTTAACAAGTCAACTGCCAGATGGGAAATCGAAAAAAGAACTTATCCTTGCCGCTCTCGAAGCCTCAGACGTGGATCCAACAAGACGTGGTGAAACACTAAGCATTAAGGAATTTGGCCGCTTGAGTGATGCGTTATTGCCGAATTTCAAATAAGGTAAATGTTAAAAAAGTTTTAGTCGGAACGGGTCTACTCCCAGCTTCCGGCTTTTTTTTATCTAAGCATAGCCTTAGGGGAATAGACTTCTTCTTCCTATAGATATATGTAGTCTCCTTTACTTTCACCTTTCAAGAATGGTTCGCATAACTTAAGAATGAAAATAATCTAGGGCGGGCTGAAAATAAGTCTTCTCATGGGGTGAGGCCATGAATATTCAAATAAACGATATTGTTGGTCGGGTTTCTTATAAATGCGACGTGTTGTTTCGAGTAATCGATATCCGTGATATTGATGGAAGACGTGAAGCGATTCTTTATGGGGAAGATATCCGATTGATTGCAGATGCACCTTTTCAAGACTTAATGATAATAAATGACAATGAGAGAAATGTCCGACAAAGGTCCAATGAGGTACTTCAGGAACAATCTTACCGCTTATTAACACAGGACTTAGAGCTGCAGCAACAAAAAAGCGGCTATCTATCCAGTAATGGGTACCGCTATAGTGGCGAATATTTTCAGATACCAGGCAGGGTGCTTCATGTGGACGGTGATGCTTCCTACCTTAGGAAATGCCTGGATTTATATCAGAAATTCGGTATTCCAGTTAACGGTGTCTATTGCAACGAAAAGGAAATGTCCCAGCGAATAGGGGGGTTATTGGACCATTACAGGCCGGATATCCTTGTTGTCACTGGTCATGATGCCTATTCTAAATCAAAAGGACCAATGAGCGATATCAATGCCTATCGTCACTCAAGGGACTTTGTACAGACCGTACGAGAGGCGAGGAAGAAGGTATCTCATTTGGATCAATTGATTATATTTGCGGGAGCTTGTCAATCCCATTTTGAATCCCTTATCCAAGCTGGGGCCAATTTCGCAAGCTCACCTTCACGTGTTAATATACATGCTCTTGATCCAGTATATATTGTCGGGAAGGTAAGCTTTACGCCTTTTATAGAACATATCCATGTATGGGATGTTCTTCGGAATACGTTAACGGGAGAGAAAGGTTTAGGTGGAGTTGAAACAAAAGGGGTGCTGCGGACAGGGCTTCCCTTTAAGCCATTTCAGGAAGAATAAACGAGCTGCATTTTGAAAGAATGCAGCTCGCTTTTATCATGTTAGAATTCGGATATCATAACAAATAGTCTGCTTTTTCTAGATGAAAAGAGCCTAGAAGTGGATTTATTTACGAAAATTCGGCATATTTTATAATGAATAGTTCGTTTACATATTTTCTCATTTACCAGGATATAATAAAAATGTTCGCGATTTTGCCGAATTTCAGGTAAAAATATATTGACTACATTTTTAAGTGCTGATATAATTTATTATTTTGTTTGCGTATATTTACAATTTGTGATATACTAAACTTAGTGAGGTGGACCGAAAATGCCAAAAACTCTAGCTGATATTAAAACTGCACTTGATTCAAACCTAGGTAAAAGATTGCTTTTAAAAGCAAACGGTGGAAGAAGAAAGACTGTAGAACGTTTTGGAACTTTGGCGGAAACTTATCCGGCTGTTTTTGTAATTGAGCTCGACCAAGATGAAAATGCGTTTGAAAGAGTATCTTACAGCTATGCGGATGTTTTAACGGAAACCGTGGAACTAACATTTTTAAACAAACAACAAGAGATGTAACTTAGAGGAGGCAGCGAACAATTATGTTTGCTGCTTTTTGTTTTGTGTTAAATATCTAATACTAACTAGTTTAGGATGAAAAAGGGTGTTATGAAATAGCGTATGATGCAAACACTAGGCATGTGACAGCATGTGAAAGGGGTTGTTTCGCTTGAGTAGAAAAAAAGGGATTATGTCAGAAGGTTTTAAAGAGGAATTGGCAAAAGAACTTGGATTTTACGATGTTGTCCAGAAAGAGGGCTGGGGAGGAATTCGAGCTCGGGACGCAGGAAACATGGTAAAACTAGCTGTCGAAAAAGCACAACGTCAATTGGTGGATAAAGAGTAAGACAAACACTAAATGGAATCATGCTGTCCTTATAAACAAGGCCAGACTCTTTCTACAATGTATAGCCATATTCATTTATGCTTACATTGTAGATATGGAGTCTGGTTTTTTTATACATGGATCAATACAAATCGGCTGCATATTAACTCTTTTTGGGGAGTAGGGGCGATCCCTTCTTCCAAGTGTCTATAGGTGACTATTCCCCTCTATAGTTCAATCTCCACTTCAATACATTGAAATTACGATGAAAAAACCTTTAGAATATAAACAAATATGATAAAATAGGACAAGAACTTTTAAGAACGTTAAAGTAGGTGGACATATTGAAGCTTATGGAAAAAGCCCCGGCTAAGATTAATTTGGCTTTGGATGTGCTTTTCAAACGGCCTGATGGGTATCATGAGGTAGAAATGATCATGACGACAGTCGACCTTGCCGATAGAATTGAACTAAAAGAAATAAAGGGGAATCACATTCAGATTCTATCCCATAATCGATTTGTTCCGGATGATCATCGGAATTTAGCTTATCAAGCTGCATTTATCCTAAAGGAACGTTTTGGAATTAATAAAGGTGTTTCTATTACTATAGAGAAAAATATACCTGTAGCAGCTGGACTTGCAGGTGGAAGCAGTGACGCCGCTGCTACATTAAGAGGTTTGAATAGACTGTGGAAGCTTGGTCTTTCTATGGATGAGCTTGCGGAAATTGGAGCTGAGATTGGCTCTGATGTGTCATTTTGTGTGTATGGGGGTACGGCGTTGGCTAGAGGCCGTGGGGAAAAAATCACGCATCTTCCTGCACCGCCAAAATGCTGGGTTATTTTAGCTAAACCGACAATCGGTGTATCGACTGCTGATATTTATAAAAGGCTGCAAATTGCAAAAATGGAACATCCTGATGTCCCTAGTATGATTTCAGCCATTAAGGAAAGCAGCTATCAAGATGTTTGCCAAGGTTTGGGGAATGTACTTGAGCAAGTGACGTTGCAGTTATATCCCGAGGTTGCGAATATTAAAGATCAAATGAAGACATTTGGTGCAGATTCTGTCTTAATGAGCGGAAGCGGTCCGACCGTTTTTGGTTTGGTGGAACATGATTCCCGCATGCAAAGAATTTATAATGGTCTTCGTGGATTTTGTGATCAAGTCTATGCAGTGCGCTTGTTAGGTGATCGAAACGACCTTGAATAGATACGTACATTAATGGTATAGTTGCAATATAATATTCGGAATTTACAAAGGGGGTGTTTCAATGAAATTTCGTCGCAGCGAGAGGCTAGTCGATATGACAAATTATTTATTAGAACATCCAGGGGAACTTGTTTCGCTGACCTACTTTGCTGAAAGGTATAGTTCTGCCAAATCTTCGATAAGTGAGGATTTAACAATCATTAAAGATACCTTTGAACAACGCGGTATAGGGTCTTTAACGACCGTGCCAGGTGCCGCGGGTGGAGTGAAATATATTGTTTCCATCAAGGAAGATGAAGCCAATGCCTTTATAGATGAACTATGCGATACAATCGCTAGTCCTGAAAGGCTACTTCCGGGCGGCTATCTGTATATGACCGACATATTAGGACATCCGCAAACGGTGAATAAGGTTGGCAGAATAATCGCTTCCATGTATGCTAAAAAAAATGTCTCAGTCATCATGACAATGGCAACCAAAGGGATATCATTAGCATACGCAGTGGCAAATTATTTGAATGTTCCTGTTGTCATAGTAAGAAGAAATAATAAAGTAACAGAAGGTTCTACAGTGAGTATTAATTATGTTTCTGGCTCATCAAAGAGAATTCAGACAATGGTGCTCTCAAAAAGAAGTCTGGTAGAGGGTTCGAATGTATTGATTGTTGATGATTTCATGAAAGCTGGAGGTACGATTAATGGTATGGTCAGCTTGCTGGATGAATTTAAGGCTACCGTTGCCGGAATTGCCGTGCTAGTGGAATCCGAACATACAGAAGAATGTCTCGTAGAGGACTATGTTTCATTAATTAAATTGACGCAGGTAGTTGAAAGAGATAAGAAAATAAATGTCAGTCGTGGCAATTATCTTACGAGAAAGAATTAGGGGGAATTTTTCATGAAAACGATACATACGAATGAAGCACCAGCTGCAATTGGTCCATATTCACAAGGCGTGATCGTAGATAAGTTATTTTTCAGTTCAGGTCAAATTCCTCTTACTGCTTCTGGTGAAATGGTAACAGGAGATGTTAAAGAACAAACACATCAAGTGTTTAAAAATCTTCAGGCTGTATTGAAAGAAGCAGGCGCCTCTTTAGAAACAGTCATTAAAGCTACAGTATTTATTAAAAGTATGAACGATTTCAGTTCAATTAATGAAGTATACGGGGAATATTTTTCAAGTCATAAGCCTGCACGCTCTTGTGTAGAGGTTGCACGTCTTCCTAAAGATGCACTAGTGGAAATAGAAGTGGTTGCGCTCGTTAAATAAACGGGCGTTTTTTATTTTGTCTTCTTTTTTAGGGGGAATTCGTCATGGGCATTTTCCCTGGAATTTAAGGGGGATTTTTATTTTTTTTTAAAACTAGGCTGAATTTTCTAAAAAACTTACAGATAATAGAAGGAGTTCACGTTTTTTTGTTGAATATGTACTTTAAGTTTTAACAACAACAAAAAGGGATGGTGAGCTTAAATGGAAGTAACTGACGTAAGATTACGCCGTGTGAATACGGATGGTCGTATGAGAGCTATCGCATCAATTACACTGGATAATGAATTTGTGGTTCATGATATTCGTGTAATCGACGGAAACAATGGTTTATTTGTAGCAATGCCAAGTAAACGAACTCCAGATGGAGAATTCCGAGATATCGCACATCCAATCAATTCCTCTACACGCGGGAAAATTCAAGAAGCTGTCTTGACAGAATATCATCGATTAGGAGAACTTGAAACTGAATTAGAGGAAGCGGGAGCTGGAGCTTCTTAATCACTCTTAATTTTGAACTTTAAATTTAAAATTCGTGCATCTAGAGCCTACTTCATAAGTAGTGCTCTTTTTTATTGTTTCAAAACAGAATAGTTTTTTTACTTAGCAACCATAATTGCTTTTTGTTCCACTATTGTCTTATTTTGTATTATTAATGTTAATATCTTCAAAAATTTAAATACCCCCTCTTTTTATTTTTTAAACATTTTTGGACACACTAATTTTTTATTATTTTTAGTTAAAGGGCATTTTAACTATTTTGTAAAAATGTTAACGTAACCTGTGAAAGTCTGAATGTGAAAGGATTAGGTAACTCGGATTCGGAATGGAAGTTTACAACAGTGGTTGTGCTTCTAAATGATGTTTACATAGGGCAAAATGCAATTGTAGCAATGCTTTAACATAAGGAGTGGAATGTATTAAAAAGGGTGAGGAGATATCATTTGTGTACTTCTAGCCATTAAGGGGATAATGAAAAAATCTCATTTTTGTAGGCAAATAATTAATATTTAAAGGATTTAATAAATACTAAAACATCAAAAATAAAGTTTGCGAGTAGGTAGAAAATTGAACTTTTTCTTGAATTAGCTGTTGACAATTATATGTACTTTTAATTGTTACCTTGAAATGAATCACTATTTGAGATAATATTTTTAGTGGATAAAAAGGTGAAAATGGAGGCCTGTTATGAGTAATCGCTATGCAATAATTTTGGCCGCTGGGCAAGGTACTAGGATGAAATCTAAGCTTTACAAGGTTTTACACCCTGTTTGCGGAAAACCAATGGTACAACATGTTATCGATCAAGTCAATCAACTTCAGATAGAAGATATTGTAACAGTTATCGGCCATGGAGCTGAAAAAGTTCAAGAACAGCTTGGTGATTCTTGCAAGTATGCATTACAAGAGCAGCAATTAGGCACGGCACATGCTGTAATGCAAGCGGGAGACGTTTTATCCGATAAAAGCGGAATTACCCTTGTTATTTGCGGAGATACACCGTTAATCAAAGCAGAGACGATGGAAGCGCTTATAACATTGCATGAGCAAAGTAAGGCGAAAGCAACGATTCTGACAGCATATGCGGATAATCCGGATGGCTATGGAAGAGTTCTTCGCAGTGAGAACGGCCTGGTTGAAAAAATCATCGAGCATAAGGATGCCTCCGATGAAGAAAGATATGTTAAGGAAATAAATACCGGTACATATTGTTTCGATAACCAGGCATTATTTAGCGCGCTGAAAAAAGTTTCAAATGATAATGTCCAAGGTGAATATTATTTGCCGGATGTTATTGAAATTTTAAAAGAAGAAGGCGAATCGGTGACAGCCTTTCAATCAAGTGATTTTGATGAGACATTGGGTGTAAACGACCGAGTGGCTTTATCGCAGGCTGAGCAAACTCTACGGAGTCGTATCAATGAATCACATATGAGAAATGGTGTAACGATTATCGATCCACTTACAACGTTTATTGAAGCTGATGTGAAAATTGGGCAGGATACGGTTATTTATCCTGGGTCATTGATTAAAGGGAAAAGTATTATCGGGCAGGATTGCCTGATTGGTCCTAATTCGGAGATCAGTGATTGTGAAATTGGTGATGGAACTGAGATTCAACAATCGGTTGTACACGAAAGCAGTATTGGAAGTTCAGTTAAAATCGGTCCTTTTGCACATGTTCGACCTCAATCCGATATTCAGGATTCAGTTAAAATCGGTAATTTTGTCGAAATTAAAAAAACCGTTTTTGGTAAAGGAAGCAAAGCCTCTCATTTGAGTTATATTGGAGATGCAGAGGTTGGAGAGAATGTTAATATTGGCTGCGGATCTATTACCGTGAATTATGACGGTACAAATAAACATTTGACGAAGATTGAAGACGATGTTTTTATAGGCTGTAATTCTAATCTTGTTGCACCTGTAACGATAGGAAAAGGGGCATATGTAGCTGCCGGGTCAACCATCACTCAAGATGTACCGCAGGAAGCTTTATCTGTTGCTCGTGCTCGTCAAGTAAACAAAGAAGATTATGTGAAGAAGTTAAAATTTAATAATTAACCCACGGAGGTCATCATGTCAAATCAGTATTTAGATCCTAATTTAAAAGTATTCTCTTTAAATTCAAACTTTGATTTAGCTCAAGAAATTGCTGCTGCAATCGGTGTTGAACTTGGAAAATGTAGCGTAACAAGTTTCAGTGACGGTGAAGTTCAGATTAATATTGAAGAAAGTATTCGTGGCTGTGACGTTTACGTAATCCAATCAACAAGCCAACCAGTCAATGAAAATTTAATGGAACTTTTAATTATGATCGATGCTCTAAAACGTGCTTCAGCTAAAACAATCAACATAGTAATGCCTTATTACGGTTATGCTCGACAAGACCGTAAAGCACGTGCTCGTGAACCAATTACAGCTAAACTTGTAGCGAATCTTTTAGAAACAGCTGGTGCACATCGTGTCATCACATTGGATCTACACGCGCCACAAATCCAAGGTTTCTTTGATATTCTAATTGATCACCTTGTTGCAGTTCCAATTTTAGCTGATTTCTTCAAAGAAAAAGATCTAAGTGACATTGTCATCGTTTCTCCGGATCACGGTGGAGTAACGCGTGCCCGTAAAATGGCAGATCGCTTAAAAGCACCGATTGCTATTATCGATAAGCGTCGTCCAAGACCGAATGTGGCTGAAGTCATGAACATCATCGGTAATATTGAAGGAAAAACGGCAATCCTGATTGATGACATCATCGATACAGCAGGTACTATTACACTTGCAGCTAATGCACTTGTAGAGAATGGTGCGAAAGCAGTCTACGCTTGTTGTACACACCCAGTCCTGTCAGGCCCTGCTATCGAACGGATTCAAAATTCAACTATCAAGGAACTGGTCGTAACAAATTCGATTGCTCTATCTGAAGACAAGAAAATCGATAAAATTGTTGGGCTTTCTGTAGCTCCTTTGATTGCGGAAGCAATTATTCGTGTTCATGAAGAACAATCTGTTAGCACATTATTTGATTGATAAAAAATAAAGAAAACATGGTGGGCCTAGTGTCCGCCATGTTTTTTTATATAAAATATTTGAATTATTCCGAAAATAAATCAATTCTTAGTTGACAGGTGCGAATACTGATATTAATATGTATACATATTCAATTTATATTTTATGAATCTAAAGAAAAAACTCTCTTTCTGGTTCTGAGTAAGAAAAAAGCTCACAAATTAAATGGCCGATCGGGCTACCGAAGGCTCCTTTTCACTTACCATCTCACATTAGGCATCTTTTTGACCTATTGTACTTTTGGTGAAGAAAAGGAGCTTTTTATTTTATACAAATCAGTTTAATGAGGGGTGTAGAGTATGGAAAAAAAACGCAATGTGTGGATACTGAGTATTCTTAGCATCATTATGCTGGTATTAGGAGCATGTGGGCAGGAAAAAAGCAGTACAAAGAGTGCTGACGTAAAAGAAAGTGATAAGACTATCAGAATCGGCTATCAAAAATTCGGGACATTAAATATTTTAAAATCAAAAGGAGAGCTGGAAACACGTTTAAAAGAAGTGGGTTATACCGTTAAGTGGACTGAATTTCCTGCTGGGCCTCAGCTACTTGAAGCTTTGAATGTTGGAAGCCTTGATTTTGGGCACACAGGAGAGGCACCACCGATATTTGCACAGGCTGCTAAGGCCCCACTTGTCTATGTGGCTAATCAGCCAGCAAACCCCTCAGGAGAAGCCATAGTCGTGCAAAAGGATTCGCCTATAAAGAGTGTGGAAGATTTAAAAGGCAAGAAAGTAGGCTTGAATAAAGGGTCCAATGTTCATTATTTATTAGTTAAAGCATTAGAGGAGGCGGATCTTACTCTTGATGATATTCAGCCCGTCTACTTGCCACCGGCTGATGCGAGGGCCGCTTTTGAAGGAAATCAGATTGATGCTTGGGTAATATGGGACCCGTTTTTATCCGCAGCGGAACTAGAACTTGAAACAAAAACAATTCAGGATGGAGAAGGATTAGTGGCGAATCGCGAATTCTTTTTGGCAACTGATACATTCGCAGAGAATAAAGAAGTCTTGAAGATTATTAAAGAGGAACTGAAAAAAGTAGATAAATGGATAGAAGAAAACCCAAAGGATGTTGCAGAGTTCTTAGCTCCAGAGATTGGGATGAGTGTTGAGACATTAGATAAAACATTAAAAAGAAAAGAATATGGACTAGAGGAAATTTCAAAAACGGCTCTGAACGACCAACAAAAAATTGCTGATACATTTTACAATCTTAAATTAATTCCAACCGAAGTAAATGTTTTCGATGCATCAATAGATGTTAAAAAAAATTAAGGGGGAAATAAAAATGAAAGTATTTTGGTTTATTCCATCACATGGAGAAAGTCGTTATTTAGGGTCAACTAAGGGTGGGAGACCTATTACACTTCCTTATTTGAAGCAAATTGCTCAGGCGGTTGACCATCTAGGGTTTGAAGGAGCATTACTTCCAACAGGACGCTCTTGTGAAGATGCCTGGGTAGTGGGATCTTCATTAATATCTGCAACGGAAAGAATGAAATTTTTAGTAGCCATTCGTCCAGGTTTAATGTCACCGACCTTGGCAGCCCGGATGGCTGCGTCCTTTGACCGGTTGTCGGGTGGTCGCCTTCTAATCAATGTAGTAACTGGAGGAGATCCTGTCGAATTGGCTGGAGATGGTGTATTTCTGAACCATACGGATCGTTATAGGTTAACAGATGAATTTTTGGATATTTGGAGAGCGGAAATGTCTGGAGAACAGGTAGATTTTGAAGGGGAGCACTTGAAGGTTGAAGGTGGGAATATTCTGTTGCCTCCGGTACAAAAACCTTACCCTCCACTATACTTTGGAGGTTCATCTGACCCGGCCATTGATATTTCAGGAAAGCATATTGATGTGTATTTAACTTGGGGTGAACCACCAGCACAAGTGGCTGAAAAAATTGAAAAAGTTCGTAAAAAGGCAGCAGAGTACGGCCGCGAAGTTCGATTTGGTATCCGTATGCATGTCATTGTAAGGGAAACAGAAGAAGAGGCTTGGCAGGCAGCAGATGAACTCATTAAATATGTAGATGATGAAATGATTGAAAATTCACAAAGGATTTTCGAGCGGTTTGATTCAGTTGGTCAGAAGAGGATGTCCCAACTTCATAACGGCAGTAGGGATTCCCTTGAAATCAGCCCTAACCTATGGGCAGGTGTAGGTCTTGTGCGTGGTGGCGCCGGTACAGCATTAGTCGGAAGCGCAGAGAACGTTGCTGCACGCATGAAAGAATATGAGGAAATTGGGGTAGAATCCTTTGTTTTATCTGGCTATCCTCATTTAGAAGAAGCATACCGAGTGGCGGAACTGTTATTCCCTATACTCCCTGTTGAACAGCTGCAAGGTCCCGTGTCAAAAGCTACGAGTCCATTTGGAGAAATATTAGCCAACGACCACTACCCTACAAAAGGAAGTGAAAATAAACATGAAGAAAAAGTTAAACAAAAAGTTCAATAAGTTCCCTTTCATAACGTGGCTTGTACCTGTTTTTCTACTGGTAGCTTGGCAGTTGCTGTCATTGTGGGGCATTCTGTCGGATCGGATATTACCTGCCCCGACTGAAGTACTTAAAGCAGGCATTGCTTTATTGAAAACAGGAGAACTTATAGGCTATATCGGCATCAGTGCCCAGCGTGCCTTAATCGGCTTTTTGATTGGTGGGATTATTGGTTTTGTACTTGGTATGTTAAATGGGCTTTCATCCATTGCTGAAACATTATTCGATACTTCGCTTCAAATGTTGCGAAACATCCCACATTTAGCCTTGATTCCGCTCGTAATTCTTTGGTTTGGTATTGAGGAAGAAGCGAAAATATTCCTAGTTGCCTTAGGAGTTCTATTCCCGATCTATTTAAATACGTTTCATGGTGTGAAGTCGGTCGATAAAGGTTTAATTGAAGCGGCGAAGGTTTATGGGTTAAGCGGTTTTTCTTTATTCTGGAATGTGATTCTCCCTGCAGCTTTTCCATCCATTTTAGTGGGCATCCGCTTTTCGCTTGGAATTATGTGGGTCACATTAATAGTCGCGGAAACAATATCCGCCAATTCTGGAATTGGGTATATGGCTATGAATGCCAGGGAATTCATGAGAATGGATATCGTTGTACTCAGTATTCTCTTATATGCTTTATTAGGGAAAATATCAGATGTTTTTGCCAAGGTAATAGAAAAAAGATGCTTGAAATGGCATCCATCATACCAATGAGGAGGCCTTTTATATGAAAAGTGGAAGTTCATTGGAGCTGCAGAATATTAGGAAGGATTTTGGAGGTTTTGAAGTTTTAAAGGGAATAGACCTTACTTTTAAAAAAGGGGAATTCGTAGCTATTGTCGGCAAGAGTGGATGCGGGAAAAGTACCTTACTACGTCTTGCGGCAGGCCTGGATGAACCAACGGACGGGAAGGTACTGGTGGATGGCGAGTCATTAAACGGACTGAATCGATCATCCCGCACGATGTTTCAGGATGGGAGGCTTTTCCCTTGGAAAAAAATTCTCCAAAATGTTGGTGTTGGTTTAAAAGGGGATTGGAAGCCAAAAGCTATAGAGCTACTAGAGCAGGTGGGGCTGGCAGACCGAGCATATGAATGGCCATCGGTTCTATCGGGAGGGCAGAGACAAAGGGTTGCCTTAGCTAGGGCATTGGTGAACGAACCTGACATTCTTCTTTTGGATGAACCATTAGGGGCGCTGGACGCTTTGACAAGAATCGAGATGCAAAGGTTAATTGAAGAATTATGGAGAAAAAGAGACTTTACTGCCTTACTCGTTACACATGATGTGGAAGAAGCGGTTACGCTGGCTGACCGGGTCATATTAATTGAAGAAGGCAAAGTGGTGATGAATAAGGAAATTAATCTACCGAGGCCACGGAAAAAGGACAATATTCTTTACTCATCCTTGGCTGGCCAAATTCTTAATAGAGTCATGCAAGTTGAGGAGCAGGTAGAAAAAAAGGCGATTCATGCATAAAGTCTGTAATTGAAAAACCTGTGATAAATACTGAAAGGAGTGAGGAAAAAAGAATTCCATTCGATACTTTTCTTTGTTTATCATACGTTTAAGTTCATATTAGAGCTTTCTGTCATTCCTTTCATGTTTAATACACCGCTATTTAGGGAACTGTTAATTATAGTGAACCTGTAATTAATATTTTAGGAAGGCGGAGGATGTATGAGTAATTTATTAGCTGCAAAAGAACGTACGGATTTAAAACACTCTAATTTAAGGAACTTGAGAGAAAGCGGAGAAATACCGGCTATTGTATATGGTAATCAAAACGGCAATACGGCCATCTCAGTCAATAATATTGAACTTCAAAAAACAATGAAAGAAATAGGACGAAATGGTATTATTTCTCTTGACTTGAATGGAACTGAATTTAAAGTCATGCTCTCTGATTATCAAAAGGATCCGATAAAGAATTTCATTTATCATGCTGACTTTTTAATTGTAGATATGTCTGCTCAATTACAGGCACAAGTACGCATCAACCTTACCGGTGTCTGTAAAGGGGTGAAAGACGGTGGTGTCCTACAGCAGTCTCTTCATGAAGTAACGGTTACGGCTAAGCCTAATGATATTCCTGAATCCATTAATGTTGATGTTACTGAGCTTCAGGTCGGCGATACAATCTACATATCTGACATTCAAACAAATCAGCAAGTTACAATTAACAACGATGGTGAAGAAGTCGTTGCCTCCGTATTGGCGCCTCGTCAGGAAGAGGAAATTAGTACAGGTGAACAGCAAGATGGCGGTATTCCTATAAATGAAGAAGGCAGGGAGACTAAGGCTTCACCAGAGTCATGATGCCGGGATTAAACAAGTAAGTCATGGTATAATAGGCGTAGCTCTTAATGAGTTACGTCTTTTCTACTTCTGGATGCGTCCATTTACATCTGGTAACTATTAGGAATTGATTTCTTTAAATAGAGTTTATTTCTAATTAGTTCTCCGGTCGCTTGCAGGTAAGCTTGAAATTGAGGTACTATTTTTCTAAGGTCATTCTGATCTTAGAATTTTCGTCCACACGTAACTCCCTAAATATCGGTAATGACGGAGTGTGAATCATGAAAATTATTGTAGGGTTAGGGAACCCAGGTAAACAATATGAAAAAACACGGCATAACGTCGGTTTTGAAGTAATAGATGAGTTATCTAAAAAGTGGTCGATCTCACTCGATCAAGCCAAGCATAAGGGAATCTATGGTGTAGGAATGGTACGGGGAGAAAAGGTTTTATTACTTAAGCCGCTAACCTACATGAATTTATCAGGTGAATCGATTTCGGCCGTTATGCATTTCTTTAAGGTGGAAATAGCGGATGTGGTTGTTATATATGATGACCTCGATTTACCGCCAGGAAGAATCCGTCTTCGTCAAAAAGGAAGTGCAGGCGGTCATAATGGAATAAAATCTACAATTTCTCATTTGGGTACACAAGATTTTAACCGAATTAGAATAGGTATCGGTCGCCCGATCGGCCATGTTCCGGTACCTGACTATGTATTGGGGCGTTTCTCCCAAGAAGAATGGAATCATGTCGGGGCTACGATTGAAAAAAGCGCCGCTTCTTGTGAAGCTTGGTTGGAAAAACCATTTATACAGGTCATGAACGAATATAACCAATAAGCTAAGAGTAGATATAAGTAAAGAATAAAATCTTTCGCTGAATAAATCCCCCTTACTTTTGTACATACTAACACTATTACAAAATAGGGGGTTACCAAATGGCTCTCCATTATCGTTGCCGACATTGTGGAACTAAGCTAGGTTCTATCGAGGCACACGCACTGAGTACGGAGCAGTTAGGTTTTAATCAACTTACTGATGAAGAGCGTCAAGAGATGATCGTTTATGATTCTGAGGGAGATATGCATGTGAGGGCGATATGTGAAGATTGTCATGAATCGCTGCAAAGAAACCCTGAATTATATGAAAGCGATTATATTATTCATTAGCGGGAGAGGGCTTTGGACAAAATCCAAAGCATTTTTCCGTTTGTTTTGTTTTAAAGATATGAAGATAGAGAATGAGCCAGTTATAAAGAGAGACCTTGGCTGAATATGCCAGGTTAAAAATACAAGGACTTGAAACGGTTTTCGCACGTTAAAGAGAGGAGGGACAGATTGTGAATGGATTGCAAAACTTATTCTCCAAACAAGATGATGTTCATTCGTTAATAGCCGGCATTGATGAGGGACTTAAGGAACAAATAGTATCTGGTCTAACAGGTTCTTCGAGATCACTTCTGCTGGCGGCCGTATATGAAAAGACGAACAGGCCGATTTTATTAGTAACCCATAATTTATTGCAAGCACAAAAATTCCATGAGGATTTATCCAGTTTTATCCCAGAGGATGAACTATATATTTATCCCGCCAATGAGTTAATTGCTGCTGATTTGAGTGTAGCCAGTCCTGAATTAAGAGCCCAACGTGTAGAGGCATTGAATTTTTGGACGGAGGGAAAGAAAGGGATTGTCATTGCGCCTATTCCTGGGGTTCGCCGTGTGCTTCCTCCAAAGGATATTTGGAAGAGGCATCAGCTTACTTTTAAACTAGGGGAAGAAATTGAACTTGACCCAACGCTTAATAAATTTATTGCAATGGGCTATAACCGGGCGGAAATGGTTGCCTCTCCAGGAGAATTCAGCATTCGGGGCGGTATCATCGATATATATCCGATTACGGAACCTAATCCAATGCGAATTGAGTTATTTGATACGGAAATAGATTCCATTAGAACCTTTTCTACGGAAGATCAGCGATCAATTGAGAAGCTCCAAAAAGTGACAATCGGTCCGGTTAGTGAGGCCTTGCTAGAAGAAAGGCACATTGAAAGAATTATATCGAAACTCGAAAGCGGATTAAGTAAAAGTTTGAAAAAGCTTAAAGATGAAAAAACAAAGGAACAATTGGTTCAAACGATCAGCTTTGAACTTGAACAGCTGAAAATGGGGAATAAGCCCGACCAAATCTTTAAATACTTAAGTTTAGCTTATGAGGAACCCGCTAGTTTAATAGACTATTTACCTGTAAATGGCTTAGTTTTCTTAGATGAAATCAGTAGAATCCAGGAAATCAATGATTCTTTGGAAAAGGAAGAGGCAGGATGGTATACCGACCTTTTAAGTCAGGGGCAGATTATCCATGATATTAAATTGGCTCATCCCATGCATGAATTAATTATGAAATCAAACAGGCCGTTTGTGTATCTTTCATTATTTTTACGGCATGTACCGCATACAAATCCTCAGAATATCCTGAATTTTGCCAGTAAACAGATGCAAAATTTCCATGGACAGATGAACGTGTTTAAAACTGAACTGGAACGTTGGAAAAAAGGAAAGTATACAGTCGTTATACTAGGCCAGGATGATGAACGGGTGAAAAAGCTGCATTCGGTTTTAGCGGATTATGATATTGAAGCGGCAGAGCTTTTTGATGCGAACAGTATTCTTCCGGGGAAAGTACAGATTTTACGCGGGAGCCTTAACAGTGGCTTTGAATTACCTATGCAAAAATTTAGTATTATTACGGAAACGGAATTATTTAATAAGAAATCTAAAAAATCAATTCGCAGGCAGAAACTATCGAATGCGGAACGAATAAAGAGTTATTCCGAACTGAAAATCGGTGACCATGTCGTTCATGTTAACCATGGTATCGGGAAATATTTGGGGATTGAAACGCTAACCATCAATGGAGTTCATAAGGATTATCTACATATCCGGTATCAGGCGGATGACAAGCTGTATGTACCAGTTGACCAAATTGATCTTGTCCAAAAATATGTCGGTTCCGAAGGCAAGGAGCCGAAGCTTTACAAATTAGGCGGGACGGAATGGAAACGTGTTAAAAGCAAGGTTCAATCATCTGTTGAGAATATTGCGGATGATTTAATCAAGCTGTATGCAGAAAGGGAAGCGGCAAAGGGTTATGCCTTTTCACCTGATGGGGATATGCAGAGGGAATTTGAAACATCATTCGCCTATAACGAAACAGAAGATCAACTGCGTTCTATTGTAGAGATTAAAAAAGATATGGAACGTGAAAGGCCAATGGATCGTTTATTATGTGGTGATGTCGGTTATGGGAAGACAGAGGTAGCTATTCGCGCTGCTTTTAAAGCTATTATGGATGGCAAGCAGGTTGCTTTTCTCGTTCCAACCACTATCCTTGCCCAACAGCATTTTGAAACATTGAGAGAGCGTTTTCAGGACTATCCCATTTCGATTGGGCTTATGAGTCGTTTTCGGACGAAAAAGCAGCAAACGGAAACGATAAAGGGATTAAAAGCTGGAACGGTGGATATCGTTGTGGGTACGCACAGGATTTTATCCAAAGATATTGTGTATCGAGACTTAGGTTTACTTATTATTGATGAAGAACAGCGGTTTGGCGTAACGCATAAGGAAAAAATCAAACGCTTAAAAACCAATGTCGATGTATTGACTTTGACAGCGACGCCAATTCCAAGGACTCTCCATATGTCCATGCTTGGCGTGCGGGATTTGTCTGTCATCGAAACACCTCCAGAGAACCGTTTCCCAATCCAAACGTATGTAATGGAGTATAATGGCTCGCTGGTAACAGAAGCGATTGAGCGAGAATTGGCAAGGGATGGTCAGGTTTATTTTCTTTATAATCGGGTAGAAGATATAGCAAGAAAAGCAGAAGAAATTTCCATGTTGGTGCCAGATGCCCGCGTCACATATGCACATGGGCAAATGTCTGAGCAGGAACTAGAAGCTGTTATGTTTGGATTTTTAGAAGGCGAATACGATGTTTTAGTAAGTACAACTATTATAGAGACCGGTGTGGATATTCCAAATGTCAATACGCTTATTGTGAATGAAGCAGATAGAATGGGACTTTCCCAGCTTTATCAGCTGCGTGGTCGTGTTGGGCGATCCAATCGGGTAGCATATGCATTCTTTACTTACAGAAAAGATAAAGTTTTGACGGAAGTAGCAGAAAAACGTCTCCAATCCATTAAGGAATTTACAGAATTGGGATCAGGGTTCAAAATTGCGATGCGTGATTTATCCATCAGGGGAGCTGGGAATATACTAGGAGCTCAACAACATGGCTTCATCGATTCAGTCGGTTTTGATTTGTACTCTCAAATGCTGAAAGAAGCTGTAGAGGCGAAACGTAATGATCAACCAGTTGAAGAAAAGGCTTCACTTGAAATTGACGTTGAAGTAGATGCGTATATCCCTGATGCCTACATAGCGGATGGACATCAGAAAATCGAAATGTATAAAAGATTCAGAGGCATTACTTCTCTAGAAGAAGTGGAAGAATTACAAGATGAAATGCTCGATCGCTTCGGTGAATATCCTGATGAAGTCGCCTATTTATTTCTAATTGCTGAAATGAAGGTGTATGCTGAAAAAGCTGGAATTGAAAGCATTAAGCAATTGAAGCAGGAAATCAGCATTCTTCTCAGGGAAAAAGTAAGTAGCGGCGTAGATGGACAAAAGGTATTTGAGCTAGGATCAAAGTACGGCCGTATGGTTGGCTTTGGTATGGATGGCAATCGAATGAAGCTTGTCTTACACATTAAAGGTGTAGAACAAAGCAAGTGGTTAGACATCCTCTTTGAGATGGCTAAAGGCTTACAACATGTAAAAAAAGAAATTCAAGCAACAAAAAATTAAAGAAAAAGATTGTCTTTTTGAAGTTGTCTGTTTTTAAGATGTTATGGTAAAAAAGTGTATCAAAAAGAAAAATTTTTTCAAAGTGCATAGAACTTACCATTAGAAAAATACTAAGTACAATAGCTGGTGTTGATTTTGCTACGAAAAGAGGATTTATCAAATCAATTAGAGGAAAGTGAGGCAACATTAGATGAAAGCAACTGGTATCGTTCGCCGAATTGATGATTTAGGAAGAGTTGTCATCCCGAAAGAAATTCGAAGGACTCTCCGCATTCGTGAAGGTGATCCATTAGAGATTTTTGTGGACAGAGATGGAGAAGTCATCTTAAAGAAATACTCTCCTATTAGTGAATTAGGCGATTTTGCAAGAGAATATGCAGAAGCACTTTATGATAGCCTTGGAAACCCAGTTATGATCTGTGACCGGGATACTTACATTGCAGTGGCAGGTGGATCTAAAAAAGAATACTTAAATAAAAGTGTTAGTGAACTAGTAGAAAAAATTATGGAAGAAAGAAATCCCGTACTGGAATCTCCAAATGGACAGATTTCCTTCGTGGATTCGAATGATGAAGAGATTCAATCATATACAGCAGCTCCAATCATTGCGAGTGGTGACCCGATTGGTGCCGTCTTGATTTTCTCTAAAGAAGGAACATTAGGTGAAGTGGAACAGAAATCGGTTGAAACAGCAGCAAGTTTCCTAGCTAGACAAATGGAACAATAGGTTAGGACATGCCATTATATTTTTGGATGTAAAAAGGGCAGCAATCGCTGTCCTTTTTGTTTTTTAATAAAGTCAAAAAAATATGGAGGAAAATTTAAAGCGGGGAGGTCCAAGCCTCTTTGTGGAAATTGGAAAATCATTAACAGTATGGTTAACCTATGAAAAACAACCACTCAATTATGCTATAATTACTACCACATATGAGTGAAAAGGGGAAAAAAAATGGCTGCAAAGCCTTACAAAACTTCAAAAGAACTTTTCAGGGGTGCGTTAATCCTAAGTGCAGCCGCGATTATCGTAAAGATTTTGAGCGCGGCCTATCGCATTCCTTATCAAAACATAGCTGGAGATATCGGGTTTTATATCTATCAGCAGGTATATCCGTTTTATGGGGTTGCTTTAACGCTCTCTACACTAGGCTTCCCGGTTGTCATATCTAAACTAATTGCAGAACGGGAGTCTTCTAAAAATAGTTTTGCGGTTAAAGATATTTTATTGACCTCGTTTGTCGTCTTATGTTCGATAGGGATCATGATGTTTATTGCACTGTTACTAGGGGCAGAATGGATTGCCGGGATGATGAAAGATCCTCAACTATCAGGTCTGCTGAAAATCATTGCTTTTTCCTATTTATTAATGCCATTTTCTTCTGTTTTAAGGGGCTACTTCCAAGGAATAAACGACATGATCCCTACAGCAAGTTCGCAGGTCGCTGAACAATGTATCCGGGTTTTAACAATACTGGTGTTGTCTACTCTATTGGTGTATTGGGATTACTCCGATTATGATGTCGGTAAGGGAGCAGTCTTTGGTTCGATTACGGGTGGCATAACAGGACTGGTACTGCTTTTTGTTTTCGTTTTCTTAAGAGAAGAACGGAAGCTTTTTTCCAAAATGAAAATCAAACCGGCAATTTTCATCAGGATTTCCAAAGCTTTAATCTTTCAAGGTTTGGCCTTTTGCATCACGGGCCTTATTCTAATCTTGTTTCAGTTCGTTGATTCACTGCACCTGTATTCTCTATTAAGGGAAACGGGGATGGGAGAAATAGAAGCAAAAGAATGGAAAGGGGTTTATGACCGTGGACAGCCCTTACTTCAGCTAGGGACAGTCGTGGCGAACTCTTTTGCATTGGCACTTGTACCAGTTATTGCTGGATTCGTTCAGAGGAGAAATAAACAGGAATTACTTAATAAGATAAAATTAGCACTGCGTGTAAGTGCGACTATTGGAATGGCGGCCGCTATCGGGTTGGTAGTAACAATGAAACCTGTCAATTATATGCTGTTTACTGACGATAAGGGGACAATTACTTTGGCAATTTTCTCCTTATCGATATTATTTACATCGCTCATTATGGCGAAAGCGGCAGTTATTCAAAGTTTAGGGTATTCGATTGCCCCGGTGATCATTACGATTGTAGGGGTGTGCAGCAAATGGGCGTTGAACCTTGTTCTTGTGCCCCGTTACAAAATTGCAGGGGCAGCCTCAGCAACAGTACTTGCCTTTATAATCATGACTGTATTGTTTTATATAGTATTGAAAGTACATATAAAAAAACCTTTAATTGAAAAGAAGCAGCTGTTTATAATTTTAAAGAGTACGGTCTACATGGGCACATCAGTTCTGTTATTCAACACCGTATTTCAAGTGGTGTTGCCAGATGAAAGCCGACTGTTAGCTACAATTCAGGCATTGATTGGTGTGGGAATTGGTGCAGTTGTTTTTGTTATGGCAGTCATTCGGGCAGGTTTATTTAGCCAGGAAGAACTCTCCTTTATACCTGTAGGGTCAAAGTTTAAACGATTTATCATAACGAATAGGAGTAAATGAAATCATGAATGAGATTACTATAATAGGACTCGGGGCAGGCGATTTAGACCAGCTTCCATTTGGGATTTATAAAAAATTAACAAAGACAAAAGAATGCTTCGTCCGGACGATAGATCATCCGGTGATCCGAGATTTAACAATTGAAGGAATTAAGTTCACTGCTTTTGACAAGGTATATGAAAAACACGATCAATTTGAAGAGGTATACGAAGAAATTTCAGAAGCATTATTACAAGAAGCTGTAAATAGTTCTGTTCTGTACGCGGTTCCAGGGCATCCAATGGTTGCAGAAAAAACAGTCCAACTCTTGCTAGAGAAAGGTCCAGCTAGAGGTATTGCTATTAAGCTAGAGGGAGGACAAAGTTTTCTTGACCCGTTATTTCAGGCCGTTCAAATTGACCCAATTGAAGGATTTCAGCTTCTAGATGGAACTGCTCTTTCACCAGATGACCTGCATATTAGACAGCATATGATAATCGGGCAGGTGTATGACGCGTTCAGTGCGTCCAATGTGAAGTTGACTTTGATGGAAAAGCTTCCAGATGACTACGAGGTATATATCGTTACAGCGGCAGGCAGTAGCCAGGAAAAAGTAACAAAATGTGCACTTTATGAACTGGACCGCCAAATGGAGTTAAGTAACTTAACGAGTGTCTATGTGCCGCCCGTTAAAGAAGATGCATTACAGTATCGTGAATTTTCTAAGTTACGACAGATCATTGCGGAACTGAGGGGACCTGACGGATGTCCTTGGGATAAGAAACAGACTCATCAAAGCTTGAAGAAATATCTAATAGAAGAGGCATACGAACTTATTGATTCCATTGATGCCGAGGACGATGAGGGCATGATTGGTGAACTAGGGGACGTACTCCTTCAAGTGATGCTTCATGCGCAAATCGGAGAGGATGAGGGCATGTTCACTATAGATGATGTGATCGAAGGAATTACAGCAAAAATGGTTCGACGCCACCCTCATGTGTTCGGAGATGTAGAAGTGACCGGTGAAGAAGATGTTTTAGTGAACTGGCAGAAAATCAAGGAAGAAGAAAAAGGAAGCGAGAAAAATGTTCCACAATCCATTCTAGATGGTATAGAAAAATCGCTGCCAAACTTACTTCGTGCTGAGGAGTATCAAAAAAGGGCTGCGAAGGTCGGATTTGACTGGGATGAGGTTTCCGAAGCGTGGAAAAAGGTTAAAGAAGAAGTGCAGGAACTTGAAGATGAGATACTGAACCCGAATCCCGATATCGACCGGATCAAATCCGAATTGGGAGACCTCTTTTTTGCGATTGTCAACATTTCGCGCTATTATGACATACAAGCAGAAGAAGCTGTCTATAAAGCAAACCAGAAGTTTCACCAGCGTTTTACATATATCGAAGAGCGTATTCAAAGGGAAGACAAGAAGTTTGCTGATTATACATTAGAAGAACTGGATTCATATTGGGATGAGGCAAAAACTAAAGGACTTTAATTAAAGGAGAGAATTGAATGTCGATGAGATTAGATAAATTCTTAAAAGTATCAAGGTTGATTAAGCGCCGCACTCTTGCTAAAGAAGTAGCGGATAAAGGGAGAATTACAATTAACGGCCAACAGGCTAAAGCAAGCTCGAATGTAAAAGATGGTGATGAATTAACCGTGCGTTTTGGTCAAAAGCTAGTCACGGTACGCGTCGACAAAATTCAAGAAACGACGAAAAAAGAAGCTGCTGCCGATATGTATACAATCGTAAAAGAAGAAAAGCTAGCAGAGGAGTAAGGACAGGCTTTGTTCTAATTTCCCTCTTACGGACATACACTTGTACAAAATCAGTGGTACTGTGAGGGATGAAAAATGAGCCAATATATTGATCCGAATGCTGGTTACACAAAGGGAACAATCCAAGAGCATGATGTAACGATGAAAGGCCGCCGTTTATTGGATATTACCGGAGTAAAACAAGTGGAAAGCTTTGATAATGAAGAATTTTTGCTTGAAACGTCAATGGGCTTCTTATCTATACGTGGTCAGAACTTGCAAATGAAGAATTTAGACGTCGATAAAGGGATTGTTTCAATCAAGGGGAAGATTTTTGACCTTGTATATTTAGATGAGCAATCCGGGGAGAAAGCTAAAGGCTTCTTTGGCAAGCTGTTCAAATGACCTTATCGATTCAATTTTATACGTTGCTTGCGATGATAGGCATGGGCAGTTGTTTTGGAGCTGCCCTCGATACGTATAACCGGTTTCTGAAGCGTTCAGTAAGGAAGAGGTGGATTGTCTTCCTCCATGATTTTCTTTTCTGGATTATTCAGGGTCTCCTTATTTTTTATGTTTTGTTTTTAGTGAATGAAGGAGAGTTTCGCCTATATTTGTTTTTGGCCTTATTATGTGGTTTTTCAGCATATCAAGCACTTTTTAAAGGAGTCTATCAACGCTTTTTAGAGTTTTTGATTTTACTGGTAATAAAGGTGGTCAGATTTTTAACTAAATCGGTTCAAATGCTGATATTTCTTCCGATAAAATGGGTAATAGTTACTGCAATTTCCATCATCATAGGTATGGGCAGATTTGTTTTAGTCCTTTTAAAATGGATAGGGAAAATAATTCTCTTTATTTTAAATGTTTTATGGAAACCTTTAAAATGGATACTAACAAGGATATGGAATTTATTGCCGGTTTTTGTTACAAAAAACGTCGGGAAGTTTTATAATAAAGGAAAAGGGATTTTATTGAAAATAAAGAATTCTATAGTTAGCATGGTAATTAGATGGAGAACTAAAAAGAAATGAGGAGTGATAAAACATGAGTAGCCTTCGGAAGAGGAAAGTGGCAAAAATAGAAAATCCCTATGTCGCTCTACAAGAGAAAAAAGTACAAACTGTTGAAAAAAAGAAGCGTGGTCTTATGCGTAGATTAACACTGTATTCAGTTTTCGCCGCTATCTTTTTGATTTTGGCTGTTTCCACCCTCATTACGCAAAATGTTGCACTAGATGAAAAAGTACAGCAGAAAGAAAAATTAGAAGTAAAGTTAGCTAAATTGGAAAAAGGTGAAACCCTTCTTAAAGAAGAAATTGTAAAACTCAATGATGATGACTATATTGCTAAAATCGCAAGACGAGATTATTTCTTATCAGACAATGGTGAAATCATTTTTAATCTTCCAAAAGCAAAGGAAGATAGTGACTAATATTGACACTGTTTTTTTACTTTCGTTATAATATAGTGTGAAGAGATTTTTAACATTTCTAAGGAGGAACATTTTTTTTATGTCAATCGAAGTAGGCAGCAAGTTACAAGGTAAAGTAACAGGCATAACTAATTTTGGTGCATTTGTAGAGCTCCCTCAAGGTTCAACAGGTCTTGTCCATATCAGTGAAGTAGCAGATAACTATGTCAAAGATATTAATGATCACTTAAAAGTGGGCGATACAGTTGAAGTGAAAGTCATCAATGTAGAGAAAGATGGCAAAATTGGCTTGTCCATTAAAAAAGCAATAGACCGTCCTGAAGGCGAGCAAAAACCTGCATACACACCACGTCCGCGCCAAGGAAGAGGGAACGACAACCGTTCCAAAGACTTCCGCTCAAAAGGTAGTAGTTTCCAACCCAAGGAAAACTTTGAGCAAAAAATGGCTAAATTCTTAAAAGATAGCGAAGACCGCTTAACAACCCTTAAACGTAGCACCGAAACAAAACGGGGAGGTCGAGGAGGAAGACGCGGATAAAACTGCTGCTGAAAATAATAGATTAGCAACTTTTCCTGTGAAATTATTCATAGTGTAGATAAAGGCAAGCTTGCTGGCTTGTCTTCTTTTATATATATAAAGGTGTTTCTCTTATTAGATTCGCCTTCAATACCAATAAAAAAAAGCGCCTTATGTACACTTTCTCGATTGAGTGTACTGAGGCGCTTTTTTTATATGAGATGACCCGTACGGGATTCGAACCCGTGTTACCGCCGTGAAAGGGCGGTGTCTTAACCGCTTGACCAACGGGCCAAAATTAATATTAAAAGATAGCGGCAGAGGGGATCGAACCCCCGACCTCACGGGTATGAACCGTACGCTCTAGCCAGCTGAGCTACGCCGCCATAATGGTAAGTGCTACTGAAGCACAAGTTATATCTTACATTCGTGAGGGAAGATTGTCAACAAAAAAAAGAAAGATTGTCGGTTTCCATTTTTTAAAGATATATTCGTGTTATTTTCCACAAAAATAACCTAAAAACTTTGCTTTTCCTTTAAAAAAAAAGAACGCCTGTTTCTGTATTTTAAAAAAAGGTATAAAAACCTGTATACAAATGATTGTTCAAGGAGAATTTCGTCGAACGTTTTTCATTTGCGCTTTTAAAATTCTGACAAAAAAATGGTTAAGCCCTCTATATAATAAAAATCACTAATATGAATGGGGTGTTGAAATGGAAAAAGTAGAAAGACCTATGATGGAACCTCTTGGGGATGTTCAGTTAAAAGAAGCAAAGGAGGGAGCCATCAATTGGATCCAACAGCTGCAAACGAAAACAGATGATATATTTATAAAGAAAGGTATCTCTTTAGCCATTATCGGTTTTTTATTAGGACGAGCATTAATTCTTTCACAGTTAGCACCATTTGGGCTTCCGTTTTTCGCAGCCGTTTTTCTCATGAGACGTGACCGAGCTCCACTCGCACTGTTTGGCTTAATCGCTGGGGGGCTCACCGTTCACTATTCTAATAGTTTAGTCATCTTTACATCGGCGTTCCTGCTTCTCTTATTTCATAAAATCAAGAGGCCGGCCGTAGAAGGGCAATTTAAGACGATGTCGATGTACGTCTTTGCTTCACTCTTCCTGGTAAACCTGGCCGAGCAATATCTTGTGTTTCGAACGATTCAGCTGTACGACCTGATGATGATAGGAGTAGAGGCGGGGCTCGCCATGATTTTAACCTTAATTTTCATACAGTCCATCCCGCTGCTATCAATACGGACGAAGTCACAATCATTAAAGACAGAAGAGATCGTCAGCATTATCATTCTACTCGCGTCGGTGATGACCGGAACAATTGGGTGGATGATATATGACCTGTCACTCGATCATATATTTTCACGATACCTTGTCCTCCTATTCGGGCTGGCGGGAGGGGCCGCCATAGGCTCCACTGTAGGAGTCGTTACCGGATTAATATTCAGCTTAGCGAGTATAGCCAGCCTTTATCAAATGAGCCTCCTCGCTTTTTCAGGCCTGCTCGGTGGTTTGTTGAAGGAGGGTAGGAAGATAGGGGTTGCGGCAGGCCTGTTAATTGCTACGTTACTAATAGGTCTATACGGAGAGGGAACTAATAATATTATGGTTACCCTCTATGAATCACTTATAGCTGTGGTGTTATTTATTTTAACGCCATCTTCCATAATCAATAAAATAGCAAAGCATATACCCGGGACCGTAGAGAACTCGGATGAACAGCAACAGTATGCCCGGAAAGTGAGGGACGTTACCGCCCAAAGAGTGGAACAATTCTCTCATGTATTTGAGGCGCTCTCAAATAGCTTTTCCCAAATAGATGAACGAGGAAGATTGGAGGAAGATGAGAAAGAGTTCGATTATTTTTTAAGTAATGTAACTGAAAAAACGTGCCAAATCTGCTTTAAAAAGGAACAATGCTGGGCTAAAAACTTTAATACAACCTATGACGGTATGCAGGAGATTATGCTTCAATTAAGTGAAAATAATGGACAGCTCCCCCAAAAAACTTCAAAAGAATGGGGGAAATACTGTAGTCGTGGGCCGCAGGTCATTGGGGCAATTTCTCAGGAACTTACTTACTTTGAAGCTAACCAAAAGTTAAAAAGGCAGGTGAAAGAAAGCAGGAAGCTAGTGGCGGACCAACTGCGTGGAGTTTCTGCAGTGATGGATGATTTCGCGAAAGAAATTCAAAGGGAAAGGAAGAATCATCATTTACACGAGGAATCCATTATGGAGGCCATTCAGGATTTTGGCCTGCATATCGGTTATGTGGAAATATACAGCCTTGAACAGGGAAGTGTTGATATAGAGATGAGTGTCCCATACTGCCAAGGCAGAGGGGAATGTGAGAAGTTGATTGCACCTATGCTTTCCGACATTTTAGGAGAAACGATTGTTGTCCATTCCGAAGAGTGTGCAACTTATCCAAACGGGCAATGTGAGGTGATATTTAGGTCAGCAAAAAAATTCACGGTCGAAACGGGTGTGGCTCATGCTGCCAAGGGGGGAGGGCTTGTTTCAGGAGATAGTTATACGACCATGGAAATTGGTTGCGGCAAATTTGCAATAGCCATTAGTGATGGGATGGGTAATGGGGAAAGGGCCCATTTTGAAAGCACCGAGACCTTGAAGCTGCTACAAAAATTTTTACAATCGGGAATAGAAGAAAAAATAGCCATTAAATCCGTAAACTCCGTATTATCCCTTCGCACGACCGATGAAATATTTTCAACTCTTGATCTGGCAATGATTGATCTTCAGGATGCAAAGGCTAAGTTTTTAAAAATATGTTCGATACCAAGTTTCATTAAAAGGGGGGATAAAATCATTAAAATTGAATCAAGTAACCTGCCGATGGGTATCATCCAGGATTTCGATGTTGATGTCGTATCCGAGGAGCTAAAGGCAGGGGATATTTTAATAATGATGAGTGATGGGGTATTCGATGGTCCCTCTCATGTGGAAAATATCGAGTTCTGGCTTAAACGAAAAATCAAGGAAATGGAGACAGACGACCCACAGGAAATATCTGATTTAATATTAGAAGAGGTCATTCGAACAAAAGGGATTATAGATGATGATATGACAGTGGTAACCTCAAAAATTAAACATAATACACCGAAATGGGCATCCATCCCCGTTTCACCAAAACGGAAAAAGGCCCAGTAACGAGAAATCTTTCCATAAATTAAGATAAGGAGGTCGTCTACAAACGAGGTGTTATGTTGGCAGCTATGTAAAGAAATAGTTGGTTAACTCTATGGATTCCCTGTCAAAGTGTATAAGAAATGTGACTTGGTAGTGTGTGTTTTTGGTGTATAAATTATCCCCTTTTAGTCAATTATGGTAATAGATTGAATGGAAGGGAGAGCCAAACATGAAAGCAGGAACATTAAGACAGGTTTTGCTTATTACCGACGGCTGTTCAAATCATGGTGAGGAGCCGGCTGCTATGGCTGCTTTAGCACGGGAGCAAGGCATAACCATCAATGTCATAGGTGTCATGGAAAATGATGTGATAGATGAAAAGGGACTTAAAGAAATTGAGAAGATTGCTGGTTCCGGGGGTGGTGTAAGCCAAATTGTTTATGCACAGCAGTTGTCACAAACCGTCCAAATGGTTACCCAAAAGGCAATGACTCAAACCATACAGGGAGTTATTAATCGTGAACTTCAACAAATATTAGGTGATTCAAGAACAATGGAAGATCTCCCTCCGGATAAACGAGGAGAAGTGATGGAGGTGGTTGATGAGCTTGGGGAAACTAGCAAGCTTGAAGTGTTAATTCTTGTCGATACAAGTGCGAGTATGAAACATAAGCTGCCAACTGTAAAAGAATCCTTATTAGATCTTTCCCTAAGTATGAATGCAAGAATGGGTGACAGCCGATTTTCCGTATTCGTATTTCCTGGGAAAAGAAATGATGTGGAAAAGTTGCTTGATTGGACCCCGAACCTTGAAGCTTTGACGGCAACTTTCCCTAAGCTTAGTACAGGTGGGCTCACTCCAACAGGGCCAGCAATTCGTGAAGCTCTATCTTATTTTAATAAAAAACGTTCATTGAGGGGATTGTTATCACATGATGATGAACAATACTTTGAGGAATCAATGTAAACTCCTTCCTGGCAGCTTAATCACTGGAAAGTGGAATAAAAACCGGTACAAAATTATCAAGGAATTGGGGTGTGGCGCTAACGGGATTGTCTATTTGGTGGAAAGTGAAAATCGTCATTATGCGCTTAAGCTCAGTGATAATGGGACGTCTATTATTTCAGAGATGAATATCCTAAAATCCTTTTCCAAGGTCCAGGGGTCTACCCTTGGACCTTCCTTTTTGGAAGCGGACGACTTTATGGAAACAGGAAAGCAGCTACCTTTTTATGTTATGGAATATATCCATGGACACGATTTTTTGCGTTTTATTGAAAAAAAAGGATCATCGTGGATTGGTGTCTTAATGCTTCAGTTATTAACTAGTTTGTCAGCTTTGCATACAAATGGCTGGGTATTCGGTGATTTAAAACCTGAGAATTTAATAGTGACCTCTCCAGCCTACAAAGTCCGATGTGTAGATGTAGGTGGGACAACCTTGATTGGTAGATCTGTTAAAGAGTTCACCGAGTTCTTCGACCGAGGTTATTGGGGACTTGGGTCAAGAAAGGCTGATCCACAATATGATTTGTTCGCGGTAGCGATGATAATCATCAATTCTGCCTATCCTGCACGTTTTCACAAGAAAGGGGAGGGGTATAGGCAGCTTATCGACTTGATTAAGCAGAAAAAGGAATTACACCCATATAGAAAGATGCTAGATAAAGCACTACTCGGGAAGTATGATTCAGCATTACAAATGCGGGAGGACCTAGTTACTATGCTAAGTAATCAAAATCATTTAAAGAAAAAGCCCTCGAGTCAAGCTGCGACAAGGCAAGCTACAACGAGACAAGCAAGAAGGTCTCAGAGTCATTCTAAAAAAATGAGGGGAGGTTTTTTTGAAACTTTTTTGCTGGTTGCCATAATATCGATACTCTATGTTATTTACATATATGAACAGTTGTTATGATATAGTTAAATACGTTACCAACATGGAATATTTGAAACCATTTCATGCTTGAATCGTATAAAATAATACCTGTCCATAAAAGAAGGAAGATTGTATGTTAAAGGAAAAAGTTCTTAAGACCATTTATAGAAACGAATTAATTCAGGAAAAGTCGAAGTTGCTCGTAGGTGTTTCTGGGGGTCCTGACTCATTGGTTCTTCTCCATTTTCTAAAGCAAGTTCAACCTCTTTTTCATTACGAGTTAACTGTAGCGAGTGTTGACCATATGTTCCGTGGCGAGGAATCCTACGAAGATTATAAGTATGTCGAACAAATATGTGAACAGTGGGGCATCGTTTTTGAAGGTAGAAGGATCGACGTACCAGCCTATATAGAACAGACAGGAGAAAGCTCCCAATTAACTTCAAGAAAGTTACGTTTTTCTTTCTATGAAGAAATGATGGCTAAACACCAAACCTCCACTCTTGTTTTAGGGCATCATGGAGATGATCAAATTGAAACGGTGCTCATGCGTTTAACAAGAGGGGCGACAGGTAAGGCCAGAGCGGGTATTCCTCTAAAGAGACCTTTTCATACCGGTTATCTAATAAGGCCCTTTCTTGAACTTACCAAAGACGAAATAATTGAATATGCGGGTATTCATAAACTTGAGCCAAGGTATGACCCGAGCAACGAAAAAGATGACTATGTAAGAAACCGTTTTAGACATGAAGTTCTTCCATTTTTAAAGAAAGAAAATAGAAAGGTTCACGATCATTTTCAACGCTTTAGTGAAGAACTTTATGAAGATGAAGAGTTTTTTCTGAACCTTGTCTCAAGCAAAATGCCTGAGGTTTGGGCTCAACAGGAAAAAGATTATGCAGTAATTCAGATTGATAGGGTTCTGGCGATGCCTAAACCTTTACAAAGAAGAGCGATTCAACTAATATTAAACTATCTTTATTTGGAGAGACCTTCATCGCTTTCAGCATTACATATTGACCAACTTTTAGCTTTGTTTTTAAATCCTCAACCATCTGCAGAATTGCATCTTCCGGAGGGCCTTATTGCGGAAAAATCATATAAAACTTGTACCTTTAGATTTTTTCGGCAAGAAAGCCTAAAATATTCCCTTAAATTACAAATTCCCGGTGAGACTATTCTTCCGAATGGATATAAGATTAAAGCGCACTATATAAAAGAAGAAATTCCCGTTCTTAGAGGAAACTATTCTTTTATTCTTCCCGAATCCGCGGTTCAGTTTCCGCTTACAGTCCGAACTAGGAATGAAGGCGAACGGATGGCAGTTAAGGGATTGGGTGGAAGTAAAAAGTTGAAGGAGATTTTTATTAATGAAAAAATCCCGTTGCTAGAAAGAAATGTATGGCCGGTTATCGTCGATCAGGCAGGAACGGTTATTTGGCTTCCTGGCTTGAAAAAATCGAATGTTGAACCGGATATAATTTCTGATGAAACATCTTTAATCTACTTAGAATATAAAAAAGCTTAATTCTTCATGGGGGGCAATTAATTACAATGACCATGCAAAATGACATTGAAAAAGTTTTAATAACAGAGGAAGAACTTCAAAAAAAAATCAGGGAACTTGGAGCACAGCTTGAAGCTGATTACCAAGGTAAGTTTCCGTTGGCTATCGGTGTGCTAAAAGGCGCCATGCCATTTATGTCAGATTTACTAAAACGTGTGGATACACACCTTGAAATGGACTTCATGGATGTTTCAAGCTACGGCAACTCCACTGTATCTTCTGGTGAAGTGAAAATCATTAAAGATCTTGATACATCAGTAGAAGGCCGTGATATTTTAATTATTGAAGACATTATCGACAGCGGTTTGACCCTGAGCTACCTTGCTGAACTTTTCCGTTATAGAAAAGCAAAATCAATTAAAATCGTTACCTTATTAGATAAACCAACAGGCAGGAAAGCAGATATTACTCCGGACTATTTTGGATTTATCGTACCAGACGCATTTGTTGTCGGATACGGTCTTGATTTTGCAGAAAAATATCGTAATCTCCCGTATATTGGCATATTAAAGCCTGAAATTTACTCGAATTAATAGTACCTGTTTGAAAGAGAAGACCAGATAAAAACAGCGGTGTTAAATTATTGTAATTCATTAATTTTATATGATAGTATTTACTATAGTTTGTTTACCCGTGGGAGGAGGTAAGGGATGAATCGGATCTTCCGTAATACCATATTTTATTTACTGATCTTTTTGGTCATCATTGGGATTGTAAGCATCTTTAATAATAACAATGAACCAACACAGAAAATGACCCAAGATGAATTCTATAAGCATTTGGAGAGTGGGGACGTTACATCACTAACGATGCAGCCCGAAAGCAGTGTGTTTGAAATCACAGGGAAGCTCAAAGGTTATGAGGAAAACAAATACTTTGTGACGTACGTGCCATTCAGTGAATATTCGCAGAGTCGAATTAATGATGCCGTAACTAAGTTAGGTAAAGACATCATCACTGTTGAACCTCCAGAAAAGACAAGTGGCTGGGTGACATTTTTCACTTCCATTATTCCATTTGTAATCATTTTTATCCTCTTCTTCTTTTTACTTAACCAAGCTCAAGGTGGCGGCGGTGGTCGCGTCATGAACTTCGGGAAAAGTAAGGCGAAATTGTATAATGATGATAAGAAAAAAGTGCGCTTCAATGATGTTGCTGGAGCGGACGAAGAAAAGCAGGAACTTGTAGAGGTCGTTGAATTTTTAAAAGATCCTCGCAAATATGCCGAGCTCGGTGCCCGTATTCCAAAAGGAGTACTTTTAGTGGGACCTCCTGGTACAGGTAAAACTTTACTTGCCCGGGCAGTAGCTGGAGAAGCCGGTACTCCTTTCTTCTCAATCAGTGGTTCTGATTTCGTTGAAATGTTTGTAGGGGTCGGTGCATCACGTGTTCGTGATTTGTTTGAAAATGCTAAGAAAAATGCACCATGTATCATCTTTATTGATGAAATTGATGCAGTAGGACGTCAACGTGGCGCTGGTCTTGGTGGCGGACACGATGAACGTGAACAAACGCTAAACCAATTACTTGTAGAAATGGACGGTTTCGGTGGAAATGAAGGTATCATTATTATCGCCGCGACAAACCGAGCTGATGTATTAGATCCGGCACTATTGCGCCCTGGACGTTTTGACCGTCAAATTACGGTTGGCCGCCCGGATGTTAAAGGCCGTGAAGAAGTACTGAAGGTCCATGCACGTAACAAGCCTTTAGCAGAGACTGTTGATTTAAAAGCAATAGCTCAGCGTACACCAGGATTTTCTGGTGCCGATCTTGAAAACTTACTAAATGAAGCAGCTCTTGTAGCAGCCCGTCAAGATAAGAAGAAGATCGACATGTCCGATTTGGATGAAGCCTCGGATCGCGTTATTGCCGGACCTGCTAAGAAAAACCGTGTTATTTCTAAGAAAGAACGGAATATTGTAGCATGGCATGAAGCGGGCCATACTATTATTGGATTGGTTCTTGATGATGCCGAAGTGGTTCATAAAGTTACGATTGTCCCTCGTGGTCAAGCTGGTGGATATGCAGTAATGCTTCCGAAAGAAGATCGTTTCTTCATGACGGAGCCTGAACTAAAAGATAAGATTGTTGGTCTTTTAGGTGGCCGGGTTTCCGAAGAAGTTACATTCGGTGAAGTGAGTACCGGAGCTCATAATGACTTCCAACGTGCAACAGGCATAGCTCGTAGCATGGTTATGGAATATGGTATGAGTAAGCTTGGGCCTCTTCAATTCGGTAATTCACAAGGTCAGGTCTTCTTAGGCCGCGATTTCAATAATGATCAAAATTATTCAGATGCAATAGCATATGAAATTGATCTTGAAATTCAACGTATCATTAGAGAAGCGTACGAAAGATGTAAGAAAATTCTTACTGAAAATCGTGAAAAACTTGATTTGGTTGCCAAAACCTTGCTTGAAGTAGAAACACTTGATGCTGAACAAATCAAAAGTTTATTCCATAACGGTAAATTGCCAGAACGGGATTATACCGCTCTGAATGGGAATTTAACTACTGATGAGAATGTCAAGGTAAACATCAATACGAAGAAGGAAGAAAAAGAAGCTCTTTTAGATCCATTGGATAAGAGAGGACTTGAGGACCTTGAAGTAACGGAGGAAGGATTGAATACTCCTCCAATCAAAGAAGGAACACCTCAAGATCAGCCGCTTTCCTTCCCGAACGAAGATGACAATAAAAAGTCTTAAGTTGACTAATTCAAAAGGGTATTTCCGCCTCGGAAATACCCTTTTCTTAACCCTTAAATAAATATGTGGGGCTAAGAAAAATAGGGTTGGATTTTTTTACCTATCGAAAAGTTTGACTAATAGCGTGGGAAATAACAGTGTGGTATGATGTGGGAGAATAATTTACCGGAGTGATGATAACGATGATTTTTGTATTGGATGTTGGGAATACGAATACTGTATTGGGCGTATACGATGAAGATATTTTAAAATATCATTGGCGAATTGAGACGAGCCGTAATAAGACAGAAGATGAGTATGGAATGGTAATAAAGTCTTTGCTACAACATGAAGGTCTTTCGTTTGATCAATTCGATGGCATCATCATTTCTTCAGTTGTACCGCCAATTATGTTTGCACTTGAACGCATGTGTAAAAAATACTTTGGTATAAAACCGCTTATAGTGGGACCTGGAATAAAAACTGGATTGAATATTAAATACGAAAATCCCCGTGAGGTGGGAGCGGACCGTATTGTTAATGCTGTTGCAGGCATTCAGGAATATGGAAGCCCTCTGATTATCGTGGATTTTGGCACGGCAACGACATATTGCTATATAAATGAGGATAAACAATACATGGGTGGAGCCATTGCCCCGGGTATTAACATTTCTACAGAAGCACTTTATTCAAAAGCAGCCAAGCTTCCAAGAATAGAAATTAATCGTCCTGATGGGATTATTGGGAAAAATACAGTATCCGCTATGCAGTCAGGCATTTTGTATGGGTATGTCGGGCAGGTAGAAGGAATCGTAAATCGAATTAAAGCACAAAGTAATCTAGAGCCAACAGTAATAGCTACTGGCGGACTAGCGACCTTAATTGCTAATGAGTCTACTGTGATTGACGTTGTTGAACCATTTTTGACCTTAAAAGGATTGCAGCTGATTTATAAACGTAATCGTGAGCAAGTGAAGAAATAAAGAAGGAATCACAGCATGGAAGGAGCACAACAAATGAAGGATTATCTAATAAAGGCGTTAGGCTATGAAGGACAGGTTCGGGCATATGCTGTTTCAACAACGGATACCGTAGGAGAAGCTCAGCGACGCCATTATACATGGCCTACTGCTTCCGCAGCCCTTGGACGTGCAATGACGGCAGGCGTGATGATGGGCGGCATGTTAAAAGGTGAAGAAAAGCTGACGATTAAAATCGAAGGCGGAGGTCCAATTGGATCAATTCTTGTCGACAGTAACGCAAAGGGCGAAGTTCGGGGTTATGTGACAAATCCTCAAACCCACTTTGACCTGAATAAACAAGGAAAGTTAGATGTCAGTAGAGCGGTTGGTACTGATGGATTGTTGACCGTTGTGAAAGATATTGGTCTACGTGATCACTTTTCAGGACAAGTACCGCTTGTATCGGGAGAATTAGGAGAAGATTTCACTTATTATTTTGTAACTTCCGAACAGGTGCCTTCTTCAGTGGGGGTTGGGGTTCTAGTGAATCCGGATAATTCGATACTTGCAGCAGGTGGATTTATCATTCAACTAATGCCTGGTACATCCGATGATACGATTTCTAAAATCGAGAGTCGACTAAGCACGATAACTCCTGTCTCTAAAATGATTCAAAATGGCCTGACTCCAGAGGAAATCCTAACGGAGATTCTAGGTGAGGGTAATGTGAAAATCTTAGAAAAAATGGATGTCGAGTTCTCCTGTCAATGTTCAAGGGAGAGAATTGCCAACGCACTGATTAGTCTTGGACAAAATGAGATTCGGGATATTATTGAGACAGAGGGACATGCAGAGGCACAATGCCATTTTTGTAATGAGACCTACCAGTTCTCGAAAGAAGACCTTGAGGAACTAGAAGCAGAAACCAAAAAATAATTGACGGGGGAAAAGGGTTTTGCCTAAACAAAAGCTTCGGGCAATTATTGCCGGCCTTGCCTTGTTGAACCTATTGACTATCGTTATCTTTGTCATAAAACCATTAATCATCTCAAAATCCGTTATTGGAGAAGAAACGGTTGCAAAGATTGGATCTACAGATATTTCCCGGGAAGCATGGATTAATGAACTCGAAAAGAGATACGGGGAAGATGTTCTTGAGGAAATGGTTGATAAAGAGGTAGTGAAACAAGCTGCAGAAAAATACAAAGTGAAAACTTCGGATGAAGAGGTTGATCGGGAACTTAAAATGATGAAAACGATGTATGGAACCGCCGGTCAGACTCTTAATAAAAGTACAGACCAATTGAGGCAGGAAATTCAATCGAGTCTCCTGCTTGAGAAGCTGCTTACCAAGGACGTTTCGGTTTCCGAAACGGCGATGCAGAAATATTATGATGACAATAAGGATATATACCGAATCCCTACTACGTATCATATTTCTCATATTACCTCGTCTACAAAAAAGCAAGCAGATCAAATCATTAATGAGTTGGAGAAAGGCGTCTCGTTTGCTGTTTTAGCAATGGAAAAGTCCCTTGATGAATTTACTGCCAATCAAGGGGGCGACTTGGGATATATATCGCAAGATAACGAGCAAGTTTCTAAGGAATACATTACAACTGCAGAGAAATTAAAGGTAAATAAGTGGAGTGGTCCTGTAGAAACAGATGAAGGGTGGGCTGTTCTCTATTTGCATGAAAAAATAGAGGGCAATCAATATACGTATGATGAAGTTAAAGACCAAATTCACCGCCAAATAGCTCTTGAACAGATTCAGTCACCGGTTTCCGGAAAGATTTTTTGGGACGAATTAGATGTAGAATGGTTTTATGGATTGAAAGAACAGAAATAGGTCAATAGTTGTGAAAGAAAATTTAGAATATAGTAGATAATCATTGACAATGAACTATTAAAACTGGTAACTTTAAATTAATAAAACCAATAAACATACTCGGTATTGGGATGATAAGGAGTGGAGAACATGGCACGTATAGCTAATTCTGTAATAGATTTAATTGGACAAACACCTATTGTAAAATTAAACAAGCTTCAAAATGAAAACAGTGCAGATATTTATTTGAAACTTGAGTATTTTAACCCGGGCAGTAGTGTAAAAGACCGAATCGCTCTTGCGATGATTGAAGCGGCAGAAAAAAGCGGAGACCTTAAACAAGGTGATACGATCATTGAACCTACAAGCGGAAACACTGGAATAGGGCTTGCAATGGTAGCTGCAGCAAAAGGATATAAATCTATCCTTGTTATGCCAGAAACAATGAGCTTGGAACGTCGTAACTTGCTTCGTGCTTATGGAGCAGAGTTAGTTCTTACACCTGGGCCAGAAGGAATGAAAGGCGCAATTGCTAAGGCAACGGAGCTATCTAAAGAAAAAGGATACTTTATTCCACAGCAATTCGAAAACAAAGCAAATCCTGAAGTGCACCGTAACACTACTGGTCCTGAAATTGTAGAAGCTTTTGGTGACGATGGTCTGGATGCATTTATTGCAGGAATCGGTACTGGCGGAACAATTACAGGGGCTGGAGAAGTGCTACGTGAAAAATACCCTGACATTAAAATCTACGCTGTTGAGCCTGCAGATTCTCCTGTATTATCTGGCGGGAAACCAGGGCCACATAAAATTCAAGGAATCGGCGCAGGCTTCGTCCCAAGTATTTTAAATACTGATCTTTACGATGAAATCATACAAGTTGATACAGAGGAATCGTTTGATTACGCACGTCGTGCAGCCAAAGAGGAAGGGATCCTTGGTGGAATTTCTTCTGGTGGTGCCATCGCTGCGGCTATTAAAGTAGCTGATAAACTTGGAAAAGGCAAAAAAGTCCTTGCTATCATACCAAGTAATGGTGAACGTTACTTAAGTACACCGTTATATAACTTTGAGTAAGATTAACCATTAAACGAGAAGCAAAGTTCCTATAGGGGCTTTGCTTTTCTTTTTTGTAGTAAAGACCAACAGATTTTTTCTATTTTCTAAGGTGCTTGCACTTTACCTATGTAAATAGGTAAACTCGTATATATAGATTTTTTTGGTGAAGGAGAACGCTGGATGTCATTATCTGATACTTTAAAGATTACATGTGGTTCATTTGAATTGGATTACAGCAAGAAGACCTTAATTATGGGGATTTTAAATGTTACGCCAGATTCCTTTTCGGATGGCGGGAAATATAACCGGGTAGATGCTGCTTTGAGGCATGCTGAACAGATGGTTAAGGACGGAGCTGATGTTTTGGACATTGGCGGAGAGTCCACCCGTCCTAATTATGAGCGGATTTCGGATGAGGAAGAGATAGAGAGAGTAGCCCCTATCATTGAGGCTATCTCCCGTAATATTCAAGTTCCAATCTCAATCGATACATATAAGTCTCGGGTTGCAGAGGAAGCAGTAAAAGCAGGAGCGCATATATTAAATGATATCTGGGGGGCAAAGGCTGATACCATGATGGCAAGTGTTGCAGCAAAGTATCAGGTGCCGATTATTTTAATGCATAACCGGGAAAAAATGGATTATCGTCATTTTGTCCGGGATGTCCTTCAAGATTTGTTTGAAAGCATCACGATTGTAAAGAAAGCGGGTGTTCAGGATGAAAACATCATTCTTGACCCCGGCATAGGGTTTGCGAAAGACTTAAAGTTAAATTTGGAAATGATGAGGAATCTTGATAAGCTGGTATCATTAGGTTATCCTGTGCTTCTTGCGACATCAAGAAAGTCCATGATTGGACATGTTCTCGATTTGCCGCCTAGTGAGCGAGTGGAAGGTACGGCTGCCACAATCTGTAATGGAATTCAACAAGGCTGTCAAATGGTACGTGTTCATGACGTTAAGGAAATGGCACGCACCGCTAAGATGATGGATGCCCTTTTAGGAAAAGGTGATTTCAATGGATAAAATTTTTGTGAATAAAATGGAGTTTTATGGTTATCATGGTGTGTTTCCGGAAGAAACGAAGCTTGGGCAGCGGTTTAAAGTGGATTTGACTGTAGAGGCCGATTTAGCCAAGGCGGGGAAGAGTGATGAACTAGAGGACTCAATAAATTATGGAGAGTTATATGAAGTTTGTAAAGGCGTTGTTGAAGGGAAGCCGTTTAAGTTAGTGGAAGCCGTTGCCGAAGAGATTGCCTCAGAATTGCTTAATAAGTTTTCTTCAATTGAGAAGTGCACCGTGAAAGTCTATAAACCAGATCCGCCTATAGCAGGGCACTATGAATCGGTTGCTATAGAAATTGTAAGAGGGCGCTGACGGTGGTAAATATTTCGTACCTTTCAATTGGATCGAATCTAGGAGATCGCCTTGTCACTATCCAAAGCGCTTTCCGATTATTGGATGAAAACTCACACATCGAGTTGGTTGCCTGCTCGTCTTTATATGAAACAGACCCAGTCGGATACGCTGATCAGGATTGTTTTTTAAACGCTGTTTTCAAAGTGAAAACGGATTTAAAACCAGAGGAGTTACTGCGAACTTGTATGCAGATTGAACAAGAATTAGGAAGAAAAAGGGAAGTTAGGTGGGGACCCCGTACTTTAGACCTTGACATTTTGTTATATAATCATGAAAATATTGAGACAGAGATTCTTTCAGTCCCACATCCTCGGATGCAAGAAAGGGCATTTGTGCTCGTGCCTTTAATGGAAGTGGACCCTGATATTAAACTTCCGCAAATGTATACACCTTTGAGCGGCCTGCTTGAACAGATTCCGGATAAAGAAGGAGTTCGATTATGGAAGGCGAAAAATGGGGAAGGCGTATTCGCGCTTTTCGAAAGTTAAAGGGATTTACCCAAGAAGGGTTTGCGAAAGAAATTGGCGTTTCTGTTTCCTTACTAGGAGAAGTCGAAAGAGGGAACCGCAATCCTTCAGAGTCGTTTTTAATAGAAGTGGCGGATGTGCTCCGTGTTTCCATTGAGGAGCTTAGACCGCCTGAGGATAAATGAAAGAATGTTATAGGAGGCCACACCGTGTTAAAAATAGGCGATATTGAAATGAAGAATCCAGTAGTGCTTGCACCGATGGCTGGAGTATGTAACTCAGCATTCCGTTTGACGGTCAAAGAATTTGGTGCTGGATTAGTCTGCGCGGAGATGGTCAGTGATAAGGGAATCGTTCTTCAAAATGCAAGAACGATGAATATGCTTTATATAGATGAAAGAGAGAAGCCGCTAAGCTTGCAAATCTTTGGTGGTGAAAAGAAATCATTGGTAGAAGCTGCACAGTTTGTAGATAAAAATACAAATGCCGACATCATTGATATAAATATGGGTTGCCCTGTTCCGAAGATCACCAAATGTGATGCTGGTGCAAAATGGTTACTAGACCCGAAAAAAATTTATGAGATGGTTTCAGCGGTTGTTGATGCTGTTGAAAAGCCAGTTACTGTTAAAATGCGTATGGGCTGGGACGAGGAACATATCTTTGCTATTCAAAATGCTCAAGCTGTGGAACGTGCAGGTGGTAAAGCAGTTTCTCTCCATGGTAGAACTCGAGTTCAAATGTATGAAGGAAAAGCTAACTGGGATATCATTCGTGAAGTGAAAAAATCCATTAATATTCCCCTTATCGGGAACGGTGATGTGGAAACACCTCAGGAAGCGGAGAGAATGTTAAAAGAGACTGGTGTCGATGGAGTCATGATTGGCCGTGCAGCTCTAGGTAATCCTTGGATGATCTACCGTACTGTTAAATATTTAGAAACAGGACAACTGATGGATGAGCCTACAGTTCGTGAAAAAATGGATGTTTGCGTTCTTCACATGGATCGACTAATTGCATTGAAAAATGAAAATGTTGCTGTCCGTGAAATGCGCAAGCATGCTTCTTGGTACCTAAAGGGTGTTAAAGGGAATGCTAATGCTCGTAAAGGCATTAATGATTGTGAGACAAGAGAAGATGTTGTAAGCCTTCTTTATGGACTTGTTGATGATATTGAAGCGAAGCAACAGAATATTCAAATGGTCTGATGTTTGACATTACCTTCCTGTTTTCCTATAATACGCTTATCTAAAACTGCCAGTAATCCTGGCAGTTTTTATATGTACATAAACAAGATTTTAAGATAAAAAGCTGTTGAATTCCTTTACTTTATGTAAGAATAAATATGTATGCAAAAGAAATCCTCAATAATTATATAAGTTTTTTATTAATAGAGATGGAGATGATTTTCGTGAGTCATGAAGAATTAAATGACCAACTGCAGGTAAGACGCGATAAAATGCAGGCCATGATTGATAATGGACAAGACCCTTTTGGGAGCAGATTTGAACGTACCCATAACGCCCAGGAGATTGTAAGCGCATATGGTGAATTAGAGAAAGAAGAACTAGAGGAAAAAGAGATCGAGGTTACGATTGCAGGTCGTGTAATGACTAAACGTGGGAAAGGGAAAGCAGGATTTGCTCATATTCAGGATATCAGCGGTCAAATCCAAATCTACGTTCGTTTAGATAAAATTGGTGAAGATTCATACAAGTTATTCAACCAAACGGATCTTGGTGATATCGTAGGGATCACTGGTGTTATCTTTAAAACAAAAGTTGGAGAACTTTCTATTAAAGCTAATGACTTTGTGTTCCTTGCCAAAGCGCTTCGCCCGCTACCTGATAAATTTCATGGTCTAAAGGATGTCGAAGAACGTTATCGGAAACGTTATGTGGATTTAATTACAAATGAGGAAAGCAAAAACACCTTAATCATGCGCAGTCGGATTGTTCAGGCTATGAGACGTTATTTAGACGATCATGGATATCTGGAAGTTGAAACGCCGCTATTACACTCTGTTGCAGGTGGAGCTGCTGCGCGCCCTTTCCTTACTCATCATAATGCGCTTGATATGCCATTGAACTTGAGGATTGCTATTGAACTTCATCTAAAACGCCTGATTGTCGGTGGGTTAGAGAAAGTTTATGAAATCGGCCGTGTATTCAGAAATGAAGGTGTATCTACAAGACATAATCCAGAATTCACTCTAATTGAATTGTATGAGGCCTATGCGGATTATAAGGATATTATGAGTCTGACAGAAAACCTGGTTGCTCATATTGCTCAAGAGGTTCTGGGTACAACAACCATTCAATATGGGGAATATGAAATAGAATTAAAACCAGAATGGAAACGACTTCACATGGTTGACGCTGTAAAAGAATACACAGGTGTAGACTTCTGGACTCACATGAGTAAGGAAGAGGCACAACAGCTTGCTAAAGACAATGGCATTGAAGTGAAGGAATCCATGGAGTTTGGACATATTGTAAATGAATTCTTTGAACAGAAGGTAGAAGACAAATTAATTCAACCTACGTTCATTTATGGACATCCGGTAGAAATTTCTCCATTAGCTAAGAAAAATCCGGAAGATTCCCGTTTTACTGATCGTTTTGAACTATTCATTGTGGGCAGAGAGCATGCAAATGCTTTCACGGAACTTAATGATCCTATTGATCAACGTCAACGCTTTGAAGCTCAATTAAAAGAGCGTGAGCAAGGTAATGATGAAGCTCATGAAATGGATGAGGACTTCTTGGAAGCCTTAGAATACGGCATGCCACCAACTGGTGGTTTGGGAATTGGTGTTGACCGACTAGTTATGCTATTAACCAATTCACCTTCAATCCGTGACGTCCTGTTATTCCCGTTAATGAGACATCGCTAATAATATATGAAGAGTAAAAAAGGAAACCGAGTTGGGCCTGAGGATCCGTAGAGCATAGCTCTGGTCCTCGGGCAGTCCAGTTCGGTTTTTGTTTTTTAATAATAATTTAACAGCTATTTATTGATTGAATTCTAAGGCATGAAAGAAAAACAATATTATCTCAAAAAAACTTTATAAAAGGTATTGCGCAGTTAACGTAATGATGTTATATTTATATCTGTTGTTACGAACGAGTTTCAAATGAATTACAAACTTTTAAAAAAGTTTTAAAAAGTTGTTGACTCGAAGTAATGAAATGTGTTATTATAAATAAGCTGTTTCGAAAGACATTGCTCTTTGAAAACTGAACAAAACAAAGCGCCAACGTTAAATTTTAAGTGAGCACACACTATCAAAAAGCAAAATGAGCAAGTCAAACATTTCTTCGGAGAGTTTGATCCTGGCTCAGGACGAACGCTGGCGGCGTGCCTAATACATGCAAGTCGAGCGAATCGATGGGAGCTTGCTCCCTGAGATTAGCGGCGGACGGGTGAGTAACACGTGGGCAACCTGCCTATAAGACTGGGATAACTTCGGGAAACCGGAGCTAATACCGGATACGTTCTTTTCTCGCATGAGAGAAGATGGAAAGACGGTTTCGGCTGTCACTTATAGATGGGCCCGCGGCGCATTAGCTAGTTGGTGAGGTAATGGCTCACCAAGGCGACGATGCGTAGCCGACCTGAGAGGGTGATCGGCCACACTGGGACTGAGACACGGCCCAGACTCCTACGGGAGGCAGCAGTAGGGAATCTTCCGCAATGGACGAAAGTCTGACGGAGCAACGCCGCGTGAACGAAGAAGGCCTTCGGGTCGTAAAGTTCTGTTGTTAGGGAAGAACAAGTACCAGAGTAACTGCTGGTACCTTGACGGTACCTAACCAGAAAGCCACGGCTAACTACGTGCCAGCAGCCGCGGTAATACGTAGGTGGCAAGCGTTGTCCGGAATTATTGGGCGTAAAGCGCGCGCAGGTGGTTCCTTAAGTCTGATGTGAAAGCCCACGGCTCAACCGTGGAGGGTCATTGGAAACTGGGGAACTTGAGTGCAGAAGAGGAAAGTGGAATTCCAAGTGTAGCGGTGAAATGCGTAGAGATTTGGAGGAACACCAGTGGCGAAGGCGACTTTCTGGTCTGTAACTGACACTGAGGCGCGAAAGCGTGGGGAGCAAACAGGATTAGATACCCTGGTAGTCCACGCCGTAAACGATGAGTGCTAAGTGTTAGAGGGTTTCCGCCCTTTAGTGCTGCAGCTAACGCATTAAGCACTCCGCCTGGGGAGTACGGCCGCAAGGCTGAAACTCAAAGGAATTGACGGGGGCCCGCACAAGCGGTGGAGCATGTGGTTTAATTCGAAGCAACGCGAAGAACCTTACCAGGTCTTGACATCCTCTGACAACCCTAGAGATAGGGCGTTCCCCTTCGGGGGACAGAGTGACAGGTGGTGCATGGTTGTCGTCAGCTCGTGTCGTGAGATGTTGGGTTAAGTCCCGCAACGAGCGCAACCCTTGATCTTAGTTGCCAGCATTCAGTTGGGCACTCTAAGGTGACTGCCGGTGACAAACCGGAGGAAGGTGGGGATGACGTCAAATCATCATGCCCCTTATGACCTGGGCTACACACGTGCTACAATGGATGGTACAAAGGGCTGCAAACCTGCGAAGGTAAGCGAATCCCATAAAGCCATTCTCAGTTCGGATTGTAGGCTGCAACTCGCCTACATGAAGCCGGAATCGCTAGTAATCGCGGATCAGCATGCCGCGGTGAATACGTTCCCGGGCCTTGTACACACCGCCCGTCACACCACGAGAGTTTGTAACACCCGAAGTCGGTGAGGTAACCTTTATGGAGCCAGCCGCCTAAGGTGGGACAGATGATTGGGGTGAAGTCGTAACAAGGTAGCCGTATCGGAAGGTGCGGCTGGATCACCTCCTTTCTAAGGATAAATACGAGAGCGCTTTTGTTTTGTTCAGTTTTGAATGAGTAATTCATTCAGATACGAAAGATCTCATCACGTTGTGATGGAATTTTTTCTTCTTTGTTCCTTGAAAACTAGATAATAGATAGAAGGCAATTAATTTTTTCAAAGCATCAGTAAGATCTTTTTTAACGGTTAAGTTAGAAAGGGCGCACGGTGGATGCCTTGGCACTAGGAGCCGATGAAGGACGGGACTAACACCGATATGCTTCGGGGAGCTGTAAGTAAGCTTTGATCCGGAGATTTCCGAATGGGGAAACCCACTGTTCGTAATGGAACAGTATCTTTACCTGAATACATAGGGTACTGAAGGCAGACCCGGGGAACTGAAACATCTAAGTACCCGGAGGAAGAGAAAGCAAATGCGATTTCCTGAGTAGCGGCGAGCGAAACGGAATTAGCCCAAACCAAGAGGCTTGCCTCTTGGGGTTGTAGGACACTCAACATGGAGTTACAAAGGAACGGGGTAAATGAAGTGATCTGGAAAGGTCCGTCAAAGAAGGTAAAAACCCTGTAGTTGAAACTTCGTTCCCTCCTGAGTGGATCCTGAGTACGGCGGGACACGAGAAATCCCGTCGGAAGCAGGGAGGACCATCTCCCAAGGCTAAATACTACCTAGTGACCGATAGTGAACCAGTACCGTGAGGGAAAGGTGAAAAGCACCCCGGAAGGGGAGTGAAATAGATCCTGAAACCGTGTGCCTACAAGTAGTCAAAGCCCGTTAATGGGTAATGGCGTGCCTTTTGTAGAATGAACCGGCGAGTTACGATTTCATGCGAGGTTAAGTTGATAAGACGGAGCCGCAGCGAAAGCGAGTCTGAATAGGGCGAATGAGTATGAGGTCGTAGACCCGAAACCAGGTGATCTACCCATGTCCAGGGTGAAGTTCAGGTAACACTGAATGGAGGCCCGAACCCACGCACGTTGAAAAGTGCGGGGATGAGGTGTGGGTAGCGGAGAAATTCCAATCGAACCTGGAGATAGCTGGTTCTCTCCGAAATAGCTTTAGGGCTAGCCTCAAGATGAGAGTATTGGAGGTAGAGCACTGATTGGACTAGGGGCCCCCAACGGGTTACCGAATTCAGTCAAACTCCGAATGCCAAATACTTATTCTTGGGAGTCAGACTGCGAGTGATAAGATCCGTAGTCGAAAGGGAAACAGCCCAGACCACCAGCTAAGGTCCCAAAGTATACGTTAAGTGGAAAAGGATGTGGAGTTGCTTAGACAACCAGGATGTTGGCTCAGAAGCAGCCATCATTTAAAGAGTGCGTAATAGCTCACTGGTCGAGTGACTCCGCGCCGAAAATGTACCGGGGCTAAACGTATCACCGAAGCTGTGGATTGACACCGTATGGTGTCGATGGTAGGAGAGCGTTCTAAGGGCGTTGAAGTCAGACCGGAAGGACTGGTGGAGCGCTTAGAAGTGAGAATGCCGGTATGAGTAGCGAAAGAAGGGTGAGAATCCCTTCCACCGAATGCCTAAGGTTTCCTGAGGAAGGCTCGTCCGCTCAGGGTTAGTCGGGACCTAAGCCGAGGCCGAAAGGCGTAGGCGATGGACAACAGGTTGATATTCCTGTACCACCTATACATCGTTTGAACGATGGGGGGACGCAGAAGGATAGGGTAAGCGCGCTGTTGGATATGCGCGTCCAAGCAGTTAGGCCGGAAACGAGGCAAATCCCGTTTCCATTAAGGCGGAGCTGTGATGGCGAGGGAAATATAGTACCGAAGTTCCTGATTCCACGCTGCCAAGAAAAGCCTCTAGTGAGATGTAAGGTGCCCGTACCGCAAACCGACACAGGTAGGCGAGGAGAGAATCCTAAGGTGTGCGAGAGAACTCTCGTTAAGGAACTCGGCAAAATGACCCCGTAACTTCGGGAGAAGGGGTGCTTTTTAGGGTGAATAGCCCAGAAAAGCCGCAGTGAATAGGCCCAGGCGACTGTTTAGCAAAAACACAGGTCTCTGCGAAGCCGCAAGGCGAAGTATAGGGGCTGACACCTGCCCGGTGCTGGAAGGTTAAGGGGAGAGGTTAGCGCAAGCGAAGCTTTGAACCGAAGCCCCAGTAAACGGCGGCCGTAACTATAACGGTCCTAAGGTAGCGAAATTCCTTGTCGGGTAAGTTCCGACCCGCACGAAAGGTGTAACGATCTGGGCACTGTCTCAACGAGAGACTCGGTGAAATTATAGTACCTGTGAAGATGCAGGTTACCCGCGACAGGACGGAAAGACCCCGTGGAGCTTTACTGCAGCCTGATATTGAATTTTGGTACAGCTTGTACAGGATAGGTAGGAGCCTGAGAAGCCGGAGCGCTAGCTTCGGTGGAGGCGTTGGTGGGATACTACCCTGGCTGTATTGAAATTCTAACCCGCGCCCCTTATCGGGGTGGGAGACAGTGTCAGGTGGGCAGTTTGACTGGGGCGGTCGCCTCCTAAAGAGTAACGGAGGCGCCCAAAGGTTCCCTCAGAATGGTTGGAAATCATTCGTAGAGTGTAAAGGCACAAGGGAGCTTGACTGCGAGACCTACAAGTCGAGCAGGGACGAAAGTCGGGCTTAGTGATCCGGTGGTTCCGCATGGAAGGGCCATCGCTCAACGGATAAAAGCTACCCCGGGGATAACAGGCTTATCTCCCCCAAGAGTCCACATCGACGGGGAGGTTTGGCACCTCGATGTCGGCTCATCGCATCCTGGGGCTGTAGTCGGTCCCAAGGGTTGGGCTGTTCGCCCATTAAAGCGGTACGCGAGCTGGGTTCAGAACGTCGTGAGACAGTTCGGTCCCTATCCGTCGCGGGCGCAGGAAATTTGAGAGGAGCTGTCCTTAGTACGAGAGGACCGGGATGGACGCACCGCTGGTGTACCAGTTGTCTTGCCAAAGGCATAGCTGGGTAGCTACGTGCGGACGGGATAAGTGCTGAAAGCATCTAAGCATGAAGCCCCCCTCGAGATGAGATTTCCCATAGCGCAAGCTAGTAAGATCCCTGAAAGATGATCAGGTTGATAGGTCAGAGGTGGAAGCGTGGCGACATGTGGAGCTGACTGATACTAATAGATCGAGGACTTAACCACGCTTTAAAAAATGAAATACCTTCTTATTATCTAGTTTTGAAGGAACAACGTTCCTTTATTGTTTGGTGACGATAGCGAAGAGGTCACACCCGTTCCCATTCCGAACACGGCAGTTAAGCTCTTCAGCGCCGATGGTAGTTGGGGGTTTCCCCCTGTGAGAGTAGGACGCCGCCAAGCAGTTTCATATGGAGGATTAGCTCAGCTGGGAGAGCATCTGCCTTACAAGCAGAGGGTCGGCGGTTCGATCCCGTCATCCTCCACCATTTTTACACCTGCCGGTGTAGCTCAACTGGTAGAGCAACTGACTTGTAATCAGTAGGTTGGGGGTTCAAGTCCTCTTGCCGGCACCATTTTCATACAAGCTTAATATAGCATTTATAAATAGTTTCTATGAGCCATTAGCTCAGTTGGTAGAGCATCTGACTTTTAATCAGAGGGTCGAAGGTTCGAATCCTTCATGGCTCACCATTTTATTATGCGGGTGTGGCGGAATTGGCAGACGCACCAGACTTAGGATCTGGCGCCGCAAGGCGTGGGGGTTCAAGTCCCTTCACCCGCATGTTTGCGGAAGTAGTTCAGTGGTAGAATACAACCTTGCCAAGGTTGGGGTCGCGGGTTCGAATCCCGTCTTCCGCTCCACTATTTATTTATGCCGGGGTGGCGGAACTGGCAGACGCACAGGACTTAAAATCCTGCGGTAGGTGACTACCGTACCGGTTCGATTCCGGTCCTCGGCACCATCTTAATATGCGCCCGTAGCTCAATTGGATAGAGCATCTGACTACGAATCAGAAGGTTGTAGGTTCGACTCCCGCCGGGCGCACCATGTTTTTTCGGGAAGTAGCTCAGCTTGGTAGAGCACTTGGTTTGGGACCAAGGGGTCGCAGGTTCGAATCCTGTCTTCCCGACCATTGATTTTTGGGGCCTTAGCTCAGCTGGGAGAGCGCCTGCCTTGCACGCAGGAGGTCAGCGGTTCGATCCCGCTAGGCTCCACCAAAAAAACTTGACAAGCTAAACAAGCTTTGATATGATGTAAAAGTTGATTCTTTAAAGGAATCAGATATTGCTCTTTGAAAACTGAACAAAACAAAGCGCCAACGTTAAATTTTAAGTGAGCACACACTATCAAAAAGCAAAATGAGCAAGTCAAACATTTCTTCGGAGAGTTTGATCCTGGCTCAGGACGAACGCTGGCGGCGTGCCTAATACATGCAAGTCGAGCGAATCGATGGGAGCTTGCTCCCTGAGATTAGCGGCGGACGGGTGAGTAACACGTGGGCAACCTGCCTATAAGACTGGGATAACTTCGGGAAACCGGAGCTAATACCGGATACGTTCTTTTCTCGCATGAGAGAAGATGGAAAGACGGTTTCGGCTGTCACTTATAGATGGGCCCGCGGCGCATTAGCTAGTTGGTGAGGTAATGGCTCACCAAGGCGACGATGCGTAGCCGACCTGAGAGGGTGATCGGCCACACTGGGACTGAGACACGGCCCAGACTCCTACGGGAGGCAGCAGTAGGGAATCTTCCGCAATGGACGAAAGTCTGACGGAGCAACGCCGCGTGAACGAAGAAGGCCTTCGGGTCGTAAAGTTCTGTTGTTAGGGAAGAACAAGTACCAGAGTAACTGCTGGTACCTTGACGGTACCTAACCAGAAAGCCACGGCTAACTACGTGCCAGCAGCCGCGGTAATACGTAGGTGGCAAGCGTTGTCCGGAATTATTGGGCGTAAAGCGCGCGCAGGTGGTTCCTTAAGTCTGATGTGAAAGCCCACGGCTCAACCGTGGAGGGTCATTGGAAACTGGGGAACTTGAGTGCAGAAGAGGAAAGTGGAATTCCAAGTGTAGCGGTGAAATGCGTAGAGATTTGGAGGAACACCAGTGGCGAAGGCGACTTTCTGGTCTGTAACTGACACTGAGGCGCGAAAGCGTGGGGAGCAAACAGGATTAGATACCCTGGTAGTCCACGCCGTAAACGATGAGTGCTAAGTGTTAGAGGGTTTCCGCCCTTTAGTGCTGCAGCTAACGCATTAAGCACTCCGCCTGGGGAGTACGGCCGCAAGGCTGAAACTCAAAGGAATTGACGGGGGCCCGCACAAGCGGTGGAGCATGTGGTTTAATTCGAAGCAACGCGAAGAACCTTACCAGGTCTTGACATCCTCTGACAACCCTAGAGATAGGGCGTTCCCCTTCGGGGGACAGAGTGACAGGTGGTGCATGGTTGTCGTCAGCTCGTGTCGTGAGATGTTGGGTTAAGTCCCGCAACGAGCGCAACCCTTGATCTTAGTTGCCAGCATTCAGTTGGGCACTCTAAGGTGACTGCCGGTGACAAACCGGAGGAAGGTGGGGATGACGTCAAATCATCATGCCCCTTATGACCTGGGCTACACACGTGCTACAATGGATGGTACAAAGGGCTGCAAACCTGCGAAGGTAAGCGAATCCCATAAAGCCATTCTCAGTTCGGATTGTAGGCTGCAACTCGCCTACATGAAGCCGGAATCGCTAGTAATCGCGGATCAGCATGCCGCGGTGAATACGTTCCCGGGCCTTGTACACACCGCCCGTCACACCACGAGAGTTTGTAACACCCGAAGTCGGTGAGGTAACCTTTATGGAGCCAGCCGCCTAAGGTGGGACAGATGATTGGGGTGAAGTCGTAACAAGGTAGCCGTATCGGAAGGTGCGGCTGGATCACCTCCTTTCTAAGGATAAATACGAGAGCGCTTTTGTTTTGTTCAGTTTTGAATGAGTAATTCATTCAGATACGAAAGATCTCATCACGTTGTGATGGAATTTTTTCTTCTTTGTTCCTTGAAAACTAGATAATAGATAGAAGGCAATTAATTTTTTCAAAGCATCAGTAAGATCTTTTTTAACGGTTAAGTTAGAAAGGGCGCACGGTGGATGCCTTGGCACTAGGAGCCGATGAAGGACGGGACTAACACCGATATGCTTCGGGGAGCTGTAAGTAAGCTTTGATCCGGAGATTTCCGAATGGGGAAACCCACTGTTCGTAATGGAACAGTATCTTTACCTGAATACATAGGGTACTGAAGGCAGACCCGGGGAACTGAAACATCTAAGTACCCGGAGGAAGAGAAAGCAAATGCGATTTCCTGAGTAGCGGCGAGCGAAACGGAATTAGCCCAAACCAAGAGGCTTGCCTCTTGGGGTTGTAGGACACTCAACATGGAGTTACAAAGGAACGGGGTAAATGAAGTGATCTGGAAAGGTCCGTCAAAGAAGGTAAAAACCCTGTAGTTGAAACTTCGTTCCCTCCTGAGTGGATCCTGAGTACGGCGGGACACGAGAAATCCCGTCGGAAGCAGGGAGGACCATCTCCCAAGGCTAAATACTACCTAGTGACCGATAGTGAACCAGTACCGTGAGGGAAAGGTGAAAAGCACCCCGGAAGGGGAGTGAAATAGATCCTGAAACCGTGTGCCTACAAGTAGTCAAAGCCCGTTAATGGGTAATGGCGTGCCTTTTGTAGAATGAACCGGCGAGTTACGATTTCATGCGAGGTTAAGTTGATAAGACGGAGCCGCAGCGAAAGCGAGTCTGAATAGGGCGAATGAGTATGAGGTCGTAGACCCGAAACCAGGTGATCTACCCATGTCCAGGGTGAAGTTCAGGTAACACTGAATGGAGGCCCGAACCCACGCACGTTGAAAAGTGCGGGGATGAGGTGTGGGTAGCGGAGAAATTCCAATCGAACCTGGAGATAGCTGGTTCTCTCCGAAATAGCTTTAGGGCTAGCCTCAAGATGAGAGTATTGGAGGTAGAGCACTGATTGGACTAGGGGCCCCCAACGGGTTACCGAATTCAGTCAAACTCCGAATGCCAAATACTTATTCTTGGGAGTCAGACTGCGAGTGATAAGATCCGTAGTCGAAAGGGAAACAGCCCAGACCACCAGCTAAGGTCCCAAAGTATACGTTAAGTGGAAAAGGATGTGGAGTTGCTTAGACAACCAGGATGTTGGCTCAGAAGCAGCCATCATTTAAAGAGTGCGTAATAGCTCACTGGTCGAGTGACTCCGCGCCGAAAATGTACCGGGGCTAAACGTATCACCGAAGCTGTGGATTGACACCGTATGGTGTCGATGGTAGGAGAGCGTTCTAAGGGCGTTGAAGTCAGACCGGAAGGACTGGTGGAGCGCTTAGAAGTGAGAATGCCGGTATGAGTAGCGAAAGAAGGGTGAGAATCCCTTCCACCGAATGCCTAAGGTTTCCTGAGGAAGGCTCGTCCGCTCAGGGTTAGTCGGGACCTAAGCCGAGGCCGAAAGGCGTAGGCGATGGACAACAGGTTGATATTCCTGTACCACCTATACATCGTTTGAACGATGGGGGGACGCAGAAGGATAGGGTAAGCGCGCTGTTGGATATGCGCGTCCAAGCAGTTAGGCCGGAAACGAGGCAAATCCCGTTTCCATTAAGGCGGAGCTGTGATGGCGAGGGAAATATAGTACCGAAGTTCCTGATTCCACGCTGCCAAGAAAAGCCTCTAGTGAGATGTAAGGTGCCCGTACCGCAAACCGACACAGGTAGGCGAGGAGAGAATCCTAAGGTGTGCGAGAGAACTCTCGTTAAGGAACTCGGCAAAATGACCCCGTAACTTCGGGAGAAGGGGTGCTTTTTAGGGTGAATAGCCCAGAAAAGCCGCAGTGAATAGGCCCAGGCGACTGTTTAGCAAAAACACAGGTCTCTGCGAAGCCGCAAGGCGAAGTATAGGGGCTGACACCTGCCCGGTGCTGGAAGGTTAAGGGGAGAGGTTAGCGCAAGCGAAGCTTTGAACCGAAGCCCCAGTAAACGGCGGCCGTAACTATAACGGTCCTAAGGTAGCGAAATTCCTTGTCGGGTAAGTTCCGACCCGCACGAAAGGTGTAACGATCTGGGCACTGTCTCAACGAGAGACTCGGTGAAATTATAGTACCTGTGAAGATGCAGGTTACCCGCGACAGGACGGAAAGACCCCGTGGAGCTTTACTGCAGCCTGATATTGAATTTTGGTACAGCTTGTACAGGATAGGTAGGAGCCTGAGAAGCCGGAGCGCTAGCTTCGGTGGAGGCGTTGGTGGGATACTACCCTGGCTGTATTGAAATTCTAACCCGCGCCCCTTATCGGGGTGGGAGACAGTGTCAGGTGGGCAGTTTGACTGGGGCGGTCGCCTCCTAAAGAGTAACGGAGGCGCCCAAAGGTTCCCTCAGAATGGTTGGAAATCATTCGTAGAGTGTAAAGGCACAAGGGAGCTTGACTGCGAGACCTACAAGTCGAGCAGGGACGAAAGTCGGGCTTAGTGATCCGGTGGTTCCGCATGGAAGGGCCATCGCTCAACGGATAAAAGCTACCCCGGGGATAACAGGCTTATCTCCCCCAAGAGTCCACATCGACGGGGAGGTTTGGCACCTCGATGTCGGCTCATCGCATCCTGGGGCTGTAGTCGGTCCCAAGGGTTGGGCTGTTCGCCCATTAAAGCGGTACGCGAGCTGGGTTCAGAACGTCGTGAGACAGTTCGGTCCCTATCCGTCGCGGGCGCAGGAAATTTGAGAGGAGCTGTCCTTAGTACGAGAGGACCGGGATGGACGCACCGCTGGTGTACCAGTTGTCTTGCCAAAGGCATAGCTGGGTAGCTACGTGCGGACGGGATAAGTGCTGAAAGCATCTAAGCATGAAGCCCCCCTCGAGATGAGATTTCCCATAGCGCAAGCTAGTAAGATCCCTGAAAGATGATCAGGTTGATAGGTCAGAGGTGGAAGCGTGGCGACATGTGGAGCTGACTGATACTAATAGATCGAGGACTTAACCACGCTTTAAAAAATGAAATACCTTCTTATTATCTAGTTTTGAAGGAACAACGTTCCTTTATTGTTTGGTGACGATAGCGAAGAGGTCACACCCGTTCCCATTCCGAACACGGCAGTTAAGCTCTTCAGCGCCGATGGTAGTTGGGGGTTTCCCCCTGTGAGAGTAGGACGCCGCCAAGCCATTCAAAAAGATCAGCCATACTTGGCTGGTCTTTTTTCTTTTACAAATAGATAGCGATTTAAAGATCAGCAAAGATGTTGGTCTTCTTTGTATTTGACCAGGTGTTTGGATTCGGCAGGAGAATTAATACACGTAATAGAATATTCTATTATAAAATAGGTTTTGTGTTTAACTGTTTAGGGTATTTAAGTAAGATATTTAAATTTTAGTGTGCATTAGGGTATGTAAGTACATATAATTTGGAGAAAATGGATAATACATTTAAATGAGTGCATTTAAGTTGCAAAATGCATTTTTCCTTGTATAATAATAGTCAAATATAGTCAAAGTCAGATTGGAGGAGGCTGAGTGAGAAACATATCTGATATTATCGAAACTTATTTGAAACAAGTACTAGAAATAAGTCAGAAAGATATCTTAGAAATTAAAAGAAGTGAAATAGCAGATAAATTTCAGTGTGTTCCTTCTCAAATCAATTACGTAATTAATACCAGGTTTACAATCGAAAGAGGTTATGTTGTAGAGAGTAAGCGTGGAGGCGGCGGTTATATACGGATCATGAAAGTGAAATCGCAGGATTACGTGCATCTTATTAACCAATTATTATCCCTTATTGGTTCTAGGGTAACTCAATCGATGGCTGAAGGTGTTATTTCTCGGCTTATGAGTGAAGAAGTTATAAATGAAAGAGAAGCCAAGATCATGATGAGCGTCATTGATAGATCGGTGATTTATATAGATTTACCCGACCGAGATGAGCTTAGGGCAAGGATTTTAACTGCGATGCTTACAACTTTAAAATATAAATAAAACTGGCAGAGGTGATGAACATGATTTGCCAAGAATGTCATCAAAGGCCTGCTACCCTGCACTTCACCAAGATCATTAATGGAAAAAAAACCGAGGTTATGATTTGTGAGAAATGTGCTCAGGAAAAAGGTGAAATGACTATGGTTGCAGGAGGACATGGTTTTTCAATAAATAATTTATTAGCAGGATTGTTGAATATGGAGTCGAATATTCAACAGACGAAGGCAAATGCATTTCCTAAGACAGAAGAGAAGCGCTGCCCTCATTGTCACCGATCCTATAAAGAGTTTGTCCACCTTGGTAAATTTGGATGTGCTGAATGTTATAAAACTTTCAACGATCAATTAAATCCGATTTTAAAGAGGGTTCATAGCGGCAATATTGCACATATAGGTAAAATTCCAAAAAGGATTGGTGGCACCATTTATCTTCGAAAACAAATTTCAGATTTGAAAGAGGTTTTAAAGGTTCACATCAATCAAGAGGAATTTGAGAAAGCAGCAGAAGTAAGAGATAAGGTTCGTTCCCTTGAAAAAAGGTATGAAGCACAAGAGGGAGGCGACGAATTATGAGTTTAGAAAAGTTTGTAGAAAACGCCTTGAGTTCCTGGATGAGTGCCGAAGGGCCTGAAATTGATATTGTATTAAGTTCTAGAATTCGGTTGGCCAGGAATTTCAAAGATTTCACCTTTCCTACCTCCTTTTCTAACGAAGAAGCTAAAGAAATCATTGAATTAGTAAAAAAAAGAATTGAAGAGGAAGTTACCCCGGAGATTGGTAAACTTGAACTTCTAGAGATTGACCAAATCAAACCACTAGAAAAGCGTGTTCTCGTTGAAAAGCATTTAATCAGTCCTCATTTAGTTGATGAATCAGCAAAAGGTGCTTGTCTTCTCTCAGAAAATGAAGAAATAAGTATCATGATCAATGAAGAGGATCATCTCCGTATTCAGTGTTTAATGTCTGGGCTGCAGCTAAAAGAAACGTTAAAGCTCGCAAATGTTCTTGACGATTGGATTGAAGAATCCATAGACTATGCATATGATGAAGAAAGAGGATACTTAACTAGTTGTCCAACTAATGTGGGAACAGGATTAAGGGCTTCGGTCATGATGCATCTGCCGGGCCTAGTCCTTACACAGCAGATGAATCAAATTATACCGGCTATCAATCAATTAGGGTTGGTAGTTCGAGGGATTTATGGAGAGGGCAGTCAAGCGTTAGGGAATATCTTTCAAATCTCTAATCAAATTACTCTCGGAAAGTCTGAAAGAGACATTGTTGAAGATCTAACGAGTGTAGTTCAACAAATCATTGCCCAGGAAAGGTCAGCAAGGGATGCATTAGTGAAGTCCTCTCACATACAATTAGAAGATAGAGTTTACCGTTCTTATGGGATTTTGTCTAATGCTCGAGTCATTGAGACTAAGGAAGCAACTACCTGTATCTCCGATGTTAGGTTAGGTATAGATCTTGGGTATATAAAAAATATTTCTAAAAGCATCTTAAATGAGTTGATGATATTAACTCAGTCAGGATTTTTACAAAAATACGCAGGTGGCCCATTAAGATCCCATGAAAGGGATATCCGTCGAGCAGCACTCATTCGAGAACGCTTAAACTTCACGGAAACTTCCTCCTCATAGAGGTTAATTACCTCTGAGTGAGTACCTATATTCATGTAATAAATGTAGTGCAATGAAGCCTCTGCCGTTACTTAGAGTAGCTTTACTCAAAACGAAAATTCTTAAGGAGGAATTCCCTATGATGTTTGGTCGTTTTACTGAAAGAGCCCAGAAAGTATTAGCATTAGCCCAAGAAGAAGCAATCCGCTTAGGACATAATAATATTGGTACAGAACATATTTTGTTAGGCCTGGTTCGAGAAGGCGATGGAATTGCAGCTAAAGCGTTATATGCTCTTGGTTTAGGAGCAGAAAAAATCCAGAAAGAAGTAGAAAACCTGATTGGCCGTGGACAGGATACTGCCCAAACAATACACTATACCCCAAGAGCTAAAAAAGTCATTGAGCTTTCTATGGATGAAGCAAGAAAATTAGGCCATTCATATGTTGGGACAGAGCATGTACTTCTTGGTCTAATCCGAGAAGGCGAAGGTGTTGCAGCCCGAGTACTGAACAACCTTGGAGTAAGCTTAAATAAAGCACGCCAACAGGTATTACAACTGTTAGGCAGTAATGAATCAGGTGGACATCAGGGGTCAGCAGCCTCAAATGCAAGCACACCAACCCTGGATAGTCTTGCCCGAGATTTAACGGCGATTGCTCGTGAAGGCAGCCTGGATCCTGTTATCGGAAGAAGCAAGGAAATACAGAGGGTCATTGAGGTATTAAGTCGTCGTACAAAAAATAACCCAGTATTAATCGGTGAACCTGGGGTTGGTAAAACAGCCATCGCTGAAGGTCTTGCCCAACAGATCATTAATAATGAGGTACCTGAAATCCTGCGCGATAAACGCGTTATGACACTTGATATGGGTACTGTTGTAGCTGGTACGAAATATCGTGGTGAGTTTGAGGACCGTTTAAAGAAAGTAATGGACGAAATTCGTCAGGCAGGCAATATCATCTTATTCATCGATGAGTTGCACACATTGATTGGTGCTGGCGGGGCTGAAGGTGCCATTGATGCTTCTAATATCCTTAAACCTTCATTAGCCCGTGGTGAATTACAATGTATCGGTGCAACGACTTTGGATGAGTACCGTAAATATATCGAAAAAGACGCTGCGCTAGAACGACGCTTTCAACCAATTCAAGTCGACGAGCCAACGATGGAAGAGTCCATTCAAATATTGAAGGGTTTACGTGACCGGTATGAAGCCCATCACCGCGTTTCAATTACGGATGAAGCGATTGACGCTGCAGTTAAATTATCTGATCGTTATATTTCCGATCGCTTCTTACCGGATAAAGCGATTGACTTGATTGATGAAGCAGGTTCAAAAGTACGGTTACGCTCATATACAACACCACCAAACTTAAAAGAACTTGAAGTGAAACTAGATGATGTTCGTAAGGAAAAGGACGCTTCCGTTCAAAGTCAAGAGTTTGAAAAAGCTGCTTCACTTCGCGATACAGAACAACGTTTAAGAGAACAATTGGAAGAAACGAAGAAAACATGGAAAGAAAAACAAGGGCAAGAGAACAGTGAAGTGACAGTGGACGATATTGCCCATGTCGTTTCCAGCTGGACGGGAGTTCCGGTCACTAAACTGGCGCAAACTGAGTCTGATAAACTGCTTAATATGGAATCAATCCTCCATGATCGTGTAATTGGGCAGGAAGAAGCCGTCATAGCGGTCTCTAAAGCGGTACGACGTGCAAGAGCAGGATTGAAAGATCCTAAGCGTCCAATCGGTTCATTCATCTTCTTGGGGCCTACAGGAGTTGGTAAAACCGAGCTTGCCCGTGCTCTAGCTGAATCCATCTTTGGTGATGAAGATGCCATGATAAGGATCGACATGTCTGAATATATGGAGAAACATTCAACTTCACGTCTTGTTGGATCACCTCCAGGATATGTAGGATATGAAGAAGGCGGACAGTTAACAGAAAAAGTGCGGAGAAAACCATATTCCGTCGTTCTGCTTGATGAAATTGAAAAGGCACATCCAGATGTTTTTAATATTCTTCTTCAAGTACTAGAAGACGGAAGGCTGACAGACTCTAAAGGCCGTACTGTCGATTTTAGGAATACGATTCTGATTATGACTTCAAATGTTGGGGCTTCTGCATTAAAAATTGATAAGTATGTCGGCTTTAACATCCAGGACACTGGCCAGGACTACAAAAATATGAAAGGGAAAGTGATGGAAGAACTTAAACGTGCCTTCCGTCCAGAATTCCTGAATCGTATTGATGAAACCATCGTGTTCCACTCGTTAGAGAAAGATCACTTGAAACAAATTGTTACATTAATGTCTAATCAGCTGACTACTCGTTTAAAAGAACAGGAAATATACTTGGAGCTGACAGATGCGGCTAGAGAAAAAATTGCTACGGAAGGCTTTGATCCTGAATACGGGGCACGTCCAATCCGAAGAGCGCTTCAGAAACATGTAGAAGATTATTTGTCCGAAGAGTTGCTGAAAGGTAATGTGAAAAAAGGGCAAACAGTCGTGATGGACGTTGTGAATAATGAGTTTGCAATCCGACAAGGCGAGCCTGTTAACGTAAGTGAATAATCTGATTCTAAACTTCGAGGTACACGCAGATTTTTTGCAGTGTACCTCTGTTTTTTATTCATAGGTAGAAATGTTCATATTTAAAATTTTTAAGCAATCAATATCTGGCGAAAAAAAGGGAAATATGGGTGCAGGAGTTATTTTCTAAAAAACTTATCATTAAGAAGGTTTAAATAAAACCGAGATATAATATCCTTTATATAGGTATTTTTTCAAATAGGAAGAGGAGTAATTATGGCTGCAAAAAAGAAAACGAAGTTTATGTGTCAGTCTTGTGGGTATGAATCGGCGAAGTGGATGGGAAAATGCCCGGGCTGTGGAGAATGGAATAAGATGGTCGAGGAAACCGAAATTGTTAAACCGGCTAGAAAAGGAGCTTTTACTCATTCAGAGGTTAGAGGTTCCGGGGAACGTGTGAAGGCGGCACCTATAACTACTATTCAGTCAGACAAGGAACCTCGGATTAAGACAGATTTAATGGAATTGAATCGTGCGCTTGGTGGCGGGATTGTGCAGGGGTCACTTGTGTTAATTGGAGGAGATCCGGGTATTGGTAAATCTACCCTACTTTTGCAAGTATCTTCACAGTTGGCGCATAAACAGAAAAAAGTGCTATATATTTCAGGTGAAGAATCAGTTAAACAGACCAAACTGAGAGCGGACCGGCTTGGGGTTATGTCAGAAAATCTACTCGTTTATGCGGAAACTGATATGGATTATATCCAACAGGCAATTCAAGAGGTAAATCCGGATTTAGTTATTATTGATTCAATTCAAACGGTGTATCATTCTGAAGTGACTTCCGCGCCGGGAAGTGTTTCACAAGTAAGGGAATGTACGGCATCGCTCATGCGTATTGCGAAGACGAATGGAATTGCGATCTTTATCGTCGGGCATGTTACGAAAGAAGGGGCGATTGCAGGGCCAAGGTTGCTTGAGCATATGGTAGACACTGTTTTATATTTCGAAGGAGAAAGACACCATACATATCGAATTATACGCGCGGTCAAAAACCGCTTTGGTTCGACAAATGAGATGGGTATTTTTGAAATGAAAGAACATGGTCTAGAAGAAGTCGCGAATCCCTCGGAAATTTTCCTTGAGGAACGGTCACAAGGTGCTTCGGGATCCACCGTTGTTGCGTCAATGGAAGGAACAAGACCGGTGCTTGTTGAAATTCAGGCATTAATTTCACCGACGAGTTTTGGAAATCCAAGGCGAATGGCTACTGGGATTGATCACAATAGGGTCTCGCTTTTAATGGCGGTCTTGGAAAAGAGAGTGGGTTTGTTATTACAAAACCAAGATGCGTACCTAAAGGTTGCTGGAGGTGTCAAGCTGGATGAACCGGCAATTGATCTGGCTGTGGCAATTAGCATTGCCTCAAGCTTCCGTGATAAACCAACAAATCCTGCCGATTGCATCATTGGAGAAGTTGGGTTAACGGGGGAAGTAAGAAGGGTGTCCCGGATCGAACAGCGAGTACAGGAAGCAGCAAAACTAGGGTTTGAACGGGTCATTATACCAGCTAATAATATAGGTGGATGGACAGCTCCAAAGGGTATTAAGATCGTTGGGGTTTCATCGGTTTCGGAGGCTCTTCATCATTCGTTAGGGGGGTAAAGATGACAGATAAAAAAGGGTATGAGAAAACAAAATTGGAGATTTTGCAAATTGTAGCCCCGGGTACCCCGCTTCGGGAAGGCATTGAAAATGTCCTGAGGGCAAATACGGGTGGGTTGATTGTAGTTGGATATAACGAAAAGGTGCGCACAATTGTAGATGGTGGCTTCCAAATTAATTGTAACTGTACCCCAAGTACATTATATGAGTTGGCGAAGATGGATGGAGCCATCATTTTAAATGAAAAGGCCGATACTATCATTTTCGCCAATGCTCAATTAGTACCTGATAATAGTACACCCTCCACTGAAACAGGTATGCGGCACCGGACAGCGGAACGTGTAGCCAGGGAGACCAAGTCTTTAGTAATTGCAATCTCACAACGTCGAAATGTAATTACTTTATATCAAGGTAATTTTCGATATGCCCTTAAAGATATTGGTGTCATACTCGCTAAGGCTAATCTAGCCATTCAAACCTTGGAAAAATATAAGGTGGTTCTGCAGCAGAGCATATCGGTGTTAGGAGCTCTGGAATTTGAAGAACTTGTGACCTATGCTGACCTTTTACAAGTATTTCATCGTTATGTTATGGTTCTTCGAATCAAAGCGGAGTTACTTACCTACCTAAATGAACTCGGTACAGAAGGACGGCTGATCCGTCTGCAAATGAACGAAATTCTGGCGGATATTGAAACGGAAGGAAAATGGCTTATCAAGGATTATACCTCTAGTAATGATGAAAAACCTGAAGAAATCATTTTCCGTCTTCAAGAGTTGGCCATGCAGGAACAATTGGACGAAAGCATACTTTTAAAAGTACTGGGCTATCATGGTTACATTCATCTTGATGAGGCTATACATGCCCGTGGATACCGGATTCTTCATAAAATCCCACGCTTGCCGGGTTTGATCATTGAAAATTTAGTGAAACAGTTCGAAAGCTTTAAGGAGGTCAATAAAGCGACGGTTGAAGATCTTGACGATGTAGAAGGTATTGGGGAAGTCCGTGCCAATAAAATTAGAGAAGGACTTCGTATTTTGAAAAATCAGCTTGTCACAAATCGAAGGATGTAAGGTGCAAACTTACATCTGAATTTTCCTATATTAGCTTGAAATTGATTGGTGTTTATTTTTGACACTCAAAACTTAGGGTGCTAGGCTAATAATACGAAAAAGAGAAGGAATCGTATTTGTAAATCCACTAATTCCTTAGGTGAATTTCACGTATATAATGAAAACGAATTTTCGAAGGTTTCATTTTTTTTTATTGGTCAATAATGAGTAGAGGGAGGTGAAAGGGATGTTAAAACGCATTATACAAGCATGCTTCTTAATAGTCGGTGGGACACTTGGTATGTTACTTATTCCGGAATTATTAATTGTTTTACATGCAGATGATATTGCTTTAATAAACAATCCTTATGTAAGTGTACTGTTGGGTGCCATTATCTTTTATCTTATTACTTTTTGGGCAGTAGATCATGTGATCTATTTTATGAAGTGGCTGGAGGAACAGCTTGTTAAGATACCAAGTACGGACATAATCTTTGGCAGCGTCGGTCTTTTAGTGGGACTACTTGCGGCATTTTTAGTTGGATCCGCTTTTAGTGCAATTAGGGTGCCTATTTTAAATACAGTAGTTCCTATCATCCTTACGCTTTTGTTTGGTTATCTTGGGTTTCAGGTTGGCTTTAAAAAACGTGATGAACTATTGAATTTATTTACGAAAAATAATAAGAAAAAAACTTCAGACGGTGAAGAGAGTGAAGAGGACGAAGAAGGTTACAGCAAGCGATTGAAGATCCTCGATACAAGCGTTATTATTGACGGTAGAATTGCAGATATCTGTCAGACAGGCTTCCTAGAGGGGACCATAGTAATACCACAATTCGTATTAAACGAGCTTCAGCACATTGCTGATTCCTCAGATGCTTTGAAAAGGAACCGCGGTAGACGTGGATTGGATATCCTTAACCGGATTCAAAAAGAACTACCGATTAAAGTAGAGATGTACGAAGGGGATTTTGAAGACATCCAAGAAGTGGACAGTAAATTAGTGAAGCTTGCCAAAATATCAGGTGGGATGGTTGTTACAAATGACTTTAATTTAAATAAAGTATGCGAGTTTCAAAATGTAGCAGTCCTTAATATTAATGACCTGGCGAATGCTGTTAAACCTGTTGTACTTCCTGGGGAAGAAATGAATGTGCAAGTCATTAAGGATGGGAAAGAGCAGAATCAAGGCATTGCTTATTTAGACGACGGTACGATGATTGTTGTCGAAGGTGGTCGTGATCATATTGGAAAACGCATTGATGTACTTGTGACAAGTGTACTGCAAACCTCAGCAGGTCGGATGATTTTTGCTAAACCGAAACTATTAGAAAAAGCATTATAAAGAAGAGTAGGAGAAACCGTTATGTTTTATGAAGTAGTGATACCTGCAGCTGGACAAGGAAAACGAATGAAAGCGGGCAAAAATAAACTTTTTATTGAACTATCAGGTACCCCGATTATTGTTTATACACTTCGTGTTTTTGAAGAAGATCCTAACTGTCGGGGGATTATCCTTTCGATAAATCCGGCAGAAGAGGATTATTTCATACAAATGATAGCGACTTATGACCTTAAGAAGGTCAAGAAACTCGTGACAGGCGGCAAGGAACGTCAACAGAGTGTTTATAATGGGCTAAAACATGCAGGAGAAGAAATTATCCTGGTCCACGACGGTGCTCGCCCTTTTATCGATCAGGTGCAAATCAGTGAATTAGCGTCTTCTGCTTCCCTTCATGGAGGGGCGGTCATTGCGGTTCCAGTAAAGGATACCATAAAAAAAGCCGCCGATAAAAAGGTTCTAGAAACGGTGGAACGATCAAGCTTGTGGGCGGTACAAACTCCACAAGCTTTTCGTGTATCTATATTAAAAAGGGCGCATGAACAGGCGGAGTTAGAGTCATTTTTAGGTACGGACGATGCAAGTTTGCTAGAACGGATCAACGAACAGGTAGTTATTATTGAAGGCACTTATGATAATATTAAAATTACGACACAGGAAGACCTTTATTTTGCAGAAGCGATTTTACATAAACAACAACTTTGATGATAGGGGAGAATAAGATGTTTCGAATTGGACAAGGATATGACGTTCATCAGCTTGTAGAGGGAAGACCTTTAATTATTGGTGGGATTACAATTCCTTATGAGAAAGGGTTACTTGGCCATTCGGATGCGGATGTGCTTCTACATACTGTTGCCGATGCTTGCTTAGGGGCAATTGGTGCAGGAGATATTGGTAAGCATTTTCCGGATACTGACCCGGAATTTAAAGACGCTGATTCGGCAAAACTGCTGCAGTATATTTGGGCGATTGTAAAAAAAGAAGGCTATGTACTAGGGAATGCTGATTGTACAATCATTGCACAAAGTCCGAAGATGGCTCCATATATTGAAGAAATGCGAGTCAGGATTGCAGAACTTTTAGATGCTTCAGTTGATCAAATCAATGTAAAAGCAACCACAACCGAGAAGCTTGGATTTACTGGCAGAAGTGAAGGAATTGCGGCACAGGCTGTTGTCTTATTGGTTAAATCAAACTAAATTCGTTTTTAGAGTGGATGCCTTTATCCCAATGAATTTAAATGATAAAATAAACGATAGAAAAGAAAGACTGGGAGGTCTAGATATATCATGAGCAGCGATATTCGAGTTCGCTATGCACCGAGTCCGACTGGACATTTACATATAGGAAATGCACGGACGGCTTTATTTAATTATTTATACGCACGAAATAAAGGCGGGAAATTCATCATCCGGATTGAAGATACCGACAAAAAGAGAAATATTGAAGGCGGCGAAGAAAGTCAGCTGAAATATTTAAAATGGCTTGGTATGGACTGGGACGAAGGTGTTGATATTGGCGGGGAATATGGCCCGTATCGTCAATCAGAGAGAAACGACCTGTACCAAGAATTGTATCAAGAGCTTCTGAACAAGGGCTTGGCTTATAAATGCTATTGTACGGAAGAGGAACTTGAAGCAGAGCGGGAAGGACAGGTTGAACGTAATGAAACACCAAAGTATTCAGGGAAGTGCAGGCATTTAACTGATGAAGAGCAAGTGAAACTAGAGGCAGAAGGCAGAAAGCCTAGCGTTCGTTTTGCCGTTCCTTCGGGTAAGGTCCTTACGTTCAAAGATATGGTTAAGGATGATGTATCGTTTGAGACAGATGGTTTTGGAGACTTTGTTATCGTTAAAAAAGATGGTATTCCAACTTATAACTTTGCGGTAGCGGTGGATGATCACTTGATGAAGATTTCCCATGTTCTTCGCGGTGATGATCATATCTCCAATACTCCAAAGCAATTAATGATTTATGAAGCATTCGGTTGGGAACCGCCTGTGTTCGGTCATATGACTCTAATTGTAAATGAAAGCCGAAAAAAACTAAGTAAACGTGATGAATCGATTATTCAATTCATTGAGCAATATGAAGAGTTGGGTTATTTGCCTGAAGCGTTATTCAACTTCATTACTTTACTAGGATGGTCACCGGGCGGCGAGGAAGAGATCTTCTCAAAAGAAGAGTTTATTAATCTTTTTGATGCTGATCGATTGTCTAAATCGCCTGCACTTTTCGATAAGCAAAAGCTTACTTGGATGAATAACCAATATGTGAAGCAATTGGATGAGGATCGTGCAGTGGAATTGTCTATGCCACACTTAATCAAGGCTGGGAAGGTTTCTGCGTCCCTAACTGCTGAAGAAGAAGAGTGGGTACACGGGCTTGTTTCTCTTTATCAAGAGCAGATGAGCTATGGAGCGGAAATTGTTGAGCTGTCTGAACTATTTTTCAAGGATGAGGTCGAGTTTGAGACTGAAGCGAAAGAAGTCCTAGCAGAAGAACAAGTACCAGAAGTCATGAATGCTTTCCTTCAAGAAATCGAAGGGCTGGAGGAATTTAAGGCCGACGAAATCAAGAAGTCAATTAAAGCTGTACAAAAAAGCACAGGGCATAAAGGGAAAAAATTATTCATGCCAATTCGTGCAGCTGTGACTGGTCAAACACATGGACCTGACTTGCCTAAAGCTATTTCATTACTTGGCAAAGAAAAAATTAAACAACGTATTCAAAGTATTTTATATTAACAATTTGTCAAAAATGTAATATAGTATTTAATAATCTTACAAAAGAACGCGTAGATGGGGAGAAGTAAGTAAACGAAGCTTATTAGAGAGAACCATAACCTGCTGAAAGTGGTTCAAGCCTCTCGTTTTCTGAAATGCACCCTTGAGTCCTTTGCTGAACTAACCTCTAGTAGGCACAGGCGGAATATCCTCCGTTATAGGGATAAAAGTTGGGAATGGAAAAACAGGGGTGCTTTTTACCTGCTGGAAACCATTCCAAACAGAGTGGAACCGCGCTTAGAGCGTCTCTGTCTATTAGGACAGAGGCGCTTTTTTATATGCTTTAAAAGGTTTATGAGGGGATGTTAGAAAAGGAAGGAACATAGGGGGGAATCATTTTGTTCAAGATGTTTAAAGAGGATATCGAAGTGGTTTTTGATCAAGATCCTGCTGCGCGTAGTTATTTTGAAGTTATTTTAACGTATGCTGGTTTACATGCAATTTGGAGTCATAGAATGGCTCACGCACTTTTCAAGAAGAAGTTTTTTTTCCTAGCGAGAAGTATTTCTCAGATCAGTCGGTTTTTTACCGGGATTGAAATTCACCCAGGGGCTACTATAGGCCGTCGATTTTTCATTGACCATGGAATGGGGATCGTCATTGGTGAAACATGTGAAATTGGCGACAATGTGTCTGTCTTTCAAGGGGTCACGCTTGGAGGAACAGGTAAGGAAAAGGGAAAACGCCATCCTACGATAAAAGATAATGTATTGATTGCAACAGGAGCAAAAGTGCTGGGTTCCATCACTGTCGGTGAAAACTCAAAAATCGGTGCAGGTTCTGTCGTTTTAAAGGAAGTACCTCCTAATTCAACGGTGGTAGGCATTCCAGGTAAAGTAGTCATTCGAGATGGTATCAAAATCAATAAAGACTTAAATCATTCAGATCTTCCTGATCCGATTGCTGACCGTTTCAAGGAAATGGATAAAGAAATCCTTGCCTTAAGAGCGAAGTTGGCTGAGCAGAGGCAGGAAGAAAGGAGTTTATAATATGGCAATTAAAATATATAACACAGTTACAAGACAGAAAGAAGCCTTCGTTCCGATTGAAGAAGGAAAGGTGAAAATGTATGTGTGCGGACCTACTGTCTACAATTACATTCATATTGGAAATGCTAGACCCGCAATAGTATTTGATACCGTTCGAAGATATTTAGATTATCGTGGGTATGAAGTTCAATTTGTTTCGAATTTCACAGATGTTGATGATAAACTCATTCGCGCAGCAAAAGAATTGGGGGAAGATGTCCCGACCATTTCAGAACGTTTTATTAAGGCGTATTTTGAAGACGTTTCTGCGCTTGGTTGCAAAAAGGCGGATGCACATCCGACCGTGATGGAGAACATGGATACAATTATTGAATTTATTTCGGCATTGATTGAAAAAGGATTCGCTTATGAATCTGAAGGTGATGTGTACTACCGAACTCGTAAATTTGAAGGGTATGGAAAGTTGTCCCACCAATCCATCGATGAGCTGCGAGTTGGGGCACGCATTGAAATTGGTGAGAAAAAACAAGATGCCCTGGATTTTGCCCTTTGGAAAGCGGCTAAGGAAGGTGAAATATCTTGGGAGAGTCCATGGGGTAAGGGGCGTCCTGGTTGGCATATCGAATGCTCTGCCATGGTCAGAAAGTATTTGGGTGATACAATTGATATACACGCAGGCGGCCAAGATCTAGCTTTTCCCCATCATGAAAATGAAATTGCACAATCTGAGGCATTAACGGGCAAGACCTTTGCGAATTATTGGATGCATAACGGGTATATCAATATTGATAATGAAAAAATGTCTAAGTCCTTAGGCAATTTTGTTCTTGTGCATGAAATCATTCAGATGCATGATCCACAAGTGCTACGCTTCTTCATGTTATCCGTACATTACCGCCATCCTATCAATTACAGCGAAGAAGTACTAGAGAATGTAAAAGCGGCACTTGATCGTTTAAGAACATCTTACCAAAACTTAAAGCATCGTCTGCAAGTAAGCGATGGGTTGACTGAGAATAATGATGTTTGGCTGGAGAAAGTAAATGCGTTACATGAACAGTTCATTCAAGAAATGGACGATGATTTTAACACAGCTAACGCGATATCCATTCTCTTTGAACTGTCCAAGCAAGCAAATTATTACTTGATGGAGAAAAATACCGACAAGGAAGTAATTGAGGCTTTCCTTGAAGAATTCCAAACACTGTTTTCAGTTCTAGGTTTGTCTCTAGAAGAAGAAGGGTTGTTGGATGAAGAAATTGAAGGCTTGATTCAGCAGAGAATTCAAGCGCGGAAAGATCGCAACTTTGGGTTATCTGATGAAATTCGTGACCGCTTGAAAAACATGAATATTATATTAGAGGATACCCCTCAAGGTACAAGATGGAAAAGAGGGTAATTGATGCTTCATTACGATAATAAAGTAGATGAAAAAATGTTAAACAGTCTTGCTCTAGCCTATATAGGTGATGCCGTATATGAAACGTATATCCGGCATCATCTCATTCAAAAAGGAGCGGTCAAGCCTAATCTTCTTCACAAAAAAGCAACATCTTTTGTATCAGCTAAAGCTCAAAATAGGATTATTCATTTTTTCTTGGAGTCAGGTTGGTTATCAGAAGAAGAATCCGCTGTCGTCCGTCGCGGCCGTAATGCGAAATCCGGTTCGGTTCCGAAGAATACAGATGTGCAAACGTATCGTTACAGTACGGCCTTTGAGGCTCTTATGGGCTTTCTGTATCTATCCGGTCGAATAGAAAGAATGGAAGAGCTTATTAGAAAATCTATTGAATTCATTGAAGAAGAAAAGGGGAGTAACCCATGAGTGAAGAATACATCATTGGAAGAAACCCCGTATTGGAAGCACTTCGCTCCGAACGGGATATAAATAAAATTTGGATAGCAGAAGGCTCACAAAAAGGGTCAATGCAACCACTTATTGGTCTTGCTAAAGAAAAGAAGGTATTTGTGCAAATTGTTCCAAAGAAAAAAATTGATCAAATGGCAGATGGTATTCATCAAGGTGTTGTCGCACAAGTGGCGGCTTATGAATATGTAGAATTGGATGACTTATTCGCCAAAGCGGCAGAACGGGATGAAGCGCCATTTTTCATGATTCTTGATGAAGTTGAAGATCCACATAATTTAGGATCAATTATGAGAACAGCAGATGCTGTCGGAGCCCATGGAATCATTATTCCAAAACGGAGAGCAGTGGGATTAACGGCAACAGTAGCGAAAGCATCGACCGGTGCAATTGAGTATATTCCAGTTGCTCGTGTTACGAATTTAGCAAGAGCAGTTGAAGAGTTAAAAGAGCGTGGTGTCTGGATTGTCGGTACAGATGCGAAAGGTAGCGATGATTACCGTAACATGGACGGCAAGATGCCCATTGGACTTGTAATTGGTAGCGAAGGTAAAGGAATGGCCCGTTTAATGAAGGAAAAATGCGATTTCCTCATCCGTCTCCCTATGGCAGGACAAGTAACGTCGTTAAATGCATCGGTAGCAGCTGGTTTATTGATGTATGAGGTCTATAGAAAAAGAAATCCTTTAGGCCAATAATGGGATGAATATTCTGTTAGTGGACGGTTACAACATTATTGGGGCCTGGCCGGAACTGAGAGAATTGAAAGAACGGGATCTTGCTGCTGCAAGGGACCGGTTAATTGAAATGATGGCGGAATATCAAGCCTTTACCGGGTATCGCGTAATTGTCGTATTTGACGCCCAATATGTTCAAGGAATTGCCCGGATATTCAAAAATCATAAGGTAGATGTAATTTTTACAAAAGAAAATGAAACTGCTGATGAGAGAATAGAAAAGATGGCCATTGAACTGAATAATATCAAAACGCAGATTCAAGTGGCGACTTCCGACTTCACGGAGCAGTGGGTGATATTTGGCCAAGGGGCTCTAAGGAAATCTGCCCGCGAACTTCTTATTGAGATGGAAGAAATTCAAGGGGAAATTGAGAAAGATGTAAAAAAAACAACCATAATAAAACCCGCTGCTAAAATCCCTTTAAGTGAAGAAGTTGCAGAAATTTTCGAAAAATGGCGTCGAGGGAAGATTTGAACCATTGACGGGTAATTTTTACCTGCTGTATAATATTTCTATCTGAGTCAGGTCAGGGGGATATAATGTGGGTCTCAAATTCGGAATGAAACTGAACGAAAAGTATCTGCAGTTTGATGATGATGAATTGATAGAGTTGGTACACACTGGAGACAGTGAAGCGCTGGATTACTTGATCCAAAAGTATCGTAATTTTGTTAGAGCAAAGGCAAGGACTTATTTCTTAATTGGTGCAGATAAGGAAGACATCGTTCAAGAAGGTATGATTGGTTTATATAAAGCCGTCCGTGATTTTAAAGGTGATAAGTTATCCTCCTTTAAAGCGTTTGCCGAACTATGTATTACGAGGCAGATCATTACAGCTATTAAAACAGCAACGCGTCAAAAGCATATTCCGCTCAATTCCTATGTTTCCCTGGACAAGCCTATTTATGATGAGGAATCCGATCGAACTCTTATGGATATAATATCGGGTACAAAAGTTTTAGACCCGGAAGAGCTGATTATCAATCAAGAAGAGTTTGACGATATCGAATTAAAGATGGCCGAGCTTCTGAGTGATCTGGAGAGAAAAGTGTTAGCTCTTTACCTAGATGGACAAACTTACCAAGAGATTTCGGAAGAGTTGAACCGACATGTGAAGTCAATCGACAACGCCCTTCAGCGGGTGAAAAGAAAGCTCGAGCGCTATTTGGAAGTAAGGGAAATCAGTTTATAATCCCTCCGCTTTTTCCGCTTAATCTCATCTGTCCCATCTCCACTTGGAAGTTTTATTCACTAAGATTTGAAATTGGATGTTAAGAAACAAAGGTTTTCGATACACGATTATCTATACTGGGATGGGCTCAGCCCGCTTTATTATTGACAATAAAAGACAGTCGTGATAAGGTTTTATGGATATAGTAGATAGGATAGGTGTATCAAATGAGAAAAAAAATTGTTCTAGCTTGTACTGAATGTGGTTCAAGAAATTATAGTTATGAAAGTAATCAATCAACAAGCAGCGAACGCCTTGAAATAAAGAAATTTTGTAGTACATGCAATTCACACGCGATTCATAAGGAAACGAAATAACCGTTTTATTAATAGATTAACAAAGAAGCTGTCTAATGCTTGGAGGATACATTCATGAAACGCTTGACCGAATTTTTCAGCGGAGTGGCTCGCGAAATGCAAAAAGTAAGCTGGCCGAAACGCAAAGAGCTTACCAAATATACAATCGTGGTAGTAACAACTGTATTGTTTATGGCTTTATTCTTTACGGTGGTAGATTTGGGCATTTCCGAATTAATTCGCTTAGTTATTGAATAAGAGATTCGAAAATAAGGTATAATAGTGATAGAATAATATGTGTCAGCAGAAAAGCCCGGAAACGGGTTTTTTAATTTGTCTTTTTTAAGAAGTGAAGAAGTTCAAAATTCAGCACTGCTGTAAAATGAATTATCACAATATATTCTAGTTAAGTCGGGATAACGCCGGGGATTGATTTTTGGCTAAAACGTTCAAAGATAAAGTTTAATAAAGAAAATGATTGTTGCAGGGAGGGAAGGACGTTAAAGTCCTAACACATGGAAAAGAATTGGTATGTAGTTCACACCTATTCAGGTTATGAGAACAAGGTTAAGGCTAACTTGGAAAAACGTGTTGAAACAATGGGGATGGAAGACAAAATCTTTCGAGTTGTAGTTCCTGAAGAAGAAGAAACAGAAATTAAAGATGGCAAAAAGAAAGTAACGAAAAAGAAAGTATTCCCAGGGTATGTACTAGTGGAAATCATTATGACGGACGATTCCTGGTATGTAGTTCGGAATACACCTGGCGTAACAGGTTTTGTGGGTTCGTCAGGAGCTGGATCTAAACCGACAGCGCTTCTTCCTGAAGAAATTGAAGTCGTTCTTAAGCGGATGGGCGTTGATGAAAGCAAAATCGAAGTTGATTTTGAAATCGGCGATACCGTTCAGGTTAAAGAAGGACCATTTGCAACCTTTGCAGGTCCTATTGAAGAACTTGATAAAGATAAAGGTAAAGTAAGAGTTCTAGTTAATATGTTTGGCCGTGATACGCCAGTTGAACTTGACTTTAATCAAGTGGAAAAATTATAAACGGAAAAAAACTTGAAATTGCCATTTGAAAGTGGTAAAATTTCAAAGGTCAGTATGTTTCAATTTTTAGGCCTCAACGATACAAGTATTCTTTATTAATATATAAAGAATTCAAGATGAGTGGGAGGGTATATCCCTATTACCACATCACGGACTTATAAGGAGGTGTGTCTCGTGGCTAAAAAAGTAATTAAAATGGTTAAATTGCAAATTCCTGCTGGTAAAGCGAATCCGGCTCCCCCAGTTGGTCCTGCATTAGGTCAAGCTGGTGTAAACATCATGGGATTCTGTAAGGAGTTCAACGCTCGTACAGCAGATCAAGCTGGTCTAATTATTCCTGTTGAAATCACGGTATTTGAAGACCGTTCATTTACATTCATTACAAAAACTCCACCCGCTGCTGTATTGCTTAAGAAAGTAGCAGGTATTGAGTCTGGTTCTGGTGAACCTAACCGTAAAAAAGTTGCTACAGTCAAGCGTGATCAAGTGCGCGAGATTGCTGAAACTAAAATGCCTGACCTAAACGCTGCAAACGTTGAAGCTGCAATGCGTATGGTTGAAGGTACTGCTCGCAGCATGGGTATTGTCATCGAAGACTAATCCATGTAATTGCTATTTGTTTCTACGGGGTTGCGATTGATACTCGCAACCTTTATTCGTGGGAGGTTATACCGTTAAAACCACAATTTAGGAGGATTTATATCATGGCGAAAAAAGGTAAAAAGTATCTTGAAGCAGCTAAGCTTGTAGAAGTTTCTAAGGCTTATGCTGTAACTGAAGCAATTGAAGTTGCTAAAAAAGCTAACTTCGCAAAATTCGATGCAACTGTTGAAGTGGCTTTCCGTTTAGGTGTAGACCCTAAGAAAGCAGACCAACAAATTCGTGGAGCAGTTGTTCTACCGAATGGTACTGGTAAAACTCAACGCGTATTAGTATTCGCTAAAGGCGAAAAAGCAAAAGAAGCTGAAGCTGCTGGTGCTGACTACGTTGGCGAATCTGACTACATCAACAAAATCCAACAAGGTTGGTTCGAATTCGATGTAATCGTTGCGACTCCAGACATGATGGGTGAAGTTGGTAAACTTGGTCGCGTTTTAGGACCTAAAGGTTTAATGCCTAACCCAAAAACAGGCACAGTTACATTTGATGTAACAAAAGCTGTTAACGAAATCAAAGCTGGTAAAGTTGAATACCGCGTAGATAAAGCTGGTAACATCCATGCTCCAATCGGTAAAGTATCTTTCGAGGATGCTAAACTAGTGGAAAACTTCACTACTATCTATGATACGTTAATGAAAGTGAAACCTGCGGCTGCTAAAGGAACTTACATGAAAAACGTTTCTGTAACAACTACAATGGGCCCTGGTGTGAAAGTTGATTCTTCTTCTTTCAATAAATAATTGACATTCCAAAACTATTATTGTTATAATATGTTTTGTTGTGAATAAATGAATATCATTTGTACCGTAGACAGTAGGTGCTCAACTAGAGCTTAATTCCCTGCCGAGGTAATTCGATAATAATAGTCGTTGACTATGACCTTTGAAATTACTGCCTTCATGTCTGCAATAGAGATGAAGGCTTTTTCTTTGAAACGGTATAAATGTTTTCAAGCAAATCTACAGGAGGTGTAAGGATGAACGCAATTATTGAACAAAAGCAAAAAATCGTTGCTGAGATTTCTGAAAAATTAACTGCAAGCCAATCAACAGTAGTTGTTGACTACCGTGGATTGACTGTTGCTGAATTAACAGAACTTCGTAAGCAACTTCGTGATGCTGGCGTTGAGTTTAAAGTTTACAAAAACTCTTTAACTCGTCGTGCTGCTGAAAGTGCTGAACTTAGCACTTTGAACGAATCATTAACAGGACCAAACGCAATTGCATTCTCAACTGAAGATGTTATTGCGCCAGCAAAAATCCTTAACGATTTTGCGAAAAAACATGAAGCGTTAGAAATCAAAGCTGGAGTTATCGAAGGAAATGTTGCAACTGCAGAAGAAATTAAAGCTCTTGCAGAACTACCTTCACGCGAAGGCCTACTTTCAATGCTACTCAGCGTGCTACAAGCACCTATGCGCGGACTTGCTATTGCTACAAAAGCAGTTGCAGATCAAAAAGAAGAACAAGGCGCGTAAGCTAACCGCTTAATTAGCCTATTGATTCAAAAAAAAAAACCAACCATTTCGAGGAGGAAATAACAATGACTAAAGATCAAATCTTAGAAGCAGTTAAAAACATGACTGTTTTAGAATTAAACGACCTTGTAAAAGCAATCGAAGAAGAATTTGGCGTAACTGCTGCTGCACCTGTAGCTGTAGCTGCTGCTGGTGGCGCTGCTGCTGAAGAGCAAACTGAGTTTGATGTAATCCTTACATCTGCTGGAGATCAAAAAATCAAAGTTATCAAAGCTGTACGTGAAGTTACAGGTCTTGGACTTAAAGAAGCAAAAGAACTTGTTGACAACACTCCAAAAGCAATCAAAGAAGGCGCTTCTAAAGAAGAAGCTGAAGAAGTTAAAGCTAAACTTGAAGAAGTTGGAGCTGGCGTTGAAGTTAAGTAATCTTGCATAAACAAAAAGCTCGCTATCACTGGCGGGCTTTTTTCTCTTCATTTTAAAGAAAATGACGGAAAATCGCTGTTAATAGTTTGGTTAAAAGATTCTACAAACTTAACGGCATGCAAGCATCCATTCTTCAAATCTCTTCTCTCATTAAATCTTCAATATTCCTTTCTGATAGGGGGAGATGACTCTGACAGAGCATTACTACTCACATAAACCGGATGTCGTAAGCAATCCGAAATTTTGGGATTTTACATTAAAGGGACGTACTTTCCGCTTCAAAAGCGATAATGGCGTTTTTTCAAAAAAAGAAGTTGATTTTGGTTCTCGTCTTTTGGTTGAAACCTTTAATCTTAATGAAGCTGTGGAAGGAGATATTCTTGATGTAGGTTGCGGTTATGGACCAATTGGAATATCAATTGCAGCAGCTTATCCCGATAGAACAATAGAAATGATTGATATAAATAGCCGGGCAGTTGAATTGTCAAAAGAGAATGCCGCTTCTAACGGGATCGCCAATGTAAAAATATTCGAAAGTGATCGTTTTGACAAAGTTGGCTCCAATCAATTCGCTGCAATTCTTACGAACCCTCCCATTCGCGCAGGTAAAAGTGTTGTCCACGAAATTTTAGAAGAAAGCTATCGAAGTTTGGTAGCTGGTGGAGAATTATGGGTTGTCATTCAAAAAAAACAAGGTGCACCATCCGCCATGGATAAAATGGAGCAATTATTTGGAAATATTGAAGTGCCAGTTAAGAAAAAGGGTTACTATATACTATTATCCAAAAAGGTTTGACTCTAAAATTTCGCTATGTTAGTATTATAAAATGCATATATATAATTCCGTAACTATGCAATTTTTATACCATTGGTGTATAACCAATGGATAATATGGGAAAAATATATAAATAATAGTTCGTTTTATGAGAAATAGTGGTTTTTAAAATAAAAACCATTTTCTTTTTGTCTATGGAAATGATTCCTTTTCCGAGGCAAATTGATCCTTATAACGCTTGATTTAAGGGGTGAATCAGTTGACAGGTCAACTTGTTCAGTATGGACGACACCGCCAACGTAGAAGTTATGCAAGAATCAGTGAGGTTTTGGATCTTCCGAATCTGATTGAAATTCAAACAGCTTCTTATCAATGGTTTCTAGATGTAGGTTTAAAAGAAATGTTCCAGGATATTTCTCCTATTGAGGATTTTACAGGTAATTTATCATTAGAATTCATCGATTACAGCCTAGCTGAACCGAAGTACTCTGTGGAAGAAACAAAAGAACGCGATGTTACTTACTCTGCTCCACTTCGTGTGAAAGTGCGCCTTGTTAACAAAGAAACAGGGGAAGTAAAAGACCAGGATGTATTTATGGGCGACTTCCCTCTGATGACTGAAACAGGTACATTTGTCATCAATGGTGCAGAACGGGTAATTGTATCCCAATTAGTGCGCTCACCGAGTGTTTACTACAATGGTAAAATGGATAAAAACGGTAAGCTTGGATTCTCTGCGACCGTTATTCCTAACCGTGGCGCATGGCTCGAATACGAAACAGACGCCAAGGATGTTGTGTATGTTCGAATCGATCGCACTAGGAAATTGCCTATTACGGTATTGATGCGTGCGCTTGGATTCGGAACCGATCAAGAAATTATTGATTTAATCGGTGACAATGAATACCTTCGTAACACTCTTGAAAAGGACAACACTGAGAGTGTGGAAAAAGCATTACTAGAAATTTATGAGCGTCTACGCCCAGGTGAACCACCTACAGTCGATAACGCGAAAAGTCTTTTAGTATCCCGCTTTTTTGATCCAAAACGTTATGATTTAGCTAACGTAGGTCGTTATAAAATAAACAAAAAACTGCATATTAAGAACCGTTTGTTTGGGCAACGTATTGCGGAGACTTTGATTGATCCAGAAACAGGGGAAATTATAGTTGAAAAAGGTACAATGCTTGACCGTCGGACTCTTGATAGAATTCTGCCTCATATTGAAGCGGGAATCGGTTTTAAAACATTCCACCCATCTGGTGGTGTGGTAGAAGAAGAAACTCTTCTTCAACCTATTAAAGTATTTGCACCAAACGATGCTGAAGGCGAAAAAGTGATTAATATCATCGGTAATGCTTACGTGACCGACCAGGTTAAAAACATTACACCGGCTGATATCATTTCTTCTATTAGCTATTTCTTTAACTTATTGCATGGTGTAGGAATCACAGATGATATTGACCATTTAGGAAACCGTCGTCTGCGTTCTGTTGGTGAATTGCTGCAAAACCAATTTAGAATTGGTTTATCTCGTATGGAACGTGTCGTTCGTGAAAGAATGTCTATTCAGGATACGAATACAATCACTCCACAGCAACTAATTAACATTCGCCCAGTTATTGCATCTATTAAAGAATTCTTTGGAAGCTCTCAGCTTTCTCAATTTATGGATCAAACTAACCCGTTGGCTGAGTTGACGCATAAACGTCGTCTATCTGCATTGGGACCTGGTGGTTTAACACGTGAACGTGCGGGCTTTGAAGTACGTGACGTTCATTACTCCCACTATGGCCGTATGTGTCCGATTGAAACGCCTGAGGGACCAAATATTGGTTTGATTAACTCATTATCTAGTTTCGCAAAGGTAAACCCGTATGGTTTCATCGAAACACCATATCGTCGTGTTGATCCTGAGACAGGTAAAATTACTAGCCAAATTGATTACTTAACAGCTGATGAAGAAGATAACTATGTAGTTGCTCAAGCGAATGTTCGTCTATCAGATGACGGATCATTCCTTGATGATGACGTCGTTGCTCGTTTCCGCGGTGAAAATACCGTTGTACCGCGTGACCGCGTAGATTACATGGATGTATCTCCTAAACAGGTTGTATCTGCCGCGACAGCATGTATTCCTTTCTTGGAAAATGATGACTCCAACCGTGCCCTTATGGGAGCGAACATGCAACGTCAAGCAGTGCCTTTGCTTCAACCAGAAGCCCCTCGTGTTGGAACAGGTATGGAATATGTTTCAGCGAAAGACTCTGGTGCTGCTGTCATCTGTAAACATCCTGGTATCGTAGAACACGTTGAATCACGTGAAGTATGGGTACGTAGGGTAAGTGAGGTTGACGGACAGCAAGTAAAAGGAAACATTGATAAATACCGTTTATTAAAATTCATCCGTTCCAACCAAGGAACGTGCTATAACCAACGCCCAATCGTAAGTGTTGGTGACAACGTTGTAAAAGGTGAGATTCTTGCTGATGGTCCTTCAATGGAAAAAGGTGAGTTAGCGCTTGGACGTAACGTATTAGTTGCCTTCATGACTTGGGATGGATATAACTATGAAGATGCCATCATCATGAGTGAACGTTTAGTTAAAGATGATGTGTACACTTCTATTCATATTGAAGAATATGAGTCTGAGTCCCGTGATACGAAATTGGGACCGGAAGAGATCACACGTGATATCCCGAATGTTGGGGAAGATGCGCTTCGCAATCTTGATGAGCGCGGAATTATCCGTGTCGGCGCTGAAGTAAAAGACGGAGACCTTCTAGTTGGTAAAGTTACGCCTAAAGGTGTAACAGAATTGACTGCTGAAGAACGTTTATTACATGCAATTTTCGGTGAAAAAGCACGTGAAGTACGTGATACATCACTTCGTGTACCTCACGGCGGCGGTGGAATCGTTCTTGATGTTAAAGTATTTAACAGAGAAGATGGCGATGAACTACCTCCTGGTGTAAACCAACTTGCGCGTGTATATATCGTTCAAAAACGTAAGATCCACGAAGGCGATAAAATGGCTGGACGTCATGGTAACAAAGGGGTAATCTCTAGGATTCTTCCTGAAGAAGATATGCCTTACTTACCAGATGGCACACCGGTCGACATCATGTTAAACCCATTGGGTGTACCATCACGTATGAACATCGGGCAGGTGCTGGAGCTTCACTTAGGTATGGCAGCACGCGCGCTTGGCATTCATGTAGCATCGCCGGTATTCGATGGTGCTACTGAGGAAGATGTTTGGGGTACGATTGCAGAAGCTGGGATGTCCCGTGATGCAAAAACTGTCCTTTATGACGGACGTTCAGGTGAAGCATTCGATAACCGTGTGTCTGTTGGTGTCATGTATATGATTAAACTTGCACATATGGTTGATGATAAACTTCATGCTCGTTCAACTGGACCTTACTCCCTTGTTACGCAACAGCCACTTGGTGGTAAAGCGCAATTTGGTGGACAGCGTTTCGGTGAGATGGAGGTATGGGCACTTGAAGCTTATGGTGCTGCTTATACATTACAAGAAATCCTTACCGTTAAATCAGATGATGTCGTCGGTCGTGTGAAGACTTACGAAGCGATTGTCAAGGGTGAAAATGTCCCTGAGCCTGGTGTCCCTGAATCCTTCAAAGTATTGATTAAGGAACTTCAAAGCTTAGGATTGGATGTTAAAATTCTTAATGCCGAAGACCGTGAAATTGAAATGCGTGACTTGGAAGATGAAGAAGAAGCCAACCAAGCAGACAAATTAAGCCTTGATTCAGAAACAAAAGATATGGTTGCTTCCGAAGTAGGGGCACCAGCTAAAGAATAAATTAAATATAAACACATCAATTTATATATTATCCGCTCTGACTGGCAGCAAGATGTTTCTTTTAAGATCCTGCTGCCTTGTTAGAGTCTTATTGATTCAATCAACCATCATCCGGTGTAGATTGCCTGATATTAAGACGGCAATCAAGGGTTAAACCTGGAGATTAAAAGGGAGGTAGGCCCCTTGTTAGACGTTAATAATTTCGAGTATATGAAAATTGGTCTTGCTTCGCCAGACAAGATTCGTTCTTGGTCCCATGGAGAAGTTAAAAAACCAGAAACAATCAACTATCGTACGTTAAAGCCAGAAAAAGACGGTTTATTCTGTGAGAGAATTTTTGGACCTCAAAAGGACTGGGAATGTCATTGTGGAAAATATAAACGTGTTCGTTATAAAGGCGTAGTTTGTGACCGTTGTGGCGTTGAAGTCACTCGTGCTAAGGTTCGTCGTGAACGTATGGGTCATATTGAGCTGGCAGCTCCAGTTTCACACATATGGTATTTTAAAGGAATTCCGAGCCGTATGGGACTTGTTCTTGATATGTCTCCGCGTGCATTGGAAGAAGTTATTTACTTTGCATCTTACGTGGTAACTGAAACAGGCGATACAACTTTAGAGAAGAAACAGCTTCTTTCTGAAAAAGAATATCGTACATACCGTGAAAAATACGGTAAGAAGTTCCAAGCAGCGATGGGTGCGGAAGCTATTAAAAAACTTTTACAAGACATTGATACGGAAAAAGAAGTAGAGTCGTTGAAAGAAGAGCTTAAAACAGCTCAAGGACAACGCAGAACCCGTGCAATTAAACGCTTGGAAGTGCTAGAAGCATTCCGTAACTCTGGTAATGAACCTTCATGGATGATACTAGACGTGCTACCGGTTATTCCACCGGAACTTCGTCCAATGGTACAACTTGATGGTGGTCGTTTTGCTACATCTGATTTAAATGATTTATATCGTCGTGTTATCAACCGTAATAATCGGTTGAAAAGATTATTGGACCTTGGAGCACCAAGCATTATCGTTCAAAACGAAAAACGTATGCTTCAAGAAGCTGTCGATGCTTTAATCGATAATGGCCGTCGTGGTCGTCCAGTAACTGGACCTGGTAACCGTCCATTAAAATCTTTATCTCATATGTTAAAAGGTAAACAAGGCCGTTTCCGTCAAAATCTTCTTGGTAAACGTGTTGATTACTCTGGTCGTTCTGTTATCGTAGTTGGACCTAACTTAAAGATGTACCAATGTGGTCTGCCGAAAGAAATGGCGATTGAATTATTCAAACCATTCGTTATGAAGGAACTAGTTCAAAGAGGTTTAGCGCATAACATCAAATCTGCTAAACGTAAGATTGAACGACTATCTCCTGAAATTTGGGATGTGCTGGAAGAAGTTATTAGAGAACACCCGGTACTACTGAACCGTGCACCGACTCTTCATAGACTTGGTATTCAAGCATTTGAGCCAACTCTAGTTGAAGGTCGCGCAATTCGTTTGCATCCGCTTGTATGTACAGCTTACAATGCTGACTTTGACGGTGACCAAATGGCGGTCCATGTTCCTTTATCTTCTGAAGCTCAGGCAGAGGCTCGTATGCTAATGCTTGCTGCGCAAAATATTTTGAATCCTAAAGATGGTAAACCTGTTGTTACACCTTCTCAAGATATGGTATTAGGTAACTATTACTTAACATTGGAAAGAGAAGGCGCTATCGGTGAGGGTATGATCTTTAAAGATACAAGTGAAGCGTTGCTTGCATACCAAAATGGTTATGTACACTTACATTCCCGTTGTGCTGTGCATGCATCATCACTAAATAATGAAACATTCACGGAAGAGCAAAATAGCCAACTCTTAATAACAACTGTTGGTAAATTGATTTTCAATGAAATTTTACCAAAATCATTCCCGTATATTAACGAACCAACACGTTATAATTTGGAAACAAAAACTCCAGAGAAGTATTTCGTGGAAAAAGGCGCTGATATACCTGAATTGATTAAGGCTCAACCCGCTATTGATCCATTCAAGAAAAAAATTCTTGGAAATATTATTGCGGAAGTCTTTAAACGTTTCAAAATTACCGAAACTTCTAAAATGCTAGACAGGATGAAAGATCTTGGTTTCAAATATTCGACAAAAGCAGGTATTACCGTTGGTGTGGCTGATATTGTTGTTTTAAAAGAAAAACAAGGAATCATTACTGAAGCTCAAACGAAAGTAGATAACGTCCTGAAACAATTTAGACGGGGTCTAATTACGGAAGATGAGCGATATGATCGCGTTATCTCAATTTGGAGTGCCGCTAAGGATACCATTCAATCGAAACTTATGGACTCTCTGGACCGACGCAACCCAATCTTCATGATGAGTGACTCCGGTGCCCGTGGTAATGCATCCAACTTTACGCAGCTTGCGGGTATGCGTGGATTGATGGCCAACCCGGCTGGACGTATCATTGAATTACCGATTAAATCAAGTTTCCGTGAAGGTTTAACAGTGTTAGAGTACTTCATCTCTACACATGGTGCTCGTAAAGGTCTTGCTGATACAGCACTTAAAACAGCCGATTCCGGTTACCTTACACGCCGACTAGTTGACGTAGCCCAAGACGTTATCATTCGTGATGATGATTGTGGTACAGACCGCGGCTTGAAAATTTCTGCCTTGAGAGAGGGTACGGAAATAATCGAGCATCTTGAAGAACGTCTAGTAGGCCGATATGCAAGAAAAGCGATTAAACATCCAGAAACAAATGAAGTGATTGTAGCTGAAAACGATCTTATCACTGAGGATCTGGCTAATTATATTGAATCTCTTGGTATTGAAACAGCATGGATTCGTTCTGCCTTTACATGTAACACTAGTCATGGTGTATGTAAAAAATGTTATGGACGTAACTTGGCTACTGGTCAAGAAGTTGAAGTGGGCGAAGCAGTTGGTATTATTGCTGCTCAATCAATCGGAGAACCAGGTACACAGTTAACGATGCGTACATTCCATACTGGTGGGGTTGCCGGAGATGATATTACTCAAGGTTTACCTCGTATCCAAGAAATATTTGAAGCGAGAAATCCTAAAGGTCAAGCTATCATTTCTGAAATCGAAGGAACAGTTGTTTCGATTAATGAAATCCGCGATAAACAACAGGAAATCGTTGTTCAAGGTGCAGTTGAATCACGCACTTATACTGCGCCGTACACAGCGCGTTTAAGGGTAGCTGTTGATACATTCGTACGTCGAGGCGAAGAGTTAACAGAGGGTTCAATCGATCCAAAAGAATTGCTGAAAGTTACTGATGTACTTACTGTTCAGGAATATCTGCTTCATGAAGTACAAAAAGTATACCGGATGCAAGGGGTAGAAATCGGTGATAAACACATCGAGGTTATGGTTAGACAAATGATGCGTAAGGTCCGCGTGCTTGACGCTGGTGAAACTGAAGTTCTTCCAGGAACATTATTGGATGTTAACCAGTTTACAACTGCGAACACAGATGCATTACTGACTAGCAAATTACCTGCTACTGGACGTCCTGTATTACTAGGTATTACAAAAGCATCTCTAGAAACGGATTCCTTCTTGTCCGCAGCGTCATTCCAAGAAACAACTAGAGTCTTGACTGATGCAGCCATAAAAGGAAAACGTGATGAATTGCTTGGACTTAAAGAAAATGTTATCATCGGTAAACTTGTCCCTGCAGGAACAGGTATGCTTCGTTACAGAAAAGCAAACCCTGTCGTTGTTGGTGGCGAAAGCACAGATACAGTAACAGTAGATTAAATGAAATAGGGCCAGCTCATCTATTAAAACTGAAGACCGCACTCCTTCACTTTGGAGGAGTTGAAGAATCAGAATTTATTGAGCTGGTCTCTATTAATAAGAACAACTAACTAAATAGACGTGTGAGAACTCGCTTTATTTCCATTTTAGGCAAAGTGAAAATCTTAATAGTATTATGTAAGGAAAACCTTTTGCTTAAATTAATTTTTTGAAAGAAGTTGACAGTATCCGACTAAAGATGATACTATAGCAAAGGTGCTCCTATGTTACCCTGTAACTTTGGAGGATATGGACCATGTCTTATGAAAAAGTAATACAGGCAAAGTCAGTGATTATAGGGACGAAACAAGCAGTTAGAGCTCTGAAAAACAATTTAATTCAAGAAGTTATCATCGCTGATGATGCAGATATATACTTGACTGGGCGTGTCGTTGAGACCGCTAAAGAATTGGATGTTCCTATCACATATGTTGATTCGATGAGAATGCTTGGCAAAGCATGTGGTATTGATGTCGGAGCAGCAACTGTTGCCATTAAAAAGTAAAAATGTTTTTGCAATACTATTTGCAAAGACTTTGTTTTTACCCATTTATGAACCACCTGGATGTGTGGTACTAGAAATGAAAACGTGAAGGGAGGAAAAATGTAATGCCTACTATTAATCAATTAGTGCGTAAAGGACGCGAGTCTAAAGAGGTTAATTCAAAATCTCCAGCACTTAACAAAGGCTACAACAGCTTTAAAAAAGCACAAACTAACGTATCATCTCCGCAAAAACGTGGTGTTTGCACTCGTGTGGGTACTATGACACCGAAGAAACCAAACTCCGCGTTACGTAAATATGCGCGTGTACGTTTAACAAACGGTATCGAGGTAACAGCTTATATCCCAGGTATTGGTCACAACCTACAAGAACACAGCGTGGTTCTTATCCGTGGCGGTCGTGTAAAGGATTTACCAGGGGTACGTTATCATATCGTACGTGGTGCTCTTGATACTGCAGGAGTAAACAATCGTATGCAAAGCCGTTCTAAATACGGTACTAAGCGTCCGAAAGCAGCAAAAAAATAATTTGAAACAAAAAATTAACTTTCTTGAAAGGAGGAAATATAATGCCTCGTAAAGGACCTGTAACGAAAAGAGACGTATTACCAGATCCAATTTATAATTCAAAACTTGTGACTCGCTTAATCAACAAATTAATGGTTGATGGACAAAGAGGTAAATCACAAAAAATTCTTTACTCTGCATTTGATTTAATCAAAGAACGTACTGGCAATGAACCAATCGAAGTTTTCGATCAAGCACTTAAAAACATCATGCCTGTATTAGAAGTAAAAGCACGCCGTGTGGGTGGAGCTAACTACCAAGTACCAGTTGAGGTGCGTCCAGATCGTAAATCAACTCTAGGACTTCGTTGGTTAGTAAACTACTCTCGCCTTCGTGGAGAAAAAACGATGGAAGAGCGTTTAGCTTATGAAATCATGGATGCTGCTAACAATACTGGAGCAGCTGTTAAGAAACGTGAAGATACACACAAAATGGCTGAAGCTAATAAAGCATTCGCTCATTATCGCTGGTAAGATCAATTACTATAAAATCCTTATAGAAGGAAGGAGAAAGACAAATGGCAAGAGAGTTCTCCTTAGCAAACACTCGTAATATCGGTATCATGGCTCACATCGATGCTGGTAAAACGACAACAACAGAGCGTGTTCTATACTATACTGGTAAAATCCATAAAATTGGTGAAACACACGAAGGTGCTTCACAAATGGACTGGATGGAACAGGAACAAGAACGCGGAATCACGATCACATCCGCTGCAACAACTGCACAGTGGAAAGGTCACCGTGTAAACATCATCGATACACCAGGACACGTAGACTTCACAGTTGAAGTTGAACGTTCATTGCGTGTACTTGATGGAGCTGTAGCTGTACTTGATGCCCAATCAGGTGTTGAGCCTCAAACTGAAACAGTTTGGCGCCAAGCTACAACTTATGGTGTACCGCGTGTCGTATTCGTAAATAAAATGGACAAAATCGGTGCGGATTTCCTATATTCAGTTGGAACAATCCACGATCGTCTACAAGCTAATGCTCATCCAGTTCAGTTACCAATCGGTGCTGAAGATCAATTCTCTGCAATCATTGACCTTATTGAAATGAAAGCTCATTTCTATGCCAATGATCTAGGAACTGATATCACTGTTGGTGAGATTCCTGAAGAACATCGGGAACTAGCTGAAGAATACCGTGAAAAGTTAATTGAAGCAGTAGCAGAAGTTAATGAAGACTTAATGGAAAAATACCTTGGCGGCGAAGAAATCAGCATTGCTGAATTAAAAGCAGCTATTCGTACAGCAACTGTTAACGTTGAATTCTTCCCAGTTATCTGTGGATCAGCTTTCAAAAATAAAGGTGTCCAATTAATGCTAGATAACGTTATCGACTTCCTTCCATCTCCTTTAGATGTACCTGCAATTAAAGGTACTCTTCCAGATACAGAAGAAGAAGTAGAACGCCACTCAGATGATTCTGAACCGTTCTCCGCTTTAGCGTTTAAAGTAATGACGGATCCTTACGTTGGTAAACTTACATTCTTCCGTGTGTACTCAGGTACATTAGAATCAGGATCTTATGTAATCAACTCAACTAAAGGTAAACGTGAACGTATTGGACGTATCCTTCAAATGCACGCAAACAGCCGTGAAGAAATATCAACTGTATACGCAGGAGATATTGCTGCAGCTGTAGGATTGAAAGATACTACAACTGGTGATACTCTATGTGACGACAAGAACCAAGTTATTCTTGAGTCCATGGTATTCCCAGAACCAGTTATTTCTCTTTCAGTTGAACCAAAATCGAAAGCAGACCAAGACAAAATGGGTCAAGCTTTACAAAAGCTACAAGATGAAGATCCAACATTCCGTGCGCATACTGACCAAGAAACTGGTCAAACGATTATCGCTGGTATGGGTGAACTTCACTTGGACATCCTTGTTGACCGTATGCGTCGCGAATTTAAAGTGGAAGCTAACGTTGGTGCTCCTCAAGTAGCATACCGTGAAACTTTCCGTGGTTCAGCTAAAGTTGAAGGTAAATTCGTTCGCCAATCAGGTGGTCGTGGACAATTCGGACACGTATGGATTGAATTTGGTCCAAACGAAGAAGGTAAAGGATTCGAATTTGAAAATGCTATTGTCGGTGGTGTAGTACCACGTGAATACATCCCTGCTGTACAAGCTGGATTAGTTGATTCACTTGACCGTGGTGTACTTGCTGGTTACCCGCTAGTTGACATCAAAGCAAAATTATTTGACGGTTCTTACCATGACGTTGACTCCAATGAAATGGCATTTAAAATTGCAGCATCCATGGCTCTTAAAAATGCTGCTTCTAAATGTAAACCTGTTATCCTTGAACCAATTATGAAAGTAGAAGTTGTAATTCCTGAAGATTACCTAGGCGACATCATGGGAGATATCACATCTCGTCGTGGTCGTGTAGAAGGTATGGAAGCTCGCGGTAACACACAAATGGTTAAAGCGATGGTTCCACTATCTGAAATGTTCGGATATGCTACATCTCTACGTTCTAACACACAAGGACGCGGAACATTCTCTATGCACTTCGATCATTATGAAGAAGTACCTAAGAGCATTTCTGAAGAAATCATCAAAAAAAATAAAGGTGAATAATTGATTTTCATCTCTTATTAAAGTATAACTATCTTATGTAAGCTGTGTTGGAAGAATTAGTCTTCTTTCACAGCCCTTATATACTTAATATTTTATATATAATTTTAAGGAGGAATTCCTAATGGGAAAAGCTAAATTTGATCGTTCAAAACCGCACGTTAACGTTGGAACAATTGGTCACGTCGATCATGGTAAAACAACTCTAACAGCTGCAATCACAACTGTACTTGCTAAAACTGGTGGCGCAGAAGCTCGCGCTTATGACCAAATCGATGGTGCTCCAGAAGAAAGAGAACGTGGTATCACAATCTCTACTGCACACGTTGAGTACGAAACAGCTACTCGTCACTATGCACACGTTGACTGCCCAGGACATGCTGACTATGTTAAAAACATGATCACTGGTGCTGCACAAATGGACGGCGGAATCTTAGTAGTATCTGCTGCTGATGGCCCAATGCCACAAACTCGTGAGCACATCCTTCTTTCTCGTCAAGTAGGTGTACCATTCCTAGTAGTATTCATGAACAAATGCGACATGGTTGATGACGAAGAACTTCTTGAATTAGTAGAAATGGAAATCCGTGATCTTCTATCTGAATACGAATTCCCTGGCGATGACATTCCAGTTATCAAAGGATCTGCACTAAAAGCTCTTCAAGGAGAAGCTGCTTGGGAAGAAAAAATTCATGAATTAATGACAGCTGTTGATGAGTATATCCCTGAACCAACTCGTGACACTGACAAACCATTCATGATGCCAGTTGAGGATGTATTCTCTATCACTGGTCGTGGTACAGTTGCTACTGGCCGTGTTGAGCGTGGACAAGTTAAAGTCGGTGACGTTGTTGACATCATCGGTTTCAACGAAGAGTCTAAACCAACAACTGTAACAGGTGTTGAAATGTTCCGTAAGCTTCTTGATTATGCTGAAGCTGGTGACAACATCGGTGCACTACTTCGTGGTGTTGCTCGTGAAGATATCCAACGTGGACAAGTACTTGCTAAACCAGGTACAATCACTCCGCACACAAGTTTCAAAGCTGAAGTTTATGTTCTTTCTAAAGAAGAAGGTGGACGTCACACTCCATTCTTTACAAACTACCGTCCTCAGTTCTACTTCCGTACAACTGACGTAACTGGTATTTGTAACCTTCCTGAAGGCGTAGAAATGGTTATGCCTGGAGACAACATTGAAATGACTGTAGAACTTATCGCTCCAATCGCTATCGAAGAAGGTACTAAATTCTCTATCCGTGAGGGTGGACGTACTGTAGGCGCTGGTGTCGTTGCTACAATCACTGAGTAATTGATTCTTTAATGAATATTGGAAGGGACGCCTTCCAGGAAAAGCAGATGGGACGCCATCTGCTTTTTTTTATTTATTAAAGACTTTTAATTTATTTCTTTTATAGTATTGACTAAAAAGTAATTAAATTTTAAAGAGAATTATAATGATAATTCAAAAGAAGAAAATGGATATGAAAGACCGTGTAGAATGTACTTGTAAATACTTGTGATAGTATGTATAATAATAAAAGTGTGTTGCACAAGAAAAGTTTAAGTTTAACTTGCATTCTACTTGTGCTTTATGTATAATAGACAATGTTGGTCTTTGACTGCGATGATATGGAAGGTTGCTGACACACCCGGCCGCTTTGCCATGGCGAGTGTGTGGGAAATTTCCATTGAGAAGGTCTATTTTAAAATAGGCGAAAAGGAGGGAAAATTATGGCAAAACAAAAAATTCGTATCCGTTTAAAAGCATATGATCACAGAATTCTTGATCAATCTGCTGAGAAAATTGTTGAAACTGCAAAACGTTCTGGTGCGGCTGTATCTGGTCCAATTCCATTACCTACTGAAAGATCGGTATACACGATCCTACGTGCGGTTCATAAATACAAAGATTCTCGTGAACAATTCGAAATGCGTACGCATAAACGTCTAATCGACATCGTTAATCCAACTCCACAAACAGTTGATTCATTGATGCGTTTAGATTTACCATCAGGCGTTGACATTGAAATCAAATTATAATTCATATAAATATGAACAATTACTCTAGGAGGTGTGACTTATGACCAAAGGAATCTTAGGAAGAAAAATCGGTATGACTCAAGTTTTTGCTGAAAACGGCGAACTTATCCCGGTAACAGTTATCGAAGCTGCTAATAACGTGGTTCTTCAAAAGAAAACTGTTGAAACTGATGGCTATGAAGCAGTTCAAGTTGGTTTTGAAAACAAACGTGAAAAGCTTTCTAACAAACCTGAAAAGGGACATGTTGAAAAAGCAAATACTACTCCTAAGCGCTTCATTCGCGAATTCCGCGGAACGGATCTTACTGAATATGAGATCGGTCAAGAAGTCAATGTTAGTATTTTCGCTGAAGGCGATTTAGTAGATGTAACAGGAATTTCAAAAGGTAAAGGTTTCCAAGGCTCTATCAAACGTCATGGACAATCACGCGGACCAATGTCTCATGGTTCTCGTTACCACCGTCGCCCAGGTTCAATGGGTCCTGTTGCTCCAAACCGCGTATTCAAAGGTAAACTATTACCAGGACGTATGGGTGGGGAACAAATTACTGTTCAAAACTTAGCTATCGTTAAAGTTGATGTTGAACGTAACCTACTATTGATCAAAGGTAATGTACCTGGTGCTAGAAAAGCATTGATCAAAGTAAAAACTGCTGTTAAAGCAAAGTAATTTCTGAGAAAGGAGGAGCAATAGAATGCCAAAAGTTACATTGTTCAACCAAACAGGTTCACAAGTTGGCGACATCGAACTAAATGAATCCATCTTTGGTATCGAACCTAATAATCATGTATTATTTGAAGCAATCATTATGCAACGAGCTTCCTTACGTCAAGGAACTCATAAAGTTAAAAACCGTTCTGAAGTTGCAGGCGGTGGACGTAAACCTTGGAAACAAAAAGGAACTGGACGTGCGCGTCAAGGTTCTATCCGTTCTCCACAATGGCGTGGCGGTGGCGTTGTTTTTGGACCAACTCCAAGATCTTACGCTTACAAGCTACCTAAAAAGGTGCGTCGTTTAGCTATTAAATCTGCATTGTCTGCAAAGGCATTGGAAGAGAACATTTTGGTACTTGAAAGCTTGTCTTTCGAAGCTCCAAAAACAAAAGAATTTGTAGCAGTACTTAAAAACCTTTCTGTTGATACTAAAACGTTAGTCGTTACTGACGGTTTAGATGAGAAAGTTGCTCTTTCTGCACGTAACATCCCTGGTGTTACTGTAGTGGAAGCTGTTGGTCTTAATGTTCTTGATGTTGTTTCACACAACAAATTGATCTTGACTAAATCAGCTGTCGAAAAAGTAGAGGAGGTGCTTGCATAATGGATGCACGCGATATCATTAAGCGCCCCGTAATCACTGAACGCTCTTCAGACATAATGGCTGAGAAAAAATATACTTTTGAAGTTGATGTTAGAGCTAACAAAACTCAAGTTAAAGATGCTGTTCAAGAAATTTTCGGCGTTAAAGTTGAGAAAGTAAACATCATGAACTACAAAGGTAAATTCAAACGTATGGGCAAACATGCAGGCTATACTAACAAGCGCCGTAAAGCTATTGTTAAATTAACTGCTGACAGCAAAGAAATCGAGCTATTCGAGGCTTAATTCATTAGAGAAGGAGGGAAATACAAATGGCGATTAAGAAGTATAAACCTACCTCTAACGGTCGACGTAATATGACAACTTCCGATTTTGCTGAGATTACTACAGACAAACCGGAAAAATCATTACTTGCTCCTTTACACAGCAAAGGCGGCCGTAATAACCAAGGTAAGTTAACAGTTCGTCATCAAGGTGGCGGCCACAAGCGTCAATACCGTATCATCGATTTCAAACGGAATAAAGATGGTATACCTGGACGCGTTGCTACTATTGAGTACGATCCAAATCGTTCTGCAAACATTGCATTAATTAATTATGTTGATGGAGAAAAACGTTATATCCTAGCTCCGAAAAACCTAGAAGTAGGTTTGGAAATCATGTCAGGTCCAGAAGCTGACATTAAAGTGGGTAACGCTCTTCCTCTTATTAACATCCCAGTTGGTACAGTAATTCATAACATTGAACTTAAACCAGGAAAAGGTGGACAATTAGTCCGTTCAGCAGGAACATCTGCTCAAGTACTTGGTAAAGAAGGTCGTTATGTACTTGTACGTTTAAACTCAGGTGAGGTTCGTATGATTCTTGCTACTTGCCGTGCTTCAATCGGTCAAGTTGGTAACGAACAACATGAACTTATCAACATTGGTAAAGCTGGTCGTAATCGTTGGTTAGGCAAACGCCCAACTGTTCGTGGATCAGTAATGAACCCGAATGATCACCCACACGGTGGTGGTGAAGGTAAATCTCCAATCGGACGTAAATCACCAATGTCTCCATGGGGTAAACCAACTCTTGGATTCAAAACTCGTAAGAAGAAAAATAAATCCGATAAATTTATCGTACGTCGTCGTAAAAAATAACGGGATTGACCTACGGTTCATATATAGAACCGTAGAACAGTCACGAAGGGAGGTACTCGCATGGGTCGTAGCTTAAAAAAAGGGCCTTTTGTTGATGATCATTTATTGGTAAAAGTTGAAAAATTAAATGAAGCTGACAAGAAACAGGTAGTAAAAACTTGGTCTCGTCGCTCAACAATCTTCCCGCAATTCATCGGACATACAATCGCTGTTTATGACGGTCGTAAGCATGTGCCGGTTTATGTAACAGAAGATATGGTAGGTCACAAACTAGGCGAATTCGCGCCTACACGCACTTATAAAGGTCACGCAAGTGATGACAAGAAAACAAGACGTTAATGAGAGGAGGGCATCTCATGCAAGCAAAAGCTGTCGCTAAAACAGTTCGTATTGCTCCTCGTAAAGTGCGTTTAGTCGCAGATTTAATTCGAGGAAAACAAGTAGGTGAAGCAGTGGCGATTCTTCGCTTAACACCAAAATCTGCTTCTCCAGTCGTAGAAAAAATTCTGAAATCTGCTATCGCAAATGCAGAACACAACTACGAAATGGATATTAATAACCTAGTCGTTTCAGAGGCATACGTTAACGAAGGACCAACATTAAAACGTTTCCGTCCTCGCGCTCAAGGTCGTGCGAGTGCAATAAACAAACGTACTAGTCATATTACAATCGTTGTATCAGAAAAGAAGGAGGGGTAATCTGTGGGTCAAAAGGTAAATCCTATCGGTTTGCGTATCGGAATCATTCGTGATTGGGAATCCAAATGGTACGCTGATAAAGACTACGCTACTCTTTTGCATGAAGACATTAAAGTTCGTGAATATATCGCGAAACGCTTAAGTGATGCTTCTGTATCCAAGGTTGAAATCGAACGTGCTGCTAACCGCATCAATGTATCAGTTCACACTGCTAAACCAGGAATGGTTATCGGTAAGGGCGGTACTGAAGTTGAAGCACTTCGTAAAGCTTTGAACCAGCTAACTGGCAAAAGAGTTCATATTAATATCATTGAAATTAAAAGAGCAGATCTTGACGCAAAATTGGTTGCTGAAAACATCGCTCGTCAATTAGAAAACCGTGTTTCATTCCGTCGTGCTCAAAAACAAGCTATTCAACGCACTATGCGTTCTGGCGCAAAAGGAATCAAAACACAAGTTTCTGGTCGTCTTGGCGGTGCTGATATTGCTCGTGCTGAACACTACAGCGAAGGAACAGTTCCACTTCACACACTTCGTGCTGACATAGATTATGCTCATGCTGAAGCAGATACTACTTACGGGAAGCTAGGCGTGAAAGTTTGGATCTACCGTGGAGAAGTTCTTCCTACTAAGAAGAAATCTGAGGAAGGAGGAAAATAATATGTTATTGCCAAAACGCGTAAAATACCGTCGTGAACATCGCGGTAAGATGAGAGGGATGGCTAAGGGCGGCACTGAAGTTCATTTTGGAGAATTTGGACTTCAAGCTCAAGAAGCTTCTTGGATCACTAACCGTCAAATCGAGGCAGCTCGTATTGCGATGACTCGTTACATGAAACGTGGAGGAAAAGTTTGGATTAAGATTTTCCCAAGCAAACCTTACACTGCAAAACCGCTTGAAGTACGGATGGGTTCCGGTAAAGGTGCTCCTGAAGGTTGGGTAGCAGTAGTTAAACCGGGCAAAGTATTGTTTGAAATCTCTGGTGTATCTGAAGAGGTGGCAAGAGAAGCATTGCGCCTTGCAGCACACAAACTTCCAATCAAATGTAAGTTTGTAAAAAGAGAGGAAATTGGTGGTGAAACAAATGAAAGCTAATGAAATCAAAGATCTAACCACTGCTGAAATTGAACAAAAACTAAAATCTCTTAAAGAAGAACTATTTAATCTTCGTTTCCAGTTAGCTACTGGACAACTTGAAAATACAGCTCGCATCCGTGAAGTTCGCAAATCGATTGCTCGTATGAAAACAGTTGTTCGTCAAAGAGAGATCGGTGTCACTAATCGATAATGAATGGAGGTTTGCAGAATGAGCGAACGCAACCAACGCAAAATCTACACTGGCCGCGTAGTATCCGATAAAATGGATAAAACAGTAACAGTTGTTGTAGAAACCTATAAAAAGCATTCTTTATACGGTAAACGCGTGAAATACTCTAAAAAGTTAAAAGCTCATGACGAGCTAAATGAAGCGAAAGCTGGCGACGTAGTACGTATTATGGAAACTCGTCCACTTTCAGCTACAAAACGCTTCCGTCTTGTAGAAGTAGTAGAAAAAGCAGTAATTATTTAATATAGTTCGGATTAAGCTAATTCCGAAGGGAGGTACCGTACATGATTCAACAAGAATCTCGTTTAAAAGTCGCTGACAATTCAGGTGCTCGTGAAGTACTAACAATTAAAGTCCTAGGTGGTTCTGGCCGTAAATATGCTAACATCGGTGATGTTATCGTTTGTACAGTTAAACAGGCAACACCAGGAGGCGTTGTTAAAAAAGGTGAAGTCGTTAAGGCTGTTGTTGTCCGTACAAAACGTGGTATGCGTCGTCCTGACGGTTCTTACATTCGTTTTGATGAAAACGCATGTGTAATTATCCGTGACGATAAGAGCCCACGTGGAACTCGTATTTTTGGACCTGTTGCTCGTGAATTACGTAACAATAGTTTCATGAAGATCGTTTCTCTAGCTCCAGAAGTTCTATAATATGTAAAATTTGTATAAAGCCTTTCAAGGAGGTGCCAAGCTAATGCATGTTAAAAAAGGTGACAAAGTCGTAGTCATCTCTGGTAAGGACAAAGGCAAACAAGGAACAATTCTTGAAGCATATCCGAAACAAAATCGTGTGCTTGTTGAAGGAATTAACATCGTGAAAAAGCATTCCAAGCCATCTCAAATTAATCCACAAGGTGGAATTATTAGCAGAGAAGCTGCAATTCACGTATCCAATGTAATGCCACTTGATCCAAAATCAGGTAAACCGACTCGTGTTGGATATAAGATTGAAAATGGTAAAAAAGTACGCGTAGCTAAAATATCAGGTGAAACTTTAGATAAATAAGTCATAAATGAAGGGAGGTACACTAAGCAATGAGCCGCCTTAAAGAAAAATTCAAAAGTGAAATTACACCATCATTGATGGGTAAATTCAACTATCAATCAGTAATGCAAGTACCAAACATTGAGAAAATCGTTATTAATATGGGTGTTGGTGACGCAGTATCTAACTCAAAAGCTTTAGATACAGCTGTTGAAGAACTTACACTTATCACTGGTCAAAAACCAGTTGTAACAAAAGCTAAAAAATCAATCGCAGGCTTCCGTTTGCGTGAAGGTATGCCTATCGGAGCGAAAGTTACATTACGTGGAGAACGTATGTATCAATTCCTTGATAAGCTAGTATCAGTATCTTTACCACGTGTACGTGATTTCCGCGGCGTTTCAAAGAAATCTTTTGACGGACGTGGGAACTATACATTAGGTGTTAAAGAACAACTTATCTTCCCTGAGATTGATTACGATAAAGTGAGCAAAGTTCGTGGTATGGATATCGTTATCGTAACGACTGCCAACACTGACGAAGAAGCTCGTGAACTACTTACTCAAGTTGGAATGCCGTTCCAAAAGTAATCTCTAAATAAAGGGAGGCGAAATCGTGGCTAAAAAGTCTATGATCGTAAAGCAAAAACGCGAACAAAAGTTTAAAGTACAAGAATATACACGTTGCGAACGTTGCGGACGTCCACATTCTGTATTACGTAAATTTAAGCTTTGTCGTATTTGTTTCCGCGAACTTGCATATAAAGGACAAATTCCTGGCGTTAAAAAAGCTAGCTGGTAAAACCCGAGTTTGGGAAGGAGGTAAAATATAATGGTCATGACAGATCCTATTGCAGATATGCTTACTCGCATCCGTAATGCGAATATGGTTCGTCACGAAAAACTAGAAGTTCCTGCTTCAAAGATCAAGAAAGAAATTGCTGAGATCTTAAAGCGTGAAGGCTTCGTACGTGACTTTGAATTAATCGAAGACAACAAACAAGGTATCATCCGTATCTTCTTAAAATACGGTGCAAACAACGAACGTGTTATCACTGGTCTAAAACGTATCAGCAAACCTGGTTTGCGTGTATATGCAAAAACTGGAGAAGTACCACGCGTTTTAAACGGTTTAGGTATCGCAGTTGTTTCTACTTCTCACGGAGTTTTAACTGACAAGGAAGCTCGCTCTAAACAAGTTGGCGGAGAAGTTTTAGCATACGTTTGGTAATACATTTTCACAAGAATGGAGGTGCACAATATGTCTCGTATAGGTAAAAAACCTATTGAAATCCCTGCAGGTGTAACAGTTACTGTTAACGGAAGTGAAGTAACTGTAAAAGGACCTAAAGGTGAATTATCTAGATCATTTAGTCCTGATCTTACAATCGTTGTTGAAGAGAACGTGGTAACTGTTACACGCCCGTCTGACGAGAAGGCTCACCGTTCTTTACACGGTACTACTCGCGCACTTATCTCTAACATGGTTGAAGGTGTATCAAAAGGATTTGTAAAATCACTTGAACTTATTGGGGTTGGGTACCGTGCGCAAAAGCAAGGTACTAAGCTTATCCTTAACGTAGGATATTCTCACCCTGTAGAAATAGAACCAGAAGCTGGTGTTGAAGTCGAAGTTCCTTCTAATACAAAAGTAATTATTAAAGGTGCTAGCAAAGAACGTGTAGGAGCTCTTGCAGCTAATATCCGTGATGTTCGCCCACCTGAACCGTATAAAGGTAAAGGTATTCGTTACGAAGGCGAATTCGTTCGTCGTAAAGAAGGTAAAACTGGTAAGTAATGCCGCATAAGTAAACGAAAGGAGTGACGTAAATGATTACGAAGCTTGATAAAAATGCTACTCGTCAGAAAAGACATGCACGTGTGCGTGCAAAGCTTTCTGGAACAGAAGCTCGTCCTCGTTTAAATGTGTTTCGTTCAAACAAACACATTTACGCACAATTAATTGACGATGCAAAAGGCGTAACATTAGCAAGTGCTTCAACTCTTGATAAAGAGATCGGTATCGAAGCTAGTAGCAATGCTGAAGCAGCTCAAAAAGTTGGCGAACTTATTGCGAAACGTGCTGTTGAAAAAGGTTTCAAAGCTGTGGTATTTGACCGCGGTGGTTACCTCTTCCATGGTCGTGTTAAAGCATTGGCTGACGCTGCTCGTGAAAACGGCTTAGAATTTTAATGGATAAGGAGGGACATAAACAGATGCGTAGCATTGATCCTAATAAATTAGAACTTGAAGAACGCGTAGTTACAGTAAATCGTGTAGCTAAAGTTGTTAAAGGCGGACGTCGTTTCCGTTTCACTGCACTAGTAGTTGTAGGTGATAAAAACGGTCATGTTGGATTTGGTACTGGTAAAGCTCAAGAAGTTCCGGATGCAATCCGTAAAGCTATTGAGGACGCTAAGAAAAATCTAATTACTGTACCAATGGTTGGAACTACAATTCCTCACCTTGTGAACGGACGCTATGGCGCAGGTCACATTCTATTGAAACCAGCTTCTGAAGGTACAGGAGTAATTGCTGGTGGTCCTGTTCGTGCGGTACTTGAATTAGGCGGAGTTAGCGATATCTTGTCTAAATCATTAGGTACTAACACACCTATTAATATGGTTCGCGCAACAATCGAAGGATTGAAGCAATTGAAACGTGCTGAAGACGTAGCTAAGTTACGTGGAAAATCAGTACAAGAACTGTTAGGATAAGGAGGGAAATCAAATTATGGCTAATAAATTAGAAATTACCCTCACTCGCAGCTTGATTGGTCGTCCTGAAGATCAACGTGTTACAGTTAACACTTTGGGTTTACGTAAAATGCATCAAACGGTTGTTCATGATGATAACCCTGCGATTCGCGGTATGATTACCAAAGTTGCTCATCTTGTTACTGTAAAAGAACAATAAAATAATTTTTAACTTAACAAGGAGGTGCCAACATGAAACTTCATGAGTTAAAAGCTGCAGAAGGTTCTCGTAAAGAACGTAAACGTAAAGGTCGCGGTATTGGATCTGGTAACGGTAAAACAGCAGGTAAAGGTCACAAAGGACAAAACGCTCGTTCCGGCGGCGGTGTACGCCTTGGATTTGAAGGGGGACAAACTCCTCTATTCAGACGTTTACCTAAACGTGGATTTACCAACATTAACCGTAAAGACTATGCTATCGTGAATCTTGATACGTTAAATCTTTTCGAAGACGGTACTGAAGTAACACCAGCTCTATTACTTGAGACTGGTATTGTAAGTAAAGAAAAAGCAGGAATCAAAATTCTTGCAAAAGGAAGCATTGAGAAAAAGCTTACTGTTAAAGCTCACAAATTCTCTTCTACTGCTAAAGAAGCTATCGAAGCTGCTGGCGGTAATACAGAGGTGATCTAATGTTTCGCACGATCTCCAATTTTATGCGCGTGGGTGAAATAAGGAATAAGATTATTTTTACCCTTCTAATGTTAATCGTCTATCGCATCGGTACATTTATTCCTGTGCCGCATGTGAATGCCGATTTTCTCGCTGCACAGGACCAGCTAAGCGTCATAGGTCTTTTAAATACCTTTGGCGGCGGAGCACTTCAAAACTTCTCTATTTTAGCGATGGGTATTATGCCGTATATCACGGCATCTATTATCGTTCAACTATTACAGATGGATGTTGTACCAAAGTTCACTGAATGGTCTAAACAAGGAGAAGCAGGGCGCCGTAAATTAGCTCAATTCACGCGGTACTTCACTATTATACTCGGATTTATCCAAGCTTTTGGTATGTCTTATGGGTTCAATAATATGTCAGGTGGCCAGTTGATTGAAAATCCTGGAATTGCAACATACTTGCTTATTGCGACTGTCTTAACGGCAGGAACAGCTTTTCTTTTGTGGTTAGGAGAGCTGATCACTGCTAAAGGTGTAGGTAATGGGATTTCTATCATAATCTTTGCTGGTATCGTGGCTAGTTTGCCAAATACGGCAAACCAGATCTACGCACAACAGTTCGAAAATGCTGGAGATCAATTATTTTTACGAATAATAACTATTGTCCTTATTGTTTTAGCAGTATTAGCAATCGTGGTTGCTGTTATTTTTATTCAGCAGGCATTGCGTAAAATTCCTATTCAGTATGCCAAGCGTGCTGCGGTAGGTCGTACACAAATGGGTGGCCAGTCTACACATTTACCATTGAAAGTAAATGCTGCGGGGGTTATTCCGGTAATCTTTGCAATGGCATTTCTTATCACCCCAACTACAATCGCTTCTTTTTTTGGAAAGAACAGTGTTACTAGTTGGATTACAGAACATCTTGTTTATACCAATCCAATTGGTATGATCATATATGTTGCTCTTATCATTGCTTTTGCGTATTTTTATGCATTCATTCAGGTTAATCCTGAACAAATGGCTGAGAATTTGAAAAAGCAAGGTGGCTATGTGCCAGGGATTCGTCCAGGTAAGAGTACACAAGAATATTTAACACGTGTTTTATACCGTCTAACGTTTGTTGGTTCTATATTCTTAGCAGTCATCGCCGTTTTACCGGTATTTTTCATAAAGCTTGCTGATCTTCCTCAATCTGCACAGATTGGTGGAACTAGTTTACTAATCGTTGTAGGGGTAGCCCTTGATACGATGAAACAGCTAGAGTCACAACTTGTGAAAAGACACTATAAAGGCTTTATAAAGTAATGAGTTTTGGGAACAACATGTTCCCTTTACCCATTATAGAGTTTGAGGGGGAAGAAAATTGAATCTAGTGTTAATGGGTCTGCCGGGTGCTGGTAAGGGCACTCAAGCCGAACAAATCGTAGAAAAATATAATATCCCTCATATTTCTACTGGAGATATGTTCCGAACAGCTATCAAAGATGGAACAGAATTAGGTCTAAAGGCAAAATCATTCATGGACAAAGGCGAATTGGTACCTGATGAAGTTACCATCGGCATTGTACGTGAGCGTTTAAGCAAGGAGGACTGCCTAAAAGGATTTTTGCTTGATGGATTCCCACGTACTGTGGCACAAGCAGAAGCACTTGAAAGCATCCTTACTGATTTAGATCGCAAAATAAATTTTGTCATTAATATCGATGTGGATAAAAGCATCTTAATGGAAAGATTGACAGGACGTCGTATTTGCAAATCATGTGGTGCGACATATCATCTTGTATTCAATCCTCCTGCTAAAGATGATGTATGCGACCGCTGTGGCGGAGAATTATATCAACGTGCTGACGATAATGAAGAAACGGTTCAAAATCGCTTAGATGTGAATTTGAAACAAACTAAGCCACTTCTTGATTTCTACGGAGAAAAAGGATACTTGGTAAACATTAACGGACAGCAAGATATTAATAAGGTATTTGAAAACATTGATGTGTTACTTGGTGCTTTGCAAAATTAATCATCGTATTGATTTATGAAATTCATACCATTTTTACAACTTACTAGTTAAACTTGGTGCATTCCTTTAATACAAAGGGTATAATGGATTTCGCTAGAGCATTCTCACATTTATTAATCAGGTTCTTGTACTTGGTATTCCCTGAATTGGGCGATTACTTTATAAGTAATCTTCATGGACATATCCGGTCGGCAAAATTGATGAAGAAATGCAGTGACTCTATTAGGATTCCTAAAGAGTCATGATATAGAGGGTTGAAAGAAGCTATGTCAGGCGTGCGCCTTTCAAACATCTCCCATGCTATTCAAACCTATGTCGAGACTAATTGCTTCTCTATTTTGAGAGTATGTCGGTCACGGAATCGGTCAAGACTTACATGAGGACCCATAAATTCCTCATTTCGGTCCAACTGATAAAGGTCCTCAGTTAAAGCCTGGTTCTACAAAATGGTGAATACTTGATGCAGAATTGTATGACTTTTGAGGATAATTGGACTGGAGTAATGTTGACGGAAAGATGTGTACCTTTAATAGGTTCACGCATAGAGAAGGGAGAATCACTTTAATGGCGAAAGATGATGTAATTGAAGTAGAAGGCACAGTACAAGAGACTTTGCCAAATGCAATGTTTAAGGTAGAATTAGAAAATGGTCATACTGTTTTAGCTCATGTATCCGGTAAAATTCGTATGCACTTTATTCGCATTTTGCCTGGAGATAAAGTTACGGTTGAGCTTTCCCCGTATGATCTAACTCGCGGCAGAATCACATACCGGTTTAAATAATCCGGTTACGCTCCGATCTGTATAAGGAGGTTAGATAGCAATGAAAGTCAGACCATCAGTCAAACCAATCTGCGAAAAGTGTAAAGTTATCCGCAGAAAAGGTAAAGTTATGGTTATTTGCGAAAACCCTAAACATAAACAAAAACAAGGCTAAATAGAAGGAGGTGCACTCAAGCATGGCACGTATTGCTGGAGTAGATATTCCCCGTGACAAACGTATTGTTATCTCATTAACATATATATATGGTATTGGAAAACAAACAGCGATTAAAGTTCTTGCAGAAGCTGGTATTTCTGAAGAAACTCGCGTTCGTGACTTAACGGAAGACGAATTGAACAAAATTCGTGATATCATTGACAAGTTAAAAGTAGAAGGCGACCTTCGTCGTGAAATTTCCCTTAACATTAAACGTCTAATGGAAATCGGTTCTTACCGTGGTTTACGTCACCGTCGTGGACTTCCTGTTCGTGGACAAAATACAAAAAACAATGCTCGTACGCGTAAAGGACCTCGTCGTACTGTAGCTAACAAGAAAAAATAATTAGTAAAGGAGGTTACTTTTCATGGCACGTAAAACTAATACACGTAAACGTCGTGTGAAAAAGAATATAGAAACTGGTATTGCACATATTCGTTCAACATTCAATAACACAATCGTTACGATCACTGACTCTCATGGTAATGCTATTTCTTGGTCAAGTGCTGGAGCTTTAGGATTCCGTGGATCTCGTAAATCTACGCCATTCGCTGCACAAATGGCTGCTGAAACAGCTGCTAAAACATCAATTGAACATGGTATGAAAACTCTTGAAGTTACAGTTAAAGGACCTGGTGCTGGACGTGAGGCTGCTATTCGTGCACTTCAAGCTGCTGGCCTAGAAGTAACTGCAATTAAAGATGTAACTCCAGTTCCACATAACGGATGCCGTCCACCAAAACGTCGCCGTGTTTAATTTTTCTGTATAGATTTTGTATTCCTGTCAATAATGGGATATAATACTAAGTTTGCGTTCTTACAGAAGATTAATTTTCAGTTGTTGCGCACAGCGGGAACGTATACATGGGGAATTTCGGTTTAAGTGACATGTTTACTTACCGGGGTTTTGACGTTTTGAAGGAGGGTTTATTGATGATCGAAATAGAAAAACCAAAAATCGAAACGGTTGAAATCAACGACGATACCAAATTCGGTAAATTCGTCGTAGAGCCACTAGAGCGTGGGTATGGTACTACATTGGGTAACTCCTTACGTCGTATCCTTTTATCCTCACTCCCAGGTGCTGCTGTCACAGCTATACAAATTGATGGAGTGCTACATGAGTTCTCAACAATTGAAGGCGTCGTAGAGGATGTTACATCTATCATTCTTAATGTGAAAAAACTAGCTCTAAAGATTTACTCTGATGAAGAGAAGACGCTAGAAATTGACGTTCAAGGTGACGGAGTCATTACGGCTGCTGATATCACTCATGATAGTGATGTAGAAATTCTTAATCCGGATTTATATATTGCTACAATCGGTAAAAACGGTCATATGCGTATGCGTTTATCTGCACGTCGCGGCCGCGGCTACACTCCTGCTGTTCAAAACAAGAGAGAAGATCAGCCAATTGGTGTAATTCCAATCGATGCTCTTTACACTCCAGTTTCACGAGTATCTTTCCAAGTTGAAAATACACGTGTTGGACAGTTGTCTAACTTTGACAAGTTAACGTTCGATGTTTGGACTGATGGCAGTACGGGTCCGCAAGAAGCGGTAGCACTTGGAGCTAAGATTTTAACAGAGCATTTAAATATCTTTGTTGGGTTAACTGACGAAGCTCAAAATGCTGAAATCATGGTTGAAAAAGAAGAAGATCAAAAAGAAAAAGTTCTTGAGATGACGATCGAAGAATTAGACCTTTCTGTTCGTTCTTATAACTGCTTGAAACGTGCTGGAATCAATACCGTTCAAGAGCTTGCTCACAAAACGGAAGAAGATATGATGAAAGTTCGTAATCTAGGCCGTAAATCACTTGAAGAAGTGAAAGCGAAACTAGAAGAATTAGGCTTAGGTCTTCGTAAAGACGACTGATAACATGGCGGAATCATCCATTATGTTGTGAGCCTTGTAATAGACACACAATATAGAACTTCAACAAAGGAGGGAATCTCTAATGGGTTACAGAAAGTTAGGACGCACTAGCGCACAACGTAAAGCATTACTTCGTGATTTAGCTACGGATCTTATTATCCATGAGCGCATTGAAACTACTGAAGCACGTGCAAAAGAATTACGTTCTGTAGTAGATAAAATGATCACTCTTGGTAAACGTGGTGACTTGCATGCACGCCGTCAAGCTGCAGCATTCATCCGTAACGAAATCGCTGACGCTGAGAATGGTACAGATGCCCTTCAAAAGCTATTCAGTGACGTTGCTCCACGTTATGAAGAACGTCAAGGCGGATACACTCGTATCATGAAAGTTGGTCCACGCCGCGGTGACGGTGCACCAGTCGTGGTTATTGAATTAGTTTAATAACAACGATGAAAAAGGGCGGGACAAATGAATATACTCACTTGTTCTTTGCCCTTTTTCTTTTTTTTATAGAAATTCTGTTTTTTTAGAAATTCGCATTGAGTGTTACGATGGCTGGCGGAACCTGTTCTACAGGGAGCCTTCACGTCTAGCTCAAGCATCCCTTCCCGCTTTTTATAAGCGATTATAAGATAACCTGTTTTTCGTAACAGGCCCGCTGTAAGCTGCTCTTAATTTACCGAAAATTCTTTCGGTGGAAGGGGTGCAGCGTTTTTTTATATTTTCAGAAGAATAAATACTGATATTTCATTGTTTATTTATGTTAATTCAGCAGAGTTAAGATAAGATGAGTGCAGTCGAGGATGAGGAGGGCCACATGGGGAAGAAGCTGGTTTCTTTAGAGAATATTATTTTTAGATATGAGGGTCAGTCTCGAAACGCCTTAGATGATGTTTCTTTTGATATTTATCAAGGGGAGTGGCTTGCGATCGTTGGCCATAATGGTTCCGGCAAGTCGACATTAGCGAAGTTATTGAATGGTCTTCAGTTCGCCCACTCAGGTACGATTATGATTAATGATCAAATATTAACGGAAGAAACCGTTTGGGATGTACGCCAGAAAATTGGCATGGTTTTTCAAAATCCAGATAATCAATTTGTAGGCACTACAGTTCAGGATGATGTGGCTTTTGGTTTAGAAAACGCCGGTGTTTCTCAGCAGGTTATGGTGGAGCGTGTTCATGGTGCGCTGAATAAGGTTAAAATGAATGCCTTTCTTAATCAAGAGCCGCACCATCTATCCGGCGGTCAAAAGCAACGAGTGGCCATAGCAGGTGTCATTGCCTTACAGCCAGATATCATCATCTTAGATGAAGCAACCTCTATGCTTGACCCAAGAGGCCGTGAAGAAGTGCTTGAAACTGTGAGAGAATTAAAACAGGAAAATGAGATTACAGTTATATCGATTACCCATGATCTTGAGGAAGCTGCGAAAGCTGATCGTATGATAGTCATGAATCAAGGTCAGTTATATCGCGAAGGGCCTCCTCAAGATATTTTTGAATTAGAGGAAGAATTAATAGCTCTTGGTCTAGATATTCCCTTTTCGGTAAAACTAACTAAAGAGTTGCAAAAAAATGGTGTTCGTGTTGTGAATGGGCATTTGACAGAGGAAGAGTTGGTGAAGGATTTATGCGAATTACACTCGATGATGTAGAATACCGCTATCAGGTCAATACTCCCTTTGAACATCTAGCCCTTCATGATGTTAATATTTCAATGGAATCGGGAACCTATACTGCAATAATAGGCCATACAGGCTCCGGGAAATCAACGTTACTGCAGCATTTAAATGCTCTTTTAAAACCGACTAAAGGGCGAGTCTTCATTGGAGACCGGACGATAGAAGCCGGAAAAAAAGAAAAGTTATTACGGCCGATTAGACAAAAGGTCGGTATTGTTTTTCAGTTTCCGGAACACCAGCTATTTGATGAAACCGTTGAAAAGGATATATGTTTCGGGCCAATGAATTTTGGGGTTTCTGAAGTAGAAGCTAAGAAATTAGCAAGGAAAGCCATTGTACAAGTTGGACTAAGTGAGGATATCCTGGTAAAATCTCCATTCGACTTATCCGGTGGTCAAATGCGACGGGTAGCCATAGCAGGTGTACTGGCTATGGAACCGGAAGTATTGGTACTAGATGAGCCTACAGCCGGACTTGATCCACGAGGACGGAAAGAGATTATGGATATGTTTTATGATTTGCATAAAGTTCGCGGCATTTCAACGATTCTGGTGACTCATAGCATGGAGGATGCAGCTAAGTATGCGGATGACATCGTTATCATGCACCAGGGTACGGTGTTCAAGAAAGGAACTCCTCAGGAGATTTTTTCCCAGCCTGAGCAGTTGCTAGAGCTTGGTCTGGATGTACCTGATACGGTCCGTTTTCAGCTCAAGCTTCAGAAGGAACTAGGTGTTCGTTTTGATCACCCTTGTCTTAATATCGGGGATTTAGCGATAGAAATCGATAAAGCGATGAAACGGGGGAACCGCTAATGCTGGATAAAATGATTATCGGGCGTTATGTCCCTTCTGACTCTGTGATGCATAAAATGGACCCGAGGGCTAAGCTACTGTTGGTATTCCTGTTTGTCTGTGTCGTTTTTTTGGCGAATAATGTCGTTTCATACTCTTTGCTTGCTGTATTTACTGTAATGTTGATTAGTCTTTCTAAGATTCCGCTTCGCTATCTTTATAATGGATTAAAACCTATCTTTTTCTTAATCGTCTTTACATTCTTACTGCATATCTTGTTTACGAAAGAAGGAGAAGTCCTTTTTAAATATGGCTGGTTTGAAATTTACGAAGGTGGCTTGATTCAAGGGTTATTTATATCCTTAAGGTTTACCTTACTAATTCTGGTTACGTCTCTATTAACGTTGACGACAACCCCGATATCCATTACTGATGGAATGGAAGAGTTGTTGGGGCCCTTAAAAAAATGGAAGATGCCGGTTCATGAACTAGCATTGATGATGTCCATTGCCCTTCGCTTCATTCCAACGCTAATGGAAGAAACCGAAAAAATCATGAAGGCACAAACAGCAAGGGGAGTTGACTTTTCATCAGGTCCAATAAAGGATAGGGTTAAATCGATAGTACCGCTGCTTGTCCCATTATTTGTGAGCTCGTTCAAACGGGCAGAAGAATTGGCAACAGCCATGGAATCCAGAGGATACCGTGGTGGGGAAGGCCGTACAAAATACCGTCAATTAAGTTGGAAGACTAGTGACAGCCTGTTGATGGTCTCTCTAGGTGCTCTTGCGGTCATGTTATTTTTATTACGTTCATAATAAGGAAGAGTACTATATGCCAAAATATAAATGTGTGATTGCTTATGATGGCACAGATTTCGCTGGTTATCAGGTGCAACCTGAGAAACGAACGATACAAAGTGAATTTGAGGAAGTCCTAGCCAAAATGCATAAGGGTGAAATTGTAAAAGTGACAGCTTCAGGCCGGACAGATTCAGGGGTTCATGCAAAGGGTCAGGTCATTCATTTTGAATCACCCCTTACATTTCCTACTGAAAATTGGGTAAAGGCGTTCAGCGCCCTTCTTCCAAGCGATATCGTCGTTTTGGAAGTCGATATTGTGTCTGCAGATTTTCATGCAAGGTTCCATACGACTGGCAAGGAGTACCGATATATTATTGCCCGTTCAAAACTGCAGGATCCGTTTCAACGCAATTACGCCTATCATTATCCTTATTCATTAGATGAGAAGGCAATGAGGGAAGCAATTTCCTATTTAATAGGGACCCATGACTTTACAAGTTTTTGTTCGGCAAAAACAGAAGTGGTCGATAAAGTCCGAACTATTCAAGAAATGGATTTTAATGAGACTGATGGATTTATGGTTTTTCGCTTTGTTGGAGAAGGCTTTCTGTATAATATGGTGCGTATCTTAGTTGGGACGCTTCTAGAAGTCGGGAGCGGCAAAATAGCACCTCGAGATCTAATTGGGATATTGGACAAGAAAGACCGCAGTTTTGCTGGGAAAACAGCACCAGGTCATGGACTGTATTTATGGAAAGTATTTTACAAATAAAAATATTTTAAGTGTGATACCAGTTTTTTTACAAGTGACAAAATGGTTAAGATCAATAGTAAAGAGGGTTGAGGCGATACTGATCTTTTCGCTAAGTTCTAGAAAGTGTTTTATAGACAACTTATCCTAGTGTAACATTCCCTTGACAATGAAACTGGGAGAAGTTAATATAATATGGTATGTATTTTAATCCCACGATAAGCCCCGGAAGTTTATTGTGATTGAAAATAAATATAAAAAATTAAAAAGTTTTTTAGGAGGTTAACCATGCGTACGACATTTATGGCGAAAGCTAATGAAGTAGAACGTAAATGGTATGTGATTGACGCTGAAGGCAAAACTTTGGGTCGCCTTTCTACTGAAGTAGCATCCATCTTACGTGGTAAACATAAACCAACTTTTACACCAAACATTGACACTGGTGATCATGTAATTTTGATCAATGTTGAAAAAATCCATTTGACTGGTAAAAAATTGACTGACAAAATTTATTACCGTCACACTATGCATCCAGGCGGTCTTAAAACTAGAACTGCTCTTGAAATGCGTACAAACTACCCTGAGAGAATGCTTGAACTTGCTATCAAAGGTATGCTTCCAAAGAATTCTCTTGGTCGTCAAATCTATAAAAAATTACACGTATACGCTGGAGCTGAGCACCCACACGCTGCTCAACAACCAGAAGTATACGAATTACGCGGATAATTACTAAGGAGGTTACTATCTTGGCACAAGTTCAATATTATGGTACTGGTCGCCGTAAGAGCTCAGTAGCTCGTGTACGTTTAGTACCAGGCGAAGGTCGCATCGTTATTAACGGTCGTGACATTAATGAATATATTCCTTTCGCAGCATTACGTGAAGTTGTTAACCAACCACTAGTTGCAACAGAAACTACTGGAAATTACGACGTTCTTGTAAACGTTAGCGGTGGTGGATACACTGGTCAAGCTGGAGCAATCCGTCACGGTATCGCTCGTGCATTGCTTCAAGTTGATCCAGAATTCCGTCCAGCTCTTAAATCTGCTGGTTTACTAACTCGTGACCCACGTATGAAAGAACGTAAAAAATACGGTCTTAAAGGCGCACGTCGTGCACCTCAGTTCTCAAAACGTTAATTCTATTACCGTTTCAAAGGCTCTCAACCATTTTGGTTGGGGGTCTTTTTTTTGTATAAAATTTTTTGCCCACACATATTTCATCACTATCATAGCTCAATGTACCTTTGGGGCTCTCCTGCCTGCTCTATTAAGGAGTCTGTAAGGTGTTTATAGGCGTTCATTGTAATTTGAATATCCAGATGACCTAACCGCTCTTGAGCCTCTTTTATACCTACACCAGCTTCAAATAAAAGGGAAGCATGTATAGTAATGGGCTGAAGTTCCTCATGCTTCTCAAAAATTACAGATACTTATCATATAAGCTAGCCAAGCATTGAAATTTTGCCTTTATAAGGATATCTCCCCCACTACTCTAAATTTCGGTGCATTGACCTACTCGGCTCTTTTTGTCTTTCTATTTGAACAAGGTCTTAAACTAAAAAAAATTTACACTTTCATAAAATATGGATAAATTTTAGATTATATGGAAAAAGCTTATCAATTTCTCTGTGGTGATTGACTATTGATTTGCTGAAACATATCGTTAATGTGAAGAAAAGTAGAAGAAGGCGATTGTACATGAAAACTGCTATAGGCATGATATTGGAGGAACGAATATAGCGATTGACTTTGTACAAGAGGATGGAGACGTCCTAACAGCACATGAATTTCCGACCTAAGTAAAATACCAGGTTAAACGCTACCAACTTGAGTGTATCGTGTGTAAAAGAATTCAATGCAACAATTCCCAACCATTACAGGAATCGGTATAGGTGCTCCGAGTCAGCTAGATTCAAAACAAGTGAAGGTACTAAATCCACACAATCTAAATCGTGGCATGGTTATCCTATAGTACAAAATATTGATAGCGCTTTCCTAATGCCGATCCTAGCAGTTCAAGTATTAAATCCTTAGCTGTTCGTATTAGGTGGTGGTGCTATCATCGAACAGCCAACATTTTATTAATGGCTAGTAGAAAATAACCAATTACCTTTTACACCAAGATAGCTAATTACTGAAGTTAGAAAAAGCGTCATGGTACATTGACGGGAATAAAGGGTGCTGCGGCTACTATCCTGTCGAAGGATTGAGATATAGGAGGGAAACAAAATGGAATTTAAGACTACTGCGCATATTATTTCTCACTCCCACTGGGATCGGGAATGGTATATGCCTTTTGAAAAGCATCGGTACCACTTAGTGAAGTTGATGGATACACTTATCGATTTGTTTGAAAAGGGGGAAGATTTTCAGAGCTTTCACTTGGATGGACAAATGATTATTTTAGAAGATTATTTCCAAATTCGTCCTGATAAAAAAGAATTGATTAAGAAGCTAGTACAAGAAAAAAAGCTTCATATTGGTCCTTGGTATGTGTTACAGGACGCATTTTTAACAAGCTCGGAAGCGAATGTCAGAAATATGTTGTATGGGTTACAAGCTGCAAAGGAATACGGTGTTGTGTCAAAGGTAGGGTACTTCCCAGATACATTTGGCATTTACGGTCAAGCACCTCAATTGCTTCAGCAAGCTAATATTAAAACTGCTGCGTTTGGGAGAGGTGTGAAACCAACCGGATTTAATAATATGGTGAGCGATGCGAAAACATTTGAATCGCCATATTCAGAACTTAAGTGGAAGTCGCCAGATGGCTCGGCGGTGCTTGGTGTTTTGTTTGCGAATTGGTATTCAAACGGCAATGAAGTACCAGTAGATAGGGAGAGTGCGAAAAAGTATTGGGAAACAAAACTAGCCGATGCTAAGAAATATTCTTCAACACCAAATCTTCTTTTCATGAATGGTTGTGATCATCAGCCAATTCAAGTGGATATAGGAGAAGCAATCAAGGTGGCTGAAGAACTTTTTCCAGATATCACGTTTGTACACTCTAATTTTGATGATTATATGGATGTACTTCAGGAATCATTACCAGAACAACTCCAGACGATTACCGGTGAACTGCGGAATCAACGTACAGATGGGTGGTCAACTCTTGTAAATACAGCCTCTGCCCGCATCTATTTAAAGCAGATGAATCAAAAGTGTCAAACACTTTTGGAAAAAGTGGCTGAACCACTATCCGTTTTTTCATATTTTCTTGGTCATGAATATCCACGTGATTATTTACGATATGCATGGAAAACTTTGATGGAAAACCATCCACATGACAGTATTTGCGGTTGTAGTGTAGATGAAGTACATCGAGAAATGGTAACTCGTTTCGAGAAGGTTCAGCAGACTGCATCAACTATTATCGAGGAGAAGGCCAATGAAGTTGTATCTCATATTTCAACGAAACAAAGTGTTGTTGATGTGGATATGATTCCAGTTGTTGTTTTTAACACATCAGGAAATACACGAGATGTGGTTATCGAAAAGGAAGTTGAGCTAGAAAAAGTCTACTTTTCAGATATGCCTTTTTCAGAGATTCCAGATTTCCTTGGTTCGAAGGATTTACCTGATATTAATTTGGTTGATAAAAGTGGTAAGGTACATGTTTGTAAAACAAAGGACCTTGGTACCCGTTTTGGATATGAGTTACCAGGAGATGGTTTCCGACGTCCCTATTATGCAAGAATTATCAAATTAACATTCCTAGCTCAATCTCTTCCGGGCTATGGATATAAAACATTTTATATCAAACCGGCCAAGGAAACGAAGTTGAATGAACAGCCATCGATTAATCAATGTGCTCGTGAATTGGAAAATGAATTTGTTCATTTGTTTGTTCATGAAAATGGTTCGTATACATTGACTGACAAACAGACTGGGAAAGTATTCGAAAATCTAGGAATCTATGAAAATAGCGGGGACATTGGTAACGAATATATGTTTAGGAAGCCAAATGGTGAAGTTCCACTTACAACGAAAGATTTGAAAGCGGAGATAAGAGTAGTTGAAGACCATTCATTACGTTCCGTTATAGAACTTGTTCATGAGTGGGAGATTCCAAAAGAGGCTGATGAACAGTTTCAACGAGAAAAGGAACTACTAGTTTGGCATAAAGACCGGCTATCAGGTCGATCTTCTGAAAATGTAACAATTCGTTTAACTACTCATATTCAGTTAGATCAAAAAGCGAAGGGGCCTTCTGTTAAGGTTACAATTGAAAACCAAGCAAAGGATCATCGTCTACGTGTTCTTTTTCCAACTAATCTAAGTACGAATGAACACTATGCAGACAGTATTTTTGAAGTGGCAAAACGTCCTAATATACCTGAAAGAGAGTGGGACAATCCTAGTTTCGATCATCACCAACAGGCTTTTGTAAGTGTAACAGATGGAAAGCATGGGATGACAATTGCGAATAAAGGATTACATGAGTATGAAATCCTTGAGGAACAACAAACAATAGCCGTTACGATTCTCCGTTCAACTTCTGAGTTAGGGGATTGGGGCCTATTTTCAACACCAGAGGCTCAATGTATTGGAACGTACCAAGCGGAATGGATGGTTATCCCTCACAAAGGTACAGTGGTTGAGTCAGAAGTATTCAAAGAGGCGTATGACTTCCAAGTGCCTGTGATTGCTGTACAAACAGATGTACATGAAGGGTTACTTCCAACCGAAAAGACATTTTTTACTTGGGAAGGTAAATCATTAGCAATCTCTTCTATCAAGTTAGCGGAGGAAAGAGATGATGTAATTGCTCGATGGTTTAACACATCTGAAAAAGAAACAATGGTAATTGCTCAACCAATGCAAGGTACAAATAGCTATAAGAGTACTATCGTTGAGAATGTGAAAGAGCCGTTTGAAAATACGCAAATTCAAGAAAAAGTAAAACCGTTTGAAATTATTAGCCTTGGTTGGCAAGTGAAGGAGTGAAGGTAATGAACACTGAGAAAACAATCCCACAATCACTATCTTATTTAATCGAAAAGGTGAAGAAGAATTTTCCTGAAGATAAAAAGCTTCAGGAAATGTTTGAACAATGTTTTGTTAATACGTATGAAACAACACTAAAGCCACAAGAAGATGGAACAACATTTGTCATTACTGGTGATATTCCAGCTATGTGGTTAAGAGATTCAGCTGCCCAAGTACGTCCATATTTACTTGCTGCTGAAAAGGACGAAGAAATGGCGAAATTAATTGAAGGTGTTGTTCGTCGTCAAATGAACTATATCGTTCATGACCCATATGCAAATGCATTCAATGAAACCGCTAATGGAAAAGGACATCAAGATGATAAAACTGATATGTCCCCAATGACATGGGAACGTAAATATGAAATTGACTCACTTTGCTATCCAATTCAGCTTTCTTATCTTTTGTGGAAATCAACTGGAAGAACGGCCTACTTTGATGACACATTTGTAAAAGCATTGAACAAGATTTTGCATGTCTGGAAAGTGGAACAAAATCATGAGGATGAATCACCATATAGCTTTGAAAGAATGGATGTAAGACAATCAGATACTCTGAACAGGGATGGGAAAGGATCTAAAACTGTAAGAACAGGAATGACTTGGAGTGGATTTAGACCAAGTGATGATGCTTGTTTATATGGTTATTTAGTACCTGCAAATATGTTTGCGGTAGTAGTACTAGGTTATGCATCAGAGATTTGTAGAGAAGTTTTAAAGGATGAAAGTCTTGCAAAGCAATGTGAGCAACTAGCTTCTGAGATAAAAGCAGGAATAGAAGAATATGCAGTGTTAGAACATCCGATTTATGGAGATTTATATGTCTATGAAACGGATGGAATGGGAAGATATCATCTTATGGATGATGCGAACATCCCTAGTTTACTAGCAGCTCCTTATCTGGGCTGGTGCCAATTTGATGATAAAACCTATCAGAATACTCGACGATTTTTATTAAGTAGAGATAATCCTTACTTTTATGAAGGAAAAGTGGCCAATGGAATTGGGAGTCCTCATACACCCGATCATTATATATGGCATATTGCATTAGCAATTGAGGGGATGACATCTACAGATGCTTCTGATAAAAAGAGAATTATGGAAGAGATGAAGCAATCGGATGGCGGAACTGGATTTATGCATGAGGGCTTTAATGCAGACCAACCAGAAGAATTTACGAGAGAGTGGTTCTCATGGGCGAATTCGATGTTTAGTGAATTTGTATTAAGTTTATGTGGTTTTGCAGTTAAAGGTAGTCCGCTTTATAAAAAGCTACAAGAAAACAATATCTAGTTAAGACACAGTACCGCATCTTGGTTGTTACAGAGGATGGATAAAATAATCTTACTAACAGGGGTGGGAATTTGTTGAAAATAAGATATGGTCTTGTCACTGCGTTCTTAGGTTTGCTTTTAGTTTGTGTACTTCCGATTACGGGTTTTGCAAAACAGCCGGAATCATCTTATTGGTATCCTGAAACATTATTAAAGTGGAGTCCAGAAAATGATTCTGATGCTGTATATAACAAAAGTACTGTTCCATTAGCTGATAGAGAAGTTGTTTTCAATGTGAATGAAACATCTCAGTCAGAAGCTAAATTGGTTGCATTATCGGCATTAAATCCCAACACAAGCGGGGTTCCATCTCAAGGTGGAAATAAATTTTTTGCAAATACATTTAGCTACTGGCAGTACGTTGATTTAATGGTGTATTGGGCGGGTTCTGCTGGAGAAGGAATTATTACTCCTCCAAGCGCTGATGTGATTGATGCTTCTCATAAAAATGGCGTTCCCATCTTAGGTACTATTTTCTTTCCTCCAATAACGTACGGAGGACAAGCGAAATGGGTAGGCCAAATGCTTACACAGCGTGAGGATGGGTCATTTCCTGCTGCTGACAAACTTTTAGAGGTTGCTAAATATTACGGATTTGACGGCTGGTTTATCAACCAAGAAACAGCAGGTGGAAATAATGAAACTGCACAAAAAACGAAAAAGTTTTTAAAATATCTACAAGACAATAAGCAAGAAGACATGCACATTATGTGGTATGACTCAATGGTAGAAAACGGATCAATTAACTGGCAAAATCACTTAACAGATCGTAATAAAATGTTCTTACAAGATGGTAATGACAGAATTTCCGATAGTATGTTTTTAAATTTCTGGTGGACGAATCAACAATCTTCTCATGATAAGGCATTGGAAATTGGTAGAAGTCCATATGACCTATATACTGGCATTGATGTAGAAGCAAATGGAACTAAGACAAACATTCCTTGGAATGGCATTTTCCCAGAAGGACAAAAACCTTTGACTTCGTTAGGGATTTACCGTCCAGACTGGGCTTTTAAAACATCTGAAACAATGGAAGCATTCTATCAGAAAGAACAAGAATTCTGGACTGGAAAAGCTGGGGATCCTCGCAAGACTGGTGAAAATGGAAACTGGAAAGGGATGGCTCACTATTTTACTGCAAAAACGGTAATTCAAGAGCTTCCGTTTGTAACACATTTTAATACAGGTAGTGGGAAATTCTTTGCAGTAGGTGGTTCTACACAAAGTATAGAAGAATGGAATAACCGTAGTTTACAGGATATTTTACCAACATGGCGCTGGTTAAAGGATAGCAAAGGGGAGCCTCTAAATGTAGATTTCGATTGGGATACAGCATTTTACGGTGGTAGCTCTTTGAAGGTTTCTGGTAACCTAACGAAAAAAAATGCGACACATGTGAAGCTTTATAAAACGAATCTACCAGTTGAAAAGGATACTGAGATCTCTGTAACTTACAAAACTGATGTGAAAAAGCCTAACATGAAGCTTGGTGTAAGCTTTGTGGATCAACCTGATGATTTTGTGTTTTTTGATGTGAAGAAAAAGAGTCGAGATCAATGGATAGAAGAAACATTTAAATTAAACAAATATAAAGGAAAAAAAATTGCAACTATTTCTCTATTCTTCGAGAGTGATGAAGCAATAAAAGATTATCAAATCAACATCGGAGAAATTAAAGTTACAAATAAACATAACGATAAAGAGGTCCCAGCTATACCAACGAAAGCTAAGGTGAAAAATCCAACTTTCTCGAAGGGACTATATGCTGATTTAGATTTATCATGGGAGTCAGTCGAAGGTGATATTCAGCATTATGAAATTTATCGCGACCTTCCTAAAGGTAAAAAAGAATTTATCGGAGCAGTTCCAAACGATGCATACTACATTTCGAATTTACGAAGAAGTGGTAAGGAAACAGCAACTACCCTAGAAATCGTAGCTGTAACTACTGATTTTGTTCGAGGTAAAGCTGCGAAGGTAATGTTTAAATGGCCTGCATACCCACAACCAAAGGCAGACCTTAGCGTAAGTCAAACAGTCGCAGCACCAGGTGAAGAAATCCAATTTTTCAACAATTCATCTGAAGCGACAGAAGAAGTTGAATGGCAGATTGAAGGTGGTACACCTTTAGTAAGTACTGAGAATAATCCAGTTGTAAGGTATGAAGAAGAAGGAGTGTACTCAGTTACTCTAATTGCTAAAAATAGCGAAGGAGAGGATATCCTTACAAAAGAAGGCTTTATTACAATTTCAAAGGATGCAAAAAACATTACTAACGTTGCACTGAACAAAACAGCAACTGCTAGTGGACAATGCGCCCCTTCTGAAGGACCAAAGTACGCGATTGATGGAATCATGACGAATAATAGTAAATGGTGTGCAATTGGTGCAAATCATTGGTTAGAAGTCGATTTCGGTGAGGCGTTTCATCTATCAAAGTTTGTTGTCAAACATGCTGAAGCAGGTGGAGAGCCAGCAGCCTTTAATACGAGGGCATTCACGATCGAGGTAAGTCTTGACGGTGAAAATTGGACGAAAGCAGTAACTGTCACAAATAATACAGATGCTATCTCAGAACATGCCATTACAACGACAGAAGCTCGATATATTCGCTTTTCTGTCCAACAACCAACACAAGGTGGAGATCAAGCAATTAGAATATTTGAAGTCGAAGCATATGGATATTAAATAATATGATAATCGGAAAGGGGTTTTCCCCCTTTCCGATTATCATATTGGTAGGGGATGAAAAACATGGGGAGAATGTTACAAGAAGTAAGTGAATGGATCGTTAGGTTAGTATGGACGAATATTCTTTGGTTTGTATTTATTGTGGCTGGATTAGGTGTTTTTGGGATTATGCCGGCGACTGTTGCTTTATTTGCTGTTACACGAAAGTGGAAGATGAAGGACCTGGATGTTTCCTTATTGAAAACATTTAAAGAAACCTTTAAAAAAGAGTTTGTCCGTTCAAATTGTATTGGGCTGATTTATGCAGTAATTGGCTTTTTTTTATATGTCGATTTAAGAATTGCTGAAAGCATGGAAGGAACGTTTTCCGTTATTCTTTATGTCTTTATTAGCTTTATCATTCTTTTATATTTGAATGCTATTGTTCACTTTTTCCCTCTGTATGTACATTATCATTACTCACTAAAGGATTACATAAAACAATCATTTATTATTTCACTTATTAGTCCTTTTTCTACATTAATGATTTGTATTGGTTTGTTTTTTATTGGCTATTTAATCACGAATATGCCGGGACTTATACCATTTATTTCAGGTGTACTACCTGCATATTGGATTATGAATGTTTGTATAAAAAGGTTTAAAACTCTAGAACAACAGCAATCACAAGTAAATGAACATATGAAGATCGAGGAAAGTATAAATTAATATAAAAATGGGGGATTTATATGTTTTTAGTAGAAAGAAAGCTAGAAGCAAGAATACAAGAATTGGCGCAGTACCGCTATCGTGATGGAATTGAGATTGGTCAGTTTAGTACGATTGAGGATGAGGGTGTAGTAGGCACATATCCTCCTATAGAAAAGGGTGAATCGACTTTACAGCTAAGAGACCAATGGACGGGGCGAGACCGGTATCTCTGGCTACATGCAGATGTTCAACTTCCGACGGAATGGGCAAATAGAAAAGTAGTTGGTTTATTTGACTTTGGACGTACAGGCGGAGGAAATAATTCTGGATTTGAATCATTATTATTCTTAAATGGAAATCCATACCAAGGTGTTGATTCTAACCATCAGGAAGTATTTTTTCCACCAACCGAAATAGGAAACACTGTTCAATTAGATTTCAGACTTTGGTCTGGACTTGAAGGTGGTGGAGAGCCAAAGGAGCAAATTCATACACTTGAGATGGCCCAATTGGCTTGGTTAGACGAGGCTGTAGATGATTTATATTATACATCCCTAGCAGCGTGGCAAACAATTAAAGAACTTGGTGATGACCGACCAGAAAAACATGCAATTATAAAAGCGTTGAATCAAGCTTTTATGAAAATAAATTGGAGTAAACCAGGTAATGAAGCATTTTTTAGTAGTTGTGAGATTGCTAGTGTGGAATTAAATAAAAGTCTTAACGAAATCGAAAAACATCATCCTGTGACCATTCATTGTGTTGGTCATACGCATATTGATGTTGCATGGCTATGGCGTTTAAAACATACACGTGAAAAGGCTGCTCGATCTTTTTCTACTGTTTTAAGATTAATGGAACAATATCCTGAATATTATTTTCTCCAAACACAGCCACAGTTATATGAATATATTAAAGAAGACTACCCAGAAATCTATGAAAATATTAAAAAGCGTGTAAAAGAAGGTCGTTGGGAAACTGAGGGTGCAATGTGGTTAGAAGCAGATTGTAATATTCCAAGCGGGGAATCACTAGTGAGACAAATTTTGTACGGGAAGGAATTCTTTAAAAGGGAATTTGAGGTAGATTGCAAGTATCTATGGCTGCCAGATGTATTTGGGTATTGCTGGGCACTTCCACAAATTTTGAAAAAGTCAGGAATCGATACATTTATGACCACCAAAATAAGTTGGAATCAGTACAATCGTATGCCAAATGATACTTTTAAATGGCGTGGAATTGATGGGACAGAAATCCTAACTCATTTTGTAACCACTCCTGAACCTTGGAATTCGGAAGATTCATGGTTTTATACATATAATGGGCTGATTACCGCAAAGACTGTAAACGGTACATGGAATTCATACCGGAATAAAGATGTTAACCAAGATTTACTTCTTTCCTATGGGTATGGTGATGGGGGTGGAGGAGTCAATCGAGAGATGATAGAGCTTCGTCGCAGATTTGAGAATATGCCAGGACTGCCAAAAGTAAAAACGACAAAAGCTGGAGAGTACTTCCAAAAGTTACACGAAAATATTGAGAATTCAAATGAGTATGTCCACACTTGGGACGGTGAATTGTACCTTGAATACCACAGGGGGACCTATACAAGTCAAGCATATACAAAACGAATGAATCGTAAACTCGAGTTGAGTTATAGGGAGTCGGAATGGTTGTCTGTGTGGAACTCTCTAATGTCTTCATGGGCGAAATATCCTAAGCAACAGCTTGATGAAGGTTGGAAGATTATTTTACGAAATCAATTCCATGATATTATTCCTGGTTCATCCATTAAGGAAGTATATGAAGATGCAAAAGTGGAATATAAACAAGCAGAAGATATACAACTCGAAATTGATCAGAATAATTTCAATGAGTTTATTGAACCTAAGCATGGAACGTATACAGTCTTCAATGCAACTAGTTGGCAAGATCAACAAAGTGTATTCATCCCATACGATCAAACGAATGATGTGGTTGGAGGATGGACATCAGGTTCAGGTGAAATTCTAAATAGCCAACGAACTGAAAATGGTTGGTTAGTTGAATTAGAGGAGACCAAACAATTTGGTGCAGTAGAAATTCAATTCAAACAAGATCCTATGGTAGAAAATAAAACACCATTTCTTATTAAGGGAATGTTGTTAGAAACACCTTTTTATCAAGTTGAATGGAATGACTCCCTTCAACTGACTCGTATATTTGATAAGGAAGCTAGGCGTGAAGTACTAGCACAACAGGAAAAAGGAAACATCATTCAAATTTTTGAAGATAAACCATTAGCACACGATGCGTGGGATATTGATTTGTATTACCAAGAAAAAATGGAGGAAATCCGTAATGTAGTATCAAGTGAAGTTGTTGAAAATGGTCCGCTTCGTATTGTCATCCGGACGAAATGGAAGTATCAAAGTTCTTTGGTTGAACAAGATATGATTTTCTATGCTCAAAATAGACGTATTGATTTTAAAACAAAAGTGGATTGGCATGAGCAACGTAAGTTAATGAAGGTAGCATTCCCAGTTGATATTCGTTCTACCGAAGCAACTTATGATATTCAATTTGGTAATGTTAAGAGACCGACACATTGGAATACGAGCTGGGATATGGCACGATTTGAAACAGTTGGACATCAGTGGGCAGACCTTTCTGAAACAGGGTACGGAGTGAGTTTGTTAAATGATTGCAAATACGGGTATGACATTAAAGACCAAACGATTCGCTTATCCTTGCTAAAAGCAGCAATCTACCCTGATCCAACCGCAGATCAAGGAGAACACGAATTTACGTATTCACTGCTACCTCATCAGGGAGATTGGAGAGTTGGGCAAACAGTAAAGCAAGCTTGGTTTTTAAATAATCGATTGAAAGTAGTAAAAGGTGGATTTTCACCAGAAGAAAGCTCGTTTATGAATCTGAATAACGATCATGTTAAGGTCGATGCGATAAAGAAAAAAGAGGGTGATGACGCAGTAATTATTCGCCTTCATGAGTATGAAGGGCGACGCGGAAATGTCTTGATTGAATTCCCAAGAAACGTTAAAAAATGGTATGAAACAAACTTGATGGAACAAGTTGATAGCAAGAAACAAACCGAACAAATCGACTTAGAAATAAAACCGTATGAAATTAAAACAATATTAGTCTATTTTCATGATGAAATAAGATAATACATTATAAACTATTTATCCCACTGTCGGGCAGTGAATCAACTTCACTTTCCGACAGGAAATACAGTAAAATAGTAGTTGAGTTAGTAAATCTGCAGGGAAGGATATAAGGGATGTTCTTGAGTTAGTAAGTCATCATGGGAGGATATAAAGGATGTTCTTGAGTAATATAATAAGGCGGCTAACGAATAAGGTGTTTAGCAAAATTTTAATCACTTATTCCGTAACAATCCTTCTTACAATGTTTCTATTACTACTTGTATTATCACGCTATTATACAGAAGTTATTATTCAGAAAGAAATGGACGCAAGTACAGAAACACTAGAAAGGGTTGAATCTTATCTCCAGCAAAAAGATGAGCATGTACAATATGTTATGCAAGAATTATATTTAAAAACAGATCTGATTTATAATGATATTGCATTTGCATTGCAGCATGATTATGATTCATATCTTGCGTATCGACTAGATAAGTACAGTGAAAACTCTTCATTTATTCCGAACAACCTTAATACATTTTTCCAAGCGTATTTTAGTCAAGACCCTGATATCAATGCAGTGCGTTTAAAAAGTGCAAGCCCCGGTACAGAGTATGAATATATAAATAGCCACTATAGATGGAATAAATATATGGATAAGAGAGAGCAAAAGAAAGGGAATCAGGAAGGTATAGCTGTTCATCCTCAAGACTTGCAACTTAAGCAAGTTGAGTGGGAGCAAGAAAGGAGTATCTTCAACAATATTCAAATATCTCGTTCCATTAATGATCCTGCGACCCTTAAGAAATTAGGGGATCTGACGGTTTTTTATGATACAGCGGGAATTCAAGATTTGATTCGTTTGAGGAAATCCCAATTTAAAGGAACAGTCCATATTTTTCAACGTAATGGGGATTATCTTTACTCGTCAGACGATGGTACCATTCCAGTACCATTGAAAGATATATCATTTGAAACGAGCTTTAAGAAAATAAAGTGGAAGGGAAAAAACTACTATATTAATACATTGGCCGATGACCACATGGGCTACTTATATGTAGGTTTCATGCCTGAGGATGATATTAAGAAAATAACGATTGTTCATAGGTATATGTTATTATCTACAGTTTTACTTTCCTGTATAGCAATTGCTGTAACCTATTTTGCGATGAGATCTTATTCTAGAAGAATTAATAAAATAGAAACTGCCATTCACGAAGTTCGAGATGGAAACTTGCAAATTAGAATACCTGATAGTAGAGAAAAAGACGAGTTAACAGCCATATCAGAAAGTTTCAATGATATGTTAGATGATCTAAACATGTATATTAAAGATGTATATGTTTTAAATATCCGCCAAAGAGAGGCTGAAATGAAAGCGCTTCAGTCACAAATTCAGCCGCATTTTCTATATAATACATTGGAAGCTATTCGCATGAAAGCTATAGCTGACGGATCTAAACCAACTAGTAATATGATTTATAGTTTAGGACAATTATTTCGTTATTCTTTAAGTAGTAAAGAAATCGTTCAAATTTCTGATGAAATCCAACATGTTAAGGAGTATATAGGTCTAAATCAGATTAGATATTCTAACCGCTTACACGTAACGTACGAGATTCCAGAAAATTGTTTAGACGAAAAAATTCTCAAATTTACCCTTCAACCCCTTATTGAAAATTATTTGATTCATGGCTTCCGAAAAGAAACAAATAATAATGAATTACTAATAAAAGTTCAAAGAATTCATCGGGAAATAGAAATAATAATAAAAGACAATGGGAGAGGTATTCCAATAGATAAACTATTGGCTATTCAAACTAAATTATTAGAAGGAACTACCACCTCTGAGGGCTCAATCGGGCTGAGTAATGTTCATCAAAGAATACAATTAAAATACGGACAAAATTATGGAATTCAGATTAGTAGTAATGAAGGAGAAGAAACTATTGTAGAAGTTAGAATTCCAGCAGCTAGGAGGGAACAGATATAACATGTATAACGTATTTTTAGTAGATGATGAACCATTTATTATTGAAGGCATGAGAGCGTTGGTACCTTGGGAAGATTATGGACTAAAAGTTGTTGGTGAAGCTTCTAATGGTAGTGAGGCTATTAAAAAGTTAGAAACGTGTCATGTTGATATATTATTAACTGATATAATGATGCCCATAATGGATGGATTAGAGTTAATTAGTACGTTGAAAGAACGTCATCCTAATACAAAATATATCGTTTTATCTGGGTACGAAGAATTTGAATATGTGAAAAAGGGTATGAAGCTAGGAATCGAAAATTATCTTTTAAAGCCTGTCAATGAGCAAGAACTCATTTCAACATTGGAAAATAGTATAGAGAAACTTGAGAAATCTACAAATAATGAGGAAGCCTATACTATTTTAAGAGATAATACGATTTGGCGATGTCTTAATCAAGACATCGATGCAAAAGAATGGCGTGAAAGAGTAGAGCTGTATAGTTTGGAGTTCGATGGTCAGAATCTAGCTGTTGTTTTAATGCAAATATCAGATGGTGAACATGAAAACTCTTCCTTTTTTAGAAAAAGAGTAGAGGAGTTATTTCAGTCTGTCTGTATTATTAATCCAGATGGCGAACTTATCCTTTTAGTTTCGTTTAATTGTGAAGATGGCCTTAAGAAAAAACTAGATGAATTGAATATGCTATTTGCTGGATATGTTTCTGGAAAGTATCATATTAATGTTGGATCATTTGTTTGCTCCACAAGTGAATTGTATAAGAGCTATCAACGTGCAAAAGAGTTATCTAGCTATCGATTAGTACTCAAAGAAAGTGGACTCATAACAGATGAATTAACAAAGCAGTATACGCAAGCAAGCCTTTCTACTTCGAATGAATTGGATGATCTAAAGAGATATATTGTTGGCTCAGAACAAGAAAAGGCGTTTTTGTGGATCAAAGGTGCCTTCGATGAGATTAATAAATCTACTAAAAAGGTTGCTCCAACTATTATTAGAGGGTTCGCTATTGAAATAGTTACGTCTATCCAAAAAGATGTATCGTCACATGCAAATGATCAAACAGTAGGTATTGTAAAGCGAATCTTAGAGGCCTATTCAATTGGAATTTTAGTTGACATTCTTATTGATTTTATCGAAGGAATTTTTAGAACATTGGAACAAAAGTCGGAGCATCGAAGTCCTATTATTCAAAGCGTGGTGCAATATATTCAAGAACATTTTTATGAGGAACTTTCTTTGAAAACATTAAGCTATAAATTTCATATAAATTCGATTTACTTAGGACAACTTTTCCAGAAAGAAACTGGCTTAGTATTCTCTGAGTATATTAATCATTTAAGACTCGAAAAAGCAAAGCAATTGTTGAGAGGGACACATTTAAAGGCTGGAATAATTGGAAAACAAGTTGGCTATTCGGATTCTGCTTATTTTTATAAACAGTTTAAGAAGGCGGTGGGGATTACACCATCAGCATGGAGAACAATGAATATCAAATCTTGATATCCCGTTATTCGGGATTTTTTTCGTTTTGAGGAGCGTCTCTGATCCTAAAAGAATCAAAAAATGATAAAAAATGCTGTATTAACTATCGAATGTTTAATAAGTACAGTAAATCTTAATATTGTTAACTTTATACATTTTTGACTTTTTCTTAATATAGAGATGTAAGGGTTTTCAATATAAGGGAGGAGGGGCTTTGTGAATCGTATCAAGAGTTTTTTCCAAGATGTTTATAAGAATCGTGTGTGGCTCCTCATGGTTTTACCAGGAACCATTTGGCTATTGTTATTTTCATATCTTCCGATGTTTGGAACTGTCATTGCCTTTAAAAATTTCCGATATGATCCGAATGGTTTTTTTGCAAGTATCCTAAATAGTGAGTGGGTTGCCTTTGAAAACTTCAAGTTTTTATTTAATACAAATGACGCCTGGATCATTACAAGAAATACGGTTCTATATAATTTAGTCTTTATCGTTGTTGGGCTTATATTAGCAGTGTTTGTAGCAATTGTTCTAAGTGAGCTCGCAAATAAGAGGTTGTCTAAAATTTACCAAACAGGAATGCTGTTTCCACACTTTTTATCATGGGTTGTTGTTAGTTATTTCGTATTCACGTTTCTAAGCGTGGATAGAGGTCTACTTAATAATATACTTCTATGGTTTGGAGTAGAAGACCCTATATCGTGGTATAACGAAGCAAAATATTGGCCTGTTATTATCGTTCTAACAAGTATGTGGAAGGGCGTTGGTTATGGAAGTATTGTTTATTTAGCAGCTATAGTTGGGATTGATAAAAACTATTACGAAGCCGCTATGATAGATGGTGCAAATAAGTGGCAACAAATTCGTAATATTACGATTCCGATGATAACACCGCTCATTGTTATTTTAACCATTTTAAACGTTGGTAGAATTTTTAGTGCAGACTTTGGTCTGTTTTTTCAGGTTCCTCGTGATTCAGGTCCGTTATATTCAGTAACAAACGTTATAGATACTTATGTATACCGAGGGATAACGACAATGGGGGACATTAGTATGAGTACTGCCGCTGGTCTCTACCAATCAATTGTAGGATTTGCATTAGTAATGCTGACAAATTATCTTGTTCAGAAGGTTGATAAAGAATATGCCCTATTTTAAAAAATCGAGAGAGAAAGGAGGGTGGCCGCAGTTTTGTGGCAAATTACAATGATAACAAATCAAAATAGCTCTCAACCTACTCCATTAAATAAAGGGAATGCTCAAAACCAAGTGAATCAACCAAACAAAAAAAGTAAGCGTAAGAAAAAGTACACACCACATGGTCTAAGTGGGTTTCCTAATCTTTTAATGAACATTTTATTAGGGTCATTTTCTATAATGTGTATCTTTCCATTTCTATATGTAATCGTCATCTCTTTAACTGATGAGAAAACCTTAGCGCGAAATGGATATCAGCTTCTACCTGAAATATGGAGTTTTGAAGCATATAGATACTTGTGGCAAATGAAGGATCAATTACTTCAATCTTATACTATAACGATTGTAGTAACGGTGCTTGGTACACTTGTCAGTGTAATAATGATTTCTTTATATGCCTACGCTATTTCTAGAAAGCAATTCAAATATCGCGGTTTCTTTACTTTTATTGCATTCTTTACAATGCTTTTTAGTGGAGGACTAATTCCTTTCTATATAGTAGCAACACAGTTTTTACATCTACGTAACTCTATTTGGGCATTGATATTACCACTTGCAATGAATGCATTCTACATTCTAATTATGAGAACCTTTTTCCAAAGGTCTGTACCTGAATCCATTTTGGAATCGGCTAGAATTGATGGAGCAAGTGAATTACGAATCTTTGTCAAAATTGTTGCTCCACTTTCATTACCAGGTCTTGCAACTATTGCCCTTTTTAGTACATTGGGTTACTGGAATGATTGGTTTAATGCACTGTTGTTCATTGATGAACCGCACTTGGTGCCACTGCAATCAATGCTGATGAAAATTGAAAACAACATAGAATTTTTAAGGCAAAATTCGTTAGCAGGCGGTATACAAAATGATTTATTAAGTGCAATACCTCAAGATGCTGCAAAAATGGCAATGGTTGTTATTTCAACTTTGCCAATAGCAATTGCATATCCATTTTTTCAAAAATACTTTGTTAGTGGATTGACAATCGGTGGGGTTAAGGAATAATTGCTTTTTGAAATAAACAAATAAAAGGGGGGAGTTAAAATGAATAAGAAGTTAGCTATTATTCTAGTACTCTTATTAAGTTTATCTACATTTTTAGCTGCGTGTAGTGGAGGGAATTCAGATAAAACGAGCGGAAGTAAAGCCGGTGAAGAAAAACCTTATGAAATTACGTGGTACACGATTGGGACACCTCAAAAAGATGTCGATAAAGTAATGGAGGAAGTAAGTAAATACACGAAAGAGAAAATTAACGCAACCGTTAAAATGAGACAAATTGACTGGGGCGATTATGATCAAAAAATGCAAGTTATGATTGCTTCAGGTGAATCCTTTGATATTGCCTATACTGCAGGTGGAAACTATGTGTTAAATGCACAAAAAGGCGCATTTAAAGACCTAAATGAACTTCTTGACACACATGGAAAAGAATTAAAAGCAACAATTGATCCAGCGTACTTAGAAGGGGCTAAAATTGATGGAAAGCTTTACGGTATTCCTTCTAACAAAGAAGTAGGTCAGCAAAGTGTGTACGTATTTAATAAGGATATAGTCGATAAATACAATATGGATATTTCAAGCATTAACTCTTTAGAAGACTTGAAACCTTTATTGCAAACAGTTAAAGAAAATGAGCCAGACTTTACACCAATTGCAACTTTCAAACCGTATTTACCATTCGATTATGTATTAGAAGATGAATTGCCGTTTGCGTTTCCTCTAGAAGGAGATAAAGGAAAGGTAGTTAATATCTTTGAATCAGATATTATGATGGAAACGTTAAAAACAATGCACGAATTCTATAAAGCTGGTTATATAAAAGCGGATGCAGCAACAAGTACAGATCCATGGCCGTTAGAGGTGCAAAACTGGTTCGTACGTAAAGAAATGTACCAGCCATATGCGGAATTAATATGGTCTCGTTCTGCAGGTTATAATGTAGCCGTTCAACCAATGCATGATCCGATTACATTTAACAACTCTGTAACAGGGGCTATTCAAGCTATCTCAGCAACTTCCAAACATCCAGAGAAGGCTATGGCGTTCTTAAATCTATTAAATACAGATCCATACCTTCGTAATTTAATTGATAGAGGTATTGAAGGTGTGCATTATGAAGAGGTCGATAACGGTAAAATTAAAGACCTTCCAGCTCGTGTAGAAAGCTACAACATGCCAAGTTACTCTCTAGGAAACCATTTCATTCTTAAGTTATATGAAAATGATCCTGAAGATAAATGGGATGCGTTCAAAAAATTCAATGATGCTTCTGTTCAAGCACCAACCTTAGGTTTCTATTTTGATACAAATCCTGTTCGTACAGAGATCGCAGCAATTGCAAACGTTGCGAATGAATATGCACCTCCGCTATTAACTGGCAGTGTTGACCCTGAGGAATATCTACCAAAGGCTAATAAGAAGTTTAAAGAAGCTGGATTAGATAAAGTGCTTGCAGAAATTCAAAAACAATATGATGAGTGGAAGAAAAATAACTAATAGATCTCATTCAGGAGGCAAAGTCGGAAACTTAATTTTCCGACTGCTTTCTTTTAAGGGAAGGCAGGATTGAAAATGAGTACAGAAGTAGAAAAGAATATTTACATGTTTCCGAAAGACTTTTGGTGGGGATCTGCATCATCTGCAACACAAATGGAAGGATTTTCAGGGGCAGATGGTAAAGGGAAGAATATATGGGACTACTGGTATGAAACAGAACCGAATCGTTTTTACCAGGGTATTGGACCTGATAACACTTCACTGTTTTATACGAATTTTATTGACGATATTCAGCTCATGAAAGAAACGGGACATAACAGTTTTCGCTTTTCTATCTCGTGGTCCCGCATGTTTCCAAAGGGGCGTGGAGAAATAAATCCAAAGGCGATTGACTTTTATAATACCGTCATTAACACCTTACTAGAAAATGAGATTGAGCCTTTTGTGAATCTCTATCATTTTGACATGCCTATGGCTATGCAAGAAGAGGGTGGTTGGGAAAGCCGCTCTGTAGTTGATGCGTATGTGGAATATGCGTCTACTTGTTTTGAGAACTTTGGAGACCGTGTGATGAAATGGTTCACACATAATGAGCCAATCGTACCTGTTGAATGCGGTTATTTATATGGACATCATTATCCAGCATTTTGTGATTTTGGAAAGGGTGTTCAAGTTGGGTTCCATTCTGTATTAGCCTCCGCAAAAGCAATTAAGGCATACCATGATAAAGAGCTAGGAGGAAAAATTGGAATTATACTGAATGTTACTCCCTCGTATCCAAGGAGTAATCACCCTGCTGACTTAGACGCTGCTGAAAAAGCGGATTTGCTATTTAACCGTTCCTTTCTAGATCCATCAGTCAAAGGCACTTTTCCTGAGAAGCTAATTGACATGTTGCGGGTAGAAAACTTTTTACCTAAGTATTTAACTGAAGATTTGGATATTATCCGTGAAAATACAGTTGACCTTTTAGGGATTAATTACTACCAACCACGAAGAGTTAAGGCGAAGGAAAACATCCCAAATCCGAATGCTCCATTCATGCCAGAACGGTACTTTGATAATTATGACATGCCAGGGAAAAAGGTGAACCCATACAGAGGCTGGGAGATTTATGAAAAGGGTGTCTACGATATTTTAAAAAACATCCAGGGAAACTATGGGAATATTGAATGTTTCATATCGGAAAGCGGTATGGGAGTTGAAGCAGAAGAACGCTTTAAGGATGAGAGTGGAATGATTCAGGATGATTATCGAATTACCTTTTACGAAGATCATTTAAAGTGGATACATAAGGCATTAAACGAAGGTGCCAATGTAAAAGGGTATCATGTATGGACATTTATGGATAACTGGTCATGGTTAAATTCATATAAGAACCGATACGGACTAGTAGAAGTAGATTTAAATAAAAACTTCAAGCGTACAATCAAGAAATCAGGTAAATGGTACAAAGAATTATCTGAAAACAACGGTTTTTGATTATTAGAAGAGTGCTACTAAGCATTTATTCTATCAGAATATCACGAAGGAAGTGAAGGGAATGGACAGGTATCTTCTTGGCATTGATTTGGGTGGAACAAACTTGAGAATTGCCGTTGTAACATTGGAAGGCAAACTTATAGAAGAGGTCAATGTAAAAACGGAAAGTGACAAAGGACCACATCATGTCATCGATAACATGATTAAAATATGCGAGGGGCTGTTACAGAAAAGAAATATTGAAGCAATAGGAATCGGAGCTCCGGGTCCTTTAGATTCAAAGCAAGGTATTATTTTAAGCCCTCCCAATTTACCTGGGTGGGATGAGGTTCCTTTAGCTCTAATGTTAGAAAAAGCTTTAGAGAAAAAAGTAGTGCTCGATAATGATGCCAACGCAGCTGCTTTAGCGGAAGCAACGATTGGGGCAGGCAAAGGAAAAGAATCTGTTTTTTATATGACGATCAGTACAGGAATCGGCGGAGGATATGTATATCGCAATCAGTTGATTCAAGGTGCTAATTTCTGTGCGGGTGAAGTTGGCAACATGATGGTTAATCGAGATGGTCCAACGCATTATAATCTGAATATTGGCTCTTTGGAATCTTTGGCAAGCGGTACAGCTGTGCATCGTCTCGGAAAAGAAAAGTTAGGTATAACAGGACATGCTGGAGAAGTGTTTACTTTGGCGATGAACGGCCAGCAAGAAGCGGAAGCGATTGTTGATACCATGCTAACTTATTTGGCAAAAGGAATCTCCAATATTGTTCATACAATTGACCCGCACATGATTGTGTTAGGCGGGGGGGTCATGCAATCAAAAGAGTATATAATGCCGATTCTTCTTGAAAAAGTAAATGCTTACTTATATCCACAGTTACGTAATAGGGTACAAATTGAATGTGCCTCGTTAGGAACAAAAGCTGGTGTTATCGGCGCGGCTCTGTTGACACAGCAAGCATAGTTCCAGTAAGTGAAGGGGATGACAATGAAAGCTTACATGGTGTTTGATTTTGGCGGAACTTATATAAAGTATGCGGTAATGGATGACAAATCAAAGAAACTGGAATGCGGGAAGATTCCAACTCCTAAAGAAGGATTAGATATGTTTTTAGATCACATTACCGAAATAGTTAAACATTATTCGGAGTCATTTGAAATTCAAGGTATCGCTTTAAGTTCGCCCGGTGCCGTAGACGTGGAAACAGGGTTTATTGGCGGGGCAAGTGCAATTCCCTTTATACATGGAGTAAACATGACAAGCTTACTAAAGGAACGAACAGGTCTGGAGGTGTCCGTTGAAAATGATGCAAACTGCGCGGCTTTGGCAGAAGGCTGGTTAGGTGCAGCGAAGGAAACTGATTTCTACATTTGTGTTGTAATTGGTACAGGAATTGGCGGGGGAATTGTGATTAACCAATCAATTTTACGTGGAGCTACCCTTCACGGAGGTGAGTTTGGGTACATGATAATGGGAGAATCATGTAAGAGCCCTCTACAATCAACTTGGAGCAAAGTTGCATCGACAAATTCACTTGTAGAAGAAGTCGAAATGAGAAAATCTCTAGTAAGGGGAACGTTGGACGGAGAAGAAATATTTCGATTGGCGGAAGCAGGAGACTCCATTGCGAATGAATGCATTGCCAACCTATATAAGAAGCTGGCAATGGGAATCTATAATTTGAAGTATGTACTAGATCCTAACAAGATCCTAATTGGCGGGGGAATCAGCAAGCGACCGGATGTAATTGAAGGCATAAATAATGAATTGGCAAAATTGAAGGATGATATCTCTACATTGGATATTACGGTTGAAGCTTGTAAATTTGATAACGATGCAAACTTAATTGGAGCCTTATTTTATTTCTTGAATCGAAAATAGGGAGTATCTCACAAAATTGATATCCTCTTTTACTTATTCTAATAAAGAAAGGAATAGAAAAATGAATGATACACCATTATTTTTAAAACCGGTTTTTCAAGAACGTATTTGGGGTGGAACAGCTCTTTATGACCGTTTTGGCTATGAAATCCCATCAGCAATTACAGGAGAATGCTGGGCAATTTCTGCCCATCCAAACGGCCTGAGTCTTATTGAAAATGGTAAGTTTCAAGGTAAATCATTAAAAGAAGTATGGGAAAATCACCATGAGTTGTTTGGAAACTATAAGAGTGAGAAATTTCCGCTTCTTATAAAGATTTTGGATGCGAATGAAGAATTGTCTGTACAAGTACATCCAAATGATGATTATGCCAACGAGCATGAAAATGGCGAGTATGGTAAAACGGAATGTTGGTACATCATTGATTGTGATCAAGATGCTGAATTAGTGTTTGGACATCATGCTAAAACAAAAGAAGAAGTACGAGAAATGATTCAAAGTGGAAATTGGGAGAGGTTTTTACGTAAAGTTACCATTAGACCTGGTGATTTTTTCTACGTACCAAGTGGAACCGTTCATGCCTTATGTAATGGGACGTTGGTGTTAGAAACACAACAAAGCTCAGATACAACATACCGAGTTTATGATTATGACCGTGTAGATAATCAAGGGAGTAAACGTGAGCTGCATTTAGAAAAAGCAATGGGCGTCATTAATGCACCTCATATTGATACCAATATCGCTCCTAAAATAGAAAAGCGAGAAGGTGTAGAAGTTACAAAGTTTGTACAAAATCACTTTTTCTCTGTTAATAAATGGGATGTAAATGGAGAAGCGACATTTCAGCAAAATCAAGCGTTTATGCTTGTAAGCATCATCGATGGGGAAGGAAGATTGTTGAAAGGCAGTGAAGGTTACACAATAAGAAAAGGAGCTCATTTTATTTTGCCGTATAAATATGGTGAATTTATCTTAAAGGGGAATATGAAGCTAATTGTATCACACCCTTAGACCTCGTCCGGCTCTGTTGCGGAAAACGATTAATAGAAACATAGATTCGCTTTGCACCACGTTCCAGCTTTAAAAAGAGACGTAAGTTTTACCATCTATCTTTTTATTGGTTTCTGCTATCTTGCTTGCATCTGTGTCCTTCTTTTAAGCGGCTGCTGGAATCAACATTATTTAAAAGATACCGACGGAAAAATATTAAATTATCCGAACTTCTAACGGATGAAGTTAATGATGCAATCAAAGAAATCTGAAAATTCTGACGGTGTGTAAGTTGGGATACATATAATGGCTTTACATCATGATACTTGGGTAGAATAATATTCCAATGTTACCTTTAATGCAAAAATAAATGCTGGATTTTTCAAACATGGAATTACTTATTAACCAGTAGAAGATCCTTTGAGAATACAAAGCTATTGTTAGGTAGTGGAAAGTTTGAATGAAGTACAGGGGACGTATAAAAGAGTTTAAGCGACGCTAGCAGTGAGCGACCCGCGGTGGCAAGGATAGCCTCGAGAAGCAACCCGAGAAGCAAGTTACCGGAGGATAGTTATACTTCATAATAAGGAGAAAGCTATTAATGGTAATAAAAATAGCGTAACCCAAAAGGCTACGCTTAACAAATTATTGATGATAATCCTTAATTACTTTAGCGAAAAATTATGTCTAATTTATCGATAATAGCAATAGGATAAAGGGTAATAAAGGCTAAAGAATTATGATTAGTTTACACTAACTTGGCTTTGTTGTTTCTTTTTATTCATGTAAAGAATAAGCCCTACTAGAACGATACCAATTGCAGTCAAAATAGCGGCAGAGATGTAAGCTGTTGTAAAGGATCCCGTTGTTTCTTTGAAGTAAGAAGCGATATATGACTAAGGCTGCGCAGGAATTGCAGGTATCACAACCTGCGTTAAGCAAAACAATCGCATGACTTGAAGAAAATCTCGGTGCACCGTTATTTAGTCGTGAAGGAAGGCAAATCCATTTAAATGCATTCGGTAAAATATTTCTCGAACGTGTAAATCGTATTTTTCACGAATTAGAAGAAGGAGAACGCCAATTGAAAGACATGGCTGGATTAATAGAAAGGTCGATCTCTGTGTCTATTGCGTTGCCTCATATTCTTCCTATATTAATCGTTGAATTTTTGAAACTTAACCCTAATGTACATATTAGCCAGTATTCAGCTTCATCCACTGGGATGAAAAAACAACTAGAGAATGTCGAAGTCGAACTTTGTATTTCAATGAGTCTTATTTATGGAGACGACATTGAATGGATGCCCTTATTAGAAGAAGAGATTTTTTTACCACCAAGCCACCACTTAGCAAAGCAAAAATCCATTGCTCTTCATGAAGAAGCAAATGAGACCTTCATCAGCAGAACGTCAGGGTACGGATTCCGGGACGTTACGGATGAGTATTGCAGGGAAGCGGGCTTTGAACCTTACACCCCAATTGAACTAGAAGAAGCAGGAGCAATACTCCGACTTGTAGAAATGGGAATGGGTATTTCATTCACGCCTCAATTGTCTTTATTACGCCAATCAATGCCGAAAACCGTTCAGATTCCAATCACCTATCCGAATTGCAAACGAACGATTGGGATAGCATGGAAAAGAACTCACTATCTCTCTCAAGCTGCAATAGATTTCCGGGAATTCACCTCTGGTTTTTTTAAACATGAAGTAAGTAAATATTTCTATCTATAAAATCTTAATAAAAATAAGGTGGCAGGCATTACATCCAAGACGGTGTTGCCTGCCTTTTTCAACATAGATGGTAGAGGATTACCTCTTTAATCTAAGGGGAGTCTTATTACATGCTTCTTCTAAACAAAAGAACGTAAAAATAAGGTCTGAGGTACAAGTCGTCCACTTCAGTTTTCAAATGTTAATTTTGATATTATTGGCGTTTATAAACATATCTAAAACTATCCTCATTAATTATTGCCAACTGTATAAATGAATGGTTCATGATAGAACGCAAAAACTACATATTACTTGGGAAATAATTTGGGAAATGGGGTCTGACCCCGGAGGTGATATGATGGCTGTGATTTTAGGTTTACAGGAGATGCAAAGGGAGAGGCAGTTGAAGTTTGAGCGAAGGTTACTTAGGGAACTTTCAATCGAGGATATGAAGGGGAGGATTCAGCGTTACTTTGGACAGGATTTCATGGAGGTGTTGGAGGAAGGCTATTTTGATGTTGCCATTGAGGCCTATTTATTGGGAGCTAACTATAGTAAGTTTGGCTATTATGGTGAGTCGGAGGATGATGTAAGGGCTCGGTGCTGGAGGGAAGAGAAATTTTTGATTGATACCCTTTTTAATTTTATTTTGTATTGGCGGGAAGTGACGGCAAATAACGCTTTCAATGAAGGGTTGTTTTATTGCTGTGAAGGGTTTGTAGGTGAATGGTGGATGGACGGCTTTAAGACGGGTGAAAAGCGATATAAAATGAAGTTGCACTAAGAAGGAGTGAAGTATCCATTCTTTGTTCTAATTCCATGGTTTGTCCCATACTTTTAGATATAGGGACTTGTGGAAGGAGAACGTTCATGCGTAGTAAGCTAAAATATACAGGAATCGCGATGGGATTGTTTATCCTTTTTTTAATTGTAACTTTAAAATTTGTTGAAGATGATTCTTGGGACTCCTGGAACCTTCCCTTGGCAGGAAAGGTAATCGTTTTGGATGCTGGACATGGAGGAATGGATGGCGGGGCAAATGTGCAAGAGGTAATGGAAAAAGAAATTGCCCTTGCTGTTTCGTTAAAGGTTAGGGACTATTTACAGGAACAGGGTGCCCTTGTCATTATGACTCGTGAGAAAGATGAAGATCTGGCACAGGGGGATACAAAAGGGATCCGTCAGCGAAAACAGGAAGACCTGCGAAATCGGGTTGAAATGATTAATGATTCAGAAGCGGATTTATTTTTAAGTATTCATTTAAATTCTTTTCCGTCAGCATCATCAAAAGGTGCTCAAACATTTTATACGAATAGGTTTGAGGAAAATGAACAGGTGGCAAAGTTTATTCAGACTGAAATCATAAGAAACCTAGAAAATACAAAGCGAGATGCAAAAACGATTAATAATGTGTATTTGATGAATTATACGAAGAAACCAGGGGCGCTTGTTGAAATTGGCTTTCTTTCTAATACGGAGGAAAGGGAACGCCTTATCAGTGATGGGTATCAAGAAAAGATTGCAAGTTCGATTTATATGGGGATTTTACGGTATTTCACAGAGGAAAAACTTTCAGATGAAGAGTGATTCTCTAGTTCGGGTCTTGTATGGTACAAGGCCTTTTTATTATTGAGATAAAAGTCATGTGCTCACTTAAAGGGCAGATAATAAGCTTTATTTAAGTGATATGGTATACTTAAATGGGAAAATAAAACGAATTCAAAGGGGTGCTCGACTTGTTAACTGAAGAGAAAGTACTGAATTTATTAAAGGATCTTAAAGACCCTTTTCTACATAAAAGCCTTGAAGAAACAAATGGAATCATTGAAGTGAAAATAAAGCCTGAAAAAAATCATGTGAGCGTTAAGCTTGCCATCGCAAAAACAGGGACTGCCGAGCAAATGCAAATGCAAACGGAAGTGGTAAACTTGCTGAAAGAAGGCGGGGCAGAATCTGTAGGGATTCGTTTCACAGAACTTTCTGAAGAAGAGTTATCCAAGCATCGTGAAAATATACCACAGGATGAAGTGGATCAAGGTTTACTTGGACCGAATAGCAAGACGCAATTCATTGCGATTGCTAGTGGTAAAGGCGGAGTTGGTAAATCAACGATTTCAGTGAACTTTGCTACTTCACTTGCACGACTTGGTAAAAAGGTTGGACTTGTGGACGCTGATATTTATGGTTTTAGCGTACCAGATATGATGGGGATTACAAAAAGGCCGGTGGTGCGTGGGGAGAAAATTATTCCTGTGGAACGTTTTGGTGTTCAGGTTATCTCAATGGGATTCTTTGTAGAAGATAACGCGCCTATTATCTGGAGAGGGCCAATGCTAGGAAAGATGCTGAACAGTTTCTTTAACGAGGTAGAATGGGGAGAGTTAGATTATTTAGTTCTTGATTTACCACCGGGTACAGGCGATGTTGCGTTGGACGTGCATACAATGCTACCTTCATGTAAGGAAATTATCGTAACGACACCGCATCCAACTGCAGCCTTTGTTGCAGCAAGAGCGGGCGCGATGGCCATCAAGACTGAACATGAAGTCATTGGTGTCATTGAAAACATGTCGTTCTTCGAGAGTAAAACGACAGGTGAAAAAGAATATGTATTCGGTAAAGGCGGCGGTGCGAAGCTTGCAGATGAACTACGTACAGAAGTCTTAGGGCAGCTTCCTTTGCAACAGCCAGATTGGAACGAAGAAGATTTTGCACCTTCTATTTATGCAGCAGACCATAGATTAGGCAGAATTTATGAAGATATTGCTAAAAAAGTCATTGAAAAGTTGCAATAAAAATAAAGGCTGATTCCAATTGGAATCAGCCTTTTGTTATTCTTTGTCTTTTTTCTCAGTTTTATCACCTGATCCCGCTTTTGTTGCCTTTTCAGCTGCTTTTGTTACAGCTTGATCCAATCTTTCTTGGATCTTCGCTTGAACTAAAGGACTATCCATAGTTTCTATGATAACTTCTTTATAAATGGCTCGCATGTCTTTAGTCTTCAGTAACTTATTCATTTCTTTTTCCAAATCTGGGTCTTTTAAAATTTCAATAAGCATTCCGCGATACTGGGGGTCATTGGTTAATTCTTTCATCATCTTTTTATGTTCGTCTTTTAAAGCTTTAGCATAGGCAGCGGTAAATTCCGGATCTTTAAAGGTCTTTTTCCAAAATTCCTTCCCTTTATCTGAAGTGACCGTATCTTCAATGGATTTCTTAATGATCTCTGAGTCCATAATAAGTTCAGTTTTCGTTTTATCGTCAGAAATGATATCCTGGATGGCTTTTTTTCCATCGTCTGTTTTTAAAATATCGACGACCATTTTCTTTGTCTCTTCATACTCATTTTTATCTGCGCTTGCTCCATTCTGCGCACAACCGGAACAAACGAGTAAGAATGACGTGAAAAGCAAAGCAACTCCCACTCTCATACGCAGGGCCCCTTTCATCCTTCTTATTGTTAATATGGTTCCAATCGACGATATTATTCCCTTGTAGAATAAGTGGATTTTTCCAAATTTGGTTGGTACAATTAAGGAAATGAAATAGAAATGTATGGAGGAAAACAATGAACAGCCGTAATTTAGTTAAATTGTTTTTAACAACATTGCTTATCGGTGGTGTAACGGGCGGAGTTGTAGGGTTCTTAGCTCGTTGGAGTGAGTTTAAGCCTTATTTTTCTTCTTTTGAAATCAGTGCCATTCTTTCAACGTTTTTATGGTTATTCGGTGTCGGATTAATTTTTAGTGTCATAAGCCAAGCTGGTTTTTTTGCCTATTTAACGATACATCGTTTCGGTCTAGGGATATTTAAAAGTACTTCCTTATGGAATGCAGTACAACTCGTACTTATCCTTTTCGTTGTATTTGATCTAGTCTATTTACGATATCTTAATTTTGGTTCAGGTGAGGGGATTAGTTCCTACATTGTGTTAGCTTTGGTTGTATTAGCCGCAGCGTTGATTACGGCCTATTTTAAAATGAAACAAACAAATAAACAGTCATTTATTCCGGCGATGTTTTTTATGGTTGTGGCCACAGTATTAGAGTGGGTACCTGTACTAAGTTCTAATGATGAAGGCTGGCTCTACTTCATGCTGTTTCCATTACTAGTATGCAATGCTTATCAATTATTGGTTTTAAGCAAATTAATCGATCGTTCACAAAAGGAATTAGCCAGTAAAAAAACACGGTTGCAAACTAAAGCAAAGGGAAAGAAATTAAAAGCAGGAGAATTAGGGAAGTAGGTAAAAGTGGCTAACCTTATTGGAAAGCGGAATACATAAGAAATTCTACATATAAAAAACTGCGTCCTAAAGGTTAAGCATGACCCTTAGTACGCAGTTTTTTGTGTTTTAGTAAATGATGTTACCGGATTTCTTCACTGCTTGCTGATGAATTAGAGATCATCTCAGAAACGTTTACGAAGTTTAAATTTTTGGAGCGAAGTTCATCTATTAGTTCAGGCAATGCTTTATTAGTTTGTTTTGCTGAGTCTGAAGCGTGTAATAAGATGATATCGCCCTTTTGAGCCTTGTTAACGTTATGAACAATTCGATCAACGCCTGGGTTAGTCCAATCCTTTGAATCAATACTCCAATGAACCACAGTATAGCCGAATTTTTCACTGATTTTCAGGAGGCGCTTATCAAAGTGTCCGGTGGGCGCACGTAAAAGCTCGATATTTTTAACATTTAGTTTTTTAAAAGCTTCCTGTGCTTTTGAAATATCACGGATGATTTCTTGGTCTTCCAGATCGGAATAATCTTTGTAATCGTATCCGAGCATTCCGATTTCATAGCCTTCTTTTTCAATTTCATCCACTATATCAGGGTGACGTTCTGCCCAAGATCCGGAAAGGAAGAAGGTAGCGGATTTAATCTTTTCTTTTTTCAATGTCTCTAAAATTGGGGCTGCTTTTTCATCGCCCCAGCCAATATTGAATGTGATGGCGACATTCTTTTCCCCTTTATAAACCGCTTTTGGTCCATCTTCGGTAGAAAAAACAGGTGAATGAAGAATGTTTTGTACAAAAAGGAACCAAGCGGTAAAAAGTGCCGTAAGTAAAATTAACGAATAATGTTTGATGTTCTTTGCCTGGAGCACCATGAAAAATTTCATTAATCCATCCCCTTGTCCAAAAGCTCTTGTTTTCATATTTATGCAGAGGCTGTTCCGTTATGCAAAAAAATCAATATAAAAATTCATATAATTAAGATGAATGGGGAAAAATGACTGATGGAGGTGTGAGTTATGCTTGGCTTATTGATTAATGAAAAAGAAAAGAAGGAATTAGAGTACCTCTTAAAAAGAGAGATGGATGAAATATTATTTGATTTACAAGATGATAGAATCGATTGCATAGTTAAAAGAGCTATAAATGAAAAATATAATATCCTTTTCAGATTGTTTAAAAGGCTAAGTACAGAAAAGGAATGCCTTATTTATATGAGAGTAAAAACAAACTTTAATGAGAAGAATTAGTCCTGATTTTTAAAAGTGAATTAAATTTAAAAAATCTATTGACTATTAATTTATACGCTGGTATATTATAAAAGTTGCTGCAAGATAATAGCTTTTAAAAAAAGAACAAAAAAAACTTTTTGAAAAAAGTTATTGACGAAGCAGAGATAAGGTGTTAAGATATTAAAAGTCGCTAAGAGATAAAGCGAAACAAATTGCTCTTTGAAAACTGAACAAAACAAAGCGCCAACGTTAATTTTTTAAAGTGAGCACACACTATCAAAAAGCAAAATGAGCAAGTCAAACATTTCTTCGGAGAGTTTGATCCTGGCTCAGGACGAACGCTGGCGGCGTGCCTAATACATGCAAGTCGAGCGAATCGATGGGAGCTTGCTCCCTGAGATTAGCGGCGGACGGGTGAGTAACACGTGGGCAACCTGCCTATAAGACTGGGATAACTTCGGGAAACCGGAGCTAATACCGGATACGTTCTTTTCTCGCATGAGAGAAGATGGAAAGACGGCCTCTAGCTGTCACTTATAGATGGGCCCGCGGCGCATTAGCTAGTTGGTGAGGTAATGGCTCACCAAGGCGACGATGCGTAGCCGACCTGAGAGGGTGATCGGCCACACTGGGACTGAGACACGGCCCAGACTCCTACGGGAGGCAGCAGTAGGGAATCTTCCGCAATGGACGAAAGTCTGACGGAGCAACGCCGCGTGAACGAAGAAGGCCTTCGGGTCGTAAAGTTCTGTTGTTAGGGAAGAACAAGTACCAGAGTAACTGCTGGTACCTTGACGGTACCTAACCAGAAAGCCACGGCTAACTACGTGCCAGCAGCCGCGGTAATACGTAGGTGGCAAGCGTTGTCCGGAATTATTGGGCGTAAAGCGCGCGCAGGTGGTTCCTTAAGTCTGATGTGAAAGCCCACGGCTCAACCGTGGAGGGTCATTGGAAACTGGGGAACTTGAGTGCAGAAGAGGAAAGTGGAATTCCAAGTGTAGCGGTGAAATGCGTAGAGATTTGGAGGAACACCAGTGGCGAAGGCGACTTTCTGGTCTGTAACTGACACTGAGGCGCGAAAGCGTGGGGAGCAAACAGGATTAGATACCCTGGTAGTCCACGCCGTAAACGATGAGTGCTAAGTGTTAGAGGGTTTCCGCCCTTTAGTGCTGCAGCTAACGCATTAAGCACTCCGCCTGGGGAGTACGGCCGCAAGGCTGAAACTCAAAGGAATTGACGGGGGCCCGCACAAGCGGTGGAGCATGTGGTTTAATTCGAAGCAACGCGAAGAACCTTACCAGGTCTTGACATCCTCTGACAACCCTAGAGATAGGGCGTTCCCCTTCGGGGGACAGAGTGACAGGTGGTGCATGGTTGTCGTCAGCTCGTGTCGTGAGATGTTGGGTTAAGTCCCGCAACGAGCGCAACCCTTGATCTTAGTTGCCAGCATTCAGTTGGGCACTCTAAGGTGACTGCCGGTGACAAACCGGAGGAAGGTGGGGATGACGTCAAATCATCATGCCCCTTATGACCTGGGCTACACACGTGCTACAATGGATGGTACAAAGGGCTGCAAACCTGCGAAGGTAAGCGAATCCCATAAAGCCATTCTCAGTTCGGATTGTAGGCTGCAACTCGCCTACATGAAGCCGGAATCGCTAGTAATCGCGGATCAGCATGCCGCGGTGAATACGTTCCCGGGCCTTGTACACACCGCCCGTCACACCACGAGAGTTTGTAACACCCGAAGTCGGTGAGGTAACCTTTATGGAGCCAGCCGCCTAAGGTGGGACAGATGATTGGGGTGAAGTCGTAACAAGGTAGCCGTATCGGAAGGTGCGGCTGGATCACCTCCTTTCTAAGGATAAATACGAGAGCGCTTTTGTTTTGTTCAGTTTTGAATGAGTAATTCATTCAGATACGAAAGATCTCATCACGTTGTGATGGAATTTTTTCTTCTTTGTTCCTTGAAAACTAGATAATAGATAGAAGGCAATTAATTTTTTCAAAGCATCAGTAAGATCTTTTTTAACGGTTAAGTTAGAAAGGGCGCACGGTGGATGCCTTGGCACTAGGAGCCGATGAAGGACGGGACTAACACCGATATGCTTCGGGGAGCTGTAAGTAAGCTTTGATCCGGAGATTTCCGAATGGGGAAACCCACTGTTCGTAATGGAACAGTATCTTTACCTGAATACATAGGGTACTGAAGGCAGACCCGGGGAACTGAAACATCTAAGTACCCGGAGGAAGAGAAAGCAAATGCGATTTCCTGAGTAGCGGCGAGCGAAACGGAATTAGCCCAAACCAAGAGGCTTGCCTCTTGGGGTTGTAGGACACTCAACATGGAGTTACAAAGGAACGGGGTAAATGAAGTGATCTGGAAAGGTCCGTCAAAGAAGGTAAAAACCCTGTAGTTGAAACTTCGTTCCCTCCTGAGTGGATCCTGAGTACGGCGGGACACGAGAAATCCCGTCGGAAGCAGGGAGGACCATCTCCCAAGGCTAAATACTACCTAGTGACCGATAGTGAACCAGTACCGTGAGGGAAAGGTGAAAAGCACCCCGGAAGGGGAGTGAAATAGATCCTGAAACCGTGTGCCTACAAGTAGTCAAAGCCCGTTAATGGGTAATGGCGTGCCTTTTGTAGAATGAACCGGCGAGTTACGATTTCATGCGAGGTTAAGTTGATAAGACGGAGCCGCAGCGAAAGCGAGTCTGAATAGGGCGAATGAGTATGAGGTCGTAGACCCGAAACCAGGTGATCTACCCATGTCCAGGGTGAAGTTCAGGTAACACTGAATGGAGGCCCGAACCCACGCACGTTGAAAAGTGCGGGGATGAGGTGTGGGTAGCGGAGAAATTCCAATCGAACCTGGAGATAGCTGGTTCTCTCCGAAATAGCTTTAGGGCTAGCCTCAAGATGAGAGTATTGGAGGTAGAGCACTGATTGGACTAGGGGCCCCCAACGGGTTACCGAATTCAGTCAAACTCCGAATGCCAAATACTTATTCTTGGGAGTCAGACTGCGAGTGATAAGATCCGTAGTCGAAAGGGAAACAGCCCAGACCACCAGCTAAGGTCCCAAAGTATACGTTAAGTGGAAAAGGATGTGGAGTTGCTTAGACAACCAGGATGTTGGCTCAGAAGCAGCCATCATTTAAAGAGTGCGTAATAGCTCACTGGTCGAGTGACTCCGCGCCGAAAATGTACCGGGGCTAAACGTATCACCGAAGCTGTGGATTGACACCGTATGGTGTCGATGGTAGGAGAGCGTTCTAAGGGCGTTGAAGTCAGACCGGAAGGACTGGTGGAGCGCTTAGAAGTGAGAATGCCGGTATGAGTAGCGAAAGAAGGGTGAGAATCCCTTCCACCGAATGCCTAAGGTTTCCTGAGGAAGGCTCGTCCGCTCAGGGTTAGTCGGGACCTAAGCCGAGGCCGAAAGGCGTAGGCGATGGACAACAGGTTGATATTCCTGTACCACCTATACATCGTTTGAACGATGGGGGGACGCAGAAGGATAGGGTAAGCGCGCTGTTGGATATGCGCGTCCAAGCAGTTAGGCCGGAAACGAGGCAAATCCCGTTTCCATTAAGGCGGAGCTGTGATGGCGAGGGAAATATAGTACCGAAGTTCCTGATTCCACGCTGCCAAGAAAAGCCTCTAGTGAGATGTAAGGTGCCCGTACCGCAAACCGACACAGGTAGGCGAGGAGAGAATCCTAAGGTGTGCGAGAGAACTCTCGTTAAGGAACTCGGCAAAATGACCCCGTAACTTCGGGAGAAGGGGTGCTTTTTAGGGTGAATAGCCCAGAAAAGCCGCAGTGAATAGGCCCAGGCGACTGTTTAGCAAAAACACAGGTCTCTGCGAAGCCGCAAGGCGAAGTATAGGGGCTGACACCTGCCCGGTGCTGGAAGGTTAAGGGGAGAGGTTAGCGCAAGCGAAGCTTTGAACCGAAGCCCCAGTAAACGGCGGCCGTAACTATAACGGTCCTAAGGTAGCGAAATTCCTTGTCGGGTAAGTTCCGACCCGCACGAAAGGTGTAACGATCTGGGCACTGTCTCAACGAGAGACTCGGTGAAATTATAGTACCTGTGAAGATGCAGGTTACCCGCGACAGGACGGAAAGACCCCGTGGAGCTTTACTGCAGCCTGATATTGAATTTTGGTACAGCTTGTACAGGATAGGTAGGAGCCTGAGAAGCCGGAGCGCTAGCTTCGGTGGAGGCGTTGGTGGGATACTACCCTGGCTGTATTGAAATTCTAACCCGCGCCCCTTATCGGGGTGGGAGACAGTGTCAGGTGGGCAGTTTGACTGGGGCGGTCGCCTCCTAAAGAGTAACGGAGGCGCCCAAAGGTTCCCTCAGAATGGTTGGAAATCATTCGTAGAGTGTAAAGGCACAAGGGAGCTTGACTGCGAGACCTACAAGTCGAGCAGGGACGAAAGTCGGGCTTAGTGATCCGGTGGTTCCGCATGGAAGGGCCATCGCTCAACGGATAAAAGCTACCCCGGGGATAACAGGCTTATCTCCCCCAAGAGTCCACATCGACGGGGAGGTTTGGCACCTCGATGTCGGCTCATCGCATCCTGGGGCTGTAGTCGGTCCCAAGGGTTGGGCTGTTCGCCCATTAAAGCGGTACGCGAGCTGGGTTCAGAACGTCGTGAGACAGTTCGGTCCCTATCCGTCGCGGGCGCAGGAAATTTGAGAGGAGCTGTCCTTAGTACGAGAGGACCGGGATGGACGCACCGCTGGTGTACCAGTTGTCTTGCCAAAGGCATAGCTGGGTAGCTACGTGCGGACGGGATAAGTGCTGAAAGCATCTAAGCATGAAGCCCCCCTCGAGATGAGATTTCCCATAGCGCAAGCTAGTAAGATCCCTGAAAGATGATCAGGTTGATAGGTCAGAGGTGGAAGCGTGGCGACATGTGGAGCTGACTGATACTAATAGATCGAGGACTTAACCACGCTTTTAAAAAATGAAATACCTTCTTATTATCTAGTTTTGAAGGAATGAAAATTTCTTCAAAAAAATGAATATAGTCTGGCAATGATGGCGAAGAGGTCACACCCGTTCCCATTCCGAACACGGAAGTTAAGTTCTTCAGCGCCGATGGTAGTTGGGGGTTTCCCCCTGTGAGAGTAGGACGTTGCCAGGCTATTCATTTAAAATCTGTAAATGAGTATTAGGAAACATTATATTATTCCGCAGTAGCTCAGTGGTAGAGCATTCGGCTGTTAACCGAACGGTCGTAGGTTCGAGTCCTACCTGCGGAGCCATATGCTTCCATAGCTCAGTAGGTAGAGCACTTCCATGGTAAGGAAGAGGTCAGCGGTTCGAATCCGCTTGGGAGCTTCCCAATCTATCTATTATCATAAAAATATCGGCCCGTTGGTCAAGCGGTTAAGACACCGCCCTTTCACGGCGGTAACACGGGTTCGAATCCCGTACGGGTCACCATTATATACTTATTAGTCCGGAGGATTAGCTCAGCTGGGAGAGCATCTGCCTTACAAGCAGAGGGTCGGCGGTTCGATCCCGTCATCCTCCACCATTTTATTTTAAAAATATTTGCCGGTGTAGCTCAACTGGTAGAGCAACTGACTTGTAATCAGTAGGTTGGGGGTTCAAGTCCTCTTGCCGGCACCATTTACAACCATATATTGCGGAGGGGTAGCGAAGTGGCTAAACGCGGCGGACTGTAAATCCGCTCCTTCGGGTTCGGCAGTTCGAATCTGCCCCCCTCCACCATTTTAATAAAAACCTGTGGATCAGTTATATATTCTCTGTAAAAGGGAAATATATGATTACCACCTTTTTATTTTGTTGAATATTAATTATACATATTATATATTGGGCTATAGCCAAGCGGTAAGGCAACGGATTTTGATTCCGTCATGCGAAGGTTCGATCCCTTCTAGCCCAGCCATTTGCGGAAGTAGTTCAGTGGTAGAATACAACCTTGCCAAGGTTGGGGTCGCGGGTTCGAATCCCGTCTTCCGCTTACTATATATTTATTCCTTTAGGGGCCTTAGCTCAGCTGGGAGAGCGCCTGCCTTGCACGCAGGAGGTCAGCGGTTCGATCCCGCTAGGCTCCACCATCTAACTACATACACTAAAACTTACGTCTTAAGCCGATTGCGGCTTAAGACTTTTTTTTATTTTAAATATCTAACTTTTATTACTTTACCTCCTTAAGAGAACGGTTCAATTAGGGATTTTAAGAAAAAGAGTAAATACGGTAAAAAAGCTAATTAGCTGCATCTTTATACATATAAATGTTCAGTTGAACCACTAGGCATATAAGATATAAAATGGTAGAAAGGGGGAATTGTATGTCTATTCAGAAAATTTCCATTATCGGTCTACCTATGGATCTTGGTCAGGCGAGACGAGGGGTGGATATGGGACCGAGTGCAATCCGCTGTGCAGGGATTGTCGAACGGCTTGAACGATTAAAAATAGAAGTTGAGGATTTAGGAGATATAGTAGTAGGACGCCCTGAAAATGCACAGAAATCTGGTACAAATTTAAAAAACTTATCGCTAGTTGCTAAGGGAAACATTCAATTAGCAACAAGAGTAGATAAAATTATACAAGGCGGATCTTTCCCGCTTGTTCTTGGGGGAGACCATTCGATAGCCATCGGAACACTCGCAGGGGTTTCGAAGCACTATGAAAATGTAGGTGTAATTTGGTATGATGCACATGGAGATTTAAATACGGAGGAAACTTCACCATCAGGGAATATACATGGTATGCCTCTAGCTGTCAGTATGGGGCTTGGCCATCCCGATCTAGTCAATATTCATGGTTCAACTTCTAAAGTAAAACCAGAAAATATCGTAATTATCGGGGCACGTTCCTTAGATGAAGGTGAAAAAGAATTAATACGTGAAAAAGGGATTAAAGTGTTTACAATGCATGAAATTGACCGAATGGGAATGGCTAGAGTCATGGAAGAGTGTATAGATTATTTAAGAGAAAGAACAGATGGTGTTCACCTTTCTTTGGACCTGGATGGAGTAGATCCAGCGGATGCGCCTGGGGTAGGAACACCGGTAATTGGTGGTATTAGTTATCGGGAGAGTCATTTGGCTATGGAAATGCTGGCGGAGTCTGAGTTAATTACATCAGCTGAATTTGTTGAGGTAAACCCTATTTTAGATGAACGTAATAAAACCGCAATCGTTGCCGTGGCCTTAATGGGCTCGCTATTTGGAGAAAAGCTAGTATAACTGATAAAATAAAAGAAACAGTAACCAGCTTGTGTTAGGTTACTGTTTTTTATATGCTAGAAGACGTAAGTTGATTTTTCAGGATGATTTTATAATATCTATATTTATATGGTTGTAATCTCAGCTCCATATTCACTTTAGAGCACATCGGTCGATTTGGCTTCCATTTTTAGTTAAATGGAAGTATTGATTGATCAAAACATCTAGTTTACTGCTTACTTCAATAACTTCATTATCAGCCATCGAGGAGCGGGAAGCTAAAATTATCATTTTCTGTCTGTATAGTTCAATATGATCTAAAATTTGTTCAGCAGTCATACAGCGATTCACTCCCTTAGGTTTTACAATTTTTAATTATATAGCCTTGTTTTTTTTTTCTTAAACATAAATTGTAAAACTTTGTTAAAATTAAAGTAATAAATTTTGAAACCTTTTAGCTTACGATTCGTAATAATCGTATAGCCGCATGAGCGGGGGTAAAAACCGGAAAATGGATGCACTCATTAAAGAGAGAATTAATCAAGTATTAAAGGGAGACCATAATGCATTTGGGGAAATTGTCGAACTATACAAGGACAAAGTTTTCCAGATATGTTTTAGGATGCTCGGAAACAGGCAAGAAGCAGAAGATTTGGCACAAGAGGCCTTTGTTAGAGCCTTTGTGAATATTCGTAGTTTCAATATACAAATGAAATTTTCTACGTGGTTATACCGTATTGCGACGAATCTTTGCATTGACCGTCTTCGTAAGAAAAAGCCGGATTACTATTTGGATGCAGAAGTTAGTGGAACTGAGGGATTGAATATGTATTCCCAAATTGCATCAGATATGGCAAAGCCCGAGGATGAAGTTGAATCTTTAGAACTTCAGGAAACCATTCAAGTAGAAATTATGAAGTTGCCGGAGAAATATCGGTCGGTAATCGTATTGAAGTACATTGAAGAATTATCGTTAAAGGAAATCAGTGAAATACTTGATTTGCCAGTCGGCACGGTTAAGACGAGAATACATCGTGGTCGGGAAGCCTTGCGTAAACAACTACGCCATTTATAAAAAGAAGGTGAGAAAAATGAACTACCATGAGGAAATCATTGATTATATGCATGATTATTTAGATGAGGACATCAAACCAGAGCATAAAGAAGCTTTACGTGATCACTTGCATACTTGTGCTGAATGCCGGGATTATTTTCATGAAATGAAAAAGGCAGTCGCTCTTGTACAAAGTACCTCCCATATTAAGGCTCCAGATGACTTTACAGCAAGGGTAATGGCTCAATTGCCAAAGGAAACGAAAACAACGGGTGCCAAACGTTGGTTAAAAAGCCATCCTTTTATGACGGCAGCAGCCGTGTTCATTGTATTGATGACAGGTTCTCTTTTTTCCACATATAATCAGGACGAACATTTTTCAGTTTCCAAGCAATCTAATTTATTAGTCGAAGGAGAAACGGTGATTGTGCCTGCAGGTGAGACCGTTGAGGGGAATGTGGTAGTTCAAAACGGTAACATTCGAATTGAAGGTGAAGTGAAGGGAGATGTGACGGTCATAAATGGACATAATTATATGTCTAAGGCGGGGAATGTGACCGGAAGCATCCATGTTATTGACCAAGCTTTTGAGTGGATGTGGTACAAAATTAAGGATACCGCAACGTCTGTGCTTCCTATTAAAGAGGAAACAGGGAATAAGGAGTAAGAGGAGCTGAGCGAATGCATCGTTTTCAATATACGGTGCCATCGCTCAGCTTTACTTTGTAAAAGGAGGGAATTTTTTACTTCATTAGACCTTAACGTGTAACTTTATCACACTAGTTTTAGAAGTATTATTTAAAAAATGGTATACTATTAAGGTTATTACATAACGATTGTTATTGTTATTTGGAGTAATACTGACTGGAGGAAACAACATGTCTTTATCCAATTTGAATGTTTGGGACTATGTAGTAAATTTCATTGATATTCTCCTTGTTTGGTTTGTGATATATAAATTGTTAACTATTATTCGAGGCACGAAGGCTATACAGCTGCTCAAAGGAATTTTTGTAATTGTCATTGTAAAAAGCTTAAGCAACCTGTTTGGTTTCAATACACTTGGATGGTTAATGGCACAAGTCATGAATTGGGGAGTACTGGCGATTCTTGTCATTTTTCAACCTGAACTGAGGAGAGCGCTTGAACAATTAGGACGTGGGAAGCTCTTTACAAGAGGTAGCGTTCCAGAAGAGAACCAGCAAGAGCGTTTAGTGGAAGAAATATTAAAGGCGTCCACTTATATGGCGAAAAGGCGAATTGGAGCCTTGATTACGATTGAAAAAGGAACGGCACTGGGCGATTATGTTGAAACAGGGATTCCTCTAAAGTCCTATATTTCTTCAGAGTTGCTTATAAATATCTTTATACCTAATACGCCGCTCCATGATGGTGCAGTGATTTTACAAAATAACCAGGTGGCAGCTGCAGCTTGCTATCTGCCTTTATCAGAAAGTCCGTTCATTTCAAAAGAACTTGGTACTCGGCATAGGGCAGCTATTGGTATGAGTGAAGTGACGGATAGTATTACAATCGTTGTATCTGAAGAAACGGGAGGAATCTCTGTTACTAAAAATGGAGAACTGTTCCGAGATTTGAATCAAGAGTCATTTAGGGCAATGCTTACTAGTGAACTGGTAGTAGAAAATATCAAAACAACTTCCTCGAGTATCTGGAATTGGAGGGGGAAGAAAAATGGATAAATACACCAATAGTACATGGTTTATGAGAATTGTTGCTTTTGCTTTGGCAGCTCTTTTATTCATCTCCGTTAATTTTGAGATGGAGTCAGATAAAAAATCTCTTGGTTTATCTACTGCCCCTGAGATTAGTACGGAAACCATTGAAAATGTACCGGTTGAAGTGTACTATGACCGTGAAAATTTGGTGGTGAGCGGAGTACCAGAAACGGTGGATGTTACTTTAAAGGGAGCTAAAAGCCTACTGATAAGTGCAAAAAACCAAAGAGACTTTAAGGTATATGTAGACCTTTCTGATCCTGAAATCTCGATGGGAGACAGAACTGTTACCTTCAAAATAAGCGAGTTAAACGAAAAGTTAGTGGCGACAATCGAGCCTGAATATGCAGAAGTCAATGTTCAGGAACGAGTGACGAAGGAATTCTCCGTCGAAGCAGAATATAATAATTCTTTACTTGAAGAGGGTTATACCGCTGGACAGCCAACAGTCAGCCCTAAAACTGTTAAAATAACTGGTGCTAAAGATGTAATTGAACAAATTTCCTATGTTAAGGCAAATCTTGAAATAAGTAAGGGTCTTAACGAAACGATGAACGGCAAGGCGACAGTAAAAGCTCTTGACCGGGACTTAAACAAGTTGGATGTTACGATTGAACCTGCTTCAGTTGCAGTGTCACTAAAAGTTAGTATCCCTTCGAAAACGGTAACCATTGCACCTAAGCAAACTGGAAAAGTAAAGGACGGCATCCGTATTAAGAGTATAAGTGTCGATCCAAAAGAGGTAATCCTATATGGGTCAGAAGCCAGCCTTGAACAAATAAGCGAAATAAATCTCCCTGTTAATATTTCCAAAATTGATGGAGATGCCGAATTGGAATTGGATCTTACTAAACCAGAAAGTGTACAAAAAATGTCCTTGGGTAAGGCAAAGGTCAAAATTAATACAGAAAAAATTGATGTAGAAGATGAGAATGTAGAGGATGTAGAGGCAGTCGAAGAAGTCGAAAAAGTCGAAGAAGAGGTAGTTGAAGAGGATGAATCACCTGCCATCGAGACTAAAACTTTCACCAATTTAAAAATAGAACCTGTAGGTATACAGGAAGACCAAGAAGCCGAATTGGAGTCCGATGTAGCGAGCATTACTTTGCGTGGGAAAGCGGATGATTTGAAAGAAATAACTAAAAACGACATTACACTTACAGTAGATGTGAGTAATTTAGATGAAGGTATACATGATGTAGAACTGGTAGTAAAAGCGCCTGCAGGAGTGAATTGGGAACTAGATTCAAAAACGGCTAAGGTCTCTATTACTCAAAAAGACGAAGAAGAAACATAACCTTCCTTTAACATCATTTAATTTAGTAACGATTCGAAGAAGGAGCGATAAAAAAATGGGTAAATATTTTGGAACAGACGGAGTTAGGGGTATAGCGAATAGCGAATTAACACCGGAGTTGGCATTTAAACTAGGCCGTTTTGGCGGCTACGTTCTTACTAAAAATACAGAAAAACCTAAAGTGCTGATAGGACGCGATACACGTATTTCAGGTGAAATGCTGGAAGGTGCACTAGTTGCTGGTCTATTATCTATTGGGGCTGAAGTTATGCGTCTTGGTGTAATTTCAACACCAGGAGTTGCTTATTTAACAAAGGCGTTAAGTGCTGAAGCAGGGGTCATGATTTCTGCTTCACATAATCCGGTTGCAGATAACGGTATTAAATTCTTCGGTCCGGATGGTTTTAAGCTATCGGATGATCAAGAAGCGGAAATTGAAACATTGTTAGATTTAGAAAAAGATGAACTTCCACGTCCGGTAGGCGGAGATTTAGGCCATCTAAACGACTATTTCGAAGGTGGACAAAAGTACCTCCAGTACTTAAAGCAATCAGTCGATGAAGATTTTACAGGCATTCATGTTGCGCTTGATTGTGCACATGGCGCGACATCATCCTTGGCTATGCATTTGTTTGCGGATCTAGATGCAGATATCTCTACAATGGGGGCATCGCCCAATGGCTTGAACATCAATGATAAGGTAGGTTCCACGCACCCTGAAGCACTTGCTGAATTCTTAAAAGAAAAAGGGGCCGATGTTGGACTTGCTTTCGATGGCGACGGCGACCGCATCATTGCCATAGATGAAAAAGGAAATATAGTTGACGGCGATCAAATTATGTATATATGTGCGAAATACTTGAAAGAAAACAATCGTTTGAAACAGGGGACTGTGGTTTCTACAATCATGAGTAACCTAGGTTTTTATAAAGGTCTTGAGGAGCACGGAATACAAAGTGCCCAAACAGCAGTGGGCGATCGCTATGTTGTAGAAGAGATGCGAAAAGGCGGCTACAACCTTGGCGGTGAGCAATCCGGGCATATTATCTTCCTGGACTACAATACGACAGGGGATGGCTTATTGACAGGCTTACAGCTTGTAAACATTATGAGTGAAACACAAAAACCCTTATCAGAGCTTGCAAATGAGATGAAAAAATATCCACAAACGCTTATCAATGTTAAAGTTACTGACAAGCATGCTGTAACTGATAATGAAAAGGTGCAGGAAGTCATTAAAGATGTTGAGGCAGAAATGGAAGGAAACGGGCGTATATTGGTTAGACCATCTGGAACTGAACCTCTTGTCCGTGTTATGGCTGAAGCACCAACTGTAGAAGAATGCAATCGCTATGTTGATCGCATCGTCTCTGTGGTGAGAGCGGAAATGGGAATAAACGAATAACTAATCATATGCATAAAAGGAACAGAATATCCTTTTATGCATATTTTTATAAAGAAGTGTTTTTTTCATTGGTTAAGGTAACAAAGAATTGACCTATGTCCCTTTTGTAAGGTATGATTATCCTGATTTAAAACATATTTTGTTTAAAGGAGGGTAGGCAGAGAGAAAAGTATTTACAAAGCGCCTGAACTAAGCCTGGTCGAGAAAGGCTTAGTTGACGAGGAGGAGGTTTATCGAATGATCGGCGGATACCTCCCGGCTGAAGTGCACAGCCGCAATAATTTCAATCTTAAAACAGTGGGGCAACCTACTGCACAAAGGGTTGGAAATGCACAAAGGGAAAAAAGGCTATAAGCATTTCCTTTATAAAAATAAATATCAGAGATGAGGGGGCAGGGGTGCCCCCGTGCATTCCTGTTCCCTCAAATCGGTTGGAGGAACAGAAATTATGTGTGGAATTGTTGGATATATTGGTCTTAATGATGCGAAAGAAATTCTATTAAAAGGTCTTGAAAAGCTTGAATACCGCGGTTACGATTCTTCAGGGATTGCTGTCAAAAATGATTCAGGTGTGACAATCTTTAAGGAAAAGGGACGAATTGCAGACCTCCGTGGAGCTGTGGATGAAAAAACTATAGCACATACTGGAATAGGTCATACGCGCTGGGCCACTCATGGTGTGCCAAGTCGTGATAATGCTCATCCTCACCAAAGTAATTCAGGTCGCTTGACTTTAGTTCATAATGGGGTCATTGAAAACTATGCGATTCTAAAACGGGAATATTTGAAGGATGTTGCTTTTAAAAGTGAGACAGATACGGAAGTCATCGTTCAACTTATAGAGAAGTTTGTAAACGATGGTATGGAAGTAGAAGAGGCGTTCCGTCAAACACTCACTCTTTTAGAAGGCTCATATGCCATTGCCCTTTTAGATGCTGAAAATGATGAAACCATTTTTGTCGCAAAAAATAAAAGCCCGCTGCTAATTGGTGTAGGAAAAGACTTTAACGTTGTCGCTTCTGATGCAATGGCTATGTTGCAAGTCACAGATCAATTCCTTGAACTGATGGATAAAGAAATGGTTATAGTGACAAATGAAGAGGTAACGATTAAGAATCTTTCTAACGAAGAAGTTTTTCGTGAGCCATTCACTGCTGAACTGGATGCGAGTGATATTGAAAAAGGTACGTATCCTCATTATATGCTTAAAGAAGTCGACGAGCAGCCTGCTGTCATACGTAAAATTATTCAAGCTTATCAAAATGAAGAAGGCAAACTGGCAATCGATTATAGCATTGGAGAAGCAGTAACTGAGGCTGACCGTATCTATATCGTCGCTTGTGGAACTAGCTATCATGCAGGCTTGATTGGTAAGCAATTCATCGAAAAAATGACTGAAATTCCGGTTGAAGTCCATGTAGCATCGGAATTCACATACAACATGCCGATATTATCGAAAAAACCGCTTTTCATCTTCATATCCCAAAGTGGAGAAACTGCGGATAGCCGTGCGGTATTAGTGGCAATTAAAGCGCTTGGTCATAAAGCATTAACCATTACAAACGTACCGGGCTCTACATTGTCACGTGAAGCGGATTATACGCTCTTGCTGCATGCTGGCCCTGAAATTGCAGTTGCCTCTACAAAAGCTTACACAGCTCAAGTAGCTGTATTGGCTATATTAGCAAATGTTTCTGGACAATTCCGTAACCTAGAGTTTGATTTCGACCTTGTTAAGGAGCTTGGAATTGTTGCGACAGCAATGGAAGCTCTATGCGATTCGAAAGAAGAGATGGAAGCTATTGCCCATGAATATTTGTCTGTTACAAGAAACTGCTTCTTCATCGGCCGGTCCCTTGACTACTATGTTGGTCTTGAAGGGGCGCTTAAGCTGAAAGAAATCTCTTACATCCAGGCAGAAGGCTTTGCTGGTGGTGAGCTTAAACATGGAACAATTGCCTTGATTGAAGAAGGTACACCTGTTATAGCTCTTGCTACGCAAGCAGGCGTCAACCTAAGCATCCGTGGTAATGTCAAAGAAGTCGTTGCCCGTGGTGCTAACCCATGCATTATTTCTATGAATGGGTTGGAAGAAGAAGATGATCGCTTTGTCATCCCGGAAGTGAACGAACTATTAACACCTCTTATCTCTGTTATCCCGATGCAACTCATTGCGTACTACGCTGCCTTGCACCGCGAATGTGACGTGGATAAACCACGTAACCTTGCGAAAAGTGTAACGGTTGAGTAAGCTGGAATGAATATAACGTGCCTTATGTAGATTTGAAATAAAGTTTAACCGTTTTGAAAAAAGATTAACTGTTTTTTCAAAAGTTGCACCGTTTCACCCCGTTGGATATGATTATCTAAAGGGGTGTTTTTTTATGTCTAAAAGAGCGAGAACATCTAAAGTTGATAAGTGGATTAAAGAAGGCCGAGGAATAGGAATTGGTGTGCAGTGACATTAAAGTTGTTTGAAAAATAATAAAGTCATTTAATACCTTCTATCAAATCTATCGGTAGGTAATTGCTGCATCTTTAAGAACAAAATTAAAATTAAACAACTTTATTATATATACACACAATGAGGTTAGATTACAAAACGATTGTGCATATAGAAAAAGTTAAACCTAAAAAGAGTCTGCGGACTTTGTCGAAATTGAAGAAGAAGTAAAAAAACTTTGGATGAACAAAAGGCGATTTTTGAGGTGTCTAGGTATCCTGTCAAAGATACGGATGAGGTTGCGAATGGCGCAATTGATGTCAGGGCGTATTGGCATGAAAAATTACATCGTTCAAAAATAATTTTTTATTTTAGGAGAGAATGACATGGAAGTTTTTGCAGAATATTTAGCGAGTATTGATAACCCGCAACATCGGGACCGAACGGAAGAAGTTTTGGTTTGGGTAACTAAGAAATTCCCAAATTTAATGCCAAAAATTGCATGGAATCAGCCTATGTTTACCGATCATGGCACATTTATTATTGGCTTTAGCATAGCCAAACATCATTTGGCTGTTGCCCCTGAAAGGGCAGGGATTATTCATTTTTCTGATGAAATTGTACAGGCTGGCTATGATCACACCAAGCAGTTGGTACGTATCCAGTGGGATAGTCCGGTTGATTTCTCATTACTTGAGAAAATGATCGAGTTTAATATTTTGGATAAGACAGACTGTTCAACTTTATGGCGGAAATAAAAAAAACGGATTATTAAAGGTGAACTGAACCCCGAATAGGTCCACTTTTTTTAAAGTGTCCACTATTCGGGGTTCGGTTCAATTAATTTTAATCAAACTTTTTTATAAAAAGATATTTGTAAATAATATAAATGATTCGTATTTTGATCAAACTTTTTTACAAAAGTGAAATTTACTTCTATTATAAAATCAACGTTCGTAGCATGCTTATGATCAAACTTTATTAAAAACCAACACCTTAGAATTTATTCTAAGGCACGTTTTTTTATGCTTGTTTTTAGGAATCAGTGAGAGTACATGAATTATTCGGTAATCTCTATTCCTTCATAGTTTTATAGATTCACTTGTTATGCGAAATCCAAATACCAACCATCCTAAGGGTGTTTTGTGCAATGGCGGGACTTATAGAGAAAGGTACTCTAAAGGTTTTTGGAAAATTCCTTTTTCGAGCCATTGCGACAAATAAAGGAATATAAATATTGTTTAGAGGTAAAAGAAATTATTATCACTTTTAAAAATAGGAAAAAGGAATGCCTGGATAGAATCCGGGCTTTTTGTTATGTCAAAAAAATATTATTAGATACCATTTACCTGTTCTGTTCAGGGGGACGTGTAATGAAGATCGACATGCTTCTGTATCTTTTTGAATAAAAATAGGTAAAAAGAAATATGTATTGTTATTTATATTGTGACTATTGTTTAATTAAATAATAATAAATACCTACATAAGCTAAATACTCACCACTTTTAACCGATTAAATATGGGGATACATAAAACAGTATAAGTTAGGTGGAAAACATGATTATTTTGAATGAGCCCATTGTGTCACCAATCTTCTAAAGGTATTAGAGAAACAGCAGATTCCAGTGTTGGAGCATGGGCGATGGAGAAACACACTATCATCAGAAAAGCTAAACATTCAAAAAGATACGGAGTTTTTTAAGTCTATGGAAATGGGCAAAAGGATTCTTACAAACTCTGAGAATGGCATTACATTATTAGGTCATTTTCAACCAAATAGCAATGAATACATATGGTCTAAGCTATTAAAAGATAAGAGTCAGGTTCGTAATCTAACGAAATCATTATATCCTGATTTCTATTTCCAAGAAATTGATCTATCCATAATAAGTGATATGGATAAAAAACAAATTCCGTTTCCTGTGGTTATCAAACCTAATATTGGCTATTCAAGTGTAGGGGTACACAAAGTTAAGAATGAACAGGATTGGGATATAGCCGTAAGCCATTTGAAGGAAGATTTACTGCATTCCGATGGATTGTATGATTCAACCGTAGTAGGTTCTCAGACTGTTTTAATAGAAGAGTGGATTCAGGGAGAGGAATATGCCATTGATGGTTATTTTAATCAGGATGGTGAACCAATTATATTGAACGCGTTTAAACGTTTATTTAAGGATGATTATGATACATCCGATCGAATCTATTACACGTCGAAGATAGCAGTAAATGAAATCTATGATGATGCCCTACAGTTTATGAAGAAAGTCCAAACTGTTCTACCCCTAAGGAATTACCCTGTACACTTTGAGATTCGTAAAAAAGGAGACGGGGTTATTCCCATTGAAATTAATCCCTTGCGTTTTGCGGGAGCGGGCACAACAGATCTAGGGTATCATGCCTATGGGATGAATATGTATGAACACTATTTTTTAGGAACGAAACCTGATTGGAATCGAATATTGGATGAGATGGACGATAATATTTATAGCTTTTTCTTTGCCGAGGTTCCATTGGAAATAAATTTAGAAGATGTTGAACGGATTAATCATATAGGACTTCAAAATGAGTTTGAACATATTTTGGAATATAGGCAGCTTCCTTTTCAACATGATCGAAGTATGGCAATCATCTTTTATAGAAGTGAGGATTTGAACAAAAATCTACAATTGCTTCATTTAGATTTATTTCCTTTTCTAACTATAAAAGAGCTGGCTTTAATCTAAGGAGGATGTAAGGTTGAAAATTTCAAAGCTAAATCCAAAACGATCTTTACTAGCTAAATTATTCGTATTCTACATAATTCCGTTCGTACTATTTGCAGGTGCTATGGATTTTTGTTTTTCATATATTACTAATAATATGATTAATGAAAATGTCCTTCCACAATTTGATGAGCGGCTATCTGAAAATGCCCGCAGTTTGGCTGCAGGCATTGATCCGGATTTGATAGAAAATGCTTCAGATCAGGGAGAAGCTATCTTGGGAAAATTAGATGCCTTCGTTGAAAAGAGAAAAGGCATTGAATATGTTTATGTCCTGAAGCGTGAGAATGGTTCAGATGTCATTGTGGCCTTGAATGGCAGCAAGGATTTTATGGTGGAATCCCCGTTTACACCAGAACAGGCAAAATCGATAAATGGAAAAGAAGAAGTGTTAAGTGAAATCTATAACGATAAATGGGGCACACACAAGTCTTACTTTACACCTATCGAAGGAACGGATGCTATTGTAGGTATTGATATGGATGCTTCGTTTATTCCTGAGATGAAAAGCAAAATGATTGTCTTTAATATTCTATTTTTAATAAGTGCAGTATTATTGGGTGCCATAAGCGCTTATGTTATAGGGAGACAAATTTCCCGTCCTGTTAATGAACTAGTTGGTTTCACGAGTGAAATGGCAGTAGGAAATTTAAGTAAACCTATCACTAGTGTTCGACAAGATGAAATTGGGGATCTATCACACGGGTTTGAAGGTATGCGAGTGAGCTTGTCCCATATTATTCAAAATGTCCGTGAACGTGCTCGAACGATGAATAAAACCACAGTGTCCATTCATCAATCTTTTGAAGAGATGGTAGAATCCTATGATCAGATCGTAACAGGGACAACGGAAGAAGCAAAAGCTTCAGAAGAACGGGCCCACCATATTGACCGAATTTCTAATATGATCAGTGATTTAACGGAAACAATTCGTTTAATGAGCGAGCAAACGAATACAATGAACGAATTTACACTACATACGAACAAACTTGCTGAACAGGGGAGTAAACAAGTACAGGATGTAACGAGTCAGATGGATAAAATTATGGGAAATGGCCAAGCGAGTAAAGCCAATTTGGTGAGCTTGGAAGAGGATGTAGTTAAGATAAATGAAGTGATTGGTTTAATACGAATCATTGCTTCTCAAACGAACCTGCTATCCTTGAATGCTTCCATTGAAGCTGCACGAGCGGGTGATGCAGGCAGAGGTTTTGCTGTAGTTGCCCAAGAAGTGCAAAAACTGGCTGTACAAACAGATGAATCCATTGATGTTATTTCTGAATCTATCATGCGAATTAATGAACAAACCGCAAAGGTTATCCAAAATAATGATGAGAGCTTCCAAGATATATTAAATGGAGTATCCTTAGTGGAGAACAATGGTGAGATTTTCAATAAGATTTTTGATTCTGTAGAAAAACTATTGAAAGGAACAGAACAATTAGCGCACCATTCGCAAAAAATTAATGTATCCTCAGATGAAAGTTTAGCATCTATTCAGGAAATCGCTGCAATCTCAGAAGAGGGAGTAGCAACAACTGAACAAATTTCTGCTGCTGCTATTCAACAAAGTAACATTATGACCGGATTAAAGGCACAGAACAAAGACTTGGCAAAAGAATCAGCCTTATTAGAGGAAATGGTCGAAAAGTTTATTACCGAAAAATAAAAAAGGTAAGATAATCATTTAAAAAAACTCACTGAGAAAGGCGTCAGTGAGTATTTTTATAAATTAATAGGCAGTCCAGCCGGCATCAGCTGTGACAACTGTTCCATTCACGAAGCTCGAGTCATCAGAAGCCAGGAATAAAGCTACTTTAGCAATCTCTGTAGCATCGCCCACACGAGGGTTGACGTTGATTCCAACCATTGCTCTCTCCATACCAAAATCATTTGGCTGATTAATGGTTGTACCGATATTTGTGGCTACGGCCCCTGGGGCAACGGCGTTACAACGGATACCTTTTGTTGCATATTGGAAGCCAACGTTTTTTGTAAAACCCATTACAGCATGTTTAGCAGCAGTGTAGGCAGCACCTGCTCTTGAACCGAATAATCCGCCAGCAGAGGCAATGTTCACAATTACTCCTGCTTCTTTTTCAAGAAAGATTGGAAGGGCTTTTCTTGTTGAGCGCATTACACTCGTTGTATTGATTGCAAATTGCCGTTCCCAATGTTCATCTGTAATTTCAGCAGCTGGAATGAAGTTATCCATGATGCCTGCATTATTTACTAAAATGTCTAGAGTACCATATTTTTCAACAGCAAGGTCGATCATGGCTTGTACGTCCTCTTCTTTAGCAACGTTAGCTAAGATGGAAGCAGCTGTGCCACCGTTTGCTTCGATAACAGAAACGACTGCTTGTGCCGCTTCTAGATTAATATCCGAAACGATTACTTTTGCTCCTTCTTTTGCGTAAAGAACCGCGATTTCTTTCCCCATACCAGATGCAGCGCCTGTAACAACGGCTACTTTCCCTTGTAATTTCATATTTGTTCCCCCAGATTCATAATGTTTAATTACTGGATACTTAATGAACACTTGTTTGTTAACTTTTTATATCTATATTATAATCCCCTATATAAAGAGGTACAATCAGCAAATAAACCAGAATTTGTTTATTAATAGACAAATAAATGAAAGTATGTGCATTAAAATGTGTTGGAGGTTATGAAATGGATAGGCGGGTAAAAAAATCTATAGCTGCATTAAAAGAGGCCCTTATATCTTTAATGGTTGAAAAAGAATTTAGAGAAATAACAATTTCAGAAATCGTACAACGAGCGGATCTTAATCGTGGCACTTTTTATAAGCATTTTCAGTACAAAGAAGACTTGTTTAATGACGTGATTGATGACGTGATGAATGACTTAATTGAATCGTATCAAGCACCTTACAAGACTATTGAGGTTTTGGATATAGAGCGGTTGCAGTCTTCTACTATACGTATTTTTCATCATGTAGAAAATCATAGGACCTTTTACCAAATGATATTGAAGCCAACGGCCTTGTCTGGTTTTCAGAACAGATTGGGGACTGTCATAAAACAATTATCTCTAGAGGACTTATTAGTAGGAAGTGATGACAAAGCCATTAATAAAGACTTACTTGCTAGTTATCATGCTTATTCTATATTGGGAATGATCATACAATGGGTACAGGATGAATTTAAAAATACACCTGAATATATGGCTGAGCAACTTGTTAAAATCATACATTATCGGCCGATAGGAGTAACAGTTCCTAAAAAGTAAAAAAGTGCTTATGTGATCAGACCACTTTAGTATATAGAAGTTGATTGAAGTCGAATTTTAAGAGTATTAAAAATTGCTTGAAAAAAGTTTACTTAAACTATTTGCAATCGCTGCCATTTAATGTTATGCTTAGTCTTAATTATTTTTGTTCGGTACTAAGGATACTAAAAGTACTACTTTTCGTTTTCGATGATGACTTAGAGCAAGGATAGTAATACAATGTGCTTAAATGCACTAGGAGGCAACAACAATGGAACAAGGTAAAGTGAAATGGTTTAACGCAGAAAAAGGTTTTGGATTCATCGAACGCGAAAACGGAGACGACGTATTCGTACATTTCTCAGCTATCCAAAGCGAAGGTTTCAAATCTTTAGACGAAGGTCAAGAAGTTACTTTTGAAGTAGAGCAAGGTCAACGTGGACCTCAAGCTTCTAACGTTCAAAAAGCATAATTTCAAAACAAATAAAGACAGATCCTAGTTATAGGGTCTGTCTTTTTGTTTTGTAAAAAGAAAGTCAAAAAAACCTGCTCAAAGATTGAGCAGGGTAAATGGTACAAGTAAAGTAAAACGCTTAAAAGGTTTGACTAAGTATATCATAGTTTTTCAAAAAAAATACTAAATTAAGTATTTTATTCTATTAAGGCATTGGGATAGGAAAGTACGGAAATCATTAGATTGAAGGGACATGAGGGAAGCTCATATCCTTTCAATCTTTTTTTTCATTAGAAGATGATCAAAGAAAAAATTGATACGATTCAGGGGATATTTGATAAGACATTTTTAAACCATTTTAGAATGAAGCCTTCTATAACACCTATAAAGGTATAGAGATTAATAATACAGAGGTCAGGTTGCCGAAATAGGCACTTTGACCTCTGTTCGTTTATACAACAATAAAATTTATGAGTTATGAACGATTTCTAGTCATGCGTTGATCTGATCTTGGTGTTAGTGGATGAAGTTCAAATTGAAACAAAAGCCAGTGTTTTTCATATATAGTCATATATGCCGCTTTTATCAAGTCTGCTTTGGGGAGGGAGTAAGTTTCTTTTACATTCAAATCTAGGTTTGAATATTCAGCAAATTATGGTATATTATAATCAAACGTATATTTGAATGAAGGAGGTGAGAAGATGGCGGAAATGAAGGATATGTGTGATGTTCACCTGCATGATGAAGTAAAGGTGAACTGCATTCAAGAAGAAATGAGCCAGGTGAATATCTCTAGTATATCGAAGCTGTTTAAAGTTATCGGTGATGAAAACAGAGCGAAAATTGCTTATGCGCTATGTACGGATGAGGAGTTGTGTGTGTGTGATTTGGCGAATATCATTGGTGCCTCAATGGCGACAACCTCACATCATCTTCGTACCCTATATAAACATGCAATCGTAAAATATCGAAAAGAAGGTAAGTTAGCATTTTATTCATTAGATGATCATCATATAAAACAGTTAATTCTTATTGCATTAGAACATCAGCAGGAGGTGAGGGTCGATGGCTGAATCCCAATCAAAAACGTATCGAATTCAAGGTCTATCCTGTACGAATTGTGCGGCTAAGTTTGAAAATAATGTCCGTGACCTTGAGGGAGTGAAAGTTGCCAAAATCAACTTCGGGGCTTCGAAGATTTCGATTCAAGGAAGTACGACAATTGAAGAAATTGAAAAAGCGGGAGCCTTTGATAATCTTAAAATCCGGGATGAACAAGAACAGGTTATGGAAAAGGAACCGTTTTGGAAGCAAAAAGAAAATATTAAAGTAGTGTTTTCTGCTATCCTTCTTTTAATCAGTTGGATATTGGATAAACAATATGGTGATGGAAGCAACATGTCAGTGATTGGCTATGCGGTTGCAATTTTAGTTGGTGGATATTCACTATTTATCAATGGACTGAAAAATCTTGTCAGACTGCGCTTTGATATGCACACCCTAATGACGGTTGCAATTATTGGAGCAGCTGTGCTGGGTGAATGGGGCGAGGGAGCAACAGTCGTTATTCTGTTTGCAATCAGTGAAGCTCTGGAAAAATATTCGATGGATAAAGCCCGGAATTCTATAGAATCATTAATGAATATAGCTCCTAAAGAGGCCTTGATTCGTAGGGGGCATCACGAAATGATGGTTGCTGTTGATGAGATTGAGGTGGGCGACACCATGATTGTCAAACCCGGTCAGAAGCTCGCTATGGACGGCAGGATCACGAAAGGTGCCTCGACACTGAATCAGGCAGCCATTACAGGGGAATCAGAGCCAATATTTAAAACGGTTGAGGGCGAAGTATTTGCTGGAACCTTAAATGGTGAAGGACTGCTGGAAGTGGAGGTCACGAAACGAGTAGAGGATACGACGATTGCAAAAATCATACATCTTGTTGAAGAAGCTCAGGCTGAAAAAGCACCTTCCCAGGCATTTGTTGATAGATTTGCAAAATTCTATACGCCCGCCATTATGCTGATAGCGTTGGCCATTGCCGTTATTCCGCCGCTTGTCATAAACGGGGAATGGAGTGAATGGATTTACCGGGGATTAGCTGTGCTGGTTGTTGGTTGTCCTTGTGCTTTAGTTATCTCTACACCAATTGCAATTGTAACAGCCATCGGAAATGCTGCGAAAAATGGTGTACTGATTAAAGGCGGAGTCCATTTGGAGGAAGCTGGAGCCATAAAGGCGATTGCGTTTGATAAAACAGGTACTTTGACAAAGGGAATACCTGAAGTGACTGATTTCACAGTATTGGTTGACGGGGTAAGTGAACAGGAAGTTCTAGGGATTGCTGCAGCTTTAGAAAGCTGTTCACAACATCCTCTTGCCACGGCCATTCTCCAAAAAGCAGAGAGCCAGAACATGGACTATCACTCTCTTGTGGTTGAGGATTTTACCGCAATCACGGGTAAAGGTATAAAAGGAACAATAAATCGAGAAGTCTATTACATTGGGAAACCACATCTTTTTGAAGAAGAGGGCGGTTTAACCTTTTCTGAAGATGTTCGTATCCAAATAAATGATTATCAAAATGAAGGGAAAACGGTGATGGTGCTTGGCAATCAAATAAAACTCCTTGCACTGATTGCAGTTGCGGACGAAATAAGGGAAAGCAGTAAGGAAGCAATCCGGAAACTGCATGCTCTCGGGATTGAAAAAACGATAATGCTGACCGGGGATAATATCGGAACAGCAAAAGCGATTGGAGCAGAAGCTGGCGTTCATGAGATTCAAGCGGAGCTATTGCCGCAAGATAAACTGGCCTTTATCAAACAATGGAAACAGAAATATAATCGAGTGGCTATGATTGGCGATGGTATCAATGATGCACCGGCTTTAGCGGCTTCCACGGTTGGGATTGCGATGGGGGGAGCGGGGACGGACACCGCCCTTGAAACCGCAGATATTGCCTTAATGGGTGATGACTTATCAAAGCTGCCTTATACGATACGCCTAAGTCGTAAAACGTTAAAAATTATTAAGCAGAACATCACGTTTTCGTTAGCGATTAAGATTCTGGCTTTACTATTGATAGCACCAGGCTGGTTAACACTGTGGATGGCAATTTTTGCAGACATGGGAGCAACGTTATTGGTCACATTGAACAGTCTTAGATTGCTAAGAATAAAAGAGTATTAGAATATGGCTTCCTGGCTCCTTTTAAAGGTGCAAGGAAGCCTTTTCCTTTTCTTGTACTGCTTCAAAATGTTTCATGTGAAACTGATAATTCACATACAGTTCAGAAGTTTTTCCACTCAACAGTAAAGCAATTGAATGGGCGAGTACAACGCCGCGAGATGAAGTGATCGATCGTTACCGAAACCATTATTGAGAAAAGAGGAAGGGATGTACAGAAGCGGTTCGATACTGGAAGAGTCCTGGTATCGTATAAAAAAGGCGCATATATAGCTGAATCTGAATTTCAACTATGGCTCGAGTTGCTTAAGGAAAATGACGAGGTAAAAGAGGGTAAAGTAGAGCGGGACGATTAATAAACGATTGAATTCAATCCTATAAGGTCGAAAGAAAATAAAAGAAACAATAGAATATCAAAAATACCAGGTCTGAATAAGGCCTGGTATTTAATATGTTGAATTTTCTTTTAAGTAAAAGGAATCCTAATAAGAACATTTTTGAATGCAGAGCCAAGCAATCGTTATGCATGATCTATGTAGTGTGCTACAATGTGGCTGACTTTTAATGAGGCATAGGATGATCCTGTGTGATTGTTAAATTGAGTATGGCAGTTACAGGAAGGGATTTGAAAGAATGGAATTAGAGCAAAGGGCAATCTTAGTTGGGGTAAACCTCAATAGCCAAAAGGATTTTGATTATTCAATGGAGGAATTGGCTAATTTAACGGAGGCCTGTGAGGTAGAGGTTGTCGGGACGATCACACAGAATTTGCATCGGGTGAACTCATCACATTTTATCGGAACCGGAAAGATAGAGGAAGTAAAAAATCTTGTGGAGTATAAGGAAGCGAATGTCGTCATCTTTAATGATCAGTTGTCGCCTTCACAACTTCGGAATCTGGAGAGGGACATGGATTGTAAGGTAATTGATCGCACAATCTTGATTCTAGACATTTTTGCACACCGAGCAAAAACAAAGGAAGCTCAGCTTCAGGTAGAAGTGGCAAAACTTCAATATATGCTCCCACGTCTCGTTGGATTAAGGGAGTCATTAGGTCGTCAGAGTGGTGGAGTTGGTACAAACAAAGGTGCTGGGGAAAAGCAGTTAGAGCTTGACCGTAGGAGAATAGAGGAAAATATAAGTGTTTTGAATAAAGAACTGGAAGAACTTGTTGCACACCGTCAAACGCAGAGGAAGCAGCGGAAAAAGAATGCCATCCCAGTCGTTTCTTTAGTCGGTTATACGAATGCAGGGAAATCCTCGATCATGAACGCTTTGATTGAAATGTTTCACCCAACAACCGAAAAGCAGGTTTTGGAAAAGGATATGCTGTTTGCTACGCTTGAGACTTCCGTGCGAAACATTCCTTTGCCGGATAATAAGGAATTTTTACTGACGGACACGGTTGGTTTTGTTTCAAAACTACCGCATCATCTTGTGAAAGCGTTCCGTTCAACCTTAGAAGAAGTGGTCGAAGCGGACTTATTGATTCATGTTGTTGATTTTTCCAATCCCAATTATGAGCAGCAAATAGAGATTACAGATCAAACTTTGAATGATATAGGCATTAAAGAAATTCCAACTATTTTTGCTTATAATAAAGCAGATCTGACTGAAATAGATATCCCGCAGGTGAATCGTGACTCTGTTTATATGTCAGTGAAAAACAAAGTAGGCATACAGGAATTGATCGATCAAATCCGAGGACATGTTTTTGTAGACTATATTCGCTGTGAGATGCTGATTCCGTATGACCAGGGACAGTTGGTATCCTATTTCAATGAGCATGGTCATATAACGGAAACAGAATATGATGAGAATGGATCTAAATTAAAACTTGAGTGCAAGAAAACAGATTATGAAAAATATCATCAATACGTTATTAACTCTAAGTAATCATTTTGTTGATAATATGTGTATAAGTTGTTAGCAAGTTGTTAATGACTGAAAATTCACTATTGAACCTGTGTATAGTTTTTTAAGAAAAGTACAATACTTACTGGAAAACGTTGAAATAACTCAGTATTTCTTGTTATCCACATATTATATTTATGTGGATAACCTGTGAATAAAATTAAAAAGCCCTAGAAAATTGTATTCAATATTTTCTAGGGCTTTTTAATTTGTGGACAAAGTGTTGATAAGTTAGTTTTATTAAAAAAATTCAGTAAGTGTGATGAATATTAAGTAAGGTTTGTAGAAAAATGACGATGTTTATCATTTGTTGTTAGGAAATATCACATGGTTATTACATAGTGCACATTAAACAGTTAACAATATTTTACACTTTGTATAATGTAACTTGCTTTTTATCATTATAAAATAAAGAATACTCAATTTATCTGGTTATTACCAGATTGTGAGTTTTTAAGAACGATTGGGGGGGCTTTTAATGGCCGAAGGAAGCAGAGACCAAGGCGCGATCATCAAGAAAATAAAAGAAAATAATAAACGGAATGTGAGATTATTGGCAATTATATCGTCGTGACTGTCTTTCTAAATAGAACGATGAAGAACGACAGTGGGTTACTGCCATAAATTCTCTAATTGCAAGGATAGGAAATGCTACTTTAGATGAATACATGCAATTCCTCCCTTTTTATTTTTCACAAATAAATTTTTGGAAGGAGAATAGTAGATGAGTATGACGAGTCCGTTAAAAGATGGTCTGGCGATGAACTTTCAGGAAGTGGAGAGGGGGTTAACCCCACGTGAAGCTTTGGAAGAATCGAATCGATGTTTATACTGCTATGATGCCCCATGTATTCAAGCCTGTCCGACAGGGATAGATATTCCAAGTTTTATTAAGAAAATAGCATCAGGGAATTTTAAAGGATCGGCCAAGACGATCATGACAGCCAATCCAGTCGGTGCCAGTTGCGCGCGAGTATGCCCGACAGAAGAATTATGTGAGGGGGCATGTGTCCTAAACCATTCTACAAAGCCAATCATGATTGGCAATCTCCAGCGTTATTCCACAGATTGGGCCATCCAAAATAAACAAGCTCTATTCAAGGCCGGGAAGAAGAATGGCAAAAAGGTTGCCATTGTCGGAAGCGGACCTGCGGGCTTATCTGCAGCAAGGGAATTAGCCTTGCTTGGCTACAGTGTAACCATTTTCGAAGCTGAAAAAAATCCAGGTGGATTAAATACGTACGGTATCGTATCTTTCCGTTTGCCACAGAGCATTTCTTATTGGGAAGTTGAGCAAGTAAAGAGTTTAGATGTTGAAATTAAAACGAATACGAGGGTTGGTGTTGATGTTTCTGCTACCCAGTTAACCACCGACTATGATGCCGTTATTTTGGCGATTGGAATGTCTGATGTTCCAAAACTTGGAATTGAGGGAGAAGACCTGGCTGAAGTATATGATGCAATCGACTTCGTCAAGGCAACGAAAACAGAGGCTATCACTGATAAATTCGTTGGGAAGAAGATGGCGGTCATTGGAGCTGGGAATACAGCGATTGATGCAGCAACCTGTTCTGTACGTCTTGGTGCCGAACAAGTTGGAATTATCTATCGTCGTACCCAGAAGGAAATGACAGCTTACGATTTTGAATATGAGTTTGCTAAACAGGAAGGTGTCGGGTTTCACTGGCTGACGAACCCTTCTAGGATTATTTCAGATAGCAATGGTCAGGTAACGGGTATTGAGTGTGTAAAAATGGTGCTTAGTGAGGCAGGAGAAGATGGTCGCCGTCGTCCAGTGCCGATTTCTGGATCAGAATTTGTTATACCTGTCGATGGCGTTATCCGTGCTATCGGCCAATCTAGATATGTAGGACTGATTGAACAGTTTGGCATTGAGCATGATGGAGGCGTCGTAACATTAGATGGAGACTCATATAAAACGTCGAATGAAAAAGTATTTGCCTGTGGTGACGTTATTTTTGGAAAAGGCCAAGGTGAGGCAATGGTTGTTTCCGCTGCCCAGCAAGGGAAGAAGACAGCCTATGAAATTGACCGAATTTTAATGAGCGAAGCGGTAGATATTGCTTAATAAAAATGAAAATTAGGAGGCTTAACATGGCTGATTTATCAATTGATCTTGCGGGTATTAAATCTCCCAATCCTTTTTGGCTGGCGTCGGCACCACCTACTAATTCGGGGTATCAAGTGCAGCGGGCATTTGAGGCTGGCTGGGGAGGAGCCGTTTGGAAGACGTTGGGAGACCCTATTCTGAATGTCTCATCACGTTTTGCAGCTGTGGGTTTTAATGGCCAGCGAGTAGCTGGTTTCAACAATATTGAATTGATTACGGATCGACCACTTGAGGTGAACTTAAAAGAAATATATGAAACGAAAAAACGTTTCCCTGACCACGCAATCATTGCATCAGTAATGGTCGAACCGCATCAAGATAAGTGGCATGAAATTATCAAACGCATAGAAGACGTGGGGGTTGATGGTTATGAATTGAACTTTGGCTGCCCGCACGGTATGGCTGAGCGGGGTATGGGCGCTGCTTCTGGACAGGTTCCTGAGCTTGTGGAAAAGCAAACATATTGGGCAAAGGAAGCGGCATCGAAACCTGTCATTGTCAAACTTACTCCGAATATAACTGACATCACGGTTACTGCGGAAGCCGCTATACGCGGTGGAGCGGATGCAATTAGTATGATTAATACGATTAACAGCCTGGCGGGAGTGGATATCCATTCATGGAATACGATTCCCCATGTAGGCGGTAAGGGTGCCCATGGCGGGTATTGTGGTCCTGCTGTGAAGCCGATTGCTTTAAATATGGTTGCAGAATGTGCAAGGAATCCACTGATTAATGTTCCGATATCGGGAATCGGTGGAATATCTAATTGGCAGGATACGGTTGAATTTTTATTGATGGGTTCAACGGGGGTACAAATTTGTACCGCTGCCATGCATCACGGTTTTCGAATTGTCGAGGACATGATTGATGGTCTGTCTAATTACCTCGATGAAAAAGGGATATCCTCTGTGATGGATATTGTTGGTAAGTCTGTACCCCGTTATTCCGATTGGGGAAATTTAGATCTTAATTATAAGGTAGTGGCGCGCATTAATAATGATGTGTGCATTAACTGCAATAAATGTCATATTGCATGTGAAGATACTTCACATCAATGTATAGATATGTTAAAAGACCCGTCAGGCAGCTCCTTCTTACGAGTCCGTGAAGAAGATTGTGTCGGATGTAATCTTTGTTCGATTGTATGCCCGGTTGATGGAGCAATCGACATGATTGAACTGACAAGTGATTTGCCTCCAATGACTTGGAATGAACGTCAGGCATTCCTTGGGAACATCGGTAATGAAAGTGTTGATTTCGTAAAATAATGGAGGAGATTATATATGAAGAAGATCATGAAGAAGATTATTAAAAATGGAACAATTGCAACGGCTGCAGATACGTATCAAGCGGATATTTTAATTGAAAATGAAATCATTACAATGATTGGTAAAGACCTTTCAGCAGAGGGAGCGGAAATCATTGATGCAAAAGGCGCGTATATTTTTCCAGGAGGTATTGACCCACATACCCATCTTGATATGCCGTTCGGTGGGACTACAACAAAGGATGATTATGAAACAGGTACGATAGCTGCTGCATATGGAGGTACAACTACGGTCATCGACTTTTGTTTGACCGAAAAAGGGGCGCCATTAAAGAAATCTATAGAAACGTGGCACGAAAAGGCAAGTGAAAAAGCAGCAATAGATTATAGTTTTCATTTAATGATTAGTGAAATTAATGATAAGGTTCTGGCTGAGTTGCCAAGTATCATCGAGAATGAAGGGATTTCTTCGTTTAAAGTGTTTATGGCTTACAAGAATGTTTTTCAAGCCGATGATGCGACACTTTACCGTACACTGCTTCAAGCGAAAGAACTTGGCGCACTTGTCATGGTCCATGCTGAAAATGGTGATGTGATTGATTATTTAACAAAGCAGGCGCTTGCTGAAGGTCATACTGATCCGATTTATCATGCGTTAACAAGGCCTCCGGAACTTGAAGGAGAAGCAACGGGACGAGCAGCCAAGTTGACGGAGATGGCAAACAGTCAGCTTTATGTCGTTCATGTCACATGTGAAGATGCGGTTGAAAAGATTACAGAGGCAAGAAATAAAGGGGTTGATATTTGGGGTGAGACTTGCCCGCAATACTTGGTCCTTGACCAAACCTACCTTGAAAAGCCCAATTTCGAAGGATCTAAATATGTATGGTCTCCACCATTAAGGGAGAAGAGAAATCAGGAAGTACTATGGAACGCTTTAAAAACAGGCCAGTTGCAAACGATAGGCTCCGACCAATGCTCTTTTGATTTTAAAGGTCAAAAAGATCTCGGGCGTGAAGACTTTACGAAAATCCCCAATGGTGGTCCTACAATAGAAGACCGAATGAGTATTCTGTTTTCGGAAGGAGTCAAGAAAGAGCGTATCACCTTGAATCAATTCGTGGACATCACTTCAACCCGGTCAGCCAAACTTTTTGGATTGTTCCCTAAAAAAGGAACGATTGCTGTAGGATCAGATGCGGATATTGTCATCTTTGATCCAAAGGTGGAGCGGACTATTTCTGCAGATACTCATCATATGGCTGTCGATTATAATGCGTTTGAGGGAATGAAAATAACAGGTGAACCGGTTTCTGTTTTATCACGCGGTCAATTTGTCATTAGAGAAAAGCAATTTGTAGGTGAGGCTGGAAAAGGGCAATTCTTGAAACGGGCTAAATATAACACGTCGCTGGAGTCGGATACAGAGCAAAAGCTTCCTGTCTAAAACGTCTGTAAAGAAAAACAAGCAAATTAATATTGGGGGATTTTATATGAGTGAGAAGAAAGATTATTTAAAGTCTCCCGATTTGCTGCCTATACCTCATAGTGAGAAGAACATAAGTGCAGCCGGTTTTGGATTTATTTGGGTAGGAATGGCTGTAGTATTGGCTGCCTTTGCAATTGGCGGTAACGGTGTACAAAGCTTAGCGCTTGGTTGGGTCGTGCTGGCAACGGTCATTGCTTGTGTAGTTCTTGGCTTTTTGATGACAATGACAGGAGATATCGGGGTTGAGCATGGCATCTCTTTCCCAGTCTATATGAGGGCGCCATTCGGTACGATTGGTACCCATATTCCATCGGTTGTTAGGGGGTTTGTTGCCTCATGCTGGTTTGGTCTTAACACCTACTTCGGTGCAACTGCAATGAATGCAATCTTTGCAACCCTTTTTAACTTTGATAATTGGTTTATCTGCTTCCTCATTTTTGCCGTTTTACAATTAGTTAACACGGCAATGGGAATCAAGTCGATTGAACGTTTTGCTGACTTAGCAGCACCAGTCATCATCTTGATTTCAGGCTGGATGTATTTTACTCTTTCCGATCAAGCTGTGGCCCAAGGAAGAGATGTATGGACCTGGATTGAAAGTCCGGTAACTGGAGGTGCAGCGGCAACGGCTTTCATGGTCGTCATAATGGCTAATATGGGATTTTGGGGTACGTTGGCGGCGGATATGCCGACACTTTCTCGTTATATCAAGGCACCTAAAAATGAAAAAAATTGGTTCAGGCGCAATAAGGGGCAGATTATTGGGAATATTATTACCTATCCCATTACTCAGACGTTCATGGTTATTATCGGAGGGGTTTCTTACATGGCTGTTTCCAATTATGATCCCGTCGTTGCTATACAAGGATCGGCAAGTGGAATTGCTCTTGGAGTCCTTTTAATCATGATAGTTTTTGCTCAATGGTCGACGAATACTACTGCCAATGTAATCCCGGCAGCTACCATTTTCTCAAATATCATGGGTCCTAAAATGCCTTTTTGGGCGGGAGTTGTTGTCGCCGGGTTTATTGGAATCGTAGTTCAGCCATGGAGCTTGTTCGGCATAATAATAGAAGTTTTGTTAATTGTAGGTGGAGTTTTAGCATCTATTGTTGGCATCCTGGTGGCTGATTATTATTTCCTTCGTAAACGACGTGTTAATGTACCAGAACTATATGAAAGTGAAGGTCAATATAAATACTTGAATGGTGTGAATTGGGCGGGAATCATTTCTTGGGCGATTGGTGGAATAGGTGCCACAGTTTTTTCAAACTATTCGTTTATTGTGGGATTCGTGCTTGGTAGCGCAAGTTATTATGTATTGGCAAAATTTTGGTGGTTTAAGAAATATGAACAAGCTGAAATTATTGACCCAAGTGATGAGAAATATTTAGGTATTTCAATAGGGAGGGATTGGAAAATCGAAAAGGAATTAGAAATTGAAAAAGAATTGGTTATTACGACTGCTACTGGCGGGGAGAATGTGTAAAAAAGGGGGAGTAGAAATGTCCGAATATCAAGAGTATCGCTTAGAAAGGGAACAAATTGATTTTTTACTTGAAAGAGGATATCGAATCACCCGAGTCTCGGAAAATTTAAGTGGGGCTTTTCTCGATTTCGAACTGATAGAAGGTACGAAGCAGGAATGGAAGCAGTTGAATATCAAAACCCCGGAAGGAAGAAAATACTTCTCAACATTGCTTTTCAGGAAGTTGCATTAAAATTCACTTATAAATTTGAAATGCTGGCCTATTCGTTAAATGAATAGGCCACTTTTGTGTAGCTGTCTTGAATCAAAGTTCGAGAATGCTTTTAAACCTAAGAAATCAATATTGTTGGCTTTCTGATAGAAATGATAAGATAGATAGCCAATAGATATAGATAATCAATGTAGAATTTGAGTTCATAGCATCATTTTGAACATAAGTGATGAATTTTTTGTTGAATTTTGACGTTAGATTTTCTGACAAGTGTCTGGAGATTTATAGACTGTCCGTTTATAATAGATTTTATAGCAGTTTTATAGAAGGATGGTGGATGGATGAATGAATACTTCGATTACAATCGAGGAAATTCTAACGCGCAGGCATTTTAATCAGACGGATATAATCGCCGGCAGCAGTGGAATAAAGCGTCAAGTGAAATGGGTCCACTGCATGGAAGTCACCCAAATCAGCCATTTGTTAAATGGAAATGAACTGATTCTGACCACCGGTTTGGGGTGGAAAGATTGTGATAGCACATTTCTTTCCTATTTAAATCAGCTAATTCAATGTAATGCAGCAGGACTGTGTATAGAGATAGGTACCCGCACCATGGCAATTCCCCAATGTGCGATAGATCTTGCAGATGAACACCAATTCCCTATCATCCTATTTCATCAAGAAGTTCCATTCGTAGAAATTACTCAGGATATTCATTCCCTAATCATTAATAAACAATATCAAATGATCTCCAACTTAGAGAACTACTCCCAGCAGCTAAATAAAAATCTCCTCGAAATTGACCATTATGAATCAATTCTAAAATTTCTCCATAACTATTTAAATGTACAGGTTATTCTTATCTTTAATGAAAACGATATAGCCAGTATTCCAAAAATAAAGAAAAAAATAACCTATCAAATGTTAGTGGAAGTAAATGAAGAAAAGAGAACTTTGAACAAAACCGTTCTTAGACAACCGATTCAAGTGCTCGGTGAGAATTATGCGGAACTGCTCATTTGCAGTAGCGATAGAGAGTTGACGGATTTTGATTCACTGATCTTGGATCGGACAGCCACTGCTTTGGCTCAGCATCTATTACGGGAATTATATATAGAAGAAAAGAAAATGTCAGAAGAAAGCAAATGGCTGACAAACTGGATTGAAGGGGAGTATAGCGACGAAGCAATCCGTGAGCGGCTTTCCTATATTGATCCGAAAATGCAGCTAGATGGCGGGATTGTTTGCATTTGCAAACAACATCCGCGGTATAATAAAAGTTCGGCAAAATTAGATGGAACCTATTTTAAGATAATGTTTAGGACAGTTTTTGAACAATATGGCTTTCAGATTTTCTCTATGGAAATTCATCAGCACCTTGTCTTCATCCTAGGCGATAATCGTTCATCCGAAGATTGGAAAGGAAGGGTGACAAGTGCCTTGGATCGTATTATGAAAATGGATGTCAGCGGACGTAATCGTATGAGCCTGCTTACTATTGGGTTTGGAAAACACGTTCAAAAGTTAAGTGAGATTTATAAAAGTTATGAAACGGCTCGTGAGACTTTATTGCTTCAGGATACCTTACCAGAGGAGAACAGAAGCTTTTTTTATCAGGACTTACATATGTATCGTATGATTTCTCTAATCAATAAGCATGGTAATTTGGAAGAAACCGTTCATGAATATTTAGGTCCTGTTATCGAATATGACAAACAAAATAACGGTGAATTGATGCCTACCCTGAAGACCTATCTCGCTTGTAATGGATCGAAACAGGAAACTTCAAAACAACTATTTATTGTCCGGCAAACACTGTACCATCGGCTAGAAAAATTAGAAAAACTATTAGGGTCAAATTTTATGCGCTCAGATCAACGCCTGGGCATCGAATTCATGATTTTTGCCTTGGATTACTTACAGAACAGTAGTAGTAAGACTAGTGGGAAATATATGGATAAATATGTGGGTAAATAGAAAAAAAAACCAAGGGTGTTCAAAGGACATCCTTTTTATAATGCACTGAAAGGGAGTTGGAGTGGCAAGTTAATATATTGGTGATTTATCGGAAATGTACTGACATCAAAAAGTTGGCCTTTACAGCTTCTTGATGTCAGTATCTTTTTTTAATATTCATCTTTTTTGGAAAGGCAGTGGTCACATTCCATGAGGTAAGATTCAGCTTGTTCAGTGATTTGATCACCACACTCGGGACATTGTTTAGGTGGCAGGGTTCTAAAGAACTCCAACGGATTTTTAGTTTGCATGATAGTTTCCCCCTTTTAATTGTTTAGTAGTCTTCGCGTTTAGAAAGGCAGTGGTCACATTCCATGAGGTAAGATTCAGCTTGTTCAGTGATTTGATCACCACACTCGGGACATTGTTTAGGTGGCAGGGTTCTAAAGAACTCCAACGGATTTTTAGTTTGCATGATAGTTTCCCCCTTTTAATTGTTTAGTAGTCTTCGCGTTTAGAAAGGCAGTGGTCACATTCCATTAAGTAAGATTCAGCTTGTTCAGTGATTTGATCACCGCACTCGGGACATTGTTTAGGTGGCAGGGTTCTAAAGAACTCCAACGGATTTTTAGTTTGCATGATGGTTTCCTCCTTTAAATGGTTTAGTAGTCTTCGCGTTTAGAAAGGCAGTGGTCACATTCCATTAAGTAAGATTCAGCTTGTTCAGTGATTTGATCACCGCACTCGGGACATTGTTTAGGTGGCAGGGTTCTAAAGAACTCTAACGGATTTTTAGTTTGCATGTGGTTTCCTCCTTTTAATTTGGTTAAACTAGTCTTCACGTTTGGTAAGACAGCGGTCACATTCCATTAAGTAGGACTCAGCATGTTCGACAATATGATCACCGCACTCAGGGCAATGTTTAGCAGGGATATTGTTGAAAAATTCAATGGGTTTTTTCGTTTGCATGATTATTTCCTCCTTTTTATATTTTTTCTTAAAATGATTTATTCTTCACGTTTAGAAAGGCAGCGATCGCATTCCATCAGATAGGAATCTGATTGTTCAACAAGTGTTTCACCACATTCCGGGCAATGTTTAAATGAATGGTTTATTAATAAACTTGATTGATTTGTTTGCATGTCTCGCTCCTCCTCTATATAGTACAGTTATTGTTGTTTGCCTGTTGTTATAATACAGTATATACCCGAAATTGGAAAATGTATAGGTATTTTACAGAAAATTTAAAAAATATTTCAGATTGAGCACAAAAACCCTATAGGAATAGGGTTTTTGTTAATATTTTTTTGGATCATTTATTAAAAAAAGTGAAAATCTGAAGAAATATATAGGTTGAGAAGTGAGGAAAATTAAGAGCGAACGAAAGGTTTTGCAATATTCAATGAAACGAAATAGTGTTTTATGTAACAGATTGAAGTACAGATAAATTACACAAAAAACAAATTGATGGCTAACCTGTTTCTATTTCTATATGTCTTTTAGCTGCTTGCTCTAAAATGTCGGTAAGTTCTTAAGACAGCAGTTAATATATGAAAGTTCCTGTGCAGGACTAATGAATATAACTTTTTCTCCTTTAAGCACCGATAAGCAAAAAACAGAGTGAATACTAGAAATATGAAACGATGGCTTGCATTCTCAACTTGTTAAAGTACGGCGGAAAATATCATCGTAAAGAAGGAAAGTATCTGACTTGTCAGTAGTGTTTCGTTCTTTTTTTCGTGACCAGATACTTTTGATTCAAAAAAATGAATATTAAGCTCCTGAAAAGAGGGTGTGCGGTTTTAGTACTTTAGTAAAGAGGTAACTTGGTAGTAGAAGTACATTAATGGGAGGTCGCATATGTCAAAAGTGATGATTATCATAAATCCATCTTCAGGGAAGGAAAAGGCAGGACAGATTTTGCCGAATGCAGAAAGGGTACTAAGGTGTATCTATGATCAAGTGATTGTTCGTAAAACGGAAGTCGAAGGTGATGCTATGGAGTTTGCTAAGGAATCCTGTGCAGAAAAATTTGATGCTGTCATTTCGATGGGGGGAGATGGAACAGTAAATGAGACAGTGAATGGGTTGGCCGAACAGAAGCATCGGCCTGTTTTCGGCATCATTCCACTAGGAACAGTAAATGATTTCGCTAGGTCTCTTGGCATACCTATGGATCCTGATAAATCCATAGAGATGTTAAATGAAGCACAGATTAAGGATGCTGACATCGGGAAGATCAATGATCGTTATTTCATGAATGTGCTGGCGGTCGGTGCAATTGCCGAGGCTACCTATAATGTGACCGTTGAGAAAAAAACTCGTCTGGGCTCACTTGCTTATTTTATAGAAGGAGCAAAAACATTAGTCAAAAAGACTCCGTTTCCTTTAACTGTTGAACATGATCAGGGAAGGTGGTTGGGAGAGGCTTATTTATTAATTGCCACGATGACTAATTCAGTCGGCGGTTTCGAACAACTTGCACCCGAGGCGGAAGTAAATGATGGAAAGTTGCACACATTTATTATTAAAGATTTATCCCTTCCTCTTATTATCAAGATTATTCCGAGTTTAATAAAGGGCGAGATAAAGGGACACGAAGAAGTAGAATATATTCAAACTTCTAAGCTGCATTTATCTACATCAGAGGAACTTGCAATCAATATTGATGGCGATGAAGGGTGTCTTTTACCTATTCAGGCAAATGTGTTGCACAAACACCTTCGTCTTTTTGTTCCGCGAACAATATGAATGTATAGGTATAGAAGTCGAGTACACTAATCGGAAAAAGCTGATAGGGTAAATGTCGCCAATCACCTCAATATTCAACTTTATCTATCCCGCAACGTGAGGGTCCCTTGCTTTTATAAAAAGGTATCATTATTCCGGGTGCTTCTAGGAAATAATAGTTATTGAATGAATGAAGGGGTATATATATGGTACGCTTATAGTTATGAAAATAGATGAGAGAGGATGTTTGATGTTTGTATGGAGTTTTTTCTTGTTATATTAGCCCTTCTAATATTAATTGGAATGTCTAATGTAATTAACCATTTTATACCCTTTATACCTGTACCGTTAATTCAAATAACGCTGGGTGTTGTGCTGGCGCTTTTACCTTTTGGTATCCACGTAGAGATGGAGACAGAGCTGTTTTTGCTGTTATTTATCGCACCTCTTTTATTCAACGATGGGAAGAATGTGCCCCGTACAGCCCTATGGAGGCTGAGAGCGCCTATTCTCATGCTTGCATTAGGCCTAGTATTCATAACGGTTTGGGCAGGAGGTTATCTAATCAACTGGATGATTCCTTCGATTCCACTGCCGGCTGCATTTGCTTTAGCTGCCATTTTATCACCTACCGATGTAGTGGCAGTCAGCGCTTTGGCGAGCCGCGTTAAGCTGCCGAAGAGCATAATGCATCTTCTTGAAGGCGAAGGGTTAATGAATGATGCTTCAGGTCTTGTGGCCTTTAAATTTGCTGTTGCAGCTACAGTCACTGGTGTTTTCTCCTTAGTGGACGCAACGTTCAGTTTCATATGGATTGCGACTGGTGGTTTTGTAGGTGGAGCAATTATTGCCTTCATCATTATCAGGCTCCGTGTATTTCTTCGCCGTTTAGGAATGGAAGATGTTACGATGCACATGTTAATCCAAATCCTGACTCCTTTTATTATTTTCCTCGCTGTGGAACATTTCCACCTTTCTGGGATTTTAGCAGTTGTGGCTGGGGGTATTGTCCATGCCATTGAACGGGATCGGGAATTATCACCGACGGTAGAACTGCAGGTTGTTTCAAAGAGTACATGGTCTGTCATTTTGTATGTACTAAATGGACTTGTGTTTGTATTACTTGGCCTGCAAATTCCAAGCGTGGCGAAAACTATATTTGAAGATCCAGCTTTCAATAATGGACAAGTGATTATTTATATTGTGATTATTACACTGTTCCTTTTTGCTTTACGATTCATTTGGCTTATCGCAGCTTGGTCGATTGGCTGGATCACAAAAAAAGCTGGAGCCCAAAAACCAGACTTGAAAGCGGCCGGAATCATTACCATTTCCGGAGTAAGAGGAGCGGTAACATTAGCTGGATCATTTTCGATTCCATACGTATTGGCAGATGGAAGTCCTTTCCCAGAGCGCTCGTTAATCATCTTTATTGCAGCAGGAGTTATACTATTGACCTTGATTGTTGCGAGTGTATTTCTACCTATTGTAGCAAGATCAGAAGAAGTGGAAATCGTAGATAAGCAGGCTGATAAAACAAAATCGGCTACCATTCACACACATCAAGCGGCGATTCGAGTTGTAGAATCCCAAATGACAGATGAAAACCGAGAAGCGGCTTTATCGATCATTTCAAGATATCATACGAAAATCAACGCACTGTCCTATGTAGAACAAGAGAAAGAGCCTGCTGCACTAAGAGAAGAAGAAAGGGTTCTTCGCTTTAAAGCTCTTGAGGCAGAGCAAAGATTCCTAGATAAACTTATTAAAGATGAGAAAGTGGACCGAGAAACGGCATTTATATGCAAGGAATATATTCAACGTATGGAAGGCGCGGTCACAAACCGAATGAAATTCCGTTTTTTCAGGGCAGTAACACTTTTTAGAAGAAGTATGTTGCGAGTTTTTAAATTATTTTTCCCTAATAAAAATGAAATAAGAAGAATCAATATAGAGAGATTGGAAAAGGTAAGAGACCTTAAAATCAGGATGTATAAAGCTGCCATCCAAGAGATCCAAGCCGGGATTACTTCTGAAAGCCATGAGACGTCTTCCATGATTATTGAAGAGTATAAAGTGCTTATTTTAAGATGCAAACGAGAAAATAGAGGCCGTGTTCCCAGTAAAATGGTCGAATATGAAAGAGAGCTATTCTATAAAGCGATTCAGGCAGAGCGTGACGAAGTACAGGATATGTTTGAAAAACGACAAATTTCCCGTGATGTCGCCAATATACTCCGCCAGCAAATCAATTTACGTGAAGCACTAACAATCAATGAAAACACTCACTGAATATATGAAGAAGCGCTGCCGATATCTTCGGCAGCGCTTCTTCAGTTAGTGGAGGGATTTTCGGAGGAAGTATCGAATTATTAAGGTATTCAATATTGAAGGAGTGTGATCAGGTGGAACAGGATCAGAAAATCGAGACCATCACTTTAAAGCCTTATCTGCTGGAGCATCATCAGGAGCTGTCACAGTTTTATTTACCGGAAACACAAACCTCCTTTTCAGCTCTACCGGAACAGTCACTACAATACTGCCGGGAAGATGTAGACAGGCATCCTTTCGTTATATTGGCTGATGGTATCCCTGTTGGTTTTTTCGTTTTACACATTGGAGAAAACATTAGCCCTTTCACCAACAATAAGAAAGCAATTTTACTCCGTGGATTTCTCGTTGATCAAAAGCACCAAGGCCAAAAAATTGCGAAGAAAGCCTTGCAAGTCCTTCCAGAATTCGCAAAGGGGATTTTTCCAAACAAAGATTCGATTATTCTTGCAGTGGACGCCATGAACGTGGTAGCGAAAACTCTATATGAGAAATCGGGATTTCAAGATACAGGAATTCAAAAAGAAGGAAGAAGCGGGTGGATGGAGATAATGGAATATAGATTTTGAGATTGCATTTGATGGGTTGGTTTGTGAAGGGTATTGCTTTCCTTCTGATTGGAAAAAAAGAAAAAGGAACCACACGTAAATATAGATTCATTCGATTACGAATTATTAAATAGGTAACAACTGATATATGCATAGGGCAATTAGACTTTTCGAAACAGGGAAGGTCTTTTTCTTTGTCCAATTTGTTACAAGTTTCATTAGGAAACTTGATGATTTAGAGGGTCGCTTTTAATAATACGGCTGCCTTATGGTACACTTTACTTAATGAAAATTTCGTTAATCGAGGTGTAGTCCTAATGAAAACAGTCGTAGTCGTAGGTGGAGGCATTACAGGTTTATCAACCATGTATTATTTACAAAAAGCAGCTAAAGCGGACAGTCTCTCCGTACGATTAATATTAATAGAAGGTAATGAGGAATTAGGCGGTAAAATCAGGACCGTGCATGAAGGGCCATTTAAAATAGAAGCGGGTGCCGATTCGATTGTTGCCAGGAAACAAAATATAAAACCATTTCTTAAAGAATTGAACCTAGAGGATCAAGTGGTCTATAATGCTACAGGAAAATCATTTATCCATACGGATGGCGTGCTAAAGAAAATCCCGGAAGATGCCTTATTTGGAATTCCAATGAGCATAGAGTCTTTGGCGGAGAGTGAACTTGTATCTGCACAAGGGAAAGTCGACGCCTTAAAGGATTTCTATACAAAAAATGAGACGTTTACGAAGAATGACTCAATCGGCTTATTTCTTGAAAGTTTCTTAGGTAAGGAATTGGTGCAAAAACAAATTTCACCTGTCCTATCGGGTGTTTATTCAGGGAAATTGAATGAATTGACCATTGCTAAAACACTGCCAGAGATGCTGGATTATAAAAATGAATATGGCAGCATCATACGCGGTCTATCTGAAAATAAGCAGAAATACCAGAGCAAGGGAAATAAGAAGTTCCTTTCATTTAAAAATGGCTTATCTGTATTGATTGACCGTATTGAGGAAAGTCTCGATATGGTGGAAATTTTAAAAGGGACCCAGGCGGAAAAAATAATAAAGAATGATGAAGGGTATATAATTTCATTGGCAAATGGTGAAATGCTGGAAACAGATTTCGTCGTATTGAGTACGCCGCACACTATTGCCCAGAAACTATTGGGTGATCAGGAGCTGGATAAAGACTTCGCGGGCTTAATCAATAGCTCGATGATTAGCATTTATCTTGGGTTTGATATACCAGATAGCATGCTTCCTAATGATGGGACAGGTTTCATTGCTGGTGATAATAGTGATTTAATTTGTAACGCCTGTACGTGGACGAGCAGGAAATGGGGGCATACCTCTGAAAACAGTCAGCTTTTAGTAAGGCTCTTTTATAAAAGCTCAAGTCCAGACTATGATCGATTACAGTCCCTAACGAAACAGGAATTAATACAGGTGGCTTTAGGTGATATTAAAAATAGCTTGGGTATTTCCGGGACTCCTATAACTAGTGAAGTAACAAAATGGCATGAAGATATGCCGAACTACCATATAAAGCATCCTCACATTGTTCAATCGTTGGAGGCGAAAATCGCCGAGAATTATCCGAATATTTTACTTGCTGGCTGTTCATACAATGGTGTCGGAATACCGGACTGTATTGCAGATGGGGAAAAGAAAGCACAAGAGATTTATGCGAAGTTGTAAAGGGGGACTGCCAGGGGGGCAGTCCTTTTTTTGTATCTGCTATCCTGGAAATTTCGTTTGAAGTTTCCTGCATTTCCTGTATAATAATATTCGTTAAATTAAACTTTAAGTTTACTAATACAAAACTTTATGCACTTTGAGTTTACTATTTGTAAACCGATTGAGGGTAAAATTATGCAAATTGGAAAGAAAATAAAAAACCTTCGTTTGAAAAAGGGATTGACCCAAGAAGAGTTGGGAGAAAGAACTGATTTAAGCAAAGGGTATATTTCACAATTAGAAAGAGATTTGAGTTCGCCTTCAATTGAAACTTTCTTCAATATTTTAGAAGTACTAGGCTGTACCCCAAAGCAATTCTTCGATGAAGAGGAACAGGTCCAGAAAGTAGTTTATGAGGAAGAGGCACAAACATTTTTTATCGATGAGGAACGAGGCTATCAAATTCAGTGGCTTGTACCTGAATCGAATGAGAAGGAAATGGAACCAATTCGCCTGACTCTTCAGGAAAAAGGGGAATTCAAAAAATTTGAACCATCCTTATCGGAAACATTCGGTTACGTATTAAGCGGAAGAGTTATTGTAAAGCTAGGTACACATACTTATCTCGTAAAAGCCGGGGAATCGATTTATTTTCATGCATCTGATGAACACCAAATCATCAATGATTTTGATGGTCCATCGGAGTTATTGCTTGTGGTGACGGAATCATATTTATAGAAACTAAAACATATGCTGCCGTTTGTTTAGGGTAAAAATAGATTATTAAGGTAATGGAAAGAGGGAAGTAGCTATGACAAACGAGAAGATTATACGCTTCGAACACGTTACAAAGCAATTTGATGATGATACCGTTGTTCTCGATAATGTTAGTTTTGAAGTTGAGAGGGGCAAGTTCTACACACTCTTAGGTCCTTCAGGCTGTGGTAAGACAACTATCCTTCGCTTGATTGCGGGATTTACGGAAGCTTCCAAGGGCGATATTTATTTTGAAGGAAAAAAAATCAATAATGTTCCAGCCAATAAACGACAAGTTAATACGGTTTTTCAAGATTATGCACTTTTTCCGCATTTAAATGTATTTGAAAATGTGGCATTCGGGCTCAGAATCAAAAAAATGAAAAATGCGGATGTAGAAATAAAGGTAAAGGAAGCTCTGAGCTTCGTAAATTTGGAGGGCTATGAAAAACGTGAAATCAGGGAAATGTCCGGCGGTCAGCGCCAACGGGTAGCGATTGCACGAGCGATTGTTAATGAACCAGAAGTTATCCTTCTTGATGAACCGTTATCTGCCCTTGATTTGAAATTGCGTACAGAAATGCAATATGAATTACGTGAACTACAACAAAGGCTTGGAATCACCTTTATCTTCGTCACTCATGACCAAGAGGAAGCACTCGCGATGTCGGATGAAATCTTTGTCCTCAACAAAGGGAAAATTCAGCAAAGTGGGACGCCTACGGATATTTATGATGAGCCGCTGAATCGATTTGTTGCCGATTTCATTGGTGAGTCTAACATCGTAAAAGGAAAAATGATTGAAGATTATCTAGTGGAATTTGTCGGCAGGCAATTTGAATGCGTCGACCAAGGTTTGAATCGTAATGAAGCAGTGGATATTGTCATCCGTCCAGAAGATTTAGAGATTACTTCTGTTGATCGCGGGAAACTGCAGGTTCGAGTGGATTCTCAGCTATTTCGTGGTGTGCATTACGAAATCAGCTGCTATGACCATGATGGTAATGAATGGCTTGTCCAATCTACTAAAAAGGCGACAGTTGGAGACGAAATTGGACTGTATTTCGATCCTGAAGCAATTCATGTCATGAGGTTAGGTGAAACAGAGGAAGAATTCGATAAGCGTCTAGAAGCGTATCATGATGGGGAAAGTCATGCAGAATAAAATGTCCCGTAATATTTACTTCATTCCTTATGTCCTATGGATTGCTCTATTTGTTATTGCGCCTATTCTGCTCATCCTTTATTATTCTTTTTTTGATATCGAAGGAAATCTATCATTGATTAACTATCAAAAATTCTTTACACCCGTTTATTTAAAAATGACTTTGAGCTCATTTTGGTATGCTTTTTTAATTACAGGGATATCGCTGTTAGTGGCCTATCCGACTGCTTACTTGTTGACAAAAACCAAACATAAGCAGTTGTGGCTGTTACTGATCATCGTACCTTCTTGGATTAATTTACTCTTAAAAGCTTATGCCTTTATCGGTATTTTTGGCACATATGGTGTGGCGAATGGTTTTCTAGAAGCGATAGGAATTGGGAAGCAGCAAATTCTCTTTACAGATTTCAGTTTCATATTCGTTTCGGTTTATATATTTATCCCGTTCATGATCTTACCGATATTCAATGCACTGGACGAAATGAATCCAACACTTTTAGATGCGGCAAATGACTTAGGAGCGTCCCGATGGATGACATTCCGCCGCGTGATTTTCCCGTTAACAATCGATGGTGTTAAGACGGGGTGCCAGGTCGTCTTCATCCCAGCACTTTCATTGTTCATGTTGACAAGGTTGATTGCCGGTAATCGTGTCATTACCCTTGGTACGGCAATCGAGCAGCATTTTCTCGTGACACAGGATTGGGGAATGGGTTCCACAATTGCTGTCTTTTTGATTATTATAATGTTCCTGATTATGTTTGTAACGGGTAACCGAAAGCAGGGTGTGTAAAATGAGTAATAAATTATCACCATTATCAAAAGCGTTTCTCGTTTTGATTTTTCTCATACTCTATGCACCGATTTTCTTTTTAGTATTTTACTCGTTTAACAGCGGTGGTACGATGTATGACTTTAAAGGGTTTACCTTTGAATGGTATAAGGAGCTGTTCCAAGATACAAGGTTGTTGATCATTGTATTAAATACACTTGTGATTGCTTTATTATCTGCACTAATCGCTACGATCATTGGCGTGATTGGAGCAATTGGAATCCGGTCCTTTACGAGCAGTAAAGCAAAAAATACGTTATTGTCTCTGAATAACGTATTGATCGTCAGCCCAGATGTGATTATTGGTGCCTCCTTCCTGATTCTTTTCACAATGGCCGGAATCAAGCTCGGGTTTTACTCCGTACTGTTGTCACACATCGCCTTCAGTATTCCAATTGTTGTTCTACTCGTGCTTCCAAAACTTCAGGAGATGAGTCCGACCTTAATCGATGCTGCCCGTGATTTAGGGGCAAGTCGGTGGGATGTATTGACGAAGGTTATCTTGCCTTACATTTTACCAGGTATCTTTGCTGGGTTTTTTATGGCTTTGACTTATTCACTCGATGATTTTGCGGTTACATTTTTTGTGACCGGTAACGGATTCTCCACCCTTTCCGTGGAAATCTATTCATTGGCGCGCCGTGGAATTTCATTAAATATTAATGCGTTATCGACATTGCTGTTCGCAGTAACACTTCTGTTGGTTGTCGTTTATTATTTTATTACTCAACGAGTCAGGCAGACGGGAATGGGGGGGAGACGATGAAAAAGCTCGTCCAAATGTTCTTAGTCATTTCTGTCGTATCTGCCCTGCTTTTATATGCGATTTCAAGATTGAATACATCGCAGGGTTTTACGAGCAGCAATACGCTTACCATCTATAATTGGGGCGATTACATCGATTCAGATTTAATCGACCGTTTTGAAGAAGAAACAGGCATCAAGGTCATTTATGAGACGTTCGATTCTAATGAAGCAATGATGACCAAAATCGAACAGGGCGGTACGACTTATGATATCGCTATTCCGTCCGAATATATGATTGATAAAATGCGTGAAGAAGATTTACTTGTTCCCTTGGATCATTCCAAGCTTCCTAATTTGAAAAATATCGACGAGCGATTTATCAACCTGCCGTTCGATCCAGAAAATAAATTTTCCGTTCCTTACTTCTGGGGAACTGTTGGCATTGTTTATAATTCTAAGATGCTTGGTGGTAAAGAGATTACTGCCTGGGCAGATTTATGGGATAAGGATTTGAAAAATGAAATCCTCTTAACAGATGGTGCCCGAGAAGTAATGGGTATGGGGCTGAACTCTTTGAATTATTCACTGAATGATACGAATGAAGAACATCTTCAAGAGGCAAAAGCCAAGCTAGATACACTCACTCCGAACATTAAAGCAATTGTTGGGGATGAAAGCCGCATGCTATTGGAAGCACAGGAGGCGGCGATTGGTCTGGTTTGGTCTGGAGTGGCTTCTGAAATTATGGCTGAAAATGAAGATCTCGAATATGTGGTGCCAAAAGAGGGGTCCAATTTATGGTTTGATAATATGGTTATACCGAAAACGACCAAAAATGTGGACGCGGCTCATCAGTTTATCAATTTCATGCTGGATCCAGAAGTAGCGGCACAAAATGCTGAATATGTTAGCTACTCAACTCCTAATAAAGAAGCGTTGAAATATATGCCGGAAGAAGTAGTGAAGGATGAACGTTTTTATCCATCACCAGAATTAACAGAGAAACTGGAAGTGTACGAAAACCTTGGGAAGAAAAACTTAGCCCATTACAATGAACTCTTTTTGGAATTCAAAATGCATCGTAAATAACACAAAAAAAGCATGGTGTAAGAGGAATCTTCTTCTTACACCATGCTTTTTCTTTTCTAAGTTTGTGACAAGTTCTAATGGGGATTTCGTGCTAAACATAGAAAAGTACACCATCACCTCTGATGACTTCACTCCAAAATTCAGTATTATGATATAACTTATCATCTTTGGAATAACGAATCTTTATTGACCTGGTCAAAGGGTAGACGATCAGTCTTTAGTAAAAGTACTCTAAAATATCAGTTGAGAGGTAAGTATGTTAGTATAATGACAGGATAAGGTGCATACAGCAGTGGGAGTAAAATCTTAAGGATTTATTAATATTTCCAAGCTATTATAATAGAAAAATTAAGGAGAGTATTCATGAAACTATTAAGAAGCAAGAAGGCATATGTTTGGGCAGGAAGCAGTTTAATCATTGCCGGTATCATGGTATTTGCGATGATTTCGTCTACAGATAAGACAATGGCGAGCGTGGATGGAGAGAAAATCAATAAGGATGAGCTTTATGACGCACTTGTTGAGGGGTATGGAGCGGATACATTAAACTTATTAATTACAAATAAATTGGTTGCATTGGAAGCGGAAAAAGAGGGAATTAAAATTAAGGATGAAGAAATCCAGAAAGAGATCGATACTCTGGTAGAATCCTATGGTGATGAAAAAGCGTTCAAAGAACAATTGGAAGCAAGCGGTTCTTCCATGGATGCCTTGAAAAAAGACATCGTGGTTTATCTTCAAACGAAAAAATTGATTGAACCGAGAATTACCGTGACAGATGATGAAATCAGTACGTATTTTGAAGATAATAAAGATACCTTTGCTCAAGCAGAACAAGTGGAAGCTAGTCATATTTTAGTTGATGACGAAAAAACGGCTAAGAAAGTTGCGAAAGAAATTGCAGAAGGTGGCGATTTTGCTAAATTGGCAGCTGAATATTCTACTGATACAAAAACGGCAGAAAAGGGTGGAAGCTTAGGATACTTTGGTAAAGGTGATATGGTGAAGGAATTTGAAGACGTTGCCTTTGATCTTGATATAGATAAAGTCAGTGATCCAGTTAAATCCGATTATGGGTACCATATCATAAAAGTAACCGGTAAGAAGGAAGCGAAAAAAGCTAATTTAGAAGACAGTAAAAAAGAAATTAAAGAAACGCTTCTTTCTGAAAGATTACAAGAGGAATATTCTGTTTGGTTAGCTGAAGTAAAAGAAGATCATGAGATAACGAATAAATTAGAAGGTACTGAATAAGGGGTGAAAAGGATGATTCCAAATCGAATAACATCCACTTTGGACCATCTTTTTTATAACACTATCCATTGTATTTAGTAATCTTTTTGAAAATATGATCATTGAAGAGGATAGGACCATATTTAGAAAAAAGGAGCAGAGACGTAATGTCCTCTTCTCCTTTTTTATTTGTTAGAAGTTAGATGAAATGGACTTTTCATTGGAGAGTTCTGATTTTGTAACTAGTTCATCACTTTCTTTTTCTCCTTTATTATTGTCATCTTTTAATGACTGAGCTGGGGTTTCTTTCAATTGTTTTCCCGCCACTACAACTTTGGAGCTGATGCATTTTAGTTCACTTGTTGCTTCTTTGGCTGAATCAAGGGCATCAGTGGAGATATCCTTTACTTCGGTTACCTTACCTACCACGTCTTCATTAACGTTTTCATATAAAGTTTCAACGTCATTGATTGCCTCTTTAATCGTGTTGGTTGCTCCTTTAACGCCAGATACCATCTGTTCCTTCACTTCGTCTGGATTTTCCTTAACTTGTTCAATCATATTCACGGAGTTGTCTTTTAAAAGGATTGCCGATCTTTTTACTTTATTCCTTGTGTTGGAGTCAAGTAAGGTTAAAGCACCGCCTACAAGTCCGCCTATAAGAATACCTTTTAACAGTTTGCTATTCGTTTCAGTTTCAATAGTTGGTTGTGTCATCTATATTTCCTCCTCTAAGAATAGTAGATTGATTGCTTATTAGGGTTTTCCCTTATTTACCATAGCTTAAACTTGTATAATAAAAACAAGGAATAAAAGGGAGTACCTCTAAAATTAAAAGAAGGCATCCATACGGATGCCTTCTTTTAATTTTGCATATGGAACTAACGAAACAAAAAACTTATGTATTCTTTTTGGGTAAAAGGATTCACAATTGGGGAATCCTTGTTTTATATTTCGCTATTAGTTTTTGATTGTGTTCATCTGCCCCTTCGATATTCCCACTTAGGAAAACGGGAGGGGTCACCCCTGATTTAATAATGGTCTCAATGACTTGGGTGAAAATCATATTTAGAAGGACAGCTCCAATTACAGTCGATCCAGATCCAAATGATATATTGTTTGATTTCAGTAATGTATCACCTTTGGAAATATGATTGTCTATGACTAAATCAACGACATCGTGGAGATAAAGTTTCTGTTTATGCCGTGAAGAACAACTGTTAGCATACTCAGGTGAAGTTAATCCAATAACAAAGGCGCCTTTTTCTTTTGCGATTGTAGCAACATCGATGGGAACGGGATTCACACCAGAGGATGAAATAACGATACAGACATCACCAGGACGGATATCCTCATCATTCATGAATTTCTCTGATAGGCCATTTTGTCTTTCAAGTTGCGATGACCTTGATGCTCCCTTAAAAAGCATCAAATCTTCAACGAAAATAGGACGAATGGCTGCTAACCCGCCTGAGCGGTAGAATACCTCTTCTGTCAAAATATGAGAGTGTCCGCTTCCGAACAAATGGATGATTCCATCTGACATTACTGCTTTTGAGATGTGTTTCACAGATTCCTTAATCGAAAGCTTTTCCTGTTCTACCACAGTTGAGAGTAAATCCTGCACTGCTTCAAAATATGAGTTCATATGTGACACCCTCCGATTACCTTTAGCATTAAAAGATTATAGTGATGAATTTGTCCTAACTTGCATATCCGGTGAAAATATTCAAATTATCTAGTAATGTTGATTATAAACTTATACCTGTCTGCACGATAAGCTGATTTAACATATTCTAGGGGGGTTCCATCTTGTAAAAACGTATTCCTTTGAATGAATAAAATGGGCGAATGTTTAGGAATCGCTAAATGGGTAATTTCTGTATCTGAAGCAATCGCTGATTCTAATGTTTGCGTAGCATAGTCGATTTTAAGTTTAGCGTAATTTTCTATATATTGGTAAAGAGACAGATTGATAATTTCTTCAGTTAATCCCTTAATTAAATTCGCAGACATATACATCGTTTCGAGTGCCATTGGAACGTCATCGGCCAATCGTATCCGCTTTATTTCATAAACAGGAGCATAAGTGGAAATGTGCAGTTCATTAGCAATTTTTTTATTTGCCGGAATGATTTCGAAGCTCAGCAGTTTACTGCTTGGGTTTAACCCTCGGGCTTTCATATCCTCTGTAAAGCTAGTCAGTCCATTAAGCTGCTGCTCCAGCTTCTTATCGGCTACAAAGGTTCCTCTGCCTTTCTGACGATATAGGTATCCATCATTAACTAGGTTATTTATGGCTTGACGGACAGTCATTCGGCTAATTTCAAATTGTTCTGCATATTCACGTTCAGATGGAAGGGCATTGTGCGCTTGGAACTCACCACTTTCTATTTGTCTTTTTATTTGTTCTTCGATTTGAAAATAAATTGGAAGAGGTGAGTTTTTATCAATCATTGATTTTCGCTCCTTTAGGGTATTAACACTCCAGATAACGCTTTTTGGTCCGCGATAATTGTAACATTATTATGTTTTTTAAGGATAGATGCAGGAAATTCCTCTGTTATTTCCCCGTGTATTAATTTCTTCAAGGTTTCGGCTTTCTCTTCTCCTGATATTAGCAGCAGAATTTCTTTACTTTTCATTATTGTGGCAATACCCATCGTAATTGCATGTGTGGGTACTTCGTCGATGGAGTCGAAATAGCGTGCGTTCGCTTGTCGAGTTGATTCCTCAAGTGCGACTACATGTGTACCAGATGAGAAAGAAGTTCCTGGTTCATTAAAACCAATATGACCATTTTGTCCAATTCCAAGTATTTGAAGGTCAATCCCACCCAATGTTTCAATCATTTTGTCAAAACGAGTACATTCCTTGTCCAGATTATCGGCTGTACCATTTGGAAGATAAGTTTGTTCTTTATTTATATTAATATGAGCAAATAATGACTGGTCCATATAATAATGATAACTGTTTGGATCATTTGAATCTAAGCCGATATACTCATCAAGATTAAATGATGTTACGTTTTCATAAGAAGTATTATTTTGCATGTGATCTTCAATTAGCGTATCGTACGTCCCTTTTGGCGTCCCGCCTGTTGCAAGACCGAGCTTGATTTTCGAATTCTCTTTAACTTTTCGAATGACTATATTTGCAGCTGACTGACTCATTTCTTTGTAATCCTGCACTTTAATAATATTCATTATACATTCTCCTTTTTAAATGCTAATTTACCTCTGCAGAACGTCATTTCAACATCCAATTTTTCATTTAATATTACAAGATCAGCATCTTTTCCAACATGTATACTACCTTTTCGATCAAAAATCCGAAGCTGTTTGGCAGGATTTTCTGCCGTCATTTTAATAATGTCAGTCATGGAACAACCTGTATATTGCAAGGTGTTCTTAATGGCATCGTTCATTTTCAATATACTGCCTGCGAGTGTTCCATTTGATAGGGTTGCTGTCGTTTCGTTAACATACACGGGCTGGCCGCCTAAATCATAGGTACCCTTTTCAAGCCATTTGGCACGAAGCGAGTCCGTTATCAAGATCATCCGGTCACTGGTAATTTGGCTATAAGCTAACTTCACCATTTCCGGTCGGCAGTGAATGCCATCAGCAATAAGTTCAACAAACAGCTCGTCTCTAAGATAAGCAGCACCCAATACACCAGGCTCGCGGTGATGAAGACCCCGCATCCCATTATAAAGATGCGTGACGTGAGTAGTCCCTGCAGAAATCGCTTCACCTATTTGGTCATACGTTGCATCTGAATGTCCAATGGAAGCGACGACGCCTGTTTCCTTTAAGTGAGCTGCAAGATCTAATCCGTTTTGTTGTTCAGGTGCAAGCGTTACAAGCTTGATCTGATTTTGGGCAATTTCCTGCCATCTTTTAAATAGAGGGACATCAGGATCAACGATGTACTCTTCAGGCTGTGCTCCCTTACGTGCTGGTGAAATGAAAGGACCTTCTAAATGAATCCCAACTATTTCAGCGTGATTCTGTGTTTGACTTCCGATATAATTACCCGCATTAAGAAGTGCTGATTCAATGGCATCTGTTGATTGAGTCATTGTAGTGGCCAGAAAGCTGGTAGTTCCTTCTTTTGGAAGAGTTTCTGCCATTGTAGATAAAGCTTCATATGTGGCGTCCATTGCATCAGCATTAGATGCCCCGTGAATATGAATATCGATGGCACCTGGAATCACCTGATAATCCGGTGAAAGTGTAATTACTTTAGCATCATCGTCATGTTTGTATTGGTTGACTGGACCTACTTCGGCAATTTTTCCGTCGACGACTTTAATGTACCCATTTTTGTATGTTTCCTTTTCGCTATAAACTATTAGATTATTAATAATGAATGTTTTCATACATAATCTCCTTTATGAAAGTAAAACTTAATGAATGAGTCATAAATTGGTCTCATATATTTTGCCCTCATTTTATCGCTTTTATTATAAGTTGTCTAGACCAGTTATGGAGTGACGGGAATAAAAATGATATTTTTGCTTTATTTTCGAAGAATATAGTATATTTTCAAATGAATTGGTATAGACATCTATATATTTTCTATGCTAGTATAATCCAAAGAAAACTTATTATATTGACAAAATGAAAACGCTTTATACGTCTTTTCGTTCTGCTGAATCAAAAGAAGTTAGGAACAAGGGAGATGAGTTCGATGTTAAATTTTTTACAAAAGATTGGGAAAGCTTTGATGTTACCGATCGCTGTTTTGCCTGCAGCGGCTTTATTGCTTCGCCTAGGTCAACCGGATTTACTTGATATTGCATTTATAGCTGCCGCAGGAAAAGCGATTTTTGATAATCTTGCCATACTGTTCGCTTTAGGTATAGCGATAGGATTATCTAAAGACGGAAGCGGTGCAGCAGCATTAGCTGGTCTTGTTGGTTACTTTGTTTTAACGAATGGTACACAAGCAATTAATAAAGATATCGATATGGCTGTTTTAGGTGGGATTTTATCAGGTATAGTTGCTGCCTTCCTATATAATAGATACTCTGAAATAAGACTCCCTGAATGGCTTGGATTCTTTTCAGGGAAACGATTTGTTCCGATTATTACATCGTTAGCGATGATAATACTGGCAGGAATATTTGGTTTTGTATGGCCGCCAATTCAAGATGTAATCAATAACGTTGGAGACTGGATTACAGGTGCAGGAGCTTTAGGTGCTGGTGTATTTGGCGTATTGAATCGCTTATTGCTTCCAGTAGGTTTGCATCACGTCTTGAATAGTATGGTATGGTTTGTTTTTGGTGAATACAATGGAGCAACTGGTGATATAAACCGTTTCTTCGCAGGTGATCCAACTGCTGGGCCATTTATGACAGGATTTTTCCCTATCATGATGTTCGGTTTACCAGCAGCAGCATTAGCGATGATTGCAGCTGCTAAGAAAGAGAAACGTAAATTAGTAACGGGGATGCTGGTTGGTTTAGCTTTCACTTCTTTCTTAACAGGAATCACTGAACCAATTGAATTTCTGTTTATGTTCATTGCTCCAGTATTATATGTAATACATGCAATTTTAACTGGGATCTCATTAGCTCTCGCTGTTCTATTGGATATCCATCATGGTTTTGGATTCTCAGCAGGAGCCATTGATTATTTCTTGAACTTTGGTATTGCTCAAAAACCACTATGGTTAATACCGATTGGATTAGTTTACGCTGCAATTTACTTTGTGATTTTCTATTTTGTTATAAAAATTATGGATTTAAAAACACCTGGTCGTGAAGATGATGAGGAAGAAGCAGAAGAAGATACTGTTGTGAAAACAGGGGATAAATATGCCGATATGGGGTCACTTTTCATTCAAGACCTTGGCGGTAAAGAAAATATTAAAGTTATAGATAATTGTGCAACACGGTTACGTTTAGAGGTTGGCAATTCAGATAATGTGAATGAAGTAGCATTAAAAAGACATGGTGCACGTGGCGTAATGAAGTTAAATAAATCAAGTGTTCAGGTCATTGTTGGAACAAATGTAGAATTTGTTGCCAATGCGATGAAACAACTTGTAAAGAATGATGCCTATTCAAGCCAAGTTAAAACAAATCCATCAGCACAAGTAATGGCTGAAACAGTAGTAGAAAACCAAGCATTAGGTGTAAATGATTTTGTTCTTCCGTTAGAAGGTAATGTTTTGCCGTTGGACCAAGTTCCTGATCAAGTGTTTGCTATGAAAATGATGGGTGACGGCTTCGCAATTGAGCCGGTAAATGGGACACTCGTATCACCAATTGATGGGGAAGTGTTAAGTATCTTCCCAACAAAGCATGCATTGGGATTGAAAATGAATAATGGTCTGGAAATTCTGATCCATGTTGGTTTAGATACAGTTAAATTAAATGGAGAAGGCTTTACATCTCTTGTACAAGAAGGTCAAAAGATAACAAAAGGAACGCCTCTTTTGGAAGTTGACCTAGATTTCATAAAAATAAATGCTCCGTCTACTGTTACTCCTATCATATTCACTAACTTACCTGAAGGAACGGCAGTGAAATTACAGAAGACAGGGTTCCAGAAACAAAATACAGCAGACATCGTTCGGTTGGAAAAACTTTAAATAACAGTAAAAAAGAAGGCGTCCAATAGGACGCCTTCTTTTAAATTAAACCAAAACCAGTTCCTGAGGTGAAGCATCAACAATATTTTGAACTTCCGTCCCTTCAAGCGTTTCTTTTTTCAGTAGCTCTTCGACCAGCTCTTCATACTGCGGGCGATTTGAATCGAGCAATTTTTCCGTTTCCTGAATCGCTTTTGTGAACAGTTCCTGCATCTTTTGTTCTTTCTCGCCTTTATTAAATGTTAGGGTAAATCCATCTTGAAGCATTCCGGTATCGACCATTTGCTCAAGTAGATGTTTCGCCTGTTGTACGTCGCCGCCTACACCGATGCTGTGTTCCCCTAAATACATTCTTTCTGCAACGCCACCTGCTAAAATCATTTTGACTTGATCAAGTAATTCACTTGCTGTAGATAAATGAAGTTCTTTCGGAATCGGTGCTACATATCCAAGAGCTTCACCACGCGGTATGATGGTAGCTTTTCGAACAGAGCCAGGTTTGGTTAGGGCTGCAATCAAAGCATGTCCACTTTCATGGATGGCCACGCGGCGTTTAGTATCTACATCATTCAAGGTACGTGATGTGGCACCAAGAATTGTACGGTCAATTGCATAATCGAGATCTTGTTTGCGAATCATTTCCTGTTCATTTCTGAGAGCATGACGGGAAGCAGTATCAAATAGAGACCTTAAATCTGCCCCGGAGAAACCTGATGTGCTTTCAGCCAGTTCATCCAAGGAAGCAAGTACATCTGTTGCGAGTCGCTTTCCTTTAGTATGGATAGCAATGATTTCTTTTCTTCCCTGTGTATCTGGAAGTGGTACTTGAAAGGAAAAATCAATTCTACCAGGGCGAAGAAATGCCTCATCGAGCATATCTTTCCGGTTTGTTGCGGCAATAAATAAAATGCCTTCATTTGGATGGCCTCCATCCAATTGGACAAGTAGTTCAGTCAGCGTTTTTTCGCCTTCTTCTCCACCATGAGCTTTCCGTTTACCCGCTAATGCGTCTACTTCGTCAATGAAAATGACAGCTGGTGATTGCTTACGTGCATTTTGAAAAAGACTACGGACACGGGCTGCTCCAACACCGACAAACATTTCGTTGAAGGCCGAACCGCTTGTTGAGAAGAAGTTGGCACCCAATTCTTTTGCAATTGCCTGTGCAAGAAGCGTTTTCCCAGTTCCTGGGGGGCCGTATAATAAAATGCCTTGAGGAGGCTTAATTCCAATTTTAGCTGAACGTTCTGGTTCTTTTAGAGTAGTTAGGGTTTGCAGGATTTCTTGTTTGATTTCGGTTTGCAAACCGCCTACATCCTCCAAAGTTATCTCGGGCAAAGCTCTAGGAGCAGAAATGCTTTGTTTCTTGCTGCCAATAAGTAATCCACCTTTTGACCTTTTCTGTATAATAACAATGGTTGTGACTAATGCTGCCATCAATCCACCTAAAATCCATAATGCTGACTTATTAGTTGATGAGAATGAATATTGAACATTATAAGTTTCGACTAGTTTATTGATCATTTGACTGTTGGGGGGAATATTAGAAACATATTCTCCATCTGGTGTAGTGATGTGAAGGGTACCGTTTCGTTTCTCTTCTATTGAGACAAGGGCCCCATTTTGAGCTTTAATTGTCTTTTCAACAGAAGAAAAGGGAATAACCATTTCCTTTGATTGAGTTACAACATACCAACTAATTCCACCTATTATCACAATGAAAGCCGTTAAGAACGGCAGCAACTTCGAGACAAATTTAGAATTCGAGTTCAAATTTTCATCTCCTTTAAGGATATATATTCAGTATAGAATATTTAAACGTGTATTCTATAGGTCTTTAGTCCTTGAAATCTAGGTAAATAATGTAAAGGTGCGAAATGGCAATAACTTAGGGATGAGTACTAGTCTATTTTCAACCTGCATATTAGACTTTTTAAAAATGAAATGCTAAAGTGAAATGGTCTAAGTCATGAAAAAATAAAAAGGTAGAAGAGTGTGAAGTTCTATGAGTAAATTTATAAAAGACTATTTGATTACAATGAAGGATATCGTCAGAGAAGGAGATCCAATTCTGCGCCAGGTAACGGATGAAGTTAGCCTGCCGATTTCAGATGAAGATCGTGAAACGCTGGAGTGCATGATGCAATATTTAAAAAATAGCCAAGACCCAAAACTTCAAAAGAAATACAATTTGCGTGAAGGTGTTGGTTTGTCGGCAAATCAGATTGGCTTGAATAAACGCATGTTTGTTATGTATTTTCCGGATGAAAAAGGGAAGCTGATTGAATATGCCGTTGTGAACCCGAAAATAATCAGCCATTCAGCTACGATGATTTATTTACCGCAAAGTGAAGGCTGTCTTTCTGTTGACCGTGATATAAAAGGCTATGTACCTCGTTATGAACGGGTTAAAATTAAAGCATTGGATAGCAAAGGTGAGCAAATCGAGATGCGGCTGAAGGGCTTTGCTGCTATCGTGTTTCAACATGAGCTAGATCATTTAAACGGGATGATGTTTTATGATCGTATCAATATCGAGAACCCTTTCAAGCTTCCAGAAAATGTAGAAGTGAAAAGCTTGTAATACCAAAGAGGCAAAGCGCCAATGCTTTGCCTTTTTACATGTTTAAGATTGTGGAAGAATTCTCCCTGCCATATGCTTCTGTAAATCACTGAATATGGCCATACTCATTTGTTGGTATCCTTTGGAAGTGAGGTGGATGCCATCATCGCTAATTAAGTGGTTCAAGTCGCCAGCGGATTTAATGTAGGAACGCACATCAATCAGTGGCACCTTAAGTTCTTCAGCGAGGTTTTTCAATTGGCGGTTATACATTCCATGCCAATGTTCAATTCCGCCGACTTGGGACACAAAATGCCCGATTGAAGGCCCGAACCTTTCAGCAATAGACCGGTAATACCTAGCTGGATCTAGTGGTGGGAGGGTTAAAAGAAAAGGTGTGACATGCTTGTCCTGAACCTGTTTGACAAGATGAGTAATATTTTCTAGGTACCGTTCGATGGGAACAATTGGCTCATGATCACCTTCTGGATTTTTGGCGACTTCATCCCAATGGAAGTTACAGTCGTTTCCACCAACCTCTATTAATACGATATCAGGATTTTCTGACATGACATCTTTATCGATCCGGCTAACTAGCAGGTCGGAGTTGTCATTGAAAACCCCTTTATTCAATACTTCAACGAATGGCAACGATTCTGTAAGCTTAGCTAAAGAGTTCGGATAATTGTCTTTAATAATGCGAAGCCGACCTTTAACATAAGAAATACCTCTGGTTAAACTATCCCCAAAACATACAATCTTCAAATTTCTCACCTCGGTATGTGACTGTGTTACTTATTATTTTAGTAGTAGAATAGTTTTTCAGCAAACTTTACTTTCTATTCATATAGAAGAGAGGTATTTTATTGAAATAGTACCCGCTTTTCCTTAATAAAAACTTAAAAAAGCGCTGAAAGCCCAGCGCTTTTTTAGTCTATTGTAACGATTCCTCTTTTGGAGGCGTTTCTACTCTTGTTTTTCCCATAAAGAAAACCGTGATTGCAGCAAGACCGATTGGGATGAGGGCCAAAGTGAATATTAAGGAAATTGAATCAGACATTGCATGAACAATTTTATCTAGGATAAAGTCCGGAATCTGGGCACGTGCATCTGATTGGAAGAGCTGACGAGGGTCCTCCATTAGTACTGATGTGTCCGGTCCTCCCTGCATCCCTTTAAATGCGTCTGTCATTTTACTTGTGAATACATTATTCTGTATCGCTCCATAAATCGTAACACCGAGTGTCATCCCAAAAGAACGTAGGAATGAGTTTGTAGAGTTGGCCGATCCGCGAAACCTCGGTTCCAAATTATGAATCGAAGCAATAGGCAAAAGAGAGAACGAAAAGCCCATGCCGAAGCCAGTCAGAATCATGTAAAGTGTTAGTAAAGTTCTGCTTGTATCAGGGGTAATTGTCCCTAACAGAAGCATTCCTGCAAAATAGCAGACGACAGAAATTGTCATCAAGTTGCGGAAGCTGGTCTTTGTATTGAATATCCCACCAATTGCACTACCAACGACGGAACCAAGCATCATGGGAGTAAGAATTAACCCGGCATTTGTTGCAGATCCCCCGTAAACAGCTTGGACGAAAATTGGTATATAGACAGTTAAAATAATAAATGTACCGCCATATAGGATGGCCAAGATTTGAGAGGTTGCAAACAACCGTCTTTTAAATAACCATAATGAAATGATAGGATCTTTTGCTCTTTTTTCGAAAAAGAAAAAAGAAATGAAGAAAACTAAAAAGCTTGCAAACAGACCTATGATAGGAAATGAATCCCAACCATACTCTCCGCCCAGTTCGAGGGCAAACATTAAGCTAATAACGGCAATAACGAGTGTTGCTGCCCCACCCCAATCAATTTTTTGTTCCTGGGTATTGGCTGACTCTTTGTAATATCGCATGATGAAAAATAAAGAAATGATTCCGATTGGAACATTGACATAGAAAATCCAGTTCCAGCTAGAATACTCTGTAATATAAGCACCTAAAAGCGGGCCCAATACACTTGAAGCTCCAAATACAGCTCCGAAAAGCCCAGTTAATTTTCCGCGTTTCTCAGGTGGGAAAATATCGAATATGATTGTAAAAGCAATCGGCATTAAAGCGCCGCCACCAATCCCCTGGATTGCCCGAAAAATACTTAACTGGACTATGCTTTGAGCCATACCACATAATGCAGAGCCGATTAGAAAGACTACGAGGCCAAAAATAAAAAACCTCTTCCGTCCATACATGTCGGAAAGCTTACCGAAAATTGGCATGCTTGCCATTGTGGCGACCATATAAGCGGATGTCACCCAGACAAACTTATCGAAACCGCCTAAATCTGAAACGATCGTTCCCATGGCAGTCGCAACAATCGTATTATCCATTGCTGACATCAAGATACCTAATAATAAACCGGCAACAATGAATTTTTGGTTTTTTTGTTCTTTCATTTATTTTCCTCCTTAGTGCGTACTAATATTTCATAATTTTATTTACATAAATGAATGATAACCATTAAGATAAAATAAAATCATTTATCTTGATTATCAAGATAAATTTAAGTGTAAGAGGGGTGGTATTTTATGTCAAGCGATAATATGGTGAATGCAGATTTGTTAGAGAAGTTAACGCATAGTCTGAAAAGATATGGAATGAGATCGGTTTTATTTCAACAAAACATGGCCCAAAAAATAGGAGTTACCCATACGGACTTAAAGACTGCTGAGATATTGAATGAAACAGGACCGATAACCGCCGGTGAACTATCGAAAATTACGGGGTTGAGCACGGGCTCGGTAACGGCGCTAATCGATCGTCTTGAAAAATCTTGCTATGTAAAAAGGGAACGAGATCAATTGGATGGAAGGCGGGTAATGATTGTCCCGATGCCCGCAAGACAAGAACAGATCAAATCGCATTATCAATCACTCTCTACGGCTACCAAAAATCTATGTTCCGCTTATAATGAGCAAGAGCTTACATTTATCCTTCAATTTGTGGAGGATATCTCAGAAATTATGGACAAGGAAAATGACAAGTTAATGAGTGAACGGGAAGGGTGGCTGAAATAAAGGCTACCCTTTTTACTTTTAGAGATATGAGGAGTGTGAAATAGGCGTTTTTCCCTTTTTAATGAGAAAGAAAAACGTTAGAGATATAACAAATTCTTCCACAACATATGAAAAATGTCTCGTTTTCAACAAAATTTATATTGATAATGATTTTCATTGTCTGCTAATATGAATCTAGAATTCATTTAAAAGGGAGATTCATATATGAAGAAAACAAAGGCATCATTAGCAGTCTTACTATCTACTAGCCTACTATTTGGCTGTTCACAGGAAAAGGAAGAAGTAAAACCGGCAGACAAGAATGCCAAAGAAACGAGTGCAAGTGCGAGTGCTTTAGATGATGTATCTAGCGAATATCGGGAATATGCGATTGGTGAAATAGAGGAGTTTGTAAAAGCGACTGAAGAGTTTACGACAGCTGTAACGTCTGGTGATATTGAAAAAGCGAAGGAAGTATACGCACCGGCCCGTATGCATTATGAGAGAGCTGAACCAATTGCAGAAGTATTTGGCGATCTTGATCCCAAAATTGATGCGCGTAAAGGGGACGTTAAAGATGAAGAGTGGGGCGGATACCACCGGATTGAAATGGGTTTATGGGAAGAAAACACAACAAAAGGTTATGAAGAGTATGCAAATCAGTTGATGAGTGATGTCAATTTGCTTCGTGCCAAAGTTGAAACTGTTGAGGTCACACCGGATTTATTAATCACAGGTGCGGTTGATTTATTAAATGAAGTTTCTACGAGTAAGGTAACTGGAGAAGAGGATCGATACTCTCATACAGATTTATATGACTTTGTTGCAAATGTAGAAGGTGCCGAAAAAATCTACGAACTTCTTACACCAGCTCTTAAAGAAAAAGACGAAAAGCTTGTAACGGAAATCCAACAACGTTTTGACGATGTATACAGCTTGCTTGAGAAGCATAAAGAAGGTAATGGCTATACCTCTTATACGGATTTAAAAGAATCTGAGGTTAAAGAGCTAAGCCAAGCCATTGATGCATTAGCTGAACCACTTTCGCAAATAGGGATTGTAACGGAGGAATCATAATTGAAAGAAAACACGCCAAATGACGAAACTTCGCTTTTTACTAAAAAAGTAAGTCGTCGCAATATGTTGAAAACAGCAGGAGTTGGTGGGGTCGGAGTCGTGATAGGAGCCTCTGGATTTGGTGGGCTTTTGAATCTATCTGATTCGAAGGCAAATGGACAAACTAATAATGTTGTTCCATTTTATGGGACAAATCAAGCGGGCATTACTACTGAAGCTCAGGATAACCTTTATTTTGCAGCACTGGAAGTTACGACAGATAATAAATCCGACTTAATCCAGCTATTTAAGGACTGGACAGAAGCAGCGGCTCAGATGACAGAGGGAAAATTGGTAGGTGAAGCTTCTCTAAATACTAGTATGCCTCCAAAAGATACTGGGGAAGCAAAAGAATTGTCACCTTCTAATTTGACGATTACTTTTGGAGTGGGTCCTACCCTATTTACGAAGAATGGTAAAGATCGGTTTGGTTTGAAATCGAAAAAGCCTGCTGAATTAAAGGATCTGCCCAAATTCCCTTTAGATGCGTTAGAAGATTCTTGGAGCGGCGGAGATATTTGTATTCAAGCATGTGCAGATGATCTTCAGGTTGCTTTTCATGCCGTTAGGAACTTAGTGAGAATCGGGAGAGGGAAAACGATTATTCATTGGGCCCAAACAGGTTTCCAACGTACTAAACAAGCCGATTCTCAAAAAACAACACCGCGTAACTTATTCGGGTTTAAGGACGGAACTGCCAATCCGGATAAGAAGAACAGCAGTGAAATGAATGAACATGTTTGGGTAAAGGCTGGGGATGGTCCAGACTGGCTTGTTGGCGGCAGTTATATGGTTGTACGCCGAATTCAGATGTACATTGAAGTATGGGACCGTACTATATTGAAAGAGCAGGAAAATACATTTGGCCGTCACCGTGACAGTGGAGCTCCATTAGGGATGAAGAATGAATTTGATAAGGTTGATTTAGAAGCTAAAGATAAGAATGGAAATCGGATTATTCCAGAAGATTCGCATATGAGTCTATCCAGGGGGGACGGAAAAGCAAAGATTCTGCGGCGTCCTTATTCATATGCGGATGGAATGGATCCTAAAACAGGAAGCTTGAACGCTGGCCTTCTGTTCATTTGTTATCAACGCAACCCAAGTAAACAATTTGTTCCTATACAGGAACGCCTTGCGAAAAATGATAAGCTGAATGAATATATCATTCACCGAGGTAGTGCTGTATTTGCTTGTTTGCCAGGTGTGAAAAAGGGTGGCTATATCGGAGAATCCCTTTTTAGGTAATTGAATTTTAAAAGATAGACGAGAAAATCGCCAGCATGGATGCGTATCCGGGTTGGCGATTTTAGTTCATAAATAAGGAGGGACCAGTATGACTGTTTCTAAATGGAAAAGTGGGATATTGGTTTTAATAGTCAGTCTTTTATTTATTTCATCTGCAGTACGAGTTGTTTCAGCAGGTGAAAATCATGATCAGCTTTTTGTCTATATTGGCGATAGTTTAATGAAGACAAAATCCGGCGACCTTGACGCAGTTTCGGATAATATAGCTCAATTTGAAAAAGAATGGAAAATGATAAAAACGGACAGTGAAGTTGCGAAGAAAGTTGACAAGCAATTATTGGCTGTAAAAAGTGCTGTGAAGAACCAAGCAGACGCAGATGAAATTAAAAAGCAATTATCGGCTTTATCAAGTACTCTAATTACATATGATACAGAGGAAAATCCAGTAGATAAGACGGACTATAAAGACCGGTTACAAGCGTTAATCCCATTAATTGATGAGTTGGATGCAACGATAGCTGAAGGAGACTTTGTTCAAGCTAAGAGTCAATATGCAAACCTGCTGAATCAATGGACTGACGCTGAGGTTGTTGTCCGGGAGGAAAGTGTTGCTTCATACGGTAAGATTGAAACAGCTATGGCCTTTGTGCGGATAGCCATTACACAGGATCCTCCTGATTCGGAAAAAGCCTTAACGAATCTTACTGAATTAAAAGGTTTAATGGAGGATTTTCTTGCTGGTAAGGTTGAAGAAGAAGACCAGAAGGTGACTTATTCACTTGGAGATGTTACACAACTCTTACAAGGAAGCGTAGCCGATATTGAAAAAAATGATATCGATTCGGCGATTGATCAGTTAAATGAAATTTTAACAATTTGGCCTAATGTCGAAGGGGAAGTTTCAACAAGAGACAGCAAGTTGTACAGTGATATGGAAACAAAAGTTCCGACCGCAATCAGCTTGTTACAATCGAAAAAGATAAAAGCAGAGGAAGCGAAGGATATCGTTTCGGATTTAAACACCCGGTTGCTACCCTTGATTGATGATACGAGCTATACAACATGGGATGCTGCTTTGATTCTTTTACGGGAGGGGCTAGAAGCACTCTTGATTGTAGCGACATTATTGTCTTTTCTAAAGAAAATTGGACAAGCTGACAAACAAAAATGGATTTGGACAGGGGTCGGTGCTGGATTAGCCGCGAGTACCATCTTTGCGGTCATCATCAATATTGTTTTCTCTCAAATTACGGCTGCGTCAAGCCGTGAGTACATTGAGGGAATCACTGGAATAGTGGCAGTATTGATGATGTTGACAATTGGCCTTTGGCTCCATAGTAAATCGAATATCCATGCATGGAATCGTTATATTGGCAAGCGAATGGACCAAGCAATTGCTACAGGTAGTATCGTCTCGTTTGCTTTAATTAGCTTTCTATCCATTTTCCGTGAAGGTGCGGAGACAATTATCTTTTATGCAGGAATGGCGCCGTATATGGAATTGAAGCAGCTATTAAGCGGGATTGCAATTGCCTTCCTCATATTAGTAGTGATTGGTTTTATCATGCTACGTTACAGCGTGAAACTACCGATTACCCTATTCTTTAAAGGAGCAACGATACTCATCTATGTTTTGGCATTTAAGATTCTTGGGGTCTCTATTCATTCACTTCAAGTTTCACAAGTGCTGAAGACACATACGATTACTTCCTTCCCGTTTGTAGAATGGATAGGACTTTATCCGACAGTAGAAACGATACTGCCGCAAGCTGTATTAATTCTGTTGATCTTACTGGCTACCTATTGGGTTAAAAAAAACAATTCTGTACATGCATCTGAATAAAAAAAGGGACTGACGAATTGAACTGCACCCCAATTGTTAGACAACATCTAACAATTGGAGGTGCAGTTTTTTTGACTAAATATACGATAGACGAAAAATTACATGCAGTTTTAGAGTACTTGGAGGGGAAAAAATCCTATAAATCCATTGCACAAGAAAGAAATGTAGGTTTATCCCCTTTGAAGAGATGGGTCGCTCGCTATCTAGAACATGGGATGGAAGGAATTGCTTCATCCTATACAAATTACACTCTGCCCTTTAAACTAGAGGTACTTAAATATATGAACGATTATGGGGCATCGATCAGCGAGACCGCTGTACACTATAATCTTCCTTCCGATTCTACACTTTTGAAATGGTCAAATCAGTTGAAGGAAGGAGGTATAGACGCCCTTAAACCAAAGAAAAAGGGGCGTCTATCCATGAAAAAAGAAACCAAGAAAACATCACCAGCTAAAGGCTCTCAAGAAGCACTTCTTGCCGAATTAGAATACTTACGTGCAGAGAATGCCTATCTAAAAAAGTTGAATGCCTTAGTTCAAGAAAAGGAAGCCCTACAAAGAAAGACAAAGCGAAAGTAGTCCATGAACTAAGGGAACAATTTGATTTAAATCTGCTTCTATCCATTTCTAAAATGGCACGGAGTACGTACTATTATTGGGTAAACGCCTTCGGGCGTAAGGATAAATACACAGAAATGAAATCCCTTATCAAAGAGATTTTCCATACGCATAAAGGGCGTTATGGGTATCGGCGTATCACACTAGAATTACGTAACCGAGGTGCTCGCATCAATCATAAAACAGTTCTCCGATTGATGAATGAACTAGGATTGAAGTCATTGGTTCGCATGAAGAAATACCGTTCGTACAAAGGGAAAATCGGCAAGATTGCGCCCAACATTCTAGCACGTGATTTCAAGGCGGCAAACTCAAATGAAAAATGGGTGACAGACGTCACAGAATTCCATCTAGCTGGGGAGAAACTATACTTATCGGCCATTCTTGATCTGTTTAATGGAGAAATCATCGCCTATAATATCGAATCTCGGCCTGTTTATCCCCTCGTTTCCAAAATGCTGGAGAAAGCCTTTGACCGCTTGGAATCGAAAGATTCACCCATTCTTCATTCAGATCAGGGCTGGCATTACCAGATGAAACAATATTCGCATGATTTGAAAAGACATAACATTACACAAAGCATGTCCCGTAAAGGAAATTGTCTCGATAATGCGGTCATAGAAAACTTCTTTGGCCTATTAAAATCAGAGTTACTTTATCTTCAAGAATTTGAAAGCATGGAGCATTTCAAACAAGAATTAGAAGAATATATCCATTACTACAATCATCAACGAATCAAGGTAAAATTAAAAGGCATGAGCCCGGTAGATTACCGGGTTCATGCCCTCAAGGCTGCCTAATTAAATAAAGTGTCTAACTTTTTGGGTTCACTTCAAATGTCAGTCCTCTTTTGTAGTATCTAGCGCAGAGATCGGCGATAGGAATATTGTTTCCATTGATAGAGGATAAAGCAACCAATGCAGAATCCAAGGATGGCTATGAAAGAAGCAAGTCCGACCATCACCGTAAAAATATATCCTGAAACGGTCCAACCAAGCAAGAAAGAAATTAATCCAAGTCCCAAGCAAACGACTGCAATAACTTGGTTGAATTGCTGTTGTGAATGATCTTCCGGAATATAATCAGAAGGCCGCTTTTTCAAGAAGAGCTTTGCAAGCCGCATAATCGGATTGAAATTAAAGATAAGCCCTAAAAGTCCTGCTGTAAACGGAATCGCTAATATCCATATTTGACCGGTTAGTAAGGCAGTCACCACACTTGAAAATATGACCCATTGATTCGTGCGTACTAAGGGACGGGGAATAGAACGAATTTCACTCGTCATTTGAATGCCAACCTCCCTGATGAGTTTTATTATATTTTATCTTTTATCTTTATTATAGCTACTTGTTAAGTGGGAATGATAACAAAGCCTATAAAATCAAAACTCAACCTTCTTATTTGTAATAATTTTAATTTAGTATTGATTATTATTATTAAAACAGTATAATATAATATATAACAATTAGTTAAAGTAGGAGGACGGTATAATGGTAACAAAAGTTTGTCAAACATGCGGTACACCAATAAAAAAACTAAAGCATTCTTCAATATGCCAATGCGGTCCTAAAATATTGAGCAATCAATTTTCAGCTAAAACAAAAAAATAAACTGCATAAAATAGAATGATAAATTAAACCGGTTATTGGAAATAATCGGTTTTTTGTTTACTTGTGGAGTGTAAAGATGTGTAACTAAAAAAAGTATCTTTTTATCCAATATTAAATATTTTTATTTTGAGTAAAAATAATGTACGATTAGAGAATAGAATTTAATGTCAGGGTGGAACAAAAGACAATGTATTAGTGTCTAAACCATCACGTGACGGTTGGGAGGGGTTATATTGGGATCGAGACGTTGAAAATTGGCGAGTTGGCGGAAATGGCGAATGTTACGAAGAGAACTGTTGATTACTATACAAACATGGGCCTGCTAAAAGCAGAACGTTCCGCCTCTAACTACCGTTATTATTCAGTCAGGGAACTTGAACGGCTTCACCGTATTGAGGAGTATAAAAGAAAAAACCTTTCATTAGAAGATATAAAGGAACTATTTAACCAGGACAAGGAAGTTTCATCTGCCATTGAGGAAACAGGACTTCAACTGAAAAGTAAACTGGATGGCTTGAATGAGGAGCTACGGGAAGTAATCAGGCTGATTGAAAAGGACGAAAAAAATGAACTTCTTCTAAAAAAACAGATTTCTCACGAAAGCATTGCCTTAATCCAATCATTATTAGTGTTGTTAGTATAATCCAGATTTATTCTCGATAGTTTACTGTACTAAGGTGCATATTAATAAAGGACATCTTCACAAAATGGTTGGGATGCGGCATTCATGTTAAAATTCAGTTTGTTTTTGAAATGGACATTAACCATTTACACAGGAGGTGCTTGGGATTAAACCGTGTTTGCCTATTCCTTGGTATTACTCAAGGTAGGGTATATACATGGTAAACCCGCACATATTGGAGATTTTTATAAAATTATTAGCAGTAGCTGTATTAATAGCATTAACGGCATTTTTTGTTGCCTCAGAATTTGCAATCGTAAAAGTCAGAAGTTCTCGCATTAATCAATTGATTGAAGAAGGACATAGAAATGCACTTGCAGCCAAGAAAGTAACCACACATATTGATGAGTACTTATCTGCTTGTCAATTGGGGATTACAGTAACCGCATTAGGTTTAGGGGTGCTGGGTGAACCTACGGTGGAGGCAATATTTAGACCATTGTTTTTAAGATGGGGATTAGATGAGTCCGTAAGTCATATTATCTCTTTCGTGATCGCGTTTGGTTCTGTCACATTCCTTCACGTTGTAGTCGGGGAACTAGCACCAAAAACAGTTGCGATTCAAAAGGCTGAGGAAGTAACATTAATGTTTTCAAAGCCATTAATTCTGTTTTATCGTATTTTGTACCCATTTATTTGGTTATTGAATGGTTCTGCTCGTGTTCTTACAGGCATGTTCGGGTTAAAGCCTGCTTCTGAATCTGAAATGGCTCACTCAGAAGAAGAACTGCGCATTATTTTATCAGAAAGCTATAAAAGCGGTGAGATTAATCAATCAGAATATAAATATGTAAACCAAATTTTTGAATTTGATGAGCGTATTGCCAATGAGATTATGGTTCCTCGAACGGAAATGACCGTAATTGAAAAAGGTATGCCCTTATTGGAAGTTGTTGAACTCATTCAAGAAGAGCAATACACTCGTTATCCTGTTATAGACGGTGATAAAGATAATGTAGTGGGTATGGTCAATATCAAGCGTCTTTATACAGCAACAATTACAGAAGAAAATGTTTCAGAATTGACGGTTGATTCATTTGTAACACCAATTATTCGTGTTCTTGAAACAATCGCAATTCATGATTTACTACTGAAAATGCAGAAGGAACGGATTCATATGGCCGTTTTAACAGATGAATATGGCGGTACTGCAGGTCTTGTTACGGTTGAAGACATTCTCGAAGAAATCGTCGGAGAAATACGAGATGAATTTGACCAAGACGAACGGCCGCTTATTCAAAAAATTGATGAGGGACATTATGTTTTTGATGCAAAAACATTGGTCGAAGATGTTAATGATACCCTTGCAATAGAATTACCAGAAGAAGATATAGATACATTGGGCGGCTGGTTCCTAACAGGGCGATTTGAAATTGCAGTCGGCGATAGAATAGAATATGCCGGCTTTGAATTTACCGTAAAAGAGATGGATGGCCATCATGTCTTATATGTTGAAGTTAAGAAAATTTAATAATCATGAAAAACCGAAAGCGAAAGCTTTCGGTTTTTATAATTTTACTAAATAATGAATTAATAATTGAGTATGGATTCGAACACAATGTGCTTTGGATTTTCTTACAATTAAAAAGGTAGACTACTACTCTAATGGAAAAGGAATTCATGAATAATAACGCTGTAGGTCACAATTTATACTATGGAAATGTTAAAATGTAGAGTGAGACATTAAATCTATCTAAATATAAATATATTGGAATGTTAGTAATAAGATTTATCTTTGCAAAGACATTCTTTTTCTGGCTGATTATAAATTAAGAAAAGAAGGTAGGCGGAAAAATGGGTTTTAAGAGGAAGCAAATGTTAGGATTCGGTTTAATCTTGCTTTTCTTGGCTATATTACTTTCTTTCATGATGTTTACGCTTAACAATTTAAAGAGCAGTATGACCGAAATAGTTGAAAACCGCTATGAAAAAGTTCAAGCTTCGATGGAAATCCGTCAGTTGTTTTCAAGGTCAGACCGTGAAATTTTGTTTGCAGCTGATGATGCGAATAAAGAAGAAAGAGCCAATAGTCTAGAAATTATAAAAGAGAATCATAGTTTGATTGAATCACAAATTGCTGAATTATCAGGTACTTTAAATAAAGTAAAAGCAAAGCAATTGTTGAAAGAGTTTGAGACTCAATATACATCTTACTCCATAACAGAGACTGAGATTATTCAAAATATACAAGAAGAAAATTCTTCTAAAAATATTTCCAGGTTGATGAGAGATCAGCGGGAAAAGCGGACAAAAGTTATCAGCGCGATGGATGACTTTAAAGATTACCAAGAAGGCGTTATGAAAGAAACCTTAAGGAATGCGAAACAAACCTATGAAGATATGATTAGTTTCACAATCTTCGCTGTTATTCTTAGCATTTTAGTTATTTCAGTAACGATGGTTTGGATGATTCGCAGCACATCAAAAGATTTGCAATCCATTACGAAAGTCATCAAGAATATTGATTTTAAAAACTTATCGGTAGTACCAAGAATTTCAGTTCGAACAAAAGATGAAATTGGTGATATCGCTCAATCCTTCAATGATATGGCAGAATCGCTTGAAGCCTATAATCAAAAGGAGAAAGATTTCACTGAAAAAATCAGTGAACAGAACTGGATTCAGACTCGTGTTGCAGATATTGCTACCATGTATCAGCGTATTGTTGATGTGGAGGTTCTTGCTGACAGATTCATTACAAGGCTTGCTCCTATGATGGGAGCGTCCATTGGGGCGTTTTACGTCAGGCGAGGAAAGGGAAAAGATATGCGTTTTGTAAAGCTTTCCAGCTTTGCAGGAGATGGTGAGGATGCAGGCAGACGTGAATTCCAATTGGGTGAAGGTTTGATTGGCCAATGCGCCCAAGAAGGAAAATCGAAATTCATCGAAAATATTCCTGAAGACTTCCATTTGGTTACAACAGGGCTAGGGGAAGTCAATCCTAAAAGTATTGTCATTGCACCGGTCGTATTTGAGGATGAAGTTATTGCAATGGTTGAATTGGCAAGTTTGGAGACCTTTACGAAGTTGCAAAAAAGTTTCTTAACCCGTGTGTTGGATACTCTGGGCATCACGATCAATAACGTAGAAGGTCGGATGGAAATAGAGCGTTTATTGAAAGAATCACAGGCACAGACCGAAGAGTTGCAGGCTCAATCGGAAGAGTTACAATCTCAGTCAGAGGAAATGCAGGCCCAATCAGAGGAATTGCAAACACAGGCTGAAGAGTTGCGGATGATTAACGAACAATTAGAAGAGAGAAATCGCGAAACCGAAGATAAATCGAAAGAGCTTCAAGTCGCAAAATTAAATCTTGAAAAACAAGCAGAAGAATTAAAGTTAAGTTCAAAATACAAATCGGAGTTCATGGCTAATATGTCCCATGAATTGCGGACGCCGCTTAACAGTATTTTGATTTTATCTGAAATGCTTTCTGATCCTAACGATAGTAAATTAAATGAAGAGCAGCAGGAATTTGCTCGTGTTATTAACTCTTCAGGTCAAGATTTATTAACATTGATTAATGATATTTTGGATTTATCAAAAGTTGAAGTTGGAAAACTTGAAGTTGTCTTTGACGAAATGAATATGAGTGAGCTGCCTGAGCTATTGCACCGTAACTTTGATCATGTAGCGAAGAAAAAGAACATCGACTTTCTAATCAATAAAGATAAAAATGTACCGGACATTTTCTTTACGGATGAACAGCGCTTCCAGCAAATCTTGAAAAACTTATTGTCCAACGCATTTAAATTCACGGAAAAAGGTTCTGTGTCTGTCCAAATTAAAAAAGCGGATGAAGAAAATGTCGCACAGTGGATTCAAACAAAAGGTGCAAGTAATTGGATTGAAATTAATGTGGCGGATACTGGTATTGGAATTTCCAAAGAAAAGCAAAAACTAATCTTTGAGGCGTTCCAGCAAGGCGACGGAGCTACAATGAGAAAATACGGTGGTACAGGACTTGGGCTTTCCATATGTCGTGAATTTGCTAAGCTGCTAGGAGGCTGGGTCATTGTAGATAGTAAAGAAGGCCAAGGTAGTACATTTACCTTCTTTATTCCAAGCATGCCAGAGGGCTTCAAACATGTTGGCGAAGCAATAGCTGCTTCTCCTGAAGTGGCAGCAGCTACCCATGAAGCAACCGAATCTTTTATAGAGCAGGAAGAACAGGATGTCGTAATATTCGATGGTGACGGCAAGAAAAATGGTAATCCATTCTGCAATAAAACCGTACTGGTCGTCGATGATGACCACCGTAATATCTTTGCACTAAAAAATGCCCTGAAGCATGAGGGGATGGAAATCCTTACGGCTGAAAATGGCTATGAATGTTTGGAGCTTCTTGAAAAAGGGAATAATATAGATGCAATATTAATGGATATAATGATGCCAGGAATGGATGGTTATGAAACGATGACTAGAATTCGCGAGCAGAATAAGTTCGAGAATCTTCCAATCATCGCTTTAACAGCTAAAGCGATGAAAGGCGATAGGGAAAAATGCCTGAAAGCTGGCGCGTCCGACTATGTCAGTAAGCCATTAAAATTAGATCAGTTGCTATCAGTTCTTCGTGTGTGGCTGACTAATTAATTGATAGTACGGGTAAGGAAGGTTTTTCATGAAGGATACATTAACTGTTGAAGAACGAGAAGATATAGAAATTGAATTATTATTGCAAGCCATTTATTCTGTCTCCGGCTTCGATTTTCGGAAATATATGCGTTCTTCTATAAAGCGGAGAGTTGAAAATCGGATGAGGCTGGACCATATTCGTAGGATAAGTGGAATGATTGAAATGGTTTTATATGAAAAAGGGTATGTCGAGAAACTTCTGAATGATTTTTCGATAAACGTTACTGAAATGTTTCGCGACCCGGATTTCTTTAAAGCTTTTCGATTAAAAATTGTACCGCTTTTAAAACAGCTTCCGGAAATTAGAATTTGGCATGCGGGTTGTTCGACTGGTGAAGAAGCCTTCTCAATGGCCATCCTTCTTAAGGAAGAGGGGCTTTATGAAAAGGCGAAAATTTATGCGACTGATATGAATGAAGATGTCCTCCGTCATGCGGAAAAAGGGATACTTCCGCTAAATAGAATGCAGTCTTATACAAAAAACTATTTGCAGGCCGGCGGAAAACAGGAATTTTCGGAGTATTATACGACGGATTATCAAAATGCCTATCTTAATTCTAGCCTTCTTAAAAACATAGTGTTTTTCCAGCATAATTTGGTCACTGATGGTTCATTCAATGAGTTTCATATTATCTTGTGCCGAAATGTGATGATTTACTTTACCGGTGAATTACAAACCTATGTAAACCATTTGTTTTATGACAGTCTTAGTAAAGAAGGCTTTCTTGCAGTTGGTAGTAAGGAAACACTTCATACATCTTACTTATCGGAAGATTATGAGGACTTTGATTCAAAGGAACGGATTTATCGGAAATTATAAGAAGGGGGAGTTCGCATATCTAGCGGACTCCTCTTTTTATTAGGGGCAACTAGTAATATGTTTTCACCCTGTTTTTGGGTGATACAAAAAAATTCTTATAATATGTTTAGAGTGTCATAGTAACGGGTATATATAATGAATTGGTCTGCGAATGTGATGATAAAGTGGTTTATTATTATTAAAAGAGACTGAGCTTCGTTATAATAAAATGGAAACTACCCTATAGGGAACCACAATAATGAAACGCATTTACATAATAAAGATAAAAACTTGCCGCTCGATATAAGCCAAAAGGGGAATAAAAGAATGACGATATTAATCGTAGATGATAACCAGGTTAACCTTTTCGTTATAGAGAAAATTCTAAAGAGGGCTGGCTATACGGATTTTCTATCATTAACTTCTGCTGTGGAGATGTTTGAATATTTACAGGTGGATGGTCTGAAACCAAAGGAGACTTCTGTTGATATCATTCTGCTTGATATTATGATGCCTGAAATCGATGGAATAGAGGCGTGCAGACGACTTCAAAATATCCCACACCTTAAAGATATACCCGTGATTTTTGTGACCGCACTTGAAGATTCAAACAAGGTGGCCGAGGCGCTTGATGTGGGCGGTATTGATTATATAATGAAGCCTATTAATAAAATTGACTTGTTGGCCCGGATTCGTGTGGGATTAAGGCTTAAATATGAAAAAGATTGGCATAAAATGCAGGATGAAAAAATTCGTAATGAATTAGATCTCTCGATGCAGGTCCAAAGCAGTCTCTTAAGTGAGCCCATTCACAATGACCACTTAACTATCAAAGCCTCATACTTACCTGCAAATAAGTTAGCGGGAGACATGTACTATTGGCATCGCATTGATGAAAATCGATATGGAATCATTCTGCTTGATATGATGGGACATGGAATATCCGCTTCACTTGTTTGTATGTTTATTTCCTCTGTTTTGAGGGATGCGATTCGGACACATACAGATCCTGTTGCAGTCATAAACGAAATGAATCACTGGATGAGTGTCCTTAATAAAGAAGATAACCAAGTGCACTATTATTTTACAGCGATTTATATGATTATTGATACAGAGCAAAAAACAGTGGAATATGTTAACGCTGGACATCCTCCAGGCTTCGCTTTAATGGATGATGGAAAAGTGGCTTCTCTTTCAAAAGGGACATGTCCTGTGGGATTCTTCACTGAGATGAATATAGAGAAATCAATCATTCATTATGAAGACAGAATTCAACTTCTGTTATTTACAGATGGAGTCATGGAGGCTATCGATCGGGATGGCACCGAAGGGCTGAATCAAATACAAGAAGCGGTCTCAACGAGTTGGTTTGATATCAAGGAAACCGCTCCTATTGATTTTGTTATGCCCCCTGAAATGCAACAAGACCAGCCGGATGATATGTGTGTTGTTGTAATTCAAGCTAATTGAAAAAGGAAGAGGCTGCAGTTTATACCTGCAGCCTCTTCTGTATATAAGGGGGTGTGGAAATTGTGAATGTTCTTGAATAGGAGAGATTCAATGTAGTATCCTGCGATTTTAATTTGCTAATTAACGTTTATTTTTCAATTTACTAACAGCGTCTTGGAGATTGCCTTTTAATTTATCAACTTTACCTTCTGCTTGTAAGTGAGGATCATTTTTCGCGTTACCGACCTGGTCTTTTGTTTCGCCTTTTACTTTATTGACCGTACTTTTTACTTTGTCTGATAAACTACTCATTATGCTGCCTCCTTTTTCTTTATATACTATATATACCCGTGTATAGGTCGAGTAAACCAAGTTGTATATAAGAATCATTTATGAAGCGATTGTTGCCTTTTTACTGTGAATTTGAATGAACCGATAAGCCTGTTCAATGATTTGATCTTTATCATAATCCAACGAAGCAACATGATAGGAATTTTCAAGGGCGATTAATTCCTTATCAAGGGACAATACAGTATCGTATATTTGATTGGAACAGCGGGCTGGTACAACGTGATCTTCTGGAGAATGAAAAAGAAGTATCGGGCAGCTAATGTTTTCGAGCTGTTGACTTGTATGCTCCATAATATCAAGTAACTGATTAATTGCTTTTGAGGGAACTTGGTCATAAGTGATTTCAGTAACAGTATCGTCTTTTACGTCAGGCTCACCTTCAGGAATGAAACGCGGAACCGGTTGGTTACGATAGATTTCATACTCAGGAACTTGAAGTGCGGCGTTAATAGTGAGAATTCCTTCACAAGGTACTTTTGTCGCTAAATCCAAAACAAGGGCGCCGCCCATTGATTGTCCTATTGCAAATACATATGTGCAGGTTTGCTTTAGCTTTGCATAGGCAGTCTCGACATCATGTACCCAATCTTGATAATGGCTCGTTTCCATATCCAGCTCATCGGTTCCATGGCCCTTCAAACGTGGAGCATAGACTGTATAGCCTTTGGCAGCAAGGTTATCACCTAAATACCTTACACTTTGTGGTGTTCCATTAAAGCCATGGCAAATGAGGATTCCGATAGAATTGCCAGGGAGGAAAAAAGATTCTGCACCTGGTATTACCTTTGCTGCTGTCATATCTCCATCTCCTTTAAATCATAATCTATTAAAAAAGGGGTTATTGATTATTAGACTCTGTCTTTTTAACAATATTAACTATTCCGATTATATTACTTGGTTATATAATATCATAACAAGATTTAGAAAGTCAACTTGGTTATGTTTCTTGTTCAATACATCAAGAAGGTACTTAAGGCAAGAAAAAAACAGGGCTGCAAATACTTGTGGAAGATATACGTTGACGCGAGTACCTAAATATAACAAAGAAATCTAGCTTGGTTTCAATTAATACAACTCCTTCTATAATATATGTTTACTAAAATACCGATCTAAGAGGTTGTTAAAATGCCTAACAAAATAAAAACTATAAAAATAGGAATAATCGTTGACTTTCAAGTGGAATAGGATTAATATAAATAAGCACCAAGTACGACAAACAAAAAACTTCATCCACTTTTGGTAGAAGAAATAATAACTATTGACTTCTTATTATGAAAGTGTTAAGATGAAATGGTCGCTGAAAAACACAGCGATTTAAAATAAGTTAAAAACTTCGCAGAAGTTGACAACTAATCAATAGCGTGTTATGATGAATAAACAAGTTGTTCGAAAGAACAACGATGAAATTGCTCTTTGAAAACTGAACAAAACAAAGCGCCAACGTTAATTTTTTAAGTGAGCACACACTATCAAAAAGCAAAATGAGCAAGTCAAACATTTCTTCGGAGAGTTTGATCCTGGCTCAGGACGAACGCTGGCGGCGTGCCTAATACATGCAAGTCGAGCGAATCGATGGGAGCTTGCTCCCTGAGATTAGCGGCGGACGGGTGAGTAACACGTGGGCAACCTGCCTATAAGACTGGGATAACTTCGGGAAACCGGAGCTAATACCGGATACGTTCTTTTCTCGCATGAGAGAAGATGGAAAGACGGCCTCTAGCTGTCACTTATAGATGGGCCCGCGGCGCATTAGCTAGTTGGTGAGGTAATGGCTCACCAAGGCGACGATGCGTAGCCGACCTGAGAGGGTGATCGGCCACACTGGGACTGAGACACGGCCCAGACTCCTACGGGAGGCAGCAGTAGGGAATCTTCCGCAATGGACGAAAGTCTGACGGAGCAACGCCGCGTGAACGAAGAAGGCCTTCGGGTCGTAAAGTTCTGTTGTTAGGGAAGAACAAGTACCAGAGTAACTGCTGGTACCTTGACGGTACCTAACCAGAAAGCCACGGCTAACTACGTGCCAGCAGCCGCGGTAATACGTAGGTGGCAAGCGTTGTCCGGAATTATTGGGCGTAAAGCGCGCGCAGGTGGTTCCTTAAGTCTGATGTGAAAGCCCACGGCTCAACCGTGGAGGGTCATTGGAAACTGGGGAACTTGAGTGCAGAAGAGGAAAGTGGAATTCCAAGTGTAGCGGTGAAATGCGTAGAGATTTGGAGGAACACCAGTGGCGAAGGCGACTTTCTGGTCTGTAACTGACACTGAGGCGCGAAAGCGTGGGGAGCAAACAGGATTAGATACCCTGGTAGTCCACGCCGTAAACGATGAGTGCTAAGTGTTAGAGGGTTTCCGCCCTTTAGTGCTGCAGCTAACGCATTAAGCACTCCGCCTGGGGAGTACGGCCGCAAGGCTGAAACTCAAAGGAATTGACGGGGGCCCGCACAAGCGGTGGAGCATGTGGTTTAATTCGAAGCAACGCGAAGAACCTTACCAGGTCTTGACATCCTCTGACAACCCTAGAGATAGGGCGTTCCCCTTCGGGGGACAGAGTGACAGGTGGTGCATGGTTGTCGTCAGCTCGTGTCGTGAGATGTTGGGTTAAGTCCCGCAACGAGCGCAACCCTTGATCTTAGTTGCCAGCATTCAGTTGGGCACTCTAAGGTGACTGCCGGTGACAAACCGGAGGAAGGTGGGGATGACGTCAAATCATCATGCCCCTTATGACCTGGGCTACACACGTGCTACAATGGATGGTACAAAGGGCTGCAAACCTGCGAAGGTAAGCGAATCCCATAAAGCCATTCTCAGTTCGGATTGTAGGCTGCAACTCGCCTACATGAAGCCGGAATCGCTAGTAATCGCGGATCAGCATGCCGCGGTGAATACGTTCCCGGGCCTTGTACACACCGCCCGTCACACCACGAGAGTTTGTAACACCCGAAGTCGGTGAGGTAACCTTTATGGAGCCAGCCGCCTAAGGTGGGACAGATGATTGGGGTGAAGTCGTAACAAGGTAGCCGTATCGGAAGGTGCGGCTGGATCACCTCCTTTCTAAGGATAAATACGAGAGCGCTTTTGTTTTGTTCAGTTTTGAATGAGTAATTCATTCAGATTCGAAAGATCTCATCACGTAGTGATGGAATTCTTTCTTCTTTGTTCCTTGAAAACTAGATAATAGATAGAAGGCAATTAATTTTTTCAAAGCATCAGTAAGATCTTTTTTAACGGTTAAGTTAGAAAGGGCGCACGGTGGATGCCTTGGCACTAGGAGCCGATGAAGGACGGGACTAACACCGATATGCTTCGGGGAGCTGTAAGTAAGCTTTGATCCGGAGATTTCCGAATGGGGAAACCCACTGTTCGTAATGGAACAGTATCTTTACCTGAATACATAGGGTACTGAAGGCAGACCCGGGGAACTGAAACATCTAAGTACCCGGAGGAAGAGAAAGCAAATGCGATTTCCTGAGTAGCGGCGAGCGAAACGGAATTAGCCCAAACCAAGAGGCTTGCCTCTTGGGGTTGTAGGACACTCAACATGGAGTTACAAAGGAACGGGGTAAATGAAGTGATCTGGAAAGGTCCGTCAAAGAAGGTAAAAACCCTGTAGTTGAAACTTCGTTCCCTCCTGAGTGGATCCTGAGTACGGCGGGACACGAGAAATCCCGTCGGAAGCAGGGAGGACCATCTCCCAAGGCTAAATACTACCTAGTGACCGATAGTGAACCAGTACCGTGAGGGAAAGGTGAAAAGCACCCCGGAAGGGGAGTGAAATAGATCCTGAAACCGTGTGCCTACAAGTAGTCAAAGCCCGTTAATGGGTAATGGCGTGCCTTTTGTAGAATGAACCGGCGAGTTACGATTTCATGCGAGGTTAAGTTGATAAGACGGAGCCGCAGCGAAAGCGAGTCTGAATAGGGCGAATGAGTATGAGGTCGTAGACCCGAAACCAGGTGATCTACCCATGTCCAGGGTGAAGTTCAGGTAACACTGAATGGAGGCCCGAACCCACGCACGTTGAAAAGTGCGGGGATGAGGTGTGGGTAGCGGAGAAATTCCAATCGAACCTGGAGATAGCTGGTTCTCTCCGAAATAGCTTTAGGGCTAGCCTCAAGATGAGAGTATTGGAGGTAGAGCACTGATTGGACTAGGGGCCCCCAACGGGTTACCGAATTCAGTCAAACTCCGAATGCCAAATACTTATTCTTGGGAGTCAGACTGCGAGTGATAAGATCCGTAGTCGAAAGGGAAACAGCCCAGACCACCAGCTAAGGTCCCAAAGTATACGTTAAGTGGAAAAGGATGTGGAGTTGCTTAGACAACCAGGATGTTGGCTCAGAAGCAGCCATCATTTAAAGAGTGCGTAATAGCTCACTGGTCGAGTGACTCCGCGCCGAAAATGTACCGGGGCTAAACGTATCACCGAAGCTGTGGATTGACACCGTATGGTGTCGATGGTAGGAGAGCGTTCTAAGGGCGTTGAAGTCAGACCGGAAGGACTGGTGGAGCGCTTAGAAGTGAGAATGCCGGTATGAGTAGCGAAAGAAGGGTGAGAATCCCTTCCACCGAATGCCTAAGGTTTCCTGAGGAAGGCTCGTCCGCTCAGGGTTAGTCGGGACCTAAGCCGAGGCCGAAAGGCGTAGGCGATGGACAACAGGTTGATATTCCTGTACCACCTATACATCGTTTGAACGATGGGGGGACGCAGAAGGATAGGGTAAGCGCGCTGTTGGATATGCGCGTCCAAGCAGTTAGGCCGGAAACGAGGCAAATCCCGTTTCCATTAAGGCGGAGCTGTGATGGCGAGGGAAATATAGTACCGAAGTTCCTGATTCCACGCTGCCAAGAAAAGCCTCTAGTGAGATGTAAGGTGCCCGTACCGCAAACCGACACAGGTAGGCGAGGAGAGAATCCTAAGGTGTGCGAGAGAACTCTCGTTAAGGAACTCGGCAAAATGACCCCGTAACTTCGGGAGAAGGGGTGCTTTTTAGGGTGAATAGCCCAGAAAAGCCGCAGTGAATAGGCCCAGGCGACTGTTTAGCAAAAACACAGGTCTCTGCGAAGCCGCAAGGCGAAGTATAGGGGCTGACACCTGCCCGGTGCTGGAAGGTTAAGGGGAGAGGTTAGCGCAAGCGAAGCTTTGAACCGAAGCCCCAGTAAACGGCGGCCGTAACTATAACGGTCCTAAGGTAGCGAAATTCCTTGTCGGGTAAGTTCCGACCCGCACGAAAGGTGTAACGATCTGGGCACTGTCTCAACGAGAGACTCGGTGAAATTATAGTACCTGTGAAGATGCAGGTTACCCGCGACAGGACGGAAAGACCCCGTGGAGCTTTACTGCAGCCTGATATTGAATTTTGGTACAGCTTGTACAGGATAGGTAGGAGCCTGAGAAGCCGGAGCGCTAGCTTCGGTGGAGGCGTTGGTGGGATACTACCCTGGCTGTATTGAAATTCTAACCCGCGCCCCTTATCGGGGTGGGAGACAGTGTCAGGTGGGCAGTTTGACTGGGGCGGTCGCCTCCTAAAGAGTAACGGAGGCGCCCAAAGGTTCCCTCAGAATGGTTGGAAATCATTCGTAGAGTGTAAAGGCACAAGGGAGCTTGACTGCGAGACCTACAAGTCGAGCAGGGACGAAAGTCGGGCTTAGTGATCCGGTGGTTCCGCATGGAAGGGCCATCGCTCAACGGATAAAAGCTACCCCGGGGATAACAGGCTTATCTCCCCCAAGAGTCCACATCGACGGGGAGGTTTGGCACCTCGATGTCGGCTCATCGCATCCTGGGGCTGTAGTCGGTCCCAAGGGTTGGGCTGTTCGCCCATTAAAGCGGTACGCGAGCTGGGTTCAGAACGTCGTGAGACAGTTCGGTCCCTATCCGTCGCGGGCGCAGGAAATTTGAGAGGAGCTGTCCTTAGTACGAGAGGACCGGGATGGACGCACCGCTGGTGTACCAGTTGTCTTGCCAAAGGCATAGCTGGGTAGCTACGTGCGGACGGGATAAGTGCTGAAAGCATCTAAGCATGAAGCCCCCCTCGAGATGAGATTTCCCATAGCGCAAGCTAGTAAGATCCCTGAAAGATGATCAGGTTGATAGGTCAGAGGTGGAAGCGTGGCGACATGTGGAGCTGACTGATACTAATAGATCGAGGACTTAACCACGCTTTAAAAAATGAAATACCTTCTTATTATCTAGTTTTGAAGGAACAACGTTCCTTTATTGTTTGGTGGCGATAGCGAAGAGGTCACACCCGTTCCCATTCCGAACACGGCAGTTAAGCTCTTCAGCGCCGATGGTAGTTGGGGGTTTCCCCCTGTGAGAGTAGGACGCCGCCAAGCCATTTTGAAAAGATCAGCCATCCTTGGCTGGTCTTTTTTGTGTTTATATAATTTGAAAAGTGCAGAACAAAAATTATAACGCAATTTTGGGTCGTAAGTAAGGATTACATATTAAGCCAGGTTCCGCATTATTGAAAAGGAAGCATATAATGAAGAAACGTCAAAAGTTAGAGCAACTGGAAGACTAATGCGTAAAGGAAACAAGATAAAATCTGTTGGAGTCTTTATTAATGTAAAGCTTCAAGAATATGTGATTCAATTCTTAGATGATAGTAACTTATATATTGGTGGATATTGAAACGTTTTACCATCAAGTGGAAGCACCACTACCAACGATTTGGGAAAAGTACCGTACTCACAAAAAAGCGCAAATCTGGCTTAAACCTTTAAAAAAATATCCATATTTAGAGGTGTATTTTTGATGCCATTTTCTTTATATTACTTTATACGGCGGTGCTCTTATGGGTATTCGCCATTTTTTGTTCTAAAATAAGATCCCATTAATCTCTTATTGGTTATAAGTCTATCGTTTCCCTATACCGGTAGATGTCTACTTAATAGAAAAGAAAATGGTAGTAGTTTACTAACCATATGAATAAAACGGTTATTGTCTTGTGGCATTTGTTGATAATAAAATTGTGATTCACTTAAAATTGATGTGATTTCCTTCTCTAAGTATGCTTCACTCCACTTTTCCAATATCGCCTTACTTTTATTGCCTTTTGTAACTTTTATGATTATTTACTTCATTTGATTTTATAGAATAAGAATTTGTTTTTCTTCAATGGATAAGTCAGCTGTGCATCTTTTTTTAAAATCTAGAGATAAACACCATCCTTAAAAAACAATAATTTCACGCAATCAAGTAAGAAATAGTACGCAAGAAAAGAGATATTGAAGGGATACCAGAGTAATCTTGACTCACAAGTTATATGTTATAATATGGTAATGAATATTTGCTGCATTGATAAGTTCAATTTATATAGTAACTTTTTTTGGAGGGGTATGTATGGTGGCGTATGTATTTACTATAATTGTGGTTGGCATTATAGGACTGATTGGTTACAGAATGATTTTCAAAAAGAAAACGCCTTCTAACATGTATACACCTTATGATGACATGGTTATGGGAAAAAAAGATGATGTTAAAAGAAATCACCCTGCACAAGATACAAAACACAATATCAAATATGAAGAAAAAAGCGATAAAGACAAGACCGTATAAACGGTCTTGTCTTTATCGCTTTTTTTGAGGGGTTGTAAAAATTCGAACGTTGATTTTCACTCCAGGCACTCGCTTTCCGCGGGCGGTCAGGGAGCCTCCTCGGCGCCTTTGCGCCTGTGGGGTCTCCCTTGGACACGCTTTTCCCGCAGGAGTCTCGCACCTTCCGTTCCAATCAACTTTGTTTTAACAATTAGATATAAACACTTTTGCCTACAGTTTTTTTTGTTTTAATATAGGAGTATTAAAACTTGAGGTGATGACGATGCTTTCGAAACATAATTCTATTCAGCGAGATCAACTTGAAATGATTACTTTGGATCAACTGGTGCCAGCGAACCATTTGGTTCGTAAAATTGAGGGGGCCATTGACTGCACTTTCATTTATGACTTGGTGAAAGAGATGTATTCAGAGATAGGGCGCCCAGGTATTGATCCAGTTATTTTAGTTAAATTGACATTCATTCAATATACCTTCGGTATTCGTTCGATGCGTAAAACGATTGAAGAAGTTGAAACGAATATGGCTTACAGTTGGTTTTTAGGTTACGGTTTCCATGATAAAGTACCTCACTTCTCAACGTTCGGGAAAAATTATGAGCGTCGCTTTAAAGAATACAGACCTGTTTGAACAGATTTTTTATCGTATCTTAATGACAGCTTCAGAAAGAAAGTTAAGCCTTTTCCACCGGATAAATTTGATAAAGAAGAAACCAAAGAAATTAAAGAAAGTACAACTGACCCTGAGAGTGGCTACTATGTAAAAGATGAACGAATAAAACAGTTTGCCTATTCATTTCATGCGGCTGCAGACCGCAACGGTTTTGTGCTGGGGTAGAAGGTTTTCAGTTGATTAATCCCTTAAAGGTCGAAGTTGCATCTTATAAGAGTGGCAATCTCTCAAGACAAACTATCTTAGAGGCAGTCACTATCCTAGTGGTTTTACAATGAAGCTGCATACCAAGAAGAATTATAGGTATTGTTTCTTCTTAATAAAGGGCATTCTTACTAGAACTTAAAATAAAACAGAAATTTTTATATATAATGTGTTGACTTTAAGGTAGGAAAGGATTAATATAAATAAGCACCAAGTACGACAAACAAAAAAATCATCCACTTTTGGTAGATTACTAAAAGAAATAATAACTATTGACTTCTTATTATGAAAGTGTTAAGATGAAATGGTCGCTGAAAAACACAGCGATTTAAAATAAGTTAAAAACTTCGCAGAAGTTGACAACTAATCAATAGCGTGTTATGATGAATAAACAAGTTGTTCGAAAGAACAACGATGAAATTGCTCTTTGAAAACTGAACAAAACAAAGCGCCAACGTTAATTTTTTAAGTGAGCACACACTATCAAAAAGCAAAATGAGCAAGTCAAACATTTCTTCGGAGAGTTTGATCCTGGCTCAGGACGAACGCTGGCGGCGTGCCTAATACATGCAAGTCGAGCGAATCGATGGGAGCTTGCTCCCTGAGATTAGCGGCGGACGGGTGAGTAACACGTGGGCAACCTGCCTATAAGACTGGGATAACTTCGGGAAACCGGAGCTAATACCGGATACGTTCTTTTCTCGCATGAGAGAAGATGGAAAGACGGCCTCTAGCTGTCACTTATAGATGGGCCCGCGGCGCATTAGCTAGTTGGTGAGGTAATGGCTCACCAAGGCGACGATGCGTAGCCGACCTGAGAGGGTGATCGGCCACACTGGGACTGAGACACGGCCCAGACTCCTACGGGAGGCAGCAGTAGGGAATCTTCCGCAATGGACGAAAGTCTGACGGAGCAACGCCGCGTGAACGAAGAAGGCCTTCGGGTCGTAAAGTTCTGTTGTTAGGGAAGAACAAGTACCAGAGTAACTGCTGGTACCTTGACGGTACCTAACCAGAAAGCCACGGCTAACTACGTGCCAGCAGCCGCGGTAATACGTAGGTGGCAAGCGTTGTCCGGAATTATTGGGCGTAAAGCGCGCGCAGGTGGTTCCTTAAGTCTGATGTGAAAGCCCACGGCTCAACCGTGGAGGGTCATTGGAAACTGGGGAACTTGAGTGCAGAAGAGGAAAGTGGAATTCCAAGTGTAGCGGTGAAATGCGTAGAGATTTGGAGGAACACCAGTGGCGAAGGCGACTTTCTGGTCTGTAACTGACACTGAGGCGCGAAAGCGTGGGGAGCAAACAGGATTAGATACCCTGGTAGTCCACGCCGTAAACGATGAGTGCTAAGTGTTAGAGGGTTTCCGCCCTTTAGTGCTGCAGCTAACGCATTAAGCACTCCGCCTGGGGAGTACGGCCGCAAGGCTGAAACTCAAAGGAATTGACGGGGGCCCGCACAAGCGGTGGAGCATGTGGTTTAATTCGAAGCAACGCGAAGAACCTTACCAGGTCTTGACATCCTCTGACAACCCTAGAGATAGGGCGTTCCCCTTCGGGGGACAGAGTGACAGGTGGTGCATGGTTGTCGTCAGCTCGTGTCGTGAGATGTTGGGTTAAGTCCCGCAACGAGCGCAACCCTTGATCTTAGTTGCCAGCATTCAGTTGGGCACTCTAAGGTGACTGCCGGTGACAAACCGGAGGAAGGTGGGGATGACGTCAAATCATCATGCCCCTTATGACCTGGGCTACACACGTGCTACAATGGATGGTACAAAGGGCTGCAAACCTGCGAAGGTAAGCGAATCCCATAAAGCCATTCTCAGTTCGGATTGTAGGCTGCAACTCGCCTACATGAAGCCGGAATCGCTAGTAATCGCGGATCAGCATGCCGCGGTGAATACGTTCCCGGGCCTTGTACACACCGCCCGTCACACCACGAGAGTTTGTAACACCCGAAGTCGGTGAGGTAACCTTTATGGAGCCAGCCGCCTAAGGTGGGACAGATGATTGGGGTGAAGTCGTAACAAGGTAGCCGTATCGGAAGGTGCGGCTGGATCACCTCCTTTCTAAGGATAAATACGAGAGCGCTTTTGTTTTGTTCAGTTTTGAATGAGTAATTCATTCAGATTCGAAAGATCTCATCACGTAGTGATGGAATTCTTTCTTCTTTGTTCCTTGAAAACTAGATAATAGATAGAAGGCAATTAATTTTTTCAAAGCATCAGTAAGATCTTTTTTAACGGTTAAGTTAGAAAGGGCGCACGGTGGATGCCTTGGCACTAGGAGCCGATGAAGGACGGGACTAACACCGATATGCTTCGGGGAGCTGTAAGTAAGCTTTGATCCGGAGATTTCCGAATGGGGAAACCCACTGTTCGTAATGGAACAGTATCTTTACCTGAATACATAGGGTACTGAAGGCAGACCCGGGGAACTGAAACATCTAAGTACCCGGAGGAAGAGAAAGCAAATGCGATTTCCTGAGTAGCGGCGAGCGAAACGGAATTAGCCCAAACCAAGAGGCTTGCCTCTTGGGGTTGTAGGACACTCAACATGGAGTTACAAAGGAACGGGGTAAATGAAGTGATCTGGAAAGGTCCGTCAAAGAAGGTAAAAACCCTGTAGTTGAAACTTCGTTCCCTCCTGAGTGGATCCTGAGTACGGCGGGACACGAGAAATCCCGTCGGAAGCAGGGAGGACCATCTCCCAAGGCTAAATACTACCTAGTGACCGATAGTGAACCAGTACCGTGAGGGAAAGGTGAAAAGCACCCCGGAAGGGGAGTGAAATAGATCCTGAAACCGTGTGCCTACAAGTAGTCAAAGCCCGTTAATGGGTAATGGCGTGCCTTTTGTAGAATGAACCGGCGAGTTACGATTTCATGCGAGGTTAAGTTGATAAGACGGAGCCGCAGCGAAAGCGAGTCTGAATAGGGCGAATGAGTATGAGGTCGTAGACCCGAAACCAGGTGATCTACCCATGTCCAGGGTGAAGTTCAGGTAACACTGAATGGAGGCCCGAACCCACGCACGTTGAAAAGTGCGGGGATGAGGTGTGGGTAGCGGAGAAATTCCAATCGAACCTGGAGATAGCTGGTTCTCTCCGAAATAGCTTTAGGGCTAGCCTCAAGATGAGAGTATTGGAGGTAGAGCACTGATTGGACTAGGGGCCCCCAACGGGTTACCGAATTCAGTCAAACTCCGAATGCCAAATACTTATTCTTGGGAGTCAGACTGCGAGTGATAAGATCCGTAGTCGAAAGGGAAACAGCCCAGACCACCAGCTAAGGTCCCAAAGTATACGTTAAGTGGAAAAGGATGTGGAGTTGCTTAGACAACCAGGATGTTGGCTCAGAAGCAGCCATCATTTAAAGAGTGCGTAATAGCTCACTGGTCGAGTGACTCCGCGCCGAAAATGTACCGGGGCTAAACGTATCACCGAAGCTGTGGATTGACACCGTATGGTGTCGATGGTAGGAGAGCGTTCTAAGGGCGTTGAAGTCAGACCGGAAGGACTGGTGGAGCGCTTAGAAGTGAGAATGCCGGTATGAGTAGCGAAAGAAGGGTGAGAATCCCTTCCACCGAATGCCTAAGGTTTCCTGAGGAAGGCTCGTCCGCTCAGGGTTAGTCGGGACCTAAGCCGAGGCCGAAAGGCGTAGGCGATGGACAACAGGTTGATATTCCTGTACCACCTATACATCGTTTGAACGATGGGGGGACGCAGAAGGATAGGGTAAGCGCGCTGTTGGATATGCGCGTCCAAGCAGTTAGGCCGGAAACGAGGCAAATCCCGTTTCCATTAAGGCGGAGCTGTGATGGCGAGGGAAATATAGTACCGAAGTTCCTGATTCCACGCTGCCAAGAAAAGCCTCTAGTGAGATGTAAGGTGCCCGTACCGCAAACCGACACAGGTAGGCGAGGAGAGAATCCTAAGGTGTGCGAGAGAACTCTCGTTAAGGAACTCGGCAAAATGACCCCGTAACTTCGGGAGAAGGGGTGCTTTTTAGGGTGAATAGCCCAGAAAAGCCGCAGTGAATAGGCCCAGGCGACTGTTTAGCAAAAACACAGGTCTCTGCGAAGCCGCAAGGCGAAGTATAGGGGCTGACACCTGCCCGGTGCTGGAAGGTTAAGGGGAGAGGTTAGCGCAAGCGAAGCTTTGAACCGAAGCCCCAGTAAACGGCGGCCGTAACTATAACGGTCCTAAGGTAGCGAAATTCCTTGTCGGGTAAGTTCCGACCCGCACGAAAGGTGTAACGATCTGGGCACTGTCTCAACGAGAGACTCGGTGAAATTATAGTACCTGTGAAGATGCAGGTTACCCGCGACAGGACGGAAAGACCCCGTGGAGCTTTACTGCAGCCTGATATTGAATTTTGGTACAGCTTGTACAGGATAGGTAGGAGCCTGAGAAGCCGGAGCGCTAGCTTCGGTGGAGGCGTTGGTGGGATACTACCCTGGCTGTATTGAAATTCTAACCCGCGCCCCTTATCGGGGTGGGAGACAGTGTCAGGTGGGCAGTTTGACTGGGGCGGTCGCCTCCTAAAGAGTAACGGAGGCGCCCAAAGGTTCCCTCAGAATGGTTGGAAATCATTCGTAGAGTGTAAAGGCACAAGGGAGCTTGACTGCGAGACCTACAAGTCGAGCAGGGACGAAAGTCGGGCTTAGTGATCCGGTGGTTCCGCATGGAAGGGCCATCGCTCAACGGATAAAAGCTACCCCGGGGATAACAGGCTTATCTCCCCCAAGAGTCCACATCGACGGGGAGGTTTGGCACCTCGATGTCGGCTCATCGCATCCTGGGGCTGTAGTCGGTCCCAAGGGTTGGGCTGTTCGCCCATTAAAGCGGTACGCGAGCTGGGTTCAGAACGTCGTGAGACAGTTCGGTCCCTATCCGTCGCGGGCGCAGGAAATTTGAGAGGAGCTGTCCTTAGTACGAGAGGACCGGGATGGACGCACCGCTGGTGTACCAGTTGTCTTGCCAAAGGCATAGCTGGGTAGCTACGTGCGGACGGGATAAGTGCTGAAAGCATCTAAGCATGAAGCCCCCCTCGAGATGAGATTTCCCATAGCGCAAGCTAGTAAGATCCCTGAAAGATGATCAGGTTGATAGGTCAGAGGTGGAAGCGTGGCGACATGTGGAGCTGACTGATACTAATAGATCGAGGACTTAACCACGCTTTAAAAAATGAAATACCTTCTTATTATCTAGTTTTGAAGGAACAACGTTCCTTTATTGTTTGGTGACGATAGCGAAGAGGTCACACCCGTTCCCATTCCGAACACGGCAGTTAAGCTCTTCAGCGCCGATGGTAGTTGGGGGTTTCCCCCTGTGAGAGTAGGACGCCGCCAAGCCATTTTGAAAAGATCAGCCATCCTTGGCTGGTCTTTTTTTGTATTATATTTATATTGGTATAATAAAGGTCTAAACACCATTGTGTTAACATAAAAGGTAGAGAATGATAACTGTAGAGAAAAATTGGATGTAGCATAGGGAAGTGTGTAGGATATAGACATACTATATCCAATGATACATTAAATTTACTTTTTATTGTTCGTGAGGGATATTTTTCTTATCTCTGTATAATCATACCTGTGTAAAGACAAATGGACAGAATTCTTCGTTTCTAAAGGGATATATGTTAAACTTAACTTAGTTCTGAAACTGTCATTGGGGGAATAGCCGATGGATACCTCTGCTAAAGATGAAATGATTTTTTCGTTTGCTGGATGGTTGAGAGACCAAGGCAAATCAGATAATACGATCAAAACGTATACTGGTGTTCTTTCACAGTTTTGTGAGCAGACACAGAAGATATTAATGGAGATTCACTCTGAGGATATTCAAGATTATCTCGATTATTTAGAAAATTGCAAGAAAAGTCCAGGGACAATTGAAAAGCATTATATTGCTCTAAATGTCTTCTTTAAATTTTTAGAAAAGCCACAGATAATGCTTTCTGTTGAGCGTAAGGTAAAGGAGCACAAGCATGAGGTGCCAGAAACCTTAAGTATCAAAGAGCAGGAGGCACTTTTAAGGGATATAGAGGCAGAGGGAAATCTGAGGAATATTGCCATCGTCTACCTATTATTACATACTGGAATTCGTGTCTCTGAATTATGCGACTTAAATAGTAGAGATGTCATCATGGATACAGATCGAAATTATATCCTTGTCCGGAACGCGAAGGGTGAAATTGATAGGGAAGTCCCACTTACAGTATCGGCTATACAACATGTTAAAAATTATCTTTATTCATTAAAAGAAAAAGCAGATCCGTTGTTTATTTCAAGTTACAATCAAAGAATCACTCCGAGATCGGTACAATATATTTTGAAAAAGTACAATGTACACCCACATAAATTACGTCATACATTTTGTCAAAGATTAGTGGATAACGGGATAGATGTACAAACCATTTCCAAGTTAGCTGGTCATAAAGATTTGAACGTCACGAAGCGTTATTTGAAAGATAAATCACTGAATCTTGAAAATGCGATAGATCAGACTTTTACCAAGCATTAATCTATATAAATTAAAAAGGAAGGGGTAACCCTTCCTTTTTTTGTTATAAAAATTGGTATTTGAGACTATGGATTGTCAGGGGATAGGGAGTCAGTTGTCTAGTTTCTGTCGGCAGGGTTGGATGAAAAGGAATACGGAGTCTGATTGATGTAGCACCCTGAAACAATTAATGATGCACAATATGGAGTCTCTTAGTGAAGCAGAAACCGAAAACTTGTAAGAATAAACTTTTAACTGTTTTATCTCTCAAGGAAGGTGAGGGTTAAGTCAATAAAACATTTTTTTAGGTTTAGAAGCCACCACATTAATAACATCGATAAGAATTATGATGTATTGGATAACGATGTGGGTTCAAATTATCAAACTAAAGAGGGTATCCCAGTATGAGATACCCTCTTGCTTGCTTACTTAGCTGTTTTTTTCTTTTTACCAATTTTCATTATTACTTCATATACTACCGGTACGATGACAAGTGTCAGCAATGTAGAACTCACTAGTCCGCCGATAACGGTAATTCCCAAACCTTGTGAGATCAAGCCACTGCCTTCTGCTCCTATGGCCAATGGTATTAAAGCACCGATCGTAGCAAGGGCAGTCATCAAGATTGGACGTAGACGGGTAGATCCCGCCTCGAGTAATGCTTCACGTGTAGATAAGCCGGATTCTTCATTTTTGATTACCCGGTCCACTAATACGATGGCGTTGGTTACAACGATACCGATAAGCATGAGCACACCCATCATGGCCGAAACGCTGATGGTCTCACCGGCAATGAATAAGCCTACTAAAGCTCCGATTACCGTGAATGGTAAGGAGAATAGAATGGCGATTGGCGCTAACCCGCCATGGAAAGTAACGACAAGGACAAAGTAAACGATAGCGATGGCTGCCAACATAGCGATTCCAAGTTGAGTGAATGATTCTTGGATATCTTCGGTTACTCCACCATAGTCTACAGTGACACTTGCTGGAAGGTCTAATTTTTCAACTTCCTTTTGTACCTCTGATGTTACTGCTGCAACATCATCCGATTTGATTGTTGCAGAAACGTCCGCGTAAATTTTTCCATCGCGACGGCTTATAGTATCGGATGCCTTGCCTTCCTCGATTTTAACAAGCTCTTTTAAAGGAATTTCCATTCCCATTGGAGAAGTAATTGTCGTATTCTCGAGATCTTTTTTATCTTCGAATGTCTTTTCTTCTGTCTCTACATATACTTTGACTTCTTCTCCATCTTTCTTAATTGTAGTTAGAACATCATCTTTGTTTGAATTTGCAATGGACATGCCAACTTGGGCGGCTGTTAATCCAAGTTCACTAAGTTTCTTCTGGTCTGTCACGAGTGTGTATTGCTCATATGCATCGGAAAGACTTGTATCGACATCTTTCAATTCTTTATTTTTCTTCATGATGTTTTGAATATCATCGATTACCGGTTCAATGTCTTTTTGTGTATTTCCATAGACATAAAGGGTCGTTTCGTTGCTTGATGTGGAAGTGAATTCTTGTTGCTTCCACGTTCCAGGAGAGTCAAGATTGGTTAAATGTTTTATGATCTTTTCTTTCTTTTCCCCGAAGTTTTCGGTGTCTTCATCATAAAGTACATAGAAGAGGGCTGAGTTACTAGAGCCGCCCATCATGCCACTCATCATGTTTTCACCTAGTGTGTATTGGACTGTCTTCACATCATCTTTATCCATTAGGTACTTTTCTACTTTTTCCGTTTCCTTTTCAATGTCCTCTTTTAATTCGCCAGGTGCTGGGGTATAAGTGACGATGATCTGCTTCTCTTCATCCGCAGGCATGAAGCTGACACCGATGCTTGGAATGAGGAATAAGCTACCGACTAATAATACTATTGCTGTACCGAATGTGATCAACTTATGGCTTAATGACCAATTCAGTGCTTTACGGTAGAATCCAGATAGCTTGCTTGGCTTTTCTTCATGTGATTTCAATTCTTTTTCGGAAAGGCCGTTTTTAAATAATGAGTCTGCCATGGCCGGTACAAGAGTGATGGCAATTATTAATGATGCGACTAATGCAAAAACCATCGTTAAAGCGAATGGCATGAATAGTTCGCCAACAGGTCCTGTAACGCTTGCTAACGGCAAGTATACAGCAACGGTTACGATTGTCGATGACAGGATAGGGATGAACATTTCCTTTGTGGCTGAGCGAATTAATTCGCCGCCTTTTAATTGTTCGCCTTTTAAAGCCATTCTTCTGTAGATATTTTCAATTACGACGATGGAGTCATCGACGACTCGGCCAATGGCAACTGTCATAGCTCCTAGTGTCATAACATTTAATGAGATGTCCAATTGTTTGAGCACCAACAGGGCTGCTAACAATGATAGTGGAATCGAAATGACAGAAATTAGAGTCGTTTTTAAGTTCCTTAGGAAAAGCATGATAACAATGACTGCAAACAGACAGCCGAAAATTGCCTTACTTATCATGGTTTCAACAGAATCTTTAATTGGTTTGGCTTGATCTAGCGTAGTATGTGCGCTTACGCCTATAAATTCTTCTTTGAAATTCGAGACTTCTTCTTGTACTTCGTCTACGATTGCAACTGTATCGGCATCCGGCGATCGGGTTACTTGAATCCCGATTGATTCACTACCGTTTGTTCTTGATATAGTCTCAGCCTTACCGGTGATTTTCACATCAGCAATGTCTGATAATTTGACACTTTGTAGTTGAGGAACTGTTGCACCAGGTGCTTGTTCAGGTGATACTTGATTGGTTCCCGGCGCTGTTTGAGTTGGTGTCTTTGTGTTAGAACCGCCTGTTAAAGGTATTTTTATGTTTTTTAAGTCTTTTAAAGTGGAGATGTTTCCATCAACAACAATTGTTTTTTCTTTATCATCAAAGTTATATAGACCAAGTGGCATTGTTACATTAGCAGCTTGGATGACTTTTTTTACGGTCTCTTCATCTAGCCCGTATTGAGCCATCTTTTCTTGATTGAATTCAAGGCTACCCTCATTTACCTGTTGTCCTGAAATTGTTACGGAAGTCACTCCGTCAATTCCTTCAAGTTTAGGGACTAACACCTCTTCGACATTTTTTGTTAGGGCAGGTAAATCCGAATCTTTATCTGTTATACTGAGTGCTACAACAGGAAAAGCGTTTAACTCTAGTTTAGATACGCTGGGGCTATCAACCCCCTCAGGTAGTTCTAATTTTTCTAATGCTTCTTTCACTTCTTTTACTGCATCGTCCATATCCGTATCATAGTCATATTGTAATTGGATTGAAGAAACATTAGCCATAGAAGAAGAACTAACTAATTCAACTCCTGATAAGTTTGTGACTTTTTGTTCAATTTGATCTGTAAGTTTATTGGCTACTTCTTCAGGTGCAGCACCAGGGTATACCGTGGAAATGCTTATTAAAGGAGTAGAGATGTTTGGAATGGTCTCTTGCTTCATGTTTAAACCGGAATATAGACCTGCTGCAACGATGATAATTGTCAGCAACCAGATTGCCAGTTTGTTTTTCAAAGAAAATTTAATGATTGAATTCAAACTTTTACCCTCCATACTTTATATTGTGACTAGTCGGTCATAAACTCAAATATATAGTATATAGATTATGAATGCAATAAATAATATTCAGTTGGTGTAACGTTGTGATTTCAAGGGTTTTGAGATACAATGTGGAAGAAATGACTCACTGGTCATCTAGGGGACAATATTTAAGAGATAGGATGAATTTGATGAATGAAAAGCATAAAATAATTATAGATAAGTCCGTAGAGATTTTCGCAGAGAAAGGTTATCATGCTACTTCCGTTCAGGAAATTACTGAAAAGTGTGGGATAGCCAAGGGATCCTTTTATAATTATTTTAAATCGAAGGAAGAGTTGCTTGTTTCAATTTTCAAATATTATTATGGTGCATTAACGGACTCGTTGCTTGATATTGAGTTAGATGATTCTTTATCCAGTAAAGAGAAATTTTTGATGCAAATCATTGTACAAATAGAGCATGTGACAGGAAATACCAACTTAATTCGAATGATGATGCAGGAACAAATGGTTCATATCAGTAAAGAGCTAGATAGGTTTTTACACTATATCCATGAAGAGGGCTTAGTTTGGTTCAAACGTAAAATAGTAGAATTGTATCCAGAAATACCGACAAACTTCCTGCCAGATTGTACTATTATGTTAGACGCACTTTTCAAAGGTTATATCGGAATTTTATTCAGAAACAGACATTCATTTGAAGTGGAGAGGCTGCCTATCTTCATTTTAAATCGGATGGATTCCATTATAAAAGGTCTACATAAAACGGACGATCCTTTATTGAAAGAATTCCCTTTAATTGAATGTTCCATACAAAAAGTGAGCCCTAAAGAGGAAATTAATTCAATCATTCGCCAGGTATTGGAAGTAGGAAAACATAAAGAAGAGGGGTTAGAGACAAGTAAAAATGTTGAAGCGTTAAAAGCAATTCAAGAGGAATTCTCTAAAGTTAGACCAAATGGCATAATATTAGAAGGACTTTTATTATTTTTAGAAAAAAACGAAAAACGAAATACCATGTGTTCTAAGCTTATCATTTTAATGAAAGATTATTTGACAAAAAATTAAAGATTTTTCTGAAGAGGCATACTGCCTCTTCTTTTATTTAAACCTTTTTCTAAATACCTCCTATATAAATTTCTTCTCATGATTATGATTAAATTTCAAAATTGATTATTAGGAAAGAGTAGGAAGAAGGTAACTTTTTATATGAGATTGAGGTCAGAAAAGGAAAAAGGGAATGTTAATTTATAATAAAAATTATGGAAATGATAAGTTTGAAAGAAGTCTAGAAGCTTAATTAAATAGCAAGTTTCGTCGATTGATGTAGGGAAGACTATGATGGTTTTGGTCCAGAAGAGTTTTATAGGCCCGAGTTTAATGCATTTCCCCATGGTCAGTCCAGGCGCTGGGTTTTTTAACGTGCCATCGTCGCAAATTCAAGCTTTCCTAATCTGAAAATCCTAACTCAGTCAGGGTTGAAGAATGTGAAGGCGGAGCATCTGAATATTGAAACAAAGGTGCCGTTTGAGGTAGATAAGTATGGAGGGAATTATAGCAAATCGCCAATGCGAATCAACGTCATTAAGCATCATCTTTCTATATTAACTCCAAATTAGGGAGAGAAAGTATTATTTAATATTAATGTGTTTTTTTTGTTTTATTCATTCCTTATTTCTGCAATTGTTTCCAAAATAAGATAAAATATAGAGTGATATTTCATTTATTGCAGGAGGAACACATATGGTGTACCAGGTCAGATTGTTAAAGGGCATTTTAGAGCCTCGTAGGAGTCGTTATCAGCTGCAAAATGCAGAAGCAGTCACACGACTTGGATGGAAATTACTATTATTATATTTTCTTAGTTTCATAGTTTTTGCTGTGGAAGGATATTTTGGCGTTGGATCGGAATCGTTTTCCAAAGAAATTGCGAAGATGGATGCTAGTGAATTTGAAGTGGGAAAGTTGTTGATAGTAGGCGGCAATATAATAGCGGGTCTATTTTACCCTACCATATACTTATTTTTATCATCTCTATTCTTTTGGATTGTTATAGATATCCCATACATAAAATTAGTAATCGTTCAAATGATTATTTTTGGTTTGCAATTATTAGAAAAGGTGTTTCTAATCCCTATATTAGTATTAATGGATATCGGAAACGATGCAAATCCTTTTTCATTGGGAGTTATCAGTCAGTACTTTCTCAGAAGTGATTACTTTATTCACTTTTTCAGTGAAATCACCATTTTTCAATTTCTGATTATTGCTCTGCAATATTTCTATTTAAAGGAATTTTCAGAACGGAATAATTATTTGGTGCTTTTAATGATTGTTCTATTCTATCTGGCCACGTGGTTTGTTAAAGCCTTTTTAGCGTACATCCAAGTGGGCGTATTTGTATAAGGTGGGTGAAAACAATGAAAAAATGGAAAATTGCAGCCGTATCAGTGGCATCTGCTGCATTAATAACCGTTAATTTTTACCTGATCGAGAAAAAAGAAAGCAAAGTGGAACGAACTGTTTTTGCTGAAAACTGGACAAAGGTAAAAAAAGATACAATTACGGATACTTTTCAAACAAAAGGGGTAATTAAACCTGTAGAAGAGTATGATATCTATTTCGATACCAAGAAAAATGATTTTCAGAAATTCCTTGTAAAAGAGGGAGATGAGGTAACGGCTGGATCTTCGTTGTTTGAATATACTACACCCGAACTGGATGCTCTCAAAGGAAATCTAGAAGCGGAAAAAACTGCCGCTGAGGGTGAAATTGTGGGGATTAATGATTACATTGATAAGTTGAAAGCTTATCAAGGAAGTTTGACAAGTAATTCTAATAAAGCAGTAATCGATAATTCGATAGAAAAGAGCTTAAATATTGATATAACAACTACCTCTTCAGACTTGATTGAAAGTAATATTGAGCAAGAAATGTACAAGCTGGAACTTGAAATAAACCGCTTGGAAGAAAAGGTTGTTATGCTGGATGCTCAATTAAGTTCAATTGAGGAGCAAAAAGGCGCGGTTGAGACGGCGAGTGAGGCTGATGGTGTTGTGAAAAATATCAATAAAAACCTGAATAATCCCATTATATCCATTGTTTCAACAAATGTGGCAATTGAAGGGGATTTCTCCGAAGAGGAGATGAAAAAAGCTGAAGTGGGCATGACTATAAAGGCAAGTTCCCCTGATTTAAAAAAGGCGTTGAACGGAACAATAGGTCGTATACATTCTTATCCAGCGGAGGAGCCATCACTAAAAAAAGATAACAGATTTCCATTTCAGGCAATGATTGAACCGGGAGATGAAGTAACTAAACCTTTGTTGGTAGGGTCAAAAGTCAATCTTACTGTAATAACCAATGAGAAAGCGGGTGTACCCTCTATCCCTGTAGAGGCAGTACATCATAAAAAACAGCCGCATGTCTACAAATTGACTAAAAAAGGCTATGTGGATAAACACTATATTATAAAAGGGCTTAAAGCAGAAGGAAAGCAAGAACTCATAAAGGGACCGGCGGTAGGTGATGTCATCCTAATAGAACCGAATAGGATTGTGAAAAATCATTCTTATTTTGTTACTCCAATTCAGTTTGAGAAGGTGAAATCTGCTAGTTATAAAAAATTCACCACTCGGGAAAAAGTGAGGTATATATTACTGGGAATGTTAGAAAAATAATCCATTTTTCATTATTCAAGAGAGGGGACATATCAATCAGTTTTATTGTTATTTATATATCCATATAACAAAATTAAGCAAAATAGAGAATGTGTTATTATAGGTAAAATGGTCACTAATACAGAATATTCAGACATTTGCAAAGGTTTTTTCTTAAAGGGACAAGAAAAAATATTTACAGAATAACATTTTTAGTATAATATTTTATTATTAAGTATTCGCTTAATCTTTTACAAGAACGGGGGACCCATTTTTGCGGATTTTTTTCGCTAGGGGTGAATTCAGAAATGAAAGGGCTTTTGTGTTTCCAATTCCTAACCCGACAGCTAACCTCGTCAGCGTCTTTAAGGGAACATGTGTGAATATTCACGCCTATAGGAAATCGACACATGAAGTGTCTTTTTTTTCGGCGTAAAGATAGAGTTTTTCAATAAAAGAAAAATTACTTTCTTTCTATTAGTATCTTGTTTCCCTTACCGAGACAAAATGTTTTTGCATCAAAGACTTTATGGAAGGTGAGGAAAGTAAATGAAGAAATTTAAATTAAGTTTAGCTAGCCAAATTTTTATTGGTTTAATTCTAGGGATTATTGTTGGTGCCATTTTTTATGGTAATGAGACGGCCCAAAACTTTTTACAGCCATTCGGAGACATTTTCCTACGAATGATTAAAATGATTGTTGTACCAATCATTGTGTCAAGTCTTATCGTTGCAGTTGCAGGTGTAGGTGATTTAAAATCAGTAGGTAAACTTGGAGCTAAATCAATATCATACTTTGTGGTGGTAACTATGATAGCGATTGTTGTTGGTCTAGTTTCCGCGAATATTATCCAGCCTGGTGTTGGTGTAAATATGGACAAGCTAGAACAAACTGATATTTCTACCTATGTTGATACAGCCGAAACTAAGCAACATGAATCTTTTGTAGATACAATTGTTCACATTGTACCATCCAATCCAATTAAAGCTATGGTAGAAGGCGATATGCTAGCGATCATTTTCTTCTCTGTTTTGTTTGGACTTAGTATTGCGGCTATCGGTGAAAAAGGTAAACCTGTATTCCGTTTCTTCCAAGGTTCAGCAGAAGGAATGTTCTACTTAACTAATATGGTCATGAAATTTGCTCCTATTGGGGTATTCGCACTTATCGGTGTGACCATCTCCAAGTTCGGTTTGGAATCTTTAATTCCATTAGGTAAGTTAGCGCTTTCTGTATACGGAACAATGATTTTCTTTGTAATTGTCGTTTTAGGCCTTATTGCAAAATTTGTAGGTTTCAATATCTTTACGTTAATTAAGCTTCTTAAAGAAGAATTAATTCTCGCGTTCTCGACAGCAAGTTCAGAGGCAGTTCTTCCGAGAATCATGGAAAAAATGGAAAAAGCGGGATGCCCGAAACATATTGCTACGTTTGTTATTCCGACAGGATACTCATTTAACCTTGATGGTTCTACATTATATCAAGCGTTAGCAGCTATCTTCATCGCTCAAATGTATGGGATTGATTTAAGCGCTTATGAACAAATTACACTAATGTTAGTGTTAATGATCACATCTAAGGGGATTGCAGGTGTACCTGGTGTATCTTTCGTAGTTCTTTTAGCAACATTAGGAACAGTTGGTATTCCAATTGAAGGTTTAGCATTTATTGCTGGTATTGACCGTATTCTTGATATGGGCCGTACAGTAGTAAACGTTATTGGTAATTCACTTGCGGCAATCGTTATCTCAAAATGGGAAGGTCAATTCAACCCTCCTGCCAATAATGAAAAACTAGAACAAGTTTCTTAATATAAAAAACCAGAGTGATATGTCACTCTGGTTTTTTTTTGTGAATTTTAAAAAACTAATTCTTATTTAACAATCCAGAAGCGGCAATCTGATGAGAAAGTGATGACATCATCGCTTTCATGGAATAATTCACTTCGGTAAAAACTTTCTAGGACAGTAAAACCTGCTTCATTGAGACAGTCAAAGACTTCCCGTTGATTAGGTATATGAAGAAAGGTATCTTTTTGTAGGGTCTTTCCAGAGGTGAAAATATCACCAAACTCATATAGCCGGTCATCCTGTTTACCTTCACACCAAATCATTTCTTCCTGCTCCCAAAAATTCAGGTAATTTTCATTTTTGTCACGGTCATGGGTGGTAAAAATGAAAATGCCATCAGGTACTAAAACACGGTTAATTTCTTTTAAAGCTAGAATGCGGTTTTTTCGTTGAGGGATTTGCATTAAACCATTAAAGGTGAAGATTGCTTTATCGAATGATGAGTTATTGAAAGGAAGGTCTGTGACGTCGCCAAGGATAAAAGGTATATCTAGGTTTTCTTCACGTGATATTTTCCGGGCTTCTTGTAGCATGGCAGGAGTTAAGTCGAACCCGGTTATCTTATGGAAACCTTGTCTATATAAGGAAAAGGTGGTTCTTCCTGTACCACAACCGATATCAAGGATTTTGTCATCTTGGGAAAAATATTTCTCGAATGCATACTTTTCAGATTGCCACAGGCCTATCTTTTTCGTTGCATCGGCATAAAGGGGAGCGGCTTCATGAAAAGAATTAATGATAAAACCTTTATCAATTTTATCCATCGTCATTCCTCCAAACCTTTATTTTTACTATAATATGGTTATTTATTTTTGTCGAGCTTGGATCTATCTTATTTAAATTAAAGGCTGAACTTTTTACATGGTAAGAAATAAAGGCATATATCTTTCACTATGATGTCATAAATGCAGGTGTGGATTTACATTCTTAATTATATAACCTTCGTGAAATCCAAAAAGTTTGATAAAATAACACTAATGATTGAAAGGATCGGAGGGGATAAGGTTATGAAAAATGAAAGTAATGATATTTTATATATGCATATGCAGGCTTCCGAACGGTTTGTCCTTTTTAACGGTCTTACTTTTCAAGAGTTTGCCTTCTCACTGCCATATACCTTGAATTCCATCTTATTATTGAAACATCAATTCGATGGTGGGGAATATAATTTGAATGTTCTGCTTGAAAGCGTATCATCTGAAGATATTTCTAAACTCCTTAAAGAGAATGTTCGAGGGTATGGGGATTTCTGTTGGATCGATTTTGAAGAGGCAGACGGATTAGATGAATTAGAGGGGAGGGAAATATCGGAACTTTTATATTTAGGGCATACGAAAAATCATTTGGAGCCTCCTTTTTTTCGTAAACTGAATAATCAGTTCGTGTATCTTGCTCAGGATGACGGCTGGTTTAATAAAATTTATTTTCGTTCTCTTTCGACATATTATAATATGTTAGGGAGTCTAATTCCATTGAAGCTGGAGCCGTTAAAAGTGGAAAGAAATTGGTTGAGGATCAGAAAGAAAAAAGAATTAACTGCTATTCCCATAGATATCATTACTGCCTTGGCCCCTATTCTGGCAGAGGGTCTCATTTTTTCATTCAGGCATGTTAAGTACTCAAGGACTAAGATTGAGGTTCCGGCATGGGTTGTGGGGGATTATTTAAACATGGATGAGATGTATGACGACTTTTCTGATAGAAAAATAAAAGAACCTGATGTCTTTATCACCTTTCATCGAAAGGAAAAAGTATGGGAGAGTGTTATAAAAAGCAACTCATTCTCATAATCCCTCGAAAGTTGACTGGGGTTACATAGAAGGAATTTTTTGCACCCTTGATATATATGAGGTTTTTAGGTGTAAAAATTACTATCCCATGCATAAAGTAATTAATGGTCTATATTATCATTGGAAAACCACCAATGATAGAAGTTTCACTTTTCCCCGCATCAACAGGCTGTAAAGGTAATAAAAAAGGGGGAAATTCGGGTCAACAGCCTGTAAATGCCCGATTGGTTCCGACGCACAGGATGTGCTAGCGCAGGAGTTGCCACAGGACGTGGCGAATTTAGCCTGCGATCTCACTAAGGTAATCATTGGAAAACCACCAATGATAGAAGTTTCACTTTATCCGTTTTAGTGTAAAATGATACAATGAACAAGGTTAATAGAATATTGGAGGGTAATAACTCATGAAAACTAAACTTGGTTTGCTTTATGGTGGGAAATCTGCGGAGCATGATGTTTCTATGCAGACGGCTTTAGCGGTCATTAAAGCTCTCGATTTAGCAAAGTTTGATATATATCCGATTTACATAACAAAAGATGGTTCTTGGATAAATGGACCGAAGTTAACAGGACCTGCTGAGAGTGTGGAGGCTCTAACTTTTACAACTGAAAGATCGATCTCTCCTCTTGCTATACAAGCTCATTCAACGGATGAAAATAGTGGGTCTACGGGATATGATGTCATTTTCCCACTCCTTCACGGACCGAATGGGGAAGATGGAACCGTACAAGGGATGCTTGAGCTATTGAATCTTCCTTATGTAGGGAATGGAGTTCTAGCTTCATCTGCTGGAATGGATAAGGTAATCATGAAAAATATTTTTGCTCAGGCTGGTCTTCCGCAAGTGAAGTACACTTGGTTTATCCGCTCTGAGTGGGAGAAAAATACTGAAAGCTCCATTAATAAGGTGGCAGAAGAGTTAGGGTACCCATGCTTCGTTAAACCGGCTAATTTAGGTTCAAGTGTCGGTATCAGCAAATGTAATGATGCAGACGAATTAGAAAAAGCAGTTGCAGAAGCATTTCAATTTGACCGAAAGATAATCATCGAAGAAGGAGTCATTGCTCGTGAAGTTGAGTTTGGTATTCTTGGTAATGATGACCCTTCTTGTTCAGTAGCAGGAGAAATTATTCCTAAGAAAGACTTTGCCTTCTATGATTATTCAGCAAAATATGTTGACGGTAATTCAGCGATGGTCATTCCAGCGGAGATAAAGGAAAGTGAATATGCAGCTTTATCTGAAATGGCTATAACGGCCTTTAAGTCATTAGACTGTTCTGGACTGGTTCGAGCTGATTTCTTTTTAACAAAAGAAGGAAAAATCTATATTAATGAAGTTAATACAATGCCAGGATTTACTCCATTCAGTATGTTCCCGTTATTGTGGAAGCACACAGGCATTGACTATCCAGCGTTAATTGAAACACTTGTGAAGCTTGCCTTGGAGCGTCATGAAGAAAAACAGAAAATCAAATATACAGTCTAAACATCAGAGAATTTATTAGTAATTATAATAATCCATCAAAGGTGATTTATGTAATGGATTCAATTCAGCAGGAGTCGGGGTATCATACCGGTTTCTGCTTAGTTTGTTTAATGGAAAAAGAGAGAGCAGTTAACGGTTCGATGAATGTAGGAGGAACGAAATGATAAAGAGAACGTTAAAACAAGTATATGAAATGGTAGGTGGATTGAATGATATTATTCCATTTCAGTCCAAAGGAATTCATGGAGTAACTATTGATTCAAGAACAGTTAAGGAAGGATGTTTGTTCATTCCGTTAAAGGGTGAGCAGGTTGATGGCCATCAATATGTCAAGCAGGCATTAGCGCAAGGAGCGGCGGCTTCTTTTTGGCAACGAGATATTCCGAATCCTCCCAAAGATTTACCGATTATCATTGTCGAAGATACCGAAATAGCACTCCAGCAATTAGCGCGCTCTTATCGTCAGCAATTGAATATTAAAGTCATTGGGATAACGGGAAGCAATGGTAAAACAACTACAAAAGATATGACGGCTGCCCTGCTAGCTACCACCTATAAAGTTCATAAAACCAATGGTAACTTCAATAATCATCTTGGTCTGCCGCTGACGGTGCTTTCTATGGATGAGGATACGGAAGTGGCTGTTTTGGAAATGGGGATGAGTAGCCGTGGTGAAATCGAGTTTTTATCCAAAATGGCAAGACCTGATGTAGCCGTTATTACCAACATCGGTGAATCACACTTATTGGATTTAGGTTCACGTGAAGAGATTGCCAATGCAAAGCTAGAAATTGTTGAAGGATTGGCAGAAGACGGAACACTGATTTACCATGGTGATGAACCTTTGCTGCGTAACCGGATTAAAACTGAATTTCCTGAATTAAGGGTAGTATCTTTTGGGCGTACTGAACAAAATGATTTATTTCCAAAAACGATTACGCAAGGGACAGACAACACCTCGTTTACAATCACAAATGATAAACAGGAAATTAACTATGAGATTCCAGTTCTAGGGCATCATAATGTTCTTAATGCATTGGCAGCTATACTGGCTGCGAAGGAATTGCAAGTAGATGTTTCATCGATTCAAAAAGGTCTGTCAACTATCCGGTTAACTAATATGAGAATGGAAATGGTTGAGGGTGCGAAGGGACAGAAAATCATCAATGATGCGTATAATGCCAGTCCAACTTCTGTTAAAGCTGCGGTCGAGTTGATTGAAGGCTTATCTGGTTTTGAAAATAAAATCCTAGTACTGGGAGATATGTTGGAGCTAGGGGGACAGGAAAAAGACTTTCACTTGAAAATCGGTGAACTAATTTCTGGTGATCGTATTGATAGAATCTTTACGTATGGTCCGCTAGCCAACTTCATTGCCAAAGGAGCGAGCAAAACCTTTTCAGCTGAGAAGGTTCGATCTTTTCAAGATAAGCAGCAGCTAATTGAAGAGCTTAAGAAGTCTACCCAGGCCAATGATATAATTCTTGTTAAAGCATCGAGAGGTATGAAGTTAGAGGAAGTTGTTCAAGCTTTACAAAAGTAAAATCTAGAGTAAAAAAAGCCGATTTTTTTTTGAAATCGGCTTTTTTCTATCACATTCAAAAAAGCGTACCAGCAATAATACAGATGTCATCATTTATTTCCGAATGCTTCATCCTTGAAACCAGTAACTTCTGCAGAAGGTCATGCGTATCAAGATGGACGTTATCAATAAACTCCCTCTCAATATTTTCAAACCGGTTAACGGCAGGGCGATTGAATGACTCAGAAAGTCCATCTGTATAGGTGATGAAACGGCTCCCAGCATCATATTGAAATACCACTTTTTTAATAGGCATATCAGGAATAAGGCCTATAGGTATCGACCCTTCACTTAAATTGTGGATTTCATTGGTGCATGGGGAATACATAAAGGCTGGAGGGTGTCCACAGTTCACATATTCGATGAGTCGTGTCCTTGTATTCACGTAACCAATGAAGGCTGTAAAGTAAGAGTTATTCACACTTACCTTCTGCATATCTTGAAATAGCTGCCCCATATGTTTATTCAGTTCCTTTGTAATGAAAATAGGGTCTTTTACACGTTTAATAAGGTCTGGCATTAAAGTGCGGATGGACATGCTTATAAGTGCGGTGTGAATGCCTTTTCCGCAAACATCGATGATTATGAATCCGTACTTTCCGTCGTCAACCTCCATCCAGTAAAATAAATCACCGGACAGCTCACTCGAAGGTTGGAAAAGCCCATGGATCTCTATATCTTTCTTCTGGATCGACAGTGGTAAACCTAATTGTTGAAAGTTCCTTGCGATATGCAGACTCTTTTTTGATTTCTTGTTAATTTTTTCAAGTTCCTGTTCATTCATTTTTGCTGAGTACAACTGCATGCTGATGTTTTGGAGGGACTTGAATTTTATCTTAATTTCCACTGAATTGGCTGGAACTGCTATGATTTCATAAAGGGTCTTTTTCGGTAACACCTGAGGATCTTCCATTCTTTTGGATCGTTTGTAAATAAATAAAATAGGAATCTCAAGGGATTCTGCTAAGGCAAACATGGAAGTTTGCTGCCAACAATCTTTTGAAATGTGTAAAGGTAATATAAATAATGATTGCAATAAGTCCGTTGAGGCATGGAATAGATGCCTTTGATTAAGCGGATCTTCTAAAAAAATGACTTTTTTACTAAATGTCTTTAACATAAGACTAAAGTCCTTGCACAAAGGAATATCTAATGTGTATATGTTCATGTAACCCCCCTAGTATCTTTTTAATAGGTCAATCATACTGCATTTCGACAAGTTTAATATCTATTTTAAGTGAAAATTAATTATTTTTTTCGAATTATCCGACTTCCGCTTATTTATAAACAGGTTAAACTATAAAGAATTACGGGTATAAAGTCTTGTTGCGAGAAAAGGAAGAATGGAATAATGGTGAGTGGTTTTCTAATTAAATGGGTATTTTATATTCAAGGAAGAATTTACTGAAAAAAGAGAAAGAATTCAGCAATTCTCTGAATGTATTTTGACTCGTGCGCCTTTATATTTTGCCCTTTTACTTATGTTAAGCAGTATTGAAAAAGAATGTTGGAACTATATTGATCCAAAACATTATATGGAGATATAACGTTTATTTTGAGAATTAAACATACTGTGAGGTGTTATAGGCAAGATTCCAAGTTCCAAAAAAATATAAAATACCATTAATTTGATTTATCTAGTGTAAGTTTGGTCAATTGTAAAGGAAGCAGTTTTCTAGCCTAAATGTAGATACGTCTAAGTTCCCCTAATTTGAGGAGAGTTTTAGACAAATATAATGGACAAGTGTGACAGGATTTTTTTGAAACCAAACATTAAACAGTTTCAATGTTGTATGAATACAATATATTAGTTAATAAACGTATCTTGGCCGCACATTTTTCTATGGGGATTTTCATTTTAGCTTTTCTTGAATACTCGAAACTTTTGAGTAACCATGGATGCAGCGATATCCTTTATTGCAATAACAGTTTGAAAATGGTAATATAAAGTATGAGTTTAAATGTCTTATCATTGATGATTAATTAAATTAAATCAGGTTGAGGCAACAAAATTGTTTGTTCTTACATGTTTCATGAGGTTCATTTTTGAGATTATTTTAGATTAAATAGGCCGCGCGTCTGGTCATATATAAAAGCTGCATTTCTTGGCGGCTTTAGTAGCTAATAGGGAATCAAGCCGCGTTTAGCGCTTTTCCACTTCTGCAAATCCTCAACGCACCGGGCCTGTTTTGTATAAGAATCTTGGCGCTCGTCAAGTTTTATTCATACAGTCTTTTAAGTCTGTGGGATAATAGGTGCAGCAGCCCTCACCTGAATAAAACGGTGAAACAGCCGTTTATGCTACTTTTAATTTTCCATATTGAATTTAATTTTGGTTACATGTACTTTTAAAAAGATGGGCGTATGTTAAAAATAAGTCTACACGTGCGCGATGCTAAGAATGCCAGTGAAATGTTCGTGCTGGTATATTTCCTTTTTAAAAAATCATATTGAGTTCATTTGAACTAAAAGGCAGACATACTTTTAGGTGATAATGATAAACTTTTTCATAAGAGATAAAGTAGAACATCCGTCATGATGATGAGGATTTGAACTAAACATCTGTGCATGATCTATGAATGCACGTGTAAATTTACGATATAAAAAGGAGTACGAAAACATTGACATTGTTTAGCGAATTAGGATTAGATAGAACGTCTATGAAATCAATAGAAAAAATGGGATTTGAAGAAGCAAGCCCGATTCAAGCCCAAACGATTCCACTAGCACTTGAAGGTAAAGACATTATTGGTCAAGCGCAAACAGGAACAGGTAAAACAGCAGCATTCGGTATTCCATTGATGGAAAATATCGATATTGCCAATGAAAATGTGCAAGGAATTGTTATTGCACCTACACGTGAGCTTGCGATTCAAGTTTCTGAAGAACTTTTCAAACTTGGTTATGGAAAACGCGCTCGTGTATTAGCGGTTTACGGTGGACAAGATATCGACCGTCAAATCCGTGCTTTAAAGAAAAAACCACATATTATCGTTGGTACACCAGGTCGTCTTTTGGACCATATCAAACGTAAAAATATTAAATTAGGCGGAGTTCACACTGTAGTTCTTGATGAAGCAGATGAAATGCTTAACATGGGATTCATTGAGGATATCGAATTAATCCTTTCAACGGTTCCGGACGAAAGACAAACATTGCTCTTCTCAGCTACTATGCCTGACCCAATCCGTAAAATTGCTGAAAGATTCATGCAAGAACCAGTTCTTGTGCGTGTAAAAGCAAAAGAAATGACTGTAGATCGTATCGAACAGTATTACTTGGAGCTAAAAGAAAGTGAAAAATTCGATACACTAGCACGTCTTTTTGATATTCAAACACCGGATCTTGCTATTGTCTTCGGACGTACAAAACGCCGTGTAGATGAATTGGCTTCTGCATTGAATATCCGTGGCTATATGGCTGAAGGTATTCATGGTGATCTTAGCCAAGCGAAACGTCTGTCAGTATTGAAAAAATTTAAAGAAGGTAGTATTGATGTACTTGTAGCGACAGATGTGGCTGCACGTGGACTTGATATTTCCGGCGTAACTCATGTATACAACTTTGATATCCCTCAAGATCCAGAAAGCTACGTTCACCGTATTGGACGTACAGGACGTGCGGGCAAACATGGTATTGCGATTACGTTTGTAACACCAAGAGAAAGAGGCCAACTGCATGCGGTTGAACATACAACGAAAAAACGTATGGAGAAACTTAAAACTCCTACATTAACTGAAGCGTTGGAAGGCCAACAAAAAGCAGTAACAGAAAAAATTCTTTCAGCAATTGAGAATGATGATTTATCATTATACCTTGGTCAAGCTGAAGAGTTATTACAAAAACACGGCGCAGCAGATTTAGTTGCAGCTATGCTTAAATCAATGACAAAAGAACCGGATCAAACGCCAATCAAGTTAACGGAAGAGTCTCCATCCCCAATGCGTCGTAACCGCGGTGGAAGCAGTTCTTCTAATAACAGACAACGTAATGGACGTAGTTCTTCTGGCAGAAAAGATTACGGTAGCGGGGCAAGTAAACGTCCTAGCACAAACCGCAAATCAAATGGTTACGGTAATCGTAGCACGAGCCAAAAAAGAGAAAAATCGAATAAAATTTAATTGAATTCAAAATGCCGCTCATTAGAGCGGCATTTTTTTTGTCCAATCCCCCTAATTCCTTAGGATTCCTAAGTTGAATTCAGTATTGAATAGGTTGGTTATTAACATTGTTTGGAAAGTGTTTAAATCCCATCATCCAAATATAGTATAATGGATGAAAGCGAAGGATGGATGACGTAGATTCATTCAAATATAGCCTGTGCAGAAGAGGAGAACCTTATGGAGCCTCAAAATCGTATTTCGAATAAGGCGTTGACTGTTTGGAAAATCAGTGGACTTTTAGGCTGTTCAATAACATGGATTTTGAGCATCGCTATTTTAGTGTTGACCATCATTTTTGATTGGACTTATTGGGTTTTTGGGGCAATGATTATTATCTCAATAATCCAATCCTACCTGACCATTTTTCTGATTCCTTCGGTAAAATGGAAGAGATGGCGTTACGAAGTGAGAAATACAGAGATTGACATCCAAAGTGGTATTTTTGTCATTAAAAGAACGCTCATACCGATGATTAGGGTTCAGCATGTTGAAACGAAGCAAGGACCTTTATTAAGAAAATATGAATTAGCGTCTGTTGAAATTTCTACGGCAGCGACAATGCATGTCATACCTGCTCTGGATCTTACAGAGGCAGATGAATTACGGCACTATATTTCTAAAATGGCCAGTGTGGAGGAAGAAGATGTCTGAACCTAAACGGCTTCACCCCATAGCTGTATTGCTCAACATTATTAAATCGATAAAAGAGTTAGTTTTTCCTTTTCTACTAGTGGTCGTTCTTCCAGGGAAGAATGATGGAATACCAGGTTGGATTCAACCTCTGGTCATTGGCATTATAGTACTTTTACTAATTGTTAACGCATTTATACAATGGTTACGATTTACATATCGCATCGAGGACGGCGAATTTAGAATTGAGTCCGGAGTAATCGTAAGGAAGAAACGGTATATTAAGTTCGATCGGATACATAGTATAGATATTTCAGAGGGCATTATCCAGCGGATATTCCGTCTGGTGAAGGTGAATATTGAAACTGCAGGCGGTACTCAGGCGGATGCTGTTTTATCAGCCATAAGGAAAAGTGAAGCCGTACAACTTAACGCTTTAATAATAGAGGAAAAGAAAACAAATAACTCTTTTGAAGGGGATTTTTCTGAAGCGGGAATAAAAGGGAATGGAGAAGTAGAAAAAGCCACTTCCGTTTTTAAGCAGACATTGCCACAGCTATTCATTATGGCAGCTACTTCGGGAGCAATCGGTGTATTCTTATCTGGCGGAATCGCTTTTATTTCACAGTTTGATGAGATGATCCCTTTTGAGCGAATATTTAAGGATTATGAAGAGTTTATTGGAATGGGCACTATTATTCTTACTGTGCTAGCTATATTGGGTTTATTGGTCGTTTATGTGCTAGCTACCTTAAGTATGGTTATTAGGTATGCTTTTTTTACCGTGGTAAAAACGGATGAGGAAATTGTTATTTCTAGGGGGCTGCTTGAGAAAAGGAGGCTGACTATCCCCATTCATAAAGTACAAGGTATTCGAATCATGGAAAACCTGGTTCGAAAGCCATTGGGATTGGCGACAGTTTACCTGGAGTATGCAGGTGGCAGTGTGGAAGATAAAGAAAGTTTATCCATCATGCTGTTCCCTTTGATCAAAAGGAAACATTTACATGGCAAAATCCAAGAAATTTTACCGGTTTATCAAACAGCCATGGAAATGACACCTCTACCTAAGCGTGCTTATTCCCGATACGTATTTCGTAAAGGTATCTACATCATCCCAATTATCGGTGCCATGGTATGGTTTTTCAGACCATGGGGGTTTCTCTCACTGTTGCTTATTCCGTTTGCATTGGTTTGGGCTTATCTCCAATATAGAGATGCTGGGTGGAGTATTGAGGGGAATTTATTGCTTTTATGCAGTCGTTTTCTTTCTAAAGAGACTTTGATTATGCAGAGAAACAGGATTCAATCAATCACATATAAAAAGAGTTGGTTTCAAAAACGTAAAGAACTAGCAACTATTTCAGCTTCGATTAAATCAGGAGTCGGCTCTCAAGTCGGTATGGTAGTGGATGTAGAAGAAAAAGATTGTCAAATAATTAAATCTTGGTTTTTACCAAAAAAAGCAGTCGACTCCCAATGATAAAATAGGAAGAGTCGGCTGTTTGTCCTACCATTTTTTTCTCCAATATAAAGGAGCTGTTAAAACGCCAGTTACTAGACCTGCTAAGTGTCCGACAACGTTTATTTGCGGTTGAATAAATGTCATAATAATTGCAATGCCAGTTAGGGTATAAATCGTATTTTTTTCGTTGTTCGAAAAATTACTTTTATTAAACATCACAAGGTAGAGGAAGAAACCGAGTAAGCCAAAAATTGCACCGCTTGAGCCAATGTGGCTATAAGTTAGTGGCTTAACTAAGAAGGTTGCAATGTTCGCAAGGATACCGGTCGCTAAAAAAAAGATCGTGAATTTAAAGGAGCCGAGAAATTTCTCAAGTGATGGACCAAAGATGGCAAGTGAGAATCCATTAAAAAGTAAATGTGAAAAGGTGCTATGTAGAAAAATTGGTGTAATCAAGCGCCACCATTGTCCATCAGCAATGTATAAATTCACACCTGTACCATAATAAAAAAGTACATTGCCGGGAAATATGGGGAAAAGGATGAGAACAAAAACAATCATCATAATAAGAATGAGCGCAGTCACGGCCCGGTAGGAAGTAGCGTATTCACGAAAACTTTCTGTTCTTGTAAACATAAATTCCTCCTTATCATAAAGATTTTAATTACATATAATATTATCATTTTTTGGTAAAAGGGTCCTCCTAATACCTATGCAAGATATTAATTAATAGAAGAGGTGTCAAAGTGATTAAAGGAATAGGCGTGGACATTACCGAGTTGGACAGAATGGAAACATTGATCAAGCGGCAACCCCGTTTTAAGAACCGCATATTAACTGACAGAGAAATTTTGATATTCGAAAAATTAAATGGAAGAAGAAGGATTGAGTATTTTGCTGGTCGTTTTGCTGCAAAGGAGGCTTTTTCAAAAGCGTACGGTACTGGAATTGGTAAACACTTGTCTTTTCTGGATATAGAAGTCATCACGGATGAAAAAGGTAAACCGTTGATTTCAAAGCCTTTTTCGGAGGGAGTTCACCTCTCAATCAGCCATAGCCGTGACTATGCAGTAGCTCAAGTTGTAATTGAAAGGATGAACTGAGTTTGTCTTATCGGGTCATAATCCTTAAGGTTGTCTCATATACATTTAGTGCTATAGGGAGACAAGGCCCGGTAAAAGGTACATGGCAGAGTAGGTGCTCTCGAAAAGATTTTAGCGGGATCAAAAGGGTCCATGCTAAAATGCTGAGGAATGTAAGACATCAGTCGAGCCAATGTCCGGATCCTGCCTTTTCCTCTCCCTTTTACGTTCAAATGACAAAAAGGGGTTGAAAAGATGAAGAAGATGTTAATGCTTTTTGCAGGGATCATGCTCTTGCTTGCTCTTTCTGCTTGCGGCCAAAAATCACAAGGTGATGTAGTGAGTGAACTGAATGACAAGCTTGGAGAAATGAAGGGATATAAAGCCAATGCGAAAATGACACTGAAGATGGGGACGGAGCCTCAAGTGTATAATGTAGAAATCTGGCATAAAGATCCTTCTTTTTATCGCGTAAACCTAAAAAATGAAGAGAAGGATCAAAGTCAGATGATCTTGAAAAATGATGATGGTGTGTATGTATTGACACCTGCTTTGAATAAAAGCTTTAAATTTCAAAGCGAGTGGCCGGAGAACAGCAGCCAAGCCTATTTGTTTGAGTCGTTAGTGAAAGACATTACGGAAGATAAGAGTGCGACTTATAAAGAAACAGACAAACACTATGTTTTTGAGACAAAAACACGCTATCAAAACAATAAAATGCTACCTTTTCAAGAGATTACTATAAATAAAAAAGACCTATCTCCAGTGAGTGTTAAAGTCATGGACCCTGATAAGACTGCGTTAGTCCTTGTGGAATTTTCAAAAGTGAAATTCAATACGAATTTTGATAAAGATGCATTTGATATGAAAAAGAACATGACAAGTGCACAACTTGAAGCCCCTGTCATGGCAGAAGTCCAAGATGAAGGGTTTGCGGTTAAATATCCTGAAGCTATTAATGGGATGAATTTAACAGAAGAAAAAGAAATTGCAACCGAAAAGGGAGAACGTATCATTTTGACATATGAGGGCACAAAAAGTTTTACATTGGTTCAGGAAAAAGCTGAGGTAGTACAGACGTCAGTTTCAACTAATGTGAATGGAGAACCGGTTGATTTAGGATATACAGTTGGAGCTATGACGGGAAATACGATTGCATGGACTTTTGAAGGTGTAGATTACATGCTTGCATCAAAGGACTTAACCCAGGAAGAGATGATAGAAGTAGCCCGTTCAGTTGGGGGAGACCCTGTTAAATAGCAGTACATAACGAGCTGATGTTTCCCGTCGCCTTTTAAGGGTTCTCCTATGAAGGATAGGTGGGAAAGCGGCTTGTTATACTGTTAAATTATTTTCGGTTGGAGCGGTTTATTATTTATGGAAAATTAGCGTCATGGTAAAAAAGCACTTTAACTTTCTATCCGTTGGTTATAGAATGGTCTATAATAAAAGGCAAACTTCGATACTGAGAAGAAATCTTATTGCGAGTGTAAGAAAGAAGGAACTTGGTTTGGAAACGAAAATATTTCACCGAGATACATGGGCAGAAGTAAATTTAGATAACATTTATGAAAATATCACTTCTATGAAAAAAAGGCTGCCATCCGGCATTAGTCTTTTCGCTGTTGTAAAAGCAAATGCGTATGGACACGGAGATTTTGAAGTGGCTCAAACTGCGCTTGAAGCAGGGGCTGACTTTTTAAGTGTTGCATTTGTAGATGAGGCTCTGGCTTTACGGAAAAAGGGGATTTCAGCGCCGATTCTAGTACTTGGGGCCTCAAGGCCTGAAAGTGCAGGACTTGCTGCTGAACAGGGTATTTCGTTGACAGTTTTTGATGTAGCCTGGTTGGAAAGAGCAAGGGATAATCTTAAACCAGGTCAAATTCTACAAGTTCATGTGAAAGTGGATAGTGGTATGGGGAGAATTGGGATTCGTGATAAAGACCAGCTCACGAAGGTGGAGAGCTTACTTAATCAAGAAGCGTGTTTCAACTTTCAAGGGATATTCACTCATTTTGCTACAGCAGATGAACTAGAGACCGACTATTATGAAAAACAACTTGAGGTATTTAAAGGAATGCTTTCAACCTTAATTAGACGACCTGGATATATTCATGCCGCTAATAGCGCAGCATCTTTAAGGTTTACTGATCCTGAATGGAATGCAGTAAGAATGGGGATTTCCATGTATGGTCTAAGTCCCTCAATGGAAATGCTTCCGATATTACCGTTCCCGTTAAAACAAGCCATATCGTTGAAAACGAAGATGGTCGCAGTAAAGCAACTAGTTAAGGGTGAAAGTGTTAGCTACGGAGCGACTTATACTGCTCAGGGAAATGAATGGATTGCCACATTGCCAATAGGGTATGCCGATGGCTGGATACGAAAGCTTCAAGGACAGGAAGTTATTGTAGAGGGGCGAAGAGTGCCAATAGTCGGAAGGATTTGCATGGATCAATGCATGATTAAACTACCCGAGTCTTTCCCTGTAGGAACAGAGGTTACGCTTATTGGAGATAATGGAAATGAAGCGGTTTCTGTTGATGAGATAGCAGCGAAGCTAGAAACAATTAATTATGAAGTAACTTGTATGATAGGTGCGAGGGTCCCCCGCATATATATAAAAGACAATCTTTTAGATCATGTACGCAACTTTATCTTAGAATAATTGGATTGTAAAAAAATCCTAAGATTGTGAATAAGATTTCCTTCATTATGCTGATAATAGGATTGAGAATAGAATATACTCTTTGCAGATAGGCATTTTAATGGTAATATTGAAAAGGATATATAATAAAGGTGTGTAGTGATGGTGGAGGTGTATGTTTGTGTCTGAATCCAGCGCAACAAGAGAGATATTAATTCGATTACCTCAAAATTTTTTAACTGAGTTAGATGGGTATGCGAGTGAAGAAAATGTTAATCGCAGTGAATTTATTTATCGTGCCACAAAAATGTATCTTCGCGAACGTAAAAAGAAAGAGTTTCGTGAATCGATGAAACGCGGTTATATTGAAATGGCGGCCATTAATTTAACGATTGCTTCTGAAGCCTTTCAGGCTGAATTCGAGGCTGGGCATTGCGTTGAACGATTAGTTAGCGGAGGCTGAGCCATTGATTGTTGTTAAGCGTGGTGACGTATACTTCGCAGACCTTTCCCCGGTAGTCGGTTCAGAGCAGGGTGGAACACGTCCGGTACTCATTCTACAAAACGATATTGGTAATCGCTTTAGTCCGACTGTGATTGTGGCAGCCATTACAGCTCAAATTCAAAAAGCGAAATTGCCTACACATGTTGAGATTAATGCGAAAAAGTACGGATTCGAACGAGATTCCGTTATTTTATTAGAACAGATCCGGACAATTGATAAGCAGCGTTTAACTGATAAAATTACGCATCTTGACGAACCTATGATGCAAAAAGTCAATGAAGCTTTGCAAATTAGCTTAGGGCTCATTGAGTTTTAGAGAAAAGTTTTCCCGTTATTACGGGCGTTATTATAATACAAATTATTCTTTCTATATTTTAGATGACACGATTCCTGCATTAGTGGGAATCGTGTTTTTTTGCATTTGTGGATTCAGTGTATTATTCTCCTGTGATCTTTTTATATCTAATAGGATTTGAAGAAGAAGAATTAATGCAGTTAAGGTAGTCCCTCTTATTTTATTGTTTAATGATGGATGGAACTTTCAGTAGGAAAAATAAAGATTTTAACGAAATAATAGAATGTTTATACAATTTATTAAATAGTATCCTCCTAATTTTTCTTTGAATAATGTTTTCAAATTCCATTTTCGGGTAAAAAGGTATGTTGTAAATATTAAATAAAACAAACAAAAATATTGGGGAAGAACGGTAACAACCCTTGGTGGAGTTACATTACAGTTCGATAACATCCTTGTGACGAGGACGGGAAAACATAGTAATTGTGTTAGAATGGGAGGATATTATGAATCAATTGGTTTACGATTTTATTAAGCAAAATCAAGATTACATCCTAACTGAGTGGATGGATATCATGAAGGAAAGTACGGACGAAAGATTAATTAAAGTTGTCTCTGATCGGATGTTTACACAAACGAGTAGTGAATTTATAGATATGATTATCACGCATGTTGAGAGTAAAAACAGGGAATTTACCTTGAAGCTTTCTGATTTTGCTGAGAAAGTAGTCCAATTAGGATGGCCGCTTACCTTTGTGAATGAAGGACTTCATAAATTCACGCTAATTGTCATTAATGGAATGGTTGAAAAAGGCATTGTAACTCCTGGCAATCAAGTGGAACTTGTTAACCATTTAGATAAGTGGTCCACTCCAATAAATAATGAAATAGTCAATATATATACCCAAACTTGGGAAAGAACTGTCTCATTGCAAAAAATAGCCTTGCAAGAACTCTCGGCGCCACTTATTCCTGTATTGGAAGGTATTACGGTTATGCCGCTAATTGGAACAATTGATACAGAGCGTGCGAAGCAGATAATGGAAAATCTGTTGACTGGTGTGGTTAAGCATAGGTCTGAAGTCGTTCTAATTGATATAACAGGAGTTCCGGTTGTGGATACAATGGTTGCCCATCATATTATTCAGGCAGCAGAAGCAGTCCGATTAGTAGGCGCGAAATGCATACTTTGCGGCATTCGCCCTGAAATCGCCCAAACTATTGTGAACCTTGGAATTAATTTAAATGAAGTGATTACAAAGAATACATTGAAAAAAGGAATTGAAGTTGCTTTAGAATTAACGAGCCGTAAGATCGTAAAGGTGGAGGGATAGGTATGAGGATTCCGATATTAAAGCTTTATGACTGCTTGTTAGTCTCTATACAGTGGGAATTGGATGATATGACAGCCCTTCAATTTCAAGAGGATTTACTGCATAAGATACACGAAACAAGCGCGAATGGAGTTGTCATTGATATTACATCAATTGATTTTATAGATTCCTTTATCGCAAAGGTATTAGGTGATGTTTTTAGTATGTCAAAGCTTATGGGAGCCAAGGTTGTAATTACAGGAATCCAGCCGGCTGTTGCAATAACATTAATTGAACTGGGAATAAGTCTCGATGATGTTCTGACAGCATTAGATTTAGAGAAAGGCCTGGAGAAATTACAACAGGAACTGGGGGATTAAAGAATGGAGTTCCAATCCTGCGTAAAAATCATAAATGAATGGGACATTGTAGCTGCAAGGCAGCTCGGAAGAAATGTTGCTAAAGAGCTGGGATTCGGTACAATAGACCAGGCTAGAATCACAACAGCTATAAGCGAATTGGCCCGAAATATATATCTATATGCTGGACAAGGCAGTGTAAGCATAGAAAAGCTAAATATAAATGGAAAGTCAGGATTGAAAATCATTGCAGAGGACCAGGGGCCGGGAATAGAGGATATCCGCAGGGTCATGGAAGATGGATATACCACTTCAGGGGGACTGGGAGCAGGCCTTCCTGGAGCCAAACGTTTAATGGATGATTTCGATATTGAATCGATACCAGGTGAAGGGACTAAGATCGTCGCAACCAAATGGCTCCGTTAGGGGGGACTATGGATATTAAAGAGAATATGGAGAAAAAGTATTATGAGGCGCTTTCTACCTATCTTAAAGACCAAAATGAGCAGGCGCTTTATCAAGGTCAAAAAATCAGCCGCCTAAATATTAAATACAATATATCTCCAGAAGAAATTATCAGTATGCATAAAAATAACTTAATCGAATTATACCCGGATTTACCAGAGAAAGTAACGGATTCTTTCGATTTTCTGCTTGAAGTCATGATGGGCTACGGTATTGCATATCGTGAACATCAGAGTCTTAGACATCAACAGCAGGAACTAAAAACGGAGATAGAGATTGCAGCAAATGTCCAACATACGCTTTTAGAAACGAAGATACCGGATATCAAAGGCCTGGAAATTGGGGCGATTAGTGTCCCTGCTAGGCAAATGAATGGAGATTATTATCACTTTGTTCAGGATGAATATGAGCGCATCGGAGTAGGAATTGCGGATGTAATTGGGAAAGGGATCCCTGCGGCCTTGTGCATGTCAATGATTAAATATGCGATGGATAGTCTTCCTGAACATAGGCATGAACCGAATAGTGTGTTAGAGAGTTTAAATCGTGTTGTTGAGCACAATGTTGATCCAAGTATGTTTATTACGATGTTCTATGGATTATATGACCCTCATGACAAGCAATTTTCCTATGCTTCAGCTGGCCATGAGCCGGGGTTTTACTATGATGCCGCTACAGGGAATTTTAGCGATTTAGATGCAAAAGGTTTACTGCTGGGGGTAGATAAAAAAACAAGGTATCGACAATATGAAAAAACAGTTAATCCGGGAGATATGATCATTTTGTTGTCGGATGGAGTAACAGAGTGCCGAACAAATGATGGTTTTATAGAACGGGAAACACTCATTGGTTTTATCCAAAAGAATATGCATTTACAAGCACAGGAAATAGTAAATAACATATATAAACAATTGGAGAAAATGCAGAACTTTCAACTAAGGGATGATTTTACATTAATAATTTTAAAATCAAATGTTTAGTATATTTTCTTCGGGGTATAGATATAAGAATGAAGAGGATATAAAGAGGTGGGTCAAGGATGAATATAACGGTAGATGTTAATGAACTAAATACGGAATTTATTGTGAAACTAAAAGGTGAAATTGATGCCTATACTGCACCAAAATTAAGAGAATCACTATTTCCAATTTCAGAGCAGGACAATGTTTCGATTATTATTGATTTAACTGAAGTTTCCTATATGGACAGTACCGGGTTGGGGGTATTTGTTGGTGCGTTTAAAAGCGTAAGAGCACATAATGGCGAATTTACCTTGATTGGCTTATCAGAAAGGTTACGACGATTATTTGATATTACGGGTCTTGCAGATATTATTGATATTAAAAGTGTTACAGAGGGTGGGTTAGAATGAGTCAAGTATATGATTACATTGAAATGAAAATACCTGCAAAACCGGAATTCATCGGTGTCATCCGTTTAACACTTTCTGGGATAGGTAGCCGGATGGGATTTGCGTATGATGAAATTGAGGATTTGAAAATCGCTACCAGTGAAGCGTGTACAAATGCGGTACAGCATGCCTATAAAGATCTTGAAAAAGGCGAAGTGAAAGTAAGTTTTGGGCTTTACCCTGACCGCCTAGAGGTCATGGTTTCTGATAGTGGAAAGAGCTGTAATTTCGAAGAGGTTCGTCAAGGACTCGGTCCATATGAGCATGGGCAAAAAGTTGAACTCTTGAGAGAAGGAGGCTTGGGTCTTTACCTCATTGAAACTTTGATGGATGATGTGAAAATTCATCAGCATGACGGGGTTACAGTTTTTATGACTAAGTTTTTAGAAGGAGAGCAGGTGGAGATGGATGCAAAAACAGTCTCAACCTAATCAAGCACAAAGAGAACAAGTTAATGAATGGATCAGAGCCTATCAGCAGAATCAAGATGATGAAGCGCAGAGTAATCTGGTAATTCATTATAAAAGTTTGGTTGAAACAATCTCTCGTAAATATGCAAAAGGGAGATCGTTTCAGGAAGATATCGCTCAGGTCGGTATGATTGGTTTATTAGGTGCCATTCGACGATATGATGAATCTTTTGGTAAAAGCTTTGAGGCATTTGCTGTTCCTACTATTATCGGGGAAATCAAAAGGTTTTTGCGTGATAAAACATGGAGCGTCCATGTGCCAAGAAGAATAAAAGAACTTGGACCAAAAATCAGAGTGACAGTCGAGGAATTGACGACGACTCTGCATCGTTCACCAAGAATAGATGAAATAGCTGATTGTATAGGAGTAACAGAAGAAGAAATCTTAGAAGCAATGGAAATGGGGAAAAGCTATCAGGCTTTATCTGTTGATCATTCTATAGAGGCAGATTCTGATGGTGGTACGGTTACGTTGCTGGATATATTCGGCAATGTAGATGAAGGTTTTGAAAAAGTCAATCAGCGCCTAGTACTTGAAAAGGTGCTGCATGTACTAAGTGACCGTGAAAAGATGATTATTCAACACACTTATATAGAAAATTTAAGCCAAAAAGAAGCGGGGGACAAACTTGGTATTTCACAAATGCATGTATCGAGACTCCAGCGCCGCGCAATCAAAAAACTTCAAGAAGCTATTAATGCTGAAAACTCGGAGTTAATTTAGTGATTAAAGACATTATGCGGGAAGAGAAAATAGAAGTCCTTGTCTCTCAATCTTCTAAAAACGGAATGATATATTGTGGTGATGATTACTTTTTTCTTCATACGAAGGAATACTTTGTTTGTGTATTAGCGGATGGCCTAGGTAGCGGAAAATCCGCTTATGAATCCTCCCATGCCGTAATAGAGGTAGTAAAACGTAACCATGAGTTAGATGTTGAGTTGCTAATGGAGGTCTGTAATCGAGTTTTAATCGATAAACGGGGAGCGGCCGTTTCTATCTTGAAAATCTATTATGAAAAGAATGAGTTCGTATACAGTTCAGTAGGCAACGTTCGCTTCTTCTTGTACAATCCAAGCGTCGACAAGCTGGTTTACCCCCTACCTGTAACCGGATATTTATCCGGTAGGAAGCAAAAGTATAGAACGCAGAGCTTCAAATATGAACCAAATGCCAAATTCATTATTCATTCAGATGGGTTGGACCTTAAGGGAGCTAAATCGTACTTAAAGAGGCTGGTCCCTATCGATAAAAACGCTCGTTGTATTTTAGAAAGCAGCCCAGCTACTGCGGATGATACAACTTTCATTTTAGGAAGCTTACTTTCGTCGTAATTCGGAAGTGAGCTTTTTTGTATTGGATTCGCAACTTCATCTCTCATTTGCTAGACTATATATATCAGAATAAAAAGGTTGGAGGTAATAAATTTGATAGTAGTAGAAGATTCTTTAAAAGAATTAATTAAACAAATATCTAATGAGTTAACTTTGAAAAATCATCAAGTGCAAAATGTCATACAGATGCTTCAAGATGGTAATACCGTTCCTTTTATTGCTCGTTATCGAAAAGAAATGACGGGTTCACTAGATGAAGTGCAGATTCGTTCTATTATGGAAAGATGGAACTATCTAGAAAACCTTGGGCAGAGAAAAGTGGAAGTTACACGCTCGATTAGTGAACAGGGTAAATTGACAGAAGAATTAAAGTTACAAATTGAAAAGGCAACAAAGCTGCAGGAAGTGGAAGATTTATACCGACCTTTTAAACAAAAAAGGAGAACGAAAGCAACTGTGGCTAAGGAGAAAGGCCTTGAACCACTTGCAATTTGGCTTCTTGAATGTCAAGCTCAGGCTTCAGTTAGTGAAAAAGCAGCCGAATTCATATCTGAAGAAAAAGAAGTTCCTTCTATTGAAGAGGCAATTGCGGGTGCGCAGGATATAATTGCTGAACTTATTTCTGATGATGCTGAATTGAGGAAATGGATAAGGGCTGAGATTTTTAAAGCAGGAAAATTGTTCTCCACTGTGAAAAATGAAGAAAAGGACGAAAAAAAAATCTTCGAAATGTACTATGAATATGAAGAGCCTGTCCAAAAAATCGTCCCACATCGAGTCTTGGCACTTAATAGAGGTGAAAAGGAAGAGGTTCTACGAATATCCATCCAGCCTCGGACAGAAATTATTATTAGTTATTTGGAACGGAAAATCATTAAAAATAATCAATCCGAAGCGGCAGGGTTGATTAAGGAAGCGATTGAAGACGGACTTAAGCGTCTAATCATGCCTTCTGTAGAACGGGAAATAAGAAAAGAGCTAACGGAAAAAGCAGAAGATCAAGCTATCCATATATTCTCGGAAAACCTTCGCAATTTACTATTACAGCCTCCTCTTAAAGGGAAAGTGGTCCTTGCTCTAGATCCAGCATATCGGACGGGTTGTAAGTTGGCTGTTATTGATGAGACAGGCAAAGTACTCGATATCAGTGTAATCTACCCCCACCCTCCTGCTGCGAAGTTTGAAGCTGCTCGTGAAAAAACAATTGAAATTCTTCAGCGATTCGCAGTGGAGATTGTGGCAATAGGTAATGGAACGGCATCTCGTGAATCGGAGCAATTTATTGCAGATATTTTAAAAGAAGTGAAAGGGAATATTTCTTATATAATTGTTAATGAAGCAGGTGCCAGTGTGTATTCAGCATCTGATATTGCTCGTGAAGAGTTTCCGGATCTTCAAGTTGAGCAGAGAAGTGCAGTATCAATTGGGAGAAGACTGCAAGATCCACTTGCGGAACTTGTTAAAATCGATCCCCAATCCGTAGGAGTAGGTCAGTATCAGCACGATGTTTCTCAGAAAAAGTTATCAGAATCCCTTACTTTTGTTGTTGAAACGGCTGTTAACCAAGTTGGGGTGAACGTCAATACAGCTTCGTCATCTCTATTACAATATGTAGCTGGGTTATCAAAATCTGTTGCTCAAAATATAGTGAAGAAAAGGGAAGAAGAAGGGAAGTTTTCAAGCAGGAAGGAATTAAAGAAAATTCCTCGGCTTGGTGCTAAAACGTACGAACAGTGCATAGGTTTTTTGCGTATTATTAATGGCAATGAACCTTTGGACCAAACCGCGATCCATCCGGAGAACTACGGGGCCGTGAATAAACTGTTAAAGAAAATAGGATTCACATCTGAAGACTTAGGCAGTGATGTTTTGAATAAAGAGTTAGTCAAATTAAATCCAACAGAATTAGTGGATGAATTAGAAATAGGAGAAATCACGATTAAGGACATTATTGATGATCTAATGAAGCCGGGAAGAGACCCTAGAGATGAACTATCAAAACCTCTGCTTAAGCAAGATGTGCTAAAAATGGAGGATTTAAAAACCGGAATGGAATTACAAGGTACAGTAAGGAATGTTGTAGACTTCGGTGCATTTGTGGACATCGGTGTCAAACAGGACGGGCTGGTGCATATTTCTAAATTAAGCAACCGATTTGTAAAGCATCCATTGGATGTAGTTGCTGTTGGGGATGTTGTAACAGTTTGGGTCGAGAAGGTGGACTCTCAAAAGCAAAGGGTATCTTTAACGATGCTGCAGCCTAAAGATCAAGATTAGCTATTATAAACTCCTTCTATATAGAAGGGGTTTTTTATTACGGTAAGAATAGTAATGCTTCTTTAGAATTTATTAGTGCTTGGTTCAAATGGAGGTCTATAATCGAAGACTTTCTTTTTTTTGATAAAAAAACCAGCATTGATTCAACATCTTCACTTGATAATAATCCTTTTCATAAAAGGCTTTACGAATTTGATTTTGGAACCAATTAGGCATAGCGCTTACCTCCAGTAGTTTTCTATTGTTTTATTAGTCTATGTTATAATGGGTTGTCATGTTACCAAGGAAAGGGAGGGGGAAGATGGATAATCAGCAATTGCAAAAATTAGTTGAAGATATTTCGAGGAAAGACTTTCAAAAGCCCTTTAGACACCTAGCTTGTTTTAATCCGCGCCTTCGAACGACTGGAGGAAGGTACTTGCTACGTTCACATAATATAGAAATTAATAAGAAATATCTTGATGAACGTGGAGTGGAAGAATTGATAGGAATCATAAAGCATGAATTGTGCCATTATCACCTCCACCTTGAGAAGAAAGGATACCAGCATCGTGATACTGACTTTAAGCGTTTACTCGAAAAAGTTGGAGCCCCAAGATTTTGCACGCCACTACCGTCAAACCAGTTAAAGAGAAAAATGAATACTATTCAATATAGATGTGAAAACTGTCAGGAGTTATATTTAAGAAAGAAGCGTATCGATACCACTCGTTTTGTCTGTGGTAAGTGTCGTGGAACACTGATCTACCAAGGTTTTAAAGAAAAAGAAGCAAATAAATAAAAAAAAACAAAAGAACCCTTGACTTTATGTTGCAACCTCCTTATAATCATAAGAGTCGACAAGATAACAACTTGTTCTTCACGACAACCACTAAGGTCCTTGAGCGTAAAAAAGGAACCCAATTTTCATTATTCCGCAGTAGCTCAGTGGTAGAGCATTCGGCTGTTAACCGAACGGTCGTAGGTTCGAGTCCTACCTGCGGAGCCATTTTTTTGGGGAAGTACTCAAGAGGCTGAAGAGGCGCCCCTGCTAAGGGTGTAGGTCGCGTAAGCGGCGCGAGGGTTCAAATCCCTCCTTCTCCGCCAGCTACACATTTTATCACGGCCCATTGGTCAAGCGGTTAAGACACCGCCCTTTCACGGCGGTAACACGGGTTCGAATCCCGTATGGGTCACCATCTTTTGTATATTTAAATTAAATTACTGGTCCCGTGGTGTAGCGGTTAACATGCCTGCCTGTCACGCAGGAGATCGCGGGTTCGATTCCCGTCGGGACCGCCATTTATTTCTTTTTAAAAAAACACTTGCTAGAATTAAATTATTGTGATATAATATTAATCTGGCTGTTAATTAGTAATTGATTATTGGGCTATAGCCAAGCGGTAAGGCAACGGATTTTGATTCCGTCATGCGAAGGTTCGATCCCTTCTAGCCCAGCCATTTTATTTAGAGCCATTAGCTCAGTTGGTAGAGCATCTGACTTTTAATCAGAGGGTCGAAGGTTCGAATCCTTCATGGCTCACCATTTGTTTCGCGGGTGTGGCGGAATTGGCAGACGCACCAGACTTAGGATCTGGCGCCGCAAGGCGTGGGGGTTCAAGTCCCTTCACCCGCACTGATAATTTTCTTCTTGACAACAAGTTGAAAAGGTGTTATACTTACAAAGTCGCTTTCGCGGTCGTGGCGGAATGGCAGACGCGCTAGGTTGAGGGCCTAGTGGGGGAAACCCCGTGGAGGTTCAAATCCTCTCGGCCGCACCAAAAACATCATAGAAATTAGCGCCCGTAGCTCAATTGGATAGAGCATCTGACTACGAATCAGAAGGTTGTAGGTTCGACTCCCGCCGGGCGCACCATATTTTACGGGAAGTAGCTCAGCTTGGTAGAGCACTTGGTTTGGGACCAAGGGGTCGCAGGTTCGAATCCTGTCTTCCCGACCATTCTTTCTTAGAAATAATTTGAAAAATAAAATGCGGGTGTAGTTTAGTGGTAAAACCTCAGCCTTCCAAGCTGATGATGAGAGTTCGATTCTCTTCACCCGCTCCATTATTGCTCTTTGAAAACTGAACAAAACAAAGCGCCAACGTTAAATTTTAAGTGAGCACACACTATCAAAAAGCAAAATGAGCAAGTCAAACATTTCTTCGGAGAGTTTGATCCTGGCTCAGGACGAACGCTGGCGGCGTGCCTAATACATGCAAGTCGAGCGAATCGATGGGAGCTTGCTCCCTGAGATTAGCGGCGGACGGGTGAGTAACACGTGGGCAACCTGCCTATAAGACTGGGATAACTTCGGGAAACCGGAGCTAATACCGGATACGTTCTTTTCTCGCATGAGAGAAGATGGAAAGACGGTTTCGGCTGTCACTTATAGATGGGCCCGCGGCGCATTAGCTAGTTGGTGAGGTAATGGCTCACCAAGGCGACGATGCGTAGCCGACCTGAGAGGGTGATCGGCCACACTGGGACTGAGACACGGCCCAGACTCCTACGGGAGGCAGCAGTAGGGAATCTTCCGCAATGGACGAAAGTCTGACGGAGCAACGCCGCGTGAACGAAGAAGGCCTTCGGGTCGTAAAGTTCTGTTGTTAGGGAAGAACAAGTACCAGAGTAACTGCTGGTACCTTGACGGTACCTAACCAGAAAGCCACGGCTAACTACGTGCCAGCAGCCGCGGTAATACGTAGGTGGCAAGCGTTGTCCGGAATTATTGGGCGTAAAGCGCGCGCAGGTGGTTCCTTAAGTCTGATGTGAAAGCCCACGGCTCAACCGTGGAGGGTCATTGGAAACTGGGGAACTTGAGTGCAGAAGAGGAAAGTGGAATTCCAAGTGTAGCGGTGAAATGCGTAGAGATTTGGAGGAACACCAGTGGCGAAGGCGACTTTCTGGTCTGTAACTGACACTGAGGCGCGAAAGCGTGGGGAGCAAACAGGATTAGATACCCTGGTAGTCCACGCCGTAAACGATGAGTGCTAAGTGTTAGAGGGTTTCCGCCCTTTAGTGCTGCAGCTAACGCATTAAGCACTCCGCCTGGGGAGTACGGCCGCAAGGCTGAAACTCAAAGGAATTGACGGGGGCCCGCACAAGCGGTGGAGCATGTGGTTTAATTCGAAGCAACGCGAAGAACCTTACCAGGTCTTGACATCCTCTGACAACCCTAGAGATAGGGCGTTCCCCTTCGGGGGACAGAGTGACAGGTGGTGCATGGTTGTCGTCAGCTCGTGTCGTGAGATGTTGGGTTAAGTCCCGCAACGAGCGCAACCCTTGATCTTAGTTGCCAGCATTCAGTTGGGCACTCTAAGGTGACTGCCGGTGACAAACCGGAGGAAGGTGGGGATGACGTCAAATCATCATGCCCCTTATGACCTGGGCTACACACGTGCTACAATGGATGGTACAAAGGGCTGCAAACCTGCGAAGGTAAGCGAATCCCATAAAGCCATTCTCAGTTCGGATTGTAGGCTGCAACTCGCCTACATGAAGCCGGAATCGCTAGTAATCGCGGATCAGCATGCCGCGGTGAATACGTTCCCGGGCCTTGTACACACCGCCCGTCACACCACGAGAGTTTGTAACACCCGAAGTCGGTGAGGTAACCTTTATGGAGCCAGCCGCCTAAGGTGGGACAGATGATTGGGGTGAAGTCGTAACAAGGTAGCCGTATCGGAAGGTGCGGCTGGATCACCTCCTTTCTAAGGATAAATACGAGAGCGCTTTTGTTTTGTTCAGTTTTGAATGAGTAATTCATTCAGATTCGAAAGATCTCATCACGTAGTGATGGAATTCTTTCTTCTTTGTTCCTTGAAAACTAGATAATAGATAGAAGGCAATTAATTTTTTCAAAGCATCAGTAAGATCTTTTTTAACGGTTAAGTTAGAAAGGGCGCACGGTGGATGCCTTGGCACTAGGAGCCGATGAAGGACGGGACTAACACCGATATGCTTCGGGGAGCTGTAAGTAAGCTTTGATCCGGAGATTTCCGAATGGGGAAACCCACTGTTCGTAATGGAACAGTATCTTTACCTGAATACATAGGGTACTGAAGGCAGACCCGGGGAACTGAAACATCTAAGTACCCGGAGGAAGAGAAAGCAAATGCGATTTCCTGAGTAGCGGCGAGCGAAACGGAATTAGCCCAAACCAAGAGGCTTGCCTCTTGGGGTTGTAGGACACTCAACATGGAGTTACAAAGGAACGGGGTAAATGAAGTGATCTGGAAAGGTCCGTCAAAGAAGGTAAAAACCCTGTAGTTGAAACTTCGTTCCCTCCTGAGTGGATCCTGAGTACGGCGGGACACGAGAAATCCCGTCGGAAGCAGGGAGGACCATCTCCCAAGGCTAAATACTACCTAGTGACCGATAGTGAACCAGTACCGTGAGGGAAAGGTGAAAAGCACCCCGGAAGGGGAGTGAAATAGATCCTGAAACCGTGTGCCTACAAGTAGTCAAAGCCCGTTAATGGGTAATGGCGTGCCTTTTGTAGAATGAACCGGCGAGTTACGATTTCATGCGAGGTTAAGTTGATAAGACGGAGCCGCAGCGAAAGCGAGTCTGAATAGGGCGAATGAGTATGAGGTCGTAGACCCGAAACCAGGTGATCTACCCATGTCCAGGGTGAAGTTCAGGTAACACTGAATGGAGGCCCGAACCCACGCACGTTGAAAAGTGCGGGGATGAGGTGTGGGTAGCGGAGAAATTCCAATCGAACCTGGAGATAGCTGGTTCTCTCCGAAATAGCTTTAGGGCTAGCCTCAAGATGAGAGTATTGGAGGTAGAGCACTGATTGGACTAGGGGCCCCCAACGGGTTACCGAATTCAGTCAAACTCCGAATGCCAAATACTTATTCTTGGGAGTCAGACTGCGAGTGATAAGATCCGTAGTCGAAAGGGAAACAGCCCAGACCACCAGCTAAGGTCCCAAAGTATACGTTAAGTGGAAAAGGATGTGGAGTTGCTTAGACAACCAGGATGTTGGCTCAGAAGCAGCCATCATTTAAAGAGTGCGTAATAGCTCACTGGTCGAGTGACTCCGCGCCGAAAATGTACCGGGGCTAAACGTATCACCGAAGCTGTGGATTGACACCGTATGGTGTCGATGGTAGGAGAGCGTTCTAAGGGCGTTGAAGTCAGACCGGAAGGACTGGTGGAGCGCTTAGAAGTGAGAATGCCGGTATGAGTAGCGAAAGAAGGGTGAGAATCCCTTCCACCGAATGCCTAAGGTTTCCTGAGGAAGGCTCGTCCGCTCAGGGTTAGTCGGGACCTAAGCCGAGGCCGAAAGGCGTAGGCGATGGACAACAGGTTGATATTCCTGTACCACCTATACATCGTTTGAACGATGGGGGGACGCAGAAGGATAGGGTAAGCGCGCTGTTGGATATGCGCGTCCAAGCAGTTAGGCCGGAAACGAGGCAAATCCCGTTTCCATTAAGGCGGAGCTGTGATGGCGAGGGAAATATAGTACCGAAGTTCCTGATTCCACGCTGCCAAGAAAAGCCTCTAGTGAGATGTAAGGTGCCCGTACCGCAAACCGACACAGGTAGGCGAGGAGAGAATCCTAAGGTGTGCGAGAGAACTCTCGTTAAGGAACTCGGCAAAATGACCCCGTAACTTCGGGAGAAGGGGTGCTTTTTAGGGTGAATAGCCCAGAAAAGCCGCAGTGAATAGGCCCAGGCGACTGTTTAGCAAAAACACAGGTCTCTGCGAAGCCGCAAGGCGAAGTATAGGGGCTGACACCTGCCCGGTGCTGGAAGGTTAAGGGGAGAGGTTAGCGCAAGCGAAGCTTTGAACCGAAGCCCCAGTAAACGGCGGCCGTAACTATAACGGTCCTAAGGTAGCGAAATTCCTTGTCGGGTAAGTTCCGACCCGCACGAAAGGTGTAACGATCTGGGCACTGTCTCAACGAGAGACTCGGTGAAATTATAGTACCTGTGAAGATGCAGGTTACCCGCGACAGGACGGAAAGACCCCGTGGAGCTTTACTGCAGCCTGATATTGAATTTTGGTACAGCTTGTACAGGATAGGTAGGAGCCTGAGAAGCCGGAGCGCTAGCTTCGGTGGAGGCGTTGGTGGGATACTACCCTGGCTGTATTGAAATTCTAACCCGCGCCCCTTATCGGGGTGGGAGACAGTGTCAGGTGGGCAGTTTGACTGGGGCGGTCGCCTCCTAAAGAGTAACGGAGGCGCCCAAAGGTTCCCTCAGAATGGTTGGAAATCATTCGTAGAGTGTAAAGGCACAAGGGAGCTTGACTGCGAGACCTACAAGTCGAGCAGGGACGAAAGTCGGGCTTAGTGATCCGGTGGTTCCGCATGGAAGGGCCATCGCTCAACGGATAAAAGCTACCCCGGGGATAACAGGCTTATCTCCCCCAAGAGTCCACATCGACGGGGAGGTTTGGCACCTCGATGTCGGCTCATCGCATCCTGGGGCTGTAGTCGGTCCCAAGGGTTGGGCTGTTCGCCCATTAAAGCGGTACGCGAGCTGGGTTCAGAACGTCGTGAGACAGTTCGGTCCCTATCCGTCGCGGGCGCAGGAAATTTGAGAGGAGCTGTCCTTAGTACGAGAGGACCGGGATGGACGCACCGCTGGTGTACCAGTTGTCTTGCCAAAGGCATAGCTGGGTAGCTACGTGCGGACGGGATAAGTGCTGAAAGCATCTAAGCATGAAGCCCCCCTCGAGATGAGATTTCCCATAGCGCAAGCTAGTAAGATCCCTGAAAGATGATCAGGTTGATAGGTCAGAGGTGGAAGCGTGGCGACATGTGGAGCTGACTGATACTAATAGATCGAGGACTTAACCACGCTTTAAAAAATGAAATACCTTCTTATTATCTAGTTTTGAAGGAATGAAAATTTCTTCTTGCATTTTATTAGGATGCATGTTATAATAATGAATGTCCTGATAAAAGGTTAAATGTTTGGTGGCGATAGCGAAGAGGTCACACCCGTTCCCATTCCGAACACGGCAGTTAAGCTCTTCAGCGCCGATGGTAGTTGGGGGTTTCCCCCTGTGAGAGTAGGACGCCGCCAAGCTATAACCTTTAATTGTATCTTTTTTAAAAAAAAGGACATACTAAATTTTATAAAAGAAACATTTATACCGTCGCGGGGTGGAGCAGTCCGGTAGCTCGTCGGGCTCATAACCCGAAGGTCGCAGGTTCAAATCCTGTCCCCGCAATCATGAAAAAAACGAAACCTTGGTTTCGTTTTTTTGTTTTATCTGAATTTCGGATAATAATGTCCTTAACTTATTTGTTTCTTCTTTTGAAACAAGGTAAACTACATATAGAATGCTTTATTAGGGATATAATTATGGTCGTTAGCTTTTTTAAGTATTGTGTTTATGGTTCCAAGATAAAACTAGAGAACATTTTCCTAATAGATGATAAAGGTGATTGATATATGCAACAATTTGAATGGATTTCTCAGAATGAGGAAGAAACAGCGCATTTTGCACAGGAATTAGCACAAAAGCTTTCAAGTGGTGATGTACTTGCTTTAGAAGGGGACTTGGGAGCAGGGAAAACGGCGTTCACAAAAGGTCTTGCTAAAGGTTTAGGTGTATCGAGAACTGTGAACAGCCCAACTTTTACGATAATAAAGGAATACGTTGGGAGATTACCCTTATACCATATGGATGTATATCGGGTAAGTGAATCAGAAGAAGATTTAGGTTTCGATGAATATTTTGATGGTGAAGGTGTGACCGTTGTGGAATGGGCTCATTTAATTAAAGACCAGCTTCCAAATGAAATCTTAACTATTTATATTTATCGTCTTAGTGATACAAGCCGCCGTCTTGTCTTAGAAGCCAAAGGCGAAAGGTATGTTACGTTATGTAAGGAGATTATTTGATGAAGGTTTTAGCTATAGATACATCGAACTTCACGTTAGGGATTGCTCTAATAAATGATACTCAAGTAATTGGCGAGTATACTACGAATTTAAAGAAAAATCATTCGGTTCGAGTGATGCCAGCAATTGAGACACTATTAAGGGATTGTGATACTAGTCCTAAGGAATTGACTAAAATTGTGGTCGCTCAAGGCCCTGGATCTTATACAGGGGTTAGGATTGGTGTGACAATTGCGAAAACATTGGCGTGGACGTTGAAAATTCCATTATCGGCTGTTTCTAGTTTAGAAGTTTTAGCTGCTAATGGACGTTATTTTAACGGGTTAGTTTCGCCCTTGTTTGATGCAAGAAGAGGCCAGATTTATACTGGATTATATGAAATAGAAAATAATGTGTTAAATACAGTCATGGAAGATTGCAATATTCTATCCTCTGAATGGGCAATTCGATTAAAGGAATTAAAGCGTCCTGTTTTATTTGTTGGTCAGGATGTAGAAATTCATCGGGAAGCGATTACGAAAGTGTTAGGGAATTTAGCAGTATTTTCTCCCGTACAGTTATTTAACTCCCGACCAAGCGAACTTGCATTTATTGGCCTAAGCAAGACTGAAGTGGACATACACCAGTTTGTACCGAACTATATTCGTATGGCTGAAGCGGAAGCTAAGTGGCTCGAACAGCAGGGGAAATAAAATAATAGGAAAGCGACCGATTATTATGAGTAAAACATTGACGTTTCGAAAGATGAAAACGGAAGATATCGACCAAGTGTTAAACGTAGAAAAACAATCCTTTACTTTGCCTTGGAGCCGGGAAGCTTTTTTTAATGAATTAAATCATAATCAATATGCTGTTTACATGGTTATTGAAGATGAAGGGAAAATTGCTGGTTATTGCGGCGCGTGGATTGTCATTGATGAATCGCATATTACCAATATCGCTATTTTACCTGAATATCGAGGACAAAAGCTGGGTGAAGCTCTGCTTAGAAAGATGATTGAAATCTCAATTAGCATGGGCGTTGTAAGGATGACGCTTGAAGTTCGTGTTAGTAATGCAGTGGCCATTTCACTTTATGAAAAACTAGGCTTTCAAAAGGGTGGAATTCGTAAAAATTATTATACAGATAATCAAGAAGATGCTTATGTTATGTGGGTGAATTTTTCATGAAAAAAGATCAACTTATATTAGGAATTGAAACCAGCTGTGACGAAACTGCTGCAGCTGTCATAAAAAATGGAACAGAGATATTGAGCAATGTCGTGGCTTCACAAATAGAAAGCCATAAGCGGTTTGGTGGTGTTGTACCTGAAATAGCGTCCCGACACCATGTAGAGCAAATTACAATCGTGCTTGAAGAGGCTTTGCTTCAGGCTGGTGTGACGTACGAAGATTTGGACGCTATTGCTGTTACAGAAGGTCCTGGGCTAGTAGGGGCATTGTTAATAGGTGTTAATGCTGCTAAAGCAGTGGCATTCGCTCATGGAATCCCGCTTGTTGGAACGCACCATATCGCGGGCCATATATATGCAAATAGACTTGTTCAAGAAATTCAGTACCCAGCCCTCTCATTAGTCGTTTCAGGAGGCCATACGGAATTGGTGCTTTTAGAGGAGCCCGGTTCCTTTAAAGTAATAGGGGAGACGCGGGACGATGCAGCAGGAGAGGCATATGATAAAGTAGCTCGAACTTTAGGACTTCCTTATCCAGGCGGTCCTCATATCGATAGGCTTGCACAAGAGGGTTCACCATCTTTGAAACTGCCTCGGGCATGGCTGGATGGCAGCTATGACTTTTCTTTCAGTGGGTTGAAATCAGCTGTAATTAACACTTTGCATAATGCAGAACAACGTGGAGAAAAAATTGATCCTAAAGATTTGGCCGCAAGTTTCCAAGCAAGCGTCATAGAGGTACTTGTGACAAAAGCTGTAAAAGCTGCTAAGGAATATGATGTGAAACAGGTGTTACTTGCAGGTGGTGTTGCCGCTAATAAAGGCCTACGGGAAGCACTAACTGAAGCCTTTATGGATTTACCAATGGATATTTCTATTCCCCCTTTATACCTTTGTACGGATAATGCAGCTATGATTGGTGCAGCTGCAAGTGTCATGTTCGAAAAAGGGAAGCGCTCTGGGTTAGATTTGAACGGAAACCCCGGATTAGATTTAGAAGTTTTCTAACGATAAAAAAGGCAGGATACCAAACTTCGGTATCCTGTCTTTTTTATCATGTTTTAAAAAAATAGAATATTCTGTGGATAACGTTTTTTTATTATTCAAACCCGCTGTGTATAACCAATTGTTATGTGGATAAGTGCATAAGTTTCTGTGGATATTGTGGATAAATTGATTGAGTAGCTATTGAGTAGCAACTTGTTTGTGTATAAAAATGTGGATAACTTTGAGTGGATCTTTTCAAAACATCATGTAAAGACCGAGTTAAATAACTCGGTCCGATTGTTTATTCTTCTAATTCAGCCCATTCTTCAAGATGCTGATCTAAAGTTTCCTGTGCTTTATCAAGCTTCGTCTGAACTTCCATTACCTTTTCATGGTCTTGGAAGACGTTTGGGTCACAAAGGAGCTCATTATACTCGTTTATTTCAGTTTCGAGTAGCTCCATGGCTGCTTCGATTTCCTCGATACGGCGTTTTCGCTGGCGTTCTGCTTTTTTTGCTTCTTTATCAATTTTGTAGTTTGTCTTTTCAACGATTAGTTCTACAGTGTTTGATTTATTTTGTTGTTCGAGTGCTTCGATTTCTGCTTGCTCTTGTTTCTTCTCTACATAGTAATCATAATCGCCGAGAAACTCTTCATTGCCGTCTTTGGATAGCTCAATGACCTTTGTTGCAATTCGATTAATAAAATAACGGTCATGTGAGACGAAAAGAATGGTTCCTGGATAATCTATCAAAGCGTTTTCAAGCACTAATTTGCTGTCGAGATCTAAATGGTTCGTTGGTTCATCAAGAATTAAAAAATTCCCTTTTTCCATCATCATTTTGGCTAAAGCAAGCCGTGCCTTTTCACCACCGCTTAGTGTCGAAACGGTTTTCAATACATCATCTCCACTAAAAAGGAAATTACCAAGTACTGTGCGGATATCTTTTTCCGGTTTAAGGGGATAATCATCCCATAGTTCATTTAGTACGCGTTTATTAGAAATCAAATTGGCCTGTTCTTGATCGTAGTAGCTGACCTCGACGTTCGTTCCAAAACGGAAATCGCCAGAAATTGCAGGCAGCTTGGATATAATAGTTTTCAATAACGTCGATTTACCAACGCCATTTGGACCGACAAGGGCAATACTTTCTCCTTTTGTCATCCGAGAGTTAATATTATTAGATACTGTTTCCCCTTCATAACCAATAGCTAAGCTTTGAAGATGAAGTACTTCGTTTCCGCTTTGCTTTTCAATTTGGAAGGAAAAATTAGCAGATTTTTCGTCACCTTGTGGCCTGTCCAATACGTCCATCTTTTCGAGCTGCTTGCGCCTGCTTTGCGCTCTTTTCGTGGTCGAAGCTCTTGTGATATTACGTTGAACAAAGTCACGCAGCTTTTCGATTTCACCTTGTTGTTTTTCGAATTGCTTCATGTCCCGTTCATAATCTTCCGCTTTTCCTTCTAAGTAAGAACTGTAATTACCATAGTACTTTTTCATATTATTTCTTGAAATTTCATACACCTGGTTTACAACTTTATCTAGAAAATAGCGGTCATGGGAAACAATAAGTACAGCACCTTGGTAACTTTGTAAATATTGTTCAAGCCAGGAGAGAGTTTCGATATCCAGGTGGTTTGTTGGCTCATCGAGAATCAATATATCGGGCTTCTTTAAAAGCAGCTTTCCTAATGCAAGCCGTGTTTTTTGGCCTCCACTCAACGTGGAAATGAGAGTGGAATAGTCAAAGTCACCAAACTGAAGACCATGTAATACGGAACGGATATCTGCTTCATATTGATAGCCCCCCTTTTCTTTAAAGGCTACCTGTAAAGTGTCATATTCATTTAACACCTTTTGGTAAAGTATTTCGTCTTCAAAAGTGTCAGGCTTGGCCATTTCGGCCTCAAGTCTGCGCAGTTCTTTCTCTTGCTCTATCAGGTCTTTGAATACAGTCAGCATCTCATTCCAAATGGAAAGTTCAGATTCTAAACCTGTATCCTGTGCCATATAGCCAATAGTGACGCCTTTGGGTTTGATGATCTCACCGCCATCATGGGAAAGTTGTCCGGCTATGATTTTTAGCAGAGTTGATTTTCCAGCGCCGTTTCGGCCAACTAGGGCAATTCGATCTTTATTTTGAACTTCGAGCTTCATATTTGATAAAATAAGTTCAGCTCCGTAATATTTGGATAGTTGATTGATTTGTAATAAAATCATAAATTTTCACCTCAATTGATTATTGTTAGTGTAACGTATTATAGTAATTATCGGCAACAGCTGAGGTTTAAGCAAAAACAAGCTGTTACATAATGTGGAATAATAGTGTATGATTTAGGAGGGGTTATTAATGGGGGACTTAACGCATTTTAATGAACAAGGCAGAGCTAAAATGGTTGATGTGAGTGCGAAGCCTGAAACCATTCGGACGGCAACAGCTCAATCGAGTATCTTATTGAACGATGAAATATATGAAAAAATCACGAACCAGAAAATGAAAAAAGGTGATGTTCTGTCAGTTGCACAGGTTGCAGGCATCATGGCAAGCAAAAATACATCCAATATAATCCCGATGTGTCACCCTATTTCTCTACAAGGGGTCAATATAGCCTTTGATTGGGTAAAAGAAGAACAAGGTTATAGGCTTAAAATAGAAACAGAAGCCAAGACAAAAGGGAGTACAGGTGTTGAAATGGAAGCGTTAACAGCTGCATCTGTGACCGCTTTAACTGTCTACGATATGTGTAAGGCTATTGATAAAGGAATGGTAATCGGGCCTACATTTTTAGTGGAGAAAACAGGTGGGGTGTCTAGTAGCGATTACAAAAGACAGTTGAATCAAACAGATAAAGAAGAATAAGTTTGAAAAGCATGTGTGAAGGCGGGGAAGAACGATGAACCATGACCCAAAGATACCGCAGGCAACGGCCAAAAGGTTGCCCTTATATTATCGATTTTTAAAGAACTTACATTCCTCAGGTAAACAAAGAGTATCCTCGGCAGAGCTTAGCGAAGCTGTAAAAGTTGATTCGGCTACAATTCGCCGTGATTTTTCCTACTTTGGCGCGCTTGGAAAAAAGGGCTACGGCTATAATGTGAATTATTTACTATCCTTCTTCAGAAAAACACTAGATCAAGATGAATTGACAAAAGTGGCTTTAATTGGAGTAGGGAATTTAGGGACCGCTTTTTTAAATTACAATTTTTTGAAAAATAATAATACAAAGATTGAAATGGCATTTGAAGTTTCTGAAGATAAGGTTGGAAAGCGAATTGCTGATGTACCAATCTATCATATGGACCAAATAGATACCCTTTTGCAGGAAAATAATATTACAGCAGCTATTTTGACAGTACCTGCCCAAGTGGCTCAGACGATAACCGATCGTTTAGTTAAAGCTGATATTAAAGGAATATTGAATTTCACTCCTGCTCGGCTGACTGTACCGCCGTCTATAAGAGTTCACCATATTGACCTGGCCGTAGAGCTTCAGTCTCTCATCTACTTTTTAAAGCATTATCCTGTGGTAGAAGAAGTTGCATTAGAGGAATAAAAAAAACGCTGCGTCTTCGCAGCGTTTTTTATTTTTTCTTCTTATTGTTTGTGGATTTAATTTTAAAGTGCAGCATGATCATGCGTAACCCTGACCCAAAGTCAAGAGTCGCAATAAGTACGAGTATGTAGGCAAAGATTCCCCATCCTGATGAACTGACGCTTTGGATTGCGATAGCCGTAAAAAGAGCTCCTAAGGCTGTATAGATGATACCGATAAATAGTGGTGATTGACGACGTTTCATAATAAACCTCCGATAAAGGCCTGTGCAGTATCTAGCATTTTCTCAATATCTTCTCTATATAACACTTGAAGGATGATAACAAGGGTATTCATTGCAATATGTGCCACCATCGACACAAGGATACGACCTGTTTGCGCATAAAGAAATGCAAAGGTGAAGCCCATTGCTGTATATAAAAGAAGATGTTCGAGTTCACCATGCGCCAAGCCGAAAATAACTGAGCTGATTAAAGCTGAAATAAAGAAATTAAAGCGTTTATTAAGTGATCCGAAAATGATTTTCCGGAAAAGGATTTCTTCCAAAATAGGTCCAATTACTGAAGTCACGAAAATGACCATTGGGACTTCGTATATGAGTGAAATAAGATTCTGCGTATTTTCAGATTCAGACTTCACCCCGAGCATTTGTTCAATGCTTCCAGCTAAGCTTTGAGCAATAAGAGCCAGAAATACACCTGCTATCGCCCACAATATAGACGTAGGGATTGAAGCTTGATTGCGTGTGTCTATCCTTTCCCTCATATCTTTTCTCATCAAAATTAAAATCAGTGATAGAGCTGCGAGAAAGCTGAATACAATCCAATATGCTGCCGCTTTAACTTTGAGTTCATCAGCAGGCATTCCGCTTAAAGATCCAATCAGCATGAAAATAGGCATCCCAACAATACTGGATAATTGCATGGCTATGTAAGTGATGATGACGAACCAATATTCTTTTTTCAAAAATGAAAACTCCTTTTATTTAGTCCGCCATTTCTCTTATAACGGTCCTGACATGGGGACAATCTCTAAACGTATACTCCAAAATGGTATCAAATAATGAGACAGAACTCCACTTAAACGTACGCATAAGAGAACATTTCATCTCCTTTGTTAAAAGAAACATTATCCTAAAGTAGTATACCCGGAATTTATCAGAAATTAATAAAAAATTTTCGATAAGATACTTGCAAAAAAGGCTCGGTTTATTTAATATTATAAATGTGTTAGCACTCGATGATGAAGAGTGCTAATAATCATAAAGCAAATTATCAAGAGAATATGAGGAGGTTGTTTCACTTGTTAAAACCATTAGGTGATCGCGTTATTATTGAACTAGTTCAATCTGAAGAAAAAACGGCAAGCGGTATTGTTCTTCCTGATACTGCAAAAGAAAAGCCACAAGAAGGTAAGGTCGTAGCAGTTGGTACGGGCCGTGTTCTTGAAAATGGCGAACGTGTTGCTTTAGAGGTTGCCCAAGGCGATCTAATTATCTTCTCAAAATATGCTGGTACTGAAGTGAAATACGAAGATACTGAATACTTAATTTTACGTGAAAGCGACATTTTAGCTGTTATTGGCTAATTATACATCATACTTAACTGAACGAAAATTTTCTTAAAATTTTAGGGAGGTACTTATAAATGGCTAAAGAAATTAAATTTAGTGAAGAAGCACGCCGCTCAATGCTTCGTGGTGTGGACGCACTTGCAGATGCAGTTAAAGTAACGCTTGGACCAAAAGGTCGTAACGTGGTTCTTGAGAAAAAATTCGGTTCACCGCTTATCACAAATGACGGTGTAACAATCGCTAAAGAAATCGAATTAGAAGATGCATTCGAAAACATGGGTGCGAAATTGGTTGCTGAAGTAGCAAGCAAAACAAACGACGTAGCTGGTGACGGTACAACTACTGCAACGGTTCTAGCGCAAGCAATGATCCGTGAAGGTCTTAAAAACGTAACAGCTGGTGCTAACCCAATGGGTATCCGTAAAGGAATCGAAAAAGCGGTTAATACTGCAATTGCAGAATTAAAAGCCATTTCTCAACCTGTTGAAAACAAAGAATCGATTGCACAAGTTGCTGCTATCTCTTCAGCTGATGAAGAAGTAGGCCAACTGATTGCTGAAGCTATGGAACGTGTTGGTAACGACGGCGTCATCACAATCGAAGAGTCTAAAGGTTTCACAACTGAATTGGACGTTGTAGAAGGTATGCAGTTCGACCGTGGATATGCTTCCCCTTACATGGTTACAGATTCAGATAAAATGGAAGCTGTTTTAGACAATCCATATATCTTAATCACGGATAAAAAAGTAACGAATATCCAAGAAATCCTTCCTGTACTTGAGCAAGTTGTTCAACAAGGAAAACCACTATTATTGATTGCTGAAGATGTAGAAGGCGAAGCGCTTGCAACTCTTGTTGTGAACAAACTTCGTGGAACATTCAATGCAGTTGCGGTTAAAGCTCCTGGATTCGGTGATCGTCGTAAAGCAATGCTTGAAGACATCGCAGCTCTTACAGGCGGCGAAGTAATCACTGAAGAAATCGGACTTGACCTTAAATCTGCAACAATCGAATCTTTAGGACGTGCGTCTAAAGTGGTTGTTACAAAAGAAAACACAACTATCGTTGAAGGATCTGGAGATACAGCTCAAATTCAAGCTCGTGTAAACCAAATCCGTGTTCAATTAGAAGAAACAACTTCTGAATTCGACCGTGAAAAATTACAAGAACGCCTTGCTAAATTAGCTGGTGGTGTAGCAGTAATCAAAGTCGGTGCAGCTACTGAAACAGAATTAAAAGAACGTAAACTTCGTATTGAAGATGCATTGAACTCTACTCGTGCTGCTGTTGAAGAAGGTATCGTAGCCGGTGGTGGTACAGCTCTTCTAAACGTATACAATAAAGTGGCAGAAATTCAAGCGGAAGGCGACGTAGCAACAGGCGTGAAAATCGTTCTTCGTGCTATCGAAGAGCCTGTACGCCAAATCGCTCACAATGCTGGACTTGAAGGCTCTGTAATCGTAGAACGCCTTAAAGGTGAAGCAGTTGGAACTGGCTTCAATGCAGCTACTGGCGAATGGGTTAACATGATCGCATCTGGTATCGTGGATCCTACTAAAGTAACTCGTTCAGCTCTACAAAACGCTGGTTCTGTTGCTGCAATGTTCTTAACAACAGAAGCTGTTGTTGCTGACAAACCAGAACCTGCTGGTGCTGGTGGCATGGGCATGCCTGATATGGGTGGCATGGGCGGAATGGGCGGCATGATGTAATAAAGCCGTCAATCCCTTGATATATAAGGGTTTGAGAGTGAAATGGTAACATTATGCTAACATTGAGGATTTTAACGGAAGCTTCTCATAAGTTGACCAAACTTATGGGAAGCTTCTTTTTTCATTTCTTGAGTTACATGGAGATATATATTCTTTGTAATCTGATCATCGGTATGACCAAGCCTGTCCATAATTTGTTTAAGTGAGACATCAGCTTCTGCAAGTAAAGAAGGTATGAATAATCCCAATAATAATATAGTGTAATATCAGTTGGTCACGCCCAAAACGAAAAAATCTAGACGAAAGGTTGTGGTAGGTGAAGAGGTTATTAAACTATATATTGAGTAGTAAAAAGTAATACGCCTCAAATGATAAGTAATTTTCCGAATGGATCTTTTATTGAAAGTGAAATCATCCAAATTCGAGCTAGAAAGATAGATAAAGATTACTAGACCCATTGTATATCCATATGTTTGAATTAAATTCCTAAATCTTGACCATATGTACGCATTAGTTCATCAATTAACTCTTTGTGATTGTCAGTTGCAGTTGAAGCAATTGTTACTCCTTCCACTTCCTTCCCTCCATTTCGATTAATTTCTTCTAATTAACTCCAATAGTCAACTTACTAAAATAGGGCTGCGGGCTTAGTAAATAATTAGGCTTAAGTTGGTTTACCTAATAAATACCATTTTGTATGATTACTTTGTACTCTCAATAATCATTCAGGTCAAGTCTACTAAGAAATCAGCATGTATAGTTTTTCAAAGGTTATTGATTAAGATTTGCAACATCCATGCTTAGTGCTTGTTCTGGAAATGAAAAAGTTATAGAAATTAAAAAAGATTCATTAAGAGCATTATTAATTCAAAAGTTGAAGAAATTATTCTCCTGAAGAAATGAGCAAGATTGATAGAGACAAGGATAAAATAGAAAAAATTATCTATGTAGAAGGAGGAAAAATTTTGTTTTTAAAGATGGTAAAGAATGATTTTTTCAGACAGAAAATTGTGACAATTTCAGTATTTGTATTTATCGCTATGGCAGTTCTTTTGGGAGCTAGTGCAATAAATAACATTGCCAATCTGATTCAGTCGATGTCGGACCTGCAGGAACGTGCAGTACCAGCTGACATTACGCAGATGCATTCCGGAGAATTTGATCAGGCAGAAATCGATAAATTTACAGAAGAACAGCGTGAGAATATAGCGATGCAGGAGACGATGGTTCTTCTGACTTTGGATGGAAGTAATATTCATTTCGGCAATAATCAAACGATGGCTGGAACTGTACAGGATATTTCATTTGTTGTACAGAATAAAAAATTCGATTTTATAATGGATCTGGATAATAAAAAGCTGGATGTAACGGAAGGGGAAGTAGCGGTTCCCATCTATTTCATGCAACAATATGACTTAAAAATAGGTGATACGATAACGGTGAAAAGCGGAGAGTATGAGAATGAGTTTGTCATTTCAGATTATGCAAGAGATTATGAGATGAACTCTTCCCTTACTTCTTCGAAACGGTTTGTTATTAATCAGGCAGACTATAATGAAATGCTTTTAAAGCAGGCCGGGGAACTGGAATATCTGATTGAATTCAAACTGCATGAAAACGGGGATTCTCAAGGACTTCAGACTGCATATATCGAAGGAGGTCTTCCAGCAAACGGTCCTACAGTCGGAGGAAAGATATTTCTGATGTTTAATGCCATGTCAGATGCGGCAGTTGCAATGGTCATTATACTTATCAGTGTTCTGCTGATTATTATAGCTTCGCTCTGTATCAGACTTACGTTTCTGGCAACCATTGATGAAGATTTAAGAGAAATCGGTGTGATGAAAGCAATAGGAATATCCAAAAAAGATATAAAGAAGGTATATCTTAACAAATACAGAGTCATGTCAGTAGTAGCCGGTATAATAGGCTATCTGCTTTCCTTTGCCGTGGTAAATCTGTTTAACGGTAATATGAGACTTTACATATCTTCGGATTTATCAGGAAACTTAAAATATGTACTATCTCTTATAGCTCCATTATTGGTATATTTCATGATTGTGATGTATTGCAAGAAAGTACTGAAAAGAATCGATAAGATTTCTTCGGTAGAAGCCTTACGGAAAGATTCTATGGAGCGTGGAAAGAACCAAAAATACAGTTTTCCACTGCTTAAGAACAAATTCTTCAGCACCAATATTTATATGGGACTTAGGGATGTATGTAAACGGTTCAAATTATACAGGCTACTGTTCTTTATTTTTATCGTATGTACGTTTATTGTAATACTTCCTATAAATATTTATAACACCATGAATTCACCGGAATTTTCTACATACATGGGAATAGGAAAGTCCGATATGAGAATCGATCTTCGAAGGTCCGATAGTATTACAGAAGATTTTAAAAAGCTGCAGGAAGAGCTGAAAAATGATTCGGATATTGAAAAGTATGCGGCCTACATCACAAGTTCCTACCAGATCAAAAATGCGGAATCCTGGGACTATATGAATATTGAAACCGGAGATTTTTCCGTATTTCCATTAAATTATCTGGAAGGAAGAGCACCGGAGGGGGAAGGAGAAATATCACTTTCCTTTGCCAATGCGTCAAAAGACGGATTAAACAAGAACATAGGAGATGAAGTAGCAGTAAAGGTTGGCGGGGAAGAAAAGAATTTGAAAGTAACTGGTATTTATCAAGATATTACAAATGGCGGGAAAACAGCAAAGGCCCATACCAGTCTTGGAGTAAATGATGAGGCCGTTCTTTGGTATATTGTGTACATGGATGTGGCTCAAGGCGTTGATATTCGTGAGAAAATGGACTACTACCAGAATGCCTATGATTCTGCGCAGGTCAATGATATCAAAGAATATACACGGCAGACTCTTGGAAATATCATTGATCAGATGAGCACAGTTGTGATAGGCGCATTCGCCATTGCAGTAATCATAGCTGTATTGATCACGGCACTATTCCTTCGGATGCTATTATCAAAGGATATGTCTCAGATTGCAATCATGCGAAGTATGGGATTAACTTCTAAAAATATTAAACATCAATATATGGCAGGAACTATGATGGTACTGATATTGGGAATCATAGTTGGAGTGCTGGCTTCTAATTATTTAGGGGAGTTACTTGTAAGTATGGCAATGTCCACTATGGGAGCTGCAAAAATTGAATTTGTTCATGTTGTATGGCAGACTTGGCTGTTATGTCCGTTAGTGCTGATTGTAGTAGTCGGCTTTACGATATTTGTGTCCTGTAAGGTAGCCGTAAAAGATGATTTATCTGTCGTTTTAAGAAGTTAGAAGTACTGAAAAAAAGGTTCGGGCAGGAAGTGTATCTGCTAAGGCAGAAGAAGTCTCCTGTGTGAAGACCCCTATGCAGATAAGAATGCAGATTCCTGAAAAAAAGCATTCCGGGGCGCCTCTGTGGAAATAGACTTTGATTTTAATATTTGGCATTGGAGGAATATAGATGAGCAATATATTAGAAGCAATAAGTATGAACAAAAAAGTAGAATTAGGAAAAGATAATGAGCTTCATATCTTAAAGGATGTAAACCTGGATATAGAAGAAGGTGAATTCGTATCGGTCATGGGGCCATCCGGAAGCGGGAAATCAACACTTCTGTATAATGTAAGCGGTATGGATAGAATTACTTCCGGCAGTGTGAAATTTAAAGACTGTGAAATTGGCACACTAAAAGAAGAAGAACTGGCGAAGATTCGACTGAATCACATGGGATTTATATTTCAGGATATTAATCTATTAAAAAATCTGTCATTGATTGACAATGTTATGTTTCCTGCTCTTGTATCAAAAGATGCGGATAAAAATGCGGTGTATCAAAAAGCAAAAAAACTGATGGAAATGACAGGAATTGAAAAGCTTGCAGATAATACGATCACTCAAGGCTCTGGCGGCCAGCTGCAGAGAGTCGCCATCTGCAGAGCATTGATAAATGATCCGGATATCATTTTTGGAGACGAACCGACCGGAGCATTAGATTCCAAATCGTCAGCAGACATTATGTCTATTCTGGCAGAGATTAATAATGAAGGGACAACCATCATGCTCGTGACGCATGATGCAAAGGTGGCAGCAAAAACCGAAAGAATATTGTTTATGGTAGATGGAAATCTTGTTGCACAGAAGAAAATGAGTAAATACGATAACCAGCATGACGATATTAAGAAAAGAGAAGAAAACATTATGAAATGGTTAGTAGAAAATGGATTCTAATTTTTCATTGGCATTCGCATAAAGTTCATATGGAAACTTTATTTGGTAAGTTCGAAAGGAAAAATGAAGAATGTTTGTAAGGAAAGACACGCTAACAATTTGTTAACGCAATCAAGCGGAATATTTTGAGTGGTATCGAACCTATGCATATGGTTAAAAAAAATCAACCTCATCAACAGGCAAAGTCTGCCCAAAATGAGGTTGAATTCATTCATAAGTTGTTCGGAGTAGCTGCTTAATCCCAAAGTTAACAGGATATTACCATTCTATGTTTCTATTTCATTATTTTTGCACCAGCACCTTATAAACTCCCAACAAACTTTAACTTATATTGATGAGAATCTAGTTACATTCAAAATGCTTGCATTATTCATTTTTTTTTTTTATTATAATACTTGTATACAAGTGTACTTGAACTCTACAAGAAGGTGAATTTATGGCTGAATCAAAGGAATTTCTTTATCCTGTAAAATGGCTTTCAAAAGCTTCAGCTGGTGATCGTGTAACATCCGAGCTTAGAATGCGTATTATTTCGGGGATGATTGAAAGCGGTACCATCCTATCCGAAAATAAATTAGCTGCTGATTTCGGTGTTAGCCGCTCACCCATTCGTGAAGCGTTAAAAATACTGGCATCTGAAAATATCATCCGATTAGAAAGAATGGGTGCGGTTGTCATTGGTTTAACAGAAAAAGAATATGCAGAAATTTATGATGTACGTTTACTCATCGAGACGTTTGTATTTGAACGGCTAGTAAGGATGGACACGAATGAATTAGTAATGGAACTTAGTAAAATACTAGAAATGATGAAAATTTCCATAAAATACCGAGATGCTGATGAGTTTTCCAATCAGGATGTCCTATTCCACGAAACAATTATTCGGTCCATCAATCATTCCTACATCCTGATGATCTGGGATAATTTAAAATCTGTGATGGAAAGTTTGATTCTTCTATCCATGCGCAGTCGTTTTAAAGAAAAGTATGAAGACTTTACACGGATCATAAATAATCATCAACTTTATATTGATGCGATCAAAACAAAAGATCGAGACCTCATGATTAAGTCGTTACATAAAAATTTTGATGATGTTCAAGAGAAAGTTGAAGACTTATGGATGGCCCAACAGATGCTTTCAAAAGGAGTCGAACAAGAAAATGACTAGCTATATGTTAGGTGTAGACATAGGTACAACAAGTACAAAAGCTGTATTATTTACAAAAAAAGGCGATGTCATTCAGCAAGAGAATATTGGTTATCCTCTTTACACACCGGATATGACAACAGCGGAACAAGACCCTGAGGAGATTTTTCAGGCTGTTCTGAAAGCCTTTTCAAATATAACGAAACAGCATTCAGATAAAAAAATATCATTTATTTCATTTAGCAGTGCGATGCATAGTGTTATAGCTATGGATGAAAATGACCAGCCGTTAACCCCTTGTATCACTTGGGCAGATAATCGCAGTGAAGCTTGGGCACATAAAATAAAAGATGAATTAGGTGGGCATGAAGTTTACAAACGAACCGGAACACCGATTCACCCGATGTCACCATTATCCAAAATCGCCTGGATTGTGAATGAGTGCCCAGAGATCGCAACCAATGTTAAAAAGTATATCGGGATTAAAGAATACATCTTTAAAAAGTTCTTTAATCAATATGTTGTCGATTATTCCCTTGCTTCATCCATGGGCATGATGAATCTAAAAAACTTGGATTGGGATGAGGAAGCCTTAAGAATTGCTGGAATAACACGTGGTCAATTATCTGAACTCGTACCAACAACAAAGATCTTTAACAACTGTGACCCGGATTTAGCCAAACAGATTGGGATTGATCCACAAACCTCTTTTGTCATTGGGGCAAGTGATGGTGTCCTTTCAAATCTAGGTGTAAACGCTATCCGAAAAGGTGAAATCGCTGTCACGATTGGGACAAGCGGTGCGATTCGGACGATTATTGACGAGCCGAAAACAGACGAAAAAGGAAGAATCTTTTGCTATGCCTTAACGGAAAAACATTGGGTGATTGGCGGGCCGGTAAATAATGGTGGGATGGTCCTTCGCTGGATTCGCGATGAATTTGCTTCTTCCGAGGTAGAAACAGCTAAAAGACTTGGAATCGACGCTTATGAAGTCTTAACCAAGATTGCCGAACGTGTAAGACCAGGCGCTGATGGATTGTTATTCCATCCATATCTTGCAGGTGAACGTGCACCATTATGGAATCCAGACGTACGGGGTTCATTTTTCGGATTAACACTGTCGCATAGGAAAGAACATATGATTCGAGCAGCTCTAGAAGGAGTCATTTACAATTTATACACCGTATTTTTAGCCTTAACCGAATGTATGGACGGTCCTGTGACCCGAATTCAAGCTACGGGAGGCTTCGCAAGGTCGTCTGTTTGGCGGCAAATGATGTCCGATATCTTCGAATCGGAAGTCGTGGTTCCAGAAAGCTACGAAAGTTCGTGCCTGGGTGCTTGTATATTAGGATTATATGCCAACGGGGAAATTGATTCCTTCGAAGTAGTTTCTGAAATGATAGGCAATACCCACAAGCACACACCGAAAGATGATTCTGTAAAAGAATATAGGCAACTACTGCCAATTTTTATTAACCTATCTAGGATATTGGAAAACGAATATACACAGATTGCGAATTATCAAAGAAACTTAATAAATGCTACAAAGTAAACACATGGAGGAAGTACAATGCCATTAGTTATTGTCGCTTTAGGAATTGTCGCTTTATTAATTTTAATAATGGGCTTAAAATTAAACACCTTTATTTCCTTAATCATTGTATCGTTTGGAGTAGCATTAGCACTTGGGATGCCACTTGATGGAATTGTCAAAACCATTGAAGCCGGATTAGGCGGAACACTTGGTCACTTAGCGTTAATCTTTGGACTTGGAGCGATGTTGGGTAAGTTAATCGCAGATTCAGGCGGCGCGCAACGCATTGCCATGACCCTTGTTAAAAAATTCGGTGAAAAGAATATTCAATGGGCAGTCGTGGCAGCGTCATTTATTATCGGTATCGCATTATTTTTTGAAGTGGGATTAGTATTATTAATTCCAATCGTATTTGCAATTTCAAGAGAAATAAAAGTTTCAATATTGTATCTTGGTATACCAATGGTAGCAGCATTATCCGTAACACACGGATTCTTACCGCCGCACCCAGGACCAACCGTTATCGCTGGTGAATATGGTGCAGACATTGGTCAGGTTTTACTTTACGGCTTCATTATTGCGGTTCCAACCGTTATTTTAGCTGGACCAGTATTTACGAAGATAGCTAAAAGATTAGTACCTGCATCATTTACGAAAACAGGCAGCATTGCCTCTTTAGGAGAACAAAAATCATTTAAACTTGAAGACACACCTGGATTTGGAATCAGTGTATTTACCGCTTTACTTCCGGTTATATTAATGTCAATTGCTACAATTATTACTTTGATGCAAAAAACAATGGGCTTTGAAGACAATGGTTTACTAGCAGCTGTCCGTTTTATTGGCGAAGCCGGTACTTCCATGTTGCTTTCCTTATTATTTGCGGTTTATTCAATGGGATTAGCAAGAAAGATTCCAATGAAAGATATTATGGAATCGTGTACCTCAGCAATCTTGCATATCGGAATGATGCTCTTAATCATAGGGGGCGGCGGAGCCTTCAAGCAAGTATTGATCGACGGCGGTGTAGGTGACTATGTAGCTGAATTATTCAAAGGAACATCATTATCACCAATCCTGCTTGCCTGGATCATCGCGGCAATCCTACGTATTTCCTTAGGATCTGCTACCGTTGCTGCCTTAACGACAGCTGGTTTAGTAATTCCGATGTTAGGTCAGACGGACGTTAACCTTGCTCTAGTAGTACTTGCTACAGGAGCGGGAAGTTTAATCGCTTCACACGTTAACGATGCTGGTTTCTGGATGTTTAAAGAGTATTTTGGTTTAAGCATGAAAGAAACATTTGCAACGTGGACCTTGCTTGAGACGATTATTTCAGTAGCTGGATTAGGATTTATTCTATTACTAAGCTTATTTGTATAGGCCTTTCCCGGCAGTAAATCCCCCACTTATGGTAGGGATTTACTGCCTATTATTCTTACATAAAAGGAGCATAAATAAATGTTTAATACAATTGGTGTTATTGGTTTAGGGGTAATGGGCAGTAATATAGCTTTAAATATGGCTAGTAAAGGGAAAAAAGTAGCTGTCTATAACTACACAAGGGATTTAACGGATCAGCTTGTTGCTAAATTGGACAGTCAGTCGCTCCATCCGTATTACGAAATCCAAGACTTTGTTAAGTCACTGGAAACTCCAAGAAAGATTTTTCTAATGGTGACTGCGGGTAAACCGATCGACTCGGTGATCAATTCATTACTTCCTCATCTTGAATCAGGCGATATTATCATGGACGGCGGTAACTCCCATTACGAAGATACTGAACGCAGATATGATGAATTGAAATCTAAAGGAATCAGTTATATAGGAATTGGTATTTCTGGTGGAGAAGTCGGGGCGTTAAAAGGACCTTCAATCATGCCAGGTGGAGATAAAGAAGCCTATGAAAAAGTAGCTCCGATTCTGACAAAAATCGCAGCCAAAGTAAATGATAACCCTTGCTGTACCTATATCGGTCCAAAAGGAGCAGGTCATTTTGTAAAAATGGTACATAACGGGATTGAATATGCAGATATGCAATTAATCGCCGAAGCCTATACGTTTTTAAGAGAAAAGTTGCATTTGGAAGTTAATGAAATTGCTGACATCTTTGAAACGTGGAATCAAGGCGAACTGAAAAGTTATTTAATCGAAATCACAGCCGAAATTTTAAGAAAAAAAGATGAAGTAACGGGCTTACCCTTGATCGATGTGATTCTTGATAAAGCAGGACAAAAAGGCACAGGTAAATGGACCAGCATGCAAGCTATTGATAACGGAATACCAGCATCGATTATTACAGAGTCTTTGTTTGCTCGTTACATTTCCGCTTTAAAAGAGGAACGGGTCAATGCAGAAAATATTCTAACAGGCCCTGAGAACGTTCAGCAAAAATTAGATAAAAATGAGTGGATTGACTATATGAGACAAGCATTATATATGGGAAAAGTTTGTGCATACGCGCAAGGTTTTACTCAATATAAAATGACTTCTGAACTTTACGTTTGGGATTTGCCTTTAAAGGATATTGCGCTAATTTTCCGCGGAGGTTGTATCATTCGTGCAGAATTTTTAAACGTCATTAGCGAAGCCTATCAAGAGCAGCCGAATCTGGCTAATTTATTAATTTCACCATATTTTGCTGAAAAGGTTACAGATTATCAGGTAGGATTGCGAAAGGTTGTCTGTGAGGGAATAAATTCTGGTATTTCGTTTCCATGTTTAAGCGCTTCACTTACTTATTACGATAGTTATCGAACAGGTATCTCAAATGCTAACCTTTTGCAAGCACAACGTGATTATTTTGGTGCACATACCTATGAACGACGTGATTTAGCAGGAGTCTTTCACACAAACTGGCAGTGATAGAAAGTGACAAAAGAAACAGTCATTTTTCAATAACCGTTCAATTTGAGATGAAGAAATTTGATAAACTCTTAAAAAATCAGTAAATATAATAATTTCTTAATTAATTTAAGCAGAAATATACATTGCCAATTCAATGACTTTGTATATTTCAGCTTTTCTTTACATCATAAAAACCTGATTTACTTATGATACGGTTAACCGAGCTTAATAATATACTTATCAATAAAGACACAATCCAATCTTTTTTCAACAATCTGGCCCTTAACACAAAGGGGTTCTGCCGACAAAACGCGGATAATATACGTTAAGACAATTTAAAAGCCTGTTTTTTTATCGGCTATAAATGACTTTACTTCCTTCAAATCAAGATCAGTAACTTCTCCATTCCCTATAACATGATCAAACCCACAAGCTGAAACATTCAACCCAGTAATAAAATAAGACACCCATTAAGAACCCTTTGAAAGTTCATTTATAAATCTCCTCTCAGTTTTATTATAATAATATTGCACCTTTCACAGTTTTGCTGGGAGATTCAAATTCATAGATTGCTATCAAGGTAGTTATGGCTAAACTTCTTGGACAATTCATTGAAATGGGACTGATACATATGCCTCTTCAATTCGGTTTCGTATTTTCTAGATTGGTATAGAGAAACGCCTAAGATAAACCTGATACCATCGCAACTCGGTTAAAGATAATTTTAGCTTTTGTTTTTATAAGATGTTGTAAAACCTGGGAAAATGCTTTGATATACTTTGAGATTGCATCTAAAAGAATCCTCCGTCAAATAAAGAGATTTAAACTTTGGGTCATGGGGATGAAGTTTAGTTTACTTACACTTTTTGTACTATATAGTCTAAAACAAAAGACCATGACATTTACAACATTGGATGAGCAGGCAAATAAAGAATCTAATAGTATACTAATATTGTGCCTTCCCATTTAGGGTAATGGTACAGCCGGTGATTGGCTAGTGGGTATTTTGCCATTTTGCCAGTGCCGGTTTTTTGTTGGATAATGATAGATAATGATTCTTGCAAATAAAGGAAGGTGCCGTTTTGAAAAAGATAGATTCTATCACTAGGAGGGAACAAATAGCGAGTTTTTATCTTTATTCTATTTCTTTTCTTGGTATGATTACTGTTATCAATTCCATATTTAAAAGTGAAATGCCTTCTGAATTCATAATCGTTTTGTTGTTAGCTGTGTTTATGGGGATTATTGAGTATTTTCCTATCCGTATTGGAAGAGGAGGTATTACACTCAGTCTTACGCTTATTTATCCAATGAATTGGGAGTTTGGTATACATATAACGGTTGTTGCTTGTGTATGTGTGATGGTGTTTACACATACCATTCGCCGCTTACCAATACAAAGGACACTATTTAATTGCACCCAATTTGCTTTTAGTATCACTTTGGCAGAATGGTTCTCCAACGAATGTATTTCTTTTTTTATTACGGAGATGAACCTGCCAGTTTTATATGAAGAGTTAATAAGCTTGTTTTTATTTACCGTATTTTTTTGCCTTTTCAACACCCTTATATATGATCTTTTAATGGTGATTCTGCCTCAGCAATATCCACTAGAACAGTGGCACAAGAAAAATATATTTTTATTTTTGAGCGCAAGTTTTTGTTTATGTTACGCCTCCCTTATTTATATCTTAGAACATCGATATCGAGGAGAGTTGGATGGAATTACCGTTCTGTTCTTCTTTTTCCCACTTGTAGCAATCTGCACCATCAGCTCCTTCATGAGGCAAATACGGATTGAAAAAGAACGATTATATAACCTTTTTACCATTACGACGGAGTTAAGTCACGGGCTGTCTGCCGGAAACTTAGATCAAATGAAACAATCACTTAAAGGATTCTTGGGAATACAAGCATATGCTTTATGGGCAAAAGATGAGGGGGATTGGCAGCTTCTATTAAAGGATGGAAAAGTACATTCCAATATTTCAAGTTCTTCTGAGATCCATCCGAATTTTGAAGAAATATCTGAAACCTTTGTTGTTACTGATTGGAAAACAGGTATGGCCCCGGGAGATGAAGTATTTGAAGATGTCATACGTTCCCTTGTCTACCTACCTCTTATAGTAAATCATGAATTGGTAGGGATGTTTGTTGCAGGTAAAAGCAGGAGGGCGAGTTTTATTACCGAAGATATACAGTCCTTATCTACGTTTGCCAATCAATTGGGCAGCTTGCTGAAAACACGGTCCCTCGTCGCTGAACAAGAAAAACGAATGATTCTGGAAGAAAGAAATCGGCTTGCTCGGGAAATTCATGATGGAATTGCACAAGTATTAGCCGGGGTCATATTTCAGCTGGAATCAGCTCTGAGGCAGTCCGCAGATCAATCAGGAAACATAGAGCAAGTGGTAGACAAAAGTATAAAAAAATTACGGAAGAGTTTAGGGGAAGTTCGCTATTCTATCTATGCTTTAAAGCCATATCCTACCCAAAGGCTGGGGTTAAAACAAGCGATTGCAAATAAAATTCAATCGATAAAACAAGAAAATAACCTAGCGATTAAATATCATGAAAGGGGCCGTTCTCGAACACTCAGTTTTACAATAGAACGAGCCATCTTCGATACTTTACAGGAAAGCTTGCAGAATATTGTAAAACATGCAAAAGCGGACGAAGTTGACATTCTTCTAAGCTATCAACGTGAACATGTGCTTTTAAAAGTGAAGGACAACGGGGTTGGCTTTTCCCTTTTTGAATCCATGATTAAAACAAAGCATGAGCCCCATTATGGCATTTTACATATGAATGAACAAGCTGAACAGCTGGGTGCTACCCTTCAGATTGATAGTTCCACAGGAAAAGGTACAGAAATTACATTGTTCATTCCAGATTCAGAAACAAGGGAGGAGTATCATGATTCAAATATTATTAGTAGATGATCATACGGTCTTACGTGATGGAATTCGGAGTATATTGGATCTCGAATCAGACATCCGAGTCGTGGGGGAAGCAGTGTCCGGGGATGAGGTGTTGAAGAAAGTAGAGGAGTATCGACCTGATTGTATTTTGATGGACATCAATCTCCCTGGAAAAAATGGCATTGAGGTCACGTCCCTCGTGAAAAGTCAGTATCCGAATTGCCGCGTTCTTGTATTGACGATGTATGAAGATAATGAATACTTAATGGAAGCACTTCGGGCTGGTGCAGATGGCTATTTATTGAAGGATTCGTCATCCGAACAAGTGGTAGCAGCGATTCGAATGGTGTCACAAGGGGATTCGGTTATTCATCCTCGCATGACCAAAAAGCTGATAACGTATCATCACCAGCAAACGAAATCAGAGCCAAACGAAAATATTCTGACTAAGCGTGAAAAAGAAATACTGTTTGAGCTGGCCAAAGGTCTTAGTAACAAAGAAATCGCTGAAGCCTTATTTATCAGTGATAAGACCGTCAAAATTCACATCAATAAAATTTTCAAAAAGCTGAATGTGAAAAGCCGTTCACAGGCAGTCATTTATGCCGTTCGAAATCAACTTGTTCCATTTTCATAAATCATAATCACTTAAAAGGTTAAAAGAACTGTTCAGTACCTTTTTTACCTTTCTTTAATAACAGATCTGGAATAGTTCTTTAGTTATATATTGATCTAGAACCAATAGATGAAAAATTACTTCTTATGATTAATTTTCAGAAAAGTAGAAATATGGGATGATATATTAAATCTTAGTTTACTAGATTCATGAATTCATCTTTAAATGAATTGTTTATGAAGAACAAATGTTTAGAGAGAAAATAGCAATTATATAGGATAAGGGGATGCGGTATGAAGAGGAAAAAAATCAGTAAGATTCTTACAGGAACGCTAGCTGTTGGCATGTTATTATCTCAAGGTGCTCCATATAACGTATTGGCGAAAAGCCCGTTTGAGTTGAATCCAGTTGAAAATGCGGAAGAGATCTTAGCGAGCCTGTCTGCAGAACAAAGAAAGGCGTTAGAGCAATTGGATGCCAATCCAAACTTTACGATTTCTCCGGATATTAATGCAAATAGTCCGGAATTAGTCAAAGTCATCGTCGAATTTGAACAGGCGCCAGCCAAAATAGAAGTGATGAAACAAGCGGAGAAAGGAAAGAAACTATCTTCTGCAGATGCGAATGAGAAAGTGGAAAAAGCTCATAAAGATTTTAAACAGCATGTGCAATCATTGAAATCACAGAAAAACGTGACTAATTACAAAGTGGAAGATGTAAAAATCACAAGAGAGTATAAAAACGCCATCAACGGCGTAGCGATGACACTTCCTGGTGTGGCAGTTAAGAATTTGCTGCAATCTGGAGTAGTTAAACGTATTTTTAAAGATTACGAGGTAAAAGTGGAACCGCCGGTAAAAACGAAAGAAGCCATTGAGCCGAAAATGGCAGACAGTATTCCGCAAATTGGCGTGGACAAGCTACATGCCGAGAACATTACCGGTAAGGGAATAAAAGTCGGCGTTCTTGATACAGGTATTGACTACAATCATCCTGACTTAAAAGAAGCTTATAAAGGCGGATATGATTTTGTAGATAATGATGCAGATCCAATGGAAACGACCTACGAGGATTGGATTAATGCTGGCAAGCCGGAAGAACCAGGCTATGTGTATTACACAAACCATGGGTCACATGTCGCAGGGACGATTGCAGCCCAAAAGAAAAACAATGTGGATTATGCTGTGAAAGGGGTAGCACCTGAAGTAGATTTATATGCGTATAGAGTATTGGGACCTTGGGGAGGGGGAAATACACAAGGAATCCTTGCTGGAATCGATAAAGCGATTGAAGATGGCATGGACGTCATCAATATGTCGCTTGGCGCGCAGACTAACGATCCTTTATACGCCACTTCTGTCGCAGTAAATAACGCCATGCTTTCAGGATTGGTGACCGTCGTTGCTGCAGGTAACGCCGGACCTAACGAGAAAACTCTTGGTTCTCCGGGAACAGCGGCTCTTGGCATATCAGTAGGTGCAAGCGATGCCTCTATGTCCATTCCTGCATTTAATGGAAGCGCTTCCGCCGAGAAATTTGAAAATATGCAGCTGCTAGGCAAAGATTTTTCCGATAGATTAGAAGAATTGCAAGGAAAATCCTTACCAATTGTATTTACGGGACTTGGTAAAGCAACTGATTTTGCCGGGAAAGAGGTCAGCGGGAAAATTGCGTTGATTCAGCGCGGGGAAATTGCGTTTGATGAAAAAATTAAAAACGCCAAAAACGCTGGGGCTAAATCAGTGATTGTGTATAACAATGTCGACGGGCAAATACCTGCCTACTTGGGTGAGGCCGTTGGGTTAATCCCTTCTTTCCGCCTGTCAAAAGCGGATGGTGAGCGATTAAAGGGGCTGGGCGAAGGTTCTTTCACATTTGAAACGTTAAATAACACAAAAACGGAAGGCGATCATTTAGCAGATTTCAGTTCACGAGGACCGGTAAATGGAAATTATGATATTAAGCCGGATGTAGTCGCTCCAGGTGTGTCGATATTCTCTACGACACCGGAATTCATCAACGATCCGCAGGATGGCATTAATTACGGGAATGCCTATGTACGTATGTCGGGGACATCGATGGCCTCGCCACACGTGGCAGGTGCAGCCGCATTGATTTTGCAGGAGCATCCGGAATACACTCCTTTCGATGTAAAAGCGGCACTCATGAATACATCGGATGATTTAAAAGGGAATAATTCTGTATACGAAGTGGGTGCAGGACGAATCGATGCCTATCAAGCGGTTCATACAGACACATCCATCAAAGTATGGGATAAGACAAAAAATATCGAAAATGGAAACCTCGTAGAAATTGACGAACAAACAGGCTCCATTGTATTCGGTAGATATTATAAAAAAGGTGATCAACCCATTGAAGCAAGCAAAAAGGTGACGGTTCAAAACAACAGCCAGGAAAAAAAATCTTTTAAACTAGAAGTGGAGTATCATGGCGAGCGTAAAGGCATTCAAGATGCCGTGAAGAACGGTGTGCAAGTGGCAGTACCTTCATCGATTAAAGTGGGAGGCGGGAAAGTACAGGAGCTCCAGCCCAAAATAACGATTCCAACCAGCGCTGCGGCAGGAAGATATGAAGGGTATATTCATGTGACCAATGCGAAAAATCCAGCCGAATCCTATCAAATCCCATTCGCTGTTATGGCGACGGAAAAAGGATTTGATTATGTCAAAGCGACTAGACCATCCGTGACAAATACAACACCTTTCTGGGAACTTAATGACAAACAGATCCATTTCATCATGAAGTTGAACAGCCCAATGACAACCATGGATGTGCTTGTAAAAGACAGTAAAACAGGAAAATCTGTAGGGTTCATAGGGACAGCGAACACTAACTTTCCAATAGATAGAGAAGTGTATCTTACGGGTGCGTTCAGCGGTACGGTCTTACCATTTACAAATGATCCGTCCCAGCCAATCAGTGATATTCCTATAAAGCTTCCAGCAGGCGACTATATACTGGAACTGATTGCACACGATGAGGAAGGGAAAACATATGTGGTGGACAATCCACTTATCGTGGACAATACAGCACCAGAAGTCAACATGGATATAAAATCGGGTGTAATCGAAATCAATGATTCTATGTTTACAGTAGAAGATGGCCAAAAAGCGGTGTGGCTGCATGGAACAGCTAAGGATGAGACAGTGGATCTATTACAATCTAAAGGGTTGGACATCGATCAATCGTCCAACACTATGGCTTACTATACAGGTGCCTCTGGATATATGGCTGGGTTCTTCCCGATTCAAGCGAATGGAGATGTAAAACTCGGAATTGAGGAAAGTGATATTGCAAAACAACCTATGAGATTGTGGTTGAGAACGTGGGATACTGCAACGGCAGTTGGTTACCAAAAGTATTACTTCATGAAAGAAGGAACGGAATATACGACTTCCAGTTATAACAAGAAAGAGTTAAAAGTCGACGATAGCTTTACGATGACACTCAGCCTTAATAATGTGAAACAGCTTGTCTCGGGAGAATTTAATGTAGAGTACTACAAAGACTTCTTCAAGTTTTCGAACGTGAAGCTGAACAAGGCAGTCAAACAATATGCAAAGGAAAAAGGCTTACAGGTATCACTAGATAAACCTGTTGTGACGGAAGGTACATTCAATAATAGTTTGAAAATCGGTGCTTCCATTACTGGAAATGCATTCAGAGGACTGGATGGAGACATGCCGTTCCTCGATGTAACGTTTAAAGTATCGAATGATGAAGTTTACGATGAAATTCCTGGATTTGAGGTAAAGAAGGGGTCTTATAAGAAATCCGGACAAACAGCAGACACTGCTATTCCTTTTTACAACACTGAAGATCTTAAAGTAATTCCTACACATACACAGTTGATAGGATCCATCAATCCGGAAGCATTTTATATATATGGTTCGGGGACGGAATATTTGAAAAAAGCGGATTATTCAAAAATAGGAGCACAAGTATACGCTCTTTCCAGAAGCGGTAAAAAGTATAAAGGAACAATTAATAAAAATGCATCTTTCACGATCAATGGTATTCCGGCTTCCGATCAAGTATATACAGCAGTTTTCGAAATTCCGGGGCATCTGAAAGTGATGAAGAAGTTCATTCCTGGATATCATGCAAAAGGTGAGCTACGTGGGCAATTTTTAAGAATTGGTCAGAGAAGTCTTGCAGGGGATGTGAATGGCGACAAAATGATTGATATCCTCGATATCCAGAGTGTCGTTGATGCATATGGTACGAAGGATTCATCCATCGTGCCGCAAGATATCAATCAAGACGGAGAGGTGAACGAGACAGACATTCGCTTCGTTGAGAAAAATTTCTTAACGAAGGGACCGGATGCGCCTGCCGATAAACAGCCAAAAGAAAAAATTGGCAAAAAAGGTCTGGAATACTTCCTGCGCCTGATCGGATTGGAGCCAAAGTAATAGCAATAGCAAGAATAGAAGGGGAGGAATGCAGAGCATTCCTCCCCTTCTATTTTATAAAATAAGAAGAGCAGAGTTAAGAAAAGTTGATAAGTCCTCTTTTTTAGAAGATATGTACGGAATACTAGATTTCTTCAACAAAAGGCACCGGCCCATCAGGTTAACGCTGCTGAATCTCCTTTACTCCTACACCTGCTTCAATTAAAAGGGGGAAATCTTGAGTATAAAGGCTGGACAGTTTGCTAAAGGCAAGGGCCAGGCGCTAGGCCCAACCAGATGTAACACCCACAATGGATAAGGCTAGATAGAGGCTATACAAGAGAAGGAAGGTAAGCGAATAGATGATCTAAACGTATATGGAAGTAGAAGAAAGGAAAAGGAAATCTTATCGGTATCCCTAACAATTTCTGGATAGTCTACACTTATCTAGACAGAAAATTTAAGGTCAGGTAGACTACAGATACAACTAGTTATAGAAAAGAGGTCCGATATGCGACGTGATATTCAACAAAACGAACGAGCTTTCTCTTCCAAGGAAGTGGCAGAAGAAGTGGGGATTGCAACTCCCACTGTTCGAAAGTATGGTCAAATCTTAGAGCGGAATGGATATGAGTTTTTGAAAGATGGAGATCGACGTATCTTTGTTCAATCTGACATCGGAGCGCTTATAGCGCTACGCGATACGGACAAGCCCCTAGACGATACAGCTAAAGACCTTGTATATCAACAAAAAGAAAGATTAGAAGGATCCTATGAAACAGAGGTAGCGATACCCGATACATATGAAGAAAATTTACCCCAGGACCCCAATCAATTAAAAGAGGTCTTAATGTTTTTAGTCAATGAACTCGCAGCCACACGTGAAATGAATGTCCAACTGACAAACGATATGTCAGAGCTTAAAACAAAGGTTTCCCGGCTCCAGCAAGATCATCATGTTATAAGTTCTAGTATTGGAAATTCAGCGCAAAGAACTAATGCTAAAATTGAACAATTAACTGAACAACAAAATAACCATTACGAAACATTGCTACAACAAGAAAAACAAAAAAGTGAACTCTTACAAAAAGAAATACAAAATATGCGGGTCGAACAGAAAAAAGAATGGACTTCCCAAAATGAGTTTAATAAACGTTTAGAAGAAGCGATACAAAATCGTTCAGAAAAATGGTGGGGGCTTTTCTCCATATTCAGAAAATAAGGTGGCCGTTAAGTTTTTTTGCCCAACTGTGTAATGATTCTTGGAAGCAAATTATTGATGTAGAAACATTTGATAAATCTTTTTTTAATATATAATGATGGATAAAAGTATTGAGATACCAATCCACAAAACTTTAATAAAATCATAAAGCTATATGATTCGCGTAGCTGAAACACAGAATTAAGAAAGAGTATTTCAACTTTACAGGATTTGGTACCTGCTATGTAAGAGCTCGGCGATACCAATGTATTGACGTTCTAAAGGCAAACGAAGGCTCAATTGAAATTCATTGGAGATTTGTTTAAGCGATATGCATCTAAAACAAAATACACAAGCAAGCAAAAAAGGCATGCTTGATAAAAAGGGAGTTGAGGAGGTTGAAAACTTGCATTCAAAAACAAGAGTCCTCCTTAATAGAGTTGCTCCAGACAAGGGTTGACCCTCTCCTTTTTGTATGTTTCGTATCGCTGGGCGATATAACATGCAAATAAATTCAAAACCTTTAGGTTTAATAGAAAAGCTGGGTTCGATATACAAACATGATATACATCCGAATGAACGAGTATTCTCTTCTAAGGCAGTGGCAGAAGAAGTGGGGATGCAACACCCACTGTTCAAAAGTATGGTCAAAACTTAGAACGAAACGGATATGAGTTTATAAGATGGTGATTGCTATCTTTATTCACTCCGGCATCGAAGCGCTCATAGCGTTACGCGATACGGGCAAGCCCCTAGACGATACAGCTAAAGACCTTGTGTATCAACAAAAAGATAGATTAGAAGAAACTAATGGATCAGAGATAGCGATACCTGATACATTTGACAATTCAATCCATAATCCCAAACAATTAAAAGAGATTAAAATTGTTTTAATCAATGAACTCGCAGCTACGCGTGAAATGAACGTCCACTGACAAACGATATGCCTCAGCTTAAAACAACAGTTTCCCAGCTCCAGCAAGATCCATGTCCTTAATAGTGTTCCTCAAGAAAGGGGCTGATCTGTTCTTTTGTGTGTTTCGTATCGCTGGGCGATATAACATGCAAATAAATCTACAGAACCTTCATCTTTAATAGAAAGAGGGAGCCGATATGCGACAGGATATACGTCCGAATGAATGAGCATCCTCTTCCAAGGAAGTGTCAGAAGAAGTGGAGATACAAAATCCACTGTTTGAAAGTATGTTTAAAACTTAGAGCGATATGGATAGGAGCTGTTTAAAGATATCGATTGGCATATCTTCGTTCAATCCGATATCGAAACGCTTATAGCGTTACGCGATACGGGCAATCCCCTAGACGATAGAGAGAAGAACCCTTGTATCAAGAAAAAGAAAGATTAGAAGGAACCAATGAAACAGAAATAGCGATACCCGATACATATGACAATTTATTTAACCCATGTTCCCATTCAATTAAAAGAGATCTTAATGTTATTAACCAATGAACTCGCAGCTCCGCGTGAAATGAACATCTAACTGACAAACGATATGTCATAGCTTAAAACTGAACAACAAAGAACCCATTACGAAACATTACTGCAATAAGAAAAAGGTTTCATTACCTTTTCTTTAGTCTCCTTTACGATATTCAGGTGTTAATTTACGTTATGACTATTTAAACCTAAGGCACCCAAATCAAAAGCAGGAATTCCTTTGTTCCAACTATTTGGAATCACCATTTTCAAATTTCAACAATTTCCCGAGAAATATCTACAAATTCTGAGTAGATATCGACAAAATTAGAAGTTTTTACCCGATATATATGACAATTTATTTAACCCATGTTCCCATTCAATTAAAAGAGATCTTAATTTTTAACCAATGAACTCGCAGCTACGCGTGAAATGAACATCTAACTGACAAACGATATGTCTCATAGCTTAAAACTGAACAACAAAGAACCCATTACGAAACATTACTGCAATAAGAAAAAGGTTTCATTACCTTTTTTTTAGTCTCCTTTACGATATTCAGGTGTTAATTTGCGTTATAACTATTTAAACCTAAGGCAATCAAATCTAAAGTAGAAATTCCTTTGTTCCAACTATTCGGAATCACCATTTTCAAATTTCAACAATTTCCCGAGAAATATCTACAAATTCTGAGTAGATATCGACAAAATTAGAAGCTTCTAAATAGCGATTTGTTTTTGCTGATAAGAAAGTAGACATACTATAGAATTCAAACCCTATCGATTGTTTTTAATTAAAAGAAATAAACTCTTCTAAGGAAAGAGCTTTTATAAAGATGCTAAAGGTGAAGAAAACATGTGTAGTCTTCCTTCCCTGTAATAATAAATGAACTTTTATTATTACAGATATGAGGGCAAAGGGTCCTCACATATTTAAAACAGATGCAAAAAATTTTATAACCGCATTTTCACCACGAAATATATGGAACTATATATTATTGTTTTTTCTTTTTGATACTAAACGTACCGAAAGTTTGCTATCAAAAAAAGGTCAAAAACTCAAAAACAAACGTAAACCCCAATCAAAAGATTGTAAGAGTGGAGGTCGCAGGGAGCTCCCCGCATGGATAAGGCAGACCGTGAGTAGCAACCCGAATAGTGAGTTTGCCAAAAGTTTGCCGTTATTTTATCAAGGTACAGAGCTTTCCTTATGAGGAAGGAAGTCCTGATCCTGACTGACTTCGTAATGTTTTCGTTTTTTTGTAATAGAGTCTATGCCTAGGTTGACCGTATACATGGTATGCAGGGCAAAATCTGACCTGTCTTAAGGTATAGTTAAATGAACGATTAATAATTATACTGTAAAAATATTTTAGATTATTCAAAATAGAGTTGACATTAGGAAAATTTGAATATATAGTGGAGAACATAATTAAATAAATACGTTATTTCTTATCAAGAGATGTGGAGGGACTTGGCCCTATGATACCTCGGCAGCGGGTTTTTACTTTTGTAAAAATACTGTGCTAATTCCAACGGACGAAAGTTTGAAAGATAAGAAGGAGCTTTTCTTAGATAATTAAATTAAGAGTTTACTCTTTTTTATTTCTAAAAGAGGCCTCTTCTGTCTGATGACGGAAGAGGCCTCTTTTGTTTATTCAGAATGTATATGGTTATTTGGAGAATTGGTGCAATTATTCGTAGGTTTCGCGCACTAATCGTGAATTATAAGCAATTACTCGTGAGTTTGACAGAATAACTCGTGAGTTTCACACATTTACTCGTGAATTGTGAGGAATTACTCGTGAGTTTCGAAAATTTAACCCTATCATTATGAAACTTTGCAAAGCTCTTCTCAGGATAATGAATTCGTACAAATAAACAGCATGGGGGGAGACAGAATGATTGAATTTCAAAATGTTAAAAAGGTATATAAAACAAAGAAACAGACTGTTGAAGCTTTGAAAGGAATTAATTTGACAGTTGAAAAAGGCGATATTTTTGGTGTTGTCGGTTATAGCGGGGCCGGAAAAAGTACGTTGATTCGGTTAGTCAATCTACTCGAACACCCTTCAGATGGACAGGTTATTGTTGGGGGGAAGGATTTAACCAAATTGAACCCGAAGGAATTACGGGCAGAAAAGAAAAAAATTGGCATGATTTTTCAACATTTTAACTTACTTAACTCAAAGACAGTTTTTGATAATATTGCCATGCCGCTAGTTTTATCGGGAACTCCTAGTAAAGAAATCAAAGAGCGGGTAGGCGAGTTGTTAGAGTTCGTTGGCTTATCAAGTAAAGCAAGGAGTTATCCGGAACAATTGTCTGGCGGTCAAAAGCAACGAATAGGGATTGCTAGAGCGTTGGCTACCAACCCATCGATTCTTTTGTGTGATGAAGCGACGTCAGCATTGGATCCTCAAACAACGAGTGCTGTATTGCAACTCTTAAAAAAAATTAATAAAGAATACAATATTACCATATTGCTAATTACTCATGAAATGTCTGTAATTAGGGAAATTTGCAATAAGGTTGCGGTCATGGAAGGCGGACGCGTGGTTGAACAAGGTTCTGTGTTTGATGTCTTTGCTAGGCCCCAAACAGATATCGCAAAAAACTTTGTACGAACTGTTATTCACGACGAGATCCCACAAAGTTTCCTGAAAAATACCGGATCATATATTCCGATTATTTGGAAAATTAACTTTATTGGTACTACATCAGGCAATCCTTTACTTTCAACCATCTCGAAGAAATTTGATGTTCATTTAAGTGTATTATCAGCCAATATTTCTGAAATTCAGGAAACGCCTTTTGGGAATTTGATCATCGAAGTGACAGGGAACAAAAATGAGGTGGACAAGGCTTATCAATATATTAAAGACGAGGGGATTCTCGTCCAGGAGGTGCAGATAAATGGGTAATACGCTTTGGGGAATGGAAATAACGGCAGGCCAGCTGTCGACAGCTTTCGGTGACACACTTTATATGGTAGCCATCTCATTGATATTTTCCGGGCTGATTGGACTTCCGCTAGGAATCTTACTTGTCATTACAAGAAAGGGTCACATCCTGGAGAATAAATGGATCTTTAATGTATTGAACCCGGTCATCAATATATTGCGGTCGGTTCCTTTCATCATCTTGCTTGTAGCACTTATTCCGTTTACGAGAATGATTGTCGGCAGTGCGATCGGAACGAATGCGGCCATTGTTCCGCTAATCTTTTACGCGGCTCCTTATATTGCCCGGCTTGTGGAGAACTCCCTGCTGGAAGTGGACAAAGGAATTATAGAGGCAGCCCAGGCAATGGGAGCAACGACTTGGCAAATTATTTATCGCTTTTTGATTCCTGAGGGACTTAGCTCGTTAATTCTTACATTTACAACTGCGACAATTGGCCTTGTTGGATCTACTGCTATGGCAGGTGCTGTCGGTGCAGGTGGGGTAGGAGATTTAGCCTTAGCTTACGGTTATCAAAGGTTCGATACGATGACGATGGTCGTCACAGTAGCGGCGCTCGTGATCATCGTTCAATTATTGCAATCCACCGGGAATTTTGTTTCAAGAAAAATCAGAAGAAGATAAAAATAACAGGAGGTAGGAGAAATGAAGAAAATCTTATTAACGATCATGGTATTGGCATTGGCCATCGTGGCTGCAGCATGCGGGAACGAAGAGGGTGCATCAGGCGGTTCGGATGATGTGAAAACAGTGAAAGTCGGTGTCAGCAGCGGGGATACGAGAACATGGGAATATATTGTTGACTTAGCGAAAAAGGATGGGCTGAATATCGAACTTGTCACTTTTAATGATTATATCCAACCGAATCTTGCGTTAAGTGAAGGGGAAATTGATGCGAATTCATTCCAAACAGTTGCCTACTTCGATGAATTTGTTAACGATCAAAATTTGAAATTAGAGGCCATCGGGTCAACTGTTATTGCACCTATGGGCCTTTATTCGAAAAAACACAAAGATCTCAAAGATCTTCCAGATGGCGCTACGATAGCTGTTCCGAATGAAGCAACAAACTTTGGACGTGCATTACTGCTTCTTCAAGAAGCTGGTTTGATTACATTGAAAGAGGAATTTAATGGATCGGGATCATTAGATATTATTAAGGGAAATCCGAAAAAATTGAAAATCAAACCTGTTGCTGCCGGCAATACGCCGCGTCTATTGGATGATGCCGATGCTTCAGCCATTAATAATAATTTTGCAGTTGAAGCAGGCCTTACTTTAAAAGATGCATTATTCCATGAAAGTAAAACGGCGAAACCATATATTAATATCATTGCGGTTAAAAAGGGAAATGCCGACCGTCCTGAGCTACAAAAATTAGTGGAGCTTTATCAATCGAAAGAAGTGGAAGCGTTCATTGAAAAAACGTTTAAAGGAAACACCATTCCTGCATATGTTTCTGTAGATGAATTAGTGAATTACCAAGATGCTTGGACAAAACCAGCCAATGAAAAATGATGAATAGAACAAAGTGAAGGAATGCCGGATGGATTCAAGGTGCCTGTCCGGCTTTTTAAACCAAAAAGGGGAGATAAGAATATGGCGAGAGAATTAGTGCAGAAGCAGCATCAGCAGATCATTGAAAATCACATCGACCTTCATTCCGAATTATATATCGAAACGAGTCAAGCCATTCATGCAAACCCCGAAATTGGGAATCAAGAGTTCTTTGCTTCGGATACGTTGACCAAATTACTTCAAGATGCAGGGTTTGAAGTAACCCGTAATATAGCTGGGCATGAAACAGGATTCATCGCCAAAAAAGCCTCAGCAAAGAAAGGCCCCAAAATTGCTTTTTTAGCTGAGTATGATGCATTGCCAGGTTTAGGACATGCTTGCGGCCATAATATCATTGGCACTACTAGTGCCGCAGCAGGAATTTCACTATCTCAGGTACTAGAGGAAACAGGCGGAGAGGTGATTGTTTTCGGAACACCTGCTGAAGAGGGAGGGCCAAATGGAAGTGCAAAAGGAAGCTTTGTGAAGCACGGTTTGTTTGATGAGGTAGATGTAGCCATCATTATCCATCCAGCTGGTCAAACTGGTGTAACAAGTCCATTTTTGGCTGTAGATCCACTTGATTTTAATTTTTATGGAAAATCAGCACATGCAGCTGCTGCGCCTGAACAAGGTGTGAATGCTCTTGACGGGGTTATTCAGCTATTTAATGGCATTAGTGCTTTACGTCAGCAACTCCCATCTGAGGTCAAAATCCACGGAATAATAACCAATGGTGGAGAAGCACCTAACATCATTCCTGAATATGCTTCTGCCCGATTTTACATTAGAGCAACAACATGGAAGCTATGCCAAGATGTATCACGTAAAATACGTGATGTTGCTGAAGGGGCTGCACTTGCCACAGGAAGCACAGTTAAAGTCGAACGTTTCCAAAATGAAGTGCTTGATTTTGTCATAAATCCAGTTCTTGATGAACTGTTAAAGGAAGAACTGACTCAATTAGGAGAAACGGTAGCTCCTAGAAAAGATAGCGGTTTTGGTTCGACTGATGCGGGGAACGTAAGCCATATAGTTCCGACAGCCCATCCATATATAAAAATTGGACCAGATGATTTGATTGCCCATACGAATGAATTCCGCGACTGTGCTAAATCTCAAGAAGGAGACAAAGCCATCCTCACTGGTGCAAAAGCTCTTGCGCTTACAGGCTACCGGTTGATTTCGGATAAAGATCTGTTGGATAAGGTTAAAACAGCTTTTCATGAAGCGAAGCAAAAGGAAATATAAATAAATCGGATAGCAATGGTAGTTGGTCTTTTCCAAATCTATAAAATAAGAAGTGCATAAGCTTAGACAAAGCGATATATATAGGTCAGATAAAGAAAAACAGAAGCCCCTTGGCTTCTGTTTTTCTTATTTCTTTTCTTTTTCTAGCATTCTTTTCAGCTTTTTGAGAAGCTTCCAGTAATCCTAGCTACCAATGCCTCAAATCACCTTCTGACCTTTTTTCACTTTTATTCCTCTCCCTAAAATGTATCAGCGTAGTTTATATGCGAAATGTCGGTGATACCCTAATTCAATGGTATACAAAAAATCCCTATCTATTTAAATGGGGATTCTTTTTTCATTCAAATGGAGCATACCACTAAAAGGGTCAGAACCCTTATAAAGTTATTTTAGGAAAGTAAAAGAAGGTTTTTATCCGAAATGTTTCCATGATTATTAAAGGGGAATTACTGTTTTATTTCAATTTCAATAAAACATCTCTAAACATTCAGATTTATTTTATTATGACTATATAGGATTTACTATCATTAAAGGAGAGGTATATGAAAAAGTTTTTCTTTATCTTCATTTTGGCTTTAATCCCCTTCGCCTCTACGACTGTAAGTGCAGAATCAGACTTACCTCTCATTAGTGAAGCTGGGATCATTATTGATGCGAAAAGTGGGAAAGTGTTATACGAAAAAAACACAAATAAAAAAATGTATCCAGCCAGTCTAACGAAAGTTGCTACTGCTATATATGCTATTGAGCACGGGGATAAGAATGAACTAGTGACTGTTAGCAAAAAAGCGGCTGAGGCAGACGGCTCTTCGGTATTTATTGAACCTGGGGAGAAAATAGAGCTTTCCAAATTAATTGCAGGAATGCTCATCAACTCCGGAAATGATGCAGCCATCGCAATTGCCGAACATATGTCTGGTAGTGAAAAACTGTTTATGGAAGATTTGAATGAGTTTTTAAGAAAAGAAGTAAACATCTCCGATACTCATTTTACAAACCCCCATGGATTGTTTGACAAAAAACATGTAACTACAGCCAGTGACCTTGCAAAAATTACCCAATATGCAATGAAAAATGAAACTTTCCGTGAGTATTTTGGGAAGAAGAATTTACCGTGGGAAGTGGAAACATGGGACACAACTCTAATTACCCATCATAAAATGTTAAAAGGCGAACTCCCCTATAAGGGAATAACCGGCGGGAAAACCGGTTTCGTCAGTCAATCCGGCTACACCCTGATTTCTACTGCTACTAGAGGAGAACAGGACTTGATTGCCGTCACTCTAAAAGCTCCTTCAGACAAAGTTGCCTACTCTGATACCAAGCTTTTATTCAACTATGGCTTTGAATACTTTAAATCAGGCAAAATTGATAAAAAAAGCAAACTTTATTCAGCGGACTACTCTAATACCTACACGCTGAACGAAGATTTATTCTATACTCATTTAATTAGTGATCAACCTAGTCTAAAAACGAGTAATGATGGAATTCTCTCAATCATGAACCAAGAAGGGGAAGCAATAGAATCCTTTGACCTTAAAACGGTCGCTGATGTCAGGAACACAGTATTGCCTGCCTCGATTAAAAAAGAAACAATCGATGATGAGCTACTAAATTTTATGTCCCATCTCAAGGATGGGGAGGCTGTGTCATTCTTATCATTCTGATAACGGTATTTCTAAAGAAAAGAAAAAAACGTAGTGATTTTAGAACTCGTTACTAAAGAAACTCACCAACTGGCAATTAGGGGCGTTGTTCCCTTATTTCGTAAAAACATCCACTAAAGGATGGCTTTTAATTTAATAAAAAGAATGAAGGAGCACACATATTATACATGACTAATATCTGTACTCCTATATTTTTTTAGGCTTTTTATGATTTAGGTATTGATGATTCCAAGACAGGGCTTTTCTTTTAGGGGCATATAGTTATGTTGATACTAATACATTGTTACTTCTGACGAATACTAGAGGACGACATCTTTAGGATATCGCCCTTTACATATACCACGATTTATATGGTGTCCACCCTTTAACGGAACAAAATACTTCCTATTTATATTAATAATCAGTTGTCACTTATTTTAAAGCTAATGAATTTCTGCTCCATCATTTCTTCCATCGCATATTTGACGCCTTCTCTGCCAACACCGCTGTCCTTCCAGCCACCATAAGGCATATTATCAATCCGATAGGTTGGGATATCATTAATGACGACTCCACCTGTTTCCAAGCGTTCCGCCGCATAAAAAGCACGTTCTATGCTCGGTGTCATCACTCCTGAATTCAATCCGTAACGTGAATCATTTGCATCCTTGATGGCATCATCCAGCGTATCGAATGGGAAAATACAGACAATCGGACCAAATACTTCGAAACGAAATACCTTTGAGTCACGATTTACATCTGTTAAGACGGTAGGTAAGAGAACATTGCCTTCCACTGTACCGCCACACTCAATTTTTGCTCCTTCCTGTACTGCCTCGTCGATCCAACTTTGTAACCTCTCCAACGATTTTTTCGAAATGACCGCAGTAATATTAGTGCTTTCTTCGAGAGGGGATCCGATGACAAGCCGTTTTGTCCTACTGACGAATCGCTCCAAAAATTGTTGGTACAGTGAACTGTGGACATAAATTCTTTGAATCGAGATACACACCTGCCCATTATTTGTAAAAGAGCCCATCACACTTCGTTCTATGACTTTATCGATGTCGACTCCTTCATCAATAATGAACGGCGAATTGGATCCGAGTTCAAGGGTAAGCTTACGAAAGCCTGCTTGCTGCTGGATAAGGTGTCCGACTTCCACACTGCCAGTAAAAGTCACTTTTTTTACATGTGGGTGGGTTGTCAAAGCTTCACTTAAGACATCCCCTTTGCCCGGAATGATGTTCAATACTCCTTCTGGAAGGCCTGCTTCTTTAAAAATTTCTGCAAGTACGAGCGAACTAAGAGGCGTTTGTTCGGCAGGTTTTAATACAATTGAATTTCCAGCCGCAATAGCTGGACCAACTTTATGGGCAACAAGATTAAATGGAAAGTTAAATGGGGTAATTGCCGTTACGACGCCAATCGGGGTACGAATCGTGAAGCCAAAACGGTTTACTCCACCCTGTGCCGCATCCATCGGAATTTGTTCTCCATAGTTGTTCTTTGCCGCTTCTGCAGAAAAACGGTAGGTCTGAACTGTACGATTGATTTCCTCACGAGCATTTCGAATCGTTTTCGCGGCCTCTAGTGAAACGATTTTCGCAAGTTCTTCACTACGTTCTTCCATGATCGCTGCAGCTTTTACTAAAATTTCGGCTCGTGCGTGTGCCGGGTAGGATCGGTATTTCTGAAAAGCGGAATTTGCCTCAACAATTGCTTCAATGGCATCCGCTGGTTCAGCCTGTCCGATTTGTGCAATTTCTTCATTTGAATGGGGATTATATAACGGCTCATACGATTTAGCCTCACGCCATTTGCCACCGATCCACAATTGCCACTTTTGCTTCATCTGACATTCCTCCAATAATACATGGTTTTATAATTTACAAATATAATCACCCAGTGTTTTCGAAAGCTCTACATTTTCCGAGTAATCGACATCCACATCTATCAAGACAATCTCCTTACTCGCAACAGCTTTTTCTAATGTGTGAAGCAATTCATCGGAATGGGTTACTTTAACCCCTTTAACACCAAAACTTTTAGCGAATTCTAAAAAGTCTGGGTCTGTAAATTCAATCGCATTCGTACGATCAAACTTATTCAATTGCTTCCACTCGATTAGGCCGAATTTTGAATCATGGAAAATGACAATCACGAAGGCAAGACCCAGACGTTTAGCAGTTGCCAATTCAACACCATTCATCAGAAATCCACCATCACCTGTCACCGCAATGACAGGTTTATCAGGTTTTGCCAGTTTGGCCGCAATGGCACCGGGAACCGCAATACCCATTGATGCAAAGCCATTAGAAATGATGGTGTGATTAGGTTTTTCCGGCTGATACATCCGGGCAATCCATAATTTATGGGCACCCACATCCGAAATGACAATGGCTTCCCCTTTTTCCGCCTTTTTCAAATCGGCGATAATTCGCTGAGGGATGATAGGGCTTCCTGATACTTCATCTGAAGAATGAAGCTTTTCAATAATCTGAGATCTTAACCTTGTCGCTTCTGGCCAAAGCTCTTTTTCTTCAACTTCAGTAGTCAAGGCTTCAAGTGCCTCTGTAACATTACCGACCAATTCAGCTTGAAGAGGGTAATAAGCATCAATCTCAGCTGGTCTGGCATCAATATGAATAATCGGATTCATCGCCTCATCGTTCCAATATTTTGGCAAGTACTCGACGAAATCATAGCCGACGGTGATAATGAGATCGGCCAAATCAAACCCGCATAGAACATAATCCCTTGCTTGCATCCCTACTGTATAAAGGGTCAATGGATGGTCGGAAGGTAAAACCCCTTTGGCCATGAACGAATTCACAACTGGAATTTGCTTCGCTTCTGCAAATTTCCGTAAGGCCTCTGTAGCTCCATCGCGGATTACGCCATTGCCAGCTAAAATAATCGGCTTTTTTGCGCGATTGATTAATTCTACGGCTTTTTTGATTTCTGCTTCGGCAGGGCGGGATCTTGGCATTGGTGTAACTGGTAGTGGTTCACCTTCTGTATCCATCATTGCCACATCTTCAGGGAGCTCGATATGAACAGCTCCTGGCTTTTCAATGATAGCTGTCTTAAATGCTTTACGGATAATTTCTGGAATCGTATGTGGCACCTTAATTTGTTGATTCCATTTCGTTACTTCCTCAAAAACTCCAATAATGTCCACATATTGATGCGACTCCTTATGAATGCGATCAAGGCCCGCCTGACCTGTGATGGCGACAACAGGTGAATAATCCAGATAAGCATTGCCTATCCCGGTTAATAAATTGGTTGCACCCGGTCCCAATGTGCCCAAACAAACACCTGGCTTTCCAGTTAGCCGACCATAGATGTCTGCCATAAAAGCAGCTGCTTGTTCATGATGAACTAAGATAAATTTAATATCAGAGCCTATTAGAGAATCAACTAAATCCGTATTTTCCTCACCAGGTATTCCAAAAATATACTTAACTCCTTCATTCTCTAAACATCGTACAAACAAATCTGATGCCTTCAAACTATTCCCTCCTCAACCAATTCAGTTTCTTTCCTTATATGTTGGCACTGCTTATGAAATATTATGTACCTGAGTGTTTTAAAAACCATTTCGTCTATTTATGAATGTTTTGAGCGAATTCAGAAGCATTACGCCATACTACGGAATTACTCAGTAATTAGGAAGATTAGCTATTTTTCAGCAAAAATCGGTCCAGAAATGCGGCACTATTCTTTTAATGGTGATAATGAAGGGAAGCTGTTTTAAAGGAATGACTACAAAAATATCGTAAAAAGCTCAAAGTATATGTGAGAAGTAGTTACGCGTGGTTATTAAATCGTGATTGATGAAGAAGCCCTTTTTGTTGGAATGATAGGTTACCAAAATTTGCCGAAGAAGAAAAATACGATAGATAAACAAAGGTGATAACCAAAAGATATATCTTATTGAAGGATCCGCTTTTTTTGCAGCGAGAGGAAAATGGGGGGATGAGGAATCGTCTGCTTCCATATTGCATGTAGGAGCGTGCTAAAATATCGCTTCAGGTAAGCTGTTCACCCCTGGCAGGTATGTGATTGCTTTTCGATGGGAGCCGATCTCGCAGATATTTCGTGAGATTCATGAAAGCCTGCAGCAAATAGGTGTTAAGTTAGTGAACAGTGAAATTAAATCATAATTTTTTTTCGCTGGAGAAAACTAAACGAGCAAGTATAGAAAGGGGAGAATAAGTATGAGTCGTGGTAAAAATTTTAATCACAAAGAAAAAGGACATCCTGGAAACTTACCTAATAATAGAATAAGCGAAGAGAAGGAACACAGTCGACAGTATGAACAGATTGAAGATATTGTTACACATGAAGCTTTTAAAAATCGGGAAAAAGAGGACGAGATGCCTTAATTTACTCAGCAAATTAATCGGGTGGAATACAATGTTTAGATATTTGTGGAATAATCGCTAATTAGATTGATAAAACAAGGCTTGTGTCCCATCAAAATATTTAGACATTTAAATTTTTCCCGTTCGAAAAAGTACAACTTTTTTGAACGGGTATTTTTGTTTAAAATAGGTAGATTTTACGTTTGTTAAAGTTGAGATACACTTTTGTATGCCTGTAGTTTTGTAACCATAGTGGCATCGCTCAGAACCTGCTTTTCTCCTAGAAAATCTTGATCTATCCTTATTCAAACGTTCCTTTTATTAGCGGAACCTGCTTTTCTACCATCACTTGTCCTCTTGCCATTACTGTATCGATTGTCAATGTTTCCTTTTGCAAAAATACGATATCAGCATCCTTGCCGGTTTGGATGCTGCCCTTGCTCGAAAGCTTTAGCACTTGTGCGGGGTTCGTGGTGATGACCTTCAGAGCCGTTTCCAGCGGGATGCCTTCCTCTAAAACAGAATCACGCACTTCGTGATATAGCGACGATACTTTTCCTACTTGGAGGCCTGCATACTCCCCATGGCTGTTAAAGAAGGGAAGGCTTGCTTGCCCGTCTGAAGAGAAGGTGATGTGTCCGACTGGAACCCCTTCTTCAAGCATCATGCGCAAGCCCATGCTGCACTTCACTTCGCCTTCCTCCAAAAACTGAGGAATGGTACTTGTGGTAAAGTCTACATATCCGCCTCGCTTCGCGTAATCAATTCCCGCCCTGAATAATTCTTCATTTCGATTGATATGTGTTGGATGGAGCTGCCGAATCGGAATGTCGGTTTTATCTGCAATTTCATGCAGCAAGGAAAGCTTTCCATCTCCGTCCCCTACATGAACTTCTAATATCCCAGCTTTTCCTGACAGGATACCGCCATTGCGTGCCGCAGCGGCGACTTTAGTCAGTTCCTCAAATGTGGGTTCTGATGATCTATGGTCGGAGATTGCAATCTCTCCAACACCGATAATTTTATCGATTAAAATAATATCGTCTTCGATTTTTCCCGTCAATGTTTTTACTGGCACTTGATAGGAGCCTGTGTGAATGAAGCAGGAAATCCCCTCTTCTTCAAGCGCCCGCGCCTTGGCAAGAAGGCTTTCCATTCTACGCGTAGTTCCGTCCGTACCAAGTAAGCCGACCAGCGTTGTAATACCTGAAGTAGTAATATCAGTGAGCATCAGCTCGGGGGTGCGGGTTTTGAATCCGCCCTCGCCCCCTCCACCGATAATATGAACATGTGAATCTATAAAACCCGGAACAACCAAAAGATTAGTCGCATCAATGATTTGAATAGGGGCAAAGTTGTCAGGAATCTCGATTCTGTCATCTATAAATGCGATTTTATCGTTTGTAATCAATATGTCTTTCCGTCCTAAGTAATTGGGTGAGTATATCTCGCCATTTTTAATTAAAGTAAGCATTTCGTTTTCCTCCTGTAAATAATTCGTGATCTATATCAGAATGGACCATATCCGATGAAGTGAGCTGTGATGACAGCTATCAATCCGATGAGATATTGAATGAGCACCAGCGGCAGAATCCACTTAGCCCACTTTGTCCAAGGAATGCCTGCAATTGCCAAGCTCGCCATTAAGGTGGTAGCGGTCGGGAAAATCATATTTCCGATTCCGTCTGCAAAAGAGAAAGACAGCACTGCGGTTTGGCGTGTAATATCCAATAAGTCTGCAAGCGGGACCATAATTGGCATTGTCAGCATCGCATGACCGGTGCCGGACGCTAGAATAAAATGAATAAGAGTTTGGAAGCTGTACATTCCGGCAACGCTTAAATAGGCCGGAATATGCTGGATAGATTCAGCTACTTGATGCAGCATAGGGTCGACGATATGTCCCTCATTCAATACAACAAGAATGGCACGTGATACGCCGATTATCAAAGCGCCGCCGAGCAAGGCTGCAGATCCATTAGTAAAGGAGTTAACAATGTGATCTGCAGACAGTTTCCCGATGATTCCAATAACGATTGTCAATACAATGAATAAGGCAGCGATTTCTGTCATGTACCAATGGAACTTGATGACTCCAAACGCCAAGACGATATAGTTAATTAAAAAAGCTCCTAAGATGAACTTATGTCTCGCTGTTAACTTCGCACTTGATTGCAGCAGTTTTTTCGCTTCTTCTTTTGTATATTTTCCGTAGATTCCTATAGAAGGGTTTTTCTTTACCTTCATTGCATAACGATAGATATAAAGAACAGAAACAATGTAGACGATAACAAATAAAATAAGGCGTAACCCTATGCCTGAAAACATCGGCAATTCTGCAATTCCTTGCGCAAGTCCTACTGTGAATGGATTCATGATGGCAGTCGTAAATCCTGACAATGCACCTACTATGACGATGGCGGTTCCTGTAATTGTATCGAACCCAAGAGCCAACGCCAACGGAATGATAAGAGGGAGATAAGCAAGTGTTTCTTCTGCCATCCCCATTAAGGAACCGCCTACAGCGAAAAACAGCATCACGACAGGAATCAATAGCTTTTCACGTGTCGCCAACTTCCGAGCCATTGTGCCGATAAGCACATCAACCGTACCTGTTGCTCTTAGAACACCGAAAAACCCTCCGATGATCAATAAGAAAAAGATAATATTGCCGGCTTCTACCATTCCTGTGTGAATAGCTTTTATCATATCGAACAATCCGACAGGTGCAGATTCTATCCATTTAAATGAATTGGCGTCTACAGTTGTCCGTCCATCCGCTTCAATTCTTGCATATTCCCCAGCCGGCAAAATGTAAGTGAATAGAGTTGCTATTGCGAGAATGCAGAGCAGCAATAAAAAAACATTGATTTTTCTCTCTTTTTTCCCCGCTGTTCCAAGCGAAACAACCTTCTCTTTTATTTGGCTCATAAGTGTCTCTCCTTTGTATTTAAAATAAATGCATGGAACTAAAACGCTTACAAAATATTTCCAGCCTATAGACTATCATCAGTTTTTCTCGTATTCTGCTGTTGCCCTCCTTTATACAGGTATCAAGCAAAATCTGTGCCAATATGAAAAGATTGATTTTTATGAATGTTTTATGATTGGATTAAAGTTTTAAGTCTTTATTGGTTCTTTTTGGTGATATAATAGAACCAATTAAAAGAGAAGTAGGTGTTTTTATGTCAAAATCATCACTTACACTTATAGCGGGTGGCGTAAAAACAAAGCAGGCCTTGCAAGAACAGCTGGAACAATTGCTGGGAGACTATGTTCATATTAAAGGCTATTCTGAGGATGAGGGAATACCGGAGTCTCTGGAGGATACAATAATCTTGTATTCATCAGATGCTGCTTACGATAAAACAAACGGCATATATGCAGAGAAAATAATTGTGGGAAAGAGAACAGTTCATCATGAATATATTGACAAACTATTAAGAATACCTGAAGGTTCAAACGTTCTGGTGGTGAATGATGTTGATGAAGCAACAATAAGTCTTATTGAATCCCTATATCAGCTTGGTGTCGATCATGTTCAATTTATCCCTTTTCGGAAGGGGAGCTTGTTTTATGAAGATGTCCAAATTGCAGTTACACCAGGAGAAACAAACCTTTGTCCATCATACATTAAAGAAGTAATTGATATAGGCGTGCGTCTTTTTGATATGACAACAATTCTGGAAGTTGTAGAATGCTGCGGTTTGAACAAGGATATATCATCAAGGATTTCTGAAAGGTATATTAGGAATATCATTGAATTACAACGTAAGCTGCTATATGCAGAGCGAGATGCTAAGCAGATGAGCGAACACATCCAAAATGTGTTGGGAACTGTCGATGATGGAATATTGGTAGTTAACGAGGAAGGGCGGATTACGGTATTCAATAATCGGCTTGCTGCATTGTTTCATGTTGATGCACAAGATGTAGTTAATAAGTATATGGATGAAGTAATGAATCGCCGGGATATTACCGATTTCATCATGAACGGTAAGGATGAAAGCAAGTTCTTCGACATAGATGGCGTGGATGTCGTTATTTTTCGATTGCAAATGGTGAAAGAAAATACAATTGTCGCAACCTTCAAGAGTGTGCATCAAGCCGTTGAAATTGAAAAGACGGCACAAAGGGAAATGCGAAACAAAGGATTTTATACGAAATACTGCTTTGATGATATTATCGGTGAGGATGATGTAATGAAAGATCGTAAGCAGATTGCTAAGAAGCTTGCCTTATCAGAGCATCCGATTTTGATTCAGGGTGAGACAGGAACAGGAAAAGAACTGTTTGCTCATGCTATTCATGAACATTCATTGCGAAAAAACGGGCCATTTCTGGCTGTGAACTGTAGCGCATTAACAGAAACTTTACTTGAAAGTGAATTGTTCGGCTACGAAGAGGGAACATTTACAGGAGCGCAAAGGGGAGGCAAGAAAGGTTTGTTTGAATTGGCGGATAACGGGACTATCTTTTTGGATGAAATAGGCGACATAAGTCTCACAGTTCAATCACATCTGCTTCGAGTTCTGCAGGAGGGGGAAATTCGTAGGATTGGCGGCAGAAGAATCATACCCATTAATGTTCGAGTGATTACAGCAACAAATAAAGATCTTCAAGGAAAGATGCGTGACGGTTCATTCAGAACAGACTTGTTTTACCGACTGAATGTCCTTAATCTCCGCATTCCGCCACTCAATGAGAGAAGAGCGGATATTCCGCTTTTGATTAAGCATCTCATCACAAAGAGCGGGAAGTGGGTAAAGGTAGAGCAAGACGTACTGGAGTATTTCAAGCAATATGAATGGCCCGGCAACATACGGGAACTGAAAAGTACAATTGATTACATGCTGACGGTTTGTGAGGGGAATGTCGTGACGAAAAGTGACCTTCCGTTCATGCACGGACAAGCGGGAGACAGTGTGATGTCCGAATATTCCGCATGTGAAAGTATGCTGGAAATGCAGGAGCGTGCTTTCATCTTGGAAGTAATCAAGCAATGCAATGAAAAAGGAAAAGCAGCGAGCAGAGAGCTAATATCAAGTCAAAGCAAAGAATCGGACTTTGTCTTGTCTCCTCAGCAGGTCCGTCGCCGCTTGGATATTTTAGAAGGCGAAGGATTTGTGGTCAAAGGCAGAGGACGGGCCGGCACAAAGATAACTGCTGCCGGAATAGAGTATTTATATTTTCTTAAGTCATAGCCTGCAGTGTATTCCTAAGAAATCATTCGTTTGCTATCAGTCAGTAAAAACCATAAAAAGTATTTTGAAATAACAAAAAGAGGATATAAAATGCCTTGTTTTTATTGAGGGACCTGAATATCTACCTTCCCCGTTGAACAGCTTGCATTTTCTTTTTCCTTTGAATATTTTTCGAATTATTGCCCTTTTTTAGCCATAATAAAATCCCTCCAGGTAGTAGTGTAAAATCCACAGTTGTTCATGTTTTTTTTACACTGTCTACCTTAGGGGATAGTATCAAAAAGGCTCTATCTATAAATGATATATACTTATCATCAACTCTATTAGACTTACCATCAAAAAATTACAAAAAACAAAAAGCATGCCGACAGACATACAAGTGAGATAAATTCGATATCTAAACAATACTCTAGAACATGATCATCGCTTCATTCAAAAACGATTCATGTTAGGATTGAAGTCCAGCTGCTAAACTAATTCTTGCAGGAGCGGAAGCCATGCATATTATGAAAAAAGGACAAACTTTTCAAGGAGAGAAGTCTGTCCGTTCTTGATTTCCTTTCCCAATTAAAATAGATATCACAAAAGCAAAAAAACTTCGCAAAAAAGAAATACGATGATTTCTTCATGCCAAGTTCCATTCTATACACTAAATACACTAATAACTAAATTGGATTCTTGTTTTACTTACTTAAGTATTCTAAAGTAACTCAAATATCTAGTAATTGAAAATTTCAAAATAATAATTCAAAAATCTTCAGATGGATTATACTTTTTTTCAGCCCGTATTTGTTCTACTCTTTTGGGAAACAATTCTGAACATAAGGTGCTGTGTAACTCTTCTAATTCCAATTTAGGTATTTATAAATGCAAATCAGTCACTAAGGTTGTGTTGTCTGAAATTTAAATCGCCTAAAGTATAGCTATTGAATAAATAGTTGTCAACATCGTTATGTATGCGCTCACATGAGTATTGTCATATACAGATTGACAACTTATGTATCCTAAAGTATATACTTATTGAGTCGTAGGGAAAATAAAGGGGAGGGACATCTATGAATAATCAAGTTAGCCAGATCAATAATTTTTCTATGGGGAAATTAACTTCTTTATTGGTTCTCATGCATAATACTGAAATGGTAAAAGAAATTGAACAAGAACTTATATCTAGAGGGTGTCAGTATACAGTTGGAAAAGTTGGTGCCATGGATTTATCTAAAGTAGTTTCCGCGATTGAGACGAGTGCTAAAACAAACAATGTTATAAATTCTAATTCGTATAGAGAGGTTCATGCTCTTTATCATGCAATATTAGAGGCTATGCAAGGCGTAAGCAGAGGAACCCTACAATTAGGCGATATTTTGCGTACTGTTGGTTTAACTTTTTCAATTGTTAGAGGAAATATTGACTTTTCTGGATACAATGGAGAATGGATTAGTGTATTTGTATATGGAACTATAGGTGCTCCAAAAAAAGGATTCGAACATGATGCATTAGGATTTGGATTTAATCATATATAAAAAAACGACCCAAATTATTTAAGTTTCAAATAATTTTTAATATTTTTAGAAAAGTAATTGACAAAACATTCAGATAAGGCGATACTCTTATTAGGTGCCATACTAGTTATACTTTAAGTCGTACACCTTAAAGTATATAGTCATTTAGGTTTCATAGTTATTTAGGATTGATTTCAATGTTTAAACTTATAGTTAAAGCCCATAGTTAATAGATTATAGGGGGCTATATCAAAAGAGGAATACATTTCTCTTTTGATATAGCCCCCTTTTTATTTTCAAAAAGTAAGGTGATTTTATTATATAAAGGAGTGATGATAATGTTTATTCAAATAGACGGGAATTCATTAACGTATGATCAAATTCATCAAGTTATTCATGAGGGTTATTCCGTTAAAATTAGTAGTGATGCTCTAGAAAATATAAAGAAAAGCAGAGATATAGTTGAGGAAAGTATTATCAACAACAAAGTAATCTATGGTGTTAACACAGGATTTGGGAAATTTAGTGATACGGTAATTTCAAAGGATGATTTAGCTGACTTACAAATCAATTTAATTCGGAGTCATGCTTGTGCCCTTGGGGAGCCATTTTCTTTGGAGGTAAGCAAAGTTATGCTGCTTCTCAGAGCGAATGCATTAGCAAAAGGATTTTCAGGCATTCGTCTGGAAACTCTGCAGTTACTAATTGATTGTTTAAATCACAATATTGCTCCTGTTATTCCAAGTCAAGGATCATTAGGAGCAAGTGGTGATTTGGCTCCTTTATCACATCTAGCATTACTATTAGTTGGAGAAGGCGAAGCTATTTACAATGGTGAAAAAATGTCAGGGGGAGAAGCACTAAAGCAAGCAGGTCTTGAACCGATAAAATTACAAGCAAAAGAAGGCCTAGCTTTAATAAATGGAACTCAAGCTATGACAGCTGTGGGTGTAGTTGCATATATGGAAGCTCAAGAGCTTGCTGATCTTGCAGATGGTATAGCTGCATTAACATTAGAAGGCCTTCAAGGAATTGTTGACGCTTTCACTCCAGAATCTCATTCAGTAAGACCTTATCCAGAACAGCAAAAAGTAGCTGGAAGAATTCTTTCTTATCTTGAAGGTAGTCAATTAACGACCACTCAGGGACAAATTCGAGTACAAGACGCTTATTCATTACGATGCATACCACAAGTACATGGTGCTGTTCAACAAGTTTTAAATTATGTAAAAGAGAAACTATCCATTGAAATAAACTCGGCAACGGATAACCCATTAATATTCTCAGATAGTGGAAAGGTTATCTCTGGAGGAAACTTCCATGGCCAACCGATTGCTTTCGCAATGGACTTTCTTGGTATAGCAATGTCAGAAATAGCAAGTATTTCTGAAAGACGAATTGAACGATTGGTAAACCCTCAACTAAATGATTTACCAGCATTTTTAAGTCCAGATCCTGGTCTTCAATCAGGTTTAATGATTACCCAATATGCTGCTGCATCATTAGTTTCAGAGAATAAAACATTAGCTCATCCTTCTAGTGTAGATTCTATTCCATCCTCAGCTAACCAAGAGGACCATGTGAGCATGGGGACAACGGCTGCACGTCATGCTTACCAAATTATTCAGAATAGTCGCAAAGTCCTTGCTATAGAGGCCATTTGTGCTGCTCAAGCTGCAGATTTTAGAGGTTCAAATAAGTTAGCACCTGAGACAAAAAGAGTTTATTCAAAAATAAGAGAAGCTGTTCCAACTATTACACAAGATCGTATCTTCTCACTTGATATTGAAAGATTAGCTAAGTTACTAAAAGAGGACGTACGGGAAGTTAATTATCAATTGATGCATTAATAAAATTACATGGATATTATTTTAATATAAGGTTTCTCAAAGGGTAATTATGACACCTAAACATAAAATTATAAAATTAAGAACAGTTAATGACGCTTTTTATGAATTGTGTCTCAGTAGAGTTAAAAAAAAGTAGATTTTTTCTAAGAAATTATTAGTTTCTATAAATTCAAAAAATCTAGTTTCAGATAATTTCATGTTAATAGGGGAGGAAATATAAATGAAAACTGAACAAAGAGTAATTAGAGCACCTCGTGGAAAAGAACTAAACACTAAAGGGTGGGTGCAAGAAGCTGTTCTTCGTATGTTAATGAACAATTTAGATCCAGAAGTAGCAGAACATCCAGAAAAGCTAGTTGTATACGGAGGAATCGGAAAGGCTGCACGTAACTGGGAAGCATTTGATCGTATCGTGTCATCTTTAAAAGACTTAGAAGAAAATGAAACTTTATTAGTGCAATCAGGAAAACCTGTTGCTGTTTTCAAAACCCATAAAGATGCACCACGTGTCCTGTTAGCTAATTCAAATATTGTGCCAGCGTTTGCTAATTGGGATAAATTCCATGAACTTGATAAAAAAGGATTAATGATGTACGGCCAAATGACGGCAGGAAGCTGGATCTACATTGGAAGTCAAGGAATTGTACAAGGTACGTATGAAACGTTTGCTGAATGTGCGAATCAACATTTTAATGGCGATCTAGCAGGTACTATTACCGTAACAGCTGGGTTGGGAGGCATGGGAGGAGCTCAGACTCTAGCAGTTACGATGGCAGGCGGCGTAGTGATTGGCATTGATGTCGATCGATCACGCATCGAAAAACGGATTGAAACTCGTTATTGTGACGTCGTGTTAGAAAACTTAGATGAAGCGATTGCGTTAGCTAAAGAAGCAAAGGATGCGGGTAGACCTCTTTCGATTGGTTTAGTAGGGAATGCAGCCGAAGTTCTTCCAGAAATGCTTAAACGCAACTTTATCCCAGACATTGTGACAGATCAAACATCTGCACATGATCCACTAAACGGTTATTTACCAGTAGGGTTTACTTTAGAGCAAGGGGAATTTTTACGTAACAACAATTCAGAAGAGTATGTAAAAAAATCAAAAGCAAGTATGGCTCAACACGTGCAAGCCATTTTAGATATGCAAAAAAGAGGTTCAATCGCTTTCGATTACGGCAATAATATTCGTCAAGTAGCGCTTGATGAAGGAGTGAAGGATGCGTTCGATTTTCCAGGATTTGTGCCAGCCTATATCCGTCCTCAATTTTGTGAAGGAAAAGGACCTTTCCGATGGGTTGCCTTATCAGGAGATCCAGAAGATATTTACAAAACAGATGAAGTGATTCTACGCGAATTCTCATATAATACGCATCTTTGTAACTGGATCAAAATGGCGAGAGAAAAAATTGAGTTTCAAGGATTACCAGCACGTATTTGTTGGTTAGGTTATGGAGAACGAGCAAGATTCGGGAAAATTATTAATGACATGGTTGCATCTGGAGAGCTTTCAGCACCTATCGTCATTGGAAGAGACCATTTAGATGCCGGTTCTGTTGCTTCACCAAATCGTGAAACAGAAGCAATGAAAGACGGAAGTGATGCTGTATCAGACTGGCCTATTTTAAATGCATTAGTGAATACAGCAGCAGGAGCAAGTTGGGTATCTGTTCACCACGGTGGTGGTGTGGGTATGGGTTATTCTCTTCACGCTGGTATGGTAGTTGTAGCAGATGGAACGGAAGATGCTGCACAACGTCTGGAACGTGTCTTAACAACAGACCCTGGTATGGGTGTTGTTCGTCATGTTGACGCAGGCTATGATTTAGCGATTCAAACTGCAAAAGAAAAGGGTATGAACATTCCATCATTAGATTAAGAGGAGTGAAAGCATCGTGAAATCAATTACGTATATTAAACGTGCATCGCAAGTGGTGACGGTTAAGGGTGGTAGTAAGGAACCAAAGCGTGGCCAAGCCATGTCAGACATCGGTATCATTGAAAACGGAAGCGTTATTATAGAAGGTGGAACGATTACGTTTGTTGGGTCAGATGTCGAAGCTGAACAATATATTTCAACTATAGATGGAAAAGTATCAACGATTGACGCCTCGGGGAAAGTCCTAACCCCGGGGTTGATCGATCCCCATACACATCTTGTATTTGCTGGAAGCCGTGAAAAAGAACTAGAAATGCGGTTAAACGGAGCGAAGTATATTGATATTTTAAAAGCCGGTGGAGGTATCCTTCAGACCACAACAAGTACAAGAGAAGCATCCGAAGAACAATTAATTGAAGAATCGTTGAAACGGTTGAATCGTTTTTTACAATATGGTGTTACGACTGTTGAATCTAAAAGTGGGTATGGATTGACACTTGAAGATGAATTGAAACAGCTTCGAGCAACGAAAAGGCTGAACGAGCAGCATCCAATTGACCTTGTTTCTACTTTTATGGGAGCTCATGCTATTCCGGTTGACTATAAGGAAAACCCAGATGAGTTTGTGCGTCTTGTGATCGAAGAAATGATTCCAAAGGTTGCCGAAGAAAACCTAGCTGAGTTTTGTGATGTTTTTTGTGAAGAAGGAGTCTTTACGATAGAGCAGTCTGAGCGAATTCTTGAGGCAGGAAAGAACTTCGGATTAAAGCCTAAAATACACGCTGATGAAATTGTCCAATTTGGTGGGGCTGAACTTGCAGCAAAGGTGGGAGCTGTTTCAGCAGATCACTTATTACAAGCTTCTACTGAAGGAATTAAGCAAATGGCTGAAAGTGGAGTGATTGCTGTCTTATTACCAGGAACTGCTTTCTTTCTTATGGAAAAGCCTGCAGATGCAAGAAAAATGATTGAATCCGGTGTACCTGTTGCTCTTTCGACAGATCGCAATCCAGGATCATCTCCTACTGAGTCATTACCATTTGTCATGAACTTAGCATGTTTGACGATGAAAATGACACCAGCAGAAGTTTTAACGGCCTGTACGATTAATGCAGCTCATGCAATTGGAAGAGCTGATCAAATCGGAAGTATCGAAGTAGGAAAAAAGGCAGATCTTGTTTTATTTGATGCACCAAATTACCAAACGTTACAGTATAACTATGCAGTAAATCTAGTTGATACTGTTCTTAAAAGTGGAAAAGTGATCGTAGAAGGTGGAATTCTGCAAAACGTGCCCGTATCCACAACATAATTGCCCTTCTTTTCATTGGCAAAGGCAATAGTTAGTGAGCTAGTTTGAAACATTTGAAGTGAGAGATGAAATCGACCTTCAAGCTGTAGACTTTACAATTTTAACTCTTTCCCGATCTATGATAATTGCCGTAGGAGCAAGTAAGACTGCGCTTGCCATTAGACAAACTTTAAAGTTAGAACCGTATCATATTGAATAGGATACGGTTCTAACTTATTTATCTGTTTTAGATTTAGGGTTTTATTCGTTTAAATAACTTATTGTACTAGGCGGATCACAAGGGCGTGAAACAGCTACTGCTAAAGAAGTCACTATTTGTATTGAAGAAGCAGCCAAGAGAAAAGGGAATGAGCTAAAAGGTGCACGTGTTACAAATTTATTCAATGCTATTAATATAGAAGTATCTGTTTCTTCATAAAAAGTAAAAACGAACTTCTAAAAGTGTAAGTTCGTTTTTTTTTTGCCTGTGCGCTCTTTAGCTTCAAAACTCTTGCTTCATCTTCCATATTACACGCACAGAAATAACTGCTTCACTTCATTGTTATTTGAATCGTTTTTTCTTTTCGACCTTGAGTCTACCTTAGCCCCCCTTCTTTATGACTAGACGAAGGAGTGTAGGCAAGTAGTTGTTCTTGGCGACACATAGGCGGATGAGGTCCATTGTGCACCCCTAAAGACCCTCTCAATACCCACTAGATTTATTTAACAGTGACCGCAAAGCGTCCCCATCGCTTGTGGGACAATTTCATTTTTTTAAAAAAGTTTGCTGGAAATTACTTTTGACGTTTCGGTAACGGCTTGAACCGTTGATAGATAAGGGTTTACAGAGGGTAGGTGGCCCTTTTATATGGGGCACCATTCTAACATGAATACTCTAGTTTTCCGCCCCACGTCATTTGAATTTCTATCCATTCTTTGTTAAGGTAATTAAGTACTTCAGGGGTTATATGTTTAGTCAAGTGCAAAGACTAAAGAAAACTCTAAGTGAAAAACCATTTATATTTCAGTTGGTATATGCTGTGTCTGCTAGTTTCCTCAGTTATAATTGTACCTCTTTTCCCTACTTGAAATGCTCAATTAATTAGACACATATTGAATTACTTATGGGAATATAAAATTTTTTTCCTATGCGCTTTGTGTTAAGTGAAAGCGTCACTTCCTCCTTTGTTTAGGTTATGAAGTACTTCAGGGGTTAGATGTTTAGTCCATTGATTGGACCAAAGAAAACTCTAAGTGAAAATCATTTATATTTCAGTTGGTATATGCTGTGCCTGCTAGTTTCCCCAGATGGGATTACACCTCTTTTCCCTACTTGAAATGCTCAATTAATCACACATATTTGTTTCAAGCAATATACTTATGGGAATTATAAATTATTTTTTCGCACTTTGTGTCTAGTACAAGCTGGCGATCATTAAACTGCGTCAAGTCCGCTTTTATTTAAAAAAACTGATACGGGACAGAGAAAAATATAGGACGTATCGTTTATAGCTATTTTCATTTATTTCAAGGTACTTTTGTTTTTATATTGATTACTCGCATAAAACGGGGGAATTCAGCAAAACTGAATATCATATGGGCAAATATTAGAATGAGGTGACTCGATGAAGCCGTATGTAGAAGTCAGAAATGTCTCGAAAATATTTGGCAAATCTCCAAAAGCAGCGACAGATTTATTGATGCAGGGTAAAACAAAGAAAGAAATATTGAAAGAAACTGGACAAACAGTCGGTGTTAATAATGTCAATTTTGAAATTTACCCTGGTGAAATTTTTGTCATTATGGGGCTGTCCGGAAGTGGGAAGTCAACTTTAATCCGCATGTTTAATCGTTTGATTGATCCAACAATTGGAGAAATCTTAATTGGGAATGAAGATATCGTGAAGATGAACGCGGCCCGATTAAGAGAAGTCAGGCAAAAGAAAATAAGCATGGTCTTTCAGAACTTTGCTTTATTTCCGCATAAAACGATATTGGAAAACGCTGAGTTTGGGCTCGAAATTCAAAAAGTAGATCCAACAAAACGTCAAGAAAAAGCGATGAAGGCTCTTGAAGCCGTTGGATTAAAAGGCTACGAAAATCAGCTTCCATCACAGCTTAGTGGCGGAATGCAACAAAGGGTTGGGTTAGCTCGGGCACTCGCAAGCGATACTGATATTCTATTGATGGATGAAGCCTTCAGTGCTCTTGATCCATTAATACGTAAAGATATGCAGGATGAATTGCTGGAAATCCAAGATCAGTACAAAAAAACGATCATTTTCATTACCCATGATCTTGATGAAGCATTAAGAATTGGGGATAGAATTGCTCTAATGAAAGATGGAAGTGTGATTCAATTAGGAACGCCTGAACAAATCATGATGAATCCAGCCAATGAATTTGTCGAGAAGTTCGTTGAAGATGTTGATCTATCAAAGGTACTTACAGCCTCTCACGTGATGATACGGCCGGAGAAGATCGCAGTAGACAGAGGTCCGAGGGTTGCACTGGAAATCATGCGTAAACAAGGGTATTCCAGCATTTTTGTTGTGGATAGAAAGAAGAAGTTATTGGGGGCCGTGACTGCTGAACAGGCTCGTCAGGCAATGAGCAATAACCAATCGATTTCTGAAGTAATGACAACTGATATCCCAACTGTTAAAGAGGATGAATTGCTTGGAAACCTTATGGATGTGATGGCAACTTCAAGTCTGCCAATATCAGTCATTGATGATGAGAATAGAATTAAAGGAATTCTTCTTCGCGGGGCCGTAATTGGTGCCTTAGCAGGTAATAAAGATTCTTTAAATGAAATGGAGAGTGAATAATTCAATGAATATTCCGAAAATCCCACTTGGAGCTTGGGTCGATTCTTTAGTGGAATGGATAACTGTTGTATTTGCTGGATTATTTTCACTTATTACGAATGTGATTGAGGGTCTATTAAATATCCTGGTTGATGTAATGAGTGTAGGACCTTCCATCGTGTTAATTATTATTTTAACCCTTTTGGTTACCTATACAAGCAAATGGCCATTAGGAATATTTACATTCATCAGCTTACTATTAATCGATAATCTTGGTTATTGGGAATCAAGTATCCAAACACTGGCTATCGTAATATTGTCAGGTTTCCTAACCATACTGATAGGGATACCGATCGGAATATGGTGTGCCCAAAATAAAACAGTGCGCAAGATCGTTACCCCGATATTGGATTTCATGCAAACGATGCCTGCATTCGTTTATTTGATTCCTTCGATATTATTCTTTGGAATAGGAGTAGTGCCAGGGATCATTGCGTCATTCATTTTCGCAATCGCACCGACAATCCGTATGACCAATCTTGGTATTCAGGAAGTGCCTAATGATTTGATTGAAGCATCGGATGCTTTTGGTTCAACCAGCAGCCAAAAGTTATTCAAGGTACAAATACCATTGGCAACCCCAACGATTATGGCAGGCGTTAACCAAAGTATCATGTTAGCTCTATCCATGGTTGTTACAGCTTCATTAGTTGGAGCACCTGGACTTGGAGCGGATGTTTACCGGGCTGTCAGCCAAATTAATGTGGGACAAGGATTTGAAGCAGGATTATCCATCGTAATCATTGCAATCATACTCGATCGTATCACGCAAAACCTTCGTAAACCAGCTTACGAACATATCGTTAGCAGGAAAATCATTTTTACAATACTGGCCTTACTAGTTGTGGGTACTGCACTATTCAGTACTTTTACAAAAGATACGGCTGTAAAAGGGGATAAAAATAGTTTTGCTGCCAAAACTGATTATGAAATCATCGGAATTGAACCTGGAGCAGGATTGATGAAGTTGACTAAAACGGCTATAGATGATTATAAGCTGGATGATTGGAAGTTGGTTGAAGGGTCTTCGGCGGCAATGGTTGCTGAATTGAAAAAAGCGATTGATAAAAAAGAACCAATCGTCGTTACAGGATGGTCACCGCATTGGATGTTCTCGAAATATGACTTGAAATATCTCGAAGATCCGAATGAATCCTTTGGCGGGGCTGAAAATATTAATTCGATTGCCAGAAAAGGCCTTGAGCAAGATGCCCCCGGCGCTTATAAAATTCTTGATCAATTCTTCTGGGATACTAAAGATATGGAAGATGTAATGGTCAAAGTTACTGAAGGTATGTCTCCTTCAGAAGCAGCAGAAAAATGGATAAAAGAAAATCAGGACAAAGTATCCGAATGGACCAAAGGTGCTGAATCAGGAAATAGTGAAAAAATCAAACTTGTCTATGTTGCATGGGACACGGAAATTGCCAGTACAAATGTGATTGGCAAGGTTCTAGAGAAGAATGGTTATGATGTAACATTAAGTCAAGTTGAAGTGGGACCAATGTTTGCTGGCGTTGCAAACGGAAGTGCGGATGCAATGGTAGCTGCATGGCTCCCAGGTACACATCTTGAATACTATAATAAGTATAAAGATGACATGGTTGACCTTGGACCAAATCTAAAAGGAACAAAAAATGGTCTGGTCGTACCAGATTATGTCGATATTGATTCAATTGAAGATTTGAAATAAGAAAAAACGAGGGATTTTCGGACATGAAAATTCCTCGTTTTTTTGTGATGAAAATGTTTTAGGAAGGAAGTTTTAAAATTAACTTATATGAGCCTAAAATGTTGAATTAAGAGAGTTTAACTCTTAATAATTACATGCACTAATGATTGCTGGCTAAAGGGAAGTGTATAAAGAGAAAAAGTATAAACGAATCCTAATTAATAGAAACAAATTTATTTTTCAATTCCTCTTCAGATACCACGATTTTGCCTCGCAAATCTTCGGAAAGTAATACATAGCTTTTCACTCCTATGAACTCTGAATCGGAAATAATAAAGAACTTTGTTCCCTTTTTGTACGTAGAAGGATAATCTTCAATTAACTTTAACATCTTCATCTTTTTTCCACCTTGAATATCCATTTACTAATTAGAATCTAACAACTTTCTTTATACTGGTAACCTTATATTATCTATTTATAGCCTTCAACTATTTAGCCTATTTTAAAAATGAAACCACGGATATTGAATTTAAATAAATATCTTTGAATTAATAATCCAATATAAGTATTTACTAGTCAAGAATACATTTAAGTAAATATCTTTGAATATTTTAAGGATCAGATGAAAACCGGCAAGGTGAGGTTCACCAACTGGATCACCCAACAAGGTTGTACCATTTTGGATCATTTCTTTCATGTATTTACTGCTAAATTGTGGGGATTATCTATTTTTCTTTTTAATTGTCTATTATAAATATTCTTAAACTTTCCGTGGAATAACCTTTAATTGAATGCTAAAATTTAGTTGGAAAACCGGTTTCTCTAATACATAAGAAAAAATGGGATGTAACGGATGTAGATGTAGCCAACCACTTGGGTGCTTCCAAAGTAACTGTATCGTTAGTCAGTTTATTAAAGATCCAGTGTTTGTATAAGAAATTTGGTCAACGGTACTATCATCGTAATCCGTTTAAAAAGAAAGTGGGAAAATATATGAAACCAATAATATTTGATGTTGATACTGGGGTTGATGATGCCTTAGCGATGGCATACGCATTAAACTCTCCTGAATTGGACGTGCTAGGCTTTACAACTTGCTTTGGTAACGTGTCCGTAGCTGAATCGACTCGTAATACGCTGGCAGTTTTGGAAAAGGTAGAAAAGAATATTCCTGTTTATAAAGGAGCCAATCAAACATTGGTTCGTGGAATGAAGAAAAAGTATCCAAAGCATGTTCATGGAGAAGACGGTTTAGGAAATACACTTAAGAATGAACCAACTATTCAAGCATCACCGGGAAATGCAACCGATTTTATAATCAATCAGGTGAAAAGTCGCCCTCATGAAATAACGATTATTGCAGTTGGACCATTAACTAACATCGCTTTGGCCATTAAAAAAGCACCTGAAATTATTTCACTTGTTAAAGAGGTAGTGATAATGGGTGGTGCAGTAAAAGTACCAGGCAATGTAACGCCGTACGCTGAAGCCAATATCGTATCTGATCCTGAATCAGCTGATTATTTGTTTTCCTCAGGGATGCCAGTCACCGTTGTGGGACTTGATGTAACACATCAAACGTTTTTACTAAGATCAAAGCTTGATGAATGGCGTTCGACTGGAAAAGGGACTGCCCAATTCTTTGCAGAAATGACCGAATTTTATATGAAGTCTTATGAAACTTTCAATCCAGGTATTGGAGGTTGTGCTCTTCATGATCCACTCGCAGTTGGGGTTGTGATTGATCCAAGTTTTGTGACTACAGAATGGATGAACGTCAAGGTTGTGACTGAAGGAGAAGAGACAGGTAGAACAATCGGTCAACATGAAGGTGTGGCAAGGATTCGCGTCTGTACAAAAGTAGATGCAGATCGATTTGTGAAACATTTCTTGGAACGAGTTATATAAGGACATGGACTCATGATGTGAGGCTCTAGCTTTGAACTTTAAAGAATATCGATTACACTGCATGGGGATAACTAGTTAAGAGATATGCTCCGTTTGATTTGATACATACTAAAGTTCATGGTTTTAAAGTTTAAAACGGCTTCTTTAGGTAATAACCAGCATAATATTTGCAGAAAAAGGACATCCTTTGGTTTGTATGTCCTTTTTCGATTTTCTTCCTGAAATGTTTTCATGAGCAGTTTCAAAATAAACATTTTTATGATCTAGAATTGATTACAGGTAACGCACAGTATTTTTAAGAGTGCAGGTGGAGTCCAACTTAATACTACAATCTCTTTAGGGAAAACACTTAAACGATATTGGCTTTTTTGTTTTTTTAAAATTAATCAATCGTTTGATTAATATAATTGGAAGGATTAGTGAAAGTCTAAAGTCACTATTTTATGGGGAAAGGAAATATATTTTCCATAACAGTCACATATTCGTGGGCATAAAGTTTTTATACTTATTAAAATGTAAAATATCCAAAACGGGTTTGCTAAAAAAACAGGTATTTAGACTTTTTATAATGGTATATTCAGGATTTTTTATCTAATCATAATTTACCATTTTTCGAGTTTATACTTATTTATATGGCAGAAATTGTATGGTTGCATTAGAATGTAACTAAATTAGATTAAAGGAGGAGTTTTACTATGTCACAAATTCGCGTAACACCTTCAGAACTGAAAGATGTAGCTAGGCAATATGATAATGAGAGCCAACAGGTAACAGATATCATTGGTCGTTTAGACAGAATGAGGGACCATTTAACTGGTATTTGGGAAGGGTCTTCAAGTGAGGCTTTTGTAGGGCAGTACGAAGAATTAAAACCTTCATTCATGGATATGGCTCGTTTGCTAAATGAAGTTTCTCAACAATTGGATAGATCAGCTCAAATCCTTGAAGACACAGATAATCAGATTGCTAGTCAAATTCGCGGATAATTAGAAAGTAAAAGAGATAAGAAGTTTTTAGGAAAAAGCGCCGCGACTCTAAAAGAAGATCGTGGTGTTTTTTTGCTTTAAAAGAGGTGGTTTCCATTTATATTCAATTAACAATTGATTTAAAAAGGTATACGGGTGAAGTATTTGACTTGCAAGTGTCGAATTACCGTTCAATTAAGAAAGTTGTGGAGATTGTCTGGCAGGTAAAAAATATAGCTTGTACACCAAAGGAAGGGTATTGGGTACGAGTCCAGAATAAAGAGTTCGTTTGTTCCGGGTATGACACATTACTTGATAGCGGAATTACGACAGGAGACCGGCTAGAAATCCTATAGTGTGGTTAAGTGTGGACTGGATATAGGAAAAAAGTCTAAAGCCCTTTAGCAGGGGTAAAGGAGTACATAGAATGGATGAGAATAAATCATCATATTTGGAGAAACGAACAGAAGCTGTAATGAAGAAGGATGATAATGGGTATGTGTTTGTTTTCCAGCGAGCTAAACTATTGATGCAGAACCCATTGGAATTACAGCTGATTCATGAGGTGGATGTTGCTCTCCAGAAACATATTGACGTAACAGAGGACGAGGTGCAGGTAAGGGTAATTCCACCAGCCTCTTTTTTTGCTTTTTCTAAGGCCAATAATAAAAATCTGATAGGACGATGGTTATCGTCCTATCAGATTGTAAAGAAAATTAGAAATCATGAATTAACGCGTTTGCAACTAGTAGTCTGTCCAGAAAATATAGTGTTTGACCCAAGTTTGGCCCCTTATTTTCTCCATTATGGAGTAAAAGACAGTCTGCCTCCTTATGAGGAAATTCAAGATCAGTTATTTCAAGAAACAAAGGCAACGATTGCAACACTTGTGGATGGGCAGTATACATTTGAACAGTATTTGCTTTACTATAAAACCCTTAAACTATCGAAGGAATCACAGAGTATAGTAACAGCAGAGACTTGGGATGAACTTGCTTTACTTATTCAAAGTCAGATAGATGCTTTAGAGAGCGAAGAAAAAACATTTGTTCATATCCCTGAAAAAAAGTGGAAAATAGAACGTTATACACTTTGGGGAGCCATGGTTGCTATAGTGCCACTGCTGTTCTTTACGATTTACACATTATTCTTTTCCCACCCAAGGCAGGAAGCATATGTGGAAAGCGGGGAAAGTTTTTTAAAACAAAAATACAGTGAAGTCATTGACCGCTTGGAAAATTACAATCCGAAAAGTATGCCGTATGTCGTTCAATATGAACTGGCGAAGTCCTACGTCACTTATGAACCGTTGAAGGGAGTTGCAAGGAAAAATGTGGAAAATGCAATCACTTTGCAGACTGATAGTCAGTATCTCTTATATTGGATTTATATAGGCAGGGGCATGACCGAGGATGCGATCGATTTGGCGAGAATCATGGAGGATCGCGAATTGATTATGTACGGTTTGGTTAACCAGAAAGAAGAAATTAAGTTAGACGATAAACTTTCTGGAGAAGAAAGAGAGTCGCGAATTAAAGAAGTCGATAATGAGCTGACACAATATGATAAAGAAAAAAAGGAATTGGATAAGCAAATGAAGGAGGTCGAGGAACAGAAAAATCAGGACCAGCAAAATGTAGTGGAACCAGAAGCTAAACCGACTGTAACAGAGGAAGAGAAAAAAGAGCCTGCATCAGAAGGAAAAGAAGAAAGTAAGGAATCATCGGAAAAATCATCTGAAGAAAAAGAAAAAGAGAAAAGCAAAGAGTGAGCGTTTACAGGCCTTTTGCGGGGGTGAGATTTTATGAGTTTATTATGGATTTATTTTAAGGATACATACCAACCCTATACAATCAAGGATATTCATACTGGTCCAATCACAATTGGACCATCACATCAGGACACGATTACCGTTTACTCTATTCCTTTCGACCAAGGCCATATTGAGCTGAGGAAACATGAAGAGCTTGATGAATATGAGGTTTATAGAGGAGACAAAAAGATTGGGGATGTAAAGCCGTTCCAGTCCTTTACTTTCCATGAGGGTTTAGAAGCAGTTGAGATATTCTACGTGGCAGGGGAATTGGAAGAAAGCCTCTATTATATTGGCAATTCGAAAGAAATTTCTTTATCAGCCAAAGCGGGAGCGACTATCCGTAAAGAAGAATTGGATTCTGAAAATGCCTTTTCCATTGTCCTTCGCCAAGGGCAGTGGCTGCTCATACCAAATGATGGACGTCTTTTTCTGAATGGCGAAAAAGTAAATAAAACGGTTGCTATTCAAAATGGCGATTTGATTTGCTGGCCAAATATGGTGCTGAGGTTACTTGAAGGCGACTTATTGATGATTAATAGTGCGGATAGTTATGAAACATCCTTATCTAAAATATTGCAACCAATCTCCGAAATGAAGAAAAGCTATCCACAGTATCGACGGACACCAAGGATGATCTATGAATTGCCGGATGAGAAAGTGACGATATCATTTCCAAGCCAAGAATCGGAAGATAATAATCGAGGGTTATGGCTAATTCTTATGCCTCCGTTAATGATGCTGATTGTCATGGGAGTCATCACACTCATTCAGCCACGGGGAATTTTCATCATCATATCGATTGTGATGTTCACAACAACTTTAGTTACCTCGACGGTGCAATATTTTAAAGACAAAAAGAAGCAAAAGTTAAGAGTTGAAAAACGTCAACGTGTGTATACACGCTATCTGGAGCAAAAGAGAGAAGAGCTACAAGAGCTTTCTGCACAGCAAAAGAAAGTGCTGCTCTATCATTACCCTTCTTTTGAAAAAATGAAGCGTCTAACCGATAACATTAGCGGCCGAATTTGGGAGCGGACATTAGAAAGTGAAGACTCTCTCCACTTTAAGATTGGGACGGCGACGATACCATCAAGTTATGAGGTGGCGGTAAATAGCAACGATATGTCAAATCGGGATATAGATGATTTACTTGAGCAGTCTCAGGAACTTGTGGATATTTACAAAAACCTGGATGCCCTTCCGTTAACCATCGATTTATCAAGCGGCTCTATGGGCCTAGTCGGAAAGGAATCCATTGTCAAACGGGAGCTGCAACAGCTGATTGGCCAACTGGCTTTCTTTCACAGCTATCATGATGTTCGATTTGTGGCGATTTTCCCGGAACAGGATTACCGAGAATGGGAATGGATGAAATGGCTCCCTCATTTTCAACTGCCACATGCATATGCCAAAGGCTTTATTTATAATGAGCAATCACGTGACCAGCTTTTGTCTTCGATTTATCAGCTTCTTAGGGAAAGAGATTTGGACGAGAACAAAGGGAAAGTAAGGTTTACTCCTCATTTTGTTTTTATTGTCACGGATCGAACTTTAATTGCTGAGCATGTCATTCTAGAATATTTAGAAGGTAAAACAGACCATTTAGGTATTTCAACGATTTTTGCTGCGGATGCAAAAGAGAGTTTGACAGAGAATGTCCATACGCTTGTGAAGTATATAAATGATCGTGACGGTGAGATTCTCATTCAGCAAACGAAGGCTGTTCATACTCCTTTTACCCTCGATAAGCATACAAAAGAAGGAAATGAACGTTATGCCCGCTTGCTTAGGTCGCTTGATCATCAAAAAGGCATGAACAATTCGATTCCAGAAATGGTATCATTCCTAGAATTGCTGAAAGCGCGTGAGGTGGGAGAGTTGCCTATCAGTCAAAACTGGCTGACCAATCAATCCTCCAAGTCTTTGGCGGTGCCTATTGGATTAAAAGGGAAAACTGATAGGGTCGAATTGAACTTACATGAAAAGGCGCACGGGCCTCATGGTTTGGTAGCTGGGACAACGGGTTCAGGGAAAAGTGAATTACTGCAGACCTATATCCTTTCGTTGGCCGTTCACTATCATCCCCATGAAGTTGCGTTCTTGCTTATTGACTATAAAGGTGGGGGGATGGCACAGCCCTTTAAGCAGATTCCTCATTTACTTGGGGTTATTACAAATATTGAAGGAAGCAAAAACTTCAGTGCCCGGGCGCTTGCCTCTATCAATAGCGAGTTGAAGAAACGCCAGCGCCTGTTTGATCGGTACGAGGTCAATCATATCAACGATTACACGGATTTATATAAAGAAGGGAAAGCAGATGAGCCGCTGCCACATTTATTTTTAATATCAGATGAGTTTGCCGAACTAAAAAACGAAGAACCTGATTTCATCCGTGAATTAGTTAGTACGGCACGAATTGGACGGAGCTTAGGTGTTCACTTAATTTTGGCCACCCAAAAGCCGGGTGGTGTCATTGATAACCAGATTTGGAGTAATGCCCGTTTTAAAATTTCCTTAAAGGTGCAGGATGCCAATGATAGTAAGGAAATTTTAAAAAATAGCGATGCAGCAAATATTACCGTCACCGGTCGGGGATATTTGCAGGTAGGAAATAATGAGGTGTACGAACTGTTTCAGTCAGCTTGGAGCGGAGCCCCTTATTTAGAGGATACCGTTGGATCTGAGGATGAAGTGGCTCTCGTCACAGATCTTGGCCTTGTTCAAATCTCAAATGTAGCAGAACACATTACTAATAAGAGGAAAGAAAAGATTAGTGAAATTGAAGCCGTTGCGGATGAAATTGTGAAGACGCAGGAAGAAATGAAGATTGAGAAGTTGGCAAGTCCGTGGCTTCCGCCGCTAATGGAGCGCCTATCGAGAAATGACGAAAGAAGCCTGACGAAAAATCAGTTCCATCTAGGGATGAAAGATGAGCCTGAATTGCAGAGTCAGACAAATTACATCTATAACTGGATTGAGGATGGAAATATCGGGATTTTTGGCTCTTCCGGATACGGAAAGTCAACCACTATTTTGACGCTTCTCTTTAGTTTTGCAGATCAGTTCACCCCTGAAGAACTTCATTATTACATTTTTGATTTTGGAAACAGTGCTTTACTCCCGCTGCGACAGTTGCCTCATACAGGAGATTACTTCCGGTTTGATGAGATGAGGAAAACTGAAAAATTCATGTTATTTATGAAGGCGGAAATGGAAAGAAGGAAACAGCTTTTTTCAGAAAGAGAGCTTAGTAATATAAACCTTTATAACACGTTAACAGAGGAAAAATTGCCGATTATTTATATCATAGTTGACAATTTTGACTTAGTGAAGGATGAAATGCATGATCAGGAAGCGCAATTCATTCAGTTTGCGCGTGATGGACAATCACTTGGGATTTTCATGATTTTGACTGCGACGAGAATCAATGCCATTCGCCAACCATTAATGAACAGTTTAAAAACGAAGATCGTCCATTATTTAATGGACAGTTCTGAACAATATTCAGTCTTGGGTAGAACACCTTATGAAAATGAGCCAGTACCGGGGCGGGCGTTAGTAAAAAAAGACAAAATATATTTGATGCAGGTCTATTTACCAGCCGACGGCGATGATGATATAGCCGTTTTGGAAGAAATGAAACATGTCGTGGCTAAGCATAGGGATAAATACAAGGAACTAGAAAAGCCACCGGCTATTCCAATGCTGCCAACACGTCTAGATTTGGCCAGCTTCAAGGCATACTACCCACAAGTAATACAGAAGGATTCCATTCCAATTGGGCTTTCAGAGGAAAGCGTTACGCCTGTTTGTGTGGATTTGCATTCGAATCCATTCCTGCTAGTCATCGGACAGTCGCGTAAAGGGAAAACAAATGTCCTTAAAGTACTCTTAGAATCCTTGCTGACTCAGTCTGTTGGGGAAATTGGTTTATTTGACGGAGTTGATCGTGGTCTATCTCCATATGCTGTCAAGGAGAAGGTACGTTATGTGGAGACAAAAGATCAAATAACTGATTGGCTCGATCATATCAATGAAATCTTTGAGGATCGTGAATGCCAATATCTAGAAGCTTTGGAGCGGAAACCGATGAAACAGCTTGAATTCCCATCTATTATTTTTGTCATAGATAGCATTTCAAGGATTCAACAAACGATTGACAGCAGAATCCAGGACCGGTTGAGTGGTTTGATGAAACAGTACAGCCATCTCGGCTTTTGTATGATTGTGGCTGGCAACGCCAACGACTTCACCAAGGGGTATGATTCGTTGACGACCGAATTGAAACAAATCAGACAGGCTGTCTTGCTTCTGAAAAAATCAGAGCAAAGCTTGTATACGCTCTCCTATTCTAGAAAAGAAGATGAAATTCAGCCTGGTTACGGTTACTTTGTGCTGAATGGAAGGGAAAGTAAAGTTCAAATTCCACTAAGTGAATAAAGAAGGAGTGTGCAAGACAGTGTCTGAAAAAATAAGACCGATGCTATTAATCGGTAAAATATTGATAATTTTGGCTCTACCAATCCTGTTTTTCTCTTATATTGGACAAAGTCCAATGAAAAAAACAGAAACGGCTTCTCGTGAAATAGCTATTGTCAATGAAGATGATGGTACGGAGTATAACAAAAATCCAATTTATGTCGGTTCAGAGCTTGTGACTACCTTGGACAAGGATTCAGAATATGATTGGTATGTGGTCAACAGAAGTACAGCGGAGAGCGGCCTTGCAAATAAAAAATATGATGCCGTTATTTATTTTCCTTCCGATTTTTCAAAGAATATTTACACGTTCGATGATGAACAGCCAGTCAAAGCTGGTATTAAGTATAAAGTCCAAGTGAGCTTGAATGCGGAAAATATGGAAAAAGTGCAAAAGGAATTAGAGAAGACAAAGAACAAAATGAATAAACATATATCCACACAGTATTGGAGCTATGTTTCCCAATCGGTCGAGGACATCCGCAAGAAGTTCGATAATGTCCTTGCGAAAGAAATTACTTTTCAAAACACGATGTACGAATTTTATACCCCAAGCTCGGAAAGCCTTGCTGGGGAAATTAAACAACATAAGGATATGCTTGAAGGAGTTTTTTCCCAAACCAAGGATGCTGGGAAAACGACTAATGAAACATTAGGTGAAATAGGAAACACAAAAGCTCAAATGGCTTCCTTCTTGGAGGATGTTGTTTCATTTGAGGAATATCAAAAAGCTCAGAGTAATCTTTTTATGCAGGCATCCACCCAAAATCAACAACTTATAAAAGAGAGTATTCAAGCGTATGATACGGCGATGAATGAGGGAGCCCAGACGGTACCAGAGATTCAGAAGGGGATGAATACGAAATACAGTCTAAATGACCAAGGCATTAATGAGAATGTTGAGGTTATGCAAGAGAAACTTAAGACTAGTAATGATGAATTGGAAGAGTTTTCTACCAATGTGAAAGACAAACAAGTAGAACAAATCACGAAAATTACAGGAGATCAACAAAGCTCAATTGAACAATTTAAACAATCAGAAGAAGCGGGCCTCGATACCCTTCAGGCTACCTTGTTAGAGCAACGCAGAAATCTTGCAAGTAGCTCTGGTGATGGTGGTGTTATTGGAGAAGGTACTACCCCGATAGAAGATATTGAAACGGAAACGGGAAAAGGTGAATCAGATGCTGCTCCTTCAAAGAAGGAACCAATCGATGAACTCTCGCTTCAGGGATTGCTAAACCAAATTAATAGCATTAACACCGCACTTGAAAGTTTGGTGCCGGCAGAGGGGAGTGAAGGGGCTTCAGAACAAATCAGCATTCTTACAGCAGACCTCCAAGCTGAAATCGACAGTCTTAGCGGAACAGTGAACAGCAGAACGGGAAATTATAATCAAGTCGTAACGGAGTTTAATCAACTGGTAGATTCATATAATAATTTGTTAGTACAGTTTACACAATTACAGGATGATTATAATAAACTGGGCACGAATTATAAGGATTTAGGTGACCAATGGCAAAAATCACAGGAGGATATCCAAAAGTTACAAAACATCCAGAGTATGACCATCGACGAGACCATTACTGAAATTAACAATCTGGAACAGGCCCTACTTGAAAAAGTAGGAGGAGAAAGACGGGCGGTGTTAGTGAAATTCTTTAATGATTCTATCACGAACCGTGATTCAGCAGCCCTACTCGCCTATTATGGTTCACTTTCATCTTATACTGAACTGGCAGAAAGAGTTACGGAAGCGAATTTAGATGAAGTATTTGCTGCCAATATAAAAGAATTAGAGAACTTAAAAGAAGGCGTTTCTGGAAACATCGATGAAGAAGCGAAACTTGTTAAAGCTAGTTTAGCAGGAGTTAATGAAAACTTTGGGATGTTCTCTGACTCCATTTTAGGTTATATAGATGAATATGATGCAAACGTCGAGTCTGGGCAGGAAGCTACATTAGCTGAATTGGCGGCCATTACAGAGAGGGCTCAAGAAGTGTCTGCTAATTTGACAGGAAATATTGAGGTTCCCGAAATAGAGGATGAACCTACAGGAAGCCTTAATGGTGAAATGTTTGTATCACTTCAAGACAATACGGCAACAACTGTCGGCTTCATTTCCGAACTTGTCAATTCTGTAGCAGAACGGCAAGACACTGTTGTGAATGATACAGCTGACCTGCAGACGAAAGTAGGGTCGGTTCAGGAAAGAGCGGACCAACTTAATAATAATTGGTCCAAAAATGTAGAATCAACGGAAAAAATTAAGACGGATGTATATAGTGTCTTAAATAACACGCTCGTTGATGATCAGCAGAACGGGTATGTATATGAATATTTAGCGAATCCTGTTCAAATCAGCGGGGAAGTACTTCAAAAGGAAGAGGTTAAGATTCCACCAATCGTCATGTTGGTAATCATACTTATTTCGGGATTATTAATCGGTTTCTTCCTGCATCATTATGCAACAATTCCGATGATGGTGCATGCGGCGTTGTTTACTTTATTGAATCTGATAGTTGGCTTGATTATCAGCATGTATGGTTTGAAGATATATCCGCTTGGTGATATACAGGCGATAAAATGGACCGTTTTCACTGTCCTGCTTTTATTCTTCTGTTCAGCGTTTACTCGACTAGCCTTCTCCATTGGGCCGTTTGTAGGTGCTATCCTTGTAATTGGTTTGATCAGTTTCTTTACCATCCCATTACTAGATTTGATCATGCCTAATTTCAATGTGGACCATCCGGTGGCGGATGTATATATGTCTATTCAATTCGATAGTCAGTTGGCCTTTCTACCAGCTGTTGTTATCTTGAGCGTACTCACGCTTATCGGGTCAATCATTCCATATTTAATGAAACGTTTTACAGAAAGAAGAGCAATGGCCCATGAAGCGGAATAAATATTTATTTCTAGCCTTGTTTATTTTGTTCTTTAGCCAGCCAACAAATGGGCATGCAGAAGAGGAACCCATAGTGGAGCCGAATGAGTATCATGAAAAGAATATTGATATTCAAACGGAGTATTTTCATGAGGAAGAATTACTGAAACAGAAACAGAGGCTGCCGGAAGAACAAAAGGATCTTACTTTTGAAAGAGGGAAATATGATGTTTTAGACACGACGAAGGACTCTCTGTTCCTTTCTCCTGTATCGGAGAACAATAATTCGATTGCTTCGAAAGCAGAACAACTGGGATTATTTTCAGAAGTGAACATTCGAACGAGGAGCAATGAAGGAACAGAGTCTTCCGTTAATTTTGATTTGCCGCTTTTGCTCGGTATCGTTTTAGCACTAGCAGTTATTTGTTTGTTTTTTATACTTATCCCGAAAATGGGGAAGCTGAATGAAGAAGTGAAACGAAAATAAAAATGGCCCGATTCCTGAATAAAGTCAGAATCGGGCTTTTTTTTGTTACATATCTAGAAAGGTTTTAAGAATTCCTAAAAGAAGGGCGACTGCTAAGACCCATATAAAGAATTTTTTATACATGATCATTACCTCGAATTTTTTATGATTAGATTGCATTCATCTTAGCATAAAGATGAAAGAAGAGTAGGTGGTTCGTTATTTGCAAAGGAGACCTTAAAAGAGAAATATAAGGGATTAGCGATGGAGGGCAGCTGCTCCAGGAGAGTGTGTGGTTGTAGCGAAGGAGAATTCAGAGAAGCAGGGCAGAAAAAGGAAAGGATGCTCCAAGAACTTTGGAACATCCTTCTTTCGCATTATTTAAATAAGTCTGGATAAACGGTCTTTGCTGCGAGCTCTACAGCTTCACCAATCCTTGGCCCAGGACGTGACATAATATTTTCATCAAGTAGATAGACTTGATCATTTTTCACAGCGTTGATATCTTCCCAGCCTTTACGGGATTTAATTTCATCAACAGCATCATCTGCATAGGTAGCAGTTGTAATGATAGCATTAGGGTTTCGTTTGACAATTTCCTCATCTGAAACTTTAACCCAGCCTTTTTGATCGGCAAAGATGTTTTCAATGCCTGCAGTTACTAGAATTTCTTGTTGGAAGGTTTCCGATCCTGTTGTATAGATTTCTGGAGCTGGACTAATTTCAAAATAGGTTTGTTCCTTTTCATCTAATGTTTCAATTTTTTCCTCAACACTTGTAATTTGGTTTTGGATATCTTTCACCAATTCTTCGCCTTTTTCAGTTACGCCCATGACTTCAGCGATTTGCCCAATATCCCCATATACATCATCAAAATTTGTCGCGGATTTTATAATGAATACTGGGATTCCAGCATCTTCAAGTGGTTTCATCGTCGTTTCATCACCAATGGTATAAGCAATAATGGCATCTGGTTTTAAGGAAATAATTTTCTCTGCATTGATATTCACCGAATCGGAAACATGTTCAATATCCTTTGCTTCCTCTGGATAATTATCGAAGTCGGTCACGCCAACGACCTTATCTCCCAGCCCTAGTTCAAATAAAATTTCTGTATTACTTGGTTGAAGTGAAACTACTGTTTCCGGAATTTTATCAAATTTTATTTTCTTTCCTGTATCATCGGTAACGGTATAGCCTTTGACTTCTTCTGTCTTGTTAGTATCTTTCTTTTCCTTTGTCGTCTGGTCATCCGTTACTCCACATCCGGTAAGGAAAAAGGCAAGCATCAGGATGGAAATCCAACTAAATCGTACGATTCTCTTCATTATTTATTCCTCCGTTTTCTTCTTCATGGGTTTGGTTGGGTATGATTTGCTGATAAAAGGAATCTCTTCTATACCATGTTGCTTATTGACGTAGACAGCCATCACGAATAGAACATTTGCAAGCAAATGGGCGTAATCAAAGAGAATTCCAGGGATTTCCCTTTCTAAACTAACCTTGTGTAAAGCACGGACTGACTTTTTGGCTTCACTACGGCAAGTATGCAGAACACAGGCGGCGGTTGAACCTTGCGGAAGCACAAATGTCTCAATATGCTCTTTAACTTCTGCGACATAATGGTCGTAGATTGCACTTAGACGTTTCAGATCATTGTCGGTAATGGCCAATTTCCCACGGACTGAACCATTTAAATGATAAGCCATCGGCAACAATTCCATTAAATCTCGGTATACATCCGGAACATCCTTTGTAAGCGAGGCGGCCAAGCCAATTTGTGTCGTCAAAGAGTCGGTACGTATTTCATAATCGACGGTAGACACGGATTCGCGCATGTATGGATAGCATAAAAAACGAAAATCCTTCTTTGCCATAACTCTTCCTCCTCTTCATAGTTAGATGAATCACCTCAGTATCGCTGTTCTCAGCAAAAGAAAAAGCCGACCAAGGGCATTGGTCGGCATCAATCACCTATGTATCTGTAACAGAAAAAGATGGAAGACTGCCGTACAATCCTCCTATCTTCCGAAGAGCATAATACGATAAAAAAGGCAGGTCTCCTGGCTCGTGCGTCATTTTACTCTAAGAACCTTCCCATTTGAACAGGATGAATGGTTATCGATGTGAATCTTTATCCTCAAACAGTGGTATTTATCTTATTTCATTAGCACTTACAGTTGCGGAAACAGCTTCGGTTTTACACCAAATTCCCTATTAAGCTGACAAGTCAGCACCTTTTTCTGCAAGGTTTATATTCACTTAGCAACAGTTTACCATACCTTTTTCCTAAAGCAGTATGAATATTTTTAGAGAAATTCGTTTATGGTTTGCGAATTATCTAGTAAACTTACAATGTAAGGTTTAATTGGATGTTAATGTAAAATACATATCGAGTATAAAGAATATATAATAGGTGTTATATAAGAGTAATAGGGTAATCTTAGGAGGTAGAGTATGCTTTATAAGCAGGTAAATCAAAAACTGGAAAAGATTTTAGGGAATATTGAAAAAGTGATTATTGGAAAACGAGATATAGCAGAACTGAGCATCGTGGCACTTCTTTCTGGGGGGCATGTTTTATTGGAGGATGTTCCTGGTGTAGGTAAGACTGTCATGGTCAGAGCACTGGCAAGATCGATAGGCGCAAACTTTAAGCGTATACAATTCACACCTGATTTACTACCTTCAGATGTAACGGGTGTTTCAATTTTCAATCCAAAGGAACAAGAATTTATTTTTAGACCAGGACCAATCATGGGCCATATTATTTTAGCCGATGAGATAAACCGGACCTCGCCGAAAACACAATCTGCCTTGCTTGAAGCAATGGAAGAGGCAAGTGTGACGGTTGATGGGGTTACAAGGGGATTGGAGAAACCCTTTTTCGTTATGGCAACACAAAATCCCATTGAGTACGAAGGAACATACCCACTTCCAGAGGCGCAATTGGATCGTTTTCTATTAAAAATGAAAATGGGCTATCCGGGTGTGGACGAAGAAATTGAGGTTTTGCACCGAGCTCAATATGCCGCACCACTTGAAGAGTTAGAATCTGTTATTACTTTAGAGGAATTAATAGCTTTACAGGAAGAGGCTAAAGCAGTGATAGTGGATGACACGATAAAGCGGTATATTGTTAATTTGGCTAATCGATCTCGTACGCATGAGAGAGTATATTTAGGGGTGAGTCCACGTGGATCGATTGCATTGATGAAGGCGGCCCAAGCCTATGCACTTTTGCAGGGCAGAGATTATGTTCTACCGGATGATGTGCAATATTTAGTACCGTTCGTGTTTGCCCACAGACTTATCCTGAAGCCAGAAGCGAATTATGAGGGAGTGGATGCTGGCATGGTGATTCACGAGATTGTTGCGACGATTCAAGTGCCTGTGAAGAGAGCTGTGACCTAATGCGGAACTTGATCAGCATCTTAAAGGAAAACATGAGTGTGATTGGCTTGTTATTACTTATAGCGATTTCCTTTTCTTTTGCGATGTTTCAAGGCGGTTTTGTCAGTTGGTTTATTTTTTATACATTTTTGCCGTTCGCTGTGTACTCTACGATTCTACTTTTTTATCCGATTAATAACATTATCGTTGAGAGAAAGGTCAGTAAAAGAGAATGCCGAGCAGGCGATTCTGTAGAAATAGCTTTAACTGTTACCCGTAAAAACAGGCTGCCTCTTTTATATTTGATGGTAGAGGAAGAGTTGCCGAAGGAATTGGAAAATAGGGGGATGCAAAGAAAAACACTTGTCTTTCCGGGTTTCAGGCATACATTCAGTATGACATATACTTTGGACAAGTTGCCACGGGGTGAGCATACATTTCAAACAATCCGTTTCAGGACAGGAGACTTTTTTGGCGTCTTTGAAAGGGAAGCGACATATAGTTCACCTTTAAAAATCACTGTTTTCCCTTCATATCATGAGCTTGCCTACAGAGATCTTGAGCGTGTATTCAATCAGGGACAAGTGGGATCAACAAAAAAAACACAGCGAGACCAATCAGTAGTATCTGGAGTTAGAGAGTATCAGCCAGGTGATCAGTTATCCTGGATTAACTGGAAGGCAACGGCTAGAACAAGTGAAATCATGACAAAGGAATTTGAAGTTCAGAAAAACCGTGATGTGTTTATCATACTTGATAATCAGGAATCGCTTTTCTTCGAAGAAGCAATTGTAATGACGGCTTCCTTTGTACATGCCATGTTAAAAAAAGGCATAGAGATTGGTTTCGCTAGTACGGGATCGAGGCAAATCTTACCGACTGGAGGAGGCAATAACCAGAAACGAAAGATTTTTTACCGCCTTGCTAAAGAAAAACCGAGTAGGATAACCACTTGGAACGGGATCATAAGGAAGGAAATTCTGCCGGCCAACACAGCTGTGATTTTCATTGTCTCGGAATTAACATTAGAAAAGGTAGAAGTATTGAGTGCATTCCGCGCTAATCAAGGATTAACGTTGTTTTGTGTGAAAAACCCAGCAGACTTTACAGATGAGGAAAAAAAATCAAGAGCCGCAGCAGTATCACGGGGAATAAAGGTTTGCTTTCTTGAACAGGGGTATCTGCAACACGACAGACGAGAGGTGATGATGAAATGAATGTTTCAACCCCCTTGTTGGAAAAGTGGATGCATGTTCTTCTGTATACCTTTGGTCTGTTGTTGATCACAGAATGGTTAAGGCCTGTTGAGAAACTCACGGATACAGGGAATATTGTTGTTTTTGTTCTGTTTGTGATTTTTTCCCTACTACTGCATTATTTCCACTTCCATTGGCTAATCCGCTGTGCCCTCTTAAGTGTTTATATAATGATTTCAGTACAGTTTCTTCATTCGAAAACCGCTTTATTTGAATTTTCATGGTTTAAAGGCTATCTGCTTGATTTCACAGCCAATCTATCAAATATATACGATGGCAAATGGGAGTTACTTTCAAATCCATTTCGAACTTTTCTATTTTTCTTGCTTCTTTGGCTTGTGACATATTTGATTCATTACTGGGTGATGGTGAAGCAAAGTATCTTTTTCTTTTTTATGTTAACGGTGATTTTTATATCGATACTTGATACATATACTCCCTATGATGGTGATAAGGCAATGATAAGAATCATCATTATTGGTTTTGCAATGCTCGGTCTGCTGGCCTTGATGCGTCTGTCCATTCAGGAGCAGCTTAGGTTTTCAAGGGCTCCTATCAAGAAATGGATCTTGATACTAACGGGGATGATTGTGATAAGTGTCCTTTTCGGTTTTGGTGCCCCTAAGTTCTCTCCACAATGGCCGGATCCAGTTCCGTATATTACTTCTTATTCAGATAAAGTGATGAAAGAAGATAGTAGTTCCACAGACAAAAGGGTGGGGTATGATGAAGATGATTCGGAACTTGGCGGATCGATAGAGCCAGATAGTTCTATTGTCTTCTATAACAATGCTCCTGCAGGTCATTACTGGAAAGTGGAGAACAAAGATGTCTATACTGGAAAAGGATGGGTTTCTTTAGAGGGAATAGACTTTTTTACTTTTTCTAACGGCCAGGAAATGACTTCGTTAAATACTTACGATATTCCAGAGGTAGTAAAAGCAGATGAAATGTCAGTGAAAGTATCCATGATGGAATTGTATTCTCATATTCTTCATCCGCAGTCCGGTTATTTAAAAAAGGTCGAGGGTAAAAAAGGAAAAGAGTTCAAGTTTTATAAGGATATGGACAAAATCATTTCCGAAAAGGAAGACGGCGAAAGCCTTCTATTGAAAGAATATGAAATGACCTATGATATGCCGAGGTTTGATATGGCTGAGCTAAGGAAGGTCACAGAGCCGGATGAAACGATGGGTGTCTTAATGGATAAAAATACTCAGCTTCCAGAGGGCTTACCTAATCGAATATATGAATTGGCATCGCAGCTTACAATTAATGAAACAAATTGGTACGATAAAGCGAAAGCCATTGAAAATTATTTTGATGGTCCTGATTTTGTTTATTCAAAGGATGATATTGCGTATCCAGAGGCAAATCAAGATTATGTCGATCAATTTTTATTCGAGACCCAGATTGGATATTGCGACAACTATTCAACCGCAATGGTCGTCTTACTACGTGCCGCCAATATACCTGCTAGGTGGGTAAAGGGTTATACTGAAGGTGAAAAATCAATTTATAAGGGTGAATCCGTTTATAAGGTAACGAATAATAATGCTCATTCCTGGGTAGAAGTTTATTTCTCTGGAATTGGCTGGGTTCCCTTTGAACCAACAAAGGGATTCACTGGAGAAGTTGAATTTTACAATTCGGACTTGAAACAGGATGATATAAAGAATTCGGAGACGGACACTCCAGCTAATGCAGAGCAGAAAAAGATGGAGACTAGTGAACGTCATGATACCCCTGATAAGGATACTCAAGCATCTAGAGACAGGTTTGTGGGAAGCCAGGAAGGAATCTTGAAATGGACTTCTATCACTCTCATAAGTTTGCTGATGCTTGTGACAATTGGTTATTTCTCTAGAAGGAAGTGGATTCCGCACCTGCAGATTCTCCGCTATAAAAAGAAATCTGGCTCTCATTTTACGACGGCCTATCTATTATTATTGAAACAATTAAAACGTGCTGGTTTAGCACGTCCGGAAGGGCAAACATTAAGGGAGTACGCCGCATATGTGGATGCAGTGTACGGTACAGATGAGATGCAGAAGTTGACAGCTCGTTACGAGTTAATAATTTACCGTGGAGACGTTGAAAATGGCGAATGGGAGCACTTACAAATCGGTTGGGAAAGCTTAATGAAAAAAACTAGCTCTTGACCAGCTTTTTATTATATTGATACAATAACTTAAACTAATATATCCTTCATATATCCTCGATAATATGGATCGAAAGTTTCTACCGAATCACCGTAAATGATTTGACTATGAAGGCGGATTTTAACAGGAAAGCTGAAAATCTGCCTTCGTCTGTACTTTTTGTGTATTTTTGAGGGTGGATTTTTAGTTTTTCTTTTTTTATGATAATATTTTTTATAAGAAACTATCACTCGATTTTTTGGGTGAATTACATTGATAGAGGTGACGTTTGTGCCGGGGAAAACAGAATTGCAAAAAAACCAGGAAATGATCGTAGTACTTGATTTCGGAAGCCAATATAACCAATTGATTACTCGTCGTATTCGTGAATTTGGTGTGTACAGTGAGCTTCATCCTCATACAATTACAGCAGAAGAAATTCTAAAAATGAATCCAACTGGGATTATTTTTTCAGGCGGTCCGAACAGTGTGTATGATGCATCTGCATTTGGCTGCGATGAGCGCATTTTCGAATTAGGTCTGCCGATTTTCGGTATTTGTTATGGTATGCAGCTAATGACGAAACATTTTGGCGGAAAAGTGGAGCCAGCTAAAAACCGTGAATACGGAAAAGCAACACTTGCCATTCAAAATGATTCTAAGTTATTCGGCGATCTGCCAAAAGAACAAATTGTCTGGATGAGCCATGGTGATTTAGTTGTCGAAACGCCTGAAGGTTTCACCATCGATGGAACGAACCCATCTTGCCCGATCTCAGCTATGAGTGATGAGTCACGTAAGTTGTATGCAGTACAATTCCATCCAGAAGTACGTCATTCTGTATACGGAAATGATATTTTGAAAAACTTCGTATTTGGCGTTTGTGGTTGCAAAGGCGACTGGTCCATGGAAAACTTCATTGAAGTCGAAATGGAAAAAATCCGTCAAACGGTCGGAGATAAAAAAGTACTATGCGCTTTGAGCGGCGGAGTGGATTCATCCGTTGTTGCTGTATTGATCCATAAGGCAATTGGCGATCAGTTAACATGTATTTTCGTTGATCATGGATTACTGCGTAAAGGGGAAGCCGAAGGTGTAATGGAAACATTCAGTAAAGGCTTTAATATGAACGTAATTAAGGTCGATGCATCAGAGCGTTTCCTTTCGAAACTTGCTGGCGTTTCCGATCCGGAACAAAAACGGAAAATTATCGGTAATGAGTTCATCTACGTATTCGATGATGAAGCAACGAAGCTTGAAGGTATTGATTTCCTTGCACAAGGAACACTTTACACAGACATTATTGAAAGTGGTACGGCTACTGCACAAACAATTAAATCGCATCATAATGTTGGCGGTCTGCCGGAAGATATGCAATTTAAACTGATTGAGCCATTGAATACTCTATTCAAGGATGAAGTGCGTGCACTTGGAAGTGAAATGGGGATTCCAGATGAAATCGTTTGGCGTCAGCCGTTCCCTGGACCAGGTTTAGGTATTCGTGTATTAGGGGAAATATCGGATGAAAAACTTGAAATCGTTCGTGAATCTGATCATATCTTACGTGAAGAAATTAAAAATAATGGTTTGGAACGTGAAATCTGGCAGTACTTCACGGTGCTTCCTAATATCCGTAGTGTAGGGGTAATGGGCGATGCTCGTACGTATGATTACACAATTGGTATTCGTGCGGTTACATCCATTGACGGAATGACTTCAGATTGGGCTAGAATTCCATGGGATGTACTTGAAATCATCTCAACAAGAATCGTTAATGAAGTAAACCACGTAAACCGCGTCGTGTATGACATTACGTCTAAGCCACCTGCAACAATTGAGTGGGAATAGAATAAAAACATCTGATCAGTGAAGGGTTTAACCTTCACTGATTTTTTTATTTAAGTTAAGTTGCTCTATTTATCCAGTTTTAGCATGATTCGTTTATTAAAATAGGTTTCCTAGACTAGTGAAAAAGGGGAAGGATAGGTTGAATGCTTACATTTTACGTATGTTTATGGGTGTAAAATCATGATATTTAGGACCAAAAGCGAACATTGTCTAAAATTACATATAAAATATTCGTTTAAGATATTGACGATTATTTTTGTGACTGGTACACTATACCTATAATAATAAAAAAACATAATTGTCGTATAATATTGGGGATATGGCCCGAAAGTTTCTACCAAGCTGCCGTTAACAGCTTGACTACGATGTGAATGAATTGGTGAGTTAGGATAACTGCCACTTCTTTACATATGAGTAGTCAAGCCCGGTTCGGAAGCGAATGGGGCATTTTCCTTTTGGCTTACGATTCTATGATAGGGGAGACTCATAATGAAGAATTACTTTCGGTTTAATGAACTGGGAACTAATTATCGTCGGGAAATACTGGGTGGTCTAACAACGTTCCTTTCTATGGCGTATATCCTGGTTGTAAACCCTGTGATGTTAACTTTACAAAGCATCGAGGACTACCCAGATGAATTAAGAATGGATTACGGAGCAGTTTTTGCCGCGACTGCCTTAGCCGCTGCGATAGGTTCAATACTGATGGGGCTCATAGCCAGGTATCCAATATCTCTTGCTCCAGGTATGGGCTTGAATGCATTCTTTGCTTTTACCGTTGTACTTGGTTTTGGAATACCATGGCAGACAGCTCTAACAGGAGTTTTGATCTCAGGGATAATCTTCGTTCTACTGTCTCTATCAGGAATACGAGAGAAAATTATTAATGCAATTCCAGTTGAATTGAAATATGCGGTTGGAGCGGGTATTGGTTTGTTCATTACCTTTGTAGGGTTCCAAAATGCAGGAATTATTACCAATGATGATAGCGTGCTTGTCGGTCTAGGTGACCTAACATCAGGAAATACTTTATTGGCTGTGTTCGGGATTGTCGTAACTGTTATATTAATGACAAAAGGCGTAAAAAGCGGCGTGTTCATAGGGATGGTCATTACGGCTATCGCAGGAATGATATTTGGACAAGTGCCGGTTCCAGATAAAATAATCGGGGCAGTTCCAAGCATTGCACCAACATTTGGAGTTGCATTTGATGCATTCGGAAATCCAGGTGAGCTATTCACTGGTCAAATGTTAATCGTTATTTTAACCTTCTTATTTGTAGCGTTCTTTGATACAGCTGGTACGTTAGTGGCTGTTGCTCAGCAAGCAGGTTTGATGAAGGATAATATTCTTCCGAGAGTAGGTAAAGGGTTGCTTGCTGATTCTCTATCCATCGTTTCAGGTGCAATTCTAGGAACATCAACTACAACATCTTATGTAGAGTCAACATCGGGTGTCGCTGCTGGTGCCCGAAGCGGTTTTGCAGCTGTGGTTACAGGTTTGCTATTTGTCCTATCCCTTTTCTTCTTCCCGCTTCTTTCCGTTGTGACATCAGCGGTAACTGCACCAGCGTTGGTTATAGTGGGAGTATTAATGGCATCCTCACTTAAAAACATTGACTGGCATAAGTTTGAAGTGGCAGTACCAGCCTTCTTCACAGTTATCATGATGCCGATGACATATTCGATTGCAACAGGGATTGCTTGTGGTTTTATCTTTTATCCCATCACGATGTCAATGAAAGGGAGAGCGAAAGAAGTTCATCCAATTATGTGGGGTCTTGGAGTCGTCTTCCTTCTATACTTTATTTTCTTGAAGTAATAATAAGAGCAAGTGAGGAGGGGTCCCGTTTATGGGGCCCTTCTTTCATGTTGTAAGGGAAAGGTCAATTCGTGTATAGTAAAAGTACCAAGTATTTTATCCGGTATAGGACATATGGATGATTTTTCGAAAAAATGAGGGAGAATAATGAATGGTTTTATCGTTGAAAAGGTTTTGAACAATAACGTGGTGATTGCCACTCATTCGTCGTATGGTGAAGTCGTTTCAATTGGAAAGGGCTTAGGATTCAACCGAAAGAAAGGCGAAGAATTAAGTCCAGATCTTGCAGAGAAAACGTTTGTTTTAAAAAATGTGAAAGAACAGGAAAGCTACAAAAAGCTTTTGCCAAAGATTGATCAAAATCTGCAAGCAGCAATAATAGAATCCATTCATCTTATTAACAATCGAGTGTCAGGGAAACTTAATGAACATATACATGTCGGATTAACCGATCATTTACTGTTCGCCCTTCAGCGTGTTTCACAAGGAATGACTATTAAAAACCCATTCTTAAAAGAAACGATAACCCTCTATCCTTTTGAACATGATATTGCAGTTGATGTCATTGACCTAATCGAAGATAAGACAGGTATAGGACTGCCACAAGGTGAAATTGGTTTTATTACGCTTCATATTCATAGTGCAATAGCGAATAAAGACCTCTCGGAAGTCAATCAGCACTCGCAACTAATTTATCACCTTATCCAAGTCGTTGAAGAACAGTTGGAAGTACAAATTAATAAGGATAGCGTTGATTATACGCGTCTGGTTCGCCATTTAAGATTCATGATAGACCGTGTAATGGCAGGGGAAGAGGTAGACGAACCTGAAAAAATCGCATTGCTATTGAAAGAAGAATATCCATTGTGTTACAATATTTCATGGAAGCTAATAAAAATTATGCAACAGAAATTAGGCAAACCGGTTTTTGATGCGGAAGCTGTCTATCTAACGATGCATATTCAACGATTGCAAAAGAAAATTAAATAAAAATACATTAACTTACGTGTTACTGATTCGATCAGGCATAAGTGAGGAGAATGATTGTTCTGAAAGAGGGTATTATATACCTGAATTTTCATTTCAATCCTATCTTTGCTTATGCCTTTTTTGTATTCCAAAATCAGACACATAAGAGGATGAATTCAGTCATTATAATGTAAACGTTTTTATTAGCCTAAAAACAGTATAGAGGAGGAAAACCTATGTTTAAGAAGTTGTTTGGTGTTTTGCAAAAAATCGGAAAAGCTTTGATGCTTCCTGTGGCAATTTTACCAGCGGCCGGAATTTTGCTCGCGTTTGGTAATGCATTGCAAAACGAAACTTTGTTGGATATCGCTCCGTTTCTTGCAAGTGGTGGAGTAGAAATGGTCGCATCGGTCATGGAGAATGCCGGAAATATTATTTTTGGGAATCTTCCGCTATTGTTTGCTGTGGGGGTCGCAATTGGGTTAGCTGGTGGAGATGGTGTTGCCGGGCTGGCAGCGATCATCGGGTTCTTGATTATGAATGTAACAATGGGAACGGTACTTGGAATTGATGCTGCTGACATTGAGAACAATGGTGCTGTGTATAGCAATGTTCTTGGAATTCCAACTTTGGGAACGGGTGTCTTCGGCGGTATTATTGTCGGTGTCATGGCTGCTATAATGTATAATAAATTTTATGAAATTGAACTTCCTTCTTATTTAGGATTCTTTGCCGGTAAACGTTTTGTACCCATTGTAACAGCTGCAAGCGCAGTTGTACTTGGGTTGTTGATGATTTTGGTTTGGCCGACGATACAATCAGGGTTAAATGCATTTTCGGAAAATATGTTGGGTGCTAACCTAACTCTTGGAGCATTCGTGTTCGGAGTGGTAGAACGGGCGTTAATTCCATTTGGATTGCATCATATTTTCTATTCCCCATTCTGGTTTGAATTTGGCAGCTATATCCCTCAAGCTGGTGGGAATCCAGTCAGAGGGGACCAAGCCATCTTCATGGCTCAAATTAAAGATGGAGTACAGAATTTAACAGCTGGTACCTTCATGACTGGTAAGTATCCATTTATGATGTTCGGGTTGCCAGCAGCTGCTTTAGCTATTTATCATGAAGCTCGACCAGAACGAAAGAAAATAGTCGGTGGCTTGATGGCTTCGGCTGCACTTACATCGTTCTTGACTGGGATTACAGAACCACTTGAATTTGCATTCTTATTTGTAGCACCGGTACTTTTCGGTATTCATTGTTTGTTTGCTGGTCTTTCTTTCATGACTATGCATTTACTAGATGTGAAAATCGGGATGACGTTCTCAGGTGGTTTAATAGACTACGTACTGTTCGGTTTGATTAATCCTCAAACGAATGCTTGGATTGTTATTCCGGTTGGATTAGTCTTTGCGCTTATCTATTACTTTGGATTCCGATTTGCGATTCGGAAGTTTAATCTTAAAACTCCTGGTCGTGAAGTGGAAGAAGAGGATGAAGAAGAAGGATCTACAAGTACAGCTGGAAGTCTTCCTGGAGATATCTTGGATGCAATGGGCGGAAAAGAAAACATCTCTCACTTAGATGCTTGTATCACCCGTCTACGTGTGTCAGTAAATAACATTGATAACGTTGATAAAAATAGATTGAAGAAACTTGGTGCGGCAGGGGTACTAGAAGTAGGGAATAACATCCAGGCCATCTTCGGTCCTCGTTCTGAAACAATTAAAGGACAAATGAAAGATATAATTGATGGAAAAAGACCTCGTAAAGTTGAAGTGTCTCCTGAAAAGGGTGTAGAGGATCAAATTGAGGACATTGTTCCAAAACCATTACGGACAGATACTGGTTCTGAGGGTTTTATTTCACCTATTAAAGGAGAAATCAAGCCGATTACTGAAGTACCTGACGCGGTTTTTGCTGAAAAAATGATGGGTGACGGGTTTGCAATCGTACCTGAGGATGGGTTAGTTGTTTCACCTGTAGATGGAACGATTGTTAATCTGTTCCCGACTAAACATGCAATAGGCATTGTTTCTGATGCGGGACGTGAAATCTTAATACATGTGGGAATAGATACAGTTAAATTAGAAGGTAAAGGCTTCGAAGCACTTGTCGCTCAAGGAGATAAGGTGACAAGCGGACAGCCATTACTTAAAGTGGATATTGAGTATGTCAAAAATAATGCCACATCTATAATCACGCCAATCGTCTTTACCAACCTTTCTGAAGGAGAAAGCGTGAAGATTGAAAAGAGCGGAAAAGTAGATAAAGAAGAAGCTAACATTATTTCTTTCGATAAATAAGGGTTATGAAACAGGGGGCAAAAGTAATAAGTTGCCCCCTGTTTCAATTTATCCAGATTAACAGGATAAGTCTTTAAGGTTAAGATGAATGATAGGTGATAAAAACCCGATAGTTTAACCTATTTACCTATAAAGAATGATAGGATTTTCATTATATATAGAAGAAGATGAGAGTCAATGAAATAAAACGAAGAAATATCCAAAATTAAATTGACTTGTTTGTATGCAGGTGCTATTATATTAAATACACCGCTTGAGACAACGACGACAAGAAAGAAAAAATGAAACTTGTTGTTGACATGTTGTTTGAAAGGTGTTATGATAATAAAGTCGCTAACAGAGCGGCGATAAATTGCTCTTTGAAAACTGAACAAAACAAAGCGCCAACGTTAATTTTTTAAGTGAGCACACACTATCAAAAAGCAAAATGAGCAAGTCAAACATTTCTTCGGAGAGTTTGATCCTGGCTCAGGACGAACGCTGGCGGCGTGCCTAATACATGCAAGTCGAGCGAATCGATGGGAGCTTGCTCCCTGAGATTAGCGGCGGACGGGTGAGTAACACGTGGGCAACCTGCCTATAAGACTGGGATAACTTCGGGAAACCGGAGCTAATACCGGATACGTTCTTTTCTCGCATGAGAGAAGATGGAAAGACGGTTTCGGCTGTCACTTATAGATGGGCCCGCGGCGCATTAGCTAGTTGGTGAGGTAATGGCTCACCAAGGCGACGATGCGTAGCCGACCTGAGAGGGTGATCGGCCACACTGGGACTGAGACACGGCCCAGACTCCTACGGGAGGCAGCAGTAGGGAATCTTCCGCAATGGACGAAAGTCTGACGGAGCAACGCCGCGTGAACGAAGAAGGCCTTCGGGTCGTAAAGTTCTGTTGTTAGGGAAGAACAAGTACCAGAGTAACTGCTGGTACCTTGACGGTACCTAACCAGAAAGCCACGGCTAACTACGTGCCAGCAGCCGCGGTAATACGTAGGTGGCAAGCGTTGTCCGGAATTATTGGGCGTAAAGCGCGCGCAGGTGGTTCCTTAAGTCTGATGTGAAAGCCCACGGCTCAACCGTGGAGGGTCATTGGAAACTGGGGAACTTGAGTGCAGAAGAGGAAAGTGGAATTCCAAGTGTAGCGGTGAAATGCGTAGAGATTTGGAGGAACACCAGTGGCGAAGGCGACTTTCTGGTCTGTAACTGACACTGAGGCGCGAAAGCGTGGGGAGCAAACAGGATTAGATACCCTGGTAGTCCACGCCGTAAACGATGAGTGCTAAGTGTTAGAGGGTTTCCGCCCTTTAGTGCTGCAGCTAACGCATTAAGCACTCCGCCTGGGGAGTACGGCCGCAAGGCTGAAACTCAAAGGAATTGACGGGGGCCCGCACAAGCGGTGGAGCATGTGGTTTAATTCGAAGCAACGCGAAGAACCTTACCAGGTCTTGACATCCTCTGACAACCCTAGAGATAGGGCGTTCCCCTTCGGGGGACAGAGTGACAGGTGGTGCATGGTTGTCGTCAGCTCGTGTCGTGAGATGTTGGGTTAAGTCCCGCAACGAGCGCAACCCTTGATCTTAGTTGCCAGCATTCAGTTGGGCACTCTAAGGTGACTGCCGGTGACAAACCGGAGGAAGGTGGGGATGACGTCAAATCATCATGCCCCTTATGACCTGGGCTACACACGTGCTACAATGGATGGTACAAAGGGCTGCAAACCTGCGAAGGTAAGCGAATCCCATAAAGCCATTCTCAGTTCGGATTGTAGGCTGCAACTCGCCTACATGAAGCCGGAATCGCTAGTAATCGCGGATCAGCATGCCGCGGTGAATACGTTCCCGGGCCTTGTACACACCGCCCGTCACACCACGAGAGTTTGTAACACCCGAAGTCGGTGAGGTAACCTTTATGGAGCCAGCCGCCTAAGGTGGGACAGATGATTGGGGTGAAGTCGTAACAAGGTAGCCGTATCGGAAGGTGCGGCTGGATCACCTCCTTTCTAAGGATAAATACGAGAGCGCTTTTGTTTTGTTCAGTTTTGAATGAGTAATTCATTCAGATTCGAAAGATCTCATCACGTAGTGATGGAATTCTTTCTTCTTTGTTCCTTGAAAACTAGATAATAGATAGAAGGCAATTAATTTTTTCAAAGCATCAGTAAGATCTTTTTTAACGGTTAAGTTAGAAAGGGCGCACGGTGGATGCCTTGGCACTAGGAGCCGATGAAGGACGGGACTAACACCGATATGCTTCGGGGAGCTGTAAGTAAGCTTTGATCCGGAGATTTCCGAATGGGGAAACCCACTGTTCGTAATGGAACAGTATCTTTACCTGAATACATAGGGTACTGAAGGCAGACCCGGGGAACTGAAACATCTAAGTACCCGGAGGAAGAGAAAGCAAATGCGATTTCCTGAGTAGCGGCGAGCGAAACGGAATTAGCCCAAACCAAGAGGCTTGCCTCTTGGGGTTGTAGGACACTCAACATGGAGTTACAAAGGAACGGGGTAAATGAAGTGATCTGGAAAGGTCCGTCAAAGAAGGTAAAAACCCTGTAGTTGAAACTTCGTTCCCTCCTGAGTGGATCCTGAGTACGGCGGGACACGAGAAATCCCGTCGGAAGCAGGGAGGACCATCTCCCAAGGCTAAATACTACCTAGTGACCGATAGTGAACCAGTACCGTGAGGGAAAGGTGAAAAGCACCCCGGAAGGGGAGTGAAATAGATCCTGAAACCGTGTGCCTACAAGTAGTCAAAGCCCGTTAATGGGTAATGGCGTGCCTTTTGTAGAATGAACCGGCGAGTTACGATTTCATGCGAGGTTAAGTTGATAAGACGGAGCCGCAGCGAAAGCGAGTCTGAATAGGGCGAATGAGTATGAGGTCGTAGACCCGAAACCAGGTGATCTACCCATGTCCAGGGTGAAGTTCAGGTAACACTGAATGGAGGCCCGAACCCACGCACGTTGAAAAGTGCGGGGATGAGGTGTGGGTAGCGGAGAAATTCCAATCGAACCTGGAGATAGCTGGTTCTCTCCGAAATAGCTTTAGGGCTAGCCTCAAGATGAGAGTATTGGAGGTAGAGCACTGATTGGACTAGGGGCCCCCAACGGGTTACCGAATTCAGTCAAACTCCGAATGCCAAATACTTATTCTTGGGAGTCAGACTGCGAGTGATAAGATCCGTAGTCGAAAGGGAAACAGCCCAGACCACCAGCTAAGGTCCCAAAGTATACGTTAAGTGGAAAAGGATGTGGAGTTGCTTAGACAACCAGGATGTTGGCTCAGAAGCAGCCATCATTTAAAGAGTGCGTAATAGCTCACTGGTCGAGTGACTCCGCGCCGAAAATGTACCGGGGCTAAACGTATCACCGAAGCTGTGGATTGACACCGTATGGTGTCGATGGTAGGAGAGCGTTCTAAGGGCGTTGAAGTCAGACCGGAAGGACTGGTGGAGCGCTTAGAAGTGAGAATGCCGGTATGAGTAGCGAAAGAAGGGTGAGAATCCCTTCCACCGAATGCCTAAGGTTTCCTGAGGAAGGCTCGTCCGCTCAGGGTTAGTCGGGACCTAAGCCGAGGCCGAAAGGCGTAGGCGATGGACAACAGGTTGATATTCCTGTACCACCTATACATCGTTTGAACGATGGGGGGACGCAGAAGGATAGGGTAAGCGCGCTGTTGGATATGCGCGTCCAAGCAGTTAGGCCGGAAACGAGGCAAATCCCGTTTCCATTAAGGCGGAGCTGTGATGGCGAGGGAAATATAGTACCGAAGTTCCTGATTCCACGCTGCCAAGAAAAGCCTCTAGTGAGATGTAAGGTGCCCGTACCGCAAACCGACACAGGTAGGCGAGGAGAGAATCCTAAGGTGTGCGAGAGAACTCTCGTTAAGGAACTCGGCAAAATGACCCCGTAACTTCGGGAGAAGGGGTGCTTTTTAGGGTGAATAGCCCAGAAAAGCCGCAGTGAATAGGCCCAGGCGACTGTTTAGCAAAAACACAGGTCTCTGCGAAGCCGCAAGGCGAAGTATAGGGGCTGACACCTGCCCGGTGCTGGAAGGTTAAGGGGAGAGGTTAGCGCAAGCGAAGCTTTGAACCGAAGCCCCAGTAAACGGCGGCCGTAACTATAACGGTCCTAAGGTAGCGAAATTCCTTGTCGGGTAAGTTCCGACCCGCACGAAAGGTGTAACGATCTGGGCACTGTCTCAACGAGAGACTCGGTGAAATTATAGTACCTGTGAAGATGCAGGTTACCCGCGACAGGACGGAAAGACCCCGTGGAGCTTTACTGCAGCCTGATATTGAATTTTGGTACAGCTTGTACAGGATAGGTAGGAGCCTGAGAAGCCGGAGCGCTAGCTTCGGTGGAGGCGTTGGTGGGATACTACCCTGGCTGTATTGAAATTCTAACCCGCGCCCCTTATCGGGGTGGGAGACAGTGTCAGGTGGGCAGTTTGACTGGGGCGGTCGCCTCCTAAAGAGTAACGGAGGCGCCCAAAGGTTCCCTCAGAATGGTTGGAAATCATTCGTAGAGTGTAAAGGCACAAGGGAGCTTGACTGCGAGACCTACAAGTCGAGCAGGGACGAAAGTCGGGCTTAGTGATCCGGTGGTTCCGCATGGAAGGGCCATCGCTCAACGGATAAAAGCTACCCCGGGGATAACAGGCTTATCTCCCCCAAGAGTCCACATCGACGGGGAGGTTTGGCACCTCGATGTCGGCTCATCGCATCCTGGGGCTGTAGTCGGTCCCAAGGGTTGGGCTGTTCGCCCATTAAAGCGGTACGCGAGCTGGGTTCAGAACGTCGTGAGACAGTTCGGTCCCTATCCGTCGCGGGCGCAGGAAATTTGAGAGGAGCTGTCCTTAGTACGAGAGGACCGGGATGGACGCACCGCTGGTGTACCAGTTGTCTTGCCAAAGGCATAGCTGGGTAGCTACGTGCGGACGGGATAAGTGCTGAAAGCATCTAAGCATGAAGCCCCCCTCGAGATGAGATTTCCCATAGCGCAAGCTAGTAAGATCCCTGAAAGATGATCAGGTTGATAGGTCAGAGGTGGAAGCGTGGCGACATGTGGAGCTGACTGATACTAATAGATCGAGGACTTAACCACGCTTTTAAAAAATGAAATACCTTCTTATTATCTAGTTTTGAAGGAACAACGTTCCTTTATTGTTTGGTGACGATAGCGAAGAGGTCACACCCGTTCCCATTCCGAACACGGCAGTTAAGCTCTTCAGCGCCGATGGTAGTTGGGGGTTTCCCCCTGTGAGAGTAGGACGCCGCCAAGCCATTTTAAAAAGATCAGCCATTCTGGCTGGTCTTTTTTGTGTTTATATAATTTGAAAAGAGTATCTAGCAAAAAAATAAAGACTTTTATAAGGTCAGAATACAAGTGGGAATCATAAGGTCACGACTAGCTTACCTCAGTAGCTGTTAAATGAAACTTAATAAGAAGACTTTTTATTGATCTTGTTTCTGAAAAGTTTAACTTAACACGATAGATAAACACTTTTACGAACCTAATATAGGTATTGTTTCTTCTTAATAAAGGGCATTCTTAATGGAGCTTAAAATAAAAATGAATTTTTTTATATATAATGTGTTGACTTTAAGGTAGGAAAGGATTAATATAAATAAGCACCAAGTACGACAAACAAAAAACTTCATCCACTTTTGGTAGATTACTAAAAGAAATAATAACTATTGACTTCTTATTATGAAAGTGTTAAGATGAAATGGTCGCTGAAAAACACAGCGATTTAAAATAAGTTAAAAACTTCGCAGAAGTTGACAACTAATCAATAGCGTGTTATGATGAATAAACAAGTTGTTCGAAAGAACAACGATGAAATTGCTCTTTGAAAACTGAACAAAACAAAGCGCCAACGTTAATTTTTTAAGTGAGCACACACTATCAAAAAGCAAAATGAGCAAGTCAAACATTTCTTCGGAGAGTTTGATCCTGGCTCAGGACGAACGCTGGCGGCGTGCCTAATACATGCAAGTCGAGCGAATCGATGGGAGCTTGCTCCCTGAGATTAGCGGCGGACGGGTGAGTAACACGTGGGCAACCTGCCTATAAGACTGGGATAACTTCGGGAAACCGGAGCTAATACCGGATACGTTCTTTTCTCGCATGAGAGAAGATGGAAAGACGGCCTCTAGCTGTCACTTATAGATGGGCCCGCGGCGCATTAGCTAGTTGGTGAGGTAATGGCTCACCAAGGCGACGATGCGTAGCCGACCTGAGAGGGTGATCGGCCACACTGGGACTGAGACACGGCCCAGACTCCTACGGGAGGCAGCAGTAGGGAATCTTCCGCAATGGACGAAAGTCTGACGGAGCAACGCCGCGTGAACGAAGAAGGCCTTCGGGTCGTAAAGTTCTGTTGTTAGGGAAGAACAAGTACCAGAGTAACTGCTGGTACCTTGACGGTACCTAACCAGAAAGCCACGGCTAACTACGTGCCAGCAGCCGCGGTAATACGTAGGTGGCAAGCGTTGTCCGGAATTATTGGGCGTAAAGCGCGCGCAGGTGGTTCCTTAAGTCTGATGTGAAAGCCCACGGCTCAACCGTGGAGGGTCATTGGAAACTGGGGAACTTGAGTGCAGAAGAGGAAAGTGGAATTCCAAGTGTAGCGGTGAAATGCGTAGAGATTTGGAGGAACACCAGTGGCGAAGGCGACTTTCTGGTCTGTAACTGACACTGAGGCGCGAAAGCGTGGGGAGCAAACAGGATTAGATACCCTGGTAGTCCACGCCGTAAACGATGAGTGCTAAGTGTTAGAGGGTTTCCGCCCTTTAGTGCTGCAGCTAACGCATTAAGCACTCCGCCTGGGGAGTACGGCCGCAAGGCTGAAACTCAAAGGAATTGACGGGGGCCCGCACAAGCGGTGGAGCATGTGGTTTAATTCGAAGCAACGCGAAGAACCTTACCAGGTCTTGACATCCTCTGACAACCCTAGAGATAGGGCGTTCCCCTTCGGGGGACAGAGTGACAGGTGGTGCATGGTTGTCGTCAGCTCGTGTCGTGAGATGTTGGGTTAAGTCCCGCAACGAGCGCAACCCTTGATCTTAGTTGCCAGCATTCAGTTGGGCACTCTAAGGTGACTGCCGGTGACAAACCGGAGGAAGGTGGGGATGACGTCAAATCATCATGCCCCTTATGACCTGGGCTACACACGTGCTACAATGGATGGTACAAAGGGCTGCAAACCTGCGAAGGTAAGCGAATCCCATAAAGCCATTCTCAGTTCGGATTGTAGGCTGCAACTCGCCTACATGAAGCCGGAATCGCTAGTAATCGCGGATCAGCATGCCGCGGTGAATACGTTCCCGGGCCTTGTACACACCGCCCGTCACACCACGAGAGTTTGTAACACCCGAAGTCGGTGAGGTAACCTTTATGGAGCCAGCCGCCTAAGGTGGGACAGATGATTGGGGTGAAGTCGTAACAAGGTAGCCGTATCGGAAGGTGCGGCTGGATCACCTCCTTTCTAAGGATAAATACGAGAGCGCTTTTGTTTTGTTCAGTTTTGAATGAGTAATTCATTCAGATTCGAAAGATCTCATCACGTAGTGATGGAATTCTTTCTTCTTTGTTCCTTGAAAACTAGATAATAGATAGAAGGCAATTAATTTTTTCAAAGCATCAGTAAGATCTTTTTTAACGGTTAAGTTAGAAAGGGCGCACGGTGGATGCCTTGGCACTAGGAGCCGATGAAGGACGGGACTAACACCGATATGCTTCGGGGAGCTGTAAGTAAGCTTTGATCCGGAGATTTCCGAATGGGGAAACCCACTGTTCGTAATGGAACAGTATCTTTACCTGAATACATAGGGTACTGAAGGCAGACCCGGGGAACTGAAACATCTAAGTACCCGGAGGAAGAGAAAGCAAATGCGATTTCCTGAGTAGCGGCGAGCGAAACGGAATTAGCCCAAACCAAGAGGCTTGCCTCTTGGGGTTGTAGGACACTCAACATGGAGTTACAAAGGAACGGGGTAAATGAAGTGATCTGGAAAGGTCCGTCAAAGAAGGTAAAAACCCTGTAGTTGAAACTTCGTTCCCTCCTGAGTGGATCCTGAGTACGGCGGGACACGAGAAATCCCGTCGGAAGCAGGGAGGACCATCTCCCAAGGCTAAATACTACCTAGTGACCGATAGTGAACCAGTACCGTGAGGGAAAGGTGAAAAGCACCCCGGAAGGGGAGTGAAATAGATCCTGAAACCGTGTGCCTACAAGTAGTCAAAGCCCGTTAATGGGTAATGGCGTGCCTTTTGTAGAATGAACCGGCGAGTTACGATTTCATGCGAGGTTAAGTTGATAAGACGGAGCCGCAGCGAAAGCGAGTCTGAATAGGGCGAATGAGTATGAGGTCGTAGACCCGAAACCAGGTGATCTACCCATGTCCAGGGTGAAGTTCAGGTAACACTGAATGGAGGCCCGAACCCACGCACGTTGAAAAGTGCGGGGATGAGGTGTGGGTAGCGGAGAAATTCCAATCGAACCTGGAGATAGCTGGTTCTCTCCGAAATAGCTTTAGGGCTAGCCTCAAGATGAGAGTATTGGAGGTAGAGCACTGATTGGACTAGGGGCCCCCAACGGGTTACCGAATTCAGTCAAACTCCGAATGCCAAATACTTATTCTTGGGAGTCAGACTGCGAGTGATAAGATCCGTAGTCGAAAGGGAAACAGCCCAGACCACCAGCTAAGGTCCCAAAGTATACGTTAAGTGGAAAAGGATGTGGAGTTGCTTAGACAACCAGGATGTTGGCTCAGAAGCAGCCATCATTTAAAGAGTGCGTAATAGCTCACTGGTCGAGTGACTCCGCGCCGAAAATGTACCGGGGCTAAACGTATCACCGAAGCTGTGGATTGACACCGTATGGTGTCGATGGTAGGAGAGCGTTCTAAGGGCGTTGAAGTCAGACCGGAAGGACTGGTGGAGCGCTTAGAAGTGAGAATGCCGGTATGAGTAGCGAAAGAAGGGTGAGAATCCCTTCCACCGAATGCCTAAGGTTTCCTGAGGAAGGCTCGTCCGCTCAGGGTTAGTCGGGACCTAAGCCGAGGCCGAAAGGCGTAGGCGATGGACAACAGGTTGATATTCCTGTACCACCTATACATCGTTTGAACGATGGGGGGACGCAGAAGGATAGGGTAAGCGCGCTGTTGGATATGCGCGTCCAAGCAGTTAGGCCGGAAACGAGGCAAATCCCGTTTCCATTAAGGCGGAGCTGTGATGGCGAGGGAAATATAGTACCGAAGTTCCTGATTCCACGCTGCCAAGAAAAGCCTCTAGTGAGATGTAAGGTGCCCGTACCGCAAACCGACACAGGTAGGCGAGGAGAGAATCCTAAGGTGTGCGAGAGAACTCTCGTTAAGGAACTCGGCAAAATGACCCCGTAACTTCGGGAGAAGGGGTGCTTTTTAGGGTGAATAGCCCAGAAAAGCCGCAGTGAATAGGCCCAGGCGACTGTTTAGCAAAAACACAGGTCTCTGCGAAGCCGCAAGGCGAAGTATAGGGGCTGACACCTGCCCGGTGCTGGAAGGTTAAGGGGAGAGGTTAGCGCAAGCGAAGCTTTGAACCGAAGCCCCAGTAAACGGCGGCCGTAACTATAACGGTCCTAAGGTAGCGAAATTCCTTGTCGGGTAAGTTCCGACCCGCACGAAAGGTGTAACGATCTGGGCACTGTCTCAACGAGAGACTCGGTGAAATTATAGTACCTGTGAAGATGCAGGTTACCCGCGACAGGACGGAAAGACCCCGTGGAGCTTTACTGCAGCCTGATATTGAATTTTGGTACAGCTTGTACAGGATAGGTAGGAGCCTGAGAAGCCGGAGCGCTAGCTTCGGTGGAGGCGTTGGTGGGATACTACCCTGGCTGTATTGAAATTCTAACCCGCGCCCCTTATCGGGGTGGGAGACAGTGTCAGGTGGGCAGTTTGACTGGGGCGGTCGCCTCCTAAAGAGTAACGGAGGCGCCCAAAGGTTCCCTCAGAATGGTTGGAAATCATTCGTAGAGTGTAAAGGCACAAGGGAGCTTGACTGCGAGACCTACAAGTCGAGCAGGGACGAAAGTCGGGCTTAGTGATCCGGTGGTTCCGCATGGAAGGGCCATCGCTCAACGGATAAAAGCTACCCCGGGGATAACAGGCTTATCTCCCCCAAGAGTCCACATCGACGGGGAGGTTTGGCACCTCGATGTCGGCTCATCGCATCCTGGGGCTGTAGTCGGTCCCAAGGGTTGGGCTGTTCGCCCATTAAAGCGGTACGCGAGCTGGGTTCAGAACGTCGTGAGACAGTTCGGTCCCTATCCGTCGCGGGCGCAGGAAATTTGAGAGGAGCTGTCCTTAGTACGAGAGGACCGGGATGGACGCACCGCTGGTGTACCAGTTGTCTTGCCAAAGGCATAGCTGGGTAGCTACGTGCGGACGGGATAAGTGCTGAAAGCATCTAAGCATGAAGCCCCCCTCGAGATGAGATTTCCCATAGCGCAAGCTAGTAAGATCCCTGAAAGATGATCAGGTTGATAGGTCAGAGGTGGAAGCGTGGCGACATGTGGAGCTGACTGATACTAATAGATCGAGGACTTAACCACGCTTTAAAAAATGAAATACCTTCTTATTATCTAGTTTTGAAGGAACAACGTTCCTTTATTGTTTGGTGACGATAGCGAAGAGGTCACACCCGTTCCCATTCCGAACACGGCAGTTAAGCTCTTCAGCGCCGATGGTAGTTGGGGGTTTCCCCCTGTGAGAGTAGGACGCCGCCAAGCCATTTTGAAAAGATCAGCCATTCTGGCTGGTCTTTTTTTGTGTTTATAAAATGGGAAAGAGTATCGAATAAAAATCTTTAAGAAATTTAATGGGTTAAGTAATCGATGGTTGGTGAGTGGAAACACACTGCTCTGTCGCCTATGTAACTGAGATATTAATAAAAGAAAATATATGAGAAAAACATATTTTAGAGTTAAAATTAGTCACAATACACACTTCATTAAACATACGGAGTCCTGAGCCCATAGAAGACAAACCATCCTTAAGGAGGTCTCACTCGGTTAAGAATGTGTTGAGGAATAATCGTCAATACAACTCTAAAGAAAGGAGTTTTAGAGAGTTTAAAGAAGCATTCTTTAAAGAAACAGAATTTCCTTGAAATAGGCAAAGAGATTAAATGCCTAGCCTATGCAAATTTATGAATAGAGGGGACTGTTTCATAAGTTTGACACAATTTAATTAGCGCAGTATAATAACTTCAGTAGAACGATATACTAAATATAGTTAAGTAAGTAACTCCAGTAAAGGGTATGGATTACAGCTGTGTGTTTACGTATTTAATTTGGACCTACTGATTTCATTTTGAACAACATTAGACCCAATTAATTCTGCGGGGGAGTTCAAGAGTGTTTAGTAGAACGATATACTAACTTTGATTTGAATATTAGTAGAACGATATACTAATCATTAAAATTTTAGTAGAACGATATACTAAATGTAAGGGGGAAGCTTTAAGAAAGAGCTTAATAACTAAGTTGCATTTCTGACAACTTTTGAATAACTAACATAGGGGTGTGTTTTATGAAAAATCCATATATAAAAATGGCAATAGGTTTATATATTAGTTACTTTATTTTAGGTATGATCAACATCATCATCGGGTCAAATATGGAGAATTTGTCCAACCAGTTAAATACGAGTGCATCGGGAATTAGCTACCTGGTTTCAGCAATAGGTATTGGTAAGTTAGTTTCTCTGTTTTTTGCTGGAAGACTGTCGGATAAATTAGGAAGGAAGCCTTTTGTTGTATCGGCGTCTTTCATCTACCTGATTTTCTTAGTGGGAATACCATTGGCTCCTAACTACACGTTAGCATTTATTTTTGCAATATGTGCTGGTATCGCTAACTCATTTTTAGACGCAGGGACGTATCCTGCACTTATTGAAGCTTTCCAAAAGAAAGCAGGCTCTGCAACTGTATTAATTAAAGCTTTTGTTTCAATTGGTGCAACAATTCTTCCATTTATTATGGCGTTTTTTATTGCTAGAGATCTATTTTACGGATATACATTCTTCTTGATGGCAGTTGTTTACCTTGTTAATGGATTTTTCTTACTTAGGGTATCATTCCCGAATCATAAAACTCCAAGTGATATCCAAAGTGAGGATAAAGTTGAAACAGCTGAACCACAATTTTTATCAAAACCAAAGTTTGGCCAAGAAGGATTGGCCGTTATTCTTCTAGGTTTTACATCAACTGCTCTATTCATGCTTGTACAAGTTTGGCTCCCTAAATTTGGACAAGAAGTATTAGGTCTAACACAAGCTAAATCTGTTCAATTGCTTAGTTACTATAGCATTGGGTCTCTTGTTTCAGTCATTTTACTAGCAGTTTTATTAAATAAAGTAATAAAGCCTATTACAGTTATGATTATTTATCCGGTAATTGCCGCAATATCTTTATTGTCTCTTATTTATATTCAGCAACCATTCATGACTGTTTTGAGTGCTTTCTTTATTGGGTTATCAACTGCAGGTGTGTTCCAATTGGCCATGACAATTATTACTGAATTCTTCCCAGCCAATAAAGGAACCATTACATCTTATGTAAACATTGCAGCTAGTTCAGCTTTTATTATCATACCATTCATTACAGGTATGATTTCTAAGAGTGCAGGTCTAACTGCTGTATTCTTGTTTGATGTTGGAATTGCAATCGTTAGTATTTTATTGGCTATTTTTGTTGCCTATCGTTATAAAAAGGTGATTAAAGTTCCATCTGTTTAAAAAAGTCATAAGTCAGGTCATAATCTTTTACAGGTTTTACCAACAAACATCAGTGAGGTTCGAAAGCCCCCCGCTGATGATAAAAAGGGGAAAAATCCATGCAAACGATTACCATCAAAAACGTTAAAATCGGAGAGGGCGTTCCAAAGATCATTGTTCCATTAATGGGGTCAACTCAAGAAGAGCTACTTCAAGAAGTTGAAACGGTAAAATCTTTGGAGCCAGATATCATTGAGTGGCGAGTAGATGTGTATGAACATGTTGAAAGCTTAAACTCCGTTTCGACAATGATTTCAAAACTAAGAAAAGCCTTACCGAGTACTCTTCTTCTTTTCACTTTTAGAAGTCATAAAGAAGGTGGTAACAAAGAAATTACGGATCAATATTATTTTGAATTACTTCATACAGCGATTCGAACAAAGAATATTGATCTTGTGGATGTAGAATTATTTTATGAAGAGTCAGATGTCAAGGCAACTGTAAAGGTTGCTGAGGAAAATGGTGTATACGTAATTATGTGTAACCACGATTTCCATAAGACACCAGCAAAAGAAGAAATCATTTACCGACTGCGTAAAATGCAGGAGTATGGAGCTCATATTCCAAAAATTGCTGTCATGCCTCAAAGTGTAGACGATCTACTTGTTTTATTAGATGCAACTCACACGATGAAAACTAAATATGCGGATCGTCCGTTTATTACCATGTCTATGTCGGGGACAGGCCTGGTTAGCCGGTTAACCGGTGCGGTATTTGGTTCAGCTTGTACATTTGGTGCTGGAAAAGAAGCATCGGCACCTGGGCAAATTCCTGTATCTCAATTAAGAAGTGTTTTAGAAACTATTGATCAAAATATTTAATTCATTGGATTTCTTCCTAGAAGGAATTTATATAAAATTTTATGAATCATACATCAGGGGGATTGAATCATGGAAAGTTTAGCACGTATAAATGGAAAAACAGAATTAGTAGGACTTTTAGCAACACCTATCGGACACTCTTTATCACCAGCTATGCACAATTTAGCATTTGATAAATTAGGATTAAACTGTGCTTATTTGGCATTTGAAGTTGGAAATGAATCATTGGAGGATGCTGTAAAAGGAATGCGAGCATTAAATGTAAAAGGTTTTAATGTATCAATGCCAAATAAAATGAAAATCCTTCCACACTTAGATGAATTGGCAGACAGTGCTAAATTTTCAGGAGCGGTTAATACAGTTGTCAATGTTGATGGGAAATTCGTCGGTCACAGTACGGATGGAATGGGATATACTCGGAACCTTAAAGAACATGGTATAGATATCAAAGGCAAAAAAATGACTCTTATCGGTTCTGGTGGTGCTGCTACACCTATTGCCATTCAATCTGCACTAGAAGGACTTGCTGAAATTAGCATTTTTGCGCGTGATGATGCTTTCTTCCCACAAGCAGAAGAAAACGTTCGAATCATTAATGAAGATATGAAGCACTTAAATGTGAAAGCAAATGTGTATCCACTTGAGAACCTTGAACAATTAAGAGCTGAAATCGCAACTAGTGATATTTTGGCAAATGGAACAGGCGTTGGTATGAAACCACTTGAAGGCTTAAGTGTCATTCAAGACGAATCAATGCTACGCTCTGATTTAATTGTTACAGACGTTGTGTACATTCCACGTAAATCAAAACTTATGGAACAAGCTGAAGCTGCCGGGGCTACAGCGATTAATGGTCTTGGAATGATGCTTTGGCAAGGTGCTTTAGCATTTGAATTGTGGACAGGTCAACAAATGCCTGTTGATTATATTAAAGAGCAAATTTTTGCAGATTAATAAGCTTCCACTGTGGAGGTTGCTCTCCAGCTTATAGTAATAGAGGTTTTTTGCGACCCCTGCTGAACTCAATTGTTTTTTAGTGTTTGGTGTTAAGGAACTTACAGCATATGAATGTAATAGACCTCGGAGCTAAGAAAAACAGGGAGTGTACTTCCTGTTTTTCTTAGCTCTTTTTTTGAAAAATTGTTTTTAATTTTATGGGATATCATAATGGGGATTGAAAACTGTATTTTTATAAAAAAATACAGTGATTAAAAGATCAGATTAAGTTTTTTTACAGATTTCATTTTTTCAAACTTTCGTGTTCTTTAATGGGAGAAAAATTACATCGTGATTTACTATGGGGGGGTAATTAATGAAAAATCAGTATTTTAAAGCGGCATCAGGGATGTATATTAACTATTTTCTATTAGGAATGGTCAATATAATTCTCGCTTCGAACATGGTCGCTTTAACAGAACAGTGGGATACAGATTCAACTGGCATCAGTTATCTTATTGCTGCAATAGGTATTGGAAGATTGCTTACGTATGGTATAACAGGAATATTGTCAGATAGATTTGGAAGGAAACCGTTAATCATTGTCTCAACTATTGTCATGTTATTCTTTTTAGTGGGGATTCCATTTTCTCCAACTTATGAGATAGCCTTTGTGTTTGCGTTACTTGCGGGTGTTTCTAACTCTGCCATGGATGCGGGGACATATCCAGCGCTTACAGAAATGTTTCCGAAATCTGCTAGTTCCGCAAGTGTAATGGTTAAGGCTTTTGTTTCACTTGGCGCAACAGTTTTACCATTTATCATCTTGTTTCTTTCAAAAAATAATTTGTTTTATGGGTATGCTTTTTTATTACCGGCGGTTATCTATTTTTTAAACATGATATTTTTGTTTTTTACTTCATTTCAAAAAATCCAAGACGGTCATAATAGTAAAGAAGTCGAATTGCAATTGAGTAAGTTTATAAGTGAACCTGAATTCTGGAAAGAAGGGCTAGCGCTTATTATTATTGGTTTTACATCTACTGCCTTGTTTACTGTCTCGCAAATCTGGTTACCGAGTTTTGGGCAAGAAGTCGCTGGGATGTCTGCTTCCAATTCGATTAAATTGTTAAGCTATTATAGCGTTGGATCCCTTATTTCTGTTCTGCTTTTATCCGTCTTGTTGAAAAAATTGCTGAAACCTGTGACGGTCATTTTACTTTATCCAATGATTACTTTAATAGCTGTCATTGTTATTCTTACCGTTCATACACCAATTGTACTAAGTGTAACCTCTTTTTTCCTTGGAGCTTCTACAGCTGGAATTTTTCAATTAACCATTGCAATAATGGCTGAGCTTTTCTGGAAGAAAAAAGGAACAGTAACGGGAATCGTTTCAACTGCCTCTAGTTTAGCGAGTGTTGTCTTACCCATCGCAACAGGGTTAATCGCTAAAAGTGGAGATATTTCGCATATATTCCTATTTGATTGTTTTATCGCAACTTTAGGGATTCTAGCTGCAGTTTTTGTGAATTATCGGTATAAAAAATTAACTATACATCCGATAATACTTAAATAAGGATAAGAGACTGATTACTCAAAACTCCATCTTCAAGAATTAGGATGGTGTTTTTTTTTGCAAAAGTAATGAATAGGGGAAACTTCTGTGTATATAGCATTAAAATTACTAATAAGCGGTGACTGAACTATGTACAATAAAGCAATTTATATTATGGGTATAATAATAACTACAACTATATTATTATTATAGTAATAATTGATGATTATAATCCATACATCAAAAATACACTCAAGATGGTGATTGAACGATGAAACAACCCAAAAAAGGTCGAGTCACATTGCAACAGGTAGCGAAGCATGCTGGCGTATCTACGTCCACTGCTTCCCTTATCGTTCGTAATAACCCTCGAATTTCGGAAGCAACTCGAAAAAAGGTTTTAAAGTCCATGCGTGAATTGGGTTACGTTTACGATAGAATTGCAGCAAATCTAAGGTCGCAGAGTTCCGATACTGTAGGAATAATTATTACTGATATTTCAAACACCTTTTTTTCTGAATTCCTGATAGGTGTACATGATGCATTAGAAGAGGTCGGATATACGGTCTTGTTGGGAACTACATTTGATTCAGTTACGAAGCAAGACCAACTCCTTTCAACTATGTTGGAACATAGAGTAGGCGGCTTAATTCTTTGTCCCGTCTCTGAAAGTACACAAGAAACGATTAATCGATTAAATGAGATTGACACACCATTTGTTCTTGCTGTTAGAGAATTACCTGAAGTAAATAGCGATTATGTAGGTATTAACTATCCAGAAGGAGCCCGAATAGCTGTTAATCATTTGATTGAAAAGGGACATAAAAGGATTGCATTCCTTGGAGGGATTAGGGAATCTTCTACTTGGATTGAGAGAATGGAGGGGTATCGCGAAGCCCTTTCCAAAGCGGGCTTGGAAGTTGACGAATCGTTAATGATAGATAGTGCTCCGACACGAGAGGGAGGGTTAGAGGCTGTATTTAAAGTCCTTAATAATCCTGATCCCCCTACAGCAATTTTTTGCTTTAGCGACCTAATTGCTTTCGGTGTTATGCAAGGGTTAAGGATGAAAGGATTGATTCCTGGTCAAGATATAGACATCGTAGGATTCGATAATGTTCCAGTAGCAGAAATCTATCATCCGCCGTTAACGACTGTTTCTTCATTTCCTCAACGTATGGGAAAAGAAGCTGCGAATCTTTTGCACCAAAAAATGGTGAATATTGATCATGAACAACAGCGTATTATATTAAACCCCGAACTGATTATTAGAGAATCCTCCTAAAAAGAAAAAAAAGGTGATTAGTTTACAGGAAGAGGGGAGTATCCCTTATCGCTGTATTCTTTTCATCTTTTCTATTATTCTTTTCTTAGGTTTTATAGGGCTTGGGTAATAAACTCGTGGAATTACTTAAGTGGTTCGTAAATATCCCAAGCCACTTTCAATGATTCAACAATATAATCTGCTACTTCTTCAACATCAAGGTCATTCGTATTCACTTTTGAGTGGTGATAGGAGTAAATTTCCTGTCTAGTATTAAAAAGTTCTTCTATTTCTTCAAGGCTTCGACTTTGTAACACTGGTCTACTATCAATAAGCAAGCCTATTCTCTCTTTCCAATATTCCCAAGATAAGTCAAGGTAGAACACAATACAATTAGAGAGACAAATTTTTCGTATATCCTCTTGTAAAAAAGCCCCTCCACCAACGGAAATAATTTTCAATTGCTGTTGGCTAAAGTAATCAATCATACTTTTTTCTTTTTCGCGGAAAGTCTTTTCCCCAAACTTCTTGAATATTTCTGTGGTGGGCATGTTAAATTCTCTTTCAATTTCTTGATCTATATCAATAAAATCCCTATATAATTTCCTGGCTACTTTTTGTCCGATTGTGGTTTTACCTACCCCCATAAAACCTATAAAAACGATACTTTGCATCCTCAAAGATGTGTTTTTATTAATCATTTATAAATCCCTCTCCCAACTATTTTTATAATGATTAAAAGTCTGTCCTCAATCTTTTAAAATAAATTTATTATAGTACATGACAGTAAATTTGTAAAAAAAATATTTTTCTAATATTTAGATAATAGATATGTAGGATATCAGCTAATATTTACTCGTTTTTCAAGATTCGTTCAATAAGTGGTTGAATATGTATCACTCTGCTTCTTTACTAGAACTGAATCTAACACAGTAATGATTCTTCAGACATGGATAAATGTGTTTGATGCTTCATAAAACTATGGTTTCAGACTTATATCCAGCACGAGCATCAGTAACGATGGTAGATTGGAGCCTATTAATAGACAAAAGCTTTACATTTTCCACATTCTTTAAGAAAGAGTAGGTAAAGAGGGGAATTTACAATTTTAATAAAAATAATATTTAACATTCGTATATAAAGGATAAAGTTACCTTCTTTGGTTTCATTGTCTATCTGTAGATATCTGTTGATAAAAATGTTTTGACTCTTTCACCTCTTTGGGTGAATTCTTTAATATGTCAAATGCGTCTGTATTAACCTTAACAGTTTTGCAAGATCTTATGTGTGTTTGAACATTGAGGTATTGTAATAGAAGCTATTCTATATAATTGTGGATTTTGATTGAGTATAGATGACCACGACTTTATCTTTCTTCCAAGTGCATCTTTCATTTATCAATCCCTGATAATTAGTTAGTCATTGCTCTCCGGAAGGATTTGTTTTTAGAAATTCACTTTACTGACTAATAGTTAGAGAGAGGACATTTAGATTTTTTGTGAATAGAATCATGAAAGGTTTAAATGTCTTTAGAGGAAAAGCCATAGTTTGATTTTTTACTAGAACAAGCATTTATACTAAGCTAACACCTTTATATAATCTAATAAATGAATTAAAAAAGAAAAAAATATTCATAGCTAAAAATCAGTTGACTTTAGGGTAGGAAAGGATTAATATAAATAAGCACCAAGTACGACAAACAAAAAACTTCATCCACTTTTGGTAGATTACTAAAAGAAATAATAACTATTGACTTCTTATTATGAAAGTGTTAAGATGAAATGGTCGCTGAAAAACACAGCGATTTAAAATAAGTTAAAAACTTCGCAGAAGTTGACAACTAATCAATAGCGTGTTATGATGAATAAACAAGTTGTTCGAAAGAACAACGATGAAATTGCTCTTTGAAAACTGAACAAAACAAAGCGCCAACGTTAATTTTTTAAGTGAGCACACACTATCAAAAAGCAAAATGAGCAAGTCAAACATTTCTTCGGAGAGTTTGATCCTGGCTCAGGACGAACGCTGGCGGCGTGCCTAATACATGCAAGTCGAGCGAATCGATGGGAGCTTGCTCCCTGAGATTAGCGGCGGACGGGTGAGTAACACGTGGGCAACCTGCCTATAAGACTGGGATAACTTCGGGAAACCGGAGCTAATACCGGATACGTTCTTTTCTCGCATGAGAGAAGATGGAAAGACGGCCTCTAGCTGTCACTTATAGATGGGCCCGCGGCGCATTAGCTAGTTGGTGAGGTAATGGCTCACCAAGGCGACGATGCGTAGCCGACCTGAGAGGGTGATCGGCCACACTGGGACTGAGACACGGCCCAGACTCCTACGGGAGGCAGCAGTAGGGAATCTTCCGCAATGGACGAAAGTCTGACGGAGCAACGCCGCGTGAACGAAGAAGGCCTTCGGGTCGTAAAGTTCTGTTGTTAGGGAAGAACAAGTACCAGAGTAACTGCTGGTACCTTGACGGTACCTAACCAGAAAGCCACGGCTAACTACGTGCCAGCAGCCGCGGTAATACGTAGGTGGCAAGCGTTGTCCGGAATTATTGGGCGTAAAGCGCGCGCAGGTGGTTCCTTAAGTCTGATGTGAAAGCCCACGGCTCAACCGTGGAGGGTCATTGGAAACTGGGGAACTTGAGTGCAGAAGAGGAAAGTGGAATTCCAAGTGTAGCGGTGAAATGCGTAGAGATTTGGAGGAACACCAGTGGCGAAGGCGACTTTCTGGTCTGTAACTGACACTGAGGCGCGAAAGCGTGGGGAGCAAACAGGATTAGATACCCTGGTAGTCCACGCCGTAAACGATGAGTGCTAAGTGTTAGAGGGTTTCCGCCCTTTAGTGCTGCAGCTAACGCATTAAGCACTCCGCCTGGGGAGTACGGCCGCAAGGCTGAAACTCAAAGGAATTGACGGGGGCCCGCACAAGCGGTGGAGCATGTGGTTTAATTCGAAGCAACGCGAAGAACCTTACCAGGTCTTGACATCCTCTGACAACCCTAGAGATAGGGCGTTCCCCTTCGGGGGACAGAGTGACAGGTGGTGCATGGTTGTCGTCAGCTCGTGTCGTGAGATGTTGGGTTAAGTCCCGCAACGAGCGCAACCCTTGATCTTAGTTGCCAGCATTCAGTTGGGCACTCTAAGGTGACTGCCGGTGACAAACCGGAGGAAGGTGGGGATGACGTCAAATCATCATGCCCCTTATGACCTGGGCTACACACGTGCTACAATGGATGGTACAAAGGGCTGCAAACCTGCGAAGGTAAGCGAATCCCATAAAGCCATTCTCAGTTCGGATTGTAGGCTGCAACTCGCCTACATGAAGCCGGAATCGCTAGTAATCGCGGATCAGCATGCCGCGGTGAATACGTTCCCGGGCCTTGTACACACCGCCCGTCACACCACGAGAGTTTGTAACACCCGAAGTCGGTGAGGTAACCTTTATGGAGCCAGCCGCCTAAGGTGGGACAGATGATTGGGGTGAAGTCGTAACAAGGTAGCCGTATCGGAAGGTGCGGCTGGATCACCTCCTTTCTAAGGATAAATACGAGAGCGCTTTTGTTTTGTTCAGTTTTGAATGAGTAATTCATTCAGATACGAAAGATCTCATCACGTTGTGATGGAATTTTTTCTTCTTTGTTCCTTGAAAACTAGATAATAGATAGAAGGCAATTAATTTTTTCAAAGCATCAGTAAGATCTTTTTTAACGGTTAAGTTAGAAAGGGCGCACGGTGGATGCCTTGGCACTAGGAGCCGATGAAGGACGGGACTAACACCGATATGCTTCGGGGAGCTGTAAGTAAGCTTTGATCCGGAGATTTCCGAATGGGGAAACCCACTGTTCGTAATGGAACAGTATCTTTACCTGAATACATAGGGTACTGAAGGCAGACCCGGGGAACTGAAACATCTAAGTACCCGGAGGAAGAGAAAGCAAATGCGATTTCCTGAGTAGCGGCGAGCGAAACGGAATTAGCCCAAACCAAGAGGCTTGCCTCTTGGGGTTGTAGGACACTCAACATGGAGTTACAAAGGAACGGGGTAAATGAAGTGATCTGGAAAGGTCCGTCAAAGAAGGTAAAAACCCTGTAGTTGAAACTTCGTTCCCTCCTGAGTGGATCCTGAGTACGGCGGGACACGAGAAATCCCGTCGGAAGCAGGGAGGACCATCTCCCAAGGCTAAATACTACCTAGTGACCGATAGTGAACCAGTACCGTGAGGGAAAGGTGAAAAGCACCCCGGAAGGGGAGTGAAATAGATCCTGAAACCGTGTGCCTACAAGTAGTCAAAGCCCGTTAATGGGTAATGGCGTGCCTTTTGTAGAATGAACCGGCGAGTTACGATTTCATGCGAGGTTAAGTTGATAAGACGGAGCCGCAGCGAAAGCGAGTCTGAATAGGGCGAATGAGTATGAGGTCGTAGACCCGAAACCAGGTGATCTACCCATGTCCAGGGTGAAGTTCAGGTAACACTGAATGGAGGCCCGAACCCACGCACGTTGAAAAGTGCGGGGATGAGGTGTGGGTAGCGGAGAAATTCCAATCGAACCTGGAGATAGCTGGTTCTCTCCGAAATAGCTTTAGGGCTAGCCTCAAGATGAGAGTATTGGAGGTAGAGCACTGATTGGACTAGGGGCCCCCAACGGGTTACCGAATTCAGTCAAACTCCGAATGCCAAATACTTATTCTTGGGAGTCAGACTGCGAGTGATAAGATCCGTAGTCGAAAGGGAAACAGCCCAGACCACCAGCTAAGGTCCCAAAGTATACGTTAAGTGGAAAAGGATGTGGAGTTGCTTAGACAACCAGGATGTTGGCTCAGAAGCAGCCATCATTTAAAGAGTGCGTAATAGCTCACTGGTCGAGTGACTCCGCGCCGAAAATGTACCGGGGCTAAACGTATCACCGAAGCTGTGGATTGACACCGTATGGTGTCGATGGTAGGAGAGCGTTCTAAGGGCGTTGAAGTCAGACCGGAAGGACTGGTGGAGCGCTTAGAAGTGAGAATGCCGGTATGAGTAGCGAAAGAAGGGTGAGAATCCCTTCCACCGAATGCCTAAGGTTTCCTGAGGAAGGCTCGTCCGCTCAGGGTTAGTCGGGACCTAAGCCGAGGCCGAAAGGCGTAGGCGATGGACAACAGGTTGATATTCCTGTACCACCTATACATCGTTTGAACGATGGGGGGACGCAGAAGGATAGGGTAAGCGCGCTGTTGGATATGCGCGTCCAAGCAGTTAGGCCGGAAACGAGGCAAATCCCGTTTCCATTAAGGCGGAGCTGTGATGGCGAGGGAAATATAGTACCGAAGTTCCTGATTCCACGCTGCCAAGAAAAGCCTCTAGTGAGATGTAAGGTGCCCGTACCGCAAACCGACACAGGTAGGCGAGGAGAGAATCCTAAGGTGTGCGAGAGAACTCTCGTTAAGGAACTCGGCAAAATGACCCCGTAACTTCGGGAGAAGGGGTGCTTTTTAGGGTGAATAGCCCAGAAAAGCCGCAGTGAATAGGCCCAGGCGACTGTTTAGCAAAAACACAGGTCTCTGCGAAGCCGCAAGGCGAAGTATAGGGGCTGACACCTGCCCGGTGCTGGAAGGTTAAGGGGAGAGGTTAGCGCAAGCGAAGCTTTGAACCGAAGCCCCAGTAAACGGCGGCCGTAACTATAACGGTCCTAAGGTAGCGAAATTCCTTGTCGGGTAAGTTCCGACCCGCACGAAAGGTGTAACGATCTGGGCACTGTCTCAACGAGAGACTCGGTGAAATTATAGTACCTGTGAAGATGCAGGTTACCCGCGACAGGACGGAAAGACCCCGTGGAGCTTTACTGCAGCCTGATATTGAATTTTGGTACAGCTTGTACAGGATAGGTAGGAGCCTGAGAAGCCGGAGCGCTAGCTTCGGTGGAGGCGTTGGTGGGATACTACCCTGGCTGTATTGAAATTCTAACCCGCGCCCCTTATCGGGGTGGGAGACAGTGTCAGGTGGGCAGTTTGACTGGGGCGGTCGCCTCCTAAAGAGTAACGGAGGCGCCCAAAGGTTCCCTCAGAATGGTTGGAAATCATTCGTAGAGTGTAAAGGCACAAGGGAGCTTGACTGCGAGACCTACAAGTCGAGCAGGGACGAAAGTCGGGCTTAGTGATCCGGTGGTTCCGCATGGAAGGGCCATCGCTCAACGGATAAAAGCTACCCCGGGGATAACAGGCTTATCTCCCCCAAGAGTCCACATCGACGGGGAGGTTTGGCACCTCGATGTCGGCTCATCGCATCCTGGGGCTGTAGTCGGTCCCAAGGGTTGGGCTGTTCGCCCATTAAAGCGGTACGCGAGCTGGGTTCAGAACGTCGTGAGACAGTTCGGTCCCTATCCGTCGCGGGCGCAGGAAATTTGAGAGGAGCTGTCCTTAGTACGAGAGGACCGGGATGGACGCACCGCTGGTGTACCAGTTGTCTTGCCAAAGGCATAGCTGGGTAGCTACGTGCGGACGGGATAAGTGCTGAAAGCATCTAAGCATGAAGCCCCCCTCGAGATGAGATTTCCCATAGCGCAAGCTAGTAAGATCCCTGAAAGATGATCAGGTTGATAGGTCAGAGGTGGAAGCGTGGCGACATGTGGAGCTGACTGATACTAATAGATCGAGGACTTAACCACGCTTTAAAAAATGAAATACCTTCTTATTATCTAGTTTTGAAGGAACAACGTTCCTTTATTGTTTGGTGACGATAGCGAAGAGGTCACACCCGTTCCCATTCCGAACACGGCAGTTAAGCTCTTCAGCGCCGATGGTAGTTGGGGGTTTCCCCCTGTGAGAGTAGGACGCCGCCAAGCCATTTTGAAAAGATCAGCCATTCTGGCTGGTCTTTTTTTGCGTTTATAAAATGGGAAAGAGTATCGAATAAAATAGGGTTGATAATCAGGGGGTCGACATGCGATTAACCAGGATGACATTTTTCCAGAAAAAACCTTTTTCTAGGTTAGGTTTATTTTTGGAATTTCAAAAGTATTCACTTATTAAAATGGCGATGGATTTCTTCGGGAATAAATCTTGCCTTTATCTGTTCTTTTCATTATACTATGAAGAATTTATTAATGAATATAAGCGAAGTATTGATGCGAAGGAAGGTAAACAATATAGAATTCGGGAAAGGAACGGTTTTGTGAGTAAGAAGAGTAAGGAAAAGTTTGAAGTAATAGATGGAGAAACAATTGATGCATGTCTAGATCGAATTAAAGCAGCAGGTTACTTTCCTGTAAGACGAACGGAAGAACCTATTTTTGCCGAAAGAATCGAGAATGGAAAGGTTCATTATGAGCCAGTTAATAGAAAAATCGTATTCGAAGCGAAATTAATTGAGTAAAACACGAACGATTTTTTGATATCCTGTAAAAATATTCGATTTTATCTTGACATTAAAATGGCGTGAAGGTAAGATGAAGTTAGATTAATACATCTCATATAATCCTGGGGATATGGCCCAAAAGTATCTACCTAATGACCGTAAATCATTGGACTATGAGAAAAGCATCTGACTAATTCGGAAACTAGCCAAGTCTTTTTGTGTTTTTTTAAAGGCTTTCTTCCGGGCAGATTGCTTTCTCTATGAGGAAGCAGTCTGCCCGGTTTTTTAATTTGATATAGATAATTATAAGCGTCCATCTGCATACTCAGGACGTCTTAATATGAGTGTTGGAGGGAAAGATATGAAGCCGCAAGTTGGGGTTATTATGGGAAGTGTCTCAGATTGGGAAACGATGAAATATGCATGTGAATCATTGGAACAGCTCGAGATTCCCTATGAAAAAAGAGTCGTTTCCGCCCACCGTACGCCGGATTTGTTATTTGAATATGCAGAGAGTGCAAAAGAGCGAGACCTTAAAGTGATTATTGCTGGTGCAGGCGGGGCAGCTCATCTTCCAGGTATGACGGCAGCGAAAACGATTGTCCCTGTGATTGGCGTGCCTATTCAATCGAAGGCGTTAAATGGTATGGATTCGTTATTATCGATTGTTCAGATGCCTGGTGGCGTACCGGTTGCGACGGTGGCAATTGGGAAAGCTGGAGCAGTTAATGCTGGTTTGTTTGCAGCTCAGATATTAGCTGCTTTCGATTCTAAAATTGCTGATAGATTAGAGGCTTTACGAGACGAAACCAGAGAAAAGGTGTTACAGAGCAGTGAACAACTTAAATAATACAATCATTTTACCGGGACAGACCATTGGAATTATTGGCGGTGGGCAATTAGGCAGAATGATGGCCTTGTCGGCTAAGGCATCGGGCTTTAGAATAGCAGTTCTTGAACCAACTACAGATGGCCCATGTGCGCAAGTGGCAGATATTGAAATCACTGGTGCTTATGATGATATCGATGCATTGAAAAGATTAGCGGATGTCAGTGACGTCATAACCTATGAATTTGAAAATATCAGTTCAGACGCTCTAGATTGGTTAAAGCAACATGCGTATCTTCCACAAGGGTCAGAATTATTAAAGCTTACACAGGATCGCTTGACTGAAAAAAAAGCCATATCGAATGCAGGAGCATCTGTTGCTCCATATGTAGAAATACAGGATATTTCAGAAATTTATCTTCATATAGAAAAAATAGGGTACCCTAGTGTGTTAAAAACGACGCGCGGCGGTTATGATGGAAAAGGGCAGTTGGTCATTAAGGAAGAAGCCGATATTAGAAAGGCAGAAACCCTGCTCCAAACAGGCGTATGTGTGCTAGAAGCCTGGATCCCTTTCGTAAAAGAAATCTCAATTATCGTGACGCGTAAAACAAATGGCGAGGTAAGTCATTTTCCGATTGCGGAAAATATTCATGTTGAAAATATCCTTCATAAAAGTATTGTACCTGCTCGTATCAGTAAGCAGGCTGAGAAGAAGGCGATTCAAGAGGCCTTACAGCTTGCTGAGAAACTTGGTTTGATAGGGACATTGGCTGTCGAGATGTTTTTAACCGATCAGGATGAGATCATCATTAATGAGCTTGCACCAAGGCCTCATAACTCTGGTCACTACACAATGGAAGCGTGTGAGACGTCTCAGTTCGAGCAGCATATACGTGCTGTATGCAATTGGCCGCTCGGAAATACGGCATTATTGAAACCAGTAGTAATGGTAAATATTCTAGGTGAACATATGGAACCTTTACTGGTTGAAATTCCAAAGCTTTCAGATTGGAAGGTTCATCTTTATGGAAAGAAAGAAGCCAAGCTGAAACGAAAAATGGGGCATGTGAATATTTTACGTCCAACGATTGAGGAAGCTCTTTTAGAAAGTAATCGAAGTAAAATATGGAATCAACAGGTTGAAACGGAGGAAGTAAAATGATTGAACGTTATACCCGCCCTGAGATGGGAAATATTTGGACAGAAACTAACCGATTTAACGCGTGGTTGGAAGTAGAAATCTTAGCTTGTGAAGCATGGTCTGAACTTGGTGTAATTCCAAAAGAAGATGTACAACTTCTTCGTGAAAATGCAACGTTTAATGTGGATCGGATCAATGAAATTGAAAAAGATACACGTCATGATGTGGTTGCCTTTACACGTGCCGTATCTGAAACATTAGGTGAAGAACGGAAATGGGTGCATTACGGATTAACTTCTACGGATGTAGTTGATACAGCCCTTTCATATGTGATTAAACAAGCGAATGATATCCTTTCGAAGGATTTAAATAACTTTGTTGAGATTCTGAAAAACAAAGCGAAAGAACATAAATATACGGTCCAAATGGGACGTACACATGGAGTTCATGCAGAACCAACTACTTTTGGTTTGAAACTTGCTCTTTGGTATCAAGAAATGAAACGCAATGTCGAACGTTTCGACGAAGCCAGAAAAAACATAGAGGTTGGAAAAATCTCTGGGGCTGTCGGAACATATGCAAACATCGACCCGTTCGTTGAAAAATTCGTTTGTGAAAAACTGGGCCTTGAAGCAGCGCCTATTTCAACACAGACATTGCAGCGTGATCGCCATGCTCACTATATGAGCACGTTGGCTCTAATTGCGACATCCATTGAAAAATTCGCGGTGGAAATTCGTGGCTTACAAAAAAGTGAAACACGTGAAGTCGAAGAGTTCTTTGCTAAAGGACAAAAAGGATCATCGGCGATGCCTCATAAACGGAATCCAATCGGTTCTGAAAATATGACAGGAATGGCACGCGTAATCCGTGGTTACATGATGACAGCATATGAGAATGTAGCATTATGGCACGAACGTGACATTTCACATTCTTCTGCTGAGCGTATCATCTTACCGGATGCAACAATTGCTTTAAACTATATGTTAAATCGCTTTAGCAACATCGTGAAAAACTTAACTGTTTATCCAGAAAATATGAAACGTAATATGGACCGTACACTTGGATTGATTTTCTCACAACGTGTGCTGCTATCCCTTATCGATAAAGGTCTTGTCCGTGAAGAAGCATATGACACGGTTCAACCGAAAGCGATGGAAGCATGGGAGCTTCAGGTTCCATTCAGAAGCCTGATTGAAAAGGATGATAAGATCACAAGCTTGCTTACAAAAGAAGAACTTGATGATTGTTTCGATGCTACACATCATCTGAAAAATGTTGATGTAATCTTTGATCGTTTAGGTTTATAAAAATAAAGGCGGCAAACATACCATCCCAAGCGGTTGATATGTTTGCCAAGCCTAACTAACAGGAAGAAGATTCATAATATTCACAATGTGGAGGTCTGGACAGATGGAAAAACGAGAATTGCTGTATGAAGGAAAAGCGAAACAGATTTATGCAACTGACAACAGTGAAATAGTATGGGTGGAATACAAGGATTCGGCAACAGCGTTTAACGGTGAAAAGAAGTCAGAGATTGCTGGAAAAGGTAAGTTAAATAATCAAATTACTAGCTTACTATTTTCAAAGCTCGCCCAAGAAAATATTCCATCCCATTTTATTGAAAAGCTTTCCGACCGGGAGCAGCTAGTTAAAAAGGTCTCAATTATTCCTCTGGAAGTGGTCGTTCGAAATACAGCTGCTGGCAGTTTTTCTAAAAGAACGGGCATTGAAGAAGGACAACCACTGAAGAAAACGCTCGTTGAGTTTTATTATAAAGATGATGAACTCGGTGATCCTCTGTTAACAGAAGACCATATTGAAGAATTAGAACTTGCAAGCAAGGAAGACGTAGCCATTTTAAAAGAAAAAGCTCAAGAAATTAATAAGGTTTTAACAACCTTCTTTAAAGAAATGGACATTAAATTGATAGACTTTAAATTGGAGTTCGGTAAAACATCGGATGGAGCCATTCTACTGGCTGATGAGATTTCACCCGATACGTGCCGCTTATGGGATGTAGCAACGAACGAAAAATTAGACAAAGACGTATTCCGTCGTGATTTAGGTAGTTTAACAGACGCTTATGGAAAAATTCTAGCAAAGTTGGAGGGTATTCAACATGTATAAGGTTAAGGTATATATCACATTACGCGAAAGTGTATTAGATCCACAGGGAGCAGCAGTTCAGCAATCACTTCACAGTTTAACTTATAACGAAGTAAGTGATGTACGCGTGGGGAAATACATTGAACTCACAATTGAAGATACGGACCGTGATTTGGATCAGCTGGTGAAGGAAATGTGTGAAAAACTATTAGCCAATACGGTAATTGAATCTTACCGTTATGATGTTGAGGAGGTTGTCACCCAATGAAATTTGCTGTCATAGTTTTCCCTGGTTCCAATTGTGATGTCGACATGTACCATGCGATAAAAGATGCACTCGGGGAAGAAGTGGAGTATGTTTGGCATTCCACAGACAATCTAGATGAATATGACGGGATTCTCCTTCCAGGCGGTTTCTCTTACGGAGACTATCTACGCACAGGTGCAATTGCCCGTTTCTCCAATGTAATGGCGGAAGTAGTAAAAGCAGCTCAAGCAGGAAAGCCTGTTCTTGGCGTCTGCAATGGTTTTCAGATTTTACTTGAAGCAGGCCTTTTACCTGGAGCGATGCGCCGTAATGATGGCTTGAAATTCATTTGCCGCAATGTAGGATTGAAGGTTGAAAATAATCAATCCATGTTTACAACAGGCTATTCATTACATGAAACGATTACGATACCAGTGGCTCATGGTGAAGGAAATTACTACTGTGATAATGAAACATTGGCTGAATTAAAACAAAATAACCGCATCTTGTTCACTTATGATGGTGAAAATCCAAACGGAAGCTTGGAGCAAATAGCGGGAATTACAAATGAACAAGGAAATGTCCTCGGAATGATGCCTCATCCCGAACGTGCTGTTGATTCGCTGCTTGGCAGTAAAGACGGCTTAAAGATTTTTCAATCCATCGTAAAAAACTGGAGGGAATCACATGTTATTACAGCTTGAACCAAGTCCGGAAAAAATTAAATTGGATCGTTTATATGCAAGTATGGGACTATCCGATGAAGAATTTGCAATGGTGGAGAAAATCTTAGGCAGACTGCCGAATTATACGGAAACTGGATTGTTTTCGGTTATGTGGTCAGAGCATTGTTCCTACAAAAATTCAAAACCCATCTTAAGGAAATTCCCGATTACAGGGGAGAAAGTGCTTCAAGGTCCTGGTGAAGGAGCGGGTATTGTAGATATCGGTGACAATCAGGCAGTTGTTTTTAAAATAGAAAGTCATAATCACCCATCGGCAATTGAACCTTATCAAGGTGCTGCTACTGGTGTCGGCGGTATTATCCGTGATGTTTTCTCCATGGGTGCCCGTCCTATTGCGATGTTGAACTCGCTTCGCTTCGGTGAGCTTGAGAATGATCGTGTGAAATATTTATTTAAAGAAGTGGTTGCTGGGATTGCAGGATACGGAAATTGTATCGGAATTCCAACTGTAGGCGGAGAAATTCAATTTGATCCATCTTATGAAGGAAATCCTCTAGTTAATGCAATGTGTGTCGGTTTGATCGATCATAAGGACATTAAAAAAGGCCAAGCGCATGGAGTAGGCAACACAGTGATGTATGTGGGTGCTAAAACAGGACGTGATGGTATTCATGGAGCAACATTTGCTTCTGAAGAGCTGTCGGAGTCTTCAGAAGAAAAACGGCCTGCCGTACAAGTAGGTGATCCATTCATGGAGAAACTGCTTTTAGAAGCATGCCTTGAATTAATTCAAAATGATGCTCTTGTTGGTATTCAGGATATGGGAGCAGCAGGTCTTACAAGCTCATCTGCTGAGATGGCAAGTAAAGCTGGATCAGGAATAAAAATGAACCTTGATTTGGTACCGCAACGTGAAACTGGAATGACAGCATATGAAATGATGCTTTCTGAATCACAAGAGCGGATGCTGATCGTTGTTACAAAAGGACGCGAACAGGAAATCGTTGACTTGTTTACGAAATATGACCTAGAAGCGGTTGCTGTTGGTGAAGTAACGGATGATAAAAACCTAACACTTTCTCATCAGGGTGAAATCGTTGCTGAGGTTCCAGTTGATGCATTGGCTGAAGAAGCACCAATTTATCACAAGCCATCTGCAGAACCGCAATATTTCCGTGACTTCCAAAGCATGACGGCAGAAGTACCAGACATTGAAGATTACAGAGAAACCCTTTTGGCATTATTGCAGCAACCGACAATTTCGAGTAAAGAATGGGTATATGACCAATATGATTATATGGTGCGTACGAATACAGTCGTGTCACCTGGATCAGATGCAGCAGTTGTACGTGTTCGAGGCACAAATAAGGCCCTTGCGATGACGACAGATTGTAACTCCCGCTATATTTACTTGGATCCTGAAACAGGCGGTAAAATCGCAGTTGCTGAAGCGGCTCGTAACATTATTTGTTCGGGTGCAGAACCTCTAGCAATTACAGATTGCTTGAATTTTGGAAATCCAGAAAAACCTGAAATCTTTTGGCAATTGGAAAAAGCGGCAGACGGGATGAGTGAAGCTTGTCGAAGTTTAAGTACGCCTGTAATTGGAGGAAATGTCTCTCTTTACAATGAAACGAATGGGGAAGCGATCTATCCAACACCAGTAGTTGGGATGGTAGGCCTAGTGAACGATCTTCAACATATCACAACGCAAACGTTCAAAAATGAATCAGATTTGATTTATGTGGTCGGCGAAGCGAAAGTGGAATTTGGGGGCAGTGAGTTACAAAAAATGCTTGAAGGAAAAATATTTGGGCGTGCTCCAGAACTTGATTTAACTGTTGAACAAAAGCGTCAGCAGCAAATTCTTTCAGCGATTCAATCAGGACTTGTTTCATCAGCTCATGACCTCGCGGAAGGTGGTTTGGCTGTTGCTTTATCTGAATCTCTATTTGGAGCAAGTAACCTTGGAGCAAAAGTAAATTTATCTGGAGAACTCGTATCCGAACTGTTTAGTGAAACGCAATCACGCTTTTTACTATCTATAAGTCCTGAAAATCAAAAGGCTTTTGAAGCACTTGTTGAAGATGCCGTTTGTATTGGTTCAGTAACAGCGGATAATAAATTAGTAGTGACGGCAGGCGGCGATAACAACGTATTGGTAGCAGACGTTGTAGATTTACAAACAGCTTGGAAGGGAGCTATACCATGCTTGCTGAAATAAGAAGCCTAAATGAAGAGTGTGGCGTAGTTGGAGTCTGGGGACATCCCGATGCAGCACAGCTTGCTTATTACGGGTTGCATAGCTTGCAACATCGTGGTCAAGAGGGAGCAGGCATCGTTGTTACGGATGGTGAGCAGATGTCTATCTCGAAGGGTGAAGGTCTTGTCACTGAGATATTCACAGCTGAAAAAATGCAGGAACTTTCCGGTTCAGGAAAAGCCGCGATCGGACATGTCCGTTATACAACGGCAGGCGGCGGCGGGTATCAAAATGTTCAGCCTTTCTTGTTTAATTCACATACAGGGGGGCTGGCTCTCGCTCATAATGGGAATATCGTCAATGCTCGTCAGTTAAAAGCACAGCTAGAAGGACAGGGCTCAATCTTTCAAACGACATCGGATACGGAAGTTCTAGCACATTTGATTAAACGTTCTGGTTATTCCGATGTGAGAGATTCTGTGAAAAGCAGTTTAAGCATGTTGAAGGGTGCTTATGCATTCGTCGTCATGACAGAAAACCAAATGATCTTGGCAAGAGATCCGCATGGTTTCCGCCCACTTTCCCTAGGGAAAATAGGCGATGCGTATTTCGCAGCATCTGAAACATGCGCCCTTGATATAGTAGGAGCGGAATTCGTCCGTGATATTGAACCGGGTGAACTTGTGGTCATTAATGATGAGGGCATCACATCCGAATACTTTTCACTTTCAAGTCAACATGCAATGTGCACGATGGAATATGTGTATTTTTCCCGTCCAGATAGCAACATTGATGGAATTAATGTTCATACCGCTCGGAAAAATCTTGGTAAGCAAATGGCACTTGAAGCTAAGATTGAAGCCGATGTCGTCACAGGAGTTCCTGATTCAAGCATTTCTGCGGCAATTGGCTATGCTGAAGCTGCAGGTATTCCTTATGAAATGGGCTTAATTAAAAACCGTTATGTTGGCCGGACATTTATTCAGCCGTCACAAAGTCTACGCGAACAAGGTGTGAAGATGAAACTTTCACCGGTAAGAGGGGTCGTAGAGGGTAAACGTGTCATTATGGTTGATGATTCAATCGTACGTGGAACAACGAGCAGAAGGATTGTTCGCATGCTAAAAGATGCAGGAGCAAAAGAAGTTCACGTTGTAATCAGCTCACCACCAATTAAAAACCCATGTTTCTATGGTATTGATACATCGAAAAAGGAAGAATTAATCGCGAGCTCTAAATCGGTGGAAGAAATACGTGAAATCATTGGTGCTGATTCATTAACTTTTTTAAGTGTCGAAGGTATGGTCGAAGCAATTGGTCGTCCGTTTCCTGGAGAAACGCGCGGTTCATGTCTAGCTTGCTTCACCGGAAATTATCCGACAGAAATTTATGATTACGAACGAGAAAAAGCAAAATGTTAATAATGTCGGAAATAAAGAGTGATTTTCGGAGGAGGATTTCAAATGGCTAATGCATATAAGCAGGCTGGTGTTGATATTGAAGCTGGTTATGAAGCAGTAAATCGAATGAAAAAACATGTAAAGCGCACATTTCGTCCGGAGGTAATGAATGGACTAGGCGGTTTCGGAGGAATGTTTGATTTGTCTTCCCTGAACCTTAAAGAGCCTGTGCTAATTTCAGGAACGGATGGAGTCGGGACAAAACTTCTGCTCGCGTTCATGATGGATAAACATGATACCATTGGGGTAGATTGTGTAGCTATGTGCGTTAACGATGTTGTCGTTCAAGGCGCTGCGCCTTTGTACTTTTTAGATTATATTGCCTGCGGTAAAGCGGATCCTGAACGAATTGAAATGATAGTCAAAGGTATTGCAGACGGCTGCGAGCAGGCAGGCTGCGCTTTAATCGGTGGTGAAACGGCGGAAATGCCAGGTATGTACGAAACGGAAGAGTATGATGTGGCAGGATTTACTGTTGGAGCTGTTGAAAAATCACGCTTAATTACGGGTAAGACAATTTCGGCGGGTGATGTTGTTATTGGGCTTGCTTCAAGTGGTATTCACAGTAACGGATATTCTCTAGTTCGTAAAATCCTCCTTGAAGATTCAGGAATGGATCTACATGAATTCATACCGGAGCTTGACTGCAAGTTAGGCGATGAATTATTGAAACCGACAAAAATCTATGTACAGTCTATTTTGTCCACACTTGAAAAGTTTGAAGTTAAGGGACTTGCCCATATTACGGGTGGAGGATTCATCGAGAATATTCCACGTATTCTTCCTGAAGGTTGCGGTGTTGAAATCGGGCTTGGAAGCTGGAAAATTCCACCTGTATTCTCGTTCCTTGAAGAAAAAGGGAACCTTGTTCAAGAGGAAATGTTCAATATTTTCAATATGGGGATTGGCATGACTGCTGTAGTGAAAAAAGAGGATGCGGCCGCTGTGGTTGCTCATCTACAGTCATGCGGTGAAGAGGCTTCAGTTATTGGAACAATTGTGGATGGAAATGGAGTGTCGTTTAAACAATGAAGCGTCTCGCAGTCTTTGCATCAGGTAACGGAAGTAATTTCCAATCAATTGCTGACGCAATAAAAGATGGAGTTCTGAACGCGGAAATCTGCCTTGTTGTTTGCGATCGTGAAGATGCTTATGTGCTTGAAAGAGCTAGGCTTGAGAATATTAGAACCTTCTCTTTTTCAGCGAAAAAGTACTCAAGTAAGGTCGAGTTTGAAACGGGAATTTTAGAGATACTTCGTCAACTTGAGGTTGAATTTATTATTCTAGCTGGTTATATGCGTTTAATTGGGCCAACATTATTACAGGCGTATTCACACAGAATTGTTAACATTCATCCTTCACTTTTGCCTAATTTTCCAGGCAAGGATGCAATTGGTCAGGCTTTTGACGCCAGAGTGGAAGAAACCGGGGTCACGATTCATTATGTCGATGATGGTATGGACACGGGCCCAATCATTGCCCAAAAGACAGTACCGATTCTTGCAGGAGATACGAAAGACATTCTCCAAATAAGGATTCAGGAAACGGAACATGGCATGTATCCATCAGTTTTACAGCAGCTATTCCAAAAGAAATAACATACATTATGGAGGGACCAACATACCATGAAGAAACGTGCTTTAATTAGTGTATCGGATAAAACAGGTATTGTAGAATTTGCTAAGGGATTAATAGAAGCAGGGTTTGAAATTATTTCAACCGGCGGTACGAAAAAAACGTTGCAGGATAATGGTGTAGACGTGATTGGAATCAGTGACGTTACTGGTTTCCCGGAAATTTTAGATGGACGCGTTAAAACGCTTCATCCGAATGTCCATGGAGCAGTTTTAGCAAAACATGGTGATGCAGATCACGCGGCACAGCTTGCAGAACATAATATTGAGCCTATTCAACTTGTCTGTGTAAACCTATACCCATTCCAAGCTACAATTTCTAAACCGGATGTTACTGTAGAAGATGCAATTGAAAACATTGATATCGGTGGACCGACAATGCTTCGTTCTTCTGCAAAAAACCACGAGTATGTGACGGTTATCGTTGATTCCAATGATTATCCAACCGTATTGGCTGAACTGAAAGACGGAGGAGTTTCAAAAACAACGAATCGCCGTCTGGCTGCAAAAGTCTTCCGCCATACAGCAGCATATGATGCTGTTATTTCTGAATACATGACAGAGCTTGCTGAAGAAGAGAATCCAGAATCATTGACTGTTACTTATGAATTGAAACAGTCGCTTCGTTATGGGGAAAATCCGCATCAAAAGGCAGCTTTTTATAAAAAACCGCTTGGTTCTGTTTTCTCAATTGCTGAAGCGAAGCAATTACACGGAAAAGAGCTTTCTTTCAACAACATTAATGATGCAGATGCTGCACTTCAAATTGTTAAAGAATTCAATGAGCCCGCTGCAGTAGCTGTCAAACATATGAATCCTTGCGGAGTCGGTGTCGGAACGACCATATTAGAAGCGTACGAAAAAGCATACGAGGCGGATTCTACTTCCATCTTTGGTGGAATCATTGCCCTGAACCGTGAAGTAGATAAAGCAACTGCAGAAAAGCTTCATGAAATTTTCCTTGAAATCATCATTGCTCCTGCGTTTACAGAAGAGGCAGTGGAAGTGTTAACAAGCAAGAAAAACCTTCGCTTATTAACGATTGATTTCAACGCAGCTAAAAAACCTGAGCGTAAATTGACTTCAATTGAAGGCGGATTACTTATACAAGATCGTGATGCACATAGTTTGAAGGATGCAGAAGTAAAAGTAGCAACAAAACGCGAACCTACCCTTGAAGAGTGGAAAGCCCTAGAACTTGGCTGGAAAATCGTGAAGCATGTGAAATCAAATGCAATCGTGGTATGTAACGATCAAATGACATTAGGTGTTGGCGCTGGTCAAATGAACCGTGTCGGAGCTGCAAAAATTGCGCTAGAACAAGCTGGTGAAAGAGCAACAGGCAGTGCTTTGGCATCGGATGCTTTCTTCCCAATGGATGATACTGTTGAAGCGGCAGCGAAAGCAGGAGTTACGGCAATCATTCAACCGGGTGGCTCTGTAAAAGACCAAGATTCAATCAAGAAAGCTGATGAATATGGAATTGCAATGGTATTCACAGGGATTCGTCACTTTAAACATTAATCAAAGATGAGGTGCGATAATGAATGTACTAGTGATTGGCCGGGGTGGCAGGGAGCATGCTATTGCCCGCAAACTGTTTGAAAGTAAACGGGTGGAGAAAGTTTTTGCAGCACCAGGAAATCCGGGCATGACCGATGTAGCAAATCTGGTGCCCATTGAAGAAACAAATCATGAGGATTTGGTTGCTTTTGCAAAAGAAAATGCAGTTTCATTGACGGTAATTGGCCCAGAAACGCCATTATTGAATGGACTAGCTGACGACTTTGCTAAAGCGGGCCTACAGGTGTTCGGCCCAAATAGCAGGGCTGCGGTCATTGAAGGAAGTAAATCTTTCGCTAAGGATTTAATGAAGAACTACAGCATTCCGACAGCAGAATATGAAACGTTTACTGATTTTGATTCTGCAAAGGCATATATTGAAAAAATAGGAGCGCCTATCGTTATTAAGGCAGATGGCTTGGCTGCAGGCAAAGGTGTCGTAGTCGCAATGACGATGGAAGAGGCGTTAGACGCCATCCACGATATGCTTGTCGGGGCTAAGTTTGGAGAAGCTTCTGCCAAAGTTGTTATTGAGGAATTTCTCGATGGCGAGGAATTTTCGTTGATGGCATTCGTGAATGGTGAAAAAGTGTATCCGATGGTTATCGCCCAAGACCATAAGCGCGTTTTCGACGGAGATCAAGGTCCGAACACAGGCGGAATGGGTGCCTATTCGCCGGTGCCGCAAATTTCCGATGAAATGGTTCAGACAGCTGTCGAAACAATCTTGCAGCCGACAGTAAATGCGATGATTTCAGAAGATCGTCGTTTTACCGGTATTTTATATGCCGGATTAATTGCTACGGAAAAAGGTACAAAAGTCATTGAGTTCAATGCTCGTTTTGGGGATCCGGAAACGCAAGTTGTTTTACCGAGGCTAAAAACGGATTTCGTTGATACGCTTGAAGCGGTCCTTTTAGGTAAGGATTTACAACTTGAATGGCATGAAGATGCAGTACTTGGTGTAGTAGTGGCAGCAGAGGGGTATCCTGGAGATTACAAAAAGAATTCAATCATTAAAGGGTTGGACAAGATTAATCCAGATGCTCATATTTATCATGCTGGAACTGCTAAAAATAGCGAGGGATCTTTTGTTTCAAACGGTGGCCGTGTGCTTCTGGTTGCTGCAAAAGGAAAAGATTTAGCCTCTGCTCAAGCTAAAGTTTATAAAGAATTGAGTCATGTTGAAAAAGACGGGTTGTTTTGGCGTACAGATATCGGTTATCGTGCCATTCAATACAATTTATCATGATAAATTGAAAGAAGCTGACTCTAAGAGAGTCAGCTTCTTCTTTAGAAAAAGATTTAATAAGAATCAGGTGAATTAAAATCATTTTCTGTTTTTTGTTCTTTTTTCATTAATGTTTGTCCATTCTCCATAGCGTCCACGATTGGACAATAGCGTAGAATGCCTTCACCAATTTTCATAGCAGATATCATGACGACAAATAAGTAAGATTGGTTTTTCCAAGGTTTTTTAACCATTTTTGCTGTTGCCCATGATAGAAAGGTAAAACCACAGGTAATCCGCATAAGTGCATTTATTATACTAATATTTTGTTTAAACTTCATAATAAGTACATCCCTTCACAAAAAATTAACAATTTTTCAGTTAACATTACTGTGCTAATCTGGTAAGTATGTTAGTATGAAATAAAATTGGGTTAAAAATGGTTTTTTTATTGCATTTGTTTCAAAAAAATTATGGGGGAATGTTTATGCTTGAACAGCGCTATAGATGGAAAAATAAACATCTACGTGAACATATAGATGTGCTGGATGGCAATAGGGCACCACACATTCTGCTTAAAAATACGACTTATTTAAATCAGGCTTTACGAAAATGGGTGAAAGCGAATATCTGGATCTATGATGATCGCATAATCTATGTTGGCGAAAAGCTTCCTGAAAATATAGACCGCTGCGAAATGGTTGACTGTACAAATCAGTACCTGGTCCCGGGATATATTGAGCCGCATTCACATCCTTCTCAATTATATAATCCCCTTTCTTTTTCACGTTATGCATCTCATTTTGGGACAACGACATTAATCAATGATAACTTGCCATTTCTATTGCAGTTAGAAAAAAAGAAAGCGTTTTCTCTTTTGAAAGAACTTCGTAATATTCCTGTTACAATGTATTGGTGGAGTCGTTTTGATGGGCAAACGGAATTAGTAGACGAGGATATGGTATTTTCACATGGTGCAGTTAAATCTTGGCTGGAGCACGATGCCGTACTACAGGGCGGTGAACTAACGGGATGGCCGAAGCTCCTCGACGGGGATGACATGATGTTGCACTGGATTCAGGAAGCAAAGCGGATGAGGAAGAAAATAGAAGGACACTTTCCGGGTGCGTCGGAGAAAACGTTGGCGAAGATGACGTTGTTTGGTGCTGATTGTGATCATGAGGCAATGACAGGCGATGAGGTCATGTCTCGTCTGCTACAGGGTTATTATGTTTCACTAAGGCATTCTTCTATCCGACCGGATCTTCCTAAGTTGATACAAGAAATACATGATATGGGCATCGATCATTATGACAAATTCTTTTATACAACAGATGGATCACCTCCGTCTTTTTATGAAGGTGGTTTTATAGACAGCTTAATCAAAATAGCAATAGAGCAAGGTGTTCCGGTCATTGATGCTTATAATATGGCAACTATTAATATCGCCCGCTATTATAATATTGAATATCTTCATGGTAATATTGCTACTGGAAGGGTTGCCAACATTAATTTTCTGACAGATATAAAGGAACCGGCACCAGTTTCTGTAATGGCAAAAGGGAAATGGGTGAAACGGGATGGTGAAGTAATTCCTGATTCTCAGGAAATCAACTGGAGCGATTTTGATTTTAAACCGCTTGAACTTGATTGGGATCTTAGTTTAAAGGAAGATTTTGAATTTTCTATGCCGTTTGGAATTGAACTGGTCAATAACGTAATCACGAAGCCATATTATCTTTCCAATGACGTTGGGCATGAAGAACTGACCTTTAAAGATGATGAATGCTTTTTCATGCTCATTGACCGTGAAGGTAAATGGCGCATTAATACGATATTAAAAGGCTTTGCCAATAAATTGTGTGGTTTTGCAGGTTCTTATACAAATACAGGTGACATAATCTTAATTGGTAAACGGAAACAGGATATGCATTTAGCATTTAACCGGTTGAAGGAAATTGGCGGTGGTATTGTTTTGACTGAACAAGGCCAGGTGATACATGAACTGCCTTTAAAATTAAAAGGAGTCATGTCCAATAAGGAGGTTCCTGAACTAATTAAAGAAGAGAATGAGTTGAAAAAGCTGCTACGTGAAAGGGGTTATCGCTTTGCTGATCCGGTGTATACCCTTTCATTCTTTTCAACAACTCATCTTCCCTATATAAGGGTAACCCAGCGAGGAGTATATGATGTAATGAATAAAACTATACTCTTTCCTACTATAATGCGTTAAAATATAAGAGAAGAAATGGTTAAAAAATCAGGGGAGTGGAAAGATGAAATTTAAGAGAGTTCTTTTCATCATTATTGCTATTTTTCTGCTAGCAGGCTGTTCGACTAAAGAAGAACCTGTACTAGATGACAGTAAGCCGAAAGATGCAGCTGTCATTAAAAATACAGATGTTAAAAACGAGCCTTCAAACATGTTTCCACTTACTGGTGTAGCCACGAATGAAGATACCGAGCAAAGGGCTGTAGCGGTGATGATTAATAATCATCCAAAAGCGCGTCCACAATCTGGTCTCTCAGATGCGGACATAGTCTATGAATTGCTGGCGGAAGGCGACATAACCAGATTTTTAGCTGTTTTCCAAAGTGAAATGCCGAACCAAATCGGACCGGTTCGGAGTGCAAGGGACTATTATATCGAAATGGCCAAAGGTTTGGACTGCATCTATGTGTGTCATGGGAATAGCCCAGAGGCAAAAACCATGCTGGACAAAGGATATATTGATAACTTGAACGGCCTATATTATGATGGTACTTTGTTTCAGCGCTCAACAGATCGAAACGCACCGCATAATTCCTACACTTCTTTTGATAATATTGAAAAGGGCGCGAAGGAAAAAGGATATGAGCTGACAGGTGCACCAGAGCCATTTACTTTCCTGACAGAGGAAGAGGCGGTTGATCTGCAAGGAGAATCGGCTTTGAAAATTGAGATATCCTACGGATCGGCAGAGTTCAATGTAAAGTATGAATATGAAGGAACAGAAGAGAAATATAAACGTTATTCTAATGGTGAGCAAACAGTCGAGCATAAATCAAGCAAACCGATTTTACTGGATAATATATTCATCATTGAGATCACTCATCAAGTGGTTGATGATAAAGGACGCCTTAAAATTGATTTAAAAAGTGGCGGAAAAGGTTATTTACTTCAAAAGGGGAAGGTCAATGAAGTAGAATGGGTTAATAAAGATGGTCGAATTATACCAGTGAAAAACGATAAAGAAGTAGGGTTGATACCGGGGAAAACTTGGGTCAATATTATTCCGAATCAACCTGGTTTAGTAGAAGACGTCTCATTTTGATACCCATGAAAATTGAGGGGGAGAAACATGCAAATTGATAAGTTAAGAGGGAAAGAAACGGATCAGCTGTTTAAGTCGATACTTTCCTTGCGCGATTTAGACGAATGCTATCGATTTTTTGATGACTTATGTACAGTCAATGAAATTTCATCATTAGCACAGCGCCTTGAAGTAGCCCGTATGCTTGAAGAAGGTAAAACCTATCATAAAATCGAAAACGAAACAGGGGCTAGCACGGCCACGATTTCTAGGGTTAAACGCTGCTTAAACTACGGAAATGATGCCTACACCATGGCTCTTAACCGTATAAAGGAAAACGTTGAAGAAACAACGGAATCTTAATGAATTCGATTTTTTTATATTGTATGAAATAGAAAAAGCCGAGGAATTCGTTTCCCGGCTTTTTATTTTGAGCAAGCGTTTTCTATAGCGGCTACCGTCCGGTCGTATCCGTGTTATATTGGAATTTAGATTCAGAGGTTTCCAGTTGGTAAACATTTTATCGATACTTCTCTTTTTTAATGAAAAATCTTAATGCTATAATGGTGAAATGGGAAGTGTGAATGGAGGATTATAATGTACGATTTTCACGAGTGGAAACATGTTTTCAAACTCGATCCAAATAAAGAAATAAGCGATGAGGCGTTAGAAAAAGTCTGTGAATCTGGTACAGATGCAATTATGGTTGGAGGCACCGATGGAATTACGCTTGAGAATGTACTTCATTTGATGGCGCGAGTTAGGCGATATACAGTTCCATGTGTGATGGAGATTTCATCGGTTGAAACAGTGACGCCGGGATTCGATTTATATTTTATTCCGAGTGTCCTAAATAGCACCAATCCGGATTGGATGATGAAACTGCATCAGCAAGCAGTTAAAGAATACGGATACCTTTTGAATTGGGATGAAATTTTCGTAGAAGGATATTGCATCTTAAATCCTGAGTGTAAGGCGGCTCAATTGACGAAAGCCAATACGGATCTGGATATGGATGATGTAGGTGCATATGCAATGATGGCAGAAAAGATGTTCAAACTGCCGGTTTTTTATCTTGAATACAGCGGTGTTTATGGCGATGTTCAGATGGTGGAAGCGGCGAGAGAGAGTTTGGAGAATACTGTACTATTCTACGGCGGTGGGATTAAATCAGTAGAGCAGGCCAAAGAGATGGCGGAGTTTGCGGACGTAATCGTTGTTGGTAATGTGATCTATGAAGATTTGAAAACGGCGCTTGCAACAGTTGAGGCTGTTAAATGATAATTTGACCAAAATGTAAATAGGGAAAAAATGTAGTATACTAAAACAGAAACGAATGTTCGTATAGGTGGTGTGATAATGCAATATTTAGCGGAAAAATTACTAATAGGTTTGAATGAACAGCAACAAAAAGCAGTAAAAGCAACAGATGGTCCACTTCTAATTATGGCTGGGGCAGGAAGTGGAAAGACGCGTGTGCTGACTCACCGTATTGCTTACTTGATGGTTGAGAAGGAAATAGCACCTTGGAATATCCTTGCAATCACGTTTACTAATAAAGCCGCACGTGAAATGAAAGAAAGAATCCGTACCATTCTGGGCGGTGCGTCCGAAGATATCTGGATTTCAACGTTCCACTCGATGTGTGTCCGTATTTTGCGAAGAGATATTGATCGGATTGGATTTAATAGGAATTTCTCAATTTTAGATACGACGGATCAGCAATCAGTTATTAAGCAAATTATGAAAGACCGTAATATGGATACAAAGAAATATGATTACCGGGCCATTTTAGGTAGTATCAGTTCAGCAAAAAATGAATTGGTCGGACCAGAAGAATACCTCAAAACTGCGTCAGATTATTTTACTAAAGTAACGGCAGATGTATATACAGAATACCAAAAACGTTTGCGGAAAAATTCAGCCCTCGATTTTGATGATTTGATCATGATGACGATTCAATTGTTCCAACTTATACCGGAAGTGCTAGAATATTATCAGCGGAAGTTTCAATACATTCATGTTGATGAGTATCAAGATACAAACAGGGCTCAATATATGCTTGTTAAACTGCTAGCTTCACGATTCCGTAATCTCTGTGTTGTAGGGGATTCAGATCAGTCGATCTATCGCTGGCGCGGTGCGGATATTGCGAATATCCTTTCATTTGAAAAAGATTATCCTAATGCCAATATGATTTTCCTTGAACAGAATTATCGTTCAACGAAAAAGATTCTTGAAGCGGCGAATAAGGTCATCGATAATAATCGAAACCGGAAGCCGAAAAATCTTTGGACCGAGAATGTAGAGGGTAATAAGATTTTCTATTACCGTGCAGACAATGAACAAGGGGAAGCGCAATTTGTAGCAGGAAAGATAAATGAATTAGCTAAGGACGGTAGTAGAAAATATTCCGATATAGCAATCCTTTACAGAACAAATGCACAATCACGGGTAATGGAGGAAGTTCTGCTTAAATCCAATATTAACTATGCAATCGTCGGCGGCACTAAGTTCTATGATCGTAAAGAGATTAAGGATTTACTTGCCTATCTGCGTCTTATTGCAAATCCTGATGATGACATCAGTCTTCGCCGTGTAATAAATGTACCGAAACGAGGTATTGGTGCAACTTCAATGGACAAAGTAGCAGATTATGCAGATCAATATGATCTTTCCATTTATAAAGCACTTGAGTCCGTGGAAATGATTGGGATAAGCGGGAAGGCTACCAAAGCAGCAAGGGAATTCCACACGTTAATTACTAACTATACAAATCAGCAGGAGTACTTATCTGTGACGGAACTGGTGGAAGAAGTCATTAAAAAAACCGGTTACCGTGAGATGCTGCAAGCAGAAAAAACAATTGAATCACAAAGCCGTCTTGAAAATATAGATGAGTTTTTATCTGTAACGAAAGCATTCGAAAGTAACAGCGAGGACAAATCATTGATTGGCTTTTTAACTGACCTGGCGTTGGTTGCTGATATTGATCAATTAGATGAGAACTCCGAAGAAGCTACAAATACGGTAACGTTAATGACACTACATTCGGCGAAGGGATTAGAATATCCGGTAGTCTTTTTACTGGGCCTTGAAGAAGGAGTTTTCCCTCATAGCCGCTCGCTCATGGATGAGGAGGAGATGGAAGAAGAACGCCGTCTTGCTTATGTGGGGATTACAAGGGCTGAAAATGAGTTGTTCATCAGTAATGCCCAAATGCGGACACTGTATGGACGGACGAGCATGAATCCAGTTTCACGGTTCATCGGAGAAATACCCGAGGAACTTCTTGAAGATCTTAAACCGAAACCTGCTCCTAGATCCAAGCAGACTCCATTCAGTTCTCAGGCGAGAACAGGGAACACTGCGACGGCTTCCACAAGAAAAATGCCTACCTTTGGGCGAGCTGTTTCTGCCCCATCTGCAACAGGCGGTGAAGAGATTGGTTGGGCCGTTGGTGATAAGGCTTCCCATAAAAAATGGGGAATTGGAACCGTGGTGAGTGTAAAAGGAGAAGGCGAAGGAAAGGAACTGGATATTGCATTCCCAAGTCCAATCGGCATTAAACGCCTATTGGCGAAATTTGCACCAATAGAAAAAGCCTAAGCTATGAATATGCGTCTACTGGTGAAGAATAGGGATATCTGACTTAGACACCGCTCTTCTAAGATGAAGTGCGGTGGAGTCTTCTTTAGAAAGGATTGAACGTATGGACATACAAGCTGCAGAGAAGATTGTTCTTGAGCTGCAAACTTTATTGAACCAATATAGCTATGAATATTATGTGATGGACCAGCCATCCGTACCTGATGCTGAATATGATCGGCTTTTACGTGAATTAATTGAGTATGAAGAGAAATTTCCCGAGCTGAAAACAGCCGATTCTCCAACACAGCGGGTCGGTGGGGCCATCCTGGATATGTTCGAAAAAGTGGAGCATACGACACCGATGCTTAGCCTAGGTAATGCTTTCAATGAAAGTGACTTACGCGATTTCGACAGAAAGGTCCGACAGGCTGTAGGTGACAATTTTTCCTATGTATGTGAATTGAAAATAGATGGACTTGCCGTCACACTTCAATATGAAAATGGATATTTCGTAAGAGGAGCAACCCGAGGAGACGGAACAATTGGTGAAGATATTACCGAAAACCTGAAAACAATCAAGTCAATTCCTTTGAAGGTACGGGAGCCTATTGCCATAGAAGTGCGTGGTGAGGCATTCATGCCAAAAAAATCATTCGAATCTCTAAATAAGGCGAAGGAAGAACGCGGGGAAGAACCTTTTGCAAACCCTCGTAATGCAGCTGCTGGCTCTTTGAGACAACTTGACCCAAAACTCGCCGCGAAACGGAACTTGGATGTATACCTTTATGCGATTGCTGATTTAGGTGAAACAGGGGTTCGTTCACACAGCGAGGGTCTAGATTTATTGGATGAACTAGGGTTTAAAACAAATAAGGAACGAAAAACCTGTACGAATATAGAGGAAGTTCTTGCCTATATTGAAGAATGGACTGAACAACGTCCAAACTTGGCCTACGATATCGATGGAATTGTCGTAAAAGTGGATTCACTTGAACAGCAGGATGAACTAGGTTTTACGGCAAAAAGTCCGCGATGGGCGATTGCCTACAAATTTCCAGCCGAAGAAGTCATCACAACACTAAGAGCTATCGAGCTGAATGTTGGCCGAACGGGAGTGTTGACACCAACGGCTGTTTTGGATCCTGTTCGGGTAGCGGGAACGACTGTGCAACGAGCTTCGCTGCATAACGAAGATTTAATCCGTGAAAAGGACATCCGTATTGGAGATCAAGTGGTCGTGAAAAAAGCAGGCGATATCATTCCAGAGGTCGTCAATGTACTAGCAGAACATCGTACGGGGGAAGAAGTCGAGTTCCAGATGCCGACTGAGTGCCCAGAATGTGATAGCGAGCTTGTCCGACTGGACGGGGAGGTCGCCCTACGATGCATCAACCCGAAATGTCCGGCACAAATCCGAGAGGGCTTGATTCACTTTGTATCACGGACAGCAATGAATATCGACAGTTTAGGTGAAAAAGTAATTAGCCAGTTATTTAAGGAAGCGCTCATACAGGATGTAGCTGATATTTATAAGCTTACATACGATCAAGTGATAGCATTGGAACGGATGGGAGATAAATCCGTCAATAAACTCCTTCATGCAATCGAAGCTTCAAAAAGCAATTCGCTAGAAAAATTACTATTCGGCCTTGGTATCCGCCATGTTGGTTCGAAAGCAGCGAAGACCCTTGCGAGGGAATTCGGCACTATGGAAGCCTTAAGCAAGGCGAGCCGTGAAGAACTTACAGCAATTAATGAAATTGGAGAAAAAATGGCTGATTCCATCGTGGCGTATTTTGAATTGGAGGAAGTGCATGCACTGTTGAATGAGTTGGAAGCAGCCGGTGTGAACCTTACCTATAAAGGGGCAAGAGCTGTTTCTATAGAAGAAATCGATTCCATTTTCGCTGGAAAAACAGTCGTTTTGACAGGGAAACTGCATCAGCTAACACGTTATGAAGCGAAAGAAAAATTAGAGGCGCTAGGAGCTAACGTTGCCGGAAGTGTCAGCAAGAAAACGGATTTGGTCGTGGCCGGCGAAGATGCTGGTTCCAAACTAGAAAAGGCAGAAAGCCTAGGCGTTCTCGTATGGGATGAAGAGAGACTGATTGAGGAACTAAAAAAATAAGAGGTGTAGCTATGAGGAAACACTCTATTTTGGGGATGATTCTTATACTACTTCTTGCTGGATGTGCACCTAGTTTTGAGGATAAGCAAGAGGTAGTTCAAGACTCCAAAAACGACAAGGATACAGCAATTATTCCGAAGTATAAAATTTCGGAAGAATATTATCAAACGATTCTTCCGTTTGAGCCATCAAAAGCCCGCGGTTTGGTCGTTTCGAATTTAAATACTCGATATGATATCGAAGAGTTTGAAAATGGACTGATGCGGTTGGCACAAACTCAATTTGACCCGGAAGATTACCTATTTCAAGAGGGGCAAATGCTCGACAGTTCCAAGATATCATCCTGGTTGAACAGAAAATATACAAAAAGCCAGTTGAAAGAAAAGAACATGAAAGAAAAGGATAACGAAGGTTTAAATCCTGTTGATTCAGGAGAAGGTGACATTGATAAGCGGAATGATGAAAATCCAATTTATCTTGCTCATATTTTAGAACATAATTATTTAGTCAAAACAAAAGATAATTCAGTGAGCCTTGGCGGAGTTGTAATAGGCCTTGCCCTAAATTCAGTCCATTACTATCAAAAAGAAGCATACGGGGCAACCTATGAAAAGAAAATTGATAGTAAAGAACTAAAACAAGAAGGGGAGAAAATTGCTGAGGAAGTCTTAAAAAGATTGCGTAAAATGGACAAGCTGAAAAATGTTCCGATTACCATTGCCTTGTTTGAGCAAAATGAAAAATCCTCTGTAGTGCCTGGGAATTTTATTTCCTATACGAATATCGGGAAAAACTCTAACAATATTGGAAAATGGACAGACTTAAACGAAGAATACTTCCTATTTCCTTCGGCAGGTGCAGAAAAAAAATATCGGGATGACGTCAACACATTCACAAATTTTAAAGAAGATGTTGAAGAATATTTCCCTAACTTTAACGGAGTTATTGGCAGGGCATTTTATATGGATGACCAATTACAAAGCTTGAACATCGATATCCCTATCCAATTTTATGGAAACTCAGAAGCGATTGGCTTTACACAATATGTAGCTGGTCTTGTAATGGAACGTTTCCCTAAATATATTGCCGTACAAGTATCGATCACTTCTGTAAATGGACCCGAAGCACTTATTGTTCGCGAGGCAAATCAAGACGAACCAACCGTGCATATATACGAATAAAAAAAGATGAAGCTTAACAAGCTTCATCTTTTTTATTTGGAACAAATCTAGCCATAAGTAACCTTAACAAAATGGCTTTATGCCTGGCTATTATTCTTGAATGCTATTATCTTATTTATACATAATTTGAGGGGTTTAACAGTTTTAGTTAGAATAAGATTGATAGTGTTGAAAGTTATTTAAAACAGGGAGGGATTGTTTTGGTGCAATTGTATAAACATGAACCGTTTACGGATTTTTCTCAAGTGGCAAATAGCGAGGCGTATCAACAGGGGTTAGGCAGGGTGAAAAAATACTTAGGTCAGAATTATGATTTAGTCATTGGTGGAGAAAAAATCTCTACAGAAAATAAAATTATTTCTATTAGTCCAGCTAAAAAAGAAGAAGTGATAGGCTATGTATCGAAAGCCAATCGTGATTTGGCTGAGAAGGCGGTTCAGGCAGCGGATGCGGCCTTTCAGACATGGCGTAAGGTAAAGCCTGAAGTAAGGGCAGATATACTGTTCAAAGCGGCAGCTATTGTCCGACGGAGGAAACATGAATTTTCGGCCTTGCTGACGAAAGAAGCTGGCAAGCCGTGGAATGAGGCAGATGGTGATACGGCTGAGGCTATCGATTTCTTAGAGTTTTATGCAAGACAGATGCTCAAATTAAAAGACGGAATTCCTGTACAGAGCAGACCGAATGAAAATAATCGCTATGATTATATTCCACTTGGAGTGGGAATTATTATTTCCCCCTGGAATTTTCCTTTTGCTATTATGGCAGGAACGACTGTTGCGGCCATCGTAACGGGAAATACGGTTCTGTTAAAACCGGCATCGACTACTCCGGTTATCGCGGCTAAATTTGTGGAGGTGATGGAGGAAGCAGGTCTGCCTAAGGGGGTATTGAACTTTGTCCCGGGGAGCGGTTCAGAAGTAGGCGATTATCTTATCGATCACCCCCGCACCCGTTTTGTTTCATTTACAGGATCTCGTGAAGTAGGTACGAGAATTTATGAACGTGCCGCAAAAGTGAATGAAGGCCAAATTTGGCTGAAGCGGGTGATTGCGGAAATGGGTGGTAAAGATACGATTGTAGTTGATAAGGAAGCGGACCTTGAATTGGCTGCTCAATCGATCGTGAATTCGGCATTCGGTTTTTCCGGGCAAAAGTGTTCTGCCTGTTCCCGGGCGGTCATTGTTGCTGAAGTATATGATCAGGTGCTAGAGCGTGCTTTAGAACTGACAAAGGAATTGTCCGTTGGTGATCCAGAAGATGGTGCAAACTTCATGGGGCCGGTCATCGATGGTCAAGCTTATAAAAAAATCATGGAATACATTGAAATTGGGAAACAAGAAGGTCGCTTAGCTGCTGGTGGAAAGGGTGATGATACAACCGGTTATTTCATTGAACCAACGATCATTGCCGATCTTGATCCATATGCCCGGCTCATGCAAGAAGAGGTTTTCGGCCCAGTTGTTGCTTTTTCGAAAGCAAAAGACTTTGATGAAGCTATTGAGATTGCAAATAATACGGATTATGGCCTGACGGGAGCAGTAATTACGAATAATCGTGAACATATGGAAAAAGCACGTGATGATTTTCATGTGGGAAATCTATACTTCAACCGTGGATGTACGGGCGCGATTGTAGGCTATCAGCCGTTTGGAGGCTTTAATATGTCAGGTACAGACTCAAAAGCAGGAGGACCTGATTATCTTATCCTTCATATGCAAGGAAAAACGACTTCAGAAGCATATTAATGGAAATGTAATCCCTTCCTATTTAGGAAGGGATTTTTGCAAGAATCGAGAACATTTGACTAATTTGACCGCCTTCTTGGAATTTCCCCGGAAATTTCGGCAACTTTCTCATATTTCCCGGAAAATACTTCTTTTTCTTTAAGAAATATTTGAATTTCGACATGGTATCTCTTGTTGCTTTACTGTGCAATAGTTTGATATGATTTAAACGATGATTTTATGGAGAAAAGCGACTATTTTAGTCGATTTGGATATTTTTTCGGAGGTGAAGAGAATGTCACGAATTTCTATGGAACAAGTAAAACACGTTGCCCATTTGGCTCGTTTGGCAATTACGGAAGAAGAAGCAGAACAGTTTCAGAATCAGCTTGAACAAATGATTTCGTTTGCGGAGCAGTTGAATGAACTTGATACGGATCAGGTAAACCCGACTTCTCACGTTTTGGATATGAAAAATGTAATGCGCGAAGATGTTGCAAAACCAGGATTACCCGTAGAAGAAGTAGTTAAGAATGCACCGGATAGCAAAGAAGGATATATCCGTGTACCAGCCATTATGGAATAAGGAGGAACAATGATGTCGTTGTTCGAACAAAAAGTTTCCGAGCTTCATCAACGTTTACATAATAAAGAGATCAGCGTTACTGATCTTGTTAACGAATCGTATAAGCGAATCGGACAGGTAGAAGACAAGGTGAAGGCATTTTTGACATTAGATGAAGAAAACGCCCGCAACCAAGCAAAACAATTGGATGACCAATTAGTAAAAGGCGAGAGCCAAGGCGCCCTGTTTGGCATGCCAATCGGTGTTAAGGATAATATTGTTACTAAAAATTTACGGACGACTTGTGCGAGCAAAATTTTGGAGAACTTTGATCCAATCTATGATGCAACCGTTGTTCAAAAGCTACAGCAGGCAGAAACGGTGACAATTGGAAAATTGAACATGGATGAATTTGCGATGGGTTCTTCAAATGAGAACTCAGCATATCAGGCAACACGCAATCCATGGAATACGGATTATGTACCAGGTGGCTCTTCAGGTGGTTCAGCTGCATCTGTCGCTTCTGGTGAAGTCTTATTCTCATTAGGTTCTGACACAGGTGGATCGATTCGCCAACCAGCTGCATACTGCGGAGTTGTCGGCTTAAAGCCTACATATGGGCGGGTTTCCCGTTTCGGACTTGTAGCCTTTGCTTCTTCATTAGATCAAGTCGGTCCGGTGACAAGAACGGTTGAAGATAATGCATACCTTCTTGAAGCGATTTCAGGCGTCGATCCAATGGATTCCACATCTGCTAACTTAGACGTACCGAATTTTGTGAATTCATTAACAGGCGATGTTAAAGGGTTGAAAATTGCAGTTCCTAAAGAATACCTTGGTGAAGGTGTTGGGGAAGAAGCACGTAATTCTGTACTTGAAGCTTTAAAAGTATTAGAAGGACTTGGAGCTGTATGGGAAGAAGTTTCCCTGCCGCATTCCAAATATGCTCTAGCAGCATACTATCTGCTTTCTTCATCAGAAGCATCGGCAAACCTTTCCCGTTTTGACGGCGTTCGCTTCGGTCACCGTACAGATAATGCAGAAACCTTAATTGAAATGTACAAGCAAACTCGATCGGAAGGATTCGGTGACGAAGTAAAACGCCGTATCATGCTTGGAACTTTCTCCTTAAGCTCTGGTTATTATGATGCTTATTATAAAAAGGCTCAAAAAGTGCGTACATTGATCAAAAAAGACTTTGAAGATGTATTTGAAAAATATGATGTAATCGTTGGACCGACAACACCTACACCAGCTTTCAAAATCGGTGAAAAAGTTGCCGATCCATTAACGATGTATGCGAATGATATTTTAACGATTCCTGTCAACCTTGCTGGCGTACCAGGTATTTCCGTACCTTGTGGTTTCGCTGCTAATGGTCTTCCGCTTGGTCTGCAAATGATCGGGAAGCATTTTGATGAAAGCACGATTTACCGCGCTGCTCACGCATTTGAGCAAGCAACAGATTTTCATAAACAATTTCCTAAGCTGTAAGGGGTGAAAAAAATGGACTTTGAAACGGTAATTGGTCTAGAAGTACACGTAGAATTAAAAACAGATTCAAAAATTTTCTCATCGAGCCCGAACCAATTCGGTGCCTCTCCAAATAGCAATACGACTGTAATCGATCTTGGCTATCCAGGTGTATTGCCTGTCGTCAATAAAAAGGCTGTTGATTTTGCAATGAAAGCTGCTATCGCGCTAAATTGTGAAGTGGCAGAAATCACGAAATTTGACCGGAAAAACTATTTTTATCCAGACAATCCGAAAGCTTACCAAATTTCTCAATTCGATCAGCCAATCGGTGAACATGGCTGGATTGAAATCGAAGTCGGTGGCAAGAAAAAGAAAATCGGCATTACACGTATTCATATGGAAGAAGATGCTGGTAAGCTGACACATAAAGGGAACTATTCACTTTGTGATTACAACCGCCAAGGTACTCCGCTTGTTGAGATCGTATCCGAGCCGGATATCACGTCTCCTGAAGAAGCGTATGCTTATCTGGAAAAATTGAAATCCATTATTCAATACACGGGTGTTTCCGATTGTAAAATGGAAGAAGGCTCACTTCGCTGTGATGCTAACATTTCCTTGAAACCAGTTGGGCAAAAAGAATTCGGTACGAAAACTGAATTGAAAAACTTGAACTCATTCAACTTCGTTCGTAAAGGGTTGGAGCATGAAGAAATCCGACAAGCAGAAGTATTGAATGAAGGCGGCGTAATCGAACAGGAAACACGTCGTTTCGATGAAGCTACAGGTAGAACAGTTCTAATGCGTATTAAAGAAGGCTCTGATGATTACCGCTATTTCCCCGAACCAGATTTATTGACTATCCATATCGACGAAGAATGGAAAGCACGCATTACTGCGGAGATTCCAGAACTTCCAGATGCACGAAAAAAACGTTACGTTGAAGAATTTGGTTTACCAGAGTATGATGCTGCTGTTTTAACGGTAACAAAAGAAATGGCTGATTTCTTTGAAGCAACAGTTGCTTCAGGTGCGGATGCGAAACTTGCATCGAACTGGATCATGGGTGAGGTTTCTGCTTTCTTAAACGCAGAAGGGAAAGAACTGCATGATGTAGCGTTGACTGCTGAATCATTGGCAGGAATGATCAAACTGATTGAAGATGGTACAATTTCTTCTAAAATCGCGAAAAAGGTATTCAAAGAGTTGATCGAAAACGGTGGTAACGCAGAAACGATCGTTAAGGAAAAAGGACTTGTCCAGATTTCTGACGAAGGTGCATTACGATCAGCGGTTGAAGAAGCTTTGAATAATAACCCGCAATCAATTGAAGATTTTAAAGCTGGTAAACAAAAAGCAATCGGCTTCCTTGTCGGACAAATTATGAAAGCGACAAAAGGCCAAGCTAATCCACAACTTGTTAATAAAATTTTGGTTGAAGAAATCAATAAACGTTAATAATTGACCGTATCACTTTCTAAGTGATGCGGTTTTCATATGGTTATCAAAAGAGTTTTACGAGGAAATACTGGAACTTGTGAGTGAGAAATTAATTTTATATTTTTTTTGGAGTTATCTGTAGGGGTAACTCCTTTTTGTGTCGTCTATTACATGAATGCTTAAATGTAAGGGGGGAGAGAAGTGACAGATGAGTTAGTGGAGAAGGTGAGAGGTGGAAATGATCATGCTTTCCGGATATTGATAGAAACGTATAAGGAGACGATTTTTAGAACCGTCTATTCCGTTTTACGCAATCAAAAGGATGCAGAAGATGCCACCCAGGAAGTCTTTATCAAAATCTATACTTCTCTTCCTCAATATAAAAATCAAGGTTTCAAAACATGGATTACGCGTATTGCCGTCAATCATGCAATAGATTTGAAGAGAAAACGAGAAAGGCAAAAGGAAGAATCACATGAAGTACAGCCTTCGGAAGCTCATTTAGGCTTATCTGATGATGTTGAGGCAGTATTTTTTCGAAATGAAAAACAAAAGCAAGTATTCCGGAAGCTGAATGACCTTCCGGAGGGGTATCGGGACGTTGTGTATGGCTATTACATACAAGAAAAAACATTCCAGCAAATTGCAGAGGAACAGCAGATTCAAGTCAAATCTGTTGAGGTAAAGCTATATCGGGCAAGGAATTGGATGAGAAAACATTGGAAAGAGGAGGATTTTTCATGAACCATGTTTCTGAAGCAGGGTGGATTGCTTATTTGGCGGATGAAATGCCTGATAATCTAAAAATAGAATATGAAAATCATTTATACTCCTGTGATGAGTGTTTAACAGTCTATATGGAGGCGATGGAAAGAGCCGAATCTAGTCTGCTCGTTGAAGAACTTGATATCGCAGATTCTGTTATGAGCTCGATTGCTCAACTAAATGAAGTATCTTTTGAAGAGGTTAAGCAAATCAGAAAAGAAAAATCTCTTCGGACGATTACAAGACATTACCTGATTGCCGCTGGTTTTACGATTCTATTAATGGCAGCTGGAGTTTTTCAATCCCTGACTGAATACGTTGATTCTGTAGAATCCAGTACTGTAAAGGAAACTCAGACCTTAACCGATGGTCTTATTGATAAAACATTTAATTGGATGGACTCTATTGAAAAGAAAAATAAGGAGGGGTTTAGAAATGAATAAAAGTCCGATATTAGCTTTTTTGTTATCATTTCTGCCGGGTTTTGGTCATTTTTACCTAGGTAGGAGATATAAAGGTTTATTTTATTTTCTAGCCACGCTTGGATTAGGGCTGGGAGGCTTTTTTCTTACATTGATTAGTCAAGTGGAAGCGTTTCTTGCCTTTTCCATTATAGGAATGGTGTTTTATTTCATCAGTATATTTGACTTGGTAGTTACCTCTCTAAGAAATCCTAAAAGCGAAACGGATGCAGGGGGAATAGTGGATCAGCCGGAAGCAGAAAGATTCTATGTAATTGTCCTTTCATTCGTGCCTGGTCTCGGACATTTCCAGCTCGGCCTCATGAATCGGGGACTTATTTTTCTAATTGGCTTTTTAGGCCTTGGCATTATGGTGATATTCATCAGTGTGATGACACAAATGGAAGGTCTGCTAATATTCATGGCTTTATTGCCAGTTATCTGGATTTACAGCTTTTTTGATTCTGTTCAACAGCTGAATAAAAAGCAAAGGGGTGAGGAGCTTATTGATCGGACCGTGTTGGAAGATTTCGAGGAGAGACGGGAATCTGGGAAGAAGAGTAAATCGGTCGCGACTTTATTCGCCATTTTCCCTGGGGCAGGTCATTTATATTTAGGGCTGCAGAAACGCGGAATCCAATTGATGGCCGGCTTTTTATTCGCCATTTATATATTGGATTTACTCCGTTTAGGATTCTTCTTTTTCCTTATACCGATCATCTGGTTTTACAGCTTTTTTGATGGATTACAAAAAGCGGCTAAAATGGAAGAGGGTCCTGTTGAAGATACGCCCATAATTTCGGGAATTGTCAATCAGCAAAAATGGGTAGGCCTTGGTTTGGTGGGTCTAGGAATTTATTTCTTGGCAAGTAACATTATCGTTCCGGCAATTGCACCTCATTTAGATGAATGGGTTGGAAGCAACTTAGAATATTGGTTTAGAGATTATTTTCAAAAAGGACTCGTGTGTATCCTTCTTATAGGTGGAGGAATAAAATTGTTAGCTGGAAGTAAAAAAGCGAGAGACAAGGAGGAGACAAAATGAGAACATGGAGAGTCGGAACAATTTCAATGGGAGTCTCTCTGGTTGGTTTAGGTATGATTTTACTGATTTCTCAAATTGCAAATATGAATATGACGACGATTCTTCTTTCTTGGTGGCCGTTGCTTTTCATTATTTTGGGAGTGGAAATTCTCTTATATATCTATTTTTCCAGAAAAGAAAGTTCCTTTGTAAAATATGATATTCTTAGTATTCTTTTCGTAGGATTGCTTGGAACGACGGGAATTGTTTTAATTCTGCTGACATCAAGTGGAATAATGGATCAAGTCAGGGCAGCCGTGCAAAGCGAAGAAAAAACAGTGAATTTACCTGGGTTCAATGAAAAGGCTGGAAAAGACATTCAGAGGGTCGTTCTAGATTCTGGATCATACCCATTGACGGTTGAAAGTGGGACCGATGAAAAAGTTTCTATATTCGGGACGTATGATGAGCTTGTAACAGTAGATGCTGAATCCCTGTTGAAAAAGACGGAAGATTATTTAATGGTTGAGAGGAACGGTGATACACTTTATATCAGCTTCAAGGATTTACCGGTTCAAAATAGCCTTTTAGGCGGAGGCAGGACGAATCTCAAGGCTACTCTTATTATCCCTGCTGAATTATCATTAGAGATTAATGGACAAAGCACGGATCTTGTCTTAAAGCCAAGACAGCTTTTAAGTAATTGGAGTGTAAAAGATAGCGGCTACCTTAGTGTATACCTTCAAGAAAATAGTGATATCAAGATTGAAGCAAAAGGTGTCGAGGAGCTCGAGGGGCCTGAAAATAGCTGGAAAACGACCGAGATAAAAGAAGAAGACACGAATGAAGAAGGCACTGAAAAAAAGAATGGTACATTAAAGTCTGGAAAAGGGAATCATATCTTAACTGTCTTCGATACGTATAAAGTGAATGTTCATTACCCATAATTTTAAACCATTTACTAGAATAAAATTGTAAAAAGCTTTATAATTTCTCTGATAAGATTTCTGGAAAAAAGCATATAAAGAAATGGGCCGAAATGCGGTCCTCTTTTTTTTCGAATATTGCTTTTCATGTAGTGAACGATTAATATGTAATTTATGGAATCAATTTGTATAAGGATGATGGGAAATGAAAAGAGCAAGGTTGATTTACAACCCGACATCAGGCCGGGAAGCCATTAAGAAGAGTTTACCAGGGGTGCTTGCAAAGCTTGAAGCAGCTGGATATGAGGCTTCTACACATGCGACGACCGGTGCTGGTGATGCAACGAATGCAGCTAAAATTGCCATTGAACGCGGCTATGATATTGTCATTGCAGCAGGAGGCGACGGAACGATTTATGAGGTTGTTAATGGACTGGCCACTGCAGAAAAACGCCCAAAACTAGGAATTATTCCGACAGGAACGACGAATGATTTCGCGCGGGCACTGCATTTACCGAAGTCAATCGAAGGGGCAGCTGATATTATTGCCAGTGGGCATACGATGCCAATCGATATTGGAAAAATGAATGATAAATATTTCATCAATATTGCTGGTGGGGGTCGATTGACTGAATTGACCTACGACGTGCCAATCAAGCTGAAAACAATGCTTGGGCAGCTAGCTTACTACATTAAAGGGATTGAAATGCTACCTTCTATCAAGCCGACAGAAGTTTCAATCGAATATGATGGAAAGCTTTTCGAAGGCGAGATTATGCTATTTTTAGTCGCCAATACAAATTCGGTCGGTGGCTTCGAAAAACTCGCACCAGACGCATCCCTAAATGACGGCATGTTCACGTTACTTATTTTGAAAAAGGCAAATCTTGCTGATATTGTCCGAGTCGTAACTTTGGCAATGCGCGGTGAACATATACATGATAAAAATGTCATTTATGAAAAAGCAAATCGGATCAAAGTAACTGCAAAAAAAGACATGATGCTTAATTTGGACGGGGAATTTGGTGGCATGGCCCCAGCTGAATTCGTAAACCAGTACCGTCATTTTGATGTATTCATCCCGGAAGGAATATTGCCGGACGATCCAACAAATAAATAATGAAAAGAAGGTCACTAAAGTGGGTGGCCTTTTAATTTTAATCTAGCAAGGAGAATGGGTAACGTGTACATCAGAAGAGCGACACCAGAAGACGCAGAAAAGGCAGCAGTATTAACACGACTTGCGATAAAGGAAATTGCCGAGGAGTTAACTGGCGAAACAGAAGAAGAAACAATACTCACCGTTCTTGCCGACTTTTTTAGAAAAAGTGGAAATCGAATCAGCTATGAAAATACCTTCGTTAGTGAACATAATGGGGAAGTATCTGGACTGATCATTGCCTATCATGGAAAAGATGCTAAAGGGTTAGATGAACCAATAGTTGAACGATTACGGCGGAAAATGAAAGATTCGAGTATTACACTCGACAAGGAAGCAGAGAGTGATGACTTTTATCTGGATACATTATGTGTTGACCCGAATTTTCAAGGGAAAGGAATTGGAAGTGCACTAATTCAATATGTTGAGGAGTATGCTAAGGAAAAAGGCTACCCAAGGGTTTCTTTAGTCGTTGAAGATGTGAATGAAGGGGCAAATCGTCTCTATAACAGGTTAGGATATAAAAAAATAAAAACCATTATGATAAGTGGCTATGAATTTGGATATATGGTGAAAAAATTAGAAGAACCCCTTGTTTAACAGGGGGTCCTTTTTACGTGTGTTTTTGATATATCACTTCTTCCACCATTCATTGAACTTTTCTTAGTGGAATGGGATCTACATTTGCTGTCCGTTCATCGCAGCCCAATCAGCATAAACTCCGCTTCCGTTGCAGCCGGGACAGTCGTGTATATCGGAAAAATGATATTCCGTTGGTACGAAAGAGCTGTATCCTCGCCCATAACAATCCGGACAGAGGCCCTTTTCCTCCATGCTTACTCGATGTTTTTCTAGCCTGTTTGCATTCCAGGCAGATATAGAGTTAAACAAACCCATTTCTTCACCTCATCTATTTTTCCTTATTTTTCTTTTTTTACCTCACTTTTATACATGGAACTATGAAAAAACGTAATTTCTTCTACTATTATTTTATGAAAACCAATGTAAATTGGTGAGTGGTTTTGTGGCAAGGCTCTGAATGTGGTAAAATACAGGCTAGCTTATAAAAGAAAAGAGAAGATGATATGAAAAAAACAGCACCCGTTGCTAAAAATGATATTATAGAGGTTTTATTCGAAGATTTAACGCACGAAGGAGCTGGAGTAGCTAAAGTTGATGGCTATCCGATCTTTGTTCAGAACGCCCTTCCTGGTGAAAAGGCAAAAGTTAAAGTAATGAAGACAAATAAAGGTTATGGCTTCGGACGTTTGATGGAGATTATAGAAAATAGTCCATATCGAGTTGAGATTACAACTGAAGACTTTCATAAATACGGTGGCTGTCAGCTACAGCATATGAGCTATGAAGGACAGTTGGAATTCAAAGAAAAACAAGTCCGTGAAGTGATGACTCGCATTGGAAAACTTGAGGATGTGAAGGTACACCCGATAATTGGTATGGAAAACCCAACTCATTATCGTAACAAAGCCCAAGTGCCTGTTGGTGAAAAGGACGGCAAGCTAATAGCGGGATTCTTTAAACCACGGACACATGAAATTGTAGAAACGAAAGAAAGCATTATCCAAAATGAAGTGATTAGTGAAGCTGTTCAAGTTGTAAAAGAAATCATCAGTAAACTTGGTATCCCTGCTTACAATGAAAAAACCCATAAAGGTGTATTGCGTCACATTATGGCTCGTTATGGCAAGCAAACAGGCGAATTAATGATAGTACTCGTTACAAGAACGAAAAGTATCCCTTTCATCGAAACAATCGTGAAGGAAATCGTTGAACGTCTTCCACAGGTGAAATCAATCGTCCAAAACGTAAATTCGAAGAAAACAAATGTTATCTTGGGCGACAACATGACTTTGCTATGGGGTAACGAAGTGATCTATGATTTGATCGGTGACGTGAAATTTGCGATTTCCGCAAAATCCTTTTATCAAATTAATCCAGATCAAACGAAGGTTCTTTATGATAAAGCACTTAATTATGCTGGTCTAACGGGCGAAGAAACGGTGATTGATGCTTATTGTGGCATTGGTACCATTTCATTATTCTTAGCACAAAAAGCGAAAAAGGTTATTGGTGTGGAAGTTGTATCAGAAGCGATTGAAGATGCACGCCGCAACGCTGAATTAAATGAAATCACAAATGCAGAATTCATCGTTGGTGATGCAGGAAACGTCATTGCTGAATGGTATCAAAAGGGTAACACGGCAGACGTCATCGTTGTTGATCCACCTCGTAAAGGTTGTGAAGAATCTCTTCTAAACACAATCATTGAGATGAAACCTAAAAAGGTCGTTTATGTATCTTGTAACCCAGGAACCTTGGCGCGGGACCTTCATATTTTAGAAGAAGGCGGATATAAAGCAGTTGATATCCAACCTGTCGACATGTTCCCGATGACTACACATGTTGAAAATGTAGTGTTATTAGAATTGAAATAATGGTGTAAGTGCCCAGTCATTTGACTGGGCTTATTTTATATTGATTTATATAATTAGTGTCTTTGTTAGATAGAGATGATGAAGCAGGAACCATTAAGGGCTCTGCTTTTTCAATGTGGTGTCAAAAATTGTAGTAAGGGTGCTGAGGAAAAAAAATTTCACATGTATATTCTTGACGTTCTAACTTGGACATATATTATGGAATATCGAATATCGAATGGGAGGTAAGGTGATTTTATTAAATTCCAAAAAGTGATGGCTGTAATCGTTGGTAGCTTTTTGATAGGTATTGGAATTAATGGTTTTTTAGTTCCATATCATTTAATAGATGGCGGTGTTATTGGAATTGCTCTTATTATTCATTATTTTTTGGGCTTTCAAACGGGGTTATCCATGTTAGTTCTTAGTATTCCTTTATTTTTATATGCTTGGTACTATGAACGTCACTTTTTCTATAGCAGCATCCATGGATTACTTTTGACTTCTCTTTTTATGGATTGGTTGAGTCCATTAAAAAAGGCATTTTCTATTTCCATTCTCAGTAGTTCGTTAATTGGCGGAGCTATCATTGGGCTGGGCATAGGGCTTATGCTTCGATATGAGACAAGCAGCGGAGGAACAGATTTGTTAGCAAAATTCATTTCCAAATCTTCCTCCATAGATATTGCTATAGTTATTATTGTCATCGATACACTCATTATTACAGCTGCCATCTTCATCTTAGGCATGAGAATTTTTCTTTTTTCATGTCTGACGATTGTCATTATTGGACTGATTACATCACTTATGAAAGTGAGGGATTAAATTTTCTTATCAACCCAAACGTATAAAATAAATTAGTTTTTTAAGATGAAGGCTACATGATCAATTGCCTTTTGCAATTTTTCACTATTTTTGCTATACATTTCTTTAGCTTCCTTTGATTCAGTTCCAAGGGCAAATAACTCTAAGTCTGCTTGGCATTTTTTCAAAGTTGCTAGCATCAAAGGCTTTTCTTGTGGAGATGGCACTTTAATTTTATCATCAAAAAGGTCCACGTTTAATTCTCCATTAGAGTTTGCTTGTCCAAGAAAGACATTCTCGATGGTTACGCCTAACTTATCCAGTTCAGTTTTCAACCAATTTCGGTTTAGGCCAATCGTGGAAAGTGGTTCATCAAGGATTTCTCCATCCATAATGACAGTCTGAGCCTCCTTGACTGAAGCAACGGCCAGGTTAAGATCTTTAGCAGTAAGCGGCTGGTTTTGCTTCTTTAACATAACCGAAAAGTCACCGTTTGCTTCTAACAAACCAAACTCAACATCAGCTACATCAAAGACATCTTTCTTTCGGAGTAACCCTAACAATTCATCAGTTGTATACTTTTCCTTTTTTAAATTGTCTTCCATGACTTTTCCATCTTTAATAAACACTGAGGCTTTTCCTTCCACAAGATCACGAATAGTTTTGCTTTTCAAAGAAATTAATCCTGCTATAAAAGGTGCGAGTGCAAAGACGAGAATAGAAAGCACCCCATTTATAATACTTCCTTCAACCTTTGTGGCTAACTCTGCCCCAACGTTCCCGATGGTTATGCCAGTGACATATTCAAAAAAGGAAAGCTGAGATATCTGTTTTTTACCTAACCATTTTGTGATTGAAAAAAGGACAATTAAAAAAAATAGTGACCGTAAAACGATTTGTAACCATTCAGGCATTACTTAGCACCTCCTGCAAATCATAGGTTTAATCAAAAACCCTTATATTGTGGTTCCTCTCGTTCTAATTCTCCAACGCGCTTGTGTACATCCTTCATCACTTCATTCACTACCATCATCGTTTCATGCAGGATACGTTTCGATTCATCATCTTGAGTTCGGAGTGCAAGGCTAGATAAACCAGCTTCTACACCCTTAAGGCTGGCGACACATTGTTTCACTTCAGATGCAATAGTCATCCTGTATTCTCCTTATCCTTTTGGTTTAAAAATAATAGCTCCTATCATTCCGAAAATAATTGCCGCTGATATCCCGGCACTAGTTACTTCAAACATTCCTGAAATTACACCAATTAAGCCATGCTTTTCTGCCTCGGCCATTGCCCCATGCACAAGGGAATTCCCGAAACTTGTAATGGGGATCGTTGCGCCTGCACCTGCAAAATCAATAAATGGTTCGTATAAACCAAACCCATCTAAAAGAGCTCCTACGACAACAAATGTACTTAATGTATGGGCGGGTGTTAGCTTGAATACATCAAACATTATTTGCCCGATTACACAAATAAAGCCTCCTACAACAAAAGCCCAAAAATAAATCATCATTGCTATTCACCACCATATTCAATCGAAACGGCATGGGCGATACATGGAATAGTCTCGCTTTGCTGAAAGGATAGAGGAGATAATAATGCGCCGGTAGCCACGACTAACATACGTTTGAAATCTCCCTTTTTCATGCGGTTTAATAAATGCCCATATACAACCGTTGCTGAACATCCTGGTCCGCTGGCTCCGGATAAAACTGGTTGCCCCTCTCTATAAATCATTAATCCGCAATCCTTATACTGTTCTTCACGTATAGGGGTTCCATGTTTTTTAAATAATTCTAATGAAGCTTTTTGCCCAATCTTTCCTAAATCTCCAGTTACAATCAAATCATAATAGGAAGGGTCGATGTTTCGTTCTCTTAGATGGGTCTCAATTGTATCGACAGCTGCTGGAGCCATGGCTCCTCCCATATTAAATGGATCGGTCAATCCCATGTCAATGACCCGGCCGATTGTGGCTGAAGTAACTCGAGGGCCTTTTCCGGAACTACTTAATAAGGCAACTCCTGCACCCGTAACGGTCCATTGGGCAGTGGGAGGCTTTTGACCGCCGTATTCAGTTGGGTAACGGAACTGCTTTTCAACAGCGGTGTTATGACTTGAAGCACCTGTTAACAGATAATCCGCTCCTTTAGTGTTAACAAGGTAAGCGCCGAGAGCAAGTCCTTCCATAGAGGTAGAACACGCTCCAAACAAGCCGAGATAGGGTGTACCCAAAGTTCGACAGGCAAAACTTGTAGGTGTTATTTGATTAATGAGGTCGCCACCAAGGAAAAACTGAATCTGATCTTTTTGAAGGCCAGCCTTTTCGATTGCTTTTGTACTTGCTTCTTCTATGAGGACTTTGTGAGCCTTTTCATAGGAATCTTGATTTAGCCATAAATCGGAATGAAGTAAATCAAAATCATCTGCAAGTAATCCTTCAGCTTCAAATGGTCCCCCGACAGTTCCAGTGGAGAGTATGACAGGTTTTTGATCGAAAACCCATGTACGATGACCCGTCAGCATTATAAACCACCCCATTGAATAAGAATTGTTTTTATCAGAGCAACAATAAAAGCGGAAAAAACGCCGAATAAGATGACGGAGCCTGCCAATTTAAACATATTACCACCAACTCCTAAAACAAATCCTTCTGTTCGATGTTCAATAGCGGCTGATATGACAGCATTCCCGAATCCTGTAAGTGGTACTGCAGATCCGGCTCCCCCAAATTGAGCGATTCGGTCATACACTCCAAATCCAGTAAGAAGCATAGCAATGAAAATTAGCGTTCCTGCAGTGGGGTTCCCAGCCGTTTGATCTGTGAAATCAAAGTAATGAATATAAAGATTTTGAATAAACTGCCCGATAAGGCAAATGATTCCACCTGTTATAAAAGCTTTAACGCAATTTAGTAGTACTGGTCTTTTTGTTTCCAGTTGGGTTTGAAGTTGCTGATATTCTTGTTGGACAGGGGTTAATTTTTTCTTTTTATTATTTGACATGCTTGTATCACCTCTTCCGTCTACGTTTGTTCCTTTATTAAGCTTTTGATTTTTTTGAAGTCTTTTTTCAGTGAGTCCATCTTAGTCTTATCTTTTTCGAGCTTTTGTTCCAACTGGTCAAGTTCTAAAAACATCTTTTGGTCAGTCGAGATAAGAATTTTATAATCTGGGAACATGTTTTCTAAGTCAGATTGTGCTTGCTTTTTAATGCTCGTTAAACGGAAACGATCAAAATTATCTACTTTGACTGCCACTAACAATTCCTTATCGCTATTTACGGCTTTTACATCCGAAACCTCTTCCTCTGCTAATAGCCTATCTTTAGCTTGATTTGCAACGGATTGCTCTATTGGACTGCTAGTATGTACCTTCGAAATATTCAAGTTTTTATTATTATCTATTTGATTCGAATTTCCGGAACATCCTGAGACAAACCCGATAACAGTTATTAAAAGAAGGAATGTTTTTAATGTCTTCATTTTGTATTTCAAGGAATTGCCTCCTCAAATTAAAGATATAAAAAAAGGTTGGTTGCCTCAACCAACCTTTTTTATGATTACTTATTGCTTATATTGTGGTTCTTCTTGCTCAATCTGATCAATACGAGGAGAAACGCTGTCAACAATCGATTGTGTTTGTTGAGCAGCCTGTTGATAAAGTTGTTTGGCTTGCTCGTTGTCTGTTGAAAGGGCGAAGGTCTCGAAGCTTGCTTGAGCACTTTTTAGTCCCGCTAAAGTCGTTTTAACATCACTGATTACTGTCATGGGTGTTACCTCCTTGGTTTTTAACTGCCTTTTTAGAGTAACGAAATATCAATTTTTATATACCTACCAATATTCTCTAGATTGTGAAAAATAGTGATTTCAATCCCTTGTTAGCTTAAAAATCGCATGGTCTCTAGGATGAAACTTGATAAGCTTTATAAAATAATTTGTTTCCGATTCAAATTATTTTATTGAGGGGGTTTAGTTTTGCTTCTTCAGTATAAAAAGGTGCCAACGTCGATCGGCTGATACTTCATTTGAACAAGTAACCCGTATTAATGAAGAACCAGTTAGCAATATACGGCGGATGTGGCTTTAGCGTCTGATGGAAACAGTTTGTTTTCATGAAAGTTCACTGCCACTGTTTCGTCAAGTGATGGTTGGTATATTTAAACTGATGGTGTGCCGGGAGAACTGAGCAGTTTTTGTGTGTAAAAAAGTAAAGGGACTGAGTTCGATTATTTGAGGGGAATTGCGCTTATCTATATTTAATCAAACGATTGATTAATAGCTGGAATAGTAATAAATATGGGGAGATAGCTAGCTTTTTTGTATGTAAGGGAGCCAGATATTTAAACAAATAAGTGCATTGTACGATTCAATTATTCACTCTAAATTAAAAACTGCCATAGTGTTTTGAAATTTTTTTAAAAGTTGACTCAATTCAGAATTATACATATAATCATATTAAAGCTAACGTGATAACGTGAGGTGATATAACATGATGATGATTTTGGACGATTTGTATAATAGAATGGTTTTTCAAATTTCGTTGGAAGAAGTAATGAAAGTTCTGCAAGGAATCAAGAGCAAACAAGAGTCGGAGATTGAATCAATGAAAACTAGGATACATAAATACGAGCAAAAGCGAAGAGCAGAGGAAGCGTGGTATCAATCGCTATCCCCATTTAAACGGTTTTTTACGGGACGGGCTCCGAGCCATCATCAGGCTGTAGAGCATTTGGTGAATGTTAAAGAAAGATATATCAAAATTGAGAGTATAAAACAAAAGGTCGCTATTATAAATGAGGCGATTCGCTTACTGGAAGCAGACCCGGAAAAACGCGAAATAATATTGCCACCTACCATCATAGAAGAGATAAAGGCTTGGCGGAAAGTGGAGGGACTACCAATATGACATTAGAAACGTTAAATGCTGGATTGGATACAATCTGGGTTGTTCTGACAGCAGCCATGATTCTATTAATGGAGGGCGGCTTTGCCTTATTAGAGGCAGGGTTTGTTCGTACTAAGAATAATGTGAACATCATTATGAAGGTTTTTGCTGATATTACGATTGGTACGCTTTGTTATTTCGTAGTAGGTTTTGGGTTAATGTATGGGACGGATTTAATAGGGAGTATCGGGACGAGTGGTTTTATGCTGAAAGGTGATTTGGCGCACATCGATTTGACCATTTCAATAGATGCTTTTTGGCTATTTCAAGGGGCGTTTGTTATTGCGGTAATCTCCATCGTTTCCGGAGCCGTTGCGGAAAGGATTAATTTTCGCGCGTACCTTATCTATGTGGTCATGATGACGGCGTTTATCTATCCGATTGCCGGTCACTGGGTATGGGGCGGCGGCTGGCTAAGTGAGTTAGGGATGCAGGATTTTGCAGGCTCGGCTGTCATTCATGCACTAGGTGGTTTTTCTGCACTGGCAGCAGCCATGGTGATTGGTCCGAGAGTGGGGAAATTTCCGTCAGAGGGACCCAGTTCTATTTCCCTGCCTAGTAATCTCCCGTTGGCATCGGTTGGAGCGTTCCTCTTATGGTTCGGCTGGTTTGGGTTTAATGCAGGAAGTACTCTGCAGGCTACAGATGGTCGTATCGGACATATTGCTATTGTCACGATGCTCTCAGCTGCATCAGGTGGTGCGGGCACTATGCTTTATACGTTATTTCGCTATGGACGATCAGATGCTCCGTCCGTCATCAATGGTTCACTAGCAGGACTTGTTGGTATTACAGCTGGCTGCGCTTTCGTTAGTGATATTGCTGCGATCCTAATTGGGGCAGTTTCCGGAATGCTTATGATAGCAGCAACTAACTGGTTAGAAGCCCGTAAGATTGACGATCCAGTGGGTGCCTTTCCTGTCCATGCGGCTTCTGGTATGTGGGGAACAATAGCTGTAGGTCTGTTTGCTACAGAAGGTGGTCTATTTACAGGTGGAGGATGGCATTTACTTAGGGTTCAAGCGTTGGGATTAATGGTATTGTGTATTTGGGGATTTGTATTAACATGGATGGTTTTTAAAGTCATCAATATTTGGGTACCAATTCGGTCTACGGATGAAGAAGAAGAGCTAGGCCTGGATATCAGCTATCATGGTATCATGGCCACTCATACCTCTCCAGAGTTTATTAAGTCAGAGAATTACTTTAAGCAGGAAGAAGAGGTAAAAAGGTAAGATTTATCTTAGTATAGAGTAAGAGGTGATTTATAAATGGGTACATGCAATCTAAATCATTCCCAGCAAGATGTCAGATTGAAATTAGAGAGTCAAATGGGATTTTTACCAAAGGACTTAGGTAAGAAATTGGGTCGCTTTCTAGAAAACGAAAATTCGCAGGAAACACTGAACGAATTGTTTCATCTTTTAAAGAAGTACGATTTGGCTTCTAAGGAAGAACAAGATGCAAGAAATGAAAAGTTAAATCATTTTATAAGATGATCGAGAAAGAACGGGAGTGCAAGAATGGCTCCTGTTCTTTTTTTGTTTCTAGTTTAAATATGTAATATTTCCGAAAATAAATGGTTAAACATTCTTTTTGAGCGGAGTGAGAAATGAGGATCATGGGAGGCTTTAATAAAAATTCTTAAGTGATAATTTCATGGGGTATTTACATACTTATACAGAGGGCGCAGGGAAACTCGCTCCTTGATATTATTAGATACATGTTTCGAGGAGTATTTAATGTCATAACAAGTAAAGGATGGAGGTGATTTATTGATCAGCGGCTATTCATGATATTTGAACAGATGAGGTGAGAAGGCATAGATTTCCGAAAATGAAATTGAGAGTTATTTTCTAGAAATTTAGAATATGAATATTAATTAACAAGAATTTAATAAGATGGGTAATAATGCCTGTTATTTTCGTCTTTATTTACCTAAAATATGTAATTATTGAAATATATTATTTATGATGAAAAAGTACTAAATTTATAGGGGTTTATGTGTTAAGTGAGTAGGAAAAGGGAGAGAGACCTAATAAATGAAAAATTGTAAATCATGTGGTAAGACGGTGAGTGAGAATTCTAAACTTTGCCTATCATGTGGCGCTTCTGTAGGTGAAGACCAAATAACAGAAGAGGAAATGGCTGCTTCTGAATTGAGGCAAGAACGAATCGAGGAAAAGCCCTCAAAAAAGCTATTCAAGAAAAAAACGTTAATTATTACGGCAGTATTAGCATGTATCATCATTACCAGTGCGGTTGCAGCTATTATTCATAAATCCCCGAAAGAGCTGTATCTTCTGTCTGAATACAAAACGTATCAGAATTACAAAGAGAAATGGACCAATAAGTATGGCAATTCAATTGAATTCCAAGAAAAAATGATGAAGCAACCTTCAAGTTCAGATATGACCCTTAGTGGAAGTGTCGAAATGGATTCATTAGGAAATAACCCAGACTTTGAAATGATTCAAGAATTATTGAGCCATATATCTTTTACAGCCAATACTGAACAGGATCCTATAAGCAAACAAGGTCACTACAAATTAGCCTTGAATGTCGAAAAGGAGAATGCTTTGGATATGGAAATGTTCCAAAGTAAGGATAAACTCGGTTTGAAGGTTCAGGTGTTATATGAAAAATTCTTTTATTTGAATTTTGTTGAATATGGTGAGTTCATGCGTATGATTGATCCCTTATATGACGGGCCTGAAACCTTAGAAGTATCGGATCTTAAATGGCAGGACCTGAAATTAACGGAGAAAGAACAGAAATATATTCAAAAACGGTATGGGATATTCTTGTTGGACCGATTAGAGGGTGAAAACTTTAAGGTACAAAAAGGCGTGGAATATAAACATGAAGGCGAGACGATGAAGTTAAGGGAAGTGACTCTTAAGTTATCTGCCTCGGAAACTAAAAACCTTGTAAATGATTTTATGGATCAATTAATTGAAGATAATAAGCTTCATAGCATGATAGTTAATCGAGCACAAAAAGTGGCGAAGGCTACTGCGATGGCAGATGACGTAGATGTGCTTGATACAAAAGAAATGAAACGACAATTAGTTAATGGGTTAAAAGATGCAAAGAATGAAATGAAGGATATTAGTTTTCCAAATGGGTTTTCTTCTACATTACTAATTAACAAGAGTGAGCAAGTTATCGATCGTAAAGTAACAATGGCGGTAGGAGGAGACTCAGATCAGGTCAATATGAATGTAAACAGTAAATATATTCCTTATGGAAATGATCAGATATTTGAAGAATTTAGCGTTGTATTATCTCCTGAAAAAGATGAGGATTCCCAGGTTATGTTCCAAGTTACAAATGATGTGGCTGTTAATAAAGATACGCGGGCTGAAAACCTTAAGGCTTCCTTTATGTATGAAGAGTACGGGGAGAGTGAGGAAATCAAGTTTGCGATGAAGAGTGATATTAACGGAGAAAACGATGGTAAGCAGAACATCATTAGGAATTTTAACCTGAACTTCGCCGGTGGTGATTTATCTGATATGCCTTCTGCCTTTAAAGGAACAATTAAACAAGCGAGCGATCTTAACCTAAAGAAAGACTATTCCAATAGGGAATTTGAAGTAAAGCTTGGTCTAGAGGGTGATTTGGATTCAGGAACGGTTACAGTCAAGCTAGATTCTAAGACGAAGCTAAAGGATAAAGCCGATCTGCCAGATTTGGAGCTTGATTCTGGTGAAGGGTTAAGCGTAGTGAACATTTCTGAAAATGAGATGTATAAAATTCAGGAAGAAGTAGGAACGAATTTAATGGAGCTTGGTGTCAAATATGGGCTCATTCCGGAAGATATGTATCAGTTCGATATTTACGATGAAGCTAGTTATGACGGTTATTATCAATTTGAAGACAAACATTCGGATGATAAGTTTTAGGTAGGGTGTGTTTTACATGAGAAACACGTTGGTTTTTACATCCTTTTATATAAAGGTACTATTATAAAATAGGAAGGCAGCCGAAGGAATGTGGCTGACTCCTATTTTCTTTTTATTGGGCGCAGCAGTCATTGGAAACTACTTTTTGAAAGAAGAGAGCCGAGTACAGCCATTTAAAGTAGCGATAGTAAATGATGATCCTTCGGTTGAAACAAATTTGGTCATCGAACAGCTTACAGATAGCCACATTTGAACGGGATTATGACCAAGTTGGAGGTTGATCAAAAAGAGGCAGAAGAGCTACTGCAAAACCAAACTAGAAATTAATCATTATTGTAAAAAGACGGCCCAGCAAGGAAGAACAATGGTGTACATTACATATGACATGAGTGAAATCTTGAAGCACTGTGACCGAATCGGTGTTCTGCAATATGGCGTCATGGATCACAGGTACCCTCAAGGAAGCGGCCGAAAGCTTCGGGGAATAAGGCTATTACAACATATCCCTAGAAGAAGTAGTATACAGGCTATTAAGCGAAACGGATGATAGTTTGGAGAACTGGCAAATCAGTTAAGATAACCCGAAATGACCGTTCTGTTAAGCTTTAAACCTCTTAATCAATCGTTTGATTAATTTCATGTTCTTTTGATGAAAGAGCTAGTGAAAACGTAAAAAAACAGCAGAGGCCCATAATGAGCTCCTGCTGTTTTTTTTCCTAAAAGCCATCATCTGTAGCGGAGAATGGGATGCTCAAGTTCCTTTCCACGGCCCGCAGTCTTTGATTAAGTCTGTTCAATCTGTTCGTATGACGCTGATCATTTTGGCTTAGCCTAGTTATTTCCTGGTTAACACGGTTCACTTCTCGATTCACCCGCGTAATCTCTTGGTTCAGTCGATTGATTTCTCTCGTTTGTTGCTCATTTTGACGCTCAAGCTCCCGAACTCTTCTTTCAATTTGTTGAGTTTGCGGCGGTTGTCTTTCAAAATCAAACTCCTCGGGCAAATGGTTATATGGATCGTCTTGAGTCTGCTGATAATTCCAATCTTGCTGTGGTACATATTCATATCGTTCGGGTTGTTGGAAGTATGGGTTGAAATTAGCCTGAATGTACTGATGATTTCCATTTTGTTGTGGAAAAGGATAAAAACCGTGTAAATTCATAGTTAGCTCTCCTTTGCAAACGGGATAGATACCCTATAACTTATGTGAGTTTTAGTAAAGTGACAAGGCGATAGCCTAAAAATAGTATAATGAAGAGGGGGCATTTTCCAATGAAAATATAAATTCATCGCTAAATTTGCAGAAACCATCCTGTTCCTATATCGTTTAAGTAGGAGAAAATTTTCTTCCATCTTGAAACCAATTACTGTGATAATCGTATATATAGAAAAGAGTGTAAGTCAGGAGTGTAGTGAAAATGAATCGCTTTCTTGCCGATGTTGTTCCAATATTAATTGCATTTCCAATGGTTTTGCCGGTTTGGCTGATTAGCTATTTTGCATTGAATCAATCGTTTGTTCTTTCTGTTGTCTTTTCCTTAGTTGGAGGGGGCCTCGCATACTGGCTAAGTTCCGTCTACTTTTCCTCACGATTCCTCAAAAAACATGAATTGACAAGAAAAGAATATCAATATATAAAGAAAAATTTAAGTGAAGCAAAACCGAAAATATGGCGAGTGCAAAAGGCACTAATTTCGGTCAGGCATATCTCTTCTTTTAAACAGAGGAAGGATATGATAAAGATGATCAGGAAAATATATAGTCTTACCAAAAAAGAACCGAAGCGCTTTTACCAGGCGGAACAATTTTATTATTCCCATCTGGATTCAGCCACGGAGTTGGCAGAGAAATATGTTTTTTTATCTCAGCAGCCCAGAAAGAATAAGGAGCTCGAACTATCTTTAACAGAAACACGTAAAACTTTAAAGGATCTTACTAAAACAATAGAAAAGGATTTATATAAAGTGATTGCCGATGATATAGATAACCTCAACTTTGAATTGGACGTTGCGAAGCAAACCATTAAAACTAGAAAAGAGTCACAAGTAATCGATGAAAGCAGGAGGTTAAAATGAATAATAATGATCCAAACCTGTTAAATAATACGACTAACGCCAATTTAATTGATGATCTTTTAGCCAATCCATTTGACGAGGTGCAGCAGTTGGAGAAGCTTTCTCCCCAGGAAGCGAAGCCGGTCAAACTGATTGATGTCATTCCGGAAGAAAACCGGGCAAAGGCCTACCAGCTTGCTGAACAAATTGACCCAACAAATCACCAGGCGATGATTTCCTATGGTACACCCGCTCAATCAAAGCTCTTAACCTTTTCGAATTCGATGCTTGAGCATGTGCAAAAAAAGGATGTAGGTGAAGTGGGCGACATTATCAGTGATTTAATGAAGAAGTTAAACGATCTGAGCCCGGATGAGCTTAAACCGGATAAGCCCTCGTTTTTTGCGCGTATGTTCGGGAAGTTGACGGGATCTGTACAGGAAGTACTTTCTAAGTATCAAAAAACAGGGGCTCAAATTGATCGAATCAGTGTAAAACTCGATCGGAGCAAGAACATCCTGCTATCGGATATCGTAATCCTTGAAAAGCTTTATGAAACGAATAAGGAATATTTTCAAGCGTTAAATGTCTACATTGCAGCGGGGGAAATTAAACTTGAAGAAATCCATGAGAAAACAATTCCAGAGCTAAAGAAGTCTGCGGAATTAAGCAATGATCAAATGAAGTTTCAAGAAGTCAATGATATGCGCCAATTTGCTGAAAGATTAGATAAAAGGCTGTATGATTTGAAATTGAGTCGTGAAATCACCATTCAAAGCGCCCCGCAAATTAGGCTGATACAAAACACAAATCAAGCGCTTGTCGAGAAAATCCAATCTTCGATCATGACGGCCATTCCGCTTTGGAAAAATCAGGTTGCAATTGCATTGACCTTGATCAGGCAGCGTCATGCTGTGGAGGCACAAAAGCAGGTTTCCAAAACGACAAATGATTTGCTATTAAAAAACTCGGAAATGCTGAAAACAAATACCATTGAAACGGCTAAGGAAAATGAGCGAGGGCTTGTCGACATTGAAACATTAAAGAACACCCAAGCTAATTTAATTTCCACGCTTGAAGAAACTATGCGAATTCAAGAAGAAGGCAGGCATAAACGTCGACATGCTGAACAGGAACTGGCCGCGATGGAGAATGAACTAAAGCAGAAACTTTTAGAGATAAAGGGATAAGGAGAGATTACATGGAAACTATTGAAGCTATAAAAACGAGAAGAAGTATTGGGGTTGTTAAACAAGATCCTGTACCAAAAGAATTGATTGAACAAATAATTGAAGCTGGAACATATGCACCTAATCATCATCGAACAGAGCCTTGGCGTTTTTTTGTACTAACAGGAGAAGGAAGAAATAAACTCGGGCAGGTCTTTGAAGAGATAACAAGAATTGAAAATGCAGATGATACTCCAGAGAGTTTAATAAGTAAGATGGAAAGACAAAAAAAGAATCCTCTTAGAGCTCCGGTCATTATTGCAGTAGGTATTGAACCTAGTGATAAGAATAATGTCTTAGTATCCGAAGAATATGCGGCAGTGAACAGTGCTGTTCAGAATATGCTTCTTGCCGCACATTCTCTAGGTCTTGGGGCAGTATGGAGAACTGGCAAAATCACTTATAATACGAAGGTTCGGGAATTTTTCAACTTATCCTCAAAAGGAGAAATACTAGCATTCATTTACTTGGGTTATCCAGATATGGAGCCAAAACCGGCTAAAAAAACACCGATTGATGAATTGACTACTTGGATCGAATGAAAAATTAATGGAAAGTAAATATAGGAGCAGCTGCATCAGTATAAACACACTGCGGCAGCTGCTTTTTTTGTTCGATAAGATTTCTTTAATAGGTTTTTACCATATAGGATTCTGGCTTTCTTATGCTTCGTTTCAAGTGACGATTGAGTATTTAGGTTGTACAATACATAGGGTGAATAAATTTTGATGAATTAGGATGTGTCTATAGATGAGAACGATTGATCCATTTGAGATTCTAGATGGAAAAGCGATTAAATATTTGGATGTTTTTGGCGTTGAGGATGGAATTGCTTTAAAGAGTAAGTATGAAGATAAAACGTATTGGATATATGATTATTATTGCATGCATCAGACATGTGATTGCCAGGAAGTGTACCTTGAATTCGTGGAGGAGCGCAAGACCACCAGTCAGGCCGGACAGCATTTTGGAGTTCGGGTTTCATTCCGAGATAATCAATTCGTCCTAGAGGATTATAATATTTCCAAGCAAAAGGCGATGGATATTGCTGAAGACACGTTAAAGTACAGTAAAGACGTAATGGAACTGTTTAAGAAGCGCTATCAGCAAATGAAGGAAAAAGGCACACAAATTATCATGGAGAGTGCAAAAGCGGCTAAAATGCCTCATGTTCATACAGAACCAGTCATCGGAAGAAATGAGCCATGTCCATGTGGCAGCGGGAAAAAATACAAAAAATGCTGCGGTGCAGCTTAAGTTCATTTAAGGGAGGCTGACTCGATTCGGAGTCGCTTCTTTTTTTTGAAATCTAACATGGAAAAATAGAATAATTTCATAAATAAAAAATTTATTATAGTATTATAAGAACGTTTGTTCTATAATAAGGGTACCAGATAATGACAAGAAAAAGAAATAAAAAGTAGTAATTTAGACGGAATTTTCCGAATATTCCTTTTTTATTTTCAAAAATCTGGTATATATTAAGAGAGAAGAGTTTTTTGATCTCATCTCTTTCAACGGTAGATGGCAACCAGACGGGATAGATGATCCCCCCACTGATGGCAGTTTAACTTATTGAACGAAGGAAGGGGTAATCAAATGACAAGAGAAAAAAGATTAATACCTTACAAAGTTCTTGAAGTAATGGAAACGGTTAAAGAAAAAATTCCTGAGGGTGTAGAGCTTGTGAAAGCCCCGGCAATTTGGGAAAAAAGCAATTATGGTGAAGGCGTAGTCGTTGCCGTCATCGATACAGGAATTGATAAGGAGCATCCAGACCTCAAAGAAAGAATTATTGGTGGAAAGGATTTTACCAATACCGGGGATTACCAAGATGATAACGGGCATGGAACACATGTCAGCGGTACGGTTTTGGCTGCCATTAATAATGTTGGTGTAGTAGGTGTGGCTCCGAAAGCAAGTATTTTAGCGTTGAAAGCATTAAATGGAAAAGGACAAGGCGATATAAATTGGATTAATGGAGCTTTAGAGTATGCGATTAATTGGCAGGGACCTAATGAAGAAAAGGTTTCAGTTATTTCACTTTCCCTCGGTGGTCCTCCGGATGAGACGGAACATAAGCTTATTCAAAGAGCGCTTCAGAAGGATATCCTTGTTGTTTGTGCAGCTGGAAATAGTGGGGATGGGCGTGATGAAACGGATGAATTGGATTACCCAGGGGCATATCCCGAGGTAGTGGAAGTCGGAGCCGTGGATTTAAGCAGAAATTTGGCGGATTTTTCAAATACAAATGATGAAATTGACTTGGTAGCGCCAGGGGTTGATATTCTCTCTACGTATCCAGGAAATAAATATGCTAGGCTGAGCGGAACGTCTATGGCTACGCCTCATGTAAGCGGTGCAGCAGCTCTCTTGAAAGTGATTGCTGAAAAGGAATTTGGCCGTAAGCTAACTGAAGCGGAATTATATGCACAGTTAGTGAAAAGTACGGAAGATCTGGGAATAAGCAAAAGAGCACAAGGAAATGGGCTACTAAACTTAACAATAGCGGAACAAAGAGTTGAAAAATCCATTAAGATTACCATAGAATCAGAAAATCTTCAGCTACCAAGTAAAACGGTGGTCATGGAATATTAAAAATAAAAGGTGTCCCAAGAAATCTTGGGACACCTAAATTATTATTTTTTACTTTTCCTAATTGCTGCTAAAAGGGCTACAATAGAGAGAATCAAAGATATCACTGCAAGAGTAATGATCAGTGTTTCATTGTTATCATCATCTTCTGCTTTTGCAGAATCCTTTGAACTGTCGGCTGAATTTGAAGCTGTGTGATCACTTTTTTCTGCATGGCTATGGCCCTCAGATCCTGTATTAGCTTTGGAAGCTACCGAAATTTCAGTTACAGAATGCGGTAGGTTGGAGCTTTCATCTCCACTCCATTCAACAATTTCACCATCTTCATAATATTGAAAGGCATCCCAAGCTACATTTGTTTCTTCTTTAGGGTTTTGGGCAACGAATAAAAACTGCTGGAATTGTCCAGCGGCAATTCCTTCATCGGTCGCTTCCCATGTTACCGTTTTTACATGACCTTCTTTGTCACCTTCAGTTGTTACTTTCCACCCTGGTACAGGCTGGTAGCTTTCAAAAGTAATGCCTTCTGGTATCTTTAAAGTCACCTTGGTGGTGGCAGTTTCTTTTTCAACGGGTACTTTAAGTGTATAAGTTTCCCAAGCCTCAGGTGCAGATGAACTAGGCTTAACAGTAACGTGTGCATTCGCTGAACCGGAAAAAATGAATAGTGCAGCAAATGTAGAGATAAGAAGCTTTGAAATGTTTTTCATTTGAATAAATCCCTTCTGTTATGAATTTCCTACTAATATTGTAAAATCAGCATCAATTGAATCTAGACTTTCAGTTAATCCATGGACCTGAATCTTCCACTTTCCTGACATGGTTAGAATCGACTTGGATGTAAACGTACCTGTATTTTCTCCCTGAAGTTGAAGCTTTATTTCTCCTCCGCCGGTATCTAGAGGCTCCATTATGATTGTAAGCTGTTCAATTTCGGTATAAGGCATGCCTTCATCATTGGATATGTTTACTTGGATTCGGTTATCACCGACTTCATTAGGAGTTACCATTAACGTAACCTCATTATTTTCTGCAGTCATCAAAGTTTTCTCAATTGGTCCTGGAGAAGACATGGCCGTTTGGACATTTGTTAATAGAGCGGCTACAAGGAGAACGACGATTCCTACACCAAACTCTATTCCCACACTATAACCAAGTTTTTTTTCTTTCTTTTTCCCCCTGAAAAAATGAAATGCTCCTAAAACGATCATGACTAACATGAGACCAACTTTCGCAAGTAACAATTGTCCGTATGTTGTTTTTAACAATGAATGGATAGTCGGTACATGCTGTAAGCTGCTATATATCCCGCTAACGATCAGTATGATCACAAACAGAAATGCCCATCTGGAAAACCTTTGAATGATTGACCAGTAAAATGTTTTCTTATCTTCTGTCTGCCGATCAGCAAGCCCAGGCAATATCACCAATAAGGCCATAATGCCGCCCAACCATAAAGCCATGGACAATAAATGGAGGAAATCCATCAAAACGGCCAGAACCTGATTAGGAACAGCTGCCGTATGTCCAATTGAAGCCTTACAAACCATCAAGCTGGCTATTATGATGAAAGAAAGGAAGGGTAGTGATTTATTCAGGGAGTTCTCTAGCATGAAATAAATCACTAAAAATAGAAAGAGCAATATTAGAATTTCAACGATCCAGATGGCTCCAAAGTTTGTAGCATTCAATACTTCTTTTATATAACTCACATTAAATGCATCAGTCCAACCTACGCCAGCGTCAATCGTCACCTTTAAAGGCAGACTGAAGAAGATGGAAAATGCTAAACCTGCATATGAAAGCCAAAGATATAGACGGGCTCTTCTGCTGGCTTCAAAAAGGCGAGAATCCTTCATTAACGATAATTGGAAAAAAAGGATTCCGGTAAGGGCTGCAAAAGATATGTATTGAAGACTTTGCAGGAAAACGTTGATGGAATTCGGAAAACCTGCATTCATTTCGGAATTATCTTGGTCTGATAGGCCCGCTGAATCTCCGAATTGAAAGGGGATTGTCCCTTCAATGGGGTGGCCATCACTCGAAACCACTCTCCATTTTATATTGTAAATTCCTTCATCGATAGTGCCTTTCCACTTAGCTTCCAGTATTTTTTCACTTTGTTCCGAGATTGTACTGTCTTGAATTTGTATTTTGTCCCCATCTTGGCTGAATACCTCAAGTGAATGGAAAGCTGGTTGTATATTCTCACTGAATTGAATGCTGATCTTTTCAGGAAGAGTATCCATTGCTTCATTTGGACTAGGATTAGAACTTATAACAGAAGCGTGACCAGAAGCCGTTACTGGATATAAAAGCAAACTGAATAGGCTGATAACCAGCCATAAATAATTCTTCATATTGGTGCGCCATCACCCTTTCATAAGATTATGCAAGCTCAGTATAAAATAAAAATGTGAAAAAACAGTGAAAAAAAAATACTTATATAAGGAAATTAAGAAATACTAGAAAGAAATAAAATACCTATAATAAATTTACCACTTAACGTAAATAAAATGAAAAGAGGACAGAAAATGAAATTTCAAAGTTATCCCAACACCTATGTCGGCTATGTACATATCATTATAGAGGATTTATCGCGTAGTTTAAAATTTTATAAGGAGATTATTGGATTCGAAGTACTTGAGCAATCTGCTGATAAAGCAGTGTTAACAGCAGATGGAAAGACACCACTACTGATTTTGGAACAACCAGATGGTGTAACACCGAAGCAATTGAGGACGACTGGTTTATATCATTTTGCGCTTTTAGTACCGTGCAGAGCTGATTTGGCTAAGATATTACTGCACTTGATTCAATGTCGATATCCGCTGCAAGGAGCTTCGGATCACTATGTAAGTGAGGCCATTTATTTAGGGGATCCTGACGGAAATGGAATTGAAATTTATTGTGATAGGCCGGAAGAAACCTGGAAGTGGCAGAATGGGCAAGTTGAAATGGGTACGGAGGCCCTTGATGCAGAAGGACTATTAGCAGAAAATGATGAATCACCTTGGATAGGTCTGCCAAGTGAAACCGTAATGGGCCACATTCATTTACACGTAGCAGAAATTGGTGCTACCGAAGAGTTTTATACAAAAGGACTAGGCTTTGAAATTGTTGTACGATATGGAGGGCAAGCCCTATTTGTCTCGACAGGCAACTACCATCATCACATTGGCCTTAATACATGGAATGGAGTCGGGGCTCCTGCACCGGAGGCAACAAGTGTAGGACTGAAATCGTTCACGCTTATATTACCAAGTGAAGAGGCACGAAAAAACACAGTAGAGCGATTACAGCAATTAGGATCATTTATAAATCAGGAGAAAGAAGCTGTTGTAACAAAGGATCCGTCAGGAAATGTCATCCATTTAGTCGTTCCCACATTAAGAAATAATTAAGGTTTCTTTGTTAACCTGACCCTACCACATTTGCAGGAATAATAGGGGGGATAGGCGTTGTTAAAGAAAAGGTTTAAAGAAAAAGGTGTGAAGGTGATCTTGGTCGGTTCTCTTGTGGGAATGGGAACGTTCACTTATATGCCTACAGCAGAGGCTACGGAGGATACAGCGGTCACACAGGGAGAGGCCCAAACAGTAAATACTCTATCTAAGCTCGAAATAGATGGTATAACATTGAATCAACAGTTTTCTACCGATGTTCTAGAGTATAGTGCAAAAGTAGGGAAGAATGTTGAAAAAATCAGCTTACTTGCTGAGAGTTCCAGTGAGACTGCTACCGTATCAGTGAATGGTATACAACTGACAAATGGGAAGCCTGAGGATTTTTCTCTTCAAACTGGTAAGAATACGTTCACGATCACGGTCAGTGATGGGATAAATGAAACGACTACCTATACCGTCCAGGTTGATAAATCGGAAAGCGATGACAACCTTTTAACTGCGATAGGATTATCAAAAGGTTCTTTACCATTTGATGCGTCTGTAACAGCTTATAAGGTTTCTTTGGCGAATAAAGTCAATACCATTACGGTGGCTCCAACAGTGAGTGACAGTACTGCAAGGGTAAACGTAAATGGAATAGATGCAACGAGTAAAGGAGTAAAGGTGAACCTTCCAGTTGGTAAGACAACGGTGAAGATTGTCGTTGCAGCAGAAAATGGAGATAAAAAAACATACACGCTTACGATTACAAGGGCTGCAGCTAAGGCAAAGAGAACCGAAGATAAGGATACCTCTAAAGGAGATGAAGCTAAAAAGGAATCTTCAACAGGAACAAGTAAAACTCAACCTTCCTCCGATAACGGTGACAAACCATCATCAACTCCTTCGGATTTATCCAAAGGTCAAGTGCTAAGTAGCCAAGCACCTAAAGCACAGCAGATTGCGAGCATTTCCACACAAAAAACCTTATCGGATTCTGATAAAAAGGCAATCTCAGCTGGGTCCGTAGGTGATGAAGGCAATAACGCACCAGTGTTGAACGCTTTGACAGTATCAAAAGGAACGTGGAACAAATCTTTTGATTCTGATGAGCATACATATCATATCGAAGTCGATAAGGATATTACCTCAGTCCAAATTGAAGCTATAGCTAGCGCAAGTGGAGCTACGATAAAATATGACGGTGAAAGCAGTAAAACCGTAACGATTAATAATAAAGCTAAGACGGCAATTTCAGTTACAGTCTCAAAAGATGGAGCACGACGTACCTACGTCCTTGTTTTCGATAAAGATATCGATGTAGACATGGATGAGGAAGAAACTGTAGATGATGCCAAAACTGAAAAAGAGGCAGTAGTTGGAGCAACACAAATGAGTACATCTAGTAAATCGGAAAACCTTAAATCCAATAACAGAGGTAGCCAGATGATGCCGATGGATAATCAATCAACAGAATCCATTTCATTTTTGGAGAAAATAAAGAAATTCGTTCTCTCTCTTTTTTAATATTACCAAGGGACTGTTTCAAAAAATTTGAAGGTGTCTTTTTTTAGACTACAAAAAAAGGACAAGATTTAATAGGCTTGTCCTGAAACTTATATTGGTAAAACAATTTTGACTTCGGTTCCATGATTGAGCTCGCTGTTAAAACGAACCTTTCCTCTGTGCGCCTCAATAATTCGGCAGCTAACGGTCAATCCTAGACCCGTTCCTCTTTCTTTAGATGAATAAAAAGGTTCTCCTAGATGTTTCAAACGATTTTTTTCGATTCCACTTCCATTATCCCTGATGGTTATGGAAAGGGTATTGTCTATTTGCTCGAAATCAATCCAAATGTGATCGGCGGAGGCCTCCATAGAGTTCTTAATCATGTTTATAAACACTTGTTTGAGCTGATTTGCCTCACATGAAAGAAGCGGGATTTCATTTTTTACATCTATCGATATTTTTGTAGAATATGAGTCTGCCTCTGGTTTAAGCAAGGTTTTGACTTCATCCATCAGTTCAATAATTTGGTGTTTACTGAATGGGAGTTCCTGAGGTTTTGCAAGAACAAGTAATTCGCTTACAATCAGATTGATTCGGTCTAATTCACTGAGCATAATAGTGTAGTATTGTTCAAAGGGGTGGTCGCTCTTTTTAAGTAACTGGACGAATCCTTTTAAAGAAGTTAATGGGTTACGTACTTCGTGTGCTACACTGGCAGCAAGTTCACCGACTATTGACAACTTTTCGGTTCTTCTTAAGCGTGCTTCCGTTTCTCGGATTTGAGTTACATCTTTAGCATAGGTAATAATTCCGACTAATTCATTTCCAATAAGCATCGGGACAAATGTACATGAAAGTAAAAGAGACTTCCCAGATTTCGTGAGAAACTCTATATCTTTTCCTTTTTTTATCCCCTTTTGGTTTTCCACGACGTATTGACAGGATGTACGAATCAGTTCTTCATCTTCTGCGGAAAAGTTTAACTCAATAAAAGAGGCACCTTGGATTTCTTCTTGATGAAAGCCTGTAACTGTTTCAAACCTTGGATTGACGGTGGTAATTATTCCGGATAAATCAAGCATCAGCATCGGATAAGGGTTGTGTTCGAACAATGATTTATAGCGCTGTTCACTCTCAAATAATTGATTTTCTGCGACAACTCTTTCAGAAATATCCCTGCCAATGACCACTAATCCTTTTCGTGAACCATCTTCAAAGAACAAAGGAACTTTGATGGTATCAAAGGTCTTATGATTGCCGTTGGGTAGCGGGATGATTTCCTCACACCGCGTAATCTCCTTTTTTATCCACGTTTCTTCATCTGAAATTTCACAGTAGATTAACGACTCTTTATAAAATTCGGAGTATTCTGCGAGCTCACTGTCTTTTTTCCCCTTATAGTCTACATGTTCCAATTGAAATAATTGCAGACCAAAGGTGTTGGATTCAAGCCATCGGCCATCTCCATCCTTGAAGTTAACGAAGTCTACCATTGAATTAATGAGCGTGCGACGACGCTGTTCCTCTTCTTTTAATTGCTTGAATTTTTCTCTTTTAGCCAAATAAAGAAATAAAATCAAGCCTATTGTTAAAAGAAAAACAATTCCTTCTGCTCTTTGGAGTTGAATAAAGACCTCTTTGTTTTCAATATTAGTAGTTAAAAAGTAGTCGAACACGACTAGTGTAAGAGTCCCAAATAGGATATATAGTACTAAAATGGAGCGTTTGGACATGGAGATTCTCCCTGATTTACGACATTTCAAAGGTTAAAAATACATACACATTTTAACAAACTATCAAAGAAAAATATATGCAGAATCATAAATAAAAAAACAGGAACCCTAACAGTCACCTGTTTTTCCTGAAGAAGGTTACTTTCTTTTTCTTCTTAAAGCGTTTATAGATAAGGAAAAATAGTAAGAAGAGGAAGGCGAGTACAGCTAGTGTATATTCGTTCATTTCCACAGATAGGAGACCATAAGGGATTAAGGATAGAAAGAAAAAGTATATAAGATTGCCGAGTGCGGTCGCTAATAAAAAATCCTTGAAGGTTACAGAACTGACTCCTGCTGCCAAGTTAATTAAACTTGTTGGTATGAGTGGGAATATCCTTCCGGTAAACACGTACATAAATCCATGCTCTACAACGGATTCTTTCCATTTTGGGCCCATTTTCTTTAAGAGAGGTGCCTGAAACCAGTTCCTGGCTGCATAAAAAATGAATCCTGATGCAACGACACTTGTAACCCAACTCCATAGGTACCCATATATGAATCCAAATATCGCGACATTGATGGTTAGGAGTAAAATTAAGGGTATAATGGTAAAAGAATTTTGGACAATCATCAACACAAATGTCACAACAAAAGTAAGCAAAAGGTTTTCTGTCAATATGGTTATAACTGAATCCAAATCACTTTTCCAAACCATGGTGAACAATTCTGCATTGGAAACGATAAATATTACTATTACCAGTAGACCGATTAAGGTCAGTATTTTTTTCAAAAGGTCACCACCATTCATACTAATAGTTTATCATCTTCAGGTTCAATGGTGAAAAAAAGAGCTTCCGCATGAAGCAGACAGCTCTTTTCCATTATAGTGGGTTAACAACGCGAAGATTCCTTTATAGCCACTTTTCAAACTGAATTCTTTTATTCATTCCATAAATAATTGGCGCACCAACTAAAAGGACGATGAACTCACCGACAGCCGTGGTCATCCAGCTTAACAAGAATGGTAAATCCAGGGCAAGGTTCAGTTCGATTGCAATTAAAAACATTGTGAACGTGAAAAAGATAATCGTAACGATCATCCGTCCTTTAATGCTCTTTATGAAGCGTGAGGCAAAAATGACAAGCAATAAGGCAAGCAGAGATTGCCCTACCCCGAATATCAAATCATATGGCACCATCGGCGAAAAGAGCAGATTCGATATGAAAACGCCGCCCACTATGCCGTAGATATATTTTTTATTAAATACAATCAGATGATTCAATATTTCCGGAACCCGAAATTGGTATATTCCAAATGATATTGGTTGAAACACAAATGAGACCACCACATATAAGGCGGCCAATAACCCGCTTATCACGAGTGTACGAACATTCATTTTACTCTCTCCCTAGTTTTTTATCGTGGGATGGTTACGAACCACGTTTAGGCTTTTGCCAGAAGACTAATAGTATCCCATGTAGGCTTGTTTCGTCAATTTGTAAAGAATGGTTTTAATATATATAAGTTTTCAGGGAGGGCAGTCCAAAAGGAGTTTTGATTTTTTGCAAAGAAGGATGATATTATTTCAATATGTACTTCAAAGGAGTGAATAAATTATGTCGATCGAGAGTGTCAAAAGCCATTTTAAAAAATGGAGTCGGGAAGGCGATGTAATGGAGTTCGAAACATCGAGTGCTACGGTGATTGAAGCAGCAGAAACCATCGGTGTTATTCCAGCGCGGATTGCTAAGACTCTTTCCTTTAAGGGGGAAGGTGAGCATGCAATTTTGGTCGTAGCAGCAGGAGACGCAAAAGTGGATAATAAGAAATTTCGTCAGACGTTCGGGTTCAAGGCACGAATGTTGTCAGCTGAGGATGTGCTTGAACAGACTGGTCATGCCATTGGAGGAGTCTGCCCGTTTGGGTTGGCAAATGACCTAGATGTTTTCCTTGATGTGTCGATGAAGCGCTTTGAGTCTTTATTCCCAGCATGTGGAAGTGCGAACTCTGCAATAGAACTTAAACTCGCTGAATTATTTGAATATTCAGGAGCGAAGGATTGGGTTGATGTTTGTAAGGCATGGGAAGAAGAGCAGAATGAGGAAGCAGTAGTAGGTAAGGCAGTTGATGGATTTTGATTTATCGTACCAAAAAGAACCACATAGAATGGAAATGAGTCCACTTTGGTGGACTTTATTTGTTGATAACGAGAGACATTACCTGTTCCCTTTTTATTACTGGGTTTTTAGTTATAAGCTTTTAACTTGTTCCTAATAGGTTTGCTCCCATTTTCTTCTGAAAAGTTGACCGCAGATGTAAATTAACGGTCTAATTAGGGGAGGTTTGTTCAACATGGCGCATAGGCAAATCGTTAAGAAAGTTCGTAAGTGGAGGGTTAAAGATGTTCAATGGAAGCTATAAAAAAAACAATAGCAGTTATCTCAGTCTTAAAACTCTTTATGAAGAAAATATCACGGTTAAGAGCATTGCCCAGGAGCTTGAGTTTTGCCATAAAAACGATTTAGCACTGGAGATACAAAAAGAATTGGAAAAAAAGAATTTCGATATATTGGCCGTAGAGGATCAAGGGGAAATTATCGGATATATCGAAAGGCAAGAACTTGGTGAAGGCAAGATTGCGGAGTATTTGAAATGTTTTACACCAAGAGAATTGGTTTCGGATTCAACCCCTTTGATTCAACTTCTCCATATTTTTAAGAATAAAACGAGGGTGTTCGTGTTAGAAAATAATTCAATTAAAAAGTTGATTACCCACGCTGATCTGCAAAAGCCTCCAATCAGAATGCTGATTTTTGGCTATATTACCCTTTTGGAAATGAGGATGAGCGATATCATCATGGATAAATTCGGGGATGACAGTTGGTATCCAATGATCAGCGGAGATCGTTTAGAAAAGGCTACCGAATTATATAGGAGGAGAATCGATAAAAATGAGGATATCAATTTAATAGAGTGTCTGCAAATCAGTGATAAATTCGATATCATTCATAAAGATCAGGAATTGAGGTCCTTCTTCCAAATTCCTTCTAAAAGTAAAGGAAAGAAAGATGCGAATGCCATCCGGAAATTACGGGATAAGATTTCTCATGCTAATGAACTTGGGTTGGACATGTCTTGGATAGAAATCATCGAAGTGGTGGAATCCTGTGGCCAACTGCTCGAAATCTCTGAATCCTATCGGTATGAAAAATAAAATGATGGTGAGAGACTTCTTAGGTAGACCATACTTCAAATAACTCTGCAATTTTAAAACAGAGCTGTACCGCATCTTTAAGGCGAACCGGAATTATGGAGAACCAGCTACTATGCTGGTTCCTTTTTGTTTAACCCCCCTGACAGAAAAAAACTGCCCATACGTGAGGCAGCTTCTTCAAATAGTTAGAACTCTGGTAGTTCATCCAGGTTATTTTCCTTTACCCCATCGGGCTCACTCCGCAATATGTCACGGCCATATTTATGGAAGACATCAACATTGGCGAGGTTGCCTGCCTTAGCTTCCGAAAGAGCGGTGGGATAGTCAAGCTCCCGCCCAGAGTTTGTTTTGATGGCAATAATATTGTCATCTTCATTTTTTCGTACTGCGATAATTTCTTCTTTTCCAGTTGTATCATGTTGATTTACTTGTGGGGTTCCCTGCTGTTTGTAGGATTCATATGCTTTTTCAAATTGGTCCATGCTTGGACACCTCCTATTTATAGGGTGAGCTATTTGGTCAGCAATATACAAACCAGGTTTCGTCCAGATTGAGCCGCATTTTTGTCAAAATGGGCCGACTTTTCGGCATTTTTTTTTGAAAAGACTGTTGTCCGGGCTTTATTCTTCTGGCATGGCACTTGCATCATAAATAAGTGGAAGTGAGAAATATCCACTTAAAAAAGGGAGGAATATGAATCATGAATGTAAAACAAGGGGCAAGTACTGCGGATGCAAAAAAAATACAAGACGTTAAGACAATGAAGGCGGCGGTCGTCAATGAATTTAATCAAGAGCTTGAGATTAAAGATGTACCAATCCCAGAATTAGAATATGGTGAGATATTAGTGAAAATTAAAGCATGTGGCGTGTGTCATACCGATTTACATGCGGTACATGGTGATTGGCCGGTAAAACCGAAGCTGCCACTTATTCCTGGACATGAGGGTGTAGGCATTATTGAGAAGGTGGCAGAAGGCGTTACTACATTAAAGGTTGGTGACCGCGTTGGGATTCCATGGCTTTACTCGGCATGTGGCGATTGTGAATACTGTCTGACTGGACGGGAAACGCTTTGCCTGGATCAATTGAATGCAGGATATTCTGTGGATGGCGGTTATGCGGAATATTGCAAAGCGCCAGCAAAATATGTGGTCAAGGTTCCTGAAGGGCTTGACTTTGCGGAAGTTTCACCGATTTTCTGTGCTGGTGTAACGACTTATAAAGCGCTTAAAGTGTCAGAAGCTAAACCTGGAGATTGGGTAGCAATCTATGGAATTGGTGGATTGGGTCATGTTGCTCTTCAATACGCGAAAGCTATGGGCTTTAATGTCATTGCCGTTGATATTCAAGATGATAAGCTTGATCTGGCTACAGAATTAGGAGCAGATTTCACGGTTAATGGTCTTAAGAGCGATCCTGTACAAGCCATAAAGGAAAAAGTTGGTGGAGTACAAGCAGCCATTTCTGTAGCGGTTACGAAAAAAGCTTTCGAACAAGCTTACAGTTCAGTTAAAAGGGGTGGAACATTGGTCGTTGTCGGATTGCCGAATGACGAACTTCCAATTCCAATTTTTGATACGGTACTAAATGGGGTGACTGTAAAAGGGTCAATCGTTGGTACAAGAAAAGATCTACAAGAAGCTGTTCAATTTGCGGCTGATGGCAAAGTAAGGACGAATATTGAAACGAGAACGCTTGATGAAATCAACGACGTGTTTCAAATGATGGAAAAGGGCGAAATCAACGGACGAATCGTATTAACTTTAGAATAGAAATAAACAAACGAGGGGGTCCTAAAATCGGGCACCCTCGTTTGTTCTAGGTAGCTTATAAGAATTCTATAATTAGATTATGTCTGATTCTTCTCATTTAATATATATCGCAATTTTCTCATGGAGATCTGCAAACGCTTTGCCGCTTCATTTCGATTTCCATAGGTTTTTTGAAGTGCCTGCATGACGAGTTCTTTGCCAATTGTAGATTCGAGTTGTTTGATTTCCTTAAGGATTTCCTCGAGCATTAGTTCATCTTTCTCATTAAAGTCGGCAACCAGCTGTTTACGCCATTCTTCGAGATGATTTTCAGTCGACTGATTCGCATTCGGCGGGTCTTTTTTTATTGGAGTAACCTGGTTGGTAGATAGAAGGATATCATTTGCCGAGATTTCCTGTTTATGGTCAGCAAGAGTGAGAGTTCGCATGATTACATTAGATAATTCGCGTATATTACCGGGCCAGTCGTATTGCTGTAATTTTTCAATAGCTTCATTGGAAAAGGAGATATCTGCCTGGCCAGTTCTTTCAACCAAATGTCGGACAAGGAGGGGAATATCTTCTTTTCTGTTACGCAAGGCGGGGATATCAAGAGTGACGACGTTCAGTCGATAAAATAGGTCTTCCCGGAATTTGTTTTTTTCAACTGCCTGCTGCAGATTTTCATTGGAGGCGGCTACTAAGCGGGCATTTGTTCTTAATGTTCCGCTACTTCCGACACGCATAAATTCCCGTGTTTCCAAAACTCGAAGCAATTTGACTTGTATGGCCGGACTCGCGTCGGCAATTTCGTCGAGGAAAAGGGTGCCATTCCCTGCAATTTCAAAGAAACCTTTTCGTTGTTGGGTTGCTCCGGTGAAGGCCCCTTTTTCATGCCCAAATAATTCGCTTTCGAGAAGGGATTCCGAGATTGCTCCACAATTAATACCAATAAAGGGCTCGTGGCATCGCGGGCTTGCTGAGTGAATGAAACGGGAAAGTACTTCTTTGCCACTCCCTGTTTCTCCCTCGATCAAGACATTGACGGATTTTTGAGCCACTTTGAAAGCCATTTCAATCAGTTCCTTCATTAATAAACTTTCTCCTACAATGAGACCCGACTCTTTGGCAAGGTTATGGATAAAGTGTTGATTCAAATCGTCGTTTTCATTCAATAGGTTGTCAAGTTGCTTTTCCAATACTTCAATATCCACAAAGGGTTTTTCCATATAATCACTCGCTCCAAGTTTCATTGCCTCGACAGCGGTCTTGACTGTGCTGTATCCGGTCATAATCAGTGCCTTGCAAAGCGGTTGTTTTTGTTTCAGATGCTGCAGGAGAGAAAGGCCATCACAATCTGGAAGCTTTAGGTCTATCATCGCGGCATTAAAGCGCTGCTGATTAAAATCTATTTGGTGAAATTCCTTTCCACTGTTCACGACCTGTACGTGATATCCTTTCATCGAAAAAAGGCGGGATAAAAAGGTACCAACTTCTTTTTCATCGTCTACCACAAGTAAATGAATCATCTCATCATCTCCTTTCATCTTCTGGCTGCAAGGGAAGCCTCAGGAAAAATACACTTCCTTTTCCAGTTGCGCTTATTACGTCAATTTTGCCTCCATGGTCTTTCGCAATGCCAAGGCTCACAGATAATCCTAGGCCTGTACCTTTTTCACGGTCCTTAGTCGTATGAAAAGGATGAAAAATGAGCGGCAGCCGCTCTGCTTCAATCCCAGCCCCGTTATCAGCAACCTTCACCACCATGAATTCTTCTTCAGAATAGGTATGAATCGTAATGGACTTTTCCGATATATCACAATCATCCAATGCATCCTTGGCATTCAATAGCAAATTGATGATTATTTGTTCTATCTGGGGCTGGCTTCCCTTTATGAAAGGAAGATCTTCCTGAAGGGAAAGATGAAGGGAAATTTGTTTCTTCCCTAGTTGAAACTTCAGAAGGTTCATTACCTGATGTATGGCCTCGTTAATAGAGTAATAGTGGAATCTATATTCATCTTGACGGGAAAAGGTAAGTAAACTTTTCACGATTTGCCTGCACCGGTCGCCGCAATTTTTAATATCGGTTAGAAGCATATAATCTTCATTGTCTGGTAAAGTGTTCCGTAATAAAAGCTGTGAGTTTCCAAGAATGGCCGTTAATGGGCTATTCAATTCATGGGCAACTCCAGCTGCCATTTCGCCGATGGCTCCGAGCTTGCCAGCATGTAACAATTGAGCTTCCATCTGTCTTCTCTCGGTGACATTTTTATAATAAGCAATGACTCCATAGACCTGTTGATCCTTATTTTGAATCGGATAGGCATGCATTTCCAAGATCGCTTCAGGCTGAAGCAAAATTTCTTGAAACCCTGGCTTATCCTGTACAAAGGTATCTTGAATCAGAGTCTGAGATTTCTCAATTAAAGGACTTAAGTCAAAAAAAGCTCTGGCTGCATCATTAGATTGGTAGACTTCTCCTTGGCGATCAAAGACGATGATCATATCTTCGACGGCCTTGAAGGTATCCTCCCATTCTTGTTTGGAATGGAGAACTTCTTTATAGAGCTGGGCATTCTCCAAAGTCAGTGCAAGCTGGCTGGAAAGTTGCTCAAGAAAATCCAACTCATCCTTATGCCACGTTTTCTTTTTCTTTCTGCCGAAGGTCCAAACCCCTATTTTTTTATTTTTCCCATACAGGGGCACCAATAGAAGCGTTTCAATCTCAAGTGATAGCAGTCTTTTTTTTTCCGGGAAGTCTGGTAGCATTTTGATTTCCACCTGAATGGATTGTTCGTCTTTCAAGGCAGATGAGAAGTCCTGAAAAGGGTGTAATAGGTTTTTGGATTCAATTTCAAGCTCGCATTGGCCATTAGGACAAATATGGAGAAGAGTTGGTTCTTCTTCGTATAAAATGACAAAATGACTGTCATCGAATGTAATTAAGTGCTTGAGTTTTGAGATAACATTTCGGAGAATTTCGTGAATATCCATGTCTATATTCATGTTTTTAGTGATATCGTTCATAATTTCAAGCTGCATATTTTTCTTCTTCAACTGATCCACGGTTTTCTTAAGTTCCGTGTAATATGTTTTTTTCGAAGACTTAACGCCTGTCATTAAATCGATCAACTCAGATTTGTTCATGTTTTCACCTCTTATAGTGCTGTAAGGAGCAACTGCCTAATCTGTTCTAATGACATATCCCGAGGGTTCGTAATCATGCAGGCATCCTCGAGGGCGGTCATTCCTATTGTATCAATCATGTCTTTGGTAATGCCCACGTCACCTAGGCTCCTGGGTGTCCCGATATCCTGGGACAAGTCCCTTACAAAGTGTACGGCAGCGGTGCCGGCTTGCTGCTCAGTTAAAGCTCTCGTATCAATCCCCATGATCTCTGCTATTTGGCTGAATCGCTTCGGGGCCGCAATTCGGTTGAAGTCCATGACATGGGGGAGAAGGATAGCATTGATTTCACCATGCGGAAGCAGGTACTTTCCGCCAATGGCATGTGAAATTGCATGGGCTGCTCCCAATATGGCATTGGAAAAGGCAAGACCGGCTTGCAGGCTGGCCATCGCCATCGCTTCTTTTGCTTCCTCATTATGTTTAGACGCAACGGAAGGGCGTAGGTAACGGGAAACAATGGACAAGGCGTTTTTGGCTTGTACATCGGTCAAAGGAGTTGCAGCGATAGATACATAGGATTCAATGGCGTGTGTCAAAACATCCATTCCAGTAGCGGCGGTCAAATCTGCTTCTAAGGTCGTTAAGGTAGCCGGGTCAACAATCGCAATATCAGGAACGAGGGATTTTGAAATGATCGTCATTTTTTTCTCCCGGAACGAATCGACAATCACAGAAAACTGTGAGACTTCCGAACCCGATCCGGCAGTGGTCATGATCATCACCATAGGGGGTAGAGGAGAATGGACTTTATCAACCCCTTCATAGTCACTGATGGTTCCACCATTCGTTGCCAAAAGGGCGATCCCTTTTGCCACATCCAAGGCACTTCCTCCCCCCACACCTATGATGGCGTCGCATTCATGATCATTAAAAAATAAACAACCGGTTTCGATCTCCCTGTCTTTCGGATTCGTCGTCGTTTCAATGAAGGTGGCAAAAGCAAGCCCCGCATTTTGGCAGGCTTCCATGACAATATCAAGCCAACCAGCATTGGCTACACCGGAATCACTAACTATCAGTGTCTTTTTGGCACCCAACCGCAAGCAAGCCTCGCCAGCTTGTTCAATAGAACCTTTTCCAAAAATAACTTCCGGCATCACAAATTTAGTTATCGACATCTTCGCGCCTTCTTCCCTGATTAAAGTCATTTTGTCTTTGTACTATTTTCCCGAAGAAAGGCGAAAATCCTGTTTGAATCGCAGGAATTTTTATATAATGTGACAAATTATTTAATTAAATACAACTTTTGGCGCAGGTCAAATTTCTCGCTAGTTTCTTAAATTTGTAAATTCGTTACTTTAGGCACAGATTAATAGGGATAAACCTACCTAGTTATAAATTTCTATATATTGTAAAATAATAGAGGGAATCTATTAAACTGGGAGGCAATCTATGAAAAAACAATTTCTATCCTTATCATTAGTCGCAGCATTATCATTAGGGGCAGCCGGGACCACTACTACTGCTTTAGCAACACCGAATACTTCTCCAGTACATCATGCGCCGTCCACAGACAAGCAAATCGTTAAAAGGATCGATGTCGACAAAATCTACAAAAATATTGAATACCTCTCACAAACACCTCGAGTAGCCGGTACGGAATCTGAGTATAAGGCTGTCCAGTTCATCAAAAAGCAATTTAAATCTTATGGCTATAAGGCCGATATTGAAGAGTTCAGTTTTTTATCCTATACAGACCCAAATCTGGTCGAGCTGTCCGTTGACGGATTTGATGGGGAAATCCAATCAAACCATTTAACCTATTCAGTAAATGGTGATCTATCCGGTGAAATGGTATACGCCGGTTTAGGAACGAAGGAAGAGCTTGAAAAAGCGAGTGTTACAGGGAAGATTGCCCTTATTCAAAGAGGCAGCCTCACTTTTGCAGAGAAAGTATTGAATGCAGCAGAAAAAGGGGCAGCAGGTGTCATCCTATTCAATAATGCAGATGGGGAATTAAATGGGACCCTTGGAGGGGCTAATGATAAGTATATTCCATCTGTCACGATAACGAAAAAGGATGGAGAAGCCCTGCTTGAAAAATTGAATGCTGGAGTTAAGCTAACGGCATCATTAAAAATTGAAGGGGCTTATTCTGGAGAAAAAACCTCTTATAACGTAGTGGCCACAAAAAAAGCAACCAAGAACAATACAGCAAAGAAGAGCGATATCATTTATATCACAGGTCATCATGATTCCGTCGCCGGGGCACCTGGAGCGAATGACGATGCATCAGGAACGTCCGTTACACTTGAACTTGCACGTGTTTTGAAGAATCTTCCTACAGATACGGAAATTCGTTTCGTTACCTTTGGCGCCGAGGAAAATGGACTGCTAGGTTCGCAGCATTATGTGGACAACCTCTCTGATGAAGATATCAAGCGGACGATTGCCAACTTCAACCTAGATATGGTAGGAAGCAGGGACGCTGGGGATTTGGTTATTTTGACTAATGATGGAGAAATGAACCTTGTAACCGAGCTGGCTCAGGAATCAAGTACAAGACTGAATGGTGAGCCGGCTCCATATGGACAAGGCGGGCGAAGTGACCATGTATCTTTCGCTGAGGCTGGGATTCCCGCTGCTTTATTCATACACAGTCCATCAGAACCTTGGTATCATACTCCTGATGATACCATTGATAAAATCTCAAAAGAAAAGCTTCAAGATGTTGCTGAAATTGTCGGCACCGCTGTCTATGACCAAGCTAAATTGGAAGCTAAAAAACCTAATCCAAATCATAAAAAAGGGAAAAAGGTGAAAGCTCCGCATTTATTTGACGAAAAGGAATTGAGATAATGCATTAAAAAAAGTATGAATTTTAGAGGGTGCAGCCTGCACTCTTTTTTTATGTTTAAAAATGGAAAAACAAGGGTGGAAAGTCTAAGTTGGAATTGTCCCGTATGGGATGAATTCCCTAAAGACCTAGCATAAATAGCTTATTTATCCCTATTTAACTCTAAGACTATAATCCTTATAATAAAAAATATGAAAAATATGACAGTCTACCCAATGATAATAGTATGTTTGAGGTGATTTTTAAGTGTATGCAAATTCACTGAGTGAAATTCACTCTGCCCTCTCCAGTAAAATGTCCAATGTGAATGAAAAAATCAATCGTTTGGAGCAGGCAAAAAGACAAATCAAAGAAGAACAGAATACATGTCTGGGGGAAATCCGTAAAATTAAAAATCCGGACTTAGCAAAAAGCTGGACAGGAAATCGTGCTGAAGACTTCCAAGATGCCCGCAGTGATGCATATAAGGGTATGTCAACGATCATTTATGATGATTATGACGACTACCAAGAGAAAATCGAGGGAAAAATCACGATGCTGAATATAGAGAAAAAAGCTCTGAGTGCAGCAGGCACCATAGCGCATGAAGCGGATGTTCTTTTAGGAAAAGGAGAAGCCGTCATTGATCAATTGGAAAGTAAAATATCATATTTAAAAGGGTGGTTGTTTTAATGACGACAATCAAACTGAATCATCCTGCCGTAACGAAGCAAGTCGATCAAGTGAATACGGCACTTGGTACAGTCACGCTTGGAAATCTGCCGGCAGGCGAACTTGGCAACAATAAATTGGAATTCACCTCGAAGTGGATTGATCGTGAAACCAACCTGGAGAAGGTCTTTGAGCAATATATCAAAATCGTCCAAAAAAATGTAGAAGAAACACGTGCTAACATTGACTTATTAAAAGAACAGGATGAAGCCATCGCCCATTCGTCTTCACATGGGTATCAGCCGCGATGAAAATATACGAAGCGAATACATTGAAGGCTGCGACCAAGTCGCGTGCCGAACAATATGAAAAGCTAAAGGAGCAAGTCGTCGCGCTGAAAAAGGAATTTCAGGGTATCGTCGGCCTGGATCACGAGTTTCAAGGGGCCGGTGCCGCTGCCATCAAAAGCTTCTATGAAGCGCAAATCGAGGTGGCCGACGCCTGGATGGAACTATTCACTACCCAGATCAGTTTTTTGGAAGGCGTTCCAGCCAGTCTGGAAGAGGCAGACCTCTCCGGAAATACGGTGGTTGAGGTTCCCTTTTTAGACGGCGAAGTCTCGAATGGCATTAACCAAGCGAAGTCGCTTGTCGATGAACAAGCGAGCGATCTCCAAAGGATCCTGAACAGTATTGATGATATCCTTCCTCTCAATATGTTCGACCAAAAAGACTTTAATGAAAAAATCACGTTGGCCGGACAGAGACTGGATGACACCATGACAAAGGTAGAGAACGTCGACCGGCAATTGGTCGAGGAGTATGATGTGTCCGTCGGGCAGGAAAACGTGGCTGTAGGCCTTTTCCGTGCCTTGCTTGATGCCACCAAACAGGATGGCAACGTTTCGCCGATGACTTTCAACCAAACGGCATTTAAAAATAGTGACGTCTATCAAGTGAAGGATGAAGTAGCCGGTCAGATGAAAGACTATCAGACCTTCAAAAAGCAACAAGCCGAAGCCAAGGAAATCGAACGTGAAATGGAAGAACTCGAAAATCGACCGTGGTATGAAAAAGCTTGGGATACGACAAAAACCTTTACAGGGGAATTCACGGGATATTATGATTCAATCAGGGCATCAACCGGAGTAGATCCAGTAACGGGCCGCAAGCTGTCCGAAGCCGAACGAATCGCCGCCGGCGCCATGGCCGCCGCTGGATTCATCCCCGTCGTCGGCTGGGCTGGCCGGGCCATCAAAGGCGGCAGCGCTATATACAAAACGGCCAAAGGACTCAACGCAGCGAACCACGCGCTAGATGCCTATAAAACAACAAAAGGCTTTAGCCTCCTCCAGAAAACGGAATACGGGATATACGGACTCCTCGCAGCCAACGGACTCGGGGAAGCGGTCACCGGCAAAGACATGTTCGGAAACCAATTGACTGAGGAACAGCGCCAGAACGGCCTGATGATGGCACTTGGAATCGGTGGGGTGGCAGGTGCGGCTAAGGTCGCTGATAAAATAGCAAGTGGGACAAAATTTATCCCTTATAGTAAAGAATTTGCGCAAAAGCAGGTTCAGAAAGTTCAAGCCTTCGGCAGAAAATTTGGCAAAGTGGAAGTGCCACTTCGAATCAGAGTTGAGGAATTAGCCACAACGAATGGAGTCAATTTCAAACATGTTACGTTTGATAAGACGACGATTCAGGATATTGTACAGAAGTTTGCAGTGAAGAGACTTTCTTCTGTAAACCAAGTGAAGGCCGATGATGCGATGGTTGAAGCAGCTAGAAAACTACCAGCATATGCGAGAAGACCTAACCAACCAAGAAATTATAAATATAAAGAACGTAATGAAGACGGAACTACACTGTACACTTTTATTTCAACCAAAAACGGCAAAGAATATCAAGTGAATTATGATAAAGGTGGATTCCCGATTTTTCATTCAAAATATGAAATTTTCTTACCAGAAAAATATTATTTAGAAACAGATGCCGTACAATTTGAGTATTTATCTAAAACCTTATATGAAGAAGTAATCAGGAATCCAGAATTAGCTGAAAAGTTCACTGCAAAAGAATATGAATTATTAAAAGAAGGTAGAGTTCCAAAAACACTTACTTGGCATCATCATCAGGAATCAGGTAGAATGCAAATTGTGGATTATTTTGAACACCAAGCAGCCGGACATACTGGTGGAAGAGCTATATGGGGCGGTGGTGAATCGGGAAGAAAGGGTATTATAAAAAAAGAGATTCTGGAGATGGTAACATGGGATTGAAAAAGTGGCTATTTGTAGAGGAAGAAAAGCCCGATGAGAGTGTAATAGCTTCGATTGAAAAAGCGTTTGATATAGAATATCCTGATGATTACAAAATATGTGTTATGAAATATAACGGAGGTTTTCCAGAACCTAATATCTTTAATTTCAGTGAAGGGCAACAGGGAGTATTTAATGATTTAATTAGCTTTACTGATAATGATATAAATATAGAAATGTTTTATGAGAGATTTACTGGTCCAACATTAAAAGGAATTGTGCCTTTTGCTAGAGATCCATTTGGAAACTACTTATGCTTTGATTATCGAAATAATCATTCTTCTCCCAAAATAGTTTTTCTCAATCATGAAGAGGAAACGTCATTATTAGTGTGTGATACATTTAATGATTTGTTGAAGCAATTATATTCTTTAGAAGATACAAAGTAGGAGGGGGAGCAAAAAATAAAATGGAATACAAGTTTGAATACGCATTTAAAAAAATTTCGGTAAGTGAACTTGAAAATTTTGAGAAAAAATTTAATATAGTATTACCGAAAGATTTTAGTAGGTTTTTATTATCTAATAATGGCGGAAAAGCAGTAAATAGAAGATTTCAAACAAAAGATCATACAATCACTTCCTCGATTATACTATTTTTTCCTTTATCAAGTGAAATAGATGAAAATCTAGAAAGTAATTTCATTAAGTATAATGAAAGCAAGATAGTACCAAAAGATTTTCTCCCTATAGGATTAGATCCGGCTAATAGTTTAATCTGTTTATCTTTAGATAGAGAACAAAAAGGTAAAGTATATTTTTGTGACATGGACTATTTTGAAGAAGATAACGAGTTAAGGAAAGAATTTATCAAACCGATATCTGGAAATTTTAAAGAGTTCATGGACAATTTACTTGTCGCCAAGTAAAAACAAATACTTAATTTTGGGGAAATAATAAATAATATGTAGATAAACCAAATCTTAACTGAATTAAGTTAAAATTTGGTTTATTTTGTATTTAAGGTCAAAAGGATTATAACCATGGCTGGTGACAAAAGGCTTTAGCCTCCTCCAGAAAACCGAATACGGACTGTATGGACTCACCGCAGCCAAGGGCCTCGGCGAAGCAGTCACCGGCAAAAGATATGTTCGGCAACCAACTAACCGAGGAACAGCGCCAGAACGGGCTGATAATGGCACTTGGAATTGGTGGGGTTGCAGGTGCGGCTAAGGTCGCTGATAAAGTAGCAAGTGGGACAAAATTTATCCCTTATAGTAAAGAATTTGCGCAAAAGCAGGTTCAGAAAGTTCAAGCCTTCGGCAGAAAATTTGGCAAAGTGGAAGTGCCACTTCGAATCAGAGTTGAGGAATTAGCCACAACGAATGGAGTCAATTTCAAACATGTTACGTTTGATAAGACGACGATTCAGGATATTGTACAGAAGTTTGCAGTGAAAGAAGATAGTGGGGCTGGAAAGAGCCACGTAGTTACCGCAAAAGGATCCAATGAAATTACAAAAGTGGAGTATGGAAAGCACTATACAAGAGAGCGAATGAAGAAATTATTAAAACCGAATATTGAATATTCATCCCCTGGAGGTCATGTATATAAAACGGATGAAAAAGGTCGGATAACAAGTGTAGAAGGTTCTCTCGACTTAGGCAGTGGCAAACGTAACAACTATGCACAACGAATTGCTGGAAGAGAAGATCGCTTGCCAGATGATCAAGGGGGTCACTTAATTGCCAGCATATTTAAAGGATCTGGTCATCTAGACAACCTTGTTCCAATGAATGCAAACCTGAATATGGGAGAATGGAAAAAACTTGAAATATCTTGGACTAAAGCCTTAGACGGCAATCCTCCAAAAAAAGTTGAAGTGAAAATTACTCCGGTTTATCAAGGAGATTCTAAGCGGCCCGCTAGTTTTAGAATAAATTATAAGATTGATAATAGTCGTTGGGAGAGAAGGATTTTTGAAAATAGATCAGGAGGTAGGTAAATATGAATGAAATAAAACTGAATAGTATTTATCAACAAATAGCTCAAACTATTAATGAAACTATACCAGAGGAATGGTCAAAGGTATTAATGTACGGTGAAATTGGTGACGGTACCGGTACTGCTTTCTTTTTTTATTATACTACTAATAGTGAAGTGCCTATTTATAGTCATGATATACCTGAAATATATAGATTAAATGAAGAAGAATATGATAAATTATGGTATCAATTATTAGATCAATTAAAAGTATTGTCAGATGAATTTAAAAATAATAATCAAGAACAATGGACCAATTTAACTTTTACCTTAGAAAGTACAGGGAAATTTAAGGCTGATTATGATTATGAAGATTTATCAGATGCTGATGATCATGAAAGAAGGGTTATCTGGGAATATACTCGTTTGGATCTTTTACCTGAATCTGAATATGATAAAGGGATTCTAGAAGAATACCTTAAGAAACAATAAAGGAGGATAAGCAAAGTCTTGTTCTTTTGTAAGACCTTAACGCAAATAGTTAAGGTCTTTTCATGGTTGAAAAATGAATAGGTATCATCTTAAGCTATATCTGGTACTCCAGATAATAGGCCGTGAGGTCTTAAAATGATCCTATAGAAAAAAATATCGATTATACAGATTCACAGTATGTACTGTCCTCAGGCAAGGTTTAGAACAAAGTAACAACTGGGACAAAGTTCATCCCTTATAGTAAGGAATTTGCCCAAAACCAGGTTCAGAAAGTTCAAGCTACAATAACAGACATAGCGAGATCAGGAAAAACCACGTTAAAAAATATAGGTGAAGAAATAGGTAAAAAAGAAATTCCTAAACGGATAAATGTGGAACAAGTTTCCCTCGCAGGAGGACCAAACCTTCGGCAAGTTGTGATGGAAAAGCAGACAATTAAGGAAGCCTATCAGAAATTTATGGCGAAGGATAGCAAAGTAGAGGATGTTTCAGGGAAGAATATTCCTAAGGGTACGGGTAATAAAACCAGTCAGGTTCCAGATGATATTATTAGAGACGGAAGTCATATGCTTAAAGATAGAACGTTAAAACCAAATGTTAAGTATCAAGCAGGAGAATATGAGTATTTATATGAGACAGACAACATGGGGAGACTTAAAGAGTTTAATGCAGATGACTTAAAATTAACAGAAAGAGATAGTAGATTACCGCATAAATCTAATACGCCAGGAAAAGAAGCCGGAGATCATGCTGGACACTTAGCTGCTGATAGATTTGGAGGTTCTCCTGATTTAGATAATCTTGTATCTCAATCGGGTAGTGTAAATTTGAGTAAATACAAGAAGTTAGAAAATCAATGGGCTACGGCTATAAAACAAGGGAAATTTGTTTCCGTCAATGTTAAAGTTAATTATGATGGAGATAAAATTAGACCGAGTGGTTTCGATATAGAATATGAAATAGATGGACGTGTGAGATTCATTAGTATAGAGAATTAGGAGGTATAGGTATGGAAAAGGTATTTGAAGATTACTTTTCAGAGTACCAAGCAGATATGGTGGCCATTTGTTTAGAGTATGTCGATAATAAAGCAGATGACATATATATATATTGTTCTTATGAACCAAAAATGTATGTTTTTGATGTTTTCTACAAAATCAACGGAAAGATTGTTCATAAACATCAACTAAATGAAGCAATAAAAAACTTTGAGGGTCAACATAATGTAGTGTATGATGTTTCAAGAGAAAGCCAGAAGGCTACATTAAGAATTGGGAATGAAAATTTGAAACTTATCCATAAAAAGTGTGAAGAGTTTAATAAAGAAATGCCTACTGAAATAAAATTACATTATAATGTAAAACAAAACAGTTTAAAAGGACAATACAAATATGATTTAGTATATTCTAATGATGACGATCTATTGCCTGATGATATCTTTGATATATGGTTCGAAGAAGTGAAACAAAGGAATTTGTAAATGAGACCTTGATTGGCTTTTGCCTTTCAAGGCTTTTTTGCTTTAATTGTTTTAAGGTTAAAGTAATCAAATATACGATTTTAAAAATTGGGATGGGAGTGTATGAAAGTGGTTGTTTAACGTGACATGAAAAGTAAAGCAACCAAATACCGAAGTCGATCCAGTAATGGGCCGCAAGCTGTCCGAAGCAGAAAGTACATGGAAGAAGGCTTTAGTAGAGGGTAAAGAAGTAATTATTAAAGTAAAACCCATATATGAGGCGCAATCAGCTAGATCAAGTGAGTTTAAAATCAACTATGCAATAGATGGTAAAAAATATTCAGATAGATTAACTAATTATCTAGGAGGTAAGTGAGATGGAAACCAAAATAATGGAGCAGACATATCAACAAATTGCGAATACATTAGTTAATATAATTCCAGTGGATTGGAAACAAATCTTTTTATACGCTGAGTTTAGAGAAGGTTATAAAAAAGTTTTTTTCTACTATTACCCTGAAACTGGAGGGGAGCAGGTGCGGCGAAGGTCGCTGATAAAGTAGCAAGTGGGACAAAGCTCATCCCTTACAGTAAAGAATTTGCGCAAAAGCAGGTTCAGAATGCTCAAGCTACAATAACAGACATAGCGAGATCAGTAAAAGACACGTTAGAAAATATAGATGAAGAAATAGGTAAAAAAAGAGGGCTGAACAATGTGGATATGCAGACGGCGGTGTGATGTTAGGCCGGTAAAACGGAGTCGATCTGGTAACGGCAGCAAGCTGCTGTTACCAGATCGGCCGCCGATGCCGGAATTATACCAGCTTAAGTAGAGCCTGTATACCTGTTAGGATAATCCCAATTATAAAACCACAAACCGCTCCATTCACACGAATCCATTGTAAATCTTTTCCTACACCATTTTCCATCATATCAATTAGAGTTTCGTTGTCTAGCTTATCTAAATTTTCTTGTACAAGATTGCCGATTTGCGTATGATTATTTTCAATGAGAACAGTAATTTGTTTCTGTATCCAATGATCAATGTGGGTGCTATTTTCTTTAATATTGTCTAGTATGTGATGAATCATTGGAGTCAGATAAGTATCCATGAAATGTTCATCTTCGACGAAATTCAATGCTTCTTGTTGAATTTGTTTTAGACTTCCCGTTATTGTCGCCTCAGGCTCCCATTTTGTTAGAAGTTGTTTTTTCCATTTTTCAACTCCTTCTAACAGTTCCCGGTTATGGTTAATGCCTTGTATCTCTTTCCTGATATATAAGATTAAAGCCTCTCTATTTGGTTCGTCCTCGTTTTGTAAATTATTTACGACACTTAATAACAGGTTTTGTATGATATTCCCAAGTTTCTCTTCGTTAAGTAGACTTTGAATGGATTTAACGGCAAACTGAAGCATACCTTCCAGTTCAATCTTGCTGAGTACATCCATGGAAACAGTGCCAAGTCGGTGACTGGTTTGTTTTTTTCCTAACCAATCTTCAGCTTTTTTCAAAACATGATCCAAAGCCTTCTTATCAAACTCTTCGTTAAGTAACTGTGAACTTACTAAATGTAGAATCTTACTCATGTCTATGTTAGAAAGTGATGCTTTAATTTTTTTTGCAACGAAAGGTGTAATCTTTTCAATATCTATATAACCAATCATTTGCTTGATAAGTTTAATCAGGACTTTTCTAAAAGTATCACTTTGTATCTCTTTTACTAAAATAGGGATCAATTTTTCAGTAAAAGGAATATGTTTTACTTTGTCCTGAATACTTTCCTTAGAAAGCCAGTCGTTTTTTAACATCGAAACAAGTGCATTTGTCATTCTTTTACGATTGTTGGGCAAAAGCGCTGTATGGGGGATTGGTAATCCAAGCGGATGGCGGAATAATGCAGTGACTGCAAACCAATCTGCTAATCCACCAACTAGACCTGCCTCAAACCCTCCATGTAATAAATCTAACGGCAACGAACCTTGAAATGGAGTGGTTGCAATATAACCCAACCCCATGATAATTAGTGAATATCTAGCAATTTTTCTTGACGATTTTATTTTTGGTGACATTATATTCCCTCATCCTTAAAATGATATTCAATTACTATATCCAAATCATTAGCAAGAGTTTTATGTCTTACTTTTATCTAGTAGTATAGCAGGTAGTTCAAAAAATTACCCCCAACAAAGGCAGTAAGTTCATTTATTCAGGGGGAAAAGCATATCACTTATTAAGTAATGGAACCTTAAAAATGCATCACAATATGAATCAGCCCTACAATCATTAATATATCACGTTGAATATTTGTTATCTTCCTTGAAATGTTCAATATGCAGTTAGTTAATTCACAATAAAAAAAAGCCGATTTACTCAATCGGCTTAATCCACTAATTTAATTAAAAGAGTCAAAAAAGCCCTCCAGATTATCGGTTTTTTGGACCATATACATCATTATTATGCGCCTATTTTTATCGAATTATTTTTAGCGTTCTCTCCATTTTTTTTATCTTTCATCCGACTGAAAATAAAGGCTAGAACGGAGCCTGATATATTATGCCAAACGCTGAAAATAGCACTAGGTACCGCGGCTAAAGGCGAGAAATGGGCTGTTGCTATAGCTACACCTAAACCAGAATTCTGCATACCAACCTCCATTGCAACTGCTTTCTGTTTAGCTAAATCCATCCCGCATAAACGAGCAAAGAAAAAGCCGAGGAAAAAACCAAGAACATTATGAAGAACGACTACTGCAAAAATCAGCAAACCTGTTTTAGCCAGCTGAGCTTGGCTGCCTGCTACTACGGCAGACACGATCAGAACAATAGAAATGACAGATACTAGAGGCAAAGCCTTTGCACCAGCCTCTGCCTGTTTGCCGAAAAATTTTTTAACAATGAATCCAAGCATCAGTGGGATAATCACCACTTGAATGATAGAAATAAATAATGATCCAATACTAATATTCACCCATTTACTTGCCAAGAGCAGAATAAGCAGGGGAGTTACGATAGGCGCTAGAATAGTGGAAACAGAAGCAATGGCAACTGCAAGCGCAACATTTCCTTTCGCAAGAAACACCATAACATTTGAAGCTGTTCCACTAGGGCAACATCCTACCAAAATAACACCAACAGCCACTTCTTTCGGTAAATCGAACCCTATTGCTAATGCAAACGCTAATAATGGCATAATGATAAAGTGTCCTGCTACCCCTAGTGCTACTTCTTTCGGTCGACGAAAAACTTCTTTAAAATCCGCTGTTGATAGTGTAAGCCCCATGCCAAACATGACAATTCCTAATAATGGAACAATATAGGCTCCAATCCATATAAAATGATTAGGCATGATATACGCAATAATTGCGAAAATAATGACCCATAAGGTAAACGTTTTACCAGAAAAAGAGCTGATTTTCTCTACTAAACCCATAGTGACCTCCTAGATGTTATAAAATAAATCAATTATAAATTATATTCAGAATATTTAAAACCCTTTTAAGTAATAAAAAATATCAATGCGTTTCTAACCAGCCATTTGGGAATCAATTTACTACTTCTTATGTTTATGAAGATAAACTTTAATAAAAAAGCGGACAAGGTTTTAAAAACTTTGTTCGCTAATTTTATTTAGATAGTCCTATATATTATTGGTAAACTAATTTATAAGGAAAGTAACCACTGGTTTTCTAGAGCGCGAATCAGTATTGGTTGTTTTAAAAGCTCAATTATTGCTATTGTAAGAATAACTAGGGTTATTAAATGAAGTGGAGATGTGGTTTCTTTGATACATATATTAATTGCTGATGATGATCGTCATATTAGAGAATTATTAAAATTTCACTTAGAAAAAGAAGGGTACATGGTGTTCGAAGCAAAGGATGGAAATGAAGCTTCATCAATACTTGAGAAAGAACGAATCCATCTTGCTGTTGTAGATATTATGATGCCATATAAAAACGGACTGGATCTTTGTAAGGAAATACGGGATCAATATGATCTACCGGTTATTTTATTGACAGCTAAAGATCAACTTATTGACAAAGAAAAAGGATATTATGCTGGTACTGATGATTATCTCGTAAAACCATTTGAACCAAGAGAGCTGTTGTTTCGAATTAAAGCTCTTTTGCGCAGGTATCGCATGGTTAATTCTGAATTAATTTCCTTGAATCAAACGGTTATTGATCGTAAAAGTTACGAAGTGAGGATACAGGGAAATACATTACTTCTGCCGCTCAAGGAATTTGAGCTATTAGCTCAATTAGGAAGTTTTCCTGATCAGGTTTTTACGCGTGAGCAGCTTATTGAACTGGTTTGGGGTGCTGATTTTGAAGGAGATGATCGGACGGTTGATGTTCATATCAAACGGTTACGTGAACGATTCACCGAAAGGACCGATGATTTTGTGATAACGACTGTCCGTGGCTTAGGTTATAAACTGGAGGTCAATAAGAAGTGAAAACACTTTATTTCAGGATTGTTATTCAAACCATTTTGATCATGGTGCTTGCCAGTGTCATCGCTTTTATAATTTCCAATGTCTATTATCATAAGGTTCAGAAACCACACAATGGCGAGAAGATAAGCAAAGTTGCTGGTGAGATCGTCTCTTTATATGAAGAAAATCCAGGTCAGGATATTGATGCGTATTTAAATCATATAGCAGGATTGCACTATCAAATGTATTTATTTAATGAGCAGGGTGAAGGGACTTTATATGGGGAGCCGTTTCGGGAAACAGCTTTGGATTCAGACACGATTTCAGGAGTTTTGAACGGGAAAACCTATCAAGGGATAGCTAATTATAATAATGGGCTATTTATTACGGGTTTTTTTGAGGATGTATTAATCAATAGCATTGGGGTCCCAATTAATGTGGATGGCGAGAAATATGCCTTGTTTGTTAGGCCGAATATAGAACTGCAGTTTGGAGAGTTCCGCTTTTACCTTTCTGTTTTGCTCGTACTTACGCTCCTACTCAGTTTTTTATTTGTTATTATTAACACGCGTTTCATTGTTAAGCCAATTACGAAATTAACAGAAGCCACAAAGAGAATCGCTGATGGGGATTATAGTAGTAAATTGAATGTTACCCGCAGTGATGAAATTGGGGATTTGGCTCAACATTTCTCGAAAATGACTCAAAGCATACAGCGGCTAGATGATATGAGACAGGAATTCGTTTCAAATGTTTCTCATGAAATTCAATCTCCGCTCGCATCTATACAAGGCTTTTCTCAAACCCTTCAATCGGAGGAATTAACAAAGGAACAAAGAAATAAGTACTTGTCTATTATTGAAAAAGAGAGCCGGCGTATGTCCTTGTTGAGTAAACAGCTCCTAATGCTTGCTTCCTTGGATAAAGAGGATGACGCGCTGCAACGGTCTAGTTTTGATTTAGCACAACAAATAAGGCAAGTGATGTTTATGCTGGAATGGAATTGGCGTGAAAAAGATATGGTGATTGAAATGGATTTACCATCAACCATCATTTCTGCTGATGAGAAACTTTTAAACCAGGTATGGACTAACTTGATAACCAACAGTATTAAATACTCTGATATCGGTAGTTCGATTGTTATTCAAATCAAGAAAATAGATGACTTTGTAGAAGTAAAGATTGCGGACACGGGTATGGGAATTCCAGAAGAAGACCTCCCTTATATCCTTGATCGCTTTTATAAAGTCGATAAAGTGAGAAATCGCAGTGAAACAGGCAGTGGCTTAGGACTTTCGATAACGAAGAAGCTGGTTGAACTACATGGCGGAACGATTGAGGTTCAAAGCGAACTTGGCAAAGGGACCACTTTTTATATCCGGTTGCCCCTTATGTAATCATTCGTTCATCTTCCATTCATATTGATTGATTACAATCAATTCATACCGGTTGAAGTACATCTGAATCGGTAACAAAAGGAATGGGAGATGAAATAATGTTTTTAGCAATACGTGAACTAAAGCATTCAAAGTTACGTTATCTGCTGATTGGACTGATTATGGTATTGGTCGCTTTGCTTGTCTTTATCATTTCAGGATTAGCTAATGGACTATCTTCAGATAACGCATCATCCATACAAAATATGAAGGCCGACTATTTCGTTATGGAGCATGACTCTAAAAATAAATTGAACCGATCGATCATATCCATGGAAAAGCTAGATGAAATCCGGGCTTCATCGGATGTTAAAGCAGCCGAGGGACTTGGGCAAATGATGATCACATTGAATAAAGTCGGCTCATCGGAGAAAACGGATGTCACGATTTTTGCGACAAATGCTAGTGGTATTTTAGCACCGAAGGTCATAGAAGGAACCAACTATGACAATAAGAAGCAAGGTGAAATAGTTGCAGATCGTTCTTTAAAAGAAGTTGGTTATAAATTAGGTGATAAACTTAAAGATGATCTATCAGGTAAGGTTTTCACCATTGTTGGTTTTACTGAAAAGCAGTCTTACAGCCATTCACCGGTAGTTTACATGAATATTAAGGGATGGCAGGAGATGAATCCTGTATTGAAGAATCAAGACAATGATTCAATCAGCACGATAGCCGTGCAAATGGATTCAAAGGCAGAAGAGAATGTACGTGAATCATTGCCTGAAGACCTAACGCTCATTTCGAAAGATGAATCACTTCAGAGTATACCAGGGTTCAAAGAGGAACAGGGTACATTGACGATGATGATTGCCTTCTTGTTTGTCATAGCAGCATTCGTTTTGGCTGTATTCTTTTATGTCATTACCCTACAAAAAACGAATCAATTTGGTGTCCTTAAGGCACTTGGAGCTAATACGAGTTTCCTTGCAAAAAGTATCGTTGGTCAGGTTATGCTACTTGCCGTGGCATGTATAGCCATTAGTGTTGCACTGACATATGGTGTCACTTTAATTATGCCAGAGGGAATGCCATTTGAATTGAGTACCAATTTGGTTATTAAATATTCCGTGTTACTGTTGGTTGTATCCGTATTGGGTTCACTGCTATCACTATATCGAGTAGCGAAGATAGATGCGATCGAAGCAATAGGGAGGGTATCATGATGGGAGATAAGCTATTATTTGAAAACGTCAGTAAGATTTATGGGGAAGGCGATAATAAGGTGACAGCCCTTGATAATATTTCCCTGAATGTGAGAGCGGGGGAATTCGTCGCCATCGTGGGTCCATCAGGCTCAGGAAAAAGTACTTTTCTTTCTATAGCAGGTGCGTTACTTTCCCCGAGTAAAGGTCGTTTACTTTTGAATAATGAGGATATTACATCACTATCTTCAAAGGAATTGACTCGAGTGCGCCTTGAAAAGATCGGGTTTGTATTCCAATCATCGAATCTTGTGCCATATCTAACCGTACGAGATCAGCTTCTGCTCATTTCTGAACTGATTGGCAAACGGGATAAAAAAACTGTGAAAAAAGCGGACGAATTGCTTAGCCACCTTGGACTTGGACATCGGGCAGATCACTTGCCAGAAGCACTGTCGGGCGGAGAGCGTCAGCGTGTAGCCATCGCCCGTTCGTTGATGAATGATCCTGAAATCATTTTAGCGGATGAACCAACCGCAAGTCTTGATTCCAAAAGAGGCAGGGATGTTGTTGAAATGCTTGCTCATGAGGTGAAGTCAAGAAATAAAGCGGCCATCATGGTAACGCACGATGAAAGAATGTTAGATTTATGTGATCGAGTGGTCAATATTACAGATGGCAAGGTTTTTGGGTGAAAAAGTTATACGTAAACACATTTTCATCTTAATATGATTTGAGTAATTTTCAATTGAAATAAAGGCTGAAATATTCCGATTGGACTGAACCTAAAATAATGAGACAATATTAATATTCTTTTAAAAGAGAACAAGGTTTGAACGGACCTAGTAAAATGAGACACAATAAAACACTTTAATTAGGCCGCCGCTTCTCCAAAGGAATTAGGAGAGCGGCGGCCTAATTTTTCTTGAATTGGAACCTTGTTTAGTTAAATTCAATAACAAGACGAACTCTACTTATTTGTGAAAAACTAATCCGAATGCACAGTAAGCACCTGAATTCTAGATGGAAACAGTAGTCGATATAAATACTTTATAGAACGGACTACAATTATGTAAGGAAAGACGGGAAAAGGTGATCCCAGTATATTTTATAAACGGCTATAAGATAGAAAAAGGATACTATGCTGGTATACCTGACCGTTATCTTCGGATTAAGGTGTTAGGGTAGGGGGGCATGTTTTATTATCTTAAAAAACAAACAGTGATAGGTTGCCTTCACACCTGATTCATCTTGGTATTCTGTTTCGTATATGTTGATTAACTCTCGAAAAAAAGAAGGGCGCTGGCAGTAGTTTTCTTTGTTGCTGTTAGCTGCACCAATCTTTTTAATTGAAGTGAAAAATTCACGTACTGTCTGAAAGTACTCTAGTTCAAGCTTTTCTATTTTTGTTATCTCTAATGGAAATGCTGATGAAAAAGGGATTGCTTCTTCACAAATTTGGGATAATTCTTCTAGAGCGTAAAACATTTGGCCTGGTGAACTATCAATTGAAAGTTGAAGCTTTTCTTTCGCATGTTCATAGGACATATGAAGCTCTTGAAAGGTTTTAATTCCAAACGTTGAAAATATCAGGTTTCCTTCAGGCGTTAATCGTGTAAACAATTTTTCAATAGTCCCAGGAAGATTATTCAGCCATTGAAACGTTGCATTAGAAATAATTAAGTCATAATTTTCATTAAGCGTCATTTCTTCGATATCAGCACATAAAAAAGTAACACAGTCTTCCATTGTTATTCCTTTCGCCACTTCAACCATTCCTGGTGCTAAATCAACAGCGGTAATAGAAGCATTAGGAAATGTATTAACGAGTAACCTGGTTAAGTAACCAGTGCCGCAGCCAATTTCAAGGATGTTAATTCTTTGTTTGCTGTTTTTTTGAGGGAGCAAATCCACTAATTGTTTTGCCATGTTTTTTTGAACATTGGCATATGTATCATATGTTTTCGCATGTTCACTGAATCGCTTACTTAACAATTGTTTATCAATCATGAATGTACTCCTTTTGAATAAATGTTTTTATAAGCTGCACACATTCCTGTGGTTTTGTGAAAAATGGAATATGACCAGCGCCTTCGATAATATGAACCTCGGCTTTCCCACCCAGATTTTCTTTAATGAAAGATGAGGCTTCGAGTGGACAAATTTTGTCTTCTCTCCCATGGATCAATAAAAAGGGAGTTTCAATCTGGTCGAGCTTTACTCTAACATCTTTCTGAAGTAAATAATCCAAACCTATAAGAAGCGAAAATACGTCATCCCCATGAAACTCGCTTTGAATTGTCGTGATGAATTGATGATAAAAACCTTCTTCTTTTTCAGCTTCGGAAAACATTGCTTCATAGAAAGAAGTCAAAGTCTTCTCTTTATTGCGCTGCAGTTGTTTCTTCATGCGCTCGACCATTCGTGGATCCCAGCCAAATGAATAGTTTTCACCTGTGGTAAACCGACTTGTTGCGCCAATTAGTATAAAACCTTTTATTTTTTCTCGATACGAACTTGCAAGTTCAAGTGATAATAGAGATCCTAATGACCAGCCAAGTAAAAAAACAGGACCATCAATAGAAGCGATTGTGCCTATGACTCGTTCTTCAAAGTCATTTAGTGTTTTCATATCTCTCCATTCTATGAATGAGAGTTGAAATACTTCTGACAGCGGTTTGATTAACGGTTGAAACGCATCTTTTTCCATTCCCCAGCCAGGAAGCATGACTAAATTCGGCTGTTTCATTCAATAACACCCATTTCTTTTCCAATGATCGAAACTTTTTCAACTGCCCAATCAAGATCTTTTTTATCGTGGAGAGCTGTTACAGTAAAACGGATTCTCGCCTCATTTTCAGGAACGGTCGGCGGCCTGACAGCAATAGCTGCAATTCCTTCTTTCTGCAAACGTGTGGCAAATTTCATCGCTTTTTCGTTTTCCCCGATGACGATAGGAACAATTTGTGATCGACTTCCACAAATATTAAACCCGTAATATGTGAGTTCTTCTCTAAAGTGTTCTGAATGTGTTTGGAGCAGTGAGCGGCGTTCTGGTTCTTGCTGTACAAGTTCTATCGCTGTTTTCATAGCACCGAGTATGGCCGGGGGGAGTGCAGTTGAATATATGAATCCGCGCATGCGATTTTTTAAATAGTCGATGAGCCATTTTTTCCCGACGACATAGGCCCCGAATGAACCGAGCGCTTTACTGAATGTTCCCATTTGGATATCTATTTTATTTTGAAGATGGAGATGACCGGCATAACCTTCACCATTTTTACCGTAGATGCCGCTTCCGTGTGCTTCATCAGTCATTAACATAGCGTTATAACGTTCTTTTAACCGAACAAGGTCTTCAAGATAAGCAAAGTCACCGTCCATGCTGAAGACCGTATCCGTCACGATTAATTTACGTGCTTCCATCGATGATTTTTTCAATAATGCTTCTAAATGATCTAAATCATTATGACGATAGCGTAGATGCTTTGCACGGCTTAAAAGAGCTCCATCGACAATGCTTGCATGATTCAATTTATCGCTATAAATTATATCGTTACGGGACAGCAGGGTGGAGATAATTCCAAGGTTCGCGTTATATCCACTGTTAATAATGAGTCCTGCTTCGGCTTTCTTCCAATTGACAAGAGCTTGTTCTGCTTGTTCGTAAAGAGGATGATTGCCAATAATTAAACGTGAAGCCGTTGCTCCTGCACCATATGTATGTACTGCATCTACCATAGCCTTTTTCAGCCGCTCATCCCCTGCATATCCTAAATAGTTATTAGAAGCTAGATTTAGCATCCTGCACCCGTTGATCATAAGCCATGGCTGCTCGGCGAATTCCGTTGAAACGAGTTCACGTTTTTGCGATATCTCTTCTAAATAAGCCAGTTCTTTCTTAATTTTTTCTTCCCAACAAGGTAATTGTTTTTCACTGTGCATAGCCATTCTCCTTTTTATATGTTAACTAAAAATAATATAGGTTAACATATAAAACATTCTAATCATGACTCAATGAAACTGTCAAGCTTTGAAAAGGAACATGATTATAAATTGATTATCCATTAATCTAGGAGAAATCAAGGGGCGAAAAAAGACACTTATCATAAGCATGCTGTTGGTTATTTGAACCAAGTCGAGGAGCATGAAACTAACATAATAATAGGTTAATGAGAAGGAGACAGTGGCTTTGTTAAGCTAATGTATAAAAGAGCTTAGTGAAAATTAGTGCCTTTGTATGTATTAAGCTCGTTCATTGAAGATAATCTAACTTCCAAGGTATTCTTTTTGTTAAACCTTCAAATCTTTGAAGGATTAAATGGAATTCCATGTTACTATAGAGCAGTGAAATTAACCGATTCACATTAACCATTACATAAAGGAAGGGTAATAAATATGAAAAAGATTTCTTTAGATGTTTTCATTATATTAATAGGAGCTTTTATTTTCGCTTTGGCAATAAATCTTTTCGTCATTCCCAATGAACTTGGTGAGGGAGGAGTCACGGGGATAACCATCATTTTATTTTATCTTTTTGAATGGTCACCGGGGCTGTTAAGTTTGATTATTAACGCTTTCCTGCTCATTGTCGGTTATAGATATTTGTCGAAATTAACAACGGTATATACAATCATAGCCGTTGCATTTAATTCACTTTTCCTTCATTTAACCGAAAGTTGGACGATATCTTCAGATGAATTGGTCATCAATGCGATATTTGGCGGTGTTTTTGCCGGTGCAGGAATAGGCATGATCATTCGTGTTGGAGGCACTACTGCCGGTACGACGATACTAGCCCGAATTACGAATAAGTATTTGGGATGGAGCTTAAGTTATGGACTTCTGTTTTTCGATTTAATCGTTGCGTTCTCATCTTATTTCATCATTGGTGCAGAAGGTCTGATGCTCACTATCCTTATGCTTTATATTGGAACAAAAACGATGGAATTCATCATTGAGGGATTGAACCCGAAAAAAGCGATTACCATCATTTCAAAAGAAGCGGACCAGATTGCAAAACAAGTAACCGTTTTGATGGATAGAGGGGTGACTGTTTTTAGTGGTCATGGATACTATACAAAAGAATCCAAAGAAATCCTATATATAGTTATTAGTAAGCAAGAGGTACTCAAATTAAAGAGAATTGTACAGTCTACTGATAGAAGTGCTTTTATAGCCATACATGATGTTCGTGATGTATTTGGGGAAGGATTCTTAGATATTTCGAAGTCTTAAAACCATATTGAGGAGCCAACAAGGTTCCTTTTAATGGGGAATCCTATAGAGTATTTTTGAAACATTTGATTTGGAACTAAAGAAATAATTGCAAAGAGCCTAAATAGGCTTTTTTTATTTTTTCAAAAAGAGAAAAATCTGTAAATTTAGAATAATTTGTTATATTATGTAAGTAAGAATCCAAACACCCTGAGGAGTGCAGCCATTAAATATGGAGGTGTGTCCAATATGATCCTTTTAAAAGTGGATGACAGAAGGTTTGGGAAAAGCAATATCAAGTACAGCATAGTTGATAAGGAAACGAATGAACTGATTATTAGTGGTGTGTTTGAAGAATTTGGACAAGCAAGTGATAAATATTATGAACTAAAGGATGAGTATGGTTCATCCAATGTGAAGATGGTATTGAAGTGAATAGAGGGGAGCCTTTGGGTTTCCCTATTTAAAACTTATTTAGAATAAACGTCCGTTACGATAATTTTAATAATCAAATAAAGGAATAATCTTAGGTTTGTGAATCATATAATTAAGTAGACAAGGCTTATATCCTACTTGTTGTTTACAAAAAAATACAAATTAATTGTAAAGTATGGAATTTAGTGGTAATATAAAGCGCATAAATGAAAACGTTTACAGTATTCCTGTAAGGAGGTGATGTATAAAAGGTTGGATAGAATAATAATATAGTAGATTTAGAAGTGTATATTTTTTTATCATTTTATGCAAACGTTTTCTTTAATTTGCATAAGATCTTATGAAAAAGGGAGAGTTGGTAGGCATGAAACGTAAAAAATGGTACGGGGGAATCTTTTCTGTTTTATTAATTTTTAGTGTGATTTTGGCTGGATGCTCTTCTTCTACAGGTGGAGACAGTGACTCTAAAGACAAAGATAAAGTGACGCTGGATATCTTTCAATTCAAAGTAGAGTTTAAGCAGCAATTTGAGAATTTGGCAAAACAATATGAAAAAGAAAATCCAAATGTAAAAATCAAGGTATCAACAGTGGGTGGTGGAAATGATTATAAATCAGCCATTACTGCAAAGTTTGCTTCAGGTGAGGAGCCAGCAGTTTTTAACATTGGCGGACCAATAGATGTTGAACAATATAAAGATAGATTATTAGATTTAAAGGATACAAAGGCTGCAGCTGCTGCGCTTGATGGTACATTGGATGGCGTGGAAGAGGACGGGCACGTTCTAGGGCTTCCATTTAACCAAGAAGGATACGGCTTGATTTATAACAAACGAATTTTTGAAGAAGCCGGAGTTAAACCTGAAGAAATTACTAGTTATTCAGCATTAGAGGCTGCGGTTAAAAAACTGGATTCACAGAAAGATAAATTGAAAATCGAGGCGGTTTTCGCTTATCCGGTTAAAGAGAAGTGGGTAACAGGAAACCACTTATCAAATGTCTTTTTAGCACCTGAATTTGATGGGAATGTATTAACTGCGAGCAAGTCACCAACCGTTAAATTTACGGATGGAGACAAGTTTAAGCAACTGGTCGATATTCAAAATAAATATTCCGTTCAGCCGACGGCAAGTCTAGATTATTCACAACAAGTGGAAGAGTTGTTCTCACTTGAAAAGGTTGCAATCATTCAGCAAGGAAACTGGGTGTATAACACAGTGTACGATATGGATCCTGAGTTAGCCGAAAAAGGTATTGGTATTATCCCGATTCCGAATGGGGATACAGCTGCGGGGATGCCAGTTGGGGTTCCAAACTATTGGGCAGTGAACAAAAAATCAGATGAAAAAGTTCAGGAAGAAGCGAAGAAATTCCTCGACTGGATGTATACATCTGATGAAGGAAAAAAAGCTGTTTTGGAGGATTTTAAATTCATTCCAGCTTATGAAGGGTATGACGTAGAAAAAATTGCCGATCCACTTTCAAAAGAAATTTATAAATATTCACAAGATGGAAAGACGACTGGCTGGGTTTTTAATGGATATCCAGTTGGTTGGAATGATGACCTAGGTGCAAGTGTCCAAAAATACGTAACCGGTAAACTAACATGGGATGAACTTGTGCAACAAAATATTGAAAATTGGGAGAAAATTCACAGTAAATAAGTATTCCGTAAATGGGAAACAACCAATCGCCGTCGAAAGCTGTGTCGATTGGTTGTTCCTTGTTACAAGAAAGTCGTCATAGGGAAAGTTCGGTTACTAGATATTCTTCGATTTTCGATTCCGAAGTTAAAACTCATTTTCTACTAATATATCTTTCATAAGGAGGTCGGTTTCATTGAGAAATCGGGATGCCGCATATTGGCTGTTTTTGACACCTGTTCTGGCTGCACTCATTTTAGTGGTGATTGTGCCACTCATTTACGGATTTTATTATTCATTTACGAATTGGAACGGTCTTGGAACTCCGGACTTTATAGGGCTTAAAAATTATATAGACTTGTTTACGGATAGAGGGTTTCTGGATACATTTTGGTTCACCATTAAATTTTCAGTAGCAGCTATTGTGGTAATTAATATTATCGGCTTGAGTTTAGCGCTTATCGTGACGTCGAAAATTAAATCAAGCAACCTACTTCGGACAGTTTTCTTTATGCCAAATTTGATTGGTGGCTTGATTCTCGGTTTTATTTGGCAGTTTATTTTTATTAAAGTATTCGGCGCAATTGGTGATTTGACAGGGATTGAAGCTTTTAATGGCTGGTTGTCAACGACAGAAACCGGTTTTTGGGGATTAATCATTTTAACGTCTTGGCAAATGGCTGGCTATATCATGATCATTTATATTGCTTATTTACAAGCGGTTCCTGAAGAACTGATCGAGGCGGCTAAAATTGATGGGGCCAACAGCTTTCAACGTTTTCGCCATATTACTTTTCCGCTTGTAGCACCGGCTTTTACCGTTAGTTTGTTCTTAACGCTTTCCCACTCCTTTAAAATTTATGATCAAAACCTTTCTTTGACTAACGGAGCGCCTTATAACTCAACTGAAATGGTTGCGATGAACATTGTTAAATCCGCTTTTACCGAAAATGATATGGCATATGCGCAGGCAAAGGCCGTTATCTTCTTCGTAATTGTGGCAGCAGTTTCTCTAACACAAGTGTATATCAATAAGAAAAGGGAGGTTGAGCTGTAATGAGAAAAAAATGGAAGCTGTGGCTGGTTGGATTCATCGGTTTCATCTTGGCATTATTGTGGCTCGCTCCGTTTTATTTAATGATTGTCAATGCTTTTAAAATGAAACGTGATATTTTTGCCGACACGCTGGGGTTACCTAAAACTTGGACATTCGAAAACTTTACTCAAGCTTTCGAACAATTGGATTTCCTTCGGACTTTATTTAATTCTTTATTGATATCGGGCGTCAGCGTAGTAATAATTATTATCTTTTCAGCAATGGCGGCTTATGCGCTTTCACGAAACAAAAGTAAAGTCAGTTCTTTGCTCTTCTTCGTGTTTGTGGCAGCCATGTTGATTCCATTTCAATCTGTGATGATACCGCTTGTTGCCCAATTCGGACAGCTTGGGATGTTGAACAAGGCTGGGTTGATTTTCATGTATTTAGGCTTTGGCAGCAGTCTCTCGATATTCTTGTATCACGGTACTTTAAAAGGGATTCCTACCTCGCTTGACGAAGCTGCGAAAATAGATGGAGCGAACAGGTTTCAAGTATTTTGGTATATCATTTTTCCTTTATTAAAACCTATGTCGATTACAGTTGGAATCTTAAATGTTATTTGGATTTGGAACGACTACCTGTTGCCATCCCTTGTTATTGGAGGCGCTGGCTCGGAGACAATCCCGCTTAAATTATTCTTCTTTTTCGGACAGTATACGAAACAATGGCATCTAGCCTTGGCTGGGCTTACTTTATCCATTATTCCAGTCATTATCGCGTATTTTTTTGCTCAGAGGCAAATTATCAAAGGAATTGCGGATGGAGCCGTTAAATAAGTATTTAAATATAGGGAATATTAAGCCATGTGCGGTGAACGGGAAGTGGTGTTGAATATGTCTGTTACGATAAAGGACGTTGCCAAAAAAGCGAATGTCGCTCCATCAACGGTATCGCGTGTTATCCATAACAGCCCAGCAATCAGTGAAAAGACAAAGCGTAAGGTACGTAAGGTATTAAAGGAAATGGGCTATCATATGAATGAAAATGCCCGGAATTTGGTCACGAAATCCACCAAGGCTATTGGAATCGTCATGAAAAATTCAGCCAGAGAATCGCTTTACAATCCTTTTTTTCCAGAGGTTATCCGTGGAATCGGGGATTTTTGCAATAAAGAGGGATACAGTCTTTCTCTAACGACCGGTGAAACCGAGGATGCTATTTTTGAAGACGTCGTGAAAATGGTTCAGGGTAGACGAGTGGACGGTATGATTGTTTTGTATTCGAAAAAGGATGATAAAGTGGTGCCCTATTTATTAAAGCAGGGCTTTCCATTTGTTTTGATTGGGAAACCAAGTACGAACATGAGCGGAATCACCTTCATTGATAACGATAATGTTCAAGCAGCCAGGGAATTATCGGAGTTTGTAATCAATCTTGGTCATCAGCGAATCGCTTTTTTAGGGGGGAGCCCTGAGTTTGAAGTGATTCAAGCCCGCTTAAGAGGGTTTCAACAAGCTATGGAACAGGCCGAATTAAATGTGCCAAAGGAATATATCAAGCTGATCCCTTTAAATCGAGCAGATGGAATAAAGGCAATCAAGGAATTACTAAATCTACCGGAAGCTCCAACCGCTTTTATGGTAATGGATCTTTTATTGGGAGTACTTTTACTAGGGGTGTTGGCGGAAAAGAATTTAAAAGTACCTGAGCAAGTTAGCGTCGTCTGTTTTAATCATTCAGAGTTTATTGAATTTTTAAGTACGCCACTTACAACAGTCGATATTCATACGTATCAATTAGGCTTTGAAGCGGCAAAATGTGTGTTTGATTTAATTGCAAATCCCGAAATGATGGAAAAAAGTATCAGGATTCCAACTAAAATCATAAAGCGAGAGTCGCATTTTGTTGTTAAAAAGGAAAATAAATGAAAAGTGTAGAAATGTTTTTCCAATTAAAGCTTGATTTTTGCTAACATAAATTTACAATAAAGATTATCACTAACAATTTTTTGAAATTCATACTTTTCGAAATGCCAAGTATGTTCTTATAATTGACTGAGTTTTTATTATTTCAAACGCAAACGTTTGCGTTCGAAATTAAAAGGTAGTAGTTAAACATATAGAGCAAGTTGCCGACAAATTAATGTAGAGGAGATTGTTCATGAGAGTTCTAGTATGGAATGAGTATCGTCATGAAAAAGAAAAACCTGATGTTGCTGAAATTTATCCGGATGGAATCCATGGTGCGATTGCTGGCTTTTTACAAAGCGAACAGGTCGAGGTGAAGACGGCTACACTCGAGGAAGAAGAGCATGGTTTAACTGAAGAGATACTGATGAAAACCGATGTACTTCTCTGGTGGGGACATGTCGCACATGAAGAAGTTCATGATGAAATTGTCACACGGGTTCATAAGCGGGTGCTCGAGGGAATGGGTCTTATCGTCCTCCATTCTGGACATTTCTCAAAAATCTTCAAACAATTAATGGGCACGACTTGCGATTTGAAATGGCGCGTAGCGGATGAAAAGGAGCGGCTTTGGGTTGTTGATTCAAGTCACCCAATCGTTGAGGGAATCGGAGAATATATAGAACTTGAAAAGGAAGAGATGTACGGGGAACATTTTGATATCCCTACGCCGGACCAACTATTATTTATCAGCTGGTTTGAAGGTGGGGAGGTATTCAGAAGCGGTTGTACGTATCAGCGTGGTAAAGGTAAGATTTTTTATTTCCGGCCAGGTCATGAAACATATCCGACATACCATAATCCGCAAATACAACGGGTGATTAAGAATGCCGTTGAGTGGGTCAAGCCGGAAGTTAACAATAAATCGGTATATGGAAAAGCCGAACCGTTGGAAACTATCTCAATAAAGAGATGAAGTGAAGGAGAGAGTAGAATGGGCAGAGTGAAGGTAGGCGTCATTGGATGCGGCAGTATTGCAAAAAACAGGCATTTTCCAGAATACGAAGCGATCAAGGAAACAGAGATAATTGCCGTTTGTGATATTGTGCAAGACCGGGCGAATACAGCAGCACAAAGGTATAACGCACAAGCATATACTGATTATATAGAACTTTTGAAGAATGAGGAGATTGAGGCTGTCAGTGTATGTACCCCTAATTACTTGCACGCCCGAATCACAATTGCTGCCTTGGAAGCAGGTAAGCATGTTCTTTGTGAAAAACCAATGGCAACTTCTTTAAATGACGCAGAAAAAATGAATGAAGCAGCTTCAAAAAGCGGCAAAATATTAATGATTGGTCATAATCAGCGTTTTGTCCCCTCTCATCAAAAAGCGAAACAGCTTATTGATAGTGGTGAGATAGGGAGGGTCTACAGCTTCCGAACGGCATTTGGACATTCCGGACCAGAGAATTGGGCCGTGGACGGACGGGACAGTTGGTTTTTTAAAAAAGATCAGGCAGTTATCGGTGCTATGGGCGATTTAGGCGTTCATAAAGCTGATTTATTGCGTTATATCCTGGGAGAGGAATTTGTTGAAGTAGGAGCATTTGTAGAAACGACTGCCAAGAAAAATACAGATGTTGATGACAGTGCTGCCTGTATTCTGCGAACGGAGAGCGGAATTATTGGTACTCTCACAGCCAGCTGGTCGTATGCGAAAGAAGACAATGCGACGGTCATTTATGCTAAAAAAGCCGTATTACGTCTTGAAGACGATCCTAAATACTCTCTGATTATTCATCATGATAATGGTAAGACGGAAACCATTGAATTAGGTAGCATCCAGACAAATGACTCTGAAGGACAGCATGATTCTGAAGTAATCAGCCACTTTGTAAAATGTGTGGTAAACAATGAGGTGCCTCTCGTCTCAGGAGTTGAAGGATTAAAATCATTAAAAGTCATTCTTGGCGCGATGGAATCGAATGCATCCAGAAAAATCATCCGCTTATAAAGGGGTTAATAGTCATCATGTACAAATTAAAAATGGGAATAATCGGTGCTGGTGGAATTGCTCAACAAAGGCATATCCCAGCTTTTCAAAAATTTCAAGACAAGGTAGTTTTATACGCAATTCAGGATATAGATGAACTAAAGGCGAGAGATGTGGCACGTGAATATCATATCGAAAAGGTCTTTACCAATTATGAAGAAATGTTCGCGGAAGTGGATGCAGTTACGATTGCCACGCCAAACAAGTTTCATGCGGAAATTTCTATCGCCGCGCTGCAAGCAGGTGTACATGTGTTGTGCGAAAAGCCTATGGCGATTACAACCGAGGAATGTAAAGCAATAACCGAGGCTGCAAACTTATCAGGGAAAGTACTATCTATCGCTTACCATTACCGCTTTATGAAGGAAGCTCAGGCTGCGAAGAAAATGATCCAGGCCGGTGAAATTGGTGAGCCGTATGTAGCGCGTGTACAGGCAATCCGACGTCGGAAAGTCCCTGGGTGGGGAGTTTTTACGAGTAAGGAATTGCAGGGTGGAGGAAGCGTTATTGATTACGGCTGCCATTTACTTGATTTGGCCTTATGGCTGATGGATGACCCGGAGCCGATTGAAATTGTAGGTTCGACATATAATTATGTCAGTAAGGGTGTCGATCAGGTCAATCTATGGGGCAATTTCGATGCCTCTGTATTTGAAGTAGATGATCATGCTACCGCGTATATCAAATTTGCCAACGGTGCATCTTTATTATTCGAAACATCATGGGCCGCGAATATCCGTGAAGAAGCAACAGTCTTGAGTTTATCCGGAACGCAGGGCGGACTGGATGTGTTCCCCTTAATTTTGAATCAGGCAAAGCACGGCATGCTATTAAATAGTGAGGCGGTATGGATGCCTGGAGAGGATACACCCGATCTCCAACAGGCAGAGAATTTTATTGATAGCTGCCTCGGAATTGCCGAACCATTGGTAAAACCATCGGAAGCCATGAAAGTTTCGAAGATAATTGAAGCCATTTATCAAAGCTCAGCAAGTGGAAAGGTTATGAGTATCAATTAATGAAAAGGTGGGGTGGGGCTAGTGAAGTTAGGGATTTTTACAGTGCTATTCGCACAAAAATCATTCGAGGATATGCTTGATTATGTGGCAGCCTCCGGTTTAAAATCAGTTGAAATCGGTACAGGCGGGTATCCAGGTAATGTCCACTGTCCGTTAGATGAACTGTTGGAAAGTGAAGAAAAGCGCAAAAAATACTTGGAATCTGTTCAAACAAGAGGCCTAACTATCAGTGCATTCAGCTGCCATGGCAATCCCATCTCTCCAGATGAATCATTTGCCAAAGAAAGTGATGAAACGCTCATAAAAACAATCAAGCTTGCGTCCTTACTGAATGTCCCAATCGTCAATACATTTTCCGGTACGGCGGGTGACCACGAAGGAGCTAAATATCCAAACTGGCCTGTTGCGCCATGGCCGAATGAGTATACAGACGTTTTGAAATGGCAATGGGAAGAAAAGTTGATTCCTTATTGGAAAAAAACTGCAGCAATTGCTGATGAACACAATATTAAAATCGGACTCGAACTGCACGGAGGCTTTCTCGTTCACACACCTTACACTTTGCTAAAACTACGGGAAGCTACATCGAACGCAATCGGCGCTAACCTTGACCCAAGCCATCTCTGGTGGCAGGGGATCGAACCGGTGGGAGCCATCAAAATCCTTGGGAAAGCGGGAGCAATCTACCACTTCCATGCAAAAGACACATACTTGGATCAGGATAACATCAATATGTATGGCCTTACCGATATGCAGCCATATGGAAACATCCAAACCCGTGCCTGGAACTTTCGCTCGGTGGGCTGCGGCCACAGTCTTCAAGAGTGGTCCGACATCATGAGTGCACTTCGCACATATGGCTATGACTATGTCGTTAGCATTGAACATGAAGACCCGCTAATGTCAGTTGAAGAAGGTTTTCAACGTGCAGTAACCAATTTGAAAACTGTCCTCATCAACGAAAGCCCAACTGATTTATGGTGGGTGTAATTTTTAGCCGATAACGAGCAGCCTATCGCAGGTTGCTTTTTATTTTGGAATTTACGAGTAAATAATCGAAACTCACGAGTAAAATAGTCAATTTCACGAGTAAAAGGGCAAAATTCACGAGTAAAGTTAAGTCTATGTTGAAAAGTCTAGGACAGATTGAATTAAAAAAGAATGCCCCCCGAAATCAGGGGCATCCTTTTGAGTCATCTCTGCCTAGGCGTATAATCCAACTCCGTAAACAGTTCCCTCAATTCATCCTTCGTTAGGTCGCGCCATTGTCCGAGGGCTAACCCATCCAAATGGATGTTCATGATCCGAATTCGATGTAAATCGCGGACCTCATAGCCTAGCGCTGAGCACATACGGCGGATTTGTCTGTTCAATCCTTGCATTAATGTAATGTTAAACGTATATTTGTTCAACTGTTTGATCTTGCAAGGGAGTGTCTTCGTACCTAAAATCTCCACGCCGGATGCCATATCTTGTATGAAAGAAGAGGTAAGCGGCTTATCCACAGTTACGATGTATTCCTTTTCATGCTTATTCTCTGCACGCAGAATTTCATTCACGATATCACCATCATTTGTAAGCAGGATGAGGCCGCTTGAGTCTTTGTCAAGACGTCCAATATGAAAAACCCTTAGTGGATGATTAACAAAATCAACAATATTTCCTTTAATGTGTTTTTCTGTCGTACTCGTAATGCCTATTGGCTTATTCAGCGCAATATAGACATTTTGCTGTTCTACCTTTATGGGGTTACCATCAACCCGAACATCATCGCCTGGTTCAGCCTGACTGCCAAGCTCAGCAACAGATCCGTTAATCGTTACGCGGCCTTCGGCAATCCATTTATCCGCGCCTCGTCTCGAAGTAATCCCGGACTCACTAATATATTTATTGATCCTCAACTAAAGCACACCTTTACATTCAGATTTTCTTCTTTAAAGGATAACGTAAATCATGATGGATAGACAAGAGGGAAAGGCAAGAAAGCGTTCATGGATGCAAATTACCGAATGACTTTTACATGGACTTCGTGACAGCTTGAAGGTCCTTTTTCTTTTTACTCGTCAAGTAGACGCCAGTGAAGACAAGTAGCCCCCCAAGGATTTGGACGATAGTAATCGTTTGTCCTAAAACCAGGCTTAGAATGGCGGTAAAGACGGCAATCAGATTAAGATAAATTCCAGCCTGGCTGGCATTGATATGCCGAAGCGAAATATTCCAGAAAATAAAGGAACCTACGGATGGGAAGATTCCAATATATAAAAGACCTGTGATTGCTGGGCCACTTAAATCAAAGTTCAGTCCAGAGCCAATGGCAAATGGAGCAACGAGAATCAAACCGAGAAATACAGAAACGGCTGTGGCTGAAATAATCGGAATGCTTTTCAGCTTTTTCCCGATTATTGAATAGAAGGTCCAAACGAGAATAGCCAGAATCATCAATAGGTCGCCTTTATTATAAGTGAGATGGAAAATTTCCAGGAGATGTCCTTTTGTTAAGACTAATAATACGCCGAATAATGAAATGATAAGGCCTAGTACATGATGGATTGAAATTTTCTCCTTTAACAGCAATGCAGAAAAAAGAACGATTAATGCAGGATTAATTGAATTGACAAGAGCAGCATTCATGGATGTTGTATAGGTCAGAGCCCAATAAAGGAAAAAATTATAACTGATGATGCCGAGTAAACCCATTGCTAAAAGTACTTTCCAGGCTTTCCATACACTCTTCCAATTTGGTTTTTCAATCCAATGGGCTAGTGGGAATAATAAGAAAACGGCAATTAGCCAGCGGGTAAATGTTAGTTGGATTGGGGAAAGTTCGGTCACAACGTATTTGCCAAATATATAATTGCCTGCCCAAAACAGATTGGCCAAGATGAGAAATAAGAGAATATAGGATTTTTTCATAAGGTAGCCTCTTTTCGAATTGAAGGAATATTCACTAAATATATCAAGAAAAATGTAAGCAATCTACAAAAGGAAGCAATTTAATAGAGTATCCTATGGATCAGCCATGTTAGCAGGATAATTGAGGAGGGATCTAAAGGGAATCATTATATAGAAGAAAAGAACACTTCATAACCGAAAATCACAAAGCTATATTGGTGTTACTGCGACGAATATCGTCCAATATTTTCGTGAATTTAGAAATCCTCTAACATCAGTTATGGGGTTTGATACCCTTGAAAAGGGAGAATCCCGCACTGATACATCTCGATGTAATCGATCATGAAATTTAGGATTATACAAAAGCTCGTCTTGAATATGTTGGTTTTAATCAAGGATTCAGAAGGAAAAGGCTCTGGATTCTTTTTTTTGTGCAAAAATTACTATTCGCATAATTTTAGGGTGAATTAGCAAGATTATTCATAAAGTTGGCATGATTCTACAAGAAATTCGCTTAATTTATTAATTTTATGGCATATTTTGTAAGCGGTCTATGTACATCTAGCATTCGAAATGGGAAGGTGGCCGCCTATATTACTCATTTCTATGAGAAAAGTATTCTTTCAGCGTCGAACAAGACTCCCGTATGATTTTTCCTGTTGCCTTAATAAATTGTACCCATCGATTTTCATTTAAAGACAGTGTAGCTTATGGTGAGTTACAGGTTGATGCTCTCTATTTAAATAAATTATTGTTTAATTTCCCAATAACATTAAAATATTCTTATATTGGAGGATATATGGGGGAATTTAAAAAATATTTACAATTAGTGAGTCTATGGTACTATAAAGATAAATAATTTATATATCTTTAAGCACTTTGAATATATAAGGTCATGTTTATTGAAGGTGTAAACAGGAAATAAGGTTATCAGCTATGTCCTCTTTAAACGCTGAAAAAGAAGAGGCAGTATTTTATTGTTTGATAATGCCAAAAAGTTCCAAATTATTACCAATCAATAAAATAGAAGATAAGATGGAAGGGGTAATAAAATTATATTACCTCTTTTTTGATGAATAGGCCGAAGTTAAAGCTTTTGATGAAATAAATATTAAATTGGGGTTTTTGGACTTATATATATGGGACACTTCTTCTATTTGGTACCGATTTTTCGACAATCTCATTATACCGAAGAACGAAGTAGTTTCATCTTTTACTAATCCAATGGTTCTTACGTATAATCACTACAGCCAACTTATTGCGCACTAATTGCGTGGGTGCGAAGTTGATTAAGTAAATTTAAATTATTAAGGGGTTCTTATGAACAAAGCTGTTGTCTTTAGAAATGTTACGAAGCGTTATAAAATGTATAAAAATAATTCTGAGAAATTTTTGGATTTGATTTTGCCCAAAGGGTATGGGGAAGATTTTTTTGCTGTACAGAACATTAATTTTGTGGCAGAAAAGGGCGATGTGATTGGTATTATTGGTGTAAATGGAGCCGGGAAGTCGACTTTATCCAATTTAATTACGGGTGTTGTTCCTCCTAGTGAGGGAAGTGTCGAAATTAAAGGGGAAGCGTCTTTGATTGCCATTGCATCGGGGTTAAATAATCAATTGACAGGTAGGAATAATATTGAGCTGAAATGTTTAATGTTAGGGTTCAACAAAAAAGAAATAGAGGAATTGATGCCTGAGATTATTGAATTTGCGGAGCTTGGGAAGTTTATTGATCAGCCGGTGAAGAAATACTCAAGTGGTATGAAATCGAGGTTAGGGTTTGCCATTTCTGTAAATATCGATCCTGATGTTTTGGTCATTGATGAAGCTCTTTCTGTTGGGGATCAGACTTTTGCCGAAAAGTGCTTGAATAAAATTAATAGTTTTCAAGAAAGAGGGAAGACGATCTTTTTTATCAGTCATTCAATTGGTCAGGTGAAAAAATTCTGTAAAAAGGCGATATGGATGGAGGCAGGAGAGATAAAGGCGTATGGGCCAATCGAAGAAGTAGCTCCCGCTTATGAGAAGTTTTTAAAAGATTACAAAGAATTGACTCCTGAAGCACAAAAGAACTTTAAGCAAATGATTATGGAAAAGAGAAGCAAGTTTAATAGAGCTATCGATGACAATGATGGGATGATTACGAGAACAGATGTTTATAAGAAACAAATGAAAAGAAAAGCGCAGGGAAAAAGAAATAGACTCATAGCCAGTGCTTTTTTAGCGATAGGAATAATAGCGGCGGCTCTTCTTTTTTCACAATCGGAGGGACTTTTGGCCATTATCCAGAAAGAACAAAATGGTCAGGACCTTAAAATTGCAGAAAAGCCGGATAAACATGTAGGTTCTAGTACGGATGCACCAATCCCAGAAGAAAAGGACATTCGATATGTGAATGTTAATGCAGGATTTGTTAGAGATAATCCGGATTTGTTTAAAAGTGAAAAAATAAGTATGATAATTTTTGGAGATTATTATATTATCGAAGAAATTCAAAAAGATCCAGTGGAAGATTTTAATTGGTTGAAAATTATGAAAAACGAGCAGGCTGTTTGGGTAAGTGAACAGATTCTGTCAAAGGATGTTAATACGATTGAAGAAGAGCAGTTATTTGAGAATATTAGTGTTATGTTTCAAGTAGATAACCTTGAACAATTATTATCGTTCATTGGGCAAAGTAAAGAGGAAAGTAACGCCACTGAATTAAATGAAATTGTGAAGTTTGCCTATACCGATGATGAACACATAAAAGGGATAAGTATAGATACTAATCACCAAAGTAGGTCTATTGAAGAAATGATTGAATTGTTTGGTACTCCAAGTATACAGCTTGTGCACAAGGCGATTCTATATCATGGTGAAAAATATGATGCTATTTTCTATTTTAATGATAGGGGATTGCTGCGGGAAATATTGATTAAATAGGGGGTTCAGCCAAACAGATCATCTGTAAAGTGGAGGTGATGCATATGCTGGAAAAAGGACAACTTCAATAAGGGGGAAGCCTGCCCAAAGCGAGATTTAATTCATACATAAATTATTAGGAGTAGTAATTCATAAATGAAAAGTATATTGAGGTTCTATGTTTCTAACCATATTTGTTAGAAACATAGAACCTTTTTTTATTATTTTTTTCCTTTGTCTTTTAAATCTATTAAACTCTTATTTAAGCGAAAATCGCGCTGATTTCGGCAATTTCATCCATGGTTAATTCCACTTCTAACGCTTTTAAGTTGCGTGTGACCTGTTCTGGTTTTTTCGCTCCAGGAATTAGGACATCTATCGAGTGCCGAGTTAAATACCAAGCTAGTACCACATCAGCAACATCGGCATTTCTTCTGTTTGCTATCTCTCGGACTTTTTCTACTTTTTGCAGGTTGCTAACAAAGGCTTGTCCTTGGAAAAGTGGACTTTTTGCACGGCCATCCTCAAATGTCGAATCTTGAGAATATTCTCCACCGAGCAGACCGGAAGCAAGCGGGAAATAAGGTATAAAGGAAATATGATTTTCAGCTGTATAGGGCAGCAAATCTTGCTCTGCTTCCCGTCTGAATAGGTTGTACTCGGATTGCAGGACATCGATATAGCCGTCTTTATTCGCTTCCTTTAATTGCTCAAAGGAAAAATTTGAGACGCCGATTGCCTTGATTTTACCTGCATCTTTCAATTCCTTTAAGGCACCGACCGCTTCATCCTTTGGTGTATCTTGATCAGGGAAATGAATGTAAAATAAGTCGATATAATCGGTTTGGAGTCTTTTTAAACTAGATTCTACTGCGTTTTTCAGAAAAGCCGGAGAGTTATCTAATACGACTTTCCCATCGACAAATTTATGGGCCCCTTTTGTAGCAAGGACTACATCCTCGCGTTTGTGGGTCTTTTTAAGAATTTCACCGATAATTTCTTCTGAACGCTCTGGACCGTAAATGAAAGCTGTATCCCAAAAGTTAATTCCCTCATCAAGAGCAGTTATTAAGACATCTTTTCCTGTATCCTCACTTAGATTAGGAAAAAGGTTATGTCCGCCAATGGCATTCGTGCCAAGACCAATCGGATTCACATATAGATCTGTTTTACCAATTCGCATTTGCTTCGACATATTACTAATCATCTCCTTTAGCATTATCATAACAAAAAGTGGCAGGTAAATACCAAAATAAAGGAAATGTGAGTAGAGTGGGAACTGTTAAAAACTCTATCGTGCAAAAAAAGCAGATGATTTGTACAAAATCATCTGCTTTCCTATTATAACGTTGCGCTTTCCAATTCCTCAGATTGGGCTGCTTGTCCGATCTGACTGAATAGAAGGCCGCTGGCAATTCCGACAAGAGCTGGGATGATCCATTCCATTCCGTATGAAGAAAGAGGAAGGGCATCACTAAACGTTTGTACGGGTCCTAATGATAAGCCGAATGCGTTTAATCCATCTATTAGAGCAAAAACGCCGGTGAAGATCATTGCACTCCGATATACTTTTTTCGGGTTTTTAAAATGACGGCTGAAGAACGTTAAAACTATCAGGACAATTGTTAATGGGTAAGCCATCACAAGGAATGGTACCGATACTTTTAAAATTTGATTCAGACCCATGTTTGAAAGAATGAAGCCGACAAGTGTTACAATCAGAATTAAGGTTTTGTAGTTGGCCTTGGGAATAAGATTTGAAAAATACTGTCCGCAGGCAGTTGTCAAACCGACGACGGTCGTGAAGCAAGCTAAGGTGAAAATAACGCCTAATAGAATCTTACCGCCTGTTCCAAGTAAAAGGGTGGATGCGACAGTCAGGATTTCTGTTCCGTTTTCAAATGAACCATCTGCTGCCATACGAGCTCCCATTACACCTAAGGAGATATAAACTAAAGAAAGCAATACACCGGCGATGAGGCCTGCTTTTAATGTATATCTCGTCAATTGTTTCCGATCTGAAATCCCTCTTTGCTGTATCGAAGTCAGGATAACTATCCCGAAAGCAAGGGCAGCTAAAGCATCCATCGTGTTATAGCCTTCGATAAAACCTTTTGAAAATGCTCCTGTTGCATACGCATCAGTTGGAGCTTGGAATGGAGCATCAAGCTTTACAAATCCAACGACACAGAGAATGACCATGGCCAAAAGCAGGGTAGGTGTAATCCAGCGTCCCATAAAAGTTTCCATTTTTTTAGGATTCAAAGAAATGGCATAAACAATGGTAAAGAATATGGCCGTGAATAAGAATAGAAATAGGGATTGATTCATCGAGTCGCCAAGGTACGGCTTGAATCCCATTTCGTAGGCAACGTTCGCATTCCGTGGAATCGCAAGAAACGGTCCGATGCTCAAATAGATGACGACCATGAACAGTGTGCTGAATATAGGATGCACACGCGCTCCGATTGTTTGCGCCCCACCTTTAACAAGTGAAACGGCGAGGAGTACTAAAATTGGAAGGCCAACACCGGTGGCGACAAAACCTGCAATGGCGGGCCAGAAGGAAGTCCCGGAAGAAGCTCCTAAAAATGGAGGGAAAATAAGGTTTCCAGCTCCGAAAAACATCGAGAAAAGCATAAGGCCGATAAATAATGTGTCTGTTTTTTTCATGGTGATTTCTCCTTTTTTTAAAATGATAGTACCCGCCGACTGGCCCAAAAAGGCTATTAAAAGTGTTATTTTGCAAATAAAAAACTCGCCCCTAATAATCAGGGACGAGTTTGTGCTCGCGTTACCACCCATATTCCGCGCTTCATAAGAAGCTACGGCACTCAGTCAACGTACGAATTCATACGTGATCCATTGTAACGGCGGAAAGCCCGTCAAAGCCTACTTCATTTTCAGCTTTGCATCTCAGAGATGATTTTCGGATAGGCCTTGGACATCGACTTCCACCATACGTCGACTCTCTGTAGAACAGGGTTCTTATCTTACTCTTTCTCTTCATAGATTTTATAATATAAAGATAATTTAGCAAATTCTAATTATTAAGTCAACATAATTTGACAGTACAAATCATTCAATTTTCATTATTCAAGAGCAGGAGATTAGTCCCCTATAATCGATCCTTCCTTTATTTGGAGATATTTTTTGTGAAAAGAATCGGATATAACTCCCTATTATCTTTCTAACCGCATCTATATTATAATAGAAGACAGAACACTAAAGGAGACAACATTATGTCTGAAAATAAAAAGTTAAGCCTGGCGGATGCAGTCAAACAAAAATTGGCGCAAAAGCAAGCGGGCTCAAGTCAAGATAAACTGGAAACCGGCGTTGTGAAAAAAACGAAACAGCTAAAAAGCCAGTTAACTAAAAAGCCAAATAATCAACGTAAGCGTACAGGGGTATAATCCCAATTTGTCAAAGGACAATTACTGTTCGGTGCTTATCAGAGAGCAGTTACCTTTCATGAATAAAGGTACTGCTTTTTTTATATGAACTTTCAAATAGAAATTTATTATTATTAGGGAGAAGATTGTACTTTCGCTTGTAGGAAGTATTCAAGTGAAAATTATTTTTGTTTTTACCACTTATAGGTAGTTTACGGGCGGGATTTCTGGTAATTTAATGGTATAAGAATTGTTCCCTCTTACCTCTTCGGATATTGGTAAAACTAAATAAAACATATTTTTACAAAAGTAGAAATCACTTCTCAAGTCTTATATTAAATTCATTACAATTCTATTTGTTTCTGTTTTAAAATTGTAAGAGTCATGAAATGTTGTTACCATATTGTTTTGTTAAAATAATATTTTAAAGGTTTATAAATAATTTTCTTAACTAAAGGAACCTATAAATCTCTTTTCATAGACAAAGTCTTGAGAAAAGTTATTATTCGATTTTCATAAAGACTCCATATCGATGATTATCCTTTAATTGAAAATATGAAATATATCGGGGGAATAAAGATGGATGAACGACTGATTGGAAAAAAATACTATGAAACAATGATTGAGGATACACGCAAGCATCCAATTCAAGCATTAGGTGAAATGTTTCTCGTGGAACAAAAAAAGGAAAGAGCGGATTTAACTGCAGTTCGGTTTGCTCAAGGAGAAGTATACTTCCAGCATCATGACTATGAAGCAGCCATTTTTAAGTGGGAAAACATAGAAGGTGAACTTGGTTCATGGGCGAAAAAGAATATTGCTGATGCTTATTTTGAACTAGAGATGTATTCGACCGCAGAGGATATATATAAATCCGTCAGTACGGATGAAGCGGTATTGAAAACGGAAGTCCTTCTACAGCTGTTCTCACTTTACATAGTAGAATCAAGAAATGATTTGGCATCTAAAGTTGTTAAGGAAGCAGTCGACTTTCAACCTGATTACCCGAATGTCACCGCAATTGCACGCTCCTTTTTTGAAGAACAAAAGGATTGGAACAGTGCTGTAGTTTTAGCCGCGAATGAAAGTATCCGTACGGAATCAATGACTTGGTTTGATGTGCTGAAAACGTATATCCAGCAAGGTGTTGCTCAATCGATGGCTCCGGATTATTTCTCAAATGTTCTCGGGGTGTTATACAACCTTGATCAGGATCGCTTTGAAAAAATGACGGTTGCACTTTGGAAAAATTATAAATATACAGATTCCTACTTTGAATGGCTTAGAGTCATTAATAATTTGATAGATGGCATCGAATTACATCCAGGTGATGTATGGGATGAGCTTTCTGTCTATTACCGGGATGCTTATGCCGGTTTGCTTGAAGGCACACACTTAATCAAAGATTTGAGTCCTGTTGTGCCGAGATTGTTGGAAAATTGGTTAAAAATCGCGGATGGAGAGCTTTCGTTATTTGCAGCGGCGTCCGTTCTGTCATGGAATGAAATTTTCCCTGATACAATTAATGCACTGGTTGTTCAGGATGCAGAAAGTCTGTTAGTAAAATCGCCTAAATTGGGAGGCGGATTGGAAGCGGGCGAAAAACTGTTCAATTCCATTATTCAGTGGGCTGAAGAGAATAACTTAACAGTTGGCAATAAGCTGAAATGGATGGTAGACGGACTTAAGGATACCGAAAATTTCAATCTTCTTCTTGTCGGAAGCACAGGCAATGGCAAAACATCCTTTATTCAGTCGCTTGCTGGAGAGAGTATTGCTGCCGAGGACCATTCGTCCCTTGTCAGTGTCAAAGATGGAGATAATCTGGAAATCTATGAAATTACAGATACAGATCACAAAGTCGTTGGTGAGTTAACTGAATTGGATGAAACACGCCGTCAGCGCGGAACCATTGTCGACGTGACCCTTATTAGTGACTACCTAAGAAATAATCGCCTGCGTTTACTTGATACACCAGGGTTCAATGGGGAAAAAAGTGTAGACTCTGATTTCCAAGGGTATTTACAGGGCAGCGATGGATTGATGTTTGTTCTCGATGCACGAGCGCCTTTCACCGGTAGTGAACGAGATTTGTTATTGGAAATTCAAATGATGGCACCGAAACTTCCGATTCATTTCTTACTAAATAAGATGGATACGATTTACAGTGACCAAGTGGCAGTCCGGATGGAAGATGAAACATGGGATAAAGTGAATGCGTATTTCCCGAACGCAAAAGTATTTGCTTTCTCCAAACTTTATGACAGCAAACAGCAGTTACAGGACCTTTCATCCTTCCTTGATTCGAATTATCAAGCTGATAATTGGAAGGAAAGAAGATCTGAGAAGATTCTTGCATTCATTCGCAAAACGTTATCTTACCTGCTAGAAAAACGGGCAGCCAATGAGCGGAAATGCGAGCACTCCATTTCTTGGAATGAGCAGATGGAAGTCAAATTGAATGGAGCCGTCAATCAACTGGCAGATTTGGAAAAAGAAAAAAGTGAAAATATCATAAGGTCGTACCGTTCAATTAAAGAAGAAGTGAAAAAACAGCTTTCTTCAAGAATCCCTGAATTACTGAGAGAATGTTCTAAATCATTAACGGAAAGTAGCGATTTCAGCCAAGTTCATATACAGTTGAACGACGAAATGAATGAGCAGATTCAGGCATATATTTCAGACAAGATTATGCCGCAATATTACCGTTCTCTTCAAGACTGGATTGCTACATCTCAGTTGGAATTTACACAAACTCAACAGTTTATGGATGAGATGAGCTCAGGGTTCAATGAATTGTACAAAGAAGAGCGAATTACACTTGCCGGAGACTTTAGAGTTTTGGATGACTGGCGCCGTGATGCGGATCGGATGACAAGCAGTATCCGCATTGAAGATGTTAATATTTTACTACGCCGGACCCCATCGCAATTGCTGCTTAAAGGGGCAGGGAAGCTGTTTGGAGCGATTCCGCAAAATAAAGCTAATATGTACAACCGGTATAAGAAGTACCTAGAAAGTGAAGACTACCAGGATGTTGCAGAGATGATCAGTGACCGTTTCCTTACACAATTCGGATTGTTTGAAAAATCTTTGGATAGAGATATCTCACTTTTCTATCGCAGTTCATTTGCCTTACTTCAAAAAACGATAGAACAAACACAGACTGAAATCAAAGATCATCAGGTTGCACTGGAGCATATGAGAGAAAATCCGGAAGTATACCGTGACCCGATTACTCTGTTTGAAGTGAAACTACGTCAGTTAGAAAGACTTGAAAAGATTGAGAAAAAGCGTCTGGCTAAGCTACAAAGAAAATAAGTGTAATAAGAAACATTTTAAATATTCAAAAATCTATTGACTTTACGACTATATCCCTATAAAGTGGTAATTACGAAAAACGTAACACATTATATTCTCTTATCAAGAGTGGCGGAGGGACTGGCCCTAAGATGCCCAGCAACCGTTCCATTAGGAATTGGTGCTAAATCCTGCAAAACAGAAATGTTTTGACAGATAAGAGAGGGATAAGTCTGCAAATCAGCTGATTAAACCTCTCTATTCTAGAGAGGTTTTTATTTTGGGATTTACACCAACCTAATTGATAAGATTAATGAGTGAAAAGTAGGGGGAACTAAAATGAGGAAGTCAATTTTTAAAAGGGTTTTCGTTTCGGTCATAGCTTCGGCTTTGCTTTTAACGGGCTGCTCTTCAGGACAAAGTTCAACAGAATCAAAGAAGGATGAAAAAGTATCCTTTAAAAATGTTCCAGAACGATTTGCAAAAGGGGAAGGTGCCAAAATCAAAGTCATTCGTAAAATTGGCGGAGATGATCATACGGCTCAATATTTAGCTGGAGCGAAGGAAGAAGGAGAAGCATTAGGTTTTCAAGTGGATACGTATACAGCAAATGGCGATACGGCTAAATTCCATGATGCAATCGCCCAGGCTTTACAAGAAGATTATGACGGCTATATTATCTCCCATGGTGATGATGCAGCAACAGTGAATGACGTTCAAAAGTTGGTTGATGCAGGAAAGAGCGTTGTTACATTCGACTCTATTAGCGACTTATCTAAAATTGATGGTGTGACCTTAACTTCACAGGATGATGAAGCATTGGCAACTCTGGCTTTTGATAAATTGATAGAAGAACAAAAAGGTGAAGCGGCGATTGCATACCTTTGGGTAGATGGTTTCCCGCCAATGGTGAGAAGAAATGCGGTGTATCAGGAAAAATTAAAAGAAAATCCTGGGATTAAAGAAGTCGAAAGATTCGGAGTAGCATCTGCAGATACTTCGGTTCAGACACAAAATGCGGTAGCCGCAATGTTGAATAAATATCCCAAAGGCAAACTAGATGCGATTTTCGCAACATGGGATGCATTCGCAATTGGAGCGGCTCGTGCGATTAAAGAAGCTGGCCGCGATGAAGTGAAGATATACGGAATAGACGTATCTAATGCTGATCTTCAGGAGATTCAAGCGAAAGGCAGCTCTTGGTCTTACACGGCAGCTGTCGATCCGAAATTGATTGGTGCAGTGAATATGAGGATTTTGGCAAAAAAATTAGCGGGTGAAGAAACACCGCAAACATATGACTTAGAAGCTTCACTTATTTCACAAGAGCAGATTCAAGCTTCAAAAGAAGCGGTCAACATGGCCAACTTGTCCGGTATTGTCGAAGGATGGGGAGTATCAACGGAATTTGAAGAAGAATGGATGAAAGTATTGAAAGAACATTATAAAAAGTAAAAAACAGAGTCATTAGACACTCTCTTTCTAGTGAAGAGAGTGTCTGTTTAATAGGGGGAATGGGCATGAGCACACAACTAGAAATGAAAAAGATATCGATTGAATTTCCGGGAGTAAAGGCGCTTAGTGAAGTTGATTTTTCAGTACAATCAGGGACAGCCCATGCAGTGGTCGGCGCAAACGGAGCAGGGAAATCTACGCTAATGAAGGTCTTATCGGGCGCTCATGCCCATTATACAGGTGGAATTTTTCTGGATGGAAAGAAGCAGGATATCCGTTCACCGAAGGCTGCACAGGAACAAGGTATTCAAATTGTTTATCAGGAAGTAGACACGGCACTCATTCCTTATTTAACTGTTGGGGAAAATGTAATGTTGAATGATACGGTGCAAAACATGGGCAAAAAACAGATGGTCCATTGGAAAGAGTTGCATAGAAAAGCCACTTATATCCTGGCAGATATGAAAATTGGTGTCTCTTCGAAAAAGCTGGTAAGAGATCTTACCTTGGCTGAAAAACAGATGGTTCTGATTGCAAGAGCAGTCTCGACGGAATGCAAATTCCTGATCCTCGACGAACCAACTGCTCCATTAAGTTATACGGAGACGTCAGAACTATTTCGAATTGTAAATGAATTAAAGCAAAGAGGCGTTGGCATCATTTTTATTTCCCATCGTCTTCCAGAGATTTTTGAAATTTGTGAAGAAATTACGATTATGAGGAATGGGAAAAGTGTTGCATGTCGAGAAGTAGCGGATATTACCCAAAACGAAGTGGTCGAGGGAATGCTTGGGAAAACAATGGATGAACAGTTCCCTGTTGTAAATGCTGCGATTGGTGAAGTTGTTCTGGAAGTGAAGGGACTGTCAGATGCCGAAAAAGTTAAAAATGTTAGCCTTCATCTAAAAGCAGGAGAGATTGTTGGTTTGGCAGGATTGGTTGGAGCAGGGAAAACAGAGCTGTGTAAAACCCTATTCGGTCATACTGCTATCACAACAGGGGAAGTCGTGATGAATGGTAGAAAGCTTTCATTGAAAACACCGCATCATGCAGTAAAAAGTGGTCTGGCACTTGTACCGGAAGAGCGCAGGAAAGAAGGCATTCTTGTTCAGGAATCAGTTGCAACGAACTTGACTGCAGCAAGTATCGGGAAATTCAGCAAGATATTCAGCTTTGTAGATCGTAAGGCGGAAAAGAAAAAAGCGAAGGAACTTATTACGAGCCTTGGTATTAAAACCCCTTCAGAGGAAGCTAAGGTTGAAAACTTGTCAGGTGGTAATCAACAAAAGGTCGCTATCGGAAAGTGGCTGATTGCTGATGCAGATGTATACATATTTGATGAACCTACAAAAGGCGTCGATGTAGGGGCCAAGAAGGACATATTCGAATTGATTGCCCAACTTGCCAGAAATGGGAAGGCGATTATATATGCATCATCTGAGTTGTCTGAAATCATGGGTATTACTAATCGAACTTATGTGTTATATGGTGGAAAGACAGTCATCGAATTAGAGACAAGCAAAACCAATGAAGAAGAACTACTATTCTACTCAACAGGAGGCAAATAGGATGAGCACACCGATTCCTGTTCTCACACAGACAACAAAAGCGAAGAAAAAAGTAGAGTTATTCGACTTTTTCTATAAATACGGCACAATCTTGACGATTATTATTTTGGTTGGGATATTTGCCTTTTCAAATCCATCTTTCATTCAAGCTAATAATCTAATTAACATTCTGCGTTCTATTTCAATCGTGACCATCATTGCGATTGGAATTACGATATCCTTAACTGTGGATGGTTTTGACCTATCCGTTGGTTCTGTAGCATCATTGGCTAATGCGATCGTCATTTCGATGTTTGTTTGGTTTTCGCAGGATACCCTGATTGCGATATTAGCTGCAATCGGTGCGTCGCTTGTAGTAGGAGCATTAAATTCATTCATGATTGTAAAATTGAGAATTCCTGACATGCTGATGACATTAGCGACCATGTTCATCATCCAGGGGATTGCCCTTACCTATACAAAAGGAGCAACGGTTTCACAAAATATGGTTATGCCTGATGGAACGTTCGCTGAAGGACTGATCAGCCCATTTTTCGCTAAGATTGGACAGGTCCCTTGGATTATTCTGATCATGGCAGTCATTGTGATAGCTACCCATATCTTTTTGACTTATACCAAGCACGGTCGTTATATGTACATTATTGGGGGAAATAAGGAAGCTGCCAGACTTTCTGGAATTTCGGTAAATAAATACAAAGTACTGGCCTATCTCCTTTCGGCTCTCTTTGCCGCAATCGGGGGAATTGTCCTTGCTTCCCGCGTCATGACATCAGAAATCAATTCCGGGTCTCCTTACTTAATGGATGCTGTTGCAGCAGCATTTATTGGTTCATCCGTTCTAGGAGCAGGGAAACCGAATGCCTTCGGAACCTTCATCGGTGCAGTCCTGATTGGAATCCTTCAAAACGGACTGATTATGATGTCTGTCCCATACTACGCGATGGACATCGTTAAAGGAACCGTACTTGCCCTTGCGCTAGCGGTTACCTATTATAAGCAAAAACACTAGACTTATGTGTGAATGACACCTTATTTTTCATTGTAAAGTAATCCGCAAAACGTTAAATATACCAGAATCGTTACCTATTAAATGAAACAGTTCTGGTATATTTTTATTTAGGATTATGCATTTCCAAAACTAATCCCATCATAATTTTCTTCCTGTAAAACTCCAAACACTCTGATCGTCTGATGTACCCCATGTGTTAAATCACTTACTTTCGAAGATGCTTTTTTCATCCTCGTTCTTTTTAAAAATAGAAACTTGTTATTTCAGGTTCTGTTTAAGCATTCTCCTATTTAAAGTTTTGGATTTCCTCGTTGCCTTTGAATTTGTTATCTGCCAATATGCCGATTTCTTCAATATGGTTTCGGGCTGTTTCATCGCCTAATTTATAAATGATGGCGTACAGCTTTTTCATAGCTTCATCGTATTTATCATTTGCCCGGTCATGATGATAGAGAAGATAAGGTACATGAGAACGGGCGTATGACTCCAAGTCATCTGTTCGATGTTCCTCTAGGCATTGCTTTAATTCTGCTAGTTCTTCATCTGTAGCGTATATAGTAAAGCTTGGATTTTCCTCAAGTTTTTTTCTTAGTACATCGCCGCTGACCAAATCCACATGATAGGTCTGTTTTTCCTGCATCATTTTTTCATCACCCTTTCAAGCGTTTATCTATGATGTACCACTATTTGTAAAAATATAATCATAAAAGTGAACATTCTCCATAATAAATCGATAGAGATAAAGATGTCAGATATTTCTTATGAAATCGGGTAAGATAGATTTATAGAATAATATGGAAGTGTATGTGTATTCAGTAAAAGTGAGGAGTGACTTTTTGAAGAGATTACTCATATTTATTTTAATGATGGCATTAATTGTTTCAGGCTGTACCACCAGGAATTACGATTCCAACATGGAGCTAGGAAAAAGTGAGGTGGAAGAGGAAAATTATTTAGAGGCCCATGAGGCATTTGAATTAGCGTATAAAGAAGACCAAACAGGGGAGACGAAAGAGTTAATGGAACTTTGCGTCCTTTTGGCAAATGGAATGAAGAAATACGAGGAACAAGATTTTGAAGCGGCTCAAGTGTTTTTTGAAGAAGCTGCTGCATATAAGGCAAATTATGAGAAAGGTAAACTCATGGTACAAAAGGCAATTGAAATGTCCTCAGAAGCTGGAGAAGCCAGTGCAGAGCCAGTTGAAGACACTGACGCAGAGCAATCGAGGGATGAGTCTGAAGACCCAGTTATCGAGTCAGAAGAAGAGGATGAGCCAGTGGAGGCCCCCGCCACATCGAAGCTAGCTGATAAAGGAAATCACGAGAGTAACAAGGATTCAGATAAGACATTGACGAAAGCTCAGGCGGAAAATCTGGTGAAAGATTACGCTGACATGGAAAACTATCCTCATCTTCAAATTCAATATGATCGTGAGGATGAAAAGGGAGATTACATATTCCAAGTGTTTGAAATGGTCAATGACAGTAAGGGAAGTGGGCATAAGGCTACTTGGGGTTGGTATGGCGTGAATAAGAAGACAAAAGAAGTCTATGAGCTTATGTAAGAAATAGAATAGATGAAAAAGGTGCCTTGTTATTTGAGGCATCTTTTTTCGTAATGGGCGGTAAGAAATCTCAGAGCTATTAACCAGTCAATATTGTTCTTTTTTCGGTCAAATCTACATTAATTTTATCTTTTTTGTAAAAAGGTTGCCGTATTCTTTATTTCTTAAGAATTTTTTAATAATTACTGTTTATGATGGAGCCAAGTAAAGGACTTTCATAGGAGGGATAAAGGATGGAGAATTATAATGGGGATGAGCAAGTTCGGGTGAAAGCTGAACCGAAAAAGGGCAAGTCGCTTTGGTTAACTAGTCTTGTTTCTGGAACTGTTGCTTCTATAGTTACATCTTCTGTATTTGTATTTGGCGGAGATTTTATAGATGCAGAGAAAAATACAGTGACCGAATCATCACAAACTGCAGGGGCAGAACAAACCGAGAGCGTGGAAAAGAATAAGAGTATAAATACAGAAAAGTTATCGACAAGCACAGATTCAAATGAAAGAGCAGATATGGTTGAATCAGCTTCAAAATCGATTGTAGGTGTCGTAAATTTACAAGAGAATCAAAATCAGACCCCATTCCAGCAGCAAAGCACGGAGAGTGAAACTGTTGAGAGCGGCACGGGGTCAGGAGTTATTTATAAAAAAGATAATGGTAAGGCCTATATCATCACGAATAATCATGTTATTGAAGGAGCTAAGGAAGTAGAAATTTCATTGTATGATGGACAAAAGGCAACTGCAACAGTTGTTGGTGCAGATGCTTTAACAGACCTAGCGGTTTTGACGATTAATGCCTCGGTAGCACCAGAGGGAATTAATTTTGGAGATTCAGATAGAATGCGTCCAGGTGAAGAAGTTTTGGCCATTGGTAACCCTCTCGGACTTGATTTCTCACGTTCGGTTACGCAAGGAATTGTAAGTGCAACTGGGCGTTCCATATCAGTCGATACATCTGACGGAGAGTGGGAACTTGATGTCCTTCAAACAGATGCGGCAATTAATCCTGGCAACAGTGGAGGTGCATTAATCAATACTGCTGGTGAAGTAATAGGCATAAACAGTTTGAAAATTTCTGAAAGCGGTGTGGAAGGCTTAGGTTTTGCGATACCAAGTAATGACGTAATACCGATTGTTACGGAACTGATTGAGAATGGAAAAATCACACGGCCATATTTAGGGGTCAGCTTGGCTAACACAGAGGAACTTCCACAGTATTATCTTCAAAATGTCCCTGAGGCTGCAAAGTCAGGTGTAATGGTAACGGGTATAGAAACTGGATCGGCTGCTGCAAATGGTGGACTTAAGCAACAGGATATCATTGTAGAGATTGATGGAACGAAAATTAGTACCTCTGCTGAATTAAGGAAACATCTATACACAGATAAGAAAATTGGCGACAAAGTAAAAGTTAAAGTGTATCGAGGTAATGAAGAGAAAACCTTAACGATTACGTTACAAAATTCATAAAAAGAGAAATGACTCCTGAGCAATTGGCAGGAGTCATTTTTATAGCTAATCAGTCGATAAAATATTTGGGTAAATAATAAAAAATAAATGATAGTATAAAAAATGGATATTATCGGAAAAATAGGTAGCGTATACTGTTTGTTTTATTTTACATATAGTCTTGAATACCTAAAAGTGAGTTGTAATCACTTTCATTTGTCAAGGTTTTCATTGTGAATATATTGAAAATTATAAAAAGTTTGACAAATTTGTGAAATGTCATAAAATAGAAAGAAAGGGGATGAAATTATGGAAGCTAATCAGAAGATGTTAGATGCAGTGAAGTGGGTATCAGGCACAGGTTGTGTAATCGGAATTATTATTTTTGCTTTAAGTTTATTTGTAAGCGATTACAATAAGGATTATATATTAACTGCTGTTGGAATGGCCATTATATTAAGCGCAGCTGCCATTTTCCTAGTTGGTATATTTTTTGTCCTGACAGAAGAAATGGTGATGAACACACATAAGGGTGAAAGAGTTGTACCGGAAACAACTAAAATCATAAAAATAAATTCAAAAGTTAAAACAAAAAGAAGTACCGAATTCAGTAACTAAAGCAATTAATGGAGGGTAATAAACGTTTGTGTAGATGGCTTTCTTATCATCAGATTCACAAACATGCATGAACATAACTAGTTGTTCGCTGCTTGCAGGAATGAAGCTACTATAAGGACTATCATTCCTGTTCTGAAAGAAAGGTCATATACATCAACACCAAGAGCAACGGCTGTAAGAACCATGGAGAATATGAACCCCATTACATGTCCACGTGGAAAACTGTTTCATACTCATATTACATCATTCTTTTCAGGTAGATGAAGCTACATCCCGGAATGCTAGTGAAGAATCAGCTGTCGGTACGATAGTGAAGTTGTATTCTGGAACTGGGAACTGAGAGTAGCGCACTCTAAAGAACGTGTACTCAAGGATCGCTTGAAATATTTCTTCGTGCATTACGAGTGCTGCAGTATGTTGTACACGATTAAAGCGTAACCAAACAGTAAACCACCAAGTGCCCCAACAAATGAAAGCATATTCAATGTTCCAAATCCAGTTGATTTAGAATATGTGTACATACAACATGGCATGGCCATCCACACCAAACTCACTACATTCCTGAATGAAAAGTTCTAACTCTACATTCTGAACTATACCACGAAAAATGGACACTTTAAAAAGTCCATTTTTCGTGGTTTTTCTATGTGCATATAATAAAAGAAACAAAAGGGATGCAGTTGTCAAAATTGGATATTTAAGTAGTGATTTTCCTTTATGTGTAGGTGTAGGAATTCCAGAAAAGTGAATGGACTAATGCGCTTGAAGTAACATGTGGGGAAATGGCCTGTCCCCTGGTCACTTTATAAATTTTGAGGTGTGAAAGGATATCCCTTTTCATGCCCCATTCATATTTACAAAACACAAATAGCCTGCTCCCGCAAAAATAGGAGGACAGGACTAAACAGCTGTTTAGGAAAAGTAATACTGACAGGGCAATAAGTATTGCGAGGAGAAAGTACCCGAAAACCAATCAAATTTTATTATTGTTCTTTAACAAGAGTAACCCTGTTATAGAGCAAAGTAACGCAAGTGCGCCTGTGATTAGTCCTAATATAATGTATACGACTTTCCCCCATTTTCTTTTCCCCTATTTTAACCAAGCCTATTAGAATGGCTAAATGTGCCACAGCAAATGTCCTAGAAAGGCATTCAAGTAGGCATCATAAAGGATCAAAATGTTCATTTCACACTCTTTGTTTCCTTATATATATATAATGGCAAGTGTTGTACGACAAGGGTAATGAAGCAGGGAAAACAACATCATATACAATGCCGTTACCGAGTCCATGGACGAGTGAGAAAAATTCGTTTTTAATCCTGGATACCATCAACATCCATTAACGATTCCATCGATAGCTATCTTCTTAACAGGAGAGGTAATAAAATTTTTAATATTCAGTAATTTAAATCCGGTCTTGAGGTAATGTACGAGGAAGAATATAATGTGAAAATTCATTATATTAAAGTAACATTAAATGGAAAATGAACCGGGAATACTTGCAAATCCTTCACTAATAAGTGAATTCTCCGTAAGTAAGATATTAAACATTTATTATATTTCATTTCATAAAGATTTTCGAACATTTCAGTTCAGTTACCATCTTCTTACTGCTCTTTCATGAACTTTATGTGACAGATGTCACTTTGTATTGTCTTTTTATACACTTGGGATTAATATTGGTATGTCGGGGTTTGTGAACATGGTAACACTTTGTCCGAATAATTACCAATAGGAATTTTATTATGTAAGAAAGGGGTAGTACTATGAAAATAAAATGGGCTTTATTAACTATACTTTTTACTATTGCCACTGTGCTAACCGGTTGCGATAACCCATTAATGGTCTTGGACCCTAAAGGGCCAGTAGCTGCAACACAAGCAGATGTTATTATGATTTCGATATGGACAATGGCCTTTGTCGTTCTTGTCGTTATTGTACTGTATATCTTCATGATAATGAAATATCGTGCATCCAAACAGCGTGATGATTATGAACCACCTCATATTGAAGGAAGTAAGGTTCTTGAAATAATTTGGGTTGCGATCCCAATTTTAATCGTCGCTTTCCTATCAGTTGTTACTGTTAAAACAACAAATGAAGTTGAGGCAACACCTAAAGGATACGATGAGCAAGAACCATTAGTTATTTACGCTTCATCTTCTAACTGGAAGTGGCATTTTAGTTATCCGGAAGAAGATATTGAAACAGTTAACTATCTGTTTATACCGACTAACCGACCAATTGAATTTAAACTTTATTCATACGGACCAATTGCTAGTTTCTGGATTCCGCAACTTGGAGGACAAAAATACGCGATGTCGGACATGGTAAACACGTTGCACTTAGCAGCTGATGTACCAGGAGAGTATATGGGTCGAAATTCAAACTTCAGTGGTTCAGGTTTTGCTCAGCAAACGTTCAACGTTAAGGCAATGCCTACAAAAGAATATGATAAGTGGGTAGATGAAATTAAAGCTACTGCTGAACCGATTACTGAGGAAAAATTCAATAAATTATTAGAACCTGGTCATGTGGGACAATCCACTTACACTGGAACTCACTTAGAGTTTTCTCCAGCTCCTGAAGGGGAACATGCTGGTCATAGTATGCACGGATCATCTGATACTGAAAAAACTGATTCTGAGAAATCCGATGAATCCACCAAAGATTCACACGAGGAACATTCAGAACACAGCAACATGAATCATTAAGAATTAATCTCACTCGATAAAACAACTAGGTTTACACAAGGAATATTTTCCTGAAAGGAGTCACAAAAGTATGGATTACTTTGATCGATTTGCCGTACCTCATCCAAGTCCAGCGATTTATGTATCCATGGTTGCCATTGGCTTAACCATGATTGCGGTTGTTGCCGGAATTACCTATTTTAAAAAATGGGGTTACTTATGGCGTGAGTGGTTAACAACGGTTGACCATAAACGTATTGGTATCATGTACATCTTGTCAGCACTACTTATGCTTTTCCGTGGTGGCGCCGATGCTATCATGATGCGTGCTCAAACGGCTGTGCCTGATAACGGTTTGTTGGATGGACAGCATTATAATGAAATATTTACAACACACGGGGTCGTCATGATCCTGTTCATGGCTATGCCATTTATCATTGGGTTAATGAACATTGTTACACCATTACAAATTGGAGCGCGTGACGTAGCATTCCCACGTCTAAACGCAGTAAGCTTCTGGTTATTCTTTATGGGTGCAATGCTATTTAACATCTCTTTCGTAGTTGGTGGTTCTCCTGATGCAGGTTGGACATCTTACTTCCCACTGGCAAGTAACGATTTCAGTGAATCAGTAGGTTCGAACTATTACGCGATTGCAATTCAAATAGCTGGTATCGGTACATTACTGACTGGTATCAACTTTATCGTAACAATCTTGAAAATGAGAGCACCTGGTATGAACTTAATGAAAATGCCAATGTTCACATGGTCTATCTTGATCACAAACTTCATTATCGTTTTCGCTTTCCCTGTATTGACAGTGGCACTTGCGTTGATGACAATGGATCGTCTATTCGGAACTCAATTCTTTACGATGGCCAATGGCGGTAGCGATATGCTTTGGGCGAACTTGTTCTGGGTTTGGGGACATCCTGAAGTTTATATAGTTATTCTTCCGGCATTCGGTATTTACAGTGAAATCATTTCGACTTTTGCACGTCGTAACCTGTACGGATATAATTCGATGGTTATCTCGATGGTAGCTATTTCTACTCTATCTTTCGTTGTATGGGCTCACCATTTTTACACAATGGGTCACGGTGCAATGGTTAACGGTATCTTCTCGATTACCACAATGGCAATCGCTGTTCCGACCGGTGTTAAGATTTTCAACTGGTTGTTCACACTTTGGAAAGGTAAAATCGTTTTTACCGTCCCAATGTTATACTCTTTAGCTTTCATTCCGATTTTCACGCTCGGTGGGGTAACCGGGGTTATGCTTGCCATGGCAAGTGCTGACTACCAATACCATAATACAATGTTCTTAGTAGCTCACTTCCACTACGTTTTAATCCCTGGTACTGTATTTGCCGTACTTGCTGGTTTTACGTACTGGTGGCCAAAAATGTTTGGCTTCATGTTGAGCGAAAAGATTGGGAAATGGTCGTTCTGGTTCATTACAATCAGCTTTAATGTAACATTCTTCCCGATGTTCATCACTGGTTTAGATGGGCAAGCACGTCGTATGTATACGTACTCTGAATCAACGGGCTATGGTCCATTGAATATGCTCTCTTTCGTTGGAGCAATTGGCTTAGCAATAGGTTTCGCGCTTATTGTGTACAACATCTATTGGAGTACTCGTTATGCATCAAGAAATATTTCAAACGATCCATGGGATGCACGTTCTCTAGAGTGGGCTACACATACACCAATACCAGAATATAACTTTGCAATTGTGCCTACAGTTGATTCTACAGAAGCATTCTGGGATTCTAAGAAAAAGGGCTTTAAATTATTTGGCGGTAAAGTAGAAAAGATTCATATGCCAAATAACAGTGGCGTGCCGTTTATCATGAGCTGTATCTTCTTCGTTTGGGGCTTTGCAATGGTATTCAGCATGTGGATCATTGCAATCATTGCAACACTTGGTATCTTTGCTTGTATGGCTCACCGTTCATTCGAAAAAGATCACGGACGTTATATCTCCGTTGAAGAGATTGAAGAAACTGAAAATAAATTGCGAGGTGCTAAGTAATGAAAATAGATAACTCGCTGCCACTAGAATATAGCACGGAAGAAAATCGCTTAAAGATTTTTGGGTTCTGGATTTTCCTGGGAGCAGAAATAGCTCTTTTCGCTACACTGTTCGCCACTTATTTTGTATTAGTTAACGGTACTGGAAATGGTCCAACAGGGGAACACCTTTTTAAAGTACCAACCCTAATGCTTCAAACAATTTTTCTTTTAACTAGTAGTTTTACCATTGGTCTTGGAATCAATGCAATGAGACTTGGTAGTAAGAAAGCGATGCTTAGTTTCTTCGTTATTACTCTTATTCTTGGTTTAGGCTTTTTGGGAGTCGAAATCTATGAATTCGTGGAGTATGTACATGAAGGAGCAACCATTCAAACAAGTGCTTTCTTATCTAGTTTGTTTACGTTACTAGGTACGCATGGAGCTCACGTTACACTTGGTTTATTCTGGGGAACATTCATCATTCTGCAGGTTAAAAAACGCGGTCTGATTCCAGAAACAGCAAACAAAGCTTTCATCTTTTCTCTTTACTGGCATTTCTTAGACGTTGTCTGGATTTTCATCTTCAGTTTCGTCTACCTGAAAGGAATGATGTAATATGAAACAATTATTCCCACGGGGCCAAGTTATGGGATTTGCCTTTTCACTAATCCTGACTTTGGTTGCACTATCAGTTATAGTGTTTGATCTCTCACTTAAAATGGCAATGATCATCCTACTTGTTACAGCCTTCATGCAAGCAGCACTTCAATTGGTTATGTTCATGCATGCAGGAGAGTCTGAGGATAAAGCATCGATTTACACAAACGTTTATTACGGATTGTTTGTTGCTTTGGTTACAATTTTCGGTACAATGCTAACAATGATTTGGGGATATCAATAATCCATTCCTGCAAAACTGGGCGTCTTGATGACGCCCAGTTTTTTTGTATTTAATTATAGTAAGTGGGAATTTATATACCATTCTATTCACTTCATCATAAAAATTTGTATTGTTATGAAGGATGAAGATGAACCAATTAAGTTTAGTATAACCATTTCAGAATATTTTATTTACAGGGAATGGGAGAAAATATGGGTAAGAAGATAGGAGCTAGATTCGTTATACACAAGAATTCCTTGAAAATTCGAGGAATCTTCAAACAAAAAACATCTTTTTTCATAATAATTTAAATAATAAATGTTGAGTTTTTACCCTGATCATTGCTCATTATTTCTAGGACGAGATAGCTTCCCCTTTATTGGGTCTTTTACTGTTTGCTCGGATTATCGAGTGGCTTACCCTTAGATTCATTTGGAGGAGAGGGAAAAGGTAATGGTAATGCCTTTAATGCTTCTTCCGGGTTTTGAAACGTATTCTTTATCTGTAGCTTTAGTACCAGCCATTAGTGAATCAAAGAGAATAATAATCATCTTTTTATATAAAAAAGAATTCAACAAGCCGTTAAAATAATTTAGTGGCTTCTATAATTTCCTTAATTTCTACTATACTGCGTACATTTTAGACTGATTACGCATTAATCTACGTCTTCGTATCTTTAGTGCCCTTCTTCAGGCACCCGTTCTATTAACGTTTCACCATAAGTGAAACGTTAATAGAACGGTCACATCTTCAAAGAAAAACTGTTCCCCCCTTTGATATAATAATTAATTTAGAACTTAGCGGAGATGATGAAATATGACATTGCCTGTTTTGATTTTAACAATTCTCATAAGCTTGGTTAAGCTATTAGTTACCTGTCTTCCAACCGATGCAGCGAATTGGATTATCAGCAAATTTAAACTGCATTCAGAACTTAGTGACGCGAATTGCATCGTAACCATTGACGGAAAACGCTTGGAAGGTGAAGACAAAATTCAAGTTATTAATTATTTTAATGAAGCTATATTTTTGAAAAAAAATCATATATTTCCAGGGAACGAGCAATTGTTTTTACATCCAGAAAACAATGGGACCCCATTAGTCATTGATACTAAAAGCGGCAAAAAGGATGTTAGGTTACTTGTGCACATTTACAACGACCACGTGGATGTAGTCAAACAGTACAAGAAGAAATCAGTTGCGTATAGTTTGCTTTCCGATAGCCTGCAAGAACGTTCTATGCCAGTAATAAGGGATTTTGTTTAAAAGGAACATAAAAAAAGACGGTCTTTAAAAAGACTGTCTTTTTTTCTAAATTATTTATTGTGTAATCCATTTTTTTATTCGATGGTAAAAATTATAGTTAATAAAGCCCTGTTCATTTAGGTACCTTTCTTTCCTTCTTTATTGAAAATACTAAATTACTAGTTATTCAGATTGAGTGTAAAAGCGTTCACAAACTGACGTCTTTATATTAGTATCATATGGAAAAAACAATTAAAAGTGGGAGTGAATTGTAATCGAGGGGTTCTTCGAATTCAAAAAAATGCTTTAGGATAATAAAACAATAGAAGTACATAAATAAAACAGTATTGAAAAGGGTTAATTTGTTTATTAGTATAAGTGCATGTGAAAAGTAATTTTGGTAAATTATATCTGAAAAGGTAATAAAAAAAGCAGGTTTCTAAAACGAAGCCTGCTTTTTTATGCTTTCCATTGTTTTTCCACTTGATGAAGCGCTTGTTGTAAAATTTCTTCTTGATTAGTACCTGGTTTAGTAAGGACGTTAGTTTGATAAGACTTTCCTTGGAAATCAACTGTTACTGTAACTTTTACCATTATGCATCTTTCCTTTCTTAATTCAGTATTAAATGGGAGTGTTGTACGTACTTCTTTTATTCCCAAAGATGAAGATTTTTCAAACATTTCGAAAGCAACGAAGGTGAAGATTTAATATTCACAATTATCTGATATTTAAAAAGAAATGTCAACACTTTTTGGGGCCAGACCAAATTTCCCGAGATTTTTTATTTGCATAAAGATTGTTGTATCAGTTTTTAAGGCTTGTTGTGTAGGGATCAGACCCTATTTCCTAAATAAAAACAACCTGGCTAGTTTGCATGACAGCCAGGTTGTTTTAGAAAATTTATTATTTAAATTTTGGTTAAGATAATTCCGATTAAGGCTGCAAATACGCCGGCAATTTGATAGGATTTTAGTTTTTCTTTGAATAAATAACATCCAGCAAATACGACCACTAAACAGTTTAGGCTGACGACAGGAAAAATGATGCTTGCGATGCCGGTATTCAACGCAAAGAAATAACATCCATAGGCTATGATGCTTAAAAAACCTACTAAGGAACCAATTTTGACTTCTTGTAGCTTGATTTTTTCATTCTTAAAGGCCAAAGCCGAAAGAAGATAAAGAGTTCCGCCCCCATACATTGATACTAGAATATCAAGGGAGTTTAAATGAAGACGTGTTGATGTCGTCATTAAGATGCCGAGCACACCAAAAGATAAAATGGAAAATAAAGTGTGCATAATCCAAGGTAAATATTGATGATTACCTTTAGCATTAGGTGTATACTGAATGACTAAGGTAGCGAGAAGCATGCAGACTATTCCACTCCACTGCAAGGAAGAAATATGTTCGTGAAAAATTAATGCTGCACAGAGAATGGGAAATATTGCATTCGCTGCAATTAATGGAGATGTCAAACTTGCCGGACCTTTTTCAAAGGCGCTTGCCATCTGGATATTTCCATTAGCGTTCAGTACACCAATTGCTGCACCTAGCATGATAGAAAGCAAGTTCAGGTTCAAACCATCCACAAGTACTCCATAAAATATGGCCAAAATAAAAGCTACAAAATAAAAGAAAAATTGGATATGTACCTTTGAGTAACCCTTTCCGCTACTCCATTTAAAAATGCTGTTATTGATTCCGAAACACAAACTGGTGATGAGTGCTGCAAAGATCCACATTGCTTTAATCTCTTCCTTCATGTAGGATAAACTTCTTCTACATTTTAAGCTGAATGCATGTAGGAATCAAACTAAATTAAAAAAGTATGATTGACAGATTAGATATTTTTTTCTATATTTACTATGACAATTTTAAAATATTTCCCGAAAATCGGGAGAGGTTCATAGCATCACCCTCTTAAAAAAACTATGGCTTTGATATTTTTCGCGAATCAACCATATCTTGAGGAGATATGGTTTTTGTTATATAGAGGCCCACTTTATGAATCTCCCTGTGAAACGTGGAAGAGGAGGACTTTTTATGTCTGGAAGAAAAGAAGAAGAATTAAAAAAAGATATCACATTACTTGGGAATCAAGGCACAAAATATACATTCGACTATGCGCCTGAAATTTTGGAGTCGTTCGATAACAAGCATCCGAACCGGGATTACTTTGTCAAGTTCAATTGTCCGGAGTTTACAAGCCTATGTCCAATTACTGGCCAGCCGGACTTTGCAACCATTTACATCAGCTATATTCCTAGTGTGAAGATGGTCGAAAGCAAGTCTTTGAAGCTTTATTTGTTCAGCTTCCGCAACCATGGTGATTTCCACGAAGATTGCATGAACATCATCATGAACGATTTAATCGAGTTGATGGATCCGAAATATATTGAAGTCTGGGGCAAGTTCACACCTAGGGGCGGAATTTCTATTGATCCATACACAAACTACGGGAAACCAGGGACGAAGTTTGAGGAAATGGCGAATTTCCGCTTGATGAATCACGACTTGTATCCGGAAACTGTAGATAATCGCTAAACATTAGAGGAGCCTCTTATGCGGTTGGAGCCCCTCTGGTCATTTTTCGAAAATGACTGTTACAAGCCTATTGTCTGGCAGACGCAATGTACCTATCACCGAATGCAGAAGAAGAGGATCTTCATTCTGTAATCGAAGCTCATTAAGAATGGTGCTCTTAGGCAGTTATCGCCAGTTACTAGGTTAGGGAAAAGCACAGAAAAACACAGCTACACAGGATGAATCCTATCGAGTGATTCACTGATTCTAAGATATTTAATTTAACCCGTCAAAACAGAATCTAGGTATTTTGTTTTGACGTTTTTTTTTGTAAATGAACCGTATAAAATGTGAAAAGTGCTACAAAGTAGAGTGATTATTATACGTTTTTCTGCATCCTCATTCAATAATTTTATCCACTTTGTCTTTATCGAAAACACAAATGTCCTTGTGTAACGGAATTAACTCTTGATTGTTTTGTCAAAACACGTAATAATAGGGAGAGTTGATTTTGACAGAATATTTTTAAAAATAGGGGATGTCGGGATGAAAGTTGCGAAGTTTGGCGGAAGTTCACTTGCGTCAGGTGAACAGTTAAAAAAAGTATTCGAAATTGTGGTTTCTGATCCAGAGAGGAAGATTGTTGTTGTTTCGGCTCCAGGGAAACGCAATTCCGATGATATAAAGGTGACGGATTTATTGATTGAAGTTGCCGAACAGCAACTGCGCGGTGAGAATGGCCAGCTCTTGATAGAAGATGTGGTCACTCGGTATGCGAGTATTGCTGAAGAATTAGATATTTCAGAGGATGTCATTAAAGAGATTCGTGAAGATTTGCACACGTTGTTACGTGCAGATCAAAATAATCCGAAGCGTTATTTGGATGCTTTAAAGGCAAGCGGTGAAGATAATAATGCGAAGCTGGTTGCGGCTTATTTTCAAAGCCGTGGGGTAGAGGCGCAGTATATGGATCCGAAGAAAGCTGGCTTGATTGTAAAGGATGAAGATGGATACACTAAAGTGCTGCCCGAATCATATGAGCGGTTATATGCTCTACGTGATGAGCCGGGAATTGTAGTATTCCCAGGGTTCTTCGGTTACACGTTAGATGGCGATGTTTTAACGTTCTCAAGGAGTGGTTCGGATATTACGGGTTCGATTCTTGCCAATGGGGTTAAGGCCGAATTGTATGAGAATTTTACAGATGTGGATGCCGTTTTCGCTGTGAATCCAAACGTGGTTTCCAATCCAAAGGGAATCCGAGAGTTAACGTATCGCGAAATGCGTGAGCTTTCTTATGCTGGTTTCTCGGTGTTCCATGACGAGGCTTTAATTCCTGCATTTCGTGCCGGAATTCCTGTTCATATCCAAAACACGAATAACCCAGCGGCTCAGGGGACGCGTATTGTGAGCACACGCGATAATACGAATGGCCCGGTTATTGGGATTGCGAGTGACAAAGGGTTTTGCAGTATTTACATTAGCAAATACTTGATGAACCGTGAAGTCGGATTTGGACGCAAACTGCTTCACATCCTTGAAGATTACGGGGTTTCATATGAACATATCCCATCCGGTATTGATGATGTGACGCTTATACTAAGGCAGGATCAAATGACAGAGGAAGCTGAGAAGAAGATCGTTTCGCGCATTAAGCAGGAGCTTCATGCTGATGAAGTGATTGTGGAACATAACCTTGCGTTAATTATGGTTGTCGGGGAAGGCATGCGTCATAATGTGGGTACAACGGCAAGAGCATCAAAAGCGTTGGCTGAAGCTAAGGTCAACATCGAAATGATCAACCAAGGCTCTTCTGAGGTGAGCATGATGTTCGGTGTGAAAGGTCATAGTGAAGAGACGGCAATTCAGGCTTTATATCACGAGTTTTTTTGAGAATGAGATTTTAGAAACCTCCTTGAAAAGGGAGGTTTTTTACTGTTAATCAAAAATCTCGCCAAGATATTTACGGTCCCATCTTACTGACTACAAAATGGCTTAGAATGAAGGTTTATAGGAATAATGAAGAATTCAACTTGAAAATTAAAGTGCCGGTTATTATATAATAGTTTTTTTTGTGGCAAATGATTATTTTCTACAGGAAGGGAGAGGAAGTTTATCAATATTAAAGGGTTGAATCACTTTTTATTTTCAGTTTCTGATTTAGATAAATCTACTGAATTTTACGAAGCTGTATTTGGAGCGAAGTTGCTAGTTAAGGGAAATTCCACGGCCTACCTCGATTTGAATGGTATGTGGATCGCTCTTAATTTAGAAAAGGATATATCAAGAAATGAAATAAAAGATTCATATACACATGTGGCGTTTTCAATTGATGAAAAAGACTTTGATGAAATCTATGAGAAGCTGGAAAGCTTACAGGTGAATATTCTTACAGGCAGGGAGAGAAATGAGCGAGATAAAAGGTCTATTTATTTTACTGATTTAGATGGTCATAAGTTCGAATTCCATACGGGAACACTACAGGAAAGGCTGGATTATTATAAGCAGGAAAAGTCTCATATGAAGTTTTATTTATAAAACCTATTAGACATCTATAATAAAGAAAAGGAAAGCCTCCAAATTGAAGATTGGAGGCTTTCCTTTTTAGTTAGTTCATAACTGTTAGGAGTTGTTCAATCGATTTCCGTGGACGTGGGGTGGGAATCATATCGGGGTAGCCAACGTGCAGACTACCGACGATTTTTTCACCAGGATTTACGCCTAAAGCTTCACGGAACTCTGTGCTGTGAATCATGCCGTATGTTTCCCAAATCATTCCGATTCCTTGTTCCCAGGCAAGCAGGCTGAAGTTCTGAATCAGGGCACTTGTAGCTGCATAATCTTCTTCGCGAGTCATCGGATTTGGATTTTCGTCCATTACAACCGCGACAAACATTGGAACATCTTTTAGTTTAGTATATCCGCGCTGTCCAGCTTCTTTTTTCTTTTCCGGATCCTTTTCCTTGCCTGCCATAAAAGCACGGGTTGCTTCAGCCAGTTTTAAACGGCTATCACCCTGCACGACGATGAAGCGCCACGGCTGGGTCATTTTGTGATTAGGTGCCCATGTCGAAGTTTCCAATAAGGATTGAATGGTATCAAGGGGAACAGGAATGTCCTTAAATCGCTTAATACTGCGCCGTTCTTTAATGATTTGTTCAAGTTTCATGTTCATCCTGCTCCTTTTATCTATATATGTACGTTTATTAGTTTTCAAAAAAAATAATCCCCGGCTGCCTAATATGCTTTCAACGTGAATAAAATGACTTGAATAAAGAGGGGGCAATATTCTAGTGACTTGCATTCGCTACTAAGCATATAATTTTTACTAGGCACAGAGAAGCCGGGGCGACATTGTATCTATGTACAATATCAAAAGGGTACGATAATAGATTATCGTATTTACTTATCAAATTTCAGAGATCGATAATGAAATTGAAAATCATTATCAATTAGAATTTTCTCTTATTTCCTGTTATTTGTCAAGCGTATTTCTAAAAAAAATTTCAAGTTATTTACCAATCCTATTAATTATTTCAAAATCTTTTTTAAATTCTGTATAAAAATGTATAATGAAAAGATAAAAATGCTATCTACATATGAAGAATTGAAGGGTGTCATAGATGAAAAAACTGTTCTCATTTCTAAAGCCATACCGACTCTTAATTACTCTCGCTTTATTTTTAATGATTGTTGAGCTCGGTGTTGAACTGTTACAACCGCTATTTATTGCAAAAATAATTGATGATGGTATTTTACAGAAAGATCTATCAGTAGTGATTAAGTGGGGAAGCATTATGGTGGGACTTTCTATTTTTTCATTTCTTGGAGGAATCGTTAATTCGTTTACAGCATCTCATGTGAGTCAGAGTTTTGGCCATGATGTCAGGAAAAGCCTTTTTGGAAAAATTCAGGCGTTTTCTTTTGCTAATTTGAATAACATTCCGACCTCATCTTTGATTACAAGGATGACGAATGACGTGACTCAGCTTCAAAATACGGTTTTCATGGGTCTGCGTATCATGGCAAGAGCTCCATTAATTGTACTTGGTGGCGCGATCATGGCGATTACGGTCAATTTGAAACTGTCTCTTGTGTTAGTCATTTCGATTCCCATTCTTGTGTTTTTTCTAGGGTGGGTTATGAAACGGGCGACTAAACTATTTAAACTCGTCCAGAAAAAGCTCGATAATGTTAATAGCGTCATGCGGGAAAATCTGATAGGCATGCGCTTAATTAAAGCTTTTCTTCGTAAGGAGCATGAAATCAAGCGATTTGACGAGGCGAATGACGAGTTGAAAAGAAAGACTGTAACTTCCCTTCGTTTAATTGAAACAACGATGCCGGTGCTGATGCTGGTTATGAATTTGGCCATCCTGGTCATTCTTTGGCTTGGAAGCGAATTTATTGCAACAGGAGATATACAGGTCGGGGAAGTGGTGGCGATTGTTAACTATGCAACGAGGATTGCGGCATCACTTTCAGTTTTTTCGTGGCTGATCATGGTCATTTCACGAGCAAAGGCTTCAGCTGAACGCGTGACTGAAATATTTGAAACCCCCATAGATCTAGATGAAGGTAAGATGGAAAGTCAGAGTGGGGCCGTTAAAGCAGGAAGCATCGAGTATCAGGATGTATCATTCCGTTATCCTGGAAGTGGTACACCGGTATTGAAAAATTTGAGCTTCACTGTTGAAGCGGGAGAATCGCTTGCTATTATCGGAGCGACAGGCTCAGGGAAAACCTCCTTATTTCAGCTAATTCCAAGATTGTACGAAGTTGAAAGCGGATCCATTTTTATAGACAGCCAAGATGTGAAAAATATTCCCTTGGATTCCCTTAGAAAAAGGATTGGCTATGTACCGCAAGAAGCCTTGCTTTTTTCAGGATCCATAAAGAATAACATTGCTTGGGGGAAAGAAAACGCCACGATGGAAGAGCTTATGACAGCAGCCGAGCATGCTCAGGTTCACGAGACCGTGATGAAACTGCCAAAACAATATGAAACGCAGTTAGGGCAAAAAGGAGTGAATCTGTCAGGTGGGCAAAAACAGCGGTTATCGATTGCGAGGGCATTGGTGCGTAGACCGAAGATTCTTCTGCTGGATGACAGTACAAGTGCCCTGGATTTAAAAACAGAAAGTAAACTGCTTAAAGCTTTAAAGTCCTATACATGTACGACACTTATCATTACACAAAAAATTAGTACAGCCATGGAGGCAGATAAAATTTTATTGCTTGAAAATGGTGAAATGCTTGCGGAAGGAAAACATGAAGAGTTGATTAAAACAAGTACTCTTTATCGAAAAATCGTTCACTCACAGTTTGGGGAGGAGGGGATTTCACTTGAGTCGAAAAATATCTCCCGCTAATGCAAAGTCAAAACCATCCAACTCATGGAATACGATAAAACGAATAATCCCCTATTTAGCAACGAATAAAGGTCTGCTATTCTATGTCCTGCTTATGGTACTAATAAGCTCGGTATTGGGATTACTCGGACCCTTTCTTGTTGGGATGGCCATAGACGATTATATTGTCACCAAAGATAGCGGAGGGCTAATAAACCTGTTGTTCGGGCTTCTCGCGGTCTATATTTTCTATTCACTTTCGATGTGGTTGCAGAATTATTGGATGATCGGGATTGCACAGGATACGGTGTATGTGATGCGCAATCAATTGTTTAAAAAGCTTCATCAGTTGTCGATCCCCTTTTTTGACCGCCGTCAGCATGGGGAATTGATGAGTCGGGTAACGAATGATATTGAAAATGTCAGTTCTACTTTGAATAGTTCTGTGATTCAGGTTTTTTCAAGTTTACTGACATTGGTAGGAACAATCGGAGTGATGCTGTATTTGAGCCCATTGCTAACGCTTCTTACTCTCTTTATCGTTCCGCTTATGTTCTTCGGGTTGAGATGGATCACAAACCGGACAGGAAAGCTTTTTAAAGAACAGCAGAAAAATCTTGGCGAACTGAACGGGTTTATCGAGGAGACAATTTCCGGACAGCGGATCGTGAAGGCTTTTTCACAGGAAGATAAAGTTATCAGCGATTTTATTACCCGGAGTGAAAACTTAAAGAAAGCTGGGTTTTTATCGCAATCTTATTCAGGGCTGATTCCAAAGCTAATGAATTTACTGAACAACTTAAGCTTTACGGTAATTGCTGCTGTCGGTGGATTTTTGGCACTGAGTGGCGTTGGTACGGTTTCCATCGGGGTCATTGTCATTTTCACCGAGTACTCAAGGCAATTCACCCGGCCATTAAATGACCTAGCTAACCAATTTAATACGCTGCTTTCGGCTGTTGCTGGTGCTGAGCGTGTATTTGCCATTCTTGATGAAAAAGAAGAGGAAATGGATGAGAAACAGGCCGGTGAACTTCGGAATGTCTGTGGTGAGGTGGACTTTGAAGGTGTTTCCTTTTCATATAATGAAGAAGATCAAACAATACATGATGTCAGTTTTCATGCTGAAAAAGGAGAAACCATCGCTCTTGTGGGGCCTACGGGGGCAGGTAAAACGACAATCATTAATTTGCTTGCCCGTTTTTATGAACCAAACAGTGGTCGGATTTTGATCGACGGCCAGGATATCCGGCAGGTCACGAGAGCCAGCCTCCGTAAGCATATGGGATTTGTTTTACAGGATTCTTTTTTATTTCAGGGGACCATTCTTGAAAATATCCGCTACGGACGATTAGAGGCGGGGGATGAAGACGTTGTGGATGCAGCCAAGCTTGCAAATGCCCATTCCTTTATCATGAAGCTTCCAGATCAATATGATACCATTTTGAATCAGGATGGCAGTGGAATCAGTCAGGGGCAGCGCCAGCTTCTATCGATTGCAAGAGCGATTTTAGCAGATCCCGTTCTATTAATCTTAGATGAAGCGACAAGCAGTATAGATACGATTACCGAACTGAAAATCCAGGAAGCGTTACACCGATTGATGGAGGGAAGAACGAGTTTTGTCATTGCTCATCGATTGAATACGATTCAGCAAAGTGATCAAATTCTGGTACTTGATGAAGGAAGAATCATTGAAAAAGGTTCTCATAATGAGCTTTTGCAGCAGCGAGGATTTTATTCCGAACTTTATCGCAGCTCATTAAAGGAAAATCAGACCGGATGAAAAAAATGTGTGCCGCTGGGCGCACATTTTTACGTTGGTACTGTAAAGTCAAAAGCCTATCCCTAGGAATTGCATTCGATTTCATTTAATGATGCAATTGCTTCGTCTAAAAAAGCAAGGAGCTCTGCCTTTACCGGGTACAAGCCTGCGGAAGAAGAGTCAGTCTCCGATTAACGCACATCCCAGAATTTCTCTTCTAGTTCTTTGTTTCCCCCGAAAATCAACTCAGACAAATGTAAGTCTTCAGCAATCAGCCTTCCTTCCTCTGAATCAGCAGGAATGCCTTTGTTCATGGTTAATTCAATGCGTTTGATGAGGTTAATCCATTGCTTCGCTTGGATACATAAAGATTAGTTAACGGAATAGTTGTGGTATTGACGGCCATTTCGTGAAGTGCCTACAAATCAGGAAGAAAGACGGTATATTCCATAAAAGTGGTTATAAATCCATTACAAATTGACTAATTGACTATTGCTAAGAAACCTTTTAATGACATATAATTCTGAATATATACAAAATTCTTTAAATTCGTTTGGTTAAGGGGGAAGTATGGAATCGTATTGCCATATGAAATGAAGACTTTTTATAGTAATTAATAATTTTAATAGATAGGAGATGAAAAAATGAAAACGCTTAAATCAGTCATTCTTTGGGGGATTATATCGGCGGTTGGTGCAGTAAGTTTTGGTTTCGTTGCTTTAAACCGAGGAGAAAGTATTAATGCCATGTGGATAGTCACTGCAGCTCTCTGTGTATATTCGGTTGCGTATCGCTTTTATAGTAAATTTATCGCACAGAAAGTGTTTGAGCTAGATGACAATCGTCAGACTCCATCAGAAGCAAATAATGATGGAAAAGACTACGTCCCTACAAATAAATGGGTGTTGTTTGGTCACCATTTTGCAGCAATTGCTGGAGCTGGTCCGCTTGTAGGACCGATCCTTGCTGCACAGATGGGATATTTGCCGGGAACACTTTGGCTTGTAGTTGGAGTTGTTTTAGCCGGAGCGGTACAAGATTTTATTATACTCTTCGGTTCGATGCGCCGTAACGGCAAATCGCTTGGTGAGATGATTAAAGAGGAAATTGGACCTATTACAGGTTTGATTGCAATGGTGGGTATTCTTGGTATCATGATTATATTATTAGCGGTACTCGCCCTTGTAGTCGTAAAAGCCTTGGTTGGCAGTCCTTGGGGGATGTTTACAATCGCTTCAACCATCCCGATTGCAGTCCTTATGGGCGTCTACATGAGATATATCCGGCCTGGTCGGGTTGGTGAAGGTTCAATTATTGGTATTATCTTATTGATGCTTGCTTTATATTTCGGTCGATTTGTATCCGAAAGCGCGACATTGGCGCCAATGTTTACGTTCAGTGGTGAAACAATCGCAATCATGTTGATCGTATACGGATTTGTTGCTTCTGTTCTGCCAGTATGGATGCTATTGGCACCACGTGATTATTTAAGTACATTCTTGAAAATCGGAACGATCATCGGGCTTGCGCTTGGTATCTTTATCGTCATGCCAAGCCTTGAAATGCCTGCTGTCACTCAGTTTATTGATGGAACAGGACCTGTTTTCTCAGGGAATCTATTCCCGTTCTTGTTCATCACGATTGCTTGTGGAGCAGTGTCGGGATTCCATGCTCTTGTTTCTTCCGGTACAACGCCTAAAATGATTGAACGTGAATCTCATTCGCGTCCAATAGGATACGGAGCTATGCTGACTGAATCCTTTGTTGCCATCATGGCGATGATAGCAGCCTGCGTACTGACACCAGGGATTTACTTTGCGATTAATAGCCCAGGTGCAGTTGTTGGAACGGAGCCAGCTCAGGTAGCAGCGACGATTTCCGATTGGGGATTCATTTTGACACCAGAGATGATTACTGGTCTGGCAGATGATGTCGGAGAAGAAACGATCTTATCCCGTACTGGAGGAGCACCAACCTTTGCAATTGGAATGGCTCATATCTTCTCAAAGGTGGTTGGTGGCGCTTCAATGATGGCTTTCTGGTATCATTTCGCGATCCTGTTTGAGGCATTGTTCATCTTAACGACCATTGATGCTGGAACAAGGGTAGGACGTTTTATGATTCAAGATATTCTAGGAACCTTTTATAAGCCATTTGCACAGACGAGTAAATGGCTGCCAAACATCATTGCGACGGCTATTTGTGTTCTTGGTTGGGGTTACTTCCTTTATCAAGGAGTTATAGATCCTCTTGGTGGAATAAATACACTTTGGCCGTTGTTTGGAATTGCAAATCAGATGCTTGCAGCCATTGCATTGCTGCTTGGTACAACTGTCCTTTTCAAAATGGGCAAAAAATCGTACACATGGGTTACGCTTGTACCGACTGTATTCTTATTGATTGTAACCATGACGGCAGGCTGGCAAAAGCTATTCCATGAAAACCCGGCGATTGGCTTTTTGGCGCATAAGGACAAATTTAAAGCCGCCTATGATAAAGGGGAGGTTCTTGCCCCGGCAGCTAACTTAGCCGAAATGAAACGAGTTATCATCAACGATTATGTGGATGCAGCCCTTTGTGCCATCTTCATGATTGTTGTCATCACTGTCCTGATTTCAGCCATAAGATTATGGATCAAGGTCTTGAAAAATCAAAAAATAGATTTACATGAATCACCTTATGTATCAAGGTCATAAGGGAGGGAAGACAATGTTGAAAAGAATAGCAAAGATTCTTAGCTTCAGAAAGCAGTTTGTAAGTTTGCTTGTCGGCGTACCTAGTTATGAAACTTATGTAGACCATATGAAGGTCCACCATCCCAAAGATCCAGTAAAAACTAGGAAAGAATTTTTCTGTGAAGCGCAGGATGAACGGTATAATGCTAAAGGTGGTAAAGTGTCTCGTTGCTGTTAACTAATTATATTTTTGAAGGGCCCTCGATTTGAGGGCCCTTTTTTTGGTTCGTTTTTTAGCGTGGGAAATAAGTAGGGATGGATTATAAGAACATTAGACTAAAAAAATTTCTTTTGGAATGGTATTAAGGCAAAATTCTTTAGATTTACGGTTATTTATTCAAACTAATGTTATAAAATCTAACACTATTTTTATAAAATATAAAAATAAAGTTGAATTATTAGAAAATTAAGTATATGATAAAAAAAATAACATATTGATGTTAAATAACATAACATATATATAAAAAGGGGGAAACAAAATGCAAATGGCAGATTCGGTTTTTATGTTTTTGGCAACAATGATGGTTTGGCTAATGACACCAGGGATTGCCTTATTTTATGGTGGGATGGTAAAAAGTAAAAACGTCCTGAATACGGCAATGCATAGTTATATGCCACTGGCCGTCATTTCTATTCTTTGGGTACTAGTTGGATATTCATTATCATTTTCACCAGGAAATGCACTCCTTGGCGGTCTGGATTGGGTTGGTTTAAAAGATGTAGGCTTCGAACCAGGTCCATACAGCGAAACAATTCCTCATAGTTTATTCATGTTATTCCAAATGACTTTTGCTGTATTAACCGTTTCAATCATTGCAGGAGGTATTGCAGAGCGGATGAAGTTTTCAGCATTCTTAATTTTTACAATTCTTTGGTCTCTATTCGTATACGCTCCTGTTGCTCACTGGGTATGGGGAGGCGGCTGGTTAGCTGAACTCGGTACTCTTGATTTTGCTGGTGGTAACGTTGTTCATATTTCTTCCGGGGTTGCAGGTCTGGTTTTAGCGATCATGTTAGGTAAAAGGAAAGAATCAAGTAACAGTGCACCACATAATCTTCCATTAACATTCCTTGGCGGATCATTAATATGGTTCGGTTGGTACGGCTTCAATGTCGGAAGCGCACTGACAATTAATGCGGTAGCAATGAATGTATTCGTGAATACAGCTGTTGCAGCAGCTGCAGGTATCCTTGGTTGGTTAATTGTTGAGTATATGGCGAATAAAAAAGCCACATTGCTAGGTGCAGTATCTGGAGCGATTTCTGGGTTAGTTGCCATTACACCAGCGTGTGGATTCGTAACACCAGCATCTTCCATCATTATCGGTGTCGTTGGTGGAGCAGTATGCTTCTGGGGTGTATTCTTCCTGAAAAATAAACTAGGATACGACGATGCCTTAGATGCTTTCGGTTTACATGGCATCGGTGGAACTTGGGGTGGAATCGCGACAGGATTATTTGCTACTACTTCCGTAAACGAAGGTGGAGCTAATGGTTTATTCTACGGAGATTTCAACTTGCTTTGGAAGCAGATTATAGCCATCGTTGCAACGTATATATTCGTGGCCGTGGTCACTTATATCATTGCAAAAGTAATAAATCTTTTCGTTCCATTGCGTGTCAGTGAAGAAGATGAGTCAATGGGGCTTGATCTTACACTTCACGGCGAAAAAGCCTATCACGAATCAATTTGAATGGAGGTTGATCATATGTCTGAGGTTTTAACAAAAATTGAAATCATTACACGTCCTATTAAGTTTGAACAATTTAAAACAGAGCTTGCAAAAATTGGGGTAAGCGGAATAACTGTATCGGAAGTAAAAGGAACGGGACTTCAGAAAAGTTATGTGGAAACGTATCGCGGTCGAAATCGGGAAATGTCGTTACATGATCGGATGAAAATCGAGATTGTTGTTTGTGAAGTTCCAGTTCAGGATGTTGTGGATGTAACAAGGAAATTTTTGAGCACCGGGAAACCTGGTGACGGCAAAATCTTCATTTATGAATTAGCGAATGTCGTGAATATCCGAACAGGAAAAGAAGGACATGATGCTTTAAAAAACGAGAACTAGAAGGATTAATTAATCCAACATTATGTGCCGAATTCAGCAGATTAGAGAAAGGAGCTAAATATGGGGAGACTGGTCCGAATTGTTAATGCAAAAAAACAAAAGATTGTTAATACACTCATATCAGAGAATGTATATCAACCTGCTGACCGACCCTTTTTATTAGAATTACCATTGAAAAATTTAGAAGAAATTTTATCACTTCGAATAAAATCCTCGTTTCAAAATCAGAGTTATAAAAAATAACATTTTGCAGCCGTTTCTTCTATATAAAGGAGAACGGCTTTTTTATGCTTTTACTGCATTTCATCGGCAATTGATTTTAAAAGTTTATAGCTTGGAAGTGATTTTTATTATATAAGAGAACTTTTTTTTATCTCCCATAGAAATCGATGAGTATTCCTACTATAATGAATATGGACAAAAATTTAAATCCAATTTATTTGCTTTTTTTGACGTTTTTAGCTTAGTTAATTCAATTTTTCTTTATTTTGCGAAAAATAACTTCAAAAAAATTGTAAGTCTTCCATAAATAATGAAGTAGGTTCGAGAATGCCCTTTTTATAGTGAGGGGAATTTATAAATATGTTCTTTTATGAGGTGAGGGGAAATGGATCAATTTACGGTCGAGTCCGTTTTAAATATCATCAGGGAATTTGTTCCGCAGGATGCTTCAATCTCTGTGGCTGACTCGGAAAAATACATTTATTACCAACCAAGCAAGCAAGTTGACTTAGGAATTAAACCAGGAGATTTAATAAGTGAAAAAACAGCTACTTATAAAGCGTTGAGTGTCCGAAAAAAAATTGGTGTACAAGTTGAAAGTAATGTATTTGGCGTACCTTATTATGGTTTGAGCGTACCAATAATGGACGAGGGTAATCCGTTAGGGGCAGTAACAGCCATTTTGCCGTCAAAGCAGTTAATATTACCGACTTCATTTTTAACAATCAAAACGGATGACCACTGGATACCACTTCCATATGACGAAATTATGTATTTAGAAGCGCAAAATAGGAAAACTAAAATTCAGTCCGAACGCGTGAATGGATTTCATAAAATGAACTTAAGTGAATTAGAGTTTATTTTACCGAATGATTTGTTCATTAGGGTTCATCGTTCGTACATCGTCAATATTAATTATATTCAGGAGATTCTTCCTGATTTTCACTCTACATTTTTACTGATAATGAAGGATCAGTCTAAAATCCAAGTTAGTCAAACATATGCAAGTCAATTCAGAAGAGCTCTAGGATTTTAGTGTTTCTCCTTTGTGTGATAAAAATGCTGGTTTGTGCTCTATTTAAGGCTTTTCATTCGAAAACGAATGTGACAATTACACGGGCTTGATAAAATTAAGTGTAAGAAAAGCGAAAATGGGGGTCTTTTGTATGAACGAAAGCGTTTTCAAAAAAATTCGCAACGAACAATTTAAGGGGAAAGTTGTTACAGCGGAAGAAGCAGCTTCTTGGATTAAAGATGGGATGAAACTTGGTATGAGTGGATTCACTCGTGCTGGTGATGCTAAAGTTATCCCGATGGCTCTAGTTGAAAGAGCTAAAACTGAAAAATTTAAAGTTGACGTTTATACTGGTGCTTCATTAGGGCCAGAAGTCGACCAACATATGGCGGAAGCTGGTATCATTAACAAACGCTTACCGTTCCAAGCAGATAAAGGCATTCGTAATAAAATAAATGCTGATGAAGTCACTTATGTGGATCAGCATTTATCTCATACAGCTGAACAAGTTCGTCAAGGCATTGTCGGACCTATCGATTTTGCAATCATCGAAGCATTGGCTATTACAGAAGAAGGATTAATCATCCCAACAACTTCTGTAGGTAACTCAGCCATCTTCGTTCAAGAAGCTAAAAATGTAATTATTGAATTAAACGTGTCTCATCCAGAAGGATTAGAAGGCATGCATGATATTTATACACCCGCTAAACAAGGTGAGCGCCAACCAATTCCAATGACTAGCGCAAGCGATCGTCTTGGATCAATTGGTATTCCGGTTGACCCTGAAAAAGTTAGAGGGATTGTGGTTTCTACAGATCTTGATGCACCTTCTACAATCGTGCCACCAGACGAAGAAACAGCAACAATTGCCAATCACCTTATTAACTTCCTTCGTGAAGAAATCAAGGCTGGCCGTTTAACTGAAAACCTTGCTCCGCTTCAATCTGGTGTAGGTTCAGTAGCAAACGCAGTATTCGCTGGTTTCCTTGACTCTGAATTTAAAGATTTAGAAGTGTATTCTGAAGTTTTACAAGATGCAGTATTCGATTTAATTGATGCTGGAAAAGTAAAATTTGCTTCAGGTTGCTCGATTACATTAGCTGAAGAAAAAGGAAAACAAGTTTACGGTGAGCTTGATAAATACCGTGATAAACTCGTTCTTCGTCCACAAGAAATATCTAACCATCCTGAAATCATCCGTCGTCTTGGTTTGATTTCAATCAATACTGCGTTAGAGTGCGATATTTATGGAAACGTAAATTCTACACATGTTTCTGGTACAAGAATGATGAATGGTATCGGTGGATCAGGAGACTTTGCTCGTAACTCACGCCTAGGTATTTTTGTAACGAAATCATATGCTAAAGGCGGCAAAATTTCTAGTATCGTTCCTTTCGTTTCTCACGTGGACCACACTGAGCACGATGTGGATGTATTAGTGACAGAGCAAGGTATTGCTGATTTACGTGGTCTAGCACCAAAAGAACGCGTAGAATTAATCATCGAAAACTGTGCACACCCGGATTACCGTCCGCAACTTCGTGCATACTTTACTGAAGCAGTTGCTCAAACTGGTGGACATCAAACTCCACATATTCTTGAAAAAGCATTCTCTTGGCATACAAACCTTGCTAAAAACGGTACAATGCTTGAAGCTGCTCTTCAAGATCAAAAATAAGATGTATGACCACTCCGCTATTATAGCGGGGTTTTTTTAGGGGTTCAGCACATAGCGCTGAGCCTCTTTTTATGTGTATTTACTGTAGCATGTCATTGGATAGTGATTCTAAGAGTCATTCCTTTCTCCACTAAAGCCTGGTTTCTATTATCGATGTTGGGATGCTTGCTCTGGCCCTACAGTAAAAATTGCTGATCGAATTCAAATGACCTGTTTTCATTGTATATTTTCTTTTTGTATTATTTGCAATATATTAACTGGTTTTTAGATTTTAATAAATAATAAATCATGCTTAAGTATCCAAAAGAGCGGGAATTGTATCATAAGGTTTTTTTAGATTATTTTTGTATATAATTATACGTTCAGGTTATAGAAGTATGGTAAACTGCTAACAATGAAGGATTATCATACATAGAATTTTACATTATATATGTCGTTTCCTTAGAAATAGGGAGTTATATAGAATGGTTATATTGGAGGAGATAATTTGTTCAAGACAAAACTGCATTTTTGGACGTTAGAGTTATTATTATTGTCTTTACTTTTTTATGTTGGTACAAAGATTTCTTTTCTTTTTGAGCCAATTGTGATTTTTACCTCAACTTTGTTCTTTCCAATCTTGATTTCAGGTTTCCTCTTCTTTTTGTTCAATCCAACTGTTGACTTTTTAGTTAAAAGGAGAATGCCAAGGGGATTGGCGATTTTATTGCTTTACGTATTTTTCCTTGGATTGATTAGTTTGTTGGTCGGCCTAGTGGGCCCATCACTTTCTAGACAGGTCACAGATTTAGTCAATAACCTCCCGGATTATTTCAATCAAGTAAGAAAGTTCATTGAAGATTCAGCTGAGTCAAAATGGTTTTTGTGGACTGTGGAACAAGATTATGTCCCTTTGCAAGAAGTAGGAGATTCGCTTCAAAAATATTTGACGAATTTACCGAGTAATATAACGAATAGTTTGTCTTCGGTTTTCAGTGTAGTAACGAATATTACGTTAGTAGTCGTGACGGTTCCTTTCATCCTATTTTATATGCTGAAAGATGGGGATAAGCTTCCAAGTTCCATCATGAAATTCGTACCCGTTCGTTACAGAAAACCAGCTTTAACGGTACTTAAGGAAACGGGAGAGACGCTTGCTACTTATATTCAAGGACAGATGCTAGTTTGCATGTTTGTCGGAATTGGAACGTTCATTGGATATTTAATCATTGGTTTGCCTTACGCGTTCTTATTTGGACTGATTGGTGCGGTAACCAATATCATTCCATATGTAGGTCCGTTTATCGGAGCGGCTCCTGCGGTCATTGTGGCGTTGATTCATTCACCGACCGAAGCGTTATTGGTCATTCTTGTTGTAACGATTATTCAGCAATTGGATGGTAATGTTATTTCGCCGTTAGTCATCGGGAAGAAATTGAACACACATCCGCTAACCATCATTATCCTTTTACTCGTTGCCGGAAACCTTGCCGGTATCATCGGTATGATTTTGGCCGTTCCGACTTATTCCGTTGTTAAAACGATTGTATTGAATATCGTAAAGTTCATCAGGATCCGGAAAGAGGAAAAGCTTGAAGAAGATATATTAGAATGAAGAATGGGACCAACTCAAAAGAGTTGGTCCCGTTTTTCTTTTTAAGAAGGTTCCTCAAAGGTATCAAGGGCACCTGAACATATTACAAACCTAAAGAAATATATTTTACTTCTAAGAATTCTTCAATGCCCTGATGTCCACCTTCGCGGCCGAGTCCACTTTGCTTGAAGCCACCAAATGGAGCCTGTGGTACGGAAGGAAGTCCGTCATTTAAGCCGACAATTCCGAATTCTAGCGCTTCAGTGGCTTTGATGCCTTTGGTGATATTTTCGGTAAACACGTATGCAGCCAAGCCGAAAATGGAGTCATTTGCACGCCTAATAGCTTCTTCATCCGTCTTAAAGGAGGCGATTGGAGCTAATGGACCGAATGTTTCTTCTTTCATACAGAGCATGCTGTCATCGATGTTGGAAAGAATTGTTGGCTCTAGGAAAAGCCCGCCGATTGATTTTCCACCAGCTTCGAGTTTAGCTCCGCTACTGATTGCTTCATCGATTTGTTTTTGAACCTTATCCACCGCATCTTGGTCAATAAGTGGACCAATGTCGACGCCTTCTTCTAGCCCGTTGCCTACTTTAAGTTCGTTGACTTTAGCCACAAGCTTTTCGATAAAGGTTTCTTGAATGGATTCGTGAACATAAATACGGTTTGAACAGACACATGTTTGTCCAGCATTACGGAATTTAGAACTGATAATGCCATCGACTGCTTTATTAATATCAGCATCTTCAAAGACGATGGCAGGCGCGTGTCCGCCAAGTTCAAGTGAGACTTTTTTTACTGTATCGGCGGAGCCCCTCATTAAGGTTTTACCGACTTCTGTTGAACCGGTGAATGTCAATTTACGGACACGTGTATCTTTAAGCCAGGTTTCACCGATTTCTGATGATTTCCCTGTCACGACATTGATGACGCCTTTTGGAATACCAGCCTCTTCAGCTAATTCTGCCATTTTTAAAGCTGTAATAGGAGTCAGGTTGGCCGGCTTAATGACGACCGTACAGCCGACAGCAAGGGCAGGTGCCACTTTTCTTGTAATCATTGCTGCTGGGAAGTTCCATGGTGTAATGACGGCTACCACTCCGACTGGCTGTTTAGTCACAAAAAGTCGCTTATTAGACACGGAAGCAGGAATTGTTTCACCGTACACTCGTTTTCCTTCTTCGGCAAACCAAGATAAAAATCCATTAGCATAGGTCATTTCCCCAAGAGCCTCTTTTAAGGGTTTACCTTGTTCCTCTGTCATGATTCTAGCTAATTCTTCTTTATTATCTTCGATTAATCGATGCCATTTCCAAATTAAATCGGCACGTTCATAGACTGAGAGAGCTGCCCAACCTGTAAAGGCCTCATAAGCAGCATCGGCAGCCTTGGCCGCTTCAGCTGCACCACCTTTAGGTACGGTGGCAACGACTTCATCCGTTGCCGGGTTTTTCACTTCAATTTTATCCAGTCCAAAATCTGACCACTCACCGTTAATAAATAATCCGTAATCCTTCATGATAAAACCTCCTATTTTGGTTAAATCCATCAAACTACTTAAAAATCTTTTACCTTTATACCAATACCTGTTATATAAAATTATAAACACTTTTTGGAGATTCTGAAATTTATTTGATTGGCTATTTTTTAGAGCCATTGTATTAAAGTGAAGAAAAGGGAGAAGACATGGGGAAATAGGATAAAAATCGGGAAGGTTTTTAAAATAATAGATTATCAAAAAAAAGAGGTGCAAGTTGCGCACCTCTTTTTTAATAGTTTATTTTATTTTTCCGAGGAGACGGCTACTTCACCGACATTGTCGGAGAGAGCTTGATTTGGATTGAATTCGCCTTCTGATTTAGAGATGACTACAGTCGCAACACTGTTACCGATAAGATTAGTGATGGCACGTGCTTCGGACATGAAGCGGTCAACCCCTAATAGAAGAGCCATACCTTCAACTGGAATCATCGGGAATGCGGCTAATGTTGCAGCAAGTGTAATGAAACCAGATCCTGTTACACCGGCAGCGCCTTTAGATGTTAACATCAAGATTCCTAGAAGGGTTAATTCCTGCCAGATGCTTAAATCGATACCATAGGCTTGAGCGATGAAAATCGCTGCCATGGATAAGTAAATGGATGTGCCATCAAGGTTAAAAGAATAACCAGTTGGGACGACCAAACCGACTACGGATTTTGAGCAACCGTATTTTTCTAGTTTTTTCATTACGCTTGGAAGAGCGGATTCCGATGAAGATGTTCCTAATACCAATAAGATCTCTTCTTTTAAATAGGCAATGAATTTGAAAATATTAAAGCCATAGATTTTTGCGATTGTACCAAGGATAAGAATAATGAATAGAGCCATCGTGATGTATACGCTACCCATTAATTGTCCAAGAGAACTTAGAGAACTAAGACCGAACTTACCGATTGTGTAAGCCATTGCCCCAAACGCTGCCAATGGAGATACTTTCATAATCATACCAACGATGCCGAAGAAAATATCAGCAATATGCTGAAGGAAAGAGACGACAGGTTGTACTTTTGGTCCCATCGCAGCCATTGATAATCCGAATAATACGGCAAAGAATAAAATAGGGAGCAAGTCGCCACCAGCCATCGCAGCAACTGCATTATCTGGAATGATGTTAGAAATGAAGGCAACTGCACCATGTTCCGTTTCGGAAGCGGCTGTTGTATATTGTGATACATCTCCGCCTTCGACTGAATCAATGTTGAAACCTTTACCAGGTCCTAACAGATTAACTACGATAATTCCGATAGCAAGGGCGAAGGTGGTAACGATTTCAAAATATAGCAGGGCCTTTCCGCCGATACGGCCAACCTTCTTCATATCGCCCATGCCGCCAATTCCGATTACGACCGTTAAGAAGATGATTGGTGCAATGACCATTTTAATCATTTTAATAAATAAATCAGCTAATATCTTCAGCTGTTCACCGAAAGTAGGGAAGAAGAAACCGACTGTAATACCTAGAATAATACCGATGATGACCTGAACGGTTAGATTTTTTAATATTTTCAAGGTGCATTCTCCTTTGTTATATGATAGCGCTTTCTTAACTTAACTTTAGTGTAACAGAAGGAAGAGTCAGAATATTCTTTTGGTGATATTGTTCTTTTTGTTCTTTTTGGTCTTGATGATAGTTTAGTAGCTGAAGGGAAAGAAGGAATTTGAAGTAATATTGAATTCATTAAGGATCTACTCTGAAAAGCCGCAAAAAAAGTACCGGTGTAGCACCGGTACTTGAGAAAATCAATTTTCAAACGGTTTTATGAGTCCATAAAGGGTTTCAATAACGGGAAGTTTTAAATTGACCTTTTCAGCTAGACGCAGTGCACCACCTTGTAAATGTTCTACTTCAAGGGTTTGGCCTTTTCGAAGGTCTTGATGCATGGAAGAGGTTGATTCGTCCGGTAAACCTGCCATGTTTTCTAGTGCCTGAGCAACATTCTGTTCTGTTATTCCGACGTTATAAGCATTTGCAAGTTTCTTCATTTCAATAAGGACATGTTCTAGTAACCTATTAGTTTCCGGGAATCTCCGTATTGTGCCAATAGGGAGGTTGGAAGCGGTTGTTACACCGGAGAAAGCGGTAATGAACATATATTTAATCCACATCCTGATTAAAATGTTTTCTGTTCTGCTTGCCCCCATGATAGCTGAACTGACTGCCTGTTCAAATTCGTCGCAAATCTTTGTTTGTGAGGGATGAAGCGGGCCAAAGATTAAATCGTGATTCTTATTGGAGTGAATTACATGGCCCTTTTCGTTTAGGGTAGCGATAATGAAGGCGCTTCCCCCTATGACGGCTGCTTCACTTAGTTCGTCTTGCAAAATGGAGATATGTTCTATTCCATTCAAAAGCGGAAGGATCTTCGCGCCTTTTTCAACAAGAAGCTTCAAGTCAGGGATGGTCCCCTGCAAGTGCTGGCCTTTTACGGCAAGAATCACTAGATCAACTTGTTCTATTTTCTTTACATCTTCTATGATATGTAGCTCGTTAAAATCATAGTTTCCATGAGGACTAGTTATTCTTAGGCCATTTTCTTTCAATTGTTGGGCACGTTTTTTTCGGACAAGGTATTGAACATGCTGTCCGGCCTGTTGTAACCTTCCGCCAAAGTAGGAACCTAGTGCACCAGCCCCAATAATGACAATATTCAAAGTGCGCACCTCTCTTTTAATTAGGATGTCCTAATCATAACATCGACTGAATTTTCAGTAAATGTTATGTGGAATAATAAGGTTGTATTCTTAAACTATGTATTTACGAACACAGCCAAAACAAAAGCGATGTAGTTTAAATATCGGAGGCTGATGAAAAAAAGAAAGCGATTCCATTTTTTTCTTGACTAACTTGTATATACAAGTTAGTCTATCAATAACAAACATGTATATACAATTTTAGGGAAGAGACGAACAATAAATGTTAAGGGGAGGGATTGTTATGGCAAAGGAATACAGTCAGATAGTGGAAGGAATCGTCAAAGGAGTAGGAGGAAAAGAGAATATCCAGTCTGCAACGCATTGTGTTACAAGGCTTCGGTTTGCATTGAAAGATGAAACGAAAGTGGATAAGGAGGAACTCGATAAAATCGATGTGGTGAAGGGGGCCTTTTCCGCTAATGGTCAATTTCAGGTCGTGATCGGGCAGGGGACGGTAAACAAGGTATATGCGGAAATGGTCGAAGCCACCGGAATTGGGACTGCTACGAAGGAAGAAACGAAATCAGTTGCTGAAAGTAATTTAAATCCACTTCAAAGGGCGGTTAAGGCGTTAGCTGATATCTTTATCCCAATCCTTCCTGCAATCGTGACGGCTGGTTTATTATTGGGAATCAATAATATCCTGACTGGGACAGGTATCTTTTTTGAAAAAAAATCCCTTGTCCAAGTCTATACCCAGTGGAGTGATTTTGCCGATATCATTAACCTAATAGCCAACACGGCCTTCACATTCCTCCCGGCACTTGTCGGTTGGTCAGCCGTGAAGCGATTTGGTGGTAATCCATTGCTTGGAATTATTTTAGGATTGATGCTGGTTCATCCAAGCTTATTAAATGCTTGGGATTATCCAAAAGCAAAGGCAGCTGGCGATATTGGTATGTGGAATTTATTTGGCCTTCAGATTGAAAAAGTAGGCTACCAAGGTCAGGTGCTCCCTATTTTAGTAGCTTCCTATGTACTGGCGAAAATCGAAGTGTTTTTGAATAAACGGATTGCCGATTCCTTTCAATTGCTGGTAGTCGCACCGATATCATTACTAATCACTGGTTTTCTAGCCTTCATCGTCATCGGACCAGTGACTTTTACGATTGGAAACTGGATCACTTCCTTATTCGTTGGAATATTCGACATGGCGCCTGTTATAGGAGGGCTGCTATATGGTGCATTATATGCTCCGCTGGTTATTACTGGGATGCATCATACCTTCCTAGCGGTTGACTTTCAGCTCATCGGTTCGATTGGAAGTACCTTCCTGTGGCCGATTCTTGCACTTTCGAATATTGCCCAAGGTGCATCGGCACTTGCCATGATGTTTCTGGCGAAAAATGATGAAAAACTGCGAGGACTGTCGCTGACGTCATCGATCTCAGCATTTCTTGGTGTAACTGAACCAGCTATGTTCGGGGTAAATCTGCGTTATCGTTTTCCGTTTTATTCAGCAATGATCGGTTCGGCACTTGGTGCTGTCTATATTATGCTAAATGCTGTCACATCACCCTCTATCGGTGTTGGCGGAATACCGGCAATTTTCTCGATTTTTCCAAATAAATGGATTTCATTTAGCGTCGGCATGGTCATAGCAATTATCGTGCCCTTTTTTCTTACTTTTTTCCTGGGGAAATCAAAAAAATATACTCTAAATAGTAAAAAGATTACAAGAATTGAAGACCATAGCGTCTAAGTTTAATAAAAGAAAGGACGTGACATGATGAAGGAATGGTGGAGAAAAGCGACTGTTTATCAAATCTATCCGAAGAGCTTTAATGATACGACCGGAAATGGCATCGGTGATATTAAGGGAATTATTGAAAAGCTTGCCTATTTAAACGAGCTCGGAGTGGATGTTATCTGGCTTACACCGATTTATAAATCACCTCAAAAAGATAATGGCTATGATATTAGTGATTATTATTCAATTGATGAAGAATATGGATCGATGAGGGATTTTGAAGACCTGGTAGCTGCAGCTAATGAACACGGAATTAGAATCATCATGGATCTTGTCGTAAATCACACCTCGACTGAGCATGAATGGTTTAAACGAGCATTAGAAAGTGATGATTCTCGATTCCGCGATTTTTATATTTGGAGGGATCCGATAGACGGTCATGAACCGAACAATTGGCTTTCTAAGTTTGGCGGATCAGCCTGGAAGCTGGATGAAAAATCAGGTGAGTATTATTTGCATCTTTTTGATGAAACTCAGGCTGATTTAAATTGGGAAAACCCTCAGGTTAGGCAGGAAATTTATAAACTGATGCATTATTGGTTTGAAAAAGGGATCGATGGCTTTCGGCTTGATGTAATCAATCTCATTTCTAAGAATCAGCAATTCCCCAATGACGACGGTACACTTGCACCTGGAGACGGCAGAAAATTTTATACGGATGGGCCGCGCGTACATGAATTTTTGCATGAGATGAACCAAAGTGTACTTTCCAATTATGACAGCATGACGGTCGGGGAGATGTCTTCGACGACGATTGAGGATTGTATCTCCTATTCGTCTCCTGAGCGGAATGAACTGAGTATGACGTTTAACTTCCATCACTTAAAAGTGGATTACCCAAACGGAGAAAAATGGGCGGTTGGCGAATTTGATTTTCTATCTCTTAAGCAGATTCTTTCAAAGTGGCAGATGGAGATGCATCAGGGTGGGGGTTGGAATGCACTATTTTGGTCCAATCATGATCAACCCCGAATTGTCTCACGCTATGGAGATGATGCGTTATATCATCAAGAATCGGCGAAAATGTTGGCAACAACGATTCATATGATGCAGGGGACACCATTCATTTATCAGGGCGAAGAGTTTGGGATGACAAATCCGAATTTTGACAGAATCGAGCAGTACCGGGATGTAGAAACATTGAATTATTTTCGAATTATGAAGAAGCAGGGGATGTCAGAGCAGGAGATTTATTGTATATTACAGCATAAGTCACGAGACAACTCGAGAACGCCTGTACAGTGGAATGAATTGAAGGAGGCGGGTTTTACGAAAGGGACCCCATGGATTCCAGTGGCAGAAAACTATCGGGATGTTAATGCAGCACAAGCATTGAATGATCAGGATTCAATTTTCTACCATTACCAGAAACTAATCCAGCTTCGCAAAGAATATGAAATAATAACGAGCGGTGATTATAAAATAATTCAGTCAGAACATCCTGAGTTATTTATCTATGTCCGTAGCTACCGAGACGAACAGCTTCTTGTGGTTAATAATTTTTATGCAAAAGATACAAAATTAATTCTGCCTGCGGAACTTCTGAATAATGAATCTGAGACTATACTCATCGGAAATTATTCTCAGTCATTGCCTCTATGTCGCAAAATGGAAATTCGACCTTATGAATCCGTCGTTTATCATTTGAAAAAGAAATGGTAAAATACTTTGGGTGATAATTAATGAAAAATAAATTTATGAAGATATATGAAAATATTTCAAAACAAATACTTGATGGACGTCTAATCGCGGGGGATATGCTTCCGTCTGAAAATGAATTGGCTGAAAGTCATTCTGCGTCAAGGGAAACGATTAGGAAGGCGCTGAAGATGCTGTCGGAAGATGGGTACATTCACAAAGTTCAGGGTAAAGGATCAATTGTTCTGGAAATGAAGCGACTTGACTTCCCCGTTTCCGGACTTGTCAGCTTCAAGGAGTTAACCCAAAAAATGGGCGAGAGGGCGAAAACATATGTTGAAACCTTCGAGAAGATTAATCCGAGTCCTGCCTTGCAGGAAGCATTAAAGCAAACAGAAGATGAACTAGTATGGAAAGTCATCCGTGTTCGTGAAATTGATGGAGAACGAATTATCCTTGATAAAGATTTCCTTGCAGAGAAGTATGTCCCTCTTCTGACCATGGACATTTGCCGGAAATCCATTTATGAATATTTGGAAGACGATTTGGGTCTTTCAATTGGCTTTGCCAAAAAAGAAATCACGATTGAGGAGCCAACAAAGGAAGATCGGAAACTACTCGACCTTGAAGGTTTTCACAGCATAGTCGTTGTCAAAAGTCACGTTTACCTTGATAATGCTAGTTTATTTCAATTCACCGAATCCCGTCATCGCCCTGATAAATTTCGATTCGTCGATTTCGCAAGAAGAAAATGAGAACATTACAAGAAGGTGCCTCATGCGTAGGCGCCTTTTTTGGTCTCCTTAGGCATTACCAATATTATTCAGCTAAATATAAAGAAACCTATAGTTTAGTAGATAGTAGAGCATGAAAAAACAAAAAAACAGCCTGAAATCTATCAGGCTGTTTTTTTGTTATTTATAGATTTTTACTTTAACGGTTTTTCTGCCCCAATTGATAGCTTTTGAGTGAGAAGAGTAGAAGACGTCAATTTTATTCCCTTTGATTGCGCCGCCTTTATCTGCCGCAATGGCATCCCCGTATCCTTCTACATGAACTTTTGTTCCTAGTGGAATGACCTTAGGGTCGACTGAGATCGCTTTTGCGTTAGGGTTTTTCTTTAAGTTAAGACCCGATGCTGTAATACCGCTGCAACCTTTGCAGTTCGCAGTGTAAGCTGTAGCCTTCACGGTAATCGTTTTATATTTCTTGGATGATGACGTTTTAGCTTTAGCCTTAGGTTTAGCAGAGGTCGAAGTCTTCTTGACCTTTAAAACTTGTTTTGGATGGATGTTATCTTTTTTTAGGTTGTTCCAACTTTTGAGTTGATTGACTGTTATATTATGTTTATTGGCGATACTCCATAGTGAGTCGCCGCTTTTAACTTTGTATGTAGTAGTAGCAGCCGATGAAACTCCGGAAAAACTAAATACCAGGAAGAAAGCAGTGAAAATTGGAAGTAGTATTTTTTTCAAATGAATAGTCTCCTTTGTTTTAAATCGTAGACTTAGAATAACAGTTATATATGACAATAATGTTTCGCTGGAATAGTAATTGTGTTACAAAAGCGTTTCTGCTGATAAACAATTGTAATATAAACTGGGTAAAAAGAACTAATCATTTAAATGTTCCAATATTATGTATTTTGTCAATATAATAGATTTTTTGTTTAATACCCTTGATATAATGGCATAATTTGTTTAAAAAAATAAAATATGGTTGTGTTTTTTTAGGTTTAAAGGCCTGTATTTTTTGTAAAAAAGCAACACATAAAGAGTTGAATTCTTCTTTCTTTTTAGTGGATAGCGTCATCAATTCTTATTCACTTGTGAAATGAAGTTCGTAGTTTTTGAGGTTTTCTATTATTTGCGGGATATTCAATGATTTCACTATCATCTCTTCATCTAGTAAAAAAAGTTTTTCGTTGTAATAATAGACGCACGAAAAAGCCGACAGCTAAGGAATGTCGGCTTGTAACATGTAATAAATTAAGATAAAACGAATTCAGAAGCAAAATCGACGAGCATTTGTTGATAAACAGCAACAGATTCGAGACTTACACATTCCCTGTCGCCATGCCAGTTCTCACCTTTTGGGCCAAACTCAATGGCCGGGATATCATATGCCGCAAAAAAGACAGTATCAGCGGAGCCATGCTGCCCAAAAATGATAGCTTCCTGATTGGTGTTCTTTTCAATAATTGGACGAAGAAGAGTGATGAATGGGTCATTCTCTTCGGTTTTTACAGGCTTGCTGTACATATTTAGATAGATATTATTTCCTGTCACACTTTCAATCTGTGCAATAATCTCTTCCATGGTTTGGGTAGGGAGATAACGGATATCAAGACTGAGTAAGCAGGCATCCGGTACCTTATTATAGACATCTCCACCTTTTATTTTAGCCAAATTAAGTGAGGGGGATGTGTAAAGTGGAGAATTTTCCCGAGTAAAGGGAAGTTCTTTAATTTTTTGATAGAGATCATACGCCTTTTCAATAGCATTCACTCCTTCCCATGGCCGGCTTCCATGTGCGGATTTACCTGATACTTCAATATCCAGACGAAGGGCTCCCTTGGCCTGCAGGCCGATCCCTAACTGCGTCGGCTCTGCACAGATTACAAAGTCCCCTCTATAACCATGCTTCGCTAAATATCCAGAACAGTTCAAACCGCCAATTTCTTCATCTGATACGATTTGGAGCTGGATTTTCAAACCTAAGTCTCTATCTTTTAGTTCTGAAAATGCACACATCATGCCTGCAATCCCCGCTTTCATATCAGCTGCCCCACGTCCATATAATTTCCCTTCATGAATCTCAGGGAAAAATTGATCCGGCGTCCCGCTGACAACATCGACATGGCCATTCCAAATCACGGTTTTTTCTCCACTGCCAATTTCGCTTACAAGCATTTTGTACCCGTTATTTACTATTACATTCACGGTAAGTCCATGCTTGTTAAGCCATTCCGCACAGTATTCAACTGCTTCGTTGGCTCCTTCTTTTGATGAACTGTCAATAGATACTAAATCTTTAAGTAACTCGATGAGCAAATAGAAAACCTCCTAAAAATATGCATACTATAATTATATATACCCTTATTAAGAAAGGGTTAAATCAAAAATATTTTCCTATTAAAAAACGTTTATTCTTTTCATTTCTCAGGGTATGTAAAGGGGGAGCGACAATTTACATTCTTTAAGGAGGATGATAGATATGGATAAACGTATAATTGGTGTATATGAAACTGGAGAAGAGGCCATTAAGGCAGTTGAGGCTTTGCAAGCTCAAGGATATAATCGTGTAGATATTTCAGTCGTAGCGAAAGATAAAGAAGAATTAAGGACAGTGAATGAAGAAACGGGTACAAAAGTTGAAGGAGGGCTTGCTGCTGGTGCAGCGACCGGAGGCATCTTGGGCGGTGCAGCTGGTTTATTAGCAGGAGTAGGAGCGTTAGCGATTCCTGGAATTGGACCTGTATTAGCGGCTGGACCACTCGCTGCTACATTGGCTGGTGCAGCCGTGGGAGCTGGTACAGGCGGCCTGGCCGGCACATTAATTGGTCTAGGTATACCTGAGGAAGAGGCAAATCGATATGAAACAGATGTGAAGAATGGCAAGCTACTTGTGTTAGTTGATACAGATGCGAGAAAAGCCCATTCTTCCTACTCAGGTATTACAGAAACGGATGAAACGCTTACTAAAAGTAGACCGCTTTAATAGATTTGGATAAAAAGGGACGGATCCTTAGGGTCCGTCCCTTTTTTGTTAGAAATGTCGACACCGAGCACACCGATCAATTTATCTCCATCATAAACGGCTTTGGCTGCGGTAATGACAAGTGTGTTCGTTGCTCCTTAAGTACTTCAAATTTTTAAAATGGTTTCAATAGATATTTCGACATGTTTTTACTTCTTTGAAGCTTTTAGTTGGAATATTCTTGTAACTATTAATAATGTTGTTAGGTATCTTTATCAGAGCAGATTACAGATGGAAGAGAGGGGGGGATATAGATGAAATAAAAAAAGAGCTGACTGTCATAGTCAACTCTTCCGTTCTTTAACCTTATTCGACTTGAATATTTTGCGTTCGGCAAGTATACCATGTGTAAAACTCGTCAGCATATTCAACTGATACGTCTTGAAGCTTTGTATGATGCACTGGTTTGGAGCGGTTAACAGTTTCAATTGAGGCAAGCCCGAAGAGTTTTTGTAATTTCGAACGTTCTACTTCAATTTGAATGACTTTGCTTCTTTTTGTAATAAACAGTGACGTTTCTAAACTTCCTGATTTGAACTGAATAATCTCGTTATTTAACAAATAACGACTATTTTTGTAATCTAATATTCGCAATGTGTAAATAAGGACGAGTAAGATCACTGATACATACCATATGGCCGGTTTAAAATAATAGATTGCCACGGTCGTAAGGATCCAGAAAAAGCTGGGCCGCATCATTCGTACTTTGAACGCTTGTTTCGATAAGCGTTCCATCGAACGTTCCACTTTGTAAGTAGGTAAAATCTCTTCTATCATCGCATACGCACGGTCAACCGATAAAAACGGATAGAGAGTATTTGTTTCTAGTTCTTTATCGCCTGTACTTCCTGCGCTTATCAGTTTTACTTCCGCTAAACCAAGCATTCTTTTAATGAGTGATTGGGTGATCTCGACTGCTTGTACTTTTTCTTTCTGAATCGAAAAAGCAGATTCGTCAAGTACGCCTTTCTTAATATACACGCGTTCATGGTCTGATGATATTTCATACTTTCCATATTTAACGAACGTGGAAATAATTCCGAATGCAACGGCTATACAAATAATGCCGATGAGGGCTATGGTTACAATCCACCATGTATCTAATAACGTTGCAAGCAACCCTTCGGCATTTTTCATATTGAAAAAATCATCGAGTGTATTATAAATAGTAGCGACAATCGGAATAAGCGCCAGGAAGCTGAGTGATGTAAAGGAGGCTTTCAGCACATCCTGTTTGGTAGGTGTAAAATGAATCGTCTTTTCAGAAACTGATTCAACAATTTCCAGGATATCCTCTTCAGTACCATCGACTTCGATAACAGAAAGTTCTTGTATTAACGATAATTCCTGTTCAAGTCGTTTGGCCTCTTTTTGAGAAATAACCTCAAATGGTACAGAACCTTGATCATCAGTCATCCCGGTTTCAAATGTTAATGAAGTTAAGTTGAAAAGTTTGTGGAATAGAGTTGTACGTCGCTGAACGTTTTGTACTTTAAGAAACGGAACTGTTCGAAACGACTTGGAGATAAGCCCTGATGTAATTTGAACGGTTCCTTCTTTAATTTGGTATTTATATGTATACCATTGAAGGATAACTGAAATAACTCGCCATACCAAGTAAACTAGAAACCCGATTTGGAGCACCTTCATATATGTCTTTTCAGTACCGAAGTTTAGTACATAAAGCATGATAATAAAAAACAAGTTCCCTTTCATTACTTTCCCTAATTCGAAAGGGATTTTGAACGGGTGTAACCGTTTTGCATGTTCTTCCATTGTTAATCCACTTCCTTAATTTTTGCGAAATGGGCAATTTTATCTCGTAGTTCATACGCTTCTTTCTCTGAAATGGCAGGTATGTCATGGGAAGCACCCATTGTCCCGATACTTATCGAATAAAGATTATATTTCCGCAAAAGCGGACCTTGGTTCAACTTGACTGATTGTACTTTCGTCATCGGAATGAGTTCGTGAGTTTCCTTCCATGCTCCTTGTTTTGTTTGAATGAATTCTTCGCTCACGTCGTAACGCCAATACTTTTGCAAAAGGATTGGTTCAATAAAGATGGACCATATTGCATGAAAAAATAGTAATACGATAAGGCCGGTTAAAGTCCATCCAATCCATTCTTTCCAAGCAAAATAATTATCGACATACAATAGAATGCTAAGGACGGCGAGGATTACAAGATTGGTAATGGTTTCAGTCATCCGCCAAACTTTAACGGATTCTTTGGAAATTTTCTTCGTGGGCGGTTGAATCATTGAATACATATGTTCACTCCTTACTGTGTCTTAATACTAATACGAATAAACTTTCAGAAAAGTTCCCTAAATATCATCTAAAGGGATGAAAAAGAGCCCTATTAGGTATGGTGGCTGTTTATTGATAAAAGTCTAGATTTGTTAAATGATTAGCTGAAACACCGCTTGAATAATTGGGGAATTTCTTGTGTATGTATTAGGGGAAACTTTCAAGTGAATCTTCACTTTTTATCTGACCATAAAATGGACAAGATAGTAGGGATGAGTTTTTTTCAGAGTAGGAGTGGTATGTTTGTCATATAAAAGGAAGTTGAGTTTTATATTCTTCCTGTTTTTGATTTGCTTTTTTAATGGAGAATCGATGCAGGCGTCGAATGAAGAGGGAATTCTAGGTCAGGAAATTCAGCGGATTTTGAATGAGTCACCAGCATTGGCAGGTGCCTTAGTGGGAATTTCCATTCGTTCAGCAGAAACGGGAGAAGTGATTTATGAACGCGGTTCGCAAACTAGACTGCGGCCTGCCTCGAATCTAAAGCTTTTGACTGCTGCGGCAGCACTTGAAACATTAGGTGATGATTATGTTTTTCAAACAGAACTGTACATAAAAGGATTGCAGGTCGACCATGTTCTGCAGGGGGATGTGTATCTGAAAGGAAAAGGAGATCCTACTTTATTAGAAAAGGACTTTGATGAGTTGGCAGCTTCACTGAAGCAAAATCAAGTCCAAATCGTCCATGGAAATCTCATTGGGGATGACACCTGGTATGATGATGTTCGTTATTCCAAGGACTTAGTTTGGAGTGATGAGTACGAATACTACGGAGCGGCTGTTTCAGCATTAACCGCTTCCCCGAATGAAGACTATGATACCGGGACAATTCTCATGGAGGTATCTCCCGGTAATAAAGCTGGTAAAAAGGCAACAGTGAAGATGAAACCGGAAACGGAGTATGTGGAAATCATAAACAAAGTAAAAACCGTAGAAGCGGATGGAAAGAAGAAAATCGATGTCGAAAGGTTTCATGGCAAAAATGTTATAACGGTATCCGGGACCATTCCGGAACATGCTGGGCAGACGAAAGAGTGGTTTTCGGTGACAGATCCTACAGAGTATGCACTAAACCTATTTGAAAAATCAATGAAGAAACAAGGAATCAAAGTGGTCGGTGAAAAGAAGCAAGGTAAAACGCCAGTAGATGCAAGGATGATTGCCACTCATGAATCAATGCCGCTTTCACAACTTCTTATTCCTTTCATGAAGTTGAGTAATAACAGCCATGCCGAGGTTTTGGTAAAAGAAATGGGTAAAGCGGCAAATGGAGATGGAAGCTGGGAAGATGGATTGAAAGTGGCAAAAAGCCAGTTGGCGTTAATGGGCCTCGATATGCATACGATTAAGATGCGTGATGGATCCGGCATTTCCCAAGTCAATATGATCCCTGCAAATGAAATCACGAGTTTACTATATGCCGTTCAGGAAAAAACATGGTTTCCTGCATACTTAAATGCATTGCCAGTTGCAGGGGTTGAAGAACGAATGGTTGGCGGAACGCTAAGAAAGAGGATGAAAAAGACTAATGCAACTGGGAACGTTCGCGCAAAAACAGGGACAATTTCAGGGACGAGCTCCTTATCTGGTTATGTGACGACCAAAAGAGGGGAAAAAATCATCTTTTCCATTCTCTTGAATAACTTTGTAGAAGAAAAAGGCATCACGGCCATACAGGATAAAATAGCCGTGATGCTGGCAGATCAGGAAAACTTGTTAGAAAGTGGTCTTTAGTATCCCTTAGAAATGTAAGTTTGTAGTTCTAGAAAATTAGCGATGAGTATATCTGCATCTTTCAATTCATTTTCAGCGGCAAATCCGAATTGACAGCCTACAGCCACTAAGCCATTTTCCTTTGCTGCTTCGATGTCGGATTTTCGGTCACCAATCAGGATGGCTTTCTCAATTTGATAGTCTTTCAATAGCATTCGCACTAAGTCGGTCTTCGAGCCTTTCGAAGACCTTTCCACACTGTATATGTCCGTAACATATTCATTTAGACCAAAATATGAACAGATTTCTTCCAAGTATTTTTCAAGACCGTTGCTAGCAATGAAAATGGAAATTCCAAGCTGTTTGATCGTTGACAAGGTCTCCAAGACGTGAGGAAAAAGCTGACCTTTTCCTTCTTTGATTTCTTGATTCAAACATTCTAAAAAAAGTTGGTCCGCTTGACGGCGAATATGCTCGGGATGCTTTGGCATTAAGGTTTCCCAAACGACAGTTAATGGGACGCCCATAATCCTTTGGTACGTGGCAAGCGGGGTATCTCCTGTCCAGCTCCCTTCTGATCGAAGGATTTCAAACGTTCGTTCAAGTGAAGGACCTAATATCTTATTTGTTTGAAACAAGGTGCCGTCCATATCGAAAATGGCGGCAAATTGGATTTTATTCAATAGTTGCACCTTCTTCTTAGATTTTTTATCCTCTCAAGGAAGGAATATAAGGGAGGGAGGATAGAAATAAGTAGTATAGGAGGAATGTTTTATGAACTTCCCAACACTTCAAGGACCTTATACGATTCAGAGTCTTATAGCTAACATTCATACGTTATCCAAAAAACAATCTCCATATTTAATCGCCATAGATGGTCGCGGAGGATCTGGAAAAAGTACGCTCGCGGCCCGTATTCAATCAGAATGCCCGGGTAGCAGGGTTGTTCATATGGATGATTTCTATTTGCCGTCATCACAGAGAATCCAACAGCCTCCCTCCAAAAAGCAAATTGGTGCGGACTATGATTGGCAACGGGTTTTTGGTCAGGTTCTGCAACCGCTTAACTGGAGGGGTGAAGCGAAATATCAACGGTATGATTGGGAAACGGACGCAATGGGCGAATGGCATACTATTCCTGCTGAAGGCCTTGTTATTATTGAAGGAACGTATTCCACTCGTAAAGAACTAGCTGAACTTTATGATTTCACAATCTGGGTAGAATGTCCCCGAAATCAGCGTTTGGAACGGGGACTTGAGCGTGATGGTGAAGAAGCGCGTCCGATGTGGGAGGACAACTGGATGGTGTATGAAGATCTCTATGTTGACACACATAGGCCACAAGAAAGAGTGAATCTTGTGGTGGACGGAACCAGATGAATTCAGACTCTTTGTCCTGCCTTTCACTGATGCCCCATTGCAATTGGGGCAGATGTAATTTGTTTTTCAGTACGCTCATCGCAAAAGGTATATTCATGGACTCAAGAATATAGGCGAGTGCCTGTGTTGTTCCCCGTTGTACATGTTTCACAGGTACTTCTCATCTCCAATCATCATAGACTATGAATAAGGCTCTATGTCAGCATAATTTCAGTGAATTTCATTATGCAGATTTGCCAAGGAAATCTGGTAATCAATTCTGCGCTATAGCACACTCTATCAGGGCCTATCCCCTCAAATGTAGCGGTCGCATCTTATATTAAGATAGGAATGAATCCGAGGTTACCGGACATCCGGGTGGTGGTCTCTACGTTATGATTGGTCGTTAATCCAGTAATGATAACCTGGGGACAAGCTTCTTCTCTTAAAATCCAATCTTCTCAAGATTGGTACCGATAAACGCACTATTCACATATTTTGTGAGAATCCATTCAGCTGACTTTGGTTGACTGAACGCTTTAAACCGGCTTGTTTCATTCTCGAGATAAAAGAGGGGATCCTTTGATTCAGATAAGTACAGTATATGCCTTTTGGATATCGACAACGGATAAGCAGGACATTCTTTTTCAGCTTTGTTCCCATCATTCCTTTTCTGTGTCGAAGTTACTTTTAATTGTAATGGTTTACCTGTAACATTTATATTGAATTTTTAGATAAATTTCTGAGAAGCCGGAAATATTGGGGGAGAACTATGTTTACTAATGACGAACAAGCAGCCGTATATAAAGCTATTTATAACCGAAGGGATATCAGGAGTTTTTTACCCGATCCCATTTCAAAGGAAATACTGCAAAGAATTTTGGATGCGGCACACCATGCCCCGTCTGTAGGATTTATGCAGCCTTGGAGTTTTATTGTTGTTTCATCTCAGGAAATCAAAAACCGCTTGGCCTGGGCAGCCGATAAAGAGAGAAGAGCGCTCGCAATTCATTATGAAGGCGGAAAAGAAAATAAATTTCTTAGTTTGAAAGTTGAAGGGTTAAAAGAAGCACCATATACCATCTGTGTAACCTGTGACCCGACACGGGGAGGTTCCCATGTGTTGGGGCGGAACTCGATTCCAGAAACCGATATTCTATCCACTGCCTGTGCGATTCAGAATATGTGGCTAGCTGCCTGTGCCGAGGGATTAGCAATGGGGTGGGTCAGCTTTTACAAGAAAAATGATATCCGTGATATTTTGGATATACCGCCACACATCGAGCCTATCGCACTTATGTCGGTTGGCTATACTGATCAATACCCGGATAAACCTATTCTTGAATTAGCCAACTGGGAAAAGAGACGGTCTAAGGATGATCTTATTTTTGAAGATAAGTGGGGTAAAAAATAAAACTCTTTGTACCTTCATTCTTGCTAGTGAGGAGAAAATTTGGTGATGAAGCTTTATACTTTTAATAATAAAAACAGGAAAAACAGTGAACAAATTTGACTCCAATCTTATCCTCTCACGAATTACAATCCACTACGCATATTGAGTGTAGGCATGTGGAGAGGAATGTTGTGATAGGGTATCATCGGGCTGTCGTTTTTGATTGTATCGGTCAGGGTAAAGTCAGAGGAGAAGACGATAAATGGGAAGTCGTTCAAACTAGTGATGCCGTTTCCCGATGTTAAAGTTTAACTATAAAGAGAAAAAAACTAGCTGTACTTTTACACAGCTAGTTTTTTTGTTTCAAAATCTCCGGCGTTTAGAAGATCCAGGTATACCGAGGTCTTCACGGTATTTTGCGATGGTCCGACGGGATATTTTGGTTCCTTCATTTTCGAATATTTGACAAAGTTTTTGGTCAGAAAAAGGCTTTATTTTATCTTCATCGGCGATCAAGACTTTTATTTTTTCTTTGATGGTAATAGTGGATTCGGTTTCTTGGCTGTTCACTCGGTTTAAGCCTCTAGTAAAGAAGTTCCTTAATTTGAAGAGGCCTTGCGGCGTTTGGATATATTTATTGCTCGTGGCCCTGCTGATTGTTGATTCATGAAGCTGGAGTTTTTCGGATATATCTTTCAGTGTCATAGGTTTTAATCCAGCAATCCCTTTCAAGAAAAAATCCTGTTGTTCCTCTACAATTGTTGCTGTCACTTTGTAAAGGGTCATTTGCCTTTGTTCAAGACCTTTAATCAGTAATTGAGCATCATTTAAGTGATTTTTGACGTAATCTTTAGCTGGGTCGCCCGGCTTAGTCGCTAATATATTCGTATAGTAATGATTGATTGATAGTTTAGGTGCGAAACTGTCGTTAACCGTAATCAGATAGCCATCCTTTTCTTTTTCTACGAATACGTCCGGAACGATGTAATGGGTCATATCGTTAGAAAAATGACTGACGGGACGGGGATTTAACGTGCGGATAAAATCTGATGCCTCTTGGACTTCCTGAATAGTTACTTTGTAAAGGTTGGCTATTTTCTTGTAGCGCTTTTCAGCTAAATCTGTTAAGTGATTATCTATAATAGTGTACGCCAATTCATTATAATGCTCATGCTCACGCAGCTGAATGAGTAAACAATCAGTCAAATCTCTGGCACCCACTCCGATGGGGTCAAGGGATTGCAGAACTTGAATCATGTCTTCAATTTCTTCCATAGACACGGAAAAAAGAGAGGCTGCCCAATCTGCATCCACTTCAAGAAATCCATATTCGCTTAAGTTTCCAATTAAAAATGCGAGGATCTTTCTTTCAAGAGGTTTCAAGAATTTAAGCATACTCACTTGTTCTAGTAAATGATTTTCTAGTGTTTCTGTGTTTACTGAATAATTATTGATAGGGTTATAATCACTGTCTCCATTGAATCCTTTACTTATAGCCGAAGATCCTCCTGCCTGAGTGTTTATTTTATTAGTACGTATACCAGATTCAGAGAGAGAGGCGAGAGGGTCTTTAAATGTTTCGGTTATTTCGAGAACAGGATTTTCGTTAGCCTGTTGGTGTAAAAAATCTATAAGTTCATGTGCAGAATATTGTAGAATATTGATCGATTGCTGTAATTCAGGGGTCAAAGCTAACTTCAAAGTTTGCTTTTGATACAGTTCAAAGCCTACCTGCATTTATATCAACTTCTTTCATTTTAGATTAACCGAGGGCTCAGAAGAGAAATGGAAATGTTATTATCATGATAATAATACAAATTTTTTAAAAATTCAATAATTTATGTTAGGTTATGTAACATCATTAAGAAATTAAATACAAAAAACGATAATTTTAGTAAATAAGTATTGATTTTTGTTGATAAATGGAAATTTAAATATGTTTGATTCGAATATGAATCGATTGATTTATATTCGAATCAATACGCGCTATTTTTGATTTATTTATGAATCATTTTCTCTTTGAATACTATTATATAAAGCTCATATACTTTGGCATGCATCTTGCTATATAAATACGTATAGCAAATGATAAAAAAATCTATTAAGTGAGAAGGGTGTTTTTTAGATGATTAAAGAGAAGACGGGGATTCAGGAATTAATCGATTTGGATAAAAAGCATTTTATTCATCCGACTACAGCAATTGCACAACAGCAGGCGGATGGGCCAAGTTTCATTTTTACAGAAGGTAAAGGAATATATCTTACGGACATCACGGGTAGAACTGTCATTGATGGCATGGCCTCACTTTGGAATGTGAATATTGGGCATGGACAAGAAGAGTTGGCTGAAGTGGCGAAAGAACAGATGGCAAAGTTGGCGTTTACTTCAAGTTTTGCTACCTTCAGCAATGAGCCGGCTATTCGTTTAGCGGCTAAAATTGCTTCTATTGCGCCTGGGGATTTGAATGCAGTTTTCTTCACTTCAGGTGGATCGGAATCGAATGATACGGCAATTAAACTTGCCCGTCACTACTGGATTTTAAAAGGCCAGCCTAATCGTCAAAAGATTATTTCCCGCTCGAAATCTTATCATGGGGTGGCTATGGGAGCGACAAGTGCAACTGGCTTGAAACCATTCCGTGACTTCACGAATTCCATTGCTCCGGATTTTTGTTATGTAGATGGTTCTTCCATTGAAGAGTTGCGTAAGGTCATTGAACAAGAAGGGCCAGAAACGATTGCTGCATTTATCGCGGAACCGATTCAAGGAGCTGGCGGCGTGAATCTACCTCCTGAAGGCTATTTTAAGGAAGTAAGAGAGATTTGTAATGAATACGGCATTTTAATGGTAACGGATGAAGTCATTACAGGCTTCGGAAGAACAGGTACGTATTTTGGAATTGAGCACTTCGGTGTTGTGCCAGACATGATGTGCTTTGCAAAAGGTGTGTCGAGCGGATATGCCCAGTTAGGTGGCGTGGTCCTTAATGATAAGATGCATCAGGATTTTATAGCCCTGTCTAAAGGCACGCTTTTACATGGATACACATACAGTGGGCACCCAATGGCTTGTGCTGTCGCCTTGAAAAATATTGAAATTATTGAACGCGAAAACTTAATAGAAAACTCGAAACAGCGTGGCTTAGAATTGCTTGAGGGCTTTAAAAAGCTACAAAGCAAACACCCGATTATTGGGGATGTTAGAGCACTTGGTCTTATTGGAGGCATTTCTATTGTCAAAGATAAACAAACCGGGGAAGGCTTTGAAACACAGCTAGCACCAAGACTTGTGGCTGAAGCTGCGAAGAATGGTTTAATTTGCCGGTCCGTTACGTTTGATCAAGATACACTCGTGTTTGCACCACCTTTAATCATAACTAAATCAGAAGTCGAAAGAATAATTGAAATCCTGGATGAAACATTTACAGCTGTCGAAAAAGAAATTTTATAAGAGGTGATAAGGATGGTAATGACGGAAACTCTGAAAAAGAAACTATTTATTAATGGAAAATGGCAAGAAGCCCAAAAGTTCACGACACTAAAGTCTCCCTATAGCGGGGAGGTTTTAGCGGAGATTCCGGCTGCTACCCCTGAAGAGGTTGAGTTGGCGATAGACTCAGCTTATCAAGCTAGAAAAGCAATGGCTGCTCTGCCAAGTCATAAACGGGCTGCCATTCTTGAAAAGCTTGCAACTCTTTTGGAAAGCCGTAAAGATGAGGCAGCTGAAATTATTGCTAAAGAGGCAGCGAAGCCGATTAAAACAGCGATAGGAGAAGTCTCCCGGACGATTGCCACATATAAATTTGCAGCAGAAGAAGCAAAGAGGATTCATGGAGAAACATTAACGATGGATGCGACAGCTGACGGGGAAGGTAGAATTGGTTACACCGTTCGCGAGCCAATTGGCGTAGTGGGTGCAATTACTCCTTTTAATTTCCCGATGAACCTGGTAGCTCATAAAGTCGGACCGGCCATTGCTGCTGGAAACCCGATTGTCTTGAAACCTGCGAGCCAAACGCCACTATCATCGCTATTGCTAGCTGAGCTATTAGCAGAAACAGATCTTCCTGATGGAGCGTTTAATCTGATTACGGGAAGCGGTTCGGTAATTGGTGATAAATTAGTGACTGATTCACGGGTGAAGAGCATTTCATTCACCGGAAGCCCTGCTGTAGGAATCGGTATCCGTAACAAGGCGGGCTTGAAGAAAGTGAGTCTTGAACTTGGTTCCAATGCAGCGGTTATTGTGGATAAAGGGATTGATATTGATAAAATTATCCCACGCTGTGTAACGGCAGCATTTGCTTTTCAAGGGCAAGTCTGTATTTCCTTACAGCGAGCATATGTTCATGAAGAGGTGTATGACGAGTTTGTAGAAAAATTCTCTGAGGCAACGAAGGGACTAATACTCGGCGATTCTTTGGACCCGGCTGTGGATGTCTCAGCGTTAATAAGCGCTGGTGATGTAGAACGCAGTCTGGACTGGATCAGTGAAGCAAAACAGTACGGTGCCGTTGTTGCAGCAGGAGGTAAATCTGAAGGGAATATCCTGCATCCTACTGTCTTACTGGAAGTGGATGCGAAGCTTAAGGTATCCTGTCAGGAAGTCTTTGCTCCTATTGTTTTGATCAATAAGGTGTCGTCGGTTGAAGAAGCAATTGATTTGGTCAATGATTCCGAATTTGGCTTGCAGGCAGGGGTTTATACAGACAATATCAATTTGGCCCTTACTGCAGCTGAAAAACTGGAAGTCGGTGGCGTTATCATAAATGATATCCCAACATATCGCGTCGACAACATGCCATATGGCGGAGTCAAAAAAAGCGGGATGGGCCGTGAAGGGTTAAAGTATGCGATTGAAGAAATGACGGAAATGAAGCTGGTCATTTTTAATCGGAATTAATAATGAAAAAGTATGGAGATGAGCAGCTGCTCATCTCTTTATTTTTGAGAAAATATATTTCTTCTAAATATATATTTTATGATTCTTTTAATAGAAATAAAGAGGTTGTGGCGAAAGTAGAGAAGATTGACTAAAGTTATTATGCAAAAATGAATAGAAAATTCACGATTGAATTTATATGGGACAGGGAAGAGAAAGAAAATGCGATTTACCTAATACTTCAAACTGGCATGAATCTTGCTTATATCTTGTATATAGGTAGATAACTTAAAACCGAGGAGGAATTAAAATGCAGGAAACTTTACAAAATAACACACAAAAAGAAGGAACGGAAGCACTAGACTTAAAGATGTTTATCAATGGGGAATGGGTGAGTTCGACTTCGGGTGAAAAAAGGGATGTATTGAATCCGGCTACGGGAGAAGTTATTGCTACAGCTGCAGAAGGAACACAGAAGGATGTCGATGCAGCGGTTGAGGCAGCAAAATATGCTTTCTATGAAGGCGGATGGTGGGGAACTCCGGCAGTGGAGCGAGCCAGACTTTTATTCAAAATTGCCGATAAATTAGAAGAAAAAGCTGAAGAACTAGCTGCTTTGGAAACGTTGGATAATGGAAAGCCATTGCGCGAAGCTCGTTTTGATATAGATGATGCAGCAGCCTGTTTTAGATATTATGCAGGATTGGCTACTAAACCGACAGGACAGACGTATGAGGTGCCTGACGGTCAGCAAGCAATGGTCGTCCGGGAGCCAATCGGTGTTTGCGGGCAAATTATTCCTTGGAACTTCCCTTTGTTGATGTCAGCCTGGAAATTGGCTCCGGCGCTAGCTGCAGGAAATTCCGTCGTTTTCAAACCATCAGAAGTAACACCAGTAACGGCTGTTAAACTATTCGAAATCTTGGAAGAGGTCGGAGTACCCAAAGGTGTCGCAAACCTAGTATTAGGGGCAGGACCAGTTGTCGGACAGGCCATTGCTGAACATGAGGAAATCGATAAAGTAGCCTTTACAGGCGGAACAGCAACAGGCCGTAAAATCATGGAAGCATCGTTAGGGAATTTGAAAAAAGTGACTTTGGAGCTTGGTGGGAAATCCCCTAATATCGTATTTGCAGACTCTGACTTTGAGACTGCTGTTGATTACGCTTTATTCGGGATCTTCTGTAACCAAGGACAAGTATGTTCAGCGGGCTCTCGATTACTTTTGGAAGAGTCCATTTATGATCAATTTATTGCAAGTCTTACCGCGAAAGCGAAACAAATTAAAGTGGGGTCAGGTTCTGATGAAAAAACTCATATGGGACCAGTCGTTTCTGAAGCCCATATGAACAAAATTTTATCGTATATCGAAATTGGAAAAGAAGAAGGAGCCAAATTAATCGTTGGTGGGAACCGGATTAAAGGAGAGGGCTTGGAAAATGGGTACTTTGTTGAACCAACGATTTTTGTTGATACAACACCTGAAATGCGTATCGTGCAGGAAGAAATTTTTGGACCAGTACTTGTTGTTCAAAAGTTCAAGGACGAGGCAGAAGCTCTTCGACTGGCCAATGACACGAAATATGGTTTAGCTGGAGCGGTGTTTACGAATGATATCGCTAAGGCGTACCGTGTAATCAAAAAAGTACGTGCTGGTATCACGTGGATAAATTCTTATCACCCAACATATAACGAAGCTCCTTGGGGCGGCTTCAAACAAAGCGGAAATGGCCGTGAGCTAGGTACTTTCGGATACGAGGCTTACACAGAAGTGAAGCAAATTAATAACAACTTGGATATTCAACCAACAGGATGGTTTGATGAAGAGTAAATAGCTAGATGAAAAGGCTGTTCCTTAAGGAACAGCCTTTTTGTGGAAATGAAATTCTAGAAACGTAAATATAACTCCAGAATCGTAGATAAACTCCAGAAATCGAACATATTTTAAAAAATGCACTCAAAATAAAATGAATAATAGACACTTTTCAGTAATGAGTATAAATCATGATAATCAATCAAATAAGATACGACTATAATTTCACAGTTTTAAAAGGTCAACCCGGCCTGAAAAGAAAACGGCGCCATTTCCCATATCTGCCACCCTGTCTGGAGTAAGGGCATTGATATGTTGCTTTGTTTCAGGTGTGTTCTGCCATAAGCCTTGGCTGACAAGAACACCGGCTAACACATTTTCCCCGGGAGCAGCAGTTAGCACACATTCACCGCGCTCGTTCCAGATACGGACCATATCTCCTGTATCTATTCCTAATTTTAGGGCATCTACCGTATTCATGTGTAGTTTCGGTTCTTTTTCCATAGAGATATGTTTTTCGTTATTGGAAAAAGTTGAATTCAAGAAATTGTGATTAGGTGCTGGTATGAATAAAAATGGCAGGTCACTGTCTTTGACGATTGGCATATACGTTGGTAGCGGTTCGTATCCATGCTTCTTCATCTGTTCAGAATAGAGTTCGATTTTGCCGCTCGGTGTCTGCAGTTTACCCGGGAACAGCGGACTCATCTTGGCTTTGACAAATTGACTTTCTGAAAGGGATTCATAAGTGATTCCTTCTAAATACGGGTTATCTGGAAAATTGAGTGCCTGGCGTATCATATCATCCTCTGAATCTCTAAAAGCTGGTTCTTCAAAGCTCATACCCCGGGCTAACAGTTTGAATAATTCGACATTTGATTTCGACTCTCCATACTTTTCCACTACAGGTTTTTGTATTTGGACGTAATTATGCCAGTATGAATTATAAAAATCCTCCGTTTCATAAGATGAAGCAGCAGGCAGGACGATGTCAGCATACATTGCCGTTTCGGTTAAGAATAAATCATGGACCACAGTAAATAGATTTTCTCTCATCAGACCTTCCTGCACTTTATTCGCATTCGGAGCGACAAGGGCTGGATTGGAACTGTATATAAATAAGGAAAGAATCGGGTTTTCTTTTTCCAAAAGGGCTTGACCGATTTGGTTCATATTAATGATACGTGTTGTTTTATCCTTCAAAAGGTCAGGACGTCTTAGGGCATTGGTATTAAAAGCCAGGTATCCTGAATTCCCCTTTATCGCGCCACCGCCCTTCAAAAGCCATTGACCGGTAAGTGCAGGAAGGCAGGCGATGGTCCGTACGGCCATGCCGCCATTATCATGGTGCTGCAGACCGTTGCCTATTCGAATGAATGAAGGAGTCGTGCTACCGTACATTCGTGCTAACTCATATAGGTCATCAATCGGAACACCAGTAATCGCTGAGACGGTGGCAGGGTCATATTGGCGGACATGCTCGCACAATTCAGCGGAGCCCACAGTGTATTCATCTAAGAAAGGTTGGTCGACTAGATTTTCGGCATATAAAATATGCATTAAACCGAGAGCGAGAGCACTATCTGTTCCGGGCAGAATAGGAATGAACCAATCGGCCCACTTTCCAGTTTGGTTTTTATGTACGTCAATGACCACAACTTTTGCCCCGTTTTTTCGGGCCTGCTGGGCAATTGTTACTTGGTGCATATTTGTGCTCACAGCGTTAATACCCCACAGGATAAAAAGCTTTGTTTGAATCGTTTCTTCCGGGTCGATGCCGAACGAACCACCCATCGTATAGTTATAGCCAACAGAACCGGCCGCGTTACAAATGGAACGTTCAAGTCTGCTTGCCCCGAGCTTATGAAAGAACCGACGATCCATTCCTTCTGCACTGAGGTTTCCCATGTTTCCATAAAAGCTGTAAGGAAGGATGCTTTCTGGGCCATGCTGTTCAATTAAGTTTTTCCATTTTGAAGTGATTGTGTCAATGGCTTCCTCCCAGCTGATAGGAACAAAATTCCCTTCTCCTTTTGAGCCGATCCGCTTTAATGGCTGCTGAAGACGTTTGGGGTCATATATGCGAGCTGTCATGTTTCGGACTTTGTTGCAAATATTTCCTTTAGTAACAGGATGGTTAGGGTCTCCTTGCACCTTAATGATTTTCCCATCTTTTTTGTGCAAAAGTAAGCCGCATTGATCAGGACAATCAAGAGAGCAAACTGAGGGAAAGACTCCATCTGGTTGATTGATATAGGGTTGCATGGCGTTATTCCTCCTTATTATCTAATCTTATATCTTGCATCGATAATCTATTTATATCTTAATTATTATTGAATGTGAAATAGTAGATAGTTGCAAGAACTTCTTAACATATGATTTTTTTTCTGATAAGCTTACAAGATAAAAATGAACCTTTTTTATCACAAAATGAATAAGTAATAGGAGGATATATTTTTGGATTATGGAGTAATAATATCTATTGGAATATATATGGCAGGCATGCTATTAATTGGTTATTTAGCTTATCGGAAAACTGCCAACTTAACCGATTATATGCTTGGAGGCCGCAACTTGGGCCCGGCTGTAACCGCATTAAGTGCAGGGGCTTCCGATATGAGCGGATGGCTGTTAATGGGTCTTCCTGGTGCGATGTACATAAGCGGCTTAAGTGCCGGGTGGATTGTTGTCGGCCTGTGTGCAGGGTCTTATTTAAATTGGTTATTTGTAGCGCCGCGACTTCGGACATATACGGAAGTGGCCGACAATTCGATTACGATACCGGACTTTTTGGGAAATCGGTTTAAAGATAGTTCCCGAATATTAAAAGTGGTATCAGCCTTAGTCATCTTAATCTTTTTCACCTTTTACACCTCTTCAGGTATGGTAGCAGGTGGGGAGCTTTTCCGAACTGCTTTTAATATGGATTACCGCTGGGGCATCTGGCTGACAGCGAGTGTTGTTATTCTTTATACATTATTTGGCGGTTTCCTTGCGGTTAGCTGGACGGATTTTGTACAAGGTACGATCATGTTCATTGCCTTAATTTTAGTCCCTGTTGTCACGATTGTAAATATTGGCGGCTGGGATCCTACCATTAATGAAATAAAATCGATTAATCCGAATTTATTACATGCTTTTGAAGGAACTTCAACCATTGGTATTATATCGTTGTTAGCATGGGGTCTTGGTTATTTTGGTCAGCCTCATATCATCGTTCGATTCATGGCGATTTCATCTGTAAAAGAATTGAAAAGCGCACGACGAATCGGTATGGGCTGGATGATTTTCGCTATCGTAGGAGCGATGTTTACGGGATTGGTCGGAATCGCTTATTTTAATCTGACAAGCGGACCTCTAGGGGAAAAAAATGCCGAGTCTGTCTTCATCATTCTGGCTAAAGAACTATTTCCTTCTTTAATTACAGGCTTCTTATTAGCAGCGATTTTAGCAGCGGTCATGAGTACGATTGCATCTCAACTGTTAGTATCGGCGAGTGCGCTGACTGATGATTTCTATAAGCAGTTTATTCGCCCGAATGCATCGGATAAGGAATTAGTGCTGGTTGGACGATTTGGTGTATTAGCGATAGCTGCTATTGCCCTTATTTTAGCTTTCAACCCTAGTGGTACGATTCTTAAATTGGTCGGTTATGCCTGGGCTGGGTTTGGAGCAGCATTTGGACCGGTCATTCTGTTAAGTCTTTACTGGAAACGGATGACGAAATGGGGCGCGCTAGCAGGAATGATTGTGGGTACCGCAACCGTGATCGTCTGGGAAATGATTGATAAATTTGCTGAAGTCTATGAAATCATCCCTGGATTTATTGCTGGTACAATAGCAGTCGTGTTTTTTAGCCTGTTATCAGCCAAACCTTCTAAAGAGATAGAAGAGGATTTCAATCAAGCTGTAAAAAATCTCTCTTGATTATTGACGCTGCTCTATCAAATGGGCGGCGTTTTTTATATGATAAATAACCAAAATATATGGTACAATATCCGTAAAGTCCTTATGTGTAAAACATGAGGACTTTTTTTGAGTGGTTTGGGTATAATAAACCAAAAATAACTACAAAGGATATAAAATGAACCAGTCTCATAAAATTGCAATTAAAGTAGCTATTATATATATAATCATTGGGGTCTTATGGATTATCATTACAGATTCCTTCTCGATGACCCAGGCAAAAGAAGATGTCCAGACATATGCGATGTTTCAGCATTCCAAAGGGTGGATGTTCATTTTCATTACCGGGATTTTTTTATATATTATAATCCGATATTGGACTGGGAAAATGTTGCGCTCCCAACAGGAATTTAATCTGAAGGATGAGCAATATCAGTCGCTGTTCAAGCATAATCCGGATTGTGTCCTTGAATTGAACCTCGAAGGAAATGTCGTTTCAATTAACCCGGAGGCTGAAAAGCTGTTAGGTCACCAAAGTGACAACTTGAAGGGCAAGAATGCCAATCATTTCATCAACTGGAATGAAAGTGAAAAAGTATCTGTTTTCTTTACACAATCCCTTCAAGGAGAGGCTGTTAAATTCGAAACGACCATCCAGAATATGAGTGATGAAAATCGGATAATTCGTGTAACTTTTTTGCCAATTATTGTTCAAACGGAAATGCTTGGAGTATATGCAATCGTCAGGGATATTACCGAATTGCGGCGAGAAGAGGAATTGATGATCATGTCTGAAAAGTTATCTGTAATCGGACATCTGGCTGCTGCCGTCGCACATGAGATAAGGAATCCGCTGACATCGCTAAAAGGGTTCGTGCAGTTAATGGATATGACGAAAGAAGTCAACCCGATGCATTCTGATATCATGTTAAAGGAAATTGATCGAATTAATATTATTTCGAGTGAGCTGCTGGTTCTCGGGAAAAAACAGGATGTTGCTTTATGTAAAATTGATCTTGGTGACTGTTTACAACAAGTATATACGTTAATGAAAGCAGAGACGAATTTGAATAATATTGAGATGGGGTATCAGGTAAAAAAAGCCGAGCCGGTTTATATTATGGCTGATTCCATCGAACTTAAACAGATGGTCATTAATATTGTCAAGAATAGCATTGAAGCGGTTAGTGATAATGGGAATATAGACATATCCTTGGATGTCATTGATGATCATGCTGTAATCAGTGTGAGTGATAATGGAATAGGTATGGTGCCTGAGCGCTTGAAACGAATCGGTGAACCTTTTTATTCGACGAAGGAAAGGGGCACAGGAATCGGACTTGCAATCTGCCAGAAGATTATTCTCCGCCTCGACGGAGAGATGCATTTTGAAAGTGAGAAAAATAAGGGAACCACGGTTACAATTCGGATTCCGTTGGCTACTACGCTTTAACAAATGGTACTATAGAGTATATGAAAAGTTTTTTTATTAAAGGAGAACGATATGAGCGAATTACCAGCATTAGTGAACGATAGAAAGCCATTTATTCAGGAGGCCTGGATAAAATCTGGCTTCGGCCAACTTACTCCGATTCAAACGAAAGCGATTCCTGTAATTGTAGAAGGAAAAGACATCATGGCTGAATCACCCACGGGAACAGGAAAGACACTTGCTTATTTACTGCCATTGCTTGAAAAAATAGATCCTGATAAAAAATCTCCCCAAGCATTAATTTTAGCGTCATCACGTGAATTGGTCATGCAGATTAATGAAGAAATTCGGATTTGGTCAGAAGGAAGCGGTATTTCAGGTGCAGCATTCATCGGTGGAGCTAATGTAAAACGTCAGTTGGACAAACTGAAGAAGCATCCACAGGTCATTGCTGGAACACCAGGACGGATTTATGAATTGATTGCCCAAAAGAAATTGAAGATGCACGAAGTAAAAACAATTGTCCTCGATGAAGGTGACCAATTAATTATTCCCGAGCATATGGGAACGATTAATAATATTATCAAAACTACTCTTAAAGACCGCCAAATCATGGTGTTTTCTGCAACTCTACCAGAGGAAACGGAAAAGGTGGCTCGTGGATTCATGAACGAACCAGAAATGATCAAGGTCGATAAGCATGAAAAAATGGAGTCAAAAGTAGACCATCTTTACTTTGTTGTTGAGAGACGGGAAAAGTCCAAGATTCTTGAGAAAATCACGAGGCTGAAAGATGTGAAAGCTCTTGCCTTTTTAAACGATATCGCAGAGCTGAGCGTCTTACATGAAAAGTTGAGTTATAAAGGCGTTGAGATGGGTGTCCTTCACGGTGAATCTAATAAAGTAGACCGTGAGAAAGCGCTGCGCAAGCTTCGTTCAGGTAAATCTCCGATGTTGATGGCAACAGATGTGGCGGCTCGCGGACTTGATATTAAAGGACTGACAGCCGTCGTTCATATTGATATGGCTGAAAACATTGACCAATATATTCATCGATCCGGGAGAACAGGGCGTGCGGGTGCAAATGGCACGGTTATCTCAATTGTAACGGAAAGAGAAGAGCGAGAATTGAAAAAAATGGCACGTGAACTTGAGATCCCGTTAACGAAAGTAACATTCTATGGTGGAAACATCGTAGTCGAAGAATAATTTTTGAATGTAGAGATGGCCATGTAGGCTGTCTCTACTTTTTTATCAAGACTAGGCAGATGTATTAATACATACCCTCTAAACCAATCATTAACGCCATGAATAAAATATAACAAAGAACAGCTCCCAAAATCGTTTGGTTATGAATACTTTTACCTGCTTTTAGATTTTTCAAAAGTGAAACCAAATTAAGAAAACACATAACACTTATTGATGGGATAACGAACAAGTGTATAAACAATAGCGTATCATCTCCACTCATTTTCTTGTTCCCTCCTACAGTGAGAATTTTTTTTGAAGAACACTCTACATGGACTTTTCTATTGTTGCAACTTGATGGGATGTCCAGTTAACCAGAAAGATCCCTACGAAGATGAGTGAACCACCTAACGCAACGTACCAGTGGACCGGTTCATCTAGCAAGATGAAACCAGATAAGACGCCAAAAAAGGGAGCTAGAAATAGAAAGGCACTCGTTTTGGCGGAATCTCCTTTTTGTAGTAGGAAAAACCAAATTGAAAATTGTACAATAGAAGCCATAATGGCTAGCCATAATAAAATAAGCATGGATGCCGTTGTGATTATGAAAAAGGGCTGCTCAAAAAGATAAGAGCCAATGAGCAGCAGTACCCCTCCGCAAAGCATTTGATAGGCTGACATGACCCAAGTGTCGATTGCGTGTCCCCAGTTTTTCATCAACAGGGTGGCGAGGGACCAGGAAATGGCTGACATCAATCCGAGAAGGGTTCCTGTTTTTAAATCAAGATGTGCCCCCATTGTGATAAAGACACCGATAAATCCTAGGAAAACCCCCGCCCATTGCTGTGGGGCGTATCTTGTTTTACAAAAGAGCGTTCCAAAAATGATAACTAATAAAGGATTCATAAACGTTAAAATCGAAAGTTCCCCTGCTGAAATGGTCCTAAGGCCTACAAAGATGCAGCCCATGACACCAGCTGTCTGGAATAAACCGATGATAGCCAATTTAGCCCAGTCTATGGTCTTGCTTGGATGAGGTCGTTTGATGAGTTTAACAATTATGGCCATGATCAAACCTGCAAGGATAAATCTTATGGCTGCAAGCAACATGGGAGAAGTATAAGCTAATCCTATTTTTCCGATAGCGAATGACGAACCCATTAAAGCAGTCGTTAAAATGACAAGTAAACCAAAAATGACTTTGTTCATTGTTTCCCCTCCAAAAATCCTTATCTATGAATAGTCAAAATTAGCATTGAATGATTGTAAAATTATAGCATATTGCTGAAGATAGGAGTTTAATAATGAGTGGAAAACACAAATGAAAACGCTTCCTTTATAAGGGGTATTGACATATGATAGAAATAGACATTGGTGAGGAGGAGACGGTATGGCAGAGAAATATAAGCATATTGAAACGGCAGTAATTCATGAAGGATATGACTCGAAGGAGCATTTAGGAAGCTTAACAACACCACTGTTTCAAACCTCAACATTTACTTTCGAAACGGCCGAGCAAGGAGAAAGACGTTTTGCCGGTTTAGAAGATGGATATATTTATTCGCGTCTTGGAAATCCAACGGTACAGGTGCTTGAAGACAAGATTGCGGCATTGGAGGGCGGGGAAGCAGGGCTTGCTTTCAGCTCAGGGATGGCTGCGGTATCGGCTGTGCTTTTTGCATTAACTAAAACAGATGACCACATCTTGTGTTCACAAGGATTATATGGTTGTACGTTTGGCCTCCTTCAGTTGATGAAAAGTAAATATCGTATTAATCATGATTTTTGTGATATGAGTACAGAGGAACAGTTAAGAAAGATGATCCGCCCAGAAACAGCCTGCATCTATGTGGAAACCCCTATTAATCCGACAATGAAAATGATTGATTTACAAATGGTCATGAAAGTCGCGAAAGAATGCAATGTGCCGGTTGTAGTCGATAATACTTTTTCGACCCCTTATTTACAGAAGCCTCTTGACTATGGCTGTGATGTCGTCCTTCATAGTGCGACGAAGTATCTTTGTGGACATGGAGACGTTGTTGCAGGTCTTGTAGTTGGAAAGAAAGAGTTTATCAATCAGGTAGCGGTAACGACTCAGAAAGATATCGGAGGAATTATTTCGCCGTTTGATGCGTGGCTACTACTGCGGGGGTTAAAGACTTTACCAGTTAGGATGGACCGGCACTCTGCCAATGCGTGGGAAATCTTTCGGGAGTTGAAACAGCACCCCCAGGTGAAGAATGTATATTATCCAGGGGATACTAGTTCTCCGGACCATTATATAATGGAAAAACAGATGAAACATGGTGGGGGCCTTATCTCCTTTGAATTGCAAGGTACGAAGCAGGATGCCCAGAAATTCCTGAATAACTTGAGACTTATCAAAATAGCTGTCAGCCTAGGAGATGCCGAAACATTGATTCAGCATCCAGCTACCATGACTCACTCGGCAGTTCCTGAAGAATCCAGACATCAAATGGGTATCAGCGACCAGCTTATCCGCCTCTCAGTAGGCCTCGAAGCTTGGCAGGACATCTGGCACGATCTTCAGCAAGCCTTTTAGCTGGGGTCAGACCCCATTTCCCGGATTATTTCCCGGTTTTTTTGATGAAAATGGTGAAGGATAAGATAAGGATTAGAACAGCCAGCATGTAGGATAAAGGGGTGATTGTCGGGTAGAGAGTGCTGTTCCGTACACCAATGCCGATTGAACGCCCAGACTAAGACAAGCGGATAGCACCAATCCCGGTTTTTAACTGCGAAGACAAAGGCCAGGATTGTTGCTGCAATCATCATGACAATCGTCCAGGTTACATTAGATATCTCAAATCCTTTCCAGCTAATATAGGTGAGATAGTAAGAAATGTCAGCGATGGCTGCGACGCTTACCCAACCTAAATAAATGGAAAAAGGGAATAGGTCGAAAGAGGCATGCTCCACTTCTTTAATGTTTGTATAAATGATAATTAAGTTAATCAAAAGCGCAATAATAATAAATTTTACTTAGTTAACCATTTTGAGCACATAGGGGGCCTTGAAGAAAAATATATACATTCTTTCTTATACATAGTAAGTTCTTGTTACTAATGGTTCATTTAAGATTAGAAATTTTACATCTTTACTTTAAGGTGATAAAATATTCAGAGATTCATAATAATTTAGTCCTTCGGGGTCGGGTGAAAATCCCAACCGGCGGTGATGAAGAAATTCTAAGCCCGCGAGCCTGATAAAGGCAGGATTTGGTGAGATTCCAAAGCCGACAGTATAGTCTGGATGGGAGAAGGACGTGTGGAACCCAAGTGTATACGTGCGCCTAATTTTTCAATAATGAAAATTTTAGGCTTTTTAGGTATACAATTTTTCACTCATTTCTCCTGCTAACTCCTTAGGTCAATCTAAGGGGTTTTTTATATTCTATAAAAGGGGGAAAAACATGTTTACGGGAATCATTGAGGATATCGGTACCGTCCATTCCTTGAAAAAAGGCAAAAGCAGCATGGAGTTGGCGATTCGTTCTGAGAAAATCCTCGAAGATGTTCATCTGGGGGACAGTATTTCTGTCAACGGAGTTTGCTTAACGGTAACGTCCTTCACGCAAAGTCTGTTTACTGTCGACGTGATGCCAGAGACGGTCAAAGCTTCTTCAATCCGGACGTTAAAACTGGGATCACCTGTGAATCTGGAACGTGCCATGAGTGCACAGGGCAGGTTTGGCGGCCATTTTGTTTCAGGCCATATTGATGGTACGGGAACGATAATAAAAAAAGAGCGAAAAGAAAATGCTGTGTATTATGTGATCAAATTGGAAGAAGGACTCAGTACATTTTGCATCCCAAAGGGGTCAGTTGCCATTGATGGTACGAGCTTGACAATTTTCGGGATAGAGGGAAACCTGCTTACTGTATCTCTGATTCCCCTGACTCATCAGGACACAATATTGGGGCGGAAAGCAGCTGGAGATATCGTTAACATCGAAAATGACATGATAGGGAAATATATCATACATCAAATAAAAAAAAGTGATTCAAAACCAGGACTGAATTTAGAGTTTTTGGCAGAACACGGATTTTAATTAAAGGGCGGTGTAAAAGATGTTCCATACAATAGAAGAGGCGATCGAAGACTTAAAAGCTGGTAAAGTAGTAATCGTATCCGATGATGAAGACCGTGAAAATGAAGGTGATTTTGTTGTATTGGCAGAAAAGGCAACGCCAGAAGCGATTAATTTTATGGCGACCCATGGACGCGGTTTGATTTGTACAACCATTACCGAAGAACTGGCGGCAAAATTGAATTTGCATCCTATGGTCGGTGAAAATACCGATCATCATGGAACTGCTTTTACAGTTAGTGTCGATCATAAAAGTACTTCTACAGGAATAAGTGCATTTGAAAGATCCTTGACCATTCTGGAACTTCTTAAAGAAGATTCAGTTGCTGGGGACTTCCAACGGCCTGGTCACACTTTTCCGATTGTCGCTAAAGAAGGTGGCGTGTTAATACGGGCAGGGCATACGGAGGCATCCGTAGATTTGGCAAAGTTATGTGGGGCTGCTCCTGCAGGCGTTATTTGTGAAATCATGAATGAAGACGGGTCAATGGCAAGAGTATCTGATTTAGAAGTTATCGCCGAAAAATTCGATCTTAAATTTATTACGATTGCCGAGCTAACTCGTTATCTCCAACAAAGAAAAATATTTGAGAAACAGGAACTTGAATTAAATATTCCGAATGCTTGAAGGATATAAGTGGTTGAAAAATAAAAATACGAAAAAAAATTGACATTTGTTTTTAAATTAGGAGGATATGGACATGGGGAAAATTATTGAAGCACAATTAATCGGATCAGGGTTGAAAGTAGGCATCGTGGTAGGAAGATTTAATGAGTTTATTACAAGCAAGCTTTTAGGCGGTGCATTGGATGGCCTTAAGCGTCATGGTGTTGATGAGAATGATGTTGACATAGCGTGGGTACCAGGGGCTTTTGAACTTCCACTAATTGCGAAAAAACTAGTGAACACAGGCAAATATGATGCAGTTATCGGCCTTGGAACAGTAATTAGGGGGGCCACTTCTCATTATGATTATGTGTGTAATGAAGCAGCTAAAGGCATGGCAGCAGTTTCTCTGGACACAGGTGTACCTGTTATCTTCGGTTTGTTGACTACTGAAAATATCGAGCAGGCTATTGAACGTGCAGGAACAAAATCAGGTAACAAAGGCTATGAAGCAGCCGTTAGTGCTATTGAAATGGCGAACCTTGGAAAATTGATTGAACAGTAAATGGTACACATTAAAAAAGCCGCAGAGAAGAAAATTCTTTTCTGCGGCTTTTTAATGTAGCGAATGTACAATTACCTGTCAGATTGAGCTAGCTTTTTCAACCCATTAAGCAGTTCTTCAAAGTTCGAGAAATTTCTTGCTATTTTATTGATGAGGGTATCCTGATATTTGAAGCTTGCCGCCACTTCTTCAATGAAGAAGCGTGTTCACCTGCTCTAGCAGCTTCAATTGAGGCATTCAGAGAAAATAAATTCGTTTGTTTTATATGTCTTCAATCTTTGCTAAAACCGCTTGGATGTCTTTATTTTGCTGATCCATTCATCCATTAGTACTGCTTCTGTTTAGCCTTTTCACCAAGGGTATGATGTTCTTAGCAAGGGTGACCATTTCCTTGCTTCTATACTAGTCCTCGTTCCACTTTCCGTAGTAAAGACTTCATTTTCTCTTAAGCGACAGTGGCGTGCTGGATTCCCTTAATGAATACATAAAAATATCTCGATTTAAAAGTAATATCTTACCTTTATAAATAGGTGTAAATACTGGGAAATAAAGAATTTTATAGGTAGGATATGAAAATATTTTATTACAAAAGCTGTTCGTAAATGAAGCATGTTAAAATATGCGGATATGATTATGCTACAATTGTAAAGATTGCAATTGAAATTCATATCTTAGGGAAAAGTAATTATATTAGTATTTAGGAGGGGTTTGTGTGTACCATCTCTTTACACATAATGATTTAGATGGAGTCGGATGCGGTATTGTAGCGAAGCTGGCATTCGGGGAAGAAGTAGTGGTTAGTTATAATTCAATCGGGCGACTTAATCAGAATGTAGCAGCATTTCTTGAGCAGGCCAAAATTGAGGATACGTTGCTGGTTACTGATCTTTCAGTTGATGAAGATAATGAAAAAGCGATTTCACAGTTTGTTGAAGATGGAGGCAAAGCGCTTCTGATTGATCATCATAAATCAGCGCTGCATTTGAACGAACATGATTGGGCATCTGTAACAGTCGAGCAGGAAGACGGTAAACAAACAGCAGCGACTTCATTATTCTATCAGTATGCAGTTGAAAAAAAATTATTGGAACCTTCGCGGATTGTTGCTGAATTTGTTGAATTAGTTCGTCAATACGATACTTGGGAATGGGAAGTAAACAAAAATTTAACGGCAAAACGGTTAAATGATTTGTTCTTTATGATTCCGATTGAGGAATTTGAGATGAAAATCGCCCATAAATTATCAACGGCTGAAAGCTTTACTTTTGACGAAGTTGAGCAAACACTTTTGGATGTTGAGGAAAGCCGGGTTGATCGGTACATAAACAGGAAAAAAAGAGAAGTCTATCAGGCTACGGTTGGTCCCCATACAGCAGGTGTGGTCCATGCTGAGTCCTATCATTCGGAATTGGGAAATGAACTGTCCAAAGAGTTTTCCCACCTGGATTATATTGCAATTCTAATGGTCGGAAGTAAAAGAATCAGCTTTCGGACAATCCATGATGACATAGACGTTTCTGAGGTTGCAGGTAAATACGATGGGGGCGGTCATCAAAAAGCCGCAGGTTGCACAATGTCCGAAAAGGCATACAGTCAATACGTAGAAAAGACCTTTTTTGCCGAGCCTATTAAACGCGATGCTCATAAAAACCAATTGAATATCAAGGAATCCCCAGAGGGTTGCCTGTATTCAACGAGAGAAAAACAAGACATTTTCATCTATGAAGATGAAGAAGAAGAATGGATTGTGGAGATCAACGGAAAACAACAGAAAAAAACATTTGATACATTTGGGGAAGCGGATAAATATATAAAGCGGAAATACGCTGCATGGCTGGCCCATGATGAAAGATACGAAGAGTTTGTCAATAGAGGGTGAATAGGAAAACGGCTGTCCGAATGTGGGCAGTCGCTTTTTGTTGTGTCTCTAAGACGGAAACCTGACACTTTGTGTAGAATCATCCATAAATCGAAGGAAACGAAGATAAATGGAGACTTTGCGTAGATAAAACTGAAATTTCGTAGATAAAAAGAAAGATTTGTTGATAAAAGTTGTTGTTCCTACTCATTTACGTAGGATTGGACTGAACTTTCATAAAAATCAGGCTCAAAAGGGATGCCTTTTGAGCCTGTTTAAGCTATTTTACCTTTTAAGTGGGACAGGATGTACGATGGTACGGGATTGTTTTTTTGGTATAGAATTTTGGCGATGAAGAATTGCGTTGATTTCGCCACCGATTACAAAGATCAGACCACTCAAATACAACCATAACATTAAGATGATAACGCCCCCTAAACTGCCGTAAGTGGACGAATAGTTAGCAAAGTTGCTGACATAGAATGAGAATCCAAGTGATATTCCGAGCCACAGTACGGTTGCGGTCACAGCCCCGGGGATAACGTGTTTAATTGGAAAACTCTTATTCGGTGCAAAGCGATATAAAAAGGTCAATACTAGTGAGATAACGACAACTGCAATGATCCACCGTAATAAGCTGAATAGACTTTGCATTTCTTCAGGAAGCGAGATGACTTGTTGTAATAAATCGATGATCACTTTCCCGAAAACGGGCAGACCTAACATAACGATAAAAGCTACAACCAATCCTAAGGTTAAGATAATAGAAATAAAGCGGGCTTTAATGAAGTTCCTTGTTTCTTTCACATCATAAGCGATGTTCATTGAATGAATAAACGCATTCATACCGTTTGAGGCTGACCATATGGTGCCTAGGAAACCGAAAGTAAGTAAGCCGCCGTTCCGCTCACTTAATATGTTGATAATATTTTCCTCGATGACTTCCACCGTTTCCGTTGGCATGAAGGTTTTTATAGTATCCATGGCTGTCTGAATGTCGATATTCAAATAAGGTAAAATCGAAAGTAGTAAAATGAGCAAAGGGAATAGTGCGAGTAAATAATAATAGGCCTGTTCTGCTGCCAACCCTGTTACACGATCTTCTTTTATTTCTTTGATAAGCTGCTTGGTGAATTTTATCGACTTATTCATCCGGGCATCACTCCTGAATAGTTACTAAGGTTATCTGCTTCTTTTCCCTCTGTTCAGGTAAGTTAATCCTCCTATCTAAAGAAAAGAAAATGAAAGGTACTTTTTTAAAAAAGGTCTTGATAACCCTTCAGGTTGTCTTTCTTTGTATATCTGTTGGTTTTCTTATACTTGTAAGAACAATATAACCCGCAATTATTCCTGTAATTGAATTAAACGTGGTTGATCCATCTGCTCCGAAGTATCCTCCCCAAACCAATGTGGAGAAAGGTAATTCGAATTCAATTATTTCAGTGAAATACAAAATTGGAATAATGGACATGTAAATGAACGGTAATCCAAGGATGAGTAACCTTAGCCAATTAATTTTCCAGTGACCTTTTGTTAAAAAGTTTTTCACGATACTAGGTATCGCGAATATGCCCCCAATGAAAATTGGGAAGAAAGATTGAAACAAAAAATATCCCTTAATCTCATATGTTTCGCGACTAATTATTTCTAGATGATGTTGGTACTTTAAACCATATAATAATACACTTAATAATAGAATTAAGTAGGATAAATAACTAATTGTTCTTTTCCAAGAATGGCTCATAAAATGTTTCCCCCTCCGTCTTTTTACTATTATACGGAAAAATAAGGAAAAAGTTTCGGCGGTTTACATTTGCAGAGCTTTAAAGAAGAAGTGTAAAGAAAGGCCGAACATTTTGTCCGACCTTCCTCTATTACACTTCTTCTTTTTGTTGTTCCTTTTGGACCTTTGGCGGCGTCCATTTGAAGATTTTATTGAGGATATTATAGATATGTTTGGATTCTTTTGTAAGGATTGGTCCAAGAATCGCTAAGGTCAAAACATATAGTGCCGCAAACGGGGTTAGTATTGGCATTAAACCACCTGCAATACCTAGGTTGGCGAGAATAATGGAGAATTCACCACGTGAAACAATAGTTAAACCGATATTGGCTGAGGCTTTGTGAGATAAACCAGATTTTCGTCCGGCTATCATACCAGCGACAAAGTTACCGATTATAGTGATGATTACGGCTCCAAGGACCATCCAGACAGCTCCACCAAGGGTAGTTGGATCAATGCTCAAGCCAAAGCTGAAGAAGAATATGGCGCCAAAGAAGTCTCTAAAGGGAATGACAAGTTTTTCTATCCTGTCGCTGTGTTCCGTTTCAGAAAAGACTAGACCAAGCAGTAATGCACCAATGGCTTCTGCAACGTGAATTGTTTCCGAGAAACCTGCGACAAAGAATAGCAATGAAAACACAACAATAATAAATATCTCATCAGAGGATATATTAAATAATTTGTTGAGTAAACCAGAGGCTTTCCGAGCTATAACGAAAAATATCAGCATATATCCGATGGCGATGAAGGTAGAAAGTAGCGTTCCCCAAATGGAACCAGAATCGCTTAATACCAATCCAGATACGACTGATAAATAAACAGCAAGGAAGATATCTTCAAACATGATGATACCAAGAATGAGCTCTGTTTCGTTATTACCTGTTCTTTTAAGATCGACAAGGACTTTTGCTACAATGGCACTTGATGAAAAGCTGATAATCCCTGTTAATATTAGAACTTCTCTTAAAGGTAGTCCGAGTAGGAAACCATATAGTAAGGCCATTCCAGCGTTGATTAAAATGTAATACGTTCCGCCTGTTACTATATTTTTCCCTGACTTCATTAGCTTTTTAACGGAAAACTCAAGACCTAAGTAAAATAAAAGGAACAATATCCCGATTCTTCCGAGGAACGCTATGATTTCATCACTTTCGATGAAGCGCAGATCAATCAATCCGAAGTTTGGAGCATGGGGGCCAACGAGCATGCCGATGATAATTAATAATGGAACATTTGATATTTTAAATTTACCTGCAACGAGAGCAGCTAATGCTACTAGAAGCAGGGCAGTTCCTACTTCAAAGACTAAATGGTCCATATGTGCTTAGTCACTCCTTTCGTCGGTCAAAAGTTCTCTTGTCAGGTTACGGATATCTTTTCTTTCACCAGATATTACTAGCGTATCGCCTGTTTCGATGATAGAGTCTGGACCAGGATTGTTTAGTTGTTTTTTTCCTTTTTTCGAATGGGCAATAACGGTTACGTTGTAATTGCTCCGAATATCAATCGAACCTATTGTTTGATTGATTGCTCTTGAACCTGGTTCCACCTTGAACCATTCAATAACCAAGTCGCCTAATGACATCTCAATCGTTTCAAGCGCTTGTGGTTTGTAAACCATACCGCCTATGATGGAAGCCATTTGTCGCGATTCCTGATCGTTAAGGGTGATGCTCGATATAACTTCTTCATGTTCATTATCAAAGTGGTACAATTCCCGACGGCCATCATCGTGAATGACAATCACTAACTTTTCATCATTTCTCGTTATGATTTCAAATTTTTGGCCAATACCAGGAAGTTCGCTTTCTCTAATTTTCACTGGAATTCCTCCTTAAGATAGTTGGTTAGAGTTTTAGAAGATAGAAATATGTTTATAAATTAACATCAATAATCGTTTTAAATTTCTTCTCCTTAGAAATGCCGATGTATTTTAGTGTCTCTGATGGACTTGAATGATGGTAATGCTTTTGTATCAAAGAAAGAGACACTCCTTGTTTATAGGCATGATAGCCAAATGTTTTGCGCATCGAACTTGCTCCGAATTTACCTGTCAGACCTGCACCTTCCACAGCATCATGAATGATTCGGTGAGCCTGTTGGCGCGTAATCGGCTTTTTTGTTTTAGGGGATAGAAATAAAAATTGACCTTCGATAACCTTCGAGCCTTTTAGGTATTCTTGTAAGGCGGTACGAACTTTCAAGTTCAAATAAATTTGAGTGACTTCTTCATTCTCCATTCGTTGCTCATAAAACTCTTTGATTTTTCCTGTTTCATCGAGAACGTTGGAAACAGTGATTTCCAGCATTTCATTTATCTTCATACCCGTATTGATTCCGAGTACAAATAATAAATAATCCCGACTGGAGTGAGCTCGTAAGTACGTTTTTATTTTGCTGATTTGATTGATATCCTTAAAGGCTTCCACATATTCCATAGATCTTCTCCTCTTACCAATGTAACATAATTATATTATATCACAAATTATGTTACATTGCATGTAATAAGTCCTATAAGAAAGATTCCCCCAAAAAAAGCAACTCATATATCATTAAAAGAGAAAATAAAGAAGTGGTGTCCAAAAGTAAACCTTCTTTTACTTATTCTCTACCCAAACAAGAAAAAATATATCAGTTTAGTGTGTTATATCTTACTAAAATGAGGGGATGTAAAGCATTTCTAAAAAAAATGTAGTTTGGCAGCATAAAACATAAAAAAAGAGGGAATCCCTAAGTTGGAATTCCCTCTCTAAATTTCTTTTTTTAATAGACTGCTTTTTGTAATTTATGAATGACCTCAAGTGAAAGGCCAGTTCCTATGGCAACTGATTCAAGCGGGTTATCAGCAAGTTGGACTGGTACTACAATTTCATTCGTTAGCCAATCTTGTATTCCATTAAGGAGTGCACCTCCACCAGATAAGATGACACCTTGATCAACAATATCACCACTTAATTCAGGAGGACAGTCTTCCAAAGTGGCTCTGATTGCCTCTAAAATATGAAGAAGCGATTCCTGAATTGCTTCCTGGACGTCAGTGGATGATATCGTAATCGGTTTTGGAAGACCAGTTACAAGGTCGCGACCTCTGACTTCCATGGTCACAACGGAATGTTTAACGAGGGCGTAGCCGATTTCCATTTTTATTTGTTCAGCCGTTCGTTCCCCGATTAACACATTATGTTTTTTTCTTACGAATTGGGAGATATCTTCATCCAATTGATCTCCGCCAATTCTGATGGAATTACAAGAAACTACGCCGCCGTAAGAAATAATTGCCACCTCAGTTGTACCACCGCCGATATCAACGATGACATTAGCAACTGGCTCTTCTACAGGCAGACCTGCCCCGATTGCTGCTGCTACTGGTTCCTCAATAAGGTGGACCTGCTTGGCTCCACAGCTTTTGACTGCATCCTGAATGGCTCTTCTTTCCACAGATGTTGAGCCTGATGGTGTACAGACCACTACACTTGGCTTTCGAATTGATAAGCCTAAAGCCTTGCTTGCTTTTTTCATGATTTCCCGTAGCATTTGTGCGGTAACCTCAAAATCCGCAATGACCCCGTCCTTTAGTGGCCGGATCGCAACAATATTTCCAGGTGTTTTTCCAATCATGTTTTTTGCATCCACACCGACTGCTAATACTTTATTAGTCTCTATATCAATGGCCACAACCGATGGCTCATTAAATACGATTCCTTTATTTTTACTGTAAACTAGCGTATTTGCAGTTCCTAAGTCAATGCCTATTTCTGTATTTGATAACATTTAGTCACCCCTCCATAAGAGTTTGACCCCTATATACTCATTCTACCTTGAACTGTGAGTTTGTGGGGGTGGGAAATCTAGTAAATAGTGGAATTGCTGCGCTGTTCTTTTTCATAAAGGGAAAACATGATGAAATATAAAACGGCGCTTGCGATTGCCAGCGCACTAAGAATGCCAAATGTCCAATTGTAACCAATCCATCCTGTCATGGGAATGGCCAATGGTGCTAACATTCTACCAATTGTAAAACGCAAGCTTGCTGCAGCAAAATATTGCCCCCGCATATGTGCCGGAGCAAGCTTGGATACAAATCCCTGCTGAATGCCTGCTGTCAAAAGCTCAGCTAATGAAAACAAAGCAATGGCGATAAATAACCCCCATATCCATTGTGTCGATCCAAATAAAATTATCGAGAAGCAGTAGGTAATTGAAGAGGCAATGAATACGTTTCTTTCTTTATAGACGGACGTCCACTTTGTGACAGAAATTGTTAAGAGCGCAACGAATAATCCATTTTCTGCAAGCAAGAGTCCAAAAGTCTGCTCTGCTTTTAAGTTGAACGAAAATACCGATTGCGGGTCGACCATTTCTATAATATACACGGGAAACAATAAATCAAGCTGCATGAATGTCTGATAGATCAATACACCAGCGATGATAAAGAGCAGAAAGACCTTATCGCGGATAATCACCTGATAGTCCCGTATCTGGTTCAGTAAAAAAGAAAATCCATTTTGCTCTTTTTCGGGGGTTTTTGTTAGAAAAGCTGTTTCGGTTACCCATCTTTGCAGAATGAAACCAAGAAGGATATTAATGATGGCGGCAATCCCTAACAGCTCGAATCGGTGTTTAGCATAAAAAATGCCTCCTAAAATTGGACCTATGACCACTGCAATGTTGATGGAGGTATAAAAAACAGCAAAAACCTTGCTGCGATCTTTTTCCGGAATCACGTCGGCGACCATCGCCTGGCTCGCTGGATTATAAAAGGCGCTGAATATACTTACCGCCGTGAAACTAACAAATCCTATAATCGGAGAATCAAGCCAAGGAGAGCTGGACCAAGCAAAGAAGATGTAGGCGAAGCCCTGCCCGAATGTTGAAATAACCATCATGCGTTTTCTTCCAAATCGATCTGCACAATAACCGCCAAATAAATTGGCCAAAACGGCAAAAAACTGCGAAAAAATCAGCAGTAATCCAGCAGCTGTTTTCCCAAACGACTCGGAAAAATAAATGGCGAGAAATGGGAAGAACATCCAAAATGATATATTTACAACAGATTCTCCAGCAAGGCGAATTTTTAAATTATTATCCCAATCTCGTAAACGCATAATTAAATTCTCACTTTCTGGTATATTCCCCACCATCATACTTCATGCCCCAGGCGAAAACAAGAAAGGGTAGTAGACTTGAAACAAGTTATTTTATGTTAAGATGAAAGATGAAATTATGGTAAATAAAGAAGGGTAATAATATGAAAACATATTTAGTTGAGAGTAAGATTTTTAGAGTTATTTTCACCGCTTTTCTAGCTTTCATAGGTGGGTTCGTGTTCAATCGTCTTGGAATATATTTACCGTGGATGCTCGGACCATTATTTGTGGTGATGATTGCTAAAATCAAATTAGGAAAGTACATGTTATGGTCTAAACCCTTTAGAAGCACTGGATTGGTTATTCTTGGTTTACAACTAGGAAGTTCATTCACGAAACAATCGTTAAATGAAATGATTGAATATTTGCCCATCATGCTTTTTACGACGGTTGCTATCATTTTATTTACGGTATTAACTGGTTGGTTTGTTGGAAAGCGAATGAATTTATCTTTGAGTACGTCCATGCTTGGCAGTTTTCCTGGCGGTCTGTCTCAGATGGTGGTCCTAAGTGAGGAAATGAAGGATAGTGATGAAACAATTGTTGGCTTCATGCAGACGCTTCGAGTCATCCTTGTTATATCCATTGTTCCCTGGCTTGTGACTCACGTTATGACAGTTGATTCGGTTGCGGTAGTAAGTGTTTCGGATCGGCCCTTTTTCATGTTTGATTATGATGGGAAATTAGCCCTTCTGATGATTGTAACCTTTATATTATTCATTTTCATCACAAAAAGGGTAAACTTCCCGCTGCCATTTTTACTTGGGCCTCTCATGGCGGCAGCCCTATTTAATTTGGCAGGACCTGGGGCACCGCAAATTCCTGATTTTTGGTTGAACTTTTCACAATTGCTGATTGGCACGCATTTAGGGTATACATTGAAGGTCGACAATCCTCGACTTTTCAGAAAGATGTTCGGAGCAGTATTCGTTAGTAATGTCCTGTTAATTGGATTTTGTTATTATCTTTCGATTCAGTTTGCTCCCATCCTATCTATACCGGCTAACGAATTGTTTTTAAGTATGGCACCAGGCGGTGTGGCAGAAATGGCAGTAACAGCTATGTCTGTTCATGTGGATTTATCTGTGGTCACTAGTTTCCACTTATTCAGAATTTTATTCATTTTATTTTTACTCTCACCCATCATCAAATGGCTGGATGGTAGAAATATATGGTACCAGAAAAAAGAACGAGGCTGATATGCTTCGTCTTTTTTTTGTCTAAATATTTTTCATTTTAATAGATTAATAAGAAAAGGGTGAATGAGATAGAGCGGAGGGCACATTGGAACAATAGAGAAGATATCGTCAAATTCCTTTTATAAATAAGGTTCGTATGGAAAAAATTAGCATATACGAACAGAACGGCTTGAAATTCCCTTTTGACGGAAACTTTGTCTGAACTGAAATATGCTGATGGAATCAGTCCTTTATAAGGAGTAAAGCAGGTAGATTTTGTGATAATAGAATGAAATTTTAAATTCTATCTAATGGAATAGTAAAATAATACTCATTTTTTTCAAACTTCATCCGATATAAAGAGCAGATAAGACTTTTAATGAATGGGTGAGTATTATGGATATAACATCGGTTTTGGGAGTAGTTCTAGGGATTGTGGCTATTTTAGTGGGAATGGTATTGAAAGGCGTAAGCATTACAGCGCTGATTAACCCGGCAGCTATCTTGATCATTATTGTAGGGACAATAGCTTCTGTTGTAACGGCTTTCCCTTTTTCAGAATTAAAAAGATTGCCAAAAATATTAAAAGTTTTATTCTTAGAACAACAATTAACAAAGCCTGAAGAACTAATTAAAACCTTTTCTGAATGGGCGGTCATTGCCAGAAAAGAAGGCTTATTGGCTTTAGAAATTATTTCGGATCAAGTCGACAATACCTTTTTGAAAAATGGGTTGAATCTTGCGGTCGAGGGTCAGAGTGCCGATTATATTCGTGATATTTTAGCAGAAGAAATAGACGCAATGGAAGAACGTCATCTAAGCGGGGCTGCAATTTTTAGTCAGGCTGGCACATATGCACCGACACTTGGAGTATTGGGTGCGGTAATCGGGCTGATCGCTGCATTAGGTAACATGGCTGATACCGAGGCATTAGGACATGCCATTTCTGCAGCGTTCGTTGCAACCTTGATGGGCATTTACACAGGGTATGTGTTATGGCATCCATTTGCGAATAAGCTTAAGCGGAAATCGCAACAAGAAGTCCGGATAAAAGAAATGATGATAGAAGGAATTTTATCGATCATCGAAGGGGAAGCGCCAAGAACGATAGAACAAAAACTAACATCCTATTTACCTGCTGAAGATCGTAAAAAGTGGTTAGAAGGCGATGTGAGAGAAGATGGCTAGGCGGAAAAAAAAACAGCGGCATGAAGAGCATATTGATGAGTCATGGTTAGTACCTTATGCCGATATCTTAACTTTGCTTCTTGCACTTTTTATCGTCCTTTTCGCTTCGAGTTCGGTTGATGGAGTTCGATTCCAACAATTATCTAATGTGTTTAATCAAGTGTTTACGAGCGGGACGGGATTTATGGATTTCCCCAGCGATTCTCCCAGCAATAAACCAACATCACCGGAACAAAGTACAGAGGCAGAAGAACTTAAGAGGTTAGGGAAAAGCGAAAAGAAACAGCTAACAGAGGTTCAGGAACGTGTAAATGCATATATTAAAGAGAATGGTTTAACAGATAAATTGGGTACGAACCTCACGGATGAAGGCATGCTGATATCAATTAGGGATAATGTGCTGTTCGAATCAGGCGTGGCAGAGGTTAGAAGTGAAGATCGAAAAATGGCTAAGGAAATTTCAAATCTTCTAGTTATGGACTTACCCAGAAACATTATAATAAGCGGACATACCGATAATATACCGATTCAGACTTACCGGTATGATTCGAACTGGGATTTAAGCGTTATGCGTGCGGTTAATTTCATGAAACTTCTCCTCGGAAATAAAGACTTGGATCCCGAAATGTTCAGCGCAAAAGGTCATGGGGAATTTAAGCCAGTTGCTTCTAATAAAACAAAAAATGGAAGAGCGGAAAACCGGCGTGTTGAAATACTGATTGTTCCGCGGACGGCAATAATTGAGTGAAAACCTGTCTGGTATGGACGGGTTTTTCTTTTTTAAAGGAGTATATATGGAAAGAGAATATACAAATGTGATGGAAGAGATTGTTGTGACTTGGGTGCAGATTTTAATGGCTGGAATGGAATATCAAACGTTTTGCTCGTGCAACAAATGTAAGAATGACATTATCACATTATCTTTGAATGCCCTGCCCAATTATTATGTAACAACGGAAGAAGGGCGGAAGCGGATATTTGAAAACTTGAATACGGATGAAAACCGAAAGTGGATTAACAAAAGACTTATTAGTGCCATACATGTGGTAGGTAAATTCCCCAAACATAATCAGAATAGACCATGATAAGAGTTCAGAGTCTTGGATCAAAAATCATCTATAAATTTAATAACCTTATGACACAGCTATTAAGTAATCTCTCTGAAGAAATGTCGGGTTCAGTGGGTTGGTTGTACGTTAACGAGAGTTATTGGTATATATGGAGGACATTATTATTTTTTATCATTTCCCGCCAGAAGACTCCCTCTTCAAGCGTGTGAAGGGCGAGAGCCCAACGGTAAGGGGGAGATGAATGGCGGTTGGCATAAGCCAAAGTAATCTTTTGACAAACGTATGTTCGGTGATTAATAATAACTATAAGGGGGTGAAACCAATGGTCGTAAACAAAGCTTATAAATTTCGAATCTATCCAACTAAAGAACAACTAGTTCTAATCAATAAAACGATCGGCTGCTCCCGTTTTGTCTATAACTTTTTTTTAGGCAAACAAAAGGAGAAAGATGCCTACTGGTATATTTGTGAAGAAATGAAGCAGAACGGCCAATTACCCTCTAATGAACGGAAAGGTTCTTTTCTGAATAAATACGAAACAATCAAAGAACTTCCAGCTTTAAAGAAAGAGTACTCTTTCCTGAAAGAAGTAGACAGTATTGCCTTACAGAAATCGGTGGGAAATTTAGCAGATTCCTATAGTCGATATTATAAAAAGCAAAACAAGTCACCACGCTTCAAATCGAAAAAGAATCCTATCCAGTCCTATACGACTAAACATACGAATGGGAATATTGGAATTGTTGGAAACAAAATCAAATTGCCAAAACTCGGTCTAGTTCGTTTTGCTAAAAGCCGCGAAGTCGAAGGGCGAATCATCAATGCCACAATCAGGCGGAACCCTTCGGGTAAATATTTCATTTCCGTTTTAGCCGAAACCAATGTACAAGTACTTCCTAAAACGAATCGTTCGTGCGGTGTAGATGTTGGTTTGAAGAACTTTGCTATTCTTTCAGATGGTACGGTCTATCAAAACCCAAAATTCTTCCGGACGGTCGAAAAGAAATTGTCCAAAGCACAACGGATTCTTTCAAGGCGACAAGAAATAGCCTTGAATCAAAATAAACCATTGGCTGAAGCCAAAAACTATCAAAAACAAAAACGAAAAGTGGCTATCCTACACGAAAAAATTTCAAATGCCCGAATGGATTACTTACATAAAGTTTCTACCGAAATCATCAAAAACCACGATGTTATTGGAATGGAAGACTTGCAAGTGTCGAATATGATGAAAAATCACAAACTAGCTAAAGCTATTAGTGAAGTATCTTGGTACCAATTCAAAAAAATGTTGGAATACAAAGCAAAATGGTATGGTAAACAAATCGTGACCGTATCTAAAACGTTTGCTTCTAGCCAATTGTGTTCTAGCTGCGGTTACCAAAATAAAGACGTTAAACATCTGAATCTTCGTGAATGGGATTGTCCTTTTTGTTCTACTCACCACGATCGAGATATTAACGCAGGACTCAATCTAATGAATGAAGCCATAAGGCTTCTAACCGTAGGAACTACGGGAGTAGCCTAATTAAAAATTGGCCGATAGGCTAATGTTCTTAGGAATCCCCCACTTCAATCGGACCGTAAGGTCGATAAGTGGTGGGTAGTTCAAGTGTTTATTTATTCTACACGAGGGAACATAAATGGAGTAAGTTCATTCGATCTAAAAATGGAGGAGATGAATTTTTTATGAGTAAAAAAATCGCATGTGTAGTAACGAATATGTTTGAAGACTCGGAGTACAGTGAACCGGCAAAAGTATTTGAGGAAGCCGGCCATACGGTAACTACGATTGAAATGGAACAAGGGAAAACTGTTAAAGGCAAACAAGGTGAAGTCGAAGTCACAATAGATGAAAGCATCGATTCAGTAAAACCAGAGGACTTTGATGCTTTGTTCATTCCTGGAGGTTTTTCCCCAGACCAGCTACGTGTAGATGCACGATTCGTAACGTTCGCAAAATCGTTCATGGATGAAAAAAAACCTGTATTTGCAATCTGTCATGGACCACAGTTGCTGATTTCTGCCAAAACACTTGAAGGACGTCATGCAACAGGGTATAAATCTATTAAGGTAGATATGGAGTATGCAGGTGCTACATATTTAGACAAAGAGGTCGTTGTTTGCGGCGATCAGCTTGTCACCAGCAGGACACCAGAAGATATCCCAGCCTTTAATCGAGAGTCACTTAGATTATTGAAATAAAAAAATCCCGACGCCGTCGGGATTTTTTCTTTAATAAGGTTTAAAGGATTCATATACTTCCATCTTTGCAGTAAAATAAAAGGAGAGACGAAAAAAAAGGAAGTGTAACGATTGATCGTATTAAAATCTGCACGTGAGATTCAAGCGATGCATGACTCAGGTAAAATTTTGGCAGCTTGTCATAGGGAAATCGCAAAATTAATTGTACCCGGTGTGACAACATGGGAAATTGAAGAATTTGTTGAAGGGTTTTTAAAGAAACATGGGGCGAAGCCGGAACAAAAGGGTTACAAAGGGTATGAATATGCGACATGCGCAAGCATCAACGAAGAAATCTGTCATGGTTTTCCTCGAAAGACACCTTTGAAAAATGGCGATATCGTAACAATTGATATGGTCGTTAATTATAACGGCGCGCTTTCAGACTCTGCCTGGACGTACCCGGTCGGTAAGGTTTCAAAGGAAACGGAACACTTACTGCATGTGACAAAGGAATCTTTATATAAGGCGATTGAAGTATCTGTAGAAGGCAATCGTATTGGCGACATTGGTCATGCTATTCAATCATATGTAGAAGCGGAAGGCTTCTCTGTCGTCCGTGATTTTATCGGCCACGGGATTGGAAATGTTATTCATGAAGAGCCTCAAGTTCCGCATTATGGATTGCCAAATAAAGGGCCGCGCCTAAAAGAGGGCATGGTATTCACAATTGAACCGATGGTGAACGTAGGTACATATAAAGCCAGCAGGGATGCGAATGGTTGGACCGCCTCTACTGCAGATGGGAAATACTCGGCTCAATATGAGCATACGATTGCCATCACAAAGAACGGTCCACTTATTTTAACGGAACAATAATGATTTGGTTTTCTTATCTCCTAAAAAGCGAAAAAAACAGCATCGAAAATTGATGCTGTTTTTTTTCATCTCATTTAATTGGCCGTTCCAATGAATATAAATCTTCTTCGATGTTCCCAATTCGGTCCTCAATCACTGTTTTAGCATCTTTAATGCCCTCGTTATATATAAAGGGAGCAATGTTGTCGAGAATGAATTGTAAGTGGTTTTCAGCAGCAATTTCGCCAATTCTTTCACCATTTTCCTGGTAGACATACTCTTGAATGCGTTCAATCATCACGCGTCGCTTTTCTAAGGGAAATTGAATAAACATAAAAAACCTCCTTCATATCTGTTCTAAAAACCATGAAATGAAATGATCCGAATTTAGAGGGAAGACGGGTACTGAAGCATGGCTCATTGTTTGCTCCAGACAGTCAGGCCAAGCAATAACTGCTTTGATATTATTAAGCTGTTTTAGTAATAGAAGGTCATTTTCCTCTTTGATTAGAATTATCTTAGGAAAGTCTTCCTGTTTGTATCCTTCGATTAAAATCACGTCGGGATGAAAAAGACCCAGCAATTGAATCAGCTCTGCTATAGAGGTTCCATTTCTAAAATTGCCAAGTAATTCAATCGTCCCGTCTCCTTCAACAAGTGATGCAGCTGCCCCAGCCTGAAAGTGTTTGGTGGAATCCTTTATACTTGTATGATCGGGTTTTCCGCCATGCCCATGATGCTTTAATACGGCTGTTTCCAAGTTTACTGCGCGAAGCTTCTCAATTATATTCGTAATGAAAGTCGTTTTTCCTCTATTTTGGTAGCCGACCACTTGAAATATAAATGGTTTCACCAAGGCCATTCGCATCCTTCTTGGTCATCAAGAAGAAGGGCGTCCACGATATCGCCAGTTTTGAATCCACGAGTGCCTCCAGGTAATACGGTTAGTGAATTTGCTCCTGCAAGGCTTGTTGTTATATTGGATTTATCTACACCACTAGGGATAACCTTCAGCTGGCCAGATTCGAAAAATAAACGCGTTCGCAAAAGCCGTGAGAAGGGATTGGGCTTTAAGAAATCCTCAGCCAATTGCGCGTTTTCTTTTCGTAAATGAGGAAGCTCAGAAAACAGCATGGTTCGAATAATCGGTCTTGCAAATAACTCAAAGCCGACATAACTGGCAGATGGATTACCAGATAAGCCGAATAGAAATTTATTATTAAATACAGCAACTGTTGTTACACTGCCTGGGCGCATAGCTACTTTATTGAATAAAACATCGGCTCCTATTTTCCGGTAAATATCAGGGAGAAGGTCGAAATCACCGACGGAGACGCCCCCCGTTGTAATGAGAAGGTCAACTTCCTCCAAGGCAGAGGAAATTGCCTCATAGCTTAAGTCAAATTCATCCTTAAGTTTTCCATAAAAACGAACTTCTCCTCCTGCTCTCTGAATTTGGGCGGAGATGGCATGAGAGTTGCTGTTGCGAATTTTTCCCGGTTGCAATGGTTCACTGACATCTAGAAGTTCTGACCCTGTAGCAAATAAGCCGACGACAGGCTTTTTGGCAACTGGAACTTCAGCGTAACCGAATGTAGCAAGCAAGCCTATGATGCCTGGATTAATCATTGTGCCTTTTTTGACAAGAATATCACCTTTTTTTGCATCCTCTCCTTTGAAAGACACATTTTCGCCTGCGTTAAGTGAGCGTTTAAAGGATATGTATTTCTTCCCGTCCTTTTCAAATTCCTTGGTGAGCTCGAACATAATAACTGCATCACATTCGTCTGGCATTTGGGCTCCAGTCATGATTCTTGCTACCTGGTTTTGTTGCACAGGAAGAGTAGAAACCATCCCTGCAGCCAACTCTTCTATCACTTCGAATTCGAGCGGATTATTAAGGGAACCTTCAGCCGTATCTTCAGACCTGAGGGCAAAACCATCGTACGGTGAACGGTTGAAATGTGGAACATCATTTGTAGCTATAATATCTTGAGCTAAAAAACGATAATGACTTTTCTCAAGAGCAACTAATTCCACCTGTCCTTCTAATTTATGTTTCATCACTTTTTCTACTGCATCTGCGAGACTAATGGGCGTTCTTCTTTCTACCATACCTACAACTCCTGTCTGATTGTCCAATAATATTCACTATAACAAATTTAGCAGAATTCTTTAATAAATAAAAAACCCTCACCATTATGGGAGGATTTGGATGTTATTTATTGCGGAGTCTTCCAAGTTCTTCAGCGATTGCTTCCATTTCACGGACACTGAAGTTTGTTTTTTTCATCACCATTTTATAAATATCATGAAGTTCTTCATACATTTCGATATCGAAATGGGTGGATTTGATTGCTCCGAAGTTCATTACTTTTAGTTTATCCTTGATTGCTTCTACCATAAACTCGACACTTTCGGCTGTATTTTGTGTTAAATCCATTTCCCTCATCCTTTCACACGTTTCTAAATTATTTTCATCTTTGCATGATTACCCCTATAAGTCAATGAATATTCAGTAGGAAAACGACGCATTATCTCCGATTTACTTGATTGTCTCGCGTTTTAATGTGAGCATGTTTGGGAAAAGATAGGAAAAAACTTTTTTAAACACTGTATAATGGAGATAACCACCATTACCCATCAACTAATATATGACGAGGAGGAGAATATATGAGCAACATTCGTGAAGAATATAAGTGTGCAAAGAAAAGTAAATTTATGCAGGCGGTTTTAATAGGGGCTCTAGCTGGGGCTGCTGTTAGTCTTTTTGATAAAAACACGCGAAGTTCCGTATTGGCAAACAGCAAAAGTTGCATGAATAATTTGAAAGAACTAGTGAAAAACCCCAATGGAATCCTAACTCAAGTACGTGAAACATCTTCAAAAGTTCGTGCCACAGTTGAAAAAATTTCCGATGATGTATCCTTCATTTCCCAAAGAGTAGAGGAGATGAAAGATATTCCATCGCAAGTTGCGCATGTTGTGATGGAGACGAAAGAGGTCTTCTCTGCGGAAGGACAGCAAGAATCGTCTTCAAACCATGATTTAGAAGAGCGTATTTCCTTAAATTAGATAATGAGGTGGAGGTATGGCCGATAAAAAAGAATGGTTGAAAGGGTCATTCTTCAAAACTTTCATAAGACGGTTACAAGTGGATGATGTGTCGGGACTTGCCGCACAGCTGTCCTATTTCTTTTTACTTTCCCTGTTTCCGTTACTTATTTTCCTATTTACTTTACTGGCCTACCTTCCATTTTCACAGGAAGATATTTTACGTATAGTCCGTTCATATGCACCAGATGGTTCTATGGCAATCATTGAGGGAAATCTAGCAGAAGTTATGGAAGGGAATAGTACCTTATTGTCGTTTGGTGTCATCGGAACAATATGGTCAGCATCTAATGGAATGAATGCAATTATTAAAGCCTTTAATCACGCATATGGTGTAAAAGAAAGTCGAACTTACTTTATTTCCCGGGGAATGTCGATTATTCTCACATTAGCGATGATTTTTGTTTTTATTGTCGCTTTGTTGCTTCCTGTATTCGGAAAGCAGATAGGTATATTTTTATTTGCCGAATTTGGGCTATCTGACGAGTTTTTGTCGATTTGGAATCAGATGCGCTGGGTGATTAGCACAATTGTATTATTTATCGTGTTTACGATCCTCTATTTGATAGCGCCCAACAAAAAGTTGAAATGCCTGACAGTGATTCCGGGTGCTATTTTTGCCACGGCTGGCTGGAGTCTCGTTTCCTTTTTATTTTCTTTTTATGTAGAGTACTTCGCAAATTATTCTGCAACATATGGGAGCCTTGGTGGGATAATCGTGTTAATGATCTGGTTTTACTTATCAGGGCTAATCATAATTCTAGGCGGGGAAATTAATGCCCTCATAAGTAATAAAGAACAGCCAAAATGTGAATGAGCTTCCTAAAGTTCCCGTAATAGCTATAAGTCCTGCAGCTAATGCTAATCAAGAAATGACGACTTAGTAATAGGGAGGAATTCTTTTATGGGTAAAAGCAACAAAAAGCAAAAAGGAAAAAAAGGTTCGAACCATAAAACGTCAGGTTCTGCTAATGGGAAAAACGGCTATCACTAAGTAGAATGAACACACAAAAAAAGGGGCCTTATAGGCTCCCTTTTTTGTTTAGTTTTTCAATAATCTTAAACTGTTCAGAATAACTAGAATGGTGCTTCCTTCATGGCCAATTACGCCATATGGAAGGTCGAGGAATTGAAGGAAGTTAGATGCAATCAGAACCATAATGACAGAAATCGAGAAAACGACGTTTTGTTTGATGATTCGGTTCATTTTCTTAGATAACCTTACTGCTTCGGCAATACGCGGTAGGTCATTCTTCATTAGGACAACATCCGCTGTTTCCAACGCAACATCTGTGCCCTCGCCCATTGCAATCCCGACAGAAGCAGTTGCAAGTGCAGGTGCATCATTAATTCCATCTCCAACCATTGCTACAGTACCGTATTGTTCTTTCAACTTTTTCACTTCAGTAACCTTAGTTTCAGGTAAGCATTCAGCAATATATGCATCGATATGGCTCTCAGACGCAATCGCTTTAGCGGTCTTTTCACCATCGCCTGTCAGCATAACGGTATGAATGCCTTCATTTTTCAATGCTTCGATAGCAGTAATCGTTTCTTCACGCACCACGTCTTTCAATGTAAGAATGCCGGCAATACCTTGATTGTCTCTTGCATAAACTATCGTCTTGCCTTGTTCAGCTAGTGTTAGTGCAATACCGTTTTGAAATTGTTCGGCTTCACTTCTTCCGACGAAATCAGCTTTTCCTACTTGCCAAAGTACTCCGCTGAAATATGCTTGAACCCCATTACCTGAGATATCTTCCATATTATCCGGTTTAATGATGTCTTTTGCTAATTTAGTTTTAGCGTAGCGCACAATTGATGTTGCCAAAGGATGGTTCGAATAATTTTCAACAGATGCAATATGGAATAGGAAATCTTCTTCGTTTAAATCTTCACGGATAATGACATCCGTTACCTCTGGTTTTCCTTTTGTTAATGTTCCGGTTTTATCTAAGGCAATTGCCCTCAAGTTACCAAGATTCTCAAGATGGATACCGCCTTTAAATAGAATTCCATGACGAGCACCATTAGAGATGGCAGATAGCGTAGCTGGCATAATAGAAGCTACGAGGGCACAAGGTGAAGCAACAACAAGCAAAATCATTGCCCGGTAAAATGTTTCGGTCCAACTCCACCCTAATACAAAATGCGGTACGAACAACATCAAAGCGACAACGGTTAATACGATTTTTACATAGGTTCCTTCAAAACGTTCAATGAACAGCTGAGAAGGAGACTTTTCACTTTGTGCAGATTGAACGAGAGTAATAATTTTTTGAAATAATGTTTCGTTTGCTGGTTTTGTAATTTCTACGGTAATCGTTCCACGCAGATTCACTGTTCCCGCAAATACTTCATCATCAAATGACTTACTAACTGGAATAGATTCGCCAGTGATCGCCGCTTCATCAATATTGGTACGTCCGTCCGTGATTTTTCCATCAGAGGGTATTCTTTCACCTGGTTTTACCAAAATTAGGTCCCCGACTTGTAGCAGGGAAACGGATACGGTTTCTTCATATCCATTTGTGATTCGCAGCGCTTCTTCCGGCTGTAAATCCATAAGTGCTGAAATTTCTTTATGACTTTTATTCATTGTGTATGTTTCAAGCGCCCCGCTCAAAGCAAAGATGAAAATTAAAATCGCGCCTTCCGTCCAGTATCCGATAATCGCAGAACCGATGGCCGCGAAAATCATTAGCATCTCAACATTCAATTCCTTATCGGCAAACGTATCTTCAATTCCTTCTTTTGCTTTGGCATAACCGCCGATTAGGAAGGAAGCTAAATATATAACGATAGAAGGAGTTTCAAGTCCATTCTTAGAAAGCGCCCAGCCCAATAATATCAATACACCGCTAAACAATGCGGCAATAAGTTCTAGATGGGGTTTTACTTTTTCCAACCAAGAGGTTTCGCATGCAGTCGGTTGTGTTAATTGTTTAGTATCAGTGGTCATAAGATTCCCTCCCATATTCTTTTCTATTTTTGTGTAAATGATATAGATTATCATTTGTATAATATCTAATTGAGAAAGATAATCAACGTCATTTCTCTGAATAAAATATGAAAGCTGTCATCAAAATTGCGATGACAGCAACGATTTCAAAGGTTTATTAACGTGATGTTCTTTTTATTAATATTATATTAACACATATCCTATTCAAAAATAAAGAATAATGATTCTAATGTAGGAGAAAATATAAAGAACCATAAATTATATCATTTGACCACTATATGATAAAAACAATACAAATTGAATAATAAATGGAGTAGTTCAGATAATAAACTATACTACAAGCTTGGAGCAGGCATTTTTTCCTTAAATAGAACCAGTGAAATAAAGACAAGAAGAAGCATTATACTAATTAAATAGAAAAAATTACCTCCTTGTAAGTATTCGATGACTAAACCACCGAAAAACGGACCACCAATGCTGCCGAGACTGTAGAAGATGCTGCATAACAGATTTCCTGCAGGTAATAGGTTGCGAGGCAAAAGGTCTGCCATATAACTGATTCCTAAAGAGAAAGTCGAACCCACCATCATCCCGCCAAGCAGGAAGCAAATGAACAGACCGATTACGGAATATGAAACAATCCCAGCTAGAGTAAATACGGTAAAGCCTGAAAAAAGAATGATCAGCAAGATTTTTCGTCGGCCAAATCGGTCACTGAGCATTCCAAGCGGAATCTGTGAAAGCAAAGTACCACCTGAAAATGCTGGAATGATAAGCGATACTGCGGTTAAATCAATTCCAGAGCGCAATGCGAATACTGGAAAGTTGCTATTCAATGAAGATTCAAGCACGCCAAAGGTGAATGGAAGTAAAAAGGCGACCCAAGCAATGCGACTCACTTTCGTAAACCGTTTGAGTGTACCGAAGAATGATGTGCTTTCTGACTCATCCTGTTCAGGAAGCTCGTTTTTAATCAGGAATACAGTCATCCACGTAAGTAGGCTTAGTATGGATGTAATGATGAATGGCAAAGACTGATTAATCTCTAGAAGCTTCGTCATTAGCGGGCCAACCATGAAACCAAGACTGAAAAATAGTCCATAAATAGCGATATTCCTTCCGCGCTTTGCTGAAGGGGAAATAGCGGTAATCCATGTCTGGGTAGCAAAGTGAAGGGTATGATCACCGATTCCGATGAAAAAACGCAGAGCAAACCAAAACCAGAATGATTTCCAGACCGGAAATAAGGCAAGTGAAAGAATTACCGTTATTCCGCCAAATAATATTAATGGCTTATAGCCATATTTGCGGAGAGGTGCTTCCATAAAAGGAGAAATTAAAAGAATCCCAATATAAAGTGACGCAGCATGAAATCCATTTAAGGAAGAGCTAATTCCGTCATTTTCGAAAATGATTGCGATAATTGGCAGAAGCATTCCTTGAGAAAATCCAGATATGCCGACCATACAAATTAGAACACTAATAAGCAGCTTTTGATTCATAAGTTTTCGTCTCCTAAGATATGTATACCTTGTTGATGTTACATCCAGGGGAGAGGGTTAAGCAATAGAAATTTGGGTAAATGTTGACAAGAAGAGAATATCGTTAAAAATCCCCTTTTTCATTTCGGGAAAATTATGTATGATAATTTTTGTTACATATTAAATTGCATATAGGATTGTGAGGAGAAAGATCGTGGATAAAATATTTTTGGGGCTCGTCCTCTTAGGTGTCCCTTTATCAGTTATAGGTTCTTTGATGCATTGGCCGAGTGTAATCATGTTTATCGTGTATTGTTTAACAATTATAGCGCTCGCAGGTTTTATGGGCCGGGCAACGGAAAGTCTAGCGATTGTGATGGGCCCAAGGATTGGTGGACTGTTGAACGCAACCTTTGGTAATGCAGTGGAACTGATTATTTCCATTTTTTCATTAAAGGCAGGGCTAGTGGGCGTCGTATTAGCCTCCTTAACTGGATCGGTATTAGGAAACTTATTGTTGGTGGCAGGACTTTCCTTTTTTATTGGGGGGACGAGGTACAAACGGCAGAAATTTAATGTGTTCGATGCAAGGCATAACGCTGGTCTGCTAATCTTCGCCGTTATTGTTGCTTTCGTGATACCGGAAGTGTTCACTCAAAACATGAGCGAATCAAGTACTATGTCGTTAAGTGTCGGAATTTCCGTTATTTTAATCTTATTATACTTAGCGGCATTATTCTTTAAATTAGTTACTCATCGCGGGGTTTATCAGCATGCGGAAAAAAGAGAAGCCCATGAGGAACATGAAGAGGAAATACCGGAATGGAGCAAGAAAAAGGCCATTACTATCCTAGCTGTTGCTACATTGGCTGTTGCTTACGTATCGGAAAAACTTGTTCATACTTTCAGTGAAGTCGGGGAGACGTTCGGGTGGACAGAGTTATTTATCGGGGTCATTATCGTTGCCATCGTAGGTAACGCGGCTGAACATGCATCAGCCGTTATTATGGCATATAAAAATAAAATGGATGTCGCTGTTGAGATTGCAGTCGGTTCTACGCTGCAAGTAGCGATGTTCGTTGCTCCTGTCCTAGTGTTGATATCATTAATGTATCCAACACATATGCCGCTTGTTTTCACATTGCCTGAGTTGATTTCTATGGTTACGGCTGTCTTTCTAATGATTATGATTTCGAATGACGGGGAAACGAACTGGTTTGAAGGGCTTACCCTGTTGGCTGCTTACTTTATTATGGGGATTGGATTTTACTTATTATAAGAGTGTCAGGCCTTCCTAATCGGGAGGTCTTTCTTTATGAGAAATGCGGATATAAATAAAAATGACTCTGCCCAGGTTGTTTTAGCAGAGTCATTTCTATATTAGTAAATTACCATTCATAAATTAATCCAAAATTTTTCATCATGCTTCTGTTAAAGTTGAGAAATAATTCTAGAGTGTTACACCATCCTTTTACATCAAATTTAAGTAAGTGGCGAATTCGTTTTTCTGTCATCCTTGAAAAGGGTGTCTTAGATCGATAAGCATACCTCCTGAACGTTTATTAGGTATGAACGATTTCGCCTCCTTTTTATAATGTAAGTTAAGTATAACCGATTTATATAAAAAAGTAAATATTCTGAACTTTACAAATTTGTTACAAAATCAACATGTTATTGAAATGTATAGAATGTTGAGTAAAAACAAAATCTATAAACAAAATGATTGAACCTTTTAAAGGAGTGCTACAGCATGAGACGACTTATTCTTATTACAGTGTTTGCCCTAACTGCCTTTATTCAGGCGAATGTAAGTTTTGCAGCCCCTATATCAGCCGGAGATAAAACAACTCCGAACAAGGTGAATATCCCACCTTCCGTATTAAATATTGCGAAGGAGAATACGTATCCGAACTCGACTCAGGATCTTCCAATGCTGCAGCCGAGTGAGTTTGCTAAACAGTTGATTGATTCATCGGATATTAAGATTGAAAATCCAGAACTCATTCATATGTTGAATGAATCAGCAATTGCAAAAGCACCGCTTGCTTTTGGTTACAGGGCGACCATTTACCTTGGCCATTGGGCGTTGAATTACGAGTCTTCCGAGACGGCCCCCAATTGGGAATATCAAAAGATCAATATGAATTACTATGATAATCGCGGCGGTGATGTTCCATACAGAATCCGTTATGTCCAAGAAAACCAAAAGGCAGTGAGTGGTGGACTAACAGCGAAAATTCCTAAGGCCGAGGATGTTAAAAAGATGATGCTATTAAAAGCTACGGAAAAGACCCATTTGCCACTCGCTTTTGAAACGATTGTTGGAGCTGGTACGAAAAAAGATGAAGTATACAATGTTGCTTCAAATCGGATTGGTTATTTATCTAGCTATGCTTCTGCCGTCAATGAAAAAGGTAAGGTCACCTATGGGGAAGTATATTTGAACCTTAAAGGAAATAAACGCTCGATTACGATTAAAAATATTACCTCGCAAGGCATCGGCGCTTGGATACCAGTTCAGGACCATGTTTCCTTCAGCTTTACTGTTTCGCAACAGCCACGGTAATGAGGGTGAAGTAAAAAAACTCGCCTGATTGGCGAGTTTTTTTCTCATATATTAGACTTTCTTACGCTGAAGTCTTCTTTAGGGTAATATGCATTTTTGACAAGAACATTCGGACCGAGACATTTAACCGACGAACAGTGGCAGTTTAATTCGTTGGCCAGCTTCGAATTCATCCATGTTTCATAGGATTCGGTTAACGGCTGATCAATGATATTTCCCAAAGTAGGTGCATCCCCAAAATCGGTAACAATGACTTCTCCGGTAAAAATATTGACATTCAAACGAGAGCGTCCATCAGGGTCATTCCGAACTGTCACTTTTTTAGCACTGTAAAGCCGCTGAAGCAGCTCTAAATCTTCTTTGCTGTTGTTACATGGATAGAATGGGAGCGTTCCGAAAAGCATCCATACATTTTCATCCCGAATATCAAGTAGATGATGAATCGCCTCGCGCATGTTCTCCAATGATAACGTTTCAAGTGCTGAGGCGAAATCACTTGGGTACATCGGATGTATTTCATGGCGCTGACATCCCATTTCATCGACAATCTGTCTGTGGATATGCTCAAGATGCGGCAAGGTGCGTTTATTAAGCATCGTTTCTGCAGAAACTAGTACACCTGCTTTTGTCAGGGCACGGGAATTTTCAATCATTTTATCAAATAACTTTTTTCGTTGCTCGCGCGAAGGTTTACGGTCCATCATGGCAAAACCGATATCGATGAATTCATCGATCGTTCCCCAGTTATGGGAAATATGAAGAACATCCAAATAGGGTATGATTTCCTCATACCGTTCCAAGTCAAGGGTCAAGTTAGAATTGATTTGGGTACGAACTCCACGGTTACGAGCATATTTTAATAAAGGTAAAACATAATTTTTCACTTGTTTTTTAGAAAGCATTGGTTCACCGCCAGTTATACTTAGCGAGCGAAGCAATGGTATCTCATCGAGGCGCTGAATTATTAATTCTAAAGGAAGAGCATCCGGGTCTTTTGGCTGAAGTGTGTAACCGACAGCACAATGTTCGCAACGCATATTGCAAAGGGTAGTGGTTGTGAATTCGACATTGGTAAGACTGAGCTTTCCGTATTGTTCAACGTCCATATATGCTTCCCAAGGATCATACTTGGGTGTGATTGGTGTTAAAAGATCTTGCTTGATTATAGACATGTTTAAAACTCCTTACGTAATAATGCACTAACCCATTATGAACAATGGGCACAAAAATTGTCAAATGGCGGAGAGCTTCATTTTAGCTTGCCATTGCACTTTCAAGAGGATTTCGTTACGATGGAAGAAGAACGGAAGGAGAGTGCCTCATGGGAAAAACCATTACAGGTAAAAACGAACAATTAACATACTTAAAAGAACGCCTCACGATGTTCATGGAGGTTCTTGACCATATTGAACCAGAAAATACAGAATTAGAAGATATTGATCGCTTAATCGGCATGCTTGATGATTTGGAAGTTAAAGTAGAACAATTTAAAACGCGCAAAGAAGGATAATATCTGTACGATAGTATGATTTTTTTATAATTAATATTCATAAAGGGATGACGCTATTTACTCGTCATCCCTTTTAATATGTAAGGAAGAAAAATGGTTATTTTAAATTAGGTAATTATCGGTAATTTTTTTTGCTTTATGCTATTCTTAACGCCATGATTATTTCTCTTCACACCGATTTTCATTAAGAAAACTAATTACTTGTTTTCGAAAGATTATGTTAGATGTATAATAAAACGGGTGTTGTATCATTTGCTCTTATATAGAGAAGCGGTGAATGATTAAATCTAGGGGAAATAAGAGGGGGAAGAGAAATTTGGATATTCAAAAATTCCAAGAAAGTATGTACAGTCTTATCGTTGAAACTTCAACGAATCTTCCAAAGGATGTTCGTCGTGCGGTCAAAAGTGCGAAACAACGTGAAAATGCAGGTACGCGTTCAGCGTTGAGCCTAACAACAATCACGAATAATATTACAATGGCTGACGACAATGTATCACCGATTTGTCAGGATACAGGTCTGCCGACATTTAAAATTAAAACTCCAGTTGGTGTGAACCAACTTGAAATAAAAGAAGCAATTCGAAATGCAATCATTTTAGCAACAAAAGGCGGAAAGCTTCGTCCAAACGCAGTTGACTCTTTGTCAGGTGAAAACAGCGGGGATAACCTTGGGGAAGGTCTTCCTGTCATGAAATTCGATCAATGGGAAAAAGATTACATTGATGTGCGTCTTATATTAAAAGGCGGCGGCTGTGAAAATAAAAATATTCAATACAGTCTTCCGATGGAGATTGAAGGATTAGGTAAAGCCGGCCGTGATTTAGACGGAATCCGTAAATGTGTTCTTCATTCTGTATACCAAGCGCAAGGACAAGGCTGTAGCGCAGGGTTCATCGGCGTTGGTATCGGGGGAGACCGTTCATCCGGATATGATTTGGCTAAGGCTCAACTTTTCCGCAGTAACGAAGATGTGAATCCGAATGAGGATCTTCGTAAACTAGAAGAGTATATCATGGAGACGGCTAATGAATTGGGAATCGGCACGATGGGCTTTGGCGGCGAAACAACACTGCTTGGCTGTAAAATTGGTGTCATGCACCGTATTCCGGCAAGCTTTTTCGTATCGGTTGCTTACAACTGTTGGGCTTTCCGTCGCTTAGGTGTGAAAGTGAGCCCAGAAACAGGAGAAATCAATGAATGGCTATATCAAGATGGCGAGAAAATTGACTTTGCTCTAGAAGCAGAAAAAGCAGCGAAAGAAGAAGTAGCCGCAGCAATAGAAGCTGAAGTTGAAGCACCGCGTGAAATCATCCTTCAGGCACCAATTACGGAAGAACAAATCCGTGAGCTGAAAGTTGGTGACGTAGTCCGGATTAACGGAAGAATGTATACTGGCCGTGACGCGATACACAAGCACTTGTCTGAAAACCCTGCACCAATTGACCTTGATGGACAGATTATCTATCATTGTGGGCCGGTTATGCTTAAGGACGAAGAAGGTAAATGGCACGTGAAAGCTGCAGGTCCGACAACTAGTATTCGTGAAGAACCATACCAAGGGGATATCATGAAAAGATTTGGCATTCGTGCTGTTATCGGTAAAGGCGGAATGGGTCCAAAAACACTAGAAGCACTAAGCGAACACGGTGGTGTTTATTTAAACGCGATCGGCGGCGCAGCTCAATATTATGCAGACTGCATTAAATCAGTCGAAGGTGTGAACTTCACTGAATTTGGTATTCCTGAAGCAATGTGGCACTTGAACGTTGAAGGATTTACCGCAGTTGTTACCATGGATTCACATGGAAACAGCCTGCATAAAGACGTACAGCAATCTTCATTAGAAAAACTGTCACAATTCAAAGAACCTGTATTTAAATAAGATGTATGCAAAAGACGCTCACCAATTCGGTTGAGCGTCTTTTTACCTTACTCTTCTATTTTCGGCAATGGATCAATCCTTTTTGAATCCCCTAAATTCAATCCACTTTTCACAAAATAAACAAACAGTCCCGCACCTAATCCCAGACAACCAATAAAACCTAACGTAATCACCCATTCCAGCATTGTATACGCCCCCTTGCTAATGTATATGAAAAAAAAGGCTATTATTGCCTTAAAAAAGTACAATCTTTTTGCACCTTTGCTCATACATTAGAAGAGAAAGGGGGGAGTAAAATGCAAAATAGCATCTTATTGTTCTTTGTCGCAATGTTAACAGGTTTTGCTTTCATCCATCTTCCTGTGGCAGGCACGATTTTCTCCGGACTTGAACCAACTTTAGACGTAATTGGAATTGTAACCGTTATCGTTTTTGCCATCGTCATCATTTGGAAGGCGGTACAGGCGTTATTTAAAGGGTAAATAGATAGGGGGCCTATCCTTTTAGGAGGATAGGCCTTTTTTGCGTGGAATTCGTTCGTTGTGGATAAAATTCGTCCGTAACCGGGGATAATTCGACCTACAGAACAATAATTCGACCGTCATCGGGTATAATTCGACCGTCATCGGAAAAAATTCGACCTACATGATGAAAAATCGACCGTAACCGGCAACAATTCGACCTACAGAAAGATAATTCGACCGTAACCGGGGAAAATTCGTCCTACAGAACAAAAATTCGACCGTAACCGGCAATAATTCGTCCTACAGAACAATATTTCGACCGTCACCACGAAAAATTCGACCTACGACAATATCATGCATATAAATCTTCATGTTCCAAACACTAAGAAAAAAAGAACATGGGGGATAATCCAATGAAAAAAATGGCGATTCTATCCGTTTTTATATGCTTGATCTGCTCTTTAGCAAGTCCGGCTTTTGCGGAGTCCTATAATTGGGGCTTCAATAAAGGGAAAAACGGAACTCCTGCCGATGCAGGAAAAAACTTCAATGAAATGCTGCCTAAATATGAAGCAATTTATAAAGGTGACACAACGAAAAAAAACATATATTTAACCTTTGATAATGGTTATGAAAATGGATATACGGCACAGATCTTAGATGTGTTAAAAAAACATAAGGCCCCAGGAACATTTTTCGTCACTGGTCATTATTTAAAAACCGCACCGGAGCTTGTTGTCCGTATGGCGAATGAAGGTCATATCGTCGGAAACCATTCCTGGAATCACCCTGATATGACCAGTGTGACGGATGAAGTCATTCGCACAGAACTGCAACGGGTTAAAAAAGCAACTGAAAAATTAACGGGCCAACAGGGGATGAACTACCTAAGGCCGCCGCGTGGTGTATTCAATGAGAGAACAATGAAAGTCGCACAAAAAGAAGGATATTACCACATTTTCTGGTCGCTTGCTTATAAAGACTGGGTCGTTGACCAACAAAAAGGTGCAGCTTACGCTCATGATGAAGTGCTTAAACAGATTCATCCAGGGGCGATTTTATTACTGCATACTGTTTCAAAAGATAATGCAGAGGCGCTTGACTCGATTTTGACTGATCTTGAAAAACAAGGATACACATTCAGCAGCCTGGATGAATTAATGATTGAAAAACACCTGCCAAATCGAATGCTTTATTAAAATAAAAAGCGGAACCTGAAGTGAAATTACAGGTCCCGCTTTTTTCCATTCTCCTCATTTTTAAGTAATATTTCAGGAAACATGCTATAATACGTGGAAAACTGCTAAAGGATGGATCGCTTGTGTGGACGGAAAAATTACAGGTCCAGGGACCATATAATTTCGACCTTGTTCTCGAACGATTATCGTTAGACCCACTTCAAGTAGTTGATTTTACTAACAGAACGGTAAAAGTTCCGCTTTATATAGAAAAAGAACCAGTCGTTTTGCATGTTCAGGCAATAGGAAACATCGAAGAACCGACCTTTATCATTAAAGGTCAATCAGAGGAATACAAGTCTAAAGCAATTGAACGGTTAAAAAAGGTTTTTCATTGGCATCAGCCATTAGAAGGCGTTTCCCAGCATTTTCGAGAATCTGATTTGAGGGGAATCTTTGAAGAGCACCGCGGTACAGCCATAGTCTTGGACTTCGATTATTACAGTTGCCTCGTCAAATGCATCATACATCAGCAATTAAACTTGTCTTTTGCGCATATACTCACGGAACGGTTCGTGAAAACATTTGGCTACCAGATAGATGGTGTGTGGTTTTATCCAACACCGGAAGCGACCTCACAACTTCAGGTGGAACAGTTAAGAGCCATTCAATTCAGTGGCCGAAAAGCTGAATACGTCATCGGACTATCCCAGCAAATCACTCATGGCCATCTTAATCTTGATCTGTTGGCAGAGCTATCCGATCAAGAGGTTATGGATATACTAATAAAAATACGCGGAATCGGTAGATGGACGGCTGAAAACTTCCTACTTTTTGGACTTGGAAGGCCGAACCTTTTTCCAAAAGCCGATATTGGCATTCAAAACGCCATAAAACTTTTATACGGCTTACCGCAGAAGCCAACCCAAGAAGAAATGGAAACCTACAGTGCAAAATGGGCTCCATATCTAAGCTACGCTTCCCTCTATTTGTGGAGAAGCATCGAAAAACGGAGTGAAAAGAAATGACAAACATGCAAGATACAACACTAGAAGTAAATCAAACCCTTCCATTAACCATTAAACGGCTTGGCATAAACGGAGAGGGAGTCGGCTACTTTAAAAAGAAAGTCGTCTTCGTCCCAGGAGCATTACCAGGTGAAGAAATTGTAGCTTTAATAACAAAAGTGCAGCCAAACTTTTCTGAAGCAAAAATAAAAACCATCCGGAAAGAATCGCCACACCGCATTGCCGCACCATGCCCAATCTACGCAGAATGCGGTGGCTGCCAACTACAGCATTTAAGCTATAGTCAACAGCTTATTGAAAAACGCGATATCGTCATTCAAGCGATGGAACGTCATACGAAATTCCCGATTTCTTCATTAAATATACAAGAAACAATCGGCATGGAAGATCCTTGGAACTATCGCAACAAAAGTCAGTACCAAGTCGGTCAGAAAGATGGCAAATTGATTGCCGGTCTTTACGGTTTGAACTCCCATAACTTGATCGATATTCCCAACTGTCTTGTCCAACACAAGGCTACTAATAAAGTAACCCGTACGGTGAAGAAGATACTAAAGAACCTGAATATCTCGATCTATAATGAAAGAAAGAGAAAAGGTGTGATCCGAACAGTAATTACAAGAGTTGGCTTTGAAACAGGCGAAGTACAGGTGGTCTTAGTTACAGGAGCGGAAGAAATTCCACAAAAAGATCAATTGCTTAAGCAAATTCGTGACCAACTGCCGGAAGTGAAATCGGTCGTTCAAAATATTAATAACCAAAATACATCACTTATTTTTGGCGAAAAGACGATCCATCTTGCTGGCGAAAAAGTCATCAACGAAACATTGGGTGATCTATCGTACGAACTATCGGCCCGTACTTTCTTCCAACTTAATCCGGTCCAAACAGTCCGCATGTATGACGAAGTGAAAAAAGCGGCAGCCCTAACCGGTACCGAAAAAGTCGTTGACGCGTATTGCGGCGTAGGAACCATCGGACTTTGGCTATCGGAAGATGCAAAAGAGGTTCGCGGAATGGACGTCATCAAAGAATCCATTGAAGACGCCAAGAAAAACGCCATAAAACACAAACGCACCAACATGCACTACGAAACAGGAAAAGCCGAAAACATCCTGCCGCGCTGGACCAAAGAAGGATGGAAACCGGACGTATTAGTCGCCGACCCGCCAAGAACTGGCCTGGACCAATCCTTACTGCAAACTATCCTAAAGGTCAAACCAAAAACCATTGTGTATGTATCATGTAACCCATCCACATTGGCAAAAGACCTACAAGAATTGAGCGCTTTATATAACGTAGAATCCATGCAGCCTGTGGACATGTTCCCGCAGACGAGTCATGTTGAAGTTGTGACGAAGTTGAAAAGGAAAGAATAAGCAGAAGGATCCGAGAATCTGTAAAAGGTTCTCGGATTTTCATCTGCGTTTATTTCAATCCATTTGTGAAATAATGAAGGTACTGTAAAAAATAAGAAATATACAGGAGGTTTATGGATGCATAATCATGATATTTTAATTAGATTAAGATATGCTCTGGATATAAAAAATAAAGATATGGTAGAGATATTTAAGCTTGGGGATATTGAAGTAACAAGAGAAGAAGTCATGCAGATGCTCACAAAACCAAAAGACGGTTTCTATGATGAATACGACGACGATGATATGGATGATGAAGGTATAAAATGTAACAATACGATGTTGGAATCCTTTTTAAATGGCTTGATCATTTTTAAAAGAGGGAAACAAGAACCAAAACCCGGCCAGCCAGAAAACCCGGCACCTACTGCAAAGAATAAGGAAAGCATGAATAATATTCTGCTAAAGAAATTGAAAATTGCGCTGACATTAACAAGCGAGGATATGATTGATATCCTGGATGAAGCAGGAGTCATGATAACTAAAGGAGAATTAAGCGCCATCTTAAGAAAAGTTGGTCATAGAAATTATAAAGAGTGCGGAGATAAATTCGCCAGGAATTTCTTAAAAGGGTTAGCTTATAAATATAGGGGATAAGGGAGCAGCAAAGTAGTTGAACTAAAACTAATATATGAATGAGATGCTCATACCAATGCTCAATTTTTTTGAAAGTTACTTAACCGTTAATAAGAAATAAAAGAATCCTAATTTCTCATTTATGACCCTGAGAAAATTAGGTTTTTTTGCAAACTTCACCAAAATCCAATGTTCCGCCACATACGCTCTACACATGTTGAAGTAGTAACAAAATTAGTTTTAAAATAAAATAGTAGACACTAATTAAAGTTGTGCATAAAGTGTGGACAAAGGAAAGAGAGAAGAAGGAGAAATCCCAATCCCTCAAGCCTTTCTCCTATCCTTGTGCATAACTTTTTTTAGAGGGGAGAAAGAACGACCTTATATATTATTGAGAAAAATGAAGTACAGCAATGAGGGTGTTTCATTGTAAAAAGCCCATTCTATTGAAACTTTTTTTAGTATACGTTTCAATACCAGTTTCTAATTACCATCACCTGATTAGGAAAATCATCCCTCAATATTATTTAAAGAAAATAATATATATTCAAAAAATTCATATTATAATACTTTATACTTATGCTATATTATAGGGAGAATTATTTATTATCACGTATAACCTAAGAATTGGAGTGATTTGAATGAAGAAACTTGGTTTATTTAGTATGTTTTTGATTCTTACTATCATTATCTCAGCTTGTGGAAGCAATGATGAAAAAAATGCAGGTGAGAAAGAGAAAAGTCAAAAGGTATATAAAGTTGGTGTGGATACGACATATCCTCCCTTTGAATTTAAAGAGGGAAACGACTATAAAGGTATTGATATTGAATTAATCAATGCAATAGCAAAAGACCAGGATTTTAAAATCAAATTTTCTCCAATGGATTTCGGTGGAATTATTCCAGCGATGCAAGCCAATCAGCTTGATGTCGCTATTGCAGGAATGAGCATTACAGAGGAAAGAAAAAAGGTAGTAGATTTCTCAACGCCGTATTTTGATGCAGGATTAACAGTGGTTGTTAAAAAAGATAATACAAGTACTAAATCAGTCGATGACCTTAAAGGAAAGACCATAGCAGTGAAAAAAGGGACAACCGGTGCTAAATATGCACAGGATAATTCCAAGGAACTAGGAATTAAAGTTGTTCAATTTAATGATAGTCCAGCTATGTTCCAGGAAGTAGCAAACGGTAATGCCGAAGCACTTATAGAAGATTATCCTGTTATCTCCTATGCAATTGCTCAAAAAGACCTTGGGTTAAAAATCGTAGGTGATCGTTTGAATGGAGATCAGTATGGAATTGCTGTATTGAAAGGGCAAAACCAGGATTTATTGAAAAAAATAAATGACGGTCTTGCTAATCTTAAAAAAGATGGAACATACGATGAAATATTAAAAACTTATCTTGGTGAATAGATTTATGCTTATTAGGCGCGCTTAAAGCGCGCTTTCTTTTTCTAAGGGGTGAATAGAATGGATATAATTGTTGCGGCATTGCCTATTTTATTAAAAGGACTTCAGGTGACACTTTATATCTTTGTAATTGCCATTATCCTAGGTTTTTTGATTGGTTTAGTGGTGGCCTTGCTGCGACTTGCTCCTATCAAGATCTTGAACTGGATTGCAAAGGTTTATGTAGATGCGATACGAGGAACGCCGTTTATTGTGCAATTGTTTTTTATATATTTCGGTGTGAATTCACTCAATTTGATTTCTTTAAACAGTACTACAGCTGGAATAATTACCGTTGCCATCAATGCAGGGGCCTATTTTGCTGAGATAATAAGAGCGGGAATTCAATCCATCGATAAAGGACAAACAGAAGCGGCAAGATCAATCGGATTCACTGGTACTCAAACAATGCGATATGTAGTACTGCCACAAGCCTTTAGAAGGATGCTTCCTACCATTACGAACCAATCGATCATTAGTCTAAAAGATACATCTCTATTATCCGTTATCGGTATAGCGGATTTAACACAGCAAGGGCAGATTCAGGCTTCGGCAACCTTTGAAGCGTTCAAGATTTGGCTTGTTGTTGGTGTGATTTACTTTATCATCATCTATTTGTTAACCCTTATTGCTAACTTCATAGAAAGGAGGGTACAAGTTCGATGAGCATCATTACTGTAAAAAACCTGAGAAAATCATTTGGAACTGTCGAGGTTTTAAAAGATATTAATGCAGAAATAAAAGAAAAGGAAGTAATTTGTGTAATAGGACCTTCTGGATCTGGAAAGAGTACATTTCTGCGCTGCCTGAATCTTCTTGAGGAAGTTACGGGCGGTGAGGTGGTCATTAACGGACATGATATTACTGACCCTAAAGCGAAAATCAATATAAACAAAGTTAGACAAGAGGTTGGAATGGTTTTTCAACATTTCAATCTATTCCCTCATAAAACCGTGTTGGAAAACATAACGTTGGGGCCTATTAAAATTCGTGCCACCGATAAAGCTGAAGCGGGAAGATTAGCGCTTGAGTTACTGGATAAGGTTGGGTTAAGGGAAAAAGCAAATAGCTATCCAGGAGAACTATCCGGAGGACAAAAACAACGGGTTGCCATCGCAAGGGCATTGGCCATGAATCCGAAGATTATGCTATTTGACGAGCCGACTTCTGCACTTGACCCTGAAATGGTCGGAGATGTTTTAGAGGTAATGAAACAACTTGCTAAAGAAGGTATGACAATGGTCGTTGTTACCCATGAAATGGGCTTTGCCCGGGAAGTTGGAGACCGTGTCATATTCATGGACGGAGGGTATATTGTAGAAGAAAATGAACCGAATGAATTATTCGGTAACCCTCAGCATGTTCGAACCAAAGCCTTCTTAAGTAAGGTGCTTTAGGCAGGTAGAGTGTGGGAATGAATGGCTAAAAGAGTGAATGCTTATCACTTAAGTGGCTTATAAAACTCACCGACGTTGAAGTTAAAATAAATTAAAGTTGTGCATAACGTGTGGACAAAGGAAAGAGAGAAAAAGGAGAAATCCTAATCCCTCAAGCCTATCTCCTATCCTTGTGCATAACTTTTTTTGTTTTAGAGGTAAAGGTTAATCGTGTTCCGCGCCAAGCTTCAATAAGGCTAAACATTCATACAAAAAAGTAACCTATGCATTCAACACCTGCACAGGTTACTTCTCTAGTTACTGGGCTCCGTAACTAATCAAGTTCGTCATGATTCGATATCCTCCTGGTACCTGGCTTTGAATTTGCCGGTAGAGGACAAGGTTGGTGTAGAGATAGGTTCCTTTACCGTAATTGGCCATTAGGATTCCACCATCAAATGGTTCTTCATTTGGATCAGCCATGGAAATGAAAGTTTCAAATCGTTCGTCCCATTTCATTGGGAAGTACAATCCTCTTTCTTGAACCCAATTGTTCCAATCGTCCGTTGTTATTTTGTTTGGATAGTTGAAAAGCGCTGATTCTGGTTTCAATACGTTTACTGTGGCTTTTTCATCGGTTACTCTCCAGCGAATGGAGGGATTTCCGATTGTAAGTGGATATGGAGCAGTCGTCAGGGCATCCCATCCATCACCAGGTTTGTGGTATTGAACGACAAGGTGACCGCCGTTTTCTACGTATTGAAGTAAGCGCGCGTTATTTGTCTTTAGATCTTCTCGAGATAGATAAGCGCGTATACCTGTAACAATCGTGTCGTATTGGCTCAAATCACCTAATGCTAAATCATCAGCTGTTAGCTTTGTAATATTAAGACCTGCGTTGCTTAAGTAATCGGCTACTTTGTCAAATCCACTCTCAATGTAACCTACTTTTAGTGAAGCTGGCATTAAAAGCTCAAATGCAACGGTGTTGATTGCTGCTGGGTATTGATAATAGAATGTTCCGATATGGTCATAGGAAATTTCTTGAATGGTAGAATCAAAGGTTTTTCCATTGACAGTAGCTTCTGCTTTAAGCTGATATTCACCATTTTGAATCGTCTTCGGTGGTATAAGGGTGAATTTCACTTGTTTTTCTTCTGATTTTTCATTAAATGATACGGTTGCTTTTGCAGGTGACACTTTCCAATTTTTAGGTATTTTTAAAGCGACGTTTGCTGATGTTTTTCCTTCTGTATAATTTTTTACAGTTACGGTTACTGGTATTTCTTCCTGTACATCTGCTGTGTTTACCACGATGTCTTCAGGTGAAAGGGTAAGACCCACATCAGGTAGGACAGCAATTGTTCCTTCCAATTCTTCTGTGATGGTAGTCTTGGTTTTACCGGATTCATATGAAATGTTGGTTGTAATTGCTGATTTGTCATAAGCATGGTAATAGGAAGCATCTTTTGGAACGTTAACCTGGTAGGTGATGGTCTCTGATTTATTTGGTGCTAGATTGATTGCTTTAGATTTTATTTTAGCTTTCCATCCTTTAGGCACGTTCAATTTAGCAGAGAATTTTTTCAATGTTTGTTTTCCAGTATTCTTCACTGTTACGGTTACGTTCGTGTTTTGACCTTTTGTAAGGATCGCGGAGGCTGATTTTGCCTGAACATATAGTCCTGAAGAGACATAACTAACGTTTTGTAATTGCTCTTCTTTTAATGAGAGCTTATGAAGCAAGTCGTTCTTCAACTCAGAGTTTAGCTTTGCCTTTTTAATTTGCGAAGTAAGTGAACGTACATGAGAAAGAGCTGTTTGGGATGTTGTGAAAACACGTTGGTCATTCGGATAGGCCGCAACAACAGCGTTCAAATCCCGTTGTACATTTTTAAAATCAGATTTTAACTTTGAAGCTGAAACTGGGAGTTTATCAGCCCATTCGGTAAAATTATAAGGTACTCCTGCAAAAAGGTCTGACTGGCCTTTCGTATCAACTGCACTTTGTTTCAAATCTAGATGAACCTGGCGAGGTGCTGCAGGGATATCAGAGCCCATTCCTTGGCTTTTATGCAGATAGCGGGATTGTTCTCCAAGCTGTGGATAAGTCATACCGTATATTGGGTCATAGGTACCGATTTCAATGGATGTGGTGGCTTTATCTGCGGAGGAAACAGGTAAATATAATTTTTTGACTTGCCATACCGATAGACCTTGTTTCAATTGTTGTGGAAAAACAGATGGATTAGCCGCATCCTTAAAAGCACGTTCACTTAAGATTGTCATTGTGCGATGATGTCCATGCTGGGTATCATCATTTTGGAAGGATGGCATCAATATATCAGGCTGATATGTTCGGATAAACCGGATAAGCCGTTCATACGTGAGTTCCTCGCCCCATTTTTCTAACGTTTCTTCTGGTGTTTTCGAGAAGCCAAAATCATAGATGGGATCAGAGGTTGTTTCACTGAGATGATAGGCTTTAACCCCGGTAATTTTTGCAGCTTCTATCATTTCTCTTGAACGGATAATTCCAAGAGCATTGTCCAGTTCATCCCCAATTTCATTCTGTCCGCCTTCACCACGGTTTGCAATTAGGCTGGAGGTCTTCACACCTAACCCTCTCGATAAATAGGCGAGAAAGTCGCTGCGCTCATCATCTGGGTGGGCACCGCTGTTTAAGAATGTAACGGTTGTCTCGAGTGGCTTGACCGCATTCCATAACTCAACATTAGGTTTTTCCTTTTTTGCTGCGCTACCTGCGAGCGGCAATAGTGAAAAAACTAACAAAAGTGAAAGCAAAGGTACCAAAATTTTTTTCATGCCTTCCTTTAACCCCTTTCAAATTTAATAAAAAACCTAAGCTTCTTTGAAGAATATGAAAAGTATGTTAGTAATATTACCTAACTAACTTGATGAAAAAGCTTATCTAATAAATAACATAATAGGTTATAATTGTAAATGAACCGAAATAACTATTAAAAACAGAGTATTTGAAATAATCAAAAAATAACTTGTGCACTTTCTTCATTTAAGTTATATTTTTACTTAATTAGTAAGATTTACTAACTAAATAATGTAAGGCCGTGATGTGATGAGTTTTAAGCGAACACCCAATCATCAAAAATACGTAAATAAAAAAAGAATCATTCAATGCATCCAAGAATGTTCATCTATTTCAAGGGCTGAAATCGCTGTTAAGCTACAGCTTAGTAAACCGACAGTTTCTCTTGTTGTAGATGAACTTATACAGGAGAAATGGGTATTTGAGAAAGGAATAGGAGAGTCCTCATCTCAAGGCGGGAGGCGGCCAATCCAGCTCTTTTTCAATGAGCGAGCGGCATATATCATAGGAACCGATATTGGCGGAACAAAAGTGAAAATCGTTTTATGTGATTTAAGTGGCAACATCCTTGCTGATACTAGTTTTTCAACAAATATTTATCTACAATCAGGTCTTCTTAAACAAATGGCTATTGAAACAGATCGGTTAATTGCAAAGAATCAGTTCGCGAAAGATAGGATTTTAGGGATGGGAGTTGGGATTCCTGGTATTACACAAACAGCAAGTGGACTAGTGATTGAGGCACCGAGTTTAGGGTGGATTCAGTATCCATTTATAGCCGAAGCGAAACGGTATTTCGATTTCCCTATCTTTGTCGACAATGATGTGAATGCTGCTGCGCTAGGTGAACAGTGGCTAGGGAACGCACAGAATAAGCGAAATGTACTGTTTATTGCAGTTGGCACAGGGATAGGAAGCGGCATTATCTTGAATAACCAGTTATACAGAGGGGCTTCGAGTGCAGCTGGAGAGATGGGATATATGGTAACTAATAAAGAGGATATGAAGCGTGAATTTAAGCCGATTTTCCACAGATATGGCTATTTAGAAAGTGTTGCAGGAGGAAAGTCCATTGGTGCTCATTTTACTAGAGCAGTTCTCAAGGATCCTCATCATTCCTTTTTTGAACGGGCCCAGTCTTCTGAACTATCAGGTGAAGATGCATTTTTGTTCGCAAAAAAAGGAGATTCGACAGCTATAGCTGTCATTAATGACGCCATCGAACATTTAGCCTACGGAATTGTCAATGCAGCTAGCTTGCTAAATCCAGAGGTCATTATTTTAGGAGGTGGTGTATTAAATTCATCTGAATACATTTTACCTAGAATTCGGGAGATTGTTGATCGATATCTTCCAAGTTTAGTAGAAATGAAAACTTCACAACTGGGAGAAAACGCAGGAGTTTTGGGAGCGGTTTCCCTATTTTTAAGAGAACATGATAGCATTTTGAATTTTCATAATGAGGGGGATTATTAATGAATAATAAGAAAAAGTCGTTTGTTTCAGTGCTAACCTTATCGGCAGCTTTATTGATTTCTGGATGTAGCAGTACAGATACAAAAACGAATTCGAATGCAGGCGGTGCCAAAGAAGAAAAAAGTGAATTAGAAGATAAGATTGTAGTTTATTCACCGCATGGAAAAGATATTTTATCAAAATTCGAGACTCAGTTTGAAGAAAAATATAGCATTGATGTTGAGTGGCTTGACATGGGGTCTCAGGAAATCCTTGATCGTGTTCGTTCAGAGAAAACTAATCCGCAGGCAGATGTTTGGTGGGGAGCACCTTCCACGAACTTTAACCAAGCAAAGGATGATGGACTGCTAGCTGCTTACCAACCCACCTATTCTGATAGTCTTGATGAAGGGTTCCACGATCCAGAATGGTATTGGACGGGAACGAGCCAGACTCCAGAAGTCATCATGTATAACAGCAAGGAACTATCAAAAGACGAAGTACCAAAAGATTGGGATGAGCTGCTTGACCCGAAATGGAAAGATGAAATTATCATTCGCTATCCGCTAGCATCTGGAACGATGAGGACGATTTTTTCTTCGATGATTTATCGCACGTATAAGGATACAAATGATCCTCAAGAGGGCTATGATTGGTTAACGAAGCTCGACCAAAATACAAAAGAATATTCAGCCAACCCGGAAATGATGTATAACAAAGTAGCCAAAGGAGAGGGTTCACTATCTGTTTGGGCAATGCCGGACGTTGTCATGCTGAAAGAAAATAAAAACTATCCGTTTGAGTTTGTTATTCCAGAAAGCGGAACACCGGTGTTGACAGAAGGAATTGCCATTGTTGAAGGTGCCAAGCATCCAAAAGCAGCTGAAGCGTTTTATGAGTTTGTGAACTCACCAGAAGCTGCGAAAATTTTAGCTGAAGAATTTTACCGGATTCCGACAAGAAGTGATGTGACGGATTTACCTGAATGGATCACGGAAACAGATATTAAAACGATGGATATTGATTGGGATGTTTTCCAAGAAAAAGGTGACGAGTGGATGAAATATTGGGACGAAAATATTAAAAGTGGAGATAAAGAAATTAAAGAATAAGGAAGTGTCGTTGGGATGGCGTCAATAAAAATAGAGAATGTCCAAAAAGCCTTCGGAAAAACGATAGCTATCGATCATTTAAATCTGGAAATCAAAGACGGTGAGTTTTTTACCTTTTTAGGTCCAAGTGGCTGCGGAAAAACGACAACCCTTCGGATGATTGCTGGGTTTTATTATCCAACAAAGGGTGTCGTCCGATTTGGCGACAAAGATATGACGCGAGTACCTCCGGAGAAAAGAAATACTGGCATGGTTTTTCAAAACTATGCCCTTTTTCCTCACATGACGGTTTTTGAAAATGTAGCCTTTGGATTGCGCGTGAGAAAAGTTTCTTCAAGCGATTTAAAGGGGAAAGTGCTGGATGCACTTCGCAAAGTCAGGCTGGAGAACTACTCGGATCGTCAAGTGAGCCAGTTAAGCGGAGGACAGCAGCAGCGTGTAGCCCTTGCGAGAGCACTTGTTATTGAACCGGAAATATTACTGTTGGATGAACCATTAAGTAATTTGGATGCCAAGCTTCGTGATGAGATGAGAGCAGAAATCTTAAGGCTGCAGCGTGATTATAAGATTACCACCATTTATGTCACACATGATCAGGCAGAGGCATTATCCATGAGTGATCGGATCGCCGTGTTCAATTTTGGGGTATGTCACCAGGTCGGGACTCCGGCAGAAATTTATAATCAGCCCGCTAATGATTTCGTGGCGAGTTTTATTGGTGAGATTAATCTATTGTCCGTTCAAGTGAAGAACGTTCAACAAGAGAATATAGTGGTTACCCTAGAAAACGGTGAAGAACCGGTAAAATTAATTGTACATAATCACACTAATGAAGGAGAGTTAATTCAACAGAATGAAAAGAACCTTGCAGTTTCGATTCGTCCTGAAGCAATCCGTATTCTTGACACGGTCGAAAAAGGAACAAATATCTTAAAAGGAAAAATCGAATCTGTCCAATTCTTTGGATCTGTTGTGAATGTGATGGTGGATGTTCATAACGTGTTACTGAGGGTGGACGTATTAAACACGCATGAATTCGGATACTTTTATCAAGGGAAGGAAGTGTATGTACAGCTTCCGGAGAAACAACTGCGCCTCATCCCGGTCATAAGCGGTGATGCTCCATGATTAAAAATCGTGATACAAGATTGACAATTTGGCTTCTTATACCAGTTGTATTAGTGCTCGTTGCATATGTTCTTTATCCATCATTGAGAACCTTTTTCGAAAGTTTGCAAAAAGACGGATCGATATCTTTCGGAAATTATCAGGATTTCTTCGTGCAGGAATCGAAAACGAACTTAGAAGCTCTATGGAACTCTGTTTATATATCAATTTTAAGTGTATTGGCTAGTGCCTTGATTGGTATTCCGCTTGCGATTATTTTTAACCGTTACGATTTTCCAGGCAGAAGCTTCTTTTCAACTGCAGCGATTTTGCCGATTGTTCTTCCATCATTGGTAGGGGTTATGGCCTTTATGTTTTTATATGGAGAATCAGGATTAATTCCAAATGCTATTAAGGATTTGTTTGGTCTTGATAAAGTTCCTTTCAAAATTGGCGGGGTTTCGGGAATTCTTATCGTGCATGCCTATACGATGTATGTATATTTTTATATGACCGTATCCGCTGCGATCAATAAAATTGATCCGTCTCTTGAAGAAGCTGCATATAACTTAGGTGCGAATAAGTTCAAGGTATTTTGGAAGGTGACATTTCCATTATTAACACCTGCCATCGTTGCCGCTTCTTTACTTGTATTCATGATTTCAATGGCTTCATTCAGTGCCCCGTTTTTATTAGCTGGTGGGTACCGAGTGTTGAGCTTGCAAATATATTTTTCGAAAATTAATGGTGATATGGAAATTGCTGCTACTCAATCTGTAATACTTTCAATTGTTTCGATTTCATTTCTATTATTCATGCGTTGGTATCAGAATAGGAAAGATTACCGCATGGCTTCGAAAGGAATCGGGGCACACAGGAGTGAAGTGAAAAATCCGCTTATGAAGTGGGTGATGGTGGTAACTGGTATCATCGGCGTACTTATTCTGCTTTTACCGCACTTTACGATTCTATTGCTTTCACTTGTGCCGGATGGAACCTGGACGTTTCAAACGTATCCAACAGTATTTAATGTGGAAAATTACCGACTTTTGTTTGAAGACCCTAATATTTTTAAACCGTTACGAAATAGTTTACTAATGGCTGTTATTGCCACACTAGCAAATTTGGTGTTTGGGGTCATAGCGTCCTATGTTCTTGTCAAACGGAAATTCATTGGGAAAAGCTTTATTGATATTCTAGTCATGATTCCATGGGCCTTACCTGCAACAGTTATTGGGATGAACTTGATATTCGCATTTAATGAACCTAGCGTTTTTTCATTCGGTCAAATATTAGTAGGAACATTTTGGATTTTGCCTCTGGCCTATTTCGTTAGACATATCCCACTTGTTGTCCGCTCAACTAACGCCGTTCTGGAGCAGCTTGATGACTCGATTGAGGAAGCAGCCAGAAACTTGGGGGCAAAGTGGTTTTATACCTTCAGAAAGGTCATTTTACCGATTATTATGCCTGGCGTTTTATCAGGGACATTATTAGCCTTTATCGAGTCTGTAGGAGAATTCCCAACCTCAGTCCTATTGTATACGATTTCTAACAGACCTATATCTATTGAAATTATGAATCAGCTTCGGATGTTCAATATGGGGCAGGCAGCTGCTTATGGGATGATTCAAATCACGCTGATTGTTTTTGTTCTTTTTATTTCGAACAAGTTTTTTGGAATCAAAGCAGAAAAAGCCTTATAAATCGGGGGTAAAAAGATGAGCAAGCTGGATGAATTTATCAAAAATGAAGGTAGTGTTTTTCCAGGAAAAACATATGTAGAAGAGCTTCTAATGCCCGTTTTTAATGATCAAAGAGATTACTTATTTCATGTGATGTTCGATATTCATCGAGCACATGTGATCATGCTTTCAGAACAAAAGATTATTAAAGAAGAAGAAGCAAAAATTATGCTGGATGGGATTCGGAAAGTGGCTCAAACAGATCTCACCCTCCTGACCTATCAACCTCAATTCGAAGACTTATTTTTCATGATGGAGGCAAAGATTGGCGAAGAAATCGGTCATGAGCTTGCAGGAAAGATTCATATCGGTCGCAGTCGTAATGATATGGGAGTTGCCATGTATCGGCTTGTTTTGAGAGGCCATCTTCTTCAATTAATTGGCTATGCAGACCAATTGAGTGAGTCATTCTTGGTGCAAGCTGAAAAGCATATAGAAACCTATATTACGGGTTACACGCATACTCAGCCAGCTCAGCCGACTACATTAGGCCACTACTTTCTAGCCATTTATGATGTTCTTCAAAGAGATATTGGACGGTTATGGGCAGCCTATGAAACGGTGAACCTATCCCCACTGGGAGCGGCCGCATTAACCACAACTGGTTTTCCGATCAGCCGGAATCGTACCGCTGAATTGCTTGGCTTTGAGGCGGTTGTTGAAAATTCTTATGACTCGATTGGCGGGGCCGATTATTTATTAGAAACTGCGACTGCAATTATGACGTGCATGGTCAATACTGGAAGATGGATTCAAGATTTTTTGCAGCATGTGACAAGGGAGTTTGGTACATTTTATGTGGCAGATCCTTATGTTCAAGTAAGCAGTATCATGCCGCAAAAAAGAAATCCAGTATCAATTGAACATTCCCGATCGATTGCCAGCAGTGCGTATGGTGATGCGCTTGCTGCAATGAATATGATCCACAATACTCCATTTGGTGATATCGTCGATACGGAAGATGATTTACAGCCGCATTTATATCGAGCATTTTCGAATGCAGGCCGTGTCATGAAACTAATGTATGCAGTCATATCAACCTTGAAAGTAAATGAAGAACATACAAAAAAAATGGCCGCAAAATCTAGTATCACGGTTACTGAATTAGCAGATACTCTATCAAGAGATTACGAGATATCATTTAGGAAAGCTCATTCCATAGCTAGTCATATTGCAAAACGGTCGATAAGTGAAGGGAAAGAGTTATATGACTGGGACACACAAGACATTAACAAGATTATTAATGAATTCGTTACAGTGAATATAGCAGAAGACGAATGGAAAAAAATCATCTCTCCCGAATATTTTGTGGAGATTAGAAGCATTCAAGGTGGACCTAGTCCGAAAGAAGTTTCAAGGATGATTGTTAATAGAAAACAAAAACTAGAACAGCAGGTGCAGGAATATAAGGAAATTGTTAAAGCTTTGAATGATAGAAGGAAAGCTTTAGTGGAATATTGAGGTTGCAGCTTTGGAAAATCCCGTAAGCAGAACTGTGTCAAAGTCAGCATAATGTTTAAAGACCCGGGAGGAAGTTGCCTGGGTTTTTTTAGGTTCATTCCATTTTATTTAAATGTCATCTACTATTTACAGGGCTAGGGCTCTGATAAATAATGCTGTTGATAATTGAATATAGAGAACAAATGTTCTAAAATGAAAGAACAGAACGAGAGTGAGATGTATCGAATGGCTTTGTAAGAGAAAATAGTAAAATGACTAGAAAGCTTTAAAATGGAGGATTAGAACAGATGGATGAGAAAAATCAAGACTTATTAGAATCAGATCTCAGCGTTCAAAATTCCGGGGCTTCCTCTGACACTATTCATAGTGACCTTCTTGCAACAAAGGAACATGTTTATAGCCCGTGCAGGTTTGAGTTCTCACAACTACTAATAGAAGCACAAAACGCTGAATATGGAGCCTATATATTCAAGTTGAATACCCTTTCCATTAGATTTCGTGTGGCTAAAATCACACCTACAAAGGTTGGACAATTTGTGACTTTGTGGGAGAGAATTGGGGATGGAGCGATTCAACCATATGACATATCAGATCCAGTTGATTTGTTTGTTATTAGTACTCGCAAAGGTAATAACTTTGGTCAGTTTGTATTTCCAAAAGCTGTTTTATTTGAGCAGAATATAGTATCTAATAAAGGTAAAGGTGGTAAACGAGCAATACGCGTTTACCCACCTTGGGACAAGCCTACTAGCCGCCAGGCACAAAAAACTCAGATATGGCAGCTAAAATTTTTCATAGAGATACCTATAAATACACCAATAGACTGTGTTCGTGTTCAAATGCTTTACAGTCCAAATCACGTAAGTCAATTAGAAAAATAATTATGATCTCTATGGATTTGGGAATATGTACAATTGAGTCGTAATAATTTGATGAATTTTCAACATTATCGTTTAACATAGTAAAGAATAAAAGAATCTGCTGATTACCATGACTCATGCTGTCACTCATTACTCATGTACTAAGAGAAAAATAGACGGTTTAAGGGAGAAAAACGCCTAAAAAAGAAGCGTGTATCCTTTATGGGGTATGGAATACATAACAATCGAAAGGCTCAGTCTTTTGACTGAGCCTTTCGATTGTATAATTTACGGTGCACTTTTAATCCCCAAAAAACCACCGTCAAAGAAGTACTTCATATATCTTTAACAGATTTAGATTATTTTGCGGGATCTAACTGAACCGAGAGCTTTCTGAAAGCGAGACTTACAGTAATCATAACCAAGAAATTGACCGCCAAGGCAATGATTCCAACATTCAAATCTTTCGCTGCCTGTGGTAAGGATGGAAACAAGGTACCTATGGTTGAATGACTAAGCGTAATGTAGGTTACGATGGCCAATCCGCAGATGATCCCGGCGATCGCTCCATATTTGTTGATGGTATTAGTCTTTTTCAGGCTAAAGAGAAGAGACGGAAATAACTGTGTGATAAGACTGTATCCCATGAGAATTAATGCTGACATCGTTTCGCCGCCGTTTAAGGTAAAGTAGACTGCTATTAATGCAATAACAGGAACGAGGAACTTTGCTAATCTTACAACGTTCCGGTCGGATACTGCAGGTGCAAATTCCTTATAGACGTTTTTCGCGAGCAGTGTAGCCACACTCATTAAAAGCATGGATCCTGGTACTAATGCGGTCAGCATTCCAGCTCCGCCGATTATGCCTATAAACCATGGATCAAAGGTCTCAATAGAAAGGCGCAGCAATGAGAGGTCTGCATCTGCCCCAACGAGTCCAGGCACTTTCAATATAGCAGTAAATCCTACAAAAAAGACAAATAACAACATGAGCGTATATAACGGACTGATTATAGCATTTTTACGAAATACTTTCCCGCTGCGCGCCGAATAGACAGCGCTGAAAACTTGGGGCCACATGTAAAAACCAAATACAAGCAATATTACCGTGGAGATAAACCATGAAACACTAAGCCCCTGTTCAGGAAGCTTTAGAAAACCAGGCTTGGCTGCATTTACGGCCTCAAACATCGGTTGAAAACCACCAAAGTAATGAATAGGAAGATAAATTCCTAAGAATCCTATAATCACGATCATCATGATATCTTTAATGACTGCTGTCCAAACTGAGCCGTGTATTCCAGAAATCATAACATAAATGGTAAGGCTGATTGCTCCCATCCAGACCGCGGTAGACATTGAAATTGCTCCATAAGATGCTTCTGAAACAATAATCCCTAATCCTTTAAGTTGCACGACAATCACTGGAATCATAGATACCACACCGACAAGTGCTGCCAGAATTCCTAAACTTGGGCTCTTATACTTGCTTACAAAGAAATCAGATTGAGACATTAGACTATTTTCTTTGGCATATTTCCATATTTCCGGAAGAAGCCAATATGACAATACATAAGACAAAGTAATGTAAATAAGGACGTATAAAGCGGGTGCACCCTTACCATAAGCCCAGCCGCTGCCGCCAAGAAAGGAAAACGTCGTATAAATTTCTCCAGCCATCAATAGAAAGACGAATATAGCACCAAAACCACGGCCTCCAACTGTCCATTGTTCCAAATTCATGTCTTTTCCTTTTGAAGATCGAATACCTAAAAAGATTGATAAAAGTAAAAATCCTAAAATAATTAAGAGGGAAATATTCATTCCTGGTCACCTTCCCGATTTCTGGGGTCCAACTTATACATGATGCCCAAAATAACGGATGTAAGGACCACCCACATAGCCATCCAAAACATATTAAAAGGCATCCCTAATACATAAGGTTCTATTCTGTTAACGAACGGAAGAAATCCTAATATGCCTATAAAAGGAACTAGAGTAAGTATATAAATAATCTTCATTAATCCAACCCCTCCATTCTAAGTGAAAAGTCATTCATATCGAATTACAGTACCTTACACTATTTTAATATAAAATTTACTGTGGCTGCATTATATATTTTAGTAGCACTTCTCTGTGTTAGCAAAATAAATTGAAAAAAAGGAAGGGAGTGTCCCTTCCTTTTAATTCCTGCGACCATGAAAAATAGCTACTTTTTTTTCTGATAGTTATAGAGTACGAGTAGAAGAATGAACCAGATTGGCGTCATTAACAGTGAAAGTCGTGTAGCTTCAGCGAATAGCATAACGATTAGGATGAACAGAAATAATCCTAAAATAACGTAATTGATAAAGGGTGTAAAAGGAGCTTTGAATGTAGATTGGGCTCTCAAGTCCGGACGTTTTTTCGTATATTTGATATGTGAAATCAAGATGATGCTCCAAACCCAAATAAAACAGATGGCACTGATTGTAGTTACTATTGTAAAGGCCTGTTCAGGTATCATTTTGCTTAGCAATGCCCCTAGGGAGACGACGATTGCCGATGTAACCAAGGCATTACTTGGAACAGCATGTTTATTTAATTTTGCTAATTTTGCAGGAGCATCGTTATTATTGCTTAATGTATAAAGCATACGGCTTGTTGAAAATAAACCGCTGTTGCCGGCAGATGCAGCGGATGTCAGGACAACAAAATTGATAATCCCTGCAGCGATTGGAATGCCGATTAGTGTAAAGACTTCTACGAATGGACTGCTTGATGCATCCAGCTGTGTCCAAGGATTGACGCATAGAATGACGAGTATGGCACCTACATAGAAAAGTAAAATTCGGACCGGGATTTTATTGATGGCTGATGGTATATTTTTTTTCGGGTTAGCTGTTTCTGCTGCAGAAACACCAATTAATTCGACCCCTACAAAGGAGAAGACAACCAATTGTAAAGATAGCAGGAAGCCGGATACGCCGTTCGGAAACATGCCTCCGTGGCTCCAAAGGTTGGTGAGTGAAACGGTTCCTGTATTGGTTTTGAAGCCAATGACTAACAGGATGATGCCTACAATAATCAAGGCAATAATCGTGATGACTTTAATGAGCGCGAACCAGAATTCAAGTTCTCCAAACAATTTAACGGTCAATAGATTCAACCCTAACAGAATGACCAGGCAAGCAAGAGCTGGTATCCATTGAGGGATATTGAACCAATATTGCATATAGACACCAACCGCGATGATATCAGCCATGGCTGTCATGATCCAACAGAACCAATAGGTCCATCCGGTCACGAATCCAGCCCACGGCCCGATATATTCGGTAGCGAATTCGGTGAATGACGTATAACCGGCGTTGGATAAAAGTAATTCCCCTAAAGCCCTCATAACAAAAAATAAGGCAATCCCTATAATAAGATAGGAAAAGATAATGGAGGGGCCTGCCAATTGGATGGCTTTACCGGATCCAAGAAATAAACCGGTACCAATTGTTCCTCCTATTGCAATTAATTGTACATGGCGATTTTTTAAATCTCTTTTCAATTCCTGTTTAGCCAATTTGAGCATCTCCCGTTGTTTATGATCTTAGTCGTGTGGAGCGTGATTCTACATCTCGTGTAGCTCGTTGTTTTCACCTCGCTTATGCCATTGAATGGCAATATCTTGGATTTTGGACAATAAAAAAAGAGATTGGATACTACCAATCTCGTCAGGTTTAAGAATAACAATTCATCATTCGTTACTCTTCTGTCCTTTTGCCTGAGATTGTGAATCCTTCGGCGCTGTACTATGTACAGTCTCTCCAGAAGCTGCTCCTGCTATAGTGTGATCCATAGCATTCAACGCTTGCTAGTATGCGGTTGTAATAAATGTCCGTTTGTAGAAGAATTGAATCTTCCTTCGGTCATTTGTCATTATACTTAAATAACGTCAATATAATATTGGAATTCTATCATTGTTTATTCTATAGGTCAATATGGAAATTGGAAAGTTAGCGGGTAATGTAGTTGATGTATATCAACATTCTATAAAAGTAGTGATTGGAAAAGCCATAGTGACTGTAGCTGATAGTTAACGGGTCCACTTTAAAATCAATACAAAAAACAACAACAAATTTTGTGGTTATCGTTCCGCAGAAGAGTAGACTTCGTTTAAGCCTTAATTTGCTTTTTGGTGAAATACATGAACCAAAAGGAAGCTGTAAGGATGTTACAAACCCCTCGTGTCATTATTGGTATTTCACAATATTGTAGCTTTTCTAGGTGGTTTTTCTAATCAATTCATACCATTGAACTGGCATTTTAATCGCGACTGTTTTCCGAATAGTGTGATAATATTTAGGTAAAAAGGTGAAAGGAATTAGAGATGCTATGGCGATAAAGACAGTATCAATTGTTGGATTAGGAGCACTGGGCATTTTATATGGACATCATTTATCAAAGGAAATGCCGAAGAAGAATGTGAGGATTATTGCGGATACAGCTAGAATAAAGAGATATGTCCAGGATGGGGTTTATTGCAATGGTGAGCGTTGTGACTTTCATTATGTAACGCCTGAAGAAATAGGCGAGCCTGCAGATTTGATGATTTTTACTGTTAAATTTAGTGGATTGGAAGATGCTATTGAAGCGGTGAAGAATCAAATTGGAAAACAGACGATTATTATTTCTGCTTTGAATGGGATCACAAGTGAAGCGATTATTGGTGAGGCGTATGGAAAAGATAAAGTCTTATATTGTGTTGCACAAGGTATGGATGCTGTTAAAGAAGAAAATAAGTTGACATACGAACATATGGGCATGCTCTGCTTTGGTGAGCGGGTACCTGGATTGGTTTCAGAAAAGGTTCAGCAGGTGGCAGATTTTTTTGAAAAAATGAAGGTTCCATATGAGATAGACACGGATATGTATAAGCGGCAATGGGGGAAATTTATGCTGAATGTTGGTGTCAATCAAACTGTTGCTGTCTATAAAAGTAATTATGGTGAAATTCAACGAAATGGTCATGCAAGAGAAATGATGATTTCTGCCATGAGAGAGGTTATCGTTCTGTCAGAGAAAGAAGGAATTCATTTAACGGAAAGAGATCTGGATTATTGGTTAAGTGTATTGGATACATTAAGCCCAGAAGGAAAGCCATCCATGGCTCAAGATATCGAAGCTCGACGTTACAGTGAGGTTGAGTTATTTGCAGGTACGGTATTAAAATTAGGTGAGAAATACGGAGTGCCTACACTTGTAAACAAAGAGTTATATGATCGGATTAAACTTCTTGAAAGTCAATATATTTGCAACTAAAGTTTGACTTTTTTCTATAATAACTCCCTTAACTTTCTCTAGAACAAGGCCATTTGAACTGAGCTCAGTCTTTAAAGACTGGGTTTTCTTTGGTTGTGTTAAATTCCACCTTATCTTATTAGGGTCATGTTATTTTATTGATTTCTTAAAATACTAATATATCTAATATCACTTTTAGTGATTGAATTTTTTTATACTGGTTAGTGTTTCCTCTAGAAATACATTTGTTTTTTTACAGAATATTTATTATTATAAGATAAGATTATAAATTATGCGATATGAAAAAGAATTGGAACTTTTCAAATCTAATCTAAGTATGGAAAAAGAATCAACAGTTGTTTTAATCTAAATTGAGAGTTAATTAGGGACTAGAAAAAAACTTTAATAACCTTGTACGAAGCATAGTCGCTAATATTACATCTGGAGGAATTAATCATGTCAAACAAAGAATTAAAGAGAGGGCTAGAGGCACGTCATATTCAGATGATCGCTTTGGGCGGTACCATTGGTGTTGGGTTATTTATGGGATCAGCAAGTACGATTAAATGGACTGGACCATCTGTAATGCTAGCTTATGCTATCGCTGGTCTTTTTATATTTTTCATCATGCGTTCTATGGGAGAAATGCTTTATTTAGAGCCTACTACGGGTTCGTTTGCAACATTTGCGAGTAACTATATTCATCCTTTAGCAGGTTATATGACTGCATGGAGTAATTGGTTTCAGTGGGTAATCGTCGGAATGTCCGAGATAATTGCCGTTGGAATGTATATGAAGTATTGGTTCCCAGATTTACCCGCATGGATACCAGGTGTGATTGCCATGGTTATCCTAGGGGCTGCAAACCTCATTTCTGTAAAATCTTTCGGGGAATTTGAATTTTGGTTTGCGCTTATTAAAATTATAACGATTGTACTGATGATTATTGCTGGACTAGGTCTTATCTTTTTCGGATTTGGAAATGGCGGTGATGCAATTGGATTATCAAATCTTTGGGCAAATGGCGGCTTCTTCACCGGGGGCTGGACAGGGTTCTTCTTTGCGCTTTCCCTTGTTGTAGCATCCTATCAGGGCGTTGAACTTATCGGTATCACTGCGGGTGAAGCGAAAAATCCAACGAAGACTGTAACAAAAGCTATCCAAAGCATCATTTGGCGTATTTTAATATTCTATATTGGCGCTATTTTTGTCATCGTGACAGTCTTTCCTTGGAACCAACTAGATGACATCGGTAGTCCGTTTGTTTCAACCTTTGCTAAAATAGGTATTACTGCAGCAGCAGGTATTATTAACTTTGTCGTAATCACAGCGGCGATGTCTGGATGTAATAGTGGGATTTTCAGTGCAGGTCGTATGCTTTACACTCTAGCAATGAACGGTCAAGCTCCTAAAATCTTTGCGAAAGTATCTAAAAATGGAGTGCCAGCTTATTGTACGATTGCTGTCCTTTTAGGTTTAGCAATTGGTGTTGTCTTGAACTACCTTGCACCGCCACAACTATTCCTTTATGTTTACAGTGCTAGTGTTCTACCTGGAATGATCCCATGGTTTGTCTTACTTATTAGTGAGCTTAAATTCAGAAAGGTAAGAGCTGAGGAAATGGAAAACCACCCGTTCAAAATGCCTTTTGCCCCTTACAGCAACTATGCAACAATTGCATTTTTACTGATGGTGCTGGTTGGTATGTGGATTAACCCTAGTACTCGTATTTCCCTGATTGTTGGGGTCGTTTTCCTAGCTATAGTCGTAGCAAGTTATTACATTTTAAAAATGGAGAAGCGAGTACCATTAGAGGCTAAGACCGATGATGATATTTCCAGTTAAGAAGCAAGTAAGGATTTAGGGACATCATCTTGTTAAAGGAAACATTAAAATACTATTAATCTACGTTCATCATTCTAGCTATGCCGAGTGTGTTTCACAGTTAGTTTAAATATAATAGACACTAATTAAAGTTGTGCATAAATTGTGGACAAAGCAAAGAGAGATCTTCATCCCTCAGGCTTTTTCCCCAACTTGTGCATGACTTTTTTTGCGGAAGAAAAGAACACTGGGAGTAAAGGGGGAATAATCCAGTGAAATTGAAAACCGATAAGTTATTGTAAAAATATGTTCAAAAAAGGTATGAAGTATTTCAAGTATTTCCTCTGTTAGATCCAATTAGGTTGTAACTAACTTGTGCTTTACTTCTATGCAAATGTTGTTGGGATATAATTTATGAACGGTTTATTTTGCACATATAAGCTATTAAAGATTTTTAAGTATAATGTTAAAGGGAAATGATTATATTGTTGAAGTATGTAGTTCTAGAAATCGAATGTTTGTTTTTTGAAGCTTAATCCACCTAATTTTTTCAAATTAAAAAGAATATTAATAGTGAATTCCGAAAAAACAATGGAATTATTTATAAAATATAAATGTTTTTCAAGTATTGTGAAATTTAAAATAATCCTATATACTAAGAAAAAACTATTTTTCTATATGTAACTGGCGCAACATGGAGTACCATGGGGGAGCATATAGAGTATAAGCCGCGCGCCTGGGCAAACACTTGATTTTTTTAGATCAAGTGTTTTTTATTTTCCTAGGAAGAGGTGTAGGTAGAGATGAGTAATATGCATAGAAAGATGGGGACTTTTGCTTTAACTATGACAGGTATTGGTTCTATTATCGGCTCAGGTTGGTTGTTCGGAGCGTGGAAAGCTGCCCAGATTGCAGGACCAGCAGCTATTTTTTCTTGGATTATCGGTATGGTTGTAATTTTATTTATCGCATTATCTTACGCAGAGCTTGGGGCAATGTTTCCTGAAGCTGGAGGAATGGTTAAGTATCCTCAATATTCGCATGGTTCTTTTATTGGATTTTTAGCTGCGTGGGCAAACTGGATATCTATCGCTTCGACTATTACTGTTGAGGCCATTGCTTCAGTACAATATATGAGTACGTGGCCTTGGGAATGGGCCAGATGGACTCATTCTTTAGTTGATAACAATATCTTAACGATTAAAGGATTATTCATAGCTTCTTTACTACTATTGTTCTATTTCTTCGTCAACTATTGGACAGTTAACCTTTTTGCTAAGGCAAATTCATTTATTACTATTTTTAAATTAATTGTTCCAGGTGTAATGGCAGGATCGTTATTTTTTGCTGGATTTCATGGTGAAAACTTTACAAGTTCTCAAGGGATCGCACCATATGGTTGGGCAAGCGTTTTAACAGCAGTAGCTACTTCTGGTATCGTGTTTGCGTTTAATGGATTTCAAAGTCCCGTTAATATGGCAGGAGAAGCTAAGTCGCCGAATAAGTCTATACCTATTGCTGTTATTGGGTCTATTCTAATTGCAGGTTTTATATACGTTATATTACAAGTTGTGTTTATCGGTGCAGTTGATCCGTCTATGATTGTGAACGGATGGAGTCATCTGAATTTCAATTCACCTTTTGCTGATTTGGCAATTGCTCTTAGTCTTAACTGGTTAGCGATTGTATTGTATGTAGATGCGTTTGTATCACCGTCTGGTACAGGTGCTACTTATACAGCTACAACTTCGCGTATGCTTTATGGAATGCAGAAAAATGGGTACTTACCGAATATCTTTGGTACATTACATCCACTTTATGGTGTTCCTCGTCCAGCGATGTTATTAAACTTAGGAGTATGTTTTATCTTTTTATTTTTATTCCGCGGATGGGGCGTACTTGCTGAAGTGATTTCAGTTGCTACACTTATTTCGTATATCATGGGGCCAGTTGCATTGGCAACATTAAGACGTACAGCTTCTCATTTTAATCGTCCATTTTACTTAAAAGGTGCTTCTATTATTGCACCGTGTGGATTTGTTTTTGCATCGCTTACTTTATATTGGGCTCGTTGGCCATTAACAGGAGAAGTCGTTTTCATCATTGCCATTGGACTTCCTATTTACTTTTATTATCAAGCAAAAAATAAATGGAATGGATTCAAAAAACAATTTTTATCAGGTGTTTGGATGCTTCTTTACTTAGGTTGTATGATTTTGATTTCTTATATTGGAAGTGAGAAGTTCGGCGGAAAAAATATTCTTACATTTGGCTGGGATATGGTGGTCATCGCATGTCTAGCACTTGGCTTCTATTGCTGGGGAGTTAAAAGCGGGATTAAAACAGAATACATGGCTGAGGCTGAAAAAATTAACAAAGAATTTTTCAATAAATAACTTTTAGTGTAGACACCGCTATATGAGTAGAAAAAAACATGGTTGCTTTATGACCATGTTTTTTTTATTTTATTAAAAGTGCTGGCGATTGGAACACCTGACAATATTAATGAAGAATTTAAACTTTTACTACACGTTTATAGCCAACCTCGCTGAATAATGGATTGGCAGGAAGTACAAACATTTTATCTTCCAAGTCTAGTTGTATCGGATGAGAGAAAATGTCTCCGTTATATACGAATGAGTGATATTCACCAAACTCACCACATGGATCTACATCATCTGGTAGATCTTCAATAAATTTTTGGTCCAAATCTCTTCCTAAAAAAGAAGGATCGAGCTTATCTAAACGAATGCTGACAATTTTCGCTTTATACCCTAAATCAATAAACTCCTGGACTAGCTTTTTTGTGTTGATTTCGGCTAAAGGAAGGATTAGTTCATAACCATTAGACTCAACTAAGTTCTTTTTGTATTCGATACAATCCTCCAGAAAAAGATCTCCAAATGCAATTTTTGAGATACCTTGATTGCCAAAAAAATTCATGGCGTCAATAAGGCCTTTTTCAAAACCTTTCCCATCATATAAAGGATATTGAATTTTGTATAATGGAATTCCAATGGATTCTGCTTGAGCTTGAATCAATTTAAAATCAACCATGTGTCCGGATGTTTCATCATCAGTTGTTACGGTTGTAAGCAATGATACGACTTCATATTTGTTTTCTTTTAACAGCTTATGAAGCATATACGTGGAATCTTTGCCACCACTAAAGCAAGCAATGATCTTTTCTTTCAACATCAATCCATCTCCCTTTTGTTCCGTTTATTTCTATCGTACGCACTTTAGCTGCGTGAATCAACAAAGAAGGGGGGCGAGTAGAGTGCATACTGTTATCACTTGTTAAGTTTATTGAAATTGTTACGAGTAAATTGGTGGAATTCACGAGTAAAACTGCAAAATTCACGAGTAAATCATGAAAATTCACGAGTAAAACATGAAAACTTGCTAGTTAAGTGTGCTCTATCATATAGAAAAACTATATATCCTACTTTTTAAGGTACGGATGTTGAGTTAAAAGTATGAATTAGATTAATTGAAATCCTTTCCTGCCTATAGAATGTGTCTTCTCCTAAAGATTTTCATAGTAAATAGCATCCTCTCTACATCATCTGAGAAAGGGGGTTATATTTTGGAAAAGACAAAGCTTACCGGGCGGATCGTTACACCTGGTGATTCTGAATATGAGCAGGCAAGAATAAATAATAATTTAAGCTTCCCAAAATTCCCAAAGATAATTGTATTTTGTCAGAATACAAAGGATGTACAAAATGCATTAAAGTGGGCGAGGGAGAATCATATACCTTTTCGGGTGGACATAGCTATGAAAATTTTTCATTAGTAAATGGCGGTCTTATTATTGATGTCAGCGAAATGGATAGAATCAAGGTCAATCGTGAAAAAATGATTGCAAAAATAGAAGCCGGAGCTAATTTAGGGAAGGTATATAATAAATTATGGGAATACGGCACGACTATCCCTGCAGGTACCGAAAGCAGTGTAGGCCTTGTCGGCCTTACGCTCGGCGGGGGAATTGGCATGTTATAGAAATGGTAAGAGCGAGTGGGAGTAAAGGTGCCGAACTTATTAAAGCAAACAAGAATCATAATAGTGATTTATTTTGGGCTTGCTGCGGCGGGGGAGGAGGAAACTTTGGCATTGTCACGTCCTTTACATTCAAGGTGCACCCTATTTCTAGGGTTTCAGTTTTCTCCATTACATGGGGATGGGAAGATTTCGAAGCAGTATTTAATGCATGGCAAAATTGGGCACCTCACACGGATGACCGACTAACATCAGAAATAGAGTTTAAGTCAAAGGAAGTAAATCAAATTATCGCTCAAGGTGAATTTGTCGGTACGTCATCTAGGTTAAAGCAACTTCTTCAGCCTTTAACGACAACCGGTTCACCAACTAGTGTATTGATAAAGGAAGTTCCATATATTGAAGCTGTATGGTTCTTTGACGACCCGAGTGGAAACCAATCAGCCCATCGAAAGAGATCAGGATCTTTTCTTAATAAACCTTTTCCAAAGAAAGCGATCTTGACGATGAAACAATTTTTGGAAAAAGCACCAAATGAAAATTCAGGCATTTGGCACCAATCTCTTGGAGGAGCAGCAGGTAAGGTCGAACCAAAGAAAACGGCTTTCTATTACCGGGACGCCATTATTGCACAGGAATACCTAGCTACTTGGAACAATCCTGAAGAGGAAAGGGAAAACATACGTTGGATCAAAGAATTAAGGAGTGCATTATCACCGTATACGACTGGTGACTATGTGAATTGGCCTGATCGGCAAATCAAAGATTGGCCAACAGCGTATTATGGAGAAAATTTTAAACGGCTTCGAGAAGTAAAAACTGCATATGATCCATTTAATACGTTTAAATTTCCTCAAAGCATTCCACCTTATAATAGTGGTTTTAAGAAAAACAGGGGCGCCTTAAGGTTTGCTAAACTATGTGAATAACTAAAAGGCCTAATCCACTTATGGGTATAGGCCTCTTATCATCTAGCTTTTGTGACATTCTATTCTTAATTTACTCCGTTTTTTGAGTTTGCATTACACTGTATACTTGACTTACATATGATTGGGCTTGTGCGATTTCCGAAGCAGCTTGTTTAATTGCTTCTTGTGCCAATGTTGGGTCCGATGAGGATTTTTCAATTGCTTGACTAAGTAAAGTTTGTGTAAGAGTAACATTTGCTTTTGCTTGATTTAATTGATTGACATCGATTTGTTGTTGAGGCATTTATTTTCTCTCCTTATTTCCTATTTTGAATTACTCCTTTAGGATGACCCTTCTTTTCTTTTTTATAAGGAGAAAAAAATAATAACGTAAATATGTCAGTTTTATAATAAAAGGAGAAGTCGGAGCTATTCTAGCTTACTGAGTTCAATTGATGGATACGAGAATCTCTAACGAATGATGGATGTTCCATCTTTCTTGATTTTAATCCACCTTACAAATGAAAGTAATGTCTGAGGAGTTAATTCTACAAAGACCTAGATACCTGGAAAGTTCCAGCCCGATTTTAGCATATGCATCCCATGATACAAAGTAGAACTTTGTTGGTGTTATTCCATAACTATCCCAAATGGAATAACAATTCCTATTAATAGAATAGCCATTAAGGTGATCAATATTTTTTTAGCCAATATATATTCTCCTTTTGGGATTAACAATCCAAAGTTTTATGTCATGAATATAAAGCTTGCCTTATATTATGTTTTTACTTAATTAAAACGTGTAGAAGAAAAAATACCAGGTGCTAAGCAGGTATTTAACACAGATATTGTGTGTTTTCTCTTTTGAATAGCCACTAGACTGGATTCAGATTGTCCGTTTACACAATGAAGTGGGTGGTATTTAATTCACTTTTCTCCAATATGGTATGCGCCAATACTTTTTAAATTGTGAATTGTTGGTCTTTCAACTAAATAAAATACACTTTACTTATTGGAATTATATGATTAAAATCGAATAAAGTCTCTATAAAATGGAAAAATCATTCATTGCTCTATAACGCGACAAGTGAAGGAGCCTGCTTTCATATTGGAGATAAGGAGTTGGATAGATGAATATTGATCATATTGAAGCATTTTTATATGTTGTTCACTTTAACAGTTTTCATAAAGCTGCAGAGGCACTGTTCTTGTCACAACCAACGGTTACGGCAAGAATTAAAACACTCGAGAATGAACTCGATTCGGTATTATTTGAGCGGCAAGGCAGGGGGATTATATTAACTGAAAAAGGGAAAGCATTTATTCCATTTGCGGATCAGATTATTCGTACCTATCAACAGGGGAAAAAACAGTTAAAAAAAGGAAGTTGTCGCGAAGAAATAACGATTGGCGCCAATATCATTACTTCGCAATACTTTATTCCATATGCTCTTCCTTTATGGAAAAAAGAAAACCCTGATTTACGCTTTAAGTTTATTTCTGCTCCAAACGATGCATTAGTTGATAAATTGCTTCAGAAACAGGTGGATATCGCATTTATGAAGGATGTTACGCATAGTGGTCTCCAAAATCACAAGGTCCTTGATAATTCGATTCGTTTAGTTGTGTATCCAGGCCATCATTATCAATTTCAAAAAGACCTGTCAGCGCAGCAATTGGCAACTGAGCCGCTAGTATTTTTTGAATGCGGCGCATTTGATTGGAACCAGGTTCATAAAATCTTTGAGGTCTCACATGTAGAGCCACGTATTGAATTTCAGGTAGATCATTTGGAGGTGGCTAAATCTCTAATTCTTAGCAGGAGCTGTATTGGATTTTTACCGTATTTATGTATTAAAAAAGAGTTAGAACAGGGAACCCTGGTTGAAGTGGATGTGTCGCATTTAATCAAGATAAAGCAGCACATCCATTTGACACATTTAAAATATGGGGTTGAAGCTCCTTTATTATGGAATGAAATCCTGTCTTCTGTTCAGAAATTTGAAAAATTGCTCCTTCATTGATAGAAATTTCCTATCCATACAATAATTCTTTCTATAAGTTTAAGTATTGCCATTAGCATGTTTAAGGTGATAGGATAAATCACAATTACAAATAAACCATTATTCTTATAAGTAAGCTATGAATTAAACGTGGAGGAGATAGTATGAGTTATAAGCTTGGCATTTTAGACCAGAGCCCGATATTTCCAGGAACTTCGGCTTTTGATGCACTACAGCAAACTATTAATCTAGCTAGACATGCTGAGGAATGGGGGTATACCCGTTTCTGGGTATCAGAGCATCATCATGCAGAACAGCTGGCTGGATCTTCCCCAGAAGTATTGATATCGTACTTGTTGGCCCAAACAAAATCGATTAAGGTGGGATCTGGAGGTGTAATGCTTCAGCACTATAGCCCATATAAAGTGGCGGAAAACTTTCACGTGTTATCAAATCTTTCACCTGGCAGAGTAGACCTTGGTATTGGAAAGGCACCCGGTGGTCTCCCCTTATCAACGAAGGCGCTACAGTTTGGTACTGTGAATGATGGAAAAGATTTCGAAGAGCGGTTATCTTTTTTGCAAAAAATAATTGAAGATTCGGTTAATGAAACTCACCCGCTTGCAGGTATTAAAGCGACACCACTCCCTTCGAAAAAACCAAAAATGTTTCTGCTTGGTGCGAGTGCTGACAGTGCCAGGCTAGCAGCCGATCTTGGTATAGCTTATGTATTTGCTCGATTTATCAATAGTAATGAGACTGTACTCGAAGATGCTGCACGCATTTACCAAAGTATCTATCCAACTGGGAGCTTTAAGGTATCAGTTTCAGTGATTGCTGCTCCTTCACAACAAGAAGCAGAACAGTTAACAGGTGATCAAAAGATTGTGAAAGTTCATCTCAAAAGTGGTCGTTCTGTTACGGTCCAAACACTTGTGCAAGCAGAGTTATTTGGGAAGCAGTCTGGGGAGTCTTACGAAATAGAAGAACAGGATTCCAATATTATTGCTGGAACTCCCTCTTACGTGAAAGGGATATTAACAAATTTTCATGAAAACTATGGGGTAGATGAGTTTATCTTACATACGCCGGTTTTAAAAGAAGCAGAACGATTCAGGTCTTTTCAGCTGTTAAGTCCACTTTTAACTGAAGAGGATCACTTTACGGGCCAAAAGAAAGCCTTCATTAATTAAAGATGTTCAGTAGATGGCTGCAGAGTTAAAAATGGATTCACTTGTTTTCTATGAAAATTAAAGGAGGAGTATCAATGTCCAAGCAAAGAAAGTTGAAATTGGGAGCACTTATACATGGAGTTGGAGGGAGTATATCTGGTTGGAGGCATCCTGACATTCAAGCAGATGCCAGTGTTAGTCTTGAATTTTATAAGGAGCAGGCCCAGAAGGCTGAAGAGGGAAAGTTCGATTTACTTTTCATTGCTGACGGTTTGTTTATCAATGAGAAGTCAATTCCGCATTTTTTAAATCGATTTGAACCACTGACCATTTTATCCGCACTCGCTGCTTTTACATCAAGAATAGGGCTTGTCGGAACTGTTTCCACCTCATACAGTGAGCCATTTACTGTAGCCCGGCAATTTGCTTCACTTGATCACATTAGTCAAGGTCGTGGCGGATGGAACCTTGTTACTACACCTCTTGAGAGTACTGCCTTGAACTATAACAAAACGATTGAAGAACACCCTGATCATGCCAAACGCTATCGGATAGCATCAGAATATATACAAGTTACCAAAGGACTTTGGGATTCCTGGGAGGATGACGCGTTTACTCGGGATAAAGAGTCCGGTGAGTTTTTTGATCCTTCTAAAATGCATCAATTAAAACATAAAGGAGAATTTTTCTCCGTGCAAGGACCACTCAACATTGCTAGATCTAAACAGGGGAGACCAGTCGTTTTTCAAGCAGGTTCATCAGAAGATGGCAAAAATTTTGCCGCTAAAGAAGCGGATGCAATCTTTACAGGTCAACCAACATTGGAAGATGCCAAGACTTTTTATCAAGATGTAAAAAACAGGGCTATTGCATTTGGGAGAAATCCTGATGAAATTGTGATTCTGCCAGGTATCGCGCCAATCATTGGTACAACTGAGGAAGAGGCGGAGTACAAATATCAAGAACTCGCTAACCTAGTTTCTATAGATAAGGCGCTTGACTATTTGGGACGATACTTCGATCATCATGATTTTTCTCAATATGAACTGGATGCACCTTTCCCAGATCTCGGAGACATCGGAAAAAACAGTTTCCGAAGTACGACTGATCGAATTAAACAGGAAGCGAAGGAGAAACAGTTAACGCTCCGTCAAGTAGCACTTAAGGAGACTACACCTCGGACTTCTTTTATTGGAACTCCAGAGAATGTAGCGAATTTGATTCAGCAATGGTTCGAAGAGAAGGGGGCGGACGGATTTATCTTTGCTTCAAGTGTTCCAAATGCTTTAAGTGACTTTGTATCTTATGTGATTCCTATCCTTCAAAAAAGGGGAATATATCGTACTGAATATGAAGCAGAAACATTAAGAGGCAACTTGGGGCTTCCATTCCCGGAAAATCGTCATGCGAAAGAAAAGATTAACCAATAATTGAAGTATCATTTAAAAAAATGAAGGAGGAATACGAAATGGGAGAAGCGCTATCTGTCGTCGTTTGGTCCAAACAAGGATGTCACTATTGTGAAGAGGTTAAACAATACTTAAAAGAAAAGGACATTGCTTATCAAACGGTGGATGTTACCGATCATGATGAACGGCGAGATATTTTAGAAATCAAATATGGTGTTCGATATGTGCCTATTATTGAAATTGGGCGAGGTAACGTATATGAGAGTGTTACGGAAATTGGAATACCTCATCTTGAAAAAGTACTCGAACGCTTACAGTAACAAAATTTAGCAGACTTAAGAAGTTGACATATTCTTAAATGGAAATGAACTTGATGAAATAGTGATGGAACGAGTGTTAAAGGAGAAATTGCTGATTTAAATCCGACTATTCTTGTGTAAATAATATGTTATAGAAAAGGGGAGTTAATCATGACACAGCTAATCCGTCTTGCTACTGTAGAGGATGCCCCAGAAGTGATGAACCTTACACTTCGGGCTTATGAACCAATTAGAGAATTGAATATTAACTTTTTGGCTGCGACAGCTGATTTGCAGCTAGTGACGAATAATATTCGGCGGAATCTCACTTACGTTTTAGAACAGGAGGGCCAAATTGTTTCCACTGTGACAGTTCGTCATCCCTGGAATGATCCTGATCAGTTCAGTCCATACCCATTCATTTGGTGGTTTGCAGTCGACCCCCTATACAAACAAAAAGGTTTTGGCTCGACTTTGTTAACCTGGGTGGAAGAAAACGCACTTCGGAAACAGGTGAAAGCGCCGGCTGTCTATTTGGCGACAGCTGATCGTCATCCTTGGCTTGTTTCCATTTATGAAAGAAGAGGCTATGAGATTTTTGCTGAACGAGATAACGATGGAGAAAAAATTGTGTATCTTCGTAAAGTTCTCGATGAAACGTTGTATCGCATTATTGAAAATAAAGAACCAATTGTTAGTAATTAAAAACGTCGGGGGAATTTGAGATGAAAAAAACATTATTAATTGTTATGGCACTGCTACTTACTTTTTTGGGAGCTTGCTCTTCGAAAGAAACAACGAGTACAGCAAAATCAAGTTCTGGAGATTCAGAAGATAAAAAAGTTCAGAAAATCATTGTCGGAACAGGAACGCAATTCCCTAATATTTGCTTTTTGGATAAAAATGGTAAATTAACAGGGTATGATGTCGAGTTGGTTCGTCAAATCGATGAAAAGCTGCCTGAATATGAATTTGAATTTAAAACGATGGAATTTTCGAATCTATTATTAAGTTTAGAAACGAACAAAATCGATTTTGTTGCTCACCAAATGGAGGTGAATGATGAACGAAAAGAAAAATTTTTATTTAATAAAGAACCATATAATGTCTTTCCGCTTCAAGTTACAGTTCATCAGGACAACAATGATATTCATTCCATTAAAGATCTAAAAGGAAAAAAAGCGATAGTGAGTGCAACGAGCAATTCTGCTGTTTTTCTTGAAAAGTATAATAAAGAAAATAATGCCGGTATTGAAATTGTCTATTCTGGCCAAGGCGTAGATGATACGAAGAATCAAATCAAAACTGGTCGGGCGGATGCTACCATTACTACACCATTTGCAGTCGACTTCTTAAATAAACAAGCAGATGCACAGCAAAAGGTTGTGGGTGAGCCACTTCTTAATTCAAAAGTATACTTTTTACTAAGAAAAGACGAAACGCCTTTACAGAAGAGAATTGATGAAGCACTTGTGGAGCTGAAAAAAGATGGGGTAGTTAGCGAACTAAGTAAAAAGTGGCTGGGCGCAGACTATTCAGTAGGATTTTAATTAGATAGCAGTAAGCGCGGAGGTGCTAAAGCATGGGGAAAGCATTTGATCCTTCATTAATCGTCGATTTCATTCCGACGCTAATATATTATCTTGGAGTAACATTGCAAATTCTGGCAGCATCCGTTTTATTAGGAATGGTCATCGGGATAGCGGCAGCCATCCTGAGATTATTTCGTATCCCTTTTTTGAATCAATTAGTCATTTTGTATATTTCATTCATTCGGGGAACTCCTATCTTAATACAATTATTTCTAGTTTTTTATGGACTGCCTGCAATCCTTTTATTCATTAATATTGATATTTCAAGAATGGATGCTCTGTATTTTGTCATTATTACTTATGCATTAAGTAATGGGGCGCATTTCGCAGAAATATTCCGAGGAGCGATTAAGGCTGTCGATTATGGGCAAACGGAAGCGGCCTATTCTGTTGGCATGAATAATAGTCAAAGTTTCTTTCGAATTGTGCTTCCTCAGGCAATACGGATTGCTTTTCCGAATATCGCAAACTCTATTATCGGATCCTTGAAGGACACCTCACTTGCCTTTACCATCGGCGTAATGGATATGATGGGTAGGGGAGAGACATTAATCGCCGCAACTGCACATGCTCTCGAGGTCTATCTCTCATTAGCTGTTATCTATTATGCAGTCGTGCTATTGTTTGAGAAAATGTTCAGACTTTATGAAAATCGCATTAATCGGCATCAAACTGTTGATGTGTCTGTTACTGGATAACAAAGGGAGGAGAGAAGGACTTGACGATTGATATTCTATTCATTTGGACTGCTTTTAAGGAGATTATTAAAGCACTTCCGATCACACTTATCTTAACGATTCTTCCTCTTCTTGCAGGTTTTATTCTCGGCCTCTCTGTTGCCTTGATTAGGATATATAAAGTGAAATTTCTATGTAGAGTTGCAAATGGATATGTTTCCTTCTTTAGAGGAACACCGATTATTATGCACATAATGCTCATTTATTTCGGTTTTCCATTATTAATCGATCAAATTTCAAAAAAATTTGATTTAGGTATTCAATCTAATTCCATTCCGATCATTTTATTTGTCTTAACCGCCTTATCGTTGAGTGCGGGTGCCTATTTATCAGAAATATTCAGATCGGGAATTATCAGTGTCTCCAATGGCCAAATGGAGGCAGCCTATTCCGTGGGTATGAATTCGTTTCAAGCCATGACGCGAATAGTTTTGCCACAGGCCATTGCTCAGTCCATCCCGAATTTCACGAATATTTTCATTGGATTCTTGCATACGTCATCCATTGCTTTCATTGTATCGCAAAAAGAAATGACAGGAGCAGCCAATATAGTTGCATCCACCAATTTGAAATTTTTGGAGTCTTTTATCGCTGCTGGTTTAATTTATTGGGGTCTCACAATCATTGCAGAGGGGCTTTCGTTTTTAATTGAGAAAAAGGCCACTGCCTATAATCGAGGAGGAGTACAATGATTTATTTAAAAGATATAAAAAAATCATTTAACCAGCAGCCCGTTTTAAAAGGGATTAATTTGAAAATAGGCAAGGGAGAAGTAGTTACCATTCTTGGCCCAAGTGGATCAGGGAAAACGACCCTGCTTAGGTGCTTGAACTTTCTAGAGAAACCAGATGAGGGAATTGTTCAAGTGGGAGATATACAGGTGAAGTCTAAGAAGGCGACCAAAAGGGAAATCTTATCCCTTAGAAGACAATCGGCAATGGTTTTTCAGCATTATAATTTATTTGCTCATAAAACTGTTTTGGAGAATGTAATGGAAGGGCTAATTGTTACAAAAAAATATAAGAAAGCTGAAGCGAAACGGGAAAGCGAGCTGTTATTGGAAAAAGTAGGTTTGGGAGATAAGCATAACTATTTCCCTTCTCAATTGTCAGGAGGTCAACAGCAAAGAGTTGGAATTGCTAGGGCACTTGCTTTAAATCCGGAAGTCATTCTATTTGACGAGCCAACGTCGGCACTCGATCCTGAGTTGGTCGGGGAGGTGCTTTCTGTCATAAAAACAATTGCACAGGAAGGCATCACGATGGTGATTGTAACCCATGAAATGAGTTTTGCTAAAGAGATATCGGATCGTGTTCTTTTCATGGATGGCGGGGTCATTGTAGAAGAAGGGTCACCATTGGAGATTTTTAATGCTCCAAAGGAAGAGCGAACACGAAAATTTTTAAACCGGATATCAAGAGATTTTTCCGTATCGTTTTTAGAAGAAAGGGCCAATTAAAGGAAGGGGCAAAAGGAGGACGTATGATTAATACAATCGTAGTCGATGAATTGATTGAAGAAGATAAAGAGACGGTGCGCCGTTTATTGGTAGAAAGTTATCAACAATATGAACATGAATATTCGAACCCGGAAGCTTGGGAAGGATATTTAAAAAATATTGAATCCTCGGTGGATAATCCACATGTTGATAAGGTGTTGGTTGCAAAGTGCAATCAGGATATCCTTGGTACATTACAGCTTTTTCAGTCATCTGAAAAAGCATATGAAAAGCCGGAACTTGGAATTTTTTCACCAATCATTCGGTTGTTGGCTGTTCACCCCGAATCAAGGGGACGCGGTATCGCACAGGAATTATTAAAAGCTAGTGTAAATTATGCAAAATCACAAGGTGCGTCCAGTTTGTATTTACATTCTACTGATAAGATGCATAAAGCCATTAAACTATACGAATGGTTTGGCTTTAAACGGGATCGAACGAAAGAATTTCAAAATCATGATATTTTAGTAAAATGCTATCGCTTAGATTTATAGAAGGAGGCGACTGTATGAGTCGAGAGCTGGAAAAGCGCTTAATATCGATACGGCGCCATTTACATCAATATCCGGAGTTATCACATGAAGAATTTGAAACGACAAAATCGATACAAACGTGGCTCGAGGAAGAGGGCATTGAGATCCGTCATACAGGATTGAAAACAGGTGTTTTTGCAGATATAAAGGGTGGCAAACCCGGACCGACAGTAGCCATAAGGGCAGATATCGATGCTCTTCCGATTGAGGAACGAACCGGGCTTCCATTTGCTTCGAAAGTAAAAGGAGTGATGCATGCATGCGGCCATGATTTTCATACGGCAGCTGTTATAGGTGCTGCCTACCTTTTGAAAGAATATCAATCAGAGTTGTGCGGGACAGTGCGATTGCTTTTTCAACCCGCAGAAGAATTAGGTGGCGGAGCGGTACATGTGATAAAAGATGGTCAAATTGACGATGTAGCGGCTGTGATTGGGCTGCACAATAAACCCAATTTGCCTGTCGGTACCATTGGGATAAAAGATGGTCCGTTAATGGCGGCAGTGGACCGTTTTCATATTGTTCTTCAAGGGAAGGGGAGCCACGCGGCCATCCCTCAAAACGGAAAAGATCCAATAGCGGCAGCGGCTCAGCTTATTACCGCTCTTCAAACTATCGTCAGCCGGAATGTATCCCCATTAGATTCTGCTGTGGTGAGTGTTACGAGAATAACAGGTGGAAACACTTGGAATGTAATTCCGGGTGACGCCATACTCGAAGGAACGATTCGAACCTTTAATTCTGGGATCCGCGAAGAAGTAAAAGAAAAGTTTTATTCGATTGTTAATCATATTGCAGCTGCTTTTTCACAGGAAGCTGCGATTGGTTGGTTTCCTGGGCCCCCCGCGCTTCTTAATCATCCGGCAGTCACAGAGTTGGCACGCGGGTCTGCTCGACAGCAATCATTGCATGTAATCAATCCAGAACCTTCAATGGGTGGTGAAGATTTCGCTTATTACCTTCAACATATCCCCGGTACCTTTGCCTTTTTTGGTACAAACGGAAACGAAGACTGGCATCATCCAGCTTTTACTGTTGATGAAAAAGCCATTATTAAAGCCGCTTATTTTTTATATGAAAGTGCCAAGGATTTATTACATAACCAGGGTAAGTGGTGAACATACATGACAAAGGTGCCAGACACGATCTAAAATTGGTTCGTGCCTAGCACCCTAATTTTCGTAATTCCAAGGATATCTGCAACTTAATTTCAAGCAAAGGCATGATAAATCCACCACAAATTAACTATTCAGATAGCTGCTTTTGTATTGTGTAAGCTCCGTGAATGACTTATCCGGTTGGGAGCCTCTTTTCACTTCTGCAAGTCAGCTGATGCGAACATTCCCCCCTCCATTTTACCTTAACTACATAGCCACTCTTCGTTCATTAATTCATTCAAGTTTTTCATAGATTCCTCTATCCTTTTCTCTTCCTCTCATTGATGATTCTTAGTTCTGATAGGGTTTAGAAGATTAGATCTCTATAAAAAATATTTCTTAACCCTAATAGGCGAAAGTGAGGTTAAGTAATTTGGCAAAGGTATTCCATACTCATAAGCGAATGATAGAGTTTTTTAATCAATTAAATAAATTTTTCTATCAAATAAGGTGTTGTCAAGTGCTTGTTTACAATGTTAGGATGAATTTCAATCAATTCAAATTGACTATCTAGATTGGTTAACTTGGTATTAATGATTGGAGGGAGATATATGAGTTTTAAGCTTGGAATTTTAGATCAAAGCCCTATTTTTCCTGGGAATTCGGCAGTTGATGCACTTAAGCAAACCGTAAACCTAGCTCAAAAAGCTGAAGAATGGGGATATACGCGTTTTTGGGTATCGGAACATCATCATATGGAACAAGTTGCTGGCTCTTCACCGGAAGTATTAATTTCTTATTTATTATCGCAAACCACATCTATTCGTGTAGGTTCAGGAGGTGTCATGCTTCAGCACTATAGTCCTTATAAAGTCGCTGAAAATTTTCATGTTTTATCCACTCTTGCTCCGGGCAGGGTAGATCTTGGCATTGGTAAAGCACCAGGTGGATTTCCCTTATCAACAAAAGCATTACAATTTGGAACTGTAAATGATGGGAAAGATTTTGGTGAACGTGCATCCTTATTGCGGGAAATTATTGAAAATTCAATCAATGACGATCATTTGCTCTCTGGTATTCAAGCAACACCGATACCTCCTGAAAAGCCCGAAACTTTTCTGCTTGGTGCAAGCTCAAACAGTGCACAACTAGCCGCAAACCTCGGAATGGATTTTGTATTCGCCAGATTTATTAATAGTGATGATACCATGCTGAAAGAAGCTTCCTCTGCTTACCGAAGCAAGTACCCAGAAGGTCGTTTTATGGTATCAGTAGCCGTTGTGGCAGCTCCTACCCAACAAAAAGCAGAGGAGCTGGCAAGCGATCACAAACTATTTAAAATTCATCTTCAAAGTGGCCGGACACTGACAGTTCAATCACGTGAACAGGCTGAGTCATTTGAGAAGCAGGCTGGTGAAGCTTACGAAATTGAAGAGCAGACCGCAAGTGTTATTGCTGGGACTCCAGGATATGTAAACGGAATTCTAAAGGAACTTCAGAAAGTTTATCAAGTGGATGAATTTATTTTGCATACACCGCTTCGAACAGAAGCAGAACGGATTCAATCTTTTCAGTTGTTGAGTCCGCTTCCGCTTCTCTAAGGGGAAGAGACTATCATATAGAAGGAAAAGAAAACATCCAGCGGGTATGAAGCAGCTGATAAATATTTGTTATTCCAATATAAAAGGATAAAAAAAGGAGCGAGAAACATTGAAGAAAATTAAATGGCTGTCCGTAACGATTTTAACAGTAGTATTGCTGATATTAGGAGCTTGTGGAAATAATGAGCAAACATCATCGGAGAGTAAAGGAGACAAGGATGAGGAAGTGACTTTGAAAATTAGTGCAGCCTCAATACCACATGCAGAAATTTTAGAGTTTATCGCACCGGATTTAGAAAAACAAGGCGTGAAACTGGATGTAGTGATTTCTACGGATGGTATTCAAACGAATCAACAAACAGCAGACAAAGAATTGGATGCAAACTTCTTTCAACATACCCCGTACTTAGAGCAAGTAAATAAAGATAGTGGTTTAAATTTGGTTAATGTGAAGGGTGTACATATTGAACCATTTGGTGTCTATTCAAAGAAAATTAAGTCTATAGGTGAATTGTCAGACGGAGCGAAAGTAGCCGTACCGAAAGATCCAGTAAACTTTTCGCGATCGTTACAGCTTTTTGCGGCAAATAATATCATTGAGTTGGATGCTTCTAAGTCAGGGGATTATACGATTGAGGACATTACAAAAAATGTTAAAAAATTAGAATTCATTCCAGTCGATTCCCCTCTTTTAGTTCACTCGCTTGACGATGTGGAAGCGTCGGCCATTAACACAAACTATGCGCTAGAAGGAGGGTTAAAACCTCTCGATGATGCACTGATAATTGAAGGAAAGGATTCACCATATGTTAACATTTTAGTTGCTCGTCCAGACAATAAGGACGATAAAGCGATCCAAAAGCTTGCGAATGCATTAACGACGGAAAAGGTCAAAGAATTTATTTTAGATAAATATGAAGGAGCCGTCGTGCCTGCGTTTTAAGTGAAGTGAGTTTTCTAAACCAAACTAGTTAAAAAGAGGAGGTGGCCACTTTGATTGAATTTCGCCAGGTTTCAAAAGTATTTGATGACGGAGAGAAGAAAATTGAAGCGTTAAAGGAGATTAATATAACCGTTGAAAAAGGGGATATATTCGGAGTCATCGGTTTTAGTGGAGCAGGAAAAAGTACACTCATCCGAACTGTGAATCTATTAGAATATCCTACTTTAGGTGAAGTGATTGTAGAAGGAAAAGATCTAGCAAAGATGTCTGAAAAAGATTTGCGTGAAGCTAAGAAAAATATTGGCATGATTTTTCAGCATTTTAATTTACTTAATTCCAAAACAGTCTTTGATAATGTGGCGATGCCATTATTGTTAAGTAAAAAAAAGAAAAAAGAGATTGAAGAACGAGTTTATGAGATTCTCCGTTTTGTTGGTCTAGAAGACAAAGCAATGAATTATCCAAATCAGCTATCAGGTGGACAAAAGCAACGTGTCGGGATTGCCCGTGCTTTGGCTACAAACCCTTCGATTCTATTATGTGATGAAGCAACATCGGCATTGGATCCACAAACAACAAAATCAATCTTGAATCTATTGAAACGGATAAATGAAGAATATAAAATTACCATTCTAATTATCACGCACGAAATGGAAGTGATTAAAGAAATTTGTAATCGGGTTGCAGTGATGGAGGATGGGTGCGTGATTGAATCAGGAAATGTGATCGATATTTTTGCCCGGCCACGTACAGAAACAACACGTAACTTCATTCGATCGGTTGTTCGCGATGAAGTACCATCAAGTGTTTATGGATTGCTCAATGAGGATACCTATTTCAGCCGGATTTTTAAAATTGATTTTTTGGGATTGAGCTCTGGGCAGCCTATCGTTTCAAAAACAGCGAAGAAGTTTAATGTGGAAATAAACGTTCTGTTCGGCAATATTACTGAGTTGCAAGGCATCCCATTTGGTAATTTAATTGTTGAAATAATAGGAAATGATGATGAAATTGTTCGGGCATTTCAGTTTATAAAGAATCAAAAGGTTGAAGTGAAGGAGGTTACGAAGGATGGAAGTAAGCAAAGAGCTCATTTTAAACGCATTGTGGGAAACGCTGTACATGGTTAGTATTTCACTTTTTTTTGGAAGCATCATTGGAATATTCTTAGGCATTTTATTGGTTGTAACAAGAAAAGGTCATATTTATGAAAATAAATTTATTTTTTCTATAGTGAATCCAATTGTAAACATTCTCCGATCGATTCCGTTTATTATCTTGCTTGTGGCGATTATTCCATTTACAAGACTAATTGTTGGTACGTCGATTGGTACGACAGCAGCAATTGTACCACTCGTGCTTCATATTGGCCCATATATCTCAAGACTTGTAGAGAATTCGCTATTAGAAGTAGATGAAGGCATTATTGAAGCTGCGAAAGCTATGGGAGCAACACCGTTACAAATTATTTTCAGGTTTTTAATGCCTGAGGCTTTTGCGTCGTTAATTCTGAGTATAACAACTGCAACAATTGGTTTAGTAGGCGCTACAGCTATGGCAGGCGCTATAGGTGGCGGTGGACTTGGTGATGTAGCGATAACATATGGCTATCAACGCTTTAGCACTATTACGATATTCGTCACCGTTGTAATTCTAGTAATTGTAGTTCAGGGAGTACAAAGTTTAGGAAATATACTCGAACGAAAAATTAGAAGAGTGTAGTGGTGGTACTGAACAGACAGAGAGGGGAATAAATGATGAAAAAATGTATTTTACCTTTATTGCTTATCTTGGGGGTGTTATTGACAGGTTGCTCAAGTGATTCAACTAATGCGGGGGAGAAACAAACGAAAGTGAAGGTCGGGATTAGAAATTCTGAACTTCGAACATGGGAATTTTTAAAGGAACAGGCTGAAAAAGAAGGGGTGGAAATTGAAATTGTTAATTTCTCATCGGCTTATGATCCGAACGAAGCGCTGGCAGAAGGGGATATTGATATCAACGCCTTTCAACATATTGCCTATTTAGATTCATTTAATGCGAAGAACGATACAGACATCGTTCCAATTGGGACTACAATTATTGCTCCTCTCGGTTTGTATTCAAGTAAATATAAATCGGTGGAAGAAATTCCAAATGGTGCACAAATTGCTGTGCCCAATGACCCAGCAAACTGGGGAAGAGCTTTATTGTTATTACAAGAAGCAAAACTCTTAAAGGTTGTTGATGACTTTGACGGAAATGGTGGACAGGACAAAATAAAAGAAAATCCGAAGAAAATCGAAATTGTTCCTGTCGATAGTGCCAGTGCTCCACGTGTGATGGAAGATACAGCTGGTTCGGTGATTAATAATGGAGTTGCGGTAGAAGCGGGACTAAATTTAAAAGATGCTCTTATTTATGAAAGTAGTACTGCAAAGCCTTATATTAATATCATAGCGGCTAGGAGTGAAGATCAAGACAATGAAATTTACCGAAAATTAGTTGATCTCTATCAATCAGAGAAAACGGCTAATTTTATTGAAGAAACTTACAATGGAAACTATATTCCAACATTCATTACCTTGAAAGAATTGAGCAGTTATAAGGAGATATATTCTAATAAATAAGGAGAGATTAGAATGGCTCAAGACAGACAGATGAAGCTAGCTGCTTATCTGATTGGAACAGGTATGCATGTTGCGTCGTGGCGACATCCGGCATCAAATCCGAATGCAAGTATTGATGTGAAAGCTTTGCAAAGACTGTCAAAAATTGCGGAGAAAGGGAAATTTGATCTTGCCTTTGTGGCAGATAGTTTGGCCATTAATCATGAATCGCATCCTCAAATACTTAATCGATTTGATCCGATTGTACTAATTACAGCATTAGCTGCAGCGACAGAAAAAATTGGCATTGGGGCGACGGCTTCTACAACCTACAGTGAACCATATGTACTCGCTCGCCAATTTGCTTCCGTTGACCATATAAGCGGCGGAAGGGTGGGGTGGAATGTTGTTACAACAGCTGATGCGACCGGAGAGACGGCCTTGAATTTCAGTCGTGATAAACATTGGGCACACGATCATCGTTATGAACGAGCAGAGGAGTTCATCGACGTTGTGCAGGGATTATGGGATTCTTGGGAAGATGATGCATTTGTGTATAACAAAGAAACGGGACAATTTTTTGATCCTGATAAAGTGCATGAGCTTCATTATAAAGGCAACTATTTTTCGGTTAAAGGTCCGTTGAATATTGCACGATCGGCGCAGGGACAGCCGGTCATTATTCAAGCGGGTGCTTCTCTACCAGGGCAGCGATTAGCCGCTCGAACAGCCGAAGTCGTTTTCACACATTGGGATAACATTGAAGAATCGAAACGATATTATCAAGAATTAAAATCGTCTTTAATGGATTTTGGAAGAAGCGGAGAGGAGCTCCACATCCTTCACGGCATTTCCCCTATTATCGGAGAAACCGAAGAAATAGCCGTTCAAAAATACAATAAACTCCAAAGTCTCGTCGACCCTTATGAGAGTTTGAAATTCGTTTCTGGTTATATGGGCAATGTTGATTTTTCGAAATACTCTTTAGATACGCTAGCGAAGGATGTTGAGTTTCCATCAGTAAATAGCATACAAAGTAACTTTAATGAAATGAAGAAAATTATTGATGAAGAAGACTTAAAAGTCGGTGAATTATATGCGAGATTTTTCAGTCCTGCCAGACGTGATAGATTTGTCGGAACACCAACTCAAGTAGCCGATGAAATGGAGGTATGGTTTACCGAAAAAGCTGCAGATGGCTTTATGCTTCAATTTCCACTGTTACCAGGCGACTTAGAGGATTTCGTCGAGATGGTTGTTCCAATTTTACAGGAGAGGGGTTTGTTCCGTTTGGACTACGAAGGAGACACTCTCCGTGATCACCTTGGATTAAAGAATCCAAAAAATCGCTTTGTTAATGAAGAAATAGTAAATTAAGGGGAGCAAGGAATAGATTTCTCACATCTTCATTATATCCATCAAATGAAGGCATATATTAGGTGCGGACAAAGGAAAGAGAGACAAGGAGAAATCCTAGCCTCTCCATTCTTTTCTCCTACTTATATATATGACTTTTTTTTTTATAGAAGAATCACCAATCATGATGCTGCCGGAAATTACCGGTACACAGCAAATAACTGACTGAATGCTCAAAATATAATAGTTAGTTAGCCCTAGCTTTTAATTGTAATTAGAGTTTTCCCTTTTCACACGAGAAAGAAAACATGTTTTTACTTTATCAGGCTGCTGTTAGTGATCCACAACTCGGAAATTCTTGTTGATTATTAGAGTGGAAACAATGAAATCATAAGTTGTTTATGGTACTTTTAAATAAATAAAGATAGGAGAATTATGATGACGACTTTGAATGAATGGTTTGAAAAGGGGATTCCTGCTAAAGACTTTGTTGCTTCGATGAAAGTTCATAAAGAAAGCTTACAATCGATTTATGATCGGTTTTCTGTTTCGGAGGTAGACCAAGATTTTTTTAATGATTTAAAAGCGAAAGACCTTCGAGTTATTATCATTACTGAAGACTGGTGCGGAGACGCGATGATGAATATACCTATTCTTTTAAACATTGCAGAAGCCGCAAATATTGAAACTCACATGGTTTTACGTGATCAAAACCTTGAGCTGATAGATCAATACTTAACAAATGGAACAGCGCGTTCAATTCCTATTTTTATATTTATTGATAAGAATGGTGAAGAAAAAGCGGTTTGGGGGCCTCGTGCACCAAAGGTACAAGAGAAAGTTATGGAGTTGCGATCAGTTCTGCCACCTAAGGATGACGAAAGCTTCGAGGCAGAGCAAAAAGAAGTATTTAAAAAAATGACTCAAGCTTTTTCTGAAGATAAACAGCTTTGGAACGAAGTATACAGCAGTATAAAAGAAGCCTTAGTAAAGATATAAAATCTGAATTAATTCCTCGTTTAAAACGCGGATATTTTATTGTTCTATAAACCCGCCTACCTTACTGAAAGCCACTCCGATAAGAAGAGAAGCGTGGGTGTAACTCAAAAAAAACGAGTGTAAAACGTAAGCTGTTTTACACTCGTTTTTTTATTTGTAGTGTTTTTTTCTATATGTTAAGGATATGGTTCATGGCGCCATGTTTTGGGGCAGCCTTTTTTCATTTGTTTATGATTCTGGAATAATGGTAACGCCAATGGTTCGAATTGGAGAATCCTGTTTAGCACTTTGGTTAGTGGCTTTGTAGTATTTTAACATTAGATCGTTTAATTCATTTTGAAAGTTAATAAAACTTTCATCATCAAGCTTTAGTTCTAAAAGTGAAAAGGTTGAACCATCTTCTGAGCAATCTCGTTCTTCTAATTTAGTAAGGTAATTTTGATATTGAGTCATAAGTGATAATTGATAATAAGAATAATAGTTCAACTTTTTCTCATTAGAAGATTTTTTCCACTCTTCTCCACTAAGTCGTGCCTCTTCTTCATTTAAAACGTAGTATTTTTCGGAAACTGATCTCACTTTTTTCTCTTTCACAATGCGAATAACTCCAGAATCTAACAAAACTTGTATATGTCGATACAATGTTGCCTGAGGTACATCTTTAATGATTTTTAACATTTCTAGTGGTGTTAATCCATTTTCTCTGTTTCTCATTAAAGCTTGGGAGATCTTTATTCTTACGGGGTGCATTAAAATTTCAGCTTTATTAATCATTTTATTCTCCTTACGTTAGAAATTTGATACTACATAATGATAATCAATTCGATAATCCCAATATTGTTCTTTTCTTATCATATAGATCACGAATAATAACTTCATTTTGTCATATAGTGTATGGTTAAATCATTTTCATTTAAGTAAGATAATAGTAAAAGAATACATTTAATCAAATTAGAAAATTTTTACCGTAATGTATTTTGAAGAAAGTATTATGCATTTTTTAAAAAATATATGTAATTATTTTTTTAAAAGATGAAATGAGTTCAAACAATAGGATTAAAAAATCCTAGTTTTAGCTTACATAAATCCCACTATATTTTTATTATTATTTATAATGATAATATTATCATTATAAATAATAATAAAAACTAAAACAATATTTTTAAAAGAAAAAAATAGGTGCAATATTCCAATTATCATGTTATCATTATCAATAATGATAACGTTTTATTTTGAGTTATTAAATTATAGGAGTGGTAGTTATGCAATTGCATTACGGATGGGACGAATTTAAGAATATTGATTTCATGTCTTTTCTGCCGATTATTTTACCGGTAATTGCTATTGGATTTATTTTAGTCCTTATAGCTTTAATTGATTTATACAGACATCGAAAAACGAGGAAAAATATTTTATTGTGGACACTCATTATTATTTTTGTAAACACTCTTGGTCCAATACTGTACTTTGTTATTGGTAGAAAGGACAGTGACAGAATATGAAATTAGAAATCAAAAATGTTACTAAAAAATTTAAAGAAAAAACAGCGGTTAATAATTTTTCAATGGAACTACAATCAGGGGAATGTGTTGGATTGATAGGGCCTAATGGGGCAGGTAAATCGACACTAATAAAAGTTATTGCAGATATTATAGATCCAAGCATGGGAGAAGTCTTACTTGGTGGTAAGAAAATTTCTAAAATGAAAAGGGAAATAGGCTACTTACCACAATACCCAAACTTTTTTCAATGGATGACTGCCAAAGAAACCCTTACTTTTATGGGACAGCTATCAGGAATAAAGAAGGAAGAATTAACACGGAGTATTCCAGAAATAATGTCGAAAGTAGGGTTAAGTGGGGAAGAGAATTCAAAGGTAAGAACCTTTTCAGGTGGAATGAAACAGAGACTTGGAATTGCGCAAGCATTGTTACATAAACCATCTTTGATTGTAATGGATGAACCGGTTTCGGCATTAGATCCAATTGGTCGAAGAGAAGTTCTAAATATAATAGAAGAAATAAAGAAAGAGACGACCATTTTATTATCAACACATATATTAAGTGATGCAGAAGAAATATGTGAGAGATTTGTCATTATAAAGAATGGTGAAAAAATTGAAGATACTACAATGACAGAATTATTAAACAGGAATAGTGAAAATAAAATTAATGTTGATTTAACAGTTAAAAATCAAGAATGGATTGAAATCGTTAAAAGCTTGAACTTTGTAAAAGGTGTAGAGGTAATGGGAAATAAATTAAAAGTAGAAGTGGAAAATATAGAATTAAACAAGAATTTATTACTGGCGAGTGCTCTGGAACACAATGTTGATCTTGTACGGTTTGAAATAGATAACGATACATTGGAAGAGATATTCTTAAAATTGGTGGTGGAAAAATGAATAATTTTACCGTTTTAGCGAAAAAGGAATTTGTGCAGATGGTACGTGAATTCAAAGTTATTTGGCTGCCTCTTGTATTTATATTTTTAGGATTAACTCAACCAGTTGTTAGTTATTACTTACCTTCAATATTAAAGGCACTAGGTGGAGGCCAAGGGATCACTATAGATCCAAGTATGGCTGCTCAAAAAGGCGGCGAAGTACTTGCTAGTACATTAGGGTCTCAATTTGATCAATTAGGGGTCATGATTATTATCGTTTCCATGATGGGGGTCGTACAGTCTGATAAAGCAAATGGTATGTTAGCCTTTATTCTTACAAGACCTGTTACGGTTGTTTCTTATATAAGTGGAAAAGTTATTTCCAATTATTTGTTTGTTGCTTGTAGTGTAGTGCTAGGATACTTGGTCTCATATCTGTATGTTATTTTATTGTTTACGAGAGTTGATTTTGTGGACTTATTAGTAGCTTTGTTGTTCTATCTGATGTGGATTCTATTTATAGTTTCATTCACGACAATGATCAGTACTATTTTTAATAGTCAGGGTATTATTGCATTAATATCAATAGTATTTTTACTGGGCTGTAGAATCGTAGTGGGTTTAAGTCCTGTTATAGACAATGTGAACCCGGCAAGTATGAGTAAACATGCTATGGAAGTACTTATTTTAGGGACAGTCAATACAGATGTAATCTGGAGTGTAATATTGACAATTGTATTGTCAGCACTAACAATCTTAGTAACAAACATATGGATTTCTAAAAAGAAATTTAATAATGAATAAGTAGAAGGCAGAAATGTGTTAATCATGAAGTGATGGGGGGATGATAACATTGTTAAGCATCACAGATTTAGAAAAAAGTTACTCAACCAAGAAAATTTTAAACGGTGTAAATTTAAAAATAAAAAAAGGGGGAATTTTATCGAACCACAACCTTAGAATAATAGATGAAATCTATATTTTAAAGTTGTGGTGATTTCAGACACTTTTGGGTCCTTTTTTATTATGCTATCGGTTTCAGAGACAAGGTTTTGAAGTAATGTGACACCCGTTTCTATCTGCTTAGGATCTGAGGCCTACTATCTTTATAATTGGTTTGGTGGAATAACAATCTACCACAATCTACCATATTGATCGCTTTGATTATTTGCGTTAATTGTAAGGGAAAGACTGAAATTTTAACGAAAAGATTAATTCGGAAAAGAAGTGACGACTTATTAAAATTTTCAGGGTTTATTATAAATCAACAAGATTTTAATGGATGAATCGTTTCGTGAATACCGTTCATCCACTGGTCTCATATTCATGGTCCTCTATACCCCAATTTTGAAGAAACTCGATTGCCGGTTTCAATCACATTTTTAATGAGAAAATCAAGTCTGTCTTCTGTCAAGTTAAAGCTGACAAAACCAATACTCACTGCCCCATGCACTTCTCCAAAATGGTTTAAGACCGGAACAGCTACAGAAGATGTTCCTTCTGTTCTTTCACTGTGACTGATTCCATGTCCCTTCATTTTAGTTTCTTTCAATATATCCCAAAAAGCTGCTCTTTCTTGAACTGGCAAAAGAGCATCTACGATTTTTTTCGCTTGATTATATGGCATATAGGCGAGCATTACCTTATTAGCAGCTCCAATATGCATAGGGACTCGTGAGCCAAGCTGGTCATAAACACGGATTTGGCTTTTTTCACTGTCGATTCGTTCGATAATGAGTGACTCAATTCCTACTGGCTGGCTAAGATAGACGCTTTCCTCCACTTTGTTCATAAGCCTTTCTAGTTCAGGCCTTATTTGACTGATGTAATCCATTTTGTCATACATACGCAAACCATATTCGAGCCAAATATTTCCTAAACCATATTGTTTGGATTGTTCGTCTTGTTGAATTAGGCCATGCTTGGACATTGCTTTTAACAAACGGTGCATGGAACTAACCGGAAGTTCACATTCATGAGATAGTTCCGTAATAGACAGCCAGTTTTCCGATGAATCGGAAACTAGCACCTTAATAACGTTCATGGCCCGGTCAATTGATTGCATAAACTTACCACCTATCTTTCATTACGAGTTACAAAAAAACTGAAGATTTAAAACATATTGACATTATACCATATTTAATTTTATAATTTAAGAAAATTTCCTATTGCCGGAAACGTTTTCCGATATGCGGAAAAAGGAGGGAAGGTAATGACATATTGTTCGTCTATGTACCAACCATTAGAACGTGTCATTGTAAAACATCCGAACGACGCTTTTATTAGTCAAGAGCATATAAGCCAAGAATGGCAGAATTTCAACTATATAGAAGAGCCGGATTTCAAAGAAGCCCTAACAGAGTATGGTGACTTTATTTCTATTTTGGAGAAATATGTTCCAAACATCGATTATTTGCCCGCATCTTCGGAAGTCGGAATGGACTCCTTATATGCGCATGATCCTGTAAAATTCACAAATGAAGGAGCCATTATTTTAAAGTCTGGGAAAGAATTGAGACAGCCTGAAGCAAATGTATACAAGGAGTTTTGTAAGGAGAAGGACATACCGATTATTGGTGTTTTAACTGGTGATGCTGTCGCAGATGGCGGTGATATCGTTTGGCTTGATGATCGGACACTTGTTGTCGGACATGGTTATCGTACAAACGCTGAAGCTATTCGGCAATTAAAAGAAATGACCGCTCATCTTGTCGATGAATTCATCGTAGTCCAGCTTACACATGATCAAGGCGAGGCAGAGTGCCTCCATCTTATGTCCTTTATCAGCATGGTAGACCATGATTTAGCAGTAGTCCATTCTCGTCTTATGCCAGTATTTTTCAGAAAACTGCTTATTGATCGCGGTATTCAGCTTATTGAAGTGCCGGATGATGAGTACATGAACTTAGGCTGCAATGTGCTTGCATTAGCTCCGCGTGTTTGTGTAATGTCTTCTGGTAACGCTTACACTAAACAACAGCTTCTTGATGCTGGAGCCACAGTATATGAATACAAGGGAACTGAAATCAGTTATAAAGGTACTGGAGGACCAACTTGTTTAACCTGTCCAGTTGTACGTACGAATATCAAATATTGAGGGGGAAATTAAGTATAAACATGTAATTGTAAAAACACTGGGAGAAAGTTATGTAAATGGTTTAACAACCTCCGACCTAGGCAAGCCAGATTATGAAAGATTATTAGAGAAGCATGCTGCTTATGTGGAAGCATTAAAAAAATGCGGGGTTTCAGTTACACACTTGCCAGCAAGCGAGGAATTTCCAGATTCAACATTCGTTGAAGATACCGCTGTCTGAAAACAGGAATCGCATACCTTGGGGAAAACTTGATTGTAGCTGCAGGTGAATTTATCAATCATCATAATTTTTCACAATACAAGAAAATAACGGTTTCAACTCAAAACGAATACTCAGCAAACTGTATCCTTGTAAATGATTATGTGATTATTCCAAAGGGATACGAAGAGACGAAACGTAAAATGAATGAAGTTGGTTTTAAAACGATTGAACTGGAAATGTCTGAGTTCCAAAAGCAGGACGGTGGATTGAGCTGTTTGTCACTACGCTTTTAAAAAACAGAAAATTTAGATAAAAGAAGATTGGTTTTTCCTACATTCTTACATTTATTAAAAACCGGAAGGGGGATTTCAATGAGTCGATTACTATGGGGTACACCTGAAACTCTTCGTGCTTTATTATGTGAACTTGTTAGCTGGGAAAGCCGTACTCTTACTGAAGGGGAATGCATGTTTCCTTATAAAGTTCAAGAGAAATTAAGCAAGCTTGATTATTTTAAAAGGAATCCAGAGCACTTATCACTTCACGAAGTTGATCTAGGGAGAAATTTTGTCAATGCCTTTTACAAACATCCTGAAGCAAAGGAGACAGTCGTATTAATTAGCCATTTTGATACGGTCCAGACCGAAGAATACGGCGATCTAGAGACTCTTGCTTTTCAACCAGAGGAGCTCACAAAAAAACTTCATGAACGAAAAGATAATTTACCGGAAGAAGCTCGCATTGATCTTGAATCGGGAAAATACTTGTTTGGAAGAGGAACGATGGATATGAAAATGGGACTTGCCCTTCATATGGCTCTCATCGAAAAAGCAAGTATCGAACAATGGCCTATCAATCTTCTGCTATTAACCGTCCCAGATGAGGAAGTGAATTCAGCGGGAATGAGAGCTGCAGTTAAAGAACTTGTGACTTTGCGTGATAAATATGACCTTTCTTATAAAATGTTTTTTAACAGTGAACCATCTTTTTCACAGAAACCGGGAGATGATAGACATTATATCTATTCTGGAACGTTGGGGAAAATCATGCCGGCTGCTCTTTTTTATGGAAAAGAAACTCACGTTGGTGAGCCTTTAAAGGGAATTACAGCTAACTATATTGCCTCGTTCCTTACTCAACTCATGGAGTGGAACACTCTGTTTCAGGAAAGTGATCTCGGAGAGGATACACCTTTACCCGTTTCGCTTCAGCAAAAAGATTTGAAATTACAATATTCAACACAGACTCCTTATCGTGCAGCCGCCCTTTATAATGTTTTCATTATGAAAAGAAGCGCTGCTGAAATTATGGATATATTCGAGCAGGTTGCACAGGAAGCAGCGATAATGTGCAATGAATCATATAAAGCTGTTTGCCAGCGTGAACAGATTGAAGGTGTAGGCGAAGTAAAAGTATTGCGCTACGAAAAGTTACTTTCTTATGCCGAGGGGAAATTTGGTGCAAATTTTGTTGAGGAAATAAAGAGTGAAGTCCAAGGAAACATGGATTGGGATGAGCGGGAAAAATCACTGCGAATCGCAGATAAACTGATGATTCAATGTCAGGAGCTTGCGCCGGCCATTGTATTGATGTTTGCACCGCCATATTATCCTGCTGTCAATACATCCGATGATCCGCTTATCATTGATTCTGTGAAATTAATAAAGGAAACTGCCCGCTTGTTTGATGACGATGTCAGCCAAATTCATTATTTTAATGGTCTTTGCGACTTAAGCTATGTTCAATATAGTGATGAGGCTGATGGCTGGACTGCTTTTGAAAAGAATACGCCAGTCTGGGGCGATACTTATAGCATTCCTTTCGCTGATATGCTTCAACTTCAAGCACCCGTGCTCAATGTGGGTCCGTTCGGCAAGGATGCACACCAGCGTACTGAGCGCCTTCACATCGATAGTGCCTTTGTTCATACGCCCGTTATGCTGGAGAGACTAATAAAGAGTATGTTTAAGAGTTTGGTTGAGAAGTGAAGGAGGGGTCCTATCGTTTCTACAAGGTTAGTGGTGCCGAAAATCCAATAACTAAAAAACTGCTTGTACAGTTTGGAGCACAAGTGCAATAAGGTCCGGAAGGTTCAGATGGTTTAACTGTCCCTATTTTAAAAAAATTAAGTTAACTATATTAGGAGGAATAAATATGTTTAAACATGCGATTGTACGAAAGATTGGTAAAAGTTATGTAAATGGCTTAACAACATCGGATTTAGGAAACCCGGATTATGAAAAAGCGCTTGTACAACACGAGGCTTATATAGAAGCATTAAAACGCTGTGGTGTGAGAGTGACTGTTCTCGAATCGGATGAAACATACTCTGATTCTACGTTTGTAGAAGATACCGCCGTGTTGACGCCAAAATGTGCCCTTGTAACGAATCCTGGTGCAGAAAGCCGAAATGGTGAGATTATTGAAATGAAAGAAGTTTTAAAAGACTTTTATGACACAATTGAGTATATTCAATCTCCAGGTATGTTAGATGGCGGAGATGTTATGCAGGCAGAGGATCGCTTCTATGTTGGACTTTCTTCAAGAACAAATGAAGCAGGTGCTCGGCAGTTCAAGGATATTATGGGTAAGTATGGTTATGATACGACCATCATTCCTCTTAAGAAATTCTTTCATTTAAAAACGGGTGTGAATTATCTAGGAGACAATAATTTATTAGTGGCCGGAGAATTCATCAATCATGAAGCTTTTTCTAGCTATAATCAAATTGTTGTAACAGAGGACGAAGAATATTCGGGTAACTGCGTCCGAATGAACGACTACATTATTGTTCCGAAAGGATTTGAGGGAACAAAGAAAAAGATTGAAGATGTTGGATACACTGTGATTGAAGTGGAGATGTCAGAATTCCAAAAACAAGATGGCGGTCTTAGTTGTCTCTCATTAAGATTCTAAGTTAGTTAGGAAGAAGGTGGATTAATAGCAAAGAAAAGGACGTGATAATATGGGGAATGGTTTGGAAAACAATGAACAACTGCAACGCTCAATGAAAAGACGTCATTTATTTATGCTTTCGCTTGGTGGCGTTATTGGGACAGGCCTATTTTTAAATGCAGGCTATACAATTAATCAAGCAGGGGCTGGAGGGGCTCTGGTGGGTTATTTAGCAGGTGGTCTTATTTTGTATATGGTAATGGTCTGTCTAGGCGAGCTAGCCGTTCATATGCCGGTTACAGGTTCATTCCAAAAATATGCTACTACATATATTGGACCTTCTGCTGGTTTTTCGCTCGGATGGATGTATTTCGTCGGTTCAGCCGCAACTGCAGGAGTTGAGTTTACAGCAGCGGGAATATTGATGAAACACTGGTTCCCTCATGTTCCTATCTGGATTTGGTGTGCTGTGTTCATTGTACTTTTATTTACATTGAATGCGTTAACGACAAGAGGTTTTGCAGAGGCGGAATATTGGTTCGCTGGAATAAAAATCGTTGCGGTAATCTTGTTTATCTTAATTGGAATCGCTGGCATCTTTGGCTTTGTCTCCTTATCTGATCGTCCAACCCCATTCTTTGAGAATCTAGCTCCTTCTGGACTTTTCCCAGCAGGTGGTATTGCAATTGTCTTTGTGACAATGATGAATGTAATATTTTCCTATCAAGGCTCAGAACTAATAGGGATTGCAGCAGGGGAAAGTGAAAATCCTGAAGAGAACATACCTAGAGCTATTCGAAATGTAATTTTTAGAATCATTGTATTCTACATTGCGTCCATTATTATTCTTTCTGCCATATTCCCTTCTTCTGAATTAGGTTTATTAGAAAGTCCTTTTGTAACTTTAATGAAGATAGCGGGGGTCCCTTATGCAGCAGGTATCATGAATTTTATTATTTTGACAGCTATTCTTTCTGTTGGAAATTCATGTCTTTATGCATCTTCACGTTTACTTTGGTCGATGGCACATGATGGAATGGCACCTAAGATATTTGGTATTTTGTCTAAGAGAAAAGTACCGTTGAATGCCCTTCTTTTTACAATGTCTTTTTCACTCTTATCGTTATTGACCAGCTTTATTGCTGCTGATACTGTGTTCGTATTACTTATGTCAGTCGCAGGTATTTCCGTCACGATTTCATGGATGGGAATTGCTTTATCGCAATATATGTTTCGAAGGAAGTTTTTAAAAGCGGGTGGGAAAACGGAAGAATTACAATACAAAGTACCATTTTATCCATTTGTCCCATTGTTTTGTTTAGGATTTTGCTTTTTGATTCTAGTATTTCTTGCTTTTGATTCTACTCAACGAGTCGGATTATTTTATGGGATAGGATTTTTAATCGCCTGTATATTATTCTATAAATTTAAACTGGCTAAGAAAGTAGAGTCAACAATAAATGTTGATAGTAGTAATGAAAAAATATTGTAGTTTAGAATCTATAGGGCGTTATCTCCTTGGATTACTGGGTTAGGATAAAATTCGATTTTTATCTAAAATGTAAAAAGGACTGATTTTTTCAGTCCTTTTTCATATGGGGATTTCTTCACACATTCAAATCTAGATCATCAAATGCCGTTTTCGTTTTTTTATACCCAAGCACATTGCCTGCTTAAAAAGTTATATGAGAAACATCGCAACTATTGTAGTGACCACTAAACCAATGGTTACCGGTAACAGATTCCGGCGCGCAAGTTCGAAGGGACTAACATTACATATTGCAGCGGCTGGGATGAGGGCCCATGGAATCAAAGTGCCTCCGCCAACCCAAATCGCAGTTATTTGCCCAAGTGCAGTCAAGGTGGCGGTTCCGCTTCCGATGGCTGTTCCAAATAGTTTGGCAACCGATCCTGCTAAAGAGATTCCTGAAAATCCCGACCCATCGAGGCCAGTGATGGCACCGATGCCCGTTAATGTGACGGCGGCTATTTCTTTCGTTAAAGGTACGGAGGCTGCTAAGGCGGCACCGAGATCATTGACAATGCCGAGAGACGTTTTTGGTAAATAGTCACCGATGATTTGGTTGAAGCCAGAATCACCTAAATAGAAGAATGCAGCGATTGGAATGACGGGTCCGAATACTTTGAATCCAAATTGAAATCCCTGAATTAAATAGGCCGTTGATTTTTCAAGTCCTTGTTGTTTATGTGCGACAAGGGATAAAATCAGCAAAATGAAAACGGCAGTACCGCCAACCAATGCGGTTGCATCTCCCCCTTGTAACTTTAAAATCGATAATGCCACAACATCCAACAGAAATGCGATCGGAATGAAGACTGCAAAAAACTTCTTTTGTGCCAGTGTGAGCAGATCTTCACTAAATGTTTGATCTTGGACGATACCTTCATTATCCTCCGCCTTGATTCTTCCAAGTTTCATATCCCGCTTCAAGAGGATAAAGGCGGAGAGGGTGGTGACGACGCCCATTGTGATGACAAGGGGAATGCTCGCAGCGATAACATCACCGACTGGTATCGAAGCGGCATCCGCCGTCAGTTTAGGTGCAGCTTGAATGATGAAATCCCCTGACAATGCTATTCCGTGACCAAAAAGGTTCATCGCCATCGCCACACCGAGAGCAGGTAAACCAGCCCGTAATGCAACGGGGAGCATAACCGCCCCAAGTAAGGCAACAGCCGGTGAGGGCCAGAAAAACCAGGATATGATCATCATGACGATTCCGATTATCCAAAAGGCAAGTGTAGGATTTTTAATGAATTTAGCAAATGGTGCGATCATGACATCATTAATTCCAGACTTCGTTAAAACCGTGCTCATAGCGACTATGATTGAAATGATTAATATCGTGGACATTAATTCCGTGATTGCGAAAATGAAGCTGTTAAATATCCCGCTTATGGATGAGGCTAAACTGCCAGTAGCAACTAAAGCCAAAAGGAAAATTCCAATTATGCAAATGAGGGTAGTATCACGACGTTTTACCATAAACCCGATTATCAATGCAATAAATACAACATAAATCCAATGGAGTGCCGTCAATTCCATCTCCATGATCCGTCCCCCTCATAAATGTGCCTAGTTACAGATTATGAGGGGAGATCGGGGTGGTGAGTTGTTTCATAAATTTAAAGGCTTATCTTCTTTATTTTCAACAATACATCAAGTATCCTTAATTTGAATGGCCATTACTGTAAATGAGGGATAAGTCGTGAAACAAATATATAGTAATATTATACAATTTCGGGGTACACATTATGAGTTTGGATACATGCAAGGTGAGGAGTTAAAAGATTCACTAACGGTAAAAAATCGTGAAGATCAGTGGAAGATTAGGCAGCCACGGTTTACGGTTGAAGAAGAAGAGGTCAAGAAAGCGATTACACAATTTGCCCCTGGTGTGTGGGAAGAATTACTTGGCTTGCAGGAAGCGCTGAAATGGCCAATTGAACGTGTGTTGCAGGAGTTTGGAGGGTACCGATTGGATTATGTTCGTTCGGGATGTTCCATTATGACAGGTGAGAATTATTTCATTCGTAATTATGATTACCACCCAAAGACATATGAGGGACGCTACGTCCTATTTCAACCAACCGATCAGGGCTATGCTAGCATTGGTCCAAGTCAACGTGGGACTGGACGGATGGATGGCATGAATGAAAAAGGGCTAGTGGTTGGATATAACTTTATGAATCGAAAGAATCCAGGAGATGGATTCATTTGTTGTATGATTGGTAGATTGATTGTAGAATCTTGTGCGAACGTTCAGGAAGCGGTCGCGATGTTGAAGGAAATCCCACATCGGCATTCATTCACTTACGTTGTCTACGATAAAAGTGGTGATACCTATATTGTGGAAACCTCTCCGAGAAATGTAGAGGTGCGCAGGTCAAATGCCTGTACCAATCACTTTGAAATCATGAAAAATGAAAATCGTAACCATCTTATAGATTCGAAACGCCGATTGGAAATTATACAAGGTAATGAAGGGAAACTTTCATCTGCCTACGATGCTTATAGATTGTTTAATGATACCAACCAAGGTGTCTTCTCAGATTTATATAGCAGCTGGGCGGGAACGATTCATACATCCGCTTATTTACCTAAGGACATGAAAGCTTGGATGGCCTTGGGAGGGAACCAGGAACCTACTTCAATAGATTTTGCGAAATGGCTCGAAGGAGAAGATGTTGAGTTAGACCGAATTAGAGGTGTAATTGATACGGATATTCCATTTGTACATATGGATGAGGGGGCAAATTGGTTTCGGAATTGATCGCTCCCTTTGGAAATTCAGATAATATAGCTTGAGTGTTGTGACAAAGCTGAAGACTGGGAATTTTTATGATTAGAGAATTAGATGGACAAAAACAGTGATTGCTGTAGAGAAAGGATTTGGTTTTAAACGGTAAGTAAGGCTTATGTAATCTTGAAAATTATTTACGTATCGTTAAAGGAACAGTAATCGTTTTTAAACAGAATTGCAAAGGATTTGGAATTAAATACTCGTAATTGGGGGCATTTTATACTCGAAAAAGTAAAGAAGGTGATCCAGAGAGAACTATTGAGCCTTCTTGGTTAAAAAATAAAACTGAAAAATTTTAAATTGTTAATTGGGAGTATTTTGCTACATACACTAGAGGTGGAGGATTGGGTTTTTCATTTAAACTAGTCCGATTAGAAAGCTTCTTTTGAAGCTGTTAGAAAACACTTAGGCTCAGTCTTTGGACTGGACTTTGTTTGTTTATTCTAGACCTAAGAAATCATGGATACTATTTATTAGTGGAGCGGCTAGCAATATAATATGATAGAGAAATAGACTGGAAAATTAAAGTAGGAAGTAGATAGAAACCTTTCATGTGAACCGTTCCTATCAATTTGTACTTGTAAAAAAAGTAAGGGGGATGAACAAGTGTTTTCTACAGCTCTTGGATGGTTTCGGTTTATTACAATAATTGAGGGAATCTCATATGTTCTATTGCTGGCTATTGGTATGCCCTTTAAGTACATATTGGATATTGGAGAAGCAACACTCATTTTAGGCAGCATTCATGGTTTCCTATTTGTCGTGTTCGGACTTTTACTACTTTATGTGAGCATTAAATCAAAATGGTCATTTATAAAAATGGCGATGATCTTCATCGTTTCATTTATCCCGTTTGGGAATTTTGTTATTGATCGAAAACTATTGAAGCAAAGTTAAATAATAAAGAAACATTCAATTTATATCAAAACAAATGACTTTTTGATGGCATATTGGATTAAAAAATTACGTGATAGAGTAGCTGGAATGCATAGCTACTCTTTTTGTTATATCCAAATTGCCCCATATTTTTGTTAAATGGCTGCAAGTTGTTTTTTCACTTCATGAGATTCTCTTATGCTTTCATCTCGTTCATTTTGTCCGTAGCTAACTTAATAGTTGGTCCTTCTAAAACCTCATAATAACCTATGTTAATTTGGTGAGATGATGTGGGCAGAGAAGGAAGTGGAAAAATTGTCAAGAAACAGTTAAAAAGGGATATTTAAGTGCAAAATATATTTGACTATCTAAAAGAACAAATAGATATCTTAGATGAACATCTTTGGAACTTAATGATTGATGAGGACGAAATATTAGAGCCGCTCAGAGGAGTTATATGTTATATATTTTATAAAAAAATATAATTGAGAGAAAAGCGCATGTTAGGATGAAGAGCATAAATTATTTTCATGAAAAGAGGGAGAGAAATTGACAGCCTATACACAACCAATCTATGTGGCAGCCATCTTTTTTGCCATATTGGTGTTTATGTTATTTATTCCATGGCTCATTTATACATATAGAAAATATAATCACTTGCCACTTTCTACTACATTTATCACATTTTCATTTATCTTTTATTTTCTATCAGCGTTGTTTTTAGTATTACTGCCATTGCCGGAAATACGCGATACTTGTTCGTTACAAAAATCTGATACACAGCATTTTTCACTGGTGCCATTTCAATTCGTGGCGAATACCTTTGAGAACAGTGGTATTGTATTAACACAACCAGGCACATATATGCAGTTATTTAAACAACCTTCATTTTATCAAGCGTTTTTCAATTTCCTATTATTATTGCCCTTTGGCATTTATTTACGCTATTTCTTCCAAGAGAAAAAATATTGGAAGAAAGCTCTTGGCTTCACATTAGTATTAACTCTATTCTACGAAATAACACAGGTAACTGGCATTTATGGCATTTATAATTGTGCTTATCGAATTTTTGATGTAGATGATTTAATGTTGAATACTTCAGGTGGCGTACTCGGCTTCTTCATTGCCCCAGCTGTACTAGCGTTATTTCCGTCGAAGCAGAAAGTTAAGGAGAAAGCAGATAAACTATTAGCCCATGATGAAGTAAAAAAGATGTCTGTATTGCTAGCAATAATTATTGATTTATTCATATGTAAAATTGTAATCCAAATTGTTTTGAACATGTCCAATGTTAATGAGGTTAGTGAATTTGTTGCAAGTACAATTGCATTATTTGTAATGTTTTTTATCATTCCATTGCATTGGAGTGGACATACAGTTGGTACGAAGATTATGCGCTTTCGCTATGACAGTAAAGTATGTAGGGCAGAAACAAACAAGCGATTGTTTAAACGCTTTGGTGCAATTTATGCCATGTATTTTATAACAGTGATTGCGAGTACTTTGAATAATATGGAAGTACCAATGGACTCTCCTTATTATAAGTCATCCGTATTTTTAACACTGGGTACTTGGATCATCTTTGTTACTTTAACAATCGTGTTATTCATTCACGTTATGTTAGTCGTATTTGGTAAAGAAAAACGCCGTTTCTACTTCGATGAAGCATCTGATTTGTATACAACTAGAAAAAAATAAGGTAAAAAATCGTCTTCTATACAATAGAAGACGATTTTTTTTATAGATTTAAGGTTGCTGTAAGGTTGGCACAAAGATGCTGTAAGGATGGGCATTTATAGTATAAGTATCAGCAAAAACGACGAGGTGAAACACATGGAACCATTATTAAAAGTAGAAAATATTAAAAAAACATATGGTAAATTAAGCGCTGCTTATACTGCGTTAGAAAATGTATCTTTTGACATTCATGAAGGAGAGTTTGTGGGCATCATGGGGCCTTCTGGAGCGGGGAAATCGACTTTGCTTAATATGTTAGCAACAATTGATTCACCAACTGAAGGGAAAATCTATATGAATGATACGAGTATTCACGATTTGAAGGAAGCTGCTTTAGCAGATTTCAGACGTGACAATCTTGGTTTCATCTTCCAGGATTACAATTTGCTCGACTCATTGACTGTGAAGGAAAATATATTATTACCACTGGCGATTGCGAAAACCCCAGCTAAAGAAATTAATATCTTAGTGAATCGTATTGCTAAAGTATTTGGTATTGAAGATTTACTAGCAAAATATCCTTACCAAATTTCCGGTGGCCAAAAGCAAAGAACAGCTGCAGCCAGAGCGCTTGTGACAGAACCTGCACTGATTCTAGCGGATGAACCAACAGGTGCACTTGACTCAAAATCAGCGACAAATCTATTGGAAAGCTTAAGTAATTTAAATGAAAATAATAATTCTACCATCATGATGGTGACACATGATGCATATGCCGCAAGCTTCTGCCGACGTATTATTTTCATCAAGGATGGTACGCTATCAACAGAAATTTATCGTCGTGACCAAACACGTAAAGCATTCTTCCAACAGATTTTGGATGTCCTTGCAACAATTGGGGGTGAGGTAGATGACGTTATTTAGTCTAGCGAGAAAAAATATTGCACGAAACTTCTCCCAATATTTTTTATACATCGCATCTATGGTTTTTAGTATTGTCATCTACTTCACATTTGTGACATTAAAATATAGTGATACGATTGCAGAAAAAACGGCGTCATCACAAAAATTAGATTCACTAATGAGTGGTGCGGCAGTCATTCTAATATTCTTCGTTGCCATATTTATCGCATATTCGAATTCATTCTTTATGAAAAAACGTAAAAAAGAAGTGGCATTGTATGCATTACTAGGCGTACGTAATCGTCAAATTGGCTTTATGCTCTTTTTTGAAAACTTATTATTAGGTTTGGTTTCATTAGTAATGGGGGTTGTTCTTGGATTCCTTTGTTCAAAAGGATTTATGACGATTTTGATTCATTTAATGGGCTATGATGTCATAGCACCATTTACATTTTCGGGATCAGCAGCTTTGAATACCGCTATTGTATTTCTTATTATTTTCTTAGTGACATCATTCCAAGGCTATCGTTTAATTTATCAATTTAAACTAATTGATTTATTCCATGCATCGAAAAAAGGGGAAGCTGCTCCGAAGCCATCTATGATTGTAGCCATTCTTGGAGTATTACTAATTGCCATCGGTTATTGGTTGGCGATGCAAGATCTTTTTACTTCTAAAGTGTGGCAAAAAGTCGGCTTTTTAATGACAGCACTCATTATTTTAACAACAGTAATTGCCGGTACATTTTTATTGTTCCACAGTGTGACAGGCTTTGTGTTAGCTGTGATTAAGAAAAATGAAAAATGGCTATGGAAAGGTCTTCATATAATGACGATCTCACAACTGCTATATCGTATTCGGGGTAATGCACGTACATTGACTGTAATTGCGGTGTTAAGTGCTACAACTGTAACAGCAGGCGGTGCAGTGTATGGTCTTTATTACAACACAAACGACCAAGTTATGACCGCTGATCCGAATACCTTTATGTATCAGCAAACAGATGCAAAAAGCGATCAACAAGTTAGCAATGTATTGTCAGATACAAAGTACGATGAAAATATCGAAGCACTATCAGTCACATTTAATACAAAAGAATTAAACGCGGCATCAGTTTTCGATAGCTCAGATAAAAGAATTTATACGGTTATCAACGAAAAAACCTATAACAAATTAGCAGCAGTACAAAACAAGGAAGAACTACATGTGAATGCTGACAATTCGGTTATTTTAGATATTGGATATGACAAAAGATTCTCACCTAAATACAAAGGAAAGACCATCAGGACAGAAAACAACTCTGCAATCACATTCCAGAGCTATAAAACGCAAACAGTTTTAAATGCCGGCACAGCAGGTATTGCAGTTGTGGTATCAAATGATCAATTTAAAGTATTACAAAAAGAAGGAGAAGCACTAAAATATCGTGTCATTGGTGTGGACAAAGCTTCTACGGATTTATCTAAAAAAATTGCAAAACAAATACCTGAAGAAGCGCTATTTTCTAGTGCTCCTCAAGATTTTCAGACAAGCATTGAAGGCGTAGGATCACTGCTCTTTATCGGAAGCTTCCTGGGTCTGGTATTCTTAGCTGCAACAGGTAGTATCATTTATTTTAAAGTATTAACTGAAGCAGAGGAAGATAAATCACAATACAATATGCTTCATAAAATGGGCGTTAGCGCAAAAGAAATGCGGAAATCCATTGCATCACAAGTATTCGTAATCTTCTTCGTACCACTAACAGTAGGGTTATTACACAGTGTTGTTGCTTTAAAAGCCTTCTCTAGCTTACTGATGATGGACCTTGCAAAACCCGTGATGATCTGGATGATTGCTTATACAGTTATCTACGGTCTGTATTATATCTTAACGGTAGCTTCTTACAATCGTATTATCACACAAAATAATAAAACAGAAGGATGATCGAGATGAAAAAATTTTTAATGGTAGTGGGCATTTTGTTTTTGCTAGGAGTAGTAGGAGCCTTCGCGCTTACTAATATTGACTTCAACCGTATGAATGCCAGCAATTATTATTTACAAATTACAGAGGATGGGGAAGAGCATGAAACCAAACTGGATGATGGTACCGTGATGACCTCCTACTCTTATAAACTGGACGCTACTAATGCTGATGGTGAAACAATTCCACTAGAATTCACTGCACAAAAAAATCTTCGGAAAGATGCCTACTTGAAAATGTACGTGAAAAATGGTGATGAAGTATCGTCATATGATGAAGTGAAATTTGAGGAAATTCCAAAAAAGGCACAAAAAAAATAAAATATGAAAGAAGGGCTGTCTCCAATAAGTAAGTGGAGTACAGCCCTTTTCTCTGCCTGTTAAGAAAAAAATAATTAGCATTATAAAAGAATAGTAATGGTGGTGCCCTTATTTTCAACGCTAGTCAAATCGATTTTCCCATTATGGGCTAGAATAATATCTCTTGCAATCGCCATTCCTAAACCAGTTCCATGTGTACTGGTAGTATTCGTACCTCGGTAGTAGCGTTCAAAAACCTGTTCTAAATCTTTAGAGGGGATACCGCGGCCATTATCGGCAATGGTAATTTGGGTATGAAAGACTGAAGCTGTGGATATGTTGCTTGACTTTTGCTCTTGTCCACTCTGTAGATAAATATTATCAATTCGAATATTCACAACGACATTTTCATCGTTATGCACAAGTGCGTTGTAGATAAAGTTAAAGATCGCCCTTTTCAGTAATTTTTTATCCACTTTATGCATGGCTTTGTCCACATTTGCCTCAAATTCAACCTGTCGATCCCCAAATGATGAATCATTTAAAAGCTCAATCGTCATTTCACGAATAAACCCAACAATATTTACATCTTCAAATTGTAACGGGAGTTGTTGATTGCGCAAACGCATCGTTAAATTGAGGTCATCTAACAAATCTTTCATATATTTAGACTGTCTATTAATAATAGATGTATACTCATACAGTTCTTGTGGTGTTATATCTGTGGAGCTATCTTTTATCAATTCTGCATACCCATGGATAGAAGCAAGTGGTGTCTTCATATCATGCGAAACATTGCTAATCCATTCCTCACGCATTTGGTCGAGTTGATCACGTTCTTTCTCATACTGATCTAATTTTACCGATAGTTCATTCATATTGCTAAATACATCTTCATATACGCCTTTTGGTATAAGCATCTTTTTAAAACGTTTTTCCCGAAGCTGCTGAATTCCTTCTATTAATGTGTTGAGTGGAGTAGTTAATCTTTTTCCAAATAAAAATCCAATTACTAACGCAATTATAATATCGACGATTAAAAATAGTAAAAGTAAAATATTAATGTATTTAAAAACTTTAGCATAATCATAGGTTATTACATAGCGACCTATTTTCTGTTCCTTAACACCTACAAAATAGCTGAAATTATGGACCTCGCCGACAAAAACAGTCGTCTCTGCATCAATTTCTTTATACTTATACATTTGTACGATTTCAATAGGAGAATATACTGTTTGCAAATTTTGAGGTGTATAAAAGGCTGCCACTTGCTCACCCTTATTATTCAAAAATTGTATCCAGGCCTTATTGTCTTGGAGTTTTTCCAGCCCTTCTTCATTTACCATCGGTTTGTTATCTTGTAGTTCTACATATTGTGAAAATGTTCGGCTAAAGTTTTCCGCAGATACTTCTTCTGTCCCAAAATTATGCATGGCTCGATAAAAGAGTAAGCAGAGGAGTAAAATTGTATTTACAATCCCTACGATTACAACAATTGTCACAACGGATCCTAAAAAGCGCCGTGTCAATTTCCACTTCATTTGTCTCACTCCTTGGATTGTAATTTATAACCAAGCCCTTTAACTGTTATTAAAAACGAAGGCTTTGAAGGATCTGACTCAATTTTTTCGCGTAAACGGCGAATATGAACCATCACTGTATTATCAGAGCCAAAGAAATCATCGCCCCACACATGTTCAAACAAAGTTTCCTTGCTCAAAATCTGATTCGGGTGATGCATAAAACAGCTCATCAGTCCGATTTCTTTAGCTGTGAGCTCAATCGTTTCGCCATCCTTTTTCACTTCTTTTTCATTTGCACTAAGCTCAAAAGGACCAACTTGCAAACTTTTCGGAGCCGCTTTTTCCTCTGAAAAGCCAGCGCGTCTCAGCTGTGCCTTTACCCGATAAGCAACTTCTTTTGGACTAAATGGTTTGGTAATATAATCATCCCCACCTATCGCCAGCCCTAAAAGCTTATCAATTTCCTCATCCTTAGCCGACATAAATAAAATGGGCACATTTGATACTTCACGAATTTGCTTGCATAAATCATAGCCTTCACCATCAGGCAGCATAATATCTAGCAATACAAGTGCAGGATTAAACTCCTGAAACTTTGCCCAACCATCCGCAACGGTCCCCGCCGTTACAATATTTGTAATACCTTCTTTATGTAAAACTGTCTCCATGAGACGCGCCAAATCTTCCTCATCGTCAATAATTAAAATCCACTGATCATTAGCCATTCTTCTACCTCCCAAACATCAATCTTAACCTACAGTATAGAGTACCCTGTAGCAAAAAATAAGGGGAAGGGAGAGATATTTCTGGAATAAGCGGCGTCTTAGGCATCCGTTTCATAATTTTTCATTCAAGATTATATTTAATAGCGAAGATAAGCTGCGAAACAAAGTAGAGAAAAGCACATAGGTTCCATTAAAAAAGAAAATGTACTTTCGATGTAAGGATCAGGACCTTGTTGCCATAAAACGTAGAGGCCTGATCATGGCTTGGTTTTAAATGAGGTAGTTTCTGGTTGTAGGCTTATTTATTTGAGGTGGATATAGATAGTACTAAATACTGATTTGGTAAAGGTTGTATGATAAACTGTTTAAAGTATTGGAAGGTAGATAATGATATAGCTATTATGTTTTACTATGCAATTAAGTCTAGGTCTTCGATAATATTCTTTCTAGACCAAAATCATTTTCTATCAAAGATCATTAGAAAAAGTATGCAGCAAATGTGAAAGAATTAAAGGAGAAAAAAATAATGGAAACAAAAAAGGTGTTGCCTGTTCTTTTTTTAGTCATGTTTTTAGTGATGGTCGGCTTTGGGATTATTATTCCTGTAATGCCGTTCCTAGCTGAAAAGGTGGGTGGCAGTCCGACAGAGCTTGGTCTTTTAATGGCTGTCTATTCGTTAATGCAATTATTATTTGCCCCAATGTGGGGACGTATCTCAGACCGAATAGGTCGTAAGCCTGTTATGATGATTGGAATCGCAGGATTAGCGCTTTCTTTTTTCATCATGGCGACAGCAGATTCTTTATGGGTTTTATTCGTAGCTAGAATTGTTGGTGGGGTTTTATCCTCTGCTAACATGCCAACTGCAATGGCGTATGTAGCTGATATTACGACGCCAGAGGACCGAGGGAAAGGGATGGGGATCATTGGTGCTGCTACAGGACTTGGCTTCATCTTTGGTCCGGCAATTGGAGGTATCTTCTCAAAATCAAGTTTGAATTTACCTTTTTATATTGCTGGAATTTCATCTTTAATTACTCTAATTTTAGTGTTTATAATACTGAAAGAATCACTTACAGTAGAAAAAAGATCTCAGCATTCGAAAAATGAAGAATCAATGTGGAAAGCCTTTAATGGACCTCTGAGTATTATGTTTATTCTACAATTGATAATCACACTTTCGATGGCTGGACTCGAAACGACTTTCGCCTATTTCGCAGCTCAAAAGGCTAATATAAGCCTTGTACAATTAGGCTATATCTTTATGATCATGGGATTTGGCAGTGCGATTGTTCAAGGTGGATTAGTGGGAAGGATGACCAAGAAATATGGGGAAGGAGCGGTCATCCGAATCGGGATTATCGTATCGGCCATTGGATTTATTCTAATACTGTTCTCTAATAATTTCTGGACATCTGCAGTTTTCTTAACCATTTTCGGATTAGGGAATGGTTTCATCCGGCCGGCCATTTCGGCACTGTTGACCAAAAATTCTACAACTGGACATGGCAGTGTTACTGGCTTACTTTCTTCATTTGACTCATTCGGTAGAATTGCTGGGCCTCCAATAGGTGGATGGTTATTTTCCATTTCGATAGATTTGCCATTTATTTCAGGAGCTATGCTTTCAGTTTTTGCATTGGTTCTTTATCAGATTTATCATGCACAGACGAAACAAGTTAAAGCATTTGTTTGATGTATGTGCAACCCTAAACTAGCCTGTAGATATCGTCCAAAGTCGGGCAAATCTACAGGTTTTTTCAATAAGTTCGTACAGTCGAAATTGAGATTATACATTTAATTTAAATGAGCAAAAAAACCCTATTTTGCAAATAGGGTTTTTCTATTCTACTTAATATAAGCGCCTTTTTATTGAATCATATTCAAAAAACGGCGTGTACGCTCTTCTTTAGGGTTTGTGAAAATTTGTTCGGGTGTTCCACGCTCCATAATTTTTCCTTCATCCATAAAGATAACTTCGTCTGCTACATCACGAGCGAAACGCATTTCATGTGTCACAACAACCATTGTCATTCTTTCTTCTTTCGCTAGGTCTTTCATTACTTGTAAGACGTCACCAACTAGTTCAGGGTCCAGAGCAGAGGTTGGTTCGTCAAACAGCATTACTTTTGGCTCCATGGCCAATGCCCTTGCAATTCCCACGCGCTGTTGCTGGCCGCCAGACAACTGGAACGGATAAAAATCAACTTTGTCACCTAACCCCACTTTTGTAAGCAATGCCTTGGCTGTTTCTTTCGCTTTTTGTTTTGGAATGTTCTTTACTATAATGGGACCTTCCATGACGTTTTCTACTGATGTTTTGTGTGGGAAGAGGTTATAGTTTTGAAATACCATTCCTGTCAAACTACGAAAAGAAGTAATGGATCTTTTACTAACAGGCTTTTTAAACTCCATTAATTTTTGATCAATTTCAATCGTCCCGTCTGTAGGCACCTCAAGGAGATTTAAGCAACGAAGAAACGTTGTTTTACCTGAACCAGAAGGGCCGATTAATACAATGACTTTTCCTTGTTCTACTTCCAAATCAATGCCCTTTAACACTTCAAGGTCACCAAATGATTTATGAAGATTCTTAATGTTAATCATTTTAAAATCTCCTTTTAATACTGCAGCTCTTATTTTGCTACATAACGATTAAGTCTGTCCTCGATATTTCCTTGAATGAAAGATAAAATAGTACACAAAATCCAATATAAAGCAGCTGCTTCGATGTAAAGTAATAGAAATTCATAGTTTTTTGCAGCAATTTCTTGAGCTTTACGGAACATCTCTGCTACAAGAATTAGTGATGCAAGCGATGTATCTTTTAAAAGGCTAATAAAAGTGTTTGATAATGGGGGAATGGATACTCGAGCTGCTTGCGGTAAAACAATTCGCTTTAATGCTTGGGTATACGTCATACCAATTGAATAGCCTGCTTCCCATTGTCCTTTTGGTATTGATAGAATTGCTGCCCGTATAATTTCTGATGCATAAGCTCCGACGCTTAGAGAAAACCCTATAATAGCCGATATGAAAGGATTAATAGTTATGCCTAAGTTTGGCAGCCCGTAGAAAATAATAAATAATTGCACAAGTAATGGTGTCCCGCGGATGATTGACACATATACACGCGCAATTATTTGTAAAATCTTTATAGAAGATAATCGAGCTAAGGCTGTTAGTACAGCGAGAATAAGGCCAAGAACAAATGAAATTAATGTTAGTGGAATTGTATATTTAATAGCTCCCTCTACCATAGGATAGAGGGAGGTTTGAGCGATAGAAACAAGTTGGTTCATACGCTCTGGGTCAGAGAAAATATTACTTAGGAGAAACATCTTCACCAAACCATTTTTCGGAGATTTTTGCGTACGTACCATCGTCATTCATATCTTTTAGTGCTTTGTTTACTTCTTCCACTAACTTGCCGCTGTCTTTTCTAAACATTAACCCACTAGCTACACCGTTTTCTTCCTCATCAGCCACTTTGATAGGTGCATCGGGGTGTTGTTTTTTATAATCAAGGTAAGATAATTTATCATTTATCGTTGCATCTACACGTTTAGAACCAATAAGCTGTACAGCTTGAGAAAATCCTTCAATACCGGTAACATCAGCACCATGGGATTTTGCTATATCATTGTAGTTACTTGTTAAAGATTGTGCAGATTTCTTCCCTTTTAAGTCATCGAATGATTTAATATCTGAATTGTCTTTGTGAACAAGTAATACTGCTCCTGATTGAATATATGGGTCAGAGAAATCGTATTTCTTTTGACGGTCTTCATCAATTCCAACTTGGTTTGCGATCATATCAAAACGTTTGGCATCTAATCCTGCAAACATACCGTCCCATTGTGTTTCTTTAAACTCTGCTTTCACACCAAGCCGCTTTGCTACTTCCTTAGAAATTTCAACATCAAACCCAGTTAGTTTGTCTGAATCATCGTGGAATGTGAAAGGAGGGTATGTACCTTCTGTTCCAACTGTTAATACGCCATCTTTTTTGACTTTATCATATAGACTTTCTTGTGAAGAAGATTTATTGTCGGTATTATTTGCCTCATTTTTTGTATTTGAACCACAAGCCGTAAGTACAATTGTGAAAGCTAACAATAGCGATAAAAGAGCAATCGATTTTTTCATTTGATAAACCTCCTAGTAATCTGATAGGGATTGATACTCTGTGATACTAAATTAGAAAGGGCAAAAAGTCAATAGAAACAACTTATATCATTAGTGTTAATGTTTCTTTGCGAATTATACAGATTTTAAGGGATTGAAGTGAATTAGTACTCATAACGAAGAGCTTGTTCTTTTCTACAACTTTTCATTTCTAATATCAACCATCTCGTAAAAATGATGCCTACATAGATTTTCCTTTTATCCTTGAGAACGTTCGTCCTAATTATTCTCAAGATAATTGGAGGGGTCCACTTATCCTTTCTACTTATATAGCATCTGTTCTGATACCCAACTCGCTCGTGAGTTTCAAGGTTTTTTTGTCTGGAGGAGACTAAGGAGATTAGAAACGATGGATTTAAAACTTTCCAGAACATAAAGACTCCCATCCACCTTTAGAACTAAGCAGGGGATGGGAGTGTTATTTCTGGATTTGAACCGCCCGAAACTATTGCAGCATCTTTATTATTGGCTAGTGATTGTCATGTGTTCTTTCCTCTACGCTTACGAAGATAGGGTTCGAATAGAACCAAAGGTCTTTATAGTTACGGTTGTTGATCTCGGCAAAACGTGATTCGTTATCCTCAATATCAGTCTTTGAATCGATCAGCGGCTCACCGTTGCTCGTTTCTCCAGAGACATTTTCTCCTAGATTCGTACCTCTCAAACGGAAATATTGGTCCTTACTCGCTTTGACTTTGTAAGTGATAATATGGTAACCGTCGCCATCAGTTTTCCAGTCTTTGCTTGTAAAGCGTTTAACTACTTTTGTCGTATCATTGGTGTCTTTACTGTAAGCAGGTGTTCCAGGCACAGCTTTCCCAGTTACATCACCGGAAATTAAATCCACGTGATCCACTTTAACCGAATCGCCGTTGTTGTTCTTTTTAGGGCTCTTAAATCGGATTGTAATTTTGACCATTTGTCCTTCCTTCACTTTAAGGTCCCCACCCATATCTTCCTTGCTGCTGCCGCCTTTAGCTTGGAAATCAAGTGCGTTAATCAAGTCACCAAAAACAGAGAATGATTTCCCCGATCGCATGCCTTCCAAGACGGATTGCATTGTGGAACCGTTAACCCAAGTGTAATTTTTGGAATATTCGCCAGGCCAGTATCCGCTTGAGTAAAGGCGGTTTTCACTGATTTCGAAATGGGAGTCCGAATTGGAAAAGTTCCAGAACTGACGTCCTTCTCCAAGAAGCGCATCCCATGCACCGCCTACCTTAGCAAGCATGTAATCGGAACCACCGTAAGTTCTGTTTTCAGGCGTTGTCAGGTTTAAGCCGCCTCTATCAGGCTCCATCTGGTTTCCGGGCATGCCTTCAAATCCGAACAAGACATCCGGTGCGATATTGTTGAAGTCGCGGAAATCAGATATGGTGTACACCTTTTTTCTCGAAGGGTGATTCAGGATGGCATAACTTGTATTCTTATAATTCTTCTCAAGCCATGCCAAGGCTGTTCGAGCATCCTGGGGTGTCTTATTGGCTCTTTGATCCTGTGCTTTCCAGATGGCTACATCCGTTGAATTGAACATCTTTTCATCCTGGTTGGTAAACAAATACTCGAATTGATTGCCAGCTTTTAAACTTTTCGATGATCCTGCCTGATCTCCCAAAATTCCTATGCCGACATGCTCGTATGTAGGCATGTCCCATTCGAACCCCGAAAAGATAATTTTATTTTTATATTTGCCCTTTTTCTGCAGTTGTTTCATTTTCGGAGCTTGATATTGAATGATTCCCTGAGACAGCGGAATCGGACCGCCTGGAACCAATTGTCCTTCATCATCCCGTGAAGACATTCTCAAATGGTCGGAAATCCCCATCCAATCCATACCATACTTGTCAAATGAGTTGTTGAGCACGTTTTCAAGGGTCTGAGACCCCTCTGTATCGTCGGACTGAGTGGTATGGGCATGATATTCCCCTTTCATCCATCTGCCTCCAGAATTTGTCTGGTTGTTTTCTTCTGTATCTTTTGCAGCGACCGGCAGACTTTGAGAAAAGATGGCTAAGCTGAGAGCCATTACCGTGAATGATTTGAACTTATTTAACATCTTTCTGATACCTCCGAAATATTGAAATAATATTGAACAAGCCAATTTTATTGTAAAAGTATTAAGTAGCTATTTGGGGAGAGTATGGTTTTTGTAAATGAAGAGGGGGAATTTCTGGAATAATCTTTGTGGATTTCATTCGAGAACCTATAGAAAAAACCCCTGTGTTTATTGATGAAAAAAGGGGATAACTCTTTAGCAGAGCCTCAGATTGTCGCGAAACCTTCGACAGCCTTTATATTTATCTTCATTCTTTTATCCATCACGTTAAATTAAAAAGAGTATACTCCTACCATTTAATGTAATTGGGTGATATAATTTTTGTGAATAAATTCACAAAAATAGAAATATCTAGTTAAAGTATTAGCTATTAACTCTTGAAAGAAAGCGAGTTGGTTATATGAAGAAGAAAGTAGTTTTAGCTGGCGGGACTGGTTTTGTCGGTAAATACTTTGAAAATCATTTCATGAATTTAGGATATGAGGTAAGAATCATCTCAAGACAATCTCCACATATCAGTTGGAGCAATAACGAAGGAATAAGAGAATCGATTGAGAATTCTGATATGCTAATCAACTTGGCAGGAAAAACAGTTAACTGTCGCTACAATGCTAAGAATAAGGAAGAAATCTTACATTCACGAACTGAAACTACTAAAATACTCGGAAATGCGATTAAACAATGTGAAAATCCTCCTTCATTATGGATAAACTCAAGTACGGCGACTATTTATAGGCATGCTGAAGATAATCCAATGACAGAGGATGACGGTATCATCGGCTCAGGTTTCTCGGTTCATGTGGCCAAAGAGTGGGAGCGTTCATTTTTTGAATTTCAATTACCTGAGACAAGACAAATTGCTTTAAGAATTGCGATTGTGTTGGGCGATGATGGTGGGGTAATGACTCCTTATAAAAATTTAGTCAAATTTGGTCTAGGCGGTCATCAAGGATCGGGAAATCAAAAGTTCAGTTGGATACATATAGATGATTTATTTAACATTGTCCTTTTTCTCAGAAAGAACGAGGAGTTGAGCGGGGTATTCAATTGTTCTTCGCCTCACCCAGTTACAAATCGCGAGTTAATGGCTCACTTGAGAAAAGCCATGAATAGAAAGATAGGATTGCCATGCCCAAGACCCATGCTTGAAATGGGAGCTTTCTTTATGAGAACCGAAACTGAATTGATTTTAAAGAGTCGCTGGGTTATTCCTGAAAGATTGGTAAGGGAGGGTTACGAGTTTAAATTTGATAAACTCGATGCAGCCCTTCAACAAATACTCAAGAGTTCTAAATAAGGGTATAAAACACTAGAGAGTGATTTGCTATAATAATAGATAAAAAGATTATTGATGAAGGGGAATCCGTATTATGAATATTACTCCATCTGAAAAAGTCGGAAGATTCACAACAGGAATTTTTTCGGAGTTGGCGACTCGTAAGCAGGATGCGATGAAGCGCGGGATAGATGTTATCGATTTGAGCGTTGGTAGTCCTGATTTGCCACCGCCTGCATTTGTAGTGGATACGCTGGTCAAATATGCACAGGATACAAACTCATACGGTTATACGCTGAAAGGTACAACTGAATTCCATGAGGCTGTTTGTTATTTTTATCGGCAGCGTTACGGGGTAGAGCTTGATTCAGATAAAGAGGTCCTTCAACTGATGGGCTCACAAGATGGGCTTGCACACTTGGCAACAGCGATGATTAATCCGGGCGATTATGTGTTAGTACCAGATCCGGGATATCCAATTTACGAAGCAAGTGTAAAACTCGCGGGAGGTAACATTTATCCGATGCCACTTACTGCCGAGAATAAATTTCTGCCACAGCTCAATCAAATCCCAGTGGAAATATTGAACAAAACGAAAATGATGATCATCAGTTACCCTGGAAATCCAGTCACTGCACTTGCTGATGAAGCTTTTTTTTCAGAGGTTATTTCGTTTGCTAAAAAGAATGAGATTCTGGTTGTTCACGATTTTGCTTACTCTGAGTTAATTTTTGATGATCATCCTCAGATTAGCTTTATGTCTATTCCGGGTGCTAAGGAGGTTGGGATTGAATTTAATTCGCTATCGAAAACGTTCAATATGGCAGGCTGTCGTATTGGATATGTGGTCGGCAATCATGATGCGTTACATATCTTAGGTACATTGAAATCACACATCGATTATGGAGTTTTTTATCCGATTCAAAAAGCTGCTGAAATGGCGCTTACATCCAACCTTTCGCTGCTGTCCGATCAGGTTAAGGAATACGAGGCCCGTCGGGATGCCTTGATAACAGGTCTTGCAAAAGGAGGATGGCATGTACCTAAATCCTCAGCTACCATGTTTATTTGGGCGCAAATTCCTGCTGGTTGGAAGTCACGCGATTTTGCTTATGAATTGATTGAAAAAGCGGGGGTTACGGTCGTCCCTGGGGATGCTTTTGGAGAACAAGGTGAAGGGTATGTTCGAATGGCCTTGGTCCAACCGGCTGAGAGATTGACAGAAGCTGCAGAAAAGATTCAATTGTTTTTGGAAGAATATCAAAAAGTGGTTCAGGATTGAATATGAAAAGTAAACGGAAAGAGTGCGGAGGGTAAGCCGCACTCTTTTTTTGCAGGTCCTTCTCATTCAATTCTTTTTTGCGACTTTATTCAAAATGAAATAGGCTGTTATAGCAGATAAAACAGCAATTATTAATGTAGGTATTTGTGAACTTTGAACAAAAATCACTTCTTGAGAAAGTGTATTACTCATGCCCAATGACTCTGAAAAATCAGGGGTATATGTAGCAGTTAGAAATAGTCCAGATGAAATTTCCAATAAGGTAAATAACAATAAGAAACTAATAGTGAAAATTAGATACTTTTTCATTTTACACCTCCTCATCTAATTACGAGTATAGCGTATAAAAGTTCCGTTTAATTTTACACTTTTCTGGAAAATGCGAAACGGTGCATTTTCATTAGATTTCTAAAGCCATTCGTTTGGTTCTTAGCTTGTGTCTATAAAGTCCTCATCAAATTCTTCGAAACGTTTAAATCCTTTAGCTTTTAGTAAATCTCTCCGACTTGGTTTCCTATTTCAACATCGGCAATAACTTGCGATAACCCTTGTAATTCTTGGATTAGCTTCTGTAAAAGCTTTGTACCAATTCCCTTTCCTTATGATACTTTATTCACTCATTCTTACTCTATCTAGTGGGATGAAATCCTGCGAATAAGCGAGCATTCGTAAGAAATACTTAAATAACTGAGGGAGTTCAACAAGAAGAATGCAAAAAAGACCGCCTATACTGGCGATCTTTCGAATCTACGTATTAAAAAACTAAGCAGCATTTTTTATCTCTCTTGTTTTTTTAGCAAATAGTTTTTCTTTAAGAGTTGGTATAATCAAACCATCTACCCCATATCTTCCTGCATTCATAGCAGAAACTAGGATAAACATTGACAATAAAACAAGTTGTGGGTTGGTACTTGTAGTACCACTAAACATATAAGAAAAGTTCATCGCTATTCCAAAAAACACTGCTGTTTTTGTAAAACAACCGATTAATAAACCTACACCTACAAATAGTTCTCCCCAAGGTACTAAGAGGTTAAATACCTCTATATTAGGAATCGCTATATTTTTTAGAAATACCACCCACCATTCTTGAACAGCCGGGTGTTCTCCGGTTGAGTTTGCTAGAGCACCCTGTAAAAAGCCAGAAGCATCAAACTGTCCACTTGCTATCTTCCCCCAACCAGCCATAATCCACGTATATCCGATATATACACGTAATACAGCTAAGAGTATAGAAATGTTTTTGTTTTGTCTTAGAGCATCAATCATCATGTTTTCCTCCAGTATTTCAAAATAATAAGTACTAAGGAATATAATAACATCATCGAAAATGATTTTCATTATCAATTATATTAAAAATGTATTAAGAATATATAAAGAACCTCCTTCTACAATCGGAAGTAAAGCTGAGGATTCAGTAAGACTCTTCGGTTATTCAAAAATGGTATTGATCCAATTGTTGAAGTTAGTCTCAGTAAACAGCAATTTATTGGAGTTCTCTATTGAAATTACCATCAGATGATCCCAATTTTGAAGCTAGCTAATATTATTGTTATTTAACCACTCAATCCCGAAGAATAACGCTATTATGTGAATAATAAACCACCTTACAAAAATATGACAAAATTGTAAGATGTGAGCCTTAAACTGTTAGGTTAATCGATGGCGATTTATCTCTCCCTCTTTTAAGATTTAAGAAAAAGAGGAAAAAAAGGTGGTATGAAATGAGTTTTTTAGAACTGAATATTAATTTATTTAGAATGATTAATGACTTAGGGAAACAATACACATACTTAAATCCTGCTATGATTTTCATTGCTGAGTATATGGTATTTTTCTTAGCTTTTGGTGTTATTGTAATTTGGTTTACTCAAAATAAAAAGAGTAGAATGATGGTTTTTTGTGCAGCCATTACTTTTGTATTTGCTGAAATAATCGGGAAGATAGCAGGGGAATTTCATTCCAATAATCAACCATTTGCTGAGTTGACAAATGTTAATAAATTAATTGAAAAAGCAGTTGATAATTCTTTTCCAAGCGACCATACAATATTGTTTTTCTCATTTTGTGTATCTTTTTGGATGTTCAAAAGAGGATGGTGGTTTTTATGGATCACACCGGCTTTCCTTGTTGGTTTTTCTCGTATTTGGGTCGGTGTCCACTATCCAGCAGATGTTCTAGCAGGAGCTATTATAAGCATCATTTCAGGCTCAATTGTTTACCTTATTGTTCCTAAGTTACGCTTGACTCTGAAATTATTAGGGGTTTATGAGAAATGCGAACAATTGGTTATATCTCCTTTAACTAAATCGAAGGGGAAAAAATCAAAGGATTTTTAAGAAATAATAACATTAAAAATTAAAAATTTATGAATAACTATCAACTTACAGGTTCTTTACTTCAATAAGAGAGTTGCTTCGGCAGCTCTTTTTCTTATGTCACGAACAGGGCAGGTTAGTGAAAGGTGATATTATAAATATAGATGATTTTAAAGTAAAGGAGACTTATTGTTTTGGAAGCAAAATGTATTAAATTCTATGAATTCGGAAGCCCGCAAAGCGTATTGAAAGTTGAAAGTAAAAACATTCAACGACCTGCTAATGGAGAAATCCTTGTGCGTATGAAAGTTCGCCCTATTAATCCATCTGACTTGCTACCAATTCGTGGGGTATATTCTCATCGAATCCCTTTACCTTCCATTCCTGGCTATGAAGGGGTCGGTATTGTAGAAGAGGTGGGTCCTTCAGTTTCTCAAGAACTAATAGGTAAGCGTGTTCTGCCTCTGCGTGGTGAAGGAACTTGGCAAGAATATGTTAGAACATCTGCGGAGTTGGCAGTTCCTATACCTCGTTCCATTGAGGATTATATTGCAGCACAATTATATATAAATCCGATAACAGCTTGGCTTACTTGTACAGAAGTATTAGCATTGAAACCGGATGATGTATTAATCGTGAATGCTTGCGGATCTTCTATTGGTCGTATCTTTACTCAGTTATCCAAGATTCTCGGTTTTCAGTTGATTGCTGTAACAAGAAACAATAAATATACGGAAGAACTACTTAAACTTGGAGCTTCTTATGTAATCAATACTTCGGATAGATCATTACATAATACCGTGATGGAATTAACGAATGGGCGTGGAGCAAACGCTGCTATTGATTCTGTGGGTGGAACAGATGGTTCAGAGTTAGCTTTTTGTGTTCAACCAAATGGAATGTTATTAACTATTGGGCTTTTATCAGAAAAGCCTGTAAATTGGGCGGAAATTTCAAATAGGACAAAAGTGAATGTTAAAATGTTTCATCTTCGGCATTGGAATCAACAGGTATCAGTACAAACTTGGCAAGAAACTTTTAACCTTTTGATAAATTTTATAAACGATAAAAGGTTGAGGTTTATGATGCCAGACTCTCACTATGACTTACAGGAGGTACAGGAAGCTATTCGTGTAACAGAATCCCCTATGAGTAATAGAGGGAAGATTTTTTTATCCAGTTAGCTACTAATTTTTCTTCTTCGAATATAAATCAGGCGGTTTTTAATAATGAGATCGTTTTTTAAAAAATAGTGGGATTGTTCTTTGAGAAAAGGAAAAAAAGAAGTTTTACTTTTAGTTTTCTATTTCGTAATTTTTATTTAAAGTACAGTCGGGTGCGTACGTTCATTCATTAAGAAGTATGGAAAAGTATTAATAAAAGTATCATTTGATTAAATAAGTTAAGAGCTTGTTTTGACAAGTCCTTTTTCAAAACATGCTTTTTCTTTTGTACGTTTATAAAGGTTAATAGTAATAAAATTATCAAACTTTATTTCAAACCTACTATTATTATCTGCTTTAGCTATCTTTCTCTCTTTTGCCTATAAAATGCGCATTGTTATAGATTACTTTCTGTTATCAATTTTTCTTTAAATTATAAGTAAGGAAATCAAAGTATAAAGCGATATATTAATTTCATAGGATTCCCGAACGCTAGAAGGACAAGCTACATAAAATATAGCAAGTCCGTACTATTTTATGAACTGAAGTGGGCTTAATATAAATAAGGGGCATAGCAATGATCAACTGGAAAGTGCGTTTTAAAAATCCGACGTTTATTTTTACAGTTCTTCTCCCTGGGCTTTTAATATTAACGCAAATGGTTGCAGCGTTCATTAATAACTTTATCCACCCGATTGGTTTTACCATTACCGATGATGCGCTGAATGGGGCGATGGGGATTATTAACTTTATTGCGCTTACATTCTTTGGGGTCGGCGGTGTGGTTGATCATACTACTAAAGGTTTAAGCGACAGTGATGAGGCTCGAAAATATGAGGAACCTAAGTAATTGGACGAACCTTTTTCTACTAAAAATATAGAAGAAACCAGATGTCACCGTTTATTTTATGTAACGGAACATGTGGTTTTTTTGTTTTTAATCATTTCCCGCCAGAAGACTCCCTCTTCAAGCGTGTGAAGGGCGAGAGCCCAACGGTAAGGGGGAGATGAATGGCGGTTGGCATAAGCCAAAGTAATCTTTTGACAAACATACGTTCGATGGTTAATAATAACTATAAGGGGGTGAAACCAATGGTCGTAAACAAAGCTTATAAATTTCGAATCTATCCAACTAAAGAACAACTAGTTCTAATCAATAAAACGATCGGCTGCTCCCGTTTTGTCTATAACTTCTTTTTAGGCAAACAAAAGGAGAAAGATGCCTACTGGTATATTTGTGAAGAAATGAAGCAGAACGGCCAATTACCCTCTAATGAATGGAAAGGTTCTTTTCTGAATAAATACGCAACAATCAAAGAACTTCCAGCTTTAAAGAAAGAGTATTCTTTCCTGAAAGAAGTAGACAGTATTGCCTTACAGAAATCGGTGGAAAATTTAGCAGATTCCTATAGTCGATATTATAAAAAGCAAAACAAGTCACCACGCTTCAAATCGAAAAAGAATCCTATCCAGTCCTACACGACTAAACATACGAATGGAAATATCGGAATGATTGGAAACAAAATCAAATTGCCAAAACTCGGTCTAGTTCGTTTTGCTAAAAGCCGCGAAGTCGAAGGGCGAATCATCAATGCCACAATCAGGCGGAACCCTTCGGGTAAATATTTCATTTCCGTTTTAGCCGAAACCAATGTACAAGTACTTCCTAAAACGAATCGTTCGTGCGGTGTAGATGTTGGTTTGAAGAACTTTGCTATTCTTTCAGATGGTACGGTCTATCAAAACCCAAAATTCTTCCGGACGGTCGAAAAGAAATTGGCCAAAGCACAACGGATTCTTTCAAGGCGACAAGAAATAGCCTTGAATCAAAATAAACCATTGGCTGAAGCTAAAAACTATCAAAAACAAAAACGAAAAGTGGCTATCCTACACGAAAAAATTTCAAATGCCCGAATGGATTACTTACATAAAGTTTCTACCGAAATCATCAAAAACCACGATGTTATTGGAATGGAAGACTTGCAAGTGTCGAATATGATGAAAAATCACAAACTAGCTAAAGCTATTAGTGAAGTATCTTGGTACCAATTCAAAAAAATGTTGGAATACAAAGCAAAATGGTATGGTAAACAAATCGTGACCGTATCTAAAACGTTTGCTTCTAGCCAATTGTGTTCTAGCTGCGGTTACCAAAATAAAGACGTTAAACATCTGAATCTTCGTGAATGGGATTGTCCTTTTTGTTCTACTCACCACGATCGAGATATTAACGCAGGACTCAATCTAATGAATGAAGCCATAAGGCTTCTAACCGTAGGAACTACGGGAGTAGCCTAATTAAAAATTGGCCGATAGGCTAATGTTCTTAGGAATCCCCCACTTCAATCAGACCGTAAGGTCGATAAGTGGTGGGTAGTTCAAATATAGAACTTATGGTGAATAAACGAAGATGGTAGAAATAAAAAAGGATTTTAGGAATCAAATCAAAACTTCATCATATATTTAAAATTGTGTTTCATTTACAGATTGGGGAGGAAAAAGAATGAGTCTTAGTTTACCAGTTTCAAAATGGCTTGTAGCAATTGTTTCACTTGTAGCATTGGTTGCAGCATTTATTTTCGGTCCAGCTAATGCATCAGCATCAATCAACTATGGCGATGAAGTGGCCGCCTTAGCGGAGAAGCAGGTGGGGAGCCCATATAAATATGGAGGAACGACACCAAAAGGATTCGATGCAAGCGGGCTTACACAGTATGTTTATAAAAATGCAGCGACAGAAATGAAAATTCCGAGAACAAGTGCAGAACAGTATAAAACCGGTAAAGCCGTGAAGCAAACAGACTTAAAAACAGGTGACTTAGTGTTCTATGCAACTGGCACGAAAGGAAAAGTCTCATTTGTGGGGATCTATAATGGAAAAGGTACATTTGTGGGAACCACAACAAAAGGTGTAAGGGTAGTTAAAATGAGTGACAAGTATTGGAAAGATCGATATATTGGGGCTAAACGGGTCATTAAGTAAAAGCTCAGATATTCATAACGGATACTTTATAATATGACTAGCAAAAAGAGCATCGAAAATCTGATGCTCTTTTTGCTAGTCTCGGATAGTTGAAAAACACTTACTCAATGATAATATCTGTTAATACAACATTACCATTTCTAACCTTTACTATAGCAACTGAAGGTTTAGCCAAAGCGTCTGTTTCCATTTCCTTAGCCTTTTCTTGGGATGCATAATAATTGTCTAGGCCGTATCTAATCTGAACAGTTGTAGCTCTTTTTAAGTCATAAGGAATTTCTAATTCTCCTTTTAGATAAACACCTTTGCTGGGTTTTTCTTTCGTTACTAAATCGACTTTATATAGACCATCATTGCTTTGTTTTAGTATTACATATACCTTTTTATAATCACCCATATTTCTTGTTTTAAACTCAGAAATAACAGAGTCATCAAGTTGTGAAGGCTTAACGGTCTCTATTTCGTAATTCAGAGCCACATAGCTACCCCGGAACAGGTCCGTCGGGTCGACTGGAGCGGTTTTGATTTTGATTTCCTCTCCGGTCATGGTAGTCCAGACGGGAGGAATCGCCAAGACTAAAAGAATCAAGATTGGAATGGAAAATACGATGAGCGGTCGGAAGAATAGATTATTCTTCATTGAAATCGCCTCCTTTTTTCCGTTGGTTTTCAAAGAAGAAGCCAAAACCAATAAGCATGATGCCGCCGATTATGAATGTAAGCGATTTTGGCAGGAAGTCAAAGGAATCAATATAGTATCTAAAAATCAGTGCACATATTATCACAATGCTGGTTAAACTGCCCTTTAGAATGAGGTAAAGCAGGAAAATAAAATAAGCTATAGGGAACCATATCGAAAATTCAAAGGTAAGGAAGAGTGCGGTGATTCCATGTAAGATATGCCCTTGTATGTGGGTGGTGCTTTGTAATTTAGATGGAAATGGAAGATACGCCAGTATGATTCCCAATACAAACAGAATGGAAAGGACGATCGTATTCGACTGTTTAAAATCTAACTTTGGCACAAATTCCATTAGAAATAAGGCGATTGTATTGATGGCTAATGCGTTAATAAAAAAGCCCAAGGCCTTAGGATAATCGAATTTTTTTAATAGAATATATAAAAAAGGTATAAATACAAGAATGGCAAGCGGGTAAGACGTTTCATCAAGGAATATACTTCCATTAATATAAATGAAAAGCAGAAAGGAAGTAAAAAGAAGGATGAAGACGTCTTTTAAATAGTAACCAATGAATACTGTTCCAATGGCCCATAATAAAAAGGAACTGTTGAAATTGATGCTAATGTTAAACATCTGCTCAACTAGAAATATGCCTGCTCCGAATATCAAAATTCCAACATAATGTAAACTCCGGGCTGTTTTGGGAAAGCGTTTCTGCCACTTAACACCAGCGAAGTTTACTCCAATTAGACACGCAATTATTATTAGGAATTTAACTCCCTTATTTAAATATATCCAGTTACTGGCGACGAAGGTTAATACCCCAAGACCTAAAAGAAGCGCCCCGATGGATAATAAAATAGTAATGAAACTTAAATTATCCTTCACATCATAGGAACCTAGCATCTTTTCTTTTTCTTGCTCAGAGATAACTCCTCCTGTTTCAAGATACTTAAGTTCGTGTTCAAGAAAATCAAACTGCTTTTTCGTTATTTCTTTTTTTGTCAAAGTAGTTCCTCCTTCCATATATTTCTATTATATAACTTATTCTCCGTTAGCTATTAATATATGTTTAATTTTCTCTTACCCTCTTTTGATAACACTTAACAGAATAACAATAAATTGCATTCCTGATTGGTTAAGCAGCAGTCTGCTCAAAGCATAATTAAAATAAGATAAGAACAAGGAAGAGGGTGAGCGTTAAAATATTTTTACAGTACCTTGCAATAAACAGTAGCATGTGGTAAATTATTTACATAAGATGTATTATTCGTTGTTTGGTACTGTTTAATGAATAGTACCAAAACATTCAAGAAAGGAGTGATGGTGCATTGAATGTACAATTTAAAAAAGGTGTCTTGGAACTGTGTGTCCTTGTGTTGTTGGATAAGCAAGACCGTTACGGCTATGAACTTGTTCAGAAGATTTCAGATCAAATCGAGATATCGGAAGGTTCGGTTTATCCACTGTTACGAAGATTAACGAAGGAAGAGTATTTTACGACATATTTGCAAGAATCAACAGAAGGGCCGCCGCGTAAGTATTATAAGTTAACCGAGAAAGGCCGAGAATACCTTCACGAATTGCTGACAGAATGGAACGAGTTTTCTAATGGAGTCAATCAATTAATCAAGGAAGGTGCGGGCAAATGAATAAAGAACAATTTTTGAAACAATTGAATGCCTCATTAGTAAGGCTTTCTCAAGAGGAACGGCAGGATATTTTACAAGATTACGAAGAGTATTTCGCGGTTGGGATGGAAAAAGGAAAAACGGAGCAGGAAATTTCAGCATCCCTTGGAAATCCGAATCAAATTTCCAAGGAACTAACGGCATCTTACCGTCTTGATCAAGTCGAGCAAACGACTTCTGCTGGAAATGTCATGCGAGCCGTTTGGGCAGTTATTGGTTTAGGTTTTTTTAATTTAGTAATTGTATTAGGACCTTTTATTGCGCTGGTAGGGGTTGTTATTGCAGGATGGGCATCAGCGATAGGCTTCATTCTTGCCCCGTTTGGCGTACTTATTAATCTAATTATAGGCAACTTTCAATTATTTGATTTGTTCTTTGCATTGGGTCTTTGCGGAATTGGAATTTTCATTGCCATGGGGATGTTTGTCGCTACAAGTGCTTTAACTAAAGGGTTTATTCGTTATTTGAAATTTAACGTTTCCCTTGTGAAAGGTGGTCTGAAACATGATTAATATCAAAAAATTATCGATTATTGCACTTGTTCTGTTATTAATCGGTGTAGTAGGGAGTTTGTTTACATTTTCTCAAGTGACGAATAAGGAAACGAATACAGAGGAAAAATCGATTTCAGATGAGGTAACGGACGTAGAGGTCATCTCTGACAATGCAGCTGTTGAAATCATCCCAACGACAGGTACGGATACTAGTATAGAGTTAGTATCAAAAGGTGTGGATGTTTCTAAGCTGAATTTTTCTGCAGATGTGGAAGGAAAGAAACTTAAGGTTACATTAAAAGATCGACGCTCCTTTAGCATTGGTTTTCAAATTCAATCATTACATTTAAAAGTGTATGTGCCTGAGAAATCTTATAAGTCGTTTGTCGTTAAAAGTGATAATGGAAAAGTACAAATGGCTGAATTGGACATAAAGAGTCTGAACGTGGAATCACAAAATGGCCGAGTTGAATTAAAAGATATAATATCTGAAAAAGTTGAAGTGAAATCTGCTAATGGAAAAGTAGATCTTAATAATGTAGAGGGAAATCTGATAGGGTCCTCGGATAATGGAAAAATTTCCCTTGTCACAAAAGACTTGGATCGGAATATTCAATTGGAAAGTGACAATGGCAAAATTATGATTACAACAGATAAGGAGCCGACCAATACAACCTTTGATGTTCACGTTGATAATGGAAAAATCGATATTCTCAATAAATATGAGGGAAATGTTGTTATTGGTAAAGGTGAAAATTTGGTTAAATTAGAAACAAATAATGGGAAAATTGAGATAACAAAATAGCAACAAAGCGAGAAAAAAGCCGATTCCATTTGGAATCGGCTTTTTTATTTAAGCAGCCATTTTATCTTCTTGAATCGGCTTAGGCTTATGATAATACCTGTTTAAGAATGAACCATAAACGGAAGCGAGTATTTGTTGGAAAAGAGTACCGAGAATGACAGGAACAGCAACGGCGGCTGGGAAATAAGCAACGGCAAGAGCAGCTCCTGCAGCGATATTTCTCATACCTCCTGTATAGGTGACGGTAATAATCTCTTCTTTTTCCCACTTCAGGAATTTCCCGACCATCCAGGATAATAGATAACCAGAAAAGGCAATAAAGAAGACCATAATAGCCATTTTGATTAATTTTGCATCGATATGACTTAAATATGGAGCAACTTTCGCGCTGTTTAAGGTCACACATATACCAAGTGCCATTTTAGAAAAGGGAGCTAAACGAGGTCCAAGCATCGGTTTTATTTTTCCCTTGGTAATCTGATTCAGCACCATCCCAATCAGTGAAGGAATGACAACCATGCCGATTAACCCTTTCATGATTGCCATGGTATCCATTTCAACCGATGTTCCGCTGAAGAAAGCAACGCTATACGGTACAATAATCGGTGACAAGAGCGTATCGATTAAGACAATCGTCAAAGTGAGCAGGGTGTTCCCTTTGTAAATGGATACCCAAAGCAAACTGGTAACACCAGTTGGAATCACAACACCTAGAACTAAACCAGTTATGGTTAGATTGTCTCCAGGAAACACCAGGTGTCCAAGTAGCCAGGCCCAAATTGGCATGACAATATGCAGGATACAAAGGACCACAATTATCGGTAAGGGATTGGAAGCGATACGCTTCAATGAACTGAAATCCGATCCTAAACTTCCGGAAAATGTAATAAATGCAAAAATCCAAGGGACGAGGAATATATAGGAATCTAAATAACTGGCAAGCAATACGCCGACCACTACACCAGTTGGCGTGATAAAAGGCATGGCCTTTTCAAGAAAATGATTTAACTTCTGTAACAACGAATTTCACTCCTAGCCAAATACGTATGATGATAAAGGCAAGCTGCTTCGTACTATCATGTTTGTAAAATCCCTGTGAAAGTCCCAGCAAAGGAAGTTTCACACTATCATCTGTAGATCAGGTGGAGAAGAACAAACGAAGTTTTTAATAATAATAGAAGGTGCTGATAGTCTTTTCGTTTTTCATTTTATCATAGCGGGGGTAATTTGCTATGGTGCGGTTTTGATATTGTGGAATAAAATTGCCACAGTTTTTTGTTTATTATGGGTAATAAATCCATTAGAGTCGAAAACTCTTGTATCCTTGGAATGGATATACATTTTAAGCAGGAGCTTTATTTTTTTCGTTTCTTCTATACGGTCAGGCATTCCATATGCTTTTGTAATTCGTGAAACCATGGAATAGCTTCTTGTTTCTTGAGTATCTTCATTATTCTCCTTTTTTTATGAAAATAGAAATCATAAACTTTACTTTGAAAAGATGATCTTCTTTATGGGGAAAAGGGGGTCCTGCATTCATCCCCTTATTCATAACCATTCTTAGTTCCTTTGTTAGTAAAGTGATTTAGACCCTTTCTTTAGACCCTTTAATAACTTTTTTGCCGAAAGCCTTGGTATGACTGATTCGAATAGAAACTATCAGGGGAAAGAAGAGCATCATTTAGTTATCCACAGTATGTTAGGCACTATTCACAGTTTAAAGAGTTCAATGCACACCCGGATGAAGGGTGTCTACAGTCAGGGAAAAGCTAATTCACAGAACAACTAAAAAATTATCAGTCCTCAAAATCAGAAAAAGGGAGGGAGGCAGCTACATAAAGGAATAGGTATTGGAGTGGAATGGAGAAAGGGATTTTTATGCATGACAAAAAACACTCGCCCAAAAGCCAGTGTTTCTGTTAGCCATATTTTATCCTAATTTTTCATATGATCTTTTTGGATAGCAAAATAGGATCGTATGGCTTCTTTTTTCTGTTTCAATACATCTAGGACGGATTCGTTATTATTTACATTTTGGTACATCGTAATATGTTTCCCAAGTTGTTCGTATGTATGCTTTTTAAGTGAGTTGAGGTAATCGGAAATAGACTGATCCTTTTTTAGAATTCGCTTTTTTCCGCGTATAGACTTTTGATCAGTATCTTCTGTACCTACTATGACAGAATTCACGCGTGAGATCACCCAATCTTCGCACCATATGCTTAGTGTTCTATGAATCTTAAACGCCTTGTCATGCTTCACACGGATCATTTCAATATGCTCATTCACTTCTATATAATCCACATTTCTCGCTAAAGATCCCTCCGAAATTCCGCGGTGCAAGTGTTCGCGCTCCATTAAGTTTTTAATGCAGGCAGCCTGGTGTGCATACGTGGCCAATTGTTCCAGTGCTTCATTATAAACGATTGTACTAAAATAAGCGGAAGCCTGTTTTGGATCGGCTAATAAATGCTTTTTGTTAGACAGGACTTTACCGAACTTTTTAAGTGAAGTGCTATACACAAATCGAGCCAATTTTAACAAATCATCTTTTATAGGTCCATGTGCAGCTTTAAGAAACGAACGGTAGATATATTTTCCGACCCGTTCTAGCTCCATACAGACTTTATCTTCTATATATTCAAGGAATCCCGCTTCATAAATTGTTTTCCGTACCAACATCCTCTCCGTACGATTTTCAAGATAATCCTTCAACATTCCTTCTTTGAAAGAAGCTAAAATGATTTCTTTCCGTGTGAAAACGGAGCTGGCAATAGTAAAGGTTACCATGTCGCCTAATGTTTGGTTAACCGTTTCCATGGCATCAAGTACATCCTGTCTTTTGAAAAGGGAACATTCTGAATGGACAATTTCATCGTAGTGCAGCGAGACCTCTTCAGATTTATTGACAGACATATTGAATGCTGCCATGAGCACGAGTCTCTTGGAGGGCAGGGATAGGCTTCGGAAGGCATTACTATAGAAGAAACGGTATTTTTTACAGTATCGGTCCTTTTTACTGTTGAAGCTGAGACTGCCTGTCGGCCCAAGATTGAATTTATATTTTGTTATCTCCTGTTGAATGGGAAGGAAGATTTTTCGGCCGCATCCAACTTGTGGGGATGAAAATTTCTTGATGATCTTTTTCAGATATTTTTCAGTCGTTCCAATTCCTTTAGCCATTTTGTGGAGCGGACTCTGAATCACACCATCCCAATCCATATGAAGGAGGGAATATAAACATGTGTCGAACTCTTTGGAGGATACATGGCGTATTAAATATCGGTAGGTTTCTTCATAAATCATTGTTTTCGGCTCCTTTTTTTCACAAGTCAAAGGCTATTTTGCTTTCACAGTCTATATAAACTTTTAAAAGGAAAAAGTAGCATGCCTTTAAAAATAAAATGGAGCCAAAGAAAACGATACCTAAAATGAATTTAGTGAATGCAGATATTATGGGAACCTTAACAATTGGAAAGGCAGCTGCAGCCGGTAAAGAAATAGTAAGTGCGCATACAGATGGGCAACATACCATATGCTTCTTAGGGGATAGAATAAACGCTAATGTAAAAACATCCATTACTCCTAAATTATGAGATTTTTGTGTATGTACATATCATTCTTTTATGTTCATGAAGATTAGAAAACTTGGTCCAGTTCCAAGCTGGGCTTATCATTTTGAATTATATTTAGGCACACGAAATAAATCATTCGCTTATTGTATCTATTTTTAGTAAACTGGCAATAACTATTTGGATTAGAAGGTGAAGGAAAATGAGGGAAACCTTAGTGGATGAGCGGGTAAGAGGTTCTGATAAAATATGGACACGTGACTTTATCATGATTTGTTTGGCAAATCTGTGTATTTTCATGGGTTTCCAAATGACGATGCCGACCATCCCGCTGTTTGTTGAGCAGCTTGGAGGGGACGATCGCCTAGTAGGGGCTGTCCTAGGGATTTTTACATTTTCCGCTCTGCTTGTTCGGCCAATTGCCGGAAAATTATTGGAAACGAAAGGAAGACGTATTGTTTTTCTTATCGGGTTAGCCATTTTCGCTATATCCGTGGGTTCCTTCGGTTTTATGGGGAGCATCGGATTGTTATTTTTAATGCGCATTGTACAGGGAGTCGGCTGGGGTTTTTCTTCAACAGCTTCTGGCACCATCGCCTCTGACATAATTCCGGCCAAACGCCGTGGCGAAGGGATGGGGTATTACGGATTATCGGGCAATCTAGCACTCGCATTCGGTCCATCACTGGGGCTTTTTCTAGTTACAGTCCTTCCATTTCAAGAGCTGTTTCTGATTTGTTCTTTGTTAGGATTGTTTGCTGTAATAATGGGATCGATGATTCGATATCAAAAAGTGGAAGTAAATCCGTTAACTGCTGTGGCTGTAAAGAGGTTTGATATTTATGAGAAAAGTGCCCTGCAGCCATCTCTGCTTATTTTCTTTATTTCCGTTACATTTGGTGGAATCGCAACTTTCCTGCCACTTTATACAGCTGAAAAAGGTGTGAGTGGAATTCAGTGGTACTTCTTGCTTTATGCAATGGCTCTCATGGTCACGAGATTATTCTCTGGCCGATTATATGACAGAAGAGGCCATCGGGCAATCTTTGTGCCATCAACAGTGCTCATCATGACAGGTATGCTCCTGTTAGCTTGGATGCCAAGTGAAGCGGTTCTATATATAGCTGCGGTGCTTTATGGATTTGGATTCGGTTCAGTTCAGCCGGCCTTGCAGGCATGGTCGATTGAAAAAACAGCACCCAATCGTAAAGCGATGGCAAATGCCACTTATTTCTCATTTTTCGACCTTGGAGTTGGTATAGGAGCTATTGTTTTCGGACAGATTGGCTACCTTTTCGGCTATCGGAGTATCTATATCACAGCAGCTGTCTCGATTTTCATTTCGATTATAGTTTATATTTGGATTGTTAGAAGTGAGGGTAAGTTAAAAATAGTATAGAAATTTTGGATGACTCCATTGAGGGTTATCTTTTTTTTTGTAGCAAAGTTTGCCCGATTGAATGGAAATGGTTTTTGGTAGATTTAAGGGGTTATCCGACTTGGATACTAAATATATAAAAAATGGAAAAACTTTGTTATTATCTAAAAGAGATTATACATACGATAATATAAGGTCTAAGTGAAGGAAGGGGAATCTTTGGATGGATGATTCTTCAAATGAAGAAATGACATTAGAAAGAAGGAAGCAGATTTTCCAAGAAGAGCTTGAAGTTTTATGGGAAAGGCGGCTCATCCCAAAAACAGAATATATACGGATTAGCAGGGCGTATGATCGGCATTTTCAAAGAGCCCTTTATAAACAAAAACGATTAGATAATGAAAAAAAGCAAGCTAGTCTCAAAGCAGGGACAATATTGAAAAGTGAGGCAGCTGAGAAGAAGGTTCAAGATAACCTCGTTAAAGATGAAGAATCACATCAAGAAGGAGTACAAGGGATACCTATATTTGACGAATCAATAATGAATGATAATAAGGTTTCGGATGTCCCTAACGAACCAGTTATAGTAGAAAGACCTGAACTGGTCATCGCGAGCATCCCTGAAAGGAAACCTGTTAATCAACAGCGGGTAATCAAGCAGGAGAAGCCTGTTCAACCAATAAGGCCAAAGAGAACACCCGAGCAAATCCGGGAACGGAATATCTCTGTCGTCCTGCTCACGGGGGTAATTTTACTTCTATTTGGAGGTTTAATTTTGGCAACCTCATCATGGGGGAATTTGAATGCGGTTCTGAAGGTGTTTTTCATAGGAATGGTATCCGTCGTTTTCGCGGGAATGGCCTTTATCGCCTGGAAGCTGAAAATTAAGCAGACGGCTTTTGCTTTCCTGACGCTTGCAGGATTATTTATTCCAATTACGATTTTATCAGCTTCATATTATCAGATATTTGGAGAGTACTTATCGCTTAATGGTGAAGGGCGGGCTCTACTTGGTTTTCTTGGAGGATTACTTTGCTTTGGCATATATTTCAAGATTGCTGATTACTTTAAGTCGAAAATATTCATTATCATATCCATATTAACGTTTGCTGTTACCTGTTACTTCGGTTTTGCTTTTGCGACTCCAACGATTGAGTGGATGTTTTTGACGGTTAGTGTCCTTAATCTATTGCTTTTATGGAATGTTGAACAGTTGAAAAATAGGAATAAATTAGTGTTATTCAAACCGTTCATTTTTCAATTCATCCTGTTTAAAATCATTGTGGAAACCTTTGTTATTTTGACATTATTTTCAAGTAACCTGGTTTATTCGATAACATTGATTTTCATTTCTGTTTTGTTTTTAATTTTTGCAGTCAAATTTCAAAAGAAATATTATGAAATTGCTTTTAGTGCTATCTTCACTTACGGATATATCCATTTTGTTTATAATTTATTTTTCAATGAATTCATGGTCATTGCTTTTGCACTTGTGACAATCATTTTTATGGCGCTTTCGACTTATATGGCTAAAGCAAAGGAACCTAAGTTATCCAAGAACTTTATGTTTACCAGTTTGATTGAGAGTGGAATCGTTTTTTTATATATAAACGCGATGGTTTATCAGGAAAACTATGCGCAAATTTTTGTTGCGCTTATGATACTATCTGCTCAGTTTGTCTATGTTTCACTTCAATCGAAAAATACGAGCTTCACGTATCCAGCTGTTGTTGTTTTTAATTTAGCATTTGTATATCTTTGCTTTGCTTTTCAATTCTCGTTTACTACTGTTTTAAATCTAATATTCGTGCTTCAGGTTTTCAAGTATATTGGGCTGTATTTATATAATCGCCACCCAAGCTACAGCCTATTTAAGCAAAGTGTCTTATTTATCTCTCCAATGATAATGGTGGGGGTATTAACTAGTAAATTGATTGAAATGGATTGGCTTGCTGTTAGTGCAGCTCTCGTCCTGATTTCTGGACTTTTCTTTATTACCTATGTAAAAGATGATACAAAATCTATGATGGAAACAGCCGTATATGGATTTCCGATTTCTTTCGTATTAGCGTTGGTTGCCTTCTATTCATATTTGTTGGAAGGTAGCGTTTGGGTCAGTTCAAATATCACTGTCAGCCTTTATTTAATGGGGACAGCACTGATTTCAATCGGAGCGGCCTACGCTTTAAAGAGTAGATTTCCAATATTCTTTCCTGTCTTTATCTATAGTGGACAGATTCTTTCCTTCCTTGCTTTTATACTGATTCCATACAGTGAGTTGAATCCAATGGGCGTAACGGGTTTAATTACTATGGCAACTGCAATAAACGTATGGTCTGTTCATGTACACCTGAAACATATATTCTGGCTGCCCGTCATTATTACAAGTGCCAGCCTATATGGTTCGCTTTACGATGTTTTTGATTTTAACCAGGTGATATTTAAGATTGGTTTCTCGTTGTTTGGTCCTTTTATCTTTTTCATTGTAGGAGAATGGCTTGGGAAATATTCAAAAAATGGGAGACTATACTTTCTTTACTCCAGCCATCTTGCAAATTTAGTGGCGATACCTGTTGGATGTTTACTCATTGTCCATACGAATAGCTCGCCGTTTCTATATGTTACGCAGCTATTGATATATATCTTAAGTGCCTTACGTACGAAAGTGAAATGGGAAAAATACGTCTTTACGTACCTTGGGTTTTCAGTGCTTTTCTTACAAGTGCTTCTGTTTTTATCCAACGTGGAACAAATAAAATTTGTTACTTCGATTTGCTTGATGATTACAGCAGGAATCATTACCATTCTATGGGCAGTATCTAATAAGAACTGGAAAGATATCATGGAATATTACCTCATTCCATTCATTCATTTGGCGGTCAGTGTTTCGATATTTGAAACGGCAATCCGTGATTTCCCACTAAATCGGGAGATCATTTGGGTGGGGTTTGTGACTGTACAGATTGTGTTTTCCTGGTATCTGCTCATGAGAAGGAATTGGCAGAACTTTGTTGTGGTTCCTCTTATCCTCGCTTTCATTTTCTATGCGATGTTTGTAAATAGTTTACCTCTGGTTATGGGGATAGTTGTACTGTTTGCATGTGCAGCTGTGATGGTATTTGCTAGCCGTCGCTATTTTAAAGGGCTAATTAAACAAGAAGGTAAAATGAGGTTCATTGATTATTATAGGGTATACGGCTTGTTATTTTTGATTTATATGAATGTGAAAGTTTTAATGACCGAAACAGGTTATGAAATCCTAGGAATTTTCGTTTCACTATTGTTGCCGAGCTACTTTATCCTGATGAGAGGCTTCACAATTCATGCGAAGGAAAGAAACATCTATTCAGGTATAGCGACTGTCGTCAGCCTATATCCGTTTATGAACATCCAAGATTACGCGCACAGACTCCCGATTTTTACGAGTATGGCTGTTCTTTTCGTCTGTATGATAGGGATGTTGTTGCTAAGCAGACGCTATTCCAAAGGACTAATCAAGAAGAACGGATCAGGCACCACAATTGATCCTTTTAGGATTTACGGTTTGTTATTTTTGATTGATATGAATGTGGAAGTGTTTACGAATGAAACAAAATATCAGGTGCTTCAAGTCTTAGTATCGCTCTTGATAACGGGCTACTTCATATTACTGAGAAGCTTTACAGGCGAACTAAATGAACGGAAAATCTACTCCAATATTGCAGCAATCGTCAGTCTGTATCCTTTCTTAAGCATTATGAACTATGTTCACACCCTTTCGATTGTATTAGGATTGATTGTTCTTTTCATCTGTATGTTAGGAATGGTAATGCTAAGCCGTCGCTATTTCACAGTATTGATTAAGAAAGAAGAAACAGGCGCAACGATTGATGTTTTCCGGATTTATGGTCTTTTATTTTTGCTGGCCATGAATAGAGAAGTACTAGTGAATGAAACGACATATCAGTTACTGCAAGTCTTTGTATCACTCTTGATAACGGGCTACTTCATCCTGATGAAAAGCTTTACAAGTAATGTGAAGGAAAGAGATATCTATGTATGGCTTGCTGGAATTCTAAGTTTGTATCCGTATTGGATCATCATTAAGTATGCAGACACGTTAGCTCTTCCGATTGGCATCACGCTCCTTTTCGGATGTACGACCATAATGGTGATACTAAGCAAGAGATATTTTAAAGGAATACTAACGAAAAGCGAAATTGGCCTTAGTATGGATTTTTACCGGGTATATGGGCTGCTGTTTCTTTTTGCAATGAATATAGAGGTTCTGATGAGTGGATCAGTACATTTCATTCTAGAAGTTTTCGTAGCACTTCTGATTCCGGCCTATTTCATCTTGATGAGAAGCACGACGACTGATCGAATGGAAAGAAAAATCTATTTGGCTGCCGTTATATTGCTTAGTTTGTATCCGTATTGGGTCATCGTCAATCAATTTTCGATTCCTGCTGTCCTCGAGGTAGAGACCGAGATTCTGCCACTGTTTATTGTCAGTACTATATTATTGAGAAAAATCTTTGTTAAAGGCAAAACTACGCAATATATCGAGATTGGAATTGTCTTTCTTTTGTTTTTAGTCTTGATTGGTGATGCAATGGCAAGCAATACCTTAAATGATGCACTTATTATCGGAACGATTTCATTATCAGCATTGCTCTTTGGATTCATGATGAAATACAAATCGTATTTCATAGTAGGGACCGGGACAATTTTATTCAATATTTATATGAATACGAATTCGATGTGGAGTGAGATGCCATGGTGGCTGTATTTGATCATCGGCGGAGGGGTGCTTATCGGAATTGCTTCCTTTTTTGAATGGAAAAAACAAAAAGACAATAGGACATCGAAGGAAGTTCTTGAGAAAAATAAACAAAGAATTAAAAATTGGTTCAATCGATGGAATTAATAGAGCTTAACTAAACTAAGGCAGTAGCCAAAGGCTTTTGCTTAAAGGAGTAAGAAATGAAATTTTCAGTATGATTCAGTTAAAGTGCCTCCTTTAATAAAGGGGGCACTTTAACATTGGTGCATCTATTATTGATGAAATTCATATTTCGGGTGACTAGAAAATAATAGACCTCAATTTTTTAGGAGGCTCATTTCTTCTAATCTCTAATACAGCAAACTATAAATTTCTTTTCATTTCACAAAAGGGTTCTTGTACATTGAACTACCCACCACTTATCGACCTTATGGTCTGATTGAAGTGGGGGATTCCTAAGAACATTAGCCTATCGGCCAATTTTTAATTAGGCTTTTCCCGTAGTTCCTACGGTTAGAAGCCTTATGGCTTCATTCATTAGATTGAGTCCTGCGTTAATATCTCGATCGTGGTGAGTAGAACAAAAAGGACAATCCCATTCACGAAGATTCAGATGTTTAACGTCTTTATTTTGGTAACCGCAGCTAGAACACAATTGGCTAGAAGCAAACGTTTTAGATACGGTCACGATTTGTTTACCATACCATTTTGCTTTGTATTCCAACATTTTTTTGAATTGGTACCAAGATACTTCACTAATAGCTTTAGCTAGTTTGTGATTTTTCATCATATTCGACACTTGCAAGTCTTCCATTCCAATAACATCGTGGTTTTTGATGATTTCGGTAGAAACTTTATGTAAGTAATCCATTCGGGCATTTGAAATTTTTTCGTGTAGGATAGCCACTTTTCGTTTTTGTTTTTGATAGTTTTTGGCTTCAGCCAATGGTTTATTTTGATTCAAGGCTATTTCTTGTCGCCTTGAAAGAATCCGTTGTGCTTTGGTCAATTTCTTTTCGACCGTCCGGAAGAATTTTGGGTTTTGATAGACCGTACCATCTGAAAGAATAGCAAAGTTCTTCAAGCCAACATCTACACCGCACGAACGATTCGTTTTAGGAAGTACTTGTACATGGGTTTCGGCTAAAACGGAAATGAAATATTTACCCGAAGGGTTCCGCCTGATTGTGGCATTGATGATTCGCCCTTCAACTTCGCGGCTTTTAGCAAAACGAACTAGACCGAGCTTTGGCAATTTGATTTTGTTTCCAATCATTCCGATATTTCCATTCGTATGTTTAGTCGTGTAGGACTGGATAGGATTCTTTTTCGATTTGAAGCGTGGTGATTTGTTTTGCTTTTTATAATATCGACTATAAGAATCTGCTAAATTTTCCACCGATTTCTGTAAGGCAATACTGTCTGCTTCTTTCAGGAAAGAATACTCTTTCTTTAAAGCTGGAAGTTCTTTGATTGTTGCGTATTTATTCAGAAAAGAACCTTTCCGTTCATTAGAGGATAATTGGCCGTTCTGCTTCATTTCTTCACAAATATACCAGTAGGCATCTTTCTCCTTTTGTTTGCCTAAAAAGAAGTTAAAGACAAAACGGGAGCAGCCGATCGTTTTATTGATTAGAACTAGTTGTTCTTTAGTTGGATAGATTCGAAACTTATAAGCTTTGTTTACGACCATTGGTTTCACCCCCTTATAGTTATTATTAAGCATCGAACGTATGTTTGTCAAAAGATTACTTTGGCTTATGCCAACCGCCATTCATCTCCCCCTTACCGTTGGGCTCTCGCCCTTCACACGCTTGAAGAGGGAGTCTTCTGGCGGGAAATGATAAAAAGTGCCTTCGATTGGAAGGCCTTATATACTTCTAATTCAACTTGTAAAAGCGCTTGGATATCTGTCCAAGCGCTTAATTTTTCTCTACATGTCGGAACTATATAACAAAAATTTCATGACGAGCACGAGCTGCACGAAGAACAGCTAGAAGAAGAATCAGAACCAGAACTAGAACCACTGTCATAGGTGCTGCTATGATCTCCACCATGATTAACATTGATTGAGTCAGAGGAGGTAGTGGCTGCTTCTACCCCGAAAATATCATTAAAGTCTGTATCATGATTATCGGAACTGGCATAGATGAAGTAGGCAGGAGCAGCATAGTCTGTTTGATCGTATCTTTCCCGCCAATCCAATACTATTTTCGGACGATTCTCTTTAAAAAGGGAGGTGAAACATTCAAAGGTCTGTTCCGCTTCTATACTTGTAGGAGTGCGCATATATTTCTCCTTTAACTGTTCCAACTCCAGCGTTTCGAATTCATGGAGCAATTCTTTTCCTTTATCATGCTTGAAAAATTTCCCCCATTTTTGAATCGAACTTGTATCAACCGTAAACAGTTGTACATAGTAAAAATCAAACAGCGTGCGTTCTTCAGGTTTAAAAACAGGCTGTGAGTGGGGATTATGCTGAATGGGTTGGCCAATGAATGTCTGGCAAAAATCATCATATTCCTGTTTGTAATTCAGCATGATATGCCATAGCTCATCGATGACCTCATTAAACATTTCAACTTTGCCAAACACAGCAGCCATAATCAAGTAGCGTTTAAATTCGCGCCACAGCTCATTAACCCTTTCCTGTGAGTTTCGGGGATACTTCAGCCGGAATTCTGTATTGACCTTTTCCATATAATCGTAATCCAGTGCTTTGTTAAGCTGTACGATTAATGCTTCTGGTACAATTTCGGATACTTCCACGTCCAAAGTGTCCGTAAATAATTTACCAAATTCATTTTGATACCGCTCTATTCTAGCTGGCTCACTTCGCCGTTTCACAACAATGACTAGAAAGACAGCGAAAATTGCCGCAAGTATTACATAAAATAAGGTCATTTGGTCAACTCCTCTTAATCTATAGATCTATCACTTTAGTATTATCTTACATGTTATTGGAAGGGTTTGTAAGTTATTACTGTGATTTGTTTTTTTGAGATAGCCATTTATTCATAGGTTGAATTTTTCTGAGACTGAGGTTTAGACATCATCCTTTAACCCCTTTACACACTTGCGTGAAGCAGGGAAACTGATCCAAATTCAAGTAAAGGTTAATAAATCGTTAAACAAAAGACTGGAACAAAAGTATCGGATTGGACCACATGGTTGGATGGAGATAAAAAATATCAAATTACTCCAATAACAGCAACCGTAAAAGATCTAACCGCCCTAGAAACCCCAACCTTCGCAAAAACGAGTTCTTGCCAATTCGTTTTAGGTAAAATCGAGGGGAAGGTAAAAATGAGGGTTAAAGCAGGGTACAAAGTACTTTAAAAAGCGACTGAAGATAAAAAGGAACGGATAAAGTGACTATAAAAACAAAAGAAAACTCTAAGCTATCTGTCGGTGCAATCGATAAAACTGGAAATGCAAAACGGTAAAAGTCACTTTGTAATAAGTTAATGGCCTCTCAAATTGAGAAGGCCCATGTATTTGTATGGATTAGGCACTTCAAATGAAGACTCTTATCTAGTATAGTTAAGAGGAAAAGGGGTGAAGGCATGTACTTGACAGTAAAAGAGACTGCGGAATATTTATCAATGCCGGAATCTTATATAGAAAGCATGATTGTTCAAAATAAAATTCGCACCGTCTATGATGGTGAGCAGTATTTAATTTTTAAAGAGCAGTTCAATACGCATCTGGAACAGATGGAAAAATATAAGAAGCAATTAGCGGACTATTATAGTGAACCCATCCCAGAAGATATTGATGTGAAAGATGAAGATTAGCATCTGCCTTTTTGGCAGATGTTTTTTTAAAATAAAGACCTAAATCGTCGTTGAAGTCAGTGGATGTTCTATATAAAAGTGAGTCTAGAATAATAATCTAACCTCCTCTCAATAAGACTTACTGATCATTCAAATAATTTTGTCTTCAATGGAAGGTAATTGTAGTAGAATCCCTCAATTCCGTGTAAAATAATATGTAGAAGGAATTATCACGGCAGAATGGTAGTTAGGAGATAGGTAAGTGGTAAAAGAGTATTTACAAAGTGAAGGTTTTTCAAGGTTAATTACATTAATAGTGTTAGTCCTGTTTCTAATAAGCATTGGAAGTATGGTTAATATTGTATTATTCACATTTGTTTTCACTTTCCTAATGGGAAGGCTGGAACAATTTATCATGATTCGACTAAATAAAGTGATGCGTATTAACTCTAAAGTTGTCATAAGCTTTTTATATATAGTCGTCATTTCTTGTTTAGCCATCGTTCTTTATAAATATTTGCCGGTCATTACGTTGCAATTTACAGAATTAGTTACACAGATTGTTTTTTTCTTTCAACATCCACCCGATAGTCGGGTCATTCAATACGCCATTAGTTTAATGAACGAGACTGAATCGCCGCTCGATCTTCAAAAACAGATGAATACGCTCTATCTTTATGTATCTGATTTCGGTAAGCTGGCATTACAGATTTTCCTTTCCATACTGCTTAGTCTGTTTTTCTTATTGGAAAGAGATAAAATTATTCGCTTTACTTCTAAATTTAAGCGAGGTAAATTCAAATCCTTCTTTATAAACCTTGGTCACTTTGGAGTAAAATTTATCAATTCATTCGGAAAGGTAATTGAGGTCCAGTTCTTAATTGCCATTACGAATGCAGTCCTTTCGGTAACTTTCTTATGGATTCTTGGGTTTCCACAGTTGCTCGGTCTTGGAATTATGATTTTCTTCCTAGGGTTGATTCCAGTTGCAGGAGTTATTATCTCCCTAATTCCACTTAGCATGATTGCCTACAGTATCGGCGGTATGCCAAAGGTTATTGCTGTGTTTGTTATGATTGGGATTATACATGCACTTGAAAGCTATATTTTAAATCCAAAATTCATGTCGGCAAAAACAAATCTGCCAACGTTCTTCACCTTCATCATTCTTCTGTTTTCCGAGCATTTTCTTGGGATATGGGGTTTGATCATTGGGATTCCGATCTTTATCTTCCTATTAGATATGTTAGATATTGAAGAGGGGATTAAAGAAGTGCCCTAAATAAAATTTATGTAAGCAGCGACCAAGCTAATGAGGTTGCTGCTTATTTTTGTTTCCTATTTAAAATCTGGTTTAAAATCTGGCTAATAGTTCTAATATCTGTTTTCAATATAATATCAATAATTACTTTATAAATGAGGAAATGTCTGCCGTCTGTATAATTAAAGCCTATTTAACTTCTTGGTTTTTTGAGTTAATTGGATAAAAATTTATTTTACTAAAGTTATTTACGGACTTTTTATTGCATAAAAAAACAAATAAACGTATAATATTTTTAAGTGAAAATACTGAATATTCTTTCAAATTTGATTTGTTTGCGTTCTTTAAAAGAGAGTTTACTAGAGAAAAGAGGGGATTATTTTGAAAAAGGTTTCGTTTTTAATGTTTGCCATGGTAGTTTCTTTGTTACTGATTATGACTGGATGCGGGAAAGAAAAGGAAGTAACGACAACTAGCGAAAAAGAAGAATCAAATGGGAAAACACTTAGGATCGTGACGGATGCAGCATATGCTCCATTTGAATATCTGGAAGGCGATAAAGTTGTTGGATTCGATGTTGATTTTATCAATGCTGTTGCAAAAGAAGCCGGTTATAAAGTGAAAGTTGAGCATGTTGGCTGGGATCCGATTTTTGTAGAAATCGAGTCTAAAAGAGCGGATGTAGGGATATCTGCAATTACAGTAAATGATGAGAGAAAACAATCGTATGATTTTTCGGTGCCTTATTTCTTATCCACAAACAAAATCTTAGTTCCTGAGAAAAGTGATATAAAATCAGGAAAAGAATTGAAAGGAAAGGTTATTGCTGTTCAAACAGCTACAACTGGACAGGAAGCAGTCGAGTCACTTCTTGGGAAAAATCATAAAGATATCAAAAAATTCGAAAATAATAACCTGGCCATTCAGGAATTATTACAAGGCGGAGCTGAAGCGGTAGTAGCGGACAATACCGTTGTTGAAGAATATGTGAAAAATAACCCTGACCAAAAGCTGAAAGTTGTTGAAGATAGCAGCAGTTTTGATCAGGAATTTTATGGTCTTATGTTCCCAAAAGGTAGCGAGTTGAAAGCTGATTTTGATAAAGCCGTCAATGCTATTTATGAGAATGGAAAGTACGCAGAAATCTATAAAGAATGGTTCGGCACAGAACCAGATGTTGAAACCTTAAAAGCACAGCAATAAAACAAATTGATATTAAAAAATTGCGTAACTTTACGTGTGAAGTTACGCAGTTTTTTTGGTCTTTAGGAGGGGAACAGAATGAATTTTCGCTGGGATATTATTTTTGAATATGCTCCTTTCTTATTAAAGGGAACGATACTCACAATTGGGCTATCGGTTTCCTCTATTCTCATCGGAACTTTTTTAGGGTTACTGATTGGTTTAGGGAAAATAATGAGAAACAAGGTGCTTGCGTTTCCATTTTACTGTTATGTCACGGTTTTTCGTGGAACGCCATTATTAGTTCAGATCTTTTTAATCCATTTTGGTATTGTGCCCTTTTTTACTGGGAAGACGAACGCAATCACAGCGGGAGTCATTGCTTTGTCTTTAAATGCAGCGGCTTATATTGCGGAAATATTCCGTGCAGGAATTCAATCCATTGATAAAGGACAAATGGAAGGGGCTCGTTCGTTGGGAATGACCCATACTCAAACAATGATTCATGTTGTCTTACCTCAAGCATTCAAACGAATGATCCCTCCATTAGGAAATGAATTCATCGTATTATTAAAAGATTCCTCCCTCCTTTGTGTCATTGCAGCCCCCGAATTAATGTATTGGGGAAAAGCGATGGGGGGGCAGTACTTTAAAGTTTGGGAGCCGTATTTGGCTTGTGCCTTTATCTATCTTTTCCTGACCCTTATTTTAAGTTTCGTATTAAATAGACTCGAAAGCAGGTTGAAAACAGAATGATTAAGGTCGAGAATTTAAAAAAGTCATTTGGAGATAACGAGGTATTAAAGAATATCAATGCAATCGTTGCCCCACAGGAGGTAGTTGTGGTGATTGGGCCTTCAGGGTCTGGTAAATCTACTTTTCTCAGGTGTATTAATCAACTTGAAACGATAACGGGAGGACATATTTTTATAGAGGGACTTGATACGACAGATAAGAAGGTCAATATCAATAAAGTACGCACTGAAGTTGGCATGGTATTTCAGCATTTCAACTTATTTCCGCATAAAACAGTTATTGATAACATTATGCTTGCGCCGCTAAAGGTTCGTAAAGTTTCCAAAGAACAGGCATCACAAAGAGGCATGGAACTACTTAAGAAAGTAGGACTTGCTGAGAAAGCGAACGCCTATCCGGATTCATTATCGGGTGGACAAAAGCAACGTGTGGCAATCGCAAGGGCATTGGCAATGGAACCCAAAATCATGTTGTTTGATGAACCGACTTCTGCTCTAGACCCGGAAATGGTCGGTGAAGTGCTTGAGGTTATGAAGCAATTGGCTAAAGAAGGTATGACAATGGTCGTAGTGACCCATGAGATGGGGTTTGCTAAAGAAGTTGGTGATCGTGTGATTTTCATGGACGAGGGCTTTATTATCGAAGAAAATATTCCAAGTGAGATCTTTGATAATCCGCAGCAGGAAAGAACTAAAGCCTTTTTAAGCAAAGTGCTCTAATATTAGAATAAGAAAAAAAACCTTCCGTAAATCGGAGGTTTTTTTTGGGAACATATCAGGGGGTGTTATTTAATGTATGATGAGCCTAAAAGTGATTCAGGGCTTTTACCGAGCACTAGCATACTGATTTTAGCATATCCAATATTTTCATTTTGGGAGAAGGTTTGTTGTAAAACCTGGATATTAGGATCATCCTTTAACTTTTGAACTTCCTCTATATATAAGTGGATAACGGAGGGCATAACGAATTCAGGGGTGTATTCGTTATGGTTTTCATCCATGATTAATGTGCCCATAAATTGATATTTAAATTGAAAAGCTCGTGTTAAGGCAACGACATGGAGTAGTTTATTAAATAATTCGGGGTATGAATATTTAATTTTCTCCAAAGCTTCTTCGGTTGCTTGTAACTCATCGACACTAGATAAAGTGATCATAAATATCTCCTTTCTGAAAATATAGATTCCATCAGTAATTACAGTGCTTTTTACTCATACCAAGTCTAACTCCGCGGTTAAGTATTGTAAAATGGTTAGATGTTATCATGAGCATAACTTAAATCTATGATAGTGCTTACATGTCTAATGCTTTACTATCGAGGTAGTTAATCTTTATGAGTTAAAGCTTCTCTTGTATATTTTAGCCATTCTTTTGCTGCATATGAAAGGTATTGATCCTTGCTCCAAATGAATCCCAAATTCCAACTAATGGAGGGGTTTTTAACCTTAATGGACTTGATGCGGTTATCATGGCGGCATAAACTTTCCGGTAAAAGAGCGATTCCAAGATTACAGTAAACCATTTCCTCTATAAAATCCCAACGTGAGCTTTCTGTGACAATGTGTGGAGAATAACCAGCTTCTTTACAGGACGAAATTATGAGATCACGCAAGACATAATCTTTATTAAATAAGATAAAAGACTCGTCTTCTAGGTCGGCCAAATCAATCTCTTCCCGACAAGCAAGTGGGTGGGAGGGGGGCACAATCAAGTTAATGTCTTCTTCTAAAAAGGCAAAATGATGAAAAAGTACGGTGTTAGTTGGCAGGACTATCACGCCAATGTCGAGTAAGTCATTTTGGACAGATTCTTCAATTTTCTTTGAGCCATCCTCTACTAATTGAAAGGTAATATTAGGATAATCCTCATGAAAACGGCTAAGAATTCGGGGGAAGAAGGAGGCGTCAATAATCGGCGGTAATCCGATTCGTATATGTCCCTTTTTCAAGCCTAATAAATTGTCCATTTCTGTTTCTAAATTATGAAATGCTTTATCAATCAATTTTGCCTGCTCTAATACAACCCTTCCGGCATCAGTCAGAATCAGTTGTTTACGGGAACGATCAAAAAGTTCAACACCAAGCTCAGTTTCCAAGTTTTTGATCATCTTACTGATGGTCGGCTGAGTAATGAATAAATGATCCGCTGCCCGAGTAAAGCTATTGAAATTGGTAACCTCTATAAAGTATTGTAAATGCTTAATATCCATCACTTCACCTGCTTATCCTCTTTTAAATTTCTTTCATTTTACCTGTTAACAGAAGGGTTTGTAAAACATGAGAAGCTTTGTTGGTAAGATTTCCTCTTTGTTTCGTGAGCGTATAAAAAAGCTGGGCTCCAAATAAGAGCCCAGCTTCTTCTAATTGGTGAGTCATAGGGTTGTCGCAAATTGTTTATTTAACTAATAAGACAGGTACCGGAGAATTCTGGACGATATAGTGGCTGACGCTTCCTAGGAACTCCTTGAATCCACTTAAGCCTCTGCTGCCCATTATGATAAGGTCGCAATTTTGAGATTTCGCATGTTCCAACAAAGTAGTGATGGCTGAGCCTTCTACGACAAAAGACTGAGATGCATTAGGAATTTCGGATAACAGTGCATCCGCTTTTTCGATAACTTCGTTGCCATACTTAAGCATGGCTTCTTCAATTTCTTGAAAAGCATTGCCATATATATTTGGATGGATTGGAAGTGTAACAGCGTGAAGTACCTGAATCTCAATAGCAGGATCCAGCTTCGCTAATTCAATCGCTTTTTCTAAAGATTTACGTGCCAATTCAGATTCATCATAAGCAACTAATATTCTTGAGCAGAGCATAATTAATCCGTCCCTTCATTTAAAAAGAATATACCCATAGTATATCAGTTTATAACTTTCATTCAGTTTTATATATTTAAAATTTTGTGAATATTTATTGAAGTTTACGTTAACGTCAATGTTAAGATAAGGTAAATAATCCCTTTGCAAAGTGTGGTTTTAACATGTACACCATTTCTGAGTTAGCAAAAGAATTTGATTTGACAACAAGAACACTACGATATTATGAGGAACTAGGTATGCTAAGGCCAAAGCGGACCGAAACCGGAAAAAGAGTGTATGGAAAGAAAGAACATGCTCAACTTAAAATCATTATGCGTGGCAAGAAGTATGGCTTTTCTTTAGTTGAAATAAAGGATATTGTTCTGCTATTTGATAAGGACAGGACGGGTATTAAGCAATTGGAGAAAACAATTGATACAGCTGGACAGAAATTAAATGAAATAAATGAACGTATTAAAGAGCTTGATGAATTGAAGCAGGATTTTGAACAGGTGATTAAAGGTTTTACCGAAACACTTCATAGCTTAAAAAGTAAACAGTGAATCAGGCATTTCAAGCAGCAAAACCATCAGAATAAAAATACTTCAAAGTATTATATTGAAATGAGTTTTGACGATAGGTAAAGATGAATATATATTCTAGACGAAAACAAATGAGGTGAAGATTTGGATATTCAAGAAACTATTGCAGTAGTGACAGGTGGGGCTTCAGGTCTGGGAGCGGCCACTGTAAGAAACATCATTAAAAAAGGTGGAAAAGCCGTTATCTTTGACCTCTCAGAAGAAAATGGCGTCAAAATGGTCGAGGAATTAGGAGATTCAGTCATATTTATTAAAACAGATGTGACAAGTGAAGAAAGTGTACTAGAAGCGTTGGAACAGGGAATTGAGAAATTTGGATCAATTAACACAATTGTCAATTGTGCTGGCATTGCGATTGCTGAAAAGGTCATCGGAAGAAAAGGTACGCATGAATTGAAAGCGTTCTCAAAAGTAGTGACGGTTAACTTGATCGGTACATTTAATGTAATTCGTCTTGCGGCTGAAAAAATGGTCAATAACCAAGCAAACGAAGAGGGGGAGCGTGGTGTAATTATCAACACAGCGTCGGTAGCTGCATTTGAAGGACAAATCGGACAAGCGGCATATAGTGCCTCAAAGAGTGGGATTGTCGGTATGACTCTTCCGATTGCAAGGGAGCTTGCTTCCAAAGGGATACGTGTCGTATCGATTGCACCGGGGTTATTTCATACACCGATGTTTGATTCATTACCTGAAGAAGCGAGGGCGTCATTAGGGAAAACCGTGCCATTTCCATCAAGGCTCGGATATCCGGAAGAGTACGCTAAACTTACGGAAAGCATTATTACGAATCCTATGCTGAATGGAGAAACGATTCGGTTGGACGGGGCCATTCGAATGTCACCTAGATAAGATAGGTTCAAATCCTTCTGGGAAATTTTAAATAATTGATTAGAAAAATAAAGTGTATTTTCCGTAAAAAGGAAAAGGTTGATACGAAAAAGCTGATGACAGAGGAGATAGTGCAGATGAAACATCCATACTTAAGTGAAGATCACGAGATTTTCCGTAAATCATTACGCAAGTTTTTAGAGAAAGAAGCGGTTCCCTATTATGAACAATGGGAAGAAGACCGTATTATACCTCGTTCGTTTTGGGGGAAAATGGGGGAGCAAGGCTTTTTATGTCCGGATCTTGGAGAAGAGTATGGGGGTTCTGAAGTAGATTGGGGCTTTGCGGTCATAATTAATGAAGAACTAGAAAGAGTGGGTTCAGGTTTCATAGGCTTCGGGCTCCATAGTGATATTACGGTTCCGTATATTTCCGCATACGGAAATGAGGAGCAGAAACAGCGCTGGCTCCCTAAATGCACGACAGGGGAACTCATTTCAGCCATCGCCATGACAGAGCCGGGAACAGGTTCGGATTTGGCCAATATTAAAACGACTGCGATTTTGGATGGAGATCATTACATACTAAACGGCCAAAAAACATTCATCACAAATGGGATTCATTCGGATCTGGTCATCGTGGCTTGTAAAACGGATCCAAATGCTGTTCCGAAGCATAAAGGCGTCAGTTTAGTTGTGGTCGAAAGAGATACTCCGGGATTCACCAGGGGACGAAAACTGAAGAAGCTTGGTTTGCATTGTCAGGATACAGCAGAACTTATCTTTGAAGATTGTCGTGTACCAAAGGAAAACTTGCTAGGTGAAGAAGGCAAAGGGTTTAAGTATTTAATGGAGAAATTACAGCAGGAACGTCTTGTCGTAGCAATTTGTGCCCAAGCCGCATCCGAGGATATGCTAGCGGATACGATTGAGTACGTCAAAAGCAGGGAAGCGTTTGGGAAATCAGTGAGTCAGTTCCAGAACACTCAATTTAAAATCGCAGAAATGGCCACTGAAATTAAAATGGGCCGAGTTTTCCTGGATCAATTGATTGCTAATCATATGGCGGGTGAACAGGTGGTCACAGAAGTATCGATGGCTAAATGGCGTTTGACAGAGACTGCCCGGAAAATATCCATTGAATGCATGCAGCTTCATGGTGGCTATGGTTATATGGAAGAATACAAGATTGCTAGAAGGTACCGTGATGTGCCGGTAGCAAGCATCTATGCGGGAACAAATGAAATCATGAAGAAAATCATAGCAAAGAACATTGGACTTTAAAAAACAAAATGAGAAGGGGAGAGATAACATGCGGGAAGTGGTAATTGTTGAGGGAATTCGTACTCCGGTTGGCAGAAGAAACGGTGTCTTAAAGGATGTTCGCCCAGATGATTTAGCAGGTGAAGTATTAAAGAGGCTGGTTGAAATAGCAGGCATTGATCATGCTATCATCGATGATGTCATTTTAGGCTGTGTTTCGCAGGCTGGGGAGCAAGCCGGAGATATTGCTCGGGTTGCTGCTTTGATTGCAGGCTATCCGATTGAAGTGCCAGGTACGACAATTGACCGACAATGCGGATCGAGTCAGCAGGCTGTCCATTTCGCTTCCCAAGCCATTTTGTCAGGAGATATGGATGTGGTTGTAGCCGGAGGAGTAGAAAACATGTCTCGTGTCCCAATGGGTTCAAATTATCAAGGAGCTGAAACAAGTCAAAAGTATTTAGACAGCTACGAGGTAATCAACCAAGGTTTATCGGCTGAAAGAATCGCAGAAAAGTGGGGAATCACCCGTGAGGAATGTGATCAGTTTTCTGTTGAAAGCCATGAGAGGGCAATACGTGCTCAAAAGGAAGGCTATTTCGACCGTGAAATAATCACAGTTACAGGTACAGATAAATTAGGAAATCATATTGAAGTTACCGAAGACGAAGGGCCAAGGGGGGGAACTACGGTAGAAGTCCTTTCAGGGTTGAAGGCAGTTTTTAAAGAAGAAGGATTAATCCATGCCGGGAACTCAAGCCAAATAAGTGACGGTGCTGCAGCTTTACTATTAATGGAGCGTAGTAAAGCAGAAGAGCTTGGATTGAAACCACGCTTTAAAGTGCATACACGGGTTGTTGTCGGATCAGATCCTACCTTAATGTTGACAGGTCCAATTCCTGCCACTCAAAAAGCATTGGAAAAAGCAGGTCTTTCCATTGATGATATCGATGTCTTTGAAGTTAATGAAGCCTTTGCTCCTGTACCGCTTGCCTGGTTAAAAGAAACAGGGGCCGACCCTAAGAAGCTAAATCCAAATGGAGGAGCGATTGCCTTAGGACACCCTCTTGGCGGCAGTGGTGCCCGTTTAATGGTTTCGATGATCCATGAATTAGAAAGAAGAGGCGGCCGATATGGATTACAAACAATGTGTGAAGGTCACGGAATGGCGAATGCTACCATTATTGAAAGAATAGATTGAGACGGTATTTTCTCGTGAATAACATTAGAAATTCACACGAAAGTAAAGGCTGAAAAAGTGATAAAGCCAACCATCAGGAGCATGACGTGAAATCATCCTGCTGATAGTGGGTTTACTTGAGGAGGAAATGATATGTCAGTAACGATTAAAAATATCTTTGATCAGACGGTTCAAAAATTCCCCATTAAAGAAGCTATCTACGACGTGAGAAGAAATATCCGCTATACCTACATTCAATGGAATGAGCAGGTGAATAGGTTGGCGGCGGCTCTCCAAGCAGAAGGTGTCCAAAAAGGGGACCGGGTCTCTACCTATCTTTATAATAATGAAGAACTTGCCACCGCATTCTTTGCCTGTGCAAAAATCGGTGCGGTCTTTAATCCAATCAACTTTCGCTTAATGGCAGAAGAGCTTGCATTCATCTTAAGTGATGCGGCGCCAAAGGTCGTTTTATTTGAAGGTGAATTGGAATCGACTGTGACAGCTGTTGAAAAACGCTTCCCTGAAATAGCGTTCTGGTATATTGATGAGAATGTGCCTCGCTATGCCGAAGGATACCGCCAAAAAATGGTCAGTACATCTTCTAAGCCTGTTGATGTGGACATTCACGAGAATGATGTCTATGCCATTATGTATACAAGCGGGACGACAGGACGACCAAAAGGAGTTATTCACCTTCATAAAGATATGGTCGAGCAGGCTAAGATTTTATCAGAGGCGATGAAGTATGAAAGCAGTGATATCGGTTTGATTACCGCGCCAATGTTTCATTGTGCGGAATTGCACTGCTCATTTTTACCGCGCGTGCATGTTGGTGCAACGAATGTAGTTCTTCATCAGTTCAATCCTAAAAAGGTACTAGAACTGTTTGAATCCGAAGGGATTACCAAACTGTTTGCGGCACCAACGATGTGGAATATGCTTATTCAGGAAAATCTGAATGATTATAAATTTCAAAGTTTGAAGCTGGGACTATATGGAGCCGCTCCAATGGCGCCTACGCTTGTACTTGCTTGTCAGGAAAAACTGGGCATTCAATTTATCCAAGCATATGGAATGACGGAAATGGGTCCGGCGATCACTCTACTATTAGAGGATGATCAAATAAGTAAAGCTGGCTCTGCCGGCCAAGCGTGCCGCGATCATGAAATCGTCATTGCCCGTCCAAATGACGAAGGCCCATCGGATCCCGATGATGCACTCGAACCCGGAGAAATCGGGGAAATTCTTGTGAAAGGCCCTTGCATCATGAAAGGGTACTTTCAAAGAGATGGAGAGACAGAGAGAGCACTTTACAGAGGCTGGTACCATTCCGGGGATATAGGTTTCCTTGATGAAGATGGATATTTGTGGGTCAAAGATCGTGTGGATGACATGATTATCTCTGGTGGCGAAAATGTGTATCCACGTGAAGTGGAAGACACACTTTATGAGCATCAAGGAGTTCTCGACTGTGCAGTAATTGGTCAGCCTGATGATAAGTGGGGAGAAACGGTGACGGCCTTTGTAGTAGCTAAAGATCCGTTATTGACGGAAAGTGATTTAGAAGACTGGTGTAAGAACAGCGATACACTTGCTAACTATAAACGTCCAAGAAGATATATCTTCTGTAAAGAGTTACCTCGAAACGCAAGTGGGAAAATTCAAAAATTCATGCTTCGTAAACAGTTGGAAGAAACTGTAGCTGAATAACAAATGGTGGGGAAACCCTCTTTGTTTTAAGCAGAATGGATTTTTTAGTTGAGTTAGTAAAATGAAAATAAGTAATCCAGTCAAATCATTTTAGGGTAGTGTTTTTTTATGTAAGAAAAAGAAAAGTTACCCACAAATGAAATGCAGTTGAATCAATGAGATCTTAGGGTTATCCACACTATCCACATAGTTATCCAGAAATTACATTATTTACATGTTGATACCGCGAGACAAACACCTATTATTTGTCAGTATTTTCAGAAAATATCCACAATATACACAGGGGTGTGGATAAGACGGTGTCAGTAAGCTAATTTAAGGGGCTGACTAACAGCCCCCTAAGGTGTAAAAGTTATAATTTGCGGTTATGGGCACGGCGATTAGCCGCATTGGATCGCGCTTGTGCTTCAATATCTTGTTGGTCAGCCAGTTCTGAAGAATATTCGACATCAAGTCCGTCACTTTTTAGGTTTTTAGGAACTTGTGGAAGTTTTTGAGCGTTATTGTCTCGATTATTATTGCGTCCCATATCAGCGCCCCCTTAGAGTAAAGAAATAAATAAGCTAGCGATGATTTCCTTAATCATCGCTAGCTTATTTTGTGCTGAATGGTAGATCAAAATGTACGGGAAAATACTCCAAACTTAACGGCGAGATTTCTTCTCGTTAAATCCACCTGCTCGGTCTGCATTTTTAAATTCTCGAGAATAAAGAATTGCTTGCGTGCTCGTTAAGGTACTTTTTTCTTTTTCCTGTTTTTTGGGCAATTAGATCATCTCCATTTCACTTGATATCCCTATTTTTTCCTAAAAAGTTTCATTCATACATGAGAATTTTCTTTTAAGATATTGTGTAAAGCTGTATTAAGGGTTGGAAAAGTGAACGTGAATTCTTCCTCTGCAAGTTTATTAGGAAGGACTTTTTGGCCTTCTAGCACAAGTATGCTCATTTCACCGAGCATGATTTTTAGCATGAAGGGAGGAACAGGTAACCAATGAGGCCGGTGCATGATAGTACCAATTTCTTTTCCGAATTTATCCATTTTAACCGGATTAGGTGCTGTGAAATTGACTGGACCTTGAATGTGTTGATTGTTCATACAAAAAACAATTGCACGGGCGACGTCGTGAATATGAATCCAGGAAAGCCACTGACTTCCTTTGCCCATTTTTCCTCCGCCGAAAAGTTTATAAGGAAGAACCATCATTGGCAGTGCACCTTCTTTTTCCCCTAGAATCACACCAAACCTTGTAAGGACAACTCGCTTACTGTATGAGCGGGATTTGGTTGCTTCTTTTTCCCATAGCTTAACTGTTCGAGCCAAGAAATCATCACCGATGGAATCAGAGGCTTCAGTAAAGGTCTCATGATCAGAGATACCATAAAAACCCACTGCACTTGCATTGATAATGACAGAAACTTTATCGGGAAGCTTAGAAAGGATCCGGTTCATTTCTTTGGAAGCTTCAACTCTGCTTTCGACAATCCGGCGTTTTCGTTCCGGGGTCCAACGCCCACTGTTTAAAGACTCACCGGCAAGGTTAACGAACACATCAAGGCCATCTAAATTTTGTTCAGGGCTTGAGTCTGGGGTCAGCCAGCCGATATATTGGAGATTTTCCCGTCTTTTATATTTGTCAGGATGACGTGTCAATATATATAAATCATGATTTTCTTTTAATAATTCATCGATAAGGGCTGTGCCGACAAAACCGCTTCCACCAGCAATGGCTATTTTCATGAAAACCACTTCCTTTTTCCTGTCTTTTATTCACTTTAACATGCCCTTGTTCTTTTTTCATTTTTAGACATGCTATATATAGAAAAGGTACTCGTAAAGGGGTAAAGTAGGGATGGGGGTGGATTTTATGCCAAACATAACAAAAATAACAACCCAAAAAAAACGTAAAGATCGTTATAACATATTTGTTGATGAAAAATATGCGTTTAGTGTGGACGAAGAAGTTTTATTGAAATTTCACTTGAAAAAGGGTACTGCACTTGATGACCTGCTTCTTGCTGAAATACAATTCCATGATGAAATTCAAAAGGCATTTACGGATGCTCTTAATTATTTATCATACCGCATGCGTTCAGAATCGGAAATTCGCCTTTATTTAAGAAAGAAGGAAATAGAAGAACCGATTATAAAGGAAGCGATACATAAGCTATACAGCTTTAACTATTTAGATGATCTTGAATTTTCCAAGGCTTACGTGCGGACCCATGTAAACGGAGGCAATAAAGGGCCTACTACCCTTAAGATGGAGCTGAAGGAAAAAGGAATACAAGAAAAGCTAGTTGTGGAGGCCTTGAAGGAATACCCCTATGATATTCAAATTGAGCATGCGAAAAAGCTTGCGGGAAAATCAGTGAAAAAAGAAAAAAACATCTCGGAACGAGCTTTAAAGCAGAAGCTTGAACAGACATTGACACGAAAGGGTTTTCCAAGAGATGTCATTCTCGAGGCACTTGAGGATGTGACGGTAGAAAAGGATGAAGATGAACAATGGGATTCGCTATGTCATCATGCAGAAAAGATGCAGCGCCGCTATAAAAACTATGAAGGCTTCGAATATGACCAAAAGATGAAGCAGGCATTATACCGAAAAGGTTTTCCAATAGAATTAATTGACCGATATCTTTCCAATTCAGACATGGAATAAGTACATCGATAGCCAAATCGCAAAATTTTGTTTAATATAGAAGTAAATTAATATTTAATTTAAGGAGCCATATATATGAGCGACGTAAGATACAGCAAGTTGTCGGCCTATGAACTACAACAGGAAATTGCAGCGTTAACCGAAAAAGCGAGAAAAGCTGAGCAATTAGGGATGGTTAACGAATTCTCGGTGTTGGAACGCAAAGTAACTATGGCCAAAGCCTATCTGTTAAATCCGGATGATTTTAAAAAAGGTGAAATTTATCAAATTGAAGGCGATCCGGGAGTCTATTTCAAAATTGATTATATGAATGGTGTATTCGCCTGGGGATACCGTTTGGGTGGAAGCGGGAAGGAAGAAGCACTGCCGATTTCGATGTTGAGATAATTGAAGGAACCGGGAGACCCGATTCCTTCTGAAGTGTTCTATTGTTTCTAATTCGATCGCTCGTTTGATGCTTTCATCCGTTCTTGAGGGTGTGTGTTAATGCTGCCATCGGCTCGCTTTGAAGCATATCTCGCCTTTGCACGAGGCTTACCTTGAATGTTGGGGAATCCTTTTTGTTTATTTCGCAAGTTTTTCTCCTCCAAACATCAGAATTAAAAAAAAGCGTTTCCGCTTACTACTAGTATGGGTAAAGTACAGTAAAGTTCAGTCTGTAAAAATATTGGCAATGAGGTGGTTCTAATGAATGAATACCATGAAAGGTTAACCAAGATCCTGCTTGAGAAAAATGATCACATCACGTATGAGCAAGCTTTAACTTGGGTGGAATTATTATGGGAAGATTTCGAAGCGACCTATGCAAAAGCTGGGCATGAGTATGCTGGCGAAGAAATGACATCACGGGTTGTCCAGACCTGGATTGATAATTACGGTGAACAATTCCACGAATTCATTGCGAAAAATCCTAAATATAAGCATTTATTAAATCAACAGAATCGACTGCATTAAAAAAGCTGATTCCAGCGGGTTTCCCCTGGAATCAGCCTTTTTTCAATCTGCTTAGACCTACAAAATAATATTCAATTTCTTCTGCAGTTTCGCTTCACTAAAGATCCAACCGGTATACGAATTCAAGATATTTAGGTCGCTGTCTAAATGGACGACAGCTACAAAGGGGTAATACCCATTGCTTCGGTATCTTAAATCAATAAAACGGACTTCGTAATAGTCCTTAATTTGTTCGATTTCAAAGCGGTAAACAGGGGAAAAAGACAGAAAGGCAGCCAAATTGATATCAAGCTTGGCGGCTTCGAGAATTTTACTTTCAGGCAATGGAATTCGATCAAATGTATCAAGAATCGTCACATAACCATTATCAGCTCTCGCTACATAATAATGCTTTTCGGTAATCACGGCTATTTTCCAGCGATGAAAACGCATGGTCGGTGATAAAATAATTTTTCTTGCTCCCGGAATTTGCTGCTTAACAGCTCTTTTAATGAAAGCCTGTTCCCTGAACCTAGAGATATAATAGATCACGAGTATCCCGTAAATGGAGAGAAATAAATAGCCGGGAGGAAATCCATACCCCCACAATATCAAGCCGGCAACATGGATTCCAAAAATGAACGGGTCAAATGTATTGATGACCCCTAGAGCTACCCAATTGGAAGAAATAGGCCTTAGCGCCTGTGTTCCATAGGCATTAAAGATATCGACAAAAACATGAAGAAATACGGCTAAAAAGGTCCAAAGCCAAAGATGAAGGTAATTTGCTTCAGGTATGAAGGCGAAAAGTGCGCCGCTGATAATCAAGGGCCAAAGTAATACAGCGGGAATCGAATGTGTAATTCCACGGTGATTTCGTATATATACAGCGTTATTTCGTAATTTTAAAACGGTGTCAATGTCAGGAGCTTGTGATCCTAATATCGTGCCTGCAATGACTGCACTTGCAGTAACTGGACTTTGCGCAATAACAGGATCTAATGTGGCAAGTCCTCCAAGAGCAATTCCCATGACAAAGTGAGTACCTGTATCCAAAAGTCTAACCTCCCTGCCACAATTTGAAAAAAAGATCTTACTTAATCATACCGTATTTATATATTATCCATCAAATGAATATATTTTTGACTTATTTTTGTGACCTATTACAATAAAATAAATATGAACGATATAAAAAAAAAGAATGCCTACTATATGTATTCCCATTTTTAATAAAAGTGTAACATCTTTGGAGGAACTGAAGTGAAAGAAATAAATATCCCAACAATAGAAAAAATAAATATCGAGGCGTTTCAAAAAGATTTAGTTTCCTGGTTTCTCGAAGAACAAAGAGAATTGCCATGGAGGGAAAATAAGGATCCATACCGTGTTTGGGTTTCAGAAATAATGCTTCAGCAAACGCGAGTGGATACGGTCATTCCTTATTTTAACCGGTTTATAGATTGGTTTCCGACACTTGAGGATTTTGCCAATGCCGATGAAGAAAAAATATTAAAAGCATGGGAAGGGCTCGGTTACTATTCGCGGGTCAGGAACCTGCATAGTGCTGTTCAAGAGGTAAAGGCGTCATATAATGGTGTTGTACCAGATAGTCCCGAGGAAATTTCTAAGTTAAAAGGTGTTGGTCCTTATACAGCTGGAGCGATTCTGAGCATAGCTTATGGCAAGCCTGAACCTGCAGTGGATGGAAACGTCATGCGTGTGCTATCAAGGATATTAATGATTTATGAAGACATTGCAAAGCCAAAGACACGAAAAACATTTGAAGCGGCTGTTCGTAAGCTGATTGATCACAACCATACATCTGCTTTCAATCAGGCCTTAATGGAACTGGGGGCTTTAATCTGCACACCTGGTAAGCCTGCCTGTCTGCTGTGCCCTGTTCAAAGCCACTGTCTTGCCTTTGAGGCAGGGGTTCAGTCAGAACTGCCGGTGAAAATCCAGAAGAAAAAAACGCGTGATGTACCAATTGTGGCTGTGTTATTAACGAATGAAAAAGGTGAATTTTTAATTCATAAGCGAGCATCTGAAGGATTGCTAGCAAACCTTTGGGAATATCCAAACTTCGAAAACCATACATCCCTTCAGCATAAACGGGAATTCTTTGAAAGTCGATTTCAAGAAATGTACGGTGTAAAACCGGAGATTACAGATCCGCTTGTGAAAATTGAACATGTTTTTTCACACCTTGTCTGGAAAGTCGATACGTATACCGGGACAGTCAAAGAAAAAATTAGTGAAGCGACTTTAATAGAGAATCAGCTGAAGTGGGTGAGTAAAACGGAGATGGAGGAGTTCGCGTTTCCGGTTTCACACCAAAAAATGATGAAGGCCTATAACGATAAAGAGGGTATCAATTAAGTTATCGTTTTTTTAATACCCTCCATACAACCAATTTAAATAGAAAAAGCAGTGTGTTCCGGATAAGATAGTACATTGTTTTTATGGTAATATAAGGATATGGAGGGGGCATATAAATGAAGGTAGTTTTTCAAGCATTTATTGGTTCAATAATTCTTCATGTGTTTTATTTTGTTAGTACGATGATAGTCGGATCTATAAAAACAAGCCAATATAAACCAGGAATTGAAAACGCATGGGGTCAAGCGGAGACACTTCAAAATGAAGTAGTCTTTGGTAAAGTTATTTCCCCTTCTGTTTACTTGGTATCCCTTGTAGGTGTAGCTCTGATTTGCGGAATTATTATATTTTCCTATAAAAAAATCTTTACGGAGAGATAGCTCAATAAATATGAAAAGCCAGCAATGGTTCCTCTCAATAGTTTATACTCAAAAAGAGGATATCCGCTAAGATACCCTCTTCTTTTTCGCTCAATTTTCAATTGTATCAAGTTAAATTAATCGTAGCTTGTTTCTGTTCCATGGGTGTAATTGGCTTCTTGTCTGTTAATTCCGCCTCTATTTTCAATTTCTTTGACGATTTCGGTATGGATACTCTGTCCTTCTTGGTTTAAATAAGGTACCATTTGTTGAAGGGAGTGATGAAAATAGGCAAGTTCACTATTTTCCCAATCCGATTTTTTCATCATCGACAACTCTGTCATATCACGTCCAACATACATAAAAAATAACACTCCTTTTTTAAAGTGATGGGTGTTTACTCAGAAAGGATGAATAAACAAATGGAACAAAAAGTAGCGCTCGTTACAGGAAGCAGTAAAGGTCTAGGAAGAAGCACAGCATTAAGACTTGCAGAGGAAGGATACGACCTCGTTATTAATTATGCCCGGAGCAAGTCAAAAGCATTAGAGGTAGCTGCTGAAATTGAAGCATTGGGTCGTAAAGCCCTTGTAGTAAAAGCGAATGTCGGTGACGTTGCGAAAGTGAAAAGCATGTTTGAGGAAATCGATGCGTATTATGGACGTTTGGATATCTTTATCAATAATGCTGCATCAGGTGTGCAGCGCCCGTTAATGGAGCTTGAAGAAACCCATTGGAACTGGACAATGGATATCAATACAAAAGCCCTCCTTTTCTGTGCCCAGGAAGCGGCGAAATTGATGGAAAGAAATGGCGGAGGTAAAATTGTAAGTATCAGTTCACTTGGGTCCATTCGCTATTTGAAAAATTACACAGCTGTCGGAGTATCGAAAGCGGCGCTTGAAGCACTGACAAGATATTTAGCTGTTGAATTGGCTTCAATGAATATTTGTGTCAATGCCGTTTCAGGCGGTGTGATTGATACGGATGCGCTAAAATCTTTCCCGAATCGGGATGAAATGCTTGCTGAAGCAGCTGAACAGACTCCGGCTGGTCGGATGGTTGAGGTAGAAGATATGGTGAACACTATCCTATTCTTAATTTCCGATGGAGCAAGTATGATTCGCGGACAAACCTTAATTGTTGATGGAGGCATCTCTTTGCTTGTTTAATATAACTGGTAAAATTTAAATGTTTTTAGCCGGATAACACTCCATGATATTGGTTATCTTATTATTTGTGGAGGTGATATTAATGGCTAACAACAATAAATCACAAGCAGGTACAAACGCACAACAAGTGAGACAACAAAATGCGCAATCTCAGCAAGGTCAAGGTCAAGGCCAATACGGTACTGAGTTTGCAAGTGAAACAAACGTTCAACAAGTGAAACAACAAAACGCGCAATCTCAGCAAAATAAAGGCCAAGGTCAAGGTCAATTCGGTACTGAGTTTGCAAGTGAAACAAATGTTCAAGAAGTGAAAAAACAAAACCAAAAATCTCAAAGCAATAAAAGCCAAGGCTAATTGCTGATACGAAAAGGCATCCTTCTTTTGAAGGGTGTCTTTTTATTTTTTTCCCTTCTTTTGTATTCGACAAATGTTTCTTTGCGTTTACATTTTATGTCAAAGGAGATATCAGATAAAAATAGAATATACATACTATAGAAAAAATACAGATTAGGATGGTGCAATCATGGAGCAATTTAATCAGCTTATAAACAATCAGTTGAAAACGATGGAAAAGCTTTTACTTTTACAATCTGAAATCGAAAGATGCCAAGATATAGAGAAGCAACTCCTGCAAGAGGAGAGTGAAGCAGTTACCATTCAGGAAGAGATTCAACTTAAGAAGCAAGAATTGAAATGTATCCATGATATGTTCGAGAGGCAAACAGAAGAGGTCATTCGTTATTTTCAGCAAGGACAGGCTGCAGTACAATAAATAATTGGCTAATTTCTTAGTAGAAATGAGTGGAAGGTCAGATTTTTTTGGCTTTTTTTCACATTTTTACTGGGGGATTAGCCACTTTTGTTTTAAATTTATGAATAAATCGCTATAATATAGGAATATAGGGTAAATGGAAAAAAGTATATATATTAAATACACACAACAACTGCAAACGGAATAGGGCACAGTACGCTGAAAGGGTGTCTATAGAAAGTAGGGAGAGATAAATGGGGATTGTTCCTGCCGAAGGAGGAAAAATCCAAATTCATAGCTATAAACATAATGGACATATCCATCGTATCTGGGAAGAGACAACCGTTTTAAAAGGAACCCAAAATCTGGTGATAGCGGCAAATGACCGTACTATGGTGACGGAATCAGATGGAAGGACATGGATTACAAGAGAGCCGGCGATTTGCTATTTTCATTCAAAGTATTGGTTTAATGTTATTGGTATGTTGAGAGAGGACGGGGTTTATTATTATTGCAACATCAGTTCTCCGTTCACATACGATCCAGGAGCATTGAAATACATTGATTATGACCTGGACATCAAAGTATTCCCAGATATGACGTTTAATTTGCTGGATGAGGATGAATATGAAAGGCATCGGAAAGAGATGAATTATCCTGATGCTATCGATCAAATATTAAAACAGAACGTAGATTATTTAATTTATATGATACGCCAGCGAAAAGGACCATTCTCCGCAGAATTTATTGATAGTTGGTATGAACGCTTTTTAACTTATCGATAATAGTAAAAAGGCCTGCTGCTTATCTAGCAGGCTTTTTTTCTATTGTGTATTCCCCAGTACTCTAACAAATCAATGCGACAGATTATACATGTTATTCATCTTATTTTTCTAGAAGTAAGCCCTATTCCTTTAACTGTTGCGGTTTTAAAGTTAAACTTACGAGATGCTGAAATGAATCCCGTTTATAGAAAGCCTCTGAATAATATGTTGTTGAAAAGAATATTTTGGAACTATTCATAAAATATTTGGAAGAGAACGTGAATATGTGAAAGACTAATGATAGCTTAATTTTCTAAAAGGAAAATAAAACTGAAAGTGTATCTTCTCGAATCTTTTACACGACATTATACAGTATAAACTAATACTAGAGCATTACTATCTTAAATCTTCTTCAAAATTATTTGGAGAAATGGAGGAATCCCGTGGAGAGCATTAAGAGATATTTACAATTTGTTAAGCCGTATAAATGGCAGATTATCGGGACGGTATTGATTGGGCTGTTAAAATTCGCGATTCCACTGTTGATTCCCTTGCTTAGTAAATATATTGTGGATGACATCATCAATAGTGATCTGTCTACTGATATGAAATCCGAACGCCTTTTATGGGCTATGGGAATCATGCTTTTTATCTTTGTAGCGGTAAGGCCGCCCATCGAGTATTACCGGCAGTATTTTGCTCAATGGACAGGAACAAAAATCTTATATGATATCCGTAATGATTTATTTACCCATGTACAAAAACTAAGTTTTAAATATTATTCCAACACAAGAGTGGGCGAGGTCATCTCAAGGATGATCACGGATGTGGAACAAACTAAGAACTTTGTTATCACCGGTTTGATGAATCTCTGGCTAGATATCGCTACAATTATTATTGTGATAGTGATTATGTTCACGATGGACGTAAAGCTAACCATTGTATCCATCATTATGCTGCCATTTTATGCTTTTTCAATCAAACACTTTTTTGGAAAGCTCAGAACCTACACAAGGGTTAGGTCTCAAGCGTTGGCGGATGTGCAGAGTCATCTTCATGAACGTGTTTCAGGCATGTCGGTTATTAAAAGCTTTGCGATTGAAGATCGTGAGCAGGAACTGTTTGCGAAGCAGAATAAAAATTTCCTGGATAAGGCACTGAAACATACGAGTTGGAATGCTAAGTCATTTGCTGTCGTCAATACAATTACAGATATTGCACCCTTACTAGTGATTGGCTTTGCGGGTTATCAAGTCATCAATAAGCAAGTGACGCTAGGTACTATGGTAGCCTTCGTCGGTTTCATAGACAGGCTTTATAATCCTCTCAGACGATTAGTTAACTCTTCGACGACAATGACACAAACATTGGCGTCTATGGACCGGGTTTTTGAATTTGTGGATGAGAAATATGATATAGATGATGAACCGGGTTCAAAAGAGCTGAAGCAGGTAGAAGGTCGAATTACGTTTCAGGATGTGTCATTTGCTTATGATGAGAAAGAGGCACCTGTTTTAAAACATATCAACCTGGATGTGAAACCGGGTGAAACCATTGCGCTTGTTGGAATGAGTGGCGGAGGGAAATCCTCAATCGTTAGTTTAATTTCCCGTTTCTATGATGTTACAGAGGGATGCGTATTACTGGATGGAACGGATATCCGGAAATATCAAGTCCGCAGCCTAAGAGATAAAATCGGAATGGTGCTTCAAGATAATATCTTATTTAGTGAATCGGTTAAGGCAAATATCCTAATGGGACGGCCTGATGCAAGTGATGAAGAAGTATTTGTAGCCGCAAAAGCAGCAAATGCTCATGACTTCATTACGTCTTTAAAAGACGGTTACGAAACTAAAGTGGGTGAGCGGGGCGTGAAATTATCCGGGGGCCAAAAGCAACGGGTTGCCATTGCGAGGGTATTTTTGAAAAACCCGCCAATCCTTGTTCTGGATGAAGCAACATCCGCCTTGGATTTAGAGAGTGAACATTACATCCAAGAAGCGCTTGATATATTGGCGAAAAAACGGACCACGATCATTGTAGCACACCGCTTATCAACCATTACCCATGCCGATCGGATTGTTCATATTGATAATGGGGAAATTACCGAAATCGGAACACATGAGGAACTCATGAAAAAACAAGCGCATTACTATAACCTATTTCAAGTTCAACAATTGGACGCTTAAGAAAAATAGCATATAGGAAATCGGATTCACTACAGAAGGAATTTTAAATAAAAGAGCAGATCATTTCGCAGTAGTGCAATGGTCTCTTTTTTATTTAAAAACTATCACAATAAGTGTAATGCTCCCAAATTGTTAAAGTCGTTCATGATGTAATTTGCATACTAAAAGAGCATCGAAAATCGATGCTCTTTATTGTTGAATTTTCAGCTGTTTTAAATGTGAAAAGTAAAACAAAAAAAGTAATTTAGCCTGCAATACTTCCAGTTAAAAGAACCTGCTATATTCATTAGGATACTCTTTTTTCGTGCGAAGTCCTTTTACTATTAGGAAGAAATCTAGTGAGGTGCTTCATCCCCTCAGGTAAGGCAATTCCGATAATAATCAAGAACATTCCGAACCACTGCAGGGATGTAACTTGTTCATCTAGGAAGATAACCGAAACGACCATCGCGGATGGCAATTCTGCCGCACAAAGAATCGCGCCAAGCCCGACACCAACTTTCGGCATACTGACAGCAAAGAAAAAGAAAGGAACAAGGACACCCAACGTGCCAAGCAGTAGACCATAATACCATAGGTTTGTTTGAACCAGATTTGTTACAAGTGTGATAGGGTTAGTAGTGAATACAGCAGTCAGCATCGCCCCTGTTGCAATGAAAAACAACCGCTTCATGGAAGACTCTCCAACGGCGAACTGAGAGTTACAATACATATAAAGAGCAAAAAGTAACGCCGATAAAAGGCCAAACAATACTCCTTTAAAACTAAGTGCAGAGAGAGGCTGGCCAAAAATTGCTCCTGCTAATAACGTACCGATAAATAGAACGAAAATGGCAATGAGTTTATTTTTATCCGGACGTCTTTTATTTAGAAAGCTTTCGATTAGGACGCCGATCCAGGTAAACTGAAATAAAAATACCACGGCTATCGAAGCTGGAAGCTCTGATACTGAGACGGCATATGCCTTCCCGACAAAAGTGGACATCATCCCTGTGAATAAAAGTAATCCGGCACTTTTCCATGAAACTTTATATTTAAACGAAAAAAGAAATAAAACAGAGACAATCAGCCAGCCGACCAGGTATTGACTTCCGACTAATTCTCCGGAAGAATGGCCGTCCATGAATCCAAACTTAATCATAGTGGATAGTGTACCGTATGAGATGGAGCCGATTAAAACCATTATGGAATACTTCAATAGTTGCATAATTTTTCACCCCTATAAAAATAAAAATCGCCACCTGCCTAAAGGGCAAGTGACGAACGAAAAAAGGAAATCCTTTTAAAATTCCGTCTCTCAACAAAAGCTGAGTTTAAAAATGATGGTGTTGCATTACCTTAGCTTAAAGTCTCTGTGAATAATTGTCAACCAGAAAAAAAAGTAAAGTAAACTCGTCGATGGGTAACCTTAAGGCGACAACAGACCTTTAGATTCCCTATACTCTGAATTATAAAATAAGATCCCCACATGGTCTAACGCCAATGCGAGGATCTTATTTTATTTGCCATATTGCTGAAAATCCTCTAACTTGCCGCGATATTCTTCATCCTTCATTTTGCGAACGGTTGGATTGTTTTCTTCAGATGAATCATCGTTTGAGTGCAGTTGACTGTGAAGATTAGAAAGCACCAAACGATAATCATCATCCTTCATTTTCAGTTCATCCCTGTCCTTTTGGACAATGATTTCGGTACTAAGGTCAATTTCTGGGGAAAAAGCGGACTCTTCTAAAGAGTGCTCTTCCTCAACGACCGGCTTCTCATCAGGGGATAACGCTTTGATATTAAAAGTAATTAAACCCGTAATCGCTAAAATGGCAACGATAATAATTAGAATTATGCCCATTGAACCAAGCCTCCTAGAGCTCGTTTATGAATGATCGGGTGACATGGGCTACCCGTTTTCCTAATGCTTCTCCAAGCTGGAAGTCCTTTGTGGTGATGCTGTCATCCACGCCGGGTGGGCAGCTGATTCCCACACCATAATAAGACCCGTATAATGCGTTTTCAGGAACAGTACCAGGTAAACCGACAATGATCATCCCCTGATGAAGCATCGGAGTAATCAAGTTCAGCATCGTAGCCTCCAGCCCGCCATGTAAGGTAGCCGTTGTACAGAATACAGCCCCGACTTTATTGATCAGTGTACCTTCCGCCCATAGATAGCCTAGTTTATCAATCCAGGTTTTCAGACTCGAACTGATGGTTCCGAAATGTCCGGGACAGCCCCAAATGATGGCGTCCATTTCTGGAAGCTTATATACATCCGCCTCGTTTACATGATCAATTAGAACTTCAGCTCCAGGAACCATAGCGGCTCCATGAGCGATTGCTTCGGCAAGTGCCTTCGTGTGGTTGCCTTCACTGTCGTATATAACATAGATCTTCATTCTTATCCCCCTATTTGGTTAAACTGATTTTTTTACTGGTGAAGGCAATAAAGGTACATCCATTTTCTCTTGTTTAGTTTGTTTAAATGTTTTGTCCTTCCGAACGTCACGCAAAAAGAGTGAGAGAACAATGCCGACAACTGCAAAGCCTGTTGCCCAAAAGAAAGCATCATTGATTCCCATTACGTTTGCTTGACCCTGGATTTGGGTGGAAATCAGTGACATTGCGGTTTCCTGTGCCTGTTCGCTAGTTTGATTCATGGAACTCATGATGGATTGAACCATTGATTGGAAATTTTGCACAAAACCAGGATCACTAACACTCATATCCGTTCCTAAAGTGATGCCATGAAAAGTAGCACGAGTTGTATAAATGGTCGTAACAAAGCTTGTTCCGATGGCCCCGGTTACTTGTTTCACCGTATTGCTCATCGCAGTACCATGTGTATTCAGATGCTTTGGAAGCTGATTCATCCCAGCTGTCATAATTGTCATCATCAGTAAAGACATTCCAAGAGAACGAATGGCATAGAAGATAACCAAAGTCGAATAGGTCGTTTCTGTAGTCAGGTTTGCGAATTCAAAGGTTGTGATTGCTGTAATAATCAAACCAACAAGTGCTAATGGACGAGGTCCGACTTTGTCAAATAAACCTCCCGAAATAGGAGACATCACCATCATCACAAGTGCTCCCGGTAACATCAATAAACCAGATTGAACAGGTGTGAATCCCCTTAGCGTTTGTAAATAAATCGGCAACAAGAAAATACCGGTAAACATCGCCACCGTCACGATAGCTGAAATAATATTTGATAAAACGAACATATCGTACTTAAACACACGGAAATCGAGCATCGGTGTATCCGATTGTAGCTGCTGAACTACAAATAGGGTAAGAAGGATAAGCCCAACGATGATGGTTCCTAGAACGATAGCGTCTAACCAGCCTTTTGAACCTGCTTCACTGACACCGTATAGTAGGGATGCTACACCTATCAGAGATAAGGATGCACCTAATATATCCAATTTGATTTTCTTAGGTTCTGCCACATTGCGCATATTTAAAAAGGCTAGTGTCATGATGATTATGCCAAACGGCACCATTGCATAGAACATGACTCTCCAGCTATATTCCTGTATGACCCAACCAGATAAAGTTGGACCGATGGCAGGGGCAAACATGATAGCGAGCCCAAAGATTCCCATTCCTTTCCCACGCATTTCTGGAGGGAAGATAAAAAGGATGATCGTCATGACTAATGGCTGTAATATCCCGCCACCAGCTGCCTGAATTAACCGGCCGGTAAGAATAACAGGGAAATTTGGTGCAATACCACAGATAAGAGTTCCGACTGTGAATAAAAACATGGCAGCGAGGAATAAGACGCGCGTGCCAAAACGCTCAATTAAAAAAGCAGACAAAGGAATCAATGCCCCATTGACGAGCATGAAACCAGTGGATAACCATTGAATCGTAGTTGCTGCGACATTAAATTCAGCCATCATTCTCGGCATCGCGACACTTAGCAAGGTTTGATTCAAGATGACCATGAACAAGCCAAGCATTAAGATGATTAACATGGGAGCATATTGTTTCATTCCTTTGTTTTCATTTACTGAGATTGTTTGAGGAGCCATTTAAGCCAACCTCCTTTCTGTAAACCTGAGTTGGCAAGATTATTTTGTTGATATCTTCACTTCGGCGTTCATGCCTGGTAATACTTTATCGGAAGGAGCCTTAATGGAAATTGTAACTGGAACCTTTTGAGTGACTTTTGTATAGTTTCCGCTACTATTTTGGTTACCCATCACTGAAAAGACTGATGTGGTTGCGTAACCGATTTGTTCTAATGTACCCTCGAAAACCGTATCGGGATCTCCATCGATGATAATATCGACGCTATCACCCTTTTCAATGTTTTTCAGTTTATTTTCTTCAATATTAGCTGTTATCGATAGTTCTTCCATATTAATGGTCTGTGCAAGAGTTTGACCTGCTTGGACAAGTTGATCCTCTAATACCTGTGTTTTAACAACTGTACCTGGAGCTGAAGTTTTTACAGTTTGGTCACCTTCTACCGTTGCTACTTTAGCCACTTTATTGTCTTTACTGACAATGTCGCCTTCTTTTAGGTCCCAATCTGTTAGTTTTCCAGAAGCAGGAGCTACGATCGTATATAAATCTCCTGTAACTTTTGCTTCATCTGTTTTGATGAAATTCGTGCTTTCATAATAGTAAAAAGCCCCTCCGCCTACGACTGCCAAAATAACCACTAATCCAATGACATTGATTAAAATTAAACGTCCTTTATTCACGTGTTCTTCGCCTCCAAGAATTTTTGATAATGATTCAATTGAATTGCTCTAAAAAATTGCCACACGATTTGTTGCAGAGATCCTTCTATAAAAAACTGACGTGACCTAATTAACACCTGCCTTCTATGTTTATAGCATATTGGTTAAGTTTAATAAATATTAATTTTTATAAGTATTAATATTATTAAATAAAAAGTTTACCAGTTTACTTAATTTTTGTCATGTAATATATTCGGAGTTACTGATGGTAAATAAACCCTAATGGGAAAATTGAGGGGAAGAGCTGCGGCTTTAAGGATAAAAGATGAGTAGATTTGACAATACTTTATCATTTATTTAAATTTAAGGTAGGATTGTCCTATATAAGGAGTGAGAAGGCTGGATTTTAAATGGGAAGTAACCAATAGTGTAGAAATGCAGATTTTTCGAATCAGGAAGAAACTTCGGAATATCGTTGTCAAAAATCTTCAGCCTTATGGATTGACGTCGCCTCAATTTTTCATATTGATGATATTAAAGCGAGAAGGGTCAATTAAATCAACTCAACTGGCTGACTTTTTGACGGTGAAGCCGAGTGCGATTACTGTTTTTGTAGATAAATTGGTCGAAATGGATTATGTGAAACGGCAGCCTTCAGAAAAGGACCGCAGAGTCATTAACCTTGAATTAAAAAAGGGCGGGGAAGAAATTTTGGGTAAAGTCCTTGCGGAGCATAACCAATTAATGGGTAAGAACTTTAACACATTCTCAGAGGATGAGATGCAGGATTTATTAATGAAATTGGATAGGCTTGAAAAGGCAGCAGATCAACACCTTTTGGAAGATTGAATAGAAGTACAATAAATAGAAAAACGAAAAAAGACGGTTCCGAGGAACCGTCTTTTTTATTAATCTTCTTCATATTGGACAGAGATTTCATTGTCCTCCTTATGGAAGGACTGGAAGCTGACAATTAGCTTTTCAAGATGCTCCAATTGTTCGTCATACTCTATGACGGCTGAAATCAACGGTACAAGGCGGGCAGAAAGATGGCCCAAGTTATCATGCATTTCGTCCACTTGATTTTGCTGTTCAAAAAAGTGGGCAAGAAGCTCTTTACGACTTAAGCAATCCTGATCCCAATCTTCAATTTCCTCAATCGCTTTAATTTTTTCGATATGCAGTAATATCAGCTGTTCATGCTTACGAATTAGGGAATCAAGCTGCTGCAAGATACTCCGTTGGAAATCTTCAGGCATTTGATAAAGTTCATTCTCGAATTTATGAATTCTCTTCAAAGTTTCAAACGCCTTTTTTGTGGTGATAATCATTTGCCGATATACAACTAGCTTCCTGGCTTTAGCAACACTGTTCTTTTTGAAATATTCACGTTCCTCTTTGTACATGGAATAGATATGTTCTAGATCAAGTAACTCTTCTTTTAACCTGCTGATGTCTTTTTTCAATAATGTGTGTTCAGTAGCATGTCTTGTGCTAATTCGAATCCATTTTAAAATATCTTCCGTCACATCTGTTATGCGTGTATAAAGCTTTGCTTCATACTTAGGTGGGAGAAAAACAAGATTGACGATAAAAGAAGAGACAATCCCCAGTAAAACAGATGAGAGACGAATAAAGGCAAAGTTTAGAAATTCACCTTGCTGACTTTCCATAATGGCAATAACCGTCACGATAGAAAGTACAATCGTTTTATCCATTTTTAATTTTAAATTGATGGTTATGACGACCATCACGGCTAGGCCGATTATAAAAATGTCATTTCCGAATATCAATACGAAGGAAACAGCTACCAACGCCCCGATTATATTTCCTTGTACTTGTTCCAATACCGTTTGATAAGAACGATAAATGGTCGGCTGTATTGCAAAAATTGCAGCAATCCCAGAAAGAACAGGAGCAGGAAGATTAAGTAGTTCCGAAAGATAAAGAGCTAAAACAATCGCTATTCCTGTTTTGAGAATGCGGGCACCAAACTTCATATATAGGTTAATCCTTTCTTTGTAATGTAATAGGTTTTTATAACAAAGGCTCTACTTATATATAGACTATTGCTTAAAGTTGTATTCTAACTTATTTGTTAGTACTTTACACTAAAATAAGAGGAAGTAAACAAAAAGTAATATACAGGAATTCCCTAAAAGTTACAATAGGTAATTTTAAGTCTAATGTATAAAGAAAATAGAGGCAATTTATCATACGTGTAATTACCTCATATGTCTTTCTCTTCAGGCAGTGTAAATAGAAGTATGCTATTGGAAAAAGCTGATGCTCAAAATAAAGAGCATCAGCTTTTTCGATAATATTAAGACTTAAGCTGCCAAGTATCTTTCAAGTGAGAACTCTTTATTACTCAGTGGATACAGCTGGATCCGCTTGTTCTTTAACGGGAACAACTTGAAGAAAATGTTTACTAGGGTGTTGAAGCAAAGTCTCTAGAGAAGTTGCTTCTTCTGTTTGGCCTTGATCTTTTAACAGAGACACGTATTTTCCAAGAAGTTCAGTCACGTCTTGAAGACCTTTTTTAGAAAGCGCCTCAATTGAAATTTTCGCTCCTTTTGCAACCCGCTTTTGAATAACTTCTTTCGTTAATCCAGCTTCAGGTTGTTGACGTAAATAAACGACACCGCCGGTCATCCCTGCACAGATCCATGGACCCGGATCACCTAGAACCAATCCTCTTCCATTTGTCATATATTCAAAAGCAAATCCCTTAATATTGGAAGTTACCGCAATATTTCCAGTTTCCTTTGCTGGAATGGGTTGCTTCAGTAGTCCGCCAATAATCATATCTGCTCCGGAAAGCCGGATTCCTGCCCTGGCATCGGCATCGCCTTGGGCAATAAGGAGACCGTGCTGTGCGCCATATCCGAAGCCTTTACCGACTGATCCATTATAAAACTTTCCATCTTTCCCGGGAGATTTAAAAATGGCGATATTCCCACCAATTGATGTTTTACCAATTCCATCCTGGGCGCCGCCATTTACGCTAATCGAGATTCCTTCGGTATTGTATGCCCCAAGTCCATTACCTGGAATCGAGCCATCCTGATAGGATAGGTGAACAGGAGGAAGTTTTTTGTATGATCCATCCAGTCTGCCTCGGACCCGGTGGCAGGATACCCGGCTACCGAGTACACGCTGCTCGGATGTGATCGAGCTATAGCTGCGGGATTGCTGCAGTTCTTCCACATGTGAATCCAGGTATTCTGCACCTACAGCAACCTGCATGGAACCCTCATTCAAATAAGTCGCTTTTTCTTTATTAGAGAATGGCGTTATATCCAGGTTTTTTAATAAATATGTTAAATCCAGTGTTTGTTGACCTCTAACTTGCTGAAGCAAATCAGAGCGACCAACAATATCTTGAAGATTCTTCACACCAAGAGATCCGGTCAGTGCTTTAAGTTCTTTGGCAAACGCAGTGAACATATTCGTTAATCCTTGAACCGCTAAATCAAATTTTCGAGGAACAAAGCGGCGTAGCCCATGTTCTTTTGCTTGGGCTTCCGATTCGATTTGAGTGGCGATTCCAACATGACATGTATCAAGGTGACAGCCACGGCACGTTGTACAGCCAACTGCAATCATCGAAAGGGTTCCAAAGCCGACACGGTTTGCCCCAAGCAACATCAATTTTAATATATCCATCGAGCTTTTTAACCCGCCATCAGCCCAAATTTCAATGTTTTGACGAATCCCGGATTCAAGGAGCGCGTTATGGGCCGCTTTCACACCTATCTCAACTGGAAGACCAACATGTTCGAGGGCATGAATCCGAGCTGCACCTGTTCCGCCATCAAAACCAGAAAGCGTGATGATATCGGCGCCAGCTTTGGCGACACCGACTGCAATCGTACCAATGTTTGGAACAACTGGTACCTTAACGGCGACTTTGGCTTTGTCGTTTGCCGTTTTTAACTCATGAATCATTTGCGCCAAATCTTCAATAGAGTAAATATCATGGTTATTGGAAGGGGAGATTAAGTCAGAACCAATGGTTGCATTCCGGGCTTCCGCAATTTTCGCGGTAACCTTCGAGCCGGGAAGATGTCCGCCCTCACCAGGTTTTGCCCCCTGCCCAATTTTAATTTCTAATAGATTAGAAGAGTTTAAGAGCTCTGCGTTGACACCGAAACGGCCGGAAGCAATCTGCTGTCCGCGGGATTTCGGGTACTTGCCCAGCATATCCTTAATTTCTCCACCTTCACCATTCATACTAATCATTCCTAACCGTTCGGCAGCCTCTGCGTACGCCCGGAAAGCTATCTCATTTTGTGATCCAAAGGACATAGAGGCAATGACAAATGGCAGCTCCTGTTCGCCGATAGAAAGACTGACTTCTTCGGTAGGGACAGATGAATCGGAAGCTTTTAAGGATGTTAAATGACGAATCGTTGTCGGATTGGACTCTTCTTGTTCAGTAATTTTTTCGCGATAAGCGTCATAGTCTCCGGTTGAAGCAACTTCTCCAATCGATTTCCAAATCCTCGGGAATAAATGAAAGGTTTTACCCATCCGTTCTTTTTCATTATCGTAATCTACCGCACGCTGTATGGCGTCGGTTTTTATTTTGTCAAAGTTATAGTCTAAATCATTTGAACCAAAGAAGTTAGCGATATTTAAATAATTGGCAATTTCCTCATGCAAGCCGATGCTTGAGAAAAGTCGTCCATAGCCGCGTAGTTCATGAATGCCGATGGTGGAGATAACTTTCTCGAGTCCTTTTGTCAATGAGTTATATAGATTGGTAACACCCTTAAGATCATCAGAAGATAAGGATAGGAACATGAAATACGGACTGATTAAGTTGGCTCCAAGTCCATAAGAAACAATGATATCATGCAGGGATCTTAGTGATGCAGAACGTAAAAGAATGGAACAATCCCTACGTTTACCTGTATTGACTAATGCTTGATCGACTGCTGAAGTGACAAGGTGTGGATCAAGCCAAAGATTCCCGTTTTGATGGGCGAGGGCATCATCCAAAACGAGCAGAGTTTTTCCTTCATCGATTGCGTTAACCGCTTCATCGGTAATTCTGGTTAATGCATCCGGAATACTTTCATCCTCTGTAAAAGTGCTTGAAATAAAATGTACTAGTTTTTGATCTTGATTATATTTAACGAATTGATCGTAGCTAGGCTGCGAAACAATAGAAGAGCATTCATAACCTGTTAATCCTTCAATTAGTAAAGGAGTTAGAAGCTCCGTAACTTTCCCCGCCTTTTTTGCTTCAAATAAAGAAGGTCGTTTCCCAATGATGGTTCTTGTTGAGAAGTGCTCGGTTTCCCGATCCCGGTCGATCGCTGGGTTAGTTACAACGGCGACACTTTCCTTAATGAAATCTGCAATATTTGTCCGCTGAGGATTGAGGGCGGCCAGTGGTGCATCGTGACCTAGTGAACGAATAGGCTCAGCTCCTTTTTCGGACATCTGTTCGACTAATTGAACATGCTCTCTTTCCCAGCCAAAGGCTTTATATTGGCCGTTATGAATGGCTTGTGTGTTTGTCATGGAGACCACTTTTTCAAAAAACTGTGGCTGTAAGCGAACTAGATCATTGTAAAGAACAAAACGATTATTGAAAAGTTCAAACACCTTATCCTGGAAATCTTTGTAGTTGTACAATTCAATAGAATCACCGTTCCATTTCAAGCCGACTTTTTCCCCTGGACCCAATGGTTTTGGATCTCCTGTATATTCATTAGAAGAAATGATACCTGGTTCAGAAGTGAACATATAGGATGTTTCCGTTTCAATATTCCAAAGTGGACGCAAGCCTAAAGAGTCGACAGAGAAAACTGCTTCGTCGCCAAAACGGGAGATAATTCCAGCAGGACCTTGTGCAAAATGTCCCCATGCTTCTCGTAAATACGTATATAAGTTTTGTAAGTGTTCAGGATATTCCTTGATTTCATTAATAATTGGAGGGAAAACAAGATCGATTGCCTCAAACAAAGAGTAGCCATGACGACAGATAAATGTTTCAATTGTTTTGTTTAAATCCTGGGAGTCACTCCCGTCTTTTGCGATCGGAACCCCAATCATTTTTGCTTCATCACGCAATTTGGCAATAGTATTGATTTCGCCGTTATGTCCAAGCACACTGAAGGGCTGGACCCTGAAAAAGCTTGATAGAGTATTAGTTGAAAAACGATTGTGTCCTAGGGTCATAGTGGAAGCTGCTAAAGGGTCAGCAAGATCATGGTAATAGGCAGGAAGCGTATCTCCGGCCCCCATTACTTTGTAGACCGCATGATACTGGCTTAGAGAAGCAACATGGATAAAATCACTTTTTTCGATGTCGGAAGTTAGTTCAAAAAGAGCATTGGAAAGCTCCTGGTGGTTTTCGATTGTGGATGAACAGGCAAATTGCCAGAACACTGGATCTTCTTGAATGGCAATCGGCCCTAATGCTTCAGAACGGTATGCTTTATCTGTTTCGAAGATTAAGGAAAGCCCGTGTTGAAGGAGTTTCTCTTTGACTTCGATTTTCAAATCATTTGCTTCTGTTTTATTGCTTAAAAATAAGTGGCCGACTATGAAGGCATCTTGATCGACGATGCTGGAATCGATATTTTCCGCTTCAAGCTTCTTTTTCCAGAGAGCCCTAGGAATATCAATATGAATACCGGCGCCATCTCCTTCACCATTAATAAAGCCGCAGCGATGGTTCATTTTAACCAAAGCGTCGATACAGGCAAAGATATTTTCGTTGGTTGGGATTTTCTTTTTTTCAATGCAGGAAACAATTCCGCAGGCATCATGTTCTTCTCTGTAAAATTCTTTGAATGAAGCAGGTGTCCATTGTTGAGTCATATGTTTGGCGTGAATAAGGTTTTCCCTTATTTTCTGCCTTTCACCTCCTGTAGCATTTGATTTAACGAGGATAATATTAGTAAACTTAAACAAACGTTTAAGTTATTAATTGATTGAAAGAAATTGTATATAAATGTATTGATATCATATCATTTAAATATTCAGAAATCAATTTTTTATACAATAGATTGGATGAGAGGATGAGTGTCAATTTTATGAAAAAATGCTTTAAAGGCCAATTTCAATGATTTATTTAAAGGAAATAAGAAACCTCCAAGAATGATGTGCATCTTGGAGGTGTATAAAAATTGCATAATTATGCTTTTTTATTTCTTATATTAGGTTTTTGAATGCATGTTCAACCGCTTTTAGAGTATAAGCGATATCATCATCTGTGTGAGCTATTGTCAAGAACCAAGCTTCATATTTTGACGGTGCCAAATTGATGCCTTGGTGAAGCATAAGCTTGAAAAACTTACCGAACATTTCGCCATCCGTGTTTTCTGCCTGCTCATAATTTTCAATTTTTTCTGTTGTGAAGTAGATGGTTAAAGCCCCTTTAAGGCGGTTAGTAGTGATAGGGACATTATATTGGCGAGCTGCTTTTAGGATACCTTCTTCGAGGATTTTCCCTAGGCGATCAAGCTCATCGTATAGACCTTCTTCTTTTAGAACTTCTAAGCATGCAATCCCTGAAAGCATGGAAGCTGGATTACCTGCCATCGTTCCTGCTTGGTAGGCAGGTCCGAGCGGTGCTACAGTTTCCATGATTTCTTTTTTACCGCCATAAGCGCCGATTGGAAGGCCTCCACCGATTATTTTTCCAAGGGCAGTCAGGTCAGGTTGAATTCCCAAAAGGTCCTGTGCTCCACCGTACATAAAACGGAAAGCGGTGATGACTTCATCAAAAATAACAAGTGAACCGGCTTCATGAGATAGAGAGATGACTTCTTCTAAGAAGCCTGGGTTTGGCTCGACGATTCCAAAGTTGCCGACAATCGGCTCGACTAGGACACCAGCAATCTCATTGCCCCATTTGTTAAGCGCTTCTTTAAATGGCTCGATATCATTGAAAGGCACCGTGATGACTTCTTGTGCAATACTTTTCGGCACACCAGCAGAGTCCGGTGTTCCAAGCGTAGACGGACCTGAACCTGCAGCTACGAGAACAAGGTCGGAGTGACCATGGTAACAGCCGGCAAACTTGATGATTTTGTCGCGTCCAGTATAAGCGCGGGCCACACGGATGGTGGACATAACAGATTCAGTACCTGAATTGGTGAAGCGGACTTTATCTAGGGATGGAATCGCTTCTTTCAGCATTTTGGCGAACTTGACTTCGTGTTTAGTGGGCGTACCGTATAAAACACCTGTTTCAGCTGCTTTTGTAATCGCCTCTGTTATATGGGGGTGGGCGTGGCCAGTGATGATCGGCCCGTATGCCGCTAGATAATCGATATACTTGTTGCCATCGACGTCCCAGAAGTAAGCTCCCTTGGCATGATCCATGGCTACCGGTGAACCGCCGCCTACGGCTTTATAAGAACGAGAAGGGCTGTTGACCCCTCCGACAATATGCTCCAATGCTTCTTTATGTAAAAGCTCTGAATTACTAAAATCCAATCTAAAAACCTCCTAAAAATACAATCATAATCCCCTTAATCATAGCACTTTTCTGGCCAGAAATCTGGGGTGAAAGGCAGGGAAATAGGGTCTGGCCCCTAATAAAAACGCTGAAACCCTAGAAACAGCAGGCTTCTTCGCATTTTATTTTGTTTGGGAAATAGGGTCTGACCCCAAAACTTCAGTTATAAAGGATAGGATGTTCAGGATGGTGGTAGGGTTTTCGATGTCAAAGCTTTGGCGTTTGATTTCACCTTGGGCTTGGTAGAAGATAAGGTGGCCGGTTCCTTTTTCTTCATTAATATGCAAGTGGAAGCTTAAGGGGGTGTTTTCAATCGATCCGGAGGAATCCCTTTGGACAACTTGGCATAATATTTCATCGTATTCATCTTCGTAAAGGAAATCATATCGAAGATCGATAACGACCTTTTCGATTTGGGATAGTAAAAATTGTTTAATATTCATAGCATACTTGTCTCCTTTATATATGTATCTCATGCAACGTCAAAACTTGCCCTGAAAATAGTCCTTTGCATCTAGGCATTTTTATTGTCTAAAAAGCTGAGGTTGGATAAACTAATTCATTAGGACAAGAGATTACGGAGGAAATAATAGAATGAGTGATGCAATTCAAGTGAAACAGCTGCGGAAGGAATTTAAGTCGGTATCAAGCCGATCTGGTTTAAAAGGGGCCTTTCGCGATTTACTTACAAGAAATTATAAAATTGTTCCTGCTGTTAACGATATTAATTTTACTGTAAAAAAGGGTGAGATGGTAGCTTATATCGGGGAAAATGGTGCAGGGAAATCGACAACGATTAAAATGCTGACAGGCATTTTAGAGCCAACAGCGGGTGAAATTACGGTAAATGGCATGAATCCACATAAAGAACGGGAAAAGTTCACGCAGACAATCGGGGTTGTATTTGGTCAGCGCTCCCAGCTGTGGTGGGATATCGCAGTTCAAGAATCCTTCCGGTTGCTGAAAAAAGTCTACAAAGTATCAGATGAACAATATAACGACCATATGGAACATGTGATCAAGACGCTCGATATCGGCCCTTTGCTCGACAAACCGGTGCGTAAACTTTCACTTGGTCAGCGGATGCGCTGTGAGCTTGCTGCAGCACTGATTCACAATCCACCGCTGCTGTTCTTAGATGAGCCGACGATTGGCCTTGATGTGCTCGTGAAAATGAAAATTCGCGAGTTTTTGAAAGAAATCAATAAAAAATATAACACGACAATCCTTTTGACTACCCATGACTTAGGAGACATAGAGGCTTTGTGTGAGCGCGTAATCATGCTTGATGAAGGCCAGATTATTTATGATGGGGAACTGCAGAGTTTGAAAGATAATTGGGCGGAGGAAAAACAGGTTCACTTTCAATTTATTGAGCCGGTTGAGTTACACGAATTGCAATCCTTACCGCTGCCGTTTACCGCGAACTGGGTATACGATGAAAAACATCAAACTTACATGGCTATGATGAAAGAGGAAAGCGATCATATTTCACAGCTTGTTTCTGCGGTCGTATCACATTTTAAAATTAAGGACGTCAAAATTCATGAAACCTCTATCGAAGAGATTGTTCGTAATATTTATGAAGAAGGCACGGTCTGACTCTCGTACCATTAAGAAACAACGTGTCTGACAAGAAGGGAGAGGACCATGGGGAAATATCTTGCTATGATTCGCATGCGTTTTTTGATGATGCTTGCGTATCGAACGGATTATTATACCGGTATTTTAATTTATAGCATCAATATTGGTGCTTATTATTTCTTATGGAATGCGATATATGGGGATAAAAGCTCCATCGAAGGACTTTCAAGTATGCAGATGACAACCTATGTAGCGGTTGCCTGGATGGCGCGTGCTTTTTATTTTAATAATATTGACCGTGAAATTGCTAATGAAATAAAAGACGGCAAAGTTGCCATCGAAATGATTCGACCTTATAACTATTTAGGCATGAAGACGATGCAAGGACTGGGAGAGGGAATATTCCGTTTCTTCTTTTTTTCCATTCCAGGTATGTTGCTGGTAGCTTTTATTTTTCCTATCGAATTGCCACATGAACCGGCAACGTGGGGAATATTCGGCATTTCCTTGCTGTTCAGTTTCATCATTAATACACAAATTAACTTATTAACGGGAATCACTACATTTTTCTTATATAACAACGCAGGGTTGATCCGGGCAAAAAGGGTCATCATTGATTTATTTTCCGGGCTGTTGTTACCAATCAGTTTTTACCCAATATGGGCGCAAGAAGTAATGAAGTATTTGCCTTTTCAAGGGATCAGCTATGTACCAAGCATGATTTTCACAAATGGTTATAGCTCAGGCGATATCGGCATGGCCCTTTTACAGCAATTGATTTGGGTCATCATTCTCATAATACCAATTCAGCTTTTATGGATAGTCGCAAAAAAACAGCTGATTATTCAAGGGGGTTGATGAGATGTTCTATGTATCGATGTTTTTTCAATATGTAAGCCAATATATGAAAACGAGATTGCAGTACCGTGCCGATTTTTTCATGGAAATTCTATCTGACCTATTGAATCAGGTCGTGAATCTGGTATTTATCTTAGTTGTTTTCGGACATACGCAATTTTTAAGCGGTTGGAGTCGTGAAGAAATTATTTTTATATACGGATTCTTCCTTATACCATTCGCTCTTTTTTCTTCATTTTTTAATATCTGGGATTTCAATGATCGCTATATCGTTAAAGGTGAGATGGACCGAATATTAACTAGGCCGATCCACAGCCTGTTTCAAGTCATTTTGGAAAGAATTGAGCTTGAATCATTATTTGGTGTTGTGACCGGCTTGATCATTATTTTCTATTCAGGTGCTTCATTGAATCTCGAACTTGCCTGGTATGATCCTATTCTCTTTGTGATTTTTGCAGTCGGCGGGGCACTTGCTTATGCGGCCATCTTTGTAGCGATTGCAAGCATTGGGTTCTGGTCGGATGCGAAAACGTCAATCATGCCAATGATGTACAATATCGGGAACTACGGCCGCTATCCTGTTGATATTTATAACAAGGTCATTCGGTTTGTCCTTACATGGGTGCTGCCATTCGCGTTTGTCGGCGTGTATCCAGCCTCTTATTTTCTTAGAAAAGAAGAGTGGTATGTTTATGCATTTGCAACACCGGTTATCGGGATTGTCTTTTTCACTGTATCTGTTTTCATTTGGAATCAGGGAGTGAAAAGGTACCGCGGGGCCGGAAACTAAAAAATCCCTTCAACATTAATACTGTTGAAGGGATTTTTCTTATTTACGCTTATTCTTTCTTTCAATATATCTAGCTTGTGCTTGAACAAATTGCAGCTTTTCCTCTTCCGTTTCCGGAAATACCTGAGGAACGGGGGTGGGTTTTCCATCTTCGTCTATTGCTATCATCGTTAAAAAAGCGCGGGCTGTAAGCTGTTTTTCACCGGTTAATAGGTTCTCTCGCTCCACTTTTACAAATACCTCCATCGACGTCCGATGGGCACAGGTGACAAAGGCCTCTAGGTTAATCGCATCCCCTGTCTTGATGGGTGCCAAAAAGTCAAAGGAATCGCTTGATGCTGTCACAACTGGTTTTCGGCAATGGCGCATTGCTGAAATGCAGGCGATTTTATCTACATATGCCATAACTTTACCGCCAAAGATGGTGTTGTGATGATTTGTATCTGGTGGGAAAACAAGATCCGTTAAAAAAGTCCGTGACTGCCGGGTAGGATTAGCATTTGTAAAATCAATACCTTTTTCAGCCATTTGCCTGTTGATTGACTAATAGGTTTTTACGAACGATTGTTGCGGCTTCGACCATATTTTTCAAGGAAGCAACGGTTTCAGGGACGCCTCTTGTTTTAAGACCGCAGTCCGGGTTAATCCAAAATTGATCTTTATCCAATACTTTAATGCCCCGTTCAATCATATCGACCATTTCCTCGACTGCAGGAACGCGTGGGCTGTGAATATCATATACGCCTAAGCCAATGCCCTTTTCATATGTTTTTTCCTCAAATGCGGAAGCAAGTTCACCGTGGCTGCGAGATGTTTCGATGGAAATCACATCGGCATCCAAGGAAGAGATGACATCCATGAAGCTGTTGAAATCGCAATAACACATATGCGTGTGAATTTGCGTTGTATCTTCCACACTTGAAGTGGAAATCAAGAAAGAGTTCACAGCCCATTTTAGGTATTCTTCGCGGTCGCTTTTTTTCAATGGCAGACCTTCTCTAAGGGCAGGCTCATCCACCTGGATCATTTTGATTCCAGCAGTTTCTAATGCTCCCACTTCTTTTTCCAAGGCAAGCGCTAACTGGTAGCAAACATTCTCCCTTGAAATATCATCACGTACAAATGACCAGTTCAGAATTGTTACAGGACCTGTCAGCATTCCTTTTACTGTTTTCTTCGTCAGGGATTGCGCGTACACACTTTCCCGGACCGTCATCGGCTCGATGAAATGAACATCGCCGTAGATGACAGGCGGTTTTACGCAGCGAGAACCGTAAGATTGTACCCAGCCTTTTTCGAGGAAAACGAATCCGCCCAGTTTATGGCCGAAAAATTCAACCATATCTGTTCGTTCAAATTCTCCATGTACAAGAACATCCAAGCCGATTTCTTCCTGGATATCGATCCATTTGCTGATTTCCTCGTTAACAAATGTTTCATATTGAGCAGCAGTCCATTCTCCTCGTTTGAATTTCCCGCGAGCTTGTTTTACTTCAGCTGTCTGCGGAAAGCTTCCGATTGTTGTTGATGGAAGGAAAGGCAGTTTGAAAAATTCCTGTTGTTTTTGATAACGCTCTTTAAATGGCAGCTGACGGCAGGCTGTTTGACTCTTCGCCTGTTCGACACCAGTTTGGACGTCTTTATGATTTCGCGCATTTGAACTTGCTAACGTTTGAAGTGCTAATTTGTTAGCGGCTACTTTTTCAGCAATTGCTTCGGCACCTTGATTACTACCTTTTACTAGTAGAGTGATTTCTTCAAGCTTCTCATCAGCAAAAGCAAGGGCCTGTTGCACTTCTTTAGTAAGAGCCGTCTCATTACGAACCGTTACTGGTACATGAAGCAGGGAGCAAGAGGGTTGAAGCCAAATTTGGTCTTCGGCTACGGTTTTTGTGATGGTATTGATCAACTGATTCTTTTTCGATAAATCGGAAAGCCATATGTTTTTCCCATCAATCACACCTGCACCGAGCACTTTGTCTTTCGGGAAGCCGAATTCTTGGAGATTACTAAGGTTTTTCCCTTTATCATGGACAAAATCAAGACCGATCCCTTGAACGTGTAATTCAATCACCTCTTGGTAGTGCTCTACTGCATCAAAGTATGTTTGTAGCATGATGTTCAAATTTGGAGCTGCTTCATTCAATTTTTCATATAAGTAAGTAACAGTTTGCATATCATCTTTAGAAATGGATGAAACAAGGGAGGGTTCATCCATTTGCACCCACTTCACGCCTTCTTGTTCTAGCTCTTGCAGAATTTGTGTGTATAAAGGCAGGAGACTAAGGATGATTCCAGGTATATCTTGTTTATTGTAGCCTTTAGACAGAGTAATAAAAGTATAAGGTCCGACTAACACGGGCTTAGCTTCAATTCCTAGTTTTTCTTTGGCTTCGCGATAAGAAGCAAGTGGTTTATTTTCTGTCAAAGTCAGCTTTGACGGTTTTAATTCGGGAACGATATAGTGATAATTTGTATTGAACCATTTCGTCATTTCAGAAGCAACTTCATCCTTGTTTCCGCGAGCCATAGAGTAATATACAGAAAGGGGAACAGTGCCGCCTTTATAGGCTGAATAACGCTCAGGAACAAGACCGAACATTACAGACATATCGAGCATTTGATCATATAAAGTAAAGTCATTGACAGGAATAATATCAATACCTTGGTCCTTTTGCTTTTGTAAGTTGCCTAAACGGATGGCTTCTAGCTGTGCCGTAAACTCCGATTCATCGATTTTTCCGGACCAGTAAGCTTCTAATGTGCGTTTCCATTCACGATCTTCCCCAATTCGCGGGTACCCTAAACTACTACTTTTCAATATTCCCATCCTCCTACATTCTTTTTTCTTTTAATAAAATAACAACAAAAAAAGCACCCCTAACCGTCAAAAGAGAAAGTTAGAAATGCTTAAAATAAAGGGGTATACAAAAACCCCTTAAAATTATAAGGTCCCTAACACTTCCCTATTCTCCGTAGGTTAAAACAGTGTTGTCGAAACAGGCAGGTCTCCTGACTTTAGGAATCTTATTAGCGGCAGGCCTTCCCAATCCGAAAATCAGTGGCATATTGCATAGCGCTAACATTCCTATTACAGTGGCGGGACCGTGCCGGAATTACACCGGACTTCCCTTTTAATCCTAAAAAAATTAGGAACCTATTTCCACATATGAAATTTCACAAACCCGCTGTAAATTAAACTGCAGGCAACAAATATTTATAAAATAAAAACTATTATAAAAATTTAGACAAGCTTATCATATCCCGACTAAAATGGTCAACAAGGAAAAAAGTCTCGGGAAATGGGGGCTGACCCCGCCTTATATCGACAAAACTATTGGTGCACCTAGGTTTGTTTAAGGATGTGAATGTTGGGAAATGGGGTCTGACCCCTAAATAAAGAATATATTGTTTGGACGGGGAGTATGTATAGGGGGAGTGGGTTGTTTTGAAATGAGGCGTGGGGGATGACTTTTTACATCTTGATTGCAGGGATTATTTTTTGCATGGTGATGAGCATTCGAACGTTATTTCTTGTTGAGTCGGGAGGAAAAAAGTTTTCTCTAGAGGATATGCTGTGGCTCGGCAATTTATATGCGACGATATTAGTAGGTTTTGCACTGATTTATTTATTATACGAGCTACAGAATCATTCGGTGATTCTTGATATGGGCAATCGTTTGGACGGCAGTTTTTACGAGCAACTGAAGACTTCTTTTTATTTTAGTGCAATGACAATGTTTTCAGTAGGGTATGGAGATATAGCCCCGATAGGCATGGGCAGGATGATTGCGACAATCCAGGCGTTCATTGGATACACTCTCCCGGCTGCGTTTGTGATCCGGACAGTGATTGACTTAGAGCAGAAGGAAAGGAAGAATAAATGAAAGTTGTGTTTCTTTCAATTATTGGGTACGCTTACCATAATGAAAGAAATGGAGGGGTAAGAATGACTGTTAAAATTGGAGAAAAAGCACCGGATTTTCAACTTCCTGCAAACAACGGTGAAAAAGTTTCCCTATCGGATTTTAAGGGCAAACACGTTGTTTTATATTTTTATCCGAAAGACATGACGCCTGGTTGCACAACGGAGGCCTGTGATTTCCGTGACCACAATGAGCAGTTTGAGGAATTGAATGCTGTCATCATAGGGATCAGTCCAGATCCAGCGGCGCGTCATGAAAAATTTATTGAAAAATATGGGTTACCTTTTCTGCTACTAGCTGACGAAAATCAAGAAGCTGCTGAATTATATGATGTATGGAAATTAAAAAAGAACTTCGGCAAGGAATATATGGGCATTGAACGTTCAACTTTTCTGATTGATAAGGAAGGAACGATAGTTAAAGAATGGCGTAAGGTAAAAGTCAAAGGCCATGTCGAAGAAGCGCTTGAAACTCTTCGTGATCTAGAAAAATAAGGTACAGCCAGATGAAGGATAAGCGAATAACCAAGCTTGCTGAAAGGCTGATTCATCATTCCGTACAATTACAGCCAAAAGAGAGAATCTTGATACGGGGTCATATCAACATGAAACCGCTATTGAAAGAGCTGATTGATGAAACATACAGAATCGGTGCATATCCATATGTCGAACTGGAAGACGATGAAATAAGCCGACACTTGTTAAAAGGGAATGTGAAGGAACAACTTGATACCTTATCACAATGGACTTTGAGGAAATATACTGATATTGATGCGATAATAATCATCTCCAGTGAAGAAAACGATGCTGAATTGGCAGATGTTCCTGCAGAGAGGCATCGTCTTCATGGGGAAGCGATGAAGTCGTCGACTCTTTTCTATGTAAACAATCGGCGTTGGGTTTTACTTAATTACCCGACCGTCAGATTAGCACAAAAAGCCGGTATGAGTTTTAGAAGGTACGAAGACTTTCTATTAAACGTGTGCACAATGGATTACGGGAAAATGGAAGTGGCACTGAAACCGCTTAAGCAATTGATGGAGCGTACTGAAAAAGTCCGGATTGTTTCACCTGGGACAAATCTCACCTTTTCCATTAAAGGAATGCCGGCTGTCATATGCGCTGGAAAAAACAATCTACCTGACGGGGAAGTGTTCACGGCACCCGTAAAAGAGAGTGTTCATGGTAGGGTAGCCTTCAACACACCTTCAACATATCAAGGAATCACCTTTCGTGACATAGTTTTAACCATACAAAAGGGGAAAATCACGAAAGCAGTTTCTAATCAAAATTCTAAAATGAACGAGATTCTCGATGTAGATGAAGGGTCCCGTTTTATTGGGGAATTCGCGCTTGGAATCAATCCATACATTATGGAGCCAATGGACGATATTTTGTTTGATGAGAAAATATGTGGCAGTCTGCATCTAACTCCAGGCCAAGCCTATCAAGAGGCTGATAATGGTAACCGTTCTTCTACGCATTGGGATATGGTTTTGATCCAGCGTCCTGAATATGGCGGTGGTGATATCTACTTTGATGACATTCTGATCCGAAGGGATGGCATTTTTATATTGCCGGAACTAAGTGCTTTAAATCCAAATTTATTAAAATAAAGCCTTTTTTAACAGGGGTAAGGCTTTTGTCCAACTCAAAAAGAGGACACCTGAATATGCTTTATTAAGGGAATACCTCCTCAGAGAAAGTTGCACGGGACATACAGAGCCCGTGTTTTTTTTATGTTAATTAAAAGGTGAGATAAACATGTTAGTACCTTCAACAATTATTCCAAACGAAGACATCCAAAAGCAGATGGAGGATACCTTTCCTGCTTTGAATTTCATTTATCAAGAGGATTGGGGGGATGAACCACTTCGTGAAGCAAAAATCTTAATTACATACGGCGAAGATTTAACAGATGAGACAATTGAGAAAGCACCGAATTTAAAGTGGGTTATGGTCATGAGTGCAGGTATGGAATTAATGCCTTTTAAAGCCATTGAGAAGCGCGGGATTTTGGTAGTACACGATTGGGGTCAATCGTAGCGGAAATCCTGTGCAGCACATTGATCGTCTTTATGGGCTCTTTAAGTTAGTTGATGTATTACCGGAAGCAGATTACATCGTATCTGTTCTGCCAAGTACGATTGAAACAAAGAATCTGTAGCAAAAAGAACACTTTAAAGCTATGAAAGGTTCTGCTGTCTTCGTGAATATTGGATGAGGTGATCTGGTTAAAGAGGAAGTGTTGATAGAGGTTTTACAAAACAGGGAAATTGCTCATGCCATTTTAGATGTATTCGATCCAGAACTTTTAGAAAAGGAACATCCGTTTTGGCGTATGGAAAATGTAATGGTCACACCGCATCTTTCGAGTAAAAGCAGTGAATATTTACATAGAACCTTTTCAATTTTTGAAAAAAACATGCATGAATTCCTGAATAGATAAAAAAGACTTTATCAACGTCATTGATCTATCAAAAGGATACTAGGCACAATTAGAAAATGGGAAAGATTTAAAGGATTAATGAATAAACTAAAAATGAATCGATAAACAGATGAAATATTGACAAAATCAACGTATAAAAGGTACACTATTTATAAATATTATAATTTAATAATTCATACTTAATGAGAAAAAGAGGTGGATGGCGGTGTCTGAAGTTCAGTTAAAAGAAGCGTTGGATTCCCTTAAAGATACCGGTGTAAGAATAACTCCTCAACGCCATGCGATACTTGAATATTTGATAAGCTCTATGTCTCACCCTACCGCAGATGATATATATAAAGCGCTAGAAGGTAAGTTTCCCAATATGAGTGTGGCTACAGTTTATAACAACTTGCGTGTGTTCCGCGAAGTAGGATTGGTTAAAGAACTTACCTATGGTGATTCTTCAGCAAGATTTGATTTTGTAACGACGAATCATTATCATGTAATCTGCCAAACCTGCGGAAAAATTGTAGATTTTGATTACCCGGCATTGGACGAAGTCGAACATTTTGCAGCACAGGTCACCGGTTTCAATGTTAGTCACCATCGGATGGAAATCTATGGAGACTGTACAGAGTGCTCAAAAAAAGAAGCGCATTAAAAAAAGTTCCGCCACTTGGTTGGAACTTTTTTTTTGTTGCAAAAAAATGATACAATTAATCTTGGACCATCTGCCTGGGAGAAATAAGCTCTCTTAAGGGGTTATTTAGTCTTGCAGGCTTTTGCGATTATATTTTTCGTTAAATTCTTCGCCTTCTAACTTTTTATCAAGGGTCAATGGTTCTTCACAATGCATGCAAATATCCACGCGCCCTAATATTTTTGTAGGTTTACTACAGTTAGGACATACAACCTGGATCGATTTTGTAGAAAGCATTCCAATCCAAAAATAAACGCCGGTACTTGCAATTATGAATAAAAGACCTAGACCCATAAAAAGTGTCATAACTATAGGGTGTGTTTTAAAGAAAAGTCCGAGATACATCACAATAAAGCCGATGAAAATCAAACTTAAAGCAAATGTACGGATTTTATTGATTTTGCTAGAATATTTAGCCATGGATTGTCCCTCCTAAAATATAACTTTAACTATAACATAAACTTCGGATGGAACAAAAAAGAAATAAAGGATACATATTACTTTTGAATATGTTGTTTTTGTAAATATCATCTAGGTGAAATACAGGATTTTGAAGAGTTTTGTCGAATGTAAAAAAAAAAAAGGTTTTGGAGGAATTTATAATGGAAGATATCCTTCGCCCGATTTATCAAGAGCGAGCAAGTTTAAAATCTACACTTGGAATCTTGTTAATAGAAAAAAGAGAAAATAACAGCCCGATTACCGATACATTTGACTACATTCTTTTTGTTATTGTAGATGAAGCAGAAGAGGCAGTGTTTTTAAAACACTACACATACCAGGACAAAAAGGCAGCTTTACATATCGTAAAGGAAGAACAACTAAAAGAATGGCTTCTATTAGGTACAAACCGAAAAGTAGTTGACTGGATTTATAACGGAAAGGTCCTCTTTGACCGAAATGAATATTTGGATCATTTGAAAACCGAAATTCGAGAGTTCCCTTTTTATGGAAGGAAGTTGAAGATAGGGATGGAGTTTGCGAAGTTAATTCGCAGATATATGGATGGAAAAGGCTTCTTTGAAAAAGGTCATTATCTTGATGCATATAACCATATTGTTCATTCCCTGCATCACTTAGCTCGTTTAGAAGTAATAGAACAAGGTTTTTATCCAGAAGTTACAGTCTGGAACCAAGTGAAACATATGGAACCTGAAATCTATAAGTTGTATAAAGAATTGATTAGTAGTGAGGAAACGCTTGAAAAAAGATTGGAGCTTCTTTTCCTTGCGAGTGAATTTCTTATTTACTCTAGGACGAATACGGGTTCACAGCATTTAGTTGAAATAATGAGTACAAAAGAAGATCCTTGGACAATTGCAGAGTTAATGGATCATCCGGAACTTAAGTTTTATTCAGTAGATCTAGGTGTTCTGTTAGAATACTTAATAGAGAAGAAAGTAATAGATGTCATCAAAGTGGAAACAAAAGGACAAGACGTTTATCATCGATTTTATAGAGTATAAAAAAATATTTCAAAAAAATCATTTTTAGTGTTGACCAATAATAATCTAGGTGTTATATTAATACATGTCGCTGCGGGACATCAGCTTTCGCAGCTTCAACAAAACAAAAAACATCAAAAAAACATGTTGACAAAATAGTTGATAACATGATAAGATGTAAAAGTCGCTTACGAAGTAAACGGCAACGAAATTGCTCTTTGAAAACTGAACAAAACAAAGCGCCAACGTTAATTTTTTAAAGTGAGCACACACTATCAAAAAGCAAAATGAGCAAGTCAAACATTTCTTCGGAGAGTTTGATCCTGGCTCAGGACGAACGCTGGCGGCGTGCCTAATACATGCAAGTCGAGCGAATCGATGGGAGCTTGCTCCCTGAGATTAGCGGCGGACGGGTGAGTAACACGTGGGCAACCTGCCTATAAGACTGGGATAACTTCGGGAAACCGGAGCTAATACCGGATACGTTCTTTTCTCGCATGAGAGAAGATGGAAAGACGGTTTCGGCTGTCACTTATAGATGGGCCCGCGGCGCATTAGCTAGTTGGTGAGGTAATGGCTCACCAAGGCGACGATGCGTAGCCGACCTGAGAGGGTGATCGGCCACACTGGGACTGAGACACGGCCCAGACTCCTACGGGAGGCAGCAGTAGGGAATCTTCCGCAATGGACGAAAGTCTGACGGAGCAACGCCGCGTGAACGAAGAAGGCCTTCGGGTCGTAAAGTTCTGTTGTTAGGGAAGAACAAGTACCAGAGTAACTGCTGGTACCTTGACGGTACCTAACCAGAAAGCCACGGCTAACTACGTGCCAGCAGCCGCGGTAATACGTAGGTGGCAAGCGTTGTCCGGAATTATTGGGCGTAAAGCGCGCGCAGGTGGTTCCTTAAGTCTGATGTGAAAGCCCACGGCTCAACCGTGGAGGGTCATTGGAAACTGGGGAACTTGAGTGCAGAAGAGGAAAGTGGAATTCCAAGTGTAGCGGTGAAATGCGTAGAGATTTGGAGGAACACCAGTGGCGAAGGCGACTTTCTGGTCTGTAACTGACACTGAGGCGCGAAAGCGTGGGGAGCAAACAGGATTAGATACCCTGGTAGTCCACGCCGTAAACGATGAGTGCTAAGTGTTAGAGGGTTTCCGCCCTTTAGTGCTGCAGCTAACGCATTAAGCACTCCGCCTGGGGAGTACGGCCGCAAGGCTGAAACTCAAAGGAATTGACGGGGGCCCGCACAAGCGGTGGAGCATGTGGTTTAATTCGAAGCAACGCGAAGAACCTTACCAGGTCTTGACATCCTCTGACAACCCTAGAGATAGGGCGTTCCCCTTCGGGGGACAGAGTGACAGGTGGTGCATGGTTGTCGTCAGCTCGTGTCGTGAGATGTTGGGTTAAGTCCCGCAACGAGCGCAACCCTTGATCTTAGTTGCCAGCATTCAGTTGGGCACTCTAAGGTGACTGCCGGTGACAAACCGGAGGAAGGTGGGGATGACGTCAAATCATCATGCCCCTTATGACCTGGGCTACACACGTGCTACAATGGATGGTACAAAGGGCTGCAAACCTGCGAAGGTAAGCGAATCCCATAAAGCCATTCTCAGTTCGGATTGTAGGCTGCAACTCGCCTACATGAAGCCGGAATCGCTAGTAATCGCGGATCAGCATGCCGCGGTGAATACGTTCCCGGGCCTTGTACACACCGCCCGTCACACCACGAGAGTTTGTAACACCCGAAGTCGGTGAGGTAACCTTTATGGAGCCAGCCGCCTAAGGTGGGACAGATGATTGGGGTGAAGTCGTAACAAGGTAGCCGTATCGGAAGGTGCGGCTGGATCACCTCCTTTCTAAGGATAAATACGAGAGCGCTTTTGTTTTGTTCAGTTTTGAATGAGTAATTCATTCAGATTCGAAAGATCTCATCACGTAGTGATGGAATTCTTTCTTCTTTGTTCCTTGAAAACTAGATAATAGATAGAAGGCAATTAATTTTTTCAAAGCATCAGTAAGATCTTTTTTAACGGTTAAGTTAGAAAGGGCGCACGGTGGATGCCTTGGCACTAGGAGCCGATGAAGGACGGGACTAACACCGATATGCTTCGGGGAGCTGTAAGTAAGCTTTGATCCGGAGATTTCCGAATGGGGAAACCCACTGTTCGTAATGGAACAGTATCTTTACCTGAATACATAGGGTACTGAAGGCAGACCCGGGGAACTGAAACATCTAAGTACCCGGAGGAAGAGAAAGCAAATGCGATTTCCTGAGTAGCGGCGAGCGAAACGGAATTAGCCCAAACCAAGAGGCTTGCCTCTTGGGGTTGTAGGACACTCAACATGGAGTTACAAAGGAACGGGGTAAATGAAGTGATCTGGAAAGGTCCGTCAAAGAAGGTAAAAACCCTGTAGTTGAAACTTCGTTCCCTCCTGAGTGGATCCTGAGTACGGCGGGACACGAGAAATCCCGTCGGAAGCAGGGAGGACCATCTCCCAAGGCTAAATACTACCTAGTGACCGATAGTGAACCAGTACCGTGAGGGAAAGGTGAAAAGCACCCCGGAAGGGGAGTGAAATAGATCCTGAAACCGTGTGCCTACAAGTAGTCAAAGCCCGTTAATGGGTAATGGCGTGCCTTTTGTAGAATGAACCGGCGAGTTACGATTTCATGCGAGGTTAAGTTGATAAGACGGAGCCGCAGCGAAAGCGAGTCTGAATAGGGCGAATGAGTATGAGGTCGTAGACCCGAAACCAGGTGATCTACCCATGTCCAGGGTGAAGTTCAGGTAACACTGAATGGAGGCCCGAACCCACGCACGTTGAAAAGTGCGGGGATGAGGTGTGGGTAGCGGAGAAATTCCAATCGAACCTGGAGATAGCTGGTTCTCTCCGAAATAGCTTTAGGGCTAGCCTCAAGATGAGAGTATTGGAGGTAGAGCACTGATTGGACTAGGGGCCCCCAACGGGTTACCGAATTCAGTCAAACTCCGAATGCCAAATACTTATTCTTGGGAGTCAGACTGCGAGTGATAAGATCCGTAGTCGAAAGGGAAACAGCCCAGACCACCAGCTAAGGTCCCAAAGTATACGTTAAGTGGAAAAGGATGTGGAGTTGCTTAGACAACCAGGATGTTGGCTCAGAAGCAGCCATCATTTAAAGAGTGCGTAATAGCTCACTGGTCGAGTGACTCCGCGCCGAAAATGTACCGGGGCTAAACGTATCACCGAAGCTGTGGATTGACACCGTATGGTGTCGATGGTAGGAGAGCGTTCTAAGGGCGTTGAAGTCAGACCGGAAGGACTGGTGGAGCGCTTAGAAGTGAGAATGCCGGTATGAGTAGCGAAAGAAGGGTGAGAATCCCTTCCACCGAATGCCTAAGGTTTCCTGAGGAAGGCTCGTCCGCTCAGGGTTAGTCGGGACCTAAGCCGAGGCCGAAAGGCGTAGGCGATGGACAACAGGTTGATATTCCTGTACCACCTATACATCGTTTGAACGATGGGGGGACGCAGAAGGATAGGGTAAGCGCGCTGTTGGATATGCGCGTCCAAGCAGTTAGGCCGGAAACGAGGCAAATCCCGTTTCCATTAAGGCGGAGCTGTGATGGCGAGGGAAATATAGTACCGAAGTTCCTGATTCCACGCTGCCAAGAAAAGCCTCTAGTGAGATGTAAGGTGCCCGTACCGCAAACCGACACAGGTAGGCGAGGAGAGAATCCTAAGGTGTGCGAGAGAACTCTCGTTAAGGAACTCGGCAAAATGACCCCGTAACTTCGGGAGAAGGGGTGCTTTTTAGGGTGAATAGCCCAGAAAAGCCGCAGTGAATAGGCCCAGGCGACTGTTTAGCAAAAACACAGGTCTCTGCGAAGCCGCAAGGCGAAGTATAGGGGCTGACACCTGCCCGGTGCTGGAAGGTTAAGGGGAGAGGTTAGCGCAAGCGAAGCTTTGAACCGAAGCCCCAGTAAACGGCGGCCGTAACTATAACGGTCCTAAGGTAGCGAAATTCCTTGTCGGGTAAGTTCCGACCCGCACGAAAGGTGTAACGATCTGGGCACTGTCTCAACGAGAGACTCGGTGAAATTATAGTACCTGTGAAGATGCAGGTTACCCGCGACAGGACGGAAAGACCCCGTGGAGCTTTACTGCAGCCTGATATTGAATTTTGGTACAGCTTGTACAGGATAGGTAGGAGCCTGAGAAGCCGGAGCGCTAGCTTCGGTGGAGGCGTTGGTGGGATACTACCCTGGCTGTATTGAAATTCTAACCCGCGCCCCTTATCGGGGTGGGAGACAGTGTCAGGTGGGCAGTTTGACTGGGGCGGTCGCCTCCTAAAGAGTAACGGAGGCGCCCAAAGGTTCCCTCAGAATGGTTGGAAATCATTCGTAGAGTGTAAAGGCACAAGGGAGCTTGACTGCGAGACCTACAAGTCGAGCAGGGACGAAAGTCGGGCTTAGTGATCCGGTGGTTCCGCATGGAAGGGCCATCGCTCAACGGATAAAAGCTACCCCGGGGATAACAGGCTTATCTCCCCCAAGAGTCCACATCGACGGGGAGGTTTGGCACCTCGATGTCGGCTCATCGCATCCTGGGGCTGTAGTCGGTCCCAAGGGTTGGGCTGTTCGCCCATTAAAGCGGTACGCGAGCTGGGTTCAGAACGTCGTGAGACAGTTCGGTCCCTATCCGTCGCGGGCGCAGGAAATTTGAGAGGAGCTGTCCTTAGTACGAGAGGACCGGGATGGACGCACCGCTGGTGTACCAGTTGTCTTGCCAAAGGCATAGCTGGGTAGCTACGTGCGGACGGGATAAGTGCTGAAAGCATCTAAGCATGAAGCCCCCCTCGAGATGAGATTTCCCATAGCGCAAGCTAGTAAGATCCCTGAAAGATGATCAGGTTGATAGGTCAGAGGTGGAAGCGTGGCGACATGTGGAGCTGACTGATACTAATAGATCGAGGACTTAACCACGCTTTAAAAAATGAAATACCTTCTTATTATCTAGTTTTGAAGGAATGAAAATTTCTTCTTGCATTTTCTCAAAAATACGTTATAATAATATATGTCTTGAAAAAATGTTAATAATGTTTGGTGACGATAGCGAAGAGGTCACACCCGTTCCCATTCCGAACACGGCAGTTAAGCTCTTCAGCGCCGATGGTAGTTGGGGGTTTCCCCCTGTGAGAGTAGGACGTCGCCAAGCTTATATCGTTCCGCAGTAGCTCAGTGGTAGAGCATTCGGCTGTTAACCGAACGGTCGTAGGTTCGAGTCCTACCTGCGGAGCCATTATTGGAGAGCTGTCCGAGTGGCCGAAGGAGCACGATTGGAAATCGTGTAGACGGGTAACCCTGTCTCAAGGGTTCAAATCCCTTGCTCTCCGCCATTTACAACTGGCCCGTTGGTCAAGCGGTTAAGACACCGCCCTTTCACGGCGGTAACACGGGTTCGAATCCCGTACGGGTCACCATTTCGAAAACATATGGAGGATTAGCTCAGCTGGGAGAGCATCTGCCTTACAAGCAGAGGGTCGGCGGTTCGATCCCGTCATCCTCCACCATTTTTTAAAAAGCAACAAGTTGTTTCTATATATCAGATATGATGAAACAGTTAAAACGAAAACTTGATGCAATAGCAGCATTATTAACGTCGCGGGGTGGAGCAGTCCGGTAGCTCGTCGGGCTCATAACCCGAAGGTCGCAGGTTCAAATCCTGTCCCCGCAATCTATGGTCCCGTGGTGTAGCGGTTAACATGCCTGCCTGTCACGCAGGAGATCGCGGGTTCGATTCCCGTCGGGACCGCCATTTTTATTGTTTGGCTCAGTAGCTCAGTCGGTAGAGCAAAGGACTGAAAATCCTTGTGTCGGCGGTTCGATTCCGTCCTGAGCCACCATTGTAGTGCCGGTGTAGCTCAACTGGTAGAGCAACTGACTTGTAATCAGTAGGTTGGGGGTTCAAGTCCTCTTGCCGGCACCAGTAACATCCATATGCGGAGGGGTAGCGAAGTGGCTAAACGCGGCGGACTGTAAATCCGCTCCTTCGGGTTCGGCAGTTCGAATCTGCCCCCCTCCACCATTTTATTTATAGGGGTATAGTTTAAAGGTAGAACAGAGGTCTCCAAAACCTCCAGTGTGGGTTCGAGTCCTACTACCCCTGCCAATTTTAATTTTATAATGGCGATTGTGGCGAAGTGGTTAACGCACCTGATTGTGGTTCAGGCATTCGTGGGTTCGATTCCCATCAGTCGCCCCATTTTTTAATAAATGATGGTATAATAAATATAACGTCAATGGGCTATAGCCAAGCGGTAAGGCAACGGATTTTGATTCCGTCATGCGAAGGTTCGATCCCTTCTAGCCCAGCCATTCGCGAAAGTAGTTCAGTGGTAGAATACAACCTTGCCAAGGTTGGGGTCGCGGGTTCGAATCCCGTCTTTCGCTCCAAAAACGTTGGCGGCATAGCCAAGCGGTAAGGCAGAGGTCTGCAAAACCTTTACCACCGGTTCGATTCCGGTTGCCGCCTCCAACAAAAATGCCGGTGTGGCGGAATTGGCAGACGCGCACGACTCAAAATCGTGTTCCTCTGGAGTGCCGGTTCGACCCCGGCCACCGGTATCTTAGAACGGCGATATAAAGCGGTTTTCCTTAATTGGAAAGCCGTTTTTTCGTGTTTTCACGGATTTTTAGTCGTGCGTTTTTATTTAGGCTATGTTAAATCAGAATGTTTTGATTTTCGACCAAAAAAAAACGCCCACTGAAAGGGCAGTTGTTTGAACTAACGTTACCTGTTAGCGGAACGAAGCTGCCGATTGATCTCCGTGGCAACCTCACGGTGTAGTTTAATAGATAAGAGTCTAGCGACCCTCCCATTTCTCTAAAATGATAAATATTTCCTAAAAATTTATTAATAAAAAAGCCGCGACAACTTCATGTACAACTGAATAATTTAATTTATGACATCAAAAGGAGGTGGTTGTATGAGTAATAAACGGCCAGATGTAGTCATTATAGTTAGAGATGAAGATGATTTTGAGAATATTGCTAAATTTGAAATAATCGGAAGCGCATCCCCGTGTAGAGAGTTCCTACGGGTAGGTGCTCCTATAAGTGATGTTGTATTATGTATGGTTAGGAATGGGTTTGTAAACGCTCAGGCTGAAAACGCTGTTATATTTTTCCGTCCTAGGTAATGTCTGACTTCGACTTGATGTTATCCTCTTCAGGTAGACTGTAAAAAAAGTGGACAAGGTATGATGTTCATAATAGTCGACTTGGAAGGGAGTTTTTTATGGCACTTACAAACGTTCAAGCAGTGAACACGTTGAAAATGAATCTTACGAATACAACCGAATAGTGTGACGTCATTCACGCTTTATATTGTCGATATATCAACGGATAAGGGTTCGATTCCATTTCGAAATTGCCCGAAGCACGGCTCAAAATCGTGTTCATCTGGAGTGCGGGTTCGACCCCGGCCACCGGTAGCGAAGAAAAGCTATTACTTCAAGCTTCACACTTAATTGTGTGAAGCTTTTTTGTGTTTATCACGCACTACAGAATATGTACAAATATTGTGCGGGGTAGTGTGCGATGAGTAAAGGAAGAAATTTACTATCGGAAGATGAATTAAGAATTGTTACAAAACTACTTACGTTAAATCTGATGAATTGGAGTTTAAATTATTCTTTGAAGACTGCCAATTAAGGAATCTTTGTCCTCATACTTTGAAATATTATCAAGAACAATTTAATGCGATTAAACGACCATTGGTAACAATGACAGAAAAGGATATTAAATTGATGATATTAAAATACCGTGAAGTTCGTCATTTACTGCGTTCTGGTGGTAAAATATAATTGTAGTATTATGGGAAGAGAGGGGAAAATTTGAATAATATCGGTGAGGATTTTAAATTACGTGTTCATAGCAATCGTTGGGGCCATTATGACAATTACACTCTTATAAAAAAAGAAAATGGATGGACTGTTATTACTATGAAAATTCATGGTGACGAAGGCGATAAACACGGCAGTCCTGCTATTGAAAAAGCATTTGGCGGAGAATCAATTTCATATCCAAACGATTTAGGATATTTCTTATCAGATATTTGGGATGCTTCAGAAACCAAAACTAAAGAAGAAGTTCAAAAATATTTCGATGAATTAGGAGAATGGATTTCTACCACTGAGAAAACGAAGCCTAATTTCGGAGCATTGCATTTATAAGTAAGCAAAAAAGATGTGTCCAAATCGGGCACATCTTTTTTAGTATTCAACATTTTCTTCAATAATCGGATTTCCTTCTGCGTCAAGCAGCTCTGGTTCGTAAAGATCATAATTGAATGTTTTCTGTTCCTCTAAATATTTTATTTTTTGGTATTCTTCTTTACTCATGCCCTCCCAAATATTTGGCCTGTGTTCGACATGCCCCATCTTGTAATACTTCATATCTACTTCTGGCTCTGTGAAAGCTTTGTTGAAAAGTATAATTCCGAAAGTGAATATCATGAGTATGATGGTCAAAATGGAGCCAGCTATTTTGATTTTGTTTAGAAATTTTTTCAATGGTGGGATTATTCCTTTCTGTGTTCGGTAATTTCAGAACTGCATAACTCACAGGACTGGATGAGTTGATAAGAAACTTTTTCGTATCAACTCAACTGTATAAAAGCCGACTTTCCACGTTACGCAGCTCTCCAGATGAAACACTATCGGCAACAATTATTTGCAAGGTTCTCATAGCTGTCATTCGCTTGTCTGGATGCTTCATTTGAAGATGTTGTTGTATCGCTCGGAAAAGCTCATTATTTTCTGGTCGGTTGGCATTATAGATTTCTTGTAAACTCTTCGATTTCTCCATGGCTTCTCCTACTTTCCATCAAGTGTGCATTGAAAGCTTATTCACCTTCATTTCTTATGCTATTCACATTTAGGTTAAATCGGTAAAATTGTAAGGTTGGTACTTGATTCGAGAGGCAGTTCTATACATTCGGTGGAAGTTAAAACTTCTTCGAGTACAAACTTCTTTGGGTCGACCTTCTCCATAATATAATATTCGGTCATGACGGTGTATTCACCTCCATTTCAACATTATTTTAAATAATCTTGGGGATTTTACGTGCATATTAAATATGCAGGTACCTCGTGGCTACCGAGGCACCTACATATCATTGTAATAATTACAGGCTATTTCAACGCGGGTAACTTTATTAGAGTTTCTAGCTTTTTGACGTTAGGGCCTGAGGCGTATATTACACACATCAGCTTTTTACCTACCTTATACATTGCATATAGTGCCTTCTTGACCTGCATGAACAATTACTTCATTCAGATTTACACCGCTACATTATAGCGGTCAATTTGAGAGGCTCAGTGAACTAGCGGAACAAGAGGTTACGAAAACTATTCGTAACCTAAAAATCATTATTGATATTAGAACCAGTTAATGGTAGTGGCCCGATGATTTCAGATTTCTATATTCATAGCATTGAGTTCTGCTTCCGTATAGCCAGAAGCGGATAGTGCTATTTCAATTTCTTCAGCAGCCTTATAATCAAATAATTTAAATTTAGACAATAAAGCGAAAGCATTTTGATCTTCAATTGCCAAGGCAACAGCTTCCACGTCTTGTAGTAACTTCAGGTCTTCAATGTAGAATTGAGCGGTTCGCATCGCTAAATACTCATTCAGTGTAGTTGAACTGTAGAAAAGTCTTGTTAAAGTAGCGATTGCGTTAGGAACGAAAATCTTATTCATAATTACCCCTCCAATATTCTTAATATTCTGTTATATTATTCACTACAAGTATGAGTCACCATAAAAATGTTGTCAATCTTTATCTGTTGAGCATTTTTACTCACCAGATGAATGTACATCTGTACTCAAATTGAGTAACTAGAAAATGTCGATAGACGCCTTTGCCAAAGGCAAAGAACCGGATTTACAATGCTTTCACTTGAAATGATGGTGGAACAATATCAAGAAGAAATACAACCAAGGATAGAAAGTTTCAAATTAAAATAAATAGAAGGAGGAAAGATTGGAAGAGTAATTAAAAGCAATCTCTTCCCTTTTAGGGGGTCTAGTAGGGGATTATTCACAATCTTCTCGTAGGACTTGCACACCAATTCATTATTACATAGTAAATATTTCCTTTGTTTTTTAACTGTATGATTTTAATATCTAAACAGTTTATTATATTGATAAAGGAAGAATAACTTAAGCTAATACTATAATGAAGTAAGTCTTTAAAAGGGAAGTGACAGTTAAATGCTTTATATAAGCGATATCGAAAAGATAATTAATAACACATTAAATGAGCACAATTTGGATATTATTTGTGAATTTGACAATAATCTAAGTGCACCTATGAGTTATAACGTATCGACCAATACTATAAAGTTTAATTATCTTCAAGTTAACGGTTATAAAGGAAAAGTTAGAATTAAAGAGACAGAGGAAGACTTTGTGAAAATTATTCTTTATCGTATTATTGGTTATTATTTAGATTTTAAGAAAAACAAACATGATTTAAGGATTATGATGTATGGTCACGAAGAGGAAAAAGAAACGCTGAAATCTGAAATAGAAACTAATGCTTGGGATTATGGGAGAACATTAATACCTGAACAACTATTGGAGTCATATGATAAAGTCCGTGAGTTAGATAAAATGCTAATAAATTAATGTAATTAAAGAAAATGGAAATTTAGTTAGCTCCTACGGTTAAGAACATGAAAGAAAATTGAGACCCGACTTTAAACTGAAAGCCACACCATTTTAAGTATGTAATATTAGTTCCAGCAAACGTGAAGAGTCAAAAGAGCTTTTCCTCCCTTGTTCACTCTGGATTTCCCATTTTCAAGGCAACCTAGTAAGGTAGTAATGGAACAGGAACACTTATGAAAAAGCCTCCTTGGAGGGGCAACTGGTGAATACTCTTTGGAGATTCGCTCTGGAGCTGGCTTTTGAGTGAGAAATTAAACTGATATCCAATAAGACAAGACCAAGAGAAAGAGGAGTTGTCTGAGAAAGCTTGATTAATAAATAAATAGAAAATGAAAAAGGGGTTTTTGAGATTACATAGCCCTCTATACGCTCCTCTCCTTTGTCATTATAAGTCAATTAGAACAATGTAACAGTTCCTCTATATCAGAAGCAGTGCAAAGAGAGTGAAGAGCCTCCTCCCACAATGAAGATAGTAGCTCCTGTAACTTTACTTCTTTTATTATCTGCTTCTTAGTTTTGCAAATAATAACTATGAAATATGGTAATAAATAATATGACCACTATCTAACAACACTTCACATGACAAATTCTCAAAGGGGCGGAAAATTGTGAACAATATGGGATGTCAATGCAGGTCCAATGAAGAATTACAGCAACTGGTTGATCAGGCAAAAAAATATACAAATAAGGGAAAAGTGGCGGACTATATACCGGCTCTTGAAAAGGCGAATCCTGAGGGCTTATCTGTGGCTATTTACTATCCTGACGGTAAAGGGTATTGTGCGGGGGATGTAAGTGGTAAAGTGACTCTGCAAAGCATATCAAAAGTTTTGACACTTGCTCTGGTATTAATGGAAAAAGGTGAGGAATATGTCTTTTCCTATGTAGGAAAAGAACCCACCGGTGACCCTTTTAATTCGATTGCCAAGTTAGAGACAAACAAGGCATCCAAGCCGTTAAACCCGATGATCAATGCAGGAGCATTGACTGTGACCCACATGATTGCAGGTGACAGTGTAAATGAACGATTCAAGCGTATTTTACATTTTATCCGGGAGTTGACGCAAAATCCTACTATCGGTTTTAATGAAGAGGTTGCCCATTCAGAATACAATACAGCAGACTTAAATAGGTCGTTAAGCTATTTTTTAAAGCAGCATAATGTAATAAATGAGGATGTGGAGGACTTAATCGAATTGTATTCGAAGCAGTGTGCCATTGAAATGGACAGTCAGGATTTGGCGAGGATAGGCTGTGTGCTGGCCATGAATGGGAAAGATCAGTTGACGGGAAGGCAAATCATCCCTGGGGACATTGCTCGTATTTGCAAAACATTCATGGTTACCTGCGGCATGTATAACGCATCAGGTGAATTTGCCATTAATGTTGGCATTCCGGCTAAAAGCGGTGTGTCAGGGGGAATCATGGGGGCCGTTCCCGGAAAATGTGGGATTGGAATTTATGGTGCAGCACTGGATGAGAAGGGGAACAGCGTTGCCGGGATAAAGATCTTAGAAATGATGGCGAAAAAGTATTCCTTAAGTATGTTTAATATGTAAACATTGACACCACTGCGGCGATGATTAAGTCGGATCATATTAATCATTTAATTTTCTATACGAAAGATGTCTGGAGTTATAGATTGTTTTGTTAAGCATTCGGCTTAGGAGGGTCAGAAAAGAGAGAGAATGAAGCTTGGAATAGAGCCTATCGTTATGTTAGGTGTGGTCTTACTGGAAGAGTAAAAGGCCTACTGGATGCGAGTGGCATAATGGCATTATTAAATGAGGTTCAGTCCAAAGCCTTACAGAAACAAAGCATATACTTTAAGCATAAATTGTAATCGCTACTTTCAAGACAAAAAAAAGGACCTCTGCACATAAGGCGAGGTCTTAGGCTCGATTATAACAAGTTGGATAGAAGGGATACTTTTCTATACAAAGCATTTGCCTCTTTATTCTGATGTTCCCCCGCCTCATTTAGATGTCCTTCTATATCGGTCATTAAATCAGCTAATTTCAGTGCCTTTTGTCTGTCAGAAATATTACTGCGAATGATATATTCGTATTTTGCATTGTATTCAGTTAGTGTCATTTAATCCGTCCTCCTATAGTACAAAGCCATTTAAGCAGTCCTCTATTTCTTCATCAGCAATTCCTATGTACTTCAAAGTTATTTCAGGGTGTGAATGGTTAAGAATCATTTGTAATTTAGCTACGTCTTTACTCTGTTTATAGTACCAGTATCCGAATGTTTTCCGCATGGTATGAGTTCCTACACTTTCAATGTCTACCATATCTGCGGCTTTATTAAGCTGTCTGTATGCTTGTATCTTGCTTATCGGCTTATCACCTTTGCGTGAAGGGAATAGCCATTCGCTATCAATGGTATCTATATAAGTTGCTAACTCATTAAATACATTGTTAAGCTGTATTGTTCTAGGCTTCTTTGTCTTGCCTTCCTTAATGATAATTTTCATCTTGCCTCTAATATCCTTTACCTTCAACGATAATAGATCAGATACACGCAAGCCGGTATTGATGCCTAACAAGAACAATATGTAATCTCTTTCGCTGCAATGTCTTTTCAATGACCATTTCATATCGTCTATTTTAGACAACGCTCTGATTGGTTGAACGTCAATTAAATGTTCTTTCGGCACTGTGGATCACCCTTTTTTCATGCTAGTGGAATCGGTATTTTGAATGTATACTTTTTTAGTTAGTTTAAGATTAACACTTGAAAAGGATAGAAGTCAACGTGAGGAGTGTTTTGATAGCTTTGTGATCGTTTGTAGGGGGAAGGGTAAGATACCCAGTGGATGAATGTAGAAAATACAAACGCGGCACTTTCTTGATTTTCCCAAAAGAAAAGCCGCGCTTTTTTGATTTTCCTAGTATTTATAGTACATTGCCTATCCATTCGGAGAACTCTTTTATTACTTTTTCATTTCTTTGATAAAGTGTCCATACAGCAACTTTTTTGGATTGCAGTAGACCTGCTTTTTCAAGTATTGATAAATTTTCCGATGTAGTTGATTGGGAGTTCCCTGTCTTTAACTGAATATGATAAACACAAACACTATTGATGAATTCTGGTTCCGTTAAATGTGGGGCCCATCCAAATTCCTTGAAGTTTTTTTCTGGTTCTTTCAGCCAAAGTAATATATTTAATCGGGTGAAGCTGATATCGAGTTTTTCGTTATGGTCATGTACGGCCTTGCAGGGAGAGGGAAGGGATTGCCTAATGCGATGGATACAGCGGCATTGTTAAATGAAGTTCGGTCCAAGGCGATATTCCCTATGTCTACAACGTTAATACCGGGTACAGAGCTGCATATGGAGTATTTACAAGGCGATTTTGAAGAAGCTGCTGAAATGGAGAGAATCATAGAATTAAAAACATTCATCGAACATTTAAATGTAAAGGACGATACAAGGATATCGTCATTGCATGCTTCGAATGCATTAACATTAAGCGGGATATTGCCAAGGGATAAACAATCATTTATCGACGGATTGAATGATTTCATCGAAAAAACGGATGCTGATGAATTCCAGCGTAGCATCAACAGGAGTGCATTAAGGCATTAAGTGAATATTACGGATTGATTGTGGCTATTGATAACCTCCCTCCTGTTCAAAGAGGGAGGTTTGTTTCTTTTATCAATTCATGTTCAAGTAGGATTTTAAATGACAATTGGTTCATTTTAGAAAAATAATTAATTTTTATGTTATCATGGTAACTGGATATCTTAGGTAAAAGTGGGGATGCTCAAGGTTTTTGTCTAACATGAAAATGCAATATTGATTTTACAAGAAACACCATTATAGAATTAAAAGGCTTTTTTTTAGTATGATCAGGATTGAGGAAATTAACATGAAGAGTATATTAGCTATATTGAAAAATAAGGTACTGCCTGCAAAGTCAAGGTTGATGACTATGGCAATCATGATTGCAGTTTTTTACTGCATGTTCATGTTCGCAGACCTGGAGAATGAAAAGAGGGTATCAGATAGTGAACGGCATTACGAGCGATCAGTGAATTTTGAAGAGATGAGCGATCTAGAATCGGAAGAGATGCCAGCCGGTTCTTTAGTGAATTATTGTAAAGATAGCGCTAATGAGAGTCGCTCCTCCAGTTGGTTCGGTATTGAAACCAACGAAATGGAACCTAGTGAATACACGGTTGAATGCATTGAACACTTGGAATAGCAGCCAAGTTCCTATGGACCACCCGGAAATTTGAAATTCAGAATTCAAAAGGTAAGGACATTTGCGAAAAATTACGGTAAGCGGGAGGTCACATCCAAAGATTTGGCTGGTTGGCTTAATGGAACCGAACTGAATGCTCGGAGGATTAAGTGTTTTAGAAAATAAGGGCCTCTCTGAAATCATTGGTGAAGAACCGGGTACACAGCGCGGTAGGCGAGGAAAGTCTATTTGCTGCATACAGAACGCTGACATTAGCCTGTTTGGTCATAACCAAACAGGTTTTTAGTATGAAAGGAGATTCACAGGAAAAAATGGAATAGAATAAAATAAAGGAAAAATTTTTCACCCCCATATCTTTTTCTCTTTCTGAAACGTTTATAGGATAGAGGGTGTTGAAGGAGTGAGAAAAATGTTAAATAAGGTGAAAGAAGATATTTCTGAAGGAAAAGATAACGACATGATTTTGCGTGAAGTCTATCCTGAATTGCTTCGGTTTTGCCGATTCCTTACCCAAAATAATTGGGATGGCGATGATCTAGCACAGGATACGATACTGAAGGTAATGCAGGGCTATGGGAATAAAACGGAGGTAACAACGGCTTTATTGAAGACGATAGCCCGTCATTCCTGGATTGATACGATACGTAAAAGAAAAAAAGAATCTGTAAAAGATCTGAAGGACACCGAACAGCAGGCGGCAATTGGGGAAAATGCCTTTGAAACGGTTGAATATATTATAAAATCCCTTACCCCAAAACAAGCTGTGGTGTTCATATTAAAGGAAGGGTTCCTCTATCGATCTAAAGAGATCTCAGATTATTTGAACACGACGGAAACGGCTGTAAAGGCCATCTTGAATCGTGTGAAAAAGCGTTTTGACAATGATGGCGTTGAAGAGCGTAAGTTGTCCTGTGCGGAAGATTGGCAAGATGATGAGGAACAGAGGCTGATGTCTCTGATGACACAGGCTTTGAAGGCCCAAAATCCTGATATCCTCATTAGAAGCATTCCATCTTTCAAATCCCTGAACAGTGAATCAATGATTCCTAAACTGATGAATCGTTCGATGCATTCCAAAGCATGCTTCACTCCTTCAAACACTCTCTCAATGGCTGCATAGCCAATCATTTTGTTAGGAGGAAGAAGAGATATGACTACCATTCCATATGTAATTGAGCAATCCAGCAAGGGTGAACGCTCATACGATATTTATTCAAGACTTCTAAAAGACAGAATCATCATGATTGGGGAAGAAATCACCGATCATTTAGCCAATAGTGTGGTTGCCCAATTGTTATTCTTGGCGGCAGATGCACCTGATAAAGAAATTACCATCTTCATAAATAGTCCTGGGGGATCGACTAGTGCCGGTTTTGCCATTTATGATACGATGCAATATATTAAACCTGATATCCGGACTGTATGTACGGGTATGGCTGCATCATTCGGGGCAATGCTTTTATTGGCGGGTACGAAAGGAAAAAGGTGCGCTTTGCCGAATAGTGAAATTATGCTTCATCAACCTCTTGGAGGGGCAAGGGGGCAAGCTACGGAAATTGAAATTTCTGCCCGAAGGATTTTGAAACTGAAGGACCATATCAATCAGATCATCTCGGAAAGGACTGGGCAGCCTATCGAAAAGGTGGCGAAGGATACTGATCGTGATTATTTTTTAAGCGCAAATGAGGCGAAGGAATACGGTATTATCGATGAGATAATCGTTAAGGGGAATTAATTCATAAAAAGGCTACTTGAATTTTGAACTTTCCCCCCATTAAGTGGAAAGTTTTATAAAAAGACCTAATTAAAAAAATCAGTATTGGATGAGGTTGCAGACAAAAATAAGCTGAAATATGGAATGAAGAGAAACAATCGATATAAATTTATCGGCAGTTTCTCTTTTTTTATCTATTCACTGAGGTGATTACATTCATAGTGGTAAACGTAAAGAATGTAGATACAATTATACGAATTAAGGTCTGGTTGTATGGTTATTAGAAGGGGAACAACAAAGAAATATCTTTAAAATAGTGCCAATATGAGTTGATAAAAAGAAAAACACCATCTAAAAGTCGTAAATTGAGGTTAAACGAATTTAGCTGACGTGTATTATTGGAAAAGATAGGTTGATTTCCTTTATGATAGAGAGGCATATTAACTTAGTAAAGTCGAATTAGAATATTAAGACTTGAAAAAAATAGTAGGAAGTAACAATATGTAATAACTCAACCAAAGGAAGTGCCGTAAGAATGAATCTCGATAAAACAGCAATCACTAAAGTTCGTACAGGCCCCATGTTTGCGGTGATGCTGGCTGGTGCTCTCGTCGCTTTCTTGAATCAGACTCTAATCAATATCGCCTTGCCTCAATTGATGAATCATTTTGAAATATCGGCTGCAACAGCTAATTGGCTGACAACTATCTTTTTGTTGGTCAATGGGATTGTCATCCCGATCACAGCTTTCTTGATGGAAAGGTTTAATACAAGGCAATTATATCTTGCTTCGATGGGACTCTTTGCTTTAGGAACTTTATTATGTGGGATTGCACCTACCTTCTCCGTCATATTGATCGGACGTGTGGTTCAAGCAGCAGGTGCAGGGATTCTATTCCCTTTGATTACAAACGTGATTTTCACTTTATTTCCTCCGAACAGACGGGGTTTTGCGATGGGTATATTTGGAGTTGCGATGAATTTTGCTCCAGCCGTAGGACCAACGTTATCAGGATGGATTGTACAAAACTATTCCTGGAGAGTACTGTTTTTTGTCATTTTCCCATTTGCACTTCTAGACTTTCTTTTTGCAATTTTTATTATTAAAAATGTAGGGGAAACTAGCCGTCCCAAACTCGATAAAATGGGTGTAATTCTATCCACCATGGGATTCGGCGGAGTTCTATACGGATTTGCTACAGGAGGTACTAAGGGATGGGGCAGTTTTGAAGTCCTTATAATGTTCCTTGTAGGCGGGATCAGTTTAGTGTTATTTGTCTGGAGGCAATTTACAGTAAGGCATCCTATTTTGGAATTTCGAATTTTTCGTTATCGGATGTTCACATTAACTACGATTATCAACGTCATCGCGACTATGGGTATGTTCTCTGGAATGATATTAATGCCAATCTATATGCAGAATATCCGTGGCTTTACTCCCTTGGAATCTGGCCTCATGCTATTGCCTGGAGGTATTGTAATGGGGATTATGTCTCCTATCACAGGTAAGCTGTTTGATAGGTTTGGTGCGAGATGGCTTGCGGTAAGCGGACTTGCTATTACTATTATTACAACCTATCTTTTAACACGGCTTGAAACAGATACGTCTTATTCTTATGTGGTGTGGGTATATACTATTAGAATGTTTGGTATGTCGATACTGATGATGCCTATCTTCACAGCTGGATTAAATGAATTGGCACTTAGCTTAAATAAATATGGAACAGCAATGGTCAATACGTTGAGAATGATTGCAGGTGCTGTTGGCATGGCATTCTTTGTATCAGTTATGACAAATCAGGGAACGAAACATGTACAGGGCATTTTAACTGAAAGAAACATATCATCAGAAAATAAATCTCAAATGGCACTGGCCATTAAACAAGGAAGTGTAATGGGGGTAGATGATGCATTTATGATAGCTACATGGTTAACCGTAGTTGCGTTCATACTGGCCTTTTACATACGGCGAACTTCACCACAAGAAGATACCATCACCAATCGTCTATCAAAAAAACATAAGTTTGAATAAACAAGGCAAAGTTAGTGAGTATCAAACCTAGTTCCCAAGGTACAATAAATCCTTCATTATAAACGGGCTTGCCTTAAGATGACATATAAATACCAGAATAAGGGACACTTTTTATGAGTGTCCCTTTTCACTTCAGACAGAAAGTTTTATTTCTTAATAAGTAGTCTACTGGATTCGTTGTCTTTATTTACAGGAACATCTTTTCCTACTGTGACACGGCGAACAACGCGTTGTTGGCTCTCGTAGTCTGCAATAGCGTAATGCTGCGTGGCTAAGTTATCCCAAATAACAACATCCCCTTCGCTCCATTGCCAACGTACGGTATTTTCTAAGCGGGTAACGTATGAATCGAAGATACTTAATAATCTTTCAGATTCACTTGTTGTATATCCTTCAACTCTTCCCGCAAAGCCACCTAATAACAAATGCTTTTTCCCAGTTTCTGAGTGCACGTGAACGACTTCGTAGGTATTATCATTTTTGCTCTCGCTGGTAAAATCTCAGACTCGTTTGTCCGCTTTTTAGAAAATCATTTACTGAAATGGCAAGATAGCTTTAAAGCTTAATTGAAAAGGATGACCGCCCGTGATGGGAGGTCATCCTTTTTTTGTTTTGTTGGAGTTACTGGAAGGTGTTGTTTTTTATTCTTTTTCTTTATATAAAGGTAAAAAAATAGTGAAGGATGTTCCTTTATTCAATTGGCTTTTTACTATAATTTCTCCCTTGTATTTTTGGGCGATATTATAGCAAACAGTTAAGCCGATACCGGTACCTCTTTCTTTAAGTGAATAAAACGGCGTGCCTAGTATTTTAAGCTGTTCCTTAGAAAGTCCTATACCTGTATCCGTGATTTTTATTCTTGCCATATTTCGTTCTTGTTCTGTTTCTACAGTGATAAATCCGGGATTGTTCATTGATTCAATCCCGTTTTTAATAATATTAACTAAAACTTGTTTAAGTTCAATCGGATTCATTTTGATGTATAGTTCTCCGCTAAATTTAAGTAGAAAGCCTACATTACAATTATTAGCAAAACTAGTTAATAGATCAGAGATTTTCTGAATTTCATGATTCAAATGAATAACCTGGATATTTCCTGATTGTGGTTTTGCTAATGATAAATAGTCATTGATTATTACCTGTGTATATTCAAGTTCTGTAAGCATGGTTTGTACATAAAATTTTTCTGTTTCGTTCAGTTCTTTTTCTTGATCTAATAATTGGGCAAATCCTTTTACGACTGTAATGGGGTTCCTTATTTCATGCGCAATGGTAGCGGCTAGCTGACCGACTGAATTTAATTGTTTAGCTTGTTGAATTTCTTTATGAAATGCATTTGTGGATTCCATTCTATTGTTTGTTCCTATAAATACAAATACTAATATTATTTGTATAGCTATAAAATTCAATGTATTACCAAAACTATCCAATGCGACATACTCGTACGTATACTGAAGATTTGTATGCGAAATAACTAAGATAAAAGTAGGTCCAAGTATGATATTTAAAGAAGCGACAATATAAAACCCTATTTTATCAAAGAGAAAAATGGGGATTAAGGGTGCTATTGCGAATAAAGACAACATAATTGCAGTATCTGGGAATACCCAAAATTTAATATATAAATAAACAGTAATTAAGAAAATGAACAGGGTTTTATATAAATTAGTTTCTTTTTTTACGAAAAATAACAAAGAAAGAATGATTCCAGATATCAAAATGACCTGTAAAGACATATCGTAAGGATTAGCTTTCCAACTTATTGGAGATACAGAAATGCCAACTAATAGTAAAAAGGATATCATTGCCATAAATGCCTTAAGTATAAATCGGTGTTTGTTTTGATAATACTGATAGTTTTTTAACATAATTCCCCTTGATTTTAATATTCTGTTTTTTTTAATAGTAATCTTTTACTAGTTTTTTGTAAATCAAAAAAACATAGATTTTGATATCTCATTTTACAAAGCTTTAAGTTGGGAAGCAAATTAAGTAAAGTAAGTCTAAAGGAACTGGATAGTGCATTCAATATAGGTGAAACGGACTAAGTGATTTTTATCAGTATGCTGTTTTATGGGTTTCTTTCCTTATTTTTATAGAGGTGTAGTTTCTTTACACTATATTAGTTGTAGCTTTACATTTCCCTTCTAAAATGAAAGTAAGAATAGAAGGGAGAGAGGGAAATTGAAAACTAGTATAAAGAAATTAGGTTTATGTATTATGAGCGTAGGATTTATATTACAGGCTACATCGTTGGATGCTTCAGCTGCTTCAGCAAAAGAAAATCATTCAAACTCATCAATTTATGACAAGAAAATTGTGAATATCGCGCATCGCGGTGCTTCTGGTTATGCTCCTGAACATACCATTCCCGCTTATCAATTGGGAGAACAAATGAAGGGTGACTACATAGAAATCGATCTCCAGATGACTAAGGACGGAAGATTAATAGCGATGCATGATGAAAAGGTGGATCGCACAACAAATGGTACAGGTCTGGTGAAAGATTTAACACTAGCAGAAATAAAAAAACTGGATGCCGGCTCTTGGTTCAATGAAAAATATCCGCAATTTGCAAAAACGAAATATAAAGGGTTAGTGGTTCCAACTCTTGAAGAGGTTTTTAAAAAATTTGGCAGACAGGCAAATTATTATATTGAGACTAAGTCTCCAGAGGTATATCCAGGAATGGAAAAAGAACTTCTAGAGGTTCTGAAAGATTATAAGATGGTAGATTCAAAGGGACGTACCAAAAATGTACTTATACAATCGTTCAGCAAAGAAAGTCTGTTGAAGGTTCATGACATGAATCCAAAGTTACCACTGGTTCAACTTTTCTCTTATAAGAATCAGGCAACTATTTCTGATAAAGAATTAGAATCTATTAAGGAATATGCCATTGGAGTTGGTCCGAACTTCACTAAGATAGATGGACAATACGTGAAAATGGTCAGAAATCATGGTCTTCAATTTCATCCGTATACAGTAAATGAAAGAGCTGATATGAAAAAAGCTTTAGAATGGGGAGCAACGGGATTGTTTACAAATTACCCTGATGTATTTAATGAGGTAATAAAAGAGTATAAAAAAGAAAAATACAATAAGATCATGAGTAAATGAAGAATAGATTGAGAAGATTTATATAAGCTTATTAGGAATCATCAACTAAATAAAGGTATCCATAAGTAAGCTTCGATTCTTCGGGGCTTTTTTTTGTATCTCGTTTTTTAGAATTTAAACCTAATCCGAAACTTCAGAAGAAGGATGATATTATCGTACGTGTGACATCTACGGCAATTTGCGCGTCAGATCTTCATAGTATTATGATATAGAGAAGTATAATAGGAGCTTTAAAAAAAGAAAGGCCGATAAATGATCTTGAATAAGATTGTTTGATAAGAAAATGATGCAATTTATTATATAATAATATTGATAAAGGGAGGTAGGTCTGATGGTATATAATTCGGCAGCTGAACTGTGTGAAGGGTTTGAGGCAGTATATCAGCCTATTCAAGTTCAGTTAACGATTGAGATTGTTGATAAGAGATTAGGGCCTGTAAAGGCTGAAGCAGAGATTGCCATCAAGCCTGTTGAGTCAAAGGGGTTTTTAGAGGTGTTGGTGGAGGATCTGGAATCGGAGCATATTTTTGCTGATGAAAATGGCAGCATATACGGAAGCTTTGGAATTGATCAGAGCATCCAAATTTATGATGAAGTTCTAGACATTATTCCGTTCGATGATCTAATCGGAAAAGAAAATTGGAAAGTGACTGTCGATTCATTTATTGCGGAAGAAAAGCTAAAAGGACAGCTGGAAAAGGTACTGAATAATTACCAATTTAGTGATATGAGCGGTAAATATAAATTTAGAAAAATATGTACGATTACGGAACTCCAATTTTTGAAGTGAAAAAAATAGAGAAGGTAAAAGCCTTCTCTATTTTCATTATTATTCTTGGATCATTTTAAATCCGTTCTGGTTAGCTTTTCTTCGTATTCGGCCTCATCTAACCCTATTCACTCCTTATTCTCGTCCTTTAACTAAGAGCTTCTTCGAATTATGTTTAAATCAGACAAAAGTAAGTTCGGCATTGGTTAAAAACATATTCCCATCAAATATCTATTATTAAAAAATCCACTTTTTTGAATGCGATGGTAAGTATGCATGAAATCGCATCAGATTGTGAAATATGGTTCTATATTTTTCATCATTTGTTAGATATATTGAATTAAAGGGTACTAAAAAAGCACAGGAGTTAGCTCCTGTGCAACGAAATTATTTATAAACCTTACTTGGGATTTTTACGGCAGGATGGCCAGCAGCATAAGGAGCCACTTCATATTCTTGGAATACGAGATAGATCCCCCCGTTTGTATAATAGAACTGTGAATCCTTATTGACGGGAACATCGCTCTGTTTTTTTACATAAAAACTATCTCTTTTCCTCATGTAGTCATAAGCATATTTCTGCACCTTCGTATATTTCACTTTGGATGTGAGGATTTCACTGATTTTCACCTGTTTACCGGAAGATTCTTTGAAATTATAGGATGTTGTGTATCCCATTCCATGAGCTCCACCGCTATAGTAGTAATCGTCAATAAGAATGCTTAGCTTTCCATCTTGGTTGAATTTCACTTTATACGAAATACTGTAACTATACTGACAAGAGTATGGGGATTCTTTGCACCATTCCTCATTTTTATCTTTTTCCCTATCCTTTTTGGCTTGTAGATAAGAGGAATAGGCGTCCTTGGCATGCTTAGTTAACACCAGATTAATTTTATCCTGAGCTGCTTTACTTTTTAGTCCTGATACTTGCGGATACGACAAGTCACTGATATTTTTATATTTTTTCTTGGTTATCTTCACATTGCTGAATTTTAAATATTTTGTAGATACATAGGCTTTTTTTCCATTGTACCGAATTTCCGACCAGCCGGATTTTGTTTTCGAATAAACGGTTACGGCTTTCCCTTTCTCCAACGATCCTACTTTTTTATAGCTGGTGCTGGGGCCACTTCTAACAGTTAAAGGGGAACCCTTCGTATTTACCGTGGCATTTTCTGTAGTGGCTGCTGAGACTGAGTCGATTTTTATCAGTAAAAAAGAGATGCATGTAAAAGTTAATGCGACAGCAAGGACAATCTTAGTGAAATTCTTGAATAGCATTCAATTACCACCTTTGTATAATTTTTACATTATCTATTATATAAGTAGGTGGATTAATTAGAAAGTGAATTTTTTATTTCAAAAGTTAAAGAGGAGAAAAAAATGAAAATTGGTTTAGTACGACACTTTAAGGTGGCACATGAATTCCCAACTGGAAAATATGTGACGGCGGATGATATGAATCAATGGTTTAAGGATTATGATGTAGCAGATATTATTTATGGGACAACTTTATTGGACGATGAGGAATGGAAGAGATGTTATTGCAGCGATATGTCGAGAGCAGTGAAGACGGCTGAGCATATCTATCCTGGTGAGGTTAATCAGATGGAGGAACTTCGGGAAATACCATCTCCACCTCTTAACGGGAATGTGAAGCTGCCATTCATACTTTGGGCCATTTGGATTCGCTGTTGCTCGGTAGTTAACAAGCAGACGAGAGCGGAGATTAAGATTGCTGAGAAACGGATCAATAAAGTATTGGACGAGCTTCTCGCAAAAGGAGAGCAGGATGTGTTGATTGTGAGTCATGCTGCTCTCATGGTATATATGAGGAAAGAGCTGATCCGACGGGGATTCGCAGGTCCAAAGTTTAAGATTGCTAGTAATGGAAAGTTGTATGTGTTCGAAAGAAAATAAGGAAAAACTCGCATGTGAACTTTTTTAAGTTTTCATGAGCAAATAGGGTAAGCCTTTTGATATTTCAAAGAAAGATGAAGGCATTTTACCGATAGTTATTCTTTTTCTAATGGTTGTGGTTTATTATTGTAATAGTGTAATTTTTTCGAATTCAATGGTAGGGAAAAGAGGGTGAGCATTTTGGTAAAGGCAGTTTTTTTTGATTTAGATGATACGTTACTTTGGGATCAGAAGAGTGTGAAAGAGGCTTTTATAGCGACTTGCGAATTGGCTATGGCGAAATATGATTTGAATGTTGACGAGTTTGAGGAAGCAGTACGGAAAGAAGCACGTGAGCTTTATTCTTCTTATGATACATATGAATTTACGCAAATGATCGGTATCAACCCGTTTGAAGGACTTTGGGGTAATTTTCGAGATGATCATGATGAATTCCGTAAGATGGCCGAGATTGTACCAGCTTATCGGAAAGAGGCATGGACAAGAGGCTTGAATGCATTAGGGATAGATGACCCGGCATTTGGTCTTGAGCTAGCAGAACGTTTCCCTGCTGAGAGACGGAAAAAACCATTTATTTATGAAGAAACATTCCAGGTGTTAGATGAGTTAAAAGGGAAGTACAAATTGTTATTGCTGACGAATGGTTCGCCTGAGCTTCAAAATACGAAGCTTGAGATCACGCCTGAGTTAGTTCCTTATTTCGATCAAATCGTTATTTCCGGCGCGTTTGGACGTGGGAAACCGGATGCTTCTATTTTCGAGCATGCATTAGAAATCATGGAGCTTGATAAGGATGAAGTATTAATGGTCGGCGACAATTTAATGACGGATATCCTTGGTGCATCACGTGCAGGCATTAAATCGGTTTGGATAAACCGTCATGATAAGGAACGGAATGAAGTTATCCCTAATTATGAAATCATGCATTTAGAGGAGCTTTTTCCTATCCTTGAGAGTCTAAATAAATAACGGATATATCCCCTTCAAGTAGTAAGTTCCAAAAGACTTAACTTGGAGGGGATTTTATTTAATTCAAAACATGGCATTAAAATAATAGGTCTTTGAATTTATTTACAAACCAAAATGGATGGTATATAGTTACCTTGTAATAATTAATATTATTCAGACTAGGGGTGTCCAATAAAAGTTGGGCTGAGAGAGAAGCGTGTTAAAGCTTCTTAACCCTCAGGACCTGATCTGGTTCATACCAGCGTGGGGAAGTTAGAATCTACTATTCAATGACATTTAATTTGGTCATTTCTGTAGTCATACTAACTTTAGCCGGGTCTTAAATATGAGACCTGGCTTTTTCGTGCGAAAATGGATTGGATTTTGTCCTTTTTAATCTAACTTAAAAAGGAGAAATGAAATCATGAGTAATTCAGTAAATGACATGAACGTTTCAATTATGTCCAATTTTGCAGGAAGTAAAAAAGTTTATGTAGAGGGGTCTAGACCTGATATAAAAGTTCCTATGCGTGAAATTAAACTAAGTCCCACAACAGGAGCATTTGGTGAAGAGGAAAATTTACCTCTACGCGTTTATGATACTAGCGGTTTCTATACGGATTCTGAGTATTCTATTGATATTCGTAAAGGTCTTGACCCTATTAGACGCAACTGGGTTCTTGAACGGGAAGACGTTGAAGAGTATGTGGGGCGTGAAATAAAACCCGAAGATAATGGTTATAAAAAAGTTGAGTCTCATTCCAAAGCAGAAGTTTTTCCGGGATTGATACGAAATCCTTTGCGTGCAAAGAAGGGGAGAAACATAACCCAACTCCATTATGCTCGTAAAGGTATCATTACCCCAGAAATGGAGTTTATTTCGATTAGAGAAAGTGTTTCCGCTGAGTTTGTACGAGATGAAGTAGCTAGCGGGCGGGCCATTATACCGGCTAATATTAACCATCCTGAAAGTGAGCCGATGATTATCGGACGTAATTTTCATGTGAAAATAAATGCGAATATTGGGAATTCAGCGGTTAGTTCATCCATCGAAAATGAAGTAGAAAAAATGACTTGGGCCACTCGCTGGGGAGCCGATAACATCATGGATCTCTCTACCGGAAAAAATATACACACAACCCGTGAATGGATTATTAGAAATTCGCCTGTACCTGTTGGAACAGTACCGATTTATCAAGCGCTTGAAAAAGTAGATGGAGTCGCTGAAAATTTAACATGGGAGGTTTTTCGGGATACTTTAATTGAGCAGGCTGAGCAAGGTGTTGATTACTTTACCATACATGCTGGTGTGCTTCTGCGATATATCCCATTAACAGCAAAGCGGATGACGGGAATTGTTTCCCGGGGGGGATCTATTATGGCTCAATGGTGTCTGGCTCATCATGAAGAAAGCTTCCTCTATACCCATTTTGAAGAAATCTGTGAAATCATGAAAGCATATGATGTATCTTTCTCATTAGGAGATGGGCTTCGTCCGGGATCTATTGCAGATGCAAACGATGAAGCGCAATTTGCGGAATTGGAAACATTGGGTGAACTAACAAAGATTGCTTGGAAACATGATGTACAAGTTATGGTTGAGGGACCCGGTCACGTTCCAATGCATTTGATTAAAGAAAATATGGATAAGCAATTGGAAGTCTGTCAAGAAGCCCCATTCTATACACTGGGACCCCTGACAACTGATATAGCTCCTGGCTACGATCATATTACTTCTGCGATTGGGGCTGCCATGATTGGCTGGTTTGGAACTGCGATGCTTTGTTATGTGACACCGAAAGAGCACCTTGGACTTCCAAATAAAGAGGATGTTCGAATAGGGGTTATTACGTATAAAATTGCAGCCCATGCTGCTGACCTAGCAAAAGGCCATCCTAATGCTCAAAAACGAGATGATGCCCTTTCAAAAGCAAGGTTCGAATTTCGTTGGAGAGATCAGTTTAATCTATCGCTCGATCCAGAAAGAGCCGTTGAATATCATGATGAAACTCTACCTGCTGAGGGTGCCAAAACAGCTCACTTTTGTTCAATGTGCGGTCCTAAATTCTGCAGCATGAGAATCTCACAAGATATTCGTGATTTAGCTAAAGAAAAAGGGCTTGGTTTTGAGTCTGTAATCGATGAAGGCCTGAAAGAAAAAGCGAATGAATTTAGAAACACAGACGGAAAAATCTATCAATAATGTGGACGAAAAGGAGAATTCGATGAATCGAGTAATCCAGATTAAAGTTGAAATGAAACAGTTGGAAAATCAGCTGGATCAGCTAAAAAAAGAGCTGAGTATTTTTCGGGAAAATTGTAATCATGAATTTGTGAAAAATGATTATATACAAGAATGCACAAAGTGCCACTTAATTGAGAGTCTGCAATGGTAGAGATTTTTGGATCCTGGGTATTCTAGTAAGAAGAAAATCAGCAAATTTAAAGAGCTACTTTAATGTTCCTTAAGATTATTAAGTATGAAGGGGAAGAGGGACTAACAATCCTTTTTCCTTATTTTTCGTATGCACCGAATTAGATTTTGAATTCCCAAAGATACCCAAGATATTCCCTCTTCCTTTTACAAGTATAAGTTACCTCAGGTACTTTCCTTTATCCTAGTATGTCCTTCATTTCTTAGTAATAATGTTAGTCAAAAAAAACAATACAATTATTATGAAGAGCGTGGCTTATTAGTTTTCATGGAAGAGTTTATATTGAATAATCCTGTTGGGTTTTAACATACTAAACTTGTTCGCATCATTGATAAAACGAGGAGGGAAATAAAATGCAAAACCAAAATCAACAAGGTCAAGTACACCAGAACATGCAAACGGGTGCTATTCCCCCACAAATGAATCACGGTGGTCATGAAGTATTTGATGTACATGAAGTGTTGTCGGGAACGATTGGTACTTTAAACACTTATATGCTTTTGCGTCAGCATGTACAGGATCAAGAATTACTGGACATTCTGGATCGTCAATATCAGTTCATCCAAGATGAATATAACCTTTCATTAGAGTGCTTTCAATCTGGCCAAGACCCATCCAAACGAACACAGAGCTACAAAATGAATCAAGGGAACGATTTTATATATGGATTGACACCAACTCAGCCAAAGAAACCTTTGCAATCCATATCGGAAATTACGGATGAATGCATTTCAGGCTTGATGCTTGGGGCAGTGAAGTCTGCTGCTTCTTTAAAAGCAATGTCTGCACTTGAAATTACAAACCCAGTTGTGCGTCGCGTATTTGCAGATTCTATTCCGAACTGCATTGAAATGGCATATGAGATTTCGATATATCAGAACAAACATCATTACTACCAAGTTCCACAGCTTGCACAGCAGGATATGCAACAAATGTTGAATTCATATTCACCTGCACAAGGAAACAACAACGTAAGCCATTAATTAAAAAACTAACAAATTTATTCCGACCAGTTAGATAACTATAGCAATTTATTAAGGGATAGGACTAAGCACCGTAAGTCCTATCCCTTCAATAATTTTAACCAGTGTTGTTTCCTTATTATTGTTTCATCTGATTTATTTCCTGAACACAATTTTGGACAAGAGTTACAGCCTGGTTTATAGTTGCTCCTCCTCCAAATGCTGCCGTCACTCCGATTTCTTCCAGGATTTCTTGTTCTGAACATCCTTAATCAAGGCATATCCGTAAAAACACCGATTCAGCTTTACAATCGTGAAGAGAGTTTCTGTAGTATTATTAGCTTGAAATTCCAAATTCCATTCAGCGCCATCCCTAATAATCTTTCATCAAAAATTAGTATGAACTAAACAAGAAATGATTAATCAAAAACGATGGAGTTATTGAGAATGAATAGCCCGTTAGATCACGTGTAGATGTACTAATACATATACATAAGGATATTCTGTTGCATCGCCACATACAGCTCATTTGTATAGAGCATCCATAGACCGCAAGGCACTCCAGAATAGTTGAAGACTAAAATATGGACAAAGTATAATGAAATATGTAAAGAGTTAAGATACCTTTTTGCAGAGTCTAACTTAAGGGGGGAAATCGTAATGAATGAACTGAACGCATTATTCCGAAAAAGAATAGGGCTGCTGGAACATGAAAAAGTGACTTTTGAAAAATTAGATGAAATTCTTGAAAAGACAGCGAAAACAATTCCCTTTGAAAACTTATCCATCATGGCATCTCATCTTAGTGACATCAACAAAGAAAATATCATGAACAAAGTTCTCGTGAGAAACGAGGGGGGACTTTGTTATGAATTGAATACGGCGCTTTATTTTTTCCTAGTGGAAAATGACTTTGACGTTTTCTTAGTTCGCGGCGTAATTTACACTCAAGGGTGGATGACCATAGGTAGAACCCATGTCGCCATTCTATTAAATCATGAAGGTCAAACTTATTTAGTCGATACGGGATTTGGAGGGAATTTGCCTTTAAAACCAGTACCGTTTAACGGAGAAACCGTTATTTCTCAAAATGGTGAATTTCGAATTAAAAAGGAATGTAACGAACATGGAGATTATATTTTTGAATTAAAGCTGAAACATAAAGATCCCGATTGGAAAATTGGATATGCTTTCGATTCTTCAAAGACCGTAGAAAATGTTGTGGAACTGAATGAGATTCAAACTATCATCAGGGAAAACCCAAAATCACCTTTTAACAAATATCCTTTAATCACTCGACTTACAAATAGCGGGAACATCACTTTAACCGATACATCCTTTACGCAGTGGGACGACGGGAAAGTGACAAAAGAAGAAATAGATAGCACACGATTCAAAGAGATAATGAAACAGTATTTTGATAGATAAGAGATAACGAAAGAAAGTTGCCCTCCCTCAGGCTGTCGAGAAACCTTTGACAGCCTCTTTTTATGTTACTTAACTTAGACATTGAATTTGTTAGGGTGCTTGAATGCGGAAACCATTAGTGTACGACCTTGAAGGAAGGAGACAATCTGATTTTGTTATCCTCATTAAATGCAGGACAATCACCCTTCCTTGTCGAACTAAGTACAAGAGAAGAGGCTGATGAAAATGAGTAATGCAAAATACAAATTTTATTATGTGAATGGGGAAACAGAGGAGTTAGAGACGAATGAACCCTATACTGATGAAGCCAATAGTATTCTGAATCTGCAATTAATTCAAAATGCGACATGGTTACAAGCAGGTGGGAAGCATATCAACTTAGCTAATGTAATTAGTATCGAATTTGCAGGAGACCAAGATAAACGTAAATTAGAGCAAATTAAGTTTAGGCCTAATAAATAAAGCACCCAATACGGGTGTTTTTTTTTATCATTTGTTATAGTTTTAATTGAATAGGTGAAAAGGGAGAGATTCAAAATGGAGAAGAAAAATCGATTAGTTTTTACTAGATCAAACGCTGGTACTAAACGGAAATTCGATGAGGCTATTACAATTCTGGAATATAGCGTAATGCTTGTTGAACTCTTCGACTTAAAAGAATTTAATAATGTTATTGCCGGGCAGTTAAGGCTAATTCTATGTGAGAACAAATATACACGAATAAAGAGGGAAAAAGTCACCATTGATAACTCCTTAATAAAGAAAATCAATCCTAACCCGAAATTGTATCCCGTTAAAGATTTCATTGAAATAAGCAAAGAAGGCAATACAGAAATACCCGAAGAACTTTTCGATTACACTAAGCCGAGGATTGATTTAAATATTTGGCGAAATCAAGTAATCTATAAAAGTAGTTTAGGGGGCATTCTCCAGGAAATTACAATCTTAGATTTTATTAAGGAGTCTGCTCAAAAGAGTGGTGGTGCTCACGTGGAATCAAGTCTTCCTGAAAAGTCTTTTATGGTGGACGAGCATGCCGAAAGTATTTTAAGGTGTATAGCAAGAGGATTATTTAGGTCTATTGGTAGAGATTTTGAAGAACATTCTTCTATGAACCTTACACATATAATAAAGAAAATTGAACAATCAAAAGCCTCCGAGTAGTTTCTTTATTGTAAAAAAAGGGGGGGATTTACCCTTACTTCATGACAAGACAATCACGTTGCCTGAAGATTGAGTAAAAAGCATTTAGGGGAAGATATAACAGAAGAGGCATTCTGAGTAAAGGTAAGTTCTTTATGTAATGAGTAGAAGAATTTATCCAATTAAGTCTTCAATTGTAGCAGGTTAGGATAACAATAAAAGACGATTTTTCCACCTAGAGTTGGAAAAGTCGTCTTTTTATTTGTTTATAGGTCAGGAGATAAACCGGAATAAACCCACTAAATGAAAAAAACAGTATGAAAGGCTCTATTTTTTTGTCCTGAGCGTACTCCACAATTTCTGCATATTTAATTGGTACGATGTATTCAAATGTTAAAGGAGGATTTATTACATGCTGAAAAAAAGAATAAAAATGCCCATCATTTTATCATTATGTGCAGCCCTTTTCTTAGTACTGGGTGCATGCTCCAACACTAATGATGAAAGCAAAGAAAATAAGGAAGACAAGGATCATAGTAATATGGACATGAACCATTCTAGTTCAGGTGATTTTCCTAAAGGTTTAAAAGTAGCTGAAAGTCCAACCTATGAAGTCGGAAGTCAAGCGATTATAGAATCAGATCACATGGAAAGTATGAAGGGTGCGAAAGCAACAATTGTTGGTGCCTATGATACTACCGCTTATGCTATTTCGTATACTCCTTCAAATGGTGGAGACAAAGTGGAAAATCATAAATGGGTTATTCACGAAGAGCTTAAAGATGCTGGCGAGAAAACGTTAGAACCTGGAGCAGAGGTTACAGTAGATGCATCCCATATGGAGGGGATGGATGGTGCAACCGCTGAAATTGATTTTGCCGAAGAAACGACTGTGTATATGGTTGATTTCACTCCGACTAATGGTGGAGAAGAAGTTAAAAACCATAAATGGGTAACAGAAAGTGAATTAACATCAGCTGAATAATGTTGAAACAAATGAAAAAAATTTTACGTTCAAATCAAAGGTTAGCCAGTTCTTACTGGTTAACCTTTTTTATCATTTCCCGCCGGAAGACTCCCTCCTCAAGCGTGTGAAGGGCGAGAGCCCAACGATAAGGGGGAGATGAATGGCGGTTTGGCATAAGCCAAAGTAATCTTTTGACAAACATACGTTCGGTTATTAATTATAACTATAAGGGGGTGAAACCAATGGTCGTAAACAAAGCTTATAAATTTCGAATCTATCCAACTAAAGAACAACTAGTTCTAATCAATAAAACGATCGGCTGCTCCCGTTTTGTCTATAACTTCTTTTTAGGCAAACAAAAGGAGAAAGATGCCTACTGGTATATCTGTGAAGAAATGAAGCAGAACGGCCAATTACCCTCTAATGAATGGAAAGGTTCTTTTCTGAATAAATACGCAACAATCAAAGAACTTCCAGCTTTAAAGAAAGAGTATTCTTTCCTGAAAGAAGTAGACAGTATTGCCTTACAGAAATCGGTGGAAAATTTAGCAGATTCCTATAGTCGATATTATAAAAAGCAAAACAAGTCACCACGCTTCAAATCGAAAAAGAATCCTATCCAGTCCTATACGACTAAACATACGAATGGGAATATTGGAATTGTTGGAAACAAAATCAAATTGCCAAAACTCGGTCTAGTTCGTTTTGCTAAAAGCCGCGAAGTCGAAGGGCGAATCATCAATGCCACAATCAGGCGGAACCCTTCGGGTAAATATTTCATTTCCGTTTTAGCCGAAACCAATGTACAAGTACTTCCTAAAACGAATCGTTCGTGCGGTGTAGATGTTGGTTTGAAGAACTTTGCTATTCTTTCAGATGGTACGGTCTATCAAAACCCAAAATTCTTCCGGACGGTCGAAAAGAAATTGGCCAAAGCACAACGGATTCTTTCAAGGCGACAAGAAATAGCCTTGAATCAAAATAAACCATTGGCTGAAGCCAAAAACTATCAAAAACAAAAACGAAAAGTGGCTATCCTACACGAAAAAATTTCAAATGCCCGAATGGATTACTTACATAAAGTTTCTACCGAAATCATCAAAAACCACGATGTTATTGGAATGGAAGACTTGCAAGTGTCGAATATGATGAAAAATCACAAACTAGCTAAAGCTATTAGTGAAGTATCTTGGTACCAATTCAAAAAAATGTTGGAATACAAAGCAAAATGGTATGGTAAACAAATCGTGACCGTATCTAAAACGTTTGCTTCTAGCCAATTGTGTTCTAGCTGCGGTTACCAAAATAAAGACGTTAAACATCTGAATCTTCGTGAATGGGATTGTCCTTTTTGTTCTACTCACCACGATCGAGATATTAACGCAGGACTCAATCTAATGAATGAAGCCATAAGGCTTCTAACCGTAGGAACTACGGGAGTAGCCTAATTAAAAATTGGCCGATAGGCTAATGTTCTTAGGAATCCCCCACTTCAATCAGACCGTAAGGTCGATAAGTGGTGGGTAGTTCAAACTTTTCTAGACTGTTTATGATTTCACTCACACTTATTAGTCGACAAAGTGCTTGTTATGCTTTTGAGCCATTTTTTATTATATTTTTCCTTTCAGAATTTTTATTGTGAAGATCTAAGAAATAAAAGTTAAAGTTCATTTGTTTTTGTGATACTGTAATCCATATTACATAGTTAATCTTACAATGACAGGTTTTTCCCTTACAGTTGCTATAAAGTTAGTAATACATAAACAGGAAATTGTTGGTGGTGAATTTTGTGAGATCCTATTTATTTGTTGTGTTGATTATTAAGAAAGATTACAGAATGGGAGATACAAATCCATGACTCTAGGCCCGCGTGTCCTTAAAACAGGAATTGCTGTTACATTGGCATTGTTAATTTGCTCGATCTTAAATTTGCAGCCTGCAGTGTTTGCAGGGGTGGCAGCTGTTTTCACGATACAGCCTTCTATTTATCGTACATGGAGGCATTTGTTTGACCAAATCATTACCAATGTAATTGGTGCACTGACTGCGCTTTTTTCGATTCATTTCTTGGGGGATAGTCCAATTATGATTGGACTTGTCATGATATTGGTAATTTCGCTATGTTTGAAATTGAAAATGGAAAGCACAATACCGCTTACACTCGTTACGGTATTAGCCATCATGAGTGCTCCAGGTAATGAAAGTCTGCACTTTATATTAAATCGTTGTTTAATCATTTTAGTTGGCATTGTGTGTGCAATGATCGTAAATATTGCCATCTTCCCACCAAAATATAAACGAAATTACCTTGATAAAGTTCAATTGATTTTTAACAATCTTTCTTTATTATTACGTACGGCATTTTCCAAGGAGATGAAGGCAAAATCTTTTCAAGAACACTATGCAAAATTAATTAAAGACATTCCAAAACTAGAAGAACAATATAAGATTTTTGATGAAGAAAGGGGGAATCTTGTAAAACTAAACCAGCTGGATGTTAGGGAAATCGTAGTATTTAAACAAATGCTGAAGACCCTCAAGCAGGCAGAACAAGTAGTAGAAAACATTGATGAACATTATTTCCAGAGTAAGACGAATGATGAGGAAAACCATCTCTTCGACCATCATCTTGAAGAGTTAATCAAAGGTCATGAATACTTGTTGCTAAAATACGAAGGGAAAATAAAAGGGGAAGATTATCATATTGAAAATGATATGGCGGAAAAAAGCCAATTATTTTTCGAGCGTGCTCTCGAAATATACAGTCAAAATAAAGAACAGAAATTACGCACAATGATTATTGCTTCTTCCATCGTAGAATATAGCCTTCAATTGCGACGATTAAGTCGATTAATCGATCAGTACCAAACGGCAAAAAGGTAATGGGAGTCATCTGATTATAATCAGGAGAAAAGGATGCTCACTGTACCATAGTATTAAAGGATCTTCATCATCGTTTGACTATTTCACTTAACAGTTTTGATATTTCGCCTTAATTTTCCAGTGCACAAAAAATACAATAGTTTCAATGTAAGAGGACGATTCTGGTAAATGAATCGTTCTCTCTTTATTTTTGCTAGTTAACATTGTCATCAACTCTTCATGTAAATACTGGTAATCATCCTATCTCTGTAATAATTTTAAAAATATGTTCTAGAATCCCTATTCTCTTTACTAAAACATATAAAAATTCATGAAAACTTTACTTTTATTTACATACTTCTCGTATTGATGTCAATATTCAGTAATACATGTTTGTTATAATCGATTCACAGTTTTAAAAGTAGAATTGACTTGGGATAAGGGTCTTCTATAAATCTTTCATTTACAGATGAGTAGCAGGCTGATTGAAGATGGCTGAAAAGTAGGAGTGAACAAAAATGGAGCAATCTATAAATCTAAATGAACTTACATTTAACGATAAAGATAGATATGTAATCATTACGAATGCTTATCCACACGAAAAGCAATTATATCGTAATGGGTTTATCCACCGAAGAGTCAAGGCTTATTTGGCAGAGGGTTTGAAGGTCGATGTCTTTGTTTTACATCCTGCCTATAAAAAAGCAGAAAAGTATTCGTATGAAGATGTGCCTGTTTATCGAGGAACTGAACAGCATCTACGCATGTTCTTAAATCATAAAGTACATAAAAAAGCGCTCATTCATTTTGTTAATTCAAAAATGGTACAAGCGATAAAAGAAACAAACACAGATTTACCAATTATTACGTGGATACATGGTTTTGAAACGGAGGCTTGGCATAGAAGATGGTTTAATTTTCTTGAAAGCCCTGAAAGCTTACGGAAGATTCTTGAAATGGCGGACGACTATTATGTAGCACAGCTTTCTTTTATGAATTGGTTTTATCAAACGAATGAATTGGATACAACTTTTGTTCATATTTCCAAATGGTTTAAAGAACATATAGCGGAATGTGACGCGAGAGCAGAATCGAAAAATTCAGTAATCATTCCCAATGTAATAGATGACAATCTGTTTACTTTTATAGAAAAGCCAGTAGATATGCGGACAAAAGTCCTTTCAATAAGGCCGTACGCTTCTCGAAAATATGCCAATGATTTATCGGTGAAAGCAGTGCTAGAGCTTTCAAAGAGACCATATTTCAATAAATTAGAATTTGCTTTTTATGGTGATGGAAAGTTGTTCGATCAAACAGTTGAGCCAATCCGTAATTTTGAGAATGTAACTATTCATAAAGGTTTTATATCTCAAGAGCAAATCGCTGCATTGCATAAGGAGTATGGAATTTTTCTTTGTCCAACCCGTTTGGACTCTCAAGGGGTTTCAATGTGTGAGGCTATGTCTAGTGGGCTAGTGCCGATTTCAACAGATATCACGGCAATCCCCGAGTTCGTTAAACACGATGTTTCTGGCCTTCTTACAAAACCTGAGTCTCCTATCGAAATTGCGGATGCAATAGAACGCTTATATTACAATTCGGACGTATTCTTAAGAGTGTCAAAACAAGCATCGCAGTCTATTCGAGATAAATGCGCCGTAGATGTTGTTATTAAAAGAGAATTAGAGATTATCCAAGGTTAATGGAGGGGAGTTTTTTCAATATGGACGAACGAAACGAATATTGGAAAACTATGTATGAGGAACTAGAATTACAAATGAAAGACATGATGTCCATGACATTAGAGCTCATAGAGAACAATAGCACTGAAAAACAAAACATTATTGAGAACGTTACAAAAGAAAATAATAGGTTGCGAGAAGAATTAGAAAAAAGTAAGTTAGCCCAACAAGAAAACATTAAGCTAAACAAAGAGATACGTAGACTTAAGTTATTAGAGCACAAATTCAAGGTTACATATATAGGGAAATTCACGTTGAAATACCTTGCACTCAAATCATCTATGAAAGAACATATAAAAAAATAGAAATTCATATCACATTTCAGTCATTGGAGTGAAAACTTTGAGTTCACATGAATTAGTGCGTAACAGAAAAATGAAGGTACTTCTATTTGGCTTTATTGACATGAATTCAATGGATGGATCTGCAGTATTTTTATCTTCCCTAGCTTCGACTATTGCGTTAGATTCTAACATCGAGGTAGATTTACTTTTAGCTAGCCCAGTCAAACGCGATATATTAATTCAGCCACTTGAGAAATTTGACAATATAACGATTCTTAATCCTTTTGTTGATCCTTTTTTTAATGCCACCGATGAAGAATGGGTAAAAAAAGGTGTCATTAATTTTGATATTGCTGAAATGCTCATTTCTCATTATTGGAGTCAAAAGGAATATGATTGGCTATTTGTAAGAAGCATTGAGACTGTTGAAAAAATAGCAAGGCATAAGCATATCATAAAGAATACATTAGTTTATGCTACAGGCTTAACTCACATAGGTCAGGATGTTAATGAAGAAAAATTTGAGAGCATCAAAAATATATACAATCAATGTGCTTATTTCTTATGTCAAACAGAAGAGATGTGCGAATTTGTAATTGAGATTCTTAATTTGAATAAAGAAAAAAACAAAGTTTCCCTACTTACCCCGATGATACCAAACGTTGAATCAGCAGGAGGGGAAGATCGGTTAAAACACAAACTTGTATATACCGGGAAATTTGACCCTGATTGGAAGACGATTCCTATCATTACTGCTTTTAAAGAATTAAAGCGTGAGATTCCGAATCTTTCACTGGATATAGCAGGGGATAAATTCAAATGGGTTAAAGGCGATTCTCAGTTTAAGGAAGAAGCGACATATCTCCTGGAACATACAGAAGGGCTTACATGGTACGGGGCATTGACGAGGGAGAATGCTCAACAATTAATAGTGAACAGTGACATTGGGATAACCTGGAGAAGTGAGGAAATGGACAGCAGTCTGGAACTGTCTACGAAGTTATTGGAATACGGAATTTTAAGGAAGGCTGTAATAATGAATCCAACCAAAATGCATTTAAAGCTTTTTGGGGAAGATTACCCGTTATATGCTGTTACAGAGAAGGATTTCCGTGACACAGTCAAATTAGCTTTATGTAATAAGGATATTTATGAGTTTGCAGCCAAACGAATGTATCAAGTTAGCAGGCAGTTTTTGTTTTCGGAAGCATTAAAAAAACTGCAAGGGCTATTATGGAGTAGACGTATTACTGATTATTTATATAAAAGTGGAAATGCGTATTATATTGATGAAGATGACTTTGATGAACTAAATAAGCATGTACCATCCCATCAGGTAAAAAAATTGCCTGCAGATATAAATGTTGAAGAAGTTTTCACCTATATTTTCAAAAGCATTCCAGAAGAATTGAAAAAAGTAGAAAAACTTGTTAAGCTGTCTGGGTTTGGTCAAATCATTCAAGCGGAAAAAGCAGGATGTTTTACCTTCCTTCAAATTCATAAAAGTTATAGCAGCTTTGAGGAAAACTTTCAAAATAATTTGCCTTATCTAAAAACTATAGGATTTGAAACCAATAGCACTCCAAAATTAAAACCAAAAGACATGGAAATTTCAAAAAAAGAACGGATAATTGTAGAAAATAAAAACAATGATGTTAAAGTGAAAAACAAAGAATTTGTTAAAGAAGTAAAGAAATTAAAAAAACTGAACGAGGTTCAACTTAAACAAATTACTAAGCTAGAAAAACAAAACCTAGCACTTGGACGTAAATACGATTCACTTTCGAAGTCGAAAATGAGTAAGATAACATTTAAATATTGGGATTTAAGAAAAAGGCTTAACTTTTAAGAAGGGGAAGGTTTTTTTGAAGCTGATTAAGTAGACAATGCAATGGAAAGACTCAAAATAGAAAATCATTAAATTGTGAAAGAATAACGTCTTCCTTGTTGCTGTTATTTCAGAAAGCTATGTTGTTCCCTGAGAGATTAATGTCAAAATCAGACTCCGACTCCTTTCCAATGTAAACGTCAAGTAGCCCTAAATACACGATGAAAATTGTGTTTTCGGGGCTGCTTTTTGTTTGCTTCCCTTTTTACAGGTACCTTGCATATGGAAGGTACATCCGTTGACCAAGGTAAGACTTGATCTATTTCTTCTTTATTCGTTACATCCACATTTGGTAGGTGTAGGTAAAGAGCATATACACTTATTATTATCTTGTTCGTCAAGTTTAGCACCCAGTAAAATCATGCAGTACCTAAAAGGAAAATCCTCAAGAATTCTGCAGGGTCAATTCCCTGAGCTGAAAAAGAAGTATTGGGGGACAACATTTATGGGTAAGAGGCTATTTCTGAGCCACAGTAGGAACGATGACAGAAGAAACAATTAGAAATCATATAGCTAATCAAGTCAATGAAGAAAAGAACGGCATATTCAGGATTGAAGACTGAATATGTCGAAAAAATTTATTATGCTTAAGGACTTTGGGATGACTTTAGTCGTCGACATATATGTCCAAATCCACCTGCTTTAGCATGTGGTCGTTTAAGGCGTGTTAGCGGTTTTATTAATTTGGCTGCATTTCTAAATCCTTAATTTTTACATTTCTTTGAGCAAAAACTTTTTTTACCACCTTTAGAGCATTCAAGACACGCGGGAAGCCTGTATAGGGAATCAAGTGCATGACAGTTCCAACAATTTCATTTGGAGTTAATCCAATTGTAAGTCCTGTGTTGATATGCAATTCCAATTGCGGCTCCGTACCTAGAGTTACAAGAGAAGAGATTGTGGCAATCGTACGTTGATGATTAGTTAAGCCCTCTCGTGAATAAATATCTCCAAAAGCAAATTCAACAATATAACTCTCTAAATCAGGTGCAAGTTCTTTAAATTCGTCTACAATATTCATGTGTGTTCCAATTTCCTTGTTATCTGTTAAAGTATACTCCTTTATAATATCTACACCTTGTTGGTAACAAGTTTTTTCCATGTTATTTTCCTCCTGAAAAATCATTTGTATTTGACAGAAATAACTATAACGCAGTTTTATTTATTCGTAAAATACATATAAATCATGCGATGAATTCCTTTTTTTCATGATTAAAAAGGTAATTCAGCTGAAATATACTGGATAAATTCACGAACTGCAGGTGTATTTGGCTACTTCTATAAAGTAGGTGAGGTCAACTAAAAGCCCCTGAACGCTACCTAGCGTACAGGGGCTTTTGTCATATATCGAGAAAAGGAGCAGGGGAAATGATTATTATAATTGACCATCTTGAAACTTTTTATGTATGTTGTCCATTTTAAGATGACGTTAATTTAATCAAACTTTATTTCAATGCTACAGCGGCCCTTGTTGTGTCAAGCCAATGCGAGTATAAAAAGGATTTTACATCATATTTGTTTTATAGATCGTGGCAAAGATAACAAGTTGATTTCAGATGCACTAGAGACATTTGGAAATCAACTATCACTTAGTGTGCAAAAGTATGTCCGTATGATAACACCGTGGCCGAAGCGATGTACAACGTGTTTAGAAATGAATTCGCAAACGGGGCACATGTCGCTTCGTTTGAACAGCTGGTTCTTGAACTAGATAATTGTATATTGGTTTAACAACATTGACATTCATGGAACAGGTTCGGCTGCATTGGCATTGCATCGAAAAAATGGGCATGAAGTTGGGGATGGAATAGAGCCTCCTCGGTTTGTAACAGCTTCATTAAAAGTGGAATTTGTAAGGCCAACTCCAAATGATGTTCCCTTAATAGCGGTTGGGAAGATACAAGAGATTCATCCTAAGAAGTGGAAAATTGATACAGAAGTATTTGCAAATGGAACACTTTGTGCTCGTGGAGAAGTTGTAGCAGTGGTGATGCCAAGCACTTTTACAAGCAAAGAATAATCCCTAGCATGATGAGTCATAAGTAATCAATACAACGGATCCTTCAGTTGAGAAGAAGTAAGGCCTAATAAAAGCTTTATAAGAAAAAGAGTATGTGACCGTCCAAGCATTTGGACGGTTATTTAGTGCACCTAGCAAGTATCTTCAAAATCAAAGAATGAAAGACAGTGCAGGGCAGAATGTTTTAACATACATATTCACCTTAGCTTGATGGAGAAAGTCCATCCAAGTGGGTGATTCCAAGGCGGTTGCGCTTTTTGTACCAAAATACCGATGTAACTGACAGCGCATTTTTTGCAAGTTAGAGCTATTTAGTTACATGTGGCTGGAAATCACAAGCGAAATTGCAGTTTATCAATATACTTAAAATATAAGCAAAGGGAGGTCGCAAAGATGAAAATACAGGTAGAGATAGATGAGGAGGTCCAAGCGATAGAGGTACTTATCCGAAATCATGAATGGAATGAGGAAGTGCAAGAATTAATGGAGCGCTTGAAGGAGAGAAAACGACCATATTTTGTTGGCAGGAAAGAAGATATGCAGCATGTTTTCAGGGCAGAAGAAATAATCTGTTTGTTTACAGAGCAAGATTCCATAATGGTGCGGACGAAACAGTATAGTATGCTAACAGTCAAAAAATGTAGAATAGTCTGAGATAATAAACTCCATTTCTCTATTTCAAATAATATAGTTGCTGTGCTGAAAAACCAGCCACATAATAGGCAGCCTATCGCATTTTTTACGAAAATCCCACTGTCTAATGAGGTCACATCACCAAAACCTATTACTCCAAAACACGTCAATACCATCACGAGTGCTCCAAAACAAATCCCTACAAAACTACGAAACAAAAGTGTTTTCATCATAATCCCTTCCTTCTCCATTGAAATGCTTTCTTAATTCCTTGAACATAGTGTCGAGAAACATATTCTTTTTCCCCTGACCTAAAATAAACGCATAAAGTTCCGTTGAAAGATGCCTCAAATCTGCTTAACTCATTTAGATTTGCGATCACCGATTTGGATAATCGAACGAACTGATTACCTGGAAGGTCCTTTTCCAGTTCATATAATCTTTCTTTCATTTCAAAAGTCCCTTTTCTTCTTTCTTTCTTTCTTTGTTGGATGGATTCCATTTAGTTTAAAAGGGTTAGTAACAGGAATTGGTATTTTCCTACCATTCTATGCGATCATCTGGATTATTTTCTATCTCTATTTCCGCTACCAAGTGAAAATTTTGAATGATGAGTTAGATAAGAGAGGGAATTGAGAGAGGATGGACAGTAATTTTTTAAGGTAAGAGAGATAAGTAGTTTCAGTAATAATGTTTTTACCTGATTGAGGTTGCTTTTTTAGCAGCTCTTTGTTTATTGGCTGCTGGCTTCTGATGATTCTTCTTACATATCAGGACAAATACTTTTCGTAAATAGTGGATCAATCGCTACCTGATAAATTGTCTGAAAGGCCCCCTCATTTCCTATTAATTTATTTAGCCTTTTCCTAGAGCTATCCCCACAAAGAAAATAGTTTGATAAGAACTTCCTTTAAATATGAATGGAAATGGATATTTATTCTATATTTTTATTGTTAATTGTATCACTTTATGATATATTATTTTTAGATATATCACAAAGTGATATAAAAAGGTAGGGTGAAAATGAAATCATTAGAACAGTTAACCGATTCTGTATTTTATATTATGGCAGGATTTACAAAACCAAGACATGGCTATGCGGTGATGAGTTTGATTGAAGAATTAACGAATGGGCAAGTAGTAATTGGACCTGCATCGCTATACACAATTATTAAAAAGTTAATAACCGAATCCTATATTGAGCTATTTGATGATTCAGATTCACGTAGAAAAGTATATATATTGACAAATAAAGGCAGAAATGTGTTGGAACAAGATATTTTGAGACGTAAAACGATGCTTGATTTCGCTGAAAATGGATTAAAAGGGGAGAACTAAAGTGGGGGAAACAAAATTTATAGTTTCAAACGGGATTGCTTTTTCAGAAAAAAAAGATTTAAAAATACTAAGAAAGTATGCTGCAAAAGGATGGATTGTGAAACGCTTTAAAAAAATGGGATATGAATTAGAAAAGGGTGTTGCTGAAGATGTTATTTTTAGTCTTGATGTAAGAGAATTAGCAGAAAATGAACTAGAAGAATATATTGAAATGTTTGAATTGGCAGGTTGGGAGTATATTTGTTCAAGTTATAATATGCACCTATTTAAAGCGAGACCTGATACAAAGCCAATTTATACAGATAAAGAAACAAAACAGGAAAAGATAAAAAACCTTAGAAAACCAGTTATATTAGCAGTTGCCATCAGTATGGCTATGCTCATTGTAAGCTATATAGTTTTTTCAGTAAGTTCAGGATTATTAAGTACAATATTTTCAAAACTTTTTTTATTATCACTTGTCATTACTATTCCAATGTTAATGACATTAATGGCGACCTACTACCATTCGTTTCGAACAAAATAATATAGAAAGTGAATTTGTGAGTTTATAAAGAAATGGTGGTTATTATAACTTATTCGCTTACCAAAATTATCAATCTTTTTTATAACATTTTCGAGAGTTAAATCCCTTACATTTTGATCAATCTTTGTTCAAAACGTAGGGGATTCTTTTCATGATGAAATGAATGTTTTCAGCAACTTTTTAATCGAACTTTATTTTAAGCCAACAGTAGTGTATTCGAACTGTGCAATAAAGAATTTTATGGATAAAACCTAACTTCTTGTAAAAAATAAGATAATAATCTACAAGGAGACTTAATAATGAAAAAAATAGCCATACTCTTTCTTATCTTTTTCATTTCGTCTAGTAGTGCTACTGAAGCAAAAAACACAATTGAAACAATTCCTCAAAACAAGCCACCTTCCATTATGGAATTAGCTTTTCTAAGATATCTTGGTGGAACCATTCTTGAAGTTATGGAAAAACACGGTGATAGTCAATTATTCACATTTAATAGAATTGAAAAAATTTCAAGAGATATTCAAAATGATACATATGAAGTGTCATTACATGTAATTGGATATGAGGGACCCATCAACCCGCCTTTTAAGTTAATTCAAATGACTATTCGTATACCAGGAGAAAAATATACTAAATATAGTGTGATTTCATACAAACATCGGTATATTAATGACAAAGAATTGAATGAGCTAACTATATATGTTGCAGATTAAATTAGATTTCATAATTTCACAGTTTGTGTCCATTCTACAATAAGTCTTAATGAACGGGTGCGTTAGCTGAAGATCAGAGCTGTCTTTAAGGCATCTTTTTCTTTATGCCTCTATCGGGGCAGAATAGTTGAAGAAGGATTGATAAATTTTTTCTAATTAGGAAAGATTAGAAAAGATGTGTGTTTTTATATAAAAAAACTTATTGTACTGAATTTGATTATATCTCTATTTACTTTAAATTCAGTTGGAGTGTATGCACTCAAAGAATGCCCAGAGTTAAATGAGTTAGTAGAAATATCAATAAGGGATAAGAAGTAGTTAAAGCATTAAAAATATTAATTCCTAAAACTTACGAAGTAGGAGATTATCCTGTAATTCGTTCGAATCAATTACTAAAGGAATGTCTCCCGAAGAAGCGTTTAATTATGTTCCAAATGTCATTGAGGTGTTACTTACAGGCTTCCATTTCCCTACTATTATGTCTAGAGCGACTTCGATATTACCACTAACTTCATTTTCAATGGGCTTATCGGTTATAATGAAGTTGGAAGTCTTCGTTTGCGATTATGTGGAGACCCGAATTTTATATTATCTGAGGTAGTATACCTTACTTATCAAAGGAGTTTATTCATCATGAATGTGCTACAAAAAACACAAAAAATAGTTCGCTATCAGAATCAACAGGGCAAAATACATTACGGTATTGTTGAGGATGAGATGATATTACAACTGTCTAGCAGTTTTGCTGAACTTGTCAACAAGGAAATAAAGTATGACGGGGTAGAGCTGAAATATAGTGACGTTAAAATTTTGGAACCTGTAAAACCTTCTAAAGTGGTTAATTTCGGCTGGACATATGCAGGTCATGCGAAGGAAACAGGGGGAGAGGCAAACCTTGTAGAACCATTTCTATTTTTAAAGCCATTATCTGCGCTTATTCCAGACAAGGAGAAAATTATCCTTCCTCCAAACGATCTATCCAACCAAGTAGAACTTGAAGGGGAAGTAGCCTTGGTGATTGGAAAGCGCGGAAAAAACATTAAAGAAGAAGATGCGCTTGATTATGTGTTTGGTTGCACGATATTTAATGACGTCACAGCAAGAGATCTTACAAAAAAAGATCCACAGTTTACGAGGGGCAAAGGATTTGATACGTTCGGACCTTTGGGGCCGTGCATCGTTACCGGGGTAGATCCTACAAATTTGCGGATTGTGACCACTTTAAACGGCCGCGTTGTCCAAGACGGGAATACCAATGAAATGTCTCTAAGCATTCCGTATCTAATCAGCTGGCTTTCGCAGGTAATGACACTTGAGCCAGGTGACATTTTGGCCACGGGTTCACCATCTGGCAGCTGCCCGATCAAGTCAGGGGATGAGGTCGTTGTTGAAGTAGAGAATATCGGTCGGTTATGTAATGAGGTTCAGTAGGGTTTGCCAGTATTCTTAATGCCAAATATGAAAATGTTCATAAATAGATGAGCCGATTTTTTAAAATGTTACAGGGGACATCGCAATAAAAAGAAAGAAGAGTTTCTTTGTACTTGCATTCGCATGTGGTGCTGCTAGAGAAACGGCAGTATTAAAAGAGCTTGGTGTAAATATATTTGAGATAAATGATAAACCTGATGGTCAATGGCTAAATATAGTTGAGTATTGAATCATTTCTTAATGAACTAACGGGTGCATTAGTTCATTAAGGAACACAAAAATGATCAATCTTTTTTATAAAAGAATATTCCAATTAAATAGTATAAGGGCATGTTTTGATTAATCTTTTTTCAAAACATGCCCTTTCTATTTATTCATATTAAGGTTTCTTGTATTAATTTGATCAAACTTTGTTTCAAAGCTACAGAAATATGGTATGAAAATTTTGTAGGTTTTCACTTAAACTAAAGAAGCAGATACTTCAAAAAGGATTATTGAAAGCTTTATTGAATTTAAGAGCTGAGAGGGAGGGGTTCGGAGTGCTTAATGTTGAGATTAGAAGGCCAAGAACTGAGAACATTAAAGAGTTAAATCATTTTTTTAGGGTAGTGATTACAGACACGTTTACTAAAGAAGGTATCGGAGAGAAGTTGGATGATATAGAAGATGAAATCGAAGCTAAGAAAAAATACTTAGAAAGTGATCTTGAAAGCAATGGGGAAAAACGATATTTCTTGATTGCTTTAGATGATGATAAAATTATTGGTTCAATCGAATACGGTCCTTCAAGCGAGCTGATATGCAATTGTACAAAAAATGCTTTAAATAAGCTAATTGAGGTAGGTACAGTATTTGTTCATCCTGACTACCAGAGGAATGGGGTAGGTAATTTACTATTGAAGACAATGTATCATACTTTGCAGCATAGGGGCATAGAAGAATTTTGTTTAGATAGTGGATATATTCGTGCACAAAAAATCTGGAAAAAGAAATTTGGAGATCCTGATTATTTGTTAAAGGATTATTGGGATGAAGGGTATGATCATATGGTTTGGAGAATCAAGGTCAATGATTTATTAAAATAGGATATTTTGCACTCGTTCGTTGTATGCTTTTATTCAGTTAGACAGCATAAATGATCTTCCACAATCAGGCGCCTTTGTTATAGAGAGCGTCCAAATTGCGTGTTTAAGGCCACAGAATTAAATAAGTTTATTGTAACTTTACAGCATCAGTATAATGCACTGTACACTTTTACTGATACTTGATTTCAACAAATATTTCGGATGTCGAATGTTTAACAACCGCCCAACTTCCTTGAATAGCAAGGATCGTAGGCTTTTTTATTAAAATTCACTTTTCACCACGTTATTTCCTTCTATAAATTCTTTATTCAATGCATAGTAATCTTTTACATCAACTATAATCCATCGTTTGAATTTTTCATTATTAGTTAAAGCTAACCAGTATTCCTCAAATATTTCTACTATTGGTTCACTATCATTAAATCCATTGTATCTTTTTTGTTTATTATGAAATTCTACTGGAATTTCCACTCGATATTGTTCATTTTCTTTAGATAATTTAATATTCCCAAGATCGATTCGAGTCCCTAACGCTGTTCCTTTCCAATAACTTTCATTTGTTTTTGCAAACTGAATGTTTTCCTCATAGACTTTAACGATATTATCAGTAGCTGTATTGATAATGGCAGCCTATTCTTATAGAACTATCGGGGCAGGATAGTTCAAGAGTGCATATTGATTTGTTCAACAATTGGTTCATTTTATGGAATAACACTTATTGAGCTAACTGAGGGTTGAAGAAAGAATGTTATAATAAATTTTTATTATTTTACTGTTTTGCATTGGAGGTACTTAACTTGGAAATTAGAAAAGCAAGGAAAGAAGATATAAAGGGCATATCAAGAGTTTATGTTGATAGTTGGAGGACTACTTATCGTGATCTAGTACCTGACGATTATCTGGACGAATTATCGTATGAAGATGCAGAAAAAAGATGGAATGATTTTTTATATAACGAAAATGAACCTTTTATATATGTTGCAATTAATGAAACAGGGAAAATTATAGGTTTTGCATCCGGTAAAAGTATAGATGAGAAGAATTACGATGGAGAACTATATTCGCTTTATCTCTTACAGGAATGTAGAGGATTTGGTGTTGGTAGGCAGCTTATTTCAGCTATTGCTAAACATTTTAAAGAAAAAGGTATTTATTCTATGATGGTTTGGGTAATGAAACAGAATAATTCTGGACTTGGATTTTATGAACGTATGGGAGGAAAAGAATACATTCATAGGACCAGTACGTTTGGAGGAACCATAGTAGAGGATATTGCTTATAGCTGGAAGGATATCTCAGAATTATGTATTGAGTAAGAGTAATAAAGATTTACACGCGTGTAACTTGTTTAATTAACGGGCGCGATTCTTGAATAAGATTCGCTTTTCTTAATGAACTAACGGGTGCTTTACTTCAATAACAAGGGTTGCTGCGGCAGGCCTTTTTCTTATGGCACTATCGGGGCAGATTAGTTGAAGAAGGTTTTAATCAGTAAAGTAAGCAGTGTTATAACGACAAAACACATATATATGGAGTGGGGAAATTTGAAACCAAATTACACTGATTTAGGATACTCAGACAAAATGGGGCCTAAATTAAGAATGTTAGTAGAAAAACAACTATGCGATGACCTGAAAATCTATGGAATAATGGCAAATAAGTTTAAATTTGACTGGTCTGAAAGTTGTATAGAAGGAGATGATGCTATTTATTTAGATGGGGTAGTGGAAAACTTCTCAGGAATTAATATATTCGATGAAAAAGATAAACATATTGCAGAGGGTTGGATGGAGTTTATTTACGAACCAACTTATAACTTTTTCATTTCTTATTGGGGATTCCTTACATACTTTGATTCGGGAAAAGAAATAGAAATTAAAGATAAAGTAGGAATCCCTTTGCATATTTTTAACCAAATTCCTGAAAATGTAAGATATAGGTATAAGACTGAGTTATTAAAATGATGACTTCTTCTTCAACTAAAGGGTGCGTTAGCTGAAGATCAGAGCTGTCTTTAAGGCATCTTTTTCTTTATGCAACTATCGGGGCAGGATAGTTGCATAAAGAATTGACACTAGAAGGTCGTCAATGAAGGCGATCTTCTTGTGTTAATTTTTTAGAATAAGGGATTCATAATTGGAATATTATGTTAAAGTCAAAGCGAGCAGAGCAGTTTTTAGGGTATTGATGGTGAGAGTAATGGGGGAAATGATTATCTTCGTGAAAAGTCCTATGATTCATTAAAACTAAAACAGTTTAAATTATAATTCTTAAGGGGTGTTTATTTATAGTTATAAATAGAAATAAAAATGAGAGTTTAATTGGAAGCGCTCTGTTCATTGTAGAGGTAGAGATTTACGAACTCACTGGTCTGGCGGCCGAGGTGACCTCATGACAGTAATGAAAAAGCAGCCAATTTCACATTTGATGAAGAAGCGTAGATTTTGGGGTTATGGTGCCGCTATAGCGGTAATGCCTTATCTGTTAATCAAAATCGCCTGGACTTTCGGTCTCTTCATGCCGACCGAACAAATGGGCGACCCAAGTTGGCGCACTGCAAACGCAGTAACAATGGTTCTAGCTGCTGTTGGTATCCTGTTAGCATTGGCGTTTAGCATGACATGGGGTGAGCGACTGCCCGCCTGGTTGGTTGCCTTGCCCGTCTGGGTAGGTACTGGTTTACTTATTCCTATGCTGTTGCTGGCGCCTGTGCTTGGTCCTGCTGCTATGATACGCGATCAGCAGGCAGGAGCTGCCAACGTTTGGGTATATGAGCAGATTTTCGTAATGGTCTCACTGGTTGGAGTCGGCATCTGCCTACCTTTCGCCTTAGCTGGATACGCTAAAGCGCGTTGGCCAGAGGCATTTGCTGATCCAATCGACATTGAATTACTCCCGGGCAACAGCCAGAAACTGCATATCACCTTGGCTAGGCTTGTCGCGGCTGGCTGTATCCTGCTTGGATTTATTAAGCTATTCTGGGCGGTTGGTGGAACTATTGGCATCAACCCAGCTATGTTGGATAACCGCGATTTATGGTGGCACCTATTGTCATTGAGTACCGGTGTATGGGCCTTCGCGGGGGCGTGGGGTTTGTTGGTACTGACCACCCGCCGCGGGTTGAAGAGGTTCTTCCCTCCTATGGCAGCAGCATGGATCTCGTCGGGAATGCTGTTCTCTTATAACCTCTTTAACCGCTTGTCCGCCACTCGCCCCGATGCACAACCTGCTCTAGAGTACCCGCTTGCATATGTACTAACCACCGAGTTAGGTAGCGTCTTGGGAGTGATGATGGGAATAATTATCCTGATGGTACTGCACGACCGCCGGAGAGCAATGCGCAGTTCTAGAAGTAATTAATGTTCCTAATATTGAATTATATTTATAAAAAATAAATTAAATGAAAAGGCCCCCAATTTTGGGGCCTTTTAAATGTACGATTCTTTATATTATCATACATTCAATCTAAAGTGAGAAAGTACCCTTAATTAACTAACGGGGCAGGTTAGTTGAATAAGGTGATATTTGGATTAAGATAGATATAAGTAGAAAAGTTAATAACAAGGGGTGATTTTTTGGAGAAAAATATTGGGGATGTAGATTTTTTTAAACAAGTAGTAAAAAGACTTTGCAAAAAAAACAATATTTCCCCTCAGAAACCTAAATTTGAAATCATCGAGAACGTAATGGTTATTAGCATTAAGAACCATTTAAAAGATGGAGTAGACTTAGATTGTTTTAATATTTTAAACCTTATTTACCGAACAATTGGACCTTTAGAAGAGAGCTGAACAAACAAGAAATAGAATTATTGAGGCTTATGCAGAGTGTCAAGGCATTTTATTTTGATTATAGCAATGAAATGAATACCATTTGGCGATGAATTATTTTACTAAGTTTTTAATGTTTTTACTGATATATGCAAAGTTAGCAGTACACTAATAAAGTAATAAGGTTTACTTCAGTAAAATAAGGTATATTATATTTGTTGAATAGATTATCTTTAAAGACAAGAAAAGTAGGTGAACAAAGTGGGAAAATATCAATTGGATTACAAAGGTCAGGTAGCTGTGACAAAGTTTCATGAAAAACAGACGCCTGCCAAATTTGATAAAAAGCAGCAACTTGAAAAAATACGTGCGGAGTATTTGAAAAAGAAGCAAAAACAAACAGATAAATAATATGAATGAAAACATAGGAAGACTAAAATCTCCCTATGTTTTTCTTATTCGAAGTTCTTTTTTCAATTGATGATAGAGTTTATTATTCCCATAAATTTCAGATTCGGTGACAAAAAACTCGTCATCAGATATCCATTCCTCACTAAAAATTTCAGTAGCAGAATCAATAGACCAGCCGTTATTTTGGATACACCAGTAATCTCCAGCAGAAATTTTTAAAACATTTGGATACTCACTTGGCTTAGGTAGCTGAATAAAAAGATAAGTCTCGATCTTTTCAGCAAGATACTTTCTCAACACCCCACACTCAAAGAAAGTCAGGGAATACCAATGCGCTGAATTTACTTCTAATAACTTAAAGGTAAACCAATGAGTAAACCTATAAAAAACCTACTATATCAACGTTTATAGGTTAAAGGGTTTACAGGTTTACGCAATTATGGAATTCTTTATATAAAAAAATAGATAGATGATGAGTTAGAGTTAGCCTTAGACAAAATTAGCTTATCGATCATCATTAGAAAGTTTGAAAATCGCTTAGAATAGTTTTCTGCAATTGGATTGCTTGGTGCATGTATGCAAGAAGAAAAAGCAGTAGATAAAAGTAAGCGTCAAATATTCCCCACCTACTACTTGTAAATATCTCATGAAATAATCTCCTTACATCCTACATGTGGAGGTTTTTTTATGAAAAGGTGCCTTATAAAGAAAGAATGGGAAGCTCACATTCAAGATTTTAAAGAAAGTGGATTATCAAAAGCTGCTTAGTGTCAAAAACAGAACCTGCCGGTTCATCGGCTATATTATTGGCTCAAGAAATTATCACCTCAAGCTGATTGTCCAACAAGTATCTTCTATTACATCTAAGCAACGGTATTTTTTATGTGCTTCTGGATTAAATTCTTCAATCCGGTTTAACAAGTTTGGAAAGTTAATTATATATTGGGGTGCAATTGCGTCTTTTTCTAAGAACTCATGAATATGGAGCATTGGTTTGTGTTAAAGTTTACTAAAGTCAAAAGCCGCATTGCCTAAGATGGATATTGTAAATACCCGTTCTCTACGAAAAGTCATAGACCCATTGAAAAAGATTTGGTATTCTACAAATGTACATATAAATTCATAAGACCTAACGGGTTGGGGGAGAAATTAAGATGAAAAAACTAGCAAAGGCATTAACTGTAGGAGTATTAGCTCTAGGATTACTGGCAGGAGTTGGAGCAAATAAAGGAGAAGCTGCAACAGTAACAAAGCCGATCGGTTCAACTTTCTATAAGAGCGCCTTAGTAGGTACTACCTATAAGGTTCAAGATTATAAAGGTAATACAATTAATGCAAAAACTACTAAAGCTGTAACGTTAACTCCATATGCAACAAATAAAAACTTTTCATATGCTACAGTAACATTTGTAGATTATGATAAAGTAGGAACAAAGTGGGTCAAGTATACAAAAACAGCCAAAGGATATTTCTTTACTCCCATTAAAAATGGTATAACTTTCAATGAATATACGAATGTAAAAAAAGGAATGACTTATAATCAAATGGTATCTATCACAGGTGAATATATGAAATTAGAATCAACATATACCTATGGCGGTATTACCGAAAAAGATTATGTCTGGAGCCGTTACAGTGACACTACTGACATATATGTTGATATGGCTTTTGAAAACAACAAGTTAACATACAAAAGTTATTCTGTAAGTGAATATTAATAACAAAAAAGCCCCTCTCGTGTGAGAAGGGCTTTTTATTTTTATTATTCCAAGTATCAGAATTGTTTATCAAATGTCCGGTGGTCGTCCTATGTCGTCCAACATCAATCTAGAAAAAGCAAAGCAAAAAACGGCTCTCAAAATAAGGGTAAAACATCTAACATATGATAAGAAAATCGCTCGAACCGAGATGACATTTGAGGATATGAAACTTGCTCCTTAAGCACCTAAAGAAACCATTGAAGATGTACAAGCCAAATTTGAAAATAATTAACGAGATCATGAGATGTTAGAAGAAGAATTTTAGTTGATGAATCCGATAGCAATATCGCAACCCAATTGAATACTACTACTTAGCAGAAGCTCAATCATTTACGAGTGAAGAAGATGCTAACGATATACCAAAAGTTTTAGTACAAGACTTCAACAACCTCTTAGAACTATCCTACATAATTCAAGAAGAACAAGGCAAAGTTTTAGAGGGAGTTACCCTACCGAAAGGGACAGATAAATGGGAAGCTCATAAGTATTGGAATCTACAGACAGACAGAAACAAGCTATAACATACATGAAGTACGTGTTTAACGACCTTGATATTGTCGCAAATGGTATAAAAGGAAAAGAACTGACTGGATACACATACCATGCTGATGGGAGGAAAGTAGAAGAACTTGAAAAATTCATGAGAAATAATTGAAGGAGGTTTTGAGAAAAAATACACGGCTGAAGAAATCTTGGAAATGATCGAGTCTGACTATAGGTGCGTTAGTTGAGATCCAGGGCTGCCATGTGGTGGCCTTTTTGCTTAATTAACTAACGGGGCAGGATAGTTGAATAAGAAAATGTTATAACATAGAGAGTTGAATGGTGATGAGGATAGTAAGTAATTCAGTTGATATAGGGGATGTATATATGAATTGGAACTGGAATGAAACCACACCCAATATATCAAAGACTGTTTTCTTCTCGTATCGATGAGACTTTCGCCCGTTTTTCTGTAGGAGGGCAAACAGGCGAAACAGGACATTTGATAGCTCTTGGGTGCTTTTTTGTATCGATTGAAACAGTAATAAAAAATAATCTTTGATGATATAAATGGCTTTAAATTCGCTGAGTTCTCGTTTTTTCTTGGTGAGGAGTAGCTGCCGCATTTGAAACATGGTAGAAGAACAAAGGAGGTTGGCAATTAGTTGACCATAGAGATGACATTCTAATCGCTTTTTTTTGATTTCTTTACAATGATCGATTTCAAAGAAGAAACCACAAATTATCCTCTTGAAGCGTTTCATAGGATTAGATACAGTCGTATTGATAAGGATCTTAATTTGAGTCTCTCCTTTTTCGTATATTAGAGCGAATGATTAATAATGATATCGGAATTTACCACATAGATTACAGAACAACTAATAAAATCCTTCTTTTATATAGTTTGTGAAAGAATGTACTAAAACTAACGGATCAGGTTTGATGAAGAAGATACTACCGTGGTTTGGCTTTCCTAAATCCTTTTGCATCATATTCTGCCGTTCGCGATAGAATTCGATGATGTTTCTCTCTAGCATCGTGAACTCCTCTTTTCAACTCTCTCAATGGAATTCATATTTTCTTATTTGACTAAAGAAAACCCCAATTTATAAAAATGCATTTAAGTCTTTTTTACTAAATTTCGCATGGAGAATGCTTTTTTTAGAACATTTAAAAGAAAAATAGGTAGAAAACACTGTTAAATAACCCCAATAGCAATCCAATAGAAAGGCAATTAATATTATTATATGAATCTTTTAAATTTTCAGAAAGGGGTATTTTTTCGGAAATCTTCTATTTAACAAAGAAAGTAGGGAACATATGAAAATTCATTCATTCATTAAACGAACAGCGGCGATTACGCTGTCAGCTGGCTTGTTGCTATCATCAGCAAACACGCCTTTCATTCCTTATGCAAATGCAGCGAACATAAAGGCAGAAGACGTCTTAGCTTCGTTGACAAGTGAACAACGAAAAGCGTTAAATCAACTTGAAATGACAGATAATGTCGGATTGCAAGGATTTAAAATGGAAGAGTTAAAAAAGGATAAAGAAATCTCGGTCATTGTCCAGTTTAAATCAAAGCCGGGAAAAGTTGCAGTCTTGGATGCGAATGTAAAAGGAAAGGAGCTTTCTAAAAAACAAGCGGATGATCAAGTAGAAAAGGAACATGCTCAGTTTAATAAAGAAATTCAATCGATTCTTCCATCTACTAATCTTAGAAGCAAGAAAACAGGTCATAAAATCACTTCTACCTTTAAGACCGTTTATAACGGGGTAGCTATGAAGCTGCCAGCTAATCAGGTAGAGCAGCTTTTACAATCCGAAGTCGTAAAAGCAGTATATAAAAATGTGGAATTTAAGGTCGATCCGATCGCCATGGGAGAGAAATCAGCCCCTGGTACATCCGTTGAAAGTATTCCATATTTAAAAATTGACCAGCTGCACAATGAAGGTATTACAGGAAAAGGAATCAAAGTTGGGGTTCTTGATACAGGGATTGATTACAACCACCCTGATTTGAAAGATGCCTATAAGGGCGGTTACGATTTAGTTGATCAAGATAATGATCCAATGGAGGCAACTTACAAGGATTGGCAAGCGTCGGGGCAACCAGAATTTAGCTGGTCCGGTTCTTCCTATTATACTTCCCATGGAACACATGTCGCAGGTACCATTGCTGGACAAGGAACGAATGCAGAGGTTTCTGTGAAAGGTGTGGCTCCTGATGTGGATTTATATTCGTATCGTGTTCTTGGACCATATGGCTCAGGATCATCTGAAGGGGTCATTGCAGGTATAGAAAAAGCTGTAAACGATGGCATGGATGTTATCAACCTTTCCCTCGGATCGGACATCAATGATCCTTATGATCCAACCAGTACTGCCATTAACTATGCTGTCCTTAATGATGTAACAGCAGTTGTAGCAGCTGGAAATGCAGGATCAGATGATTATACATTAGGTTCACCTGGCTCAGCAGCACTTGCTTTGACAGTCGGGGCGAGTGATGTGCCGATGGCGGTTTCTACTTTCAATGGGAAAATCGGAAATAAAGATTCGATAGAACTTGTTAGTTTGGCACGCCACTATTCAGACCAATTAAAGGAATGGGAAGGGAAATCCTATGAGGTAGTGAATGTCGGTTTAGGAAATGGCTCTGATTATTCCGGCAAGGATGTAAAAGGGAAAATTGCACTTGTGGAACGCGGCGAATTCGCCTTAGCGGAAAAGGTCAGCAATGCGAAACAAAATGGAGCAGCCGCCGTTCTTCTTTATAATAATGTGGAAGGGCAAATTAATGCCAATCTTGGAGAGTCCGTTGACTTTGTGCCGTCATTTTCTTTAACAAAAGAAGCGGGAGAAAGCATTAAAGCACAGATTCAAGCAGGTGAAGCGAATTTTACTTTCTCCAAATACGCGGATAAACAAACAGAAGGTGACCACTTAGCGGACTTTAGCTCAAGAGGCCCGGCAAGAGAAACATACGATATGAAGCCAGAAGTGACGGCACCGGGAGTAAGTGTTCTTTCAACAGTCCCTTCTTATATGGTGGACGCTGAACATCAAGAAAACTATCAATATGCATATTCCAGATATTCTGGAACATCTATGGCTACTCCTCATACAGCAGGGATTGCAGCACTCTTGCTTCAAGCGAATCCGCAATTTGAGCCGGAAGATATTAAAGCCGTTCTAATGAATACGGCAGATCCACTAAACGGAGACTATAGTGTATTTGAAGTTGGAGCAGGAAGAGTTGATCCATACCAAGCAGTGTATAGTGGAACAACCTTCAAAATTAACGATAAAACATTTGTTCCAGGTGCTGAGGAATTAATCAAGGTAAAAGAATTGACGGGCGGACTCAGCTTTGACGTTCACTATGCAGATAAAAAACTAAATCTAAAAAAATCAATTACTATTGAAAACCATGATAAAGTAAACAAAACTTTCAGTGTATCTGTAACTGAATCGAATGGTTCAAACAGCTTGAAGGAAAATGGAGTGAAGCTGGATATTCCAAGCAAAATTTCTGTAAAAAGTGAAGACTTCAAAAAAGTAACACCACGTTTGCTTATCCCTAAGAAAGCAAAGGATGGAATTTACGAAGGCTATATTACATTAACAAACAATGCGAATTCATCAGAGCAGTATCGGATTCCTTTCAGCTTCCGAACAATGGAAGATGGGTTTAATAAGGTTGAGGTACTAAATCCTGCCTATTCCCCAAGTCATTTAAACCAAGTAGCATGGGATCCTATGCGTACTCCATTTGTATTTGCTGATTTTAACCTTCGTGCACCAATGGAAAAAATGGATGTCGTTCTTCAAGATGGCAAAACAGGAAAGGACCTCGGGTTGGTCGGAACAATAAATTTAGATTACGCTTATGACAATGTAGATTATGGATTATATGCATTTAATGGAGCTTTTTATGAGTTTACAGGAAACTCAAAACAGCCCATTTCGGAAGAAGCAAGTTATGTGAAAAAAACGGGACATTACAAGTTGAAATTCATTGGTACAGGTACTTCCGGGAAGGTTACAACTGAAACGCAGCATTTGCTCATCGATATCGATGCACCGAGCTTCAAAAGTTCACTTGATGGAAAGTCTCCATTTATTGAATATAAGCCAGGTCAAGAAACATATCCATTCGACATTCAAATCACAGATCCAACTATTGACGAACTAAAGAAATTGGGCGTAAATATCGATCAATCATCGAACTCGATGGTGTATTACTGGGGTCAAGGTGGTTTCCCTTCTACGCCAATTCCAATGGATAAAGAAGGAAAGTTTGTCGAAGAAATCGCCCTGGATGAATCCATCCCAGCACTTCAATTCCGCATGAATGGATATGATATGGCAGGAAACAAACCGGCAACAAAGCAATATTACTTTGTAAAAGAAGGTACACCTGTCGCGTATACTATTGGCGAAAAGTATGAGGTGAAAACAGGCGATACGGTAAAAGCAACGCTATCATTAGATAACCTAAACGCAGTGTCAAAGGCGGAATGGAACTTTAATGGTGACGGAGGCTACGACAGAGGTTTAGATAGCGTAGAGTTAGTTGATGCCAAGCTTCACAGCAAATTCTCGGACAAAGCCTCTTTAACGATTAAAGACAAGGTCGTTACTGTCCAATTTAATGAAGAGAGTAAAGCATTAGACCATGCAAAAGTCGTTGAGGTTACGTTAAAGGTTCAGGATGATCAATATACCCTTGGAGCAGCGATTAATCCGATTGTGAGCGTAATGGATGCTAATAATCAGACAAGCAGTGTGTTAAAATCTGGTTATAGTTGGAAGGTTAACCCTCAATTCTCAATGGCTAGAGGTTATGTCACTCCGCAAGGATTTAAAAATGAAGATGGGACTGTTACAGAGAAAAGGGATTGGAGCAAGGTTGGCGGTACAGTGAAAATCTTTGATTCAGAAGGAACTGAGTTCGATGCGACATCAACGGTAGAAGATAATGGACAATATGTATTCAACAAGCTGCCGTTAAGCACAAATGCCTTTACGATTGAAATGAAAGTGCCAGGCCACTTTGACACGAAAGAAAAACTAAATTCTGGTATTGGTTTTGAGCACAATGGTGAGTTATACGGTCAAAATCGCTGGATACCTGCCCTTAATATTACAGCAGGTGATGTTAACCAAGACAATGTCATTGATGTTCTAGATGCGATTGAAATTCAAAATGCTTGGAAAACAAAGAAGCGTGCAGCGGATATCACCTTTGATGGAATTGTTGATGCCAAAGATATGAAATATGTTCAAACAAACTATCTCAAGCAAAATGAGCATGTTGAGGATGCCCCAAAACCAAAGAAGAAGTATAAAGGTAAGACATTAGAATCAATTTTAGTTGAGTTGGGAATACAGCCATAAATATTAAAAAACACGATGAAAGCTTAGCTTCATCGTGTTTTAACTTTTAAAGAAAATATAAAATTTTTCTAAAAGTATTTTTAAAGAAAGAGAGTATTCCAATAAGGTTGCGTTATTTGGATTTTCTTCAGAATAAAATATTGAGGTAGATTGGGAATTCGTAAAAAAGGGAAACAAGAGTAAATATTGAAAAAGCTAATAAATAGAGGAAAGGTATTAAAGTAGTCTTGCGCTTTTCTTAATTTTACTAGAATATATAGATTATATATTCATTTTTTTCCTATATATACTAGATAAAATTTCAACCTAGAGGTGAAGCTATGATTGAGGGGAAACTTATCAAGTTTTATCGTGAAAAAGCGGGGGTGACTCAGGGGCAGCTTTGTGAAGGAATTTGTTCTGCTACACATCTTAGTAAGATAGAACGAGAGATAACAGAATATTCAGGGGAAATTACTCACTTATTATCCCAAAGATTGAATATCTGTCTTGATGATGAATTTGTGCGGTATCATAATCTTCAACAGAAACTAAAGTTATGGCACAACACGTTCGTTATGCAACAAAGCAAAGAATCAGAAATTTTAAAAGATGAAATCGAAAAAGAAACACTGATTCAATTGCCAGATTTTCAAGTTTTCTATCAATTACTCTCTGCAAGGTATTATTTATCTAATTATCAATTAGAAACAGCATTATTAATTATTCAAAAACTGCAAAAAAATGAATCATCTTTTTCTCCGCAAGACCGCAATATGTTAAAACATGTTCTAGGTATGTATTATTTTCACAACGGACAGTATCGAGATTGTATTCAAATTTTAACATCAATTGATCAAAGTCAATATAATCAATTTGAATATTATTACCATTTGGCACTAGCCTATCACCTTATTCATTTTAATATAATATCGTATTATTATGCAGAGAAAGTTCTTGACTATTTTCAAAAAACGTTAAATGTCATCCGAATAATTGATACAGAGACGATCATGTTATTACAATTAAATTCAAAGGAGCTTCATGATTTTGAAGAGACGAAAGAACGTTACGAACAATTAATACGTACCTGTGATACCATTAATGAAATAGACCGTAAATCAAAGCTCCTTAATAATTTTGCATTTGAACTTTACAGAAGAAAAAAATACAAAGAAGCATCCGAACTATACAAAGAAGCCATGGAACTAATGGATGAAAAGGTTCCTCATTATTTAACTGCATTAGATGGTTATATTAATACTTGTTATAAAGGAAAACTACTTTCAAACGAGATTTTATTGGAATTAGCACATAAAGGCCTAAGAATAGCAAAATCGACAAAATCGTATAACTGGATTTTTTTTGAATTACACCTTTATCAGCTTAATCATGAAGAAGACGATTACTATCATTTTATTGAGACTACAGCCCTTCCTTTTTTTAAAAATATGGGCTTCACCATGTTAATTGAACACTACGAAAAAAAACTCTTCCACTTCTATAACCGAATTGGTGCCGTTCAAAAAGCATTGGACCTTGCCAATTCTTACATACAAGGCAGAAAGAGCTACTATGATCATGAATAAGTCTTAATAAAAAAAGATACTCTATGCAGATGTTAATGCTGCATAGCCTACGTTTCCGAGAACATATAGCCAGGTTCAAGCAAGAGTTAAGCAACAAGTACAAACTATTAAAGAGAAAATAAACAAAATTCCTCAAGAAAAACGTATGGAAGAAATTGTTGTAACTATAAGGTTAAATGAAAAATTTCTAGCAAAATCATATATTCCTAACACTCTTTTTAAGCACGCGAGATTTGAAAATATCGGATCAAGACGGTGGGGATTTTACCGAGAAGAGGAAGAAGAAAAGCATTATAGCAAAATGCATTTCGTTAAAATGAATTTGGATAGCTTGGAAACTTTGAAGAAATCTTAAACAAGGAAGAGGCTCGACTGACAGACAGCTTTAAAGATGATATTAGAAAGGTCGAGGATATTTCTTTACTTGCTGGTAGCGAAGTAATTCGGGGTTTGATGAAAAGTGGTAAGAAGGAACAGTGGAATTTGTCCTACACCCCTTTGGTGACGATCATGAGAAAATGCTTGAAAAATTTAAAAATATTCTTTTGAAAAATAATATCAATGGTGACTCAATGAGGGTAAAGACCTAATTAAACGGTCCGACATTTGTTAGTGTTTACTTAAACAGACGAGCGTTAATAGACGTATCTGATTTTAACCCGTTACGAACAGTTCATCCATTGAGAGTTGATTTTTTCCCGGAGTTAAGGAGTTCAAAGAGCAATCCTTTAATGTTGAAACCTCCAGTCGGGCAAAATATCTCACAAATAAGAGTAGGAATTTTTGACGGAGGGATTGATACAACCCATCCTCTATTAGTTAACTACGCAAAAGAGAATAAATCAGTAAAATCCAATCCAATTAGGCAGGGGGTTGACCATGGAACTGCTGTAGCCGGTGTGGTATTGAACGGTGATTTAAACCAATATGAGGCGAACTCCCAACTAACTATCAATACCTTTAAATTTGTATCCACACTAAGTGGAGTGGACTTATTGAAGCAATCTTTTTAGCATTATCAGGGTTGTTGTATTACTTCCTATAATCCGGATAATATGAAATAGGCATGCAAAATTACTGTGCTTTTCTTCAATATCAGCTAATAGAAGATTTGTTGAATAATTCCCAATCTCTCAGTGATATAAATGAGAGATTGGGATTTTTAATACTGACCGGAGAACTTGCTTAGGTGATTTTTTGTACATCAACAAAATAGGTTCAAGGTGAACAAACGTCATAGTTTGTTAATTTATCAATTCCAAGTTGACTATTTTTAAAAATAGAAGTATGATAATGAAGTCGCTTAATTAATGGGCGATTTTATGAAACTGAAATTCTTCGCAGAAGTTGACAACTATTCGTAGCTATGTTAAGATGAATAAGTCGAAACAAACCGACAACGAAATTGCTCTTTGAAAACTGAACAAAACAAAGCGCCAACGTTAATTTTTTAAGTGAGCACACACTATCAAAAAGCAAAATGAGCAAGTCAAACATTTCTTCGGAGAGTTTGATCCTGGCTCAGGACGAACGCTGGCGGCGTGCCTAATACATGCAAGTCGAGCGAATCGATGGGAGCTTGCTCCCTGAGATTAGCGGCGGACGGGTGAGTAACACGTGGGCAACCTGCCTATAAGACTGGGATAACTTCGGGAAACCGGAGCTAATACCGGATACGTTCTTTTCTCGCATGAGAGAAGATGGAAAGACGGTTTCGGCTGTCACTTATAGATGGGCCCGCGGCGCATTAGCTAGTTGGTGAGGTAATGGCTCACCAAGGCGACGATGCGTAGCCGACCTGAGAGGGTGATCGGCCACACTGGGACTGAGACACGGCCCAGACTCCTACGGGAGGCAGCAGTAGGGAATCTTCCGCAATGGACGAAAGTCTGACGGAGCAACGCCGCGTGAACGAAGAAGGCCTTCGGGTCGTAAAGTTCTGTTGTTAGGGAAGAACAAGTACCAGAGTAACTGCTGGTACCTTGACGGTACCTAACCAGAAAGCCACGGCTAACTACGTGCCAGCAGCCGCGGTAATACGTAGGTGGCAAGCGTTGTCCGGAATTATTGGGCGTAAAGCGCGCGCAGGTGGTTCCTTAAGTCTGATGTGAAAGCCCACGGCTCAACCGTGGAGGGTCATTGGAAACTGGGGAACTTGAGTGCAGAAGAGGAAAGTGGAATTCCAAGTGTAGCGGTGAAATGCGTAGAGATTTGGAGGAACACCAGTGGCGAAGGCGACTTTCTGGTCTGTAACTGACACTGAGGCGCGAAAGCGTGGGGAGCAAACAGGATTAGATACCCTGGTAGTCCACGCCGTAAACGATGAGTGCTAAGTGTTAGAGGGTTTCCGCCCTTTAGTGCTGCAGCTAACGCATTAAGCACTCCGCCTGGGGAGTACGGCCGCAAGGCTGAAACTCAAAGGAATTGACGGGGGCCCGCACAAGCGGTGGAGCATGTGGTTTAATTCGAAGCAACGCGAAGAACCTTACCAGGTCTTGACATCCTCTGACAACCCTAGAGATAGGGCGTTCCCCTTCGGGGGACAGAGTGACAGGTGGTGCATGGTTGTCGTCAGCTCGTGTCGTGAGATGTTGGGTTAAGTCCCGCAACGAGCGCAACCCTTGATCTTAGTTGCCAGCATTCAGTTGGGCACTCTAAGGTGACTGCCGGTGACAAACCGGAGGAAGGTGGGGATGACGTCAAATCATCATGCCCCTTATGACCTGGGCTACACACGTGCTACAATGGATGGTACAAAGGGCTGCAAACCTGCGAAGGTAAGCGAATCCCATAAAGCCATTCTCAGTTCGGATTGTAGGCTGCAACTCGCCTACATGAAGCCGGAATCGCTAGTAATCGCGGATCAGCATGCCGCGGTGAATACGTTCCCGGGCCTTGTACACACCGCCCGTCACACCACGAGAGTTTGTAACACCCGAAGTCGGTGAGGTAACCTTTATGGAGCCAGCCGCCTAAGGTGGGACAGATGATTGGGGTGAAGTCGTAACAAGGTAGCCGTATCGGAAGGTGCGGCTGGATCACCTCCTTTCTAAGGATAAATACGAGAGCGCTTTTGTTTTGTTCAGTTTTGAATGAGTAATTCATTCAGATTCGAAAGATCTCATCACGTAGTGATGGAATTCTTTCTTCTTTGTTCCTTGAAAACTAGATAATAGATAGAAGGCAATTAATTTTTTCAAAGCATCAGTAAGATCTTTTTTAACGGTTAAGTTAGAAAGGGCGCACGGTGGATGCCTTGGCACTAGGAGCCGATGAAGGACGGGACTAACACCGATATGCTTCGGGGAGCTGTAAGTAAGCTTTGATCCGGAGATTTCCGAATGGGGAAACCCACTGTTCGTAATGGAACAGTATCTTTACCTGAATACATAGGGTACTGAAGGCAGACCCGGGGAACTGAAACATCTAAGTACCCGGAGGAAGAGAAAGCAAATGCGATTTCCTGAGTAGCGGCGAGCGAAACGGAATTAGCCCAAACCAAGAGGCTTGCCTCTTGGGGTTGTAGGACACTCAACATGGAGTTACAAAGGAACGGGGTAAATGAAGTGATCTGGAAAGGTCCGTCAAAGAAGGTAAAAACCCTGTAGTTGAAACTTCGTTCCCTCCTGAGTGGATCCTGAGTACGGCGGGACACGAGAAATCCCGTCGGAAGCAGGGAGGACCATCTCCCAAGGCTAAATACTACCTAGTGACCGATAGTGAACCAGTACCGTGAGGGAAAGGTGAAAAGCACCCCGGAAGGGGAGTGAAATAGATCCTGAAACCGTGTGCCTACAAGTAGTCAAAGCCCGTTAATGGGTAATGGCGTGCCTTTTGTAGAATGAACCGGCGAGTTACGATTTCATGCGAGGTTAAGTTGATAAGACGGAGCCGCAGCGAAAGCGAGTCTGAATAGGGCGAATGAGTATGAGGTCGTAGACCCGAAACCAGGTGATCTACCCATGTCCAGGGTGAAGTTCAGGTAACACTGAATGGAGGCCCGAACCCACGCACGTTGAAAAGTGCGGGGATGAGGTGTGGGTAGCGGAGAAATTCCAATCGAACCTGGAGATAGCTGGTTCTCTCCGAAATAGCTTTAGGGCTAGCCTCAAGATGAGAGTATTGGAGGTAGAGCACTGATTGGACTAGGGGCCCCCAACGGGTTACCGAATTCAGTCAAACTCCGAATGCCAAATACTTATTCTTGGGAGTCAGACTGCGAGTGATAAGATCCGTAGTCGAAAGGGAAACAGCCCAGACCACCAGCTAAGGTCCCAAAGTATACGTTAAGTGGAAAAGGATGTGGAGTTGCTTAGACAACCAGGATGTTGGCTCAGAAGCAGCCATCATTTAAAGAGTGCGTAATAGCTCACTGGTCGAGTGACTCCGCGCCGAAAATGTACCGGGGCTAAACGTATCACCGAAGCTGTGGATTGACACCGTATGGTGTCGATGGTAGGAGAGCGTTCTAAGGGCGTTGAAGTCAGACCGGAAGGACTGGTGGAGCGCTTAGAAGTGAGAATGCCGGTATGAGTAGCGAAAGAAGGGTGAGAATCCCTTCCACCGAATGCCTAAGGTTTCCTGAGGAAGGCTCGTCCGCTCAGGGTTAGTCGGGACCTAAGCCGAGGCCGAAAGGCGTAGGCGATGGACAACAGGTTGATATTCCTGTACCACCTATACATCGTTTGAACGATGGGGGGACGCAGAAGGATAGGGTAAGCGCGCTGTTGGATATGCGCGTCCAAGCAGTTAGGCCGGAAACGAGGCAAATCCCGTTTCCATTAAGGCGGAGCTGTGATGGCGAGGGAAATATAGTACCGAAGTTCCTGATTCCACGCTGCCAAGAAAAGCCTCTAGTGAGATGTAAGGTGCCCGTACCGCAAACCGACACAGGTAGGCGAGGAGAGAATCCTAAGGTGTGCGAGAGAACTCTCGTTAAGGAACTCGGCAAAATGACCCCGTAACTTCGGGAGAAGGGGTGCTTTTTAGGGTGAATAGCCCAGAAAAGCCGCAGTGAATAGGCCCAGGCGACTGTTTAGCAAAAACACAGGTCTCTGCGAAGCCGCAAGGCGAAGTATAGGGGCTGACACCTGCCCGGTGCTGGAAGGTTAAGGGGAGAGGTTAGCGCAAGCGAAGCTTTGAACCGAAGCCCCAGTAAACGGCGGCCGTAACTATAACGGTCCTAAGGTAGCGAAATTCCTTGTCGGGTAAGTTCCGACCCGCACGAAAGGTGTAACGATCTGGGCACTGTCTCAACGAGAGACTCGGTGAAATTATAGTACCTGTGAAGATGCAGGTTACCCGCGACAGGACGGAAAGACCCCGTGGAGCTTTACTGCAGCCTGATATTGAATTTTGGTACAGCTTGTACAGGATAGGTAGGAGCCTGAGAAGCCGGAGCGCTAGCTTCGGTGGAGGCGTTGGTGGGATACTACCCTGGCTGTATTGAAATTCTAACCCGCGCCCCTTATCGGGGTGGGAGACAGTGTCAGGTGGGCAGTTTGACTGGGGCGGTCGCCTCCTAAAGAGTAACGGAGGCGCCCAAAGGTTCCCTCAGAATGGTTGGAAATCATTCGTAGAGTGTAAAGGCACAAGGGAGCTTGACTGCGAGACCTACAAGTCGAGCAGGGACGAAAGTCGGGCTTAGTGATCCGGTGGTTCCGCATGGAAGGGCCATCGCTCAACGGATAAAAGCTACCCCGGGGATAACAGGCTTATCTCCCCCAAGAGTCCACATCGACGGGGAGGTTTGGCACCTCGATGTCGGCTCATCGCATCCTGGGGCTGTAGTCGGTCCCAAGGGTTGGGCTGTTCGCCCATTAAAGCGGTACGCGAGCTGGGTTCAGAACGTCGTGAGACAGTTCGGTCCCTATCCGTCGCGGGCGCAGGAAATTTGAGAGGAGCTGTCCTTAGTACGAGAGGACCGGGATGGACGCACCGCTGGTGTACCAGTTGTCTTGCCAAAGGCATAGCTGGGTAGCTACGTGCGGACGGGATAAGTGCTGAAAGCATCTAAGCATGAAGCCCCCCTCGAGATGAGATTTCCCATAGCGCAAGCTAGTAAGATCCCTGAAAGATGATCAGGTTGATAGGTCAGAGGTGGAAGCGTGGCGACATGTGGAGCTGACTGATACTAATAGATCGAGGACTTAACCACGCTTTAAAAAATGAAATACCTTCTTATTATCTAGTTTTGAAGGAACAACGTTCCTTTAATGTTTGGTGGCGATAGCGAAGAGGTCACACCCGTTCCCATTCCGAACACGGCAGTTAAGCTCTTCAGCGCCGATGGTAGTTGGGGGTTTCCCCCTGTGAGAGTAGGACGCCGCCAAGCAATGTTTATCACATCAATTAGGATTCATAAACCCGTATAATCAGGTTCAAATCCTATCTACGCATTCTAAACCTTAGGATTCTCCTAAGGTTTTTTTGTGTAAATTCCACTATTCGTGTATTGGATAGGCTTATTAAAAGCATGATTTTGGTAGGGGGGCTTCTCGATGACCAGTAAAGAAGAAAACCTGGACAATAAACAAATTCTTCATTCTTTTGCGGAATGGTTAATGGGTCAAAATAAATCCGATGGTACGATTAAAACCTATGTGGGAGTCATCTCCCAGTTTCTTCAATGGTTTAAAGAAGAAGCGGAAGAGATTGAAAAATCCCACGTGCAAACCTATTTAGACGATATGGAACAGTCAAATAAGAGTGGAGGAACGATTGAAAAACATTATTCAGCCATTACGATGTTTTCCAGGTTCCTTGATAAACCCGAGATCGTCCTCAACATCGACCGTAAAGCAAAGGAAAAGAAAGAAGATCCGCCAGAAGCCCTGAACATGCTTGAGCAAGCTGATCTCCTAAAAGAAATCGAGGCCTCTGGGCATTTCAGGAATATTGCCATTGTCTATACACTGATCCATACGGGTATCCGGGTGTCCGAACTTTGTGATTTGAACCATAGCGACATTCAAAAAGAGGGAGACAGGCAATATATCCTCATCCGGGATTCAAAAGGGGATATAGACAGGAAGATTCCACTCTCCATGGCTGCTAGTGAAAAGATCAGGGCATACAAGGAATTTTTAAATATGGAAACGGAAGCCATCTTCATATCCAGTGTGAATCAGCGCATCACGCCAAGGTCCGTGCAATATATGCTGACTAAATATAATGCGACTCCCCATAAGCTGCGGAATACGTTTTGCCAAAAATTAATCGATTCGGGGATAGACCTTCAAACCGTTTCAAAATTGATGGGGCATAAAGATTTGAACATGACCAAACGTTATGTAGGAGAAGGAAAAGAAGAATTGGAATTAGCCATTGAAAATACTTTTGATGATAATTGTATAAGGTAGTAAACCTTCATGCCCTATCTAGATGTATATCGAGATGTATTCCCCAGGCCCAGGCAACTCCATAAGCCCCTTTACACCCTCTCCTATTTGGAGGGTTTTTTTTTTATTAATTTGGGAGACCTTAAAAGATAACCACAATTAGGAGGGATTTAGTGAAAACGGAAGATGAAAAAACCTCAGATGGCTTAAATGAGATCTTTGAAATTATTAATGCTAAAGGTGATACAGGAGAACTAAAAGAAATCATCCAAAAATCAGATGAACAAAAAATAAATGTAGACAAATAAACTTTCTGCGTCATCAAATCGTAAAAGCCCTTCTCTTAAATGAGAAGGGCTAATCTGTTAATCTTCAAAACAATTCATCCATCAAGTCATCGATTTCTTTTCTTAACTTTTTATGCCTCATGGGGCGGCGGGTTTTTAGGATGTAAACCTTCATACAATTCAGTCCGTTTAATCGTTTTGGCAATTTCACTGATGTTTCTCAAGATAAAGGCAGACAGCCTGATATCCTTCGTACATTCTCGTGCAATAACGCATGGCTTTACCAAATCATTATTTGATTCGAAGTCTGTGTCATTTTTATCCCGACTTTATAGGGTTTTGTTTGTTTAATACCGATTTTGGCAGAAAATAAAATTAAAGTAATCGGCAACCAAGCAAATATAGTTACTTTATTTCTTTCCAAAATATACGAAACTACAAATATTAAGATATTGAAACTTAAAACAAGCCAATTATATCCTAAAGTAAAGTAATAAATCATCAGACCAATAATTATTACTCCAGCTAAAAGATTAAATATATGCGATTTACTCAATGTTTTACTCATTTTCTACCTCCAGTTCCTCCAGCATTACTAATTTTTATATTACCATTTTTTTGAAAAATCCCATATTGATTTAAACAGTTGAACTTTATAGAAAAAGGCAAGGTGTATACACCTTACCTAGAGTAACTGTTCTAATTCAATAAAACACTATTTAGACCTTGTTGAAATATCAGTGCGTTAGCTGAAGATCGGAACTTTCTTTAACGCAGTTTTTTTCTTTATGCAACTAACGGGGCAGTTTAGTTGAAGAAGGAAAATAGAATTATTGTGTAGAATTGATAGGAGCAATAAGTCAGGAGGAGAATTTTTGTTAATACATAAAATCAATGACGAAGTATCTTTGAGGTTATTCAATGTGGGTGACGCTGAAGAGTTTTTCAATTTGATCATTAGTTCAAAACCTTATCTCAAAGAATGGCTTGGATGGCTTGATTACGTAGAAAAAGTAGAGGATACTGTTGAGACCATAAAATCTCGACTACAGAGCTTATTTAATATTATCTAAATAATACTGCGTTCATCACAATAATAATGAGAGGAGTATTCCGAGCTTTATCACGGGACGCTGCTCTTTTATTTATTAAAAAGTATTTATTATTTATTTCAATAATATGAGATTTATTAGGAAAACTTGGAATTTAAGTTGTTGTATATTAAGATAGTATATGATGAATATTTTCCATATATAGGAGGAGACATATGAAAAAGAAAATTCTACATACGGTACTTTCGATTGCAGTAGGAGCAGGGATACTGTCCGTTGGTGGTGTTCCTACCCAAGCTAAGAGTCAAAATCAGGAGATGAATGACACATACGCAATAGCTTTTAAAAGTGGATTACCAGAGAATTATCAAGAGATAATACGGAAAGCTGGTGGTAAAGTAATTAAAGTTCTTCCCGAAGTTGGAGGAATAGAAGCTCAATCTGACGAGCCTTCTTTTCTTAAAAACCTAAAAGGTAATTCTTCAATAGAAGCTGCTAACAGAGAAATTCCCCTAACCTTAGACAAAACAGCAGTCAGCCCTTATAACTATGAGTCTAGTATCATTAGCCAGCAAAATTCAGAGAGTTATTGGGACTCCCAATGGGATATTCAAAGGGTGACCAACGACGGGAAATCATATGATTTAGAAACAGGCGGATATAAAAATAAAGATGGTAGTATTACTCATAAAGCAGTGGTGGGAGTGATTGATACTGGAATTGATGAGTCTCATCCTGACTTAAAGAATAATATAATAGGTGGACGTAATCTTGTTCCTGCTGGAATGGATGAATCTGAAACAGGTGATCCTACTGATATAAAAGATCGCAATGGGCACGGTACTCACGTTGCCGGGATCATTGGAGCAAATGGTAAAGTAAACGGTGTAGGACCAGATTTAGGAATCCGATCCTATCGCGTATTATACTCAGAGCAGGCCCTTGGATTACCAGCTTGGATTATAGATGGAATTATTGCAGCAACAAATGACAAGGTAGATGTTATTAATATGTCTCTTCGTTTCTATAATAATTCCAAAATGACAATTGAGGGAGAAAGTTATAAATCAGTCGCTGAAACGTTACTTTGGAAGAGAGCAATTCAATATGCAGTAAAGAATGGAGTAACTGTAGTAGCTGGTAGTGGTAATGAAAGTTTAAATTTAGATGACAAGAAGGAAGTAAACGAATATTTAAATAAAATGTATGAACCATATGGAATGAGCGTGAAAGGGCCTGCAACTGTAGTACCAGCACAAATGCCAGGAGTTATTAATGTGTCTGCCTCCACAAAATGGTCAACTCAACAGCTTGCTTTCTACTCTAATTATGGAAACAGTGCTATTGACGTGGCAGCTCCTGGAGGAGATTATGGGCCTAAATATGCAGAAACCAATGATCCTGCGGCGGCTGATCCAAGTAACTTAATCCTAAGTACTTGGCCTACCTATTTAGGCACTTCATATGAGTTTAATGCTGGTACTTCTATGGCCACTCCTCAAGTAGCTGGAATTGCAGGAGTTATTAAGGCAGCTCATCCTGAGTATAAACCTGCCCAAGTAACAGCACGTATTAAGCAAACAGCTCTTGACTATGGAAAGAAAGGACAAGATGCTTTATTTGGTTCAGGAGAAGCAAATGCTTATAGAGCATTAGAAAATATAAAGAAGTAGCTTATGTTTCTAAATAAGATGAAATATTAAAAGTACAAGGAAAGTAAATCATCTTTTCAAAATAAATATAGAGGCTACTGATTAGGTGAGTGGCCTCCATATAACTACTTACATAGAAGTTCTTTGATGCTAATTCTGCAACTGAAGAATAGCATGCAGCGACTGAACAGATTTCTGAAGACTCTCAAGTACTAGCAACCTTGGCCGAGAGTCTTAAAATGGAAGTGAATCATTTTAAAATTTAAGTTATAAGAAGAATTAGGAAAAGCCTAACAATCTCTTAAAGAGTGTTAGGCTTCTTTTTTTATTTTTCGTTCTTTCTAACGATGAAGCTGTTTAATAAATGATAAAAATTAGGATGAGAGGGTTGGGCAATTTATCATCTTATTTTTATCAGCACTCAATTTCTCTAAAAGAATTTTGACTATTCGCTTCGAGGCAAATCCATCTCCATATGGGTTTAGAAACTGGAGGGTATCCAAAGTCAGTTGCTATCATTTATAGAGGTGAAATAGCAGGAACTATCGGATTTAATGACATAAACAAGGCAAGTAAGATTGGGAGCATCGGCTACTGGCTTGGAGAAGGTTTTCAGGGGAATGGCATAATGACAAAAGTATTTAAGACATTTATTGATTACGGATTTAGAGAACTTGGGCTAAATCGAATTGAGGTTAGCATAGCTGTTGAGAACAAAAGAAGTCGAGCACTTGCTGAACGGCAGGGCTTTATAGAAGAAGGAAGATTAAGACAAGCAGAACGGCTATATGATCATTATGTAGACCATATTATTTACGCAAAACTGGCTGAGGAATGGGAATGAAAAATAAGAGTTCGTTATGCAACTAACGGGGCCGATTAGTTGAACAAGGATAATGCACAATTTGTATAGAAGATGTTGAGTGTAGGAACATTTGAAGGAAATGAGGTGGCTATCATAAAGAAAATTTTTAGTTTATTGTTTTTGTTTATATTGTTTATTGGTGTAGTTGCTTGTAACAAGGATGTGGTCAAAGAAAACGGTGAGGAACAAGAGGGGAAGCCTATTAAAGAGGGAAAAGTGGTCAATGTAGAAGATGCAGAAAAATTTTTTAAAGGTTATAGTACAGAACTATATACCATTAAAGATTCATCTAATCCCCCAACTTTTGATGAAATCGCAGAAAATATTAAAGTATATTTAACAGAAGAACAATATAATGCAGAAATCGCTAACCGTAAATTTCAAATACCAGAATTGGTATCCAAACAAATTAATAAAAGTATTGAAGTACAAGATGTGAAACTTGAAGAACAAGGCAAAAATAATGATGGCACAATAGATTACTTATATACAATGAAATTTAAAGTTTATGACGAGAACTCATCTAAAATTTATGAGAAAGAAGGAGAACTAACCATATCCACGACAAATAATGAATTGAAAATCGATCGTGATTGGAGTAGAGGGGTAAAAATTGACGGTTTAGATGGTGGACTTTAATAAAAGGTTATTTAGAGCTTATAGAACTAACAGGTGCGTTAGTTCATGAACAAACACAAAAATAAACAATTATATTCAAAGTTATATAAAAACAGTTAGCTAATAAGCAAGAAAAATAAAAAAAGCCTACTGTAGATTTAAAATAAAGTTTGATAATTTGTAAAAAAGTTCGATGATTTATAAAAAAGATTGATAATTTAAATAAAGTTTGATCAAAAGTCATGTATCGATATGCAGGATTTTGTTGTTCCACAATCGGGCCAGATTGTGGAACAACACCTTCATAGAAAATTTGATATCTAAATCAAAGTTTAGAAGAGTTTGTGAGGGTTTGTACTTATACTATCGGGAGGTTAGTTTAACAAGAACTGAAATTTCAAATATAAAAACAAGGGGTTAAACTACCCCTTGTTAAATTACTTCTGTTTCTCTAACGATAATTTCAACCCTTTTTGATAATATTGTGTCATCATCTCTTCAGGAACCATGCTTCCACCAGTCCCCCAAATAATATGTGTACCCCTACTCATCTTTTCCGTTAAACTATGCTTCTGTAAATAATCGATGCCCTCTTTACATAATTTACTTGGTCCTATCATGCCTGCTAGTGCAGAAGGTTCTAAATGGATCCCCTCTGTATCGACTAGCTCTTTTAGCAACTTATACAACTGTTCATCGCTAACCGTATAATTACCACTTAAAAAAGGTTCCATAGTTTTACCCACAAACCCAGATGGTTTTCCTACAGCAAGTCCATCCGCGTCTGTTACATTATCGATACCAACATCAAGTACAGAAACATTATCATGAAGTCCAGTCATTAAACCGAGTAACATACACGGTGAGTGGGTAGGTTCTGCAAAGAAACAGTGAACATGGTCTTGATACAATAATTTCAAACCAAAAGCTACGCCTCCAGGACCTCCACCTACTCCACATGGAAGGTAAACAAACAAAGGATGATTTTCATCTATTATTATCTCTAGCTCTTCTAATTGTTTCTTCAATCGAGATGCAGCCACTGCATATCCTAAAAATAGGTCGTGAGAATTTTCATCATCCACAAAATAACATGTTGGGTCACTATCTGCTTGGATTCGACCTTCCTCTACAGCTTTACTATAATCAGCTTTATATTCAATAACTTTGACATTTTTGCTTCTAAGCAAGTCTTTTTTCCACTGTTTTGCATCAGCTGACATATGAACAGAAACATTAAAACCTAACTTTGCACTGATGATGCCAATACTAAGTCCTAAATTTCCAGTCGAGCCTACTGCGATTGAATATTGTGAGAAAAAGGTTCGAAACCTATCACTATCAAAAATCGAATAATCATCTTGGATCGTTAACAATTGATGTTGAAAAGCTAATTCTTCTGCATGTTTGAGAATTTCATAAATCCCGCCTCTTGCTTTAATAGATCCTGATATAGGAAGGTGACTATCACATTTTAGTAATAATTCTCCTAATATAGGTTGTTGATAATCCTGTTCTAAGGATTGTTTCATGGCAGGAATTCTCACTAAAGGAGATTCTATGATACCATTCGTTCCTTTTGTTTCAGGGAAAACCTTGGCGATATATGGAGCAAAACGTTTCAACCTTTCATCTGCATCTCTTACATCTGCTTGAGTAAGGGGGGATTTTTTAATGCCTGTTTGAAATTTTTCGACATTTGGATTGAGCCAAAATACTTCATCCATCGAAATGAGATTGTTTAGTAAAGGATATTGGTCTTTCCATGTTTGTATTTCTTTGCTTTCAATCTCTTTCATTTGTTTGATCCTCCTAATTTTCTTGTAACGAGTCGTGTTATAAATTATAATTAAATAAATTTTAATACAGTTTAACATACAATTATCTTTATGTTAATTTAAATTTGATTTGTTTAAATTAAATTTAACATTTTGTTAAGGAGTATCGATTATGGAAAATATAGATATTGGTAAGAAAGTTGAAAAATATAGAAAAGCTAAAGGATTGAGTAGTAGAGAGTTAGCAAAATTAGCTGAAATTACACCTTCAATGTTAAGCCAAATTGAACGAGGTTTGGCGAATCCTTCTATTCAAACCCTAAAGGTCTTAGCTAAAACCCTGAATGTTCCAACTTTTAGTTTTTTACTTGAAGAAACAATTACGGAGGATTTAATCGTTAGGTCTAGTAATCGTAAGAAAATGATCATTGATAATTTGTCTTATGAGTTATTGTCACCTAATTTTACGGGTAATTTAGCAACAGCGATTATGAAAGTTCCTTCGAATACTTCTTCGTCAGAAAATCTTCTAGAACATAGAGGAGAGGAAGTAGCATTTATTTTGGAAGGAAAAATAAAGGTGTATTTAGGTGAAGAAGAATATCTATTAGAAGCTGGTGATAGTGTGAAAATACCAGCAAATTTGAAACATAAATGGGAAAATAATTTTAGTCAAAATGCAGTTGTATTATTTTCAGTTACCCCACCTGTGTTTTAATGTAGAAAAATGTTAAATATAATGTTCTTCTTCCACAATCGGGCGCTTTTCTGTAACAAGGAACAGCGCTTATTTCCATTATAGGGCCAGATAATTGATCAACACAGAAAACTGTATATTCATGTATATAGATAAGATTGTGAAATATAGTACTTAAACTAACGGGGCAGGATAGTTCCATAAGGAACGAACTACCGATACATATATTTTGAGATTTTGAGATAATCAAAAAGCTCCAAGACTTGGAAGGTAATAGGGTGGATCGTGCGAAGAAAATATTGATAATTGATAGAAATAGGAAAATTAATGGTGGTGGACAAGGTAAAAAATGGGAAAATGTAGCGAATGGTAGTTCGATTTTTATTGTACTAACTTTCCTTCCTCCGTATCTAGATATAATTGGTATTTCTTTTTGGCTTAAATCAGTATGTATATTTGCAGTACTTTTTGGTGTTCTTTCTATTGTATCTAAAATCAAATTCCTTCAGAAACAGGTAACAAATAAAGTAAGCTGGGTGACTTTGATTTCAGCTTTTATTTTCGTAACTTTTTTGTCTGAATTTATTTTTAAATAATCTCATCAACTAACAGGTGTTTTAATTCAATAAGGGAGTTGCTTTGGCAGCTCTTTTTCTTATTCAACTACTTGTTAGTATAGCTATAAAATTTATTAAAGATTGGAGTTTAATGATGTTTAAAATAAGTACATTTCTAGTTAAAACTAGTGATGGTGAAGAGAGTTATATATCCTTAGATGATTCTTTAAAAATAAGAGAAATTTTTGAACATCGAAAATTTACTCCGGAGCATATTCAAATGCATATAAAGATTCAGTATAATGATCAAATTGTTGTAGGAAATGATATTCCTAGTGGGTTAGATTTATGGAGTGATTATATAGTTGGTATAGAGCAATATTTAAACGGTGAGAACGTTGAAATACCTTATGGTATCGATCCATATCTTATGAAGTTAATCTCAATAAACAGCAATTTATTGGAACTTTCTATTGTGGGGGATTGGGAACCTGTTAAGGTGTTTGCACAAGCTATATTACCTAAAAGAGAATTCTTGGAGGCCATTTTAGATGGAGCAACACACTTTTGGAATATATTGAATGATTACAAGGTGTTTAAGGAAAAAAATACAAAGAACACATCGCCTAAAGAATATCCAAAATTAATAATTGAAGAAATTGAAAAACTAAGGAAAAAGGTAAAAACCTTATAGAACAAACGGGTGCTTTAGCTGAAGATCGGAGCTGTCTTTAAGGCGGATTTTTCTTTATGCAACTATCGGGGCAGTTTAGTTTAATAAGAAACACTAAGGCAACCGTTAGTTGAGTAAACATTATTAATTAAGGCTGTTTTCTAAAAGATTGTTGTTTTATGTTAAATATTGAACTTTCGGTTTTATGGAAATAAAAGTAAGTACATTTAAATATTATGATAAAATAAACCAAAGAGATAGGATAGGAGGTATATATATGAAAAAAATTTCAGTTTTATTACTTGTCTTAGGGACGATCGTGACAATTATCGGAATACTGCCTTTTATGTTGGCTTATCCATACAGCGATGGTCCTAATTCTGGTCCATCAAATGTGTGGGAACTTATTTTAATGATTTCATATGAAGGTCAGAGAGGGTATTTAATTATTGGGATTGTCTTATTGTTATTTTCGTCGCTCTCTCTTTTCAAACAAAGAAAAGTTCAATTTTAAATGTCTTTTAATGGACCTCTCAACTGAGGTCTTTTGTTATGCAGTTCTCAACATTTCAACGGTTGTATAATTTGATTTTTGACACGCTGAAATAAGCATTTGTTCTACACGTTTATCAAACGCCAAACCCTTGCCTAATTCAACCTTTTTGAGTCTTTAAAAGGTCATGAAATCGCCCATAGAAAAGCTAAAAAACGTGTAGAATGACAATAAAGTTGTTTAATTTACAATAAAGTCGTTTAAAAACTAATAAAGTAAGAATGTTTCGATATTCAGTTAGTTAAACAAAGGACAAAATAAAAGAAAATCATGAACAGAAGCACAATTAATAACCTTCTATCTAAAAATCTGATTGAAGGTTACTTTATTTTTAGCACAGAATAAGTTTACTAACCGTATTCAACTATCTTTTATATATTTACGACGTTCAATTCATACCATATTCTATCCTTTTCTTCGGAGTATGATTGGCAACAAAAATACCAATTAAAATTATCGTTGCACCAATATATTCTTGCATGACCATCTTTTCACCAAGGAATAGAAAGGCAAAAATTGCAGCGGTAATTGGTTCTAAGGAAAAGATAAAGCCAGTATTTTCAGGTGTTGTGTAGTTTTGCGCTATTGATTGAACGACAAATCCAAAAGCAGAGCAAATGATTGCTAAACTGACAATGGCTGCCCAACTAACAGCACCTATTGGCCATGAAAATGGCTCAAAAAGTAATGATGCAATTAGCCCCAGTATCCCCGTAAACCCAAGCTGAAAAATTCCAAGCTGAAAGGCATCAACAGTTCGTGCAAAATAATTATTTGCTACAATATGGATGGCATATAAGAAGGCTGTTAATAAACAATAAATTATCCCGATTTCAAAAGTGAATGAATCTTTCAATGAAAGCAAAGTGAGTCCTGTGAACGTAATTAGAGTGCCCAACATAACTTTGCGTACTGGCAATTTCCTTTTAATTACAACCATAATCAAAGGAACAAAAATAACAGTTGTCGTAATTAAAAAGCCAGCTGTTGAGGCACTGGTAGTTTGCATTGCAAAGCCAAATGTAGCAAACACACCACATAATATAGTACCTAAAACCGCACTCGCTTGGATCGTTTGCCGATGCACGTGACGTATTTTTTGAAAAAACAATAGAGCCATTACAATGAATGCAATAATAAATCGAAATGCAACAAGCATAAATGGCTGCACTTCACCTATACTGAACTTCGTAAATATATAAGATGAACCCCATCCCATTGTAACGAAGACTAATAGAATATTAGCTTGTTTTTGTGTCATGTTAATCTCCCTCTCTATATAAGTGGTATAATCGTAGCATCCCTTTTGTTATTAGGGAAACGAATGTTTTTAATAAAACTATTAGATTTACTAATATAGAGGTGATTAACATGAATGCATATTTCGCACTTCTTGCGGTACTTGAAACGGGTAGTTTTACAAGTGCAGCAAAACAACTTGGTTATACGCAATCAGCTGTCAGTCAGCTTGTTCATACAGTAGAAGCTGACTTGGAAACGCAGCTTATCATTCGTTCACGGACAGGAGTAACACTGACACCAGATGGAGAGCAATATTTACCGTTTATTAGAAGTATTTGTAATGCAATTAGAGAATTACATGAAAAGAAAAAGGAAATGCAAGGGTTAGAACGAGGGACTATTCGAATTGGAACATTTTCGAGTGTGGCATGTCACTGGTTACCACAATGGATGAAGGAATTTAAATTACTGTATCCTAATGTCCGATTTGAAATTCATTTAGGTGATTATACGGATATTGAAAATTTAATTAAAGAAGGGGTAGTAGATTTTGGCTTTGTGAATCCAGATGCAGTGACACAACTCGAAATGATTCCTATTCAACAAGATGAAATGCTTGCGTGTTTACCACCAAATCATCATTTGGAAATGCGTGATAAAGTACTATTACAGGAATTATTAGAGGAGCCTTATATCTTATTAGATGAAGGAGCTGTTAGTGAACCTCTTAATGTATTTCATCGACACCAATTTGAACCGAAAATCGAATATCGTGTACAAGATGATTATGCCATTATGTCAATGATTGAGCAGGGACTAGGTCTCTCAATTTTACCTTCATTAATATTAGAACGTTTACAATATAATATTGTGACAAAATCGATTGAACCACAAGTAATGCGGACTATTAGTATAGCTTATAAAGAGAAAAGTATTTTACCGATTACAAGTCGATATTTCATTGACTTTATTGTAGCGAAAGGAACGGAATCAGTTATTTAAGAAAGATAATTCTAATAAAATGCTATTTCACAAGTTGCAAAAGAGTGATTAAAAGATGAGCTATTAAGGAAACGAATAGGAATATTACAAGTAATATATAGTACAGTGCTAGCTAATCAAATACAAAAGTGTGTTTTTTTCCTTTTTTTTAATATTAGAAATAACGAAATTTCGATATTCGGTTTGTTAGTATGGGAGCGATGATGAACTATTCGCTTTGCGAAATTAAATAACTATATTATCCCTAAAAAAAATCAAAGTATGAAAGAAAAAACATAAATTTCAAACAGTTTTAATAACCTTCTATCAAACAATGTGATAGAAGGTTACTGCATTTCTAGAATAAAAATTAAACAACTTTATTATCGCTGCACAAAAAGGGGTGAGAAAGACAAGAAAAGAGGGATTTCTAACCTTAAAATTGCTCACTACCTCTATTGGTTCCGTTGGCTTGAATTTCAACTAGCTGTTACATTTAAGATTAATAATTTCTAATATTGCTTTTTCTTTATGCAACTATAGGGGCAGGTTAGTTCAATAAGGAAAAATTATGAAACTATTGGGGCTTTCTATCCGTAGAATATAGAGAGAGGGTGTGTATGTATTGATGTTTTCACGGTGGACGTTTCTCCAAGGGATTATAGTAATAATTTTAGGAATTCTCGCATTTATAACCGATTATTTTAAGAAAGATATGGCAACGTCAAATCCATCAAACACTGTAAATACAGTACAGATGTTAATGACACTATTATTTATTATTGCTGTTATTGGTTTATTTAGCTTACTTATGTTTTTTTAATCTAAGAAAAGTAATACTTTTTTATTGTATCCTATTTGGAAAAAAATGCACATAATAGTATCTTTCCTATTGGTTATATCAATAGTTGTATTTATTAGTGCGTTTTTTATAAGTCCCCTCAGTGAAGTAATTCAGAGTAGTAGGTGGATTTTATTCATAACCATCTATTATTTTCTATTTTTAATAAACATTTTAGTTGTAACCTTAATAAATAAAATAAAAAAGAATACAATTTCAAATGCGAAAAAGATTAAATCATCATTTATATGGACAGTATTAGTGCTCTTTGTAACTATTTTTTTATTTAACCTTAACTAAAATTCATTTTGAATCTTATAGAACTAAAGGTGTGTTAGTTCATTATGTCGTACAAGACCACAGAGTTGTCTTTTTTTTTGTTCAATAAACAATGTTTAACAGAGCCATAATAAAAAATCAAAAGTCATTTTATCAGCATTTAAATACTTAATCCGCTTTCTCTCTGATTCTCGGAAAATAATAAAAAAAATATGTAATATAAATTAGTTTAAGAAAGAATTAAAATTTTTTATAAAAAATACAAATGAAAATATGGTGAATTATTTAATGAAAATGAATAAGAGAAAATTAGCTTCTTTAATAGCCTCTTTAGGGTTAACTAGCTCTGTTTTAGTAGGTTGCGGATCTACTCCGTCTGTTAATAAAAGTGATGAAAAGTACAAAGAAGACGAAGAACAAAATGATTCAAGTTCAGGTTCAGGTTCTAGCTCTAATACCAATACAAATTCCAACAGTCATACAGTTGTTCCTCCGGTAACCGGTTCTAAAACAACTAAAAATGGTGTCGTCAGTGGTTCTAGCAAAGCTAGTAAAGGTTCCACTGGTATTGGAAGCGGAAAAGGCGGGGCAAGTAGTTAAATTGAAATTTCAAAAAGCATCTAAGGAGAGACTAATATGGATAATAAGAATGAAGCACAATATCTTTTAAAGTGGATTGAATTAAACGACAAAATGGTCGAGAAAGGCTTTACCTGGGGAAGTTTAGAAGAAGATGAAGATTGGCACCAATATATGTCTTATGGTATACATACATATTCTCAAAGAGAAATAGATAGCATTAATATTGCTACCAAAAAAATAGGGAACGTATACAACAAGATGTATCACAAACTGTTGGACGGTTCTCAAGAAAGTAACGTCTGGAAGTCTGAACTAGGATTGCCTGTTCAAACCTGGGATGCTGCCAATGTTCCTAGTGATTTATTTAGCTACTTTACTAGAATGGATTTCATTGTTAATGGAGATGAAATCAAGCTAATTGAAGTGAATTGTGATACACCTACAGGATATATAGAATCATCTATTGTTAATCAAATCATTTGTGAAGAATATGAATTTGTATCTCCAAATAAACTTGAAGAAAATATCAAAAGAACTTGGGCAATGATTAGCAAAGAATATAATATAACAGATAATGACACCGTTCATTTTACTTCCTACGGTTGGCACGATGAAGATCGTGAAACTGTTTTATTCAATTTAAATAAGAGTTGTCTACATAAAACTAAATTTATAGCTATTGAAGATATTATCGTATCGGATGAGGGGCTGTTCGACCAAGAAGGAGATAAGATTAACTTCTTATATCGACTTTATCCGCTTGAATATTTAGTTGATGATAAAGATTCTACAGGAAATGAAATTGGCCTTTCTTTTTTGCAACATATTGCTGATGGTAAAGTAAAATTAATAAATCCGCCCGGATCCTTTCTTATGCAGTCTAAAGCGGTTTTAGCTCTGATATGGACGCTACGAGATGACAGCGGGATCTTCAGCTTTGAAGAACGAGAAAGCATCCGTCGATACTTCTTACCTACTTATTTAAAAAGTGGTTTTCCTTTTGAGAATAAAGCATATGTAGCAAAGCCAATTTACGGACGCGAAGGCGGAAGTGTTGAGATTTTTGACAACTTTTCTAAGTTAGTAGAGAAAGATGAAGAAGATTATTACGCAGAATGGCAAAAGGTATATCAACAATATGTTGAGATGCCAACTAAAACGGTAAATACTTGGGACGGAGAATATACTGGAAAAATGCTTGTAGGGTCTTTCTTAATTGGTGGAGAAGCTAGTGGCTTATTCCTTCGTGTAGGAGAAAAAATAACCGGCAACCTTTCTATGTTTTGTCCAGTGGCCATTGAGAAATGGTAGGTAGTGTCACTGAGAAAATCATAGACACACTTTTCGCAGAAGATCGCATATCAAGAAAATAAAGACAAAGAATTCTAAGTAATTCCTTTTTAGTGAACCGTAAACACATAAAAAAAGAATAGAAGGGGTTTGGGGAATGTTGGGAAAAAGCAGGTGGACAAGCATTACACTTGCCTTCATACTTTGTTTTTCACGATGAGGACGAATCATTTAATTTAAAGAGTAATCAGTGGATTGATGATGATGAAAAATGGTCATAAGTATTATTTTATGAAACTTGTGGCTTTACTCCCTGTTCAGGTGGGTTATGGAAAAAACAGTAATGAACTAACAGGTGCTTTACTTCATTATCAGAAGCTGATCAGCAGCTCCTTTTATTATGGGGATTATTGTAATGAATGAAAAAGAGATTTGAGCACAAAAAGACCTCTTGATATGATGAAAGTGTCCCAAGCTCGCAAGCGAAAAGGACACTTTCATCATAAACATGAGGCCAATCATGAATTATAACCAAAACAAGTAAATCGGTCAAATTTTAAAAAAATGGTACAATTAATGGGTCGTCCCGCCTACTGTATGAATATCCGATTCATATTTAACAGCTGTGACAGCAGCTATTTTTATGCCCTTAACAATTGTCTCAAGGCTTAAGCTAGGCGCTTCTTTATTAATGGTTTGCTCCGGAATGAAAGGAATATGGATAAATCCACCCCGGATGTTTGATGAGGTTCGGGTGATATAGTCCATTAATCCATAGAAGATATGGTTGCATACAAATGTTCCGGCGGTATGGGATACCGATGCAGGAATGTTGCTTTCCTTCATGTTTTCGACAATTCTTTTGATTGGGATCGTAGACCAATAGGCTACTGGCCCTTTGTCTGCAATAGGCTCATCAATAGGCTGGTTTCCCTGATTGTCTGGGATTCTAGCATCATCCATATTGATTGCTACCCGTTCAGGGGTGATGTGAAGCCGACCCCCGGCTTGTCCTACACAGATAACGATGTCAGGATTATGCTGCTGGATAAGCTGCTCCATTACTGCAACTGATTTCCCGAATACAGTTGGGATTTGTTCAGCAACTAGAGTCACATCATCAATAACTTCTCCATGTAACTGTTTTACTGCTTCCCAGGAAGGGTTTACTCTTTCTCCGCCAAAGGGCTCAAACCCGGTTAATAACACTTTTTGCTTCATGAAGATCCCTCCTATACTCCTAATGAAACAAGTAAGTACATAAGTACGATATTGAAAGCTAATACTGCCAAGGCTGTTGGAACTTGAACTTTTATGACATGGTTTTTATCTTTCAAGTCCAGCAAGGCTGCCGGCACAATATTAAAGTTGGCAGCCATTGGCGTCATTAATGTTCCACAATAACCCGCAAACATAGATATGGCAGCTATATGATTTGGATTAGCGTCAAATTGGTTAATCAGAAAAGGAATGGCGATACCTGCAGCCATAACTGGGAAGGCAGCAAAGGCGTTCCCCATGATCATAGTGAATATAGCCATGCCGAGACAGAAAATGACCACAACCCAAAATAGCGAACCTTCGGGAATGATTGCTGTCACAGCTTTGGAAACGACTGTACCAACCCCTGCATTTGTGTAAATGGTTCCCAATGTTGCAAGTAGCTGTGGCAGCAATACAGCCCAACCAATAGATTCTAGCAGGCGACGTGATTCTTTCACAGCTCCTGTAGGTGTTCCGCGTGTCATCACCATCGCAAAAATAATGGCAGTCAAACACGCCAGACCTAAAGCAACCATCGTTACATTAGATGGATCCAGCAAAGCCTTTCCGCCAATTTTAACACCGTCTAGCAGCTTAGAACCAGCTAAGGTTAAAATAGGAATCAAGATGGCGGGTAGGAAAAGACGGCCGCCAAGCCGTTTTCTTCGCTCTTCCTTTACAGTAATGCTTTCTTCAACATGTTCGCTTTTCTTTAACCCGCCACCTGCAATGATTAAAACCATAATAATAACCATAAGCCCAATGTAAAATGGCGGAATAATTTGGCCGAACATTAATGTAATTGAATAAATCAAGTAAAAGCTTCCCGTAGTCAACCGGCGGCTGTTCGTCCGATCAGTGAAAATAAATAGGGAGCAGCCTAGAACAATGATGCCCATCAATACGTAAATCATTTCAACTGAGAATATCATAATAGATGCTCACTTTCTCTTTGGAGTGTTTATCATTATTGGTCACGACTGCCCAAACGTTTATCCAGCTTTTTATCAAACATACGGAGGCGAATGGCATGTACAATAAAAGCAAAGATGGCAGTAGGAATTCCCCATAACGCCATTGATATTGGGTCAGCAGGGATATTGTTCTGTTCAAAAAATCCGTTCATCAATAGAATTGCACCAACCGCCACGAAAATATCTTCTCCGAAAAACAAGCCGATATTATCGGTAGCGGCAGCGTGTGCACGGATTTCCTGTTGCTCTTTCTCAGGTAGCTTACCATATTTTGTTAGAGCAGCCCCTTCTGCCATTGGGGCAATCAGCGGACGTACAGTCTGCGGATGACCACCAAGGCTGTTTAAACCAAGAGCAGCTCCGACTTCCCTGATCAATAAATACATGGTCAATACCCGGCCAACAGTGATGGCTTTAATTTTTGATACAACCTTTGAAGCTTGCTGCTGCAGACCATTTTTTTCAAGCAGCCCAATAACGGGAAGCGTGACTATAAGAATAGACATGTACCTGTTAGTTGTAAATGCTTCGCCAAATTGCGTAATAATACTGGTAATGGGAATACCTGCAATCATCCCCGTAACGAGTGCTGAAATAGTTACCACAACTGCTGAATTGAATCTAAGTACGAAGCCAATCATGATTAAAAGAACACCAATTAGAACCATACATATCCCCTTTCTTATTATTAAAACTATTCTGCAAAAATATAAACTACATGTTATTGTACATTAAAGTAAGAATTTTTGAAATAAATTTTTTATTAATCCAAGTGACTAATTATGTAAAAATCAAAGTCTTTTATAATGAATGAATAGAAAAAATGCATCAAAAATACTTATTTACAACAGTAGAAAAACTAAAAATGGGACACGCCTATTTCTGTGGAAGAAGCATTAAAGAGATTCAAGAATAATATCACCAGAAATAGGATTGTTATATAGTCTATTTAACTAACGGGTGCGAAGATCTAAGCTGACTTTAAGTTAGCTTTTTCTTTATTCATCTATCGAGCGCAGTTTAGTTGAAGAAGGATTATTGATTCTAGCTGCCGAATAGTTTAAATTAACCGATCCAGCTCCAGATGCGATGCAAGGGGTCATCTTAGCCATAAAATGACTAAGGTAAAAAAAATAGTTGAAATGAAAGAAGTGAAGGTTTTGATTAAATATAAATGCCTCCATCATGTAAGTCTTACTGTGACAGATTTGGAAAGAGCAAAAGAATTCTATGGTAAAACTTTATGTTTAAAAGAAATACAGCGTCCTGATTTTGATTTTCCAGGTGCCTGGTATGAAATAGAGGGACATCAACTTCACTTGATAGTCGATCCCTCTTCACAAACAATTCGTAAGGATAAAAGCTTATCCAGCAGAGAAGGTCACTTTGCCCTTAGAGTCGAGAACCACTATGACACTCTTAAATGGTTAAAACAGAATAAAGTTGAAATACTTGAAAAACCATACGGAAAAAGTGGATTTGCACAAATTTTTTGTGCCGACCCAGATGGTAATTTGATTGAACTAAATGTTAATCAAAAAGATCTATAAGTAGGCAAAGATAAAGGCTGCCACTACTGGCTCTTTTCTTATTGAAGTAACGGGGCAGATTAGTTGAAGAAGGGTAAAGATATGATGTCTAATATACAGTACCTACGTTCAGGGTTAAGAGTAAGATGCGAACAGGGTGTTAATTCAAGAGTAAGACAAGCCTGTTTGAATTTTGCTATTTGGTTACGAATAAATAAGAAATTTCCAATAAGGTGTGTTGTGTACATTAAGAAAGATTATCAAATTAAAACTTTAGATACTAAAGAGATGGTAAGTGCGACGTTTTTTGCTCCTTACGATAAGGATGTGGAGCCTTACATTAGAGTTGCAACAGGGGATTATGAAGAATTAGTATCTGAACGAGGAGAAGAGGATGCTGTCTTTGCTATTTTAAATAGTATGGCTCACGAAATTATTCATTATCAACAATGGATTGAGGATAGAGATTTTGATGAAGATGAGGCGGAAAACACAAGTACAATATTGGTAGATAATTATTATGATTGGACGGAGTGAAATTTCAAATTTCATTATTCAACAAATGGGTGATTTACTTCATTAATGGAGGTTGCTACGGCAACCTTTTTCTTACGGAACTTATGGGGCAGGTTAGTTGAAGAATTATGTATAACTATATAAAAGAAAAACAAACAACTAAGAGGTGAGTGTATGAAATATACTTGTCCTTGCTGTGGATATAAAACATTAGATGAAGAACCTCCAGGAACGTATGATATTTGTGAAATCTGCTTTTGGGAAGATGATGGTTACCAATATGAACATCCAGGTGAGGATGGAGCAAATTATGTTTCCTTTAGAGAAGCACAACAAAATTTTAAAAAATTTGGGGCTAAAGGTGAAAGAAGTTTGCAGTATGTAAGAAAGCCAAATAAGTCCGATATAAAGGACCCAAATTGGAAACCGTTAGAGTGATTGATTATTTTGTTCTTCAACTAACGGGTGCTTTTCTTAATAAGGGAGGTTGCTGATGCAGCCTTTTTCTTATGGCACTAAAGGGGCAGGTTAGCATTCCTGTAGAGCGTTAATTATTAACTTTGAAAAAAATAGGGCTCCTCAGTAAGATATGAGTAAGACATCACTCTAACTCAAAACCTTAGGAGGAACCCTAATATGAATTTTAAAATGCAGGACAAACAAAATCAACTCATTGAACGAATTTCTGATCGACATCTCGTTGTTGGCGTGGATATCGCCCAACAATTTCACGTTGCTCGAGCTGTAAATTATCGAGGAATCGTGGTAGGTGATCCTCTTACTTTTGAAAATAACGAAGAAGGCTTTAACAGATTTCTAGAATGGATTAATAAACTAAAAGGTAAAAACAGATTAGACACAACTATTGTCGGTATGGAACCTACAGGTCATTACTGGATTAATCTATCGAAATGGTTATCTAACGAAAAGGTTGATGTCGTAACAGTCAATCCTCACCTTGTAAAAAGAAATAAAGAAAATCGAGATAACACTCAGTCCAAAAGTGATAAAAAAGACGCTCTCGTGATTGCGGATATGGTCAAGAATGGATACTATTCTTTTGTTCATGTGGCTTCAGAGTCTTTCGAAAAACTTCGAGTTCTTATGTCCAACCGTGACGTAATCGTAAAACGTCTCGTTAGTTCTATTAATCAATTAAATCGATGGGTAGATGTTGTCTTTCCTGAGCTACGACAAGTGTTTAAAGATGTGAAAGGAAAAGGGGCAATCGCAACTCTACGTTTGTTTCCGACACCAATCGAGTTACGATCGATGCAACCTCAAGATATTGTAGCCAAATGGAAATCGGTAATGAAGCGTCAGCCTGGGTTGAAAAAAGCTTATCAACTTATAGATTTAGCTAAACGCTCTATCGGATCCCACCAAGCACATGATGCTTACAAGCTACATTTAGAACAACTACTGGAAGAGTATGATCTAGCTACAACGCAACTCGAAAGAGTGGAACAAGAAGTCACTAACGTGCTTCAACAAATTCCTTTCGCAAAGAAACTGTTGGCTATTAAAGGGATCAGTGAAATCTCTTTAGCTGGAATTTTAGGGGAAGCTGGAGATTTAAGTGGATTCGCCCACGGTAATTCTCTACTTCGTCATGCAGGGTTACATCTTTCCGAGGCGAGCTCTGGTAAATGGAAAGGTCAGATTGTCATTTCTAAACGTGGGAGATCCAGGCTACGGCGTTTCTTATACCTAGCGACGATGTGCCTTGTCATGAATAACCCTGAGTTTAAAGCGTTGCACGCTAATAATGTTAAGGTGAAAAAAATAAAGAAAATGAAATCAATTATGAAATTGGTTGGTAAACTGGCTCGAGTATTTGTAGGCATAGCCAAACGAAATGAATCTTATTCCCCAGAAAAATTACAACCTTTTTCAGCTCTAGCAGCCTAGTTTTTATTGAATAAATCATGCTTTACAGGTTCTCGAAGGGAACCTCACTTGAAAATAATTAATACTTTATTTTCAGCTTATCTTTTGTCGAATGTTTTCTTATTCGTAGGATTTCAAAGATGCACGGAGTACCAGATTTCTTGAACAAAAGGGCACCGACCCATTAGGTTAGCATAACTGGCCTCCACCCCTTGGATAGGCATGACGAAGGAATGAGAGGGCATATTTTTCGATGACCCGTTGAGACATGGGAGGGAAAGCCTCCAGGGGCGGCGTGGAGATTATGTGCATTATATGGTAGAATATGGAGTTTCCTATTACTCCTTTATTTAACTATGTCTCCATGAAACCAAAATGATCTGAGCTCATTGCTTTTAACCGTTAATGTATTTTCAAGGGTTATGAAATCCTGCGAATAAGTGAGCATTCGAGAGATATAGCTATCATACTGAGGGAGTTGAATAAGACAAGTAGGATTTAACAAATCTATTATTGAAAAAAAGAGTGATTAACAGAGATAATTTTATTAAGCTAACTTGTGCTATAGTTCAAGATGTGGGGCTGCCACTACCATTATCAAATGAATTTAGGTTGGAAATTGAAATGAAGAAAAATATGTTTAGTTTTACGTCAGCCATAGTTGGAGTTATGGCTCCATTACTTTTATTTGCTGCAATTGAAATAATTGATTACAAGTTAAGTGATATATTACTAATTAGTAGTTTGAGCCTGTATGGTGTTTCTATTGTTTGTACGATTATAGCTGTAAAAAGGAAAGAAAAAAATAAGATAAAGTACATCCCACTCATTACATTAATCCCCTTTACTCTTTATCAATTATTAATTTTATTGGTTTATTCATTAGGGAAATTCATAAATGGGTAGACTAACAGGGGCGTTAGCTGAAGATCGGAGCTGTCTTTAAGGCAGCTTTTTCTTTATGCAACAACCGGAGCAGGATAGTTACAAACAATAAATATGCGAGGTTACAACTGCAACAATAAGATGAATTAGTATATATCAAAAAATAGATTAATTTTACCTTAATGGATAATTATGGTATAACAAGGATGTGGATACGATTTATACATAGACTTACTTACATTATTAGATATACAAGGAAGGTGGTGTTATTATCATTGGAAATTAAATCGATTGTTTTACAGAATAAAAGTTTAATGCAAATGAAAAAATTCTATATTGATACGTTAGGTTTTTCTCTAATTAATGAGGATAAGAATAGCTTTCGAATCGCTGTGGGTACAGGTGAATTTGAGTTTACAACAAAAGACGTGGAAGATAACCCCTATTACCACTTTGCTTTTAACATACCAGCTAACAAATTTTATGAAGCAAAATCATGGGCAAAAGAAAGAGTAAGTTTACTTGTTGAAGATGGGGTAGATGAAGCTAATTTTGCTCATTTACCTGCCCATGCTCTTTATTTCTATGACCCTTCTGGTAATATAGTAGAATTTATTTCAAGATATGAAATTGCTAAAGATAGTATTGAGCCTTTTTCGGTTAAAAGTATTTTAAACATTAGTGAAATAGGTTTAATTGTAGAAAACACTATAAGTGTAAGCGAAAAATTAAATGAAATTGGTGTGACCGAGCGTGACAATAATACAATAAGTAGAAAATCCCTTAATTTCATGGGTGAAAGAAGGAATGGAATATTTATTATATTAGCCCAACCAGGGAGAAGATGGATATTTTCTGATAAAACATCTGCCATATTTCCTCTTGAGATTACATTAATAAATAACAATAAAATAATCATCAATTCCGATAATGAATTTCAGATATATCGGGACGAGCACAAAGGAGAGTTATTTTCTGAAGCGTAATATCTGTTAGAATACCAATTTTCGGTAGATATCTATCCTTCTTCAACTAAAGGGTGCTCTACTTCAATAAGAGAGTTGCTTTGGCAACTCTTTTTGTTATGGAACTATCGGGGCAGGATAGTTCAACAAGTGGTTGGGGTAATTTGGTAAAATTAATTTAGATTTAGTAAAATCAATATGAGACTGGGGGAAATCTTTTGAAAAAAAACTATTTCATTTTTAGTTTAATATCAATTTTATCCTTGATAATAATTTCTGGTTGCACTAATAAAGACAGCATAGCTACAATTTCAGTTAATTCCGATTCTGAACATACGAATACTTTTAAAAAATTAAATTTAGGGGAACTGTATGATTTTGATTTCAAATTAAATAATGCAGATAAAACTTGGGTAAATGTTTGGATAGAAAGTTACAAAGATGGAAAACAAGAACCTCAACCGATAGCTGAACTATCTTATGGGAAAAGCCCTAACAAAGTGGAGGAAGGAAATTTAGGATTTGGAATAATAAATACTAATGATACTCGTTTAGGTTTTCTTTATGCACCCAATGTAACTGCAACCCCACAAAAAATAGACAAAATACATTCTGTTGATGTGTTTAGTGGATGGGATTATGCCATAGGGGAAGATAAAGTGGAATTAAAATTAGGAGAAACGTATTTATTAGGTGCATACAGAGAATCCAATGGAAACTCCATAAGGACATACAATTTACAAGACGAAAATGAAGTGAAGAAAATGATAAGTGATGATAAAATTGTATTTTTACTAAAAATTAAAATAGAAGAAAAATAAATGAATAATTTTTGATTATATAATAGTGATTTGATTTCAAATGTAAAGAGATTCACTTAAACAACAGTGATTTAACACAAGATCATAGCTGTCTTTAATGCAGCTTTTTCTTATGCAACTAACAGGACAGTTTAGTTGATGAAGAACCGTTGCGTTAGTTGAGATTAGGAGCTGCCATTTGGTGGCTTTTTTCCTTTATGAACTAACAGGGCAGGTTAGTTGAACAAGGAATTCTTTATATATGGTTTAATATGGTAGAATGGCTGGAAAGGAGGAGTAAAACTGAATAATTCCAATATAAATTTCACTAGTAGAATGTTAAGAATAATGAGGAGTGCAGAAAATGAAGCAGCTATATTTTCTAATCTTAAAGTGTTACAGCCCTTACACTTACTTATAGCTTGTTTAAATGAAAAAACAGGAGTACTTGGGGAAATATCTTTAAAATGTACCATAGAAAGAACTTCTCTGAGAGCTTTGAATAAGAATATAGATAATCCTTCAACTCAAAATACAACAAACAGTATTTTTTTCAACGTTGGCGTAACTGAAGATGTAATAAAGGTTTTCGAAGTTGCAATTAGTTATATGAAAAAATATAACCAAACCTATATAAACGAAGGTCATTTGCTTAAAGCTTTAATAACAACTAATGTTATTGACAGTTTCTTATCAGACGAAGACAAGAAAATAATTTTAACCCTCGGTACTACTTCGCGAGATATGATTACTCATCTTTGCAATTACATATTCCCAAAAATAAATTCGCACTCAATTCGTAAAGTGAATAATAACGATGCAACCAACCTTGTTCCCTTTGTTGAAAATAATTTTTCAAAAGAATGGTCACAAACTATTAGAGAAGCATTTTTATTAAGTGAACCTTCGATATATATAGCTTTAGATAGTAAAGGAGAAATAATCGGTTTTGCAGGTTTTGATATATATAAGAATAAGAAAGGTTATTTTGGTCCTATGGGCGTATCGGTATCTAATAGGATTAGTGGGATTGGCTATTCGCTACTCCATAATTGTTTAAAGGATATGAGTGATGTTGGTTATGAGTATGCAATTATCGGAGCAGCAGGACCGATAGAATTTTATGAAAAAGCATGTAATGCTGTTGTAATTCCTTATGTATAGTCTGAAGTTCTTAATGAACAAACGGGGCAGTTTAGTTCAACAAGGAATTTCCATTTTTTACACAAATGAAAAGGTGTCAAATGGTATGATTGAAACAGAAATTGTACAGAACTTAATTTTTAGGGGGAAATATATTCTTGAAAATGGTTAGAATTATCTTAGCAATAGTGGTTATTGTTCTATCAGGTTATAGTCTAATAACTCAAACCTTTGAGTTAATGCCGTATTATATGTTTTTCCTTGGGGCACTAATATTGGTGATAGGATTAGCCGAACTTCAAAAAGACAGAAAAGGATTTTGGGGGTATATGAATATTGCTATCTCTTTATTTATTTTCTTGTCTTTACTTCTATAAAGGCTTTCTTAATCAACTAAAGGGTGCGTTAGCGCCATAAGAAGGCCGCCAATTGGCGGCCTTTTATAAGTGAAATTCTTAGACTTCAACTTTCAAATTCAAGTAAAAAGTATCCTTCTTTAATTAATCTATCAGGGGAATTAATGCAAATATTACAAAAATAAGTATATTAATAAATTAGAGTTTTTATTATGTTATAATAAGCCAGGAAAAAATAGGTAAAAAGGGGGGTTGAATGATGGGTAAAGAAATTTTTTCATGGATTAAAGCAATTGTAATTGCAGTTATTTTGGCCTTCACAATTAGAACATATATTTTTGCTCCTATTGTCGTAGATGGCGAATCCATGATGCCAACATTGAAAGATCATGAGCGCATTGTCCTCAGTAAGTTCGATACCAAAATCAATGATATCCATAGGTTTGATATTGTCGTTTTTCACGCAAGTAAAGATAAAGATTACATTAAGAGGGTAATTGGTTTACCGGGAGATCATATTGAATATAACAATGATACTCTATATATAAACGGCGAGAACTATGAAGAAACTTATCTTGATAAATATAAAAAACAGATGGCAGGCGAGCCATTAACATTAGATTTCAAAATTGAGGATCGAACCGGAAGAAAAACAGTTCCAAAAGACCAGATTTTTGTTATGGGTGATAATCGTCGAAACAGCTTGGACAGCCGTGAAATAGGTACTGTATCGGTGGATGAAATAACTGGTAAGGCAAGCCTTGTATATTGGCCTATTGAGAATATAAAAACCTTGAGATAATTCAAAGTAAAAAAGCAGCAGTATATTCCACCATCTTCATGGTGTCAAGTTTCCACAGCAGTTGGTTCAATTGGAACCAATTCAACTGTTACTCTAAAAAAAGGTGGAAGTACATGGAGTTTAAAGTTAACAAACAACAATAAAAATAAATGTTGGTTAATTACCAATTGTACAAAACTACAGCTCCTAATATGAAGATTGGGCTTCAAGCCATAAAGACTCCGCGAACTCCTCAAATTATAGATCAGATTCAAGCCGAAGAAAAAGGGATCTGCATACTTGAAGTAGTAATAAATGGCATTGAACAGGCAGGAAGGGAAATGCAAAGGGAACAAAATCGCCAGCAGCAGAAAATAAGAGGCAAGAATAATACAAAAAGTCGTCAACATGTATGGGAATGGATAGATAACTTCTTACAGACGAATTTGGTAGCCTTAAAGGCTACTGGTTTTTATATCGGGGGATATGCTCAACGCTTGGGGGAATTTGAAAAAGTCAAAAGGATTGTTATTAGTTTATATCTGTTACTGGTATTAATGGTATACCTTAAAATACTTTTTGTGAAATAATATTTAAATGAGGCTATGTTACTACCAAAATTTAATCACTGAACAAATAAAAAGAAAAAATAAAAGCGTATAACAAAAAAATGATATCATTTTAAGCCTTTTTTTTAATTGGTTATCCTCCATACAATCCTCCAGGCATATTTTTATTCAATTGTATACCTAGAATGTATGAATAATAAAAGTGCTTTTATTTTTAAAAAATTACATTTTTAGTATAATGAAGTAAAATTATAACATAAGTAAATATTTACAAGGGGAAAAAATGAAAAATTCAAAGTTGGATTACAACCTAATTACACTTTTACTTTTGCTATTTATAACTAGTTGTATAGCCATATATACTGCTCAAGAATTTGGTCAATACGAAGGGAATTTTTTATTTAGACAAGTATCTTGGTATTTTATAGGTTTCGGTATGATTTTAGGAGTTATGTATTTAGATTCTGAACAAATATTTCGCTTGAATTGGTTTATTTACTCGCTTAGTTTATTTCTATTAATTGCATTAATTTTGTCACCTGAGTCAATAGCACGAAAAATAAATGGTGCCAAAAGTTGGTTTCAAATTCCTGGGATTGGGTCTATACAGCCGGCTGAATTTACTAAAATATCTTTAATAATTTGTTTAAGTTACTTAATACAAAAACATCATAATAAATATGTAGACAAAACTTTGAAAACGGATTTTATTCTATTAATTAAGATGGGGGCCGCAACACTTCTTCCTATACTTTTAATTATGAAACAACCAGATTTAGGAACATCTTTAGTATTAATGTGTATTTTTATAGGGATATTATTTGTTTCAGGAATATCATGGAGAATAATTGGTGTTATTTTTATTATTTGCGTATTAATTGCCAGTGGAATTTTTTACTTAGTTTTTCTTAACCCTGAACTTCTTCAATTAATGGGAATAAAAACATTTCAATTAGGAAGGATTTATGCTTGGATTGACCCAGAGTCTTATCAATCAGGAGAAGGTTATAACCTAACCAAAGCCTTACTTGCCATAGGATCAGGTGCATTTTATGGTTATAGAGGAGACGGTGTATACGTTCCTGAAGCACATACAGATTTTATATTTAGCGTTATTGCTTCTAAATTTGGTTTCTTAGGATCTAGTATTTTAATAACAATTTATTTTCTCCTTATTTCGAGCATGGTGAAGTTAGCCATAGATGTCAAAAATAGTTTTGAATCTTACCTATGTGCAGGTGCGGTTTCTATGATTTTTTTCCATATTTTTGAGAATATTGGAATGAATATAGGTTTACTGCCGATAACAGGGATACCTTTACCTTTTATAAGCTACGGAGGCAGCTCATTAATGGGCAATATGTTAGCAATGGGATTAATTTTTTCAATAAGCTATCGAAAAAGAGCATATATGTTTGACTAAGGTGGCTTAGTATTCCAGGATTAATTCAATTTTCTCTTTTCGTAATATTAGGTTTGTTTTTACTAAGAAAACTAGTGCAATTTATTAGACGGTAAAACCCGTCTTTTTTTTATGTCACAGTATGTGTCAACTCAAAAATAAGTCTTATGCAACTAACAGGGCAGGTTAGTTGAAGAGTGCTGTTTGAACTTTATTCAACAATTGGGCCATTTTGTTGAATAATTAAAGTCCTAATATTTTACTGTGGTAAATAAGTTAAATAGGCCGTGAATATACTGTGGATATGTTAAGACTTTAATTAGGATAGGAGTGAATAAGCAATTATGAAACAAACGATGCGCGTTCTTATTTCTGGTGCGAGCATTGCCGGTCCGGCACTTGCTTACTGGCTTCATCGCCACGGATTCGACGTGACTGTAATAGAACGTGCACCAGCATTGCGCACGGGTGGGTACGGGGTTGATATCCGTGGTGCAGCCATTACGGTGCTTGAGGGGATGGGGATACTCGATCAAGTTCGTGCAGCTGACACGAACATGACTGGTGTTTACTTCGTGAATAGCAAAGGCAAGATCGAAGGTCAAATAAGCGAAGCGAGTATGGGGAACCATCAAGGTCTGGACATCGAAATCATGCGTGACGATCTTTGTCACATTTTGTACGATTTAACTAAGGATACGGTCGAATACATTTGGGGCGATTCGATTACCGCAATACATGAGACTGAAGCTGGTGCAGAAGTTCAATTTATGTATTGCAAGCCGCAGACTTTCGATCTGGTAATCGGAGCGGACGGTCTCCATTCTAATGTGCGCACCTTGACTTTTGGCGACGAAGCACAGTTTAAACGTAGGCTTGGCTGTTATATCTCAATTTTCACCCTTGAGAATTACCTCAACCTCGACCACCGCCAGCTGCTTTATACGATACCAGGCAAAACTGTAGGTATGTATAGCGCCCGTAACAATACCGAAGCAAGGGGTATGTTCTTGTTCCAATCAGAGGCATTGAAATACGACCGCTATGATACAGAATCTCAAAAGAAACTTGTAGAAAATGCCTTCGTAGGCCATACGGGCTGGGAAACCTCGAATCTACTCAAAACCATGAAAGATGCGACAGACTTTTATTTTGACGAGATTTGCCAGATTCACATGCCGACATGGTCAAAAGGTCGGGTTACATTGTTAGGCGATGCGGCGTATGGCCCATCACCACTATCGGGTCAAGGGTCTAGTCTGGCGCTTGTCGGAGCTTTTGTATTAGCTGGTGAACTCAAAGCTGCAGATTGCGATTTCACCCGTGCCTTTGTTGCCTACGAACAAAAAATGAGAAAGTTTGTTGAGAAAAATCAAAAAATAGGACTAATGGCTGCCGGGAGTATGATTGAAAGATCAAACTTCAAAATCTTTCTACGCAATTTAATGTTTCGCGTACCCATCCTTATGGTTGTATCGTTTAAGATGATTTCGAAAATGATAGCGAAAGCTGCCAACGGGATTGAACTGAAAGATTATTGATATGCGATATTTTAGAGACGAGTTTCAACCAGTCTTAAAAAACTGATAATTTCTTTGCTTGTGTGTAACTATCAACAAATGACTTTTTATTATTTAGTAACAATACAAAACCGGAACAATTTTCTGCCTGGCAGCTAAGTGTAAGAAGGCTCTTAAGCCTTTAATAATATTGTTGATCTTCCGCAATCGGGCGCGATTCTTTAATAAGGTTCGCTTTTCTTATAGAACTAACGGGTGCTTTACTTCAATAAGGGAGTTGCTTCGGCAGCTCTTTTTTGTATGGAACTAAAGGGGCAGTATAGTTCTATAAGAAAAAGATGAATAAGTTACGATTTTTCCATAAAATTGAAACTAAACCAAACTAATTACGTCATTGATATTAATCCTAAATTTGAAAGGAGTAATAATGAAAATACACTATTTTGTTGTTTTAGTTTTATCCCTGGTTTTATTGTTAGGGTGTTCTTCGAAGCAAAACAATGACAATGTTGCGAAAGCAGAGGTACAAGATGTCCTAAAGGAACAAAGTATTAAACCAAATTCTAGTTCTGAAATTATTTCATCTAACAACAATTCAAAACAAACACCAACATTCAAAATACATGAAAAAGTAAAAGATGTAATAATGGTATATGAAATAAGGGGGGGGAATCGAAAATTTGGTTTTTTCGATAAACCTTTGATAATGGATAAAGAAATTAAGTTGGAATGGCTTTTTTGGACAATTGATGACAAGCTTCCTTTAGGTGAGTTAGAGCTAAAAGCCGTTCAAGATGAAAGTGGAAAGAGTATAACAGCAAAAGGAGAGATAGTTAAGAAAGAGACACCTATAAAAGAAATGCCTAAAGATTATACCCCAAAGCCAGTTAGTATTAATAAAAGTATAGAAGAAGATATAAAAATTAATTTTAAACTCCCTGTATCTATAGCATCCACTTCAATTAAATTCAGCGAATCTGGTATTTGGAAATTGCAACTATTTTTAAATGATGAATCTATAGGAAATATGAACGTTTATGTAACTAAAAACAAGGAACCAAATATATATTATCTTGACAATTGAGGGTGAAATCTTTGCATCAATTAAAGGGGGCATTACTTCTTTAGGGGGCTGGAAACAGCTCCTTTTCTTATGGCACTAACGGGGCTGGTTAGTTCAACAAGGAATGAGTTATCAATACATAAGTTCTTATTTTGAGATAATCAAAAGATATCAAGACTTTGAAGGTAAAGGGGTAAAAGATGAAGAAATATATTTCAATAAACATAATTTTGTTTATTGTACTTTTGGCAGGAACCATAATTACGATATTTATAATATATAAGGATATTGATACTTCTCTTTCTCTTAAAGTTATCATAGGATATGTAATCTATCTTCTTCTATATGGTTTGTTCTCCATCTTTCTAGTTATTGCGAATACAAGGAAGTTAAATTGGATTCAAATAAGAAAAAGGCTTTTTACGTTTATTACTTGGTTTATTTCTTTAAGTGCTACATACTATCTTATGTATTATTTTTTAAAAAGTTCGGAAATGGATGTTTGGGATTTAAGTATTCCTTTTGGTGTATCATTTGGATTGGCTTTTTCTGATTTAATGTCTTGGAAAAAGAAAGACTAAAGCATTGATGTTTTTGCTAAAGAATTCTTTACTGAATAAGTATTAATGCCTTTTTGTTTTTTTACTAACGGGCGGGTTAGCTGAAGATCAGAGCTGTCTTTAAGGCAGCTGTTTCTTTATGGAACTATCGGGGCAGGATAGTTCCATAAGGGAAATATTGAAAATTTACCTAAAATTAGTGAAAGATAGATGAGGGATTTGTTATGAAAATTAGTCAAATCAGGAATTTCAATTTGGTCGCTAAATTAAATAAATATGTGCTCGATTTACATTCAAATTTATATCCTAAATACTTTAAGGGAAAATGTGAAGGAAGTTTTCAAAAGTCTGGTTAATAACGAAAGTTTCATTTTCCTTTTGTTAGAAGATAACGAAGAAGCTCTTGGCTATGCTTGGATAGAGATAAGAGAATATATACACCAGATTAGCATAGTAGAAACAAAGAGGAATAAGGGTTATGGTTCAAGTCTTATGGAATGTATATATGAAATTGCGAACGATCGAGGAATAGATTTAATAGAATTAGATGATTGGTTTGAGAACAGTGTTGCATAGGACTTCTATAAAAAGCAAAATTTTATAAAGAACTTTAATTCTTACTGAACTAACAGGTGCTTTACTTCAATAGCAGGGTTGCTTAGAAACCAAGAAGAAGATGTATCGTTTCTTAATTTGAAAAAAATATTTATGAAGAACCTGGATAAACCATTGAATAGTACACTTGTTTCATTAGTAAATGATTGGCACATAAGAACATATTTATCTTAATATATACAAGGGGGAGTATTTATGCTAATTGTAACGAAAGAACAGATTGAGGGGTATAAAATTAAAGAAATAAAAGGGGCTTGTTTTGGTCTGGTTGTAAGAAGTCGTGGTTTTGCTGGACAAGTTACTGCGGCGTTAAGGTCTCTTGTAGGAGGAGAAATTCATGAATATACAGAAATGCTTGAGGATGCAAGAAAACAAGCAATAGACCGATTAACACAGAACGCTCATGCAATGGGAGCTAATGCAATAGTCATGTTTCGATTTGATTCAGGTGAAATTGGACAAAACATGAGTGAAATTGTAGCATACGGAACAGCAGTTGTAATTGAAAAGGTTGAGTAAATTATGAAATGGATTTGGTATTATTTTTTATTTCAAATTTGTTTAATACTTCTCTTTTGGATTTTTTCCAAACGTAAAGATAGGCGTTATAAAGCAAATAATGATAACCTTTCAAAAGATTTTGAGCCCACGCAAGAAGTGTTTATTGACCCAATTTCAAAGGTTTTAATAAGAGTCTATGTTAATCGCAAAAACGGTGAACGTAGATATATTGAAGAAAAAGGTGAAGAATAGAAGGCTGCGTTTGTTAAAACAAACAGGTGCTTTACTTGAATAAGGAAGGTTGCTGAGGCAGCCTTTTTCTTATGGCACTAACGGGGCAGGTTAGTTTAACAATAAATGGACTGTTTCGGCAGTCCTTTTTCATTTGTTGTTATAACTAGAGATAGGCTGTGGGATAAGTGGATGATAAGCCTTTTAACCAATTTGCATCAATTTGGGGAATTTAAATGGGAAAAGCACCATATAAAACAATGAAAGGAGGAAGGTATAAAATGCAGATAATGAACGAATATTTCCGTGCGAATGCGAGTATGGTTTACATTATGACCAATAATGAAGTAATGAATCAAATCATTTCCTTTTACAGGGACATGAATGGAATGCTTACCTTTGTGGATTCCTACCCAACTTATGGTAGAGGTACTGGTACAAAGGAAGTCTCCACTGCAACGGCAAACGATGGTGTCGATCCCCTTACGTCACAAGGAGCCCTAACTTTGTCCCGTGATGGACGTTTCCTTCTTGCAGTGAACGCAGGCAGCCATAGTATCAGCAGTTTTATCATTACTGACAGCGGTGCACCCGTTCTCGTAGATGTGAAGCCATCAGGAGGTACTCAGCCCAATACCGTAGATGTGTTTGGTAATCTTGTCTATGTTGCCAATGTAGGGAATGTGGCTAACAATTTCGCCTCCAATATCACTGGTTTTCGCATAGATAATAACGGACGCCTTACTCCTATTCCTGGATCCACCCATTCTCTCAGTACTTTCAATGCTCAGCCCGCTCAGGTTCTCTTCACTCGTGATGGTAGTAAAATCCTTGTATCCGAGCTTACTTCAAACCATCTCAGTGTATTCCATGTAAATCAAAATGGTACGGTTACAGAACCAATCGTTAATGATTCTTATGGTCAAGGACCATTGGGTGCTTATTTTCTATCCTCTGGAATCCTCTTAGTTACTGAAGCAGATTCAAATGCCCTGTCATCCTATTCAATGAGTACCGACGGGATCCTTCATGTGATCAGTGGCTCTGTACCAACTGGATATAAAACCGCATGCTGGGTTGTAACAACGAGGAATGAACGTTTTGCATATATTACCAATACCTTAAGCGGCACCATCTCCACCTACCGAATCGATCGCAATGGAGCACTTTCAGTTGTAAGGCATATTACCAGTACACCGCCAGGTACAGCTCCAGGACTGCCCATGGATGTTGGAGTGAGTAAAGATGGACGGCATTTTTACACTCTTAACGGAAACCAGGGCACAGTCTCCGTATTTACTATTCAAGATGATGGAAGTCTGGTTAGGTTGCAGGTTGCTGCTTGGACCAACTTTCCATATTTAGGATCACAAGGGTTGGCTGTTCTTTGATTCTATTTGGTCCATCACATTTGATGGAGTAGAAAGTTTCTCTTAGTGTATGAGTCATCTTTAACTAACGGGGGCTTGAGTACAAGAGGGTGAGTTGCTGCAGCGACTCCTTTTTTCTTCCTTTCTATTAAAAAACATTCGCAAAAGTCAATTCAAAATCGACGAACGTTCATAAATGTTTTTATAGACACATACCTTGGTTTAAAAAAAGGGGAATAAAAAGAACTCTCCCTTTCTATTTTTTGCATCTTCAATTTATCCCGAGCGATTATCGATCCTTATGATAACGTTTTGCATGCCATTTAGAAACATCCGCTAACATTCCCTACCGCCAACAACTAATACATGTCACATTTTCACCAGAATCCCTTCCATTGAAAATCTATCACTCTACCTTCGTAAAGTAAAAAGTCTTCTTCAGCTAACAAGTGCTACTCTTCATTATGAAGGGGAGCCATTCGAAGAGCAAAGGGTAGGATAAGTCCAAAATGTATATGCCATTTTTTTGAAGGTAGTCTGAAACTTTATTTCATTTTATCCGTATATTTTATTATCATAACAAGGAGGAATATCTAATGTACGATGTTGGTGGAAGCGGAGATTGGCTTTTCACAGTTGCTCCGATGTTTATAGGAATTATTTTCGTTATCATTTTTATAGTAATAATAGTTAATTTATTCAGTGGACTTAGTCAATGGAAGAAAAATGAGGAATCTCCTCGCTTATCTGTTCCTGCAATTGTAAAAATTAAACGAACGAATGTCACAAGGAATAGTCATCTTCACGATCATAATAACAATGTCCACTCGCATGGCTCCTCTACGACTTATTTTAGTACATTTGAATTTGAGAGTGGCGATCGATCAGAATTTCGTATTTCAGGCAAGGAATTTGGTATGCTTGCAGAAGGAGATATCGGCACTTTGACCTTTCAAGGAACAAGATATATTGATTTTACTAGGAAAAATTAGACTTACTGATAATGGATAACGCATACGCTTTAAGGTAATAAAATTACATAATTTTATTTTCACTTAACATAGAACACAACTGAAATAATTGGCTTTGTTCAGTATCTGTAAGTACTGCCAAGATGAAACTATAGGATTTAATAGATAAGCTACTTTAATTAAACCTACATAAATTGGGGGATGAAGAATTATGAGTGAAAAAGGATGTATGAAATGTGGAAGCAATGATGCTGCTAAGAAAGACGTGGCAATGACTGGAACAGGATTGTCGAAAATGTTTGATGTCCAAACTAATCAATTTACGGTTGTGTATTGCAAGAAGTGCGGCTATTCGGAGTTTTATAATAAGCAATCATCAGCAGGCAGTAATCTGCTGGATCTATTCTTTGGTTGATCACGGCAAGAGAAGAATCTCCTTTTTTAAAAAAAGGAGATTCTTGTTTTTTTCATTATGCATGACGTACATTACTTCTTCAAAATTCCTATACTATAAGACTTTGAATCTCAAGGGTTTCTACTTTATTGGTGTCATGTAGTAAGTGTCTTTTTTATTTAAACTGCAGGCACATAACGAAATCATTTTTTTGTTTTAATTCATTCGGCTTTAATTTTATTGGTTAATACTCCAATTTGACTTACTTCTACTACCACTGTGTCACCGGGTCTCATAAATACTTGTGGATTACGTTTAAGTCCGACTCCCCCGGGGGGGACCAGTCTTTTACGAACTTTTTTTGATTGTTACTTCTTTAAAATAGACTCTATTAAACAATGCTTTTGATTTTTCTTATTGAACTAACGGGGCAAGTTAGTTCAATAAGGAAAATTACAGACAAATATAGAAACTAGTATTTATTACTTATGTGGGAGGATCTTATGCTAATGAAGATTTACATTGTCAGACATTGCGAAGCACAGGGACAACCTTCGGAATCTCAATTAACAGAAAAAGGTTCAAAACAAGCGAAATATTTAGTTGATTTCTTCAGTAATGCAAAAATTGACCGAATAATATCAAGTCCATTTTTGCGTGCTATTCAATCAGTAGAACCATTAAGTGAAAAAACGAATATTAAAATAGAGATCGATGAACGCCTCTCAGAACGCTCACTAAGCACAACTGACTTACATGATTGGTATGAAAAACTAAAAGCAACATTTATTGATATGGAATTAAAATTTGAAGGAGGAGAGTCAAGTCAAGAAGCAATGGATCGAATCGTAAATGTTGTAGAAGAAGTCTTTAAAAGTGGGGCTGAAAACACAGTAATCGTCAGTCACGGAAATATAATATCCTTACTTTTAAAGAATTATAATAGTGACTTTGATTTCGAGTGTTGGAAGAATCTTAGTAATCCTGACGTTTTTCAAATAAACTGTATTAATAATGAAGTGTTCTTGGAACGTATATGGTAAGAAGATAAAGTAATAAAAATCTTATAGAACTAACGGGTTCTTTAGCTGAAGATCGGAGCTGTCTTTAAGGCAGCTTTTTTTTTCTTTATGCAACTAACGGGGCAGTTTAGTTGAATAAAGAATGCCATAGTTTTCATCTTACTTAAAAACTGTAAGCTTTAAAAACTAAGCATTCTTATTTTATAATCAATGACATTAATGTGGGCTTTTTTTCATACGATATATTTGGGGTGAAAAAATGACAAGAGTAAATTACCGAAGTTCAGACGTTGACTTAATGGCAAGGATGATGAGAGCAGAAGCCGAAGGTGAAGGATTACAAGGAATGTTATATGTTGGAAATGTAATTGTTAATCGTCTTAAAGCTGATTGTTTAGACTTTAAAGATTTAAGAACAATTCCACAGGTCATTTATCACGTACAAGGAGGAAATTATTCTTTTGAAGCTGTTCAAAAAGGTAATGTATTTTATCAAAGAGCGAGAACTGCTGAAAAACGATTAGCAAAACAGAATTTGGAATACTGGAGACAACACCCAGGGAAATATGCCCTTTGGTATTTTAATCCATATGCTCCATGCCCACCTACATGGTACGATCAACCTTTTGCTGGACAATATAAAAATCATTGTTATTATGAACCAAAACCTGGATCATGTGAAAGTGTTTATACCGGTTAGGTTGTCTAGGAGCTATTATTAATTCTTGAATTTTATTGTAATTTTGCCTTTTTGGTGCTACGAATACAAAATTTTCAGGTGCTGGTAGCCAACCATATTCATTCAATGCAACTCCTGTAGGTAATGTAACAGTTGTCGGTTGAAAACAATGCTTGGAACCCTAACCGCAGCCTATTTTTTCAATCGTTGTTTTAAAGTGTACTTTTATCTCACAAAATAAAAAGGGAACCTCCTGGTTAGCAGGTGTTCCCTTTTTTAATATATCAAATATTTAGTAATAGTAATTTATCCAAGAAAGCAAGATTGTGAGATATGTATTCAAACTAAAGGGTGCTTTAGTTGAACATGAAGAGTATTTAGTTTACGCAGCTCGATAGACTTATATATAATAGATGAAAACCATTAGGAATTGACTTTATGCTTAATCGGATCAAGAATAAATTGATTCCCACACAAGAAACGGGAGAAGAAGTAGATAATATCTACGCTATCTTACCCCCTCCAGGAACCATTATCGGAGAGGCAACGGAAGAAGAAATGGAAAAGGCAGCAGAGCTTGAAATTAGACATATGGCTTTCATGAGGTTGCAGGAAATGAATATACAGTTTGACGGTGCATCTTATAAAGAACTATTAAAAGAGTTTCAAGATTTTGAAACCGATTCGAGTAAATTTTGGAGAGGTGTATCCAGCCGTTTATCTGTTCCTTATGAATGGCCAATCAGAATTGATCATGCAAACAGCCCTATTTATATTGGTGAACATGATTTATATGAAGAAGAAGTAGAGAATGAAGATTGATATTGAAATTTATGCTTGGCATAGTCGAATAGGTTCATGTATTCGTTATTAATGTATTTTAAATCGATTTTAGAGCGTTAACCAAAAGGGTTAACGCTATTTTTGTTTACAAAATTAGCTGGATAGTGAAGTAAGTGGATTTTTCCTTCTTTTTTAACTAACGGGTGCGTTAGCTGAAGAATCAGAGCTGTCTTTAAGGCAGCTTTTTCGTGCGCCCGGCATGGGTGCAATCTATAGGGTGAAAGTCCCGAACCATGAAGGCAGTAGTAGTGGTTAGCTTAATGCAAGGGTGTCCACGGTGACGTGGAATCTGAAGGAAGCAAGCGGCAAACCTCCGGTCTGAGGAACACGAACTTCATATAAGGCTAGGTATCATTGGATGAGTTTGCGAAACAAAACAAAGTCCTTACTGCCGAAGGTGGTACAGAGTAAATGAAGCAGATAGATGGAGGGAAAGATTGCACTCTTACCCGGGGAGGTCTGATGACAGCCAAGTACACTTGGTAACCTGTCCAGTGATGGACAGCTGAATCATCAGAAGTCAGCAGAGGTCATAGTACTTGTCTACTCGAGAAGATAAGGAAGGACCGAACAGATTAAGGAGGATGAATACTAGGCGTTCGTTATCTGCGAAGAAGCAAACAATTCCTAACGGAACTTATTTGAAGGAAGAAGTGGTGAATACACGGGGAACTTCAAAAGGGCGGAGCAGATAAAGGCACAAATAGACCATCTCGTCCACGCAGGGAAAGGATATCAACGATGTTAATGGAACAGATACTAGAGAGGGAAAACTTAATACAGGCATTGAAGCGTGTAGAAAGAAATAAGGGAAGCCATGGTGTAGATGGAATGCCGGTTCAAAACCTGAGACCGCACCTCGCAACCGAATGGTACAACATGAAAACTGCCCTTTTACAGGGTACCTATCAACCGCAGCCCGTCCGTCGTATCGAAATCCCGAAACCAAACGGCGGAGTTCGGCTATTGGGTATTCCAACCGTTCTAGACCGTTTCATTCAACAAGCCATTGCCCAAATATTGACTAAGATATATGACTCAACCTTTTCGGAGAATAGCTATGGATTTCGCCCTAACAAACAAGGGCACCAGGCGGTTCGAAAGGCAAAGTCCTATATAACCGAAGGTTATACATGGGTAGTGGATATGGACTTGGAGAAGTTCTTCGATAAAGTGAATCATGACAAGCTCATGGGAATGTTAGAGCGGAAAATTGAAGATAAACGAGTTCTCAAACTGATTCGTAAATTCCTTCAAGCAGGCATTATGATAGGCGGACTTTTTCATAAAAGTGAGGAGGGAACTCCGCAAGGAGGTCCGTTAAGTCCTTTATTATCTAATATCATGTTAGACGATTTAGATAAAGAACTAGAGAAACGCAATCTTCGATTCGTAAGGTATGCGGATGACAGTACTATCTTTGTGAAGACACGAAAAGCCGCCAAACGTGCAATGGGAAATATCTCAAGCTTCATTGAAAATAAACTGAAGCTAAAGGTCAACTACGAGAAGTCGAAGTATGATCGCCCTTGGAACAGAACGTTTCTCGGTTTTAGTTTCACGAAGTCAAAGAAGAACCCGAAGGTTCTACTGGCTAAACAAACGGTGAAGAGAGTAAAGAAACGAATCAGGGAAATGACCTCGAGAAAATTACCGATACCCATGAAACTCCGAATAAATAAGTTAAAGCAATACCTTAGAGGTTGGATGGGGTATTTCGCCCTCATTGATACTCCGAACGTATTGAAGAATTTAGATTCATGGATTCGAAGAAGACTCAGGATGTGCCTATGGAAGCAATGGAAATTGCCAAGAACGAGGGTGAAGAAACTCAAAGGATTAGGCGTCCCATTTGGAAAAGCATATGAATGGGGAAATAGCAGAAAGGGTTATTGGCGCATAGCGCATAGTCCTATTCTAGACAAAACCCTTAATAATGTTTATTGGCTCCATCATGGGTTAGTAAATCTATATGAACGATATACAAAACTACGTCAGACTTAAACTGAACCGCCGTATACCGAACGGTATGTACGGTGGTGTGAGAGGTCGGAGGCTAGGCGCCTCCTCCTACTCGATTTTATGCAACTATCGGGGCAGGTTAGTTGCATAAAAAATAATTATTAAGAATGGTGTTTTTGTTCAATATTGAAAAAAATAACCTCGATCTTTCGGGGTTATTTTTTATTTTTGAAATTGGCCAAACTAGTGGTATCAAATCAATTGGAAAGCGTATTTGGGATTACGTTTTATCCTTCATCCTTCATTGATTTAAAAGATGTTGACAAAGTCCACTAATAATACTAAAGTATTAGTGGATAAAGTCCACTAAAAGGGAAGGCTACAATGAAAATTAATAATAATACCATTGCTGATATACGGCAATTCAATAGATTTTATACGAATATACTTGGTGTATTGGATAAGCATATTTTGGATACCGGATATTCTTTCACTGAGGCACGAGTAGTTTTAGAAATCGGTATGATGGAGCAGTGTATAGCAAACAATTTAGTTGATAAACTGGAAATTGATCGCAGTTATATGAGTAGAATAATTAACAAGTTAAGTAAAGATGGACTGGTTATTAAGGAAAACTCGACTTTGGATAACAGAACTAGTCTGATTCGGTTGACTCCTAAAGGGATGACTCTTTTTAACCAGCTTAATGAAAGATCCGATGAACAATTAGTGAGGTTATTCCAAGGATTATCACAAAATGAAATAAAAGAAATCCATGCTTCTATGATGTTCATTCAGAAGAAACTGGATAGTTTGGGGAGAATATAGGATGATACGTTTTGAAAATGATTATACAGAAGGTGCTCATAAGCAAATTCTAAAACGATTAATAGAAACCAATGAAGAACAAACACCCGGATATGGAGTGGACGAACACTGTGAAAAAGCGAGGGCTTACATTCGAAAAGAGTGTGATGCTCCGAATGCAGATATACACTTTTTAGTAGGAGGAACACAAACGAATACCACTATTATCGCTTCCATTTTGCGCCTGCATCAAGGTGCAGTTTCAGCAATTACTGGTCATATAGCAGCACATGAATCTGGCGCAATTGAAGCAACGGGTCATAAAATACTTACTTTACCGAGTGATGATGGGAAAATCCAAGCAGCACAGGTGAAAAATTTATATGATGCTCATTGGAATGATGTCACTCATGAGCATATGGTACAGCCAGGCTTGGTTTACATTTCTAATCCTACAGAAAATGGAACGACTTATAGTAAAGTCGAATTGGAAGCATTAAGTAAAGTTTGCCGGGAATGTCGTTTGCCATTGGTAATGGATGGCGCTAGATTAGGATATGGTTTGGCTTCAATGGATAGTGATTTAACCTTGGCAGATATTGCAAGTCTATGTGATGTATTCTATATTGGCGGAACTAAAGTTGGTGCGATGTTTGGTGAAGCGGTAGTCATCATAAATGATGCCCTGAAAAAGGATTTCCGATATATTATCAAGCAAAAGGGAGGATTATTGGCTAAGGGAAGACTTTTGGGGATCCAGTTTGAAACGTTATTTGAAGATGGATTATACTATGAAATTTCTAATCATGCCGTGGAAATGGCAATCATGATTCGAGATGCATTTGTTGAAAATGGATTTTCATTACGATATGATTCTACATCAAATCAGCAGTTTCCCATTTTGCCGGATGATGTAATTTTGGAATTAGGCAAAAAGTATTCATTTTCCTTCTGGGAAAAAGTCGATGCTACACACAGTGCTATGAGATTTTGTACTAGTTGGTCTACGAAAAAAGAACATGTTGAAATGCTAGTAGAAGATATTAAGGCGACTAAAGGATAAAAAAATGGCAACGATAGAGTTATACGCAGAGAATAGTTATATAAAAGAATGCACGGCAAATATTGTTTCAATAAAAGAACAATTTGTTGTGTTTAATCAAACGATTTTTTATCCAGGTGGCGGTGGACAGCCTTGTGACCGAGGGATTATTAAACAAGGTGATAAAACCTATAATATTTTAACAGTAAAAAAAATAGATGGTGAAATTATTCATGAACTAGAACGCCCATTACAGGACATTAATCAAACAGTAGAAATGCAGATTGACTGGTCTTGGCGGTTTCAGAATATGCAGTATCACACATTATTGCATGTCATTTCAGGTTATTTATATCAACATTACAATGCTTTAGCTACAAGTAGTCAAATTGAAAAAGAACATGCGAGATTAGAGCTGTCTTTTTCTCCTGATATTATACAAGAAATACCATTTGATCAATTAGAACAATCAATAAAGAAGTTACTGGCACAACCCCATAATGTTTACACGAAAATATTAAGTAGAGATGAAGCCGAGCAAAAAGAAGGGACTATTAAGACGGTAATTAACTTACTTCCAGCTTCTCTTAACGAAATTCGGATCGTTCAAATAAATGATATTGATGAGCAAGCATGTGGCGGAACCCACGTCAACAACACAACTGAAATTAAAGACTTTTCCATTATGAAAATTCAAAATAAAGGTCCCATGAAAAAAAGGATTAAAATTCAACTATTGGATTAAGTTTTACTATCCCTTTTTTTTATCAATGAGGGGATAATCAAGTGTACAGTAGAATATTTAACTGGAATAGTTCCATAAACGGTAGCATCAGTATTGATCATTATTTTCATGTTCCAATTTTCAGCTGCAGTTTGTTATGCAATTAACAGGTGCGTTCGTTCTTTAAAGAGCTGTGATAATCAGCTCTTTTCGTGCGCCCGGCATGGGTGCAATCTATAGGGTGAAAGTCCCGAACCATGAAGGCAGTAGTAGTGGTTAGCTTAATGCAAGGGTGTCCACGGTGACGTGGAATCTGAAGGAAGCAAGCGGCAAACCTCCGGTCTGAGGAACACGAACTTCATATAAGGCTAGGTATCATTGGATGAGTTTGCGAAACAAAACAAAGTCCTTACTGCCGAAGGTGGTACAGAGTAAATGAAGCAGATAGATGGAGGGAAAGATTGCACTCTTACCCGGGGAGGTCTGATGACAGCCAAGTACACTTGGTAACCTGTCCAGTGATGGACAGCTGAATCATCAGAAGTCAGCAGAGGTCATAGTACTTGTCTACTCGAGAAGATAAGGAAGGACCGAACAGATTAAGGAGGATGAATACTAGGCGTTCGTTATCTGCGAAGAAGCAAACAATTCCTAACGGAACTTATTTGAAGGAAGAAGTGGTGAATACACGGGGAACTTCAAAAGGGCGGAGCAGATAAAGGCACAAATAGACCATCTCGTCCACGCAGGGAAAGGATATCAACGATGTTAATGGAACAGATACTAGAGAGGGAAAACTTAATACAGGCATTGAAGCGTGTAGAAAGAAATAAGGGAAGCCATGGTGTAGATGGAATGCCGGTTCAAAACCTGAGACCGCACCTCGCAACCGAATGGTACAACATGAAAACTGCCCTTTTACAGGGTACCTATCAACCGCAGCCCGTCCGTCGTATCGAAATCCCGAAACCAAACGGCGGAGTTCGGCTATTGGGTATTCCAACCGTTCTAGACCGTTTCATTCAACAAGCCATTGCCCAAATATTGACTAAGATATATGACTCAACCTTTTCGGAGAATAGCTATGGATTTCGCCCTAACAAACAAGGGCACCAGGCGGTTCGAAAGGCAAAGTCCTATATAACCGAAGGTTATACATGGGTAGTGGATATGGACTTGGAGAAGTTCTTCGATAAAGTGAATCATGACAAGCTCATGGGAATGTTAGAGCGGAAAATTGAAGATAAACGAGTTCTCAAACTGATTCGTAAATTCCTTCAAGCAGGCATTATGATAGGCGGACTTTTTCATAAAAGTGAGGAGGGAACTCCGCAAGGAGGTCCGTTAAGTCCTTTATTATCTAATATCATGTTAGACGATTTAGATAAAGAACTAGAGAAACGCAATCTTCGATTCGTAAGGTATGCGGATGACAGTACTATCTTTGTGAAGACACGAAAAGCCGCCAAACGTGCAATGGGAAATATCTCAAGCTTCATTGAAAATAAACTGAAGCTAAAGGTCAACTACGAGAAGTCGAAGTATGATCGCCCTTGGAACAGAACGTTTCTCGGTTTTAGTTTCACGAAGTCAAAGAAGAACCCGAAGGTTCTACTGGCTAAACAAACGGTGAAGAGAGTAAAGAAACGAATCAGGGAAATGACCTCGAGAAAATTACCGATACCCATGAAACTCCGAATAAATAAGTTAAAGCAATACCTTAGAGGTTGGATGGGGTATTTCGCCCTCATTGATACTCCGAACGTATTGAAGAATTTAGATTCATGGATTCGAAGAAGACTCAGGATGTGCCTATGGAAGCAATGGAAATTGCCAAGAACGAGGGTGAAGAAACTCAAAGGATTAGGCGTCCCATTTGGAAAAGCATATGAATGGGGAAATAGCAGAAAGGGTTATTGGCGCATAGCGCATAGTCCTATTCTAGACAAAACCCTTAATAATGTTTATTGGCTCCATCATGGGTTAGTAAATCTATATGAACGATATACAAAACTACGTCAGACTTAAACTGAACCGCCGTATACCGAACGGTATGTACGGTGGTGTGAGAGGTCGGAGGCTAGGCGCCTCCTCCTACTCGATTTATGGAGCTAAAGTAGCAGGATTGTAGTATAAGATTTGAGTAGTCAATTTAAGATGTTAATTTTTCTATCTTTGGTACAATAAAGAAAAAATAAAAGTGGGGATTACTATTAAAAAGAAAAGCCTTTATGCCCTTAATTTAATATTATTGCTAGTATTAGTGGCTTGCCAACAATCATCAGAAAATTTGAATTTTAAGGGTAATAGTGAAAATTGGTCAGCAAAACTTAATGTAGTAAAAACTGATAACGATAAAGAAACTAAAAAGTTTGAATTACAGTTCAAAGGAAAGGATTATAAAGCTGTTGAAAACCTTGAATTTAAGATTAATACTCCTAATTATGCTTGGGGTATGGGCGATATTGAATTGAATAGTACTGGTGTATACAAAACACATAAAACTGAAACGGGTGAATTTTCTACATCAAAAACTGATGTTATCGATATAGAAGTGACGTGGAATGGAAAGGTTGAAAACTTTTCGTTAAATAATAAGGAGTAACTTTTTGATTATTTTTTGCATTTAAAAGGAAGATAGTCTGTTTGAACTTAAGCTCTTGAATAATGGATAGCAAGGTTCTTATTCAACTAACAGGTGCGATTCTTCATTAAGAAGAATCGCTTTTGCTTATGCAACTATCGGGGCAGTTTAGTTCAACAGGCTTTAATTAAGAAATATTGCCATTTCAAACTTATTTAGAGCAAGGTTATTTCTTGCTTTTTTCTTTGTGTTTTAAAGTTGCTTTTTATTCAAAAAGGGTATTTTTTTGTTGAAAAATAATACTATTAGTGTAAAATTACACTAAAAGGGAGCGTTTAGTATATATGGAAAAAGAAGAATTCATCAATTTAATATCAGAAAAAATGAAACTTGTCCGAACAGAACAAAGTTTTTCTCAAGATAAGATGTCTGAAATTCTAGGGATTTCAAAAAAAACACTAGTTCAAATTGAAAAAAGAAGAACAGAAGCCAATTGGACCACCGTTGTTGCATTTTGTGCTTTGTTTAATCATAGCCAATTGTTGATATCATCAATTGGTGACAATCCAGTTGATTTTGTTCAGTTAATTGCTAGCAAAAATGGTGGTACGCCTAAAGAAAAAACAATGGGTGGTAAGATATGGTGGAAAGAAATCGAGTATAGAGGGGATTTTCGTTTGCAACAAAATTTGATTAGTAACCATTACCGTATATTGGATCAATATGATTATCGTTGGCATAGTTCTTTTAATAAAGAAGAGAGTTTAAGTCGTTTAAATGAATTACAGGCGGTGGGGACTATCGAGATAGACAAAGGTATAGGGATGGGGATATATGAAGAATAAGATTTTAGTTACAGTATTGATAATCAGTATAGGGATTAATTTGTTTTTATTTGGAAGATGGTTTATTTTTGAACAAGCGTATGAACCATCCGAAAGTGAACAGGCTATTTTAAGTGAAATGGTGCAGAAAACAGTTGAGAGTAAAGAGTATAAAAAGTTAGCAGAAAAAGAGAATATTATTGCTATTGATGCAAACATGGATAAAAATAAAGGTGGAATGTTCCCCTACTATTTTGGAGTAAGTGTCCGTACTGACATACAAACCTATCTGTTTGCTTGCAGTAATGAACAATGCTCAGAAATGGAAAGCGCAGGAACGACTTATTCTCGATATAAAGACGAAGAACCACAAATTCCATTTAAAAAATAGAGAAAAGCCAAAAAATAACTGAAATAGAAGAAAGCCTACTTCCTTAAATAGCAAGGATCGTAGGCTTACTTTATTCTTATAGGTGTTTAATTTACAATAAAGTCGTACCGATTTGAAAAAAATTTAACCGTTTTTCTTATGGAACTATCGGGGCAGTATTGTTGAAAAAGGAAATAGCTAAAAATTGATGACAGACAGGAGTTAGATAAGATGATAAAAGGTTTCGGAGGAATATTTTGGAGAACTAAGAATCTTGAAGTTATAAAAAAATGGTACAGTGAAGTGTTGAAGATTGAAATAGAAAATTGGAATGGGACTGTGATAAAACCCCAATTAGGAAATGAGACTATCTTTTCTTTCTTTACCGAGAATGACAGTTATTTTCCAACAGAACAACAAGTGATGTTAAATTTCCAAGTACATAATCTAAACGAGACTATTAAGCATCTTGAACATATTGGTGTACCTCTTGCAAAGAAAAAAGAGATTAGTGAATTTGGAAAGTTTATTTGGATTGAAGATCCTGAAGGTCGACTGGTCGAGCTTTGGGAGAAATAACGAGTTGTAATTCATTTGCTATTGAGCTAACGGGTGCGTTAGCTGAAGATCAGAGCTGTCTTTAAGGATCTTTTTTTACGCAACTAAAGGGGCAGGTTAGTTGAATAAGAAAAAATTGCAATGTATAACAATATAAAGTTCTTCTTAGTGTAAAAAGACAATAAAGTTATTTAATTTTAAAACCTAAAACAAGCATACCCCCTTTCTAAATTTAGGACGGGGGTAAAAATATAGTTCTTTAATTTTCGCTATAAGATACTTCTGTACTTAAAAATATAACAATAAAGTCGTTTAAAAAATCTAAGTTTTATTCAACAATAGCGCCCTATTCTGGAATAACTAAAATATAGACTAAGTCCTCAAATCACTGCATAATTGGAGATTAATCAACCCGTAAGCTTAATAAATTTCAAGTTCTAAATCATTAAATAATACATCAATGCTAACGACTGCTGAATCATCATCAGTTGGAATATTAATATCAAATATCCATGGATTATTAATCAGCATCTCAAAGACTAAGTAATCGTGCTCATTATGTAACTGGGTATTTTCACCAAGAGGAATGTCTACAATTTTAACCATTATGGTAAATATAATACTTGAATGAATAATGAAAATGGATAATCAATAATATTAAATAGTAAATTAATATTATTGATTTTTTTGATTAAAAAATTTAAATTTTATTATTTATATTTTTAATTCATTGTTATATAATCGAATCAACTAAAAGGAAGGAATTTCATTATGGCTTATAAAGTACTCACACATTGTCCTGTCTGCAGTAAAACATTGAAAATTATAAAGTTGCAGTGCTCTCATTGTCACACTACGATTGAAAATGAGTTTGAATTATCTAAGCTGGCATCCTTATCAAAGGATCAGCTTCATTTTGTGGAAGTATTTTTAACATGCAGAGGGAATATCAAAGAAGTTGAAAAGGAACTGGGGATTTCGTATCCAACGGTTCGAGGCAAGCTAACAGACATCATTTCATCCCTTGGATATGTACAGAAGAAGAAAAATGAAGTAGACGAGAAAAAAGTTGTCACCATGTTGGAAAATGGCGAAATCACACCAGAAGAAGCCATTAAGCTCTTAAAAGATGAATAGGGAGGAATTTATCATGAAAGAGGAAATTACAAGAGTGTTAACAATGGTTCAAGAAGGGAAGATTGATGCAGATAAGGGATCAGAACTGATCCAAGTATTAAAAGAGAAAGAAGAAACAGGTAATAAGCTTTTTGAAAAACCGACTAAATATTTAGATAAAAAATTAAAAATTCGTGTTGTATCAGCCGAAAATGATAACGTCACGGTCAATTTGCCTATAAAACTTGTCAAGGTAGTATTAATGGCTGGACACAGCATCGCAGCGAGTATTCCTCAATCGGAAAAATACATTAAAGATATAGACATAAGCCTTATTATTGAAGCAATCGAAAACGAATTAGATGGCCAAATTGTTGATATTAAATCGGCAAACGGGGATACCGTTTCGGTCATCATTGATTAGTGATTTGCTTATGATACATGTAAAAGTGAAAGCAAAAGACGTTCGGTTTACCATCCCAATTCCATATGCTATTTTAAACATTGTTATTTCAATTTTGTCTTCAAAATTTTTTCAGCAAAATGCAAACAAATGGACAAAAGAGCACTTCGAAAGAAAAAAACTGGACTTTACCTTTCCACTAATAGACAAAAAAACGCTAAAGCCTATCGTCAAGGAACTGAAAAATTATAAGGGGATCGTACTAGTAGATGTCAAAGCTAAGGACGGTACTGAGGTTAAGGTTAGACTATAATTTATTATAGAATACACCGACCACTGACTGGCATTTTGAAGAAGAAGCCTAATTTCTCGCTACAATACCGAGAAAATTGTAAAAAGACAATAAAGTTATTTAATTTTAAAAGAACTATTCTTCACTAAATTAGTGAAGTGTCACTTCTACTTAACGAAATAGACTTTATAATCAGAACTGAAAGTATAATTCACTTATAAATGAATTATACCGACTCACATTGTGATAAATTGTACTTAAACAAACGGGTGCGTTAGTTGAACAAGGAGTTGTCTTTAAGGCAGCTTTTTTTTATGCAACTAACGGGGCAGTTTAGTTCTAGAAGGAAATAGTACACATGCGAAAGAATGTAATGTAATATATATCCTTTACTTACATTTTTTTAAGAGAATCCGGAAAGAAGAGGAGCTAAAAAGGTGTATATAATAATTGCATTTCTAGTTTTTGTGATTGTGTTTATTGTAACTACCCAACTAATTTCAAATAGGTATTGGAAATGTATCTATACTACATTTGGATATGAGAATTATTTTAAGGTGGTTGCCAAACTGAAAAGCGAAGGAATAACATACAAAACTAAAACTCCAATAAATATAGGTTCCGAAAATCTCCAAAATCGTATGGATTCTACTCAATATGATGTTTTTGTTAAAAAAGAAGATGAACAAAAAGCTCAGAAAGCACTGCACAAGAATATTTGATTTATCATGAACTAACAAAGGTGAGATCATTGAGTGTGGGCAGTCAGATATGGCAGCCTTTTTCTTATAGAATAAAAGGGGCAGGTTAGTGAAAGAGGGTATCTACCATATTTGTGGAATTATTATTGAAATATGTAAGGTAAAGGGGCTAATAATGATGACAAAAAATGATTTCCAAGTTTCCCTAAGAACAGGAAATTTAGATGATGCAGAAGCCTTGTTAGAAATTCAAAGGGAAGTTGTTTCAGAAAACGAATTTATGATTTCCGTTTTAGAAGAATTTGAAGAGACAACGGAGCAACAAAGAACTTGGATACAGAAAATTTTAGAAAATGAAAGAGAAACAATAATTGTGGCTGAAATTAAAGGAAAAGTTATTGGTTTGATTGTATTTCGTTCAAAAAATACCAAAAGACTTGCTCATACTGGTTATTTTACGACTATGATAAAGAAAGATTATCGAGATATGGGTATTGGTAAACTCCTTATTAAAGAACTTTTAAACTGGGCAGAACAAAACCCTTTAATTGAGAAAGTAAGTTTAGGAGTTTTATCAACAAATCAGAGGGCAATAGCCTTATACAAAAGTGTGGGATTTGTAGAGGAAGGACGTAAAATTAAAGAAGTAAAGTTTAGCGAGGACTTATATGTAGATGACATTCTTATGTATAAATTGGTTTAATCCTTCTTGAACTACCATGAAAATAAATTTCTGTAACTTCGAAAAAAGACAATACCAAAGAATCTATTCTTGCGGATGACGTAATAAATCAAAAGGGAAGTTACCTTAATTTCAAGGGTGTATCTCTTATGATGGTTACTTCTCGTTTATTAGGAACTTTACTAGCTCAAGTATTTTTTATTCCAGGGGCAGGATATATTGCGCGGTACTAAATTTATTGTCTAATAATTATCTGATTTCTTATAGAACTACAGGTGCGTTAGTTTAATAGGATGCAATAAAGGATGTCTGTAAAAGGAATTGTCAAAAACAAGCCTTTATTGTCTATCCTTTCAGCATCCTTAATTTTCATGATGTGTACGATGCTGATAGGAGCAATTAATGTGTATTTGTTTAAAGATTATTTCAGCAATGCATCAGCCCTAAGTTTAATAGGATTTGTACAAACTGCCGCAGTTTTCGTTGCTATGCCAATAGCAAAACCATGCGTTGCTAAATTTGGTAAAAAAGAAACGGCGTCAATAGGGATGCTGCTTGCGGGGGGAGTATATGGGCTACTGTACTTCATGCCAAACCTATCTGCGATACAATTCATCATCATTTCAGCGATAGGGATGTTTGGATTCGGATTCTTTAATATTGTGGTGTGGGCATTTGTAACAGATGTAATAGATTATCACGAATATTTAACTGGCCTTCGTGAAGATGGAACTGTATATTCAATCTATTCATTTGCTCGTAAAGTAGGACAAGCAATTGCAGGAGGAATCGGCGGTTTTGCGATTGCAATGGTTGGATACGATGCAACACGAGAAGCACAAACACAACAAGCGCTTGATGGAATTCATGCACTGGCAACCTTAGTACCCGCAGTCATCTATATAGTTGTTTTCTTAATTTTGGCCTTCCTTTATCCATTAAATAAGAAAAGGACCATTCAACTTGCTGAAGACTTGGCTGAGAGAAGAAATATTAAGGATTAGTGAAAAAACTCCCCTGAAACACAGAAAGGGGAGTTTTTCGTTATTATTTGGGATAGCTATTTTCATAAGAAAGATTCAGAATAGGAACATCAAGGAAATTTTTGATTGCAAGGGCACATGCCCCCATTACACATGATTTTTTTCCAATTGCCGAGAGAGTAAGTTCTCGGTAATGACTAATGGAGGAGGTCAGATTATTCCTGATTTTGTTAATGGAATCAGGATATATACGAAGCAATTCACTGTCTAATACCAGTACGTCCGGATTATACATGTTAATCATATTGTTTAGGCCAATGGATAAGTAGTAAATAAATCGTTCCATAATCTTATGTACCGCTTCATCACCTTCATCAATCCAGCGTTGAATATTCTCATATGTCAAATTTGGGATTTGTTTTTCTTCTGATAGAAATTCAAAAATACTCGATTCTGAAGCGTATTTCTCCCAGCAGCCTTTATTACCACAACTACACTGCTTTCCGTCCGGAACAACAATCATATGGCCAATTTCTCCTGCAAATCCATCATGTCCCCGAAAAAACTCATTCTTCATCATCATTCCAAGGCCTATTCCAGAATGAAAGGTTGCGCTTAAAAGGTTATCTGCTTCATGATGCACAAAAATACGCTCAGCAAAAGCACTTAGATTAGCATTGTTTTCAAGATGAACATCAATTTCAAATTCCTTTTCTATGTCGTTTTTTAAATTGATATCTTTCCATTTAAATCGTGGTACAAAGTGAATGAGTTCGTCTTTTCCTACCAGACCATGGATAGCAATGACTATACCAACAATTCCATAGCGACTGTCAGCGTATTTGGCTTTGTACTTTTTGATCGTTTTATTCAGCAGTTTGAGAATCTCCGAGTAGTCTGTAGTATTTATTTCTTTGATAGAGGAGGTGACACTACAGCCGAGAAGATTGCTTAGAGTGAAGGAAATCCGTCCGTAATCAATGTCAATCCCGAGAGCATATCCTGCTTGGCCGTTTAAGGAGAGCATGATAGGCTTCCTACCGACACTGTTATGCTCTAGTTGTGTTTCTACTATTAGATCTTCGTCCAATAAATCTGCAACCTGCGCTGAGATAGTTGCTCTTGTTAAATCCGTAGCTTTGGACAAATCTGCCCTTGAAATCATGCTTTCTTTTATTATTTCTTTAATAATTAACCCACGATTAATTTTTTTGATATATGCTGCATCACCGGTAATCATTAATATCCTCCCATTTTGGCAACAACTTTTAGATATATTTTTATTATAACAGTTTCTCGTATGTCAAATACTATTAGATTATAGTGTATTCAGATAGAGTTAATTGACGGAAAAGTTAAAAAATGATAAATTATTTATATAATTAATTAGTTTAGTAAACGAATTAATTAGATGAGCTTATTAAAAAATGAAAGTGCTTACAGTAGAACCGATGCTGGTACCCATATAAACTTTTATCAGGAGGGAAATTTATGAAAGTCTTTTTGGATGATCATTTTTTGTTAAACACGAACACAGCAATCGAATTATACGAAAATGTTGGTGGAAACCTGCCGATTTTTGATTTTCATTGCCACTTATCCCCACAAGAGGTATGGGAAAACAAACCCTATGAAAATATTACACAATTGTGGCTTGGAGGCGACCATTATAAATGGAGAGCCATGCGTATGCACGGAATTGGCGAGCGATATATAACAGGTGATGCAGAGGATTGGGATAAGTTTGCTGCATGGGCGGAAACGATGCCTCAATTAATTGGAAACCCTCTATATCATTGGGCACACATGGAGCTGAAAATGTTTTTTGGTATTGAAAAAATCCTGAGCCCTGAAACTGCGCAAGAAATTTACGATGAGTGCAACGAAAAGCTTTCCAGGCACGAATTCAAACCAAGATCATTTATTGAAAAATCAAACGTTAAATTTATTGGAACGACGGATGATCCTATTTCTGAGCTCGAATTCCATCAGTTACTGAAGCAGGACGAATCCTTTCAAATAACCATTGCTCCGACTTTCCGTCCCGATGGAGCCTTATTTGTCGAACGTCCTGATTTTAAAAGCTGGCTTCAAAAATTAGAAAAAGTATCAAAAATTAACGTGAATTCAATTGAAAGCCTAATAAAGGCCCTTAAACAACGTGTCAATTACTTTCATGAAAACGGTGGTAGGGGTTCGGATCATGATATTCAGAAAATGGTATATGTAGACACCACTTTAGAAGAAGCGGATATCATCTTCAAGAAACGGATGAATGACGAACAGCTATCAACTGAAGAATTGACTGCTTACCGATCATTCTTATTGAAGGAATTGGGGAAAATGTATGCAGAAAAGCAGTGGGTTATGCAGCTGCATATGGGAGCTATGCGTAATAACAACACTAAGATGAAGGAACTAATTGGTACAGATATTGGATTCGATTCTATTGGAGAGACCAATTTAGCAGAAGGATTATCTAGTTTTCTTGATGCGCTAGATCAAGATGGATCCTTACCCAGAACTGTATTATTCAATTTAAATCCAAAAGATAATGCGATTCTTGCGGGAATGATCGGAAATTTCTTTGAAGAAGGGATCCCGGGAAAAGTTCAATTTGGTTCAGGCTGGTGGTTTAATGACCATATTGATGGAATGGAAAAACAAATGAAGGAACTTGCGAATGTCGGACTTCTGAGCCACTTTGTTGGTATGCTGACAGATTCCCGAAGCTTCCTTTCGTATGCTCGCCATGATTATTTCCGTAGGATTCTTTGCAACATCCTAGGCGATTGGACTGAACAAGGATTAATGCCTAATGATAAAGAGCTACGTGAGCAAATGGTCAGGAATATTGGCTATTACAATGCTGAAAAATATTTTGCGAAACGATAAAAAATAATTGTTGTCTTTTTTTGCTTGATTTTTTAAATGTTAATGGAGTTAAAAGGAATAAATCATTTTATTTTTTAAAGGAGTGTTGGACATGTTATATCCCATCGTAACCGAAACTCGAAACCTTATAGACCTGAATGGAATTTGGAACTTTAAACTGGATGCAGGTGAAGGGTTTCATGAAAATTGGAAAGACGAAAAATTGGCTGGCACTATGACGATGGCGGTCCCATCCTCTTTCAATGATGTAGGAGTTACGGGTGAAATCCGCAATCATGTTGGCTAGGTCTGGTATGAACGTGAATTTACAGTGCCGGCCATTCTTGCTTCAGAACGTGTTGTATTAAGATTCGGTTCTGCAACACATGCTGCAAAAGTATATGTGAATGGAGAGCTTGCAGTTGAACATAGAGGTTGATTCTTCCTATTTGAAGCAGAAATTTATTCCTTTTTAATTTAGTAGTAGTCATTACCTCCGCACTACTCATATTAATAATGGAGATGGCATCGATATCGCTCATTAAATGGATAAAAGAGGATCAGCTGATAACAGTAGCATAGAAATAACTATCAATGAAGAATCTATAAAACTAAATCTTAATGTATTATTCAAACTGTGAGGATGAAGGAAATGGGCTGAAGTTTTGATAAAAAGAAACAGGCGCCAGCTAAAGGAACAGCTGGTGCCTGTTTTGGCTGTTGCTGATGCAACCATATAAAACTTTTAAAGGATTTTATTTATAAAAGTCCTGAATAATAAACAATCCTTTAATTTTTCTTTCCGCTATTACTTGCTTCACTAAGTGTAAGTGATTTAGTTTCAGGAGCCCAAGCAATTGATACAATTGCTCCAATAATTAGTACAGCTGTGAGACAAAGCATTGTAAATTGAATTCCTATACTTGCAATACCAATTGGAAGTAGGAACGTACCGATTGCTGATCCTAATCTACTTATTGCTGTTGCCAGTCCAACGCCAGAAGATCGGATTTCTGTTGGAAAGCTCTCGGCTGGAAATACGCCAACCAAGTTACTTACAGCAGACATAATCAAGGTGAAGGTGGCAAATGAAAGAATCATTAATACTGTTGCACTGCTAGGTAAAACACTTAGAAGAGTGAGAGTAACGATTAATACAATAAAAGAGCTGATCAAAAATCCTCGACGAGAAAATTTAACAGTAAACCAAATACCTAAAATGGCACCTACAATGAGTAGTCCATTTAATAGAAAATCTGTTCCATATCCTTCACTTAGTCCGATTGCTTCGAGAATGCTTGGTAAAAACGTGTAAATAGCAAAGTAAGGGATAACGAGACAAACGAAAAATATACAATTGAAAGCTGTACGTTTTCTTATATCTTTACGGAATAAAGTTGCAAAACTGCTATTCGTTTGTACAGGTCTTTCATCATCAAGTACAATATTGGGGCCGACATGCTTTTTGACGATTTCTCGGGCTTCTTCAACCCGGCCTTTGCTAATCAGCCATCTGGGTGACTCAGGTGTACCCATTCGCAAAACCAAAATGATGACAGCAGGAATCGCTGATGAAGCAAGCATCCACCGCCAAGCGTCTGGAGCGGAGTCGACTGCAAGAATGCCGATCAAGTTTGCTATCACGTAGCCAAACGTCCAGACTACACTAAATGATCCTAATAACACACCGCGATGTTTACGCGGTGAAAATTCAGCCAACATCGTGTGTCCTACGCTATAATCGCCTCCTAGTCCAATTCCAAGCAAAATTCTGTATAGTACAAGCTCTGTAGGACTGTCTGCAAAAAACTGTAAAATGGATGCAGCGGTAATGACGATAAAACTAAAGACAAATATTTTTTGCCTTCCTACATAATCAGATATCCATCCTAAAACCAAACTGCCTAAAAAAAGACCTATTAAAGCAGAACTTCCGATTAACCCGATCCAAAATGGTGTTAAATCCATTTGAGGTGTCAGCAGGGATAGGGCAAATGCGATAATACCTAATATATATCCATCAGTGAAATGAGCCCCGAACGTAAGACCTGCAATTTTAATATGGAATTTGTTTAATGGTGCATCATCTAATTTAATTGTATTACCACTGCCATTATCATTAAGTGCTGCATTCTTATTTTTCATAGAATCTCCTCCTGATTGATGCTGTTAAACCTCTACGGTTACTTGTAGATTAATAAAGGTAAATATGAAGCCGCTTATAGAGGGAAGCGTTTTCATTTGTGGAGAATGGAATTTGTTCGCAATATGAACTTTAAGTGCGTTATATGAATATAACTGAATTATAATTGCGTGTTTGAGTTTTTGTCAAACTTTTATAAAAAATTAAAAATCTTCAGATTAAATAGAGTTAAAAGTAGAGAACCAAATAAAAAGAACGATGCTGGCATTTACAATCAGTAAAATGACAGCATCGTTCTTTTTGTTTCAAATGAGATTGTTTAACCTTTTTTAGCTCATTCTAACTGATCTTCGATTTTTTTAGCGGCTTCTAGCATTCGATTGCTTAATAGTAATAGAGTTTTCTCTGTTAGGCGAAAACTCGGTCCACCTAGCGTGATAAAAGCGACTAAATTCTTTTTTCTGTCAAAAATAGGAGCTGAAATGGCATTTTCATTTTCATCTAGTTCACCAATCGATGTTCCAACTTTTTGTACGCGAATCTTTTCAAGTTCTTTGCGCAGTTCTTCTGGATCTGTAATTGTATATTTGGAAAATGGTTCAAGAGTCTGCTCTAATAAAATGTTCAACTCCTTTTTAGGTAGCAAACTTAATAAAATTTTTCCATTAGATGTGCAGTGCAGAGGTGAAATGGTATGAGTATAGTCGACTAGTCTAACGCTATGGTCGGTATCTATTTGATCAATAGTAAGAGTTCCATCATGCTTAGGAACACTAAGTAAAACAGTTTCACCCACTTCTTCTTTTAATTCTTCTAGCGTTCTTCGAGCTCTTCGTATGAGAGAACCATATGGATCATGTTGAGAAGTTAATTGATAAAGGGTATATCCGAGCTGATACCCTTTTGTAACAGGATCCTTTTCTACAAAGCCTTGATTTTCAAGGGTTCCAATCAAACGCCAGGCCGTAGTACGGTTCAGCTCAGCTTGTTTGGCCAAATCACCGACTGAAATGGGTGATGTGCTTTCTCCGATAAACTTCAAAAGTAATAAAGCACGTTCTACAGCCTGTACAGAAGAACTGTCTTTATTGCTGGTTTTTTTTGTTGTGGTCTGATTATTATTTTCCATCTTTTTATTATAGCGTAAGGGAATAATGGAATGTCAATCATTTCACTTTGATCAAAAAAAAAGATGCGCTTAATTCGCCCTAATCAAAAAAATTAGAAAAATTTATTAATTCTCATTGACTGATAAATTACCTGGCCATATAATAGCTATAAGTTCTTTATATGAACTTTATGTTCGTTATATGAACAAAAGAGTGGTGCTCGTTATCCTTATAGAATAGAGGCTACATGGATTACATCGCTTTTAATAAAAGAAGTTTTGTAGGAGGGATTTCAATCAGTCAGAATGATGAGTTTGAAAAACGGACGGAGAGAGATTACTTCGGCAAAGTAGATATTCCTAAAAATGCTCTATACGGCATCCAAACATTGAGAACCGTGCAAAATCTTTCTTTCTCGGGTCAATTATTAAAAAATTTCCCGGAATATATTGTGTCATTAGCCATGGTGAAGAAGGCAGCTACATTAGCAAATGTGGAGGCTGGTATTTTAGCCCCATCTATTGGGACCGCAATTGTAAATGCTTGTGATCAATTAATTCACGGGAATTATCAAGACCACTTTATTGTAGATATTATGCATGGAGGCGGTGGGATTGGTACGAATATGAATGTTAATGAGGTGCTAGCTAATTTAGCAAATGAATCTTTAGAAGGAACTTTAGGTGTATATACGCCTGTTCATCCTATAGATCATGTAAACGCTTCCCAATCTACATCGGATGTATGTCATACATCTATTCGTCTGGCAATCGTACGCTGTTTTGAAGGATTGGATAATGAATTAACAAAGATGCACAATACGATGGACAAAAAATCACAAGAGTTTGTGGGTGTTACTACAATCTCCAGAACTTGTTTACAGGATGCGATGCGGGTTCAGCTAGGGGATGTTTTCAGTGGATATGCATCGGTACTCAAAAGACGTCACAATTCTTTAAAAGAATCCATCATGTCATTACTTACAGTTAACCTTGGAGCAACTGTTATTGGAAATGGCGTAGGTGCATCTGAAAAATACAAAGAAGTGGTTATCGGGAAATTGCGTGAAGTAACAAATATGAATGTGACAATACGTGATAATTTATTTGATGCAGCGCAAAACATCGATGACCTGGGTCATATGTCAAAGCAATTAAGTTTATTAGCAACATCTCTAATAAAAGTTGCTAAAGATTTAAGATTACTTTCATCTGGGCCAGAAGCGGGATTTTCAGAAATTACCCTGCCATCTGTTCAGGCTGGTTCTTCTTTTTTTCCAGGAAAAGTTAATCCAGTCATCCCTGAAACGATGATTCAAAGCTGTTTTCAAGTCCTTGGGTGTGACCGGGTTGTTCAAGCTGCATTGGAACATGGTGAACTTGACTTAAATGTTTTTGAAGGAATGGCTGGCGCCAATATATTGAATGGGTTACATATGCTGACGAACTCAGTTTATTCCTTTACAGAGCTATGTCTAAAGGACATAACATCTAATGAAGAAAGATGTAGAGAACTTTCAAATACATTTATTCCAGTTATCACGGAATTGAAGGAACGATTGGGTTATTCGGCAGTTTCTAAATTAATGTTAGAACATGATCGGGAATTTATAAAAAACTTACTAAAATAATGGAGGTATAGATCCATGACACATGAAAACAAACAGTTTGAAGGAATTGAACAGCCGAAGCTAGAGTGGGCACATGAATGGCTTAAAACAACGAAAAAACTTTACATAAATGGAAGATGGACAGGTAGCTCAGGAAATAAAGTGATTGAATCGATCAATCCAGCTAATGGAGAAATTTTAGGTGATTTTCAATGTGCTGAAGTGCAGGACGTCGATACAGCTATACAAGCAGCAAGAATCGCGTTAGAACAAGGTTCATGGAAAGAAATGAGCCGAAAGGATAGAGGGAAAGCATTACGGAAAATCAGCGAACTTATTCATGAGCATCATGCAGAGCTTGCAACATTGGAAGCGCTTGATAACGGAAAATTATATACAGAAGCGTACAACGATGATGTGCAAGAAGCAGCAGATTTATTTGAATATTACGCAGGATGGACAGATAAATATTATGGTGAAAACAATCCAGTAGAAGGCAATTTCTTAAGTGTAACCACGAGAGATCCAATCGGTGTATGCGGACAAATTGTACCATTTAACTTCCCTATTCAAATGGCTGTCTTAAAACTATCGCCTGCCTTATCTATGGGAAATACGGTTATTTTAAAGCCAGCGGATAAAACCTCTTATTCTGCTATTCGATTGTTTGAAATTATTGATGAAGCAGGAGTATTGCCAAAGGGGGTTATTAATTTAATCCTTGGAGATGGTGAGGTTGGTTCTCATATTAGTCGTCATATGGATATTGATAAACTATCGTTCACCGGTAGCACAAATATCGGAAAAAAATTAATCCACGACTCAGCAGATAGCAATTTAAAACCAGTAACATTAGAACTTGGTGGTAAGTCACCTAACATTATTTTTAGCGATTTTCCGGATTTAGATGCAGCGATCGAACGTTCTTTTTATGGGTTATTTACACATAAAGGTGAGAAATGTTCTGCGCCGACCCGCTTGTTTGCCCAACGTGAAATTTATGATGAAGTTGTGGAGAAAATTGCCGAGTACGCTAAAAATTATAAATGTGGCGACCCATTCGATCCAGCAAGTGATCAAGGTGCACAAGTGTCCAAACAGCATATGGAATCTATTTTAAATTACATTGAGAGTGGCAAAGAGCAAGGGGCCCGTATCGTAGCTGGTGGAGAAAGAGATATAACTGGAACAAATGCGAAAGGCTGTTTTGTTCAACCAACTATTTTTGCTGATGTTGATAATAAAATGAAAATTGCACAGGAAGAGATTTTCGGACCCGTCCTCTGCATCATCCCATTCGAAACAGAAGAAGAAGTTGTCAAGAAGGCAAATGATACTATTTATGGTCTTGGTGCAGGGCTCTGGACAGGTGATACTTCCCGTGCTCATCGGGTAGCTAAACAGCTTGAAGCGGGTATGGTTTTTGTTAATAAATATGGTTGCTATGACTTTGCTAGCCCATTTGGCGGACTAAAGCAAAGCGGATGGGGCAAAGAATATGCCATTCATTCATTACAAGCATTTACAAAAACAAAAGCTATTTGGTTCGCGTATTGAAAATTCACATGAAAGAGGGAATAGTACAATGAAAATAAAAGCAGCTATCATGACTGAAGTGGGTAAACCATTATCGATCCAGCAAGTAGATCTTAGTGAACCGAAATCTAATGAAGTTCTTGTGAAAATAAAAGCAACTGGTGTTTGTCATAGTGATTTAAATGCCTTAAATGATCAAACGACGCCAACGCCGACTATTCTTGGACATGAAGGTTCAGGAATAGTTGAAGCAGTCGGCTCAAATGTAACAAGTGTCAAAGCAGGTGATAAAGTAGCTTTAAGTTGGGTTCCATATTGCGGGAAATGTGAATTTTGCGTAACAGGGGATGTACATTTATGTGAGGCTGCATTTGGTCCAATGTTTGAAGGAACTCTACTTGATGGTACGTCAAGACTTAGTCAAGATGGAAAGCGAGTATACCACAACTCTTTATTATCTACTTTTGCAGAATATGCGGTTGTTCCCGAAATGGCATGTGTAAAGTTGCCGGATGAAATGCCTTTGGCACAAGCTTCCTTAATCGGATGCGGAGTGGCGACAGGTTATGGAGCCGCTGTGAATGCAGCTGGTGTAACACCAGGTTCTACAGTCGCAATTTTCGGTATTGGCGGAGTAGGCGTCAATGCGATTCAAGGAGCGCATATAGCCGGTGCCTCTAAAATTATTGCCTGTGATGTTAAACCTGCTAATCTGGAAATTGCGAAACAGTTTGGTGCAACGCATACGATTAATTCAGCTGAAGTGGATGTAGAAGTAGCGCTAAAAGAACTGACAAAAGGTTTAGGTGTTCATTTTGCTATTGATTGTTCGGGGCATACTGTAGCGACCGAAAGTGCTTGGAAGAGTACTAGAAAAGGTGGCACTGTCGTAGTCGTTGGTGCATTTAATCCGGAAAAAACATTGAATCTTCCAGCAGGAGGTTTTCATAGAGTTGGGAAAGTATTAAAAGGAAGTTTTTATGGAGATACGCAGCCATTCCGTGATTTCCCAATGATTGCACAAATGTATTTAGATGGGAAATTTAAATTAGATGAGCTTGTGTTAGATCGTATTGAATTAGACAATATCAATCAAGCTTTTGATTCTTTCCATGATTGCAGTTGTGTCAATGTGGGAAGAGCAGTGATTGAGTTTAACGATTAATTTTCAAACTGCATTTCTTAATAAATTCCATAAAAGTGAAGGGTGTTTAAATTGCTGTCATTAATCAATTTAAGCAACCTTCTTTTTGTTCTAACTGAAAATAAAAGGAGTGTTAGAAAAATGCGTGTAGAAAAAGATTTAATTGGAGAAATGGAAATTGATGAGGATGTATATTATGGAATACAAACGGTTCGTGCCTGTCAGAACTTTTCAATTTCTGGGCGGACGATTGAATTATATCCCCACTTAATAAGAAGTATGGCTTATATAAAAAAAGCAGCAGCGATGTCTAATCAAAGTGTAGGAGTTCTTGATCAAGAGAAGAAAGACGTAATTTGCCAAGCTGTAGACGAAATAGTAAATGGGGAAATGAAAAATCAATTTCCTGTCGATATTTATCAAGCTGGTGGTGGAATCTCAATTAATATGAACGTCAACGAAGTAATTGCTAACCGGGCAAATGAATTACTGACGGGTCATAAAGGTTATAATTGTATACATCCGAATGAACATGTTAACATGTCTCAATCAACGAACGATGTACTTCCTAGTGCAATGAAGATGGCTTGCTATTTCTATATAGACGATTTATTAATCAGTTTGAATAAGATCGAATGCTCATTGGCGAATAAAACAGAAGAATTTTCGGGTGTTGTAAAAATAGCAAGAACTTGTCTCCAAGATGCTGTACCTATTACTCTAGGTCAACAATTTAGCGGGTATCATTCTTTTATCAAGAGACAAATAGAAGAAATGAAGAAACTGCAAAAAAATTGCTTGTCTATTGTAATTGGGGCAACGGCAGTGGGAACAGGTATAGGAGCTGCTCCTGGTTACACAGAAAAAATATATGAATATTTGCCAGAGGTATCACATTTAGCTGTTATCAAAGTGGATAATTTTTTCGATGGACTGCAAAACGCAGATATTTATTTAAAAATATCTTCTTGCTTAAAAGGATTATCGAGTGGATTATCGAAAATAGCCAGCGATTTAAGATTACTTTCATCAGGGCCTAGGGCAGGATTTGCTGAAATCAATTTGCCAGCGGTACAGCCGGGTTCTTCCATTATGCCAGGGAAAATCAATCCATGTATACCCGAAATGATGATGCAAGTTTGTTTTGATGTATATGGAAATGATCAAGCGATTACATTCGCTGTAGATCGAGGCGAACTGGATTTGAACATTTGGGAACCGATTATTTTGAAAAATATATTTGACTCTTTTTCTATTTTGACAAATTGTATTACGCTGTTTACTGAAAAATGTCTAAACGGTATTAAAGCTAATAAAACGGTTTGTTTGAAGAACGCTGAGAATTCGTTATCTTTGTCCGTCGTTATTTCTTCTATATTCGGGTATCAAGTAGCTAACAATATAGCTTCAGAGGCATACGAGAAAAATCTAACAGTAAAGGAAGTAGCAGTTGAAAAAGGCCTGTTTAATGAAGCGGATGCGGCTGAGTTACTTAATCCTGAAAACTTAACTGATGCTGTAAAAATGCATCATTTGTTAAACTCAAGAACACTTTAGTTGAATGATAACCATAGCTCCTAACGGAGGACCTAAAATCAAGAGAACAAGAGAGAGGTAGAACAGCCATTAGGCTGCTTATTTGATTTTTTTTTCGAATGAAATAGATAGCTAATCTTCTTCTTGGACTCCACCCGAACTTTTTTGAAAAATAATAGGAAGCGCTACCTGGATAGTATTGTATTAATAACCGCAAACCTTTGAAGTAAAAGGATTTGCGGTTTTTTTGAGTGATCCTGGTATGGGGGAATCTTTTTAGTGAAAGCCATGGAGAAATTAGGGGATTAAATACGACTTTTTTAAGGGTTGGTAAAAGAATACGAAAGAGACTTAAAAAAGTAGCTATTTTATAGAAGAAACTCGTCAAAAATAGCTCTTTTACTCAAACTGAGTATTGGCTGTAATTCCCTCACCTCATTTTCAAAACTACGTTCCATTATGACCTGATTTATCCCCAGTTCCTTAGCATTTATAATCGTTTCCTCCAAGTGTCTCTTTATTTTCATCATGATAAATCTTTTCAATATGAAAATTATGTTATGTGAGTTTCAGGATTTTCTGTATAAAATATCCTGGATGAAGAAACATAGAAAAATGGAGTTAGAGCGACCTGCAAAAAAATGGGGGTAACCAGCTTGATTCGTAATGTGAGTAAATTGTTAAGAAAGACGAAAGAAAAAAAACCTCATATACAAAATGATTACCAGGATTCTAAACCGGAGGATCCTCTTAATGGAGAGTTTAGTCAAAATGTAGAAACGCTTCGTTTGATTTATGATAATTGTTCAGATGTCATGTTCCGTTCGTTCTTACTTTTCGGTAAAACGAGAGCAATGCTTATTTACATTGAGGGTCTTTCAGACATCGAGGGGATAGAAGAATATGTGCTTTCTCCACTCATGCAGGAATCAGCAAATGTGCCACAACCATTAAATGACTTTCTAGTACATAAAATGCCCGTTTCAAAAGTGAAAAGAGTGAAAATGATAGCGGATTGCATTGAATCTATCTCCATTGGAAACCCGCTTCTTCTATATGAAGGGGAGAGTGATGGATTTTCTTTAGGATTGTCTAAATGGGAAAAGCGAGCGATTGAAGAACCTGTTGCTGAGGGAGGAATAAGGGGATCGCGAGAGGGATTTAATGAATCTCTAGAGGTAAATACATCTCAATTGAGACGTATTATTAAAAGTCCTGCTCTTAAAATGCAATCTATGAAAATTGGGAAGTATACTCAGACGACTGTTGCGATTGCATATATTGATGGACTTGTGGATAAAACACTGATTGAAGAGATTACGATTCGGCTGGAACGAATTGAGATGGACGGTATTTTAGAAAGTGGATATATCGAGGAAATGATTGAGGACAATCCGTATTCACCTTTCCCTCAGATCTTGTCAACAGAACGGCCTGATGTGGCCAGTTCGTGCTTGCTGGAGGGACGGGCTGTCATTCTTGTAGAAGGAACCCCTTTTACTTTAATTGCTCCAGTATCTTTCTTTTCTTTGATTCAATCACAAGAGGATTATTATCAACGTTTTATGATAGGAACTCTCATCCGTTGGTTACGTTATATTTTTATGGTGTTATCTCTATTGCTTCCTTCCTTTTATATTGCTATTTTGACGTTCCATCATGAAGCGGTCCCTACTGCACTGCTGCTAAGCATGGCTGCATCCCGGGAGGCGGTCCCTTTTCCTGCTATTATCGAGGCATTGATCATGGAAATTACGTTTGAAGCACTAAGAGAGGCAGGGGTTCGATTGCCAAAGCAGGTAGGCTCCGCTGTCAGCATTGTTGGAGCGCTAGTGATTGGTCAAGCTTCCGTACAAGCAGGGTTGGTTTCAGCACCAATGGTGATTGTGGTTGCGATTACGGGGATTTCTTCTTTTATGATGCCTCGTTATATTGCTGGAATTGCGATAAGGATGCTGCGTTTTCCAATAATGCTTCTTGCCGGTACCTTAGGACTGCTTGGCATAATAATGGGAGTTATTGCTATAGTCATTCATTTGTGCAACATGCGCTCCTTCGGTGTTCCCTATTTAGCACCACTTGCACCTTTAAAAGGTAAAGAACTGAAAGATGTACTATGGAGATCTCCTATGTGGATGATGGATACACGCCCGAGCTTTACAGGGAAATCTAACGTAAACCGTCAGTCTCCAGGACAGGGGCCAAAACCCAAAAGGGGAAGTGAAACGGAGTGAATACTGGTTGGAGGCGATCAAAGATATTGGAGAAGGTAAAGAGGGGTCACTTCAGGAAAAGCGTCCTGCTTTTTCTGGGCATTTGTGGAACAATCCCTTTAGTAAGCGGGTGTTGGGATCGAGTGGAAATCAATGATTTGGCGATTGTCACAGCAGCGGCCATCGAAAAAAAGGAAGATAATCAAATCGAGCTATCCATCCAAGTATTTATCCCTAAGTCATTAAGCAGCGGAGGCGGTCAAGGCGGGCCAGGTGGAGGAGGTGGAGTACCTACAACATTGGTGAGATCCGAAAAAGGATCCAATATTTCAGATGCATTGTCTAAGCTTCAAAGCAAGATTCCACGCAAAATTTTTTGGGGACAATGTAAAGTATTTGTATTCGGCGAAAAGGTAGCAAAGGAAGGAATAAAAGAGCATCTGGATTTCTTGCTGCGCCATCCGCAGCCAAGGGAGAGAGCATATGTGTATGTCAGCAAAGGAAAAGCTAAGCCTATCCTTGATTCATTGCCTCCTCTAGAAACCTATTCAGGGGAGGTGATGAGGGAACTAACTGATTTACATATAGGGATGCGGGTCACATTACAGAACTTAGATGAAATGTTAACGGGTAAATCTCACGCTGCTGCACTTCCGTTAATTGACATTTTACCGCCTGGGAAAGGTCAAAAGAAATTACAAGGGATTCCTTACATTGTCGGAGCAGCCGTGTTAAATAAAGATAAAATGACTGGCACGATGACGGAAAAAGAAACAAGAGGGATATTGTGGTTAAGAGATGAAATAGAATCCTACACAGTGACCCTAAAACCCAAAGGTGAAAAAGGGGAGATATCTTTAAATCCTGTGTCGGCACAAGTCAAGCTGGTTCCACAAATTCAAAATAAGAAATGGAAATTGCTAGTGAAGGTTAATACAGAAGGAACTGTTATTCAGAATGGAACGAATTTGATTCTTTCAAGTCCAAAAGCACTAAAGGATGCAGAAAGATCTTATCAAAAAGAGATAGAAAAGCGTATCGAGATGGCTTTTCTGCATACTCAGAATAAGAAAGCTGACATTATAGGGTTAGGTAAAGAATTCTATCGGAAATATCCTAAGCAGTTTAATAAAATCGAAAACCACTGGAATGAGAAATTTGAGGAGATTGAAGTGGAAATTGATGTTGTGGCACATATTCGCAGACAGGGCTATATAGACAAACCGGCGGGGCTGCCTGAGAAAGAGGTGAAGGACAAGTGAGATGGGGGACATTTTTGTGTACAACCGTAATTGTAGCTCTAATCATTTTGTATGAGTGGCCGAAAATGAAACAAAATCCTAAAAAAGACAAAATGGCTTTTTGTTCATTGCTCCTCATGGGTTTGGTTCTGTCCATGTTCAACATTCAACAAATGTCAGGACCCACTGCATGGATTGAAACTTTTTTTAAGCCGTTTGGAGAGTTTATGGAAAAGTAAAGGCCCATGATTGAGGCGGATATCGTTTACCTCATGCAGAGGAAAGGAGGAGGATGATGGAGAAAGGTAAAATTTCATCTCTGCAAATGGCGATCATGTTGTATCCTACGATTGTGGCTACAGCTATACTCGGGGCTCCAAGCATCACAGCAAAATATGCTCTAAATGATTTATGGCTGTCCCCCATTTTAGCTGCCCTCATCGGGTACGCGACGGTGTATATCGCTTATAAACTGCACAAACTTTATCCGAAACAAACGGTTATCCAATTCAGTGAACAAATTATTGGTCGGATTCCGGGGAAAATTCTCGGTTTTTTATACTTGTTTTTTTATATCCCTATCACGGGGGAAATCCTAAGAGGTTACGGAGACTTTATTGTCGACTCTTTTATGGTCAATACCCCGATTATCGTGATCATGGCATCGATGGTAATCCTTTGTGCACTTATCGTACGCGGAGGTATAGAGGTGTTAGGGAGAGCTGCCGAATTGTTTTTACCTGTTTTTATCTTTCCAATCTGTATCTTAATCATCCTACTGAGTGCAGATCTTGATTTTAAGAATATATTCCCGATATTGGGGAATGGGATTATGCCTCCACTAAAGGGTGCTATTATACCGGGTGGATGGTTCAGCGAGTTTTTTCTGATTATTTTTCTCCTCCCTTTTTTAGCGGATATGAAAAAAGGAATGAAATACGGGATGATGACTGTTTTTGCCGTGATGATGACGTTAGTTGTGGTAAACCTAATCGTTCTTTTTGTACTCGGTTCAACGACACCCTCTAAGGTATATCCTCTGATGAGCGTATCTCGATACATCAGGTTTGCCGACTTTTTTGAACATTTGGAGTCCGCCGTTATGGCCATTTGGGTAGTAGGAGCGTTTGTCAAAATTTCTGTGTTTTATTATGCGGCTGCTTTAAGTACCGCCCAGTGGCTGAATCTTTCCGACTATCGGCCTGTTGTATGGCCGATAGGGATTTTAATTGTAGAATTCAGCTTTTGGTCGTTTCCTAGCTCTATGGAAGTTAGTCGTTATGATATCATCGCCTTCCCTTTTCATGGAATTTTGATGCAAACGATTATTCCTCTGCTTTTGTTGGTGATTGCTTTTGTAAGGAAGCGAAATAAGGGAACGAAAACACGCTGAATTAGATTTTTTTTTGATATTGGTGGGGCTCGTTATATGGGCGAGAGCACTTATAAAACCGTTTAGAGAGTTTATGCAAAGTGAATCGATCTTTGGGCTGCGTGATTTCGATTTTCCATACTATCACAGAAAGGAGAAAGATGATGGAGAAAGGCAAAATTTCATCACTACAAATGGCAGTCATGATGTATCCAACTATCGTGGCTACCGCTATTCTTGGGATTCCAAGCGTCACAGCGAAATTTGCCAATACGGATTTTTGGCTTTCTCCTATTTTGGCGTCCCTCATGGGGTATGTGACGGTGTATATCGCATATAAACTGCACAAACTTTATCCGGAACAAACAGTTATCCAATTCAGTGAACATATCATTGGCCGATTAGCGGGGAAAATCATCGGTTTTATATTCTTGTTTTTTTATGTACAGATCACGGGAATCATTATCAAAGAGTATGCAGAATTTGTAGTGGACTCCTTTCTAATTAATACACCAATAATCGTGATCATGGGAACAATGACAGTCCTCTGTGCCTTCGTCGTACAAGGTGGTTTAGAAGGAATAGGGAGGGCTGCCCAATTATTTGTCCCTCTTTTTATATTTCCACTGCTTATTGCAATCATTTTGGTGTTCCCCGATTTTGAACTTAAGAATATATTCCCTATATTAGGGGAAGGGATTATGCCTCCAATCAAGGGTTCAATTGTTCCGGGTGGATGGTTCACGGAGTTTTTTCTTATGACTTTTCTCCTACCTTTTTTAGCGGATAAGAAAAAAGGAATGAAGTATGGAATGTTGACGGTCTTTGCTGTGATGATCACGTTAGTTGTGGTAAATCTTGTCGTTCTTTTTGTACTCGGAACAACGACACAAACTAAGGTTTATCCTCTGATGAACGTAGCTCGTTACATCAGTTTTGGCGAATTTTTTGAACATATGGAGTCCATCGTCATGGCCATTTGGGTAGTAGGGGCTTTTGTGAAAATTTCTGTGTTTTATTATGCAACTGTTTTAGGTACCGCACAGTGGTTAAATCTTTCGGATTATCGGCACGTTATATGGCCGTTAGGAATCTTAATGATAGTTTTCGGCTTTTGGTCAATGCCTAACTCAATGGACTTGGAGCGTTTTAACCTCGAAACTTTTCCTATTTATGCAGTATTAATACAAACCATTATTCCGCTGTCTTTATTGGTGATAGCTGTTATACGTAAAAGAAAAAGCAAACGAAATAGTAAGGGAATCAATTCAGGCTAATATTTCAGATTGTTGTCGTTTTATTTTTAATTTTTTTAGGCATTGAAAGGGAATAATGGTGATTCTTCCTAGAAATAACAGGTTAGCAGGTCGCAAAATATCGTTCTCAATAACAATAAAGTGTTTGCCAGCGGTACAGCCGGGTTCTTCCGTTATACCAGGGAAAATCAAATCCATGCATATTCCTGATACACACACGAAATTTATTTATGAGGGGCAAAACAAAGGAGTTAATTTTGTAGGAAGAGCTATGTTGAAACTAGGTAGCGAGAAAAGCAAAAATAAAGTAGTACAGGAATTTATGCAAAAGGTTGAACAAGAAGCGCTAAAAGCTTAGCGTATGGAGTGAAATTATTACTCTATGTTAATACAACGAATATGCTTTTTCATACATTCGATGTTAACAGTAAAACGGATACTGTAGTCTATCTCCTCTAAGAACTGAACGACTGGCCCCTGATAATGTTACCTGTTGAAATCTCTTCAAGCGTAAGTAATCAATAGTGATTTTCCTAAGCCTCCTTTATTTAGAGAAAGCTTGTCTTACTTTCTCCTTCTCCAATGTCTAATCCAATGATGGAGCCGATTTTTCATCCCTCCTGGATCAGATCTAGATTAACCTAGACCCCTCATTTTTAGTGCCTATATGCTTATGCTTCGACTATCAAAATACGTCTAGAGTTAAAACTCACTTGGGCAAGAAGAGATGATATAATTTGGATATATGTGATTATTTTACAAAATGATAGAATGTATCTACCAAATATTATATTTTTGGGGGAGGGGAAACAATGAGACATAATTTAGTAGAACATAAAGAGCATTTTCAGCGAGACGAATTAGAAGTTGCGCGCTGGATGAAAACGGATTTTGTTTTTTTGCGTAATACCACTACGTTAAAAGATGCAGCGGAGCTTCTTATAAAGAATCAATTGAATGAGGTACCGATTGTTGATGAACATCAACATTTTCTTGGTGTATTATCTTTATCTATGATTATGCAATCCTTGTTAAAAGACACTTCCCTAGCCGAGTCAATCGAAATACATTATGACCGGAGGATTAAACCGCTTTCCTTTCAAGAAATATTATCAGACATTTCGCCACTGACAAAAGCTAGTGTTCCTGTTGTTAATAATCAAAATATTTTGATAGGTGTGTTGACTCAGCATGAAATTTTAGAAGTTCTTGCCCAAACCTATCACAAAATGAACTTGCTAGAAACTAAGGTAGAATGGTTTAATGTTTGTTTTGATAATATTTATGAAGGCATTATTGTAGTTGATAAAAATGGTTTCGTCAAAATGATTAATAAAGCATATAGTAGTTATCTTGGGGTGGAACAAGGTGCAGCTATTGGTCAACATGTAGTAAGTGTAATAGAAGGAACCCGCTTACATATTGTTCTTCAAACCGGTATTCCAGAACGGAATCAAGTTCAATTTTTGCAAGGACAGGAAGTGGTTGCTCATCGTATTCCTATTTGGAGGAATAATGAAATAATCGGTGGGATAGGGATACTCGTTTTTCAAGGGGTATCTGAATTATATAGGATATTTGATAGAATCCAGGACTTACAAGTCACAAAAAATCCTTCACTTTCTAACATTAATATTGAACAACAGCCTCCAAAAGAGGATCCAATAACCTTTGCTCAAGTCATTGGTGAGAGTGAAAGCTTTGCACATGCAAAAAACATTGCTCGTCGTGCAGCAAAGTCACCTGCATCCATATTGATAACGGGTGAAAGTGGAGTAGGAAAAGAGATATTTACCCAGGCAATCCACTCCCTTAGTAATTACAGCGGAGGTCCTTTCATCAGTGTTAACTGTGCTTCTATACCTGAACAATTATTAGAATCGGAGCTATTTGGTTACGAAGAAGGGGCCTTTACTGGTTCAAAGAAAAAAGGGAAACCAGGGAAGTTTCTTTTAGCCCATAAAGGGACCCTTTTTCTCGATGAGATTGGTGATATGCCTTTACATATGCAATCAAAGATATTACGTGTCCTGCAAGAACGAGAAGTAGAACCAGTTGGTGGATCAAAGCCTATTTCTGTCGATTTCCGACTTATAGCTGCGACCAACCGTCCAATCGAGGATATGATAAAAAAAAATAAATTTCGAGAAGATCTTTATTATCGTTTGAATGTCATTCCCATCTATATTCCACCTTTAAGGGAAAGGAAAAATGATATTCCACTTCTTATTGGTCATTTTATTAAATTAATTTGTAAAAAATATAAGATACCATCTAAAGAGATTAGTAGAGAAACGGTAGCAGCTATGATGGAGTATGAATGGCCAGGAAATATCAGGGAGCTGGTGAATGTAATAGAAAGGCTAGTTACATTGGTAGAAGGCCATGATATTTATTTTGATGATTTTCAGCGCTATTTTTTAGAACAAAAAAAGCAGATTCCAGAATTCACAACAATGGAAAGAACAAAACTTGAAAGTTTTAACTCATTTGAAAGCCTTAAAAATGCAGGATTAAATAAGGAAAAAGAATTATTACTTCTAATTATTAAAGAAGAAAAGGGAAATAAAACACGTGCAGCAAAAAAATTAGGGATTTCAAGAGCTACTTTATACAATAAATTGAAGGAATATAACATAGAATTGTCTACTTGATTAGACACCTGAACAAAATATTTTACAACTGTATAATTAGTTATACAGTTTTTTAGTTTGAAAATAAAATAATTGTGTGTTTTCACATAAATCAAATGTGGCACAGTTATTGCATTGTTTATAGGTAAGAGTCGAATCAAAAAAACTAAATAATGGTGGAGGTGCTTAATGGTCATTAGCTTTATAGGATTTTTTGCCGCCTTAATTTTATTAATTATTTTTACTATGCGAGGAGTTAATATCATCATTGCTGCATTAGTATCTTCAGCAATCCTAGCATTAACAAGCGGGTTGCCTTTGGAGAAAGCGCTTACAGTGAATTACATGGATGGGTTCACCGGATATTTTGCTTCATGGTTTCTAGTATATTTACTTGGAGCTGTGTTTGGAAAGGTGATGGAAGAAACGAAAGCCGCAGACGCAATTGCAGAATGGATAAAAATCAAAGTAGGTGCTAACCGAGCGGTGTTTGCTGTTGTTACAGCTTGTGCTTTGATGACCTATGGTGGAGTAAGTATTGCCATCGTCGCATTTTCGGTATATCCAATTGCAGTCTCTTTATTTAAAGCAGCAAATCTGCCTCATCGATTTATTCCAGGTGCTATTGTATTTGGATCTATCTCATTCTCAATGACTTCACCAGGATCACCAGAAGTTCAGAATTTGATACCTATGGAGTTCTTTAATACTCAGCCAACAGCAGGTGGTTTGATTGGTGTTATCATTGCTGTATTTATTATGATTCTAGGTGGTTTTTGGCTTAAGAGCATGGTCTCTAAAGCAGTGAAAGATGGAGAGTTTTTCAATTTGCCGAATTCGGAAACGGGTGGGGCAGCATTAGCAGAAACAGCAGCTACGGTAGAAATGAAAAAGGACGAAAAATTACCGAATATTCTGATTGCTATTTTACCCTTGGTTGTAGTAGTCATTGTTTTGAATATCGTGTCAAAGTTTCTTTCTCCAACTGGTGCAGCGTTAGTGGCTTTATTTTTAGGGGTTATCGTTGGGCTTGTACTGATGAATAAATATACCCGGAAATATGGCATGATTTTTGGTAAAGGAAGTGAAAACGCTATCATTGCAACTGCGAATATCTGTGGAGTTGTTGGTTTCGGTGCAGTTGCAAAAGAGTCACAAGCATTTACATATATAGTAGATTCGCTTGTTGGTATGCCTGGAATGGCTTATGCAGGATTAGCGGCTGCTGTGACGATTATTGCTGGTGTTACAGGCTCAGCATCAGGTGGACTGGGAATCGCACTTCCAATTTTGGCTCCTCTTTATAATGCACAAGGGTTAGATCCAGGGGCAATGCACCGTATTTCGTCACTTGCTTCTGGTGGACTTGATTCGCTTCCCCATAACGGTTATGTGGTCACAACCATTAGAGTAGTAAGTAATGAGACACATAAACGGGCTTATAAGCCAATTTTTATTCTGAGTGTTGTTGTTCCAATGATCGCATTGGTTTTAGCGGTCTTGTTATATACAATTTTTTATTAACATGAAAACAATTAATAAATATGGAGGGAACTATATGAAGGAATTTCAAACAATAGCTTTTATTGGTTTAGGAAATATGGGACTGCCCATGGCTACTAATCTTGTGAAAGCTGGATATACCGTTTACGGTGTGGATACAAATTCTGAAGCAGAAAAGAAGTTTTCACAAGATGGTGGAAAAATAGGTGTCCCTACTGAGCTTTTGGCTAAGCAGGTAGACATTGTCATGACAAGTCTTCCTACTCCACAAATTGTTGAGAAAGTCTACTTAGGAGATGGTGGAATCGTTGAAAACGCAGATTCTGCTCTAACTATTATTGATTTTAGTACCATTTCTCCTCAATTAAATGAAAAGATATATGCCATTACCAAGGAGAAAGGAATCGACTATCTTGGAGCACCAGTAAGTGGAAGCGTTTCTGGGGCAGTAAATGGCACCCTAACGATCATGGTGGGTGGAGACAAAAAGGTTTATGAACAAGCTCTGCCATTACTGAGAGTATTGGGTGACAATCCATTTCATTTAGGTGAAAGTGTGGGTGTGGGGACCGTTATTAAACTATTAAATAACTTAATGATTGGTTTTTATACACAAGCTGTCGCAGAGGCTGTTGCCCTTGGAGAACAAATGGGTGTGAAAGCAGATACGATTTATGATGTTTTAAGTGTTAGTTTCGGTCAAAGCAGAATATATGAAAGAAACTATAAAGGTCATATTGCACAAAACGACTTTAATCCAGGTTTTTCAACAAATCTCTTATTAAAAGATTTAAAGCTGGCAAAACAAATGGCAGACGAAAACCAGACTCCATTGCCAATTGGGGATAAATTAATTGATTTATATTCCGAGGCTGTGGAAAAAGGATATGGCGAGCAGGATATGGCATCTGTATATCTAATGGTCAAGGAATTAATAGCAAGTAAAAATGATGGTTTAGTATCTAATAAAAATTAGGAGGAATAAAAATGACTACAATTAAAAATGATACAAAGAAATTAACACATTTTATTGGCGGAGAAATGAAAGCGGGCAAAAGTGAACGCTTTGGTAATGTGTATAGTCCTTCAACGGGTGAAGTAATTAATTTGTGTCCATATGCTTCTGTAGAAGATGTGAATGAGACAGTTGATGTGGCACATGCGGCATTTACAGCATGGAAAAATACCTCTGTCGGAAAAAGAGTGGAGGTCATCCACCGTTTCAGAAGTCTTTTAGTAGAAGAAACAGAAAGACTTGCCAATATAATAGGTTTGGAAAATGGGAAAACGATCGATGATGCAAAAGGGGAAATTAGTAGAGGGATTGAATCTGTTGATTTCGCTATTAACGCTCCGCATATGTTAAAAGGTGAATATTCGGTCAATGTTGGGGGAAATATCAATGCTTTCTCCATGAAACAACCTTTAGGTGTGGTTGCAGCGATCTCTCCATTTAATTTCCCGGCAATGGTGCCGCTTGCGATGACGACGATGGCAGTTGCATGTGGTAATGCAGTGATTTTGAAACCATCTGAACGTGTTCCGAATGCTGCTTTATTCATCTCAGAATTATGGGAAAAAGCTGGTTTGCCAGATGGGATTTGGAGCGTTATTAATGGTGATAAAGAGGCAGTTGATGCCATACTTAAAAATCAAAAAGTACATGCTATCTCTTTTGTAGGTTCCACGAGGGTAGCTGAATATATTTATCACGAGGGATGCCGAAATAATAAACGAGTCGCTGCTTTTGGTGGCGGAAAGAATCATATGATCATTATGCCTGATGCTGATTTAGATCAAGCGGTTAATGCCTTCCTAGGTGCTGCGTATGGATCGGCTTCCCAACGTTGTATGGCAATTTCAGCAGCAATGCCAATTGGCGAAAAAACAGCTGAAGCATTCGTGGCAAAATTAAAAACTCGTGTTGAAGAATTAAAAGTGGGAGCATATAACGACGAGAATGCAGACTTCGGAGCCGTTATTACTCAAGAATCGAAAAATACAATCATCAAGTATATAGATGAAAGTCTTGAAGAAGGCGCAGAATTATGTGTGGATGGTCGAAATCCAGAAATTTGCGAAACAAACAAAGGTTTTTATTTAGGAGCAACACTGTTGGATCATGTTACTCCTGAAATGAAAATTTATCGTGATGAAGTGTTTGGCCCAGCTCGTATTGTAGTACGTGTTAATAACTTAGATGAAGCTATTGCATTAGTTAATAATCACGAATTTGGGAATGGTGTCACGATCTTTACAGAAAGCGGTGCTGCTGCTAGAAAATTTTCTGAACAAATTGAAGTAGGGATGGTAGGAATAAACGTACCTATTCCAATCCCAGTAGGATATCACAACTTTGGTGGATGGAAACGTTCAAAATTTGGAGAAGGCCACATGTTTGGCCCAGACACCGTCCGCTTTTTCACAAAAACCAAAACCGTTTCAGAAAGATGGCCTGAATCTAAAGAAATCGAAAATAAAACGGATTTTTCTTTTCCAAGTAATTAATTAAAGTAATGCCCCGTTCGAAAAAGCACCCTTTTTCGAACGGGGATTTTTTATATGAAATATTTTCTAAATATATATAGAAGAAACTAGCAAAAAAAGCATCTGTTTAAGCAGATGCTTTTTGAGTTGATTTAGAAAAAAGGAAAGATAAAGTGCTACTACTTATTGAATAATGAATACCTTGATAGAACTGTATTCGGTTTGTTAAAAGATGAATAACTTACTGATAAATAATAAAAATCTTGCTTAGTTATTAATATTCTTGGCCTTACAAGGGAAAAACCATTTTCAAATAGAGGTAGGAAAATGTCTTTTTATCATTTCCCGCCAGAAGACTCCCTCTTCAAGCGTGTGAAGGGCGAGAGCACAACGGTAAGGGGGAGATGAATGGTGGGTAGTTCAATGCTGTGTCTCCATTCGGTTTAAACAAAATTCTAAATCATTCTGCAGGTGTTCTTTCATTAACCGCTCCGCTTCGTCTCCGTTATGAAGAAGGATGGCCTTGTAAATATCATGATGTTCCTCAATCAAAAACGGCCGTTTATGATAGACAACTGTTTTCCGGAACAAATAAATAATGGACTGCATTCGGTCAATTATATCGATCATCATAGGATTGTTAGTTGCGCCTACAATAATATCATGAAATTCATTATTCGCTGACATTACTTCTTCCGTATTACCTGTGCTGCCAATATCCACGCACTCTTTGAGCTTTACAAGCGCTTCTTCCGTCATGAAACTAGCACAATGGCGTGCTGCAAATCCTTCCAGTAATATTCGTACCTGAAAAATATGACGAAGATCCATATCGCTTGGGTTCACAACGCGTTTTTGTTTAATAAGCCCTTCCTGTTCGAGTTTACGAATGGATTCACGCACTGGCGTCCGGCTAATACCAATTTCTTCTGCTAGCCTTTCCTCGACCAGCTTCGTTCCACGTTCTAATTCTCCGTTCAATATCCGATCTCTTATATATTCATAAGCCTGTACATAGGCATGAACGTTATCTTTTTTTACCAATACAATCGTCTCCCGAATCATGATTTGTTCTTACCTTAAAGTATAAGTTTAAGTAGGGTTATTTAAAAGTATAATTTTTTTGTATACATTTTTTTAAAAAATGTATACAAAATTATAAAAAATGTGTACAATCGATTATAAGGTTTTGAAAACGCTTTATAAGTCAAGTTTTGGACTGAGCATTGGGAAAAGGTCCTCTCATATAAAAGTAGCTGCACTTAAGCAGTTTTGTCTAAAAAACACATTAAAAGTGTTATTAGAAGAAGGGGGAATTGGAATTGATTAAAAAAATTGGATTTATTGGATTGGGTATCATGGGAAAACCAATGTCATTTAATTTACTTAAAGCAGGTTACGAATTAACTGTTTACGATATTAATACGCAAACTGTGGAGGCGCTTGTAGAAGCAGGGGCAAAAGCAGGTACACCAACTGAAATGGGTGAGACATGTGATGTCATTATTACGATGCTGCCTGCTTCTCATCATGTGAAACAAGTCGTGCTTGGTGAAAATGGTATTTTGGAAACGGCTACAGAAGGAACGGTAATCATTGATATGAGCTCTATTTCACCGGTCGTATCGGTTGAAATTGCAAATGAAGCCGCTAAACAGGGTGTTGAAATGATGGATGCTCCGGTAAGCGGCGGTGAACCGAAAGCGGTCGACGGGACGCTGGCGATAATGGTTGGTGGAAAAGAAAGCGTATTCGAATCTGTTAAAGATGTTCTCCACTCTATAGGGATGGATGTTACATTAGTTGGCAAGAATGGCAGCGGTGTCACAGCAAAATTGGCGAATCAAATTATCGTTAACCTAAACATCGCGGCTATGTCTGAAGCACTTGTTCTTGCAGCAAAAGCGGGTATTGATGTGGAAAAAATGTATCATGCAATTCGCGGCGGTCTTGCTGGAAGCGCTGTACTCGATGCAAAGGTACCTCTTATTCTTGACAGGAACTTCGTAGCCGGAGGACGAATTGATATTAATTTAAAAGACATCACAAACGTAATGGAAACAGCTCATGAAATCGGAGTTCCACTTCCACTATCAAGCCAGCTTCTGGAAATTTTTCATGCGCTTAAAGTAGACGGAAAAGCGGGCGATGACCATAGCGGTATCGTGCAGTATTATGAAAAACTGGCAAACGTGGAAGTAAGGAGGGTGTAAATTGACAGTGACTTATTCAAACAATTTAAACGTAAAGAATACATTTGCCAATCTGCCGACAGTTCCGGATGAAATGGTTGTAAATGAACTACTCGCAAAGGAACTGCAAGATTTCAATAAAAAAATCATCGTTCTTGATGATGATCCAACGGGAGTTCAAACCGTTCACGGTATTTCCGTTTATACAGATTGGTCGGCTGAAAGTATCGAAGCGGGATTCGCTGAAGAGAATTCAATGTTTTTCATTTTGACAAATTCGAGAGGCTTTACAGCTGCTGAAACTGAACAAGCACATAAGGAAATCGCAAATGTCATCCAGCACACAGCTGAAAAGCAAAACAAAGAATTCATCATTATCAGTCGTGGGGACTCAACGCTGCGTGGTCATTATCCTCTTGAAACAGAGGTGTTGAAAGAGACGGTCGAAGCACAATCAGATATGCAGTTTGATGGAGAAGTCATCATGCCCTTTTTTAAAGAAGGCGGTCGCTTTACGATTAATAACATTCATTACGTGCAGGATGAACATGCCTTAGTGCCGGCTGGTGAAACTGAATTTGCGAAAGACAGGACATTTGGTTACAAATCGTCGCATCTCGGTGAATGGGCAGAAGAAAAGTCAAACGGAGCATTTAAAGCGGAAGATGCTGTGTATCTGTCGCTAGAAAGCATTCGGGATCTTGATATTGATGGATTAGTTAGTCAACTGATGGAAGTTAAAGATTTTAATAAGATCATTGTTAATGCGGTTGAATATGTTGATGCAAAAGTCGTGGTGATTGCATTAATCCGAGCCCTAAAAGCAGGCAAGCATTTCATGTTCCGGAGTGCAGCGGCTTTAACAAAAATCATCGGAGGCGTGAGTGACAAAGCACTTTTAACGAAAGAAGAACTTATGAAAGACCATTCTGATCATGGCGGTCTGATTATGATTGGCTCACATGTGAAAAAAACAACGGAGCAATTTGAAGCTCTTCAAACATGTAATTTCATTGAGTTCATCGAATTCGATGTCCACCTCGTGCTGTATCCGGATAAGTTTGAAGCGGAAATTCAACGGATTATAGAGAAGAGCGAGGAACTTATTCGTAAAGGCCAAACGGTTGCAGTATATACGAAGCGGGAGCGTCTTGATCTTGGTGAAAACAAAAAAGAAGAAGAATTGAAGCTGTCAGTGAAGATATCCGATGCTGTGACAAGCATCGTCAAGCGTCTTGAAGTACGTCCAAGTTTTATTATTGCCAAAGGCGGCATTACTTCAAGTGATATAGGGACGAATGGCCTTAGCGTTAAGCGAGCAACGGTAGCTGGTCAAATAAAGCCTGGTATTCCGGTCTGGTTGACTGGGAGCGAAAGCAAATTTCCTGGGATAGCTTATGTGATTTTTCCCGGAAATGTTGGGTCAAGAACAACCTTAAAAGAAGTGGCAGAACTGCTGCATCAGTAAGTTGAGCGGCATTTGCCGCTTACAAGGGAGATTGTAAGCGAATACAAATAGAAAGGCGGCATAGGCATGCTTGTCAATACGAAAGAAATTCTTTCTGCAGCACAAAATGGGAAATATGGTGTTGCTGCGTTTAATGTATATAATCTCGAAACCGTACAAGCAGCTATTACTGTTGCAAAAAAAGAAAATCATCCGGTTATCATTGCACTAGGAGAGCGATATTTTGATACGGTCGATGTGGAAGGCTTTGCAGCATTAGTAAAAACACTCGCAGGGAAATCTTCCGTTCCAGTTTCTCTTCACCTTGATCATGCGTATGAAAAGGAATCGATTATTCGGGCAATCAGGTGCGGTTTTACATCGGTCATGTATGATGGTTCAAAATATGAGCTTGCGGAAAATATCCGCCTTACAAAAGAAATCACGGAGATTGCACATATGGCGGGTGTCAGTGTAGAAGCTGAAATTGGATCGGTTGCCCGCGGCGCTTTTTCAGATGAAGAAGAAGGAGACGGCACATTGACAGATCCAAAGTCTGCTAAAGAGTTTGTCGAGGAAACAGACGTTGATTTTCTAGCTGCCTCAATCGGAACAGTACACGGGATGTACACGGGAAAACCGAATATTGACCTAGATCTATTAGAGGAGATTCGCCAGCTAGTTGGTATCCCTCTCGTTCTTCATGGTGGATCTGGTACACCAGACGAGATTATCAAGCAGGCTGTTGCAAGAGGGATATGCAAAGTAAATGTAAATACAGAGGTATCGTTGGCGGCCACATCGTATTTAAATCAGGCTTTTGAACAGGAACAGAAGGCGGCTCATCTATCGGCTATTATGGCGGGTATGCAAGAAGCGATGGAACCGGTCATGACGAAATTTGTCCGGTTACTTAAAAATTAAAACGTGATTTAGAAGAGAAGTGAAGTGAAGTGAAAGAGTTGGTTGACGCTGGAGCAACAGCAGCCAACTCTCACTTAAAAGAAAAGGGGGATAAAAAATGCCGATATTATCTATCTGTATAGGGGTTGCCCTATTGCTAGTATTAATGCTTGCTTTTAAATTAAACGCTTTCATATCCTTGCTTATTGTTTCCTTAGTAGTGGGGATCTTGGAAGGGATGACACCGAATGCTGCAATGGCATCCATCCAAAGTGGTTTGGGTGGAACGCTTGGTAATCTCACTATAATCATCGTCTTTGGTGCGATACTCGGTAAGTTGATGACCGATTCTGGTGGGGCCCAACGAATAGCGATGACACTCATCAAAGCATTTGGGAAAAAGAGAGTTCAACTAGCTGCTGTTCTTACAGCTTCTGTTGTTGGGATCGCCCTTTTCTTTGAAACAGGAGTCGTCGTTTTGATTCCATTAGTATTTACGATTGCTATTGCAGCAGGAGTACCTGTATTGTATATCGGTATGCCTGTTATAGCTGCTCTTATCACGATGCATGGATTTGTTCCTCCACATCCAGGACCAACAGCGGTAGCCAGTGTATTTGAGGCAAATTTGGGTAAGACCTTAATATACGGGATCATCATTGCGATTCCTGCCATTATTATTGGTGGGCCGTTATTTACGAAATTGTTTAATAAAGAAGATTTGGAAGCGGATATTCCAAAAGAGCTATTTAATCCTAAAGAATTTAAAGAGGAAGAAATGCCAGGGTTTGTAACCAGTCTTCTTACATCCCTCATGCCGGTGATTCTGATAGCCATTAAAGTGTTTGTAGAAATCTTTATGCCTAAATCATCGATTATGCCAGTTGTTGATTTTATAGGTAATCCGGCTGTGGCTCTTTTAATCTCTGTTATTCTTGCCATTTTTACCTTTGGTCTTAATCGAGGTAAAAAAATGAATGAAATCATGAAATCCCTTACAGACTCGGTCAGCGGAATAGCTATGATTCTATTAATCATAGCTGGTGGCGGTGCGTTCAAACAAGTACTGATAGACAGTCATATTGATCAATATATCGCAGGTATCATGGCTGAATCAACGCTTTCTCCATTAATCCTTACTTGGCTAATAGCTGCTATCCTAAGGGTAGCCATTGGGTCTGCTACCGTAGCTGGTATGACTGCGGCTGGGATTGCAGCACCTCTTGTCGGGGCCACAGGTGTAAGTCCAGAACTTATGGTTTTAGCTGCTGGGGCAGGAAGTATAACTTTCTCTCATGTGAATGATGCAGGTTTTTGGATTTACAAGGAATACTTTAACCTTTCAATAGGTAAAACCATTAAAACCTGGTCCGTTATGGTCACCATTATTTCACTAGTAGGACTGGCTGGTGTACTCATCATCAATATGTTCTTATAATAGAAAATAGAAAACCCCTATTCTTTCTATAATGTTATAGAAAGGATAGGGGTTTTTTTATGGTTCAACAAGAATTCTTTTATTTTCATCCATAATTTCGGCAAAGAATCCACCAGGTTACTATATGAATCCTTTAAGTATTTACTTTTCGTTGCGATATTACCATGTCCAGCTAGTCTTTTTTTCTTATCCCTTACTTTTAAGTTTTTTAAGAAATAAAATACCCCAATAGCCTATTATCACACCCACTGTATTTAAAATTACATCGTCAATATCTGTGCTACAAAAAATTGAAAAACTTCAGCTATACAAGTGACACTTAGACCTAACAAAAATATTTTTTTAAAAGAAACTCATCTTTCCCAGATTAACGGCACGAAAAAAACCATTGGTGAAAATAAAAGCATATTTGCAGAAATATTCAAAAGTGATATACTGCCCCAATCGTCTACGTTCGCATTTAATTCAAAAAAATATTGATAGAGAGTGTGAAAAGGTATTAAATTTATTTTTGAAATATCACTTGATAAATCAAAATAGAGTTCACCTGTATCACTAATAATCCCCATATCCCATCTAGGAATGACTGTTTGTGAGGCTAAACCAACAATATATAAGACGAAAATTGTTTAAACTACCTCATTTTAAACTTTTTATTTGTTTTTGTGTTTTTTAATAGTGCGACTATCATATATCCTATCATATGCTTTATATACATAATTACTAAGCACATAGTTCCCCGCTTAACCTAAATCAATGAATATAGGTGGTTTACCACAATCTAACGGAATATGTGAAAATTTAGATGGAACTATTGTACACTATATATTGTATTTACAATATATAGTGTACAATAGTTCCAAAAAACAAGGGCTACTTAGTCATTATTTTTCCTAGCAGCTAAAATCACTAGGAGATGAAATAGCCACTAGAATATTTTCTGTTTATAAGTTACTATTTGAAATTTGTTTCTTGGTCATTTTCCCTAATTTTGTTCAACGGATGGAATTTATAAAAAAGGTAGCCAATGCATGTTATTTTTATGAAAAGTAATTGAGATAGTTGTTCAAACATGTCGGTAATGAGTAATGGAGGTACTAATGAAATACGAGGTTATATTATTCGATGTTGATGATACATTATTAGACTTTAGTATATCGGAAAAAAGGGCACTACATAGAGCCTTCCTTGAGTTCGGTTTACCTACAGGAGTCAAGGATTATGAAGCCTGTTATCAAGAGATTAGTAGGGTATTATGGAGAGATTTGGAACAGGGACTTACTAATCTATCAGAACTGGGAGTGGAGAGATTTAAGAGGTTGTTCCTCAAGCATGAGCTTGACATCGAGGCAGAGATGTTCAGCCGTGTGTATCTTAACTATTTGAGTAAGGAAATCCATCTTTTACAGGGAGCTGTGGAAGTTTGTGAGAATCTAGCAGATTGTCGTCTAGCTATTATTACTAATGGATTCACCGATGTGCAGACATCAAGAATTGGCGGTTCTCCTCTTAGCAATACTTTTGAGCATATTATAATTTCTCAAGAGGCGGGATTCCAGAAACCTGCAAAGGGTATTTTCGATTATGCGTTCTCTAAGTTACAGATTACAGACAAAGCTAAAGTTTTAATTGTGGGCGATTCTTTGACCTCCGATATTCAAGGAGGAATAGATTATGGGATTGACACCTGCTGGTTCAATCCGCATCAAAAGGAAAATAATCTAGGAATTAAGCCAACATATGAAATTCGCGAGCTGACTGATCTTATAGAGGTTGTAGGGCGTAATAAGGAATAGTACAACTCTAATCGGTTATCTATGGAGCCTAATAGAATGACTTCATTACAATGATAGTATCCCCCTATAGTAGACAGTTGAAAGAAAGGCGTACTGTTTATTATGGAGGGGATTTGTAACAAGATATCATTCAAAAGTACTTCTTATATTTCTTTAATTTATAGATGACTGTAGGCTGGCTAACTCCCAAATATTCTGCCATTTCGTAAGTGGTTTTACATTGTTTGTATGCTTTAGTAATCAGTTGTAATTCAACCTTTTCTAAAGTCTTCTTTAGATCGTGATTCTCGTCTGATTCCTGTTCGATTGTTTGGGAAGAGGAATTTTCTGTTTGTTCTATTTGTCCTGTGATGGCTTGGGGAAGGTGTTTGGGAAATATAATGGGTTCCTCAATGATCAGAATTAACTGTTCAATTAAATTTTCTAATTCGCGTATATTTCCTGGCCATTGATAATGATTCAATACTTCATAAGTCGTTGGATGGAATTTTTTTAATTTCTGGTATTTATCATTTGTTTTCTGTAAGTAATGTTGAATTAAGAGCGGTATATCTTCTTTACGTTCATGTAATGCAGGAATTTGGATAGGTATCACATTCAAACGATAAAACAAGTCTAATCTAAACTTTCCCTCACTTACCATCCCCTTCAAATCCTGATTTGTTGCTGCGATTAGCCGGAAGTTAATAAGGCTTTCTTTTTTTCCACCGATACGCTTTATTTTTTTTTCTTGTAACACTTTCAATAATTTAGCCTGCATGGCAAGTGGAAGTTCCCCGATTTCATCTAAAAAAAGAGTACCACTGTCAGCTTGTTCAATCAGCCCCTGCATTCCTTGTTTGTTTGCTCCTGTAAAAGAACCTGGTTCATAGCCAAATATCTCTGATTCAAACAAACTTTCCGGTATTGTGCTGCAATTCACCTCAATAAAGGGTTCTTTCTTTCGATTGCTTTGATTATGAACAGAGCGTGCAAATGTACTTTTCCCTACCCCTGATGGTCCTAATAAAAGAATCGTGGCATCAGTTTTAGCAACATTGTGGATCGTTTTTAAAATCTGCTTGGTTGCATTACTTCTAGCAATCATATCGTGGTAATCTAGTTCTTTTTCCCTTAAATCCTCGACTTCTGTTTGATAGCCTTTTACTATTCGTTGTAATTGCTCGTATTGTTCCTGCAATTGCAATATCTCGGTTTGATCCTGACCATAGCTAATTACCCTAACGAGAAGACCTTCTTTATTAAAAATGGGATAGCCTGTTGACATGACAACATGCCCTGTTTGTGTATGCTGCATAATACGCATCGCTTTTTTTTCTTTTAAAACGAGTGCATTGATAGATGGTGTGAGAAGTCCCTCTTTTTCTAATTGATATACAGATGTACCGATGTATGAGGCAGGTTCCATACCATAAATCTCCCAGAGTTTTGGATTGGAGTATAAAATGATACCTTTTTCGTCTGTAATTGTAATGTTATTATTCGATGTTTCGATAATTTTTTTTAACTCCTGCTCAAGCATTCTATCATCCAATACGTTCGCCTCCTTTTATTTTTATAGGTGTTGATTAAAATATTAATCAAAAAGAGCGAATAATCAAAAATTAAATTAGAGAATAAGGGTTTGATTTAATTTTAAATCAAATTCTTATAAAAAAATAGCTAAAATCGTCGTAATTATCTGAAAAATAGTTGGCGTGAATCTTGCTTAAGTAATAGGTAAGATGAAAATTATGAAAAACATGGGGGCGTTTACTATGCTGTAGCAAATATCCAGTACATATTGCCAGTGCGTCTACAATAGTTTTCACAAGTGAGGGTCTCAAATACGGCGTTCTAATTAAGTCTACAAAAATAGTTGCAATAGAAAAAATAGGTGCTTGAGCACATGGTAATACTATTAATCGATAGATTTACTATGACAATCTGAGAGTGTTCCTTCCTACTAATCGTAAAGTATATTTTAAAAATCACATTAGAATATATGCCAAGGTTGTGGCAGGAATGGAATTTGTAATTATACAAATATAGTAGAAATTTAGGAGGATATTACATGATGAAGTATCAACCGAAGGACTCATTCAAATCACCCCGTTTTTGTGGAGTGCGCACATTTATGCGTCTTCCATTTGTTGAACAGCTAGATGAACATATGGATTTTGTCATTACGGGTATTCCATTTGATTCAGGGCAATCATTTAGAACTGGGGCAAGATTTGGCCCAGAAGCTATTCGCGATTTTTCGATTCTTTTGCGTCCTTATAACCCTGAACAGGATATTAACATTTTTGATTATATATCAGGGATTGATTATGGGGATATTCCAATCATTCCGGGCTATATTTCTGAAACATATAAAAAGATTGAAGAAGAACTTACTCCTGTCATTGAAAAAGGGATCATTCCTATTTCATTAGGAGGCGATCATTCTATTACTCTAGGAGAGTTACGCGCAATCGTAAAAAAACATGGGCCAGTTGCCTTGCTTCAATTCGATGCCCACTCCGATACGTGGGATAGCTATTTTGATCAAAAATATAATCATGGAACCGTTTTTCGCCGCGCAATAGAAGAAGGTCTCATAGATGTATCTCGATCTCTACAAATTGGTATGAGGGGAGGACTATACGGACCGGAGGATCTTCAGGATGCTCGGGATTTAGGCTTAGGCGTTTATACGACGAACGATTATAAACGAATGGGTGTTGAGAAAATGCTAGAGGTCATTCATGAGCGAGTAGCAAATGGCCCTGTCTTTTTATCCTTTGATATTGATTTTCTAGATCCTGTTTATGCACCTGGAACGGGGACACCGGAAGTTTCAGGGGCCAACATTGATGATGCTTTAACCTTTGTTAGAGGTTTGACGAATATAGATTTTGTAGGATTTGACCTTGTTGAGGTTTTACCTGCATACGATCACGGACAAATCACCGCCGCCGCCGCCGCTAATATTGTCTATGAGTTCATCACACTTATCGCTCTTGCAAAAAAAGAAAAACTGGAGAAAAAAGAGAGAGTGGAAGATTTGGAAACACAGCTTAACAAATAATTTCCTTTTCAAATGGATGGAAGGAATCAGTGGAAATGTCATTCCTTCCATCTTTAAAACACAGCGATATATTAAACCAAAAAACCCCAAAAGGAGATGTGTAAATGCATATTTTGGATATAACGATCATGATTCTATATTTTTCTGTTTTAATCATTGTAGGAGTAATCGGATCTAAACGGGCAAAAACGGCAGATGATTTCATTGTAGCTGGGCGTAATCTAGGGCATTTTATGTATTTATCATGTTTAGCTGCTGTAATATTAGGGGGCGCTTCTACTTTAGGAACAGCAAAGTTAGGTTATCAGTTTGGAATATCCGGTATTTGGCTAGTGGTAATGATCGGGTTAGGCATTATCGCAATAGGGTTATTTTTAACAAATAAGATATTTGATTTAAAAGTTTTGACGATCAGTGAAATGCTGGAGAAGCGTTACAATTCACAAACACGATTGATCAGTGCCTTAGTCTCGGTTATCTATACATTTATGTTGACTGTAACGCAAGTGATTGGAATGGGGACGATTTTACATGTTTTGGCTGGTTGGAATTTAACAATTTCCATGATAGTCGGGGGTGGAATCGTTTTATTTTATACAATATTAGGAGGAATGTGGTCAGTCACTATGACTGATGTCGTGCAATTCGTCATTATGACGATCGGTATTTTCTTTATCATGCTTCCAATGAGCATCTCTAAGGCAGGAGGGTGGGGCTCACTTAAAGAGAATCTCCCTGCATCACATTTCGAGTTAGGCAACATTGGCGGAGAGACAATTTTTCAATATTTTTTACTATTTACCTTAGGGGTAGTTGTGGGTCAAGATATTTGGCAGCGTCTTTTTACCGCACGAACCAAAGCGATTTCTCGTGGCGGAACGGTTGGAGCAGGAATATATAGTGTTTTTTACGCGATTGCAATCAGTATCATTGGAATGTGCGCTTTTATTATCCTTCCTAATTTAGGCGATCCACAAAATGCTTTTACTAGTATAGCAATGGAAACTTTACCTGCTGGTCTATTAGGTGTTGTCATTGCAAGTGTGGTCTCCGCTCTTATGTCCACTGCTTCAGGAACATTGCTTGCTTCATCTACTTTAGTTGTTAATGACATCATTAAAAAATATATCGGTCCAGGAATGAGTGAACGTCAATTTTTAAAAACATCTCGGATTACAACTTTAACGATTGGTGTATTGACGATAATCGTCTCGATATGGATTCAAGACATTTTAGTTGCATTAGATGTAGCTTACGCAATTTTATCCGGTGCTGTGTTCTTTCCGATCATTCTTGGCTTCTTTTGGAAGAGAGTCACGGCTACAGCTGCATTTTACTCCATTCTAGCTAGCATGATCGTTATTATTGTGGGATTGGTGATTAATGGGCCTTCCTCCACTCAACCAATTCTGTACGGGCTCGCTACTAGTTTTGTGGTTATTACAATACTTACTTTAATGAGTTCCAAGAATGAAATAAATCAAGATGTAGAAGGTAATGACGACGTGGATACCATAGCTAATTGATGATACGCCCAAACAAGCAAAAAATGATTTAAGGGGGAAAGAAAAATGACAAAGACAATTTCCTTGGAACCAGCAACATTCAATACATTGGAAGAAGAACGTAATCATCGGAAAGAAAGATTGGCAGCTTCATTCCGTCTTTTTTCAAAATTTGGTTTCGACGAGGGGATAGCTGGACATATTACGGTTCGTGATCCTAAATATACAGACCATTTCTGGGTCAATCCGTTTGGGATGCATTTTAGTCAAATTTCCGTTTCAGATCTTATATTGGTTAATCATAAAGGTGATATTGTAGAGGGTGAACATTCAGTGAATGGTGCTGCCTTTGCCATTCATTCAGAAATTCATAAAGCTCGACCGGATGCCATTGCAGCGGCACATGCTCATTCGGTCTATGGAAAGACATGGTCTTCTTTAGGGAGATTACTAGATCCGATTACGCAAGACGCCTGCCAATTCTATAATGACCATGCATTATTTGATGATTTTACTGGTGTGGTGTATGCATCTGAAGAAGGGAAACGCATCGCTAGGGCTCTAGGTCAATACAAAGCTGTCATTCTCCGCAACCATGGGTTGTTAACAGTGGGCCAATCTGTAGACTCAGCTGCTTGGTGGTTCATAACCATGGAACGTTCATGTCAAGCACAGATTATGGCTGAATCTGTAGGTAAGCCCATTTTTATAGAAGAGGAGTATGCCAAATTAACAGCAGAACAAACGGGAACTGAATATGAGGGATGGCTGAGTTTTCAACCTCTTTGGGATAGAATTAGAAAAGAGCAACCAGATTTCTTGAAGTGAACATAAAAAGTAATTCCAGAAAGAAGATAAAAAGAATCAAACGGTGAAGCTCTTGGTTGGGCTTCACCTATTGTAATGAAGATGGAATGAATTAGAAGAAGAATTCAAATTCACAGATTGTCGCCCCTGCAATGAATAAAAAAGGAATCAATAGGTTCTTGAGGAGGTTTAATAATGCCCAGTTCTAAGAAAGCAGCTCCTTCACTTTATGTAAGGGTCGATATACCGGAAAAATACATAAACAAGTTTAAAGAGATTTGTTCTGAAGTTGTTGTCGAACCATGGGAATTCGGCGAACCTGAACCACAGGCAACTGTAGATTTATCAAAGTTCGATGTCCTCTATACGTCGGGACTTCACGATAATCTTAACATACTTAAAAAGGCTCCAAAGATTAAATGGATCCATTCAGATAGTGCGGGAATGGAGGCCATGCTGAATGAAGACATTCAAAACAGCGATATCATCATCACCAATGTAAAAGGCTGCACGTCTGTTCCGATTGCCGAGCATACAATTGCCATGTTATCTTCGCTAGCGAGAGGTGTGCATACAATAATCCGAAATCAAATAAATAAAAATTGGGTTGAAATTCCTGTGACGGACCTTGAAAATGCAACAGTGGGCATAATCGGGTATGGCGACATTGGCTTTGAAATTGCAAAAAGATGTAAAGTACTTGGAATGAAAGTGATAGGATGTCGTCGGAACCCCGACAAAAGGAACAAAGAATATGAACCTGCTGATTTGATTATGGGCATGGATCAAGTGGATGAAGTACTTTCTCTATCAGATTTTATTGTATTAGCTCTCCCATTTACCAAAGAGACCTCTTATTTTTTTAATAAAGAACGGTTAAATAAAATGAAAAAAGGTAGTTACTTAGTTAATGTTGGTCGCGGAAATACCATTGTCGATGGAGATTTAATTGAATGTTTGAGCAATGGGCACATAGCTGGTGCAGCACTTGATGTGTTTGAAGTAGAGCCTTTACCTAAAGATCATCCTTTTTGGCAGCTTGAAAATGTAATAGTTTCTCCACATAACGCATACAACTCTTCAAAACATCTAGATCGTGTGATGGAGTTATTTTTGCAAAATTTAAAGCTTTTTTCTGAGGGGAAGCCACTGATAAACGTCGTTCATAAACAGCTGGGTTATTAGTAGTAATGGGCTCGTTGATAAAAATACATTATAGATATTTTTTTGAGGATATGAAAAATTCAAATTTTACATGTGAAACAAGAGTCATAAATGTGAGAGACTGCAAAAGCCTAAAACGCTTTGTGGTCTTTTTTATATTTTAGACCTTATGATCTAGTAATTTATTAATATATTGCATTTATGAAAGATGATATTTCAATATTGAAATATTACGAAAGGTATTTAGACGTTTTATCAGTTTAATAGTCTGAAAAATCGATAAATAATATGATTATCAGTTTTGGCATGAATATTGCAACGTTCTTGTATAAATCCAATAAATGAGGTGAAGTCCATTGACCCGTTACGAATATGGCGGTGATGAGTTTATTTTTGTTGAATTAGCTGAGGCAATGAGTCTTGAAACGAATTTTAAAGCAATGGCAATTACTAAGGCGTTACGAGAAAAAAAGGTATCAGGAATACTGGATATTTGTCCATCCAATGCTTCTTATATGATTCGGTTTAATCCAGATCTCATTCATCCAGATGATTTAATTTCAAAATTGAAAGAACTTGAACAAGATGTTACGTTGGAGAACTTTGAAATAACTGCACGTGCAGTTGATGTACCCATTTTATTTGAAGACCCTTGGACACATGAGGCATTAATGCGTTTTAGAGATCGACATCAGGATCCAACATCAACAGATATTGAATATGTGGCACATACAAATGGCTTTCAATCAAAAGAAGATTTAATTAAATCAATTACGGATGCCCCTTATCTTGTGTCGATGATAGGTTTTGTACCGGGGTTGCCATGGTGCTATCAAATGGTTCCAAACGAGAAGCAAATCGAGGCACCTAAATATGTCCGCCCTCGAACATATACGCCAGAGAGAGCATTCGGATTCGGCGGTTCATTTGCTGTTATTTATCCGGTACAAGGTGCAGGTGGTTATCAATTGTTTGGAACTGCTGCAGCACCGATTTTTGAAAAAGAGCAGCGTTTACATGATTTTAAAGAGTCAATGACCTTCCCTAGACAAGGGGATGTTTTTAGATATCGAAGCATTTCGATGGAGGAATATGAAGATATTCGAAAACAAGTTGAAAATGGGGAATTCCGATATTTGACGAAGGATATCACCTTTAAACCGAAAGATGTTCTCGAAAATCCAAATGCGTTTTCAGAATCTGTGATAAGGAGGTTATATGCATGATTAAAGTTATTAATCCTGGACTTCAAACGACTATTCAAGATTATGGAAGAATTGGCTTTTATGAAGTGGGGATGCCACCATCGGGAGCAATGGATAAATACTCATACAGAGCAAGCAACTTACTTGTTGGGAATGATGAAAATGCAGCTGTTCTCGAGATTACTTATATGGGGCCAGTCTTAGAATTTCAACAAGATGTAACCGTTGCTATTGCAGGAGGGGAAATACCGCCAAAGATTAATGATCAGTATGTTCCAATGTGGGAAACTTTAGAAGTTAAGGCTGGAGATGTGCTGTCATTTGATTTTGTTAAACAAGGAGCCCGGGTGTATTTAGCGGCAGCTGGCGGAATTGAAGTGCCGCTTATTATGGAATCACGGTCCACATATACTTTGTGCGGAATTGGAGGTTTCGAAGGAAGGCCACTCCAAGCTGGGGACCATTTGAAAATCGGTAATGCTAACCAATCAAAGATTGCGATTGGAACACGGATAAGTGATGAATTAATTCCGGTCTTCTCAAAAACGAATGAGATTCGTGTTGTTGTAGGATTGTGCAGTTATCGTCTGACTGAAGAAAGTAAAAAACGCTTTTTCTCCATCGATTGGACGGTTACAACGGAAGCAAACCGTGTTGGCTACCGTTTTAAAGGGGAGCGTTTGAATTTCGTAGAGCGTGAACAACCATTTGGTGCCGGTAGCAACCCTTCTAATGTGGTTGATCTAGGGTATCCAATCGGATCCATTCAAGTACCAGATGGTGTCGAACCGATTGCTTTGTTAAACGATGCTGTGACAGGTGGAGGCTATGCGACGATTTGTACAATTATTAGTACGGATTTAGACAAGATGGCTCAAATTAAAACAAATGAGAAGGTTCGGTTTGTTGCTGTTGATATTAATGAAGCCCTTGAGGCGAGAAAATTATACAAAGATAAAATCAATCAAATGAAAATACAAGTATTAGGACAAATAGGGGGAATCAATCATGGCTGAACAAAAAACAGTTCTATCACCAATCCCAGGAGTATTTTATCGCAAACCAGCGCCTGATAAAGACGTGTACGTAAAAGAAGGAAATACAGTTAAGACAGGCGATGTTCTTGCTATGGTGGAAGTTATGAAAAACTTCTATGAAATTAAAGCAGAAACAGATGGGGTTCTTGCGCAATTCTTTGTTGAGGACGAGGACCTTCTAGACGCTGGACAGGAAATAGCGGTAATCATTGAACAGTAATCATTTTTGTGGAAGGAAGGAGGAAAAGTAAATGGGCTATTTTAAAAAGGTGCTGATTGCAAACAGAGGGGAAATTGCTAGGAGAATTATTCGTACATGTAATAAGGAAGGCATTCAAACAGTCGCTGTCTACTCCGAAGCCGATGCAGAGGCTCCTTATGTCAGTGAAGCGACTGAAGCTGTATGCATAGGTCCGGCTCAAGCGAAAAAGAGTTATCTTGATATTGAAAAAGTGATTCAGGTAGCAAAAGAAACACATGCCGATGCTATTCATCCTGGGTATGGATTCTTATCTGAAAATCCGGAATTTGTACGCAGATGTGAGGAAGAAAACATTGTCTTTATCGGTCCCTCTGCGGAAACAATACATATTATGGGCAGTAAGCTTGAAGCTCGTACCCAAATGCAAAAGGCGGGCGTAAGGGTTGTGCCAGGTACGGATAAAAGCATTGAGTCAGTTGATGAAGCATTGCTGATTGCGAACGATCTTGGTTACCCGCTCATGTTAAAAGCTAGCGCCGGTGGTGGTGGTATTGGGATGCAGCTTGTTCAAAATGATGCCGAGCTAATAAAAGTGTTTGATGCGACGAAGCAACAAGCTACTTCATTTTTTAAGGATGGAACTGTCTTTTTAGAAAAATGGATTTCAAAACCCCGCCATATTGAAGTGCAAATTGTCGCTGATACATACGGAAATGTCTTACATTTATTTGAACGGGAATGTTCAGTCCAGCGCCGAAATCAAAAGGTGATAGAAGAAAGCCCTTCACCATTTCTAAATGATACCCTTAGAAAAGAATTGTTAGATGCAGCCATTCGAGGTGTAAAACAAATAGACTATACAAATGTAGGCACAATGGAATTCATTTTTGATGAAAATCAAAATTTCTATTTTCTTGAAATGAATACTCGTCTGCAAGTAGAACACCCAGTAACTGAAGAAATAACGGGACTGGATTTAGTTGAACTACAGTTAAAAATTGCTGCAAAGGAAAAACTGACAATCACACAGGAAGAGATAAACAAAACAGGACACGCGATTGAATGCAGACTTTATGCAGAGGATCCTAATACTTTCTTTCCTAGTCCTGGAGTAATTTCTAGGTTGAAATTACCTGAAAACGATGTAAGGTTTGATTTTGGCATCATTGAAGGCAGTGCGGTGACCCCTTTTTATGATCCGATGATCGGTAAAATTATTGTACACGGCATCACACGTGATCAAGCAATCGAAAAAATGCAGCGAGTGCTTGATGAGATTGACGTACAGGGAGTTAAAACAAACCTCATGCTTTTAAAACAAATCATGAAAAATAACCAGTTTATAGGTGGTAATTATACGACTCAATTTTTAGCAGAAAATAAAATTCAAGTGCTTGAGGGGTGAAAACAATGTTTAAGGTAGATTTGAACTGTGATATGGGTGAAAGCTTCGGTCTTTATGAATTAGGTAATGATGAAGAATTAATGCAGTCCATTACCTCGGCTAATATTGCATGTGGTTTTCATGCCGGAGATCCCCATGTTATGAGAAAAACAGTGGAACTAGCAAAGAAATATGATGTTGGGATTGGTGCGCATCCAGGGTTTCCTGATTTATTGGGCTTCGGTCGTCGCTTCATGACCTGTACACCCTTAGAAATTAAAGACTATGTGATGTATCAAGTAGGTGCTTTAAGAGAATTCAGCGCTGCAGCAGATGTCAAAATCCAGCATTGTAAACCACACGGAGCTTTATTTATGAAAGCAATGGAAGATAAGACTATAGCACGAGCAATATTAGAAGCAATTCATGCTATTGATCCAAAAATGGTCATATTTGCGCTTAGCCAATCTGAAGTGATGGAAGAAGCGATAAAAATGGGTGTCCCTGTTGCAAAAGAAGCTTATGCTGACCGGGAGCATACTGAAAGCGGATCCATTTTGTTAACGAGAACAGGCGCACAAATCAATGATTATGAAGAAATGGCGCAGCGAGTTGTTCGTATGGTCAAAGAAGGAAGAGTCATCACACACGATGGAAAAGATGTTTCCATTAAAGCAGAGACCATTTGTATTCATGGAGATACACCAGGAGCGCCAACTCTGGCTAAAAAGGTTGTAGAAGCTTTAAAAGAGGGCGGCGTCGAGATTGTACCTATTAAAAAGATTATCTAGTAAGGTACTGGTCCTAAAATGTATATTGGTATAGTAGTTGACCTTTAAATATTGAAATATGCTCTTTAAAAAGGATTTATAGATTAGTCGACTAGTAGATGACTCCGGTATTGAATGCCGGAGTCATTCTGTTTAGCCCCCAATATAACGAATTGTATTGTAATTGTATCCCTCTAGACACTCTTCAATTAATTTGTAAACTTCTCAAACTAAGCCTTAGTTCTTTCACTTGTCGTTGAAATTTCAGATACTTAATAAAAGATATAATCGACCTAATAATCAAAATAATATATATATTAAAATACTTCTGAATTCATATCTTTATCTATAAAAAGTATAATAAAATAAAGATTTAGTTATCGGGAGGGGTGAGTAAGTTGATTATTTGGAACGATATTCTTAAACCGATTTCAGTATATGTTAATATTCAGAGCACTATTGGATCTGTCATTCAAAAATTATCAGGTCATAAAGCGAATATTGTGTTTATAAAGGATAAGGGGTCTTTAGTGGGCTATAGCACAATGGAGATTCTAATGCACCAAATTGCTCAAAAGGAAGACTTATCACAGCCGATTAGCTATAAAAATGATATTTTAAAAGTCCCACAGTTCACGCCTGTTGAATTTTTCCATAACGTTTCTCTGATTATAGGGGAAGATGCTAATGGAGAAATTGTCGGCTACACTACAATTGAACAAGCACGGAATAAAATCAGTGAGTTGAATTTGAAGGATTTAAATCTCCTTTTACATGGAGCTGGAGTAGGAATTGTCCGAACGAATATCGATTACCAAATAGAATACATTAATGAAACAGCAGAAAGTATTTTAGGTCTTCACCGTTCATTTTTACAGTTTCGAGACTATAAAATGCTTTTAACTATCGATAAAAATCTTGATAGAGTCATGACTGGGGAAACTCTTATAAATGTGAACGCCTCTATTAACTTTAAACATACAGTAGGGAATTTTTACCCCTTAAGAATGGAAGATAAAATAAAAGGACTCATACATATTTTTTTCTCGCGTGAAGTTTTCGAGGATTCTGTTAAAGAATTAGACTTTGTTCGAAATCTGAATTCTGATTTACAAACGGTATATGCTTCTTCCCAGGAACAAATACTCGTCATTGACGAAGGCGGCAACATCATTCGAGTAGCGGGTATGTTTCTTCACGATTTTTGGAAAGTGGATAATCCAGAAAACATAATTGGTAAGCATATAAGTGAGTTTACTAGAAAAAACATTTTTCAGCCTAATGTTTTTGAACTATGCAAGAAACAAATGAAAAAGGTTACATCGATTCAGGATTCCATGGGGAAAAGTAGAGTCTGGTCGGTCGCAACCCCGGTATACCACGAAGGGAAATTAGAAAAAGTAGTTGTACTTTCAAGGGACATTACACAAGAAAGATCCTCAATTTTAGATCAATCGGACGAAGGTTTTCAACCGCTACAATATCATGATGATTTAAACATTAACGAAAAACAACTTGTTTATCGTTCGAAAACGATTGAGCGCTTAGTAGTAGAGATAAAGAGAGTAGCCCAATTTAATTCGACAATTTTACTCGAAGGTGAATCCGGTGTTGGGAAAGAAGTATTTGTTCACCATATCCATTCAGCCAGTCCACGGAGTAACAAGCAGCTAGTTCGGATTAACTGCGGTGCAATTCCAGAGAATCTCATAGAAAGTGAATTGTTCGGTTATGAGAAAGGGGCATTTACTGGTGCAGATAAAAATGGGAAAGCAGGCTTGTTTGAGATTGCTGATAACAGCACGCTTTTTCTCGATGAAATTGGTGAACTCCCTTTAAATATGCAAGTGAAGCTATTACGTGTGTTGCAGGAACGAGAAGTGACTAGAATTGGCGGGACCCAGCCGAAACCTGTAAATGTTCGAATTATAACGGCAACGAATAAGGATTTACGAGAGTTGGTGAACCAAGGTGAATTCAGGGAGGATTTATACTACCGATTATATGTTATTCCATTTAGTATTCCGCCATTACGTGAGCGAAAAGAAGATATCTTTCCTTTGGCCATTTATTTTCTGGAACAATTTAAAAAAATGTATGATATCAAGAAAAGCTTCACACCAGAAGCTATTGAAGTTTTAGAGACATATGCATGGCCGGGAAATGTAAGAGAACTTCAAAATATAGTGGAGCGATTAACGTTATTGGGCGAGGGAGAATGGATAAAACGAGAGCATGCATTGAAATTTCTGTACGGGGAAGTTCAAAAAAAGAAAACACAACTAATGGTTTTAGAAATAATGCCACTTAAAGAAGCGGTAGAAGAATTAGAAACTCAACTTATTCAAAGAGGGATGCAAAAATACGGCACTGCCGATAAATTATCTAAAGTACTAGGTGTTAGTCCTGCGACAATAAGCAGGCGGATGAAAAAGCTGAAATAATAAAGGGGGCGACAATTATTGTTTAATTTGCCTGAAACTCATTTTAATTTCGGTGGAGACGAATACATATATGCTGAGATTTCTCGTGATATGAGGATTGAGAGTAACTTTAAAGCAATTGCGGTGACGGAGGAGCTGAGAAAAAGAGAGATTCCAGGCGTTATTGATATTGTTTCATCCAATGCCTCCTATTTAGTTCGGTATAACCCGGACATCGTCTCAGCAAGAGATTTGCTGGACTATTTAAAAGAAATAGATTTGACGAAAAGCAATCCTGAAAAGTTAAATTTATCAGTACGAATAGTAGAAATACCAGCATGGTACGACGATCCAGTGTCAAGAGAATATTCCATGCGTTTTAAGAGCAGACACCCTGCCCCTGACTTAACAGACTTTGAATATGTGATGAAAGTAAATGGGTTTACCGACAAAGAATCTTTTATAAAATCTCATTCAGAGACACCCTATTTAATTACGATGGTTGGATTTCTGCCAGGAACGGGTTGGCATTTTCCGCTTGGATTGCAGCCAAAAGAGATCATTCAAGCACCAAAATATAATAGTCCCCGTACAGAAACGCCGGAAAGAGGCATTGGTATAGGTGGTGCATTCAATGTGATTTATCCAGTCAATGGACCAGGTAGCTATCAACTAATAGGACGATCAGCTATCCCTTTAGTAGATAAAACAAACCCATTAGAAGAGACTTCTTTTTTGGCAAGACCAGGAGATATATGGAAGTATCGTCCTGTTAAGGAATCTGAATATAATGAGATCGAAAGCAGCGTACGTGCTGGAACGTATCATAATAAAGTAAAAGAAATTGATCTTTCTCCACTTGAATATGTACAAAAAGGAAAAAAGTATATCGATGAGCTCATGGAGGATTTTTAAATGATAGAAATTAAGGAGCCTGGGTTATGGACAACGGTACAGGACATGGGACGCGTAGGGAAGTATCATCTGGGCGTACCGCCATCAGGAGCAGCTGATAAATATTCATTTATTATTGGGAACCTACTTGTAGGAAATCCAGCTGAGTTTGCATCACTTGAGATGACATTATTAGGGGGAGAGTTTGAATTTCATAGAAATTTAATTATTGCCCTTACAGGTGCTCCAATGGAAGCATACTTAAATCACCAACGATTATCTTTCTGGGAAACCCACCAAGTAAAAGAAGGAGACATTTTAACGATAAAAGCTTGCCAACAAGGGGTGAAAAGTTATTTAAGTATCTCTGGTGGCATAAAGGTTCAAGATGTTTTAGGTAGTAAATCAACCTACGAACTAAGCCAGATTGGCGGCTTTGATGGCAGAAAGTTAGCCGTAGGCGATAGAATACAGATTAATGAACCATTGCCAGGGGCTTCAAAACAGGTTGGTAAATCTGCTCCACTAGAATTCGTCCCAACCTTTAATGATTTTCAAGAATTACGTGTCACGATGGGGTTATCGGGTTACTTATTGAGCGATCAAGGGTTAAAAACTTTCCTCAATTCGGAATGGATCGTTTCGCATGAATCCAACCGGGTTGCTTACCGATATACTGGCCCAAGAGTGTCATTCACTGAGCAATATCCACCATTCGGTGCAGGAACTAGTTTTTCGAATGTTGTTGATTTTGCGTATCCTATAGGATCTATTATGTTTACAAATGAGGAAGAACTGATTGTTTTACATAATGATGCAATGACAGGAGGGGGGTTTGTTACAATAGGAACCGTCATAAGCCAAGATTTAGATTTAATTTCTCAATCTAGACCTTTATCGAAATGTCACTTCATCACAGTTACTATTGACCAGGCCATCCAAGCGCGAGCAGAAAGAAGAAAAAGGATGGAAACGCTGGTCGGTCTTATTAAAAGGTAAGTAATGACTTAAACTTTGTACCAAAATAATAACTGGAGCAGGATGTATGAGTATTAAATGAAGAGGCTCAAAATAACTCGATAGCAGAAGCGGAAATCAAGAGCTTCTAGTCAGAGTTTAGATTGAAGTCAACTTCCTATTAATATGAACTTTCGATTTTTCAATGAACATGATTATTACGAGAGCACACTCTTACTGGGTGTGCTCTTTTTTTATTATTAATGCACTATTGCCGTTGAAATGCCAGTACTTCATGTTTTCCTGTATAGGACAATCTCTGATCAGGAAATGCTTGATGTAAGGAGGCGATGTATGAGTGGGTACTTTTGAAGTTCTTTCCCTAATGCTAAGCTTTGGCATGTTTGTAATTGCTATTCTTGATTTTAAAAATCATGACAAGAATCCTTGAAGATAACGATATATGTTTTTAAACGATAGTCCGCTATTCTATTGATGGAAATGTTTTTATTAAAAAGGCCAGTGTCCTAAGGATGGTAAAAGTTTTACGATTCTTTTTACTTGCAGAGAACACCCAATGAGGTGTTCTTTTTGTTATTGATAGGTATGCCTGAATCAAAGAAAATCCTATCATTGTTGCTATCTACATTGACAAAAAAATGATGTGTCAGTATAGTTCTAATAGACCGGTTGATATAATTTTAAGGAGTGATTCAGCTATGGCAGACAAAAGTAGCTCAAAAGAAGTTCTGATTGAAGCTGCTTCTCGACTTTTTCGAATACGTGGATATTATGGTGTAGGGCTTAAGGACATTATTGAGGAAAGTGGTATTCCTAAAGGCTCGCTGTATCATTATTTTCCTAAAGGAAAAGAAGAATTGGCTATTGAGGCGATTAATCATACAAAAGAAATGGTTGTAGGTGAAATTCAGCGAGAATTTGATGAAATTGAAGACCCTATTAAAGCAATTCAGGCTCATATTTATCAATTATCCGAGGTTTTTGGCGAAAATGGTAATCTTTTAGGCTTGCCAATCGGAACAATAGCGGCTGAAACATATACGACAAGTGAGCCTATAAGAATGGCCTGTCAAGAAGCTGTAACGGATTGGCAATCTATTTATGTGAAAAAATTACATGAGGCAGGATACAGTGAGAAGCGGTCTAAGGATTTGAGTATCGTCATTAACGCTTTAATAGAAGGTGGTATTCTTTTAGCTTTAACGGCGAAAAGTGGGGAACCTCTCCACGCTATTGCGGAGCAGATACCAATATTGTTGATAAATAAATAAGTCATACGGAAAAATTATTATAGGCTTAGGTCGATGCAGTTAGTAATTGGAGGAATTTTTTATGTCTACAGATGCAACACAGCAACAAAACCCAGTCATTAGAACGACCCCTATATTAATCTCTTTTTTAATTGCAGGGTTCATTGGGTTATTTAGTGAGACAGCTTTAAATATGGCACTTGGCGATTTAATACAGGAATTCAATGTTAGTCCTTCTACTGTGCAATGGCTGACAACGGGGTATCTATTAACATTGGGGATATTGGTTCCAGTTTCGGGGCTCTTGATTCAGTGGTTTAATACTCGTCAATTATTCATTGCATCAATGGTGTTCTCTATTATCGGAACGCTCATTGCTGCAATAGCACCTGGTTTCGGCCTATTAATGCTAGCTCGTGTCATCCAGGCAGTAGGAACGGGACTTTTACTTCCGCTTATGTTTAATACCATCTTGGTAATTTTCCCAATTCATAAAAGGGGAGCAACCATGGGGTTGATGGGGCTCGTGATCATGTTTGCACCAGCCATCGGACCGACAGTTTCAGGTTTGATCATCGAAAATCTGACTTGGCATTTTATTTTCTGGGTGTCTTTGCCGTTCTTTGTGATCGCTTTGCTATTTGGTCTCAAATATATGCAAAATGTTTCAACGATCACCAAGCCTAAAATCGATGTACCATCCATTATTTTATCGACCATTGGTTTTGGGGGAATTGTTTATGGCTTTAGTATTGTAGGAGATCAAGGATGGAGAAATGCGATCGTTCTATCCTCGATCATTGTAGGCCTTGTAGCACTATTCCTGTTTGCTGTAAGACAATTCAACATGGATAAACCGATGATTGACTTGCGTGTTTTTAAATATCCTATGTTCACGCTAGGGTTAATAACCGTCTTCATTACCTTCATGATTATCATGTCATCTATGATCCTATTACCATTATACCTGCAAACTGGGCTAGCATTAGCTGCGTTTTCAGCAGGGCTTGTACTTTTACCGGGTGGCGTACTGAATGGTTTCATGTCTCCAATTACGGGGCGCATTTTTGATAAATTTGGACCAAGAGGGCTAGTGATTCCAGGCTTTATTATCATGATTGCTATGTTATGGACTTTGACGAACGTAACGACTGAAACCTCTATCATTATGGTAATCGTCATGCATACTTTCCTTATGATTGGTGTTTCGATGGTCATGATGCCTGCTCAGACAAATGGGCTGAATCAACTGCCGAAAAATCTTTATCCAGATGGAACGGCTCTTATGAATACATTACAACAAGTATCGGGAGCCATTGGTACGACGGTTGCTATTACCATCATGTCAGCATCTCAAAAAAACTATATGGCTAGTGTAGAAGACCCATTTGACCCATCAACCATTAGCGGTTCATTGACTGCAGGTGTTCAGGATGCCTTTGTTTTCGGGCTAGTCCTTGCAATCGTCGGTTTGATTGTGTCGTTCTTTATTAAAACAGCTCGCGATAAATAAGGAAGACCTCTTAACGTAATAACATAAAGAAGCCAGCAGAGAATGGAGTTTCTCTGTCTGGCTTTTTTATTGTTTGTTTGGCTCTGTTAAAGGATTGATTTTGAGAACAAGAAAACATATAAAATTTTAGAGGAATAAGGGTCAACCACTTGTCATCCCTCTGGATAGAAACAAAAAGATTATGAAGCGCCTTTGTCGTTTTGTGCTTAACAAAATTCACTAGCTGTAAGGAAAAGCCCATTCATTAAATTAGTTAGTATTGAGCATGTAAAGGTTCTCTAAGCAGAGAAGCCAATTCGAATAACTTAGATTTAACCAGTTTTATTTTATCTCCATTGCATTCCATATTTCGATCACAGCTGAAATATTCAGAAGTTATAATAGGCACAGGTTGGTCATTATAATATGTAGGGAGATAAAAAAATGAATACTTTTAAATTTACACTGTTAATACTCTTAACAACATTTTTAATGGGTTCTTCTTTTGCTGTAGGTAAAATAGGTTTGTCTTATTCAACCCCGTTGTTATTAGCAGCATTACGCTTCACACTTGCCGGACTCTTAATGGTAGTAATCGTTATCGCTTTAAAAAGACCGCACCCAGAATCTAAAAGAAACTGGATAAAGATGCTTATTATTGGTACTTTCCAAACAGCCGGTGTTATGGGGTGTATTTTCTTAAGTTTACGAACCATTACAGCTAGTGAATCCTCAATTCTAACATTCACTAACCCTTTACTTGTTGTTCTATTCGGTACCGTATTTTTACAAACGCGCTATAAACTTTATCAATGGATTGGTGTTCTTTTAGGATTAGTAGGAGTAAGCATTACAATGGGAACGCAAATTGAATTTAAGATTGGTATTCTTTTTGGCATTCTTTCTGCTGTTTTTTGGGCAATTTCAACATTATTAGTTAAAAAATGGGGATTGTTTTTCGATACGTGGGTTCTATCTGCTTATCAGATGTTTTTTGGTGGATTACTACTTTTACTTAGCAGCTTTATTCTTGAAAAACCAGTCTTCATTTTGAACGGTAATTCATTGTTCATTTTATTATGGTTAAGTATTATGTCTTCTATTGTTCAATTTGCCGTCTGGTATTATCTCTTACAAAAGGGTGATCCAGGAAAAACGAGTGCCTTTTTATTTTTGGCACCTTTCTTTGGTGTATTATCTGGCTGGTTACTATTAGGGGAGACGTTATACCCTTCAATCATAGTTGGTGGCTTGTTTATTATAATTGGTGTCTATCTTGTAAATAGAAATTTCCAGCAGAAAAATAACCAAGTTAAAAGAGCTTTATAAATAAATCGTTTGCTCTAAGCATTCAAGCGCAAATGTAACCCCTCATAGTGTTCAGAAAAAAATAAGTTTCTCTTATCTGTGAACTAAGGAGGGGTTTTTCTCCGCTGTTAAATTACACATTTATATTAAAAGCTTGTTTAAACCCTACTTTTCCTTTATCTGTGACTTTAACAGCGCGAATTGATGGAACTTGAATTATCCAACCTAATTCAAAAAAGTGTGTCATAAGTCCATGTCCTAAAGAGCCAGCAAGATGATGATGACGCTCACTCCAGTCTAGACATGCGTGAGAAAATGAGCGGCGTTTTCTTTTTAAGATACATAAATCAAGGCCGAAATCAGTAAAAAACTGTTCTCCTTTAGGTGTAACCACAAATTCTCTTTCTTCTTTTTCCAAATAACCAGCATTCAACATCGATTCGGTTAAATCGACTCCTAATTTTCCTGCTAAATGGTCATAGCAAGTTCTTGCTTCCCGAAGCAATTTTACCTGACTAGATTGTTTTAAAGAACGCACTTCAGGAGGCGGAGAAATCGCAAGGAACGATTCTAAAATGCGCGCGACTTCTCCATTTGCTAGTTGGAAATAGCGATGACGTCCGTGTTTTTCAACGTTAACAAGGTTACCTTCTATCAATTTAGAAAGGTGAAAGCTGGCTGTTTGAGGTGTTATCGCAGCCATAAAAGCTAATTCACTGGCTGTATGAAAACGTCCGTCCATTAAACTCGTTAGAATTGTTGCCCGCGACGTTTCTCCAAGGAGAAAAGCAACTTCCGCTACATTTGGATTTATATTCATTTTCACCATCCTTTCTGCATTCCACATTTCGATTATAGTTGTAGTGTCTATCGTTTTCAATGAATAATAACAATTCCAAGGGGGAACATGATGAACACCTATACTATAGAAATATTTACTTCTCAAAGAACAGACCACGTTTCAAAAGGATCTGCAAGCATGGCAGATAAGGTGATAGAATTTGGAAGGTAGCCTGGATTTATCAGTGTTGAGAGCGAAAGAGATCACGAAGGGCATGGTTATTTTACAGTCCCTTATTTGGAATCCAGTAGCACAACAAAAAGGAAAAGAAATGTAGTACAGAAAAATACAACGTGCAGATTTGTAAAGTAGTAAGAGCTATTCTTTTATAGGGAGTAAATGAGTTGTCCATTTTAGCTGAAAACAAATGTACAGTCCCTGGTTGCTAAATGGAAGCAGCTCTTTTTCTTATTGGCTATGTTAAATCTAATAACGAAGTGGAGCACGTCATCATAAACGGCAGTAAGAAAGAATATGTAAAGAAAGGCATCTACCACCTCAATAATATTAATAATTACCATTCCCGTTTAAAGAAATGGATAAGTCGTTTTAATGGTGTTTCTACGAAGTATTTACAACTTTATTTAGTGTGGTTTCAATTTCTCGACAATAGGAAAATGGAAAGCGATTTGAGCAAGAAAAAGCAAATGCAAATGCTTATCTTGGCAAGTGTTCATGGAACTTGGGAAACTGCAGATAAGTTAAGACTGAGAAACTTCGCATTCTAAGTGCCAAGATTATAGGAAAATAAAAATGCACATAAAAAATGAGCTGGGAAATGTATCTCCAAGGTCATGTATTTTACTGTCCGTTTTTTACTTAAACACCCTAGGTGAAGAAGAAAATGACTATACTACTTATTAGATAAAAGGAAAACCGTGTTCAGTCATTAAAAATCCACACATTAAATTCCTCATTTTGTTCTTGTAAATACCATCCTGATTTATCATAATAATCATTTAAATAGGAATCAGTCGGACATAGTGAAATGATAGGTAAATCATTTATCGTTTTTAACATCTTTTTTAATAACCCTTGACCGCGATAAATTTCACTAATCGCAAATTGGTATAAAGATATTTTGTTTTGTGTTTTTTTTCGGTAAAACCGAAAAGCCCCTACTACTTGACCTTCTACTGTTGCCACTATCATTTGCTTTCTTCTTATGGCTGCTTTAATTCCAAGAGGACATAAAAACTCTTCAGAATAAACCGCACTGTTATTGCGGTCTGAATTTTCGTTGAAGAACGACACAACTTCAGGTATATGAGTTGGATTTGCTAAGGCTATCTGCATATTTCTCCCCCCTTAACGCTTTTTAAGACAAAAGAGATTTATATATTTCTCCTATAAGACCTTCCATTTGATGAACACCCAATTCTGCATTCGTCATTATGACCGCACCTTTCTCTAAATACGGAAACGCCACCATCATACATTGAAAACCCACTCCCCAACCAAGTGATGTAATTTCTAGTTCTTTTTCAGAACTTTCAAGAAACACACCTAATCCAGTCCAACTTTTACCTCTTTGTGGGGTTATCATTTCTTTTGCTAAACTTTCCGAAATGCCAACCTTGCTTTCTCCTTTTACAGCATTCATTAACTCACGAACTAATTCAGCTAAATTCAAAGAAGTTGTCCATAATCCAGAAGCCGCTGGATAAGGATATATAGGATATTTTCCATCTACTAATTCACCGTTTTTGTTGTGACCACAAGAAAAATTTTGTCTATCCACTTCCAACATTGATGTATTGAATTGGCTATTTGCCATTCCTAATGGTTCAAATATTTGCTCATTCATAACTTGATGAAACGGTTTTTCAGTAACATCTTCTATCAGTTGCTGAATGATACAAAAACCAGCATCCGAATAATGGAATTCACTTTCTGGTTCACACTTGACGTCAATAGGAGTTTTACAATAAGGAGTTTTCCCCTCTAATAATTCAACCATCGAAGGAACCCCTATTTTTGAATTCAGTTCAGGAAAACTACCTTCAGGGTCTTTAATTCCAGATTGATGACTTAGTAAGTTCCTCAATGTCGCTTTTTTATTTTTAGTAAAATCATTTTCTGGTACTTTCCACGATACAAGACTTTCATTCACATCATCATCTAAATCAAGAAGTCCTTCCTCTACTAGCTTCATAGCAAGTATTCCTGTTAAGTACTTGCTAATTGAACACGCACTAAAAATAGAATCTTCATTTGTTTTTCTATTGCTTTCCACTTCTAATATGCCGTAATTTTCTGTTCCACTAATTTCACCGCCCTCAAGCAATGTGATACTTAAACCTTGCACATTATAATGTTTCATTCGTTCTTCAATGTTAATGTTTTTTAATTTCACAATTATCCTCCTTGTTAGTATTATCAAATAAAATATAACACGAATATACGTTCTGTTATATCTATTTGTAAAATAAATCAAAATAATTTTATTAGATGTAGGGCAGGCGATAAAGGTAAATTAGAGTTAATAAAAGTTGTAAGTTTAGCTGTGATTGCAATTAGTTCAGCAGTAATAGTTTGGAGAATGGGTAATGTTATAAAGTACTTGTTTGACTTAGTTATGTTATCAGGAAATGGTTAATTCTTTTCTTTCCTTCTATGCCTTTTCTTAATGAACTAGCAGGTGCTTAACTTCAATAAAAGAGGCCGCTGGGGCAACCTTTTTCTTATAGAGCTAAAGGGGCAGTTTAGTTGAATAAGGAATTCTTTATATATGGTTTAATATGGTAGCGTGGCTGGGGAGGAGGAGTTGAAACTTCACGAAATCTTCATGTCCTGAAATCACTCCATTTAACCGTGAACTTAAATTTAAGGGTGATGAAATCCTGCGATTAAGCGAGTATTTGTGAAAAAATCGTATTAAACTAAGGGAGTTCAAGAAAGTACTAATGCAGGAGTTTTTAATACTTCGAAGGCAAGTTAATTAAAGAACCCTCCAAAAATCATCGTTTTGAGAGGGTTTTACTTTATTTAAAAGTTTGTAGAGTTGGAGAGTAAATATGTCTCAAACGATTGCTCAAATTCTAAGTCACATAAACAACCGTTTTGATATATTTTCTTAGGGTTGGTAATCCGCATAATCTTGTGATGCTACCTCTATATAAACTTCCCCATACTAAATGAGTAAAAAGTTATTTGGAGTAATATGATTTTTTCTACTGTCAATTAAAGCAATACAGTGAGCCAATCGCTCTACCCCTAGTTTAATTTGACACTCGTTCACTTGAGAGATGCTTAATCGAACGAGATTTTCCTTTTTATATTCGGGTAAAAACATTCTAGAGGCATCATCAACATAAATATGCTGCTCGTTTAGCATATGAACTACCTGTTTTGCTGTCACATTCTCGGGCAAACTGATGGATAGATAGAATCCTGAAGTCGGTTTAGAAAAATGAGTATTAGCCGGTAGCAATAATTCACATGCTTCTTGAAGAATTTGCATTTTAGTACGGTATACCTCTTTTACTTTTTTGAGATGGCTATTAAACATACCACTTTTTAAATAGATTTCTAGCGCACCTTGAGAAAGTGCTGAACTATTAAAATCTGAACTAAATTTATATCGTAAAAAATTGTTAATCATTAATGTAGGAAGAACGACAGTACCAATCCTTAACCCTGGAAGAAAAATTTTCGAAAAGCTTTTAATATAAATCACTCTCCCAGAAGGATCAAAAGAAAATAAAGGATCTGATTTTGGATTTGGATCAAGGTCTCCTAAAATATCATCCTCCACTATATATACATCGTATTTTTCAGCTAACTCAACGATTTTTTTCTTTTCACTATTCGTGTAACAATGTCCAAGTGGATTGTGAAATCTCGGGATAATATAGAAAAATTTTATATCATTATTTCGAAAAATGTATTCCAGACGATCAAGATCAATCCCTTCCATTGATAATTCAATTCCAAAAGTAGTAGCTTGATGCAGATTGATGGACTCAATGAATCCGAAATAAGTAGGCTGTTCAATTAGAATATTGTTTTTTCCATTTGGAAATGGCATAGAAACTAATAAATTAAGGGCTTGCTGCGAGCCAGATACAACGACTACTCTATCAGGTTGAGTGAACACCTGTAAATTCTGCATATACTTCACTAACTGTACTCGTAATGAGTAAATCCCTTGTTGATCAGAGTATGTAAAAAGCTCTTCTTTATATAGTTCAATTGCTTGATTCATACAATGTTGAAATTCAACATAAGGCATAATGTTTTTATCTGGACCAGCAGATAAGAAATCAATCACCTCATTTTCATTCGTCGCATCTTGAAATTCATTCACAACATAGTAGCCACTTTTAGGAACAGAATAAATTAAATGCTCTTTTTCTAGTTCGATGTACGCTTTAATAACCGTATTTTTGCTACATGAAAAATACTCAGATAACTGACGAACAGAAGGGAGTTTACTACCTGCAATGAGCGATCCATCTGCTAGTCGAAGCTTAATTTCTTCCATTATCTTAATATATTTTGAGTTCATATATGGATCCTCCTTTAACTGTACCAGGACAGATAGGTAAAAAAATGGTTTATTTTCATTGTGTGTACCTATTATTATTTTAATTATATCAGAACTATTTTTAAGAAAAGTAGAAAATGGTACAGAGGTGATACAAACTATAAAAATGGGGGTAGGATAAGATGCAGAGAGAAACCAGAGAGAAACTTGGATTATTGTTAGGATTAGTAGGTGTCATTTGTTTTAGCTTAACACTCCCTGCTACAAGTATTGCAGTAAAGTATTTTGGGACTACGATCGTCGGTTTAGGAAGAACAGTTGTTGCTGCTATTTTAGTAGCTGTGGTATTGATCGTTCGAAAAGAAAAACTACCTTCTCCAGGCCAATTCAAAAGTCTACTTATTGTTGCTGTTGGCGCAGTTTTAGGATTTCCTCTCCTCGCTTCTTGGGCAATGGAATCCTTACCTGTTTCTCATGGAGCTGTGGAATTAGCCCTGTTACCGTTAGCAACAGCCGGATTTGCTATGTTTAGAGCAGGTGAAATCCCTTCTCTCAAGTTCTGGATTTCAAGTATAATCGGCTCTTTAGCTGTCATTATGTATGCACTTCATCTTGGATTCGGTCAATTGCAATTTGCCGATTTAGCTTTACTAGCAGCAGTGATTATACTGGGACTTAGTTACGCAGAAGGGGGGAAATTAGCGAAAGAATTAGGTAGCTGGCAAGTGATTGCTTGGGCAATTATGATCGGTGCTCCATTTTTCATTATTCCAGTTGGGCTAAACTTTACAACTGAAATGCTACATGCCCCTTTACAAGCTTGGGTTAGTTTTATTTATCTCGCAGTGGTTAGTCAATTTCTAGCATATGTTGCTTGGTATAGCGGAATGGCTATGGGCGGAATAGCAAGAGTTAGTCAGATTCAATACTTACAACCATTTTTGATGATTCTATTTGCAACAGTATTTCTAGATGAATCCATCACATTTTTCACTCTTGTAATAGCAGTGATTGTTGTCTTTTCTGTTATATTAGGCAAAAATGCTCACGTATCAAAAAACGGAGCTGTATCAGAGAAAAACTAACTGCATGTTCAATTGAGATAAGTAACGTATGGCATATAGCTTATAGAACGACCGAATTGTATTAGATGAAGAAGTTGTCATGAATATAGAGGATTGTGGTTAACAAACCGTTATTCTATAGAGAAATTATAAATTTAATGATAAGAAAAGATTCTGAGAGGAGAAAAAACATGTATATTCCTGCACATTTTAAAATTAAAGCCGAAACACTTGCCTTCGACATTATAAAGGAACATAGTTTTGCGACTCTATTTTCTCAACATAATGGAATGCCTTTTGCGACTCATTTACCATTAATTTTGAACAAGGATAATTCATACTTATATGGACATTTTGCTCGTCCTAATCCTCAGTGGAAAGACATCAAAAATCAAACCGTCTTAGCTATTTTTCATGGTCCGCATTGTTATATCTCCCCATCTTGGTATGAGACGAATAAAGCAGTACCAACATGGAATTATGTGACCGTTCATGTTTACGGAGAAGTCGAACTGCAAGAGGATGAACATGAGTTAATGAGCTCCCTGCATGATATGGTATCGAAGTACGAAGCTCCTGACAGTTCATACAGTTTGCAAGATGTTGATGCTGAGTTTCTCGCTGGTATGAACAAAGGAGTTCAAGGATTCAAAATAAAAATTAACAAAATAGAAGGGAAAGCAAAGTTAAGTCAAAACCATCCATTGCAGAGACAAGAGTCAATTGTTAATCAACTGGAACAAATTTCAAATACAGATGAGCAACAGATTTCATTATTAATGAAAGCAAACCTAAAAAAATAACGTTGAATGTTACTGCACTAACAGGAGTGTTGATCCAATAAGGATTAACGCTCTTTTTTTTTGAACTTCTTTTAGATCAATTCGGTGACGGAATATATGAGGTAATAAAAGTTTATGACGGAGAAGTCTTGGATTTGAGTCAATATTTTGGACACAAAAAAGTTAAATCTTAAGCTTTATTTCTTGGCTTGGGGACTTTTATATCCTAAGCTGCTGTGAATTCTTTTTCAATACAAAAAGAAGTAATGAATAGAGGAATAAAGAAGCTTTGGGTTTTTCCAATAAATGAATCAGTAGAAAAAGTATATCAAAAGTATGGATTTCAAACAGTTGATAAATTGAAAAATGGACATTCATTTTTAGCTGGGAAAAGTATTAAAGAAATTAGAGATTAGAAATAGTCTTAAACTAATAGGTGTTTGTATTAAGTAGGTTGTTGGTCACCCTTTTTATCATTTCCCGCCAGAAGACTCCCTCTTCAAGCGTGTGAAGGGCGAGATCCCAACGGTAAGGGGGAGATGAATGGCGGTTGGCATTAGCCAAAGTAATTTTTTGACAAACATACGTTCGATTGTTGATAATAACTATAAGGGGGTGAAACCAATGGTCGTAAACAAAGCTTATAAATTTCGAATCTATCCAACTAAAGAACAACTAGTTCTAATCAATAAAACGATCGGCTGCTCCCGTTTTGTCTATAACTTCTTTTTAGGCAAACAAAAGGAGAAAGATGCCTACTGGTATATTTGTGAAGAAATGAAGCAGAACGGCCAATTACCCTCTAATGAATGGAAAGGTTCTTTTCTGAATAAATACGCAACAATCAAAGAACTTCCAGCTTTAAAGAAAGAGTATTCTTTCCTGAAAGAAGTAGACAGTATTGCCTTACAGAAATCGGTGGAAAATTTAGCAGATTCCTATAGTCGATATTATAAAAAGCAAAACAAGTCACCACGCTTCAAATCGAAAAAGAATCCTATCCAGTCCTATACGACTAAACATACGAATGGGAATATTGGAATTGTTGGAAACAAAATCAAATTGCCAAAACTCGGTCTAGTTCGTTTTGCTAAAAGCCGCGAAGTCGAAGGGCGAATCATCAATGCCACAATCAGGCGGAACCCTTCGGGTAAATATTTCATTTCCGTTTTAGCCGAAACCAATGTACAAGTACTTCCTAAAACGAATCGTTCGTGCGGTGTAGATGTTGGTTTGAAGAACTTTGCTATTCTTTCAGATGGTACGGTCTATCAAAACCCAAAATTCTTCCGGACGGTCGAAAAGAAATTGTCCAAAGCACAACGGATTCTTTCAAGGCGACAAGAAATAGCCTTGAATCAAAATAAACCATTGGCTGAAGCCAAAAACTATCAAAAACAAAAACGAAAAGTGGCTATCCTACACGAAAAAATTTCAAATGCCCGAATGGATTACTTACATAAAGTTTCTACCGAAATCATCAAAAACCACGATGTTATTGGAATGGAAGACTTGCAAGTGTCGAATATGATGAAAAATCACAAACTAGCTAAAGCTATTAGTGAAGTATCTTGGTACCAATTCAAAAAAATGTTGGAATACAAAGCAAAATGGTATGGTAAACAAATCGTGACCGTATCTAAAACGTTTGCTTCTAGCCAATTGTGTTCTAGCTGCGGTTACCAAAATAAAGACGTTAAACATCTGAATCTTCGTGAATGGGATTGTCCTTTTTGTTCTACTCACCACGATCGAGATATTAACGCAGGACTCAATCTAATGAATGAAGCCATAAGGCTTCTAACCGTAGGAACTACGGGAGTAGCCTAATTAAAAATTGGCCGATAGGCTAATGTTCTTAGGAATCCCCCACTTCAATCAGACCGTAAGGTCGATAAGTGGTGGGTAGTTCAATTGAAAGCTATGTTTAACTTGATTGTTGATTTCATTCAAATTAAAAAGCGAATTGTTTTTGAAATGGTTTCAAGATTAATTAAAGTAATTTTTTCTATATATATGGGGATAATTCAGAGAGGATTCTTCTTGTGAAATTTTGTAAGGTGAAAATAAAATTCCCCTGAAAGGATGAAATAAATGAAAGTGGTTACAATTTCAATAGTAGATGAACTTGTAAACGCAGTTGGCAATCAAGCGATTGAAGTAATTCGTGTGAAAGGAAAAAAAATTGAAAGTCCTTCGTTAAACTTGTCACCAGGGCAACAATTAATTTCAAAAAGTAGGCGCAAAATCACCAATGATCTGGGGTGCCTTGATTTCGACAGTAGGTGTGGCGGTGATGGGCTTACCCTTCTTACCGGACCTTACTTATACAATTGTCGTCTTCATTGGATTTGCGCTATTTGGACTTGGACTTTATGCGACCCCATCAACAGATACATCAGTATCTAATGCTCCTGCCTGACAAAGTCGGTGAAGTAGCTGGAGTTTATAAAAATGGCAAGCTCACTTGGCAGTGCATTCGGCGTCGCGATTTCTGCAGCTGTTTACGGTGCAATTGCAGTAAATGGGAATCTTGAAACAGCGGCTACAGTAGGTATTATCGTAAACGTTATATTCGGTGTACTTTCAATATTCTCTACTATCTTTTTGGTGCCAAAAGATGCCGGTAAAACATCTAATGCTCCTAAAAAATTACCAGTTTGAAGCCTGTTGTAGAATAATTAGCAGTGGGAAATGTAAAACGCCACATTTAGTGGCATTTTCGAAAATAATGAAAGGATGAAGAGTTTATGAGAAGTGAATTAATAGAAATGCTAGAATCTCGTAAGGATGAAATTATTGAAATTCGCAGACATCTACACCAAAATCCTGAGCTTTCTTTTAAAGAAGAAAAAACAGCTCAATATATTATTGGTTTTTATAAAGGAAAGGACGTAGAAGTTCAATCTAATGTAGGTAATGGATACGGAATTATCGTGACAATTAAAGGTGGAAAGCCTGGAAAAAACATTGGTCTGCGCGCTGATTTTGATGCGCTCCCAATCGTCGAAGAAACGGATGTACCATTTACATCAAAAAATGAAGGCGTTATGCATGCGTGTGGTCATGATGGTCATACAGCCTACTTGTTAGTCTTAGCGGATTGCCTAATTCAATTAAAAGATGAAATTCCAGGTACAATAAAAATTATTCATCAACATGCGGAAGAAGTTCCGCCAGGCGGGGCAAAGAGTATTGTAGAGTCCGGCATGCTTGACGATTTAGATAATGTATTTGGAATTCATCTGCTGCCAATGGGCCCAGCAGGAGTTGTTGGTTATCACGCTGGATATTCTTTTAACGGCAGGGCTTATATGAAATTAAAAATTCAAGGTAGAGGTGGACATGGTTCCTCACCACATCTAGCGAATGATGCCATTGTGGCTGGTGCTCATTTTGTTACAGCCGCTCAAACGATTATTAGCCGTCGATTAAGTCCTTTTGATATTGGTGTGATTACGATTGGTTCTTTTGATGGAAAAGGAACATTCAATGTAATTAAAGACAGCGTAGAGCTTGAAGGCGATATCCGTTATATGACTGTTGAAACAAAAGGAACAATTGAAAAAGAAGTTAAACGTCTTGTAAAAGGACTTGAAGAAGAATTTGGTGTAACATGTGATCTAACATATACGAATGATTATCCACCTTTATATAATGATCCTGAAATAACAGAAAAGGTTGCTGAGTTTCTCAAGAATGCAAATGATAAAGATATTAAAGAAGTGAAGGAATTTCCAGCAATGCCACCATCTGAAGACTTTGCTTACTATGCTGAAAAATTCCCTTCCTGCTTCTTTTACATTGCATGTACACCTAAAGGAGTAGAAAAACCTTATTTTAATCATAATCCTAAATTTGATATCGATGAAGATGCCCTTCTCGTGGCAGCAAAAGCAGTAGGATATGTTGTTTGCGGTTATTATGAGTTAGATTAGGAAAAAGAATAGAATTGTTTGTAAGGTGTGGTATAGATGACCACATGGTTCGGTGTATTAGATAATTCTATTGATAAAAAGCAAAACGAATACCGAGACAAGCTAATAAAGAAAAAAGCCAAAAATCCATAGTATCATTGAGTTTGTGTATCATAAAACCACAAATGGAACATCAATTATCAGGAGCTGATCAGCAGCTCTTTTTTGTATGGAACTAAGGAGCAGGTTAGTGAAAGAAGGAATTTCCATTTTTTACACAAATGAAAAGGTGTCCAATGGTATGATTGAAAAAGAAATTGTACAGAACTTAATTTGTAGGGGGAAATATATTCTTGAAAATGGTTAGAATTATCTTAACAATAGTGGTTATTGTTCTATCAGGTTATAGTCTAATAACTCAAACCTATGAGTTAATGCCGTATTATATGTTTTTCCTTGGGGCACTTACGTTGGTGACAGGATTAGCCGAACTTCAAAAAGACAGAAAAGGATTTTGGGGGTATATGAATATTGCTATCTCTTTATTTATTTTCTTTGCTTCCATACAGGCTTTCTTAATGAACTAAACGGGTGCTTTACTTCAATAAGAAAGGATGTCTTTTGTGTCGTATAAGACACAAACTGTGAAATAAAAATGAAAAAGAAAGAGTATCATATTACTCTTCCTTTCTGTCTATTTTATACTTGTCTAACCTTAATGAAATGTCTCTAAGTAAAATGTTTCTTTCCTTTTGAGTTTTGAGGAAGCTGATTAAAAACCAAACAATAAATGCTATTGGAATTAAATAAAATAGTATACCAGAAAGTGCCATAAAGTCTACCCAGTCCATTGTTTCTCTCTCCAATCTTTCTATATTGGGGAATTATAGCATATTTGTTTGATAGATTCTTAAATTGAACGGAATCCCAAACTATCAAAGCTGTCTTTAAGGCAGCTTTTTCTTTATGGAACACTTGGGGCAGGTTAGTGCAATAAGAAAATCAAAAATTGGGGATAATAACCTTTAATATTGTTAAAGGAAAAGGAGATCCACAATGAAGAGTAAATTTTCTTTTATTATTATTTAAATACTGCTGATAATAAATAATCAGAAATGATTGTTAGACATTACCTAAAAGGTGGAGTGAAAAAAGGTGGAAAATCATATTGCTTACCTTCTAGAACATTATGGGTACTTCGGAATAATATTTGCTTTAATCGGAGGTATTGTAGGACTTCCTATACCCGACGAGGTTCTTCTTACATATATTGGTTACAATGTGTTTCAGGGTAAATTATCTTACTTAATTTCAATAGTAAGTGCCTTTGTAGGAGCAACGGGGGGGATTTCGCTTAGCTACTTCATTGGTTATAAATTTGGGTTGCCTTTATTAGAAAAGTTTGGACCAAAAATTCACATTACCGAACAAAAAATTAATAGAACAAAGAAATTATTCAAGAAATTCGGACCCATTTTTTTATTATTTGGTTATTTTATTCCTGGGGTACGGCACCTTACAGCGTATATAGCAGCTGTCAATCGCTTCCCTTTTAGAAAATTTGTTGTTTACGCCTATACTGGTGCATTAATATGGAGTTTTACTTTTATCACACTAGGAAGAATATTAGGGGAAAATTGGACCAATGTTGAACTATATATGTCAAAATACAGTATTTATTTAATTACGAGTTTATTGGTCCTTTCAATATTCATTTATTATTTATGGAAGAGAAGAAATCGATTAAGAAGGGGTATTTCATAAAAGTGACGGTTAAGATGGAGTACTTTAATAAAATTATATTTAGAGCTTATAAAACTAACAGGTGCGTTAGTTTAGATCGGAGCTATCTTTAAGGCAGCTTTTTCTTTATGCAACTAACGGGGCAGTTTAATTGAAGAAGGAAATTTAATATATTAAAAAGAATATACATATTTTGAGCAAATCCTCAAAAGGAAGGAAGTGATATTGGTTGAGTCATATTAATAAGTTTGATTTCATCAAGGCTTCTATTGAAGACATTGATAAGATAGTTAGTTTGCGGTTAGCACTTTTAAAAGAACTAGGTGAGTTAAAATCTCTTCAGGAGGAACATCTTATGGAGACATCAACAAGAGAGTATTTACAAAAAGCACTTTCAAAAAATGAATTTATATCCTATATTGCGGAATCGAATGGGGAAGCCATTAGTATTAGTGGAATGGTTTTATTTCAAAGACCACCATATTTGGAAAATCTTCATGGGGTTGAAGCCTACATTCTTAATATGTACACTATCCCTGAGTATCGTGGAAAAGGTTTGGCAAAACGAATGCTAAAAAAATGTATAGACGAAAGCAGAAATAGTGGTGTTATACGGATTTGGTTGCACGCCTCTAAAGATGGAAAACATCTATACAAAAAAATGGGCTTTACGACGAAGGATAGTGAGATGGAGTTGTTTCTTTAATACGTTTTTTTGTTATCGATTAACGGGTGCAATAGTATAAGATTGCCTGCTGCTTCGGCGGCTTTTTTCCCACTAAAGGGACAGGAGGAGTTTCTTATGGAACTAAAGGGGCAGATTAGTTGTAGAATAACCCGTGGTTTTTAAATCATTATTGTGTTTAGGAGATAATAAGGTGAAAAAAGAAGAAAAGAGAAAAAAGAAAAAAGAAGGTATTCTAAAAGGCATACTCGTGAAAATCGAGATTCAGTCTTGTTTGAAGTAGCTTGGAAAATCTTATTTTTTATTCCAAGAATGATAATACGTTTAATCCATAATTTATTTTAGCTTAAGGAAAAAAATAAGTTATTTTCAACTATCGGGTGCTATAGAATGATATGGGGTTTCTGTAGCAGCTGTTTCTTATTGCAAGTAGAATGGTTATATGACATTATGCTGATCATATAGTTTATAGGCTGTTAAAAACAGAATGGAATCAAAGATAAAAGTTCTCAATGAAAAAGGGATCTTCCAATCGAAGATCCCTTTTTATACTGCTATTTCACTTAAAGTCACCCAGTCATTTTTTGATCATTCCGTCCTCTTGAGCGATTTTTTCTTCCATATTATCGAAAGAGTATTCAAAAAAAAACCATAAATTCATCACCATATATGCTACGAACAATGGTCATCATCATACGTACGATTACAACATCTTTCTAATCTAGTCTATTATCTTTTAACTGTGGGCTTTACATCTTGCGGAATAGGGGAGACATAGCCTTTCCCTTGTAATCGTTCTTTTAGCTCTGCTTTTGCCTTGTCAATTAATTCTGGATTTTGGAGTACTTCTACTGCAGTTGCCGCAATAACCTTGCCAGCATGAAGCATACCTTTATGGGCAATAGATGTTGATCCAAGTGTAACCCACTGCCAGCTATGCAGAGGGGATCCAAGAACAAAACAAGCTGTTGTGCATTGAGCAGTAGGAACAATCCAACTAACATCCCCCACATCCGAGGAACCTGTTAATGGCGATTGACAGCCCTCAATGGGTTCCAACCAACTTGCCATAGCATCATCTTGACTATCATTAAACGGATTGATTGTACTATTCCTTTCTTGTTCGGTTAAGGTAGCACGGATCTCTTTTGCAAGCTGTTTTTCTTTATCATCGTGTTGTGGAATACCTAATTCTTGAAAATTCTTATACATAACGGAATCTAACACTGTGTTTTGGATAACATTAGAACAGGCTTTATCGAAAACGATTTCTACTTCAGTTCCTGTCATAAGGGCTGCTCCCCTAGCAATATTACAAACTCTTAAGTAAATATCTTGAACTTGTGAAACTTCTGGAGCTCGTAATAAATAAAGAACTTCTGCATCTTGTTGGACAACATTAGGCGATAATCCACCAGAATTCGTTATCGCATAATGAACTCTTGCGTCTTGGATAATATGTTCTCTTAAATAGTTCACGCCAACATTCATAAGTTCTACGGCATCTAAAGCACTCCGTCCCAAATGTGGTGATGCTGCTGCATGAGAGCTTTTTCCTTTAAACTTATAATACACTTGGAAATTGGAAAGTGAATCCATCGACATAATGCCGTTAACATCTAGTGGATGCCAACAAAATGCAAAATCAACGTCATCGAACAAACCTTCTCTGACCATGAAGGTTTTGCCAGATCCGCCTTCTTCTCCAGGACATCCATAATAACGAACTGTCCCATTCATATGATTCTCTTCCATATATTCCTTCACTGCAACAGCAGCAGCTAATGATCCCGTACCAAGTAAATTGTGACCACATCCATGGCCATTTTCACCTTGTACAATTGGCTCCTGTTTAGCTGTAGCTTTTTTTTGACTCATACCTGACAACGCATCAAATTCTCCCATGATTGCCACAACAGGTTTACCAGTTCCAAAGCTACCAATAAATGCTGTCTCTATGTTTCCAACACCTTTTTCAACAGAAAAGCCTTCGTTTTCTAACGTGCTGCAAAGCAATTCAGCAGATTGATATTCTTCAAAACGTGTTTCTGCAAAATTCCATATAGAGTCACTAACTTCAATGAATTTTTCTTTTTTTTGTTCAATAATTTCTGATAGTCTATTTACATGTGTCATTTTACACTCTTTCCTTCCTATATATATCGATTTAATATGAATGTATATTCGATTTAATATGAAATATTATTTTAAAAGTCGTCTTGCTATAAGATTCAAAAGTTCTACACTTCTTGGTAACACTTCTTCTTGAATATCAAATTTAGGATGGTGATGTGGTGCAGGAATATCGGTCCCAATAATCATATATGTCCCTTTACCACCATTATCCTGTACTCTTCGAATCATAAAACTTGCATCCTCGCTTCCAGCAGAACCGGATTCCCTACATGCTTTGATTGTTGAAAAACCATTTACATTTCGGGCTTCTTCCATAGATAGATCGACAAGTTCTTGATCACAATGAATCGTAATTGCTTGTCCTATAATTTCAATCTCATATTCAAGCTCATGCATACCTGCACTATGAGCCACGATATTTCGAACACGTTTCTCCATTTCTGCATTTGTTTCTTCGGTTACAGAACGGGTTTCAATTATCATTTTTGCATGCGCTGGAATAATATTAGCGGCTGTTCCACCATTAAGAATACCTACATTTATGCGGGTAGAACCTGAACTAAATCTTGGAATAGCATGAATATTTAATAATGCAGTGGCTGCTCCTAATAATGCATTTTTTCCTTTTTCAGGAGAAGCACCTGCATGAGAAGATACCCCATGAAAATGAGCAGCCATTTTCGTACTTGCTAAAAAGCCAGAAGACCCACCATGAAATTCTCCTAGAGGGACATCTGTGCCAAGGTGCATACAATATAAATAATCCACATCATCTAAAATTCCTTTTTGTACAATTGAATAGGCCCCGCGTACTCCTTCTTCAGCTGGTTGAAAAATAAGCTTAACCGTTCCTGCAAAGTTATGGTCCGCTAATTTTTCCGCAAGCCCTAAGCCAATTACTGTATGGCCATCGTGTGCACAAGCATGCATATTTCCTTCATATTTGGAACGAAAACCGTTTGTTTGTGGGAAGTGGTCAGAATCAGTACTTTCCGTAACAGGTAATGCATCCATATCAAACCGGAAAGCTACAGTTGGGCCATCTGTTTTTCCTTTTAATGTACCGATAACAGCAGTATATCCACCCTCCATTTCTTGGAGAATTTCTGGATTTGCACCATCTTGTAATGCTCTATTAAATGTTTCTTGTAATACTTCTGTAGGTGGAACTCCACGGCGAGAATCCCCATCTAAAGCATCTTTTCCAAATATCACGTTATATTTCAAAGAAGTTAGTACTTCTACTACCTTTGAAGCAGTTCGAAATTCGGTAAAGCCAACTTCTGGGTGTTGATGAAGATCACGTCTTAAAGAAATAATATCCAATTCTTTCACTCCTAAAGTTATTTGATGAAAATTTAATAATATTCGACGAGTTTTGGCGTCTAGGCCAAGCAACCTTGCCCCTCGAGTCGATGAAGGGGCTATTCAAGGCGCTTGCGATTTTTCAAATTAAGGTAATTTCGGGTATACTCCAGGACCAATTGGGAGGCCAAGGAAATACCAAACCACTACCAATAGCGTCCAAATGATAAAGATGATAATCGGATAAGGCAATATAAGAGAATAATAAGTTCCTAGTTTTGCATCTTTTCTATACTCCTGTAGGAAACTTAAGAATAGTGGGACAAATGGAGATACTGGTGCTAATGGTAGAACAGATGAATCTGCTACCCTAAACAGCATTTGGGCGAAGGCAGGATGATAGCCTAATACCATAAACATTGGAACAAAAACCGGAGCTAATATAGACCAAATAGCGGATCCGCTAGCAATAAACATGGAAAGAAGCCCAGATAAGAACATTAACCCAATAAGGACGGGTGCACCATCTATGTTTAACTGTTCTAAGAGATCTGTGATGGATAATGCCAAAAATTTACCCATATTACTCCAGTTAAAGCAAGCGACAAATTGGGAAAGTGGAAAAACCATAATAATAAATCCGGCCATTCCTTTAATCGGGTCTACTAATAATTCTGGAATATCATTTTGTTTCTTAATTGCTCCTACTTTAACTCCATACGTAATAGAAACTGTAAAAAAGAAAAGTAAGATGATCGCGACAATACCAGACATGAATGGAGAGGGAAGAATAGCTCCAGTTTCTGGATTTCGTAATAGTGCTCCTTCCGGAACGACTAGAACGACCATAACAGCTATAAAAATAAATGCTGAAATACCTGTAGCCAGGAGTGCTTTGTTTTGTTGCTTCGTTAATTGTTCCAATTTTTTATGCTTACCGCTACCTTCATATTTTCCTAAGCGCGGCTCAACAAATTTATCTGTAATCAAGGCAATGACAACAGTAAGTACGAGAACTGAAGTCGCCATAAAGAACCAGTTATCAGTAACATTAACTGTCAAATTTGCTTTCATTCCATTCGCTACTTCCGAACTAATTCCTGATAGCAAGACATCTGTTGTGACGATTAATAAATTGGCAGTGAAACCTGAACCAACCCCAGCAATAGCAGCGAGCAATCCAGCAACAGGGTGCCGTCCCACAGCAAGGAAAATTAAAGCTCCAAGAGGAGGCATAATAACAAGCGCAGCATCAGAAGAGACATGGCTAAAAAATGCAACGAATACAACTAAATAACTCGCGTATTTCCCTGAGACCTTTAACGACATTTTTCGAATCAAAACTTCTAACAAACCGACTTTTTCAGCAAGTCCTACGCCTAGCATTAGGGCTAAAATAGAACCTAGTGGTAAAAAGCCGGAAAAGTTTTTAATCATATTCGGCAGTATCCATTGAATGCCTTCACGGCTTAAGAGATTTTGAACTTCTACTTTCTCTCCACTAATGGGATCCGATGCCGAAACATGGAAAACGGATAAGAGAGCGGTTACAACAAATAAAAAGGCAATCATATAAATAAATAAAATAAATGGATGGGGGATTTTGTTTCCTATTCGCTCTACTTGATTGAAAAATCCACCTTTTTTATGATTTTGCAGATTAGTTGTATCTTTCATTACTTTTTGTTCCATTACATTCTCCTCCTAAACCTTCTTCCATTTGTAGTTTGTGCTTTTTTTGTACCATTTAATTTATAAACTTTTTCTCTAAACCTTTCTTAAGCTAAAATTACCCAAAAGGGTCTTTCATCCTTCGTGTACTTCATACATACCTTTCAAATTACTTGTTTTTCATTTAACGAATACTTAACGCTATTTTCGTTAAATGTATTATATAATTAAGAATAATCTATTTCAATAAAATTTTCAGAAAAAAAGGAATCTTTTTTTTTCTAGATTTAGTAATACTTTCTAAACAAACAAAAAGTTTTGAATCTTTTGAATGTATAAGTTCTACCACTCTTGACCTCACGATAGAGAAGTAAACCATATTAAGTAGCACCGCTTATTTATGTCAAACGGCGCTTTACATGTTATTAATATTTGGATCTCATTATTATTCCCTGTTGGGGTTAATTGGTTATTTTGATATAATAAATCTAATAGTATGATGTAGGGGTGAAGTAAACTTGTATAAAATTGGTGTTGTAGGTCCACTTTCATCTTTAAAGAAAATTCGGGATGTTACTAATGAATTTGAGCATGAAATAGATTTCATTGATTTTCCATATGAAGATGCACGAGAGGTAACGGACATTATAAAAAATCACCAAAATGCAGTAAATGGTTGGTTTTTCTCAGGACCAGTTCCTTATAGAATTGCAAAAGAAATGTTAGATTCAGAGGCCAATTTTACGTATTGTCCTCCTGTTGGATCTAGTTTATATAGATGTTTTTTACAAATGTCTGCGGATCAAAAGTATTTTTTCGATAAGATATCCATTGATATGATTCGATTAGAAGACTTTTTTTTGCAAGAGTCGCTACAAGAGCTAGGGATTTCCACCGAAAATATTTATATAAAAACATTTGATGAACAATATGATTTTCAAGACATTGTTCAATTTCATCTTCAGTTGTGGAGGGAAGGGGAGGTACAAGGTGTCCTTACCGTTTTACAATCTGTATATGAAGCCTTGAAGAAAGAAAATGTTCCTGTCTACAAAATAAATATGACAAAGATGGAAATTAGACAAGCGGTCAAGATTTTAATTGAAAAAGCAAAAAGTACTTATTTTAAGGATAGTCAGATAGGTGTAGAGATTATTGAAATTGATCAGTTTGATCAATTTGTAGACGAGGTTAATATTCGTTACCATCTGCAGCATTTGGAGCTTAAAATTAAACAAACATTACTGACATTTTGCGAAAAATTAGATGGTTCTCTCATCGAAAATGGAAACGGTCGCTATCAAATATTTAGTTCACGTAAGGCAATTGAACGTGAAATTGGTAGCTTGCACAGTACTGTTCAACAACTGTCCCTTGAGATGGATGTTTCTGTTGCAGTTGGAATTGGTTTTGGTGAGACGGCTGCATCGGCTGAAATCAATGCTCGCAAGGCGATTCGTCATTCGAAGAAGCAAGAAAATTCCGGTATTGTTGTTATCCAGGAAGATGGTTTAATGATTGAATCTGTAGGTCAAGAGGAACAATTGGCATATACCTTCCGTTCTAATGATAAAGAACTGCTAGATAAATTAAATCAGGCTAACATAAGTGTAAAAACGTATAAAAAGATAGAAGCATTGATTGATCGTATGGGCTGGGACGGCTTCACTTCCTCAGACTTAGCTTCTCATTTATCTATGACCGTTCGAAATGCCCAGAGAATTATGAGTAGTTTAAGTGAAAGCGGTTTAGTGGAGTACAAAGGAGAAGAACTTCAATCGCCTCGGGGAAGACCTCGTAAAATTTATATGTTAAAGAAGTAACACCTCGACATTCTTGATATACAATTTAATTTCCGAGGAAAGTTTTGAGGATTTCTCTTAATTAACTCTCCCTAGGTTAACGTCACATTGCCATCAAGTTAACAATTTATAATACCCTCAGAACAAAATTTTGGGCTTTCTTGTAACAAAGAAGCTCATTTTATCGTTTTGGGGGTGTCCTATTTTCTTAGCTTGATGGGCAGGTGGTGGTACCTCAATAAGCATATAAAAGAATCCTCCAATTAAAAAGATCCTTCTAAACTGCAGCTTATAAGATCCATTATATGAACTTTTGAATGTACGTTCGTTACATTCTAATTAGAGAAAAAATACCCTTGTTCAACTAAAGGGTCAGGATAGTGCAATAAAGAATTCAATTTATAAAGGAATTTTTACCATTTAAAAAGAATAGTTAATTATAGTAATAAACAGAGGGAGAGATGAAATGTTTCCAATATTAGAGACAGAAAGACTAATATTAAGAGAAATAACAAAAGAGGATGCAGAGGGTATTTTTGCTTGTTTTTCTAACGAAAATGTAACACGTTATTATGGACAAGAAACATTAGAGAGTATAGAAGAAGCAGAGAAATTCGTTGATTTCTTTTCAAATAACTACAATGAAAAAAGAGGCATACGCTGGGGGATTGAAAAAAAAGAGACCAAAGGTATAATTGGAACAATTGGCTTTAATGCTTGGTTACCTAAACATAAAAGAGCAGAAATAGGTTACGAAATCCATCCAGAGCAGTGGGGAAAAGGATATGCTTCAGAAGCAGTATCTAGAGTTCTTACATATGGTTTTGATGTTATGAATTTAACTCGTATAGGTGCTGTTGTATTTTTAAACAATGAAGCATCTAATAAGTTACTGACTAATATTGGTTTTCAAAAAGAGGGGGTTTTGAAGAAATATATGTATCAAAATGGTGTAGCACACGATACATATGTCTATTCATTACTTAAAAATAATAAGTAAACGTGTTAAGCTAACGGCGGTTTTAAAGGGCTGTGACGATCAGCTTTTTTCTTATGCAACAAACAGGGCAGGATTGTTGATTAAAGAGCTATTTTACTATGTTAAAAGTGTTAAAATAAAATATGTAGTGGTTGGTTAAATCAGCCTGTATAATCTCTTAAAGAAAGGAATAATATATAATGTTGACTTTCATTTTAGTTGTTCTGATGTTATTTTTAATCCCAGGTCCCGCTGTTTTTTTGACAATATCTCAAACTATTAAAGGTGGAAAAAAGAATGGAATTATCACAGGCTTGGGTATTGCTGTTGGTGACTTAATTCATACTCTTGCGGCAGTTGTTGGACTTTCCGCGATATTAATGACATCTACACTTGCTTTTGGAGTTGTTAAATATTTAGGTTCAGCATACTTAGTTTATTTAGGAATAAGAGCTTTGCTTGAAAAATCAAAAAAAATTGAAAAACCTATTACTAAGAAAGTGAATAATAATCTATCATTTCGTCAGGCTTTGTTAATTGAATTACTAAACCCTAAGACTTCATTATTTTTCTTAGCTTTCTTACCACAGTTTGTAAAAAGTGAAGGTTCCCCAGTGACAATTCAGCTTTTAATGCTTGGGTTAACATTTGTACTGATGAGCATAATGTATACCACTCTCTTAGTTTTCCTAACAAGTACAATTGGCAACAAGTTATTAGTTAAATCTAACAGCAGTTCAAATTGGTTTGGGAAAGTCGTAGGTATAGTCTACATTGGTTTGGGAATAAAGTTAGCTCTTCAAACACACGAATAGATAAATATATTTTTATTCGTTAATCAACTAACAGGTGCAATCGTTCTTTAAAGAGCTGTGATGATGATCAGCTCTTTTTCTTATGCAACAAATGGAGCAGGTTAGTTATTTAAAAAATTATGATAAAATAGGAAAAATTTTATTACGCATATCAAACAAGACTTTTGTTTTCTTAAAGAAATTAAGAAGCACATTTCCTTATAGTCGGTACGCTAATTCCTTTTAATCACCCGTCAAAATATAAAAGACGCATTGGGAAATTATTTACCAATATATTGATTGAGGAAATGTGCTATTGCCGTATAGGCAGTTATTTTATTATTTAGTTTTACGATGGAATGACCTTCATTTTCAAAGCAGATAAACTTTACAGGATGATTTCGTGCCATTAATTTATTTACGATTTGTTCAGATTCTTCAATAGGGACGCGTGGGTCATTAGCCCCGTGAAGAACCATCAGCGGACTGGTAATCCGGTCAGTTTGATTCAATGGATCAATCAGATCATAAAAGTTTCCGTCCTTTTCAATAGTTCCATATTCAACTTCGCGAAGTTTGCGTCGCCACGGACTGGTTTTTTTAAGAAAAGTTCTGAAACTTGAAATCCCAACGAGATCAATTGCAGCAGACCATAATTCCGGATAGTGAGAGATGGCTGCAAGAACCATAAATCCTCCGTAGCTCCCTCCCATAATGGCAACTCTATTAGGATCAGCGCTTCCTTCTTTCTTTAACCAATCTACTAAAGAAACAAGATCTCTAACGGAGTCCATTCGTTTGCGAACATCATCAAGATGAGTATATGTTTTTCCATATCCTGTACTCCCGCGTACGTTAGGAGTAATTACTGCATAGCCAAGGCTTAGGAAATACTGCAGAACTGGATTGAAAACAGCACGGATTTGGCTTTCAGGACCCCCATGAACATATAGGATAACAGGAATTTTTTCTGATTGGGTATTTGGCTTGAAGTAAAAGGCAGGTATTTGGAGATTGTCAAAAGATTTAAAGGAAATAAGAATAGGTTCAATTAATTTATTTTCCAAAAACTTTGTCTGAAGAGATTGAGTAAGCCGTTCCGTCTTCATTTTCCTTAGGTCAACCTGCCAAATATCAGACGGATAGGTCGGCCCATTGAATACATAGGCTAATTTTTGATTGTCGGGTGAAAATGTTAAGCTAGTTATCATCCCCATTGGTGTCTTCCATGTATAAAGGGCACTTGATTTTAGATCTAAAAGAATACCTCTTGAAATACCTCCTTCATTAATTGAAAAAGCTAACTTTGAATGATCTTTACTCATAGCGAGGCCTTCAAAGTCCCACTGTCCCACTTCCAGCCAAGTGATATGTTTTGTTGAAAGATCAATGATTGCGAGCCCAAAAAATTCTCTATCTTGATTTGTTAATAAATAGAGATGATCTCCATCCTTGCTGAAATGAGGGTTTTTATAGCTTGCTTCACCCTGATGATCTGTTAACCAGTTTATTTCTCCTGTGCTAAGATTCAGTAAACCTAAATCGTTATCCAACTGGGAATTTGTTTTCCGAATCAATAACGATTTACAATCAGGAGACCACATGATGGAGGAATAGAGACCATCCTTTGACAAAACCATTTGTATTTCTAATGTTTCGACATTTTGAATATAGATATCGAAATAGGCAGAATGTCGACGATTGCTTGACCAGGCTATCCATTTTCCATCAGGTGAGTGACCCCCATATTCATGTTTATGGTCAGGTGAGTTGGTAAGCGGAATCAGTAGACCATCACTTTTGAGTAAAAACAGTTGTTGCTTCTCATTACCGCAGACATCCATGCCGATGAGAAGGCCGCGTTGTGATGAACTGTTTAAATATTTAACAAAAGTAATTCGTTCATTTGTAAAAGAAATTCGGGTAGGTTCACTTATATCGAAATCCTTTGCCCAGACCTGCGGTAAACCAGAATAATCAGCAATAAAGATTAACTTATTACTATTAGGATCATAAACAGGGTTACTGACAGTTCCAACAGACAAATATGATTTGATGCCAATTTCTTTCATACATTCACTCCTTAAAATGTGCTAAAAAAGAGAGGAATTGAGATAGCCCAAATAATAAAAAGCTCAAAAGGATCTAATTACGTCTCACAACCATTATATTTAGATGCATTATATATCATGTACTTTATATCTCGGCTATGAGTGCCGAAAATAGTTGAGAACTAGATTTTCGGGAATGTTTTTATAAGGTTTTTCCATAAGTAAATCTATAAAAGTAGTGAGCTATTTTAGTCTTTAATCATCAAATCCAGAAGGGAAACCCTCCTAGCATATTTAAAAGGGGGTCACAAAAATTTTATTTTAATTTTTGTGACCCCCTTTGTTTTTTTATCCATAACACGAAATTGGCATGTACTTTTTTGTATTTAGCAAGTTTGTTTTTTAGATTCCTATAACACAGTCGATTGTTATTGAAACCATCGATAAAATTTCCAAATAATCAGCATGAAGATCATGTATCCGAAAAGGGAATAAGAATGATGCCATGCTTCGCTATGAGTAAACAATCCTAAATTCTCCGAAAATGATTCGGAAATACTTATACAAAGTCCAATCAAAACGATAAACAGTATTCTTGAAAATGCAGTCAACGCTTTTGCGATCCATAAAAAGAGCGTAGTAAAGATTGGCAATATCAATAATGTAAAAGCGACATTGATTGTAAATATATCTGGGAATGGTCTTGCCGGAAAGGAATACATTTGTTTACCTACAAACAGTAAGTCTAAATACGTTCCGATGAAACTAGAGAAAATTATTGTGGCTACAAAAGCCCGATGGTTACTCATCTTCTGCTTCTTCTCGGAGTAGGACGTTTTTTTTTGCCAGAATGGCAAGTTCAATTTTTTCAAGCGTTGTGCAGTATTCATCATAAATCTCCCCATCTATATTTTCTCCCTTATCGATTAAGTAGTCCATGATGTGCCAGTCTTCAAACCAGTCTTTGCTTTCCTCCTCTTCATGATTAAGATCTTTCCATGTGTATATTAATCGAGGACTGTATAAACGATCCGCACCTTTTCTTAATTGGCACTTTTTTGTTCGACGTTTATAAAATGCACGGGAGAATGATTCGTTTACATCATTAAACAAATGCGGCCAGTAGTCTTTTCGCGAACCGGTATGTGGATGATCATGAGCCCAATCTACTACTCCTGATAAGATGTTCTCACGGCTAAACAGCAGTGAGTATAATCGCTTGCCCAGCAATATTCGCTCATGAAGGGAGGTGAAATGCTTCATTGTATTCCCGACTAGTAATGTTTCTTGTTTGGTCTCATCCTTATAGAATGGAAAAAGAATGTGATTAAAGCGAAAAAAATCATAAAGTTTGAATCCAATACTATTTAGTACGGTCTTTTTAAAATGGGCATTTTGAATGACCCTTTTTTCTAAATAGCTTTGTTCATTAATAACAGTGGCAATGGCTAACATATATTGGTCGCCTGTTCTCCAAAAATGGTTCCATAACGTTTCCATAAACGTTGATACATTGAAAAAAGGTAGAAGATGAAACAGTCTTTTTGATCTTTTGACACTTTGTTCATACAACAAAAATTGTGGGTACACATCTTGGAAGATTAACCAGTTCCCTCGTTCCAAAAAAGAAAAGAAGATAAGTTGATCTTTTTCCGACAATAGTCTTGTATATAAATCCCCTTTTAAATCCGTCATATTCCAACCGCCATTACGCGAAACCATATGTCCAAGTAGTGCCCAGTGTATTTCTGGGTAACGGAGGTAAAACTGAAAATAGGCATGCGTTCGCGTCACATTATTATTGTTGTGTTGTCTTGTTTGTTCTTTAATTTCATGTATTAACATTGTCTCTTCTCCCGTTAACTCCCACGTTTTAACAGAAGTCTGTTTTTTGCCTTTTTTCTTTAATTCATCTTTTACATCTAAAAGAGAATACGGAAACGTCTTGGAAAATCCGTTCCATTTCCTTTTCCGATCGTTGTGATGCATCCTTCTTCCTCCCGTTAACATGAATGTTCTTCTTCTTTAGGCCAAATAGGTTATCGTAATAACCAACAGATGATCAAATTTTTCAATCTATTTATGAGAAATCAATCTTTTAAACTTCTAGTAAGGATTTTTAAAGGTATTTTAACAGTGTAGCTATCATCAGTTTATTACGAACGTGAGGAACAAATGATGATCGTTTTTTCGTACAAGAGGTAGCGCGCACATTTTAATGTTATCTGTACTAAGAAAATCATGAGTATTTAAAGTATTCTAAGAAGATAAATTGAGTGAAAAGTTACTTTCAATATTGAGGGAGGATAGTTAAAGAGTGCTGTTTGATCTTTGTTCAACAATTGAACCATTTTATTGAATAAGATTTGCATAAATATCCCCTTACGCAGCCATTTAGGTGCGCTTGAGAGGCGTAAACGTTGATTTATCAATGGTGTATAAACGAGATGTTTTGTAAACCTCACATGAATAACGTATACAAGGTATTTTTCTTTCATATCGCATGATAAAATGGTGTGAAAGGGAAATATTGGTGTGGTTATGTATGTTTTTACAGATATAAATACCATTTCTATCATTCTTTTCTTTTTGCTACTGTTATTTTTCATTTCTCTTGGTTTATTTATACGATCAAGAGTAACAAACCAAACTAATAAACAGAACTCTAATACAAATTAAATAAAAGTTAGATAAAATGAATGAATTATGGAAAATCAACAGAAGAATTAGAACTTACGATAATGTGAATTGTGTTAAACTAGGATATTCTATAAAGAACAATGAATATATTACAGATGATAAAGGAAGTCGAATACAGGATGTATAAAATCGGACTAGTCGGTCTAAAAACTTCTATAGAACAGATATTAGACTTGGCAGAAGAATATAAACATGAGTTGGAATTCATCTCTTTTCCCTATGTAAATACCGAAGAGGTAGAGGAAATTGTAAAAGAACATAATTCTCACGTACATGCATGGCTTTTTTCTGGTCCACTTCCCTATGAAATTGCGAAAAAAACACTAGGTACAGATAAAATAATGGTCCATGTTCCTGCTACGGAATCAGGTTTTTATAAATCTTTTTTAGAGATGATCTACGAACAGGGGAAAATTATTGAGCATCTAAGTATTGATACTATGTCCTCAAATAATATTAGCGAAGAAGCTTTGTCACAGTTGAATATAAAAACCCAAAAGATTTATACGAAAGTGTTTGAGTCAGATGTTGATACGAATGAATTGGTACATTTTCACTTAAATTTATGGAATAAGGGAAGGACAGAAGGCGCTTTTTCTTGTTTTCCGTCTGTGTGTGAAGCTTTAAGGGAATACGGGATTCCAGCCTATCGGATGACGATGAGTAAGATGGAAGTGCGACAAACGCTTCGGATTCTTTCTGAAAAAGTAAAGACTTCCTACTTTAAAGACACACAAATCGGAGTTGAAATCATTGAAGTTGAATATTTTAACAGAGTGGCAGAGGAAATGAAAACTCCTTATCATTTACAGTACTTGGAGCTCCGGCTAAAAGAAATGTTAATTCAACTTGGTGAAAAAATAAATGGTTCCTTTTCAGAGAAAGGGAATGGAAGATACATGATTTTTAGTTCGCGCGGCGCAATTGAACGAGAAATTATTATGCTCGAAGATACCATTCAAAAATTGGCTTTTGAAGCAGATACAACAGTTGCTGTTGGAATTGGCTTTGGCGAGACTGCCTATTCGGCGGAAATCAATGCTTTTCGTGCTATTCAACATTCAAAGGATATGAAGAAGCGTGAAATTGTGATTATTCAAGATGATGGCAAAATTATTGAATCACCAGGCAAAAAGAAAGAACTACAATATGATACCCGTACCCACAATAAACTCCTTATAGAAAAGTTAAAAAAGGGTAATATAAGTGTTAAAACGTATAAGAAGATATCGGCTCTCGTTCAAAGAATGGGCTGGAGTGATTTTACTACAAAGGACTTAGCGACATATCTTGAGATGACAGAGCGCAATGTTCGGCGTATTGTTGCGGATATGTGCGAGGTTGACTTGGCACAATGCGTTGGTGAAGAGGCTAACGCCACCCGTGGAAGGCCGAGTAAAATATATCGATTATTATAAATTATAAGCACCCATAATTTGGGTGCTTATTTATTTTGTACCTTAATTTAGCATATTAAAGCGTTGAAAGGGAAAAATTAACTATTGGATTCAGTCAGAAAAAATAGTTTAGAATTTTCAAAAAAATATTGAAATAAAGCTTATGAAATATTATACTCCATTTAAGGAATTTCTTCCTTAAACTATCCGAAAATAGATATTGTTATGTAAATTGAATGAAAAAGGAGTTGTAGTGGATGTCTCAAACGATAATGATTCATGATTTAATCGAGGCTGTTAAAGATGAAGTGATTGGGTGGCGAAGATATTTACATAAGTATCCGGAGCTATCTTTTCAGGAAGAAAAAACAGCACAATTTGTTTATGAAACGCTACAAACTTTTGGTGATTTGGAAATTTCACGTCCGACAAAAACGAGTATAATGGCTCGTTTAATTGGCCAGCAGCCTGGGAAGGTTATTGCACTGCGGGCAGATATGGATGCGCTTCCAATTGAAGAAGAGAATGATTTTGACTTTGTATCACAGAATTCAGGCGTGATGCATGCTTGCGGACATGACGGGCATACGGCGATGCTGCTTGGCACGGCAAAGATTCTTACCCAGTTAAAGAATCAAATTAAAGGGGAGGTTCGCTTTTTATTTCAACATGCTGAGGAACTGCCGCCCGGTGGAGCCCAGGAGATGGTGAAAGCAGGTGTGCTTGAAGGAGTAGATATGGTCATTGGCACCCATCTCTTGTCGACTCTACCTTTAGGAAAAATTGGTTTGGGTTACGGTCCGATTATGGCTGGAGCTGATACTTTTGCAATTACCGTGGTGGGTAAAGGGGGGCACGCCTCACAGCCTGAACTTACGGTTGATCCCATTGCAATTGGAACTCAGGTTGTATCAAATCTCCAGCACATTGTTTCGAGGTATCATGATGCTCAGGAAGCTCTAGTGATTTCAGTGACTCAGTTCCATGCGGGAAGTGCGATTAATGTTATTCCAAGTAGTGTAAGCATTGGAGGATCCGTTCGAAGCTTTAATCCGGAACTGAGGGAAAAGATTCCAACCTTTATCGAACGCATTGTAAAAGGAATTACTGAAGCACATGGGGCTACTTATGAATTCGATTATCAGTTCGGTTATGCTCCGACCATTAATGATGAAGAAGTTACCCGATTGATGGACGAAACGGTCTGTGAAGTATTTGGTGAAGAAAGTCGAGAGATTTCAAAGCCAATTATGGGAAGTGAAGACTTCTCTGCTTTTCAAAAAGTAGTTCCGGGATCTTATATTGTAATAGGAGCTCGTAATGAAGAAAAAGGGATTATATATCCTCACCATCATCCCAAATTTACTTTCGATGAACAGGCTTTACAATATGGGGTGAAGTTATTTGTTCACGGGACTTTTAAAATGTTAAATCTAACATACTAGGGGGTTAAGAGTATGAAAAAAATATATTGGCTTGGAATTATCCCGTTTCTTGGCTTTATTGTAGGCGCTTTGTTTACAAATAAAGTGACTCCCTATGTTCTAGGAATGCCATTTTTTCACTTTTGGATTGTACTCTGGTCTGTGCTAACCACAGGTATTATGGGGATTATATATCTACTAGATCCTGCTAATCAGAAGGGAGATTCAAGATGAATATTGCCGTGTTTTTCATCCTGTTTTTTTTCGTCATTTCTGTTTTGATTGGTATCCAGGCTAAAAAAGGGAAAGAAATGAACTTAGAACAATGGTCAGTTGGGGGACGTGGAATGGGAACCCTATTGATTTTCCTCTTGTCCGCAGGTGAAATGTATACGACCTTTACATTTTTAGGTGCAAGTGGATCGGCTTATGGGGAAGGAGGCTCCATCTTTAGTATCGTATCATACGGCTGTCTGGCTACAGTCATCTCCTACTGGACATTTCCTGCTATCTGGAGGTATGCAAAGAAACACCAATTAGTTTCCCAATCAGATTTTTTTGTAAAAAAATATCAAAGTCCTTATCTTGGTGTGCTTGTTGCTGTAATAGGTGTTATAGCTTGTACTTGCTACTTAGTCCTGCAATTGAAGGGGTTAGGATATATCGTTTCTGCAACATCCTATGGGGCCATTTCATCTACAGCTGCCATTTGGGTTGGAGCAATTGGTGTAACCATTTTTGTAATGGTTTCAGGTATTCACGGTTCTGCCAGGACAGCTATCTTGAAGGATATTCTGATTCTAGGCATTGTCATATTTTTAGGAGTTTATTTCCCTCTTCATTATTATGGCGGTCTTCAACCTATGTATGAGGCCATTGAAAATGCAAAGCCGAACTATACCATACTTCCGGATCAAGGAATGAGCGTTTCGTGGTATATATCGACCGTTATATTAAGCTCTATTGGATTTTATATGTGGCCGCACGGGTTTTCTCCTATTTATGCTGCCTCTAGCGAAAAAGCTTTACGAAAAAATGCAATCCTAATGCCAATGTACCAATTGATTTTGTTGTTTGCCTTTTTTGTCGGATTTGCAGCTATCTTACAGACGCCTGGATTAAAAGGCGCGGAAGCCGATCTTATCTTGCTGCAGCTTTCTAAACAGGATTTTGATCCATGGTTTGTGGGCTTAATTGGTGGCACGGGCGTGTTAGCCGCTTTAGTACCAAGCTCGATGCTGTTGATGTCAATATCAACATCTCTGGCAAAAAATATATATAGCGTATTCACTCCATCAGCAACGGAAAATCAGATTGCAAAACTGGTAAAATTCTTGGTTCCCCTTATTTCTCTCGTAGGGATTTACTTGACCTTTAAAGGTGGAAATTCCCTCTTTAGTCTAGCTTTAATCGCCTATAATTTTATCACACAACTTGCTCCTGCCTTTTTCGCAAGTTTGATGAGAAAGAATTTTGTAACCAAACATGGAGCATTCGCCGGGATTATAACAGGAGGCGTGCTAGTTTCTATTATGGAACTAGGGAACATAAAAATTGGTCAACTGTTTCCTTATCTTCCTCAAGCAATTAAAGACTTGAATGTAGGAATTATCGCCCTATTTGTTAATATCGTAGTTTTAGTGGTTGTCAGTGTGATGACAAAAAACATTACTAATACTCATAAGGATAATGATGTTTTAGAGACAACAACAGTAGAGCACAAGGTTCTAATACAAAAAGAATCTAACAGATAACACAACATGTATAGTAACTAATCCAAGAGTAATTCACTTCTGAAAAGATTATGTAAATACGAATGCCCTCCAGTTAAACGATCTGGAGGGCATTTTTTTAGACCGACAAAGAAATGTACTTTTTTTTGTCAAAAATTCAAAGTTGGTCCAGTGCTTGGTTATTCAACGAAGCTCCATTTTTGATTAAGATAAAGGGGCACATTGAGAAATTGATCATCAATGAGAGACGGTAATTTCAGTTCTTTTAGATCGCTTACTGCTGAAATAAGTAAGAAGATTATCTAACAAGGAAATAAACCGGTCTGAATATGACCGGTTTGTTTCATTTAAATTACTCTGTTTTAGAGCTCTGATCTTTATTTCTTTTATTTCCTTTACTGTTGTCCCCACTAACAGGAACTTGTCCGTGTAATTGCGGTGAATTTTGATTACGGCTGCCTTTATTAAATTTTTTTGTCATATCTCACATCTCCTTTCTTATTTCAAATACAGTTTGTCCGTTTTTGGTGAACTTATGTTTTCTCATGAAAAGAACATCCATAGAATCTAATCTTTTACAATTATTAATAAATTATTTTTAAAAAATTAATACCATCTTTACTTTAATTTGCTAAATTTGATTTGTGGCTTGGATGGGCACTATTTAACAAGTTAATCGAGAAGTACATACATAGTCTATTTCGATTTTGCAGAGAAGGTGAGTTTGGCTTCAAAATAAGTGATGGAACTTAGTTCAGAATGAAGCTGATGATGAGTGAGAAATTCTTAAAAAATAGAGGACTAAGTCTTCAAGGAAAATAAAGGAGGACATTATGGAAAACATACCGTTAAATAGACGTACCTTTTTAACACGTATTGGAACAGGGGCTACTGCCCTTGCAGTGGCCAGTTCTGGTTTAGGTATTTTAAGCGAGACAGTTAATGCGGAAACCGACAGCCTTTTACATGTAAAACCGAAGAAAAAGGGCTTTAAGTTTACTCCGATTGAAACTACAAATAAGGACGAACTCGTTCTTCCAAAAGGATTTAAATATGACGTTGTAGCCGCTTATGGCGATGTAATCAATGGTAAGGGTGACACATTTGGTTTTAATAATGATTTCACCCTTTACTTTCCTATTCAAAATTCCAATGAAAGAGGATTATTATGGGTAAACCACGAATATACAAACCCTCTTTACGTGGAAGGAGAAAAAGTAAATGGCAAGTATGCTCCTACACAAATTGAAAAGCTTCTTTATAACCAGGGCGGTTCCATTATTGAAGTGTACTATGACAAGAAAGTGAATAAATGGAAAATGGATGCTGCTTCCACTTATGCCCGACGAGTAACAGGATTAACATCTTTTGCACTTACCGGGCCGGCCAAAGGAACAAAAGTGGTAAACGGCGCAACAAGTGTTCAGGGAACATTCGCTAACTGTTCTGGTGGAAAAACATTATGGAATACGGTTTTATCCTGTGAAGAGAACTTCGAAGAAACCGCTAATAATGCCGGATTAAACCAAACACATTACGGCTGGGTAATCGAAGTTGACCCGTTCGATCCAAATTTTGCGGTTCGCAAACATACCGCTCTTGGACGTTTTAACCATGAAAATGCTTCAATGGGACTTGCCAAAGACCAACGTGTCGTCGTTTATATGGGAGACGATAAAAAAGATGCTTGTGTCTATAAATTTGTAAGTAAGGATAAATATGTACCTGCATTAGGAAAAGCAAATTCCCGTCTTCTTGAGGAAGGGAATTTATATGTAGCGGACTTTAAAAAAGGAAGATGGATAGCTCTGACAATTGAGGCCGTACAAAAAGCGGCGGCTGGCAAACCGGAACTATTGGAAAAGTTCCAAACGCAAGGTGATGTTGTTACTAACTGTCAAGAAGCAGCCCTCCTTCTTGGCGGAACACCGACTGACCGACCGGAGGATGTGGAAATTTCACCATTTGATAGCTCGATCTTTATTGCACATACGAATAATGATAAGCACGGAAACTTACATGGACACATTACACGTTTTATCGAAAAAAAAGGTGACCATGGAGCAACTGAGTTTGAATATGAAATTTTTGCAGCTGGCGGACGTCAAAGCGGATTCAGCGCACCAGACAACTTAACTTTTGACAGCAACGCGAATTTATGGACCGTAACGGATATTTCATCGAGTAGCTTAAATCAAGGTGCATGGACAAGCTTTGGCAATAACGGAATGTTTGTCATTCCTACCGTTGGTCGAGATAAAGGGATTGCCTGGCAGTTTGCAGCCGCTCCAATGGATGCTGAATTAACCGGACCATGTTTCACTCCGAATGAAAAGACACTATTCTTGTCTGTTCAGCACCCTGGTGAAGAAACGGAAGATATCAACAATCCTACAAGTACATGGCCGCATCGTAAAGGTGAAAAGATGCCTCGTCCGGCAGTCGTGGCTATTACAGGATTTAAATTTTAAGGAGGAAACACGATGTTTCAAAATATTGGAATACCTGGATTGGTTTTGGTTTTGGTCATTGCTCTCATCATATTTGGTCCATCTAAGTTGCCCGAAATTGGACGTGCTTTCGGTAGCACATTAAGAGAATTTAAAAACTCTACTAAGGATTTAATTTCATCAGACGAGAAAGAAGAAAAGACGCAATCTAAGTAATTTTTAAGAAGATGTAAGCAATAAGCTTACATCTTCCTCTTGCATTTAAGAAAGGAGGGGCTGTATGACTAATCAAGAAATGCTTATGGTTGAGCACCTTGAGGAACTCAGGAAACGGATCATCTATACTTTGATTGCTTTTCTGATTTTTTTAATTGGATCATTCATTTTTGTGAACGACATTTACACATGGCTTATTCGTGATCTCGGCCATCAGTTAGCTGTATTGGGGCCAAGTGAAATCCTCTGGGTATATTTTATGATTTCTGGCGTGATTGCGATTGCTCTTACGATTCCAATTGCCGCCTATCAAACATGGCTATTTGTAAAACCGGCACTTTCTGAAAATGAACGAAAAACGACACTAACGTACATTCCTGGACTGTTTATCCTTTTTATTGCCGGTTTATCATTCGGATATTTTGTCGTGTATCCAACCGTTCTGGGTTTTTTACTATCTTTGTCTGAAGGTCAATTTGAAACGATGTTTACGTCTGAAAAATATTTTAAATTTATGATTAACTTGACACTGCCGTTTGGATTTTTATTCGAAATTCCGCTGGTTGTCATGTTCCTCACCTCACTTGGTGTCGTTAATCCCATGATTCTTTCAAAAGCGCGAAAGATATCTTACTTTTTGCTTGTCGTTGTAGCCATTTTAATTACACCACCAGATTTCATGTCAGATATATTAGTTACCGTGCCTCTTTTAGTTTTATACGAGTTTAGTGTGACATTGTCAAAAATCGTCTACCGGAAAAAACTCAAACAGCAATCGGATAACGTCATTGAAATGAGGAAAACGTCTTAAATAAAAACGAACTTCTGTTTATAAGGAGTTCGTTTTTTATTATGTAAACTGGGGTAACCATCCTATGCTCACCAAGCTAAGTGAGGAGAGAAATATAGGACATGTTATCCGTTGAGTGATTATATATCAATAAAATTTTTCTGGATATTCATTCACCTGTTCATAAAAGTATACTTTTACGAAATTTTTTTGATTGTTACTTCTTTAAAATAGGCTGTGTTAAACAATGCATGTGATTTTTCTTCTTCAACTAGGGCAGATTAGATGAAGAAGCCGACCATTAAAGGTCGGCTTTTTTCATACTATTTTAGCAGCAACCTCCGTAACCGCCCCCGTAACCATAGCCACCGCCGCCGTAACCGCCGCCGTAGCCGCCGCCACCAACAAAGCTAGCTCCAACAATGATTAAGAGTATAAACAAAACGACTATAAAGGCGAAACCTCCACCAAATCCAAAACCGTCGTCACACCTTGATTCACACCTTGATTCACAACCTGACATATAGACATCTCCTTATTTGTTTTTAAGGAGGAAATTAATTAAATGGGTAATATCACCTTATGCTCTAATCAGGAAAATGACACAAGTTCATTGGATAAAATGTTGGAGGTACCTCTTATTGGGATTATAGGTTCGTTAGTTCAATAACACCTATGAATATAATCAAACTTTTTAATGAAATTTCTATACGAATTAATAAGTAAAGAAACCATTCTGAGAAGTCTTTTTTCAAAATGGTTTCTTTTTATTGAACGTAAAATGAAGGCACGCACGATATTTCTGACAAAACTCTATTTCAAAGCTACACAAAGCGTTCCAAAAATCCTTAACCATAGAACTTCCTTTATCAGTTTTACCAAAATTATAGGTACTAAATAAAGTTCGATAATTTTTAATAAAGATTGATAATTTGTAAAAAAGTTTGATAAAAAATTCTATTTTGATAATGCAACTTCGTTTTTTTCAGGATCCACTTTAGCATTTCTACTTGAATAAAAAATGACCCACCTTGGTCCGCATTAGTTAAGAGGCGTGGTGGGTTCTTTTATCGTAATAATAATTCCTTTTATACTATGCTAGAAAACACTACAGTAAATGAAATAATAAAAATCGATATTACTTAAAAAATAGATTCATTACTTATTTTTTAGAATAATCTTCATGATAAGCGGGAAGTGTTACTGTAATAGTTGTTCCCTTATTCGAAACACTATTTATATTAAGTGTACCATTCATCGTTTGGATTGTCTTAACAGCTAACATTGATCCTAACCCTGTACCTTTTTCTTTGCAACTGTAATAAGGTTCACCAAAACGGTTTATTTGTTCTTTGTTCATTCCTATTCCATTGTCACTTATTTCGATAATTATGTCGAAATTATTTTCATAGGAAACAATACTAAGTTCCCCGCCGTTTGGCATAGCCTCTATACCATTTTTAATCAGGTTTATGAAGCATTGCTTGAAATGTTGAATATTCCCACGCGTAATGCCTGGAGTTAACTGTTCTGATATATTAACTAAATTCATGTTAGCTAATGGTTTTATCATTTCAATTACATATCCTATTTCACGGCTTATTAAAATATTATCCACTTTTTCGATTGCAGGTTTTGCAAATGCTAAGTATTCACTAATAATTGATTCTGCACTATTAAGTTCTCTGACAACATGTTCTATATATTGTTCTTTTACTTCTTGAGAGAGATCAGAAGCCTCTAGCAGTTGAACAAACCCTTTCACAACTGTTAAAGGATTTCTAATTTCATGTGAAATACTAGCTGCAAGTTGACTAACTATCTCCATCTTTTCAAGTCTCACCATTTGTGTTCGGATTAAAATTGCATCTTTTAAAATTTCCATGATATATACAGCCAAAACGATAATAAAAGGAGGGAGGATGATAAAGTAAAATACATACGCCTCCGTTATTCGAAAATAATCAGACATAACGAGTGAAATAAAGCTGGTTAGTATTCCTAGAAACAAAATTAATAGTATGGAGCTATTTAGCTTATTTTTTCTATTAAAATTTTTGAATTTGGAAGAAAATAGAGCCGTTATAATAAATATAACGATATATACAATTAACGTAAGTAAATTGAAACCATAAAAAGCAAATCTAAAAGTTAATATTATGACTAACAGAGCAGCTCCTACAGGCCAACCACCATAAAGTGTCCCTATAATAAAAGGGATTTGCCTGAGATCATGGACACAATATTCATCTATATAAATAGGAAACTTCATACATAATATAATAGGAATGCTCATGCATGCAGTGATAAGGGTCTTGCTATACTGACTTAACCTTTTGCCATGATCTAATAAAATGGAATAAATCAAAATACTTACTAAGATGTAAAAGAGATTATCTAATATGTTTTGATTAATATAAATAAAATTCATTGGATTCTCCTGAAAAATTAACAATTAGGTCTATTATACAGGAATAACATTAAAAAGGAGGATTTTAATATGGTAATTGTTAATTGACAAGAACGACGTTTAAATATAAATAAAGACTTGTTTAGAAACGCCATCCAGTTACTCCATTAAAGGGCGCTTTAATGGAATAAGGAAAACAGAAATGATCAAACTATAAAGAATGATTTAAGCTGATTGTACTACTAGGGTTAATGGCATTATTATTACTATTAATTTAAATTCGAAAAGGTAAGTAAGTTTATTTTCATCTTCAACTAAAAGCAGGGCGTTGATTCGGTAGAATTAACGTCTTTTATTTTTGTTTTATTAATGGCACTTGGATTTAATTATTCCATTACAGTAGATACTATCTTTTATACTTATGTTTTAATGTTTTACGAATTTTATGTAGTCAAATAATGATAAAAAGTATATAATCACATTAATATTTGTACCTATAAATATTATATATAATAATAAATTTAATAGGTTGGTATAAAAACGGAGGGTTTATAATGAAGTTTCCACATGATTTTTTATTTGGAGCAGCTTCTGCTTCTTATCAAATAGAAGGAGCATGGAATGAAGATGGTAAAGGTATAACGAATTGGGATGTCTTTTCAAAGATTCCAGGGAAAACGTATGGGGGTACTAACGGTGATGTAGCCATAGACCATTATCATCGATACAAAGAAGATATAAAATTAATGGCAGAGATGGGACTTGAATCGTACCGTTTTTCCATTTCATGGGCACGTATTTTGCCAACAGGAGACGGAGAAGTCAATGAAAAAGGCTTGGAATTTTATAATAATGTTATTAATGAATGTTTAAAATATGGTATTGTTCCATTTGTTACGCTGTATCATTGGGATTTGCCTCTGACGCTTGAAGAAGATGGAGGATGGACGAATAAGAGAACAGCTGAGGCCTTCGTCAAGTATGCAGGAATTTGTTTTCGGGCATTCGGAGACCGCGTCAAACATTGGATTACGTTTAATGAAACGGTTATGTTCTGCGGATTAGGCTATTTAAAAGGAGCTCACCCGCCTGGTATCCAAAACGATGAGTATAAATACTTTCAAGCGACACATTACGTGTTTTATGCACATGCAAAAGCTGTAGAAGTTTATAAAGAACTAAAATCTTACGGCGAGGTTGGTATTACCCATGTTTTCTTACCAGCTTACAGCGTAGATGATAAACATGAGAATGTATTAGCTGCTAGACATGCTAATGAATATGAAACTTTTTGGTATTATGACCCAATTTTAAAAGGTGAATATCCGTCTTATGTGATTGAGCAATTAAAGGAGAAAGGCTGGACGCCAAGTTGGACAGAAGAAGAATTAGATACGTTAAAAAGAAATGCTGGAAAAAATGATTTTATTGGACTTAATTATTATCAGCCCATTCGAGTAGAAAGAAATCACGAGGCTGACTCATCCAGAGAACATTCAAGAGAAACATCTACTCTAGCTCCAGGCAACCCGTCTTTCGATTGCTTTTATCGGACCGTAAAAATGGAAGATAAAACATATACAAAATGGGGGTGGGAAATCTCACCTCAAGGGTTTTTAGACGGGCTGCATATGTTAAAAGAGCGTTATGGTGATATTAAAATGTATGTAACAGAAAACGGACTTGGTGATGAGGATCCGATTATTGAAGGCGAAATAGTAGATGTTCCTCGTATTAAATATATTGAGGAACATTTAAAAGTGATAAAGCGTGCAATCAAAGAAGGCATTCATTTAAAAGGGTATTACGCATGGTCTGTCATTGATCTATTAAGCTGGTTAAATGGGTATAAAAAGCAATACGGATTTATTTACGTGGATCATCATGATCATTTAAACCGAAAGAAAAAGCTGTCGTTTCATTGGTATAAGCATATTATTGAGACGAGAGGAGAAGAGCTGTAAGTAAAAAGAAAACCTCTTGATTTTAATCAAGAGGTTTTGTGTATAATAGAAGCAGTAAATGATTGAGGACGATTAATAGGGAGATAATATGGCTGTAAAATATAAAGAAATTGCTGATCGATTAGAATGTGAAATACAGGAAGGTAAGTTTGATAAAACAAAAAAGTTGCCGACAGAAGAAGAACTGATAAAAAAATTTGAAGTGAGCCGAAATACGATTCGAAAAGCAATTAATCAGCTGGTCAATCGTGGCTATATCTATCAGGTGCAAGGCAGCGGCATGTTTTTACGGGAAGAATCTGTAACAGATTATATTAATTTAGGCAGTCTCAGAGGATTAACAAAAGATTTGACTTCAAAAACAATTGAGACGAAAATTCTGGCTTTACATGTGCTAGAAGCTGATGAAGTAAACGCAACACAAATGCGATGTGAAGTGGGAACAAAACTTTATTATATTAAGCGGCTACGAATTGTAGATAAAGAACCTTTTTCAATTGAAATAAGTTACTTTAAAAAAGATATTGTGCCATATTTAAATGAAGATATTGCAGCGAGTTCTATTTACAGTTACCTTATAGAGGACTTAAAATTAAATATTGGTTTTGCTGACAAAGTAATTAACTGCGAAAAAATCGATGAAGCAAGTGCGATAGTGTTGCAGGTTAATCCGCTAGATCCAGCATTGATTATTGAAAATACAGTATGCTTATCTAACGGAACCATCTTTGAATTATCTAAATCAGTATTCCATTATCAAAAAGCAAAAATCTTAAATCGAATCAATTTTAAATAAAATAAGATTGAACCGGTAAAGACTTCTGTTCTTAATTGGAATTGAACAGTGTAGCTTTTACCCTTCCTAAATGTGTTAGTGACTTATGTAAATAATCCAAGTGATTTTTTGTTATTGATGTTGCTGATAATATATCTAATTAAAAAATATTATTAATCTAAGAGACGATACTTTGGAGTTAGTATAGTTTCATGGACACATTTTAGTTAAGTCCTTACAATGATTTTTGAGAGGATGTGTCCGTCTTGGAACGTAAAAATACAGGTAAAAAATATAATAATGAATTCAAGAAGACTATTGTAGATCTTTATCACTCGGGTAATTCGGTCAAAGAATTAAGCGGCGAATATGGCGTATCAGAAGTTACCATTTATAAATGGGTTAAAGAATTTACTCCTATCGGTTTAGAGGAAGAGTCCATGACTCCAAAGGAATTAGCCGCCATACAGAAGGAAAACCTTCGGTTAAAGCAAGAAGTTGAAATCTTAAAAAAGGCTATGGCCATATTCGCGAAAAAGTAACCGAGACAGATCTTACCGAATTTATTGAGGAACACAAGAAACAATATCCCGTACAGAAGATGTGTGAAATACTAGAAATCCCAAGAAGCAGCCATTATCAGTCCCTTCAAATAGTCGTATCAAATCGCGAACAGGAAAACCAAGAACTCACGAAGGAAATTCATCTGATTTACCTGGAAAGCAAGGGACGATATGGGGCTCCAAAGATTCATGAAAGCTTATTAACCAAAGGGTTTTCCCTAAGTCTAAAGCGTGTTCAACGTTTAATGAGCAAGGCAAGAATTCGTTCTATTACTAAGAAAAAATACCGTCCCTATCCATCTAAAGAAAAGGTTATTCAATTGGATAATTTGCTAAAACGAGACTTCACTACTCAGACCATTAATGAGAAATGGGTAGCAGATATTACGTATATCCACACGTTAAAAGACGGATGGTGTTATTTAGCTTCGGTATTGGACCTTCATTCTAAGAAAATAGTAGGGTATTCATTTTCTCGTTCAATGACGACAGAACTGGTCATAAAAGCTTTCAATAACGCACACATTTCACAAAAGCCCTCGGAGGGCTTAGTTCTTCATACAGATCTTGGCTCACAATATACAAGCAGTGAGTTTACTCAACATATCCAAAACCATCATATTAAGCAATCCTTTAGTCAGAAAGGTTGCCCGTACGATAATGCCTGTATTGAATCCTTTCATGCCCTATTAAAAAAGGAAGAAGTCAACCACGTACAATATCTAGACTATCAAACAGCTAAATTAGCGATGTTCCAATTTATTGAAGGTTGGTATAACCGAAAAAGAATTCACAGCAGCCTAGGCTATCAAACCCCACAAGCCATTGAAGATCGAATTAGGAATACAGCTTAAGATTTAACTTTTTAGTGTCCAAAATATTGACTCAAATCCACTTTGACAAAGTATCGTCTCCTTTATATACGATTGCAAAATGATTTGGCCTTATTTAACCCGGCCCCAATTACGTAATAATGATTTCTGGACAGACTTCCCTACAAAGAGGAAGTTCGTCCATTTTGAACAATGAATAAATTTAACAGGTGTCTTAGCTGAAAATCGGAGCTGTCTTTAAGGCAGCTTTATTTATTCAACTATTGAGGGAGGTTAGTAAATCAAAAGGAAAGGTATTAGAATTTTTCGAAAAATATTAATGGTTATATCATATTAGTAGGTATTATACTAATTACTAATCTCTAAACGGAAATGGGCAAAATTATCAAGGCAAAACAATTGGAGAAAAGAGCTCCTGTAGATTTCGCATGGTATTACATAAAATAAGGTCCGTCAGTAATGTAAGGTAAATCGCTGCGATAGAAGTAATAGCATTCCGTAAATTATCTTTTTTTTACCTTTTGAAAAAAAATTGAAATAACAATTTAATTAGGAAGAAAAAAAGTTCTTCGGAAAGGAAGACAGAATAATGTCTGAAGCATTAAAAGGTATAGAAAATCAACCAGAATGGATACAAGTATATATTGATTCTCCAGAAAAACAACAACAGTTATATCGACGTACGTTGCTGATTGTTGTCATATCACAAATATTCGGGGGGGCAGGTCTTGCAGCTGGTGTAACCGTCGGAGCACTTCTTGCACAAGACATGCTGGGTACAGAGAGTATGGTAGGGGTTCCGACTGCATTGTTCACATTAGGTTCTGCAGGAGCAGCGCTGATTGTAGGGCAACTCTCCCAACGTTTTGGACGCCGTTCTGGACTCGCGACCGGTTTCTTGGCTGGTGGTATTGGCGCGGTCGGGGTAGTAATTTCAGCATTAATTAACAGCATTCCACTTTTATTTGTTTCACTGCTAATCTATGGTGCTGGATCGGCTACAAACTTACAAGCACGCTATGCCGGTACAGATTTGGCAAATTCTAAACAGCGGGCAACAGCTATCAGTATTGCTATGGTTTCAACCACATTAGGTGCTGTTGCAGGCCCCAATTTGGTAAATATAATGGGCGAATTGGCTTGGTCAATCGGTGTTCCTTCTTTGGCTGGTCCATTTATTCTTGCGGCTGTAGCTTACATCCTTGCTGGTTTGGTGTTATTAGCTTTACTTCGTCCAGACCCTTTCATTGTTGCAAAAGCAATGGCAGATGTTCAGAAAACACACAAAGCCGTACTTTCAAACAAGGATTCAAGTGCACCGACGATAAACAAGCGAGGAATTGTTGCCGGAGCTACAGTAATGACCTTAACTAATTTTTTAATGATTGCAATTATGACAATGACACCTATACATATGGGACATCATGGACATGATTTGAAAGAGGTAGGGGTAGTAATTGGTTTTCACATAGCAGCGATGTTTCTGCCTTCTTTAGTAACTGGATTCTTAGTAGATAAAATTGGACGAACTGCAGTGGTTATCGCTTCTGGTGCCACTCTGCTTGCTGCTTGTATACTTGCTTCCAGTGGACCAGCTGATTCCATGCTGGTGCTCAACACCTCACTTGTTTTACTTGGGCTTGGCTGGAACTTCGGTTTGATTAGTGGTACAGCGCTGATAGTTGATTCAACTCACCCTTCCACTCGCGCAAAGACGCAAGGATCTGTCGATGTTTTGATCGCTTTGTCAGGAGCAGCGGGCGGTGCACTATCTGGCATGGTTGTAGCTCATTACAGCTATGCAACACTCTCATTTGCCGGAGCTATCCTTTCACTACTGCTTATTCCAGTTGTCATTTGGTCCCTTAGAGGTAAAGAATGATGGACTTTTAAAGTTAAGAAGTATGGAAAATGCACAAAATTATTCATTCAATTGAATATGTGATTTGACCAATCTTTTTTCAAAACGTGCTCTTTCTATTTGTATATTTATCAAGGCGGAAAAAAAGATTGATAATTTATATTGAAGTTTGATAAAAACAGCTTGTTAGATTTTGAAAATCTAGCTAGCTGTTTTTATTTGGAATATATAAATGTAGAATGAAATGCGAAAGAATATTTTTATTTACCTAAAGGGCCGTAGAAACTCATTTAGGAAAGCAGGTAGCGTATGGATTTCTTTCATTTTATTATTTTGCTTTGCTATTACATTGCATAATATAGAAGAGGCTCTTTGGCTGCTTAAATGGTCACAGCAGGTGAATTTCATTTTGCTGTGATTATCATAACTAAAAAATAATTGAAGCTTAGGGGGCACGAGGAACTTTGGATCAATCTTTATTTCAAAGCTACACATCCCGAGGAACCCCCAGTTATTAATTATTTTTTTTTGATTTTAATTACTGGATATGTCATATTCGTTTAAAAATTCAATAATTCCATCTACCAATCCAGATGATAATGGTAGTTCAGGATTTGTATAGGTTGCTAGATTTCTCTCTCGATCTACAGGTGCTTCTTTCAATACATGATTCATCTTCTCGAGTATAAGTAATTCAGAATCTCCTTTTGCCTTGTGTAGCGCTTCTGCATTAGTGGACGCCACTTGAATATCTCTATTACCGTTTACAATTAGAACAGGGATAGTTAGCTCTTTTACTAATTCTATCGGATTATATTGAATCCAAGAAATCATGTAAGGTTGAACAGAAGGACGGAATACACTTTGCAAGTCTGCACTTACAGTCTCAACTTGTTTACCTTGTTTTAGTTTTGTTAATATATCTTTAGACTCTGTTAATAACTTCGGTGTCAGCTGCTCTTCAAGTTGTTTAAGAAGTACTTGGTCAATAGGTTCGCCTGCTCCAGCTAATGAAATGAATGTGTCTGTCTCTGTTTTCTTTGCAGCTGCCATTCCAATTAATGAACCCTCACTATGACCGATGATGCCAACTTTAGAAAAACGGCTATCCTTTTTAGCAAATTGAACCCATGCAGCTGCATCTTCAATATATTGTTCGAATCTCAGTTCCTCTTCTTTTCCTGCCAAATTCATATTTACCCCGACTCCGCGCTTATCATACCTAATACTTGCGATACCTTTTTCTGCAAGACTTTCTGCTAACATTTTCAAACTATTATTTTTCCCAGGAAGTGCAATGGAGTTCCCATCTTTATCAGTTGGACCCGAACCCGCAATTATAATCATCACAGGAAAAGGACCTTCATCTTTTGGTGTTTCTAAAAGTCCATACATGGTTCCTTTCTCCAAGTCGGCCTTCACAACTTCACCTGATCTTTTTTCCTCATCTTTTTCATCAGATTTCTTGAGCAATTCAAAAGGAAACTCTTGTCCTTGCTGAACAAATGTTCCTGAAATCTTCTCCTGATCTACTTTCCCATCAAACGTTATTTGCTGATTTTGAATTTTCATATCAAAAAACAAGTCTGATTTATTTAACTTTACACTTGTTAAGGGGAATTTGTTCAATCCTTGTACAGGAATACTTATCGTTCCATCTTTCTTCGTGAAATGAACAATAATCGGGAGCGGCTGATTTGGAATCATTATTTCTCCTTCCCACGTACCTTCAATAGCGTTCAACGAGCCAACCTCCTTCGAATTCTTTTCCACCTTTTCTTCCTCCTTAGTACTGCACCCTAGCAATAATACTAAAGCACTTACGATGATACACATAATCGAAAACAGTCTTTTCATAAGAGCCCCTTTCCAGCCTATAGATAATAGTCACAGAAGATATTTTTTTAGAAAGTTAGTGTTCCAGTACTTTATAACTCGAATAAAGCCTAATACAGTGCGATCAAATTTTTTGTTTGATTCAGTCACTCATGCATTCCTTAACAAGTCGGATTAGTCTTCTTCCCGTTGCTAATACAACTACATTTTAACATTTAATTTCAATAATTTTCCTTATTATAAAAATTATTCTTCCGCTAAACTGTAACTTTTTAGTTGTGGTAGCAAATAATAAACTAACTGGTGCTTTACTTCAATAAGGGAGTTGGTTTGGTAACGGGGCAGATTATTTGAAGAAGAACTAAATAAATAAAAGGACTTTTTTAGAAGTTAAGAAAGTATATAATTTGTTTATTTAATGATGATATAGATATAATGGAAGAATTATCAAATATTCCGAAAGTGAGTTGATTTTGTATGGATACTCAAGTAACTACGAAATTTAAAATACTCAAACCAGTTAATGAGGTATTTGAAGCCATAGTAGACCCTGAAAAAATGTCTAATTATTGGTTTTCATCGGGAACTGGAAGAGTGGAACGAGGAAAGACGATTACTTGGAGATATGATGAATACAATGCTGAAGGGGTTATCAATGTATTGGAAGTCGAGGAAGATAAAAAAATTGTTTTCTCGTGGGGAGAATATGGTCAAGAAACGGTTGTTACAATTACACTAAAAGAGTTGGATAATACGAGTACAATTATTGAAGTAAACGAATTAGGCTTTAAAGAAGATGACCCCGAGATAATAAACAAAATGATAGGACAAAAAGAGGGTTGGGTATATATGTTAACTTGTTTAAAGGGTTATTTGGAAAATGGCATTAATAATTTGAGAGCATCATTAATCCATTAGTTAAATAATTCTTGTAGAACTAACAGGTGCGATTGTAAAAAAATATAGAAGGTGATCCCATATCATGACTGTACAAGTAAAGCTTAAAGATATTATTGAAGAAATGGAAATACAGTTTGAAGAGTCTCAATCATTTCTAAATATTAATACGGGTGAAATTTTTTTTGTAACTTCTAATGATTTGAGAGCTGCTGAAGATGATGAACCATTCAATCATTTACCTGATTGGCAACAAGAAAATTTAAGGGTTGCTAATGATGTTGTTGAAAACTTTGAGAATTACATAGAGTTACCAACTAAATATGATGTCAATGAATATGAAATGATGGAAGACTTCTGCCTAACTGTTAGTGATCTACGAAAGCGAAATTCTTTATTATTAGAAATTAAGGGAAAGGGTGCCTTTAGAAAATTTAAGGACAAAATAATAGATTTTGAAATCGAAGATCAATGGTATTCATATCGTGACGAGCGCTTTAAACAAATTGCTAAAAAATGGTGTCAAGATAATAACGTCAACTATATTGAATAGATAAGACAAAGTGCTTTCAATAGGCGTGAATGAGACTAACTAGCAAGAATCATTTTAAGAATAAAAATCATCAAACCTTTAGTTTGATGATTTTTTTACTTGTTCTGAAGTATTAGAAGCATTTAATAAAACTACCCCTCCAATTATTAATACTAAGCCACCTAATGTAATGATGCTAAATGGTTCTCGCCATAACAGTACACCAATTAACGCTGTTATAGCTGTTCCTATTCCTGACCAAATAGCATAAGCTAAACTTAACGGAATTGTTTTAAGACATAATGATAAGCAATAAAATGCTATTCCAAAACCAAGAATAACTCCAATTGAAGGGAATAAATTTGTGAATCCTTCCGACAATTTAAGCATTGTCGTGCCGAATATTTCGCTGATAATTGATATTCCTAAAGCGATATAACCTTTCAAACTATTACCTCCGATTCTCTAAAGGTTAATGAGCGCCACCACTTGAGAGTTTCAAAACAACAACTCCACCAATGATTAGGACTAAACCAAGAAATTTTTTCAGATTAAAACTTTCTTTATAAACGATAACACCCACTAATGCGGTTAAAGCTGTGCCTATTCCTGACCATATAGCATAAGCCGTACCCAGTGGAATTGTTTTAAGAGATAAAGACAAGCAATAAAAGGCTATACCCATTCCAATTATTACTCCAATGGAAGGGAACAACTTTTTAAATCCGTTTGATACTTTTAACATTGAACTACCAAATACTTCACTAATGATGGCTATTCCCAAAATTACATATGGATTCAAGGTGAACTCCTCCTATTTTGTCATATTTATTAATTGCTGGATTACTTCCTTATTCATTTTGTCATCTAACGGTGCTATATTAAACAGTTCTGAGTAATAAAGACCATCTATTGCTAACCGAATAATAGTTGCTGTTATAGGGTTTATATTATCCTGTTCCACTTTGTTTTGCATATACTGATAACTTTTGGAAATACTTTCTGATAAACTAGGATTCAACATAGAAGCAGCAATTATTCCTACATTTAACTCGGCATTGTGGTCCAAGTCTTCTTTTGTTGTTTCTATTAAAGCACGACACCATTTACCCTTTTCTATTGGATCTTTCTTAGCATGTTCTTCAAATAACATAGTGAATTCTTCAAAAATATATTGTGTTAACCCTACCAATAATGCTTCTTTATTTGGGTAGTGATATAATAAACCACCTTTACTTATTCCAGCTTGTTTTGCCACAGCATCTAAAGTTAAATCATTAAAATCATTTTGAATAATGAATTCTTTTGCAGATTTCAAGATAAGATTACGTTTCATGTTAGCTTTCGATTCCAAATAGTATCAATCCTTTTTAAAACCGTCCAGACGGTTTTTTTAAATGATATCGTCCAAACGGTTTTTTTGTCAAGTACATACAATAACTCTTATTCAATTATACCAGCCAATAGTTTGTTAACATTTTTCAATAAACACTTAACATATTTCATGCGATGCTTAATTTGTGCATACCAAATAACTTTCTAAGGTTCTGTGAAGTTTTGGGCTATTTAATTATATTCTTTTAAACTAGTCTAGATATTGGAAAGTTAATTTGCTTTTTAATAGTGCATAAATCAAATGTAAGAGTTTATTTGCACATGCTATCACGGGTACTTTAAAGGATTTTCCTTCTTCACGTTTCTTATTTATAAAACTCTCGTAATCTCTTGTTACGAGGAATGATTTCATCTGTCGTTTTCTTCTTGCGACAATCACGAATAAGTACATTTAACATCCATATACAAGGGTGTCGTAGCCTACTAGAACCTCATTTGATAATTCTATATAAAGTAACTTTGAATGTATCAGGTTCAAAGACAATTGGATCAATTAAACTATTTGGGCAGATTAGTTAATAAGGTTTGATTACCAAAGGAGAAATTGAAAGAAAAACATTGATGCGATGATCTGGTATATCACGCGAATTTCCAACGGGGCAGCATAATTCAACAAGATAACTGAAAAATTTTATGACATAATAAAGAAAACATAGATATAAACGGGGGATTTGTTGTGGGATTTTTGGTGTTTATTATTGTTTTTATAATTTTGGGAATCTTATTAGAAAAAACAATAAATAAATTACTTGGTGTAGAAAAGAAAAAGATTTCGGGAACTTCTGGTAAAATTGTTGACCGATGGGGAAGAGGCGTTATCTTAGTCATCTTTTTATGCACTTTTCCGTCTGTAAATACAAATGATATGAATTGGCTTTTGATACTTTATTTATTTCTATTATTAGGCTTTCGGTCTATTCTTGAGTGGAAGTACCTGAAGAACTCAAAACAATATGTCACCACCCTTATTTTTCTAATATTAGGTGTAATTATTATGTATAATATTGAATATTTTTTTCAATTATTGGGCTGAAGTTAGGTTGCTTAATAGATAGAAGATTGTGAAATAGTGTACTTAAAGTAACAGGTGCTTTACTTCAATAAGGGAGATGCTTAGGCAGGTTTTTACTTATGGAGCTAAGGGGGCAGCACTCCAATGAATAAAAATGAGATTTGAGCGTAAAAAGACCCTTGGTATGGTAAAAGTGTCCTGAGGCTGGCCAGCCTCAGGACACTTTTATCAAAACCAGGAGACCTAGCATGAATTATACCCAAATAAGAAAATCGCTCATGAAAACTTTCTTCATGATATTGGTACTCGTATTGTAAAAGTCGTTCCCTTTCCGAGTTCACCTTTTACAGATATAGACCCTTCATGCATATCAATAATCTTTTTCACAATCGATAAACCTAAACCACTCCCACTTTTTGAGCGTTCCCTTGCCTGGTCTGCTTTATAGAATCGTTCGAATATGTGAAACTGGTCTTTCTCTGAAATGCCAATTCCAGTATCGGAAATCTTTATGACTGCTTGATCATCAATCTGTTGTAATCGAATAGTAATTGTTCCATGATAGTGGGTGAATTTGATACTATTGTGTATTAAATTTGTCCATACTTGGCTCATTAAATCCTCATCTATAAAGACCGAAATCTTTTCTAATGATACGTCCATTACTAATTCTTTTTGCATCCAATTCGGTTCGCAAGCCAAAATAATTGTTCGAATTTGTTGATCTAGCCGATAGCTCTTTTTTTCAAACGGATGATGCTTGGATTCAAGGGATGTAAGCTTCAGAAGATTATCACTTAATTTAGATAATCTCCTGCTCTCTGTCTCAATAATATGGAGGTAATGATTTCGTTCTTCTATTGTCAGTTTATTAAATTGAAGCGCTTGGGCAAATCCTACAATGGAAGTAAGAGGCGACTGTATTTCATGTGAGACATTAGAGATGAATTCCTGCCGCATTTCTTCCATTTGTTTCAATTGTTTGGCCATGTGATTGAAGTGGTTAATGATTTCGGTTATTTCGCCGTTTCTCTTATCCATTTTAAAATCCAAATGGACATTATAATCGCCATTGGCAATTTTCCTTAAGGCATCAATGATCTCCAGGTAAATATTTACGCGTTTATTGTGATTTATAGCATGCATAAGATAACCAATGGATATCATAATGGCGATGCTAGTCATGATTGTTGCTAGATATTGAACATAATCGGATAGTCTTAAAGGCAATAGCTGAATGATATAGTAACCAGCCGAAAAACAAAACGACATAAACGCCAGAAAAAACAGTCCGCCAAGTATTGGTTTGAAAAATCGATTGGCCGTCAACTTGTTATCTCCAAACGGTAACCTAATCCCCAAATCGTTCGAATCCGAAATGGGAATTCCAATTCTGGAAACCGTTCTCTCACTCTTTTAATATGAACATCGACAGTTCGTTCATCACCTTCATAATCATAGCCCCAAATATCTTCAATAAGTTCTTCCCTAGAGAAAGTTTTTCCAGGATAACTTGCAAGTTTAAATAACACTTCAAACTCCTTTAAAGGAATCGTATATTCCTGGTCTTTAAATGACATTTCATGTGTGTTGCGATTCATCTTTAATTCACCTATATTTAATGTTTGAGAAATAGTGATTTTATACCGTTTTAATAATGCTTTTATTCTAAGGACCAATTCGATTGGTTCAAATGGTTTTACAAGATAATCATCTGCCCCAAGACCAAATCCCTTTACTTTCTGTGTTGTTTCTCCTTTTGCCGTCAGCATTAAAATGGGAATATCACTAAATTCCCGTATCTCTTTGCATAATTGCCATCCATCCATGTTAGGCATCATTATATCAATAACTGCTAAATCGATTTTCACCTTCTCCATTAAGTTCAATGCTTGTAGTCCATCTGAGGATTCATATAGATCAAACCCTTCTTTTCTTTACAAGAGTTGTATAAGTTCGCGAATATGGGCATCATCATCGACAATTAATATTTTTGTCATCCTTCTTCTTTCCTTTCGATGAATTAGGCTAGTTCAAGTTTGTTTAACTGCTGTTCAGCAAATTCGCGATATAATGAGTGCGTATTATATAGTTCTTTATGTGTTCCGCTGCCTGTTATTTTCCCTTTTTCAAGGAAGATGATTTGATCTGAATCAATGACAGTAGATAGGCGGTGAGCAATTACTATTGTTGTTCTACCTTTCATTAAATCATTTAACGCCTGTTGAACAACATTTTCCGATTTGCTGTCTAGGCTTGAGGTAGCTTCATCAAGCATTAATATTTTTGGGTTTCTTAAAAATGCACGAGCAATCGCAATTCTTTGTCTTTGACCGCCTGATAATTTCATACCTCTTTCACCAACCTCAGTATTATATCCGTTTGGAAGCTCAGAAATAAACTGATCGGCATACGCCATTTTAGCTACTTGATTTAATTCCTTATCTGTTATATCCCGATCTATTCCATAACAGATATTATCTCTAATTGTACCTGATACAATAGGACTTTCTTGCTAAACATAACCAATTTGGCTTCTCCATGAAAGGAGTGTGAAATCATTTATGGATTTCCCGCCTATGGAAATAGAGCCTTGCTGTGGTTTATAGAAACGCTCAAATAATGAGAAAAGAGTCGTTTTTCCGCTGCCACTTGGGCCGACAATTGCAGTGACTTTACCTGCTTCAACTGTAAAGCTTATATCTTTAAGTACCTGTTCTCCATTATTATAACTATAGTTTAGATGATCCACGGTGATTGATTGACTTATATTTTGAACTTGCTGCTTCGCGTCTTCTTCCTCTTCTGAATCCAAAATGGAAATGATACGCTCTGTTGCACCCGTAGCTTTTTGGAATTGTGTAAAGAAACCTGCTAATTGAGCCATTGGCATGATAATTTGGAAAAGGTACATAATGAATGCAACTAAAGCTCCAGCTGTCAGAGCTCCTGAAGAAACACGCATTCCCCCATAACCTAAAATTAGGACAAGTAATGCCATCATGACAAAACTCATTAGTGGGCCAATCAAAGCTTGTATTTTTGCTTCTTTTAATCCGAATTGGAATAATTTGGTAATCCCTTTCTTTCCATTTTGATATTCAAATGTTTCTGCATTGGATGCTTTAACTAGACGGATTTCCGTTAGCACCTGTTGGAGAATTGAGGTGAAACTTGCTGTCTCATCCTGCATCCCCTTTGATATTTGATGCATTTTTTTGCCAAGCGGCATTAATATTAAAACAGAGAGTGGGATTGCAATGAGCATCAACAATGTCATTTTCCAATCCAGTACAAATAACACAATCATGGAGCCTACAATGGAAATGATTCCTGTAACGAAATTAGATAGGTGTTCCGAAATTAATCCTTTCACTACAGTTGTATCATTTGTCATTCGACTAACTGTTTCTCCTGATTGATGTTCATCAAAATAATTCACGGGTAATACAAGTAATTTTCTCCATAGTTGATCTCGAATACCCGCTACTACAGATTGCCCGATCCGATTTAATAAATAGATGGAAAATCCACTAGCCAATGCTTGAACAATAATTGCAAGAACGAGAAGTGTGATCCGTCCAGTACTTAGTGAGCTAATTGAAAAATCATTAATAAGATTCTTTGTGAATAACGGGACTAATAATCCTACACCTGTTGTACTTAAGCTTAATACTAAAGCAATCCCTATCATTAGTTTAGAAGGCTTCGTTTGTTGAACTAATCGAATAAACTGGCGCCATCCTTTTTGCTTTTTAACTTCTGACATATTTATTTACATCCTTTCTTAATCCTTTTTACAAGAGGAAGTATACAAAGAAGTTATGAATTGAATATGAACTTCTAAGTTAATTATTCTATTTAGTGGTTTTTTCGAAATAACTGGTAACATGACTTTGTTTTGCTAGTTAACCTACCAAAAGAGCAAACATAGGAATGCCGTAGCTACAAAAATCCGTACATGAATGATTTGTTAAATAAGTGATACTTCATATTAGATGAAGCCGTTGAACAAATCATAAATCAACTTTAATGTTTACCAAAGCCTTTTGTATAAAATATACAGGTGTTTGCCCTAATCCAGATGACCTTTATATGAATGAAATAGATAGGACATAATAGATATCATAGGATTTAGATATTTTAGTAAGGGTTACATATAGAATAGTATGGAATAATCAAGCGGGCATAATTTTTGACCAAGGATCTTTAACAGTGATACGCTTACTTTTAGATATTACGTATTCAAAATCAAGGAGGAACGCAAAATGACACAATCCAAACAACAAAAAATCACCCTGGCAAACCGACCAAAAGGAATGCCTTCGAAAGAAGATTTTAACTTTGTGGAGAGTGATGTTCCCACACCAAAAGAAGATCAAATATTAGTACGGACGCTTTATTTATCTGTCGATCCATACATGCGTGGAAGAATGCAAGATACTAAATCATATATAGCTCCATTTGAATTGAATAAGGTCATCACTGGAGGCGTTGTTGCCGAAGTGGTAGAATCCAATTCGAATTCCTTCAAACAAGGAGATGTTGTTGTAGGGAATATCGACTGGGCAGAGTATACGGTGGTCAATGAAAAAGAAATCCGAGTGATTGATCCTAAAGTTGCCCCTGTCACAACTCATTTAGGGATTCTCGGGATGACTGGTTTAACAGCTTACTTTGGTTTGCTCGATATCGGAAAACCTCAAGAAGGTGAAACGGTCGTGGTTTCTGGAGCGGCTGGGGCTGTTGGTTCAGTAGTTGGACAAATTGCTAAAATTAAAGGTGCTAAGGTGGTAGGCATTGCTGGCTCAGATGAAAAACTAGAGTATTTAACAAAAGAGCTTGGCTTCGATGGAGCTGTTAATTATAAAAAAGATAGCTTTGCGACAGATTTAAAAAACGCTGTTCCTAACGGAGTCGATGTTTATTTCGATAATGTTGGCGGTGAGGTAACGGATGCTGTTTTCACACTTTTAAATACAAATGCTCGTATTCCATTATGCGGAGCGATTTCCTCTTATAATGCAGAAGGAAAAGATTTAGGGCCGCGTCTGCAATCGGCGATGATCAAAACGAGTGCACTTATGAAAGGTTTCACAGTTGGTAATTATGCCAAAAGATTCCAAGAAGGTGCGACAGATTTAGGGGAATGGCTACAGCAAGGAAAATTGAAGTATGAAGAAACCATTATTGAAGGGTTTGAAAATACCCCTGATGCATTTCTAGGTTTATTTAAAGGAACGAATCTGGGTAAACAACTTGTAAAAGTTGCAGAACCTAAATACGCTACGCTCTAAGCATGGGAACCTAGTAGAGGGTAACATTGCTGTGACATAGTCTTTAAAACAGTATTGGAAAAAGAGTATATATTAAGGGTATATAATAAGCGGCCTTTTTTCGATATTCAATCGGGGGAAGGCCGTTTCCCTTTTCCTAGATACGAGAAAGATTAACGTATATTCCTCTTCCTTTAAGGTATCTTTTGTTGTTAATGAAGGATATTAAAAGAAGCTCTAGATTAAGCCATCAAGATAACGGTTGAATAGCGTCAAAAGAGAAGATAGGGAGCGAATTATTTAATGAAAGGAAAAGTAAAATGGGCAAAAATAAACAAAGAGTATCTTCAAAGTCTCCGAAATTAGAAGCGATACATACGACATTTAAACAGGCTTTTGAAATAAAAAAGAATCCATTTCCGTGGATAAAGGCATTGAGTGCAGGAATTGCTGCTGCATTACCTGTATTCATAGGATTATTATTTGGGAATTTTGAGTACGGTTTACTGGCGGGAATTGGTGGATTCTCTTATTTATACGTGTTTAACCAACCGTATGAGCAAAGAGCTAAAAAGATTTTCTTTGTAATGTGGGGCCTTTCTTTATCTGTTGTCTTAGGAACCCTTTTGGCTCCTTATCAGCTAGGGACAGCTATAGTGATGGGGATTATTGGGGCATGTGTGTTTTTCATTTTTGGTGCTTTAAATATCACTGGTCCTTCGGCAATATTTTTCGTTTTGAGTTTTGCGCTTGCTACAGGTATGCCTGTTGATCAATCACTTGCGCCGTTACGTGGAGGGCTTGTTTTATTAGGTGGGGCATTATCTTGGATAATCTGTATGTTAGGCTGGTTTTACAATCCCCATGGACCTGAAACTAATGCAGTGGAAAAAGTGTATAGAGAGTTGGCGGTATTCTTTGATTCAATAGGGACGGAGAAGTTTAATACAGCAAGACACAGAACGGTACTAGCAATGAAGCAAGCAGAAAATACGCTTTTAGCCGGGTATTCAGCCAAGAGAAGTACAGATATATTTAAGCGGTTGTTTCTTTTAAATGAACATGCGAACACGATATTCTTGAGAGTTCTTGAAATTTCTTTGAACAATAAGATCGTACTTCCACCTGAATTAGGGAAATCCGTTCAGGCACTAGCTGACTCTATTGGATCTAAAACGAAAAATAAATCAAAGATTCTTCAGCCAGAGCAGGTTGATAAAGAAGTAGAAGATTTATTCATAAAAATCTATAATGCAGATGCCATCATGAATGAACCGGTTCAAAAAATTCATCAAGAAGTCTTAATCTCAAAGCCTTCTCTAAAAACCATATTTCTGGGGGCATTTGATAAAAACTCCATAGTCTTTCTCACTTCTGTACGATATGGAACAATCCTTACTATCGCCGCTATCATCGCCTATTCAGCCGGTTTTAATCGTTCGTATTGGGTGCCCTTATCCTGTGCTGCAGTAATGTCCGGTGCTACCATTATCGCCACATTTCATCGTGCTGTTCAAAGGACTTTCGGGACAATCATTGGGCTCCTATTAGCAAGTTTCATTCTTGCATCTGTTCATAACGAGTTTATTATTGTGCTAATCATCTTGTGTTTGACTTTCATTACAGAGCTTTTTATCGTTCGGAATTATGGGTTAGCTGCGATGTTCTTTACACCTTCAGCTTTAATCATGGCAGAATATTCAACTCAAAGTTACGACTTCAGTTTCTTTGCAACAGTAAGGATAACTGATATCGTTGTAGGGAGTATTATAGGTCTTGCTGGGTCATTGTTAGTCGGAAGTCGATCAGCGTCCAGTCTTCTGAGTCATTTTATCGCGAAAACGATTCGAAGTCAGGGCCAATTTTTATTAATGGCGTTCTCTGAAAATAATAGGACCCTTACATTTGATGAGAGCAGTGAACGAAGCAAAATGCTAACCAATATGGTCAATCTATTAACGGTATACAATACATCTCTAGGTGAGATATTCAAAAACAAGGCCAGATTAGAGTCTCTATGGCCCGTAATATTCTCAATAGAACAATTGGGGTATTATCTAAAGGCCAGCTTGAAATACTCTGAACGTCCAGTTCTTTCAGAGAAGGATCTCGCTCAATTGCTTTATGTTTTTGAAACCATGGCAATAGCTGCAGATAAAGATCAATCTTCAACAAATAAAACCGTACCTGAAATTGAAGGGTTTTCAAAAATTCGTCACGAGATTTTGGACCTCCAAGAAGCTCTTCAGTTTAGGGGAGGAGTTTCAAGCTAACCTTATAGTTTTGTTTAAGGGAGTTCTTATTATTGGCTCCCTCAATTCAACTGAATGAATGCACTAGCTGAAAATAGAGGGTTTATTGAAAAAGTCTGTAAAAATGCCAATTTTCAGTATAAAATGTAAATACATACAGAAAGGTGATGGATCATGTCAAACGTTGCTAAATTTCGAGATTTTTTAACGCGCGAGAAAATCTATATGAATGAGTTGAAAGAAGATGACACCACCTTTTTTAGAGCAGAGCAAAAGTTAAAGGATGGCTGGAAGGTTCTTTTAGTTTTTGCTTTCAACCAAAATGAAAATGTGGCGGATTTATTTTGCTTTAATGTTGCCGAGTTGAAGAATCCTGATAAAAGGCGGGATGTACATACACTGTTAAATGAATATAATGCTAATTTTAGATATTCAAAGTTGTATGAAGAAAAAGGGACTATTTCAATTCGTTATTCTTATTCCCTTGAGGGAGAATTTTTACCAGATCTAGCTTTCAGGAAGTTGATCATGTTACTTGAAACAGCGGAGCAGGTATACCCGTCGTTAATGGAAGTCATCTGGTCTTAACAGTGGAGATGTAGGGAAAGTTCTCTGTTATTAGAGAACTTTTTAACATCTTTAATAGAGTGATGAATATACTATTGTTACATTCATTAAATTTTTATTATTTTTTTAAAAATAACTATTGCATTTATTTAATATAAACTATATAATTAATTTTGTTGATAGCGATTCGACAAATTTCTACAAGAATATGCGGGTGTAGTTTAGTGGTAAAACCTCAGCCTTCCAAGCTGATGATGAGGGTTCGATTCCCTTCACCCGCTCCAATACATACTCATAACGCAGGGTTTCGTTACCTGGAGAACGAAGCTTTGCGTTTAAATATTTTATAATGAGAATTCTACTGTTTACAGTAGGGTTTTTTTTATTGTCTAGATTTGTATGTACCTATAATTTAAGGAAGTAGTATGAGATAAGGCTGATCATGGGTGACTAAGAAACTAGTTGATATGATGTCAGGAAGCGTATCAAGTGAATCCAAAACTGGGGAATGTGTTTGTAATAGAAGAAAAAACATTCACAGTGATATCCTATCCTATAAAAAGACCCCTTCCGATTTTGGAAGGGGTTTAGTTCTGCTCGATTGTTATTATACTTCTAAAATGGAATAAGTTCCTTCTCCACCGTGGATTTCGAGGAACATTTTCATTAAGGACTCTGTTAGCTGATGGGCTTCTTTGATTGGTGTCTTTGGTTGTAAATAGATGATTTGGATTGCCTTTTTCGTTTCTTCCGTGACCTTTGTTCGTTCTGAATCAACGTAGGGGCTTCCAAATGCTCCATCACGATCGGCAGAAGTAATCATGTTTTCCATTGAATTCAAGCGGCCATTCAAGCCGTTATACTCGTCTGTACTCTCACCAATTTTAATCGAGATATCTCCTGTTAATTTATCCGCATCATATATGCCAATAGGCACTTCATATAAAAGGGAGAAGAAGTTATTCAGGTCGATAGCGGAATGAATAGATGTTAAGTAATTTTGTTTTTTAACACGACGGTATAGAGCTTCCACGGAAGGACGGTAGCGTGACGGATTCGTTCCGGTCGTTTTGAAAATCTTTCGCCACTCTTTGATACCCGGGAAATCGGTTAATTCTTTTTCATCTAGATCGAAGAAAAGAGCTTCTTGAAATAACTGCAGTCTTCCTTTGACCATTTGCGGGGAGGGGCCAACTTCGATGTTTTCATATGTAATGATCCCAACTTTGAAATCAGGGATTTTACTGCTAAGATTAGCGGAAATGTTAATTTCCAAGCGTTACACCTCCAAAAATGATTGCAATTAGTTTATCATAGATAGCAATGGTTTGAAATGAATACAAGCTTCGATGGGAATAATGAATGAACGAAGGTGACAAATATGGATATGAATACACTTAAGCAAGAAGTGATTATATATAGTAAAGAGATTGGCATTGATAAAATTGGGTTTACATCAGCCTCTAATTTCACGGAATTGAAAAGTCGGCTGATCCGTCAGCAGGAACTAGATTATCAGTCAGGGTTTGAAGAACCGGATATTGAAAAAAGGGTCAGGCCTGAATTGATTTTTGATAAACCGCAATCCATTATTTCGATTGCACTGGCCTATCCTTCGAAATTGAAGAATGCACCGCAAAGCACAAAAAGTGAGCGACGTGGGATTTTTTGCCGGGCCTCTTGGGGAACGGATTATCATACGGTGCTTCGTAATAAATTGCAGTTACTTGAGGAGTTTATTAAAGATAAAGTGCCAGGAGCAATGGCAAAGTCTATGGTAGATACTGGTGAATTATCGGATCGTGCTGTTGCTGAGCGTGCAGGAATAGGCTGGAGTGCTAAAAATAGTATGATTATTACTCCTGAATTTGGGTCTTATGTATATTTAGGTGACATGATTACAAACTTGCCATTTATACCGGATCAACCGATGGAAGATCAATGCGGGACTTGCAATAAATGTGTGGATGTTTGTCCAACAGGTGCACTTGTGCAGGGTGGCCAGCTAAATTCTAAGCGCTGTATTGCGTTTTTAACGCAGACAAAAGGATTTCTCCCTGATGAATTCAGGACGAAAATAGGCAATCGTTTGTACGGATGTGATACGTGCCAGACAGTTTGTCCGAAAAACAAAGGAATGGATTTTCACTTTCATGAAGAGATGGAGCCTGACCCTGAGGTTGCGAAGCCGTTGTTGAAGCCTCTGCTTACGATCTCAAATCGGGATTTCAAAGAAACATACGGCTATGTATCTGGTTCGTGGCGAGGCAAAAAGCCAATCCAGCGAAATGCCATTTTAGCATTAGCCCACTTTAAAGATGAAACGTCACTACCCGAATTGATTCAGATCATGAAGGAAGATCCGCGGCCTGTATTACGGGGAACCGCGGCCTGGGCGATTGGGAAAATTGGACGGAAACAAGTAGTCTCTATTTTAGAGGAAGCTTTAATGAACGAAACCGATGAAGAGGTTCGTGCAGAAATTGAAAAAGGACTGCAGTTTACCTTGGAGCATCAATAATATTAAATATATCAGATATAGCCGCCTCGTAAGAAATTTAACGGGACGGCTTTTTTTATTTTTTGTAGAAATGTGAGGATGAGGGTTTAATATGTAGGTGAAAAAGAGTGCTCGATATGCTTGGACTAACTTTCTGTTTGCCGGCTAATTTTTTATATAGAGCGGGAGAAGCTCAAAACCCTTCAACCGGAATACAGGGGGAGTAGATTTTGTATTCTGCTGTGATGATGGACTAATAATACCTTTTATTTTTCAGATATATTATTTAATCAAGTGGATACCTTGGCTCGTGATGTTCTAAGTGTTTCTGCTAGTTTCTTTTGTTAATAAGAGTTTATTTCGAGGAAATGAACAAAAACAGGCCATTAATATATTCTTCTTTAATGAAGTTGTGTTTTTGTCCATGCCCTCATACATACACATTAGCATAGATGGTATGAAGGGGGGCATAATTTTGAGGGAACAATTGAAACAGCTTTTGCAAGAAAGAGTGGAGTGTTATACTTCCGATACTCAAGAACGCGATGAAAGAAAATTGCATCTGAAAAAGGAGTTAATGCGGAACCGCTCTACGGAAATTGTGCGGGTAAATGCTGCAGGAAAGGTTCACTCGAAGAGAAAGGAAGAAAAGGATACGGTATTGACCTATAAAGTACATCTACAATATTTATTGAAGCAGGAAGATTCTTTTTATATAGAAGAGGAAATGGAAGAGAGGGAGGCGAGGTTTCGAGATGGATATTTAATAGATGAACGTGACCTTGTACCAAGCTTTGAACCAGAAGAGGTGCCTCCAAAATGGGAAGAAGGTTCGGAGCGGCTTTCTTATAAGTATGACAGGATGAAGGCCGTTCAGTATGCCGAGCGGTGGTGGAATGAATTTAATCCTGCGTACCACAAGTTCACTGATGATTGCACGAATTTCATTTCACAATGTTTGCATGCAGGAGGAATCCCAATGTGGGGGGCGCCAAACAAAAATAAGGGCTGGTGGATAAGAGGGAAAAGCTGGAGCTATACCTGGACGACTGCACACTCCTTATATAATCTGCTCGCTGGCGGGAAGGGAATCCAGACAAAACGTTTAGAAGCAGCTGAGGAGATGGATATAGGCGATATCATGTGTATTGACTTCGAAGGAAACGGACGCTTTGATCATAACTTGATTGTAACGGCGAAGGATCAGAACGGAATGCCGCTTGTGAATGCCCATACGATGAACAGTCGCCATCGATACTGGACGTACGAGGATTCGAGCAGATATACACCGAATATCGTTTATAAATTTTTCTCGATTTTGGATGGAGTGTGATTGGTTTTTAGTCTGTTTGTTTAATGCTATAATTAGATGAAGTTTAAACTAGAGGTGAAAATGAAGTGGCAATACATGTAGTTTTATATCAACCACAGATTCCAGCAAATACAGGTAATATCGCAAGAACGTGTGCAGGAACAGACACGTCCCTGCACCTTATTCGTCCGCTCGGTTTTTCAACAGATGACAAACAGCTTAAGAGGGCCGGTCTCGATTATTGGGAGAATGTTAAAATCCATTATTATGATTCATTGGAAGAGTTTTATGAGAAGAATGCCGGCGGTGAATTTTATTACTTAACGAAATTTGGAGAGCAGCCGCATACAACCTTCGATTATAGTGATCAGGACAGTGAGATTTATTTCATGTTCGGTCGTGAAACGACGGGCCTTCCGAAAGACCTGATTCATGAAAATTTAGACCGTTGTCTGCGAATCCCGATGACGGATAAAGTTCGTTCTCTAAACCTGTCAAATACAGCAGCGATCTTAATTTATGAGGCCTTAAGGCAGCAAAATTATCGTGATTTGGATTTGAAAACAAAAGGTTGATGGATTAATGCTTTTGTTACCATACTATCAGTGGGGGATATAGCCCCCCTGGTAGATGTTTTACCTACATACTTTTTTAGGGGTGGAAGCTTTGAATAATATTATTGAGAAGATTTTAGATCACCGTTCCATTCGTTCTTTCGAGGACAAGCTATTGTCGGAAGAGCAAATTCAAACGATTGTTGAATGTGCTCAGGCTGCATCAACTTCAAGTTATATTCAAGCGTATTCAATCATTGGGGTAACCGATCCAGAAAAGAAAGCCAAGCTAGCGGAGCTTGCCGGACCACAATCTTATGTAGAGAACAATGGGCACCTATTCGTTTTCTGTGCTGATTTATATCGACATGATCGGATAGCTGAGATGGAAGATACAGACCTTTCCGAATCGATTGAAAGTACGGAAAAATTCATGGTTGCTTGCATAGACGCAGCTCTTGCAGCTCAAAATGCGGCATTGGCTGCAGAATCAATGGATCTTGGCATTTGCTATATCGGTGGAATCCGTAACAATCTTCCGGAAGTGTCAGAGATTTTGAATATTCCACATCGTGTTATTCCATTATTCGCCCTTGTAGTCGGCTATCCTAAAAATCGTTCCGATAAAAAGCCACGTCTGCCACAATCTAATATATACCATGAAAATGGCTATCAGGCGGATAAGCAGGAGTTTATCGGTCAACTGAAAGAGTATAATGAAATGATTTCTAGTTATTATGAAAGCCGTACAAAAGGCAAACGAAAAGATACCTGGACACAGCAAATGGCTGGTATGCTCGGAAAGAAAAGCCGGATGTATATGAAAGATTATGTGGAAAAGCAAGGATTTAAAAAGCATTAAAAGATAAAATACGCTTTATAGGGATATCTGAATTTTTATCCATAAATGGATTATTCTTAAAAGTCTACTATCATTAATTAACCATTAGATGACCTCGGGTATTGTCCCCGAGGTCATTCTGTTTTTATTTCTAATTGGAATAATCAGGTATCCCTTTCTAGATAAATAGTATTAGCATTGTTCCCCATACATCCAACATGAAATTATCCTTTTATAGCCATATAAATAACTATTGACAATATATTTATATAGAATTATAGTAATTAAGTAATGGATAATGATAATCATTTTCATTTGAGTTTTTACTTACTTATTTTTCAGTAAATGGAGGTTAAATAATGGTTCGCCTATATACAGAGAATTTAAATATTGGCTATGGTGAACGTTTAATTGTAAAAGATCTCAGTGTGGAAATTCCAGATAAAAAAATTACAACAATTATCGGATCCAATGGTTGTGGGAAATCTACACTATTGAAAGCAATCACTCGCATTATTCCCAATAATTCTGGGTCAGTCGTATTAGATGGAGTAAATATCTCAAAAGAAAGCACAAAGATACTTGCTAAAAAGATGGCGATTCTTCCACAGACACCAGAAAGTGCAAGTGGATTAACAGTCGGAGAACTCGTATCATATGGCCGCTTTCCCTATCAAAAAGGCTTCGGACGCTTGACCAAAAAAGATTATGAAGTGATCGACTGGGCACTTGAAGTAACAGGAACAAAAGACTTTAAGTTCCGGCCTGTAGATGCACTATCAGGAGGTCAACGCCAGCGCGTTTGGATTGCAATGGCCCTTGCACAAGAAACAGAAATCATCTTCCTTGATGAGCCGACCACCTATTTGGACATGGCACATCAACTAGAGGTTTTGGAGCTTTTACAGAAGCTGAATGAAGAACAGGGACGTACGATTGTCATGGTCCTTCATGATTTAAACCAAGCTGCCCGCTTTGCCGATTATATCATCGCCTTAAAAGACGGGGAAGTAGTGAAAGCAGGAGATTGTGAAGAAGTCATCACGCATGATGTACTTAAGGAAGTATTCCATATTGATGCGGTAATCGGACGAGATCAACGAACAAACAAACCAATGTGTAGTACATACAATTTATTAAAAGGAGAATTGACAACAAATGAAAAAGATAATGATTCCATTTATTCTGCTGTTAGTGTTAATTATTAGTGCTTGCGGTAACGAGTCAACCGAAAAGGATGAGAGCTCGAATTCGAAAAAGGAAAAATCGGGTACCATCACGTACCAATCTGAAAATGGGCCTGTCGAAGTGCCTGCGAATCCTAAGCGTGTTGTAGTACTATCTTCTTTCGCAGGTAATGTCATGGCTTTGGATGTTAACCTTGTAGGAGCTGATTCCTGGTCTAAAATGAACCCGAATTTTAAAAAATTAAAAGATGTCGAGGAAGTAACTGACGAAAACTTGGAAAAAATCATCGAGTTAAATCCGGATTTAATCATTGGTTTATCAACGATTAAAAATGTCGATAAATTAAAAGAAATTGCTCCAACCGTAACATATACATACGGAAAAGTGGACTATTTAACACAACATGTAGAAATTGGTAAACTTTTGAATAAAGAAAAAGAAGCTCAAGCATGGGTTGATGATTTCAAAAAACGGGCAAAAACCACTGGTGATGAAATTAAAGCTAAAATTGGTGAAGATGCTACCGTTTCCGTATTCGAAAAGTTTGACAAACAGTTCTATGTATACGGCGATAATTGGGGCCGTGGAACGGAAATCCTTTATCAAGAAATGAAATTGGGCATGCCTGAAAAGGTAAAAGAAGTGGCATTGAAAGATGGTTACTTTGCCTTATCATTAGAAGTCCTGAAAGACTATGCCGGTGATTATGTCATTTTGAGCAATAACAAAGATCAGGACAATTCATTCCAACAAACAGATACGTTTAAAAACATACCTGCTGTTAAAAACAATCAACTATTTGAAGCTGATGCAAAAAAATTCTACTTCAATGATCCAATAACATTAGATTACCAATTAGACTTCTTTTCAAAAAGTTTTCTTGGAAAATGATACAGCGAGGGAGAGGGAGTCTGATTCCTCTCCTTTTATTCTATAAAAAAGAGATGAGAGAGACAGATGACTAATGAAAATCAACGTTTCATCCCATTTATATATAAACTGATCATAGCGATCGTTGCCTTTATCGGCATGTTCATCATATCGATGGTATTTGGTGCAGCCGATGCTACCGTCAAGGATGTATGGCAAGCACTGACGTCCAATGCTACAGGTGATAAGATTTCCATCATTCGGGAAATCCGGTTCCCTCGTGAAGTTGGTGCCATCTTTGTAGGTGCAGCACTTGCAGTTTCTGGTGCCATCATGCAGGGAATGACAAGGAATCCTCTTGCTGATCCTGGGTTGCTTGGATTGACGGCAGGTGCCAATGCAGCTCTTGCCATTACCCTAGCCTTCATTCCTTCGGCTAATAACTTAGGCATTATGATCGCGTGTTTTATTGGTTCTGCTGTCGGGGCAATTATGGTCTTCGGTATCGGTGCAATGAAAAAGGGAGGATTTTCTCCATTAAGGATTGTTTTAGCAGGCGCTGCAGTTTCTGCATTCCTATTTGCCGTTTCACAAGGGGTCGGTATTTATTTCAAAGTATCAAAAGATGTATCGATGTGGACGGCAGGGGGAAATATCGGAACATCATGGAGTCAACTTCAAGTAATCGTTCCGTTTATTTTAATAGGTATCTTGATCTCCTTTATCTTTTCTAGACAGCTCACTATACTTAGCTTAAGCGAAGAAGTAGCTGTTGGATTAGGTCAAAAGACAACACAAATAAAAGCGATTCTCTTCGTTGTCATCATTCTCCTTGCCGGGGCTTCCGTAGCGCTTGTAGGGAATATGGTGTTCATCGGTTTAATGGTTCCCCATATGGTTCGAGCCATTGTTGGTACGGATTATCGTTTCATCCTACCTATGTCCGCAATTTTAGGAGCCACTTTCATGCTTCTTGCCGATACAATTGGCCGTACAATTAATTCTCCATATGAAACACCTGTGGTAGCGGTTGTTGCGATGATAGGTTTACCTTTCTTCCTCCTAATCGTTCGAAAAGGAGGTAAAGCATTTTCATGATCCAGTCAGCTTTAGTCAAAAAACAGCGAAGGATACTAGTTGCATTATTCGCACTTATTATCATTACAGTCATTATTGGGACCTGTTCGGGGTACTCTAATTTATCTTATGACCGACTGATTCCAACGCTTTTCGGGCAAGGGACGTTTAAAGAGGAATTCATTTTATTTTCCGTCCGATTACCACGAATCATCATTACTCTTTTAGCAGGAATGGCCCTTGCACTATCTGGTGCGATTTTACAAGGAATAACACGTAATGACTTAGCTGATCCAGGGATTATCGGTATTAACTCTGGAGCTGGTGTTGCGATTGCGGTTTTCTTTTTGTTTTTCCCAATAGACACAGGTTCATTTGTTTATATGATTCCACTTGTCGCTTTTATCGGCGCGTTACTGACGGCGTGCTTAATATATGTACTCTCTTATAAAAGAAGGGGCGGTCTTGAACCTGTACGGTTAGTGTTAATTGGTGTGGGGTTTTCAATGGCACTTTCCGGTATGATGATTGTACTCATTTCATCAGCCGAAAGATCAAAAGTTGATTTTATCTCGAAATGGTTAGCGGGGAATATTTGGGGTACGGATTGGCCTTTCATATGGGCAATACTTCCGTGGCTGGTTATACTCATTCCATTTACTTTATATAAAGCAAACCGATTGAATCTTCTTGGGCTAAGCGAACCTGTTGCAATCGGTGTGGGTGTATCGATTGAAAAGGAACGGATTGTATTACTTATAACAGCTGTTGCCCTAGCCGCTGCTGCCGTTTCAGTTACAGGTGGAATTGCATTTATTGGACTTATGGCCCCACATATAGCAAAATCATTAGTGGGACCTCGAAATCAATTATTTATTCCAATAGCCATTTTAATTGGTGGATGGCTACTATTGCTGGCAGATACAATAGGTCGTAATATAGTTGAACCCGAGGGTATTCCAGCGGGTATTATGGTCGCTTTAATTGGTGGACCTTATTTTATGTATTTGTTGTTGAAAAAATAAATATGATGTGTACAGATCATGATTGTTGATAGAATCCCTTGAAATATTTATTTCAGGGGGTTTTTTTGCTTTGTGGAATTCAACAAATTTCCGTAGTTTTCTGTTTTAATTTTATGATTATTTATATCTAATTATCTCCTCTGGATTCAAGCGCTTCGCTTCGAAAAATAATACTTGAATAAACTTTTTTGTATTTACTCGGGTAGGAGAAAGAACTATTGTTGAATCATTTTGCAATTCTTTCATCTTTTGGCGAACGACTGTGAAATCAAAAAATTTAGAAGCATAATTTTCAAACTTTGGATTTGAAAAATCTGTTAAACCTAGCGAAGAAAAATGATTTAACGAATGATTAATCGCTCTGCGTATTCGCTGTTCGACAGCTTTTATTTCTCGATTAATATCAGCCTGTACAGCTGATGGTCCGAGCTTTTTTTTTGTAATTTCTACAAAAATATCTTTAAGAGTTGGGAACTGCTGTTCAAAAGTATGAGTACGTTCATACATAAATAAATATTGAAGTATTTCTATTAAATCTTTAGATCCATTTTCTCCCACAATCCCTAATTCCGATAAGAGAAATTCGCCCACCTCTATTATCCTTTTTTCATTAAAAATATTTGATTTAGCAACTTTTGGCTGTTCAAAATGCAATACACTATTTAATGAGGTTTGGATATTAGTGATCGATCTTTCTAAATAAATACGTTCCATTACTTTTCGAATAACTGTTAAAATTTCAATACGATTAATTGGTTTAGTAATATAATAATCGATTCCCAGAGAGTATGCCTCACCAATCAGTTCCTTTGATTCGACTTGCGATATCATTATGATTTTCCCCTGAAATGTATCTTTTATATGACGAAGTGTCTCAATGCCATCCCGGATAGGCATTAATAAATCAATAAATAGTATATCAATTTGTTTTAAATTCAAAATATGTCCTTCTAATAGACTGCCATCTTCCGCTTCCTCCACCACTTCTCCTAAATCTTCATTCTCTATAATTTGGCTTAAGATTGAACGTATAGCACAATCATCATCTGTTATAAAAAAACGCATGAAATCACCCTTTCTGAATCAACTTATGAATAGGTAACTTTATTGAAAAAACGACGCCGTTAAGCTTACTCTCAAATAGAATATCTCCCCCAAGTTCTTTCACTACTTCTTTAACATATGAGAGTCCAATCCCTGTTGAAGGTGTCCCGAATTGGTCATATTTCGAAGTGAAACCAGGTTTAAAAATAACATTTTGATATTTTTGAGGGATCCCAGGACCATTATCAGCAACCTTAAATTCTACATGGTCGCAAAGTTCATACAAACTTAAACTAACGATTCCCTTTTCTTTAATTGCTTCCACTGCATTAGTCACTAAATTATTGAAAAGAGATAATACGGTATATACATGATAATTTGACTCGATGTTTTCATCTAATGAGTATTCAAATTGAATATCTTTTTCTAGTGATATGGCATATTTTTCATTAATTCGGATAATTAATTGAAAAAGTTCAGCAGCATTCATATAATCTTTAAAACTCTCATTAGAAATCAATTTAGAGAGACCAGCAAAAATTCGTTGATTATCTTTCTTAACTTCATGCATTTCACCCGCGATGCGTAATGCTTTTTGACTAAAGGGCTGTGTGAGAACATGAGGTTGCTTTTCCCGTTTTTCCCGTTCATTTAAATCGCGATACAAATCATACGATTCCTTTGTAATATTCTCTGCATTTTTTAATGTTTTTTTTAAATGAATCGTTTCCTCATATAAATTGGAAATGAGCATCAGCATGTGTTCATTTTGTTTTCTGATTTGCCTTTCTCTTGATTGTGCTTCATAAAGTTTCATCATATTAAAAAAGCTTAAAACGATAAAACTGTGACCGAATGCGATTATAATCATCTCATTTAATGCACCTAACGTAATGGTTGTTTCTAATACAAAATATTGAAAGATTAATTCTACAGAGTCGGACAATATTTCGATAATGAGACCAATAAATCCAATAATCAATGATCGGTTTTGAAAGCGGTTGATTTTCGCTAAATAAAAAAGAAAGGAATAGGTAAAATAAAAGAAAAAACTAGGATAATGTTCTTGAAAAGTGGACGTCCAGTGAAAATTATCCTGCATGAAAAAGTCTATTAGAATACGAAATACAACAACCATTGTTCCTGTCAAGATGCCCGATAAAATGGCAGGTGTTTTCTGTAATAATAGTAAAAAGAAGAAAAGTACCGGCGGACCAAAACTTATTCGAAACGTTTCATTTAAAGGATAAAAACTCAATTCACCTGCTAATGGCACTGTTAACGACATCAGAACAAGGATATAGACCTCTTTTTTCATTAACGTACTGAGATTCAAGTCGATCACCTCCAATTTGTTAAAAAAATCAGTATACAGTTTCATCGGCTTCAATACAACGCTTATTTTGTTTCTTTAAATCGATCTAAAACGCCTTTTTACCAAGTATGGCAAAAACAATCTGATTTTTCTATCCACAAAAAATGGTTACAGAACATGTGAAACAATCACGCTTATGTTTTTCGAAGATTTTTATTTTTTTGATTTTGTAGGTTTTCGTATGATTATGTAGTTCCCACTTTAAAGTTAAAGGTAGGTAAAAACTTATGAAAGCGCTTAACAATATTTAGAATATTCATTATGTTTTCATCGAATCTATTACAAGTAAGCTTAATGGCATTCGGTAAAACGCTCATATAGAAAATATAATGATACAACAACTAATGAGGTGGGGAAATATGGTTGAAAAATTAGCGGAAGAGTATAACATTCACGCTAGTAGTCAAAAGAAAGTCTGCTTAGATGAATGGGTAGCACATTACAGGTCCTATGCTACTAAAGGACAAACCGCCAATTATATACCTGCATTGAGAAAAACACACTTATCGCAATTAGGTATTTGCATACTAGAGCCAGGTGGAACAATGATAACGTCAGGGGATTGGGAAGTCCCTTTCACGTTGCAAAGTATATCAAAAGTACTCAGCTTTATAGCCGCATGCTTAGGTCGTGGTATTTCTTATGTGTTAGATCGGGTCGATGTGGAACCAACTGGGGATGCTTTTAATTCAATCATTCGTTTAGAAATGCATAAGCCAGGAAAACCGTTTAATCCTATGATAAATGCTGGAGCAATTACTATAGCTTCGCTTCTCCCAGGCGAGTCTTCACAAAAAAAATTAGAATTTCTCTATGAATTAATCGAAAGTTTGTTAGGGAAACGCCCGACAATCAATGAGGAAGTGTTTCAATCTGAGTGGCTTACCTCTCATCGAAATAGAGCTCTAGCTCACTATTTAAAAGAGACGAATTATTTAGAATCGGATGTAGAGGAAGCTTTAGAGGTTTACCTGAAGCAATGTTCCATAGTAGTAACAACAGAAGACATAGCCCTGATTGGACTAATTCTCGCACAAGATGGGTACCATCCTATTCGTCAAGAACAAGTCCTTCCTAAAGAAGTAGCTAAACTAGCCAAAGCGTTAATGCTAACTTGTGGAATGTACAATGCTTCGGGGAAATTTGCGGCTTTTGTTGGGGTGCCAGCTAAAAGTGGAGTATCTGGCGGGATTATGGCACTTGTTCCTCCAAGTGCTAGAAGAGAAATGCCTTTTCAAGATGGATGTGGTATTGGTATATATGGACCAGCTATTGATGAATATGGGAATAGCGTAACAGGTGGTATGTTATTGAAACAAATGGCACAAGAATGGGATCTAAGTATTTTCTAAAAAGCGAATGGTTAAAGGGGTTCTGGTGCTAATAATAAAAGGGTAATAAAGGGGACATGCTTAAGATCTCCCTATCAATCTACTAAACTTTAACCAGAAGTGATGTACAAGTAACAATTACTTTAAGATGTAAATTGACGTATCAAATGTTTTTTTTGTCAAACTTATTAATTATTATGCTTGTTTCTTTCGGTCTTTATTTCATATTAAATCGAAAATTATACAATTTCGATTGTTAAAAGAAATGGTTCGTGTTTTGAAGAAAGATAAAACTAGTTCCAAAAATGAGATTTCACCGTTTTCAAGCGTTTTGTATTAATATGGCTTCTAGTGTGGGGTCAGGTAACATTACAGGAATTTCCATTGTGATTATTTATTGAACGTACACTAGCACTAATCATTAATCCAGTTACTTTAAAAAGTTAATATCAAGGAATGAATTTTGGAAAGCAGGGTGATAAACATATGAATAATTTGCAGAGAAAGATGGGAACATTTTCGTTAACGATGGTAGGACTCGGGTCAATTATTGGCTCAGGTTGGTTATTCGGAGCATGGAGAGCGGCACAAATCGCTGGACCAGCTGCCATTATCTCTTGGATTATCGGGATGGTTGTTATTTTATTTATCGCACTTTCTTACAGTGAATTAGGGGCTATGTTTCCTGAAGCTGGGGGAATGGTAAAATATACGCAGTACTCTCATGGTTCGTTTATAGGGTTTCTTGCAGCTTGGGCAAACTGGATTGCAATCGTTTCTGTAATTCCTGTTGAAGCGATTGCTTCTGTTCAATATATGAGCTCATGGCCTTGGAAATGGGCGGAGTGGACACATGGTTTAGTAGTAAATGGAAGTCTTACTGGGGGAGGCTTAGCAATTGCCTCTGTATTACTGATCGTCTACTTTTTATTAAATTACTGGACCGTTAGTTTGTTTTCAAAAGCTAACTCATTTATTACTGTCTTTAAAGTTATTATACCAGGACTTACGATTGGAGCACTTTTATTTGCTGGTTTTCATGGATCCAATTTTACGTCTGCAGGCAGTATAGCACCTAATGGTTGGGCAAGTGTACTTACTGCTGTAGCAACTTCTGGTATTATCTTCGCATTTAACGGTTTTCAAAGTCCGATTAATATGGCTGGTGAGGCAAAGAATCCTGGACGTTCGATCCCAATTGCAGTAATCGGTTCAATTTTAATTGCAACAGTTATCTACGTTTTATTACAGATTGCGTTTATTGGAGCCGTTGATCCGTCTATGATTGTGAACGGATGGCATCATTTAAATTTCAATTCACCGTTTGCTGACCTAGCAATTGTTTTAGGCCTAAACTGGTTAGTTATTTTACTATACGCCGATGCTTTTATTTCTCCTTCTGGGACAGGTATAACATATACGGCGACAACGTCACGAATGCTTTATGGAATGGAAAAGAACAAATATTTACCAAGCGTGTTTGGGAAACTACATCCTCTCTATGGCATTCCGCGTCAAGCTATGTTTTTAAATCTAGGTGTATCTTTCTTATTTTTATTCATGTTTAGAGGCTGGGGAGTACTAGCAGAGGTTATTTCGGTTGCGACTTTAGTCTCTTATATTACAGGTCCAGTAACTGTTATGACATTAAGACGCACAGGTAAGAACTTGTACAGACCATTACGTCTAAAAGGATTAAGTATTATTGCACCACTTGGCTTTGTTTTTGCTTCTTTAGTTCTATATTGGGCAAGGTGGCCACTGACAGGACAAGTATTATTTATCATTATGATGGGTCTTCCCGTTTATTTCTATTATCAAGCAAAAATAAAATGGAAGGGGTTCCGTCAAAACTTTTCAGCAGGGCTGTGGATGGTTGTTTACTTACTATGTATGATGACCATTTCATACTTAGGAAGTGAAAAGTTTGGTGGACTAAACGTAATTCCATTTGGTTGGGATATGGTTTTAATTACATGTTTATCTCTTGTGTTTTATAGTTGGGCAATAAAGAGTGGATTCCAAACAGAATATTTGGAACAAGGACAGAAAGTAAACGATGACTTGAGATCAATAGAGGAGAACAACATGGCATCTCAATCGAAAAAAAAGAACGCTGTATAAAATATGAAAAACACTTCCTTGGTTGGCATACTCCAATATGTAAGGAATCAATGGAGGCGTTTTTTTATATTTTATAAAAAAAAAAAGATAAAAACGGCTTGCGAGGTGATCCAGCTTATTATTTGGAAAAAGGCTTAAAGAAGCGGTGGATGGGTGGATTATTTGCGGTCTCATGTTTAACCCTGTACAGTCAAATACAATTATTCTTGCCAGAGCCAATACGTTAATGATACCAACTGTATAAAAACGGAAAATTGAAATTAACGAAGCTCGCTAAAAAATTAAATCGCTTTTTCAATTTTGTTTTTTTTGGCCAAATAGTATGTGTAGTCACTGCCATTCTCATTTATATATAGTAGAATTTCGAAAGTGCTTTTATTTGCTTGTATTGATGAGGGGGAGCAAAAAAGGGGACGGCAAATTTAATTTGCTGTCCCCTTTTTTGGGAATTATAAGAAAGGATTTTTTATTCCCTTTATTTCACACCTGGTTTATCGTCATACCCAGCAGTGAAGATAGCGGCTAAAAATGCAATAGTAACTGCAACGATAATAACTGTGCCCATGTTGTGACCTCCCTTTACCCATATTGTCCCACTTAAGTATAGGCTTAGTATACCCTAATTTTTAGCAGGAGTGCACGCAATTTTTCTTGTCGGGTGATTTGTTATTAATTGTTCAAGATTAAAGCCTTTTTTAAACAGAGAAAGTGTAGATGTATCCGAGACAATTGCACAACCTCTTTTTAAAGTCTGACATGTTTGTCAGACTTGGCGCATAGATTTAAGTATTCTCTGAAAGTGACAGGGGGAGGTTCCTGAAATGGATATTTTAAAGAAAATCGAAAAATTTAGAGAAGATGAACAGAAGCTGAAGTGGGAAGGCACCTTCGCAGAGTACTTAGACATCTTGAAAGAAACACCATTGGTTGCACAATCTGCTCATTCACGTGTATACAACATGATCAGAGATGCGGGGATAGAGGAAGTAAATGGATCAAAGAAATACAATTTTTTCAGCGGCCAGTTGTTTGGTCTAGAGGATTCACTGGAAAGACTTATCGAGGAATATTTTCATCCGGCGGCTAAGCGATTGGATGTACGTAAACGGATCTTGCTTTTGATGGGTCCAGTCTCAGGTGGGAAGTCTACGCTTGTTTCTTTACTGAAGCGGGGACTTGAAAATTATTCGTTAAAAGATACTGGAGCAATTTATGCAATAAAGGGATGCCCGATGCATGAAGATCCACTGCATCTCATCCCGCAGTACTTACGGCAAGATTTTTATGAGGAATATGGCATTCGAATTGAAGGTAACCTATCGCCGCTGAATGTTATGAGGTTAGAACAGGAGTATGGAAGCAGAATTGAAGATGTGATGGTCGAGCGTATTTTCCTTTCAGAGGATAAGCGTGTTGGTATTGGAACATTCAGTCCATCTGATCCTAAGTCACAGGATATTGCTGATTTGACAGGCAGCATCGATTTTTCGACGATTGCCGAATATGGATCAGAATCGGATCCGCGTGCCTACCGTTTTGATGGTGAGCTGAACAAAGCGAACCGTGGGATGATGGAGTTCCAGGAGATGCTGAAATGTGATGAAAAGTTTTTATGGCATTTGCTTTCATTGACTCAGGAAGGGAATTTTAAAGCGGGACGGTTTGCATTGATCAGTGCCGATGAACTTATCGTGGCACATACGAATGAAACGGAATATAAAGCTTTTATTTCCAACAAGAAAAATGAAGCACTGCATTCCAGAATCATCGTCATGCCGATTCCATATAATCTGAAGGTGACCGAGGAAGAAAAGATTTATGAAAAAATGATTCAAGAAAGTGATGTTTCTGATGTTCATATTGCACCGCATACATTAAGGGTTGCGGCAATTTTCAGCATCATGACACGTCTAAAGGACCCTAAAAAAGGCGATATCGATTTAGTGAAAAAAATGAGACTGTATGATGGAGAAAATGTGGAAGGCTTTAATTCTGCAGACATCAATGAATTGAAAAAAGAATATCAGGATGAAGGTATGAGTGGAATTGATCCGCGTTATGTGATTAACCGAATTTCCTCAACGATTATTAGAAAGGAAAATCCATCGATTAACGCATTGGATGTACTGATGTCATTAAAAGCTGGTCTTGACCAGCATCCGTCGATTACGAATGAGCTTCGAGAGCGATATTTAAATTTCATTTCACTCGCACGTAAAGAATACGACTCTATTGCCAAAAACGAAGTGCAAAAGGCATTTGTGTATTCATATGAAGAGTCGGCGAAAATACTTATGGATAATTACCTGGATAATGTCGAAGCATACTGCAATAAATCAAGGCTGCGTGATCCATTGACTGGGGAAGAAATTAACCCAGATGAAAAATTGATGCGGTCGATTGAAGAGCAAATCGGAATTTCTGAAAATGCAAAGAAAGCATTCCGCGAAGAAATTCTAATCCGTATTTCTGCCTATGCACGTAAAGGGAAGCGATTCGATTACAATTCACACGACCGTTTACGTGAAGCTATTCAGAAGAAGCTGTTTGCCGACCTGAAGGATGTTGTCAAAATCACTACTTCAACGAAGACACCAGACGAAAGACAGCTGAAGAAAGTGAACGAAGTCATCACAAGACTTGTTGATGAGCATGGTTATAATACCACTTCTGCCAATGATTTGCTGCGCTATGTGGGAAGCTTGTTAAATCGGTAAATCATAAATTTTGCCCCCGCCTCTAAAAGGGTGGGGGTTTTAATTAAAATGAAAATATCGTCATTCATGATTTAGTGAACGGGACCAATTTCTTCAACATTAAATTGATACACACGATTTTTTTCGTTTTGAATATGCTCTGGGTTATCATTGATTTCCCAGCTAATTCATTCAACTCAGTGATTACACCTATTTGAAAACCCTTCACCCATCTGATTCAGAAGATTGCGTTCACACAAAAGATTCCTACTGTTGATCAAAGATGGACAAGTTGAAGTGGTCAAAGGTACATCACATGATCCAGAAGTGACATTGAATTTATCAGAGGGAAATTTATCAAAGTTATTAAAGGATGATTTAAATACTGCCATGGCCTTCTTAACAGGTGGCTTAAAGGTAAATGGAAACATCAGCCTTGCTCTGAAACTGCAGGAAATTGTAAAATGTTATAATTAAAAAATAGCGAACTCTTCCAGGTGTAGAAGAGTTCGCTATTTTTATGATCAGAATTTATTTCTTACGGTAGCTAGGAAGTAACGGCCGCAAAGTAAGAAGCCAGTATAAGTTGTATAAGTGTAGCAACGACTTAGTCATCGCCCTTACATGATCGCCAATCAATTAGTTTCCTTTATTTGGTGACATTCAACCCATACTGTTCAATAAGTGTCACAAGTTGTCCGGGTGAAAGTTTGTCTTCACTATAATCAATTTTGATTTCCCCGTCATCAACATCGATGATCGCACGCTCTACCCCGTCCGTAGACAATAGAATGGACTCTAGATTTATGATTGGTCCTTCAGACGTTGCTTCCTTTACATAGAGTGTGGTTGTTTGCATACTCCTTTCACCTCCAAGAGATTTGTTCATATGTCTTATCTATACCCTATCTTTCCGATACATATGTAACGTTTTGGATTTGGAAATATTGGGTATCAATAAGTAGAGGTGATGGAAAATGAGTAAAGAAGAATTGAAACGAGATCATGTTCCTGAAAATAGCTCTATGGCTAAGGATTATGAGGAGATGAAAGAACTTGGCAAGCAGATGGAAAATCAAAGGACGAATGAAGAATTGAAAGAGTGGGATAAACGCCCAGGTACAGTCCAACATGAAATAGAGGAAGAAAAAGATTGAAAAAGTCCTCAACTAGAATAAATATATCTGTGTAATAAGGGTGTCCAGAAAGTTACTGGGGCACCCTTTTGTTGTTTAGTGAAAAACAGAAATTTTTTAAGTTTGACCCTTGAAAAAATCGTACAAGATCTCATATATTATGCAATGCTTGTCTAATATTATAGGCAATCGTCCATTATCGAATTTTTTTGTAAATTATCCTTTATCGCTGCATAAGATAGAGTAATACTTTTCTTTTAGTCCGTTGTTTCCGGACTGTATTTTATTTATGTGAAAAACCGGAATGATGTGGGCTTTCTCACACTAACTTATTATATGAAGGAATGATGAAAAGCGTGCAAACATTTATAAGGGGGGAAGAGAATGTCGGAAGAGAATAATCAACAATATGTGATTTCACAGGAAAATTGGTCCCTCCATCGAAAAGGCTATGATGATCAACAACGCCATCAGGAAAAGGTGCAGGAAGCAATTAAGAATAATTTACCTGAGTTAATTTCAGAAGAAAGCATTGTAATGTCTAATGGACGGGATGTTATTAAGATCCCTATTCGCTCCTTGGATGAATACAAAATTCGTTATAACTATGATAAAAACAAACATGTAGGTCAAGGCGATGGCGATAGTAAAGTAGGGGATGTGGTCGCAAGAGATGGCTCACCATCCGATGCCGGAGGAGGCAAAGGGCAGGGTGCAGGTGACAAGGCAGGCGAGGATTATTATGAAGCCGAAGTGTCAATGATGGAACTAGAAGAAGCACTGTTCAGCCAGTTAGAACTGCCTAATCTTCAGAAAAAAGAACAAGCGGAGCATACGCTTGAGCATATTGAATTCAACGATATTCGCAAGACAGGCTTAATGGGGAATATTGATAAAAAGAAAACCATGATATCCGCTTTCAAACGAAATGCCTTAAGCGGCGACCCAGGTTTTCATCCGATTTATAAGGAAGATTTTAAATTCAAAACGTGGAATGAAATACAAAAACCGGACTCCAAAGCAGTCGTATTGGCAATGATGGATACCTCTGGAAGTATGGGTCTGTGGGAAAAGTACATGGCCCGAAGCTTCTTCTTTTGGATGAACCGATTCTTGCGGACAAAATATGAAACAGTTGAAATCGAGTTTATTGCCCACCATACAGAAGCGAAAGTGGTACCGGAAGAAGATTTCTTTTCGAAAGGGGAAAGCGGCGGTACAATTTGTTCTTCCGTATATCGAAAAGCATTAGAACTTATTGATCATAAATATGACCCTGTGAAGTTTAACATTTATCCATTTCATTTTTCCGATGGTGACAATCTCACGTCTGATAACGTTCGATGCGTAAAGCTTGTGGAAGAACTCATGAAGGTTTCCAATATGTTTGGCTATGGGGAAGTCAATCAATACAATCGCCATTCGACATTGATGACAGCTTATAAGAATATCGACAATGAAAAATTCCGGTATTATATTCTTAAGCAAAAAGCTGACGTTTTCCACGCGATGAAGAGCTTTTTTAAAGACGAAGAAAGTAAGAAGTATGCATAAAAAAGGAAATCTGTTGATCTAAATAGTTTATTTCAATTATATATAGCGATATTTAAATCAATATAATAGTAGGTAAAAGACGTGCGGTTCACATAGTACGTCTTTTTTTAAATTTTTGTTTTTTATACAGGTGAGGGAGATAAGATACAGCTAATCTAAAGAGGGAGAGTTTGTATGAACTAAGAGGAAATAGAAAGGTATAGGGAAGAATATCCTCGATTTCATGTATGGTTTTTAATAGTATGGAAGTCAGATTCAAATGAGCTGACCTACTAATTTGAAAAAGTAAGAAGTTTGGCGGGTCATTGCAACATCACAGCGATATGATTTACGATTCATAAAGTGGAATTGCATATAAAAGTAGCCGTTGCTCAACAGGAGCGACGGCTACTTTTACATCTACTATACTTATATCATTCGTTTCGTTACTTCAACGACACGTTGTCCTAACGCTTTCCCAAGTTCTTTATCATGTTCAGTTATAAGCACATCACTTTCAACTGGACATGAAATCCCTACACCATAATACGATCCATAAAGCGTATTTTCAGGAATATTCCCCGGTAAACCAACAATAATCATCCCTTGGTGAAGCATAGGTGTGATAAGTTTTAATAAGGTTGCCTCTAGACGCTTAAAAAAGCACGATATTTGTGCACAGAAACATTTATTAAAGCGATTAATGAGTTGTTACATATTCGTTTTTTCCTGCACGCATTCCAACAATGAAAATAAGAGCTGATACTACGATTAACATTAATAAGGGAATCGTCCAACTGTGTGTAATGTCATGTAGCCCTCCAAATAATACTGGTCCAACAGCAGCTAAAAGATAACCAAATGATTGAGCCATTCCGGATAGTTCCGTAGCCTCATGGGTACTTTGTGTACGAAGACTAAAGAACATCATGGATAAACTAAATATAGTTCCGACTCCAACCCCAATCAAAATCATGCATACTGGGATAAGCAGCGTGCTTCCGTACAAAATACCGAATATCCCTACAAAAAGAAAAATAACAGGTGGGACTACTAACAAACGCTGACTTTGTAAGCGTCCAGCTAAAATTGGCACAATGAATGTTATAGGAATGACGGCAAGTTGCATGATGGATAGCATCCAGCCAGCTTCATCAGCATTTAGTCCTTTTTGCTCCAGAATTTCTGGCATCCAGGTAATTACTGTATAAAAGATAAACGATTGCAGTCCCATGAACAAAGTGATCTGCCATGCTAGACCTGAACGCCATAAGTTAATGTTTTTTACCTTTTGAGCCGTTTGTTCATCCTTATCGGACTTGAATGGCTTTTTTAATTGTGGCATCCAAAAGAAAACGGTAATAAGAGATAAAATTCCCCAACATCCAAGGGCACCAGCCCATCCTAACCCTGATAAAGAGGAAATGGGAATACTGATACCGGACCCTATTGCACCACATAAATTCATGGAAACTGCATAAATCCCTGTCATCAAACCGATATTCCGTGCAAAGTTATGTTTAATAAGACTGGGTAACAATACATTGCCAATAGCGATGGCTAACCCAATTAAAATGGTTCCTAAAAACAATGTCGTCACTCCGCCAATAGATCGTATCCCAATCCCGACCGTTAATAAGATTAAGGAAATGAATAGGGTAAGCTCCATTCCAAAACGTCGAGCTAACTTAGGTGCAAATGGAGATAAGAGTGCAAAAGCAAGCAAAGGTAATGTTGTTAATGAACCTGATAGTGTATTGGATATTCCCAAATTATCCCGAATCGAAGTGACCAGAGGTCCTACAGATGTTAAAGGAGCTCTTAGGTTTGCCCCAATCAGAATGATCCCGATAATAAGTAGTCCAATTCTAGGTTTAAGATCTATTTTTGTTTGTTCTAGTTGATTTGCCGCTTGATGAATACCCATAATTTGTCCTCCGTACTTAAACTAAAGATTTTTTGAATTGTGCAATGTATTCATTCACTGTTTCAATTGCCCGATTTACATCTTGTTCGATGATGGCATCTACAAGGTTACAATGAATGTTCAAATGAAAGTTCGCATCTGAACTCATCTCAGCTATCTGATGGATGGAAGCATGCAAAGAATCTTCCATATGTTCGTACAAATCAATCAATAAATCATTATGTGATGAACCCATAATTGATTTATGTAACTGAATATCAGCTTCTTCGTAAGCCTTTCTATCCTTTGCTTCAGCAGCCTTACGACATGCTTCAATATGAATTTTCATCTGTTCTATATCTTCTTGGTCACGTCTTAGTGCAGCTAATTGTGCTCCTTCTCTTTCAAGTGCATGACGAACCTCTAACGTCTCTAATATACCTGACTGCTGGATCCTTCTTTGAAATGCAACCCCCAGGGCACTTGATGACTTGACGAACGTTCCCTTTCCTTGTTTTGTTACTAAAAGACCTGCATAAACAAGTGATCGTACAGCTTCTCTTAATGTATTTCTACTCACATCGAACTGTTTTATCAAATCCATTTCAGGAGGAATCTGATTTCCAATCTTCCATTCGCCAGATTCGATTAACGATTCAATTTGGGAAACAACTTGTTCTACAAGTGATAAACGATTTGTTTTAGATATGGTCAATATATACACCTCAAATTTGTAGGATGATTGGTTCATTGGTTATTTTAACATATGTATGTTGTAAATTTAAACAAGAATAATGTTAAAGTACGAGTATTCAAAACTTTCTTCCCCATCCAACTTTCCACTTTGGCTGTATAATGGACACAATTTCCTAGAAGAAAAACAATTCCTATTTAATGTTCATAACTTATACGATACATGGGGTGTTTTTTCTCTTGTCCCCCATTACTGGGCTAAATTTCGTATGCCGGTAAATGAAAATGCTCGAATAATACAGTCTGGATTATCGCAAAAGAACTTTCTCAATTGTACAGAAAGCCTTTAATATTGGAGAAAAAAGCCCTGAAATCAAAAATTTCAGGGCTTCATTTCTTATAAGGTACTTTATGTTAAAAAAGTCTGGGAATTAAATTCCCAGACTTAATTGTAATTCAAAAGAAGTATATCTATTTTTTAGCTGCTTTTTTATGTTTGATAACAAAAGAGAGAAGGATAAATATTCCTACAGTTACAAGACATACAGTGGTACCAATAATATTTTGTTTATTAAAGATAAAAGCAATAAAAATAAAGCTTAAAGCTATGATCGCAAATATAGTTGTATATGGGTACCATTTTACTCGGAAACCTGGTTCGTCAGTGTATTCTTTACGGAGCTTCAATTGCGCAGAACATATACTGATCCATAATAATAAAACGGTAAAGCCAGGGATAGCCATAAGATAGCTTAATATCAGATCGGGAGTCAAATAGGATAAAAACACACCAACCAATATACATAATGTAGTTAAAAATATTCCATTAAGTGGGATACCCTTTTTGGTTGTTTTTATAAATACCTTAGGAGCTTCTCCGTTCTGAGAAAGAGTAAACAATGTTCTTGATGTAGCGTATATACCTGAATTTGCTGCAGATAAGACAGCTGTTAATAGAACGAAATTCATAATATCAGCAGCTCCTGGAAGTCCTGTTAAGCTGAAAACCTGAACGAAAGGACTCTCTTCAGTACTTACTTGGTTCCAAGGTATTACTCCGCAAATAATAAGAATTGGCAAGACGTAAAAAAGGATTACCCGCCATACTGTTCCTTTAATAATTTTTGGTATAACTCGCTGACTATCTTTTGTTTCTGTAACAGCTACACCAATTAATTCAGCACCCCCATATGAAAACATTACAACTAAAAGTGCACTTAACATGCCTCCAATTCCTTGGGGGAAAAAGCCACCATGTTCCGTATAATTAGAAAATGAAGCAGAACTAGGGAAAACTCCTAGTAGGATCAAGGCTCCTAAAATAATAAAAGCAATTAAAGTTATTATTTTAATACCTGCAAACCAAAACTCGAGTTCTCCATAGTATTTTACTTGAAACAAATTTATTCCTATTACTACTGACGCGCAAAGTATACTTAGTAGCCATAATGGTACAGAGGGAAACCAGTATTGTAAAAAGCTTCCGGCTGCTACTATTTCTACAATGATCACGATAATCCAGTTAAACCAATAGAGCCATCCTACAATAAAGGATAGTTGAAACCCAAAAGCTTTATTTATTAGATGTTGTACGTTCAAATTGGGAAAAACGGTTGCCATCTCTCCTAAAGCTGCCATTACAATAAATAACAATAGGCCCCCTATTAAATAGGCTATCACAACACTTGGACCAGCCATATTTAATGTATCTGAGCTCCCCTTAAAGATCCCTGTTCCTATCATTCCTGCTAATGCAATAAACTGGACATGTCTTGGCAATAAACCCCTTTGTAAATCATGATGAGTCTTTTCCATGTTATTCATGCCTTTCTTTCGTTATTTTAATAAAATATTATTTTAATAAAAATCAAAGGATTCTTCTGTGATTAAACGCTTTCGTGCGCTAAAGTAACTATATTAATATATCATAATTCAGAATAATGTCAATTTATGTAGGGGATCAGAAAAATTATATCTTTAACAGCAGAGAATGAATTGTGGATAGTATTTAAACATATTTTGATACTTATTCTTATTTTAAAATGTCATTTGATAAAGTTAATTTATTTTTGTATTAGAAGCCTCACTTTTAAAGAGCATATTTTTTAGGAAATAAATGTTGTGAGGAACTACTGAAAAACTTATATCAAGATTCCCGTTCATATAAGTACACTTTGTAAACAAAGAACTCAAATTTCAAAATGAGGAATTTGGGTTCTTTACTCTTTATAATTTCGATAAAGGAATTCTGCCTATTTTAATAACTGGTTGATTTTCTTTTTTTTAAAAATCACAATTTTTCAATTACTTGTACCATTACCACCTATACATTTCTTAATCGGATCTAAGCTCTAAAAATAACGAGAGTAATTTTCAATATTTTTCTCTGTAACCTTTTTATACATATTTCTAAAGTAGATACAAACAATAAAATTAATCATTGCTGAACGAAACATATTCATCTAAATGGGGGGGGGGAAATGCGAAACAGGCGTTCTCTAATAAAGTCTAAAGAAAAACATTCAACAAATCGTATAACAGTAAACACCTTATACGACGATGTGAATGAAAATGTAGAGAGAGTAATGAATGAACTTGGGCACAGTTCAGATTTGACTGTTCGAGTGATTGAGTCTCCACACCAAAAAACGTTACGAGCAGCTATTATTCATCTTGATGGATTAGCTGATGATAGCATCATAAATGAAAACATAGTGGACCCGTTAATTCAGTGGTTAAAAGAAAATGATCAAGTGTTGACGTTCAAAGAAGAACAAACAAGCCACATTTTCACTGTATCTCAATTAACAGTAATAGAAAATTGGCAGGAATTCGTGTCAGCGGTTTTGACAGGGGATACGGCAGTGCTGCTGAATGGAAGTCCCAAAGCAATCATTGCCAGTACGAAAAAAATGCAGTCCCGCGCGATAACAGAACCGTCAAGTCAAACGGTCATTAGAGGACCAAAGGATAGTTTTACGGAGAATTTAAGAACCAATACGTCTTTAATACGGGCAAGAATTCAGAATCCTAATGTACGCTTAGAAAGCATGAAAGTCGGAAAAGTCACTCAAACCGATGTAGGGATAATGTACATTCGGGGAATTGCAGATGAAAGCATTTTGCAGGAAGTTAAAGAACGATTAAAGGGTATTGATATAGATGGCGTTCTTGAATCAAATTACATTGAGGAATTTATTCAAGATGATGGAATGACTATTTTTCCACTTCTTTTAAATACGGAACGACCTGATGCCGTCGTAGGGAATTTATTGGAAGGACGAATTGCCATCATTATTCAAGGAACACCTTTTGTTTTAATCGCCCCTGTAATTTTTTCGCAATTTTTCCAATCTCCTGAGGACTACTATCAAAATCATTATACTAGTTCCTTTTTAAGGTTGTTAAGATTTGGAGCCTTTATTCTTTCGATATATGCTTCTGCTATGTATTTGGCACTGATTACCCATCACCAGGGGCTTATTCCAACCACATTAATAGTTAGCTTAATGGCACAAAGAGAAATTGTTCCTTTTCCGGCGATTGTCGAAATGTTAGTGATGGAACTGGCGTTTGAGATGTTGCGTGAGGCAGGAATTCGAATGCCAAGAGCGATCGGACCAGCTGTATCAATTGTAGGGGCACTTATTTTAGGGCAGGCAGCTGTTGAAGCGGGATTTGTGTCAGCAGCAGTGGTCATCATTGTCGCCGTTTCCGCTATCAGCAGTTTTACATTGCCCAATACTAGTATTGTTAATGTGACTCGCGGATTTCGCTTTATCTTTATTATGATTTCAGCATTTATTGGCTTGTATGGAATTTTGCTTACCACCTTATGTATCTGGCTTCATATGAGCAGTCTGAGGTCTTTTGGTGTACCGTATTTTGCTCCTTTTGCTCCTTTTCGTTTAAAGGAGCAAAAAGATGGTTTTTTTCGTTTCCCTTTACCATCACTTTTGAAAAAATCGTCAAACAAATAAAACTCGGCTAAAGACGAATGAGGACAAAAAAATGAAAATTAATAGTTCACTTTTATGGATCGCAGCCATTTGTTTATTGATTTCAGGATGTTCGAATTATCGAGAATTAAACCAGCTAGGGGTCATTACAGGGATGGGAATTGATCAAAACGACGATCCAGAACAACCGTACAGAGTAACGTATCAAGTCATTAATCCGAGCGGGATATCTCAAACCGGTTCTTCAGGAGGGCAGGGTCTCGCTATCATCAACTATACGATAACGGCAAGAACGTTGCAGGAGGCTTTTGGAAAGGAATCCGCCGTTATTCCGAGAGAAAATATGATTTCACATCTTTCGCTCATTGCTATAGATGAAGAGTTAGCACGAAATGGTATTGATTTATTATTTGATGCTTTTGATAGAGGCAAAGGTGCACGGACAAGTATCCCCATCTTTATTGCGCGCGGGAAGACTGCTGAGGATGTGCTTAGTGTAATTGAACCACTTGAGATTACTCCGGGTAAAAATATCTTAAGCACAACTAAAAATAATCAACAAATGTATGGATCATCTAGTGAAGTGTTAGTATATGATGCCATTTCAGCGCTTTTGAGTGAAGGTAAGGACGTATTACTTCCTGGAATTAGTATAAGGAATGATTCAAAGAAGGCGAAGCAAACAAGCAATTTTGAGACGACAACCCCAGCTATTTTAGAGTCAAAAGGATTAGCCATATTTAGAAAAGGAAAATTGGTGAGATGGTTAGATGGAGAAACCGCCCGAGCTGCTAATTTCGTTACATCGGAAATAAATAGGACCCCAGTTGTGTTACCTTGCGGTGATAAGGGGAATGTGACGATCAACGCTATCGGAGTAAAAAGCAAAATAAAAACAGAAATCCATCATGAACAACCTGTCATTCACACAAGCTTGAACGTGATGGCTGAAACGGTAGATACATCATGTGAACTGGATTTAAGCAATCCTAAGTTGTTAAAAGAGTTCGAAAAAAAAATGGAAAATAAACTAAAAAAGCAAATTAAAAAGTCCATTAGCATCGCTCAAAAAGAAAAGGCAGACATTTTCGGTTTTGGTGATGCCCTGTCCCGCACAAACCCGGATTATTGGCGTCAGCATAAAAAAGATTGGGATAACCTATTTTCAGATGCGCAGATATCGATGAAGGTCAAAGTCAATGTAATAAATTCCGGAATACGAATGGAACCTTATGAGCCGAAATAAATGGAATGAGGAGATGAGCAGTCATTGGCCAAAATAAAAATTGATGGATTTCAGTTATTTTGTATGATGGTTATTTTTATGTTTGGAAGTAATATACTGCTAGATATAGGAAAGGGTGCCAAGCAAGATGTCTGGATTGTGAATCTTTTATCAACCCTTATCGGATGTGTACTGTATTTAGTGTATATTTCTTTATATAAGAAATATCCTGACATACCGATGACCGGCTATGTCCGTAAAATCTGGGGTAAATATGTAGGTGGTGTCATCAGTTTTTGCTATATTATCTATTTTGTTTATCTTGCTTCAAGAGTATTACGGGATTTTGAAGAATTATTAATTAGCTCCACTTATAATCGTACATCTATTATAACGTTAGGGATATGTATGACAGTTGTTTTAATTTATGGAGTTCACCTAGGGCTGGAAGCCTTCGCACGAGTTGCATGCTTATGTTTTGGCATTATTATTTTGACCCTTTTGATTCTGAATGTTGTGTTTGTATTAGGCGGATATATAAAGTTGGAAAACCTACAGCCTGTATTAGGCAACGGATGGAGAAAGGTATGGAAAGAGTTGTTTCCTACTGGTATCACTGTACCTTTTGGAGAATTGATTACGTTCACGATGATTCTTCCGTATTTGAATAAAAAGAGTCAGGCTGTAAAAGTTGGCCTATCAGCTATTATAATAGGTGGAGTTTCCTTAACCATTAATTCGATTATTCTTTTGTGCGTACTAGGTCCAGATGCCGTATTCCGATCTACTTTTCCTGCTCTTTCAGCAGTCAGTTATATTAATATCGTTGATTTTATTGAAAGATTGGATCCGTTCATCCTTATTCTACTAATCATTTTAGGTTTCATTAAAATATCCATCTTTTTCTTTTGTGCTGTGATTGGGGCAACCGATTTATTTCAAATGAAACCTTCTTCTATATCCATTTATGTGATTGGCGGTGTTATTTTCTTCTCTTCGCTTATGATTGCCCCTAGCTATCAGGCTCATATAGATGAAGGACTCAAAATTGTTCCTTACTTGCTGCATCTACCTTTGTTTATAGGAGTCCCCATTCTATTATTGATTACAGCATATATAAAGCAAAAAATAAAACCAACAGTTTCATGAAGAGGGAGGCTGTTGGTTTTTTATGGCTGTGAAGATACTCAAAAATAGAAAGAAAAAAATGAATGAAAAGAGGAGAAAGTAATCTTCTCCACGAGCGACTGTAAAATATTGTTTAATGTTATAGAGAGATTGGAACATATTCAAACCCTGTAAGTTGTCAATGAACATAATAAGTAAATACGTACCTAATAGAATTAATAAAACTGGAAGCATTTTGGCCATCCTATCACCTTCAATCTTTTCTTAAAGTGCGGTTAATCATCTGAAAATATACAATATATAAGTGAGACTATAAAAAATAAAGCTGATACAAAATAATTTTCATCCTATTCAATATTCAGTGAAGATCATGAAATAACTAATTATAAGACCAAAAAAAGTTAAATTGTATTATTGCTGTCATTTTCCTGACTAGTGCATAAGATGAACTAACCCATTTAAGTTCTTCTATAAAAACAAATAAGGAGATGTTTCTATATGTCAGGTTGTGAGTCAAGTTGTGACGGCGGATTTGGATTTGGTGGAGGTTTCGCCTTTATAGTTGTTTTGTTTATATTGTTAATAATTGTTGGAGCTAGCTTTTGTGGTGGTGGATACGGTGGTGGATACGACGGTGGATATGCCCCGGTTCAAGGATATGGCGGCTACTGCTAAGAAAATAAAAAAAGCCGACCTTAATAGGGTCGGTTTCTTCTATAATTATTAAAAAGAACTGTGAGGCTATTCTATTCACTCTCACATAACGTGGAGAAAGAAAGTGGATGTAGGTAATCGGTGTCCTGCACCTGTTCACTATCCTGTAGAAATTCTAAATAACCGGCAAATACCTGTGAAGCCATCCCTAGATAGTGCATTTCAGTGTGGATGGTACCCATCTTGTGTGAATGAAGCATATACATTTTCATCCCTCCTTTTGTAATTCAGATGTCCACCAAAATAGGTCCGGCTCTTAAAAAGTTAATAACAGGCCTTATCAGCAGGAGGAAAGTTTTGTTCATGTAATACATTTTATATTCATTTAAATGTCAGAAGCTCCAGGTTGGAACCCTTCTTCATTTCTTTCTTCTACTATCATGCGCAATCCACGCTTTGGTCTGAGTGTAAGGGTTGTAATTGGTTTTACTTCATGATGGTCCGGTGCTAGCCTAATTCTATATCGTTGAGCAATACACGCTAGGACAAGCACAGCTTCCATCAATGCAAAATGATTACCAATACAAACTCTTGGTCCCCCGCTAAACGGAAAGTAAGCGTACGTAGGTAAAGTTTTCAAATAGTTGTTTTCAAATCTCTCAGGAATAAAAGAATCTGGATTATCAAAATACTCCGGCTTGTGCTGCATCACATATGGACTTAGCAAAAACATATCGCCTTTTTTAAAATGATGCCCACCTATTTCCACATCCTCCTCCGCTTCCCGTGAAATGATATAGACTGGCGGGTATATGCGAAGTGATTCCCTGATAATATTTTGTGTGTATGTTAATTTCATGAAATCGTCAGGCGTAGGAGTACGGTTGCCTATTACTCTATCTATTTCATTGAAAAGTTTAGTTTCCACTTCTGGATTCTGTGAAAGAAAGTATATGGCCCAGGAAAGCGCATTTGCCGTCGTTTCGTGACCGGCAATGAAGATGGTCATTAGTTCATCGCGTACCTGCTGGTTTGACATACCTAAGCCGTCCTCATCATCTCGAGCCTCCATTAAAATTCCAAGCATATCTTCATGTCTTTCTGCATCTTCCCTACGTTTTTCGATAATGCTATAAATCACTTTATCAAGTCTTTGTATCGCTTTTTTATATTCACGGTTGCTTTTAGTTGGAACCCATAAGGGTAATTGAAGAAGTGTTCTCATCCTTTTGACGGAAATTCTCAAGGCTGCTTCCATCGGTTCTCCGACCACATCATACCCATCTTTGAAATCCATGCTGAACATGGTCTTGCTTATTATCCCCAGGGCGATATTCATCATATCTTTCGTAATAATCCGTTCTTTCTCATTTTCCCAAGTTGAAATATAGTCCATTGTTATATCAATCATATCCTGGGCATAATTGCTAATATGGGACCTTTTGAAGGAGGGTTGAATAAGCCTTCTCTGGCGCCTGTGAACGTCTTTTTCGCTTGTAAGAAGTCCTTCATCACCAACGAGTGGTTTTATAGCATTGCTGTCCTTAGATTTGACGAAGGATTTTTGTTTCGTTACAAGTATCTGCTTTATTAGATCCGGATTTGAAATGAGGTAAACATTTTGGAAAGGTCCAAAACGGAATTTTGCAACGTCTCCATATTCTTTTGATAAACGGGTAAGAAAGCCAAGTACATCTTTTTGAAACTCCTTTGTATGGCCAGAAATTAGTTTTCCATTTGGGACCATTGGAGAATCATATAAAACTTCATCAGTATCACTCAATGTTGTTTTTCTCCTTTCGGTAATAATAATTTCTTGTAATCATTCTATGAGAATAAGCTATATTGGTTTGGACAAGTTGTTAAAAGAAAGAGCACATAATTTTTAATTAGTTAATCATAATGAATGAATGAATATATGAGTCCTAAAGGGTGAGGGGAGATTACTAGATTTCCATTCTTACTCAACTAAAAATAAAGTTTTCTTTATAAGTTGAGTATAGAAAATAACAAATCGTGAGAGGTATTTTGAGCTGATAAGAAACCACAAAGAGGAGAGAAGTACTAATGGTAGTTCCTAATTTACTGGTTATAAACAGGTGAGGAATTAAAGGTGTCTAGTGTAAAAAACTCTGGGTGGGAGAAATCCAGAGTTTTCTTGGGGAGATATTCAGAAAGGAATTTCCTTTTGTTAATAAATGAGAGAAGTATTCAGCTTCTTTCTTCCCTATTTCTATTATGGTGCTGATCATTTTTTTCCTTTGCAGGACCACCATATTGTTCGTTAATTTCTTTAGCCACTTGATCTAAAAACTCATCAGATATGATTGGGTTATCAGTTTTTTGGGGCATGTATTCTGTTCTCTCCTTTCTTGGTACTAATGTGTCTTAATCACTAATGAAGTATTTGTTAACAACATAACCTCTCTAAGAAAAAATTATTCTTATTGTTTGCAAAATTTTCATTTACTTTTCCGAATCACGGGAGTATGATAATCAACAGTTTCATATTTCTAAATCGCTGAAACCTTATGGTACGGGGGAACCGTTATTAGGATTGTTTTCAATCCAAGGGGTGAATCCTTTCTAGGTAGGGCTACTCAAAGGTCCGAATCCGACAGCTAACCTCGTAAGCGTTATATGAGAAGGAAGGTGGAGCTTGTGAGACAAAAAAATGATGTCTGCAGGTCTATTTAACTATGACTTGTGGGCATTTTTCTATTTTATTCTTGTTTTTTTCGTGAAGTTTTTTTCATATAACTGGGCAAAATAAACTTAATTTGAAAAATGGCGGTGATTCTTAGTGTTATCTTCTATAAAGAGGTTCTTAATAGGTCGGCCTCTAAAATCTACTGCATTAGGTGACCAAAAGCTTAACAAAACAAAAGCTTTGGCCATATTATCTTCTGATGCTTTGTCTTCCGTTGCATATGGCCCGGAACAAATTTTAATTGTTTTAATTACAGTGGGTGCCGCAGCATTTTGGTATTCCATTCCTATCGCCATTGGTGTATTGATTCTGTTAATGGCTTTAATTTTGTCCTATAGACAAATTATCTTTGCTTATCCTCATGGCGGGGGAGCATACGTGGTTTCAAAAAACAATTTGGGTGTGAATCCTGGGTTGATAGCTGGAGGATCTTTGTTAGTCGACTATATCCTAACTGTGGCTGTAAGTGTTTCTGCGGGTACAGATGCCATCACATCTGCTTTTCCCAGCCTACATTCATATAATGTGATTATTGCTATAATTTTTGTAATTCTTCTTACCATCCTTAACCTAAGAGGGGTAACAGAGTCGGCTTCCGTATTAGCCTATCCAGTGTATCTATTCGTTTTAGCGTTATTCATTCTGATTGGTGTAGGTGTATACAAAATTTTGACTGGTGAAGTTTCCCCTGACTTACATGCATCAATCGGAACACCAGTAGCAGGGATCAGTTTATTTATACTTCTAAGAGCTTTTGCATCAGGTAGCTCTGCATTAACAGGAGTTGAAGCGATTTCCAATGCGATTCCAAACTTTAAAAATCCAGCGCCTAATAATGCTGCAAAAACATTAATAGCTATGGGTTCTTTACTTGCTGTGTTATTTACGGGTATTGTATTCTTAGCCTATTATTTAAGCATTGTTCCTAGCGCAGAGGTAACTGTTGTTTCACAAATTGCTGAAGAGATATTTGGACGCAATTTTATGTATTACTTTATCCAAGGTACGACAGCATTAATATTAATACTTGCTGCCAACACTGGCTATTCTGCTTTCCCTTTGCTTGCGGTAAATCTTGCAAAGGATAAATTCATACCTAGGGCGTTTACAATTAGAGGAGACCGATTAGGATATTCCAATGGAATTATCATACTAGGACTTGCATCAATCATCTTAATAATTGCATTTGGAGGACATACAGAAAATCTTATTCCCCTTTATGCGGTAGGGGTATTTATTCCATTTACGTTGTCCCAGACCGGGATGATTGTTAAATGGATTCGCGAAAAGCCAAAAGGATGGATGATGAAGTTAACCATTAATTCAATTGGTGCCCTTATTAGCTTTATCGTCACGATGATATTCTTTTTAACAAAATTTACTCAGGTTTGGCCTGTTTTGATTTTTTTACCTATCATCATTGTTATTTTTCATCGAATTAGAAAGCATTATGAAGCAGTTGGTGACCAACTTAGGATTACAACTTGTGAGCCTATCTTACCAATAGAAGGGAATATCATTATTGTACCTGTGGCTGGTATAACTCATGTGGTTGAGAACTCCTTAAATTATGCTAAATCTCTTTCAGCACATCAGGTTATTGCCGTTTATGTTTCTTTTGAAAGAGAAGATGAAAAAAAATTCGAAGAAAAATGGAAGAAGTGGCAACCAGATGTTAGACTTGTGACACTAAACTCTTATTACAGGAGTATCATACAGCCATTAACTAAATTTGTAGATACGGTTGAACATAAAGCGAGGGAATCCAACTATAAAGTTACGGTAATAATCCCTCAATTTATTCCGAAGAAAGGCTGGCACAATATTCTTCATAACCAATCAAGTTTACTGATTAAGGCCTACTTGCTTTATAGAAGGAATGTAGTTGTTACGACTGTACCTTATCATTTGAAGAAATAAAAATATATAAAAAGTGATTTCATAGACAGTCTTACTTTGCTGTATTCTCTACCGAAAGAGCAAACCTTAACTGGGTTTGCTCTTTCTTCAATTTACGCTCTATATTGAGAAAAAAGGGTTGCCGCTGGCAATCCTTTTTATGTTGGACAATTTTTCTGAAGCTGAATTTGTCTATCCTTTTGAGTTCATCATTATCATTCATTAGATTAAATGGTTATTAGATGATCAAAATCCAGTAACCCTCTAAGAAGTTTTCATTGATAAAATTACCATGGCTCAATTTCCTTAATGAGAACATATTAAAAAAAGACAAAATAAAATTAATTTCCTGATTTTATGTTTCGAATATACATATGTGGGGGTTGAAGATGGATATATTATTAGCTCTCTTACCGGCACTATTCTGGGGAAGTATCGTTTTATTTAATGTGAAACTTGGTGGTGGTCCCTATAGTCAAACGCTCGGTACAACGATTGGGGCTTTGATTTTTTCTATTGGGGTTTATTTTTTCGCGGATATCAAGTTGTCACCTCTAGTTTTTGGTGTGGGGTTTGTTTCAGGACTTTTTTGGGCTGTTGGACAAGCTAATCAGCTCAAAAGCATTGATTTAATGGGTGTTTCTAAAACAATGCCGATTTCAACGGGATTACAGCTAATTTCTACTACTTTATTTGGAGTCATTGTTTTTCACGAATGGTCTACACGGAAAGCGGTTATTTTAGGCGTACTGGCTTTAGTATTTATTATCATTGGAATCGTGTTGACCTCACTGGAAGATAAAGAATCAAAAGAGAGTAAATCGGGAAACTTGAAAAAGGGAATCGTTATTCTACTCATCTCAACATTTGGTTATTTAGTTTATGTGGTTGTTGCACGTCTTTTTGATGTTAATGGCTGGTCAGCATTGTTTCCTCAAGCAATCGGGATGGTGGTAGGTGGCTTATTATTAACGTTTAAACATAAGCCGTTTAATAAGTATGCAATTCGCAATATCATTCCTGGATTAATATGGGCAGCAGGAAACATGTTTTTATTTATATCACAGCCTCGTGTGGGAGTCGCTACGAGTTTTTCCCTATCTCAAATGGGCATAGTCATCTCAACTCTCGGCGGGATCATCATTTTACGTGAGAAGAAAACAAAGCGCCAATTAATTGGAATCGTTATTGGAATTATCTTGATTATTATAGCTGGGGTTATGCTCGGCCTCGCAAAAAGCTAATTGGAGGATGATAGAATGTATACAGATTTAGAAGGCAAGGTCGTTGTGATAACTGGTTCATCTACTGGTTTAGGAAAAGCAATGGCAATTCGCTTTGCTCAGGAAAAGGCAAAGGTCGTGGTTAATTACCGTACTAAATTAGAGGAAGCAGATAGTGTGTTAGAAGAAATCAAAAAAACTGATGGGGAGGCTATTGCAGTAAAAGGTGATGTCACCGTTGAAGAAGATGTCATTAATCTTGTGCAATCAGCCATAAAGGAATTTGGAAAACTAGACATTTTCATTAATAATGCAGGAATAGAAAATCCAGTTCCTTCTCATGAGATGCCCTTAAGCGACTGGAACCGGGTGATTGATACCAATTTAACTGGTAATTTTTTAGGTTGCCGTGAAGCCATCAAGTATTTTGTAGAAAACAACATTAAAGGAAATGTGATAAACATGTCCAGTGTACATGAGAAAATTCCTTGGCCTTTATTTGTTCACTACGCGGCAAGCAAGGGTGGTGTGAAGTTGCTTACGGAAACTTTGGCGTTAGAATATGCGCCAAAAGGGATTCGTGTAAATAGCATTGGTCCTGGTGCAATAGCCACACCAATAAATGCCGACAAGCTTGAAGATCCTGAAAAGAAAAAGGATCTTGAAAGTATGATTCCGATGGGGTACATTGGAAAGCCCGAAGAAATCGCTGCGGTTGCCGTATGGCTGGCATCTTCGGAGTCTAGTTATGTTACGGGCATCACCCTATTTGCTGATGGGGGCATGACGAAATACCCTTCATTTCAAGCGGGAAGAGGATGAAGGCATCTCTTGAATCATACACTTCTTAATAATGGTTTTAATAGGTTTTATCATGGACTTACTTCCTCGTTAGTCTGCTCTTCTTTAATAGGGTAGAGGATTTAGTAGGCAATTAGTTCAGCTAAAAGAGTGAATCTGTCTCACAACTTATACTAGGCGTAGGTAGTTTAATGAATAGGTTTGACGCATAAAAAATCCCAGTAGGATCATTCCTACTGGGGTTTTTACTAAATTAACGATTATGATGATTAAACCAGGTAATGAAGTTATCAACGACCGTATCTAAAAACTGAACAGTCGGTTCATGAGTAAGAGTACCTTCTTTATCGATTTTTTCATGAACTGCTCCAACATACACTTCATTTCCAGGAAGCAGAGGAGAGGAGATCCCTAGAGCAAATAGAATTTCACGCAAATGTAATTGGGCTTTAACCGTTCCTAAATGTCCCATGGACGCACCCATGATCCATGATGGTTTACCAATCATGACTTTATCTACACGTGATAACCAATCGATAACATTGCCTAATACGCCTGGAATCGTTCCATTGTATTCAGGAGTTACCCACAAGACTGCATCTGCATTGGCCACTTTGCTTTTAAATTCTTTTACCACTACAGGAGGGTCGTTTTCGATATCTTGGTCATAAAAAGGCAAATCCCGAACGTTTAAGATTTCAAGTTCAAACCGTTCTTGATATCGAGTTTGAATAAATTTAGCAAGCTTTAGGTTATAAGATTCTTTACGAATACTCCCTACAATTGCAACAACTTTCATCTTCATTACCTCCGAGTATTTATTTGTATTTTCCATTCGTGTTAATTTGTTCCACTTTGATATTATAATTGTTATTTTATTGAAAGGGAAAAAGGATGCTTATGAAAACTCAAATACTTGTACTACTTCGGAGTATTGTGACCACTTTAAATCAGTGTTGCATTCTTTGCTATTAGCTATATAGTAGCAATTTCTTCTTTTACCTTTGCTTCCTTTTGCCTTACGAGAGGAATTATCTTCTCCCCGAAGACTTGTAAATCTTCTTCGTAGTGCAGGAATCCTGTTAAGATGATATCCACTCCGATTTTTTTTAATTCAATGATGCGGTCCGCAACTTGCTCGGCAGTCCCAATTAACCCGGTTTTAAATCCGTCGTTGTATTGAATGAGATCCTCGAATGTTGAGTTTTGCCACATTCCTTCACCTTGTGAAGAAGCTTGACCTGCAAATTTCACTTGGCTTTTAAATCCTTCGACAGCCTTTTGATCTGCATGTAAAACAATATCTGTTAAAACTTGTTTTGCTTTTTCTTCTGTATCACGGACAATCACAAAACCATTAACACCAATCTGAATCTCTCTTCCATTCGAGCGAGCCAGTGATCGTACATGGTTTATTTGTTCTTTTAATTTCTCTAGTGTGTTTCCATTTATAAAATAAACATCAGACACTCGTCCTGCCATTTCTCTTGCGGCAATAGAGTTGCCACCTTGAAATATTTTGGGAGGGTTAATCGGTTTGGGTTTTAGGGGTGCTTCATTTGTTCGGTAAAAATCACCCTTAAAAGTAGTCGCTTCCTTTGTCCATAAATTCCGTAGTACTTGTATAAACTCTTCAGAACGCCGATAACGTTCATCATGATCTAACCATGGTTCTCCATAACCAGTAAACTCGCCTTTAAACCATCCACTAACGATATTTATGGAAGCACGTCCATTGCTGATATGATCGATTGTTGAGATAATTTTGGCTACGACACCTGGGTGCCACAGTCCAGGAAGAACGGCGGTAATGATATTAATTTTATTTGTCACACTTGCCAATGCAGAAGCAAGCGTAGCAGCTTCTAATTGATTCTCAGCCCCATAGCTTGCAAAGAATCTAGTTTGTAGTAAAACATAATCAAATCCAAGATTTTCGGCCATTTGTGCATATCGTTTATTCGCGTCATACGTCCAACCTGTTCTTTGGGGAATATCCGAAATAACCAGACCTCCACTTACATTTGGTGCCCAATATGCAAATTGTAAACTCATTAATATTACCTCCTGTTTTTCGGGAATACCCTTATCTAAAAAGCAATTTTTCATAAAGAAAGGCTCTTGTCAGCCTTCAAAAAAGAAGAATTCGACAAGAGCCTCTGGTAAACCAGTCAGCATTTTTTGTTTTTTTAAGTACGTACACCTTTGTGAGAAAGTTTAATATACATTAAGCCTACCTGTCAAGTGAGCATTGAGAGGCGGATTTGTACCCTTTATAAAAAACCATTCTTAACCATTACTTGACTAATGTGTTTAATAAGATTTAATATTAAAACGAAGATTCTGATAATTTAATAGCCGACTAGGTCACTAGAGGCTCCCAATTCAAGGTGGAATATATCTTGAGAGGGGAGTCTCTTTATTATTTTTGAGAAATAAAGACGAATTAAGGAGGACTCAATTAATGAAAATAGCGAAAGAAAATAAGGCTGATTATCTTGAGATAGCTTCCTCATTAGCGAAGGAATTTGCTAAAACAGCAATTGAGCGAGATAAACGAGGAGGAACGGCAAAATTTGAGCGTGACTTACTTCGTGAAAGTGGTTTGCTTTCGCTTATGATTCCAAAATCCCTAGGAGGGAAAGGGGAAGATTGGAAAACAGTTTTACAATTAACACGTGAACTGGCAAAAGTGGATGGATCGATCGCACATTTATTCGGATATCATTTCTTATGTTTGACATCTGTCCACTTATTCGGATCTCCATTTCAGAAAGAGAAGTTATATAAGGAAACGGCCGAAAAAAATTTGTTCTGGGGAAATGCCTTTAATCCGAGGGATGAAAATTTGCTATTGAAGAAAGAAAACTCACAATGGATATTGAGTGGGAAAAAAAGCTTTTGTTCAGGGGCCATGGATTCTGCCCGCTTATTGATTTCTGCTAAGAGCACAGGTTTTGATCGCCCTGTTATTGCTGTTATTCCAACTAATCGAAAAGGAATTATTATACAGGATGATTGGGATAGTTTTGGACAGCGCCAAACAGACAGCGGGACTGTTATTTTTAATGAAGTGTTACTGAAAAATGAAGAGGTGCTTGATCATTATGAACAAGACCTCCAAGGTTTGTTTCCTACACTAAGGACACATATTGCCCAAACAATTTTGGTTCATGTGATGCTAGGAGTTGCGGAAGGAGCCTTTGAGGAAGCAAAGAACTATACAAAAAATGTGACCCGTCCTTGGTTGACGTCTAATGTAGAAGATGCAACCAGCGATCCCTATACCATTCGCCATTATGGAGAATTATTCGTTCAATTAAAAGCTTCAGCTGCACTGGCTCAAAATGCTGCAGATGGCCTGCAGTATGTATGGGGAAAAGAGTGGACACTAACTGAGCAGGAACGGGGAGAGTGCGGAATCACGATTGCAACAGCGAAGGTTTCCGTAGCGAAAACGGCATTAGAGGTAACGAATCGTATGTTTGATGTAATGGGTGCAAGAGCTACCTCGGCTAGGTATCAGTATGATCGATTTTGGAGGAATATAAGAACCCATACATTGCATGATCCGATTGAATATAAAATTCGGGATATCGGCAATTGGGCCCTCAATTCTAAGGTGCCTGAAATCACACCTTATTCCTAACGAAGTAAGCATGAATTATCTCAAGTTTTAAAAAAACCATCCGATTTAATCTTTGAAAAACGTCGATGGTAATACTTATCTAATGAATATCCGAAAAAGGAAGCGAGCATCTGTTGAAACAGCATTCCAAGTACTACAGGAACCGCAACGGCAGCCGGGAAATAGGTGGTCGCAAGAACAGCTCCAGCACTGATGTTCCGCATCCCGCCGGTAAAAGTTAAGGTAATGACGTCTTCCTTTTCCCATTTTAATAATTTACCAATTATCCAAGAAAGAGCATAGCCTGAAGCGGCTATAAACAATACCAAGAAGGTCATGATTATTAATTTTTTGTCGAAATGAGTTAAATAGGGTGCAATTTTTGAACTGTTCAATATTACGACAATTCCTACGCTTAGTTTGGAAAAAGGAGCTAAGCGGGGGGATAGACTTGTTTTTACCTTGCCTTTCGTAGTCTGATTCAAGAACATTGCCAGCATGGACGGAAGAACGACCATTCCGATTAACCCTTTCACCATTGACCACATATCCATTTCGATTGAGCCGCCTCCGAAAAGGGTAACACTATAAGGAACGATGAAAGGAGAGAGCAGGGTGTCGATTAGGATAATGGTTAGAGCAAGTACGGCATTTCCTTTATAAATGGATACCCAAATCATACTGGTGATACCTGTTGGAATGATAACTGATAAGACTAAACCCGTAATCGTGAAGGCATCCCCACGAAAAACTAAATGGCCAAGGGCCCAGGCCCATATTGGCATAAGTACGTGCAGGATGATCAAAACGATGAAAACAGGTAAAGGGTGTGTGACTACCCGTTGCAGTGATTTAAAGTTTGAGCCTAAACTTCCTGCAAATGTGATGAAAGCAAATATCCATGGAACTAGAAATGTGTAGTCAGTTAAATGTTCGGCTAATAAGACGCCAATAACAACGCTTATTGGTGTAATAAGCGGCATAGCTTTATCCATTTGTTTATTAATTGTCTTCAGCATCATTCATCCATCCATTTCCTACGTGAAATTCTTCATAAGTAAGTTTATCATATTCAAAAATACGTATTTTAAAAGAATGAACTTTTGACTTAACGACTTCTACTATATACATAATAAATCCATTTAAGTAAAATATTAATATAAAGAGATTTTTATTTTAAAAATGTTAGCCGTTCAAAATAGAGGAGAGGGGAGTATCTATGCAGAAAGATATAAAAAGTGAAGTATTTTCATGGGTGAAATCTATCCTATTTGCTTTAATAATCGTGTTTATTTGCAACCAGTTTTTATTCACCCCAGTGATTGTTAAAGGTAAATCAATGGAGCCAACTTATGAAAACAATGACAGGATTGTAGTTACAAAAATCGGTAAGATCGAACATTTCGATATGGTCGTATTTCATGCTCCTGATGCAGATAAGAAGTATATCAAAAGGGTGATCGGCCTTCCAGGTGACAGTGTGGAAATGAAAAAAGACGTACTATATATCAATGGGAAAAAGTATACAGAACCATATTTGAAAACAAAAAAAGAGAAAATTCCACCTGAAGAAAATCTGACGGAGAATTTTACCCTGCAAAATCTATTAGGGAAATCCAAAGTACCCAATGATTATTTATTTGTCATGGGAGATAATCGTAGGGATAGCTGGGATGGCAGAAGATTTGGTTTTATATCCGAGGAATCACTTGTGGGTAAAGTGGAATTTCGTATCTATCCATTAAATGAACTAGGGATGCCACAGTAAAAATTATAAACTTGGAATACGCGTTTGTTAATTATCCATATTACTTGAAGAGAAATTTTATAGCGTAATAATATGGACTAAGTTGTATTTATAGCAGATGATAGATTAAGAACCTTTTCCAATGGTTAAGGTTTTTTATTTTGATTTTTGGAGGTTTTTTCATAATGAAGAATGGATTAGCCACTCTCTCCATCCCAATGCTGGATGAAGAAATGGGACAGCAGGTAAAAAGGTATGTGGATTCTCTGACAGTTCCGCAGGGAAGTTTGGGACGGCTGGAAGAATTGATAATTGAATTAGCAAAGATGACAGGTGAAGCCTTTCCTGAAGTATCGAGACCGGGCGTGATTGTGTTTGCAGCCGATCATGGGATTACGGATGAGGGGGTTTCCGCTTATCCAAAAGAAGTGACAGAACAAATGGCTCTCAATTTCCTGAATAACGGAGCCGCCATCAATGTATTCAGCCGTGCGATTCATGCTTTTTTTGACATAGTTGATATCGGGATTGACGCTGATTTTGAAGCACCGGAATTAACTTCAAGGAAAGTCCGCCGTGGAACAAGAAACTTCTATAAAGAAGATGCGATGACACGGGAAGAAGTAAACCAAGCGCTTGAAATCGGGTATGAGCGCGCGCAGAAAATGATTGAACAGGGAGCGAAATGTCTAATCCTCGGTGAAATGGGAATCGGAAATACGACAGCTAGTTCTGCAATCATCTCCGTTATTAGCGGGAAGAGCGTAGAATCGCTTGTAGGCCAGGGAACAGGACTAAAAAGTGAAGGTATTTTACATAAACAAAGAATTATTGAAGAAGCAATCTTATTAAGAAAACCTATTCCTGATGATCCAATCGATATTCTGATGAAAATTGGCGGATTCGAAATTGCCGGGATGGCAGGAGCCATGCTTGCAGCAGCCAATAACCGAATTCCCATTCTTGTTGATGGTTTTATTACAACGACGGCTGCTGTAATTGCAAACCTGATTTCGGGTCGTGCATCTGATTATATGTTTGTCGGACATCAATCCGCAGAGCCGGGACATAGAACGGCCATTGAATTGCTTGGTAAAGAGCCAATTCTTCAACTGGGAATGAGAATAGGAGAAGGAACAGGAGCCGCAGTTGCTTTTCCTATTCTTAAGTCGGCGACATTGGTCATAAAGGAAATGGCAACATTTGAGTCGGCAGGTGTGTCAAACAAATAATAATTATAATAAGAAGGGGGCTTTCTATATGAAGGCCTCTTATTTTTATGTAGAACTGCTAAGAAAAAACCATCATGCATCTACCGTGATTTCTTGTTTTTTTACCATGAGCGGTCCGGTGCATCCGTTTTATTAGGTTTTGTTATTATGTTCCAAAGTTATTACTACATTACCCTTTTTGTGTCCTTTTTCTACATAGGTATGGGCCTCGGCAATTTGTTCCAACGGATAGTGCCTATCTATGACAGATTTTATCTTTCCCGCCTCAATAATCCAAAGCATTTGAACAAACTGTGGCAGCCCAGCGACAGCTGCAAGATAGAATAACGAGAACAAAGGAGAGTTATTTACTGAAACGTAATATCTCTGTTAGAATTTTCAAGAATATGGATACCGATATTCAGTATTTAAAGTTTAGAAAAGAGAGTTTTTTGATAGACAAAAGTTTACTATCCTTGCTCCACTAATAGGTGCGATTCTTCATTAAGAAGGATCGCCTTTCCTTATGCAGATAAAGGGGCAGGATAGTTGATCTTTGGTGTCGTAATTGACTCAAACTATTCATTAAGAAGAATGTAAAACAGTTAAAAAAGAGGATAATAAATCCTCTCAGTTTATTTGTCTTTATCTAATTGTTCATCAGATTTTTGGACGATTTCTTTTAATTCTTCTATGTCACCTTTAGCATTAATAATTTCAAAGATCTCATTTAAGCCATCTGAGGTTTTTTCATCTTCTGTTTTCACTTTACCCCTCCTAATTGTGGTTATTTTTAAGGTCTCCAAAAACTAAAAGATAAAACATAAAAAGAAAAAAAGGGATTAGGAAAAGTGTACAAGTTGATTTCATAATAAAACCCCTCCAAATAGGAGAGGTTGTAAAGGTATTATGGAGTTGTTTAAGTTGGTAACACTTCCCGATATTACACATCAAAGGCTGCTTGTGCATTTGTAATTTGAAGTTAGCTAATTAAGTTAATTCTTCCTTACCGGCAATGATATCATTGGTTGCTTAAGCGTCTGCTTGCTGTTGTAAGAAGATTTCATAATTAGATTTAAAATGCACAAATCTCAATAGCATTAATTTGATTAAATTTTATTTAAAGCTACATTACTCAGGAGAGAGTTGACTTTGATATTTCTTCATTTTTCGAACGACAGAAGGCTGGCTAATGCCTAAAAATTTAGCCATTTCATATGTGGATTTACATTGTTTATGTGCTTTCATCATCATCCATTTTTCCACTTGTTCAAGAGCTGTCTTGAGATCGCTGTCCTCAACCATCATTTGATCGATCATTAGGGTATCATCCTTTTTCTCCAAAGATTCTTGACTATGAAAATAGGAGGGGAGGAAGCCTGGGTAAATAATGGAGTCTTCGGAAGTCAAAATGAGCCGTTCAATTAAGTTTTCTAATTCACGTACGTTCCCGGACCATTTATGCTGGATGAGGATTTCGTATGTGGAGGGGTGCAATTTTTTGTCGGTCTTGTATTTCTTGTTAATGATCTCGAGATTATGATTGATTAAGATGGCAATATCCTCTTTTCTTTCTCGTAAAGGTGGGATATGGACAGGAATCACGTTTAAGCGGTAATACAAATCGAGCCTAAATGAGCCTTTTTCTACCATTTCTTCGAGGTTTTGATTTGTTGCTGTTACGAGCCGAAAGTCTATCTTATGCTCTTTTTTTCCACCTACTCTTTTAAAGTTTTTCTCCTGCAGAACATTTAATAATTTCACCTGCATATCCAGAGGAAGTTCTCCGATTTCATCTAGAAATAAGGTTCCGTTATGTGCCAGTTCAATCAATCCTTGTTTCCCATGCTTTTGCGCCCCTGTGAAGGATCCTGCTTCGTATCCAAACATTTCGGATTCAAAAAGACTTTCTGGAATGGTACTGCAGTTGACTTCGATGAATGGTTCTTTACTGCGATAGCTCTGATTATGGAGCCTTCGGGCAAAGACGCTCTTTCCAACCCCGGATTCCCCGAGAAGCATGACAGTAGCATCCGTTTTTGAAACACGGAGTATCGTTTTGGCGATTTGCCGCATTTCCTTGCTTCGATAGATAAGTTCTTCCTGTTCCCGAAGTTCCTCGACCTCTGTTTGGTAGTCTTGAACCTTTTTCTTCAATTGTCCGTATTGATCCTGTAGGTTTCTGATTTCTGTTTGGTCCTGAGCATAACTAACGACGCGAACCAATTCACCATCATCATTAAAGATGGGATATGCAGTCGACATGACGATTTTTCCCGTCTTCGTATGTTGCATGATTTGAATAGGTGTTCGTTCTTTCAAAACCATAGCGGTGATCGATGGAGAAAGTATTCCTTCAGTTTCCAGCTGGTAAACCGATTTTCCAAGATAATGGTCGGGCTCAATTCCATAAATCCACCAGTGGTTAGGATTCGTAAATAAAATAAAACCCTTTTCATCGGTCACGGTAATATTGTTATTGGATGTGCTGATGATGGTGTCCAATACTCTTTTCACATTGTTATCACTCATTATTTTCTCCTTATCTATTGTTCTAGTGATTCAAATATAAATCAAAAACAAGGGTAAAATCAAGAATTTTCAGATATTTTGATTTGAAAGTGAATCATTTGTGACCAGGATCTTTTTGGTCAGCTTTGCTTTAGCAGCCTTTGTTCAAATGGTGGTGGGCTTTTATTCTAATAAATTTATAAAGCGTGCAGTTTTTGTTGGTGGAGCTGGTGCGACGATAATTTAATTTATGCTTTTAACTCTTTTCACAACGAGTTGTACAGTAAGGAATATTAGGCTGTGTTTCGTATCTAATCACAGCATTAGGACTGATTCTTTTGGCATTTTAATCTAGGTGAGCGGTTCATATAAAGGCGGTTTATCGCTATTTTATGTTTTGTTGCTCTTTCACTGTTTCTTAGCATAGTTTTAGTAAGAAAGAATACTAAATAGATAGTATAGAGTGAAATTTTTTTGTGAAAAAATGGATAAGAAAAGGGATTTTCCCTTTTTATCTTTCACTTTCTTCATAAAGGTCAATAATTAACTCTTAGCAGGCAGGAGGAGAAACGGATATGTCACGGTTACAAGAGTTTAAAGATGTATTTAAAAATATTAAATTAGCATGGGAACGTAACGAACAAGCGGCGATTGCCATGCAAATTAGTGTGAAAGGTTCTGCCTACAGACTGCCAGGTACCAAAATGATGATGGCTGCTGATGGGCAAATGTTCGGTACGATAAGCGGAGGATGTTTGGAAAGCGATCTTTTTGAGTGGGCAGAAAAGGCAATGGAAATGAAAACGCCTTTAACACATAAATACGATTTAAGTGAAAATGAAGTTTGGGGTTTAGGAATAGGATGCAAAGGGATTCTTGAAATGCTCATTCTACCTATAGATCAAAATGATGTATTTTGGAAAAAAACAGAAGAAATTATCCAGAAGGGTCAAGCTTTCTCTTGTGTACTGGAAATACCTACTGGGAGGAGGTTATTGATTGAAAAAGAAGGTAATATGATTGGGGATTTGGATAATCTCCCCTGCGAAGTTGTTGAAAAAGCAAGAAATAGTATGGACACGCAAACTCGTGCAGAAATAATGAGCTGTGAGGGAAGCAGATTTCTAATTGATGCAGTTAAACCTGGGGAAAAATTAATTGTTGCGGGAGCCGGAAGGGATGCAGTACCTGTGGCTGATTTGGCTGCTAAAGCTGGTTTTTCAGTTACTGTATTAGATTCACGTGTGGAATTTAACAACCCTCGACTTTTCCCCTCTGTTATACATTTAATCGAAAATCCTGAAGAGATTAATTCAAATAATGTCACGGATTCATGGTGGATCATCATGAATCATTACCAAGAGATTGATGAAAAGGCATTACAACTTGCTTTGAAAAGTAATCCACGGTACATCGGTGTTCTTGGTCCTATGGCTAGAACAAAAGAAATGCTTATAAATATTGGACAAACTTTTTCCGATGGGCCGATACATTCACCAATTGGTTTGGATCTAGGAGCTGAAACGATGGAGGAAGTAGCCATAAGTATTGTTGCTGAACTAATGACAGTCAAAAATGGTAGAACTCCGGTTCCACTCCATGGAAAGACGAAAATCCATGCTTAAAGTAGGAGCTGTAATTCTTGCAGCTGGAATGTCAACACGTATGGGAAAACCTAAACTATTATTACCTTTAAATGGTCAACCTCTTTTTAAATATGCTCTTAAAGCAACGGTTGATGTTTCATTACAGCCAATCGTTTTAATCGCAGGTCATTATATAGAAGAAATTCGACATTATACTCATGATTTAGAAGATATAGAAATTATTTATAATCAAAATTATGCAAATGGTATGGCTTCTTCTCTGAAACTCGGTATTCAGGCGGTAAAAAAAGATGTGGATGCTGTCATGGTTTTCTTAGCGGATCAGCCCTTAGTTTCCAAATCAATTGTACAATTACTAATTGACCACTATAAAGCTCATAAGCATGAAGGGATTCGTATTGTCCGGTCAAAATATAAAGAAGATTTAGGTCATCCAATTCTGTTTGATGCTGAATTATTTAATGAATTCGATTCAATAGATGGAGATCAAGGAGGCAAAGAAATTATAAAAAAATATACACAATTAACAAAGATCATTTCCTTTGATAACCAGATGTGGGGAATGGATGTTGATACACCTGAAGATTACTTAAAAATGAAAAAATATTTTGATTTAGAACTCTACACTTAGAAAAGCCTTGGCTAGAAAGGGACTACTGCACGAGTCGCTGCTATATAATCGTGGTTGAGCAGTGCTTTTTGTAATTTTTCGGTTGCCCATTCTAACTTTTGTTCTGAAACCCAAAAGAAAAGAGTGACCGTGTTTTGCGGTCACTCCTTTTAAGCATAGGAAAATAATAAATTATTAGCGAGATATAAAAGGATTGTCAGTTACCCAAAAACGCCATGGATAGTCCTTCGCTTCTCCGGAGTTGCCAATGCCGATGCGGGGTCCGCTGGATATGTGCTCAGGCTTTTTTCCAGAAGCAAGATAAAGCGGCGGTTTTGTGAAAGGTTGACCATAATCGGCCATAGTAATGCCTAGTGCTTTGGATAACTTTCCAGGTCCGTTCGTCAACTTTCGAAAATCAGCAAGTCCACGTCTTTCATGCATTAACTCAAGCCCTGAATAGGGTTCCACAGCCCGGATTAAGATGGCTTCCGGTTTATCTAGATCACCGCTCACGACATTGACAAGCGTATGGGTGTGCATGACGTATGTATAGATCATTCCGGACTTTCCGAACATCACTTCAGTCCGCTTCGTCCTTCTATTTCCAAAACTATGTGCAGCCCTATCTTCCGGTCCCATATAGGCTTCGGTTTCAACAATAAATCCAGAAGCGATTCCTTCTGATGTTTCTTTTACTAGAAGGCAGCCGAGAAGGGATTTTGCCAGCACGAGCGTTGGCTGCTGATAAAACTCCGGTGGTAAAATTGAATGGAAATTTGTATCCTTTAGCATAGTATCACTCCATATAGTCTCTTATAGATAAAATTCCCTTATTGCAGAAAAAGAAACCTAGGGATGAAGGAAAGTAAAAAGACCGGCTGGAAAGGCGCCGGTCTCCATGTTAATCATTATTAACCTAAATCTTTTTCCGTTTCTTGATCTCTTTTGATTTTTCCAGAACCAACTGAAAGAGCAACTAATATTCCTACAGAGACAAAAAAGATACCAGTGACAAATACACTTGAAAATGCATCAATCCAGGCATTTTCAATGGTTTTTATAATGATATTGCTGACTTCAGCCGGCATCTTCAGATTCTCAGGATAGAGCATGATATTGAACAAATTATCTGTTTTATCGGCAAGTGCCTTCAATGCTTCTTGTATTAGGGTATTTTTTTCACTAACAACCGCGTCATCCATATTTTGCTGTAGATTGTGATTCATGACTGCATTCAAAATTGTAATACCCATCGTTCCGCCTATTGATCGAAAGAAGGTCGAGGCTGCAGTGACCGATCCTAACTGTGATTTTGGAAATTCATTTTGAACGGCAATCATCAGGGTCGGCATAACAAGACCCATTCCCACACCTAAGACAGCCATGAAGGAATAAGCGGTTAGTATTGTAGTTTCACCATCCATCGTACTCATTAGGAAAAAGCCGAGAGTCGCAATGGCCATTCCAAAGGTAAGCACGGTACGAAAACGAAATTTTAACAACAGCCGCCCGCCAACGACACTAGAAAGAATCAACCCGATCATCATCGGAGTCATGGTCGATCCGGCTTTTGTTGGTGACACTCCTAAAACTCCTTGCATGAACAGTGGGACAAACATGATAGCCCCGAACATACCCAGACCTAGCAAAAATCCTAAGATATTCGTGGTGGCAAAAACTCTATTTTTAAAGAGAGATAAATCAAGAATTGGTTCAACTGCTTTTCTTTCAAAAATGATAAATAGGACAATAAAGACAAGGGTGCTGCCGAAAATCAAGAGAGATTCAAGTGATATCCATTCGAATTTATCACCCCCGAATGTTAAGCCCAATAAAAGCAGGACAATACCTGGAATTAAGGTGAAAATACCAAGGAAATCGATATTCACTTTCTCTGTTTTTTGAATCGCTTCGTTCTTCAACCCGACATAAATCAAAATCGCTGATAATAATCCCGTCGGTACATTAATGAGGAATATCCAATGCCAGCTGATATGGTCGACAATCAGTCCACCCAGAAAAGGACCAATTACAGAACTTAAGCCAAAAAGGGCTCCGAATACACCCTGCCATTTGGCTCTTTGTTCAGCGGTGAAAATATCGCCGATAATCGTTTGGGATAAGGGCATGATCATCCCGCCCCCGATTCCTTGCAGCCCCCGATAGATAATCAGCTGCTCCATCGAAGTGGCAGTGGCGCATAAAAAAGAGCCAATCGTAAAAATAACTGTACCAATCAAATAAAGGGAACGTCTGCCATATAAATCTGAAAGCTTCCCAACAATCGGTACAACGGTCGTAGAGGCAATTAAATAGGCAGTCGTCACCCATGCAAAGATAGTGAAACCATTCAATTCCCCAATAATCGTTGGCATTGCTGTCCCGACGATTGTCTGTTCCAATGAACTGAAAAACATTCCAATGATCAATCCTGTTAAGACAAGCTTGGTATTGACTGCTCTTTTCTCGATTTGCATTTCATTTCTCCATTTCCTTAAACTGTATTCCTTTTTTCAACTAATGACTAATAGGTCAAAATTATATAGTGAAAATGACTTATAAGTCAATCCTTTTTTTTCGCTAAAAAAATCAGTTGCATAAGTCGTTTATTCGTCTATTTCATCTTAGTAATTCGACTTGAAATATGCAATTCCTTCCTAATCTAAATATCTGCGACGTGTTTCCATTTGCCATATCCGATATAATAAGAAAGAGTATAGATGAACTTATGATTGGAAGTGTAAGATATGAATAAAAAAATCGGGTTTATTGGATGCGGTAAAATGGGAGCGGCAATGCTTGAAGGCATGTTGCGCTCGGAAGTCATCTCACCTGAAAATATAATGGTCAGCACAGCAAGTGTTGAGACTTTGACGAAGATCACCTCGAAATATAAGATTGAAGGCTGTTTAGATAATAAAGAGGTAGCTGGTTTTGCCGATTTGCTCTTTTTAGGGATTCAGCCCGCCATGCATAAGCAAGTGCTCGACGAAGTTAAGATTCATGTGAAAGAAGGAGCTGTGATCATTACAATGGCAGCTGGAATAACTACATCACAAATTGAGGAAGGTTTGGGAAAACCAGTGAAGGTTGTCCGAACGATGCCAAACACTCCTTCCCTTGTCGGTGAAGGCATGACGGCAATCAGCATTAATCATGAAATCACAGCAGCTGATATTACTAATGTTACTACACTGTTGAATTCTTTTGGAAAAACAGAGCTTATACATGAAGATTTGATGGACGCAGTGCCAGCAATCAGTGGATCCTCACCGGCTTATGTATACATGTTTATCGAGGCGCTTGCGGATGGAGCGGTTCGTGACGGTATTCCACGAAAACAAGCATATCGAATGGCCGCACAATCTGTAATGGGTGCTGCTAAAATGGTGCTTGAAACAGAAAAGCATCCTGGCGCTTTAAAGGACGATGTATGCACTCCGGGGGGGGCAACAATATCTGCGGTTGCTTCTTTAGAGGAGAATCAGTTCAGAGCTAGTATTTTACAAGCGATGAAAGCCTGCACAGATAGAACGAAGGGGCTCGGACAGTAAGAATTATAGATTGCCTATTCTCAGGCAATCTACTTTTTTACATAATATTATCAGAATGTTTAGTTAAAAAAGAGGGGGAAGCAGAATGAATATATATATAGAGGATTTAAGAAAGATACTAACGGAAGAACAAGTCACGGTGAATGAAACTATATTAGAGCAGCACAGTCATGATGAATCGTATCATACTCCGCACTTACCGGATATGGTCGTTTATCCAAGAAGTGCTGTAGAAGTGAGCGCAGTCATGCGTTATGCGAATGAACATGAAATACCAGTCATTCCTTTTGGTCTAGGTTCGAGTTTAGAAGGACATGTGGTTCCAATTAAAGGGGGAATTTCGCTCGATTTATCCTTGATGAATCAGGTGTTGGAAATCAGGGAAAGTGATTTTTTGGTGAAGGTCCAACCAGGTGTGACACGGACGCAGTTGAATAAAGAATTGAAAAAATACGGATTGTTCTTTTCTGTTGACCCCGGAGCCGATGCGACATTGGGAGGGATGGCAGCTACGAATGCAAGTGGCACAACTTCGGTCAAATATGGAATAATGCGCGATCAGGTTCGGGATTTGGAAGTGGTTCTAGCAAACGGTGAAATTATCCATACCGGAAGCTTAGCTACAAAATCATCATCTGGGATACATTTAAATGGCTTATTTGTCGGTTCGGAAGGCACGCTAGGTGTATTTACTGAACTGACCCTAAAGGTGTACGGTATTCCTGAAGTAACAATGGCAGGGAGAGCTTCATTTCCAACCGTTGAACAGGCAGTATCTGCCGTCAATGGAATCATGCTTGCTGGGATTCCAATTGCGCGTATTGAATTGGTCGATGCCGAGTCTATTAAAAAAGTAAATCAATTTATGGACAAATTTTATGAAGTTAAACCAACATTATTCTTGGAGTTTCACGGGAATTTTGCCGGACTAGAACAGGATGTCAATTTTGCTAAGGAAATCGTAAATGATTTTGGCTGTGAGGATATCCAGTTTGAAACGGATTCAAAAGCGCGAAATGCATTATGGGAAGCTCGCCATAATCTTGCATATGCTTTTATTCACAGTGCTCCGGGTAAGAAGCTGATGGTCACGGACGTAAGTGTGCCCCTCCATGAATTGTCGAATGCCATATTAGAAACTAGGAAAAAAGTCGAACAATCCAAAGTAGAAGGAGCGATTGTGGGCCATGTGGGTGATGGAAATTATCATGTGTTATTCATGATTGATCTAAGTAATCCAGAGGAAGTGAAAGAAGCGAAGCGGTTAAATGAAGAAATAGTCGAATATGCCTTAGCGAAAGGCGGTACATGTACGGGTGAACATGGGGTTGGGCTTGGAAAATCCAAATATCAGCGGAGAGAGCATGGAGCGGCATATGAGGTGATGAAAACGATCAAGCAGGCCTTGGACCCGAATGGAATAATGAATCCAGGGAAGATTTTTGTAGATTGATAGATGAAACATGAAAGAGGGTGCTTTAGGCACCCTCTTTCTGAAACGACAAAAGGGACAGGGGAACTGTATGATGAAGAGAAAAATCTTAACAGGGGTACAAGATGTTCAAGATACAAACAAAAAATACTAATAAAGTAATCATTGTACTGCATGAAATTTACGGGGTTAATCAACATATGAAGGATTTTTGTGAGTTATTATCAGAACAGAACTTTGATGTCATTTGTCCAAACTTTTTGCAACGGGAAGAACCATTTGCTTATGTGCAAGAAAAAGAAGCATATCTTAATTTTATGGATAATGTAGGTTTTACTAAGGCATCGAACAAAATAAAAAAGATAATATTGAAAGCTAATGAGGAATACTCAAAAATATTCATCATTGGATTTAGTATAGGGGCGACAATTGCTTGGTTATGTAGTGAGGAGATATTTGTTGATGGAATAGTAGGATATTATGGCTCTCGCATAAGGGATTATTTAGAAAAAGTACCAAAATGCCCTACATTGCTGATCTTTCCTCAAGAAGAACGATCGGTTGATGTAGACGAGTTAGTTTTACATCTAGATAAAGAGAATATCGAGATACATACATTTAATGGTTTTCACGGTTTTAGTGACCCGTTTTCTCCTAAATATAATATAGAATCAGCAGAAAAAGCCAGTAGCCGAGTTATTAAGTTTTTACTAAAGTCATAAGTAACTGTAGCGGGAAGAATCCCGATTAAGTGCAATAAAAAAGACTCCAGACGCGATGAACGTCTTTGGAGTCTCCTTATTATTATGCGTTAATATTATTTGGGTTTAAAGCATTTTCAACACTAACATAGTTGTAGCCTAGGTCTGATGCAACTGCTTCGAACGTGATTTCTCCATTGGCTACATTGACGCCTTTTGCAAGGGCATCGTTTTCAAGGATTGCTTTGATGGCGCCTTTGTTGGCAATTTGCAGTGCGAAAGGTACAGTTACGTTCGTTAAGGCAACTGTAGATGTTTGAGGCACTGCTCCTGGCATATTTGCCACCGCGTAATGAACTACTCCATGTTTAACATAAGTAGGGTTATCATGTGTTGTTATGTGGTCAACCGTTTCAAAGATACCGCCTTGGTCGATAGCAACATCGACAATGACTGAACCTGGAGACATTGATTTAACCATTTCTTCAGTAACGAGCTTAGGAGCTTTTGCACCTGGAATCAGAACTGCACCGATCACTAAATCAGCTTCTTTGACTGCTTCAGCTATATTATAAGGATTTGAAATGAGTGTAGTTAGTTCATTTCCGAAAATATCATCCAATTGGCGAAGGCGATCAGGACTTAAGTCAAGAATGGTAACATCTGCGCCTAATCCAATGGCGATTTTAGCTGCATTTGTTCCAACCATACCGCCGCCGACGACAGCGACTTTACCACGTTTAACTCCAGGAACTCCGCTTAATAGAATTCCTTTACCACCGTTATTTTTTTCAAGGAACTGAGCACCGATTTGCGCTGCCATACGTCCAGCCACTTCACTCATTGGTGTCAATAAAGGAAGTGTACGGTTTACTGCAACCGTTTCATAAGCAATGGCCAAGACACCGCTTTCTTTTAGAGCCTGTGCAAGAGCTGGTTCAGCTGCAAGATGCAGATACGTGAAAAGAATTAAATCTTTACGGAAATATTTATATTCAGATGAGATAGGTTCTTTTACTTTCATGATCATTTCTGTGCTTGACCAAACGCTAGCAGCGTCCTCGACTATAACAGCTCCAGCTTCTTGATATGATTCATTTGTAAAACTGCTTCCTAATCCTGCGTTCATTTCGATTAATACTTCATGTCCCGCATTGACTAATGCTACAACCCCAGCTGGAGTGATAGCTACACGGTTTTCGTTGTTTTTAATCTCTTTCGGAATTCCTATTCTCATCTTAATCCCTCCAATAATTTGTTTTACTATTTGTATCACAAGTATAATGGGAAAAAGAAACAGTTAGTATGTGGAAATCAGAAAAAGGAAAAAGGTGTATTTGTGTAATTCCACAAACGCAGTATCAATAATCATGGACTTGCCAGGGTTAAGAGCTTAGTTTAGATAGTTAACGTGAGAAAACATTACGCTGAAATCTTAATTTTTTGCAACCGGTTCGTGCATTCGCTCCAAAATCCTTCTTTTCTTATATAGCATTATTCCCGTATCGGCCATATCAGCGATCATAGAGCGATTGGTAAAGGCACCAAAGATTATTCCAGCAACAGGTACCATTTGCAGAAGCTTTTTCCAACCAAACTGATCACGATATGTATAAACAACTTCCCGCCATCCTTGCAATTCAGAAGCAAGTTCTCTTTTGGATTCAGATTCGGGAAGGTGCATATTCGACAATTCCTTTAACAGTGCCTTTTTTCCGACAACATCTGATGTAGTAAATTGTAGGCATTTGACGATGAAAATACGCTCCTGACGGTCTCGTGGATTGTAGCCGTAAGAGAGAGCAATTTCCTGAAGTGTCTTGATTGACATACCAAGAAGCAAGGGGATGTCAATAGCTAAGGTGAAGATTCCACCTATGCCGGTAGTAGCACCCTGAACTGTGGCCAATTTACTTCCGGAATTTTTAATCTCTTGACTAACACTGTCCATAATATGAAGGGGAAGTTTTGAAACATCTTCTATGGAGGAAACATTCAGTTCAGGATTCTTGGCCTGCAGCTGATTTAGAATATTGGATTCCTTTGTTAAATATTGTCCTCCGGTTTGAATATAGCTACCGATTTCATCGAGCATGACACCAAGCTTTTTCTGTATGAAGTCCGGTGTTAGCTTGTCTAAAAGTTTGAAGGGGAGACGTCCAATTCGTTCCCAAAACCATAACCCATTCTGGTCTTTTTCCCATTTTTCAATGATTTTTAATTCTTTCTCAAGTTCTTCATTCGATTCTAGATTCATTTAACCAACCTTTCCATTTATTTATTTTTTCCATATGTTGATGGAATATTTCAATTTTTATTGTGAAATTTGTCAAATTCATAAAGCTTTATATCTAGAAATAGAGACATTTTTTGAATCGGATCTTTTAAACGAATATTTCCTACTTCTGTAATCCGTTTTAAACGGTAATTTAAGGTATTCACATGGATATGAAGATTTCTTGAAGCTTCATTTGGATTGCAGTCTTTCTCTAAATAGACAGTAAGTGTTTGCAGTAATTCTGTCTGGTTTTTCAAGTCATAAGCTCTTAGCTTCAAAATAGAAGGATGAGCGTGACGTTGTTTGTTGTTTGCAAGAGTTTCAATCATTTGAAACATGCCCAGCTCTTCATAATGTAAAATAAGCTTCATATCATGAGGAAAAATATTTTTCATTTTTAAGGTATATTGAGCTTCTTCATAGCTTGATTTTACATCCATTAAGTTTTTATACATATTACCTGAAGTACCATGGATATGTTCAACACCAAAACGCCGTTTCATTTCTAATATGAAGAAAGGAATGAAATCATAAATGGATGTGGTAAAAGAAGGGCTATTTTCTTGGTCCGATCCCGCAAAAAGAATGAGCTTGTTATGGTCAATGGCAAATAAGAACCTGTTTATCTTTTGAGTAGTCGTTAACATATAGGAAATGTAGCGTTCTACTTCGCGATTGATCTCTTTAGGGAATTCGAATACTAATATGGAAAAAACAACAGGAACTTGGATAGAAAACTTCGTGAAATTTTCTATTATTTCTGATTCTTCTTGATAATGTCCAGTGAACATACGCCAAAGAAACTCCTGATGACCTGCTTCTTTCCTTTTCTTTTTTAATTGTAATTGCTGCAACTGGTTTTTCGCTTCTTTTGCAGCAAATTGAAGAAAGTCCATATCTTCTTCGGAGAAAGGTTGATTCACTTCCAAGGCCCAAATGAAGCCAAGGACTTCATTATTTTTCCTAATAGAGACTGCCGCTCGATTACCGAGACCGACATCATTTATAGCCCCAATTTTAATAGGAACGTCTTCTTTCAATAAAGCCGGGATAAACCCATCTTTCCATAAACTGTTGATGACTTTTTCAGGAACGCGCCTTCCGATAATGGTCATGATGCGGGCTTGGTCGGTTGTATCATCATGCGTACTATAAGCAAGCAGGCGATGGTTACCATCCTCAATTGTAATGGGACAGCCTAAGACGGAACTGATTCTATCCGCAAACTCCATCATATCTCCATAAAGGTCTTTAAAAATATCTCTATTTGTGAATTCCTTCATTATTATTTTGCCCCTCGCTTAAAAGATTCCTTCTTCTTTAAATTTTAAACGATTATTCATGATTTAGCATAGAATTATATCCATGTTTTTTACGGGAGAAACAGAAAATCCCTACCGATGGAAACCGGAAGGGATTTTTATTTTAGAAAAGGAAATTAATCAATAGGTAAAGCAAACCTGCTAATGTTGCTGAGATAGGAATGGTAATGAACCAGGTAACAATCATTCTTCTTGCCGTTCCCCATTTTACGCCCTTAACACGGTGGGCTGAACCAACTCCAAGAATCGAAGAAGAAATAACATGTGTTGTACTAACTGGCATGTGTATCACGGTCGCGCCAAAAATGATGAAGGCTCCGGTTAAATCCGCTGCAACACCATTGACAGGGCGGATTTTCATAATCTTGCCGCCAACTGTTTTAATGATTTTCCATCCACCAACAGAAGTTCCAAGTCCCATTGCTAACGCACATGAAAATTGAACCCAGAAGGGGATGTCAGTACTTGTTGCATACCCGTTTGCAATAAGGGCCATTGTAATGATCCCCATGGCTTTTTGGGCGTCATTTGTTCCGTGGGTATACGATTGTAGTGCTGCAGTTGCAATCTGTATAGTACGGAATCTCTGGTTTGTTTTTGTCAGGTTATTATTTTTAAATATAACTTTAAAGATGCTGTATACGATAAATCCAATTACAAAAGCAATTATAGGGGAGAAAATCAATGCTTGAAGAATTTTCAAAAACCCTTCCCATTTAATTCCAGTAATTCCGGCTGCTGCAATCGCGGCACCTGCAATTGAACCGATCAATGCGTGGGAGGAACTGCTTGGTATCCCGTAATACCATGTAAGGAGGTTCCATATAATAGCGGCAAGCAAAGCTGCCAAGATTACATATGAACCATTTGGAAGCGTGAACGGATCCACAATATCCTTAGTTATGGTCTTCGCTACGCCTGTAAACGTCATAGCTCCGACGAAGTTCATGATGGCTGCCATGACAATGGCATGCCGAGGTTTCATGGCCTTTGTTGAAACAGCTGTAGCAATTGCATTTGCTGTATCATGGAAACCATTGATGAAGTCAAATGCTAAAGCAAAGAAAACGATTAATATAGTTAAAATTAATAAAGTATCCATTTATGGGGGTACTCCTTAGGCGTTTTTCATTATGATTGTTTCAAGTGTATTGGCCACAGCTTGACAGTGATCAGCGATCTCTTCAAGGCTTTCGTATATTTCTTTATATTGAATGATTCTGATTGGATCCTTTTCAACCGTAAACAAGTTTTTGATCGATTGACGTTGGATTCCGTCACAAACAGATTCAAGGTCTTTAATTTTAATTGCATTTTCACGAATCATTGGTAATTTTTTAGTGGAAAGTGTATCGACAGCTATTTCAATCTCATACGTACACTCTTTAATTGCATCCACAAATTTAAGCATATACTCATCAGCATTGACGATGGAGTACATTTCGAATAATGCGGCGCAGTGTTCCAAACCGTCTATGACATCATCCATTCTCATGGTTAATTCTAGGATATCCTCACGTTCGATAGGAGTGATGAAGGCATTGTTAAGTTCTTTAATTACGTTATGAACCATTGAATCGCCTTTATGCTCATAGTCTTTCATAGTATCTGAAAATACTTTTAGATCGGAGATATTCTTCAGTTTATAATCCGCGAAATAGTCAGCACCTTCTTTAAGGTTTTGAGCGATGTTAAAAAGCATTACTGCGAATTTGTCTTTTTTAGATTTAAAAGCCATGTTAAGCCTCCCGATTAGTCATGCAATTTTTACGTAAAATTATTATACGCTTAGTATTAACAAGTTGATTGTAACGAATTCATGTAGTATGAGGAAAGGTTTTTCGACGAAAATTTACAAAATCTTAATAAAACTTTACAATCAAAAACAAGGATAAGTAAAAAATGGGAATCAGTTACACTTAAAAGGGCGAAATCATAAAAAAAACCTTCCCGATATGGAAAGGCTTAAGGTTTTATAAAAATAAAGCAATTAGATAATAAATCAATCCGGCTAAAGAAGCTGAAATCGGCAAGGTTATGAACCAAGTGATTAACATACTTTTAGCTGTTCCCCATTTTACACCTTTGATACGGTGTGCAGAACCTACCCCAAGTATGGATGAAGAGATGACATGTGTCGTACTGACCGGCATATGCAGGAATGTAGCACCGAAAATTATCGCTGCACCGGTCATATCGGCAGCGACCCCATTTACTGGACGTATTTTCATGATCTTACCGCCCACCGTTTTAATGATCTTCCAACCACCGATTGAGGTACCAAGCGCCATTGCGATTGCGCACGATAATTGCACCCAAAAGGGGACATCAGAGCTAGAGGCATATCCGTTAGCCATTAAAGCCATAGTGATGATACCCATGGATTTTTGAGCATCATTTGTTCCGTGTGTATAAGACTGAATTGCCGCTGTAAGAATTTGTATTCTCCTAAATCGCTTGTTAGTCTTTCCTAAATTATTATTTTTAAAAATTACCTTAAAGATGTTGTACACAATAAATCCAAGTGTAAAGGCAAGAATCGGAGATAAAATTAATGCTTGGACGATTTTGGTGAATCCACTCCATTTAATCGTATCGAAACCTCCAGCCACAATGGCGGCTCCCGCTATAGAACCAATAATAGCATGGGAAGAACTGCTTGGAATACCAAAGTACCAAGTGATTAAATTCCATGTTATTGCGGAAAGTAGAGCAGCGAGGATTACATATGAGCCATTGTTTAATGTGAAAGGATCAACAATATCCTTCGTAATGGTATGTGCTACACCAGTGAACGTCAGCGCTCCTAATAAATTCATGACCGCAGCCAAAATGATCGCATGACGTGGTTTAAGCGCCTTAGTTGATACGGCTGTTGCAATAGCATTAGCTGTATCATGAAATCCATTGATAAAGTCAAAGATTAAAGCAAAGATAATAATTAGCGCGGTTAAGATGAATAAGGTATTCATACATGGAAGACTCCCTTAATATTCAAGTATGTAATGAGAAAATTTAGATAGTGACCAATGAATGGGCGTTGGACAGCTTTGCAACTCCACATTATTAGAATGGAAGTTTTTCGTTTGATTATTCTTTAAAGATGGCACCTTCTTCTTTTTACTTGGTTTACGGACGGACTATTCAATTGTAACTAATTTCTTATCTATAAGCATAGATATTTCGTCATTTTTTTACAAAATATTTAACTTAATGAAGGATTAAATGATAAATTTTCACTTTAAATTGAAAATTTTGGATAAAATGTTTGTGGAGTCATTTAATAAACCTTTAAATTCCGAGGCTTATGGTTAGAAATAAAAGGTAGGACGATGATATAATTGGTAAATAAAAGGTAAGGGGGATTGGCAAATGATATCAAGTATAGAGGAAACGATTACTTTACATAATGGAGTAAAAATGCCGCAGTTAGGTTTCGGTGTATTTAAAGTGAAAAATGGCAGTGAAACGGTTGAGTCCGTCAAGAAAGCAATCGAAGTAGGATACCGTTCAATTGATACGGCTGCCGTTTATGAAAATGAAGAAGGTGTAGGACAGGCTATTAGAGAAAGCGGAATATCGCGTGAAGAATTGTTCATCACATCTAAAGTGTGGAATACTGATCAAGGTTATGAAACGACCCTTCAGGCATTTGATGATAGTTTGAAACGCCTTGGTTTGGAATATTTAGATTTATACTTAATTCACTGGCCAGGAAAAGACAAATACCTGGAAACGTGGAAGGCGTTAGAGAAGCTTTACAATGAAGGAAAAGTGAAATCAATCGGTGTAAGTAATTTCCATGTCCACCATTTAGAAAAATTATTAGCGAACAGTGAAATAAAACCTGTCGTAAACCAAATAGAATTGCATCCACTTTTGACTCAAGTTGAAATTCGTGATTACTGCGAAAAGCATGATATCAAGGTAGAAGCATGGAGCCCGCTAGGTAGGGGGAGCTTAATAGAAGAACCGACTATCAATCATATTGCAAAAAAGCATGGAAAAAGCTCTGCTCAAGTATTAATTAGATGGCATCTCCAACATGAAATTGTCGTTATCCCTAAATCGATTACGCCGTCCCGTATCGAGGAAAATGCACAAGTGTTTGACTTTTCATTGAGTCTTAACGAAATGAATCAAATTGATGCCTTAAACAAAAATGAACGATTTGGAAGCAATCCGGATGAACTTTTGTTTTAATGATTGATGATATAGACTTTAAAGAGAACTGAAAATGATATGAGGGTGTCCCAGTAATTTCGGGGCATCCTTTTTTCGTTATATCTTTATAAACATATTTGAGCTAGATACTGCCTATACTATGAATGTGACAAAAGTGCAGCATAGTGCATACCCTTTTCATAAGTCTAATAATCCTTTTTTCTTTGCCAAATATTTTTTAAAAAAATGAGGTTTTAGATTATTTTAACGGGGAAAATAATGAGTACAGCGGCAAACAAAAAGAAAAACACACTAACATTGAGGAGTGTCCAATCAGTTCCTCAGGGTCAATAGCTAGCTAACTTTTCCCACTAACTAAAGCATTCACATTCATTAGATATTGTGCATAATCGGCATCATACCATTTGAGTGTAAAGGTTAATGAATTGAACAGGACATGAATATTTGGAAGTGATGAGATTTCTTGGAGTCTGCTGTAGAACAGGGAAATATACTGTCTGGTATAAAAATACAACTACTTAAGGAGGAAATATATTATGGGATTTTTATGGTCATTAATTATTGGAGGTATTATCGGTTGGTTAGCAGGTATGATAGTAGGACGTGACGTACCATTTGGTATCATTGGTAACATCATCGCTGGTTTTGTTGGTGCATGGTTAGGTTCATTAATTCTTGGGAACTGGGGACCTTCAGTAGCAGATTTCGCTATTATTCCTGCATTAATTGGAGCAATCGTATTTGTCTTCATATTAAGCTTGATCTTAAAAGGCATGAGAAAAGCTTCTTAAATATCACAATAAAAGCTGGCCCAAGAGGCCAGCTTATTTTTTTGATTCATAATCCTTACTATGCAGCTTTAAAAACGGCTGCTTTTTTATAATGATAGAATTTAAAAAAACTGACTCCTACTTATTTGGAGTCAGCTTTTTTTGTATATTAGAGAGTCTCAAATATCCCGGACTTATCTAAGAAAGGTGCTTCTATTATCATTTTTTCTTCGGAAATTGGATGGATAAATTCAATTTTTCGAGCATGAAGGGCTTGCCGTGGAAAAGTATTTTTTCCGCCGTACAAGGTATCACCAGCCAAGGGGTGATTTAAGTGGCTAAAGTGCACCCTGATTTGGTGGGTGCGGCCGCTTTCCAAAGTGCAACTGACAAGCGTTAAGTTTTTCTTCGAATCCCGCTTAAGCACTTGGAAATGGGTAATAGCCACCTGGCCAGTAGGTGAAACCCTTCGTCTAGTAGCATGATGGCGGTCTCTACCAATTTTTTCGTTGATTTTACCTTCATTCTTTTGGATGATTCCTTCAACTAAAGCGACATATGTTCGTTTGATTTTTCTTTCTTCCAGCATTCTATCCAACATAGACCCAGTGAGGCGATCTTTGGCAAAAAGAACGGCTCCAGTGGTATCTTTATCAAGCCTATGAATATGCTTAATCATACAGGTTTGGCCGGTGTTCTGAAGGTGGTACGCTACACCATTGATGAGCGTATGTGTATCGCCGGGTTGAGAAGGGTGGGTATCCATTCCTGCCGGTTTATTGGCAATCAATAATAGGTCATCTTCATATAAGATAGAAATCCCTAAATCTACAGCTTTAACGTTTTCATTTTCAGCATTCATTAAAGGAATGCTAATTGTATCGCCTTCGGAAAGAGTAGTTGTCCATGAAACAGTATTTCCGTTCAATTTTACTTCTTTACTCATTCTCCACTCATGCACCAATTTCTTTGGCGCCTTCCAGTGGTCCTTAAAAAGCTTATCTAATGTTAATCCATTCCAACTTTGAAGAACTTCAATTGATAATATTTGGTTTGTTATATTAAAATGCCCCAATATAATTCCTACTTTCGACTTATATGATTGTAATTAATTGAAAAAAATATATAATGATTACGAATAAAAGTAAAATTAGTAACATTAGACCTATTGTTTAGAATTCAGTGGCGAAAATTACCACGTTTTTTTTACAATATTTATGTTATTCTAGAGGGAAAGAAATCGCTTGTCCTAGAATATACATACTATTAGATAGGTCTAATGGATCTAAAAAAGGTGGTTTTTTTAGTGAAGACGGTCTTTTCTTCAACCGAAGAACAAGAGCAAGAAATTGCGAGTCTCGTTGCACGTTTCTACAAATCTGTATTTCCTAAATACTTCACAGAAAATGAAATTATTCATTTTCGGGAGATAGGCGTTTTGCAGCCGAATAAAAGTACATTTACCTACTTTGCAACACTAAGAGACGCATTTCAAGTAATGGCATGCCTTCAAGTCCTCTTGTCCATTCTAGACAAAAAGAAGATAGAGGATTCTTTTATAATTGAATCTAAATTTGAAGAATTGTTTCAACATAACATTACTCTATTGAATGAATGCGGAATATTTTTCCCTTTTTATTATGACCATTTTACACGTATAAACCATGAAGCAAGTAAAGATATGCAAATGATGGATATTCAGGTGGCGAATCAATATTTAGTATAAAACATTAAAAATGAGCCGGCTATAACGGAAATACTTTTCCCGTTATAGCCGGCTCATTTTTTTTCTAACCTTAATTAATATCATGGTCCTCAAACCATTTTTTGAAGGTTTGTTCTTCGTTATAGCCAACTATACGTTCTTGTTCTTTTCCGTTTTTAAAGTAAACAATTGTCGGCGTGCTTTTGATGCCATAATCGCTCCAGCCTTGTTCAAACTCCAATAAATTGTATTGAACGAGATCGATACCCATTTCTTCAGCCAACGGAGCTACGATAGGTGTAGTTTTTTGACAGTGAGGGCACGTAGGGCTATAAAAATAAACAGTCATTTCTTCTTTATCTTGAAGGTCATTCTCTAATTCTTCGGGAAGAATCAGATTTTGATAATTTGGGTCATCCAATTGATCGACGGTGGCGGATTTAAGATGCTCTTTGCCATACGGATTTCCTTTTGATTTTTCTTCTTTTTTTAAGTTTGTCAAAACGCCTAGTATGACAAAAAGCGCGACGATTATCACTAAAAATATAACCATTTTCTTCATTAAGCTGCAACCTCCTTGGATCTTGTCCATACGATGTAACTGCATATGAAAATAATGACAAATGCAGTTAAAGCTAGGAACGGGATGGTAATAAAACCAAAAACGTTAATATATTGTCCTGTACAGGGAACCCTTCCGCATGCTAGGGTATGTTCGGAAAAAAATGAAACCTTTTGTATTAAATAATGATAAGTTGAAATAAATGCACCAATTGCAGATAATATCATGGTATAGAAGCTGATCCAATAATCTTTTCGAATGATTGCAATTCCTAAAATGATTGTAAAAGGATACATGATAATCCGCTGATACCAACAAAGCATACATGGTTCATATTGCTTAATCTCAGAAAAATATAAACTTCCAAGCATAGCAATGATGGAAGCAGCCCAGGCTACAAATAATATATTCTCCCCGCTGCGTTTTGTATTGTTCATCGATCCTCTTCCCCATCTCTTTTTTCTCTTATGAAAAGTATAGTATGTATGGATGCGGTCTGTAAAATATATATTCTTTTTAAGGGGGTACAGAATAGATTTGGTCGCGGGAAGAAATGAAAACTTTAAAAGAGTGGCTGTTAGCTTAACAGATAATAGGTAATTAAACCTGATTTAACAGGAGTAATGATGGTACGATAAGGCTACCCAGTAGGCGAATTGGCAGTAAGAAAGGTAATAAAAAATAAAGATGTTATCTATATGCTTCCGAAAGGAAGAAAAGTCATGTATTATCTAGGAAGTATTGAATAGGTCGGAGAAGGTTCAGTTGTTTTAATTTTTGAATAAGGGGTATAATTCTTATGGAAGAGATTAAAGGAGTTTGAGGAAAATGCCTAATTTGGACCTGCATAAATATGAAAAAATAATGGAAATACGTAACATGAGGCTAGGGGACATTGATGAAATAATTGCTTTACAATCTAGTTGCTTTCCTGGAATGGATCCATGGAAGCGCGATCAGCTTGAAAGTCATCTGGAAATTTTTCCAGAAGGACAATTTGTAGCTGAATATGATGGAAAAGTGATTGGATCATGTTCTAGCCTCATTATTAATTTTGACGAATATGATGATCGCCACACATGGGATGATGTAACCGATAATGGATACATCACGAATCATAATCCGGACGGTTATAATTTATATGGAATCGAGGTCATGGTCCATCCTAAATTCCGCAGGATGAAAATTGGTCAAAGACTATATGATTCAAGAAAAGACCTTGTTGCCCATTTGAACTTAAAAAGCATCATTATTGGCGGCAGGATTCCTAATTACCATAAACATGCAGAGGAATTGCTACCAAGAGAATATGTGAAAGAAGTGCAATTACATAAAATATATGATCCGGTTCTATCGTTCCAGCTTTTAAATGGCTTCACGCTCATGAGGATAAATCCTAATTATTTGCCTGATGATTTGCAATCCAATAAATATGCTACACTCATGGAGTGGAATAACGTTGATTATCAGCCGAAAACAAAACGTTATTATAAAACATCTGAACCGGTACGTATCTGCGTCGTGCAATACATGCTACGTAAAATCGATTCATTCGAAGACTTCGCTAACCAAGTCGAGTATTTCACCGACGTTGCTTCGGATGCTAATGCGGATTTCGCCGTATTCCCGGAATTGTTCACGACCCAGCTGATGTCTTTCTTAAATGAAAGATCACCAAGCTTGGCAGTACGGAAACTGTCGGATTTCACGGAACAGTATATTGAATTGTTTACCACTTTAGCTGTAAGGTATAACGTCAATATAATTGGCGGTTCTCATTTCGTTAAAGAAGACGATGATAATATCTATAATATAGCCTATTTATTCCGCCGTGATGGGACGATTGAAAAGCAATATAAAATTCATATTACACCGAATGAAAGAAAATGGTGGGGCATCAATGCTGGTGACCGTGTACGCGTCTTTGATACAGACTGTGGAAAGATCGCCATTCAAATTTGTTATGATATTGAGTTCCCGGAACTTGCTCGGATTGCGACTGATATGGGAGCTAAGATTATTTTTACGCCATTTTGTACGGAAGACCGACAAGGTTATCTGCGTGTTCGCTATTGTGCTCAGGCCCGTGCAGTGGAAAACCAAATTTATACGGTTATTTCTGGGACTGTCGGGAATCTGCCGCAAACGGAAAATATGGATATCCAATATGCACAATCAGGGATTTTCGCCCCGTCGGATTTTGAATTTGCACGTGACGGGATTGTTGGGGAAACGAGCCCGAATCTTGAGATGGTTCTGATTGGCGATGTTGATTTAGAGATATTAAGACGTGAGCGACAATCGGGTACCGTAAGACAATTAAAAGATAGACGCCATGATATTTACAAACTACATTATCAAAAAGGTGAAAAATAAAGATTTAAAGTAGCTCGTGATGAAAAAGCCACGCTCGATGTGGCTTTTTTTATTACGAGCCTTTACTTCATTTATTGGGAAAAATGTGATAATTTTGTTATAGAAACAGATACATAAAAGTTTTTAAAAAAAAGGTCGTTGAGAGGGGATGTCAGAGATGGACTGGAAATCAGTATACACCACTTGGGCAGGGTATCAGAATTTAAATGGGGAATTACGTGTCCTGCTTGAGGAAATGCAACAGGATGAAGCTAAACTCGAAGATGCCTTTTATAAGAATTTAGAATTTGGAACAGGCGGTATGCGTGGAGAAATTGGAGCAGGAACCAACCGAATGAATATTTACACTGTAAGAAAGGCTACGGCTGGATTGGCTCAATATATTTCAACGTTCGGGGAAGAGGCAAAAGGGAGAGGTGCTGTCATTGCTTATGATTCAAGACATAAGTCTCCGGAATTTGCACTCGAAGCAGCTAAAACCTTGGCTACATTTGGCGTAAAGGCTTATCTATTCGATGAATTACGCCCAACTCCAGAATTGTCATTTGCTGTTCGCAAGCTAAATGCATTTGCTGGGATTGTCATCACAGCGAGTCATAATCCACCTGAATATAATGGTTACAAGGTTTATGGATCAGATGGAGCACAGTTACCGCCGGAAGCTGCTGACCAAGTGATTAGCTACGTGAATGCCATTGAAAGTGAACTTGATATACAAATTAAAGAAGCTAAAGATCTTAAAGAGCAAGGGCTTATTGAAATAATCGGGGAAGAACTGGATGCAGCTTATAATAAAGAGTTGCTCACAGTTCCTGAAAATCCACAGCTTGCTGAGGAAATAGATGTATCACTAGTCTTTACCCCACTTCATGGAACGGCAAATAAATCAGTCCGACGTGCCCTGCAGAGCTTAGGTTATCAAAACGTCCATATCGTTAAGGAACAGGAATTACCGGATCCAGACTTTTCAACGGTCAAATCTCCAAATCCGGAGGAACCTGCAGCATTTGAATTGGCCATCGAGCTTGGAAATAAAGTCGAAGCGGACTTATTAATTGCGACAGACCCAGATGCCGACCGACTTGGTATTGCCGTGAAGAACAAATCGGGCAAATATGTCGTTCTGACTGGAAATCAAACAGGTGCGCTTTTTCTAGATTATTTACTAGCTCAGAAAAAAGAAAAAGGTAATATACCTGAAAATGGAATTGTCTTAAAAACCATTGTGACTTCAGAAATCGGGCGGACAATTGCAGAGTCCTATGGCTTAAAGACGATGGATGTACTTACCGGATTTAAATTCATTGCTGAGAAAATAAATCAATATAATAAAAGTGGCGAACACAGCTTTTTGTTTGGGTATGAAGAAAGCTACGGATATTTAATTAAGGATTTTGCTCGTGATAAAGATGCTATTCAAGCAGCAGTGCTTGCTGTCGAAGTCTGTGCTTATTACAAAAAGCAGGGATTGACTCTTTATGAAGGTTTATTGAACGTCTTTGAAAAATATGGCTTCTATCTGGAAGGGTTGCGTTCATTAACGTTAAAAGGAATTGAGGGAGCGAAACAGATTCAAGGAATATTGGATCAATTCCGTCAGAACCCGCCAACGCAAATCGCAGGCATCCAAGTAGTCGTCGAGGAAGACTATCAGAGCAGCAAAAAGCATTCACTAACTTCAAATAGTGAAGAGCTAATTGAGCTTCCGAAATCAAACGTATTGAAATACTTCCTTAAAGATGGGACATGGGTATGCCTTCGTCCTTCAGGTACAGAACCGAAAATTAAATTTTATTTCGGTGTCCAAGGCAAGACGATGGCGGAATCAGAGGCTAAATTATCAGCTGTTATAGCAGACTTTATGGGGAAAATTGAAGCATTAGTCTAAAGTGATAAACAGATAAATGTAAACGAAGGGCTTCAGGTCCTTCGTTTTTTTGCGTAAAAGTTGTTTTTTAGATGAAGTTGGAATACGTTTAGTGGAATAAATGTCTCTAATTCAAGGAAATTTTTAGCTGGTTTTGATATACTGAAAAAGAGAGTAACATGGTTGAAATATTCAAATAGAAACAATGGAGGAGTATTATACATGAAATTAGTCATCATTAATGGATCACCACGTAAACAAGGGCGTACAGGGATTGCCTCTCGCTTCATTTCCAAGCAATATGGAGCAGAACTAATCGATTTAAGTAACAGTGAGATTCCTTTATATTCAGGTGAAGGCGAGCAATATCAATTGAATGTAATTCAAGATTTTCGTAAAAGTATTGAAGAAGCGGATGGAGTGATTTTGACATCTCCGGAATATCATGGTTCGATGAGTGGTGCTTTGAAAAATGCATTGGATTTTCTAAGCAGTGATCAATTTACACACAAACCAGTTGCTTTACTAGCTGTATCAGGCGGTGGTAAAGGTGGGATTAATGCGTTAAATTCTATGAGAACAGTGGGCCGCAGCCTATATGCAAATGTGATTTCAAAACAATTAGTGCTTGATCCGCATTGCTTCGATTATGAGAATGACGCTTTAACTGAAGAGCCTGCGTTACTTGTCGAGGCCTTAATTGAAGAACTTAAAATGTATGCAACTGCTTATGCAACAATGAAAAAATAATGGATGAGGGTCAGGTATAATAATACCTGACCCTTGTTTTTTAGGTTTTCACCCGCCACAGTTAAATCCCCATGAAATTAATCTTCTTGTATATATTTTCCCATTTTGCAAAAACTATTGTTGATTTTAGCTTGGGAGTTCACTTAAATAATCACTTGTCTTTTCTGCCGCATGATCCAAATAACGAAGCAGTGCATACAGTTGAGATTGAATAATTTGATAATCATGCTCAAACCGATAGGCGTGTAAAAAATGTTCTATTTTTTTCGAAAGAAAGTGATCTTTCGTACGAACCATTAATACTAACAGGCTGTCCCAATCAGAGCGGTGTGTGTGAAACAAAGCCTGATCATAATCCGCAATTTTCATGTAGTTCTCCTCCTTAGGAGCTATTTGTATTTTGTTCAGATTGGGTAGAACTTTTACTTACAATAAGTGGCGATGTATACGGGCCGCGGTTGTTGCTTTTTACCTGAATAAAAATAAAAGGTGAGAACATGAGAAAGATAATCTTAATAGTATTGATTGGTCTTCTTTTTTTTCCTGAAGCACCACGCGCAGAACAGGTGTATTCACCTGGACAAATGGAAAAGGACCTACAAGAAATTCAGGATCAGTATAAATTTGAAGTACGAAAAATTGGAAAAACGGAAAAAGGAAAATATATAAAAGCAGTCAAGTTAGGGAAAGGGAAAAAATCCATCTTACTAGTAGGCTCACATCATGGGCGAGAATGGCTAAGCTCTATCCTGTTGATGACTATGCTAAAAGACTATGCAGCAGCCTATCAAGCGGGCAAACCAATAGGCGGGTTTCCTTCAGGTTTATTGGATGAAGTGAGCATCTGGTTTATCCCGATGCTGAATCCTGATGGAGTCAGCATTCAACAAGGAGATTTATCAAATTTGAATTTCCTTGAAAAAGCAGGGGTCTGGAGAATGAATCGATATAGTACGAATTGGTCGCGGTGGAAGGCCAACGCAAAAGGGATTGATTTAAACAGGCAATATCCGATTGGGTGGGAAGAAGTAATGAGTGATGCAAAAAAACCTACTTATCAATTTTATAAAGGGGAACAACCGCTAGAAGCTACAGAGGTAAAAGCGCTTGCCGATTTTACGAAGAAAGTTGATCCCACAATTGCGGTGTCCTATCATACATCCGGCCGGGAAATTTTCTGGCATTATCAAAATAAGAGAGAGAATATGGCGAGGGATTATGGCATTGCGAAAAAAACAGCAGAATTAACAGGTTATGAACTGACCTTTCCGGAAAAGGAGGCGGTAGGCAGCGGATTTACGGATTGGTTCATAACCGAGTTCAAGCGCCCGGGAATGACAATTGAACTTAGTTATTTGGTGGATGAAACCAATCCCCCATTTTCTGTATTTCCTGAGGAATGGAAACGGAACCGGTTAGTTGGGATTATGCTTGTAAAAGAAGCGAACAAGCTGCATAACAAATGAACAATTTAACATAATAAAACTAACAGGATGTATGAGGAGGAAATGGTTTTGAAAAAAGTCATCATGATGATTTTAGGACTTCTTGTAATTTTACAATTTGGTTCCATATCAACACATGCCCAAAAACCAGATTACGAAAAATACGGAAAGATTGCAATCGCCGTCGTACAGGCCGATTACCCTGAAGTTGAGATTACTGATTATGAATATAAGGGAAGAAAAACAATAGGGAAAAATCAGGTGGAAGACGATTTTAGTTTCTTAGTCGTGGAGAAAGGCAATAAATTCAAAGTCACTGTGGCAGTCCAACACGATCTTACCAATGAAAAATTACTTAGTTTAAAGGTCACAGAACAGAAGGAAAATTAAATTTACTCCAATATATTTTAGTATTACCTAACATCTTCGGTTTTTGAGGATGTTTTTTCTATTAACGATGAACAATTAATCACGGAACTTTTCCGCCATCCCACATTAGGAAAAAGATAGAAGACTAGGGAATATCGGATAAAAGTGCAGAGCATAAGACTTTGGAATATGACCTTAGGGGAATCATGGCCTGAAACTGAAATCAGATCTATCCGTTGATTTATAAAAAATACAAAAGATCTATAGGTGATGAGGAAGTGAAATGAGGAAATTAAGCCCTGATTGACTCAATCAGGGGATTTTTGGAACCTTGAGTGAAAGGGTAATTGGTAAATGAAATCAAATATATAATAAGTTTACATAATTGTGATTTTAATTTCACCCTTTGTACCGCTACAATTAACTTTTCATTGCATTTATGAGCCGCTAACACGTATAGTTAGAATCAGATTGACAATATAGCATGACTTTAGGGGTATTTTATAATGAGAAAGTTTAAGAAAGTTTATGTAGAAATTACGAATATATGTAACTTGAAATGTAATTTTTGTCCTAGTTCTAGCTTGCAGAGGACATTGAAGTTTATGGATCCGGATGGTTTTACTCATGTTATTGAGAAAATCAAACCACACACCGATCATATTTATTTTCACCTGATGGGTGAACCATTTTTAAATAAAGATTTAGGAACTTTCTTGGATATTAGTGCCGAACATGACCTGAAAGTGAATATAACAACGAATGGTACTTTGATTCAAAAGGTTAAAGAAAAGCTGCTTTCCAAAAAAGCACTTCGTCAGGTGAATATTTCACTTCATAGCTTTGAAGCGAATGATACGAGTAATAGTCTAGACTCATATGTGAGTAATATTGCCGACTTTATTAATGAGGCAAACGAAACAAGTGAAATGATCTGCGCAATTCGATTATGGAATATGGATACGGATGAGCTTAAGGCGAGTAATGGTCTAAACGATGATATTCTCAGTATGTTGGAGGAGAAGCTTTCGTTGGATATTCGATTAAGTGAAGCTCTTCAGGATAAGAATAATATTAAACTGAAGGACCGTGTTTATATAAATATGGCTGAAAAATTTGAATGGCCAGAATTGGACCGCGACATTATCGATGAGAATATTTTCTGTTATGCTCTAAGAGACCAGTTAGGTATCTTAGTGGACGGTACAGTTGTTCCTTGCTGTTTGGATAGTGAAGGGAAAATTCCACTGGGGAATATATTTGAATCATCTCTTGAAGAAATTATAAATGGTGAACGGGCTAAAAATATGTTTGATGGTTTTTCGAGAAGATGTGCAGTAGAAGAACTATGTAAAAGATGTGGCTATGCAAAGCGTCATAAAAAATAAGAGGTAATGAAAACCACGGAGAATCTTCGTGGTTTTTTTTGACTAATGTTTAATATTTATTCAGATTTTTTATTAAAAATTCTGAATATTGTTGTTTTATTAAAATGCCCATGATAAAATATTCTCTATTATAAATGAAGTGAAAACTTCATATAGTAATAAAAAAAGTTTTGGATTCATATTTTGTCTGTAAGGGGACGGTTTTATGGATTTGCAGCAAAAAGTTAAAGAGGTATTCCCTGGATTATCTACTGGCCAAAAAAAGGTAGCAAATTACTTGTTAGTTCATGCACATACATTTGCAGTCAGCTCAGCTCAAAAGTTAGGGAAGGATATAGGGGTGAGTGAAACAACTATCATTCGCTTTTGTTATTCGTTAGGGTTAAGTGGATTTGCGGAACTTCAAAAACTTATTCGTAATCAATTAATATTCGAGAGTAGCCTGAATGAATATCATTCTTCTAAACTAGAAGTTGCGAATCAGCCAAACTTCATGGCACAAGTAATGCAGAAAGATATCGTCAGTATCGAAAAAACAATAAAAAATCTATCTAATGATGATTTTACAAAATCAGTCGATAAATTGGCGGCAGCCGACCAAGTATTAATTTCCGGACATCGTTTATCATTTTCAGCGGCGCATTGGTTAACTTTTACGCTTAGACTTGTAAGGGAAGAAGTCCATTTATATAGACCGGATACAGATGATATTTTTTTACAACTAAACAAAATAACTGAAAATTCTGTTTTTGTGGCAATCTCATTTCATCGTTATGTGAAAGAAACTGTGAAAATTACGGAAATGGCAAAACAAGCGGGTGCATTTGTAATCGGAGTTACCGATTCTGAATTGGCTCCAATTGCGGAGTTTACGGACGTTTTATTGCCCATTTCAGCACCTAGAACTTCCACTATCGATACTGCACCTGTTCTATTCTCATTATTAAATAGTTTAGTAGCAGGTGTATCGATTAAAGACGCGCAGGGATTTAAAGAAAGAAAGGCTATGTATGATGCGTTCAATCAAGATGATGATTTTTTCTTTTAACAGAAAAAAGGGGAGAAAGAAATGGATATAACACAATCAATTGAAAAATTAAGACCTCGTATTATCGAAATATTTGACCATTTACACTCTCATCCTGAAACAAGTTGGAATGAAGTGAATACTACAGCATTCATTTCGAATGTTTTAAAAGAAAATCAGTGCTCTGTGAAAAAATTTAAAGATTGTACGGGCGTAATTGGAGAAATCGGGAATGGAAGTTTCACTGTCGGATTACGATCAGATATTGATGCACTTTGGCAAGAAGTGCATGGGTCGTTTCAGGCCAATCATTCCTGTGGACACGATGGGCATATGACTTTGGCTCTTGGAGTTTTCCTGTTATTGAAGGAAATGAACTTTCAACCCAAAGGAAAACTGAAATTCATTTTTCAACCTGCTGAAGAAAAAGGTACGGGTGCATTAAAGATGATTGACGAAAAAGTAGTGGATGATGTTGATTTTCTTTATGGTGTGCACTTAAGACCAGCGGAGGAAGTGAAAGATGGACAGGCGGCACCAGCAATTGTTCATGGAGCTGCACAGTTTATTAAAGGAGAAATAGTAGGGACAGATGCACATGGAGCTAGACCGCACCAAGGGCAAAATGCTATTGAAATAGGAGCATCATTCGTTACATTGTTAAACAATATCCATCTCAATCCTTCCATACCTTTTTCAGCAAAGATGACACAGTTTTTTGCAGGTGGCGAAAGTTCCAATATCATTCCAGGGAAAGCTACATTTTCATTGGATTTAAGAGCTCAGGATAATGAAGTAATGAAAGACCTTACCAAAAGAGTGGAAAAAGTTGCAGAAGCTTTGGCCGTCGCAAATGGAGTTGAAATTAATCTGGAGTCGGGAGCTAATGTAGCTGCTGCAATTGTGAACAACCAAGCCCAAGAAATAATGGCTGAAGCTATTGCAGATACTCTAGGGAAAGAAAATTTAGTAGCTCCAGTTATTACAACTGGAGGAGAAGATTTTCATTTTTATACATTAAAAAAACCAGAAATCAAAGCGACGATGCTTGGGTTAGGCTGTGATTTGACACCAGGTCTACATCATCCGAATATGACATTCAATAAAGAAGCTTTGCTATCCGGAATTGAAATTCTAACGAAAGCGATCATTCTTACTTTTGAAAAATATGGTGAGGGGGAACGACGATATGACAAATGAATTAATCATTAAATCTTTATCTACTCTAGAAGATTTACAAGAAGTGCAGCAACTTGAAATTCTCGTATGGGGCATGGATTGTGTCCCTACCCATCAAACGCTTACAGCAGTCAAAAACGGTGGCATTGTTTTAGGTGGTTACATCGATAATCAATTAGTAGGTTTTCAATACAGTTTCCCGGGATTTAAGGATGGAAAGGTTTTTCTTTGCTCACATTTGCTAGCTATCCATCCGGACCATCAAAAGAAGGGATACGGTAGATTACTTAAATTGGCCCAAAAAGAAGAAGCACTCAAAAAAGGCTATCATTTAATTACCTGGACATATGATCCATTGGAGAGTGTGAATGCTAACTTGAATATCGGTAAACTAAAAGCGGTTTGCCGTACATATATGGAAGATTGTTATGGGGAGCTTAAAGGCGCACTTAATGAAGGACTGTCCACTGATCGTTTCATGGTGGAATGGAATTTAGAGCAAGAAACTGAGAGCGATGAGCAACTTACTGATAAAGCGACGCATATCGTAACGACGGAAATGAATAAGCAAGGCTTTCCGTTCATCGAAGATTATAGTTTGGAAACAACTGCGGAAGTGGTGGCTATACCCATTCCAACGGAAATTCAAAAAATAAAAAAAGAAAATCTTTCTCTTGCAATTGATTGGCGTGTAAAAACAAGTGAACTATTCCAAACGCTTTTTTCCAAAGGGTATGTTGTAGTAGGAATTGAACGAAAACAAGGTGAAAACATCCAAAAATACTTATTAAAAAAAACAGAATAAGAGGAGAATAGAGATGAAAATAAAAGAAGTGCGTTTACGTCATTTGAATATGGATTTGACTGCTCCATTTACAACTAGTTTTGGAACATTTGTAGATAAAGAGTTTATCCTAGTGGAAGTGAAAAATGAAGAGGGACTTTCAGGTTGGGGAGAATCAGTCGCGTTTGGAGCTCCTTGGTATAACGAAGAAACAATTAAAACCAATTGGACTATGCTGGAAGATTTCCTGATCCCGCTTGTGTTGGATAAAGAATTAGAACATCCGAGTGAGGTATCGGAAATGTTCTCACATATTCGTAAAAATAATATGGCAAAATCGGCAATCGAGGGAGCTATCTGGGATTTATACGCAAAAGAAAAGAATATCCCATTAAGTACAGCTTTAGGCGGAGAACTGGATAAAATTGATGTAGGCATAAGTATTGGAATACAAGAAACAGTAGCTGATTTACTTAAGAAAATTGAAAACGGCTTGAAAGATGGTTATAAAAGAATCAAAATCAAAATTCAACCAGGTTGGGATGTAGATGTAATCAGGGAAGTACGCAAGCAATATCCTGATGTACCGATTATGGCAGATGCAAACTCAGCCTATCGTTTGAAAGATATCGAGTTACTGAAACAACTCGATCAATTTGATTTAATGATGATCGAGCAGCCTTTGTCATCTGATGATATTGTGGATCATGCGACATTACAAGCGCAAATCAAAACACCGATTTGCTTGGATGAAAGCATACACTCCGTAGAAGATGCACGAAAAGCTCTTGAGTTGGGAAGTTGCAAAATCATCAATATTAAAATCGGAAGAGTAGGCGGCTTAACGGAAGCAAAGAAAATTCATGATTTATGTAAAGAACGAAATGTACCGGTTTGGTGTGGAGGCATGTTGGAATCAGGTATCGGACGTGCCCATAATATCGCATTAACAACACTTGATAATTTCACAATGCCTGGTGATACGGCAGCATCGGCAAATTATTGGCATAAAGACATCATTCAACCCGAGGTTACAGTGGAAGATGGAGTCATTATTGTTCCAAAGACGGCTGGTATTGGCTTTAAAGTCGATTACGCAACTGTCGATGAATTTACTTCTTATAGTAAAAGATATACCAAATGAGTAATTAAGCAGTTTTAGTATTCCAGCTTCGCGAGCGATGTGAATAACCTTATCGTAAAAACGCTGAAGCTGGAAAGTTATTAATGAAAAAAATGGGTAGAATTGAATGGAGAAATGTTTCGTGTACACGGAATTGTCAGAATAATCATTTAATTAAAGGGGGGATTCATATGAAAAACAGTGTAAATCTTGCAGGTGCATATATAGGAATTATCATCGGAGCAGGATTTGCTTCAGGACAAGAAGTATTGCAATTCTTTACGAGTTTTGGAATCTACAGTGTATTAGGAATTGCAGTAGCAACTGTATTATTTGCTTTTCTAGGTATGCAGGTTACACAGTTGGGCTGTGCCCTTCAAACACGCTCTCATAAAAGTATAATCGATCATATTTGTGGTCGTTATTTAGGTAGAGTGGTTGATGTTATGATCACGTTTTTCTTATTTGGTGTAACTGTCATTATGATTGCAGGTTCTGGTACTATTTTTGAAGAACAATTTGGCATTCCAAGTGTAGTAGGAGCTGTAGTGATGACAGTACTTACCATTGGAACTCTCTTACTTAATGTTAATAAAATAATGTCTATCATTAGTGCAGTCACACCATTTTTATTTGTCATCATGATTATTATTTCGGGTTACTCATTCTTTACATCTGATCTTAGTTTTAATGAGATCATTTCTTCCTCTAGTAAAGAAACAGCAGCAACTGGAAATTGGATTTTGGGTTCATTACTGTATGTTTCCTATAATATGGCTGCTGGAATTGCTATGTTAGCAGTAATGGGTGGTACGTTTAAGAATAAGAAAGAGGCAGGTATGGGCGGTATTTTAGGTGGAATCGGTTTAGGAATCTTATTATTCTTGATCAATATGGGAATGCTGTCTGATTTAAAAGGCATTGAAGGTGCAGGAATGCCCACTCTTTTATTAGCCAATCAAATTTCTCCATGGTTGGGTTATATTCTATCAGTCATCCTTTTAGGAATGATTTATAATACTTCAGTTGGAATGCTTTATGCTTTTACTGCTAGATTTGTTCCATCCGAAACAAAAATCTTCAAAATTTCAGTAATTGTTGTAGGGATTCTGGCTTTCCTTGCTAGTTTCGTCGGATTCATTAAATTGGTTGGAACCGTATACCCAGTTACAGGATATTTAGGTTTTGTAATTATAGCAGCGCTTATTATTTCTTGGGTTCGCTCAAAATCGAAAAAAAGAGCAGTAAATGCAGACTTCGTGAAGTATTAAAAGTGAAGGGGATTTAACTGATTACAATATCGTTCCCTGAATTAAATAACATTGATAATGAAAAAAGAGTTTATTTCTAAATATATTCCTAACATCTTCGCTTTATGGAGATGTTTTTTTCTATTAACGATGAACCTTTAAACGTGATTACGGCATTTTTCCGCCTTTTTTTCATACATTAGAATAAAGGCGGAAGACAAGGGGGATATCGGATGAATGGAGCGGAGCAAAAGGCTCTGGAATATGCCATTAGTGAGATTACAGAAATAGCAACTGGGTTCGGGTTGGATTTTTACCCGATGCGTTATGAAATTTGTCCTTCAGAAATTATTTATACATTTGGTGCATATGGGATGCCAACTCGTTTTTCTCATTGGAGTTTTGGAAAGCAGTTTCATAAAATGAAGCTACAGTATGATTTTGGATTAAGTAAGATTTATGAACTGGTTATTAACTCTAATCCTTGTTATGCTTTTCTTCTTGACTCCAATTCACTTGTGCAAAATAAATTGATTGTTGCCCACGTTTTGGCGCATTGTGATTTCTTTAAAAATAATGTTCGTTTCAATAACACAAAGAGAGATATGGTAGAAAGTATGTCGGCCACGGCAGAAAGAATTCGAGAATATGAAATTCTGCATGGCAAAAAGGAAGTAGAAACATTCCTCGATGCCCTTTTGGCTATCGAAGAACATATCGATCCGTCACTTATGAGACCAAAGCTTGCCTGGACGATGGAGGATGAGGAAGAAGAAGAGGAAATAAAGCCTGCAGCGACTCAATACGATGATTTATGGAACCTTGATAGTAAGGATAAGCCAAAGAAATCTAACGTGAAAGGTCGGAAAAAATTTCCTCCGAGGCCTGAGAAAGATATTATGCTTTTCATTGAGCAGTACAGTAGGGATTTAGCAGATTGGCAGCGGGATATCATGACAATGATCAGGGAAGAGATGCTGTATTTCTGGCCACAGCTCGAAACGAAAATCATGAACGAAGGCTGGGCATCCTACTGGCATCAGCGTATTATCCGTGAATTGGATTTATCTTCAGGTGAAGCAATTGAATTTGCCAAATTGAATGCAGGTGTTGTTCAACCATCACGAACCAGCATTAACCCTTATTACCTTGGGTTGAAGGTGCTTGAAGATATTGAAGAACGCTATGATAATCCAACCGAAGAAATGATAAGACTTGGCGTTAAGCCTGGATCCGGTAGGGAAAAGATGTTCGAAGTCAGGGAAATTGAATCGGATATTTCCTTTCTGCGCAATTATTTGACGAAAGACCTGGTTATGCGGGAGGATATGTATTTATTCCAGAAGCAGGGCAAGGATTATAAAATTGTCGACAAAGCGTGGGAGCAAGTTCGCGATCAGCTCGTCAGTATGAGAGTGAACGGAGGATTCCCATATATCACAGTAAATGACGGAGACTACATGCGGAATGGTGAACTTTACTTAAAACATTGGTACGAGGGTATTGAATTGGACCTGAAATATCTTGAAAAAGTCATGCCGTATATCCATCAGCTCTGGGGACGTTCCGTGCATATGGAATCGGTCATGGAAGGAAAAGAAGTCCTGTTTTCCTATGATGGAAAAAGTATTCATCGGAAGTATTTATAAGGAAGAATAAACTGCTGAGTAATCGGCAGTTTTTTTGGTTTAGTTTCAAAATTCAATACTTTCCACACTGATGAAGTGACTTGATTTCTCTGTGTCCAAGTTACTTAATTATCCTGCTGATTTTTTTCTTAATGATTCAAAGCAAAAAAAGACGTTATTTGTAAGGAGATTCTCCCTTTTTTGTTGAAGAAAAAGGTTGCCGCAGCAACCTCCTTAATTGAGGTAAGTCCCCGTTAACTGAAGATGTGCAATATTTATTTATCATTACATTTCGAAAAGGTTGTCTCTCTCTACTTTACAAACTCTAACAGCGAAATTTTTATACCATTCTGTTTTCCCTCTGTCTTGTGCAACTTTATGTGCTGAATGTTCCTTCCAATTCTTTATTGCATCTAGAGATTCCCAGTATGACACAGTGATTCCTAGTCCCTCATCACGAGCACTTTCCACGCCTAAGAAACCCTGCTGTTGAGAAGCTAACTCTTCCATTTTGTCTGACATTTTCCCATAACCATTGTCACCTTCCGTTCGCTGTGAAGAAAATATCACTGCATAATACGGTGGTTGAAGAGTTTTTGCAATCCCACTCATTTTTTGCCCTCCTAATAAATCGAATATTGAGACATTTATATCTTCTGAATTTTAACATAATTTCTGGTGTTTTTGTTCAACTAACCTGCCCCGTTTTGAATAAGAAAGGCTGCCACAGCAAATGAATGTACTATCCCCCCAGACGATCTAATGTGCCTGAAGGATAAATTAGTTTTGTCTTTAGTTTTACTTATACTAACTCCAAAGTCATGCCTGTAGAGGCTCCCAAGGTCTACGAATATTAGCTTACATCCACTAGAAAATTATGATAAGTGACATGTTTAACAAAAGGGCAACGCTCCGTTCCGTTAGCAAAACCACCCTCCACCCCTTGGATAGGCACGACGAAGGAATGAAAGGGCATATAAATTTGACCCGTTGAGTCATGAGAGGGAAAGCCTCAGAGGTCGTGGAGAAATTATGTAGAATATGGAATATAAAGGGGTTTAGGTTGAAATCCTCTGTTTTCATCTGCCTCCATATTGCCCAAACGGTCAAATCCCCTTTTATTCACTCATTCTTTCTCTACCCAGTGGGGTGAAATCCTGCGAATAAGTAAGGATTCGTAAGAAATACTTAATAAACTGAAGGAGTTCAACAAGAAACTTTTTCTATTTTTCCTTTTATGTAAAAAACCCATACAACTGATAGGAAAAATAGGCTATACTTGCCATATCAGTTAAACGCAGGAGGTATATCGGTTAAGTCAAATATTTTATTAAAAGTCGAAGATGTTGTTACATCGGTTGGTGTTGCAACTTCAACCATTCAGAAGTAGAGTGTTATTTTTGAACAACATGGTTGATGTACAACTATAGTTACAGCTATGGCTGATATGGAAGCCCAAAGGAAAGAGCAGGAGTAACAGTTTGCAGTTTGAATCAAGACATATTAGAAAAGACTACTGAAAGCCTGGAAACTGAATTAAAACAAGTAAAGCAGTATAATACAGAAATTATAGAATTTAATAGAAGAGTAGAAGCCCATCTCACGAAAAGATGGTGGCAGATCTTCTTTATTGTTGAATAAATCGTAACAAAGAAGGCGTTTCACAGAGGACCTTAAACAACATTACGAATGGAGTTGTACTTATATTGAGTAGAAAGAAAACAATATATATGACATTGGGAATCGTTGGTTGTTTCTTGATGATTGGAATCGCATTCATATCAATAATGATCAACGTTAAAAACTTTGATAGAAATTCTCTAGGTAATACGGGGTCACCGTCGATTGGTAGTGACGGCGAAGATTATTCCAAGAAAGTTGTTAATGAACCTGTCGAAAAAGATATCGTCAAATTGGCGGACGGCACGGACGCACACACGTTCATTGGCTCGAAACACGCATTCTATAACAATACGCTCGGATACGGCAATATAGAAACGACGACGCATTCGGAACAAGCAGAAATGGCAAAAGAGATAGTGGACACAATTGACGGTGTTTCTACTAAAAACCAAGACCTTGCGGACGACTTCAAAGAAATCAAAAAGTACACCACGATTGCTATGAAAGAAGACGACCAACACGCATATATTCAACTTCACCGAATGTTTCACGATTTGGATATTTACTTCAACGGCTATTCATACAACCAAACATGGGGGGTTACGGAATTCACGGGCGAATAAATCTTCCGTGTTTTTCTTTTTATATAAAATAGTGTTTCAGGAAAATTAACAACATTTACCATAAAATCAATGAGCTTGAAGTGATAAGATGGACTAGCGTGGTAACTTTGTTTATTTCTCCAATGTTAATTGCAACAAAACAGAGTATATCCTTCGAGGACGATGATTTCATAAGTGAGCTCGAGGTCACAACTAAATTTCATATTAATCCATGTAAATATTCCATTTGGAACAATACTGGACGGTGAAATCATCAACAATGTAAGCCTGATTTTGAAACACTGATGTAAAGATTTTAATCTAAAGAATAATCAGAACATACTATACAATACAGCAACGAAATATATAAACTATGGGGCTGATTAACGTTAGCAGCTCGTAAAAGTAGTTCCCAGACGTTTTCAAAAATCATATGAATGATTGATTAAAACCGTTTAGAGAATCGCTATACAACAGCAAATGCAAGTGCGGGGGCTTCCTTGCTATATGTACGGATCTTGGCGCAATGCTATGTCGAGAGTAGCCCGCCCGATATTCATTACTACTGGATGGAAAGCTAGAGGAGATACATACGCTTATGGATAACAAAAGATGTATATGTACGTGCCAAGTGGGATGATATTACCCGTTTAACTCCGATATTCGATAAGAATAAAACTAACGTTGACTATTATTGTGACCGGTGTTTGCAGGCTGTTAAAAGCAATCTGTTAATGCTTCCGTACAGTTCGCTGTGAATCGAAAGTAAAATAGGGGGACTTTGGGATGAAAGAATGGATGTTGAAAATGTTTCAAGAATCATCGGGCAACTTAATCGAATTAATAACCGTTACTCTGATAGCAGGGCTAATCGGTTTCGTAATCATATGCGTTCGTGGTCTTTTTTACAGAGCATTGGACTTCTTTTCAATACCTGTTGGTCGGTTAATAGAGAAATTGGTTAAGAGAAACTAGTTATGGGGTTTTAGTCCGATAAAAACACTCCTCGTTCGCTTATTAGTCGAACCCTCACTAGAATATATGATGAGTTCTACGGACACAGGAAGTCGATGGGGGGGAAACTGCGTTTTTTATGGCACGATCGAGCTGTGGGAAATGGTTGCTGGACAACAATGTCCAATGCGCAAACCTTAGATTTTATTTACTGTTTTTTTACACCAAAAAAGCGAAAATTAGCTTGCTGAAGTAAATACTTCTGTAATGAGACATTGGGAAAAAGAGGGGTAATTCACTCAGAAGAGATAAAATAAAAGGGATATAGGCTTTTTACAGTAGCTATTTGAGAAAAATGATCGTTCCAGCTTGCACTACTTTAAAATATAATAATCAACTAACCATTCTATGTAAAGGAATAACTGAACTAATGAAATCTACTAAGAGGATTACCAACCACAATATTTGTTATAGTGGTCGGCTTAGTGTTAGAGGTGAAATATAGAAATTGACATTATGAAACCTAGCAAACTAAATAACTGGTCAAGAACGAGTAACCCCCAAAGTAAAACGGTTAAAATAGCCCAGCTATCGGATTCTTCGATTTTTCGTTCCATTTCTATTAAGAAGTTAACCTCATTTCTCAACGTATCTGTAGATCAGCAATAGCGTATAAAACTGCAGACCCACTGATTTTCACTCTATCTCCAGAAGATTTGCAGTATAATGTTCCTCCGCGTTTGGAAAGCTGTCTTGCTACCATTTCATTCTTACCAAGGCGTTTTGCCCAGTAAGGAATAAAATTACAATGTGCAGAACCACAAACAGGGTCTTCATTCACCTTGAGCTTCGGGAAAAAGGATCTAGAAACAAAATCGTATTTATTACTTTTCGCCGTGATTGAAACGCCCAAACCATCCGGCAATTTTTCTAGCATAGAAAAGTCGGGGGATGCATTTTGAACTTGGAACTCCCTGAAACTGGAGTTTGCAGTACGAATCTAGCTTCTAGTTGCTACGACTCTGATACTCCAGCAACTGAAACAAAGGCAGTTCATGCTGTGGCAGTCCCGTTTTAGCGAGATTGGAAATTAAAAGAATTCTTGTTGCGAATAAAACAGAAGACCAGACTGGTGATTCCAGACTGGTCTTTTTATATTGATACTTTTTTTATTTCGAGATGCAAAATTAAATTGTTTTTGGATAGTCGGACCATTTATTGTGTCTTCTTTTGCCCTATGGAACTAACACCCGTTTGTTTAAGTGATTTTATTCACAATATTTCAGTGTAAAAATGAAATTCTTATTTATTACTACTTTACAAAAAATGCAATAATCCCTATGATTATGCACAAAATCCCACCCAAAAATTGTCCTAATCCTGATGCTTCTCCCATTAGTAATAAATTAAATATATTCTTACTTTTTTGATTTTTTCCGAATAAACCATCGTCAGTTTTCATACGATAAATACCCCAAACTATTAAAACTGCCCCAAAAATAAATAATATAATCTGCATTTAAAATCCTCCGTTGTTTGTTTAATATGTGCATCTTTTTAAAATGGATTATTTGTCATCCTCATCAAAAATAAAAGTTTCTTCAATTGATAAATTAAAAACTGAAGCTATTTTATACGCAAGTAGCACAGATGGATTATACTGTTGTTTTTCTAATGAGATGATTGTTCTAGAAGATACACTTACTTTATCAGCTAATTCTTGTTGTGTTATTTCATGTTCTATTCGTAATTCTTTTACTCTATTTTTCATAAATCCCCCTAATTAAAGGACATGATTATAATATTTTCTAGCCCAAAATTCACTAATTATTAATGATACTAAGACAACAAACAATACAGTATTTGTTGCGATTACCACAAAATTAGTTAAAAACATAAGAATAAAGATTTCGTATATCAGAATTTGCAAAGAAAAGCGAGCAACTTTTCCATCAATTAAAGCGTCTCTTTCATCATATTCCTTTGCTAATTCCTTTTCTAGAGATTTATTCTTTCGGGATTTAATATAAGAAATTGTTGAGGAAACCAAGATTATTCCCCCTAAGAATAATATGAAATACCCAAAATTAAATCCTACTGATTTATCGAGAGTAATTTGAATGATTCCCAATACAATTATCAAGATTGATACAAAAAAGCGCTGTATGAATAGATTTTTCAAACATACCTCTCCTAACCAATTTAAATTCTCCTGAAGTGAAGTTTGTTTCACATGAAGTTTTCTTCACATGAAGTTAACTTCATGTTAATCATTCTCAAAGCAAAAGTCAATAAGTAAATGTTGATTATTAAAATCATTTTAGTTTTCATTGTGATGAACTCCCTCAGTATGATAGCTATATCTCTCGAATGCTCACTTATTCGCAGGATTTCATAACCCTTGATAACGGTTAAAAGCAATGAGCTCAGATCATTTTGGTTTCATGGAGGCATAGTTAAATAAAGGAGTAATAGGAAACTCCATATTCTACCATATAATGCACATAATCTCCACGCCGCCCCTGGAGGCTTTCCCTCCCATGTCTCAACGGGTCATCGAAAAATATGCCCTCTCATTCCTTCGTCATGCCTATCCAAGGGGTGGAGGCCAGTTATGCTAACCTAATGGGTCGGTGCCCTTTTGTTCAAGAAATCTGGTACTCCGTGCATCTTTGAGATCCTACGAATAAGAAAACATTCGACAAAAGATAAGCTGAAAATAAAGTATTAATTATTTTCAAGTGAGGTTCCCTTCGAGAACCTGTAAAGCATGATTTATTCAATAAAAACTAGGCTGTTAGAGCTGAAAAAGGTTGTAATTTTTCTGGGGAATAAGATTCATTTCGTTTGGCTATGCCTACAAATACTCGAGCCAGTTTACCAACCAATTTCATAATTGATTTCATTTTCTTTATTTTTTTCACCTTAACATTATTAGCGTGCAACACTTTAAACTCAGGGTTATTCATGACAAGGCACATCGTCGCTAGGTATAAGAAACGCCGCAGTCTGGATCTCCCACGTTTAGAAATGACAATCTGACCTTTCCATTTACCAGAGCTCGCCTCGGAAAGATGTAACCCTGCATGACGAAGGAGAGAATTACCATGGGCGAATCCACTTAAATCTCCAGCTTCCCCTAAAATTCCAGCTAAAGAGATTTCACTGATCCCTTTAATAGCCAACAGTTTCTTTGCGAAAGGAATTTGTTGAAGCACGTTAGTGACTTCTTGTTCCACTCTTTCGAGTTGCGTTGTAGCTAGATCATACTCTTCCAGTAGTTGTTCTAAATGTAGCTTGTAAGCATCATGTGCTTGGTGGGATCCGATAGAGCGTTTAGCTAAATCTATAAGTTGATAAGCTTTTTTCAACCCAGGCTGACGCTTCATTACCGATTTCCATTTGGCTACAATATCTTGAGGTTGCATCGATCGTAACTCGATTGGTGTCGGAAACAAACGTAGAGTTGCGATTGCCCCTTTTCCTTTCACATCTTTAAACACTTGTCGTAGCTCAGGAAAGACAACATCTACCCATCGATTTAATTGATTAATAGAACTAACGAGACGTTTTACGATTACGTCACGGTTGGACATAAGAACTCGAAGTTTTTCGAAAGACTCTGAAGCCACATGAACAAAAGAATAGTATCCATTCTTGACCATATCCGCAATCACGAGAGCGTCTTTTTTATCACTTTTGGACTGAGTGTTATCTCGATTTTCTTTATTTCTTTTTACAAGGTGAGGATTGACTGTTACGACATCAACCTTTTCGTTAGATAACCATTTCGATAGATTAATCCAGTAATGACCTGTAGGTTCCATACCGACAATAGTTGTGTCTAATCTGTTTTTACCTTTTAGTTTATTAATCCATTCTAGAAATCTGTTAAAGCCTTCTTCGTTATTTTCAAAAGTAAGAGGATCACCTACCACGATTCCTCGATAATTTACAGCTCGAGCAACGTGAAATTGTTGGGCGATATCCACGCCAACAACGAGATGTCGATCAGAAATTCGTTCAATGAGTTGATTTTGTTTGTCCTGCATTTTAAAATTCATATTAGGGTTCCTCCTAAGGTTTTGAGTTAGAGTGATGTCTTACTCATATCTTACTGAGGAGCCCTATTTTTTTCAAAGTTAATAATTAACGCTCTACAGGAATGCTAACCTGCCCCGTTAGTTCATCAAGAAAATCCACAACCCCCTTAAACAAGTCTTTGAAGGGGGCTTATAGGCGCGGAGTTTTTTTGGAACCATCTTTTAAGCAGACAATAATTAAAAATTATTTTGTTGAATACTTAAGCCTTGATTAAATAAGAATATACTTATACAATGATATTAAATAACTATATAAGCATATGGTTATTTATTCGATTAGGCTAGGAGGGATAAAATGCAAACGAATGAAGCGTTGGATATAGAAGCTACGGCAAACGTTCTTAAACTTTTAGGTGATAAAACACGTTTGACCATGGTGAAAATTATGTCTGAACATGAATGTTGTGTCTGTGAATTTGTAGACCTGTTTGATATGAGCCAACCTGCTATTAGCCAACATTTACGAAAGTTGAAAGATAGCGGAATTGTGAATGAAGCGAGAAGGGGACAATGGATATTTTACTCGTTAAATCAAACATCCGCTTATTACTCATTTATTCAAACAGTTATCAAGGATTTGCCAAGTCAAGCATTTAAAGTAGAAGAATTAACAGCACAAGGAAAACGAATTTGTTGTGACTAACGAGGAGGAGAACATCAGTGGGTTCTGTTTTATTAGCTAGTATCATCTTTTTGCTGACGTTGACACTCGTCATCTGGCAACCCAAAGGATTGTCAATCGGATGGTCAGCATGCGGGGGGGCGGTACTTGCCTTACTAGTTGGGGTTGTTGACTTCAATGATGTAATTGCCGTTACGGGTATTGTATGGAACGCGACGTTGGCATTCATTGCTATTATTATTATTTCTTTGATTTTAGATGAAATTGGTTTCTTTGAATGGGCAGCTCTACATATGGCTAGAGCGGCTAAGGGAAATGGAGTAAGGATGTTTGTGTATGTGAGCATTCTGGGAGCCCTAGTCGCTGCGTTCTTCGCAAATGATGGAGCCGCTCTCATCTTAACTCCGATTGTTTTGGCAATGGTTCGAAACTTGAAGTTGGAAGAGAAAATGATCTTCCCATTTATCATCGCGAGTGGGTTTATTGCGGACACTACATCCTTACCGCTTGTGGTAAGTAATTTGGTCAACATTGTTTCTGCGGACTTTTTTGATATCGGGTTTATTGAGTTCGCCTCTAGAATGATCGTTCCCAACCTGTTTTCATTAGCAGCAAGCATTCTGGTATTATATTTGTATTTCAGAAAGAGCATTCCGAAGAATTATGATATAGCTCAATTAAAGATGCCAGTCGATGCCATTCGGGATGTAAAAATGTTTCGCCTGTCTGGGATTGTTTTAGGTGTCCTGTTGGTAGGCTATTTTATCAGTGAATTTTTCAACATTCCTGTATCCATCATTGCAGGTGTTATCGCCATTTTCTTCTTGTTTATGGCAAGACGAAGTCCAGCTGTTAATACCAAGACCGTTGTAAAAGGCGCACCATGGGCAATCGTGTTTTTCTCAATTGGCATGTATGTAGTGGTTTACAGCCTACGAAATGTTGGATTAACAAATGTATTAACGGATTTAATCCAAGTTACCGCCGATCAAGGGTTATTTGCAGCAACGATTGGGATGGGCTTCATTGCCGCCATTCTCTCATCGCTTATGAATAACATGCCAACTGTGATGATTGATGCCCTTGCCATTTCCGACACCAATACAACAGTCGTGATTAGGGAAGCCCTTATTTATGCAAATGTCATAGGTTCGGACTTAGGACCGAAAATTACACCGATTGGTTCTTTGGCTACATTATTGTGGCTACATGTCCTTTCATTAAAAGGCGTGAAAATCTCATGGGGAACCTACTTTAAAACGGGAATCATCTTAACCATCCCAACATTGTTCATCACATTAGTTGGCTTATATATATGGTTGCTCATTATTCATTAAACACTTACTTTACATTAAAAGGAGAGATACAATATGGCTAAAAAAACCCTTTACTTTTTATGTACAGGTAACTCTTGCAGAAGCCAAATGGCAGAGGCATGGGGCAAGAAATATTTAGGAAACGAATGGGAAGTGCTTAGTGCAGGAATTGAAGCCCATGGGTTAAATCCAAACGCCGTAAAGGCAATGAATGAAGTCGGAGTGGATATTTCGAATCAATCATCAGATATCATTGACACTGACATTTTAAATAATGCAGATTTTGTTGTGACTTTATGTGGTGATGCAGCAGACAAATGTCCAATGACGCCACCGCATGTTAAACGTGAACACTGGGGCTTTGATGACCCAGCAAAAGCGGAAGGAACAGATGAAGAAAAATGGGCTACTTTCCAACGTGTTCGTGATGAAATCGGAGCAAGAATTGAACGTTTCTCTAAAACAGGCGTATAAATAACATTGAAAAGCCGCGAGTGATCTCTCGGCTTTCGTTTTATCCATAGCATAAGTAAATGATTATATATTGAGGGGAGATGAGCTAGTGATGAAAGTTGGAAACTTTGATCCGTCAATGTGTTGTTCAACCGGTGTTTGCGGGACAAGTATTGATCCGAATTAACAAGGGTGGCTATAAGTGCCTTCAACAGAGAAAATACATATACCGAAATACTCGACTCTACATAAGCCATAAGCATTAAGTTTCAATACAAAGAGCTGCCAATTTGAACTGCACCCCAATTGTTAGACAACATCTAACAATTGGAGGTGCAGTTTTTTTGACTAAATATACGATAGACGAAAAATTACATGCAGTTTTAGAGTACTTGGAGGGGAAAAAATCCTATAAATCCATTGCACAAGAAAGAAATGTAGGTTTATCCCCTTTGAAGAGATGGGTCGCTCGCTATCTAGAACATGGGATGGAAGGAATTGCTTCATCCTATACAAATTACACTCTGCCCTTTAAACTAGAGGTACTTAAATATATGAACGATTATGGGGCATCGATCAGCGAGACCGCTGTACACTATAATCTTCCTTCCGATTCTACACTTTTGAAATGGTCAAATCAGTTGAAGGAAGGAGGTATAGACGCCCTTAAACCAAAGAAAAAGGGGCGTCTATCCATGAAAAAAGAAACCAAGAAAACATCACCAGCTAAAGGCTCTCAAGAAGCACTTCTTGCCGAATTAGAATACTTACGTGCAGAGAATGCCTATCTAAAAAAGTTGAATGCCTTAGTTCAAGAAAAGGAAGCCCTACAAAGAAAGACAAAGCGAAAGTAGTCCATGAACTAAGGGAACAATTTGATTTAAATCTGCTTCTATCCATTTCTAACATGGCACGGAGTACATACTATTATTGGGTAAACGCCTTCGGGCGTGAGGATAAATACACAGAAATGAAATCCCTTATCGAGGAGATTTTCCATACGCATAAAGGGCGTTATGGGTATCGTCGTATCACCCTAGAATTACGTAACAGAGGTGCTCGCATCAATCATAAAACAGTTCTCCGATTGATGAATGAACTAGGATTGAAGTCTTTAGTTCGCATGAAGAAATACCGTTCGTACAAAGGGAAAATCGGCAAGATTGCACCCAACATTCTAGCACGTGATTTCAAGGCAACAAACTCAAATGAAAAATGGGTGACAGACGTCACAGAATTCCATCTAGCTGGGGAGAAACTATACTTATCGGCCATTCTTGATCTGTTTAATGGAGAAATCATCGCCTATAATATCGAATCTCGGCCTGTTTATCCCCTCGTTTCCAAAATGCTGGAGAAAGCCTTTGACCGCTTGGAATCGAAAGATTCACCCATTCTTCATTCAGATCAGGGCTGGCATTACCAGATGAAACAATATTCGCATGATTTGAAAAGACATAACATTACACAAAGCATGTCCCGTAAAGGAAATTGTCTCGATAATGCGGTCATAGAAAACTTCTTTGGCCTATTAAAATCAGAGTTACTTTATCTTCAAGAATTTGAAAGCATGGAGCATTTCAAACAAGAATTAGAAGAATATATCCATTACTACAATCATCAACGAATCAAGGTAAAATTAAAAGGCATGAGCCCGGTAGATTACCGGGTTCATGCCCTCAAGGCTGCCTAATTAAATAAAGTGTCTAACTTTTTGGGTTCACTTCAATTCGGCAGCTCTCTCCTTAATTAAATTTTAATATTCACTTTTGCATCTTTTTGAAGCTCTTCCACATGTTTCACAAGCTTTTCTTGTTTCTTTTGTTGCTCTAGTAGCTTCTTGATTTGCGGCTTCATTTCTTCAAGTTTCTGTGCCTCTTGCCCACTTGCCTTCGCTTGCTCCTTAACCTGGTCGTAATATTTTTCAATTTCTTCATCAGTTGCTTCTTCTACTTTAATCTCTTTATCAACGTACTTCGTATACGGAATATCTTTAGCGATCTGAGTTTTCAACTTTTCCAAATTCAACCCTGCTTTTTTCATCGCTTCATTAAATTTCTCATCATTCTCGTATCGGCCTTTCATTTCTGCAAGTTGCTTTTCGATTTCATCCTTGGAGGCTGTGTAGCCCTTTTTATCAGCAGCTTGAAGCAGCAGTCTTTGCCCCACTAAAGAATTGATCGTTTGCTCTTTAATTTGTTCGGCTACTTTCTTCGAGGTTGGATCTTGTCCCAATTGTTGCATCTGTATTTGTGTCGTAGACAGCATGCTATTATATTCCGCACCTGAAATTTTCTCGTCGTTGACGATGGCCACCGTTTTCTTTTCATCTACCTTTTGCTTGTCTAGTTTCTTCTGCAATTCTTCCATCTGTTTTTGCTGATCCTCAGTTGTTTTAGCCGTCTCTTTCTCGTCATTTTTTTTACCAGCTTCATCGTTCGAACCACAAGCTGTTAAAACAACTGCCAATAATCCAATAACGATAGGGTACAATAGTTTCTTCATATCCGTTCTCCTCTCGTATTCGAAACTAAAAAATCATCTAATGCGCATTATAAATGAATTTCCCTTTAAAACACAATATAATCATTCTTTTTTTCCAGAAAACAGGAAGATAGTTTGGGCATTACCTCATTTAAAAGGTGCAACTTTCTAGGAAACTGAATCCATTTACCCTTCATAGATTCAATAAGCTGAAAAGAGATAGTAAGGCCGACATACACGAACAAAAGGGAAAGTATTTCGATCCATCTATAGCGGAGACTTTCATAGACTATTTTAAGAGCAAATATGATTGTATAACAAGATACATATAGAAACGCCTGGGGTTGTATTTAAGTAGTTGATAAAAAGTTTCATATCCTACTTAATAATGAAACGTTTTAATTAGCTATTTCAGAATTATTATTTGATAGAAAAGAAAACTTTGTGAAAATTCCTTGAATTGTCATATATATGGATATAAGTAACTACTGTATCTAAGTTTTATATGGTATTATATACCTGGTAATTAGTATGTAGTTCAGGAGGAAATTCATTGTTTTTTAAGAGATTCAATTCACAAAAAGAAAGCATAGTTAACATAGCAGGGAATGCTAAATTGGATATACCTAGGGGGACGGAGATTGAAAATCAAGTGCAAATGATTGGACTAACTAAAGAGGATCTTCGAATCATGAACCGTTTACAACCCATTGTCATTGAGAAAATTGATGATATCGTAAGTGGATTTTATAAAAATTTAGAAAATGAACCTTCCTTATTAACCATCATCCATGATAAGAGCTCGATTGATCGATTAAGAAAAACCCTTAAAAAACATATTTCCGAGATGTTTGATGGTGTTATTGATCAGACCTATTTCGAAAAAAGGATACGGATTGCCCAGATTCATGTCAAAATCGGACTTAAAACAAAATGGTATATGTGTGCCTTTCAGGATCTTCTCCTTTCTCTTACCACTATCATTGAAGAACACATAGAAGATCGAGTGGAAGCTTTTCTAGCTGTAAAAGCTGTAACTAAACTATTAAATCTGGAACAACAATTAGTGCTGGAAGCGTATGATTCTGAAACGGAAAGATTGAGAGAACAAGACGAAGAACAAAAAAAATGGATGAAGGAACGTGTGGCAAATTCTTCAGAAAACCTCGCGGCGATCTCCGAAGAGACTAATGCATCCTTCCAACAATTAAGGGTTCAGTCCCATGAAATTGTTACACTTGCAAACAAAGGGACTGCCTTATCAGTGCTAGCAGAAAAACGAGCTGGAAAAGGGAAAAATCAGCTAAGCAAACAAAATGACACGATGGTGAATATCCATCAATCGGTCAATGATATATCAGGTGATGTAGAGGTCTTGCTCGAAATTTCGAATAGGATGCAGGTCATTGTGAATATAGTAACAAGCATTGCCGAACAAACAAATTTATTAGCTCTAAATGCGGCAATTGAAGCAGCACGAGCGGGTGACGCTGGAAAAGGTTTTGCTGTTGTAGCTGGAGAAGTTCGTAAGCTTTCCGAAGAAACTAAAAAGTCAGTAACAAACGTATCCACTTTAATCATAGAGACGAACGCTCAAGCTGGAAAATTAACACACTCTCTCGAAAACATTAGGGAGGCTGTAAAAGACGGTAATGAAAGCATGAAAGAAACGGAAAATCATTTTGAACAAATACTAAGAACGATGGGTGAAACGAAATTCCAAAATGACAAGATTGAAAATGAATTAGTTTCCTTTGTAAATGTGGTGAATGAATTAAGTCAAGCATTTGAAGAAGTAACTTTATCTGCCGATAGCCTTACCATGATTACACAAGAAATGAAGTAATTTGATGGAGGTATAGACATTGAAAGTTAAATCAAGTGTGCCACTTGAATTGGTGGGGTATTTAAAGCTGGCGGATGCCGTCATCATTACGGATCACCATCATCGCATCGTTGATATTAATGCGTATTATGAGCAAACCACAGGGTATTCAAGAGACAACATCATTGGATTCAAGGCTGGATTCTTAAAGTCAGGGTTAACACCTCCGTGTACCTACACGTCCCTTAAAAGAGAATTAAGGAAGGGGAATCCTTGGTCAGGGGTCTTCACCAATCGAAAGAAATCAGGAGATATTTGGCATTCCTCGATTACAATCACTCCGATTCATATAGAGAATCATCTGTATTTTGTTGGGGTTTTTCGCGAATTGGAGCAATTGAAAGAAGGGATTTATCTTTCGGAAAACAAAAGAGTCGAGAACCAGAGAGAATTGTTAAAGGTCCTTGCTATTTCATGCGAAATCCGAGATCCTGGCATCGAAGAGCATTTATTGAGAGTACAAATCTTAACCGAGAATCTGGTTTTGGCACATAATCGACGAAACCATTTAGAACTATCTAAAAGCTATATTAACCATATTGCTCATGCAAGTATTTTACATGACATCGGGAAAGCGGAGATTCCTGAAGGGATTTTATATAAACCAGGTCCCTTATCTCCATACGAACGGAAAATCATTGAGATGCACCCATTAATGGGAGCTGATATTTTGAATAAGATTTCAAGGGAAATAAATCATGAGATGATCAGCAGTCTGGAAGTGGCTGAAAACATCATCACCTACCATCATGAAAAATGGGATGGAACGGGATATCCCTATCGTTTGAAAGGGGAAGATATTCCATTAGAAGCTAGAATCGTAGCCATTGTGGATGTGTTCGATGCATTGATCAGCAGAAGACCTTATAAAGATTCATGGCCAGTGGAGCGAGCGTTATCTTACATACACGAACAAAAGGGAAAGCATTTCGATCCATCCATAGCGGAGACTTTCTTAGACTATTTTAAGAGCAATGATCTGATTGTATAACAAGATACATATAGAAATACCCGGGATTGTATGTAACAGAAAAGGTATTAATCGGAAGGGGGCTGCTGAGAAATCGGCAGTTTTTTTGTTTTTATTTGTAGTGGCACTATAAAAGAGTAGCGATTCTATACTTAAGAAATAGAAATACTAGTTATGCTTGATACCAAAGTTACCTCTAGATCAACTTCTTTCTTATAAAAATCCAGCAACTATTTCAGATGAAGAATTGAAATCTATTGAGGAATATGTCACTGGTGTTGGTCCAAACTTTAATAAAAAAGACGAAAAATTTGTGAAAATGGTTAGAAACCATAACTTCAATTCCACCATCTATTACTGTAATTCCCCGATGAATCAGTAGAAATCTAGAAACGATTTTTTGATATCTCACACATTCCTTCTTCTATTGTTTTCTTTACTTACCTTTTATATAAGGTTAATACTCTACTAATAGTTTCACCTTATTATGAAGTAAGAACTGAACTTTATAGGGTGATCTTCAATAAAATGTAAGCTTGTAATACTATAAATATCCAATCCAGTTTTTTTGCGATGAAAAACAGGGAGACTTTGTTTATAGTAATGGTATTTTGAATTGGAACTACATAGTTTTTCTTCACGTATTTATTGTAATCCCTATATGCTCACCATTGAAGTCGATAGCTTTATCCCTATAAAACAGTTACTAGAAGAGAATGGGAGATTTATTATGAAGAATCAAGAACCACATGAAGGGTTGGATAGACGGAATTTTATTAAGGTAGGAGGAATGAGTACACTTGCCTTAACACTTGGGTTCTCTGGACTTTCAGGTGATTTATTTAGCACCACAGCACTCGCTGAAGAAAAAGATGACATTTCTCTACAATTTAATCGTAATGGAAAATTAAAAATCGTTCAATTTAATGATACACAAGATGATGAACGTATTGATCGTAGAACATTACAGCTTATGGAGAAAGTGCTTGATACAGAAAAACCTGATTTTGTTGTGCTTAATGGAGACAATATTACGGGTGGATGCGATACACCTATGGAGATGAAGCAAGCCATTAACAATGTTGCACAACCTATGGAACAAAGAGGAATCAAGTGGGCTATTACCTTTGGAAATCATGATGAAGATTCTACCCCGAAGGGCGGTCTTGATGAGGAAGACATGCTCAAAATCTATCTTTCTTATAAATACAATATGAACAAGCCTACTGTCGAAGGTATTACTGGGACAGGTAATATGAATTTACTTATAAAGGATTCAAAAGGAAAAAAGGCAGCTTTCAACCTTTGGCTACTTGACAGTGGAAGATATGCACCAAAAACCATAGCGGGTCAAGATTTCCAAGGATATCCTACGTGGGACTGGCTTCGTTTTAATCAAGTGAATTGGTATTATGAGACGTCTAAGAAGTTAGAGAGAAAATGGCGAAAAAAAATTCCTTCACTCGCTTTCATCCATATTCCTCTTTGGGAACACAGGTTTATGTGGTATGCGAGCGTAGACCAAAGAACAGACTCTAATCATGAGATTGCCGTTAAAAAGCATAATATAGTAGGAGAAAGAAATGAAGAAGAGTGTATGGGACCAATCAACGGGGGACTGTTCTCAGCGATGCTGGAGAGAGGCGATGTCAAGGGCGTTTTTTGCGGTCATGATCATATAAACACTTACGTAGGTAATTATTACGGAATCCTGCTTGGGTATGCGGGCAGTACCGGGTTCGGTGCTTATGGTCTGCCGGGAGCTGAAAGGAACAGACTACGGGGCGCCAGAGTATTTAATCTAGATGAAAATACAGCTGAGGTTCTAGTAGAAACGCATATGGTATTCGCGAAGGACTATGGCATTGACTTGACAGCTAATGATCAGAGTATTGATCCTGTGCCTCTAGAAAACAACAAGAAAATTAAAGGGTAAAGCGGTTTTAAAGAGTTAAGTGCATTTACTTGATTTTGGACAGAATTGTCCCATTAAACAACTTCTTCCAATTGATTGTTCAATAAAGGAGTAATTCTATAATTTATATTTATCAAGCTGAAAATTACTAGACAATCGGGCGCTTATCTAGAATAACGAAATTATTAATTTATCTTTGTCAAATCATAATCTTGTAATACTACAAAAAAGGATAGATAAAGCTGATTAAGTTCTGTTTTATCTATCCTTCATTTTACCTTTTAAAATGTGACATTATTTATTACTTCTTTGTTATCAAAACATTTCATCATAACCTTGACTTATAATGGGAATATCAGGTTTTTTCCGTTTACATGGTCCCCTTCATTACATTTCTTTATTCTTACCTCTTTTAAAGTAAGACAAGACTACGATGATCAAAATCAATAATATTAAAATATTCCTTATATCCTCCGATGCCTGCAACACTTGTGTCACTGAATAGGCCTCGATAAGGAGGGCGGGCAGTTTTCCAATAGATGTAGCGATGAAGAAGATTATGACACTCGTCTTACTTATTGCTGCTGTAAGATTAATTACGCCGGAAGGTATAAAAGGAAGGAGTCTAAGCATTAGGATCATCCAAAATGCACGCCATCCTTGTGAGTTTTGTAGTTGTTTTAACCATCGGTTCTTCAAGAATTTCGGTTTGAAAGATTGAAGGCCTTTTCGATATAACCAAAAGCTAATTACTGCTCCTGCAATTTCTCCAATGTAAGATAGAATTAATCCCTTTTCAAAACCAAACACAGTGATATTGGCGGCAGTGATAAACACACTTGGAATAAACCCAAGTACACTAATTAAAATGTTTAATAATACACTTACGGCAATAGAAAATGGGCCACTTGATAATAATGCTGCAGAAATGATCTCCATATCAATCAAACAGAACTCCATTTATAACCGATACCCCAAACTGTTTTCAAATGTTGGTCTACTGGAAAATCGACATGGCGCAATTTCTCTCGAATATTTCGGATATGAGAATCGATGGTCCGATCTTCTGTATCTGTTTTGAATCCCCATATGGTCGATAGCAGATGATCTCTAGAGTACACTTTGTTAGGGTATTTTAGAAGTAACCCTAACATAGAGAACTCTTTTGGTGTTAACGGGATGGCCTTAAATTGATAATGCGCTTCATAAGCAGATTCATTTAAAGTTATTCCGTTAAATTTTACATATCCCGCTGGATGATTGCGTACCCGTCGCGTCACAGCTTCGATTCTAGCAAGTAAAACTTCTTCATTAAAAGGTTTAGTTACATAATCGTCGGCTCCCTTTTTTAATCCTTTTACCATTTCTTCTGCCGCATCACGAGCGGTGAGCATGATAATGGGAACATCAGAAAACGCTCGGATTTTTTCACACGTTTCCCATCCATCCATTTCAGGCATCATCACATCTAGAATGACCAAGTCAGCCCGATTTTCCCTTAAGAACAAAAGCGCTTCATGTCCAGAGTTCTTCTTCATGCATGTATAGCCGTGAGGTGAAAGATATAATTCTATAAGATCAAGCATTCTCTTTTCATCATCAACTAGAACTACTGTCTTCATTTTTTTTCTCCTTAAATATGATAGTGAAGCACGTACCTTGCTCTATACTACTTTTAACTGAAATGGTTCCTCCTTGAACTTCCACTAATTGCTTAACAATAGAGAGCCCCAAACCAAATCCGCCAGTAGCTCTCGCGCGTGATTTCTCAACACGGTATAAACGATCAAAAACATGGGGGATGTCTGCTCTCGGAATTCCTACTCCTTGATCTATTATAGAGATGGAAATATTGCCAATTGATTCAGTGGCTTTGATAGTAGTGACCGTATATTCATTCGAGTACTTTAGCGCATTGTCCAGTAGGTTAAGAAGAACTTGTTCAAAACGGGAAGGGTCAATATCCATAAATAAATTATCCTTACACTCCAGATTTAATTGTATATTTTTATTCGTAAAAGCAGGTAACACTTTTTCATAAACGGATTGCAGGAATGAAGAGAGAGGGACGGTTTCTTTTGAAATCGTAAATGTATTAACATCCATTCTTGCTATATTGAATAGTTCATCTAATAAACTGTTTAGTCGTTTTGATTCTTCATGGATGATCTCTAAGTATTGTGTTCTTTCTGGTATATCTAAATCTTTTCGCCGTGCAATATCAGCATAGCCCTTAATATACGTTAGTGGTGTGCGGAGTTCATGAGAGATACTTGCCAAAAATTCATTACGTTCCTTTTTTAAATAGTTTAACTCATTAGCCAAGCTTTGAATGGACTGTGCAAGTTCCCCTAATTCATCTTTTGAACGTACAGGTACAGATACAGAAAAATTCCCTTTGCTTAATTTGGTCGTTGCTTCTTTCATCGTAATAAGAGGTCTAGTCAAGGCTTTTGATAGAAAATAAATGGTTATAAGCATAAAGAAAAGGAGCAATAAAGTAGCAAAGAGAAAATGTTTGTTCAATTGAGAGATTAAATCTTCAACATCTCCGGTATTTTTGAACATATAGACATAGCCTTCATTTACTTTATCGCTGTTAAATGGTGTAACGGTGGCTATATATCTTTCTTCCTTCCAACTTGATTGGATGATTAGACCTTTTCTTGGTACTTGGGATAGGTCCTTTTTTAAGATTTTCTTCATTCCGCTATTGACCTTTTCAGACGATAATAGGATATCGCCTTTTGTATTCGTAATCACAACATCTGTATCGGTATGTGATTCCATCAGGCCGATGTGATGAAGAGTTGAATTGTCATAAGAGATTTCTAACACGTCACGATGACTATTGCCACGTGACTTTAGTGATTCTAATTCTTGATTGATACGAGAATGAACTACTTTATTGTGTAAATAAATCATGGAAACAGTTTCAATTAAGAAAATGCATACAAACATCCATAAACCTAATTTAAATGAGATTTTCACGTGTATTCACCTTCTTATTTATTGAGAACAGTGTATCGAAAAAGTATGAAGAAAGTATGCAGATTTTTATATACTTTATCCCATTACAAAGTTAAATAAAGTAGAAATTAACATTCGCTGAGACATAGTTACTTAAATAACGATAATCTGAAGTGTAAATAGTTGCAAGGGGGACCATAAGATTTCCATACAAGATAGGGTTGGAAAATAAAACTCCGAGAAAATCGGGAAATAATATTTTAGTCTATACAAAATGTTTTGCGTAAAGGAAACATTTTATTGTGATTGAATAGAATGTAAAAAAAGGAGCTGATTCATATGTGTTGTACAAACCGTACGCAAAGAAAAATAATGGTTTATTCCGCTTTATTTAAAAAAATGGGTATTCTCAATGAAGAGGAATACAAAAATATCGCGAAAACTTTTCAAACGAAGGATTAAGCATTGGGTATTCATAAGTTTTTATTCCACGTTGAACAGGTTGTAAAACCCCCACCTTTAATTTTCGAATAAGGCGGGGGACAGTCTGTAAAAATCCACATTTGTTCACACATTGATGTTAATTACATACTTATTGAAAAGGGTTCTCCAAAATTGGGAGCCTTTTTGCTGTATATTGATTGTATGAAAACCATTATTCTTAAGAAATAGTTTGAAGGAGTTGCTTGTGTTGCTGACATCATTAAAGTTGGAATTATTCTAACTGTGCCAACATTATTTATTACCCTAATGGGATTATATATTTGGCTATTAATCATTCATTAAGAAAACTGCCGAGGAATCGGCAGTTTTTTTTATGAATCGGAAATCGGTGGTTTAAATTGATGAGGAAAAGGCAAGTTTTGTTGTGATCCGGTGGTTTTCTCTGCGATAATAGAATAAATGAATCGAAAAGGAGTTACAAAGGATGGCAGAGGACTTTAAGATTCCCAGCTTAAAAGTTGATGAGATCGATAAAAAAATCATTTCGATTTTACATGAAGATGCACGAATTTCATATACAGACTTAGCAAAGAAAGTGGAGCTTTCTAGAGTAGCGGTTCAAATGAGAATTAATCATCTTGTTGAAAACGGTGTGATTGAAAGGTTTACTGCGGTCATTAATCCAGCAAAGGTCGGTATTCAGGTTTCTGCGTTTTTTAATGTTGAGGTCGAGCCTAAATATTTGGAATCGGTGGCCAATCAACTAGAGAATGAACCAGCAGTGACGAGTTTGTATCATATGACTGGTCCAAGCAAGCTTCATATGCATGGGATCTTTACTGATAATCAAGAGATGGAACGCTTTCTTAATGAAAAGTTGTATGCGGTCAAGGGGGTTGTGAGCGTTGATTGCCAAATTCTCATTAAACGTTATAAGAGCCGGATGGGAATGAAACTTTAATATTAAAAAAATCCACCATTTGGTGGATTTTATTATTTATGTGAGAGGGATGATAAAACCGCCGTATGCAAAGGCAAGAATGATCACGAAAGCTGGGTGAATTTTGAACTTGCCTAAAGCTAAGAAGGCCAATCCTGCGATGATAAAGGAATGGATGTAACCGATGGACCCGACAGCATCAGCGGCCATATTCCAGGTAAGCAATAGCATCATGATGGCAATCACAGGCTGCACAAGTAAGGACATGCCTTTTACGATGGGAGATTGCTTGTATTTTTGCAGGATTTTCAATAAATAAATTAAGGCTACTGCGGAAGGGATGATGGTACCAGCTAATGCAGCGAAAAATCCTGGCCAGCCATACACATCATATCCGACATATGCGGCAATTTTGGTGGCAATCGGTCCTGGAAGGGAATTGCCTAGCGCGAGCATTTGGGAGAACTCGGTATTATTAAGCCAGCCATAACGGGTGACGATTTGATCGTACATAAGCGGAATCGAAGCTGGTCCCCCGCCATAGCCGAGCATATTGGCTATGAAAAAAGCTAAAAAAACAGCTACACCAATAGGGATGATAATCAGACCCATTACGCGGATTCCTCCTTCTTATCAATCTTCTTATTTTTCAATCTATTTTTTAATTTAAAATGAAACGCTCCATATGAAAGGAATATCATAATTACTATACCAGGATGCAGGGATAGGACTTGGAGAAGTAAAAAAGAAATAGCAAAAAAGACGATACCGAGCACCTTTCCTAATCCTTTTACTGCCTTTTCGCCAAACTCATAAGCCATTTGACCGAGCATGACGGCTACAACTGGCATAACGGCAGCAATCATATTACTAATTATTGCTGAATTACTTAGAACATTAATGAAGGCAATCAAGAATACCATTGCCAAGCCTGAAGGTAAAATATGAGCTGCAACACTTACAAAGGCACCCGGCCATCCTTTTATTTTATAGCCAAGATACGCTGCCATCTTTGTGGCAATCGGTCCTGGGAGTGTATTGGCTATTGCCAATGTTTCCCCAAATTCATCATCGTCAAGCCATTGATAACGGGAAACAGCTTCGTGACGGATGAGAGGAATTACAGATGGTCCCCCGCCGAATCCTAAAATCCCCGTTCGCATCATCCCAACAGTTAATTCCGTATATGGATTTTTCACAAAGATTCCTCCTTTGTTTTAAAATTTAGAATTCATTTCCATGATTATGTATTTATAATAACAAAACTAGTTTCGAAATGTACATATAATTTTAATAATAATTACGAAATGAATGATTTTTTTGTATTTAACAAGATAATAGAAAATATAAATGAAATAATATTATCTTTTTGTCTGGAAAAGGCGAATTTAAATTACGGAATTTATGACCCAATCGATAAAGTATCCCAGTCGACTATGTCCAAATTTCCCCCCTCCATTTATAGAAAACCACTCACGATAAATTTCTTGGGGAGTACAAGTAGCAAGATCTTTTGCAAACCCCAGTTTAACATCTTGTTTATTCGCTTCTGCAAATGACAACCAGTAGAGGTTAAACCTAATGTCCCGAATGTGATTGCTGGTGAAGTGGTGTTCAGTCTGGATATCAGGCATCATCAGGAAACGATTCTTGATTCGTTTTGTAAGGAGATCTTTTCGAATTTTGATTCCTTTGCGGAAGAAGCGAAAATAAAACTGGAGATTTCACAATGGATGGATGTTAAACCTGTTGAGATGGATGTGGAAATGAATCACCTTGTGCGAGAAATTGCAGATGAAAAAAATATTTCTTATCAAAATATTGTTAGTGGAGCGGGGCATGATGCACAGGTATTTGGAACAATGTGCCCAACTTGCTTGCTGTTTGTTCCGAGTCAGGGGGGAATCAGCCACTCACCTAAGGGGTTTACTAGTGTTCCAGATTTGGAAAGGGGAATCGATGTTTTAAGCGAAATACTATATAGATTAGCCTATTAAAGGGAGCTGAGGAAAATGGCATTTTCAGAATTACATACACCGATGAGGACAATCATGACTCCAGGTCCAGTCGAGGTGGATCCGCGTGTGCTAAGAGCGATGAGCACACCTATATTAGGGCAATTTGACCCCGCATTTACTACAATCATGAATGAAGTGATGGAAATGCTTCGGTTGGTTTTTCAAACGAAAAATAAGTGGGCTTTTCCAATTGATGGTACATCAAGATCCGGCAATGAAGCGATCCTTTGCAGCATCATTGAACCGAGAGATAAAGTTCTGGTTCCTATTTTTGGAAGATTTGGTCATTTGTTAGTTGAAATTTGTGAACGATATGGAGCGGAAGTTCATACGATTGAATGTTCATGGGGAGAAGTGTTTGATCCGCAAGTGGTCATTAAGGAAATCAAGAAAGTGTCCCCAAAAATAACTGCGATTGTTCATGGAGAAACTTCTACGGGGTGTATGCAGCCGTTGAAGGAAATTGGGGTGGCCTGCCGTGAATTGGATGTCTTGCTTGTGGTCGATGCGGTTGCTTCCATCGGCGGAACAGACGTAAAGGTAGATGAATGGTGTATTGATGGATTAATAGGCGGGACGCAAAAATGCTTGTCTGTTCCTTCAGGGATGGCGCCGATTACGTATAATGAGAGAATTGAAAAAATCATTCAGTCTCGTAAAAAAGTGGAACGTGGGATTGCGACAGAAGAGGACCGCCAAAAGGTCTTGAGCCACCGCCCCATCACCAGCAATTATTTCGATTTAAGTATGCTGCAGGATTATTGGGGCCCGCGCCGCTTGAATCACCATACAGAGGCAACTTCAATGATTTATGCGTTACGTGAAGGGTTGCGCCTTGTACTTGAAGAAGGATTGGAAAAACGCTTCGCTCGTCATAAAATCCATGAATCTGCCCTCATTGCAGGAGTCAAGGCAATGGGATTAACGTTATTTGGGGATCAGGAAAACAAACTTCCGTGTGTAACTTGTATCGGAATTCCAGAAGGTATCGACGGGGAAGCGGTACGAGGTATGCTGTTGAATGAATTCAGTATCGAGATCGCCTCCTCGTTTGGTCCGCTTCACGGAAAGATCTGGAGAATCGGCACCATGGGATTCAGCTGTCGGAAAGAAAACATTCTCTTTGTGCTAGCTTCCTTAGAAGCCGTTCTTTTACGCCAAGGTTTCGAAGTGAATCGAGGAGAAGCTTTACAGGCTGCACTTGATGTATATGTAGGGAAGACAGAGAAAGTGGGTGTAGGTAGGGGTTCTATTTGATTTTTTTATTATGAAGGAGTGATGTTCATGTCAACATACGACCTTATTATCGGCAATGGTTACGTAGTTTTACCTGATGAAGTGCAGAAAGCTGATATTGCGGTTCAAAATGGAGTGATTGTTAAGGTCGGGAATCAGCTAGATAGTAAAGCTAATGAAGAGGGCAAAAGGTCAGTACATTTTTCCAGGCATGATTGATGTGCATGTCCATTTTAGTGAACCCGGTCGAGCTCATTGGGAAGGGTTTGAAACAGGGTCGCAAATGATGGCTGCTGGCGGTTGTACCACGTATTTTGATATGCCTTTGAATGGAATTCCTTCAACTGTTGATCAAAAGGCGCTCCTTGAGAAGGTCAATGTTGGTGAAGAAAAATCAGTTATAGATTTCGGTTTATGGGGTGGACTGGTCCCGGGAAATATAGAAGATTTAGAGGAGTTAGCTAAATCCGGAGTCATCGGTTTTAAAGCCTTTCTCTCGACGACAGGAAATGATGAGTTTGAACGTGCAGATGATTTTACTCTTCTGCACGGAATGAAGAAAATCGCAAAGTTGGGTAAGGTTTTGGCACTTCATGCGGAAAGTGAACCGATTACACAGTGGCTGAAGCAGGAAAAAGAGGAGCTCGGTCTATTCAGTTCAGATGATTATGCGGCTACAAGACCTGTGCATGCAGAATCTGAGGCGGTGGAACGGGCTATTACATACGCAGGGTTGACAGGCTGTCCGCTGCATTTTGTCCATATTAGCAGTGGATTGGCCATCGAAAAAATAGAATCAGCCAAACAACGGGGTCTGGATGTAACGGTTGAAACCTGTCCTCATTATTTATTATTCAATCAGAATGATCTAATCGAAAAAGGCGCGGTTGCAAAGTGTGCTCCACCACTGCGTGAAAAAGCTGAACAGGAAAGGTTGATTAACCTTTTATATTGAAGGTAAGTTTGACATGATTTCTTCCGATCACTCTCCATCTCCCTATGAACTGAAGGACCCTACAACACATAATCTTTTTGAAGCGTGGGGTGGAATAAGCGGGGGCAATTTTCATTGATGTCGATGATTGAAATGGCCGTTACATATGATATCCCTTTGCAGAAAGTTACTGAGTGGACGGCGGCAGCTTCAGCTAAACGATTTGGTCTTTCTTCAAGAAAAGGAAAAATAAAGGCTGGGATGGATGCGGACATTGCGATTGTATCCCTGAATGAGACACACAAAGTTTTGGAAACGAATTTTTTCGCGAAGAATAAGCAAAGTGTCTATATGGGTCATGTCTTTCCTTGTAAAATAACCGCCACCTTTAATAAGGGAAAACGGGTTTATGAGACTGGTGAAATAAGTAAGAAAGAGCGGGGGAAGTGGTTAAAAGTGATGGACTCAGGAATTGTAGTTAATAACTAGTCGGAAAACTTTTGAAATCCGTACAACTGTAGCGATAGTCATTTTAAGTATTATTTTTTGAATCCAGTTATCTATTACCCTCCTATATAGGTCTTGTTAAAGGCCTATCTATCAAGGAGAAATAGCCAACCGGACAGGTCGACTGACTTGTCCGGTTTTAATAATGCTTTATTCATCTTGTTGAACAAAATAATGATTCTTCCGATATACCATCGCTTCCATGGTTGCGATTAGTTCCTTTTCATTTAGGACTTCGATTTTGTACCATGCGAGTTTGTGATTTTTCTTTATTTCTTTTGCATTTGCAGTTAAAGTCTCACCACGTTTGCCAGCTGATATAAAGTTAACATTGGTTGTGACGCCCACTGCTATTTTGCCGTATGAATTGCTCGCAGCTGCGAATACGTAATCCGCAAGTGAAAAGATAATTGCTCCGTGAACCGTTCCATGTGAATTGAGCATGCGGTCGTCAGGGATTAATTCAGCTTCCGCTGTGCCAGGCCCAAGTTTTGTCAGTTTCATACCGAGAAAAGATGCAAATGGTTCGTCTTTTAGCACTTGTTTAATTTGATCATAATGTAATTTATGAATATCCTGATCATCTAATTGAATGGTCATGGAAATCCTCCTTTCTTCAATGGTCTTTCGCTGAGCTTATCCCAAATCCAGTGTTAGATTTGAAAAGTACTTCCGGATATTTATTTTCCTCTTCTTTTGCTTTAGACAACACTGTCCCTAAATATGCACCAATAAAACCAAGTGGCACGGTGAAAATGGTCGGGTTGCTCATTGTGAAGAGAGGATTACCTGTGAAAATACCCATTCCAGGTTCCGGATTCCATACATTCGGACTGAGCATAACTAATATAAGAGAACTGAGTAACCCGAATAACATGCCGGTGATCGCTCCAGTTGCATTAAATCGTTTCCAATAAATTGTACAAAGGATAATCGGCAAGTTGGCACTTGCAGCGATTCCTAATGCAAGTACAGAAAGGAAAGCGACGTTCAACGATTGTGCAAACAAGGCAAGCACAATTGATATAACAGCTACACTAACTGATGCAACACGGGCTACAAGAATTTGCTGCTTTTCAGTTATTTTTCCGTCTTTAATAATTTCTCCATAAATGTCATGTGCGAAAGCGGACGCAGACGTTAAAACAAGACCGGATACAACCGCTAAAATAGTGGCAAATGCGACAGCTGAAACGAAAGCGAACAAAAATTCACCGCCCACGGTTAATGCGAGGAGTGGCGCTGCCATGTTTCCAGCAGAGTTTGCTTCAACGATGCGGTCAAATCCTACGAAAGAAGCAGCTCCGAATCCTAGGAAAATAGTCATGATAAAAAATATGCCTATAAACCATGTGGAATATACTACCGATTTTCTTGCAGTAGCCGCGTCCTTTACTGTAAAGAAGCGGACGAGCAGATGGGGAAGGCCAGCTGCGCCCAGGACAAGTGACATATTAAATGAAATCATGTCAAGTCCATCAGTGTATTTATTGCCTGGATTTAAAAAATTACTTCCAAGAGGTGTTGCTGTTTGAACATGGTGGAACATTTCAGAGATGTTAAAATTAAAGCGGGAAAAAACAATAAAGGTCAACACAGCGGAACCGCACAGTAAAAGAACAGCTTTGGTGATTTGCACCCAGCTTGTCGCTCTCATCCCGCCGAAAATTACGTAAATTGTCATCAATACACCGACGAGAAGAACGGATAGCCCGTAATCGATGCCGAGCAACAGTTTAATTAATCCACCAGCACCAACTAGTTGTGCAATCATGTAAAAGATTGAAATGACAAGTGTGTTCGCGGCAGCTATCCCACGTACTTTTTTTGATTTGAAACGCGCTGAAATCATGTCTGCCAGCGTATATTTTCCCAAGTTACGCAGTGGCTCTGAAACAAGATACAATAAGACGAGGAATGCAACAAGGTTCCCGATACTCATATAAAAGCCATCGAAACCGATTAGTGCAATCGCTCCTGTAATTCCTAGGAAAGAAGCAGCTGACATAAAGTCACCGGCCACGGCTAATCCATTTTGCCAGGCAGTCAATCCGCCACCTGCTGTATAAAAATCACTTGCGTTTTTCGTCTTTTTAGATGAATAATATGTTATTGTAAGCGTTAACAAAATGATGCCTAAAAAAAGCGTAAGAGATAAAGTGCTCATTCGCCAAGCTCCTCCCGATATTTAGTTAAAATATTCTTAGCCATCTTGTCGTACTTCGCTGATTTCTTAATATAGACAATTCCTCCGATCCATACGACAGCAAATTGGAGAAGTGCGTACACCCATGCCCATGTAATATTTAGAAAAGCTTCGCCCTTTAATACATCTGTATAAGCAGCTAAAACAGGCAGGACAAAATAAAATGTAAGAAAGAATAGAGTGACTGGTACAATGAATGCTTTTTTCTTTTGAAGTAAATCTTTGAAATCTTCTGTTTCAATTAATTTACGATACTGAATCTCTCTGTCATTGCCTTTGATTAAATGATCTGTTTTTACTGGCGATTCCATAATAATCCCCCCTTGAAATTATAATACGATTTTAAAACGAGTGTATCTAAATTTGATATATATCAATGTAAAAGTATCATAGTCAGAAAGTTATGTAAATTTAAAATTAAATTTTTTGTTAATTTTGCTAATTTTGATAATTTCAAAGAAAACATTATTGACAACGTATAAATGGCGTATTAATCTTAAAAATGAAACATAACAATAATTAATATTCCGTTTTTATATCGTTATGAAAAAGGGGTCGGATGAAGAACGAGCAAATAAGGGGGACTGAAATAATGTACAATCCAGAAGTTGAAACAGCTACGCGTGCTGAAATGGAAAGATTACAAGTGACACGCCTTAAAAAAACGGTAAGCCATGTATATGAGAATGTACCTTATTACAGAGAGAAATTTGAAGAACTGGGTCTTAATCCAGAAGATATTCAACAGTTAAGCGATATTACAAAGCTTCCATTTACAAAAAAACAGGTTCTGCGCGATCAATATCCGTTCGGTTTATTCGCGGTTCCGATGGAAGATGTAACTCGTATACATGGATCATCCGGAACAAGCGGGAAGCCGACAATTGTCGGATATACGAAAAATGATTTGGAGAACTGGGCAACTACCGTCGCGCGAGGAATTGTCGCTGCGGGAGGGCGGAAATCGGATATTTTTCATAATGCATACGGATATGGTCTGTTTACAGGCGGACTGGGTCTTCACTATGGTGCAGAGCAGTTAGGCGTTGCAACGGTTCCTATTTCAGGTGGAAACACAGATCGTCAAATTACCATTATTAATGATTTTAAACCGCGAGGCATTTGTGGTACTCCCTCTTATATTTTGAATATTGCTGAAAAGATGGAAGAGATGGGGATTGACCCAGCTGATAATGGGCTTGAGTATGGAATTTTCGGAGCTGAGCCATGGTCAGAGGAAATGAGAGCTACTCTTGAAAAGAAACTGAACTTGAAAGCGGTCGATATTTACGGTTTAAGTGAGATCATGGGGCCGGGTGTTGCTATTGAATGTCATGAAGCACAGGATGGACTTCATATCGCAGAAGATCATTTTCTTGTTGAAGTAATCAACCCAGATACGCTTGAACCCGTAGAGGACGGAGAAGATGGAGAACTTGTTTTTACTAGTTTAACAAAGGAAGCGCTACCAATTATTCGATATCGTACAGGTGATATTGCTTCCATTACTCATGAGCAGTGTAGATGCGGACGTACGACAACAAGAATGTCCCGTGTTAAAGGCAGGACGGACGATATGATCATAGTAAGAGGCGTGAATGTATTCCCATCTGAAATTGAGCGTGTGCTGTTCCAAATGGAGGGGATTGTTCCTCATTATCAGATTCATCTTATTAAGAAAGGTAACATGGATAGTGTTGAACTGCATATTGAAATTGAAAGCGGTTTCTATAAAGGTATAGATGGAGACTTAACACATGAAAATGTACAAAAATTAAAGAAGGCGATTCAGCACCATATGAAATCCACATGTCTTGTAACAATGGATATTGTTGTTAACATCCCAAAAAGCATTCCGCGTTCAGAGGGAAAAGCCATTCGTGTTGTTGACAAGCGGAAAGATGCTGTGATTAATGCATAACTTGATGGAAAGGAAGAAATCAGATGAACCAGCAAAGTAATGTAGTCGATGTCACGATTATTGGCGGCGGACCAGTCGGGCTTTTTACAGCATTTTATGGTGGCATGAGACAAATGTCTGTCAAGATCATAGAAAGTTTGCCACAGCTAGGAGGTCAGTTATCTGCATTATATCCAGAAAAGTTTATTTATGATGTTGCAGGATTTCCAAAAGTGCGGGCACAGGAACTAGTTAATAATTTAAAAGAACAAATGAAAGCGTTTAAACAAGAGGTCTGCTTAGAGCAGGCGGTTGAAACAATTGAAAAGCAGGAAGATGGTATTTTTAAGTTAACAACAAATAAAGAAGTTCATTTTTCAAGAACAATCATTATTACAGCGGGTAATGGTGCATTTCAGCCGAGGAAACTAAAAATTAGTACAGAAGAAAAATTTGAGGGGAAAAACCTTCATTATTTTGTGGATAACCTAAATTCGTTTACGGAAAAGGATGTTGTTGTGTTTGGTGGTGGTGATTCAGCAGTTGATTGGGCCTTAATGCTGGAGCCTATCGCTAATAACGTAACCATTGCGCACCGACGTGAAAAATTCCGTGCACATGAGCATAGCGTTGAAAATTTAACGAACTCTACCGTTAATGTTATGACTCCTTATGTCCCTGTTGAATTGCGTGGTTCTGAAGAGATTGAATATGTGGTACTCGAGAATGTGAATAATGGTCAAGAATCTATACAAAAGGTAGATGCAGTCGTGGTTAACTATGGATTTATCTCATCCCTGGGACCGATAAAAGACTGGGGACTTGAAATTGAAAAAAATGCGATTGTCGTTAATTCAAGAATGGAAACGAATATCCCGGGCATTTATGCCGCGGGTGATATTTGTACATACGATGGAAAAGTAAAGCTAATAGCTAGTGGTTTTGGTGAAGCTCCTACTGCAATCAGCAATGCGAAAGTATACATTGATCCAACTTCAAAAGTTCAGCCACTTCATAGTACAAGTTTAATGGAAGAGAAGAAAGAACCAATTACGAAATAAGAATAAGGGGGAAGGCATCATGGCTAAATATACAATTGTGGATCAAGATACATGCATTGCATGCGGTGCATGTGGTGCAGCAGCACCAGAAATTTTTGATTACAATGATGAAGGAATTGCATTTGTTCTTCTGGATGAAAATGAAGGAACTGCAGAAGTTGCGGAAGATTTATATGATGATCTGGATGATGCAATGGAAGGCTGCCCAACAGATTCTATCAAAGTGGAGTCGTCGCCATGTAAGGTTTTGGTTGAATAAAATAATGGTTCAATTCCACAATTTTCTTATTATTTAGAAAAAATGACGCATTAGCCTTGCTTTTAATATAACAATAAAATATAATAACGTTATATTAACGTTATATTAACGTTATATATATTAGATAAGAGGTGTTTAGATGAACGTTCTTTTAAATGATATGGCAGAACATGAAAAGTTAGATCAATTTATTGCCAGAATCAAAGCAGGAGAAAAGATAGAAGCGGATGATTGGATGCCGGAAGATTACAGGGGCACACTCATTAAATTAATTTCAATGCATGGAATCAGTGAAATCATGGGGGCACTTCCAGAAAAAGAATGGGTACCTAAAGCCCCTACCTTGAATAGAAAACTTGGAATCATGGCAAAAGTGCAGGATGAAATGGGACATGGACAATTATTGCTTCGCGTCGCCGAGGATTTGTTAAAGCCGTACAACAAAAAAAGGGATGACTTGATGCAAGATTTGTTTACAGGAGATTTAAAGTTTCATAATGTCTTCCATATGGAATCTAAATCTTGGGGAGATGCAGGGTTGATCGGCTGGTTGGTGGATGGAGCAGCCATTATTTCCCAAACGAACATGCTTGGTGCTTCATACGGTCCTTATGCTCGTGCTTTACACAGGATTTGTGCGGAAGAAGTTTTTCATGCCCAGCATGGTGAAGCGATAATCATGGCTTTGGCAGAAGGAACGGAAGAACAAAGAAAAATGGTTCAAGACTCCATCGATTATTGGTGGGAATCACTGTTACTCTTCTTTGGACCTCCTAGTAAGAATGAAGTTGGCTCTTCCAAACAAGATGTAACGATTAAATACAGAATCAGAACAAGCACGAATGAAGAACTTCGCCAAGCCTTTTTTTCTAAATATGTGAAGCGGATCCTTTCACTTGGCTATACCATTCCTGATGAAACACTTCGATTTGATAAAGATACTGAAACGTGGATTTATCAACAACCCGATTGGGGGAAATTGAAGATAATAGCAAGGAATGAAGGTCCCCGTTCACAGCAGCGCTTAAATCTTAGAAGGATTTCTTATGAAAATAATAAATGGGTGCGCGAAGCGTTAGCCCCAAAGGTCATCTAAGGGAGGGGGAAGAACGATATGGAAACTAGACAAGAAACGTACTTTGAAGAATTTGAAGTATTTAGCCGTAAAACTCAGACTTCACCAGTCCAATATCATTTTAGCCTGCTGGCCCCTAATGAGGATATCGCGATCATGATGGCACAAGAAAATTTCATGAGACGTGAAGCGGTTGATGATATCTGGGTTGTGAAAAGACAGAATATACGGAAAATGACGGTTGAAGAAAAGAAAACACTTCAACGTATAGATAATAAAGATTACAGGACAACAAAAGGTTATGGGTATCTAAAGAAAAAATGGCGGAAGTACGAGCAGGAAATGCTCGATGAAAAAGAGATAATGTCTTGGGCAGGAGGCGTGAAAAATGGAGAATAATTCATCATTGGAAAACACCGCAATTAAGGAATTGTTGCTTCAATTGGCGGACGATGACTTTATCCATTCATATCGTGGATCAGAGTGGCTAGGACTCGCTCCACATATCGAGGAAGATGTAGCATCTTCCTCGATAGCCCAAGATACGATGGGGCATGCAGCCATATTCTTTAAATTATTGGAAGAACTTGGTGAAGGGAATGCAGATCAGCTAGCCCACGATCGTCCCGCGAAAGAACGTCGTAATGCGATAATTTTGGAAGTGGTCAATGGTCCTGGAAACTATATGGAAGACCCGGATTATGATTGGGCTTTTGCGGTAGTACGAAATTATTTATATACCCAAGCTAAAGCGATTAAGATTCAATCCCTTCATTCAAGTTCATATGAGCCGCTGGCTGAAGTAGCCCAAAAGGTACAGATGGAACTTTACTATCATTTGATGCACTGGAAAACATGGTTCATCCAATTGCTGGGTTCAGGTCACGAAGAAGCAGTTTCACGAATGAAAGCAGCTATTGAGAAAACGTTACAGGATTTTCAAGGAGTATTTTCACTTGGTCATTATCGAGTTGAAATGGTGAAGCAGGGTTTGATAGAAGATGAAGCGGTTTTATTGAATAAGTGGATTCAGGAAGTCACACCTGTTTTTGAAAGTGTAGGGGTGGCGTGCTCTATTAAAGTCGGAATGGTCAAAGGCGATGGACGCACTGGTCAGCATACAGAAGATTTAGAAAAAGCGCTAGAAACGTTAAGCGAAGTATACGCAAGCGATAAAACAGCAACTTGGTGAAATATTAGAAAAAGGGGAGGGGTACTATGTCGACCGTAATGTTAAACACAGAAGAAATATATAAACTCCTGGAAGACGTTAAAGATCCCGAAATCGATACAGTCAGTATTCTGGATTTAGGGATGGTTGAGAATGTGACGGTTTCGGGGCCGGACGTTTCAGTGAAAATGCTTCCAACTTTTCTAGGATGTCCCGCACTGTCCATCATTCAGAAAAATGTGGAGACAGCCATTAAACAGCTGACTGCCGTTAGAAATGTAAGTGTGGAATTTCTACGTTCCCCTTCCTGGACATCTGACCGGATTACGGAAAAGGGGAAAGCGGGATTAAAGGTTTTTGGGATCTCCCCTCCTCCTCGACAAATGAAAAAAGATGGATCATGGCATATAGATTGCCCGTATTGTGAATCTACCTATGTCACGATGGAAAACATATTCGGCCCAACAGCTTGCCGTAGTATCTTATATTGCAAAGCATGTAAAAATCCGTTCGAAGCGATGAAACCTATGATAAAAACTATCTAAATATGGAGGTATTCAAATGGTAAAGTTAATAGCCCTATACAAGCAGCCTGAAAATAAGGAAGCGTTTGATGAGCACTATTTCAATGTACACGGTCCAATCACGGAAAAAATCCCTGGTCTTCAAAAAATGGAAGTCACTAAAATAGTCGGAACCCCAATGGGCAAAGACTCTGAATATCACATTCTATGTGAAATGTATTATGAAGACCATGAAGCACTTCAACAAGGCATGCGTTCTCCTGAAGGAAAAGCATCAGGAAAAGACTTAATGGGCTTTGCAGGGAAACTTGTAACGATGATGATTGGTGAAGAAGTAAAATGAATGCGCTTCAATTTATTGAAACGTCAATTGAGGACGGAATTGGCTATATCTTTTTAAATCGCCCAAAGCAATTGAATGCATTGAATCGACAAATGGTCAGCGAAATTGTTTCTTCAATGGAAGCATTTGACCGCGATTCCCAAGTGAAGGTGATTCTGCTGACGGGTAATGGAAAAGCATTCTCTGCTGGAGCAGACATTGATGAGATGGTGAATGACAATCCAATCAGTATGGAGTTAACTAACCAGTTTGCTGATTGGGACCGAATGGGTCTAGTTAAAAAGCCCGTGATTGGTGCGGTAAAAAGTTTTGTATTCGGCGGCGGTTTTGAACTTGCTTTATCCTGTGACTTTTTGATCGCCGCTAGTGACACACAGTTTTCCTTTCCTGAAGTTACTCTGGGAGTCATGCCTGGTGCAGGCGGAACACAAAGACTAACGAAATTGGTAGGCAAAACGAAGGCACTTGAATGGATATTGACTGCCGAAAGGATCAATGCAAAAACAGCATTACAATACGGCTTTATTAATAAAATTGTTGCACCAGAATTGTTAATGGAGGAAACGGTTGATTTTGCAAGGAAGATAGCCAAACAACCCCCGCTAGCAGTTAGGATGATTAAAGAATCCGTAAATAAAGCCGTTGATTATTCCTTATATGAGGGAATGCAATATGAACGGAAGAACTTCTATATTCTTTTTGCATCAGAGGACCAAAAAGAAGGAATGAAAGCATTTGTTGAAAAAAGAAAGCCTAATTTTACAGGCGAATAAGGAGTGCTCTATGTACGAAACAATCACATATAGGGTTGAAAACGGAGTGGCATGGCTTACTTTAAACCGTCCTGATAAACTAAATGCCTTTACGTCCCAAATGAATAGGGAGATACAAAAAGCGATCAAAACATCGGCGAGCTCTGATGAAGTACGTGCCATTATCATTACTGGGGAAGGCAGAGCCTTTTGTTCAGGGCAAGATTTATCTGAAGTAGATGAAGGTGTAAATTTAGGGCAAATGCTCCGGGAAGATTACAGCCCGATGATGCAGCAACTAGCAAGCTGTGAAAAACCAATTATTGCAGCTGTAAATGGAGTGGCTGCAGGGGCTGGCTTCAGTCTGGCACTGGCATGTGATTTCCGTCTTGTTTCCGAGAAAGCCAGTTTTTTAAATGCTTTTGTCAACATTGGTTTGATTCCTGATTCAGGAAATCTATATTACCTTTCGCGAATTGTTGGTCATGCAAAAGCATTGGAATTATCCGTATTTGGAGAAAAGGTACCTGCAGCTGAGGCGAAAAACATGGGTCTAGCTACAAAAGTAATCAGTGTGGAAGAATGGAACGAGCAAGTGAAAGCCTTTGCAGAAAACATCGCAAGCAAACCTACGAAAGCAATTGGATTAATCAAAAGATACTTAGAGGCATCTTATCACCTTTCATTAGAAGAGTATTTAAAAGAAGAAGCAGAAGGTCAGCGAATTGCTGGCTTAACGATAGATTATTCTGAAGGTGTAACAGCCTTTGCAGAGAAAAGAAAAGCTCAATTTATTGGGAAATAATAAAAAAGGGAGTGGGATTACATGGTTAAAGTTCAAGAAACAGTATTTGAAAAAGCAGAAACGAAGCGTGATTATTACCACCTAATTATTAACGGCGAAAGAGTGGAAAGTTCTAACGGAGCTACTATTGATGCCATTAATCCTGCGACTGGTGAAATCATTGCCAAGGTTGCAAAGGCTACTAAGGAAGATGCAGAAAAAGCAGTACAAGCTGCACGTGAAGCATTTGATAATGGCAAATGGAAAAAAACACCGATCAATAAGCGGTCTCGTGTATTAAACAAAATTGCGGCTATTATGCGTTCACGCTTCAATGAATTAGTAGAATTAGAGGTTTTGAACAGTGGGAAATCCATTTCTGCAGCGCAAGGTCAAGTTATGCAGGCGATAGAAGACTTCGAGTTTTATGCGGGAGCTATAGTTGGACATCGTGGATCAGTCAATAATGTTCCAGGTCAATTCCATAACTATACGGAAAAAGAACCTGTGGGAGTATGTGCGCAAATCATTCCTTGGAACTATCCAATGATGATGGCAGCTTGGAAAATTGCACCGGCCATTGCAGTGGGCTGTTCTGTCATTGTTAAGCCAGCATCTTTAACTCCACTTACTGCCATTGTATTAGGTGAAATTTGTATGGAAGCAGGCGTTCCTTCTGGGGTAGTCAATATCATTCCTGGTCCTGGATCTGATGTAGGGAATTATCTTGTTGAACATCCGAAAGTGAATAAAGTAGCTTTCACAGGATCTACGCCAATCGGAAGAGACCTTATGGGCAAAGCCTCGCAGACATTAAAAAGGGTAACATTGGAGCTTGGCGGAAAATCTCCTAATATTGTCTTTGAAGACGCTGACATTGAAGCAGCTATCGATGGATCCCTATATGGTATTTTCTACAATACAGGTCAATCTTGTGAGGCGAGATCACGTTTATACGTACATGAAGATATTTACGATGAGTTTGTCACTAGATTCGTAGAAAAAACGAAAAAACTGAAATTAGGCAATCCATTAGATAAAGAAACGCATGTAGGTGCAGTCATTGATCAAGGACAATTGGATGTTATCGAAAAATATGTTCAATCTGCTATTGCTGATGGAGCAGAAATCCTAGCGGGTGGAAAACAAGCTGTTATTGAAGGCTTTGAAAGTGGTTATTGGTATGAGCCGACAGTCATTGCGAATGTTAATCATGACATGGATGTCGTTAAAGAAGAAATATTTGGTCCAGTTGTCGTTATCATGAAGTTCAAAGATGAAAAAGAAGCCATTAGACTAGCGAATGATACGGAATTTGGTTTGGGTTCTGCCCTTTGGACAAAGGATGGCGGCCGCGCAACTCGTGTGGCAAATCAAATCGAAGCAGGGATTGTCATGGTCAACTGTCCATTCTCAGCTTTTCCAGGAACACCTTTCGGCGGCTATAAACAATCAGGATTCGGCCGAGAACTTTGTATTGAGACATTGGATCTTTATACAGAAACAAAAAGTATCATTTCCTATCATGGAAGCCGTCCATTAAATCCTTTTGGTATTAAATAAAAACATTGAATAGGAAGCTGGCTGAATAATCTGTCAGAAAAGTAATTCAGGTATAGTTGAATGCTGATCTGATTCATTGCAGCCAGCTTTATCTATTTTAAAGGAGAATGATCGAATGATTAGAAATATAGTGGTTGTAGGTTCTGGAGTTATGGGCAGAGGTATAGCCTATGTAGGGGCAACGGGAGGCTTTGACGTAATATTGGTAGATGTGAATCCAGATGCGTTGGAAAGTGCAAAGAAAGAGATTGAAACGATCTTCGAAAAAGGTGTGCGCTACAAGAAAATTACCCAAGAAGAAGCGGCTGCAGCAAAAAACAGATTTTTATATTCTTCCAATTTAGAAGATGCGGCTGCAAAAGCTGATCTAATTATAGAGGCAGTTCCAGAAAAGACAGAAATTAAGAAATCCGTTTTTGAAACAATCGAAGAACATGCACAAGAAAACTGCTATTTTGCTACTAATACTTCCACTATGAGCCCGACTGAAATTGGTTCTTATGGAAAGCGTCCTGAAAAAACGATAGCGATGCATTTTTTCAATCCTGTACAAAAAATGCCATTAGTAGAAATTGTTCGTGGCCTTGAAACCAGTGATGAAACGGCAGCGGTAATAAAAGAGGTTGCTGAGAAAATGGGGAAAGAGACAGTAGTCATTAACGAATTCCCTGGTTTTGTAACAAGCAGAATTAGCTGCCTGGTTGGAAATGAAGCGTTCTATATGCTTCAAGAAGGATTAGGTACACCTGAAGAGATCGATAAGGCAATAAAACTTGGACTGAATTATCCAATGGGACCATTTGAACTTGGGGATTTAGTGGGACTGGATGCCCGTTTAAATAATTTAAGATATTTACATAGTAAACTTGGTGAGAAATATCGTCCGGCACCGCTTCTTGAACAGTATGTAAAAGCAGGCCGGCTCGGTCGCAAGACTGGTAAAGGTGTATACGACTATACTAAAAATGAAGAGTCGGTGGGAAAATGAGAGAAGTTGTGATTATAGATGCTGTGAGAACGCCTATTGGGAGATATAAAGGGGCCTTAAAAAGCGTACGTCCGGATGATCTTGGTGCAATTGTAATAAAGGCGCTAACAGAGCGGAATCCTGGTCTGCCGCCGGAACAAATTGAAGATGTCATTTTCGGAAATGCAAATCAGGCAGGAGAGGACAACCGTGATGTGGCGAGAATGTCTGCACTTTTAGCAGGTCTTCCAGTGAACGTAGCAGGAACAACCATTAATCGTTTGTGTGGCTCCGGACTTGATGCCGTTATGTATGCTGCACGCTCGATAGCTGTCGGGGAAGGGGATATTTACGTCGCAGGTGGGACTGAGAGCATGACTAGGGCGCCGTATGTCATGGCCAAACCTGAGAGTGATTTCCCGCGTGGGTCGATGGAGCTTCAAGATACAACGATCGGCTGGCGTTTTACGAATAAAAAGCTTGAAGAAATGTATGGCGCAGATTCCATGCCGCAAACAGCAGAAAATGTAGCCCAACGCTTTAAGGTTTCAAGGAAGGATCAAGATCAATTCGCGTTTCAAAGTCAGCAAAGAGCGAAAAAGGCAGTGGAAAATGAGCGTTTTGTTAATGAAATTGTACCTGTTCGATATACGGATCGGAAAGGGAATGAGGTCATCATCGATAAAGATGAACATCCGCGTCCAGACACGACAATTGAAAAGCTAGAAAAACTCAAACCAATTTTTAAAGATGGTACTGTAACGGCTGGTAATGCTTCAGGTGTAAATGATGGAGCGTCAGCGTTACTATTAATGAGTGCAGAAAAAGCTAGGGAACTTGGGTTAAAACCTCTGGCGAAATATGTTGTAGGTGCAGTAGCGGGCTTAGAGCCGTCGGTTATGGGCCTCGGTCCTATCTATGCAACAAAAAAAGCGTTAGATAGAGCAAATTTATCTATTGAAGACATCGGGCTAGTTGAATTAAACGAAGCCTTCGCTTCTCAATCTGTTGAATGTATTCGCCAATTAAAATTGGATCAGGAAAAAGTGAATGTAAACGGAGGAGCGATAGCGTTTGGTCATCCACTTGGAGCGAGCGGCGCACGTATATTAACAACACTGGTACACGAGATGAAAAAGCGAAAGGTCCGATTCGGGCTTGCCACGATGTGTGTCGGTGTAGGCCAGGGGATATCCGCTATTATAGAAAATATTGAGAATGATTAATAGAATGCCCTTATTAGCTAGTCTACATAAGGGCTAATTTTAAAAATAAAGGGGGAGAGAACGTATGTCTAATGTTATTTATAAAGTGGAAAATCATATCGGCTATATTACAGTGAATCGTCCAGACGTATTGAATTGTTTTGACTATGTGACCCTTATTGAGTTGCAGGAAGTCATAAATAAGGTCTATACAGACGGGGATATCCGCGTCGTTATTTTCACTGGTGCAGGAGAAAAAGCATTCAGTGCAGGCGCGGATTTAAAAGAAAGAAAGACTTTAAATGAAGCGGAAGTACGAAGAAACGTTAAAGCAATTCGCGATGTATTTAATAGTATCGCAGGTCTACCTCAGCCAACTATAGCTGCCGTAAATGGATATGCATTGGGGGGAGGGTTTGAATGGTTGCTGTCGTGTGACTTTGCCATTGCAGCCGAAGGTGTATCGTTGGGTCTTACTGAAACAAGTTGGGCAATTATCCCTGGAGCAGGTGGTACACAGCGTTTGCCGAGATTAATTGGTGAAATGAAAGCGAAAGAATTAATTTTCACTGCTAAAAAATTGACAGCAGAAGAGGCTTATGAATTAGGGATTCTTTTGAAAGTGGTGCCGCGTAACCTCCTGATATCTGTTTGTGAAGAATTTGCAGCAGATATTATGAAGAACGGGCCGGTCGCAGTCAAACAAGCAAAGTATGCTATCACTCAAGGAATGAATACAGACTTACAAACAGGGATGGCCATCGAGGGAAAAGCATATGAATTAACGATTCCAACTGAAGACAGATTGGAAGCTCTCCAAGCATTTAGCGAACGGAGAAAAACGCAATTTACAGGTAGATGATATTGCGGTTTCATTTTAAAAAGATATAATAATAATTATGTGTTCCGTGTGAAATCGGTAACAATGCTTAATGGATGAGGTGAGAAATATAGGTACAAATACACAATCCATGATTTTTACGATATATGGAGACTATATCCGTAATTATGGAAGTAAAATCTGGATAGGTAGTTTAATTCGTTTATTAAAGGAATTCGGTCATAATGAGCAGGGTGTACGTGTAGCCGTTTCGCGAATGGTAAAGCAAGGTTGGATTCAGTCCGAAAAGCAAGGAAATAAAAGCTATTACTTTTTGACTGATCGCGGCGTGAAGCGAATGGAAGAAGCGGCAAATCGTATTTATAAGATGAAACCAAATGAGTGGGACGGTAAATGGCGTATTTTAATGTATACGATACCTGAAGATAAACGGCAATTACGCGATGATCTTCGTAAGGAATTATTATGGAGCGGATTTGGCAGTTTTTCTAACGGTTGCTGGATTTCACCTAATAATTTAGAGAAAGAAATAAATCTTTTAATTGAGAAATATGACATCAGTGAATATGTGGATTTTTTCATTTCAGAATATAAGGGTCCACAGGAAAATCAATCGCTTGTCGAGAAAAGCTGGCCATTAGCTGAGATTGAGAGTAAATATGAAGATTTCATTGAGAAATACAGTAAACAATTCATCGTTCATCAAAGCATTATTAGCAGAGGAGAAATGTCAGATGCGGATTGCTTTGTAGAAAGAACAAATTTAGTTCATGAGTATCGTAAGTTTTTATTTATCGATCCAGGTCTTCCTAAAGAACTTTTGCCTTCAAAGTGGAACGGTAATCATGCAGCATTATTATTTAGTCAGTACTATCAAGTCTTGGCTGAACCAGCAAGCCGTTTCTTTGAAAGCGTATTTCAGGAAAACAATGATTTATGTAGGAAAGATGAAACCTATGATGCAAAGGATCATCCTCTTATTATTAAGTAAAAAAGAGCTGCAGAAAGTCACTAATGACAACTTACTGCAGCTCTTTTTTGTAATATAGTCTTTAAAGTAAATGGAGAAATCTCAGAGAATGCGCACCGCATACAATTAATCAAGAACTTCTTTAAAATCCTTTCCTTTTTGTACATATGTATCAATGGAAAGTTGAATTAATTGAAGATCTTTATCATTCAATTTGCGAACCACTTTCCCTGGAGAACCGATAACAAGCGAACGTGGAGGTATACTTTTACCAGCGGCAATCAATGTATTTGCCCCAATAATACATTCTTCGCCAATTTCGACATTATCCAAAATTGTAGATCCCATACCGATAATAGAACGTCTACCCACTTTACAGCCATGTAAAATAACGTTATGACCGACTGTTACTTCGTCTTCAATAACAACAGGACAACCTTCAAATAAATGAATGGTGGAGTTATCTTGAATACTGCACTTTTCTCCTATGGTAATTGAATCTTCATCGCCACGTAGTACAGAGTTAAACCAAATAGTAGATTCTTTCCCAATCGTAATATCACCAATTAAATGAGCACCAGGCGCTACAAAAACAGTTTCGTCAAAAGAAGGCTTTTTATTGTTGTATGGAATAATCATATTATCGCTCCTTGTGAAAAGTCAGAATTGTTTTTCTATTAAATATAGTATAACATTAAATAGATAGGGAGGGTTAAAAGTGAAACATATTTGTGAGTTTTTTTCTATAAAATATCCAATAATACAAGGCGGTATGGGGAATATTAGCAACGCAAGTCTTGCGGCTGCTGTGTCTAATGCTGGGGGTCTAGGCACAATAGGGTGCGGTACAATGAACCCTGAACAGGTAGAAACTATTATTCTTGAAACAAAAGAAAAAACTAATAACACTTTTGCGTTGAACATCCCGATAAATGTTAGTCCATATACAGATGAGTTAATCAATCTTGTTTTTAAGCATGATATACCTATAGTATCTTTATCAGCAGGAAATCCTGCTCCTTTCATACCACTTTTACATAAAAAGAATATAAAAGTGATAGCTATTGTTGCGTCGGTCAAACATGCTCAAAAAGCGCAAGACGCAGGGGCAGATGTATTAGTTGCAGAGGGGTTTGAAGCTGCTGGAATTAACTCTAATCTAGAATTAACAACATTTACACTTATCCCGCAAATTAGCAAGAATGTTACGGTACCGGTTTTTGCTGCAGGAGGAATTGGCAATGGACAGGGGTTAGCTGCTGCATTAATGCTTGGAGCTTCAGGCGTCCAGTTAGGAACCAGGTTGATTGCTACAAAGGAAGCACCGTTTCATCCATCATATAAACAGAAACTACTCAAAGCAATTGATAATGATACGTGCATATTGGGACGATCCGTTGGTCAGGTTAGAAGAGTATTGAAGGACCCATACACAGTGAAAGTTTTAGATTTGGAGAAAAAAGGTCTGTCACCTGTGGATTATCGTCAAATGACATCAGAGGAACATCATATTAATGGTGCAATACACGGAGATGTTAAAAATGGTTTTATGAACAGCGGACAGGTGGCAGGATTGATTGACGATATTCCCACGGTTAAGGAATTACTTGATGGGATGATGAATGATGCGAAAAAACAAATGGAGGACAAGTTGAATAGTCTTTCCATGACCTTTACTCAAATGTAAAGCCATAGAAATCTAGCGGATGGATACCATCATTGCTAGTGGTTGATGTCTCGAGTAACTAGAAGTAAAGGGGAGAAGATTCCTATAAACGAGGTATTGATATCACAGGGGAAAATCAATCACCTTATCTTAGAAAATCGAGGCGGAATTGCACTGATTGTCAACTGGTTCATTATGAAGACATGGAAACAAAAAGTGAATCAATAATAAAGAAGGCGCCGTTAGCAGGCGCCTTTTTATTATTATTTATTATCAGAATCCACCGAATCCCCAACTGCAGCCAATGATGATTAACAGGATAAATAACACAATCAGTAATGCAAATCCGTTATCGAAACCGCCACCACCGTCACAACATTCATTTCTGTGTCCACCCATTTAATTGTTCCTCCTCATACATATTATGAATTACATACCTAGTAAAACATCTTTACTGGGAATACTTCATACTATGTATTCTAGGCCGAAGTGTTTGCTTATTCATTGAAAATAGGCGTTGGCGTATGAAAGGAATAAGCCCGAATATTTTTTTGATGGTGTTTAAAATGTTATAATATACCATATAGATTTTAAGAGAAGGGAGCTGAACTTAGTCATGAAAGTTGCCATTATAACGGATGTACATGGTAATGCTTCAGCGTTAAAAGCCGTTCTTAGGGTTATTGATGAAAGGGATGAGATTGATCATATCTATTGTTTAGGAGATATGGTTGGGATAGGTCCTGATACAAATGAAGTCCTGGATCTTTTATTTTCAAGAAATGATTTATCAATGATAACCGGAAATCATGATGAAGCAGTTCTGGCCATCATTAAAGGGGAACCGCATCCAGATGGTCACATTCATGTCAAAGAGCATCATGAATGGATAGCGGAAAGAATGAATCAAACTTTTATATCCAAACTGGAAAAATTGCCTCGCACCATACAACATATGATTAACAATTACTCCTTTTTCTTCACTCATTATCATATGGAACCGAAGAAACTAGATGAACACATAAGTCAAAATCCATTTAGTAAAATCGTTGAACCGAATCTAAATAACTTAGAAAGACTATTTAAGAATCAGTTTCACCATTTGATTGGATTTGGACATCATCATCCCATACATCATTTTAGAAATGACCAAACTATATACTTAAACCCAGGTTCACTCGGATGTAATAGTGAACCAGTTGCACCTTATGCCATTGTTTCGATTGAAGACAGCGGTATTCAGGTGAATCTCGAAAAAGTCACATATGATAACTCATTGTTTTTATTATCGTATAAGAACTTACAAGTTCCTGAACATGAATTCATTATACGTGCTTTCCATGGGAATCAGAGAGTTTAGTACGTAAATAAATTATAAAAAATGGGAGGATATTCAGCATAAAGGTACATGCATGGGGATACGATAATAGGCAAAACATGATTCTTTTGGAGGTAAGGCTATGAAAGAAAAAGAACAAGATATAAATCTTCGGGGACAAGAAGAGATAGAACAACACAGTCTTGTCTGTAATAATGAATTGTTTAATAAGGACCTTCTCGCCATTGTAGATGATACAATGCAAGAGGAAGGATAACGGGGCGGAACACGCTGCAGGAATTTAGTCTGCAGCGTTTATTTTAGATTTAAAATGGCGAAGGCCAACCGCATTTCGAAATCAAATAATCTCTCGGATTTTTTTCATGCACTATCTCCATAATTGTACAGCAGAAAATGCGAAAGTGAATCATTTGAAACCATTCTGAATTTATCCCATACTATATATAAGCTTTAAATCCGAGAGGAGGGATAGCATGGGACATCAGCATGGTCACTCTCATGATCATGGACATCACCATCATCATTCTGAAAATAAAAAAGCTTTGTTGGCATCTTTTTTACTGATTTCCACATTTATGGTCGTCGAAGTAATTGGAGGATTTATGACAAATAGTCTGGCTTTATTGTCAGATGCAGGTCATATGCTAAGTGATGCGGCTGCACTAGGCCTAAGCTATACAGCAATAAGATTGGGTGAAAAAAAAGCAACACAGACTAAATCTTATGGATATAAGCGATTTGAAATCATTGCTGCATGTTTGAATGGTTTGACCTTGATTGTTATATCAGTATTTATTTTCATCGAGGCGATTAGAAGGTTTGTGAATCCTCCTGAGGTGCAAAGTCTAGGAATGTTAATGATTTCAATCATTGGCTTACTGGTGAATATCATTGCAGCATGGATTTTAATGAGCGGAGATAAAGACGATAACTTGAATGTACGGAGTGCCTTTTTACATGTAATTGGCGATATGCTTGGTTCAGTGGGTGCAATTGCGGCAGCACTCTTGATTTATTTCTTCGATTGGGGAATCGCAGACCCGATTGCAAGTGTTGTTGTAGCGATTTTAATTATTATCAGCGGCTTTAGAGTAGTGAGGGATTCTTTCCATATCTTGATGGAGGGGACACCCGATCAAGTAGATATGGAAGAAGTGAAAAATTCATTGAAAGAATTGCCGAATGTGTCCGATGTCCATGATCTCCATATCTGGACGATTACATCTGGTTTTTTGACGATGAGCTGTCATGTTGTTATTGATGAAAACGGCAATCACGATACAGTTTTAGCAGAAGGGCAAAGGCTTCTACATGATCAATTTGGTATTGAACACAGTACAATTCAAGTGGAAAAACAGGAAGTGGGCTGTCCAAATCCCCATGAGACATGTAATTGAAAAGAGGTTGGCTCAAGTGTCAGAGCCAACCTCTTTAAGGTGTTAGTAAAAGGGAATTCCTCAGAAAGTACAAGCAACAATTTTAATTCTCAGTGTTAGACTAGAGAGAACGTTTAAAAAAAAGGAAGAGGAGCAGAGGTAATAGAAATACTATGTAGAAAAAGCATCCGCGAATTTTACTGCGAACATAATCCTGACACATTAAAAGGGTATGATGGAGAAAAAATGCCTTGCTGACTTGGATGGTTGGCGAATGCAAAATGATTCCACTATAATTCAGGAAGGAGGAATCCCTTAATGAAGAAAATTCTTGTCGTTGAAGATGAAATTGCCATTTCTATGGTATTGAAAGCATATTTAGAGCGTGAGGGTTTTGATGTAGTCCAAGTATATGATGGGCTAAAGGCTGTTCCTATTTTTGAAGAAACGAACCCAGACCTTGTGCTACTTGATGTAATGCTACCGGGTAAGGAAGGTTGGGACATCTTGAAGGAAATTCGGGAGAACGATATGTGCCCGGTTATTATGTTGACTGCGCTGAACGATGTTGATTACCGATTATCTGGATTTAAGTCAGGCGCAGATGATTATATCTCTAAACCTTTTGTTGCCGATGAAGTCGTGGCCAGGGTACATGCCGTTTTAAGAAGATCCTCGACGATTGTTGGTGAAGAAAATCATATACATCAGTTTGGTAGTTTATCCATAGATGATCAATCCTATATGGTGAAAATAAAAGGGGAAGAGATAAACTTGACGCCTCGTGATTTGTCGCTGCTCATTTTTTTCGCTAAGCATCCGAATCAGATTTTTACGAGAGAGCAGCTACTCGATCAAGTATGGGGCATGGATTATGATGGAAGTGACCGCGCCGTGGACCTGGCGATCAAACGAATAAGAAAGGCAATCGATTCATGGCCTTCTTGTGAAGGGGAAATTAAAACATTGCGTGGATTGGGGTATCAACTTAGTGTCTATGAAAACTAGAAAAAGAACCACTTTGCAGCGCTATTGGACGAAGAGATACGTATTGACCTTGATTTCGGGATTGGTATTATTATCTATTTTTTCATTGTGGTGGATGGAAAAAACCGCATTAGAATATAGGTTAAGCCTCCTTAAGTACTTAGCTGATGAAACATCTGACCGTGCGATAAAGGCAAATGGTCAGATTGTCGTTGGGCCTATCCTTTCGGAAATCGTTGAGGAAAGGGAAAAAATCCTTCACTTGAACCAGCAGCCGATTATCTATATCGTCGATCCCGATGGCAGCATTATTTATACGATGCCTCAATTATATATAGATGCAGATAAAAATAAGCTTCCTAGCGTTATTATGAAAAATCCTGAGTTAATTCAGAAGGTCAAAATTTCGGACAACAAAGTATATGTCGTCAAATCTCCCATTACGTTTAATGAAGAGACTAAGGGATGGGTAGTCATTGCCCAGGAAGAAGGGGCATTAAAAGAACTCAACCAGGACCATGGCTTGTTGGCAATCATGATTGGAGGCCTCCTCGTGCTGGGCACAGGAGTCATTTATCTACTTTCGAGACAGATTTCGAGGCCAATTCAAGACGTCGCTAACGCTGCCGTTCAGGTTCGTGAGGGCAACTATGACATCCATTTCAAAGAGGAAGAGGACATAAGGGAAGAAGAAATTTATGAACTAATAGAGTCATTTAAGGAAATGACCAATCGTTTAAAGGCCATGGAAAAATTAAGGGCGGAATTGCTTGCAGGTGTCACCCATGATTTGAAAACACCGGTTACCTCCATTAGCGGACTAATTCAAGCAGTTAAGGATGATGTTGTTACCGGAGAGCAAAGTAAGGAATTCTTGGATATTTCCTTAAAGGAAACACATCGCTTGCAAGGAATGATAGAGGATTTGCTCAATTATAATGCTATTTCAGCAGGTGCCTTTAAAATTCGAGTACAAAAAGAAAATATCAATACATTCATCCAGGAAATCGCCTATCGTTGGCAAGTCACCCAGGATGATCAAGAGTTTAATCTGGATATAAAGGTTCCTGAAGAACCTATTTTTGGCCAAATTGATTCTTTGCGGATGCAGCAAATTGTCATTAACCTTTTAAATAATGCCAGGCATTCACTTGATGGCATAGGGAAACTAGAGATTAATCTTTATGAGAAGGAAGACAATAGGATATGTATTGATGTGCAGGACAGTGGCCGAGGAATTCCTGTACATGAACAACAGTATGTGTTCGAACCGTTTTATCGAGGTGAAGACAAAAAGCTGAAGATACGTGGTTTAGGTTTAGGACTGCCATTCAGCAAGATGCTTGCCAAAGCGCAAAAGGGAGATCTTGTGCTGAAAGAAAGTAATGAACAAGGGACGACGTTTACAATTATTGTAGAGAAAGCAAATCAGATATGAAAAAAAGGGTTGTCCGCTTTAATGGACAACCCTCTAATTATGCACCGATGTGGGATGGTTGATAATCCAGTTGGCTGATTGCACGCCATAATTGAACATGACGTACATTTCTAGGAAGGAAGCGTCCCATTTCTTCTTCGTTATAACCGGCATGTAAATTCTTATGGTCAAAAATAATTGGTCGGCGAAGTAAATCCGGGTTATCTTGAATAAGCTTACAAAGATCATTTAATGGTGTATTATTTATATCGATATTTAAGCTACTGAATTTTTTAGAACGGGTTGAGATGATTTCATCTGTACCGCCTTCTGTTTTACGTAAAACCTCTTTAATTTCTTCTATAGAAAGTGGTTGTGAATATAAATTACGTTCATTGTAGGAAATTTCGTTTTTCTTAAGCCAAGCTTTTGCTTTACGACAGGCTAAACTGCTTGGAGTAGTATAAATTGTTACCATTTAAAATCGACTCCTTCAAAGTAATAAAGTTTATGGAATGAATTATTTTTGTATTTGTTATACTCTTACTTTAACGTTTCTTTGTGTCAGCAATATGTCAAGAAAAATAAACTTAATAGTTATTTTAATTCCTGTACATGAACAACAGTATTTGTTCGAACCGTTTTATCGAGGTGAAGACAAAAAGCTGAAGATACGTGGTTTAGGTTTAGGACTGCCATTCAGCAAGATGTTTGCCAAAGCGCAAAAGGGAGATCTTGTGCCGAAAGAAAGTAATGAACAAGTGACGACGTTTACAATTATTGTAGAGAAAGCAAATCAGATATAAAAAAAGGGTTGTCCGCTTTAATGGACAACCCTCTAATTATGCACCGATGGGGGATGGCTGATAATCCAGTTGGCTGATTGCGCGCCATAATTGAACATGACGTACATTTCTAGGAAGGAAGCGTCCCATTTCTTCTTCGTTATAACCGGCATGCAAGTTCTTATGGTCGAAAATGATTGGTCGGCGAAGTAAATCCGGGTTATCTTGAATAAGCTTACAAAGATCATTAAGTGGTGTATTATTTATATCGATATTTAAGCTATTGAATTTTTTAGAACGGGTTGAGATGATTTCATCTGTACCGCCTTCTGTTTTACGTAAAATCTCTTTAATTTCTTCTATAGAAAGAGGTTGTGAATATAAATTACGTTCATTGTAGGAAATTTCGTTTTTCTTAAGCCAAGCTTTTGCTTTACGACAGGCTAAACTGCTTGGAGTAGTATAAATTGTTACCATTTAAAATCGACTCCTTCAAAGTGTTAAAAGTTTATGGAATGAAATTATTTTTGTTTTTGTGATACTCTTACTTTAACGTTTCTTTGTGTCAGCAATATGTCAAGAAAAATAAACTTAAAAGTTATTTTGAAAAGAAAGGGAGAAAATGAAATGCAATCTGCCTTTAATAAAGTAAACAATGATAGTACGCTGCCATATAATCTTGATTCTTTAGTGCGGCAACAGCAGCAAATTTTCAATGTTACACCGGTTAATTTGTTTATTTCAACGGATGAATCTCCATTTAATTGCATAGTGAATGATTGGATCATATACGAATGTATTGATTTTATAGGCAATAAAACCATAATGGCATTACATAAGGATGAAGATAATAAATCGAAAGCAGCGAAGACAGCTGCGAGCAGCACACCAAAAATTGTTAAAGCCGGGCAATATGTGATGGAAACGTTCGATTCAATGCAAGTAACGAACAAAGTCCAAGATACGCTCTTTTTTTCTAAGGATGTGTGGATAGTATCATGACAGCAGATTTTTGGTCACCAGTCAGACTATCGATCCAGGTAGCGGGACTCGCAGGTATCCTGGTTTTTATTCTAGGAATTTTCCTTGCACGAATAATGGCTAAAAAGCAATTCAGAGGAAAAATCCTATTGGAAACCGCATTTTTATTACCACTTGTTTTGCCTCCTTCTGTCGTCGGTTTTTTATTGATTGTGATTTTTGGGAAAAACGGAAGGCTGGGTGAATTCATTGAAAGGGTTTTTAATCAGCCCTTAATGTTCACATGGTGGGCAGCGGTTATTGCATCTACCGTTGTCGCTTTTCCACTTATGTACCAATCCGCTAAAACAGGTTTTGAAGGTATAGATGAAGAAATCGAGAATGCAGCAAGAGTTGATGGGGCAGGCGAGTGGAGGTTGTTTCTGCTAGTATCCCTTCCATTGGCGGTTAAATCAATCGTCACAGGTGCCATATTGAGTTCTGCACGGGCTTTGGGGGAATTCGGGGCGACGCTTATGTTTGCCGGAAATATTCCCGGACAGACACAGACAATTCCTACCGCTATTTATATCGCCATGGACTCCGGGAATATGACATTAGCCTGGCTATGGGTCGGTGTAATCATTGCTATTTCATTCATCATGCTCTTTGTCGTGACGTACATTAAATGAATGATTTTTTTCATATAGACTAATAAAAAAATGAGGTGCGGCTTCTACATCTTTTGTATGCGTGAAGCCGTTTTTTTCGTACAGTTTTCTTGCAGGCAGGTTCATTTTACCGGTCGAAACGGATAGTTTTTCCCATTTACAAGTAAATTGAAGATGATTCAGCAGTGTTTCTGCTATTCCTTGTCGAAAATAATCTGGATGGACGACAATTCGGCAAATCTCCATATGCATAATTTCTTTTGTATAGGATATTGCTCCAGCTAATGTATCGGCCTTGAAAAAGCCGATAAACGTTTCATTACAATTTAAAAATTGGTCATATGTTTCTAATAATGGGGGAATATCGGTAAATTCAATAATATTTGCTTCTATCTGATAGGCTTTTTTCTGAAGCATAAAAAGCTGTTGTCCATAATTAGAGTCTAGGACTTGAATTTTTTTTATCAAATAATCACATCCTTTAGTTACATTATAATAGATGATGACGAGGAAGATTATTGTTTCTAATCAGTCTATGTTATAATCGACAAACAATATGAACTAATGAAATGAGGAAGAAATTTGTTAACATTTGAAGAAAAATTGAGCATTATTGAAACTTTTCCTGAATTACAGAGGAAAGATGTTTCACTGGGCCGTGTGAATTTCCACTATCTAGAAAGTGTCCAAGAGAAAAAGATCGTCGTTCAGCACCTGCATCCAAATGGAAATGGATTCGTATACGCAGGGCATATGAGAAAGAAAGAAACTGACCGTAAAGGATTTATCAATATACGTGACTATACTGAAGAGGAATTAAAAGATTTGATTCAAAAAAGCATAGCTTATCTATCCGAACCTCCGGTTGAAATCGAAGAAGAAGAAGAAGAAAACGAGTTCGCTAGGTTGGAAGGAACATGGATTGGACTTGAAAAGCAGGAGCTTTCGCTTGTTAGAGAAGATCAACTCTGGAACGTATACTCTGGATCGAATTTGGAGGAGTGTTTCGAGAGCCCGATTGAGGCAGAGCGCTATTTACTGGACGAAGGTTTCCGCCAAAGCAAGAAGAGAAAAATGTAGAATTTTAGGATAATTTGTCGTTGGAATTACAGCGATAATCATGTTTTTTTTTGATTTTCCATGATATAATATAAGTAATTATTTTTGTTCGGAATAAGTTTGATAGATGGATTTACCGTTATAGGATTCCTCTTGAAACATTATCCAGAACCAAAAATAGTAATAAAATGGATTTTTCCAAACACAGGAGGAACTATCATGGTACAAGGTAAAGTAAAATGGTTTAACGCAGAAAAAGGTTTCGGTTTCATCGAAGTTGAAGGCCAAGACGATGTATTCGTACATTTCTCAGCTATCCAAGGCGAAGGCTTCAAAACTCTTGAAGAAGGCCAAGAAGTTTCTTTCGAAATCGAGCAAGGCGCTCGTGGACCACAAGCAGCTAACGTTCAAAAATAATTGAACGCTTATAAAAAAAGACTCCGATTCTGGAGTCTTTTTATTTTTCCTCTGAAAAGAAAAAATTTTTAATCCCCTTTATTGTTGGCTATTTCCTTAAGTAATTTATCCAATTTTTCTTCGATCCGTTTAGAACGATTAAAATGCTGGGACAGGTTAATTACTAAAAATATTAAGATTACTGCAAACAATAGCATAAAAAGTATGGGGAGTAACTGAGCGATAGTATCAGCCATAGGGTTTCTCCTTTTTTCTTCATTATATACCATTATTATCCTTAGTATGATGCAGGGATTAAATGATTTTCATAATCAGGATTCTGTTTTTTACTAATTAACGAATGAAAGGGATATGCATAATCGCATATCCCTTTCATTCAGTTCCTAAATAAAGAGGCGAACTTTTGAAGTCTTGGCAAGTCTGATTCTTGATACATTTGTTCGATTTTTAAAGTCACCAATAACTGGCTCTTTGCAAATAGCATGTCCCGAAAATGATCGACCGCTCCGCAAAAATGATTGTAATTGGTTTCTCCTGTCCCGAAGACGCCTGTCTTTAGATGAGAAATCGGTAATTGCTCTAGTTCCGCATAAAAGGCAGCTGTTTTGGCAGGAAGCTCTCCATTACCCCATGTATAGGTACCGATGATCAATGCATCGTATTCTGGCAATATACCAGTATCAAATTCGCTAGTTCGAAAAAGTTCTGCTTCTGGCAATAGGGAAGCAAGGGCTTCAGCTAGTGCTTTTGTATTGCCGCCGGCCGAATGATAAACAATTGCAATTTTATAGCTCATCGAACCCATTGCTAGCATTTACTTGACTGTATGTTCTTGATTTTTGTTCAAAGAAATCAGTTTTGGTGAGGCCAATAGATTCGTCGTCGAATGTTTTAATCCATGGCATCGGGTTCTCACTATACTCTTGATACAAGTTTTCAAGTCCTAGCATACGCAGTCGTTTGTTGGCGATGTATTCGATGTACTCGTTGAATTCTTCCAAGTCTATATCTGCTTTGGTTTGGATATCCTCAAGCATATACTCAGACCATTCTTTTTCAAGTTCAACTGCTCTTTCAATCGTTGTATAGATGAACTTCGTGTTTTCTTCATTATTTAACTCCGGGTATTCATACATCAAGATTTGTACGAGCATTCCAATGAAATCGAAGTGAACCATTTCATCGCGATGTATATAGGAAATCATTGTAGCCGAACCAGTCATTAGGTTTTGACGCCCTAAGTTGTAATAGAAGGCGAATGCCAGGTAGAAATAAATACCTTCGAGGTTCGTGGAATGGATGAGTGCTTCAAATAAGTGTTGAGGACTAGGATCGTCCACAAACGTTTGATAGGCATCCACAATCGGTTGATTCCGCTTTATCACTTCCGGGTGTTCTTTAATGCGGTCGAAAAGTTGTTTTTGCTTGCCTACCGGAATCAAGGAAGCAAGGATATAGGAATAAGATTCATTATGAATAGATTCCTGCTGGGCCATGTTGGCCAGGATCGCTTTTGCTGCCGGGTCTTTGATGTAACGAAGGATTTCCACTAAAGTCGGCGTTTGAAGGCTGTCCATTCCTGCAATCATCGTAAGGATATCAAGGAAAGCATCCTGGATATCTTCATCTAATTCGCCCCACTGCTTTTTATCCTGAATCATGTTCACGCTCGAAGGCTTCCAAAAGTTATTGATGAGTTGTGTATACGTATCATAGAATTTTTCATACTGAATATCGTTCCAAAGAAGAAAGCCTGAAGCTTCCCCTTTGAATACGCCCGTTGCTTTAGTTGGATGCGTAGGTTCGAGCATCCGGATTTTTTTGATATGATTGGTCATTCGTAAAACTCCTTTAAAAATAGATTACTGATTTGATCGTTAACTTGAGCAACTTTCGCAGGCATTATCATATTCAGATGAAGTGGAACGAACATAATATGTTGATTTTAATCCGCTTTCCCATGCTGTTAAATGGATATCCAATAGAACTTTAGCCTTGATTGTGTTGTGGACATACAGGTTAAAGCTGATAGCTTGGTCAATATGACGCTGACGGGCTGCATTTTGTCTGATGCTTTCCAGTTGGTCCAAGTTAAATCGTGTTTTTTTATAATATTCATACGTATTAGGCGTCAATCCGGGTGCTGTCACTTTGAATTTGAAGTTTTTCTTTTCTTCATAAAATTCAATTTCATATAAGGGATCGATTCCATCAGTGGAGTTACCGATTTTAGCCGTTGATGAATTAGGTGCAATGGCCATTAAATATCCATTACGGGTACCGTGTAGCTGCACATTTTCTTTTAAATCCATCCATTTTTCATCAGTATAGTCACGAAGTTCGAAATATTGGCCTGTTTGCCAATCAGATCCTTCAAAATATGGATACGTTCCTTTTTCCTTAGCCAATTCATTGGACGCTTTGATTGTTAAGTAAGCAATTTTTTCGTATAAAGTATCAGCATATTGAACGGCCTCATCTGATTCCCAATATATATTCTGGGTGGCAAGTAAATGATGCCATCCAAATGTTCCTAAGCCAATTGCCCTGTAACGCTTGTTTGAGATGGATGCTTGCTTGACCGGAAGATTGTTCACATCAATGACGTTATCGAGCATGCGGATCTGAATCGGAATCAATCTTTCTAATACATCGCTACTTACCGCGCGAGGCAGGTTAATGGAAGAAAGGTTACATACAACGAAATCGCCGCTTTTACGAACTACAACTACATCGCCATCTTCAGTTTCGTATTCATCCGTGATCGTTGAAGGGCTTAAGTTTTGAGCAATCTCTGTGCAAAGGTTGGAACAATAAATCATTCCTTTATGTTTATTAGGATTCTTACGGTTCACTTCATCACGGTAGAACATATAGGGTACGCCTTCTTCTAGCTGAGAAATCATAATGCTTTTCATAATGTCCATCGCGTTGATTTTTTCAAAGCTATAGCTAGGAAGTGTGCCATTTTCCGCAGCCTCCACAGCTTGAGCGTAATGATTTCTGAAGCTTCCTTCGCCTTTTTTCTCGTCATAAAAATCTTCGAGTGAGAATCCAAGGGTTTGCTTTACGGTATGTGGGTCGAAAAGATACCATTCTTTCCGATCGCGTACGGCTTCCATGAACAGATCAGGAATACATACACCTGTAAAAATATCATGAGCTTTCAACCGGTCATCACCGTTTTGTGTCTTTAAGTCAAGGAAACTCATGATATCTTTATGCCAGGCATCCAAATAAATCGCGATTGCTCCTTTACGCTGGCCCAATTGATCGACGCTGACAGCAGTCTGGTTAAACAAACGGATCCAAGGGGTTGTGCCTGAACTGTTTCCAGAAAAACCACGGATATCAGAACCAAGTGAGCGGATTTTACCGACATAAAGTCCTACACCACCGCCGAATTTAGATACTTTAGCGGCATCGTAGTTGGATAGATAAATGCCATCAATAGAATCTTCAATCGCGTCAATAAAGCATGAACTTAACTGACCGTGAGTTTTTCCTGCGTTTGATAGGGTAGGTGTCGCGACGGTCATATACAGATTGGACATCGCCCAGTATGCCTCTTTGACAAGTTGCAGGCGGTGTTCTGTTTTTTCCATTCTCATAATTTCCATAGCGATGATCATGAAGCGCTCCTGAGGCAGTTCGTAGACCTTGTCTTTTTTCGGACGGGCTAGGTAGCGGTCGTTTAATAAGTAGATGCCGATATAAGAAAATAGTTTATCTTTTTCCGGATCGATCACTAAGCCTAATTCTTCAATTTCTTCTTTGGAGTAAGAGTCGAGTAGTTCGGGTTTATAAATCGGGTAGCGTTCCCCCTCTTGCTGTTGAGAGAGTCCTGCGATTAATTCATAGAACGGTCCGTAGCTCACGTTCTCATAACCGCGATTCGCTTGTGCATCCCTGTACATCGTATTCAAAAGTTCTGCCGCAGCAACAAACGTCCAATCTGGAGCATCTATGTCTACACTTTCGAGAGCAAGCTGGATCAGTTTTTTTGAAGTTTGTTCTTCTGTTGAGTCACTTTTACGATCTAGCCATTTTGTAAAACGCTTTTTGAACTTTTCCATATCTAGCCGGCCTTCGAATTCCTTGGATAACATCTCGAGCTGGATAGAACTTGTTTCTGTGTCATTTTTCACTATAGTAGAGTTATATGTTTGAGTCATGAATAATCCTCCTTGTAAACTTCCGTTAAATAAAAAAATCCGCCCAATAAATTGAGCGGATCAAACGATAGAATAAAAGAGCCATGAAAAAATAGCCATTATACTATCGTTTCATCATCTCAATCCCCGAAGAATAAGAAACGTGAAAAATCCAGGCAGGTCTCCTGACTCATGATCATCCTACTTTGAGTTCTTCCCGTATAAAGAGCTATACAGTGGTTTTCTCATTTCGTCACATTTACAGTTGCGGGGACAGTTCCGGGTTTACACCGGATTCCCTTTTCAGCCATCACTGGCACCTTGGATTACAAATAATTCTATATATAGTTATGTGTGTGGTTTTTAATATCAATATCTAGTATTTCTGCTTATATTATCGTAATCCATATGAGACGATAATTCAACTAATATATTTGATAAAAACCAATCCTTATCTATTGACAAAGTGAGGAGAGAGGGGAAAAGAGTGAAAGAATTAATAGAAAAATGGGAAATTCAAACGCTGAATGTAAGTGATTTTATGTTAAAATAAAGTGTATAGTAAAGGTGGCTCTCCCTTATTGTAATGATGGGGTTCCCGGAAAAATTTTTATTAAAAAGGAGAAATAATCTTGGAAAAAGTATTAGTTTTTGGACATAAAAACCCAGATACAGACACAATTTGTTCAGCTATCGCTTATGCGGATCTGAAAAAACAACTAGGTATCAATGCTGAACCTGTTCGTCTTGGTGAAGTGAATGGTGAAACTCAATATGCATTAGACCAATTCAAATTCGAAGCTCCTCGTCTTGTAGAAAAAGTGGCAGGGGAAGCGGATGGTGTAATTTTAGTCGATCACAACGAACGCCAGCAAAGTGCTGAAGACATTGACCAAGTCCGTGTTTTAGAAGTTATCGACCACCACCGTATCGCTAACTTTGAAACAAGCGATCCTTTATATTACCGCGCAGAACCAGTTGGCTGCACGGCAACTATTTTAAATAAAATCTATAAAGAAAACGGTATTGAAGTGCCTAAAGCAATCGCAGGTCTAATGCTATCTGCCATCATTTCCGATTCTTTATTGTTCAAATCTCCAACCTGCACAGAGCAAGATGTTGCAGCAGCAATGGAATTAGCGGAGATTGCCGGAGTAAATGCTGAAACATATGGCTTAGAAATGTTAAAAGCAGGCGCTGACCTGAGCGACAAAACAATTGCCCAGCTAATTACTCTTGATGCAAAAGAATTCTCTATGGGAACTGCGAAAGTGGAGATTGCTCAAGTCAATGCTGTGGATCCGAACGAAGTTCTTGCAAAACAAGCTGAATTAGAAGCAGCTATTGAAGCTGTTATTGCTACGAAAGAATTAGATTTATTCTTATTCGTTGTAACGGATATATTAACAAATGATTCTGTTGCCTTGGCTCTTGGGAAATCAACGGAAGCAGTTGAAAAAGCTTATAACGTTACATTGAGCAACAACATTGCCGTCTTAGAGGGCGTTGTATCACGTAAAAAACAAATCGTGCCGGTTTTAACGGACATATTCAGTAAATAAAGAGGTGAAAAGGGTGCTCTGAAAACTTCGAGCACCCTTTTTATGTAATATTGTGAGGGTCAACAAATTTCAATCATGTCTATAAAAAAGGACTCAAACAAGCCATTTAAATGACGTTTGAGTCTTTTTTTTAATTCAAAGCTTCCTTCTCTTTTTCATAGGCGATAACAATTAGTTCTTTATTTGCGTCCTGGCCTAGCTTGCTTTCAAAGCTTTTTAGTTCATTCAGTAAATCTTGTGACAGGTTTGCTGCCGTATAATCCTGCTCGGATATCATACTTTTTGCTCCTTCCATCTAGATATATTTCATGTTATCTATTTTGTCGGTTTAAAAAGTTTCTATTCAGCAAAATTTAAACTTAAGATATTTTACTATCATAAGTGGCGAGCTTTTCAAGCAATTGGGAACTTTCATGATCGAGACCAAGCACCTGAACAGATTTACCATGTAGCCGATATTTAAGGACAACCTTATCAACTGCGCCGACTGCAGAAGCATCCCATATTTTTGAATGGGAAAAATCAATGGTGATGGAATCAGCCTTTTCATTTACATCGAACTTGGAAACAAAGTCCTGAACCGAGGCGAAAAATAATTGTCCGGTTATACGATAAATAATTTTCTTAGCCTGAATGTCCTCTGTTTTTTCAACCGACACTTTAGAAATTTTAGCCGAGAAGAAAATCATGCTCAAGAGAACGCCGGCAAATACGCCTTTTGATAAATCATGCGTATAAAGAACAATGATGACAGTTACAATCATTACAGCTGCATCCGTCTTAGGAGCTAGTCCGATCCTCTTCAAGGAAGACCAGTCGAATGTTCCTATTGAAACCATAATCATGACTGCAACAAGGGCTGCCATTGGAATTTTAATAAGGACGTCATTCAGTATCACGATTAAAACCATCAAAAAAGCCCCGGCAACAAATGTTGAAAGCCGACCTCTGCCGCCAGACTTAATGTTAATTCCAGATTGACCAATCATTGCGCATCCTGCCATACCGCCGAAACACCCGGCGATAATATTCGCAATGCCCTGGCCTTTGGCTTCCCTATTTTTGTTGCTATCTGTATCGGTCATCTCATCGACAATTTGAGCCGTCAATAATGATTCAAGCAACCCGACAAATGCAAGTGCTATGGAATAAGGAAAAATGATAGCCAATGTTTCAAATGTAAAAGGAATATCTGGAAGCATGAACATTGGAAGAGCCTCGGTCAATTGCCCCATATCCCCAACAGTACGCACAGTGGCCCCTGTTGTAACTGCTACAATAGTCATGAATATGATAGCGACCAGTGGTGAAGGAATGATTTTGGTGATGCGTGGAAAAAGATAGATGATTGCAAGTGAAACTGCCGTCATGACATACATAATCCACGTTTCACCCACGAAATGAGTAAGTTGGGCCGTGAAAATCAAAATGGCTAGAGAATTCACAAAACCAGTCATAACAGGCTTCGGGATAAACTTCATTAACTTTCCAATTTTGAAGACCCCTAGTAAAACTTGCAGTATACCAGTTAAAATTGTTGCTGCAAGTAAATAGTTCAAGCCATGATCTTTTACAAGATCAACCATGACTAGCGCCATTGCCCCAGTAGCGGCTGAAATCATACCTGGTCTTCCGCCGACAAAAGAGATGACGATGGCGATACAGAAAGAGGCATATAACCCTACCATTGGGTCGACCCCGGCAATAATGGAAAAGGCAATCGCCTCAGGAATCAGTGCCAGTGCCACGACAATACCGGAAAGAACATCTCCGCGAACGTTGCCGAACCACTCCTGTTTTAATATAGATGTATTCAAAGAAACACTCCTTTTTTCATTATATATGTGTTTTAATTTGCTTTTTTAACGCAATAAATTATAGCATGGCTTATTCATTCTATCTATGGATAATAGAAACAACTAAATATGGGCTATTCATTGATTAGCTTTTTACTTTTGAGACAAAAAGTCTGGATGTCTCACAGAAGGGGAAGAAATACTTTAAGTGAAATGTATCGATAAGGGGTATAGGGGGGGATCTAGGGCATTTTTTCGACTTTGGTGAGGTATGAATCATTGGGTTTAAATGTTTGAATTTCCAAAGACTTCTGTTTACCTTTTGCGATATGTTACTATTAATATACTGATTTTTCTGTATTTACTGTGGGTTATTCTTCAACAATGGATAAGAACAGGGGATGCTCCTATGAATAAAAGTGAGAAGAGAACGAAATTAGTAGAAAAAATTGAAACGCATTTAAGATTGACTGCAAGAAATTTAGTGAAATTCGATACAATTCAAGAAACATTAGATTTTACGGTAGAATCATTTCAACTGGAGTTTTCATGGGATTTCGTGGCAATCGTTTTAAGAGAAGATGATATCTTATATCCAAAAGTCTGGAAAGGAGGTTCGCCGCATTTTGCAGATTCCTTTCCAATTCACCTAAGTGAATGCTCTCCGGAGATTCTCGAAGAAGGATGGGATATTAGAAAAGAAGAAAGCAGCCTCAATTGCAAATTTTATAAGTTAATGAAAAATGAAAGAATTTCAACCTGGTTTACCGTACCTTTAAAAGATGATGGAATCAGCTATGGGTTCTGTATTATTGGTTTTCATAATTTCGTTCCTTTAATTTCTGAAGTTGAGCAAATTTTTGTTGAATTTGGAAAAGATGTCGCAGTTGCTATGCAGCTTGCAAAGGAGAAGGAATTTGAGAAACGAAAGTTAAGCAGCATAAGATGGGTCAATGAAAATGTGACCCCGGGTTCATCGATGGAAGAGTTAGTGCAAAAGGTGCTAGAGCTATCATGCCAAGGTACGATGGCGGAGGACGCCTCCATCTATTTGTTCGATGAATCGGAAAACTGTTTTTATTTGCAAAGCCCTTTGATAGGCTCTCCTAAACTGGAAGAAAATATTAGGGTTATAGGAGAGAATGAATTAAGTACATACTTTCCATTTTTTGAAAAATCGGGTGGCTTTCAGTTGTCGGTTCCGTTGGTGGTTAATCTTAAGACTGTGGGAATGATTCATTTAGCCAATAAGGCAATGGGCGCATTCACAGTGGGGGACCTTGAGCTTCTAAAATTTTTATCAAACCATGTGGCCGCATTATTTGAAAACGCTAGATTATATTTAAATGAAATTCATTTAAAGCAGCGGTTACAAAAGATTATGGGATATCAGCAGGAACTGGTCAAAGAGACATTGTACGGGGAAGATTTTGATGTCATCACGGATACCCTCAGCGGGTTGTTGTCCTGTTCAATCATTCTTTTTGATAGATTCTTCAGGTACATCTCTATTCATCTAGAAAACGAGGATGAATATTCACTTCCCGATATATATAGTCTTATTGAGAAAGAGAAAGCGAAAATCAGTAAGGAAAAACGGGGAATATGGCTCGGAGATTTTAAAAAGGATTCTACTGCGATTGGTTTTTGGCCTGTAATAGGAAGTGGGGAATTATTAGGCTATTTAGCGATCATCACAAATAAGAATGCTGTGGATGAGGTTACGAATTTAACAATTGGACATGCGCTAAATGTATATGCCATTCAGTTCATCAAACAAAAACTGATCATAGAAACTAAAGAGCAGGTGAAGGACAGTTATATAACTAAACTGTTTGAAGAGAAGATAGAGGATAAGGCTAAAATAGTGGAATACGCGACGCTAATGAACATAGATTTATATCGGCCACACCGGATTGCTGCATTAAAACTGGAAGAGGAATCTTTACTTGCCCATTCGAACCTGATCGAGAGAGAAGCAGAAAAAGCCTCGGAATGGGATCATATGAAAGAACAGCTGTATCTTAAATACAAAGAAATCATCGTGACTAAAAGAGATGATATGATGATTCTCATGATTCCAGTAGAAAGAGAAAAAGACCTGGCTTCCTCTTATTGGGGAGAGTTATATCAATATCTTAGAGAGCAACCGATTTTCAAAAAGCTTTCCTTGACGATTTATATGGGAGTGGGAGGGGCGACGGATAAGCTGGAGGATTATTATTATGCCTACAAACAGGCCATGCATGCTTATAATGTTAGTCGAAATGGCTTCCCGAAAAATGGTCTAGCTATATTTGATGAATTGGGTTCGTATTCTCTTTTAAATAACCTGAAAGACCCTGCACTTGCTGATTTATTTCTGAAAAAGTATTTAGCTCCGTTGATGGAATATGCAAAGGGAAGTGGAGCAGATCTTATGAATACGCTAAGAGCCTATTTATTTAATAACGGAAATCTGAAAAATACCATGGATGTACTTTTCATACACCGCAGTACTCTGCGCTACAGGTTGGAAAGAATTCGTGACATTCTAGACATGGATCTAGAAGACGCAGAAACGCGATTAAATCTGATGATTGCTTATAAACTTCATGATTTATATCAATCCAGCCAGTTATAGACTAACAAAATGTGTCCTCCTCATAATCAATGATAAAAGGCCTTGAAGGGGGCTTTTTTTTTGAAAAATTTTATCTGCGATTCCATTAGTAATAGAAGAGTTTATAAGATTTAAGAAGCCTTTTGTTTACTTGCACAAGCTTTCTCTCTTCATCTTACATGATATATGGTGGGACTCAAGCAAGCTTTAGAAGAAAGAAGGAAAGAAAGCCAGTGCAGAGGAAAAAGCTACGTGTGAGCGCTTCTGTATCGAAATGATAGGGTGAATAGAATTTAGGTCAATGATCCAAGAAAGAGCAAGCAAGTCTACTCAAAAGAAAGACCAGAAACTATTCTTTATAAATAATGCTTGATTTACATTCGGGACATGTTACTTCTTTATAATGCTTGAAGCTAATCTTTCTAAGATCCCTTCTGGTTAACATAGTGAATACATTATATCTTGCGCCGCATGCACAAGTATATTTGTCTTTAACTATGTGTCTCTCATCTGTATTAGCTGAATAAATAGTAGGAAAAAACATATAAAACCCTCTTTTATCTAATTTTAGGCAAATTAAAAAGGGGGCAAGAAATAAATAATTAATTAATCTAATCAAGATATATCTTGGCAACCCGGCTGCCATGACAACTAAATTGTTGGTTTAGGCCCGTGGCTTTGCGTCTTTTACTTTCATAAAATTTGCCTAAAATAATCTTAACATAAAAATTAACCTGTTTTGGAAGTGGAGAAAAAATACTTATCTATTAAATGGGAAGAACTAATGAGGGAAAGAACAAGTGATAAGCGAACTTTCCTTCGGTATGGTTCTTCTCGAAGGGTTTTTATTCTAAGATGTAACTGCCAATTAGGAAAAGATATATATATATTAATTTTATCAGGTAATGGTTCTCCAAATAAGAGTTAGTAAGAGAGTATATTTATATATTTCCTAGTACAACGTATTAGTCAGGCTGAATTATGATCATTGGATAAATGGGAAAGCGGCTTCTCAAATATAAAATGAGGGTTATTCAAACTGAGGGTATGATACACAGTTGGTTTACACTCTGGATCTCGATTGGTACAAAACGTACGAATTAAAGGGATCCGTTTAGTACGCTATGTACCTATAACTGGTTAATATATGGAGATATAATGACAATTATTAGATAATAAAATAAAAATTCAGTCAATTAGGAGGGCACCTATGGATTTCAACTTAACAGATGATCAGCAAGCGATTGTTTCGATGGCAAGGGATGTAGTGAATGCTGAAATCATTCCACTAGCAAGAGAGTACGACGAAAGAGAGGCTTTTCCGGTAGAAATCATGGACAAGTTGAGGGAATGTGGACTATTCAATCTATCTATTCCTGAGGAATACGGAGGTCCTGGAATTGATAAATTATCACATGCCTTAATCGTGGAAGAAATAGCGAGAGGCTGTGCTGGCATAGCAACTTCATTGGAAGCTAATTCGCTTTCATCTTATCCAATTTTAGTTGGTGGGGATGAATCACTTAAGCAAAAATATTTGAAACGTTTAACCGAAGAAGGGCAATATGCTTCTTTTGCCTTAACAGAACCGGGCGCGGGCAGTGATGTATCTGGCATGTCATCAACTATTGTAAGAAAAGATGGCGGTTACATATTAAATGGGGAAAAGTGTTTTATCACCAACGCAAGTTATGCTCATTTCTATGTAGTACTCGCCAAACAGACGCTTGAAAACGGGGAAAATTCTTTTACGGCTTTAGTTGTCGAAAGAGATTCTGAAGGTATTACGGTTGGTGAAAAGGAAAAGAAAATGGGGCTTAGAGCTTCTAACACAGCTTCGGTTATCTTCGATGATGTTTTTGTACCCCTTGAAAATCGAATTGGAGAAGAAGGAAAAGGTTTTAAGATTTTTATGAAAGCCCTTTCTTTTGCGAGGCCGATGGTTGGAGCCCAGGCGGTAGGAATTGCACAGGGAGCATATGAAGGCGCTTTAAATTATGCGAAGGAAAGAAAACAATTTAAAAAGCCAATCGCTAATTTCCAATCCATCCAATTCATGCTGGCTGATATGGCGATGACCATTGAAGCATCAAGGTTATTGGTTCATAAGTCTGTCTTTCTCTTGGAACAGGGTACGCCTTCAGCGAAGCATGCTTCTTTCGCTAAATGTTTCGCTGCTGATACCGCAATGAAAGTAGCCGAAGATGCGGTGCAAATTCACGGAGGTTACGGATTCATTCGGGAATATCCAGTTGAGAAGTATTTCCGTGATGCCAAAATCATGCAAATTTACGAAGGTACAAATCAAATACAACGTGTCGTCATTGCAAAAGAGATATTGAGCTAACTAAAAAAGGAGGAAATGAAAATGGCAGAGACAATTATCGGGGTCGTAGGATCAGGAACGATGGGGGGAGGAATCGCTCATCAAGCAGCGTTATCCGGTTTCAAAGTAATTTTATGTGATGTAGAAGATCGATTTTTAGATAATGCGATTAATAGAATGGAAACGTACATGGATAAAAGCGTAGCAAGAGGCAAGATGAAGGAAGAGCAAAAGCCTGAGGTGCTGGGAAAAATCACAACAACGACTAATTTGGAAGATTTAAAGGAAGCCAACTTTGTTATCGAAGCAATCATCGAGAACTTGGAAGCGAAGAAAGCGATATTTTCCCAGTTAGATAACGTTCTTGGCGAAGAAGCGATAATTGCTACCAATACTTCATCGATGTCGATCACAGTCATTGCAGGAGCGACCAAGCGGCCTGAGAAGGTAGCGGGTATGCATTTCTTTAACCCGGCGCAAATCATGAAATTAGTGGAAGTGGTCCGTGGTTATAATACAAGCGATGATACCGTATCAAAATTAATGGAGCTTTCAAGGGCATTTGGCAAAGAACCAATCGAAGTCAAAAAAGACTCGCCTGGATTTATCGTGAACAGAATCATGATTCCGCAATTCATTGAAGCCATCAGATTGGCTGAAGAAGGGGTAGCTTCTTATGAAGATATTGATAAAGCCGTTAAATTGGGATTGAATTATCCAATGGGTCCTTTTGAATTGCAGGACTTTGCAGGTGTCGATATTGGTTTGCACGTCATGGATTATTTTTATGATGAATTTAAAGACGGTCGTTTTGCAGCTCCTCAACTTATCCGCCAAATCGTAAATGCAGGACGTACAGGTAAAAAGGCAGGTGCAGGATTTTATGACCACGACAAAAAATGAGGGGGCAATAAAAGTGGAATTAGAAGTGTTGAAATATGAAATTGAGCAAGGGGTAGCAACTGTTTATTTGAATAGACCCCCTCACAATCCATTAAACTGGCAGTCTTTTAAAGAACTTTCCATGCTGATGGATCAATTGGACCGTGACAGCAGGGTAAGAGCAGTGATCATTACGGGCAGTGGCGATCGATCATTTGCAGCCGGCGCAGACATAAAAGAGATGATGAACCTGACGGAAATGGAGATTCTGCAGAATAATGAAATTTCCCGAGGAGCTTTTGAAAAAATGGAACGGCTGTCAAAACCTATAATTGCAGCTGTAAATGGTCTTGCTTTAGGCGGCGGTGCGGAGCTTGCCCTTGCTTGTGATTTGATTATTTGTTCTGAACGCACGAAATTCGGATTTCCGGAAATTAATCTGGGGATTATTCCAGGAGGCGGAGGAACTCAGCGTTTTCAGCGTTTAGTTGGCCAAAAAGCGGCTAAGGAAATTCTGTATTTTGGCGAAATGTTCTCAGGTGAAAGAGCCTATGAACTTGGTGTTGTTAATAAAGTCGTTCCTGCAGATCAACTGTTGACTGAAGCGAAAGAATGGGCAGTAAAATTGGCAGGTAAATCTTCGATGGCAATGAAGATGATGAAAAAGGCAGTTAATGCCGGCGCCAATACAGACTTAGATACAGCACTGGATATTGAAATGGCTTGTTTTGGTAACACGTTTGCCTCTTCTGACCGTAAGGAAGGCATGCAGGCCTTCGTAGAAAAAAGAAAAGCTATTTTTAAATAACAAAATGGGGGCGCTAGCGTCCCCTTATAAAAGGGAGGATACAAAACATGGCGGGAAACGATATTGTTTTAATAGAGGGAGCAAGAACGGCATTTACTGAATTCGGGGGATCTTTCAAAGATGTTTCAGCTATTGACCTCGGTGTAATAGCTTCTAAGGAAGCAATGACTCGTTCAGGGATAAAACCAGAAGAAGTAGATCAAGTAGTGATGGGGAATGTTATTCAATCAAGCGGCGACGCTGTGTTCCTAGGTAGGCATATTGGATTGAAATCTGGTATCCCGCAGTCAGCACCAGGGCTTACCGTCAATCGTTTATGCGGTTCTGGATTGCAGGCCATTGTATCGGCAGCGCAATCCATCAGACTTGGTGAATCACAAGTAGCCCTTGCTGGTGGAGCGGAAAATATGAGCCAAATCCCTCATGTTATTCGTGGAGCACGCTTTGGAATTCCTCTTGGGCAAGCACCAATGGCCGATTTTCTATGGGAATCCCTATATGATCCATATGGAGATTGCACGATGTCCATCACGGCAGAAAATATTGCCGCAGAGTATGGTATCACCCGAGAAAGCTGCGATGAGTTCGCAGTAAGAAGTAATGAGCGGGCACTAGCCGCCATCGAAAAAGGTTACTTTGGCAAAGAAATTACCCCAGTATCTATTAAAACAAGAAAAGGCGAAGTGAATATTGATCGGGACGAACATCCTCGTGCTTCAACGTATGAGAAAATCTCCAAGTTAAAAGCACGGTTTAAAGATAATGGGGTCGTTACAGCAGCTAATGCAAGTGGTATCAATGATGGAGCGGCAGCGGTCATTCTAACATCTTCAGATTATGCTGAAAAAAATAACATTAAACCGTTAGCCCGTCTCGTTTCCTATGGAATCTCCGGCGTTGATCCAAAATTAATGGGATTAGGTCCAGTTACGGCTATTCAGCAAGCGCTTTCAAGGGCAGGGATGGATATTAAGGATCTCGATCTTGTTGAAATAAATGAAGCATTTGCTGCTCAATATCTTGGGTGCCAAAAACTGCTTGATTTTGATCCTGAAATTGGAAATGTCAATGGAGGCGCAGTGGCTTTAGGCCATCCGTTAGGCGCAAGTGGTGCACGTATTTCACTTTCCCTAATTTATGAATTGCAAAGACGCGGAAAAAAGTATGGTGTATCTTCGCTTTGTATCGGTGGAGGTCAAGGGATTGCTGCAATTTGGGAAGCAATTTAATGAATCGTTTTAGTTAGTAAAGGAGGTAAGGTATTTGATAGCCAATCATACTGGGACGAATTCTTATACAGTATCACAGGTCTTTAAACATGCGGTTTTAACCACACCGGAAAAAGAAGCAATATTTGATGGGAAAAATCGTCTTACCTATGGTGAAATTGATGTAGAGGCTGATTTATTAGCCTCTGGATTAGTTCAGCTAGGTATTGAAAAAGGCGATCGGGTCGCGGTCTGTTTACCAAATTGGAATGAATTTATGGTTATTTTCATGGCACTATCTAAAGTAGGTGCGATACTTATTCCTTTAAATATAGATTTCCGCAAAAATGAAATCATTTATATTTTAGAAAATTCGGGTGCTAAAGCTGTTTTTTTCTCAAACACTTTTGGTAAAGTCGATCAATTCCCACAATTGATGGAAGCCCAAAAAAGCATTTCCACATTAATACATCTCATCTCCGTCCGTTTTCAACATGATTCCATTAACAATTATGATCGTTTAATTCAATTAGGAAGAAATCACAAAATATTAAAGACACCTAAAGTGGAAAATGATGATATCTGTGTGATCCTCTATACTTCTGGGACGACAGGCAATCCAAAGGGAGTCATGCTCGCCAACGAGAACGTGGTGAGTATATCAAGAACAGCAGCTTATAAAATGGATTGTAGTCCTGACGATGTATTTTTAATCCCTGTTCCTTTATTTCATATCATGGGCTTGATGTTCATGTTGCGTTCCATTTCTTGTCAGGGAAGACTCGTTTTAATGGAAAAATTCAAAGCGGAAAAGGCATTGGAATTAATTCAACATGAAAAGGTGACCATTCATCCGGGAGTGCCGACCATGTTTATCCTAGAATTGAATCACCCTAACTTTTCTACATATGATCTTTCGAGCTTACGAACCGGGGAAATGGCTGCAGCACCTTGTCCGATTGAAATTCTTCGTCGGATTAAGAATGAGATGAAATGCAATATCCTAGTGGCCTATGGTATGACGGAAACATCTGCAAGTTTATCGATGACGAATTTCGAGGATGATGACCATCTAAGGGCTGAAACGGTAGGCAGAGCGATGCCGGGCGCAGAAGTGAAAATTGTGGATGATAACCGGGAAGCAGTTCCGCCAGGTGTAGTCGGAGAACTTGCCTGCAAAAGTACAGGCCTGATGAAGGGGTATTTCCAGATGGAAGAAGAAACAAAAAAGGCTACGGATGAACACGGGTGGTTTTATTCTGGAGATCTGGCCACGATGGATGAAGCAGGATATATCCGGATTGTCGGCCGTAAAAAGGAATTGATCATCCGCGGGGGGTACAATATCTATCCTCGTGAGGTAGAGGATGTCTATTTTCAACACCCGAGCGTAATGGAAGCAGCTATCATTGCCTTACCGGATACGGTACTCGGAGAAATCACTTGTGCTGTAATCCGTTTGAGGCCAGGTAAGCAAGCTTCCGAGCAGGAACTTAAAAAATTTGCCGAACAAAGACTCGTGACATATAAAGTTCCAAACAAGTTTGTCTTTATGGATGAACTCCCTATGACATCATCAGGGAAAATATTGAAACGAGAACTAACAAAGCGAATAGAATCAGAGCTCAAAGAAGAATTGCGGTAATAAGGAAGGGGGAGGAAAAATGAGGGAGAATGAGCACAAGTTTATGATTGAATTCGGGGAGACAGATGGAGCGGGTATTGTTTATTTTCCTAATTATTTGAAGTGGTTTGATAATGCAACACATCACTTTTTTCGGTCCATGAATTTGCCCTTATCGCAATTAAAAGAAAAGAATATTATTTTGCCTTTGATTGATGTGCGCTGTACGTTCGAAAAGCCGCTTCATGAGGATCAATGGATAGTCATTAAGACCACAGTTGGGAAAATGAGTACAAAAACCATTCAATTCATACATGAAATATTTTTGAATGGCGAGAGGGTCAGTTATGGGTATGAACTTCGTGGATGGGTTTTAAAAGGAGAAAATGGGATAGCGGCTCAGCCGATTCCAGAGGAAATAAGGGAACTAATGACGTGTGATGATGTAGTAAATAAGAAAGAAGTGTTAAGTAGATAAAAGTTGGAAGAGGTCGATAATGGGTATGAATTCTATTCAAAAGCAAGGTGCCATTTCAAAGCAAGGTTGGATTATGATTATCCTTTTGTTTTTCTTGACTGTCATTAGTAACGTGGACAAAGCCATCATTGGATTTGCTTCCGTCCAAATTATGGATGAGCTAAACATCACACCCACGCAATGGGGATTAGTAGGCAGTGTGTTCTTTTGGTTATATTCTTTATCAGCTATTTTAATGGGTGCTTTATCCGATAAAATTGGGGCCAAACGGGTCATTACCATCATTGCCATCATATGGGCTGTGGTTCAGTTTTCTACTTTTTTTGTTTATAGTTTTCCATTATTATTGGCAACAAGACTTATTTTAGGTGCTGGAGAAGGGCCTGCCTATTCGTTGGCCATGACTTCTGCTTCTAAATGGCTACCTAAACAAAAGCTTAGTTTTGGATTGACGCTTGTTTCGATAGGAGGACCTTTAGGTGTAGCCATTTCTGCTCCTATCTTGATGTATATTATGCAGAGTTTTGGATGGCGAAGCGGTTTTATAGCAACAGCTGTTGTAGGTGTAATTTGGGTTCTCATTTGGCTGAAATTCAGCAAAGAACAACCAGAAGAAAAGGCTTCCTCTATATCCACAACGATAGAAATGGACATGGAGGAAAGAGAAAAGGAAACAAAATTCACCACGTCCCTATTTTCGAAAAACTTCCTTTTAATTGCACTTTGTGGATTTGCAACATACTGGTCTTATACATTTGGCCTTAATTGGTTGCCTAATTATTTGGCTAATGTCCGGCAAATCAGTGAGGCCCAATTAAGCTTTGCCGTTACAGTTCCATGGATCTTAATTACTCTTTCACAATTATTCTTCTCTTTCTTGTCTGATCGGTTATACAGTAAGACCAATAGTATCATCCGTTCCAGAGTTTTTGTACTCGGTCCTGTCATGATATTAGGATCTGTATGCTATATCTTGGGGACCATGGTTTCTTCTGATATCCTGGCAGTTGGGTTACTTTCTTTAGGATTAACCTTTGGTTGTATAACTCTTATTCTTGGACCGACTTTGTTAGTAAACCTTATCTCCAAAAGGCATCAGGGTAAAATTCAAGGATGGTTTATGGCGATTGCCTCATTAGGTGGGATTGTGGGTCCTTATATTACAGGACTTTTTGTGGAAAATTCTGTGTCAGCGACGACTGGTTTTCAATATTCCTTTTTCACCTGTGCGGGGCTCTTATTCGTTTTTGGAGTCACGGCCTGTATCGGAATACGTCCAAAAAAGAGTCCGGTTTCTGAGGTATCTACCAATACGGCTATATAAGGGGTTTGGTATGAACATTGTGTAAATTTTTACAGAAAATATAAAGAATCCATTTTGAAAAAAGTTTGATCAAAATGGATTCTTTTTGTTTAAATAGGACTTTCACTTTTATAAAAACGTTTGATTAAAATTCGATTTTCTTCTAAAAGGATATTTAAAAACTTTCAATTTTAAGGCTCTTAAGTGTTAAATAAAACCTCGAAGGAAAGATTGTATTTGTATCCCATGATCAAGCATTCATAAATAATGTAGCAGATTTACAGTATGATAATTATGATAAAAAATTGCATCAAATGTAATATAAATTTGTTTTCAAAAGCAAAAACGGATGGTATGGTAATTGTGGTAATAATAACCAACTCGCGTTATCCTAATCAGAAATAAATTATACTATTTGGAGAGTGAATTATGTTAGACTTCGATGCGCTGTGGGATTACAATCGACCTGAAGAAACCGAGCAGAAATTTATCAGTTTGCTAATGCAAGCAGAGGACTCGGGAAACATTGGATACTTAGCTGAACTTTTGACTCAAATTGCACGTTCTCAGGGATTGCAGGCAAAATGCAGAATAGCGCATGAGACGCTGGATCGTGCAGAGAGATTATTGAAAGAGGATTTAGTTGTGGCACGAATTAGATATTTTCTGGAACGAGGCAGAGTTTTTAATTCCTCATCTCGATCAATGGACGCTATTCCGCTATTCCTCAATGCATGGGAATTAGGAATCCAAACCAGTGAGGATTATTACGCTGTTGATGCAGCGCATATGTTGGGAATTGCTGAATCGACTCCGGAGAAACGTATGGAATGGAATCTGAAGGCGCTAGACTATGCCGAAAAGAGTCCTAAAGCCAGCCGTTGGTTAGGTTCGTTATATAATAACATCGGTTGGGCACAAGTTGAGAATGGAAAACTTGAGGAAGCACTTGAACTGTTCAAGCGAGCGTTGGAATTCCGCAAGGTGCAAGGCACCCCAAATTCGGTGTTTATTGCAAAATGGAGCGTAGCAAAGGTACTGCGGTTAATGGGACAAGTTGACGAGTCTTTTGCAATTCAGATGGAATTACTTGCTGAAACGGAACAAACCAGCGAACCCGATGGATATGTTTATGAGGAGGTCGCGGAGTGTCTTCTTTTGCTTAACAGAAGCGAGGAAGCACGACAATACTTTTCTTTTTGCTATGACCGCTTAATACTCGATAACTTTCTTGCAACAAAAGATTCGGAGCGCATCGTACGCATTAAGGAATTAGCAGGACGATCAGTCTAGAGGAGAAATGTTAAATACGTTAAAACTACTACACAATTTGGAACGATATTTATATAGGGTGTTATATTTTTCTTGAAAATTAATAGAGAAGTATATCCTAGTTTGTTAATCCAATAACCGTACCAGACGCATTTGAAATTGTGTAGATAAAGTAATTTATCTTCTATAGAGATTGGCAATAGTATTCTGATTGAATAAAGAAAAGCACTGGATTCTTCAAAAATCCAGTGCTTTTTTCTATGAACGTACCAAATATTTGATGCAGTTATAACCGCATTGCAAATGATGAATTCTGTTTACTTTTAGGTATTGAGAAGAACAATCGGTTAAAGCTTTGATCATTTTCAATACTTCTTATAGAACTAACATACCCATAAGTTAAGTAAGAAAGGATTTAATTAACTCCATTTTTAGAATCCCATACACCTTGTGCTTTTCTTATTTCCACGATTTGTCCGATATGATATGCATTATGAATATTTATATTAGCAATAACTGACGACCAAGGTGCATCAGATTCCTTATATGCAGCACTATAAAATTTTTCTTCATTGCAGTCTTTAATAGCATCAGCCCAATCAGACATTACTCTAAGTAACTGCAATACTACGGATTGCCATTCTTCTTTTGTTTCATTCGGATTCGTACTATCAAACGTAGCGTTATTGTTGACTTCTTCTTGGGAAAGTGGAAGACCTTTGAATCGGTTCAGATACCGTTCATTCCAAAAAATTAAATGGTTAACTATCTGCCAGATGGAATTGCTGTCTCCTGTTTTCCAAGAAGCTTGTTCTGCTGAGAGTCCATCTATTGCGATGTTAAAAGGTACAAACCAGTTCTTTTGTTCATAACAAGCACCCATTTGTTCTAATAATACAGCTTTTAGATTCATTCTAAAGCCCCCTTGAAGTAAATGGTTATTATTAATTATTTTAATAAATAGCCCTACAATTCCTTTATTTCGTTATACTGGTCCGTTACTTCAACAAGCTTACCTGGATAGTTCCATAAGAAAAAGAGCTGCCGAAGCAACCCCAATTATTGAGGTAAAGCACCCGTTAGCTAAATTTCTCAGAAATTCAACATTTTCTAAGAATAAATAATATTATAAGTTGGTTTTACTACTCCGTTCGTATATTGTTTCATATCAACTAATTCCAAGGTCAAACGAGGTTTAACACTGCCGAATAGAGGAATACCTTCACCAATCATTACTGGATTGACCTTTAACACTAATTGATCAATGAGTTTATGCTTGATTAACGTACCACCTAGTTGGCCACCTCCGCATAGCCACAATTTACCGGACTCTGTAATTTTGAGATTGTGTATATAATCTACTGCGTTGCCTTTTATTAGTTCCACTTCATCGTTAGATTCAAACTGTATGGTGTTTGAGAAAATATAATGCTTCAATCCCTTATAAGCACTAGGTTCGCCTGGCTTAAGACCAAATTGAAAGCCGTATTCGTACGTTTTTCCACCCATTAAGACCGCATCATATTGCTGTATATCGGATATGAAATCTGTAACGTGCTCTCCTTCGGATAAAAAGATTGAATCGTCAGCTACCCCATTTAAATCTGCAATAAAGTTGTCAAGTGTAGTTGCAACATGATAAATCAATTTTGCCATTCAGGCATCCCTCCATGAAAACAAACTTCCTTATTAATTCTATAAAATAGTTTAATTTCCTTTAATTGTTATTATGCTAATCTGGTACCGTTAGTTTAATAAGAAAAAATCCTTCATTATCAAAATATGCTCTAAAATATTCAATTGAATTATTCATATTATATGAAGACACGTTTTAATCATTTATCTAACATTTAAAAGGTGTTTTCTGCTAGTAGAATAAAACAGCCTGCTCCAAATTGGAAGCAGGCTGTTTTGCGGAAATGTGATTAATGTGATCTGGCTAACTCTGGATTGCGGTGCATCGCGGCATAAAGGACAAGTCCGGCGATGAGAAGCAAGGTGCTGGTCGTGATGAAAACAGCTGAGAATCCATAGAAGCCAGCGACCATTCCGCCCATAGCAGGTCCGATGATATTGCCTAAAAAGCGTAGACTCGTATTGTAACCAAGTACTTCCCCCTGCATTGCAACGGGCGCTTCTTGGCGAATGTAGGCAATTCTTACAGGGATGATGCCACCTATGGCCATGCCTAGTATGAAACGTACAAAAACAAGCTGCCAAAAATGATTAATAAAGGCACCAGGCAAGTAGACAAGTGCAGTCAGAAAAAGGAGCAGCACAAGAATCTTCACATGTCCATGCCGATCACCTATCTTGCCCCAGTGCCGTGCCATCAATAAATTCCCAAGGCCTGCTGCAGAAAAGGCGATACCTGAATAAAATCCAAGATTGGAAGTTCCGTGCAACTCGCCAACGTATAAAGAAAGAATAGGCTGGATGCTGAAGTGGGCAACTTGAACAAGTGTCGAAATGAGCATGACATTCACTAGGATGGGATTCCGTAAGATATGCGAGAGAACCTCCCTGCTTGTATAGCTCGTCTTTGTTCCTTTTTGTCGTTCCACTTGGTATTCTCTGGTCGCAAAAACGAGAAGTCCAGATATGAAAATCGTAATAGAGGTGAATTTAAAGGCTGTTGAATAGCCGAGAGTGTCAGCAAGTATGCCGCCAATCAATGGCCCGAAGAGTGAGCCAGTTATATTCCCTGTTTGCAATGTTCCTAAAACGCGTCCGGCTATTTCCTTCGGTGTCTGGGTAGAAATGAAGGCCTGCGACATAGAAATGAAGCCAGTGAATATTCCCATGAACATTCTTAAGAGGAATAACTGCCATACATTTTGAACAAAGCCCATTAAGAAAATAGACAACCCCATTCCAAAAGCACAGGCAATCAAGATTTTCTTTCTCCCGTACCTGTCTCCAATCCGCCCCCAAATAGGTGAAAATAAAAAGGCAGTCACAAAAGTAATTCCAAATGTCCATCCGGACCAATGCTGGATATATTGAGTAGAATAATTGCCGAATGTACCAATGTATAAAGATATGAATGGAAGAACCATTGTCATGCTTCCACCAATGAAGAAGTTGGCGAACCACATAATGAATAAATTCCGTTTAGCTAATTTATGATGATTCATTTACAAGCAACACTTCTTTCCTCCGAAATAAACTTCGGGTTCCTAAATAATAGTATACAGAATTATACTAATTTATTAAACGAATTTGATTTTGGATGAGTTTTTGGGATACATGGTTGTACGAGTTTAAAAAACTTGTTTTTTAATGAATGCACCAATGATATAATGAGAAAATATTGATTTTTCAGAAAAATAAGAAAAATTAAAGGGGTCTGTAGATTGCATTAAAAAGAAGTACGTTTACTTTTCAAATTAAAGGAGATTTTCACATGTTATCTATTCTAGGGTTTTGCATGATTTTAACGTTTCTTGTCTTAGTCATCACAAAGCGTCTATCCGTAGTTGTCGCTTTCATCTTCACTGCTATAGCTTTTGGCTTGATTGGTGGGTTTGCTTCCGAAATGGGAGAAATGATGGTGGCAGGTATTTTAAAGGTAACACCAACAGCAGTCATGATTGTTTTTGCTATTTTATATTTTGGTTTGATGATTGATGTTGGTTTATTTGAACCTATGATCGCAAAAATACTGAGTTTTGTAAAAGGCGACCCGCTAAAAATTGTCATGGCTACTGCCATTATAACGATGTTAGTAGGTTTAGATGGAGACGGTTCTTCCACATTTATGATCACCGTTTCAGCAATGCTACCGCTTTATATGAAGTTAGGGATGAACAGGCTTGTATTGGCCAGTGTCGTAGGTTTAGCTGCAGGTGTCATGAATATTATTCCTTGGGGAGGTCCGTTAGTAAGAGCGGCCGCCAGTCTTCAAGTGGAAGTATCAGATTTATTCATCCCGCTTATACCTGTTATGATTTGCGGTCTGTTATGGACACTGTTTGCGGCTTATATACTTGGCAAAAGGGAGAGAGAGAGATTAGGTGTTAGTCCGATGGAGACTGCTATGCCTCCTGGAATGAGCGAGCAAGCTGCGGCTGTTGAAGCTTCTAATGGAACATCCAAGTTATTTTGGTTTAATTGGTTCTTAACAATTTTACTTATGGTGTTGTTGGTGATGGAAGTGCTGCCAATCCAAATCTTATTTGCTGCTGCTTTTGCGATAGCTTTATTTGTTAACTTTCCAAATCCACAAGAACAGCAGGAAAGAATTCTAAGTCATGCCAATAGTTTTGTCATGATTTGTACATTAATTTTCGCGGCCGGAATTTTTACGGGTGTATTCACGGAAACAAAAATGATGGATTCGATGGCAGCTTCTATCGTAACGGTTATTCCAGATTGGCTTGGTGCACATTTACCTTTAGTGGTAGCACTTACGAGCATTCCGATGGGCTTCATTTTTTCACCTGATGCCTACTACTTTGGAATTCTTCCTATTATAAGTGAAACAGCATCGAACTTTGGAATTACTCCTGTAGAAATAGGAAGGGCAGCTTTGTTAGGTCATTCAACAACAGGATTTCCCTTATCCCCATTGGTACCTGCGACATTCATTTTGATTGGCCTTGTCGGTGTGGATTTTGGAGACCATCAAAAATTCCTATTTAAATGGGCGTTTGGGACAACAATCGTCATGACGATAGCGGCCATTACTTTCGGCGTTATCTCATTGTAAAATGTGAGTCTATTAAGCTACAATAAAAAATCTTTGACTGTGAAATTAGTAAGGTGTTTACTCTCACTAGTGTAATCTATTTACCTATTTATCCTAATCTCTGTTTATTCTTCCATAATAGTGGAAAGTATGTAAGAAGAATATACATAAAAGAGAGAGGGAATGTAGGATGAATTATAAACAAAAACTGATGCTGCCTATGTGTGCTGCCTTTTTACTGTATGGATGTAATTCAGAGGATAATTCAAATGGTGCCGACAAAAATGCTGAAGATGCAAAAACAGTGAGTCAAGATTCGCCAACGGAGGTAGATCCGCAGGTGAAGGCAGAAGTCAAAGATGTAGAGGGGAAAACATTAGGTACTGTCAACTTTTCCGCTGATGAGAATTCAGTAGTGATTGAGACTGCTTTGGAAGGCTTAGAGCCAGGCTATCATGGATTCCATGTTCACGAAAACGCAGCATGTGACGCGGATGCAAAGGAAGGTCCTTTTACTACAGCAGGAGGCCACTTCAATCCAACTGAAGAAACACACTCCAGTCATGCAGGGGATATGCCCCCTCTTTATGTAAAAGCAGATGGGACTGCAAAATATACGGCAACATTAGATAGCATAACGGTAGACCAACTCAAGAAAGAAGAGTTGGCTGTCATCGTTCATGCAAACCCGGACAATTTTGCTAATATCCCTGACCGTTATGGAGCTAATGGAGAAAAGGGACCAGATGAAGATACCTTGAAAACAGGTGATGCAGGTGACAGACAAGCTTGTGGAATTGTTGTAAGTGAAGAGGAAAAATAAGTAAGAGTATGAGCGATTCTTCTAAGGAGGAATCGCTTTTTTACATGAAGATAAAACTAAGAGAGATGATAATTAGTAAGAATAGATGCACCCAGACAAAAGATTTAATGATAAGCACGGCCCAAAGGTTCCTTCGCAAGCCAAAGTATAGAGTGGTACAGAAAAGTATAGACTGATACTTCCACGAAGAATCGGGTAACTTGAATTATTATCCACCAAAAATAGAAAGACATTGACTAACGCTGTTATGATAAATAAAAAGATGTAGGCCTTAAATATCCTTTCTTTTCGTTGAAATTCATGTTGAAATTGGTACATCGGGTTATCCTCCATATTAATCCTTTTATTAAAAATATAACACACACGTAGTTTACGTTTCCCCACTGGATTCTACAAGTCTTCCTGAAACAAGAATCATCCATTAAATCTAAATATGAGTCATCAAGGGAATGAATTCTATCAAATTCTATTGCAAGGTGATTCAATATGAAGTGAATTTTAAGAATATTCGAAATGTAAAATAGCTCGAAAAGATATATTATCTAGCTTTTCTCTATAAAACTCATTATATTGAGAAACAAATACGAGCATTTGGTTGAGTTTTTGAAGTTGAGTATCAGACAAGTTAGTATGTTATCCGGGTTGCTATTGACTTGCTACCATGAAAAGTTCCTCCATTTAGTTTTCACTATATTTACAGCGTTAACATTAATTAGTTATGAAATTATGATAATTCTTTCTATAGTCCTTGATATTGAAAAGTCCTAAACAATATTAAAAGTTTATGAAAAAAAGAAAATTGTACTATAACAAAAAAGTCTTTTTTGCTCTTCTTGATCTAAATTATTATTTTTGATTTTTAAAAAGGTTTTTTCTATTTAGATATAGAAGTAAGATTAGATATAGAAGTACAAGTAGAGATTGCATTTTCGGATAGTTTAGAAGTTTATTGAATGCCAAAGCAGTAGGGGGAATTTCAAGATGTAGATTTACATCTTGAAAAAAATTTATGACGATTAAATAGGAGGATAAAAAAACCCGAATAGGGACAATCATCCACTGATTCGGGTCTGCTTGATTATTCAGCCGTAACTGCTTCTTCAATTTGCTGTAGTCTTTCTGCTACTTCTTCTTTAGATAAGTTGTGCTCAACTACATAGCGGTTACGCGGATGCACCCGGCATTCGTGAGTACAGCTGCGCATATGTTTGTGTTCGTTTTCTTCACTGCAAAGGATTTTTTTGTTGCACTCAGGGTTAGCGCAATTGACATAGCGTTCACATGGTTCGCCAGAGAAAATATCGCGACCGACAATGACATGTTCTTTTTGATTGATCGGAACAGCAATTCTTTCATCGAATACATACATTTGACCATCCCAAAGGTCGCCTTGAACTTCCGGGTCCTTCCCGTAGGTTGCGATGCCGCCGTGAAGCTGACTAACATCCTCAAAGCCTTCTTTGACAAGCCAACCGGAGAATTTCTCGCAGCGGATTCCACCTGTGCAATACGTAAGGATTTTTTTACCTTCAAACATCTGCTTGTTTTCTCGTACCCAATCTGGAAGGTCACGGAAATTTGTGATATCTGGCTTGACTGCGCCTCTGAAATGACCTATTTCATATTCGTAGTCATTTCTGGCATCAAGGACGACTGTATTTTCATCTTGCATTTGCTCGAAAAATTCCTTCGGGCTCAAGTAGTTGCCTGTTGTCTGATTAGGATTGATGTCATCTTCCAATCGAAGCGTGACAAGTTCGTTTTTAGCACGAACATGCATTTTTTTGAAGGCATGGCCATCTGCTTCATCTATTTTAAACACGATATCAGCAAAGCGGGAATCGCTTCTCATCATGTCCATATATTGGTTTGTTTGTTCAATCGTACCTGAGACAGTTCCGTTGATTCCTTCTGATGCCACTAGGATTCGGCCTTTTAATTCAAGCTCTTTACAGGCCGCAAGATGCTCGGCTGCGAATTCCTCGTGGTTCTCGATTGGTACATATAAATAGTACAGTAAAACTCTATAGGGCTTTGTTTCCATTTTTGATTTACCACCTATGTTTTATATTTGCAAGATATAAAGGGTGATCATTAAGACACTTTTCTCTTACAGACAATCATTATACCAAGAAAACGTAAAAATGATAAGAGCATGAAGAAAAATGAAAAGGAGTTGTATCGAATGTTCAAAGATTTAGTGGGATATCCTATCATTCAAGCACCGATGGCAGGAGGCGCTTCCACTCCAAAGCTTGCGGCTGCGGTATCTAATGCAGGGGGATTAGGCTTTCTCGCGGCTGGCTATAAGACGGCGGAAGCCATGAAAAAAGAAATAGAGGAGACCCGCCAATTGACGGATCACCCATTTGGGGTGAATGTCTTTGTGCCAAATCAAGAGGTTGTTGACGAAGAGATACTATCTGCCTATCGTGAAAAAATAGAAAAAGAGGCGGAGAGTGTAGGGGTTTTGATTGGGGAAGGAATCAGCGATGATGATGATTGGGTAAATAAATTAGCCGTATTAAAAGAGTTGCGTGCTGCTGTTGTTAGTTTTACGTTTGGATGCCCTAAGACAGATGTAATTAGGGAGCTCCAAAGCGTAGGCTCCATTATTGTCGTAACAGTAACCAACCTTCATGAAGCAAAAACGGCGGCTGGGGCAGGTGCCGATGTTCTATGTGTACAAGGTATTGAAGCAGGGGGGCATCGAGCCAGTTTTGAAAACCGGATAGAAGAAGATTATGGTCTTTTAGTGTTAATACGAATGATTAAAAATGAACTGGAGTTACCGATTATTGCGGCAGGCGGGCTGATGCACGGAATGGATATCGCTGCCGTCCTTGCAGCAGGGGCAACATCGGCACAGTTGGGTACTGCTTTTCTTCGCTGTCCCGAGAGTGGTGCAAGTCCCGTTCATAAGGCAGCTCTTAATGATGCACGTTTTACTCAAACGGCGGTTACTCGAGCCTTCAGTGGACGCCGGGCACGCGGTTTGGTGAATCATTTTTTAACTGAGTATGATAATGATGCACCGGCGGCCTATCCTTATGTTCATCATATGACCAAGCAAATGCGAAAAGCAGCAGGACAAAAAAACAATCCTGAATTGATGGCTTTATGGGCAGGACAGGGATATAAACTGAGTAGGGAACTTCCAGCATCTGAATTGATATCACTGCTTGTTGAGGAACTAAAAGGAGAGCACTAATGGAGATAAGAAAATTATATCCAGATGAGTTACCTCCCATGCACTTGTTGCTATTAGCCGACCCTTCAAGGGATTTGGTCGATGCATACTTGGAAAAAGGGATGTGCTTTGTAGCTGAAATAGATGAGCAGATAATCGGAGTGTATGTTTTGTTAGAAATAAGACCTGAACTAATAGAGATAGTCAACATCGCAGTGGTAGAACAACTTCACGGAAGAGGGATTGGAAAACAACTAGTCATGCATGCTGTTCACTATGCTAAGTCACAAGGTTACAAAACTATTGAGATTGGTACTGGGAATTCAGGGATAGGGCAGCTTGCCCTTTATCAAAAATGTGGTTTTAGAATCACTGGGGTCGATCGTGATTTTTTTATTATGAACTATCCAGAGGCTATTTATGAAAATGGAATTCAATGTCTGGATATGATTCGTTTATCACAAAGTATTTGAAGGAACCCGGAGACTTTTTAACGATCATCAAATTGGACTGAAAAACTTTACAGACAACAGTGCGGGCTGACGCAGGGATTCAGATGGTGGAAAACTAGTCGGAATGATTGGCTGGCCTCCATTTCATCGGGTGAAAGACTGCACTTGCTTAGGGGGAAGGAACGTGTTCTTTGGAGATATGATTTATCTTCTTTTTGCTTTACTAATGCCGCTTTTATTTGCAATTGTCGTGTTCATATTCATTCGATCAACGAAAAAGCAAAAGGATTCGTTAACGAAAATCGAGGGAAATCATAAAGAGTCATCTGAAAAATAGTAGCAGGATAAAAAGAGTGTCCATAACAAAAGGCACTCTTTTTATCTATTCTCATCTTTCCAAAAATGCTTCCAACTTTTGCTTCACAATAGGCCATTCGTGCTTGAGAATGCTGTAAATCATGGTATTTCTCACCCGTCCATCTTTCAGTTTTTTCTCCATACGTAATAAGCCTTCTTCAACTGCGCCAAGCCTAATTATGGCCGCTCGTGAATTTATGTTCAATTCGTCAGTCCTAAATTCAACTCGATTCATTCGCAACTTTTCAAAGGCATGCTGTAAAAGGAGGTACTTACATTCTGTGTTAACGGCTGTCCGCCATTTGGTGGGGTGATACCAAGTTGAACCGATTTCTAGCGTCTGATTGTCAAATTGAATATTTCTTAGGCTAGTGCTGCCGATAATCGAATCATTAGCGTGATCGATAACGACAAATGGATAATGCAGTCCTTTTTCCCTTGTTCGAATCCCTTCCTTTACATAGGACACAGCCTCTTCATATGACAAAATCTTTGTGGCGCTCCATTCCCAAATTTCAGATGGCAGGGAAGCAGCATAAAGCGGTTCGATATGATTTTCCATCATTGGGGTGAGGGTCACATGTTTCCCGATTAGTTCAATGTAATCCATATTTTTCCTCCTGTTGGTTGATATCTCAATTATAAAAATATTCTGGTCCTGTAATAAGAACCAAAACTGATATAATTTATAGAACCAGTTTTAAGGGAGGTCCAGATGTTTGAAATCACTCTAACTCTAAAGAAAACAAAAAAAGAGCCGTTATATCTTCAGTTGTATGAATATATTAAGGTGGAAATTCAGAATGGACAAATAAATGCTGGAATTAAATTACCTTCTAAACGAAAGCTTGCCGTTCATTTAGGAATAGGCTTGAATACAGTGGATGCAGCTTATCAGCAGTTGATAGCAGAAGGATATGTGGAAAGTCGTTTAAGGAAAGGCTATTACGTAGCTGATTTAGAACGGATACTACCTATAATGGAACAGTTGCCTGTTTCACAGGGAATGATACTCCCTCAACGTGAAACGAGCAAGATAGATTTCAACCATGGACGAGTGGATATAGACTCTTTCCCGCATTCCGTGTGGAAAAAATGTTTAATTAATACGTTGTATCATCAGGAAAGAGAATTGTTTATCAGTGGTGATGCTCAAGGGGAAGTTGGTCTCCGAACTGAGATTGCTGCCTATCTTTTTCAATCAAGAGGAGTTCGCTGTGTTCCTGATCAAATCATAATCGGTGCAGGTACACAGTATTTAATCCATCTACTACGGTTACTTCTTGGAAATGAGCGGATCTTTGGGGTGGAAGACCCTTGCTTTCATCGGGTTAGGGAGGTATTGAGGTTGGAGGGAGCCCATATGACATTCATTCCATTAGATGAAAGTGGAATGAGTGTTGACACTTTGAAAGAGTGTGCTGCGAATGTTGCCTATGTCACTCCTTCCCATCAATTCCCTTACGGCATGATCATGCCGATAACTAGAAGGGTGGAATTATTGAATTGGGCGGAGAAAAACAACGGCTATATTATTGAAGATGATTATGACGGGGAATTCCGTCATGCGGGCAAACCAATTCCTTCCTTACAAGGATTGGACACAAATGGAAGGGTTATCTACCTAGGTACGTTTTCAAAATCGTTGATTCCAACGATAAGAGTGGGCTATATGGTGTTACCAAAGGAGTTAGCTATTCTTTATCATGAAAAGTTAAAAGGTTACAAACAGACCGTTTCTAGAATGATTCAAGAAACGCTCTGTCTTTTTATGAAAAATGGACATTGGGAACGCCATCTGAATAAAATGCGTACGATTTATCGTAAAAAGAATAAGGTGTTACTGAATGCAATTGAAGAGAATTTTAATGATCGTGTAACTGTAATCGGTGAAAAGTCAGGATTACACGTTCTGTTAAAAGTAAAAAACAGCAGCACTGAGTCAGAGCTCATTCAAATGGCTGCTAGTGTCGGGGTGAAAGTCCATCCAACTTCGATTTATCATTCAAAGAAGGTAAAAGAGCCGACTATTTTAATTGGATATGGTGGTTTAACCGAAAGGGAAATCGAAGAAGGAATCCGACTTTTAAAAAAGGCATGGCTTTAGCTCGTTTTACTCAAAAGAGGTCAATGGAAAAGGCCATGACTATCACTTCTTCCACAATAATATAAGGCACCAATTCAGTTCCTTATATTATTGAGGATTTTAAGGACCGTCTGGAAAAATAAGTCCTGCTCTTCTTCAGTAATGCCATCCAGGGCTTTTCCTTCAATCTTTTCTGCAATCTTAAGGCATTTTGTATGTACTTCTTTGCCCTTGGGAGTCAGTTCGATTCGCTTTTCCTGTTCATCTTTTCCAGGGACCTGCTTAATCATATTATTCTGTTCCATGCTGTTGACCGAACGTGTGATGATAACACTATCTACATCCAAGTAATTGCAAATATCGGGGATGGTGGAATATCCACAGTTCTTTAAATAATTCAAGATTGTCCACTGATTATGATAAATTTCAAGGGCTGTAATTTGTTCATTCATTTTACTAACTAATGATCTGGATACTTGTAAATATTGATGAAATAATTGAGTAGGGTTCGTCATATGATTCTCCTTTATAATGGTTGACCAATCCATTATATTCTTTAATTCTTAAAAGTCTATTGTAAAGAATCATTCATTTCAGTCAATGTTTTTTTTTGGAAGCAAGGGGAGGGAAGAGAAGTATAATAGTAAAAGCCTCCCTAAATCATTTTAAATCAATCAAGAAGCAAATAAAAACTGGCAGACGAATCCTTATAAAGAATGGTTTTTTTTATTTTTCCATGTAAATGTATACCGTTATTTATAGATTGAATTTTGATGGACAACAGACTTATTATCAAGACAAAAATAAAATTCGGGTAATAAAAAATGAGAATTGTGTAAATCGAAATGAAAAAACATGATATCTACATCCTGCTGCCAGAAAAGGTAGCTGCCAATTGGGGTGACTTACAACATATTACAACATGATTTCTTAAAGAAAAAACCAGCCTTTGATTGGCTGGTTTTTTCTTTAAAATCTTTCGCTGGTGGACCGTTGTTTAGTTTCCTTTTTATTTCGTTCTTCTTCTCGTTCATATTTAATTTCATCAATTGGTAAATCTTCAATGGGCATGACAACTTGGTCACGCTCTAGCTGCTTTTCTTGATTCTCTTTGAATGCCTTAGATTTATTGTTACGCTCTTCAAGAAACTTTTCTTTATCTTTGTTATCCAATGTCAATCCCTCCATTTCTTTGTTTCTCTTTTTCCCCTTATTGAGAAAATAAAACGTATAAGCGAAATATATGGGATATTGTCTCATAAATATAAGGAGAAACAAGAAAGTGCTAGGAGGGTTTATTTAGTGAATGTTGCTTTGTTTTTTCGCTGGTTTTGGAGGGGGGTTCTCTTATTAGTTATACTATTTTTAATTCCCTACTCATGGGCATTAATTTTGGCGTTACTAACAGCTATTCTTTTGGATGGATTAGTTCGCCTAATTAGTAAAACATTAATGCTACATCGCCTTTGGGCCGTTTTAATTTCTTTTATTTTGTATGTAGGCGGGCTCATGAGCATCACATATTTTTTGCTTTCAGTTTTAATCAAGAGAGTCATTGTCTATTCGGAGAAATTTCCTGGTTTTATTCGTGAGATGTATCTGACAGCTATTCTGCCTGTTATTAGGCAATGGGAGCAATATTCTCAAACATTGCCGCCAAACCTCATTCAGTCGATTGAAAATACGATGGAAAAAGGGGTCAAAGCGCTTGAAGGGTTTACAAAGGATTTTGTTCAGGATATGGTCCAATTTGTTACACTTGTTCCTGGATTTTTCATTGATTTTTTGATTTATTTAATCGCTTTGTTTTTAATCAGCCTAGAATTACCAAAGCTAAGAAAAAAGGCTTTCCTTTATTTAAAGACGTCCACATATCAAAAAATATCACTAGTTTATCAAGATTTAAGTATGGCAGCAATAGGCTTCATTAAGGCTCAAATCTTGTTAAGTTTATTCACGTTTATCATGGCTTATACGGGACTATGGTTGTTAAATGTGAAATATACGATGTTATTGGCACTACTAATAGTTGTAGTGGACATTCTTCCTATACTGGGGACAGGATCTGTACTTGTTCCTTGGGCCATTATTGTTTGGGCACAAGGAAACCATCATCTTGGAATCGGCCTAATTATCTTATTCTTGGTCATAACTATCATAAGAAGAACAATTGAACCTAAGGTCTATTCAGCGAATATGGGATTAACTCCATTGGCCTCGTTAATCAGTCTTTATTTAGGGTTTAAGATGCTTGGTTTTATTGGGCTTTTCCTGGGGCCGGCAGTCCTTATCGTTTATAACACCTTAAAAAAATCAGGTGTTATCAAGCCTAACTATAAAATTTGAAAGATTGTTAGAGGTTTTTTGCATGATTTCTTAAATTAGACATATCTTTTACCGCTTTTCCTTGTCCGTTGCATTGATTGCAGTTCCGTGAAAAAAATTGTAGATAGCGGGTTTTCCCTTTCCCTTTGCAGTGCTGGCAAATGGTTATGAGTTTCATAAGTCCTCACTCCTTCTAAAATATAGCTTCTCTAACAGTATGAAACAATAAAGGTTGAACTATACTTAATGTTGTCAATCAAAATAATAAGCTGGGGTTTTCTTATATAATATGTGAGATATTTGTTTGATGTACCTAAATCTAGAGGATAAAGTGTTGAGGGATTAAAATAACCCCCCGCTCATTTAGAGCGGGGGGTTATTTTATCATGAAACAATTTCAGTTTGCGATATTATCGGAAATTCTTTTACTTCGCCCACGACTTTTGCTGGTTTATATATTTCAATATAGCAGATATGGTGGTCTTCCATTTCTTTTATTTTAAAGTGATAGGGACCATAAGTCAGTATATCACCTTGTTTGGCTTCATAATTCTCAGTAAGAATCCATCCGCCCATGGTATCAATATCTTCATCGTTGATATCCAGTCCCAGTAAATCATTCACTTCACTTACTAATACCTTTGCATCGATAATATAATGATCTTCTTTTAATTTGCGAACATCCGGTACTTCATCCAAATCGAATTCATCTCGAATATCACCAACAATTTCCTCAAGAATATCTTCAACGGTTACCAAACCTGATGTGCCGCCGTATTCATCCATGAGGATAGCCATGTGAATACGTTCTTTTTGCATCTTTAAAAGTAAATCGTGAATCGGAATACTGTCAATGACACGGATAATAGGGCGAACATATCTATTTATCGTTGACGATGCCTGATTACTTTTATCTATCATTTCAGTGAATAGTTCTTTGATATTCACCATTCCAATAACATGATCTTTATCGCCGTCGATGACAGGATAGCGAGTAAAGTTCTCTTCAGTCATTATGGTGAAAAATTGTTGAATCGTATCATCTTTAGATATCGTAGCGATTTCTGTACGTGGAACCATGATTTCTTTTGCAATTCGATCATCGAATTCAAAAATTTTATTCACATATTTAAACTCTGATTGGTTAATTTCGCCACTTTTGTAGCTTTCGGAAACAATGATACGAAGCTCTTCCTCTGTATGAGCCAAATCATGTTCAGAAACTGCTTTTAATCCGAGCATTTTTGTTAGCGTCCTTGCAGAGCCATTTAGTACCCAGATGAAAGGATACATGACTTTATTGAATGCAATTAAAGGTTTAGCAACAAATAAAGTTACCTGCTCTGCTTTTTGAATCGCCAATGTTTTCGGTGCCAGTTCTCCAATAACTACATGTATGAAAGTAATAAAAGAAAAGGCAATCGCAACTGAGAGTGCATGTGAAGCGGATTCAGGAAGATTTAATTGATTTAAAAGTGGCCGCAAAATGTGTTCAACTGTCGGTTCTCCAAGTACCCCAAGCCCTAAAGCAGTTATAGTAATTCCGAGCTGGCATGTTGATAAATATTCATCGAGGTTGGATGTGACCTGCCTTGCAGAAACAGCATTTGGCTTGCCCTCTTCAATTAATTGATCGATCCTCGTGCTTCTCACTTTAACAATTGCAAACTCCGTAGCTACAAAAAATGCTGTTAAAGCAATTAAAATGGCAATAAAAACCAAGTTTATTATGTCCAAATAGTCTCCCTTAACTCGCCTCTGAGACGAATAAGGAGTCCACCTCCTACATTTTTAAAATATACAAGTATATTTTTTTTTGCTTGCTAAATACTGTCGGGAGTCACTTAACGAGCTGTAAGTTTTAAGAAAAGCTATATGTGTATCAGCTCGAATTCCCGTTTTTAAATGATGAAGAGAATACTAGTGTATGTGATTAGCGATGCGCAGACGGGAAAAAGAAGAATTTCTGCTTGAAAAAGTGCACAAGCTTTTCAAAAGTATGCCCTTGTTCGTCAGGCAAAGCAGCGTCCGTCCGTCAAAACGAACATTCTTTAATATCCCATCCAATCACCTCAGTTTAATAAATTTAAATACTTTCATTATAGAAAGAGTTAGTCATTCAGTCAAACAGCTTACGACTCCTTAAATCCGGTATATTCCTTGTAAAGGATCACTTTGATCTACTAATTAGCGATTTTTGACTATTTCCTCTGCTTTACCGCATTTGTGATAGAATATTCAGAAAACAAAAGGGCTGTTCTCACAAAAATTGGTTAGTTTCATTATTTTTTAGATTGTATAAACATATTCTATAGAAACTGGACAGGTTTATGCATTATAAAAGGAGGTGGGGGTCATGAAGATCATAGAAAAAATGGCAGCGATTATTGCTGGAAGCATGCTTGTAGGGGTGGGAATCAATTTTTTTCTGATACCTTATCATTTATTAGATGGTGGCATGATAGGAATTGGGCTGATTTTTCATTATTATATAGGGCTTCCAACAGGGCTGGGTGTGATTTTGAGTAGTATTCCATTATATATATATGCATGGTATTTTGAAAAAAAACTATTTGTTAACAGCTTGCATGGCTTACTTTTTTCCTCCTTATGTATCGATATTTTTTCCGAGGCAGTCATTGAATGGAATCTTCCTGCTTATGTTAGTGCAATAATTGGAGGAGGATTGATTGGGCTTGGGATTGGACTCATGCTTCGGTATGGAACATCAACAGGTGGAACGGATATGTTGGCTCAAATCCTTTCTAGAAAGAGCGGGCTAAATGTTGGATTGTTAATTTTCTTTATTGATGGATGTGTTCTTCTTTTCGGACTAAGTGTGGTCGGCATTTCTATCTTTATTTATTCATTTTTAACGATTATTGCTGTAGCTCTGCTGACTTCAGTAACCGTAATGCGGACTGCATGATGAAAAATTGTATAAAAATCTGAAATTAGGGAAGGATGGGCAATATGAAAAGGACAGATTTTGGGTCTAATAAATAGTAAAGGAACGTTATAATGAAAAAACTCTATGTGTGTACTGCGTTGTTATTTATGTTAGCCGGCTGTCAAGAGTCTGAAATGCCGGAGGATAAAGAAGTGAATACTGTTATTCCAGAATCAATGGAAGCATCGATCGTCATTAAAGGGAAATTGGTTCCTGGCAAAGAAGTAATCCTTGAAACAACAGTAAAACAAGGAAGCAATTTGGTAAATGAAGCTGGTGAGGTTCTGTTTGAAGTAAGAAAGTCGGGACAGGACAAACGGGAAATGCTGGAGGCGAAGAATACAGGAAGTGGTACATATCAAGTGATGCATACGTTTAATGAACAAGGGAAATATTATGTGGTTGCCCATGTAACAGCCAAAGGGCTGCATGTGATGCCGGAAAAAGAAGTTGCCGTTACGGATCATGAAAGTGAAGGCGCATCTGCTCATCCAAGTACGGATGTTTCAATTGATTTTCAAAGTAACCCTGTGAAGGCAGGAAGCAGTTCGAACTTTGAAGCAACTGTAGAATTGAATGGAAAGCCTTTGACAAATGCAGATGTGAATTTTGAGGTGTGGAAAGAAGGTAGCGAAGAAAGCCATTTCACCAAAGCTAAAGAAGAGGAAAAAGGAAATTACCAAAATAAGGTATCTTTTGTTGAACCCGGCACCTATAAAGTTCAGGTACATGTTGAAAAGGACGAAGTACACGAACATCGATTGCAAACAATTCTAGTTAATTGACAAGTGTTAACAGTGACACTGTATGGTTTTTCAATTCAATTCTTTAAATAGGTTTTATATATTCGTTAATTGGGAAGTTAAAGGATAACGATACAGCAGAAAGGGAGAGTAAGTATGACTAACGAAATAATCAAGAAGTATAAAAATCTCGGGATTCATATTGAAAAAACGAAATCTCGTCAGGAGATTTTCACTAATGTTTATCAAAATGACTCATCCTTACTCACCACAGCTGTTTTTTCTCAATTTCAACAAAAACGGGATCTAAAAGAATATTAATGCAATGAGACCGGAGATAATTCCAGCTGGTCTTTTTTTGTGCTTTCGGGAATGAATTCCTTAATGAAGAAGAGAATACTCCATGCAAAAAATCGAATAGAACGTTATGTGCTGCAATAGGATAGAAGGACAAACATTTTGAAATTAGCCTTAAGGGGAGTCCGATTGCATGATGTCACAGCTTATTATGACGATATTAAATTGGTTTGCAGGAATGGGGTATATAGGTGTTTTATTAGGATTGATGGTCGAAATCATCCCGAGTGAGCTCGTTCTCGGATACGGAGGTTATTTAGTTGGTCAGGGTAAAATGAACTTTTTGGGGGCTGTCCTTGCAGGTGTAGTAGGAGGGACGATAGCGCAATTATTTCTCTATTGGGCGGGTTATTTCGGAGGACGGCCATTTCTTTTAAAGTATGGGAAATATATTTTAATAAAAGAAAAACATATTGTAATGGCTGAAGAGTGGTTCCATCGTTATGGGGTTGGAGTGGTTTTTACGGCTCGTTTCATCCCGGTCGTCCGCCATGCTATTTCTATCCCTGCAGGAATTGCGAGAATGTCTGTTTGGAAGTTCATCTTTTATACGGTTGCTGCTGTCATACCTTGGACCATTTTATTTCTAACCTTAGGACGGATTCTTGGGGAGAATTGGCAGCAGATTAGTGAGATTACTTCTCCCTATTTAATTCCGGTAGCTGGTTTTTCCTTTGTTCTCATCATTCTTTATATTATTTGGAAAAAAAAGAGTACACCTCCAATCGTAACGGTCAAGAAAATGGGCCGGTTTTCTGAAAAGTGATCACTATAAAAAACAGCCTCGTAAAATTTACTTTTACGAGGCTGTTTTTTATTCGTTATCCTTGAGGAAGGTCTTCTTCAAGAGGTAGCTGTTCGACCTTTTTTGTCACTTCAATATAACGAATGGCGTGATCTTCCATTTCAATCACTTTAAAGCAAAATCCGTCATTTTCCATGATGTCGCCAACATTTACATCATAATTCTCCGTTAAAACCCATCCACCGATTGTATCAACATCATCTTCCTCTAAGTGAATGCCGAGTAAATCGTTCACTTCTTTTACAAGAAGTTTAGAGTCTAAAATATAGTGCCCATCCTTAATTTTTCGGATGGATGCGACTTCATCAATGTCGAATTCATCGCGAATTTCACCAACGATTTCCTCAAGGATATCTTCAACCGTGACAAGACCGGAAGTACCGCCGTATTCATCCATCAAAATCGCCATATGAATGCGTTCTTTTTGCATTTTCAGCAGTAAATCATGAATCGGAATATTTTCCATGACCCGAATAATTGGGCGAGTATAATTTTCAATTGCTTTTGAATGGATTTCTCGATTCTTAATAAGATCTGAAAAAACTTCCTTTAAGTTGACTAAGCCGATAACATGGTCTTTATCACCTTCGACAACAGGGTACCTGGTGTATTTTTCTAGTTTAGCCACATCAACGAATTCTTGTACCGTTTCATCTTTTGAGATGGTTAGAATCTCCGTCCTTGGGACCATGATTTCTTTGGCAACACGGTCATCGAAATCAAAAATGTTACTTACATATTTAAATTCTGATTGGTTAATCTCTCCACTTTTATAGCTATCAGAGAGGATGAAACGCAATTCTTCCTCTGTATGGGCAATTTCACTTTCAGAAGCAGGCTTGAAGCCAAGCAATCCGACAACAAAACGAGAAGAATGATTTAATACCCAGATGAAAGGAAAGGCAATCTTATGGAAAAGAATCAATGGTTTGGCGATAGCCAAAGTCACTTGCTCAGCCTTTTGGATGGCAACGGTCTTTGGAGCCAATTCACCCACAACGACATTCAAAAATGTTATCAGTGAAAAGGAAATGACAAAAGCTAGAATGCTTGTGACTTCGCCTGGGAAATTCAAGGCCCCGAATAAAGGTCCTATCAATTTAAGGATGGTGTCCTGTCCAAGCCACCCTAACCCTAGAGCAGTCACGGTAATTCCAAGCTGTGTGGCTGATAGGTATTCATCAAGATCAGATGTAACCTTTTTGGCCGCAATGGCTTTTCTGTTGCCTTCTTCTATCAATTGATCAATTCTTGAGCTTCGCACCCTGATAATTGAAAATTCTGAAGCCACAAAAAAAGCAGTTACAGCGATTAAGATAATTACTATTAAAAAACTTAAAATGTCCAAATAGTGTGGGACTTAATTGAATCGTTTGTTATGTCGAACGATTTAATTTTCCCAGTCACCTCCCAAAACCAATAATGAATGAAATGTTGTTATCTTATCAAATGTTAGATGAAAAATAAATATCGTTTTGTCTAGTATGAAAATTTATGATGTTTTTTATTTTCAATCTATAGGGTCATTCACCTCGATTAGTAGTGGAACCTAACTATTAGTATAAGTAACTATACTCGAATCAGTCAAAATTTTTACTCAAATGGATACATGGAAATAACGGATATTATACTTTATTTTGTTTTTATTTGTATTGAGAAAGTCGTTAAGAAATCTGTTGAATGGCATGTTAAGGTTCCTTGATGCTTTAAAACAATCTCTTTACAAACGAATAGTCCTAATCCTGTACCCCTTTTTTTAGTTGTAATAAACGGTTCGAAAATATTTGGTAGTACCTCTTCAGGTATCTTAGGGCCATTGTTTGAAATATTTAAGGATAAAATACCGGATGGTGATTCTGAACCGGAAATGTATATGGATGGTGAAGGCATTCCCGCAACCACATCAAGAGCATTTAAAATGATATTTAGTAAAACCTGACGAAATTCCTCTTTAGAACCAGAAATCACTGCATCATCAGCGATATTACAAGTTATGGAAGCATTTACTTCCAAAATGCTAGGATATAAAAATTCAATCACTTCATTTACTAGCTGGGCGATAGAAAATAGATCCGGTTGTGATTCAAAAGTTTCTTTCTTAGAGATATTAAGAAACTGAGTAATCCGATAATTGAGCTGATCTAATTCTTTTGAAATAATATCTAGGTATTTTATCTCAGGCTGTTCTGCTTGTAATAATTGAATAAATCCCATGATGGAAGTGAGTGGATTTCTGAATTCGTGAACAAAGCTTGAGGTCATTTGGCCTAGGAGTGTCAAACGGTCCTTATGGTTAGGGCTTATAAACTGATAACGTGCTTCAAGCCCCTTCGTTTTCAATTCGGTAAAATAGGATAATGCATATTGAATGAGTTTATCGAAGTAAGCGTTAATTTGATGAATTAGATCGGATACTTCTTCTTTAGTTACCTCAGAATTTAGAACGTGATCAATGATGATGGATCTACCGATAGCCGCAGTGGCACAGAAAATTTCCATATTTAGCTGCTTCTTAACTCGATCAGATGCAATTTTTTCTCCTACGACCTTCAGTACATCTCCTATGTCAGTATCTGATTTTCCAATCTGATCAATTAGCAGGTTAAAAATATTTTCTACTTCTCCTTTAAAATACCCTATATATCCATCCGGTAAATTCAACAGCTCATCATTCCATTTGGAAATGATACTGCCTTTTTGAGAAGATAAAAAGTGAATGGTCATTTCTCGATTAGATACCATTTTGCCCTCCATACTGTAGGAAAATGAATTTTCTTTGAGCTTAAGATTTATGATTTAGAACAAAATTACAAAATATCAAAATAATTACATTGTGCTTTTATGATAACAGATTACCGTTCTTTAAACATGCATCAATTGGATAAATATTCGGCAAATAAGTGGGAAATCCCTTTTTTTGACACAGTTTTATTACTGTGAGTAGTGGATTTTAAAGATAAAAAAGGCATCCGTGAAATTAATGACGGTTACCTTTTTTGGGGGAATGTATATGGTTCGATATGAACAATCACATGTTGAATATTATATTCTTTTAAAAGGTTTTCCTCGATTTTTACCGTAATATCGTGGCTTTGGATGACGGTCAAAAGTGGGTTTACATGAACGGTAGCTTCGAGTAGAATTTCACTACCATGCATACGAGCTTTAATTTCACTCATGTTTTTAACACCTTCTGTTGATAAAATGGTTTGTCCGATTTGTTGTAGTAGCTGCTCGTCAAAACCATCGGTTAAAGAGATAGAAGCATCACGGAAAATATCCCAAGCTGTTTTACAGATGATGATTCCAACGACTAATGCAGCTATTGCATCTAGCCAGAAAATCCCTATCTTAGTACCTAAAATTCCTATAGAAGCACCAATACTGACCAGAGCATCAGACCGATTATCCTGTGCAACTGCATAAATGGAGGCGCTGTTAATTTTTTTGCTTAATGCTAAGTTGTAACGATAAATCCCGTACATAAAAATTGCGGAGAATAAAGCAACATAAGCAGTCAGCATATTGGGAACCGTCGTTGAATTTTGATAGAAGAAAGATTCTACAGCACTAAAAATAACCTGCAGGCCAACTGTAATCATAATGAAGGCAGCCACTAACGAGGCTACAGTTTCCGCTCGCAAATGACCATATGAATGATTATCATCAGGTGGTCGCTTAGATATTTTTAAACCAATCAATACGGCTATGGAAGCGATGATGTCAGTTGTGTTATTTAAACCATCTGCCCATAGTCCCTTAGAGTCTCCAAAATAACCAAATGACAATTTAAGAGCAGACAAGAATATGTAAGCGGCAATACTGATGTAGGCGCCTTTTTCAGCTGAAATTGAATGTTTATCCATGTCTATTCTCTCCCCAGTGTAAATTAGCCTTAATAAAGATATCAAAACAAACCTTAGTGAGTCTATAGAAAAATTGTCGTATTAATCCATCTAACTTGGTTAATAGCAGATGTATTGAACATATGTAAAGAAGTTGGTTTAAAGAAAGAATATAGCCATTATTAGGGATGGGAATTTATAATAGTATTTGCATTTTCTTGTCTGCTCATTAATAGAAACTAGTAGTATATTTTAACCGAGGATTAAAAATTAAATACTTCAAGAAGGGGAGCCAAAAAGGCAGAAAGTGAACTGTAGAGTTTGGATGTTTTTCGGTTCCGCTGCGCCAAAAGGACAGCCAGTGCCATTTATACTGGGACTTATATGCAATTAGTTTTATTTTATCGGCAGTTGTCGCGATGATGCTTTATTCGGCCGCTTCGAAGGTATTGTTGAAAAAAAGCCGGATTCTATATCGAATATCCAAACAAAGCCGGCACAAGAATGAGCCGGCTCCTTTTTACTTTGCAATAAATACCGAACAGGGGGCGTTTTTGGCGATGGAACTACTTGTACTGCCAAGAAAGAATTTTTCCAGCCCGCTTTTTGCGCTATTACCGACAACGATGAGGTCAGCCGCAGTTCTTACTGCATAGTCACATACGCTATCAGGCGCATGTCCTTCCAATATTTCAAATTTTCCCTCAACTCGACATTCACTTAGCAATCTAAGTGTATTACTTTCTGCGTTTTGAACACTATTTTGGACAACGGAATGGGTATCATTTGTCTCTTGATGATCCGTTTGTTCAACCTCCACAACGGGATGTGTTTGGACAGGGTCTACATAAAATCCTGCAGCTGGCACGAATCCCGGGGCGGATGCGTTTCCTATGATACGCTGTTCAACTTTTTCATTTAGGACATGAACAACGGTCAGCTTAGCTTCAGGAAAGGCCTTTTTCAATGTTGCACCATATTCTACTGCCCGTTTACTGTCTTCATTCCCATCAAAAGCGACGACAATATGTTTCAAATCTTTCATTAATATCATCTCTCCCCATTTTTAATGTATTTAAAAGTGTTATACCCACTTTTAAATGGCTTCACGCCTATTGATTGTGTATATTGATCACAAACATATGTAAAGAAGAGTTAGTAAGCATGCGCGAACAGGCTAGGGTGAATCTCCAGGCCCTTTCAGTTGAGTGGTCTGTTTTTTATCACTTTATAAATAAAAGGAGTAAGGAAGTGAATTTCAGGAGTAACCCGTTATAAGAAAAAAAGAGAAGAGAGCATTATGTCTCTGCCTTTTAGTCAAACGACGAGTTTTCTTTTATAAAAAGGGTAAAATATTTTTAATGAAGCATGTCTTAGATGGGAAAATGGGGGTTCAAATGAGAGGGTTAGTGAAAATAGGTCTGATTATTATATTGGCAATGGTAGTTTTCGGTGCCGGTTTACTTTTTTATTTCAAGCAGGGTGCAGATATAAGTCTTCTACAAAATCATCTTCAGCAACCGACAGAGATCTATGATCTCGACGGAAATCTTGCCAGTACTATTACGGGCAATAAATCTGAAGGTGTTGCAATAGAGGAAATACCAGATCATATGAAACAAGCGGTTGTATCCATTGAGGATCATCGTTTTTATGAACATCATGGCATTGATTATCAAGGAATTTTGCGTGCCTTAGTTAAAAATGCGAAGGCCGGAAGTATTGTCGAAGGAGGGAGTACGCTTACCCAGCAGCTTGTGAAGATTACGATGCTGGAATCGGAACGAACTCTGAAACGGAAGGTAGAAGAGTTTTTTCTTGCTCAGGAAGTCGAAGATGAGTATACAAAAGATGAAATTCTAGAAATGTATTTGAATCAAGTCTATTTCGGGCATGGGGCATGGGGAATCAAAAAGGCCGCGAATATTTACTTTTCCAAGGAGGTCTCTGAATTGACCGTTGCCGAGGGGGCATTGCTTGCGGGTGTCATTAACCTTCCATCCAAACTTGATCCATACAAAAATTTAGACGGTGCAATGAAACGACGTGATTTAGTTCTTTCAAGAATGGCCGAACATGGGTATTTGACGGATGATGAAGAGGCCGCGGCGAAAAAAGATGAAGTGACTCTTCTTCAGGGTGAGCAAATGACTGATCCATTAAAAGGAAAGTATCCTTATTTTGTCGACCATGTTCTGTCGGAGGCATCCAGTAGGTATGGAATAGAGCTCGAGGAGTTGCTTACAAAGGGCTACAAAATATACACAACACTAGATCAATCCATGCAGCAGGCTACAGAAACCGTTTATGCCAACGATGCCAATTTTCCAGTTGGGACTAGTACAGATCAATTGGTTCAAAGCGGGGCAATCCTCCTTGATCCGAAAACAGGAGGGATCAAGGCTTTAGTCGGCGGCAGAGGTAAACATCAATTCATGGGATATAACCGGGCAACCCAATTGACGAGATCTCCTGGCTCGGCCATTAAACCGCTTGTTGTTTACACGCCAGCAGTTGAGGAGGGTTATGATATCACCACTCCTTTAAAGGATGAAAAAATGAGCTTTGGGGAATATGAGCCAACAAATCTAAGTGGCATTTATAAAGGAGAAGTACCGATGTACGAAGCGGTGATGAATTCATTAAACGTACCTACTGTATGGCTATTAAATGAGATTGGTATCGATAAGGGATTGGATTCACTTAAGCGGTTTGGGATTCCATATGAAAAGGGTGACCGAAATCTAACAATTGCTTTAGGGGGCATGGACAAAGGGGTCTCCCCGCTGCAAATGGCAGGAGCCTTTTCCACTTTCGCCAACGATGGAAAACGATTGGAGTCGCATGCCATTTTAAAAATAGAAAATATCGAGGGAAAAGAGGTAGGGGCTTGGGAAGAAAAAGCCATTAATGTAACCTCTAAGGGCGTTGTCGACAAAATGAATACAATGCTGCTTGGTACAGTAGAATATGGCACAGCAAAAAATGCAGCTGTTTCCGGTTATGAAGTTGCAGGTAAAACAGGGTCCACACAAGTTCCAATCGAAGGAATATCAGGGGTTAAAGATCAATGGTTTATCGGTTATACACCTTCGTTAGTCGGTGCTGTCTGGGCCGGGTATGATACGACTGATGAAAAACATTATCTGACGACACATAGTAGTGAGGGGAGTGCACTTATTTTTCAAAAAATAATGTCGCAGGCTTTACGAAATCAGGCGTCACAATCTTTTAATACACAAGACATCGGGCCGCTTATAGCGGAACAACAGGCAAAAGAAGAAGAGGCGCAAAGAAAGCAATATTGGATTGACAAAGGTAATCAGATTCGGGAAGGATTGAATAAATGGAAAGACTGGGAGGTCCCATGGTGAATGTCCAAAGGGAGCATGGATTACATGCTCTTTTCTCGTTCATTCAGTCACAATAAAAGACTGTCAGATGTTTGACAGCCTTTCATCGTTCTTTAAAAAATAAGATTAGCTACAAAGCCTATAACCACAATTGCGCCGATCACCATTAAAATGGTTCTCATTATATACACCCTCTTCTATACGTAGTTAGAATTTATTAAATGTTAACTGTTTGGTTCGATTGAAAACCGAGTTTATTTGAATCATTCTTTTTGCATATAGTCTGTACTTTTTCGAGCATAGCTTGTACATTCTCGCCTTCAAGTATGACTTTCATAGTTGCACACTCCTGAAGAATGAGTACAAAAGAGACAAATGTAGAGAGTTTCTTGGCTTCGACCAATTTATGGTTGCAGATAAAATAAATATTACCTTTAAATTCTTTTGTAACTTGATATAAGTTCATAATTTGACGCATGGATAATCGTTTATTTGTTTTAATGTCCGAGGAAATTACTTTATTCATGTTGTTTACTCCTTTAGTGTTTTTATACTTTTAGCAAGCATAATCAAAATGTCAGTTAGCTACAATTTTTTTAAAAAAGAACAACATCTTTGTCCTTTTATGTAATTGTTAGCGGGTTATGCTGTATATTTACCCGTGTCAATGAATTTAAAACCTATTAGAAAATTTCAACTTATGAAGGGAGAAGGAACAATGCTTAAACTTATCAAAAATGGAGAGATTTATGGACCGGATTTTATGGGTCAAAAAGATATCCTATTGGTTGGAAAGCAAATTGGTTACATGGAGGATCAGATTGATGTACCTGTTGATTTTGTTGAAATGGAAGTGATTGATGCGGCTGGTAAAATTATTGTTCCAGGTTTTATTGATGCACATGTCCATATCATCGGTGGAGGAGGAGAAGGTGGCTTTAAAACAAGGACTCCTGAAATTCAGTTAACCGATGCAACATTAGCTGGTATAACGACATTAATTGGAGTCATCGGAACTGATGGAACGACAAGAACGATGCCAGGGTTGCTTGCTAAAGCGAGAGCTCTTGAAGAAGAAGGAATTAGCTGTTATGTTCAGACCGGTTCGTATCAAGTACCAGTCAAGACTCTTACAGGGAAAATTGAAGATGATTTAATTTTAGTGGATAAAATTATCGGGGTAGGCGAAATCGCTATTGCCGATCATCGTTCCTCGCAGCCGACTGCAGCGGAATTGGCGAAACTAGCATCACAGGCCCGTAATGGCGGACTTTTGTCCGGGAAAAGCGGTATCGTCAACATTCATGTAGGTGACAGCAAGAATCATGTACGGGTAATCGAAGAAGTCGTGGAGACAACTGAAATACCGATCACACAGTTTTACCCGACGCATATTAACCGTAATCAGCATTTATTCAATGCGGGGATAGAATTTGCAAAAAAAGGCGGCTATATTGATTTTACGACAAGTACCATCAAGAAGTTCCTAGAAGAAGGAGAAGTAAAGGCAAGTACAGCAATAAAACGAGCACTCGATGAAGGCGTTGATATTCGGCAAATCACCCTCACTTCAGATGGACAAGCGAGCCTGCCTGACTTTGATAGCAGCGGAAATCTGCGCGGTTTGAACATTGGTACGTGTATGTCCTTATATGATGCAGTAGTCGATGCGATTCTCGAGGACGGAGTCACAATAGCCGATGCAATCCGTGTTGTGACTGAAAATCCGGCAAATATTTTAAAGCTCGGTAATAAAGGGCGGATCGAGGTAGCTAGAGACGCCGACTTAATTATAGTTAAAAAAGAAACATTTGAAATTGATACCGTAATCGCGATGGGGCAAATTATGGTAAAAGATGGCATGGCGGTCGTGAAAGGTACATTTGAAAAATAGGGATCACTTCCGTATCCTCGAAGCGGAAAAGGAAATAAAACTTTCTTTCTGTTCTGTTAGAAATGTTAAGCTAGGGCTCCTTAACATTAATGAACTTTGATTTACGGTTGATAGGTTCATCCACGGTCTTTAGCAAACTGGGCCACTCGATACTTCACTAAATGATGTTAGTTCTTACTTTGTTATCCCTGCTTATCTTAAAGTTGCCTTTGGCGGTGTTGCTGAACTGATTTATCAAACTCTTCGATCAATCAAGTTGAAAATAGTTTTATATAACTAAAGATATAAAAAATACCTCCAAAGTCCCGCAATTCTAACTCGGTAAATTTCTTCATTATTGAAATCATTTGTTTCTTCGAGTTCAGATTCTCCTTCCCTAAAACTTACAGTATTGATTGGCCGGATTCTCAAATTAGATGCTCGCAAAAGGTAGGAAAGCGGTTAAGTAAAGAATGGAACAAGTTGTACTTGTTCCATTCTTTTTTTTTGTGCACCCGGCATGGATGCAATCTATAGGGTGAAAGTCCCGAACCATGAAGGCAGTAGTAGTGGTTAGCTTAATGCAAGGGTGTCCACGGTGACGTGGAATCTGAAGGAAGCAAGCGGCAAACCTCCGGTCTGAGGAACACGAACTTCATATAAGGCTAGGTATCATTGGATGAGTTTGCGAAACAAAACAAAGTCCTTACTGCCGAAGGTGGTACAGAGTAAATGAAGCAGATAGATGGAGGGAAAGATTGCACTCTTACCCGGGGAGGTCTGATGACAGCCAAGTACACTTGGTAACCTGTCCAGTGATGGACAGCTGAATCATCAGAAGTCAGCAGAGGTCATAGTACTTGTCTACTCGAGAAGATAAGGAAGGACCGAACAGATTAAGGAGGATGAATACTAGGCGTTCGTTATCTGCGAAGAAGCAAACAATTCCTAACGGAACTTATTTGAAGGAAGAAGTGGTGAATACACGGGGAACTTCAAAAGGGCGGAGCAGATAAAGGCACAAATAGACCATCTCGTCCACGCAGGGAAAGGATATCAACGATGTTAATGGAACAGATACTAGAGAGGGAAAACTTAATACAGGCATTGAAGCGTGTAGAAAGAAATAAGGGAAGCCATGGTGTAGATGGAATGCCGGTTCAAAACCTGAGACCGCACCTCGCAACCGAATGGTACAACATGAAAACTGCCCTTTTACAGGGTACCTATCAACCGCAGCCCGTCCGTCGTATCGAAATCCCGAAACCAAACGGCGGAGTTCGGCTATTGGGTATTCCAACCGTTCTAGACCGTTTCATTCAACAAGCCATTGCCCAAATATTGACTAAGATATATGACTCAACCTTTTCGGAGAATAGCTATGGATTTCGCCCTAACAAACAAGGGCACCAGGCGGTTCGAAAGGCAAAGTCCTATATAACCGAAGGTTATACATGGGTAGTGGATATGGACTTGGAGAAGTTCTTCGATAAAGTGAATCATGACAAGCTCATGGGAATGTTAGAGAGGAAAATTGAAGATAAACGAGTTCTCAAACTGATTCGTAAATTCCTTCAAGCAGGCATTATGATAGGCGGACTTTTTCATAAAAGTGAGGAGGGAACTCCGCAAGGAGGTCCGTTAAGTCCTTTATTATCTAATATCATGTTAGACGATTTAGATAAAGAACTAGAGAAACGCAATCTTCGATTCGTAAGGTATGCGGATGACAGTACTATCTTTGTGAAGACACGAAAAGCCGCCAAACGTGCAATGGGAAATATCTCAAGCTTCATTGAAAATAAACTGAAGCTAAAGGTCAACTACGAGAAGTCGAAGTATGATCGCCCTTGGAACAGAACGTTTCTCGGTTTTAGTTTCACGAAGTCAAAGAAGAACCCGAAGGTTCTACTGGCTAAACAAACGGTGAAGAGAGTAAAGAAACGAATCAGGGAAATGACCTCGAGAAAATTACCGATACCCATGAAACTCCGAATAAATAAGTTAAAGCAATACCTTAGAGGTTGGATGGGGTATTTCGCCCTCATTGATACTCCGAACGTATTGAAGAATTTAGATTCATGGATTCGAAGAAGACTCAGGATGTGCCTATGGAAGCAATGGAAATTGCCAAGAACGAGGGTGAAGAAACTCAAAGGATTAGGCGTCCCATTTGGAAAAGCATATGAATGGGGAAATAGCAGAAAGGGTTATTGGCGCATAGCGCATAGTCCTATTCTAGACAAAACCCTTAATAATGTTTATTGGCTCCATCATGGGTTAGTAAATCTATATGAACGATATACAAAACTACGTCAGACTTAAACTGAACCGCCGTATACCGAACGGTATGTACGGTGGTGTGAGAGGTCGGAGGCTAGGCGCCTCCTCCTACTCGATTTGTGCACCCGGCATGGATGCAATTTATAGGGTACACGCCCCCGAAACAATCGAAATTAATTCCATCAAGTTGAAGAAATTATAGTAGTTTGATTTGGATTTTTCCATTAATGTTACGAATTTTCAAAATGAAGGTGAAGTATACGATAACACATTCTAAATAAAGGTAATATACAAAAAATTCATTCTATTTAACATATTATTAAAACCCTTGATGTATTATCCTTTTATATAAGCAAATATAGTTTATGAAAAAGCATTTATTTAAAAACATAAAAGACCAAAGAAAATTTTTGGGCTGTTATTTCATGACTGTTCAAATCCTTGGTAAGTTTGCTAATCAAATCTATCTTAAGGGGAGAAATGAAATGGAAAAGACGGAAAACCCAATTTTGAAAGCGCATTCAAAAGAGAATTTACCGGAAATGTATCAGGTATTAGCTCCAAATGGAGAGATAATTGAATCAATTGATGGAAAAATTGATAAATCACTCATGCTTAAGATGTATGAAAGTATGCTATTGCTTAGAATGTTTGACCGTAAATCAGTTAATCTTCAGCGCCAAGGAAGAATGGGGACTTATGCACCCTTCGAGGGGCAGGAGGCATCCCAAATTGGCAGCGCTTTAGCATTATCGGCAGGGGATTGGATGTTTCCCACTTACCGTGATCATGCAGCGGCAATTATTCATGGACAGGAGATGTATCGTGTTTTTCTATACTGGATGGGGCACGTAGAGGGTTCAATCTGTCCGGAAGGAAAACGAACTATGCCTCCTTGTGTTCCTATTGCCACTCAAATGGTTCATGCGGTAGGTACGGCTTGGGCAAGTAAGCTTAAAGGAGAAGAGAATGTAAGCATTGCTTATTTTGGTGATGGTGCTACTTCTGAAGGGGATTTTCATGAGGCACTGAATTTTGCCGGTGTATATAAAACCCCAACAATCTTTTTCTGCCAAAATAATGGCTACGCTATCAGTGTACCTTTTGAAAAGCAATCTGCTTCTAAGACTATATCTCAGCGTGCTGATGCGTATGATATCCATGGTGTTCGTGTAGATGGAAATGATATCTTTGCAGTTTGGCTGACTGTAAAGGAAGCAGTCGAAAGAGCGCTTAAAGGTGAAGGTCCTACTTTGATTGAAGCTATTACCTTTCGATATGGTGCCCATACTACTGCAGACAATCCAAACATATATCGTAATCAGGAAGATATTTCAACATTCTGGAGGGAAAATCGCGATCCGATTACACGTCTTAAAAAGTTGTTGATTAAAAAGGGATTCTGGAATGAGGAGCAGGAGGAAATGGTGTTAAAACAAATTAGCGAACAGATTGACACTCACCTCCAAAAAGCAGAAGAGTACCCTAAAGCCGATCCGCTCGATATGTTTAACCATGTTTATGCTGAAGAGTCATGGCACATAAATGAACAGCAGCAAGAATTGAAACAAATCTTAAAGAAGGATGTGAAGAAGTAATGAGCCAACATTTAACTATGATTCAGGCTATTACAGAAGCAATGGACCAAAAGCTTGGTCAGGATGATCGTGTGATGATCTTAGGTCAGGATATTGGAGTAAACGGTGGAGTTTTCCGTTCAACGGAAGGCCTATTTGAGAAGTACGGAAAGGATCGAGTTGTAGATACACCATTAGCTGAGGCTGGAATCATTGGCTCTGCAATTGGTTTAGCTCTTAATGGAATGGTTCCCGTGGTAGAAATTCAATTTCTTGCATTTATTTATCCAGGATTCGAGCAGATTGTTTCCCATGCTGCCCGTATGAGATACCGTACTCGGGGACAATTTGGGGTGCCCCTTGTTATCCGTACACCATATGGTGCTGGAATCAGAGGTCCTGAGCTTCACTCCGAAAGTGTCGAAACCTTCTTTGCCCACACTCCGGGTTTAAAGGTGGTTGCACCTAGTAATCCTTATGACGCAAAAGGACTACTCATTTCTGCCATCGAAGATCCTGATCCGGTAATCTTTTTGGAGCCGACTAAATTGTATCGAGCTTTTAAGGAAGAAGTTCCTAAAGAGATGTATCGAATACCAATTGGTCAAGCAAAAGTGGTTCAGGAGGGAAGCGACTTAACCATTTTTGCATGGGGAGCTATGTTAAGAGAAGCATTGAATGCCGCTAAAAAGATCGAAAATGAAAAAGGTTGGAAGTGTGAAGTAGTCGATCTTCGAACACTATACCCGTTAGATCGGGATACGATTGTAAAATCCATAAAAAAAACAGGTCGTGGATTAGTTGTTCATGAAGCTCATAAGTCATCCGGATTAGGTGCGGAGATTATCTCTATTATTAATGATGAAGCCCTTATTTACCTTAAAGCCCCTATTAAGCGTGTGACAGGATTTGATGTTCCGGTTCCGCAGTTTTCAGTAGAAGATCATTATTTACCTACTGTTGAACGTGTAAAACAAGGAATAATGGAAACGATTTCATTTTAATTAATGAATAAGGGAGAAGGAGGAACAAGCATGGTAGAATTTAAACTTCCTGATGTAGGTGAAGGGATGCATGAAGGAGAAATTATCAAGTGGCTCATTAAAGAAGGAGAATCAGTAACGCAGGACCAACCGATAGTAGAAGTACAAACGGATAAGGTCAATGCGGAATTGACTGCCCCAGCAACGGGCGTGGTCAAGAAAATACTCTTTACAGAAGGGGATATTGTAGAAGTAGGAACCACTATATTTACTATTCAAGAAGAGAACGATATTTCTGTTCCGGAAACATTTGTTATTGAAAAAGAGCCCCCGGTTATGCAACCTGCTGATGTAAAAGTAAATTCAGAGGATATAACAAGTAAACCACATCTTGAGGCAGCTCGTGTGTTGGCTACTCCATATGTTCGTCAAATGGCTAGGGAAATGAAGGTTGATATCCAGCAGGTTAAAGGTTCTGGGCCTGCTGGACGAATAATAGAAAGTGACTTGCAACAGTTTATAGAAAATAATCAATTTAAACAGGTCAATGACAATAACAATGATAATAATATACTTCAAGATGCAGCTCCTATTGAAACTGTTCAGGAAAAAGTAATGGAAAAAGGGTTAGAAGAGCGGATTCTGCTTAAGGGTATTCGAAAAAAAATCGCTGAACATATGGTAAAGTCAGTTTCGACTATTCCACATGTAACCCATGTAGATGAATTAGAAATGGATAGATTAAAGGAATTAAAAGATCAATTAAAGACGTATTCAGACAACAAGGATATTAAATTGACTTTTTTACCATTCTTCGTTAAGGCCATTGTTATCGCACTAAAGGAGTTTAAAACATTAAATGCTTCAATTGATGAAAAGACAAATGAAATGGTCTTGAAAAATTATTATCATATTGGGATTGCCACGAATACGAACGATGGTCTCATTGTTCCTGTTATTAAAAATGCAGATCAGAAAACAATTTTCCAGCTAGCTGATGAAATTAGACAAATGGCAATCCAAGCTCGAGAAGGGAAGTTGAGCCTAGAGCAGATTACTGGTAGTACATTTACCATTAGCAATGTTGGACCAATCGGTGGGTTGCATGCGACTCCAATCATTAACTATCCCGAAGCGGCAATTTTAGCGTTGCATAAAATGGAACCTCGCATGGTTGTTCGCGATTTGGAAGGTGTTATCCGCTTGATGATGAATATGTCGTTATCTTTCGATCATCGTTTAATTGATGGCGTAACAGCGGTACGTTTTACAAATCGGATTAAGGAACTACTGGAAAACCCAATTCTTTTAGTTGTGGAGATGAGATAAATGGTAGTAGGGGAAGTTGCTATAGAAACAGATGTTATCATTATAGGAGGAGGTCCGGGAGGATATGCTGCAGCTATTCGTCTCGGACAGTTAGGGAAATCGGTTGTTCTAATTGAAAAGGATAAGCTGGGTGGTGTTTGCCTCAATCGGGGATGCATACCTTCGAAGGCTCTAATACATACAGCTGATCAATTTCATAGGCTTAACGATTTTGAAAAAATGGGAATTCAACTACCTCAAGAGAAAACAGCAGTTGACTTAAATGTATGGCAGGATTGGAAAAAGGGCATCATTTCTCAGTTGAACCAAGGTATATCCCATTTATGTAAAGAAAATGGAGTAACGGTGGTGAAAGGTCAAGCAACCTTTTTATCTGATGACCGCATCGGAGTAGAAACCGATGGTGATTTTGAAACCTATAAGTTTGAACATGCAATTATTGCGACGGGGTCTAGACCGTTTATTCCTTCGTTCCTTAATGTAGATGGAAGATATATTTTGGATTCGACAACATCTTTACAGCTAAAAGAAGTTCCACCTAGCTTGTCGATTATCGGCGGAGGCTATATCGGTATCGAAATGGGTATGGCTTTTGCAAAGTTAGGTACTCAAGTAACAATTATTGAGATGGCTAATCGTATTCTCCCTCAGGTTGCTGACAACTTGGTCAAGGAAGTAATCCGTAATGCTAAGAAGCTTGGGATAAATCTTAAAACATCTACAAGGGTAGAAAAAGCCATTGTGGAAGATGGACAAGTTCACCTTCATGTTTTTTCGGAAAAGCATGGGACAGAAGTGATTGTGAGCGAGAAGACCCTAGTAACAATTGGTAGGATTCCTAACACTCAAGATATTGGTCTAAATCAGGCTGGCATTGCGGTAGACGAAAAAGACTATATAGCAGTAGACACGGAATGTCGTACTAATGTTCCACATATCTTTGCTATTGGTGACATTACACCCGGTCCAGCTCTTGCTCACCGAGCGTCTAAACAGGGAATAGTGGCAGCAGAAGTAATAGGAGGTTTGCCAAGTGCCATTGACTCATCTTTTGTTCCCTATGTAATCTTCTCAGATCCACAAATTGCAGGGGTGGGCTTCAGCCGTGAAGAGGCGGAACAACAGGGATATAGCGTAAAAACTGGGAAATTTCCATTCAGTGCCAACGGACGAGCGCTTGCAACGAATGAAACAGAGGGATTTGCAGAAGTGATCGTGGATGCTAAAAGCCACATTTTACTTGGAATGCATATGGTTGGCGCTGATGCATCTAACCTTATAGGTGAAGGAGTACTGGCACTTGAATTGTCAGCTCGTGTAGAAGATATAGCTCTGAGCATGCATCCACATCCAACTTTGACTGAAGGTTGGATGGAAGCGGCGGAAGCAGTTTTGGGGCATGCAATCCACATTGTAAATAAGTAAGATAAATGGAGGAAATTAATTCATTAGGGGTTACTTATAACAATGTAATCCCTAATTAATAGTGTTCTAGTTAATAGATAAAAGATAGAGATAGAGTGGGTTTAATGAGCCCATCTTAACGTTAAAAGTAAATCTAGATCCGTATTAGGTTATTAGTTCAATGACCCTATTTCCATAATCAAACTGAAATACAGCATTTATCCAAGCGGAAATTATCAGCCTGAAGCTATCCTTCTTGTAATATTTACGGTAAACTTTAGCTTGCCGTCTTTTCATGTTTCCACTCCTTTGTCATAACGGTTGATAAGTATTAAACTTATCAAGTCGCCATTCAATAGATGAAACAGAGTGATTAATTTTTTATTCAGAAAATTAATAGAATAAAGGAGGAATAAGTAATGGAATCAAATAATGGGTCTCTACAAAAGAAGTTGTTGCCGCGACATATTAGCATGATGGCAATGGGAGGAGCAATAGGTACTGGGATTTTTAAAGGAAGTTCTGAAACCATATCGTTAGCAGGACCAGGAGTTATCCTTACTTATATTTTTGCAGGATTATTACTTCTTGTGGTCATGGGAGCTATAGCAGAAATGGCAATCGTCTATCCAAATACAAATATGAAGGGTTTTGTTCAGAAAGCGTTTGGTAAACGTAGTTCCTTCATTATAGGCTGGATGTATTGTTTCATGTGGCTGTCCGTATGTGTTATTGAAGTAGTAGTGGCAGGAAGTTTCTTGCAATACTGGCTTCCATCTATTCCACTTTGGATATTAAGTTTAGGCTGTGCTGCCCTAATCATTGGAATTAACATGATGAATGTTAAAAATTATGGAGAATTTGAATTTTGGTTTGCTGGAATTAAAATTACAATGATTATAGTATTTATTCTCTTAGGAGCTAGTATTTTATTTGGAATTATCCCAAGCGGCGGAACTAATTATCTACAAAACTTTACAGAGCACGGTGGTTTTTTTCCTAATGGCTGGATGTCAATATTTTCAGCTTTGCTAATTGTTATGTTTTCTTACGGCGGTTCAGAATTAATAGGAGTAACAGTAACAGAAGCAAAGGATGCAGAGCGTATTTTACCTAAGGTTATTAAAAGCTATATTTGGAGAGTTATATTATTTTTCACCTTACCGATACTTGTAATATGCGGTTTAATTCCTTGGAACGAAATTAGCGACCAGTCAAGTCCGTTTGTACAGGTATTGTCAATGTCAGGCTTTCAGGGATCTGCCCACATAATGAACTTTATTTTAATTACAGCTGTCTTATCTGCAGCTAACTCTGGAATATATGGTTGTACACGGATGTTGCATTCTTTAGCTGCAGAGGGGGAAGCTCCAAAGTCTTTCTCTTATGTATCGAAAAATGGTGTTCCATTATATAGTTTACTACTAAGTGCCGTTGTTTTAATCGCGGGCTCCATGATTACCTACGTTGCACAGGACAAAGCATTTACCTTATTAATGGCGTTTCCGGGTTTTGTGGTATCACTTGTATGGATCAGTATTTGTTTAGCGCAGCTAAAACTTCGTAATTCATATCCTAAAGCTCCGAGCTTTAAATTGTGGGGCTTCCCGTACGTAACATTGTTTACAGTAATTACATTAAGCATCATTTGTGTCATGTTTGTGTTTAGTGAACAGAATCGGGTCAGTATCATTGCTTGTCTTATTGTATTGGTAGGATTATTCGCGATTTCAATCGTTAAATTTAAAAGTGTGGATGAACAGGAAACATTAATAAGAAAAAGACATGGTTAAATAAATCCACGTAAAAGATACGACATGGGCAAAGGGCGTCTATGTCGTATCCTTTATGCTTTATCAATCCTTGATTATTTTGCAACAATATTTCGATATGTCATGTACTAAGCGTTTTATTGATTACATTTTGTAAGGATTTTATGAATCTCTCATTTTCAAGTGGAGTACCGATGGTCACGCGGATAGTATTTTCATAGCCAAGTAAATGACCAGATCGGATGATGACCCCTTGTTTTAATAGCTCCTCAAAGACGTACCTGCCAGGATGATTTAGTTTGACCATTACAAAGTTGGCATGAGAAGGAAAGAATGTTAATCCCATCTCGCTTAGTTCTATTTCTAAATATCTTCTTCCTTCCTCATTCTTACGAGCACATTGTGCTACAAATGTAGGGTCGTCCAGAGAAGCGAAGGCTGCCGCCTGTGCTAAGCGATTGGTATTAAATGGTTCTTTCACTTTAATTAGCTCTTGTATGATGGAAACGTCCATTAAACCGTATCCGATCCTTAATGCAGCCAATCCATATATCTTTGAAAAAGTACGTAAGATGACTAGATTTGAATGGGTATTTAGAAATGGCAAGGTTTCTAAATATTCTCCATCCTCAACATACTCATAGTATGCTTCATCAACGATTAGTAAAATATGTTTCGGCACCTTCTCGATAAAAGATCTTAACTTTTCTTTTTGAACGATTGTTCCTGTTGGATTATTGGGATTACAAACAAAAATCATTCTTGTTTTTTCAGTAATGGCCTCATACATACCCTGTAGGTCATGTACGCCATTAATAAGAGGTATCTTTACAGGTGTGCCCCCGTCAATCAATACATTCGTTTCATATCGTGGAAATGTAACGTCAGCCATAATGACTTCATCATTTTGTTGAATGTAGGTTCGTGTTAACAAACGTATAACTTCATCAGATCCATTACCTAAGATAATATTATCTTGTTTGATATTTAATTTCCTTGCTAACTTTTCAGCTAATGACGGTGCCATTCCTTCAGGATAAAATGAGGTTTGCTCCATTTCGATAAGCATGGACTCTTTAGCTAGAGGTGAGCAACCATATGGATTCTCATTGGATGCCAATTTAACGATACTTTCAAGTCCTAGTTCGCGTTGTACTTCTTCAATTGGTTTACCGGAAACATATGCGCTTAGGTTTTCAATGTTTTTTCGAACAAGAATTTTTGTGAAAGTCAATGCAAGTTCCTCCCTTTGATAAATTCTGAATTTTCTTTTTCTATTAATGATTTTAATGATAGAATAATAACTGTTAAATTTACATACAAAAAAGAATGTATTTTCTGCTTTCCATACACCATTTTAAAGAAATATAAGCTTATATTCCTTCATTATGAAAGGCGGTTGCTTCATGGATGAAATAGATGTCAGTTTACTAGAACTTTTACAATTAAATGGACGTATTACGATTAGTGAATTATCAAAGAAATTGGCTCTTAGTCGACCTAGTATTTCTGAACGTATGTATCGCTTACAAGAAAAGGGGATTATAGAAGGGTTTAGTGCCAGAGTTTCACCACCGGCAATAGGAAGAGGAGTACTTGTGTTTATTCAAGTAAGTGAACTTAAAGTTTCTGTTCCTGATTTTGAGCAATTAGTCAAAGATGATTTAGACATTATTGAGTGTCATCGCGTAACAGGAACAGTAGGATATTTTTTAAAAGCCGCTTTAGCTGATATGGACAGCATGAGAATTCTTATAGATCGATTAATACCCTATGGACATTTAAATACTTCTATAGTTTTAACATCCCCAGTACCTTCTCGCTCCATTCTTCCAAAGATTAATCAGTTAGAAGATCAAGGTGCAAAATTCTAGATTGAATTTAATCTTCAAAGCTATTAGATACTAAAACTATTTCAAGTCAAACATTACTATATTAAATGGTCCAGTTGAACAGTTGAACAGTTGAACATACTGATGGTAGAGAACAAAAACGAGTTCAACTGCTTAGTATGAATCTTTTTCAGAAAGGAACAAGCAAATGCCTGTTCCTTTTTAACATTATTTTAAATCCATCAAAGCCCCGAAATATTGCTGTGCAGTTGTAAAACAAATGAAGGCTAATAGTTCCGATATCTCTTCATCGCTAAATGCTTCCTTTAACACATCAATGAATGTTTGCTCCGTTTTTTCGCGTTTTAGGAGAAATACCTCCGCAAAAGCTACTGCATAGCTTGCTTTAATATCGTCTGGTTTCAATGGACGACCTTTTGCTTGACAGTATGCACATCCGTTACCATATGCAAGAACCCTTCTGACATTTTCCTTTAATTCCTTTGAAAGTTTCCCGTCTGTAGATATACACTCTGAAAGGTCCGACCATTTAAGTAAAATATCCTCCGAATGAAATAGTCGTTGAAACGGACTGGACCCAATAGCTGTATTTTTAATTCTTGTCATGAACATCTCCCCTTTGAGATAATCTTATAATAAAAATCCAGGTAAATTAATTGCATTTGTAAAGTATTTAAGAGTAATAATATATAGATGAAAGAAAAAGAAAGGGAATACTAATTATATGAAAATTGATAAAAAAGACCGTAGCATTCTTGATGAATTAACGATAAATAGTCGGGTTTCTATGAGGGAACTGGCAAAGAAAGTGAATTTATCTGCCCCCACTGTTTCAGAACGGGTTCGGCAGATGGAGTCTTTCGGAATTATAAAAGGGTATGTTGCCGAGATTGATCATAAAAAGATTGGTTTTCCGATTGAATGTATCGTAGAAGCAACAGTGAAAAATGGGGAGTATGACCGATTCAAGAGCTATATTGCCAAGCTTCCGAATGTTGATTTTTGTTTTCGAATTGCCGGACAGGCTTGTTATATGTTGAAAATACATAGTGAAAGTCTCCTAAAAGTGGAAGAGTTCATCAATCAGATAATCCCTTATGCTACAACAGTGACCCATGTGATTCTTTCCGAGGTAGAGCGGAATCAGTAATAAGAATATTTTTATCGTTAACGAATTCATTCACTTAAACGACATAAGTATAAATGTTATGGCTAAGGGAGTGGAGTGAGTCCGTACCACAGTTTAAGTGAGAGACATATAACAATAATCAAGCCAATTAATTTGAAGCATTATACGGTTTTTCTTAAAAAGAAAAAGCGCTGATAGTTAAAGCTAACGGGTGAATTAGCTGTAGATCGGAGCTGTCTTTAAGGCAGCTTTTTCGTGCGCCCGGCATGGGTGCAATCTATAGGGTGTGAGTCCCGAACCATGAAGGCAGTAGTAATGGTTAGCTTAATGCAAGGGTGTCCATGGTGACGTGGAATCTGAAGGAAGCAAGCGGCAAACCTCCGGTCTGAGGAACACGAACTTCATATAAGGCTAGGTATCATTGGATGAGTTTGCGAAACAAAACAAAGTCCTTACTGCCGAAGGTGGTACAGAGTAAATGAAGCAGATAGATGGAGGGAAAGATTGCACTCTTACCCGGGGAGGTCTGATGACAGCCAAGTACACTTGGTAACCTGTCCAGTGATGGACAGCTGAATCATCAGAAGTCAGCAGAGGTCATAGTACTTGTCTACTCGAGAAGATAAGGAAGGACCGAACAGATTAAGGAGGATGAATACTAGGCGTTCGTTATCTGCGAAGAAGCAAACAATTCCTAACGGAACTTATTTGAAGGAAGAAGTGGTGAATACACGGGGAACTTCAAAAGGGCGGAGCAGATAAAGGCACAAATAGACCATCTCGTCCACGCAGGGAAAGGATATCAACGATGTTAATGGAACAGATACTAGAGAGGGAAAACTTAATACAGGCATTGAAGCGTGTAGAAAGAAATAAGGGAAGCCATGGTGTAGATGGAATGCCGGTTCAAAACCTGAGACCGCACCTCGCAACCGAATGGTACAACATGAAAACTGCCCTTTTACAGGGTACCTATCAACCGCAGCCCGTCCGTCGTATCGAAATCCCGAAACCAAACGGCGGAGTTCGGCTATTGGGTATTCCAACCGTTCTAGACCGTTTCATTCAACAAGCCATTGCCCAAATATTGACTAAGATATATGACTCAACCTTTTCGGAGAATAGCTATGGATTTCGCCCTAACAAACAAGGGCACCAGGCGGTTCGAAAGGCAAAGTCCTATATAACCGAAGGTTATACATGGGTAGTGGATATGGACTTGGAGAAGTTCTTCGATAAAGTGAATCATGACAAGCTCATGGGAATGTTAGAGCGGAAAATTGAAGATAAACGAGTTCTCAAACTGATTCGTAAATTCCTTCAAGCAGGCATTATGATAGGCGGACTTTTTCATAAAAGTGAGGAGGGAACTCCGCAAGGAGGTCCGTTAAGTCCTTTATTATCTAATATCATGTTAGACGATTTAGATAAAGAACTAGAGAAACGCAATCTTCGATTCGTAAGGTATGCGGATGACAGTACTATCTTTGTGAAGACACGAAAAGCCGCCAAACGTGCAATGGGAAATATCTCAAGCTTCATTGAAAATAAACTGAAGCTAAAGGTCAACTACGAGAAGTCGAAGTATGATCGCCCTTGGAACAGAACGTTTCTCGGTTTTAGTTTCACGAAGTCAAAGAAGAACCCGAAGGTTCTACTGGCTAAACAAACGGTGAAGAGAGTAAAGAAACGAATCAGGGAAATGACCTCGAGAAAATTACCGATACCCATGAAACTCCGAATAAATAAGTTAAAGCAATACCTTAGAGGTTGGATGGGGTATTTCGCCCTCATTGATACTCCGAACGTATTGAAGAATTTAGATTCATGGATTCGAAGAAGACTCAGGATGTGCCTATGGAAGCAATGGAAATTGCCAAGAACGAGGGTGAAGAAACTCAAAGGATTAGGCGTCCCATTTGGAAAAGCATATGAATGGGGAAATAGCAGAAAGGGTTATTGGCGCATAGCGCATAGTCCTATTCTAGACAAAACCCTTAATAATGTTTATTGGCTCCATCATGGGTTAGTAAATCTATATGAACGATATACAAAACTACGTCAGACTTAAACTGAACCGCCGTATACCGAACGGTATGTACGGTGGTGTGAGAGGTCGGAGGCTAGGCGCCTCCTCCTACTCGATTTATGCAACTATCGGGGCAGGTTAGTTGAACAAGCAAATCAATGTCTATGCTACAATTATTACAAGAGCCATTAATATAAGTTAATGTTTGGGAGATCATTATGGGAAAAATAAAAATAGCTTTATTACACCTATTGCCTATTGCTGGTGATGTGGAGTATAACCAAAAACTTATTGAACAAGCCATTCATATAGCATCAAATAATAATGCCAAATGGATTATAACACCCGAACTATGTGTCAGCGGACTTCAATTCAATCATAAGATTGGGACTGGATGGATTAACAGGCAACCTGATGCTTGGATGAGTAATTTGAGCCGTAAACTAAAGAATTTGAAAAGCACTGTATTTTTGGGTTGCCCTGAAAAAGGCAGTAACGGAGAGTTGTATAATGCTGTGTTTGTCATAGATAAAAAAGGTCACTTATTAGGTAAACAGAGAAAAATCAATAGTATTATTGATGATTGGTCAACTTCAGGGGATGTAATAGAGCCAATAAAAACAGACAATGTTGAGGTTGGTATTATGATTTGTGCAGACGCATATACCAAAGATATTGCTTACAACTTATTTGAAAAAGGAGCAGAAATATTAATTGCACCGTCTTCCTGGGGTCCTGGATTACATGGTCCAGAGGGAGAATGGGAACAAAGGTCATTAGAAACAGGGCTACCCGTAATTGTCTGTAATCGTACTGGCGAAGACGAAACTGTCCGTTTTTGGGATGCAGAAAGCATGATCATAAAAAATGGTGTACGCCTCTTAACACATAAATCAAAACAATCAGCTATACTTACTTTTGAATGGGATTTACAAAGTATGGAATTAATATCCTCACATTTCGACATCGATTACATATAATGAGAACTTAATTTACTACATACACTAAACTCTTGGTGAACTAAAGGGTGCGTTAGCTGAAGATCAGAGCTGTCTTTAAGGCAGTTTTTTCTTTATGCAACGGGCAGGTTAGCTCAATAAAAATAAGGGTTACCCAATTAATTGTAGCTTACCTTCTGCTATATTTATTTGTTTATTACTTTAGCTAGGTATTCACGGTCAATGGCTTGAGGTGGTCTTTCAAACCAACCGTGCTTAATCATTAAGTTTGCAGCATCTCCATCAAATCGAAATGAGAGATGCAAAGTGTTTAATTTTGAAGCAGAAAAATAAAAAACCACTCAAAGTGGTTTTTTAATCGCGCATTGCTCCTGCCTCTCGGGAAGTCATTGCACCTTGTCCTTCGCTTACATCTTTTTGAATTTCTTGTTTTACTTTTTGTGCATCAGTTCCGGCAAATTCTGGTTTCATAATAGAACCCAAATTCTCTTTAGCTTGTTGATCCTGTTGCATACAAGTCCTCCTCAATTTTTTGTTTAACAATCTTATTATTTACAAAAAAACACTCGTTATATCCCGAGGATTTGAGCGAATTTCCCTTAAAGTATTTGTGAGAAAAACTGAGGGAGTTCAAGAGTGCTGTTTGATCTTTGTTCAACAATGGGGCCAGATTGTTGAATAACTTGCAGTAAGAAAAATTAGAATATATAAATTTTAGATAAAAATGAGTACAACCTCCCAATCAAGGGAGATTGGGAGGTAAGTCTGTTATTAACCGAAATCTTATTTTTTTACAGCATGGATGTAATGAATCGTTTCGAATGCAGACAAATAGTCTGTACGACTACGAAAGAATTCATTATTAATAGTAACAGGTGATAAATGTTCATAAATGAGTAAACCTGAGTTTTCTAACATTTTCTCCATTTCATCATAAGTAAAACATGATTTCATTGGCTCACCACTAGCTGAAGCCATTTGAACCATATTTTGAACTCGATTAGACATTCCTTTTTCTTCAAAAAGTTTGTAGTCTGCATAATCAAAAACGATAGAACTTCCTGATGGAACTTTGGTGAAAAATTTATTAATCAAGTTGGCATTTTCCTCTTTTGTTAAATAATAAGAAACACCTAAAAGGCTAAACAAAGTTTTTTTGTTAGGCATAAAACCTTCTTCAACAAGATTTTGAACAGTAAATTCTTTGGTGAAATCCATTGAAACAAAATGAAGATTATCCGGAATTTGATAATTAGCATTTGCTAACCTTATCTTTTTAAAGTCTTGTGTGGCTGGATAATCAACTTCAAATATTTCTATGCTGTCGTTTAATTCTGGGTGTCGGAAACAAAAAGTATCTAATCCAGCTCCTAGAATGACATACTGTTTAACGCCTAGTAACATTTCATGAAATAATACATTTTCGCAATAGGCAGCACGTGCTAAAGGAGTTGGAGAAAGTTGAACTTGAACTATCTAATTATATGGGATATTCCCCTTATTATTGTTCGTTTAAGTTTCACCAAGTAACAGGTATAAGTATTAGGCGCTATATTCTTCTTAGAAGATTGTATTTATCCACGGAAGATTTAGCAAAGAACAGGAAGATAATTGACGTTTCCTTTGATTACGATTATTCTTCGCAAGAAGCATATAGCAGAGCTTTTAAAACTGTTTTTGGTATCAATCCTAGAGAATATCAACTTAACAAGTTGCCTGTCCAGTCATTTGTTAAACTCACTATTAATAAAGACGGGGAATGGTGTAGAATGAATGTTTCTAGAAAAATTGAGGTTGAACAGTTACAAAATGAGAAGAGTGAGTTGTTTGACAAAGACGTACTCAACATATTGAATGGTCAAGTTATGTATGAGGAGTTTAAAGATAACAGACTAATGGGAGATTCTGATTACGCTCCATTTAATGAAGCGATGTGTGTAAACGCGACTACTAAACAAGTTTTTGATAAAGAATTTATAAACATACGAGCTTCTGGACATCTTGAGTCAGTAGAGAATTATATCAAAAAGGTCATTGTTCCATTAGACAATCTTTTTAATAAAGAGTATAAATGTATCGTTTTATGGTTTGGTGAAGACATGTTTTGTCAAATGAACCTACTTACAATACTTTCCTATCTTGAACAGTCCGGATATGAAGGCAAAGTGTTCTTAAATTGCTTCAAAGAGGATGAATTTAAAGTTAATCAAACTGAACTTAAATTAGGTCATTATTATTCTATATACAAGGAAGTATTGGTCAATCATAATAAACCATCAAATGAACTACTTCCAGTCATGTATCAGGCAATAGACATATATTTAGATATGCTAAAAGAAGATAATGCAGTAGTAAAGTATATTTCCAAAAATAAAGATTTACCAACATCAGAATTAATTAATAGGTTATTTGCTCTGTTTCCAACAGTAGGCTATGGAGATTTACAATATATAGAGCTTATTAATAAAACTTAAAATTGGAAGTGGGAACAAGAATTTTTAAAGACAAACATTGAAGGGGTTACCAATAAAGTGTAAAAAACTAAACCTTTTTTCCGTCATCTGGGACTATTCTGAACAACTTGTCACATAAACGAATTCCAAAATGTTGTTGATTTTAACCTTTGTTAAATTAATCATTCTTGTTGAACTAACGGGTGCTTTACTTCAATAAGGAAGGTTGCTGAGGCAGCCTTTCTTATGGCACTAACGGGGCAGATTAGTTTAATAAGGAGTTCATTAATTTTATATAGAATATTGATATATTAACTTCAACATTTTTTATCTAAGGAGATATATGACTAAAAAAACTTCAATTAAATATTTGCTTTATTTCTTTTCCTATTTACTCGTTTACCTGTGCAGCTTCCCTTTACTTTTTATGCTTACTTTTGTAGCAGATAGTCCTACTGTTTCTGAAAGTACATTAGATATAATATTTTATATTTTCTCCTTATTCGTTACAGTCGTTGGTTCTACTATTTTAAATTACTTATTTAAGCGTTCCATGAAATTAAATAAGAATACTAAGCATACTTGGTTGATATTTTTTGCTCATTTAATCTTAATACCCTTAACATATATATTGATTTTAACCTAAATTTTCAGCACTGATTTTGTGAAGTATTCTACTTAAACTAACGGGTGCGTTAGCGTCATAAGAAGGCAGCCATTTGGCTGCCTTTTGAACGTGCGATTCTTTACATTATCATACATTCAAATCAAGTAAAAAAAATTCCCTTGTTCAGCTAAAGTGTGCGTCGTACTAGAAAATGGTCACTGATTATCAAGACCGCAATCTATATGAGCGAGCAAAAAATGAAGGCATCCTCATAAGAGAAGAAGAAGTCGTGTCAGAAAATAAATAATTCCCTATCAAAAAACCACACATCATGGTGTGGTTTTTCATTTTTCTTCCTTTTATGCTTCTTTTACATCCATACCCTTCATCATCGAACGGTCTTGGAGGCTTTCGGAACGCATGCTATATGCCACAAGCTTCTTCTTGTCCTGTTTTACGACATCCACATGGTCGCCGTACAAGAACACCAATAACCGAATATCCTTTTTGCCATTTTTCGTATCGATGACCAATGGCTTCACACCGCTCTTTGGCTGTAAAAACAAGGAATCGTTTCCAGGAAATATATGATTTTTTTTCAAAACCATCGCGTGGTTAACATCATGAATCACTTGGTTCTTCTCTTCCCCTTCCAATCGTTTTCCGTCCATCGTGATCACGGTATTCCCGTCACTAAGTGTTGGATGCATCTTAAATTTATTCAAAAGCCAATTGACGACATCGGTTGGAAGGCAGGTAACAACTAGTTTAAATATCGTTAAAATAATGGTCAAAATCAAAACGGGTCCTGTCATTTTTTCATCATCTCCGTATGTTATAAATGCCTCATTATAAACAGCTGCCTCTATATTACCAAAAGAATGGACATTTTTTCTTCGAAAATATGTCCATTCTCGTAACGTTTTCCTTTTGGGGTGTGCGGTATAAACTAACGGACAGTGGTTGCTTCCGCAGCCTTTTTTCTTATGGCACTAACGGGGCAGGTTAGCTCAAGAAGGACAAGATAAAGAAGAATAACTTTTGCTATACAGAAAATGAAAAATAGAATACATTTATTCGTATGGTAAATTTCTTGATGAATAATTAATAGGAGGAGATTAATTGGAAATTAGCTTTCCCCATGCTAAATTAAATTCTTTGCCGAACATAAACTTATCTCTGAATGAAATTACGGAAATCAACCTTTTCGATAATAATTTTAGAGGGATTCCAGAAGAAATATATATAATGAACAATTTAAAAGTGTTAAATATTTCGGCTAATGAGCTTGAAAAAATCTCTGCTAATATAAAAAATTTGAAAGAACTTAGAATGATGGACTTAGGACATAATCAGATTGAAATAATTCCATCAGATATAGAATACCTTGTGAATTTGGAGGAATATTTATATCTTCACAATAATAAACTCCAAACAGTCCCCCCCGAAATTAAAAGCCTTAAAAAATTAAAATATTTAAATCTAAGCGATAATAAATTGAGTGAATTACCAAGAGAAATTGGTGAATTAACCAACCTGATAGAGTTACGCTTAATGAATAACAAACTTAATAAGATACCTAAGAGCTTTAGCATGTTAAACAATATTAGAGAGCTGCATTTTAAAAATAATCAACTCACCACTCTCCCAGAAATATTTGAAAATTTGACGTTATTACGGGTTTTGGATTTGGAAGAAAATCAATTAAAACAAGTCCCGAATTCACTCAATCAATGTGAAAAGTTAAGACGATTGAATTTGAGAAATAATCAATTGACAACGTTACCCTATGGAATCGGAAAGCTAGTAAATTTATTAGAATTAGATTTAAGGGGTAATCAATTGATTGAATTGCCGGATTCTTTAATGGAAATTGAGGGATTAGAACGTTTAGATTTAAGATGGAATCCTAACTTGAAAATACCGAAATGGTTAGAAAAAGTAGAAGAAAAAGGTTGTATAGTTTATTTATAAACTAGCTTTCAATAACATATTCAACTCATTGATAATAAATTATGAGGAGTCGGATTGTGGTTGTTACTAACGGGTGCTTTACTTCAATAAGGGAGTTGCTTTGGCAGCTCTTTTTGTATGAAAACACTTTAGTGAAAGGCCATACTTAAATAAGCCCACCATATTCTAATTTTTTTGAAGGACGTAAATGTACTATGTCGTTATTTTAACTGGTTATGCAGTTTTTTGTTCTGATGGATCGATTGTATAGCCTTTCTTTTTTAGGTATTCGATCATTTTTAATTCTTTGTTCATTTGTTTTTCTTCAAGGTAATTTGAGCCTAGTTCATGATAGGGTTCTCCGGTTTTTAAGATGTTGTAAGCAATCGTCAATAGTAAATGAGCAGAAGCAATTCGTCCCTTCATTTTCCCCTGTCGTTTGGTAATCCTTTTTCGATGTGAAGCAATTCGATTATTTTGCCTTGAGGTTGCCAGTACACACTCTACGGCCATCGTTTTTAATGCTTTGTTTCCTTCTGTGGTTTTACTTGTTTTTTTTTACCAGCACTTTCATAATTTCCGGGACTCACGCCAGCCCATGAGGCAAGATGTTTAGCCGACTTAAATACGGTCATATTAACGCCCATCTCTGCGATAAAAGTTGCTGCGGCTGCTTTGTTCACACCAGGTATACCATCCAATAATTCTACTTCCTTACGATATGGGGACAGGAGTTGATCGATTTGTTTTTCCAATTCTTCTATGGCTTCTTCTAAATAACCCATATGTCCCCAATGGTAACGCAACATATCACGATGATGACGGCGAATACGACCATTAATTGCACTGGAAATGTCCGTAATACTAGCTTTTGTTCGCCTATCCACCATTTTTCGAAGACCATCGGTCTCTATTTTTTCACCGTTTAGAATCGCTTCAAGGATACGGCGTCCCGATACACCAAAAATGTCTGATAGAACGGATGTTAGCTTGATATTAGCATCTTGAAGAATTTTATGAATGCGATTCTGCTCTGAGGTGCGATGATGAATCAATTTTTTTCGATAACGAGTAAGATCTCGTAAATCACGAATATCCTCCGGTGGAACAAAATTGCTTTCAATAAGTCCGCATCTTAGAAGCTTGGCAAGCCATTCGGCATCTTTCACATCAGTTTTACGCCCTGGAACATTTTTGACATGTCTGGCATTGGCAAGAACAAGGTGAAAAGAATCTTCGAGTATATTCCATATTGGTTTCCAGTAGACTCCAGTACTTTCCATTACAACATCGGATACCTGAAGGGTAGTTAACCAATCACTTAAAGCCAAGAGTCCTGTTGTTGTAGTTGAAAAAGTTTCAATAGAGGTATTTGGCTTTTTATCTAATGGACCAAATAATACACAGGCTACTACTGTTTCTTGGTGTACATCTAGGCCAGCACACCGTTCAATCATTGCTTCCATAGGAGAATCACCTCAATAAAAGATTAACAATACATATGACAGGAGATTTGTTACAAAAATTTTTGTATACGTACTTGTAGTACACTAAATGGTTCTTCAATACTGTCACAACCAGTTTCTTATACAGGGTATCTTCCTTAAGATCCACCAAAAAAGATTCAGCCTGGTTGTATTGTTATCATCCATTATTGTCAAGGGTTTAATGGGTTAGACTTTATCTTGGGTAAAGAGCAGGTTTTCGTGGTAGATGGTGGCGGCGAGAATCGCCGCCATAGAAGTTTCTTATGGAGCTAAAGGGGCAGGTTAGCTGAAGAAGGTATTAACTGTTTCGATATATAATAATGTATTTAAGTATCTAAATGATAAGGAGAGTTTTACATGGAATTTTTACCGATTGAAGTAGAAAAGCATCGTAAATATGTCATTCCTTTTCGCAGAGATTCCTTTATTGTTAGTTTTGGAACAGATAAAGACTTCGGAACCGAGGAGGATTACCTTACCTGGCTCGAAAATCAAATTGCAAAATATCCCGAAGGTCTTGTAATAGTAGTAGAAAACGGCATACCAATTGGTCAACTGGAGCTTACAATACGGCAGTACGAAGGGAAGGAGATTGGTTATGTAAATCTATATTACCTAATTCCTGAAAAACGTGGGGCTAGTTTAGGTAGGAATTCACATGAGTATGCTTTAAAGTTTTTTCAAAACAAGGGAGTAACTGAGTATCATCTTCGTGTTTCACCAAATAATCTTCAAGCAGTATCGTTTTATCATAAAAATGGATTAAATGTGCTGAAATCCGAATTAGATGGAAAAGTAGTAGAATGAAAGGGATTGTAGCATTATTAAGTTAACGTGTTTTTACTTAACCCAAGAGCTGATGAACAGCTCCTTTTCTTATTATTAAACAGTAGTATATTTGTTATGTTGAATAAAAACGATCAATAAAGTGCCGAAAAAGCCTATATTCGTATAGAATATAGGCTTTTCACAATTTATGTTAATCAGTTTTTAATTTTGAATACATATTTAAATCAATAAATGTGTCTTTTGATTTTTCGGACTTCCTTAGTGTGCCTTCAAATTTAAAATTTAACTTTTCTAGAAGCTTTATTGAATTTCTATTTTCAGGTTCGACTTTCGCTTCAATCCTATTAAAATTTAAAGTATTATATGCATAATCCAATAGTTTAAGAATGGCTTCCGAAGCAAATCCGTTACCCCAATATTCTTTACTAATTTCATAACCGATTTCTGCTTTTGAATTTTCAAAGTCTAAGGTATTGTAACCACAAGAACCAATAATTTGATTTGATTCTAAATGAAAAATTGAATAGCGAATAGCTTTGTTTTCTTGATATAACTTATCAAGCATTTCAATCATTTGTATTGCTTGACTTTCATCAGTGAAACTATTGATATTCATAAACTTTGTAACTTCAGGATCAGACCAGATCTTAAATAGGCTAGAGGAGTCTGATACTTTCATTTTTTTTAATATTAATCTTTCTGTTCGTAGTTCTGTAATCAATATTTTTGCCTCCATTTTATTTTAATTTGGGGTTTAGATATTGATATCTGTGCATAGTTCAGTCCCTTCACACTTTAAGATAGTATTATTGTATACAATAATAAAAAAATTACAAGTCGGTTTAAAGTTAGAGATTTGATTTTTTCGTATCGAAGTACGTAGATAATGTGCAATAGAATGTAACTTTTCTTATCGCACTAACGGGTGCTTTAGTTCAATAAGGGAGGTTGCTGAAGCAACCTTTTTGTTATGCAACTAAAAGGGGCAGGTTAGTTGAATAAGGGCTAGGTAATATTGGCTTCAACGAACTATAATGATGCTGTTAGAAAGTGCTTATAAAAGGGGAATATGAAATGCCTGTTATTGAGTATCAACAATTTATTAAAGCACCAGTTGAATTATGTTTTGACCTTGCGAGGAGCGTGGATATTCATACCAAAACGACATCGGAAACAAAGGAAATTGCTGTTGATGGTGTGACAGAAGGGCTATTAGAGGAGGGAGATACTGTAACTTGGGAAGCCATCCACTTTGGTATTAAACAAAGGCTGAAGGCCCAAGTGACATTAATGGAAAAACCAAATAGGTTTGTAGATATTATGGTGTAGGGAGCCTTCCATTCTTTTGTTCATACACATCAGTTTATCGAAGAACCAAGTGGAACTATAATGATAGATAAATTTCAATATAAGTCACCGTTCGGTCCAATTGGGGTTTTAGCTGATAAGTTGTTTTTGGAGAAGTATATGAGAGCATTTATTGTTTCTCGTGCAAAGGCACTGAAAAAGATTGCCGAGAATATGCTCTAACCTTGTTTAACTAAAAAGTGCTTTAGTTGAAGATGGAGATGCGACAGCAGCTCTTTTTTCTTGCTGATCAACTAACGAATAGGTAAAAGGACCACACATGTTAGACATATCAAAAATGTGTGGTCCTTTTAATATCAAAGGTTAAACTTACCTAAACCTAAATATAACATGTGATCGTTTACCAATCTGATATTGAATTTGCTTTCTTTTGGACAATTCCTTCTAGCCCTTGCTGTTTTACTAGCTCAAATTAAGCCGGCCCATTACCATACATCCATTGAACCTTACAAATTAAATTGAAATCTTCCACTATTTCTTCAAGCAACACTTTTCTCTCGTCTAGAGGTAAATGAGTTACCTTTTGACCATTATGATAAATTACCTCAAAAACGCAATATCGTATAGCATGTTCTGATTTCTTAGAAGAAAATCTCTGCATCATTTCTGCTGTCTTATTAATATCTACCTAATTTTAATAATATCGGTATAAGTTTCATCATTGCGTTTCCAAACTACGGACACAACTGTGCCTTTTGATGGCTTAGGTCCTAAATAAAAATCACCTGAAAAAGGATGCAGAACAGTAATTTCTCCATCTTCTGCCTCTCCTTCATCGAAACTATTTATATTTGTATTAATTTTACCATTTTCTTCAACTACAATAGCTTTTACATTTACATTTTCGTTATTTCTTTGATTTAAATGACCTTCCCATCCAGATGGTTCACTGGGATCTATATTTTTCGAGTAACTTACCTTCCACATTCCATTTTCTGAAGTTCTTGAAATTACTATACTTGAGTAATACCAATAAACACAGATTACAATGAGAGCTAACGGTATTACAACTTTCAAATATTTATTTCTTATCATATTACCCACTCGATGCTATCCTTCCAATATTTTTTATTAGTTTTAGTTGCATATATATTTTACCATTAACCGGAAATAACAGAGGGTTTATTATACAAATCATTCTGCTTTTGATGTAATGTAATTTAAGCAAAAACAACAATCTTTACGAACACAGCCATGAATTAAAATAACTTTATTAAGCTAAAGGGTGCGTTAGTTCTTTAGAACAGCTCTTTTTTTATGCAACTAAAGGGGGAAGATAATCCAAAAATAAAAAAATACATATTTACTACAATTCGGTAAAATAGATTAGAGGAGAAGGGTGGGGAATCAGAAAAAAATATTTAGGGGTTATTTCGTTTGCTTTAATTATCTTGGTTATTTGTTTCTTTGCTGGAAATATAACACAAGTAATTGATCCTGTATCAGGGAGGAATATATAGATGTCAAACCATGAAAACGAAGAAATGCTAACAGGAGGGAATGTTTCTAATGTTTATCGTTCGGGAGATACTGTGCGACGAGAATTAAAACCAGATAGTCCCAAAATTCATAAGCTATTAAAGCATTTGGAGAACAAAGGTTTCAGTTATGCACCAAAGTTGTTAGGTATTGATGAAAAAGGAAGAGAGATATTATCATATATTGAAGGAGAAGCTGGTAATTATCCTTTAAAAGAATACATGTGGTCTGAGGATGTCTTAATAGAAATAGCGAAAATGCTCCGTCTTTATCATGATTCTGTCAGTGATTTTTCATTTGATGATAGCTGGCAATCGATAGATAACACCCCCCAACAATTTGAGGTACTATGCCATAATGATTTTGCAATATACAACATTATTTTTAATCATAAAAGACCAAAAGGTATTATTGATTTTGATGTTGCTGGACCTGGTCCAAGACTTTGGGACATAGCTTATACTCTTTATAATTGCGTCCCCTTAAGTAGATTTTATCTTTCTGAAACAGGTGAGAAAGTTTATTATAATTTATTACAGCATGCTAACCGTATAAAACAAAGAGTTAGATTGTTTTTTGAATCTTACGGTGAGGGAATAGAAGAAGGTTATTTGGAAATGGTATTGCTACGATTAGAAGGGTTATGTAAAACAATTACAAGAAAAGCCAGTGAAGGTGACATTGCTTTTCAAAAGATGATAGATGAAGGGCATCTTGAACATTATCAAAACGATATTAAATTCATTCGAGAGCATGGAAAAGAGTGGATTTAAGGGCAGGTTTTTGTTGAACTAACGGGTGCGTTAGCTGAAGATCGGAGCTGTCTTAAGGCAGCTTTTTCTTTATGCAACTAACAGGGCAGGATAGTTCAAGAAGGTATTAGTAAATCTTTTGACGAAAATATAAAGAGCTTAGTAAGAAGTGCTTAAATACTATCTGATATTTAATAAAAAACAGGAAAAAACTAACTGCTAATAACTTTAGGGGGGAAAATATTGAAACAAACATTACTGATAATCGATGCTCAACAGGAATTAATAGAAGGTAATAAAGAAGAACAAGGAGTCTTTGAGAAAGAAAAAATCGTTAATAACATTAATACTGTAATTGAAAAAGCGATAAATGAAAGTATCTCAGTTGTTTTTATAAGAGATTTAGATGTTTCAAATGGAGAAGGACCTGGATTCCAGATACACAGGGATATTAGAGTACCATCAACTGCTATCATATTTGATAAAGCTGCCACAAATTCGTTTTATGGCACTCCATTACACGAACATTTAAGTAAAAACAATGTAGACCATATTGTAATAATGGGATGTAAGACGGAACATTGTATTGATACAGCTGTTAGAACAGCAACAATCAATCATTTTGATGTAACATTAGTTGGTGATGGACATTCTACTTCTGATTCCAAAAACTTATCTGCAAAACAAATAATCCTTCATCACAATGAAACCCTTCACGGTCACTATAATGTAGACAATTTTTCACTTGTTAGAAATACTAATGAAGAATTGTTTAAACCTGTTCACAATAATTACCGATAATAATCATCTGCAACTAAAGGGTGCTTTACTTCATTATCAGGAGCTGATCAGCAGCTCCTTTTCCTATGCAACTATAGGGGCAGGTTAGTCGAATTATATGTTATGGTGGAAAAAATTGATTTTTTCAGGGGGGTTAAAATGGTTACATGCTATTTGAAATATGTTATTGACCCATATAAATTAAATGAGTTCGAGGAATACGGTAAGATGTGGATTCGATTAGTAAATAAATTAGGCGGTACACATCAGGGTTATTTCCTTCCACATGAGGGTGCTAATAATATTGCTTATGCATTATTCACTTTCCCAAGTTTAGCAGCATATGAAGAGTACCGAGTAAAAATGGCATTGGATGCAGAATGTCAAGAAGCATATAAATTTGCAGAAGAGACTAAATGTATTTTAAGTTATGAGAGAAGCTTTATGCGTCCTATATTCGAATGAACAACATTAAAGTTGAAAAATAATCTATACATACCTTGTTAAGCTAACAGGTGCTTTACTTCAATAAGGGAGGTTGCTGCGGCAACCTTTTTCTTACGGAACTAACGGGGCAGGATAGTTTAAGAAGGAAAATGGAATTATTGTGTAGAATTGATATGGGCAATAAGTCAGGGGGAGAATTTTTTGTTAATACATAAAATTGATGAAGAAGTATCTTTGAGGTTATTCAATGTGGGTGACGCTGAAGAATTTTTCAATTTGATCATTAGTTCAAAACCTTATCTCAAAGAATGGCTTGGATGGCTTGATTACGTAGAAAAAGTAGAGGATACTGTTGAGACCATAAAATCTCGACTACAGAGCTTAGTAGAAACTGGAGGGTATCCAAAGTCAGTTGCTATCATTTATAGAGGTGAAATAGCAGGAACTATCGGATTTAATGAAATAAACAAGGCAAGTAAGATTGGGAGCATCGGCTACTGGCTTGGAGAAAGTTTTCAGGGGAAGGGCATAATGACAAAAGCGTTTAAGGCTTTTATTGATTACGGATTTAGAGAACTTGGGCTAAATCGAATTGAGGTTAGCATAGCTGTTGAGAACAAAAGAAGTCGAGCACTTGCTGAACGGCAGGGTTTTATAGAAGAAGGAAGATTAAGACAAGCAGAGTGGCTATATGATCATTATGTAGACCATATTATTTACGCAAAACTGGCTGAGGAATGGGAATGAAAAATAATAGTTCCTTATTGAAGTAACGGGGCAGGTTAGTGGAAGAACATTATCCAACAAAAGCCATAATGAGTAAATTTATGCTTAATATAGGTAATGCTATAAAAAAAACAAATTGTAAACGAGTAATCTTCCTTGTATTTTCTTTTCTGGATCTTAGTATAGCAATAGCTATTATAATTAATGAAAATAAGTAATAACTACTCACAATTATTTCCCCTTTTTAAATTATTGAGACCTTATAACCTGTAGACCATAGTAAACTTAATACAGTTCCTCTTGATGTCTTTCCATTATAATACGATAAGCTATTACCATATATATTCATTATTGTAATCACATAAAAACGAACTTAGAGAAGAAGCTCCAAGTTCATTTTTTTATTACTTTCCACCTAAACCTACACCCGATAGGGAATATAACTAACGGATAATTTTATAGGTTAAATACTTCGACTATTAATACTATCACTCCCAAAAATAAAGCCACAGTTAAAAAGAACCATATTATTAGGTTTACTGGATTATGAAGTCCCATAACCTCTTGCCACTTAGCTTTATGAGACCTGTCATTTAACTGATATCTTTTAAGCTGAATGTATAAATAAATATTTATTACAATTGAAATTATTATAATAATAACAAAAAATGAAGTGAAAGATATATCTATATTAATTTAACTCCCTTCTACTCTTTAAATTTAAATAGAAATTATAACAATATCATTTTATTTTAACATAAATAACCAAATCTTTTGCGTTTTTTCAATCAACTTTAATCTTCAACATAGCCTAATAAAATAAAAATATTGTTAAAATGAAATAATACTCTGTTTGTGATGTTTCTCACTTAAACTAACAGGTGCTTTACTTCATTAAGAGAGTTGCTTTGGCAGCTCTTTTTCTTATGGAACTAACGGGGCAGTTTAGTTTAAGAGGTATTACTTGTAAATTGTAGAAATTATATAAGAAATAAATATGAAGGTGGTTTCTATGGGACAGTTTCAGCCAAAGCATTTCATAACAAAGAACGGTGAATCATTTTTATTGAGAACAGCTTTACCCGAAGACGCGGAGAAGGTGCTAAGATTTAATAATGCTATTATTAGTGAAGCACCTTATTTACTGACTACCGAGACTGAATTCAAAGTATCTTATGATCAAGAAAAACAATTTTTAAAACATATAGTTGATGACAATGGGAAGTTAGCAATTATAGCTGAATATCAAGAAGAAATAATAGGTTTTTTAGATTTTCATAATGGTCATAAAAAGCGAATTCTACATCAAGGTGCCTTTGGTATGAGTGTTGCCAACGAATATAGAAATCAAGGAGTTGGTAAAGCATTACTAACTGAATTGTTGGATTGGGCAATAGACAACCCTTTAATTGAAAAAGTTTGCCTTGAAGTATTTGCTGATAATACGAATGCAATTTGTTTATACGAAAATTTTGGGTTTGTTGAGGAAGGTCGTAAATTGAAAGCTATAAAGATTGATAATGAAACATACTATGACTTAATCTTAATGGCTTATTTTACGAATTAATCACAGATGTTATATAGCTAACAGGTGCTTTACTTCAATAAGGGGGTTGCTGCTGCAACCTTTTTCTTACGGAACTAAAGGGGCAGGTTTAATTAATAAGAAAGATATTGTACTATGTCTATTAAATTTATATAAAATTTTTAGTATATTTCAAATGGAAAGGGGGATATTTATGAAAACTATTGGTCTTATTGGTGGAATGAGTTGGGAGTCATCGTTAGAATATTATCGTATTATTAACGAAGAAGTTAAAACCAAATTGGGAGGATTGCATTCAGCCAAGTGCATTTTATATAGCGTAGATTTTGAAGAGATCGAACGCTATCAAGCTGAAGGCGATTGGGAAAGTTCTGGTAAACTATTAGGGGATGTTGCTCAGTCTTTGGAAAAGGCTGGTGCAGAAATTATTGTAATTTGTACAAATACGATGCATAAAGTGATTAGATATATTGAAGAAAAAGTTAGCATACCTATTTTACACATTGCTGATTCAACAGCAAATCAAATTCAAAAGTCTGAAATAAGTACGGTTGGTTTACTTGGTACTAAATATACGATGGAGCAAGACTTTTATAAAAAACGAATAGAGTTTAATGGTATTAAGGTTTTGATACCAAATGATGAGGATAGAAAAGTTATAAATAAAGTAATTTATGAAGAGTTATGTTTAGGGAAAATTCAACAATCATCAAGGGATTATTACAAAAAGGTTATCAAGAGTTTAGTTGATGATGGAGCTGAAGGAATAATATTAGGTTGCACAGAAATTGGATTATTAGTAAAACCTGAGGATTCAGAAGTGCCATTATTTGATACAACAGAAATACATGCTATTGAATCTGTTAATATGGCATTAGAAAAATAATTTGATTAGACACTGTACTTCAATTCTAGGTAAATCTCTTTTTCCTTATTCATCTAACAGGTGCTTTACTTCAATACCAGGAGCTGATAAGCAGCTCCTTTTCTTATGGAACTAACGGGGCAGGATAGTTCATTAAGGGATGGTGTAATGAAGAAAATTAACGAGGTGCAAAAATGCTTTTAAACGACTTTATGAATGAGAATTTCCCAAACTTAGAACTTAGACCACCCTTGTTTTATAGTTGGAAAATCGGTATCCGTTTTGAGTTAGGTGTGGACTATGATAGTGATTATGCTTATGAAAATAGCCCATATCTACAACGAGTATATAAAAGGGCTATCACTTTATTTAAGTCCTTACATTCTCATAACGATGATATTTATATCGTAGTTGACGTAAACGATTATGCAGATGGTTTTAAACATAAATCAAAAACTTTTTCGCGTTATATTAAAGAGAAATCGGTCCTATATGGGTTAAACCAAAAAACAATTCCTTATATTTTTCCTGACGATGATGAAGAAGGAACATATAAAACACATAGATTTATTTTAAAATGTAAAACTTCTGACTTCAAATACATTCCAATGTTAAAAGCAATCTGCAATCAGGATATGGGTATAAGACCAAGTATTTATAATAGCGTCTATTTTATAAACATCAACAGGAAAACTATATTTCACGTTTATGATGACAGGGGTTGTGATTTATTGGCAACCACGTCTGAAACAATAAGAGATGTTTATGACAAATACAACGATTGGATATTAGATTACGACAGAAATGAAATAGACGAGTTATTCAAATAAAGGATGTCTCCTTGTTCAACTAACAGGTGCGTTAGCTGAAGATAAGAGCTGTCTTTAAGGCAGCTTTTCTTTATGCAACTATCGGGGCAGATTAATTGAAGAAACCGACCAATAAAGGTCGGCTTTTTTCATACTATTTTAGCAGCAACCTCCGTAACCGCCCCCGTAACCGCCCCCGTAACCGCCTCCGTAACCATAGCCACCGCCGCCGTATCCACCAACAAAGCTAGCTCCAACAATGATTAAGAGTATAAACAAAACGACTATAAAGGCGAAACCTCCACCAAATCCAAAACCGTCGTCACACCTTGATTCACACCTTGATTCACAACCTGACATACAGACATCTCCTTATTTGTTTTTAAGGAGGAAATTAATTAAATGGGTTATATCACCTTATGCTCTAATCAGGAAAATGACACAAGTTTATTGGATAAAATGTTGGGGGTACCTCTTATTGAATGTAAGCTGCACGGCATATAAACTGTGAGTCACTTTTTCTTGAAAGACAAAACTTAGGTTTTTTTTTATCGAAGTGGTTTTATTGCAAATGTGCTTAGCTATTGCTTGTGCTATGGTGGTAACGTCAATAAAGGTAATTGGTATCCTAACTTTTTACGGAGTAATGATATACCTATTAGTTAGACGGGAAAACAAGAAGAATACCCTTTTATAGGGTCTTTTTTAGTTCTTTTCTTTATGGGCTATAGGACAAGATAGAAGTACCATTTATAGGACGTAAATAAAATACCCTTTTCCGTACCTCCTAATACTCGCACCTTCATATGGCCCACCCTAGGACCTGTACAACTGCACTACGCGTAACGGCATACGGCATACAGCAAGACTACTTATCATAGGAGGTATGGACAAGGTTAAGATATGATATGGCCACATACTCCAATCAGTGCACCTATCTCCACAAAGTTATTGACCATCACATACCATTGCACTCAATCCACGTACAATGTAGGAGACGACTTTAAGAATAATAATAAAAAATGAAAAAATTCAATGAAATCAAGGGTTTAAATGTACCATAATATCTAAAATCATACTTTCGATAATATCCTCAAAAACGCCCTTGTTCCACTAACATGGCAGGAGAGAAGTTGATCCGGCATTATCAAAACTGTTTCAGCGTGGTTTTATTGCCGTTGCGGAGTTTATTTCTGGATCTAGTTAAATACCCAAGAATTCACACGAAGCCTAACATATTATTTATTATTGTGTTTATAAAATAGAGGAGGAATTATGTTGTACACAGAATTACAATACCAATGGAATCAACCTCAACAAATAGAAAATGATGAAAGAATTATATTTGGAGGATTTGGCCCCGGCATGGGAATGGGCATGGGATTTGGCCCCGGCATGGGAATGGGAATGGGAATGGGATTCGGCCCTGGAATGGGATTCGGCCCTGGCATGGGATTCGGCCCTGGAATGGGATTCGGCCCTGGAATGGGATTCGGCCCTGGAATGGGATTCGGCCCTGGAATGGGATTCGGCCCTGGAATGGGACTCGGCCCTGGAATGGGACTCGGCCCTGGAATGGGATTCGGCCCTGGAATGGGATTCGGCCCCGGCATGGGATTCGGCCCTGGCATGGGATTTTGAGGATTTGGTTTCCCGGCATGGGTATTGAGAAAGTCAGTTAACATTAAATTAACGAATTATATCTAGATGATGCTGTCCAAAAGAAAACTTTTGGGTAGCGTTTATGTTTTAATTTTTTTATCTAGCTTATTAAGCTAACGAGTGGCGTTGGTTCAAGAAGAAGACCAACTCAAAGAGAAATATGGTTTAGCGTTTCTTTTTATGATTGTAATTCGAGTGGAAAATAACGAAAAAACCGCAATGTATTTACAGCAAAACATTATAGATTTTGCTAGTTTAATTCAAGCAGAAATCCATTTAGATTTATATATATTTAGTTAAAAAGTGAGCATTTATGATTTTCAGCAAGAGCGTATTAATGGTTAGGAAGTTTCTTTAGGGCAATGGCAATTTAAAGGTGAGGGATATTATCAATGATATTGAGAAACTTCTATAACTGTAAATTGAATATATAATATTTTACGCTTGGATTTTATTCCAGGCGTTTTATTGTTCATTAAATAGCTGTGTAGTGAAAGAAGGATTTAAGCGGATTGTGCTATAGCCAGTTTAAATAGTATAAGCAAATAGAATAATGGATAGAGGTAATACAAATGAACAATTATTTGTATTACAAAAGATGGGGTGTCGTTATGGAGGAAAATAAAAAACTAAAATCCGAGCTAGGCAGTAGGGCAGTAGATGTTATTGAAAATGTAGCAGGAACATTTCCTGGATATCGGCGCGCGCATGCAAAGGGGAATGGCTATGAGGGGGTTTTTACCCCTAACGGAAAAGCGGCTCCAATAACGGTGGCAGCGCACCTTCAGAATGAAGCAGTGCCGGTAACTATTCGTTTTTCAAACAGCTCCCCAATCCCTAGTCATCCTGATGCTCTTTCACCTGTAAAGGGAATGGCTGTCAAGTTTCAATTGCCGGACGGAGAGGTGACAGATCTTATCACTGTGACCATTCCGTTATTTTTTGCGAAAACACCGGAAGCGTTTGTTGATATTGTCGACTTTTTCAAATCTGCAAAAGATGGTTTTCCAAACCTAAAAGAGCTTGCAACAATATTTATAAAATACCCAGAATGCAAAGCGAGTCTTCAAATGCTAAAAGAAATGCGTTCATCTGCCAGTTTTTCAACGTGTCAGTACTATTCAATTCATGCATTCTATTTCATTAACGCGGATGGAATACGTCAGGCCATCAAGTATCAGTGGGAACCAGATGCCGGTCTGAGTATGCTGGCAAAAGAGGAGGTAGCCATGCTTTCGTCAGATTATTTGAATGAAGATATGGAAGAGAGGCTCCAACAAGGTCCAATAGGCTTTAAATTGAACATCCAATTAGGAGGAGAAAATGATCCAACTGATGATCCAACCGTGGTTTGGTCGGAAGATAAACAGGTAATCACGGTCGGGCATTTATCCATTACAAAAAAATTGGATTCTCTTGCAGATAATTTACTGTTTGATCCAACTAATATCACCGCTGGAATTGAGTGCTCGGAAGATCCGATCTTACATTTTCGCCATAGAGTATATGCCGTTTCATATGATCGTCGCACACATAACCAATGAATGAATTCATGAAAAAGAGAAAATCCTTACTAATGGGATTTTCTCTTTTTTCGTGAGTCTACATTTTCCCTGATCTAAAAATGGTATAAAGCATTAGTAAGAACATCAGGGTTGCAACGACAAATCCGATTTCAATAACTGGTATTTTCCAAAGAAGAAGAGTTTCCCCTCCTATTGCTGAGCCGATAATGAGGCCGACCATGATTATGCTAAAGGCGAGCAAGATAATACTGAAAGACAACCGGTTCGAGATTTGATCAAGTTTATGTAAAAACACCTGAAGCTCGGGGATATTGATATCTAATCGCAATTTTCCTTTTTTAATAATACCGGTTACTTCTCTAATATCCTTCGGAAGTTCGGCCATAGCTTCTGCAGTCTCGACAAATTGATTCCAAGTGTTCTTGGCGATGTTCTTTGGATTATAGCGTTCTTTTAACAACCTCTCTCCAAAAGGTTCAGCAGCCTTCATAATACTGAAATGAGGATCTAATTCCTCGATAATGGCTTCCATGGTAAGCAGAGCCTTACCTAGCATCGTGAATTCGGGAGGGATTTGGACATGGTGCTGATTAGCAACTGTAAACAGGTCATTGACCGCTCCGCCTAAGCTAATCTGACTCAATGGGATGTCATAATATTTAATTCGCAATTCATCAATATCATATCTTAACGCAATCATATCGGTTTCGTCTGTAAGAAGGCCCATATCGGAGAGTGTCTTAATCAGTCCATTGGTACTTCCCCGTTTTAGATTGATGACAAGTGATGCAAACTGAAATTTCATCTCATCCTCCAAACGCCCTACCATACCGAAATCCATGAGTGCGACGATATTCCCCGGCAATATGACGATATTGCCGGGATGCGGATCGCCGTGATAAAAACCATCAATTAAAATTTGTTGAAGCATGGAATTCGCTAATCTTTCCGCTATTTTTCGACGATCATAGCCTTCATCATCAAGCTGCTTATAATGATTGATCTTAATGCCTTGAATAAAGTCCATGGTTAAGACTCTTTTTGTTGAAAATTCCCAATGAATCCTTGGTATCTTAATCCCTTGATTATTCATGAATTGTTTGGCTATTTTTTCCCCGTTTCGCCCCTCGGAGTTATAATCGAGTTCTGCCCGCAGTGATTTAGCGAATTCATCAATCATTTTTCTGATTTGGTATCGTCTGCCCCAAGAAATGCGTGCTTCCATCAGTCTTGCTAAATCATCGAGAATTTCCAAATCCGTTTCCACTGTCGGCAGAATATCAGGCCGCTGAACTTTGATTGCTACCACTTCCTGTGATGGAAGCCGTGCAACATGAACCTGCCCAATCGAAGCGGTTGCAAGAGGGAGTTCATGAAATTCGAGAAAAAGGTTCTCTAAAGAATCACCCAATTCATCTTCAACAATCTTTCTTACCTTATCAAATGGAAAAGGTGTGACTTGGTCCTGCAATTTTTCAAGTTCACGGACAATTTCTTCCGGAACGAAATCACGCCTTGTACTTGCAATCTGACCAAGCTTTATGAATGTTGGACCCAAGCTTTGTAAAATCGTATGCAACCGCTCCCCAATTGAACGAAGGTTCAGGTTTTCATCGGGTTGAAGTTTCGAAGCGGATTTGCTTTCAGATAATCCCAAACGGTATATGAAATAACCAAAGCCATTTTTCAAAAAGGCATTAATGATCTCCTGGTAACGTTGTGCGTGTTTCAGTCGCTTGCCAAACATTCAAGTTCCTCCAGATCACGGTTGTATGTTTTGGTTTTTTTGCTCTAAAATTACTATCCGACGTTCTAATTCCCGAACTTCTTCTTTGGTTGCCAGATTCAAACCATTAAGTGCTTGATTGACCTTAGCTTTGACGGACTCATCCAGTTGTTTTTGGGCTTGTTCACCTTTTTCAACCCATTGTTTAAGAAGATCTTTAGAGTCTTCTTTACTGATATCCCCTTTTTTCACAAGAGAGTCAACTGCTTTTTCAATTTGTTCTTTTGTAGCAGCGGCAGCACCTAAGCCTAAGGAAAACACATTTTTTAATAAGTCCATTTTTACATTCCTCCAATATAAGATTTTTTACACTGTAAGAAAGATAATAGTGGGTGCTCTTCACCCTAGTTAAACCATGATGTTTCTATTATCATACATCATTAAGGACTACTACTAAAATATAATGGGTTTTATTGATTGTTGATTTTTGATAATAAAGTAAAAGATATGACATATATTTTAGCGATGTGTTTGAAGAGAAGCTATTTGGATATTATGATAGGAAAAAAGTTTGTAGCGAAAGAGAGGGAAAAATAATGAGTTTTACCAAAAAAACAGTGATTATAACAGGTGCTTCTAATGGAATAGGGAGAGGCGTCGCGAAAGAATACGCAGAAAATGGTGCTTCGGTCGTTCTGGCAGATTTGGACGAGCAGGAGGGTGTACGGTTTGTAGAGGAACTCAAAAAGAAAGGGTATGAAGCGTTATTCGTAAAAACGGATGTTCGGAAAGAGGCTGACATCCTTCAATTGATGGACGTTACTCGAAAAACATACGAGACAGTTGATATATTAATTAATAATGCAGGGAAAGCTTTATTCAAATCTCTATATGATCTGACGATTGAGGAATGGGACGATATGATGAATACGAATTTGCGAAGTGTTTTTCTTTGTTCCCGGGCGGCAGCAACATACATGCGAGATAATGAAATGGGAGGGGCAATCATCAATTTGGCATCAACAAGAGCAATTATGTCAGAGCCGGATTCGGAATCCTATGCCGCAACAAAAGGTGGAATCGTTGCTCTGACTCATGCACTCGCTGCTTCGTTCAGCAAAGAGAATATTACGGTTAATTCAATTTCACCGGGGTGGATTGAAACGGGGGATTATGAAGCGCTAAGTGATAAGGATCATAAGCAGCATTTTTCCAATCGTGTTGGCAAACCAGAAGATATAGGAAGGGCCTGTCTCTATTTGACAGCATCAGAAAATGATTTCGTTACCGGGGTTAACCTTATTGTCGATGGCGGGATGACAAGAAAAATGATATACGAAGAATAACCCTATTTTCTTCGAGATATTGCAGTTCAGTTCCGAGCTCCCGGTTGAGAAGCTGTTCCATTTCTTCAAGCTATTTAGTGCCAACGAGGTAATCTGCGGCTGTCCATTGAATGGTATAAAAAAATAGTAATCTCTTATTTTTCGGAAAATAACAGGAGAGTTCGGAAATTAATCGAAAATCGCTTTGATATTATAGCGTCTCATGTAGGCCCACTTAACAAGTTACATCTAGCTATCCATCCTTTTCAAGGACTGACCTATGACTGTCAGAGTGGCAGCCATAGGTCCAGTTCTTATTTATCGTTGAATAGATTGAATAAACCTTTCGCTATACTGCCTTCGTCAGAAGAGCCGCCATTTTGCGGCATAGCAGCAAATACACGGCTGGCAAGACGGCTGAACGGCAATGATTGTACCCAGACGGTCCCTGGTCCTTTTAGAGTTGCGAAAAATAAACCTTCGCCTCCAAATAAAGCCGTTTTTACGCCTTTTACGAACTCGATATTATAATCCACGCCGCTAGTCATAGCCACTAAACAGCCTGTATCAACACGTAAAACCTCACCTGCAGCCAATTCTTTTTTATGGATCGTGCCACCAGCATGAACGAAGGTCATTCCGTCGCCTTCAAGTTTTTGCATGATGAAGCCTTCACCGCCAAAAAAGCCTGTTCCTATTTTTCTTTGAAACTCAATTCCGACAGATACACCTTTGGCTGCTGCTAAGAAAGCATCCTTTTGACAAATGATTTTCCCGCCGAGCTCACTCAAATCCATGGGAATGATTTTACCTGGATACGGTGAAGCAAAGGAAACACGTTTTTTATCATACCCTTCGTTTGTAAAAGCGGTCATGAAAAGACTTTCTCCGGTAAGAAGTCTTTTACCAGCACCAAAAAGCTTCCCCATCATTCCGCTATCACTGCTTGATGACCCATCACCAAAGATAGTTTCCATCTTGATTTGATCTTCCATCATCATCAAACTTCCTGCTTCGGCGATTACTGTTTCTTGAGGATCTAATTCCACTTCTACAAACTGCATATCATCACCATGTAATTTGAAATCTATTTCATGATTGTTCATTTACCATTCCTCCAATCTTAACTATTTTTATTGTAAAAGATATTCTATAAATCTGCCAATATTTTTCAATCTATAGCTGGGACTTTTCTATATCTTTTATTTTCAGGGATATATCGAGTAAAATGAAAATATTAAAACAGCATGACACTGAAGATGAAATAGATCTTTTTGTGTAGGAGGAGACAACGATGGAGACATATATATTATCATTGGACCAAGGAACAACAAGCTCTCGTGCCATTTTATTTAATAAAAAAGGTGAAGTTTTGCATATTGCCCAAAAGGAATTCACCCAATATTTCCCGAATCCTGGATGGGTAGAGCATAATGCCAATGAAATTTGGGGTTCTATTTTATCAGTCATCGCTTCCTGTCTATCGGAAATGAATGTAAAGCCGGAACAGATTGCGGGAATCGGTATAACGAATCAACGGGAAACGACGGTGGTTTGGGATAAGGAAACAGGACAGCCTGTTTATCATGCAATCGTTTGGCAATCCCGACAGACCAACGAAATCTGCGAGCAATTGAAGAAGGATGGTCACAGTGATTTATTTTTACAGAAAACGGGTTTGTTGATTGATGCTTATTTTTCCGGGACAAAGGTGAAATGGATTCTCGATCATGTAGACGGTGCTCGGGAAAAGGCAGAAGCCGGGGACTTATTGTTTGGTACGATTGATACGTGGCTGATATGGAAGCTTTCAGGTGGCAAAGCCCATGTAACCGATTATTCGAATGCTTCGAGAACGATGATGTATAACATTCATGATTTGAAGTGGGACGAAGAGATTCTTGAAATTTTACAGGTGCCTCATTCAATGCTGCCGGAAGTTCGGCCATCTTCAGAGGTCTATGCGAAAACTGTCACACATCATTTCTTTGGACATGAAATTCCGATTGCTGGCGCAGCAGGAGATCAGCAGGCCGCATTGTTCGGCCAAGAATGCTTTGAAAAAGGAATGGCTAAGAATACATATGGCACCGGGTGCTTTATGCTGATGAATACAGGAGAACAGGCAGTGAAATCTGAACATGGTCTGTTGACTACGATTGCATGGGGCCTTAACGGGAAAGTCGAGTATGCATTAGAAGGCAGTATTTTTGTCGCAGGTTCAGCAATACAGTGGCTTAGGGACGGATTAAAGATCTTGCAAGAATCGAAAGATAGTGAAATGTATGCAAAGCGGGTTACCTCAGCGGATGGGGTCTATGTAGTCCCTGCGTTTGTTGGACTTGGTACTCCTTATTGGGATAGTGATGTCCGAGGAGCGGTTTTCGGGTTAACAAGGGGGACTTCGAAGGAGCATTTCGTCCGGGCAACATTGGAAGCATTAGCCTACCAGACAAAAGATGTCCTTAGCGCCATGGAGGTCGATTCAGGGATTAACTTAAAGGCATTGAGGGTTGATGGCGGTGTTGTCAAAAACGACTTCTTGATGGGATTTCAAAGCGGACTCTTAAATGTACCTGTCGAAAGACCGGTCATTAGTGAGACAACAGCTTTAGGGGCAGCGTACTTAGCTGGACTCGCGGTCGGTTATTGGGGCAGTCAAGAGGAGATTTCTAAGCAATGGGCAGTCGATAAAACATTTGAGCCTGACATGGAAGAAGCGGTACGAAAGGATTTATATAATGGCTGGAAAAAGGCAGTTCAGGCCGCAAGGGTTTTTAAATAGAATAAATAAGGGTATTAATAGATAGAGATAAGATATAGAACGTCAAACTTATAAAAAGGGGTGGTTTTGTGATAGTTCAAGATTTCATGATCAGAGAAGTATATGTGGCCCGTCCGGATTTTACATTAAAGGAAATTTTGCGAATTTTTATAGAAAATAAAGTTGGCGGGGTCCCGGTTGTTGATAAACAGGATAAGCTTTTAGGGATGGTAACGGATGGGGATATCTTACGTTATTTGGCACCTGCAGAAGATGCGATAATGGGATATTTTACGTATATTACGATTCTTCCAGGTGAAAAACTGGATGAAAAGGTCACATCTAAGATGAATGACAAAGTCTCGCAGATCATTAAAAATAAGAAAATCACAAAGCTATCCCCAAAAGATCCGTTAGATGAATTAATAAAGGTCCTTTCTAAGCATCATTTCAAGAAAATACCCGTTGTAGACGAAAATAATAAGGTTGTCGGCATTATCAGCAGAGGAGATGCGCTGCGGGCTCTTTATAAAGAATTCGTTCAAAATTTAGAATAATAGATTGATGTATAAAGTAGAGGCCTGCTCTAAATGGAGCAGGCCTCTTTGTGTACTGTATCTCTAATTAATAAATAAGGAAAATATCACGGAGTATTCTCAATTTCCTTGTCTTTATCAGATTCACCTTTTAATCTTTTTTCCTTTAACTTAAAATAGGCGTCCATTACGTCCCGGCCGATTCGTTTGTTAATATCGTCAGAAGGTTTGCCTTGATATACCCAGGGCACGACGACAGAGAATGCCACTTCTGGATTATTGTGAGGTGCATACCCTGCAAGTGTTAGATTGATAGTATCGACTGGTTCACTATATTGATTTCTTCGCGGTCCATCATAAAAGGCTTCAGCAGTACCCGTTTTGGCAGCCGCACGGTAGGATTTCCCTCCGAAATATTTATATGCTGTTCCACCTGGTTCCTGTGCAACCTGTCTAAACCCTTCCTGGACTCGTTGAATCCAAATGTCATTACCACCTAAATCGTTTAACACTTTGGGGCTCATTGATTTAAAAACGCTACCCAATTCTTTGTGTTCGTAAGAAGGGTTCCTGATTTCTTTGACCATATGAGGCTCCAGCCTTTTTCCACCGTTTGCAATCGTCGATGCGTACTGTGCCAATTGCATAGGAGTATATGTATCATACTGCCCAATCGACAAATCCAGCAGCAATCCGTCCTGTGAAGTATTGACTCCTTTAAAACCGACAGATTCATTAGGTAAATCGATACCGGTACGTACACCTAAACCAAATTGTGCAAAATGATTCCGCATGATCGCATAGGCTTCTCGATTAATTCCTAGCGGCTGATTTGGAACATAATGCCCGCCGCCAATTTTGATTGCTGTCATGAACATAAAGACATTCGACGATTTTTTTAACGCGGTGACATCCGTTACATACCCTAAAGGGCTATAAGATTTTTTCTTAATGTTCCCTCCTAAATAAAGTGTTTGGTCATAAACCGCTGACCCTGGTGAGATGGCTCCCGTTTGAAAACCTGTGTAGACCGTAGCCCCTTTAACAGATGATCCCATCGTATAGGAGGTCGTAATGTTTCCAAGGGCAAAATCGTTCATTTCAATTAAACCGGTTTCACTATTACGTCCGTATTGTTTACCGGCCATCGTAAGTACTTCGCCTGTGTTCGGGTCCATTAAAACAACGAAGGCACGGTCTAATAGGTAGGTATTTCCTCTAGCTTTCGTTCGGCGTAATTCTCTTTCAATGATATCTTCAACCGTTTGCTGCAGCTCCATATCAATTGTCAGTACTAAGTCTTTTCCGCTTTGCCCTTCAGTGATAGTATCCGTTTTGATGACTTCCCCTTTGCTCAGGACATTTTCAACCCGCGTCTTTTGGCCGCGCAGGACATCTTCATATTGTTTTTCGATATAACTTTTTCCAACACGGTCATTCCTGGTATAGTCACGGGCTAGATAATAGTCAATATTTTCACTTGGAAGACCTTCTTCAGAAGAAGAAACTTTGCCTAGTACCGAACGTAAAGTTTCGTCATACTTGTAGGTTCTTTCCCAATCGGTTGTCACATCCACGCCGGGTAATTCATCCAAATGTTCACTTACCCGGGCAAATTCATTTGTGGAAACCCCTTTATTCTTAACAATGGATGGGGTAAGTGCGTATCCGCTATTAAACTCTCGGAAAATCGCTAACACTTCCAATTCGTCTTTGGTAAAATCATTAATATTCTTCTCGGTAATCCGGGATAATTGAAGTTTATATAAATCTTTTTCTTCTAATTTCTTTTCCTCTACTTTCTTCATTTCCGCTTTTGTAATCAATGCTTTTGCTTTTTCTGGATTTTTTATTAGCCAAAAATCCTTCCGATCACGCTCTGTAATTTTTTTTGTATCTTGTTTTATCAGGGTAGCAAGAATCTCAGCTGTCTCCACCATATCAGCTGTTTTTGTATTCGGGTATTTCGTGTATGTAATGGCATTAAGAGGTTCATTATCAACAACCGGATTTAAGTTGCGGTCATACATCTTACCACGGGGAACGGGGGTATTAGCCACATCATTTTCCGTGCGATCAACTTCGCGGAGATAATCATCTCCATACACAATTTGGACGATCCCAAGTCTTATTATTAGGCTTGAAAATAAAATGAATATTAAAAAGAACATAAAGTTCAGGCGGAAAGGAATTGGGGTTTTTTTCTTTTTTTCTTTAGCCATTTTCATCATTCCTTTCTAGTAAAAGTAAAATAAAAGAAAATTCCTATCTCTAATGATATATAAAATTAACTAATTTTTCTATGCTTTATCCGTAAAATTATCTATATTACCAAAATATTGTTAAAGATATTAAGAATTGCTTGTATTCTAACAATGAGAAACGTTTAAATATATTAAATGATCTATTAATAATGGGTATAAAGGGAAGTAGAAAGGCTGTCAGGCGAACAGCCTAAAAAATCTGCAGGATGCAGATTTAAACCATTTATGCGGTAAGAGAAAGATTGGAAAAAGACGTATGCTCTATAGAAAAAGTATGGTTTTTCATGTAATACGGAAGTTCAAATGGGAGGCGGAGAAAAAAAGATAAAGAAGAGGAGAAAATATATACTGTCTCTGGAACCGGTTTGTTTATCTGGGTATTTAAACCTGGTAGATTGCTGCTGTAAATAAACTATGAACAAACCAGGATGTTGACCGCCCTTTCAGCGCTTACCACCATCGTGATGTTCTTTCTTTGGAATCAAGCGAATTCATAGAATATGGAACTCGTGATAGAGAATCATTTTATTTGTTGCTGATTCACACCGCCTTAAGTATGTTGATTTTTGTGACTTTTAAATATGGCGATACCTAATTTACTTCATTTATCCTTACAGGAGTTTGGTCTACTACACAGATTATCTCTTTGAAATATCCGCAAAGATCGAGCCACTTTTCAGGGTAGATATAGATAAACCGTTCCATCGTTTCAATAGAATGTAGCACGAGGCAATCAATCGTATCTGCCTTTTTATTTTGTAAATTAGAGAGAAGTACATGTGGGATGGTGTAATAAGGATAGAGCTGATAAGGATTTAGTATGACCGGGGAAATATTTTTTTCTTCTATATATTTGTCAGTCACAATCTTTTGGATTGCAAAACTTTCATTCGTATGTAAATCACCGATCATGTAGTTTGGATTCATTAGTACAATGCCTCTCATTTCGCTTCACCCATTCTTTTTGCTAACCATTCTTGCCAAATGGAGGATGGGGTATTCAAAGTAAGAGACGTGAAACTAGATAATTGACTTCAATTTATTGATGTTTTTGAGTTGCTGGATATTTTCGAGCACCTTGTTGGTCAAGTCTACCTTTTTTATAATTGGGAAGGTTTGTAAATCTTCGATGAAGCTTTCCATTGTAAACCAATCGATTGAAGGTAAAGGAAAGAAGGTGTGGTCGTTCCAGGCATCAAGTAGAGTGGGACTGTAAACTTTACATTCTATTGCAGAAGGTGTTTCAGAGGTGAAAATGGACTTCCAATAATCCTCCCGAGAACCGGTATGGTGAACTGCTTTTGCAAATTGCCCCACACCTTGAAAAACAGTTGGATTCTGAAAGAGAAGTTGATATAAGATTTTTCCAGTTTCAATACGCTGCTTCGGATCAGCAAAGCGCTCAACGGTTAGTCCAGTTAAGGAATAGAGCCTGCCTTGCTTTTTTGCATAAGGAAAGATAACCGTCGTAAACCCTAAAAGTTCCTGCAGCTGAAAATCGAGCCTTCTTAGGATTTCACCATGTCGGGTACGGTTAATTACCCTTTCCTGAAGCATTCTTTGTTCATTGATGATAAGAGCGGATGTTAATAGAGGTGAATGAGGTTCATTTAAAAACGATTCCCATATCGGTGCCATGAATCTTGAAATATGAAAGATTTGTAGAAACTTTCTTAATGGAAACTTTCTTCGTTTGGAATGTTCATATAAAAGGAGCTGTGGAAAGGAATCTGTAAAGACTGCTGAATTTGCGCGTTCGAGGAATAAGAAAAATTTTTGCCGATCCTCTTTGCTGAAGAGATGGGTCATGGATGAACTCTTTAAATCAGTCATATGGTATCCACCGTTTCTGGAAACCATATGAGCTAAAAAAGACCAATGAACCTCGGGATTCCGCCTGTAATAGGAAAGATAGGCTTGAGTCCTTGTTACATTATTCCGGTTCATGGTAGCTGTCTCTGTACGTACGCTCTTTACTAGAGCCGTTTCCTCAGGCAAAAATGCTTTTGATTCATCTAAAGGGTGAAAAAGCTCTTTTTGTAATTGGGATTTTAGAGTGCCAAACCTTTCTGCATCAATAATCGGTTTAGTTTTGACAGGTGGTTTGCCTAACAACTTCTGCACATATTGCGAGAACATACAATCACCACGAATGTTTTTTACTTATTATATGCAGCGCACCAAGAAAGGGCTTTGCCTTTGCATCGCCCTCAAATTGGTGACTGATGAAGAAATTTTATCGTCATCGATTACTTTTCTTCTTCTTTTCCCGGTTCAATAAAATATAATAAACTATCCAGAAAAGTAACACGGGAATGAATGATAGCGGTCTATACTGGACCGGAACGGCAAATAAGATGAATATGGATAAAAATAAAAAGGGTACCGCTAGGAGTATATATTTTCTCCAATGCATATGCTGAACCTCCTTTTGAGTCGTTCTTATAAGAATAAAGGATTATTCATTAATAATCTAGAAAAGTCACAATTGACAAAAATATACACCCATAGTAATCTTTAAACACAAGGTAAAAATATCCAATAATTTATAATAAATGGAGGCGAACGTCATGACTAAATTAGATAAGCACATTGATGTGATAATCGTATATTTTCATACATCCGCCTGCCTTGAGACTTTGTCTTTATAGACAAAGGATCGAACGTGCTCATTGATTATTTTTAAGCGCAGGTTGTGGAAGTTTCGCGGCCTGCGCCTTTTATATGTGTTTCTTACGCATCTAAAAAAGCTTCCGCTTAATTAACGGGGGCTTTTTGTTATTTAGGGAATCCGATGCAATAGCATCCTTTCAATATAAAAGATAGGAGGAATTATTAATGAGACAAATAACAATGGTGGTTCTACTCCAACCAGGAGATCCAGAAAGCGGCTAGCAAATTAATGGTGAGAACATAAGGGAGGGGAATTCATGTTTGCGATATTTAAAAAGCTGTCCTGGTACTTTAAAGAGCAATGGCAGCGTTATACCTGGGCCATTTTATTTTTATGCCTAGTGAATATTATGGAGGTTATTCCACCAAAGCTTGTCGGGAATGCCATTGATGACATGAACAACGGCAACATGACGCAAGAAGGAATCATGAAATACGTTATCTATTTGCTCATTGTCTTGTGTGTCAGCTATCTATTTGGGTACTTATGGAGTTATCTTTTATTCGGCGGCGGAAACTTGGTCGAACGAAAACTTAGATCCGGGTTTATGGGGCACTTGTTGAAAATGACACCGGCTTTTTATGAAAAAAACCGGACAGGAGATTTAATGGCAAGGGCCACCAATGATTTAAAGGCAATCTCGCTCACTGCTGGGTTTGGGATATTAACGCTCGTTGACTCAGTTCTATTTACTATCACGGTTGTGATTATGATGGGTGCAACTATCAGCTGGCAATTGACGATTGCGGCGGTGTTGCCACTTCCAATCATGGCCCTAATGATGCAAATTTACGTGAAAAAAATATATAAACGTTTTACGGATGCACAGGCAGCCTTTGGTAACTTAAATGACAAAGTGCTGGAATCCATTTCTGGTGTACGGGTCATCCGGGCCTATGTTCAGGAACGGGAGGACGAAAAGCGATTTGATGAAATGACTGAGGATGTATATCGTAAAAACCTCGAGGTAGCGAAAATTGATGCACTCTTTGACCCGACGATTAGCATTATCATCGGTATCAGTTATTTAATCAGTTTGAGTTACGGTGCCTATCTTGTTTTTCAACAAACCATTACACTAGGAGGTCTTGTTTCATTCAATGTGTATCTTGGAATGTTAATCTGGCCGATGATTGCGGTGGGTGAACTAATCAACGTCATGCAAAGGGGGAATGCTTCGCTTGACCGTGTTCAAGATACTCTTTCTTATGAAGCGGATGTGAAAAATTCATTGAAGCCGGAGAGGATTTCTAATCCGGAAGATATTAAATTTGATGAAGTTTCTTTTACGTATCCATCTTCAACAGTTGTTAATCTCTCCAATATTTCCGTTCAACTTGAGCGTGGGCAGACCTTGGGAATCGTAGGAAAAACAGGAAGTGGAAAAACGACATTCGTGAAGCAGTTACTACGGGAATATCCATTAGGAAACGGGGAGATTGCTTTTTCAGGTATGCCGTTAGAGAAACTGGGGCTTGAAGATATTCGTAAATGGATCGGGTACGTTCCGCAGGATCATTTTTTATTCTCAAAGTCTGTGAGAGACAATATCTTATTCGGTAAATTGGATGCAACGGAAGATGAACTGGCTGAAGCTATCCGGCTTGCGGATTTTGAGAAGGATTTAACGATGCTGCCTAAGCGTCTTGAGACACTTGTCGGTGAAAAGGGGGTCGCTCTTTCAGGTGGGCAGAAGCAACGGATTTCGATTGCAAGGGCCCTGATTAAAAATCCGGAAATCCTTATATTGGATGATTCCTTATCAGCCGTCGATGCAAAGACAGAAACGACAATCATTGAAAATATCCAAAATGAACGGTCGGGGAAAACGACCATCATCACAACACATCGCTTATCAGCCGTTCAGCATGCGGATCGAATTATCGTGTTGGACAGCGGGGAGATTATCCAAGAAGGAACTCACGAAGATTTACTGAAGCAAAATGGCTGGTATAGGGAGCAATATGAGCGACAGCAAGTTGACGCAGAAACGGAGGTGAGAGCATGAAGGTCGTAAAGAAACTCTATCAATATGCTGCTCTTTATAAAAAATTGATTATTGGTGCCCTAATCATGCTAGCGCTTTCCGTTGCCGCTGACTTAACGGGTCCATTCATCGCTAAAAAAATCATTGATTCTCACATACTTGGTATCGAATCTTCTTGGTATGAAACGGAAAAAGGGAAAGATGCTGTCGAGTACGGTGATAATTGGTATAAACGGGCAGATTATTTTACTGAAGATGAGAAGAAAGGAAAAGAAGTCCATGTATTGCAGGTTGGCAATCAATTCGTCTTCGTCAATGAAGCTGTTGCCATCGATGGCGATAGAACCTTAGAAAACCAAACATTAATAATTGAGAAAAACGGAAAAGAGCAAATGATATCAGTAGAGAAATTAACAAGTCAGGAATTAATGGAGTTTTACCAACCAGAAATTCCGCGAATTATGAAGCTTGTAGCTTTTTACTTTGGTCTTGTTATCATTTCTTCTGTTTTTCAATATGGGCAGAGTTTTTATTTACAGAAAGCTGCGAATCGAATTATTCAGAAGATGCGAAATGATATTTTTACACACATTTCCCGATTGCCCATTCGTTATTTCGATAATATGCCCGCTGGGAAAGTTGTTGCTAGGGTTACTAATGACACTGAGGCGATTCGAGAGTTATATGTGACGGTGCTCGCCAACTTCTTTTCAAGCACGATTAATATTATCGGTGTTCTCATTGCTTTGTATATTTTGGATGCGCGTGCAGGGCTCATGGGCCTTATACTTATCCCCATTATCGTTATCTGGACGAAGGTATATCGCAAATTCGCCTCGAAATATAATCACATCATTCGGGAACGAGTCAGTGATATTAACGGGATGATCAATGAATCCATTCAAGGAATGAACGTCATTCAGGCATTCGGGCGTGAAAAGGAGACAAAACATTCTTTCGAAAAATTGAACCGGGAGCATTACTCGTATCAAAATAAAATGCTCAATTTAAATTCATTAACGGGAGGAAACTTGATTGGTGTCATTAAGGTTATGGCGCTAATAGCATTTGTCTGGTATTTCGGAGGGATGTCGCTTACAGCAAGTTCAGCTATTTCTTTAGGGTTGATGTATGCAATTGTTGATTTGATCAGTCGTCTGCTTCATCCGCTTCACGGGATTGTCAATCAGTTTGCTAACCTAGAACAAGCTCTTGTTGCAGGGGAGAGGGCATTCAGTTTATTGGATGAGCAGGGATTAGAAGTCAGTGATGAAAACATTTCACGATATAAAGGAAACGTGCAATTCGAAAATGTCTCATTCGGCTATAAAGAAAATGAATATGTGTTAAAAGACATTTCATTTTCTGCGCAACAAGGTGAGACAGTAGCTTTAGTTGGTCATACTGGTTCGGGAAAAAGTTCAATAATGAATTTGTTGTTCCGTTTCTATGATAGTAGTGAAGGACAAATCAAGATTGATGGAAGGGATATTTTAGATATTCCTCATCAAACTCTTAGAGAGCATATGGGAATTGTCCTTCAGGATCCATATTTATTTACTGGAACCATAGCTTCCAATATCAGCCTTAATCATAAAGATATCACAAGGGAAATGGTTGAAAAGTCATTAAAAGATGTAGGCGGGGACAAAGTGCTGAAGCATCTGCCTCTAGGGCTAGATGAGCCGGTTATTGAAAAAGGCGGGACATTGTCTTCAGGACAGCGGCAGCTAATCTCTTTTGCACGCGCGCTCGCATTTAATCCGGCGATTTTGATTTTGGATGAAGCCACAGCAAGCATCGATACAGAAACAGAGGCCATTATCCAGGAAGGAATGGAAGTACTGAAGAAAGGAAGAACGACCTTTATCATTGCACATAGGCTTTCCACGATTAAAAATGCCGATCAAATTCTTGTACTGGATAAAGGGCAGATTTCTGAGCAGGGGACACATGAAGAATTAATGGAGTTGAAAGGAAAGTACTATCAAATGTATGAACTGCAGGCTGGGGCGCATAAGGGAATGGCTGGATAATACCTAGTGGAATAATGAAGGGAGAAATTAAGAATAATTTTTCAGAAAATGAGGGTGCCGGTGTAACGGCATCCTCAATCATATTTCTTGATAATAGTAATCATTCCGTTTAATATATAAATATACTTACGAAGAGGTGATAATAATGAAACAAGGAATTCATCCTGATTATCAGCAAGTAGTATTTATGGATACTAACAGTGGTTATAAATTTATTACAGGCTCCACGAAAAAATCTAATGAAACAATTAAGTGGGAAGACGGTCAAACTTATCCTTTATTAAAAGTAGAGATTAGTTCAGATACGCATCCTTTTTATACCGGCAAGCAGAAATTTGCTGAAAAAGGCGGACGTGTGGATCGCTTCCTAGAAAAATATAATATGAAGAAATGATGTTAAGGCTATCGAGAAATCGATGGCCTTTATTTTTATTTTGGGAGATGGAAGAACTCGTGGGTAAATTAAGGTTTATAAATTTTTTAGTAATAACGTAGTGAATGCCTCATTTAAAATCTTAATAATAGAAAAAAGGGTTGCTCCAGGCACCCTTTTTTTCTATTTATTTTATTTAACTGGAATAGCATGCGCTTTTGCACTTTTTACAAGAGCAGCGTCAAAGTCTTTAATTAAATCATCTGGATTCTCAAGGCCGACAGAGAGACGAAGCAGGCTGTTGGTGATGCCTCGTTTTTCCCTTTCATCAGCAGGCATGGCAGCATGGGACATTTTTGCCGGGTAGGATAATATCGATTCCACTGCTCCAAGACTAACCGCAAAAACAGGAAGTTCGACAGTGTTCACAAATGAGCGGAAAATTTCTTCGCTTTCTAGTTCAAATGATAAAACTGCACCTGCACCAAGGGCCTGTCCTTCCTGGATTGCATGCTGTGGATGATCAGTAAGACCAGGGTAATACACCTTTTTCACTAATGGCTGCTGTTTTAAGTAGTCTGCAATTTTTTCTGCTCCTTTTTGGGAGTGTTCCATTCGTACAGACAAGGTTTTCAGACCTCTCATAACAAGCCAGGCATCCTGGACACCAAGTACCGCACCAAAGGAGTTTTGAAGGGAACCGAGTCTTTCAGCCAATTCAGGATCTTTTACGACAGCAAGCCCAGCTACGACATCACTGTGTCCGGATAAAAACTTCGTCGCACTATGAAGGACAACATCCGCCCCTAAGTTCAGCGGTTTTTGCAGAGCTGGTGTCAAGAATGTATTGTCGACAAAACTCAATGCGCCGACTTTTTTTGCGATATCACAAACGGCTTTAATATCAGTCACCTTAAGCAATGGATTTGAAGGTGTTTCAATGTATATCGCTCTCGTATTAGGTTGAACGGCCGATTTAACGCTTTCGAGGTCCGTCATATCAACGAAAGTATGCTCGATGTTGAAGCGGGTCAACACGCTTGTAACCATCCGGAACGTACCGCCATACACATCTTCTGAGATGACGATATGGTCGCCAGCAGAAAGCAGAAGGAATGCTGTTGAAATGGCCGCCATACCTGATGAAAAGGCAAAGCCGCGAGTACCATCTTCAAGCTCGGCAATGATATCTTCAAGTGCTTCCCGTGTTGGATTTCCGCTCCTGCTGTAATCGTACTTGCCGAATGTATCGATATCAGTTTGATGGAAAGTGGAAGCGTGCTGAATAGGGACGCTCACACCGCCTGTTGTCGGATCGAATTTATGCTGGTTATGAAGTAATTTGGTTTCAAAACTGAAATCATGATTTGTCATCGTAGTGCCTCCCTTTTTACATGTGCAAATGCTTGTTGCAGGTCTTGAATTAAATCGTCGCTGTCTTCGATGCCAACCGAGAAGCGTAGAAGTCGATTACAAACCCCATTAGCAGTTCTAACTTCAAGAGGGATATCGGCATGTGTTTGTGTAGCCGGATAGGTGATGAAGCTTTCAACGCCTCCAAGACTTTCTGCAAATGAAATTAATGAAAGTGATTGTAAAAATGGATTGACCGCTGCTTCGTCAATTATCCGGAAAGAAATCATACCACCTCTGCCGGGATACAGGACGTCCGTTACACATTCATGTTCTGATAAATAATCTACAAGGATTTTGGCGTTCTTTTCATGACGTTCCATCCGCAGTGCCAGGGTTTTCATTCCGCGCATTAACAGCCATGAATCAAATGGGCTCAACACCGCTCCTGTTCCATTATGATGGAAGGCAATCGAATCACATAATTCTGCACCTTTAGCCACGATTAGTCCAGCCAGAACATCATTATGACCACCGAGATACTTCGTTGCGCTATGGATTACAATATCGGCTCCAAGCAGGATAGGCTGCTGCAGAAGCGGCGTATAAAAAGTGTTGTCAACAATCAAAAGTAAATTAAATTGTTTGGCAAGTGCGGCAACAGCGCTAATATCTGTTTGCTGCATAAGAGGGTTAGTGGGAGTTTCGATAAAGATGGCTTTTGTTTGAGGAGTAATAGCTTTTTCGATATCCTCTAAACAACAAGTGTTTACATAGTCACACTGTAAGCCCCATTTTTTAAAACCTTGTTCTAGCAAACGATATGTACCACCATATAGATCTTCGCTGACTATCCATGCATCACCTGATTTAAATAAGGCTAGTATGGTAGAGATGGCCGCCATTCCTGAACTGCAGGCATACCCTTGGTCACCTCTTTCAAGGTTGGCGATGGATTGTTCCAAAAGTTGACGTGTTGGATTACCTGTCCTTGTATAATCGAATCCAGTTGATTGGCCAATTCCTTCGTGGCGGAAAGCTGTCGAAAAGTAAACCGGCGGATTGACTGTTCCTGTCGCGGTTTCACTGCGATTACCTAGTTGAGCAAGATATGTTTCTGTTTTATACATAGTTTTCACTGCTCCTTTGTGTTTTATAAAATAAAAAAAGTCTTCTTTAAGAAGAAGACTTGGTTAAGTATGGACGAGTCATTCTTCTTATCTTCCAAGTTCACAAACTTGTGGAATTAGCACCTTTTCATTGGTTTGAAACAAATGAAGGTTGCTGAGGTGTCATCGGGCCATTCCCTATACCTCTCTCGATAAGAGTTTAGATTATTCAATTTCTTTTGAATTTACTATATATATAAAGTGCTGTCAAGAACATTCTGGGAAAATATTGCTCGATAATTCTTTATTGGTTAATTAGGACTAGCGTTTTCAAAACATGATTGGTCCAATGAAAAACCCCTAAATATTGTGGAAAACGCGATGGTATAAGGTGTTGAGATTCTTTAAAAGACTTTGTTTAATTAAATGGATTTTCTGAAATATAGGGAAGGTTTTGTTCTGTTTCTTTGCTTTAAAATAATAAAGTTTGTACAATGTATAGAGAGAAGAATTAATAATATGTCATTATTCATTTCATATACATAAGGTTTTCGGTGGATAGTGCAAACATAGGAGGAGAACACATGGAATACAGAATCGAACGAGATACGATGGGTGAAGTGAAAGTTCCTGCTGATAAGTATTGGGGAGCACAAACCGAGAGAAGCCGTAACAACTTCAAAATTGGTAATGAAAAAATGCCGATTGAATTAGTCCGTGCGTTTGCATACGTAAAGCAAGCGGCAGCTAAAGTGAACTATGACCTTGGTGATCTTTCAGAAGTGAAAAAGAATGCCATCGTTAAAATTTGTGGCGAAATTCTAGAAGGTACACTTGATGAACATTTCCCCCTTGTGGTCTGGCAAACAGGCAGTGGCACGCAAAGTAATATGAATGTGAATGAAGTGGTCGCTAACAAAGGGAATGAATGGTTAAAAGAAAACGGTGAGTCCGAAACCCTTCACCCAAATGATGATGTCAACAAGGCGCAAAGCTCTAATGACACATTCCCAACGGCTATGCATATTGCAGCCTATATGGAAGTTGCTGAAAAATTAGTACCGGCGATTAAAGTACTTCGTGATACTTTTGCAGCAAAAGAAAAAGAATTCTGGGATCTTGTGAAAATTGGACGTACACATCTTCAAGATGCAACACCACTAACTTTAGGCCAAGAAATCTCTGGTTGGAAAGCGATGCTTGATAAAGACTTAGTGATGATTGAAGAAAGCAGTCAAAAACTATTGAATCTAGCACTAGGCGGTACAGCTGTAGGTACTGGGATCAATACGAAAAAAGAATTTCCAGGACTTTCTGCAAAACAAATCGCGGCGGATACAGGACATTCTTTCGTAACATCGGATAATAAGTTCCATGCATTAACAAGTCATAACGAAATTGTTTACGCTCATGGCGCATTAAAAGCATTAGCAGCGGACTTAATGAAAATTGCGAACGATGTTAGATGGCTGGCAAGCGGCCCAAGAAGCGGAATCGGTGAAATCGCTATTCCTGAAAACGAGCCAGGCAGCTCTATCATGCCAGGTAAAGTAAATCCTACACAAAGTGAAGCGCTAACAATGATTGCTACACAAATTGTTGGTAACGATGCAACAATCGGATTTGCAGCAAGCCAAGGTAACTTCGAATTGAACGTATTCAAACCAGTTATCATTTATAACTTCCTACAAACTGTTAAATTATTGACAGAAGGCATTCACTCCTTCAACAATAATTGTGCAGTAGGCATCACAGCGAATGAAGATAAAATCAAAGAAAATGTTGACCGTTCTCTTATGCTAGTAACAGCATTGAACCCACATATCGGTTATGAAAAAGCAGCTAAAATTGCCAAAACTGCATTCAAAGACAACTCTACATTAAAAGAAGCAGCGTTGAAATTGGAATTCTTGACTGATGATGAATTTAAAGCATGGGTAGATCCTGCTAACATGGTTAATAAATAATTGCCTATGATCACCCTCCCGCTGTTTTTAGGGAGGGTGTTTTAAGGTGTTAAAATAATAGAATAAACAAATACTGAGTATATAAGTTTCAAGAACAGGAGGGAATACAATGGCTTTATGCCCGCTTTGCAACGGCCTCAGAAAAATTCATGTGAATTGCCCGGAATGTGGCAGTGATCTTGATGATAAAGGGAAATTCATGGATTATGCTGATTCATACAGTGCATACATGGATATAGATACGCTTAAGCAAAACGATGGATACCCACAATCGCTCCAAAAAGGTCAATGTCCACACATCATGAACTGCTCTAAATGTGGACATGATGAAGTGGTGCTTGTGCAGGAATAGATTTTATAGATATAGTAGAGTTCAAGACCTTAGCTGAAATATACGCACAAAGACCCATTCATATGAACGGGTCTTTGTTTTGATATGAAATTTAATTAGAAAGTAACTTCAAGCCATACTCCATTTGTGATTCTCCTTCAGCAAAAATGCGCTGCTCGGACCCTTTATCAAAAAAGTGGGCTTTATTCATGTCGAGAGCAAGTTCAATATTATCGCCTGCTTGGATGATGTTTTTTGCATCGATGCGCGCGACGAAGTCTTGGCCAGCGAATGTCGAGTAGAGCATAATTTCGGCGCCCATGAGTTCAGCTACATCGATTTGAGCCGTGAATGTAGTGTTTGGAGACTCCTTGATGTAAGCTCCTTCATTATGGAAATCCTCTGGACGGATGCCAAGGATAATTTCTTTTCCGATATAGCCTTGATCACGCAACGTATTCATTTTCAATTCGGGTACTTCAAGCGTTTGCTCCCCAATTTTAATGATGCCTTCTTTTAATGTTCCGGTAAAGAAGTTCATAGCTGGTGATCCGATAAAGCCACCCACGAAGACATTCACTGGTTTCTCGTACACGTCTTTTGGTGCGCCGACCTGCTGGATGATACCGTCCTTCATAACAACAAGTCGTGTGGCCATGGTCATTGCTTCTGTTTGATCATGAGTGACATAAATTGTTGTAGTGTCCAGTCGTTTATGTAGTTTTGCGATTTCAGCACGCATTTGAACCCTGAGTTTGGCGTCAAGATTTGATAATGGCTCATCCATTAAAAAAACTTTTGCGTCTCGTACAATTGCACGACCGAGTGCCACACGCTGGCGTTGTCCACCTGAAAGTGCTTTCGGCTTCCTATTTAAAAGGTCTTCGAGACCGAGGATTTTTGCTGCGTCATTGACCCGCTGCTTGATTTCCATTTTTGGCGTTTTACGGAGCTTTAATCCAAATGCCATATTGTCATAGACGGACATATGAGGATATAAGGCGTAGTTCTGGAAAACCATCGCAATATCACGATCTTTCGGTGGGACATCATTGACCCGCTTGCCGTCTATATATAGATCTCCTTGGGAAATGTCTTCAAGTCCGGCAATCATCCGTAAAGTCGTTGATTTTCCGCAACCGGACGGTCCCACGAAAACAATGAATTCTTTATCGGCCACACGAAGGTTAAAATCTTTAACAGCTGTTTCTTTTTTATCATAAACCTTAAATATATGATCTAATACTAACTCTGCCATGAAAATTCCCCCTTTTAAACTCCTAATTACTTGTACCAATAACTATAGTCTAATCTATCAAATTGGAAAAAAGTATAGGCACACTGCACAAAAAAGGATAATAATTCCTTTGTTAACTTTGCAAATAATAGTTAATCATTCAGCAAAAGAATTAAGTAAGCAGCCAAGGCATGCGGAAAGTTTCTAATATCGAGTCCAGTTTTTTCAGTGAATTTATCTATTCGGTATTGTAGGCTGTTTCGATGTATATAAAGTTGCTTTGCGGCATAGGTTGCATTGGAATTGCACTCAATATACGTTTTAATCGTCTTCATTAGTTCAGTATCATTCATGGTTTTACCGAGTATTTCATTGATATACCAAGTTTTACTCGTTGCAGATTGGTCACTTATCAGTGAGTGAGGAATGATGTCGGCCAAATCAGTCACTTTTAAATCTGGCAAATGCAATTGTGCCAGGTCAAAACACTTATTCTCCTGATTTCTGTGAAAAGGAAGTTCTTGGTTTACAGAGTGAAAACGACCGGTAAACATTCGAGTCTTAACATAAAAATCACTCTCAAGCGTGGTTGAAATAGCAAGCAGTTCATTTTTTGATAACGACTCATCTGTGTCTGTTTCAATTAAAATACCCGCCTTTTCATTTTCCCAGATCAAGACTGAATCAGATGGGACAAATGCGAGGAAGGCATCCTCGAAATGGGAGTGCGAAAAATCAGCATGAGTCAGATTAAAGTGGATAAACCGGACATTCTCCCAGCTTGTTAAAGGCAAGGATGCATTCGGTTCGAATAAAAAAGTATTCCATGGTGTGTGAGGAAACGTGTTAATTTTATTTTGGAAAAATAAAGGAGTAAAGAGTAGTTCCAACAAACGGATTTCCTCGGCCGAAATTTCTGAACGGGGAATACCAATTGTGCTCCCAATAGAGTCTTCAAACCAAATATAAGAAGTAATGTTCTTCGTATCTTGTATATTGGAAAGAGCGTTTGGGAATTTTTGTTTAAGATTTTCAAGCATCGTGTTCACCTTCTTTCTCACTATCTATCTCATTATAGCGAAAAAGAATAAAGTGGAAAAGAAACAATGGTATTACAAGTTATTAGAAAAACAATAGGACAAGGACATTGATATTCAAGCTATTTTAATAGTTTTTTTCGAAGTAATGATTCTATACCTTAAAGTTACAAGTTACATCAATAAACACAAGGGGCAGTCCCGCAGTCAGCAAAATTGATGAAAGAATCCCTACACCAGGAACAGGAGAATATGAGTGGAAAGGTTTCATTCCATTTAAAGAGAACCCTCATGTAATAAATCCGAAGAATGGCTATGTAGTCAATTGGAACAATAAACCTGCTAAAGAGTGGACAAATGGTGAATATAGTTTTTATCATTTCCCTCCAGAAGACTCCCTCTTCAAGAGTGTGAAGGGCGAGAGCCCAACGGTAAGGGGGAGATGATAATCGAGTCCAACAATATATCAATGGGATGGAAGCGAGAGGGAAAGTTGACACTTTCAAAAGTAGGTTACAAACAAAACGCCGGGGCAAGGGGAAATCTTACTCCGGCAATATATTAAGAATAATGGGAGAATCGCCTATTTGGGGAGATGCTCAATCATTTGCATGATAGATTCAGTAAGGTATTAAGATATTATCAGCAATTATTTTGCCAGCCAGCTGCTCATATATTCTTCATCTTCTATATCGTGTGCGTCCTTTACGATATACAAGGGACGGAATGTATCGACCATGACGGCTAGTTCCTGTGTTTCTTTTTTACCGATACTTGCCTCAATTTTGCCTGGATGCGGCCCATGTGGCAAACCGCTTGGATGAAGGGTAAGTGAGCCTTTTTCAATACCTCGACGGCTCATGAAGTTACCATGAACATAGTATAGAACCTCATCACTGTCCACATTGCTGTGGACATAAGGAGCAGGAATGGCTTCTGGATGGTAATCATACATACGCGGCACAAATGAACAGACAACATAATTATGCGCTTCGAACGTCTGATGTACTGGCGGTGGCTGATGAACGCGCCCTGTTATCGGTTCAAAATCATGAATGCTGAACGCATAAGGAAAGAGGTAACCATCCCATCCTACCGCATCAAGCGGATGAAAATCATAAGTATAGGATGTAATCATACCCTGTGCTCTCACTCGTATTTCAAATTCTCCTTTTTCATCTTTCGGCTCCAGTTTTTCTGGTGTCCGGAAATCGCGCTCGCAATAAGGTGAATGCTCAAGGAGTTGGCCAAATTCATTACGATAGCGCTTTGGAGGAACAATAGAGGAATTTGATTCAACAATGAAAAATCTAGCTTCCTTTGACTCTAAAACTACACGATATGTTGTGCCTATTGGAATGACAAGATAGTCACCAGGTCCGAAACTTAAATCGCCGAAAATACTTTCAATCTTGCCCGTGCCTTCATGAACAAACAACAATTCATCACCTTCACCGTTCCGATAAAAATAATCCATCTGCTTATTAGGGCGTGCAACGCCGAGAGCTACATCATCGTTAGCGAGGAAAATTTTGCGGGCTTCTAGAAAATCACCGCCTACATTTGTATTCCAGGTCCGGAAATGACGATGTATTAACGCATCTTTTTCTTCAAGTTCATAATGAACATCACGAATTTTTGCTGCTTTCTTAACTTGTGTTGGCTGATTGATATGATAAATGAGTGACTGAATACTAGAGAAACCTTTCGTGCCCATCAATTGCTCATAATATAGGCTTCCATCGTCCTTACGAAACTGAGTATGACGTTTATGTGGAATGCGGCCCATTTTAACATAATGTGTCATTGACTAAACTCCTTTTCCGTAGCTGTCATCTTATATATAGGTGCTACTTCTTCACGTTTTGCGTACCTAAAATCTTTGCCTCTGAAAGGGCCGGTAAAACTTGACCGCTTACTTCACCAAAACCAATTCGATATCCATCTCCTTGGCACCAGCCACTGATAGTCAACTTGTCTCCATCTTCAATCCAGCTTCGTTTACCGCCGCTGTTAAGTTTAAGCGGCTCTGTGCCACGCCATGAAAGTTCAAGCAGGCTGCCACGTTCTTCACGGTTAGGACCGCTGATAGTACCAGATGCATGCATGTCACCAGGGCGTAGATTACATCCAGTAATGGTATGGTGAGCCACCTGTTGAGCAATCGACCAATACAGATAGCTAAAATTTGTATTCGTAATTTTGGTTGATTGTTCTGTGTTTTCTGGTGTCAAATGAACTTCAAGGTTAATATTGAATGAGCCATCTTTTGTTTGCTGTAAGTATGGAAACGGCTCCGGTTCCTGCTGCGGCCCAGGTGTGCGAAAAGGATCTAATGCTTCTAGCGGCACAACCCAAGGAGAGATTGATGTAGCGAAATTCTTAGAATTAAATGGCCCAAGAGGCTGGTACTCCCATGCTTGAATATCACGTGCACTCCAGTCATTCACGAGAACTAGCCCGAAAACATGATCTTCAGCCTGATTAACTGGAATTGGTTCTCCAGGGCGGTTGCCAGGTCCAATAAACCAACCCATTTCAAGTTCGAAATCAAGCTGAATAGATGGACCAAATACTGGATCTGCATCTTTTGGTTTGCGCTGTCCCGAAGGGCGCCGCACCTTTGTGCCACTTGGAACGATAGAACTGGACCGTCCATGATATCCGATCGGCAAGTGTGTCCAGTTTGGCATGAGTGCATTTTCTTTTCCTCTGAACATAGTCCCCACATTGGTCGCGTGCTCTCTTGAGGCATAGAAGTCTGTATAGTCTCCTATCTTTGCAGGAAGTAGCATCTCTACATCTTTCAATGGGTGGAACGCTTTTAAACGAAGTTCTTCATCATCACGTAAATCAGGCGTGTTCGCATCCAAAAGGTATTGTAATTTCTTACGTACAGAAGTCCAGGCGGGACGGCCGAGTTCCATAAATAGATTGAGTGAAGAAGCGGAAAAGACATTCTTTTCTTCTGCACCGGTCCCTTTTAACAGCCCGGCATCGTCAATTACAGATAAATCAAGAACATATTCACCAATGGCTGTACCGGCACGCGGACCTTTGTCTTTGAATTGAAAGATACCATATGGCAAATTTTGAATCGGAAAATGTGATTCCGGTGTTGTTTCGATAAAAGAATATTTCATCGTGGTGCCTCCCCATTAAAAATAGTCAGTTCACCAAGTTCTTTACGCGGCTCATCAAAGCTACAGCTTCCGTAAGAAGCAGCGAAGACTGTGCGTGCTTTGTTGATTTGAGAAGAACTGACAGATAAACTGCGCCAAGAAAGCGTGTCTGGTGTAAACGAAAAGTGTGTTGGATCCTCATCCAACAATATGGTTTCAATGATTTTGCTGTCTATTGAATGGCAGTAGGAAAGAAGGGCTGCTGTAAATACGTTAACAAAGCCATGCATTTTTGTTTCCACTTCATTTCGATACTGGCGGATTGGATGATGCAGACCCGCTGTGAATTTTAAAGTTAGATTTCTTTTTCGGGATTCATGAATAACAATCGCTACTTGTTCGGCAGAAGGAAATAAATCCGATGTAATGCCGCCCATGCGCATTTTAATACCAATACTTTTCAAAGATTTTTGATTGATCAAGCGAATAGTATCCAATGTGTATGGAAGTTGATCAATCGTTCCTGTTATTTCACAATAAATCGGATAACTGGCTGTTTGTTTTTCGAGTTTCTCTAAGAAAGAAGAATCAACTTTTTCTGGAAGCGGAACTTCGATCACCTCAATGGTACCAGCTGTTTTATATGTTTCTAAAAAAAGGTGAATATCTCCCATAGCCGTTTCAATTTCTAGGGGTTTCGTTAAAATAACAGATAATCGAAGTGGATATTGATCATTAAATTGATCTTTATATGGTTCGAGTTCACTCAGTCGTGAAGCGGGAATAACAAATGGACCAAGCATCCAGCTGTCTGAATCATGGATATATGCATGAAAATTTGAAATTGCTTCTGGAAGCGGAAGTGCACTTGGTGGAAACAGGCCTGCATAATCAATAAGTTCGGTCATAAAATGACTGAGCGCTTCCTCTTTCCACATTCCATTTACTTTTGTTAACAACAACTTCACACCTCCTATAATAGGAGGCCATACTGGGTATTACGCCAGATGGCCGGTTTATATTAAATATTTCCACGAAGTTCCTGTTCGCGTTCAATCGATTCAAACAATGCTTTAAAGTTTCCATCGCCAAAACCAAGTGCACCTTTACGCTGAATGACTTCGATAAACATAGTTGGGCGGTCAACTAATGGTTTTGTGAAAATTTGGAGCAAGTACCCTTCATCATCACGGTCGACAAGGATATTAAGTTCTTGAAGTCGTTTCACATCTTCATCAATATCTCCTACACGATTGGCGAGGTCTGCGTAATAAGTGTCAGGAGTCTTTAAAAACTCAACACCATTTTCTTTTAGTGTGGCCACTGTAGTGATGATATCGTTTGTTAAAAGGGCAAGATGCTGAACACCTTGACCATTATAGTAATCTAGGAATTCTTGAATTTGAGATTTGCGTTTTCCTACAGCCGGTTCATTGATCGGGAACTTAATGCGTCCTGTTCCATTCATCATAACTTTTGACATTAGGGCTGAGTACTCGGTCGAAATGTTTTCATCATCAAAATGTTTCAGGACAGTAAAACCGAATACTTTTTCATAATAATTTGTCCATTCGTCCATTACTTCCACATTACCAACAAGGTGGTCAACACCGATTAAGCCTGAAGGTTGAGCTCCAAAGTTGTCCTCACGAGCTTTAAAACCTGGCAGAAATCCACCTTTATAATCGATTGGCTCAACAAGCGTGTGAATCGTATCCCCATATGTGCCTAAGATTGCTTTTCTTACTTTGCCATTTTCATCTTCTTCCACCCATGGTTCTCGAAGAGCGATGCCACCGCGTTCAATAGCACCCGCATATGTTTTTTCTAGGTCTTTTACGAGAAGGGAGATATCTTTTACTCCTTCGCCATGAGTTTTAATAAACTCAGCCACATCTGTGCTGTCTGATAGAGTACCTGTTAAAATCAATCGGATGGTGCCCTGTGCCATAACGTAAGATACACGGTCACGGGAGCCTGTTTCTAGTCCTTTATATGCTATAAGCTTGAATCCGAAAGCGTTTGCATAATAATAAGCAGCCTGCTTTGCGTTCCCAGTATAGATTTCTACGTAATGGACACTCTTAACCGGAAACAATTCCTCTTTCTTTGCTTTAGAAGATCCAACTGTTTTTTTAGTCATATTTACCGCTCCCTTATCATTTTTTTACATGAAAAAGCTGAATTTTCTTAATTTTCCGCCTGTGATAGTTCACATCATAATACATAAAAATTCACCACGCAAATATGTGTTTTACCGCGGTTGACCATCATGGTAGCAACATTTTAACGCGATAAAACATATTTGCGTTTAGGTGTACTCTTGCACATTTTTTGTATATCTACTTAAAATGTTAGCAACTAAATAAAAGGGGAATTAGATATGAAAATTAGTGTAAAGTTCTGCCCTAGTAACTTTGAAGATGAGTTGGAAACTATGAAAGATAAATTAATGGAGTGTAGCGGTCTAGAGGTTATTGAGGATAGATGCTTGTTGTATTGCGGACAATGTTTAATGCAGCCGTTTGCAGTTGTGAATGGTGTAAACATTGTCGCAAACGATCCAGTTGAACTTCTCGAAAAAATTGAACAATATGTAGCTAGGCTTAAACAAGGAGACACTGTGTGAAAAACGAGAAAATGAAATTAGTAATAATTGATTATTGCTTTTATTGACAACTATATCATTATATTGTGTTTTCCCCGAGAAACATGCGAACCTTCAGAGAGCATCCATCTATGATAAAATATATGTAAAACCCTACTACAAATGCTTATTAATTGCATTGATTGATATCTTCGCATAGTATGACGGAAAAAATTCAAGGCCTGTTCCCAAAAAGGGAGCAGGCCTTGAATTTTATGGTTTGGTGTCTTATTTCATCCAATCTGGTTTTCCGAAGCCTGCAAACTTGCTATCGATTACTTCTTCAAACTTGTCTGATTCAACTACTGATTGAATATCCTTAGCAAATTGTGCATCTACATCTTTTGTATTCACAGCAACAACATTACGATACATATCCGGCATGTTTTCTAAAACAAGGGCATCTTGGAGTTCCATTTTTGCTGCAAGAGCGAAGTTACCTGGGACCGCTGATAGGTCAACGCTGTCTGTTGCACGCGGCAATTGAGCCGATTCTAATGGTTTGAATTGAATGTTTTTTGGGTTCTTTGTTACATCTTTTTCAGATATTTTTAAGGGATCGACATCTGGCTTGACTTCAATTAAATCTTCATCTACTAGGACTTTAAGTGCACGTGCAAGGTTAACTGGATCGTTCGGTAGGGCTAGTGATGTACCATCTTTAATGTCTTTCAACGATTTATATTTGTTCGAGTATATACCCATTGGTGCTGTCGGTACAATAACAAGGTCAGAAAGCTCTAAATCATTTTCTTTAGCGAAGTTATCCATATACACTTTGTGCTGGAAAAGGTTGGCGTCGATTGAATTGTTGCCAAGCGATTTATTTGGCTGGATATAGTCAGTGAATTCAACGATTTCTATTTTGTAGCCAAGATCTTCTAGGCCTGGCTTGATGGCCTCTTTTACCATATCCGCGTAAGGGCCGGTAGTTGCTCCGATTTTCAATTCTTTTTTGTCTTCAGTTTTTGGGGAAGCATCATCGCTTCCGCAAGCTGCCAAGCCAAGGGCTAGTGCGCAAACAGATAATAAAGAAGCTATTTTTTTCATTGGAAATTCCTCCTGTAATATGTTGTATTAAATCATTGTTAAAATGACTGATTCTATCGTTTGTTTACTAAGTATGAGGCCTTGTCACCAACCATTTGAATGATTTGTACAAGGCAGATTAACACGACGATTGTCGTGATCATAACTGTGTTGTCATAACGGTAATAGCCGTACCGAATGGCCAGGTCACCAATTCCGCCCCCACCGATTGTCCCAGCCATCGCTGAGTAACCGATAAGTGAAATGGTCGTTAACGTCAACCCTTGAATGATTCCCGGTTTTGCCTCAGGAAGAAGTACATCCTTAATGATCATCCATGGAGTGGCACCTACAGCAATTGCAGCTTCAATCACACCTTTATCTATTTCGCGTAATGCCGATTCAACGATTCTGGCAAAAAAAGGTATCGCGGATACAGATAGGGAAACAGAAGCCGCTCTTGGCCCTATCGTTGATCCAGTAAGCAAATCCGTTAAAGGAAGGAGGGCGACTAAGAGAATGATAAAAGGGATTGAACGGACAATATTGACAGCGAAACCGAGAGATCGATTCACGACGTTATTTTCAAAGATTAAATTCTTGGTCGTTGTAAACAGCAATACTCCAAGAGGTAAACCAATTAGAAGGGCTACCGCAAGGGAGATTCCAACCATATAGATTGTTTCGAGAAAGGCTTTATTAAGGTCAGGTAAAATATTGACGACGGAATCAAACAGTGACATGTTTCAACACCTCCACAGAACTGGTCCGATTTGTTATATATTCCAGTGCCGATTGAACTTCAGCAGCCTCACCAATTAATTCAATGATTAAGATTCCTAATGGAACATCCTGAATATATTCAATTTTGCCGTGCAAGATATTTCCCTTTACTGAATACTTTTGTAGAGCATCGGAAAGAATCGATTCACCGGCGGTGGGCCCTTCAAATTGAATTTGAATAATCGTTCCTTTGCTTTCCTCAATTAAGTGTGAGGGAAGCTCAAAATCCAATACACTGCTGATGAATTGCTTCGTCAACTGCTGCTTTGGTTGTGAAAATATCTCATAAACAGATCCTTCTTCGATAATCCTGCCATCCTGCATGACAGCGACTCGATGGCATAGTTCTTTGACTACTTCCATTTCATGGGTAATCAATACTATAGTGATACCAAGTTCCCGACTAATCTTTTTTAATAACTGTAAAATCGCTTTTGTTGTTGTTGGATCAAGGGCAGAAGTCGCTTCATCACATAATAGTACAGTAGGGTCATTGGCTAAGGCTCGCGCTATGCCGACCCGTTGCTTTTGACCTCCGCTGAGCTGGGCCGGATAGACATCCTTTTTATCACTAAGCCCAACTATGTCCAGCAGTTCTAGAACGCGACTTTTGATGGCGCCCTTTGATTTGTGTGCGGCTTTCAAGGCGAAAGCAACATTTTCAAAAACGGTTTTGGAACTGACTAAGGAAAAGTGCTGAAATATCATACCGATTTTTTGTCGTTGTTTTCGAAGCTCTTTGCCTGATAAAGACGTTAAGTCAATCCCGTCAATAATGATATTTCCTTTTGTCGGACGTTCAAGCAAATTTAAGCAGCGTATTAATGAGCTTTTTCCGGCTCCGCTGTAGCCAACAATCCCATAAACTTCACCAGTCTGAATTGTCAAAGATACGTTATCCACTCCGACAACTCGGGTATTTTTCGATATGTATTCCTTTCGGACTGATCGGATTTCAATCATGAGCCTTCCCCCTTAAACATAAAAAACTGCCTCTATCATTCAGAAAGAGGCAGCGAAATTATTTCGTCTTATCTTTCAGAATGTAATCATTCTGCAGGAAGTAGCACCGTTCCCGATTGGGGCGGTTGCCGGACATCACAGGGCCTGTTCCCTCAGTCACTCTTGATAAGTAAATTATTATTTTGGAATATTACAAGTTTTCTAATATAATCTATATTATTTGTAAATTCACACATTGTCAATCGTTTCTGTAATTTTAGAATAACTTTCTGGTGATTTAATTAATTTTTTTAATGGTAAATCTAGAATTGGATAATCATACCTTTTGGAATCGGGGTATTGTCACCATTGATCGTTAATGGTCGTAAAGCCATACTTTTTCATGATTTTTGTAAGATAAGCTTCGTTCTTTTTAGCAGCTTGTCGATTTTTTTTAATAATTACATGAAGTTTTTGTCAGGAAAGTATTGTTTCAAAGTCTGTATCATGAATGCTTTAGCTTTTTTATCAACCAAGGTAATATTGACAGTTACTCAGCGTTAATGATTAGCCGTGAATTTTTTTATCGCCCAAACTTAAATACGGAGTACCCTTTCTTAACAACTTCCTTTTAACCAAAGCCAGATTTTTGCTGTTTCTTTTCTTAGTTGCATAATAGAATACCTTAAATCAATGACAATGGTTTCAAACAGTGCCTTGATTCTACCGGAAAATATACAACGGGTCTTTGCTAGGAAAATACTATTTGCTTGTCAAAAGTATGGAGGGATATTACATTTATTGTAATGAACAAGGGGTAAATAGGATATTAAACTATTTTTATACAATTGATGAGGAGGGAAGCCATGCTGGAGATTAAGACGATAAATGATGTGGTTTGTGTACAAGGGACCCCTGAAGGAATAAAGTCGGGGATGAGTGTATATGCTTTTTTAACAGACGGCCTATTGATTGATACGGGAGCCCAAATTTTATTGGAAGAACTTATCCCTTTCTATGAATCAGCCGACTTCGATTTAGTGGCGCTAACGCATTATCATGAGGACCATACTGGCGGTGCGGCCTGGATACAGGAACATAAAAAAGTTCCCATGTATATTCATCCGATGTCGATTGATGTTTGTGCGAAGGATGCTGAATATCCTGATTATCGCAAAGCTTTTTGGGGAAGGAGAGACGGCTTCAAAGCTGAGCCGTTGGGGAGGACTGTTCATTCCCGTACCCAAACGTGGGAGCCAATCTTTACCCCAGGTCATGCTAAGGACCATATGGTGTATTTGAATCACAGTAATGGCATGCTGTTTTCAGGTGACCTATTCGTTACCCCGAAAACGAAGCTTGTTTTACGGGAAGAATCGGTCCCTGTTATCATCGATTCCATAAATAGATTACTTCAATATGATTTTGGAGAGGTTTTTTGTTGTCATGCCGGTCATGTCCCTAATGGGAAGGAAATGTTTCAAAGTAAGCTGGACTATCTGGAAAACCTGAGTGGTGAAATTTTACGATTGCATAATCAAGGCTTGGCAGTTCATGAAATCCAGCAAATTGTTTTGCCGAATCAATATCCGCTTATCGAGATATCTGGCCACGAATGGGATTCGGAGCATATTATCACATCGATATTAAACGGAAATGTGTTGATTACAGAGGAGAATGGAGTAACATAAAAAAATGTCATCAATTAGATGTTATTGAAAATTAAAGACCTCGGAAGTTTCTTCAAAAAATGAAGGGACGCTTTTTTCTGTATAGTTCAGGCCAAAAGTAATAAGGAATTACGTGAAATAATGAAGAAAAAATAGGGGGACTATTTGGACTTATGCTTAAAAAACCATTATTAAACGCTATTGGAGACCACATTATTATTTTCTCTTTGTCGGGCGGTCTACAGGGCTTAATGATATGAACAAAAAATGCTAAAGGATAGCTTTAGTGAAACTAACGAGTGAGGGCTCCTTATAGTGCTAGAGACGTGCATCTTTGAGAGTTAATATATATTCAAGAATGTGTAGTCGATCTAGGTTAAGTCAAAAGGTAGGCATAATCCTTAATTAAGGACATGTGTCTTTTTGTTTCATATAATATAAAAAAACTATAGAAGAGACTCGTCAAAAAAGCATCTGCCTAAGAACGCAGGTGCTTTTTCAAATTAATTATTCTGTCTTAGGGTTAGTTCTTTTTTGATTTATTTCAGGTAATAAAAATTACTTTTATTATGAAATGGTCTGCCTACTGAATAATATTCAATATTATATTCAGAAATCTCATCTAAGGAATAACTATTTTTTCCGTCAAAAATAATTGGATGATTCATTAACATTTCATATTTTTCTAGGGGGAAATCTTTGAATTCATCCCAATCAGTAGCTATAAAAACCATGTCTGTATTTGTTATAGCTTCCTCTATGGATAAAGCATATTGAATCTTTTCTCCCAAAATTTGCTTTGCTTCTTCAAGTGCTAATGGATCATAAGCCGTTACCAATGCTCCCTGCATAGTTAGCTCTGAAGCTATATCAATGGCAATTGATTCACGTACGTCGTTTGTATTCGGTTTAAATGCCAATCCTAATATTGCAATCTTTTTGTCTTTTAATTTACCAAAACGTTGCTTTGCTTTATTCATTAACAAATACTTTTGTTGTTTATTTACCTTTATTACTGCTTCCAGAATTTCAAGTGATTGCCCAGCTTCAGTAGCCTGTTGAATTAGACCACGAGTGTCTTTAGGGAAGCAAGAGCCCCCGAATCCAATTCCTGCTTTTAAGAATTGGGTTCCTATTCGAAAATCTAGACCCATTCCATGTGCTACTTCTTCTATGTTGGCACCCACCTTTTCACAAAGGTTTGCCATTTCATTAATAAAACTGATCTTTGTTGCCAAAAAAGCATTTGAGCTATATTTAATCATTTCAGCACTTAATAGATCCGTAATAAAAATAGTTTCCCCGAAAGGTTTATTTATTTCTTCTATGATAGATGCTGCTTTTTCACAATCGGACCCGATAACAATCCGATCTGCAGAAAAAGTATCATAGATTGCGGAGCCCTCTCTTAAAAACTCGGGATTAGAAACAATATTTATATTAACTAATTTCTGCATCTACTAATGCTAGTTTGGGATCGCTTGTAAAAAACAATTGACCTTTATTAAGATTTTTTTTCAATAAATCCGCTAACTCTGGCTCATAAAAGGGAGATATTCCAGCTTTCATTAGTGCAATATCATTTTCATTAATGTCATAACACACAACTTGATGACCTATTTCTGCTAAAGTCACGCCGGTAACTAGTCCTACATGACCTGTTCCAACGATTGTTATGTTCTTCATATTTATTCCTCTCATTGTCGTGTTTTCCTTATATATTACTATAGTACATTTTATAATAAACATTTTTTAAGGTAAATCTTAAATTATAACCAATATTTCCTTAAATGTAAAAAGGAACGTATTAATTTTAAAAAATACATTGACGTTGATTATCATTCGCTATTATAATCTTAATTAGAAATGATATTCATTATCAATTATGATGTAAATAGACGGGGGATACTATTGTGAGAAAAAAAGAATTATCAGCTATCTTTGCTAGTTTTTTAATGGCAGGTACGGTTTTGACAGCATGCAATACTAGCGAGAAACAGGCAAGTGAGGGTGCCGAAGAGAAAAAGCAAGAACAAACAGTTAATAAAGAAGAGACAAAGAAAGAATCAGAAATAAAAGAAGTGAATTACGCACAGGTTTTCCAAGAGGCTATTACTGAGTTGGAGAAGGCTAAAGAAGGAAAAGAAGTAGACTATGTTAAAGTGACGGACCTTTATAAAAACAATCTGCAAAGCTTAGTGCAAGACAGAGATGCAGAATTCGAAGATAAATTGGATCAGCACATTACAACCGCATTACAAGCTGGTAAAGAAGGTACTATGGACAAGGTCGTTGTTAAGCAAATATTTGATAAACTAATGCAAAAAGTCTTTTATACAACGATGAAACATGATTTTACTGAAGTAGATGAAAAATGGGGTAATAAAGAAGATGTAACAAAGGAAATTGAAGAAGCGAAGGGATATTACGCAATTCTTCAATCTACAGTAGAAAAACGTGATACTGCATATGGAACAAATATGGTAGACGTGATTGCTGGTGGATTTGCTGAGATGGAGAAAGCTGTAGAAGCGGATGATCAAGTAGGATTCTCACTTGGTAAGCAAGTTGTAGATAAGACAATTATGAAAACGTTTTATCTAGCAACTGGTGCCGTTCCAAATGGCTATGCAACAAAAGTGGCAGAGGCAGCAAAGAAGGATAAGGAAGAAGCAAAAGTGGAGCAAGCAGAAGGTTGGGCATTCTATCAATCTTTATTCGGTTATTTAAATGGGCATGCTGCAGAAGAAGCAGCCTTCATTCAACAGCAATTTGATTTGCAAACGGATAGTACGAAATTGGATCCTGCTGAGGTTAATAAGGCGTTTGTTCGAGGATTCTCTAAAATTGCCCTTGATGAATATAAGGAAAGTGAAGAATTTTGGGGAGAAGATAAATCTCCAATAACAGCATTAGAAGGTGCCCTATTTATCGACATTATTGGTGAAGATATTAAAGGGTTAATAGGTGAAGCAGAATATAGTAAGCTTACGGATAATGCACAACAATATTTGGAAGCAGCTAAAGCGAAGGATAAAAAAGCTGGCGAGCCATTGCTGAAAGAACTTCAAGCCACTTTACAATCAGTCATTGAAAAGGCAAAATAATTATTATTTTGCGCGGGAGGAGACCTTGTGAAAATTACAAGGTTTTTTCTGTGTTAATAGAGTTATACTGGTTGTGATAGAGATTCACAACAATGGGGTGTTCACATGAAGATTATTGTAACGGGTGGTGCCGGTTTTATAGGAAGTCATCTTGTCAAAAGGCTTATTCAGGAAAACCACGATGTATATGTCATAGATTGTCTTCATCCGTATTATTCACCACAAAGAAAAGAGAAACAATTGGATCATGTAGCGAGTTTCGGGTCCTTTCACTTTATCCAAAAGGACCTTTTGGATAGAGATGAGATGGTGTCCATATTTAAACAGATTTCTCCACATGTAGTTGTTCATTTAGCAGCTTTACCTGGTGTTGCTTATTCAATTGAAAAACCTCTTAAATATGTCGATTATGATATTAAAGCAACGATTAATGTGCTTGAAGCTTCAGGTAAGGCAGGTGTTTCCAAAATTGTATTTGCTTCTTCATCCTCAGTTTATGGAAATCAATCAGGACCCTTTAGGGAGGAAATGGCGAACGGGAAGGTTATTTCCCCGTATGCTGCCTCCAAATATTCGGCTGAATCCTATTGTCATGTTTATGAATATCTATATGGTTTTCAGGTGAATATAATGAGGTTTTTTACCGTTTATGGTCCTTGGGGACGTCCTGACATGGCAATTGGTAGCTTTATTAAAAAGTTAATGAACGGGGAGGAAATCACCCTCTTTGGTGATGGAAGAGCACGTGATTTTACATACATAGATGACATCGTGAATGGCATTTATTTGTCAATCAATCAACTAATGAAAAGTGAGGTCATCAATATTGGATCAGGAAGACCAATATTGATGGATACTCTATTAGCTGAATTGAAACGGCACTTCCCTGACATGAAAATAAACAAAGAAGCTTCTCGCGTGGGAGATGTTGTAAATACGTGGGCAGATATCGGAAAAGCCAAACGATTGTTAGGGTTTGAACCAAAAGTAGACTTTATAAAAGGACTATCAGAAACGGTAAAGTGGGCCAAGGAAAATGAGACGATTCTTTAAGCTTGGTCCAGCTTTTTTGATACTTATTGTTTTTGTTTTCTTAACCATTCATTATTTTGATGGGAAACAGGTATGGAAAGGTGTAAGTGAATTATTTGAGCATCCTTTTTTGCTTGTAACAATGTGGATCGTTTATTTCCTTTCCTTTTGTTTAAAAGGATGGGCTTGGCAGCTTTATTTAAAAGGAAAGGCTCGTTTTTCAACATGTCTTTTGGGGATTTTATATAGCTTATTGGTGAATCACCTACTGCCTATAAAAGTAGGTGATCTAGTGAGGGCCAAAATCTTAAGTGTAAGGGATGACAAGGTAAACTATGAGGAAGCTTTACATTCAGTCGTTGTATTAAGGGTTCTGGATATGCTCTGCTTAATAGGGATTACCTTGACAGGCCTGTTAGGTCTGGATGTAAGCTTTAAATTTCCTGTATGGAGCATCATAGCCGGTAGTATCTTTTGTATGATTACTTTATCTGTTTTACATAAATATTTTCCTGCCTTTTTAAAAAGACATATTTCTTTGCTTAAAAATGCTTTTTCAGGGAGAAATGGCCTGGCTATCATACTAGTTACCTTTTTTAGTTGGGTCTTAGAAGGCGGAATTCTTTATGGTACGGTCCTCGCGCTAAAAGGAGACCTGTCATTTTTTGAAACTGTGTTTTCAAATAGTATCACCATTGCTGGACAGATATTCCAAATTACACCTGGTGGTATCGGTAATTATGAAAGTTTTCTTGTATTTGCTCTTGGTTTATTTGGATTTCCTCTGATAGAAGGGTATACGATTGCGGTCATAACCCATTTTATGAAATTCTTATTTTCTTATATGGCTGGAGCAGTTGTTATATTAATTTATCCTGTCTCTTTTAAAACAGTGAAAGGGTGGGTTTGGATAAAAGGAGTGAGGAGAAAGTGAAAAGTGCATCAAAATTTGAAAAAATCGCTGCACGCTGTTGGAACTTATTAAATGAAGGAAAGCCATTTACACCGATTTTTGTCTTAGGAACCATGGTTTTATTCCATGCTGCGATTTTGGGCTCGCTACAAGCGGTCCAAGACCTAATGTTTGCCTTCATTTATGTAATTCCTTTATTAATCATCTATTTTGTTTTTGATTTTCCACTCTTTTTAAGGAATTATTTGTGGATTCCTTTTGTTATTTTTATAATCATTTGGAAAGATATTGATATAGGGCTTCTTTTATTTTCAATGGCCCTTTACTTCTTTTTTACGGTATTTTTTTGGGGGACTTTATATTATCACTTGAGAATTGGGACTTCTTGGTTGAATTTCACTCGTTTTTGGAAACTTGTATTAAAAAATAGTGATTCTACTAGTGGAAACGCCCAGGAGCAATTGCCAAAGTTTTTTTTAATCCTATCTATTTGGGAAATGGTTTTTGAAACAAATCGGGCTGATGGGGTCATCAATAATCTATCACTTTTGATTTTTTATGCTTTTATACTCGTGTTTGCCTACATTCTTCATCGTTATTTATTTGATTGGAAACCAAAAGCATATGAAACATACTCAAAAGATCAGGGCCCGCAGCCAGGAGAAGCCATTTCTGATAAGGTCATTGTTATTGTAGTGGATGGAATGAGAAAGGAACGTTTTTATGAAGCAAATACTCCTTTTTTAGACCTTTTAAAAGAAAACGGCACAGAATATATGAATATGGAAACCCTCTATCCTGCAAGAACAGTCGTTTGCTTTAGCTCGATGTTCACAGGCACCTATCCATTTGAGCATGGAATTAAGTCCAATATGGTATGGAAATTAGGAATTAATGTTGAAAGTATTTTTGATTCGTTAAGAAAAGTAGGCAAAAAGGGCAGACTTCTTGGAATCGCCCATTTGGTGGATTCGATGGGGGATGATGTAGAAACCGTTACCGCGGTTATGCATAAAGATAAAGCTGACCCTAATATTATGGAAAGGGCAAAGAAAATCATGAAAGAGCAGGACCCCGATTTGTTCGTTGTTCAAATGATTGGGACAGATCAAACCGGTCACAGCCAGGGAGTTTTTTATGATGAATATTTGCAAAAAATCCATGAAGCTGATGTGTTAATTGAAGATTTCGTTTCTTGGCTGAAAAAGGAAGGCAAGATGGACAATACGACTTTATTCATTTGTGCTGATCATGGCCAAGCAGATGGGATTGGAGGACATGGGCATTTAGATGAAGGTGAAAGATTTGTGCCATTTATTGTTCATGGTCCTCATATTGAAAAGGGGAAAAAAGTCCAAGAAAAACAGAGCCTCGTGTCCATGGCACCAACTATATCGTACTTGTTGGGAGCGCCTTTCCCTAGTCATAGCCGGGGTAAAGTATTGTTAGATGCAATTAGCAAGAAGAAAGAGGAATAAACATGAGAAAACAGCAAGTGATTGTCTTTTTGCCAGCCTATAATGAGGAAGAGTCCATTGGGGAAGTCATCGAAAGCATCCCCAGACACTTTCATCAACAGGTCGAGGTTAAAGTTTTAGTTATCGATGATGGGTCAAGGGATCATACAGTCCATGTGGCAAGAAAAGCTGGAGCCGACTATATTGTCAGTTTCGAGAAAAATCGAGGTCTAGGAGCAGCGGTTCGAGCAGGGTTAAAGGAAAGTTACGAATTAGGTGCGGATATCGCGGTCATGATTGATGCAGATGGAGAATACCCATCTAGCCAAATACCAGATTTATTGGAACCCATTTTTAAAGGAGAAGCTGATTATACAATGGGTTCCCGTTTTTTGGGAACTATAAATGGGATGAAACTTCATCGCCGTCTCGGGAATTATTTTTTTACTTTCGTTCAGAGTTTGTTACTCAGAAGGTGGATTTATGATGGTCAGTCAGGGATGAGGGCTTTTACAAAACAAGCACTTAAACATGCAGAAATCGTCCATAATTATAATTACGCACAGGTTTTAACCTTAAATCTCGTCAGAAAGGGTTTTCGAGTGAAGGAAGTCCCGATTCAATATCAAGTTCGTTCGACGGGAGAATCATTCATTACTTTCAGAGGCTACCTATCATCCGTGATTCCGGCCATTTGGAAAGAAGTAAAAAGACCGGTTCAAAAAGTAAAGATAGATGTAAATGCTCATCAGTTGAAGAATATGAATACGTATAAATTAGAGGAAGATAAATGGGGAAATGTATTCATTGCAAATAGAAATTGACAAATTAAATGATAATAAATATCATTATCATGTAGGAGGATTATAGATGAAAAAGCTATTAATTTATTGTTTTATGTTAATATTTGTTCTTACTCAATCATTTCCAATTTCCGCCAAAGCCTATACATATGGAGACCCAAATGAAGAGGCATTGGCAGAAGTATATAAAAAAATGCTTATTGAACTAGACAAAAATCCTCCAGACTATGTCACAGCGGAAAATCATTTTAATACAGTCAAAGAAGAAGTCGACATGCATATGGGATCAGAGCCGACAAAAGTTATTCTTCAAAATCTTGAAAATAAAGATAAAGAACAAGTAATTAATAATATGGATAAACTCCTTGTATTAAATATCGCAAGACGTTTGGAAAATATCGATGAAAACTTCTCGGAGTACGAAACAAGCAAGCGTTTATTAGCAAAGGGATTTGCTACATATGAAGCCTTATCACCAAAAGTTGAAGCAAGAAATCCTGAAATGGATAAAGAGATTAGATCAGAATTTGATATAGCTCTAAATTCATTAGGAAATCCAGGACTTTTTGGCGTTGGCCAAAAAGAGGCTGATAAGAAGGCCTTTGATGCGAGTAAAGATAAAATATTTTCTTTACTAAAAAAAGAGTTTAACTTAAAGAGTTTGAAAGTTGGACATTTTGCAGGGGATTCCACTAATACTAGTACTCAAAAAAAGGATTGGACAGATATCTCCAATTTACGAAATTGGCTTCCGCTAATGATAATCGTTGTAATCATTGTTGGTGTTGTAATCTATACGATTCGCAAAAAGAAAATCAAATAATCAAGGTTTATAAGGACGCTTTAGATTTTCTTATATGGGGAGAGGAGAAGAATCTGTGGAGATACAAGCTTTATTAATTACCTTCCGTGAAGTCTTGGAAGCATTGCTCATTGTTGGCATCATAACAACGTATCTAAAAAGAATGGGCCAAAACCATTTTACAAAGTATGTATGGTTAGGGGCAGGTCTTGCTGTACTTGCTAGTGTAGGTGTAGCGATGCTATTCCAGATTGTACTTACAGGCTTTGCTTCAATGGGCAGCGAGATGTATTTGAAGATAGGGATTATGCTGGTTTCTGCTATATTGTTAACGCAAATGGTTTTTTGGATGTCTAAGCATAGCAGAGATATGAAAGGTAATATGGAAGGAAAGATGGAACGCTTTATTACAACGGGTAATGTAGTCGGTATGGTGATTCACTCATTTCTGGTTGTCCTTCGTGAGGGGGTTGAGACAGTGTTCTTCTTTGCGGCAATTACGGGTGGAAATATTGGCGCTGCCATGAAAGGCTGGGGTGCCATTACTGGAGTAATTATTGCTGCCATTGTTTCATATGTCTTCTTTAAAGGAACTATGAAGGTTTCCCTTAAAACGTTCTTTAAAGTAACTGGTATTTTTATCATATTGATTGCGGCAGGTCTTTTAGTTCAAGCGATTTCGATAATGCAAGATTTAAATATTATTGGAAGTGTTATACCGCATTTATATGATTTAACTTGGTTTCTTCCAGAACATCCAATTGATTATGATCACTATTTGCGTGATCACGGGATGGCTCCCATTTTGTCAGGAGATATTGGAATTTTCCTTAAAGCATTATTCGGATATTCTTCTATGCCATCTTTAGAAGAGGTTATTGCCTATATTGGTTACTTTGTTGGTATCTATCTATTAACTTCATTTAAGTCAAATGGGAACAATGAGAGTACCAACAAGATCGAACAGGAAAAAGAATTGAAAGCACAGGCAAAATAAATTATTTTTCTCTCTGATAAAAAAGTACAAGGTTTTTTCCTTGTGCTTTTTCCATGTGAAGGCTAATTAATTAGAAAATGGTGATTGAGTATGGAAAGGAAAGATCAACTGGTTACACCAACTAAAATATTCAATATAGGTATTGCTCTTATTAGCATATTTTCGATAATGTTTCTATTTTGGACTCAATTAACTCATGTTAATTCCTTTGCTTCTACATGGGATCAGGTGGATTATGCGCTTGCATTAGATCGATTTGATTTGATGGCTATGCAACCGCATTTCCCAGGGTACCCTTATTTTATTTTAGGCGGGTATTTTATTCATCAATTTGTCGATAATAAGGTGTCTTCACTGACTATTTTTAATATTTTGTTTTACTTCAGTGCTTTGTTTCCAATGTATAAATTGGCAAGGCATTATGTTTCAAGATCATATAGTTTAGGGATTATTTCAATAGTATACTCCTCGACCTATGTTATGGTGATAGTAAATCAACCAATATCAGAAGGCGCCGCCCTAGCTGCCTTATGGTGGTATTTTTGGAGTATTCATTGGGCGATGAAAGATCAGGGCATAGGTGTAAATAGTTTGCCTCCATTGTTTCTTAGTATATTGTTAGGAATTCGATTATCCTATCTGCCATTTGCAATCGGTTTGCTTTTCCTATTTTATAAGAAATGGAAGAAAAAATATTACACGAATAAACAAATAGTTGTTTATTCTTTATTGGCGATAATGTGCCAGTTTATTTGGGTAGCTTCTCTTGTTTTTTCTGAAGGAAGTGTGAAAGGTTTTGTTAAACTTTCTTTGGCTTTTACCAGTGGTCATTTTAACGATTGGGGTAACACGGCTATTTCCAGTGATTTATCCTTTCTAGAAAGGGTAAAAACATTAGTACTTGATAATGTAATATGGACGGGTATTTCCTCTCAAACGATTTTATTAGCCGTTCTGTACGGTATACTTGTTAGTTTGTTTATATATCAATTGAAAGGGAGTAATCTAAAAAAAGATTTCTCTCAGCAATTAGCATGTATCATGGGCATTTGTTATTTGACCTGGGCTATTGTTGCACAAAATATTGATAAACCTAGACATATTCTTCCTTTGGTCATACTTTTTATTTTCGTTCTATTGACCAATTTATTAAAAAAGATAAGGAACTCTGTAATATTTATTCTTTGTTGTCTACTATTAATTTCACAAACGTATCATTCTTCTATGTTGATTAAACAACAAGCAATCGAATCTCCAGCCACAATTCAACTAGCTAACTATTTACAGTCTCTCGATCAATCAGCCGTTGTTTATGCCTGGGAAGAGACGAGGGTTTTTCAGTACATAAATATTAAAACTCCCTATAAAAAGGTACAAACTTATCAAGTTTTTCTACATGATAAATCCTATTACCAGCACAGAAAGATTTTAATAACGAATAAGGCAGTAGAAGGGTTTAAAGCACAAGGTATAAACCTTAATGGTAAGATTAAAAAAATAAAAGAGTTTCATTCTAATTCTATTTATGATCCGGTATATAACGATATTGTGCTGTATGAATGGAAAAATGAATAAGATATTCCAGCATGTTGTCTCTACCCTTAGAGGAAAAAGATGACTTGATAAAAATCACGAAAAGGAAGATTTGAATAAGACTGAGAATTGTTAAGAGTGTAGGATTGAACCGTACTACCGTGATAGGGTGAGTCCTTATTACATTCAGGCAAAAAGCTCAGATGAAAAGAAGGGCATTTCCTTAATTTTGAAAAAACGTGTGAAAATGTGAAATAGTTACGGGAATGTTCGGAGTGAAGGAAGAGTTGACAGTTTTATAAAAAGGAGCCACCTAAAGGAGGCTCCGGACACTAATTATTTATTCTTGTTTGGCTCGGTTTCATCATAAAAATCATGGGCTTCTTCAATGTTCTGAAGGTCAGCAGCTGCATAAACATTCCCGCCGGCCAGTCCTTCATTGATGTAACGGTCGATGTCTAAGAAAGCAGAGTTCTTGCCTTCATAATCGGTATCCTTCAAAAATGTGAATTCTTCTTTATCCAAAAGAAATCCCTCCTAACCTTTTTTTATAGTGTAGGCAAAAGAGGGCTTTTTATTCTGAGTAAGTCCTCATGAATGAAATGAGGAGTTTAGCACTAACTTATTCATATACATGATAGACCATTAAGTCATGTATGATGCTTTTGAGCTTAGCTTCGTCTGTTTCTGAAGGGGGATTGGCAGTCCATTCGATGGACCCGTCTTTATGGTATAAGGCTTGGACGACCTGCTTGTTAAAGTAAAAGGAAATTTTCCATCCTGGTAAATTTTTATGTAATGGTGTCCATTGAAAATGAGTAATCATATGTATAACCTCCATATAAGCTGTCTCTCATTTCATTATAATGGAAAACGGCAGATGGAGGTTATTTTCTTGTTCGATTTAATAATGTTAATTCAATAAACAGGTTTTTCAAATGCAAGAGTCGGCTTGCTTCAATTTCTTCTTCATCAAATTGCATGGGTTTAGAGTTTACTTCGTAAATGAAGAGTGATCCTGTTGAATCTTCGCCAATATCAATGGAGAATTCCCCGAGAAAGCCGAATTTCTTCGATAGAATCAGACCGCATTTTTGAGCAATGTACGCCAACTTCCGGTTTAAATTCCTCGATTGCAAGTTTTTGTAAGGGAAAAGTTTCCCGCCTCTTGGAGTATGGGTTGTGATTTCCTGGGTTTGTGACATCCGTACAGCCTTACCAGTAATTTTATAGAACCCATTTTCATAATGAACGAGAACTCGGTAATCATAACGATGTCCATTCAGTTTCTTTGGTATAACCGCTCGTTGGGCGAGATAGGCTCTTCTCATCAGTAGCATTTTTTTATGCTCCCAAAATGAGGAGAAATTTGGGAAGGATTCACTATGTTTTAGGCTATTAAACTGAAGAGTTTCATCAGGATTCTCGATTAGTGTGTAAATACCTTTCCCTTGGCTTCCTTTAGATGGTTTTAGGTAAATATGTCTGTGGGATTTTAAAAAGGCCCTCAGTCCATTGCAATCACTGAGGATAATTGTTGATGGAAGATGGTTGGTGAGAGAGCCATCTTCCATCAATGCTTCATACATCATATATTTATCTAAAAAACAAGGATTGAAAAGGTTCATACCATGATCTTGAAAGTAGTTGATAAGCTGTTGAAAATCCTCTGATGCCTCGAAGCCCCTTGAGGGAATTCGGTTATAAACTATATCGGGAAGCGGCATCTTAACCTCGATCCATTTGTTTGAAATGGAGGAAAAAAGGAAGCCTTTTACTGGGATGGAATGAAAGGTCTCAACCGTAAATACAAACACTAAAATCCCATGTTCCAACAAATATAGTGATAAATCCTGAAAAAGGGTCAAGTTTCCCCCTATTCCTGATTCCTTTTTGGGATTTAAAGAAGTTAAAATTCCGACGACGAGCATCCGGCTACCTGGAAAAATAGAAATAGGAATAAGTGTTTGATTATTTTGATTCTGTTTATAGTGTATTTCCTCTTTTTCCGCGCCGGCGAATAGTTGCATGCTTTCTTGGTCGTGGTACCAGCTTTCAGTTGGAATATCGTAAAAAATATTCATCTCTGCACACCGACAGCATTTGTAATGGTTTGTTCCGTAAGATAAATAGCATAATCAAGGCTGAGCTTTCTTGTTAGCAGCTCGAACTCTTTTAGTTTTGGATGGGAAAAGATTGAACGTCCTGGTTTAGAATTGGCTTCAAACATCCAAACTTGCCCTTTTTTATCTAATCCAAAATCAAAACCGATTTCTGCAATGATGCCATCTAAGTGCTCTTCAATACTTTCACTTAATATTAGGGCGGCTTCCGATAGCTTTCGTTCGACTTCTTTCGCCTCATCATCATCACCATATAGCTCGGCAATCGTCTTGATGACGCCTCCGCTTTTAATGTGGGTAGTAACGCTTCCAGCGCCGGCTATTTTTGCGGCGATAGCAGTTACCTGCCAAATTCCCTTGCTGTCCTTGTTCGTATGCACTCGGAAATCTACAGGTCGTTTAGAAGAACGAATTAATGGTATGCCCTGCTGCACAATGAGATTTTCAAGCGGTCGATTATGAAAGATGTGTTTAACAATAGATTCTAAAGTAGAAAACTTTTGCAATTTATTTTCCTGAGCTTCATTTTTATAACGACAATAGTAGACATTTTCATGTTTATCATAAAGAATTTGGTGAATTCCAAGCCCAAGGCTGCCATGAATAGGCTTTATATAAACTTGGCGGTAATGAGAAAGCAGGGTTTCTACGACGGACAGAGATTGAAAAGGATACGTTTCCGGTAAAAAAGGAAGTGCCCGCTCATCCGCACATAACCGTTCATTTATATCCCATTTATTAAAAAAACCTGGATTGTACCAAGGAATTGTATACTCTTTTTGGAATTTCTGTTTCACTTCCTTAGGGCCATCCCGGTTTTCCGTCAAACGGTTAGGGAGCCGGTCATAGATGACATTTGGAAAAGGAAATTCGTTAATATTCCAGTCATCGTTCTCATAGACATAGCCCTTGATTGTTTCTTTTTCCCAATTGATTACATTTTCACCGAAAACAAAAGGGATACAGCCTGTTGTTTGGCTCAGAGAAAGGAGTTTTGAAAAAAAATCTGAACGTTCCCCGAGCGGTTTGTTTGAAATGCCGGTAAAACCTGATGAAAATATCCCGACGACTGGCCCAATATGAATGCTCTTACCGTATATAAATAGATGAAGAGGCATATCGACTTGAGTAAATATTAAAGATTCCGCGAGACTTTCTGACAGGACGATTGTTTGCTTGATTGCAGGATTTTGTTTGACAATGGCAGGACATGAATGCTGGCCAAAATATATTAATTCAATCTCTGCCAAATCTCCAAGCTCTGATGGATAGAAGAGAACGTTGCCGGGAGTATCGGCAATCTCGGCAGGATAAGTCTTTCTCACTCTCTATTCACCTGCTTTCTGAAGATGATCGGCTAAAAATTGGCTATATTGGAACGGTGCGCGATGGATATCCTTCATCGATTCAGGTTGAAGTGTTTGGAGGATTTTCCTACCTGGTTTTGAGTTAATATCCATTATCCATATTTGCCCTTTTTTATCAATGCCTAGGTCGATTCCTAGCTCAAATAGCCTTTCGAAAACGGCTTCGGTTTCGGCAGGTAAGGTACGGAGGATATGCTGGATTTTTTGTTCGGCAGCAATTGGAATGGATTCAGGATTTTTTTTGATGAAAGCCTCGAGTGAAATAGCTTCCCCACCAGTGGCTAAATTGGAGGTGATTCCATCTTGTTGTCCCAGGCGTATGCCCCGGCCGCGTTCCAACCACTGATTTTTTTCGTTTTTTTGAAGTAAAATTCGTAAATCGAACGGTTCTTTTTTCTGGTTGCAAAGTTCTAAATAAGGCTGACAAAGGTAACTATATCGATTTAATAAATGCTGCAGCCATTTGTTCAGTTGAGATTTAGAGTCAAATTGACGGTCGTATTTGGTGCCCTTTTTTGTCATGGACACCAATGTGCCGCCTTCGGTCTTTGTGAGAAGATAGATTCCCGTACCACCTGCTCCAAACTCTGGTTTGATAATAATTTTATCCAGACGTTCCAAATGCCCGCTGATTTCTTCAGGTGTGGTAACTTGAACGGTTTCTGGAAAAAATGCCTCTAGCAGGGGATGTTTTTTTAAAATTTGATAAACTTCCCACTTTCCTGGAAGGCCAAGGCCAAGGAAACTTGAGTTAACTTTTAACCAATTGATTTTATCGCGTATTTCCGTCGACACACGGGATAAGCCGTGGAAACAGCGGTCATATACAAAATCAGGGAGCTCAAATGATTCAGAGCGCCATGTTTCCTTTTCGGCATCAAAACGTTCTCCTCGAACTTTCTTCACATCGATATCAATATTCTCGGGTGTGAATTTACATACATTCATATTAAATGATTTAGCTGCTTTTGCTATTTCAGTAAAATAATGATTTTCATGTGTATCTGACGTTGCCATTAATCCTATTAACACGTGCCAGCAACTCCTTTTATGGATGGTTTTCTCGGTCAAGAGTAAGCATAAATTCTACAATGGACTTTACTGATGGACGAAAGGTTTCATAGTTGCCCTGAAATTTTTTCGAAGGTTTCGAGTTCACTTCAATAATCCAAGGGTGTGTGTCAACATCAAGTGCTAAATCGATTCCGAGCTCCCCGAATAAATCATCATGATTTTCTGCCAAAGTATGGGCAGTTTTTTTAGCAAGTCTTATAAGCCTTTGGTGCAAACGTCCGGCTTCCTGAGGGTCAAATACTTCCTTTAAAAAGTCTGAGCCGTTTTTCATCATACCGCCCTGTGCAAGATTGGAAACGATATTACCTGGATCTCCTATCCGGGCAACCATGGAGGTAACTTTCCATTGAAACTGCTCGTTTTGATGAAGAAGGATTCGAAAATCAACTTTTCTCTGATCGATTTCAAACAAGGAAATCCCCTTTTGAAGGATGTAGGCTTGTTTTCTGCAGAATTTTTTCAAGGCGTTATACAACTTTTCATTCGTATCCGCAATATGCACATTTTGTATATGTCCGGTTTGCTCGATTTTCCATTCTCCATCTACTTGTGTTAACCTGCAAATATTCCTTCCTTGACTGCCGGAAGAAGGCTTTAAATAGATAACAGAATGGTTCTCTAAAAATGTAAAGAATTCTTCCTTCTCGTTAAAAAGTATGGTATCAGGCAGATTTGAAAGCAGTTCATATTCTAAGAGAAGAAGCTCATGTACATCGAACTTAGAAAGAAACCTTCCATTAAACATCGGGATTGAATATGATTTTAGTTCATTTGTAAACAGATCGAAGGTTGGCGATTCTTCCATTCTGCGCGAATGAATCCGATTATAAAACACATTAGGGATAGGTAGAGTAAGGGTTTGCCACCCATTTTGCCCTGGCCAATATCCTTCCACTACGCCTTCTTTTAAAGACTGTATTCCTACTAAAAAGAAGGAGAAGCCTTGTTGATGACAGTAGGATTTCATCTCCTGATAAAATTTTTCCATTTCCCCAAATGTCCCATCTTTCAAGGGAAGTTGGTTGATGAGTGCGGCAAAGAAGGGCCCTATATTTATTGATCTATCCTCCGCATGGAAGGTAACGGAAATTGGGTCTGAAAAAGCAGGCAGGGATAAAATTTGGTTTGTATCAAATGAAAGCTTTATTGTTGGCTGGGATGAAGGGAATGGTTGGACGAGTACAGGAACGGAACGGCATCCCGCCATAAGTGTAAGGGGTTCCCCATATTGAAGATCCCACGCCTCGAATAATTTTTCTTCGATGAACAGTAGTGCCTTCTTTCTAGTGATTGCAGGATTTACAGTAATGAAAATTTTTTGAAATTTAAGATTCATTATAATTCCCCGTTTGCACTAAGTTTGATATCCTTTTATAATTAAATGATGGGCAAAAGTGGATAACACATTCTATGTTTTTCCAATTAGAACGTGTCATTAAGCCTTTATTTCAAGCAACAAAAGGAGAAATCCTCATGGATGAGTTTTGGGTAAAAATACTGTTTATGGTTGTTGTAGGTGCTGTAATTGGAGGGTTCACTAATTTATTGGCTATCCGGATGCTGTTTAGACCTTATAAACCAATCTATATTTTCGGGAAACAGCTGCCGTTGACACCAGGTTTAATTCCTAAGCGGCAAGATGAGTTAGCCAGTCAGTTAGGTAAATTGGTCGTTGAACATTTAATCACACCTGAAAGCATTCAAAGTAAGGTTATCAATGATGCCTCTATACAGAATATGAAAATTTTCATTCAGGCAGAAGTAAAGAAAGCATTGTCCACGGAAAAAAGTACAGCTCAATTGCTTGATCAATTGGGAATGAAGAATTCTTCCTTCTCGTTAGAACAGCAATTGCAGACTTTAGTTCTTGGTAAATACGAAACATGGTTGGGCGAAAATAGCGGCAAGAGCTTACAGGACATCGTCCCATTGCACATTCAGCAAAAAGCAGTGAAGTCGATCCCGGATATTTCTCGATTCATCGTAACAAAAGGAAAAGAATATTTTAACAGTGCAGAAGGTAAGGGTCGCCTTGAAGACATGTTGGATGATTTTTTCAAGGAACGGGGTAAATTGATCAATTTAATTCAGATGTTTATCGGAAATGAAAAGTTAATTGATAAAATTCAGCCGGAAATCATTAAATTTTTTGAACAATCACGGACTATTGATATATTGTCGGTGATGATGGTAAAAGAGTGGGAAAACCTCGAGAAATGGGAAGTTATGAAAGTAGAAGGCTTGATAGGGAAAGAAACGATAAGACAGTTTATTACCGAAAAAACGACAGAAATGATACCAGTCGCTACTATCATGGAAAAACCAGTTCGTGAGTTGACTGCCAATTTCTCTGGTACGATTGTGGAAAAAGGGGTCCCAATTCTTGTGGAAAAAGGTGCCGACTATTTAATTAATCACTTTCAGTCGCTGTTCCAAAAGCTTCATTTGGATGATATTGTGGAAGAACAGGTGGCCTCATTTTCGGTTTCGCGACTTGAGGAAATGGTCGTTTCCATCACTAAGAAGGAATTGTCAATGATCACATACCTTGGAGCATTGCTTGGAGGAATCATCGGATTATTCCAAGGTTTTGCAACTGTTTTATTAGGATGACGTGTAATTAGCAAAGGGATTTGTTATAGTTGAAAAGGTGTAGGAATACAATGATAACTGGGAGGGGAAAACCATGAGTAACGTATATGATGCAGCGTATGAAATGGAAAAAGCAATTCGAGCAAGTAATGAATATGCCGACTTGCAACGCTTATATGAAATTGTCAATTCGGATGAAGCAACAAAAGGAATGTTTGAAAACTTTCGAAATCTGCAGATGTCTTTGCAACAAAAGCAAATGATGGGGCAGGAGATTGCTCCGGAAGAGGTAGAGCAAGCACAAAAAACAGTACAGCTTGTTCAACAAAACCCAACCATCTCACAATTGATGGAAGCAGAACAAAGGATGAGCATGGTCATTGCTGACCTTAATAAAATTATCATGAAGCCGCTTGAAGATTTATATGGTCTGCCTGAACAACAGTAGTAAGCTGTTGAAAACTCCCTGCCTTTATGGTAGGGAGTTTTTTTGTCTGAAAAGTTAGTGCCAAATCGAGTGTAAGGTGCTCTGAACTTCTATTTGTTCTACTCTTCAAATTTTAGTCATAAATTTGAAAGAGGATACTACAGATGGGGGAGATCAACATGGTATATCGTCTACTTGCGATTAATATTGACGGAACATTGCTCCAGTCGAATGGCCGTTTAAATAAATCAACTAAAGAAGCAATTGATTATGTGCACCAAAAAGGTGTCCATGTTGCGCTTGTGACGTCAAGAAACTATCACTCTGCAAAAAAAGCGGCCAAAGCCCTAAAAATAAATCCGATGATCGTTGCTCAGCAGGGAGCTTTTGTTGGAGCATCAATTGAGAAGCCTATATTGGTGAAAAGAATTTCAGAAGAATTGACTGTGGAACTCGTTCAAATGCTTGAAAAAACTACCTGCCAAATTCTACTCATTCATGAAAAATACTCGCTTGGCAATCGAGTCAACCTTCCAGAGAATTTGCTCGGTAAAACAGTTATGTATTTGAATGATCAAAATATATATGCTCAAAATTATGTGGATGATATCAGTGAAGAGCTAATTGACAAGCCAATGGCTCCGACAAAAATAGATATCATTTTTTCGGAGCAAAGTGACCAAACAGATATGCTAAAACTGATAAAGGATATGTTCCCGGAGGTTGATGTTATCTTACATCCAGGATACAAGCTGACGGTTGTTCCAAAGGGTGTATCAAAGTGGAGCGGTGTATTATATTTAGCAGATCATTTAAAGGTAAAAAGAAGTGAAATTGTCTCGATTGGAGACGGGTTAGATGATATGGAGATGATAGCTGGATCTGGTCTGGGTGTTGCCATGGGCAACGCAGATCAGGAAGTTAAGAAAGTCGCGAAATGGGTGACCCGGTCTAATGATGAACACGGAGTTGCCTATATGTTAAGAGAATTTTTCCGTAAACAACATCCGATTGAGTTTTTGCAGAAGATGAATATGCTTAAATGAATAAGGAGACTCCTTCGATCACGAAGGAGTCCTATTTAGTTATGTCGCTGGCAATGTGATTTTATATAATAATTCTAAGCATCTTTCCATAAACTAAAGAAAATCTGTAAAGGAAAGGAAGAATTCAATGGGTATTATCAATGCGAAAGAAGTACAAGTAGGTGACGAGGTATTTGTAATTTATAATAATCCCCATGTTCCTACTGTTTCGAATGTTAGGGCAGCAGAAATTGTCCCTCATCCAAAAGATCCTAATGCAGTTGCTTTGTTTCTGAACGATACATTTCATACAATTGAAGATGATGATGCTTTATTTTCTTCAGAAGCCGCTGCTGAAAAAGCCTATAACGATTATATGGACAACCAGATGATGTAAAGTTGAAGTGGGGGTCTTTGATTATCATATTTTAATGAGTATTAATGAAAAAAGCCTCACGCTTTGAAAAGCGGGGGCTATTATTTTTGGGCTGCATTAATCACTCGTAACATCGCGTGAATTTGGCCCATATGGTACGTTTCGTGGAAAAGTGCAAGATTGACCATTTCGCTATAAGTTGTAAAACCTTTGAATGGTTTCTCCAGTTTTTCATTCAAGCGTTCTTCAGGAATGGCCAGAAGGCGATCAAGCTGTTCTTTAAATTGCTGAATTAAAACACCAAATGATGGAACAGCGTCTGTCCAGTCAGCCGGACTTGTACCTTGTGCAAAGAAATTAACATAATTGTCTGGCAAGTTCCCTGCTCGCGGATGATCAAGCAAGAATTTTTCTGTTACGAACAACGTATGGCCAAGATGCCAGTGAATGGTGTTGTTGAATCCTATTGGCTGAATGCTTGCCAGTTCAGGAGTAACACAATCAATAGCTCGTTCGAAAAATTTCCCTCTAATTAGTGAGAATCGTTTCTGTAATGGATTCATGTTAGTTCCCCCTTTTTTAGCTCCTGTGAATGATATGTAATTATATAAAAACGTCCTTCGAATTATATCAAGGTTGTTCCTTGTTAAGTAAATCGAGATTTATTTAACAAGGAATTTCTGCCACTCCGGTTTTTTATCTAAAAATCGGAATGGCAGCTTGTGGTTTATTAGTTAGGATTGGATGAGAAGTTTCATCGCATGAATTTGTCCAATGTGACTTGCCTCGTGTAGGACTACGAAGTTAATAAACTCTCCTACTGTTTCCATTTCTCTGAAAGGTTGTGCTACTTTTTCGTTCAAGCTTTCTTCCGGAATTTCAAGAAGCCGGCCAAGTTGTTCTTGTAACTGCTGCTTTAAAACTTCAACAGAAGGGATATCGGCTGTCCAGTCAGCTGGTTTTGAACCGTATCCAAATAGTTGTCCGTAATTAGCAGGCAAGTTGCTGTTATTTGGGGAGTCCAATAAAAATTTTTCCGCTGCGGATAGGACATGTCCAAGATGCCAATGGATTGTATTATTGAACCCTTTCGGCTGGACATCCATAAGCTCTGGACTTAATCCCTCGATTTCTTTTAGTAAATTTTCGCGCATAACTTTAAGTTGATTTTTCACATAACTCATTTTTTGTTCCCCTCTCACTGCTTTTTTAGCAAAATAGTTCCTCATGAAATTATATCAAGGTTGTTTGGGTATTATCAAATTTTAGGTAAGCACTTTCAAAACGAGAGGTGTATATTAATTTTCTGATAATTTCATTTTTACACTTGAAATTATCAGAAAATTTAATATAATTAGATATATGTTATGTTATATAACGTAATTACGTTAGGTAATGACTAAAATTGTGTGTTGTATCTTTAATAGACTCTTATTATAAGGTGTTTTATGGTTTTGATTGGCAGAAGGAGAGAGGGCATGCGCTTAACAGCTAGGGAGCAAGAAAAATTAATGGTCGTAGTGGCAGCAGATTTGGCAAGAAGACGAAAAAATCGCGGCTTGAAATTGAACTATCCGGAATCGATTGCCTTGATCACATATGAAATTGTGGAAGGGGCACGCGATGGTAAGTCTGTCGCAGAACTGATGCAGTTTGGAAAGACAATTCTTTCAAGTGAAGATGTGATGGAAGGAATCCCGGAGATTATTCACGATATTCAAGTGGAAGCGACTTTTCCTGATGGTACAAAGCTTGTGACGGTTCATAATCCGATTCAGTAAGGAGTTTTAAGCCATGATACCTGGAGAATATATTTTGAAAAAAGGACCGATTGTATGTAATGTAGGGAAGCCTTTGACAGTCATCTCCGTGACCAATAGGGGAGACCGGCCGATTCAAATTGGCTCACATTTTCACTTTTACGAAGTGAATCTTGGGTTGGAATTTTCTAGGGAAGATGCTTTTGGGAAAAGGCTAAACATTCCTGCCGGCACAGCGGTCCGTTTTGAGCCGGGAGATGCCAAAGAAATAGAACTGGTGCCATTTAGCGGCAAGAGGGAAGTTTATGGATTAAGCAATCAAACTAATGGTCCGCTCGATGGGAATTGGGAAATATGAGTCATGAAATGTCACGTAAGCAATATGCAGACATGTTTGGTCCGACAACTGGCGATTTAATTAGATTGGCAGATACAGAGCTTTTCATAGAAATAGAAAAGGATTTTACAAAATACGGAGATGAAGTGAAATTCGGCGGAGGTAAGGTGATTCGTGATGGTATGGGTCAACATCCTACTGCTTCAAGAGACGAGGTCATGGATCTCGTTTTCACCAATGCAATCATCGTCGATTATACCGGAATTTATAAAGCAGATATCGGCGTGAAGGATGGAAATATTGCAGCTATAGGCAAGGCTGGCAACCCGCTATTGATGGATGGAGTGACTATGGTGATTGGGGCTGCAACTGAAATAATTGCAGCTGAAGGAAAGATAATAACAGCCGGAGGCATTGATGCTCACATCCACTTCATTGCGCCGCAGCAAATTGAGACTGCACTATCAAGCGGAATTACCACGATGATTGGCGGCGGGACCGGACCGGCAACGGGATCGAACGCCACGACATGTACGCCAGGAGCCTGGAATATACATAAAATGCTTGAGGCTGCAGATCATTTCCCTATGAATCTTGGGTTTTTAGGGAAAGGTAATTCCTCGGCCAAAGAACCTCTAGCTGAACAAATAGAAGCTGGTGCGATTGGGCTGAAATTGCATGAAGATTGGGGAACGACGGCCGCTGCAATCGATACAAGTTTAACGGTGGCGGATGAATACGATGTTCAGGTAGCGATTCATTCTGACACGCTTAATGAAGGAGGTTTTGTTGAGGATACGATTAAAGCGATCGGGGGCCGTGTGATCCATACATATCATACTGAAGGTGCAGGTGGCGGGCATGCTCCTGATATCATCAAGGCGGCAAGCTACTCCAATATTCTTCCATCCTCGACTAATCCTACCCGGCCTTACACAATCAATACTCTAGAAGAGCATTTGGACATGCTTATGGTCTGCCATCATTTGGATCCATCCGTACCGGAAGATATCGCTTTTGCTGATTCCCGAATAAGGAAAGAGACGATAGCCGCTGAAGACATTCTGCATGACCTGGGCGTTTTTAGTATGATTAGCTCGGATTCTCAAGCAATGGGACGTGTAGGCGAGGTCGTATTACGGACATGGCAGACAGCCGATAAGATGAAAAAGCAAAGGGGTAAAATGATAGAGGAAGCAGGGGAGGGAGACAATTTCCGTGTGAAGCGTTATGTCGCCAAGTATACGATAAACCCTGCCATTACCCATGGAATCTCTGATGTCGTCGGTTCGGTAGAAGAAGGGAAATTCGCCGACTTGGTGCTCTGGGATCCAGCCTTTTTTGGAGTGAAACCAGATATGATATTAAAAGGCGGCATGATTGCCCACAGTATTATGGGTGACCCGAATGCCTCGATTCCAACGCCTCAACCTGTGTTATACCGTCCGATGTTTGCGAGTTTTGGCCAGGCTGTAGCAAGTACGTCCATTACGTTCCTATCAAAGGCGTCCTATGAAGCAGGAATTCACAAAGACCTGGGTCTGAAAAAAATAATGAAGACTGTCTCGAATATTCGTAATCTTACAAAAAAAGAAATGAAGTTAAATGGGGAAACCCCCGTCATAGAGGTTGATCCGCAAACGTATGAAGTGACGGTGGACGGTGATTTAATTACGTGTGAGCCGGCAGAAGTCCTGCCGATGGCACAACGATACTTTTTATTCTGAGATGATACCATGATTCTGGAAAAGGTATTAGGAAATATAGAGTTTATTGAAAAAAACACGAAACATATGGAAAGGGTTTACCTAGAAAGTGATGCATTAAGAAAACAAATTCTACGAGTGAAAACGGATCAAGGGAACGAAATTGGGATTCGTCTTAAGGAAAACAAAGAATTAATGGATGGAGACATCCTTTATATGGATGAAAAGAATATGATTGTGATTCAGACGATTGATGATGATATTTTGGCGATAGTGCCTACATCAATTGGCCAGATGGGTGGAAAAGGACATGTTTATTTAAGAGAGGTTCAGTAATGCTTGTATAGAAGCCCTTGTCAGTTTTTGAGCTATCACTGAAGCTTTGAAATAAAGTTTGATCAAAGATACCTCGTAAACCCGTATTTTACGATAATAAAAAGAATCCATTTTGAAAAAAGATTGATCAAAATGGATTCTTCTCCAGCAAATTTAAGTTTGATTTTTATAAAAAAGTTTGATCATTTTCTACCTATGTGTTCAACAATTGCGCCCTTTAATGGAATAACATAGAGAATTTTATAGACAACATAGGATAATAATCACTTTGTTCAAAAATTACTTTCTTGAAGTTTAAATATGTGTCGGCAATAGGATTGGAGAAATGAGCAACCAAATAATCATATCTTTCTAAATCAAGAAATAATGATTTATTGAAATGATAGTATTAGGTCATCAGAATTTTTTTAGTTCTTTTTTATCCATTTATCATTCGTACACGGTCACAATTACTCCATCCATATTGTTGCCTGAAATCTCATAATAGAGATTCTCTGGTACTTTAATTGGACTGCTATGAGAAATGGAGTAATAAGAAACAGTATATTTTTTCTCATTAACACTAGCAGAAATGTTCTTTTCTTCTTTTAGATAATCCAAATATTCTTCCAAAGCTAAATTCTTATCCTTCATAATCGCGCTGTGAGGCAAGCCAACATAGCGGATATGCCACGGTTCATATTGAATTCCTGTGACATCAGTTTTATCCTTTGGATAGCGTAAAATAAAGCCGTATTTCCAAGCATTTTCTTCTATCCACTTTCCTTCTGGTGCTTCACTCATCTTCATTTGAGTAGATCCTACATCAAGCGATAAACCCAAATTGTGTTCGCTATAGCCTGCTGGCAAGGAATAGTCAGAGCCCATTTCTTGGTAAAGTACACTTTGCTCATCAAATTCTCGAAAGCCACTACTAATTGAAAAATGACGAACTCCTTCTTTTTCAGCAGCAGTTGTCATCTCTGAAAATTTACGTGCGACATCCTCTGACAATCTAATATCACTATCAAGTAACTCGTATCCCTTTATCAATTCTTTATGCGTAAATAAATTTACGACATCTGATTTTATACTCTCTTGGTGAACAGGATAATCCTTGTTGACCAAGAGTAGATTTCCTTGATAGATCTGATCTTTTGCAATCTCCTTGTTTTGGATACGTTCAGAACTTCCTAGATAATTTATATTATCTTGATGATTTTGAACAATTTTTTGAAACTCTACTTTATCTTGAAACAACGGTGTTATATTAGCGATAGCAAATCCCAAACACAATATTAAAAACAATAAAAATCCCCACTTCTTCATTTTCAGTTTCCTCCTTGATCTTACTTGCTTATAGAATAGGAGAAACTATTTAAAAAAAGAGTAGGGTAAATATTAAATTTTTCTTAAATCATTTACTTGGGTATTAAATTTGATTATTTGGTACACTGTCCTGTGGTAAACGAACCTCAAATATCGTACGTATTAAACTACTTTCTGCAGTAATCGTTCCATTATGTTGCTCCACAATATTCTTCGCAATGAACAAGCCAAGACCTGTGCTATCTTCTTGTTGAGTTCGTGCTTTGTCACCGGTATAAAACATATCAAAAAGATGCGGTAGTTCATTCGGTGGAATACTATCTCCATAATTCACAATCTGAACAACCACTTCTCCTGAATCAATAAAGCCGTTAATGTCTACAAACTGGCCATCGTATCCATAACGATTGGCATTGGTCAGAAGATTTTCAAACACACGTGCTAACAACTCTCCGTCACCAATAATAGGTAAATAGGGAGTACTATTCATTCGAGCTATCAAATCATTTTTCTCGAAGATAGGATACAATTCTTCCTTTAATTGAATCAGTAGGTCACTTAAATTAATTTGCTTTTTTTCAACTGGCAGCATGCCATAGTTCATTCTAGTTATTTCGAATAATTCATCAATAAGTTTTTCTAAACGCTGAGATTTAGTAAAGGCAATTGTTAAAAAATGTCTGACTTGTTCTTTAGTCAGATTCTCATCCTTAAGGATTAAATCAATGTAACCTAAAACAGAGGTGAGCGGAGTACGCAAATCATGAGCTAAATTTACTACTAACTGATCTTTACTGCTTTCCGAAAAATCTCCTCTTTCTATGGCTTGTTCCAATTTTTCACTTGCCAGATTAATATCTTGCGCAATATTTCTAAATTCATCATTTGATATGATTTGAACTCGATGTTTAAAGTCACCACGAGCGAGATAATGAATTCCTTCTGAAATCTCATTGAAATAGGTAGAGTAGGGCTTAGTAAGGACAAAGAAAAAAAAGATTGAAAGTGGGATAAATAGTAGTAAAAAGAAATTAATGTCTCCAATATTGTTTATAAATAAGCGAAAACGAGCCAATGGATCCTCATAACGAACCATCGTGTGATAATAAAATTGAAGTCCTTTAAAGATTAGATAAGTTATGATGCCAGAAAAAAACATACTTAATCCGAATAACACTATCATTTTTGAGCGAAAACTTCGAACGATTTTAACCATTGAACGTATACCCGACACCCCACACAGTTTTAATCCATTTATTTTTCCGTTTATCTTCTTTAAGTTTTTTCCGTAAAGTACGAATATGGACCATAACGGTATTACCACCTTCAAAATAGGCTTCGCCCCACACCTGCTGAAAAATATTTTCCACACTATAAACTTTCTTTGGATGACTGGCTAGTAAATACAAAATCTCAAACTCTTTAGGCGTCAGCTCAATGTTCTCATCATATAGAATAACTGTACGTTGATCAGGAGAAATAACTAATCCACCAATTTCCAAGATCAATTTATTATCTGTTTTGGGTTGATTCAATTTCATATAGCGCCGCAACTGAGCATTTACACGAGCAACCAATTCAATGGGGGTGAATGGTTTAGTCATATAGTCATCTGCTCCAATCACTAGTCCATGTACCTTATCGAAATCAGAAGTTTTGGCACTCAAGAAAATGATAGGTAAATTATGTTGTCCTCGAATGTGACGGGTTACTTCGTATCCATCCATTTTTGGCATCATAATATCTAAAATTAGCAAATCAATCGATTGAGTCTGGATAGCATGAATGGCTTCTAGTCCATCAGATACTTTAATGACATGGTATCCTTCTTTTTCTAAATGGATGGCAATCAGATCAGCAATCTCCTCCTCATCATCAGCTATTAAAATCGAAATACGTTTCATCTACTCCACTCCTAATTTCTAATTTCTGGGGGATGGTATCATCACCACTCATTGACCAATCAATAAATTGTTTAACTTTTTTAATTGGCATCCCAGTATTCTTTAAGCATAAGATCATTTCTAAATATTTCAGTGCTTCATCGTCAAAAACTCGATCTCCCTTCTCAGTTCTTTTGAGCAAGGGTAACAGTCCTCGATTATCATAGTAACGTAATTGAGAAACATTGTTAGATGATTCATTTTTGCGACTTGTCCAATTTTATAGTTCATATGATTTTTTATCTTTTTACCAAGGATACAACCTAAACCTAAGTTGAGGTCAAGGGTTTTTAAGGTTTTTTTTTGAAATATAATTATCCAATTCAAAATATCTTCGCTTTTTCCCATCATTAAGTCATTTCCTATTTAGATATCAACGTTTTTATCGTACCATTTTCAAGATAATTTATGCCACCAGCTAGGAAAATTAAGTAATTAGTTTAAATTAATGATGTATTAATAACAAAGACTTCCACGGTCATACACTTACGCTATTGGTGTTTGGTGTCATCCTGATCCTTTTGAAAGAAATCTCGGAAGCATGGGCAATGTCATTAGAATTTCTTGTGGGAATCATGTTGGTATATTTAGGAATAACGACGATTTTTTCTTGGGAGAAAATGCATCAACATGATCATTCAGGTAGAGCTACCTATTTGAAATCGATGTTTGTTGGGATTGTCCACGAACTTGCCGGAAGTGCAGCCATGGTTCTTCTTACGATGAGTACGATAGATTCATTATGGCAGGGTGCCATTTACATTATTATATTTGGAGTTGGTACATGTGTGGGCATGCTTCTATTTACAACGATTTTAAGCATCCCCTTTGTCACAAGTACTTCTTCTATAAAAGTGAACCACTCACTCATTCGGTTGACAGGCGTGGTCAGCACGGTATTCGGGATCTATTATATGTACAACCTGGGCGTAAATGATGAGTTATTTACGGTTTGGTTTGGGTGAACAACGTCTATTATTTACATGGGATATTAGAGTCAGAAACTCTCAAGGTAAAAGCTTGGGAGTTCTTTGCTTTAAGAAAAGATGGTTCTGCACTCTTTTGTCGCCATTTAAATACACATTCCTATTACTCTTCTGGTAGACTAGTATAATGAAAATATTGGATATTAGTCTATTCATGTAAGGGGGATGACAATTAATGAAATGGAGACTATTTTTACTTGCACTTTTCATAGTATCTTTAGCGTTAACTGTAGGATGTTCAAATAAACAAGAACATATTTCGATTCAAAAGCGTGAGGGTAAAATCTACAAATTTGAAGCTTATAAAGAAAGTATAGAAATTGAAAAGACTATAAAAACAAAAGAAATATTAAAAAATATTAACTGGGAAAATTCCAAAATGGAGAAAGATCGTCCTAAAGCGGATTATATCTTTTATTTTAATGATGAAAAGAATGAGGATAAAATAGTCGTTTACTATGTTTGGGTTATTTCTGGTGAAAATATATTGAAATTGACGAAAGGTAAACATAGCAAGTATGTACAATTAAATAAAGCGGATTCTGAAATTGTATTAAACTTGATACAATAAAAGAACACTTGGAATAAGATCTTTTTTGGTAAGATTAGGGGGGGCAATTATGAAAAATAATCAACCAGTATTAAAGTTACCAAAAACGGTTTATGAAAAACTAATTGATATCTTTTCACTTATTATAATAGTGCTCAACCTGATTTATTTGATTAATGAGTGGAGTACTTTACCTGATCAGGTTCCGATTCATTTTAATGCTAAAGGAGAAGCAGATGGTTGGGGAGGGAGAGCTGTAATTTGGTTTCTTCCGATCGTAAGTATTTCCTTATGGTCAATATTGACGACTTTAGAGAGAGTGCCGTATATCTTTAATTTCCCGGTAAAAGTAACGGAACAAAATGCGGAGAGTCTATACAAAAATGCTCGGTTGATGAGTGTGATTTTGAAGGCGGAAATTATTGTTTTTTTACTTTATACCAGCTGGAAATCTGTTCAAGTTTCTGTAGGTAGGGAAGTTGGGCTTGGTATTTTAGAATTGCCTATTTTCCTAGTTGTCCTTTTGGGCTCGATCGCTTTCTTTAGGGTGCGCTCATTTCTGAAAGTAAAATAAACCGAACTTCATTATAGCAAGTTCGGTTTAAATCTATCTTGATTATGAGCAGTTTTCTTTCTCTAAGCAAGTTCAGTTTTCTTATTCGTTGTTCGCAACAGAGGCATGGTGCAGCAACGGAAAGAGCCTCCGGACTTGATGATCTCGCTTATATCGACTTCAATGACGCTATATCCGCGTTCACGAAGCTTGTGATTTACTTTTTTATTGCATGGAAGACTAAACACTTTTCTTTTTCCAATAGAGAGCACGTTTGTTCCTAATGTGAATTGCTCCTCTTTAGTCACTTCAATTATGTCATAACGTGATTCTAATAAGGCTAACTCTTTTTTTGTAAGGGCTTCTGGGAAGATAAGGGCCTCCGTTGGTGAGATAACATTGAATACACAGTCCAAGTGAAGGAATTTTTCAATGAAAGGAATTGGGATGATATCGTATTCTGATAATAAGGTTTGAAGATTCTTGATTGATTTTTTATCTGTTCTATCACTGACCCCGATATAAATGGTCTTTCCATCAATTATGACATCCCCGCCCTCTATTCTATTCCTACATAAGTTGGAGAATGGGACATCATTTTTTTCGAGCCAGGTTTTCAAAATAAGTTCTTCACCTTGCCGGATATCTGTAGCCATCTCTGCGACGTACACGGTATTGCCAAGAGTGAATCCGATATCTCTCGTAAAGACTTGTTCTGGATATGCAGATTGGGGTGGTAGATTTATGACTTCAATTCCTTCATGTTCAAGCGACTTTACAAAATTGGTATGCTGCTCCATAGCAAGTACACGATCAATGTTCTCATCTTTAAACTCTTTTTGTGTTTCGTTGATAATCTCACGAATCTCCATATATTTTGGTTCACATACAATTACCCGTAAAAGCTTTGAATATTCGCTCGCGCAGTAAGCCTCTAGTTCTTCGTTTATCTTGTTTACCATAGATGAGCTCCCTCTAAATATCATTGTATCTTTACTATTACCTCTTTTTTCTGGAAAGAAACATAAAAAAAATGTCATTTTTTAATATGGTCTTTTGTATTAATCATTGTTGATTTCAACTTTTGTGGAAGCTTTCTTCATACAGACAAATCTAAAAAAAATTTACATAAAGATTTACAATCTATTTTTAAAGTCCGTTTGTATGCAGTTTAAAAATTAATAATTCCGGAAAATAAAATTTTACATTTTTGTAAATGTAATTGAATAATAAAAAATAGTGAGTTACAATAGCAAAAAGGAAAGCGCTTTCCCTAAAATTTCTTAATATTAAATATTTTTACTGTTTGTTGCAAACCAAACATTAAAATTAATAGAAGGAGTGTGAGTAATGGGAAATATCCGTTGGGGAATTATTAGTGCTGCCAATATAGCATATGATGAATTTTTACCGGCATTACGCCGTTCAGACCGTGCAGCATTAGTAGCTGTAGCATCGAAAAGCTTAGAAAAGGCCAAGCGATTCAATTCCCCCCACATTTATGGAAAGTATGAACAACTAATTGAAGATTCATCGATTGACGCAATCTATATCCCTTTGCCAAACTCTCTTCATACAAAATGGGCGGTGAGGGCAATGCAAAAGGGAAAACATGTTCTTCTTGAAAAACCAGCAGCGTTAACAGAAGCCGATATGTACGATGTGAAAACAGCAGCCCAAGAAAATAATGTAGTTTTTATGGAAGCTTTCATGTACCAATTTCATTGTCAGCACAAACGAGTGAGGGAATTACTGGAATCCGGTATTATCGGGGATTATCTCCATGTTAAAGCTCATTTTTCCTGGATGCTTGAAGACTCAGGTGATATTCGTTTGAAACCTGAACTAGGAGGAGGTGCTATGCGAGATGTCGGATGTTACGGCTTGCATGCGGTGACACAAATTGTTGGCTTTAAACCTGTCCAAATCTCAATGAGCGGTAAAATGGATCAAGACAACGGAGTGGATATAACATCGACTTGCGTATTGATTGATGATCAGAAACGAACTGCTGAAGTAACAGCTTCATTGGAACTCTCGTTTATTAATCGTTATGAAATCTTTGGTCCAAGGGGGTCCATTACAGTTGATTGCGCTTTTCGTCCTGACGTATCGGATGATAAACACGGCAAAATAACTGTTAAAGATGACATTGGCAACGTGATTCTTTTTGAGAAATTTAAAGACGATCAATATTTAAACCAGATTGAACATTTTCATGATTGTATTCAAGAAGGGGGAAATCCTGACTACAACGTGGATCATTCGCTTAAGATGGCCCGTTATCTTGAAATAAGTTACCAATCATTGCACAGTAAGTCTGTGCTGACGGATGTTAACTAAAAAGGAGAAAATAATATGACAAAAAAAATTCGAGCAGCTGTACTTGGACTTGGAAGACTTGGATATTGGCATGCAGTAAATGCTGCTACAAGAATTAAAAATGCAGAACTTACGGCAATATGTGATGTGAACATGGAGACAGCCAAGCGTGTTGCAACAGAGTTAGAAGTGCCATTTTTCACTACCAATCCGGATGATATTCTTCAAGACGATACAATCGAAGTAATGATTATTGCCTCTCCAACAAGCACACATTTTGATTTATTGAAAAAAGCGTCTGAATCAGGTAAAGCTATTTTTGTTGAAAAACCACTTACGATAGATATAAGTGAAGCAAATGATATTAAGAGAATAATAGAAAATAACAATACCATATGCCAGGTTGGTTTTATGCGTAGATTCGATCCGGCTTACGTTGAAGCGAAAAAGCGAATTAATGCTGGCGATATTGGCGATCCGATATACTTCCGTGGTATTTCCCGTGATCCTCATGCACCCCATGAAGCGTTTATCCAGAATAGCGGTGGTATGTTTGTCGATGTTTCCATCCATGATTTTGATATTGCTCGTTATTTGATGAATTCCGAAGTGACTTCAGTTCATGCTCATGGACGAATCTTGAAATACCCGTTCATGGAAAAATACGGAGATGTTGATCAATCTCTTACGTATTTAGAGTTTTCATCTGGGGCTGCAGGAGATGCAGAGGCAAGTCGTAATGCCCATTATGGCTACGATATTCGTGCAGAGGTCATTGGGACAGAAGGCTCGATCTTTATAGGGAATCTTCGAAATCATGATATTCAGATTTTAACGAAAGCGGGTAACCTGCATGATATATTACCGGATTTTCCAACTCGTTTTACGGATGCCTACAATTTGGAGCTTTCAAGCTTTTTCCAGGTTGTGGCTGAAAAAAGAACACCAAGTGTCACAGTAGACGATGGCGTAAAGGCACTCGAAATCGCTTTTGCTGCCCGGGAATCTTATCAAAATGGAAAAAAAGTTGAACTTTAGTATATAGAGGGATAAAGAATTCATTTTGTTCATGAGTTTTAATCTGAAAATACTAAATATTCAAAAAATGTATTGAAAAATAAATATAATAAAATTATACTTTAGTTAGGAAAGCGCTTTCTTTAAAAAGAAAAGGTAAATGACGAAAAGAGGTTTGCACATGGTTAATCATTCAGGGTATCTCCTCGAAATGAAAGGGATTAAAAAAAGTTTTGGTCAAAACCATGTTTTAAAAGGAATTGATTTAGATGTAATGGCAGGTGAAGTTCATGTATTACTAGGGGAAAATGGTGCAGGTAAGTCCACACTTATTAAAATTTTAACAGGAGCATATGAAAAGGATTCCGGAGAAATTTTTTGGGAAGGTAATTCTGTCCAACTTGATACACCCCTTGATGCTATGAATCTAGGAATTGCTACGATCTATCAAGAATTGAATGTCATTCCTGAATTAAAGGTATATGAAAATATATTCCTTGGAAGGGAATTGAAACGTGGCGGAAAATTTTCATTACTTAATCAAAATGAAATGCGTAAGGAAGCAAAACGCTGTTTGGAGATGCTTGGCCAGAGCCCTGAACTTGCAGATAAGCAATTGGGGGAGCTGGGAATCGGGCAGCAACAACTTGTGGAGATTGCGAAAGCGCTTACTCTAGATGTTAAATTAATCATTATGGATGAGCCGACTTCCAGTCTTAGTGGAACAGAAGTGGAGCAGCTATATCGATGTGTAGAACAACTTACGCAAAAGGGCATTGCGATTGTATTCATTTCCCATCGGTTAGATGAAATCAGAGAAATGGGCGATAGGCTTACCATCCTTCGCGACGGATTTAAAATAGAAACGCTACCGGTCAAGACAACAGAAACTGATTATTGGATTGAGTTGATGGTTGGACGGGCGCTGGATGAGAAATATCCTAAGCAATCATTTACGCTTGGCGGTGAAGGGTTCAAGGTTGAAAACATGGAAGTGGCCGGGTCAAAAGAACCAGTAAGCTTTTCGATCCGACACGGTGAGATAGTCGGCATCTCCGGACTAGTTGGGGCTGGACGTACAGAATTAGCAAGAGCTATTTTCAGTGCAGATGACCGGGGGAATGGAAAGGTCTTCATAAATGGAAAGGAAGTTCGAATCAAATCACCTAGGGATGCAATTGATGCGGGCATTGCTTTTATAACGGAGGATAGGAAAAGTGAAGGTCTCTTACTGGATCAGCCGCTAGATTTTAATATTGCCATGGCTAATATGAATAAATTTACGAATAAATTAAGACTCGTTGATTTAAAAGGTCTACGTGAAGAAGCAATAAATTATATAAAGGAATTGAAAGTTCGCCCAAATAACATAGATCTTCATGCTAGAAATCTAAGTGGGGGAAATCAGCAAAAAGTCGTTATTGCCAAATGGTTATGCACAAAAGCAAAGGTTTATATCTTTGATGAACCTACAAGAGGGATTGATGTTGGTGCAAAAGTTGAAGTATATCGCTTAATGAATCAGTTAGTTGAAAGCGGTGCCATTGTGCTGATGATATCTTCTGATCTTCCTGAAATTCTTGGTATATGTGATCGGGTCTTAGTGATGAGTGAAGGGAAAATAACCGCTGACCTAGAAATTGGAGAAGCCTCTCAAGAACGAATAATGAAGGCGGCAACAGGAGGATGAAATTATGAATGAAGCAGTCATACAAAAACCAGAGAATGATTCACCAAAACAAAGTAGAACCATTAAGACTTACGTAAGTAAATTTGGGCCATTAATCGGTCTTATCCTTTTAACGACAGTCCTGACATTTCTATCGGACAAGTTTATGACATTGAACAATATCATGAATATTGCTCGTCAGTCTTCTATTAACGCCATACTTGCAATAGGCATGCTTCTTCCGATTTTAACAGCCGGTATTGATTTATCTGTTGGTTCCATTCTTGCAGTCTCTATCATGGTTATGGGAATTGTTTCCGTCACGATGGGATTAAGTCCAATCTTGGGTCTTCTTGCCTGTCTGTTCGTAGGCGCTGGATTCGGTTTAATTAATGGTTTGCTATTAACGAAATTACGTTTGCCCCACCCGTTTATTTCTACACTTGGTACGATGAATATTGCACGTGGAATTGCACTAATCATTACGGCAGCGGCTCCAATTGCTGGTTTTCCATATTTAATCCAATTTTTAGGACGGGAATTTGTAGGTCCCATACCTGTTAGCTTCCTTCTAGTAATCGCTGTATATATCATCTTTCATATTTTCTTGACAAGGACACAGACAGGGCGATATATATACGCAATCGGTGGTAACAAAGAAGCCGCTCGTCTCTCGGGTATCAATGTTGATCGTGTATTGATCATAGTATACACAATTAGTGGTTTAATGGCAGGTCTTGCAGGACTTGTAATGGTTGGACGAGTAAATTCCGCGTTCCCTCTTGCAGGTCAATCATATGAACTTGATGCAATAGCGGCAGTCATTATTGGTGGCGCTAGCTTCATGGGAGGCGTCGGTACTGTCTGGGGTACATTAATTGGGGCAATGATCATTGCTGTGCTCAGAAATGGTTTAAACCTTCTGAACGTTCCTGCTGATTTCCAAATGGCAGTAATCGGTTTTGTAATTATCGCAGCCGTTTTTGTTGACGTACTCCGTCAACGCAAAAGTAAAAAAAGATGATCAATTATAAATTCATTTCAAGTATATCACTATAATTTGGAGGTAGAAGAATGAATAGGAAACTAAAATGGTTTGGAGCGACATTAATGGTAACGTGTATGGCATTAGTGACTGGTTGCGGCGACGCAGATAAAAAAGCGAGCGGCGGTGAAGGTGAAAGTGTAGCAGTCGTTTTAAAAACTTTATCAAGTCCTTACTGGAAATATGTAGAGGCGGGAGCAAAAGCTGCTGGTAAGGACCTTGGGGTAACTGTAACAGTGGTGGGTCCATCTGCAGAGTCGGAAGTGATCCAGCAAGTTAATATGCTTGAAGATCAAATAAATCAGTCACCTGGCGCAATTGTAGTCGCTCCTTCACAACCTGAAACGGTTGTACCGGTGTTAGAAACCGCAGCTCAGAATGTACCTGTATTACTTATAGATTCAGATGCTGATTTTGAAGGAAAAACAACCTTTATCGGAACAGAAAACCGGACTGCAGGTTTGGAAGGTGGGAAATTGTTGGCTTCTATGCTTCAGAAAGGAGATAAAGTGGTTTTAATTTCAGGAGCACTCGGCAATCCGGCTACTGATGCGAGGATTAAAGGGGCGAAAGAAGCGCTTGAAGAAGCGGGTCTGGAAGTTGTTGCAGAACAACCTGGAGATAGTGATAAAACAAAAGCGATGTCAGTAATGGAAAATATTTTGCAGAAAAATGGAGATGTTAAAGGTGTTTTCGCAGCAAATGATGATATGGCATTAGGTGTATTGCGTGCTGTAGAAGCAAAAGCACTGGATATTAAAGTTATTGGTACTGATGGAACGGAAGAAGCAGTTGAATCCATTTTGGAAGGCAAGCTGGCTGGCACCATAGCCCAGAGCCCATATAACATGGGGTATCAAGGTGTTGAAAATGCCTTGAAAGCTATAAATGGGGACAAGATTGATGAGCGATTAGATAGCGGGATTGACATCATAACAGTAAAAAATGCAGAAGAAAAATTAGAATTCTTAAAAAGTATTTCAAAATAAGGAAAACTATAGTACCCGCAAAATTCCTTCATGCTAAAATAAAGTAAAGGATATTTTGGAGGAGTTTTGAAAACATATGAAGCAGCCTACAATTTATGATGTAGCAGAAAAGGCAGGCGTCTCAATTGCCACGGTATCAAAGGTGATAAATAAAACAGGACGAATTAGCGATAAAACGAGAAATAGAGTAACGGAAATCATGCAAGAACTTGAATATCAGCCAAGCACTGTTGCAGCTGCGCTGACAGGGAAGAAGACATTCACAATCGGAGTGCTTGTCCCTGATATTTCAAACCCTTTTTTTGCTGAGGTTGCGAGGGCCCTGGAAAATAATGCTCGTGAAATTGGCTATGCCATTATTTTATGCAGCACAGATTATCAACGGGAAAGGGAACACGACTATTTAGAGCTCCTTATAAAAAAACAGGTGGATGGAATTATCATCGCAACTGAACCGAATGATCGGGAGGTTTTTAAGAAGCTTCAAAGCAGGAATTTCCCACTCTTGATGTTCTCAGTCGATCACCCCTCTTTTGTTACAACTAATGTTGTTACGACAGATGATATACGGGGTGGATATCTTGCAGGGCGTTATTTGTTGGATAAAGGACATAGGCATATTGCAGTGATTGCCGAATTAAACCGGGCAAGTGGAAACCTTCGATTAGAGGGCTTTAAACAATCACTGATTGATGAGGGGATTAAGTTGAATGAAGAACAAGTGATTCATTCTAAATCAAAAATTGAAGACGCCAGAATAGCTGCCAAGGAAATTTTAAAATTAGAGAATAGGCCCACTGCGGTATTTGCGTCAACAGATTTAATTGCTGCCATTTTTATGAATGAAGCACGAAAGGAAAATGTAGCTATTCCTAATGAAATATCGGTGATTGGTTTTGATAACACCATACATGCAGAAATAGCATACCCAGGCTTAACGACAATCGCTCAACCTATAGATGAATTGGCAAGTTATGCCATTAATCAACTGTTGCTGTCAATTGAAAAGCCGAATAAATCTGGGCATAGGATCATGCTTGCACCAGTACTTATAGAACGTAATTCAGTAAGAGACTTAAAAGAAATAAAAAGTTAAGCTTAATGAGCCAACCGGTTACAACCCGGTATTTTATTTATTAGGTTAAGCGCTTAATTAGGGGGATTAGGTCAATGACACTGACTGTTGGAATTATTGGAGCAGGTCGTATTGGAAGATTACATGTAGATAATTTGAAGGTGATTCAGCAAATCCGAATTAAAAGTGTTTCGGATGTTGCAATTGAACATCTTGAAGAGTGGGCGATAGAGAAACGAATTGAAGTATTGACAACGGATTACCTTGAATTGCTTAGTGATCCTGAAATCCAAGCAGTGTTTATATGCTCACCAACAAATACACATGCAAATATTATTAAAGAAGCGGCTGAAGCTGGAAAACATATTTTCTGTGAAAAGCCAATTAGCTTCTCAGTGGAAGAAACAGAAGAAGCACTTACTGCGGTGAAAAGTGCAGGTGTAAAGCTTCAAGTTGGTTTTAACCGTCGCTTTGATCCGAATTTTCGTAAGATTCGAAACCTCGTTCAAGAAGGTGAAATCGGGATACCTCATATTTTGCGAATCACTTCACGTGATCCTCAACCGCCAAGTGCTGATTATATTAAATCTTCAGGCGGATTGTTCATGGATATGACGATTCATGACTTCGACATGGCTCGCTACGTTATGGGCAGTGAAGTTGTGGAGGTGTTTGCAAATGGAACTGTGTTAGTGGACCCCGCTATTGAGGAAGCAGGCGATATCGACACAGCCATCATAACTTTGAAATTTGCAAATGGTGCACTAGGGGTTATCGATAATAGCCGCCGTGCCGTCTATGGATATGATCAACGTCTTGAGATTTTTGGGGATAAGGGTACTGCACAAGTGGATAACAACAGGGCAACAACTGTTGAGGTTTCAACAAATGATCATGTAAAGAAAGAAAAGCCGCTTTACTTTTTCCTTGAACGCTACACTCAAGCATATATAGATGAAGTAACTGAGTTTGCATCGGCATGTCTTGAAAACCTTGAAGTGAGTTGTAGTGGCTTTGATGGCATACAAGCTGAGCGTATTGCTAAAGCTGCAAAACAATCACTAGAAACGGGAATTCCGGTTCAGTTGAAGCAGACTGACCAAACCGCTACATATTAATTAAAAGGAAGAAAGAATAATATGAACCAGCTGAAATAGAAATGGCTTCTAGAGCCGGATGCGAAAATTTTGCCGGGGAATTTAAGAAAATACTTCTGCGTTACTAAAAGTGCGCAGGCTTTTTGACTGATAGGTAACACCCGAGGTTAATAGTATTAACAGTCCGAGGTGCAGCAATTGGAAAGCCAGTTAGTGTCAGAGAGAAAGTTTTACGAAAAACTTTTTTGGAAGTGATCTTACTAACAATAAGGGAGTAATGTAATGAAACTTTCAATATGTAGCTGGATTTTCGGCGATATACCTATAGAAAAGGTTATGCAATTTGTGTCACAAACAGGATATGATGCAATAGAAGTTCGAGCAGCTGTGAATGACTATAAGTGGAAAGACCTTTTACATCTTTCCAAAGAATTGTCTTTGGAAATTGGAGGTTTGACAGGAGATTCAGGCTGGCCAAATGAAGAACAAGACCTTGCCAATGCTCACTCGGAAAATCGTCAAAAAGCTATAGAGTATTTTAGAAGGCAGATAGAGGCTGTAAAGGAGGTAGAAGGAAAATACCTCGTTGTATGTCCTTCTGCTGTCGGAAAGACTTCGCCGATGGGATTAAATGGGGAGGATTGGAAATGGGCCATTGATTCCGTCCAAAAATTAGTTGAAAAAGCAGGTGAATTAGATATTACACTTGTGATTGAACCATTAAATAGGTATGAAAGCTGTCTAGTAAACAGCGGAGATGACGCATTGCGATTTGTTCAAGAGGTAAGTAATCCAAAAGTGAAAATGCTATTGGATACATACCATATGAATATTGAAGAAGAAGATATGGAAACACCATTTCTGAAAACAAAAGAACATCTAGAAATTATCCATGTTGCGGATAGCAACAGGCGAGCTCTTGGCAGGGGACATATTGATTTTGGACAATTTGCATCCGGTATAAATAAATCTGGTTTTAATGGTCATATTGTTGTGGAATGTATGGCTCCAGGGGTTGATCCTTTCCAAGCAGGTAAAGGATATCCAGCAATGAACCTAATTTATACCTATGCAGAAGAATCCTTGATTTATTTAAAGGAGCTGACCAAGGCTTCTATATAGCATCTTAATTCATGTACCTGGCGGTAACCAAGCGGTATTAAAGCTTTAAGGTAGAAGTCATTAAAGGGAAAGAATAGTTAATTGACTTTTTAACCTTAAATAAATAAATATTGTAGTTTTTCTTTTTAGGGATTATCTGAGATTCTCTTTCTGAGGGTATTCTTTTTCTAAGGCCATCTCATAGTACTGAATATCCATTTTTAAGACGATGGATATTAGGAAATTCCAAATCTTTGACGGCGATTTTCTTTTTTAGGTCCCTCTAGAGTTATGGGTTGTAAGAACTTAATAAGACAGACAAAGGATCAAGTTTAAGGTCCTTTTTTTGTTTAACCAATAATGTAAATCAGAGTCTTAAAATAAAATGTAAAACCGTACCTAGGGAAAAAGGATTATTTTTTTTCTGGTCGAATATATAATGTGAAAGCGTTTTCTAGAGAAGGGGGAGATTGTTATGATGGATACTCCATTGATTATGACGCAAATCATTGAGAGAGCTGAAAAATATTTTCCAAAAAAAGAGGTAGTTTCGCGTACGGACGGTGGAATTCACACTTTTACATATGCAAAAATTGCTGAGCGTACAAGAAGGCTAGCGAGTAACCTTGAAAAATTCGGTATCAAGACAGGTGACCGGATCGGAACACTTGCATGGAATCATCATCGGCACTTGGAAGCATATTTTGCGATTCCTTGTCATGGGGCTGTCCTACATACAATTAATATGCGTCTGTCTCCTCAGCATGTTTCTTTTATCGTCAATAGTGCGGAAGATCGATTATTGCTAATAGATCCTGATGTCATCCCAATGTTGGAAACGATTAAAGATGAGTTAACAACGGTAGAAGGCTACATCATTATGACTGATAATGATGAACTGCCTGAAACGACACTATCACCTGTTTACCATTATGAAAAGTTATTGGCTGAAGGGAATCCTAAGCAACCATTCATTCAGGATTTAAATGAAAATGCACCTGCCGGCATGTGTTATACATCCGCCACGACAGGAAATCCAAAGGGTGTGGTTTATTCACATCGCGGAATTTTGTTGCATGCGATTGCGCTGGGCCTTGCTGATTCTACAGCAATAAGCGAACGGGATGTGGCTTTGCCAGTCGTACCAATGTTTCACGTTAATGCATGGGGCATGCCATTTGCGAGTGTTTGGTTTGGCACAAAGATGGTTTTACCGGGACCAAACTTTACCCCGAAAATTTTGGCAGAGCTTATAGAAACGGAAAAGGTCACAATCGCTGCAGGAGTTCCGACGATTTGGCTTGGGTTGTTGAAGGAGCTTGAAGAAGGTAGCCATGATACGAGCAGTATTCGCGCTGTTTTATGCGGAGGGTCGGCGGCTCCAAAAAGCATGATTAAAACTTTTGAGCAAAAGTACAGTATTCCATTCCTGCATGCTTATGGTATGACGGAAACAAGCCCGCTCGTATTTGTTTCCAAACCAAAAAGCTATCAGGAAGACTTACCTGAGGATGAACTTTATGAGTTGAAGGCCAAGCAGGGGCTTGTCTCGCCGATGATCGAAATTAAAGTTGTCGGGCAGGATGGTGAAGTGAAAGCGGATGGAAAAGAAATGGGAGAATTACTTATAAGGGGCCCATGGATAGCGGATGAGTATTTTAAAGATGAGCGATCAGAGGGGACGTTTAAAGATGGCTGGCTTTATACCGGAGATGTTGTCACGATAGATGAGGAAGGCTTTGTGAAAATTGTCGATCGGACGAAGGACTTAATCAAAAGCGGTGGAGAGTGGATTTCCTCTGTAGATATAGAGAATACATTAATGGCTCATGAGGGTATCTTTGAGGCGGCAGTCATTGCAGTGCCTCATGAAAAATGGCAGGAACGCCCAATTGCTTGTGTTGTCTTGAAGGATGCATATAAAGAGCAGGTATCACAAGAAGACATAATAGAATTTTTAAAACCGCAGTTTGCTAAGTGGTGGTTACCGGATGAAGTAGTCTTTTTGGATGATATTCCAAAAACGGGTGTAGGGAAGTTCTTGAAAAGGGCGTTGCGTGATCAGCTTCAGGATAAATATATTAAGAAATAAAAGGTGAAATTGAATAAATATAACTTTTTTCTATTACGATAGTAGAGTGAGCATATATAATAAATTTATAGAATGAAAGAGGAGGAAATAGATTGAGTAATGAAACATCATTAAATTCAGGTACGGTTTTAGTCACATATTCGGAACGAACAGCAACTGTTGCTATGAATCGTCCAGAGGCTATGAATGCATTAAATCCGCAAATGCTAAATGATTTTATTTTTGCTCTTAAAGAAGTAAGTGAGAATGAGGACGTGGACGTCGTCATTTTAAAAGGCAATGGGAAAGCTTTTTCAGCAGGCGGAGATATTAAAATGATGCTCGCACCTGATAAAGAAGATGGTTTTAATGACCTGATGGATGGAATTAGTGAATTAGTAACAACCTTATATTTCATGCCTAAATTGACAATCAGTGCCATTCACGGTGCAGCAGCAGGTCTTGGTTTGAGTATTGCGCTTGCAACTGACCATCTTATTGCTGACTCAGAAAGTAAGGTTGCCATGAACTTTATCGGCATTGGATTAATTCCTGATGGGGGTGGACATTTCTTCCTTGAGCGACGTCTTGGTGAAGTGGGAGCGAAAGAATTAATCTGGGAAGGTAGAGTGCTAACAGCGCTGGAGGCTAAAGAAAAAGGCCTCATTCACGAAATAGCAGATGGAACTTTGGAGCAGGCGGTAGAGAGAAAAGTACAAGGATGGCTGAAAAGTCCTGTTCAAGCGATGATCAAGACGAAAAAGATTCTTAGTGAAAAAAATCGTCCATTATTAATAAAGATGCTTGAAATTGAAAAAGCTGCCCAATTTAAAATGCGCCAAACAGCGGATCACCAAGAAGGAATAAAAGCTTTCGTTGAAAAAAGAAGACCAAATTTTATCGGAAAATGAAACGGAAAAGGCAGTCACGATATTGTGACTGCCTTTTTATATAATCAGAAAGAAGATGTATAAAACTTAGTCGACATCTAAATGATCACGCTTCCATTTTTCCAATCAACGATGAAAAAGTAATAACGCGCCTGCGGGTGATGTACAGCGATGTGTTTGATCTTGATAGTTTTTTTCATTTAATAGATTTTGACCTAATTCTTTTGCATGTTCATCATTCTCAGCCGTAAATGATTCATCCAAGAGTTTTTCCCCTGACGGTTCAAATACGGTTAATTTGTATATTCTGCTCATTTTCAAAACTCCCTTTTCAAATAATAGACTGTTTTTTTCGTAATATTTAAACGGTTATTGAAAATTTTATCATTATCTGTCAATTTTGACTATTATATGTAAGGAAAATATATTTAGTAAACATTATTAATTTATAGAATATCAATAGATTCCGTTTTCATTCAGGCCGCTTTTGAAAAATCCGACTTCATTTTATCAGAAGCGACGCCTGACCTTGCAAAGCCATATCAAAAAAAGCCTTTAAAAGAAATAGAAGCTGGTAAATAATGAGGAAGCATACTCTATAGCCTACTGGGCTCTATGAGTATGCTTTTTATTTTGACACTGATTTGGACAGAATGAAAATTAAACCTATTTATTTAAGCGGAATTCTTTCCTTAAAACAAAAAATCATAAATGATATAATAATGTAGTAGAAAGTGCATAAGCCGAAAGGAGACTTTTTTGAATGACAGTAAAAATCGTAAATAATATTACGGAATTGATAGGAGATACACCAGTTGTTAGAATTAATCATTTAACAGCGGAGGGTGACGCGGAAGTATATGTGAAACTTGAATATTTTAATCCGAGTCGCAGCGTAAAAGATCGGGCTGCCTTTAACTTAATTAGGCAGGCTGAACTGGATGGAATTATTCAACCTGGAGCAACAATCATTGAACCCACCTCTGGAAATACAGGTATCGGACTTGCAATGAATGCTGCAGCAAAAGGCTATCGGGCTATTATGATCATGCCGGATAATATGTCAAAAGAAAGAATTAACATATTAAAAGCATACGGAGCGGAGGTTGTCCTCACTCCTGCGTCAGAAAGGATGCCAGGAGCAATTCGTAAAGCCGAAGAACTTGCTGCAGAGATTCCGAATAGCTTTATTCCTCAGCAGTTTGAAAACAAAGCCAATCCTGATATCCACCGAGTAACGACAGCGGTCGAGATCTTAGAGCAGATGGACCGCAAGTTGGACGTGTTTGTCGCAACTGCCGGAACAGGTGGAACGATTACAGGAACGGGTGAAGCGTTAAAAGAACAACTTCCTGATTTAAGAGTCATCGTTGTCGAGCCTAAAGGTTCTCCTGTTCTTTCAGGAGGGAAGCCAGGTCCCCATAAGCTGGTAGGTACAAGCCCTGGTTTTGTACCAAGCATTTTAAATACCGAAGTGTTTGATGAAATTGTGCAAGCGGCAGATGAAGATGCGATTTCGACGATGAAGGATATGGCTGCGAAGGAAGGTATATTAATCGGGCCTTCAAGCGGTGCCTCTGTCTGGGCTGCCCTTCAGGAAGCTCGTCGTCTTGGAACTGGAAAACGTGTCCTTTGCATTGCACCGGATAATGGTGAACGTTACTTAAGTATGGATATTTTTAAATAAATAGTAGAGACCGAATGCTGTGCACGAAACAAAGTGTCTGCCATTCGGTCTTTTTTCTCCTAAATTTGCCGATACTGGTTATCCCGATCCATTACTATAACGGCAGTACTGTAATTCAGATGAGAAAGTATGTTCTATTTATGTTAAAATAAAAGTAAATTGATGTTAGGAACCGAGGTGATTTCAGTGAGCAGTGTGAAGTTCATTCATGCGGCCGATCTACATTTGGATAGTCCTTTTTCCGGATTGAAGGATATGCCGCCATCTTTATTAATGGAAATAAGAGAAAGTCCTTTTAAGGCCTTTCAAAAAATGATTAATGAGGCAATTTTCCATCAGGTTGACTTTATTGTGTTATCGGGTGATTTATTTGATGGGGAAAATCGAAGTCTTCGGACACAGGTCCGCTTTCGAAGCGAAATGGAAAAACTTCAGCAACACCAGATTCCAGCCTTTATCATTCATGGAAATCATGATCATCTCAGCGGATCATGGGTCACGGTTGAGCTTCCGGGAAATGTTCACGTTTTTTCGGGGCAAACCGAAGTGAAATTGTTTCAAAAAAGCGATGGAACGTCTGTCCACCTTTATGGATTTAGTTATCCACGGCGTCATGTAACAGAGCGAATGATCGAAACATACATAAAAGCTGAAGGGGCAGATTACCATATCGGTCTACTTCATGGCAATTTAGAAGGAAATTCTGAGCATAGCCCATATGCCCCTTTTTCGCTAAAGGAACTTTGTGCCAAAGATTTTGATTACTGGGCATTGGGCCATATTCATAAGCATCAGGTGGTATCAGAAAACCCGCTTGTAATTTACCCAGGGAATATTCAAGGTAGAAATCGTAAGGAGTCTGGCGTAAAAGGCTGCCTACTAGTCGAACTGGACGGTGACACTAAGCGACATTCCTTTATCGAAACCTCCGGGGTGATATGGGAAAGTGAAACAATAAAAATTTCTGCAGATTCAAATTTTGATGCTCTGTATAAGATATGCAAGGATGTTCTTGAGAAAAAGCGCTTTGATGGTAGATGCTATCTTTTAGAGATAAAGTTGGACATTGTAGGTTCAGTAAACTATTATGGTGAAATTCTTGAAGAATTGACCAGGATTTTACAGGATGAGGAGCAAGGTGAGTCGTTTGTTTGGCTGTATAGAATCAAAATCATTCAGCCTATATCCGTGGTAAGTTCGAGAGAAAAAATAACGCCGTTTGTGGCTGAAATATCAATGCTTGCTTCTGAATTTGAGGATATTGAGACTGCCCTGGCACCGCTTTATAAGCAGCCAGGAGCAAGAAGATTCCTTGATTCCTTAGAGGTAGAAGAGCAGCAGGAGCTTATGGATGAAGCAGAAAGATGGCTTTTGCAGGTTTTTGAATCAAAAGGATCTTTATAAAAAGGAGGAAAATGGTTTGATAATTAAAGACCTCCATGTTTATGGTTATGGCAAACTGGAAAATCAACGTTTTCCAGAAATGAAACAGCTGCAAATCTTCTTTGGAGAAAATGAATCGGGCAAATCCACAATCATGTCTTTCATTCATAGTATTCTTTTTGGGTTTCCAACAAAAGTTCAAAATGAACCGCGTTACGAGCCTAAAATGCATGCCAAATATGGCGGGAGACTCACTCTCATCACAAAAAAGGACGGGGAAATCTTTATTGAACGGGTGAAGGGAAAAGCCACCGGTGATGTGAAAGTGACGTTCGAAAACGGGAGCGTTGGAGGCGAGCAAGAACTGAATGATATTCTCCATGGAGTTGATAAAAACTATTACCAAGCCATTTTTTCTTTCGACCTTCAGGGTCTGCAGGGATTACATACACTCAGTGAAGGAACCATGAGTAAATATTTGCTTTCAGCCGGGCTGATTGGGAACGATAAACTTCTCGAGGCAGAAACGAAGCTGCAAAAAGAGTTGGATCTCAGGTTCAAGCCATCAGGTCATAAACCTCTACTAAATGTCAGATTAAAAGAACTCAGAGAAGTGCAAAAAAAGGTGAAAGCGGCAGAAGATGAACAAAAGTCATATACGGCTTTACTGCTGGAAGAAACAAAACTTACAGGTGAACTTTCTGAAATCACGGACCAGATCCAAGAGATAGAGGTAAGCCATGTTAACTCGAGTACTTTTTTACGAATTAAACCGTTGCTTGAGGAACGGGAAGAAATTGAATCAAGACACAGTAAGATTAAGGATGTCAGTTTTCCTGTTGATGGTTTAAAAAGGTTTGAACAGTTACAAGCAGTTGGAATGCCAATTAATGCCCAACTAGCCGCCTTGACTGAGAAGGTAGAGCAACTTGAACAAAATCTAGTACAAATCGAGATCAACCCGTTTATCAAGGATCATAAAGAACGAATTGAACATGCAATCGACCAAGGGTCATTGCTAGATAAGCTTGAGTTGGACATGCGCAAAGCGGAACATGAAAGGCTGATGGAAGAAAAGAATATTGAAAAGGTAAAGCAGGAATTATTCTGGGATGTTTCTGATGAAGAAATCAGGAAACTCGATATCAGTACATTCAATAAGGAAAAGGTAAAAAAAGCAGAGAGGGAGAAGCATCGTCTGCAAAATGATAAAAAACAGCTCGATGAAAAATATGGATTGCAAAAAGGGAATCTAGAAACGACGGAAGCACGCTTAAAGGAGATAAAGCAACAGCTATTGACAGAAGAAAAAAGAAACAAGCTGGAGTCTTTATATAACAAGCAGAATAGTACCGGTTCGGAAGAAGCTAAAATCCTGTTTCTTGATGAGCAAATTTTGGAGCTTGAAAAACAATTGAAATTACAGAAGAAGAAGGAGGAGAATAATCGCAAACGTTCGCTGCTCATAAATGGCAGTTTAATAGGACTTTTTTGTTTGGGTGCAATAGGAAGCTTTTTCAGTGACCAGATATTAGTAGGAAGTATACTTCTGACAGCGGCCGTTTTGTTTGCAGTTTCTAGGTCTTTATTCAAGGGAGATGATATATTGTCCGGGTTTACCCGTCAACTTGATGAAGCAAAAAGGAAAAGGGCTGTATTTGAGAGTGAGGAAAAAACTAACAGAGAGATTGAAGGAGAGTCGATGGGGCAACTGCTGGAACAAGATTACCGTCTTCAAAGGCAGCTCGAAAATGAACGGTTTAAATATGAAGAGCGAGAGGAAGCCTTCGAAACGACTATCCAGGAATACGCCGCCTGGGAAGCAAGCAGGGACCGACTAAATAAAGAGGTGAGCACCATCATTAATGGCTGGGGGATGCCTTATTCCGGTGTGGAAATCAATCTTGAATCCGTATTTGAATTGCTTGAGAAGTGGAAGGAAGCCGTTGAAAGGAAACATGAAAAAATCAGACAATATCAATTTTTACATTCAGAGTTTGAAGGTAAATCGGAGGCTTTATTTCAATTTGCTCTAGGGATTGATCTGGAGCCCTCCACTTGGAGGGACGCAATCAGCCTTTTGAAACGAGAAATAAACAATACGATGGAAAAAAACGTTCAACTTACACAATGGATGCAGGAACTGAGCAGTTTAACGAATGAAATAGAGCGGCTGTCGATAGAAAAAGACTATCTTGATGTGGAAAAGGAACAGCTTTTTGCCATAGCGCATGTTAAGGGTGAGGAAGAGTTTCGTCAAAACGCGGTCTTGTTTGAGGAGAAAGTCATGTTGCAAAAACAATATGATTTGCTAAACATTCAAATAGGGCAATCCCGAATGCAGTCTGAACTGATTCAAACTCTCTATAAACAGGGAATCAGCACATATACTCTTGAAAAATTGGAACAAAAGCGTAAGGATTTAGTAAAGGAAAAATCACTTTTATTGGAGAAGCGCTCCGATACGAAGCAAAGAATCAAACAGCTTGAGGCTTCAGGTATTTATGACGATTTACTTCATCATTTTTATGAAGAAAAAGCGGCTTTTAACGAGGAAGCGAAGGAATGGGCAAAATTTGCCATAGCCAAAAGCTTATTAAATAAAACATTAGACCGATATAAACGGGAACGTCTCCCGAAGGTCATCGCTGAAGCAGAACAACATTTTGCCTTTTTAACAAATGGGCGCTATAGGAAGATAAACCTTGATCAGTCAGGTGATGGACTTTGGGTAGAGCGCAGTGATGGCTTGAGTTTCAGTGCTGAGGAGGTCAGCCGTGGAACAGCAGAGCAAATTTATGTTTCCTTAAGGCTCGCGCTTGCTGATCATACTTTTGAGGATGATTCATTTCCACTCATCATTGATGATAGTTTTGTTAATTTTGACGGGGTAAGGACAAAACGGATGCTTGAATTATTGAAAAAGGTGTCGGAAAAGCGGCAAATTTTCTTTTTTACATGTCACCAACATGTATTGGAACATTTCACCGAAAATCAAGTAATTCGGCTATCTAAGCAAGTTTTGCATCAAAATGAGAATGATATAATTATTTCTGAAATATAATGAAATTTAAATTACTAATAAAGAGAGTGAAGGCATTGAATATGAATGAGTTTGTTAACCATCATGATTCTTCTCTGCAGTTAATCATCGAAAAGGAGTTTCCTGATAAACGGTGTGTTGGGGGGAAGTATTCTGCCGAAGAACATACAATCACTTTATATAATAGAGATATCGAAATTCAGTGCGAACGTGTCCTAGGCTCGCTTGAAAGACTTGAGGAGTATACCTGGATTATCTTCACCCATGAGCTGGGTCACGCGTTAGATCCGAATCTTGCTATGCTGAGTGAGGAGTTATCCTGTACGAAAAATCCAGATATCCTTTATCAAATAGAAGTCAATGCATGGAATATTGCCGAGGAACTAATTCCTTTTATCGATCAGGATTTGTTCTTCCTAATTAGAAATGAATCATTGGTTTATTGCACAAATCGCCTGCTTGTTGGTTAAAAAAACCTCTCCCAATATAGGAGAGGTTTTTTGTTTTTTCTTGATTTTACCTAGAAGGGTCATCTATCCTTACTGAAAAGCCCGCATTTATTTCAAGTGGTGGGTAGTTCAATTTTGATTGGATGATATTAATGTTAACTAAGGATTCTTCATATATTTAATCGAAGGATAACTTTATTAAAGGATAATTATTTTTGTATTCATAAAGAAGAACAGAAACTATGTTTTTTTGTTTTTATCTTTTTTAAAATTGACATTGATAATCATTTTCATTAAACTGTTATTATTAGACTAATAAGGGGAGTATTTTAATGCGACCAGCTATTAACACACAGTCTTTATCGCTCGGTTATGGTGAAAAATTAATTATAAATGAAATGAATATAGAAATACCTCATGGGGAGATCACCGTATTCATTGGTGCAAATGGATGTGGGAAATCAACGCTTCTTCGTTCGGTTGCCCGCTTGTTAAAGCCTCAATCCGGTTCAGTTTTACTTGAGGGAAAAGCTATTTCTTCCATGTCATCGAAGGATGTAGCAAGGAAGATGGCGATTCTTCCACAATCGCCTATTGCCCCTGAAGGACTTACGGTCTATCAACTTGTTAAACAAGGAAGATATCCATATCAAAGCTGGTTGAAGCAGTGGAGCTCTTTGGATGAGGAAAAAGTTCAAAAGGCAATTGAAGCAACGAACCTAACAGAATTGAAGGATCGGGCGGTCGATGAATTATCAGGAGGTCAGAAGCAAAGGGCCTGGATAGCGATGACCCTAGCGCAGGATACGGACATCATTTTATTGGATGAACCGACTACATATCTTGATATGGCACATCAAATCGACATTTTGGACTTATTATTCGATTTGAATGAATCTGAGAATCGAACAATTGTGATGGTGCTTCATGATTTGAATCTGGCTTGCCGCTATGCGGATAATCTGGTGGCTCTTAAAGATGGAGCGATATATGATCAGGGCCGGCCAGAGGATATTATCACTCCTGAAATGGTTCATCAAGTATTCGGAATGAAGTGTAAAATTTCGTTTGATCCGATTTTTGGCAGCCCAATGTGTATCCCGTTTGGAAAGGGGCGTTATGCCCAAAGTCAGGTAAAAGCGCTGGCCAATGCATAAACTTTCTTCTTCTATAGAAAAAGAGCTGCAAACGTATCGGATTTCCCTCAAAGATGAAGCTCAAGTTTCCAAGTCGTTTGATCATATTGATGGGCTGCTTCAGTATGCACAGGCCCGGACTGGAGCGGAAACGACAGGAGTTGCAGCCTCAATGTGGTTCAGACGTTATGCCTTTTTTGTTACGGCACAATTGTACATGATCAGCAAGCATCGGCTCACTTGGAATGGTACACTTCAGGACATGGGTGTCTTGGATAATCCCGAAGATAAGAATTGGCTGCCAAACTTTTGGCTGAAAAATAACAGTTGGAGAGATGTTTCGGAGAAGGATAGCCCTTTAGCACTCAAATCCATATTAAGCAGGTTTGGTGCGGAAGTTATTCTTCCACTTTCTAAAGCTACTAAAATATCGAAACTTGTACTCTGGGAGAACATTTGGGGCTATACGGTATGGATGTATGCCGAGTTACTGAAACAGCCAGATATAAAAACACGAGTTGAAACGGACATTGAAAGGCTGCTTGAAGATGAGATTTGGATGAATATAGAAAGGCATTCACCATTTAAACGATTCATTGGAGAAAAAACCATTCCTGAGTCCATGAATCCTTATAAACGAGTGACATGCTGTTTATATTACCAGATTGACGGTCAGGAAAAATGCTCATACTGTCCGAATAAGAACTGTTGAATAGATAATCATAAGAAAACCAGGCTTTGACTTCGAGCCTGGTTTTCTTATGGGATGAAAAGTTTCATCTGTCCAGTCTTTTTCTTTCGGGTTGTCTATTACTTATTATAGAAACTAAACGCACTAATCGGGTTGATATGTTATAATGTTGATATTTAATTGAACGGAGGCAGTCGCATGGGAAATGGGATTATTCACTATGGAATTGGTGAAGTAGTAGATATATATATGTATATTAAAACGAGTACAAAGGCGGTTGCGAGTAATGGAAAGCCGTTTTTAACACTGATTTTGTCTGATAAAACTGGGGAGATTGAAGCTAAGTTATGGGATGTCTCCGAGACTGATGAGAAAACATACAGTGCAGAAGCTACGGTGAAAGTGCAGGGGGAAGTCCAGAATTATCGAGGACGAAGCCAATTGAAGATCCGTAATATTAGACTTACTGCGGATGCTGATGGCATCACAAAAGCGGATTTGATTCAAACGGCACCTTTAAGTCAGGATGAAATGATGGAAACGATTACTCAATTCATTTTCGAAATGAGGAACCCAAATATCCAAAGGGTAACTAGACACCTTATCAAAAAATATCAGAATGAATTCTTGACGTTTCCTGCTGCTACTAAGAACCACCATGAGTATATGTCGGGACTCGCATATCACGTTGTGTCGATGCTGGGGTTAGCTAAAGCCATTTCAAACCTATATCCTTCGCTCAATAAGGATCTTCTTTATGCAGGGGTCATTCTACATGACCTTGGAAAGGTACATGAACTATCTGGACCTGTGTCGACTGTATATACGGTTGAAGGTAACCTTCTCGGCCATATCACCATCATGGTAAATGAAGTCGGTAAAGCTGCAGAGGAATTAGGGATTGATGCAGAAGAAATCATGATCCTCAAGCATTTAATATTAAGTCACCATGGTAAAGCTGAATGGGGCAGTCCTAAACCACCAATGGTAAGGGAAGCAGAAGTACTTCATTATATTGATAACATGGATGCCAAAATAAATATGATGGACCGGGCATTGGAAAAAGTGAAACCGGGAGAATTTACGGAAAGAGTCTTCGCACTCGATAATCGTTCATTCTATAAACCAACATTTTAATGAAATATGTTTCTTTCTCAATCGAGAAAGAAGCATATTTTTTTTGTTTGTGCATATTCTCTAATAAATGACTAGGAGACTTATTTGGGAGGGAAAAGGACATGCCAATATGGATCTGGTTTGTGTTTATTGGAATCATCGTTAGTGCAGTCATGTCAATATGGACAGCTAGGCAAGAACGCCTTATAGATGATGCTTGGATTGAGAAGGAAGGTCAGAAGTATATTGAAAGGATGGAAGAGGAAAGAGAGAGGCGCAAAAAGGATATAAACCAGGGAGCCTAGCCTGAAATAAAAAAAGCGACAGGACAAAGTCCTGTCGCTTTTTCTATTCAAATTACTTTTCTTCTTTAGTTGTGCCACCAGATGTAATAGCATCTTTTAAATCTTTATCATTAATCTTCACGTCTGCTTTTTTAACTTCTGCATCCAGAATATCTTGAACTTTAGTTTGGTCAATTTGAGCGACCTTCAAATCATATTCAAGATCTTTTTTCATATCTTTGTATGGTTTTTTTTCTTTTGTATCAAGCAGTTGGATAATGTGGTAGCCGTAATCAGATTTAATCGGTGCGCTGATTTCGTCTTTCTTCATTTTGTAGGCTGCTTCTTCAAATGCAGGAACCATTTCACCCTTACCGAACCAGCCTAGCTCTCCACCTTTATCTTTTGTGCCTGTGTCAGTAGAATACTCTTTAGCAAGTTTAGCAAAGTCTTCGCCTTTATCCAATTTTGCTTTAACTTCGTCTGCTGTTTTTTTGTCTTTTACAAGGATATGCCTAGCTTTGATTTGTGGTTTATAGTCTTCATAAGCTTTTTTTACTTCAGCTTCTTTCACGGTAATATCCGCGATGGCTGCTTTTTCTTGAAGCATGCCGATTTTTAGTGCACGTTTAAGATCATCTTCGCTCTTATATCCGGAAGAGGCTAGAGCTGTTTCGAAATTCTCACCCATTTGCTCTTTAAGCTCGTCCGTTTTAGCTTTAACTTCTTTATCCGTTACCGTATATTTTTCAGAAAGAACTTTTTCATAAACAAGTTCTTGAAGAACTGTATCACCATAACGGTCCTTCATGACATTGTAAAACTCTTCTTTAGATATATCTCCTGCTTTAGTTTCTACGACTGCTTCCTTGTCGCTGTTGCATGCTGTAAGTCCGATCAATCCTGCTGTAACAGCAATCGATAATGCCCATTTCTTCATTAAAAAACAACTCCTAGTTTTAAGTTTCTTGTTTGCTCTTCTTAGTATTTCCACAAAATTAACTATAACATATTCTGGTTACTTTACAAAAAATAATATATTGATGTATGAATAAGAATTTTACGAAAATTGGGTATATGCCTAACCGGATAATAAACCTTAACATATGATAAATCGAGGACAACAAAGGAGGTAGGAAAATGGGTAATGGATTTAGCGGAGGTTTCGCTTTGTTAGTAGTGTTATTCATTTTATTAATAATTGTAGGGGCAGCCTTTTGCTAGTTATACTCAAAATTAATAATGGAAAGTGCCCACTCCTTTTGCAATGGAGTTGAATAGGATAGGGTAGCCGCTCAACAAGAAATGAATAAAATGCTTAACAAGCTAATGAAAGGAATGATTCCTTTTAGCGGATATAAGAGTGTGCATGAAATTGCTATTACTTAAGAATGGAAAGGAGGAAGATCAATGTCTGGAGGAATAGGTGGAGGCTTTGCTCTAATTGTCGTTCTTTTCATCCTGTTAGTCATAATTGGAGCTTCTTGGTTATAAACTCATAAACAAAAAGGCGAAGCTGCTCGCTTCGCCCTTTTCTTTATGTGGATAATGCCCCGGGTATCATCAATGTATGTAACAAATGATAATCAACATTTGTTGCTCATCTCTACGTATACAAAATTTCAATATAGGAGGATAATAACATAATAGTAATTAATACATTAATGGTCCTGAATACTTTAGGCTGCCGGTCTTCAGCAATTTCCTTTTGAATACATAAAGAATTTGTCATTCTATTAATATTATAAAGAATCAGTATAGCAAAAATAATAAACCAGAACGAGATCAAAACCTAAAATCCCTCCTTACAAAACATCATGTATAAATACGATACCAAATTATAATGAAAAAAGATACCTAAAAATCTGTCAGTCATCTTTATGAATAAAAAGACAATCAATTACTTTTGGATGAGGATGTCGTATCCTTCTCCATGTTCTTCAATAAAGGAATGCCCTGGCGAACCAACTAGATTTTTTATATAAATGAAATCCGATACACATAATCCGGTGTGCAGGGAAAATAAAATAGTGAAATAATGGATGTAATGTGGATAACTAAGGGCACACCCAATTAATATGACAGACATAATTAAAAAGGGTAGCACTAGCGTCAAGAGATATAGGTGCTTTCGAATGGGGTAATGCACATTTATTTTGCATGTGAGCACGAGTCTCCACTTCAAAGACCAGGATGTTTTCACTTTTTTACATAGTAATCGTAGAGGTAAATAGTGTAATAGTTTGTGAACAGGATATAATAAGAGCAATAGGCTAAAAAATACCATTGTTTGATCGTCATACAAAACGACATGAGTTGAAAAGACACTTAATAATGTATAGATCATAACAAAAGACATCAATATAGTAAAAACTGAAAAAATAATTAAACGGCAACTCCCATATTGTTTTGTTACGTCTATTGTTTTCCACGAATTCATTTTGAAATCAGCCCTCCATAGACCGTTGAATTTACTTACATACATTACGATGAATGAGTTGAAAAAGCAATAGAATTTTTGGATTTAGTTTGAATATAAAAAACAGTGCAGAATGAAGAAGGCTACAATAAGATAAAATCGAGTTCCAAATGAAGAATAAGGTGGATTTTGGGCGGAATAATGGTTTGGAGTCTTTATGCTAAATAATGATTGATTGGGGATTAATAATGTATGGGAAATATAAATGAAGAAATAGAAATACTCCGTTTTCATCAGCAACTATTATTAAACCTTATACGTAATCCGGAGGCAAAGTTAGACTTTCTTTTTGTGGAAAAAAATTTCACGAAGAAGGAAGCGGAAGAGTTGTTGGAGACATGTGATATATTGAGCAAACGCTTTGAAATAGAAAAAGCGGAAGGGTACATGAACTTTCGACCGCTTTTTATTCAATTTGAAAAAAGGTTGAATCCTAAAATAACCATAAAAGAATGTATTAACGCATGCCTCTCACAAGGTTTATATGTATCATTCATGAAGGAAATGAATAGAGTGTGAGATTAAATTAAACTGGCTCAGTTTCTTTCTCTATCTTTTTTTTTGTGATTTTGCCTTCAACGTCAGTAAACTCCTGATCAATGTTATCGAATGACCGTTCAAAGATTTGCATGAAATCTTCCCCGTATATGTTACGAATGACAGCCATCATTTCGATCATATCCGGAAACTTACCATAAAGTTCACGAAGTGGAAGTGCACCTGAGAAAGCTGAGTTTTTACTTGGGTCATATGACTCCATTAACTCAAGTAGAACTCTTTCACCTTCTGGAGTTATCTCAATATACGTATTTCTTTTGTCATTCTCTTTCTTGGAGAATGTTAAAAATCCACGTTCCTCTAATTTTTTTGAAAAGTTAAATGCTGTTGAAACATGCATGACCCCAAATTTTGCAACGTCTGAAATGGAAGAGCCATTAAGATGATAAGCAATCCAAAGAATATGGTGCTCATTGATGTTTAAATCATAGGGCTTAATCCATTGCTGCCAATCTTTTTCAATCGATTTCCATAATGCTTTGCTTAATTGTGCAATTCGTTGACTAAAAATCATTGCTTCTTTCATAGAATAATTTTTATTCTGCATTTTATGGGCTCACCTACTTATCAGATTCTGTATATTTATTATGACAATAAAATAAAAATTAATAAAGATAATATTTGCAAAATTTTTAGAAAATTTAAGGTTTTTTAATAGATTCTCCATTTTTCTCTAATAAACTATGTAAAATATTGGGAAAAATGGAGAATCAGCCTTGTATGATGGTGTTAACTTTTAGTTTTTAGGAGAAGGTATTACTGTTTCTAATTCTTTCAGAGAATCTTCAATTTCTTGAACATTCTTCAATAATTCCGTTTTATTTGGTTCAATTTCCTGCTTCCAGTTCTCAATGACCACCTGAACATCTGAAATGAAGGTTTTCACCGTTTCTTTGCTGATTTGTGTAGCTTCCATTGTGTCATCTTTAATATTTAACAATTTTACCTTTAACTCATCAATGGTTGCCTTAATTTCTTCCGTGTTTGTTTTGATGCGAGTCCGTAAGTCTTTACCAGAACTTGGTGCAGAAAGTAAGGTTGCTGCTCCCGCTACAACTGTTCCAGTTAAAAAGCCAATTAGTAATGATTTTGCTTTCATTAGGATCACCTCATTTTATAATATTGATTTCGCTTTACATGGTCTAAATCCCTGCTGGAAAAACATCAATTGGAAATTAAGTTATATAGGGATATAAATACTATTGATAACAAAATACCATAATTTTCATCCTTAGGGAAGAGTCTCTACCATTTTATCTTTATATCACAAAAATATTTTTTTAAACTTAGTTATTAAATATATAATATTTAAAAATAACTTGAAGATTAATCTATAAATGCTTCATATAAAGGAAAGAACGGCATATAGATAGTAAAAAACTAGCTGTCGGATCATTGATGGCATTGGTGGGTAATAATGAAATTTATATTTTTATTAGGCCTAATATGCCTGTGCGGAATGGGGTATTTTCTAAGGAAAGCAAAAAATCCTGGTATCTATCCTCCTAAGAGGGTGCATCAAACTAGAGCGTTCGCTTTGGGCCTACCTGGGGTCTTTCTGCTTTTTATTTGGTTTATGTGGGTATTGATTCATTAAGCCTCAGAGGATTTGTTTTAATGTCAGAGATAAGTCTAGATGCTGACTAAATCCCAGATTCATAAGGAGAAAAAAAGCACCGGTCATTCCGGTGCTTTTTTAAGTATGATATTCCTGCTGTTTAAGCATGAGCGGGTATATTTGATTTTTTTACAATGCCGTTCACAATTGGATAAATGATAACCATCGCAACTGTATTTAGCAGTACGGCAGGAAGGACAACAGCTCCGAATAGTGCAACGAAAGGCCCTGGTAGGGAGACGATATAATAAGCCGAACCAAGGAAGGCAGCGCCGGAAATAATTGTTCCTACGGCAGTCAATATACTTACGGTGACAACGGATGTTGAAAACTTCTTAAGACTGATGAATAAAAGATAAAACAGAAAAGCTGTTACCAACTTGTCTATGATATTTGGAATTTGTCCTCCGGGGAATGTTGTTGTCATGGCAGAGATAGCTCCAGCAGCCAAGGCTACAATGAATACATTCTTTTTCTCGGGAAACAGTGCAATCGCCAAAAACATCATCAACAGCATCATGTCCGGTTTCATTCCTAGGAAGAATCCTGGAACAATAAAATGCAAAGCAGCCCCAATCCCGATTAAAAGGGACATTGACACAAGAGTTTTCGTTTTCATTTACTCATCTCTCCTATTCTCATCTCAACTAAAATCTTTTCTTCAACAATGCACTACTGCTTGTTGCAAGAAGTTTAAAATAGTATATCATAAGACCTATTTTTTTAGAAGTCTTAAATTTGCATAGAAACTAGAGGGCTTGTGCTTCTGTTGCTTTATAGGATTCTTGAAACTTTTTCATGAAGTCTGCAAGATCTTGGCAATGGGAAAGCGGTACCGCATTATAAATGGATGCTCTGCAGCCTCCAATAGATCGGTGACCGTTTAGTCCCACAAATCCTGCTTGCTTCACTTCTTTCAGGAATTGTTTTTCAGCTTCTTCAGTCGGAAGTGTGAACGTTACATTCATATGTGAACGGCTGTCTGGAAGGGCATGGCCTTTGTAAAAACCATTGCTGTTGTCGATAGCATCGTAAATGACTTTTGCCTTTTCTCCATTTACTTCGGCAATCTTCTCTACACCGCCCTGTTCTTTGGCCCAATCCAACACAAGTGACAATAAGTAAATCGCTAATGTCGGCGGTGTGTTATATAATGAGTTATTTTTTGAATGAATAGAATAATTCAGCATGGATGGGATTTTTTCATTATCAGTTATTAAATCTTTACGGATGATAACGACGGTAATTCCAGAAGGTCCTAGATTTTTTTGTGCACCAGCATAAATGATTCCGAATTTACTAACATCAATTTTTTTGCTAAGGATATCACTTGACATATCAGCTACTAGTGGAATGTTACTTGTTTCTGGGAAATGTTTCCATTGTGTTCCGTAAATTGTATTATTACTTGTAATATGAAGATATGCCGCATCTTCATTCAATTTGATATCCTCAAGTTTAGGAATGAACGTATATTTTTCATCCTTAGATGAAGCAACGACTGCTGTATTACCAACTTTTTTGGCTTCCTTTAAAGCTTTTTCCGACCAAGAACCTGTTAGTACAAAATCTGCGCGTTGTCCCTCATTCAAAATGTTCATAGGAATCATAGAGAATTGAAGACTGGCTCCCCCTTGCAGAAGAAGAACCTCATAATTTTCAGGAATTTCCAAAAGATCTTTTAAGGATTGAATGGCATGGTTATGAATTTTTTCAAATTCAGCACTTCGATGGCTTAATTCCATGACAGACATACCAGAATCCTCAATATTCAACCATTCGTTTTGAGCTCTTTGTAAAACTTCTAAGGGAAGGGCGGCTGGCCCAGCGTTAAAATTGCGTGCACGTTTCAATTTTCTTCCTCCTATACAGCGATGTGTTAAAGTATTTTAGTCTATTTATATCCTACCAGAAAACTAAATTCAATAGGAGGAAAATTTAGAATTTTAGATGGATAATCATTTAGATTTAGGAAGGAATAGAAGAGGAGGAAATAAATAGGTCCTTCACTGTGAGTGAGGACCTATTTAGGGTATTTAATTTGTCACGGTATAACTGAACTAATTAGAGGTAGTATTGAACGTAAGTTGTAATCTTCTAAACATTTGTTGGGAGATAGACAATAACCCTTTACTGGTAGCGCGAGTTTCACTTAATATGCTGTGCAATAGAGTCGGCTATTTGTTTCAGGTCATCGGGTGTATAGTCACGTGTATGTGTTTTCCAAACTGCCCCAAAGCCGTCATTTTCTCCATGTCGTGGAATTAAGTGCATATGAAAATGGAAGACGGACTGTCCGGCTGCTTCCCCGTTATTATTTAAAAGATTCAGGCCGACAGGTTGGAATTCTTGTTTCATGGCACGGGCAATTTCCGGCACGACTTCAAATAGATTTTTAGCGATTTCCGGTGTTAACTCGTAAAGGTTTTCCTTATGTACTTTAGGAATCACCAAAGTATGACCTTTTGTTACTTGACTGATATCAAGAAAAGCTAGCACATGTTCATTTTCAAAAACTTTCGTACTTGGAATTTCACCATCGATTATTTTGCAGAAAATGCAATCACTCATTAAAAACGCCCCTTTAAAAAAAAATAATGTATTTGGTTAATCGTACCATAGCTTGATTCCCTGAGAAAAGAAAAAACCATAAAAACAGGATGCAACGGAAAGTTGCACCCTGTCTGTTTGAAAAAGGGGGTTTTGCTTCAATTCGCATTAGCATAAATACTCTGCGACAAACACCTCATCTACAGTAAAGTAAAATACGGTTATCTGATTAGAGATTTTCCATTCAAAGCAACCATCTCCTATATCTTTAAAGTTTCATCAACTTTCAAAGCATAAATGATAATTATTGAATGATTTTTCTGCTTTTACGTGCAAGCGAACCATCTCCTTGCTCGATACGATTTTTTATGAAGCTTCTGGTTTAATTCAGTTTATACGTCTTTAACTGACACCTCATTTACAATATGATGTGAATCATTTGTAATAAAACGTTTGGGCATTTCAGTGTAATACGTCTTTAACTGACACCTCATTTACAATATGATGTGAATCACACGTAATGACTAACCCCTTCTTCCTTAATTATGATGGCCATTAAGTAGAAAAAATATAATTGGTTATTTGTGGAAATTTATTTCTAGGGACACTCGACTATATAAAAGCAGAAGAATTTGATAAAATGGAAATAAGAACCTCTATATAGAAAGGATCGTTTATATGTCCTTATTGGAAATTAAGCAACTAGTCGGGGGATACACGAAAACGCCCGTTTTAAAAGGAATAAGTTTTGACATTCAACCCAATGAGCTAGTTGGATTAATCGGGCTTAACGGGGCTGGGAAAAGTACAACAATTAAACATATTATCGGACTCATGGAACCGAAAGGCGGAAGTGTCTCGATTCATGGAAAAACACTTGCGCAGGATCCGGATACATATCGAAAACAATTCTCTTACGTACCAGAAACTCCTATCTTGTATGATGAGCTGACACTTGAGGAGCATTTAAAGTTGACGGCCATGGCGCATGATTTGGAAGAAGCGACATATAAAGAAAGGATGAATGTCCTTTTAAAGGAATTCCATATGGAAAAGAGACTGAAATGGTTTCCGGCCCACTTTTCAAAAGGGATGAAACAAAAGGTCATGATCATGTGTGCCTTTTTAATACAGCCATCTTTATATATTGTTGACGAACCTTTTGTAGGTCTTGATCCGCTAGGCATTCAATCGTTGCTTGATTTAATGAGGAAAATGAAAGAGAGTGGAGCCGGGATCTTAATGTCCACTCATATTCTGGCAACGGCCGAGAGGTATTGTGATTCTTTCATCATTCTGCACAATGGAGAAATTAGGGCAAAAGGTAATCTAGAGCAACTTCGCGAACAATTCTCCATGCCAGGGGCAACACTTGACGATTTGTATATCCAATTAACGAAAGAAGAAATTGGTCATGAATAGTCAAAATCTCTGGACGGAAAGATATTTAGGCTACATCAAGGAAATGCAAAAATATTTGCGCTATATTTTTAACGGCCATCTTGTCTTCGTAATGGTATTGGCATTTGGTGGTTTGGCTTATTATTACAGTGACTGGGTTAGAACATTAGACAGTAACTTCCCCGCTGAATTGATTATGGCCTTTGTTTTAGCAATCATTGTAACCAGAAGCCCAATAAATACATTTTTAAAAGAACCAGATACAGTGTTTTTGCTTCCGCTTGAAACTAAATTGAAGAGCTATTTCAAAAATTCTCTTTTATTAAGTTGGGTTATGCAAGGCTTTATCCTGCTGATTGTCTTAACTGCATTTATACCGATGTATGCGAAGGTTACGGGTGCAAGCGGTGCAGACTTTGGGGTCATTCTTGTTGTTTTGTTGATAATTAAATATTTAAATTTAATTATGCGTTGGCAAGTGTTGAAATATCAGGATGCATCAGTGAGCCATTGGGACTCCTACATCCGTTTTTTACTTAATGGAGTGCTGCTCTATTTTGTTTGCTCAAAAGCCAATATTCTATTTGTACTTATAACCATCATATTATTGGTAGGACTATATAGGTATTACCGTAGTGCAACTAAGGGCTTTGTATTGAAGTGGGAGCGGCTTGTTGATCTTGAAAACAAAAGAATGACTTCCTTTTACAAGATCGCGAATATGTTTACTGATGTTCCTCATTTGAGAGGGAAGGTTGCAAGAAGGAAATGGATGGACTGGCTGTTAGACTTCATACCGTATGGTAAGAAATCAACGTATAATTATCTTTATGCCCGAACATTACTGCGTTCCAATGATTATGTTGGTCTTTGCCTGCGATTAACGGTAATTGGCTCAGTTGTTTTAGCTGTTTTTACAAACATATGGGCACATTTGATTGTCACCTTTATTTTCCTATTTATGACAGCTCTCCAACTTCTGCCGGTTTGGAAGGCACATGAATGGAAAGTATGGGTGTCACTGTATCCTTTGCCAGCAAAAATGAGAGAAGTCGCAGTAATAAAGCTTATTTCTTATTTCCTATTATTTGAGGACCTTGTCTTCAGTATAGTCCTGCTTATAAAAGGGGAATGGATGTCTGCTTTAGCTGCTTTGGCGATGGGGCTTGTTTTCCTGTTGGGCTTTAAAAATTATGCAATAAAGAAAATTAAAAACTTTTAAAGATGAAGCTGATTTTTCAAAAGAAAAATCAGCTTCATCTTTTAAAAAGGCTCTGTTAAACGATAGTAAGTTTTTCTTTCACAATCGTGGCAGAAATGTTGAAGTACAACATAAAATTACTCTGAACGGGTGCTTTAGTTCCTTAAGGTATTTCCAAAAGGACCGGTAACAGCCCTTTTAATTTTTCAATAAATCAACATGTTTGTTTATCTGAGCCTTTAAGAAAGAAAATTGAAACTAAAAGCCATATCAGGAGTATATACATGAATAGTGGGGGTGGGGAAATGAATGCATACGAACAAACGGCACTTTCTGAACTTGTTTCATGGAAAAAGAAAATTGCTAAGAAATCGGGCATGCTTGAGCGCATGTCCAAAAAGGCTCAAATAAAAGTGAACAGTTATATTCCAAACCGAGTGCATAAAGTAATTGCTGATAGCATTAAAAGTATGGTAGATGCCGTATTATCAGGGTCAAAATATATGTCAAAAGAAAAAAATGTGATGCTGCTATCTTTACAACAAAAGGAAGAATGGGTTGCGGAAACTATAGCGGCCTATCGAAAAACAGCTGTTATTGAAGGTGTAGGAACAGGAGCAGCCGGTCTTTTAATAGGGTTGGCTGATTTTCCTCTCCTTTTAAGCATTAAGATGAAGTTATTATTTGAAATATCACGTTTGTATGGTTTTGACCCAAACAAGTATGAGGAACGCCTTTTTATTCTTCATATTTTTCAGCTGGCTTTTTCAAGCGAGGAAAAAAAGATGGAAACATTACGGTTTATAGAAGAATGGGATTCAGAGAATGTGCACGAAATCAACTGGCAGGAATTTCAACAGGAATATCGCGATCACATAGATGTAATTAAAATGTTTCAGCTGGTACCAGGATTTGGGGCTGCTGTTGGTGCGTATGCTAATCATCATTTGCTTGAACACCTTGGCGAGACAGCAGTTAATTGTTACCGAGTTAGACTTCTAACTAAATAAAGGGACGGGGATAACCCGTCCCTTATCTATATTTATTATGATATGTAACCGCTGCAGTGCCTAATGTCTTGGCGGCAATGAGCATCGCCTTTTCATCGATATCAAACAAAGGATGGTGATGAGGATAGGTATGGACATCATTTTTGGGTTTGGCCCCTGTAAAGAAGAATGTACCTTTCACTTTTTGTAAATAATAAGAAAAATCTTCTCCTGTCATATCTGGGTCAATTTCCTCTGTAACTAGAACTTCTTTGACCGATTTGGTGCAATCGATAAGAAATTTTGTTTCCTCATTATGGGGGATAACAGCTGGATAACCTTGAAAATATTGATAGTCATAGGTGCAATCGGCAGCTAGACAAGTTCCTTTGACAACCCGCTCTATTTCTTCGCTTATAAATGAGCGGAGGTCTTCCTTGAAAGTGCGGACGGTCCCCACAATTTTAGCTTTATCTGCAATGACGTTAAAGGCATTATCGGCCACGAAGGAACCAATGGTGATAACTGCAGAATCTAATGGGTTAAGACGCCGACTTACGATTTGTTGTAATGCGACCACTAGCTGTGAACCTACAACAATCGCATCACGGGTTTTGTGTGGTTGGGCTCCGTGTCCTCCTTGCCCCTGAATCAGGATTTCAAATCGATCAGCAGCAGCCATTATTGGGCCTAAAGTGTATTGAACCGTTCCTGTAGGAGCCGTAGCCCATAAATGGGTGCCGAAAATTACATCCACGCCATCAAGGCAGCCAGCATCAATCATTGGTTTAGCTCCCCCTGGAGCATATTCTTCCGCATGCTGATGAATAAAAATATACTGACCTTCGAGCTCATCTTTCAGTTCATGAAGTTTTTTTGCAAGGACTAGAAGAGTCGCCGTATGGCCATCGTGACCGCATGCATGCATGACCCCTGGAACAGTAGACCTATAGGATACATCTTTTTCATCATGAATAGGTAAGGCATCGAAATCAGCGCGCAATGCCACTGTTTTACCAGGTTTACTGCCGGTAATCTTTGCAACTACGCCATTACCTCCCACATTTGATTGACAGTCGATACCTAGATTTTGATAATAATCAGAGATAAAGGCTGCAGTTTTGGTTTCTTGAAAAGAAAGCTCTGGATGTTGATGAAGATATCGCCTAATGGAAACCATTTCTTCATAAGACCCTTCTAAAAGAGCGTGTAATTGGTGTATCATTATGCACCTCCTAAATGATTGTTAATTGTAAATAGTATATCATAATCTGAATAATCAAAAGTATTATAATACAACTCCGAGGAGAGTTATATCATGATTAAATATGCAAGGATTACCGTAATTTTGCTTTGCATGATCATATTCATTATTTTGATGAATGAAGTTCAAAATGGGAAGGTTCTAGCGTTTGATGAATTTATTTTGGACCATTTAACCGTGGTGGAGAATACATATTTGTTTACATTTTTTAAATCGATTACATATTTCGGCAGTTCGATATTTATTGGCTTTGGAAGTTTACTTTTTATCCTTTATTTATGGATGAAAAAGAAGGATTATTTGGCTATAGCCGTTTTCTCGATTGGAGTTGCTGGAGGGGACTTGTTGAAGAGAGGGATAAAAAACCTTATTCAAAGAGAAAGACCGGAAAATCATTTGGTCAATGCAGCTGGCTTCAGTTTTCCAAGTGGCCACTCCATGGTGGGCCTTATTTTTTTCAGTATGATTGCTTACTTTATAATAAAAGAAGTCAAATCGAAATCGTTGAAATGGGGAGTAGGAATTAGTTTCACTCTTCTAGTACTCGTCATAGGAATCAGCAGGATTGCCCTGAAAGTACATTTTCCCACGGATGTCTTGGCTGGTTTTGTGCTTGGTGTTGGATATAGTTTAACGTGTCTGTGTTTGTATCAGTGGCTGGAACGGAGAGTAATATGAAGCATTGATTTACAGGTGCGATATTTGTAACTAACAAAATCATTTCCCCGGAAATAAAGAAGAAATTTGTCGTATTTCATAGGAATTAATACACTCAAAGCCGTATGTCAGTATCATTTTGGAAGACCTCAAGCAGCTAATCCAAATCAAACAATTCGGATTGGAAAGATAAAAAGGCCCATCCTCTTAAGGATGGGCCTTTTGTTATTGATGCGGGGTTGCGACAAGAATATCTTATTCTTCAGAATCCTTCATCAAAGTATATTGCGTCACATACGCTTCCCCCGAGAACATCTTCTGGCTGGAATTCGTTACAGGAGGCTTAGAATCGCCATTATGCGCTTTTTGAAAAGAACTAGATTTTTTCCAATTCAAAAAGTCCGCTTGCTTTTCCCATATAGTTAAGATGACATAAGTTTCTGAATTGGTTGGTCGCAGGACACGAAGGGCGACAAATCCAGGTTCTTTTTCAATGAAACCTGCTCTGTTTTTAAAACGGTGTTCAAATACCGGACGTCCTTCTTCACTGACAGGGATATTGTTCATAACCACATATCCATGATTTTGAAGGTCACCCTTTCCATCCACTACTTCAAATTTACGTGGTGAGCTAAAGATTGTTTTCCCTGGTGTTTCATGCAAAAGTACTGCAGTTTCAGAATTTTGCATAAGTAATATTTTTTCATTCGGGTGCTTATCTTTTTTGATTTTTAAAAAATCGTATGTGCCTGATGTAATGAATACATTCATATAGATCCCCTCCAAACACTAATAGTAGGTGTATACCCATTTTACCCAATCAATAGTGTTTTTACCATTTCTAATCAAATATAAATCTTCATGTCCAATTCAAATAGCTTTGGAAATTAGTCTGAGAAAATCCTAAAAACGTCGATTTTCTGACAAATAATTAGCTTGGCTATACTTCTATTATAGAAAAAGCTATAGTTTAAGGAGATTCAATTTGAAATTCAACTTCCATCTGATATTCTATGTAAGTATGAATAAAAAAATAGAACGTGACTGCTTGAAAGGTGGATATTAATGTCTAAGGAAATTACGAATGATACATTTTTAAAAGCTGCGAGAGGTGAGAAAACGGATCATGTGCCTGTTTGGTATATGCGTCAAGCCGGCCGTTCACAGCCAGAATACCGTAAATTGAAAGAAAAGTACTCCCTTTTTGAAATTACTCACCAGCCGGAATTATGCGCCTATGTGACAAGATTGCCTGTGGAGCAATATGATGTAGATGCGGCGATTTTATATAAAGATATTATGACACCGCTACCAGCCATTGGAGTGGATGTAGAAATTAAGTCAGGAATCGGTCCAGTCATATCTAATCCTATTCAATCGGTGAAAGATGTTGAAAAATTAGGAGAATTAAATCCTGAGGAAGACATCCCATACGTGTTGGACACCATCAAATTATTAACTACAGAGCAATTGACTGTACCTTTGATTGGTTTTTCAGGTGCTCCATTTACGATTGCTTCTTATATGATAGAGGGCGGTCCTTCCAAAAACTACAATAAGACGAAAGCTTTTATGTATTCTGAGCCGGTAGCTTGGTTTGCTTTGATGGACAAGTTAGCAGATATGATTATCATCTATGTAAAGGCACAAATTAAAGCGGGTGTTAAAGCCATTCAAATCTTTGATTCATGGGTTGGGGCGTTAAATGTTGAAGATTATCGGGTGTTCATCAAGCCGATCATGAATCGCATTTTTGCATCCTTACGTGAAGAAAATGTACCTTTAATTATGTTTGGTGTTGGTGCAAGTCACTTGGCATTGGAGTGGAATGATCTGCCGATTGATGTGGTGGGATTGGATTGGAGACTTCCTATCTCGGAAGCAAGAAAGATGGGTATACAGAAAACAGTTCAAGGTAACCTTGATCCGGCCCTCCTTTTATCATCTTGGGATGTTATAGAAGAGCGGACGAAACAAATCCTTGACCAAGGTATGCAGCAGGATGGCTACATCTTCAATCTTGGACATGGGGTGTTCCCTTCCGTGAATCCGGAAACTTTGAAGAAATTGACCGCTTTCATTCATGATTACTCATCAAATAAGAAGTAAACCTGAGCGAACTGTTTGCTAAAAAACCTTATGTGGATGCACAATAAAAGAACGGAATTTTTAAAAGAGGTGTAAATTCATGTCAAGAAAAAAAATGGGCCTTTTAGTCATGGCTTATGGTACTCCATACACAGAAGAGGATATTGAAAGATATTATACACATATTCGTCATGGAAGAAGACCTAGTGAAGAATTGATTGCCGATCTTAAAGGCAGATATGAAGCGATTGGTGGATTGTCTCCCCTTGCAAAAATCACAGCAGGACAAGCAGAAGCGCTTGAAAAACAATTAAATTCAATTCAAGAAGAAATTGAATTTAAGGCATACTTAGGGCTTAAACATATCGAACCATTTGTTGAAGACGCTGTTAAACAAATGCATGATGATGGTATCTCGGAAGCGGTCAGTATCGTATTGGCACCGCATTTTTCAACTTTCAGTGTGAAGTCATACAATGGACGTGCGCAGGATGAAGCAGCTAAATTGGGTGGTCTGACCATTACTTCTGTTGAAAGCTGGTATGATGAGCCAAAATTCATTCAATATTGGGTGGACCAACTAAAAGAGACAATTGGAAAAATGACTTCGGAAGAACGCGATAATTATGCTTTGGTTGTTTCTGCACATAGCCTTCCGGAAAAGATTTTACAATTAGGAGATCCATATCCAAAGCAACTTGAGGAAACGGCGAATCTAATCGCTGAGGGCGCAGGGGTTTCCAATTATGCAGTAGGCTGGCAAAGTGCCGGACAAACGCCTGAACCGTGGTTAGGACCGGATGTGCAGGATTTGACTAGAGATCTCTATAAAGAAAAAGGATATAAGGCCTTCATTTATATTCCTGTTGGTTTTGTATCCGAGCATCTTGAAGTTCTTTATGATAATGATTATGAATGTAAAGTTGTTACAGAAGAAATTGGAGCCGGTTACTACCGACCTGATATGCCAAATGTAAAACCTGCATTTATCGACGCCTTGTCTACAATTATTATAAACAAATTACAGGAGAAATAATTTTCAAAAGAGGGCGATGAATGGTGAATCATACAATGAAAACGATTGCTATAATCGGAGGAGGAAACTGGTCTTGCAGCTGAGTATTCCTTGCAGGTAGTACATATGACGGGTTCAGTTTGCCGGACTGCATTGATCAATCTGAGGCCGTAGTCGATAAAGTCGTTGAGTTCATCAAACAAAATAAAATCTTCATTTCTAATAAGGTGGCTGTCCAGTAACGAGGATAGCCACTGTTTCTATATACGTTTAAGATGAATACTGTGTATGTTCTGTAAGTTTGTAAAAAATTAATTGAAAAAACAGAAAGATTTTGGTAAGATATTATTGAACTTATTGACTATTCTGTTCGTTTGGTCGGAATTGAGGTGGAAAATGTCTGTTGATCGTAAAAAATTAATTTTAGAAGCCGCGACCAAGTCTTTTTCCCTTTTTGGATACAAGGCAACTACAATGGATCAAGTGGCTAAAATTGCCAATGTCGGAAAAGGAACCATTTATACCTTTTATAAAAATAAAGAAGAGCTTTTTAAAGAAATTGTTCAGCGGATGATAGAGGAAATGAAATATGAGGCTGAACAATCCCTGGATGATCAATTCTCCTTTTTTGAAAATCTTCATCGAGCTGTTTATCGTATTTTGGAGTTTAGACAGGAACATCAATTATCTTTAAAACTTCTTCAGGAAGAACGGGAAATTGGCACACCGGCTGTTCAGGAAATGGTTAATGAAATGGAAGAAGCTATTGTTTCCTATATTAAAGAAAAACTTAAATCAGCGATTGATAAAGGCTATATTCAGCCTTGTGATCCAGAAATAACAGCTTTCCTCATGTTAAAAATGTACCTTGCCCTTATTTTCGATTGGGAGAGGAATCATGAACCATTAGGAAAAGAAGAAATTGCTGAGCTATTCAAAATATATTTATTTAAAGGATTATCTGTTACTTGATAATTCTATTTTTTTGCTTATATGACCTGAAACAGCACATTCAAATTGAAGGAAATATAAAAAGACGATCCAATTAATTGGATCGTCTTTTTATATTTGGGGATAGGTCCAGCTGCGAAACTGGAACTTTATATGGGATCATCCTGCTAATTGGGAAGCGGATGGTGAAACACGTAAACTATTACTTTACAGAAAGGCAATGATCACAGTGGTTTCCATAACATTCGTGCTGTTCTTCAATCTTTTTTCCACATTCCGTGCATTGTTTAGGAGGCAGGTTTTTAAAGAACTCAACGCTACTTTGAATCATGAACATCATCTCCTGAATTTTTTTATTAATTTCTTTTCTATAGTATTCATTGTATTATAACAGAATCACTGTGTCAATGTATGTTTTATAACATAGGTAAAAAAGATGAAAATAGGGGAAGAATAGTTTATATTAATGGGGAAGTCATTGAGAGAAAAAAGGAGTGCCTAAGCATGAAAATCACCGTAATTGGTTGTTGGGGCGGATATCCAGCTAAAAATGAGGCAAGTTCTGGCTATTTGCTTGAATATGAAGATTTTCGCATTCTGCTTGATTGCGGTAGCGGTGTTCTATCACAGCTACAAAATCATATGAAGCCGGAGGAACTCAGTGCGGTAGTATTATCCCACTATCATCCGGATCACGTAGCGGATGTAGGTGTCCTGCAACACGCTGCGCTAATTCAGCAAATACTTGGCAGCGAAAAAAGGACTATTCCTATTTATGGTCATGATTTAGATGCAGCCGAATTTGAAAAGTTAACCTATAAAGATATAACAAAGGGGATTGCCTACTCTGCTGATGAGCCTTTAACCATCGGTCCATGCAAATTTACTTTTATGAAAACAAAACATCCAGTTCCATGCTTTGCAATGAGAATAGAGGCTGAAAATCATTCGATTGTATACACAGGGGACAGCTCTTATATGGATGAGTTGGCTGATTTCGCCAAGGATGCAAATGTTTTATTATGTGAAAGCAACTTTTACAGCAATATGGACGGCTCAAAGGCCGGTCATATGACAGCTAGGGAAGCGGGCATACTTGCTGATAAGGCAGACGTCCAGCTTTTACTCTTAACTCATCTTCCACATTATGGTGATCTGAATCAACTGAAAAAAGAAGCATCAGAGGCATTCAAACGGGAAATTGCAGTAGCGAAAAGCAATCTCGAATTTCAACTATAAATGAATCATCAGGGGTATGAATGAAGTCGACAAGGGGGAACAAAGGTGCTTTTTATTGATAACAAAGGAATCACAGATCCACAGATTAATCTGGCTATTGAAGAGTATGCACTCAAACACTTAAATATAGATGAAACCTATCTTTTATTCTATATTAATCGTCCTTCAATCATCATAGGGAGAAATCAAAATACGATTGAAGAAATTAATGCCGATTATGTTGAAGATAACGGTATTACTGTTGTCAGACGTCTTTCCGGGGGTGGAGCGGTTTATCATGATTTAGGAAATCTCAATTTCAGTTTCATCACGAAAGATGATGGGGATAGCTTCCATAACTTCAAGAAATTCACTCAACCTGTGGTAGAAACTCTTGAAAAACTAGGAATTCATGCTGAATTAAGTGGACGAAATGATATTCTTGCTGAAGGAAAGAAAATCTCTGGCAACGCGATGTTTTCAACGAAGGGCAGGATGTTCAGTCATGGGACATTGTTGTTTCAATCAGAAATGGACCATATTGTTTCCGCTTTAAAAGTGAAAAAAGATAAAATTGAGTCAAAAGGGATTAAATCGATTAGAAGCCGTGTCGGTAATATCGCTGATTTTCTAAAAAAACCGATGACTGTTGAGGAATTTCGTTCTTTCCTTCTGAAAAATATTTTTAAAGATAGTGGAGAAGTTACGGAGTATGTTTTAACAGAAGAAGATTGGGATAAGATTCATAAAATCTCAGAGGAAAGATATCAAAGCTGGGAGTGGAACTACGGAAAATCACCTAAATTCAACTTGCAAAACTCACATAGGTTCCCGGTTGGTTCGGTTGATATCCGTCTTGAAGTGAATAGGGGAATCATTGAGAACTGTAAAATTTACGGTGACTTCTTTGGAGTTGGCGAAGTTATTGACATAGAACAAAAGCTTACTGGAACTCGTTATGAAAAAGAATCTATCAGCTCGGTATTAGATGAAATAGATGTTCGACATTATTTTGGCAATGTAACAAAAGATGAGATATTAGCTTTAATATATTAATTTTGAAAAGCCGTCCGAGCCTATAAGGACGGCTTTTGTGTCTAATAATGACATTAATTGCTTGAATTTGGATAAAAATGTTGCTGTAATCATTTACTTTTAATATAATAAAACTGTATTTAGTTTGAGTTAAAAATGAATGATTATTCATTCATGCTTTTTACAAGGGAGGGAGAACGATGAATTTATCTGAACAGCTTCATCAAACGGCTTTAAGAAAGGCTGATAAGCCAGCTTATTATTTTATGGATCAATCCACTTCATATGGAGAATTGGATGAAGCCGTAACAAAGTTTGCAGACGAACTACATAAGCTTGGTGTTTCAACTGGTGATAATGTTGCGTTGGTTTTAGGCAATTCTCCACATTTTATTATTTCGTTGTATGGGGCTTTACGAGCAGGGGCGACCGTAATACCAATAAATCCAATTTACACACCTGATGAAATTGGGTACATCCTGAATAATGGCGATGTAAAGGTCGTTGTAGCTTTAGATAAGCTTTTACCCTTATTAGAGAATATGAACCCCATTCTTTCAAGTGTTGAACAGTATGTAATTTGTGAAACGCAACCGGCTAATGGGGATATAAGTAAACTGAATATTTACCCTAAAATGAAATCGTTTACAGAGATGCTGAAAAAGGGGGATGTCCACTTTTTAGGACCGAGACTGGATCCTGAAGATACGGCAATCATTCTATATACTTCTGGGACCACTGGAAAGCCAAAAGGTGCCATGCTCTCACATACAAATATTTACTCCAATGCACATGATGTCGGCGAATATTTAAAAATCACGGAAAATGACCGTGTTGTTACGACACTGCCAATGTTTCATGTTTTCAGTTTAACAGTCGTTGTGAATGCTCCATTGTTGAGCGGAGGTACACTTTTAATTGTCCCGCAATTCAGTCCAAAGGAAATATTCAGGCTAATCAAAAAATTTAATGCGACTGTTTTTGCTGGCGTACCAACAATGTATAATTTCCTTTTCCAATATCCAGATGGTAAAGAAGAAGATTTGAATTCGTTACGAATATGTATTTCAGGTGGGTCTGCCATGCCGGTTTCGCTGCTGGAATCCTTTGAACAGAAATTTAATATTATTGTTTCAGAAGGTTACGGCTTGTCTGAAGCATCACCTGTCACATGCTTTAATCCTTTGGATCGTCCAAGGAAGGCCGGATCAATCGGAACATCAATCCTTCATGTTGAAAACAAAGTCGTAAATGAGCTTGATGAGGAAGTGCCTGTCAATGGAGTGGGCGAATTGATTGTCAGAGGTCCGAATGTAATGAAAGGGTATTACAAAATGCCGGAAGAGTCGGCTGCTGTTTTAAAAAACGGCTGGCTATATACTGGTGACCTAGCCCGGATGGATGAAGAAGGCTACTTTTTTATTGTAGATCGTAAAAAGGAATTAATCATTGTTGGTGGTTATAATGTCTATCCGCGTGAAGTCGAAGAGGTTTTATACGCCCATCCTGAAGTGGTTGAAGCCGCAGCGATAGGCGTGCCGGATCCTAATCAAGGTGAAGTCGTTCAATGCTTCGTGGTGAAAAAAAATAATGCATTGACCGAGGAAGAATTACTTGCTTATTGTTTAGAACATTTAGCTAAATATAAGGTCCCATCAAAAATTGAGTTCTTAGATGAACTTCCAAAAAATACGACAGGAAAAATTTTACGTCGTTCCTTGAAAACTCATGTAACTCAAAACTAAATATGATTTGTATCTAAGGAGATTATTGCCTATCACATGCAATAGTCTCCTTTTTGTACAAGCAAAGTGTATCGCCATGCATAAAGTATATAGTGGGGAGCTTAAAGTCTTGATTCTTGTTTCAAAAAGAGTTATGATTGTCATTAAAAATTTCACTACATGTAAGGAGGGGTAAGATGAGAGATGTAGAGCTTTTAGATATTTTTACACATCCTATTGCTCAAAAATACTTGAACAGATCAGGCCTTGCACACGCGATTGCCGTTGCCTATCATGCGTTTCACCTAGCAAACGAATATAACGTAGATCCTGATATTGCTGCCAAAGCTGGTCTTTTGCATGATATGGGTCATTTCACCTGGTACCGCAATGGAAAATGGGATTATGACTTGTACAAACAAAATGATATCCATCCTATTAAAGGTGCAGAAAGAGCTCATAAACTGTTAATCCGGCTTGGAGAAAATCCGGTTAAAGCCAAGACTATTTCCCTCGCCATTTTATTTCACACCGATTCATTTTTACCTTCAAATGATATTATTCGAACACCGCTTCAGCAGGTCGTCAAATGGGCCGACGAAAAAGATGAAGAAGAAGGTGGAAAACACCATTATCGAAAAATTGATTTCCAGCGTGCAAAGGAAAGCATAATCCAACTAGACAAACTCATTGATGAGGAACAAAGAAAAAGGCTATCATCCTGAAATTATACGGTGATAGCTTTTTTTGTGATTAAAAACAGGAGTTCTATATGGAGTATGAAAGAGTTACTACTCAAGAGGGTGCTTTTTTCGCAATTAATCGACTTCTTTCAAAATAGCTTTATACACTGCCTCTTTATCGAAATCAAATTCACCCATTCCAAAAACTTTGACGACACGATTTTCAACATCGAGCAAATAGGTTGCGGTAGTATGGACAAATTCGCCGGTTCCTGAATCTCGAAAAAGAAAATCAAATTGGTCAGTTAGCTTTTTGGTATCTTCAGGTGAACCTTGTAATATCTCCCAGCCATCCGTTTTATTTACTTCAAATGTATTTGCATACGCATCTATTTTTTCAGCTGAATCCTTTTCCGGATTAAAAGTGATAGTTAAAAACTCCACTTTACTTCCAAAAATATTTTTCTTAACTAATTGATCTCGAATATTTTGCATTTGAAATGTGGTATTTGGACATAAATCTGGACAATCAATATACATAAACTCCAATAGCCGGACTTTAGGTTCTAATTCAGAGAAGCTGAATGTTTCACCCTCTTGTGTTCTCATCACTATATCATCTGGAAAATACATTTTTGACTGACGGTATTCTGTAAAATAAAAGATACCTGATCCAATGCCCATCACTAATAAAATTGTAAAAATAATATAAATTTTTTTCATCTTTGTTTGTCACCCCAAGTCTTTATAATTATCTATCTTCACTATACAGGACTGAATTCTAAACAATGGAATGAAAACGGGCGAAATGATGAAGATTATTTGAACATTTATTGTCATTATATGATATGGAGACGGAAATACGGTTCTAACATGTCCATTTTGGATTAAACTATAAGAGGTAGGTTAGATTTAAAGGAGGGTCGTAATGGTTAGGAAATGGGCAGGAAGAGCGGTTCTTTTATATATACTTTTTGTAGCAGTGATGTATTGGTATATTTTCTATGGGGCAGATACCTCTATTCCCCAAGCATTACGTGGTACTGCAGCAGATCCTGCAACATTTCTGAATGCAAGGGAACTAAAGCTTAGCGAAGAGTATTCAGGGTTGCGGAATTTTCTTTTTTTCGTTTCGACTCCATATGAATGGCTATTGTATTTTTTTGTTTTATTATTTGGGTTTTCAAAAGCATTTGAAAAATCGGCTTTGGGGACCTCTAAATGGAAAGTGATCCAAACAGGTATTTATTTATTTTGGCTTTCGTTGGTTTCTTATCTAGCGCTGTTTCCAATCAGTTTCATTGGTTACAGGATGAGTAAAAGTTACCATATCAGTACCCAGAGTTTCTCTTCGTGGATGAAGGATGAAGTCATCGATTTCTGGGTGAACTTTGGGATGATGTTCATCATCGTTTCAGTTTTATATTGGTTAATGAAGAAAAGTGTGAAGAAGTGGTGGCTCTACGCTTGGTTGTTGTCGATTCCATTTTCATTGTTCCTGATGTTTTTACAGCCTGTATTGATTGATCCGCTGTATAATGAATTTTATCCACTGAAAAATAAAGAATTAGAAACGGAAATATTGGCACTTGCCGCACAGGCCGAAATTCCGGCGGAACATGTATATGAAGTAAATATGGCAGAAAAGACAAATGCCCTGAATGCATATGTAACTGGTATAGGTTCGAACTCAAGAATTGTTCTTTGGGATACGATCTTGAACAAACTAGAGGAAGATGAAATACTTTTTATCATGGCACATGAAATGGCTCATTATGTTGAAAAGCATATATATATTGGTATAGCAGGTTATTTAGGAATGACTTTAGTTGGTTTATGGCTGACATCGAAAATCATGAATTACTTTATTAGACGTTGGGGCCACATGTTAAAAATACATTCGGTTGATAGCATCTCTTCACTTCCATTATTTCTCTTAATTACGGCTGTATTACTGTTTGCCTCCAGTCCGCTGTCCAATTATGTTTCCAGATATCAAGAAACAAGGGCTGACCGTTATGCTATTGAAATGACTGGTGATAAAGAATCGGCAATCACAACGTTCCAGGAACTCACGAGGGCGGGGTTGAGTCAGGTGAATCCCCCATTACTAGTTAAATGGCTGCGTTATTCCCATCCAACGATGCTTGAGCGGATTTCTACTGTTGAAAATGATGATACAAAGGATTATTGAAAGCCAGCTGAAAATCAGCTGGCTTTTTTACTGGCCTTATTTCGGGGAAAGTTGAAGTTTGTAATTTGTTTTCAGAAAAAACTTTTAATTTATAAATCTTAGGTTCTCTACTATAATAAATTAAATTCCCAGTTGGTTTATAAGGAGATCAGTTATGTATAATGTACTTTTCATCATTATAGGCTCAGTGCTTGTTGCATTAGCCTACAATCTATTTTTGATTCCTCATTTAATTTTGAGCAGCGGACTTAGTGGGCTTGCGATTATGTTAGGAATCATTACCCCAGTTAACACAGGGATATTGAATTTCCTGTTAAATCTGCCACTGTTGATTCTGGGATATATAAAATTAGGAAGACGTTTTATCACATATACGATATTATCAGTTGTCGTAATATCTGTCAGTTTGTATATCATTCCGATTCATGGAGTGTCCACTGAACCAATTCTGTCTTCTTTATTTGGAGGAATCATTTCGGGGGTTGGTATCGGTATCATCTTCCGTGCTTCAGGATCTTCCGGCGGATTTGATATCATTGCAATGCTTTTGGCTAAGAAAAGCGACTTTCCACTTGGTTCATTACTATCGGTGATGAATGCAGTTGTGGTTGTTATCTCAGGGTTCATCTTTGGTTGGGATGCCGCATTATATACATTGATTTCAATATATGCAGCAGGAAAAGTGATCGATACAATTCATTCTAATCACATTAAATTAACATTAATGATTGTTACGAAGCAGAGTGACGAATTGAAAGAGAAGCTTCTTACCAACTTATATCGGGGAATTACTGTCATGGATGGTGAAGGTGCATACTCCGGAGAAAAGAGTAAAGTAATGATGACCGTCATTACTCGTTATCAATTAACCGATGTAAAAGCTATGATAAAAGAAGTGGATCCGAATGCTTTTGTAAATATAACTGAAACAGCCGAGGTCATGGGGATGTTTCATAAAGAATGATAAGGAAATAGAAAAGCCTCCCGACATTTGGGGAGGCTTTTTGATTATTTAGCTATTTTTAATCAAACATTTTTAATTTCCAAATTGTTTTAGCAAAATGTTCATTTCAGAACTTAGTTTTAGGAATAAAGGTTTGTCTTTCGTATCTAACGCTTCATCAATTTGTTTCGCAAGGATATTCTTTTTGGTATTAAGGACGGATTCTAGAATAATCATATCAATTAACATTTCCTGAACTACAGCATCGTTTTTCATTTCGCTCATTGATAAGGACTTCACTGACTCTGAATAAGATTTTTCATTTTTCAAAGTAACCACCCCTGACCCTTTTTATTAGTATATGGATTTATGTGGATAAAATCAACAGAAAATTTAAAATATTTGGATGTTAAAAGGGAATGTGTCGTTTAGATGACGAAATGACCACGTTTGAAAAGAATTTTTAATTTTTTGTGAACTTACTTATAACCTATTCTAATTGTGCTATTATAGTGAGGAATTTAACACATATTAACTAACTGTCCTATATTCTATAGCCATATGGGGTATTAGGGAGGGGGCAGGGTAAAAGGCTTGATCGAAATCTTAGCTGTTTTCTCAGTAGAGGGAAAATAATAAACAAATGCTGAAAGTTACACTTTTAATAGCAGTGAGGAAGAGGTGGTTGTAAGTTGAAGGAAAGTTGTCAGGGAATTATCGAAGAATATGAAATCAATCCCTATACTTTAATGGTTATGCCAATCAATTATGGAAGTAAAATATACGCCCAAATCGTTGAATTGGAGGACGAGTTCATTTCCCCATTCAAACCTTTGGAAATTGTCAAGAAAAGCTGTGAGTACTTTGGATCGAGTTATGAGGGCCGAAAGGATGGAACGAAACAGCTTATAAATATCACTCATAAAGCGCCGATTGCGATTGATCCAACTAGTTCAATTTTCTTCTTTCCGACTACATCTCCCTTACGTCCTCAATGCATCTGGTTATCTCATGAGCATGTGGTATCCTATGATCGCTTAGATTCAAAACATACAAAGGTTACATTCCGAAATAAACAAACCATCGATATAGAAGTATCATGCAGTTCTTTTGAAAACCAGCTGCATCGGACATCTTTTTTAAAAACTAAACTAATCCAAAGGATTGAGGAAACAAAGAGAAAGTCTTTCTATTTGTTCACCGATGCAAATGGGGGAAAAGCTTCAGAGATGATGTCAAAGTATAATCCACGCTAGCTAATTATGTTAAGCAAAGCATTTGCAAGAAGTGTTGATTTGTATCAATCATGTTATTAAAACCTCAAAAAGCGAACTTCCTAAGTGGAGGTTCGCCTATTCTAATTTAAGCAGGTATATAAACTGCCCTAAATTAAAAACCTGCCTTACAAAACTGTAAGACAGGCGTCATTTAGATAGATGTGCCATAATAAGTATATCTCCTATAATGAAATCAATGGAAAGATATATTTTACAATGATATGAAAAATCCATCAACCTTTTCGCTGAATCAGGAATTGAGCATCCTTTTATATGCATTCGATTGTGGAAAACATCATAACCTTTTTGACATTTCATTAGTATTAATATATAATGAATGACAGTCATTCATTCACGAAGGAGGTTCATAATATGGCAAGCAGTCCTGATGGAAAATATGAAAAAATTTTAAAGGCCGCCATTGATGTCATCCCTGAAAAAGGCCTTGATAAGACTTCCATTTCAGATATCGTAAAAAAGGCTGGAGTGGCACAAGGAACTTTTTATTTATATTTCTCTTCAAAAAAGGCTTTAATACCAGCTATTGCAGATAACCTTCTTACCATTACTTTAGAAGGAATTAAGGAAAAGATTCAAACGGAAAAAAACTTTTGGGACGTCTTGGAAGTTGTGATTGATGAAACCTTTAACGTAACAGATGCACATAAAGATGTTATTGTCCTTTGTTATTCCGGGCTTGCTATAGATTATTCAATGGAGAAATGGGAATCGATATATCAGCCTTATTATTCTTGGCTTGAGGATATAATAGATAATGCCATTAAAAATAACCAGATAATCAGTGACATTAATGTTAAATGGACGGCTAGAATGATTATAAACCTTATTGAAAATTCAGCGGAACGATTTTTTATAAGTCATGAGCAAGATGATACCCTCGAAGTATTTAAGGGTGAGATATTTAACTTTTTAAAAAGAGCGTTATTTAGAACATAAATAAGTTATTGGATCTTTTCCAATACTTTTTATTTCATTAAAAATGACTGACATTCATTCAGTAAGAGAGGTGATTAATATGAGTTGGTTATTAGTGCTTGTTGCTGGTATTTTAGAAGTAGTTTGGGCATCAGGACTTAAGTATGCAGATTCCTTTTTAGATTGGGTAATCACCTTTCTTTTAATTGCAGTAAGTTTCATTTTACTCATTCGTTCTTATAAAACGATTCCTGTAGCCGCGGCTTATACTGTATTCGTAGGAATTGGAACTGTAGGCACATATATCGCGGGGGTATTTTTAGGTGAATCTTACTCTTTTGGACAAATTTTCTTTCTGATGATTCTTTTATCAGGAATTATCGGAATGAAGACATTCACTAAAAAAGATAATGAGAAAACAAGAGGTGAGCATTAATGGCTTGGGGATTATTATTAATAGCTGGTCTTGAGGAAGTCATTGCTACGATTGCAATGAAATACATGGATGGTACAAGAAAAAAATGGCCTATATACGTGATGACGATCGGCTTTTTACTCTCATTTTACTGCCTTTCTAAAGCTATGCAAGTACTTTCTGCTGGAGTTGCTTATGGAGTATGGACTGGTATTGGTAGTGTAGGAATCACTTTAGTCGGTATATTATGGTTTAAAGAACGATTTGTTTTTTCTCAATTTATATCACTTGGTCTTATTTTAATAGGGGTCATTGGTTTAAAGATGACATCATCGTAATAACAATTGAAAATAAAGTGAAAAACGTCATTGGAATAGAATGACAAACAAGAGGTGATAATATAGCTAGGTTCTATTTTTTATTAGAGGAATGTTAGAGATTGGCATTTTATAAGTAAAGAAGAAATGATAAAAATGGCATGGGTCATGTTAATAATGGCAATATTAGCATAAATTGGAGGTTTGATTTTATTGAAACTTACAGATGGTTTTACAAAATTTAACCAACGATTTCTTGACTTTTTTCGCCGGAATTAGCTTTTATTTATTATCTGTGGCCATACAAACTCTTCCTGTAGGATAGGCTTATGCCATCTGGACTGGTATTGGTTCAGATGGCATAAGCGTTTTGAGTGGAATGCTTTTTTACAAAGAATTAAAAAATATTAAACGAATTATACTTATTAGTGGTATAGGCATCAGTATAATGGATGTCAATTGTTTCATATATTAAAGAAAATGATTTTGTTATACTTATAATTTAGTACTCTTTTATTTTTTAAGAGGATTTGTTCGAAATGGTGGCGTTGTAAAACTACCTTGCGAAATTCACGATTGCATGACGAGTCCTTTCATACACCAAGATGCTGTTTGAATCTGATATTCATTTTAAATGGGGGATATTTATAAGCCCCCATAATGAATATTTGGTAAGGGGCATAAAGAGAGGGACATCCCTTTCCAAACAATACGTATATACTTCGTTTATCTGCCATTTTAATATCTCTTATACTTATGTTGTTAGTTGTTAACAATAGGGGACTTGTGAGACATCGTAGACAGAAGATGACCAATCTTTTTTTTAAGAGACCCACCATACGATTAAAACATGCCCTTTTTGAAAAAAACCAGTCAGAAATGCTTCTTTATAACGCACCAAATGGATTTACAAAGTTATGGAATAAAGGTGTTAATCCTTTAAATCTTCTGGAGTCATTTTCTTTAACAATATTGTTATTATCATGGAGAACCTTTTTAACCATAATTAAGGTGTTTATATTGACTAAAAGTTATGAAGCAATTGGAGTGAGTGATATACAGATACTTCTTCTGAAGAGTTTGAGCCTATAACACTATTTATCCAAGGAAAATATAGCCAACAGCGTTCCATTAACCCCTTATATCTCTCTCTACGAATTTCTTTGAATGTAAATATTCACATTCATATATAGGAATAAACAACCCCTAGTAAGTGCATGAAGTTTCTGAAATGAATAATAAAACCTTTTCAGATAAAGGGAGGAGATCCTTTTAAATAATGTGAAAAAAGTAGCCCATCATTTAAATTATTATAAACTTTCAATAGGCGGTTTTAAACAAATACATTCCCTAAACTTCCTTGGATCGATGACTTCTTTCGAAAAAGTAATTACACAATAAGTCTTCGGTTTTGTTGCGAAGGCGGGGATTGAAATAATTATGATGTTCCTCGTATCCTTTATATAAAAAACAATACATCGTAAAGGATTCATCGCGTTTCATTTCACTTACCTTAATATTCTCCTTGCGCAAATAGCGCCGCACCTCGGCAAGCTCTTCCTGAACGGCTTTTAAAACATGTTCCACTAGTTCTGAATAGGGCCTTTTTAATTTAAACGGACTTATTTCGATGACCTTGAGATCCCGGTTTAAGACTGTAATCACCATAGGAAGGTAGATGGCTTTTTCAATCATATTTCGGTCATCCTCTGGAATGCGGGTCATCATGACCGCTCCTTTCTAAAAAAGCAGGTTTTCATATTAATATGTATGCTTCATATAAATAAGAACATATGTTCTTTAATCCATCTTAATGGATTATCAGTTGATATGCAAGCGGTTTGTTGGGATGATGAAATTTTTGTTAATAAGATTATGTTTTCCTGAGATAGGGAAAGTATGATTATATATGGATAATAATTCTTGCAATTTCAGAGGAAAGTGATATATCTAAAATAGAACAGCTTTTTAATAAGTTTATGCTGCTTTAATAGTCGGCATGTCGAGGGAGATAATTATGGACTTGGATACTATACGTGAGTGGTTTACACTTGATAATATATCGGCACTTATTCAGCAATATCGCTCATTCGGTCCAATCCCGGGAATTTTGCTACCGATGCTGGAAGCTTTTTTGCCCTTTTTACCCTTATTTGTGTTTGTACTCGCTAATGCAACGGCTTTTGGTCTCTGGTGGGGGTTTTTATTTTCTTGGATTGGGGCGGTAGCGGGAGCTTTTCTGATCTTTATAGTTATTAGAAGATATGGTCAAATGAGGTTTTTTCGCTTTTTGCAGAAACATAAACAGGTGCAAAGGCTAATGGTTTGGGTGGAAAATCATGGATTCGGGTTTCTGTTTATACTGCTCTGCTTCCCTTTTACACCATCGGCTATTGTGAACATCGTGGCGGGACTTTCAAAGGTCAGCCCGTTGCAATATGGACTAGCTGTTATAGGTGGGAAAGCAGTGATGATCTTTACGATTAGCTTTGTAGGTTATGATCTTGCATCCATTATTCATAAGCCTGTGCGTACAATTATCATAGGCATTGTCATTTTTATCCTATGGTATGTAGGGAAAAGATTGGAAGTCCGGCTAAATAAAAGCATGAAGAGAGAAGAAGGGAAATAAGTATTAGAATATAAATGCAGCAGTAGGGGTTGAAATAGATGGAAAAAACAAACAAAAATTCTTTATCCGACTGGGTAAAAGCAGCCATGATTGCTTTTGTTATTTACATCTTAATCCGTACATTTTTCTTTTCAAGCTATGATGTTGAAGGGGAGTCGATGCAGCCGACACTTGAAGAAGGTAACAAACTTGTAGTGAATAAAATTAATTATCAAATCAGGGATATCAACCGATTTGACATAATTGTTTTTCATGCGAATTCACACGAAGATTATGTTAAACGAGTTATAGGGATTGCAGGTGACCGCATTCGTTACAAGGATGATTGGCTTTATGTAAATGGTGAGAAAGTGAATGAGCCTTATCTTGAGAAGTTTAAGGAGGGGTTCCCGGGGCAGAACTTTACGGGTGATTTTACATTAAAAGAAATCACTGATACGACCACTGTCCCAGATGGTAAGCTGTTTGTTATGGGGGATAATCGTCTTGAAAGTGCGGACAGCCGCCACTTTGGTTACATACCAGTTGAAAATGTAGTTGGTAAAGTTGATGTGCGATATTGGCCAATCAAAGAATTTAATTTGCAGTTTAAAGGTGAATGATTGCGGAAGCCCGAAATTATTGAGGGCTTTTTCTTTTGATTAAAACACGAACGTACGATTGGTATTATTATTAAGGAAACGGTAAAATAATAGGAAACAAATCGAAACTGGAAACAGAAACCATGTCAAAAAGACGGCAGTATTTCTGGTATGATAGGTCTAGATATTATGTTGTATAAGGGGGAAAAAGATGTCACTACGTTTTTTACTAGGAAGATCGGGTGCAGGGAAAACTTCGAATGTTTTGGACGAAATTCGCTCCAGATTGGATAAGGACCCCGAAGGCAATCCAATAATTTACCTCGTTCCTGATCAGATGACGTTTCTATCGGAATATAAATTAGTTAAAACGCCAGGCCTCGCTGGAATGATACGGACACAGGTATTCAGTTTTAGTAGGCTAGCTTGGCGCGTTCTGCAGGAAACTGGCGGAATGAGCCGTCTTCATTTGGACAGTGTTGGCGTTAATATGTTGATACGAAAGATTTTGGATGATAAAAAAGAAGATTTGAAAATGTTTCGCCGATCTGCTGATAAGCAGGGATTCATTGCTCAAATGGAACAAATGCTGGCTGAATTCAAGCAATATTGCATCCAACCGGATGACATTCAAAACTATTTGACCGAAACATCACCGGGAGGCAATGGAATTCAGGATAAACTACATGACCTTGAACTGGTTTATCAGGCTTTTGAGGATGAAATGATTGGAAAATATTTAGATTCTGAAGACTATTTTACTTTACTTATAGAAAAAATGTCAGAGTCTTCCTATATAAGAGACTCGGATATTTACATCGATGGTTTTTACAGCTTGACACCACAGGAATTATTGATTGTAGAAGAAATGATGAAGCTGTGCAAGAGTGTAACAATTGCGTTGACATTAGATAAGCCCTACAGACAATATGCGCCTGATGATCTGCAGCTTTTCAGGCAAACAGGGAATCTGTATCATCAGCTTTATCAAGCGGGATTAAGGGCTGGAATTCCAATAGCAGAAGATCGCATTCTAAACGGTACAGCAAGGTTTGGTGGGAGTCCGGGGCTGAATCATCTGGAAACCTATTTTGCCCAACGTCCTGCGCGAACTTTTGAGAACCCCTCTGAAGTAACGATTGCTCAGGCAGTTAACCGCAGGGCTGAAATTGAAGGGGTCGCCCGGAACATCTTAACACTTGTCAGACAAAAACAGCACCGCTTTCGGGATATTGCGATTTTAGTTCGCAATGGAGAAGCATACGAAGATATTTTACAAACAGTTTTTCGGGATTATCAAATTCCACTGTTCGTGGATTCTAAACGAACTATGCTCAATCATCCCCTGATTGAACTGATTCGATCGACATTGGAGATCATAAATGGCTATTGGCGTTATGAACCTGTATTTCGGGCAATCAAAACGGAGCTACTATTCCCGCTTCAAAAAAGCCACGACCGAATGCGTGAGCAGGTAGATAAGCTTGAAAATTATGTGCTTGCTCGTGGGATTAAAGGAGGTAAGTGGACTTCTAAAGATCGATGGACCTACCGCCGCTTCCGTGGACTAGAGCTCGAAGACCGAGCCCAAACGGATAAGGAAATGAAGCTTGAGCAGGAACTGAATGAGCTGAAGCAATTATTTACTGAGCCCATTTTGAAGCTCTCAAAACGAGTGAAAAAGTCTCAAAATGGTAGAGAAATATGCGAAGCCCTTTATCTATATCTTGAAGAATTACATGTACCGGAAAAATTGGAAAAGCTAAAGCTGGAGGCCGAAGAAGCAGGAGATTTGGTTTCAGCTAGAGAGCATGAACAATCGTGGAATGCAGTCGTCGACCTGCTAGATCAATTCGTCGAGCTGTTAAGCGAAGAAGAGCTTTCTATGAAACAGTTTGCGGTAATCATTGAAGCAGGTCTGGAGTCCCTTGAATTTTCTTTAGTACCGCCGGCAATTGACCAAGTGCTTGTCGCTAATCTCGATCTATCTCGTCTTGATGATGTTAAGACAGCTTTTGTCATTGGTCTAAATGAAGGGGTCTTGCCAGGAAAAGCTGTATCTGATGGAGTATTTTCCGATAGTGATCGCGAAACGCTTTTGGCAAGTGGACTTGACGTTGCCCCAAGTTCGAAGGTTCGCCTCTTGGATGAGGAGTTTACAGCGTATAAAGCATTTACTACACCGGCTGAAGCGCTCTATTTATCGTATCCGCTTGCCGATGAGGAAGGAAAAGCTCTCTTACCCTCTTCTTATTTAAAGAGGGTAAGGGACGTCCTGCCGCACGTTACCGATTCTTTTTATATGAACGACCCATCGGACCTGTCTGCTGAGGAGCAGGTGAAGTATGCCGCGAATTATGATGTGGCCCTGTCTTATCTGGCTGCCCAATTGCAGTTGAAAAAACGAAACTACCCCATCCATTCACTCTGGTGGGATGTATACAATACCATTATTGAAGATGAAATGGTTGGTCCCGCAGCAGCTAAGGTATTATCGAGTCTTTTTTACCAAAATAAAACGAAGAAATTATCTGAAGAAACAAGTAAGCAATTATATGGTGAAAGCATTCTTACAAGTGTATCGCGGATGGAAATGTTTAATAGCTGCCCGTTTTCCCATTACGCTGCTCATGGTTTGAAATTAAGGGAAAGGCAGATTTTCCGTCTGGATGCACCGGATATTGGTGAAATGTTCCATGGAGCGCTAAAAATGATTTCGGATTATTTAAAGGAAAATGATATTCCTTGGTCTTCATTGACAAAAGAGCAATGCTTGGAATTGGCCAGAAACGCAGTGGAAAGGCTTGCTCCAAAGCTTCAAAATCAGATTTTGTTAAGTACGAACCGGCATCATTATTTACGAAGGAAATTGGAACATGTAATTGGGCGGGCATCAATCGTCTTAAGTGAACATGCCAAGGTGAGCGGATTTGCTCCAATAGGATTGGAACTTGGCTTCGGGAAAAATGGAGAGCTGCCGCCACTTTCGTTCACACTGAAAAACGGCACGGAAATGGAATTAATTGGGCGGATTGATCGTGTTGATAAAGCGGAAGAAGGTGAGGGTGTCTATTTGCGTGTGCTCGATTATAAATCGAGTGAAAAGGAGCTAAACATGAGTGAAGTGTACTATGGACTTGCTCTGCAAATGCTGACATATCTCGATATCGTCGTTACCCACTCCCATTCACTTATCGGCAAAGAAGCGATTCCAGCCGGTGTTTTGTATTTTCATGTTCATAATCCGGTTGTTAAATCAAAGGGTATGCTCAGTTTGGATAAAATTGAGGAAGAAATCTATAAGAGCTTTAAAATGAATGGACTTGTATTAGATCATACAAATGTTATTCAGATGATGGATACATCGCTTGATATAGAGACTTCCAGTAAATCTGACATCATTCCAGCTGGATTTAAAAAGGATGGATCGCTTTTAGCAGCTTCCAAAGTTGCGAGTAGGGAAGAGTTTTCACTTTTGAATCATCACGTACGCCGGGTCTATCAGGAGGCGGGTGATCGAATGGTCGATGGTGACGTAGATATCACACCATATAAATTAAAGGAAAAAACCCCATGTACCTTCTGTTCGTTTAAATCAGTATGTCAATTCGATCAGTCTTTGGAGGAGAATCAATTTAGGAATTTAGCTCAGAAGAAACAAAATGATGTTCTGGATTTATTAAGAGGGGAGGGTGAAAGATGAGCAAAACAATAATTCCTGCGCTTCCGGGTGACGTTACTTGGACGGAAGATCAATGGAAAGCGATTTGGGCAAAAAATCAGGACATTCTGGTTGCAGCGGCGGCAGGTTCAGGGAAAACTGCGGTGCTAGTCAATCGAATTATTCAAAAGGTTGTTTCAGAAGATGATCCGATTGATGTTGATGAACTCCTTGTTGTGACATTCACGAATGCTTCGGCTGCCGAGATGCGTCACAGGGTCAGCGAGGCATTAGAAAAAGCGATTAATGAAAATCCGCATTCACAGCATCTGCGTAAGCAGTTGAGCTTGATTAATCGAGCTTCGATCTCCACGCTTCACTCCTTTTGTTTAGAGGTGATTAGGAAGTATTATTATCTGACGGAAATCGACCCAGGCTTTCGAATTGCGGACTCTACAGAGGCACAGCTACTACGTGATGAAGTAATGGAAGTGCTTTTCGAAGAGCAGTATGGTCAGAGTGATAATGAAGAGTTCTTTAATTTGGTTGATGCTTTTACAAGTGATCGAAACGACGATGCACTTCAGAATATAGTCCGGTCTCTCTATGATTTTTCGCGATCGAATCCAGATCCAAATCAATGGCTAAATAGTGCCGCTGCCATGTATGATCTGGCTGATGATGCAGGAATAGACGATCTTACATTTATCGAGTCCTTAAAATTCGATATTGGTTTGCAGTTGGATACAGCCAAGGATTTATTGGAGCGCTCCCTCGAACTGACAAAGGTACCAGGGGGGCCAGCACCAAGGGCAGAGAACTATTTAGCTGACCTTGCTCTTGTTGCCAAATTATCGGGAGTTAAAGATCACTCTTGGAACGCACTTTATGAAGAAATCCAAAACGTGAAGTTTGGTACGGCAAAACGCTGCACGGGAGCAGACTTTGTCAAAGATATTGCGGATGAGGCTACCAAATATCGTGATAAGGCAAAGAAAATTATAAAATCGTTGCAGGAAGAGCTTTTTTCTCGTAAGCCCGAAAGTTATCTACGTGATATAAGAGAACTGAAGGGATATGTCGATACCTTGGTTATGCTCGTTAAACAGTTTGACGAAAGATTCTTCGCCGCAAAAGCGGAAAAAAACTTGGTCGATTTCGCTGATTTGGAGCATTACTGTCTTCAAATCTTGACAGAGGAAACCGTAGATGGTGAACGAAAGCCATCAGCAGCTGCTATTGAATATCGGAAACAGTTTAAAGAGGTACTTGTCGATGAATATCAGGATACGAATCTAGTTCAGGAATCAATTTTAAAACTGGTGACGGCAGATGGGGAATATAGTGGGAATCTGTTTATGGTGGGCGATGTCAAACAGTCGATATACCGTTTCAGGCTTGCGGAACCGAATCTTTTCCTTGGAAAGTACACACGCTTTACCCATGATGGGAACGAATCCGGTCTGAGGATCGATTTAAATCGGAATTTCCGGAGCCGTAAGGAAGTTCTCGATGGAACGAACTTCTTATTTCAACAGCTGATGGGGATTACAGTCGGTGAGATTAATTATGATGAGGACGCCCAGTTGAAAAAAGGAGCGCCGTATCCCGAAGACAAACCAAACCCTATTGAACTCCATTTAATTGATGGAGCAGAATCCCATTCAGAAACAGAAGAGTCGGAAATTGGATTCGAGGCCGAGGAACTTGAAAAGGCGCAACTCGAAGCAAGATTGATGGCCAAGCTCATTAAAAAGACTATAAACGAAAAGCATCAGATATATGATATGAAAACCCAACAATACCGTTCTGCGACTTATCGTGATATGGTCATTCTCCTTCGTTCTATGCCATGGGCACCGCAAATTATGGAAGAATTTAAGAAGCAGGGGATTCCTGTTTATGCTAACTTGTCATCAGGATATTTTGAGGCGACAGAAGTAGCAATCATGATTTCCTTATTAAAAGTGATTGATAATCCCCAGCAGGATATTCCTTTGGCTTCCGTTTTGCGTTCACCTATCGTCGGGATGGATGAAGAAGAAATGTCGCAGGTCCGTTTATTCCATACAGGTAGCTATTATGAAGCATTAGCTGATTTTTACAGAAGGAGTGACTCAGATGAGCATCCTGGGCTTTATGAAAAAGCTTCATCATTTTATAAAAAGCTAGTAAAGTGGCGAAAGCTTGCCAGGCAGGAGGCGTTGTCCGACTTAATCTGGTTGCTGTATCGTGAAACTCAGTTCTATGATTTTGCAGGAGGAATGCCGGGTGGCAAACAGCGTCAGGCCAATTTAAGGGCATTGTACGACAGGGCAAGGCAATATGAAGCGAGTTCATTCCGTGGTCTGTTTCGTTTTCTGCGTTTCATTGATAGAATGCAGGAACGTGGAGATGATTTAGGGGCAGCTCGGGCTTTAGGTGAACAGGAAGATGTAGTCCGCCTGATGACGATTCACTCCTCAAAGGGTCTGGAGTTTCCGATTGTGTTTATTGCCGGACTTTCTAAACAATTCAATATGATGGATTTACGAAAGCCTTATTTACTGGATAAGGATTATGGTTTTGCGGCTAAGTATGTGAATTCTGAATTGCGGATAACGTATCCATCCCTTCCACAGTTGGCTTTTAAGAAGAAGAAGCAGCTTGAATTAATTGCAGAGGAGATGCGTGTCCTCTATGTTGCGCTTACAAGGGCTAAGGAAAAGCTGTATTTAATTGCCAGTATCAGTGATGCAGAAAAAATGCAGCATAATTGGGCAAGTAATGCGACACACGGTGATTGGTTATTAAAGGACTATGTACGAGCTGGTGCAAAAAGCTATCTTGATTGGATCGGTCCATCCCTTGTCCGTCATCGAGACTTTCAGGGGGCAGCTGGTCTTGGCTGGGAAATGGAGTCACATCCATCAAATTGGTCCATCTCTGTCATTCCTAGTGAAGAGCTGGCAGTTCTGGATGATGAAGAGGCACTCGCACAAGAGCAATTACTAGAGCATGTTCAGAAGTCAGAGAAGGTCGAAATGGTTTCCGAGTTTTCTCAGGATATCAAGGAACAGCTTAAATGGGAGTACCCAGAACATGAGGCTTCCGTGCATCGTTCCAAGCAGTCCGTTTCTGAACTAAAACGTCAATATGAACTGAAGGATGAGCAAAGTTCCACAGAGTTGTTGAGAAAATTTAAGCGGCCAATCACGAAGCGTCCGACTTTTATGCAAGAAAAGTCACTAACTCCTGCTGAAAGAGGAACGATTACCCATTTAGTCATGCAGCATATCGATTTATCAAACGAGATTACCATTCAATCGATTCAGCAATTGATGGTTGAACTGATTCAACGCGAGTTGTTGACCGACGAACAGAAAGAAGCTGTGAATCCGGATACGATTGTTGATTTCTTTGACAGTGATATCGGTCAAAGAATGCAGAAGGCTCAAAGTATTCGCCGTGAAGTGCCATTTACAATGTCATTGCCGGCTAAAGAGGCTTACAGTGATTGGGCAACTGGAGAAGAGGAAATTCTGATTCAGGGTGTTATTGATTGTATTTTTGAGGATGAACAAGGGCTTGTGTTGCTTGATTATAAAACGGATACAATAACCGGTCGTTTTGCTAGTGGGTATGAAGAAGGGGCAAAAGAGATTCTTGCCGATCGATACCGGATGCAGCTACAGCTTTACACAAGGGCTGTCGAAGGAATATTAAATAAAAAAGTAACGAGCCGTTATTTATTTTTCTTCGATGGAGCGCATTTATTGGAAGTATAAAGAGAAGTGCGTAAAACCCTGGCAAATAGACATTGAAAAAAAGAATAGATTAAGCTACGGTCTTTTCTCGGTATTCAATCGGGGAAAGACCGTTTTTTTTGAAAATGCCATATAAAAATCCCCACATAGGTAGACAGTAGGTGATAATACTAAGGCACTCTTTTTACTTAAATAATAAACAGAATTGTTTGAAAAATGTTGCGAGGTTGCTATATACTAATGTATAAAATACCTTTTTAAAGGAGACGAGCTGAGTATGACGAGTAAGATGGAGAGCAGAGGATACTTTGGTGAGTTCGGGGGAAGCTTTGTACCGGAAGAACTTCAGCAAGTAATGGATATTTTAGAAGCAGAATTCTTGAAATATAAGGATGATCCGGAATTTAAAGAGGAGTTTCAATACTATCTAAAAGAATATGTAGGACGTGAAAATCCTTTAACCTATGCACAAAATTTAACGAAAAAGATTGGTGGAGCCAAAATTTATTTAAAGCGTGAAGACCTAAATCATACGGGTGCTCACAAAATCAATAATGCGATTGGCCAAATCCTGCTGGCTAAACGGATGGGTGCTAAACGCATCATTGCAGAAACAGGAGCAGGGCAGCACGGTGTAGCGACTGCGACAGCTTGTGCGATGTTTGGTTTAGAGTGTGTTATCTATATGGGCAAGCTAGATACAGAGAGACAAGCGCTGAATGTCTTTCGGATGGAATTGTTGGGTGCCAAGGTTGTTGCAGTCGAAAAAGGACAGGGACGATTAAAGGATGCTGTTGATGAGGCGTTAAATGACTTGGTCCAAAACTACAAAAATACTTTTTATTTACTTGGTTCAGCTGTAGGGCCACACCCTTATCCATCTATCGTTAAGCATTTTCAGGCAATCATAAGTGAAGAATCAAAACGCCAGATTCTTGAAAAAGAAGGCAAGCTGCCTACTGCGATTATTGCCTGTGCGGGTGGTGGAAGTAATGCCATCGGTGCCTTTACTCACTATATCGATGAAGAAAATGTCCGTTTAGTTGGTGTCGAACCGGCTGAAGCCCCGAGTATTTCACAAGGTGTACCGGCAGTATTGCATGGATTTAAAAGTTTGACGTTATTGGATGAAAAGGGAGACCCGCAGCCAACTTTTTCGATTGCTGCAGGTTTGGATTATCCAAGTGTGGGTCCGGAACATAGCTTCTTGAAAGATAGTGGTCGAGCGGAGTATGTAACAATAAAAGGTGAAGAAGCTCTTGAGGCCTTTCAAATTTTGTCCAAAACAGAAGGGATTATTCCGGCTCTCGAAAGCTCTCATGCTGTAGCGCACGCGTTGAAATTGGCAAAAGAGTTAACAAAGGATGACATATTAATTGTTAATTTATCAGGACGTGGTGATAAAGATGTAGAGCAAGTATTTAAAATGCTAAAATAGGTGAAATTTTAAAAGCCTCCTGGAAATAGGAGGCTTTTGTTTGGCTAATTATTCCCTGTAATGGGTTGATCGACTCCATTGACATCAAGGATATTGTTTCCGTTCAGCCCACTGGCCGTAAAGACGATTGCAGCTGTGTTCGCTGAGCCGGAGCCGGTGACAGTTTTGTTGGAAGATTTCGGCGAAATGACGGCTGCATCACCGAATAATAGATTTCCATCCGCTACATTAAATACTTGAACTGGGCCGACAATGGCTGGCATATGAATTCCTCCTTTTTCATTTTAAGTTTCATTCGATCCATCCTCGTTTTGTGTCTCTTCATTTTTTTTAGGAATCTGTCGAGTGTGATGCACTCTGGATTCCATGCGTATATGGCCGACATTCCCCACACCGACAACGGATGAAGTTGATATCCCAATAATGTGGACATTGCCAACACGGATAAAGGGATTAGGGTTTGAAAATTGTGGAAGAAAGGGTTCATCAATCCTTGGAATATAGAGGGGCATCTTAAAGATGCTGAAATCGCTGAATTGAAATTCTTGTGGCTGGAAATTATCGCTTTTCTTCTGAATTGCCAATGCTTGTGAATTTCCGTCAATATAAGAACAGTCTCCGATTTGCATGGTGGAACTGAATATTAACGCCTTGGAAGAAATGGACTTTACTTTTGATATTCTTGAAAACATGTCTTTTATCCTTTTGGAGCAAGCGGAACGAATGGTCCGACGATAAAAGATTCCGGGGGTGTATCGAATGCGGAAGATAGTTGGATGGTTTGGACGTCCCCAATGAGAAATAAAGCAGAGCTTGCTACCCCGGTAATGTGAATATCGCCAACACAAAGTTGGTGATTGGTTACATTAAACTCCATTTGGATTTCCTCCTGTCTCGGCTTGTGAGTTGGTAATGAATTGAATCAAAGCTGCCTGAATATCAGACTTTACTTTTTCTCTGATCTTTTCTTTAACGTTATCCCGCTGCTGCGGTGCGCGTTCTGGAAACGTAAGATTATCAAAATACATGTTGATGCGTTGATGTAGCTGGCGCTCCACATCCTGTCTCATGAAGTCGTGATAGGCAGGTTCAAGTGATATTTTCAATTGTCCTTCCGTATCACTGATCATATTTTCTAAGTCTGAAAGAATCTCGTTGTAGATTTCCTGTGCGACAATCTCCCGGCCAGGAAATAGATAAGGTGCAGGTGGGACCGCTTGGTTATTTACAGCAAATTCATCAATTTTATTTAAATCATTAGGGTTTAAACCGATATTCAGCGTTCCATCTAAAGATTCGACCTTTAATTGATCAAATTTATATTCAATTTTATCAACGTGGATTGGCGGTTTTTTTTTCAACTCGCCAAGTTCATCTGTCAGGCGTTTGAGTTCGTGTTCAAGTTTCATAATCCGCTTATCCTGGGCTTCAAGAAAACGCTGCATTTGTATGGAATATGAATATAAATCATGATTCACGATTCAACACCTCACCTTTATTCTGATGACAAATTTTATATATGACAGTATATGAAATTTGATAGATGTAGGTGAGTGAATGCCTATAATGGGACGAAACTGGTCGCTGGAACTACATCAGCCCCAATCTGAGGAGCGGCTTCAGTGTATCCGCCGGTATTGGCTAAAGTGGAATATGGTTTAATCACTCCGGCGCTGCCTATTTGAAAAACGGATGAATTAGCTATGCTTTCAATTTTTATCATATTGATTTGAATTGTTTGGTGGATATTGAAGATCATGGTGACCTCCTTTCTAAAATAATACGGCTAGAGATTTAATACCAATGGCTGGTCAACACCATCAGAATCATACGTATTTGTGGTACTGTAGGCATTATATAGTGAAATGGATTCCCCTGTATTAAAAGAGCCAGCACCTGCAAATGTTTTTGCAGTGGTATATGGACTTATCTTAAAGACGTCGCCAATATGGACAACTCCACTGCTACCGACGTTAATAACTTGAACAACTCCTACGATAGCCGGCATGAAAAATCACCCTTTTTTTATTCTGTTTTTTCCCGAGTGCATAGGCAGTAAGCCTACCTTATTGTTGGAAGTTTCAATGTATTGTATGTTGTTTCCTTTTTGATGTGATTCATCTGTCTATTTCATATTGTTATAGAACAGTGATAAATGTCATTGGATAATAAGATACAGATATGGTAATATAATGATAAATTCGCAATTTTTAAATAAAATAAGAGGTGATGAGATGAACGTACCTTTGGTATTATCGCATTTTTTGGATCGAGCAGCCTTACTATATGGCGATAAGAAAGCTATTATTGGAGATGATAAGCTCTTAACGTACTTGGAGTTAAATGGCCGTGTCAACCAGCTTTCTAATGGGTTAAGGGATATTGGAATTAAAAAGGGAGATAAAGTGGCTTATTTGGCACCGAATTCGATTGAAATGCTTGAAGGCTTTTATGGGATATTTCAACTTGGAGCCGTAATTGTTCCTTTGAATATCCGGTTAACTCCTGCTGATTATGTTTTCATTTTGAATCATAGTGAGTCCAAGGTGCTTTTCGTAGACCAGGATTTGTACCATCTTATTTCATCTGTTAAGGACCAACTTGAATCAGTGGAACATATCATTGTGCACTATAAAGAGGAAGAAATAAATGAAACCGATTACAACAAATGGTTGGAGCATTTTGATAAAGAGAGCTTCGATCGGGAGCAAGTTGATGAAAATGATGTTTCGAGTCTCCTTTATACAAGCGGAACGACCGGTAACCCTAAAGGGGTCATGCTGACTCACCGCAATAACTATTTGCATGCACTAGGTGCGATGCATCATATCAGAGTTAATGATCGCGATACATATTTGCACGTTCTGCCAATGTTCCACGTGAATGGCTGGGGTGCTCCATTTTATTATACGGCCAATGGTGCCACTCAAGTTTGTTTAAGAAAAACTACCCCTGAATTGATATTTAATGCGCTTGAAAAGCATAAGGTTTCCATTATGCATATGGCACCAACTGTTCTTAATTCATTGTTTCAATATTATGAACAGAATGTGCCCACAATAGAGCAGGATATCCGTATAGTTGTTGCGGGTTCCGCTCCGCCGCCTGCATTTGTCACAAGGGTAGAAAAAGAGCTAGGGTGGGAATTTATCCAAATATACGGAATGACTGAATCAACCCCGATTAGTTTGATTTCATTGATTCGTTCTGAATTCGACGACCTTTCTGAAAAAGAAAAATACAAAATGAAAGCGAAAGCCGGTTATCCTATCATAGGCAGTGAAGTAAAGGTTATTCATGACAGCGGTGAGGAAGTAGCCCATGATGGCGTGGATATCGGGGAGCTCATTATCCGCAGTCACGGGGTAATGTTAGGTTATTGGAAAAATGAAGAAGCGACCATGCAGGCACTGAAAAATGGTTGGTTGCATACTGGAGATATGGCGACAATTGATAAGGATGGGAATGTCGATATTGTCGACCGTAAGAAGGATATAATTATAAGCGGAGGAGAAAACATCTCTTCCATTGAAGTCGAAGGAATACTATATGAACACCCGTATATTCTTGAGGCGGCAGTCATAGCCGTTCCTCATGAAAAATGGGGAGAGACGCCACATGCCTTTATTGTGCTAAAATCGGGCGTGGAATTAACCGAAGAGGATATCATGACCTATACACGAGAAAAATTAGCTCACTTCAAGTCAGTCACCAGTGTAACTTTCGTTAAGGAACTGCCAAAAACGGCATCCGGAAAAATACAAAAAATCCATCTTCGTAATGATTATTGGGAAGCTAAAGGAAAATCAGGTAGATTCGTTAATTAATGCTCGTAAACGCTGCTCAGTGATGGGCAGCGTTTTTTCATGTTCGACGACTAACACTGCTAAATTGTATTATAGATCCAGAGATGTGGAAATTGGAAAATGAAATAAAACTGGGAGGATCTGCACTTATTTTAATTGTGTTTCCAGCTTGATTATTTGTTTCCTATTCTAAATCGTTAGAGAAAGTGCCTCACAAAAAAATATACATACTCTCTTTCGGATATCAAAATCCCTTTTATAATGTACAGTAGGAATGGCACCTATGACCACTTTAGCGGCCCAACATTTCCCTGCATGTAAAAACAATCTTTGTATCATAAAGCTCCTATTCAATTAGTAAAGTAAAGGTAATTTTAACCTATTGGCAATTTTCCAAAGTAAAGGTAATTTTAACCTATTGGCAATTTTCCAAAGTAAAGGTAATTTTAACCTATTGGCAATTTTCCAAAGTATAGTTGTAAACCATTCCTCTAAACTCATTTTTCTAATATTCTTTATTTTATCAGATATTATCCTTGAATTTGTTCAATAAAAAAGCTCCTGTTGAACTATATAGTGTTAATATTATAAATATTTTAAATTATTGAGAATGTGGGTGTGGGCATGAATCGTTTTCATTATAGCTGGATTATTTTAATCATTACATTCTTCTCCATTATCGTAGCGGGAATCGTTAGGTCATCATCAGGGGTATTCATCGTACCATTTGAAAATGAGTTCGGATGGGATCGTTCCATCATTTCTTTAGCCTTTGCGATAAGTCTTTTTCTATATGGATTATCAGGTCCATTTATGGCCGCTTTAATTGAAGTGCTTGGATTAAAGAAAATGATGGTGTTTGCCATGTCAACTTTATTGGCGGGGGTTATTCTCACATTTTTCATGGAGCATGAGTGGCAACTAATTCTAATTTGGGGGATTATTATTGGATTAGGGTCCGGACTATTTTTAACGGTATTAAGTCCATATGTGGCGAATCGTTGGTTCGAGAAGCGAAGGGGTCTAGCAGTAGGGATATTAACAGCAAGTACGGCTACAGGTCAGCTGGTTTTACTGCCTGTTTTGGCCATTATTATAGAGAATTATTCTTGGAGATGGGCGATTGGCTTAATTATGGTCCTTAGCTTAATCATGCTAGCAATCATCCTATTATTTATGAAAAACAACCCGAAGGAAGTTGGAATTCTTCCATATGGACTAGAAGAGGAAAGCCAAGAGGCTAATTTAGTTCAAAAGAAGAATCCCATTGTTATGGCTTTCCAGTCTTTAATTGAAGCAGTGAGAGTAAAGGAATTCTGGTTATTAGCAGGAAGCTTTTTTATATGTGGACTTTCAACGAGCGGATTGATAGGGACTCATTTCATTTCTTACTGTATTAGTTTTGGATTACCTGTTGTTACGGCTGCGTCTCTGCTTTCTTTTATGGGAATCTTTGATCTAATTGGTACGACTGTATCTGGCTGGTTATCAGATCGTTTCGATAACCGTTGGTTGTTGTTTTGGTATTACGGTCTAAGGGGGGCTTCTCTCGTATTACTACCTTTTGCGCTACAAGAAGGCTCAATCATCCTACTGATTATCTTCTCTGTGTTTTACGGATTGGATTGGATAGCGACTGTACCTCCAACCATTAGCATCTCAAGACAAGTCTTTGGGATAGAGAAAAGTGGAATTGTATACGGTTGGATATTCGCGTCCCATCAGGCAGGTGCAGCAGCGGCGGCGTATGGCGGGGGACTTATCTTTAAAATATTCAGCTCCTATACATGGGCATTCTTTCTTGCAGGAATCTTTTGCGTATTGGGTAGCTTGTTTGTCATACTAATAAAAAAACAAAAATCGGATTTATTGGTTAAAGATGATGCAATGAGGCTATAAAATATTCGTGTACGCTCCATTTCTAATTCTGTACTTGTACCTTGTTGCAACAAGGACTGGAGCTAAATCTGAATGAAAGAGGGTGAAACTGTGAAGGACACGATGGTTCCATTGCAGGAAAGTAAACGGATTGTCAGCATTGATATTTTACGAGGATTAGCCATTTTGGGGATCTTTTTAGTGAATATGCCTTCTTTTCATTCTCCGCTCTTGTATATAGATGGTGTTGAACGATGGACTGAAGGTTGGGACCGGATTTTGTACAGATTCAGTGATATTGTTGCGCAAGCCAGTTTCTATCCGCTATTTGCGTTTCTATTCGGTTTCGGGGCAATCATACTAGCGGTACGGTGTGAGGAAAAGGGTGTCTCATTTCCTTTCCTATATATGAAAAGACTCTTTTTTCTACTAATGCTTGGGTGCATTCATGCCTTTGCCATCTGGCATGGGGACATACTTATTAATTATGCGATATTTGGATTTGCATTTTTACTTTTTTATAAGGTGCGAGGAAAGAATTTGATTTTGCTGGGCTCGTTTTTTTATGTCATCCCTTTTGCGATATTGGGCTCGCTTTTTCTTATTATAGGAGTTTTTGATAGGGAAGAGATGGAGATTACGACTGATTTGACGATGATGAAACAGTCTCTTCAAATTTATCAATCTGGTACATTTACGGAAATAATAAGTCAAAGGGCACTAGATTGGTATATGGTGAATAACCCATTTAATGCTATTATCCTCTTTTTATCTATTTTTCCGTTCTTTTTAATTGGTGCTGGCGTAGCAAAGCAAGGCTGGCTACATAATCCAGTTCGGTATAAACGACAATTGAAGGCGATATCGATCGTAAGCTTGATATTAGGATTGTCGATTAAGGTTCTGCCGTATGTGACGGTATACCATTTTGGCACGATATTTGTGCAGGATTATTTTGGTGGACCGCTGCTGACGATGTTTTATATCACTGGGATTACTCTGCTGGCTGAAAAAACCAGAGCTTCTCGCCTGTTCCAAGCGCTTTCGTATGTCGGTAGGATGTCGATGAGTAATTACTTATTTCAATCGATTGTTTGTACGTCCATTTTTTACTCATATGGCCTAGGCTTATATGGCACAGTCTCTTACACAACAGGGTTTATCTTACTTCTTGGTGTGTTTTCCGTTCAAATTCTACTCAGCCTATTGTGGATGAAAATGTATAGATACGGACCGGTTGAATATGTATGGCGTTTTGTTACATATGGTAAAAAACCAATTATGAGTCGGAGAGGACTAGTGGAGAAGAAATGTAAATGATGTTCATTAAATTGTTGGTTTTAACTATTTAGGCGAAACCTTAGTTTTGTTTTTTTGTAAAAGCCTATGATATGATGAAATAGAAACTGAACGAGGGGGCAAAAAAATGACTACTCATATACACATTACAGCTTGGGTTATCGGAATCATTCTTTTCTTTGTCACATATTCGATGCTTAAAAGTGGAAATCCGAAAGCAAAAATGCTACATATGATAACACGTTTATTCTATCTATTGATTTTCCTTACTGGCGGAATGCTGATTACAGATTTTGGTGTTTACGCAGTGAAAATGATTGTCGGAATCATCGTTATTGCCGCGATGGAAATGGTGTTGGTCCGTACGAAAAAAGGAAAAGGCACGAGTGCAATGTGGATATTGTTCATCGTTGCATTTATTTTCGTCCTTTATTTAGGATTCTCCCTTCCACAAGGAATGAAATTTTTTTAAGACATAATGAAAACGGGTGAATGAGGATATCTCATTCGCCCGTTTTTTTTATACGGAATTGTAGTTATATTTTTTTATTGTGAATTCACTTTTTCTATGATGATCCGTTTTCCTGTGTTCAGGGTGAACTCAAAGCGATCGTGATCCTTTTTACCATATGAAAAATGGTGCTGAACGAGGCAAATTTGGGCTTCATTATCAAAGGTGAAGAAGTTTACCCCGGACTGGTTAGAGAGTGCCCTTAAAAAAGTGAGCTGATTATAGCTATATATACAATCATAAATAGAAAAATCAAGTGAATTTAAGGTCGTTACAAATTGAAAAAAAGAGTCGTCGTTCAATTCTTCCAATAATCTTTCAAAAGAGTAAAGCAGTTTTTTGCGAATCCGGATGGGTTCATTTTCTCTTAAGAAGGTTATTTCTCGATGAAGGAGGATTTTCCCCTCTTCTTCTACCACTCCTTGCTGCCAACGGCCCCCCCTGTACACTTCGATGATACTGTCAATGTGGTCTTCAATGGAACAAGCCTCATCAGTTTCATCATCAAAAAAAATCCATTGTTGATTGATATTTTCCACTGTTCCTTCGGTAAAAGCTCTCGTTTGTCTGTTCATTAACTTAGTTCGTTGTTGCTGACTCATACATATACCTCCAATAGTGGAATCCTCACCTACTTTTTAGTCAAAATCCAATGAAAATATAACTGTATATTTTAAAATATTATGGACAAATAACCAACTTTCCGTCTTTGCATAGGCTATGTTTAAACAGTGGATGCTTTGCTCAACAATTCATTATCTACATGAACGTTGAGGGTAGGGGAGTCCCACGGAATCATGCTAATAAATACTTAAGATTTCTTTGCAATTGGCGCTCAAATTCAGAAATATAGGGACGGATATTTTTTTGATAGACCGGATAGAAAGGATGAAGTGTGATGTGTGGGATTACAGGCTGGGTGCATTTTCAAAAGGATTTACGGACAGAAACAAAAACACTTGAAAATATGACAAAAACGTTGGCAAAGCGGGGCCCGGATGAGGAAAATGTTTGGAGCGAAGCCCATGTTGCTTTTGGTCATAAAAGGTTGACGGTTGTCGATGCAGAAGGCGGAAAACAGCCGATGACGAAAGAACACGAATACGGCAGATATACGCTTTGTTATAATGGAGAGCTATATAACACCGAAGACATTCGAAAACAGCTATTATTAAAAGGATATTCCTTTAAAGGTCATTCTGATACAGAAGTTTTACTAACTTCTTATATAGAATGGAAAGAAAAATGTGTCGACTTGTTTAATGGGATTTTTGCGTTTGCGATTTGGGATGAAAAAGAACAGAAATTATTCATTGGAAGAGATCGGATGGGAGTAAAGCCATTCTTTTATGCGGAAAGAGACGGTGGGCTCATTTTTGGTTCGGAATTAAAAGCAATCCTTGCCCATCCTGACGTCAAAACGGAGATCGACCGCGAAGGCTTATCTGAAGTGTTTGGCGTTGGTCCTTCCCGAAAGCCAGGATCAGGTGTATTTCATAATATCCAGGAGTTAAGACCTGCCCATGCGCTTACCTTATCAAGGAAAGGGCTCCGGATTTGGAGGTATTGGAATGTGAAAAGTGAAGAACATCGAGATACCCTCGATGAGACGGCCGAGAAGGTCCGCTTCCTTGTTAAAGATGCAGTGACGCGACAACTCGTATCTGATGTTCCACTATGTACCTTCTTGTCAGGAGGACTGGACTCAAGCGCTATTACGGCTATTGCTGCAAATGCCTATCAAAAAGAAGGTAAAGGCCCGCTTCATACGTATTCTATTGATTATGAAGATAATGAACGATATTTTAAAGCTAATGATTTCCAGCCTAACTCTGATGGGCACTGGATTAAAATGATGTCGGATACCTTTAATACGGTGCACCATTCATCGATAATTACTCAAGAACAGCTAACAGATTATCTAACCGAAGCGGTTCATGTCCGTGACCTCCCCGGCATGGCGGATGTCGATTCTTCTTTGCTTTGGTTTTGTAAGGAAATTAAGCAGGATTTTGTCGTGGGTCTATCTGGAGAGTGCGCGGATGAAATCTTCGGCGGTTATCCGTGGTTTCATCGTGAAGACGATTTGAATCGTGCTGGGTTTCCATGGATGAGATCGACCGGAGAGCGGGTATCTTTATTGAAAGCGGGATGGCGTGAGAAATTAAAGTTGGAAGAATATGCGCAAGAAGCCTATTTAACAACTGTTGCTGAAACACCTAGATTGGAAGGAGAAAGTGGTGAAGCGGCAAAGCGCAGGGAGCTTTTCTACGTGAATTTATTATGGTTTATGACGACACTTCTTGATCGGAAGGATCGAATGAGTATGGGAGCCAGCCTGGAGGTTCGCGTGCCGTTTGCCGATCATCGCCTTGTGGAATATGCATGGAACATTCCTTGGGAAATGAAAATGGCTGGAAACCGTGAAAAGGGGATACTGCGAAAAGCATTGGAAGGATTGTTACCGGATGAGGTTTTGTACCGTAAAAAAAGTCCATACCCTAAAACCCATAACCCGATATATACGGACCGTGTTCAAGGGTGGCTGAAAGACTTACTAACGGACAAAAGTTCGGTCCTGCATGAGTTTTTCGATAAACAGAAGCTAACCGATATTGTAGATTCTAAAGGTGCTGCCTTTAAGGTACCGTGGTTCGGGCAATTGATGTCTGGCCCTCAGTTACTGGCCCATTTGGCGCAAACTCATGTGTGGTTCAAGGAATATGATATTCAGATTATTGAATGAAAAAACGGGGCAGGATGATATTCTTTGCCCCGTTTCTCTTTTCCTCAATGATTAAATGCGAGAATTTTATATTGATAGCCATCTATTTCAAATTGACTATCCTTCGTTGTTTCTTTTGTCCTTAAATCTGTAAGTGAACGGCCTTCTAAATCAAAAGGAAGCGTAAATGATTGCTGGACATCTGTCGGATTAATTAGTATCACGACAGAACGAGCATCGTTGTACTTTTGGTAGGCAACTATATTTTCGTTTCCGGTTGTATCAAGGAATTTAAACTTTCCATCATTTGCAAGCAATCGTTCCTCTTTTCTTAACAGAATTAAAGCTTTAATTTCATTAAGAAGCTCGCTATTCTGTTTTTCTTCTTCCCAAACCATACATTTGCGGCAACCTGGATCTTGGCCTCCCGTTAAGCCAATTTCATCTCCATAATATATACAGGGACTGCCATTGAATGTCAGCAAGATAGCGTGGATGAGCTTAGCTCGAGCTACGTCTTCCCCACAATCCGTGAAAATCCTAGGTGTATCATGGCTACCGAGAAGATTGAACATCACGTCAAAAACATTGGTGGGATAACTTTGATAGACAGCTGTCATTTCCTCAATAAACTGGCGCGCATGGATGGTTTGTGAAGCGACCAGGCGGAAAACATGGTTAGTAAAAGGGTAATTCATGACGGCATCAAACTGATCGCCGCGTAGCCACGGCATGGAGTCGTGCCAAATTTCACCGAGAATATAAAGATCAGGTTTGATATCTTTCACCGTTTTTCGGAATTCACGCCAGAATGGTTGATCTACTTCATTGGCTACATCGAGTCTCCAGCCGTCTATATCGAATTCCTCAATCCAATAAGTTGAGACTTCGAGCAGATATTTTTTTACATCCGGATTGGCTGTATTCAATTTTGGCATCGATTCAAAAAAACCGAATGTTTCATAATTAGGTCTTTCCCCTCCTTTTAGAGGAAAGCCGTGAGTATGAAACCAATCCTTATATTCTGAGTTCTCGCCTTTTTCAAGGAGATCCTGGAAAGGAGGAAAGTAGTATCCACTATGGTTAAAAACGGCATCCAGCATGACACGGATATTCCGTTTATGGCATTCCTCGATTAGTGTTTTCAAAGTCTCCTTTGTTCCGAATTGCGGATCAATTTCCCGATAATCAATCGTATCGTATTTATGGTTAGAGTATGCTAGGAAGATCGGTGTAAAATAGATTCCGTTAATGCCAAGCTCCTCTAAATAATCAAGGTGTTCAATGATTCCTTCGAAGTCTCCACCAAAAAAATTATCAACGGTCGGGTCTTCACTGCCCCAAGGTTTTGCACCTTCAGGATCGTTGTTAGGGTTTCCGTTCGCAAAGCGCTCGGGGAATATTTGATACCAAACAGTATCTTTGACCCATTCTGGTGCCCCAAATACTTCATTTTGATGAAGATAGGGGATGGCGAAATAGCTTCCGGGGTCATTCGGAGGTTCATTAAAAAAACCCTTTTCCGTGTAAATGACCTCTTCATTTCCGGAGTGAACCTTAAATCCATACCGAATCCTTCGATAGGGAGGCTTCACATAAATATGCCAATAATCATATTGGTTATCGCTGCCGGAGAGGCTCATTGGTTTTTCTTCATGCTGCCATTGTCCTTTATCCGAAATATATGGGTCTCCAAAAATAAGTCCGGCGTATGAGATATCCTGTTTTTTTGTACGAAGTCGGATATGAAGAGTTTCAGCGTTGGTGGTATAAGCGTAATTGTCATTAGCTCTATGATGGATGGATGAACGTTCCATAGAAAACCACTCCAATTCTTAAAAGAGTATTTGAGGAAATTAATATTGAAAACAGGGAATTTTTGGCTGTTATGAGGTTTTCTATATGTAGTTAAAATTAGCCATTTTTAAGTAGTATTAAATGCTATTTTTCCAATATGGTTATATACCCAATTAATAGAAAAAAGCACCTATTAATTAAAAAATAACAAAAAGTACTCATCACTACAAGAAAATAAATAGATAAAGGAAAATGTTGTAAAAATCGAAGCCTTTCATATAATGATAACAGAAGGATTTGGTGCCGCTTTCATTATTAAAAAACTTTATTAGTTTAGATGGGCTGGCAAACTGAAGTGTAAACAATCTGGTGCTTTTGGACATGATAGAATAAACATTTTAAAAAGGAGAATGAAAGTGAAGAAGTTGATTTTTCATTTATTCATGTCCATGTTCTTGATTGTTATTGGAAGTGCTTGTGAATCCAGTTCAGAATTGGAAAGTAAAATAGTAAAAGAAAATAAAAAAATCGAAAAAGAAGACACGAATGAAGCGAAACCAGAAAAATTGATTGTTTGGGAGGAAAAAGGTAAAGCAAATGGTCTAAAGCCGGCGATTGAAGCATTTGAAAAGAGATACGGAATCAAGGTTGAGTATGAAGAGATAGAAATGGCTAATGAGATGTATGACCAACTTCGTCGCAATGGGCCAATCGGGAAAGCTCCAGATGTAGTGACTTTTTCGCATGAAAAGGTCGGGCAGATTGTGAAAGAAGGTCTGATTCAGGAAGTGAAGGTGAATGAAGACGTACTAAATACCTTTATTGAATCCTCAATCCGGGCCGAAATGTATCAAGGAAAGGTTTTTGGACTTCCAAAGTCCGCTGTAACCTCTGTTTTAATTTACAACAAAAAATTAATGGCTAATGTTCCTGAAACGATGGATGATTTATATAAAAAGGCGAAGGAATTGAGAAAAGGAAAAGTATATGGTTTCTATGCTGAATGGAGTGACTTATATGATGCGTATGGAATAATGGCCGGGATGGGCGGTTATGTATTTAAAGAAAAAGATGGGAATCTAGATCCTACGAACATCGGATTAAATAATAAAAGTGCTGTAAAGGGTGCTAAGTATATTCAAAAATGGTATAAAGCAGATGTGATGCCAAAAGGGGACGAAGCAGCGATAGAGAAGTTGTTTATAGAAGGGAAATTGGCTTCTTTCATGAGTAAAGGTAGTACACTATCTGATAGGAAGAATACAGGGGTGGCGCCATTGCCTGTATTGCCAAATGGCCAGCCGATGAAAACGTTCATGGATATCAAAGGCTGGCATGTAACAGCCTTCACAAAATATCCTTACTGGTCTACAAAGTTAGTAGAATTTTTGACAAAAGAAAAATATGAAATGCTCCGCTATGATAAAACAGGAGAAATACCTCCTTTAAAATCTATCATGAACAATGAAGCAATCAATGAAAATGAAAGAGCACAAGCCTTAAGCATACAATTACAATATGCTGAACCTGTGCCGAATATACCGGAAATGAATGAAGTATGGAAGCCGATGAAATCTGCCATGAAAGAGATAGCTTCTGGAAAATCAAAGCCGAAAAGGACTTTAGATGAAGCAGTAAAGAGGATAAAAAAAGAATATTAATTGCGAATTACTTTTTCCAATTCGACAACGTTCATTTGTATCTCCATTTTGTCCCTTTAGTGTAAAGATTTTTATAATTTGGATTTGACGTTATGGGGGCAAAAGGCTAATCTTAAAGGCGTAAAGAGATAGCTAGGAGGAGAGCGGATATGAGAAAAAGAGTGTTATCACTCGCTTTAATTCCGTTGCTTCTTTTTTACGCCATTCCAGTAGGAGCAGCTGAAAAAGAACAACGAACATGGAAGGACGAAATCGTATATTCATTAATGATCGACCGATTTTTCGATGGTAATACACAAAATAATGGAGATGCGGATGTAAATAATCCTTCTGCTTTTAATGGTGGAGATTTTGAAGGTATTACAAAGAAACTAAATTATTTAAAAGATATGGGATATACCGCTATCATCTTATCGCCGATTTTCGCTAATGAAGAAAATGGCTATCATGGGGATTGGGTTAACGATTTTTATAAAACAGATGAGCACTACGGTACGATTAAAGAATTCAAAAAACTTGTGAATGAGGCTCATAACCGTGATATGAAAGTAATTATTGACTTTCAGGCCAATAATGTGGGACCTAATCATTCTTGGTTAACTGATCCTAATAAACAAGACTGGTTCCATGAAGAAAAAGAGATTTCTAATGACAGTAATCAGGAAGATTTGGAAACAGCCTGGATCGATGGCCTTCCGGATTTGAATCAGGATAACAAGGAAACGCGAGATTATTTGCTTGATGCTGCCAAATGGTGGATTACGGAAACGGATATTGATGGGTACCGTCTGAATAAAGTCCAATACGTAGCAAAGGATTTCTGGAAGGATTTTGTCGAAACAGTCAAGTCTGAAAAATCAAATTTCTATACAATTGGCGATGTTCAAGGTGATGCCGCCTTGATTTCAAGCTATAAGAAAACGGGTATCGATGCTTTTATGGCTTATCCGCAAAATGTTATGTTAAAGGAGACATTTGCTGCGCCCGATAAAGATTTGAACCCGGTGTTTGATGCATTTGTGAAAAGTGAAGATGTAAGCGAGAGCAAAGGTTCGCAGGCATTGTTTATGGATACTCAGAACATGCCTCGTTTTACGAAGGCTGCAGCAGATCATAATGAAAACCCCGGTACACGGTGGAAAATGGCGTTATCATATCTTTATACGATGCCAGGAGTACCAATCGTATTTTATGGATCGGAAATTGCCCTAAACGGCGATAAGGCCCCTGATAATCATAAATTAATGGATTTCAAGACGGAACAGGAATTAGTGGATTATATAACGAAGCTTTCTGAACTTAGAGACATGTATCCTGCTTTGACAAAAGGGGATATGGAGCTTTTATATGAAAAGGGAGGAACATCGGTATTCAAGCGCGTCTATGGTGATGAAACAATAGTTGTCGCCATGAATAATACGACTGAAACTCAATCGATAATCCTCACTGATAAGGAACTTGAAAAGAATAAAGAGTTGAGAGGTATGCTGAATGGGGATCTGGTCCGTAGTAAGGACAACAGCTACTCAATCGTAATCGACAGGGAGACGACAGAAGTCTACACTCTATCACCTAAGTCGATTATAAATATTCCTTACCTGTTTGTTATAGGATTGGTTCTTGTTATATTTGGTATATTTATTGCTTTGGTTATTAAACGTTCAAAACGAAACCAGCCAAAATAATCATATACCTCTCGATTTTTGGTAGCTGCAAAACATTGTCCCCTTGGCTTTGTGGAAAACAGAATCGGGAGGTTACAATATGAATAAGACCTGGTGGAAAGAAGCGGTTTGTTATCAAGTCTATCCCCGTAGCTTTATGGATAGTAATGGTGATGGAGTGGGAGATTTAAGGGGGTTAATTTCAAAGCTGGATTATCTGCAGGAACTTGGAATCGATGTTATTTGGATTTGTCCATTTTATAAGTCACCCAATGCAGATAACGGCTATGATATTAGTGATTATCAGGCAGTTTCTGAAGAGTTTGGTTCGATTGAAGACATTGAACTTCTGTTGAAAGAGGTTCACCAACGTGGCATGAGAGTGATACTTGATCTTGTTTTGAACCATACAAGTGACGAACATCCATGGTTCGTTGAGTCGCGTTCCTCCCGAGATAATCCGAAACGAGATTGGTATGTTTGGAGAGATGGCCAAGATGGCCGGGAACCGAATAATTGGGAAAGTATTTTTTCCGGAAGTGCTTGGAAATTCGATGAATTGACCAATCAATTCTATTTACACCTATTTGCAGAAAAGCAGCCAGACTTAAACTGGAAAAACAAAGATGTAAGGCAGGCTCTGTATAAAATGGTTAATTGGTGGCTCGATAAAGGCATTGATGGCTTTCGAATAGATGCAATCACACATATTCATAAACGTGAAGGCCTACCGGATATGCCTAATCCGTATTGGCATCAGTATGTACCTGCCTTTGAAATGCATACCAATCAGGAAGGGATTCTGGATTATCTACAGGAATTAAAAGATGAGACTTTTTCTAAGTATGATATCATGACGGTCGGTGAGGCCAATGGTGTCAGGATTGAGCAGGCGGAAGATTGGGTCGGAGAAGTGAATGGAAAGTTCAATATGATTTTTCAATTCGAGCACCTTGGACTTTGGAATCGTGGACAGAATCAGAATGTTGACGTTAATGGTCTAAAACGTACCATGACTAAATGGCAGAAAGGGCTGCAAAACAAAGGATGGAATGCTTTATTTTTTGAAAATCATGACCAACCTAGAAGTGTATCGACATGGGGAAATGATCATCAATATTGGTTGGAAAGTGCGAAAATGATTGGGGCCCTATACTTTTTCATGCAGGGGACTCCGTTTATTTATCAAGGTCAGGAAATAGGTATGACGAATGTCCAATTTGATTCGATAGATGATTATGATGATGTCGGAATGAAAAATTTTTACCGGATTGAGACCTCCAAAGGTCGTTCACATGATGAAATCATGCACATCATATGGCATAGCGGCCGTGATAATTCTCGAACACCAATGCAATGGAACGATAAGAAAAATGGTGGGTTTACGGATGGCACACCGTGGATGAAGGTCAACTCCAATTATCGCGCCATTAACGTAGAACAGCAGAAGAATAATCCATCTTCTATTTATCATTTTTACAAAAAGATGATCGAACTTCGAAAAAAACACCAGGTTTTTGTTTACGGAGAATATGAATTATTATGGGAAGACCATCCTGAACTTTATATTTATACAAGGAATATGAATGGTGATTCAGCCAAGGTTGTATGCAACTTTAGCACAAATCATCATCAAATTGACCTGTCTCATTGGGGGAAAATGGAACTTTTGCTAGCGAATTATGATAATTGTCCGGAAGAAACAATGGTTAATTTGCGACCATATGAAACAAGGATTTATCGTTATTAACCTGTAATACCTTTCTGGATTTTAAATGGAAATAAGCTTTAAATCCAGTATTGTTAGTCGTCTGACTTCTGTCCTCACCCAAAGACACATGCTGTTTTTTAGAAGCTGATCTTAAATCAGCTTCTTTTTGATTTTTAAAAGAGAAGTAAAAAATAAAAAAGTAAGTATTTTCTGAAAATTGTTGAAAACAGTTAAAAAAGTATGGATATAACTATTGGAGTGAGTGTATTATAGATACATACAAATGTATAATTATAAAATAAATTAGAAAAGTGTTTATTGGTTTTCACCTTTTTTTTGAATGAAGTCAATAAAGGCTAAAGAGGGGAGAGGGGAAACGCATGGCCGTCACGATAAAAGATGTGGCACAACTGGCGAATGTTGCTCCTTCAACAGTTTCTCGAGTGATTGCTAATAATCCTCGGATAAGTGAAAAAACAAAGGTACGAGTTCGTAAGGCAATGGAAAAGTTAGGATATCATCCAAACTTCATTGCTCGTAGTCTTGCTAATCAATCAACTAGGATCATTGGATTGGTGTTACCAAGTTCGTCAAACGTTTTTTATCAAAATCCATTTTTTCCTGCTATCCTCCAGGGTCTTAGTGAAGGGGCTCAGGAAGAGCATTACTCTCTGTTACTAAGCACGGGGAAAACAGAGGAGGAAGTCTACGAAGGAGTCGTGAATATGGTTCAAGGGGGAATGGTGGATGGAATTATCCTTATGTATTCAAGGATGAATGATCACATTCTAACCTATTTACAAGCAAGGGCTTTTCCGTTTGTTGTCATTGGGAAACCCTATGATTTTATTGAGGAGATAACGTATGTTGATAACGATAATGTCTTGGCTGCCGAACAGGCAACTGACTATCTCATTCAATTAGGCCATGAAAGGATTGGATTCATTGGAGGAGATGTAACTTTTGTGATGACCCTCGATCGATTGTTAGGATATGAACGTGCATTGAAAAGGGCTGGTATCGTTCCAAGAAGGGAATATACTATACATGAGGACTTTTTACATGAAGGTGGACTAGCAGCAGCGAAAAGATTACTATCGATTGACAAGCCACCATCCGCACTTGTCGTCAGTGATGATCTTATGGCACTAGGAGTCGTACATTCTCTTCGAGCGATGGGAGTACGGACTCCTGAGGAAATGTCAATTGTCAGCTTTAATAATGTTCTTTTCTCTGAGCTATCACTACCTGCACTAACTTCTGTAGATATTAACATTTTCGATTTAGGATATCAGGCCGCTAAAAGCATCATTCAAAAATTACAGAATGGTGATACTCCGGTAGGGTCCATTATTCCCCATCATTTTGTGGAAAGACATTCTTGCAGACCAATAAAGCAAGAAGCGATGGCTATGACTTATTAAACAAAAAGAGCATTGTGTAAAAGCAATGCTCTTTTATTAAAATTGTACACTGAAGCTTTTGAATGTATGGACACCGGTTCCGTGTTTGGCTAGTTTGTTCTCTTTAAGGTACTGAACGGCTTCCAGGACTTCATCAAAAATCTTTGGTTCGAGACCGAGTTGGTTATGTCCCCCATAGATTTTGGAAACTCCTTTGATCTTAGCAATTTTTTTCAATGAATTAACAAGGTCTACTGGGTCTGTTGAGGGATAAAAGGCGTGAATTGGAGTCTCGGCATAAAGTAAATCACCGGTAAATAAATATCCTGTTTTATAATCTAAAATTGAGATGTGTCCCGGGGAATGCCCCGGTGTGTGAAAAATACCTAAGATCCTGTTTCCTATATCAATAGTATCCCCATCTGAAAGGAGCTTATCAGGATTCCCTTGGTATGGCTTGTATGTAAAAGGATCAAATAATTCTGGGACGGGTATGGTGATATTGCGAGACATATCTTTTCTTATTTGTTTCAAAGACAATCCTTTAATTCCGTTAATCAGCCAGTCGGCATCATCATTATGAACATAAATAGTATCAAAATCACCGTGACTCCCAATATGATCTGCATGCACATGTGTCGTCAGGACGATAATAGGAAGATCTGTTAACTGGTCTGTTATCCGTTTAATCGTATCTATGCCTAACCCTGTATCAATTAACGCAGCTTGGTTCTCTCCCAGCAGTAAAAAGGAATGTACCTTCTCCCAATGACCATATTCACTGATCGCAAACGTTTTCGAGTCTAATTCTTGAACGGTAAACCATGGATCCACAATGTACGTCAAAGAAAATCACTCCTCACTTAGACTTAGATTTCTATATGTTCAGTCAAAAATCCTTCGTAAATAATGAAAAAAACAGTGGATTTCATTTGCGAAAACCACTGCTTTTGAAGTTTATTTCATTATCCGTTTACAACGGAACCACCGTTAACATGGATAACTTGTCCGCTGACATAGGATGAATCATCGCTTGCCAGATATACATAGGCAGGTGCTAATTCTTCTGGCTGGCCAGCGCGGCCCATAGGTGTATTTTGACCGAATTTGGCAACATCTTCTTCCCCGAATGAGGCAGGAATAAGTGGTGTCCAGATTGGACCTGGAGCAACACCATTAACTCTGATTCCATCTTTTGAAATAGAATTCGAAAGTGCTCTTGTGAATGCTAAAATTGCGCCTTTAGTTGATGAGTAATCGATTAATTTTGGATTACCTTGATAGGCTGTGATAGAGGTGGTATTAATGATGCTGCTTCCTTTTTTGAGATGTTTCAACGCAGCTTTTGTTAAGTGGAACATCGAGAAGATATTAGTTCGGAACGTTTTTTCTAATTGTTCAGCTGAAATATCAAGGATGCTTGTCTGAACGTGTTGTTCACCTGCGTTGTTGACTAGAATATCCAAACCGCCGAACTCATCGACAGTTTTTTTGACGACATCCTGACAAAAGGCTTCATCTCCAATATCTCCGGAAATGAGTAAACATTTCTGTCCCTCTTTTTCGACCAATTCTTTTGTTGTTTTAGCATCCTGATGTTCATCTAAGTATGCAATTGTAACATTAGCTCCTTCTTTTGCGTAATAGATAGCGACGGATTTACCTATTCCGCTATCTCCGCCAGTTATGATTGCGGTTTTCCCTTTTAATTTGCCGCTTCCTTTATATTCTGATTTAACCGACTTGGGGTTCGGATTCATTTTTGTTTCCACACCAGGCTGATGCTGTTGATGTTGCGGTGGAAATCCTTGTTTATTTTGGTTTTGGTTTTGACTAGTCATTAAAACCCCTCCTGTTTAATTATCTACACTATTTCTATTCCTTGCTTTTGGAATATGAAAACATGGTAAAAATAACCAATAAAATAAATCTGGCGTAAAACCCCTATTACTTTAACTTAAAACAATAGATTAAATCATTTTTTATATAAGACCTGTAGAAAGCCTAGAAGAAGGGCATAATGTCTAAGTGAAAAGCATATGAGATTCTTCGGATATAAGGGAACATGAATAGCATTTCCATATTCCATTAAGGCGATTCATTCGGAAAAAGGACTGAAGAGCGTCCTAGAACATAAAAAGAGACCCACCCATAGTGGGTGAGCCTCTAATATTAGCGGTAATTTAAAAATTGTACGTCAATGGATAGGTCAGCGCCTCGGATAGCAGAGATAATACCTTGCAGATCATCCCTGTTTTTTCCAGTTACACGGATTTGGTCATCTTGTATTTGACTTTTCACTTTAAGTCCGCTGTTTTTAATGATGGTATTGATTTTTTTCGCTTGTTCCTTATCGATGCCTTGAATGAGTTTAGCCCGTTGGCGAACAGTACCACCAGAAGCGCCTTCTAATTTTCCGTAATCCAGGTTCTTAATTGGTACGTCACGTTTAATGAGCTTACTAATTAGAACATCTTTTAATTGATCGAGTTTATACTCATCGTCAGATACTAAAACTAAGTCTTCTTTATCAATGGTAATGCTACTTAAGCTTCCTTTAAAATCATACCGGGTCTGAATTTCTTTCATTGCCATAGTAACTGCATTTGTTACTTCTGAAAAGTCTACTTTGGATACAATATCAAATGAATTTTCCTTTGCCATCACTTACCTCCAGCAGGGTTTATTTCCTTTATTATAGAGAAAGTAGGATAGGAAGACAACCATATAGGCTGTATATGTATATATCGACAACTACATATAAAAAAGCAGGGGACAGCCCCCCGCCTCATTTATGGTCTGTTTTCTTCGAATAAGAGTACTTACCTGCTTCGAGGTTTTCCTGATAAGAGATATTTCTTTCAGTATTTATAGCTTGGTTATCTTTTGGTTTTTTATTGTTATCAGTTGTTTTTGACATAATAAAACTCCCTTTCATAATCATGATCAATATATATTGTTCACAATTATGAAAGAGAGTATGTATGTTTATGATTTCGCAGGGGTATCGTTTAAGAAGAAGAGAGCAATTGTTCCAGGACCGGCATGTGCACCAATTACGGAACCAATTGAATGAATCATGAACTCAGTTGTCCCAAATTCATGTTGTATGGCGTCCTTCCACTCCAATGCGGTTTCTGCATCGTCACCATGACTGATAGCGATCGTTTGGGTTGTCAAATTTTTGCCTCGTTCATGCATTAATTCGATAACTCGTTTAATCAATTTCTTTTTACCGCGTATCTTTTCGAGTGGAACCAGCTTTCCTTCTTCAACATGCAATAACGGTTTAATGTTTAATAATCCGCCAACAAGGGCAGATGTTTTGGATATACGTCCGCCACGAGCTAAGTATTCAAGATTATCTACTGTGAATAGATGCTCCATATGATGAGTGCGGAATTCGATGTCAGCTAAAATCTCTTCTTTAGAGGCGCCGCTTGCTGCTAGTTCGGCTGCCTTTTTTACGATTAACCCGACTCCCATTGACGCACATTTCGTATTGACGATTTCAATGTCCAGGTCAGGGTGTTCATCTTTTACCTGATTATGAATCATTACAGCTGTTTGATAAGTTCCTGATAACTCAGAGGAAAATGCAATATAGATACCTTGTCTTTTCTCCTTAGCAAACTGTGTGAAAAGTTCTATAAAGTATTCCGGAGAAGCTTGCGATGTTTTTGGAGCTTTTCCGTCAATCATCGCTTGATAGACTTCATGAGAATTAATGGTAAGTAGGTCTTCATAATTCTCCCCATCAAGATGAACTTGTAAAGGGATTAATGATACATTGTTTTCCTTATAGAAAGACAATGGCAAATCACATGCACTATCTGCAAGAATTGTGATAGCCATAATACACCTGCTTTCTTTTTACAATTTTTAGTAAATGAGTTTTACTCTTTTTTAGTGTAGCACGTAACGGCAAAATTTCAATCTCTTCATAAATAGAATAAATAATTAAGGGTAAAAAGATAATAGGATTAGGGTGAAATGGAGGTTTTTAGGATGTATAGAAGTGAAATAAAGAAAATTCTCATAGTAATAGTTGGTGCATTTTTGAATGCCATCGCGATGAACTTTTTTTTAATCCCGGCTAACGTATATGCGAGCGGCTTTACTGGGGTGGCACAGCTCCTATCAAGGATGATAGGGTCTTTTGCACCTTTTAATATATCGACCGGGATTCTGTTGCTTTTATTAAATATCCCAGTAACCATCATTGCTTGGAGAAAAGTTGGAAAGTCCTTTACCTTTTATAGCTTTCTCAGTGTTATCTTAATGTCTCTTTTCATGGAAATCATTCCAATTACCCGCTGGTCACCGGACATATTATTGAACGCGGTGTTTGGCGGAGTTATAGCTGCAGTAGGAGTTGGGATTACCTTGAAATTCGGGGCATCAACAGGCGGGATGGATATTATCGCGATGCTTCTGTCACGGAAGAAAGATAAGCCTGTGGGTACTTATTTATTTCTGTTAAATGGCGTGATTATTGTAACGGCAGGCGCTGTATATGGACCGGAAAAAGCATTATATACACTTGTTACGCTTTACACATCAACCCGTGTGGTGGACGCGATACATACACGTCATGAAAAGCTTACAGCTATGATTATTACAAAGAAAAGCGAAGAACTTAAACAGGCAATTCATGCTAAGTTAGTTCGCGGAATTACAAGGGTACCGGCAAAAGGAGCATTTACAAACGAAAGTAAGGAAATGCTGTTGATAGTCATTACAAGGTATGAACTGTATGATCTGGAACGGATCATTAAAGAAGTTGATCCACATGCTTTTACCAATATCATAGAAACTTCTGGAATTGTTGGTACTTTCCGAAGGGAATAAGAATATTAACAAAAAGTTAAGGCCATTACACTTCTATGACAAATGGAGTTATGGCGGTGTTTTATGTTTATTGCCAGTACAAATCGGCTAATTTTAATAATGTAGCGCCAATATTAAATCTTAATGAGGAGTGATAATAATGGCTAACAACGAAAAAATGAGTAGAGAAGAAGCAGGACGTAAAGGCGGCGAAGCCACCTCGAAAAATCACGATAGAGATTTTTACCAGGAGATTGGACAAAAAGGCGGTGAAGCTACATCGGACAACCATGATAAAGAATTTTATCAAGAGATTGGACAAAAGGGAGGAGAGGCCACTTCCGATTCTCATGGAAAAGATTTTTATAAAGAAATCGGTGAAAAAGGTGGAAAAGCACGAAACAGCTACTAATAAAATAAGTAAAAGCCTCCAGATACCTGGAGGCTTTTACTTATTTTGGGTGGTTTTCCAGTTCCTCTTGAAGTTCGCGTAATTGTTCTTTTTCAGCATCATTCGTATTGGCAAAAGCCGATGAAAGAGCATTTTTAGCGATTTCCTCAGTTTTTTGCTGGTCACCATCATTCGTATTCGCAAAAGCCGATGAAAGAGCATTTTTACCGATTTCCTCAGTTTTTTGCTGGTCACCATCATGCTCAGAGTGGAGAGCTTCTTCAACAAATTCTCTAGCTTTCTGGAATAATTTGTTTCCCATTAGAAGCCACCATAGCTTTGTTCTGACATAATTCTCAATCTGTCTTTTTCAGCTTCTTCAAACGTAGTGTGATAAGGGATTCTTTCGGCATGCTTGGCAACACTTTGTTTGCCTTGCTGTACAAATCGTCTGCTTTTACCCATGCTTATCTCCTCCGATTCTGAGCGTTTGACAACATAACAGGAAGCTGTTGTCCATATTAGTTTGGCTACAAAAAGAGATTTTATAAAGGTAAAAAATGGAGGATTAGGATTTGGATTTTAAGTTGAATTTTTCCTCAAGAAATACTGCTATGCCATCTTCTTCATTCGTCAAAGTCATCGTATTTGCGACCGTTTTTACAGGGGAAATAGCATTTCCCATTGCGACACCAGTTCCAGCGTAATCAAGCATTTCCAAGTCATTATCTTCATCACCGAAAGCGATAATTCTATCTTTTGGGATGTCTAGATAGTTGGAAACACGTTGCAGACCAACCGCTTTACTTAATCCGCTCTTAATAATTTCGATGATATGAAATGGTTCTGCCCAGCGGCGATGATCAACTAATTCGGCATGAACATCAGATAAATGCTGGCGGATCTGGCCGACATGCTGACTATCTGTATGAATGAGCATCGATGTGGGTGAATCCTCAAGGAAATTACGTAAGTCACCCGTCTTCATTATCGGATTTCCTACATTGAACATGTCCATCAACTTTTCATCATGATAATGGACATATACATCATCACGAACTTCAGCAATTATGTTGTGATATTTAAATTGATCACAAGCTTCTACAATATCTTTCGCAACACTTATATCCAGTGGTGAATGGTATACCCCCCAGCTTGTCTGTAATGGGTGATGCACGAAAGCACCATTGAAATTAACGATTGGTGTAGTCAATCCCAATTCCCGGTAATAAAGTTCACTTGAGCGAAAAGGACGCCCGGTAGCGATCATAACCTCGTGCCCATTTTCTTTTAGTTTTAGTAGTGTTTGTTTAGTCCTAGGAGAAATTGTTTTATTATCAGTAAGTAAAGTACCATCAAGATCCAATACGATTAAATGTTTCTCATTCATGTACACACCTTCTGTTCTTTTTGATTTCATTATATGCAAATATTGTTAAGACTATTTTAAAGTAATTGTAAATCTTTTTCATTCTTTATGCATTCCTGTATGATATTACTATATGAAGGATTATAATATTTAAAGCATAGTACATGACTAGGAATCAGCAAAGGGACATCGAAAGATTTGTTGAGAAAGCTTCTGAAGCTTCTTTAATGAAAAAACCGACAGTATATAAATATTCGGAGGGATTATCTTGATAATAATTGAAAAAGAAAAGATTAGACATATTCCTGTTTTACACTTAAGTGAGCAGTCGGCCTTCAATCAAGAATTGCCGCTTATTATTTTTATACATGGTTTTCAAAGTGCAAAAGAACACAATCTTCATTATGCTTATTTAATGGCTGAAAAGGGTTTTCGTGTGCTTCTTCCTGATGTAATTTATCATGGGGAGAGGGAAGTTGGATATAGTGATTCGCAATTGATGCCCCGTTTTTGGGAAATGGTATTACAGACCATCAAGGATTTAGCTTTGATTAAGGATGATTTATTAGCCAGAAAATTAATTGACTCTAAAAGAATTGGTGTAGCGGGCACCTCAATGGGAGGTATTGTGACCAACGGAGCTCTGGCGGCCTATGATTGGATTACAGTTGGAGTTAGCTTAATGGGGAATCCATCCTATGTAGCGTATGCGGAGCTTCAAATAGAGGAGATTAAGAAAAGGAAAGTGAATTTCCCAATCACGGATGAGGAAGTAAATAAAGTGATTGAACAGCTCAAACCATTTGACTTAAGCCTCAATCAAGACAAGCTTTCAAACAGACCGCTTCTGTTTTGGCATGGTGCTAAAGATCCTGTTGTACCATATCAACATGCATATCGCTTTTATGAAGGAGTAAAAGCGGGTTATAATGAAGCACATGAAAAAATTGATTTTATCCTCGATCAGAAGGCTGGGCATAAGGTAAGTAGAGAAGGTGTGCTTCGGACTGCGGAATGGTTCGAGAAACATTTACGACCAGCTGTGCAAAAAGCTTAAGCACACATGCTAAATCTGGTATGATTCTATTAAGGACATTGTGTAAAGTCTGAATCGGACATTTATTGCCGCAACCGACTATAAACCGATTATTACAAATCGGGGAGTATTATTCATAAAAGGAGTGATTGAAGTGGATCAAGATACAAAAGACATAATTTTTGGAGCTTTAGAGCAGGTCATTGACCCGGAGCTTGGAATAGATATCGTGAATTTAGGCTTGGTGTATGATGTGGATATGGATGATGCAGGACTAACGACAGTAACGATGACATTGACTGCCATGGGTTGTCCGCTAGCTGGAACGATTGTCGATCAAGTGAAACTAGTGCTGGAAGATATTCCAGAAGTTAAAGAAACAGACGTGAAGATTGTGTGGAGTCCGCCATGGTCTAGGGATCGCATGTCCAGATATGCCAAAATCGCGTTAGGAATTAAATAATTAACAGGTAATAGAATATAAAGCCAGTCAAAAAACAGTGAACCATTGTTATGGAGATACTTTTTATTGGTCTGGCTTTTTCTAATACGTCCGGTTAGGGGTGGAAAATTGAACCGTCATATAAAGGATTCATTAGACAGGCCATTAAGGGATTTAAGAATTTCTGTCATTGATCGTTGCAACTTCCGCTGTCAGTATTGTATGCCGGCTGAAATTTTCCATGAAGATTTTCAGTTCCTTCCTAAAAGTGAGCTTTTATCTTATGAAGAAATCGTAAGGATTTCTAAAATATTTGCAAGCCTAGGGGTTAAAAAACTAAGATTGACAGGCGGGGAACCATTGCTGCGAAAAAATCTTTCTACGCTCATTTCCGAACTTGTTTCAATTGAAGGAATAGAAGATATTGGATTGACTACGAATGGTGTGTTTTTGAAAAAACACGCGACAGATTTAAAGGCAGCTGGATTACAGCGGGTAAATATCAGCTTAGACAGCCTCGATGATGAGCTTTTTAAGCAGATGAACGGAAGAAATATCGGGACAAAGGCGGTTATGGAGGGAATAGCTGCTGCAAAAGAAGCAGGGCTTGGTGTTAAGGTAAATATGGTTGTTAAAAAAGAAACCAATGAATCTCAAATCCTGCCGATGGCCCGTTTTTGCAAAGAAGAGGGTATTCAATTACGTTATATAGAATTCATGGATGTTGGGCATACAAATGGCTGGCAGTTGAAAAACGTCATAACGAAAAAAGAATTGCTGGAGATGCTGCAGGCTGAATTCGAGCTGGAACCGGTGGAAGAAGATTATTTTGGAGAAGTCGCGAAGCGCTTCCGCTATAAGGGGACGACTACCGAAGTAGGTTTCATAACATCCGTCTCTGAGTCTTTTTGTTCAAGCTGCACCCGTGCTCGTCTTTCTGCTAATGGCAGTTTATATACATGCCTATTTAATGGAAAAGGACATGACGTGAAGTCATTGCTTCGTTCAGAGATGTCAGATGAAGAATTGACTGACTTTATCATTTCACTTTGGAACCATAGAGACGACCGCTATTCAGATGAGCGGGCTGCCGGAACGAGAAAGAAACAGGAAAAAATAGAAATGTCATTTATTGGCGGCTAACTTTCAATGAGCTCAGAAGAACAATGATTTATTTAACTATGTGAAATTATTGTGATTGAAGAGTTCTAGATAAGAAAATACGGGATGGCAACTATGCCATCCCGTATTTTCTTATGTATAGTTGGAAAGGCCATGAATGTCTGTCCTGATTTGGAGTAATTTAGCTTAAATGTATTTTTATACTAAATTTATACATTTTCATAATGCTATATCATAATAACTATCCATTTTTATTAAAGTAAAAATAAATCAAATGACCCAGTAAAGAAAGAGATGAGCAAGGACTTTAAAATGAATCTAATCCTTTACATATATATTTAAGGTACTGGTCAGTACATGAAGTATTCTCTGCTAATTATGGAGGGCGGGGGGGGTTATTCGATAGTACAGATTTCTATTGGGCAATTTTCACAGTCAATTTCCTGCTTTAAATACTCAAGGTTAAGTATCTTAATGCGTCCTTTTTTAATAGAAACTACATTGTTTTTTCTTAATTGAGAGAGCATTCGATTGACTACTTCACGGGATGTGCCGCAAAAATTAGCAAGCTCTTGGTTTGTAAAGGGAAGAGTGATGACTATACCGTCTTCAACTTCAGTACCATAGCTATTTGATAAGCGAATGAGAGTGGAGTAAAATGCGCCTTTCTTACCGTGCAGGAGCATATCGCGGAATTTAGCCTGATTTTTACGATTTTGAGCAGATAACCATGTCATCATTTCAACTGCAAGATGACTATCCGAAGCGATTTTCTCTTCTAATAATTCTTTAGAAATAACCGCTACAACACCATCTTCTAACATTTTTGCATTCATCATATATTTAGGGTTCTGAGAAAAAAGGACAGTTTCTCCAACTAGGTCATTCTCTGAACAAATACGCATTGTCAATTCTCGACCGTCTGGAACAACCTTACTCACTTCAACTTTGCCTTTTAAAATGTAATACAAATCACTAGCAAGGGTGTTCTCCTGAAAAAGGAAGCACCCTTTTTCTATACGTTTAACATGATGTCTATTATCAAAAAATGCATGCATTGGATTAGATAACGTAAATTCGTTCATTTATTACAACCGCCTTTCAGATACCGTTATAACTCAGTTACTACCTTATTTGATTTAAACGGAAAAAGCACTAGTAGTCAACAACTTTGGATAAAACTAGAAGTTTTTGCAGTGGAACTTGTTTTTAAAATTTAAGTTTAGAATTTTATAAAAATACATTTGATTTTATTTTTATTCAGTCTTATAATAATAGAATCAAAGAATTGCAGGGACTTAAAATCTAGGAGATGGTTTTTGTGAACGTATCAATAGTAGGCGCAACAGGGTATGGAGGAGTGGAATTGATAAGATTCCTGAATAATCATCCTCATTTGAAAATAAAATCACTGCATACGTCATCCCAATTTGGTCGAAGTTTATATGAAGAAAATGCACATTTAATGCATATGAAAGATAAATTAGAAGAAATTGACCCGGAAGCAATTGCAAAAAAATCTGATATTGTTTTTCTTGCTACTCCTTCGGGTGTTTCCTCACAATTAATTTCGGAATTTTCCGACCTTGATATTAAAGTAATCGATTTGTCAGGGGATCTTAGGCTTCAAACTCCAGGTGATTATGAACACTGGTATAAAAAAACAGCCGCGCCTCAGCATATTATTGAAAAAGCTGTATACGGATTGGCTGAATGGAATGCTGAAGAAATTAGACAATCAACTATTATTGCGAATCCAGGATGTTACCCAACTGCTTCATTACTTGGTCTTGCTCCTTTATTCACTGAAGGATGGGCTACAGCCACAGATATCATTATTGATGCTAAATCCGGAGTGTCCGGGGCAGGGAAATCACTTTCATCCGTTACACATTACAGTGAAATGAATGAAAACTTTAAAATATATAAAGTGAATCAGCATCAACACATACCGGAAATCGAACAACAGCTTGGAAGGTGGTCATCAGATTTACAACCTATAACATTTAATACCCATCTTGTTCCTATGACTAGGGGTATCATGGCTACGATGTATATTAAGGTAAACCGGCAGACTTCAACAGCTGAACTAAGAGATTTGTATGAAACTGTCTATGAGGATCATCCATTTGTCCGGGTACAGCCGCTTGATCGCTTCCCGTCTACGAAACAAGTGTATGGTTCCAACTTTTGTGATATAGGCGTCGGATATGATGAAAGAACAGGTAAGGTAACGATTGTTTCAGTTATTGATAATTTAGTAAAGGGTGCTGCAGGGCAGGCCATTCAAAATGCAAATATATTAATGGGGCTAGAGGAAACAGCAGGACTATGGAGTAGCCCACTATATCCGTAAAATTATTGGAGGTAAATAATGAATACACTACAGCCAGTTGAAGAAATCAAACAAATTAAAGAAGGAAACATCTTAATGCCTAAAGGGTTCAAAGCCTCAGGCGCTCATGCAGGGCTGCGCTACTCAAAAAAAGACATTGGAATTATTTATACAGAAACTGCAGCATCATCCGCTGCGGTTTATACACAAAATGTAGTTCAAGCGGCTCCAATCAATGTAACGAAGGATAGCATAGCAGTTACTGGAAAGCTTCATGGCATAGTAGTTAATAGTGCATGTGCGAATGCTTGTACTGGAGAGCAAGGGTTAAAGGATGCTATTGAAATGAGAAAGCTTGCTGCCCAAAAGTTCGGCTTGGAAGATCATTCATTTGCAGTTGCTTCAACTGGAGTTATTGGCGAATTTATGGAAATGGATAAAATTAAAAACGGCATAGATTTATTGGAGCCAACAGATACAGCTGAAGCTGCTGAAGACTTTGGTACTGCTATTTTAACAACGGATATAGTAACTAAAAGTTGCGGTTATGAAACAGTCATTGATGGTAAACGCGTGAAAATGGGCGGAGCGGCGAAAGGGTCAGGGATGATTCATCCGAACATGGCTACAATGCTCGGTTTCATTACAACGGATGCTGTCATTGAACCGAATGATTTACAGGAAGCATTATCTTCTATAACGAATGATACATTTAATCAAATAACTGTTGACGGTGATTGTTCGACGAATGACATGGTGCTGGTCCTAGCAAATGGAGCAGCAAGAAATGAACCTTTGACAAACACACACCCAGAATGGTCTGTATTTTTGGAATTATTAAAACAGACTTCTGAAAATTTAGCTAAACAAATTGCGAAAGACGGAGAAGGCGCGACAAAATTAATTGAAGTGAATGTCCATGGCATGAATTCCAAACAAGATTCACAAATGATGGCGAAAACGATTGTTGGTTCAAATTTAGTGAAAACGGCAGCTTTTGGAGCGGATGCAAACTGGGGACGTATTATTGCTGCAATGGGTCGAAGCGGAGTAGGGTTCCAACCGGAACAAACAACGATTTCATTTGGTGAAATCATTGTACTGAAAGATGGCGAGCCTATAAAGTTTTCTGAGGAAGATGCAAAGGCATATTTGGAAAATGAAAGTATTATCATTAATGTTTACTTGAAAGATGGTAATGAATCAGGAACGGCATGGGGCTGTGATTTAACCTATGATTATGTAAAAATAAACGGAAGTTATCGATCATAAGGGGTGTTGAAAAGAGTGAACATTTTAGTCATAAAGTGCGGCGGTAGTATTATTAACGAGTTATCAGAGTCGTTTTTTACAAGTGTTAAAGAGTTACAAAGCCGCGGTTACCAGATTGTCTTTGTTCATGGAGGCGGCCCTGATATCAATTCGATGCTTGAAAAATATGAAATTGAACCGGTCTTTGAAAATGGTTTAAGAAAAACGACCACTGAAGTATTGGAAGTTGTAGAACTGATGTTGGCAGGCAAATCTAATCGATGTCTCGTCCATAAATTGGAGGCACATGGTATTAAGGCAGTCGGTCTAAATGGTTCGGACGGCGGAATCCTGACTGGTGAGTATATTGATGAAAAGAAGCTAGGGGCTGTTGGTGAGATTCATCAAGTCGATACGGAATTACTTGGACTTCTATTTGAAAAAGGCTATTGCCCGGTATTGACACCGATTTCGACTACAGAAGATGGAAATAAGTTAAATGTGAATGCGGATATGGCTGCAGGTTCTGTAGCGAAGGCACTCTCGGCTGAAATGTGCTTATTTGTCACAGACGTTAAAGGGGTCTTAAAGAATCAGCAGATTATCGAAAAACTGACTGAAACGGAGACACAGGCTTTAATTACAGATGGCAGTATCTATGGCGGTATGATTCCGAAAGTTAACACAGCATTGTCGGTGTTGAATAAAGGAGTTGAGAAAGTGATGATTGTAAGCGGCAAGGATCACTTCTATGAAAACGGGCAATTTATCGGAACGAAATTTCTACAGGAAGAAGGGGTATTTTAATGAGTTCTTTATTTCCTACATATGCAAGGTGGAACATTGAACCGGAAACAGCGAATGGAATGAAACTTATCAGTACAACAGGTAAGGAGTATCTTGATTTTACATCGGGAATCGGAGTTTTAAACCTTGGCCATAGTCATGAAAAGGTGAAAAAGGCTGTTACGGAGCAACTTAATAAATACTGGCATGTATCGAATATGTTTCAAAGTTCTTTACAGGAACGGACAGCAAAAATGCTAGCAGATGCCTCAGGATTAGGTCAAGTTTTCTTTGCCAACAGCGGCGCTGAAGCAAATGAGGCAGCTATCAAACTTGCTCGTAAAGCTACAGGGAAAAGTAAAATTGTCACATGTCTGCAGTCATTCCACGGCCGTACATTTGCAACGATGGCAGCAACGGGGCAGGAAAAAATCAAGATTGGTTTCGGGCCGATGCTAGCTTCGTTTGAATATGTGCCATTCAATGACAACGATGCTTTAGAAACTGCAGTAGATGAGGATACGGCAGCGGTAATGATCGAAGTAGTTCAAGGAGAGGGCGGCATTCATGTTGTTCAGCAATCGTATTTGGACGCAATTCAAGCTCAATGTAAAAAATACGGATCACTTCTTATTATCGATGAAATACAAACGGGAATTGGCCGTACAGGCAAACCATTTGCATTTCAGCATTTTAATATCCAACCAGATATCATTACTTCGGCCAAGGGGTTAGGAAATGGTCTACCTATCGGGGCGATGATTGGCAAAGAAACGTTGTCAGAATTCTTTAGTGCTGGAAGCCATGGATCCACTTTTGGCGGTAATCCGGTAAGTGTTGCAGCAGCAGAAGCTGTTTTAAAAGAAATTTTCCAATTGGGATTCTTAAAAGAAGTCGTGGAAAAAGCTGAATACCTTGAATGTGAATTGTCAAAGGCATTAAAGGATTCAGAAGAAGTCAAAGAAATTCGTGGACTTGGGATGATGGTCGGGATCGAATGCAAACAAGATGTTCAGTCGTTTTTAATGGAGCTTCAAGAAGATGGCCTACTCGTATTAAGTGCAGGACCTAATGTTCTTCGTTTACTTCCACCTCTGACAGCGACTAAATCAGAGATTGATACTGCAATTAAGAAAATAAAAAAAGTATTAGCAATAAAACAAACAATCTAAATTTAATGAATTTTTATAGAATAAAATGAATAATTATGCTATTCTATATATAAATATACGTCATCTACAGAGGTGAAGAACATGAAAAACTATCTACATTTAGAGAATGGTTCCGTCTTTGAAGGGGAACTGTTGACTAAATCAATTAAAAAAGCAATCACTGGAGAGATTGTCTTTTTTACAGGAATGACCGGATATCAAGAAGTATTGACAGATCCTTCATATAAGGACCAAATTGTCATTTTCACATATCCTTTAATCGGAAATTATGGAATTAATGAATATGATTTCGAAAGTAAGAAGCCGCATGTTGCCGGTGTTATTGTATATGAAGGAAATATGAGCCATTCTCATTATCAAGCTAAATATTCCATTGGTGAATATTTAGACAAATGGAACATCCCTCTTTTGAGTCATGTGGATACGCGAGCAGTAGTTAAAAATATACGACAAGAAGGCTCCATGCAGGCTGCCATCACAGCAGAAACTGCATTCACATTCGAATCCAGTTTGAATGATCTAGAAGCGCACGTAGCCGCAGTTTCTACTAAAGAGATTGAAAGCTTCGGGAAAGGTTCTAAACACGTTGTAATGATGGATTTTGGTTATAAAAAATCCATATTAAATTCATTGCTTGAACAGGGGTGCCGAGTTTCAGTCGTTCCCTTTGATACTAAATTCGAACATATCAAGGACTTGAATCCGGATGGTATTTTGCTTTCAAATGGGCCTGGGGATCCAAAACAGCTTGAATATCTATTGGAAAATATTAAGAAAATCATTACGAATTTTCCTACAATGGGCATCTGCCTAGGTCATCAATTAACGGCCCTTGCTTTTGGGGGAAATACAAAAAAAATGCTGTTTGGACATCGCGGTGCGAATCAGCCCGTGGTCGATTTGAAAACGAAAAAGGTGTATATGAGTTCTCAAAATCATAGCTATGAAGTGGATGAGCCAAGCTTACAAGGAACATCACTTCAAGTTCGCTTCCGGAATGTGAATGATAGTACCGTTGAGGGACTTATGCATAAAGATTTGCCGATATTTACGACTCAATACCACCCTGAAGCGAATCCAGGACCGATAGAAAGCTCACTATTGTTTAATGACTTTTTACAAATGATAAATGAATATAGCGGGAGAGAAAAAGCATATGCCTAAGGACAACACGATACAGACTATTTTAGTAATTGGTTCAGGGCCGATTGTAATAGGGCAGGCTGCTGAATTCGATTATGCAGGTACACAGGCCTGCCTCGCTTTAAAAGAGGAAGGATATAAAGTCATCCTAGTTAATAACAATCCGGCAACAATTATGACGGATGATATGAACGCGGATGCTGTCTATTTCGAACCTTTAACAGTAGATGTACTGGAAAAAATCATTGCTAAAGAAAAGCCGGATGGCCTGCTTGCTACATTAGGGGGGCAAACAGGATTGAATCTTGCTTATCAATTGGATGATGCAGGAGTGCTTGAAAAATATAATGTCAAACTATTAGGAACACCAATAGACTCCATCAAAAAAGGAGAAGATCGTGAACTGTTTCGTGAACTAATGTTTGAAATTGATGAACCTGTTCCTGACAGTACAATTGTCCATACTTTAGAAGAGGCACAAGCTTTCGCCGACAAAATTGGTTTCCCCATAATCGTTCGTCCTGCCTATACACTTGGAGGTACTGGCGGAGGGATTGCTGAGACCATGGAGGCATTCAAGGAACTTGTACGTGGCGGACTTCAAGAAAGCCCGATTACACAGTGCTTGATTGAAAGAAGCATAGCAGGATATAAAGAAGTCGAATATGAGGTTATGCGCGATGGAAACAATACATGCATTACCATCTGTAATATGGAAAATATCGATCCTGTCGGTATTCATACAGGTGATTCCATTGTAGTAGCTCCATCTCAGACCTTATCTGATGATGAGTTTCAAATGTTACGTGCGGCCTCTATAAAAATTATCTCTGCTTTAGGTATCATTGGCGGCTGTAACATACAATTTGCACTTGATCCGAATAGCAAACAGTACTATTTAATAGAAGTAAATCCACGTGTTAGTCGTTCATCGGCACTAGCATCCAAAGCAACCGGTTATCCGATTGCACGAATCGCTGCAAAACTTGCTATCGGCTATCATTTATCTGAACTTATCAATCCTGTAACGAAGAGTACTTATTCAAGCTTCGAACCTGCTCTTGATTATGTAGCAGTAAAATTCCCACGGTGGCCATTCGATAAATTCACGACTGCCCACCGCAAATTAGGAACTCAGATGAAGGCGACAGGCGAAGTTATGGCATTACACCGTAGCTTTGAAGGTGGAGTCCAAAAAGCTATCGATTCATTAGAATTAAAAACGAATGGACTGCAACTTTTATCATTAAAAGATAAAACTGTTCCAGAACTTTGGGAAAAGCTCGCTGAAAAATCTGACGAACGCATTTTTGTCATTTTTGAAATGCTTCGTAAAGGTGTGACGGTTGAAGAAATCCATAAAGCAACCATCATTGATTATTTCTTCCTTCAATCTTTTGCTTCGCTGATCGAGAAAGAAAATGAAATCACTGCTAAGACACTCGATTTGGTCACCAAAGAAGAACTGCAGCTGTACAAGGAAAAGGGCTTCTCTGACCGTTATCTTGCCTCCGTATGGAAAGTAAGTGAAATCGAAGTGAGAGCACACCGTAAATCACTAGGCATTACCGCCGTTTACAAAACGGTTGATACATGTGCAGCTGAATTTGAATCACATACGAATTATCATTATTCAACATATTTTGGAGAGAACGAACAGAAAAAAACAGATAAAAAGAAAGTATTGATGATTGGCAGTGGCCCAATCCGAATCGGACAGGGAATTGAATTCGATTACTGTTCCGTTCATGGTGTTTATGCACTTCAGGATGAAAATGTTGAAACGATCATGATTAATAATAACCCAGAAACGGTAAGTACGGATTTCGCAACAGCAGATCGTCTTTATTTCGAGCCATTAACCTTGGAATATGTACTGAATGTTATAGAAGCGGAAGATATTGAGGATGTAATTGTCCAATTTGGCGGTCAGACAGCCATAAATCTGGCAAAAGGACTGGAAGATTATGGAATTAATTTGCTGGGTACCTCATTTGATACGCTTGACCAACTAGAAGATCGCGATCGCTTTTATCAGCTTCTGCAAAAACTGGAGATTCCACATGTGCCGGGTTCGATGGCTAATAGTGCAGAGCAATTAATTGAGTGTGCTGAGGCGATTGGCTTCCCAGTTCTATTACGCCCATCCTATGTAATTGGTGGTCAGGGGATGGAAATTATCCGGTCGAAGAAAAGCTTACTGAATAGAATTGAAAATGGAACGGCACTTGTATTCCCTGTGTTAATCGATTCTTATATTCCAGGTAAAGAAGCGGAAATCGATTTGATTGCGGATGGCAAAGAGATTTATATTCCAATTATTGCTGAACATGTAGAAAAAGCAGGCGTCCATTCGGGAGATAGCATGGCATTACTACCAGCTCAATCCTTATCAGAGGATATCAAAAATAAAATGACTATTTTTGCACAAAAGTTAGTAGTAGAGCTTGGTTATAAAGGTCTTATGAACATCCAATTTGTGATTGAAGGCAATGACGTATATGTTTTGGAAGTAAACCCGCGTGCTAGCCGGACGATTCCAATCATCAGTAAAATCACTAATGTTTCTTTAGTACAGATTGCGACAAAAATATTGCTTGGGAAATACTCGTTGTCGAATGTGTTCGAAAAAACAGGGTTAATGGAAGAAATTCCGTATTCAGTCGTCAAATATCCAGTATTCTCAACGTTTGCACTAAGCGGACTTGATTCAAAAGTAGGGCCGGAAATGAAATCAACTGGTGAAGGCATCGCTATCGGAAAAACGATGACAGAAGCATTAACAAAAGTATTTCATGCTCAAAAGGCTAAACATACTTCAGGTGTGTATCAATCCGAATCAGTCCAATTAAGTGAAGAATTGCTTGTACTAATCAATGAAGCTGGGTTGACATTGATGGATTCCGATTTTGACAAATGGCTTAATGAAGGAAATGCAGCTGTTGTTTTAGCTTATGGAACTACAGAAGAAGATAAGCAGCTAAGATTATTGGCTGCAAAATATCGACTTCTAGCATTTACAGAAGAAGAGACTTTTAAAGCCTATCTTCAATCGTTAGAAAATGCTGATCCAGGCGTTACCGCGCTGCAGGAATGGCTTGTAACATATTCGAAAGGAGTGTCACACGTATGAGTTCACTAACGGCACCGACACAAGCGAAGATTTTAAACGGGAAAGATTTTTTGACCATGAAGGAGTCTACACCCACGGCCATTGCAGATCTGTTAAAGCTAGCGCAGACCATTAAAGCCAAATTACAAGCGGGCGAGGAATATACGCCTTTAAAAGGGAAAACGCTGGGGATGATTTTTGAAAAATCCTCCACCCGTACCCGCGTGTCTTTTGAAGTGGGCATGATGCAGCTTGGCGGACACGCTTTGTTCTTAAGCGGTAATGATTTGCAAATCGGACGTGGAGAATCTATTTCCGATACGGCCAAAGTCCTTTCCGAATATATTGATGGCATCATGATTCGTACCTTCGAGCATGAAAAAATTATGGAATTGTCTGAAAATGCTTCTATTCCAGTCATCAATGGGCTAACAGATCTTGCCCATCCTTGCCAGGTGATGGCGGATTTCTTGACAATTATAGAGTTAAAAGGACAATTAAAAGGCTTGAAAATGAGCTACATCGGTGATGGTAACAATGTGGCACAATCATTGATGGTTGGCTGCGCAAAAATGGGTATGGATTTTTCTATTGGATGCCCAGATAACTATAAACCTGATGAAAATGTTGTCGCCTATGCTCAAAAAGTGGCAAAGGAAAATGGATGTGAAATTGTTGTGACGAATTCAGCAGTTGAAGCTATTAAGGATGCAGATATCGTCTATTCTGATGTATGGACCTCTATGGGGCAGGAAATCGAAAATAGTATCCGTTTAGAGGCGTTTAAGGATTATCAAATCAATAGTGAACTTGTAAAGCATGCAAAGGATAATTATATATTTATGCATTGCTTGCCTGCACACAGAGAAGAAGAGGTAACCGCTGAAGTCATCGATGGACCGAATTCCGTCGTTTTCCACCAAGCTGGAAATCGTCTTCATGCTCAAAAGGCGGTTCTTGTGGATTTAATGTCTTAAAAAAAAGCGTCTACTCTATGAGCAGACGCTATTTTTTTACCAATACGATTTATTTCCCATGGACTAATTTCCTTTTTGCCCTGAATTTTTCAGACATGAAAGAAGTGAACCCGGTAATAATAAAATGGAAAGCATGTAAAGGGGTGAAATCTATGGGGCAAAATCGTCAATTTAAACCAGGTCAGAAGGCACCTAATAATGGGGCTTACGTAGAAATCGGTGAAACGGGTAGCACGGTATTAAATCCGAAAAAGGTAAAGCTAGAAGCAGGAGATACTTTTCCTGAAACTTCAAATCATAACAGGATATGGACCTATCAGCGAAAGCCATAATAAAATAAAAAGCAGGAAAAGGGACAATTCACTTCCTTTTCCTGCTTTTTTTATGGGAAATAACCTATCCTATTCTTCAGAATAACCGAAAATATTCGAGATTTCTAAAAAACTCTTTCTTAAATATTGGCTTAAGGGATCTTCATAATGGTCCGGTATACTTTCAGTGAAGCCAACAGCAGTAATCGCTCCCAATAATTCTGCATTATAATTAAAAATCGGAATGGACATGGAAGAAACAGAAGGTACTAAAGGCTCTTTTGCAAAAGCAATTTTGTATTTCTGTATCGCTTGATATTCCTTAGTTCCTTTAAGGAAGGCCGCGGAAACATTATTATCTTTTTCTATCCAGTCTGCCGTTATGGAAGAATCCTGGAATACAGTGAATACTTTGCCGGAAGAAGAAGATGGGGGAAGGCGCGTGCCTAGCTGGGCCCCAATATTTAAGTTTTGGTTGGAATTCCATATTTTTGCTGTGATTGGTCCATCGTATGTCCAAACGGAAAATAACACCGTGCAGGAGGTATGATGGCTGATTTCCTGTAAATAAGGGGTAATTCGGCTTGTGACGTCCTCATTCCCTATGGCTGCCATACCATATTGAATCAGTTTGCTCCCGAGGGAATACATACCAGTTGTCTTATCGCGATATAGTAACTCGAGTTGGGTCAGAGTATTTAAATACTTATAAAGGTTACTTTTAGTTATTTCTGTAGATTCTTGAATATCAGAGAATCTTAAAGGGTTTCTTTGTGAAGCGAGTAAATCAATAATGCTCATCCCGATTTGCAAGGATTGAATCGTTGAACCAGATTTTACGATTTCCATATGACAATCTCCCTAATCTGTTTTAATTTAGGTCTAGTATATCAGAGTATGTAAAGTTTAAATGAAAATAAATAAAAAGTATGCTCCATAACGTCCGCATAAACACATCTGTTTAATATACTTCTAGTTTTCGATAAGTCTAGTCATATATGTATTTGTTAAATTTGCTACTGAAAGCTTCATAATGATGTTGATAATATCATTTTCATAAAAATTTTTGCAATAATTTCTTGACAATTTTCCGAAAATTAAGTTATCATGTATATAAATAGTGAACTAAGTTATCTATAAGTGGAAAACGAAAAATTGATGCGAGGTATAGTTACCATTTGTCCTCTAGTTTGTGAAAGGACACTCTTTTTATAAACAATGCCTTGTTTCAGACAAAGATAGGTGCATCAATAAAACTAAAAGACAGCTTTTAAAAAATAATGATAAATAAAGGAGAATGAAAAATGAAATTAGTAACTTTTAGCCGTGAAGGATTTACACGTATTGGCGCAATTTATCCAAATAAAGAGATAGTAGACCTAAACTATGCTTATCAAGCACTTCTTGAAAGTGAAGGGAAACTTCGCAGTGAACAAATCGCTGAAGCTTATGTACCTTCAACTATGGAAGCATTTCTACAGGGTGGGAATGAAAGCCTTTCCATCGCAAGAAAAGCTGCGGATTATGCATTGAATAATCGCGATTCATTCAAACGTACTCTGGTACATGCTGTTGAAAACGTAAAGCTTGAGGCACCTGTCCAAAAGCCAGGGAAAATTATTTGTGTAGGACATAACTACCGTGAACACATTGCAGAAATGGGTCGCGAACTGCCTCCATTCCCGGTCGTGTTTGCCAAATTCGCTAATGCAGTAATTGGACCTCAAGATGATATTCCGTTTTTCCCCATTTCAGAACAATTAGATTATGAAGCAGAATTTGCTTTTGTAGTGGGCCAACGGGCACGCAATGTTTCTCAAGATGATGCACTTGATTATGTAGCAGGTTATACAATTGCGAATGACGTCACGTATCGTGATATTCAACGCCGTACGCTTGAATGGCTTCAAGGGAAAACAGTCGAAGGCAGTGCACCAATGGGACCTTGGCTAGTTACATCAGATGAGTTATCTGATCCTTCTGGATTAAATGTCCGCTTAACTGTAAATGGTGAAGAACGCCAAAAAACGAATACATCTAACTTCGTATTCGATGTGAAATATTTAGTTGAATTTTTATCGAACTTAATGACTCTTGAACCAGGTGACATCGTCCTTACTGGAACGCCGGGTGGAGTAGGAGTAGCCCGCGATCCACAAGTCTTCTTAAAAGATGGTGACGTTGTCAAAATCGAAATCGACAAAATCGGTTATCTCGAAAACCGTGTGAAACGTGCTGGGGAGGGAAAATAAGAATGGCTTATCAGTCAATCGGTACATCGATTCAATCGTTTCAACAATCAATCGATCACATTCTTGAGACAACAGCTAACCTTTCAGAGAAAACAATCCGTTGCAACCCGACAGAGGAAGAGTGGTCAATCATGCAGATCCTTTCTCATATAGCGGAAGCCATTCCTTACTGGCTAGGTGAAGTGGAAACGGTAGTAGCCACTCCGGGCTCAAAATGGGGACGTGGATTGCAAGATCCAGCTCGACTAGCAGCGGTTACTGATACGGAAAAACTATCAGTTGATGAAATTTTAAAACAAGTGGATGAACTGAAATATAAAGTTGAGAGCGGCCTCGGGAAATTAGATGAAGAAACACTATCTAAAGAATCACCGCACCGGAACTTTGCCAAATTCGGTAACAAACCTGTTTCTTATATCGTAGATCATTTCATCGATGACCATGTTTCAGGGCACTATGACCAAATTAAGCGAAATCTTTCTAAAATTAAGTGATAAAAAATGAAAAAAGAAAGTAGGGAGTAATGTGGCTGAAAAATCAGATTACATGAACAGTTCAATTGTAAAAGATTTTACAAGGGATATTCAGCAGTACAATCTTGGACCCCTATGGGAAGCTATTCCCGCTCTAATGGATCATGAACCTAAACCACATGCCCATGCTTATTTGTGGAAAGAAGAGCTTCTGACAAAAAAGTTGATGGAAGCAGCTGAAATCTTCACACCTGATCGAGGCGGTGAGCGCAGAGCCATTTATTTTCAAAACCCTGGCCTAACTTACCGCCAGCCTTGGGGCTGGGCTTCAACAACCCAAACGCTTTATGCAGCGGTTCAACTATTGTTGCCAGGTGAAGTAGCTCCTTCTCATCGTCACTCTCAAAGTGCTCTTCGGTTTATTACGAATGGTGAAGGTGCCTACACAATTGTTCAAGGAGAAAGAATCTTCATGGAAGAAGGAGATTTCTTGATCACACCTAAAAATCTTTGGCATGGACATGGTCATGTTGGAGATAAACCGATGATTTGGATGGACGCTCTTGATATCCCTACTATCTATTCTATTGGCGGTACTTTCTTTGAACCGTATCCAGACCGTATTGAAACGCCGAAACGTCCGGATAATTTTTCGGAGCTTCGTTATCAAGGAGGAATGGTTCGTCCGGTTTCCGATCGTTATTCACAAGTAGCTCCGCTTGCAAACTACAAGTGGAAAGGCACGAAAGCAGCGATTGAAGGGTTAATGAACTTTGAACCAGATCCATATGAAGGCTTTGCAGTTGAATATATCAACCCATCTAATGGACAAACGGCTAATCCAACGATGGGAGCTTGGATGCAGAAACTTCCAAAAGGTTTCCATTCTAAAGCACATCGCCATACTCATTCAACAATCTATCAGGTGCACGAGGGTTCCGGCTATACGGTTATTAACGGAGTACGGTTTGATTGGTCTAAGGGTGACTACTTTGTAGTTCCAAACTGGGCTTGGCATGAGCACGTTGCAGAAGTGGATTCTTACTTATTCTCGGTAAACGATCTTCCAATTATGGAGCGATTTGATTTAGAACAACAGCAGGTACTTGATATAAACAATGGTTTCCAAAAAGTTGAAAGTGAATTTAAGGCTGTATTAGTATAAAAAAATCAGGTTGGAGCTTCCAGCCTGATTGTCATTAATATTATGAGAATGCAGGTTGAATGAAAACGCTTACTATGTTAATGGTCTACAACTGGGCTTATGACAACTTATTTTTAGGGGGAATTGAATAATGAACACAGAAAAAAAACCATTCATTGTCATCGGTGGAGGAATAGGCGGGTTGGCAACGGCTCTAGGAATTGCAGAAACAAAACAGTATGTAAAAGTCTTGGAGCAAGCTCCTGAATTTGGTGAAATTGGAGCTGGAATTCAGCTTGCTGCGAATGCAACCAATGTTTTACAACGTTTAGGTGTAATGGATAAAATTAATGAAATTGCAGTTTTTCCAAAAAGATTAGTTCTGATGGATGCGTTTTCTGGCAAAGAGCTTTCTGCTTTAGATTTAGGTGAAGTATATAAAGAAAGATATGGAGCACCGTATGTTGTGTTACATCGCTCTGATTTGCATAGAGTGCTAGCTGAAGCGTGTGAAAGTAGCCCTTATATCGAACTTGTAACGAACCAAACAATTATCGAAACGGTAGAAAATGAAGGTCAAGTTACAGTTACTTCTGCAAATGGAGATCAACATATAGGAACGGCCGTTATTGGTGCGGATGGTTTATGGTCTAATGCCCGTAAATTATTTGTGGAGGATCAACCAGTATGTTCTCAATATGTTGCATACAGAGGTGCGCTTCCAATGGAAGAGGTAACGAGTCACGGAGATTTAGATGATGTATATATGTGGATTGGACCGAATCTGCATCTTGTTCAATATCCGGTTAGAAGAGGCGAGCTTTACAATCAGGTAGTTGTTTTCAAAAGTTCTCAATACACCGAAGAAAATGAAAAAACAGATCAATGGGGTACCCCGGAAGAAATGGACCGTGTCTTTGCAGGAACTTGTGAGCTTGTTCAAAATGCGATTTCATTCATTCAACGTCAACGTCGCTGGCCGATGTACGACCGTTTGCCAATTAATAACTGGACAAAAGGCAGGATCACACTTACGGGAGATGCCGCACATCCAATGCTTCAATACTTGGCACAAGGAGCTTGCCAAGCTTTAGAAGATGCGGCTTATTTGACTGATATGCTTCATAAGAATGGGGATAATGTGGAGCAGGCATTTTTGGAATATCAAGAAGAACGCATTCCACGTACAGCGAATGTTCAAACAAGTGCAAGAATGTGGGGAGAAATTATCCACAATACTACCGATGCGGGGATACTGCTTCGTGATACGATTCTATTAAATCGCACGGATAAGGATTTTAAATTTGTTGATGATTTCCACGGTTACAACAAAGCGTTTGTAAAAGCATAATAACCTGCATTTGCTTCATTCATCCCAAAGTTTTGGTTAGCATATTTTTTAAATCAATATTAGATTTTTGCCTTTCTTCCTTATGAAGAGAGGCTTTTACTGTTTATCCCTTAATAACCTTTGTATTTTTTATAACATTTCTTTACAAGGGAAAAATAAAAAGTATAATGAAACCATAAAGGTCAAGAATGGTCAAACGTTGTAAGAGTTCGTTCATGGAATTGATGAATGGGAGGTTTTAAGATGGATATTAATAAAATGACAGAGAGAACCCAACAGGCGTTTATTGGCGGGCAGGAACTAGCTAAGGATAGGGGAAATCCGGAACTGACGGAGCTTCATTTATTAAAAACCTTAATGGAACAGGACGAAAGTTTATTAATTAGAATTTTATCTGATTCGGATAAAACGGTCAGTCGTTTTGAAATAGAGCTAAATAAGGAACTTAATAAATTGCCGGAAGTGAGCGGCAGTGTTGCTCAGGTATATATGTCAGCTTCCCTACAACAGTTATTGACGGTTGCAGAAAAAGAAATGCAAGTGTGGGAGGACGAATATTTATCCGTCGAACACATCCTGCTGGCGTTGTTAAAGGAAAAAAAACCGAATATAAACAGGCTGTTTTCAACTTATGGAATAGATTACGATAAAGCAAAACAAGTTATACACGATATAAGGGGGAATCAACGAGTGACTAGTCAAAATCCAGAAAGCACATATGAAGTCCTAAGAAAATACGGCAGAGATCTCGTTGCTGAAGTTAAATCGGGGAAGGTTGATCCTGTCATCGGGCGTGATACGGAAATTCGCAATGTCATCCGGATTCTATCACGAAAGACGAAAAATAATCCAGTATTGATTGGGGAACCTGGGGTAGGTAAAACAGCGATTGTCGAAGGATTGGCGCAAAGGATTGTCAGGAAGGATGTCCCAGAAGGACTAAAAGACAAAACAGTTTTTTCACTTGATATGAGTGCTCTAGTTGCCGGGGCCAAATTCCGTGGTGAATTTGAGGAACGTTTAAAAGCTGTACTGAATGAAATTAAAAAGAGTGAGGGTAAAATTCTTTTATTCATTGACGAATTGCATACAATTGTAGGAGCAGGCAGAACGGATGGCGCACTTGATGCAGGGAATATGTTAAAGCCGATGCTTGCGCGTGGTGAGCTGCACTGTATCGGTGCAACAACCCTGGATGAATATCGCCAGTATATTGAAAAGGATCCCGCTCTAGAACGCCGTTTCCAGCAAGTTCTCGTTCCCGAGCCAGATGTGGAAGATACTATTTCAATATTGCGCGGATTAAAGGAACGGTTTGAAATTCACCATGGCGTCAGGATACATGATCGGGCGATTGTTGCTGCCTCTGTCCTTTCCAACCGTTATATAACGGAGCGATTTTTACCAGATAAAGCGATTGACCTAGTGGATGAAGCTTGTGCGATGATCAGAATGGAAATTGATTCAATGCCTTCAGAGCTAGATGAAATCACAAGAAAGGTTATGCAGCTTGAAATTGAAGAAGCGGCCTTGAAGAATGAAGAGGATCCTCAAAGTAAAGCAAGGCTAGGAGTACTCCAAAAAGAACTTTCAGAACTTAAGGATCAAGCGAATAGCATGAAAGCAAAGTGGCAAATGGAGAAATCTGCGCTTCAAAAAGTACAGGACCAACGTGAAGAGCTCGAGAAGCTTCGTCATGAACTGGAACAGGCAGAGAATGACTATGACCTCAACAGGGCTGCTGAACTACGGCACGGAAGGATTCCACAGCTTCAAAAAGAATTGGATGCTATGGAAGATGAATTGGAAAAGGAAAAGCAGGAATCACGATTGCTTCGCCAAGAAGTGACGGAAGAGGAAATCGCATCGATTGTTGCGAGGTGGACGGGTATTCCGGTAAGCAAGCTGGTGGAAAGTGAAAGAGAGAAGCTGCTTCGCCTTTCGGAAATTCTTCACGAACGCGTAATAGGCCAAGGAGAAGCGGTGGAACTTGTATCTGATGCTGTTTTACGGGCTAGGGCAGGAATTAAGGATCCAAACAGACCGATTGGTTCGTTTATTTTCTTGGGACCGACCGGAGTGGGTAAAACTGAACTGGTCAAAGCGTTGGCAGAAACGTTATTCGATAGTGATGAACATATGATTCGAATCGATATGTCGGAATACATGGAGAAACATTCCGTTTCCCGACTAGTCGGTGCGCCTCCTGGATATGTTGGTTTTGAGGAGGGCGGACAACTAACCGAAGCTATTAGAAGAAACCCATACTCCGTCGTGCTACTGGACGAAATTGAAAAGGCACATCCGGAGGTCTTCAATATTTTGCTGCAAATGTTGGATGACGGACGTATAACAGACTCCCAAGGTAGAACCATTAACTGTAAAAATACGGTTATTATCATGACATCCAATATTGGCTCCCATTTCTTGTTGCAGTCCAACCGTAGCGATGGAGCCATTGAAGAAGAAATAAAGGATCAAGTGTTCAAAGAATTAAGAGGACATTTCCGCCCTGAATTTTTGAATCGAGTAGATGACATTGTGTTATTCAAACCGCTTACTCAACATGAAATCGTTGGAATTGTAGAGAAAATGGTTCAGCAATTACAAGTGCGGTTAACTGAACAAAATATAAACCTCCACGTCACCGAAGCGGCTAAGGAATTCATTGCCGAACAAGGGTATGATCCGGTATATGGGGCAAGACCGCTTAAGCGATTTATTCAAAAGCATTTGGAAACAAAAATCGCTCGCCGAATTATAACGGGGACAGTTGAAAACGAAGAAGGAATAACGATTGATTATGTTCATAACGAATTAGTACTAATCTAAAGTTTATGAAATGTAGTTTAATCAAAAGCAAAGAACGGTATAACAAAAAGGACATCCCCAAAGGATGTCCTCTTTTGCTTCTTAATGTTGATGAGAGTCTTTTGTTGGCCCAGCAGGCATAACAGCAGGGATAATACATATTAGAATAGCCGCAGCGATTCCTAAAATTGTTCCCTGTGCAGCATCGTATGAAACTCCGATCATGGAAGAAACAACATATACAGTCATATGCACTAATAAGAATGTCCAAAAAATTGTCCAAGCATAACGCATCGAATTTCACCTCATTCCACTACATTCATTTTTATCTTACCATAATTAATATACAGTTAAAACGGCTTTTTCATAATAACCATTAAATAATTAAATACAGTATAACAAAGGTAATCTTTTCTGACAGATGGGTTGGGAATGAAAAGTTGTCTTTACTAAGGAGAAAAACGATAATATTTCGAGATCTTCACAAAATTATTCCAGCTTGATTAATTTATGAAAAGAAAATAGGCGTCTCCCCTGACCTTTTCAATATTTCGACATAAATTAAGTAGTAGTAGTATTTGTAGGAATATTCCTTAAAGGAGTTTATAAGATGGAACTGGAACAGCGAACTTTTCAAATTGATGACCAATGGAGTATCGTCTATTATCCGGAGCAGCCCAGTGGTTTTTCCGTAATGGTAATCGGAGACCGTAGTCATTTTGTCGAAAAAGACAGCAGCTTTTGGCTCCAGCATCCTGGCAGGTTACGAATATTGGAGTATTTAAAAGAATGCGGATACACACTATTTTCATCCAATTTCCACGGAGCCAGCTGGGGTAGTCCAAAAGCTCTTGATCTTTCCCTTAAACTATATATTCTCTTCATGAAAAAGGAAATAGTCAATCAAAGGTTTCATGTGTTGGCAGAGGGGACAGGCGCACTTCTCGCATTAAGGCTAATGAATGAACTAGGAAGTAAAATACGTTCTGTCGTTCTTATTGATCCGGTTTTTTCATTGAAAGCACAACTGGAAAAAGAAAAGGAAAATAAGTTTTTTTATAAAAAGTGGTTGACTGAGGTTTCGGCTGCTTATGAGATGAACCCAGCCGAATGTGAACAACATATTCTGGATTCTGAAGATCCGTTAATTGAGGAGAACATCCCTGTAAAAGTAATTCAGGTTTTTGGAAGCTTGCGTAAAGAACAAGCCTCCTTTTATCGGCAAATCCAACTGGCTAGAAAGTCTGACTTGCAGCTAACTTATTTATTACCTGAAAAACGCTATAAAATACCTTATCAAATTCAGAAGTTTTTTAATGAGAATGAAGAGTCTTTATAAGAGTGGATATATTTTCACAATAGTTTGCATACGATACAGCATCTAAAAAAACTTGACGTGCCGGATGAAGCGAGCTTGATGGCATACGAGGAGGCTGTATTTATGCAAACATTCATTGTCATTGGCGCTTATCAATTTGTAGGTTTCTATGTGACCCAATATTTATTGAATCAGGGCGAAGAGGTAATCGGAATTGATTGGACAGATTCCCAAGAAAGTCAGTATATTATAGAAGAAAAGGAACTTGAAATTGGTCGAAGTGCTAATTATATATATTTTCCGATAAATAAACTTAGATTATTAGATATTTCCCAGCAGGACACTGTTTTTATATCTTGTTACGATATTAGAAAAGGTATAATAGGTAGAGTCAATTGTCTTATAGACGATATCGTTTTCTTTCTTGAGAAATGCAAAAAAAATGGCTTAGATAAAACGCCAAATATTGTGATTCTCATGCCTGTTGAAGACGATGTGGAGGATTTTCAGTCAATAATAACCTCAATCGAAGGAATTGCTTCTGTTAAAATCATATTTTTACCGACGATTTATGGCCCCTGGCAACCCGAAAGCATGTGCTTTGAAGCCGGAATCAACCAACTTGAACAATCAGCTATCAAAGCTACGCTTGCTCGTGAATATACCGAGGATGCGCTCTTTATTACTGATTTTGTGAACGCTTTAGAAAGAGTTGCTACCTTATCATATAGAAACATCCAGCTGTGCAGCAGTATAGATGATCACTGGAATAAATGTGCCAAGTTTATTTTTGGAGAAAGTATTGATTACTTATTTATTAAACCAGCAACTAAGATAATAAAAGGGACCGTCTATGAGGTGCAAAGTAAAACGGGTCCAGAAGAAGGTGTTTCCTTACAAAGGAAACATAATAAACGATTAAACTTACTTAAAAAGTGGAGAATGCGTGATTAAAGAGAGCCTTTGGTTAAACTCTAGAAGCACTTGTTAAAAGGGGTGCGAGTAATTCAAGAAACTAAAAACATGAATATCAAATCCTATTTTGGGTAAATGTATATGACAAGGCAGGTACAGTATCGATAGACATTAATTCTAGGAAAAGGCCATAACCTGTTAATTTGGCCTGTATCTTTTATGCGTCGTACTTTAATGAATGGAATAAACTATCAGGAAATTCATTTTTTAATGTCTGTGCCTTTACGAAAGGGCTACGGGGAATTATGATAATAATGAGATATTCTTTAAGTGAAAAAATGATTATCTGGTAAATTATCAAGTAGATAAGGAGGCAACTAAAAATGAGTTCAGATAAAACACTTGAATTTATGGGAATCGCTATGAAATACTTCCCAGAGGCTAAAGCAAAGCTGGAGGCAAACGGAATTCCTTTTTCAATGGATATGGCAGAGCCGTTCATGGACCTGTTTAAAAAAGTGATGCAAGAAGCTTATGAGCTTGGTAAACAAGATGCTCAGCGTTAATTAAGATTAGGCTGTCCAGTCATGCGGACAGCCATCATTTTTTTCAGTTAATCTTTGTTTAAGAACTTGGTAATCAATGGGTTCATTTTCTGAATGGTTGGTTTGTATTGGTCATATAATCCCATTAATGTTTCTACGCTCACCATCAATTGCATGTAGTCAACTTTTGATTCCTCCTTTTGGAGTTCAGGCTCCGCTTTTCTACCAAACATCAAATCCGAAAAATGATCATCTTGTGTACTTCGATTGTTGCGAGTGAAAATGTCCATAATAAATTCCTCCTTTTTTCTATAATGTATGTCTATATAACACCTTGGCGTAGGCCCTTGTCCGATTCAAGAAACAGATTCTTTTATACTTTCAAACTGTTAGCTCTTGCAAGGAAGAGTTTTTTTATATAAAATTAGTACCAGGTAATAATAGATGATGATAATTATTTATTAAAATAAATAAGGGGATGGCAAAATGAACGCTGGAATATTAGGGCTTGGACGCTACTTACCCGAAAAAATCGTTACAAATGCGGATTTAGAGAAAATCATGGACACTTCTGACGAGTGGATTCGGACTAGAACAGGTATCGAGCAAAGAAGAATAGCCGATGATAATACAAATACTTCTGATATGGCTTATGGAGCGGCAAAAGCTGCATTGATAAATGCAGACATCTCAGCGGACGAGATAGATTTAATTCTTGTAGCTACCGTGACACCTGATCAGTCGTTTCCTTCTATTGCTTGTATGATTCAGGAGAAATTAGGAGCAAATAAGGCGGCTGCTATGGATGTTAGTGCTGCATGCGCTGGCTTTATGTATGCGATGATTTCAGCACAGCAATTTATTCAGACAGGTGCTTATAAGCATGTGCTAATTGTTGGTGTTGAAAAGCTTTCAAAAATAACCAATTGGGAAGACCGCAATACTGCTGTCCTATTTGGGGACGGAGCCGGTGCTGCTGTCCTTGGGCCTGTTGCAGATGGGAAAGGGATTCTTTCCTTCGAATTAGGTGCAGATGGAACTGGTGGTAAGCATTTATTACAGGAAGGAGATTTTATTTCCATGAACGGACGTGAAGTGTTTAAGTTTGCTGTCCGTCAGATGGGAGAATCTAGCCTGAGTGTACTTGATAAAGCGGGATTGACAAAAGAAGATGTGGATTTACTTGTCCCTCATCAAGCCAACATTCGAATTATGGAAGCTTCGAGGGAACGTTTGGGTCTGCCAGTTGAAAAAATGACAAAAACGGTTCATAAATATGGAAATACCTCTTCAGCATCGATTCCGATTGCTCTTGTGGAAGAAATGGAAGCGGGCAGGATTAAGGAAAATGACCTAATCATTATGGTCGGTTTTGGTGGAGGACTCACTTGGGGAGCAATTGCTCTTAGGTGGGGGAAATAAAAATAGAAAACAAAATAATCGTACGAGCTTTAAATAAGGAAGGAGCCATTTCTAATGACTAATCGCCGTGTTGTTGTAACAGGTATTGGAGCAATCTCTCCAGTTGGTAATGATGCAGAAACTGGATGGAAGAATATAATTGAGGGGAACTCAGGGATAGGGCCACTAACACGCTTGAATGCTGAGGAATTTCCTGTAAAAGTGGCTGCTGAAATAAAAGACTTCGATATTGAGACATATATCAATCGTAAAGAAGCGCGTAAGATGGACCGTTTTACGCATTATGCCATTGCTGCATCAGTTATGGCATTAAATGATAGTAAGCTAGAAATAACAGATGAAAATGCCACACGTGTTGGTGTTTGGATCGGTTCAGGTATTGGTGGACTAGAGACGCTTGAAACACAACATGAAAACTTTTTAAACAGAGGCTATAAGCGGGTAAGTCCATTTTTCGTGCCAATGATGATTCCGGATATGGCTGCTGGCCAGGTTTCTATCTTACTAGGTGCTAAGGGAATCAATTCTTGTACGGTAACAGCTTGCGCAACTGGAACAAATTCAATTGGTGACGCGTTTAAAGCAATTCAACGTGGCGATGCCGATGTAATGATCACAGGTGGTGCCGAAGCGCCGATCACGAAAATGTCGGTTGCAGGCTTCTGTGCGAACACGGCTTTATCGACAAATCCTGATCCAAAAACGGCAAGCCGTCCTTTTGATGCAAACCGTGATGGGTTTGTAATCGGAGAAGGAGCTGGGGTTATTATTCTTGAAGATTTAGAACATGCATTAAACCGTGGAGCCAAGATTTATGCTGAAATAGCTGGATATGGATCGACTGGAGATGCTTTCCACATTACGGCTCCAGCGCCTGGTGGAGAAGGCGGAGCAAGAGCGATGAAGATTGCGATTGATGATGCAGGTTTGAAACCTGAAGACATCCAATATGTAAACGCCCATGGAACAAGTACGCCTTACAATGATAAATATGAAACGATGGCAGTCAAGGAAGTCTTTGGTGACCATGCATATAAACTTGCATTAAGCTCTACAAAGTCAATGACTGGACATATGTTAGGGGCAGCAGGTGGAGTCGAAGCAATTTTCACCATTCAGGCAATCAGAGACAGCATTTTGCCACCGACTATTAATATTGAAACACCGGATTCTGAGTGTGATTTGGACTATGTGCCAAATCAAGCAAGGAAAAGTGAAATTAATGCGGCCATCAGCAATTCACTTGGGTTTGGCGGCCATAACGCAACTATTCTTTTCAAAAAATATCAATAATTAATGTTAAGAGCAAATCTTTAGAGATTTGCTCTTTTTTTTGTTGTGATGGTCCATGGACCGAACTGGTTACCTTCTTTGATAGAAAGCTTTGTTTCATTCTTAAACATGTGTAGGGAAATAATATGTGTCACCCGCGATTATAAAATCATACGATAGTTAAAAGAGGCGGGGGTGTATGGGATGGGTGTTATTTCAACAAATGAATGGTTGAAGAAGGATTTCGACCGCCCGGTTCAGATGATGGACAGACTGAAAGATAAATTCAACAACAATATTAATGGAGATATGATTTATCGCCACTTACAAAAGCACGGCATGTATTCTCCAAATCAAAAAACGAAAAATACATGGGGAAACTTAACAGAAAATAATGTTTGGGAAAAGACACAAAGCCTTTTTACTTCTTATAAGAAGTTATGGGAAGGGCCAGACGTTCCCATTTATATTTTTCCTCTTATGTCTTCAGGGATGTGGAAGCAATCTATTGAAACGAAATCAGGATTGGCTTTTAAAGATAAATTGTTTCTTTTTTATGACAATGGTATAGCGGAAAAGGAAATGGAGGCCCTTTTGATTCATGAATATCATCATGTTTGCCGATTACACCAATTGAAAAAAGAACAGAAAGATTATACACTTCTCGATACGATGATTATGGAAGGGCTCGCTGAAAGAACTGTTTGTAAATATTTAGGAACGAAATATTTAGCGAAATGGACAAAGTTATATCAGGAAGACAAACTCCGGGGATTTTGGAGTAAGCACTTAAAAGCAAAGCATACCATAATGCGTACAGACCCGCTTCATGATGTTCTTCTGCTGGGGAAGAAAGGGTATCCGTATATGCTAGGATACTGTACAGGATACTATCTGGCGAAAAATGCTGAAAAACTCTCTGTAAAAAAATCATTCATTATCCAATCTGAAGAATTCTTAACAGAAAAGAACTAATTTATACGTTCTATTTTTCTTAATCTGTTTTCTAGAATAGGAATAAAATGTCTGGTTCCTGCCTATACTGATTGACAAACAGAAATTTGTTTAAGTGAGGGATGAATGATGTTATATCTTCATGATGTATGGGTTAATTGGTTTGAAGGAGAAGAAAACGGCTATAATATTTGTCATTTTCATGAATGGAGGAAGGATGATGGTATCGAGCTATTAGATCAAGTTCCTCTGTTGAAAGTCTCAGCAACACTCTTCCACTACATAGAAAATGACTTATCAGAATTACCTAAGCCATTGCTTAGCGATGTCTATCAAAAAGCGTATGCAAGGAAAAACCATGAACGAATTCAGCTTGACTATTGTTTTATCGTTACCGATGGAAATGGAATTCTAGCTGTAGATACAATAGGTTATCATATTCCGATTCGGAAAAGCAGAATAATTCCTCGGCAGGAACAAATTGTTTATGACATGATAGAAAACCATGATGAGATGGATTACACTTTCACTGAAAAACCTACATCTGAGAAAGAATATCATATTTTATCGCCGTCACCCTTATTTATGAATGGATTGACAAGAAAAGAAAGACAGCTAAAGCAGCTTCTATTCATGGCCATGGATCAATTATTTACGGCGAAAAACACTGCTGAAATCCGTTATTGGTATACAGAATGGGCTCCAGAAAAATATGAGAGCATTCAAGAAATGGATTTTCAAATAGCTTGGATTGAGTTATATGAGGAAATGAAGGAAGGCTGGTCAGAGAAACACCTACAACTATGCGAAAACTTAGTAAAGGGGCAGCCATTTTTTGAAAAGCTTTGGCAAGTAGAGACAGGAGATAGTCCATCGATATTATAGGAGCATTTAACATTCTTAAAAAGAAAAGACGATCCGATTAGGATCGTCTTTTTCTTTTATCTTTTTCTGCCAAGCCCCATACCGTTATACATTTTTCTGATCATTTTATTCGCTTCAATGTTCGCTTTTTCTGCACCACGGTCAAGAATTTCATCCAATTCAGGAGAATCAATTAATTTGTAATAGCGCTCTTGGATTGGTAAGATTTCTCCAAGTACCACTTCAGCTAAATCACTCTTAAAGTCTCCGTAACCCTTTCCTACGTATAATTCTTCAATTTCGGGGTAGGTTTTCCCGCTAAAGATGGAGTAAATCGACATTAAGTTGGAAACCCCAGCTTTGTTTTCCTTATCATAACGGACAACACCCTCGGAATCGGTAACCGCGCTCTTGATGTTTTTTTCGATTTGCTTTGGATCATCCAATAGGGCAATCGTAGCCTTTTTGTTAGAATCTGATTTACTCATTTTCTTAGATGGTTCTTGAAGCGACATTATACGCGCCCCTGCCGTCGGAAGGCTGATTTCCGGAATCTTGAAAATCTCGTTGTACTTATTATTGAATCGTTCAGCTAAATCACGTGTTAATTCAAGATGCTGTCTTTGATCTTCGCCGACAGGAACAACATCTGTACTATAAAGAAGAATATCGGCAGCCATCAGCGGAGGATAGGTCAGCAGTGCTGAAGAAACCCCTTCTTTACCTGCTGATTTGTCTTTAAATTGAGTCATACGCTCAAGTTCGCCAATATAAGAGATACTTTGTAATATCCAGCCTGCTTGAGCATGCGCAGGTACCTCTGATTGAATAAAGATTGTATTCTTTTCCGGATCGAGGCCAATAGCCAAATATAAAGCGGCTAATGTTTTAATGTTTTTTCTTAATTTAAGACGATCTTGTGGAACTGTAATTGCATGCTGGTCAACGATACAAAAGAAACAATCATATTCATTTTGTAAGTTAACAAATTGTTTCATTGCTCCGATATAATTCCCTAAAGTAACGGAACCGGATGGCTGAATGCCGGAGAAAATCCTTTTCAACTGCTAGTCACTCCTCTAAATACGTTTATTAAGTAAATGGATATTCGCTCTTCATTATTGTAAAGGATAAATAGAAAATGAAGCCACTTTTTTTGAAAGTAACTGGCGCCTTATTTAAGATAGGAAAGCGCTCATTTATATCTCGTGGAGGGGCCGTTTTGAAGTGATCACTTCTTGTATCGACGTCATTCCAGAAATACGAATTGTCCACTATAAATGTATTTTAGCATTTATTCATATTAAATGTATAATCGAAACAGCATAAAGACTATTATCGAGCCCATGAAAGGAAATTTTATTTCCTTCTATAACCATTCTGAATTATATAAGACGATTTCAAGAATGTGAGATTGTTTTTTATTTTTCAATGTGTAGACGATTTTGGGGAAGGATACAAGGTAATACGTTTCGAACAAAATTATCGTGTATGACAACGTAATTCAAAGGTACACATAGATTTTATTGCCTTTTTTGAGACTAAAACCCAAAGTTTTTTTATTAATTAACTAGATATAGGAGTAAAGTTCAATCGTTGTGGTATTAAAGAAAGGGGTCTGTTGTATTTGTAAAATAAAATTGAAGACTGATGGCGAATGAGGTGGAGAAATGAAACCAATGACTAAATGGTTGATGACAGGGATGTGTATGTTCCTGATTCAACTGCCTGTTCATGCAGAAAGTATGAACGAGACTAGATATGTAGCACTTGAAAGTAAAGAACTGCCTGAGAGGGCCCCGCGTTTTGTATTTGATTCGGGTTTGAAGTTTGACTATCCGGATGCTGTGCGCGGAATTTATGTGACTGGACCTGCGGCGGGCGGCAACAAATTCAACGAACTTATTAAATATGTAGATGAAACCGATTTGAATGCGATGGTCATTGATATTAAGGATGACTGGGGAAACGTTACGTATAAGTCAGAAGATCCTGATTCTCCTTATGCTGGGATTGGTAAAGACCATATAAAAAATCCTAAGGAAATGCTGAGGAAAATGGAGGATAAACAGATTTATCCGATTGCCAGGGTAGTTGTGTTCAAAGATACCCTTCTCGCAAAAGAGAAGCCGGAATGGTCATTTTTAGATGAAAAAAAGGTATGGGAAAATGGTCGTGGAGAATCTTTCGTTAACCCATTCATGAAAGAGGTATGGGATTATAATGTTGGAATAGCTATTGAAGCGGCAAAGATGGGATTCAAAGAAATTCAGTTCGACTATGTCCGTTTTCCGGAAGGGTTTGAAAAAAAAGAAGACGAATTGAAATATAATATGGGTGACTATGATGAAGCAAAAATAAGTCATACTGCAAAAAGGGTACAGGCAGTAACGGATTTCGTCAGTTATGCGAAGAAACAACTAGAACCATACGGAGTGGATGTATCAGTGGATATTTTTGGCTATGCCGCTACGTTACCGGAAGCTCCAGGAATTGGCCAAAATTTCACAAAAATATCTAAAAATGTTGATGTTATTTCCTCGATGATATATCCAAGTCATTGGACATCTTATTTCGGTATCGAGAAACCTGACTTGGAGCCTTATGACCTCGTTAAGGAATATGCAAAATTGGAGAATAGGAAGCTGAAAGAACTGGAAGCACCACCAACTTCTAGACCTTGGCTTCAAGATTTTACAGCTTCTTATTTAGGGGCGGGGAATTATCAAAAGTATGGTAAGGAAGAAGTGGAAGCCCAAATTAAAGCTTTAAATGATAATGGAATTGATGAATATTTATTATGGAATGCAGCGAATCGGTATACCAAAGGGGTAGATTATACGCCATGAAAAATGGATGACCGTTAGGGAATGGCTTTCGGTCATCCAATTTCTGTAGGAATTACCGTTTTTTATTTCCACCAACTTGATTCCATCCTGACTGAATTCGCTTTGATTGATCGAAAATATGAGAGTGACGTTTACCGCCAAACCATTTTTCGCCGATCCCATTCGTCACTACGCCATTCACGGCTGTAATGCCAATTACGCAAACCGCGACCAAAATCAGGTCTGTAAAATAACTAATCATCCTAACCCTCCTAATATTTTCAAGTTATTTATGTTCTATTGTAGTGGATAAGAAAAATTGTGGAAAGTAAAAAGTAGTAAAAGAGGAGATTAAATTATGAATTGGTATGAAAAGTTAAATCAGTATTTTCCAATTGAAGAAATGAAGTCAAAAGAGCATATAGAAATTCTTTTAACGGATAAGCAGGAAATTTACAAAAAAGATGAAGGACCTGACCATGTTTTATTATATGTGGAAGGGGATGAGTTTATTTTCATTGATTACCTATTTGTTTCCAAGAAATCAAGGGGGCAGGGGTTAGGAAGAAAACTGATTCAAAAGTTGCAAAAAAGGCAAAAAACAATATTACTTGAAGTCGAGCCTGTGCAAGAACATGATGATGATACATTAAAACGACTACGGTTTTATAAAAGGGAAGGGTTCAAGCATGCTTCTTCTATATCATATAGCAGGAAATCGCTTGCTACCAAGGAGGATACACCGATGGAAATCTTATATTGGCCATCTGACTCATCTATAGAAGACGAAGACGTATTTAATTTCATGAAAGAGATTTACTCTGAAATTCATACCTACAAGGACAATCACCTTTATGGAAAGTCTTATCAAAATGTAGAGGATGTACTGAGTATAAGTATGGGGCATGAAACGGATATATTTGAAGAGATAAGCATGAATAACTAGAGCCGGTATATTACCGGCTCTACAGTCTTTTTTTGTTTTTAAAATTTGACCGTTGATTTCCACTCCAGGCACTCGCTTTCCGCGGGCGGTCCGGGAGCCTCCTCGGCGCCATTGCGCCTGCGGGGTCTCCCTTGGACGTGCTTTTCCCGCAGGAGTCTCGTACCTTCCGTTCCAATCAACTTTGTTTTAACATTTAGATAGAACTCCTTTTGTCTACAAACTGAGAGCCGGTATATTACCGGCTCTTTTCTTATGTATTTTTTGCTAGGCTACCGAATAAGAATTAACTTCTTGAATATTTACAAATCTCACCCCATTCTGATTCTTTCGATTTACCTTTTTTTTATGTTTATGGTTATATGTGCTAAAAGAATGGTTTTTTAAAAGAAAGGAGGAATTTGTTCTTCATTAAAGAAAATATATTAAAATGAACTTGTTTATTGACAAGGAATGGGGGTAAATAAAAGTAACGAACTAATTATAAAAATATGAGGGTTAAGATGAGAGTTAAATGAGAATGATAGCTAGGTATTTTCAATTAGAAAAAGTGGATTAAAATGTATTACATAAAAAAATGAATTAGCTATAGTACAGGCTAAACAAGAAGTTTTAAAGGATTTTTTCAATTTTGAAAAAGGGTATTCATTTTAAATAAATTAGTGTATAATTAACATTATGAAATACTTATTTAAAATTATTTCAAATTAGAGTGGTACTTATGAATACTAATAGTAGATTTCCCCTCATAGATCACCGATTCTATATTTAGGGAGTGTGAGTAAACATGGTAACATTATATACATCGCCTAGTTGTACTTCATGCAGAAAAGCAAAAGCATGGTTAGAGGAACACGAAATTGGATATAAAGAGAGAAACATTTTTTCAGAACCGCTTACGATTGATGAGATTAAAGAGATTCTGCGTATGACTGAAGATGGTACGGATGAAATCATCTCAACAAGATCAAAAACTTTCCAAAAATTAAACGTAAATTTGGAGAGCTTGCCTCTTCAAGAATTATATAAATTGATTAAGGAAAATCCAGGACTGTTAAGACGTCCAATTATCCTTGATGAGAAAAGGCTTCAAGTTGGATATAACGAAGATGAGATTAGACGCTTTTTACCACGTAAAGTTCGTACGTTCCAGTTACGAGAAGCACAACGTATGGTCAATTAATAAGGTTTTCAAGCTCTGCCGAGAATTGTGCAGAGCTTTTTCTTTATACATAACTGAATTCCCACTAAAATTCACCTTTTAATCTGGATTTTAGGAAAATGCACCTTTTTGATATTCGCATTCGATTTGGCTACAGTTGGTCACCTTTAAAGATAAAAGGTGAATGTAACTCACGATGTTGTGTATATAATAGAGCATAAACTTTAGCATAAACTAAAATTAAAGGAAGCTCCGATATAGTTGCATGCGGATGAATTTTTTTATAGAATGAATGGAATATTAGGCAAACAATTGTTTTTTAGAAAAGTAATGTTTTTTATTTCCCTTCTTAAAGGTTTTGTCATAAAATGATGTAAAATAGTCTGTTTTAATGACTAACATGATTTACAGTATTCACTTACGGGTAAAGAGCTTTTAAGAGCAATTTTCGCTTGGGGGTTATTATCCCTTCAAAATGAGAAAGGAAGGGAGAGGGGAATCATGGAAATCGAACGCATTAATGACGATACAGTTAAATTTTATATTTCCTATATAGATATTGAGGAAAGAGGCTTTGATCGCGAAGAGATTTGGTACAGTCGTGAAAGAAGTGAGGAGCTTTTTTGGGAAATGATGGATGAAGTGCATCAAGAAGAGGAATTCATGATTGAAGGACCTTTATGGATTCAAGTTCAAGCTCTTGAAAAAGGCTTGGAAGTTTTGGTCACAAAAGCCCAACTTGCCAAAGATGGTCAGAAACTCGAGCTGCCTCTTTCAGAAGATAAATTAAAGGATTTGAATGTATCAGAGAAGATGGATACACTTCTTGACCAACATTTTCATGATAAGGATGAAGAAAGCGGTATTACTTTTGAAGATGGAATGATTGAGTTCATCACAATATTCGAGGATTTTGAAGATGTCATTTCTTTAAGCAAGCGTCATGGCTTGGATAGCTGGACAACGAAACTTTATGTTTATCAAAATAAATATTACCTCTATATCGAATTTTCCGAGGCCGAAATTGACGAGGAAGAAATTGATAATATTTTAAGTCTTTTATTGGAATACAGTCAGGAGTCACCGATAACCGTACACATGCTAGACGAGTACGGTAAAATAGTGATAGAAAATGATGTATTCGCAACGGTTGATAAATATTTCGTATAACTAATAACTGTGGAGCCGATTTCAGTAGAAATCGGTTTTTTCGCCCTAGAATGAATGTTTTTACCTTAGACAGGAAGGTCTTATTAGAGTGTGCCTGTGTTTGTTAATTGGAGGTAGTCTAGGTGAAGAATAAAGTCGGCATAAGTCTGCTTATTCTCTTGTTGGGTAGCACTTGGTATTTTCTATTAAAGGAGGTCAATGGAGGGCTCTTCGGTTATTTCAGTCTGATATTGACTCTTTTCTTGGTGATTATTGGATTTATCATCTTCCTTGAAAATCGGGATCCCAGCCATACCATAACGTGGCTTGTTGTATTTGGTGCTTTCCCAATTATCGGTTTCATGTTTTACTTTTTGTTTGGACGTAATTTCCGGAAAGAACGGATATTTCGTAAGAAATATTTTTTAGATAAGCAAAGTTTTGTAAAAATAGACAGCGAAGCAGAACTTAATTATCGGAAATTTAAGGAGATGGGGGAGCACCCCCAGAAGTTATTTTCTCTTGCACAAAGGCTTGGGAATAGTCCCATCTCATTTACAACTGAAACTCGAATTTTAACAAATGGGGAGGAAACATTTTCTAATATCATCCAGGAATTAAAAAAAGCCAAACATCATATCCATTTAGAATATTATATTGTTAGGGATGACCATATTGGTGGTGTTCTAAAGGATGTATTGATACAAAAAGTAAGAGAAGGGGTAAAGGTTCGTTTTATATATGATGCGGTTGGCTCTTGGAAGTTAGCCAGATCCTATATTTATGAGCTGAGGAATGTAGGGGTCGAAATTGTTGCTTTTGGCCCGCTGCGTCTCCCTCTATTAAATAATAAATTCAACTTTCGTAACCATCGAAAAATAATTGTGATAGATGGGTCTGTCGGTTTTATGGGGGGACTCAATATAGGTGATGAATATTTGGGACGTAATCCGAATTTTGGATTTTGGCGTGATACGCACCTTATGGTGAAGGGAGAAGCAGTAAGGACGTTACAGCTCATTTTTTTACAGGACTGGTATTACAGTACCGACCATAGCTTTTTATCAGATGAATATCTCCAAACGAGCCTGCCGCTTCATCATGAACATGGTGGTGTACAAATGATTGCAGGTGGTCCGGATAGTGAGTGGACAATCATTAAGAGCATTTTTTTTAAGATGATTACATCTGCAGAAGAGTCTGTATGGATTGCATCTCCTTACTTCGTTCCTGATGACGATATTTTTCAGGCATTAAAGGTTGCCGCTTTGAGTGGTTTGGATGTCAGGCTGCTCGTTCCGAAGAACCCTGATAAGCGTATTGTATTCCATGCTTCCAGAACGTACTTTCCAGAAATGCTTGCGGCTGGAGTCCGGATTTTTCAATATAATGAAGGGTTCATGCATAGTAAAATTGTCATCGTTGATCATCAACTGGCTTCAATTGGGACAACCAATATGGATATGAGGAGTTTTCACTTGAATTTTGAGGTCAATGCCTTTCTCTACCGGACGGAAAGTACACAACACCTGGTGAATGACTTTTTGGAAGATATAAAGGTTTCACAAGAAGTGAATATAGATGAATTCACCAAACGGAATATGTGGTTAAAAATACTGGAGTCCACTTGCAGATTACTTTCACCACTTCTTTAAGTGCTTGCACCTTTTAATGCCGATCAGGCATTTTTTTTTGCTTAAATTTAAAAGGAATCCTATGTGATAATAGCGAATGGATATAAAATAAAGAGGTGATGTATGCTAACTGCGATAAAAAAGGATGGGACTTGGATTACCCTTCCTGAAAAAATGACAGCAAACTTGCTTGCTGAATTGAGAATGTCAACAGATTATTACTGTCCGTGCTGCAAAGCAGAAATGACAATCAAGGCTGGAATGATTAAAATCCCCCATTTTGCCCACAAAAATAATTCTTCGTGCCGCGCTTCGTCGGAACCGGAATCCGCTTATCATTTAATGGGGAAAAGAAAATTGTTTCATTGGTTTTTATCACACCACTATCAAGCTGATTTAGAAGCCTACCTTCCTGAAATAAGGAAAAGGGCAGATATCTTATTAACGATAGGAGGTATACGCTATGCAGTAGAATTCCAATGTTCCCTTATTTCCGAGACTGAATTCATAGAACGAACAAACGCCTATCAAAGTGTCGGTATCAAACCAATTTGGATCCTAGCAGCTAAACACTTGAAAAGAAGGAATCTGCATGAATTCAGTTTATCAGGCTTTCATTGGTTGTTTGTTACTGGCAGCTACCATCACCCGTTTCTTTGGATGTATTGTCCAGAAACTAACCAATTATCAGCTTTAAAAAACCTCACCCCTTTTTCCCCTAGAAACGTGTTTGCCGAATTAACTACTGCTTCATTAGTGATACTCCCACCTAGTCAGATATCGCCTCGAAACTGCTTCAGCTTTCCTTTTCTACCTGCTTGGAGAAGTAAACGAAAAAACTGGTGCCTTCACCGTGTGAAAACTGTACGGAGAAGTGATTCATTTTTCCAGGGACTCTATTCACATCATATTTCGCCTGCGACGATTCCTATTGAAATAGGGGTGCCGGTTAGAGGAATGCTTTTGATCGAAACACCGCCGATTGAATGGCAAGCTTGGCTTTACATGGATGTGTTTCAAAAGAAAAGGCCTGGGGAAAAGATTATTATGAATGATGTTATCTATTTTTTTAAGAAGCGGGCAAAAAACGGGGGAATAAAGTTCAGATCATTGCCCTTGCTTAAGGAAATAGACATAGAGTATCCTGTTAGGCAATATATTCAGCTTTTAGAGCAAATGGGTTTAATATCAGAGTTGGAAGAAGGGGTTTTTAAAGTTGTGAATCATTTCTCCCTTCCTTCGACTAGTGATGAAAGTCAAGTGATGGAAAGAATTTTTTATAATGAGCATAAGTTGATGATAGAAAAGGGGAATATCCATAATAATGAGTGATACCAGGGCGATTTACCTTGAATTCAGATGAAAGGGCAGGATTATTTTTGTTAATGGAGAAATAGTAAGAAGAAGGATTTTTATACTTTAAGAAAGCGTGATTGTTGTATACAGTAAATACAACGTTCAATCCGGTTTAAGGAAAGGGTTAGCTAACTGGAAAGTTTTCTATAGAATGGAGAGGAAATTATTATGACACAAGAAACAAAAGTAAATACATTGCCCTCAAGAAGTGAAATTGCAGCTGAAGATACTTGGAGGTTGGAAGATATCTTCGCGACTGAAGAAGACTGGGAAGCTGCCTTTAAAGCTGTAAAAGAAGACCTTAAGAAAGCGGATGCGCACAAAGGAACATTAGGTGAAAGCGCTGAAAAGTTATTTAGAGCCCTGCAATTCCAAGATGAAGTATTTGAGAAGCTAGGGAAAGTTTATTCTTATTCACATATGCGCAATGATCAAGATACAACCAATCCTTTTTATCAAGGAATGGAAGACCGTGCAAAAGCTTTATACGCCCAGGCAGCAGCGGCATTTTCTTATATGGTTCCTGAACTATTGAGTATTGACGAAAGCAAAGTGGCTGGATTTTTAGAAGAAAAAGAAGAATTGAATTTATATAAACATTCATTGGAGGAAATTAGTCTTCAGAGGCCTCATATCTTGTCTGCTGAGCAAGAAGCTTTATTGGCACAAGCATCAGAAGTACTCGATGCATCAGGTAATACTTTCGGCATGCTTAACAATGCAGATTTGAAATTCCCGACCATCAAGGATGAAGAGGGGAATGAAGTGGAAATAACTCACGGAAGGTACATTCGTTTCCTTGAAAGTGAAGATCGTCGTGTACGTGAGGATGCATTTAAAGGGGTATATAGTAAGTATGGAGAGTTTCGCAATACATTTGCTTCAACCCTGTCAGGTGAAGTGAAGAATCATAATTTCAATGCGACAGTTCGAAAATATGATTCGGCACGCCATGCGGCTTTAAGTAACAATAACATTCCGGAGACCGTATACGATAATCTCGTTAAAACAGTCAATGACAATTTGCCGTTACTGCACCGTTATCTTGAATTACGTAAAAAAGTATTAGAATTAGATGAACTTCATATGTATGATTTATTCACTCCGCTTGTAAAAGAAGTGAAAATGGAAGTGACATATGAGGAAGCGAAAGATTATGTCCTTAAAGGCCTTGCTCCACTTGGGGAAGACTATTTAAATGTTTTAAAAGAAGGATTTGAAAATCGTTGGGTTGATGTGCATGAGAACAAAGGGAAACGAAGCGGTGCCTATTCCTCTGGTACATACGGGACGAATCCTTATATTTTAATGAACTGGCAGAATAACGTGAATAACTTATTCACTCTCGTTCATGAGTTTGGGCATTCGGTCCATAGCTTTTATACACGTAAATATCAGCCATACCCATACGGAAATTACTCTATTTTTGTAGCAGAAGTTGCATCGACATGTAACGAAAATCTATTGAATGATTATTTATTAAATACAATCGAGGATGAAAAGAAACGCATCTATTTATTAAATCATTATTTAGAAGGCTTCCGTGGTACGCTGTTCCGCCAAACGATGTTTGCTGAGTTTGAACATACAATTCATTTGAAAGCTCAAAATGGAGAGGCATTAACAGCAGATATGCTGACGAAGGAATATTATGAACTAAACAAGAAATACTTTGGAGAGAATGTAGCCATTGATGAGGAAATCGGTCTGGAATGGGCTCGAATTCCACATTTCTACTATAATTACTACGTTTATCAATATGCGACTGGTATCAGTGCAGCTACAGCCTTAAGCAAGCAAATTCTAGAAGAAGGAGAACCAGCTGTCAAAAGGTATTTGGAGTTCTTAAAATCAGGAAGCTCCGATTATCCAATTGAAGTTCTCAAAAAGGCTGGCGTCGATATGACAAAAGCAGAGCCAGTGCAAGAAGCCATGAATGTATTTGAAGAAAAATTAAATGAGTTGGAAGAACTTTTGGCTAAATAAGAATCGGAAAAAGGACCCGCATAGATGCGGGTCCTTTTTAGCTTACGTTATAATCCTCTAAAACGATTTCTTTGATTTAAACTGTGAAGAATAATGAAAAAAACAAAAAATAAAATAGGGGAGGTGAAATACAGAGGAATGAGATTCATGATACCGAGTAGCTGGACGAACAGCGACCCTATTAAGAGAATTAGTAAAATAGTGCCTTTCAATTTGGCCACCTCCAACCTGATAGAAGTAGAAAATCTGATGCGTCCTATAAGATTTTATGTTTTAGAATAGGCAGTATTCTAAGAATATGACAATAATGTGAAATGACGCACAAAGTGCTTGCGTTAGATAAGTATTATCTGATATAGTACAGATATAGAAGTTATCACATCCAAACATATACCCCTTTGTTTGATCGTCGTGAAATTTCTCCCATCCCCTTTGTTCGTATAAATAGATGAAAACTCCGGCAAATTTCGCGATTTGCCGGGGTTTTTTTATTAGAAAATATACAGTCCATACTTTCAGTGATAAATATAGTGAAAAATGCAGGTATTTAAGGGAATTCACTTCTGTAAATTGATTTTGAGCTCTGTGAATACGTTTGCAAAAAATATTATGTTTTATTAATAAAAAAATATACAAATAAATAAAAAATAAGAAGAAGGGTAGTGTGAATATATTGTGAACTTTTTCACAATATATTCACACCATCTTTAATTATAAATAAATCTTCAACACTTATTTTGAAAAAGGCTCCAAATCAAGGGTTTATTGATTATATTAATAAGGAACTGCAAATATAGAAAAAATATTTTATGTACAAATTGTGAAATGTTACACAATGTAGTTGAAATATAGGTGGGTTATCTGTTATATTATTTATTGTGAAGTGAATCACAAACAAACTTATACCCCTTTGTTTGATCGTGAAAAGTTTCTCCCATCCCCTTATTTCTTATAAAAAAACCATGCAAACGATTAATTCGCATGGTTTTTCCCTTTTTATAATTAAAAAAGAAGCAGTCATTCTAATGACTGCTTCTCTGTATATCTCCAAAATGTTCCGTATTTAGCTGGGATTTTTTCAGCAACTTGTTTTAAAACAAGTTTCTTCATTTCTAACTCGACGTTATTTTTGTTCATATTGTAAACCGTTTCGATTTCTTTAGTAGCAACTAGTTTAAAACAACTTAAAAATTCTTCGAGCGATGGCGGTTCAGCAGGGGCAGGAAGACCATTCAGCATGTCTTCCAAAATTTGAACATACACCTCGTAAGAATAGACACCCGAAACTTTTATTCCTTCTTCTTCAATATTTTGATTAAAAAAGACAAGCGATGGTATTTCTGTTACTTCCATTTCGCTTGTGATTTTTAAGTCACATTGAAAGCCCTTTGCTGCACTGGAAGAATTGATATCATGTAGAAATTCCTCAACATCTAATCCTACGGTTTTGGCGCAATCGGTCAGGACTTCTATATTAGAAATATCCCTTTTTCCAATGAATACATGCTCTTGAAGCTGTCTTAAAAAGCGAATCGCTAGTTTTCTGCCCTGTAATTCGGCTGCTTTAATGGCAATGGAAGCTGAATATGGAGAAGAGATTGGGTTTTCTAACCAAAGGCTTCCGTCACAGGACATTCCCGAGCGGCTGGCAGTCTTTTCCCAAACTTGAGCAAGGTTTTCGTAATTTTTATTTTTCCCCATATTAAGAGAATCGATTTTACCGCTTAAAACATGGCGTAAGCTGAATAATTGGCCATATTCTATCTGTAATTTTCTTATAATTGGTTCTAAGCCCCAGCACTCGGGACAAAGTGGATCAACAAAAACATAAATTTCAATTGGCTTTTTTCCTATATCATAACAATGCTGTGTCTTTATCCAATCGGAAATATTGAAAACTGGTTTATGTGCGCTCAACTGTCTTCTCCTTTCCCGTCCATACCGGATGTATTGATCATATGTTGTGCCGTCAAATAGAGGCGGTGATAGAAAAACTCCCGTATTTCACCCTCAAGGCCTACTTCGTCCATAGCTTGATACATGCAGGAAAGCCATGCTTTCGCACGTTCTGGTGTTATTTCAAAAGGTATATGTCGAGCCCGCAACATAGGATGACCGTGTTCTTCAGTATATAAAGAGGGTCCACCTAAATATTGAGTCATAAATTGTTTTTGTTTACGGACCGTTTCTGTTAAGTCGTCAGGGAAAATCGGCTGCAAATCCGGGTGTTGACTAACGTTGGAGTAAAACACATCAATTAACTTGTGTAATTGCCCTTCTCCAATTAATTCATATGGTGTAGGGTTCCCTTGCATCATGCTGATTACTCCTTTTAAAAGAAAGATGGTTGATATTTATTCATATTTTAACAATGACGTACTCATAAAACAATTATATAGCTTGAAGAAAGTTTTACATCTGTATTATGACAAGGGAAAATAAATAAAAAAAACCGCTTTTTTGGCGGTTTTTTAAATCTGTGTGAGGTGTAAATATAGCTATATCTTTCCACAAAAAAAGCTGACCCAATTAAAATTAAGGGCCAGCTTTTTTTAGCTGGAAAATGTGGTGAAAACTTTTTGAACATAGTTTTGTGTTTCTTCAAAAGGTGGAATGCCGTTATATTTATCGACATTACCTGGTCCGGCATTATAAGCAGCAAGGGCAACTTGGATATCTCCGTTATAACGAGTTAGCATTTGGCTCAAATATTTACTCCCACCCATAATGTTTTGTTCTGGATCTGTGATATCATCCACACCTAGGCTACGGGCAGTTGCGGGCATTAACTGCATAAGGCCTGCAGCACCTGCATAGCTAGTAGATTTAGGATTAAAGTTCGATTCTTGTTTAATAACTGATTTAATTAGTTTTTCTGGGAGATTATATAAAGTGGCCGCCTGCCTGATGATGTCTTCATAATTTGTAACAGTTTCGCTAGTTTTATGGCTAGTATTGGCGGTTTTTAACGGATTTATAGATGTCAGGTGGGTGGATTGAAGAATGGATTTTGCTTCAGTTTCCACATTTGACAGCAAGGATCCCAATGACTGCGATGTACCTTTTAAAGTATCACTCGAAACCAGTTCCGACAGCATGTCCTGGAAAATGGATTGAGATGAATTAGTATTTGTGATGTCGCCAGTTGTGAATTTCTGGATGGACAGCAGTTCAATAAATGTCTTGAAATCTTGGATTTTCAAACGCTCCACCTCCGAATTTGGGTTTGGTCAGGATTAGTCATGGAATTTGGCCATATAAAACCTCTTAACTTTATTTTCGGTTTTTCTTACCGGAATTTGAAGGGTTTCTAGGAGAGTAAGGAAAATTTTTTTTCCAGTTTCAGCATCTGTTACTTCGTATTCAAGCTCAAAGTCTTCCTGATTTACATACGAACTGTGGTCTAAAACAAGAATCCCTCCTTGGTATGGAAATTCAAAACGGTCTGTTTGTAGGGTCCCAAAGCAAGTAAACTCATTAGGATTGAGCCCGCTTTTGAGAATTAGATGCTTGATTGGCCCTTCAGGAAAAGTATTATGGTTTAGAAATAAATAAGCGGTTTCCTTAGTTATATCTTGATTCGTTTCTAATAGTCCTTCTGTTGCCGGTTGTTTTAAAGTTAGCTCGTATCGTTCATTTTTTTCCCTGATTCGAAGTGCAGAGTTTTGATTTTTTAAATTGAATTTCAATGTATCAAAATAATGATTTTGCTGAGATTTAAAGTTCGAGGTGTTGATTTGAAAATAATCAATTAGTTGACTAAACTCCTTTTCATTTAAAAGGTTTTTAAATTCAATTTCAATATGCTGGTTCATGTGTTTCCTTCCTTTCTGCCTGTTATCTTAGATTAATCATATAAGAACCAATCCTGCTGTCAAATTGACTACAATAATTTTTAGTTATTGTACTTGAATATTTAGGAATCAATTGCCGGATATGATAAAATATAAACGTTAAGCATGATGAAGTGGATTACAGTATATAGGGAAATTATACATATAATTATTTCTGGACGATTTTAAAAGATCCATGTGTAAAGGCAGTTAGCTTAGAGCTGCCGGATTAGAGAGAAGAATCGAAGCGTCCTGCCCATACCAGAGTTGAACAGGCGCTTTTTCGATAGATATAGGTGGTGTGGCAATGGAGAGTTGGGACGATTTCTTGGCGCCTTATAAACAGGCTGTTGAAGAATTAAAGGTTAAGTTAAAGGGATTAAGGAAACAGTTTGAAAGAGAGAATATTCACTCGCCTATCGAATTTGTAACAGGCAGAGTAAAGCCGATTGTCAGCATTTTGGATAAGGCGAGTCAGAAGGATATTCCGATTGATAAATTAGGCACTGACATACAAGATATCGCAGGCCTTCGGATGATGTGTCAGTTCGTGGATGATATCGAACAGGTTGTAGAGCTTTTACGCGGTCGCAATGACTTCGAAATAGTCGAAGAGAGGAATTATATTTCTCATAAAAAAGCAAGCGGCTACCGTTCTTATCATGTTGTCATACGCTATCCGGTTCAGACAATTCATGGCGAGAAAAATATTCTTGCTGAAATTCAGATTAGGACCTTAGCGATGAATTTTTGGGCGACGATTGAACACTCGTTAAATTATAAATATAAAGGTATTTTTCCGGAAGATATTCAAATACGGTTGAAACGAGCAGCAGAAGCAGCATTTCTGCTGGATGCAGAAATGTCGCAAATACGTACGGAAATTCAGGAAGCACAGCGTCTCTTTTCAAGAAAAAAAGATTCTTAAAAACGATAATAGTGAAATAAGAAGAAATCTAAAATAGTAAGGTGGGATTATATGAAATTTGCGATTACGTCAAAAGGAGATGCGAAATCTAATACTTTAATGCAAAGGATGAGAACGTATCTTCAGGACTTTCATTTGGAATATGACGAAGATCAGCCGGATATTGTAATTTCGGTCGGTGGTGATGGTACATTGTTATATGCTTTTCATCGTTATAAGAACCGCTTAGATAAGACAGCCTTCGTTGGAGTACATACAGGTCATCTTGGGTTTTATGCAGATTGGACCCCGGATGAAATTGAAAAATTGGTGATAGCATTAGCAAAAACACCATTTCAAATTGTTGAATATCCGCTACTTGAAACTATTGTCCGATATCAGCACGGAGGACGTGAAGCAAGATTTTTGGCATTAAATGAATCTACAGTCAAAAGTGTTGAAGGAACCCTTGTCATGGATGTGGAAATACGTGGCCAGCACTTTGAGACGTTCCGTGGTGATGGTTTATGTATTGCGACACCGTCAGGAAGCACAGCTTATAATAAAGCGCTTGGGGGAGCGATTGTCCATCCTTCGATTGATGCAATCCAGATTACCGAATTGGCATCCATTAATAACCGGGTGTTTAGGACGGTCGGATCACCACTTCTGCTGCCGGCTCATCATACATGTATGTTCCGGCCCGTCAATGCCGTCAATTTTCAAATCACGATTGATCATTTAACCCTGCTTCAGGAAGATGTAAAATCGATTCAATGCCGTGTTGCTGATGAAAAGATTCGTTTCGCTAGATTCCGCCCATTTCCATTCTGGAAAAGAGTTCATGATTCATTTATTGCTAACTAAGGAGCTCAGATCACTACATGTCAAATCAAAACTTTTCTTTAACTTGGTCGGTTTCTGAAGAGGATTCTGGCTCTTTACTGCGGGAATTTCTCAGCAAATACGATATCTCAAAACGAGCATTAACGGATATTAAGTTTAAAGGTGGTTTAATCAAGGTGAACGGCTTAGAAGTGACAGTGAGGGAGCGGATTAAAACTGGTGACAGCGTCACAGTCATATTTCCTCCGGAACAGGCAAGTGAGGGCCTTCTGCCGGAACCCATCCCACTTCTTGTCAGGTACGAAGATGAATTTGTATTGGTAGTTGTCAAGCCTCCTTCTATGAACACCATTCCATCTCGTGAGCATCCCAATGGCAGTCTTGCGAATGGGTTGGCAGGGTATTATAAGAAGATGGGAATCCATGCAACGATTCATATTGTTACAAGACTTGACCGTGATACATCGGGTTTGGTTTTAATTGCCAAACATCGACATATCCATCATCTTTTAAGTGAGCAACAAAAATCTGGACAAGTTAAACGGCGATACCAAGCAATTGCTGAAGGACTTGTTAACGGACCGAAAGGAATGATAGAGGCGCCAATCGGACGGAAATCGACGAGTATTATTGAAAGGGAAGTTCGGGAGGATGGTCGCTATGCCTGTACTCTTTTTGAGGTATTAGCCCAAACAGAAACCTATACATTTCTTAATTTGGAACTCCTAACTGGGAGGACACACCAAATCAGGGTCCATATGGCTCATATTGGACACCCGCTTGCTGGGGATGATTTATATGGAGGACATAGGGAAATGATCGCCCGTCAGGCCCTGCATTGTTTCGAATTAAAATTTCTTCATCCTTTTACCAAGAAGGTGATGTTGTTTCAAGAAAAATTACCGCAGGATATGATACATTTGCTTGATGGGAATTAATGGTTGAGAGGTCAGTGCATTTGTAATGAAGGTAAAACGTCAAAAATAAGAATATAATTTAAATCTGTCGTCACAAAAGAACTCACCAAAATGGCGAGTTTTTTTTGGTTAATCAAAAGAAGTCCTGAACTTCTCTGCTATATAAGGCATTGTTGAAGGCACATCTTGAAGATCCATTTCAGGATAACGGACAGCAGTTAGTTTTCCACCGAAGACACAGCCGGTATCAATGTTGTATGTATGATTGACTCGTCTTGCCTCCGGAACCGGTGTATGCCCATACACAATCCAGGCTTTCTCTTTGTAGTACTGGGCCCAGTCCTTTCTGACCGGCGAGCCGTCTGGATGCTTGGTGCCATTGATATCTCCGTAAAGGACAAAAGTTTTTACTTTACTTCCATATTGACCGATATAATCGGCGCGAATACCAGCATGCGCAATAATTAAACGGCCCTCATCGATGAGTTGATAGAGTGGGGATCGTTCATACAAATCGATGAATTTTTTTCGGATTTTCTTCTGCTCCCGAACGTTTAAGGATTGATATTCAGCTACTGTAGTCTCTAAACCATGAGATACTTGCACTTTATTGCCTGAAAAATAACGATACAGTTTATTGCAATGATTACCTGGAGCATATAGCGCAATATTTTGGTTAATGACTAATTCATAGACCACTTCAATTACACGGAGAGAATTTGGGCCGCGATCGGTTAAATCCCCTACAAAGCCAAGAATTCTTCCCGAGGGATGGACAGGTATGCCGCTTTCCCAGGTATATCCCATTTTTTCTGTCAGCTGCCTAAATTCGGTGAAACATCCATGGATGTCCCCAATGATATCGATGTTCATTTGTCACACCCTTTGTTTGTTTTGTATATGTTTATGGTATTAGTATAGTATTATTTAAAAAAATAAAATATAAACGAGGAAATTAAAAAATAAGTTTATTGGAGGTGTTTAGTTATGGAAGAGTTGAGGGAACTGGAAAGAAATCAAATGAATAATGAACTATTGCTTGACGCACTTAAAACAGAAAACCTAGATCAGTTCCGCACGGAGTTCCTAGAAATGCATCCATACGATCAGGCTCAATTTTATACAAGCTTGTCGGATGAATTTAGGTCAGTTGTGTACAAATATTTATCTCCGGAAGAAATGGCTGGTCTATTTGAAAACATTGAAATAGATGAAGATGATTACGAAAGCCTCCTTGCTGAAATGAATCCTTCTTACGTAGCTGATATGCTATCCCATATGTATGCGGATGATGCTGCAGACGTGTTGAATGAGATCAATGATGAGCAGGCCGTTAGCTACTTGACGATCATGGATGATGAAGCAGCTAGTGAAATCCAGGAGCTTCTAAACTATGAGGAATCTACAGCAGGAAGCATAATGACGACAGAGTTCATTGCTATTGAGGCGAACGAAACGGCTCGCTCAGCGATGCAGATTTTGAAACGGGAAGCACCGCAAGCGGAAACGATTTATTATGTATTTGTTACAGACCAAGATAAGAAACTGCTTGGTGTGTTATCGCTTCGGACCTTGATTATCGCTGATGAAGAGGCTTTAATTAGTGATTTAATGGATGACCGGGTAGTATCCGTTCCTGTATCGGAGGACCAAGAAGAGGTGGCCCGTAAAATAAGGGATTATAATTTCCTCGCTTTACCGGTCGTAGATTTTCAAAACCATTTGTTAGGGATCATTACAGTTGATGATATCATCGATGTCATGGACGAAGAAGCATCCGATGATTATTCTAAATTAGCGGGTATATCAGATCTTGACCACGTCGATAAGAGTCCATTTTCAGCTGCAAAAAAACGGCTGCCATGGTTGGTCATTCTCTTGTTTTTAGGTTTGTTGACTGCGAGTCTGATTGGTCGATTTGAAGAGACACTAAGCCAAAAAGCCATTCTTGCTGTTTTTATTCCATTGATTGGTGGCATGGCTGGAAATACAGGAACACAAGCACTGGCAGTAGCGGTTAGAGGAATTGCAACAGGGGAATTAGAACAGGAAAGCAAGTGGAAACTGGTCCTTCGAGAGGCTGGAACGGGCCTTATTATTGGTCTAACATGCGGAATTGCCATCATTTTTATCGTCTTTTTTTGGCAAGATGATTTTATGCTTGGATTATTAGTCGGTATTTCGATTTTCATTACTCTAATCGTTGCCACACTTGCAGGTTCACTTGTCCCGCTCCTCATGCATAAAATGAAGATTGACCCAGCAGTAGCTTCCGGTCCTTTTATTACAACCATCAACGACCTTATTAGTATACTGATTTACTTCGGATTGGCAACATTATTCATGGGGTATTTACTGTAAGCGAAAAGGTTAACCACTCGCTAACAGGATTTCTAATGTTTAATGCAAGCAGTAGATTAGAAAACGGTGTTTTTCTCACCATAAATTTGTTATACTGTCATTAGTAGCAGGTACTAATAACTTGTATCAAAATAGGAGGTCACATACGATGACTTTTTCATTAGAGGGAAAAACGTTTGTCATAATGGGTGTTGCCAATAAAAGAAGTATTGCTTGGGGAGTGGCCCGTTCCTTACACAAAGCAGGTGCCAAGTTGATATTTACTTATGGGAAAGAACGTACAGAAAAGAGCGTCAGGGAGCTATCTTCCACTTTGGAAGGTGAGCCTGCAATCATATTGCAATGTGATGTAACAAAGGATGAAAGCATTGAAAAATGTTTTGCGACGATCAAGGAAGAAGCAGGTATCATTCATGGCGTAGCACACAGTATCGCATTTGCAAATAAGGAAGAGCTGGACGGTGATTTTGTTAACACGAGCCGTGAAGGTTTCTTGCTTGCTCATAATATTAGTTCGTTCTCCTTAACAGCTGTAGCTAAAGCAGCGAAAGAAATTATGACAGAAGGCGGCAGTATTGTCACAATGACGTACCTTGGCGGTGAACGAGTTATGCCAAACTATAATGTAATGGGAGTGGCTAAGGCGTCACTTGAAGCCAATGTACGTTACTTGTCGAGTGACCTTGGTAAGGATAACATTCGTGTAAATGCAATTTCTGCTGGTCCAATACGTACATTATCTGCAAAGGGAGTACGTGATTTTAATACAATCTTGAAGAAGATTGAAGAAGAAGCACCGCTCCGTCGTACGACGACACCTGAAGAAGTGGGAGATACGGCTGTGTTTTTACTCAGTGACATGTCCCGCGGAATTACTGGTGAAAATATTCATGTGGATTCCGGTTACCATATAATCGGATGATAAAAGGGGACCGATAAAGGTCCCCTTTTTATTGATTTTCAATTCCTTTATCCTTCTGTCCATCAAAGATTGGTGTTAATCTTTGTTTTCCGGTATCTTGAATTTCTACATCAATCTGGATAGACCTGAGTGTGTCTTCTTCTAATGGAATTCTCCCTTTTATTTCAACTTTCTTCCAAGCTTTATTATCCTTGCGGTAGAGTGTTTCAGAAAGCCTGAGGAGGTCGATATCCCTTTTTTGTGTATATTGATACGTTTTATTTATTTCCTTTTTGATAGAGCGCTTTATTTCTTTTTCATATTGCTTACGTGTTATATCCTTTATCATCATTTCAACACTAGCCTTAAGTTTCATTTTTACATCAAAACGAACTGTTCCATTTTTCTCTACAACAGGTATTATTTTAGTCTTTTTATCGTAAATAACAACAAATGCGTCATTTTTTGTTTCAGGGAAAATGGTAACGCTGTCCCGAACGAAATCTTTATTGAACCATCTTCCGCCATTCATCACCTTCTTAGGTAGAATTGTTTTTATTTTATTTTCTGAAATGATAGCTACTCTCTCCATTAATAAATCCCGCTTCTTTTTTTTCTGACCAGTCCATTGTTCTGTGATTTTAAGTAATGGAATCGCCACTTGATGAGCAGGTTCATCAAGTTCAATAATGATCTCTCTTAAATTAATAGGTGGGATAAAAGAACTTTGATTATAGTTACCATCTGGATCGCTTAATTTTGAAAAAGCCACGGAAATATTTTCGATAGGAGAAATGAGCATCGCATCTTTAATTGGATCTTTAGTCATAAAAAAGAAAATCCGGTAGCGTGTTTCGCGGTAGCGGTCCAAAAAATCAGCAGTATACCTGAGGCCGCCTGCTTTAAGAGCTTCTTCTGAAAAAATCACAAAAGAGATATGACCCCAATAAATACGTCGATCGGACGTATTATACAAATTAAATATGGCTTCGTCCAATGTGTTTCCGGAAGCGCGCCCAACATCTGCTTGGCTAAGTGTGCTGGGGTCTCCACCTGATTCCGATTTTGCTAACCCTTTCACGTTAATAATTTGAAGGTAAACAATGACCTTTCCGTCTTTATAATCGATTCCTAAGCCGTTTGCATATACGAGACGTTCAGGTTCATTTGAATCCCAGCAGCCTGAAAGAATTGAAACACACAACAGTAAAATGAGTGTGTTTTTCATTGTTGTTCATCATCGCCTTTCCTCGTAGGATCTTTTGAAGAAAAGATAGAAGGGCGTTTTTTATCCAAAGAGGGAGGTATCTGAAAAAGAGATTTTACAATATTGGATAAGCTTAAGTTGGCAGTCACTTCCATATAAGGAACACCTAATATTCGGATATTACTTACATACGCACATAAAAATAGAGCTAACAACATAAATGCAAAAAGCCCTAAAAAAGAAGCAGAAATAATAGCTAGGAGCCTTATTAAGCTAATGACGCCATTGATGGATTGATTGACTAATGTGTAAGTAGCGACCGCCGAACCAGCAATGACTACGAGCATGGCAGGACTTGTCAAACCGGAACGAATTGCTGCATCTCCAATGATTAAAGCACCCAATACACTTAATGTTGGTCCGACTGACGTAGGTAATCGCATGCCTGCTTCTTTGAATACTTCAAACACGATGACCATGGTAATTGCTTCCAATGAGGTGGGGAGTGGCAATCCCCTTCTTGATTCGACTACAGTGGCAAGCAGAATCATTGGAAGTTGGTCTTGATGAAAGGTAGTTAAAGCAACCCAAAATCCTGGCAAAAGTGCAGCGACAAAAATGCCAAATAATCGAAGTGCTCTTTCAAAGGAAGCGTAGATAGACGTGTATTCATGGTCTTCCGATGTTTTTAACACAATAAATAGGTTGATGGGTGTGATCATTGTGTAGGCAACGCCATCAATTAGAATTAATAGTCTGCCTTTTAAAAGGCATTGCACTGCAAAATCAGGCTTACCGGAATAGTCGTGCCTTGGAAAGAGAAAAGAGGTCTGTTCATCAATTAACTCCATAAATTGATTGCCTCCATATATCCCATCTATATCAATTGCTTCAATCCTTTTAGCGACAGTTTGAACCATTTCAGGGTCAGAGATATCATCCATATATAACAGGGCAACTTTAGTCAATGTTCGCCTGCCCACTTCGAAGTATTTTACACTTAAGGAATTTGTTCGCATTCGCTTTCGTATTAAAGCGACATTAATAGATAAATCTTCAATGAAATTATCTCTCGGCCCCTTTATCGTTACTTCAGTAGTTGTTTCCTCAGGGCTACGCTGGGGTCGATTTGCAATGTTTACAGAAACCAAATAGTCGTATCCTTCAAAGTAAATCAATAATTTCCCAGAATAGATATCTGCGAACAACTCTTCCTTGGTGTTTATATCAGCAAGTTGAGGAAGATAAAGAGAGTCCTTTATGTCATTAATAGTTAATTTTCCTTTTGGATGTTTGCGGAAAAATAAAGTTAGCCTTTCAAATACAAGGTTATTTAACAATTCAGTATCGACAAGCCCTTCACATCCAATTAATGTGACTTTTATCGGAGACTCATCACGATATAAACTGCTTTGGAAAAATACATCTCCTGAACTATGAAAAATTTCTTTTAAATCGTATTCGTCTTTTATTACGAGCCTTTCTGGTGTTTCAATTTTACTATTCGGTTTGGATGGTTGCTTTTTCATTTTTTTGAACATCGGATGAGGACCTCCTTTTTCTACGATTACTGAAGAAAACAAAAATACTTAAAAGTATGGAAACCGCTAAAAAGAACCAGAATGTAATCGGCATAATAAATGTTTTAATAATGTCATATAAAATGACATCACTGATGCTGAATGAATTGGAAACGATAAGGATTATTGAGTAGACAATGAGCAATTTCGTTTTGTTTCGCTTATTTTTTAAAGATAGCACTTCAAGTGATAAAAACAGGAAAAAGGATACCCTTATGAAGGCTCCAGTTAACCATTGGTAAATCGACAAGAAGTCAAGGTGCTCAATGAATCTTCCCAAGGTGACTAATCCCCATTGCTCAAATGCAGGGTACTTTTGTCTTGAAGCTTCGATTGGACCGAATTCAGTAATGGAGCCAATAAGGGGTCCAAGGATAAGCCAGGTAAGGATAATGGTATTAATAACAAATACTTTAAATTTTATTTTCCCATGAACTTTTTGCTGCAAACAGAGAAACACAATCAATTCAATTAGGCCAGACAAAGGATAAATAATACCTGCAAAAACAGGTGACCAACCATGTTCAAGAATTGGTTGCAAAAGTGAATAATTTTTAAATTGAATATTTGTGATTGCCACAAAAAAGCCAAACAAGATTACGGCCGATAATACGAACGTATTGACAATAGCAATCGTTTGTATGTTTGTAGAGGCAAGGAAAAAGCATAAACCTGTAAATAGGATTATTTCAAAAATCGGTGGAGTTACAGGCAAATAGGATACTTTTGTCCATACAACCATCTCTTTCAATGAAACCGCAGCTAATGAAGCGAAAAAGAGACTCATAGTAATGGATAAAATTCTGCCTGGTACCTTCCCAATATTTTTTTCCACCCATCCAAATATATTTGTATGACCTGTGGCTTTATGGATATAGAATAAGAGCAGACACCAAATCAATATAATGCCAAAAGAAAGTAGAACAGAAATCCAGGCATCCCTTTTGGCAGCAGGTAACAAATGAGGAAGAATCGTTACATGGTTCTTCAGTCCGATCGCAGTCATTACGATTAAAGATAGTTGTACGATTGAAATTTTACCATTTTTAACCATCTATAATATGCTCCTTTAATAACCAATATTTTTTTAGGTTACTCCATTAACCCCCAGCTTATCCAAGTTTTAATGAGTGTCCCTTTTTTAGGAGAAGGGCACAACACCAGCATAAAAAAGGGTGAATTTCATATAGTTGATACATAGAGCAGATATTCATTGTTTGGGGAAAATCAGCAGAATCCTGTTTTCTACCTTATATTGGGTCGATGAGAAAAGGAGGAGGACATCATGGACGTGAAAAAGGATCGTCTGCCTTGTACTGTTGGTAAGCAAACAGTACACAATACTCCGAAGAGCCAAATAAATTTGAATAGAGAAAACTTCACCACTTCGTTTAGTACAGAAGAAATGGTGGAGTTATTGTCCCGACTTCCAGCCTTTGCACCTAAGCCAGTTTGTAAGTTCATCATCAATGGTCGTACAATGTTTGGTAAGTTGGAACATAAAAAAGAATCCAGTCTTTTTATTAGGCATAAATTTGGTAAAAAGGTTGTTCAATACCATATAGAGCAGCTGCAGTCTGTGGATATTCTGAAATATTAAGGAGGATTTGCATGTCAGAGAATAAAAGCGATAAGGACTCCAAACCCCTTTTATATGTCAATCAGGCTAAGATATCGGATCAACGAGGGAATATGCAAAGTGATTACCGAACGAAAAAAGGTACACATCAAGAAACGGCAGAGCATGAATCTGTGGAAACGGAGCAGGGAGAAGAGAAAATAGAAAAAATCAAGCGGGAATTTGGAGTATTTGATGCTATGAAAGAAATTGAATCAGAAATTACGGCTATTAAAAAAATTACTCATCAATATGTTCCAGAGCAGCCATCAGTTGAGCAAACTGAACTTCCTGTACAAGAAGAAAAGGAAACGGCAAAGGTTGTAAAGAAGAAAAAGAAAAAGGTGGAGAAAAAGGTGGAGAAAAAGGAATCCTCAAGTGAAATCATAACCCGTCTATCCAAACATCAAGGTTATCCAAAGCCGCTATGTGAGGCGGTTATTAACGGAGAAACGCTTAAGTTTCAGGTATTGGGAATGAGGGGGGAATCAGTGAAAATTAAAAGAGGAAATCATATTCGCTTCGTCGGTCTCCCGAATATTATTGATGCCAAAATTATTAAAGAATCCAAGTGAAGGAGCAGAATTGAATGTTTCTCTCACAGCATGAGTTCACCTTAATACTTCTATTAGGTTTAGCTTCATTTAGGCTGACACGCTTAATTGTTTTCGATAAAATTATGGAACCTTTGCGCCGTCCTTTTTTTAAAGAGATAGAAGAAAAGAATGAAAAGGGTGATGTGGAGATTTATTTAATTCCTAAGGAAAAGGGCTTGCTTGGCTGGTTTGGACAATTGCTAAGCTGTTTTTGGTGTGTGGGTATCTGGGTCAGTCTATTTCTGGTTTTGCTTTATCTACAACAGTTATTTATTGGGGAAGTGCTGATTTTAATCCTCGCAGTTGCCGCAGTAGGGTCAATCTTAGAGGTTATAATCAGCAGAATTTTGGACATTTGATTGGAAACAACTTGTCTCTTCAATCATATAGTATGGTATAGAGGGAAAAGGGGGAGTCACAATTGAATAACAAACAAAGTCCATGGACGTATGCAAAACCGGTGAAAAAGGAACAACCGGTCAAAATAAAAAAAGACTGTGGCTGCAATAATAATAATAAAAATAAGGGCTATTGAATGAAAAAAAAAACCTTTCCGAATTGGGAAGGTTTTTTTATTTCCTAATCCTACCATTCATAAAAAAACAGTTAAACAAGAAAATAAAAATAGAACAATAAATTAGGATGTGATTCTATGTTCAGACGAGGAAGTTATTTATATGTTATCTGGCTGGTTTTTGCAGTAGTTGTGTGTTTGCTAACAGCCTGTAGCAGTAAAGGAGACGGAAAAACAGAAAACTTAGCGTTAATTAAGCGCACGAATCCTGAACCGATGGATATCATTAATGGAATGGATGAAAAGGATGAAAAAGGACTCATTTCAAAGGTCAAGGAGACAGTAGCCAACGAAGACACAATCTATGATGTAATCGTGGTGAAAAATGGAAAAAAGATTATCGTCGCTTATAAAGTTAAGCACTTGAAACGTTTTCATATGAAAAAAATTGAAAAGAACGTGACTGGAAAGTTGGAAGAAAAGTTTCCAAAGTATGATTTTATCGTTTCTAGCGATTATAAAATCTTTCTGGAATCATTAAGATTGAATGAGTTTCTTAAGGAAAAAGAGGTTCCTGAGAAAAAGGCAATAAAGAAGTTCAAGGAAATTGAAGAACTTCAAAAAGAATTAATATAGAAAGAGAGGTTTCTCAATATGAGCAGCAAGGAGAACACGACTCCCCAGCAGGATGCGTATAAAAAGCTTCAAGAGAAGCATGAAATAAAAAGGCCGATCCTGAAGAATTGTATAAAAGCCTTTTTAGTAGGCGGTATTTTCTGTTTAGTAGGACAAGCTATTTCATACTTTTATATTTATTTTTTCAACTTTACGGAACAGACAGCCGGAAGCCCAACGACTGCGACCATGGTGTTTCTCGCACTTTTAATGACTGGCTTCGGATTTTACGACCGCATCGGACAGTTTGGGGGAGCAGGGAGTGCTGTCCCAGTAACGGGATTCGGTAACGCAGTTATTTCAGCAGCAATCGAACACAGGACGGAAGGATTTGTTCTTGGTGTTGGTTCCAATATGTTTAAATTGGCCGGATCGGTGATTCTATTTGGTGTATTTTCAGCCTTTGTCGTGGCGTTGATTAAAACGATTTATCAAATGATTGGGGGCTAAGCGGTGTTAAAGGGAAAACAAACATGGACGTTCGCCAATAAACCGGTCATTTTGGAAACAGGGGTAACCGGTGGGCCTTTTGAGGCAAATGGAGAAATCGCCGGAGATTTCGATATTCTGTACAGTGATTTATGGATGGAGCAGGATTCGTATGAGAAGGCTCATCGTCATTTGATGGAGAAAGCGGTGGAGCTTGCATTGGAGAAAGGTAAGATAGACAAGGAAAAGGTACAATTTTTCTTGGCGGGTGATTTAATCAATCAGATTACACCCACAAGTTTTGCGGCTAGAACAAATGGCATTCCATACTTCGGTCTGTTTGGTGCCTGCTCTACTTCAATGGAGGGGCTTGCACTATCAGCCTTCATAACCAATTATGGAGGAGCGAACTATGTGTTAACGGGGGCTTCAAGCCATAATGCAGCTGTTGAAAAGCAATTCCGCTATCCGACTGAGTATGGCGGGCAAAAACCACCCACAGCTCAGTGGACGATAACAGGGGCAGGGGTAGCGCTGGTTGCTCCAAATGGTAGCAAGCAGGGGGTATTTCCCCATATTATTTCAGCCACTATCGGTAAGGTCATTGACATGGGATTGAAAGATCCTTTCAATATGGGAGGAGCAATGGCCCCAGCGGCTGTCGATACGATTTTAGCACATTTTAACGATACGGGTCTGACCCCAGATGATTATGATTTGATCATTACAGGTGATTTAGGACAAATAGGCAGGGAAACGGCGATGGATCTATTAAAGCAGAAAGGCTGCAAGATCAATCAGGAAAAATTCAAAGATTGCGGTTTGATGATATTTAAAAAGGACCAGCCTGTTATGGCAGGCGGTAGTGGCGCGGGATGTTCAGCAGTTGTTTTATATGGCCATATACTTAATGAAATGATTCAAGGTAAATATAAAAAAATCCTGCTTGTTGCAACAGGAGCATTATTATCACCGCTATCTGTTCAGCAAAAAAATTCAATTCCATGTATTGCCCATGCGGTGGCCATTGAGTATGGGATGAATTCGTGAAAAAGGAGAGATTTGGATGTTAGCAATGTTTTTTTGGGCCTTTGTCATCGGGGGCTTGATTTGTGTAGTCGGCCAGCTTCTTTTCGATGTGGCTAAGCTGACACCAGCACATACGTTAAGCCTCTTCGTTGTAATAGGAGCTGTACTTGGAGGGTTTGAATTATATGAACCGCTTGTTGATTTTGCCGGGGCAGGAGCTACCATACCAATCGTATCGTTTGGGAATTCGCTTGTAGGCGGTGCCATGCTAGAAGCGGATAAACATGGGCTCGTTGGCGTACTTACCGGTATGTTTGAAATCACGAGTTCCGGTATCTCGGCAGCCATCATCTTTGGATTTATCGGTGCATTAGTCTTTAGACCTAAAGGATAAAGTTTCAGTAGAAATAGGCAGCCTGGACTAGGACATGGCCTATACATATTTGTCCTGACCTACATATGTTATCAGTAAGCTAAGCGAGAGCGAGGTGAATGAGCATGTTTGGTTTCGGTGGCTACGGCGGCGGCTACGGCGGATGTTGTGGCGGTGGCGGTTATGGATATGGCGGCGGTTTCAGCGGTGGATCTACGTTCGTTGTAATTGTTGTTTTGTTTATCCTATTAATAATTGTAGGGGCTTCTTTCTGCTAAAAGAAATGGAATAGGCAGAAGAAGCCTATTCCATTTCTTTTTATTTATATTTACATAATCCTTGCACCATTTTTCTGATACTCCCATAGGATAGGTACAGAAAAGGAGGGGCTTAGGCATGGATAATAACTTTTTTAAAAACATAGAAGGTAAAACGGGCGTAAATATGAAAGATGTATTAGAGTTGGCAAACTCTCTACAAGGTGCCAATTTTAAAGATGAATCTACTGTAAGGAGCGTTATTAAACGTGTTTCGAAAATAGCTAATAAACCTGTTACTAAGGAAATGGAGGATAAAATTGTTCACTCCATCGTAGCTGAAGGGAATAAACTGGATTTCGGGACGATTTCTAATATGATAAATAAAAAATAATCAAAAACAGGGGCCTGCGGTAGATGCAGCCCCCTGTTTTAATATCTAGTTACAGGTTAACCTTGGGTCAAAACTTTAAGAATCGTGAAGGGTGGGCGGTTCGTCCGCGTCTAGTTTGCAGGACGGAAAGGTAAAGATCCTTTTTCGCCCGGGTTGCTGCTACGTAGAGCAAGCGTCTTTCCTCTTCAAGAGGTGCAAGTTCCCCTTTCCGGTATGATTCAAGCGCAAAGTCATGCGGAATGCTGCCATCGACAGCAGCAAGAACGTAAACAGATTGATATTCAAGCCCTTTGGAACGGTGTATGGTTGTTAGCTGTATGGCATCTTTAAAATGTTTTGACAGCTGTTTAACCTCCTGGACCATGGCTGTCATATGGTCGACATGGTCTAGGAAGGAGGCGACGGTTGGAAAACGGTTTGCAGCCACTTTTAGGTCGCGGATATCATCAGAACCTTTTTCGAGATTGGCTTCATTTCCGCGTTTTTTTACATATTCTTGATACCCTAAATCTTTCTCTATGATTTCTAAAGCTACGAGCGGTGACATACTTTTTATAGAACGGATTTGTGTCGGAATCGTCTTTAATTTCCGTTCCTGAAAAGCATGTCCCGTTTTAACAAAAGCAAATGCATCAATAAAATCACAATCCTGAAGTATCGTCTGTGCCTTTAATTCCTGTAGTATACTTTGCTTTAAAAATAATGAAGAAAGGACATCCGATGCTGCCTTGCTATCCTGAGGAAATAGACTCAAACGCATGAAGGCAAGCATACCTCGAATCACTCGGCGCTGATAAAACGAATCCGCATCTTTTTCAATTACAAAGGGCAGATTGGAAGCTGCTAGTCTTTCAAAAATGGCCCGCGACATTGTATGTGTTCTGTACAAAACCGCAAAGTCACCAGGGTTTGCTCCTTTGGCGATTTTTTCCTGGATATCGGATACAATCATCGTAGCCTCTAATTCCTCATCATGAGGATAAAATAACACAGGAGGATTGCCATGATTATGCTGTGCACTCATCTTTTTTTCCATTCTGTGCTGATTTCGCTTAATCATCCGGTTGGCTGTAGCGACAATTTCATGTGAAGACCGGTAATTTTCGGTTAGTTTTACAACTTGAGAACCGGGGAAATCGTAATTAAAATTTAGAATATACTTCGGATCACTCCCACGGAATGAATAGATGGCTTGATCGTCATCTCCGACGGCACAAACATTTTTTGATTCAGCCGAAAGAAGTTTTATCAGTTCATATTGAACTTTATTTATATCCTGAAACTCATCAACTAAAAAATAGTGAAACCTTTGCTGATACTTTTTTAAAAATTCTGGGTGATTTTTAAAAAATATATAACAGCCGACAAGCATATCATCAAAATCGTATTTTCCTGTTTGCTCTTTATATTCTTCATAATTCTTATATAAAAATAGACAGGATTTCTCCCATTCGTCATTCGGTTTGATATCGTCTGGAAAAACCAATGAGTTTTTCCAAAGACCAATTTGCTGAAGAGCTTGATCATATGCAAATTCCTTATCATCGAGTTCCAATTCCCGACCAGCCTGTTTCAATATTTTTTCTTTCTCCCAATCCCACTTTAATAGTAAATCCCGTTGCCATTTGGTTGGCTCATGGAAAATCAGTATTTTATAAAAGATACTATGGAAGGTACCACTAACGATTTGAGAAACAAGGGAAGGAGTCATATAAGGGTAGCTTAGCAGGCGCTGTTGCATTTCCTTGGCGGATTTCGCCGTAAAGGTTACAAGCATGATACTTTTTGGATTGATCTTTTTTACCGTTAGCATATAAGCAGTCCGAACAGTTAATACCCGAGTTTTTCCGCTGCCGGCTCCCGATAGGACAAGAAGTGGTCCATCAATCGTCATTACTGCTTTTAATTGCTCCGAATCGAGTACTACTCCTCGTGCGGATAATTCTTGAAAGTAAGGGTCTTCTAGTTGTTCTAGGATAGAAGGTTTATCTGTAAATGGCGGGTTACCTGTAATCGTTCGGCTTTTTAGGTAAGGTTCAGTAATTATTTTCGTTTCAGTAATGGTCCGTGATTTAGGAATCTTAAACCCATTCTGTTCCATATATTCTAATGGTTTATCCTCATTTATTGGTTCCAAATTTGGCACTTCACAGTCTGACCGTGAAGGGTCACTATGATAAAAATAGGGTGTCATATGGATCCCGATAAATAATTTTAATGGTTTATGACAAATGATACAAGAAAGCTGGTCACGTTTTCCTTTTTCAAAAAGTGTCTGCAGCTCACCAGCTGAAACAGTATGTAAATGTACGATTTCATTGCCAGATTTTGCTTGATTCATATAAATGGATACCTCTAATCTATTAAAAATATCGGCAATATTCATCATACCAGAAGATTAGTAAAATAAGAATGTGAAAATGATGTTTCAATATCATCCCAGTTGGTAAATTAAATAACATTATTTCTATTTATAATGGGGAGGGATAACGATGGGATACATAGCACCTGTAACACAATTAGATTACATTCAATACGCCAACCGGATAGTCAAGGCTGCAGAGAATGTAAGAAATGTGATAGGAACAGCACCCATTCAACCTATCCGTTATAATCAAGTTATGGAAGACGAAACGGGACGTTTTAAAAAAAATTACCAAATTTATTACCAGAACTAGGAAATGACAAATGGAACAGGAACTTAAAAGATTCAAATGGGGTTGAGGATGAAAGAAGAACTAACGGCTGAAATAATAGGAAAGGGGGGTATTTTAACGAAGTGGTGTAAATCTTGAATAAAAAACAAAAGAGGACACGTAAAGTGTCCTTTTTGTGTTCTTTCTTAAAGAATGTCTATTTCTACAATTAAAGCTAACAACAATTGCAGTAAAAGTTGGATGTTAAGAGCGATTTGTGCATCAGTTGTTGTAATATCGATATCACGGCTGTTTTCAACAATCGTTTTTTGGCGTGTAATTTGTCTAACATTAGAAGATTGAATTAACTCTTGGGTAATTCGCTCAGCATTATCAGCATCTGCAATAGAAATACTTACGATGACCGCAATTGCTGCTTGTAGAGCCGCTTGTAATGAAAGTGCCGCTTTAACATCTGTAGAAGTAACATTTACATTACAAGAATCTTTAATGTAAATTAGTTCTTCAGAAAGTTGAACTTGAGAATTGTCCTGTCTTGCCTCTTGTTCAATCTGGGTGTCGTCGTTACAGAATCCTGATAGGGGATGATTAGAAGCAGAATCTAGAGCCGACCATGATCTATCAGAGCCTTCGTTTGTATTACAATTACTACGATATACATTTTGGTTCATGTCGTTTTTTCCTCCTTAGGTTTTATTCCCTATTAAAATATGCTTGGATGGTCATTCTGGTTGGACGAATAAATCAATTTATTCGTCTATTTTTTAATACTTAAGCAAAGTATTAGTGAGGCGAGGATAAAATTATAACGAAGCTGGAACTTTAGGAATGAAATGTAAGTGCTGCTAGGTCTAGTTTTACTTAATTCTCCAGCAAGTAAGGTTTCTTTAGATAAATAATGGTGAAGTTATTTATCTTTCGAATCCCTATATTTGGTTTGATAAGAATTTGTTACTGGGTTAACATCATTTTCCGTGATTTTCTTTTCTTGGTTTATGAGAATTTGTGATTGTTCCTGTAAATAGCGGATGGTTTCTTTTAAGTTGTTTCTCTCTTTTTCAGACAAATCAACTTTCTCTTTTTTGAAACCATTTTTTCTCAAAGTCCGTGAAACCAGCAGTTCCATTAGTCTTTTTTGAGACTCCTCCAGGTTGAATTCATTGTTACTCATAAAATTTTCCCTCCTTCTTGCTTTCTATATATAGACTATGTATATTTGCGAAGATTGCCATTGAACGGAAATGGTTTTTTTAAAAGATTTAAAAATAAGACTCATGAAAACAAAAAAAACGCTGCCCATCCAGAAAAATGGATGGACAGCGTTCTGTATTATTAAATGTTTTTCTTCATCGTTTTATGGGGTATGCCAGCGTCCATAAATTCGTCGGAAACAATCTGATAACCTAGTTTCGAATAAAAAGGAATCGCGTGTAGCTGAGCATCAAGCTTTAATTGAGGAATTTTATTTTGTTCGGCAAATTCCTCAATAGCACTCATAATCATAGCACCAGCCCCATTTTTTCGCGTTGTTGAAAGTACACATATGCGCTGGACCTTACCAACGCCGTCAATGACCCTGAATCGCCCGGCCCCAACCGGCTGTTCTTGTTCATTATATAAAACGAAGTGAGTGGAGTCTTCTTCGTATTGATCAACCTCTTCTTCAATTGGGACATTTTGTTCATCGACGAATACTTTTTTTCTAATCATATAAGCATACTCACGCTCTTGGGTGTTCTCGGCAATTTTTACAAACACGAAATTATTCAGCCCCTAATCTAAATGTTTCATATACAGTCCATGCCCCATCTTCAAGCTGGTACAATAAGTGGATTCGCTTTACTTCTTCTTCATGGCTAACATCTAGCATACTAAGTTGTCCTAAAACATCAGAGTGCTCATTATCGGATAAATCCTGAGCAATCGTAATATGCGGAACAAAGGCATGTTCACTTTCACTTTTGCAAAATTTCTCATCGTGAAGTGCTACATGCAGCTCTTGAAGTTCCTCAGATAATTCGACTTTAAAATAAATTGTATTGCTCACGGGTTGGAAAGACTTCGCTTTCGTTACATTTAACTTAAAAGGCTGGGATTTTTTTGCAATGTCTTTTAATCGTTCTGCAACTGTAGAAATTTCCATATCCGTAGCTTCAAACGTTTGTTTAAGCGTAATATGTGGTGGAATGAAAGCGTACTTCGTATCATAACGTTTTCGATAGGAGTTAGCTAAATCTTGAAGTTTTTTTGAAGGGAAAATTGCAACACCATATTTCATAATTGAAACCTCCTGAAATTTTTTTAGTTGTAATATTGTATTTGGATATGTTTTATAGAAACCTTTCTTAAAAGAAGGGTTTCTAGTTTTGTTAGAACATTTCCAATAGTGCTCTTTTTAAATCTGCCTGCCAATACTTCCAGGTATGATTACCTTCAAATTCTTCATAGAAGCAAGGAAATCCTTTTTGGTTTAATAATTTATGCAGTTCCCGGTTAGGTTCTATAAAGTTTGCCCGATTTCCATCTGTCGTGGGAACATCGGTTTCCTCGGTCCCAATTACATGATAAAGTTCTAGGAGATGCGGATTCTCAAAATTACGGACAGCATCCAATACTGCTTCATTTGCAAGCGGAGACTGCATGATGCACTTCCCAAATGTATGAGGATATTGAAGAGCAGCTAATAAAGAAACAGTGCCACCAAGAGAGTCACCGATTAAAGCACGACCATGCCCCATTTGATAGGTTGGAAATTCATCATCTAAAAACGGAACAAGTTCATGGGCGAGAAAACGTATGTATTCAACGTGCTGTTCCCCATCTGGATGATATTTACGTCTGCGGTCAAATCGATCTTTATAAGGAATACCGACGACGATGATATTCTCAATTTCATCGTTCCCTAATAGTTCATCGGCTACGCGACCAATCCGTCCCATCTGAAAGTAATCACGGCCATCCTGAGCAATGACAAGCGAATATTTATATAGTGGAGAAAAATTAGCAGGCAAGTAAACAAGTAGCTCCAATTCTTCTGCTAAAGCTTCACTTTTAAATATGTACTCTTTTATCGTGCCTTTACGTAAACTCATTCTTCCGCACCTCTATAATTAATAATGAAAAACTACTTACTTGGCTATTTTATCACAGCTTCCCATCTTTTTCTCGTGACAAGAATTTCAAATAGAAAAATTTCATTTTATTTTCTAAAAATTTAAAATATAAAATGCTATAATGAAAGGATATAGAAAAATATTACAAAAAAAGAGGTGGCAGAGAAATGACAGATGTACACGTACACAGCAGGGAAGTAACAAGAGCGGCTAAGCAAACATTAATAGAACGTGGTGTCAGTGTGGAAGCCATTGCAGAAATTGTATATGAATTGCAGTTCCCTTACAAAGCTGATTTGAAATTGGAGGAATGCATTCGCAGCGTAGAGCGCGTTCTTTTAAAAAGGGAAATTCAACATGCTATTTTAGTCGGTGTGGAGCTTGATAAACTTGCTGAGCAAAAGAAGTTATCAGAACCACTGCAATCAATTGTTGAATCGGATGAAGGCTTGTTCGGAGTGGATGAAACCATTGCCTTTGGTGCAGTTCTAGGCTACGGAAGCATTGCTGTAACAACCTTTGGACATTTAGATAAAAATAAAATAGGTGTCATTCACGAACTGGATAAGAAGCAAGAAGGAGTCGTTCATACATTCCTGGATGATATCGTTGCAAGTATTGCTGCGAGTGCCGCTTCAAGATTAGCACATCGTCTAAGAGATGAAGAAGAATCATTAACTGAGAAAGAAAAGGACATTCAGGAAGAGGAAGAATTAATCGGTTAAATTTTTACTAAATAATACCATATTTTTCATCCGGATCTATCATACCTAGGTTTAATAAGGCGGGCAGAAAGAATATTGTTCATTTTAAATGTTCGTTTTGTCTGCCTTAGAAAACAATAGGCACGAATATGTCCTGGATTTATTTCAAGCACCTGAATTTTCCGCTGGGTAATCTTCCCTTGTTCGGAGAGATAAATAATCTCTAAGGGAATATTCCCCTCCAAATGTTTACGAAGAATATATTTCATTTTTTATCACTCCTTAGCATACTTTCATTATATACGAACGTATGTTTTTTATGCAAATAAAAAAAGAACACTAGTTCGTATCTTTGACAGGGAAATTCCTTAAAAGATAAACATAAAATTTTTTAAAAATAATTCGTTGACTTTTTATTAAAAAAACTTATAATAAATTATGTACTTAAGTAATAGAACAAGCTAAATAATACATACGACTTGTTAGCTCAGTGGGAGAGCACTTCCTTGACAGGGAAGGGGTCGTGGGTTCGAATCCCTCACAGGTCATCCGAACGGCGGAAGCATTGTTAAGCAATGTTTTTGCCGTTTTTTATTTTATCATTTTCTCTATACAAAGAAGATCGTTACGTATAAACCTTACCCTCGAATATCTTGTTCGGGGGTTTTCTATGTCCATAGAATAGAATGGAACAGTGTCGATAATAGATATTTCATAGATGAAAATGTAAATTTCTGTAGGGAGAAATGCTAGTTTCGCAGAAAAAATCATGAAAGACTAAAAATTCAATTGCAAGGAAAATATTAAAAAGGTAATTAAATGGTAAAATAGCTGTGGGAACAGAGTAGCAAAAATAGATACTTTCATTGTTATATTAAAAGATTAGCTGGTAGCAGGAAAGGGCAATATATGTGGAAGGATAGTAAAGTGAAGGGGACCCATGTATTTTAATAAAGAAGGAGAGATTTACATGCGATTAGTAGGAAAGAAAATTATCAGTCTTGTGCACCATGATTTTGAAGATTTAGAGCTCTGGTATCCAATCTTGCGTTTAAAAGAAGAGGGAGCGATTGTTCACCTTGCTGGAGAAAAGGCAAATGAAACGTATATTGGGAAATATGGTGTGCCTGCTGTATCAGATTTTGCATATAGTAGTATTAAAGCGGATGAATATGATGCCATCCTTGTCCCAGGAGGTTGGGCCCCTGATAAAATTCGTCGTTTTCCTGAAGTGATTACACTTATCCAGAACATGGAAGAAAGTAAAAAGCCAATCGGACAAATCTGTCATGCAGGATGGGTCTTAATCTCTGCTAAAATTTTGCAGGGGAAGAATGTTACGAGTACACCTGGTATTAGAGATGATATGGAGAATGCGGGGGCAACATGGATAGATAAGGCTGTTGTAGTAGACGGACATCTTGTATCCAGCAGACGTCCTCCAGATCTTCCAGATTATTTAAGAGAATTGATAAAAGTAATTGAAAAACGTTAAAAATATAATATGACAAAAAAAGTGGTTTTTCCTCCTGGAGAAATCACTTTTTTATCAATGAATTTCTGATTAAAGAAAATATAATAAAGAACGAACCCGGAATGTTAGTAATTATTGTCTCAAAATTGTAACCTCTTATACAGTAAAATTCAGGATACAGTAAACAAGGGCCTCGAGCACTGGTTGGGAAGTGTTATTGAGATGTTTGAAGGTAAGGTAAAAATCAGAAGAGGATAAAAAGTATTCGTACCAACTAGCAATTCTTTATTAAAAGAAATAAGTCAAAACTCTAAGAAGCGGGTGTCGTTATCGACACCCGCTTCTTTTCAATATGGGGAAAGACTATGGATATGTTTACTTAGTATTGATCGAGACTATTTTTCGAATAATAGTAACAAAATACTATTTGCGCGGGGGTAAGGTTTGAAAAATATTCGAGAAATTTTCATTGACGATTTAAAAAGTATTTATAGGAATTTGTTTGTCTGTATCGTTGTTATTTTTCTAATGTTTATCCCGTCTATTTATGCTTGGTTTAACATTGTTGCTTCTTGGGACCCTTATGCCAATACGGAAGGAATCCTTGTCGGTGTTTCCAATAATGATAAAGGTACAGAGTTAAATGGTAAAGCCGTGAACTTAGGCAATGAAGTTATAGAGGGGCTAAAAGGGAATTCGGATTTAGGCTGGAGATTCACAACAGAAAAAGATGCCATTGCAAAGGTGAAAAAGGGAGATTATTACGCATCTATCATCATTCCAGCTGATTTTTCAGAACATATTGCGACCATCATGACAGATGACCCCATTAAAGCGGAGATTGATTACTATGTTAATGAAAAAATCAATTCCATTGCTCCTAAAATGACTGCAGCAGGGGCTAATAGTATTGTGGACAATGTGAGCAAAAGCTTTATTAAAACAGCTAGCGGGAGTATCCTTTCAATCTTTAATGAACTGGGAATCACGTTGCAAAATGAGTTACCGACCATTCAAAAAATGAAGAATATGGTGTATTTATTAGAGGAGAAACTGCCTGAGCTTGAGCAAAATATCAAAACGGTTCAAACACATGTAAAAAGGGCTGAAGACATCATTAAGATGGTTAATGATGGTCTGGATTCAATTGAAGGAATAACGTCACAAAAAGACAAATTAGTGTCAGACGTTTCTAGTTATGTAGATTCAACAAGACAGGCATTCGAGGGGATCAATCCACTATTAGAAAATGATCTTGCAAATGTAAGAAGCGATAATGAATCTATTTTAGTGCTGGCAAACCGGTTAACGAATCAGGAGTTGCCTAGCAATGAGGTGGATCAGATAGTTGAACAAGGGATATCGAGGATAAAAAAAGAGTTGTACCTGTTGGACAGTATGTATAATTTATTGGTGAGAGTCAATCAATTTAGTGAGAATAACTGGCTTCAACCAGAAATAAAGCTAATGGATAATCTGCGGGACAATGCTTCTAATCAACTTCAAGCGCTGAATAACCGTTCCTTTGGCTCACTTATAGAACTTGGTGAGAACAATGATAAAGTCTTGGCAAGCTTCCAGGATAACTATTCAAAGGAAACAGGACCAAAATTCAATGAAATTTGGAATGAAACGGATTCCATATTGAAAAAAGTTCAGCTCACAATGGAAGAGGGTAGCCAGGTTCTTCCCGAAGTAAGGACACTGTTAAATGAGACCAATCGAACGTTGGAAACTCGCACAGGAGAAATCGATAAGTTACAGAATAAGTTTCCAGAAATCGAAACGAAAATAAAGGCTTTAGCGGCTAAAATGAGAGAAATCGATAAGTCTTATAACATGGAAGAAGTGATTGCTTTCTTAAAAAATGACATCGAGCAAGAAAGCGACTTCTTTTCAGAACCAGTGCTACTCAATAAACACAGTTTATTTCCGATTCCAAACTATGGATCAGCCATGTCCCCATTCTTCACCGCACTTTCACTTTGGGTGGGTGGCACAATATTAATTTCCATGCTAAGCGTGGATGTTTCTCATAAAGTTTACAGCCCGTATCAAATATATATTGGGAGGTACCTAATATTCTTCATCATTGGGTTAATGCAGGCACTCAGTGTTTCTATAGGCAATATTATCCTAATTGGTGTATATGTAGCTGATAAATTTGAGTACATCGTGTTTTCTGTCTTGATTAGTACAGTATTTACACTCATTGTCTACACCTTTGTTTCAGTTCTTGGAAATGTGGGAAAGGGAATAAGTGTTGTCTTAATGGTCCTCCAAATATCAAGTTCAGGCGGGACCTTCCCTATTCAAGTGACCCCACCATTTTTTCAGCATATCAATCCCTTCTTGCCATTCACCTATGCAGTTGGTTTACTTCGTGAATCGGTTGGGGGAATAACCTGGAGTGTCGCTGGCAAGGATATTTTTGTCTTATTTCTCTTTTTAATAATCACTCTCATCTTAGGTATCGTTCTGAAGAAACCATTGCATGCTAGAACGCAAAAAATGAAGGATAAATTATATGGAAGCAGAATTTTTTAAAATAGAAACGATAATATATGTATGTCTCCAGTTCGTCAAATAGGTAGGGTAGTCTTTGGAGTCTGTCAAGTATATTTGCACTAGAACTTGGTCCAACTACTTTTCTTAAATGTGAAAGGTTTGCGCGTTTACAAAAATAATCATTGCAGAATAGTCTGGATCCTTGTTTTATTAAGGGTCTCAGGCTATTTGTCTATTTATGGGTTGGAACTAGAATAATGTTTCTTACGAAATTAAGTAGTATTGTTTTATTTATACAATAAAAAGAGTTGATTGAAAAATACCGATAAATTAGAATTTTTGCATTTTTATAGTTGACAAAAACCATTGGATTAATCATTATTAAGAAATAATGTTTAGTAAATCAATGCGATTTAAAAGTGGGGTGGCTTTATGTATTTAACAATAGATGGAATTGAAAAAAGTTTTTTGAATGAAAAGAAAGAAAGCATAAAGGTGCTCGATGAGATTAACATAGAGGTGGAGAAAGGAAGCTTCGTTTCGATTGTTGGGCCATCAGGCTGCGGTAAATCGACACTCCTGTATCTAATTGCTGGTCTGGATAAGGCTGATAAAGGGGAGATCCGTGTAGCTGGAAAAAAGGTGATGAAGCCAGGACCGGAACGAGTCGTAGTGTTTCAAGAGGCAGGGTTATTTCCTTGGTTAACGGTACTTGAAAATGTTACATACGGATTGAAGTTAAAGAAAATGCCCAAAGAAGAGGCGAAATCGAAGGCATTAGACATTTTAAAAATGGTTCACCTCAGCCGTTATGTGGATTCCTATCCACATCAGCTCTCAGGGGGCATGAAACAGAGGGTAGCCATTGCAAGAGCGCTGGTTATGGAACCGGATATTCTGTTGATGGATGAGCCATTTTCTGCGCTTGATGAGCAAACGAGGATGGTCTTGCATAAAGAGCTGCTCGAAATCTGGAGAAAAACAAAAGTGACAATCTTTTTTGTTACCCATAATATTCGTGAGGCTGTTCAGCTTTCTGAAAAAATTATCGTCTTTGCAACCCGTCCCGGGAAAATTAAAGAGACGATTTCCGTCCCATCCATGAAAGATGGAGTTATGCCAGATAGTGTAACTTTGAACACTGAACAAAGGGTTCTATCGATCTTGCAGGAGGAAATTGAAAAAGTGTTGAAGGAGGAAATGGGGAATGATTACAGCTTTAAGACGAATCATATTCATCGCGATGATAGCGGGGATATGGGAAGTCACATCTAGACTTTCCAGTCTTCCAGATTTCATGTTTCCGAGCCTGACTCAAGTGTTGGAAACTCTGTTTAATGGACTAGTAAGCGGACAAATAACCGATGCTATCGGAAAAAGCCTTGGCCGTATCCTGATCGGCTTCACGATTGCCATTATAATAGGTCTAATATTAGGATATTTCATTTGGCGCTTTAAACTGGTTGAAGATACGCTTGGATTCGTCGTGACGGCTTTACAGTCCATACCGAGTATCGTTTGGTTCCCTTTAGCAATAATTTGGTTTGGATTGAATGATTTTTCGATTCTCTTTATCGTCACTATCGGCGCAACTTGGACGATGACAGTTAATGCAACCAGTGGATTCCGGAATGTGCCCCAGCTGTATCAACGGGTTGCCAAAACATATGGATCGACCGGGTTTCATTTTCTACGTACCGTGATTTTACCAGCATCTGTTCCACAAATAATATCCGGGCTGCGAATTGCATGGGCATTTTCTTGGCGTGCATTGATGGCAGGTGAATTACTTGGCGGAGGCGGCGGTCTTGGACAATTGCTAGAAATGGGTAGATCGCTCGGACAAATGGATTTGGTCATCTCCGTAATGATCATTATCGCAATTATCGGGACAATCGTGGATAATGTTGTCTTCTCACGTCTAGAACGAAATGTTCAACTGAAATGGGGAGTAAATCAACGGTAGTTTAATAAGATTATAGTTTAAAAGGAGAGGGAAATATGCTGAGAAAATCATTTTTTGCCCTTATTATGTCTGTATTGTTAATCGGAATAGTAAGCGGATGCACACAATCCACAAGTAAAGAAGAGGGAAAAGGCACTGGGAAACAAACTGTGAAAATTGGATATTTTCCTAACTTAACTCACAGTGCAACGATCATTGCACTTGAAAAAGGCTTTTTTGAAGAAGAGTTCGGTGAAGATGTTAAGATTGAAACCAAAACAGTGGCTAATGGTGGGCTATTTATGGAAGCAATGGCTACAAACGCTATTGATGTCGGAACAGTTGGGCCTGGTCCATTACTTAACTTTTACGTTAAAAACCCGGAATACCACCTGATTTCTGGAGCTGTTAATGGCGGTGCCGTTCTTGTGGCTAGTGAGGGCAGCAAGGTAACGGATTTAAAAGATTTAGACGGTAAAAAAGTAGCGATTCCTGTTATAGGGAGCACACAGGATGTCATGCTTAGAAAAGCGCTTCAAGACGTTGACTTAAAACCGACTACTAACGGAGGAACAGTTGAGTTATATGCGGCAGCACCCGCTGACACAACAGCACTTTTTGTCCAAAAATCAGTCGATGCTGCAGCTACCCAGGAACCATGGGGATATGTATTGGAAAACCAGGCAAAGGGAAAGTTAGTGCTTGACTGGGATCAGTTTGCATGGGGAAAAGATTCACCAAACACGGTAGTGGCTGCAAGTCAGAAGTTCTTGGATAAAAAGGGGCTCGCTGCATCTTATTTGAAAGCTCACAAAAAAGCAGTGGATTTTATCCAAAATAATCCTGAAGAAAGCCAAGAATTAGTTATTAAGCATTTAAAGAAACTAACTGGAAAAGAATTAAGCAAAGAAGAAGTTACCTCAGCGTTTTCACGCTTAGAAGTAACAACGGAAGTTAATGAACAAGTTATTCAGGAAATGGCTGATATAAGCAAAGAAGCGGGATATGTTCCTAGCAGTGATATTAAGGGTATGGTTGACTTATCTATTCTTAAAGAAGTATCCAAGTAATAAATGTAAAAAAACGCCTCAGCCGATTTTTGGCCTTGGGCGTTTTTTTGTGCGCCTTAATAGATTTGAGAAAAATTGAATGTTAAATACGGTTATATAGTAATGTGAAAATCTTTTTGCAAATCAAATGAAAGTAATAGATGAATTCGAATATCAAGCGGAGAGGTTTGAAATGAGTCAAGAGAGTAGTCAAACAACCATTGCTGTGAATTTCCCAATAACTTCTTATGATAAATCTGAAAATTTTAACATTCTTAATGGATGAACTGGAGCTGAAGGCAGTTAAAAAATAAATGGTAGAGAGAGCTTCATGCCTTAGACTGATATAGTTTGAGGCTTTTTACTTTACCTAGGAGCAGGCAATTCTTCTCTAGCTTACTTTGGGCAAACTTGATTTAAGGCCTCAATAACATGATCTACTTCTTCCCACGAATGGATGGTTGCACCGGCAGCAAATGAATGCCCTCCTCCATTGAATTTCCGGGCAATTGAAGAGATAGGGATATTTCTTGAACGAATTCTGACACGGATTTCCGTCGGATATTCGATAAAGAACGCCCAGATTTTGTTTCCTTTAATAGAAGAAAGGGTGTTAACTAAGTTTGAAGCTTCAACTCGGTCTACACCATACTTATTTAACAGTTCCTTTGTCATAATAAAGTAAGCTACCCCTTTATCGGTTACTTTGAAGCTTATAAGAATATCTTTTTGAAGCCTTGAAGAATTTTTAGTCTTTGTATTAAGGAGGTTATGGATTCTTTCTGGCTGAAAATTATAAGTTCGTAAGAGCGAAACCGTTTTTAAGGTCCTAGGAGAAGTATTTCCATTTAAGAAACGCCCTGTATCACTAATTATCCCTGCATAAAATGCTTTAGCTGCTTCTTTGTTTATTTTAAAATCCTCTGGAAAATTCAAAAATAAGTCAACAAGCATTTCACTTGCAGAGCTATAAGAAGGGTCAACCCAAGAAAGGTCACCGAATTGTTCATATTCGGGGTGGTGGTCAATTTTAATCAACATGTCCCCATGCGTATATCGGGAATCACTAATGCGTGAAGTGTTAGAAGTATCACAAACGATCACTAATGCACCCTTGTAAATTTTATCAGGGATAACTTCCATTTTACTAATAAACAACAGGCTATCTACTTCTTCTCCTACCACATAAACCTCCTTGGAAGGGTAGGAATGTTTAATTAGTTGTTGTAGACCGACTTGTGATCCCAATGCATCCGGGTCCGGATTAATATGACGGTGAATGATAATAGTAGAATATTTCTTGATGGCTTCGACTATTTCGTTTTTAATATTTTCCATTTTGCCATCTCCCTTTGAATCTATAATTACCTCGTAGATCAATATTAGATTAAAAAAATTTAATATAAAAAAGAAAGCATGAACTAATGAATTTTATTTACATATAGAAATAGGTACTCTAATCATCACATGTCACAACTATTAAGGCAATTCCAAACACCATAAAAATGAGTATAGAGAGATTTTAGAGCCCTTATGAATGTGACTCTAAAAAAATTCCTTTGAAAAATCCGTATACATAGAGATTTCTCATTTTCTTTGTTTGTTTTTGTATTTGATTTATAACGGGAGGATTCAAAAGATACCCATCACATGATATGATGGAAGAAAGAGAATAAGTTAGAAATAAACGGACTTAAGTGTTTATTAACTATAGGAGGTATAATTTAAGTGCTTGTAGTGGAAAGACAGAGGAAGATTGTGGAATTGGTCAATGAAAGACTGAGTATAAGGGTATCAGAATTAAGTGATGTATTTAATGTTACCGAAGAAACGATTCGTCGAGATCTTGAAAGATTGGAAAAGGAAGAACTATTGCGCCGTAGTCATGGAGGGGCGGTTAGTATTGAGAAGAATAATACGGAAACTCCCTATACGGAGCGGGAAATTCTTAACTCTACAGAGAAAAAAGTCATTGCATTAGAAGGCGTGAAGTTAATTAATCCAGGAGATCAAATTGTCTTGGATGCAAGCACGACAGCCTGGTTTATGGCTAAAGAGCTTGAAGATATGCCACTGACCGTAATTACCAATTCAATAAAAGTAGCGATTGAATTGAGTAAAAAAGAACATGTGAAAGTTATATCCACCGGTGGAATGCTGCTACCAAAATCACTCTCCTATGCTGGTCCGCTAGCAGAACGTTCATTGGATAAATATTTTGTGAACAAAGCATTTATTTCATGTAAAGGTGTGCATTTAGATGAGGGCTTAAGCGATTCGAATGAATGGCAAGCTTTACTTAAGAAGAAGATGTTACAAATTGCGGACAAAACGATATTATTGGCTGATTCTAGCAAGTTTGGCGTTCGAACATTTGTGCAAATTGCTAAAATTAATCAAATTGATGAAATCATTACAGATTCAAAGCTTTCTGGGGACTATATTAATGAGTTAAACGAGAAAAATATCAATCTTAATGTGGTTAATAAGCCGTAAGTATAAAAATCATGTAATAAACTAGCCTTAAGTCCTCACTAGACAATGAGTTCTTAAGGTTTTTTATTAAGAAAACCACATATACAAAAGTGGTTTATTTTTGTTTTTTATTGAATGTGTTGACCGTAACTAAAAAAACCAGTCTTGCACAATTGAATGAGAAGGACTGGTTTTTTCCTGGATTATAGAATTTGATATATTAAATAACTATGAATCTTATTATCGTGTGAAAGCGGCTGGTACACCACCATCAACCGTTATCATACAGCCTGTTGTTTTCTCTGCTTTTGATGATGCGAAGAAAGTGATGGACTCTGCGATATCTTTAGGATAAATATTCACGAGTAAAGTTGTGCGTTTACGATAATGGTCTTCTAATTGATCAGGATCAATACCATAAGCAGATGCCCGATCTTCTCGCCATTTTGAACCCCAAATAGCAGAGCCTTGAAGGACAGCGTCAGGGAGGACAGAGTTTACTCGAATACCAAACTCTCCACCTTCAGCAGCAATGCATCGAGCTAGGTGAGTTTCTAATGCTTTTACCGAACTGTAGGCAGCCGTATTTTTCCCTGCGTAAACTGAGTTTTTAGATCCAACAAAGACCATGTTACCACCAATACCTTGTTGTTTCATTTGCTTAAATGCTTCACGGGCAACTAGGAAATATCCTGTGCCTAATACATTTATATTCAAGTTCCATTCGTTTAGAGATGTTTCATCAATAGGGCTTGAAGTGGCAAGCCCTGCGTTATTCACAATTACATCGACGCCACCAAAGCTTAGGGCAGTTTGAGCAAAAGCTGCATGAACTTCTTCTTCTTTTGTTACATCCATTTTTAATGCAACAGCACGATTAGGACCATAGTTCGTATTAATTTCAGCAGCAATTTTCTGTGCACCTTCCAAATTTAGGTCAGCCACTACAACATGTGCACCCTGTGATACGAATTGACGGCATGTTTCACTTCCAATACCTCCAGCTCCACCAGTGACGAATGCGACTTTACGTGAGAATTCAGCTTCAGCAGGAGCTAAAGAGAGTTTGTATAATTCCAGAGGCCAGTATTCGACATTGTAAGATTCATTTTCACTTAATGAAACGAAATTTCCAAGTGTTGTTGTTCCTTTCATAACAGAAATGGCACGGTGATATAATGCACCGCTCACATGGGAATTAGCAACGTCTTTGCCGGTGTTGACCATGCCCACCCCAGGGATTAAAATGACACGCGGTGCAGGTTCGACCATATTATCGCCTTCATTTTTGTTTCTATCAAAATAAGCTTTATATTCTTCCTTAAACTTTTCAATGCCATCTTTAATTGTTTCTATCAAGTTTTTAATGTCTTTTGTTTCAGGATTCCAATCAATAAATAATGGAACTCGTTTCGTATGTACAAGATGATCAGGACAGGCCGCACCGATTTGTGAAACGCTTGCGGCATCATGACTATTCACGAATTGAAGAACATCATCACTACGGTCATAAGTTAAAAGCATTTTTTTCTCGTCGCTGACAGCTCCGCGGATAACAGGCATGATAGATGATAAGATTTCCTTTGCTTCATCTTCGGAAAGAGATTGATATTTTTGGCCACCAAATACAGAAGCTTCCGTTATTTTAGATTGAATGTAATGTTCTGCTTCATTAATGATTGAAATGGTTTGATTGTAACTTGCCTCGGATGTTTCGCCCCATGTAACCAAACCATGTTTCTCCATTAACACAAGCTGAGCATTAGGATTATTTCTTACTCCTTCAGCAATCATTTTAGATAAGGTAAATCCGGGACGTACATAGGGAACCCAAACGAAGCGATCTCCATAAATTTCATTGGCGATTTCTTTACCATTATCTGCACAGCAAATACTGATGATAGCATCTGGGTGTGTATGGTCCACATGCTTGAAAGGCAAAAATGCATGAAGAAGTGTTTCAATAGATGCTCTTGGATGTTTACTGTCAATCATGCAATGGGATAAATAGTCAACCATTTCTTCATCTGGCATCACGTCGCGTTCAATCAATGGTGTAATATCTTCTAGACGCAGCCCTGTGAAATTTTTTTCTTTCATTGTTGCTAAATCTGATCCACTTCCTTTAACCCACATGACCTCAACGTCTCGACCGCGGAAATCCTGTACCGTTGTCTTTGTGGATGTATTTCCGCCACCCCAGTTACACACAGTACGATCTGATCCGATTAAGTTTGAACGATACACTAGTTCTTCTACTCCATTTGCAGCTTGTTCAGCCGTATTAGAGTTCCATAAATTATTAACCAATTAAATTACCTCCATTTATATTCATCTTCTTTATTTATGTTTGTTTGATTCTGTTTTAATTATAATATATCTTTGTTTATTTTTGAATAGGTTTTTTATTATATTTGTATTTATTTCAATTAAGTTCAATATATCTAATGAAAGAGCTATCAAATAAATAATCCAAACTATGTAGTACTTGTAATAGTAATAGCTGGTTTATTGATTTAAAGTACAATATAAATGTAATAACAGGGGGGATTTAGTAGTGGTCGGCAACTCTATTTAAAAAGAATAAACAAAAATAAATAATGGACTATTTTTATTTATGTATATTTTCTTCTTATTTAGATGGCATGTTTCTTTGTTTTTAATAGTAAATCGTATGAAAACAAAAAAAACTACGTTGATTCATATTTGTTTTTGTTGTATTATTTGTTTTAGTTGAAGAATTAGAAAAGTCGAAATAATGAAGGGAGTGAGATTTTGGTATATGTAGCGGTAGATATCGGAGCTTCGAGCGGGAGGCTTGTCGTTGGAATCTTACAGAATGAAAAATTAGAAATAAAAGAGATACACCGTTTTGCAAACGGATTCACAGAAAACGAAAATAGATTGGTTTGGGATATTGACCATCTATTAAATGAAGTATTAAAAGGATTAGAGAAAGTGAAGCTGCTAGGTTATGAGACGTGCACGGTAGGAATAGACACTTGGGCAGTTGATTATGTGTTAGTAGATGATAAAGGTGAATATTTGCAAAAGCCAATATCTTATCGTGATAGTCGGACTGAAAATACCTTGGAGAAGGTCACTAGATCAATTTCTAAAGAAATTATTTATAAAAAAACCGGTATTCAGTTTTTAGCATTTAATACCCTTTATCAATTTTATGAAGAAAATAAAGACATGTTACATAGAACAAACAAGATATTGATGATACCTGATTATTTAGGTTACTGCTTAACTGGCAATGCTGTGAGTGATGTAACTAATCTTTCGACGACTCAAATGTTGAACCTAGAAACAAGGGACTTGGATGTACAGCTTCTTGATCTTGTTTCTCTTACAAAGGAAAAATTCCCCGAATTAGTAGAACCTGGTACTGTTTTGGGTGAATTGAATAAGGGGAATTTCCCATTTTATAATCTACCAGGTTGTCAAATCGTCACGGTGGCAACCCATGATACAGCATCTGCAGTAGTAGGGACACCGGGCCATGATAAAGGTTGGGCATTTTTAAGCAGTGGTACGTGGTCATTGTTAGGAGTCGAGAGTTCTGTTCCGTTTACAAATGAAAAAGCATTTAACAATAATTACACGAATGAATGGGGAGCTTTCCAAACAACAAGATTATTGAAAAACATAATGGGATTATGGGTCATTCAGGAAGTAAGGAGGCATCTTCCGCAGGATTACAATTTTGCAAAATTTGTAGAAGAAGCTTTAAAAGAAGAAAAATTCAAGCAGTTTATTAATTTTAACGATGATCGTTTTCTGAATCCGTCAAATATGATTGAAGAAATTCAAGAATATTGTCGGGAAACGAATCAGCATGTTCCTGTTACAGCTGGAGAATTGGCCAGTTGTGTATTTAACAATTTAGCCATCATTTATGCCATTGCATTAGAAGATTTAGAAGAAATAACAGGAGAACCTATCAACCGCTTACATGTAGTCGGTGGTGGGGCCTATAATGATTTGCTAAATCAGTTAACAGCGGACATTAGTGGAAGAGTGGTGTTTGCAGGCCCGATAGAAGCAACTGCAATAGGGAATTTGCTGATCCAAATGATTGCGAACAAAGAAATTAATAATTTAAAAGAGGGTCGACAATTATTAATAGACTCTTTTGAAGTTAAAAAATATGTCCCGAGCGAAGCTGACCCAATCACAATTATTAACAAATTTAAGGAGGTAATTACTTATGCACAAACAAATTAAAAGAGATTACGAGGCAGCAAAGGAATTATATGCAAGTCATGGAATCGACACAGATGAAGTATTAGAACAGTTAAAGAAAATAAAAATCTCCATGCATTGCTGGCAAGGTGATGATGTAAACGGTTTTATGAATAAAGACCAAGTTCTGACTGGAGGGATTTCCGTAACAGGTAACTATCCGGGTGCAGCAAGAACCCCGGAAGAGCTTAGACTGGATTTAGAAAAAGCCTATTCGCTGATTCCTGGAAAACATAAGCTGAATTTACATGCCATCTATGCAGACACAGAAGAAAAAGTCGATTTGGATGAAATTGAGCCACGTCATTACACAAAATGGGTCGAATGGGCAAAAGTAAAAGGATTAGGACTGGATTTCAACCCGACCTGCTTTTCACATCCAAAATCAGATGATGGTTTTACATTAAGCCATCCAGACAAGGAAATACGCGATTTCTGGATTGAACATTGTAAGCGCTCTAGAAAAGTTGGTGAATACTTCGGAAAGGAAACCGGACAGCCATGTGTAACAAATTATTGGATTCCAGATGGATTTAAAGATATTCCAGTTGACCGCTTAACACCTAGAAAACGATTAGAAGAATCATTGGATGAAATTTTTAAGGAAGAAATTGATCCTCAATACAATTTGGATGCCGTAGAGAGTAAATTGTTTGGTATTGGATCTGAAAGCTATGTTGTAGGATCTCACGAATTTTATATGGGATATGGCTTAACACGAAATAAATTGATTTGCTTGGACTCAGGACACTTCCATCCGACAGAAACGGTTTCAAATAAGTTATCTTCGCTTTCGTTATTCAGTGAAGGAATGCTTTTACATGTTAGCCGTCCAGTTAGATGGGACAGTGACCATGTTGTGACACTGGATGATGAGCTGCTTGAAATAGCTCGTGAATTAGTCACTCATAACTTGACTGAAAAAACGCATATTGGTCTGGATTTCTTTGATGCAAGTATTAACCGTGTTGCAGCGTGGGTCATCGGTACACGTAACATGATTAAAGCATTACTGCGTGCATACCTAATTCCTACTGAAAAATTAAAAGTAGCAGAATTAGAAGGTGATTTTACAACACGTCTAGCATTAATGGAAGAGTTCAAAATGTATCCATTCGGGGCGATTTGGGATTACTATTGTGCAACTCAAAATGTTCCTGTACGTGAAGAATGGCTGGCAGACGTAAAAGAATATGAGAAAAAGGTTTTAGTAGAAAGAGTATAGCTCTTACTTCACTTTATAAAAAATATCGGGGAGGATCTACATGATTAGAAAAGCTAGCATCATGACGGTTTATAAAGATCAATATGAAGAATATAAAAAACGCCATGACAAACTATGGCCTGAAATGGAAGCGGAGCTAAAGGCACATGGAGCTCACAATTATTCTATCTTTCTTGAAAAGGAAACGGGGAAGTTATTTGCTTATTTAGAAATAGAAGATGAAGAAAAATGGAGTAAGATGCCTGAAACGGCGATTAATAAAAAGTGGTGGGATTATATGGAACTTTTAATGGAGACTAATCCAAATAATAGTCCAGTATCCATAGAGTTAAATGAAGTTTTTCACTTGAAGTAAGGGTAGCTTGATCTCCATGTCCAAACTGTTTCTGTATATGGAATCATAAGGTTTGTTTAACATGAAAGGGGTAGGGGATGCAATGGCTAATATCGAAAAAGGCAAAAAAGGAAGCTTAAAATCTACCATTACCGTTGCGATGTCTAACTATTTAGAGGCCGGTTCTATTGTAGCGGGTGCTGGTGGGCTTACACTCTGGATGGAGTATTTAGATCTCGATGATTTTAAACTTGGACTTTTGGGCGCACTTAGTGCGAATGGTTTTGGTGCTGCGGTTGGTGCCTTGTTAGGTGGTTTCCTAGTTGATAAATATGGACGGAAATTCATCTATAAATATGATTTGATTGCCTATATGCTAGGTGTATTACTGATTGTTTTCTCGTTTAACTTCCCGATGTTACTTATAGGATATGTAGTGACGGGTATTGCTGTCGGTGCCGCGATTCCGGCAGCTTGGACATACATAGCTGAGGAAGCTCCAGAGGGAGAAAGGGCGGCAAGGGTAGGCTGGGGCCAATTAGCTTGGTCTATTGGGCCTGCTATCACGTTATTCCTATCTGTTGCTTTGGCACCACTAGGGTTATTAGGCAGTCGATTAATTTTCGCTCAATTATTTGTAATTGCTTTAGTCACATGGATATTGCAACAACAAATTAATGAATCGACTATCTGGGAAGAAGAAAAAGAAAAACAGAACAAACTTAAAAAGAAAGGCAAGCTTACAGACGTTTCTCTTAAAGAATTACTTAGTGTGAAAGAAAACCGCAAAGCCTTATTCCTTTTAATCGGGATATATGGGTTCTGGAATTTGGTAGCTGGAGTAATGGGGTACTTTATGCCTTATATATATGAAACAGTAGGTGGTCTAACTTCTACACAAGCTAACTTATTACAAGGAACACTATGGTTATTGACTGTTGTCTCTACTTATTTTGTATTTATTAAATTGGGAGATAAAGTAAACAGGAAGGCTCTCTTTGGAATTGGTGCTGTAATGGGAATCGTAGCCTGGCTCATATTAACCTTTGGAGGAATGGGATGGACAGAACTGTTGTTGTTTGTCTTGCTATGGGGAACTGCAGCAGGCTTTGGTGCACAATCATTTTATGCCTTATGGTCAAGTGAGCTGTTCCACACAAAGTATCGTGCAAAGGCTCAAGGTCTCATGTTTTCCGTTGCACGTATTGGTGTAGGACTGTTCTCTCTAGTTATTGCCTTATTAATCACGACATTAGGATTCAAGATTGCGGGATTAATTATGATTGCGTTCCTTATCATCCATTTAGTCATTGGTCTTACTATGTCACCGGAAACTCGAGGGAAGTCTCTTGAAGAAATCCAAAAAGAACGTTATGGAGCATAATCATAATGTAAGAGGGTGGTAAAGCGTCTACTCTTGATATTTAAGGAAAAACATTAATATTTTCCATGACTTCGGGAGCTGCTAAACTATGAGAAGTTAATTATGATTGCTAGACAAATAAACAAAATTATTGCAAAATTCAATTAATAGTTTTATACTTAATTTACCAAACCGATGACGGCAAGTTACCTTGCTGCAAAGCCGGCTTGGTTTAAACTTAGAATTTATAAAATTGACTTTGTTCACTCGATCTTCCTTTGCCGGAAGACAAGCCATGGATAAGAGTCAGTGAAACGTTCAATGTAATAACATTGTTGGTTTTGCTGGCTCTTTTTGTGTATCCCGACAGTTAGAAAGGGGTGATAAAATGAATGGAGCTTTGGATGGAGTCCGGATTATCGATGTATCCCGTGTTTTGGCGGGGCCGTTTTGTTCAATGATTCTTGGAGATTTGGGAGCGGATGTAATTAAAATTGAGCATCATGAATCAGGTGACGAAACGAGAGGCTGGGGTCCACCGTTTGCCCAAGGAGAAAGCGCTTACTATTTATGCGCCAATCGAAATAAGCAAAGTATGACTTTGAATTTAAAGTCTGAAAAAGGGAAAGAGATTTTCCGTAAGCTGGTGTCTTCGGGGGATATAGTGGTTCAAAACTTTAAGACAGGTACCTTGGAAAAAATGGGGATAGGTTATGAGGAATTAAAGGAATTCAACCCCCAATTGATTATGGCCTCGATCACAGGATTTGGTTTAACCGGCCCTTATAAAGATTTACCTGGCTATGATTATATCATTCAAGCGATGAGTGGTTTGATGAGCATCACGGGAGAAACGGATGGGAGTCCCATGAAAGTCGGCGTTGCTATTGCTGACATATTGACTGGTTTATATACATGTATAGGCATTTTATCAGCTTTATATCATAGGGAAAAAACGGGGGAAGGACAGGAAATTGATATTTCGTTAATGGATTGTCAGGTTTCTTCGTTAGTAAATGTTGCCAGTAATTATTTATTCAATGGAATAACTCCTGAGCGAATGGGAAATCAACATCCGAATATTGTGCCTTATCAAACTTTTCATGCAAGCGATGGAGAGTTAGTCGTGGCTGTAGGAAATGATGAGCAGTTCAGGCGATTCACATATGTTTTAGAAAGACCGGATTTAGCTGAGCAGGAACAGTTTAAGCGTAATGAAAATCGTTTGCTTAACAAGGAAGAATTAATACCGATAGTTGAAGATTTGTTAAAAAGAAAGACAAAAAAAGAGTGGAAAATGCTGCTTGATGACGCGGGGATTCCAAATGGCCCAATTAATACTATCGCAGAGATGTTAGAGGATCCCCAAATAAAAGCGAGAGACATGTTGGTGAATATGGAGCATCCTACTGTTGAAAATCTGAGAGTAACAGGATCCCCCTTAAAACTTTCGAAAACACCTGTCACGATGAGAAAGCATCCACCGCTGTATGGAGAGCATACTGATTCGATTTTGGCTGGAATTGGGTATAAACCAGACGAAATAATCAAATTTAAACAAAATAAAATTATTTAGGAGGAATTAAGATGATGAATTTCGAATTAACAGAAGAGCAGCAAAGTGTGAAAAAAGTGGTAAGGAAATTTGTGGATAAGGAAATTATCCCATACATTCAAGAGTGGGATCGACAAGGACAGTTTCAACCTCATATTCTAAAGAGACTGGCAGAATTGCAGCTGATGGGTGTTTGTATCCCTGAAGAGTATGGTGGAGTCGGAATGGATTATAATACCCTCGCTATCGTTTGTGAAGAGTTAGAGCGTGGTGATACGGCTTACCGCACTGCAGTTTCAGTACATACAGGGTTGAATAGCATGACTTTATTGCAATGGGGAACTGAAGAACAAAAACAAAAATATTTAGTACCGCAAGCAAAAGGAACTAAGATTGGCGCTTTCGGACTGACTGAACCGAATGCAGGGTCTGACGTAGCAGCAATGAAATCAACGGCTAAACGTGATGGGGATTATTACATTTTGAATGGATCAAAAACTTGGATTTCTCTCTGCGATTATGCGGATCATTTCCTCATTTTTGCTAAGACGGATCATGATCTCGGCTCCAAAGGGATTACTGCTTTTATTGTAGAACGTACTTTTGAGGGAGTGGAATCCAAAGCCATTAAAGGAAAATTAGGAATTCGCGCAGGAAATACAGGCGAAGTCTTTTTAACGGATGTAAAGGTTCCAATTGCGAATAGACTTGGTAAAGAGGGAGAGGGCTTTAAAATTTCCATGTCAGCATTGGACAGCGGTCGTTTTACAGTAGCTGCAGGTGCTGTAGGGTTAATCGAGGCAAGTCTAGAAGCAAGCTTAAAGTATTGCCATGAGCGCAGTACATTTGGAAAAGAGATTGGTAGGCATCAGCTTGTTCAACAGATGATTGCTAAGATGAGCGCGAATCTAGAGATTTCCAGATTGCTGGTCTTTAAAGCTGGAACATTAAAAAACCAAGGCCAACGTAATACCAAGGAAACATCACTTGCTAAGTGGGTTTCATGTAATGCAGCGAACGAAGCAGCGAATGATGCGGTTCAAATCCATGGTGCCTATGGCTACTCGGATGAATATCCGGTGGAACGTTTCCTACGAAATTCAAAAGCTCCGGTCATTTACGAAGGAACGCGTGAAATTCATACTGTAATGCAGGGGGAATACGCTCTAGGCTACAGACAAGATAAAGAACTACGTAAGCAATTGCCTGCATGGCCCTTCGAGCAAGTTTCCGTACATTAATTACAGACAGAGGAGATCAGATGATGAACACATATTTTATTGCAGGACATGCAAAACTTCCACAAGGTATGGCAGCGAGGAATGTATATGATTCCATCACAATCACTGTAGAATTGGACTTTAAATATGGTGTTATTGTTGATGCATCTTGTACCCTTGCTACAGAACATGGCAGGGAATACATTCGTCAACTACTTCGCGGTTATTGTCTTAAAGATGGTATCGAAGAATTGATTGATCGTGTGCAAATGTATTATCGTGGTAAGGCAGGTCAAGCGATTCAAGCAGGGCTGAAGGATGTATTTGCACAGTTCGAATTGGTCTCCGTTAAATAAGAATTAAAATGGATCGTGCCGGTCTTAAAGCCGGTAGGATCCTTTTTTGACTGCATTGTAAGGTACGCACTTTCATTGTACAAAAATAATGAAGGTGGTCCATGCCCCCTAATTGGGCATGTGTTGAATTGCCGTTAATGCGTATGGTAGTAATTCTGATTTCTACATTGGGTGATCGTTCATGAGATTTGAAAGATTCTTTAGTAGTTTAAAAAAAGCTAGTAATTTTTTTTCATAATCCATCAACAATAGAGGTGATAAAAAAGTATCACCTCTTTAAAAATATTTTCAACGTTCTGAAGTTGCCTCTTCTAAAGATTTCTCCTCAAAATATTCATGCATTTAAAAGTTCCATCTACAATTATTTCGGAAGCAAATGGAAGGCCTTCTATGGCATCGCCGATTGTTGGAAGAACGCCGATTTCTGCTGGTACGCCGATTTCTGCTGGTACGCCGATTTCTGCTAGTACGCCGATTTCTGCTGGTACACTGATTTCTGCTAGTACGTCGATTTCTGCTGGTACACCGATTTCTGCTAGTACGTCGTTCAGTCCTGCAGGTAGATCTCCTTCTCCAGCAAGAGCGTAGTTGAGTATTGCAAGTACATCTCCTTCTCCAGCATGAGCGACGATGAGACCTGCAAGTAGAACGGTTCCTGCTGGTGCGTCGTTGAGTGCTACAAGTAGAGCGGTTCCTGCTGGTACGTCGTTGAATGCTACACGTGGCCCGATTTCTGCTGGTGCGCCGTTGAATGCTACATGTGGCCCGATTTCTGCTGGTGCGCCGTGGTGAACGACGAGTACTCCGCCTTTTTCTATTCTTTTTCCTCGTAGAACGGGCTCTTGAACGAGGGTCCTGATACATGAAGTCGCTTAACCCAAAAGAATTAGCCCTATCCACCGCATTTTGTATATCACGAAAAATATTTGACATATATTTATCCTCCTTTTCCATAATAAACTATGTTGCTTGTACGTAATGTGCTATTGATTATCGCAAAACCTTTTAAAAAAAATTAGTTATTTTTGTGGCATCCTTCGCTTTTTTTCATAAATTAAAATGAAAATGAAAGGGAAGGGTTATATGAATGCTGACAAGGAAATACCTATATATCAGCTTTTTATTCCACCTGTAAATTTAATGGAACTTCGTAGAGACATTTGGTGCAATGATCCGGTATGTGCAAAGTTAACAATAAACAGAAAAAAACTCGATATTGATATCGTTTACCGTGGCTCCCATATCCGAGATTTTCGGAAGAAGTCCTATAATGTAATCTTTTACAAGCCAAATACTTATCGAAATGCCAAAGAAGTGCATTTAAACGCTGAATATAAGGATAAATCATTACTAAGAAATAAATTATCATTAGATTTTTTTGCAGATATAGGAACTTTATCACCAAGATCGCAATTTGTTTTCCTGAATTTGAATGGGAAGGACGAGGGGATATACCTAGAATTAGAATCAGTAGATGAACATTATTTGAAGAATGGAAACTTGCCTAAAGGATCTATTTTTTATGCAGTTGATGGAGATGCTAATTTCTCGTTAATGAGTGATTTAGACAAAGGAATTAAACAATCTTTAGAATTGGGCTATCAAAAAAAATGTGGGACAGCTCAGGATGAATTATATTTACAAGAATTAATTATCAATATTAATACAATTCCAAGAGTGGATTTTGAAAAGGAAATTGTAAAATATGTAGATGTGGAAAAGTATCTGCGCTGGCTGGCTGGTGTCATTTTCACACAAAACTTTGATGGATTTGTTCACAATTATGCTTTGTACCGAAATGGAGACACTGGACTATTTGAAATCATCCCGTGGGATTATGATGCGACATGGGGGAGAGATGTAAATGGAAAGGTGATGGAGGAGGACTATGTTGGTATTAAAGGCTTTAATACATTGACTGCAAGAATTCTGGATATAGATACATTTCGTCGAATATATCAACGTCTTTTAAAAGAGATTATGAACAATCAGTTTAACGTAAGATATATGGAACCTATTATTCAGGATATGTATAACCAAATCAGACCGTATGTTCCGAAAGATCCATATATTAGGGATAATATTGAAATTTTCGATAAAGAACCTGATTTCATCCTCAATTTCATAGAGTCACGGGCAAATTATATAAATAGTCAATTGCATACATTAGATTAATTACTTGTTTAACATTCACTTGTTTTTCCAATCGAAGTTGTAAGATATTGCGTATATTTTCTAGCTTTAGATGGAGGAAGGTAAATGGTTAAATTTTATTAAAAACAGCAGGTACGCTGAAAGAACAGCGTTCCTGCTGTTTTTCGTCATGATTCTATTTGCATTTCTAATCTTTTAAAGCTATGTTTGATAGAAAGATATAATCTAAAGTATTATGAAGGATGGGAATACATTGAATAATCATAGCCGTTTGCCGGCATATATATATACCTTTACGTGCAGCCCAGATGAACGCTCTTTATGTAATATGGAGATGCGCTCGTTCTTCGGTTTAGAAACATCAGTTAATATTTTGAAAAGTAATATTGAAATTGAACCGAGCAGAAGTCCGTTTATAAAAGGACGGGTCGAGGTGATGTACGAAGGGGAAAGCATATCCGAAATTGTTGAGCAGGTAAAAAATATTCACTTACCACATTCAACATTTAAAGTGTTATTTGTTAAAATTAATGATTTGGATAAAGAAGCAAAAATAGATTATGATGGACAACGTGAAATTGAACGGGAAATTGGCTGGCACATTCAGGGAAATGCCGATGTACGTAACCCTGATCAGGTCTTTGGTATTGTGCCACTTGGTGGTCGTTGGTATTTCGGGAAATATGTTAAACCGGAAGCTGTTTGGTTACATCATATGAAAAAGCCTCGTGAGTATTCAACAGCACTTAGCACAAGAGTAGCCAGAGCCATTGCTAACATTGCGGTTCCACATCCAGATGGAGTGAAAGCCATTGATCCTTGCTGCGGCATTGGGACAGTGTTAGTGGAAGCCCTATCAATGGGGATAGATATTGATGGTCGCGATATCAATCCTCTTGTGACAGATGGATCGAGAGAGAATATTGCTTATTTCGGACTCGAAGGTGATGTAACAACCGGGCCAATCTCAGATGTTACGAAAAACTATGATGTAGCGATTATTGATATGCCTTACAATCTATATACACATGCGACTCCGGAAGATCAACTCTCAATCCTTAAACATGCCAGACGCTTTGCTGACAAGGTGGTTGTCGTAACCATTGATACGATGGATCACATGATTGAAGAAGTCGGGTTTGAAATTGCAGATCGATGTGTGGCCAAGAAAGGCATTTTTTCAAGACAGATTGTTTTATGTGTATAAGCTTAATTGGGAAGATAAAAAGGCTGAAATCTTTGTGGATTTCAGCCTTTTTGATTTTTACTTAACGTAATAATGAACCACATTTTTGATAATTTCCTTGTTGATCTTTTCCTGATATTCTAAGTAATCTAAATGACCAATAATTTCTGACATGACAAGCGGGAACTCTTTTACATATTTTTCTTTGTAAAACGTTTTCGCCAGTTCATTACCTGTCGAAATTCCGGATTCTATTAAAGCCAAGATTTTTTGTGATTTTGACTCAATACTGTTGAGTCTTTTTTCAATTAAAGAACCGGGGTGTTCTATGATATTACCATGTCCTGGTAAAATGAGATTAATCTGTAATGATAAACACCGCTTTAATGAATCGATATGATCCACAAGCGTCAGCATTCTATTGCCGTTTTCATCAGGTTCAACCAAGGCGTTACTTGAAATATGTTCAATCAATAAATCACCAGCAAGCAGCCGTTTCTCTTTTTGGTCAAGGAAGGCTATTTGATCTGGGGCATGTCCGGGAAATTCGATTACTTCAAAGTTCAGCCATTTTTTTTCCGTGATTTCAATGATGTCACAATTCAGTCTTTGATCTTTATTATTATCAACGGCATTGAATAAATAGGCGACTTGTTTATCACCTAGTTCACCACAGCCCATTTGAAGGTAAAGCTGTTTATAAAATTCAATTCTCATACTTAAGAAGTCAGGATCCCGTTTTAAACGAGGAACGGATTTAGAATGGGCATAAACAGGAATCGGGTGGAGTGCAGTAATCCGGTTAACCAAACCTACATGGTCTCCATGGTGATGGGTTAACAAAATTTCTGTAATATCCTTAATGGTAAAACCATTTTCCTTTAATGTATTCTGTAATGCATTCCAGCAAACATCGTCATTCATACCAGCATCTACTAATGTTAAAGATTCATCCTGTTTTACTAAGTAAAAGTTTATGCTTTTCAATGATAAAGCACTTGGAGCTATAATTGGATAAATTTCAAGTAATGTATTAGTTTTCATGAACGTCGCCTATCCTCCCAAATTGAGATTAACTAAATAGTGATATTACTAATATTGAGCTATAAAGGGTTATTAATCTATGATGAGATGAATGAAATGAAACTGTCAAGCGGAAGCTTCCAAATGAAAAAGATTTTAATAGAGAAAATAACTGGTAATGGATGGTTTATTTATCTTGTTTATTTTAAAATTGAATAAGCATCCCGATAATTGAGCCAATATTCTTATAATTAATTTTGGCTGTTGAGGTTTCATATTCATGTATTTTTTATAACTAAAACTGAAGATGTAATGTATGTTGAGAGATAGCGTTCTATAGAAAATAGAAAGTGTATAGGAGGGACTAGTTTGAAACCTAAGATCTATATTACAAGGAAATTGCCAGAACAAATAGTTAATAGGCTGAGAGGGAATTATCATGTCACGATGTGGGAACAAGAGGATATACCGGTTCCTAGAGATGTGCTTGAAAAAGAAATAGAAGAAATTGATGGGCTGCTTTGTTTGTTGACGGAACAAATAGATGAGGCGCTGATTGAAAAGGCGGTTAATCTAAAAATCATTGCCAATATGGCGGTTGGTTATAACAATATTGATATACATAGTGCAATAAAAAGAGGCATCATGGTCACGAACACGCCGGGGGTTTTAACGGAAACAACAGCCGATTTAACCTTTGGCTTGCTGCTTGCAACGGCAAGAAGGCTGATAGAAGCAGAAGATTATTTAAAGAGTGGACAATGGGAAACGTGGTCACCTATGCAGCTGACCGGGCAGGATGTACACGGTGCAACGATGGGAATCATCGGGTTAGGGAGGATTGGTGAGGCACTGGCTAAAAGAGCTAAGGGCTTTGATATGGATCTAGTTTATTTTAATCGAAGCCGTAAATATGAACAGGAAAAAGAATTAGGAATTGAATATCAGCCCCTTGAAAAATTGCTCCAAGTTTCGGATTTTGTCTGTGTCATGTTGCCGCTTACTCCGGAAACCACTTATATGATTGGCGCAGAACAGCTGGATTTAATGAAAGAGACGGCTGTACTCATAAATACGGCAAGAGGTGGGATTGTTGATGAAAAGGCATTATATCAGGCGTTGAAAAACCGAGTAATTTGGGCGGCAGGATTAGATGTATTTGAAGAAGAACCAGTTTCATTGGATCATCCGCTGCTAACATTACCAAATGTGGTTACGTTACCGCATATCGGGAGTGCCAGCATTGCGACAAGATTGAAAATGGCAAGCCTTGCTGCACAAAACTTGATGGATGGCTTAGCAGGTGATACTCCTTGTAATTTAGTAGTATTATGAAAATGACATGTGAAAAAAGGACTCCAAAAAAATGGGGTCCTTTTTTGAGAGTGAAATATCAACCATAATGCCTTTTTTATTAAAGTCCTCCTGTTTCTAAACCGTCAATTTCTATCTCTCTACTAAAATCACGTGTGATTTTTAATTCATTATTTGTGGTGGATAAGGCTAGTTCTCCTTCTTTCTCATAAACTTTAGATGACTTCTCGTCATACACCTTAATATTGATAGACTGCTGTGTACAGGTTAATATCGTGCAAAACAATTTGAATCCCCACTTTATCATTTCCAGCCAGAAGACTCCCTCTTCAAGCGTGTGAAGGGCGAGAGCGTAAGGGGGAAATGAATGGCGGTTGGCATAAGCCAAAGTTATTTTTTCACAAACATATGTTCGATAGTTAATAATAACTATAAGGGGGTGAAACCAATGGTCGTAAACAAAGCTTATAAATTTCGAATCTATCCAACTAAAGAACAACTAGTTCTAATCAATAAAACGATCGGCTGCTCCCGTTTTGTCTTTAACTTCTTTTTAGGCAAACAAAAGGAGAAAGATGCCTACTGGTATATTTGTGAAGAAATGAAGCAGAACGGCCAATTACCCTCTAATGAATGGAAAGGTTCTTTTCTGAATAAATACGCAACAATCAAAGAACTTCCAGCTTTAAAGAAAGAGTATTCTTTCCTGAAAGAAGTAGACAGTATTGCCTTACAGAAATCGGTGGAAAATTTAGCAGATTCCTATAGTCGATATTATAAAAAGCAAAACAAGTCACCACGCTTCAAATCGAAAAAGAATCCTATCCAGTCCTACACGACTAAACATACGAATGGAAATATCGGAATGATTGGAAACAAAATCAAATTGCCAAAACTCGGTCTAGTTCGTTTTGCTAAAAGCCGCGAAGTCGAAGGGCGAATCATCAATGCCACAATCAGGCGGAACCCTTCGGGTAAATATTTCATTTCCGTTTTAGCGGAAACCAATGTACAAGTACTTCCTAAAAATAATCGTTCGTGCGGTGTAGATGTTGGTTTGAAGAACTTTGCTATTCTTTCAGATGGTACGGTCTATCAAAATCCAAAATTCTTCCGGACGGTCGAAAAGAAATTGGCCAAAGCACAACGGATTCTTTCAAGGCGACAAGAAATAGCCTTGAATCAAAATAAACCATTGGCTGAAGCTAAAAACTATCAAAAACAAAAACGAAAAGTGGCTATCCTACACGAAAAAATTTCAAATGCCCGAATGGATTACTTACATAAAGTTTCCACCGAAATCATCAAAAACCACGATGTTATTGGAATGGAAGACTTGCAAATGTCGAATATGATGAAAAATCACAAACTAGCTAAAGCTATTTGTGAAGTATCTTGGTACCAATTCAAAAAAATGTTGGAATACAAAGCAAAATGGTATGGTAAACAAATCGTGACCGTATCTAAAACGTTTGCTTCTAGCCAATTGTGTTCTAGCTGCGGTTACCAAAATAAAGACGTTAAACATCTGAATCTTCGTGAATGGGATTGTCCTTTTTGTTCTACTCACCACGATCGAGATATTAACGCAGGACTCAATCTAATGAATGAAGCCATAAGGCTTCTAACCGTAGGAACTACGGGAGTAGCCTAATTAAAAATTGGCCGATAGGCTAATGTTCTTAGGAATCCCCCACTTCAATCAGACCGTAAGGTCGATAAGTGGTGGGTAGTTCAACATTTTAAAAGAGTCCTAAATAGAATTACTCGGATTATCTTTAACTTAAGGAAAGCATACTTATCGTAAATTAACTGGATATTTTGTAAAATAAAGAAGATCACGTATTTTTTTGAAAAAACAACTTGTTAAAAGGGATAGGGGTAGTAATGATTGAATTGAAGGAAACAATTTCATCAGGCAACGAAATGACTAAATCCAAAAGGCTGTTGATGGCTCTTATGCTTGGCTCCTTTGCAGCGATTGGACCATTGTCACTTGATATGTATTTACCAGGTCTGCCTACGCTTGCTGAAGATCTAAAAAGCAGTACGTCTTTAGCCCAGCTGAGTTTGACTGCCTGTTTATTAGGATTGGCGTTAGGGCAGATTTATCTAGGACCACTAAGTGATGCAAAAGGAAGACGGGTACCGTTAATCATTTCACTATCCATTTATTGCGTTTCATCTCTGTTATGTGCTTTTGCTCCAACCATTGAATTGCTTTTATTATTACGTTTTATCCAAGGTATCGCAGGAGCAGGAGGAATTGTCATTTCCAGGGCCATTGTTCGTGACCTTTTTTCAGGAACGGATTTGACCAAATTCTTCTCCATGTTAATGCTGGTAAATGGAGCTGCGCCGATTTTGGCTCCAGTTTTTGGAGGTCAGCTGTTACAGTTCACATCTTGGCGGGGAGTTTTCATAGTCATTTGTGCATTAAGTGTGCTAATGGTTGCTGCCGCATTTTTTGGTGTAAAGGAAACATTATCTCCTAATCATAGAAGTGCGGGAGGGGTAACCGATACACTCCGAACTTTTGGAAATTTATTAAAAGACCGTGTGTTTATGGGCTATGCTTTTTCACAAGGATTCGTAAGTGCCGCTATGTTTGCTTATATTTCCGGTTCGCCTTTTGTTCTCCAAAATATCTTTGGTGTTTCTCCCCAAACATTCAGTCTGATTTTTGCAACAAACGGAATTGGGATCATTATTGCTTCTCAAGTGACCGGAAGGCTGGCAGGTAAGGTAAAAGAGGAAAAACTCCTTCAATTAGGATTATGTCTTGCATTATTTGGAGGGATCCTTCTTCTTTCATCTATCCTTCTCGAAATTGGGTTAGCAGGAATCTTGATAGCTTTATTCTTCTCCGTTTCTAGCGTTGGAATTGTTGGTACAACAAGTTTTTCTTTATCGATGCATAATCAGAAAAAAACAGCAGGCAGTGCCTCGGCCTTAATTGGATTGCTCCCTTTTATATTAGGGTCACTAATGGCTCCCCTAGTGGGTCTAGGTTCAGGTGATTCACCCCTTCCGATGGGTATTGTGATGGTAAGTTGTCATGTCATCGCCATGTTGGCTTATCTAGTTCTTGCCCGCCGTGGATTAAAGCGATTAGCATAAAAGTAAAAAGCTGAAGCCCTTTTATAGGGTTTCAGCTTTTTACCATGTTGAGAAAGTACTCCTGATAAAAATCAGGACTGCTTTTTTCTATACTTATAACAGTGATTCTGCTCCGTCAATATAAACTTCCGTCCCTGTTACATGGGAGGACATATCTGAAGCTAGGAACAAGACAAGGTCCCCTGCTTGCTCGGTAGTGCCGGCTTTATTTGCAAGGGGCTGTGAACCTTGCGGGTATTCAATTGGGATTCTGATTTTTTTTAAGTTTTCATCTTCAGGGAAAGTGTTGTCGTGAATGTTGGTATCGATGGAGCCGGGACAAATGATGTTGACTCGGATTTTATATTTTGCCAATTCGAGTGCCGCCATTTTACCGAAAGCGACTTGACCAGCTTTTGATGAACTGTAGGCGGAAAAACCAAAATTCTTGAAAAATCGGTTTCCATTGATGGAGCTGTTGATGACGATGCTGCCACCTGTTTCCTTCATAAATGGAATGGCGTATTTGACAGTGAGGAAGGTGCCCTTTAGGTTGATGGTATGTGTTTGATCCCAGTCTTCTGGCTTTATGTCTTCGATTGGGGCTATCACACCGTTGATGCCTGCGTTGGCGAATACGAAATCAATTTTCCCGAAATGGTCGAAGGCTACCTGGTATGCCTTTTCAACTTGATCGGCTTTAGAAACATCGGTTTTGACGATTAAAGCCTCTCTACCAAGGGATTCTACTTCATCCTTCACCTTTTCGGCATTTTCAACTGTCCGATCAAAAAAGACAATATTTGCACCGTTTTCAGCTAGCTTTAGTGCAGCGCCACGGCCAATTCCTGATCCGCCACCCGTAATTATTGCGACTTTATTTTTCATTAAATCTGTCATAAACTTCACACGCTCCTTTTTAGTTTGCTTTCCCGAATAGGTAGTATGTAGAAACATCATGGCAGTAGTAATATAGAAAGATTATAAAGGAAAATTACCTGAAAAATCCAATTTAAACAGTCGTTGGACGTCATTTTACTTTTTTTTTTAGTGAATTGTCTGTATATTGAGGACATAATAAGTTAGCTTGAAAGGGGATATGATGTTGATACGTTTAGGAGTAATAGGAACAAACTGGATCACTGAGCGATTTTTAGAGGCAGCAAAGCTTGTGGAGGAGTTTTCTTTAACCGCTGTTTATTCACGTACAGAAGAGAAGGCTAAGGGATTTGCCGGAAAATATGGAGTTCATACAATATTTACAAATTTAGAGGAAATGGCCGAAAGCGATGAGATTGATGCTGTATATATTGCAAGTCCTAACTCTCATCACAGCAGGCAGGCAGTGTTATTTTTAGATAATAAAAAGCATGTGTTATGTGAAAAACCATTAGCTTCGAATGCAGCGGAAGTTAAGAAGATGATTGACGCTGCCCAAAAAAATGAAGTGCTATTAATGGAAGCAATGAAATCAACAGTAATGCCTAACTTTGAAAGTATCGAGAAAAATATTAGTAAAATAGGTGCCATACGGCGATTTTCAGGAAGCTATTGTCAATATTCATCACGCTATGACGCGTATAAAAAAGGCACAGTTTTGAATGCGTTCAATCCGGAATTTTCAAGCGGCGCATTAATGGATTTAGGGATTTACGTCATATACCCACTTGTTGTACTGTTCGGTAAACCAAATAAGATTCAGGCAACAGGAACATTGCTTGAATCAGGGGCAGATGGACAGGGAACCATATTACTTTCCTATGACGAAATGGAAGCGGTCGTAATGTATTCGAAAATTACGGAATCCAACCAGCCATCCGAAATACAAGGCGAACATGGCAGCATTCTCATTAATAAGATTTCTGGACCCGAAGCAGTGGATATCCATTATCGGGATGGTTCTAGGGAAAGTATTTCGGTTAAGCAGGACATGCCTTCCATGTATTATGAAGTTAAAGAGTTTGTTGAATTGATTCATCAGGGTAAAATAGAATCGGATAAAAATTCATTCGCGAATTCACTATTGACTATAGAAATCATGGATGAAGCAAGAAAGCAAATTGGCATCGTTTTTCCTGCTGACCGTTGATAAGCATTTAAATAGACACGGTCTTGGAAGAAGAGTATAAATGGATGTTACAGATATCCTTTAATTGGGTAGAATTTTAGTACATAGATAATATTTATGTTGGAGGAATGGATATGAAATGCAAAATTAACCGTAATGCAGCAAAAGTTTTACAAAATATGTTGAGCAGTGAAGAAGCCGAAGGCAAAATGATTCGAGTATATATCACGCATATGCATGGTGATCATGCTCACTATGAGATGAAACTTGATACTCCGACAGAACATGACGAAATTGTCAAAACAGATAAAGATATAGATATTTTGCTTGATTCACGTGAGGAATTTCTGGATGGGGTATGGATTAAATATTTTTACGTTCCGGAAGAAGGTTTTGAAATTACTAATCCTTCGAAAGAACCTCACGGGCATCACCACCATTAAGAAAAAAGGGGAGAATGTCATGAATCAAAAATACGAAAAGATCTTTCAACCATATAAATTTTCTTCAGGGGTAGAAGTGAAAAACCGTATCATGATGGCTCCGATGACAACTTATTCTTCGGATGATCATGGCTTTATAACCGAAGATGAACTGGCTTATTATGCGGAACGCTCGGCAGGTGTTGGTGCGGTGATAACGGCTTGTGCTTATGTAATAGCTGGCGGAAAAGGGTTTCCAGGTCAATTTAGTGTAGATGACGATTTATTTATCCCTTCTTTGAGAAAATTGGCTGAGACGATTCAAGCTAAAGGGTCAAAAGCAATTTTACAAATATATCATGGTGGACGGCAAAGTCCACCCGAATTAGTACCTGATAACCAACCTGTTTCCGCGAGTGCGATTGCTTCCAAACAAGATGCACCGGTACCACGGGAAATGTCGGAAAACGAAATTCAGGACGTTATTATGGCATTTGGAGAAGCAACTAGAAGAGCCATCGAAGCAGGATTTGATGGCGTAGAAATTCATGGGGCCAATACGTATTTGCTTCAACAATTCTTTTCGCCACACTCGAACCGTCGTACAGATAAATGGGGAGGAACTCTAGGGAAACGATTGATTTTGCCGCTTACCCTTGTAAACGAAGTGGAAAAAACAGTGGCTGAGCATGCGAAAAAGCCATTTATTATCGGCTACCGCATTTCTCCTGAAGAGGGCAGCAATCCTGGAATCACTTTGGATGACACGCTCCAGTTCGTCGATAGACTAGCTAATCAAAACTTAGATTATCTACATATATCGGTAGGTCATTTCTGGAATGGTTCATTCCGTGAGAGTGATAGGACAAAATCCCGAATCGTTAAAATTCATGAAAAGGTTGGTAATCGTATCCCGATAGTCGGTGTAGGCTCCCTGCACACACCGGAGGAAGTAGCAGAAGCTATGGAAACAGGCGTGCCATTTATCGCCCTCGGTCGAGAACTGCTTATGGAACCGCATTGGATTGAAAAAATCAGGGCAGGAAAAGAAATTGAAATACGTACGACTCTTTCCAAGAAAGATCAGGATGAACTTGTCATTCCAGATCCACTTTGGGAGAAGTTGATTAATATAAAAGGTTGGCTTCCGGTAGTAGAGTAAGTGTAAAAAGCATTAGAAATATATAATACCTTAAATCCGTCCTCTCTTTATCGAGGGCGGGTTTTTGTATGGGCAACTTATGCATGTCAACAAAAAAGACCTGAATTGGTCTTTTTTTGTTTTGATTTAATAAATTTCACATCAGGGGCATCACCATTTTGAATAGATTTGTCCATTTTCATCTATCGTTATATAAGTGGATAACTGATTTAACTTGTTTATAATATTTGGTTAAAAGTCTTATCCATGAACAGTGGTTGTCCACTAATAATTTTGGCTGGAGTAATATTCGTGGTCGTATACCCACTAATGGGAATGTCCACACAATTGCGTTTCTAATCCTTAAGGATGATTGGAACACCGGAATATGAAGTTGACTATGAGTAGAACATTTATTTGAATTATTTTTGGTTGAAATAGCCTTATAAATCTTTTTTCGATAAAGATGAAGGATATAAGGGAATGGAAAAAGAAGAACTTAAGTAACTATAACTATAAGAAGAGGTGAGAGTGTATGATTGGATCAATCGTAACGACGGCAAAAGGACATCTTCAAGGTACTATGGAAAACGATGTATGCGTTTGGCGTGGAGTCAGGTATGCGAAAGCGCCAATTGATGCTTTGCGTTTCCGCTCGCCGGAGCCAGTTGAAAAATGGAGCGGTGTCTTGGATGCAGTGGATTTTGGTGCCGTTCCGCCACAGCCGATGGATCGGGCTGTAAGAACAGGAATGGCTGGCAATGAAAAAATGGATGAGGATTGCTTGTTTCTGAATATTTGGTCACCAAGAGCTGATGATAAGAAGCGCCCGGTCATGGTATGGATTCCTGGTGGGGCATATATAACGGGAGCTGGATCTATTGATATGTACAATGGACATTTGTTGGCTAAGAATGGAGACGTAGTCGTGGTAAGCATCAACTATAGGTTAGGTGCACTTGGATATTTGGATTTTACTGAGTTAACAGATGATGGAGAAACATTTGAAACCAACTTAGGCTTACGTGATCAAGTGGCATCTTTGAAATGGGTGAAAGAGAATATTGAAGCCTTTGGCGGCGACCCTGAGAATGTTACGATATTTGGCGAATCAGCTGGAGGAAATGCCGTAACGACCTTACTTACTGTACCTTCAGCGAGAGGTCTTTTTAAACAGGCTATTGCAGAAAGTTCTGCTCCAACATCTGTTTACGGAAAAGCATATGCACGACAATTCAGTGAAAAATTCCTGGATATCTTGGGAATTGGCAAGAATGAAATCCATCGATTAAAAACACTTCCAGTTCAAGAAATTGTCGCCGCCTCTTACCAACTCTTACAGGAAAACTCACAAGCTATGCCTGGTTCCCTATCTTTTGGACCTGTCGTTGATGGTGACTTCCTGCCTGATTATCCACTAGATTCGATTCGGTCCGGAAAAGCCAAGGGGATACCCTTGCTTATAGGAACAAATAGAGACGAAGCGACATTATTTGAACAAATGGATCCCCCTTTAATCCCAACTAATGAAGAGATGATTCATAAAATGTTCGAAAATACTGATCCAGAGGCGAAAGAGCGAATTACGAATGCTTATATGAACTTCCCTAAAAAGGAAGCGGCGCTTGGCATTGGCCGTGATGCGACTTTCCATATTCCTTCCGTTTGGTATGCGGAGGCGTACAGTCGTTTTGAAAAAACGTGGATGTATCGTTTTGATTATAAAACGCCGGCACTGCGTTTAAGCAAATTAGGGGCGACCCATGGAATGGAAATTCTATTTGCCTTCCAGACATTCGACTCGGCATTGGGCAAACGGATTACTTCTTATGGATCCAAGACAGCAGCGCTTAAGGTTTCCCAAAGGATTCAAGGTCATTGGGTTAACTTTGCGAAATATGGAAACCCAAATCCCGAAGAAGGGGAAATCTGGCCCAAATATGATGAAAACAACCACTACACTATGATTTTTGATAAAAAGGATTATATTGAAAAAGATCCTAACAGAATGATAAGGTTGGCCTGGGAGGGAGTAGGGATTTACAAGTGAAATATAGTGGATAGGAAGAAAGGGCGGACAAAATGGATATAAAAAATTTTATGTCTACGAAAGAGTATTCGAGAACTTTGGATCAGCAAGATGCCTTAGTTTCATACAGAGAGGAATTCTATTTGAATCCCGGAATGATTTATTTGGATGGGAACTCATTGGGACTTTTATCGAAGCGGGCGGAAAAAAGCTTAATGAGGTCATTGGAAGACTGGAAAAGGTTTGGGATAAATGGGTGGACGGAGGGCACTGAACCTTGGTTTTACTTTTCTGAGAGATTGGGAGAGTTGAGTGCCCAATTGGTAGGGGCTGCAGGGGATGAAGTGATAATGAGCGGGTCAACGACAGCTAATTTACATCAGCTTGCGGCAACTTTTTTTGAACCGAAAGCTGGTAGGAACAAAATCATGGCGGATGAGCTAACGTTTCCCAGTGATATTTATGCGCTTCAAAGCCAGCTCCTATTACATGGACTTGATCCTGCGGCACATTTAGTTCAGGTGAAAAGCCGTGATGGGAAATTCCTTAAGGAAGATGACATCATTGCAGCGATGAACGAGGAAATAGCCTTGATTGTACTGCCGACGGTCTTGTATCGGAGCGGTCAGATCCTTGATATTGAAAGGTTAACCAAGGAAGCCCATGCACGTGGGATCATGATTGGGTTCGATGGCTGTCATTCTATAGGTGCTGTTCCGCATTGGTTTGACAAATGGGAAGTGGATTTTGCATTTTGGTGTAATTATAAGCATTTGAATGGTGGGCCAGGTTGTGTAGCTGGGTTGTATGTGAACCGTAAGCATTTTGACAGGAAGCCGGGATTGGCAGGTTGGTTTGGATCGAGGAAGGATAAGCAGTTCGATATGGAACATTCCTTTACTCAGGCAAATTCTGCCGGTGCTTTTCAGATTGGAACTCCCCATATATTAAGCATGGCCCCTCTTTTAGGCTCACTTGAAATGTTTGCAGAAGTGGGAATAGAGCAGGTTCGGTCAAAATCTTTGAGGCTGACGAAATATCTAATGGATTTAATCGACTCGGAACTTACTGATTACGGATTTAAAATTGGTAGTCCAAGGGATGAATCAAAAAGGGGCGGTCATATCATCCTTGAACATAAGGAAGCGGCAAGAATATGTAAAGCATTGAAAAAAGAGGCTATCATACCCGATTATCGTGAACCTAATATGATCCGACTAGCACCTGTTGCTCTTTATACCTCTTTTCAGGAAGTCTTTGAAACGGTACAGGTCCTTAAAAAAATCATGGACGGAAGGTTATATGAAAACTATGAAAATAAACGGGGAATCATTGCCTAGGATGGGAGAACCGTATGGAGAAAAATAAGTTGCATCGTAAGTTATCGTCAAATCAAATCACAATGATTGCCATGGGTTGTGCAATTGGTACCGGTTTATTTTTGGGCAGCGGCCTTGCGATTTCGACCGCAGGCCCAAGTGTATTAATCAGCTATGCAGCAGGTGCATTCATTGTCCTCCTGTTGATGGGCTGTTTGGCAGAAATGACTGTAGCCTATCCAACATCAGGATCATTTGGAACGATTGCTGAAAAATATATCAGTCCATTTGCAGGCTTTGTTGTGCGATATTCATATTGGATAGCGAATGTCCTTGCTATTGGAGTCGAAGTGAGTGCAATCGCCGTGTACATGAAATATTGGTTCCCTGATGTAGCTGGAAGTGTGTGGATTTTTCTTTTTGCTGCACTGCTTATCTATGTAAATGCAACGAGTGTCAATACATTCGGAAATTTTGAATATGTATTTTCAATGATTAAAATTAGCGCTATTGTTATTTTTATTTTACTTGGAGCATACGTGGTGATTGGCGCCGAACCCTCAAGTGGTATTGGGGTAGAGAATTATGTCAATGACGGAGGGTTTATGCCATTCGGGTTTTGGGGGCTTTGGGTTGCAATATTTATTTCTCTCTTCAGCTTTTTAGGGACGGAATTAATTGCAGTGACAGCGGGAGAAGCAAAAGACCCCGATATTGCCGTGCCCAAAGCTTTAAAGGCAACTGTTTTCAGACTTGCTACTTTTTATGTACTGACAATCGGTCTTATGTTGATGATTGTACCATGGCAATCTGCTGGAATCGATAAAAGCCCATTTGTAAAGGTAATGGAAATTTTGAATATTCCAGGAGCATCAGGAATAATGAATTTTATTGTGCTAACAGCAGCTCTATCTGCGATGAATAGCCAGTTATATGCTTCCACAAGAATGATATTTTCATTATCCGAGCAAAAGCAGGCTCCTGCATTATTTCAAAAGGTGAGCCGAAAAGGTGTTCCATTACGTGCCCTACTCATCTCTACACTGGGCATTTTTCTGGCTGCTGGTGTAAAAGTTCTGCTTCCGGATACTTCATATGCGTTCATGATGGGGATTTCGATGTTCGGAGCTATTTTCACCTGGTTTATGGTGTTTATCTCACATTTGTATTTCAGAAGAAATTGGGAAAAATCTGGAGGGCGGAAGTTGCCGGTGAAAATGTATGGCTTTCCATATTTAACGATACTAGGTGCATTTCTGCTGTTTGCTTTGACGGTATCGACTTGGTTCACTGGTCCATTTAAAATCGTTCTCCAGTTCGGTGTTCCTTGGCTGATCTTTCTTTGCATCGCTTATTTGTTAATGATGAAAATAAAAAGAACGTAAAGGGAGAGAGAGTATGGATAAGGGACCGACTGATAAGAATCGTTTAGAAGAAGGAATGGTTACTGATTTTGAAAAGGATATGTCCTATGGGGACTATCTACATTTAAATCAAATTCTATCGAGTCAGCACCTGCTTTCCGGTCATCATGATGAGATGTTGTTTATTATCATTCATCAAACAAGTGAATTATGGATGAAACTGATTCTTCATGAATTAACAGCAGCAACAGACAATATCAAGGCAGGACGTTTGGAGCCTTCCTTTAAGATGCTATCTAGAGTTTCAAGGATACAACAACAACTTATTCAATCGTGGAATGTTCTCTCGACCTTGACGCCATCGGATTATATGGAATTCCGTGAGAAACTCGGAAACTCTTCTGGCTTTCAATCATTTCAAAACCGGTTGATTGAATTTGCAATGGGCCAAAAGAATACGCAAATATTGACCGTTTTTCGACATCAGCCTGAACTTTATGAAACGATGATGGTTAATTTAAATAAACCTAGTATTTATGATGCTGCGATTGGGGCCTTGGCTGCAAGAGGTCTTCCGGTTGATGAATCCGTTTTGAAAAGGGATTGGTCTGAAACATATCGAATAAATGCCAGTGTGGAGAGTGCCTGGCTGACGGTCTACCGCGATGTTCATAAATATTGGGACTTATATGAGCTGGCCGAAAAGCTTCTTGATATTGGTAGTCAGCAACAATTTTGGAGATTCCATCATATGAGTACGGTAGAAAGAATCATCGGCCAAAGAATGGGCACAGGTGGTTCGTCGGGAGTGAGCTACCTAAAGAAAGTGGTCGACCAGCCATTTTTCCCTGAACTCTGGACACTGCGAACTAAGCTGTAAGCAAGACTGGAGGGGAAAATAGATGAATCTATGGAGAGATATTTCTCAGCGACTGAACGAAAATACGCCATATTGGCCAGGAGATACACCGTATTCATATCGTCTGAATTCTTCAATAGCAAAGGGATCATCAGTCAATGTTGGGGAAATTCGGATGAGTACACATTTAGGAACACATATTGATGCTCCTTTCCATTTTGATGAAAACGGAAAAAAAATCATTGAGCTCGATTTGGATTTATATATTGGCCCAGCACTTTTAGTAAAGATAGATGCTGCTAAAAGTATTGGAGTTGAGGCTTTTACAGGTATCGACTTTACAGGCATCGAACGGTTATTACTGGCAACAGGACAGTGGAAGGACCTCAGCCGTTTCCCTGAATGGATTCCTACAATTGATCCTGAATTAGCACCTTATCTTGCTGATAAAGGAGTGAAGTTGCTTGGACTTGATTTGCCTTCCGTTGACTATCTCGATAGCAAAGAATTGCCTGCCCACCATGCTCTGTCAGGTTGTGGTATTCATATCTTGGAAGGTCTAGTCCTAGAAAGCGTGGAGCCGGGAATGTATGATTTGGCAGCACTGCCGCTTGCGTTAGAAGATGGAGACGGCAGTCCGGTCAGGGCTGTGCTGAAAAGGAAGGGTTAAACGAGGGGGAATAAGAGATGGGCAAAATTGGAGTTTACGGATCTTCCTTCGATCCAGTTACGAATGTCCATTTATGGACAGCATCTACCATTGCACATCGTGCTAAGTTGGACAAAGTTATTTTTTTACCTTGCGCCGATAATCGGATTGATAAACAGATGAAAACGAGTAATGAACATCGCTGGGATATGCTTGGGCTAGCTATCGAGGACAACCCGGTGTTCGAAGTTAGTGATTATGAAATTAATGAACGGGCTGGGACGAGTAAACAGTATACTTGGTATACGATGGAATACTTTAAACAACAGTACCCGAAGGATGATGTTTATTTCATTATGGGTGCCGATCTTCTTGAAGATATTGACAATCAGGAATTACCGGTACACTTACGCTGGAAATTCAGGGAAAAGTTGATTGCCAATCATAAATTTATCGTCATGGCCCGGGATGGAATAGATATGCTAAAAATCATTTCCAAAAGTCCGTTGCTGAGAAATTATGATGATGGCAATAAATTTCACCTTATCGATAAAGGTCTCTCCATGGAAATCAGTTCGACATATATAAGAGATGAGTTCGCGATGGGTGGAGAACCGAGATATTTACTACCTGGTCAATGTTATCAGTATATTGTGGACAATAAGTTGTATCAGAAAGAATCAAAATCTTGAGTTTTTAGTATAAGCGAGAACAAAGAATGCAAAAGAGCTCAATCTCATGAGATTGAGTCCTTTTGCATTGGTTATATAATTCCATTAATACAGACTATATTATTTTAATCTCAATAATCGTCGCGGAAAAGATAAAAAGAAAAAACATAGTTGACAACTTGGTATACTTTGTTTTATGGTAGTGATACATAAAAACAGAATATTTGCTGATCAGAAAACTGAAGGCATACTATCTCCTTATATATTAATTGAAGGAAATAGTATGTCTTTTTTGTTGGAAAAAGTGAAAAACGGGGGAAGTTTATGAAAAAGTTGATGGTATTTTCAAGTTTGATTTTAGCCTTTGGAGTACTAGCAGGATGTAATTCAGAAAAAACAGAAGGAGAAGGGAACTCTAAGTCTGTGGAGCTTTTGAATGTGTCATATGATCCGACGCGTGAACTGTATCAAGAATTTAATGATGCGTTTGTGAAACATTGGAAAGAAGAGTCAGGTCAGGATGTAACGATTCAGCAATCTCATGGCGGTTCTGGTAAACAAGGTAGAGCGGTTATTGATGGGTTGGAAGCGGATGTCGTGACACTTGCATTGGCTTATGATATTGATGCCATTTATGAAGCTAGTAACTTATTAGCAGAAGATTGGCAAAAACGTTTACCTGAAAACTCGACACCGTACACATCAACTATCGTGTTTTTAGTAAAAAAAGATAATCCGAAAGGTATAAAAGATTGGAATGATTTAATCAAAAAGGATGTTTCCGTAATTACGCCAAATCCAAAGACAAGTGGTGGAGCAAGGTGGAATTACCTGGCTGCATGGGCTTATGCAGAAAAGAGTTTTAATAATGATGAAACCAAAGTGAAGGATTTTATGAAAAAGCTTTATCAAAATGTTGAAGTTTTGGATTCAGGAGCACGAGGTGCAACGACCACGTTTGTGGAAAGGGAAATTGGTGACGTACTAATTGCTTGGGAGAATGAAGCTTATTTAACACTAGAAGAATTCGGTGATGATAAATATGAAATCGTGAATCCGTCGATTAGTATTTTAGCTGAACCTCCAGTAGCTATTGTTGATAAAGTGGTTGAGAAAAAAGGAACGAAGGAAGTCGCTGAGGCCTATCTGGAATACCTTTATACAGATGCCGGTCAAGAAATTGCAGCAAAGAACTTCTATCGTCCGAGGGATGAGAAGGTTCTTGCTAAATACAAGGACCAGTTTGCAAATATTGATATGGTGACTGTTGATGAAAAGTTCGGCGGGTGGAAAAAAGCCCAGGAAACACATTTCAATGATGGTGGTACATTTGACGAAATTTATCAACCACAATAAGCGTTGGAGGAGAAGATGTAAATTCACATTTTCTCCTTCACTAATCAATCAGAAAGAGCTGGGGCGAATCGATGAATATAGCGGAAGTTAAACAAAAGAAAAAAAGAACCATACCTGGTTTTGGACTAACGATGGGGTTTACATTGCTGTATCTATCCATCATCGTTTTGATTCCATTATCCATGGTTTTTTTAAACACATTTACAATGGGGTTTCAGGATTTTTGGGCGACTATTACCGAACCGAGGGTCGTTGCTTCCTATAAACTAAGCTTTCTGACAGCTTTAACTGCGGCCTTTGTGAACGCAGTTTTTGGCGTTTTAATTGCCTGGGTGCTGACTCGTTATGAATTTCCTGGCAAACGAATCATCGATGGTCTAGTTGATTTGCCATTTGCCCTGCCGACTGCTGTGGCGGGGATTACATTGACCACTTTGTACTCACCGAATGGATGGATTGGCCAATTTTTCAGCTTTAAAATTGCCTTCACTCCCATCGGGATTATCATTGCCCTGATATTTATCGGTCTGCCATTCGTTGTCCGCATGGTCCAACCGGTGCTTGAAAATATAGAAAAAGGAATGGAAGAAGCATCTGCTTCGCTAGGGGCGAATCGAATGCAGACGTTTATTAAAATTATCTTTCCTGAATTGATACCAGCGATTTTGACGGGTTTTGCACTTTCTTTTGCGAGGGCGCTTGGAGAGTATGGATCCGTTGTGTTCATTGCAGGAAATATGCCTTTTAAAACAGAGATTTCACCGCTTATCATCATGACAAAACTCGAACAGTATGATTATCAGGGTGCAACCGCTGTGGCCACCGTCATGCTTATTATTACATTTCTAATTTTGTTCACCATCAATATCTTACAATGGTGGACTAGCAAAAGATATACCGGGAAATAGGAGGGGACATGTTGGCAAATCACAATTCAGTGGCTGCAGAGACGAACAAACCAGTCATTTTAACGAGAAACGCAACGAAAGAGCCTAAATCTATACAGTGGATTCTTATTTCCATTGTGTTACTATTTCTTACTTTATTTTTAGTTGTTCCATTAATCGCAATCTTTGTAAAAGCCTTTGAAAAGGGGGCTGATGCTTATTTTGCGGCCATAGCCCATCCAGATTCTATGTCTGCCATTAAATTAACATTAATCGTTGTCCTAATCACGTTACCCCTTAATGCTATATTTGGGGTAGTGGCGGCATGGACGATTACAAAATATGAATTTAAAGGAAAAAACTTTTTAATAACTTTGATTGATCTACCCTTTTCGGTTTCACCAGTCATTGCTGGATTGATTTTTGTACTTTTATTTGGCTTACATGGGGCCCTTGGTCCATTGTTGCAAAACTATGATATTAAAGTGATCTTTTCGATACCAGGGATTGTCATCGCCTCTATTTTCATTACCTTCCCATTCATTGCACGTGAATTAATTCCGCTAATGCAAAGCCAGGGAACGTCTGAAGAAGAGGCATCGCTCACACTAGGAGCAGGAGGATTCAAGACGTTTTGGTATGTAACGCTTCCTAATATTAAATGGGGCCTTTTATATGGAGTCATTTTATGTAATGCGAGGACAATTGGAGAATTTGGGGCAGTATCGGTCGTATCAGGCCATATACGCGGGATGACGAACACGATGCCACTTCATATTGAAATCTTATACAATGAATATCAATTTTCAGCGGCCTTTGCCGTGGCATCACTGATGTCCATTTTTGCAATCATAACGTTGGTTATTAAAAGTTTCATAGAATGGAAAACAGACTTTAAATCATCAAAAGTAAGTTAGGAGGGAAAGTAATGAGTATCGTCATCGAAAATGTTACAAAATATTATGGGTCTTATCAAGCCCTCCAAAATATCAATCTGGAAATAAAAAGCGGGGAGCTTGTTGCGCTACTTGGCCCCTCTGGTTCGGGAAAAACATCGTTGCTACGTATCATTGCTGGACTTGAACAGGCAGAGAACGGAAATATCTTATTTAATGAAGAGAATTACACCAATAAGCATGTGAAAGATCGGAATGTGGGTTTTGTCTTTCAGCATTATGCTCTTTTTCGCAACATGACCATTTTTGATAATGTTGCCTACGGTTTAAAGGTTCGTCCAAGAAAAATAAGACCTAGTAAAACAGCGATTGAACAAAAAGTTACAGAATTGCTTCAGCTAGTTAAGTTGGAAGGATATAAGGACCGTTATCCTTCTCAATTATCAGGCGGCCAGCGTCAGCGTGTGGCATTGGCAAGGGCTCTTGCTGTAGAGCCGAATATTCTTTTGCTTGATGAACCATTCGGGGCACTGGATGCTAAAGTGCGTAAGGAACTTAGGCGTTGGCTAAGAAGACTTCATGATGAATTCAATGTTACGAGTGTCTTTGTGACACATGATCAGGAAGAAGCGATGGATGTTGCTGATCGAGTTGTAATCATGAATGAAGGGAAAATTGAACAGATTGGAACTCCGGAAGAAGTATATGATCAACCCAAAAATCCATTTGTTTACGATTTTCTCGGCAGTGTCAATCTTTTCAAGGGCAAGGTTCATCAAGGGAAATTGGCAACAGGAAATGTGGAAATACATGTTCCAGACAGTGAGGATGGAGAGAGTACTGGTTATGTAAGAGCTCATAACTTTATCATAGAAAGAGAATCATTAGAAACGGATTCGATTTCATCTGTTATTGACCATATTCATACAATTGGACCTATTGTCCGTATTGAAGTGATTCGTCAGGATATAAATGAACCGCTTGAAATCGAACTTACTAAAGAACAATATAATAATCTTGAATTAAAAAAAGGAGAAATAGTGTTTGTCCGTCCCAAAGAATTGAAGGTCTTTGTTGACTATATGGCTGGAATCTAACAGGAAGTCGATAAGTTAACCAAAAAACATTGACTTCTAAAAGAAACTCTTTTAGAGTGGATTGGTAAACTAAATATCCTCGTTAGGTGAGGCTCCTGTGTAGGAGATATGCTACTGCCCAAAAATGTCGAAAGACGCCAATGGGTCAACAGAAACCATCGACATAAGGTGGTTTTTAATGTAGCTGGCGTTGTCCTATGCCACACAGTGCTAAAGCTCTACGAATGGAGGAACAGGATTTCTGCTATGTATTTGTCATTCAGACAATGTACGTATGTGTATTTGTCATTCAGAAATGTACGTAAATGTACCGTGTGAACACCTCCATTTGTAATGGAGGTGTTTTTATTTTTTTCTGGGAGGTGAGGATAGTGGATAACTATTCACGACCTTATACTCGAAGCATAATAAATATCAAATAAATACAAAGATTAAGGAAGGGGAATTATAAAATATTTTTCTTACTTTTAATATATCGTTAAGGGGAAATATTTTTTGCTCCTCAAAAAAGGAGTGGCGAAGATGATAAAAGACATGACTGAAGACCAAATAACTCTTCAAATCATAAAAGCATTAAAAGAAGGAAAAAAGAAAGAATTTCAAGCAATATTAGAAGAACTCCAACCTTATGATATTGCTCGGATTTTTGAGGGGCTTCCAGAAAAACATCATACACGTTTCTTATTGTTTCTTACTCCAGAACAAATCGCGGAACTAATACAGGAACTTGAAAAAGTACATCAATTAAAAATTCTTACTAAATTAGGAATTGAAAAATCAGGTCAAGTAATGGATCTAATGGATAATGATGATTTAGCTTCATTGTTAGAGAACCTCTCTCCGGATAAAATTGAAGAACTTCTTTCAGGTATGAAACAAGAAGAATCTAAAATCGTTCAAAATATCATGAATTATCCCCCTGAAACGGCAGGACGAATAATGACAAACCGTTTTGTGTGGATCCCTCAACACTATACGGTTCGTGAATCAGTTGAAAAGCTTAAAATATTTGCGGAGTTCTCGGGAACAATTAACTATCTGTATGTAATTGATAACGATAAAAAATTAGTAGGTGTAGTCTCATATCGAGATTTAATAATAAATGATGAGAATGAAAAAATTCAAGATATTATGTACAGCAGAGTTATCTCCGTATTCGCTTATGAAGACCAAGAAGAGGTAGCACATGTTATTGAGCGTTATGATTTTTTATCAATTCCTGTTGTAGATAATAATAATGAGTTATTAGGAATTGTAACCGTTGATGATATTATTGACGTTGTCATTAAGGAAGCAAACGAAGATATTGAAAAACTTTCGGCATCTGGTAAAGCTATTGATTTTGACACGAAGGCACACGTGGCTGCGTATCGCCGACTTCCCTGGCTTATTTTACTTTTATTTATCGGATTAGTGTCAGGAACTATTATTAGTGGTTTTGAAGAAACATTGTCTAAAGTTGTTGCACTTGCCTTCTTTATGCCGATGATAGCAGGGATGACTGGAAATACAGGTACTCAATCATTAGCGGTTGTTGTAAGAGGTCTAATTACTACTGATACGGATAAAGGAGTTGTTTTTAGACTTATTATCCGAGAACTTAAAGTTGGATTGATAATAGGCATTACCTGTGGAATATTAATTTCCATTATAGCTTTTGTTTGGCAAGGAAATCCTGTTCTAGGGTTAGTGGTTGGAAGTTCATTAGTTATGACCCTAATTATTGGTACTTTAGCTGGGACCATTATTCCTCTAATATTATATAAATTCAACATCGATCCAGCAGTGGCCTCTGGTCCATTAATTACAACACTAAATGATATACTATCGTTACTTATCTACTTTGGCATTGCAACAATGTTTATTTCAAAATTGATGTAGTAAAACCACGATTAAATTCTGTTCTTCGTGGTATTCTTTAAAAATAAATCTTAACTAAACTCATTTATCAAGGCTTGTTAAGTTAACGGTTGTTTTACTTCAATTAGAGAGGTTGCTGAGGCAATCTTTTTTTATGCAACAATTGGGGTAGAAAACTTTAAGAAGAAATTGGATTATTGCGGTAAAATAAAAATGGAAGAAGGGAATTTAGAATGACCTATATTGCAAGAACTCAAAGAGTGCATTTGGGATTGTTACTGGCAACAATAGTTCTGCCGCCAATTATTACGTATAATTTCTCTATAGGATTAATATTTTACTTTCAATTTCTATTATTTATTTTTATTCTTGTAGCAATCTTTATTCAATTTAAATTTAGAATAGACAAGAATCGTTTATCGTATCAAATATTATTTTTGACAATGCCTATTTATAAAAAAGTAGTTTATCCTAAACAAATTGTCCAGATGAAATTTAAACGTGTCGGTTGGGCAACCAAAGGTGTTATTATACAAGTGAACAAGGGGCTAAACATTCGAATTTTTGGTTTTGCCCCAGATAAAGTCTTAATAGATTTAATTAAGTTCGCTAATGAAAACGATATATCAACATGTAAAACTAAAGAATATCTGGTTTTGGAAAAAACAGAATGATGAACTATATAATTTCTTGTTAGAGTAACGTGAGTTTTAGCGGAAGATTCGGAGCTGTCTTTAAGGCAGCTTTTTCTAACTATCGGGGCAATATAGAAAAATAATAAAGGTGAATATACAACTTTATTAGTGCAGGGTGTTTGATGAGAACGGGGTATCTTCCGAGTCAACTTCAAAGGTCATTACAGATATTAATGAACTATAAGCTTTTATAGAAAAAGTGAACAAAATAGTAGAACTCGTCAAAAAATGAGCATTTGATCAAGGAAGCAAAGGCTATTCAATGGGGAGAAGTTATAAAACGAGTTTAATGAAAGTTATAGTGGATTGAGTATATTTTCGACCTTATTTGACGAGTATAAGGTACGGGAAGGGGGTATATGTCTGGTTAAAAAGACTTAATAGGATCGTTATTAAGAATACTAATTTTTATAGATAAAATTAAATTTACTGCAAAAAGTGAGAAGAAAAGGTGGACATGTTTAAAAAATGAGAACTTCACCATTATTAGAAAAACTCTTTGTTCAAACGTTGGCAATGTCCATGCTCTGAGTCATACGATTCTTTGGAGACAGACAAAAGGCCGATAAAACCAAAAAACACATCCCATTAGAAAAAATAGGATGTGTCGATAATTTTATTCGTCTGCTTCTTCCCCAGAACGATTTGTTTGTGTTGGAAGAGTGTCCCAAAAGCTTTCATCAACAGTTTCAATTGAATTATCGGCAAGAGCTCTAACAGCAGCATCCAAAGTGGTAACTGTTTGCTTTATTAGATACCCGTTGCTTTTTTGTCCAAGTGCAACTGACTCGATATTGTGGTCAGACATACCTCGCATTTCAAAGAGAAGCGTTGCAATATCATAACGAACAGCTGCACCGTTTCGACCTATATTTTCTCCTGATCCTCCATTATATTTACCAATATGCCCCCAACCAGTAGGTTCAATTGCGTTATATACAACAGCACCTAGTTTTTTAGAAGCTTCTAACACTTCAGGTTTTACGTTAGCATTTGTTGGATATAGCATCGAACCTGAAACAAGTTCACCTTCTGTTTCGCTTAGCGTCCCTTGATGATGTAAATCAATCATGTAATCAATATCGTATTTTGCAAAAACATTTTCATGTAATGCCTTTACTTCCACTTGCATTTCACTAGTTTTTTTATCATGCTCACGGTTTAAGTCGACACCGTTTGCGTTTGCACGAGTTAGATGTCGATCACCCTTTGCTAAATAGTCATCAAGGGAGAAATTAACATCACCCATAGCCCCATCTGCATTTAACATAGGAATGATTAGAATATTTACATTTTCTAGCAAACCTTTAGTCTTATTCGTGCCTAGATGTTTAATAAATTCGAGTGTACCTTCAGTTGTTAGCTGTTCGTTTCCATGCTGTTGGGTTAAAAATAGGATAGTAGGGTTTTTAGGATTAGATATGTACTTTGCTAGGTAAATATCTCGTCCTTTTACCGTTTCCCCGATTACTTCAAGTTTCAATGCTTCTTGTTTAGCATCCTGGGTTTTAAGGTAACTTACCAAGCTGTCATAAGTATGTAGAATTGAAGTTGTTACTTGACCATTTCCAGCACTGGGACCATTTCCAACCGCACCGACTGGTAGCGCAACAGCTGTTACTGCGCTTAAAGTTAATAAACTAGATAATGAAACTGATAGAACTTTCTTCTTTAAATTCATCAAAATACCTCCCATTAATGTTTGGTAATTACCAAAAATACTATATATTAACATTCTAGTATTTATAACGCTTGGTGTTAATGGTGAAAAATAACTATGTTTACGGGAATTTTTCATTAGTCGGATCATTACTCTAGTGGGCAACTTTTGATACTGGTCTATGTAAACTTCAGAGTTTCATAGGTTTGCCCCGTTTTAATGTATATCATTTCCATATGTTGTAGCTTATGCATTTTGAACGAATACCTGATTTTTATACCCATTCTTGGCCACTTAGGCGATGTAATTCTCGTATCAATAGAAGTATTGATTTTGGGCTTAATAATAATTGGGATATTAATAATATGTATAGCTTACTCAACTAACGAGCGCGTTAGTTGAGATCCAAGGCTGCCTGCCATATGATGACCTAATGAACTAACAGAGCAAGATTTGTTGGAGATTGCTGTTTGATCTTTATTCAACAAATGGGCCATATTTTTGAATAAGAGAAGAAATTATTAGACGGTGAATCGAAGTTCTAAGTTATTCAAAAATGGAACAATTTAGTTGAACAAGGGCATTCATTAATGTACGTTTATTTAAGGATAGTAATCACTATGAAACTTGTGCTATTCAATCAATGTGTATTTCAGGAAAAAGTGTTACCTTCTAATAAGTAAAAAGGAGAAAATTATTATGATTAAAGCTGTTATTTTCGACTTTGATGGTTTAATTTTAGACACGGAGACGGCTTGGTATGAGGCTTATAAAGAAACTATGGTTTTTTATAAATCTGATTTGCCTCTCGAACATTTTGTTAAATGTATCGGAACAGATAATACTGAACTTTATAAGTTCTTCCAAGAAAAACTGGGGGAAAGTTGTAATATTGAAGAAATTGAAGCCAGAGCAAAAAGCTTACATAAAGTAAAGATGAAAACATCCCAGGCACGTGAAGGTGTAAAGGATTATTTAGAAGAAGCAGAAAATTTCGGATATAAAATTGCACTTGCTTCAAGTTCCACAAAAGAGTGGGTCACTCATTATTTGGGTGAACTCGGACTGTTAAACTATTTTGAAGTTATTATCACAGGGGATGATGTTGATAAAGTAAAACCAGCGCCTGATTTGTATTTAAAGGCAATCGAAGTTTTAAACATTCATTCCACAGAAGCCGTAGCATTTGAAGATTCGTTAAATGGACTTCAATCGGCTCTAAATGCTGGATTAAAGTGTGTAATCGTACCAAATCCCGTTACAGAAGCTTTAGCTTTTGAAAATCATTCTTTACGTCTTCAATCTATGGTAGAAAAGAGCTTGACAGATGTTATAAAACTTATTGAGCAATAAGGTGTTCGGAAAATTACTTCGCCCTATTGTTAATATGATTATGGTGAGGTTTTCATAATAAATCAGTACAATTAGAATGGAACACTATTAAACGAGTGGCTTTAGTAAAATAACTGAGAAGCCATTTTTACAGATCTTTCGCATTTTTCAATATTCCTCAATCGGGCGTTATTACTGAAAAAGGATAGCGCTCTTTTCCAGGTCTCCTAACGATACTTAAAAAACTTATTTACACTATCTTAAACCTCAAAATTATTAAAATACCCACTCTAACCCCTTGCAGACAAAGAAAAATGCCATCTTTAACGATATTATCTATTTAACTCCTTCTCTCAAATGACGACTACTCAGCCTTTTGTCCCCCATCGGTTAACAAAACCTTCACAAATTATAGGTCCAATGAGTGGTTGAGATGGAATTTTATGGGGTATATAATTAACAGGAATGAACATTCATTCCGCATTTAATTAATGAAAGGCTGAATTATTATGCAAACTGCAGTAAATAAACGAGACAGCATAGTATCCAGCGCTTTGGTACTATTTGCTGAGCGGGGATATGATGCGACGACGATTCCAATGATTGCTACATCGGCAGGAGTTGGAGCTGGTACCATCTATCGTTACTTTGAGAATAAGGAAGTGCTCGGAAACAAGATTTTTCAAGAGTACTTGAATATTTTTACTGAAACACTTGAGAATGGATTTCCTTATGATGAATCGATTCGAAATCAGTTCCACCATATTTTTATATCAATGATTCACTTTACAACCGAGCACAGTCAAGCGCTTTATTTTATTAAAACACATAGTAGTGCCCATTTTTTAAATGAAGAAAGTCATTCTAGCTTTCAAGGGCTACTGAATATATTAAAAAGTTTCTTTGATTCAGGAAAAGCAAAAAAAGAAATTAAGGAGCTTCCTTCTGCAGCTTTGATTGCCATTATTTACGGAGCATTTCTTGAGCTTCAACGACTTGTCCGTATTGGGGAGTTAGAACCTGAAGCAAAACTTTTAGCAGATGTAGAAGAAAGCATTTGGGATGCTGTACGATTACACGTTTGAGAAAAATTTGATTTTTCATCCACTTAGCGGAATGAACGTTCATTCCGTTAGCTAATTTATTTAAAGAGGTGCTAAAAAATGACAAATACAACTCAATTTCCACAGCCAAAAACTTATGGACCCCTCGGAAGCCTGCCTGTTATTGATAAGGATAAGCCACTTCAGTCATACATGAAGCTGGCAAGGGAACTTGGACCGGTTTTTCAGTTTCAATTTCCGGGTCGCATTAGTACCTTTGTATCCAGTGCTGCCCTTGCTAAAGAAATTTGTGATGAAACAAGATTTGATAAAAAAGTTGGTCCTGCCCTGCAAAAAGTGAGAGCATTTGGTGGTGATGGCCTTTTCACAAGTGAAACATCGGAGACAAATTGGAAAAAGGCTCATAACATTCTGCTGCCTAGCTTTAGCCAGCAGGCAATGAAGGGCTATCATGCAAAAATGGTGGATCTTGCTACCCAACTCATCCAAAAATGGGCTCGCTTAAATCCCGCTGATGAGATTGATGTTCCTGAAGATATGACACGCTTGACCTTAGATACAATTGGACTCTGCGGATTTAATTACCGCTTTAACAGTTTTTATCGAGAGACCTCCCATCCCTTTGTCGACAGTATGGTGCGTGCATTAGATGAAGCGATGAGTCAAACGCAGCGACTCGGTGTTCAAGATAAACTGATGATTAAGTCTAAAAAACAATTCAGAGAAGACATTCAATACATGTTCACTCTTGTAGATGAATTGATTGCAGTACGAAAACTAAATGGTGATCAGGGAGAAGATGACCTTCTTTCCCATATGTTAAAAGGGGTTGATCCTGAAACTGGTGCAGCACTGGATGATGAAAATATTCGTTATCAAATCATTACCTTTTTAATCGCTGGACATGAAACGACGAGCGGTCTCCTTTCTTTCGCCATCTATTTTCTTATGAATAACCCGGAAAAGTTAAAAAAAGCACAGCAGGAAGTCGATGAAGTACTGGGTGACGAGGTTCCTGATTATAAACAAGTGAAGAAATTGAAATATGTTCGTATGGTGTTAAATGAAGCGCTTCGTCTGTGGCCAACTGCTCCGGCGTTTTCTGTTTATGCGAAAGAAGACACCACATTAATCGGAAAATACAATGTGAAGAAAGATGAGGTGTTCACTCTTCTTATTCCAGAGCTTCACCGTGATCCATCCGTTTGGGGAGATGACGTAGAATCCTTTATTCCAGAACGTTTTGAGGATCCGGTCTCAATTCCATACCATGCTTATAAACCGTTTGGAAACGGACAGCGTGCCTGTATCGGACAGCAGTTTGCTCTTCATGAAGCAACTCTGGTTCTTGGAATGGTTTTACAACACTTTGACCTGATAGATCATAAAGATTATCAATTGGATGTTAAAGAAACTTTGACTCTTAAACCAGATGGATTAACCATGCGCGTTTCACCTAGGAAGCCGGCGATGTCATTTATCGTTGCTTCTCCAGAACCAGTGTTTGCGGATTTAGAAGCAACGGAAGCTTCTATTGAATCTGCACATGGCACGCCATTACTCGTTCTGTTTGGATCAAACATGGGAACCGCAGAAGGAATTGCTCGTGATCTCGCTGAAATAGGGAGTCAACAAGGTTTCTATACCGAGGTTGCTCCTTTAAATGATTACACCAATCATCTCCCTCAAGAAGGAGCTGTTCTCATTGTCTCAGCATCTTATAATGGAAATCCACCAGACAATGCAAATGACTTTGTTTCATGGCTGAAGGAAAGTCAGGATGGAACATTGGACGGTGTTCACTATGCTATCTTTGGATGCGGAGACCGCAATTGGGCCAATACGTACCAACGTATTCCAACCTTCATTGATGAACAACTGGAACAAAAAGGAGCTAATCGTCTGTCAGAAACAGGTTATGGAGATGCAAGCGATGATTTTGAAGGGGATTACGAGAAATGGACAGAAGCCCTTTGGCCGAAGCTTGCCCAAACCTTGAACATTGAACTAAATATAAATGATAGAAAAAACAGCTCGATTATGATGAATTTTGTAAGTGATGTGAGCGACACACCGCTCGCCCGCACTCATCATGCTTTTACAGCTGTTGTGAACAGGAGTGTCGAATTACAACATGAGGATAGCGGAAGAAGTACACGGCATATAGAGTTAACTCTTCCAGAGGGTATTCATTATCAAGAAGGCGACCATGTCGGGGTTCTTCCTCAAAATCCATCGGAACTCGTTGAGCGAGTGCTCAGTCGATTCAATTTTAACGGCCAAGACTATGTCAAACTGACTGGAGATTCGGGAAAAGCTGCCCATCTTCCTACAGAGAAACCTGTAAAATTACAGGAGTTACTATCTAACTATGTGGAGTTACAAGAACCTGCTACCCGTTCTCAAATTAGGACGCTTGCTACTCACACGGTATGTCCTCCCCATGTAAAAGAGCTTGAAAAGCTTCTAGAGGACAGTACCTATAAACAAGAAATTCTGAACAAACGCATTACTATGCTTGACCTGACAGAAAAGTACCTTGCATGTGAAATACCATTTGAAGGATTTCTAGCTTTACTGCCTCCTTTAAAGGCAAGATACTACTCTATTTCAAGTTCTCCACTTCACAAGGAAGGAAAAGCAAGCATCACTGTCAGTGTCGTCCGTGGAGATGCCTGGAGTGGCAACGGAGAATTCAAAGGAATTGCATCAAATTATTTAGCAGAACGTTCGGAAGGAGACAAGGTAGCCTGCTTTATCAATACACCGCAATCCAACTTCCAGCTTCCGGAGCAAACAGGGAAACCTATCATTATGATTGGCCCTGGAACAGGAATTGCACCGTTCAGAGGATTTATTCAGGCTCGCCGCGCCCTAACAGAAAAAGGTGAAAAACTAGGGGCTGCCCATCTTTACTTTGGATGCCGCAATCCCGAACACGATTTCCTATATCAAGAAGAACTCGTGCAAGCTGAACAAGATTGTCTTATAACACTGCACACCGCTTTCTCAAGATGTCCTGGTCAAGAAAAAATGTATGTCCAGCATCGGTTAGCAGAAAACGCTCAAGACATTCTTTCTTTATTAAAAGAAGGCGGACACTTATACATCTGCGGAGACGGAAGCAAAATGGCACCGGATGTTGAACAAACGTTAATCGAAAGCTATATGCATTTGTATCAATCATCTAAAGAAGAAGCCACAGAATGGCTGCAATCATTAGAGGCGAATGGTCGATATGCAAAGGATGTTTGGGCAGGAGCATAAATGGAGGAGAGCAGCGATCCCGGGGGGATTCGCTGCCTTTTTTAATATTCGCTCTGCTGCAGGCTTTCTAATAAATTGTGAAAATCAATAGCTTGATATAACAAAGCTATAAATTAATATAAGTCAAATGTTGAAGGTTCCTTGCTTTATTGCTTTCTATTAAAGTTAAGCGGATATTTTCCATAACAAGACTGAACTTATTTTGGAAATAGCAGCTTTTTATCTTACTATCAGAATATAGTTCTTTGGTGCTAAACGCTAGATAGAAAGTGATAGGAAGGAACTTGTAAATATATGGTCGGTTTATATCGTGAAAAAGTCGAAATTTTACGTTTGATGTTAAAAATGAAATGTAATTGTAATATTATTATTACTTATTTGACAAAATCTGATGTTATACTACGAATTAGGTGAAATACTTAGTAGAGTTTCAGAATTTATTATTATATTGTTACAACCTTAGAAGATTACATAATGAGTAAAAAAATAGAGAAGAGTTCCTAGTAATTTATTTTGGCTACTATTTTCATAGAGGAAAGAAGTAGGTCAATTGAAATGCACAGGGAGGAAAGCAGGGGAAATGAGTTTGAAGAAAAAACTAATTATATTAAACACGACTATTATGCTCGGATTAGGAAGCGCTTTTGCCATACCGTCAGTAAAAGCTGAATCTATATCGGATATTCAATCAGAACGCACAGGAATACAATCTGATATTTCAGAGGCAGAACAAGTTATTCAGGAATTGAAAAAAGAACAATCGAAAATGAATTCCCAAATTGCTCAGATTGAAACAGCAATGAAAGAAAATGACAAAAAAATTAAAGATACTAAACAAGAAATTACAGACACGGAAAAAGATATAGCTTCATTAAAGAAAGAAATTAAAGCTTTGGAAGAAAGAATCGCAAAACGCGAGGAAGTCTTGAAAGAGCGCGCCCTTTCATTCCAAGAGAGCGGTGGAGACGTTGATTACCTAGAAGTTGTTTTAGGTTCTAAAAACTTTGGTGAATTTGTTAATCGTGTTGGAGCGGTTGCGACTATTGTGGAAGCTGACCGAGAGATTCTTAGTCAGCAGGAAGCGGATAAAGCTGACTTAGAAAAAAAACAAGCGACTGTAGAGAAAAAATTGCAAAGCCTAAAGGATATGGAAGTAGAACTTAAAGGCATGCAATCTCAAATTGAAGATCAAAAAGCAGAGACTGTTAATATGAAGGCAAAGATTGAAAAGAAAGAATCAGAAACAGAAGCCCTTAAACAGTCTTTAGAGAATAAAGATGCAGGTTTAGAAGCACAAATAGCATCAATTCGTGAAAATATCAAAAAAGAAGAAGAACGTAAATCATCTGAAAAAGCTGATCTTAACCGTGCTGCGGAAGAAGTGAATTCTTCAAATTCTTCTAGTAAAGAATCATCAAGTTCGTCAAAAGGCGAAGCGTCGGCATCAAGTTCGTCTAAAGGTGAATCATCTTCAAATTCATCTAAAAACAGTTCTACTGAAAAACCTACAGCTAGTAAACCTGAAACATCAAGCAAGCCAAGCAGTGCAAATACAGGTTCTGCAATTACAGCAGGCTATAAATATATCGGTAACTCAACGTATGTATTTGGTGGCGGAAGAACAGCATCCGACATTGCTAACGGGCGATTCGATTGTTCAGCATTTGTTGCATGGGCATATAAACAAGCTGGTGTGAATCTTCCAGCCAGTACGGGAGCATTGACAAGTGCAGGACGTCAAGTATCTAAAAGCCAAATGCAACCCGGAGATTTAGTATTTTTCAATACCTATAAAACGGATGGACATGTTGGTATTTATGTTGGTGGCAACAAGTTTATCGGTTCTCAAAGTTCAACAGGTGTTGCTATAGCTAATATGGGAAGCGGATATTGGGCAGAAAAATTCAATGGCCGTGTAGTTCGTGTAAATTAATAGTTCATCAATAAGCAGGGGAGAGCACACCCTGCTTATTTTTTTTGGGAATTTTTTTTTTTGAAGAAATATAGAAAAAAGTGAAACTTATTTTGATTATCAACGTAAATACTATAAGATAAAATAAAGATAGGTGATGTGGACTTTCAGTAAATCTGAGAAGATATTTAATGAAACAACATTCCATACTATTAAAAACGGAGGAAAAAAATCATGATGAAAAAATTTATGGCAGCTCTACTCACGATTACATTAGCATTCTCGCCAGTTGGCACCTACGTATTCAAAGATCACTCGGAATCAGTAGATGCAAGGGGCTATAAGTCTGGAAAAAGAAGTTTTAACAGCAACACTAATAGTAATAAATCGAACTTCCAAAATAAAGAAACGAAAAAATCTGATGCGACAACGAACAAAGCAAAAACAGATACAAAAAGCGGAAGCTCGTTTTCTAAAGGCGGCTTAATGAAAGGGATAATGCTAGGAGGACTAGCAGGTCTTCTATTTGGTAGTCTATTCGCCAATATGGGAGCGCTAGGTTCTATACTTGGGCTGTTAATTAACGTGTTAGCGGTTGTTGCATTAGTGGTTGTAATCCGTAAAATTTTCACATATTTCAAAGATAAGAAGAAAAAAGAGGATCCAAACCCATGGAGAGGCTAAGAATTTCTGAACAAGATGTCATTAATGCAGTTTGTGTTTACATTGCTCGTAAAAAGCAGGTACAACCTAATGAGGTAGAAGTAGAGTTGATGTTTGATGATGATTACGGTTTTTCCGCTGAAACGTATGTTGACGGCCGGAAACAAGTGTTAATTACCATCAATTTGATTGAGGCTCTTCGCCTATGGTTGGATGAATATTTGAACATAGATCCATATTCAGGTATTGAACTTGTTTTGGATGATGAAGAGGGTATAGTTGCCTTAGTAAGTGAAAGTAATAGATAAACAAAAAGGATGTTCCTAAAGGGAGCATCCTTTTTGTTGTTTAAATACTATATTGATAGTTTTTTTGTTATGTTATTTTCACTGTGTTTAATTTCCATTTGTTGCAAAAAGTGGTTGAGGCAAGTAGGATGAATATATACTCATGGTAAAGGAGGAGAGTAAGTGACAGGTTATATAGAAGATATCATTTTTTTAAATGAAAAGGCAATAAAGTTTGGCAATGAAACATTAGAAGCAATACTTGTACCAGTCTTAGGAAGTAATCTTCTCTCGTTTAAGTTCAAACAGAATGATATTGAGTTGCTGCGAACACCGAAAACGTTAGAAGACTATAGAGAAGTTCCAATATTATATGGCATGCCAATCTTGTTTCCTCCTAATCGGATTGAGGGTGGCCAATTTACATATAAGCAGATCACGTATAAATTTCCGATTAATGAAATAGAAAAATCAAATCATATTCATGGTTTATTGTATGATAAGCCATGGCAAGTTATTAAAAGAGAAGTAAACGGAGAAAAAATCGTAATAACAACCGAGTTTTTAAGTAGTGATTTTCCTTTTCTAAAAAGATATTTTCCACATGATTTTACAATAAATATGACTTTTTCTTTAAACGATAATGCATTGGATGTACAACTAGAAATCATCAACAATGGCCAGGAGCCCTTTCCGTGGGGAGTGGGTTATCATACGATATTCAATTTTCCATTTGTACCAAGCAGTAAGTTGATGGATTGCAGGATTTCACTGCCTGTAAATAAACAATGGGAGTTGAATGACAGGTCATTACCAACTGGAAAAATTCAAGCAACGCCAAATACGATGGAAATTCAAAATGGGTTCAGCATTGAGGGGCGACAGTTTGATGATATATTTGGCTATGATGAGGATCTGGAAAACGAGTGCGTACTCACCGATCAAGAAGCAGGTCTACAAGTCTGCTATCATGGTGATGACCATTTTAAGTTTTGGGTATTATTCAATCAGAAGGGGTTCGTATGTCCTGAACCATATACATGGGTAACGAATGCTCCTAATCTAGATTTGTCAGCAGAATTAACAGGATTGAGGGAATTAGGACCAGGAGAAAGGGTTCGGCTGAGGACGAAACTAAGTTTGAAGCAGATATAAAGAAACGCCTTGGCATATTTGAATGCCAAGGCGTTTTAGGTTTATGCTTTCTTTCTCATCCAGAGTGGGTATAGCACGATTCCAAGTACATATAAGGCAATGCCTAGTTTGAACGTATCCATGTCAGCAGTACCTGTTTTAATGACCCAGACGGAGTAAACTAATGCCAGGATAGTGATAATACCATCGCGACTTCTTGAACCTTTCATGAAATCGTATGTTTCCCCAGTTACGACTAATTTCAATTGATATAAGGTTGATACGAGATAAGGAATCAGGTATGCAAGTGTAGCGACAATCATAGAGAATTTATAAGCTTCTAAAATCGTTCCAGAGATAGTGGAGAATAAGAATATTTGTGTCATGATATTTGTAATTGTCATGGAACGAACCGGTGTTCCGTTTTTATTCGCTTTCGCAAAATAAGTCGGGAATAAATCTAATTTCGCTGCCTGGTAAGGAACTTCAGATGCAACGACAATCCAGCCGATTGTTGAGCCTAACAAGGAAATGACAGCAAGAGCGGCCATAAGATACGTACCGTTTGAACCAACCACAGCTTGTAAAGCATCAACAAGTGGCTTTTGTGAAACTTTTAAATCGTCTTGTGAAATAGCGCCCATTGTCAATAAGGTAATACCAATATAAATGACAACAGCGATAAGCAAACCAAGAATCGTTGCTTTTTTTACATCATTTTGTGACTTAGCGCGATTTGAGAGCATCACAGCTGCTTCAATACCGATGAAGGCCCATAATGTTGATATCGCTGCAGCATTAACTTGAGCACCTAAGGAGATGGATGTCCCAGCTGTATCGTAAAATTCTGCACCGTTTCCAAGATTAGAAGAATCAAAGATGAAAATCGTAACAATAATGAAAAACAAGAATCCAAGCACTTTTGTAACTGTTGCAAAAAGGTTTAGTTTTCCTGCACTGTTAAAACTTCTTACTAAAATTGCCTGAATCCCCCAAAGAGCAATGGTACATACTGCAAATGTTAGTGCTTTACCGAGTTCGAGATTGAAAGAACCTGTTGTATAAATCACTTTCGTACTATGCATGACAGGGAAAAACGTCGATAAGTAACCAGCAAATGAAATGATGACAGAGGCTGTTGCAGCCCAGTTTGCAGCCCAATAACCCCAGGCCATACTGTATCCTGATAGCCTTCCTTTTGTAGGAGACCTAAATAATGACTGAGCATAACTTTGGGGACCGGCTTTCAGCTCCGGTTTCCGTACAGCTAAGTTACCAAATACGAGTGCTATTAAAAATACTCCTAGTCCAGTAACCATCCATGCCAAAGTAGCACCTAATGGACTTGAAACCTGTGCCAATTGAGCAGGGAGCATGAAGATTCCACCGCCGACCATATTTCCAATTACGAATGTGGTCAAAATCAATAAACCCCATTTTTTATTTTCCATTTATAATCGAACCTTTCTTAAATACAGTTTGAATTTATATACCGACAACTTATACTAAAATAGTATATCTCGAATCGTTTAGTTTGGTAAAGTGCTAATTAGGTAAAATGTAATACGCAGATTAATCAGAAAATTTAAATGGTAATTGACAAAGAGTGGTTATTGGATTATAGTGGTAATACCAAGTTAGTTGGTAAGAATAATGTAATTTAACGGTACAAATGGGAATTGTTAAGTTTTGTATGATTGATTTTTTAAGTAAACTATTGGACTCATAAAAATTGCCGATTAGTCAACTAAAGGCACCCTTCCATCTATCCTGTTAGATGTTGGGTGCCTTTTATTTTCTTAATATTTGAAGGGAGGAGAATATGGAGTTCAATATGAACTGATTATTGCTTATCCAGAGAGATAAAAGGAAGAGAAAACAGAAGGTGAACTAATTTCCTAAAGCAAGTTTTAGAGGTGGGAAGAGTACGTGTGAATTTTTCGTACAATCTCTTTTTATTATTAGGTATGAATGGTGCTTAATTACCATTATTAAGAGGAGGATAATATGGAAAAAAAAGAGGAGTTAAAAATCAGACATATCATTTCCAGCTTGGAAGATCTACAATATGGATCGGTTATTATAACTGTTCATGATGGGGAAATCACACAGGTGGATACCACTGAAAAGAAACGATTCCCCTTAGCAAAGGGACGACCTGCAAAAGCCAGATGAATTAATTCCAGACCACAACGGAGCTTTCAATACGAAGGCTCCTTTTGTTTTTTGGAAGTGAAAACCTTTTATTTGTTCTATAATGAAAATTTAATCAATATAGAATTTGTAGAAGATTGTACTGCTTTTTGCATGATAGAATAAGTAAGGAGAGTTTTTAATAGTTAATTAGTTGAAATCTTAAGGGGGAAAGAGAATCGATGACTTTACAAACTATAGAGCACGAAATCTTAGCATTAGTTGAAACATTTGATGGAAGAATTGCTTATAAAATTGAAAATGCCGATGGAGATACTATCAGCTATCACGATGATGAATCCTTCCAATCAGCGAGTTTGATCAAAATACCAATGATAATCGAAGGTTATCGTCAAAGTGAAGAAAAGAAAATCTACTTAAATCAGCCGGTGACCATTCCGCCTAATGAAGTGACTGGAGGATCGGGCGTCCTGCACGTCTTATCGAATAAAGTATTTTTAACCGTTGAGGATTTATTGACTTTGATGATAACTGTATCTGATAATACATCCACGAATATGATGATGACTTTGCTAGGTCATGATGAAATTAATCAATGCATCAAAGAACTTGGTCTGAAAAATACTATCCTCGGGCGCAGAATGCAGGATTTCAAAGCATTAAAGGAAGGGCGGGATAATACAATCTCGGCTGAAGATACGATTACCTGCCTAAAAGCCATACATACAGGCGACTTTTTAACGAAAGAAAGCCAGGAAAAAATCTTACGAGCTTTTGACAATCAGCAATTAAGAGATAAACTCCCATCACTAATGGGGAAAGGGGTAAAGGTCGCAAGTAAAACGGGGGCAATTCGGGGCGTTGCCCATGATTGTGCGATCATTCGTTCAGAATTTCAAACCGTTTATGCTGTCGTCCTTACCGAAGATATGAAATCAGAGGATGAAAGCCGTCAAGTCATCAGTAAAATTGGTAAATTGATTTATGATGACATAATGGCTGAATAGAATAACCTTTATTAGTATTAGAATGTTTGTGGTCTTTGCGAAAGAATCGGACTGAGTAAGCTTAGTCCTTAAGGCATTCTAAGTGCAATAACGCGGGAAGTCACGTTGATTTCCCGCTATTGTGCGTCTATAGCATTTGGTTAGAGTTATGTGGTGAGTTATGGTAAAACATGTTATATAATGGATAGAAAATGAAACGGGGAAGTAGTTTTGAAAAAGGCGGTAAAATTTGTTGTAATTGGTGTTGTTGCTTTACTAGTGTATTTTGGGGTTTTACATATGAAAATTCAAGAGAGCAGTCATCAGCCAATTCCTGAAGATGCCAGTTACCTTATTGTACTTGGGGCCAGGGTTAAAGGAACAGTTCCATCATTATCTTTACAATACCGGATTGATAAGGCTGCTGATTATTTAAAAGCAAATAAAAATACGATAGCCATTGTATCGGGCGGCAAAGGTCCTGGCGAAGATATTTCAGAAGCTCAGGCAATGCAGCAAGAGTTAATCAATCAGGGAATTGAAGAGGCAAGGATCATTATGGAAGACAAATCAACAACAACCATTGAAAATATTGCTTACTCAAAAGATCTTATTCCGAATCCAACAGCTACAGGATTGATTGTTACTAATGATTTCCACATCTATCGTGCGGTGGAAATGGCCAAAAGCGTAGGCTTGGACATGACCGGGATACCAGCAAAGACACCAAAAGTTGTCCTGGTCAAATCTTATATTCGTGAATATCTGGCTATTACCAAATACTATTTGACAGAGCTTTTTGGAATTTAACTATTATAAATTCAAATCGAAATCCCTCCCCTGTACGGTGGGGGGCTTCTTAATTGTAGGTTATTCAACATCAGGCACTTCCCAAAATTCTTTCTCTTGATAGTTTTGCTCAAGTGTCTTGTACAGGGAATGCCTAGTATATGAAATCTTGACTCTTTCATCAGCATCAACTTCTTCTATATTTATATTATCAACAAAACCAATTTGGTCATCGATTTCCTTCAAATAAAATCCAAGTCCTTTATAACCACTATATGTTACGAGTACCTACTGTCAAAACCGCATATTTCATTGATGGACCTCCTAGTTATTTGCTCTTATTGAATGTAAATAGTACTGTTTCCTATACACTGATATGGCCCGTTCATCCTTATCTGAACCATATAATTGGAAGGGAATGAAAAAATGCGATAATAGGGCTTTACTTGAAAATTTCATAATGAAATATGAATGAGCTCCTAGAATGTGAAAGGAAAGTATAGGGAAATATGTCACAAGCAGAAATAGAATGAAATTGAAATAACTCTTGCGAATTTAAAATATCACCAGATAATTTGCTATCTTTATCATTTCATGTTACTCTAATAAAGAATTGTTTTTGATTGTGGGAGAGCATACTAGTTATTGTCTTAACCAAACGATCAAAAATAGTAATACATTGTGTGTTAAGCACTAGGAGGCAACAAAAATGGAACAAGGTACAGTTAAATGGTTTAATGCAGAAAAAGGTTTTGGATTTATCGAGCGTGAAAATGGAGACGACGTATTCGTACATTTCTCAGCTATCCAAAGCGAAGGCTTCAAATCTTTAGACGAAGGTCAAAAAGTAACTTTCGACGTTGAGCAAGGTGCTCGTGGAGCTCAAGCAGCTAACGTTCAAAAAGCTTAATTTTAAAATTAAATTGTAACCTATATGAACAGACTCCTCGATGGGAGTCTGTTCTTTATTGTGGGAAAAAGACAAAGAAAAACCCCACTAATATGGTAGGGTTTTTCTTTGTGTGCGTATTGTAAAATCAAAATCTTACGCCTTTTTTAATTCTTCTTCAAAGAAAAAAGTAGTTGGATGTTCTTTGACAGTATAAGAATATCTTTTCATGTTTTTTACATATGCCCATTTATTAATTGTTACTAATTCATCAGTATCTTGAATAGTTACTGTTTCACCGCTATTATACTTATTGCTTTTCAATATATGCACCCTCTTTACTAATAGTATAACATATTTCACAATAAAAAATGTGTCTAAGATATTCCATGGGATATTATGTGATTCATGTGTATTGACAAAAAAATGAAATTCTGGTTAAAGCTAATAAACATGCTTAAAAGCGTGGGATTACTGTTAGAACGGAGCTTATAGATTTGAAAAAAGATAATTGTAACCAAATGTGACCAGAAAAGGAGAGATAATCTTTATGGTCAACCATTCTATCGTTCACTTACAAAAAACCTCAATACTTAAACTTCCCGTTCTTCTTAAATGAATGCTATCCCCGAAATCGGCAAATTGTGACAAAGGTCGTACTCCCAAACTTCATTCGTAATTCAGTTTCAGCGGTATGCGTGATAATTTGAGCTTTCGTTTCAACAACTTGGCAGTTTCAAGGCGATCTTGGATTTCCAATTTTTCGCTCGTTTCCTTTTGAATAAGTTGCTGGAATTTTTCTTGAATAATTAGATAATAAATCTGCCTTTTTTTTTATAGCATGACAAAAGAATGAACCAAGCTGTCTGAAATTGCATTAAATATATTAACAACGAAAAGAGGTGAATTATATGTTTATTTCTTGTCCTCGTTCTGTGGATGTAGTTACGATTCTTTGGGAAAGAGCTACGTTAATACCTTTAGCTCAGCAAACAATTGTACAAGCTACAGTGATTGGAAGTGCTGCTCCTTGCGCTAACACTTTAAATCCTGGTGATTCTTACATTGCTGCTGTACTTTGTTTACTTGGAAATGGATTTGTACAAGTATTGAACCTTGACTCTGGGCTAACCGGAGTTGCCGTGTTCATCCGTATTCGCTAGGATATTAATTTGGGGACAAAGTATTTTTGGATTAAAAATACTTTGTCTTTTTATATATACATAAACCCCACCAGTCATTAAGATTGGTGGGGTTTATCCATTTTACTAATACAGGAATTCTAAGAAGGACGCGGAACATTATCTTAGTGACTATTCAAATTACGTTAGACAAGTATAGCCACGTGCTTCCTAGTATGCAGAAACACGTGGCTGATGAACTTGATAATTTGTTTCGTAAAGAAATGTGACCACTCAAGGTTTTTGACGTTCAAAACCCTTCTATATCAATGCTCTTCTTAAAACGCCCAATCCCCATTACGGAAGACAGGTTCGCTTGTGCCGTCCTGTTTGATTCCTTCAATGTTCATTTTATCAGAACCAATCATGAAATCTACATGGGCAAGGCTTTCGTTAAGTCCATTTTCTGCAAGCTCTTCTGAACTCATGGTTTTTCCGCCTTCAATACAGAAAGCATAAGAGCTTCCAATCGCTAAATGGTTAGACGCATTTTCATCAAATAAAGTATTGAAAAATAACACATTTGATTGAGAAATTGGAGAGTTGAAAGGAACAAGTGCTACCTCTCCTAGATAGTGGGAGCCTTCATCGGTTTCAACTAATTGCTTTAGAATTTCTTCGCCTTCTTCAGCTTTTACTTCAATGATGCGGCCATCCTTAAAGGTCACAGAGAAGTTATCAATGATGTTTCCTCCGTAACTAAGCGGTTTGGTACTCGAAACCGTACCGTTTACACCCGTTTTTAATGGAACCGTGAACACTTCTTCAGTTGGCATGTTAGCCATGAACTCATGCCCCTTTTCGTTAATGCTTCCTGCTCCGACCCAAAGATGATTGTCAGGTAACTCAATTGTTAAATCTGTTCCAGGAGCCGTGTAATGCAATTTTTGGTAATGTTTTTCATTTAAATAATTAACTTTTTCATGAAGCGTATCGTCGTGCTTTTTCCATGCCTCTACAGGGTCCTTCACATCAACACGAACAGCTTTGAAAATGGCTTCCCACAGTTTATCAATGCGTTTTTCTTCTGCTTCTTCAGGGAACACCTTATCAGCCCAAGCCTTTGAAGGCACCGCGACTATCGACCAGCTTACTTTATCGGATTGCATATATTGACGCCACTTTTTCAGTGCAGTACCAGATGCCTTTTGGAAGTTTGCAATCCTTTCAGGTTTTACACTTTTTAATAAGTCTGGGCTCGAGGAGATGACGGATAGATAAGCAGCACCGTTTTCTGCAAGTTCAATCGTCTCTTTTGCACGCCACTCTGGATACTCGTTGAACACCTCATCCGGTGCCAACTCGTATTTGGTGCGTCCGACGATATCGTCATTCCAATTAACAATGACATTACGCGCGCCGCTTTCATAAGCTTTTTTTACAATAATGCGGACAAGATCAGCGCCCTCTAAAGTAGTGTTCACCACAAGAGTTTGTCCTTGTTGAATATTGACGCCAACTTTAACAGCAAGTTCTGCATATTTTTCTAAATTTGTTTGAAATTCACTCATCATTTATAAACTCCTTTTCCATTTTCTACATTTATAATTGTACTGATTGTTTATTAAAAAAGAAACTTTTTACTCCATTGTATAGAAAAAACAGTGCGGAATATATTGTAACTCAATAAAGGAGGAGTATATCTTAATTAGGAAGAAGCTGAATTCAAACCCCAGTGGGTTGGACTCAGCTTCATAAGAATATTAATTACAGCTGGTGATGGAGCTAAAGTTGGCCATTAATCTCCTCAGTGAAATCATAGGAGAACGTTATGTGGACCATGATATACTGAAAAATTAATAGCAATTTCATACATAGGAAAAAATGCCTCCTTTTTATAACTATTATTGTAAATAGGTAAAGACTCTAAAGTGATTATCCAAATAAAAATAAAAATGTGTGAACTATAAGAAAGAGGGTCCCCTTTGAGACCCTCTCTTTAAAATCACATAAAAAATTACTTACTTAGATTGACCCAAACGCTTTTTACTTCAGTATAGTTATCAAGTGCATAGGATCCCATTTCACGTCCGATTCCGGATTGTTTGTAACCACCGAATGGGGAAGCTGCATCAAATGCGTTATAGCAGTTCACCCAAACGGTACCTGCACGAAGTTTTCCTGCCACATAATGGGCATTGGCTAAATCACTTGTCCATAAACCGGCAGCTAATCCATATTCACTGGCATTGGCACGGTTAATAACATCGTCTAAATCCTCATAAGGCATTGCTGCAATAACCGGACCGAAAATCTCTTCTTTGGCAATTGTCATTTCCTCTTCTACACCAGCGAATATAGTAGGAGAAACAAAATAGCCTTCTTCACCCGGTTTACTTCCACCGACAAGGACTTCTGCACCTTCATTTTTCCCTTTTTCAATATAGCCAAGAACGCGGTTTTGCTGTTCCTGAGAAACAAGCGGTCCAATTTGTGTATTCGGATCTAAGCCTACCCCTTGTTTAATATTTTTAGCATGGCTAGCCATATCGGCAACAACATTATCATAGTGTTTCTTTTGAATATAAACCCGAGATCCGGCACAACATACCTGGCCTTGGTTAAACATAACACCATTCAAAGCACCAGGAATAGCTTTCGAGAAATCTGCATCTGGAAGGATAATGTTTGGTGATTTTCCTCCAAGCTCCAACGTAACACGTTTCAATGAATAGGAGGCAGAGCGCATGATTAGTTTTCCAACTTCAGTAGAACCGGTAAATGCAATTTTATTGACCTGTGGATGATCGACAAGAGCTTGTCCAGCTGTTTCACCAAAACCAGGAACGATATTGACGACGCCATCCGGGAAACCAGCCTCAGCGATTAGTTCAGCCAAATAAAGGGCCGATAATGGAGTTTGCTCAGCAGGTTTTAGAATAACTGTACAACCTGTAGCAAGTGCTGCACCGAGTTTCCACATCGCCATTAGGAGTGGGAAGTTCCAAGGGATGATTTGACCTACCACACCTACAGCTTCGTGTTTTGTGTAGTTAAAGTAATTTCCGCTTACCGGAATAGTCTGTCCAACAATCTTAGTCGACCAGCCGGCAAAATATCTCATATGTTCAATGGCTAATGGAATATCAGCATTGGTTGTTTCACTGATGGGTTTCCCATTATCCAAGGTTTCTAACTGCGCAAGCTCTGTTTTATTTTCTTCCATTAAATCTGCTAGTTTATACATTAGCCTACTGCGGGCAGCTGCGCTCATCTTTGACCAAGGACCTTCATCGAATGCTTTGCGTGCTGCTTTAACGGCTAAGTCAATATCTTCTTTATCTGCTTCAAATACATCGGCAAGTTTTTGTCCTGTGGCAGGATTTGGAGTGGAGAAGGTTTTCTTTGAAACACTTTCTACAAATTGACCATTAATAAAAAGCTTTTTAGGTCCTGTTAAAAATTTTTGCAACTTTCCACTTACCTCTAACGTTAGATTTGTCATAATTACCCTCCTGAATATAATGGTTTAATTGGGCAAAACATGCTGACTTATTGATAACGCTTTGATTTATGCCAATTTTTATCATAAATGAAAAAAATAGAATATTCAATCATTATTATTCGACATAATAATTATCTCAATAAACAACTAGTTAAAAGTGTTTCTTCTTAATTTCACAAAGAAATATGTGTTTTTTGTCATGACATCTGTAAATACTATGGCGAAAATGATATTTAATAGTTAAAATTAAGAAGGGATAAAATAAATAGAAGTTCTAAAGTTTTTCAGGAGGATTCATATGGGAAATAATGCGAGAATTATATCGCAACGTAAATTACTTGGTGTAGCGGGTCTCGGATGGATGTTTGATGCACTTGATGTGGGTATGCTTTCTTTCATTATTGTTGCGTTGAAACAGGAATGGAACTTAACCAGTGAACAGGTTGGGTGGATTGGCAGTATTAACTCTATTGGTATGGCTGTGGGGGCTGTTTTTTTTGGAGCAATGGCAGATAGGGTTGGACGAAAGAACGTCTTTATTATTACATTATTATTATTTTCTATTGCTAGCGGTTTGTCTGCAGCAGTCAGTACACTTAGTTTGTTCTTGATTTTGCGATTTTTGATTGGAATGGGGCTCGGAGGAGAACTTCCGGTTGCCTCGACACTTGTCTCTGAAAGTGTTGAAGCGAGTAAAAGGGGACAAGTTGTCGTGCTTCTTGAAAGTTTTTGGGCTGTTGGATGGATATTGGCAGCACTTATTTCTTTTTTCATCATTCCGGTTTATGGCTGGCGCGTTGCATTATTATTAAGTGCTGTTCCAGCTTTATACGCGCTTTATCTGCGTTTGAAACTACCAGATTCACCTAAGTATACGGAACTGGAAAAGAAGCAGAGGCCATCCGTACTCAATAATATGAAAAGCGTTTGGAAAAAGGAATATTCACGTCAGACCCTCGTGTTGTGGATTCTATGGTTTTGCGTGGTCTTCTCTTATTATGGAATGTTTTTATGGCTGCCAAGTGTCATGGTCTTAAAAGGCTTCAGTATGATTCAAAGCTTTGAATATGTCTTGATTATGACGCTAGCTCAGCTTCCAGGATACTTTTCAGCTGCATGGTTGATTGAGAAGATAGGACGTAAATTCGTTTTGATCACATACTTAATTGGAACGGCTGTCAGTGCATTTTTCTTTGGTTCAGCAGAAGAGTTAGCACTCTTAATCGTATCCGGGATGTTCCTATCATTCTTCAATTTAGGTGCATGGGGTGCGCTCTATGCGTATACTCCAGAACAGTATCCAACGGCAGTTCGAGGTACAGGTACTGGTTTAGCTGCTGGAATTGGTCGAATTGGCGGTGTTTTGGGACCATTGCTTGTCGGTTATTTAGTTGCTGCAGGTACACCAATTTCAACAATTTTCACTATATTTACAATTGCTATTTTAGTGGGGGCAGTTGTCGTAGCTTTTGGAAAAGAGACAAAGAATACTGTTTTGACATAACATAAAAGAGAGGGACTAAATTTAGTCCCCCTCTTTTTTATTACTTAAAGTCTTTTATTATGCTTAAAAGGAATTCAGCGGCACTCTGTGGACTATTTGCATTCATGATTGCGGAAACTACCGCTGTACCAGATACTCCACTTTCTGAAAGAGATGAGATGTTTTCGGCGGTAATACCTCCGATAGCTACTGCAGGAATCGATATACTGCGGCAAATTTTCTCAAGTTCTCCGTTTGCCATTAAGGTTGCGTCTTGCTTTGTTTTCGTAGGGAAAATAGAACCAATACCGATATAGTCCGCTCCATTTTGTTCGGCTTCGATAGCTTCTTCTAGAGTTGAGACTGATACACCGATAATCATATTGTCAGGCACTAGTTGTTTGATGACTGGAAGTGGAAGGTCATCCTGTCCGATATGAACTCCGTCTGCTCCAACAGCAAGTGCTATATCAACCCGGTCATTAATGATCAGCGGAATAGAAAGTTCGTGTAGTAACTGTTTTAATGCAGAAGCTTTTTTATAAAAGGAGAGGGAGGAATTGTTTTTCTCTCTAAGTTGTACGATCGAGACTCCTCCAGAAACCGCCTCTGCTATGATTTTGGTCAAATCTTCTATTGCTATGGACTCTTCTGTCACTAAATATAGGCTTAAATCAATTTGAGACTTCTTCATATAATTTCACCTCATTTATCCAAATTTCCTTATCTATTCTTGATATCGCATCGATTAATCGCACACGAAACGTTCCAGTTCCTTCATCTTTCTGAAGTTTTGCAGCAGCAAGTTCCCCGGAAATGCTCATCGTTGAGATCCCGGCAACTGCCGCAGCATAGAAATTGTCTGTGACTCCGGAAAAAGTTCCGATAAGAGCAGTAGCCATGCAGCCAGTACCTGTAACACTCGTTAATAGAGGATTCCCATTATCGATAATGGACGTATTTTTACCATCGCTAACAGCATCTTTGGCGCCACTCACTACGACGACACTATTCAATTTATTAGCCGCACGTGCTGCCAGTTCTGCATTGCTAATCGCAAGTTCACCTGAATCCACTCCACGTGTAACGATATCCCCACCCATTAACCGATGGATTTCACTCGCATTTCCGCGGATGATTTGGAAGGTAACTTTCTTCAGGAGCTCTGCCACTTGTTCTGTACGATAGGAAGTGGCACCAACTCCCACTGGGTCCAAAATAACTGGGATATTCAGGGAATTTGCCGTCTTACCGGCAATCTCCATTGCTTCCAAGGCTTTATCATCAATCGTACCGAAGTTCAGGACCAGAGCATCAGCCAATTTGACCATATCCTCGACTTCTCTTGGGCTAGATGTCATAACAGGTGAACCACCGATGGCAAGAGTGGCATTGGCACAGTCATTGACCGTAACAAAGTTAGTGATTTGGTGAACGAGCGGTTTACTTTCTCTTACCTGAAAGAATAAGTCTGAAACGGAAACATTCATATTAAATCACTCCTTTCTTCTTTTGAAAATGAATAAAAATGATGGACGGGTCCGTGCCCCTTACCGAGTGAAAAGCTATTTCGTATGGCTTCAGAAATATATGTCTTGGCTTGTTCAATGGACTGTCTTAAAGGAAGTCCGTTTGCCAGATTGGATGTAATGGCGGATGACAGAGTACAGCCTGTCCCATGGGTGTTTTTTGTATGAATGCGTTCTCCTTTAATCCAGAAAAAGTCAGTTCCGTCATAAAAAAGATCATTTGGATTCCCTGCTGAATGGCCTCCTTTAAGTAAAACCGCTTTTGCGCCAAGCTCTTTAATTGATATACAAGCCTCGTAAAAATCTTGCTTCGTTCGAATCGACAAGCCAGTAAGGACTTCGGCTTCGGGTACATTCGGAGTTACAAGTGTTGCAAGCGGCAGCAATTCTGTTTTTAAAGCAGAGACAGCTTCTTCATCGAGCAAATGATGGCCGCTTTTGGAAATCATGACAGGATCAAGGATAACGATTGCGGGTAAGAAGGTATTTAGAGACGCGGCGACTGTTTCAACTATTTCTTTTGATCCAAGCATACCTATTTTTACTGCATCGACGTGTATATCTTCAAAAATAGCTGCAATTTGATCCGTGATGATACCTGTATCTATAGCTTGTACTGAACGTACCTCCATTGTATTTTGTGCCGTTACAGCTGTAATGACAGACATTCCAAAAACCCCATGTGCAGAAAATGTTTTTAAATCGGCTTGTATTCCAGCACCGCCCCCTGAGTCAGAGCCTGCGATGGTTAACGCTGTTTTCATAAAAAAACCCCTTCATATAATTATTTTTTAAAAGTATTTTCAGTAATATGAAAGCTAAAATGGCACCTGCGAATGAACTAAGCATAAAAGCTGGTAAAAAACCAAAAATAGCTGCTTTTTCTCCCAATAGGAGGACAGCAAGTGGATAACAAGCTAGGGATCCAAGAATGCCGGTCCCTATCACTTCCCCTAAACAAGCGAATTTCAAGCTTTGTGTTTTTCGATAAAGGACGGCAGCCAATAGTGCACCGATCATGCTGCCCGGAAAGGCGAAAATTGAACCTGTACCAGACATGTTTCTAATGATAGAAACTAAAAAAGCTTGTGTTACCGCATAAGCAGGTCCCAATAAAACGGCTGTCATGACATTTGCCAGATGCTGAATCGGAAAGATTTTTGCAAATCCGGCCGGGATGAAAATGAATGAACTAGTTATGGTAGTAATGGCCGTGATCATGGCAGTCAACGTCATTTTCTTGATTGGATTCATCATCATGCCAACATCCTACAGTGGCCAATCCTGCTCATTTTGAACCATATCCCAGAATAAATATTCATAACGGGAAGTCACCAAAAAATGCTTCTCTAATCTAAGAAGTTCCTTTTCAGGCATGCCTTCTGTTAACTCTTCCAACAAAGCAATCAGCCATTTGTGTGCTTCACCGAATTCAGGAGACGAATATGATTTAATCCAATCAGCATAGCGATTGTTTTCTAATGCTTCACCATTTTGTTCTTTTAATAGCAAACCGATCTCATAATAATCCCAAGCGCATGGAAGGAGGCAGGCGATCAGGTCGGCCAAAGTCCCATTTTGGGCTGCATTTAGCATGTAACCCGTATAAGCTAGAGTGGTTGGAGTAGGTTCTGTATTTTCCAATTCGATTGAGCTGATTCCGAATTCCAAAGCATAATGTCGATGGATATCCATTTCTACTTGAAGGGTTTCATTCAAAATACTTGCAAACTTAGCCATGGTTTCGAGATTATGAGCTTTGATGACTCCTAACGCAAAGAGTTTGGAATAATCCATAAGATAGATATAGTCCTGCTTTAGGTAATAGGCAAATTTCTTTTCTGAAAGCGTCCCATCTCCAATCGCCTGAACAAAGGGATGTGTATGGTTCCTTTTCCAGATTCCTTTTGCCCGTTCATGAAGTCTATCACTGAAGGTTTCTAATTTTGTATTCTCCATGGTACATCCTCCTTGAAATTTAAAATTTACTAAAATTGTAAAGTGTGCATACACTATCTGATCAACAAAAAAACCGCTCTCTGAAAGAAAGCGGCTGTTACCGAGGAAGAAGCAAATTCCTTCTTACAGCCTGCTTCCCTCCGCTGGTATGACCAGATCAGGTGCAAAGGGTTTGATTCTCAGCAAAAGTGCTCCCCTAGCAGTCTAATTATTCACTTTTTCCATCTAAAAAAAAAACCGCTCCTGAAAAACGGAGCGGGGCAGATGGATAAAGTCCTGTGTTTAAGACGATATCATCCACTTCCCTCCGCCGGTATGATCCGGTTCAGGTTCAAAGGGTCCGGAACAAATTCCATCTCAGTCTTAAAAAGACTCCCCTAGTGGTGTGAATGTATGTAATTACTGACATCATATCAGAAAGCCAGGAAATTGCAACCCAATTTGAATGGGGTCTATAGAGAATACCTATCAAAAAAAGGGAGAACCATGTGATTGACTTTTGAAGAATATTGGGATAAAATCATGTCTACATCATTTATATATTGAATTCTTATCCAGAGAGGTGGAGGGACTTGGCCCAAAGAAACCTCGGCAGCAGACCCATTTTGGGAACTGTGCTACATCCAACAAGCATACGCTTGGAAGATAAGAAGAGCCGAACGGACAACTGTAAGCCTCTTCTTGAATTAGAAGAGGCTTTTATTTTTGTGAAATAACGTTTAGTAACATAATAGAAAAGATATAATTTGGTGAAAATGAAACCTGTTACTACAATTTAGCTCATATGAAAGCGGGCTGATGAAGACAAGGAAAGGAGCCATTTACATGGCAGAATTATTTAAGAGAATTGAACAGAGGAAGGCATTGCTGATTGAAGAGTTATTAGCGAATGGAGTTTATAAAACCTCTGATGAAAGACATCTTTATGATGTTCCTTTAAAAGTGCTTGAAGATGAATATAAGATTGTTATAAATAGACCTAATATCGAGTCTCCTTCAGAGTGGATGACATAGTAAGAGTTCTTAAAATACTTTACTATCTTAAAATATTATTTAATCTGATGAATATTATTAAAGCATTCGCAGTGTACATGAGTGAATGCTTTTTTATATTTGTCTAGAATATAAAATGTCACAAAAAAGACACAAACAGGGAGTAGAATAGGCTTTTTGTCACATTTATTTTGTGGAATAACACATTTTAATTTCCATATATGGTTGATTTTAACTACTTATTTCCTTATCATAAAAGGTGTAAGAAAATTGAATAAATAGGAAGTGACTATAGATGCCCCCACAGATAACCGTAGAAAGAATAGAAGAAAAGAGACGGGAAATGATTAAATTGGCAGCTGATTATGGTTTTACAAGCCTTCTAACTGTTCAAGCAAGTCAAGAATTGGATTCGCTGTTAAATGCTATAACAAATAAAAGAAAATCAGAATATTTTTTGCTTAAGAAATTTTATAGTGACTTTTAAATTTCGTCAGTGACTTTAAAATAGATTCCTTCATTTAAACTAAAAAAGGCTACTGCTGAATGAAGGCAATAGCTTTTAAGTAATGAAATTCAAATATTAACACGCTTACCAAGGATTACTAAATCTCGTTCAATACCATCTAGCTCGGCAACTTGAGGTAAATGCGCCCATTCTTCAAAACCGAATTTAGAAAACAGTCTTATGCTCGGTGTATTGTGAGCAAATATAAAACCAAGTAGTGTCTTAACTCCTAATTTTGGACTCACTTCAATTGCCTTTTGAATCGAAATTTGTCCAATTCCTTTTCCCCGGAAATAATCATCAATATATATGCTGATCTCGGCAGTGGAATCATAGGCTGGCCTACCATAGAAAGATTGAAAACTCATCCATCCAGCAGTTTTTCCTTCGAATGTAATAATATAAAGCGGTCGTTTTTCTGAATGATGTTCCTCAAACCATTTAAGCCTCGATTGCACTGAAACAGGTTCTGTATCTGCAGTAACCATCCTTGAAGCAATAGTCGAATTATATATTTCGACTACTCTTGGTAAATCTGTTAGTTCTGCATCCCTAAACTCTATATACTGATCCATCATTTTAACTCCTATCCTTATTATGTATACAATCTCCAGAAACAGGGGATTCCCACCCTATTTATGAATAAAAGGAGGTTGACGAAAACCCGTTCCATTGAATGCATTTATTGTATCATACACTTTTTACAGTTTATCTGACAATTCATTTTTTTGCATGTTAAGTATGTTCATTTTTGGGGTAATTACAAGATAAAATACTTCATAGTAAATACATTACATAAGGAGAAACAAATGAAAAAAATAGTAGGTTTATTTGTAATTGTACTAGTTATTTGTTTTGCTGCATATAAGTTTCAGGCTTCAGAGTCGGAAGATGAGCAAGATGTGATGGCTTTTGGAGATTCGTTAACCTATGGAAAAGGTGATAAGGATGGGGAAGGTTATGTAGAAGGTCTGGAGGATGAATTGAATAACCCTGATTCTGAAAAAAAAGTCCGTTTTTGGAATTACGGTATTAAAGGCCAGGAAACAGATGGTGTCATTGATCAGCTTGAAGATAATCAAATTAACACGAAATTAGACAAAGCCGACACGTTTATTGTTTATATTGGAACAAACGACTTGATTAACAGTAATGGAGGTAACTTGAAAAAAATAAGTGATCAAAAAATAAATGATGGTAAACGAGAGTATATCGACCATCTAAATAAGATTCTTTCTACACTATTAAAGAAAAACAAAAAAGCGGATATACTTGTAGTTGGGCTGTATAATCCAAAAAAAGATGATCAACGACTTGAAAAGCACGTTCATGATTATAACCAATCAGTAAACGAGGTAGTAAACGAGGATAAAAGAATGATATTTATCCCTACAAATGATTTATTTGAAAATAAAAAGAAAAAAGAGTATTTCAGTGATAAAATTCATCCAAATGAAAAAGGGTATCAGCTCATTACCAATCGGATTTTAGAGAGCTATGATTTCAAATAAATTCAATAAAAGTGCACAGAAGCAATACTTCTGTACACATGGTTTATTATATATAAATCGGACCCTGTTTCATTGAAGGCGGTTGTGCAGTTGTTATGTAATAGCCGCCTTCAATTGAGGGAATTGCAAGTCATGAAGCTGCCTATATCTGCCGTTACTTGTCAATAACTGTTCATGCGTTCCTTTTTCATGGACACTGCCTTTTTCAAGAACGATTATTTGGTCAGCATTTTGAACGGTTGATAATCTATGCGCAATGACAATTGAAGTCCGATTTACTAATAAACGTGACAATGCTTCCTGGATTAAATGCTCGGATTCCGTATCTAATGCTGCTGTCGCTTCATCGAGAATGATGATTTGTGGATTCTTCAAAAGTGCCCTAGCAATGGCGATTCGCTGCTTTTGTCCTCCTGAAAGTTTGACGCCTCGCTCTCCAATTTGAGAATCATAACCATTCGGAAAGGCCCTGATAAAGTCATGAGCATTGGCTGCTTTAGCCGATTCAGTGATTTCATCATCTGTTGCATCAAGTTTTCCATAAACGATGTTATCACGGATTGAACCATTGAATAAAATGATATCCTGAGAAACAATCCCCATTTGGCTACGTATAGATTTCAGCGACACATCACGGATATCAAGACCGTCCATTTTGATTGTTCCTTGTTGTGGATCATAAAATCGGATTAATAGGTTTGTAATTGTCGATTTCCCTGCACCAGAAGAGCCGACGAGAGCTGTTATTTGACCAGCTTTCATCGTTAGGTTTAGATTGCTAAGAACCGGAACACTTTCATCATAAGCAAAATCAACTGATTGAAATTCAATTTGTTTTTTTATTGAAGGAAGCTCAATTGCATTTCCTTTGTCTCTGATTTCAGGTTGTGTTTCCATAATTTCTGTAATACGCTCAAAAGCTGCAGCTGACTGCTGGACAATGCTGATTACTCGGCTGAAATTGCGAACAGGACTCTGCAGTAATCTCAAATAGGCGAGGAAAGCTACTATTAATCCCACTGTAAATGCACCTTCCATCACTTGCCAAGCCCCAAACACAATAACAGCAACAAGACCAATATTGTTCAATAAATCGATAACCGGACCAAACATGGAGCGCAAGCGAACCGATTTAATGTTAGCTATCATGTTTTCATGATTACGTTCTGCGAAACGTTTCGATTCAAATTCTTCATTGGTAAAAGATTGAATGAGTCGCATTCCTGAGATAGAATCCTGTAACTGGTTGCTAACATCTCCTGCAGAACTTTGAACAGACCTAAACGACATTCGAATACGTTTTCCAAATACCCTTGTGATATAGAACATGAACGGGAATGTAAAAAGAAGGACAATGGTCAGTTTCCAATTAATGAAAAGCATATAGACTGCGACTGCAACAAAAGTTACCGTGTCTGTTACGACTTGGAGCATGCTTGAAGAGATGAGTTGTTGTAGTAAATTGACATCATTAGTTAGCCGTGACATTAAGTCACCCGTTCGGTTTTTATCAAAGAATTTCATATCCAGCCTTTGAATATGTTCATACATGCTATTCCGTAAATCCATAATCGCTTTTTGACCGACTTTGGAAACGATATAGCTGTTAAAGTAGTTTAGTAAAGCTAATAAAATAGCAGCTCCAAGAATTCCTGTGCCTACCCAAATCAAGGAGTCATATTTTTTTTCGGGAATGATTTTATCAATCGTATACTGAGTCAACTGTGGGATGGAGAACTCAAGCAAAGAAATGAACAACATTATACATAAAATCAAGGAAGAAAATTTCCATTTAGATGGGACACGATTAAACATTTGCCTGAGCATCGTCCAAATGCTTCCTTTGGAAGGCTTTGCATTAATGACGCTACGTCCTTTGTGGCTGAATGGGATATGTCCTCCGCTCATAACGATCACTCCTATTTTGACTATCTTTGATGAATTTTGAAAGTCATTTGTATTAGGTGAATAGTACCTTTATGACTATCATAGAGCTTTTCTAAAAATAGACAACTTTAAATCGGTTTTCTTCCTATCTAAAAGTGTTTTTATTTTACACCTTTATACAGAACATGGAATAATTGATGGAGTTTAACTAAGCTTTCGGGAGGAGATGCTAAAATGGAAGATAACAAAAAAATTAGGAAAGAACTTTTAGAAGCGGTTAACAATTTATCGGATGAACAGCTGAATGCCCATCCAGAAGAAGGCCGCTGGAGCATTATCCAGGTATTGAATCATCTATATTTAATGGAGCGAATGATAACAAAGAGAATTGCCGACAAGTTGAAAAGCGATGAGAGTATCCCTGCAGAAGATAAACCGATAGAGTATACTCTAAATCGTGAAGTGAAGGTCTCGGCCCCGCCATTTGTCATTCCATCAGAAGCATTTCAAACTTTGGACGAGGTTAAGAATAAATTGTCCGAATCCCGCCAGGCATTTATACAAGTTGTTGACAGCGCAAATGAAAAGGATCTTGAACAAAAGTCATTCCCTCATCCATTGTTTAAAGAATTAAGCTTGAAGCAATGGATTCCGTTTGTGGGTTTGCATGAAAAACGACATTTACTGCAAATAGAAGAATTGAAGTCAAAGTTATAATAGAAGAAAAACTCATCCGCTTTTGGTTGAGTTTTTCTCATTCAGACAGTTATTCGTAAAGGAAGGATTGTTCAGTGAAGGTTAACTGGGTAAAGGCATGTCTGATAATAGGCTTTTTCGGGTTACTGTTAGGGTTCATGCTTAAGCATTTGCTCCCCCCCGATCTAGATAAAATTAAACTGACTGACGAGTTGCATCCGATAGTCGCTGAAAAAAAAGAAAAGCTCATTCAACAGGCTAATGAAAAAGGTATCGCGGTAATCATAACGGCTGGATTCCGTACTTTAGAAGAGCAAAATGACCTCTATGAAAAAGGACGTTTAAAGTCTGGAAGCATTGTAACTAATGCAAAAGGAGGGGAGTCGCTTCATAATTTTGGATTGGCGATAGATTTTGCGCTCCTTAACAAACAAGGGGAGGCTATTTGGAATATGGAATATGACGGCAACGATAATGGGAAATCGGATTGGATGGAAGTCGTCTCTATCGCGAAAGATTTAGGATTTGAATGGGGAGGAGATTGGTCAGGTTTTAAAGACTATCCTCATCTACAAATGACCTTTGGCTTGAGCTTACGAGAGTTACAACAGGTAAAGAGCCTACAGAACAGTAAAAGTGATTAAACGTAGAATTATTTTTTGTCGAATAATTCCAACTAAAAGCAGGAAAATAAGCATGTGTGTTGCTTTACAGTGAAGAATTCGATAAAGTTAACTAGTGAGAAATTAGACATAAAGGAGTGCAGTCACCATGGAAGAAGTAAAACATTGCCGGGACTCTTTGGTCATAAAAACGAGCCTTGTTCTCCCGCCGGATACAAATAATATTGGTACGATGTTTGGAGGCAAATTGATGGCTTACATTGATGATGTTGCGGCTATTTCTGCGATGCGTCATGCGAGAAGTCACGTCGTTACGGCATCAACTGATTCTGTCGATTTCCTGCACCCTATTCATGAAGGAAATGCAGTATGTCTAGAAAGTTTCGTGACTTATACGGGCAGAACATCTATGGAAATCATCGTAAAAGTTATTGCGGAAGATTTAGTTACGGGAGACCGGAACTTATGTGTTATTTCCTTTTTGACCTTTGTTGCCATCAATGAAGATGGTAAGCCAATACCGGTTCCGCGTTTGGTTCCAGAGACTGAAATGGAGATGAATTTAAACGAATCAGCGAAACAGCGGGCCCAAGTAAGGAAAAAAAGAAGAGAAGATACTCAGTTCATTGCCAGTACCTTTGGTGTAAAACAGCCGTGGACTGAAAAATCAGAGCCTGGACTATATAAATAAAAAAACCGGGCAGATAATGCCCGTTTTTTTAATCTTCGCTAGATAAAATACCAAAGAAACGTAGGATGTTAATAAAAAGGTTAATGAAATCAAGATACAGATTTAAGGCCATAAGTGGTACTTCCTCTGCTGTAACCCCGTAATGCTTCATTCGATTAAAATCATATAAAATATATCCACTGAATACAAGAATCCCAATAAATGAAAAGATTAGCATTGCTGTAGAACTTAAAGGTGAGAAAAGGTTAAAAATACTAATGGCTACTAAAGCTAGCAAGGCGGCAAACAACATTCCTCTTAAGAAAGAAAGGTCCCTCTTGGTTGTGGTAGCATATATAGCTAGTCCCCCAAATACAACTGTTGTCGTCACCCCGGCTAACATCACAACATTCGCCCCTGCAGTGGCAAGATAGTGTGCAATAATCGGATAGGTGGTAATCCCAGAAATTAACGTAAAACTATACAGGAATGTGTAGCCAATAGATTTTTTCTTCCGCATGATAAAAGCGCCAATTAGCATAGCAATTTCCAGAATCGCTAAGGGAAGAAATAAGGATGGTGGAACTAGAGTTCCAACAGCCATCCCTAATACAGAGATTGCGAGAGAAAGAGCAAAGGTACGCATAACAGATGGCATATATGTGTTTACAGTTTGTGAATACATTCAATCACCTCATTATTTATTGTCTACCGGTTTCTACGTAAGAGTTTTAAAAAGGTTTCAGTGCATTTAAAAATAATATTTAAGGTGTTTTTTAAAGAGATATGAAATATACATAAGAGTATTACCAATTTTATGATATTCTTACAATTAAGCTAATTTTTCTGAAATATTAAAATTTTCAAACTAGAACAAAATAAGTACTTTTTCCCTAGGTGAAATTAAGTGATTTAATATTTTTAGTGGAATATTTAATCATTATTTCAAAATAAGAAAATTAAAATGTTTTATTCTATGCTATTAATAGGACTTCATAACTTTACTGTGTAAAAGTTATGAAGGAAATTATTTTATATTGCAGAAAAATATTCCTAAAGTTATAAAATATGAAAAAAATGTGATTATTTTCTACAAAACTATTGAATAAATGTTAAAAATTGATTAAAATTTTAAATAATTATCAGAAGATTTATTATTTTCCCGAAAAAATAGTTTAGGGGGAGCAGGGATGAAGAAAGCTATATTGCAAATTGAAAACCTTACTACCTCATTTCGAATTCAGAGCAAATATCATGCAGCGGTGGATGATGTTTCGTTTACTGTAAATGAAAATGAAATTGTAGCGGTGGTTGGAGAATCAGGATGTGGAAAGAGCGCACTGGCCCTTTCTATCATGCAATTACATAATAAACAGAGAACGAAGTCAGAAGGTACAATACATTATAAAGGTCAAAATTTACTTACACTGAATGATACACAAATGAATAAAGTCCGCGGAAAGGAATTAGGGATGATATTTCAGGAACCTTTGACAGCATTGAACCCGCTGATGACAATCGGAAAACAGATTGAGGAAAATCTTGACTATCATACTGAACTTTCTAGGGATGAAAAAAAGAACAGGACAATCGAACTCTTAACACAAGTGGGTATCCCTTATCCTGAACGGACGTACAAGCAATATCCGCATGAACTATCAGGCGGAATGCGTCAAAGAGCAATGATATCGATTGCCATTGCTTGCAATCCTGCACTAGTTATTGCTGATGAACCAACGACAGCATTAGATGTTACCATTCAAGCGCAAATACTTGATTTGTTGAAAGATATTCAAAGTAAAACCAAAATGGGGATTATATTAATTACCCATGATCTGAGCGTTGTAGCAGAGGTAGCTGATCGGATTGTTGTCATGTATGCTGGGCAAGTAGTAGAGACGGGAAGTGTTAAAGAGATATTTAACAATCCACTTCATCCATATACTAGGTCGCTATTAAATTCAATCCCTTCGGCTACCAATGAAAAAAACCGTTTGCACGTTATTGAGGGAATTGTTCCATCGATAGCAAAAATGGACAGGAAGGGATGTCGGTTCCAAGATCGTATTCCATGGATTCCTAAACAAGCTCATGAAGAGTCACCTCATCTTCACGAGGTAGGTCAGGATCACTTTGTACGGTGCACCTGCTATAAAGAATTTTATTTTCAAGCTGAAGGAGATGCATCGACTCATGACATTACTCAAAGTAGATAATTTAAAAGTGCATTTTCCAATAAGAGGCGGTTTTTTCCGAAGAGTAGTTGATCATGTAAAAGCCGTTGATGGTGTGTCCTTTGAGCTGCAGCAAGGGGAAACATATGGTTTGGTAGGAGAATCAGGAAGCGGCAAGTCAACGACAGGTAAGGCAGTTGTCAAGCTGAATAATGTGACATCCGGACAAATCCTGTTTGAAGGCAGGGATTTAGCAGCTTTAAGTAGAAAAGAGATTAAACCATTCAGAAAAGATATCCAAATGATTTTCCAAGACCCATATTCATCATTAAATCCCAAGAAGAGGGTGCTGGACATTATTGCCGAACCGCTGAGGAACTTTGAACGGTTATCACCTGCAGAGGAAAAGAAAATCGTTCAGGACTTCTTGGACAAAGTCGGACTCAGTCCGGAATCGATTCACAAGTATCCTCATGAATTTTCAGGGGGGCAGCGCCAGCGGATTGGAATTGCTAGATCATTGACATTAAAACCCAAACTGATTATTGCTGATGAACCGGTATCAGCCCTCGATGTATCGGTTCAGGCGCAGGTGTTGAATTTTCTTCAGGATCTCCAACAGGAGTTCAATTTAACTTATTTATTTGTCGGTCATGACCTCGGTGTAATCCGGCATATGTGTGATCGGATGGGCGTTATGTATCGCGGTAGATTAGTAGAGGAAGGCAATAGCGATGAAATCTATGAAAATCCCCAACATATTTACACAAAGCGTCTGATTGCTGCCATTCCGGATTTAGAGCCGGAAGTTCGTGAGGAAAAAGTACAGCTTAGAAAAAAATTATCAGCAGAGTATGAGTCGTCTTATTCAAAATTTTTCGATGAAAATGGACGTGCTTACGACTTGAAGCCAATCTCATCAACACATAGAGTCGCATTACAATAAGGAGGTGGAAAGGATATGTGGAAGTTTATCCTCAGGCGTTTTTTAGTTATGATCCCACAGCTCTTTTTATTGAGCATTATCGTTTTCATGATGGCAAAAGCAATGCCGGGAGATGCCTTGTCTGGTCAAGAAATCAATCCTAGGGCTAATCCTGCTGAGCTTGAAAGAATCAGAGAAGAATTGGGCTTGAATGATCCTTGGTATCAACAATATATAAGGTGGGCATCTAATGCTGTACAAGGGGACTTTGGTATTTCCTATACACATAAAACGCCGGTTATGGATGTTATAGAAGACAGGCTTTGGAACACGGTTTTCCTTGCGTTGGTAACACTTATCTTTACATATATGCTTGCCATTCCATTAGGTATACTTAGCGGCAGATATAATGATACCTGGGTGGATAAGACCGTTACGGGTTATAGTTATATAGGATTTGGCACACCGATATTTATCTTTGCGTTAATTATGTTATTTGTTTTCGGATTTGCCCTGGATTGGTTCCCGTCTGGAGGCAGTGTCGATTCCAAAGTGGATGAAGGTACATTCGCATATGTTGTAAGTAAGATCAATCACCTGATTTTACCGGCTTTAAGTACGGCCTTAATAGCTACAACAAGTACAATTCAATATTTACGAAATGAAATAATTGATAATAAAATAAAGGATTTCGTAAGGACTGCGCGTTCAAAAGGTGTACCTGAATCCAACGTATATTCACGGCATATCCTAAGAAATTCCTTTTTACCAATTGCAGCATTCTTAGGCTATGAAATTACTGGGTTGATCGGCGGCGCTGTCATAATAGAGACTATTTTTAGTTATCCGGGACTTGGACAGCTTTTCCTTAGTTCCGTCAGTTTACGGGATTTCAGTGTAGTGACGGCCATCGTCATGATGACGGGATTTGCCACTCTGCTTGGCACTCTTCTTTCGGACATCATACTTAGTGCGGTCGATCCGCGCATACGGATAGAATAGGAGCGGGGTGAGCGTATGGAAATGAAAGTAGAATCCGGAAAAATCATTCAAACGAAAGATGTGAGCCCATCAGGTATGAAAATCATATGGCAGGAAATTAAAAAGGATAAACTTGCTATGGGCTCATTGATTATATTAGTAGCTATATTGGTTTTCGTTTACGGCGCGTCGTTCTTTATGGATGCCAAGGAAATTGCTAAGGTCGATTTCCTCTCCATTTATATGGAACCATCTTCAGACTACTGGCTCGGAACCGATTATGGTGGACGAGATGTATTTGGTCAGTTGATCATTGGTACGAGAAATTCATTTACCATCAGTTTGTTCATTACCTTATTCACGGCTATCATTGGTTTATCTTTAGGGCTTCTTGCTGGATATTTTGGCGGGGCCACCGACAATGTGATTATGCGTGTTATCGATTTTGTGATTGCCCTACCTCAATTGATGTTCATCGTTGTTGTAGTCACGATTGTACCAGTATTCAATGTGTATGTTTTCATATTAATCATGACGATGTTTTTATGGACAGGAAAGGCACGGCTGATCCGTTCAAAGGCTTTGTCAGAGCGTGAGTTGGACTATATTCACGCCTCACAAACACTTGGTACACCACATTGGAAAATCATCCTTTTTCAGCTTCTGCCTAATGTCAGTTCACTGATTATTGTTAATTTTATTTTGAATCTTGCAGGTAATATTGGCCTAGAATCCAGTTTGACTTTCTTAGGATTCGGTCTTCCAGAGAGCACACCAAGTCTAGGTACGCTCATAAGTTATGCTCGAAATCCAGATGTTTTGGAAAACAAATGGTGGATATGGGTACCCGCATCGCTCATGATTTTAGTGTTGATGCTGAGTATAAATTTTGTTGGTCAAGCGTTAAAACGCGCCGCAGATGCAAGACAAAGAAGAGGATAAAAAAGGGGAGTGTATGTCATGAAGATCAAAAGTTATAGCAAGGTATTAAGTGCATTAGCTATATCGTCTCTACTGCTTGCCGCATGTTCAAATGATACGGAAAAATCGTCAACAAAAGAAAAAAAGGGGAAAGCTGTCGAACAAGTTGATACATCATTATTCCCGACAAAAACAACAAATCAGGGAGAGCCGATTGAAGGCGGCCATCTGACTTACGGATTGGTATCAGATACCCCGTTTGAAGGGATATTAAACAAAGTTTTCTATCAAGGAGATCCGGATAACCAAGTTATCACATTCTTTGATGAAGATTTACTGGATACAGACGAAAACTATGTTTTCACAAATGACGGTGCTGCTTCTTATGAAATTTCAGACGATAATAAAACGGTAACACTTACAATTAAGGACAATGTTAATTGGCAAGATGGGAAGCCTGTGACTGGGGCTGATTTAGAGTATGCATACCTTGTCTTGGGAAGCAAGGATTACAAAGGTGTACGCTATGATGAACAAATGGCTTTAATTGAAGGTATGGAAGAGTATCATGCAGGAAAAGCAGATAGTATTTCGGGTATTAAAGTAGATGGTAAGAAAATCACCTTTACTTTTAAGAAAGCAAATCCATCGGTAACAACTGGATTATGGACATATCCGCTTCATAAAGAATACTTAAGTGATGTTCCAATTGCGAAGTTGGAATCTTCTGATAAAATCCGGAAAAATCCGATTGGTTATGGACCATTTAAAGTGAAGAAAATTGTTCAAGGTGAAGCAGTTGAATTCGAAGCGTTTGAAGGGTACCACCGTGGAGCGCCTAAGTTGGACAGCGTTACTTTAAAAGTTGTGAATCCGTCCGTTGCTGTTAAGTCACTGGAAAATGGGGATATCGATGTAGCTAGTATTTCTGCTGATCAATTTGACCAGGCAAAAGCATTGGACAACGTTGAAATATTAGGAAAAGTCGATTTAGCTTATACTTATATTGGTTTCAAGTTCGGTCATTATGACGAGAAAAAAGCAGAAAATGTTATGGACAACCCAAAATTTGAAGACAAACGTCTTCGCCAGGCAATGGCTTATGCCATCAATAATGAAGAAGTCGGCGAAAAGATGTATAAAGGGCTTCGTTTCCCTGCCAACTCAGTAATCACACCAAACTTCAAGTATAATAATAAAGATGTTAAACCATATGAATATGATCCTGAAAAAGCAAAAAAACTTTTGGACGAAGCCGGATATGTTGATACAAATAAAGATGGACTTCGTGAAGACCCAGATGGAAAAGAGTTCAAAATCAACTTCGCTTCCATGAGCGGCGGAGATATTGCTGAACCGCTTACTAATTATTACATTCAACAATGGCAGGAAGTAGGACTAGACGTTCAAATGCTAGATGGACGTCTGCATGAGTTCAATTCATTCTATGATCTGTTGAAAAAAGATAATGAAGAAGTTGATATCTATCAAGCGGCATGGGGTGTTGCTTCCGATCCAGATCCATCTGGTCTTTGGTCAAAATCCGCAGCATTTAACTATACTCGCTGGGTGAACGACAAAAATGATGAGCTTCTTGCGAAAGGAATCTCAGAGGAAGCGTTTGATGATCAATATCGTATTGATACCTACAATGAGTGGCAAGAACTGATTCATGAAGAAGTTCCAATTATTCCAACATTATTCCGTTATACTACGACTGGAGTAAATAAGCGCGTCTCTGGTTATGATTACCTTGCGGAGCGCCAATATAAATGGTTCAATGTTGGTGTCACTGAAGAAGCAAAATAATGAATTCAATCGGCTGCCCTTTAAAGGCGGCCGATTTTTTGCGTTTCAGGATGTGGATTAAGGTTATATACATAATAGTAAGTAATTGGAAGGGTGATATTGATGGAAGTGAGAAATCCTAATGAAACAAAGAGAGAGTTGAAATATTGTTTACTGAATCGGTTGGTCGCTTATTGAAACCGCTTGAAGAGGAAATCATTACAGACATTGTAGCTTATCCAGACGAAAGAAAAGAGAATTGCCTTCTTGGAATATATGAAGGAAATGTCCAACAAGCAAAGACAGTTGAAGTTAGTTGAACTTTCATCATGGAGGAGGTTTCTTTATGAGTAACGAAGATATGAGCAGATATAAAGTATGGCGTGATAAGTGGAAAAGGAAAATGAACATGGAAAATTTTGCGATATATGGTATTACTACATTGGTTATGGCAATCTTGCCTATTCTGGCCCAATTGAGTTAAATCAATCAAAGGACCGTCTCTGGGCGGTCCTTTGTATGTTAAAAGTTGGCACAAAAAGATATAATAAACAAAGAGGAAAGGAGAGATATGCATGAGTGTTATCAAAGAAAAGGAGATCGTTACTTACATAAAAGAGTTAGTATCAATACCAAGCCCATCTGGTTATACCGATCAAGCAATTAAGTATGCTGCTAAATTCATGGAGAGCAAGCAGGTACCCTATCAAATCACGAATAAAGGAGCATTGCTAGCTACTTTAAAAGGTGAAGATGATACCAGACATCGTTTGCTGACAGCACATGTCGACACACTGGGAGCTATGGTCAAGGAAATTAAGCCGAATGGCCGTCTGAAATTGTCGATGATCGGTGGTTTCCGCTGGAATTCAGTGGAAGGGGAATACTGCAAAATTCATACGGCTGACGGAGCTTTTGTCACAGGGACGATTCTAATCAATCAAACGTCTGTGCATGTGTATAAAAATGCCGGTGATGCCAAACGTAATGAGGAGACCATTGAAGTCCGTATTGACGCAGTTGTGAAATCAAAAGCGGAAACAGAGGCAATTGGCATCTCTGTGGGAGACTTTGTATCATTTGAACCAAGGGTAGAATTCACAGAGACTGGCTTTTTGAAATCAAGGCACTTGGATGATAAGGCAAGCGTTGGCATTCTTCTTCATATCATTGACCTGATTTCTGCAGGGAAGATTAAATTGGCATATACCACTCATTTCTTGATTTCTAACAATGAAGAAATAGGCTATGGCGGGAATTCTAATATCCCAGAGAAAACAGTTGAATATCTAGCCGTTGATATGGGAGCGATCGGTGATGGCCAAACGACGGATGAATACAGCGTTTCCATTTGCGCCAAAGACTCTTCCGGTCCTTATCACTATAAATTGCGTCAGCACCTTGCCGCCCTTGCCAAAGCAAACGCTATTGACTATCGCGTCGATATTTATCCGTATTATGGATCGGATGCTTCCGCAGCAATCCGAGCAGGATACGATTTGGTTCATGGCTTGATCGGTCCGGGGATTGACGCATCTCACGCCTTTGAAAGAACACATATCTCTTCATTAAAGCATACTGCAAATCTAATCTTGCATTATATACAATCAGAACTAGTATGATTGAAAAAAAGCCCACACTCATTACATATCGAGTGTGGGCTTTTTAGGCAGAAGCATCCTTTTATTTTAGCGATAATCCAAATTTTACTCGTGATTTTAAATCATTTACTCGTGAGTTTTGCCAATTTACTCGTGAGTTTTGATCATTTACTCGTAAGTACATGAGATTTAGTCGTAAATTATAATTACCTTACGTCCCGACAATTTTTATAATTGTAATTCTTGTGGAGGTTCACCATTGTTATTCATCAAACGGATGCTTTCAGGCTTAATTTGAAGGAATAGATAGTTTGGATCTTCTGGTCCGTCAAACCAATTTTTAAATGACGTATCCCATAATTTTTTCTTTAGTTCCTGTGAGTCGTTTATTTTCGAGGTCCCTGAGATTTCCACGTAAGAATCGCCGAATCCTTTATCTTCATAGCCGATTAGGATATGAACATTAGGATTCTTTTCAATTTCATCTATTTTTTCTGTGGATGCACTTGTTGGTGTATAAAAAGTTAATTCGTCGTTGAAAAATGTCATATAACGTGAATGTGGTTTGTTATCTTCTACTGATGATAGAACACCTATTTTATGATCGCCGATGATATTCAATACTTGTTCTTTTAATTGGTTTTGGCTCATTTTTACACACTCCTTTTATTATTTTCTCTATTACTTTTCCTCTAATGTCATTAAGTTAAACAAAATTCTACAGTTTGCTAAATTTATGAATGAAGACTATGACAAAAGGCCATACTATTCATTATGTGTTCTGTTTAGAAAAACTTCATGATTTTAATCCATATGTAAAGGTGAGTATGAGCAATGAATTGTGGTGAATTACTTATCATCGGTGGGGCTGAGGATAAGTGCCTTGAAGGTGAAGTATTAAATAAATTTGTCGAGCTTGCAATACGCTCTGAAGGTGGAATTGGCATCCTGCCTACAGCGAGTGAAATTCCTGAAGAAGTGAGTAAAGAGTATATCAGGATTTTTAGAGATTTAGGCGTGAGCAAGGTTGAAGTTATCAAGTTGAATTCAAGAAAGGATGCAGAGGAACAGGCCATTTGTGAACAACTGGCCTCTTTTTCAGCTATCTTTATAACCGGAGGAAACCAAAGCCGATTATCCGAGCTTATTGGGCAGTCAAAATTTCACAATACTCTTTCAAAGGCCTGGCATAATGGAATGGTTCTAGCTGGGACAAGTGCGGGTGCTTCAATTATGGGTAAGCAAATGATTGTCGCAGCTGACACGATGCTGAATGATGATAAATTAAAAGTGGAGATTGGAAAAGGGTTCGGCTTTCTAGACGGCCTGCTTATTGATCAACATTTTTCGCAGCGTGGTCGCTTTGATCGACTTTTAAGTGCGATAGCAGAAAATAAAGAAATTATTGGTATAGGTATTGATGAAAATACAGCAATATTAGTGAAAGATGGACAATTTGAAGTATTTGGTCAACATCAGGTTTTAGTGCTTGATGGAAGCAAAAGTGATTATATCAATATCACGTCTTCTGAAAATGGCAGTGAAGAGTTGACCCTCTCAGGGTTTCAGCTTCATACACTTACAAGAGGCTATCGTTTTGACTTGCATACAAGAAAATTGTTGATGAAAAAGGGGATCCAATCATGATAATCAATCGAGTCCGTTTTTTAAAAGGGCCAAATTATTTTTCTTATACACCAACGATCTGTATAGAATTAGATATAGAGGAACTGGAAAAAAAGCCATCTGATGCTATTCCTGGGTTTAATGAAAAGTTGTTAAAGACTCTCCCTAACCTTGGCAGCCATACTTGTTCACAAGGATATCAAGGCGGATTCGCTGAGAGGCTGAAACGGGGTACTTGGATGGGCCATATTTTGGAGCATATGACGATTGAACTCCAAAATATGGCTGGAATCAATGCCATTCGTGGAAAAACGATTATGATGAAAAAACAAGGGCTTTATTATGTTACCTATGACTATCAGGAGCCTAAGTCAGGTCTTCAAGCATTTTTAGCTGCAAAAGAAATCGTAGAAGCTATCCTGAATGATGAAAAACATATCAATGTACAATTATATGTGAACCAAATTGAACAGTTATATTATAAAAATAAACTTGGTCCTAGTACCGAAGCCATTTATCAGGCGGCTCACTCAAAAAAAATCCCTGTCGAACGAATAGGCGAAGAGAGTTTATTGCGCTTAGGAACTGGTTCAAGGCAGAAGTATGTCCAGGCGACAATTTCAAGCCAAACTTCAAATATCGCCGTTGAGAATTCCTGTGATAAATCATTGACCAAGGCTATTTTAAAAGGTTGCAGTCTCCCAGTACCAGAAGGAGAAATCGCCTACTCAATTGAAGATATATTTGACTCAGCCGACAGGCTTGGTTTCCCGCTTGTTATAAAACCGTATAACGGCAGACAGGGCCAGGGTGTCATAACCCATATTAAAAATAAGGATGAGTTGTTTAATGTCATCCATTGTTTGGATTCTCATGTGGAAAAATACATTGTGGAACGTCATTTTGAAGGACATGATTATCGGTTACTGATAGTCAACGGAGAGCTAACAGCTACAAGTTTGCGGCTTCCTCCCTATGTTATTGGGAATGGAAAAGAGACGTTACGCAGATTGATAGAAAAGGAAAACCTCAATTCGTTGCGGGGAGACGGACATGAAAAGCCGATGTCAAAAATTCCACTTACACATACGGTAACATGTTACTTGGAGAAATCGAACCGGAACCTTGATACTATTCCGAAACAAGGTGAGTTGGTCCAAGTTGTCGGTAATGCGAACCTTTCAACTGGTGGAAAGGCTATTGATGTAACGGACCAGGTTCATCCAACTATTAGGAATATGGCGATAGCTGCTGCCAAGGCTATCGGATTGGATATTGCGGGAATAGATTTAATCTGTCAGGATATATCAAATCCTTTCAATCATTTAAAAACGGCAATAATTGAAGTGAATGCTGCACCAGGGATTCGAATGCATCATTATCCAAGTGAAGGAAAAAAAAGGGATGTTGGCAAAGCCATCGTAGATTATTTATTCCCAACTCGAGAAGAGGCCGCAATCCCGATTATTGCAGTAACTGGGACAAATGGAAAGACAACAACAACCCGATTGGTTCATTATTTTCTTTCAGATGTGAAGACAAAGGTTGGAATGACGAATTCAGATGGAGTGTATATCGGCGAAGAGGTATTGGTACAAGGTGACTGCAGTGGCCCTATTAGTGCAAGAACCATATTGGCCCATCCTGAAGTCGATGTAGCTGTTTTAGAAACAGCACGAGGAGGAATTCTTCGTGAAGGTCTAGCTTTTCGTCAATGTGATGTTGGTATTATTACAAATGTGAGTGAAGATCACCTTGGCAGTGACGGAATTGAAACACTAGACGATCTCGTTAAATTAAAGAGGCTAGTAGCTGAGGTCGTTCAAAAAACGGGTTATTGTGTTTTGAATGCCGATGATCCGAATGTAGCTGCTATGGCAGAGTATACTGATGGAGAGGTTATATACACCTCTACATATGCCACTCAGCCATTGGTGAAAGCCGCGATAAATGAAGGACGTAAGGTTTGGTTTGTTGATGAACAAGGTATAATCAGTTATTCATCAGATGGTGTGATACATCAATTTATGGATTGCACTCAAATCCCAATAACGATTTCTGGCATGGCGCGACATAATATCGCTAATTTACTTCAAGCGTTAGCCGCGGCACATACGCAAGGTATTTCAATGGAAGAATTACGAAAGAAGGCTATTGCGTTTATGCCTGATAAAAAATTGTCTAAAGGACGTTTCAATTTAAAAAAACTAAAAGAACGAACCGTTATTATCGATTACGCCCATAACGTAGCAGGGTTGCAGGCCATTTTCGATACGGTTAGTGCCTATAACAGAAATCGCATTATCACTGTTTTGGCAGGACCAGGAGACCGTATTGACGAAGAACTCATCAGATTGTCAGAGGTCGTAGCAAAACATTCAGATCTGTTCATCATTAAAGAAGACGATGATTTACGGGGAAGAGTACCGTTGGAGGTAGCCAAGCTGCTTCGGGAAGCTGCGATAGAAGAAGGATTACATAAAGACAAGACATATATCGTACCTAATGAATTAGACGCATTCGTAAAAGCGTGGGAAGTATCACAACCGGGTGATCTTTTATTATTCTTTTACACGGATTTCGACTATGTAGATCAGTTTTTCGAAACAGTTTCAAAAAATCTATTGCCGAAGAAATAAAAAAGTAAATTCCGCTCAATCTTGAGGGGAATTTACTTTTTAATTATATAAACTTCCCTTTTTACTATCTATGGAATTAGATAAATGTTCTTTTCAAAGCAGGGAGGATGTGAGGCATTTTATAGTGTCAAAGAAAATTGCACTAATATAGGCCCCATTTGTATTAAAAAAGCCATGCTTCCGGCCGTTAGGCATAGAAAGCATGGCTTTTGCATTTTACTTTTTAGCGTTAATCCAAAGCTTACCTGCCGCTCTTTGTGTTGTAATATTACCATAGCTATCTGCTGCTTTTACTTCCACAACAGCACCAGGTGCCTTTACATTCGTTGTGGCGGTATAGTAGCCGACATAATGTCCTGAAGATGTTTCTTTCATTGGTAATTCAGTTGCATTCGCAATGCCTCCTGCATTTGTCAGAGGCATCAAAATGGAGAAATTTGCTGCCAAGCCAGGTTCACTGTCGAATTCGATTTTGACCGATTCACCGCTTTTTAAGATTTTATCCTCATTTGGCACTAAATCGGAAATTTCTGGAGCGGTATATTTTACATCGATGGAGACAGATTTAGTGATTTTATTGCCTGCCTTATCTTGAGCAACTACCTTAATTTTATTGATTCCTTTATCCAGTAGAAGGCGATAGGAGAAGGTGTTATCTTTCACATCGGCCTTCTGTCCGTTTACTTTAACCGAATTAAGATTATCATCCGAAACTGTTCCCTTAACAGTAACTGTTTCACGATTTACTTTGCTGCCATCTGTAGGTGAAGTAATTGCTAGTTCCGGATTAGCGGTATCCAATATAACTTTTACAGGCAAAGAGGCCTCAGTTGAACCTTGGCTTGTCCGAGCTTTTGCTGTCAAAGTATTTTCACCGTTGCTTAATGTGACCGGAACAGCGAAGGTTCCTTTATCAGTAGAATCCGTACTTGCTACTTTCTCCCCTTTGTTAAAAATATCTACTTTTGTTGTAGGTGCAGATGTACCTTCAACCGTTACTTCTTTTTGATTTGAATAAGCACCGTCTTTTGGAGAGGTAATTACAGGTTCCTTTACTTCGTAGTCGACAGTTGCACGAATCATATAATTTCCTTCCTCAGTTGGGGATTGCGACCATGAATCGCTGACTCCCTGCCAGCTTCGTCCTGCATTTGGTCCATCTTCATCAGTAGCTAATCCTGGTGAATTCGGATTGGCCTTTGTTTGGGTATAAACAATAAAGAAATCACCTTCAACCATGATTCCATGTTCGCTCAAATCAACATGTGTCCATTGACCGTCGCGCAACGCAGTCTCATTAAAAGGACCTGCGATTTTTTTGCCTGGCGACCCATCTGTTCCCGATGCATCATACACTGAAACTTGGAATTCAGTCCCGCCTGGAGCAGGCCATGTGGTATCCCAGAAACGTAAAAGGGCGCCGGTTACATTTGCCGTTTTATTTTCCGAAGCTAACGACATTTTCACAGCCCAGCTATTGCCTGCCGTATTAAAGGCGCGGGCGTTTTCTGCTGTTCCGTCGTCATACTTAATCTCATCTGGGTACCCGATGAACGGTTTCAGTTCAATATCTTTCCTGGAGCTGTTACCGTCCGAAATCGTTACGGATGCTTCACTGCCGTAATAAGAAGGAGCCATGACTTTCAAAGTATATTTTCCTTCATAAGCGGATAGAGTGTATTCACCGTCCGAATTTGTAGTCACTGGCTGAATAGCGGCATCCTCAAGAAAGTATACTGTAGCACCAGAGACTGGTTCGCCAGTAATTTTGTTGGTGATTGTACCGTTGATTGTTCCTTTTGGAATTTCTTGAAGCGTAAAGTTAGCAGTTGATGTTGCATCTTGTTCGACGTTGACTGTTTCTGTTTGTGATCGATAACCGTATGTTTCTGCTTGCAATGTGTATGAACCTGATGCATGTGTAAGTTGGTAAGATCCATCTTGTGGGTTTGTATAAACAGATCTTCCAGTTTCTAAAACACTGACCTGTGCCTGTAATGGAAGAAGTACTGGGGCAGGCTGGTCTTTTTCAGGTGCTTTTTTCACTTTATCTGCAATTGGCTTAATTTTATCAGGGTCAACTTTGGGCTTAGCTGAAACAGAAGAGTCAGACTTGATAACGCCTAGTCCTGTTTTAGCTTTTGCAGCAGGCTGCAGGGAAGTATCAGCCAATTTAACATCATCAATATACCAGCCAGGTTTTTGGACTGATCCATCAGATGTGACATTAAAGGCAATATAGATTCTTTCTCCAGCATATTGGCTTAAGTTAACTTCACCATCGATCCAACTATTTGACTTATCATTAAAACGAGCCGCTTGTACCCAGTTTGTTCCGTTTGTAGAGATAAATACATGTCCGAAATCATAATTTTTTTCAAGTTCGAACCAATGTTTAAATTGTAAATAACTTGTGCCTTCAGGAACATCGACTGGAGGCATGGATAGGCTCATATTGGCACTATTAGCATAGTTTCCAGCCAGGTTTGTAGCATAAACCTTTTGACCTGATGCTGCAGAGCCAGGTCCACTTGTCGGAATACCCCATTCCCAGTTATTGTTTGTGCCGGAAGAGGTCCATCCAATAGGATCTTGTTCAAAGTCCTCTGTATAACCCACACTGATTCCTGGCAATAGCTCAACGGTATAAGAGTCAGTAGCTGTTACTGAGCCTCCGAAGTCAGTTGCGGTCCATTTGTAAGCGACTGAATCTTCAGTCAGCTCTGACCCTGGAATCGTGGCTTCATACGTTCCTGATTTATAGTCACCGCTCGTTCTCTCAGCCTTGACTTCAACCCAAGTTCCGTCGGCTTTTTGGTAGCTAAGTTTAACGGTAGTGACACTTACATTATCTGACACTTCAGCTTGAAGTGTTATATCCATTTTTTTATACGAATTTTTTGGTGCCTTATGGGAAATGACAGCTGCTTCTGAGTCATCTCCAGCTTTGGTAACTTTACCCTCAATTTTCCCAAGTCCGCTTACAACAGAGGAAACTGCATCAAATGCATTAACAAGGCCATAGCCGTAAGCATGGTTGGGACTTGTCGGATAATTATTGTCTGTCAAAGGAGTGGCAGTTGTAAGTAAGATTTCCTCAAGCTGGTCAACAGTTAAGCTGGCATTTGCTTGTCGTAATAGAGCGGCAACCGCTGAAATGTGAGGACCGGCCATTGAAGTGCCATTCCAGCCGCCTTCATATGCACCGCCAGGAACGGCAGAACGAATGTTAACGCCTGGTGCGGAGATGTCAGGTTTAATTTCTCCATATGGAGATGGACCACGTAAAGAGAAACTGCCAACTTGGTTGTTAAGATCTGTTGCGCCAGTGGCAAAGGCCTCTGGATAGTTTGCTGGATTTGCTACTGAACCAGCACCGCCGGGATTAGACAATGTAGTATTTCCAGCAGAGAATTCAGGAAATATCTCGGCAGCTTTCCATGCTTGTACCATTGGGCGATACCACTCGTCGAGTCCAGCTCCGCCGCCCCAAGAGTTATTGACAACATCTGGTGCTTTCTCAGGATGAGGATTACCAGCAGCATCTTTTGGAGCGATAACCCATTCTCCTGCTTCTAATAAATCAATGTCTGAACCGCCATCGTTAGAAAAAGCTTTAACTGAAATGAATGTGGCACCTGGAGCAACTCCGATTTGATTTGCACCATTTGGTTCAGAGCCCACCATCGTACCAATTGTGTGAGTTCCATGATCTAAATCATCATATGGTGAAGCTTGTCCGCTTACAGCATCAAACCAGTTATATTCATTATTTGGAACATCTGGATTGGCAGGGTTATACCCGCGGTACTTTGTTTTCAAGGCCGGGTGGTTCCATTGGACACCTGTATCGATAGAAGCAATAACCGTTCCTGCTCCATCAATGCCCATATTCCATACAGCAGGAGCACCGATTTTTTCAATATTCCACTCAATTGAAGAGGTATCGGCTTTTGTTTGGCTCGCTTCTGAGCCTTTAAGGGTCTTTGCAGCTGCAGTCTTACTTGCCGGTTGAATTAGCTGCCTAGTCTCATTTGGCATAATTTTTTCTACTTCAGGAAAAGCAGCGATTTGCTCCATAACATCCTTTGTAGCTGTCACAGCAATCGCATTAACAATATAAAAGGATTGAAAATCTTTCGCCTTACCAGCTTTTTCTTGCTTATCTAAGTAGTTTTTAATATTCGCTTGTGTTTGAAGAGCTGTAGCACGAAGCTCAGATACTACACTTGATCGTTTAAGTAACTTTGAATTATTCGCAGATAACTTTTGTGATTTTGCTGTTTTGGCAGCCTTTGAGGATACGTCTTTGGTGTCTACTTGCTCTTTGAATTTAACGAGAAACGTTACCTGATCATTTTTTTTAAACTGAGTAAGTACTTTTGAGGCGACTTTCTTTTGATTCTTCCCCGTTAATTCATCTTTAGCGGAGGTATGGATTTTGTTTGAAGTTGCTGCGATAGAGTTTGTTGGAATTACCAGCGATCCAATAAGCATGATAGCGAATATTAACGCTAACCATTTCGTTCTTCGTTTTTTTTGCAATTGTTTTCCCCCTATTCTATTTTCAAAGAACAAAAACTTCGACCAGTCTACAGGTACAATGCACCTCCATTCTTTCTAGATGGCCAGTATGTAGAACACTGATGCTCCTTTAATGATAACGAACAGGTAAACGGGAAAATTGTCATATTTTAGGATGTGAAACTCGAATTATCGAAAATGAACATATTGTAGGAATGTATATTTTGGAAAAATAAGGAATTATACCTTTCTTCGTAATAAATATAATGGTAAATTATAGAAAAAATATGCTTTTATACGAGTGTCAAAAGAACTTTCTTTGAATTAGATTATTAAAAATGGTAATAAAGAATTAAAAATACATGCTGCAGAAATTTATTGACATGTTTATCATGTCTTATATTTTTTTTGCAAGAGAGAATGAACCTACAATTTTTGTATTTATTATGGTTAAATAAACGAAAAAAAAGCTAATCCAATTTGGATTAGCTTTTTTTCATAATCGTTTCTTTTACGACAGTGACAGCGGGTTGATCTTTCTTATATACACGCTGAAGTACAATAGACTGAACAATCATAAATAATCCACCTATTGACCAATAAAGAGGTAATGCAGCAGGCGCAGAGAAAGAAATGAATAAAATCATTGCTGGTGAGAGCAGGCTCATCATTTTCATTTGTTTCTGCTGTTCCTCTGGCATTTGTCTCATTGAAATGACCGATTGGAAATAATAGATGACGCCGGCGATGATTGCCATGGCGATATTCGGTTGGCCAAGGCTGAACCACAGGAAGCTATGTGTCGCAATTTCATGAGAACCTTGAATCGCATAATAAAAGCCCATTAAGATTGGCATTTGAATCAAAAGTGGAAGACAGCCCATATTTAAAGGATTGACACCATGTTTTTGATAAAGCTGCATCATTTCCTGCTGCAGAGCCTTTTGTTTTGCTGGATCCTTTGTTTCTTTAATTTTCTGTTGTATTGCTGTCATTTCTGGTTTTAGCCCATTCATTTTGGTTTTCATACTGAGCTGTGTTTTATATTGCTTGGCAGTCAATGGAAGCAAAACGAGACGTATGAAAAATGTCATCATAATGATGCTTAGACCATAGTTCCCGTTAAATAAATTAGCATTGAATTCAAGCATCTTTGTCATTGGGTTAACCAATGCAGTATGAAATGGGCCGCTTGTAGCTGCCGAACATCCTGTCAACAGGATGGTTGATAAAAATAGAGCTGAAATAAGTAAAATATTTTTCTTTTTCAAAATAATTTCCTCCTCGAATTGTTTTTAATTAAACAATGGAAAGGAGGCTTGGCTCATCTGAATCATCAGGCGAGTCCTTTTGACGAATATAAGTGAAAAAGCGCTGTGCTCCACGCCAGTCATAAATGCTACCTGTATAAACAGGGGATACACCATGACCTGAATGAACAGAAGCTTGATATTTATCGTTTAAGAGTGACTGCTTTTTATTTAAGAAGTAAAACGCTGCCAGTGGAAAGACAAAGGTAAACAAGTATCCTGCCCATACCGCATGGCGAACGGTTTGATAATCAAATTCTAACAATAATTCCCACATAGGAATCCCTCGTTTTTTCTAAGATAAAAAAATTGTAAGATTGGTTCTCGGCTAACAAGAGAAACGCTTTAGAGCCTAATAGTGACTATATAATTTTTCAAAATATAAATCACTAGTAACACTATAACAAATTCTAGGCCAATAAAGCTAAAAATATAGGGATTTTTTCAAAAAATAAACAGGTAATTTTTTCTGATATATAATTCTGGTCATTAATACATCATTAGAAAGCTGCATTAAGAGAGGTAAATAAAGCACACATGGTCATTCGTCTACATATGGATAAATGAAGTTCAAATATGAGGTGAAAAGGTATGAAATCATACGAACCATCTAATCAACAAAACGACTATAACGGTATTGAAAATAACCTTTATCCAAATGAATATACCCCATATATTGACAATGGTTTCTTGTCGGACCCATATCATTTGGGAAATCAGGTTTTAGGAGAAAGACAGCTGCCACCAGGACCACCGCAAGGAGGAGGTCAACCGCCGCCGCGGCCACCACAAGGGGGAGGAGGTCAACCGCCGCCGCGGCCACCACAAGGGGGAGGAGGTCAACCGCCGCCGCGGCCACCACAAGGGGGAGGAGGTCAACCGCCGCCGCGACCACCACAAGGGGGAGGAGGTCAACCGCCGCCGCGGCCACCACAAGGGGGAGGAGGTCAACCGCCGCGACCACCACAAGGAGGAGGACCTCCTCACAAAGCGCCGCCGCTATTTATTCCGCAGTTTCCTGGTGGAATGATTAAGGCCATTGACGCTGGTTCAATGAAAGGATGCTTATACCAAAATACGTATGTATGGTTAATAAATGGCCGCTCATTTTGGTTTTACCCTACCTATGTTGGCTATAATTCTGTGGCTGGATATCGATGGAGACCAAGTCAGCAACGTTGGGCCTATTATGGAACGGACGCGAGTGAAATACGCTCTTTTCAATGTTATTAAAAAAACCAATCCACAAAAGTGGATTGGTTTTTTTGTAAACTAATACCTATGAGGTTTAATCTATAAAATAATCTGGGAAATCGGATATGATTCCATCCAATTTCATCTTCTTTAACATATGAATTTGTTTTTTATTGTTGACGGTCCATGTAAATACTTTCATCCCTTGCTCTTGGATTCGCATTTGCAGCTTGGTACTCAAAATGGTTTGTTTTGGATTTAAAAACGAAGCAAACTCTGCTATCTCTTTCAATTTTTGATCAGAAATACGCCGCTTTATCAATACCCCGACTGGAATGTCTGGCATTAATTGATGAAACCTTTTCATGGATTCCATATCAAACGAATGAACCAGAATTCTTTTTTTATCTGATGTATAATCCTCTCTTTTGCTTAATTCTTCTGCAAGTTTCTTTTCAATTCCAGGGTAAAGAGATGGATGCTTTATTTCTATTAATATTCCAACCTCAGACCGGAAATTTTCAAATATCTCGCTAAGTAAAGGAACTCTTTCGTCCTTAAAACGAGCATGAAACCAGCTTCCAGCATCCAATTCCTTTAATTCAGCTACTGTGTAATCTCGAAGGTTTCCTTTTCCGTTTGTCGTTCGATCGAGTGTAGAATCATGATGAACCACTAGGATACCATCTTTACTAAGATGAATATCGACTTCTAGGAAATCAGCGCCCAATTCAATCGCTTTATAATAGGATGCCATCGTATTCTCAGGGCAATATCCAGATGCCCCGCGATGTCCAATCTTGAGGGGGGAATGCTGCATAGTGAAGTTGTCTGGGAAGTTACTTTTCGTTTTTTTAAAGTAGAGCACCAACAGGACCAGTATAGTTACCAAGATAAGAAAAAATGCTATCACCTTGCACACTCCCTTTGCCAACAGTAATCAAAACTTTTTGCAATCCTTTACCCCTATGATAAATAAAATAAAAGACCTCTGTATACTGATAACCTCTTTTAATCATGTATTTTAAGTGGTAAGAAATCATGAATTGGATTTAGCTTTCATTATGCAGCTAATTATTGTTTTTTTATCTTAAAAGGATTTTATAGGTATGTATGGAATACTTATAAATTAAGTCTATGATAAGGGGGAAGGCAGATGCAACTGCAATTGAAACCGAATTCTAAAAAATGGAAGGGGAATCTAAGTTTATTTTTTTCTCTTCCAATTCTCTCTTGGGCCTTTTACGATTTTGCCAACACGATTTTTTCTTCTAATATTAATACAATTTTCTTTCCCTTCTTTCTTCAGGAACAAATCGGAGAAAATGCTGTTCTTGATCAGATTGCTAGTACCTTCATTTCCTATGCGAATGCGATTGCCAGTTTATTTCTTGTTCTGTTTTCTCCACTATTTGGTGTAATGATTGACCGAACAGGAAAGATGAAGAAATATATCATAATTTTCACATTGGTTTCAGTTGCAGCGACTTTTTTAATGGGGATTTTTGGTGGTCTATCGTTGAAAGGAAATCTTCTTGGTATCCCAATTTCCTTAGTGATTGTCATTATTTTATTTGTGGTAGCAAAGTTTTTCTATCATTCAAGTCTTGTTTTCTATGATACGATGATGAGCGATCTAGGCACTAAGCAGCAATTGCCGCTAATATCAGGGTTTGGTGTCGCTGTAGGCTACATTGGAACGCTTGTCGGTCTGTCCATCTATCCATTTATTAGTAAAGGGAGTTCACATGAAGCCTTTATCCCCACCTCTATCTTATTTCTGATTTTTTCCCTTCCATTATTCTTTTTTCTAAAAGAAACGCCAAAACAGCAAAAGGTAAAACAACCTTTTTTTTCAGGTTATAAGGAAATTATAGCAACATTTAAAGAGATGAGATCTTATCAATTAGTATTTACATTTATGATTGCGTATTTTTTCTTAAATGATGCAATTGCGACAACAATTGGCATGATGGCCGTTTACGCGAAGACCGTTGTTGGATTTTCTTCAGGTGGATTCATTTTACTTTATCTGGTCTCAACGGTATCCAGTATTATTGGTTCGTTTCTATTTGGGTATATAACTCAGGCAAAGGGCCCACGGCTTGCAGTTACATATGTGGGTATTCTGCTCCTAGTCGCCTTATTTGTGGCGGTCTTTGCCCAAACTCCTCTTTGGTTCTGGATTGCCGGGAGCATGTTTGGCATTGCACTCGGGTCGATGTGGGTAACATCCCGGACATTCATTATTGAATTGACACCAGTGGAGAAAAGGGGGCAGTTTTTTGGACTCTTTGCATTCTCAGGAAAAGTTTCTTCAATAATAGGTCCCCTTATGTATGGAACAATTACGTTAATTTTCCATGACCTCGGCACATTGGCTAGCCGGATGGCATTAGGCTCACTGATTATCATGACAGTAATCGGGCTATGCTTCCTATTGAAAATGAAGAATTTAGAAGGAGTTAAATAAAAAAGAATGAGCTCAGCAAAGGCTGGGCCCATTCTTTTTAAAAAAAATGAATTTTTATACCAAATTCAATGTCACGTCGAGATTCCCACGAATTGATTTTGAATAGGGACAGGTCATGTGAGCTTTTTTTGCAAAGTCTTCTGCTTCTTCCCGACTAAGATCAGGGATGGAGATATCCAGCCTTACAGCCAATTTGAAACCACCGTCTTCTTCATCTTTCCCAATTGTGACATTTGCGGTCACAGAAGTATCAACTTTCTTTTTTGCTTTCTGCAGGACAAGATTCAATGCACTGTCAAAACAGGCAGCATATCCGGCGGCGAATAACTGTTCCGGGTTGGTTGCTTTCTCACCGGATCCACCTAATTCCTTCGGTGATCTTACATCAAAATCAAGAATACCATCCTCTGATTTCACATGTCCTTCACGACCACCGTGTACAGTAACGACTGCTGAATATAATGGTTTCAATGAAAACAACTCCTTTTTTATATTCTTAAATTCTTTAGTTCCCTAATACAAGGCTTATTAAACAAAAGAATGAGAGGTAGGATAAGAATATGAACTATGTAATACTTCAAAAAAATGGTTTTAAATTGGAAGAAAATGTTTTATAATGAACTGTATTAGGAAGAGTAATACACTAAGTGCAGAGAGGGGGGGTTGATGATGTTCGAGTTGGATGTGCAAAGTAGAAAACCTATTTATGAGCAATTGATGGATAAGATAAAGGAACTTATGATTAATGAAGTTTTGCAGGAACATAATCAACTTCCTTCTGTTAGAATATTGGCACAGAAATTGACCATCAATCCTAATACGATTCAAAAAGCTTACAAACAGCTTGAATTGGACGGATATATTTATACATTGCCGGGTAAAGGAAACTTTGTGGCACCTCCTAAAACTTTGAAGAATTCCTTAAAAGAAGAGAAGATAAAATCCGAACTTACAAAGGTTCTTGCTGAAGCACTGTATATTGGAATTGATAAAAATGAAATCTACAAGTTAGTTAAAGAAATTAGTGCTTTAGCCAAGGGGGGAGAGTCATGATTGAAATAAAACAGGTGAGTAAATTATATGAAGGCAAAGAAGCAATCAAGGATGTAACCTTGGTTATTCATGAAGGCTCAATTTTTGGGTTGTTAGGATCTAATGGTGCCGGAAAAACGACCCTTTTAAAAATGCTTTCGGGCAATTTAATTCAGGATTGCGGCGAGGTACTTATTGATCAATCCCATGTCTTTGAAAACCGAGAAGTGAAAAATCGTTGTTTCTTCCTTCCTGACACACCTTATTTCTTGGCTAACTATACTATTATGCAAATGGCAGGCTTTTATAGTCATATTTATAGTGACTGGAATCAAGAACGTTTCTATCAATTACAGGAAGTGTTTCCCATTCCCTTTCAAAATAAAATACATAAATTGTCAAAGGGGATGCAGAGACAGGTTGCTTTTTGGTTGGCTCTCTCAACCATGCCGGAAGTTCTCATTCTTGATGAACCCTTTGATGGGCTGGATCCGGTTATGCGCAAAAACGTGAAACAGTTGTTGATTCAGGATGTATCTGAACGGAAAATGACAATTTTGATTTCGTCCCACAACCTCCGGGAAATTGAAGATTTAGCCGATCATGTGGGAATATTACACAAAGGGGAACTTATTATCCAAAAAGATTTGGACGATTTAAAAGCGGATGTACATAAAGTACAGATTGCCTTCAAAAATAAGATTCCTTACGGGATTTATCGCGGAGTTCAAGTTCTTAATAAGGAGAGGCGAGGCAGCGTGATTGTTTGCATTGTTAAGGGTAAGAAATCCGAGATTGAATCCCACTTTAATCAGTTTCAACCAGAAATATTCGATATGCTACCCCTTACTTTAGAGGAAATATTCATTTATGAAATGGGGGATATAGGTTATGTCATCCAGAATAACCTTGTTTAATAGAGAACTGATTATCTATATTTTCAGATGTTCCGGCTGGATAGGTTTCCTTTATTTTATCGGCCTCATCTTTGCGTTGCCTTTGGAAATTTTGACGATTGTTTTAAATGAAAATAGTGAATTTGTAAAATTCGAAAATCTTTTTTCCAGTCAGCAGATGATACAATTCGTCTTAGTCATAGTTATCCCAGTGTTGCTTGCCATCTTCCTATTTCGGTTTTTGCAGATAAAACAAGCTTCGGACTTTATACATAGTTTACCGATTACTAGACGCAGCATTTATTTTCATATGATTGGAACGGGAATTGGCTTTATTATACTGCCTATTTTACTTACAGGCTTAATATTGATATTGTTCCACTCGGCAATAGATGTAGAGAGGCTGTATACCCTTGCAGATATTTGGTCCTGGATGGGAATTACATTTTTCATGGAAGCAATGATCTTTTCTGTGGCTGTTTTAGTAGGAATGGTTACGGGATTATCTGCCTTGCAAGGCCTACTAACTTATATCTTGCTTGCTTTGCCGGTTGGCTTATTTGTTTTGTTTGTTGCTAATGTGAAGTTTTTGCTAGCGGGATTTTCTGCAGATTATTATTTAAGTGCCAATATCAATAGCATTTCTCCATTATTAGCTGCAACCGAGATGGAAAAAATGGAATTTTTCTCGGTTAATATATTAATCTATGGACTATTAATCTTGCTTTTTCTACTGATTTCGCTGTTTCTCTATGAGCGGAGAAAGTTGGAGCATGTCTCACAGGCATTTGTTTTTCCTATGATAAAACCGCTATTTAAGTTCGGATTGACGATAAGCATAATGTTGTTTACAGGATTTTATTTTAGCGAAACTACAGGGAAACTAGGATGGATATTTTTCGGCTATATTGTCGGATCATTGATTGGATATTATCTAGGTGAAATCGTCCTGCAAAAGACATGGCGAATCCGTGTCAATTTGAAAGGATTTGTATCATTTGCGGTGGTTATTATTTTGCTTGCTGTCATCCTAAAATTAGATCCTGTTCATTATGAGTCAAAGGTTCCTGATATAAAGATGATTAACCAAATTTATATTGGAAACAATCCCCTACTCTATTATGAAGATGACTCTTCAAATGGTAAGTTCACTTATTTGAAAGAAAAAGAAAATATAGAAGCGCTGAGGTTATTGCATCAGCAAATTATCGAAAAAGGTAAAAAGGCTTCCATTGGTGATTTAAATATAAATCACTCTGTATTTCTTATGTATGAACTTAAGAATGGAAAACGAATAGCAAGAGAGTATCATTTGCAAAACTACGATTCATACCTGCCACTACTGGCGAAAATTTATGAGTCTAGTGAATATAAAAAAACCGTTAATGAGTTATTAAATGTGTCAACTGAGGATGTTTCTAAAATCAATATAACTGCGAGCGGAGAATTGGACAAATCTGTAAACATTACGGACAGTCAGGAGCTTAAAGAAGCGGTACAGGCATTATCGGAAGACCTGAAAAATCAGTCGCTGGCTCAAATGACAAATTCTATTGGAGATTATGCGTCGATTGACATTCTTTTGAAGAATAACAATATTATTTATTTGAATTGGGATTCTTCTTATACTCAGTTTTCGAATTGGATGGAACAAACTGGGCAAGCAAAAGAGGCCAGGTTAACGGCTGATGAAATCTCTTATATTCTTGTAGCAAAGACTGATCCACAAATTTTTAATTCGATTTCTGAAAGTGAACTTGTACAGCGAATTGAAAAGCAGTCAAATCGCTTAAAGTTTGATCAGACCTCGGAAATCGAGTCGGCAATTGATAACGCTCAAATCGATTGGGGGGGAGATTATTTAGCTGCCTTTTATTATAAAGATAGCAGAAATATTGATATCAAGAGCTTTTCTGGTGATCATGTTCCCGGCTTTATTTTGGAGCACTTTAACGAATGAGAGGCGAGGAGGAACGAGTGTGAAAGAAAAGCGTTATTGCCAAACGGAAGATTTCACTTTTGTTTATCAATCCTTTTATAAGCGGATTTATTATATAGCCTTAGCGATTATTAAATGTCCTTTTCTGGCAGAGGATATTACCCAAGAAACCTATATAAAAGCCTATAATAAACTTCATACGATCAACAATAGGGAGAAGATAGGAGCATGGCTAGCATGCATCGCTACGAGAACAGCAATTGATTTTTCCCGTAAGCAAAAAAGGGGATGCCAATTAATTCAGCAGGAGATGGTGGATTGGGTAGAGAGCCAGGCATGCAGACAAGTGGTAGAGGAGAACGGTATTGATATTTGGACATTAAAAGAAGATGTCTCCAATCTCTTATGTAAATTGACTCAAAAACAAAGGGAGATATTGCTGTTGAAGGTAAATGAAGGATTAAAAGAACGTGAAATTGCCGCTATACTTGAGATAAATCAAGCAACTGTCAAAGTTAATCTATTTCGGGCTAGAAAACAGTTGAAGTACGCATTACAAATGCAGGCAGTTGCTTAAAAAGGAAAGGATGCCGTCCAGGTTGGGCGGCATCCTTTTGCATATGGTTTCTATTCTTTATAGTTTAATGACGTTCTTAGCTTGAGGTCCGCGATTTCCTTCTTCAATTTCAAATTGTACTTCTTGACCTTCATCAAGAGTCTTGAAACCATCGCCCTGAATAGCGGAAAAATGTACGAATACATCATCTTCGTTTGGTACTTCGATAAATCCAAACCCTTTGTCACTGTTAAACCATTTTACTTTACCTGTTACTGTCATTCGATGAATCCTCCTAATAATTTTAAAAATATTAATGGTGACTGTTTTTCCTTACAGGAAAAAATCAATTTCACACATTATCAAATACCCTCATTTAAGTTGAAATATCATACGAAGATGCTTGATAATATGTGAATCTTTACCGGAAGTATTTGGCTGAGGTGTTCTATATCGGAACCTTCTGGAACAATTTCCAGTTTTTTAGTATATACCCACCTTTATAAAGGATAAAACAAGAGGATGTAATTTATACATATTCATTTGGGGAAATTAATATTATGGTTGTTTTATGAGGGAGAGGTCCAATCCTAATGATGAGGAGGATTATATTGAACTATGGGGTGCTTGAAAATGATATGAATCTAAGCTTTCCTTAGTCCTGGCGTGAAAAAATTCACGTCAAAATGGTGTAAGCAAAAGCTAGTATTGATTTACTTAAGCTGAAAATAGAAAAATAACTCTTGGAATCAAAGTTTTTTATAAAGATATTCGGGTATAGGATAAGAAAGAAAGGAATGATCAATAATGAAGAAATTACTAAAAAGAGCTGTCGTTTTTGCTGCTCCTATAGTATTCAGACAAGTAAAGAAACGTTGGAAAAACAAACGTAATCAAAAAGCAATGAAGACAGTAAGATAAGTTGGTTAAACTATGAGTAAATGAACGATAACCATATGAACTTGGATAAGAGGCGCTGATATAGCGTCTTTTGTTTTGCTATAACATCAAATCCGCTTAAGGTGATTCATTCACCTCTACATCTTTCCTTCATATCGTGTTAAAATAGTAAGGTTGATTGAAATGAATGCTGAGTAGCCAAGGCTTAAGCCTTATGATATATTTTTTCATACATATATTGTGTATGTTGGTTTACATACAAAGAAAGGTTGACATTCCAATGTGAAAAATCTAATTAGCCTTCCTATAAATATATTTAGTGATGACTCCAATAATGAAAGGAACATTTTATGACTACATTAAAAGACGAGGTTCAATCCCGACGGACCTTCGCAATTATCTCCCACCCGGATGCCGGGAAAACAACTTTGACAGAAAAATTATTGCTGTTTGGTGGCGCCATTCGTGATGCCGGGACAGTTAAAGCTAGAAAAACAGGGAAATATGCAACGAGTGATTGGATGGAGATTGAAAAGCAACGGGGAATTTCCGTTACATCTTCAGTCATGCAGTTTGATTATGATGATTTCCGTGTGAATATCCTCGATACACCAGGTCACCAAGATTTCAGTGAAGACACATATCGTACATTGATGGCTGTTGACAGCGCCGTGATGATTATCGATTCGGCAAAAGGGATCGAGGATCAGACGGTTAAATTATTCAAAGTGTGCCGGATGAGAGGAATTCCGATTTTCACATTTATCAACAAAATGGACCGCCAAGGGAAAATGCCGCTCGAATTGCTTGCTGAACTTGAAGAAGTACTGGGCATTGAAACATACCCAATGAACTGGCCAATTGGGATGGGAAAAGATTTTGTCGGCATTTACGACAGGTTTAATAATCGGATCGAACAGTTCAAAACAGAAGGCGATGAGCGCTTCCTTCCATTGAATGACGAGGGTGAACTCGAGGTGGATCATGAACTTAAAGATTCACAGTTGTATGAGCAAACTTTAGAAGAAATTATGCTGTTGACGGAAGCGGGGAACCAATTCTCTGAAGAAAACATTGCGAATGGTAAACTTAGCCCTGTATTTTTCGGAAGTGCTTTAACAACATTTGGGGTTCAGACGTTTTTGGATGCTTATCTGCAGTTTGCACCTGCTCCTCAAGCCCGTATGACAACTTCAGGTGAAATGAGTCCTGTCAGCAATGATTTTTCTGGTTTCATTTTCAAGATTCAAGCGAATATGAACCCAAAACACCGTGATCGGATTGCTTTTCTTCGTATCTGTTCTGGTAAATTTGAGCGTGGAATGAGTGTAAACTTGAGCAGAACAGGTAAACCAATTAATCTTTCTTCTTCAACTCAATTCATGGCTGATGATCGGAACACGGTAAATGAAGCAGTAAGCGGAGATATTATTGGTTTGTATGATACTGGGAACTACCAAATTGGTGATACTATAACGACAAGTAAAGATATGTTTCAGTTTGAACGGTTACCTCAGTTTACCCCAGAACTATTCATGCGGGTAACAGCTAAAAACGTTATGAAACAGAAGCATTTCCATAAAGGAATTAACCAACTAGTACAAGAAGGGGCCATTCAGCTCTTCAAAACAGTTCGGATGGAAGAATATCTGCTTGGTGCGGTTGGTCAGCTTCAATTTGAAGTATTTGAGCATCGGATGAGAAATGAGTACAATGTTGAGGTCATGATGGAGCGTATGGGTAGTAAAATCACTCGCTGGGCCGAAGACGAAAAGCTTGATGAAAACCTTCACAGCTCAAGAAGCATACTTGTTAAAGACCGTTTTGAAAAATACGCATTCCTGTTTGAAAATGAGTTTGCACTTCGTTGGTTCCAGGATAAAAATCCTGACGTGGAATTATATAATCCAATGGATTTGAAATAATGGAGAAGCCCGTGTTTATACGCGGGCTTTTTTTATTATCTGGAGCATTTTTAACACATCTAAATGAATGGAAATGGTTGATGGAGGTGAACTTGGAAGCTGATTCTGTCAGTCGTTGTAATCATTCGTTGGGAATGTGGGGTAATTTCCCTTGTTATCTTAGGACATTTATGAACCTGTACTAATCGAAGTATGGGTTTCGTTTTGTGGAAAAAGGAAATGTCGAATTTATTAAGAATCAAAATCTACTAAAAAAGATTATTATTCCTTTGACAATCTTAAGAAACTCATTTATATTTATCTAGTGCTTTAGTACTTAAAAGCGTTTCAGCAATTGTGAGGAATTAAAAGGTCCATCCTTACCTCAGAGAATATACAACATGAAAGCGGGGAAATACATCATGCGTCTTGAAGATGCAAAGCTAAAACTCTCCTTACCTGAAGCAATTGGGGTTTTGGCAATTCTTTTCTTAATCATTGCAACTGGTATCATACATTATGGACTTGCCCCCCATATTCCAATAATAGCTGCTATCCTATTTCTATTTGTTTATGGAAAGATCAAGAAGTTGCCATTTTCGATTATGGAGGCGGCTATCGTCAAAGGTGCAGTTTCTGGTATGGGAGCTATCTATATATTCTTTTTCATTGGAATGCTAATTTCGATCTGGATGGCAAGCGGGACGATCCCTACCATCATGTACTATGGGTTTGACTGGATTTCTGGTGAATATTTCTATGCGGTCACATTTCTGGTGTGTTCGCTAATTGGGCTCTGTATCGGGAGTTCACTTACAACATCAGCCACAATCGGCGTTGCTTTCATCGGTATGGCGGCTGCGATGGATTTATCGTTGGCGATTACAGCCGGTGCAATCATTTCCGGTGCATTTCTTGGGGATAAAATGTCTCCATTATCCGACTCTACCAACCTTGCTTCGGGAACGGTTGGAGTACCATTATTTGAACATATTAATAATATGCTTTGGACAACGATTCCAGGTTTTTTAATATCACTTATTATCTTTTATTTCCTTTCACCGAATGTCAAACTGGCTCGTGTTGAGGAGATTGAAGCAATGACCAAAGCCTTGGAAATGGAAACGAACATTAGCATATGGAGTTTGATGCCGTTTGTCATCGTTCTAGTCATGGCTTTGAAAAAGGTGTCGGCGATTCCGACATTGTCAGCAGGAATTATTTCGGCGGCTGTCATAGCATTCTTACAAACGCCAAATTTGACGGTTGCGAAACTAGCAGATATTTTATACGGCGGCTTTGTACTTAAGAGTGGAATGGATCAACTTGACTCAATCCTATCGCGGGGCGGCATTGAAAGTATGATGTTCTCCGTTTCGATGGTGTTGTTGGCATTAGCGATGGGCGGACTATTGTTTGAATTAGGAGTCATCCCTTCTATTTTAAATGCGGTCCAGGATTCATTGACGAGTGTAGCGAAAGTGATTTCAGCTACCGTATTTGCAGGAATCAGTGTGAATTTCCTAGTGGGGGAACAATATTTGTCAGTTATACTGCCTGGGAAAGCCTTTCAGCAGAAATATGAAGATTTAGGCTTGCATCCAAAAACGCTTGGGAGGGTACTTGAAGATGCGGGAACAGTTGTGAATCCTCTGGTTCCTTGGGGTGTCTGCGGTGTATTCTTGACACAGGTATTGGGTGTTTCAACCTTGGATTATGCTCCATTTGCATTCTTCTGTCTGCTTTGTCCTTTACTTAGTTTAATTGCTGGCTTTACGAAAATCGGGATACACTATAAGTAAAAGAACAGGCGGTCGATTTCGACCGCCTGTTTTTTTAGTTGAATTTGATTCCAGGTTATATTAATCACAGACATAGCAGTATTCTATATTTACTTAAATTGCTGTAAATTAAAAACCCCCAACATACTGATAAACAGAATGCCAGGGGATAAAAAACTAGAGTTTTATTTTGAAGAGGCTATCTCTTCTTTTGGGATGGTAGTAATCTTTTCTTTCTGTTCAAGTATATTCATTCGCATTACGACATTTTGGAAGATTCCCATTGAAATCATAAGCAGTAGTAAGGAAGAACCTCCATAGCTGATAAATGGAAGGGTAATCCCGGTAATTGGAATGAGCCCAGTCACTCCGCCAACGTTGATGCCTACTTGAATGCCAATCATGGATGATATGCCGATTAATAGCAGGCTTCCGAATGGATCTTTGCATTTGGCAGAGAGCACAAAACCTCTCAAGACGATAAAACCGAGTGTCAAAAGAACGAAAGCTACTCCGAATATTCCGAGCTCTTCCGCAATTATGGCCATGATAAAATCTGTATGTGATTCAGGCAGGTACCCGTATTTTTGTACACTGTCCCCGAGTCCGACACCTGTAACGCCGCCTGAACCTATTGCAAACAATGAATTCACGAGCTGATATCCGTCTCCTCCTGCTGTACCAAAAGGGTCTGCAAAGCCGGTAAAACGAGACACTTTATTTTCAGATAAAACGGATGAGAAATTACCTGTCACAAGAACTCCTAAAGCAAAAATAGCTACGAACACTAGTGTTATTAAAGAGAGTTTGAAGATACTTTTAAAAGACATGCCAGAGGAAATGATCATGGTACTTGAAATTAGGAAAATGACGGCTGCCGTTCCATAGTCCGGTTGTATCCCGATTAAAAAACAAATAAATACGAGAAAGAAAATCGGAGGAATAACAGCTTTATCAATACTATTGATTCGATCCTGTCTTTTTCCGTAAATGGCTGCCAGGTAAATAATCATGACTAGCTTTGAAAATTCTGCGGGCTGAATAGATTTTGAACCCAATTTAAACCAGCTTGTGGCATTTCCTGCAGTATGACCGAAGATGAAGAGCAGCGAAAGGATACCGGCCATTCCAAACATCATTAACATTAAAAAGTTTTTGTTTTTGTACATCTTATAAGGAAGAATCATCGTCACAATCATTGCTAAGAATGAGATGATAAAGGCCATTTTTTGTTTCTCAAAGAAGAAATCCATGGACTGGTGGTATCGAGCAACTGCAGTAATCATGCTCGCACTATAAATCATGACTAAACCAAATAGACAGAGTAATACGACAGCGATAAAAATAGGGAAGTCGTATGCTTTAATTATTCTTTTCACTTGTGCGCTCACCTCAAATATGTATGCGCGAAAAAATCGCCTTCTTATATAGTAACGGAAAATCGACTAGATAGATAATAATTTTTATTCAATATATGAATTTACCCTCTAAATCTTATTATTAAACCCCTAATCTGATAAATTTATAGACAATCTACTAGATTACTCTTTAAAGAAGAATCCTACTAGGTACCTTCGATAGAAAATGCAAATACTCCTTCAAAATGGAAGTAATTTTTTCTATTATATTCCATTTGAATAGTAATAATATGTAAAGTAACTTACAATCAAGGTAGGTAAACTGAGGGGGAATAATCTATGGAGCATGTTTATTTATTCACAGGATTTCCGGGTTTCATCAGTAATCAGCTGATCATGGAGCTATTAAGGCGTGATGAAGCTTTAAATAAAATCTACCTGCTTGTTTTGCCTGAACAAAAGGTAAAAGCAGAAGCAGAAATCAAATCTATAGAAAATGAACTAGATGGAGCAAAAGTAGTATTTGAAATGGTGATAGGCGATATAACGAAAAAAAATCTAGATATTCCATTTGATTTAATTCATAATCTTCAACAAGAAATTACCCATGTTTTTCATCTTGCAGCGATATACGATTTAGCCGTCCCTGAAAAAATTGCTCAGCTAGTTAATGTCGTGGGTACGAAACATGTAAATGAATGGGTTAAAGGGTTAACTAAACTTAAGCGATATACCTATTTTAGCACCGCTTATGTTGCGGGTAACCGGGAAGGAAATCTGTACGAGCATGAATTGGTCTTTCCAAAAAGCTTTAAGAACCATTATGAACGGACTAAATTTGACGCCGAATTACTGGTCGAGGAGCTTAAAAAAGAGGTTCCTATTACAATCATTCGACCTGGTATCGTAAAGGGGCATTCTCAAACAGGGCAAACTATTAAATTTGATGGACCCTATTTTATCCTTAATTTCCTTGATAGGTTAAGCTTTCTCCCTTTGTTTCCATATATATCTTCAGAGAAGGAAACAGTCGTGAACCTGGTTCCAATTGATTATATTATACAGGCAACTGCATATCTGGCATTATATAAAGAAAGTGCTGGAAAAACGTATCATTTAACCGATCCTAATCCATGTACGGTTACTGAAGTTTATGAACTATTTGTTAGAGAATTATATAAGAAAAAACCAAAAGGTTATGTACCAATGGTATTGAGTCAGGCGTTTTTATCAATTCGTCAGGTACGGGCGTATTTAGGAGTTGAAAAAGAAGCCTTGGATTATTTTACTTGGAAGGGGCGGTTTGATAGCACGGAAGCCCAAAAAGACTTAGCTGGTTCTGGAATCGATTGCCCTAATTTTAGGAAAGGTGTTCCGGCTATGGTTGATTTTTATTTAAGGAATAAAAATGATAAAGAGTATCAGATTAAAATAAGGTAAAACAAGGGGAGAAGTTATGGAAGAATTACATACCAAGTGGGAAGTGTTCTCTCCGGCAACAGGTGAGAAGATTGCCGAACTTGATGAAACGCCACTGGAGTCTATACCTCATTTATATATGAAATCAAGACAAGCGTTTCAGACCTGGTCAAAACTTCCTATCAAAGAGCGTCTGCAATATTTAAAATGCCTTCGTTTACTGATGGTTAAAAAAATGGATGAAATAGCTGAGGTTATTTCAAAGGATACAGGCAAAGTTAAAATTGAAGCGCTTGTCGCGGATATCATGCCAACTATTGATGCAATTAAGCATATTGAAAAACATGCAGTGAAAGCTCTTTCTAGACAGAAGGTTTCCACACCATTAATGCTAATTGGGAAAAAATCTTATATTGATTATATGCCCCGTGGAACTGTTCTTGTCATTTCACCTTGGAATTATCCTCTTCAACTAGCAATGGTACCGATCCTGAATGCTCTTGCCGGTGGGAATACCGTTATTGCCAAACCTTCAGAGGTGACACCTTTAGTGGGAATGTGCATAGATAATCTATTTCATGAAGCAGGTTTTCCAGAGGGGACCGTTCAGTTTGCTCATGGAGGGAAAGAATTAGGTGCGTCTTTAACTGAGCAGAAACCGGATTATATTTTTTTCACTGGATCTGTCAGGACAGGAAAAATGATCGGTGAAGTTGCAGCAAAACAGCTGATTCCTAGTACTTTGGAGCTTGGTGGAAAGGATCCGATGATTGTACTACGTGATGCGAACTTGGAACGGGCTGTTAATGGAGCGCTTTGGGGGGCTTTTACAAATAGCGGGCAGGTGTGTATGAGTGTTGAACGAATATATGTGGAACGTCCCGTTTATAAGGAATTTCTGTCTTTGCTTAAAGAAAAGGCGAATTCTTTAAAACAGGGGACACGATTAACGGATGATATCGGTTCAATGACCTTCCCGGCTCAGATTGATATTGTTGCTGGACACCTAGAGGATGCGCTTAATAAGGGTGCCATACTTGAATCTGGAACCTCACCGAATGATTGGAAAACGGGTCAGACCTATTTTATTCCGCCGACGATTTTGTCCAATGTCAATCATTCAATGAAAATTATGAAAGAAGAAACGTTCGGTCCAGTTCTGCCAGTTGTACCATTCGATACGGAGGAAGAAGTGGTCCGGCTTGCAAATGATACTGAGTACGGACTTAATTCGAGCGTTTGGACGATGGATACGGTAAAAGCAAATCGGATAGCATCCCAGTTAGTGACAGGAGCTGTAACGATCAATGATGTGCTGATTACTGTTGCTAATCATCACTTACCCTTTGGTGGTACAAAGCAAAGTGGTATTGGCCGATATCATGGCGAACAAGGAATGCGGATTTTCTGTCATGAAAAAGCTATCATGATCGATAATGGAAAAAAGAATTCGGAAATACAATGGTATCCATATGAAAGGAAGTATACGAAGTTTTTATCACTGTTCCAACACTACTTTTCTGAAAAAACCAACTGGATTAAATTTGGCAAAGAATATTTACAATTAATTAAGATATCAAAGGAAAAACGAAAATAGAAACTCTAGAATTATTATGTTAAAGAAAAAAAGATTGTAATTTTCACCATTAGCACGTATACTATTAATATACTTAATAACTGATTTTCCTTTTACAAAGGGGAGTAGCGTTAGGGTTCGCCCTAAAACAAAGTCGTCATTACGTGAGTGGAGACATTCATCGGCTTTGTTGACATGATTTCATGTTCAGCAAGACCTTTGCCTATACGGCAGAGGTCTTTTTATTTTGCCAATGCCGATAGCGAGGGAAATACAAACTATTGGAGGTTGAATGCATGGAAGCATCAATATTATTGGAATATGGCTGGGTCCTTCTTATCTTGGTTGGATTAGAAGGAATACTCGCTGCAGATAATGCAGTCGTTATGGCTGTCATGGTTAAACATTTACCAAAAGAACAACAACGAAAAGCCTTGTTTTACGGTCTGATGGGAGCTTTTGTTTTCCGCTTTGCAAGTTTATTCCTTATTTCCTTTCTTGTCGACGTGTGGCAAGTTCAAGCAATCGGTGCCATTTACTTACTTTTCATTGCTTTTCAGCATATTTACAAAAAATACGCTAGGAAAGGTGAGAAGGAAGTCACTAAACCTAAGAAACAATCTGGCTTCTGGATGACAGTGGTAAAGGTAGAGGCTGCTGATATTGCTTTTGCGATTGATTCCATGTTGGCTGCTGTTGCACTGGCCGTTACACTTCCTGCAACAGGTTGGATGAAAGTTGGCGGAATTGACGGGGGGCAATTCGCTGTTATGTTCCTAGGTGGAATGATCGGGTTGATTATTATGCGATTTGCAGCTAATGGATTTGTGAAATTGCTTCATCAGCGTCCTTCACTTGAAACTGGAGCATTTTTAATTGTAGGTTGGGTTGGGGTAAAGTTAGCCGTATACACACTTGCACACCCTTCGTTAGCTGTCATCGATCACCATTTCCCGGAATCAACCCTTTGGAAATCGATTTTCTGGGTTGTATTAATCGGTATTGTCATAAGTGCATGGATCATTTCAAGCAAAAAAGAAAAAGAAAAACAAATACAAGAAGCATAAAAAAAATCAGGCGTGCAAGTCGCGCCTGGTTTTTTTATTTTTAAATCCATTATATGGTTTTTGGGAGTGACCCACAAAAATTCAGACGCTTTTACGAACGATATGTTAAAAGAAGTGAATATTAAATTTGGGTAAAAAAAATGACAATTGCCCCATTGATTTGTGAGATAATCAGAAAAAAGTTATTTTTCTGTAATTACACTGTAATAAACGATAAAAAACTAAGTATTTTTTCATGTGGATATATTTTGTGATTTCGATATCATTGAAAAATAGTTCTTTTGGTACTGTCTTTTAGACTCCCTCCGCTTAAGATAAATATGTTGATCGTTTTTACCGTTCAACAGGAGCGAGGTGAGCAAATGCTTGGTTTGTTGTTTACAGCAATCAAAAAAAAGCGTTCTTTAGAAGAAACCGTTTTGAAAATTCAACAAGGTGATATAAACCTTCGTAACGATATTATAGAATCATTCAAGCCTTTTATAGCTAAAGCCGTCTCGTCAGTATGCAGACGCTACATATACGAATCAGATGATGAATTCAGTATTGGATTGATTGCTTTTAATGAGGCGATAGATAAATATTCCCCGGAAAAAGGCCGTTCTTTGTTGGCATTTGCCGAAACCCTTGTTAAGCGAAGGGTTATTGATTACTTAAGAAGCCAGTCAAGAAGCAAAGAAATTATTCTGGATTTTTCTCAAAACGATGAAAATGATCAAAGCCAAATATATCTGGATAATGAAAATTCCATACAGGAATACGAAAAACAAAAGGAATCAGAAAAAAGAAAAGAAGAAATTCAACTTTATATAAGCCATCTACAGGATTTTGGTCTGTCGTTTGATGATCTCGTTGAAAACTCTCCAAAACATGAAGATGCAAGGAAGGGAGCGGTAATGATTGCTAAATTGTTAATGGACGATGACGACTTGAAAGAAATCCTGTTTACAAAAAAGCGGCTGCCAGTAAAACAGCTTGAGGGAAAGGTAGATGTAAGCAGAAAAACAATCGAACGGAATCGAAAGTATATCATTGCTGTTGCAATAATAATAAACGGGGATTTTTTGTATTTGAATGATTATATAAAAGGGGTTATTAATGGATGAAAAAAGGAGTTATTCTTTCAATAAATAAGCGTTTTGTAACCCTATTAACCCCCGAAGGCGAGTTTCTAAAAACCAAAAGGCAGGAAAGAACGTATGAAGTGGGCGAAGAAATCACTTTTTCACCTGTTAAATCAAAAGTAACTTTATCTTTTTCTAGCTTTCATTTATCTTTCAAAAAAAAGGCGGTGCTTAGTATAGCATCTGCCCTTCTGATTCTCTTTGCTATTCTGCCATCTTATTCTTCTGAGCATGTCTCTGCATATATGACAATTGATGTGAATCCCAGCATTGAACTTGAGCTGAATGATCATTTAGAAGTTCTCAAACTTACCGGCTTAAACGAAGATGGTAAGCTTGTTATTGATCAGCTGAAGAACTGGAAAGGTAAAGAAATTAAGACGGTCACAAACCGAATTGTTGAAACAACAAAGCAACTCGGTTATTTGAAAGGAAATAAACAAATAGTTGTTTCTACAACGTTATTGGATAAAGATAAAAAACTGGATAAGAATTTAAAAGAAGAGATTAAAAAAATTTCAGAGGAAAATGTTTCACAAACAAAGATGAAAGTTATTAAAGCAACGAAAACTGATCGGAAGCAGGCTAGGAAACAAGGCATATCTACCGGAAAATATATTGAAAAGAAATTGAATGAGGATAAAGAGAAAGTTAAAGTGAACACAAGGGAACCCGCAACGGATAAAAATGTCGAGGGTAATACTGAAACCTTGGAAGAGAAGAGAGAATCGCAGAGCAATAAAAACAAATCGAATCAAGAAAATGAAAAAGTGAACAACCCAAATGAGAAAAAGGAAAAAGTGAACATTCCAAATGAGAAAAAGGAAAAAGCAAACAATCCAAGTAAGAAAAAGGAAAAAACAGTAATCAAAGACGAACTAACCGAAAAAAGGGAAATGCAAAAACAATATAAGCAAAAGAAGGAAACATCAGATAAAAAAGAAAAAAATGGACAATATAGACCATATAACGGAAAAAACAAAGAGAAAAATACCTACCAAGAAAAAAACAAAGAGAAAAATACCTTTCAAGAAAAAAACAAAGAGAAAAATACCTTTCAAGAAAAAAACAAAGAGAAAAATACCTTTCAAGAAAAAAACAAAGAGAAAAATACCTTTCAAGAAAAAAACAAAAAACCGAACGAAAAATCAAATAGAGACCATAGCAACCATTCAAAAGACAAGCAATCGAAAGAGAGGAAGTGGGTGAAATCAAATGAAAAGACTGAAAAGAGAATTGATAAGCGAAGACACCCATCAGTCAAAGAAAAGGCAAAAGAAAGTGAAAAAAGTAAAGACCATCGTATAAAGCAAGAAACTAAAAAGGGAAATAAGACAGAACGGAATAAGAGGGAAATGAATAATAAAGAAAACGGTAATGAACGGAATATTAAAAAGAGTCCAGCTTAAAAAGCTGGACTCTTAGCCATTGATATTCAATTGTAATAGGATTTATTGACCTTTAAGTTGAGATTGAGCTTGCTGAACAAGACGTTTTGTAATTTCTCCACCAACTGAACCATTGGCACGTGCGGATGTATCGGAACCTAATTGTACACCAAATTCTGATGCTATTTCATATTTAATTTGTTCAAGTGCTTGTTCGATTCCAGGAACAAGAAGGTTGTTACTGCTGTTAGCCATTTGAATCTCCCCTTTACGTTTTCAACGGCTTTTGCCGCTGTAATAATAGTATAAGTAGAAAAAGGAGTTTTACTTATGTAAGCAGCATCAAACTTATTGGTAAACCTGCCTTATTGTTGCAAGTAAGACAGTTTCAAAAGGTAATGGAAAAAAGAATGAAAAAAGGGTACACTAGATTTTTAATGGTTATGTGATTCACATAATTATAAAGGAGTAAGAAAGGAAAACTCTGTATGTTTGCTATCAAAAAACTATTAGCAAAGTTAACACCAGCACAGCTTATCGTCGGTTATTACTTTTTAGCTGTCAGTATCTCTACCGTACTGTTGAGTCTGCCCATTGCTATAAGGCCAGGTGTAGAATGGGGTTTCATGGATGCTTTATTCACAGCCGTAAGTGCAGTTAGTGTGACAGGCCTAACAGTTGTTAGTCTGCCCGAGGTGTTTAATGAGGTAGGCTATTTCATTCTAATGTTTGTTCTCCAATTTGGCGGTATTGGCATAATGACACTTGGAACCTTTTTCTGGTTGATTTTGGGTAAGAAAATCGGCTTGAAGGAAAGACAATTGATCATGACCGATCAAAACCAATCGAATCTTTCGGGGCTTGTTAAATTATTGATTCAAATCATTCAGATATTTGTCGTAATTGAAATGATTGGAGCTCTTGTTTTAGGCATTTATTTTCTGAATTATTATCCAAACTGGAAAGAAGCCTTTTTAAATGGCTTATTTTTAGCCGTAAGTGCCACCACGAATGCTGGTTTTGATATTACCGGTACTTCAATGATTCCATTTAAAGGCGATTATTTTGTACAGTTTATCACGATTATCCTTCTTACCCTTGGAGCTATTGGATTTCCGGTTTTAATTGAGTTGAAAGAATTTTTATCCAATAGTGCACGAACTTATAAGTTTCATTTTTCTTTGTTTACAAAACTGACATCAGTCACTTTCTTGTACCTTATAATTGGGGGAACTATCCTTATCTTCCTGCTGGAGATGAACGGTTTTTTTAAAGATAAGAGCTGGCATGAATCATTTTTCTACTCTCTATTTATGTCATCGAATACGAGAAGCGGTGGCCTAACAACGATGAATGTGAGCGATTTCTCGGAACCCACCCTTTTATTGATGAGCATCTTGATGTTTATTGGGGCATCTCCTAGTTCAGTGGGAGGAGGTATCCGGACAACCACCCTGGCTATAATGATTCTCTTTTTATGGAATTTTATGAGGGGAAGGCGATCTATTAAAGTATTCAAACGCGAGATTCATCCTGATGATATTCGTAAGGCGACAGCAGTTATGATCATGGGGTCCCTATTATGCATTATGGCAGTATTCATTTTAGCAATCACTGAGAATTTTACTTTGATGCAAATCATTTTTGAAGTATGTTCGGCTTTCGGTTCTGTGGGTCTTTCAATGGGTATCACTCCCGAACTCAGTAATATCGGTAAAATTGTAATTATGATTATCATGTTTATTGGCCGGGTCGGAATTACGTCCCTTCTCTATATCATTGGTCATAAAGAAGTTACGGAGAATTACCATTATCCAAAAGAACGCGTCATTATTGGATAATGTTTTAGCTATATCAGAGACCTTTCCATTGTGGAAAGGTTTTTTGAGTTGTTTGCAGGAATCGAAGTAATTATGTTGAAATGTACCTATAAGATAATTAATTACCATTTTAATGTAAGGTGTATGCTAAATTCAAATCCTAACTTGCTGGAATTTAATCGAATATTTTTTTTATTATTTTGGTAAGGAGGTGGAGGAAATAAAGAAATACGTTGGAAGGATTTTTGTTCCTGTACTATTTTTTATATTAATATTGCCATTTATAGGATGGATGTATATTGAAGTACATAAAGTTTCCACCTTTGCAGGAATATATATAGTCGCAATTGTATCTATAGCTTGGTTATTAGGCGCTACCTATGATAAAAACCGAAAAATGATTGAGTTATTGAAGGATAGTGAAGGGCGTTATCGAATTTTCTCTAAGTACTCGAAAGAATTGGTCAATAGCTTCAATGAAGTTATATTCCAAACAGATGAGAAAGGAAAATGGCTATATTTAAATCCTGCCTGGAAATTGATGAGTGGTGCTACTGTTAACGAAACTCTCGGGCTTCACTTTTCTAAAAGTATGGATAATACTTCGTATCAAGAAGTATTGAAAACGTTTGCAGAATCCTTTCATCAAGGAAAAAAATATTTTCGTGTGGATATTAAATTGAATAATTCGAAAAAGGAGACGACCTGGGTCGAAGCATTTGTCAAATTAATTCATGACGAGGCAGGGAAATTCATCGGAACGGCAGGAATATTATCAGAAATTAATGAACGGAAGCATGCAGAGGAAAAGCTTGTAAGTCTGAATGAAAATTTAGCGATTACTTCCAGTAAATTATCTACGGCTGCCCAACTTGCTGCAGGGATTGCTCATGAAGTTAGAAATCCCATGACAGCGATTTTAGGTTTTGTAAAACTGATCAGAGACGGGGGTGCCGATAAACAGGAATACTATGACATTATTTTTTCGGAAATTAATCGAATCGAGCAAGTCCTAAATGAACTATTGCTGCTTTCAAAGCCAAGTGAAGAGGAGTTTCTTAAGAAAGATTTAAAAAAAACCTGCAATCATGTGATTACTTTGTTGGAAACCAATGCCGTACTTAATAATATTCAAATTCATAAAAATTATCATGAACAGTCGATTTATATTTATTGTGATGAAAATCAAATCAAACAAGTACTTATAAACCTTATAAAAAACTCCATTGAATCGATGACAGATGGCGGAAATATTTTTGTGAATATATATGAAAAAGACAATGAAGTTTATATAAGCATTTTGGATGAGGGGGAGGGGATTCCAGAAAACTCTCTTCAAAAAGTTGGTGAACCCTTCTTCACTACGAAATCAACGGGAACAGGATTAGGACTTTCAGTATGTTTTAAAATCATTGAGAAACATGGTGGTAAAGTATTCATTACTAGCGAACTAAAAAAAGGTACGAAAATCGTTTGTGTCTTCCCGATGGTTGAACCAAGAGATATGGATGTTCTGAAGCAAGGAAGTGGATTAGCAGGAAATTAATTTATTTAATTATTGAAAAAAAAGGAAAAATAGTTGTATACTGTAAAAAGAAAGTTAACATACTAACCGGTTAGTGAGTTGAAAGGGAGGAATTAATTTGAACTTTGAACATACACAAAAAGTAAAAAATCTAGAAAAGAAGTTAACAGAATTTATGGAGAAATACGTATACCCAAATGAATCGGTGTATCATAAGCAGCTCGAAAAACAGAAAAGCCGCTGGAGTGAAATACCGCCGGTTTTATCTGAATTAACTGCGAAAGCAAAGGAAGAAGGACTCTGGAATTTATTTTTACCGGAAAGCAATTATGGAGCCGGTTTAACCAATCTTGAATATGCGCCGCTTTGTGAAATTATGGGAAGATCGATGATAGGACCCGAAATTTTTAACTGTAATGCGCCTGACACTGGGAATATGGAAGTATTGGTTCGTTATGGTACTGATGAACATAAAGAGCGCTGGTTGAAGCCGTTGCTTGCTGGGGAAATCCGCTCATGCTTTTCAATGACAGAGCCAGAAGTGGCATCTTCTGATGCAACCAATATTGAGTGCCGAATTGAAAAAAGCGGTAGTGAATATGTAATAAACGGTCGGAAATGGTGGTCTTCTGGAGCTGGTGATCCACGATGTAAAATTGCTATTGTTATGGGTAAGACCGATCCAGACGCCTCTAAGCATGAACAACAATCTATGATTCTCGTACCGCTGGATACACCGGGAGTCAAAATTGAGAGAATGCTCCCTGTTTTCGGTTATGATCATGCACCTCATGGACATGCTGAAATAACTTTTGAAAACGTGAGGGTCTCAAGCGAGAATATTCTTTTGGGTGAAGGGAAAGGGTTTGCTATTGCTCAAGGAAGGCTCGGACCTGGAAGAATACATCACTGTATGAGGCTTATCGGAGCTGCAGAAAGAGCGCTTGAAGAATTATGTAAGCGCATTCAAAATCGTGTCGCTTTTGGAAAACCTTTGGCGAGACAAGGTGTGATTATGGAATGGGTGGCAGATTCCCGTATTGAAATTGAGCAAGCCAGGCTTTTGACTTTAAAAGCTGCCTATATGATGGATACTGTAGGAAACAAGGAAGCGAAGGCGGAAATTGCCATGATAAAAGTGGTTGCACCTAACATGGCATTAAAAGTGCTGGATCGTGCCATCCAAGGGTTTGGCGCAGCAGGTATATCTGATGATTTCCCTTTTGCGGCTCATTGGGCAAATGCCAGGACATTGAGGCTTGCCGATGGTCCGGATGAGGTACACCGTTCGCAAATCGCTAAAATTGAACTTCGCAAACACCAAAAGCACGAGGTGAAAATATGAAAGCGACTGACCTATTTGATTTAACCGGAAAGACAGCGATTATTACAGGTGGAGGAAGAGGGCTTGGAGAACAAATAGCGACAGGCTTTGCCGAAGCAGGGGCCAATGTGGTTCTTTGTTCCAGAAAAAAGGAGGCATGTGATGAAGTTGCATCGCATATCGTGAAGCTGGGAGTGAGGGCGCTTTCCATCAAATGTGATATTACCAACCCGGTAGATGTACAGGAAGTAGTGAACGTAACTTACAGAGCATTCGGATCTATAGATATTTTAGTAAATAATAGCGGGGCATCCTGGGGAGCTCCTGCCGTTGAAATGCCCCTTGAAGCCTGGCAGAAGGTAATGAATGTAAATGTGACTGGAACCTTCATCATGAGTCAGACTGTAGGTAGGATCATGATCGAACAGGGGTATGGAAAAATCATAAACATTGCTTCTGTCGCGGGACTGGGCGGGACGGATCCAAGGGTCCTTGATACAGTCGGCTATAATACGAGCAAAGGGGCGGTAATTACCTTAACAAAGGATTTAGCCGTTAAATGGGGCCAGCATAATATTAATGTAAATGCGATAGCACCTGGATTCTTTCCGACAAAAATGACCAGAGGTGTTCTTGAAAAAGGGAAAAATCCTATCTTGGAATCCACTCCGCTTAAAAGGTTAGGGAGTGATGATGATTTAAAAGGGGCTGCGATTTTCCTAGCCTCGAAAGCCTCCGATTATGTGACCGGGAATATCTTAATTGTTGATGGGGGTTCGCATGCAATGTAATGAAAAGTAATTAAATATGGCTGGAGGGTATGTAATGATGAATGAAAAAAAGTGGCTGTCAATGTATCCTGATTCAATACCTAAGGAAATAAAAGTTCCTGAGTTTCCGATGCAGCAGATCCTTAAAAACACATTTCAGTCCTATCCAAACAATACAGCAATTACTTTTTATGGTCGAAAGATTTCTTATCAGGAGCTTTTCTTTGCATCACAAGCTTTCGCTTCAGCTCTTCAACAAATGAGTGTCCAAAAGGGTGATCGTGTAGCAATAATGCTCCCTAACTGTCCGCAATACGTCATAGCTTACTACGGCTCATTGACTACAGGTGCCATTATTACACAAATCAATCCAATGTTGGTTGAAAGAGAGTTGCAGCATATTTTACAGGACTCTGGTGCCGAAACAATTGTAGTGTTAGACGGACTATATCCAAAAGTGAAAAGTGTGCAAAAGAATGTAAATGTGAAAAATATTATTGTAGTCAGCCTCCAACCATCTGATGCAGATTTCCAACCTGATATTACATTTGATCAATTTATAAAAACAGGCGATGGCAACATTACTCCAGTAACAATTGATCCGGGAAATGATATAGCCGTACTTCAGTATACAGGAGGCACAACGGGACGTTCGAAGGGTGCAATGTTGACACACAGCAATATTCTGGCTAACGTAGTTCAATCTTATGAGTTCTTCAAGCATGAACTAAAAATAGGTTGTGAACGAACGTTGACGGTCATACCACTTTTTCATGTGTTTGGAATGACGTCTGCAATGAATTTATCGGTGTATATTGCGGGTGATTCAATTATGCTGCCACGGTTTGAAATAGAGGAAGTATTAGTAACAATTAAGCGTGAACAGCCTACCATTTTCCCTGGTGTACCTACTATGTACGTCGCGTTAACGAACCACCCTAAGGCTGAAGAATACGGTATGGGTTCGATTCGGGTCTGTAACAGCGGGAGTGCCCCGATGCCGATGGAACTGCTTCGTGAGTTTGAACGAAAATCAGGGGCGAAAATAATGGAAGGCTATGGTCTTTCGGAAGCTTCCCCAACAACGCATTGTAACCCTATATTTGCTGAAAGAAAGCCCGGTAGTGTCGGGATTGGTTTCCCTTCCACTGATTATAAAGTGGTGGATCTAGGAGACGGAACAAAGGAAGTAGCTACGGGTGAAATGGGAGAGTTAATTATCAAAGGACCGCAAGTTATGAAAGGTTATTGGAATATGCCTGAGGAAACGGCGGTGACTCTGAAGGATGGCTGGCTTTATACAGGTGATATTGCCAAGGTTGATGAAGGCGGGTATCTCTATATTGTCGACAGGAAAAAAGATTTGATTATTGCAAGTGGCTATAATATTTATCCGCGTGATGTAGAAGAAGTGCTTTATGAACATCCAGCTGTTCAGGAAGCGGTTGTTATCGGAGTTCCGGATACCTATAGAGGAGAGTCCGTTAAAGCAGTGCTTGTTCTTAAAAGTAATCAGAAGGCAAGCGAACAGGAAATCATCGATTATTGCCGTGCAAACCTATCGGCCTATAAGGTCCCGCAACTTGTAGAATTTCGTGAAGAGCTTCCGAAAACAAATGTAGGAAAGATTTTAAGGCGAGCTTTAAGAGAAGAATTTTCTAAAAAATAATCTAGCTTGATAATACGAAAGCGTATGATATCAATTCACCTGAAATTTTAAACAGAATGCGAGGATGCTTACATGAAAGAAAAAATGACAGAAAATAGCATACGTTTATTCGAAAAGAAGGGCTTTAGTGAGACGTCTATTCAGGATATTGTTGAATCGATTGGTGTGACGAAGGGAACGTTTTATTATTACTTTACGAGCAAAGAACAGTTGCTTATGGATATTCATCTGGCTTACATAGATGAGCTCCTAAATGAGCAGGGAAAAATCATTCAGATTCTTGAAAAAAGCTGCAAAGATAAGCTTTTCGAAATGGTTTATATGCTTTTAAAGAGTATCAAAACAAAAAAATCAAGCGCTACGGTCTTTTTTCGTGAAATGAAAAATCTAAGTGAAGAAAAACTGGCTCAGATCCTTCCTAAGCGTGATGAATTCCGTAATAGAATTGAGCAGTTGCTTAAAGAAGGTATCGAGAGCGGAGAGTTTCGCTCCAATCTCGATACTTCTATCATCTCGTTTGCGATTTTGGGTGTGGCCAATTGGAGCTATCATTGGTTTGATCCAGATGGGGAAAAAACAGATCAGGAAGTGGCAAGGATTTTTATGGGAATGATTTTACAGGGAATTGAAGCAGGAAGATAAATTACATACTAACTAGTTAGTAGAAGGGGGAATGACGTTATGCCGAACAAGCAAATTAATTCTATAACCGTAATTGGAGCCGGCCAGATGGGGCATCAGATTGCGATGCTTGCAGCACTTGGAGGATTCGAGACAGTTCTCCAGGATGTTCAAGAAAATGCTTTAATAACAGCTAAGGAAAAATTGGAAGATATTTTGGCTAAGTGGGTCCAAAAAGGAAAATTGACTGAAGATCGTAAACTGGCAGCCTTCAGTCGCCTTCAATATACTACCAATTTGGAAAAGGCGGCAAGCCGGGCGGATCTTATCATCGAAGCGATTGTAGAAAAGCTTGATGTGAAACAGGAAGTCTTCGCCAAACTAGAGGAGTTGGCACCAGCAGAAACAATTTTTGCGACTAATAGTTCGACTATCGTCAATAGTCTCCTTTCGGGTGTGACAAATCGTCCAGATAAGTTTATTAATATGCATTTCTTTTTTCCACCTTTAGTAATGGATTGTGTTGAAGTTGTCATGAGTGATCAAACATCTGAAGAAACAGCAAAGCTTGCAATGGAAGTAACTCAGAAAATGAACAGGACAGGCATTTTATTACGGAAAGAAATATCAGGTTTTGTTGCCAATCGAATTTTAGGTGCACTACAGCGTGAAGCCTTATTTCTGTATGAAGAAGGAATCGTTGATTACAAGGATATCGATTTAATTTGTCGAAAAGCATTAAGCCATCCAATCGGCCCGTTTGAACTGATGGACTTATCAGGTATTGATGTAAGTTATTTCGTCATGCAACAGCGATATGACGAAACTGGAAATCCTGAAGATAAACCAAATGTTTGTATTGAAGAAAAGGTGAAACAAGGACATCTAGGACGGAAAACAGGTAAGGGCTGGTATGACTATCCAAACAAAGGAGTGAAAAAATGAGAAATTTTGTGAGAGTGGAAAAGGAAAATAAGCTTGCTATTGTAACCATTGATAATCCTCCATTAAACGTAATCAGTAAAAATGTATTTAAGGGTTTGTTGGAAGTATTTACTGAGCTTGAAGAAGATAATGAAACGGTAGCAGTACTCATTACTGGTGCAGGCGATATTGCATTTGCTGCAGGTGCGGATATAAAAGAATTTCCACAAATGATGGGAAATCCGAATATGAAAGAAACTGTAAGGGAAAGTCATGCAATCTTAAATAAAATTGATCATTTTCCTAAACCGACGATTGCTGTCTTAAACGGTATGACTTTAGGAGGCGGATGCGAACTAGCTCTGGCCTGCGATTTGCGGGTAGCCGAAGCACAGGTGCAAATCGGCCTGCCGGAAGTGAAATTAGGCTTATTTCCAGGAGCTGGGGGTACACAGCGTTTGTCTAGACTTGTTGGGAATGCAAAAGCAAAGGAAATTATTTTTACCGGTGATTCACTTAATGCAAAAGAAGCAGAAAAGATAGGGCTCGTCAATAAAGTCGTCGAGCAGGGATGCGGGTTAACAGAGGCAAAAAATTTAGCCTCACGTATGACGAGACATTCACTTCAGGCGCTTTCGAGAATTAAAAAGGCTATAAATGAAGGAAGCGAATCGACACTTGAACAAGGATTAGAGATTGAAACAAATCTTTTTGAAGAAATCTTCCAAACTGAAGATGTGAAAGAAGGAGTTTCAGCATTCTTAGATAAGCGGAAACCTGCTTTCTTACATCGATAAAACAAGGAGGGACATAATGCATGAATTAAAAGTTAACGTCCGCTTTTCAGAAACGGATGCCTTGGGCCATATCAATAACACAAGTTATTTTATTTACCTCGAAGAAGCCCGCATGAAATTTTTTGAAGCGTTGGGATTAGCAACAAATGTCGAAAAGTGGAACTTTTTGCTTGCTTCCACAAAATGCGATTTTATTTCTCAGGGGTATTTTAACCAACTTTTAACTATTCGGACATATTTGACAAAGGTAGGCACGAAAAGCTGTGAAATGGTCCATGACATCTATTGTTCACAAACTGGAGAGGCCATTGCAAAGGGGAGTGCGGTCTTAGTTTGTTTCAATTTTACTGAACAGAAAAGTGAACCTATTCCTGTAATGATAAAAGATACGCTTATCTCACATCTTGTTCATACCTAGATTCACTAAAGTATAAAGGAGTGAAGGAAATTGGTTGATGATACGATTCCTGTTCGTTCCGGTGAGGAACTGAATTTAAGTACATTAGAAGATTTTCTGAGGAAAAATGTCTTGGACCTACCAAATGAACCGTTAGAACTGCAACAGTTTTCTACAGGGTATTCCAATTTGACCTATCAGTTGAAGATGGGAGAGTGGGAAGCTGTATTAAGGAGACCGCCGCTTGGTCCTGTTGCTCCAAAGGCACATGATATGAAACGGGAACACCATATTCTTTCATCAATCAACCCGTATTTTCAAGCAGCTCCTGAACCTATACTGTTTTCGGATGATGATTCAATCGTCGGATCTCCCTTTTTTCTAATGGAAAGAAAACATGGAGTTGTAATAGATTCTAAGTTTCCCGAAGGAGTCGAACCGACTTCAGAGAGGTGTCGTCAGCTTTCTTATGTCATGGTTAATCAGCTTGCTGACCTCCATTCAATTCCATATGAGAAAACGGGATTAGCGCAAATCTCCAAGCCTGAAGGGTTTATCGAGCGACAAGTACACGGTTGGATTTCCCGATATGAGCGGGCAAAGACAGATGAAATCAAAGAAGTAGGGCCACTTATCGATTATTTGCAAAAGAATATACCTCAGTATAGCCAAACTTCCATTATCCATTATGACTACAAGATTAATAATGCCATGTTTAACCAAAACCTAAGCGAAATGGTAGGATTATTTGATTGGGAAATGGCCACCGTTGGCGATCCGCTGGCAGATTTAGGAGTTGCTTTGAGCTATTGGACTGAAAGCAGTGACCCAGAATTGATTAAATTTGGTTTGGGACAAGCGTCAGTTACAACCTTGGATGGTTTTCTGACCCGACAAGAATTTATTGAAGCCTATGCAGTGAGAAGTGGCAGGAATGTTTCCAACATCGATTTTTATTTAACTTTTGGATACTTTAAGTTAGCTGTCATCCTTCAGCAAATCTATTACCGTTATAAAAAAGGACAGACCAATGATCTCCGCTTTTCTAAACTTGGAACAACGGTCAAAAGCTTAATCACCCATGCAGCTCATGTTGCGGCGAAGGAAGCTTGAGAATATGGGACATATACAAAACATACATTTGCTATTAAAAAAAGAAGAGATAGATAGGGAAAAGCTTTTAGAAGGAGAGAAAGTGGCCATCATCCTGGATGTTTTATTAGCGACTACAACTATCATTTCATCTCTTCATAATGGAGCCCGACAAGTAATTCCTGTCCTTAACCCTGTAGACGCCCTATTGAGAAGCAAGGAATTGGATCATGAGGATTATTTATTGGCAGGAGAACTTAAGGCTAAGCCGGTTGATGGATTCATGTATCCGAGTCCGACGCTTTTGAGTAAATTAGTTCTCAATAAAACGCTTGTATTATCTACGACTAATGGGACGGTTGCACTGAGAAACTCTGCTGCAGCCAAAAAGGTGTATATAGCGTCCTTGTTAAATAATCCCTCTGTTGCTGAAAAAATAAAAAAAGATCATCAGACCGAAACGATTATTATCGTTTGTTCGGGGAATTCGGGTGAATTTAGTTTGGAAGACTTTTACGGAGCAGGTCATTTGATAGAGTGCTTGATTACTGGAGCACAAGGAACGTTCAGTCTGAATGATGCAGCAATTGCTGCTTGCACTTTTTATCAGACGAATGCCGACAATACTTTTGATATTCTGCAATCATCACATGTCGGGCAGCTGTTTGATAAACATGACTTGATTGATGATTTGAAATTGGCTTCTCAAAAAGGTTCGATAAATCTTGTTCCTGAGTTGATAGATGGGAGAATCGAAGCTGAATTGAAAAGGCAGGAAACGTAATAACATGTTATCAAATCCAGTTGAAGAGGTGAAGGAATGAGGTTTTTACAGTCAATAGCGGTGGTAACAGGTGCAGGATCTGGAATTGGAAAGGCTACAGCAATGCGCTTATCAGACGAAGGGGCAAAGGTTTTATTAGTGGGCCGGACGAAAGGAAAGCTGAAGGGAGTAGCTGCTGAAATCAATGCCCGGCACACAATTCCAGTGGCCGATATTTTTCCTGCAGATGTGACGGAGGAGGAAGATATAAAAGAGTTGGCGCTGTATGTAAAAGAACAATATCGGGATCTTCATATTTTAATCAACAACGCAGGTGGATCGAAATCCTCGAAGCTTTTGGATACCTCTACAGATGATTGGAATATGATTCAAGATGTCAATTTAAAAAGTGTCTTTCTTGTTTCGAAGTACTTAGGAAAAGTGATGGAAGAAGGTGCTAGAAATGGGAATGGTGACTCCGTTAACCGGGCAATCGTGAATGTTGCTTCACTCTCAGGACATCAAGCTGGAGCATTTATCCCACATTACAGCTCCGCTAAAGCAGGAGTAATCAGTTTGACTAAATCTCTAGCACTGGAATTAGCTGGAGTTGGCATACGTGTCAATTCCGTATCACCTGGGTTTATTGAAACACCCTTAACAGAGGATGGTCTGCAGAATGAAAAATTCGTAAAGTCCATTCAACGGAACACGGCCCTGGAAAGAGTGGGTAAAGCGGAGGAAATTAGTAATGTCATTACGTTTGCTGCTTCGCCGGAAGCTTCCTATATGACAGGAACCGACATTTTGGTCGACGGCGGCTGGTTGATTAAGTAGAAAAGGGGATGGGTAAATGTTAAAAGAACACTTATTAACAGAAGTAAATAATAATGTATTAATCGTGACTTTGAATCGTCCTGAAAGCTTGAATGCCTTTAGCCCAGATATGATCTCAAACTTAACGAAAACGATTACCGATGTTAAGCACAAGCCTCATATAAGGGCCGTTGTCATCAAAGGGGCTGGACGTTCTTTTACTGCAGGAGGAGACGTTAAGTCGATGGGGCAAGCCTCGGCAGGACAATTGTATGATCATGTTGGTAAAATGAATGATTGCATTTTGGCGATGGATTCTTCTGAGGTTCCTATTATTGCTGCAGTTCATGGATTTGCGGCAGGAGCTGGTTTCAATTTGGCACTCGCATGCGATTTAATTGTGGCCTCGGATGATAGTCAATTTGCTATGAGTTTTTCACAGGTGGGCTTGATTTCAGACGGAGGAGGTTCGTACTTTTTACCAAAATTAGTAGGTCCTCATCTTGCAAAGCAGCTCTTCTTTTCGGCTGAACCGATTTCGGCCGAGCGCTTATATCAGTTAGGTGTCATTAATTATTTATTTCCACTAAATCAACTAGAAGAAGAAACGTTGAAACTTGCTGACAACCTTGCCAATGGACCGACAAAGGCATTTGGAATGATGAAAAAACTCGTTAGTCATTCATTTACGGCTACACTAGATGAAATGCTCGAACAGGAACGAATTACCCAAACCTTGATGGCGTCTACAGAAGATCATCTAGAAGGAGTTGCGGCATTCAAAGAAAAGCGTAAACCTGAATTTACTGGAAACTAACAAGGGGGGACAGTGATGAAAGCCATTCAATTTGAAGAATACGGTGGACCGGAAGTACTGAAAATGACTGATAAAGAAAAGCCGGTGCCAACTGGACATGAAGTGCTGATTGAAATTGACTGTGTCGGCGTTAATTATGCCGATACAGCGAGAAGGGAAGGGCAATATGTGGTTCCTACACCACTACCTTTCATACCAGGTGCGGAAATAGCTGGAGTGGTGGTGGAGGTTGGTGAAGAAGTAACCAAAATCAAACCGGGGACAAGGGTCGTGAGTCTGATTGAAGCGGGAGGGTATGCCGAATATGCCTTATCGGATGAATTCTCTGCAATTCCTCTTCCTGATGTGATTCAGTTCCATGAAGCTGTTGCCTTACCGCTCCAAGGGTTAAGTGCCTATCACATTATAAAAACGATGGGACGCCTGCAACAGGGTGAAACGGTGCTTGTCCATGCAGCTGCAGGTGGCGTTGGAACGATTGCGGTCCAGCTTGCCAAAATCTTCGGGGCTGGAAAAGTAATTGCCACCGCAAGTACTGAGGAAAAGCTGGCGCTAGCTAAAAAGCTGGGGGCCGATATTCTAATCAATTACACCAATGAAGGTTGGGAGCAGGAAGTGCGTGAAGCCACTGGAGGAAAGGGTGTCGACGTCGCACTGGAAATGGTTGGTGGAGACATATTCAATAAAACACTGAAATGTTTGGCTCCATTTGGCCGACTTGTTGTTTTTGGTAATGCTAGCCGTGAGGCATATACGATGAACCCACAGGTTTTAATGCGCCGTAATCAATCTGTGGTAGGTTTTTTCCTGCCGCAGATTATGAAAAAACCAGATTTGCTGCTACCAAGCATCAAAGAGCTCTTTTCTTACGTAGCGTCAGGTAAGCTAACGCTGACTATCGGAGGTATTTATCCGTTTGAACAGGCTGCTGATGTACATGAAGAAATGAACTCCCGCCAAACAAAAGGAAAGTTGATTTTGCAGGTTAAATAAGGAAGGAGGGTGTACCGGACTTACCGGGGACACCCTTATTTTATGTGGGTATTACTAGTGAATTTTGGCTATATGACTTGTGAGTCATTTAATCCGTTTTAATACTCACATCTTTATCAGGATGCATGAAAGGGGCATGTGGGGCTCTTTTTGCCTCTAACAGTTCGCGGTTTTCAGTTGAGTTCCATCCAATATCATTAGTTGGGTGTATCCATTCGTCTCCAGCCATGATTTCTGGGTCTGTATCTTCGCTCCAATTTTCGAGTGGTGAGTTTTCTGATGCATATTTGCTGTCCCCAATGACGACTCCATACTCATTAACAAAAGGAGCTTGCGGTTTTATCCCGGTACCTTTAAAGCTCGGTGCGTTAATTTGGTGAGGTTGGGTATCATCCATTATTGGATTATCCAATTTTCTTTTCATAAAGTATCTCCCTTTCGTTTTAGGGTTATTTTACTCGACTACCCATATATTATCCCTGAATAATTTTAAGCGGAATTACCCCATTCTAAAAAGGTAAAACTTTTTAAAAAAGGTGGAATGAACATGAAACGGAAAGCCAATGTAGATGGAGCAATCAAAGCAAGTACGACGCCAAAGAAAAACCAAGCAGTAGAGGAATATTCAAATGAATTCGCAGTTGAAGAAAACGCCATGAAAGGTGCCAACCGTAATTCAAAGCAAGGCAGAAAAGGTAGAAGTTAATGGATAAAAACAAACGCAACTCTCAAGAAAAACGGGTTGAAGAAATTGTACGAACGGAATTTGGAATGGAATTCAGTGGTGATATGAATGCATCCAAGATCTATGAAATATTGTCTACAGAAAATAAAAAACGTGAAAATAAATAGAGAATAAAGGACGGATCCTTTTTGGGATCCGTCCTTTATTCATTATAAAATGATGCTATCAGATTTTGAAAGAGAAAAAATGGATGAGCCTTTTCCGCTAGGATCAAAATAAGCAAGCATAATCGATGATTTATTAACAATTGTTCCATCTGCTAAATATGTTTCTAAATCAAAGGGAAGTTCTTCAAGTAATGTGTGTTTGTGAATTTCTTTTTCATTTAGTCCCAAGGCAATGAAAGAAGATCCAAGATGTTCAGGTTTGTTTAGAATTTCTTCATAAATCTCTTTGCGCCCTTGTTTATCAAGAGAAGCATCCCACCATGGTTTACGTGGTTTGTATTTTTGATTCATGAAATAATCCAATTTCATGAGTCCGATAATGGTTTTTAAATCAGCTGATTCTCTGGAAGATAAAAACTGCTGTAATCGACGGAACAAGTCTTCAAGTTGATGTCCGATTCGAGACCAGCCTTGTTCATCCCAGAAGGTACCAAATTCTTGGAAAAAGTCGAATGGTGAATTAAACACCGATTCAACCAGAAACTCTGTCGTATGATCCATTCTGTGATCGTTCCAGTATTTTTCAAGCACATCTTCAACTTGTTTAATACGGACAATGTCGTCAAAGGACAAAACATTATTCCCAAGAATTTCATAAGGAGCATGATCACTGTAAATATAGTCGTGATCATTGGCACGTATCCGTAGGCCTGTACCACGCAGCATTTTTAAGAAACCAAGCTGCATTTCTTCGGGCCTTAGTTCGAAAACATCATTGAAGGTCTTCCTGAATGAATGATAGTCTTCCTCAGGCAAACCAGCAATCAAGTCAAGATGCTGATCAATTTTTTGACCGTCTTTGACCATGGTGACTGTCCGTGTTAGTTTTTCGAAATTTTGTCTTCTCATGACCAAATCATTTGTATGATCATTCGTCGATTGTACGCCGATTTCAAATCGGAACAACCCTGCTGGTGCATGATCATTCAAAAACTGGATAACTTCCGGACGCATGATGTCCGCTGTGATTTCGAATTGGAAAACCACTCCAGGATGATGTTCGTCAATTAAAAATTGAAACATATCCATTGCATAACTCCGGCTGATATTGAAGGTACGGTCAACGAACTTAATAGTTTTTGCACCATTTTCCATAAGGTACCTAATATCTTCTTTGATATTTTCCCGATCAAAATACCGGACACCTACTTCGATAGATGAAAGACAAAATTGACAGCTAAACGGACAACCACGGCTTGTTTCGATATAGGTGACACGTTTGGATAGCTCGTGGCGGTCTTCTTCCAATCGATAAGGGGTAGGGAGGGATTTCAAATCCACCTTGCCATTCTGTGGCTGAATAACTTTTTTTCCATCCTGTCGATAGGCAATCCCACCGACTTTTTTATAATCGTTAGCACCTTCAATTTCAGATAAAAGTGCTTTGAAAGTAACTTCTCCTTCGCCAATTACGATAAAATCAGCTCCGGGAATCTGGTCAAGCCATTCACCAACATCATATGTGACTTCAGGTCCGCCGAGAATGATAACCAATTCAGGATTGATTTTTTTCAGCATTGCCACGACTTTCATTGTTTCCTCGATGTTCCAAATATAGCAGCTGAACCCGATGACATCAGGTTTTTTGGAATAAAGGTCGCCTACGATGTTCATAATCGGGTCTTTTATCGTATATTCTGCCAGCTGTACATCATAATCTGGCTGAGCATAAGCTTTTAAATATCGGATGGATAGCGATGTATGGATGTATTTTGCGTTAAGAGTACTGATTATTATATTCATGTTAAAGGGCGTAAAAGAAACGCCTGGCTCCTTTCGTGTACATGTCTTTTTAAGCCAACAAGCACTAACGAGTAATTTTACCATAGCCTGCTCGATTTGAAAAATGCGTTATTATTAATGAAGGAGAATCTATTGCCTTTGCTTTTGGCTTGTAAGTTGGTATGGAATTATGTTTGAAAAAACGGATAAAGCAGAAACTGCTTTATCCGTTTTTTTCAAAATGCTTGTTTAATATACTCTTTTGTTTTAGTCATGAAACGTTTTGTTTTGGTTGCTTTCAATTCGATAATTGGCTGAGCCATTGTAGCAATCATTTGGCTTGACAATAACACAGTGATCAAGAATGAGAGGCCGGCAAGCATGATAAAACTCTCTGTATTACTGAAGTAGTCCTGTATGGTGCTTTCACGGAAGAAACGAATGAAGAAGCCGTGCAGCAGATACACATATAAAGTTTGTTTACCCCAATTGGTAAAGAAATATTGTCCGCGTGGGATGAAGGATAGAAAGCTAAACACTGAAATTATGCTCAAACCATAAAATCCCAGTCGCTTAAACATGGACACGATTGTCGCATCTTCAAGCTCGGCATAGGGTTTCGAACCGAGCAGCCATTTATAATTGATATCGGTATTTAAATAAAAGCCGATAAAAATCACTAACATGACACCAAGTGAAGCCAAACGAACTTTGGGTGTGAATAACTTTTTTAAATGATCTTTGCTTAAATGGTAACCGATTAAAAACATCGGGAAAAAAACGAATGTCCTTGAGAGACTAAGGTAATTGGAGATATTGTCAATATACCCAATTAATAAAGCGATTAAAATAGATAAACCTATGCCTACTGAAGGCTTTAGCTTTGAAAAACCAAGTAGCATGATGTTCCAACAGAATAAACTGATCAAGAACCAAAGCGACCATTGAGGATCAAGCAAGTCTACTGTGATGGCAGTACGTTCATATAAGAAATAATAGTAAACGGTATATATCAATTGGAAAATAATGTAAGGTAAAATTAATTTTTTTGTAATTTTAGCTAAATACCCTTTTTGATAAAAACCTTTTGCAAAGAACCCTGAAACAAGGATAAAAGCAGGCATGTGAAAGGAATAAATGGTTTTATATAGAGCGTAAATTGTTTCACTGTCGTGTATATACGTATTTAGTAAATGTCCAAAGACGACAAAGGCCATGAGAATGAACTTGGCGTTATCAAAGAAAAAATCACGTTGTTTCATATTTGCCTCCATTAATAAATTTTAAGGTAGCTAGAAAGCATTGTTATTTATATACCCTTAATCCATAGAATTAAATCTCATATTAGTAATTTTATTAAATCATTCTTAAAATAAGCTTAACTCTAAGTATTAGTCGATTCAACATACTATAATTTAAAATAAAGTAAAATTTTGGATTTTGAATGGTAATATGATTTTACTGATTTTTGAAAATACCGAGGAGATTTAAGATAGTTGTCGAATAAAGTTGGGTAAGTATTGGTCTTTGAATAAGGGGTGTAAATATGAATATAGGTTATGAGAATGAAACGGGATATAAACAAAAAATTATAAAATTAAATAAACAGATTGAAAGATATAACGAAATTTTCAATTCCATGTTAGAGCCCTATATTTGGGTAGATGAGGAACTAAGGTTCACTTATGTGAATGAGGCAGCTTGTACTCTGTTGGAAACACCGAGAGAGCAGCTGAAATTACTGAAATTAACTGATTTTCTTCAGGTCATCCCTTTGACTCAAGAAGAATTCGGCTCACAAAGTAGTAGCGAGGAAAGAGAAAAGAAAATGATTCAGCTTCATACAGGAGCGCTAAAGCAAATTGAATTTTTGCGTATTGGAGCGCCTTCCGAAGGACAGCAAATTTATCGTTTGGAGGATGTGACATTGGATGTTTCATCCTCCCGGGAAACATTAATGTCACGGCAGATGTTTTTGGACATTTTTGATACAGCCATTGAGAGCATCGTGCTTTTTGATAGCTCAGGAATAATCATAGAAGTGAATCATGCATTTATCCATGTCCTGGGCATTCCGAAAAAGGATATTGTCGGAAAAAATATGACGGATCTCATTTCCCAAAAATATAAGTCATATTGGGAAGAAAGTATTCGAAGAGTCTTCAGTGAGTCGAACTTCAGAGGAGAGGTAGAGATAATAGTTCATGATGAGCCACATCCATTTGTTTTTTCACTTAGTTCGACAGTCGGAAATGAATTATATATGTCGGTGTTTCGAAAGCTTACTGAATCGAATTTAATGGAAAAGAAGTTAGAGACGAGCGAAAGGATTTTTGCAGAATTATTTGACCAGTCAATGGATGCGATAATATTTTGGAATGATGACGGTATCATTTTTCGAGTAAATCATTCAGCCTGTAAAATATTTGAGTCTAGTAGGGAAGACTTGATAGGCAGTTATATTTGGAAATATGTCTACAGCAATAATCAACATTTTAATCAGATGATGGATACGTTTGAAAGAGACACCCAGGTCAGGGGTGAACTGATTTATAAAATGCCGAATCATCAAATTAAATTACTTGAATTAACTGCAAAAAAACATGAAGGTGATGGTTATAATGTGACAATCTTTCGGAATGTCAGCGAGCGCTGGCTGATTGAGAAAGAATTACGGGATAGTGAAAAGAAATTCAGGAAAATTTTTGAGGGAACATTAGATGGCTTGATTTTATGGAATGATAAAGGGTTTACAGACATTAATGAGGCGGGACAGGGAATTTTGGGGATTTCGAAGGATAAACTTCTTTCTTTAACTGTTAAGGAGTTTATTGAAAAAATACCTGGGAATGCAGCTGATCTGAACGCTCATATTGAAAAAGTCTACAAACATGGGGTTTACTCATCTATCATCCCGATAATGTTTGAAAATGGAAGAGTTAAGCATATTGAATTTTTAACTAGAGAAAATTTATATTCGAGCCTGCATTTAACCATTTTTCGTGATGTGAGTAAAAATCTTGAAATGCAGGAGCAAATTCGGAAATCAGATACCTTAAATGTTGTTGGTGAACTGGCTGCAGGGATTGCCCATGAAATTAGGAATCCAATGACGGCTTTAAAAGGATTCATCCAATTGCTTGAGGATGGTGTCAAGGGTGATTTCTCTACATATTTTCATGTTATTACCTCTGAAATTAAGCGGATTGAAACCATAATCACTGAATTTTTGGTGTTGGCAAAGCCTCAAGCACTTAAATTTTTCAAACAAGATGTTCATACAATTCTGAAGGAGACGCTTGAGTTGCTTGCCGCTCAAGCTCTACTGGAAAATATTCAATTTGAGACGAACTTTGAAGAAGAAAAGTTTACTGTTTTCTGCGAAGCAAATCAGCTAAAACAAGTATTTATTAATATTATTAAAAATGCATTGGAAGTCATGCCGGATGGTGGTTCTGTTCGTATTAAGACGAGAAGATTTTCCGAGAAGTACGTTTGTATATCAATTATCGATCAAGGGATGGGAATCTCGACGGAAATGCTGAAAAAGTTGGGTGAACCTTTTTATACGACAAAGGATAGAGGGACAGGGCTGGGGCTTATGGTTAGCTATAAAATTATTGAGGAACATAAGGGCTATATCGAAGTGGAGAGTAAAGTTGAGAAGGGGACTAGCTTTCATATATATTTACCATTCGAGAGTTAAACAGGAGGATGAAGATAGGTAGCTTGCAATTTGAAGAGTAGCAGATGAATTTTCTTCCCCTATTTTGTTATTTTTTCAGAAAGCATAAGTAAGTCTGAATGTTAAGAAGGAATCCCTCTTCGATGGATTCCTTTTTTGAATTTTATACCTCAACGCTAATTTCATTGAAATTAACGGAGGATTCAAATTTAGAATCTAATTGAGATTTACAGGTTTAATGTAAAATCCAACGGTTATTGCTTGCCATTTTGTTAATGAAGTTCTATCTTTCCTTGAGGTGAATGAATCTCTTTAAGGCACTCTATTAACTTATTACTTATTGATAATTTCGTTCTAGTTTGCTATGGTGGTAAACTGTCGAAGTATTTTAGCAAGTAGCAAAACAGTGAAAATTAAATATGAATAATATTGGCTCGGGGTTCAGAGTTAGTAGTATGTAAAAACGATTTAAGACTTAGGATCCTAAATCAAAACAAGTAGATTATGATAAGAAATTCCCGTCATATCATGTCCGCTGAAGGGTCAGGCTTTATCGCAATTTAAGAAGTTTTGTCTTTTTTTGCGAATCTATTTACATATAAGGCATATTTTGTAATACTTCATTATTATAATGTAACTTTAAAAGGGCAGGAGTAGTGAGTGTTGTTATGAATTCTAGGAGTACTACGGAAATTTGTTCTGAAATTCGAATGAAGCGTTGGGAAATGATGGAGTTGGCAAAAATGTATGGGATGAGTCATGAGTATACCCTTCGCCAAAGCGAGCAACTTGATAAACTGATAAATGAGTATTTAATCCTTCAACATCATTCGTCAGTTGAAGTGAGAAATAAACGAGAAGAAATGGTTGTTATTGTACAGAAGCCCTTTAATGATGATTTTACATTTTAAATGGATCTGAATGAAATGACTTTGTATATTAGAAATGGAAAAAAATAAAGGGGAGTAAACTCTCATATGGTTTATATATTTTTTTTCAATCCTGTTAGTAATGAACTAAGGAAACATAAGAACAAGGATGGAATATATACAAATATTTAAATGCGGAGAGAGAAGCAGGGCTGCTTTGTTTTAAGAGATTGATGGACGTTGTGATGTGCTGTCAGCTTATATGATTTCAAAAGATTTGATACAAAGATCATTAAAAATAAGGGGATAGTTTATATTTATTTTTCTCTTAGTTTGGACAACTTGCAGAGGAGTGAACAGAGGAAGGCTCTGAGGACATTCTTTGTGTTGCAGGAAAAGTTCAATTAGTTGGGAAATTAGAGTGTTAGGTTTATATGTCGGAGTAAGTTAACTCAACAGAGGTACATAGTATTCTTTTATGATTGAGGGGTTCAATAACTATACCACTTTCTAAATATACAGAAAATTATAGGTGGTTACTTGTATGAAGGCAGCTTCATAGGTGTATCTGGCTTAAATGACAACTTTAGTCTGAGATGCAAAAACTAAAGGCTGACTCATTTTAAAGGGCCAGCCATGAATGCACGAGAATTATAAAATTTCCAATAATATAACCATAAACAATAGGCCGACAATGAAGGAATAGGTGGATGTGCGCTCATTTCCATCCCCATGGCTTTCAGGGATTAATTCTTTATAGACGATGAAAAGCATAGCACCAGCGGCGAAAGCGAGGCCGTATGGAACTAAAAAACCAATGTAAGAAGTTAAATAAAAACCTATTAAGCCTGTGATTATTTCGATGGTACCGGTTAATGTGGCTATGATGAACGCCGTAAACTTTCCGATTTTTTGATTGATTAAAAACAAGGCGACAAGCAAACCTTCCGGAGCATTTTGCAGACCGATAGCTAAAGCAATTAAATTGCCCGTATCAGCCGCATCTGAGGCGTAACTGACCCCAACAGAGAGACCTTCCGGGATATTATGCAGTGTAATGGCTGTAATGATAAGCAAAGCCTTTTCATCGAATTGAATGCCACTTTTCGTATGACTGAGATCGATATGTGGAATGTTTTTCTCCATAATTGTTAATGTCATGACCCCGAGAAAAACCCCAATAACAAGCTGAATATACCCCCCAGTGGCTAAAGACTCGGGAATCAGGCTCAGTAACGAAGCAGCCACCATAATACCGGCAGTAAATGCCAGAAGCGTGTCTCTAAAGCGATGTGTGATTGAACCTTGAATGAACAAGATGGGTAACGCACCGGCCCCTGTAGACATAGCAGATAGGATGCTGCCTAATAAAACTCCACTCATAAATTTCTCCTTTGTATGGTACTTATCGTTACTTTTGTGTGTTTTCTGAGTGAAACAATAATTTATTGTATTGAGATGATAAAAATAGGTTCCAGGAAAAACTCATTTGGTAGTACTGTAATTCTTTATGTGTTTTATTCTTCGGCATACCATTTTTTTAGAGTGAGATCAGTTGGTAGCAACAAACTGATGATTCCTAACAAAGGCAAGAATCCTACAAGCTTAATCATGGATGCGATTCCGATGACATCTGCAATTGCCCCCAATGAAACAGATCCTATGGCGCCCATTCCAAATGCTAGGCCGACGGTCAAGCCAGCCATTGTTCCTACTTTGCCTGGAACTAATTCCTGTGCGTAGATTACGGTAACTGAAAAGCTGCTCATAATAATAAATCCCGCGATCAATAATAGGATAAAGGCGGCTGTAGGCGGGACGAATGGCAACAGAGCGGTTATAGGCGTACTGGCAGCGAAAGAAAAGAAAATCACGTTTTTACGGCCGAACCGGTCCGCAAGAGGTCCTCCGAAAAACGTTCCTACAGCCCCAGCAGCTAAAAAGGCGAATAGGAAGATCTGTGCGGATTTTATCGTGAATAAATGCTGCTCGATTAAATAAAAACTGTAAAAGTTCGTCATGCAAGAGACATACCAGGAACGGGCAAAAATAATGAATAAAATTAAGACCAGAGCTTTGGCCACTTTATGGGAGCGCTCTTTATTAATTACTTTAGCTGCAACCTTTTTCGGCTTGAAGTGCACCAGCTTTTGAGAATACCATTTGGCAATATACAGTAATAGCATAACGGCTGTAAATGCAACTAAGGCAAACCAAAGTGCACCTTTTTGACCAAATGGAACAAGTACGATGGCAGTAATGAGAGGGGCGAGAGCTTGCCCGCTATTCCCACCAACCTGATAAATTGATTGTGCCAGGCCTCTCCTAGGACCTCCAGCCATGTATGCAACCCGGGAGCCTTCCGGATGGAAAATGGCTGACCCAAAGCCCATTAGAATGACTGCACCAAGGATTATAGTATAGTTTGGTGCAAGTGCGAGAACGATGACCCCGATTAAAGTGCTGGTCAATCCAATAGGTAATGCATAGGGAAGGGGCTTTTTATCTGTATAAAAGCCAACAGCAGGTTGGAGAAGCGATGAGACGATATTCAAGCAGAATGCAATCATCCCTAGCTGTGTATACGTTAGAGACATTGATTTTTCAAGAATGGGAAACATGGCCGGTACAACGGCCTGAAGGGAATCATTCATTAAATGACATATTCCTATGATAATCATGATCTTCAGTGTCATATCTTTTTTTTGCGGTTCTGGTTTAATTGCTGTGATACTTGCCATATGTATATTTCCTTCTTTCTAAAATAAGAATCTTACATATTCCAATCATTCGTTCGCATGTGTGCTCTGTATGTATTACACCCTTGTCTAAATCAATTGTTAGTGTTCGTATTGCCCAGCATATGAGAAATAAACTCATAAATGATCGTATTACTCCAAGTTGTCATTTAATAGGGGTAAACTAATAATAACTGTTGTACCTTTTAAAGGTTTACTTGTAAGCTCGATCGTTCCATTAAAAAGTTCAATAATTCGCTTGCACACGAAAAGACCTAATCCAGTTCCTTCTTTTTTGGACGTGTAGAATGGCTCGAACACTTTACTGATGTCTTTTTCATTCAGCCCATGCCCAGTGTCGATGATTTCTATTTTTGCCTTTTCATTTTCTCTGTAAATTTGTATGGTTAGCTTTTTGCCAAGTTCCATTGCCTCCAGGCCATTTTTGGTAATATTAAGAATGACTTGTTTGAGTTGGTCCTTTGTACAATAAACCATGATTGGTTCCTTTACGATGTTCCATTTCACCTCAATATTTAAGTAACGTGCTTCGGATTCTATTATTGGTCTTAATTCAGCAATAATACTGCGAATATCGTATAAGGATAAAGTATGTACTATGGGTTTTCCTAAAATTAAAAACTCGCTGACAATGCTATTTATTCGTTCAATTTCTTTCATGATGACAGAATAATAAAACTGGTCTTGTTCTTCAGGGTGTTTTTCAACAAGTAATTGGACTAGTCCCTTAATGCCGGTGAGGGGATTTTTTATTTCATGTGCAGTACTAGCCGCCAGTGTACCGACAAAATCAATTTTCTGCATTTCGTTTAATTGCTCTTGTTTTTTCTTCTCTCTACGAACGATTTGTTCCTCCACAACTGTATATATCATGTGAGTAATAAAGAATGTGAAAAAGACAAAAATTAAAAAAACATTCATGTTGATGGTGTTAAGCCGGTCGGGCATTTTAACGGAAAAAGTCCAACCTACTTCAGTCAAAGGGACATTCACCCATGTTGAATTTCCAGTAACTCCTTCGGCATTTATCTCCAGAATGCGAGTTTTATTGCTCGTTTCTAGTTTCACCGATTGATTAGGGAGAAGCATTTTTAAACCGTTTTCTATATAATCCAACCTAATATGTGCCAATAAAAAACCTTGAACCTTTTTGTCGTTATCCAAAATAGGGGCGAAAATGGTAAAATAATTAAAACTCGAGTTATTTAGCTCCCTCTTCCCAACAACAACGGCTTTTTGGGTTTCAACTGCCTTGTCTATATCATCCTGTTCAATTAAAAAGTAATGGAGGAAATCCTTATTTGTCCCTGAAATAGAAATGCCATCTTGATTTAGCCAATATACTCCTGCGTACCTCGGATCTGTATCTTTAATCCAGTTCATAAGGAGTTTTGTTTTTTTATCCTCCATATATAGAACAGAACTGCTAAGACTTAGCAGTTCCAGATTTTCTTTCGTTTCACTGATAACTTCGTCTATGTATTCTTGACAAACTGATCCAACCCATTCAGCTTGATCTTGTCGCTCTTTATGGATGGATTGTTCTAAGTACATCCAAAAAATGATAGATAGAATAATTAATGGTAAAATAACAATAAGCAGATATGTGGTAAATTTATGCCTAGTTTTCATGATTGTCACTACTTTAACTTTTTTTTCTAGTATATCAAACTGTATGATTAAACAATAGTACATACTGATTAGTCAAATTGACAAAGAAGCCGTAATGTCATATAATAACTTTTAATTCAAGATATTTTAATTAAAAATTTTAAGGTTGTGAAGTTATGGAGAATAATAACATCCAACAGTCTTTAAAGCTGTTTATTGTGATGTCGAGAGCTCATCGGTCCATTAATGATGTTGTAAATAAACATATAGCTGAAGAGGGTTTGAATCCAACAGAGTTTGCAGTACTAGAATTGCTTTATCATAAAGGTGATCAACCTCTTCAGCAAATAGGTGGAAAAATCCTGCTCGCGAGCGGTAGTATAACATATGTCGTGGATAAGCTCGAACAAAAGGAATATCTACAGCGGATAGCATGTAAAGAAGACCGCCGTGTAACTTTTGCCAAAATAACGGATAAGGGAAAGGCCTTTATTGAAGGAGTATTTCCTGAGCATGAAAAAAGAATCGATGATATCATGAGTGTTCTCACAAAAGAGGAAAAGGCTACTGTGATAGAATTACTTAAAAAAATTGGTTATTCCGCTCAAAAGTAGCTTATTAAACCAGCACCTTTAATTAATAAATTAGGTGCTGGTTTTTTTTGGTCGTTTTATCGATTTTCTCGCACAAATAAACCTGTGGGTTTACCTGGTTTGGTTAGCACATACAAGGGGGAACATGGCTAGGGAAATCCGTATTTGTTTCTAGGTATAGGCAGGTTTTTCTTTTTACTGTGGCGAATTTAACTATATCACGATAACCATTAAAAGGAGGATGTATAAGACGGCTTCTATTGATGGTAATTGTGGTATTTAGGCAAATGTCTTAGATAAAATGTATAAAAAGGAGTGTACATATGAAATTTAATGAGTATGAATATAAACGTCCTGAAATGGATGAAATCAAATCGAAGTTCACGAAAGTTTTGGAGAAGTTTAGGGATGCACAAGAAATAGACATTCAAGTGAAAGCGATGGAAGAAATAAATGAAATTCGAAATTATGTAGGTACCATGTTAAATTTGGTCTATATTCGACATTCCATTGATACAAATGATGAATTTTATAAAGCTGAGAACGACTATTTAGATGAATTCTCTCCTGAAATGGAGGAGCTGACTTCCATATTTTATACTGAGCTTGTTCGGTCGAAGTTTCGTCGGGAGCTTGAGATGAAATGGGGGAAACAACTATTTGACCTGGCAGAGGCCCAACTCAAAACGTTTTCACCTGAGATTATTCCGCATCTGCAAAAAGAAAATAAACTATCAAGCGAATATTCACAGTTAATCGCCTCTGCAAAAATTGAATTTGAAGGAGAGGAGCGTACACTTGCACAGCTTCAGCCTTTTATGGAGTCAGCGGACCGTGAGTTAAGAAAAAATGCAAGTGAAGCATATTACAGCTTCTTTGAAAAACAACAGGCAGAATTGGATCGAATATTTGATGAACTTGTGAAAGTACGGCATGAAATTGCGACTATGCTAGGGTATGAAAATTTCGTCGAGCTCGGATATAATCGAATGACAAGGACTGATTATAATGCGGAGATGGCTGCTGCATTCCGTAAGCAGGTGAGAGAGGATGTGGTACCGCTTGTTACCCGATTGAAGGAACGTCAGCGTGAACGGCTTGGATTGGAGAATCTATGCTATTTTGATGAAAATTTTCAATTTAGAACGGGGAATGCGATCCCTAAAGGTGATGCTGAGTGGATCATCGAAAATGGCAAAACGATGTACCGTGAACTTTCACCTGAAACGAATGAGTTTTTTAATTTTATGATAGATAACAATTTGATGGACCTTGTGGCGAAGAAGGGAAAAGAAAGTGGTGGTTACTGTACCTTCATAGAAGATTACAAAGCTCCATTTATCTTTTCAAATTTCAATGGGACCTCCGGAGATATAGATGTATTAACACATGAGGCGGGTCATGCATTCCAAGTATACCGGAGCCGTAACCACGATATTCCGGAATATTACTGGCCTACATATGAGGCTTGTGAGATCCATTCGATGAGTATGGAATTTCTTACATGGCCATGGATGGAGCTGTTTTTTAAAGAAGATACAGAAAAGTATAAGTTCTCTCATTTAAGTAGCTCACTTGTATTCCTGCCATATGGGGTAGCTGTGGATGAATTTCAGCACTTCGTCTATGAAACTCCCGACGCCTCTCCACTTGAAAGAAGACAGGCGTGGCGTAAAATCGAGAAGGATTATTTGCCTCACCGTGATTATGAAGGAAATGAATTTTTAGAAAATGGAGGATATTGGCAGCGTCAGAGCCATATCTATCAGTCTCCATTTTATTATATCGACTATGCATTGGCTCAAATCTGCGCCTTCCAATTTTGGAAAAGATCAGTAGAGGGGGATGTGGCGGCTTGGGAAGATTATTTGAATCTGTGCCAACTTGGAGGCAGCAAGTCTTTCCTTGGTCTCGTAGAATCGGCGAATCTGAAGTCACCATTTGCTGATGGGACAGTTCAGTCCGTGGTCAAGGTGATCGATGAATGGCTTTCCTCTGTCGATGATCAAACATTATAAAAGGTGATGTGCTGAGTTTTAAGTGGAAATATTTTTTGTAAGTATCACAATAAATTCCATGATGAGCCACAACTTAATCGTTGTGTTAAAACGCTTGAGGATATTTTTCCTTAAGCGTTTTCTTTACGTTCCCTGCCAAGTGAACTAACATGTATCTATTGTTTTGGGCTATTAGATACTATTCATTTCTCATTTACTCAGTCCTGTGTTTAAGGTTAATGTTCTTAGAAAGTTTAAAAGGGGCATCTCTAAAATAAGTCTACTTTATATATTGTTTGAAAGAGTTTAATATCAACAAGATTATTTTACAGAGCCTAAATCAATAGGGAATATTACTTGGCTTGTCTTAAATGCCTCCACCTGACATATAAATGTAGGGAGGAGGGGAAAGTATGCTGTCAAGGTGGTCAGGGATTTTTCAGATTGCAGCCGTTTATGTAGGTACAGTCGTTGGAGCTGGTTTTGCAACTGGAAGAGAGATTGTCGAGTTTTTTACCCGTTATGGCATTTATGGCTTTATCGGGATTTTAATAGCAGGTTATATTTTTATTTTTACCGGAACGAAGATCATGCTTATTTCTACAAGGATAAGAGCTACTTCTTATGAAGAGTTCAATCAATTTTTATTCGGTAAGAAGTTAGCAGGAATCATCAATATCTTTTTCCTTATCATGCTGTTAGGTGTGACGGCCGTCATGATTTCGGGTTCAGGGGCAGTTTTCGAGGAACAACTTGGCGTTCCTAAAAGTGTGGGAAGCTGGTCTACCATCATCTTGGCATCATTAGTTCTGATGATGGGGATGCGCGGCGTTTTTACAGTCAATTCTTTTGTTGTTCCAATCATGATCTGTTTTAGTTTGATTCTCTTTTTCTCTACTTTGGGAAATGGTGACTTTTTGTCTTTTCTTACGCAAGTTCCTGATGAAGGGATTTCCTTGAAAATGATTTTCTCCCCATTTGCATATACAGCCTTTAACCTGGCTTTAGCGCAGGCCGTTCTGGTTCCGGTTGCCAATGAAGTCCGCGACGAAAAGATTATTAAGCATGGGGCCATCCTTGGCGGTATCTTTCTCACAATAATCTTACTAACTGGGCATTTTTCACTTATGACACTTCCAGATGTAACTAGCTATGAAATTCCCTCGGCGGTTATTATGAGAACTGCAGCTGGGCAGTTATATTGGATGTTTATTTTGGTGATTTACGGGGAAATCTTCACTTCGGTTATTGGGAATATTTATGGATTACAAAGGCAAATTAGCAGCTATTTTAAAGTACCAAGCATGCTAATCATAGCTATTATTTTTTTAATAGCTTTGATCATCAGTGAATACGGATATGGAAGGCTATTAGGATATATCTATCCAGTATTTGGATACATAAGTCTGCTTTTTTTAATGCTGGTCTGGAAAAGCAAGGCAGGGAAGGAGAAATGAAAAATGGAGGGAAAAGAAGGTATGGGCTTTTCCCTCCGTCTGGAGTCAATGAATTATTATTTTCTCATCAGCGTTTTAGCCATCTCTAGAAAGGCATCTCGGTAATCTTGATTCCTCTTAGTGAACATTGTTAAGCGGACAGGGGATTTTTCACCTTTGAGCAAAATGGATGTAATCACATCATCCCCTCTTACGACTTCAAACCCCGACCCGTTATCAACGTCAAGTGCTGGATCCTCAATTGTTTCTGAAAGACTTTTCAGTTGGGTTTGGACATTTTCTTCGACTTCATCCCAATTAACATCACCCGTTAATAATTCAATTCTCATAAAAATGGAGTCATCTGTAGTCAGGAATACTATATCTTTACCTGGCTCCTCAGCACTTAACTTATATTGCTGCAGAACATAGAGGCTGAATGGTTGATTATCGCTATTTTTTAAGAAAGCTGTTTCTTCTTTAGCCTCCCCATTACTTGTATATTGCAGATTTTGTTCCATTAGTCTTACTTTGTTGTTATGGTCGGAATTGCTATCATTGCCATAAGAAGCACCGCCTTTGTTCTCTTCCTTCACTGAATCTTCCTGTGGCTCAGCCGTCTTATCATCTGTGGTTGTCCCACAGCCAGTCAGCAGAAATGCAGCCAATGTGGCTCCACCTAAATAAGGTGTCCAATTAGTCATCTTTTTTCCTCAACTTTCTGGAATGTTTTCTAATGTGTGTTAAGTGATTTCATGCCTTCCAAAGGTCTGGTGATGAATCAACTTTTATATATAGACGGTATGAAATGAAAAAAGTTACAAAAAATAACAGATTTGAACGAATTATTAATTAACTAAAGTGAAAACGGAATGGTTTGAGAAACCATTCCGTTTGATTACATTAAATTACCCTATGATTTTATAGTTCTTATGATTGACGACCGTTTTCTGTTCAAGTTCTAAATCACGGTAATTTTCCATATACGTGACGTCCACGATTACTGAGTTCTCGTTCACTTTCTCGACGATTCCTTGTAAGCCTTCTCTAAATTCAATGATATTTCCGACTTCCGCTTTCTTCATGGTAATCATCCTTTCCCATTTCATTTTCAATGATCAAAAAGTAACTATGGAGTAATTGGATTATTCGAACATCTTGCCGTTTAGATTTTGACCTGGGGAGTGCAAGTAAGAGAATTAGATATCTCTTCGGTCGGCAGAGCAGTAGGTTGAACTTTTAAAGAAAGTAAAAATTGAATAAAGCAGTAGTAATGATATGGCATATTTTGGTATCTTATGTAAGCGCAGCTATGCCAACCTTTATGTAAATAGATGGTATTTAAAATGCCAATCAATTTACATTATGATATTTTACTATACAGTTTGCACTATTTTGGGTGATTCGTAAAGAATAATGTAGTAAAGTAAGGAACAAAAAAATCTGATTTATATTTGGAGTTAGGCTTATGTTAAAATAGAAACGGAATTTCTCCTGTCTGATTATTATTGAAACGATTAAAAATTAAGGAGGATATTAGAATGGATGCTCAAGAAGCGAAAGATGTACTTGATAAATTGGCAAACCGTGAAATGGATGAATTCAGGATAAAAAAGGAAGACTTTTTAGGTTTTCGTGAAGTGCTTGTGAAAAGAGAAGACTTTAAACATTTTCGAGGAAATGCCCAGCATACCGGTGAAATAATTTATACTTATTTAGAAGAAGCGAGAAGTTAAGGGAATGGATATTAGGGGTGGCTCAGTATGATGAGCCACCCCTTGTCCTATTTACCAAGAAAAATCCGTTTTTTTCCTTAATTTAAGGAGGGCGGATTTGCGCCATGATTTAACGGCTGCAGTGGTTACCTGATACATATCAGCAATTTCGGATATGGTTTTATTCCCAATAAATGTATGGAGTAGCCGCCGTTGCTGGTTTAGTGTCAAGGTTTCCGTATAGATTAAGATATTTTCTAAAACGAAAGCCTCTTCATTCATGGTAAAACGGTCCTTAATTTCAAGGATAGCGGAATCAAATGGCCTGGTATGTGTTTCATATTTATGATGACGCTTTAGCTCGTTAATGATTCTGCCTTTTATTACGGTATAAGCAAAGTTCGAGAATTTTCCGTTTTCTTCATTGAACTTCTCATATGACTCCCATAAGGCAATCAAACCAATTTGGAAAAAATCATCCTTATTTTTATAGATTGAGAGAGAGCGGATAATGTGATGAATCATCGGGGTGAATTCAACCGTTACAACTGAGAAATCTTCCATTAGGCTACACCTTTGGAAAAGTGCACTTTACATGTATTCCCGGGTGCTTTTACCTTAAGTAATTCTCCCAGCAATAGCGAAATAGCCTAATGGTAAAATGGATGAAATAAAAGATGAGTTTTATGACTTTAAATAGTAATTTAATCAAGTGAAAAGTGAAATTTAGAAGTATTGTAAGGATTTTTGTATGTTCGGGATGATCAAATAATAAAAAACACATCCAAATGCTTGGATGTGTTAAATAAATTTACTAATTCATTTTCCGACAGGTTTTCAGATCTGGTTGATGACTTTTCATCTTCATTCAAAGTAAAGCCGTAAACATATGGAGCTGTTCTTTTCTTTTACCAGATAATTTTCTCACGCAGTTTAATGTCATCACTATTAATTATAAAAGTTAGTAATAGATAGAGGTCGACTTTCTCGATAAGTTGAAGATTAGTCTGGAATTTTACCTAGCGGGAACTAATACTAAGAACAGATATGTACCCATTTCACCTTTTGTATTTTATGTGAGATCTAGCAAAAATAATTCAGGGTGATGTATTTTGTTAACGCTGCGATTTACGGAATCCAGCATTTAGAGCGTCTTGTTCGGTACAAAAAAGTTCTTCTGGTTTAGTTATTTCGTAATATTGGCCAGTAGGTATGTGATAGATTTTATCGCCCTTAGAATTTATATTACCTTTAATTTCAGGTTTACTGCAGGATGAGCTTTTAGCGTTTTTTTTCTCTGTTACTACTTCAGTATTCGAATCATCAAATCCTTTTGAGGTTGCATAGTTTTCTATCGACCAGATGCCTATCTCTTCTTTTTGGGCTTGTTTCTGAATACCCTCTAATTCATCAATATATTTTGTGTTCGGGGCATAAACATAGGCGACACGGGCTAGTCCTTTTTCAAGCAGGAGTTTATTCACCATTTTTCCATCTACATAAAAATAGGCCAGCAGCCGTCCATATTTATCTCTCTCACTGATGCCGGTTTCTACTTCGACTTCCGAGCCTGCAGGCATTAACTCTTTGGTGAACTTGCTTGCTTCAGGTCCAAAAGGCTGAACAGGCTTGGAGGGATGTACGGTTTCTGGTGTATCTATTAATAGAAGCCTGACCGTTTCTTCATTTCCACTCGGCAGTTTAATTTTTACTGTATCTCCGTCGATGACCCTGACAATCTTGGCAGTGAACGTCTTGCCTTTTTCTTCATTTGAAGAATCGCTGCTGGATTTTGTGTCTGAATTGGACGTCGAATCCTCTTGATTAGTTGATTCATTAGTTAAGTTATCTGATACCTCCTGGCAGCCAACTAAAGTGATCATGCAGATGGCAATCAGGAGAAGCACATGCAGATAAGAATGAGAAAAGGAATTACGGTTCATTATTAAGCCTCCAGTTCAAAGATATTTTCCATGTAGTCATGGATATGTGGGCAGGAATAATACTAACCTATTAAAATGGGAAAGAAAATGAAAACTCATCAAGTTTTTACAAACTTTACTATCTACGATGACGAATGTTTCTTATAATAAAATCGTGGATAATGAAAGGTAGGCTTGAAAAAGTATGTTTAGGCTAGAAAAGATTAGATATAAAGGTATTTTAAATATTGAATGTATGAAAATTTCAGCAAATAGGGTTACTTGTTTGACTGGAGAAAGTGGAGCCGGAAAAACTTCACTGCTCCGATTATTGAACAGAATGAATGAACCGGACAGCGGCTCGGTCTTTTATCAAGATCAGCTGCTAGATACCCTCAATCCGATAGAGCATCGTCGTAAAGTCACGATGCTGTCTCAGACACCTTTCACTATACCGGGCACGATTGAAGAAAATCTTCAATTGGGTCTAGAATTGACAGATAGAGAAAAGAAAGCGAAGGCAGAGTTCGTGAAAGCCCTTGATACAGTTCTATTGCAGAAGTCTTTATCCGATGATGCGGAGATTCTGTCTGGCGGTGAGAAACAAAGGCTGGCACTGGCAAGATTACTTTTGTTAAAACCCGAAGTGTATTTGCTGGATGAGCCGACAGCAGGGCTTGATGAGGAAACAGAATTGAAGGTCATGAGCAGATTTTTAGCAGAAGTGAAGCGAGGAAAAGGAACGGTCATCATGATTACCCATTCCAAACAACTTGCGGACATATGTGCTGAAAAGATGATCATTCTGAAAAAGACGAAGGAGGGGGACTATTAATGGACAGTAACGGGATAATAGATATTGAGTTCTGGCGTCTATGTGCGGCCTATCTATTTGTTGTGCTGCTTCTTATTATCGTGAAGTGGCGCGGCATTTCACGGGAAAAGCAAATCATTCTCGCTACGGTTCGGATGACGGTCCAACTCATTCTCGCCGGTTATGTATTAACTTATATATTTGAAAATCCAAACCCATTACTTTCTATAGGGTTTTTATGTGCGATGTCCCTTTTCTCAATCCATAATATTTTTAAGCAAATATCATTTACGCTTAATAAGAAAATCAAACGAATGGTTATTCTTAGTATGCTGACAGGACCCTTGGCCGCTTTGTTTTATTTTAATCTAGTCGTCATTCATTTCACTCCATGGTATGAGCCGCGGTATTTTATCCCGATTGCAGGAATGATTGTCGGGAATGCGATGACTGGAGTTACATTAGCGTTAAAAAACCTGCATGACGGGATTACTAGTAATCGTGAAAAGGTAGAAGCAATGTTGATGCTTGGAGCCACTCCAGCAAAAGCGGTCAAAAAATATGTCGATACAGCATTTGATTCAGCCGTGCTGCCCACCCTGAACAATATGCTCGGTATGGGAATTATTTTCCTTCCAGGAATGATGACAGGGCAAATTCTGTCGGGGATCAGTCCACTCATCGCAATTGAGTACCAAATTGCCATACTGATTGGTATTCTCGGCAGTGTTTCGTTAACTGTGATTCTTTTCATTATGCTGAGTTTTAGAGCTTTTTTTACCAAAAATGCACAGCTATCCATTTAAACATTAAAGAACCTGAAAAGTAATAGTTGCAGTTCTATCCATATTTTTGTACTATTTTTTAGGTACTAGATAGTTTTGGTTTGTTTGTTGGGTATGATAATGCTATTCTGAAAAGGAAGAGGGCATTTCTTTTTTCGTTACTTTTTCTAACTGAATAGGGAATACCGCTTACATAACCTATTTTTTGTTATTTTATCTTAAAGGAGATTGATTTATATGGTAGAAAAAACATTTACAGTAACTGCAGAAACAGGTATACATGCTCGTCCAGCTACATTGCTTGTACAAGCTGCCGGAAAGTTTGATTCAGAAATTAACCTTGCACATAAAGAGAAAAAAGTGAACCTTAAGTCTATTATGGGTGTAATGTCTCTAGGTATTGGTAAAGGAGCAGAAATTACTATTTCTGCTGAAGGAAGCGATGAAAATGATGCTCTTAAAACACTAACTGACACATTGAACAGAGAAGGATTAGCAGAATAATGTCCACTTTGATAAGTGGAATAGCAGCTTCTAACGGAATAGCCATCGCTAAAGCCTATCGACTAATTGAACCAGAATTATCAGTTGAAAAAAGAAGCATAGAAGATGTCGAGGCGGAAATATCCCGTTTTAAGGAAGCTATTCAAAAATCAACAGTTGAATTAAAAGTAATAAGGGATAAAGCCGAACAGGATTTAGGAGCAGATAAGGCTGCCATTTTTGACGCACACCTACTTGTATTGGCTGATCCGGAACTTATAACTCCAATTCAGGATAAAATTCAATCGGAAAACGTCAATGCTGAGTTTTCTTTACATGAAACTGCAAGCATGTTCATTACTATGTTTGAACAAATGGATAATGAATATATGAAGGAACGTGCTGCAGATATTCGTGACGTTACGAAACGGGTGCTGTCGCATCTTTTAGGCGTACATATTCCGAATCCTAGCATGATTGCTGAAGAAGTGATCATCATTGCTGAGGATTTGACGCCTTCTGATACAGCTCAATTGAACCCAGTTTACGTTAAAGGATTTACGACCGATATCGGTGGACGTACATCTCATTCAGCAATTATGGCACGTTCATTAGAAATCCCAGCTGTTGTTGGGGCTAAATCGGTAACCGATTCCATTGTAAATGGCGATTTGATCATTGTAGATGGATTGAAGGGTGAAGTGCATATTAATCCTACCCCTGAACTCGTGAAACGCTATGAAGAGTCCCAGGAAGCCTATGCTTCACAAAAAGCTGAGTGGGCGAAGCTAGTTCATGAACAAACGGCTACACAAGACGGTCATCATGTTGAACTGGCTGCCAATATCGGCACGCCTAAGGACCTAGAAGGTGTTCGCCAAAATGGCGGTGAAGGAATCGGCTTATATCGGACGGAGTTTCTTTATATGGGCAGAAATGACTTTCCAAGTGAAGAAGAGCAGTTCGAAGCATACAAAACTGTACTGGAAGGTATGGCAGGAAAGTCTGTTGTCGTCAGAACGCTTGATATAGGCGGAGACAAAGAGTTGCCATATTTACAGCTTCCTAAGGAAATGAATCCATTCCTTGGATACCGCGCGATTCGTCTCTGTTTAAATGAGCAAGAGATTTTCAGGACCCAGCTTCGTGCCCTGCTTCGGGCAAGTATCTACGGAGACTTAAAGATCATGTTTCCGATGATTGCTACATTATCTGAATTCCGGGAGGCTAAAGCCATCTTGGCAGAAGTGAAGCAAGAATTACTTGATAATGGTGTCCAAGTTGCTGAGAAAATTGAGGTCGGAATCATGGTTGAAATTCCATCAACTGCGGTTATGGCAGACATTTTTGCTAAGGAAGTCGATTTCTTTAGCATAGGCACGAACGACCTGATTCAGTATACAATGGCTGCTGATAGAATGAATGAGAGAGTTTCTTATTTATATCAGCCATATAATCCAGCGATTCTACGCATGGTTAAAATGGTCATTGATGCAGCTCATAAAGAAGGAAAATGGGCTGGAATGTGTGGCGAGATGGCAGGAGATGAAGTAGCTATTCCAATTTTAATCGGAATGGGTCTCGACGAATTTTCCATGAGTGCCACTTCGATTCTAAAAGCACGCTCCTTGATTAGCCAACTTTCGCTTGATGACATGAAAAAACTGTCTCAGGATGTTTTGGTGATGGATACAAATGATAAAGTGAAAGAAGCTGTACTTAAAGCAGTAAATATATAATCAAAAAAGTCAGCACTTCATCCACAGAGAAATCCTCGGATGGAGTGCTGTAAAATTTTATATTACTTTTTTTAAAAAAATGTTTAATGAAACACCATGTGGGTATATAAAAGCAAGCACAGTTGTTTAGCTCGATTAGAGCAGCTGACATTCTCATTTCCCCCTTTGACGCCGGTTGGGCTTCCCAACCGGCAATTTTTTGTGTGTTTTAAGAGAACTTCAAAAAAACACACGAAAAATGATTATTCAGATTTTTCACTTTTCAAATGAAACGATATAATGAAAGTATATTTTAATGAAAATGGGGGATTTGGAATGGACTTACATTTGCAAAAGAAAAATGCTTTGATTTTGGCTTCAAGCCAAGGATTGGGGAAGGCAATAGCGGCAGAACTAGTTAAAGAAGGAGCCAATGTCATGCTTGCCAGCCGTGATGAAAAAAAACTTGCGGCTGTGCAAAGAGAATTATCACAGCTTGGGGCAGGCAAAGTGGCTTATATGGTAACGGATATAACAAAACCTGAAGATATTAAAACCTTAGTTGAGCAAACTGCAGTAGAGTTTGGGGGTATTGATATCCTTATTAATAACGCTGGAGGTCCTCCAGGGGGTGCATTTTCTGATTTCAATGATGAAGAATGGCAACAATCTTTCGAACTGAATTTACTGAGCTTCATTCGGACGATTCGAGAGAGCCTGCCACATCTAAAAAAACAAGGTGGTAAAATTGTTAATATTGCTTCTTCGTCTATTAAGGAGCCGATTCCAGGACTTGTATTATCGAATACATTCCGGACTGCAATTGTTGGATTATCAAAAACGTTAGCTTCTGAGTTAGCTCCAGACCAGATATTAATCAATACGGTTGGTCCGGGTAGAATCGCAACAGACCGCATTCAGCATCTTGATCAATTTAATGCAGAGAAACAGGGAGTCACTACTGAAGAAATTACTGAAAAATCGATAAATAAAATCCCTCTTGGCCGTTATGGGGAACCTGAGGAATTTGCGAGATTCGTTACTTTCCTTGTCTCAGGGGCTAATACATACTTAACTGGCCAGTCCTATTTAGTTGATGGAGGCATGGTAAAGTCTATTTAATAAAGTAATTAATATAAGTAGAATTGAGGAGATTGGTCTTGACGAAAATGAACACAGTAATCGGATTTATTGGTATAGGAGTAATGGGAAAAAGCATGGCCGGCAATCTACTAAAGGCAGGATATGAGGTATATGTCTATACTAGGACGAAAGAAAAGGCAAGCGATCTAATCTCTCAGGGGGCAAAATGGGCAACAACACCTAAGGAAATCGCACAGCAAACTAACGTAATTATCTCCATGGTTGGATACCCAAGCGATGTCGAAGAAATATATCTTGGTGAACATGGGCTTATCGAGAATGGAAAAAAGGGTACCTATTTAATTGATATGACTACGTCCACGCCTTCTTTGGCCGTAAGAATAGCTGAAGAAGCGAAGAAAAAAGGCATGGAAGCACTTGATGCCCCCGTTTCTGGAGGGGATATCGGTGCACGGGATGCAAAACTTACCATTATGGTCGGCGGAGACATTAAGGCCTTCGAAGCTATTCAGACAATTTTTGATATCATCGGCAGCAATGTTGTCTATCAAGGTCCAGCGGGATCGGGACAGCACACGAAAATGTGTAATCAAATTGCAATTGCATCTAATATGATCGGGGTTACTGAAGCGATCTCTTATGCCAAAAAGGCCGGTTTGGATCCAGACCGCGTTCTGCTGAGCATATCATCGGGGGCTGCCGGAAGCTGGTCACTGTCTAACCTTGTACCTCGAATGGTCAAAGGTGATTTTGAACCTGGTTTTTATATCAAGCATTTTATTAAAGATATGAAAATTGCACTTGATGAAGCGGAAAGAATGGGAATGGATGCTCCTGGATTAACCTTGAGCAAATCCTTATATGAGAACCTTGCAGAAACGGGCGAGGAAAATAGCGGTACTCAGGCTTTATATAAACACTATAATAATTAAAGTGCTACCTTCTCTTTCTTTTGAATAAGCTGAAAGCGACAGCCTTTACAAAAAGGAGCGATCGTTTATGGGCGAATTCGATGACATTAACATGAAATTTCAAGAATTAGAAGATGGCCGATACATTGTCCGGATTGAAGGTTTTAAACGCGAAAAAACCATTAACCAAACAAAGCCCATTCGATGGGAGTTAAAATTAATGAATGAAAGTCCACTAATTCTGCCGGTGAAATTCAGCCATATTGAAACAAATGCCGGTTTCCAGATTCTGATGCGTGAGTTAAAAAGTTTAGGTCATTCGAAGCCGCGCTCCGCAAAGGAATTTGAAGAAGTGATGGCAGATTTACTTGGATCGATCGTTGAGGTGAGCCTTACGACAACAAATAAGGAAGAAGGTTATCGCGAAATTCGGTTTATACGGAGATTATATTAACCAAATAATAAGTTTTGTGGAGAATTGTTAGTAGCATGAAAATTTTTAAGAATAGGAAAGTGGCCTTCAATAGTTCAATCATTTGAAGGCCACTTTTTTGTTCAATTATTCTTAAGTAAAAAAGCTTCAATACGGTCTAAAGCCATTTTCAGAGTTTCCATTGAATACGCATATGAAATCCTAAAGTACCCTTCACCTAGTGAAGAAAAAGCATCACCGGGGACTACAGCCACTTTTTCCTGTTTCACAAGTTTGAGACAGAATTCAAGTGAAGAAGTGAAACCTTCAGGCAGCTTCACAAAGAAGTAAAAGGCACCATTTGGTTTGACTATTTCTAAATTCATTGCTTGTAAGCGGTTGTATACGTATTCTCTTCTCAGGGCATACTCGGACTTCATGGGAAGGGCATCATCCTTGCCTGCTGTTAAAGCAGCCAAAGCAGCTCTTTGAGAAATGGAAGAGGCACAGGTCACATTATATTGATGGACCTTTAGAATATGCTGAGAGATAGCTACAGGCGCAAATAGAAGGCCTATTCTCCAACCGGTCATCGAATGAGACTTGGATAAACCGTTTAAGACGATGGTTTGGTCCTTTAAATAAGTGGCAATCGATACATGTTTTTGATCAAATACGAGCTCGCTGTATATCTCATCCGCCAAAATGAAGATATCTTTGCCCCGTACGAGCTCGGCGATATCCTTTAATTCGTCAGCAGACAATGTGACTCCAGTTGGATTTGAAGGATACGGCAGAACGATGCAACGTGTATTATCAGTTATGTATTGTTCAATGATATCTGCAGTTAAACGAAATCCATTTTTGGTTGTATCCGCATAGATAGGGGCTGCTCCACACATTTTGATAATCGGTTCATAGCCTGGATATACAGGGCCAGGGAGTATCACTTCATTCCCGGGGGTGAGAATAGTCCGGAATGTAACGTCGATACCCTCGCTTGCACCTGAAGTCACTATGACTTCATTTGCTGGATCATAGGTAAGCTGGTATTTATCTTTTACATATTCAGATGCGGCTTCCCTTAATTCTAAATAACCGGCATTATGAGTATAAACCGTATAATCAGTATCAATAGCTTGTTTGGCCGCTTCTTTAATATGCAGCGGGGTTGGAAAATCTGGCTGTCCTATCGTTAAGGAAATGGTTCCTTCGATATCAGCGACCATATTGTAAAATTTACGGATTCCTGATATTTGAACTTCTTTTACTAGAGGGTTTACTAAATGCTCCATCTATGAATATCCTCCCTTTTCATACTTCATGAGATTATGTACTATGTTTGACGGATTCACTCTATTTTATCATTTAGTTTGGATGGGGGAGAAATACTTTTTGAGATTAATGAAATAAAGGTATAATGAGAATTAAGAAAATTTTGAGGGTTGATACATATGATAAGGACTTGTGCTATAACTTCAGATCAGGAAGTCAATTTTGATTTGCCACTAGTGGAAATGAATAATCCGGATATTGAGTGGTATTGGGTAGATTTTTCAAATCCTACAGAAAAGGAAATTGAACTTTTATCGAGTCATTTTCACTTTCATCCGCTGGCTATTGAAGACTGTCTGGATGACTTTAACCAGCGTCCAAAAATGGATTTTTATGAGGGGTACCAATTTATTGTTATACATGCTCTCAGGCAAAAGGTCTTTAGAGCTGTCGAACTTGATATGTTTGTGGGCGAAAAATGGTTAGTCACATTTCATAAGGAGGAGTTGCTTGAACTTGAGACGGTGTGGAAGGAAGTCCATCAAAATAACATGCTAAAGCAGGGTCCTTTTTTTCTAATGCATAGATTGATTGATCGGATCGTCGATGAATTTTTTCCACCTGTATATAAAATGGAAAGCGAATTAAGTAGTATCGAGGATAATACCGAAAATGAAACCATTACAGACTTGATGGATCAGTTATTTGATTTACGTACGGATATGTCAAAACTTCGCCGGACTATACTACCGATGCGTGATTTACTTTACAGGATGATTTCGTCCGAGCGGCTTAATTATTTAAAAGATCAGCATCTGTATTTTAATGATGTTTACGATCACCTACTTAAATTAACCGAAATGTTGGAATCATACCGGGATTTTTCATCTGATATCCGGGATAGCTATTTGTCTGTTAACTCTAATAATATGAATTCGACGATGATGACTTTGACTGTCATTACTACCATTTTCATGCCGCTGACTTTTATAGTAGGTGTGTATGGGATGAACTTTCAATATATGCCCGAATTAAACTGGCACTATGGCTATTTCCTGGTCCTCGGAATGATGGGGGGAATTGCGCTGATGATGTTTTTATACTTTGTTAAAAAAGGTTGGCTGAATCCTAGAAAAAGATCAAGAAAGAGCTAAAAATATCCAGCTAATCTGCTTTTTTCAATGAAATCTATATTAATTTGATACTTTATTTTGATATAATTAAAAAAAGAATAAAATACCAAATTTATGAATATGAGGTGTTTAAATGGAAGTTGGGGTTGTTGAAAGCCCAGTGGAAAGAGGAGAGTATGCTGGATTTTGGCTGCGCTTTGGCGCGAATATTATTGATGGTATTATAATCGGGATCCCTACCGGAATCATATCGGTTTTTGTAAGTATTTTTTGGAGTGGCGCGATGATGGAATTACAGGAATCGACAATCGATCCTAATTACGAGGCATCATTGAGTGATATTTTCGTTTTCATGGCAGGAGCAATTATCATTCTATTTTTATCTTTACTTATAAGCTTTCTTTATTATACTTTATTACATTCCTCGAAATGGCAGGGCAGCGTCGGAAAAATACTCCTAAATATTAAAGTGACGGATTTAAATGGAGGACGAATAGGGTTTGGTAGAGCTACAGGGCGTTATTTTGCGACGATCATATCAGGGATGATCTTTTATATCGGCTATATCATGGCAGGGTTTACATCGAAAAAACAGGCACTTCACGATATGATTGCAGGAACGGTAGTAGTCAAAAAATGATCATGGAAAAAAGGGACTCTGATATGAGCTCCCTTTTTTTGTTGGGCTTAAATAGATAATCTCTTCTTGATTCTATTTTTCCTACCATTGCACTAAACAAAAGACGAAAGAAACCGAATTATTAGGTATGAGTTCATTTAAAATATCATCGTAGGGACTATTTGACCAAAAAAATATTATTTTAGATGATGGTATATATATGAAAAAGTAAGGGAGGGCGAGGTAAAGCAATGGAAGCAAATAAAGGGATTTTACTAGAAAGTGGAACGAATGAGCTAGAGATTGTTGAATTCGGCATAGGAAAGAATAAATTTGGCATTAATGTAATTAAGGTAAAGGAAATCATTAATCCAGTACATATAACACTTGTTCCTCATTCACATCCAAATGTTGAAGGAATTATTGAGCTTCGCGGGGAGGTACTACCGGTTGTAAATGTAGCGGATGCCCTAGGATTTCCAGCATCGGGAACACCAGAGCAAGATAAATTCATAGTCGCTGAATTCAATCAGCAAAAAGTGGTGTTCCATGTCCATACGGTGACACAGATACACCGCATCTCATGGACTCAAATTGAAAAGCCTTCCGATATGTATCAGGGATTGGAAAGTCAGATTATCGGTGTAATAAAATTAAACAGTGAAATGATTTTGTTACTTGATTTTGAAAAAGTAGTGGTTGAAATCAATCCGGATTCAGGAATCAGCGTCCAGCAGGTTAAAAAGCTGGGTCACCGGCAAAATTCAGAAAAGAGAATACTTATTGCAGAGGACTCTCCATTACTGAGAAAGCTACTGTTTGATACATTGTCAGAAGCGGGGTTTAAACACCTAGTGTTTTATGAAAATGGGCTAGATGCATTAAATTATTTAGAGAGTTTGATCGAATCAGGAAAGCAGGTTGTTGAAGAAGTGCAATTGGTGATTACTGATATTGAGATGCCTCAAATGGACGGTCATCATCTAACTAGAAGAATCAAGGAAAATAGCGAACTTACTGTATTGCCAGTCATTATTTTCTCCTCATTGATTACGGATAGCCTGCGCCATAAAGGGCAAGTCGTCAGGGCTGATGCACAAATCAGCAAACCTGAAATCGCTGCTCTAATAGATTTGATAGACAAATTTGCTTTATAGCATTGGAAAACGGGCCGAGGGTGTATAACCTCTCGTCCCGTTTTTATTATCCAATTTTTACCCTTTAATACTTGGAACCTTTTCCTAAAAAAGAGGAGGGGAATGGATTATGAAATGGCTGCTTGACCGGGCCCCGTCCGTAAGGCCTTTTCTCAGTATTGGTAGAGTTCGGCTGCTTTTCACCTGCTTGTCCAACGTAAGATTGTAAGATTTGCTTTGCCTTGGATAATGACAAGGAGGCTTTAGGGTTCCGTATGGATGCTGCCCGGCTGCCGAGGTGGGGTAGATTTTTCAAGTCTTCCTTAGTAGGAGGTAGGTGAAAAACATATGATCCGCATTCGACAATTACGTCGGATTGTTGTGCGGCAAAGCGAGGGTTATCAGAGAAATGAAGTCCAATCTTCTTCGCTTTTCCTTCTTGCATTAGCTTGTTTAATGCAAGCCGTTTTAAATTATATAAATTTTTAGGTTCCAATGCAGTCTTCGCATGTTTATTTACAATAAACACGGCCTGGGCAAGGGAGTTAATCGAAAACTCATCCATTTCAGAATGTCCTTTCGTGTGGTTCATTATAGAAACTCCTTTTCTTCATAAGGTGAGAAGGAAAGAAACAGGCTTCCTTCAATAATTTCCTGCTTTTATAGTAATAATAAGTAGAGACGGTGCCTAAGAGCCTGATTATAATATGAAATAAATGCATTTACATCTCTAGGGGATGACAATCCATTCCCAACACTTTACCATCTATGCCTTTCATATTATACCACTTCAAAATATATAAGGAAGTAAAATTCTATTTCACACCAATCATTCATTAAGAATGGGGACTAGAGAAACAGGTTGTACCAACTATATGGAAAAGAAAAAAGAAGGCGTTTCATGACGCCTTCTGTGCAATGGTTAATGAGTATATATATTAATATTTTCAGACACTCCAGCCTGTGCGCCAAATTGTTGCGGATAGCCAGCCTGTGCTCCAAATTGTTGCGGATAGCCCTGAAAACCTTGATAAGCAGGATAAGGAGGATAAGCGGGCGGATAGGGAGGAGGATATGGCGGGTAGTACGGACGGTTGTTGAATAGTAAGGGGCCTATTGCTAATCCTGCAACAAAAGCAACAGGCGCTAATAAAGGAAAGAAAGGAAAGAATCGTTCGTCATTCCAATGTTCAGGTCCATATTCATTTCCGTATTCATTCGTGTATGCATTTCGGTATTCATTCTGTAGCATTATAGTTTGTGGATAGGGGTAGTAAGGAAAATACTGTGTTTGCATAAATAGCCTCCTTTTCTCAAATTCTTTACATAGTATGGTTTTTTTTCAGAAAAGAGCCTGTATCATCTTAATCTGTTATAATGAATCTACTTGTGAGAAAAAATTTGAGGTGATTACAATGTTACGGTTTAAAAGTGTTTTGGCCGTAGGTTTTGGAGGAGCAGTCGGAGCGTTGCTGCGTTATTTAGTTATCTTGACAACTGCCCATTCCTTCTTCCCATTTGGAACCCTCTTAATTAATATAGTAGGAAGCTTTATACTTGGATTGTTAAACGGCTATTTTGCCACAAAGAAAAATTCGCTTGTTTTTTTAGCCTTGGGCAGTGGGCTATGTGGGGGATTCACCACGATGTCCACATTTTCACAGGAAATAGTGAATCTTTTGCAGATATCCTTGATTTATACAGGAATGTATCTGGGAGCCACGGTTTTATTTGGTTTAATTGCAGGTTTTCTGGGACTGAGCTTTTTTGATAGACGAAGAGGTGAGACCGTTTGATTCAGGTTCTTTCAGTTTTTATTGGAGGTTTTTTGGGTGCTGCCTCGAGGTATGTATTACAAATTATTTTTAATAAGCTGTTGCCAATAGGCTCCATCCCTATTAGTATTTTACTGATTAATCTTATAGGCTCTTTTGGTTTAGGAATCATCTTTCCTAATAAAGAAGATTGGGCTTTATCGTTGCAAGCTTTTCTTACAATTGGTTTTTTAGGAGCATTTACGACATTTTCCACATTCAGTATGGAAACGCTCGAACTTATGAGAAAACACCGTTACATAGAAAGTCTTATCTATGTAACAGTGTCGGTTTTAGGTTGTATTGGTACTTTCCTATGTGGTTATTTAAGTATGATATAACTTTTTATTTTGTTTACTCCATGTCTTTCTGGTAAAAAAATCCTGGTTTTTCAATTATTCTTCTAATGCTATAATTCTAAAGGATACATTAGGAATAATTAAGAGTAACCAGTTGTTTTCTTCGCACAGGTTTTGTTAATAAGTCTGGCGACTTTCCTCTGTGAACTTTTCATCTCACTATTCTGCCTGGAATTCATAAATTGTTAACTCAGGACGTGAAAGAAAACGATACGGAAGCCGAGTTGTGCCAAGCCCTCTATTAACATGTAACGTTAATGAATCAATTTCATACGTGCCTTCACGATACTTTTCTGCATATGGAGGAGTGACAAGGGCTCCTGCAAAAGGAATTTGTACTTGGCCTCCATGACTGTGACCGCTTATTTGATATTTGATGTTGTACTTACTTGATATGTCAGCAAGGTCAGGAGCATGCGAAAGCATAATGACGTACACTTCTTCTGGAATTCCTGAAAGGGCTTTTTCAAAATCTGGTTGTCCAAGCATCGCATCATCTACCCCGGCTATGTAAATTTCTTCAGCCGTTAGTAATGAAATCTTAGTAGAGGTATTTTGCAACATGGTAAAATGGGATTTCTTCATGATATCGCTGTATATCTCAGAGCCATATCCCCCATGATCATGGTTACCGTAGATGCAGAACTTTCCAAGAGGCGCTTTGAGCTGATTTAAAACAGGCGGGATTTTCTGTTGAGCATTGTATTTATTAGGCTCGTCCATTAAATCTCCGGTAAATAAAATAACATCCGGATCTAATTGGTTTATCTTATTGACAATTGCTTGTAAATCATTAAGCTGAAATTGAAAGCCTAAATGAGTGTCACTGAATTGAATCATTTTCATACCATGAAAACCTTTTGGGATAAGAGGGTGGCTGATAATGTTATGCTTGATTTCTAACCATTTTGGTTCCACATTGTGGGCATAATACCCTCCGCCAATACTTAATCCGGTTACGGTAGCCAAAGTGCGAAGGCCTTTTTTTAAGAATGTTCTTCGGGAAATGAATTCACTCAAATTAATCAACCTATCTAATTTTAAAATGTTACTTCCTCATATTAACAAACAATATACATAAAATGAAGAAAATATCTTCTATACGCATATGAAAAACATGTAAACTGGAGTTTAAGAATATCCGGTTTTAAATTGAACATCTACACGGAGGTAACATGATGATCGAACCAATGTTTATTACACTGATTATACTTCTATGCGCAATTGCGCTTTTTATACAAGGAAAATTTCGCGCGGATTTAATTGCACTTGGTGCACTAGCAATATTGGGATTACTGGGAATACTTACATTGGATGAACTTATAGCTGGGTTTGCGAATCAAGTCGTAATAATGCTTGCGGGATTATTTATCGTAGGGGCTGGTCTGTTAAATACAGGAATTGTAGAGAAAGCGGGAAATAAGCTGTTAGGCTTTTGTGGTGGAAGTGAATGGAAATCGCTGTTAATTGTCATGGTGACGGCAGGAATTTTAAGTGCGTTTTTAAGTGGCGCAGGTATTGTTTCCATTTTGCTCCCGCTCGTAATGAGTATGGCTTTACAACAAAAAACTAGCCCGACAAGGTATTTATTGCCACTTGCCTATGCATGCAGTATTGGTGGGCTGCTAACACTGACTGGAACACCCTCCAATATGATTGTAGCTGATGTATTAAAGCAAAACGGTATAGAAACTTTATCTTTCTTTGATTTTACACCAATAGGCTTAATCGCTTTTGCATCGGGTCTATTCTTTATGTTAACGCTTGGCCGTCTGTTACTCCCGGAAAAAACAATTGCAGCCAACAATAGTGTAAAAGGGTTGTCTGCAGGGGAACTTGCTGGTATGTACAAAGTGTATGACCGTTTGCACTATCTGCACATACCTGCTACTTCCGATATTGTTGGAGAAAGGTTGTCCGACCTACAGCTTCCTATTCAGTATGAATTAACTTTGATAGAAATTCAGCGGAAACCAAAAGATAAGCAATTGCCGCTGTTGCAAAAACAACTAACGATATCGGCCAGAGCGGATGAAGTACTTCATCCTGATGATATTATTCTGGTGTTTGGAGAAGAAGAATCTGTTGAGAGATTGGCGCTTAACTATGAACTAGAGTTTAAACACTTTAATACTGAACAAATAAAAAAACATTTTCTGAGCAGTAGATTTGGATTGACTGAAATTTTGATTGTTCCGAATTCGGATTATGAGAATCAGACACTAATTGACGTTCATTTTCGTGAAAAATATCAATGTAATGTATTGGCAATTAATCGGAATGGTGAATATATTCAAGCGGATGTTGGTACTGAACGGCTAAAACCTGGCGATGCAATTCTGATACATGGAGAATGGGAAAACATCGAGAGGATCTCCTCGGATTTACAGGATGTTATTGTTATAGGCAGCACCTCAGAAGATGGATTAACAGTCGAATCTAAGGCTAAAGCATGGATTGCTTTATGCATTACTGCACTAATGGTCATTCTTTTGTCGATAGAGTCTATTCCTGCTGTTCTATCGGTATTGACGGCTGCTTTGTTGATGGTAGTCACCGGCTGTGTCCGTTCTATGGAAGATGCCTATCAAAAGATAAATTGGGAGCCTGTTCTATTAATTGCAGCTATGTTTGGAATAGCAGCTGCATTGGACAATACTGGTGGCGTGAGAATGATAAGTGATTGGCTGGCAGTGCTATTCAGTAATATCGGTGCACATGGTGTATTAGCTGTTTTTTATCTCCTGACTTTAATTTTAAGCCAGTTTATCCCGTATGGAGCAGCGACAGTGATCATGGCACCTATTGCTTTAACGTCCGCGGTGAATCAAGGAATTGATCCTGTTCCTGTGTTTCTATGTCTTGCTGTTGCAGGCAGTCTGTCGTTATCCACTCCAAGGGTTGCTACGACAAATGCCCTTGTCATGACAGCAGGCGATTATAAGTATAAGGACTTTATCCTGATTGGGATTTCCATACAAGTCTTTATCGGTGTTATTATGGTCATCACGATTCCATGGTTTTTTCCGTTTTAATGCATAAGGCATTGTTCTGTAAATGGACAATGCCTTTTTTCATTGGAATCTTTTTTTTATTTGAAAACAACTAGGAGGCTGAAAATATTACTAAAATAAAAAGGAGTTATTGGGTAGGAATTAAAATTATTTATTATCAACAATAGAAACTAATGGTATAATTTTTGCATATTGGTGTTTCGTAATTAGGAGGAATACATCATGGATGCAGAAAAAATATTAAAGAATTTAGACAGGGTGACACCATTCTTTCAACCGATTTTCAGCGCAGATCAGCATCAAGTTATCGGGTATGAAATTTTAGGACGCTATGAGGAACAGTCAGAATATAAAAGTCTTGGCACGTTTTTTCACGATTCTTCTGTGCCGGAAGAGTATAGAGTAGAAGTGGATAATTACGTTCTAGAAATAGCCCTTGAAAGAATAAAAGACTATGGGGAAGACTTTCTTATCTTTATTAACAGAGATCCAAATATGCTTATGCTAGATCATGGAGAAGAGTTCATGGAGATTTTGCATCGTCATTTTCAACCTGAAGAAATGCATCGGATTGTTCTGGAATTATCAGACACTATCAGTGCGGAAAACTTTGATCCTTTACAGCATGTTCTCGCTTACTTTAAAACATATGGTATCAAAATAGCTTTCGATCATTTAGGGAAAGATACCCAGCTTGATCAAATTGCACAGATTTCTCCGAATATTTTAAAAGTTAACTTAAACCAACTCCGTATTTCAGGTGGAGATGCGTACCAGGTCATCCTTTTTTCTCTAAGCATGCTTGCTCGTAAAATCGGCGCCAATTTATTGTTTGAGAACATTGAGTCTGAGTACCAGCTCCGCTTTGCTTGGAAGAACGGAGGCCGTTATTATCAAGGTTATTTTTTGGCTAAACCGGACGGCGAGTTCATTAATAAAGATTTACTTCGTGAAAAATTCCATCAAGAATGCCAGTCCTTTATTTCATTGGAAACAAAAAAGCTGGAAGCTGTTTATCAAAAGACTTTGCAATTCAACGAAAATATGCAAACCTTTTTAAAACAGCAAAAGCGGGGTGGCTCACATGAAGAATTTCTAGGGATATTGGCAAAAAAATTAGATTCAGTAGGATTCCGTCTTTATATTTGTGATGAAGAGGGATATCAAAAATCCCCTAATATTCTTAATAAGGATGGGCAATGGATAGTCCAGCCTAATTATATGAATAAAAATTGGAGCTGGCGACCTTATTTTCTAGAAAATATTGTCAAGATGCGCAATGAAAAAATAGGAATTCTTTCTGATTTATACAGTGATATTGAAACAGGAGAAACCATTCGAACCTTTTCTTATCCCTTGAATAATAAGGAATACATATTTTTTGATCTATCATATAGCTATCTTTACGAAAATGAAGCCTTGTTATAAAAACAACTAGTGTATATAATTGCTCAAAATGTGTAACGATAAGCAAAAATAATGCGCTTGGAGGAGACATGTTTTGAGCACGTATATCTGGATTCTACTCATAGTCGTAATAATCATGGCGTTATATCTGCTCTTTTATACATATTCTGTAGCAAAGACACAGAAAGTAAAAGGGAGATATGATTCAAGTATCGATGAATCTGTTAAAGAACATCCTTATTTAAGGAACCCGGTTTTTGTTTCTCTCTTCATTGGAACAATTTTAATTGCCGGTTTTATTTTTTACTATGCATTTCAATAAAAGAGTGAGAAGGGGATTTCAGTACAATGAAATCTTCTTTTTTTAATACAAAAAAGTAAGACACGTTTAATTAGGTTTCAGAATGCTCTTTGATCTAGTATTTTTTGTAGTTTGGCTTTGTTCTGTTCGGGTATTGTAAAGCATAGACAATAAACATATCCATTCGAAGACAATCTATAACTAGGAGATGATAGTATGAGGAAATATTTAGTTGCGTGCATGGCGGGTGCTTTTCTTTTTTTAGGGGGTGGGTTCACAGTTTCTGCGGAGGGCTTACATAGAGAGGAAGTGCTCTCTTTTGTACAGGAGGCACTGGTAAATCAAGGATCAATCAGTGAGGAAGTACGCACGAAAAAAGCGATTAAAGAGAAATTGGATACCCATTTCTCCGAGGATTTCATCGAGAAGTTTGTCGAAGCGAATGTGGTGAAAGTTAATGGAGGGTTTACTGCATATGGATCTGATTTTGCTCCCTATTATATCCCGTTTTTTAGTTACGATGAGAATACAAAAGTCGTATATGGGAAGAGCGGTGAATTCATTTATGTTCAGGAAGAATTCCCAGTATCAGAGGATGGACCTGTTTCAACGGGTAAACATGTTGAATCTGTTACTTTGAAAAAAGTGAATAATGAATGGAAGGTAGCGGACGTGAGGTATGAAAGTGAAAATCTAAAATAAAGAGCACACCAAACAAAAGCTTCTTTTGTAGTCGCCTAAACTATTTGAAGAAGAAGGGGGAATATAAAGTAGGAAAAAGTCTAAAGGAGGTTCAGGCCTTCTTTAGACTTTTTGTTGTTAAATATTCAGTTCTTTTTTGATTTCGTCAAGTTCAAAGCCGATAATAGCTTTTCCATCAATTACGACAGTTGGCGTGGAATAAGCGCCATATTTATTTGTTAGTTCCTTACGTGCATTCCCATCTGCTTTAATATCTTTTTCTTTATATTCGATATTGTTATCATCAAAGAACATTTTCATGATCTTGCAGGGAGGGCAATCCGGTTGGGTATAAAGGGTAACTTCTTTCATTTCATTCCTCCAGGTATGCTTAAAGTGAGTACTTTCTCATTATAGAGAATACCCTTCCATTTGAATAGAGATATACATTATATGTCTGCCTATTTATTCTTTTCGCGTTTTTCCAAGTAGTCAATCAAACCCATAGAACAGACCTTAAGGTCCAGGCGAATTATTTCAAAAACGGAATGATCCTTTGTGATGCCCTTTTCTCCTAAATGAGTAGCGACTGTATTGAAAATATTTTTGCTGGTTGCGGCGACCTGCTCCTTAAAGCTTGTGTATTCTTTGAAGGCTGTTTCTGCTGTCTCAACAAAAATAGGCAACCAGTAATGAAGTTGCTTATAAACTTCGTGTGGATTTTCCGATACGCCGTAATGGCCAAAATATATCCGTTCCACTCCAATACTCGCATACAGGTCTGCTGCAGCAAGCATCGCTTCAGGATTAAATTGATTTGGTGATGTGGAAGGTAGATAAAATTCAATGCCATCTTCATTTAGCTCACGATAGTAAATACCTACCGTATCACCGGAAAACATACCTTTTGAAACAGAATCGAATATGCTGAAGTGGTGATTGGCATGCCCTGGAGTGTCATAAAAGGTCAATGTAGACAAGTCGCTCGTTTGAAGAGATTCCCTATCTTGTTTAATAATCATTTTATCGTGCGGTATAGGCAAAATCGGGTCAAAAAGCTTGTTGAATTCTTCACCATAGACTGCTTTAGCTCCAGCAATTAATCTTGTCGGGTCTTCTAGATGTCGTGCTCCTTTTGGATGAACAATTACTTTGGCATTCGGGCAATGCTGTAAAAAAAGTCCAGCTCCCCCTGCATGGTCCAAGTGAATATGGGTAAGAATGATATATGTAATATCCTCGGGGGCGATTCCCAGGTCATCAAGTCCCTTTAATAAATGGGGGATAGATGGGCTGGCGGACGTTTCAACTAAAGTTATGTCCTTATCGGCAATTACATATGTACCTGTCCGATTCTTTCTATTCAAATCAAAACCATCGATTAAATAAATCCGATAACCAAGTTCACTAAAGTTTTGCAATAGAATCTACCTCCAGGAAATTTTTTATGTACAAAATCCAATCCTTATTTTATTCTGTTAATAGTGTCATGTAAAGAATGAAGTTTTAAATTATTCTGAATTTATTTCAGCGTGGCTACTGGATAGAAAAGTATGGTATAGTGAAACCTATCGAAAAGGTTTTATTCAGAAAGGAGAGTGAGTATGTCTCAATTACAGGGCATTCTTACCAGATTAAAAAGTCTTCAAGAGCAAGCAAAGGAATCTGAATCTGCTCAGCGTTTTTTTGAAATAGATGGCGTGAAAAAATGCCAGGTTACATATTTCAGCAAAACAGAAATGTTCGAGCTTGAAGTATACAGTGATAAAGGGAAATCATCAAAATATCAGTTCGATAATATTGATATGATTACCATTGAAATCTTTGATCTTCTTCAATCTTAAAAAGATTACGAAAAAAGCCGCATTCCTTTTGGGAATACGGCTTTTTATTATTGGAAAATCAACTCACTTTTTACTTCGTGTATGAAGAAGGGATTTTTACGACACCTTAATAATTGGAGGGATGTAAATGAAAAATCCTATGGTAATATGCCCTGCTTGCGGTGAGGAAAGGGAAATGGCAGATGTATTGACGGCACAGTCCAACCAAAATGTAATATATCAATGCCCGGAATGCGGGTTTAAACAGGTTAACATTAAAACTAGTAAAGGCTAAGTATTTCTTTAGAGAATCCTCAGTTTGGGATTTTATAGGTATTGGAATGAGTCTTTTCTGCTTACATATGTTAAACTAGAAAAAGAGCTGTATATAAAAACATATGGTAAGGGGTTTTAACATGATCGGTACTCATGATGGGGATTTATTGGAATCCAGCGTGAAAGACTTAATGATTTCTTCTGAACGCGTGGCCCACGTGCAGGTAACCAATAATTTAGAACATGCACTATTGGTATTAACAAAGAGCGGTTATACGGCCATTCCTGTGTTAGATCCGATGTATAAACTGCATGGCTTAATTAGCACACCAGTCATTCTTGACTCGATTTTGGGACTGGAACGAATTGAATTTGATAATCTAGAGAATAAAAAAGTTTCCGAAATTATGAATATAGACATACCTCGCCTGCACATTGAAGATACCCTGACTAAAGGTGTAGAATTGTTAATTGACCATCCGTTTGTCTGTGTAGAGAATGATGAACACCTTTTTGAAGGAATCCTAACGAGAAGAGCTATCTTGAAAAAAGTATTTAAACAAAATACATTACCTGAATAAATATGTCAACGCTAAACAGTACAGTTTACCTAAAACTCGCCAATTGGCGAGTTTTCTTGTTTTCTACATATTCTATATATAGGGCGGTAAACCCTAGAAAGAGCTATTACATATTTAGGAAAGGATGCGGAAATTGGTACAAGCAGTAAATACTTCGGAAGTACAGAATAAAAAATTGAAACGTCCATTCATCCTAGCTGCGATCATGATGGCTATGTTTATGAATGCAATTGAAGGAACTATCGTTTCGACGGCAATGCCGGCTATTGTCAGTGATTTGGGTGGTTTTTCTCTATATAGCTGGGTGTTTTCTGGATATTTGCTAATGAACGCCGTGACAGTCTTAATTTATGGAAAGCTATCCGATATTCTTGGAAGAAAACCTGTTTTATTATTTGGAATTCTTGTCTTCTTAATTGGTTCCATTCTCTGCGGTTTCTCCAATTCGATGACGGAGCTCATTATTTATCGCTTTGTACAGGGTTTTGGGGCGGGGGCAGTAGCACCTGTTGCTTCAACAATTGTGGGGGATATTTATAAAAATGAAGAGAGGGCCCGTGTTCAAGGGTATTTATCAAGTGTATGGGGCATTTCAGCAGTAATAGGACCGGCACTGGGGGGCTTGATCGTTGAATCACTTACATGGAAGCTTGTATTCTGGGTCAACATTCCTCTTGGCTTACTTTCTTTTGTAGGGATTTGGTTCTTCCTTCATGAAAATATCGAAAAGAAAAAACGTGATATTGATTACTTGGGTGCAACGCTATTGACGTTATCGATATCCACCCTTATGGTGGTTCTCGTACAAGGAGGCGTAAAGTGGTCTTGGGCTTCCACACCGGTTGTCTCCCTTGTAATAGTGGCTGTTATAGCCTTTGTCTTGTTTATTGTACAAGAAAAGAGGGCATCCGAACCGATGATGCCATTTGAAATCTGGCAGGAGCGCTCCATCTTAATCGCAAATCTTGTTTCCTTGACAACAGGGTTGATGATGATTGGATTATCGAGTTTTCTTCCGACATTTGTTCAGGGAGTGATGGAACGTTCTCCAACAGTAGCAGGTTTTACACTAACCGCCATGTCAATTGGCTGGCCGATTGCATCTATGGTTTCAGGTAGGCTGTTGTTGAAAATAGGTTTTAAAACAACTTCGCTTCTTGGAGGGTGTTCGCTAATCCTCGGAAGTTCAATCTTAGTATTGATGAAGCCTGAGGCAGGGCCGCTTATCGCTGCGATGGGATCCTTCTTTGTTGGTGTGGGGATGGGCTTGACCTCGACTTCCTTCATTGTTGTTATTCAGAAAACGGTCAGTTGGGAACGTAGAGGGATTGCGACTGCTTCGAATATGTTCATGCGTAATTTAGGAAATACGGTTGGAGCGGCTTTGCTAGGGGGAATTATGAATACGAGGCTTCAAGCATATTTAAACGAGCATGCACCAGTCAATTCGGGAGTAACAATTGACACCGCAAATAAGCTATTGAACAGTAAAGAAAGGGCTTTGCTTCCTGAAAATGTTGTGAAGGTTTTACAGGAAGGACTTACATTGTCGCTACACACGATTTATCTCATTGTCTTAGTCTTTTCTGTAATTAGCTTCATATTACTGACGAGACTACGCAAGAAACAGTAGACCTGTGGCAGTCTAACTAAAGAGGCTGCTATGTGTTAAGAAATGAAATTCATAATCAAAGTAACTGTCAAATCAAAAGAAGTGAAGGTATACCAATTAATCCGCCGCTTCCGGCCAATGTGCCTATAAAGGATGCTGCAAAACTGATAATCAGCAATAAAATGATCGTCATGGGTACCACTCCGTTTCTTTTCTCTTGTATTATAAGCGGACTTTGTTGATAATTAAATTTAAATAAATTAAATCAACAAGATAAGAATTAATTATCAAGAGGCTGGTGTGTATGTCATTTTCAGAATTTCATTTATTATCCGTACTTGCTCAGGAAATGAATATGAGAAAAGCAGCTGAACGGTTATTTGTTTCCCAACCTGCTTTATCTCAGCGTTTACAAACGATTGAAAAGGAATGGGGCTCAAAACTGTTTCTCCGTTCGCAAAAAGGTCTTTCGTTGACACCTGCTGGAGAAGCAGTTATTCGTTTGGCCAATGAAGTTTTAGAAAAAGAAGAAAAGGTTAGAGAAAGTATCCAGGCGATGGATCATGAAGTATATGGTACTTTGAAAATTGCCTGTGCCTCGATAGTAGGACAGAATTGGCTGCCTCAAGTTTTGAAAAAGTTTGTCCAAAAATATCCGTATGCCAAAATCTCTTTAATCACGGGCTGGAGCAGTGAGATTTTAAAGTCCTTGTATGAAGGCCAAGTACATATTGGTATCATTAGGGGAGCACCAGATTGGAAAGGGGTAAAACAGCATTTATTTACGGATATGCTTTATTTGGTCGACACTGAAATGAAGGAACTGAACCAAGTATTCGAAACAGACCGGCCATTCATTCAGTTTAAAAGCGATTCAAACTATTATCAGGAAATTCAGGACTGGTGGCACCGGCAATTTAAAACGACCCCCAAAAACACCATCGTGGTCGATCAAATCGAAACATGCAAACAAATGGTGTTTAATGGGATAGGATATGCTATTCTCCCAGCAATCACTTTACATGATAAAGATACAAATATATTCAAAATCCCCCTTTTAGATGGACATAATCATTCAATTGAACGAGATACATGGCTTTGTGGCTATGATTCTGCTTTTCAGCTTAAGCAGGTCCAAGCATTCACAGAAGTAGTGAAAGAGCATATTCGGGAACAAGGAATGTTATAGTTCATTTGCTGAAAATGTCAATGGGGTAGAATAATATATATCAATGACATTCAACTTGTCTTGCCGTCAGTTGTCTGGTAAATTAAAGACGAGTAATGATACATATTTAGGAGGTTTTTCGAGAATGAATAAAATGGATGCAAACGAAATTATTTCTTTTATCTCAAATAGTAAAAAATCAACACCTGTAAAGGTATATATCAAAGGTGAATTAGAAGGCATAGATTTTGGTCAAGCTTCTAAAACTTTCATTACAGGTAATACCGGAGTTGTATTCGGTGAGTGGTCTGAAGTTGAAGTGGCTATTGAGACAGCTGGAACAAAAATTGAGGATTATGTAGTTGAAAACGACCGTCGTAATTCTGCTATCCCTTTATTGGACTTAAAAGGCATCAAAGCTCGTATCGAGCCTGGCGCAATTATCCGTGACCAAGTGTCAATCGGAGATAACGCAGTGATCATGATGGGTGCATCGATCAATATTGGATCTGTTATTGGTGAAGGCACAATGATTGACATGAACGCAATACTTGGCGGACGTGCAACAGTGGGTAAAAACTGTCACGTAGGTGCAGGCGCTGTTTTAGCAGGTGTTATTGAGCCTCCTTCCGCGCAACCAGTTATATTAGAAGACGATGTATTAATCGGAGCTAACGCAGTTGTTCTTGAAGGTGTAAAAATCGGTCAAGGTTCAGTTGTAGCGGCAGGCGCAATTGTAACGAAAGACGTTCCTCCATACTCGGTGGCTGCTGGTATTCCAGCTAAAGTGATTAAACAAATTGACGAAAAAACTAAATCTAAAACTGAAATCATGCAAGAACTTCGTCAACTTTAATTTCTAAAGTAAATAGGTGTCAAGAGCGTGGATAACTATATCCACGCTTTCTGTATAGGGAGGGAATAAGATGGAAACAAGTCCGTTTGCCGCTATCCGGCGTGATTTGCATAAAATACCGGAGATAGGTTTTCAAGAATTTAAAACGCAGCAATATCTACTGAATTACATAACGAAATTGGCGTCAGAGCGAATGGAAATAGAGACTTGGCGAACAGGGATATTTGTGAAAATAAAGGGACGGAACCCCCGAAAAATAATTGGCTATCGTGCAGATATAGACGGTCTACCGATTAAAGAGGAAACTGGATTACCTTTTACTTCTAATCATGAAGATTATATGCATGCTTGTGGCCATGATTTTCATATGAGCATTGGTCTAGGAGTTTTGACATATTTTGTAGAAAACCCGATTGATGATGACTTACTATTTATTTTTCAGCCGGCGGAAGAGGGGCCTGGTGGAGCTGAACCAATGCTGAAATCCGAAACGATGAAAAAATGGAAACCGGATATGATTCTTGCTTTGCATATAGCTCCAGAGTATCCGGTTGGAACGATTGCCGTTAAAGAAGGTCTTTTATTTGCCAACACATCTGAATTATTTATTGACCTGAAAGGGAAAGGTGGGCATGCAGCTTACCCTCATCATACAAATGACATGGTCATCGCTGCCTGCTCACTTGTCGGGCAACTGCAAACTATCGTTTCCCGAAATGTGAATCCGCTTGATTCAGCTGTCATAACTGTTGGAAAGATTACCGGAGGCACCGTCCAAAATATCATTGCTGAGACAGCGCGCTTAGAAGGGACAATACGCACGCTGAATCCTGAATCAATGGTAAAGGTTAAGTCACGGATTAAAGCACTTGTAGATGGTATTCAAGCGGGTTTTGAATGCGTTGCAGAGATTGACTATGGCGCGATGTACCATCAGGTATATAATGAGGAGCAGTTGACACAGGAATTTATGGAATATACGGAGCAGTCATCAGAGGTCGATTTATATCGCTGTACCGAAGCGATGACTGGTGAAGATTTTGGGTACATGCTAAAGGAAATTCCAGGTTTCATGTTCTGGCTAGGGGTTTCATCCGAATACGGTTTACACCACGCTAAGTTAACTCCGGATGAAAAAGCAATTGAACTTGCCATCAATCATTTAACAAATTATATAACGTTTAAAGGGAATAAAGCTTAATTGCTTTTCCGTACTAGGATAGGAAGTGTGCTTTAAGGAGCGAGACGCTGTATATCCTAATAGAATGAAAGATGTTGGAGGGCTTACTGTGAAAAAGGAATTTGCAGTGATTGGACTTGGTCGTTTTGGCGGCAGTATAGTCAGGACGCTAGCTGAAGAAGGTTTAGGAGTTCTGGCTATCGATGCAAATGAAGATCGTGTCAATGAATTTGCTAGAATTGCTTCACATAGCGTAGTAGGGGATACGACTGATGAAAGTGTCCTCAGAAATATTGGAATTCGTAATTTTGATCACGTCATTGTAGCGATCGGTGAAAATATTCAGGCGAGCATCTTGACGACGCTTATGCTTAAAGAGTTGGGTGTCAGCAATGTTACGGTAAAGGCGCAGAATGATTATCATGAGAAGGTACTACGTAAAATCGGTGCTGACTTTGTTGTGCACCCGGAACGAGATATGGGGAGAAGGATTGCCCATAATATCGGGTCTAATAATATTCTCGACTATTTGGAGCTTTCTGATGAACACTCCATTGTTGAAATTGTAGCGAGCCAAAAGATGAATGGGAATTCAATATTTGATCTTGATATCCGCGCTCACTACGGGCTAAATATTGTCGCTATTAAAAGAGGAAATGAAATCAATGTCTCTCCACAAGCAAACGATTTAATTCATAAAGGCGATATATTGATAGTTATTGGAGCAGATTCCGACATCAATCGTTTTGAGAAAAAGATTGTAGAATGAAATTGAGACCTCTTCCATATCGAACAGGCTCACTTGTTTAGGAAGCTTTTAACCTATAGTGTACGTAGGATGTAAGGAAATAGTATTAAACTAAAAAAAGCCCCAGCCAGGGTAATGGCTGGAGGCTTTTTTTAGTTTATTGAACCTCCATGATAATCGGTAGGATCATCGGACGGCGTTTTGTTTTTTCATATAAGAATGGAGACAATGTATCTGTAATTTCATTTTTAATTTCGGACCATTGAGTAGTTTTGCGATCCATTACTTTATTCAGGTGCTTAGTGATTAAGGACTGAGCATCGCTAATAAGGTCTCCAGATTCTCTCATATAGACAAATCCACGTGAGATGATGTCCGGACCGGATGCAATTTTGAATTCCTTCATATTAATGCTGACAACGACAACGACAAGACCTTCTTCAGAAAGAATCCGACGGTCGCGTAAAACGATGTTTCCGATATCGCCGATGCCGCTTCCATCAATATAAACAGAACCTGAAGGGATTTTCCCAGCGATTTGTGCTGTGTTTTCACTTAACGAAAGCACTTCACCATTATCCATGATAAAGCAATTTTCTTCAGGAACTCCGCAATCAACTGCATGGCGGGCATGAAGTTTCTGCATCCGATATTCACCATGAATTGGCATGAAGAATTTTGGCTTAATTAAACGAAGCATAAGTTTTTGTTCTTGTTGGCCGCCATGCCCTGATGTATGAATATCATTCAATGGACCTGAAATTACGTCTGCGCCTGCACGATATAATTGATTAATTGTTCTAGAAACACTGATTGTGTTACCTGGAATAGGTGAAGAAGAAAACACAACTGTATCACCAGGTATAATTTGAATTTGACGGTGAGTACCGTTCGCAATCCGCGAAAGGGCTGCCATTGGTTCACCTTGGCTACCTGTACAAAGGATGGTTACTTTGTTAGCAGGCATCCGATTTAATTGCTGTACATCAATAAATGTATCTTTAGGAGCTACAATATAACCAAGGTCTTGCCCAATAGCAATAGCTGAATCCATGCTACGGCCGAAAACAGCAATTTTACGGCCGTTTGCTACAGCAGCTTCTACTACTTGTTGAAGACGATGGATGTTTGATGCAAATGTTGCAAATATAATCCGTCCGTCCACTTTGCGGAAAATGTCTTGAATGGTATCGCCAACGCGGCTTTCAGACATCGTGAAGTTCTGTACTTCACTATTCGTACTGTCTGAAAGTAAGCACAATACTCCTTCTTTACCGATTTCCGCCATCTTAGTTAAGTTTGCAGGTTCGCCTACAGGTGTAAAGTCGAATTTAAAATCACCAGTATGAACAATTTGTCCAGGCGGTGTTTTTACAACGATTCCATAAGAATCCGGGATGCTGTGAGTTGTGCGGAAGAAAGAGACGGAAGTTTTCCGAAATTTAATCACTTCATCTTCACTGATTTCGATCATGGTTGTTTGACGTAAAAGACCGTGTTCTTCCAATTTATTACGAAGTAATCCAAGTGCTAGCTTACCGCCATATACAGGAACATTCACTTTTCTTAATAAATAAGGAATCCCGCCAATGTGGTCTTCATGGCCATGAGTGATGAAGACACCTTTAATTTTATCTACATTTTTCTCTAAATAACTGTAGTCAGGAATCACATAGTCAATTCCGAGAAGCTCGTCTTCCGGAAATTTAATTCCAGCATCAATAACGATGATTTCGTCTTGAAATTGAACAGCATATGTGTTCTTACCGATTTCGCCTAAACCGCCCAAGGCGAATACAGCTGTTTGATCATTTTTTACAAATTTCATAAATTATAGCTCCAATACTTTATAATCTTCATTTTGTTTTTCATATTCTAAATATGCTCCAGTTACTGCTGTTACGAATTCTACGTTATAAGGTTCTTTTTTTAATTTTAAACGAACGTCACGAACGGATTCACCTTCGACAAACATTGTTTTAGTATTCTCCCTGATGGGAACCTCTGCTATGGTTACTTGATAGTATACCTTAAATACCATTTTAATCTCTCCTCACTTGTTTGCATTGCTTTTTTCATTATATATAAAAACAACAATTTTTTCATGTTTTTCAACATCATGTAAAAATAAACCCAGCTCCGCCATAAAAACGGAAGGGGTTTTAGTTAACTGATTATACCAATGTCTTAAAAGTATATAAAAAATAGTCAGCCGAATCAGGTATTCAATTCATTGCGGCCTTCTCTATTCTTTTATCCTATCCGTTTTTACTATGTGTAAAACTTAAATCGATAAAGAAAAGTTTTTGGTCAACTTTTTTAGGGTGGAAATCAGTTTGACTGCGTTTATTCTATTGTGTTACGAAGTCTTTTTTCGCAACCGATTTCTTGCTTAAAGTGTCTAACCCTTAGTACAGCGTTCCATTAAGAGACAACGCTTCATATTCCGAATGCAATATGTACTTGCTTGAAATTTTCAAAGCCAAGATAGAAGAAGGCTTAACAAGAACTTTACAACAAGGAAGAAGCCCTCCGCAAGTTTTTGAAGGGCTGTACGAAAAAAACTCGCATTTGGATGACGGCCAAGGCACAATAGGTACGGCAGTTCATGCGATTGATTTTTTTCTTAAAAGATCATTCCACTGTTTTACAAGCTTTTTACGAAGCTTTTTTAACATGGCGATCACACTCCCTTAATTATTATTGTATAGGATTATTCAATAAAGTAAATATGTCTTTACAAGTACTTGGCCCATTTTTGTAAAAAAAGGCGTAATACCCAGTAGGTAAATAGGCTTTTAGAGGTAATATAGTAAAGGTGCAGATTTGGGAGGAGAGAGTAGGAAGAATAAGTTGAGCTTTAATGAATTTTATTTACAGTAGTATATGCTCATTTGTAAATAAAAAACGTAGCAATAAATGTTAATTGACAGGTGAGTTACTTGACTTATCTTTATGACAATTATTAAATGGGTACATATTAAAAAAGGAAAACTGAATGAATTGGAAGTGAAGAGTTAGTGAAAATCGTATTCTTTGATATTGATGGAACATTGCTAGATCATGAAAAAAAGTTACCTGCCTCAACGAAAAAAGCTATTAAGCAATTACAGGACAATGGGGTTTTTGTTGCGATTGCTACAGGTAGGGCTCCGTTCATGTTTGAATCTTTACGGGAAGAGCTTGGCATCGATACATTCGTAAGTTTTAATGGACAATATGTTGTTTTTGAAGGTGAAGTCATTTACAAAAATCCTTTAAGTTTGTCTGAAATAAAAAGGCTTCACGAACATTCTGAAAAAAATAATATACCAATTGTATTTATGAATGAAGAGACAATGAAATCTAGTGTACCGCATCATAGCAGAATTGAAGAGGCATTAAGCAGTCTGAAGTTTCCACATCCAGAACTTCATGCCGATTTTTACGAAGATCATGACATATACCAAGCCTTATTATTTTGCTCTGAGGATGAAGAAGGGAATTTCCTTGGTCAGTATGATAAATTTCATTTTATTAGATGGCATACGTATTCGACGGATGTACTTCCATTCGGTGGGTCAAAGGCAGAAGGTATAAAGATATTAATGGAAAAAGTCGGATTTGGCCTTGAGGACGTTTATGCATTCGGGGATGGGTTAAATGATATAGAGATGTTAAAAGTAGCAGGATATGGCGTGGCAATGGGGAATGCCAGTCAGCTTTTGAAGCAGGAGGCCGACTTTGTAACGAAGGATGTCGATAATGATGGTATACTTTACGGATTAAAAGAACTTGATCTAATCTAGAACTTAAAAACTCCCGTCAACTGATGGGAGTTTTTTATCACTTAGTTAGCTCATCTTTCTACTGCAAGGGAATTTTCTGGAATGGTAAAGGGATCTTTTGAATTAATATGATCATAAAACAAGATTCCGTTCAGATGGTCGATTTCATGTTGAAAGCAAATGGCTGCGGTGCCTTTTAAGCGGAGCTGAACCAGTGTTCCATCCAGGGTCGTACCTGATACCATTATTCGAGCATAACGCGGTACATAACCAGAGATTGGACGATTAACGGAAAGACAACCTTCACCTGTCGTTAAGTAGGCTTTCTCCACTGAATGGCTAATGAGTTTAGGATTGAAAAGAGCGTAGCTATACAGTTCGCCATTTTTATCTTTCAAATGAACGGCAATCATCCGTTTTGAAACATTTACCTGTGGTGCGGCCAAGCCTATCCCAGCTCTTAAACCATATTGAGCAGCAATTTCTGGATTCTGGCTATTTTGGACATATTCCATCAAGCTGGTTAAAAGTTGCTTATCTTCATCAGAAGCCGGCAGTGGTACTTCCGATGCGACTTTCCTTAATATTGGATCGTCTTCGTTAACAAAATCATCCATGGTAAGCATAATCTTTCACCCCATTAAAAATTTCTTAAATATGTATAGGGTTATTTTAACAAAAAAAATGCGAAAAGTTAATGGACTGTGTACATTGGCTTTTGGATTGATAAAAGAGAACATGATAGGGATAGGATCAATACTCAAATCCCTATCCCTATCATGATTGTATAAACCGATTGTGATCTTTTTTTTAAAATCATTCATTTTTTTGTGAAATCAGGGTAAATAGATAATATATTCGGGTAAAGGTAGTAGTAATTATCTGTTTAGCAGAAGCAGGCGCCGACAATGATAAGCAGGATGAAAAGGACGATGATTAGAGCAAAGCCGGATCCAAAGCCGCCCCCACCTCCACAATGTCCACCATAACCATAGCTGGGTGCAGCGGAAACCGGATAACAACAATCCTGGGTGTAACCTCCATACATAATTTTATACCTCCGTTTTTATATTGTTAAAGTATTGACCACTCTAAGTTGAAACGGTCCCTACAGCCTATGCAGTACGGTTTAAAGGGTGTAGGCTAAAGCCCAGTAATGGAAAATTCCTGCTTAGAATATGATTAGTACGAGAGTCTGCAATCTTCTAAAACAGATGAGTAGAAAAATATCCTACTTCAAAGAACTATCAGGAGGAGCTGTCGATGTTGAAACGTTTTCGTCTATATTTTGTTTTACTTCTTTCCTTAACAATTATGACCGGTTGTTTTAGTAGTTCACCGGAAGAAAAAATCCATAAAATTCTTGAAAAAACTACGGAGAAGGAAAGTGATTTTACCGAGCATCAAGAGCCACTTAATAAATTGGAGAATAAAGAAAAAGAGCAATATGATAAAATTATTAAACTTGGAATGAATGAATATGAACAAATTGTTGAACTTTCAGATGAAGCAACTAAGAATATTGATGAACGCGAGGCTATTATTGAAAAAGAACATAACAGTATGCAGGCCTCAAAAAAACAATTTAATAAGATAGAAGAACAAATTGGGAAAATAGAAGATAAGAAGGTAAAAAAAGAAGCTACTGAAATGAATAAGATAATGAGTGAACGATATAGCACGTACGATAATCTATATGAAGCTTATCAGCAAAGCTTAAAGTATGATCGTGAATTGTATGAACTATTTAAAAAAGAAGATTTGAAAATGGATGAGTTACAAGGCCAAATCAAGAAAATCAATACCTCATATACAAAAGTGTTGAAAACGAATAGCCAATTTAATGAATTAACTGAAAAATCTAATCAGAAAAAAGAAAGTTTTTACAACAGTTCAGGTATAGAAATGGCAGATTCAACCAAATAATAATTATTTAATGGGCTGTGGGTAATACCCATAGCCTATTTTTTATGCATTCAATTAGTGTATTAACTAAAAAATTCTAGAATAATTTTTTTATTCAATATATAAAAGAACTCCTAAATATAAAAAATGAAGAAACTGTACTAAAAAAATTCTAAAATAGAAAATCTAACAGCAGAATGAAATGAAAGCGTTTAAAAATTTTCTCGAAATATTATTTTAAAGTCTCAAATGCCTTTAGTTAAAGCAATTTGGGAATCGATAGGATAGTCAATAGAAGTGAAATATTATACTTCAGTATCTATAAATTAATAAATAGGTGAAATTTTATAGTACAGTTATAAAATGAAAACTATTACAGTGATGAAGAATTGGTGTTAAAACTTCGATTAAATCTAAAAAATAAGGAAATACAAGTGATTGACTTGACGTGAATGCATCTTGTAAACTAAATTTATAAAAGTTCTTGTATCATTTTTCTTGATTTTTTTTATGGTACAGAATAAGATTGAGACATATTAACCATATCCACGTTTGAGGGATTAGGCTTAAGGGAAAAATAAAAGAATGAATTGTTGAAGAAACTATAAAGCAAAATATTTTTGCTTATAGAATAATAATAGCAAACCTTTTTAATGAAAGGACGAGGTGCCAAATGGCTCAAAAAACTAAACAAGCTAAATTTAATGTACAGAATCAGCTTAAGAAAGTGGAAGAACAATTTGAAACTTTTCAAATTATAAATGAAGAAGGAGAAGTCGTTAACGAAGCGGCAATGCCTGATTTAAGTGATGAACAACTACAAGAATTAATGCGCCGCATGGTTTATACGCGTATCTTGGATCAACGTTCAATTTCATTGAACCGTCAAGGGAGATTAGGGTTCTATGCACCGACTGCCGGTCAAGAAGCCTCGCAAATCGCTTCCCAGTATGCATTGGAGAAAGAAGATTTCATTCTTCCAGGTTATCGTGATGTGCCGCAAATTGTTTGGCATGGTCTGCCGCTTTGGCAAGCATTCTTATTCTCAAGGGGACATTTTAAAGGGAATCAAATCCCGGAAGATGTTAATGTAATTTCACCGCAAATTATTATCGGTGCTCAGTATATTCAGGCTGCAGGTGTAGCTTTAGGTATGAAAAAACGCGGTAAAAAAGCAGTAGCAATCACATATACGGGTGACGGTGGTACATCACAAGGGGACTTCTACGAAGGAATCAACTTTGCAGGTGCATTTAAAGCACCAGCTATTTTCATCGTACAAAATAACCGTTTTGCAATCTCAACACCTGTTGAATTGCAATCAGCATCGAAAACATTAGCCCAAAAGGGTGTGGCTGCAGGTATCCCTGGTATTCAGGTTGATGGTATGGATGCGTTAGCCGTTTATACAGCTACTAAAGAAGCGCGTGAACGTGCGATTAATGGCGAGGGCCCTACATTGATTGAAACATTAACTTACCGTTATGGACCACATACGATGGCTGGAGATGACCCGACACGTTACCGTACTTCTGATATGGATAATGAGTGGGAATTGAAAGATCCATTGGTTCGTTTCCGCAAGTTCTTGGAAAACAAAAAACTCTGGAATGAAGAATTAGAGAACGAAACAATAGAAAAAGCAAAAGACGATATTAAAGAAGCAATCAAAAAGGCAGATGCAGAACCTAAGCAAAAGGTAACAGACCTTATGGAAAACATGTTTGAAGAAATGCCTTATAACTTAAAAGAACAATATGAAATTTATAAAGAGAAGGAGTCGAAGTAAGCCATGGCTCAATTGACGATGATTCAAGCAATTACAGAAGCATTACGTACAGAACTTAAAAATGACGAGAATGTACTCGTTTTTGGAGAAGATGTTGGTCTTAATGGTGGAGTTTTCCGTGCAACGGAAAATCTTCAAAAAGAATTCGGAGAAGATCGTGTATTCGATACACCTCTTGCTGAATCTGGAATCGGTGGATTAGCGGTCGGTCTTTCTTTACAAGGTTTCCGTCCTGTTCCTGAAATTCAATTCTTCGGTTTTATCTATGAAGTAATGGATTCCGTAAGCGGTCAGCTTGCTCGTATGCGCTACCGTTCAGGCGGACGTTACAGTGCGCCGGTTACAATTCGCTCACCTTTTGGAGGCGGAGTGCATACTCCGGAAATGCATGCTGATAGCTTAGAAGGTTTAATGGCTCAGCAACCAGGGTTAAAGGTAGTTATCCCTTCCACTCCTTACGATGCTAAAGGCTTATTGATTTCAGCGATTCGTGATAATGACCCTGTCATTTTCCTTGAGCACATGAAATTGTACCGCTCTTTCCGTCAGGAAGTTCCTGAGGAAGAATATACAATTCCATTAGGAAAAGCGGATGTGAAAAGAGAAGGAACGGATTTATCCATTATTACGTATGGTGCGATGGTACAGGAATCAATCAAGGCAGCTGAAGAATTGGCTAAGGAAGGTCATTCGGTTGAAGTTGTTGACTTACGAACTGTATCTCCATTGGATATTGATACAATCATTGCTTCAGTAGAAAAAACTGGACGCGCTATCGTTGTTCAAGAAGCACAAAAGCAAGCTGGCATAGCAGCGAATGTTGTCGCGGAAATTAACGAACGTGCTATTTTGAGCTTGGATGCACCAGTACTACGAGTGGCTGCTGCTGATACAGTATTCCCGTTTTCTCAAGCTGAAACAGTATGGCTCCCTAATTATAAAGACATTATTGAAACGGCGACTAAAGTCTTGAAGTTTTAACTATCTTGAGTATTCGGAATGGTAGTAACTGCTTGAGGAAGTAATTCGCATTAGAAGAATTACAAGATAAAGGACTTTATTCAAAGCACTAAGTATGATTTAATATAGGAGGTTGAACTCAGTGGCATTCCAATTTAGACTCCCTGATATCGGAGAAGGTATACACGAAGGTGAAATAGTGAAATGGTTTGTTAAACCAGGAGATAAGATCCAAGAAGATGACGTGCTTTGCGAGGTTCAAAACGATAAAGCCGTTGTTGAAATTCCATCACCAGTGGAAGGTACCGTGGAAGAAATCCTTGTTCAAGAAGGAACGGTTGCCGTTGTCGGTGATGTACTTGTAACATTCGATGCTCCAGGTTATGAAGATCTTCAGTTTAAAGGGGATCATGGAGAAGAAGCGAAGGCAGAAGGTGAGAAGAATACGGAGGCCCAGGTTCAAGCTACGGCTGAAGCTGGACAGGAAGTCAAGAAAGAGGCTGCTCCGGTTCAAGAAAATAGTGCAGAAACGGGCGCGGGATCACAACCACAGGTTGAGGCGGATCCTTCACGACGTATTATCGCCATGCCTTCTGTTAGGAAATATGCACGCGAACAAGGGGTAAATATTCGTGAGATTTCTGGTTCTGGGGATAATGGCCGCATCATGAAAGAAGATATCGATGCTTTCAAAAACGGCAAAACGGCTCCACAGCAACCAGCAGCTCAAAGTGAAGCTTCACAACAAAACGATACGGAAACAACCGAAATACAAAAAGTTTCAATTCCAGAAGGGCAATATCCTGAAACTCGCGAGAAAATGAGCGGTATGAGAAAAGCGATCGCCAAAGCAATGGTTAAATCCAAACAGACAGCTCCACATGTAACATTAATGGATGAAGTCGATGTGACGCTACTAGTTGCTCATCGTAAGAAATTCAAGGAAATTGCTGCAGAAAAAGGAATTAAGCTTACATTCCTACCTTATGTTGTTAAAGCGTTAACAAGTGCATTGCGTGAATTCCCTATGCTTAACACATCGTTTGATGATGAGGCAAGTGAGATTATCCATAAACACTATTACAATATCGGAATTGCGGCAGACACAGACAAAGGACTGCTCGTTCCAGTTGTAAAAGATGCAGATCGTAAATCAACTTTTGCTATTTCACAAGAAATTAATGAATTAGCTACGAAAGCTCGTGACGGAAAATTGGCTCCTAACGAAATGAAAGGTGCTTCATGTTCCATCACGAATATCGGTTCCGCAGGCGGTCAGTGGTTCACACCTGTAATCAATCATCCAGAAGTTGCCATTCTAGGGATTGGACGCATTGCCGAAAAAGCAATTGTACGCGACGGGGAAATTATCGCCGCTCCAGTTCTGGCATTATCACTGAGTTTTGATCACCGCATGATTGACGGGGCTACTGCTCAGCATGCATTGAATCACATCAAAAAGTTATTGAACGACCCAGAATTATTGCTAATGGAGGCGTAAACAATGGTAGTAGGAGATTTTCCAATCGAAACAGATACTTTAGTGATCGGTTCAGGCCCAGGGGGATATGTTGCGGCAATTCGCGCAGCACAGCTTGGACAGAAAGTAACGGTCGTTGAAAAAGGAACAATTGGCGGAGTTTGTTTGAATGTAGGCTGTATCCCATCAAAAGCTTTAATTTCAGCGGGACACCGTTTCCATGAAGCTCAACATTCAGAAGACATGGGTATCTTTGCAGAAAAAGTTACTGTTGATTTTTCTAAAGTACAAGCTTGGAAAGGTACTGTTGTAAAAAAATTAACTGGCGGCGTAAGCAGCCTGTTAAAAGGTAATAACGTTGAGGTTGTAACAGGCGAAGCTTATTTCGTTGATGAAAACAGCATCCGTGTTATGAATGATGACTCAGCTCAAACATATACATTTAAAAACGCAATCATCGCTACTGGTTCATCACCAATCGAGATTCCGTCCTTTAAATATACGAAACGTGTACTTAATTCTACTGGAGCTCTTGCTTTGGAAGAAGTTCCAAGTTCTATCGTAGTAATCGGTGGAGGTTACATTGGTACAGAGCTTGGCGGCGCATTCGCCAGCTTTGGAACTAAAGTGACTATTCTTGAAGGTACGGAAGAGATTCTTTCTGCAGGCTTTGAAAAACAAATGGCAGCACTTGTTAAACGTAACCTTAAAAACAAAGGTGCTGAAATTGTTACTAAAGCAAATGCTAAAGGTGTGGAAGAAACTGAAACAGGCGTTACCGTTACTTATGAAGTAAAAGGCGAAGAGAAAAAAGTCGAAGCCGATTACGTTTTAGTAACAGTAGGTCGTCGTCCGAACACTTCAGAAATTGGTCTTGAACAAGTCGGAATCAAAATGACTGACCGTGGTTTAATCGAAACTGATAAACAATGCCGTACAAGCGTGAAAAACATTTACGCAATCGGTGATATCGTTTCTGGACCTCAATTGGCTCATAAAGCTTCTTATGAAGGTAAAATTGCAGCTGAAGCCATTGCAGGACATTCATCAGAAATCGACTATCTTGCTATTCCGGCCGTTGTATTCTCTGAACCAGAACTTGCTTCTGTCGGATATAATGAAAAAGAAGCGAAGGAAGCTGGAATCGAAGCGCTTGCTTCTAAGTTCCCATTCGCTGCAAATGGACGTGCTCTTTCATTGAACAATACGGACGGATTTGTGAAGCTAATCACTCGCAAAGAAGACGGATTGGTTATTGGAGCCCAAATCGCAGGACCAAATGCTTCTGATATGATTGCAGAACTTGGTTTAGCTATCGAAGCAGGAATGACTGCTGAAGATATCGCGATGACAATCCATGCACATCCAACTTTAGGAGAAATCACTATGGAAGCTGCTGAAGTAGCCCTAGGAACTCCAATTCATATTATTAAATAATTGATACCAAAAAAAGCGTGCTGCCATTTGCAGTACGCTTTTTTGGTTTTTATAAATAAAAAATAAATTAAAACTGGTACAAATTTAATGTCTTCTCCCAAATTAGGATATTTTCTTTACTCAATTTAAATGAAAAGTGCAAAATGGGCATAAGCTATACAAAGGTCTTCATACTATTTTTCTATAAAAGGTTTAAATTGAGTAAAAGAGGAAAAAAAATAGGAAGAGCGATGTACTGAAGAATAAGGCTGCCGATTAAACAAAGTGGCTGATTATTCATTTTAAATGGGGTGGATCACTTGAAAAATTATCTGGTAATCCTCTTTCAACTAATCGTTTGGAGCGGATATACATTGGTTGAATGGCTTTCTGTTAATGATCGTTTTGTTTTTAAGGTATTTATGTTTCTGGTTTTTTCTTATTTGGCCATTTACATTGGTAAAATGATTTTAAAATCCAACAAGCGGACAATGCTTGTTACCATAATCAGTTTACTATGTTACGGTGTAATGCAAATTCTTTTGGAAACGTTAGTACCCATTTATTGAATTTTGAATCTTTACAATGACACATGAAAAACACGGAGGAAACATGATCACCAAAGTAGTAGTTATGTTTGTATTTGCTTCACTTTTATTAATTGGTTGTAATAATTCAGGTTCCAATCAAACTGAAAAAAAAGAACCAAAAAGTGTTGAAACAACTACCACTATCCAAGAAGAAACCAAACAAGAACAAGATATGAAAGAAGAAGCATCAAAAACAATTAGGAATTCAGAGAAAGAAAATTTTCAGGCCGAGTACCGGTTGAACAAAGAGAATTGGTCATTTGAACCAATTCAGGATGCAGAACCTAAGGTTGTCTTGTTGACGTTCGATGATGCACCTGATAAGTACTCGTTAGAAATTGCAAAAACACTTCAAAAACTTCAAGTGCCGGCGATATTTTTTGTAAATGGACATTTTCTTGAAAGTGATGAAAAGAAATCGATGTTAAAAGAAATTCATGATATGGGCTTTTCCATCGGTAAATCGTAAAATTGAATAATTTGGTGGAAGGCATTATCGGGGAACGCCCTAAGTATTTTAGGGCGCCTTTTGGATCTAATACCGAAGTTGCTGCAAATGAAAAAATGCTGGTCATGAATTGGACATATGGATATGATTGGGAAAAGGAATATCAAGATAAAAAAGCATTGACAGAGATCATGTTGAACAGCCCTTATTTATCCAATGGAGCCAGTTTACTGATGCACGACCGAAAATGGACGAGAGAAGCGATAGAGGATATTGTGAAAGATTTTCATAAGAAACTTCTATGGCGGCGATTCTCGCCGCCACCATCTACCACGAAAACCTGCTCTTTACCCAAGATAAAGTCTAACCCATTAAACCCTTGACAATAATGGATGATAACAATACAACCAGGCTGAATCTTTTTTGGTGGATCTTAAGGAAGATACCCTGTATAAGAAACTGGTTGTGACAGTATTGAAGAACCATTTAGTGTACTACAAGTACGTATACAAAAATTTTTGTAACAAATCTCCTGTCATATGTATTGTTAATCTTTTATTGAGGTGATTCTCCTATGGAAGCAATGATTGAACGGTGTGCTGGCCTAGATGTACACCAAGAAACAGTAGTAGCCTGTGTATTATTTGGTCCATTAGATAAAAAGCCAAATACCTCTATTGAAACGTTTTCAACTACAACAACAGGACTCTTGGCTTTAAGTGATTGGTTAACTACCCTTCAGGTATCCGATGTTGTAATGGAAAGTACTGGAGTCTACTGGAAACCAATATGGAATATACTCGAAGATTCTTTTCACCTTGTTCTTGCCAATGCCAGACATGTCAAAAATGTTCCAGGGCGTAAAACTGATGTGAAAGATGCCGAATGGCTTGCCAAGCTTCTAAGATGCGGACTTATTGAAAGCAATTTTGTTCCACCGGAGGATATTCGTGATTTACGAGATCTTACTCGTTATCGAAAAAAATTGATTCATCATCGCACCTCAGAGCAGAATCGCATTCATAAAATTCTTCAAGATGCTAATATCAAGCTAACATCCGTTCTATCAGACATTTTTGGTGTATCGGGACGCCGTATCCTTGAAGCGATTCTAAACGGTGAAAAAATAGAGACCGATGGTCTTCGAAAAATGGTGGATAGGCGAACAAAAGCTAGTATTACGGACATTTCCAGTGCAATTAATGGTCGTATTCGCCGTCATCATCGTGATATGTTGCGTTACCATTGGGGACATATGGGTTATTTAGAAGAAGCCATAGAAGAATTGGAAAAACAAATCGATCAACTCCTGTCCCCATATCGTAAGGAAGTAGAATTATTGGATGGTATACCTGGTGTGAACAAAGCAGCCGCAGCAACTTTTATCGCAGAGATGGGCGTTAATATGACCGTATTTAAGTCGGCTAAACATCTTGCCTCATGGGCTGGCGTGAGTCCCGGAAATTATGAAAGTGCTGGTAAAAAAAAACAAGTAAAACCACAGAAGGAAACAAAGCATTAAAAACGATGGCCGTAGAGTGTGTACTGGCAACCTCAAGGCAAAATAATCGAATTGCTTCACATCGAAAAAGGATTACCAAACGACAGGGGAAAATGAAGGGACGAATTGCTTCTGCTCATTTACTATTGACGATTGCTTACAACATCTTAAAAACCGGAGAACCCTATCATGAACTAGGCTCAAATTACCTTGAAGAAAAACAAATGAACAAAGAATTAAAAATGATCGAATACCTAAAAAAGAAAGGCTATACAATCGATCCATCAGAACAAAAAACTGCATAACCAGTTAAAATAACGACATAGTACATTTACGTCCTTCAAAAAAATTAGAATATGGTGGGCTTATTTAAGTATGGCCTTTCACTAAAGTGTTTTCATACAAAAGGATATAAGATTCTTGACCCAAAATTAATTGAAACGCCTGAATGATTTGAAGTTACGGCCACTATCAGTTTTTTATTTTCTTGGATAGTAATACATCACTCGCTTGTTAAAGAGATGGAGCTGTGCTCGTAACTTCTTTGCAAGGAATTTGCATAATTCATTAGCTTTCCCTTTATCACCGAATGTTGCCGTTTCTGGGAGGGTGAATTGGATATAAGATTGAATTCTCTCTAGTCCATCTTCGTCCTGAACGATTTCTTGGTCGACTCCGATTAGTATCATGTGATATCTGTCCACATTGGATTGGAGATAAATTACTTTATCTTTCATCTTTTCAGGCTCTTTCATTTCATAAGGAAAGGCCTTCTTATCATAATCCCAATTGAGTTGTTTTCCAGTTTTAGCGGTGATCATTTGGTAATATGTGAGCAATTCCTTCACGTCTTCAATGGTTACGGCTTCTTTCACGGACTCAGGAACGAGCTTGATATAGGCATTTTCAATCATTTGAATCCCCCTTAGCTCTATTGATTTTAATTGTATTTTAACATTTTATGGTTGTTTTATATACTTATCTATATGTAAATTTAAAGGTAAAATTCCTTTTTCACTCTTCTGGGTTAGTTTGGTAATATGATGAAAAATTGTTAAAGTGTGTTGACTTCCAGTTTTTATTTTGATGTAAAATTTATACAGATGATAGTTAATAAGAGGTGGGAAGCTTGATTTTAAAATTTAAAGAACATATTCATGTTTTACAAAAAAAGGGGCTGTATCACTTTATATAAAGCGATACAGCCCCTTTATGTTTTTTTAAAGGGGTGTAAGGGATGTTGCTTACCGGTAAAGATTTAGCAATAAATCAATCATATTTAATAAAGAGGTGGTCACCCTTTTTAGTCGAAGACTTACGACTTTGCTGAACTGATGCAAGTAAAAGCATGAGTTTATATTTAGGGTGAAAAAGATCCCAAATGGACAAAGAAGAATGATGAATTACCAAGGGCCACGGCTGCACGCAATGGGCTGGGTGGGGTCCAAGAAGCGGCTATTAGAATCCTATGTATAATCTTGAACCGAAAGAGTTTGTTGTTTACGGAGGAATAGGCAAGGCAGCCTATAGATGCTATCATGAAAAAACTGTATGAACTGGAGTCACATGAAACATTGATGATCCTATTTGGCAAACTGGTAGCGGTATCTGCTCATAATCCTTTGTATGGTGGTTATATACCTTTAAGATAGTAGAACAAGCTAAACGACTTCGAATACCCTGACCTTTATCCAGCTAGTTTTATATGGAGCATGGAAGAGACGTTTGAATGCTTCATGATAAAATGAATCAGCCTACCGTGCAGCTTGGAGACTCCGTCCTACTAACAATTTTAAGCGGGCTGCAATCCAGAGAGAAATAAATCAAAGGCATTAAATTAAATGAATTTATGGGAAAAATATATATGTTATACTTTATAGCTTGAAATTATAAATGTGTTATATTATAATGCATATAAAGCGGTTACATTTAATCATTAATGCATACAATATAGAGGAAGGGGTTGTAAAAATGGGAACTATCGTTTGTCAAACATGCAATAGCACGATTGATCATTTTGAAGATGAAAAAGTAAGTGTACTTTATACACACAATCACAACTGCCACAGCTGTGATACAGCTGCCTCTGAGAAATAATAAAAAAGATAATCTCTGATAATAATAGAAGTCGAGGGTGTTTCAGGAGCTTTAACCTGAGGCACCTTTTTTTTATGCAATCTAAAAGGGGAAATAAAATTCTAAAAATTTCAAAGTTCTATATAGACGAACATTGGTATTTTGTTTACTTTCTAGGGAAGATTAGATGTGAAATGGGGGAATAGTATGCGTAGTGTCAATGCTTCTGAAGTGGTCGCTGCAAGTAAATTTAACCGCTTTCATTTATTTGTTTTCCTTTGGTGTTTTTATGCCATAGCTTTTGATGGGTACGTACGACATCGCGATGTATGGGGTCGGCTTGCCATGGATGATGGAAGAGTGGGATCTGAGCTCGATTCAAGCAGGAGCTATTGCCAGTTATTCTTTGGTAGGCATGATGCTAGGGGTACTCCCTTGGTGGCATTTTTGCCTCAGTGATTGGAATGTATATCAAATATCCAGTTACTATTGATCCATCCATTGATACATGGGATGTTCAACGAAATAACTTTGTCACTAGCTCGTTCCCAACCTCCATCTATTCTAGTAATACTTACATGGATACAGGATATAACAGTTATTTTGTCTCTACTCGTGGTCTTGTTCAATTTTACTTACCTAGTTTACCAAGTGATAGCAAGATTTCTAGTGCTACGTTTAAAGCCTATCAGACTCAAGTAGATGCTACCAATGTGTCGGTCGATTTAAATCGGATTACCAGCAGTTGGACTAGTTCTGTAACATGGAATCCACAGCCTACTATCCAGTCGACACCAGAAGATACCGTAACCAGTAATACATCCAATGCTTATTGGCAGTGGTCGATTACACAATTGGTAAAGGATTGGTATAACGGAGTCGTTCCAAACTATGGATTCATGCTAAAACAACAGAACGAAACGACATCGTAAACAATGGAACTAATACTCCACAATTAACTATTAATTATACGGTTGATCCCATTGGTATAGAAAATTATTGGGGTCTTACGAAGGATGGTGTAAATCCTGTAAATGGAAATTTAGTTTATCAGAAAAATGATTTATCGATTCCAGGACGTGGCATACCAGTAAGTATGACTCGTACGTATAACAATCGAAAATCCCATGTTACTGGAATGTTTGGTTATGGATGGACTAGTAATGTTGAAAAGAGACTTGTGGATGGTGGAACTGGTCCCATTACACTGATCGATGATGATAATACGCGACACATCTTTGGACAAAAGATAGGTGGGGGGTATGTAGCTGCTGGTGGTGATTATTTAACACTTGAGAAAAATGGAGATGGAACCTACACCATTACGCAAACAGATGGAACAAAAGAGAACTATAATGCAAGTGGAAGCCGCTTAGGCACTTTTTTATACTGTCCGTAAAATGGGGCACAGTTCAATATTTGAGCAAGGTTCTTTTTCTTAGGTAGTGCAGGAGAAGGAACAGTGACTTGTCTGCAAAATGAAATACCAAGAAGTTAGAAGGGTAGCTAAAATCTTTCCAATTTTAGTAAAATATTATCAATATTGCTAAAGTGGGAAGTCGATAATTACTATGTTTTGCAGTGCACCTTGGCAAAAATGAAAATAAATAAAGAATTTTAATATTAAAACTGTTGATTTTATAAGGTTTACAGAATTGGCATAACTTTTGCATATAAAGATTTGTATACAACTTAAAGGAAGAAATAAAAACGGTAGCATTTCAGATTACTAAAATTAGGAGGCATAATAATAATGAACTATTCATCAAAACTAGTAAAAGTAAATAAAGATCCAGGGCATGGCTCACACATCTCCCCTGTTTATATGACTTCAACATTTGTTTTTGATAATGCAGAAGTAGGAGCACAACGCTTCGCAGGAGAAGATCCAGGATTTATGTATTCACGCCTGGGAAATCCAAATGTAAGAGAACTGGAAGAGAAGGTAGCGGCATTGGAATTTGGTGAAGGATGTTTGGCTTTCTCATCTGGAATGGCTGCCATAACTGGCTGCCTTTTAGGTGTTTTGCAGGCAGGAGATCACGTTGTTGCACACACAGCGTTGTATGGGGCGACGCACGCATTTCTATCCAAAACAGTAAAGAAATTTGGAATTGATGTAACATTTGTACCGTTTAAGACAGGGGAAGAGCTTGAACCACACATTACAGATAGAACGAAAGTGGTCTACTTTGAAACTCCTTCTAATCCCACGCTTTCCTTAGTGGATATGAAGAGTGTAGCGGCGATCGCTAAGCAAAAGGGTATCTTGACTATTGTTGATAATACGTTTTTGTCCCCATATTTACAAAATCCTATGCTATGCGGCATTGATATTGTTGTCCACAGTGCAACGAAATATTTGTCGGGTCATGGATATCTTATTGGCGGACTAGTGATTTCCAACAAGGAAATTATTGATCCGATGAGAAAAGAAGTGCAGAAGACTATGGGAGCAAATTTGGCCCCTATGGATGCCTGGCTTCTCTTTCAAGGGATACGTACATTGCACATTCGCATGGACCGCTCACAAGAAAATGCACAAATTTTGGCTGAACGCTTGGAAAAACATAAGGCAATAGAGAAGGTTTATTTTCCAGGACTAGCAAGTTTTGAAGATAAAAATATCATGGAGAAACAAATGAAAGGTCCTGGAGCAATGATTTCTTTTGTCTTGAAGGGGGGATACGAAACAGGCGTTAAACTTATGAATTCAGTAAAATTGAGTACTTTAGCAGTTTCCCTAGGGGATGTAGGTACATTAATTCAACATCCAGCTTCGATGACACATGCGATAATCCCTAAAGAAGAAAGAGAAAAAGCAGGTCTCTATGATGGACTCGTTCGTTTTTCGGTTGGAATTGAAGATGTAGAAGATATATGGAAGGATCTCGAAATGGCATTAGAATAACGGTGCGGCTTCTGGGGTACCGGTCGGGCGGGAGTAATCAAGCCGGGGATAGGATTAAACCGGGAGATTTGTTGAGCGTTTAGGTTAAATATGATCTGGAAAAATCCAACTAGAAAAAGAGGGTGTATAAAATGCTAAACCCATTGGCTTTAGGATTAAATCATGTTATTGAAGAACGGAATAAACCAGTATATGAGATGTTTTCATTGTTAGGAAAATCCTTGTATTTCCCAAAAGGAATTGTCAGCCAAGCAGGAGAAGCAAGGGGGAAAGCGGACACTTTCAATGCAACAATCGGGATGGCTACAGAGGGTGGACACCCCATTTATATAGATGTGATTCATAAAAACCTCTCCGCCTACGATCCGAAAGATCTGTATCCCTATGCACCGCCTGCAGGAAAACCGGAGCTGCGTGAGGTTTGGAGAAAAAAGCTTCTAAAGGATAATCCTTCACTTGAAGGAAAGGTATTCGGCATCCCGATTGTGACGAGCGGGCTGACCCATGGCTTGAGTATTGTATCCGACCTTTTTGTGGAAAAAGGCGATTCGATTATCTTGCCGGATAAATATTGGGATAATTATCAGATTCTCTTCAACGTCCGCCATGGCAGCGAGACCGTGACTTATCCTTTATTTACGAAAGCTAACGAATTTAATGTAGAAGGGTTGCTGGAGGCCCTTTTATCCTGCAAAAATGGTAAAGCGATTCTTGTGCTTAATTTTCCGCATAATCCCACCGGATATACTCCAACGGAGAAAGAGGCAGAAGGAATTCTTGAAACCATTAAGCAGGCAGCGGATCTTGGGGTTAATATTGTTGCTGTTATGGATGATGCTTATTTTGGATTATATTACGAAGATTCAATCAAGGAATCTATATTTGCTCGTTTAGTAGAATTACACCCGCGTGTCCTCCCGATTAAAATTGATGGGGCAACGAAAGAAGAGTATGCTTGGGGCTTTCGTGTTGGGTTTCTCACATTTGGAATTCAAGATCCTCTGGTTTTAGAAGCGTTGGAGAAAAAGGCGATGGGTTCTATTCGAAGTACGATCTCATGCAGTCCGCACCTTTCCCAAACAATCATTTTGGATGCCTTATTAAATCCCGAATTCGAAATGCAGCGCAACGAGAGAAATACAGTAATGAAAGACAGGGCCAAACGGGTCAAAGAAATTTTAGCAGACGGGAAATTTGCGGATGAATTTGAACCCTATCCCTTCAACTCAGGATATTTCGTATGCCTTCGCATCAAGCATTCCGATGCTGAAACACTAAGGGTCCATTTGCTCAATCAGTATGGAGTAGGAACGATCTCCCTTGCAAAGACGGACCTTCGGATTGCCTTTTCTTGTGTTGAATTAAACGATCTAGATCGCCTTTTTGAAATGATCTATCAGTCTTGTAAAGAATTAAATCCATGTTCTATAAAGCTGTGACGGAAAATGTTGTGGGGTATATGGTGAATATGGCAGAATCAGATGTACTTGGCTTTCATGATCTTCCGGATTATTTGTACCAATTTCAAGCACCTATTCATACCGGAGGGTTAAGTTTAGATGAGATGGTGGCCGAATATGAAAAATCCATTATCCAAAGTTTCTTCTTAGGTGGTCAAGATCGAAAAGATAAGGAAAAAGTAGCGGAAGAATTGAAATTTAGTTTATCGACACTTTATCGTAAGCTAGAACGATACAATCTAAAAGTTTGATCACTTTACCTAAGATTGCAAATTTTATTTGCAATCTTTTTTCGTCTCCGTGGGGGATATTTCGAATATTTGGAAATATTTTTTTCAAATTTGGGAACCGAAAAACAGTACGGAGCGTTAGGTTATCACTATATTCGTCGCGGAAATGGGAATTTCTCAACTAGTTCGATAGTAGGAATGTTGAATTAACAAGGATTTTATTTTGGCATAACACTTGCATAATATGATAACGAAAAGGAGGAGGTGGAGTCCGTTTGAAAAATATAGATAAAATTTACAGAATATTAGAATTATACAGAATAGTGAAACTAATAATCTGCAAATCATCCATTTTTTTAAAAATATAGGGGGGAATTATTTATGAAAAAGAGTTTCATCATAATCGCTTTTTCGATACTCGTAGCACTTCTATTATCTGCATGCGGAAAGCCCGAAAATCAGGCAGCAAGTCAACCAGGCAAACAGGCAGATGAGGGTAAGGATTTGCTAGAGCAAATTAAATCGAATGGGACCATTAAAATTGGAACAGAAGGAACCTTTGCACCTTTTAGTTACCATGATTCTTCAGGGAAGTTAACCGGTTTTGATGTTGAAATCGCGGAGGAAGTAGCAAAAAGAGTTGGTGTGAAACCAGAATTCATTGAAACCCAATGGGACGGTATGTTCGCAGGACTCGATTCAAAGCGGTTCGATATTATTGCTAATAATGTAGGAATTACTCCTGACCGCCAGAAAAAATACGATTTTTCAGAGCCGTATATTATGTCAAAACCTTTCTTAATTGTTCACAAGGACAATAATACGATTAAATCATTTGAAGATTTGAAAGGAAAAAAATCGGCTCAGACATTAACTAGTAACTATAAAGAAATAGCAGCATCTTATGGTGCTGAGATCGTTGGAGTAGAAGGTTTTAATCAATCCATTGATTTATTACTTTCAAAACGTGCGGATGCGGCTGTAAATGACGGACTATCCTACCTTGATTTCAAAAAGCAAAAGCCTGATGCACCAGTTAAATCCGTCGCAGAACTTGATGAACCGGCAAAAATGGGAGTCATGATGAGAAAAGGAAATAAAGAATTGGTAGAGGCCGTAAATAAAGCGCTTTCTGACATGATGAAGGATGGTAAATATTTAAGTATTTCACAAAAATACTTTGGAAAAGATGTTTCAAAATAGGGAGGGTTCTACATGTTTGCTGACGAAAGAATGGACCAAATTGTTGACATCATTGTAAATTCCTTTTTCCCGATGTTAAAAGCTGGGATTGCGTTTACGGTTCCCTTGACATTAGTATCCTTTTTTCTGGGACTCCTTCTTGCTTTACTTACAGCATTAGCTCGAATCTCGGGAATTAAACTTCTGGACGCTATTGCAAGATTTTATGTATGGGTGGTTAGAGGAACACCGCTGCTTGTTCAGTTGTTTATTATTTTCTATGGACTTCCAAGTATTGGTATAACGATTGGCCCGTTACCGTCGGCTATTATCGGTTTTACTCTTAGCGTTGGCGCCTACAACTCAGAGATTATTCGTGCGGCTATACTCTCCATTTCCAAAGGTCAATGGGAGGCGGCTTATTCTATTGGGATGAGCTATCCGCAGGCATTAAAAAGAATTATTCTCCCTCAGGCAACAAGGGTATCTGTCCCGCCTTTGGCAAACAGTTTTATTAGCTTGGTAAAGGATACATCGTTGGCCGCTACCATTACGGTGACTGAAATGTTTAGAGTTGCTCAGCAAATTACCGCAACAACCTATGAACCATTGGTACTCTATTGTCTAGCAGGATTTATTTATTTGATTTTCAGTACCGTTCTTTCGAATGCACAAGGACAGATGGAAAAACGACTCGATCGTTATGTGACGGGCTAATTTGATAGGGGGAAATATACATGATTGAAATAAAGAACCTGCATAAACAATTTGGACAAACAGAGGTTTTAAAGGGAATCGATCTAAAAATTGAGGAAGGCAATACAGTTTGTATTATTGGGCCATCAGGTTCAGGGAAAACAACCTTGTTACGTTGCCTGAATTTATTGGAAACGCCTACAAAAGGGACCATTAAGCTTGGAAAGTTTTCTTTGGATTTTCAGGATAAAAAACCAGTTCCAAAAGATAAGGTGATTAAGTTCCGTCAACAAACGGGTATGGTTTTCCAAGGTTACAATTTGTTCCCTCATATGACTGCACTTGAAAATGTTATGGAAGGTCTTGTTTACGTTCGTAAACAAGACAAGGAAGCCGCTCGTACGAAGGCTCTTCAATTGCTCGAAAAGGTAGGATTATCGGAACGGGCGAACCACTATCCATCCCAGATATCCGGTGGACAACAACAACGTGTAGGAATTGCACGGGCGATGGCAATGGAACCTGAAGTTCTGCTTTTTGATGAACCAACTTCCGCGTTAGATCCTGAGTTAGTTGGTGAGGTTCTAAAGGTCATGAAAGAACTTGCTAAAGAAGGAATGACCATGGTTGTAGTGACACATGAAATGAATTTTGCGCGTGAAGCAGCGGATAAAGTCGTATTTATTGATAAAGGTGTAATCGTTGAAGAAGGAACACCTCAACAAATTTTTGAACATACAGGGCATGAACGGACATTACAATTTTTAAATAAACTTTGTTCATAGGTAAGGGCCGGTACCCCCAAGCTGCGGAAGAATGGAAAACTCGTTACTCGGCACTTTCCCGTAAGTTAGAACGACAGAATCTTATAACTTTACCCTAGGATTGCAAATTTCAATTGCAATCTTTTTTTGAATAATTAAGAAAATATGGGACAGTTTAGAATATGCAGACAACAGAATTTTCAGATATTCTATGCAATTAGGTAAATGTGAGGTTACAGGTGAATTTTTAACAGCTAATGAAGTACATTGTCATCATAAATTGCCTAAAAAATTCGGTGGAACAGATGAGTTTGGTAACCTAAGAATAGTTCACAAATATGTCCACAGATTAATTCATGCTAAAAAGAAACAAACGATTGATTATTATAGGGCTATTCTTCAGTTGGATGGTAAACAATTGAAGAAATTAAACGCGTTTCGTAAAGTGTGTAATTTAGTTGCTTTAGTCTAAAAGAATAAGATGGACCGCCGTCTGCGTTGAAAGGCGCTCGTACGGTGCGGCGCAGGGGGAAAGATGGAGATGACATCAAAATTTTTACCTATTGCGTATTGATAAACTAAAAAAACACCGATTTTACCTATATAAGACAATCTTTACCGGCTGGCTTCTCAAGCCGGTAAAGATACGGATGGAGGAAAAAACATTCGTTTTTTCTTGATGAAAGCAGGCATCGAGCCTGCTTAACGGTTGCTAAAGCAACCTAAATCCTCTGATATGTTGTAATGACGTTTCCTTTCACAATATGCAAAAACCGTAAAGGAGATAAACTTCTGATAAGGAATTACCTCTACTATAAACCGTCTCTATTAGCCCGGTCGGATTGGTGCGATTATAGCACCGAGCTTATATCCTTGATCCTGTCATCAGGATTTGATCCGAAGTCAGCCTTCATCTGGTTCTCCATCCCGAGCATTTTGGGGGCTTGCGCTTTGTTATTTGTTCAAGAGAAATATGGAAGCTTTGATAAAGTCGGTTAGGAAGGCGAAGAGGAGAAACGCTCTTTTACGATTAAAACATCATAATAAGCATAAAAAAACCAGAGCAGTTTGTTTATGCTCTGGTTTTTGATATACAATCAGTTTTTAATAATTCGTAAATATTTAATTTCTGGATCCTCTGGACCTTGAACTGGTAGACCAACCTCGATATTTTTCTGAATGTAAGTGATATTATCTTCTGTTATCAGTTCACCAGGTATAAAAATCGGAATCCCTGGCGGATAGACCATGATGAATTCAGCACTGATTTTGCCAACAGATTCCTCGATAGGAACCACTTCAGTTTCTGCGTAAAATGCATCTCTCGGTGATAAAGCAAGAGGTGGTGTATCGGGAAGCAGGACTTCGATTTTTTCATGATCAGCAGCCATTTCTTTAAACTCATCCGATAAGTCTTTAAGGGCAGTGATTAACAAATCTGCTTCTGTTTTAGAGTCCCCTGGTGTGATTAGGCAAAGGATGTTATACAAATCAGAAAGTTCTACTTCAATATTATGTTTTTCTCGAAGCCATTTCTCAACGTCGTATCCAGTAATATTCAATTCTTTAATGGAGATGATTAGTTTTGTCGGATCATAACTATAGGTTGCCTTACTACCTAAAATTTCGCTTCCAACACAGTATAAATAAGGAATCTCATTAATAGCTGTCCGTGTATACTCTGCAAGCTTGATAGCACCATCTATCATTTCTCTGCCAACGGTGGCAAGTTGTCTTCTTGCTGTATCGAGAGAAGCAAGAAGAATATAGGAAGTTGAGGTAGTAGTGAGCATACTCAAAATTGCCTGGACCCGATTGGCAGAAATTAAACCATTCTTAACATTTAAAATGGAACTTCCTGTTAGTGATCCACCCAGTTTATGAACACTCGTAGCGGCCATATCAGCTCCAGCTTGCATAGCGGACATAGGCAAGTCTTCGTGGAAGTGAATATGAACACCATGGGCTTCATCAACCAGTACAGGTATTTGGTAGGAATGAGCAACTTCTACAATTTTCTGCAAATCAGCAGAAATGCCGAAATAGGTCGGGTTTATTACGAGTAAGCCTTTTGCATCGCTGTGTTCCTTTAATGTTTTTTCAACAGCATCAATGGTAATTCCATGTGAGATTCCCAAGTCTTTGTCAATTTCAGGATTGATGAAAATAGGAACCGCTCCTGAAAATACAATAGCAGACATAACAGATTTATGTACGTTCCTCGGGACGATGATTTTATCCCCAGGACCGCAGACTGCCATGACCATCGTCATGATTGCACCGCTTGTTCCCTGAACGGAAAAGAATGTATGGTCGGCCCCAAATGCTTCAGCAGCAAGGTCCTGGGCTCTTTTAATGATTCCCTTTGGCTGATGGAGATCATCGAGTGGTGCGATATTGATTAAATCTATAGATAGTGCATTTTCTCCAATAAAGTCACGAAAATCAGCGTCCATTCCTTTTCCTTTTTTATGACCTGGAATATGAAATTGAACGGGATTTTTTTTGGCATGCTGTAATAAGGCAGTATATAATGGTGTTTCATTCTGTGACAATTCTTTGTGGCCCCTTTTCAATATAATAGGTACGAAATATCCAGGGAAATATACTCCCTTTCTATTTACAGTCGTATGTTTCTCCTATTTGGAGTAACCTCTAAAAACGGTTAGTAAGCTCTTGTGGATAGACATAAAACAAATGAATTATAGCACGTCTTACATATAAATGCCTAGCGAGAGTTTAATGTAAAAAATAACAGCTTGAGTTCTATTGTACATACCTCGTAATAGCAGGAAGGAACATTTACCAATTCAAGAGTTTTTCTTTAAAATCAAAAACAATTTGAACTATGAGTTTTAAAATTGAATGGAAAAACAATATTTGCCATAATAAAGGTGTAATAGAGAGTGTTCATTAATAAAACTCACTCAGAAGTAAAAGGGGGATGAAGATTTTGAATTGGAAAACTCGTGTGACTGATTTGTTAGGGATTCAATACCCGATTGTGCAAGGAGGATTGGCGCATTTAGCTTATGCAGAACTAGCTGCGGCTGTTTCGAATGCAGGGGGCCTAGGGCAGGTAACAGCGATGTCGTTGGATAACCCTGATCAATTGGTAGAGGAAATACGAAAAACAAAATCATTGACGGACAAACCGTTTGGCGTTAATTTTGCAATTGGTCAGCACGGAAGACCATATGAACATATGCTTGAAGCAGCACTAAAAGAGGAGATTGCCGTTGTTTCTGTAACTGGTGGGAATCCAGCGCCATTTATCGATTATGTTAAAGATACTCCGGTGAAAAAACTTGTGCTAGTTGCAGCAAGAAGGCAGGCAATCAAGGCTGAGCAGCTGGGTGCAGACGCAGTGATGGTAGTTGGTCAGGAGGGCGGAGGACATTTAGGACGCGATGATATCGGAACCTCTGTATTAATTCCTCAAGTGGTAGACTCCGTGAAAATTCCAGTCATCGCCTCAGGTGGTTTCGGTGATGGGCGCGGGTTGATGGCGGCGTTGGCACTTGGAGCCGAAGGGATTGAAATGGGCACCAGGTTCATTGCAGTAAAAGAATGTGTTCATGCCCATGAATTATACAAAAATGCCTTGGTTTCCGGTACAGAAAATGATACCGTTGTCATTAAGCGGTCTATTGGTGCACCAGCCCGTGTTATTGCAAATGGTTGGACTGATAAAATTCTTGAAATAGAAAAGGAAGACGGCGGCTATGAGCAACTGCAGAATTACATAAGTGGAAAAGCAAACCAGCGTTATATCCATGATGGAGTTGAAGGTGAAGGATATGCTTGGGCTGGACAAGTAATGGGTCTGATTCATGATGTACCAACGACGGCTGAGCTATTCAGTCGGATTATCAGCCAAGCAGAGGCAATTCGCTCAAAATGGGCAGACTGATAATAGTCTCCCAAGCAACAGGAATAACTATCTAGAAGGAGCGTGTAAGCATGGATTATCAATATCCAATGGATCTTGATTGGTCAACGGAAGAAATCGTCGATGTTATTAAATTTTTTGAAGCAGTCGAAAAGGCATATGAAAGTAAAATACAAAAAGAAGCTTTTATGAAAGCATATCGAAGGTTTAAGGAAATAGTTCCCGGCAAAGCGGATGAAAAAAAATATACGGATGAGTTTGAGTCTGTCAGCGACTATTCTGCATATCTTGTTATTAAGAAAGCAAAAGAAATCGAAGACGATGACTGGATACGAATGAAATAATAAAAATATTATTTTTAGAAAACTCCATTGACTTCATGAATAGATTGTTTTAACATAATAATCAAGAAATGATAAAGGCAATGACGAAGAAGAGTACCTTAATGCTGTTCTGCAGAGAGCCAGTGGTTGCTGAAAACTGGTGAACAAATTTAAGCGAATGGACTTCCGAGCCCCAAACCGAAACGGATTGACGGAGTAGGCTTTGGCGATTATCTCATCGTTAATGGAGATAGGCATATAATATTTATAATGCCGTAAAGTGAGCTTATTAAGCTAATTAAGGTGGTACCACGGGTTCCTCGTCCTTTGGATGAGGGCCCTTTTTGTGTTTTTTTAAAATGGATAATTAAATCTATGATTAAGAGTAGTAATCTTTTTAGAGTCGTCACAGAGAGCCGGAACAGGTGGAAACCGGTACGATATAAGAAGGTGAATGGACTTATGAGTGGTTTCTTGAAATAAGTAGGGAAACTCGGCTTCCACCGTTAATGGGTTTGGCAAGAAATGTCTAATTTCTTGCTTGAGAGGGAAAAATAATATGTTTTTCCAACTTGAGGTGGCACCGCGGTATACCGTCCTCTGCAGACACATAATTTGTGTTTGCAGGGGGCTTTTTTTATGCATTTACAATTTTTGTGAAGATGAACTGGAGAAAGATTTTAGAGAAAAAATATAAACACAACTCCGAATATGTTTGCCTAAAGGTATAGCAATCGGAAGTTTTCATTATTGGATTGAAAATTAGGAGGTAATATTAGATGAATCATTTGGATGAAAAAAAGATACTCCGTTTCAAAATGGAAACGATTGAAGGGGATATTCATACACCGATTGCCATTTTTCAAAAATTGGATGATGAAAAGAAGTTTTTATTGGAAAGTTCGAATTCACATCATGATAATGGTCGCTACTCCTATCTAGGATCAAACCCATATTTGGAGGTGACGTCATTAGGTAATCAAGTATATGTGAAGGATTCTAATACAGGTGAGAAACTCGTAAGGAACATCAATATCATTGAATTTCTGAAAAATCAATTGTTGGTAGAAATAGAAGATTCCCCAGTTCATCTTCCGCCATTTAATGGTGGGGCAATCGGGTATATGGGCTATGATATTATTCGTCTTTATGAAAACATCGGTCCGGTGCCACCTGATTCTCTTCAAATGCCGGATGCTCATTTCCTTTTCTTTAAGGAACTGTATATATTTGATCATGTACTTCAAAAAATTCATCTTTTGACTGCGGAAGAGGAAAGCGAAAAAAGCTTAATGGGAATGAAGGAGAAAATCAATCGGCAAAGTAAACCGTCAAAGGATATATCGTCAGAATATTTAGAATTTAATTCTAATTTCAGCCAGGATGAATTCGAGAAAATGGTACTTGAAGTAAAGGAAGCGATTGTAGCAGGTGAAGTTTTCCAAGTCGTCTTGTCACAAAGGTTTCAGGCCGACTTTGATGGAGAGCCTTTCGATGCTTACCGCCGTCTCCGCTTAGCCAACCCATCTCCCTATATGTTTTATATCGAATTTGGTGACTATACAATTATAGGTTCCTCCCCTGAAAGTTTGATCAGTGTTTCAGCAGGAATGGTTCATGTTAACCCCATTGCCGGTACACGACCAAGAGGGAAGACGGATGAAGAAGATAAAGGCATGGAAAAAAGCCTGCTTATGGATGAAAAAGAACTAGCTGAACATAGAATGCTTGTTGACCTCGGAAGAAATGATCTTGGGAGGGTTTGTGAAATAGGCTCAATCCACCTTACCGAGGAAATGGAAATTCAAAGATATCAACATGTCATGCATATTGCCTCAAAGATTAGCGGAGAACTTAAGGAAGGATTCACTAGTTTAGATGCATTAACGGTATGTCTTCCTGCAGGTACTGTCTCAGGAGCCCCTAAAATTAGGGCAATGGAGTTGATTAACGAACTTGAAAATTGTAAACGCGGGATCTATTCAGGGGCGATAGGATATATCGGTTTTGGTGGAGATTTGGATATGGCTCTTGCAATCCGGACGATGATCATAAAAGATGGCAGTGCGTATGTACAGGCCGGAGCAGGAATTGTATATGATTCAGATCCAAAAACAGAATATGAGGAAACACAAAATAAAGCACGAGCGCTCATGGAGGTTAACACAAAATGATTTTATTAATTGATAACTATGACTCGTTTACTTATAACCTTTATCAATATTTAGGGGAAGTAGAAAAAGAAATCATCGTGAAAAGAAATGACGAAATCACCATTGCTGAAATTGAGGAAATGAATCCAAAGGCAATCGTTATTTCACCAGGGCCAGGCCGTCCAGAAGATGCTGGAATTAGCATGGAAATCATACGTTCTTTTTATAAGAAGCTTCCGCTTTTAGGTATTTGCCTTGGGCATCAGGCTATTGGTGCAACCTTTGGGGCAAATGTGATTGGGGCCAAATATATCATGCACGGCAAAACATCGGTTATCGAACATGACGGAACAGGGGTATTTGTCAATCAGAATCCACAATTTCCAGTGATGCGTTACCATTCCTTAGTAGTTGAAAGGGAAAGCTTACCTAATGAATTAACTGTGACGGCGAGCGCAGTGGATGATGGAGAAATCATGGCTTTAAAACATCAAGATTATCCGCTTTACGGTTTACAATTCCACCCTGAATCTATTGGAACGAAAATCGGTAAGGAACTATTACATGAATTTTATAAGATTGCCGAGACATATCAATTAGAGAAGAAAGAATCCATTTTATAATCACAAAAAACAATTGGGGGAGTTTGTAGTGAAGGAGTATTTAGAAAAGTTAGCAGAGCGTCAAACATTGACGGAAGATGAGATGAGTATAGCAGCCCAAGCGTTATTTTCTACAGATATTACGGAAAGCGAGATGGCGGCTTTCATTATTGCTCTAAAAGCAAAAGGTGAAACGGCAGGTGAAATTGCAAGCCTTGTCCGAGTCATGAGAAAAGAAGCAAGAAGTGTGAAAACAAACTGCCTTAATGTGATGGATAATTGCGGAACTGGTGGAGATGGCTCACAAAGCTTCAATATTAGTACCGCTTCAGCCTTCGTGCTGGCTGGTGCAGGTGTTAAGGTTGCCAAACATGGAAACCGCAGCATTTCAAGTAAAACAGGAAGTGCAGATGTTTTGGAAGAGCTTGGGGTTAATTTGTTCTTAGAACCAGAAATGATGAAAGAACTGTTAGAGGAAAATGGAATCACTTTCTTATTTGCCCCTTCTGTTCACCCTAATATTGCCCGAATCATGAAAGTGAGAAAAGAATTGAAAATCCCGACAATATTTAATCTGATAGGACCATTAACGAATCCCGTTCAGCTTGATACACAATTATTAGGTATTAACCGCCGTGATATGCTCGAGCTATTTGCAGAAGTACTTCATAAATTAGGCAGAACACGTGCGGTTGTCATCAATGGTGCAGGTTTTATGGATGAAGCCAGCCTACAGGGAGAAAATTCACTCGTGCTTCTGGAGCAAGGGGATATTATCCCTTTTACACTCCATCCTGAGGAAGTGGATTTGCCGATTTACGGAAATGACGCAATCCGTGGCGGTGATGCAAAAGAAAATGCTGATATTATGCTCCGCCTCTTAAAAGGAGAAAAAGGTGCATATCGTGACACCGTTTTATTGAATGCAGGTTTGGGTTTATACGCCCATGGAACGGCAGCAACGATCAAAAAAGGAATTACCATGGCTGAAGAAAGTCTGGACAGCGGATCGGCTCTTAAAAAATTAGAAAATCTAATTGCCTATGGCAACAGAAATAAGGTGGTAATGTAAATGGATAATATTTTAACGAAAATTATTGAACAGAAAAAAGTAGAAGTAGCACAGTTAAAAGAAATGGGTTTAGATGATGTGGAAATGATCAATACAGTCAGACCTTCTCTTGTAGAAAAATTGAAAACGGCGAAATCAATCGCGGTTATCGCGGAAATTAAACGCGCATCCCCATCAAAAGGAGACATTAAAATGAATGTCGATCCAATCGAGCAGGCTCTTTCTTACGAAAAAGGCGGAGCCGCAGCCATATCGATATTGACGGATGAGGTTTTCTTTAAAGGGTCAATTGCCGATTTAAAAAACGTGAGCCAGGCTATACAAATTCCAAGGTTATGTAAAGATTTCATCATTGATGAAATCCAAATCGACCGTGCCTATCAAGCTGGTGCGACTATCATTCTATTAATTGTGGCAGCTCTTTCAAAAGAACGCCTTCATGATTTATATCAATATGCAAAACATAAAGGGCTTGATGTATTAACGGAAGTCCATGATGAAGCCGAGTTAAAACAAGCACTTGAGCTTAATGCAGAGCTGATAGGTATTAACAATCGAAATTTAAAAACATTCGAAGTGGATTTGGCGGTTACGGAACGACTTGCGAAGCTACTTGATCCAAAACGCCACATCATTATCAGCGAAAGTGGAATCAAGACAAAAGAAGACGTACAGCGTGTGAGGGAAGCAGGGGCGAGGGGCATTTTAGTTGGAGAAACATTAATGATATCACCTAACCTTTCAAATACGATGGCAGAACTGCAAATGAGTTTATAAGGAGATTAATATGTTTGTAAAAATTTGTGGGATAAAGACATTAGCAGCGGCTCAGACAGCTGTAACATTCGGTGCAGACTTTATTGGGTTCATTTTTGCGGAAAGTAGCCGGAAAGTTCATCCGGAAATAGTATGTGAAATAGCTGGGAATCTCCCTGCACACGTAAAAAAAGTCGGAGTGTTTGCTAATCAAACCGAACAAGAAGTGATACGAAGTGCTGAAATTGCCGGATTGGATTATATTCAGCTGCATGGTAACGAGTCTGCCAGTTTTGCTGAGAGTATGCCTCTCCCGGTTATTAAGGCCTTTGCCATCCAGTCAGAGAAAGATCTTGAAAGCCTTCACGATTATCCGGCTGATTTTCTATTAGTAGATCTTCTTAAAGGAAATTCTGGTAAGGGAATGACTTTGGATTGGGATATGCTTCGTAAAGCGGGCTTACCAAAGGAGAAAATTTTTCTAGCTGGAGGATTGACTTCAGAAAATGTCGGAAAAGCGATTACTGCCGTATCACCATTCGCAGTTGACGTAGCGAGTGGTGTCGAAACAAATGGATTAAAGGATGCTGCAAAAATAAAAGCTTTTATTACTAAGGCGAAAAATACAGCCGGAAAAGAGGAATAAATAGATGAGTACTTATACACAGCCCGACCAAACTGGTCATTTTGGAGCATATGGTGGCCGTTTTGTTCCGGAAACCTTAATGGCGGCAATAACAGAGCTTGAAGAAGTATATGAACAATCAAAAAAAGATCCAGAATTCCAAAAGCAACTGAATTACTACCTTACTCAATATATTGGTCGTGAAACGCCCCTTTATTTTTCAGAAAATTTAACGAAACTTGCTGGTGGTGCCGATATTTATCTGAAGCGTGAGGACCTAAATCATACGGGTGCCCATAAAATCAATAATACGATTGGTCAGGCTTTGTTGACACAAAAAATGGGCAAGAAAAAAGTCATTGCCGAAACAGGTGCAGGACAGCATGGAGTGGCAACGGCGACAGTTTGTGCTTTGCTGAAGTTAGAGTGCATCATTTTTATGGGAGAGGAAGATATCAGGAGACAGAAATTAAATGTTTTCCGGATGGAACTTCTGGGTGCCAAGGTCATATCTGTATCACAAGGAAGCGGGACACTAAAGGATGCAGTCAATGAGGCGTTACGGTACTGGGTAGCTAATGTGGAAGACACTCATTATATTATGGGGTCAGTCCTTGGGCCTCATCCATTCCCTGTTATTGTACGCGATTTTCAAAGCGTGATTGGCAAGGAAACGAAGCGTCAGTATTCCGAAGTGGTACATGCCCTTCCTGATGCCATAGTCGCTTGCATAGGAGGTGGCAGCAATGCAATGGGTATGTTTTATCCATTCATTGAGGATGAAACGGTTAAATTATATGGAGTAGAAGCAGCAGGTCATGGTCTTGATACACCGTTACATGCTTCAAGCTTAACAAAAGGAAAGCCAGGGGTGCTTCATGGGGCATTCATGTATGTATTGCAGAACGAAGACGGCCAGATTCAGGAGGCACATTCGATTTCAGCAGGGTTAGATTATCCGGGGGTTGGACCGGAACACAGTTTTCTAAAAGATACAAATCGTGTGACATATACTTCAGTTACCGATCAAGAAGCCCTAGAAGCTCTCGTATTGCTTTCAAAGGAAGAAGGGATCATACCTGCATTGGAAAGTTCACATGCCATCTCCTACGGTTTAAAACTTGCCAAAGAAATGGAGAAAGGGACAGGCTTGGTGATTTGCTTATCTGGTCGTGGCGATAAGGATGTTGAAACGGTCCAATCTATATTAGGGGGTAGCGAACATGAATAAATTAACAAAAGCGCTGCAGGAATGTGAATCTAGGGGAGAAAAAGCATTTATTCCTTACATTATGGCAGGAGATGGCGGTCTTGAACGGCTAAAGAGCCAACTTATATTCCTTGAAAAAAGCGGGGCAACAGCTGTCGAATTAGGTATCCCATTCTCTGACCCTGTTGCTGATGGACCGGTTATCCAACAGGCGGGAATCCGTTCTTTGGAGAATGGTACAACTTTAAAAGATATCCTAAAAAAAGTGACTGAAATCAAAGGCGATGTAAACATTCCAATCATTTTAATGGGGTATGCAAATTCTATTATGGCATATGGCCTTAAAGAATTCACAGAAGATTGTCTTCAGGCAGGAATCGCCGGATGTATCATCCCTGATTTGCCAATTGAAGAAGAAGCTGTCTTTTCAACTATAAAAACTGCAGGGATTGTACTGATCCGTCTCGTGACGCTCACGTCTTCTAGAGAACGGATTACTCAGATTACGGCAGGGGCAGAGGGTTTTATCTATGCTGTGACTGTTAAGGGCATTACGGGGACCCGTGATGCCTTTGGAGGAGAACTCGGAGGCTATTTAAAACAGGTAAAAGACCTAAGCCCTGTTCCTGTTCTTGCCGGATTTGGCATCTCTACTCCAGATCATGTCCGCAATACGGTACAATCCTGCGATGGTGTCATCGTCGGAAGCAAGATAATCGAATGCTTTGAAGCGGGTAAAGAAAATCAAATAAGTGAATTGATACAAGCAAGTAAAGAATTGGTGCAAAAATAAGAAAAGGAGAGCCTTAATGGCTCTCCCTTTTCTTTATTTATATTTAAGTATGAATGCTCTATTCATCTACTAATTCCAATGCAATACGTGGAATATGTGGTTTATTTTAATTTATATAAGGGTAAAAGATGCTCAAAAGCATCATTAATGGTTTTAATGAAATCATCTTCATTTAATTGAATGGCTTCTTCGCGAGAAATTCTTATCCCGCAAAGAATTTCAGCTTTCTTTACGGTCTGTAAACGATTAAACATTGAATTCAAATCATCAACCGAAAGGCCATCATGAGGGATTACTTCAGGTTTCGTATGATCCATCGACCAAACATAATGAGAGGGAATATTTTTTATGAATTGCTTCGCTTTTTGCTCTAGATGCCTCCCGATTTCAACTTTATTAGGAGCTTCATAAATGACTGCGAACCAAATGAACATATGTGTTTCCCACAAACCAATTTGGAAATGTGGCATCATTTTATAACCTCGGCTGTTGGCAGCAAAGGCAACCCAAGTGTCGTTAGGAGGGTTTACTTTCCTTCTAGCATGCTTAGCAACATGAGGGAACATCTCTTCACCGGTCATCACAGATAATTGTTGTGAAAAGTGCTCACCAAGTGCTTGTAGCTTGGGTTGGATCTGCTCTTTTAAAGCATCCATTCGCGGTTCCAATCCATCAATTTTAAAAACGTTAAAATCATCAGCTGAAAAACTTGCTATATTCATTATCATCTCTCCTACCGTAATATCTGCACATATTGTAGCATAAGTAAAAGTAATAATTAAAAAATAACGATTTAGTTCATTATCGAAAAATTCCTTTAAGTTTAAAGAACAAATTAGTTGCTATTTGTGGTAGGAAGACATATGATAAAATAAAATAAATTCAGAAAATTAAGTTAATTAACGAAGGGAGAATGTTAATTATGAAACAAGTCATGAACCAAGCATTAAAAGCTAAAGAAGTTGAAAGACATAGAGCTGCAGTGTTAAGAATGGAAATGGACTATGAATTAGCAACCCTTTTTGAAGCAATTAGTGAAGAGAATGATCAAAAGAGGTCACAATGCAAGCAAAGGCTTGAGCGTATCCGGTTAGAATTGCTAAAACTTAAAGCCTTGTAAAATGATAAAGCTGCAGAGATCGTGAAGGAGAATTAATGAACGAAATGAATCAAATTCAATACAAGAAATTCTATTATAGATGATGAACGGACACTTATTTATAAAAAATAATGTGTCCGTTTTTCGTTAAATGAACAAAATAGTAGTAAAAGCTGGTCTTTGACTTTTAAAATGGACTACTTTCCTGTTAATTAGGAAAAAAATTATCAAAAGTATACAAAAAAATTTTTATGCATGAGGATAATTAGCTTATAAGCTTAAATGGAGTGAAGAATCGTGAATTAAATAACCCTTATTTTTCAAAGGTATTATAAAAATTGGTAAATTTATGATGTTAAAAACTTGAAGACTTGATATATTTGCTTTAATCTTTAGTAGAGCATGTTAGTGTAGTTTCTGATTACAAAGGACGGGGATATTATAATGGCATCGGTTAAGGAAATGGATACATATGCGAAATTATGGATGAAAGAAGCAGGGTCGAAGCTGAGAGCGTCCTTTGAAACCAAGCTGAATATTGAAATTAAAACGAATCCTAATGATTTGGTTACCAATATGGATAAGGCAATAGAAACGTTTTTTTGCGATAAAATTACCGAAACTTTTCCCGAACATCGTATATTTGGGGAAGAGGGAATGGGTAATGAGATAAAAGATTTAAAAGGAACGGTGTGGATTCTTGATCCAATTGATGGAACATTGAACTTTATTCATCAACAGCGGAATTTTGCGATTTCTCTTGGGATTTATGAGGATGGTATCGGGAAAATTGGTATGGTTTATGATGTCGTAAATGATGAACTGTACCATGTAATTAAAGGGGAGGGGGCATTTATGAACGATCAAAGACTCTCTCCGCTGAAAGAGGTATCGGTTAGCAAAGCCATCCTTTCCATGAATGCAAGCTGGGTAACGGAAAATCGCCGGATTGATCCGAGTCTTCTAGCCCCGCTTGTGCGGGATGCGCGCGGGACCCGTTCGTATGGCTCAGCAGCATTGGAGTTAGCATACGTGGCTGCAGGCAGGCTAGATGCTTATATAACTATGCGGCTTATGCCTTGGGACTTTGCCGGTGGAGTTTTACTGGTTGAGGAAGTGGGCGGAGAAGTAAGCAATATAACTGATAAAAAATTGGATTTTTTAGAGGGAGATTCATTATTTGTCTCTAAGCCTGGACTGCACAAAGAGGTTTTCGAGAAATATTTAACAGGTAATACTAGCCTTTAATACCCCTGACCTAAGTCATTGGTAATGTTCAAAAAGGATATTAAAATGGACAAAGTGAGACCAAAGACTCAGGAGAGTGGAGAATATATTTCACTTGAAAAAATTAGCAAAAAAAAACTCGCTTTTTACAGCGAGTTTTTTATATTATAACTTTCCTGCTTCGCGTAATTTTTTCTTTTGAGTGAAGCCAAACCCCATAATCCCGCAAAGTACAACGATTGCAGCTAAAATTCCAAGTAAGCTTTTTTCAGCAATAAAGATGCCTATAGAGCCAATACTGGATGCTGCTAGTATCGCTAATATTAAGAAATTCCATTTAATATTCATTAATATCACCCCTAATATATCTATTGTACATAATTTCTGTATTTGTTTCTACTATGTTTGTGATATAATATGTAAGTTAATACTAGTGATACGTTATACACAAACTTTTTTAGGAGTGAATTTTTTGAAATTAAGAGAAAATATTCGTAATATAGCCATCATTGCCCACGTTGACCATGGGAAAACAACTTTAGTGGATCAGTTGCTTAAGCAATCTGGTACATTTCGTGAAAATGAACATGTGGAAGAACGTGCGATGGATTCTAATGCTATTGAAAAAGAACGCGGAATTACGATTCTTGCGAAAAATACAGCAGTTCAATACCAAGATACAAGAATCAATATTTTGGATACACCTGGTCATGCCGACTTTGGTGGTGAAGTAGAACGGATCATGAAAATGGTTGATGGTGTTTTACTTGTTGTTGATGCATATGAAGGATGTATGCCGCAAACTCGTTTCGTGTTGAAAAAAGCATTGGAACAAAAAATCACGCCAATCGTTGTCGTGAATAAAATTGATAAAGACTCTGCCCGTCCAAACGAAGTTGTGGACGAAGTAATTGACTTATTCATCGAACTTGGAGCTGAAGAAGAACAATTAGAATTCCCTGTTGTCTTTACTTCAGGTATTGCTGGTACAGCAAGCTTGGATTCAGATCCTACCAAACAAGAAAAAGACATGACCCCATTATTCGAAACAATCGTCGAAACGATCCCTGCACCAATTGATAACACTGATGAACCACTTCAATTCCAAGTGGCTTTACTTGATTACAATGATTATGTAGGACGTATTGGTGTTGGCCGTGTATTCCGTGGGAAAATGCATGTAGGTCAACAAGTTTCATTAATGAAACTTGATGGATCGGTTAAGCAATTCCGTGTAACGAAAATCTTTGGTTATATTGGCTTGAAAAAAGTTGAAATCCAAGAAGCTGTTGCCGGTGATTTAATTGCTGTTTCTGGTATGGAAGATATTAACGTTGGGGAAACAGTTTGTCCTATTGAACATCCTGATGCCCTTCCAATTCTACGTATCGATGAGCCAACATTACAAATGACTTTCCTTGTAAACAACAGCCCATTCGCAGGCCGTGAAGGTAAATTCGTAACAGCTCGTAAAATTGAAGAGCGTTTGAAAAGCCAATTGCAAACTGATGTTAGCTTAAGAGTTGAAAATACAGATTCTCCAGATGTCTGGATTGTTTCAGGTCGTGGAGAGCTTCACCTTTCTATCTTAATTGAAAACATGAGACGTGAAGGTTATGAACTGCAAGTTTCTAAACCTGAAGTTATCGTACGTTTGATTGATGGAGTGCGTTGTGAGCCAGTTGAACGTGTTCAAATCGATGTACCTGAAGAGCACACTGGTTCTATCATGGAATCCATGGGAGCTCGTAAAGGCGAATTGTTAGATATGATTAATAGCGGAAGTGGTCAAGTTCGTTTACTATTCACGATCCCAGCTCGTGGACTTATTGGTTATTCTACTGAGTTCTTAACAATTACACGTGGTTATGGTATCATGAACCACTCATTTGACAGCTACCAACCAATGGCCCAAGGTCAAGTCGGTGGAAGACGTCAAGGTGTACTTGTATCAATGGAATCTGGAAAAACTACACAATATGGTACGATGCAAGTAGAAGACCGCGGTGTCATTTTCATTGAGCCAGGTACGGATATTTATGAAGGTATGATTGTCGGAGAACATAACCGTGATAGCGATTTGACTGTTAATATCGTAAAAGCGAAACAAATGACAAATATGCGTTCAGCTAATAAAGACCAAACTTCTTCAATGAAAAAACCAAGAATTATGTCTCTTGAAGAAGCTCTAGAGTATTTGAACGACGATGAGTACTGTGAAGTAACTCCGGAATCAATCCGTCTTCGTAAAAAGATTCTTGATAAAAACGAACGTGAAAGAGCAGCTAAAAGAAAAAAAGTTGCTGTTGAAGAAAAATAAATAGCAAGAGGAGGAGAAAAGATTGGATATCCAAGAGCGATTATCATTTTTTGCAGCTTTGTACAGAGTGGATGAAAATCCTGAAGCAGGAATGTGGTATTTATATTTAACGATTTTTGGATTATGCATCCTTGTCTATCAGCTAGGTTTTGCCAAAAAGTTACCTTTGCTAAAAAATGTGATTATTTACGCGGTAATGGCACTTGGGTGTACCCTTCTTTCTTTCTTTGCAGTGTTTCTGCCAATGGGGGAAGCATTAGTCATCGCATCGCTTGTTCTAGGGATTTATAGAATTCGTCTTCATAATTCGAGAAAAGAAGAACAGGCATAAGATGATGAAATCATTACAAGATGCTTTATACAATTGGTTGACGATTAGAGTTGTCTGTGATGCAAGACCTGATGATTCAGCTGCGCGCGATACAGAAATGTTTTTCATGCAGATGCTGAAAAATGATCATCAAGTAATCATTGATTCCGTTTCAAAAATAGAACCTTTTTATTTCGTTGAGTTTCTAATAGGAGACGAAATGAAAAAGCAACGTTTTCCTATTGAATTGATTGATATTATGTTGGATCAAATACAACTAGAACCAGATAAGTATAAAAATATCGAGTGATGATAAAAAGAACCGTGCGAATTTCGCACGGTTCTTTTTATATTGCTTTTGGAAGAAATAGCGCGTAAATAAGATGTAAGAGAGACCACAAAAAGAAAGCAGCCAGATCGAATGGATGGGCAACTTCCGTTTGTGAAAGCAAGGATAATGGAAAATAAAGCAGGATCGCAGGAGTGATGATGCAAATAGCAAGTGTGTATGTTTTCCATTTGCGAAATATGCTCCAAGTATGAAGGATATATACATAACTAAAAGTAATTGTAAGTGAGACAAGGAGATGGAAAAGGAACAACGTTGCCTCACTCCAGGGGATTGCCCCGATTACTGGAAGGAAATCTACATTTAATAAAAGCTGATACACTTGTTTTCCTGAATACATTTCCATCCACTTCATTAAGAAGCCGAGCATGATCCCATTAATCAGGACCAATCAAACACACCTTTTTTAATGTTTTACCATTCATCTTCATTTTTGATAGTGCGGTAAAGACGGAAATTCCCAGTGGCAATCCGTTCGTTTGTACGCTCTTCTATGCGTTGATTGCATGTATTGCACATATAGGTATGTATAGGACGGTTACGAAGTTTCTTTGCTTCTGGACTATCGTCTGGTATAGATTCAATTTGATCACATATTACACATTTAACCTTCATATTATTTGAACCTCACTTCAATTTCAATATGCTTTTAAGTATACCAATATTTTTATGGTAAAACGAGGATAAAGTGAAACTTACATGTGAGTGACTAATCATTATTAAGGTTATGACTTTATAAAAGACAAAAACCCGAAGGTCTCTTCGGGTTGGGGTTATTTACTCTTTATAGTGATTAGATTGATCATTTTGCTCCTCATCAAGCTGTTTTCTTTCCTTGTTATCATTAAGTTTAGCCTTTTCGTTTTCAATGATCTTTGTGGGCGTTGGGGTCAAAATATCACCTGGAACCTCAGGAATGACTCGACTTGTGATGTCAGCCAGTTCATTTAGTATTCCTCTTACAGGTTTACCGTTGTTAATATCCTTAGCCACCTCCCTAATTCGTTCATTTATATCAGGATCAGCGACGATGATAGCATTTGCTCCGTTTGGATCATTTTTTAAGCTTTCACCAACCGAGTATTTAATCGTTCCTACCTGTGAACGTTCAATGTCTTGGTCAATATCAATTCCGACTATGGCATATTTGCCAAGAACGACTGCAGTGGCATCATTCACCTCGGGAATAGATTTAGCCAGACCAGTGAGTCTTTTTGCTGTTTGCTGACCAGTTTTTCTATCCGTTTCCTGAACAGACGAATTATTAACTTTAGTTAGATTACTTTTTGTGTTATCTTGTGACTCTTCATTATCATTATTCATCGAGCAGCCTGTCATTAACAGAACAGTAGCAAGAGATAAAATAAGTTTCCGCAAATGTCCATCCTCCTTTTAGGAAATTACCTTTCCGTTAATTACAGCCTGTCCACTCCAACTAAGTCTGATGCATAAATTGCAGTAAACCTGCTGTGTTCCATATGATCAAAGCTCACTTTGCAGGAAGTTTTCTTTATAGTCTGTAAATGTTCTTCTATCTTTATGCAAAGGAACATATATTTTATCAACAGTCTCGTCCGCTACATAACTGCTGAGTGCAGTCAATGGTAAGACATATCCGATAAAGAGCAGGCAGGAGGCGTCATATTGGGGAAAAAAATCTATGTTTTAGATACGAATGTCCTGTTGCAGGATCCGTATGCGATTTACTCATTCGAAGATAATGAAGTAGTCATTCCAGCAGTTGTTTTAGAAGAATTGGATTCGAAAAAAAGGTATATGGATGAAATCGGAAGAAATGCCAGGCAGGTATCAAAATTGATCGATAGCTTTCGTGAAAAAGGAAAGCTTCATCAAAGCGTTCAGCTTCATAATGGAGGTAGCTTAAGAATTGAACTTAATCATCGTTCATTTCATAAACTTCAGGAAATTTTCGTGGAGAAAACAAATGATAATCGAATATTAGCAGTTGCAAAAAATTTATCCTTAGAGGAAGAAACGAAGGAAGATGGGAAGACGGTCATTCTTGTCAGTAAAGATACTCTAGTGCGTGTAAAAGCTGATGCGATAGGGCTTGAGGCAGAGGATTTTTTAAATGATCGTGTTGTTGAAATGGACCATATATATGGGGGGCATAAAGAAGTTTTTGTGTCGATTGACAATCTGAATAAGTTTTATGAAAAAAGTCATCTTAAGCTTGAAGAACTGACAAAAGATTTATACTACCCTAATCAATTCTTGCTGATGAAGGATACATTGGGAAGTTCAGCCTCAGCGATTGGGATTGTAGATGAGAACTGCAGATATGTTAAGAAACTAATGTATGAAGGAGAACATATTTGGGGAATTAAGCCGAGAAACGTTCAACAGACGATGGCCCTTGATTTGTTACTTCGTTCTGACATTCAGCTTGTGACGCTTATTGGTAAGGCTGGGACAGGAAAAACGCTATTGGCATTGGCAACAGGATTGATGCAAACAGAAGATTTATCTCAATATAAGAAGCTTCTAGTAGCTAGGCCTATTGTTCCGGTCGGTAAAGATATTGGTTATTTACCCGGGGAAAAAGAAGAGAAGCTTAGACCTTGGATGCAACCTATTTTTGATAATCTGCAATATTTGTTCAATACGAAAAAACCAGGGGAATTGGACGCTATTCTAGCTGGCATGAGTTCGATTGAAGTAGAAGCTTTAACCTATATCAGAGGCAGGAGTATTCCGGATCAGTTCATCATCATAGATGAAGCGCAGAATTTAACGAAACATGAGGTGAAGACTATATTAACAAGAGTAGGGGAACGAAGTAAAATTGTTTTGATGGGGGATCCGGAACAAATCGACCATCCTTATTTAGATGAATATAATAATGGTTTGACCTACGTTGTAGAGAAATTTAAGACCGAGCGTATTGCCGGCCATGTTAAACTGATAAAAGGAGAACGATCCGGTTTAGCTCAGCTTGCTGCTACACTTTTATAAAAAAAACGGCAAGGGAAAGTTCCCTTGTCGTTTTAAATAATGTATTCAGGCTACTAAAACATGGTGAATGTTCTTTTATTTAACAGTGAAAGAGCGTACATTTTTAATTGGATTATTGATATTAGAGGCATCTCCAAAATAAATTTCCATAGGTCCGCCCTCGGTTACTTTAATTGGTTTTCCATCCTTGGAAAAGCCAAGGAAAAATTCTAGCGCTACTTCGAATGGAAAAGTTAGTTCTTTTTCATCAGTTGTAACAATAACTTCTGTTACACCTATTTCAGGTTCGGCGTTTTTCAAAAAAGGTTCAAAAGGAATGCCAAAAGTCCCCTCCATCAATCTTTGCTTCTCAAACTTTCGTTCCGTTTTTAATGTAGGAGGCATGGTAGCGCCCTCTTGAATTTCCTTTTGCCAATGTTTGGACGCTGCAATTGTATACTCTTCTAATTCATTGACTTGAACTCTCTCAGCATTGAAGTATGTATCGATTTCAATTTTACGGTCATCAAAAATCCACACTCCAGGATCTAGAGTAATTGGATATTTCACTTTTCCATTAATAAACACGATGGGTTCCAAATATCTCATTCCTTTCTGTTGCTCACATTCTTATATAAGTATAATCAATTATATAAGAAATGTCACATTATCTAGGATAGCGATTATATCTACTGCCGGGTTTATGAGTATAGAGGCAGATTGTGTTATTTCAGTGTTTGGATTATTCAATTTGTTTGTCAATGTCCTTGCTTTTTCATACAACAAAAGGTAGAATTTAATGATAAGATAAGTTAAGATATAATCGCTCTGAGCGGGGGGATTTAACATGGCATCTGATATGCTTGTCAATCATCGAGAAAAAGCTTATGCTTTATTAAAAGCAGATGCTGACAAGATTCTAAAACTGATAAAAGTTCAAATGGAGAATCTCACTATGCCTCAATGTCCTTTATACGAAGAGGTACTTGATACACAAATGTTCGGTCTATCACGAGAAATTGATTTCGCCGTACGTTTAGGCTTAGTAGAGGATACAGAGGGCAAGTCCCTTTTGGAAACTCTTGAAAAGCAATTGTCAGTTTTGCATGAAGCATCATTAAAAAAATAATATACAAAACATACTAACTCAAACAAATCTCGATGATTGTTTGAGTTTTTTATTTATATACAATAATAGGTAATAGTGTTATACTATAATTCAATAGTGTTATACTAATTAGTGCGATTGAAGCTCAAAATGAGCTTTTTTTATTGGGTATGGAATGTTAATAGAAATAATTTCGGGAAAATCTATCACCACATATTCGAATTCGCATTTTAGTTGATGAACTCTTTTTTCATAAATAGAAAAATGGAGTAAACTTGTGCAGATTGTCAGATGATCTTCAATCAGTATTGAATCTTTAGTTCTAGAACTATAGATATTGAGGGGGCAAAAGACGGAAAATCCTTGTGCTTTTATACGAATATACATAATTTTTTATTTTTTTATTGTATTCAGTTTATTTTAGTATTATGGTTATATTAATTGTTGAAAAAATACAAAGTTAACATATTGATAGTATATTATAATAATTTCAATGTATTTTAACTAATTGGCAAAGTTTCTATTTTTGTGTATTTATTTTTCAGAAACGTATAAATGCATAACTGAAAAATATATCGAAATATAATTATGTTGAGGAACAACGATTTTAATAGGACTGTCTCCTTTGTTGGAGAAATAAACGTGTGAATAAAAAGTTGTGAAGTTTATCACGCTTTTTTTCTATATATTCAATAAAAATACATATTGATTAGGGTGGTAGCAATGGTGAAACGTATAGAAAAAGTACTTGCGGCAAATCGTGGAGAAATAGCGATTCGGATTTTTCGGGCGTGTACGGAATTAGATATTAGTACAGTTGCAATCTATTCAAAAGAAGATTATGGATCTTACCATCGATATAAGGCGGATGAAGCATACCTAGTTGGGGAAGGCAAAAAGCCGATTGATGCATACCTGGATATTGAAGGTATTATTGCAATTGCTAAGATGAGCGGAGTCGATGCGATTCATCCTGGTTATGGTTTCCTTTCAGAAAACATTGATTTTGCTAAACGTTGTGAAGAAGAAGGCATTATCTTCATCGGACCAGAATCAAGGCACCTAGATATGTTTGGAGACAAAGTAAAAGCAAGAACACAAGCAGAACTAGCTGATATTCCGGTCATCCCGGGTAGCGAAGGTCCTGTAACAAGTGTGGTAGAAGTGAAAGAATTTGGTGAACAATACGGTTTTCCAATTATTATAAAAGCGTCTCTAGGCGGCGGCGGGCGCGGAATGCGAATCGTTGAGAAAGTTGAAGATGTTGAAGAGGCTTATGATCGCGCAAAATCTGAAGCCAAAGCAGCCTTTGGTAATGATGAAGTCTATGTAGAAAGATTTATTCAAAATCCAAAACATATTGAAGTTCAAATTTTGGCTGATACTCACGGGAATATCGTGCATTTATACGAACGTGACTGTTCTGTTCAGAGACGTCATCAAAAAGTTGTAGAAGTGGCACCTTCTGTTTCGCTTTCTGAAGACTTACGTGAAAGAATTTGTGAGGCAGCAGTCAAATTGTCAAAAAATATTGACTATGTCAACGCGGGTACTGTCGAATTCCTTGTTGCAAATGGTGAATTTTACTTTATTGAAGTCAATCCAAGGGTACAGGTTGAGCATACCATTACTGAAATGATTACAGGTATCGATATTGTTCAATCACAAATCATGATTGCTGAAGGACATGAACTTCATGGTAAAAAGATTGGGATTCCTGAACAAGCTGGTATTAAAACACATGGTTTTGCAATACAGTCACGGGTAACAACTGAGGATCCATTGAATAATTTTATGCCGGATACTGGAAAAATGATGGTGTATCGTTCTGGTGGAGGTTTTGGTGTTCGTTTGGACGCTGGTAATGGGTTCCAAGGGGCTGTTATCACACCATATTATGATTCACTTCTCGTTAAACTTTCGACACATGCGCTTTCATTTGAACAGGCTGCATCAAAAATGGTTCGTAACCTTAAAGAATTCAGGATTCGTGGAATTAAAACGAATATTCCATTCCTTGAAAATGTTGTAAAACATGAGAATTTCATTAGTGGTGAATACGATACTTCCTTTATTGATTCAACACCGGAACTATTTACCTTCCCAGTCAGAAAAGACCGTGGGACAAAAATGCTTTCATATATCGGTAATGTTACGGTAAATGGATTCCCGGGAGTGGAAAAAAAGAAAAAACCTGTTTTCGATTTAGCGCCAATTCCAAATGTTGGCGGACTTCCGCTTATCTCGGGTACGAAGAATATTCTGGAACAACAAGGTGCAGAGGGGCTTGTTAATTGGATTAAAGATCAGAAAGAGGTATTGATTACTGATACGACTTTCCGTGACGCACATCAATCTTTATTGGCAACGAGAATTAGGTCGAAAGATATTCTTGATATCGCTGAGCCTACGGCGAAACTTCTTCCTAATTTGTTTTCTATGGAAATGTGGGGCGGGGCAACTTTCGATGTAGCTTATCGGTTCTTGAAAGAAGATCCATGGGACCGTCTATTAAGCTTTAGAAAAAAAGCACCGAATGTGCTTTTACAAATGCTATTAAGGGCTTCAAATGCAGTGGGTTATAAAAATTACCCAGACAATGTCATTCGCGAATTCGTTGAGAAATCAGCGGATGCAGGAATTGATGTTTTCCGGATCTTCGACAGTTTAAACTGGGTAAAAGGTATGGAAGTGGCAATAGATGCAGTCCGTCAATCGGGTAAAATTGCTGAAGCGGCCATCTGTTACACTGGGGATTTAAATGATCCGTCACGTAGCAAATATAATATCGAGTACTATAAAAATATGGCGATGGAGTTGGAACATGCCGGTGCTCATATTATAGCTATCAAGGATATGGCAGGACTTCTTAAACCGGAGGCTGCTTACCGTCTGGTATCAGAATTGAAAGAAACAACTTCCCTTCCAATCCATCTGCATTCTCATGATACGAGCGGAAATGGAATTTACATGTATTCAAAAGCGATTGAAGCTGGCGTGGATATTGTTGATACGGCGATTGGATCTCTAGCAGGATTGACTTCACAACCAAGTGTACAAACGCTTCAATATGCATTAGAAGGCTCAAGCAGACAGCCTAAATTGGAAGTTGATTCACTAGAGCGGTTAGGCGAATACTGGGGAGAAGTCAGGAAATTTTATCATGACTTCGAAAGTGGTATGAATGCACCTCATACTGAAGTATACAAACATGAAATGCCTGGAGGTCAATACAGTAATTTGCAGCAGCAGGCTAAGGCTGTAGGACTAGGAGAACGCTGGCATGAAGTTAAAGAAATGTATCAGCGCGTTAATGCAATGTTCGGAGATATCGTTAAAGTAACGCCGTCTTCTAAAGTTGTAGGAGACATGGCCTTATTTATGGTGCAAAATAACCTATCTGAAGAAGATGTCCTTACAAAAGGCCAAACCATTGATTTCCCTGATTCCGTAATAGAGTTATTCGAAGGCTATTTAGGACAACCGGTTGGAGGATTCCCAAAAGAGCTTCAGGAAGTTATCCTGAAAGGCAAAAAACCTATTACTGTAAGACCAGGTGAATTGTTGGAAGACGTAGATTTTGGCGCTTTAAAAGAAGAATTGTTCAATGAATTGGGACGTGCTGTCACAGACTTCGATGTACTTGCATATGCTCTATATCCAAAAGTATTCTTGGATTACAATAAAACTATTGAATTGTTCGGCGATGTTTCAAACCTTGATACGGCCACTTTCTTATATGGCATGAGATTAGGGGAAGAAATCGAAGTTGAAATTGAAAAGGGTAAAACGCTTATCGTTAAATTAGTATCAATCGGTCAACCATTGGCTGATGGAACTCGAGTTGTGTATTTTGAATTGAATGGTCAATCTCGTGAAGTAATCATTAAGGATGAAAACATTAAATCTTCTGTTCAATCCAAAGTGAAAGCAGACTCAAAAAATAAAGAGCAAATCGGTGCAACAATGCCTGGTACGGTAATTCGTGTTGTCGTCGAAAAAGGGGATCAAGTTAAGCAGGGTGATCACCTAATAATTACGGAAGCCATGAAAATGGAAACAACCGTGCAGGCGCCATTCTCTGGGACTATTAAAGACATCTATGTTAAAGATGGTGAAGCGATTAGTACTGGTGATTTGTTGATTGAAATAACTAAGTAATACCACTGACTAAGGATATTGTTATCGAAGTTGGGCATATTAGTACCCTTGAGATTTCAAGCTGCTGTATGCCCTCCTTTGGGTTAAGCTGGTTACATCGAATTTGTCTTTCTTATACAAAAAAGCCATCATTCTGAGGAATGATGGCTTTTTTTGAATCTATTAATTGAACAATCAGACATTAACGAGCGGGTATGGTTGGTGTTATTTCTTGTTCATCCTGTCCGTTGACGGTATGTGTTGCACTCCCTTTTTTAATGGCTAATGCATTTTTTTTGCTTCTAGAAGTCAGCAGCATTAAATAGCTCATTACGCCAAAAAAGCAAGCTATGAATAGTGCATGTGCCAATGCAATATATAAATTCTGTCGTGAAAAAATAATAAAGGCTCCAGCGGTAACTTGTAAAAAAACGAGAATGAATGCAGCAATCCAACCGCCATATATTACTTTTTGATGTTTGTAATATTTATGTGCAATAAATGCCACGTAAGATACCCAAATGAATATTGCCCCAGCAATGGCCCTGTGACCCATCTGAACCCATTCATAAAGGTTTGAAGGGAGTGCAAGGCTGTCATTTACACATAAAGGCCAATCCTTACAGACTAAACTAGATTCTGTATGTCTCACAAGTGCACCCGTATATACGACTATTAGGCTGTAAATTAGTAAGCCAATAATATGAAATCTCATCCGCTTATCAACTATAAGTTTTTCAGCTTCGAACTTCTTGTCTACTTCAAAAATCAAAAGTGTTAATAAAAAGACAGAAGCAAAGGAGATTAGTGATATACCAAAATGGAGAGCCAGAACGAAATCAGATTGTGACCAAAGAACCGCTGCTGCTCCAATAAGCCCTTGAAGAACTAGAAAACTAAAAGAAATAACAGATAAAAAGCGTGCTTCACGAATATGCCCTATTTTTCTCCAAGACATATAAGATAAAATTAAAACCATGAATCCTCCAGCACCTGAAACAAGTCGATGGGAAAACTCAATAACTAATTCAAGCGTAATTTTGTCAGGGATCAATTGGCCATTACATAATGGCCAGGACCTGCCACATCCCATGCCGGAATCCGTCTTAGTGACTAAAGCTCCACCAAGTAAGATGAAAAGCATTACAATCGTAGTTAAAACAGCAAACCATTTAAGAGACGATTTCACTAGAAGTCCCACCTTTTTCTCTGGAGCCAAATTAGTTAGTTCCATAAATTTCATACTTTAATAATAGCATAAGATATTGCATAAATATTTGTCGAACTTTCTTGATATTACACAAAATAGAATGATTTTACAAGTTCAGTTAATATTATACCTATTAAATAAAACGCCTGAAATAGTTGAAAGTTACAAGAGACTTTGATAGAAATAAAGGGAGTGTAAATCTTTAAGTAGGAGCAAAATAGAGATATAGCCTAGGAGATGATGATAATAACTGACTATGTATGTTATTAATAAAAGACATGAAACACCAGCAAACACAGTAAAATTCATGCGACACAAATTGGTCAAAAATTATCCGAAAAAATTTCACAAAAGCTTCCAAAAATGTGTTTTAATATATTGAAGAAATGATTTTACTAAATTTTACTGTTATTAAGCATGATATAAAGAATAAAAGCTCTCAAAGGATTCCATTGACAACGGTCATTGGTAAATAGTTTACTTTTTGTTTACGCTTCCTTGGTTACAAATATCGAAAAGTATGAAATAATGTTCTATAGTATCGTAAGTAACTTTTTTTACATTTGCGTCTTTGGTGAATGATTTAAAGGAGGAAAACAAATGTCAGAAACAAGGGGTATGTCAGAAGCTGTCATGAAGGACAGTAAAGCCGCCCTTCAATCGGATATACCAGAAACAACAGTTTGGAAGGATTTTCTCTCACTTATTAAAGTGGGGATTGTCAATTCAAATATAATTACAGCTTTTACCGGAGTATGGTTAGCCCTTCATTTTTCAGGGCTTAGCTTCTTAAGTAATCTTGATGTAGTGTTTTATACGCTTGCAGGCTCGGCGCTCATTATGGCTGGATCTTGCAGTTTTAATAATTACTATGATCGTGATATCGATCATTTAATGGAAAGAACGAAAAATCGGCCAACAGTAACTGGAAAAGTACAGCCTTCAAAGGTATTGGTGTTAAGCTTTGGCTTGATTGCTGCTGGACTAATTTTACTCGCTTTGACTAATATGACAACTGCCATAATCGGTGCATTTGGCGTATTTGCCTATGTTGTCTTATATACTATGGTTTTTAAGCGGAGATTTGTCTCAAATACAATTATAGGCAGCATTTCCGGTGCAGTTCCTCCACTTATTGGTTGGGCTGCCGTTGATCCTGGTCTTGATACTATAGCGTGGGTTTTGTTCGCTATTATGTTTTTGTGGCAGCCTCCTCATTTTTATGCGCTTGCAATGAGACGTGTCGAAGAATACCGTGCAGCGGGAGTGCCAATGCTTCCAGTTGTAAAAGGGTTCAAGGCCGCAAAAAGATCGATTATGTTATGGATTATTGTATTAATGTTTATTCCTTTCTTTTTAACACCTTTAGGTACTCCGTTAGTTGTTCTGGCTGCTTTATTGAGCACAGGTTGGCTTGTTTTGGGAATAAAAGGGTATAGAAAGAAAGATGATGTTAAATGGGCAACATCCATGTTTGTATATTCTTTAAACTATATGACCATTTTATTTGTAGCGATGGTTATTGTCACACTCATTTAGTATTAGTTAAATAATGTATATTGCAGCCTGTTCTTTGACAGGCTGCAGCTTACTTATCAATAATTGTCCACTAACCGCCAACCATACATATAAACTTAGAACGCATCAAGAGAGTACTTCATAAGAGCGGTTACATGAGCCATTTTAATAATTCCTTAGATTAGGGATTCTTTCTTTTTTTAGAAATTAACATAGAGAGAATATTCGCAATTGCGCCCATTTTTATTTTTGTGAGAAAATTTTGACGAAAGAGGGGTTTCTGAAGCTATGAAAAAAAGGCTGCACAAATGGCGCCTAATTGCTTTGCTGGGTATTGTAGGACTTGTCCTTTCGGGCTGCGGCGAACCATTCCTATCCGCGCTGAAGCCAGCTGGCAATGTTGCGCAATCTCAGTATGATTTACTGATATTGAGTACGTTAATCATGGTACTGGTTATTATTGTTGTGGTTATTTTGTTCGTTGTAGTGTTACTGCGCTTCCGCCGAAAGGAAGGCGACGAAACAATACCGAAACAAATTGAAGGAAGTCATAAACTTGAAATTATCTGGACTGTTATTCCTATCCTTCTTTTAATTGTTCTGGCTGTTCCAACTGTCGTCACAACTTTTGACTTAGCTGACACAAAAGCAATGGATAAGAAAGATAAGGATGGAAAGACGAAGGACGCACTTGTAGTAAATGTTAGGGCGAACCTTTATTGGTGGGAGTTTGAATATCCAGACCTTGGTGTTGTTACAAGTCAGGATTTGGTCGTACCAACTGACCAAAAAGTGTATTTCAATTTAACTGCTTCAGATGTTAAGCATTCATTCTGGGTACCGGCTGCCGGAGGAAAGATGGATACAAATACAGATGGAGTTAATCAGTTTTTCTTAGAATTCGATAGTAAAAAGGCAGAAGATTCGAACAATTTATTTTACGGGAAATGCGCTGAGCTTTGCGGACCTTCCCATGCTTTGATGGATTTTAAGGTGGTAGCAAAATCTAAATCCGACTTTGAAGCATGGACTAAAGATATGAAGTCTGCAAAAGAACCCGCTGTTACTGGTGATTTAGCAAAACAGGGTGAAGACGTCTTTAACCAAAGCTGTATCGGTTGTCATGCGGTTACACCTAATGACAGTAGACCTGAGGCTGCCCGTCAAGCTCCGAATCTGGCTACATTTGGTGAACGTGAGAAAGTAGCTGGAGTTTTGGATCATACTGAACAAAATGTGAAAAATTGGATCAAGGATCCTGAGAAGTATAAACCGGGTAACACGATGACCGGTACTTACGGTGAACTTTCAGATTCACAAATTAATGCACTAGCAGCTTATCTTTTACAGCTGAAGGTGGAAGGAAAATAGAACATTGATTAAGGAGGTTAAATCGTGAGTACGTACGCTAATAAAAAAGGATTTGGCGCTACGATCTGGGATTATCTGACAACGGTAGACCATAAGAAAATCGCCATCTTATATCTTATTTCTGGCGGATTGTTCTTTGTGATCGGCGGTTTGGAAGCGATGTTTATTCGTATCCAGCTTGCAATCCCAAATAATGACTTCGTAAGTGCCGGATTTTATAATGAAATTTTGACCATGCACGGCACGACGATGATTTTCCTGGCAGCCATGCCATTAGTATTCGCTGTTATGAATGCAGTTGTGCCATTACAAATAGGGGCTCGTGATGTTGCGTTCCCATTTTTAAACTCATTAGGTTTTTGGTTATTTTTCTTTGGGGGTATATTCTTAAATCTTTCATGGTTTCTAGGAGGAGCACCTGATGCAGGCTGGACATCGTATGCATCACTTTCTCTGCACTCTGAAGGCCATGGTATTGATTTTTACGTCCTAGGATTACAGATATCCGGACTGGGAACATTAATTGCAGGGATCAACTTCCTTGTAACCATTATAAATATGCGTACGCCTGGTATGACCTACATGCGTATGCCGCTGTTTACATGGTCAACGTTTGTTGTTTCTGCATTAATATTATTTGCTTTTCCTCCACTTACTGTAGGATTAGTGTTAATGATGTTTGACCGGATGTTTGGCTCGAATTTCTTTGATGTAGCAGCTGGAGGTAATACGATTATTTGGGAGCATTTATTCTGGATATTCGGTCACCCAGAAGTATATATTCTGATTCTTCCGGCGTTTGGTATTTTTTCTGAAATTTTTGCGACATTCTCTAGAAAAAGATTATTTGGTTATTCATCGATGGTATTTGCAACCGTTTTAATCGGTTTCTTAGGTTTCATGGTTTGGGCCCATCATATGTTTACCACTGGTTTAGGTCCTATCGCAAATGCAATCTTTGCGGTGGCTACCATGGCTATCGCTGTACCAACAGGTATTAAGATATTCAACTGGATTTTTACGATGTGGGGAGGAAGCGTCAAGTTCACGGTTCCAATGCTTTATGCAGTTGCCTTTATTCCTACATTTACCATGGGTGGCGTAACAGGTATCATGCTCGCATCCGCACCTGCTGATTATCAATACCATGATAGTTATTTCGTTGTTGCCCATTTCCACTATGTAATTGTCGGTGGGGTTGTATTAGGTTTATTGGCTGGAATCAATTTCTATTGGCCGAAGATGTTTGGAACTATGTTAAATGAAAAATTGGGACAAATCACATTTTGGACGTTCTTGATTGGTTTCCATCTAACATTCTTTATTCAACATTTCTTAGGGCTGATGGGGATGCCTCGTCGCGTATTTACATTCTTGGACAATCAAGGTCTCAATACAGGTAATATGATTAGTACCGTTGGAGCCTTCTTAATGGCATTTGGTGTCTTGGTAATGGTCATCAATATAATCATTACATCTGTGAAAAATGAAAAAGTAGGCAATGATCCATGGGGAGATGGTCGTACGCTTGAATGGGCTATTCCATCACCACCGCCATTTTATAATTTCAAACAACTTCCGCTTGTGCGTGGTTTAGATCCTTACTGGGTTGAAAAAATGGAAGGGAAAACGGAAATGACTCCTGCAGAACCACTTGGGGATATCCATATGCCAAATTCATCTATTCTTCCTCTAACGATTGCTTTCGGTTTATTTGTAGCCGCATTCGGTGCTTTATATAATATGGATGATAAGACATGGACCCTACCTATAATCATTGTTGGACTTTTGATTACATTTGGTTCAATGTTAATCCGTTCCGTTAAAGACGATCATGGATACCATATTCATAAAGAAGACCTTATGGACGATAAAGATAAGGGAGGTAAGGCATAATGCAATCAGATGAAAGATTCACGGATGCTACTTGGCCTGCTTCTCCCGAGAAAGCGACTTTAGAAGGTAAAAATAAGTATTTGGGATTCTGGTTGTTTCTTGGTGGAGAGACGGTATTATTCGCCTCACTATTTGCAACTTACCTTGCTTTAAAGGATAAAGTTCCAAATGGTGATGCAGCGCTAGCAAAAGATTTATTCGAGTTACCACTTACTTTTGTTGCGACTATGCTGTTATTGACTAGTTCATTAACTAGTGTGTATGCAATGTATCATATGAAAAATAATCACTTTAAACAAATGCAGGCTTGGCTTGTGATTACGGTTGCACTTGGTTTTGCTTTCCTAGGTCTTGAGATTTATGAATTTAATCACTATGTTCATGAATATCATCATACTTTTACGAGTAGTGCGTTCGGCTCCGCTTTCTATACGTTAGTCGGCTTTCACGGAGGACACGTTGCTTTCGGTTTGATGTGGATCATTTCGCTGATGGTTCGTAATGCAAGAAGGGGCTTGAATTTATATAATGCTCCTAAATTTTATGTTGCGAGTCTATATTGGCATTTCATTGACGTAGTCTGGGTGTTTATCTTTACAGTCGTATACTTAATGGGAATGGTGGGATAACTGATGGCGAATGAACAATCAAATTCAGCGAACCCGAATGTCGATTTAAAATATCGCCGTAAGAAAAATGCTGAAGAGATGAAACATCAAGTGATATCATTTACACTTATGATTTTCTTTACATTAATTGCTTTTGCTGCAGTAGGAATTGAAGGATTTTCACATTGGTTCATTAAACCAGTCATTTTGCTACTGGCAGTCGTTCAAGTGGTTTTCCAATTGTATTATTTTATGCATATGAAGCATAAAGGGCATGGTACTATTGCATTGTTTTTATTCTCTGGCCTTGCAGTCGGCTTAATAACTGTTCTTGTTTTCACAACGATTGTTTGGTTATAAACTATAAAGAAAATCGGCTATTGTTTAATAGCCGGTTTTCTTATGTCTTGTTCATTTGTTAGGAAAATAATCCAAGTTTATCTATATTTGTTACTAAGTTTTATTTTAGGTATAATGGAAGTAAGAAAAAGTTTATGACGAGGTGATTTTTTGTCTATTGATATTTTCGGCTTTCGTGCTTTGTGGAGTCCATACTATTTTGCCGCCCTCGTACTTATAACGGTTGGATATTTTTGGTTGGTGACAAAATACAGATGGAAGTTTCCGGGTAGTTCATCGCTTTCCGTAAAGCAGGTAACTTATTTCTTATTAGCAATGTTCCTGCTTTATATGGTAAAGGGTTCCCCGCTGGATTTATTGAGTCATATCATGTTCAGTGCCCATATGTTTCAAATGGCTCTGCTTTACTTGGTGATTCCGCCATTATTTATCATTGCGATACCAGACTGGTTCTGGAGATCTTTCATAGGTTCAAGGGGAGTGAAACCGTTATTTCAGTATTTCACGAAACCCCTCGTGGCTCTTTTACTATTTAATGTCCTTTTCTCGTTGTACCATATCCCGTTAGTTTTTGACTTTATTAAAACGGGGATGTGGTTTCATGCTGGCTACACGGCGATCTTATTTACGACAGCAGTTCTGATGTGGTTTCCTCTTGTTAATCAACTTCCAGAACAAGAAAGTCTATCAGGTGTTAAAAAAGTAGCTTATATTTTTGGCAGTGGTATTTTAATGACACCAGCTTGTGCATTAATCATTTTTGCTAATTATCCGATGTATGATACGTTTACGAATGCTGAATCATGGGCCAGTGCGATGGAGCTTTGCGTGCCTGCTTCAGCATTGTCCAATTTATCACTCAGTGGTCCAGAAATGTTTAATGGGCTGCCGTTGCTTGAAGACCAGCAGCTTGGCGGGGTACTTATGAAGGTTATTCAAGAAATCGTTTTAGGATATGTTTTAGGAGTCATTTTCTTTGCATGGTTCAAAAAGGAAAATGGAGAGCAAAATGGGATCGATCCGATTCCTTCAGAATTTCAGACTGTAGAATAGTCGTATCATAAAGGACTTGTCTAGTAACGGACAAGTTTTTTATGATGTCATCGCCATTACGGTGCTGCCTAACGAAGACTTTAATAGGGAAAAGAGGCCATCCTTTTTATAAATCGTAAAAGCTAGTGATTAGTCTTAGCTTTTCTATAAAAGTGAGCATTCTGTTAATAATCCTTGATTTTATTGTATTTTATGATTACCTCTTATAAAATGGTAGTTGATTAATAAATATAGAGAGGACTACAATTCTTATGTCTTTACCAATCCTTCCAACGATAAGTACAGCTTTCATTGTATTAAGTGCCATCACTGTTGCAATAGGCTGGTATCAAATTAAACAGCGCAAAATCGAGACCCATAAGAAGACAATGATGGTAGCTGCGGTTTTTGCGGTAATCTTTTTCACTATCTACCTTTCACGAACAGTCTTTATTGGTAGTACGTCATTTGGTGGACCTGATGACATTAAAATTTACTATACGATTTTTTTGATTTTCCACATAACGCTTGCTACGACAGGAGCTGTTCTTGGAATTATTATGCTTACCACTGGGTTTAAAGGCAATTTTGCCATCCATAAAAAAATTGGGCCTACGACAAGTATTATTTGGTTTTTCACTGGAATCACTGGAGTAGCCGTTTATATTCTGCTTTATGTCATTTATCACGGTGGAGAAACAACATCTTTAATAAAGGCAATTCTAGGGTTTTAAAACAAAGAAAAAGCCTGGTGCAAAAAAGCATCAGGCTTTTGTTATAGGTATTTAAAAAAGAGAGAGCATCTATAGACACCCTCTTTTTTTACTGTATTTTTTGCTAAAGGCTTTTACAGGCCATTAAATTGTGTGAGTTCTTCTTTGATCTGAGCAAGGATTTTTTCACTTTGCTTCACTAATGAAGCAGGGAAGTCCTCTCCTTCGCCGTATTCAACGCCGTGTGGATAATAGTGTTTTCCTAATAGAGGAACCATTAGTTTGATGACGGCTCTGTGAGCGCCTACATCGCCTTCTGTAGCAAAGCCAAGTATTCGCAGATAGAACGTGCCTTCTTTTATTTCAAATTTACGATCGTAACTAACTCTTTCGTAATCCCATTGTTCTGCACGTATTAAACCATATTGCGGCATTAGGTCATCTAGTCGGTTTAAGTCGGCTGTGATGTTCTCGATTCCAAAGCTTTCAAATTTCACGAGTAGTACCTCCTATGTTTACATTTGAGAATTAAAATGACATACCAGGAAAATGTTATGTACATAAAATATTTAAATAATTCTCCAGTATGTTTATAATATACCATTTTATCCTATATTTTATAATAGTACGAAATGGTGGAAGTTGCAATGAACTCAAACATGGTATTTTCATCATTCACAAAAGTTACACTTTTTAATAATAAATTAAATGAAGTGGCATTCCATTGTAAATTAGAAAATTATGATTGAACAATGATATAATCAGGAAAGAAAGATGTGAGCATTGTATACATAAATTAGATAGAGAGAGGGAGTGTTCCTCTGCGCGGGTTAGGTAAGGTAACGGTATTAATTATTATCTTTTTTGTAATCGGTATTTATCTTAATATCGGCGGTGAAGATGAAGGTAATCCCCTAATTGATGGTAACAAAGGTGTTAACCCTAATGAACATATAAATGAGAAAAGTACTTCTTCTGAAAAAGAGGTGACTGAAGCTACAGAAGGTTTGGCAGTTACAATTGGGAAAAATACGAAAGAGATAGAAAAAGAATTCGGAGAACCTGATCGAATTGACATGTCCGCTTATGGCTATGATTGGTGGGTTTATAAAAAAGATTATAGTAATTATTTTCAATTAGCCGTTGAAAATGAAAAAGTGATATCTGCATATGGTATAGGTGATAAGGTTAATGTTGCGCCATTTAAAATCGGACAATCCATTGATGCCATCTATTCTAGTTTGTATGTAGAACCAACTGTTGATATTGAGGTTGGAGATAGTTCCTATCGTTTTGAATTGTCTGAGGAAGATATGAACATGAGGCCTTTGATTGAACTTGGGGATATTCATGTACAGTTGTATTTAGATAAATTCTCAGGAACGGTTTCAAGTGTTCGGTTTTTGAATGATTCTACCCTTTTAAAACAACAGCCTTATGAGTTGACCTACCATGGTAAGCTTGTGAAGGTTAAGGATCTTTCTGAGAAAGACTGGGAAAAGGTGGAGGAAGGCAACGAACAGCAAATATTCGATATTACGAATATCATGCGTAGCAGATTTGATTTGAAGCCTCTAGAATGGGATGATTCTGCAGCCGAAGTTGCTTGCCTTCATAGCCGTGAAATGAAAGATATTCCTGAAGGAACAAACGTCCCTGAAACAAAAGGGGATTTGGAAAAGCGTCTGAACGCAGGTCACGTTAAATACAGCGCAGCAGGTGAAAATATTGCTAAAGATTATGTGGATGCAGCGGCAGTCATGGAAGGCTGGCTAAATAGTAAGGGCCATCGGGATGCGATGCTGAATGAGGACTTTACAGGCTTGGGTGTTGGGGTTTATAAAAAGTATTATACACAGAATTTCATAAGAAAATAAAAATGGATCCCTTATGGGATCCGTTTTTATTTTCTAATTATTATATTTTCAAGATGAAAAAGTTGCCTGTCGATACCGCGCAAAGTTCGCCATCATCGCGGTATACCTTTCCTTCGACGATAATCGTTTTATTGCCTCTATGTATTAACTCACACTTACATGTTAAATGATCACCAATAGCGGGTTTTACATACCGAACTTGTATATCTGTCGTTACTGTAGCGTACCCTTCTGGAACTGTTGAGTTGGCAATGATTCCCATGCACGAATCTATCAAGGTAGCAATCATTCCGCCGTGGGTAATGTTCAATTCATTATGTACAAGTGGTGTGTTAGGCATGGTCATTGTAAGTGAGGTATCCTGTTGGCGTACATCCTTATTTAACTGCAATAGGCTTGAAATATAGGAATACTTCTTTTGTTCTCTTTTTACTTGTATTCCTGAGATTATTCCCGATAAAACGGCTAACTCTGTTTCATCTGCTGACTTTGCCAGTTTTTGAAAGTCTTCGACTAAATCCCTGAAATCTATCATGAAAATACCCCCTCATTTTCTAATATTATACTATAAGGAAATACAATTAAATTCGGAATAGAAATGCCATGCACTTTTTATTTCATTTTAGCATATGGTGAACATAGGCGATGTCTTAGTGTGAGGTGAGAGTAATGGCAAAAAAAAAGCGCCCCTCCGTCGATGGATTTCGGGAGTTTGTCAAGGAGCATCCTTATTTAGTAAATGAAGTGAGAAACAAGCAAGCAACATGGCAGGAACTTTTTGAAGAATGGTACTTACTCGGAGAAGATCATTCACGCTGGCAGGCTGACGGCAGTGTGAATGAATCTATAGTGAAGTCTGAACCTCAATCACAGCCGGTAGAAAAGGGAGATCAAAGTACGGAGTTGATAGGTTCGTTAATGAGTGCAGTTAAAAATATGGATATGGGTCAGATACAACAATATATTACAAATGCCAATCAGGCAATTGGGGCAATACAGGGAGTGCTATCGGCTTTCCAAGGGAATAAATCAGGTGGTGATTCCAATCCGCCCCCGAAGGATAAAGGGCAGAGAGCGAATCCATTCATATTTAACAAAGATTAAGTAGTGAAGAGGGGAGGGCTTTTCATGCGCCAGAATGTATATGAATTCATTCAAACAAATGAAGATATGCGTAATTACTTGAGGGTTCAACCTGCATGGTACAAAAGGTTAATGCGGAATCCTCATGAAGTGGACGTATTCGAAACGGAAGCGAAATACTATTTTGAGAAGTCGATACCACATCGGGTTTCTAAATTTTCAGAAAGCGTTCAGGTTGCTTCCATGATGCTTCATATGTTTCAAGCGATGAATACTCCAGGCGAATGAAGAAAAAAAGAGTAAATTACTCCTTTTGGCGAACAATAAAGGCAAAAGGGGGACGATGATATGAGAAGATTCATTATGGTTCTAACAGTGTTGATGGCAGCGACAGGTTGTGGAAAGAAAATACCGGAACCTGAAAATTTAGGAGCAGCTCTACAAAATGTTTCTAACTTAAAAGCTGCCACCACTGTATCAACCGTCCAAAATTTGGATGAGGACTTTCAGGTGAAAACTTTTGTGAAAGGGAACTCTGTATATGTTGAATGCTACCTAAAGGAGTATGGTTTTTCTGAAACAAATCCTAAACAATTGGCAACTGTGTCGGTATCTATTGATAATCAAAAGAAAAAAGTTATGCGGACAGCGGCTTTTATCTTAAAGGATGTTCCAAATGGCATGCATAAGATTAAGCTGGAGATCTTAAATGGTTCAGGTAAAAAAACAGGATTACAAAAAGAGTTTGAGGTACATATCACTTCCTCTATTTAATCAAACCATTAGCATCTGATAGGAAGAAATGTTAAAATGGTGGTGGAGGTGAGCTTGTTTATGCTTGCTACTATGGAAATTATCGACATTTTACAACAGGCTGACGGATTAGCTGAAATAATCCTTCATTCTGAAATAGGAGAAGAATATCTCCTTAGTTTATATAAATTACAGAGCGACAAAGAGGCACAGCAGAAGATTTCAAAGTTTACCTCTTTAAAGGATCTGTTTGAAGATGTTCAAAGGTTCGGTAAATATCATCCGGACTACAAACGTATCAATTTAGAGACTAGAGAAGCTAAACGAGATATGGATATGCATTCTACCGTTGCCCAGTTTAAGAGGGCAGAGACGGAATTGCAATCCGTTCTTGACGAAATCAGCGGACGAATTGGCCGGGCAGTTTCTGAGCAGGTTAAAACCCCTGCGGGAAATCCATTTTTTGTATCTTCAGGTGGGTGCTCAACCGGAAGTTGCGGTACTGGTGGGAGTTGTGGGTGCTCTGCTTAATAGGAAAAAGCCTGGTCCTTCCAGGCTTTTTTTTTATAGCAGTGTTAACTTCTAAACAAGATGCAGTCCGGACAGAGATTCCCACAGCAAAACATCTTTTGTTGTGGTACATAAAAACGGTGGCGGAATACAAATAATTGGATTTCCTGCCGGACGAAAATGGTTTCGCAATGGAGTTGCTTGCCTCGCATTGAACGGCTTGCTGCTTTTTTTATTAAGAGAAAGAGATTATTTTTTTCGTTTTCCTTATCCTTCTGAGGATAATGAATATATATAAATGGAATGCCCGTAATTTTCTTTAGCGAGGCTTGGCTTATCTCTTCATTATCTAATAGATGTCCGATAAATTGATTCCAGATTTGGTCTAAATCCATCTCTTTTTCGGCTCCTTTCTTATTATCTATATTCATAATAGTAAGAGAATTTAGTTTATAATCTTTTTTTCTTGGTTGAAAGTACAGATTCTGCTATGCTAAACTTAATTAAAACCTTTATAAAAGGGAGTTATTGATATGCTTGGAGCGAGACAAGGAATTATCGTCTATTTACATACATTAAAACAAGCCAAAATGCTTAGGAAATTCGGGAATATCCATTATGTTTCAAAAAAATTGAAATATGTAGTCCTTTATACAAACATGGATGAAGTCGAACCATTGGTAGAAAAGCTGAATAATTATTCGTTTGTAAAAAAAGTGGACCTATCTTATAAGCCTTTTTTGAAAGTGGAATTTGAAAACTCCAAACCAGATAAAGCGAAAGAATATGATTATAAGATGGGAATTTAAAAAAAGCTGACTCATGCGGAGTCAGCTTTTTTATTTCGGGACATCTATTTTTCTTCAACCTAATGGAGGCAGATATCTGTTCATTCGTAATATACCAATCAAATGCTGATAGTATAACTCGATTTCTGCAAAGAGGACCGAAGATTTTACATCGATTTCAATAATGGATTTATCTAGTTCCTCTGCTAATTTCTCAAAAAGCTCATAGCGTTTGTTTACGGTAACATGAGGGTTCGGAATTCCTTCACGGCAAATATAAAGCGGCTGGAATTTCCCTGGATCTGTAGGTTGCATGACAATAACTAATGAAGTTACCGTTTTATCATTTATCGTAGTGTGTAGAGCTAAAAGCCTTGCAACACGATGCTTTTGATTGCGTCCTACTTCAAGCAGCTCATATATATCAGAATATCCTTGTCCAAGTTCAATAAAACGTTGAATCAATTAAACCTCTCCTAACTAACTTATTATTCATTACTTTATCATTATCTCCTTTAAAAGAGAAGGACAATTTCATTGTCTAATCATGACAAAGCCCCACGAGTAATGGAGGTTTATCAAAAAAAAAAGCCCTGCAAAAATCTGCAGGGTCCTTCTATGTCTAACTTAGGACTAGAAGGCAAAGGGAGAGGAGAAACCGGAGGAAGAACTTATGGGGAAACGTAAGCCTTCTCCGCGGTTGGCAACAACACCTAATAAGGAATGTTGTTATTCACATTATTGCCAAATACAACTTAAATATTCAAAATGTAAGAGATTTATAAAAAGAATGGATGAAGAATAGGTGTTGTAATTGGGTGTAGGAAAATTTAATTTGATGTTGTTCTAGGAAGAAGGAATTGGCTTTTATTATTGGCTAGCTTTTTCTAATATGTTAGGATAGGAAAGTAACAGAAATTTGTCATAAAATGTGGTGAGAATGATGAGGGTCGTTTCTGGAATTTGTAAAGGAAGACCACTAAAGGCTGTACCGGGAACAGGAACCCGGCCGACTACGGATAAAGTTAAAGAATCCATTTTTAATATGATTGGTCCTTATTTCGAAGGTGGGCTCGTACTTGACTTGTTTGCTGGTAGCGGTGGACTAGGAATTGAAGCATTAAGCAGGGGAATGGATAAAGCCATATTTGTAGACCGAGACTTTAAAGCAAATCAAACGGTTAAGGCAAATTTGGAGATATGTAAGTTTTCAGACCGTGCAGAGGTTTACAAAAATGATTCAGAACGTGCATTGAAAGCTTTGGTGAAAAGGGAAATAACTTTTCAATTAATCTTTCTTGATCCACCTTATAAGAAACAAAAGCTTGTGGATTTACTTGAAGAAATACATAAAAACCGATTGCTAAGCAATACGGGGTATATTGTTTGTGAGCATGGCCATGATGTTACATTGCCTGAGCAAGTTGGCGACTTTACTGTTAAGAGAAAAGAAGTTTATGGTGTCATTGCTGTTACGATTTATCATTGGGGGAACGTAAACGAACAGGGGGAACTATGAATGTCAAAAATAGCGATTTGTCCGGGAAGTTTTGATCCAATCACATTTGGTCATCTTGATATCATTCAGAGGGGAGCGAATGTGTTTGATGAGGTATATGTGGTCATTGTGAACAATTCAGCAAAAAATTCATTGTTTACGGTAGAAGAAAGGCTGGAGTTAATTACAGAAGCAACGGCTCATATGCCAAATGTTAAGGTGGATTTCTATCAGGGACTGACGGTCGACTATGCTGAAAGCGTTTCCGCGAATGCGATTATCCGAGGATTACGGGCGACTTCTGACTTTGAATATGAAATGCAGGGAACTTCAATGAACCGTTTCCTGAACAATAACATAGAATCGTTCTTTATCATGACGAAAAATCAATATTCTTTCTTGAGCTCAAGTATCGTGAAAGAGGTTGCGAAATATGGCGGTGATATTTCTGAACTAGTGCCTCCTGTCGTCCAAAAAGCCTTGACTAAGAAGTATGAGCAACAAAAAGAATAGAAAAAAGAGCATTGCCGACCTAGGCAATGCTCTTTTTTCTATTTAAGAAAGTCCTTTGAATAGTCGTTTGGCGAATATCATGATGTAAAGGGTTAAAAAAGCGAGGGTTAACAACGGACCAAAATCAAGCATATTCTGATAAAGAGAGCTTGCACGTTCACCTGTCGATCCGCTGACTGGGAAGGCATTGAATGGGTTGCCGCTGTAATTATTGCCTTTATAGAATGGCCCCCAAAGCAATACAGTGAAAATGGATGCAAGAAAACCATGTGCAATTCTAGCTAGAAAAAATGGCATGAACCGAATGTCTGATGCGGCTATAATACTGGCTACTTGCGCTTGAATGCTGAATCCATTGAAAGCTAGGATGAAACTTGTCATTACAGTCTGCTGAAGGAGGCTCGCATTTTCGACTGAACTGGTTAATTTTGAGCCAAGAGTCATTTCAAACAACCCTGAAATGAACGGGAGGCTTAAAGAATCAGGGAAATTCATTATATGTAATATTCCTCCGACCCACGAGGCTAGCAGTCCGGTAATATTCATATGAAATAAAAGTTTATTGACTACCGAAAAAAGAATGATGAATCCACCAATCATTAGAAGAGTTTGGATGGAGGATAGAACAGCATCTCCAAGCAAACTTCCAAATGGTCTCGTTTCTTTTAGCCGGGTTCGATGCATCTGGCTAAAGGCTTGTCTAATGGAAGGTAGTTTGGTGATTCCTTTCGACTGGGACTTTTCCTCTTTCCAACGGTAAAAGCGCATTAATATTCCTACACAAAAATTTCCTAGGTAATGGGAGAGTGCAAGGATGATACCTAATTGAGGATTATGGAAGAACCCTACAGCAACGGCAACAAACAGGAATAATGGATTTGATGAATTGGTAAAGCAAACAAGTCTTTCAGCCTCAATGCGGGTCACCTGTTTCTCTTGACGAAGCCTTACGGTGAATTTGGCTCCGGCTGGAAACCCAGAGGCAAGTCCCATCGCCCAGACAAAACCGCCCACTCCGGGGACTCGAAATAAAGGGCGCATGAACGGCTCGAGTATGACTCCAATGAATCTGACAACACCAAAACTAATTAATAACTCTGAGAAAATTAAGAAGGGTAGGAGAGAAGGAAAAACAATTTTCCACCACATATTCAGCCCACCTTTGGAAGCTTCAAAAGATTCCTGGGGGAAAATGATTAAGCCAATTGTCATCATCGTGACGGTGAGAGCTAATAATACTGTTTTAGATTTTGATTTAAGCAAAGTTCAGCCTCCTCTTGAAGGGATACTAAATAAGGGCAGTTCGTTTCGTATATATAAAATACGAACTTCCTTTTCTCGAAAAGTAATGCACAGTATGGGTTATCGATTGTAAAAACATGATAAAATGAAGATACTAGGTACTAGAAATGGCTGTAATATTTCAATTTCATTACATTGGGAGTCTTTGTTCGTGCTACCATGCTTGTTTCACTGTCAATATAAACAATATGCTTCTATAAATCTGTTTAAGACCATAACTTTGTATGAGTGTTATTTCAATATTTTGAACTTCTTACAGAGAGGGGGGATTTCTTTGTCAAAACCAAAGATTGGGCTTGCACTTGGGTCTGGAGGAGCAAGAGGCTTTGCCCATATTGGCGTGATAAAGGTGTTGAAGCAAGAAGGCATTCCGATAGATATGATTGCTGGAAGCAGCATGGGGGCGATGGTTGCTGCCTTTTATGGCGCAGGTTCAGATATTGAGAGGCTCTATAAGCTGTCGAGGGCTTTTAAACGAAAATATTATTTAGACTTTACGATACCTAAAATGGGTTTCATTTCAGGTAAACGGACAAAAGATTTAATTAGAGTATTTACATATGGAAAGAAATTTGAAGAACTTGATATTCCTGTAGCAGTGGTTGCTACGGATATAAAAACTGGAGAAAAAGTCATTTTTCAGGAAGGTCCTATTGCCCCTGCTGTCAGAGCAAGCATCTCAATTCCTGGCATCTTCATTCCGGAAAAAATCGGAAATAGACTTCTTGTTGATGGAGGCGTTGTTGACAGGGTTCCTGTTTCTGTAGTGAAGGATATGGGAGCGGATATCATAATAGGAGTAGATGTCGCTCATGTTAAACAAGATATGGAGATAAACTCTATCTATGATGTTATCATGCAAAGCCTCGATATCCTTCAAATGGAATTGGTTAAAAGCAGGGAGTTTGCCTCAGACGTCATGATCCGTCCTAGGGTTGAGAAATACAGCTCGAAATCATTTACAAACATACAGGAGATAATTAGTATTGGAGAAGAAGCTGCAAGAGGAAAGATCGATCAAATTAAGCAAAGCATTGTTACTTGGAAGGAGTCATTTGAAGATGAGCCGTAAAATGTATGTACGCACTTTCCTGGTGGCCGCTATACTACTGATAGCATCTGCTCTTTATTCCCTACCTTATTATGTGTCAAAACCAGGAATGGCTAAAGAATTAGAGCCAATTATTGAGGTTTCCGGCGGTGATGAAGCGGAAGGTAGCTTTATGCTGACCACGGTAAGGATGGGCAAGGCTAATATTTATTCCTATATGCTGGCAAAGTGGAGTGATTATCAGGAAATTTATCCGGAGACATCGATTCGTAGCGAGGATGAAACCGATGAAGAATATAATATTAGGCAGTTGCATTTAATGGACGGTTCTAAAAATAATGCAATCCAAATAGCTTATGAAAAAGCAGGGAAAGAAGTGGATTACGAATACTTAGGTGTATATGTTTTGGACGTGCTAAAAGGAATGCCAGCTGCTAAAGAACTGAAGGCGGGCGACCAAATCATTCAGGTGGATAATGTGAAATTTAAGTCCGCAGAGGAATTCATGGATTACATTAATGGGAAAAAGGCTGGAGACGAAGTTGAATTAGTGTATAAGAGGGAAGAGACAGAGAAAACAGCTCATCTCTCGTTGCAGTCTTTTAAAGATGATCCAAGTAGGGTTGGGATAGGCATTTCTCTCGATGATAATCGAAGGGTCATAACGAAACCTGCCATCGCCATAGATTCTGAACAAATAGGTGGTCCTTCAGCTGGATTGATGTTTTCTTTGGAAATTTATAATCAATTAACAGAGGGAGATCTCACAAAAGGCTACGATATTGCGGGGACAGGAACGATGTCAGATGATGGAACAGTCGGCCCAATAGGAGGGATTCAGCAGAAAATTGTCGCTGCCGATAAATCCGGAGCGGAAATTTTCTTTGCGCCAAATGAAAACGGAGCAGCTGGTTCGAATTATGAAGACGCATTGGTTGTAGCAAAGGACATTGAAACAAAAATGAAAATTGTCCCGGTTGACAATTTTGAAGATGCGTTGGATTACCTAACGAAATTAAAGGAAAAAGAAGAATAAAAAAAGCGCAAGCAGTTCATCTGTTTGCGCTTTTTTTTGTTAAATTTCGATGTCAAAAACACTGCTGAATTTCACGGCGAAAGAAACTGGTGGGACTTGGTGGCCTAGGTTAACCGGTATTTTCTTTATTTAATAATAATTGGTGATTCGTATTCTCGTTTCATTAAGGCGGCTTGATTTGGTTCAGGTAAGCCCAATGCATATACCTGTGCCGCCCGTAAGTCCGTTTCAATGCCATGCTTTTGATATGCTGATAGTTTAGAGATGAGCGGAACCGGCAAGTCTTTCTTGACGGTGCGAAGGTACTCCTGCCCCCGGGCATTCATGCCAAGGAGTCTGATATAAGAAGGTAGATCATTGTGTATCATTTTTCCCTTTAAGGTATGTGTGAAAATATGGACGCACATCCGCTGGAGTCGTGTCCAGGTATAGCGCTTTGTCTTCATTGCGGCCATGAAGTCTGAAAAGGTTGTAGCTTGTTTTGCCATTTCCTTAAATCGGTGCTCAATGCCTTCTTCGATTTCGTAAATTTCTGCCAACTCCATTAGTGAAGAGGATAGAATCCGGTATTTCAACATAGGCCAATACATTTCCCAGTCATGTAAGGTACGGTAGGTCGATAAATAATGCTCAAGGCCGATTCTTGTTGATTGTGGAATATAGCCAGCAACAGGCTCCAATTCCTGTTTTTGTTCCATGATGGCTTTCCGGATTCCTGTTGCACTTGCTATCGACTCGGAAGACAACTGTGTTTCATGGTATCCGGCCGCAACCCGTTGAATCGTATAGGGTTGAATTGAAAAACTGTTTTTTAGGGCAACACTAACATATTCTTTACCAAGAATATTATTTGGCTTCGTCAAATCCAGCACATCATCATTTTGGATTATTGATTGAAAAGCCAGGGAGGCACTTGTCGGATAGCTGTTACCGGCATCCATGGCCGATTTAATGGCTGCATCGAATGCTACAGAATTGTCAGAAAGAATTTTATGAGCCGTTATGAATGGTTCAATTCGGCCATCCTCGCTTCCAAAGCAAAAAGAGTCGCAGCCAAGGTATTCCAAAAGAGAAATCGAGCCTTTTGCAAAGATCTCCGCCTTCTGGGTTGCAAAGGCATAGGGAAGCTCGATGACAAGGTCAATGCCGCCGCGTAAAGCCATTTCCGCCCTTGCCCATTTACTGACAATAGCAGGTTCACCGCGCTGTAAGAATGGTCCGCTCATAACCGCTACCACGACATCTGCCTCTGTATTTTCTCTACTTTCTCTAGCATGTAAAACATGTCCATTATGAAAAGGGTTATATTCGACTACTAAACCGCAAGCTTTCATTCCTTCACCTCAGAGAAAAACTTTGTATTTTTTCAACTTAGTGCTAAAATAGTATTTCAAGTAAAATTACTATAATGATTCTTCGTGATTTTTTGTTTAAAATGAATCATAAACTTGGATAATCAGTTAGGATGACTACATTATAGTGTAAAGAAAAAATATTGACAAACTTATAATTGAAAGCTATAATTATTTTTGTTGCCTTGAGGTGATTTCATTTGAAATGGACGATTAGTCAACTTCAAAAAATTCGGGACAAAGATTTACGGTTTGATGAACTAGTGGATGTCTTAGACATTAAGGAAAGAGACCCGCAAATTCGCGATGTTTCTCCGATTAGAGTAGCAGGAAGAGCTGATATCAACTCGACCGAGATTACTTTTCACTTGCATCTTTCAGGTGAATTAACATTACCATGCTCCCGTACACTGGTAGACGTGAAATATCCGATTGATATTGATACAAAGGAAACCTTTCTTTTAAAGGCAGACGACACTGATTTCTACGGAGATGATGTCACTGTTGTGGAAGGCGATGTTGTAGACCTTATACCGGTAATTAAAGAAAATTTATTGCTAGAAATTCCGATGCAGGTTTTTTGTGAGGATGTCGATTCGAACGAAGCTGCTCCTCAATCTGGGAAAGACTGGGCTGTTATTTCTGAAGAAGAAAGTAAACATAAGGTTGATCCGAGATTTGCAAAGCTTGCCGACTTTTTTGACAACAATAAAGAATCTTGATTGGAACGAAAAATCGTTAATTCGATTTTTCCAGCTTTTTTATATTTTTTAAGGAGGTGGGAATAATGGCTGTACCTTTTAGAAGAACGTCGAAAACTGTAAAAAGAAAACGTCGTACACACTTCAAGCTTCAAGTACCTGGTATGGTAGAATGCCCAAGCTGTGGTGGAATGACTCTTTCACATCACGTTTGTAAAGAATGTGGAACATACAAAGGAAAAGAAGTTGTCGCAAAATAATTTCTTGACCTACTTGAAAGCTTTGCTTTCTTGATGCAACACGCTAATCAAAGCACAGAGATATTTCTCTGTGCTTTTTTTACCAAGATTTTTGGCAGAATATTTAGAATTTTTTGCAGCTTGACAGACATTTATTGAAGAAGGTGTTTACATGAATCAGGTGCTAATTGTTGAAAAGGATGTACGCGGTTACATGAAGATTTTATTTAATAGACCGGAAAAAAGGAATGCTGTGAATTATCAATTAATGGACGAACTTGAGGCGGTTTTGTCAAAAGCGGCAAACGACGACGAAGTAAAGATGCTGGTCCTGACAGGGGCAGGCTCTCAGGCATTCTGTTCAGGTGGGGATTTAAGCGAGTTTCATGACCTCTACACAGAGGAAGAGGCCTTTACCATGTTATCAAAAATGGGTAAGATTCTTTATACACTAGCGGTTTTTCCAAAACCTACACTAGCACTTCTTAATGGGAGTGCTGTCGGTGGCGGGTGTGAAATAGCGACTGCTTGTGATTTTAGATTGGCAAAAAGTGGAGTGAAACTTGGTTTTGTACAGGGGACACTTGGGATTACGACAGGATGGGGCGGTGCTTCGCTTTTACTTGAGAAAATACCAGAGCAAAAAGCGCTGAAACTATTGTTGGATGCAAAAATACATAAAGCTGAAGAAGCCAGGGAATTTGGTTTCGTAGATAAGATAATCGAAGAAAATACGAATGGATGGGAAGAATTTGTAGAAGATTTACTTCGTCATGAGACAGGAGTACTGATGGCTTATAAAAAATTATTGGTCAAGAAATGGAAGGATAGCGGGATTAAAGGAAGAATGGAAGCGGAAATTCGTGAATGTGCTAAACTATGGGCGACTGATGCACATCATGCTGCAGTCGATCGGTTTTTAAACAAGAAAAAATAAATGTTACACCCTCTATATTTCTTCTATCTTTCCTAGCATGTGCATATTATGAAGTAAAACTTGCTGGGAGGTAGAGAGATGTCACTTACGAGACAAGATGCATGGACACAGGATGAGGATTTGTTGCTGGTTGAAGTGGTATTAAGGCATATTCGAGAAGGCAGTACACAGTTAAGGGCATTTGAAGAAGTAGGGAAGCAGGTATCGAGAACATCAGCCGCTTGTGGATTTCGTTGGAATTCTTTTGTAAGAAAGCAATATAAATCAGGAATTGAGCTGGCCAAAAAGCAAAGGAAAGAACAGGCTGTAAAGGAAACCGATTTTGAAACGGAAACTGTAGTAGCAGAATTCAAGACTATTGAACAAAAGACAAACGAGGAAAGGGAAAATGAATCTATTACCCTTCAGGAAGTTATATTATATTTAACGAAAATGGATGAATTAATCCAACTTGATAGTAAGGAAAAAGAACGAATTTCTGAGCACTCACTTTTACTTGAACAGGAAAATGATCGTTTACAGGATGAAAATAGACTGCTGAAAGAAAACTTGAAAGTGGTAGAGGAAGATTATCGTGCGTTAATGCAAATTATGGAGCGGGCTAGAAAGCTCAGTGTGCTAGAAGACGAAAAGGCGAATCCGAAAGTGAGTTTCCAAATGGATAAAAACGGAAATTTGGAAAGGGTTAATAAATAAAAAAAGCGGGTGGAAATATCCGCCCGCTTTTTTTATCACCTTATTCTTGTGTATCTATGTTTATGTTCTCTTCTTGTTTGACAAATGGGCTCCAAATTAGCGGGTTTTCTCCAAGGTCCCGGTCCATATCATAGGAAACAGCAGAGAAATCCATTTTTTTCCAAAAGTCTTGTGAATGAACTCTTGGGTTCGTTTTGATTGGCATGTTCAGACTTTTAGCGAATTCAACTAAAGCTCTTCCATAACCTTTTTTCTGATAGTTAGGCAAGACTTCAAGTTTCCAAAGAACGAGGAAGTCTCTTGTATTATCAAAATACTGGTCAAAATTAGCACTTTTTTTGTACAGACTCATCCTTGCTACAAGTTTGTCACCATAAAAGATACCGTAAAAAGGTGATTGGCTGTCATTTTCAATGATGTTACCTTCTAAATCATCGAGCATTGACAGTTCCTGTATCCCGTATTCTTTGAATTTTTTGAATTCCTCAAGCGTTTTAAAATTTACAAGTAATCTCTCCACCTTGTATTCCATAAAAAAGCTCCCCCTTAATTCTGATAAACCTCTTCCAACAATACCTTTTGAAAGTACCTCAATGCTAAGTTATCATGTGGAATTCCAGCTTAAGGCATAAATCTAGTGTGGCATCAATCGATTCATCCTTGCTGACTAAATGCTTACAGCCGTGTATCCCCCGTCCTTTTTCCTTCGATTTCTCGTCGGCTTAAGATTGGAGGTATCTTTTGCTCCTATAAAGTCAAAAAAATGGCTCGGCTTTTATATCTAATATACCATTAATTTATCTCATAAAGAAGGAAATAAAACTTTGGCTGTCGTATTTATAATTCGCTCCCCTTATTTTTATTTGCGAGCGGAAAAGAGCATGGGGATAGCGGTGCATGGGTTTCTTCGATCGAGGGGGAGGAATCGCAGCAGGATAAAAAAGAAAATGTGTTAAAATAGTAAATATATATCAAAAAGTAAGGAAGGTTATTATGAGAATTGGAATCATTGGGGGCGGAGCAATCGGTTTGTTATTCGCATCTCGTTTGAGTGGGAATCATAGTGTTACTCTTTATACTCGTACAATGGAACAAGCATCCATTATAAATCGTGATGGTCTGTGTCTTATTGAGAATGGGGAAAACCGGTTGCTGACAGGGGTAGTTTCGAAAGCTATGGAAGAAGGTATTTCGAGTGAAGATCTTATCATAATAACTGTTAAGCAATATCACCTTTCGCAAATCTTACCCGTCATTGAACGAATACAAGTTCCGTTGCTATTCTTGCAGAATGGCTATGGACATATATCTTATTTGAAACAGCTGCAATCACCAGTAATCTATGTTGGGGTAGTGGAGCATGGGGCACTGAAACATGACCAGAATACTGTGGAGCATACGGGACTCGGTATCACGCGGGTGGCATCCTTCAAAGGAAGTCTTGATCAGCTGTCGTTATTAGATGAAAAAATCAATCGTTTTCCTTTTTCTAAGAGTGAGAACTATCACTCTATGCTGATAGATAAGCTGGTCGTTAATGCAGTTATTAATCCATTAACAGCGATACTATCTGTGGAAAATGGAAAATTAATCAGTAATCCCTTTTATTATCAGCTGTTTCAGGCTCTTTTCGAGGAAATTTCTGCTATTTTAGAATTACCAAATAAGATGGGGTCATTTGAACATGTAAAATCCGTATGCTTTGCAACAGCAGAAAACCGATCTTCCATGCTTAAAGACATAGATAATGGCAGGAAAACGGAAATCGATGCTATTTTGGGGTATATCCTCTCGGAGGCAAAGAGGAAAGAGAAAAGTGATTGCGTAACGGCTTCTCTATATAAGATGGTTAAAGGAAAAGAGTTTCAGGGGGGATGAGGGTGTGCCGAACTTTGTATCAAGTCTTGCTGCGATATTTATTACCTTGCCCTTTATAGGGTATATTCTATTTTTTATCGGTGCTAAACAATTCACTGGAAACCATAGACGATCCGTTCAATTTGCGATGGATATGAGTACATTGCTTTTCGTTTTATCAGTCCATTATTTAATTATTACAATTTGGGATATACATATTCTTTGGGTGATCATGCTGATCATGATTGTCAACGCATTTGTTGTTGTTCTTGTCCATTATAAGGTGAAAGAAGAAATCATTTTTCATAAGGTTTTAAAAGGTTTTTGGAGAGTGAATTTTGCCTTCTTTTTCTGCGCTTACCTACTATTATTTTCCATTGGCTTGATTACAAGTATTACGAAGATATTGACTACATAACATAGAACATAGCATCAATTTTCTGCTGCTGGGCAACTTCTTTTGTTTTCTTAAAACAGAATGTTATACTCTAAAAAGAATTGTAGTTGCAGAGAAAGGGAGAACAGAAATGGAGATGAAAGATCTCGCGTTACCATCTTTAAATCGTTTTGCATCGGACTATTTACAAAACCGTCTTGAAACTGAGGAGTATTTTCACTATGACCTGTCCAATCCGGACATATATCGTAATAGATACCTTGAATTGATGAACCGTTCGTTTTTACGAGGGGAGTTATCAGATTACATACAACAATACATGTCTCGTTTTCCAAGCAGTGATGCTGTTAATGGAAATATTGAAAGGTTGCGCAGTAACGATTCAGTGGTCGTGATTGGCGGGCAGCAGGCTGGGTTATTGTCAGGTCCGCTTTATACGATTCATAAAGTGATATCAATCATTAAGCTTGCAGAAGAACAAGAAAAAGAACTAGGGAAGTCTGTAATTCCTGTTTTTTGGATAGCTGGTGAAGATCATGATTTAGCTGAAGTCAATCATGTTTATGTGATGAAAAACAGTAAACCTAATAAAAAAACATACCCTTCATATCAGCCATATAAAACAATGGTTTCGGATGTGGAGCTTGATACGGAAAAGGCAGAGAAGTGGTTCGAAGAAATCATTGAAACTTACGGAGAAACAGCCTTTACGAATAAACTTCTTATTGATATTAAAGAAACAATCGAGCAATCGAACACATTCGTCGACTTTTTTGCCCGTCTGATTCACGAATGGTTCCATGAATATGGCCTTTTACTTGTCGATGCTGGTGATCCGAAACTAAGGGAAATTGAAACAGGCTTCTTTGAATCGATGATTAAAAAAAGTGAACGGATTGCAGAAGTTGTCGTGGAGCAACAATCATATATGCATGCTCAAGGCTATGCAAAAATGATAGAAATGGATAAACAGGCAGCAAATTTATTTTATTATGATACAGATAAAAAAGATCGATGTTTGCTCGAACGGGTAGATGGTATGTTCAGCGGGAAGAACGGAGAGGTTTCATTTTCTGAGCAGGAACTCTTGCAGATAGCCAAAGGTCATCCAGAACAACTAAGCAATAATGTCATTACTCGTCCGCTTATGCAGGAAATGCTTTTCCCGGTATTAGCTTTTATTTCTGGACCGGGGGAAATTGCTTATTGGGCAGAATTGAAACAGGCGTTTGAGTTGTTTTCAATGAAGATGCCGCCAATCGTTCCGAGGTTAAACATCACGCTTGTAGAGCGTGGCGTTCAAACTGATCTTGAGGAAACAGAACTCGAGTTGGAGACCGTGTTGACTGAAGGAACCACGAATGCTGTTCGATGTTACCTTGATACTGTGAAGGATGAGACGATTGATCAATTATTCGGGCAGTTGAAATCGCAACTTGAAGATAATCATGAAAAGCTATCAGTGCACGCTGTTTCGTTAGATAGAGGTCTTGAGCCGATGTTGAATAAAAATATCGAATTCATCCAAAAGCAATTGGATTTCATGTATGGGAAAATTGGTGACCGTACTAAGGAACGCCACTCGGTTGTATTGAAAAAGTTTGAACGGATAGCAAATTCTCTGTATCCTCTGGAATCACCACAGGAGAGGATTTGGAATGTTTTTTATTACTTGAATCAATATGGACCAGATTTTGTTCGGGAAATTATGAAACTGGATTACCAGTTCAATAACCAGCACAAATTGATTTTTTTGTAGAAAAACTCACCTGATTGGATGAGAGTGGTGGATCAATGATTTTGAACAAAGAGACTCACCTACCATTAGGAAGAATGGGACTATAAAAATCAGCAGAAAGACAGGCGGCCAGCCTGTCTTTTTTTTGTTGGTGGCCATTTGGCATGAAAGCCTTCGACAGTATTAGTGTGACTGTGTCTTAGTGTGCGTTAATTCGAGCGAAATGGTGTTGTCTTTAAATAAATTGGCTAAATAAACTTAAGGAGAAAAGAAGGGAATTTTTACTTTTAAGGAGAAAGTAAAAACAAGTGGAGAAAGGTGGGGGAATGTGGTACATTGAGATTAGAATGTGGGGGTTGTGGGTATGTTCATGGGAGAGTACCATCATAACATCGATATAAAAGGCCGTCTGATTGTCCCAGTTAAATTCAGGGACAACCTTGGGGAACAATTTGTACTGACCCGTGGACTTGATCAATGTTTATTTGGTTACCCTATGGAAGAGTGGAAGCTGCTTGAAGAGAAGCTGAAAGCCCTGCCTTTAACAAAAAAAGATGCCCGAGCCTTTACCCGTTTTTTCTTTTCGGCAGCAACAGAATGCGAAATAGATAAACAAGGGCGAATAAATATTCCCACGCCGCTTACTTCATATGGCCAATTGGAAAAAGAATGTGTAATTCTTGGTGTTACCAATCGTATTGAGATTTGGAGCAAATCCCTTTGGGAAAACTATTTTTCAGCTTCAGAGGATTCTTTCGCTGAGATAGCAGAAAATATGATTGGCTTTGATATTTAAGGCTGCCCTCAGAAATAGAGTTACTCAATAACCGATTGGAAGGATGTCTAGCATGTTTCAACATACAACAGTGTTATTAAAAGAGACGGTTGATGGATTAAACATCAAACCTGATGGAATTTATGTAGATTGTACTTTAGGAGGGGCAGGTCACAGTGAATACTTGCTCTCACAGCTATCTGACAAGGGCAGACTTTATGCTTTTGATCAGGACGAGACGGCGATTCAGAATGCTAAGGCTAAATTAGAAAGCTATGGAGACCGTATTGTACTCGTTCCTAATAATTTTAAATACTTAAAAGAAGAATTGAATGCCCGGGGAATCGAGAAAGTGGATGGGATTCTTTATGATTTAGGTGTGTCATCTCCACAATTGGATACACCGGAGCGAGGATTCAGTTATAACCATGATGCGCCGCTGGATATGAGGATGGATCAGAGTGCTGCTATTTCTGCATATGATGTTGTGAATACTTGGTCATTCCATGAATTGATGAGAATCTTCTTTCAATATGGAGAAGAAAAATTTTCTAAGCAAATTGCCAGGAAAATTGAAGCAGCTCGTGAAATAAAACCGATTGAAACAACGTTTGAGCTTGTAGAGCTAATTAAAGATGGAATTCCTGCACCGGCAAGAAGAAAAGGTGGACACCCCGCGAAACGAGTATTTCAAGCAATACGAATTGCTGTAAATGATGAACTTGGTGTCTTTGAAGATTCTTTAGAGCAAGCTATTTCCCTATTGGATATAGAAGGAAGAATATCTGTCATTACATTCCATTCACTAGAAGATAGAATTTGTAAAACAGTATTTAAAAAAGCCAGTGCCTTGCCTGACCTTCCGCATGGACTTCCAGTTATTCCTGATGAATTTAAACCGCCTATGAAATTAATCACGAGAAAACCAATCTTACCTTCAGAAGAAGAATTGGAAGGGAATAATCGTTCCCGTTCAGCTAAGTTAAGAATTGCCGAGAAACAATAAATATAGAAAAATCAGTAAGGGGGAGCATGAATGAGTTCCATAGCCAAAAAAATACAAGAACAGCAATATGAAGACCAACGGCAACAACAGACACATCAAACAGTGGTCATCCGTAAAGCGAAGATATCCATTGGTGAAGTAATCTTACTATGTGCCCTTGCTATTATGGTTACCTTTTTGGGAGTGAAAATAGTTTCTAACCAAGCGGCCATTTATGAAACGAATAAAGAGATCCAGCAAGTCGAAGTATCAATTGATAAACAGAGTAAAGTGAACGAAGATTTGAAAGTGCAGGTTGATGAACTTAGTACATACGAAAGAATTTGGAAAAAAGCTGAAGAGCTAGGGTTCAAGTTAAATAAGAATAATGTGAAGGGTGTGCAGTGATAATGCAGAAACAAAAAAATATGAAGCATGGAGCAGCCGGATTATTCTTCTTATTCGGCCTGCTCTTTTTTGTATTAATCTGCCGCTTTTTGTATATTCAGGTGACAGGCACAGCCGGTGGTGAGGTACTAGCTTCGAAAATCGACAAGAAATATGAAAGAGAACAGGTCATAGAAGCTAAAAGGGGAAGTATTCTCGATACAAAGGGTGAAGTCATTGCCGAGGATACTTCTTCCTATATTTTAAGGGCTGTACTTAGTGAAAAGGAAACTGAGCATGTCAAAGACCCAGAAATGACGGCTGCTAAACTTGCTAAATATATAGATATGGATGAGCAGGACATCTATGAGCGCCTTACGAAAAAAGGGGCATACCAGGTGGAGTTTGGAAAGGCCGGCAAGGATTTGACTCAGGTTGTCAAACAGAAAATAGAAAAATTGGAACTGCCGGGAATTACATTTGGAAGAACGAATAAACGCTTTTATCCGAATGGAATCTTCGCATCCCATCTAATTGGCTATGTAGAAAAAGATGAGGAAACCGGAGAAATGGCTGGTAAGTTCGGAATTGAAAAGTACCTCAATAAAGAATTGCAGGAAACAGATGGAAAGCTGACATATGACAGTGACAAATGGGGAATTCTTTTACCGGATACGAAGGAAAAGGTGGTAGCTCCGGATAATGGTAATGATGTAATGCTGACCATCGACAAGAAAATACAAACTTTCTTGGAAGATTCGTTGAGTAAAGTGCAAGAAAAGTATGATCCCGAGCAAATCATAGCGATTGTATCCAATCCCAAAACGGGGGAAATTGTAGCGATGGGGCAAAGACCTACCTTCCATCCGACAACGAAAGAGGGGCTTACGGATACGTGGCGTAACCTTGCTATCGAAGAATCATTCGAACCAGGCTCAACCATGAAAACGTTCACCCTTGCAGCTGCTGTGGAAGAAGGGGTCTTTAATCCCAATGAAAGTTTTACTGCCGGCACTTACAAGACGGGAGCGGGCTCCATCGGTGATCACAGCGGAATCGAAAGAGGAAAAAGTATGACCTTTCTTGAAGGTGTACAACGTTCTTCCAATGTCGCTTTTGCGACATTGGCAATGGATAAAATCGGTGCAGATACCTTCCGAGAATATTTGACGAAGTTTGGTTTCGATAATAAGACGGGGATTGATCTGCCAAATGAGATAACTGGTAAAATTCAATATAAGTATAAGCTTGAAAAGGTTACAACTTCCTTTGGGCAAGGTTCAACCGTTACACCGATTCAACAGATCCAAGCAGCTTCGGCAATTGCCAATGATGGAAAAATGATGCAACCATATGTGATTAAAAGTATTTCCGATCAGGATACCGGAAAAGTATTGAAAACGACAAAACCAAAAGTATCAGGTGAACCGATTTCATCAGAGACTGCTAAACAAGTACGTGACTATTTGGAAACGGTAATCTCTGCGAAAAAAGGAACAGGGAAAAAATATGCCATTGAAGGATACGAAGTAGCAGGGAAAACTGGTACAGCTCAGATAGCCGGTCCAACAGGCCGATATTTAGAAGGGAAGAATAACTATGTATTCTCCTTTTTAGGTATGGCTCCAAAAGATGACCCACAACTGGTCATCTATGTGGCAGTCAAAAAGCCAAACTTAGGTGCCACTTATGTAGGAGCGGATCCATTGTCTGAGATATTTAATCCTGTCATGCAAAATAGCCTGCAATATTTAAATATTAAGCCTTCTGATGTGAAAAAACAAACAGCCAATAAAATTGAAGACTATACTAATCAATCTGAGAGTTCTTCTGTTAAGGAGCTGGAACAGTTAGGATATGAAGTTAGTACGATCGGAAGCGGTCGGAAAGTTCTCGATCAATCACCTAAAGCAGGGAGCACCCTCTTACAGGGTGAAAAAATAATCCTTCGAACAGAAGGTGATATGAAAGTTCCTGATATGAAAGGATGGTCCTTACGTGATGTAATGAAATTAGCTAAGGTTGCGAAGCTGGATCTCCAAACTTCAGGAACAGGTTATGTGAGTAAACAGAATATCAAGGTAGGTAAAAAGGTTAAGGAAGGGGACTCTTTCAATGTTGAATTGTCCCAACCAGAAGGCGCTGCCGATAATTTATCAAGTAATGAGAATAAAGGGTCTGATTAAAAATATAGATATTTTAAAAAAGAGGGTGATCCTAATAGATCACCCTCTTTATTTTTTTTGATTGTTTTCTTAGTCTAGCATTGAGTAGACAAGCATATATATTGAAGCATGTATGAAATGGAGGTGCCTGTTTTTGCGTGTTTCAAATGTTACGGTCCGAAAAAGGCTGGCAATCGCATTGGCAGTAGGTCTCATTGTGTTTTTTATCATTGATATCCGCTTAGGGATTGTTCAATTTTATCTTGGGGACAAGTTGACCGGTTTGGCTAAGGATTCCTGGAGCAGGAATATTCCTTTCGAGGCCAAACGTGGTGAGATTTTAGATCGGAATGGTGTCGAACTGGCAACGAATATATCAGCACCAACAGTATATGTCATCCCGAGACAGATTGAGAACCCCGGTGAGACGGCGGAACAGCTGGCTTCAATATTAGATATGACGAAGGAAAAAGCTTATCAATGGTTAACGAAACAGGCGATGAGTGTCAGAATTCCTGAAGGTAGAAAGATATCTCATGAAAAGGCGAAAGAAATTAAAGCATTAGGGATAAAAGGCGTGTATATCGCCGAAGATTCAAAGCGTCATTACCCATTTGGGGAATACCTCTCTCATGTGCTTGGCTTTACGGGTTCAGATAACCAGGGATTGATGGGAATTGAATTATCCTATGATAAGGAGCTAAGTGGGGAAAAAGGATTTGTGAAATTTTATTCGGATGCCAAAGGGAAAAGGCTTGAGAATATGGCAGATGACTATAAGCCGCCTGTTGATGGAGATAACTTGAAACTGACGATTGATAGCAGAATTCAGACAATAGTCGAACGGGAGCTCGATAATGCAGAGGCGACTTATAATCCTGATGGTCTTATTGCCATTGCGATGGATCCGAATACCGGGGAAATATTGGCGATGTCGAGCAGGCCGACTTTTGACCCAGCTAATTTTCAAAATGTACCCTCTGAAGTGTATAATCGCAATTTACCAGTTTGGAGTATTTATGAACCGGGTTCGACTTTTAAAATCATCACCCTTGCTGCAGCGCTTGAGGAAGGGAAGGTCGACTTACAAAATGAACACTTTTACGATTCCGGGCATGTGGAAGTCTCAGGGTCCACGCTGCATTGTTGGAAAAGGGGAGGACATGGAGACCAAACTTTTCTAGAAGTTGTTGAGAACTCATGTAACCCTGGTTTTGTAGAGCTTGGTAACCGTCTTGGCAAAGATAAGCTGTTTAAATATATTAATGATTTCGGTTTTGGACAAAAAACTGGAATTGATTTAACAGGAGAAGGAAAAGGAATCATGTTTAATATGGATCGGGTAGGTCCAGTTGAGCAGGCAACAACTGCGTTTGGACAAGGTGTTGCTGTAACACCTATTCAGCAGGTCACAGCGGTTTCGGCAGCAGTTAATGGAGGAACATTATATACACCTTACATTGCAAAGGAACTGGTTGATCCAAAAAATGGTGATGTACTAATGAGAAAGACCCCCCAGGCGAAAAAAAGGGTGATTTCAGAAGAAACTTCCAAGAAGGTCCGTGAAGCACTTGAATCCGTTGTTGCGAAAGGAAGCGGTAAAGGAGCATTCGTGGAGTCGTACCGGGTCGGTGGGAAAACGGGTACAGCTCAAAAAGCGGAAAATGGCCGATATTTAGAAAATAATTTTATACTCTCATTTATTGGAGTCGCTCCGGCGGATGATCCGCAAATCGTTGTCTATATAGCAGTGGATAATCCTAAAGGAACGGTTCAATTCGGTGGCGTCGTTGCCGCACCAATCGTCGGAAATATCATGGAAGATTCATTAAGGGCTATGGGTGTAAAGCCGAGGAAAAACCAGATTGAAAAGGAAGCACTCTGGACGGATCCTGTTATGATCGAGGTGCCTAATGTTGTGGGTATGAGCAGAAAAGAGTTGCAAACCCAGCTCATCGATCTTAAACTTGATATTGCCGGTAATGGGGATAAAGTCATAAATCAAGCTCCGGATGCAGGGGTTAAAGTAAAAGAAGGCTCTACAATAAGAATTTATCTTGGCGAAAATACAGAATAAGTATAAAATAATATATGATTAGTTAAGGCGGCTGAAGAATCATCAGCCGCTTTGTTTACGGAGTCGTGTAAACCCCGTATAATAAAAATTGGTTTCTCGACAAGCCAAAGTTAATCACATATAATGAATCCTCAAATTAAGTTGAGAGGGATGGAAAAATGAAGCTTCACAAATTACTATCTTATTTACACTCCTTATTTAAGTATGAAGGAGAAAATCCTGAGATCACCTCCATTGAAAATGATAACCGTAAAGTCAAAGACGGAAGTTTATTTGTTTGTATAAAAGGTTATACAGTCGATGGTCATGATTTTGCCCAATCAGCTGTCGAACATGGAGCTTCGGCAGTGATCGCCGAACGGCCGCTTGACTTGAATGTTCCAGTAATTGTTGTTCGTGATTCAAGCAGAGCCCAAGCGGTCCTTGCCGATGCATTTTTCGGCCATCCGACCCAAAAGGTGCGCTTGATTGGAATTACAGGTACGAACGGCAAAACGACGACCAGTCATTTACTTGAAAAGATTTTCGAGGATCAAAAGGAAAAAACAGGATTGATTGGCACTATGTATACAAAAGTTGCTGACAAGGTGTATGAAACTAAGAATACGACGCCAGATAGCGTTACATTGCAGAAGGCTTTTCATGAAATGACCGAAGCAGATGTCTCAACGGCTATCATGGAAGTTTCTTCCCATGCGCTTGAGCTTGGGCGCGTCCACGGATGTGATTATGATATTGCCGTTTTTACAAATTTAACGCAGGATCATTTAGATTTCCATAAAACCATGGACAGATATAGGCAGGCAAAATCATTATTTTTCTCCCAGCTTGGCAATGCCTACATAGAAAATCGTCCCAAATATGCTGTGCTTAATGCTGATGATGCTGCAACAGAAGATTTCATCAAGGTGACCGCTGCTACAGTTGTTACATATGGAATTGACAAAGAAGCTGATATTAGCGCCAAGGATATAAAGATTGATGCAAAGGGCACAGCATTCACCTTGACTGCAGGTAAAGAAGAGCGTGAAGTTCAACTGCAGCTAATTGGTAAATTCAGCGTCTATAATGTTCTAGCAGCCATTTCTGCTGCTCTATGCGCCGGGAACGATCTGGATGAGACCATAAAATCAATTGAGGAAATAAAAGGTGTTGCCGGCCGTTTTGAGCTTATTTCGGCGAATCAGGATTTCCCAGTCATTGTTGACTATGCTCATACTCCGGACAGTCTAGAAAATGTTTTGAAGACAGTCGGGGAATTTGCTGAAAAGAAAATTTTTGTAATAGTTGGCTGCGGTGGGGACCGTGATAAAACAAAGCGTCCAATTATGGCCGAAATTGCTTGCAGATTGGCGTCTGACCCAATATTCACTTCAGATAATCCTCGTAGTGAAAATGCCGCCCAAATCCTGCGGGATATGGAAGCTGGTGTAGCTGGTAAAGAATATACGGTTATCGAAGATCGCAGAGAGGCAATCGATTATGCTGTTTCCAAAGCCAAAGCAGGCGACGTTATCTTAATAGCAGGAAAGGGACATGAAACATATCAATTAGTCGGTGATGAAGTGCTGCACTTTGATGACCGTGAAGAAGCAGAAAAAGCGATTCAAAGAAGGTTGGGTTCAGTCTGAATCATAGATATTTGACCCACCGGGCAAACATGAAACGACAACAAGTAGAATTTATATTTGAATTGTGTTAGGAATGAGGGAGTAAGGAATGTTGGAACAAGTAATTTTTTATACAATTTTGGTGGCGTTTTTAGTAACCGTTCTTCTATCGCCGATTTTTATCCCGTTTTTAAGAAGATTGAAATTCGGGCAAAGTATTCGGGAAGAAGGCCCACAATCGCATCAAAAGAAAACAGGAACACCTACTATGGGCGGACTGGTTATATTATTATCGGTTACCATCGCTACATTAATAATGACTTTTAAATTTTCGGTACCATCTACCGAAACGTATTTATTATTATTCGTTACTTTAGGATTTGGTTTATTAGGTTTCTTGGACGATTTTATCAAAGTGGTCATGAAGCGGAATCTAGGCTTGACTTCGAAGCAAAAACTATTGGGCCAAATCGTGATATCAGTCATTTTTTACTTCGTCTTTAAGCAGACAGACCGTTTTAATCCGGAATTGACGATTCCTGGTACTGATTTTGCGATTGATTTTGGCTGGTTTTATCTCTTTATCGTGATTTTCTGGCTAGTCGGTTTTTCTAATGCCGTCAATTTGACGGATGGGCTTGATGGACTTGTCTCAGGTACGTCTGCTATTGCTTTTGGTGCTTTTGCAGTACTAGCTTGGAGTCAGTCACAATATGATGTTGCTATATTTTCTGTAGCAGTTGTCGGTGCTGTTTTAGGTTTCCTTGTCTTCAATGCACATCCTGCAAAGGTATTTATGGGGGATACAGGGTCCTTAGCTCTTGGGGGAGCGATTGCTACCATTGCCCTGTTAACTAAACTTGAAATACTGCTGGTAATCATTGGTGGCGTCTTCGTCATTGAAACGCTATCGGTCATTTTACAAGTAGGATCGTTTAAAACCACTGGAAAGCGTATTTTTAAAATGAGTCCGCTTCACCATCATTATGAGCTTTCTGGCTGGTCGGAATGGCGCGTCGTCGTGACTTTCTGGACAGTAGGGCTACTGTGTGCGGTACTTGGAATCTATTTAGAGGTGTGGATATAATTGAAAGAGACTGTAAAGTATTCAGAGAAAAAAGTATTGGTATTAGGATTGGCGAAAAGCGGAGTGATGGCAGCTTCGCTTCTACATAAATTAGGTGCTTTCGTGACGGTTAATGACATGAAGCCATTATCAGAAAATCCGGAGGCGCAGGGGCTTCTTGAACAGGGAATCAAAGTCATTTGCGGTAGCCATCCGATCGAACTGCTTGATGAAGGATTTGAACTGATTGTAAAAAATCCAGGAATTCCCTATCGGAATCCACTTGTTAAAGGTGCTTTGGAAAAAGGGATTCCGGTTATCACGGAAGTTGAACTTGCCTATCAGATCAGTGAGGCTCCTTTCATAGGCATCACGGGTACAAATGGGAAAACGACAACGACAACGTTGATTTTTGAAATGTTGAAGACCGGTGAAAAATCACCACTTATTGCGGGGAATATTGGGACGGTTGCCTCTGGTGTTGCTGAGAAAGCAAAATCTGATGACGCGATTGTCATTGAATTATCATCTTTCCAGCTGATGGGGATTGAGGAATTCCGTCCTGAAATCTCAATCGTGACGAATTTATATGATGCGCATCTGGATTATCATAGCTCCAAGCAGGAATATGCTGAAGCAAAGGCTGCGATTACGAAAAAACAAATAGCTTCAGATTTCATGATCTTTAATGCAGATCAAGATGCTGTTTTGGCTATGGCAAATAAGTCCAAGGCCGAGCTTGTACCATTTTCAACTGAAGTAAAGCATGAGAATGGAGCATATGTCGAAGATTTTGCTGTCTTTTTCAGAGGGGAAAAAGTGATTGATGTTTCAGATATCGCCCTTCCTGGAAAACACAATCTGGAAAATGTGCTCGCGGCAATTTCAGCGGCCAAACTTAAGGGTGTTGCTAACGAAGCTATTCAAAAAGTATTAAAAACGTTTTATGGTGTAGAGCATCGTCTGCAGTTTGTGGCGACGGTTGAAAATCGTAAATTTTATAATGATTCGAAAGCCACAAACATTCTTGCTGCCTCCAAAGCTCTAACATCATTTACAGAACCTGTAATCTTATTGGCAGGCGGGTTGGATCGTGGAAATGAATTTGACGAGTTAAAACCTGCTATGAAAAATGTCAAAGCCGTGATTACGTTTGGTGAAACGGCAGAAAAAATTGAACGGATAGCCAAAGAAATAGGAATAACGAATATAAAACGTGTCGATAATGTAGAAAAGGCCGTACCGGCTGCTTTTGAATTATCAAATGAAGGCGACTGTATTCTCCTCTCCCCGGCTTGTGCAAGCTGGGATCAATATAAAACTTTTGAGCAAAGAGGAGACATGTTTATGGAGGCCGTGCATAAACTGAAATAAGAGCTTTCGCAGAAGGAAGTGAACCTGCTTCTACGTTGACACCTTGGAAAAAAGCGATAATGAGCCGTTATCGCTTTTTTTTTGACTAAAGTGCTGACAAGCAATCAGCATACATGTTTTATATTCGTACAGGCTCGAAAAACTTCCTAGAGGTGGATGTCCGTGCCATTAAAAAAATCCAATCCTGATCTCATTCTCATTATCGTCACCTTAAGTCTCTTGACCGTAGGTTTAATCATGGTTTACAGCGCGAGTGCCATTTGGGCGACTTATAAATTTGATGATTCCTTTTATTTTGCAAAAAGACAGCTGCTGTTTGCCTGTGTTGGGGTTATAGCAATGTTTTTCATCATGAATGTGGATTACTGGACGTGGAGAACTTGGGCCAAAATCCTAATCATCATTTGTTTCATTATGCTACTGGCTGTCCTGGTTCCTGGTATCGGAATGGCGAGAAATGGTTCTAGGAGCTGGATTGGTGTAGGGGCCTTTTCGGTTCAACCATCAGAGTTCATGAAGCTAGCGATGATTGCTTTTTTAGCTAAGTTTTTATCTGAACGGCAAAAGTTGATCACCTCCTTTAAAAAAGGGATGCTCCCATCTTTGGGCCTAGTATTTTTGGCATTTGGACTAATTATGTTACAGCCCGATCTTGGGACGGGAACGGTCATGGTTGGAACATGTATCGTGATGATTTTTATTTCAGGGGCAAAAATCAGCCATTTTGTTGGCTTAGGGTTAATCGGGGTACTAGGTTTTGTTGGTCTGATTTTGTCGGCTCCGTACCGGATAAAAAGGATCACTTCGTTTCTGGATCCATGGGAAGACCCTTTGGGGAGCGGCTTTCAAATGATTCAATCGTTTTATGCAATCGGACCCGGGGGATTGTTTGGTCTCGGTTTGGGCCAAAGCCGGCAGAAGTTTTTCTATTTACCAGAACCACAGACCGATTTTATTTTCGCAATACTTTCTGAGGAACTTGGCTTCATCGGAGGCTCGATGATTATCTTGTTATTTTCGCTTATGCTCTGGCGGGGCATTCGAATCGCTCTTGGTGCACCAGATTTGTATGGGAGCCTTGTAGCGGTGGGGATCATTGCGATGGTCGCCATTCAAGTGATGATCAATATAGGTGTTGTCACTGGTTTGATGCCTGTTACTGGAATCACCTTGCCGCTTTTAAGTTATGGGGGTTCATCCCTAACGCTCATGTTGATGGCCATCGGTGTACTACTGAATATTAGCCGCTATTCAAGGTTCTAACCACAATAAAACATGTGTTATATCAAAAGGAAGCCCTGTTCAAATGAACTATACCCCGGATAACGGACACACATAAAAAAGTGTCCCTTATCCGGGTTTTTTTATGTTTCAATAGATGTAATGAGTATGGACGGAGGGTTTATATGAGTAAGAATATATATACTGAATTTCAGATTAAAGAACTTGAAAAGAATCCAAATATCATTAGTGCTTCCGAGCGATCTATTTCCTATAGTCCGGAGTTTAAGACAAAAGCTGTTAAGGAATATAAAAAGGGGAAAGCCCCCTCTCAAATTTTCATTGACCAGGGAATTAATCTCGAAATAATTGGAAAGAAACAACCCAAACGTTGTCTACAGCGCTGGCGTAGTACCTTTGAAAGGTTTGGTGAGGAAGGCTTCCTTACGGAACGCCGTGGAAAAGGAAGTACAGGACGCCCCACTTCCAAGCCACAGTCTGTAGAGGATCAACTTAGGAAGGCCGAGGCGAGAATCAAATTCCTTGAAGCAGAAAATGACTTCCTAAAAAAGCTGGAAGAGCTAGAAAGGCAGGCTCTGAAAAAGAAATGATTCTAACTGCTGCTGAGAAGTTCTATCTGATTGAAAGGACGATCAGAATACACCAATTAAAGAAGGCTGTTTCTTATCTATGCAAATTGGCTGGTGTAAGTCGAAGTGGCTACTATGATTGGTTAAAGGCAGCTCCTTACCGTGAGCTTCGTGAAGAAGAGGATGAATTGGACATAGAATTGATCAGAAATATTTTCATCAGTAAAAAGGAAAAAGTAGGCGCCCTCCAAATCAAAATGATTATGGAGAATGACTACTCGGCCGTAATGAATCATAAGAAAATCAGACGGTTGATGACAAAATATAATCTCCTAGCGAAAATCAGAAGGGCCAACCCGTATCGGAAGATGGCCAAGGCAACCAAGGAGCACCTTACTTGTCCAAACCTCCTTAATCGTGAATTCAATCAGGAGGTGCCAGGGAAGGTCCTGCTTACTGACATTACCTATCTTTATTATGGGAAAGGCCAAAAAGCGTATTTATCCTGCGTAAAAGATGCCGCCACAAAAGAAATCGTTACGTACCATTTATCTACTTCATTAGAAATGGATATCGTTTACGAGACTTTAAATAAGCTAAAGCAGGCTGTGTGTCACGAGTTCCATCCGAGTGCAATCCTTCATTCTGACCAGGGGTTCCATTACACCCATCCGCTATTTCAACGCAAAGTGAAGGAACTTGGGATAACCCAATCCATGTCCCGCAAGGGAAACTGTTGGGATAATGCGCCAATGGAAAGTTTCTTTGGCCACTTTAAGGATTTGGCAGAATATAAAACATCTACTAATTTAACGGATGTGAAGGAAGAAATTGATCGAGTTATTGAAGAATATAATGAACATCGTTATCAATGGGGGCTAAAGAAAATGGCCCCGGTACAATACCGGGACCACTTATTAGCCGCTTAGGCACTTTTTTATACTGTCCGTAAAATGGGGCACAGTTCACAAACAGTAGGCTTCCTTTTTTATTCTTTAGCTGAAAACCGTTGTGGGGAATATAGTAGCGGGTACATTGATGCAATTTAGAAATATCTGAAATGCTACATAAAAATTACCATGAATGAATGTTAGGGATTCTACAATAAATATTGGCAATACGGCTTTGTTTAGACTATAGTATAAGAGGGTTAGGCCGCACTGGCGCTTACTTCTGCTCATATTTCTGATTTTAAATAAAAGGTGTTATTATTTTTGTATAATAAGAGACCTCGTAGGGTGAGGATATGAAAATTATAATTTGGAATTTTTGGAACAACAAGGAGGTTTATCATGAATAAAATGATAAAACAATTAACAGAACTGCAAATCGGCAAAGTTCTTGAACAGGAACCACTTGCGAATCATACAACTATGAAAATTGGGGGACCGGCTGATTTATTCATCGTGCCATCATCCATTGAAAATATAGAAAAAACGATGCAGGTCATCAAGGAACATGCCACACCTTGGAGAGCGATTGGTAGGGGCTCGAACCTCTTAGTCAGCGATGGCGGAATTGAAGGTGTAGTGCTGAAATTGGGCAAAGGGCTTGACCATCTTGAGATAAATGGCCCGGAGATTAAAGCAGGAGCTGGTGTGTCTCTTGTTAGCTTGTCTGTACAAATTAGCAAAAAAGGATATGCAGGTCTGGAATTTGCCAGTGGAATTCCTGGCTCAATTGGTGGAGCGGTATATATGAACGCTGGTGCACACGGTTCCGATATGAGTGAAATTCTAAAGGAGGCGCATGTTCTGTTTGAAGATGGTACGTTGGCCTGGCTTTCTAAGGAGGAAATGGAGTTTTCTTATCGAACTTCAATACTTCAAAAGAAAAAACCAGGAATCGTACTCGAAGCCATTTTTCAATTAACTGAGGGAAATAAAACTGAAATAGTAGAAAGAATGCAGAATAACAAAAACTATCGTAAGGATACCCAGCCGTATAATCTACCATGTGCCGGGAGCATATTTAGAAATCCGCTGCCACATCATGCAGGGAAATTAGTGGAGAATGCTGGCCTAAAGGGACACTCGATTGGTGGAGCACAGATTTCTCCTATGCATGGGAACTTTATCGTTAACACAGGAAATGGAAGTGCAGCAGATGTTCAAGCATTGATACAGCACGTGAAGGACACTGTGTATGACAAGTTTGAAATTGAATTGGAAACCGAAGTGGAAATAATCGGACGGAAATAAAAGAAGATTTATTTTTTATATCCAAATATTGTGGTATAATGTGTTACCTGAAAAGTATAGTAATAAGTTTTTCTTAAATTTGTCATGATTTAATATAGTGTCAAAAACCATCCATTTTTTCAGGAAGAGGTGAAAGGGATGGAAAAGGGGAAAATCGTTTCTATTGAGAACCGCATCCCGAAACTAAAACAATTAAGAAAAAGTAAAGCAAACAGACGACTTGTTCTTTTGCTTTCCCTTTTCTTCATTCTGATTGCTTGTGTGTTATATTTCTTATCCCCTTTGAGCTATGTTCAATCCGTGCAGGTAGAAGGGAATCGTTATATTACTTCTAAGCAAATTGTTAAATTAAGTAAAATAAAGAAAGATCGAAGTATTTGGAAGGTTGATACAGGATCAACAGTTGCAAATATTAAAAAAAACCCGGAAATAGCAAGTGTTAAGGTTACACCTATATTTCCCAATTCTATAAAAATTACAGTTTCTGAACATAATAGAATGGCGTATCTATCCAATGATGGGAAGTTTTCACCTATTTTGGAAAATGGTTCTGTTTTGGAAGAGTTAGCAACTGGTGAAATTCCAGTATTTGCCCCGGTTTTAATTGGCTTCAAAGAGGGTAAAGCATTAAAGTTGCTTTTAGAGGAGTTGGACAAGCTTCCTGTCGAGATTCAGAATGCTATATCGGAAATCCATCATGCTCCAACTAAAACTGATGGTTACCATATCGTAATGTTTATGAATGATGGATATGAAGTAAGTGCAACAAGCCGAACTTTATCCGAAAAAATGATTCACTATCCATCGATTGTCAGTCAGTTGGATCCGAAGGTAAAGGGTGTCATTGATCTAGAAGTCGGTTCTTATTTCAAAGCCTATAAACCCGCTGAACAAAAGGAAGACACTAATGAGGAAAATTAATAGCAAACAGGTGATTTTATCCCTTGTTAGTGTTGTTCTAGGATTTATGATTGCCTTTTCTTACAATTTAACGAAAGATGGTCAAGGAGCAGTGAAAGATAAAGCATGGGATCAAGAATTTGAACTCAGGCAGCAATTAATAGAGCAAGAGAAGCAGAACCGGGAACTACAGAAGGAACTCCTTCAAAAGCAAGCAAAAGTATCCAACATAGAAAAAGATTTAGCACAGGAAAAGCAGCTGTTTTTCAATCTAGCAAAGGATACCGAGAAATATCGGATGTACCTTGGAAAAGTGAAAGTGAAAGGTACGGGCCTTCAGGTAACACTTGAAGATGGTTCCGATATGGATTCTGAAGCCAATGTGAATAATTACCTGGTTCATGAACAGCACGTCTTCAAGGTTGTCAATGAATTATACATATCAGGGGCAGAGGCTGTCGCGATTAACGGTCAGAGGCTAGATCATGATTCGTATATAGTCTGTAATGGACCTGTGATTACAATCGATGGTCATCAGTATCCTGCTCCATTTATCATTTCGGCGATTGGGGACCCCGATATCTTAGAGGCTTCCTTAGATATACCAGGTGGTATAAAGGAACAGTTGGTTAATGAAAATGTTATTTTTACTATGGAAAAGCAAAAGAAAATCATTTTTGATCCAATTATTGGAGGGTGAATAATCGCCGGATTCGATGAAAGATTGGTGAAACACTGGAAATGAGAAAAAAGCTATCTTTTAGTTTGATTACTTTGATTGCTGGCTTCATGCTTGCTATTCAATTCAATTTGGTAAATCAGCCAGTAGTTTCTGATACCAGAGATATGTGGCAACTGAAAAATGATTTATTAAAAGAACAGCAGTCCCAGGTTGAATTATTAGAGAGTATTAGTAAGCTTGAGGAGAAAATTGCATCCTATGAAACAAAGAAAAATGAAAGTAAAGAAGAATTATTGCGTGAAACGCTGTCTGAATTTAAGACTGACGCAGGTTTGACTGAGATAACGGGAAAAGGAGTCAGTGTGTCTGTCCAACCTATAAAAGAAGGTCTCCTACTTGGTGAGAAGATAGAGTATATTTCCCCTGTATTATTAAGAAGGCTCATTAATGAAATGTATATGTTTGGAGCAGATGAAATTTCCATTTCGGGACAACGGTACATTTCTACATCAGTTATTCGTGATATTAATGGGAAGCCAAAAGTAGACGGATATTCGCTCACTGATTACCCGCTTGAAATACAAGTCCTAACCGTTAATCCCAAAAAACTAAAACAGCGTATTCAAGGTTCTGAACTAATGGATGATTTCTTTATAGATAATTTTGAAGTTCAAATTACAACTCCATCTAGTGAACTGACATTGCCAGCATATCAAAATACGATTAATGTGGAACACATGGAGCCCATTATAGATGGAGGGGAATCGTAATGTGGCTTCCAGTTTTTGGACTGTTAATTGGGATTACCCTAGGCTTTTTGGTGGATTTTGATATTCCTCATGAATATTCAAATTATCTTTCCATTGCCGTCCTTGCTGCTTTTGATACCTTATTTGGAGGAATACGGGCACATTTGCAAAATCTTTATGATGAAGTTGTATTTGTAACGGGATTCTTCTTTAATATTGTTTTAGCCGCAGGTTTGGCTTTTCTAGGTGTACATCTTGGTGTAGACTTGTATTTAGCCGCAATCTTTGTGTTTGGCGTTAGACTCTTTCAAAATATCGCACAGATTAGAAGAATATTAATTGATAAATGGTCTATTTCACGGAAAAAACAGAAAAAAAATCTATAATTTTAAAGGGAATTACGTGATAAATGACGAATAGTTTAAGGCAGTATCTAGTTTGGAAATGATATCCGTTTTTTTGAGAAGCGAACAATAACCATCATAAAGAGCTAAACCTACGAGTTTTATCCAAAACATATGAGATAATCTAGTTTATTATCATATTAGCGAGTTGCAATTAGGTTTGTTATTCAATTATGAATAGGTCTTTCAATATAAAAATGTTATTCTACTAATACATGTATAAAACCGAAGGAGGTGCCATGGAATGAACAGCAACGAAATTTACGTAAGTCTTGACATCGGTACATCCAGTGTAAAAGTTATCATTGGGGAAATGGTCAATGACACATTAAACATAATCGGCGTAGGGAATGTTAAATCAGAAGGGCTCAAAAAGGGTTCGATCGTCGATATAGATGAAACCGTCCAATCTATTCAAAAAGCTGTAGAGCAAGCTGAGCGAATGATTGGGATGGAGATAAAAAAAGTAATCGTCGGTATCAGTGGAAATCACGTCACGCTTCAACCTTGTCATGGGGTGGTAGCAGTATCCAGTGACAATAAAGAAATTACTGAGCATGACGTTTTCCGTGTTAGAGAAGCAGCGGAGTTAATAACGATACCATCCGACAGGGAAATTATCGACGTGGTACCGATTCATTACAAGGTTGATGAACTCGATGAAATCAGTGATCCAAGGGGCATGATAGGTGTTCGTTTGGAAATGAGAGGGATATTAATCACGGGTCTGCGGACAATCTTACATAATACTCTGAGGTGTGTGGAAAGAGCTGGGTTAGAAATAACCGATATTGCTCTTCAGCCCTTAGCAGCAGGTGCCCTTGTATTATCCAAGGATGAAAAAGAACTTGGTGTGGCACTTGTCGATATTGGCGGAGGTTCTACAACTCTGGCAATTTTCGAACAAGGCTATTTACAATATACGTCTGTGATTCCTATAGGCGGGGAGACTCTTACAAAAGATCTTTCCATCGTTCTAAGGACAACGATGGAAGAAGCTGAAAAAATTAAAGTTAAGCATGGACATGCCTATTATGATGACGCGTCTGAAGATGAAGTATTCCAAATACCAATCATCGGCAGCGACCAGCAGCAGCCCTGCAATCAGTTAATGCTTTCAGATATTATTGAAGCAAGGGTGACCGAAATATTTGAGCTGATTCAAGATGATTTGAGGAGACTTGGCTTCCAGGATGTCCCGGGAGGTTTCGTGTTGACCGGTGGTGTCGTCAAGATGCCAGGAGTCCTGGAGCTTGCTCAATATGTGTTCCAAAATCGTGTGAGGACGGCAGAACCGAATTATATCGGAGTTAGAGAGCCTCAATACACGACAGCTGTTGGTCTGATTAAACACGCATGCAAGAAAGAGAGAATGCAAAAAAACACCGCTAATAAAACTCCTGTAGCAGCTGGACAAGCACAAGAAAATAATGACCAGCGCAGTCAAAAAGTTTCTCAGAAAAGTAAAGAGAACACGGCTAAAAAACAAGGTGAAAAAGGTGAATCTAAATTCAAAAAAATCCTGGGTTACTTTTTTGAATAACAATCATAAAGAATCGGGAATTTCGTCAAAATAGGAGGATTGTCATGTTGGAGTTTGATTCTAATTTAGAACAATTAGCAACGATAAAAGTAATAGGTGTTGGCGGCGGCGGAAACAATGCGGTAAACAGAATGATCGAGCATGGCGTACAAGGTGTTGAGTTTATTTCAGTCAATACTGACGCGCAGGCTCTTAATCTATCAAAAGCAGAAATCAAAATGCAAATCGGTGGTAAGCTTACACGTGGATTGGGTGCTGGTGCCAACCCGGAGGTAGGAAAGAAAGCCGCAGAAGAAAGCAAAGAACAAATTGAAGAAGCGCTTAAAGGTGCCGATATGGTTTTCGTAACTGCTGGAATGGGTGGCGGAACAGGTACAGGAGCTGCGCCGGTTATTGCTGGTATTGCTAAAGATTTAGGAGCACTTACAGTAGGTGTAGTCACACGTCCATTCACATTCGAAGGCCGAAAACGTGCAACTCAGGCACAAGGCGGTATTTCTTCCATGAAGGAATCGGTTGACACACTAATCGTCATTCCAAACGACCGTCTCCTCGAAATTGTTGATAAAAGTACGCCAATGCTTGAAGCATTCCGTGAAGCGGATAATGTTCTTCGTCAAGGTGTACAAGGGATTTCAGATCTAATTGCCGTCCCTGGTCTTATTAACTTAGACTTTGCCGATGTTAAGACAATCATGTCCAACAAAGGTTCAGCTCTTATGGGCATTGGGATTTCCTCAGGGGAAAACCGAGCAGCAGAAGCAGCGAAGAAAGCTATTTCCAGTCCGCTCCTTGAAACATCCATTGATGGTGCTCAAGGCGTCCTGATGAATATTACTGGTGGAACGAACCTAAGTCTTTTTGAAGTTCAGGAAGCAGCCGATATCGTGGCTACTGCATCCGATCAAGACGTAAACATGATTTTCGGTTCGGTTATTAATGAAAATCTTAAAGATGAAATCGTCGTTACAGTTATTGCAACTGGGTTTAACGAGGTTGAATCTTCAATACGGCCTGCTGGACGTCCAACACTTGGACAACAGCAGCAACCTAGACCTCAGACACAACAAACGCCACAGTCAAATGTTAAGCGTGAAGTGAAGAGAGAAGAAGTCAATGAGCAGCCTGTGCGTAATACTAATCAAGGTGATGAGGCTCTGGATATTCCAACCTTCCTTCGTAACCGTAATAGAAGGCGTTAATTTCTTAACCATAATGAGCCGTTCCCAATGGGAACGGTTTTTTGTGTTTTAAAAAAATCTCTGCTGAAAAGCTGAATTTTGGTTGAAATCATCAGATAAGCGAATTAAATACTCTATGGTCTCAAAGAGGTACTATCAAAAGCTTCTGTATCTGACTAATGGATTTCTAACTAAGAGTAAACTGAGAAGTGGCTTAGGGTTATTCATTGCACTCAATGCCCTATTTTATAAAAACAACTAGACATTCTCATTTAAAAAATAGGTGAAGAACGTTTCCGAGCAGACGTTCTATTTGTATTTTGAACTTTCATCATCTTAAGGAGAAAAAGATAACGGGCGGGAAGAAATTCTTTATCTTTTGAAACATAAATCGACAGCAATAAAAGGGAGCAGGATAGTCTCTATGACTTAATTGAAAATATCAATAGCTGTTTTTCTACAAAAAGGGAAAAAATGACTGAAAAACTCTTAAGTTTTCAGTACAAAAAGTGACACACTTTCTAAGGGAAGGTACGCTATACTTTTTGCAAGTGGAAGGTTAGTTCCTAAAAGGAGGGGAGGGTGTTTGACCTTATATTTAGATGTGATCTGGTTGTTGAATTGGTCATTTGACTGCCTCCTTTTATATTGGACTGCAATTATTCTCAAACGAAGGGTTGCTCTATGGCGGGTTTGTGTCGGTGGGCTGATTGGTTCCTTCATTATCGTATTGGCGTTCACTCCTTTTTATGCAATTGCCGACCGAGTTTACATGAAGATTTTAGTTTCTCTATTTATGGTTCTGGCTACCTTTGGGTTTAATAGGTTCAACCTTTTCATGAAGTCGGTGGCTACTTTATATTTTGTGACGTTTTTATCGGGAGGAATCCTTCTTGGCCTTCACTATTTGTTTGAATTTCAAATAGTTTCCAAGGATCCTAGCCAATATGCTGGAATCAATCGTTTTGGTGACCCTGTCAGCTGGATATTTGTGATGATTGGGTTCCCGCTTGCTTGGCAATTTTCCAAGCGCACACTCGAGGGGATGGAGATGACAAAGCTTACACATGAACAAATGGTTTCAGTATCGGTTAAAATTTCAGACTTTGAAGGAACATTTAATGGGCTGGTGGATAGTGGCAATCAGTTATATGATCCGATTACCCGCTCTCCAGTAATGATTATCTCCCTTTCAGGGGGGGAAGAAGGAATCCCAGCAGATATGCTAGACCTGTTTAAAAACCCTGATAACCTGGTTCAGCAGGAGGAACAGCCTGAGTATTCGTGGACTGGACGAATGCGAGTTATCCCTTATAAAGTTGTCGGTCATGAACATCAATTGTTAACTGCGATTAAGCCGGATTTTATTAAAATCGTTCAAGGTGAAAAAGAGTATCATGTCAAGCAGGGACTCGTTTCGTTTACCTTTCAGCAACTTTCTCCCGACAATAGCTATCAATCTATTGTTCATCCAAAAATGTTAACCGGCATACCGGTGCAAAATGCCTCCTGAACCACTGATTCATTCAAAAATTTTACCCATTAACCGTTTATTTAGAAGGGAGAATTATTTTGAAGAAATTCATTCTTCGACTCACCTATTTTTGGTACAAACTATTGTTCAAGCTCGGATTGAAAACGGACGAAATATTTTATATAGGAGGGAGTGAGGCGCTGCCGCCGCCGCTTTCAAAAGAAGAAGAGGCAATACTGATTAATAAATTGCCTAAGGGCGATGAAGCTGCACGATCGATTTTAATCGAACGAAATTTAAGGCTTGTTGTCTATATTGCAAGGAAATTTGAAAATACAGGCATCAATATAGAAGACTTAATCAGTATCGGTACCATAGGTTTAATTAAGGCTGTAAATACATTCAACCCCGAGAAAAAAATTAAATTAGCTACATATGCCTCTAGATGCATAGAGAATGAAATTTTAATGTATTTACGAAGGAATAACAAAATACGTTCTGAAGTGTCTTTTGATGAACCACTGAATATTGACTGGGATGGAAATGAGCTCCTGCTATCGGATGTCCTTGGTACTGACGATGACATAATTACGAAGGACCTGGAGGCAAATGTGGACCGCAAGCTGCTAACGAAGGCTCTAACGCAGCTCTCCGAACGTGAAAAACAGATAATGGAGCTTCGTTTTGGACTTGCAGGTGGAGAAGAAAAAACCCAAAAAGATGTTGCCGATATGTTGGGAATTTCCCAATCTTATATTTCACGTTTGGAAAAAAGAATTATTAAGAGGCTTCGAAAAGAATTTAATAAAATGGTGTAAAAAAAATGATGGGCGCAAATACCAATTAAATCAATGCTTTGAATGCAATAATGAAAAATAATGGTGATTTTCTGTTCAAGCCTTGTGCATATTTTTTTCTCCCGCGGAAATACTGTTTTTTGTACAGCGCTCCTGTGAGGAGGGAATAATTTTGTCTCGTAATAAGGTTGAAATCTGCGGTGTGGATACATCAAAATTACCGGTTTTAAAGAATGAAGAAATGAGAAAACTCTTTAAAGAACTGCAAGATGGCGATATTTCAGCAAGAGAGAAACTGGTAAACGGGAATCTTCGACTCGTTTTAAGCGTTATTCAGCGCTTTAACAATCGGGGAGAGTATGTAGATGATCTATTTCAGGTAGGCTGTATAGGGTTGATGAAGTCGATAGATAACTTTGACTTAGGTCAAAATGTTAGGTTTTCAACGTATGCTGTACCAATGATTATTGGAGAAATCAGAAGATATCTCCGTGACAATAATCCGATTCGAGTTTCCCGTTCTTTAAGAGACATTGCTTACAAAGCTTTGCAGGTTAAAGAAAAGCTCATTAGCCAAACTCTTCGAGAGCCGACAGCTGAAGAAATCGCCAAAGTGTTGGAGGTACCTCATGAAGAAATTGTTTTTGCATTAGATGCAATACAAGATCCAGTTTCCCTTTTTGAACCGATTTATAATGATGGCGGGGATCCGATTTATGTACTCGACCAGCTGAGTGATGAGAAAAACAAAGATAGTACTTGGATTGATGAAATAGCAATAAATGAAGGCATGAGACGGTTGAATGACCGGGAAAAAATGATTCTTCGAAAACGGTTTTTCCAAGGGAAGACGCAAATGGAGGTAGCTGAGGAAATCGGCATTTCACAAGCGCAGGTCTCCCGATTGGAAAAAGCAGCAATTAAGCAAATGAATAAAAATATCCAACAGTAGAAGCTGAGCATGAGAAAAAGTTGGCTGAAGCGGGTAGGGACAAAACGTCCAACTACCCGCTTATCAGCAACTTATCCATAGCGGCTTTTTTATTATGTTTAAAAAACTCTGAAGAAGTATACTTCACAAACACCATGAAGGTACGTTTATTTATTGTAATCTTCATCCTTAAGTGAATCATGTCATATACATAGAAATAGGACCTTCATATATGATGAAAATTTGAGGAGCTGAGTGAAATGACTAGAATTTCTGAATTTCAAATTAAGGATATCGTCAATATAGCGGATGGGAAGAAGTTGGGTAATATGTCAGATCTTGAAATCAATACAGCTACAGGGAAGATTGAAGCGATTATAGTCTCCAATGGCACCAGGTTAATGGGGTTTTTCGGGAGGGAACAGGACATCGTGATTCCTTGGCGGAAAATAAAAAAAATCGGTGCGGATGTCATTCTTGTTGAACATCAGACAGTATTTCAAGCAGAACTGAAAGATGAAAGGTTTTAGAGGGTGCAGGGTGCAAATTTATGATACACTAGACTAAAAATAAAGAGGTTTAAATCATGAAAGAACCATTTGTTTTAATAGAAGACCAATATTTGCTCATTGACAGCTGGAGACATCAAAACCTCCAGCTTGTAGCGGGCTTCTCCACGAAAGATGGGGGAGTTAGTTCTGGAAACTTTAAAACGTTGAATACCGGTTTTCATGTAGGGGATAAGCTAGATGATGTCCAGGAAAACCGCCGAATTTTAGCAGAAAAGCTATCTTTTCCGCTCGATGAATGGATAGGAGCCGAGCAAACGCATGAAACATATATCCAGCAAGTGACCAGTCTCGATGCCGGGAAAGGCGCAGCAGATTATGCTTCAAGCTTTAAGGCTACTGACGGGTTTTATACGAAGGAGAAAAATGTTTTATTGACCCTTTGCTATGCTGACTGCGTGCCCTTATATTTTCTGGCTCCAGCACATGGTATGATTGGAGTGGCGCATGCTGGCTGGAAGGGTACCGTTAATGGAATTGCACGAAAAATGGTTGAAGCTTGGCAGAGTAAGGGTATAAAGTCAACGGAGATATTTGCTGTAATTGGACCATCGATTTGTTCAAAGTGCTATGTTGTTGATGATAAAGTGATAGATTTGGTGCAGAATTTGCTGGAAGATAATGACGAAAAGCCCTATAATTTAATCAGCGAAGGACAATATCATTTAGACCTTAAACAGCTTAATGCAATGGTTCTTCAAAAATCGGGAATTCCAAAAAGTCAGATTGACGTGACATCATATTGTACAAGCTGTAATCATGACTTGTTTTTTTCGCATCGCCGTGATAACGGGAAGACAGGTAGATTGATGAGTTTTATTGGTTGGAAGGAGGATTTAGGAAAGCAGTGAAAGTAGTAGATAATTTAAAAAACATCGAAGAAAAGATAAATAAAGCATGTGAAATTAGTGGCAGGAACCGTGATGAGATAAAGTTAATCGCGGTGACGAAATATGTTTCCATTGAGAGAGCAAAAGAGGCCTTGGAAGCAGGCATATTCGATTTAGGTGAAAATCGAGATGAGGGTTTATTGAATAAATATGAAGTGCTGAAGGATGAGCCAAACTGGCATTATATTGGCTCCATGCAAACACGCAAAGTAAAGAATGTCATTGATAAAATTTCGTATATTCATTCATTGGATCGTATTTCTTTGGCAGAGGAAATACAAAAACGGGCAAATGAGCCGATAAACTGTTTAGTCCAGGTTAACGTTTCAGGTGAAGAATCTAAACATGGAATAGATCCTGAAACGGCACTTGATTTTATAAAAGGGCTATCGACTTTAGATAAGGTAAATGTTGCTGGATTAATGACAATGGCGCCTTTGACAGATGATGAACAGTTATTGCGCAGATGCTTCCGAAAATTAAAGGGACTTCAGGTGGAAATCCAAAAAGCTGGCTTAAGACATGCTCCATGCACTGAATTGTCCATGGGGATGTCCAATGATTTTACGATTGCGATTGAGGAAGGCGCTACAATGATTCGGATTGGTACAGCACTGGTAGGCGAAGAATTATAAGGAGGTACGCATAGATGACGTTCGTATCAAAATTTAAATCTTATTTCGCGCTGGATGATGAGTATGAGTACAAGGAAGAAGTGGTGGAAGAAGAGGAGGCTGAACAAAAAGTCGTGAAATCAGGTAAACAACAGCAGCCCGCTTCTACAGGAAATAACTCCAATAAGAATATCGTAAGTTTGCAAAGCGTACAGAAATCTTCTAAAGTAGTATTGTTGGAACCTCGTGCTTATGCAGAAGCCCAAGAAGTTGCGGACCATTTGAAAAACCGTCGTGCCGTTGTTGTGAACCTTCAGCGGATTCAACATGACCAAGGAAAGCGAATCATTGATTTTTTAAGTGGAACTGTCTATGCAATCAGCGGGGATATCCAAAAAATTGGAACAGATATATTCTTATGTACTCCTGATAACGTCGATGTTTCGGGTAATATTACCGGTTTCGCCGCCGATGAGGAGTATGAAGAAGCGAGGTGGTAATGGTTAATGGGTTTAGTGCTTCAAGGTTTATATTATTTAATTGAAATTTATTCAATGGCATTAATCGGTTACATATTAATGTCATGGTTCCCTAATGCTCGGGAAACATCGATTGGCCAATTCCTGGAAAAGATTTGCGAACCTTATTTAGAACCGTTCAGAAAATTTATACCACCCCTTGGCATGATCGACCTTTCACCGCTTGTGGCCTTGTTGGTTCTTAACTTTGCCAGCGGATATGGAATCTATTATCTGCAAACTTTAATCGGGTGATTAACTTTTAATCTGAAAATGCGTATTTCTTACTACACAGTTGGATAATGCTCCACTGTGTAGTAGCGCAACGAAGAAGTCATTATTTATATCCTGATGACCGACCATTAATGAGACAAGTAAGGAGCATTTATTCAATCATGAGTATTTATCAGCATTTCAGGCCGGAGGAAAAGGATTTTATCGATCAGGCAGTGAATTGGATTGACCAGGTGAAAAATTCTTATGCTCCAAAACTTTCTGATTTTCTCGATCCGCGTCAGCAGGAAATCCTTTCTTCCTTATTAGGGAATGATTCGGATGCAAAGCTGCAATTTTATGGCGGGAGTGATTTCGTTGAACGAAGACGTGTGCTCATTTACCCTGATTATTACTCTCCTGAACCATCAGATTTCAATATCTCCTTATACGATATCTCCTATCCAAAAAAATTTGTTACATTAGAGCACAGGCAAATACTTGGAACCTTGATGTCTCTGGGGGTAAAACGTGAAAAATTTGGTGATATAATAGTGACAGAGGAGCAAATTCAATTTATCGCGGCCGAAGAGATGGATTTATATCTCGTAGGAAACCTAGAAAAAATCGGTAGCGCTTCCGTTACGATTAAAAGGCTTCCCATCGAGAATATCATCGAGTTGAAAGAAAATTGGGAAGAGCAAGTAACTACTGTTAGTTCTTTAAGGCTTGACAGTGTGTTATCGTCCGTCTTGAATATTTCTCGTCAAAAAACTCAAGTGCTGATAACGTCGGGAAAAGTAAAGGTGAATTTTAAGCAAACAGATAATGTTTCGGAAGAATGCCGCGAGGGTGATACACTTTCTATCAGAGGTTTTGGTAGATGTAAATTAGCCTCAATAGATGGAAAAACCAAAAAGGATAAGTGGAGAATCTCCTTAGGCAGACAAAAATAATTCAATCGCAAGCAGGATTCATACATTTATTGTCGAATATAGAGTTTTAACATACTAGAGTAGAAACCGTTCTGGAGGTGCCGTAATGCCCTTAACCCCGATAGATATACATAACAAAGAATTTGGTAAAGTATTTCGAGGGTATGATGAAGATGAAGTAAATGAGTTTCTCGACCAGGTCATTAAAGATTATGAACTGATTTTGAGAGAGAAAAAAGAACTTGAAGAAAAATTAAACGAAACTTATGATCGTTTAGGACATTTTACGACCATTGAGGGTACACTTAATAAGTCGATTATTGTCGCACAGGAAGCAGCAGAAGAATTAAAGCGCAATGCTCAAAAAGAAGCCAAGCTGATCATTAAGGAAGCTGAGAAAAATGCTGATCGGATCGTCAATGAGTCGCTTGTGAAAGCAAGAAAAATAGCGATGGATATTGAGGATTTGAAAAAGCAGTCAAAAGTATTCCGGACACGTTTTAAAATGCTTGTCGGAGCACAGCTTGATTTGCTGGACAATGACGATTGGGATCATCTTCTTGATTATGAAGTAGATGCGACTGAAATAGAACTAAATGAAAGAGTGGAAGAGGAAATTTAAAGGTTTCCTTGACTTTAAACACTTTTTTCGCATATAATTTTTTAACAATACTATTCATGATGACATTAGACGATGACAGGGACAGTAGATTCTTCAAACACTTATATTTAGCGAGCCGGGGATGGTGCAAGCCCGGAATAAGCGAAGAATTTGAATATCACCCTTGAGTTCTGAGTTGAACCTGCTGTTGCAGTAAGTAAACGATGCGTTTCATTCACGTTACGAATGCTCGAGAGGAAGGATTCGCTTTATTGTGAATCTTTCTAGCCAGGGTGGTACCGCGGGAAGCAAAGCTTTCTCGTCCCTTTTTTAGGGATGAGAGGGCTTTTTATTTTGTCCGGATATCAAGTCATCGGTTCGAATGAATTTGTTTAAAAGACGGATGGAGGATTTTATAATGGAATACAAAGATACCTTATTGATGCCTAAAACTGAATTTCCAATGCGCGGTAATTTGCCGAAACGTGAGCCAGAAATCCAGGAAAAGTGGAAAGAGATGGACATTTATAAAAAAGTGCAAGAACAAACTGAAGGACGCCCTTTATTCATTTTGCATGATGGACCTCCATATGCAAACGGCGATATCCATATGGGCCATGCAATGAATAAAGTTTTAAAGGATTTCATTGTCCGCTTTAAATCAATGAGCGGTTTTCAAGCACCATATGTACCGGGCTGGGATACGCACGGACTACCGATTGAAACGGCACTAACTAAAAAAGGTGTAAAGCGGAAAGAAATGAGCGTAGCTGAATTCAGAAAGCTATGTGAAGAGTATGCGTACGTACAGATCAACAATCAACGTGAGCAGTTTAAACGTATTGGGGTTCGCGGAGATTGGGAGAATCCTTATATTACCCTAAAACCTGAATATGAAGCACAACAGATCAAGGTTTTTGGTGAAATGGCGAAAAAAGGCTATATCTACAAAGGAAAAAAACCTGTTTATTGGTCTCCTTCAAGTGAATCAGCCCTAGCGGAAGCTGAAATTGAATATCAAGACAAACGTTCTGCATCTATCTATGTTGCTTTTGAAGTCACAGATGGAAAAGGTGTAATTGAAGAAGGCGTAAAAATCATTATTTGGACAACAACACCTTGGACGATTCCAGCTAACCTTGGAATCTCATTGCATCCACAATTAAATTATGTGGTGGTATCTGTCGAAAATGAAAAATATTTAGTAGCTGAAGCTCTTCTTGAATCAGTTACAGAATCTCTAGGCTGGGATAACCCAACTATTTTGAAATCGGTAAAAGGTAGCGAACTGGACCGTGCCGTTGCTAAACACCCTCTTTATGACCGGGAATCATTAGTGATGTTGGGCGAGCACGTAACAACTGAGGCTGGTACTGGTTGTGTTCATACTGCACCTGGACACGGGGAAGATGACTTTATCGTCGGGCAAAAATATGGCTTGGATGTTCTTTGTCCTGTAGATGAAAAAGGTGTCATGACAGAAGAAGCAGGGGAATTTGCAGGATTATTTTATGATCAAGCAAACAAACCAATTACGGAAAAATTAACAGAAGTGGGCGCACTATTGAATTTGACGTTCATTACCCATTCTTATCCACATGACTGGCGGACGAAGAAACCGACTATTTTCCGTGCAACGGCGCAATGGTTCGCGTCAATCAAAGACTTCCGTGGTGAACTGCTAAAAGCGATTGAAGAAACGAAATGGGTACCGGCATGGGGTGAAACACGCCTGTTTAATATGGTCCGTGACCGCGGAGATTGGTGTATTTCCCGTCAGCGTGCATGGGGCGTGCCAATTCCAGTATTTTATGCAGAAAATGGTGAACCAATCATCACGGATGAAACAATCAACCATATTTCAGAATTATTCCGCGAACAAGGGTCAAACATCTGGTTCGAACAGGAAGCGAAAGATCTTCTTCCAGAAGGGTTTACCCATGAAGGCAGCCCGAACGGTATCTTCACGAAGGAAACGGATATCATGGATGTATGGTTTGACTCAGGTTCTTCCCATCAAGCAGTACTTGAAGAAAGAGATGATCTGCAGCGTCCGGCTGACCTTTATTTAGAAGGTTCGGATCAATACCGCGGTTGGTTTAACTCATCGCTTTCAACAAGTGTGGCTGTAACAGGAAAAGCGCCATATAAAGGTGTGTTAAGCCACGGGTTCGCTTTGGATGGTGAAGGCCGTAAAATGAGTAAATCGATTGGGAACGTTGTACTTCCATCTAAAGTCATGAACCAACTTGGCGCAGATATTTTACGCCTTTGGGTTGCTTCTGTGGATTACCAATCAGATGTAAGAGTTTCAGATCCGATTTTAAAACAAGTTTCTGAAGTGTATCGCAAAATCCGCAATACATTCCGCTTCCTGTTAGGTAATTTGGATGGCTTTAATCCTGATACTGATAAAGTGGCATTCCAAGAATTACGTGAAGTCGATCAATATATGCTAGTAAAATTGAATAAGCTGATTACTCAATCGAAACAAGGCTATGAGAATTATGAGTTTGCTACAATTTATAATATGGTCAATAACTTCTGTACGCAGGACTTAAGTTCGTTCTACCTTGATTATGCGAAAGATATTTTATATTGTGAAGCACCTAACGGTAAAGATCGTATGGCGATCCAAACGGTTCTTTACGAATCATTGGTCAGCTTAACGAAATTGGTGTCACCAATTCTTTCTCATACAGCTGATGAAGTATGGGCGTTCATTCCAGGTGTAACGGAAGAAAGTGTACAATTGACATTGATGCCCGAAGCAATTTCAATCGATAATGCTGAAGCCATTGAAGAAAAATGGACGGCATTTATGGATGTCCGTGATAATGTCTTAAAAGCATTGGAAGAAGCTCGTAATCAGAAAGTTATCGGAAAATCACTTAACGCAAAAGTGATGGTATATGTAAATGAAGAAACAAAGAATCTGCTTGATAGCATCGAAGAGAGCTTTGAACAGTTATTCATCGTATCCGAGTTTGTAATCGCTGGCGATGTGGCAAGTGCCCCAGCAGAAGCGGTGAAACTTGAGGATATTGCTATTCTTGTAACAAAAGCAGAAGGTGAAACGTGTGAACGTTGCTGGAATGTTTCAAAAGAAGTAGGCCAAGTGGAAGAACATTCAACACTTTGCCCACGCTGTGCAACTGTAGTGAAAGAGCATTATGTGAATCAATAATTTAAAAGGAGGGCCGGTTCCCATTAGATGAGGGGACCGGCCTTTTTCATGGGAAATGGTATCTAGTGTGTGAAACAGCCAAAATCATTTGCGAAAATAAATTGTTTCCTAAAAAAAAGGAAAAGAGCACCTTATCAGCCCAAGCTTATATTCTCCACGTGCTGATTGAGGTCTTCTGTTTTTCGTATTAGTCATTATTTCTAGTTTATGCTACAATTCAAAAGTGAAGATTTGATTAGTTTGGGGGAAAAAATGTGTTTTATTACTTAATTGCCCTTTTGGTCATAGCTTTCGATCAGCTGACAAAATGGATGATTGTGAAAAAAATGGAGTACGGAGAAAGCATTGAAATTATTGAAAACCTTCTATATATCACCTCGCATCGTAACCGTGGGGCCGCATGGGGAATTCTACAAGGTCAAATGTGGTTTTTCTACATCATCACCATCGCTGTCATTATTGGACTTGTCTATTATATTCAGAAAATGGCGAAGGAAAGCCGTTTGCTTGGAGTTTCACTTGCGCTCATGCTAGGCGGTGCGATTGGTAATTTTATCGACCGCGTTGTTCGTCAGGAAGTAGTCGATTTCGTTCATACCTATATATTCAGCTATAGTTTCCCAGTATTTAATGTTGCTGATGCTGCGCTTTCAATTGGTGTCGGACTGCTCGTGATTCATATGTTTTTAGAAGAAAAAAACGCTAAGGAGTAAGATAATGGATAAAAGGTTATACAGCATCGATGAAACACTAAAAGGCGTTAGGATTGATAAGGCTCTTTCTACATTAAATGAGGAATGGTCACGTACTCAAGTCCAGCAATGGATTAAAGATGACCATGTTTTAGTTAATGGGTCTGCAATAAAAACGAATTACAAATGTATTACAGGCGATACAATTGAAGTAACGATTCCTGAACTTGAGGAATTGGATGCAGTCGCTGAAGAAATGAATTTGGACATCTATTATGAAGATGCAGATGTGCTGGTTGTTAATAAACCGAGCGGTATGGTTGTCCACCCAGCGCCAGGACATGTATCTGGTACACTTGTAAATGGATTGATGGCTCACTGCAAGGATCTTTCTGGAATCAACGGTGTAATGCGTCCAGGTATCGTCCACCGAATCGATAAAGATACATCAGGTTTATTAATGGTTGCTAAAAATGATATGGCGCATGAAAAGCTTGTTCAGCAACTGGTTGATAAAACTGTTACCCGTAAGTACCAAGCTGTTGTTCATGGGGTTATCCCACATGACTTCGGAACGATTGACGCTCCAATTGGCCGTGATAAAAAAGAACGCCAAAGCATGACGGTGACAGACTCTAATTCCAAAAATGCTGTAACTCATTTCCGTGTCATCGAACGTTTCACTGCTTTTACTTTGGTGGAATGTCAGCTTGAAACAGGAAGAACTCATCAAATCCGTGTTCATATGAAATATATCGGATTCCCGCTTGCAGGAGATCCAAAATATGGTCCGAAGAAGACGTTGAAGTTAGATGGACAAGCATTGCATGCCGGTTTGCTTGGTTTCGTTCATCCTCGTACAAATGAGTATATGGAATTCGAAGCACCAGTTCCGGAAGAGTTCGAAAATCTTATTAATCAATTACGTAGAAGTAAGGATTGACAATAAAGTTTTTATGATATATTATAATAATAACTTAATGAGAACCTTTAACACAGTCCAGAGAGACTGAGAAGGAAACGGATACGCTAAATGGGATAATTGTACCCATAGCGATGAAATCCTCACGCCTTCTGGGTGTGAGGATTTTTTGTTAAAGGGGACCAATCAGATGAAAGAATTCGGGGTGGCCAATATGTTGAATGAGAAAGCAATAGTACTTGATGAACAGGCCATTAGCAGAGCCTTGACGAGAATTGCCCATGAGATTATTGAGAAAAATAAGGGGATTGAGGATTGCGTCTTAATTGGGATTCGTACACGCGGGATTTTCTTGGCTGACCGACTTGCAAAGCGCATCAATCAAATAGAAGGTAAAGAAATTCAGCTAGGTGAACTAGATATTACACTTTACCGCGATGACCTATCGAAAAATACGAATGATGGTGAACCGGTCGTAAAAGGTTCAGACATTCCAGTCAATATAAGCGATAAGAAAGTGATTTTAGTAGATGATGTTCTTTTTACCGGTAGAACCGTTAGGGCGGCAATGGATGCACTTGTGGATCTGGGAAGACCTTCACAAATCCAGCTCGCAGTATTAGTTGACAGAGGACATAGAGAGTTGCCGATCCGTGCAGATTTCGTTGGGAAGAACGTTCCAACATCACAATCGGAAAAAATCACCGTTACTTTAACAGAAGTAGATGAAGTAGATCAAGTCACTATACTAGAAAAATAAACAACAACATGAAAATTAAATAAAACCCTTTTAAAGACAGTCCAGAGAGGCTGGCAAAGGGGAGTGAATTGGGAGATCTATGCCTATGTATAGGTAATGACCTTCTGAGAAACCCTCTTTGTGTAATACTGCAAAGAGGGTTTTTGCAGTTTTGATGCAATTTTCATGAGGGGGATATGAAAATGGAAGAAATAAAAAGTGACGTCGTACTTGATGTTGAAGACGTACCTAGAGTTGGCCAGTGGATAACATTAAGTATCCAGCACCTATTCGCAATGTTTGGTGCAACGGTGTTAGTGCCATTCCTAGTAGGGTTAAGTCCGGCTGTAGCTTTGGTTTCAAGCGGCTTAGGAACATTATCCTACTTGTTGATTACCAGAGGTCAAATACCTGCTTATCTCGGTTCATCCTTCGCCTTCATCACGCCAATAATTTTGGCAAAGGGGTTGGGCGGACCGGAAGCGGCCATGATTGGCTGCTTTGCAGCAGGACTCATATATGGAATAGTAGCCTTGATTATCCAAAAAGTCGGTTTACGCTGGTTAATGAATTTGCTGCCTCCGGTTGTGGTTGGACCAGTTATCATTGTAATCGGGTTAAGCCTCGCTGGAACGGCTGTAGACATGGCGATGTATGATCCGCAAGATAAATACAGTGTCACATATATTATAATAGCGCTAATAACTTTAGCGGTAACCATTATCTGTAACGTTTTCTTTAAAGGATTCATTAACTTGATTCCCATTTTAATGGGGATTATAGTTGGCTACAGCTGTTCAGCAGTTGCGGGAATTATAGATTATGAACCAATTAAATCTGCACAATGGTGGGAAATGCCGAAATTCATGTTTCCTTATATAACCTATACACCAATCTTCTCATGGGAAGTCATTGCTATCATGGTCCCTGTGGCTGTCGTCACATTATCAGAACATATCGGCCACCAGATGGTACTGAGTAAAGTAGTTGGCAGAAACTTTTTGGAAAAGCCCGGTTTACATCGATCCATCCTAGGGGATGGAGCCGGAATCATGATTGGTTCCCTCATCGGTGGGCCACCACTAACATCATATGGTGAAAATATCGGGGTCCTGACGATGACAAAGGCATTTAGCGTGTATATCATCGGCGGAGCTGCTTTAACTGCAATCGTCTTTGGCTTTAACGGTAAGATTTCAGCAGTCATCAGCTCGATTCCTACAGCTGTGATGGGTGGAATATCAATCTTACTTTTCGGTATCATCGCTTCAAGCGGATTAAGGATGCTGATTGATAATAAAGTTGATTTTGATAAAAAACGCAACATGATGATAGCTTCAGTCATCCTGGTACTTGGAATCGGCGGAGCGTTTGTACAATTATCGGATAAGGTATCGCTATCTGGAATGGCACTTTCAGCGATTGTTGGAATCTTGCTTAACTTGATATTACCGGACAGAGAAAAAATTTCCGGAGACATCTTTGAAAAATAAGTCAAACTGTATCACACAATATATCACCTTTTAAAAGAAGTCCAGAGAGGCTTGAAAGGGTGTTGCTGTAAAGACAAATGAGAACGGGAAATAAACAGCCCAAGTTCTTGCAAGTCTTTATTACCTACACCCTGTCCTTAATGGCGGGGTGTTTTTTTACCCCGCATCACAACAAATTGTGAAAGGAGCAGGACCAATGAAAAAATTATTGACGATGAATGAATTGACCATAACTGAAATTGAAAAAATTCTACAAGAGGCAGAGGGATTTGCCAATGGAACGAGCTGGAACCCTAAACAGCAGACCATGGTTGCCAATCTATTCTTTGAACCAAGCACACGTACAAAATCAAGCTTTGAAATGGCTGAAAGAAAACTGGGCCTTGAGGTCATTCCTTTTGATGCGGGTACATCATCCGTGTTAAAAGGGGAAACCTTATATGACACTGTTAAAACGTTAGAAGCAATAGGTGTCAATGCCTTGATCATCCGACATGAGCAGGATAATTATTTTGACGAATTGAAGGAGAAGATCAGGATTCCAATAATCAATGCAGGGGATGGATGCGGAAATCATCCAACCCAGTCATTACTGGACTTATTGACGATAAAACAAGAGTTTAAAGATTTCAAAGGTCTGAAGATTGCGATAATCGGGGATGTGAGGCATAGTCGAGTTGCAAAATCGAATGCAGAAGCCTTAACTCGTCTAGGAGCGAATGTAGTATTTTCAGGTCCGCCTGAATGGTTTGACAGAAACAACAGCTTAGGGAGATATGAAGACATCGATCAAGCGATAGCGACATCGGATGTGGTTATGCTACTTCGAATTCAGCACGAAAGACATAATGAAAAATACGATCAGGAAAATGGGGATTATTTGGAAAGATTCGGTTTAACCAAAAAACGTGAAAAAAATATGAAACCGGGTGCAATCATCATGCATCCTGCACCAATAAACCGCGGCGTTGAAATTGACAGTGATTTAGTCGAATGTAGCCGTTCAAGAATTTTTAAACAAATGCAAAATGGTGTGTTTATTAGAATGGCCGTATTAAAAAATGTGCTAGAACAATTTGAGGGAGGAATCATCCATGAAAACTGTCATCAAAAATGGAGTATTGCTAGATAATCAAAATTCATTCAAGAAAGCAGATATTGAAATAGAAGGAAAAATCATCACGAAAATCGGAGAGAACCTGGCAACGGAAAATTGTATGGTAGTAGATGCTAAAGGATTACTTATTACACCAGGATTTATTGACTTGCATATCCATTTACGCGAGCCAGGCGGTGAGCATAAAGAAACAATAGCAACTGGAACGCTTGCAGCAGCAAGAGGCGGTTTTACGACTGTGGCGGCGATGCCTAATACAAGACCTGTTCCTGATACAATAGAAAATCTCGAAGCACTTAACCGGAAAATTGAAGAAACAGCACATGTTCGTGTATTGCCTTATGCATCCATCACGATTAGAGAGGCTGGCAAAGAATTGACTGACTTTTCTTCTTTAAAACAAGCTGGGGCTTTCGCTTTTACAGACGACGGCGTCGGAATCCAAGAAGCCGGGATGATGCTGGCTGCGATGAAACAGGCTGCCGCTCAAGATATGGCCATTGTTGCTCATTGTGAAGATAATAGCTTAATCAATAAAGGCTCTGTACATGAAGGAAGATACTCCAAAGAACAAGGAATCAATGGAATCCCATCTGTATGCGAAGCTGTACATATAGCCAGGGATATCCTTCTTGCGGAAGCAGCGGACTGCCATTATCATGTCTGCCACATTTCTACGAAAGAATCGGTGAGAACTGTAAGAGACGCCAAACGTGCAGGTATCCGGGTCACAGCGGAAGTTACACCTCATCACTTATTGCTTTGTGAAGATGATATCCCAGGACTTGATACGAATTATAAAATGAACCCGCCTTTAAGAGGACGAGAAGATCGTGACGCTTTGATAGAAGGCCTGCTGGACGGAACAATCGACTTTATTGCTACAGATCATGCTCCGCATACGGCTGAGGAAAAAGCTCAAGGGATGCAGCTAGCTCCTTTTGGAATTGTGGGACTAGAAACGGCCTTCCCGCTGCTTTACACAGAATTAGTCAAAAAGGATGTAATCACCTTAAAGCAATTGATCGACTTCATGACCATCAAACCATCTGAAAGTTTCTCACTTCCTTATGGAGAGCTAAAGGAAGGTGCTACTGCTGATATCGTATTAATTGATTTGGATACGGAAAAAGAAATTAATATCGGAGAGTTTGCTTCAAAAGGAAAGAATACACCTTTTAATGAAAAGAAATGCTATGGCTGGCCAGTTATGACGATTGCAGAAGGAAAAACAGCTTGGGAAAAAGGAAGTGTTCAAGGATGAAAAGACAGCTTATTTTAGAAGATGGAACGGTATTCATCGGCGAAGCATTCGGAGGGGACGTAGAAAAAATAGGTGAAGTTGTTTTTAACACAGGAATGACAGGATATCAGGAGATTTTATCTGATCCATCTTATTGCGGCCAAATAGTTACGCTAACTTACCCGCTAATAGGAAACTACGGAATAAACCGAGATGACTTTGAATCTATCAATCCAGCGATATCAGGGTTCGTCGTTAAGGAAACAGCTGATCTTCCTTCCAACTGGCGCAACCAATTATCTCTTGATGAATATTTGAAAATGAAGAACATACCTGGCATAAGTGGAATCGATACGAGAAAGCTAACAAGAATCATCAGGAAATCAGGTGCACTTAAAGGAGCGCTCTGCAATATCAATAAAGATGCTGAAGAGATTGTTTCCCAGCTAAAAGCAACAGTGATTCCTTCTAATCAAGTGAAGCAGGTTTCAACAAAAGCTGCCTACTCAAGTCCTGGAAGAGGCCCGCGAGTCGTTCTTGTTGACTATGGCATGAAGCATGGTATTTTACGCGAGTTGACTAAGCGTGGTTGTGATGTAGTGGTTGTACCTTATAACGTTACGGCAGAGGAAGTGCTGCAATATCATCCAGATGGAGTGATGCTTTCAAACGGTCCTGGAGATCCGAAAAGTGTTCAGGAAACGCTTGAAATGATTCGTATAGTGCAGAAAGAAGTACCGTTATTTGGAATTTGCCTGGGTCATCAATTATTCGCGCTGGCTAACGGGGCAGATACAGAAAAATTGAAATTTGGTCATCGAGGATCTAACCATCCGGTTAAAGACCTTCGAACTGGAAAAGTATCCATCACTTCTCAAAATCATGGATATACAGTCGAGGAGCTTTCTATTGAAAACACTGACCTTGTTGTGACACATACAGCATTAAATGACGATACAATTGAAGGCTTACGCCATAAAAAATATCCGGCTTTCACAGTTCAATATCACCCGGAGGCTTCACCTGGTCCGGAAGACGCCAACTACTTATTCAATGAATTTTTACAAATGATTGAAGCTGCACCTACGAAGGGGGAAAAAACATGCCAAAACGCACAGATATAAAAAGCATCCTAGTAATTGGTTCTGGTCCAATCGTAATCGGCCAGGCTGCTGAGTTCGATTATGCAGGAACTCAAGCATGTATTGCCTTAAAGGAAGAGGGTTACCGAGTAATCCTAATTAACTCAAACCCTGCCACAATCATGACAGATAGCGAAATGGCGGATGCGGTATATATCGAGCCGATCACACTGGAATTTGTCAGCAAAATCATCCGTAAAGAGCGTCCTGATGCTCTGCTTCCGACTCTAGGAGGACAAACTGGCTTGAACATGGCTGTTGAACTGGCCGATGCAGGGATTTTGGAAGAATGCAATGTGCAGATTCTTGGTACGAAACTTTCCGCTATCCAACAAGCAGAAGACCGTGATTTGTTCCGGACCCTGATGAACGACCTTGGGGAGCCAGTTCCTGACAGCGACATTATTCATAATTTGGATGATGCTTATACGTTCGTGGAACGAGTAGGTTATCCAGTTATCGTACGCCCAGCCTTTACACTAGGTGGAACAGGCGGCGGGATTTGTGATAACGAGGAGCAATTAATCGAGATTGTTGAAGGTGGCCTAAAAAGCAGCCCAGTTCATCAATGTCTGCTTGAGAAGAGTATTGCCGGTTTCAAAGAAGTGGAATATGAAGTGATGCGTGATTCCAATGACAATGCGATTGTCGTTTGTAATATGGAAAACTTTGATCCTGTAGGGGTACATACAGGTGACTCTATTGTTGCGGCACCAAGCCAAACGTTAAGTGACAGAGAGTATCAAATGCTTAGAAATACGTCTTTGAAGATTATCCGCGCCTTGAAAATTGAAGGTGGATGTAATGTTCAGCTTGCGCTAGATCCAAACAGCTATCAGTATTATGTTATTGAAGTTAACCCAAGGGTCAGCCGTTCGTCAGCACTTGCTTCAAAAGCGACAGGATATCCGATTGCAAAGCTTGCGGCTAAGATAGCGGTTGGTTTGACGCTCGATGAAATGATGAACCCTGTTACAGGCAAAACATATGCCAGCTTTGAACCCGCGCTTGACTATGTTGTCACGAAAATTCCACGCTGGCCTTTTGATAAGTTCGAAAGCGCCAACCGTAGACTGGGTACACAAATGAAAGCGACTGGAGAAGTCATGGCAATCGGTCGTACATTTGAAGAATCAATATTAAAAGCTGTGCGCTCCCTTGAAGCAGGACTTTATCATCTCGAGTTGAACGACGAGTTCGAGGACGAAAAAATAGAAAAAAGGATTAGGAAAGCTGGAGATGAGCGGTTATTTTATATCGGTGAGGCACTAAGAAGAGGCAAAACAATCGAAACCATTCACGAATGGAGCCAAATCGATTTATTCTTCCTCCATAAGCTGAAAAAGATTATCGACTTTGAAAAAGAACTTCGAGAACATTCATTCGATTGTGAAGTCCTGCAGAAGGCTAAGGAACTTGGCTTTTCTGATAAAACGATTGCAGATATATGGGAAGTTTCTGAAAAGAAAATTTATGAATATCGGAAACAACAAGGAATCGTGCCGGTTTATAAAATGGTAGATACATGCGCAGCGGAATTCGAATCGGAAACACCATATTTTTACGGAACATACGAAGACGAAAATGAATCAATTGTTACAGATAAGAAAAGTGTCATTGTGCTAGGATCAGGTCCAATACGGATTGGACAGGGGGTAGAGTTTGACTACGCGACGGTCCATTCTGTCTGGGCCATCAAAGAGGCAGGCTATGAAGCAATTATTATCAACAACAATCCGGAAACGGTTTCGACGGATTTCAGTATATCTGACAAGCTTTATTTCGAGCCATTAACACTTGAAGATGTGATGCATGTTATCGATTTGGAAAAACCAGAAGGTGTTATCGTCCAATTTGGTGGCCAGACTGCAATCAATCTTGCAGATGGTCTGGTTGAAAGAGGAGTGAAGATCCTAGGTACTTCCCTAGAAGACTTGGATCGTGCGGAGAATCGTAATAAATTCGAAAGTGCTCTTAAGGATTTAGGCATTCCGCAACCAAAAGGTAAAACTGCTACATCTGTCAATGAAGCTATCGTCATAGCTGAAGATATCGGCTATCCCGTTTTAGTAAGACCTTCATATGTTCTCGGAGGAAGAGCAATGGAAATCGTCTATAAGCAAGAAGAATTGCTGCATTACATGAAAAATGCGGTGAAAATCAATCCGGATCATCCTGTCCTGATTGACCGTTACTTAACGGGGAAAGAGGTCGAAGTCGACGGGATTTCTGATGGCGAAACGGTCGTTATTCCTGGAATCATGGAGCACATCGAGCGCGCAGGCGTCCACTCCGGTGATTCGATTGCCGTCTACCCTCCGCAAAGCTTAACGGAAAAACAAAAAGAAGTGATCATCGATTACACGACTAGATTGGCAAAAGGCTTGAATATTATCGGACTCTTGAACATTCAATATGTCATCAGTAATGACGAAGTGTATGTCATTGAAGTAAATCCGCGTTCTAGCCGTACGGTTCCATTCTTAAGTAAGATCACGAATGTGCCGATGGCGAACTTGGCCACGAAGGTCATTTTAGGACACACTCTTGAAAGCCAGGGTTACCAATCCGGTTTAGTTCCGGAACAAAGCGGAGTCTTTGTAAAAGTGCCGGTCTTCTCCTTTGCAAAATTAAGAGGTGTGGACATTTCACTCGGACCTGAAATGAAATCGACTGGTGAAGTAATGGGGAAAGACAGTACACTTGAAAAGGCTTTATACAAAGGGCTTGTTGCTTCCGGCTTCAAAATTCAAGGTCACGGTTCAGTCTTGTTAACGATATCGGATAAAGATAAGAAAGAAGCACTATTGCTGGCAAGACGTTTTCATAATATTGGTTTCAAGTTGATTGCCACAAGCGGAACCGCCGCCCTGTTGGAGCAATCTGGTATCCCAACTGCGGTTGTTGGTAAGATTGGTGAAGAGGGAAGAAACCTTTTGGATGTTATCCGAAATGGGGACGCACAATTCGTCATCAACACTTTGACGAAAGGGAAACAGCCGGAACGAGATGGTTTTAGAATACGTCGCGAATCTGTTGAAAATGGAGTGACATGTCTGACATCCCTGGATACAGCAGAAGCCATTTTAAGAGTGATTGAATCAATGACCTTTTCGGCAGAAGCCATGGGGAAAACGGAAAAAAGTCGTGAGGTGAGCTATACATGATCAAGAAGGAAACGATGAAGGTGTTGACTCATAAAGAACTGGCTCCATCCATATTTGAACTTACCTTACAAGGTGATTTAGTTTCAGAAATGAAGCAACCGGGCCAGTTTGTACACGTAAAGACAACTGAAGGCAACGAGCCTTTGTTAAGACGCCCGATTTCGATTTCTTCTTATAATAATAGTGAAAAACAATTCACGATGATATACCGGGCTGAAGGGAAAGGAACGACGCTGTTGTCACAGTGTAAGCAGTCAGAAGGTGTAGATATCCTCGGTCCGCTTGGCAATGGCTTTCCAGTTCATGAAGCGAATAAGGGAGAAACAGCTCTGTTGGTTGGTGGTGGGATTGGTGTCCCACCTCTGTATCAGCTATCGCAGATGTTGGTTGCTAAAGGTGTTAGGGTAATACATGTGCTAGGCTTCCAAACGAAGTCAGCCATCTTTTACGAAGAAGAGTTTAGTGAATTAGGTGATACCTATATTGCCACAGTGGATGGTTCATATGGGACAAAAGGATTTGTGACGACTGTGATTGACAACCTTGAGCAGGAGTTTGCAACGATCTTTTCATGCGGGCCGACCCCAATGCTAAAAGCGTTGGAAGCGGGCTATCGTGAGAAAAAGCTTTACCTATCCCTCGAGGAAAGAATGGGGTGCGGCATCGGTGCATGCTTTGCCTGCGTGTGTCATACAGGAGATGATCCAAATGGTTTCAGTTACAAAAAAGTATGCAGCGACGGACCCGTATTCCGGGCAGGAGAGGTGGTATTATGAGCAGACTTTCAGTTGAGTTACCAGGATTACACCTGAAAAATCCGGTCATGCCAGCATCTGGTTGCTTTGGATTTGGTCGTGAATACAGCCAGTTTTTCAACTTGGATGTACTGGGAGCAATTATGATTAAAGCAACAACCCCTGAGCCGCGGTTCGGTAATCCAACCCCGCGTGTTGCGGAAACTTCTTCGGGAATGCTGAACGCGATTGGTTTACAAAATCCAGGTTTGACTAAAGTCATCAATGAGGAACTGAACTGGCTAAGTGGATATGATGTACCTATCATAGCTAACGTTGCGGGATCCCAAATAGCAGATTATGTAAAGGTTGCTAGTAACATAAGTAAGGTGGGCAATGTAAAGGCTCTTGAGTTGAATATCTCTTGTCCAAATGTAAAAGAAGGTGGTATCGCTTTTGGTACTGTTCCGGAAGTTGCCAAAGCGGTAACCAAGGCAGTCAAGGAAGTCTCCTCGGTGCCTGTTTATGTGAAGCTTTCTCCAAATGTCAGCAATATTGTGGATATGGCCAAAGCAGTTGAAGAAGGCGGTGCCGACGGGCTGACAATGATCAATACATTAGTCGGTATGCGTTTGGATTTGAAAACAGGTCGACCGATTCTTTCGAACAAAACTGGTGGGTTATCGGGTCCTGCGATTAAACCAGTTGCTCTCCGGATGATATATGAGGTAAGCCAGCAAGTATCGATTCCAATCATTGGAATGGGTGGAATAGCTACAGCGGAAGATGTCATTGAGTTTTTCTACGCAGGTGCTAGCGCTGTTGCAGTGGGAACCGCTAACTTCGTGGATCCGTTTGTATGCCCAACCATAATTGAAGAATTACCCAATCTGCTGGATGAGCTAGGATTTGATCATATTTCACAATGTACCGGAAGGAGCTGGAAGCAGAATGAAGCAGTCGCTAATTATCGCGCTTGATTTTCCCAACCTAATTCAAACAGAACAATTTTTAAAACAGTTTTCATCTGAAAAACTAGCTGTAAAAGTGGGAATGGAATTATTTTATCAGAATGGACCGTCAATCATTTCTTACGTAAAAGAGCAAGGCCACGATGTGTTTTTAGACTTAAAGCTTCATGATATTCCGAACACAGTCAAAAAGGCAATGACAGGTCTGGCAGCTTTAGGCGCTGACATGGTAAATGTCCATGCAGCAGGTGGCCAAAATATGATGGAAGCAGCTCTGGAAGGTCTAGATAGTGGAACAGCTGCAGGAAAAAAACGTCCGTTATGTATAGGGGTTACACAGCTGACAAGCACGTCACAGGAACAAATGAATCTTGACCAAAACATTGCCGGCTCTCTAGAGGATTCGGTGCTTCATTATGCAAAGCTTACTCAGCAGGCCGGATTAGACGGCGTTGTTTGTTCGTCGCATGAAGTAAAGACAATTCATGAACGTATTAGCCCGGAATTTTTAACGGTCACACCTGGTATCCGTAATGCAGGTGGCCAAACACACGATCAAGAAAGAATTGCCACGCCTGAACAGGCAAGAAATTTTGGAGCTGATGCCATCGTTGTAGGTAGAGCGATAACTGGGGCGAAAGATCCATTAACAGCATACTTAGATATGAAAGCAGCCTGGGAGGGAATATCATGTTAAACCAAACTATAGCCGAACACCTATTAGAAATTAAAGCAGTGTACCTACAGCCGAATGAACCATTCACATGGGCATCTGGAATTAAATCCCCTATATACTGCGATAACCGCTTAACCCTTTCTTACCCTGAGGTTCGCAAGGAAATAGCAGAAGGATTGAAAGTATTAATTGAACAGCATTTCCCTGAGGCTGAATTGATTGCCGGTACTGCAACGGCTGGCATTCCGCATGCGGCTTGGGTGAGTGAAAAATTAGATGCACCAATGTGCTATGTTCGCTCCAAAGCGAAGGAGCACGGTAAGGGCAATCAAATCGAAGGTCGCGCTGTTCCAGGACAAAAAGTTGTGGTTGTGGAAGATTTGATTTCAACCGGTGGAAGTGTAATTACGGCTGTTAACGCGCTTAAGGAAGCTGGCTGTGATGTCCTTGGGGTCGTTTCTATCTTTTCTTACGAACTGGAAAAGGGAAAAGAAAAGTTCCTTGCTGAAGGCATTACGAACTATTCATTAAGTGACTATTCTACCTTAATCAAAGTCGCTAACGAAAAAGGCTACATCACAGAAGGCGAACTGGAAAAGTTGAAAAAATGGCGGGAAAACCCAGAAGATACAGCGTGGATTTTAGCATAAAAAAGTGTGTCCCAATCTTGTAGATTGGGACACACTTATATTTTTGTATTTAAATCAATCCTTTACAGCTTCTGCTTCTTTTAAGCGAATGACTGTATCTGCATCTGGTGTAATATATACGGTTTGCTGCTGTTCATAGATGACAAAGCCGGGCTTCGAGCCATTCGGCTTCTTTACATGGCGAACTTGTGTAAAGTCTACGGGCACCGAACTCGATTGCTTTGCTTTACTGAAGAAGGCTGCTAAAACTGCTGCTTCTTTTATGGTTTCTTCACTCGGTGATTCATTCCGAATCACAACATGTGACCCAGGGATGTCTTTTGTATGAAGCCAAATTTCATCGCGACGTGCAAATTTATTCGTTAAATAATCATTTTGTTTATTGTTTTTCCCGACAAAAATGAGATCTCCATCTGTGGAATAATATGTTTCAAGTTGTGGTTTTGCATTGGCAGGCTTTTTCATGCCTTTTTTCTTTTTTTGACGAATATATCCTTCTTCCTGAAGTTCCTCGCGTATTTCCTCAATATCTTTAGGTGAAGCCGATTGGAGTTGCTGATGCAACGCTTCAAAGTAGGCTAATTCCAATTTTGCTTTCTCGATTTGCTCTTGTACGACACCGACTGCATTTTTGGACTTTTGGTATCTAGAGAAGTACTTTTGCGCATTATCAGATGGGTTTTTTAATGGGTCAAGAGGGATTATGACCATACTTTGTTCATCATCATAATAATTGACCACTTCAATTTCCTTCATGCCTTTTTTCATTTGATATAAGTTAGCTGTCAGCAGTTCACCGAACAATTGGTATTGTTCTCCGCGTTCCGTTTCCTTTAATGTTCGTTCGAGTTTGCCGATCTTTTTAGAGTTCTTTTCAATTTCATTCGCAATGAAACGGTCTACATCCTGACTCTTTTGCTTTACCCGATCTCGCTCTGCCTTTCCAAAGTAATACCGATCAAGCATCTCGCTTAAGGAAGAAAATGTTCGGTATTTTCCAGTCAGGTGCTCTAGCGAAAGCATATAAAACACTTCTTTGTTGCCGTCTTGTTTTATAGTTGCGGAATATTTTTGTTCCGATATTTCCTTGATAAGACTTGAAAAGGCAGATGGAAGAGTGGTACTGTTGGCCAACCCTGCCCGATAAACGGCCTCCTTTGCAACTAACGGAGAAACTCCAGAAAATTGGGCAACAAGTTGACGATCGAGTTTTCCCGCATTAAAGTCGATATTTTTCCTTATATCATCCTCAGTAGCATCAAAGGGGTTATGCTTTTCTTGTGCGGGGGGCACTTTGTATTCCTGCCCAGGTAATATCGCCCGATAGCTGTTCACAGCGTAGGAGACATGCTTAATGCTGTCTAATATCATATTCCGTTCTTTATCAACTAAAACAATATTACTGTGACGACCCATGATTTCCACGATTAACTGCTTTTGCGAGACATCACCAAGCTCGTTACGACCCTTCACCTCAAAAATAATCATCCGATCTAGTTCATATTGATAAATATCTTCAATCGTATAGCCTTCGAGATGCTTTCGAAGCAGCATACAGAACATTGGCGGCTCTTTTGGATTTTCATAGCTTTCTTCTGTCAACTGTACTCTTGAATAGCTTGGATGGGCTGATAATAAGAGTTTATGGTTCTTACCTCCAGCGCGAACAACCAGGATAACTTCATTTTTATAAGGCTGATGAACTTTATTGATGCGTCCACCTTTTAGTATAGAAGCGATTTCTTCCGTCATCGCTTTCGTAAATAATCCATCAAATGACATTCTATTTTTACTTCCTTTACATAAGATTTTCTATGACTCCATTGATTTTAATTGATGTTAGCTACAGAGAGTTTTTCGTCCTATAATTAACTTGCAAAAGTGGCATTTGCAAGTTTAGAAAAACTCGATGAAGCGAGCTTTAAAATGTTCAGGTACATATAAGAATTGATCAATTCTTATATGTACCTAGTTTAAACTAGCCAAAGTTTACCTTTTATGGTGGCCTATTTTTATACGCAGTTGTTCGTCCAATTTGGGATAAGGTTCGTTCATCTTTCGCATTTCTGTTTAATTATAGCATTTTTTTGGACGAGTCTGAATAATCATGGAAGAAGAGCAGGTTGTTTTATGTATTTAGTATGCGGACAGGTGTTGGATGAGCAGATCTAGAGCGCCTGTTTGGTTGTATACAGGGGCCTATTTCATTCTATTCAAAGGGATGTGTGATACTTGATGGAGTTCAAGGAAATGAATAAGCAAGAAATGGAGAGAGCGCTTCAAACAAACGTTACACACGGTTTGGACGATGATGAAGTAAAGGACAGGCTGCATAAGCATGGTTTTAACGAATTAAAAGAAGGAGAAAAACAGTCAGCCATCCTTTTATTTTTCGCACAATTTAAAGATTTTATGGTCATTGTTTTACTTGCGGCGACCTTGGTCTCCGGTATTTTGGGTGAATATATCGATGCGATTGCCATCATGGCGATTGTTTTTTTGAATGGAGTGCTAGGTTTTTTTCAAGAACGAAAGGCCGAAAAATCTTTGGATGCCCTGAAGGAAATGTCAGCGCCACAAGTCCATGTTCTTAGGAATGGTCACTGGCTGAAGATTCCATCTAGAGAAGTCGTAGTGGGGGATATCTTGAAATTTTCGAGCGGGGATAGAATTGGCGCCGATTTACGGATTGTTGATAATTCAAGCCTTGAGATTGAAGAGTCGGCACTTACCGGTGAGTCGCTCCCGGCTGTTAAATGTTCTGATCCAATAATTAATGAGTTAGAAGGTATCGGTGATCAGGAAAATATGGCTTTTATGGGAACCATGGTTACAAGAGGGAATGGAGTAGGTATTGTTGTCGCTACAGGCATGAATACTGCGATGGGGAAGATTGCCGACTTGCTTCAGACAGCTGAAACAAAAGAAACACCTTTACAGCGCCGTTTAGAGCAGCTAGGTAAAATTTTAATCGTCACGGCGTTGATATTAACGGTGATCGTCGTACTGACTGGAGTCATTCAAGGACATGATCTCTATACAATGTTTTTAGCAGGCGTTTCTTTAGCAGTTGCGGCGATTCCGGAAGGATTGCCAGCAATTGTGACTGTAGCCTTGTCGTTAGGCGTTCAGCGTATGATCAAACAAAAAGCGATCGTACGTAAGCTTCCAGCGGTCGAAACACTTGGTTGCGCAACAGTGATTTGCTCAGATAAAACAGGTACACTGACGCAAAACAAAATGACGGTGACTAAAATTTGGAGTGGAGGTAAAACCTGGGATGTCAGCGGGACTGGATATAATCCGATTGGGGAGTTTTCATTAGGTGGAGTTTCCGTTGCTCCGAAAAACCACAAAGCTTTGCTTCAAATGATGACATTTGGACTGCTCTGTAACAAAGCTGAACTAAACGAGAAAGGAAAACAATATGTCCTTGATGGAGATCCGACAGAAGGGGCGATGTTGGTTGCCGCAATGAAGGCAGGTTTGACAAGGGAATACTTATCTACTCGGTTCACGATAGTGAAGGAGTTTCCATTTGACTCGGGCCGGAAAATGATGAGCGTTATAGTGAAGGATGATAAAGAGAATCATTTCGTCATCGTAAAAGGGGCCCCTGATGTATTGCTCGCCCAGTGCGACACGATTCTATGGGAAGGGAAGTCGGGCCCGCTGAATCGGGAAAGTAAGGAAAGAGTTCAACAAGACATGAGTGAGTTAGCTTCACAGGCACTGCGGATGATTGCCGTTGGTTATAAGCCCCTTTCGAAAGGAACAATTCTGCTCCATGAAACAGAAGCTGAGCGCAATTTGACCTTCATGGGACTGCAGGGCATGATTGACCCTCCGCGTCCAGAGGTGAAGCAGGCGGTTAAAGAGTGCCGTGATGCGGGAATCAAAACCGTCATGATCACTGGTGACCATGTAATAACCGCAAAGGCGATAGCTAAAGAACTTGGTATTTTAAAAGGGAAAGACCTCGTACTAGAAGGCAGACAATTATCAGATATGGAAGTCGGAGAGCTTGAGGAAATAGTAGAAAGTGTTTCGGTGTTTGCTCGCGTTTCCCCGGAACATAAGTTAAAAATCGTAAAGGCATTGCAAAATAAAGGACATGTAGTAGCGATGACAGGTGATGGAGTTAATGATGCACCAGCAATAAAATCAGCGGATATTGGTATATCTATGGGAATCACCGGGACAGATGTTGCCAAAGAGGCTTCCTCTTTGATATTGGTTGATGATAATTTTGCAACAATAAAATCAGCCATTAAAGAAGGCAGAAATATCTATGAAAATATCCGAAAGTTTATTCGTTATTTGCTCGCATCCAATGTTGGAGAGATTTTGGTTATGTTTTTTGCGATGCTATGCGGCTTGCCTTTACCATTAATCCCGATCCAAATTCTATTCGTGAACCTCGTTACGGACGGTCTTCCTGCGATGGCTTTGGGGCTTGATGCGCCAGAAGACGATGTGATGAAGAGAAATCCTAGAAATGCAAATGAAGGTGTATTCGGCAGAGGACTTGGATGGAAAATTATCTCTCGTGGTTTTCTAATTGGAATTTCAACACTGATAGCGTTTTACGTGGTATATCGAGCGAACCCTGATAATCTGACTTATGCACAAACTATCGCATTTGCTACCCTTGTTCTTGCTCAACTAATCCACGTTTTCGATTGTAGAAGTGAACGATCAATCTTTTCGAGAAATCCATTTGGTAATCTATATTTAGTAGGAGCTGTGCTGTCTTCCCTTTTGTTAATGCTCGCCGTCATGTATGTTCAGCCCTTGCAAGCGATATTCCATACCGTTCCAATTTCCGGGAGGGATTGGCTTTTAGTAATAGGAATGTCGTCCATCCCAACTTTTTTACTAGCAGGAACTTTTTTAGCAAGAAAAGCACAATGAAATATGATATAATCTTTAAGGTGGTAGAGTCTTGCTCTATTACCTTTTTATTTTTATAGCCTTTTATTTATAAGCTCAAGCGTTCGTGCTGAAGCTGATATATAATTAATGTAAACGCCAAGTTACTACATTATGCTTGATAGGAAGTGAAGCCATGGTTACCAGTATGACGGGCTATGGAAGAGAAGAAGCAGCAAACGAACAGGTCAAGATTTTTGCCGAAATCAAGACGGTGAACCATCGTTTTTGTGAATATACGATTCGAATGCCGCGCCAACTTTTGGTTTTGGAAGAAAAAGTGAAGAAAAAGGCGAATCAATACATAAGAAGGGGACGGGTGGAAATCTTCATTACAGTAGAAGGTGATAGCCTAGTTTCCAAAAAGGTCAAGATCGATTGGGATCTTGCTGATCAGTATGTGAGTTTGATGGATAAGGTTAAAGGGAAATACAACCTGGAAAGTTCCGTTACATTACAGGATATGCTACAACTTGAATCAATTTTCGTGACGGAAGAAGTACCGATTGTTCCCACCGATTTGGAAGCCTTGCTCATGGGGGCTGTTTCGGGGGCATTGGAAAACTTGAAAAAAATGCGGACTCAGGAAGGTCAGGAGCTGGCCCAGGATCTGCAACATCAGCTGAAAAAGTTTGGTGAGATTGTAGTGGGGGTTAAAAACTATGCGCCTTCAGTTGTCGAGAAATATAAAGAACGGTTGGCAATCAAGCTAGCTGAGTTGACAGAAGGATTGATTGAGGATAGCCGTATTGTGACAGAAGCGGCCATTTTTGCTGATAAATGTGATATAAATGAAGAGCTGACGAGACTTGAAAGTCATGTACAGCAATTTTCAGAAACGCTTACACATGGTGAACCAATCGGTAGAAAACTTGACTTCCTTGTTCAGGAGATGAATCGAGAAGTCAATACAATTGGATCAAAGGCAAATGATTCGACCATTACTAAAGAAGTGGTTGAAATGAAAAGTCTGCTTGAAAAATTAAAGGAACAGGTTCAAAATATCGAGTAGTCGGTTTATGATGAACCTATCAAGGTGACAATAGAATATGAATGGGGGACAAAAATGTCAATAAAGCTCATTAATATTGGATTTGGGAATATCGTTTCCGCAAACCGGATCGTATCCATCGTGAGTCCTGAATCAGCTCCGATTAAAAGGATTATCCAGGATGCTCGAGATCGCGGATCCTTAATAGATGCTACATACGGTAGAAGAACAAGGGCCGTTATTATTACAGACAGCGACCATGTTATCTTATCAGCGGTTCAGCCAGAAACGGTTGCAGCAAGGCTTCAAGATAGAGATGACAGCGTAGAAGAGGGGTAACTAAAAGAATATGAGAGAAAAAGGTTTATTAATCGTTTTGTCCGGTCCATCCGGTGTTGGTAAAGGAACAGTAAGGAAGGCGATCTTTTCTCAGCCTGGTACGGCATTTGAATATTCAATTTCGATGACGACACGACTGCCACGCCATGGTGAAGTGGACGGAGTAGACTATTTCTTTAAAAAACGTGAGGAATTCGAAGCGTTAATTGAAGAAGGTAAACTGCTTGAATATGCTGAGTTCGTCGGCAATTATTATGGAACACCTGTGGATTATGTTCGTGAAACAATCGACTCTGGAAAAGATGTTTTTCTGGAAATCGAAGTTCAAGGAGCCAAACAGGTCAGGGAGAAATTTCCTGAAGGGCTTTTCATTTTTCTTGCACCCCCAAGCTTGACTGAACTCGAAAGCCGAATTGTAACACGCGGTACCGAGACAGAGGAAGCGATTAAAGGGCGGATGAAAGTAGCTAAAGAAGAAATAGAACTTATGGATCTGTATGATTATGTCGTTGAAAATGATCATGTGGATGCTGCTTGTGCTAGAATTAATGCAATTGTAATTGCCGAGCATTGCCGTCGGGAAAGAGTTGCTGTTTTATATAAAAAAATGTTGGAGGCGGAATAAACTATGTTATATCCATCAATTGATTCTCTATTACTAAAAATCGATTCAAAATACTCACTTGTATCAGTGGCAGCTAAACGTGCCAGAGAAATGCAAATTAAAGATAATTGCCTCATTAATAAACCAGTTTCTCATAAATCTGTTGGTCGTGCCCTTGAAGAAATTCATTCTGGTAAATTGACTTACGATAATTCTTACGAGGAAAACTAAGCGAACACATAAGCTTGACCTATCGGGCCTGACACCCTAAAGCAAACAGGATGCGTTACATTTGAAAGTTGCTTCCTTCCTGCGGCCAAGGTGTCAGGCCTGTTTGTTTTGATTTTTATAAATGCTCCTTAAGTAGACGGAAAGCATTGAAAAAGCAGGTATAGACATCCCAATAATGCAAAAATCTATATGTTGCTGCGCATATCAAATGAAATTTCTTTTGTAATCCTTCATAATTAAGAAAAATAGAATATATAGTTAGGGGAAATTTGCATGCTTATCGATAAAAAAGTTCTTCTTTGTGTCACCGGCGGAATTGCTGTATATAAGGCTGCTGCCCTGACCAGTAAACTTACACAGGCAGGTGCCCAAGTTAAAGTAATCATGAGTGATTCGGCACGTCAATTTGTGACGCCGCTTACCTTTCAAGCACTTTCGAGACATGATGTTTATACTGATACATTTGATGAAAAAGATTCTTCAGTTATTGCCCACATTGACCTGGCTGATTGGGCAGATATCATCCTTGTGGCTCCAGCTACGGCAAATGTTATTGGCAAGATAGCCAATGGAATCGCAGATGATATGGTCACGACGACAATTTTAGCAACGGAGGCTCCTGTTTGGGTGGCACCCGCAATGAATGTCCATATGTACGCACACCCAGCGGTCCAAAAAAATATAGAGACACTTCGTACGTTCGGGTATCAATTCATTGAACCAGGTGAAGGTTATTTGGCTTGCGGATATGTTGGGAAGGGTAGATTGGAGGAACCGGAAACGATTGTAAAACACCTCAATCTATATTTCGGTGAAAGAAAATTACAACCTCTTAAAGGAAAGAAATATTTGATAACTGCTGGACCGACTCGTGAAGCAATCGATCCGGTTCGTTATGTGACGAATCATTCCAGCGGGAAAATGGGCTATGCCCTTGCTGAGCAGGCAACTGAGCAGGGGGCTGAGGTGACATTGATTACCGGCCCCGTAAGCTTGACACCTCCTTCAAAGGTCAAGGTCATCCATGTGGAATCAGCAGCAGATATGTATGATGCGGTTTTTGAACAATATGATACTAGTGATGTCGTGATCATGACGGCCGCAGTGGCAGACTATAAACCGAAATTATATCATGCTCAGAAAATGAAAAAGCAGCCGGGAGAAAATGTGATTGAATTTGAACGGACAAAGGATATCCTTAAGGAACTAGGTGAGAATAAAACCCATCAGATATTGGTAGGATTTGCAGCGGAAACGAATAATGTTGAAGAGTATGCAAGAGGGAAATTAGCGAAAAAGAAAGCAGATATGATTGTTGCCAATAATGTTACCGTTGCCGGGGCAGGCTTTGGCACGGATACAAATATTGTGACGATTTTCAATAAAGATGGACGTGCTACCGACCTTCCTAAAATGAGTAAAGCGGATATAGCCAAAAGCATTCTGTCAGAAGTATCTCGCATGCAAAAGGAATGATGTCTTATGGATATTGCATCCGTTATTGTGGATGTACCTGCAAAACAAACAGATCGAGAATTTGACTATCGTATCCCTGAAAAATGGAAACAAGTCATCAAGCCTGGAATGCGCGTCATTGTCCCATTTGGCCCGAGAATGGTACAGGGATTCGTGACCGGATTAAAATCCAAAAGTGATTTTGCGAAATTACGCAATATCAAAGAACCAATGGATTTGGAGCCAATTCTAAATGATGAATTGCTTAAGCTGGGTGACTGGTTGACCAAAGAGGCCATGTGTTTTAAAATTTCAGCGCTTCAGGCAATGCTTCCTGCTGCAATGAAAGCAAAATATGAAAAAGTGATCAATATCATTGAAGATAAAAAGGAGCAACTTCCACCTCTCATTCAAAAGCTTTTCGGAAAACATGATTCATTATCCTGGAAAGATGTGATTGAAGGTGAGCATGCCTCCCTTTTTCAAAAAGAAGTACAAAAAGGCAATTTAGAGCTAATGTATTATGTGAAAAACCGCCTCAATAAGAAGACGGTCCGTATCATTAAACCGTTACTTTCCCCAGAGGAATTGAAAGAAATGGCTTCTACACTTTCCGGTAATGCAAAAAAACAACAAGAACTTCTTCAATACTTTATTGAACATCCAGAACCAGTCTCGCTTAAGGAACTGCTTGAAATGGTTAATGCCTCAAGCGGCACGGTAAAGTCCCTTGTATCAAAAGGGGCTTTAGTGGAACTGGATCAGGAAATATACCGCGACCCCTATGAAAATCGTGTGTTTGAAAAATCCAATCCCTTTACTTTAACGGATGAACAAGCAGTTGCCTTGAAGCCCATTCAGGAGAAAATAAAACATGACGAACATGAAGTTTTCCTTTTATATGGTGTAACAGGAAGCGGGAAGACTGAAGTGTATTTGCAGGCGATTGCCTCTGTCATGGATAAAGGTAAGGAAGCCATTATGCTGGTTCCCGAAATCTCCTTGACGCCACAAACGGTGAAAAGATTTAAGGAGCGCTTTGGTGAGCAGGTAGCGGTCATGCATAGTGGTTTGTCTGTGGGCGAAAAATATGATGAGTGGCGGAAAATCCACCGAAAGGAAGTAAAAGTAGTGGTAGGGGCCCGTTCAGCCGTATTTGCGCCTTTTGAAAACTTGGGCCTAGTCATCATTGATGAGGAGCATGAATCCAGTTATAAGCAAGAAGAAACGCCCCGCTATCATGCGAGGGACGTTGCAATTCAAAGAGCGAAATCATATTCATGTCCGGTCATTCTTGGTAGCGCCACTCCGACTCTTGAATCCTTTGCACGTGCCAAGAAAAACGTCTATCAGTTATTGACTCTTAGTCAGCGGATGAATAAAAATGCGTTGCCGGCAGTGGATATTGTTGATATGAGGGAAGAATTAAGGACGGGAAATCGATCGATGTTTTCAGAGCTGCTCTTTACGAAGTTGAAAGACCGGCTTGAAAAGGGGCAACAGGCGGTGTTGATGCTAAATAAACGAGGACATTCCTCCTTCGTGATGTGTCGAAGCTGTGGATTAGTCATCAACTGTCCAAATTGTGACATTTCACTCACCTATCATCGCTTTAATGATATAATGAAATGCCATTATTGTGGATTTGAGGAAGGAATGCCTTCTGATTGTCCTGAATGTGCTAGTGAACATATCCGATTCTTCGGTACAGGTACGCAAAAAGTGGAGGAAGAACTTGCAAAAATTCTCCCAGATGCACGAGTAATACGAATGGATGTCGATACAACAAGTAAAAAAGGTTCACATGAGCGGTTGCTGAATGCCTTTGGTGAGGGAAAGGCTGATATATTACTCGGCACCCAAATGATTGCCAAGGGACTTGATTTTCCCAATATCACTTTAGTTGGAGTCCTTTCAGCTGACACAATGCTCCATTTGCCCGATTTCCGTTCATCGGAAAAAACGTTCCAACTGCTGACACAAGTAAGTGGAAGAGCGGGACGTCACCAACTCCCAGGAGAGGTAGTCATTCAAACCTATACGCCTGAGCATTACAGCATCGAGCTTTCAGCTATGCAGGATTATGATTTCTTTTTTGAGCGAGAGATGTATCTCCGCAGGCAAAGTCATTACCCTCCCTATTATTATGTTGTGCTTATAACTGTTTCACATGAAGACTTAATGAAAACAGTGAGTGTCACGGATAAAATCACCAATTATTTAAGTTCACGATTGAATCGGGATTCTATCGTACTCGGTCCTGTTGCTTCGCCCATTAGTCGAATCAACAATAGATATCGCTACCAATGTCTGATAAAATACAAACGAGAGCCGGATCTTTATCAGCATTTACGAACACTTTTAGAGCATTATCAAAAAGAAACGGCCCAAAATCATCTGCAGATTTCAATAGATTTAAATCCGCAGATTATGATGTAATTGTTTTAGCGTTGGATGATTACCGCGAGCTGTTCTAGCTTGCGTTTTTATATAGTGAAGTTTTGGTTTTTATATTTAGGAGGGTACCTTTAATTTTGGCTATTTTACCGATTGTCTTGTTTCCTGAAAAAATTTTACAACAAAAATGCGATAAAATAACAAGTTTTGATAAAAAATTGGCTAAGCTGTTAAATAACATGTACGAAACGATGGTTGAAGCTGATGGCGTTGGCCTTGCTGCACCTCAGGTTGGCGTGAAAAAGCAAGTCGCGGTCGTTGAAATAGATGAAGGATCTGGTGTAATCGAACTGATTAATCCAGAAGTGCTAGAAGTGGAAGGCGAACAGACAGCCGTTGAAGGCTGTTTGAGTTTTCCAAGTATATACGGGGAAGTATCGCGCCCATACCGCGTCAAGGTGCGGGCACAGGACCGAAAAGGATCCTTTTTCGAAATAGAAGCGGAGGATTTCCTGGCTAGAGCTCTCCAGCACGAAATAGATCATTTGCATGGAGTGTTATTTACAAGTAAGGTTTCACGCTATATTACGGAAGAAGAGTTAGAAAGGTTTGAAGAAGAATGACAAAAATTATTTTTATGGGAACACCGGACTTTTCAGTACCGGTACTTAAAAGAATCCTTGACGAAGGCTATGACGTGATTGCGGTTGTTACACAGCCTGACCGTCCAGTGGGGCGCAAAAAGGTGCTAACACCTCCGCCTGTTAAGGTTGAGGCTGAAAAACAGGGAATTCCCGTTTATCAACCCGAAAAAATCCGTGAAAAAGAAGATCTAGAAAAAATCATTGCATTGAAACCTGACTTAGTGGTGACGGCTGCTTTCGGACAAATTCTACCGAATGAATTGTTGGAAGCTCCAAAATACGGATGTATTAATGTACATGCCTCCCTGCTTCCTGAACTACGTGGAGGAGCACCTATCCATTATTCCATATTACAGGGGAAAGAAAAGACAGGAATAACTATCATGTATATGGCCGAGAAACTGGATGCTGGGGATATATTAACGCAGGAAGAAGTTACCATAGAAGAAGAAGACAATGTCGGCACTCTACATGATAAATTAAGCAAGGTCGGTTCGGATTTACTTGCAGAAACATTGCCAAAGCTTATAAATGATGAGTTAAATGCGATTAAGCAAGATGAAGATAAAGCAACTTTCGCACCTAACATTAGGCGGTCGGAGGAAAAAATCGACTGGTCGAAAACAGGGGAAGACATCTATAACCATGTACGTGGCCTGAATCCATGGCCTGTTGCCTATACACTCTTAAATGAATCCATTTTAAAAATTTGGCAGGCAAACAAGCTTGAACATAACAATCAGGCAGTGCCGGGGACGATTATTGATGTACGTAACGATGGTTTCGTCGTTTCGACAGGCAATGAGACGGCTATACTAGTTACGGAACTGCAGACTTCAGGAAAGAAAAAAATGCCGGCGAAAGATTACTTGCGCGGAGCCGGGTCGTTCATTAAAGCAGGCATGAAGTTAGGAGAACAGAATGAAGCAAACTAAAAAGGGAGTACGTGAAATTGCTCTCGATATTTTGGAATCTGTAGAAAAAAACCAATCCTACAGCAACCTTTTACTTAACAACTTGATTAAAAAGCACCAGTTATCCGGTGTGGATAGTGGGTTGCTAACAGAAATAAGCTACGGTACGATTCAGCGGAAAATGACTTTGGATTACTATTTGAAGCCATTTATTAAGCAACCGAAAAAAACGCTAAGCTGGGTCATCAACCTACTTAGGCTCTCCGTTTATCAAATGATTTATTTAGATAAAGTACCAGATCACGCGATTATTTTTGAAGCTGTCGAAATCTCGAAAAAGCGTGGCCATAAGGGAACGTCTTCAATGGTCAATGGTGTGCTTCGTAATATTCAAAGAAATGGTGTAGCTCCTATTGATGATATCAAAGATGAGCTTGAGCGCCTCTCAATCGAGGTAAGTCATCCTGCTTGGTTAGTCAAGCGTTGGGTAGAGCAATTTGGCTATGAGAAAACCAAGGAAATGTGTGAAATTAACTTAACAGCTCCACTGCAGACGGGAAGGGTTAATTTAAAGCAGATTTCTCGCAGTGAACTAATCAGCATTTTGACAGAAGAAGGCTATGATGTTGAAGCAAGTGATGTTGTTCCAGAAGCAATTGTTAGCTATAAGGGAAATCTTGCTCATTCAGAAAGCTATAAATTGGGGTATCTATCGATTCAAGACGAAAGTTCGATGCTAGTCGCTCATGCGTTAGGAGCCAATGAAAATGATGCTGTTCTCGATTGCTGTGCTGCACCTGGAGGTAAGACAACCCATATCGCAGAAGGCTTAACCACAGGACAAGTATATGCCCTTGATCTTCATGAGCATAAGGTTAAACTCATCAAAGAGCAGGCAGAGCGGCTAAAGCTAAGAAACAACATTAAGACAATGGCCCTTGATAGCAGAAACGTCCAAGAACACTTTAATAAAGAAGGGTTTGACCGGATTCTTATAGATGCACCATGTTCAGGATTAGGTGTCATGCGCCGGAAGCCGGATGTAAAGTACACAAAAACAAAAGATGATATAATGAAACTCTCAAGTATACAAAAACAGTTATTGGAATCAGCTGCCCCGCTAGTAAAACAAGGCGGACGGTTAGTATATAGTACATGTACGGTGGATAAAGAAGAAAATGATAAAGTTGCTGCAGCATTTTTGGAAAACCATCCGGATTTTGAAAGTGATACGACATTGGCCACAAGAATGCCTGAAAGTGTTCAGCCATTTATTGAAGGCCATACGTTGCAAGTGTTCCCGCAATATTTTAGCAGTGATGGATTCTTTATTGCGAGTTTTAGAAAGAAGGTGCTGTAAATGGCAGAGATTACTAAATCATCAAGAGTAAAAAAAGACACAACACCAGAAAAACCATCGATTTATTCATTAGAGCTTCACCAAATTAAAGAATGGCTGGTTGAAAACGGCGAGAAGGCATTCCGTGCAGATCAAATTTATGACTGGCTTTACAAAAAGCGTATTTCTAGTTTTGAAGATATGTCCAACCTTTCGAAATCTTTACGCGATAAACTGGAAGAACAGTTCACATTCACTACATTAAAAACATTGATTCAGCAAACGTCAAATGACGGGACCATGAAGTTTTTATTTGAACTGCATGATGGATATTCAATTGAAACGGTATTAATGCGCCATGAATATGGAAACTCTATCTGTGTTACAACACAGGTGGGTTGTAGGATTGGTTGTACATTCTGTGCATCAACTCTTGGCGGCTTAAAACGAAACCTTGAATCAGGAGAAATCGTTGCCCAGGTCGTTAAGGTACAACAGGCACTTGATGAAGTGGAAGAACGCGTTAGCTCAGTCGTAATTATGGGAATCGGTGAACCGTTTGATAACTATGATAATATGATGTCTTTCTTGAAGAATATAAATCATGAAAAAGGCTTAAACATTGGAGCACGTCATATTACCGTTTCAACAAGTGGTATCATTCCAAAAATTTATAAGTTTGCTGAAGAGAGCATGCAAATCAATTTTGCGGTTTCCCTTCATGCCCCTAATACAGAATTGAGAAGTAAATTGATGCCAATCAACAAGGCCTATAAACTGCCAGACTTGATTGAAGCCATCAAATACTATACAGAAAAAACAGGGCGCCGGGTCAGTTTTGAATATGGTCTATTCGGAGGCGAAAATGATTCAGTGAAACACGCCGAAGAATTAGCCGATTTAATAAAAGACATTAAATGCCATGTCAACTTAATTCCGGTTAACTATGTACCGGAACGCGACTATGTACGTACACCTCGGGACCAAATTTTTGAGTTTGAAAAAACATTGAAAAAGCGTGGTATTAATGTAACGATCCGAAGGGAACAAGGCAGTGATATTGATGCAGCCTGCGGCCAGCTTCGGGCCAAGGAGCGCAAAGAAGAGACGAGGTGACCCTATGAGGGCAATATTTAAAACTGACCGTGGAAAAGTCCGCCAGCATAATGAAGATAATGGCGGAATCTTTAAGAATTCGGAAGGCGTTCGCCTTGCCATCGTTGCAGATGGTATGGGCGGCCACCGAGCCGGAGATGTAGCAAGTGCAATGACGATCGACCTTTTGAAAAAGGGCTGGGAGGAATCCAACGGGATTGATACAGCAAATGATGCAGAGGATTGGCTGAGAAAGAAAATTTTCTTGGTTAATCAATTGCTTTTTGAACATGCCGAGGCGAATACAGAATGCAAGGGCATGGGGACAACCATTGTTGCAGCCATTTGTACTGATAAATTTTCAACTATTGCCAACATCGGGGACAGCCGATGTTATTTGTATAATGAAAGTGGTTTTAAGCAGGTCACTGAAGATCATTCGCTTGTTAACGAATTAGTCCGTTCAGGCCAGATTTCTAAGGAAGACGCCGAGAATCATCCACGGAAAAATGTTTTATTACGAGCCTTAGGTACAGAAATGCAAGTGGAAATGGACATTACGACGGTCATTTTTGAAGAAAGTGATTTACTTTTGCTTTGCTCGGACGGTTTAACGAATAAAGTGAGTGAACAGGAACTTGAAGAAACAGTTACCAATGAGCAACCACTTGAAGAAAAGGCGAATTCGTTAATAGATAAGGCCAATCACTATGGTGGAGAAGATAATATCACCCTTGTGCTTGTTCAATTTATCGATGAAAGCGAAAGCAGGTGAACTCAATGTTGATTGGTAGAAGAATCAACGGCCGTTATAAACTGATCGAGATGGTCGGTGGCGGCGGTATGGCGAATGTTTACCTTGCAAGGGATATGATTTTGGACCGTGATGTAGCGTTGAAAATCCTTCGTATGGATTTTAATAATGACGAGGAGTTCATCAAGCGTTTTAATCGTGAAGCACAATCAGCAACAAGTCTAGCTCATCCGAATATTGTAAGTATTTATGATGTTGGTGAAGAAGATGCTATCTATTATATTGTCATGGAATATGTGGCCGGTTTTACACTAAAGCAATACATACAAAAATATTATCCGATTCCAGTTGAAAAAGCCTTGGATATCATGAAGCAAATTACGGCAGCGATTTCCCATGCCCATCATAACGGGATTATCCATCGGGACATCAAGCCACAGAATATTTTGATTGATAAAGAAGGAACCGTCAAAATTACGGACTTTGGTATTGCATTGGCCCTAAGTGCAACGAATATAACTCAGACGAACGCAGTCTTAGGCTCTGTTCATTATTTATCTCCAGAACAGGCTAGAGGCGGAATGGCCAATAAGAAATCTGATATTTATTCACTTGGTATCGTCATGTTTGAATTGCTAACGGGGAGATTACCCTTTTCAGGTGAATCTGCCGTTTCGATAGCTCTTAAACATTTACAATCAGAAACTCCTTCGCCAAAACGCTGGAACTCTGAAATACCACAAAGTGTGGAAAATATTATCTTAAAAGCGACAGCAAAAGATTCATATTACCGCTATGAAAGTGTAGATTCAATGGAAGATGATATTCGAACGTCGCTTAATCCAGAGCGTTTAAATGAATCTCCTTTTGCTATTCCTGAAGATCATGATGCAACAAAGGCCATACCAATCATCACGGATGATCAACTTTCAAGTATTGATGAGACAATAGTAAGGGGCCCGGAGAAAAACACTCTAGTCTATGCGGATGATGAGGATAGTGAGTCAGAAGCGGACACTAAAACAAAAAAGAAACAGAAAAAACAAAAAACAAAGTCAAAACAAAAAGATAAAAAACGAAAAAAATTGTCTACCATTTTAGTTACCATCTTTTTAGTTCTTGCCCTGCTTGCTGTTTTATCTATAACTCTTGCACCGACGATGCTTGATTCGAAGGAAGTTACCATCCCTGATCTTAAAGGGAAAGAGTTGGATGATGCTATTACTGAATTGGTTAATTTGAAACTGGTTGTTGGAAATACGATTGAGATTGAAGATGAAGAGGTCGAAAAAGACCTAGTGATTAAAACGAACCCTAAGCAAGGCAAGACGGTCAAGGTAGGTGCGAAAATTGATATTTACCAGAGTATTGGTAAAGAAACGATTTCGTTGTCTAGCTATGAAGGCAGAAAGTATTCAGATGTCGAATCCTTCCTTGAAAAAATGGGGTTCAAGGACATTGTCGTGACCGAAGAGTATGATGACAGTGCAGCAGGTACGATAATAAAACAAACTCCTTCGGGAGGTACCCAAATCGTACCATCCGAAAGGGAACTAGAGTTTACTATAAGTAAAGGTGCAGATCGATTAAGCTTAAAGAACCTAACCGGTTTCAATCAAGCTGGCCTAAATGATTACTCTAATGACAGTGGAATAAAGATTGAGGTGGAAGATAAAGTCTATAATGATTCCATTGCAGAGGGGCTTGTCATATCACAGTCACCTGAACCGGCTACTAGAGTCGAGCAAGGTAGTACGGTGAAAGTAGTCCTTTCAAAAGGGAAAGAAGAAATCCCCCCAAAAAAGGTAACAGAGGAAATTACGATTGAGTATGATCCAGTAGAGCCAGGCAAAGCGCAAGAGATCCAAATTTTCATTGAAGATATCAACAATAGCATGACGGAGCCTCAAGAATCATTTTTAATCGTAGAAACGGAAAAACGAAAGATTGATCTAATGGTATCTCCAGATAAGAAAGCCGGATATAAAGTCATGCGGGACAATCAGGTCATTATCGACGAAGCCGTCTCTTATCCAAATTAAATATATTAAATTAGGAGTGTGGCTATGCCCGAAGGAAAAATTATTAAAGCATTAAGTGGATTTTATTATGTTCTTGATGGAGAAGAGGTTTTTCAATGCCGAGGCCGTGGAGTATTCCGGAAAAATAAGGTAACACCTCTTGTTGGTGATTATGTGGTTTATCAGGCGGATAATAAAACAGATGGGACTGTAACCGAAATAAAGCCACGTAAGAATGAATTGATTCGTCCTCAGATATCAAATGTAGATCAAGCCATTCTTGTGTTTTCGGCCGTTGAACCTGATTTCAGCCCAGCCTTGCTTGATAGATTTCTCGTTCTTATTGAAGATAACGAAATCGAACCCATTATCGTTGTAACGAAGATGGACTTAGTGACTGCTGAGAGCCAAGAGAAATTGTCTCAGTATATCAAAGACTATCAGAAGTTGGGCTATACAGTGCTGGAGACTTCGTCAGTTTCCACTGGTGGTATTGAAGAGCTTGTTCCTTATATAGAAGGAAAAACAAGTGTATTTGCCGGTCAGTCAGGGGTTGGGAAATCTTCATTGCTGAATGCAATCAATCCTGAATTGGCTTTAAAGACAGATGATATATCGTCCCACTTAGGACGTGGAAAGCACACCACTCGTCATGTGGAATTGATTCATATTGGTTCTGGACTTGTTGCGGATACACCTGGATTCAGTTCACTTGAATTTATGGAAATGGAAGCAGAACGCTTATCCTATTGCTTCCCAGAAATGCATAAGCATGGAGAAGACTGTAAATTCCGGGCTTGCTTGCATGACAAAGAGCCGAAGTGTGCTGTGAAGGAAGCGGTTGATACAGGGGAGATTCCACGGTATCGTTATGAGCACTATATGCAGTTTTTAGAGGAAATTAGAGATAGAAAGCCGAGGTATTAGAATGGTTAAAATTGCACCATCTATTTTATCAGCTGATTTTGCAAAACTTGGAGAAGAGATTCTGGATGTAGAAAGGGGCGGTGCGGACTTTATCCATGTGGATGTCATGGATGGTCATTTCGTACCCAATATTACGATAGGCTCATTAATTGTCGATGCTATCCGACCGGTGACAAGGCTTCCACTTGACGTCCATTTGATGATTGAACACCCTGATCGTTATATCGAAGCATTCGCGAAAGCGGGGGCTGATTATATAACTGTACATGTTGAGGCATGCACGCATTTGCATCGCACGATTCAGTTAATTAAATCTTTTGGTGTGAATGCAGGCGTTGTGCTTAATCCGGCTACTCCGGCTTCCTTAATTCAGCCTATCATCGAAGATATTGACATGGTGTTGTTAATGACTGTTAACCCGGGGTTTGGCGGGCAAAAGTTCATCGCATCCGTACTACCGAAAATTGCTGAAGTGAAGGCGATGGCAGACAAATATAATCCAAAGCTTGAAATTGAGATTGATGGCGGAGTAAATGAAGAAACGGCTAAACTTTGTATCGAGCAAGGGGCAACCGTGCTTGTGGCCGGATCTGCCATATATAATCAAGAAGATCGCCGTGCAGCTATTCAAAGGATTCGTGGAAACTAAAAGAAAAAAGCCGACATTATCATATTCGTATGATAGTGATCGGCTTTTTTTACACAGAAAGTATGTGCTAATAAAAACGATGTTTCTGTAACGATATGAGCGATAAGAATATTTTATGAAGAAGGATGATTTCATGATTATTAGTATAATGGCTGGAGGCCCTGAGTATTTGTGGCCGGATTTAACAGTATATAAAGAGATGACAGATTTATGGGTTGGAGTCGATAGGGGAGTGTGGGCGCTGCTTGAAAATGATATAGAGCCTGGGTACGTATTCGGCGATTTTGATTCAGTTTCAGAAGATGAATATATGAGTATTAATCAAAGACTGGAACATATCAATCTATATCCTTCTGAGAAGGATGAAACGGATCTAGAAATTGCTTTTAAATGGGCTGTAGAACAAAAACCAAGTGAAATTCATATATTGGGTGCTACAGGAGGGAGATTGGATCATTTTCTTGGTAATATCCAGTTACTTCAGAAAGAAAGCATCCTTCCTGTTCATAAGGAAATAGATATGTACATAGTTGATAAACAAAATATATTTTCAGTAAAGACACCGGGCTCTTATAAGGTCACTGCCTTGAAAGACAAGAAGTATGTGTCTCTACTCCCTGTTACAGCAGAAATCACCGGCATTACACTCTCAGGCTTCAAATATCCGCTAATTGACGCAAGGCTAGAGATAGGGTCGACACTCTGCATTAGCAATGAACTAATTTCTGATTGTGGGAATGTTTCATTTGAGGAAGGCATATTAATGGTGATAAGAAGCAGTGATTAAAATTCATGCTTAGAGCAGATTCGGATATATACGATCATCCTATATCCGCTTAAAAGCTTATGTTGTAATAGAAAAAATTCCACTTCATCTTATTTGTGGGATGCAAAGAGGAGGGGCATGATGAAATTTTATACGATTAAATTGCCAAAAGTTCTGGGCAGTTTGGTAAGGGCTATGCTCGGAGCGTTTAAAAAAGGCTGATACTTATCTCCATAACACCTCTCTATTTTGGGGGGTGTTATTTTTTCGGAATTATTGGAGGACAATGAAAAGAATAGGCAAGCCATTAATGGGTGATGACTTTTTTGAATGAGGACTAGGCCAGATCAAATAAAGCATACCCATTAAAAATGCAGCCATTTCAAATAAAAAGGCATCCTGAGAGGATGCCGTAACATTATACGCGTTCTACTTTGCCCGATTTAAGAGCTCTTGCAGAAACGTATACACGTTTAGGTTTACCGTCAACTAAAATACGTACTTTTTGAAGGTTAGCGCCCCATGTACGCTTGCTAGCGTTCATTGCGTGAGAGCGGCTGTTACCAGAACGAGTTCTTCTTCCAGTGATTACACATTTACGTGCCATGTTAAATTCCCTCCTAACTACAACAAGCTTAAGTTTTTCAAAGTCGTCTTAAGTCTTTGTAAAATACTTTAATAATTTATCATACCTACCGTGAGAATGCAATACTTCAGTTAATTACTTTCAAGAAAAATACCTTGACATACATACTTTAAAATTGAATTATAATAAGAACCGTAAGACATTTACTTTTAAAACAATAGACATTATAGTAAAATGTCTTTAGTTGATTTGATTTTTGGGAGGGAAAAGAAAATGTCTATCGAATTACAAACAAAATATGGACAAATTGATATCTCTAATGATGTGATCGCTACTGTAGCCGGCGGCGCAGCTGTGGATTGCTACGGAATTATAGGAATGGCTTCCAAAAAACAATTTAAAGACGGCATTGCCGAAATTTTAAGAAAAGAAAACTTTACAAAGGGTGTAATAGTGCGTCAAGTAGAGGAAGAAGTTCATATCGATATGTATATTATCGTGAGTTATGGAACTAAAATCTCGGAAGTTGCACATAATGTGCAATCAAAGGTAAAATACACTCTGGACAAAACGGTCGGATTAGCTGTTGAATCCGTTAACATTTTTGTACAGGGAGTTCGTGTGACGAACCCTTAAGCAATAGGAGGAAAGTTTTGTGTCAATTACAAGTTTAAACGGAAAGCGCTTTGCAGAAATGATCATTCAAGGAGCCAATCATTTAGCAGCTAATGCCCAAATGGTTGATGCATTGAATGTTTTCCCTGTTCCGGATGGTGATACTGGAACAAATATGAATTTATCAATGACTTCCGGAGCGAAGGAAGTACAAAATAATGTGCAGGAACATATCGGGAAAGTGGGTACTTCTCTTTCAAGAGGCCTATTAATGGGTGCACGCGGTAATTCTGGGGTTATCCTTTCACAACTTTTCCGAGGTTTTGCTAAAGCGATTGAACATAAATCGGAAATTAATAGTGAAGAATTTGCCCAAGCTTTTGATGCAGGTGTTCAGACAGCGTATAAAGCCGTTATGAAGCCTGTTGAAGGTACCATTTTAACGGTTGCGAAAGATGCTGCCAAGCAAGCGGTTTCATCAGCAGCTAAGCACCAGGACCTTATTCAGGTAATGGAGGAAATCGTAACTGAGGCAAATGCTTCACTAAAACGCACACCTGATCTTCTTCCTGTATTAAAAGAAGTGGGAGTTGTTGACAGTGGCGGACAAGGGTTGGTTTTCGTGTATGAAGGCTTCCTTGCTGTATTGAAAGGTGAAGCTCTTCCTGTCCGATCAGCAAACGGTCCAAGCATGGATGATTTGGTCAGTGCCGAGCATCACATGAACGTACAAGGACATATGAACACTGAAGATATCGTGTTTGGCTATTGCACAGAATTCATGGTCCGATTGGAAAGTGACAAGCTGGCTAACAAATCGTTTGATGAAGAAAAGTTCCGCAACGATTTAAGTGAATACGGAGATTCATTATTAGTCATCTCTGATGATGAAGTTGTAAAAGTACATATTCACTCAGAACAGCCTGGTAACTGTCTTAATTATGGACAGCAATATGGTAGTTTAATCAAGATGAAAATCGATAATATGCGCGAACAGCATACAGCGATTGTTGGTGAAACGAATGCGTCGCTTCAAATGAAGCCAAAATCGAAAGAAAAATACGGTGTTGTGTCGGTAGCTATGGGCACAGGTATCAGCGAGCTATTCAAAAGCATCGGTGCTAAATCGGTTATTGAAGGCGGACAAACGATGAACCCTAGCACAGAAGACATTGTTAAAGCAGTCGAAGAGGCGCATGCCGAACATGTCATCATCTTACCTAATAATAAAAATATTATTATGGCTGCCAATCAAGCTGCAGATGTTCTGGGAGATTATGTGACTGTTATTCCTACGAAGACAGTGCCACAGGGCATGGCTGCATTGTTGGCTTTTAATCCATCACAAGATGCTTCTGAGAATAAAAAGGCGATGATTGAAGCCCTTTCACATGTGAAAACGGGTCAGATTACTTATGCTGTCCGGGATACGAACATTGATGGCCTTACAATCAAGACCGGAGACTTCATGGGAATCGATGAAGGAACTATCAAAGTGAAAGATAAAGACAAATCTCAGGCAGCAAAGGACCTTCTTTCTGAGATGATCAATGAAGATTCCGAAATCCTGACCATTTTATATGGAGAGGATGCAACTAAAGAAGAAGTAGAGGACCTTGTTGCATTTTGTAATGATAATTTTGAAGACGTTGAAGTTGAAGTCCATAACGGAAAACAACCGTTATATTCTTTCATTTTTTCAATTGAATAATTAAGGCATCATTAAAATAAGGGACTGATCCGTCGCTTTGTTATGATACTGTAAGAATAAAAGGCAATAAACTGCATATGTCATTAGGCTATGCAGTTTATTTTTGCGATATTAAGGATAATAAACAGCTTTGATGGAGCGACTGTAAATTTGGGTACTATATAAATAACTCCCAGCGTGTTCCTTTGAGTTCAGTTCTAAAGAAGGAGGAGTAGATCATGAAATTTAGAAGTGTATTTGATATCATTGGCCCAGTAATGATTGGTCCTTCTAGCTCTCATACAGCAGGAGCTGCAAGAATCGGTAGGGTAGCCAGGAATTTATTCAACAGAGAACCAAAATGGGCCCTTATTTCCTTTTATGGTTCATTTGCCCAAACCTATAAAGGCCACGGAACAGATGTAGCCATTGTAGGAGGCCTGCTTGATTTTGATACATTTGACGAGAGAATCAAAGAATCTCTTGAAATAGCTCGTAAAAAGAAAATGAAAATTACTTTTCGGGAAGAAGAAGCCGTCCCGGAACATCCTAATACTGCGAAAATAACGGTGGGAGATGATGATGGTGAGCTTGAGCTTGTCGGAATATCGATTGGTGGGGGTAAGATCGAGATTATCGAATTGAATGGGTTTAAATTGAGGCTTTCTGGCCATAACCCTGCAATACTGGTTGTTCATGATGACCGCTTTGGTGCAATTGCCAATGTTTCAAACATTTTAGCTAAGCATCAAATTAATATTGGCCAGATGGAAGTGTCCCGCAAAGAGAAAGGGAAGATGGCTTTGATGACCATAGAAGTGGATCATAATCTAGAAGACCTTGTCATCGATGAAATTGCAGCACTCCCTAACATTACTCAAGTGGCAAGGATTGTCGATTAATAGGGCAATCGTTTCCACTTAGGAAGGAGAGGATAATATGTTTCGAAATGTAGCGGAATTAGTAGAATTAGCAGAATCAAAGCAGAAAAAAATATCAACTCTCATGATTGAACAGGAAATGGAAGTAACGGGTAAAAGCCGTGATCAAATTATCGATCAAATGGGAGTTAACTTGGATGTGATGGAACAGGCTGTTGAAAAGGGACTGCAAGGTGTACGTTCTGTTTCAGGCCTTACAGGTGGAGATGCAGTTCTTCTTCAGAATTACATTAAATCTGGAAATGCTTTATCAGGTGAACTGTTGTTGGATGCGGTCAGCAAAGCTGTGGCAACAAACGAAGTGAACGCAGCTATGGGGACTATCTGTGCAACACCCACTGCAGGTTCTGCTGGTGTGGTACCTGGCACCCTTTTTGCTTTGCAAAATAAATTAAAACCGAATCGGGAACAGAAAATTGAGTTTTTATTTACAGCAGGTGCGTTTGGTTTTGTTGTAGCGAATAACGCATCCATCTCTGGAGCGGCAGGAGGTTGCCAGGCGGAAGTCGGCTCGGCTTCGGGTATGGCGGCTGCAGCTATCGTTGAATTGGCGGGAGGGACGCCAGCACAAAGTGCAGAAGCGATGGCAATTACTCTAAAGAATATGCTTGGTCTTGTGTGCGACCCGGTTGCTGGGCTCGTGGAAGTACCGTGTGTGAAGCGAAATGCAATGGGTGCAGCAAATGCAATGGTTGCCGCTGATATGGCGTTAGCAGGGATTACAAGCCGGATACCGTGTGATGAAGTCATCGATGCGATGTACAAAATCGGACAAACGATGCCGTCAGCTCTGAGAGAAACAGCACAAGGAGGTTTAGCGGCTACACCGACTGGACGGGAGTTGGAAGCAAAGATCTTTGGCTTGCCGCTAAATAAAAAGTGAACGTTGCTTTACAGGAACCCATAACAGCAGTTAAAGGCATTGGGGGTGAAACGGCTGCGGCCTTGCAGGAAATGGAGATCCATACCGTCGTAGATCTCCTTGAACATCTTCCCTATCGCTATGAAGATTATCGATTGAGAGATTTAGAAACGGTTGAACATGATGAGAGGGTTACTGTAGAAGGGAAGATTCATACGGTTCCGACTTTAGGTTACTTTGGGAAGAAAAAATCCAGGCTGACGATCAAATTACTTACAGGCAGATATTTGATAAATGTCATTTTTTTTAATCAACCTTATCTGAAACCGAAGCTTACGATTGGCGAAACCGTCACGGTGACTGGAAAGTGGGACCGACATCGCCAAACCATTACTGGTTCCGAATGTCATGTCGGGGACCATAGTCGGGAAAAAGAGTTCGAACCCGTGTATTCAGTAAAAGGAAATATTACTGTAAAAGGGATGCGTCGCTTTATCGCCAATGCTTTTTCTCAATATGGGGCCATGATTGAAGAAAATTTGCCACCACAGCTCTTGGCCACATACAAACTGATGCCGCGTAAAGAAGCTCTTCGCATGATGCATTTTCCTATATCGGCTAATGATGTCAAACAGGCCCGACGCCGTTTTGTGTATGAAGAATTTTTATTCTTTCAATTGAAAATGCAGGCGCTTCGTAAAATACAGCGTGAGCAGTCAAAAGGAACTGGCCAGGACATTGAGGGAGAGCAAGTGAATACATTCATAAAAACCCTACCTTTTCCTTTAACAAACGCTCAAAATAGGGTCGTTGAAGAAATTTTAAATGACATGAAATCTCCTTACCGGATGAACCGTTTGCTTCAAGGGGATGTTGGGTCAGGAAAAACGGTGGTTGCCGCTGTTTGCCTAAATGCAACGATTTCAGCTGGTTTCCAAGGCGCACTTATGGTCCCAACTGAAATTTTGGCTGAGCAGCACACTCAATCATTGAAGGCAATGCTAGAACCCATCGGAGTAAAGGTAGCCTTGTTGACGAGTTCGGTGAAAGGCAAGAAGCGCAGAGAACTATTACAGAATCTTGAATCAGGGGAACTAGACCTTTTGATAGGAACTCATGCATTAATCCAGGATGAAGTGAATTTTAGGAACCTCGGTCTTGTCATAACCGATGAACAACATCGTTTCGGGGTGGAGCAGCGTCGTATCCTTCGTGAAAAAGGCGAAAATCCAGATGTTCTATTTATGACGGCAACACCAATTCCGCGTACGCTTGCGATTACTGTGTTTGGAGAGATGGACGCTTCGACCATTGACGAAATGCCGGCTGGACGCAAAGCTATTGAAACGTATTGGGCGAAGCACCAAATGCTTGATCGGATTTTAACTTTTGTGGAAAAGGAACTTAAGCAGGGTAGACAGGCATACGTCATTTGTCCTTTAATTGAGGAGTCGGAAAAGCTTGATTCTTTACAAAATGTTCTTGATGTTCATGCAATGATGACACAGTACTTTGCGAACCGTTATAAAGTAGGGCTTATGCATGGGCGTTTGCCAGCGGATGAAAAAGACGAAGTAATGCAGCAATTTAGTTCCAATGAAGTGCAAATTCTTGTCTCGACAACGGTTGTCGAAGTTGGCGTAAATGTCCCTAATGCAACGGTGATGGTTATTTATGATGCTGAACGCTTTGGTCTATCCCAGCTACATCAGTTGCGAGGGCGAGTAGGACGGGGAAGTGATCAGTCTTTTTGCATTCTTCTTGCTGATCCTAAGACAGAAGTCGGCAAAGAACGAATGAAAATCATGACAGAGACAAATGATGGCTTTGTCCTATCCGAGAAAGATTTAGAACTTCGAGGCCCCGGGGACTTTTTCGGCAAAAAACAAAGCGGGCTTCCTGAGTTCAAAGTAGCCGACATGGTCCACGATTACCGGACCCTAGAAGTTGCTAGGACAGATGCCGCAAAATTGATTGCCTCCCAAAGCTTTTGGCATTCACCAGAATATGCACCTCTAAGGGCTTATTTAGAGAGAACAGGCGTATTAACTGGAGAAAAGCTGGATTAATGAATAATAAAGAAATCCATTAACAGATTGCGAGAATTTCTACAATATCTTGCAATCTGTTTTTAAAATATATATACTACTATTAGTACCTAGTCATAATACTACGGATGGTGACCTTCAAATGCGAAGAAACAAGAAGGAACGCCAGCAATTATTAATCGAAACGATTAAACAGAATCCTTTTGTAACGGATGAGGAGCTGGCTGAAAAGTATTCGGTGAGCGTCCAAACAATTAGGCTCGACCGTCTTGAATTATCGATACCGGAGCTTCGAGAACGTATTAAAAACGTGGCCGAGAAAAAATTCAGTGACGAAATTAGAGCTTTGCCTTTGGATGAAATCATCGGGGAAGTAATTGATCTTAATTTAGATGAAAATGCAATTTCTATTTTAGATATAAAAAAAGAGCATGTCTTTAAGCGGAATGGAATTGCAAGGGGACATCACCTTTTTGCCCAAGCAAATTCTTTAGCTGTCGCGGTTATCAATGATGAACTGGCATTAACAGCGAAAGCATCCATTTTATTTACTCGTTCTGTTAAAGAAAATGAAAGAGTGGTAGCTAAAGCGAAAGTTAAAAACGTGGACCACACTACAGATCGTTCCGTGGTGGAAGTTAGAAGCTACGTGGGAAATGAACTGGTTTTTAAAGGCGAGTTCGATATGTATCGCTCTTAACTTTCAAGAAAAGGATGAAAGAACATGAAAATAACGATAGATGCAATGGGTGGCGATAATGCTCCCAAGGCACAGGTGTTAGGGGCAATGAAAGCTGTCGAGGCCTTTTCCGATGTAGAAATAACCTTGGTAGGCAATAAAGCTGAAATTAGCCCATACTTAACGGAACATGACCGGATAAGTGTTATACATACAGAAGAAAAGATTTTAAGTACCGATGAACCAGTTCGTGCAGTTCGCCGCAAGAAAAGTGCTTCGATGGTATTGGCAGCTCAACAGGTGGCTGACGGAGAGGCAGATGCATGCATTTCTTCCGGTAATACAGGTGCATTAATGGCTGCAGGCTTGTTTGTTGTCGGTAGAATAGAAGGAATTGAACGTCCTGCATTGGCTCCGACTTTACCGACAATCGATGGAAAAGGTTTTGTTCTTCTTGATGTAGGTGCGAATTCCGATGCGAAACCGGAGCATCTGCTTCAATTTGCCATAATGGGTTCTGTATATGCAAAAAAAGTACGCGGTATTGAAAAGCCCCGCGTCGGACTTTTGAATATCGGGACTGAAGAAAAAAAAGGAAATGAACTGACGAAGCATGCTTTCACATTGCTGCAGCAATCATCAGAAATTTCCTTTATCGGTAATGTAGAAGCAAGGGATCTCCTTAACGGACCTGCAGATGTAGTCGTAACGGACGGCTTCACTGGCAATATGGTATTGAAGACCCTTGAAGGTACGGCTATGAGTGTCTTTAAAATGGTAAAAACAGCGTTGATGAGCAATCTGAAGAGTAAGATTGCTGCAGCACTAGTGAAACCGGAACTAAAAGGCATTAAAAATAAAATGGATTACTCGGAGTATGGTGGTGCCGGCTTATTCGGTTTGAAGGCACCTGTCATTAAGGCGCATGGATCTTCCGATGCGAACGCTGTCTATAATGCAATCCGCCAGACACGTGATATGGTTAGCCATGACGTCATTCCGACCATTGCGAAGACGATAGAAAAAGATCAATAATTTATAGAGGTAGGGGATTAACTGATGGGTAAAATTGCTTTTGTCTTTCCAGGACAAGGTTCACAGTCAATAGGAATGGGTCAGAACTTATTTCAGGAAAACGAACGAGCTCAGCAAATTTTCCGAACAGCGGATGAAAAACTTGATTTTCCACTTTCTGAGCTTATCTTTAATGGACCACAACAAGAATTAACGGTAACCTACAATGCGCAACCCGCATTATTGACTACAAGTTATGCCTTTGTTAGGGCGTTAGAAGAAGAAGGCATCAAACCCGATTTTACGGCAGGACATAGTTTAGGAGAATATACTGCATTAGTAGCGTCAGGTGCAATTTCTTTTGAAGATGCCGTTTATACTGTCCGTAAGCGTGGCGAATTCATGGAAGCTGCGGTACCGAATGGTCAAGGCTCAATGGCTGCGATTCTAGGAATGGACCGTGAAGCACTTACTGAAGTAACTGCTGAAATTACTGCAACAGGGGAATCTGTTCAATTAGCTAATATAAATTGTCCGGGACAAATCGTCATTTCAGGGACTACAGAAGGCGTAAAGCTGGCTAGTGCAAAAGCAAAGGAAAATGGAGCAAAGCGGGCACTTCCACTTGAAGTAAGCGGGCCGTTTCATTCAGAATTGATGAAACCAGCGGCTGAAAAATTACAGAAAGTACTTGATGAAGTGAGCTTTCAACAAGCGGAAATACCAGTGATTTCAAATGTAACGGCAAGCCCTATTACCGCTCCGGCAGAAATTAAAGAAAAATTAATTGAACAGCTGTACTCACCAGTACTTTGGGAAGATTGCGTTAAAAAACTACTTGAATTAGGTGTTGATACGTTCATCGAAGTAGGCCCTGGAAAAGTATTAGGCGGATTAATAAAGAAAATTGATCGTTCTGTTAACATTTACTCAGTTTCTGATCTAGATACTCTAACTAAAACAGTTGAAGCATTGAAGGGGGCATAAGCATGATCTTAGAAGGTAAAAAAGCACTTGTAACTGGAGCGTCCCGTGGTATTGGCAGGGAAGTTGCTTTAGAACTTGCTCGACAGGGAGCAGATGTTGCTATCAATTATGCTGGTAGCGAATCGAAAGCCAATGAAGTGGTAGGTGAAATCAAGGCATTGGGCCGTAAAGCATTTGCGATTCAATGTGATGTTGCAAATAGTGAATCGGTAACAAGCATGATCAAAGAGGTCGTCGAACAGTTTGGCCGAGTAGATATTCTAGTTAATAATGCTGGTATCACACGTGATAACCTACTGATGCGGATGAAAGAAGAAGAATGGGATTCAGTCATTAATACAAATTTAAAAGGTGTGTTCCTTTGCACAAAAGCAGTAACTAGACAAATGATGAAGCAACGTAGCGGAAGGATCATTAATATGGCATCAATCGTCGGCGTTAGCGGAAATGCAGGGCAGGCTAATTATGTAGCGGCCAAAGCTGGTGTGATCGGCTTGACTAAAACTACAGCCAAGGAACTTGCATCAAGAGGGATTACGGTCAATGCGATTGCTCCAGGCTTTATCTCGACGGATATGACAGGGGAATTGCCTGAAGATGTCCAAAAAGCGATGCTGGATCAAATTCCACTGGCCCGTTTTGGTGACCCTAAAGACATAGCTGCAGTGACGTCTTTCCTGGCTTCAGATGCAAGCAAATATATGACTGGACAAACTCTTCATGTTGATGGCGGCATGGTTATGTAGATTTTCTTTGATTTTTTTCAAAATTAATTTATAATGTTTTGAGGGGAGGTGAAAACATTGGCAGATGTATTAGAAAGAGTAACTAAAATCGTTGTAGATCGTTTGAACGTTGAAGAATCAGAAGTGAAACTTGAAGCTTCTTTCAAAGAAGATCTTGGTGCCGATTCCCTAGATGTAGTCGAACTAGTTATGGAATTTGAAGACGAGTTTGATATGGAAATTTCGGACGATGATGCTGAAAAAATCGCCACAGTAGGTGATGCTGTGAATTACATAAAAAGCACTATGTAATGAAATGTCCTTTGACTAAAAGCTCCGTTTTTTAACGGAGCTTTCTCTTATACTTAAAGAAGCCTGAAGCAGCGGCTGATTTTAAGGGAATAAGTATACATCCAACTGAGCCTCCGTCTGCCTAGCTGTAAGCCGGCCGGCTAGTTTTCATTAAGCGGATTATACTGTATGATGGTACATAGGAAGGCTTGACAGGAATTCCTGCCAAGTTTCTTTTTATATATTGGAAAAATATGTTTTTTTGAACCGTTGTGGAGGGTTTTGTGTGATACGTAGGAACGGAAATAATCGTAAACCATCAATCAAAGATAATAAATTTAAACAGTTACAAGAAAGTTTAGGTTTCTATTTTCAAGATGAAAATTTATTGAAACAAGCTTTTACACATTCATCTTATGTGAATGAGCATCGCCGTAAGCCTTATGAAGATAACGAAAGGCTTGAATTCTTAGGAGACGCTGTACTTGAACTGACTATATCTAAATACTTGTATCAAAAATATCCGATGATGAGTGAAGGGGAGCTTACAAAATTAAGGGCAGCCATTGTCTGTGAGCCATCACTTGTTGCCTTTGCCAATAGTCTTTCTTACGGGGAATATGTATTACTTGGAAAAGGGGAAGAAATGACAGGCGGAAGAGAACGTCCTGCCATGCTTGCGGATGTATTTGAAGCTTATATAGGGGCTTTGTACCTCGATCAAGGATTAGAGCCAGTTGTGCAGTTTTTGAAAAATGTTGTATTTCCGAAGATAGACGAGGGTGCTTTTTCTCATGTGATGGATTATAAGAGCCAGCTTCAAGAGCTCATACAGAGAGATGCTATCGGTGTCCTGCAATATAAAATTTTGCATGAAAAAGGGCCGGCCCATAATCGTGAATTTGTTTCGACTGTCTCTTTGAATGGAGAAGATTTGGGTTCTGGAGTAGGAAAATCGAAAAAAGAAGCGGAGCAGCATGCTGCCGAGCACGCATTGATCGTTTTAAAAGAAAAAAGCTCAACAAGATAGTTGAACAGTAGAGGAGGAAAGGTCATGTTCCTCAAACGCTTGGACGTTGTAGGATTTAAATCTTTCGCAGATAAAATTTCGATTGATTTTGTACCTGGTGTCACGGCAGTGGTTGGACCAAACGGAAGCGGTAAAAGTAATGTGACCGACGCAGTCCGATGGGTACTTGGAGAGCAGTCTGCAAAATCGCTGCGTGGTGCAAAAATGGAAGATATCATCTTTTCAGGAAGTGACACGAGAAAAGCGTTAAATTTTGCAGAGGTTTCCTTGACCCTTGATAACGAGACCAATACCCTGCCGATTGACTTTCATGAAGTCAGTGTAACAAGACGGGTGTATCGATCGGGTGAAAGTGAATTTTTCATTAATAATCAAGGTTGCCGACTGAAAGATATCATTGAATTGTTTATGGATTCTGGTCTTGGTCGCGAAGCATTTTCTATCATTAGCCAAGGGAAAGTAGAAGAAATCCTAAGCAGTAAGGCAGAAGAAAGACGTGTTATCTTTGAAGAAGCAGCCGGCGTCTTAAAATATAAAACAAGAAAACGTAAAGCTGAATCGAAGCTAACGGAAACACAGGATAACTTAAACCGGGTCCATGATATTCTCCATGAATTAGAGGGCCAAGTGGAACCGTTAAAAATTCAATCTTCTCTCGCCAAGGAATATTTGGAGAAGAAAGAGGAGCTTGAACAAATAGAAGTAGCTTTAACCGTTTTTGAAATAGAAGAACTTTATGCAAAATGGGAAAGCTTGTCCCAAGAACTTGAAAAACATAATGAGATGGAGCAACAAATGGGTGGCCAGCTTCATGAGCGGGAAGAGCATCTCAAAAATGTCCGGGGCAATCTAGCCACACTTGAGACATCAATTAATGGACTTCAGGAAATACTGTTGAATGCAAGTGAAGAGCTTGAAAAGCTTGAAGGCCGTAAAGAAGTATTGAAAGAACGAAAAAAAAATGCTGCCCAAAATAAGTCACAGCTTGAAAAAGCGATCGTAGAAGGCGAAGCAGCGGTTGAGCGTTTGTCTTTACAAAAGGAAAGAGAAACGGAAATTCTAAATGCACTCAACTCCGAAGTAAAGGGCATACAAGAAATTTTACATGAAAAGCAAAAAAGCCTAGGCCTATTCAATAGCGATATTGAAGCCATGATCGAAGTGAAAAAGAGTGACTACATCGAGTGGTTGAACAAGCAGGCATCGGCAAAAAATGAAAAGCAATACCTGCTTCAGCAGCTTACACAGCAGGAACATAAAAATGCCAAGCTTGATCAGGAAAACGAAAAGTTTTTAAAGGAAAGAACAGATATCACCGCAAAAAAAAAGGAATATACACAGCTGATGGAAAAGGTGACCAAGCAGCTTGAAGACCATGTTTCTTTTTTCCGAAATCAGCAGAATAAACTAAATGCAGCAAAAGATACGTATCAAAAACAAGAAACTACACTATATAAGGCCTATCAATTCCTACAACAAGCAAAATCACGCAAAGAGCTGCTTGAAGAAATGGAAGAGGATTATGCAGGCTTTTTTCAAGGTGTTAAAGAAGTTTTAAAAGCGAAAGAAACCCTTCGAGGCATTGAAGGGGCAGTTGCAGAATTAATTAAGGTTCCAAAGGAATATGAAACGGCCATTGAAACGGCACTGGGTGGAGCGATGCAGCATGTGGTTGTAGAGCGCGAAGAGCATGCACGTGAAGCCATCTCCTTCCTGAAGAAAAATCGGTACGGCCGAGCGACTTTCTTGCCTTTATCAGTCATAAAAGGAAGAGAGATTTCACCGAACCAATTATCGATGCTGAAAAACCATGCTGCTTTTGTCGGGACTGGTTCATCATTAATCCAATATGATGAAAGACATGCAGCAATCGCGGCAAACCTACTTGGCACCGTCATTATCACGACAGATTTAAAGGGTGCTAATGACCTGGCAAAAATGGTACAGCACCGTTTCCGCTTTGTAACGCTTGAAGGGGATGTCGTCAATCCAGGTGGTTCAATGACAGGTGGAGCGCTAAAGCAAAAAACAACCTCTCTGCTTTCAAGGAAAACTGAATTGGAAGAACTGCACCAAAAACTTGCCGCCATGGAATCGAAAACGAACCAGCTTGAAAAGCAGGTCAAACAGTTTAAAGTGGATGTTGGTGTTCAAGAGCAAACGCTTGAACAAACCAGAAAAGCAGGTGAAACCCTTCGTTTACAAGAACAATCCCTAAAAGGTGAACTTCGTGAAGTGGAGCTGCAGGAAAGAAATGTGAATGATCGTCTGCATCTTTATGATTTGGATAAAAATTCATATTTAGAAGAACAACAGCAAAAAACAGCTAGACTGGAAGAATTGGAAGAGCTCTTGGATTCATGTAAAACTGAAATTGAAGAGCTTGACCGATTGATTGCTGATATGACGAAACAAAAACAATCTCAACAAACCTCTAAAGAGAGCCTTTCTGAAGAAACAAATGAGTTAAGAGTTACATTGGCCTCTAAACGTGGACAGCTACAAAACCAAAAAGAAAAGATGGAGCGCCTTGAATCGGATCTTGCAAAAGAAACAAGCAGACTTGCTGAAAATAAGGATGATTTGGGACTCTTGACTAATGAAATGACTGACAGTTCGAGTGGAGAAGAAACACTTGAGGATATGGCACAGCAGAAATTGCTTGATAAAAATAGAGCAATTGAAGAAATTTCCGTGAAAAAACAAGAAAAAGCCGAAATGCAATCGCAGGTTGAAGCGTTTGAAATATCCTTAAAAGAGGAAAGCCGCCTTTATAAGGGTATTGTTGAAGTGATTAAGGATGAAGAGGTTAAACTAACCCGACTCGATGTGGAATTAGAAAATCGACTAGACCATTTACGCGAAGAATATACGCTATCCTTTGAAGGGGCTAAAGAACAGTATCCATTGGTGATGCCTGTAGAAGAAGCTCAAAAGAAGGTGAAGCTCATCAAACTTGCCATCGAGGAATTAGGGACGGTTAATTTAGGGGCGATTGAGGAATACGCGCGTGTGGCCGAACGCTATGAGTTCCTTCTTAGCCAAAAGGAAGATCTTCAGCAGGCGAAAGATACATTATTCCAAGTTATCGATGAGATGGATGATGAAATGAAACGCCGCTTTGCGGATACCTTCTATGCAATTCGTGAAGAGTTTGAGCAAGTCTTTAAAGCGTTGTTTGGCGGGGGTAGAGCTGAGTTGAAGCTGACAAATCAAGATGATTTACTTAATACGGGAGTAGATATCATTGCTCAGCCACCGGGGAAAAAACTGCAGAATTTAAGTCTCTTATCCGGTGGAGAACGAGCGTTGACCGCGATTGCACTTTTATTCTCCATTTTAAAAGTTCGACCAGTGCCTTTCTGTATCCTTGATGAAGTCGAGGCAGCTCTTGATGAGGCGAACGTAGTACGTTTCAGCCAATTTTTAAAGAAATTCAGTAGGGAAACACAGTTTATCGTGATTACTCATCGTAAAGGTACGATGGAGGAGGCAGATGTCCTCTATGGCATTACGATGCAGGAGTCAGGTGTCTCCAAACTCGTTTCCGTCCGCATGGAAGAATCAGAGAACTTTGTAGAAGTATAAATTCATGAATTAGAGGAAGTGGGACAATGAGTTTTTTCAAGAAGCTAAAAGAAAAATTTACGACCCAGGAAGAAAAAGAAGTAGAAGTATCCATTGGCGAAAAATTTAAGCAAGGTTTAACTAAGACGAGGAATTCCTTTACTGGACGGGTTAATGAACTCGTTGCCCGTTACCGGAAAGTGGATGAAGACTTTTTTGAAGAACTTGAGGAAATCCTCATCCAGGCTGACGTAGGCTTTGATACGGTAATGGAATTAATCGATCAATTAAAAATGGAAGTGAAACTCCGAAATATCTCTGATACGAGAGAAGTGCAATCTGTTATTTCCGAAAAACTTGTCGAAATCTATCAAGGTGATGAGGAAGAGACATCAAGCCTGAACATACAAGAAGATGGTTTAACTGTCATTCTGTTTGTCGGAGTGAATGGGGTAGGTAAAACAACGACAATTGGTAAACTTGCTCATAAGTTTAAGGCAGAAGGTAAATCGGTTGTATTAGCAGCTGGTGATACATTCCGTGCCGGAGCAATTGAACAGCTCGAGGTATGGGGAGAACGTGTTGGTGTCAGTGTAATCAAGCAAGGAGAAGGTTCTGATCCTGCCGCGGTTATGTTCGATGCCATTCAGGCTGCTAAGGCACGTAAGGCGGATATCCTGATTTGTGATACAGCTGGTCGTTTGCAAAATAAAGTGAATTTAATGAAGGAATTGGAAAAGGTGAAACGTGTAATTGAACGTGAAATACCTGGTGCACCACATGAAGTGTTACTTGCTCTTGATGCAACAACAGGACAAAATGCACTTATTCAAGCGAAGACGTTCAAGGAAGCGACCAATGTTTCTGGAATAGTCTTAACGAAGCTTGATGGCACAGCGAAAGGTGGAATTGTCTTGGCAATCCGCAATGAGCTATCTATTCCCGTTAAATTTGTCGGGCTTGGTGAAAAAATGGACGATCTTCAGGAATTCGATGCTGAGAAATATGTATACGGCCTCTTTGCTGATATCATTGATAAAGAAGAAACTTAATATTTTTTGGTAGTCCGGAAGGGATTTTCTCTTCCGGATTTTTTTGTCAATTTTTTTGCGCATCTCCATTACTTTTCGAAATTCTCTTTACTTTTTTCCCAAATGCTGTATACTTTTTCAGTATTTGGTCGTCTATTTAATTAAAGAAAAGGGGGAGTCAGGTTGTTCAGAAAAATACAGGGAATAGCTGCTTGTTTATTACTTTTCAGCATATTTTTACATATGTTGGCGCCACAGGCAGAAGCAGCTGACCCGAAGATTAAAATATCGATTGAACCAGGTTTTGATGGATACATAAAGCGTTCAATGGCAATGCCAATGAAAGTGCAAATTGAAAATAAGGGAGAGGCCTTTAGCGGTACGCTTATGTTTCAATTTCAACCCACTTATGAGTACGGTGGGGCACAGGCCCTAAAAGTAGAGTTGCCAAAGGGAAGTTCGAAAACCTATTCGATTTCACTTCCGGGCTACACGGATGATAATTACAATGGAAACGTATTGAATAAGTCGATTTATCTCTATGAGGGAGATTGGCAGAATGGTAAAGAAGTAGACTATTCAGGTCCAAAGATATTAACACCGAAATATTATGATGAAAGTCAGGACATAATTGGTGTATTAAGTCAAAAGTACGACCGGTTGACTGAATTAAGGGTTTTGCCATCAACAGACTCCACGATGATTGAACTGACAAAGGAAGAACTACCAAGTCGTTCTATGGGCCTTGAAATGTTAAGTTATTTGATTATTGACGAATATGGAATTGCTGCTTTGGATGCAGCGCAGCAAGAAGCGTTAAAAGGCTGGATCAAATCCGGGGGTATTTTAATTGCTGGAGCATCGCCAAATGGAGCACAGCAATATGGATCTATTTATGATCTTCTACCGATGAAAATGGATAAAGAGGTTAAGCTTGAAACTGCCCTTTTTGCCAAAAAGGAAAAGGATAGGCCTTCCTTTAGCTATATACCTGGCTTTATTGGTGATGTAGAGAAGGGAGCGGAAATTCTCACAAAAAGCGGTGAATTTCCGGCAGTTGTGAAAAAACAGTACGGCAACGGAGTAATTGTTCAAACAGGCTTTTCACTTGGAGACCAGCCGCTAGCTTCATGGAAAGGGTATGGTACCTGGCTTGAAAAGATTTTAAATCAGGCAGACATAAACTCATTTTCTTCAACGGAAAATTTCTTGGAGCAGGCGCAATGGGAATTGAATGAGCCTAATAGCTATTTTGATGATACTACCTTATCGATTGGACAATTATTATTTCTACTGTGTGCTTACATCGTAATTATTGTACCTATTTTATATGTAGTTTTGAAAAAAATCGACAAAAGAGAGCATGCATGGTGGATTATTCCTTTGATTGCCTGTATCACGTCAGTCTTGACTTTTACTGTCGGGGCGAAAGACCGTCTTGCTCAGCCGCAACTGAATCAACTCGGAATCTATCATTCTAAGGATGGTCAACTTGTCGGACTTCAATCTGATGTCCTCCTTTCCAATAAAGGTGGGGATTATGCACTGTCTTTCCCAAAAAATGAGATGACTGCTTTGCCAATGACGCAGGAAAGCTTAGGAGGAAACATTAAACGGTCACCAATCCTTGAGGAAAAAGCGATAGATACGGAACTTATCTTTCCAAACGTTGAATATTGGTCAACTCGGTCATTACTTGGAAAAGTTTATAAAGGGAATGTTGGTCAATTCAAGACTGATTTGACAGTTGAAAATAAAACCTTGACCGGAACGATTCATAATGAAACACCATATGACTTTAAAGAATTGCTAATTATGTCAGGCCAAGAAAGAATTAATCTTGGTAAGTTAAAAAAAGGGGAAACGTTAACGGTTAAAGAAAAGTTGAAGGGAGACTTCTTGATTGAGCCTTATGCTGTGACATCAGGACCGATGAATAACTGGAACGCAGGACAAAAAATAGACCTCGATAAAATCCGAAGAGATCAATTGCTTTATGTAACGGAAACTTTTTTCTTTAGCGGGGTAAATGCCGGTACCGACCCTGTCATTGCTGGGGTGACCAGTGATTCAATCGTCGATATTAAAGTATCGAAAAAGCCAAAAAAGAATATAGATAACCTTATTTTTCAAACTTTCGAACCAGAAACAATTTTTTCTGGTGATGTAACCCTGTCGAAAGAAATGTTCAAAAGCTGGGTGGATGTCATCCGCGGTTCTTATGATGAAGAAGCAGGAATCGGAGAACATTGGTTTGAAATAGGCGAATATGAATATTTCAGTCAAGTTCCTTTAATCATGAAAGATCATTCGTTTAAAGCGAAGCAATTGTCGATTAAGTTCAGTAAACAAAAAATTCAATATGAACTCTATAACTTTTCAACTGAAAAATATGAACCTATACCTGCTGAAGAACGGTCTATTTCGATTGAAGGACAAGAAGAGATCTCTTCTTATATTTCAAAAGAAGGAGATATTCAAATTAAGATAATTAAAGAAAGCGAAGACGATTCAAGTTTAAGGGTGCCGGAAATCAATGTGAAGGGAGAAGTGACGAAATGATAGAGATTTTACAGTTAACGAAGAAGTATGGCAATTTCACCGCATTGGATCACCTGGACCTGCAAATTGACAAAGGAACCGTGTTTGGATTCGTCGGACAAAATGGTGCCGGAAAGTCAACGACCTTTTCCATCTTGGCAACCCTTCTTGCTCCAACGTCAGGTACCGCCTATATTAATGGCTACAATATTTCGAAGGAGCCAAAACAAGTACGCAGCCAAATCGGTTATATGCCTGATTTCTTTGGGGTGTACGATCAATTGAAAGCTGAGGAGTATTTGGACTTTTATGGTGCTAGCTATGGAATTCCCCTGTCGGAACGGAGTAAACTGATTCCTCAGTTGCTTGAACTCGTTAATTTATCCGATAAACGTGAGTCTTATGTTGACTTGCTTTCGCGTGGAATGAAGCAGCGACTATGTTTGGCACGGAGCCTGATCCATGACCCGGAGGTACTTATTCTTGATGAACCGGCGTCGGGCCTTGATCCACGTGCTCGGGTGGAAATGCGTGAGATATTAAAAGAGTTAAAGAATATGGGGAAAACGATTTTGATTTCATCCCATATTTTACCGGAGCTTGCTGAGATGTGTGATGTACTTGGCATTATCGATCAAGGGAAATTGAAAGCGCAAGGAACTGTTGTAGAAATTCAGCATAAACTTCAAGGCGAAAAGAGTCTTATCGTAAAAGTACATCAGGATGTTGAGCGTTCCATTGCTTTTTTTGAAGACAATCCTGACATTAGTCAAATCAGCGTCCATCTTGATGGGGAAACGATTCAGTTTTTATTCAAAGGAGATGCATTTGCCCAACAAAAACTGTTGAAGTCTTGTATGTTACAGGATTTGCCCATTGTCTCATTTGCTGAAATTGAGACGGATCTTGAGGACGTATTTATGGAAATTACGAAAGGGGTCGAACTGTCATGAAAAGCTGGCTGATGAATCCTGTCTTAAATAAAGAATTTAAACTGCGGTTTCGCTCTTTCAAAAGTTTTTTAGGTGTTTTATTTTATGTTCTTGCTATTGGAGCTATCGTCATTGGCATGATCTTTATCCAATCGCTATCCAATATAGGGGGGCATATTGATCCTGATTCAAGCCGGTCGATGTTCATATTTTTAGCGGTAGTTCAGTTAGCTTTGATTCTTTTCATTACACCAGGGCTGACAGCCGGGGTCATTTCTAGTGAGCGAGAGCGACAGACCTTGAATATTCTATTGACGACGTCGCAAAGCTCCACGGGTATTATTTTTGGGAAGTTAATTTCATCCATTTCCTATTTGTTATTGTTAGTGGTTGCTAGTTTGCCGCTATATAGCATCGTGTTTTTATTTGGCGGAATTTCACCCGCACAACTTTTAATGGTATTAGGGTTCAATGTTTTTACTGTCATCGTGTATGGCAGCATAGGCGTACTTTTCTCTACACTCGTACGTAAAACAATAGCCGCGATGGTAACCACTTATGGGGTCACATTGTTTTTAGTCGGGGGAACAGCCCTATTGATTTTGCTTTTCTCCAGCATGGCTTTAGGATTGCAGGGGAATTCTGTTACACCTACAACAAACCCTCTGCCTTATATAGCGGCCATGCTTAATACACCAATTGTCATGATCGGTTTCATCGAACCTACATACTCCGAGGAAATCCAGAAGTTAGCGGGCATTGATTTCCCCCTTTGGGCGGCACATTTGATCTGCTATACCTTACTGTTAATCGGCGCCGTTTTACTTAGCGTAAAGAAACTTCGGGTCGGTATGAAGGCTAGACGATGAAAAAGGAAAAAATAAGTGATGAAAGTCAGTTTCTCAAACTTCTAAAGCCAATTCTACAGCAACTTTTAATACAGTTGTTGCTGAAAGAGGGGCAGCTTCTGCTCCTTGCTGTGGCTGTTTGGTCATTTTTGCTGTTGTTTATAGCTCGCATAATGGTAATTCCATTTATTTTACGTTACTTTTTCATAGGTTTAATATGTTTGTTAGTATTTTTTCTATATAGAGTCGTAAAACGGAAGCCAGACAAAAAGATGGCAGCATTGTTGTTTAATAAATTTGTTCCGGATGACAGAGTCGTAACAGGGTTTGCTTTTTTAGGAAACGCTGGTGAACTTGAAACGCTGCAACTTCGAGATGCAATCCGTCATATGAAAATCCATCAAGAGAAAGTACTAAGCCGGAAGAAAAGGTGGTTCTATCCTAAATGGTTGACGTCAGCATTGTGCTTAGCGGTATGTGTGCTTCTGTTCATTTTTTATCCAAACAAGGAAATGAAAGAAGCACAGAAGTTGGAAAAAGAAGTGAAGATTGTTGAAGAAGTGAAAAAAGAGCTTGAAAAAAAAGCGAACGATTCTAAAGAACCGGCAGTTGAAAAGGCATTGAAAGAGGTAAAGAAAAAAATGGCCCTTGAGAAAGATGGCGAAAAGGCGCTTGAGGCCCTCGCTAAACAATCAAGTGAGCTGCAATTAAAAGAGATGAAGCAAAAAGAAAAGCAAAAACTCCTTGAAGAATGGCAGGAACTGACGAAAAAATCAGGATTTTCCGAGCTTGAAAAGGCACTTGCACAAAAAGATATGTCTAAGGTTGAAAAGGAACTGCAAAAGTTGAATGAAAAGTGGGATGAGCTTCCTGATGAGCAAAAACAGGCACTCGAGAGTTTGACAGAGCAGGAAAATCCATTAAGCGAAGAAGAATTAGAGGCACTAATCAAACAGTTGGAGGAAGCAATGAAGTCAGCCGAGCTTGTAAAGCAGCTAGCTGAGGTCAACCAAGCGGTCCACCAAGCGGGAACGCAACTTCAGAATCAACTGAGTCAAAATGGAATGCCTTCTTCTCAACTAGCCTTTACTAATAACAAGGGAGCACAGGGGAACAAGGCTGCCAACCAACCATTAGGTCAGCCCTTAACTTCAGCTTCTCCAAACGGGCAGCATAATTTACAGTCAGGTAACTCGGCTCCAAATCAACAGGGTCAAGGCGGACAAGGACAACAAGGGGGGCAAGGAGGACAACAAGGCGTCGGACAAGGCCAACAATCAGGACAAGGCGGTAATGGCGGTGGCGGGAAAGGAGGCACTAAAGGCGGAAAGGGTCAAGGACCGAGGGAAATGCTGACAATTCCCGAAATGACTGATGGGAAACAGAATACAGAAACCGATAACGGCCAGCTTGGTGAGGGAAGTGGCGAGGAAGAGGAGGCAGATGGCCCTGTATTAAAGGGGAATCTTCGAAATTATGAAGAGGTCTATCAGCAGTATGAGAATTCCTATCGCCAAAGTACTGAGAGGCTCAGACTGCCGTCAGATTTAAATAATCTTGTCAAAAATTATTTTAACAAGCTTGATCCGGAAAGGTAGTGGGAAAATGAACGAGAAAGAACAGCAATTTAATGAAGCAGCAGTGCTGATTGATAAGGTCAAGCGGGAGATTTCCCGTTTCATCGTTGGACAGGAGGAAGTGACCGAGCAAGTTTTATGGAGTATTTTTGCTGGCGGCCATGTGCTGCTTGAAGGGCTACCGGGACTCGGAAAAACGATGCTTGTTCGGACGATATCAGAATGCATGGATTTAGAGTTTTCTAGGATTCAATTCACACCGGATCTAATGCCATCCGATATTACGGGAACGATGTTGTTACAGCCTGATGAAGACGGGAAGCAACAATTTATTTTCCATGAGGGGCCGCTATTTTCGCATATCGTCCTTGCTGATGAAATCAACCGGGCGACACCAAAGACCCAAAGCTCGCTACTTGAGGCAATGGGTGAGAAAACTGTGACGGTGATGGGAGAAACGAAACAGCTTGAACAGCCGTTCTTTGTGCTTGCGACCCAGAATCCGATTGATATGGAGGGGACATATCCACTTCCTGAAGCACAGATGGACCGGTTTATCTGCAAAATTCATGTCAGTTACCCATCAAAGGAGGAATTGAAGCAGATTGTTCTTAGAACGACAGGCAAAGAAACCATTAGGATTGAAAAAGCAGCTTCAATTGAGGATGTCATATTTTTGCAGCAACTAGTAAAAGTGGTACTTGTCTCAGATGAAATGCTAGATTATGCGGTTTCCATTATTGCCAGTACTCATCCAAATACAGAGGAATCTCCGGAAGTAGTCCAAAAGTATGTGCAATTTGGAAGTGGCCCCCGTGGACTGCAAAGCTTAATAAAAATGGCAAAGGCAAGAGCTCTGTTTGCAGGACGCTATCATGTTTCTGCCGGAGACTTAAAGCAAACGGCTTATCCTGTATTAAGGCATCGACTTTTACTCAACTTTGAAGCGGAAGCAAGCGGGGTGCTGGCCGATTCCATCATTGCTGAAGTCGTTGAATCGGCGTACAAATTAGGTAAAGGACTGTCAGTGTGATGGGTTCTTATGCTTTTTTAGAAAGATTGCAGAAAAAAAGATTACTTGTGAAAACACGGAAACGTGGGATGCATAAAGGTTCAAGGAAATCGAGTGCGTTTGGCACCTCCCTTGAATTTTCCGATTTCCGGGCCTATCAACCAGGAGATGACGTGAGGCAAATAGATTGGAATGTCTATGGACGAACACAAAAGCATTATATTAAACGGTTCCTCGATGAACAAGAGTTGTCCGTAGCTATATATTTGGATGTGACCTCGTCGATGCGTGCTCTCCCGGATAAATGGGAGCTGGCACGCCAGCTTGCAGCTTCGTTAAGTTTTGTCGTCCTTGCTGGTGAGGACCGGCTGGCCTTTATTCCAGTTGCGTCCAAGACTGCCCATCCGATTCGCCGAAAGGGAGCGGTTCACCGAAAAGGCGTTTTTCGGGAGATTGCTAGATTAGAAGATACCGAGAAAAGTGGTCATTTTTATGATCAGTTGGGCAAGGTAATGTTGAAGAATCATCAGCTGTCAATCATTATTTCCGACGGTCTTGAGCCCCTTGATAAAGTGGAGGCGACCTTGAGGAAAATGCGTTCTGCAAAACAAGAAATCTGGTTCATTCAACTGTTGGGAAAAGAGGAACTAAATCCTGCTTTTAACGGAGACTTAAAACTGGTCGACAGCGAAATGGATACAGCAGTCAACGTAAGCATCCATCCTTCGCTCATTGGAAACTATCAGACTCGTCTTAACGAACATAACCAAAAGCTTGAAGGGGTATGCCGGAGTTTTGGCTGCCATTATATTCTTATCAGTGCTGAAACTGATATACAGACGATTTTATTTCAAGACTTTCCACGCCATGGGCTAATGAATTGAGGTGAAGATATGCATATTTCTAATCCGCTCTTTTTTCTATTAATAATCTTTATCGCTGCCGTGATTTTGTTCTATTTTTTCCGGAAGCAATATGAAACGACAACGATTTCATCCAATTTATTATGGGAGCAGGTCCTGAATGAATGGCAAGCTTCCCCATGGCTTCATAAATTGCAGCATAACCTTTTATTCTGGCTACAGATTCTTGTGCTTCTTCTCCTCATGTTTTCGTTAGTCCGTCCCTTTTGGTTTCAAAAAGGAATTCCGGGCGATCACCTTATCCTTATAGTCGACACATCCGCTACAATGAGTGCAAAAGATGGGGAACTTACCCGTTTTGAGAAGGCTAAACAAGAATTGATGGAGATGCTTAAAGAAGTAGATAATCAAGAAGTGACTATCATAGAAGCTGGTCAAAAGCCCATCATCCGTGCTAATCATGAGATTAACCACGCTGTACTGAAAAAACAAACTGAAGCATTAGAGTTAACGTATGATCATGAAAATATTGATAAAGCACTGAAATTAGCGGACTCACTTTCCAACGGAAAAGAAACGGTCATCCATCTTTTTTCTGATAGGGTTGTGAAAGATGACCTTAGCGGGCTATCTGAAAATATACCGATTGATGTACATAATTTCAGTAGTCATAATGACAATCTGTCATTACTTTCATTTGGTACGGCCAACCGCAAAGAAGGCATTACCGGAGTGGCTGTCGTTGAAAATCAAACCAAGAAGGATAAAACCCTCGAATTCCAAGTTACGAATGGAAAAGAAGTTCTTTTTACCAAAAAACTGTCTGTTAAAGCTAATAGTGAGAAAACGGTCGATATTCCAGTACTCAAAGAAAAGCCTTATTACACGGCTTCCATCAATGCGAATGATAATTATTCCGCTGACAACGAAATGACGGCTATTCAATCGGCGATTTATGAAAAGGTTTATGCAGTCGGAAATGTGAATGCTTTTCTCATTAATGCTCTTGAAACAATAGGGCTTGACGTCATCCAACTTGAAGATAAAGAAAAAGTTAGAAAGGATGGGGTTGTGATTGCTCAAGGGATGGAACTAGAAGAACTTGGTTCATATCCGCTGCTATTTGTGAACGAGGCTAAAAAAGGAAAACAAAAATTAACAGAAAAGCTTTTAGGAACGGATGATCCCTTGATGGAGTATGTTCAAACAGAGAAAATTTATATTGAATCAACATCCCCTCCTATCAATAAACAATGGACAAATGTACTCGTAAGCGGCGACTTTCCACTCATTCAAAAAGGAACATATCAAGGCCAACCAATCATTGCCTTGAACTTTTCTGTTGCTGATAGTGATTGGCCGTTGCAGCCGGGTTTTCCAATCTTTTTATATAACTCGTTTCAATGGCTGACACAGCAAACGAATTTTCTGGGGTACTACCAGCCTGGTGAAGAAAAGTGGTTGAACCTTGGGAAAGATACACAAAAACTAGCTATTTTCTCAGAGTCTGGAAATAATCTCAATTCCGTAGACTTACAGAAAGAAGGTTTTAAGGCTCCAAGAAAGCCTAGTACATACGAAGCTATATCAGGAGATCAAGTGTTTTACTTTTCCGTGTTGCTTGACGAACGTGAAAAAAGCATTGTCTCTGCTCCTTCATTCAGTATAAATACAAAATCGACCGATATGAAAGAGGCATCCGATAATAAACAGGATTATTTATGGTATTGGCTAGCATGTGCTGCCCTTCTACTGTTGATGTTCGAATGGGAGGTGTATCGTCGTGGGCGTTGAGTTTACCTATCCGCTTATTTTTTTATTACTCATTCCCTGTGCAGGACTTATTTATTTTTATCTCCTTAAATCACGCAATCAGGCTAAGCAAAAGGAAACGACGGTGGTAGCGGTACTGCGGTCCTTGATCTTTTTACTCATCATCTTAGCTCTGACAGTTCCGCAAATATTATTGCCTCTTAAGGGATCAACTGTGGTTTTTTTAGTCGATCGTTCTGCAAGTGTCAAAGATTCGGAAGCTAAAACGCTCGCCTGGATTGAAAAAAGCACGGAGGAAATGGATAAAGATGATTCGTTTGCGGTGGCTGCATTTGGTGACAGTGCTGTTGCCGAGCAGGCAATGACGACAAAACATTCATCCATTACTCAATATAGTGGCAAAGTTGATGAAGATGCAAGCCGTTTAGAGTCTGGAATTCAGTTTGCCTCATCGCTTATTCCGAGTCACTCAAGCGGCAGGATTGTGCTTTTTTCGGATGGCAATGAAACTTCCGGCAATGCCGTGGAAGGGGCAAAATTACTAAAGAACAAAAACATCGAACTCGATGTGGTCCCTTTAATTGAGGAGGCTGGCGAGGACATTGCTCTCAGGAATTTAACGATACCTCCTTCCTTATATCAAGGAGAAAAAACGGAGCTCTCTTTAGAAGTGGATAGTAATTCAGCAAAAAAAGCGACGGTTCGTATTTCACTGAACGATCAGGAAATTATCAAAAAAAACGTGGATGTAAAGGAAGGGTCCAATTTATACACATTTAACCATACTGCAGATGATACAGGTTTACAGGTATACAAAGCTGAAATCATTGCCGAAAAGGACACCTTTACGGAAAATAATCAGCTACAGGCGATTACGAAAGTAAAAGGGACGCCAAAAATTCTTATTGTCGAGGCAGAAGGGACCGGTCGGATTGAAAAAATTCTGAAAGGAAGCGGACTGATTGTTGAGACGACCGTACCAGAAAAGTTGCCGACTACATTATCTGGCTTTTTACAGTATCAATCGATTGTGTTTAACAATGTTTCCGCAACCTCTGTCTCGGAAAATCAGATGAAATTAATCGAACAATCCGTCAAGGAATTCGGCAATGGGTTCGTGATGACTGGAGGAGAAAATAGTTTCGGACTTGGAGGGTATTTCAAGACTCCAATTGAGCATCTGCTACCAGTGGACATGGATATCAAAGGAAAAAAAGAAATGCCTTCGCTCGGATTAATGATTGTTCTCGACAGGTCAGGCAGTATGGTTGGCAACAAGCTTTCATTAGCAAAAGAAGCCGCGGCCCGGTCCGTAGAGCTTTTACGTGAGAAAGATACCTTCGGGTTCATTGCCTTTGATGACCGCCCTTGGGAAATTATCGAAGCCGGTCCACTCACGGATAAGGAAGAAGCCATGGGGAAAATCCGTTCGCTTGCTCCAGGAGGTGGTACGGAAATCTACAGTTCTCTTGAGATGGCGTATAACAAGTTAATGGATGAAAAGTTACAGCGTAAGCATATTATTTTGTTGACGGACGGTCAGTCAAATACTTCTAGCGATTATGAAGCATTAATCGAAGACGGGAAGGAAAAGAACATAACACTTTCAACGGTGTCCATTGGCAGCGATGCCGATAAGAACTTGCTCGAGGACTTGGCTGAATTCGGAACGGGGCGTTTTTACGATGTCACGGATGCCTCCTTAATTCCAAGCATTTTATCACGTGAAACGGTGATGGCGAGCCGTACATATATCGAGGACAATCCGTTTTATCCATCCATACAGGATACTCCTGAATGGAATGGCTTGTTTAATGATGGAGTACCTAAGATGAATGCATACATCGCGACAACGACGAAACAGCGTGCTTTCCTGCCGTTGGTCAGTGAAAAAGATGATCCAGTCCTCGCTCAATGGCAATATGGAATGGGGACGACGGTGGCCTTCACCTCGGATCTAAGTGGCAAATGGTCTGGCGATTGGCCTGCTTGGGGTAAGTGGGGCTCTTTCCTCAATCAATTGGTCACAATCACGCTTCCTAAATTCGAAAGTGAGCCATATACTCTTACACAGGAAAATAGTGGTGAAGAAACCGTGATTATGCTAGAATCAGCCTCACAAAACAACCTGCCTTTATCTGCAAATGTGGTTTCGGAAAATGGACAAATAGTTGATGCGAATACAAAACTCGTTGCTCCCGGGAAATATGAAATTATTATTCCGAAGCAGTCTGGTATGTATTATATCAGTGTAAAACAGGAAAACAATGAGGGTGGTACGAACCTGTATCAAACAGGTTTCACTGTGCCCTATTCAGAAGAGTACCTGCAGCAAGGTCTAAACAAGTCGCTTATCAAGGAATTGTTGGCTGTTTCGGGTGGCCAGGAGTTGAAAACGGAGGCTCAGGCATTCCGTGATTTACAGACCACATCCAGACAAAAGCAAAGCATTAGCCATTGGCTTCTCTTAACGGCGTTCCTACTTTTATTTGTAGAAATTACAATACGGCGTTTTGGCTTGCATAGAGTTATGCACCTATTTGCAGGAATTCCTAAAAAGACAGGAAGTAAATCATTAAAATCGGCTGAAACAGTCAAGAAACTGAAAACTGTGCAAGAAGCGACACATAAAACACGTATAACAGGAAAGGCAAACCTGAAATCAGAGTCTAATAATCAATCTGTAAGACCAGTGACAGAACGCATGAAACAGAACCAACCTGAAAAGAAATTATCCGAATCAGAACGAGAGAGCCAGATGAAACGCCTTCTGGAAGCGAGAAAACGAAAAAAATAATGCTTTCCAAACAAGTGGTAAGGAGTTTAGCTTGACATCAAATAGGCAACGCTATACAATATAAACTTGTAAAGGGTTTTCACTTAACAGCAGGGAGGCTTGCTAAGATGCTTGAAAAGACAACGCGGATTAACTATTTGTATGACTTTTACCAATCGTTGTTAACAGAGAAGCAGCAGAGCTATATGTCCCTCTACTATCTGGATGATTACTCTCTTGGGGAGATTGCCGATGAATACGAAGTGAGTAGACAGGCAGTCTATGATAATATAAAAAGAACAGAAGCAATGCTTGAGGAATACGAAGCAAAGCTATTGTTATTTCAAAAATTTCAAGAGCGTAACCAGTGGATTGCGAATATGAAGGAACTCATAGAAAAGGAATCCTTTTCAAAAGAGAAGCTGCTTGACGCAATCACAACGCTTGAGAAGTTGGATTAGGAGGCGGCAATATGGCATTTGAAGGATTGGCCGACCGACTGCAGAGCACGATGCAAAAGATCCGCGGAAAAGGGAAGGTCAACGAAGCAGACGTTAAAGAAATGATGCGTGAAGTTCGATTGGCCCTACTTGAAGCGGACGTTAACTTTAAAGTCGTGAAGGAATTTGTAAAGCGTGTAAGTGAACGTTCGGTAGGCCAGGAAGTGCTAAAAAGCTTAACCCCCGGTCAACAGGTAATTAAAGTAGTTAAGGAAGAATTGACGGAGCTGATGGGCGGCGAACAGAGCAAGATAGCCGTTGCCTCGAAACCACCGACTGTCATTATGATGGTAGGGCTTCAAGGGGCAGGTAAAACGACAACCACCGGAAAGCTTGCCAATCTTCTTAGAAAAAAATACAACCGCACGCCATTGCTCGTTGCGGCTGATATTTACCGTCCGGCGGCGATTAAGCAGCTTGAAACACTTGGCAAACAATTAAGCATGCCTGTTTTTTCCCTTGGGGATCAGGTCAGTCCTGTAGAAATTGCCAAACAGGCGATCGAAAAAGCGAAGGAAGAACATCATGATTATGTGTTGATTGATACCGCAGGTCGTCTTCATGTTGATGAAAACCTGATGGGCGAACTGAAAGATATCAAAGAATTGACCAAACCGGATGAAATCTTCCTCGTTGTTGATGCGATGACCGGGCAGGATGCTGTCAATGTGGCCCAAAGCTTTAATGAGCAGCTTGGCCTGACTGGGGTCGTATTAACGAAACTTGATGGGGATACACGTGGTGGTGCGGCACTTTCGATTCGTTCAGTTACCAACACGCCGATTAAATTCGTCGGTATGGGTGAAAAATTGGATGCACTTGAAGCATTCCATCCAGAACGGATGGCTTCAAGAATCCTCGGTATGGGTGATGTATTAACCCTTATCGAAAAAGCACAGGCCAATGTAGATGAAGAAAAAGCGAAAGAATTAGAGAAAAAGATGCGTACCGCTACTTTTACCTTTGATGATTTCCTTGAGCAGCTTGGTCAGGTGCGTAATATGGGACCGCTTGATGACATTTTGAAAATGATTCCTGGTGCGAACAAGATGAAAGGGATGGATAACCTTCAAATCGATGAGAAACAGATCGGTCATGTTGAAGCTATCATCCGTTCAATGACAACGCAGGAAAAGGAACATCCAGAAACCATGAATGCGTCCCGCAAAAAACGGATTGCCAAAGGAAGCGGCAGATCTATTCAAGAAGTGAACCGTTTACTAAAGCAATTTGAAGAAATGAAAAAGATGATGAAACAGGTTACAAACATGCAAAAAGGGAAGAAAAAGGGATTCAAATTCCCGTTCATGTAAGGTTTATTTTAGGTCGAAACGAGGCGTAAATACAGGCTGAAGCCATGTATTTCAACACTTTTTTTACCTGTTAAGAAAAAAACCTTTACAAACATACAAGACATTTGATATTATACTATCTTGTGTGAAACTATTCGGAGGTGCTTATTTAAAATGGCAGTAAAAATTCGCTTAAAACGTATGGGAGCTAAAAAATCTCCTTTCTATCGTATTGTAGTTGCAGATTCTCGTTCACCACGTGACGGACGTTACATTGAAGTTGTAGGAACTTATAACCCGGTGACTCAACCAGCTAAAGTTGACATCAACGAAGAGCTTGCTCTTAAATGGTTACAAGATGGAGCTAAACCATCTGATACAGTTCGTAACTTATTCTCAACACAAGGCATCATGGAAAAATTCCATGTTGCAAAAAACAGCAAGTAATCGACGGTAGTTGATGAAAGCTTTAATTGAAACAATTGTTTCAGCACTTGTGGATTATCCGGAAGAAGTCATCGTGACTTCGAAGGAAGAGTCCGACCGAATTGTTTATGTCCTCTCCGTTCATAAAGAAGACATGGGCAAGGTCATCGGTAAACAAGGGCGTGTTGCTAAGGCGGTTCGGACTGTGGTATATGCAGCAGGATCCTCACAGCAGAAGAAAATCTATTTGGAGATTTCCGAATAAGGAGGGCTAATACCCCTCCTTTTTTTGTACTTCAAGAAAGTTGAATTCCGACTTTAATCATATTCAAATACGACTCGGAGTTTAAACTTTACGCCTTTTTAAGACGCATCTTTTACCGATTTACGTTATACTTAAGAGAATGACCCCCATTTTTCAAAAAGATTACCCTATCATACATATTTTTTGAATGAAATAAGAAATCATAGATAATAGGAGGTGCTGGAATGAAAATTCTCCAAAATGTAATCGTTAACCAAGTATTAACGGAATCCAGCAAGAATCAGCTCCTCGAGAAGTACAAATCAAAACGTCTACAGCTTCAAAAAGAGAGTGAACAGCTTCGTTTTGAACTGAAAAAACTTGAAAAAACTAGGAACCTTCAGCCCGCTAGTCTCCGTGCTCATTTTGAAAAAGAAATAAACCAAAGGCAAGAAAAAATCAAACTGCTTGAATTTCAAATGGAACAGTTGGAAATCCTTCCTACTGGAAGCGAACTGAAGGAACGGGAAGTTCAAAGTATCATTGAGGTAGAAATTGGGGCAGATTGGGACGAACTTATGACAACGAAGACTATTGTCATTAAAGATGGAATCGTCTCGGAAATTCGTTAGAGGTGAAAGAATGGAAAATTGGTTTAATGTAGGTAAAATTGTCAACACACATGGTCTTTTAGGTGAAGTCCGTGTTATTTCATCAACAGACTTTCCGGAAAAGCGTTTCAAAGTAGGCAATACGCTGTATTTATTTAGAGAAACAGAGAAAAAGCCTTTGCCACTTATTATCAGGTCGCATCGCAACCATAAAAACTTTAACTTATTGACGTTTGAAAACTACTACAACGTCGGTCAGGTCGAGGCTTTCCGGAATGGAGTCTTGAAAATTAAGGAAGCTCAGCTAGGTAAATTGGATGAAGGTGAATTCTACTTCCATGAAATCATCGGCTGTTCGGTGTTTACAGATGAAGGTGTAGAAATAGGGGAAATCATTGAGGTTCTAACGCCGGGCGCCAATGATGTTTGGGTCATTAAGAAAGCTGGCAGTAAGGATATTTTAATTCCATATATTGATCAAATTGTGAAAGAAGTAGATATATCTGCTAAAAAAGTTATCATCACACCGATGGAAGGGCTTTTAGACTGATGAAAATCGATGTACTTTCGCTATTTCCAGAAATGTTCGAAGGGGTATTTGGCTCGTCAATTTTAAAAAAGGCCGCAGAAAAACAGGCTGTCAGCTACAATGTGACCAATTTTCGTGATTATGCAGACAATAAGCATTCGACAGTAGATGATTATCCGTATGGTGGCGGTGCAGGGATGGTATTGAAGGCACAACCCATTTTTGACGCCGTAGAAGCCCTTAAAGGGCACGCTGAGCAAACGCCACGAGTTGTCTTGCTATGTCCACAGGGAGAGCGTTACACGCAGAGAAAAGCTGAAGAGTTTGCGAAAGAAGATCATCTTATTTTTATTTGCGGACATTATGAAGGGTATGATGAGCGCATCCGGGAGCATATTGTCACAGATGAAATATCAATAGGTGACTTTGTGCTTACAGGTGGTGAATTGGGTGCTATGGTTATTATAGACAGCGTTGTTCGCTTGCTTCCGGGCGTGTTAGGAAATGTAGACTCCCCGATTCTTGATTCATATTCTTCTGGTTTGTTAGAGCATCCCCATTATACTAGACCTGCAGATTTCAGGGGAATGAAAGTTCCTGATCAGCTTATATCCGGTAATCATAAAAAAATCGATGAATGGCGGATGAAAGAGTCATTACGCAGGACGTGGAATCGACGACCGGATTTGCTCGAAAGCTATGAACTTTCGGACGTTGAAAAAAAATTATTGTCAGAGATTCAAAAAGAAGACTGATGTCTATTGCATCAGCATCTAGAGTATGATAGGATATACCTTGTGACTTGGGCAAAATGCTCAGTCTTATAACGATGTTCCGCTGCAAACAATTAGTATTTGTAAGAGCGTCCAGGAGGAGTTGAAATCGATGCAAAATCTTATTAACGATATCACAAAAGAACAACTTCGCACAGATCTTCCATCATTCAGACCTGGTGACACAGTACGTGTACACGTAAAGGTTATTGAAGGAACTCGCGAACGTATCCAGTTGTTTGAAGGCGTTGTAATCAAACGTCGTGGCGGCGGAGTTAGTGAAACTTTCACAGTACGTAAGATTTCTTACGGCGTTGGAGTGGAACGTGCTTTCCCTCTTCACACACCAAAAATTGCGCAATTAGAAGTTATCCGTCACGGTAAAGTACGTCGTGCGAAACTTTATTACCTACGCGAACTTCGTGGTAAAAAAGCACGTATTAAAGAAATTCGTCGTTAATTCTTCGAATATCTCTATGCGGGTTTGCCATGATTCACATATGGTGAATAACCAAACAGTATTATGCAAAAAAGGAGCTTGTTTAACAGGCTCCTTTTTTTGCACTTGAAGAAAAAATAATCGCTCATCAGGGTGAAGACTATAAAGAATCCTGCTCGCTATAGCGTCCGCAACATGTTAAAATAATTGTTGATATGCTTTCTAAAAGGGTGGGTAAGGATGACGAAAAAGAAAAATGAATTGTGGGAATGGACTAAGGCGGTCATAATCGCGGTTATAGCAGCCACGCTGATTCGTTATTTCCTCCTGGCTCCTATTGTCGTGGACGGCAATTCCATGATGCCGACATTAAAGGACACGGACCGCATGCTCGTAAATAAAATCTCCTATTCAATTAGTGAACCGAAAAGATTCGATATTATTGTTTTTGAAGCCCCTGAAGGCAAGGATTATATAAAACGGGTCATTGGGTTGCCAGGCGAAAAAATAGAATATAAAGATGATACGCTTTACGTGAATGGAAAAGCCTATGCAGAGCCATACTTGGATGAATATAAAAAGCAGTTGATTGATGGCGGAGCTTTGACAGAACCATTTACATTAAGTGATGTCATAGAACAAGAAACCGTGCCTGAAGACCATCTATTTGTCTTAGGAGATAATCGCCGTTTTAGTAAGGACAGCCGCCATATTGGCGTTGGTGTTGTTCCTTACAATAAGGTGTTAGGTAAAACTAAATTAGTTTATTGGCCGATTGAAGATTTTAGATTGGCGGAATAGTAGGAAGGTTGATTCCATTGACAATACAGTGGTTCCCTGGCCATATGGCCAAAGCAAGAAGGGAAGTAACAGAAAAATTAAAACTGATCGATATCATCTTTGAACTTGTGGATGCCCGGATTCCTGCATCTTCACGAAATCCGATGATCGATGAAATCATACAGCATAAACCAAGGGTTATCCTTTTGAATAAGGCTGATATGGCTGATCCGGTAAAAACCAATGAGTGGCTTGAGTATTATAAATCACAAGGTAAAACGGCAATCGCTATTAACTCACAGGCAGGAAATGGCTTAAACCAGATTACAGCTGCCTCTAAGAAACTTTTGAAAGAAAAGTATGATCGGATGGAATCAAGAGGAATTAAGCCGCGTGCGATTCGTGCTATGATTGTCGGTATTCCGAACGTAGGGAAATCGACTTTAATCAATCGTCTTGCTAAAAAAAACATTGCCAAAACAGGGAATACACCTGGTGTTACGAAAGCACAGCAATGGATAAAAGTAGGAAAGGAATTAGAACTTCTGGATACTCCGGGGATCCTTTGGCCTAAATTTGAGGATCAGGAAGTTGGCTTAAGACTAGCACTAACAGGAGCAATCAAAGATACGATTTTAAACTTGCATGAAGTTTCTTTATACGGCCTTCGCTTTTTGGAAAGAGAATATCCGGATCGTTTGAAATCCCGTTATAATCTGGATGTAATTCCTCAAGAAACGCTTGAACTATTTGATGCAGTTGGAAAGTTCAGAGGTTGTCTAGCATCTGGGGGCTTTATTGATTATGATAAAACCGCAGAATTGGTCGTTCGAGAAATCCGTTCTGAAAAGATGGGGCCGCTCACGTTTGAGCTACCGATAGAAAAAGAAGAAGAAAATACCCCCGAATAACTTCTTTTGAGGTTAGAGAACATAGACATGATTTTTAAAAGGAATGTCTGTGTATAGGGTTGATACGGAGCTGGAGGTAGATATCAAAAGGTTTTTTTCCCTTTTTGATGTCTCTTTTCCGCTCCGTATTTTTGTTTAAGCTGTAGAAATGAAACACGACTGCCGATAATTAAAATGATAGGTGATAAATGATGAAAACTGCCATGAGTATAAAAGAAATCTCTTCAAAGTTAAAAACAGTAAGCGAGCCAGAAGATTCGTTCTTAAAAGAATGTCAGGAGGATGGACGAAAGGGAGTAACAGACTTAGTAAGTAAATGGCAAAGAGCCTATGAAAAAGAGCTACAGGTAAAGAATAATTTTATGAAAATGACGGAGTTTGAACGGGAGTTGCGAAAACAGGGATTTTCAGTTCTTGCCGGTATCGATGAAGTAGGAAGAGTTATATGACTTTAGAAAAGAGTGTCTAACTCAGAAATATATTACCAAAAATTCGTTTGACTAACTATAGATATTTATCTAGAATGAATATAGTTAAGCATCACCTGTAAAGGTGATTTTTTTTATTCAGTGGGGTTGTGCTTTAGGTTCATGGGGAGTAGAACTAATTATTATATTAGTGATAGATATTGATTCTATTGTGATTTTATTATTATTTATTGGAATGTAGATCTTACCTAGTTCCTTGTGCAACAAAGCTATCTTGAAAGAAATGTGGTTTTATTTGTAGTAAAGGTAGAAAGCTATAACTGGATAAATCTGATACTTCATATATAAGTGCGAATGAAGGAGCTACATAGAATAAAATCCATAAATTCATATTGGATTTAAAATAGGTTTAAGCAGTTAAAAGGGGAGTAATGAGGATGATCGTATGTGGAGTAGATGAAACAGGTAGAGGTTCGGCAATTTCAGGGATATGGGTTTCAGCGTGTATTCTTGATCCCGACAAACCTATTGAGGGTTTAAGAGATTCGAAGAAACTTTCTGCTAAACGACGTGAAGAGCTGGCTGAAGAAATTAAACATAAAGCTCTTAGCTGGAGTATCGACATAGCATCCCTTGAGGAAGTAGAAGCACTTAATGTTCTGAACGCAACACTTCTTGCCATGAGAAGGGCCATAGAAGGGTTGCATATTATGCCTAATAAAGTACTTGTCGATGGGAATCAATTACCTAACATCGATATTCCAGCTGAGGCTATTGTGAAGGGTGATGATTTGATTCCTGCCATCAGTGCAGCTTCTATTTTAGCTAAAGTCGAACGGGATAAAGTAATAAGGGAGTTGCACCAGATTTATCCCCAATATGGTTTTGACAAGCACAAAGGTTATCTAACAAAAGGTCATATGTTAGCGTTACAAGAATATGGACCTTGCCCTATCCATCGAAAAACATATGCCCCCATTCGCAAGTTATTAGAGAAACAATTGGAGTTGTTCTAATGGCAAAAAAAGCGTTGTTAAAGAAAACGGTGGTAAAGCAGGTTGAAGAACCATCAAATGACGGCGCTCTAACACTGGATGTTTCTAAGGAGTCCATTATTTCAAGGTCTGCTGCAAGAGAGTATGTGCCTTCTGTAACATACGTAAATTATTATCACGTAAAGGATAGAGGAAAAGAGGTTAACTATACAGTTGATTTCTCTGAATTAGTACGTAAATATCCAAAAAACAAGGCCTTAATTGAGCAACTTATAGCAGGAATGAACGAAATTATAGTACCGAATTGTAGCCGAACAACTATTAAAGGTATTGCTAAAGGAGTAATAGTCTTTCTTGAGTTTCTTAATAGTCAATATAATTTGAGTAATAATTATGTATCCAATGTAAATGACATTAACATATTAGTAGCTAAATCATTTTCTAATTACTTACTGAGTACCTATCCCAAGGATAGTCGTTATCGCAAATGGTTTTCAGCAATTAAACGAATTGTGCAACGATTACAAGAGCTATTTCCTAAAGATCCATCAATAGGAGTGGGTTTTACTTGGCCGCATGGTCCGGGGAAAAGCGAGGGTACAATTGAGGGATATCATCCTAGAGAAATGAAAGAGCTAATTAATGCCTGTAAACAGGATATAAAGCATATCAAGAGTTTTCATCAGGCGTATCTAAGACTTGATGAAGAGCTTGTAACTGAAGATTGGAATTTAGAGAATCTTATGTGTTTTCTTCATTATGGCATGATGAGGAACGAGGAAAGCCGTATAAAGCAAAAGCAATCTAAAAGAGGTTGGATTAAAAGGCTTATACGTAACGCTCCAAATGCTCAGAAAGGAATGGCGGAACTAGGGTACACAATCGAGCAGATACAAGATTTATATATACAAAGAGGATTGGAACTAGCTTCCTGTGGACGATCTCCGTTTGCGACCCGAATTGCTCAACGTCCTGATCAAGACAGAGCCATATCACAATTCAATTTAGCTTTAGGCACATTAAAGAAACGGTTCCCACTTTTCCCTTATTATTTGCCTATTGATGAAGCTAAGGATTTGTTAAATAGCAAGCATCTTGATAACTCTACAATTTTAAAGGCTAAATATCCATTGGCATTCAAGGTTAACAGTGCTGTATCTTATAGTTGTCGTAAAATCAAATTCATGGACGGAACTTTGGGGAAAATGGCGGTTTACGCCGCGAAACACTTTGTAAGCGATACTTTATATCCATTTTTCCTTCTTGCCCTAATAAATACGGGATGGAATGTTGAAAGTCTACTCTCAATAAGTGATGATGTGGATGCACATATAACGCCGGATCTAATAGATCCCGAAAATTATGTAATAATTCACGGAAGAAAAATACGCGGTTCAAATGATAAGGAATTCTTAAAAGTTACACGTCGCTCGAACAAAAACAAGATGTTAGACACTTATCAGCTACTGAAATATGTTGAAAGCATAATTACCCAATATAAGGATAGCCCTTACTACAGGATGGGGTGTTTATGGCAATTTACTATACCCGAATCTCAAAAAGAAATTATTTCATCATTCAATGAACACCCAATCTTTACAGGTGTTAGTAAAAGATTTATCGAGCGTCATAACTTTAAATATTTTTCAGATACAACCGGTGTTTCTCATCCAAAGGTTCGATCTGGGTATGTTTCAATTAAACAACTTTTGGGTGAAACTGAACGAGAACTCGGTGAAGATCTAAGTCAGAATGACGTAGGGTCCATCGATCATTATATATCTGATGAAAGTACCAACCTTATACTTGATTTAACGATAAAAGAGATTCAAAAACAATTTGTTGAAGATCTGACTAATTTGAAAGTTCGGGTAGTGAAGTCAACATCACTTCGATCCCTCCGTAACGCCATCAATGATGCAAAGACGGAGCAAGAGAAGTTGAAACTAATAAAAAAAGAAGCAGTAAAACATTACTTGGATGAAAAAACGATTATACACTTGCTAGATGCAGGTTCGCAAAAATATATTCTCGCTTGTGAAGACGCTATGAACCCATCGTGGCCGGGGTGGAATGATTATGTTGGTGAAGGTAAAAAATGTAGATATTTTAACAAGTGCTCCCTTTGTAAACAAGCTATTGTATTCCCCGAAGCCCTGCCATATATCGCCCGGAGAATTCTAGATTTGGATAAGTTAAAAAAATCACATAGTTCTTCTGATTGGGTACTTAAATACGGTGATGAGTATGATGCATGGAATCAAATTTTAGAATATTGGAACAATGAGGACCAAGTAAAAGATGCATGGGAATTGGCTAGGATGGGTTTTGTAGTTTTACCACAGATAATGAGAGGTGTGTAGAATGGGGAAAAATCTGTATGATCTAGCTATTGACCAAATAACAGAAAAATACAAGGCAGAACTTATGGATGAAGAAATAGACGACGTTAATCCCCAAGTTGAGGAAGAAAAGTTAGATGAAGTCTCTGTTAATTTCTATAGCCTTTCAGAAATCCCATTTGACCAAATACAAGATTTTAAGGTTAGTAAACTAAGCGCCTTTAAAGATATTCTTTGGGATTGGAGACAAGAAGGAAGCCCAATTTATAAAGATGATTGTTTTTTTTCTTGGGACAAAGAAATTTCGGGTGGTGTTTCGCTACTTGCAATTGAAAACAAATACCTATGTCGTTTGCTCAAGATGATAGCATTTTATTCCTTACCTCAAAATGCTTGTTTACAAAATATAAAATCTTTTAATACATCAAAAACAATTTTAAAGCAACTTCAAAGTTTAGGGAAGTTTCTTTATAAACATAGGCTTTTTATTGATATTCAAGGAAATGGGTCTTTTACTAACACTTTTTACTTAACAAAAGAACATTTTTCAGATTTTATCAATAATGATTTGAAGGATCCTGGTGCTATATATAACTTCGTTAAACAAGTTAAACATTGGGCGGGACTATCTAAAAGCAAGTTGATTCCAGTGGATTATCGCCTTAATTTTAAACCATTCGATGACGATATGTATTCAAAACTGGCTAAAAATGCAGAAGATAATAAGGGCGAGTATTTGCCTATTTCAATTGATGCGCTTTCGGAGTTAGTTGCTTATTGCATAAATAATATTGAAAAAAAATCTGTTAAAGTTCTAGAGCTCTACGCTGTCCTTTGGCCCATTATTGCTGGTGGGGAAAGTGCTAAAATCCAGTCCTTCGAATGGGGGAAGGCTATTTACGATTTATTGAAAATGGATTTGGAACTATTAGAAGTTCAAAGCTATAAATTCACGGATTATAGTCAAGTTACTATGAGCAGTGACTTAAATAACAAACTTAGAACTGCCGTTAAGAATCATCCTGAGTGGAATAAGAATAATTCAATATTCACTTCTAATATTTGGAGATTAAAGCAAAGCGAAGTAGTAGATATAGCTTTGGAATTAGGGATTGAATTAGAGAGTGTAGACATTGCTATTGTATATGATGTATTTAAAATTAAGATAAAAGCTATGGAACTTGTAACGGAATTAAGAAATTCATGCGTTGTCATTCTCTTTTTGGTTACGGGAATGAGAAATAGTGAAATGTACCTTCTTGAAGCCGGTAATTGTTGGCAAGTTAAAGGGTCTGAAGATGATTTTCGAATTAGAATAACAGTTTCTAAAACATCCGAAGGTTCTACAGGTGATTCGATAGTTCTTCCAGTACCGGCAATAGCGTATAAAGCGTTTAAATGTTTAGAAGCTCTAACAGAGAAGGCTCGTATATGGGGAAAATCAAAGAAGTTGATGGTTAGTCCTACTTCAAACTTCGGAAAAGAGATTCTTGCTCGAAGTATCAATCAGTTTCTTGGCCGTTGGTGTGAAAATCTTGGAATAGAACACATTCATCCTCATCAGTTTCGTAAAACAATTGCTATGTTTGCAATTTACCAAAATCCGAACAACATCACTGTTATTAGGAGATTATTTTCCCACAAGAGTCTAGCAATGACGCTCTCATATATCGTGAAAATGCCCGGTATGGCTGAAGAAATGAAACTAGCTATTATTGAAAGAAATAAAGAGTTGCTTAGTGAATTACTAGAGGCTTTAGACAAAAAATGTATTGGCGGTATAGCAGGAAACAGGATTAAAAGATTAGTTGATGAATCAACGATATTTAAGGCAAAATTGAATGATGACGGTTGGGAGGGGCTTGAGCAGTATATTCAAATCTTACTACAGGACGGTTTAAACATTTTACATCGAACGTCTTTCGGAGCAATTTGTACAAATACTCATTCTGGATTAGTTCATCTAGCGCCGGAATCTTGTAATTGCAATGTAACGGATTGCAATTGGTCTGTATTCACCTTCAATTCAATAGAAGACCTTAAAGATACAATCAAATTTCATGCTAATTTTATAAAAGATGATCATTGTAGTGAGGGGCAGAAGCGTTTTTCGAACAAAACTATAAGGGATTGTATTGAAAGGTTGTATGAATTAAAAGGAATGGATTACGTAAAAATGTGTTTTCCTGATCTTGTAAGAGGGAATTTCCTGATTTCGGAAGCATGGGGGCATAATTATGGCAAACAAGATATTAAAACATGATGAAGCACTCAAACTAGTTTATTCCGTGATTGCATCGTTACGCGATAGTGGTAAGGAAAAAATAACTATTACAGAGGTAGCTGAAGTCTCTGAAGTTAGTCGTGCAACCATTTACTCGCAACACCCCGATTGGGTTGAAGTACGTGATGTCATAAAAAACAATAAGCCCTCTTCACGTCTCAAATTAGCTTCAACAAAAAATTATGAACAAACCAAGTGGCAAATAGAAGCTCAACGACTTGAAAATGAATTGAGAATTTGCCAAGAAAACTTGGATTTTATAAGTGGGCAGGCTGACAATGTATTCAAGAAACTCCTTGATGAACTTCATAAATATATGTACCTAGCAAAAAAAACTCCTGAACAAATAGAAAGAGAAACCAATACTCTTATCGAGTTAAAAGAACTAAAAGATCGTTGTGAATTCTATGAAGCAGAGATTAAAAGACTAAAAATTGATTCAGGTCGTAATACCAATATGATTCCCTTTGTGAAAAAAGAAATAATTGACGTGTACTCGGAAACTCAAAGAGAAAACATAAGTAATATGGATTTACTTGAGCTAACATACGAAGCTTTATTGAATTTTAATAGCCTGTTTCAAAAAAGTTATCCACCTAATGTTGTTTATGTATTATGCGGAAACTTTGCAAGTGGAAAATCTTCTTGGATTGCAGATCACAAACCACACAATGTAGGTTCCGTAGTATACTTTGATGGAACAAATCATACTCAATCGATAAGGAGAATTATATTGAAGTATATAAGAAACCTAAAATCTGATTGCAAGATTGTGTGTGTAAGAATTTTTTGTGATACGAAAGAGTGTTTAGAAAGAAATGTAAATAAGAGCAGGATTAGACTTAAAACTACTATTCCTAGTGAGTTAATTATTAGGTTTGATGACAAATTTGAAGAGGTTTCGGTAAATGAAGGATTCAATGAAATTGTCATCGGGAGGGCGAGTGATGTCTATATCGGGACGGATTAAAGGAGCTAACAACGTAAAGGCATTTGATGAATTCATTAAGCTACACAATCACCAAGACGATTGGTTCAAGTTTCTTAACCCTAGTAAAGAAAAGTTAAGACGAACACTTATATGTGAAGAGTGTGGCTTTAGTAAAAGTGCGTTGAGACAAAATCCATTGCTTAAAGATATGTTAAAAAACCTTGAGATGGAGTTACTGCAACAAGGGGTCTTAAGAAATAAAACATTGCAGCTTGAAGATCTTAATTATCCTAACAAAAAAGAGTTTGTTAAGTCTTATGACGAAAAATTAATGAAACTAAGAGATAGTATGGATATGGTTGAAAAGATGATTAACTTATACGAATTGGAATTGGAAAGATTGGATTAATCCATTTTAGGTACTGCTTATATTTTCTCATAAGGCTAAAATGTTAAAAAAGTATAGGAGGGTAATATGCATCTTTTTAATACTGATGGCTTGAAAAATACTGATGTATATCCTAGAGATACTATTCCAATCATTTTAGATGATGACTTTCGAGTTATAGAAGGGCCGAGCTATTGGGCAATTGCATTAGCGCAAAAAAGGTCCAGAAGCACAGAAACTCTAAAGCAATACACAACAGTTTTAGCAAGATTCCTTCAATGGAGAGATGATAAAGGGGTTAAAGCAACTAATTGGCAATTGACGGATGAAGATGTAATAAACGCTTATATCGGATATTTAATAAATAATAAAGACATTAAAGGAAGACCAAGTAATAAAACTATTGAGGGTTATATAGCTACATTAAGTTACTTTTTTAAATGGGCAACAGAAAAAGGATATAAACATTATTGGAAAATGGATTTAAAGAAAGTTACCGTTCATATTAAGGGTAGCTCTGCAATGGTTAAAACGCAAAAACAAGTAGAAAAGCGAACACGTATAGGAAATGGGTCAACTACGCATGTTGATCGTGAGGGAGATAAGTTTATTCGCAGAGAAAATATACCCAGAATCGTGGAATTACTTGATGATGTTGTATACGCCTTCATTGTTCTTGTTCTATGGAAAACAGCGTTAAGACCTAAAGAGTTATTCCAGTTACCCTATATGGGTACAGGGTTAAATGCCGGGTTGAAACGTTATCGTGACGAAGAGTTATCAGATCTAAAAGAAATCTTGTTTCGGTTTGAATCAAAAGGAAAAGATAGGGACATCAAGTTTCCAGCCGATGTTTGGGCTGTTATATGCAGAAAATGGATGCCCGAACGGGTTAAACGTGCTGCAAGATACCAGGAAAAAAATAACGGTAAAATGCCGCCAAATAATGCGTTGTTTTTATCTAAGAATGGGTCGGTAGTTACATCCAAAATGCTCCGAGATAACTTTAACAAAGTAGCACAAGATTCTAGGTGTCCAGAGAAGAAAATTACTCCATATATGTTTAGACATGCTTTTGCAACATACTTTATTTTGGATAGTTTAAAACAATATAATATACTAGGAAAAGCTTATGTTTATAATGCAGTAATAGATGCTGAATTGCGTGAATGGATGGGGCATGAGAATATAGATACAACATATAAACACTATGTCCATTTGGTAAATCGTTATTTTCATAATGGATTATTAGATGTTCTTGATGATCCTCTTAACGAAGAAATATTCAAAGCATTAGAAAAATAATAATGATTGTAGTTCAGGGATCAACAAAGCGAACATAATATCTCTAAAACTCCATAAATAATAGCTTTTTCTTACAGAAGGAAAATTTATAGGTGAGGAAAAGGAAAAATAAATAACTTTAATGTAAAGGAGTGAAAAAACTGTATAAGCAGAGTGAATTGTTATCACCTCTTTTTACCTTTTAAGCTGCCATCTTGGCAGCTTTTTTTCTATGGATTTATCCTAGAGATAAGTTAGTAAATCTAAAAATGCCCTAATTAAGCTGATGTATAGAGATGAAAAAATATTTTATTTATAAAAGACCCAGTCTCCCCTTGTTTTTTAATAGACAAATCTAATTTAATTCAAACACCTTAGGCAACTAAGAGAATTAAATCAAGATTGGGGATAAATAAAATGACTGTAAGTAAATCAGAAGGAGAATTGAAATTAATAAATGGTGATGTCTTTAATGAAATTAAAAAAATTGATAGTAATTCTATTCATTTAATCTGTACGGATCCGCCATATTTTATTTCTAGAAAGACGAATTTTAAAAGTAGTGGCGGTGACCAAAAAAAATATGGTTCAATTTCAATGGAATTTGGTGAATGGGATTTAGAAGAGAATAGTTTAAATTGGTTTTCTCTATTACAAGAATTTAAAAGAGTACTAGTTCCAGGTGGGACAATGGTAATTTTTTACGATATTTTTAAAATAAGTGATATATCAAAAGTTGCAGAAAAGCTGAAGTTAAAACAACAAAGAATAGGAATTTGGGAAAAAACGAATCCGGTCCCCATAAATGCGAAAGTAAATTATTTGTCAAACTCAAGAGAATATTTTATTTCCTATACTAAAGGGACGAAAAGAACGTTTAATTCTTATTATGATAGGGCTTCTTATGAAGCACCTATAGTTAGTGGAAAAGTGAGATTTCACCCTTGTCAAAAGCCAGTTGATGTTCTCGAAAAAATAATTGCAACCCATTCTAATGAAGGTGAAACAGTATTAGATTGTTTTATGGGTTCGGGATCAACAGGACAAGCTGCTATAAATCTAAACCGGAACTTTATTGGTTTCGAATTAGATAATACCTACTTTAACAAAGCTTCGAATGCTTTGCATAAAGGTACCTTAAGCTAAATGGTGTTGTTGCTGCTTTAAACCTCCTGAAGACATCGGGGTATCCATCTTGTGAAAAAAATTGACAACTCATGTCTTTAACCATGAACATAACAATTAGAATAAAACACCGTTTCAGGGGTGTTATTATATTAGTATATTCTTTAGCTAATATGTGTAAAACGAGAATGATTTTGATTTATCTATTCCTAGAGTGAGAAAACACTACTTTCCGATTCTAAGCTGGATAGTCCAATCTATTTGTTCAACAAAAAATTGTGGAATGCGTTTTAATAAAATTCTATTGGGCTGGAATTCTTGCCCAATAGAAAACAAATATTTTAAGGAATTTAATAATAAATCCGGGCAGCTTCAGCTAAATATTCAATTAGATGAAGGGCAGACGGATTATTGCTAAACGCAAAAATCTGTCCATTTCAAAAGGGGGTCTCGTTTGCAGTATCCGTATTGAAACTTTGGAAAAAATTATAAAAGTAGTTGACTGAAAACTCTGGAAACATTAATATAAGATTATAAAAATATTATTAATAACTCTTATAACAAGTATTTTTGAAACCTTCAACATCCGTTTTTTAGTATAAACCTTTATTTAAAAGTCAAAAAATTAATAAGGTGAAAAACGGTTATGTCATTTTTAACAACTCTTGTAATAAGTATTATTAATTATATTCTTTTAAATCTCTTTTAAATGTATTTGATTATAAAAAAAAGCAGAGGTGATAACACTCCTAAAAATTTTCCTATTCAAATTCTCTTAAGAACATTAAAAAGAGTTTTAAAAATTTCACCTATAAAATCACAAAAAGATAATTACTAAGGAGGAAAAATATATGTCAAAGGTATTGTTGAATGTAGTGAAACTAAAAAACTACATAAACGGTGAATGGCTTGAAAGTAAAACGACACAATTTGAGGATGTCTACGATCCAGCTAAAAAAGAAGTCATTGCTCAGGTTCCCCTTTCAACCAAAGAAGAGGTAGATTATGCAGTAGAAGTGGCAGCAAAGGCATTTGAAAGTTGGAAAGACGTACCTGTCCAAAAACGTGCGAGAATTTTATTCAATTTCCAACAATTATTACAAAACAATAAAGAAGAATTAGCTCGAATCATTACGGTTGAAAATGGTAAAAATCTTTCCGAAGCTTTAGGTGAAGTAGGACGCGGAATAGAAAATGTGGAGTTTGCTGCAGGAGCACCTATGCTTATGATGGGAGATTCTCTTACTACGATTGCAACAGATGTTGAGATCACAAATTATCGCTACCCAATTGGTGTTGTTGGGGGCATTACACCATTTAACTTCCCAATGATGGTGCCATGCTGGATGTTCCCAATGGCCATTGCGGTAGGTAATACATTCGTTCTTAAACCATCTGAAAGAACACCATTATTAGCTCAAAAATTAGCTGAACTATTTGACGAAGCTGGTCTTCCAAAGGGTGTATTCAATGTTGTTCATGGTGCACATGATGTTGTAAATGGACTTTTAGACCACCCTGAAGTAAAAGCTATTTCATTTGTTGGCTCACAACCAGTTGGAGAATATGTCTATAAGCGTGGAAGCCAAAACCTAAAACGCGTCCAAGCTTTAACAGGTGCTAAAAACCATTCCATTGTTTTAAATGATGCCGATTTAGAACTTGCCACTACAAACATTATTGCTTCAGCTTTTGGTTCAGCCGGTGAACGCTGCATGGCATGCTCTGTTGTAACAGTAGAAGAAGGAATTGCAGATGCATTTCTTGATAATTTAGTAGAAATGGCAAAAGAAGTAAAAATGGGCCACGGATTGGATGAGGGAGTATTCTTAGGTCCAGTTATCCGCGAACAAAATCAACAACGTACATTGGGATATATCCAAAAAGGAATTGAAGAAGGTGCAAAATTAGTATGTGATGGCCGTGAAAATGCACAAGAAGAGGGATATTTTGTAGGACCAACTATTTTCGATGATGTTACAACCGATATGACAATCTGGAAAGATGAAATTTTTGCTCCAGTCTTATCAATCGTTCGTGTTAAAAATTTAAAAGAGGCTGTTGAAACAGCGAATAAATCGGAATTTGCAAATGGTGCATGCCTATATACTTCAAACGCTTCAGCAATTCGTTACTTCCGTGAAAATATCGATGCAGGTATGCTCGGAATTAACTTGGGTGTTCCGGCGCCAATGGCTTTCTTCCCATTCTCAGGATGGAAATCTTCCTTCTACGGAACATTACCTGCAAACGGAAAAGACGGCGTTGAATTCTACACTCATAAAAAAGTCGTTACAGCAAATTATAAAGCGCCATCATTTGAATAAGTTCGATAATAGCTATTATTCTAGTGAATTCAGCTGGGATAATAGCTATTATATACCTATCTTAGGAGTGAAAACAAAAATGAAAATTCAATTTAAAGAGAATAAAGAATTTGACCTAATTGCAATTGGACGAGCATGTGTGGACTTAAACGCCGTTGAATATAATCGCTCGATGGAAGAAACAATGACATTTAAAAAATATGTAGGAGGTTCACCGGCAAATATTGCGATTGGTGCATCTAAATTGGGCTTAAAAGCAGGGTTTATCGGAAAACTTGCTGACGACCAACATGGACGTTTTATCGAGCAATATATGCGTGGTCTTGGCGTAGATACATCTCATATGGTCGTTGATCAAGAAGGACATAAGACAGGTTTAGCGTTTACAGAAATCAAAAGTCCTGAAGAGTGCAGTATATTAATGTATCGAGATGAAGTTGCTGATCTTTATTTATATCCATCTGAGGTAAATGAAGATTATATTAAAAAAGCAAAGGTTCTGCTTGTTTCAGGTACCGCTCTAGCTAAAAGCCCATCACGTGAAGCTGTTTTAAAAGCGATACACTTGGCAAAGAAAAACGATGTGAAGGTCGTCTTTGAAATAGACTATCGCGGCTACACATGGGCATCACCAGAGGAAACATCTGTTTATTATTCAGCGGTAGCAGAGCAGTCCGATATTGTAATTGGTACCCGTGATGAATTTAATGTTATGGAAAACGTGGCAGAAGGTAATAACGAAGCGACAATTACCTATTTATTTAAACAAACTCCTGAATTAATTGTTATAAAGCACGGTGTAGAAGGATCCTTTGCGTATACGAAATCAGGAGAAACATTCAGAGCTAATGCTTATAAAACTAAAGTGTTAAAGACATTTGGCGCTGGGGATTCCTATGCTTCCGCATTCTTATTCTCTTTAATCTCAGGTAAAGATATTGAATCTGCAATAAAATATGGCAGTGCCTCGGCCGCAATCGTCGTTAGCAAGCATAGTTCTTCAGAAGCGATGCCAACAGTAGAAGAAATTGAGAAATTAATCGTCTAAAGATCTTAAATAGCAAGGACATCATCATGGGGACAAAGGGAGGTTTAATAAAATGGCTATAGTTTCTAAGAAAGAAGCAAGTTTAGTATCAATGAAGGAAATGCTTTTTAAGGGTAAAGAAGGGAAGTATGCTGTAGGACAATTCAATATTAACAGTTTACAATGGGCCCAAGCGATCTTACAGGCTGCTGAAGAAGAACGTTCTCCAGTCATTTTAGCGGCCTCCGATCGACTTGTTGATTTTTTAGGTGGTTTTCATACCATTGCTGGGATGATTAAGGGGCTTATCGAAGAGATGCTAATCACCGTTCCGGTTGCACTACATTTGGACCATGGAATGAATGTGGAAAGATGTAAACAAGCGATAGATGCCGGTTTTAGTTCGGTTATGATTGATGGATCCCATTCTCCGATTGATGAGAATATCTCGATGACAAAACAGGTTGTTGATTACGCATGGCCTCATGGTGTATCGGTTGAAGCAGAAGTTGGAACCGTTGGTGGTAATGAAGACGGCCTTGTTGGCGGCATCAAATATGCTGATCCTAAGGAATGTTTACGAATTGTAAGTGAAACCGGTATTGACGCTTTAGCGGCTGCTCTCGGTTCTGTTCACGGTCTCTATCAAGGAGAACCTAAATTAGGCTTTGCTGAAATGAAGTATATTTCCGAGTTGACAGATATCCCACTCGTTTTACACGGTGGTTCGGGCATTCCTGATTATCAGATTCAGAAAGCCATTGAACTTGGACATGCAAAGATTAATGTGAATACGGAATGCTTACAAGCATGGACAAATGCTGTTCGCCAGGTTTTAGCAAGCGACAGCGATGTTTTTGACCCGCAGAAAATACTCACACCTGGTACAAAAGCAATCATTGCAACCGTTAAAGAAAAAATGAGAATATTTAAGTCAAGCCATAGGGCCTAATTAAGGGGGAATGCTTTTTAAGAGAAAAAAGACATTCCCTTAACCTGAGTAAAAAGAAGTACATATATAGGGAGATTTTGATTAAGAAAAAACTGATTTTTCAAATGAAAGATTATGTTTTCGAAAACCAATCAGCTTCTTTAGATGAACTTTTTACTGTTCCCAAAAATACCCTTAGGCGTGATGTTAAGGAGCTGGTTGAACTTGGAAAAATAAAAAAGTTTACGGCGGCGTTAATGATTCAACCCTTGTATCCTTTCATGATCGAAGATACTTTAAAATTTATAGCTGACAGTAGCCTAAAGGACATAACGCCTCTAAGAGTTCCACTAGCATAATATTCATAATATTTTATTTAGGTTAAATTTCAAATGAATTAAAGTTCAATTTAATAATGATACTTTCTGAGTAGAATAACGAAAAAAGGAGTTCTATACTACACTGCATAAAGCAGCACCAAGAAAGCCTTCATTTTTCTTCTTTTTAAAGAAAGCGTTTACTTGTATGCGAGGTATCTTGTAACATTACTAATAATGTAAGTTAGAACATCTACCCAAAAGTTTTATCAAGCGATAATATTTTGGTCTATAAACTACCTCTTTAATTAACTCTTATAAAAAGTAAATTAGAAAACATAACGAGTTTATGGATTCGACAAAAAAACTATGTATAACTGATTACAACCCCTAAATCATTGATAAACCCAAAAAAATTTGAGGTTTAACAAATCCACCCACTGTGGTGTGATTGTTATAGTAAGGAGGAATATTATGAACATTGAAAGGCGTAGTATTGAATTTGTTCCAGAGGAAGAGAGGCACGGTAGCGTAAAAAGCTTGTTTACTATATGGTTTAGTGCAAACATGCAAATTTCAACTGCTATAAACGGTGCATTAGGTATTATGTTAGGCTTAAATCTTTTTTGGACCTTTGTTGCCCTTATTATAGGAAACTTGATTGGAGGCATTTTTATGGCCTCTCACTCAGCCCAAGGACCGCACATTGGTATTCCTCAGATGATTTCAAGTCGTGCACAATTCGGTGTTAAAGGCGCAGTGTTTCCGATTTTCATAGTCTTTTGCTCATACATTTTGTTTACCGGTGCGAATGCTTTAATTGTAAAAGATTCTATCCAAGCTGCTATTCCTATGTCTGATAATTTGGGGTTCATCGTATTCGGTGTTCTTACATTGATTGTTAGCTTCCTTGGATATGACTTTATTCACAAAATCGGAAAGTTTTTAACGGTTTTATCGTCAATCATTTTTTTGATTGCAACTATTCTAGTCTTCCAACTAGATTTTCCAGCGGGCTCTTGGTCACCTAATGAAGGGTTTCACTTTGTAACATTTATGCTGGTCATTAGCTTTGCTGCTTCATGGGAACTTGGATTTGGCCCTTATGTAGCAGACTACTCTCGGTATCTTCCCTGTAGTACACCAACATCAAAAACATTTTTGTACAGTTATGCAGGGAATGTGCTTGGTGCTACATGGATGATGCTTTTAGGCGCTCTTTTGGCAGCGGGTATCCCCAACTTTACGAATACGGTAAGTTCTAGTATTGCAAAAATGTTTGGTCCATTTGCCGGTTTTGCCTACCTAACGATCTTTCTTGGGATTCTATTACTCAATACGCTCAATCTTTATAGTGCATACATGTCCTGGGTGACTATGATTGCCTACAAAAGTACTGGAATAAGTTCAAAATTCAAATTTGGAATTATGCTCGGGTGCATCGTAGCTGCAACAGCAATAGCAATTGGGACACAACATAATTTCAACGCATACTTCGCAGACCTTATGGTGGGGCAAATGTACGTTTTACTTCCATGGACTGCCATTAATCTAGTAGATTTCTACTTAATACGTAAAGGGCAATATATTGTACCGGATATATATGATGAAAAAGGCATATATGGTAAGTATAATTGGACTTCTCTAACCTGTTATCTAATTTCGGTTATTGTAGCAATTCCATTTATGGGCTTTTCGTTCTATCAAGGATTTGTTCTGAAGGCCCTGGGTGGGGCAGATATTACCTGGGCTGTAGGTTTACTTGTCCCAGCGGTACTCTACTACCTGATAATGAGAAACAAAGTAAGCACTCCTATAAAACTAGCAGAAGGCGAGACAGCCACAGCCATTGCAAAGGAGTAATCCACTTCTCTTAATACAAGGTTTATATACTTTATCCCCCGGTTTATGTTAATAACAATTTATAATCTGGCAGGGACCGGGCTTGGCGAGAATCTAAGATTTAATAAATGAGCCAGTAACAAGTTGAAAATAGTCTATTAAAGGCTTTATATAAAGAAGCCAATAAATATATGCCTGAGTATTGGTAGATAACAGATTTATTGGTACATACTTGGACAATCCGTATTTAGACAGATCCTGTAGGATCAGACTATTCGATGTTTAAGTTAATGAAATATTGATTATTATACCTCATTGAAAACGCTTATCCTTGGCTAAGAGCCACTTTGTTAAGGCAGTAGAAAAAGGGCTCTTCATAAGAAAAGCAGATTAAACTATAATTAATTCTTTAAACTATTTAGAACATAAAAAATGTCCTATAATCAAAAAAACCGCCTTATGAAAGTTATTCATTAAAATTAAATTTTCTAAGCTTTCACTTTTAGGGTGAAATTGAAAATACATCCAAGATATTTTCTCCTAAGTTACTATTTACGTCTTCAAATCAGTAAATCAAAGCTGAACAAAATGATTTACAGACATCTTTGTAGTTTCTATAAACTGAAATATGCATTTAGAGCTGCAGATAAATTAATTGACAAAATAGTTACTGTAAAATAAAGGACCATTAAATTAAAGGAGAGAAATATTGGATATGGATATGAAATCGGGGTTTCGAAAAACGAAATATTCTCGTCGCAAAGTAATAATGATTACACTCGGAGGTTCTATCCTTGAGTACTATAATTATTCACTATACGGGTTGGCAGCGGCACTAATTTTCAATCATCAATTCTTCCCGAACGTAACACCAGCACTAGCAATTGTGCTTTCATTAGCTACATTTGGTTCAGGGTTTTTAGCACAGCCTCTTGGATCTATTCTTTTTAGTCATATTGGTGACAAACATGGACGAGCACGCTCTCTGTTCATAACAATGATTTTGTTGGGGGGGGTGACCGTTGGTATAGGTCTTGTACCTAACTATTCCACTATTGGGATTTGGGCCCCAATTAGTCTGTTATTCTTGCGCGTAGTCCAGGGAATTGCTGCCGGAGGAGAGATGTCGGGGTCTGCTATCTTCGGATTGGAATCAGCGCCAGACAATAAACGGGCACTCTATGGTAGTTTCACATCCATGGGTTCTGGAATTGGTGCTTTAACTGGGGTAATTATATTTTTCACTATAAGTGAAGTATTTGGGGAAAGAGCATTCCAGGAATGGGCTTGGAGAATTCCATTTCTATTTGGTGCCGTAATTCTTGTATTTGTTTTCCTTGCACGAAGAGGGGTTGTTGAACAAGAGAAGATAGAGTTTGAGAAGAAGGAGCAGCAAAGTGAGATTGCAAGTTTTCCTTTAGGAGAGGTTTTCCGAAACTATAAGCTGACATTCCTAAAAGTTGTAGGCGTTGAAATAGGATACATGGCATTTGCAATGCTAGGAGCCATATACTTTTTGACCTACCTTAAAAGTGTAGGTTTCTCTGATCATGTGACAATGTTTGCTCAGATATTATACCAAGTCGTTATTGTTCCTCTAGTACCCGTTATGGCTATGATTTCTGATAATTGGAATCGGAAAGCATTAATGTGTATCGGTTCTATTCTGAATATTTGCACAATGACTGCGTTTTTCATGATAGTACCTGGATCTGCACCTATGGTTGTTTATATTCTCACCATTGCCGTAGCAGTGACTACGACAGTAATGTATGGTGGGATGCTGACATTCCTAGCAGAACAATTTCCAGCACGAATCCGTTACACAGGATTTGGAGTGGCATTTGCAGTTGGTGGTGCAATCGGTGGAGGTTTTGGTCCGACTGTAGCCGCTATCATTTTTGGTGCATCTAATAGAAGCGGGATTATGCTTTCCTTGTTTGCAGCCGGACTTGGATTGCTTATGGTTATCTCCACACTAGGTTTAAAGAACCATTCTCAGTGTATGCTTGAAGAAATTGATACTGATTTAGTTCACTCAACTGAAGCTATCCAAAAGTATGTTGAATCTGGAAAGTAAACATCTATTATTGATGAGGCCGCAGTATAAGCCTTTATTATATATAATAACTGCAGAAAGGAAATGAGGAAGAATGTCTGAAAAAAAGAGAATATTGAATGAAAGGTTGGCGTCCATCGTTGCAACCCTTAGACATGGAGAGATGATTTATGTTGCAGATGCAGGAAGTGGGACATCTAGCAAATCTATTATTCCTCTTGCACCTGAAGTTGAATATCTTGATCTTGGAGTTGTCACTGGATCACCGTGTTTTGATGATGTGGTCTCAACACTGGTTGCCGCAGGTGATTTCGAGGCTGCCATTGTGGCTAAGGATATGCCACTAGCAAATCCAAAGCATTTCAATTTGTTGACAGATCTTTTTAGCGAAGATAAAGTCTACACGATTTTATACGCTCCAGATCTTTATGAAGCACGAAATAGGTGCAAAGCAGTAATTCAGACTGGAGATTATAGTATTCATGCTAACGCTATTATCGTTGCGGGTTACCCAAGTGCAGATATAGACTTGGATATTCTCTTAGGAAAAAAGATTTTTAGTACTGACGAGTAAGATCTAAAGAGAAGAAAGGAGGTAATGAAATGCCTTTTATTTACAATCAGAAGAGACCAATCTACTATCGGGTTTGGGATAATGAACGCCCAAATGCGAATATCGTATTCCTTCACGGAATTGGAGAGCATAGTGGTTTATATCATAGGTTTGCTCATTCACAGAATTCACAGGGGTATCGGGTATGGGCTATAGACCATACTGGCCACGGTCATACACCTGGTCGTTTGGAGGAAGCGTACGATGTGTTCGGTTTGGCTAAAAATGCAAGTCAACTTTTGCAAATCGTCCAGTCTCAAGATAATTTACCGATAGTTCTTATGGGTCATTCATTAGGAGGAGTTACAGCGAGTTTACTTGTAAGTGAAGAAAAATCGCTATCAATACAGGGGCTAGTCCTATCAGGAACCCCTTTGGATCCAATACCCGAACTAGGTGATCTAAACTCAATAGACATGTCACTGGACCCAGGATATTTAGATGAGTTGAGCGTAGACCCATTAATTCCGCATGAAGAAATTGACTTTTCTCAATTGAACAAGAGTTTGGCTCGCGCTCAAGATGTCATTTCTTCGAAAATTGATACATGGTCATTTCCTGTTTTTTTCTTGAATGGTGAGGTGGATCCAATCGCACCTCCGACAATGGCGAGAAAATGGGCTAGGCGCATACCGTCAGGACATGCTATTGAGATTAGGGATGGGCATCATGATCTTATTAATGACTTGTGCCACGCAAGGGTATCTCAACTTGTGTCTTCATTCGCCTATGAAGTGACTTCGAAGGAGATCATAAAACACTGACATACACCGTGACCGCAGCTGACGAAGAAAAGAAGAATGGGCTTGTGTAAACTACCTGTGTAGCATGTAAAAAAAGAATTCAAAGAGTAAGTACAAATGAATAAGGGTGTCACAAAGTTTTTTGGGACACCCTTTATATGCAAAACACAAGATTAAAAGTATCTACTATTTTTAAGTAGCTTAACAGTTATTTCATACTGTTCATTTTGATTTAAACAAGGTGGATATGGATTTTTTAGACAAGACATCAGATATCCTATTTTTGTATTTATAAAATTTAGAATATATAAATAAAATTTAATATTCATTATTGACAGCCATTAAAGCGGGTATTAACTTAATACATACGATAATACTTAACGAAATTATTAAAGGAAAACACCGGGTCGCAAAATTGGTAGAGAAATTGAAGATATACCCTGTTTAAAGAAGTTTTTTGTATTGTTTTACAAACACAGCAGTCATTTCAAGAAGAAAATTAAAACGAGAATAAATGATTTAATAGCGATTGATTATTCTATTTTAAGAGAGGCAGGAAAAGAAATGAATGCAGCAATAAAAGAGTATATAGCTAGTTTAATTCCTAAGGGTTTCCCGGATGGAAGGGACTTAGTTAAAGAAGGAATAGAAATAGGTAATAGTTTCGAATTGGGTAGAAATAAATTTTTACAGAAGTATGGGTATAAAAACTATTTAGAATATCGGAAGGACTGTGTTTCCAAGGGTAAAATGATTTGGCAACTTTTACTTGGATTATCTTCATTGGAGGAAGAATTAGACGCGATTAAGGAATTAGATGAATTTTCAAATCGTACAGGGCTAGATATAAGAACTATACAGTCAATACCTAGTATGTTAGTGGCGCTTCCTCATGAATATTGGGAAAATGCACCTAAACCTACCAGTTATTTAATGAAAGTAGAGAAGGACTGGTTTGACCATTCTGATGCGGCACCAATTGCAGTTATTTGGCAAGACTGGCATTTATCAAGTCCTAACAATTTGAAAAATACTATATATGCATTAAAAGCAGGATCACCTAGAATTGGCACATTTTCCCAATTGATTTGGGACTACCCAGGATATAAGGACGAAGAAAATCGGTTTTCAGATATGGTCAGATCCTTGGGGATTATAGCTTCCAAACGAGATGATTTTATAACTGCTGATACATATCCTGAAGATGGGTTACCCGGATATTTTCTTGATGTAGCTTCTTATGTAGGCTATACGTTAGTGGAACACTATATTACTGAAAAACTGTGCGGGGCAAAAATGTCAATCAGTTATGGCGGTTTATTAACAGAAATACAACCAAGGATGGCTTTTGGAATGGCTATGCACAAACTGTTGGGTTCTGAGGACGAACCTATTCTATCTTATTATAATGGGGGAACAATTGATCAGTGGGATCACGACATTAATGCCAATTTCGGTACAGGTGTTCAGGAAATGCTCATAGAGATACTAGTAGAATTAAAATATAAGATGCATACAGCTATCAGTCCTGTTTCTGTAACAGAAAAGCTCCGAGTACCAACACTTCAGGAATTATTTGATATTGCAGCAGCAGGAAGAAGAGCGGAAGAAAAAGCAAAAGAATGGCTTCCATTAATGGATTTTAGCCCCTTAGAGAAAATGAGAGATGAGTTAATAGAAAAAGGCACTATTTTTTTTAACAATGTATTAGATGGTTTTAAGGAAGCAGGAGTAGATATTGAAGATCCCCTTCAGATGATTGTTATGCTAAAACGTATAAATCCAGTTAAATTTGAAGAAATATTCCATCCAAGCATTGAAGAAAAAGGTACATTTACACCATACCATCCTAGTGTTCTAGGAAGACAAACTATGAATGAAAAAGAAAGAATTGTTAAAACCTTCTTAATCAATAACAAAGATACGCTAAAAGATTGTAAAGTTGTGGCTGTTTCCGCAGATGGACACAGTTATGGATTACTTTTGGTTGATAATGTATTAAGCGAGTTAGATGCAACGGTAGTGAATGGAGGAGTTGATATGGAACCTTCATCAGTGCTGGATTTAGCAGATGAAGAAGGTACAAATCTAATTCTAATTAGTATCCATTGTGGACAAGCTCTTGATTACGGTAAACAGATTCTGAAATTGGCAAAAGACCGAGGTAAGGAATACCATATATTTATGGGCGGTATGTTAAATGCCATGTTACCTGGGAATACAGAACCAGTAGATGTAACAGATAAATTAATTGAAATGGGAATCCATGCATCGAATGATTTGGTTCATATTTGTCATTTAGTCAAACAATTAGATTCATCCCGTAAGTACTCTTCCATTTAAAAAAACTTATAAACATATTACATTATGGGAATACCTTCGTTATTCTGCACCATGTTTTGATTTCTTATAGTTGGATTAAATTTAAGTATGTAATTCCATATAAACCCCATGTCTTTTAAATGGCATGGGGTTTATAAATAGGAGGGAAATTATGTCATTGATATTGGGGATTGATACGGGTGGCACTTACACTGATGGAGTAATTGTGGAATATGGAGATAAGAAAATATTGCATAAGGCCAAGTCTTTAACTACTAGAGAAGATCTAACAATAGGTATAGAAAAATGCATGAGAAACCTTAATTTTAGAGATTTTGGAAATATTTCCTTAGTATCATTATCTACAACTTTAGCAACGAATGCGATTGTGGAGGGGAAAGGGTGTAAAACTGGAGTTATTTTAATTGGTGATTGGCCTAAGGGAAAGCTCCCATCCGATAATATTGTCCTTTTAGATGGAAAATTTGATATAAAGGGTAGAGTTATAAAAAATCTCGAGGGGCAACAAGTTGGAGATGCAATTGAACAATTCAGAGGTAAAGTTGATGCCATAGCTATTTCGGGATATGCCAGCGTACGAAACCCTGAGCATGAATTATATGTAAAAAGCAAGGTTAGGGAAATGCTGAACATACCGGTTGCTTGTGGACATGAGCTAACGTCTTCTCTTGGGTTTTATGAAAGAACAGTAACATCCATTTTAAATGCCAGTTTAATACCGATTATTATGGATTTAATTAATGCTACTAAGACTGTTCTTCAAAAATACAAAATTAATGTTCCAATAATGATTGTTAAAGGTGACGGCAGTTTAATGCATGAATCTTTGGCTACTGAGAAGCCAATAGAAACTATTCTTTCAGGACCGGCGGCCAGCATCATTGGAGGGATCTTTTTAACAGATCAAAATGATGCAATCATCATGGACATGGGAGGAACTACCACAGATATCGCAATTTTGATGGAAGGTGTTGTAAGAAAAAGAAGGGAAGGAGCACAAGTAGGTGGCTGGCTAACCAGGGTGGAGGCGGCGGAAATATTTACTTTTGGAATAGGTGGAGACAGTTATTTACATATTAATATGGAAGGTCAACTTGAAATTGGACCTCAAAAAGTTTGGCCGCTTTGTGTTTTGGGTAAAAGATATCCTCACTTATCTGAAGAGTTAGAAACGTTTAGAAAAAAAGAAGAGTATCAATTATGTTCTGCACAGAAAACTGATTGTTTCATGCTTGTTAAAAAGCCAGGAAAGCTAGAATTAGGTCAGCTTGAAATGGAGATCATTAAAATTTTGGAGGAACGACCGCATAGCCTTTTGTATATAGCTCATAAGTTAGATAAAAACCCAGATCATTTAGAGTTGCAGCCTTTGGTAGATACGGGTGTTATCGCCCGTATTTCGTTAACACCTACTGATATTTTGCATGCAGAAGGAAGATATAATAAATGGGATAAGAGAATTGCTGAAATAGGTGTTAACATATTTGCAGAGCGATTAAATCAGTCGATTCGGAAATTTTTAGACATGGCCAATGAATTCATAACGAACAAATTGTGTTACGCCTGTTTACTAAGTCTTTCTGAATTTGAAAATCAGAGTATTAATTTTATCGATAAAACGGGCCCAACATATTTAAGAAATAAAGATCAATTTGGGGTATTGGTAAAGAATACATTAAAAAAGCCAATAGTAGCCGTTGGGGCTCCAGTTTCAGCATGGATGCATAAGGTTAGTGAAAAACTTAATACTTCGTTGATGATTCCGGAACATTCAGAAGTCGCCAATGCAGTGGGTGCAGCAGTAGGGCAAGTTATGGAAACTGTTGAAGTTTTAATAAGGCCAGATCAGGTTACAACATGCTTCATTGTTCATGCTCCATGGTCTAGAGAAAGTTTCAATGATTTGGAATCTTCCGTAGAATACGCTATCTCCGGTGCGAAAAAATATGTGGCGGCAACAGTGAAAGGGGCCATGAGTAATTCTTATAATGTTAATGTTCTTCAGAATCGCGAAGACATCTACACAGAGGCTTTTACTTCAAATACCGAAGACACATATGTGGAGACACGTATTAAAGTTATCGCCATAGGAAAACCGTCTTTGAAGGTTTCATTCGTAGAGTAGAATTAAAGATTTGTTATGCTGTTCTCAAGTATGATATACAGAAGCAGAGATGTTTGAAAGACAGCATTAACAATACTAGTTATATACTAGGGTGGTGATCGAAAATTAAAATGGAGACTGTTTCCCTGTTCCATTTAAATTTCTTCGCTACCCGTTTTTAGTATTCAAGATTATCAAATACTTGCCCTTGATATAAAATATACATATAATAAGTAGTATCAAAAGACATGGAGAGGGAAAAAATGAATCAAGTTATCAGCAACACCACAAAAATAAAACAGATTAACGTTGAAATGGTTAAAGATGCGTTAATTGAATTGAAATATGGTACAAAACAAACTATATCCAGTGAAACGGGCTTAAGTGTTGCAACCTGTGGAAACATCCTAAATGAGCTGGTCGAGAGTGGAGAAGTTATTGAAGTTGACTTAGAACAGCCGAGTGGCGGACGTCCAGCAAGACGTTTTATGTATAATGCTAACTACTGTTATGTTGCTTGCATTTATGTAAGTTATGAAAAAGGTGTCAATAAGATAACTCACGCTGTAACCAACCTTGTCAGTGAAATAATAGAGGAAGATTCTGTTATAGTAGATAGTATAAGTTATGAATCAATTGTTAGCCTTATTGAAAAATTAGTTGCAAAATATGAGATCATTAAGGCAATTGGTATTGGTGTTCCTGCCGTGGTTTGTGAAGGTGATGTCGTTGGAAATTGTGATATTAAGGAGCTTAGCAATCTGCCCTTGCAGAAACAGCTTAAAAAACTATTTCCAATAGAAATTATCGTTGAAAATGATATGAATCTACAAGCGTTAGGGTTTTATAGAAAACAAAATTTTCATAATAGTAAAAGTATAGCGGTTATTAATTTTCCAAAAGACAACTGTATCGGATCTGGGATAATTGTCGACGGACATATTATCAAAGGGAATACGAACTTTGCCGGCGAGGTATCCTATTTGCCTCTCGGTTTATCTCAGGATGATTTAATTAAAGAACTTGAAAAAGATGACCAGTTCTTACGGCTGGCTGTAAAAATCATTACATCGATTATCACAGTTATTAACCCTGCCACAATAGCGTTAACAGGTGAATTGGTTAAATCCGACATGATGGGAGATATTATCTCCGGTTGTAGTAAAATCGTACCAAAAGGACATATGCCAGAAATCATTGTACGAGAAAATATCCATGATGATTATATTAATGGTTTAGTTTCAGTTACGATTGAAAGTTTAGCATGTGACGTTCAGCTTGTGAAAAAAAGAATTTTTTAAGGGAAAAACAAGAAAAGGATAAAAGAAAGTTGTTAGCATTCAACTCTCTTTTATCCTTTTTTGTCGTGATTTCAGCTGGTTATGTTGACTTCTTTACCTGTATTCAAACAATTTGAATGCTAATTGTTTGGCCTTTCTCTGATCTTTGGTTGCAGCCTTTCTCTTTCTGAAATATTTCACTTTTAATTCCTCACTTATAGAAATTTCATTTCTTCAACTTTTTATGAACAAATAAAATCTGCCTGAGATTGAAAAAACGAAGACTTAAAAAATACATAAAAAAGAAGTGTAAATAAAATTGAAAAAATTTAGTTTTTTTGTTGACACCTTAAAAAACGGGTGATAACATAAGACATACGATAACACTTAACGAAAGTGTTGTTAAAACTTCGATAGGAGGAAAAATAGAGTTACATACATTTTGACTATTACTTTAAAAAACAACTCTATCAAGTAGCAAAAGATAACAGTAACAAAAATATTGGTAAACAAAAAAACAATTTAATCAGGAGGAATTCAATCATGGCATCTACTGTGACAAATATGAAAACGTTGGAAGTTATTGATGAGTCAAACGGTAAAGTAGTTGGTACCGTTCCATACTATAACGGAGAAGAAATTGCAGAGATGGTTGATGTTGCTTACGCGATTCAGCCTAGATGGGAAAATGTACCGCTCTTTGAAAAAGGTAAAATTCTGTATAAGTTTAGCGACCTCGTTGATGAGCATAGAGAAGAAATCGCCATGTTCATGTCCAAAGAGATGGGTAAGCCGATCACACAGTCAAGAGCAGAAACCACCTATGCCGCTGAAATCGGCAGAGCCAACATTGAAGTTGGCAAGCACCTGTACGGCCAGGTTTTGTGCGACAGCAGTGAAGGTTATGAAAATCACGTCATATTCACAAAACGTGAGGCTCTGGGCGTAATTGCCTGCATAATTCCGTTCAACTACCCTGTTGAACTGACAATGCAGAAAATTGTTCCCGCACTGCTGATGGGCAATACCTGTATTGTTAAAGCTGATAATCATGCAGCCTGTAATGTAAAGCTCCTGATTGACTTGGCTTACGAGGCTGGCGTTCCGAAAGAGGCTCTTCATTTCATTACTGCTAGCAAGGAAGATACCACTAAAAACCTGCTGACTAACCCGAAGGTTGCAGCCATTGCTATGACTGGTAGTACAGATTCTGGTTCTGATATGATGCGTTATGCTGCTCCTACCATCAAAAATGTTCATCTGGAGCTCGGTGGTAATGACCCGCTGATCATTACTGAAGAAGTTGCTGATGATCCGGAACAGATGGTAAAAGCTATTGAATGTTTGGGCTGGGGTCGCATTATCGAAAACAATGGTCAAGTTTGTGCTTCTCCGAAGAGAACAATCGTTCATAAGAGAGCCAAAGATGCCTTCGTTAAGTGCCTAATTAAGTTCTGTGAAGGCCTGAAGCGCGGTCATGCTACAGATCCAACAGCTGATCTGACCCGTCTTGTCACTGTTAAAGCTGCTGAGAGAGTTGAGGCTCAGATCAAGCACACTGTTGAGCAGGGCGCAAACATTATCTATGGCGGCAAACGCGACGGTAGTGCCATGGACGTTACCATTCTTGACAACGTAACCAAGGATATGGATATTGCCAAAGACATGGAAGTCTTCGGACCTATTATTCCGATCATCACATTTGAAACGGATGAAGAGGCCATTGAAATTGCTAACCAGTCCAAGTATGGTTTGAGTGCTTCTGTTGTTACAAAGGATCTGAAGAAATCCTACTATTTCGCAGAGCGCATCGAGTCTTCTGCTGTTTGGGTTAACGGCTCCAGCGCTTTAAGACATAATGATCAGCCGTTCGGCGGCACAAAGCAGACCGGTATCGGTTATGAAGGTGGCGGATACACTTGTGCTGAATTCTCCAGACTGAAGACCTATGGCTTCTGTGATGTTTCTCCGAAAGAGAAGCTATTCAATCACGAAGACGGCATGGGAGACTTCCTGGATTTTGACAGATACACATCTGAAGTTAAGAAACTGGCTAATGAGCTAATAAATAAATAAGTTCTTTAATAGCAGCTACGGTTTAAATTAAAACTATAAAGCGAACATATTTCAATAAGCTGTTTCCTCCCTTTTTCTTTAGGAAAAGGGGAGGAATCTTATTTTGAATCAAGAAAACCATAAGATCATTTATTCTTAGTGTAAAAAGGAGGAATTGAAATGGGTCAAGTTGGAGCGAATAAACAGCATGGTTTATATGAAGAAGCCAAAAAGTACATGCCTGGAGGAGTTTCAGCGGGCGGCAGATATCATGGTATTTTCGGACAGCCGCTTTATTTGGACAGAGCATCCGGATCCAGACTATACGATGTTGATGGTAATGAATATATTGATTATTATGCATGTGCAGGTGCAGCATTATTTGGATACGAACATCCAAGGCTAAGAGCCGCTATAGACAAGGCAGTGGAAAAGGGTTTTTTCATGAACTTCGATACGGAATATCATATAGAATTAGCGAAATTGTTCCGTAAGATTTTTCCAAGTGCTGAAAAAATGCGTCTTTGCAACACAGGTACAGAGGCGACTCTCGGAGCAATCCGTTTGGCAAGAAGCTATACTGGAAAAGACATAGTCATTAAGTTTGAAGGACATTTTCATGGAATGCATGAAATGATTTGGTACAATCACAACACTACAGCAAAAATTGATCAATACGGAGAAGTTGAATCGGTACCTGATTCTTTAGGATTCCCTGACGTTTCAAAAGAAGTTGTAAAAAATGTGGTGTTTAATGATATTGATGCATTAGAACATGCCGTTAAGAAATATAAGGACAACTTAGCTGCGATTATTCTTGAGCCAATTAGCTTTAACTGTGGATGCTATGCAACAAGAAAAGAATATTTAGAGCAAGTCCGTGAATTATGCGACAGAGAAGGAATTGTCCTGATTTTTGATGAAGTCATTACTGGGCTTCGCATGAGTCCAGGAAGCGCACAATTATATTATGGAGTTACTCCGGATCTTACTACTGCAGCGAAAGCAATCGGTGGCGGTTTCCCAATCTCGGTTATTCTTGGTAAGGAAGAAATTATGAACTGCCTGAATCCTTTAGGAAAAACGGTTATGAGCGGTACATATTCGGGTGCGCTTATGCCGGTATTAGCAACAATCGAGTGCCTAAATATGGCTATGGAACCAGGTTTTTATAATCATATAGAAGAAGTGGGAAATGCTTTATATGGTGGCATGAACAAGCTTTTTGAAAAACATGGAGTCCCTGGTCATGTTAGAGGAATAGGAGCTAGATTTGCCATTTATTTTGGAGTTGAAAACCCCGAAGACGATTTTGATTTCAGAAAAGTTGCTGAGAAAATGGATCGAAATCTTTACAAAAGATTCATAGCTGAGTGTTTACCAAACGGGTTATTCTTCCATGATACGGCAGGCCCTAAATCACCAGCTCATTATGGTATTACGTCCCAACACACAGTGGATGATGTAGCTATAACTCTTGAGAAAATGGATAAAATTTTCTCGAAATTAGGCAATACCAAGGTAAGCCTATAAAAAGTGTATTGATCCTGAGTAGACGCTTTTAATTGTGTTTAGCGAAAGACTTGGAGAGGAAAAGCATGAATCAAGTTATCAGCAATACCACTAGGATTAAACAGATTAACGTTGAATTAGTAAAAGATGCGTTAATTGAATTGGTATATGGGACTAAACAGTCAATATCTAATATAACTGGACTAAGTGTGGCAACCTGCGGGAATATCCTAAATGAACTGATCGAAAGTGGAGAAGTTATTGAAATCGACTTGGAACAGCCGAGTGGGGGACGGCCTGCAAGACGTTTTATGTATAATGCCAACTACTCATATGTTGCTTGTATTGATCTTAGTTATCAACAAGGGATCTATAAGATTGCTTACGCAGTAACAAATCTTGTTGGGGAAATAATCGAAGAAGATTCCGTTACCGTAGATAACATAACGTATCAATCAATAGTTCATCACATTGATAGGTTGATTGCAAATTACAAGATTATTAAGGCGATTGGTATTGGTGTTCCTGCAGTGGTTTATGAAGGTGTGGTCGTTGGTGAATGTGATATTAAGAATCTTACTAATTTCCCTTTGGAGAAAGAACTCAAAATAGTTTTTGACAAGAAGATTATCGTTGAAAACGATATGAATTTAAAAGCATTAGGGTTCTATCGAAAACAAAATTATGATCCTGACCAAAATATAGCGGTGATTAATTTTCCAAAAGACAAATGTATAGGGTCCGGAGTCATCGTTGGCGGTCATGTTGTAAAAGGCAATACGAACTTTGCCGGGGAAGTATCTTATCTGCCACTGGATGTTCCACAGGAACAATTAGTTTATGAGCTTAACAAGGATGGTCGTCTTGTACCGCTGGTTGTAAAAATAATTACATCAGTAATTGCAGTTATTAACCCTGCCACCATCGCGTTAACAGGGGAACTGGTTAAGTCGGACATGCTGGAGGATATTTTTAATGGTTGCCTGGAAATCATCCCAAGAGAACATCTGCCTGAAATTATTATCCGCGAAAATATTCAGGATGATTATATCAATGGATTGGTTTCGGTTACGATTGAAAGTTTGACATGCGATGTTCAGTTGGTCAAAAAAAGAATTTAAAGCTGAAAAAATGTACCTCGGGCTAAGCTTCATGCTTTAAATAATAAATAGTAAGAGGTGTCACCAATGGCTGTAGGTGCTGTTTTAAACGAAATTAAAAAACAACAACAAGAGGAACAAGAATCTTTAGAAATGTATCACTCTACGCAGAGGGTTATTCATGAAGCCTTAGAAAGATTAGGCTTTGGACAACAAATGTACGAGTTGTTAAAAGAACCATTACGGTTTTTGGAGGTTCGCATCCCAGTAAGAATGGATGATGGAACCGTTAAAGTATTTACAGGCTATCGTTCACAGCATAATGATTCTGTTGGTCCGACTAAAGGAGGCATTCGCTTCCATCCGGAAGCAGATGCAGCCGAAGTAAAAGCGTTATCGATATGGATGAGCTTAAAATGTGGAATTACCAATCTTCCATTTGGTGGTGGTAAAGGTGGAATCATTTGTGACCCGCGTCAAATGTCAGTGAGAGAGCTTGAATCCTTAAGCCGAGGTTATGTTCGTGCAATCAGCCAGATCGTTGGTCCCAATAAAGATATCCCTGCACCAGATGTATACACCAACTCGCAAATCATGGCGTGGATGATGGATGAATACAGCCATTTGCGCGAGTTTGACTCACCAGGATTTATTACTGGTAAACCAATCGTCTTGGGTGGCTCAAAAGGGCGTGAAACGGCAACTGCCCGTGGTGTAGCTATTGTCATTGAGGAGGCAGCTAAGAAAAAAGGAATTGACCTAAAAGATGCTCGCGTGGTTATTCAAGGTTTTGGAAATGCTGGAAGCTACTTGGCCAAATTTATGCATAATGCCGGGGCAAAGGTTGTAGGCGTATCTGATGTTTACGGGGCAATTGCCGATCCGAATGGACTGGATATTGATTACCTGCTCGATCGCAGAGACAGCTTTGGAACATTCTCTAAGCTTTTTAACAATACCATTTCCAACAAAGTACTTTTCGCATTAGATTGTGATATTTTAGTTCCTGCTGCAATTTCGAACCAAATAACCGAGCAAAATGCATATGATATTAAAGCATCGATTGTAGTTGAAGCAGCAAATGGCCCAACAACCCTTGAAGCAACTAAGGTTTTAAATGAACGGGGTGTTTTTCTTGTTCCGGACATTCTATCCAATGCCGGCGGTGTGACGGTATCCTATTTTGAATGGGTACAAAATAATCAAGGCTACTACTGGACGGAAGAAGAAGTGGACAAAAAGCTGAAAAAGATTATGGTTGATTCTTTTGAAAATGTGTACATAATATCAAAAACACATAAAGTGGATATGCGTCTTGCTGCTTATATGGTGGGAATCAAAAAGCTTGCAGAGGCTTCATGTTTCAGAGGCTGGGCTTAATCATAAAAGAGGCAGATCACGTTGGAAAACAAGCTTTTCAAATGTAAAAAAAATACGTTTCCGTACGGGAGGGGTATTTTTTTCATGTCCAAATGAAATCTGCCCAGGTTACTAAAAGTTGGTCATAAGATGGATGATTCGATTGTGATTCGTGGAGCTCATGAGAATAATTTAAAAAATGTCAATCTTAATATATCTCTTGGGGTGTCTGGCTCAGGTAAATCGTAACTACTCAGCCTCTAAATAAAAATGTAAGACAAAAAGAGGTAACATCTACTAGTGTTACCCCTTTTTGAGTGGTTTGCTCAAATCTATAGTTCCCGTTTCGATCTGTTCTTGTAGAGAGTGAAAAAACTTTTATAGAAGCCTAGATCACAATAAGTCACTATGCTCTTAAATATATTTATTGAGCAAGTTGAACAGAGATTATCGTTCCGTCGCTTACCTTTCTTTTAAGCGATACTTCCTTAACAGATGGAAGGCCCGAAGGAATAATAACAGGCGTACTTGATGAAAGACCTGCTTGTTCAATCACGTCTAAATTTGAAGTTTTCCCTATCTACTCCACTTCTTTAAGTCTTTTACTGAGCATTTCGGTATTAAGAAAGAAACTATACGGGATTGATGTTGATAATCAAATGATTAATGAAATTAATGATTATCTAAAATTAGCAGATCAATCAGAGAGATACTGTCATCATTTTTTAATAGAATTAGGAGCGAGAATCTTCACGAATAAAGGTTTTGGGGGTCACCAATACGCGTTAAAACATTGCATTAGGGGGATGCTGGAACTATTGATAAAAAAATTAGATGGAGAAAAGCCTTTGTTTTTTTAATAAATGTTCCTCTCGACATGTTCTAACCCACCAATATATGAATTTTGAATTTCTGCTATCTGAAAATTCTTGTTCACCCTTTTAGCATGGAAAATACCGGATGCCACATACTTATCCGGACTCCAAATCTAAATAAATATCCTGAATACACGTTTAACTTTCGAACAAAAAAAATTTCAGGCTAGAATTGTGAAAACCAACAAATTACTATAAATTCGACATAATTTAATATCCTTACTTTATTCCCATTTAGGATATATTGTTTTTAGATTAAGCTGCCATTTAATGGTGGCTTTTTCATTTAGAAAAGTTATAAAGAAATAAAACGCCCTAATTAGGCTATTCATACGATATTTTTGGAGAAAATAATTAATTTATTAAAAAAGATCAAGTCTCCCCTAGTTTTTTTTAGATAAATAGAATTTAATTCAAACACTTAGTCAACTATGAGAATTAAATCAAGATTGGGGATAAATAAAATGACTCTAGGTAAATCAGCAGGAGAATTGAAATTAATAAATGGTGATGTCTTTAATGAAATTAAAAAGATTGATAGTAATTCTGTTCATTTAATCTGTACGGATCCACCATATTTTATATCTAGAAAGACGAATTTTAAAAGGGGTGGCGGTGACCAAAAAAAATATGGTTCTATTTCAATGGAATTTGGTAAATGGGATTTAGAAGAGAATAGATTAAATTGGTTTTCCCTTTTACAAGAATTTAAAAGAGTACTCGTTCCGGGTGGAACAATGGTCATTTTTTACGATATTTTTAAAATGAGCGATATATCACTAGTTGCAGAAAAGCTGAAGCTGAAACAAAAAAGAATAGGGTTTTGGGAAAAAACCAATCCGGTACCAATTAATGCGAAAGTAAATTATTTGTCAAATTCAAGAGAGTGTTTTATTTCCTATACTAAAGGGACAAAAAGAACGTTTAATTCTTATTATGATAGGGCTTCTTATGAAGCACCTATAGTTAGTGGGAAAGTGAGATTTCACCCTTGTCAAAAGCCAGTTCCTGTACTCGAAAAAATCATTGCAACCCATACCAATAAAGGTGAAACAGTATTAGATTGTTTTATGGGTTCAGGATCAACAGGACAGGCGGCTATAAATCTAAATCGGAACTTTATTGGTTTCGAATTAGATAATACCTACTTCAAAAGAGCTTCTAGTGCTTTGCATAAAGCTTCCGCAAGTTGAATATCAATTCTTATCTTGGTCGTGAGAAAAGTGGTTATTTGTTTATGACCAAATTTAAACTTTTAAGGAAGTAAGTAATTATCGTCCATGTTTTTCTTCGTCATCTTGAATGAATTAGATACTTATAATATACTCCCATCACAGACTGCAGGATGAGGAAATCCGGTTGAAATGTTACCCAATTTTGTGAGTTTGAGAAACTTACGATAACTTTTTTGATTTTAAACTAAAACGCGAATAGAAAGGTAAAGTTTATAATGATTAGAATTGTAAAAAAACAAGAGTTTTATATGTTTGAAGACAAAATGAGTACTGATGAATTTTCTATAAGTGATGAGGTAATTATGGATACTATCCACCAGTTCATTGATGATTACGAAGATGATGAAATAAATGTATACGGCTACTTTGATAATACTGGCGAATTGGTTGGATTGATCCGATTTTCTGAAGAGACCGTTGATTATCTTTTTGAGAGTATAGATAATTTTGCTAATTCTTTTTTTACGTTAATAGGTGTATTATTTGTTCATCCCAATTATCGAAAAAAAGGAATTGGGAAGGAATTAGTTGAGTTTGCAATATCTAAGGCTTCTACAGAAGAAATCGTAGCAGATCCCTTTGATATAGAGGCAAGTAATTTCTTTAATAGTATAGGCTTCTCACTTTGTAATAATATTGTAGATTGTGATCAATTGTTAATGCGTAAACGGTGATATCAACTCTTATGATGGGGATTCTTGGCCAGCGATATATCACTGTATATTATAAAAAAGTTTGATTAAAACCCGTTGTTGATATAGGATTTTGATTGTTCCACAAAAGGGACAGATTAGTTCAAAAATGTACTAACAGAGCATTTTGAGGAACAAGTTAAATAAAACCCTCTCAAAAATTATCGTTTGAGAGGGTTTTTATTTAAGGTTTATAGATTTTGGGAGTGTAAGTATATCTCAATTATAAACTTCCCCTACTAAAAGCATAACGAATGGAAGTTAAATAACACCCAAGACACCTTAAAGTAATGTCTACTTAGGTTCTTCAAATCTATAGGAAAGCTTATATAGCTTAGCTTGTTACTTGCCATTTAAAATACCAGACAACTACAGGAATAATTAACTATGAGGCAACTACATCTCTAGATTACTCTCTACTAGATTTACCTATAAAGGTCGAAGGTGAATTCATAGAAAAAGACTTCAAAAATATAGAGTCCCTATCATTCATAATTAAAGGCGAACAAGCCAAAGTTTTAGATGGGGTTACCTTACCAAAAAGACATCCCTCAGAATATGATGATCAAAAGTATTGGAATCCACCGACTAAGAGAATGAAACAAACTATCAATTACATGAAAGGCTTGTTAAATGACCTTAATATAGCAATAAGCGAAGGTAAAGGAGAACTGACTGGATACTCATACCAAGCTGGAGGTAAGAAAAATGACGAACTTGAAGAATTTATCAAAGTTTCTAACCAAGATAGAATAGATGCTCGATAAGCAGCTATCACTCCAGAGCTCCAAAAAGTGGTTAAAGACAATTTCGAGTATTTTGACAAGATTCTCAATAGCGATTACTTCTACAAATCTCGAAATGCTGACGAAAATGACCCAATTTTGACGAAGGTAAAGAAGATGTTTGACTAACAGAAGAAATTAAATCAGAAGTGAAAAAAAGAGCTGATGAAATTGAAGCTTTAATGCCAACCAAAAGTAGTGCTCTTGATCGAGATTTAGGAAATGTTGTTGATGAAATGAGGACAGGATTTGAGTATGAAAATGTCGGAGAAACTTACACACCTCATAGAATCCTTTATGGCTTACACAAAATTTTAAAAAGGTAGAGGGTTGATAAGGAAATTTTAACCGATTTTCTCAGAGGGCTACATTTCCTTATTATGTCATTTTACAGCGAAGTTAAAAATTGTTAGTGCTTCAATATCCTTACGTAATATAGAAAGGCCGTAAACGCACAGATTTGATGATTAAAGTGAATAATATTTCTAAAGAAGGAAACAAATTAATTCTCGATTATCAATTTCAAGGATTTGATGGAGAAATGAGCAGCCATAAACGATGAATAAATCCCTTATATTTAACCTAATAGCTGGAGTTATAATTATTGGTTTAATGATTTATCGCATTACTTTGGGTGATAATATAATTGGGATAAGTTTTTTCATTTTATTAATTGTAGTTTCGTATATTTTGAACGAAATAAAATTACTGTGTTTGCTTGGTTACCTATAACTTTATTAGCACTTATTTGGTCTATTAGTCCGTACTTTGGGTCATTCTTTTTTGTACTTTGATCCTGAAAAAGCCCTTATTGCGAGTATATTTGGTTGTGTAGTATTCCACTGGCATCTTTATTTGGTAATGGAGAAGCTGCAGATGAATAAACGTGGTCTGTCCAGGATGGGTAATTACAGATGTAGGTGGACTCTCTGCTCCAAGACTCTCAAAGCAAGTAGCTGAATCTTTTCCTTTGGTTAAATTTTGCTTTTTTGTTGTAAATTTAATTTAGGCAAAAACAACAATCTTTATGAACACAGCCTTTATATTAGAGTACTAATTTTTAGTGAGAGGACATTAGTTCTCTTTTTTTTACATATTTTTTGTCGAGCAAGACTGTTGGTTAGTTTGTCTTAATGGTAAAATAGTTGTGTAGTAATATACCAAAAATTAATAATAATGTTTTATTTTTCTATTTACAACATGTGTTGTTAAATTATATCTCTTGATACGAAGATTGGAGGTTGTGAATGAATTCTAATGCGCCTGGTCAATTATTAGGTTATTCGCTTCAGTTTCCCCGTGCATTATACCACCTACTAAAATGCAGTCCAGATGAATCAGTTTGTATAGAAGTTTTAGGTGATGTTGCTATTTTGAATGCAGAAGGTGGGTTGATTACTGAAGAAGATAAATCATCTATAAATGGTAATCCAATTACTGATAAGTCAACAGATTTATGGAAGACACTATCGAATTGGATAAAAGCGAATATCAGCGGCGACCTCAATATATTAAATTCTAAGTTTATTTTGTATAGCAATCAAAGCGGTAGAAAAGGGATTGCTAGTAAATTTAGTTCTGCCCAAAATAGAGTAGAGGCTCAGGCAGCAATTGATTATGCAAAAAACAAATTAAAAGGTATAAAATCAGATCATGATATTTGGGAGTATTATGATTTCGTTATAAATAAAAATGAAAAATTACTAATTAAATTAGTAGAGAGATTTGAAGTTCAAATAGGAAATGGTACCGGATATGATGAAGTTCATAAGGAGCTTCTTAGGCAGCATGTTCCGAAAAGTCAAATAGGATTTATTTCGAATAATCTTAGTGGCTGGTTATTCCAAGAAGTCATTGAGAAAATTTCGGCTAGAGAACATGCAATCATTAGTTGGAAAGAATTTGATAAGCAATTTATAGTTCAATTTGATCGTGCACGTAGGCGTGAGTTGATTGATTTTACACTACAGGAATCATATGGAAAGGAAATAATTAAAACACAAATTAAAACTCGTCCATTATATTTAATTCAACTCGAAGAGATTGGTTTACCTGAAGATGAAATAATTGAAGCTGTTGTTGATTATATGAGAGCAGATACAAATAGAGAGAAATGGATAGAAAGTGAAATTATTGATACAGGTGTAGCAGAAGAATTTGAAGACAAACTTAAATCATTTTGGAAGAACAAAAGTAAATTAATATTGCTTACTAAAAAAGGGGAGTTGAATGAAAAAGAACTAGGTCAAATGTTGTTACTAGAATGTAAGTTAAGGCAAGTTACAATTAGAGATATGGATCCTCCAGATTCAACTGTTGCAGGTACCTATCATGCTTTAGCTGATGAACTAGCCCTTGGATGGCATCCAAATTGGGAGGAAATTTTTGTGAAAAAGGGGGGCTGAGCATGGGAAAATTGGTAGAGGAAGTAAAAATTTGGAACACTCCAATTATCGGTGCATATCTACTTTGGAAATTCACTCATGGATATTGTAAGGGGCACCCAAATGGGGATGCTCCAGTTGGTATTTTACATTTTGTTGCTATTGCTATCTTAACTAATGAAAGGCTTATAAAGCCAGTAAGTAATAGGCGTGATTCTTTGCAATCCTATGTGCGTAGTTTTGAAGATAATAAAGACTCAGATTTATTGCTTACTATACAAGAGAGGGTAATTGATAAACGAGAATATACATTGAGGGCTATTGATATTGCGATTACTCAGGGACTGATAATTTGGGATACGGATAGTGGCAAATTGTATCCTTGTGATTTAAAAAATCAACCTAGGAGAGGCAAAGCTTTAAAAAGTAAAATTAAAAGTGAAGGGGAGAAGGCTGAGATACTTGGTAAGTGGTTTTCTAAACATGATATCACGACTATTGCAGCCTATCTAAAGGTGGTATTTTAATGGATTTTCAATTAGTAAAATTAATTATATGGCCCAAGAATAAGCAATTTGCACCTAGAATTATTCAATTTGAACCAGGAAAAGTAAACGTAATAACTGGAGCATCGCGAACGGGGAAATCTGCGATAATTCCAATAATTGACTATTGTCTAGCTTCTAGTGATTGTTTTATACCTATAGATACAATTCGTGACTATGCATCATGGTATGGCGTTGTGTTTCAAACAGAATCGGAACAGATATTAATCTCTAGAAAAGTACCTGTTGGTAATAAGGTATCTAATGAGTTTTATTTGTCTCGTGGATCTATCGTTAGTATTCCTCCAATAATAGTTGAGGCAAACGAAAATAGTGAGGGCGTAAAGCACATTCTTAATGCTATTACTAATGTACCTTACTTTAATTTGGGTAGCGAGGATGAAAGAGAGGGTTACCAATCACGGTTGGGTTTTAGAGATTTAATGGCATTTGTTTTTCAAAATCAAGATATTGTAGCGAATCAAAATATACTCTTTTATAAAACTCATGCTCATGAACATCGAGAGCGATTACGGAATTGGTTTCCTTATATATTGGGAGCAGAGACAATTGATATACTTGCTGCCAGACAGCGTCTTCAAAAAGTTGAAAAAAGTCTTAAACAAATAACACGAGAATTTGACAAGGTCAAGGCAATCTCAGACTCCTGGATGAATAATATGTTTGGTCATATAAAAGTCGCTAAAGAATATGGAATAATTGGAGAAGATGTTACCGAATCAACCACGCCGGAAGAATTATTAGAGATAGCAAAGCAAATTCTAGAAGTTATACCCGACCATTCTAATACAAAATTTAATAATATTGAAACTGCTAATAATGAAATTTTAAAACTAGAGGAAGATGAAGCACTCATTAGTAATAGTATTGCTTTAGTTAAGAAAAGACTCAGCAATGTTAAACGATTGAAAACAGGATTTATAGATTACGGTGGAACTATTCGAAAGAGAGTCGAGAGATTACATATTTCACAGTGGTTAGAAGATATAGCTTTAGAAGCACAAAACTGTCCAACCTGTGGAAGTACAGAACATCCTAAGACCCAATCTGAACTTTTTAAAATTTCTAATGCATTCAAAAAATATGAAGAACAAGCAAAAAGTGTTGCGGAAGTTCCTACTTCCTTTTCAAGAGAAGAAGAACGCATTAAATTAGAATTAGAGGGACTATTAGAAGAAAAAGAAAAACATCAAAAACGGTTTGATTTAATGATAGCACGTAATAAAGAAGCGCAGGCTGAGTTCCAGAGTAAGAAAAATATGTTTTTATTTCTGGGTCATCTACAAGCAACTATGGAAACATTTGAGAAACTAACTGATGGTGGTGATTACCAAAAAGAACTTGAAAAATTGAAAGAGGAATATGAGGGACTACTTAAATTAGTTGATCCTAAAACTGTAAAAAGGCGTATTGAAACAGCGACAACAATTATTTCTCAAGGTATTCTAAAGCATCTACAAGGTTTGGATGTGGAGGATAAGTATAGGAAAATAGCTCCAAGATTTAGTGTTAAGGATTTACATATATCGGTTCTAAGTAATGATAATCATTGGCATTTTATGGCGGAAGTTGGAAGTGCATCCAATTGGGTGTCTTTCCATATTGCTTTAATGTGCTCATTGCAAGAATATTTTTTAGAACTGGAAGGGTCATCTGTGCCTAGTTTTGTTATTTTTGATCAACCCAGCCAAGTATATTTTCCAAAGTTAAAGCGAGATAGTAATGAGAATGAATATGACCCGAAATTTGAGGATGAAGATGTGGATGCAGTAAAGAAAATTTTTAAGACACTTTCAAAATCAATTTTATCTCAAAAAGGTAAGTGGCAAAGTATTGTTTTAGACCATGCGGACAATACCATTTATGGAGATATAGAAGGGGTTCATGAAGTGGATATATGGAGAAATGGAAAAAAATTAATACCGGTAGAATGGTATGAGTAATACTTTAACGCGCTTAATATCAAATTAATGACTTAATCAATTTGAGTTTACAAATTTTATTGGGGGTGACACAAATGACAACGAATGATCAAAATCCTACTGCAGGTAAAGGTGACCCATACTGGTATGAGTGGTCAATAGGACCCAAAAGTGGCACTCGCACAGGCCCTTTTGACTTCAGATGAACCTTTTGTGTTACTTCAAAGTCCGTCACCATTGGCAAATATGGATGCTTGGGTAATAGATGAAGATTTAGAAAGGCTTTCTGGTAATAAAAAGTTAATTAAAGAACAGTTTCTTCCGCATATACATGCAGGTTTGTCTGAATATGAAGTTGTGTTGGGTGCAGTGCTACAAACATTTTCTTCGGCTACCGATGTTGAGGTAGTATTAAACTCCATTTTACGGGACAAAAGATATAGGTTATTAGGGATTGGAAAAAAAACAACAATGAATGGCCGCACATATGAACCTCAAAATTATGACATACCATTTCTTTAAGGCCGGAGGTATTGGCGAATTCATAAATCAGAGTATACTTAGCTATCCCTCAGCACTATTGACTGAGGTATTTAACTTGACTCCTTCTAAAGAAGACAATCCTTTAATTTGGCATGAAGGTGGAAAGCCTGTTCTCAAGTTTGAGTACTTATACGGGCCGGTTAGAGATATGGGGCAAAACTATTTGCATAGACAACCTTTCCTACAACGATGTGTGTGCTAAAAAGAGGTAATCGAAAAATCGAAAACTAATTTTGATATTACCATATCCCAAGAAATCACGGTCAATGTTAAACGTTTTAGAGGTTAATTTGGCCTTCCCTATCTTATTGGAAATTCAAATTATTTTTTGTATGGGTATAATCTGCTTTCTGCAATCCTGACAATTCCTCATTGGATTGTGAAAATAAAATAAAATTTAGCGGGGGATAATATGATAATAGAACCGTTTACAATTCCAGAAACAATGCCAAGCTTTGAAGATCAAGAGCATGAAATTAATTTTAAGTACGAGTGGATAGGTAAAGGTATGTTTGCTTATGTATCATTAGATTGGGTTAAACCCTTAGCTGATTGGATAGGCGACAAGCAATGTTTAGAGGTTTTAGCTGGAAGAGGTTTTTTAGCCAAAGCATTATCCGAACAAAATATTAACATCATAGCATCTGATGATTATTCTTTATTTGAGAGTGATGATTGCCAAGATGAAGCGACTCGAGAAAAGTTTAACATAGATAAAGATATCTATCCTGTCTTTAAAATAAAACAGGAGGATGCATTAACTGCAATTAAAAATTACGGTATGAATAGCAGTGTTTTAATTATTTCATGGCCATACGATGGACCAATGGCTTCAACAATTGTTCAAGAATATTATAGGATTGTATCAGATCCAGATAATGCATGGGTTATTTATATTGGTGAGTTTGGCCCTGAATCCCGTACAGCGAACGAGACATTCTTTGAAATTATGGAATGGATAGATGATGATGATATTTTTGAAGCGGCAGCATTAAACTATACAAGTTATGTCAATAATAAGGATTCATTAAATCTTGGAATTTTAGGCGAGGAATATAGAAGTAGATAGTCAACTTTAATCAAATTAATAGTTAACTAGTATAAAAATACTTTGGGGATGAGATATTCTCCAGAGTATTTTTATGAAGAGTAAGGGGGTTTTTACTTTCGCATCTTTTTTTCAAATAGATTAATTGTTAATTGCTATGGTTTTTGACGTCTACAAAGCCTATAGGGGGATCAATAATTTTCTAATGGAACCTGGCGAATTTACTTCAATGAAACAGATTTTGAAGGGCGTATTAAAAAAGAGGAAATGAAAAATTCTCATATTATTGTCTACTGGCTTTGGAAGAGAAAGTGGACGAGGAAACACAGGAGAATCAGACCTTCGCCAAACCCGAGTAAAAACAAGCGAAATTGTAGCCGTATTAACCGATTTCAGATTTAGTTCAATTTGGAATAGCGAGTGATAAGTTATACATTCAATTTTTAAATAAGGAAGACTGGCTTAAAGGTATATATTTAAAATGCTAACAAATATCCAAATAATACCAAAAAAATGCAACCTGTATTTACCCTACTAAACTGATAACTTGTCATATTTTTAACAGCTGATCAGAAAAAAGTTGAGGACCACTTTTGACAAAACAAACAAAAGTGGTCCTTTGGGATTTAAAACTTCTTTTACCTTAATTATATCTTCTTCTCTTACACAAATATCTTCTGTTAAATATTCTGATTTTATTACAGTTTAATAACACCGTTTTTTATTGGATAAAACATCTTTAGGAATATGAGCTGCGGCAACAGTCTTAGCCGATATTAGTGGAGCAATAAAAGCAATCTTTATTCAGCTGGTCTTTGGAGAACAGTAAAAATGGCCTTAACTTGATTTATAGCACTATAAAAGAACATTTCCTAAATATAGATAACCATTCTGAGATTTTTTAGACTAAAAAGTATTTGTTAATATTAATAATTTTCTCACTGCTTTCCCGTTATAAAGGATTCAATCATTTCAGTGATTTTTTGTCTCTGGTTTGGTGATAACTTTTTTGCTGTGTCAATTAAGTTCATCATATCTGCTGAAATATCCTCACTGTCAAAAAAGTAAGGAATGGAGGTTTCTAAAGAATTACAAAGCTTTAATAAGGTTTCAATCGATGGAGATTGTGTATTATTTTCTATTCTAATTATAGTAGTTCTATGAACACCCGACAATTCTTCTAAATCGATTGGTGAATAGCCCTTTTCTTGCCTTAAAGTCTTTAATTTTTCCCCTATATCTAACATTATTAAAACCTCTCCATAGTTAATAGAATTTTCCTATTTATATTTTTGGAATAATCATAACAAAAATTTTTCGAAAAAAAATAAAAAAAGCGCAAACGCTCGAAAAACGTTTAAAAACGTGCGTGAATGCACATAATGTATTTATTGTTATTTGTTCCAACTTTAGGAGTGAGGGAAATATGTCAATTGATACAAAGAGATTAAGTATTGGTAAAATGCTCGGAAGTGTTAATGAAGTTTACCGGATACCCCTTTATCAAAGAACCTATAATTGGGGAAAGGATCAATGGAATGATTTATGGGAAGATTTGATTAAGCTTGAAGGAGAAGAAACGCATTTTCTAGGGTCTGTTATTACCATTGGTTCGGAACGCAAAAAAGGGTTTAGTTATTTTGAAGTAGTCGATGGTCAGCAACGCATTACTACTACTTTAATTATGCTAACGGCCATAAGAGATCTTGCAGAGGAAATAGATAAAGACCGAGCTGGATATATAAATACCTACTTTTTAAAGAGTTCAACAATAGATGAACAAGAAGCTAAACTCATTCTGGGTAGAAAAGACAATAAGGTATTCAAAAGATTAGTGGAGAAACGTATAACAAAGGAAGAGGCTAAAACAGAAAAAATAATTCAAGCATATTACTTTTTTAAAGAAAAACTTCAAGAAAATGGTATACAATGGCAGAATGTGTATACGAGATTATTGGAGTCGTTTGATCTTGTTATAATGGTAACGGACTCCTACTACGATGCATTTAGACTATTTGAAACACTAAATAATCGAGGATTATCTCTATCTTCAGTGGATTTAATAAAAAACTACCTTCTAAGTACGATCGCTTCTAATGAATCAATGTTGGAAGAATGCATAGAGATATGGGATAGAATTATTGAGAATATAGAGGAGATAGAATCTGTCCGGCATGATAAGGTCCGATTTTTTAGGCATTATTTATTTTCAATTGAGTACGGTATAGTTCCAATTCCAAAATTGTATTCAAGATTTCAAAAACTTATTGATAATACAGACAATATCTTAAATCTTGTTGAGGATATATGGCTTAAATCGGAAGTATACGTAAAGTTGTATAATGGAATTTTAGGTGTAAAAGAAGTTGATGAAAGATTAAATACCTTAGTTCGTATTGAGGCTACAACTTGCTATCCATTGCTTATAAAATGTGTTTCGATGGACCTTAGGAATGAGCAATTATTAAAAATTCTAAAAGCAATAGAAGTGTTCACACTTAGAAGAAGTATATGCAATATTTCTACTAGGGACATCGACAGGATTTACAATCACTTGGCTTTGGAAGCATTCGATAAAGAAGATCCCATAAACTATATAATTGGGTACCTGAAAAAGAGAACCCCAAGTGATACAGAGTTCTATTTGAGTTTCCAAAGTAGGGACTTCACAAGGTCACCACAGACAAAATATATATTGGAAATCATTGAAAATGCTTTAACAAACAATACAAAAGAGAAAATGATTAGTTCGAGAACAGATGTCCATATAGAACATATAATGCCACGGGAGTTGCGAAAGAGATCAAAAGTAAGTGTTAGCACCTGGGAAAAAGAGTTAGGGTCAAGAGCTTCTGAGCATCAACTATTTGTTAATCGTATTGGAAACCTAACTCTTTTGGGAAGTGAATTGAATATTGGGGCGTCAAATAATCCATTCGCAGAAAAAAAACAGAGATATGGTCAGTCCAATATTTTATTAACAAAAGAACTATGTAAGAAAAAGAAGTGGGATTTCGATGAAATTTTAAATAGAAGTAAATACCTTGCAGGTATTGCAAAACAAATATGGAGTTTTAATAATATTTGATTAAGTTATTAAGTTTAATGCTTTGCAACACCATATAATATGAGCAATTAGGTACTCCTGGTACATCTTGAAAACCCAGATGTTATACCAAGAGAAAATTAAGATGAAAAAATTTGAAGAAGTATTGAGTAATAAATAGACCTTCATTAGTTAAGGTCTATTTACTTATATTAAAAACAACAACAATGGTTGGTTCTCGAAAGGCTTTCGCGTTGTCAAATACACTATTGTATATATCGTTTACGTAAGGTATATAAGATTTATTTCGTGTACATAAATCATGGACATAAATTGGTTAACTAAAAAAGACAAAAATGGATATCTTGAGTCGCTAGGAAAGCCAAGGATTGCCCAGGTGAAGAGGGATGCCGATATAGCTACCGCCGATGCAGAGAAAGAAACGCGAATCAAGCGAGCCGAACTTGAAAGGGCAACCGAAATAGCCGAAGCCGAAAAAATCAACAAGCTAAAGGTAGCGGAATTCCGGCGTGAGCAGGATATTGCCAAGGCACGGGCTGACCGAACTTACAATCATTTTGCTTTAGAATCGTTCAATTAAGAAATGCCAGTTTCTTATATTTGTTGAATATTTTAAGAGGAAAACCCATCTGATACAGAATTCTATTTAAACTTTCACTTTTTTTATTTTCTTCAATATTATTATTACTTGGAATGTAAAAGTCTTAGTAATACGCAATGACCCTTTTTCTTCATCAAAATCAGTCCACTTTAGGGCAAGTAATTCTCCAATTCGCAAACCAGTATAGGCAAGTGTGACAAAAATTAAAGAATCCATTTCTAAGCCTTCTGAATCAGCGGTGCGTAAAAATCGTGCTAGCTCCTATTTCTTTAAAATTTTTATCTCGCTTTATTGCTCTCGATCTCTTCAACCTTTACTTGATACCGTTCATCTTGCTCATAATTCAGAATAGGCTTAGTCATAATATTGAATACAGCCGATTTACGCTGTGCTGGTCCCATCAAATGGAATAATTACAGTACATCCCATTATCTCGCTGATTTTACAAGGGTTTAGAGCATAGAACAAACTAAATAAAACTAGTTGGTAAGTAGTACTGAAAAAATCATTGCAACTTTCAATTTTTTGGTAAAATAGAAAATAATAGTTTAAAACATAAAAAGGAGATTGGGATGAGGAGTAGTTATAGGAGAAAAAGAGTGAGACATCTTGTGCAAAATAAAAATAAATACAATGCTACACAGAATGTAGAGAAGAAGGAATTAAGTATGTTTAATTGGCTTGATACTGGATTAATAATAGGATTCATAACTGCTATTGGGTATTTTCTAGCCTATTCATTTCAAAAAGGGTACTTTACTTATTTTGGAATAACAGAAATCTTTATTAATAAAATTGATATTGTTAATATTGTACTGGCTATCTCAATTGTTGGTGGTGTATTATATATAATTTATATATTCTATGATAATACTGGAAAAATTCTAGATACTTTTTCAAATGTTTATATCAAGTATTTTAAAGCGGCATATCTTCCTTTTTTTATATCAGGTATAACTTTAGTAGTTTTTATGCCTGATTTTATTAAATTCATTGGCTTTATATTAGTTGTAATATTAGGACTAATTTTCATTATACCCTTATTAAACCATAAGGATGTGCAAGGTTACAAAAACAAAATTGAAAAACAGTTAGTTAATATTTATGAAAAAGGGTTCACTTTAAGAAATATCTTTTTTGCTTATAAAAACATTCCATATTATTTTTATTGTTTGTTGTCTTTAATAATTAATATTTTCGCGGGAATTTGACTATATAAACTTATTGAAATTATTGAATAAGAGAAAGGGAAGGGATATGAGTCAAACACAAGTAATAAAAGTCAAAGGTAATATTAAACCCCAAGAGGCTTTTGGCAATAAAACAATGGAATTATCAAAGTCTCAACTTGATGAACGGATTAATGTGAATCTAGGTAAGATAATTAATGGTTTTAGAAATTTACCCTCTTTTTTGGAGGCTAAAGAAAATATTAATAAAGATAGTATTTATAAAGTAATAATTCCAAAAAATATTAGCCGTAAATTGGAAGATGGTTCAGCTCAATGGAATTATGATAAAGCTGGAAAACAACTTCCTGTAATAAAAGATCAAAATGGGTCATTTATTTGTCAAGCAAGGCTGGAAGAGACAGACCCAGCTAATTTCAGTGCTGTAAATAACATTGCTTTACAATCAACAATGGCTGCTGTATTAGAACAATTAGAATATCTTAATGAACAAGTTGCAGATGTAATAGAGGGACAGTTCACTGATCGTATAGGAACAATTAAGGGGGCTGAAGAAACTTACAAACAGGCTCTTTTAGCAAAAGATTTGAATATTAGAAAGCAATTACTGACACAAGCAATATCTGAATTAAACAAAGGACGTAGCCAACTAATCGAGTCATTGGAAACAAAAACGAAGTTTATTCAGGATCTTCCTAAGTCTAACTTTAAACTAATTCTATATTCTTTATTCCAAAAGATTGATACTAATAAAATCCAAAAGCAGTTTCTTGAAACACAAAGAATATTTGATAATATCATTTCTTCTTCCAGTTATATAGCTTTGGCATATGAAGAATTAGGAGAGATTAGCTCTTTACAGGAGTCACTATTGCCTTTAAAGAAATGTATAATAGATTACTCTGAAAAATTGGAACTGGTTGCTGAATTTTTACCCTATAATCCAAAATTTGAAAATGAAAAGTCATGGTTTAAATATCCAGAAAAGACATTGGAAAAGATTGATACCAGTTTTAGTCAACTAACATCAAATAAAACGGACTATATTGAAATTGAATTAACAGGAGAATTATTATTATCAAAGGGGGAAAAGGGCGATGGACAAATGCACTAGCTGTGGAAGACCACTTCCAAAAGATTCAAATAAGGTTTTTTGTTCTTATTGTAAGTCTAAGAATGGCAATATTATCGGGAAAATTGGGGCTGGTTTGGCTGCAGTATCGCCTGTAGTATTATTAATTACAAAAAAATTCAAAAAGTAATTTACACGGATTACTGCTATTAAAAGTAATATTTTTATAGTCGCTTTACGATTCCAAAAAAATCTACAATATTCTCAGAATTTGAAAAAAACCAATTGCAAAATGGCATAATTAAACAGGAACTTGAATTAGGGCCGCCATCGTTCACGCTTTGAATGGGGTTTAATAAACGATATTTAACCGCTTGATTTGGAGACAAAAACGGCTATCTTTCTTGAATGTTCAAAATATTGAAATAAATATGCTTTTCTATCCAAGAGCAGCAGTTAAGCACACTGAAGATGCAAATAAAGTATATTATGGAAAGGTAATGATATAGCACGAGGTGGAAGACACACTATAAAAAAATAGAAATTGAGTTTTTGTAATTGAGGGGTGCAATAATGAGCAGATTAATAGACAATAGTATATCAATATATGAGGCTTTACAAAACATCAAAGACGGAAAATATGTAATGCCAGCATTTCAAAGACAATTTGTATGGGGTATGGAGCAGATTGAAAAACTGTGGGATTCTATTTTGTTGGATTACCCTATTGCTACATTTCTATTTTGGCGTGTAGATGATTCAAATGTGACATGGGATACCTATTTTTGCAATTTTTTATCAGAAGTTACGTTTGACAGTAGAAAACAAGCTGATAGTGTTAATTACGAGTTAACAGGTATAAATGTTAAGGATACTGATACGGCTGTATTGGATGGACAGCAAAGGCTAACATCATTGTTTTTATCGTTGTTTGGGGAAGCATACATACGTCCGAATTATGCTAGAAAGAAATCCGGAGATAGGATTTTAACTAAATTACTTATAGAATTGAACAAGAATAAAATATCTGTCGTTGAAGAAGAGTATAATAGTAAGAAATTTGATATTAAGTTTAGTGATAAGATTGGAAGATTGAGTCCAACCCAATTTGAGATAAAAAACATTCTTGATGAGAAATTCCAAAATGAAACTACAAGAGAAAAAGCAATTGAAGAAGCCATTGTTAATGTTCCAGCAGACAGCAAGGATTATGCGCGAAACATCCTACAAAAGTTGTATAATAAGGTTTTTGTTGAAAAACTGGTAAGATATACTGAAATTATTGACATGAAACAAGACGATGCTCTTGAGATGTTTGTAAGGTTCAATAGTGGTGGAAAGGCACTGCGTAAATCTGAAATAACGATGTCAATTCTGGAGGCATACTGGCCAAGTGCGAAAACTGAGTTTGGGAAAATTCTCGTTGACTCGTATGCCCGTTTTGATACGGACTTTATTATTAGAGCAGCTTTAATGCTATATGGTGATGTTGTAAAATCCAACATTAACAAAAAGATTGCAGAGGAATTGAAAAACGATTGGAACGGATTCAAGAAAGCACTGACAAATACAGAAAGTCTTCTGAAGGAAATGAATATTGATTTAACCCGTTTTTCAAGTAGCTGGAACGTTCTGTTGCCGATTATTTATTACATTTATTATAATCCTGATGATTACGGCAAAAACATCAAGGGTGTTCTCGCTTATTTACTTAGGGCAATATTCTTTACTTATTTCCAATCCGGCACTACAGGTAAGCTGCAACAGATGAAAAGTAACATCAATAGCTTTGACTATGAAATTACAATTGAAATGCTCGACCAGATGAATGACTTGAGAGTTACAGATGGTAAAATTGAAGATGTACTCAACTCGGACAAAGGTAGCAGAGTTGCAGGAGAGGTTCTGTATTATTTGAATCTTGACTGGACAAGTAAGAACTATAAATATGAACAAGATCATCTTCACCCTGACAACAGGTTCATCGGAAGTAAGCCAGTATCTGTTAGTGTAGTAGATTGGAAAAGATGGCATGGAATGCGAAATCGACTACCTAATCTACATTTGCTAGAAGGCAGAAGTAATGGTAGCAAAAATGATATGCGACTAGTGGATTATTACAACGATATGAACGATGAACAAAAGGTGGAATTTTATAAACAGGCTATGATTTCGCAAGATGTATCACTTGAAATAGAAGACTTCGAAAAGTTTTATGAGGCAAGAAAATCAATACTTGCAGAAAAGATACGTGTGTTGTTAGGATGATACCTTTTTCCGTGGAGGTAAAATGGATCTAGATTCCTTTTAAATGATTGTATTAATGCTTAATAATCATTAAGAAGTATTTTAATTTATTTGTTGAATATAATTGTGTTTTATATTACTCTATTATTACCATGATTGCCAATTTATTGGTTGTGGGGCGGTACCACACTTCCTCAAATCGATGTCAATGCATTTAAGTGGAAAAGGATGGTTTGCCGGAGTCCTATGGGCTGGCTTATTATCTACCAATATCGCTAATTTACTTGAACTAACAAAACTTTCTGGAGTGATTTGGATGCTACTAAATGGAACACCGATATTCTTAACTACCCTTGTTGTCTTCGTGAGGAAGGACAAGTGTCATCAATTTTTGGATTGAGGACACAAGGGCCATAAATATTCCACTCCATAAAGTGGATTAAACAAGCCTGCCTTTGGCAGGCTTTATTTATTTCACCTTATTTTAAAAAGAACTGTCTTTAAAAATTGGGCCCGATTGTAGAGTAACCCTAATTTCGTAGTAGACTAAATACTGCGCAACAAAAATGTTTCATTTATTGAAAGAATGTACTTTAAAATAAAGAGTTTTTGACAGTGGTAAGTTTTCAGCACTGTGGATTACCTTTCCAAGGTGAAGGAAGATGTACCTTCTTACCAAATCCGAAGGGCAAGGTTGGTAATTGACCGCTTAGTGAAAAGGGGTAAAGAAATAAAGGGTGGGAGGTATACCGATTAGCTGCAATAAAATTGCCGGTTTCCATTAAGGTAAGGGAGGCAATCAGGAAACTTGTAAACGAGAAAGATCAATATGGGACTTTTGATTAATGAACAGTTGTTAAAAACTGTTCATTTTTATGTATTAAGCATAACCCTTATGGGAAAAATCAAAAAATTCACTAACTCATCTAGTGATTTTTGAAAGTATTAGTACCCGACTTTTTTTGTACATTCCTTTATCAAAGTAAATTGATCTAATATGTTACACAATGGGATTAATCTTCAGTAATTGCTAAGGAATCCCAAATTTAAAGGTATCCTTTCGGCCATGTAACCTTCCCACTTCCTTGATTATATCCTTTGCCTTGATTATAAGAAAAAGAGTCAACATCTATGTTGGTATTAACACAAAGTCATTTGGTACAATTATCTACATGGTAATAGAACTTATAGATAGGTTGGTAATTTAAAAAATATGAAGAGAAATGGGGAGAGTGCCTTGAGCGATAAAGATAAAATAAAAAACAATTATGGAGCAATTAATTGGTTTGACACAACTTTTCAACAATCAAGTTTAGACGATTTCAAACGTTTCCTTAAACCTTATAAGGAAATAAAGGTTTCCAAGTGGTTTATTTTGAGTGATTACTGTCTGAAAGATAGCAATAAACTTTATGATTCAATCACTTTTACGATTGTACCTTACATCGATGATATAAAAGAGTTAATGGCCGTTATGGGTGAGATAGCCCCTAAAGATTTAAAGAAAACTGCTGAAATTGACCAACGTTTTTGTAAATTTATTAAATCAGGATATTGTTTTAATGTTACAGTAGTTATGGAAAAGAATACCAAAAAATTCTTTCCCCTTACTAAAGAAAATTGCATGGAGCAAATTGACGTTTTAATTAATCAATATAAATTATGGATTAGTAATACTCCAAGGAACAAAGATTACTATGAGAAAGTCATAAAAAAGTTAAAGCAGTTGAAGCAAAAAGCAGAAAGTAAATCTTTTAATTTGACTTTATTTAGGTACATTGGTTTTGTTCAAATGATTGTGGCTTACTTAATGACTACAATAACAAAAGAATGCGATTATAAAATTGAAAATATATGTTGGTTTTCAGATCGCGATAGCATAGTGGAATGGATTGATGGAATAATATATGACCTACTTCAGGCTAATTATCATGGAATGTGTTCTATGGAAGAGGTTACTCAAAATGAAGCACCTTCAATCTCCGTTGGTGCATACGAAGAAGGCACAAAACAATTGTGGTATGATGACTTGAATAGAATTCCAGACTATTTAACGGGAGCCTTTGCTGGCCGAAACTACGAAAGTGTTACAAAAGAAAAATATGACATTCTTTTTGAAGAAGGATTTTGCAATAATCCTTATTTATCTGTTGTTAGTTATAGTGAACAAGGAGAAGCAATTCAAACAAATAGATTGACCTTTAGTCTCATATAAGGGACTCAAAATGAGCATAATATTTTGAACAAACATAAGAAAGGCCGAGAGGCGTACAGTGGTCCTCGCTCTTTTTTATGATTAAATTTAACTGTTTAATTAAAACGGGCGCGAATGTTGAATATCAAAAGCCAAATTCCTCGCTGGAAATACGGGGGAATTGGCTTTTTTATCTTTCAAAATTCTATACGTTACCCAATTGGTGAAGGCAGTATGTATGAATTTGAAAAGTAAAATAAGGCGAGGTTCGGCAATTTCAGGGGTATGGGTTTCAGCGTGTATTCTTGATCCCGACAAACCCATTGAGGGTTTAAGAGATTCGAAAAAACTTTCTGCTAAACGACGGGAAGAACTGGCTGAAGAAATTAAACATAAAGCTCTTAGCTGGAGGATCGAAATAGCATCCCTTGAGGAAGTAGAAACACTTAATGTCCTGAACGCAACACTTCTTGGCATGAAAAGGGCCGTAGAAGGGTTGCATATAAAACCTAATAAAGTACTTGTCGATGGGAATAAATTACCTAACATCGATATTCCGGCAGAGGCCATTGTGAAGGGTGATGATTTGATTCCAGCTATCAGTGCAGCTTCTATTTTAGCTAAAGTCGAACGGGATAAAGTAATAAGGGAGTTACATCAAATTTATCCCCAATATGGTTTTGACAAGCACAAAGGTTATCTAACAAAAGATCATATGATGGCATTACAGGAATATGGACCTTGCCCTATCCATCGAAAAACAAATGCGCCCATTCGCAAGTTATTAGAGAAACAATTGGAGTTGTTTTAATGGCAAAAAAAGCGACGTTAAAGAAAACGGTGGTAAAGCAGTTTGAAGAACCATTGAATGTCAGCTCTCTAACACTGGATGTTTCTGAAGAGTCCATTCTTTCAAGGGCTGCTGCAAGAGAGTATTTACCTTCTGTTGATTAAAGTACGGTTATTACTAATGTCGACTAACATCAGTGCTGTGTATTCATGTGATTTTATTCCTTTTTTTGAGATTTTGAATGATTATCTAGTAACAATGAATTAGTAATTGTATAATTTGTATATTGCTAAGGCTGTAAATTAAAGTTATCTAGCCATTAAGAGGTGTTCATTATGGGAGTAAGTTACAAAAAACTATGGAAATTAATTATTGATAAAGACATGACAAATGTGGAAGTGCGAAAGGCAGCAAAAATTAGTCCTGCGACATTTACAAAACTCAAAAAAAACGAAATTTGTATCTCTTGATGTGCTGATTAAAATCTGTAAAACACTTGATTGTGATATTGGGGATATTGTCGAGATTGTTAAAAAAACAGAGTAATGTTTTCATTCTGTTTTTTTGTTCCGCAATTGTAAGTACTTATTTGGAGTGTGACCTATGGAAAAGTATAGCTCAGGACTGGTTGCTGAATCTTTTTGGTTTGTTGAATTTAAGCAACTAATAAAACTAAGAAACGAAGGAAAATCATGGGAAGAAATAAGCCTCCTATGCTTAAACGAAAATCTACTTGGTATTTCAAAACCATATAGAGCAAATCGTATTTTTGGATATCTAAAAAATAGGATAAATGTTCTTGATGAAAGACTTATACAGACTTTTTTGGGGGCAGATTTAAAAACGCAAAAGATTATTAACATTTTTGCAATATCAAGGAAGAATAAATTGTTTTTTGAATTTTTATATGAGGTATATCGAGAAAAAGTTGTGATTGGCGTGGAAGAACTCACTGCTAGCGATATCAACATATTCTTTAAAAATAAACAAGCTCAAGATGAAACAATTAATAAATGGACAGACGTAACATTAAAAAGATTGCGTAGTTCCTATATGAATTTTTTAACGGATGCTGGACTATTAACGAATAGTGATAAACGCAAATTAATAACTCCAGCCATTTTAGATATTACACTCGAAAATTATTTAATAGACATTAATGAGACACAATTGATTAAGGCGATCACGGGGGATAGTTAAATGGTGGATTTGGAAAATAGATTAAATAAGTTGGAAGATAAGATAAAACAACCGAACTTCAGAAAAAATAAAGGTTTGGGAAATGAAGTTGGTTATTATGTTTTTGATTATCCAGAAGAGCAAGAACTACTTGTAAGAGAGCGTATCCATTATTTGAAATCAAAGTACACAACGAATCACTATGACTTTCCGTTAGTCGTGTTTGATTTGTATGACATTATTATGGACATTTTGGTTCAGGAAGGTTTTTTAGAATTATGTATGGAGTTTGAAAAAACGAAGGGCTTTTCTGAAATTACGAAAGCAGTCAATGAAATGCTTCGAATGGAAGAAGACAATCAGAGCAATGAACTGTTAGCATATATCAAAAATAATACACCCAAAAATGCTATCGTTTTTTTAACGGGGGTAGGTAAGTGCTTCCCAATTATGCGCTCTCATAAAATTTTAAACAACTTACACCAGTTTGTAGATGATGTCCCCGTGGTAATGTTTTTCCCAGGAAAATATGATGGGCAATCCTTAATGCTTTTCTCAGAAATTAAAGATGATAATTATTACAGAGCATTCAAACTAGTAGATTAAGAGGGGGAGAATCAATGTTTGTAAAAAATATGTTTTCAAAGCCAGTTGATCGTGACATTAAAGGTGTTATCAAGGTTGGTCAGGACGATGATGAAAATGTTAAACAAGAACTTGAAGAGTATGTTGTCACAAGAGAGCTTCAAAAGCATTTTGCTGACTTTTTTGCTAGTTATAAAAAAGGCATCATTAGTCATACAGACAAGATGGGTGTTTGGATTTCAGGTTTCTTCGGAAGCGGTAAATCTCACTTTTTAAAAATCCTGTCGTATCTTTTAGAAAATCGAGTAGTAGATGGCAAAACGGCAATCGATTATTTTATAGAGGACCGAAAAATTAAAGATGAAGTGGTCCTTGCAGATATGAAGCTAGCTGCTAGTGTTTCAAGTGATATTATCCTGTTTAATATTGACTCAAAAAGCGGAATGGCCGATTCACAAAATAATAAAGAAGCGATTCTTTCTGTGTTCCTAAAGGTATTTAATCAGCACTTAGGCTTTTACGGCGCTAATCCTTTCTTAGCAGATTTAGAAAGACATCTTTCCGTTGAAGGAAAATATGAAGATTTTAAAAAGGCTTTCACTGAAATTCGCGGGAAAGAGTGGGAAGATTCCAGACATCAATTCCGTTTTATTCAAGACCATGTTTGTAAGGCACTCGTACAAATCAATTATATGAGCATGGAATCGGCAAAAAATTGGTGTGAGAGTTCTACAGGTACATATAACATAGACGTTGCTTCATTTGCTGAAATGGTGAAGCAATACATCAACAAAAAAGGCAATAACCATCATGTCGTCTTTTTAGTAGACGAAATTGGTCAATATATCGGTGAAGATTCGAGGCTTATGTTAAACCTTCAAACCGTGACAGAGGATTTGGGCTCAGCGTGTGAAGGTAAGGCATGGGTAGTGGTCACAAGTCAACAGGATATCGATAGCATCACGAAAACGAAGGGCAATGACTTTTCGAAAATTCAAGGTCGTTTTGATACAAGACTATCGCTATCCTCGGCCAATGTAGATGAAGTTATTCGTAAAAGAATACTTGAAAAAACAGAAAGTGGAAGACAAACATTAGGCTTACTGTATGACGACAAAGATACGATTATAAAAAACCTCATTCTATTTAATGATGGTATTGAAAAAAAGCTCTATGCAGATCGAGACAATTTTTCAGAGGTGTACCCATTTGTACCGTATCAGTTTAACCTCCTAGCGAGCGTGCTGACATCGATTCGAACACATGGAGCTAGTGGAAAGCACTTGGCAGAGGGTGAGCGCTCGATGCTGGCATTGTTTAAGGAATCCGTCGTCAAAATTATGGACAAATCAGAAGGTACCCTTGTGCCATTTAATGTATTTTATGATGAGCTTGAACAATTTTTAGATCATAGTCATAAGGGTGTGATTATCCGTGCCTATGACAATGACTACTTAAATCCTGAGAAATCAGAGGACTGCTTTGATGTGGATGTATTAAAAACGTTATTTATGATTAAATACGTCAAAGAAGTAGTGGCCAACCTTGAAAATATTACAAGTCTCATGGTTTCTCATATTGATGATGATCGAATTGCCTTGAAAACGAAGGTAGAGGACGCTTTAAAACGTCTCATTCGCCAAACATTAATTCAAAAAAATGGCGATGTGTACGTATTCCTAACAGATGAAGAACAGGAAATCAATCGTGAAATTGACAGCCAGCATGTTGAAATTTCAGAAGTCATTAGCAAAGTATCAGAGTTAATATTTGATGGTCTATATGATGAAAAGAAATATCGTTATCCAGCGTTTAACGGCCGTTATACATTTGCCTTCAACCAAATGGTAGATGACAGACCTTATAAGGCAAATCAAAACAATGCGATTTCACTCAAAATACTGACACCTAACTATGAAATGGGCACAGATGAAACGACATTACGTTTAATGAGCGGACAGACGCCAAGTGTCTTAGTAGCACTTCCTGATGATAAAGCGTTTATGGATGAAATCAGAAGCATGTTAAAAATTGAAAAGTATTTACGACTGAACACTGCAAACACGATTACAAAATTTGAGCAAATCAAAGATGCGAAACGTACTGAAATGCGTGATAGAAGTGAACATGCAAGAATTTTTCTGGAACAAGCATTAAGAAACGCTTCGATTTATGTAAACGGAGACAAACTGCAAATTGCTGCAAAAGATATAACTACACGCATACATGAGGCGATGGGTAAACTGGTGAACTCCATCTATCATAAGCTAAATTATATCGATACAGCTATGGGCGAGTTGCAAATTAAGTCACTGCTAAAGGATTCAAATAGTGGCCAGATTTCATTTGAAGCGGCAACGGCCACGCCAAATAAATTAGCGCTAAATGATGTGCTTGATTCTATCAGCTTAAATTCACAAAGGTATGCGAAAACATCATTAAAATCAGTGATGGAACGTTTTACAAAGCCACCATACGGATTTGTGGAGGACGATGTGCAATGGTTAGTGACAAAGCTTTTTAAAGACGGTGACCTGGGGTTCTTTGTCAACAATGATGCTGTGACGCTTTTGTCAAAATCTGCTGATGAACTATACCGCTATTTAAGTCGAAAAGAATTTCTTGAAAAGCTGTTAATCGAAAAAAGAGAAAAAGCAAACGACAAGCAGAAAAAAACAGTGAGAGAAGTAATGAAGGCGCTCTTTAAAACAACGCCATCTTCTGATGAAGATGATGCCATCGTCAAGAGTTTCCAGCAATATGCTACTAACTTAAAAAATGATCTAGAAAAACTTGAAATCCATTATCGCAATGAACCAAGCTATCCGGGCGAACGCATTGTCAAGGAAGGAAAAGCGCTACTGCTTGAAATGTTAGCGATTCAATATGCGACAGAGTTTTTTAAAACAGTCGATCATAAAAAGGATGAGCTATTAGATTTTGCCGAAGATGTAGAGCCAATTCAAGATTTTTTTGATGGTGATCAGCTGGCAATTTGGAACCGTGCCTTAAAATTATTGAAAATTTACAATGAAAGTAAGACTTTTATTGTTAACAATGAAATTGAAATGGTGATAGAGCAAATCAAAGGTATTATGAAGAAGGCTGTACCATATTCAGACATTCGAAAAATGCCAGATATGCTCGATATGTTTACAAATTTATATGGAAATATTTTAACGGAAATGGCAAAGCCGATTTATACAGCTATTCAGGAAGCAAGAAAACGTGTAATCGAAGAACTTGAAGGAAAGGAATGTAAAGAGCAGTTCTCTCCAAAAGTCATCAATCGATTTGAGGAGATCCAGCAAAAAGCAGAAACGTGTAACAATGTAGCGACCTTACAAAATATTAAAGTGGAGGCGGATGCGCTAAAGGTCCGTTTACTCAATGAAATACTAGCGGAGGAGGCACGACTGCAAGCGGCAAAACAGCCAAAAACGCCATCAACGATTGTGGCGAAGGAATCAACAACTGTAGTAGAGCCACCGAAGCCAAAGACAAAAGCACAGAAAACAGTAAGCATTAAGTCCATTAATACAGAAGCAACATGGCGTATCGAGACAGAAGAGGATATTGAGCGCTATGTAGAAGCATTAAAGCGAAAGTTAAAACAGCGCATTGAAGACGATACGATACTAAATGTGGAGTTCTAACAGGAGGAAATTATGAACAAAATAGCAATTAAAAAATTCGCAGTATGGGCAAGACGAAAGCTCATTAGTGAAATTACCTACAAAGCAGGGCTTATTGGAATCAGTGAAAAGGGGATTTTACAACCTCTTTCCACTTCAACGGATAATATTCAGTTTTTCGATATTGGCACGGGCAAACCGACGGAAATAGTGGATGCTGAAATTAAACAGCGCGAGGCACTTATTAAACGCATCAAAGAAAAAGAAGCGACTACAGATTACAAAATAGCATTCCAATTTGTCATCGAAGAGGTTGCCTATACATGGTTTAACCGACTGATTGCTATTCGCTTTATGGAGGTTAATGACTATTTACCTTCAGGCATTCGTGTATTATCAAGTGAAACAGCTGGCAAAGCAGAGCCAGATATGGTTACAACTCCGTTTGACACAGATATGGAATTCTCGGCTTATGAAACAGATCGCATCTTACAGCTAAAAGATGAAAACAAGCTAGACGAGCTATTTCGCATGCTCTTTATTAAACAATGTAACAAGCTAAACGAAGTACTCCCAGCACTATTTGAAAAAACAGCCGACTACACAGAGCTATTACTACCAATCTCATTCACAGACAGCGACGGTATCGTCAGCCACCTTATTCATGACATTGAAGAACAAGACTTTACAGAAGCTGTTGAGATCATTGGGTGGCTGTATCAGTACTACAACGAAGAACGCAAGAATGAAGTTATCAATATATATAAAGGCACAGTGAAAAAAGACGATATACCTGCTGCCACACAGCTGTTTACAACGGATTGGGTTGTTCGGTATATGGTAGACAACTCATTAGGTAGATACTGGATTGAACGAAACCCGCAAAGTAAATTACATGAGAAACTAGAGTATTTTGTAACACCTAAAAACGGACAAATCCAATATGTAGAAGAAAAGGTGTTACCTGAAGAACTTTCATTCTTTGACCCTTGTATGGGTAGTGGGCATATTCTTGTCTATGCTTTTGATGTCCTAATGGAAATTTACAGAGAAAGCGGTTATGTTGATCGAGAGGCAGCTCAAGCAATTGTTGAAAATAACATTTTTGGTCTTGATATAGATAACCGTGCTTATCAACTTGCTTATTTTGCCGTGATGATGAAAGCTCGAAGCTACGATAGAAGATTTTTAACAAGAGAAATGCAACCGAACGTTTCAGGAATTATTGAGACGAATAATTTAGACGTCTTTACATGTGAAGGTGTTACGAATAACGCAGAACAAAATAACGTTGGTGAATATCTTATCTCTGCATATAAAGATGCAAAAGAAATTGGTAGCTTGCTTACAATAGTAAATAACGATTATACATCTTTCTTGGAATATCTAAACAATATTAATCCAATGGGTCAAATGACAATGGAGAGCGACTATTGGTATCAAGAAACATATCCTGTTATGAAAAAGCTTGCAAAACAAGCTAACATCATGTCAAAAAAATATACACTTGTCTGTACAAATCCACCGTATATGAATAAGTTAGAAGGGCAACTAAAAAAATTCGTTGTAGAAAAATATAAACCACATAGTGGGGATCTATTCTCTGTATTTATGTACAAGAACTTTGACTACTGTAAACCAAATGGATACTCAGCCTTCATGACACCATTTGTATGGATGTTTATCAAAAAATATGAGCAACTAAGAGAATATATCATCAACGAAAAATCCATTATATCCTTAATACAAATGGAATACTCAGCATTTGAAGAAGCTACTGTTCCAATCTGTTCATTTGTATTAAAAAACGGTAGAGAAACAGAAAAAGGACTTTACTTCAAACTCTCTGACTTCAAAGGTGGCATGGAAATACAAAAACAAAAAGTACTAGAAGCACTTAACAATAAAGAATGTGGATACTTCTATGAAACGAGCGAAGAAAACTTCTCCAAGATCCCTGGTTCACCCTTTGCATTTTGGGCAAGTAGTCGTATTTTTGAGGTTTTCGAAAAATATAAACCAATTAGTAGTATAGGTGAAGCGAAAGCTGGAATGACAACCGGCGATAACAATCGTTTTCTTCGTATGTGGAGTGAAGTAGATTATCACAATATGGGGATTGGTTACTCAGATGCTCTAACCGCCACAGCTTCAAAAAAGAAATGGTTTCCGTATAACAAGGGTGGAGGTTTTCGAAAATGGTATGGTTTAAACGAAATGATTGTTTTTTGGGAAAATAATGGTGAACAAATAAAAAAGGCAACTGATAATGGAAGAAAAATTGCAAGTGTCCGAAGTGAAAGGTTGTATTTTAAAAAGTCAATCACTTGGGCAACACTCACTAGTGGTTTATTTTCGTGTCGAAAGTCAGATTTAGGACATCTTTTTGATGACAAAGGTTCTTCAGCATTTATTCCAGATGATTTATTCAATTATATATTAGGGATGATGAATTCGATTGTTTGTGAATATATTCTGGGTTTACTCAACCCTACAATTTCATTTCAATCTGGTAATATTGGCGCCTTACCGATTTGTATAGACGAAAAAGAGAAACAGAAAATTTATACTTTGGTTGAATCGTGTGTGGAATATGCTAAAGAAGATTGGAATTCAACTGAAACATCATGGGATTTTATAAAACATCCTTTATTACAAGGTACAACAATACAGTCTGCCTATGTAAATTGGCAACATGAATGTGACAATCGATTTAATCAGCTAAAAGCGAATGAACAAGAATTGAACCGGATTTTTATTGAGATTTATGGGCTTCAGGATGAGTTGACTCCTGAGGTTGAAGATAAGGATGTAACGGTGCGTAAGGCTAATTTGCAGCATGATATAAAGAGTTTTGTTTCGTATGCGGTTGGTTGTATGTTTGGTCGTTATTCGCTGGATGTTCTGGGGCTTGCTTATGCTGGTGGTGAGTGGGATGCGAGTAAGTATCAATCCTTTATTCCGGATGCGGATAATTGTATTCCAATTACAGATGAAGAGTATTTTGAGGATGATATTGTTGGGAGGTTTGTGGCGTTTGTGAAGAGTGTCTATGGTGAGGAGACGCTAGAAGAAAATCTTGACTTTATTGCACAGGCTCTGGGAAATAAGGGCGATACTTCAAGAGAAATCATTCGTAACTATTTTATCAAGGATTTTTATAAAGACCATGTGAAAACATATCAAAAACGCCCTATTTACTGGCTGTATGATAGTGGAAAACAAAATGGCTTTAAGTCGCTTGTCTATATGCATCGCTATACAGCAGATACGACAGGTGTAGTCCGTGTCGATTATCTTCATAAAATGCAAAAAATCTATATGAGTGAAATTGACCGTATGACTGACATGGCAGAGAATAGTAATAACGGTCGTGAAGTAGCAGAGGCAGAAAAGCGTAAAGAAAAGCTCATCAAGCAACTTAAAGAAACGAAAGAATATGATGAAAAGGTGGCGCATCTAGCCCTTAGCCGAATCGCCATTGACTTGGACGACGGTGTGAAAGTGAACTATGAAAAGGTTCAAACAGGGAAGGATGGTAAGAAGCTTGATATCCTTGGGAAGATTTAAATCCCAATTGTAAATTTTTAGGGATGAATAAAGAAAGGATAATATTTAGATTTATTTTAATTACTAAAGGGCATCAAATTGAATGGTTACAGCCACTTCATGATGCCTTTTCTGAAAATTTACTACAAGTGCGTAAAATTTGGAGAAGTAGTGTAATTTTGATGAACGAAGAAATGACGAGACTATAATTTGACAAAAGAGTGGATATAAATGGCAGAGCTTAATCTGAAACAAATTACAGATAAACTGAACTCCGAGTTTGTTGGGGATGTGCGAAAGCTTGTATTTTGGTACGATGCGGGTGCTGAGTTTATACAGGATATCGATACAATCGCGCTTGAGAACGCTAAGGTATTAAAGCTTGAGCAGGATAATCAATTTTATATGAAATATTTTTTAGAGCGTGAGGACACGACAACTCATTATTTGATTTATGCTCCTTTTGCGGAACCAGCCCTAAAGGACAATCATTTGGCGGATACGGTGCGCTATTCAAAGGAGTTTTTCGCTGACAGGGCTTCTTTATTAGCTCTGGATTTGGGCATTGATGAAAAATATAAGCCTGTGTTGCAGCAATATCTGAAGTTTTTTGGTGCTAAGGATCGAACACAACGATTTTATGAGCTAGAAATTGAAAACTTTAATAAGACTGTCATTGAAACGGCCCTCATGAGTGTCATCTGTAAGACGAAAGTAGTGTCTTTTGAGGAAATTGTTCGTACAGTTATTACGGATGACAACCTCGAAGATAACAAGTATATGGCAGAATTTGAAAAGTATGATTTAGTCCAACCGTTTTGGCAAATGTGTGAGGAGACTTTTGGTTATACCGATGTATCACCAACTCTATTTAAGCTGATTGCGACCTTGTTTATTACATATACCTCAAAAGTGATTCAGTCAGAGCTTCCTAACGTATGGAAAATTTATAACTCATACAAATCAGGTAATAGTATTGCCTTTTTGGACGGTTTGATGAATAGTGTCATTTTTAAAAGTAGCTTTGAGCGCTTGTCTGATTTGGTATTTAGCACATTGGACGGAGAAACGATTTTTAACAAGCTACAGGTTAATGATTTAACTGAAGTTGAGATTTTCAAAAAGGTAGATATCTTTTTGATGAAATGGTTATTGGAACGACTTGAAAATGAGGATACAGATGCAAAATTAAATGGCTATTCTATTCCGGAGCTATGTAAAATGAGACGGAAAATGCACTATGGTCAGCTGTTTTACTCACATTATTACATTTTAGAAAATGCCTATCATCTCATTGTAGCAGCACGTTTTGAAACAAAGACGTCTGCAACAGACCTTTGGAAGAGTTACATAGAAACAGACTATGTGATTGACCAGAAATATCGCTATTTCTATTACCACTATGACACAGTAATTGATCATACACCTTATGAAAATTTACGTGATATTGTAGAAAACATTTATACAAATCGTTATCTCGATCCGCTATCAGTATCCTGGATTCGTGCTTTTTCGGAATGTAAGGGCTATACAGGGCTTATAAAGCAGCAAGATTTCTATCAAACCTTTGTGCGACATACAAAAGAGCGTGTGGTCGTTATCATTTCTGATGCCCTCCGCTTTGAAGTAGGACAAACATTACTGAAGCGACTGATGGCTGATGAAAAATGTACGGCAACTATCCATGCTATGCAAAGTGTTGTACCATCTTATACAAGGTTTGGTATGTCTGCGTTACTTCCCCATAAGGAGCTTTCGATGAGTAAAGATTTCAAGGTGCTTGTTGATGGGAAAATATGTGATGATTTAAAGACAAGAGAACAAGTGTTACAGAAAACGGTACAAAACAGTCGTACAGTACAGTTTGATGATATTAAGACGATGAAAGTTGCTGATTTAAAGGATATTTTCACGGGTCAAGAAGTGGTCTATGTTTATCATAATCAGATTGATGCGAGAGGCGATAAGCTGAACACGGAAAATGAGGTGTTCAATGCCTGTGAAGAGGCTTTAGAAGAAATTCATACGATGATTAAAAGGCTGACTAGCGCAAATAATACACGATTCATCGTGACAGCGGATCATGGTTTTATTTATAAACGCGATAAACTAGCAGAAAGTGATAAGATTAGTGGTTTTGAAAAAAGTAATGCATTTATTGGAAGAAGATATGTGATTGCGGATGAAAGCTTACAGACGGATGGTGTGGGTACTATTCAATTAGGTGAGATATTAGCCAATACCGACGAAAGAATAATTTCTGTGCCAATTGGCAGCGATGTCTTTAAAGTCGCTGGTGGTGGCCAAAACTATGTGCATGGTGGGGCTTCTCTTCAAGAGGTTTTAATTCCGGTACTTGATGTGAAAACGAATAAATACCATACGGCAACGAGGTCTGTCACGATTGCCCTTGTATCAGGATTGAGCAAGATTACAAATTTAGCAACGAACTTAGACTTTATTCAAATGGAAGCTGTTACAGATGTGAATAAAGAAACGACGTATAAATTATTCTTTATTTCCGATGATAATGAAAAAATATCGAGCGAAAACATCTATGTAGCAGATAAAAAGGACAGAGATGCAAGTAAACGTGTATTCCGTTTAAAGTTTACATTTAAAAACAAGAAGTATGATAAACATAGAAAATACTATTTAGTGGCATACGATGAAAAAAATGCACTTGAAGTCATTCGCCATGAGGTGCAAATGGATCTGGCATTTTCCGATGATTTCGGATTTTAGTCTTTAGGGGAGGGGGATAACAAGTTGATGGACGACTACCGATTAGAAGAAGAGGATAATCATAATGCCGCATTGAATAAAAAACTGAGACAATTTTTTGATGGCAAGATTGTTCGCAAAGACTTAACAAAAGCTATTAAAGAGGGTGCTAACGTACCTGTTTATGTTCTAGAATTCTTGCTAGGACAATACTGTAGTTCAGATGATCCCGAAATCATTGAAGAAGGCGTAAAGACCGTAAAGAGAATTCTTGCAGAAAATTTTGTTCGTCCAGATGAAGCACAGAAAGTTCTATCTATTCTACGTGAGAGAGGTAGTTATACAGTAATCGACCGTATAACAGCTAAACTCAATATTAAGGAAGATCGATATGAGGCTGAATTTTCAAATCTTGGGGTAAGAGAGATTCTACTTGCCCCAAGTCATGTGTCAGAATTCGATCGACTTTTATGTGGAGGAATCTGGTGTATTGTTCAATTGGAATATGAATATATGGAAGAGGATAGACGTTCACATCCCATTCGTGTAAGAAAGCTAACACCTATTCAAATGCCACATATTGAACTGGATGAAATCAAAGAAGCGAGAAAAGAATTTACAAAAGATGAATGGTTGAATGTATTGATTCGTTCAACCGGAATGGAAGCAGAGAAGTTTACAAACCGTGAAAAATGGTTACTTCTTGCTCGTATGATTCCGTTGGTAGAAAATAATTTCAATCTTTGTGAACTTGGACCTCGTAGTACAGGGAAATCACACATATACAAAGAAATTTCTCCGAACAGTATCCTTGTTTCGGGTGGACAAACGACTGTTGCCAATTTATTTTACAATATGTCAAATAAAACAGTAGGACTTGTAGGGATGTGGGACTGCGTAGCCTTTGATGAAGTAGCAGGTATCACTTTTAAAGATAAAGACGGCGTTCAAATCATGAAAGACTATATGGCTTCAGGCTCTTTTGCTCGTGGAAAAGAAGAGAAGGCAGCGAGCGCTTCGATGGTGTTTGTTGGTAATATCAATCAAAGTGTCGATGTACTTTTAAAAACATCGCATTTATTTGAACCGTTCCCAGAGGTCATGGCTTATGATACTGCTTTTCTTGATCGAATGCATTGCTATGTCCCAGGTTGGGAAATTCCTAAATATAGACCAGACTTTTTTACCAATGAGTACGCTTTTATCACAGATTATCTTTCGGAATTTATGAAAGAAATGCGTAAAGAACAATTTGGAGATGCTTGTGAAAAGTATTTTAATTTTGGATTGAATTTAAACCAACGTGATGTGATTGCCGTGAGAAAAATGATTTCGGGCTTTACAAAGCTTCTATACCCTCATGGTAAATATACAAAAGAAGATATGGCTGAAATATTAACAATTTCTCTAGAGTTGAGACGTCGTGTGAAGGAGCAACTTAAAAAAATAGGTGGCATGGAATTTTATGATGTCAATTTTTCCTATGTCGATACCGAAACCTTTGAAGAACACTATGTACCTGTGCCTGAGCAAGGTGGTGGTAAACTAATACCTGAGGGAATGACGAACCCAGGGCATGTTTATACCGTGTCGAGAAGTAAATCAGGCATGGTTGGTGTGTATCGTTTAGAGACACAGGTTCTTCCGGGGAATGGTAAATTTGAACGTACTGGTCTTGGAACAGATCGAGATGCAAAAGAAGCTACAAACATTGCGTTCAATTATCTAAAAGCGAATGGCAAAAATATAAGTAATGCCATAAGTACGACGACAAAGGATTATATTATCAATTATCAAGATTTAAATGGTATTGGAATCACGAAGACATTGACACTTCCAACACTTATTGCCATATGTTCAGCTGCACTTCAAAAGCCAACCCTTTCTAGTTTGGCAGTTCTAGGAGATATAAGTATCAGCGGGACAATCCTAAAAGTAGAGGAGTTTGCCAATATATTGCAGGTATGTCTTGATAGCGGGGCTAAAAAGGTGCTGGTTCCGATTACATCTGCGGTAGATATGGGAACTGTACCTCCAGAATTAATAGGTGCATTTAGCATCATATTTTACAATACGCCTCAAGAAGCTGTTTTTAAAGCGTTGGGGGTAGAGTAGAAGTTTTTCGTGAGATGATTGCTAGGGTGATTAATATTTTCATTTTTCGCGATTGAATAGTAAGCAAATTTTAACGTATATAGAATAGCTTATAGTAAAACATTTACCTTGCTAGACACTGAAATGCACCCCTCATAGTAGATGTTGAAAAAACCCCATTAGGGTATCACTTCATCTTCTTGGTGGGTCTTTTATTATATCTAACGTTGTCCATATTTTTTTGATATTATAATAGGAAGTAATTTTTTTATAATTGAATTAATGTTTAATATCATCAAGAAGAACTTTAATTCATTTGTTGAAAATAATTGTATTTTGTATTACTTTATTAATACTAAGATTGCCAATTTATTGGTTGTGGGGCAGTACCGCACTTCCTCAAATCGTTGTCAATGCATTTAAGTGGAAAAGGATGGTTTGCCTGAGTCCTATGTGCAGGATTATTATCTACCAATATCGCTAATTTACTTGAACTAATTAAACTTTATGGAGTGATTTGGATGCTACTAAATGGAACACCGATTTTCTTAACTACCCTTGTTGTCTTTGTGGGGAAGGACAAGTGTCACTGATTTTTGGATTGAGGACATAAGGACCCTAAATAGGCCACTTTATAAAGTGGCTTATAAAAGCCTGCCAGTTGGCAGGCTATATTTATTTCATTTTTTAATTTGTAATAAATTGATAAAGGTAAACTCAATGTAAACAGTTATAATGGGTACGAGCAGTTTTTTCAAATAGGCTTATCTGTTTTTACTTAGTGTTTCTAGGATTAACTCATGTATGTTCAGGTTATTTCAATAAGTAAATAAAGACGTAGTTTTAAAGATAAATAAACAGTTTAGTCAATAATAGTATTCAAAAATTATCCTATTTATAAAAATTGGGATTATAAAACACTTTAGAAAAGTGGGGTTATTTCTTGAAATTAAAAGCTGTATTTTCAAATGAAATGCCGTTTATGATACATCTTCCTTCTGGAGATTATAAGGTAAAGGTTAAGTGGGGTTCTAATGATGAGGAATATGAATTTAATTTAACTTTAACAGATGAAATGTACCGTTTACATCTTGATGACCACCCCGGTAAGGGTTTATACATAGATGGATTAGTTAGTGAACTCAATAAATATATAAATGATCATAATCTTAAAACTTATGCTTTTACTCCGCTGAAAAGTTATATAACCTGCACCACGGAAAAAGATATAATAATTACAGAGACGAAGGCTAAGGTAATAACTGAAGAAGAAATTAAGGAAAAAGTTATTAAACCTTTTCTTATTTCAGAAGGTATTAATAAAGGAAGCCATATATATGGTGAAGAACTAAATGAAAGGGCAACGGAAATTTATGTAGATTTATCTGAGGAAGAAAAAAATGAAATGAAAATAGAAGTTGTTGTTAAGAGGGAACTCAATAAAATAACAGGGGTTATTTTCCTTTATCATAAAGCTTTAAATACTTTTATAGACCAATATAGATATATTAGGAACGATTTTTTCGTTGAACCTCTAACAATTCATACTTTAGAAGGGACTTTTGTTCAAACTTATATTGATGACAATTTGTATGAACAATATAAACACGCGGGTAAAGTACCGTCTATTATAACCCATAGCCAATGGATGCCAAATATTTCACCCATTGAGTTACAGGAACTGAAGAATCGTTTGGTACATCATTATACAATTAATCCTACAAAAGAGCTAATTATCACTGCTAGGAACTTATTAGAAAGGGGAGAGTATAGATCGGCTGTTATTGAAGCAAACGCTGCTTTAGAAATAGCAGTAGCAGATAAAATAATAGAAAAAATGAAAGTGAATGGTGACAGTACCTCAGTTATTGATGCTTATTTATCAAAAACAGAAACAAACTTTTATCAAAGATGTGATAACCAACTAAAGGCAAAGACTTCTTTTTCTTTTGTAACAGATAACTCAAATTTATGGAGCGTAATTAATTCGCATAGAAAGACTTTTAGACATAAAATTGCTCATACAGCTTTAACCCCTCCACCGAATGAAGTAGAAGGAATAATTAATGATTATGAGAAAGCTATACAATGGGTGGAGTCTCTATAGTATTATGGATGAAAGTCAGATTGAGTTAAATGGAATTTTTTTAAAAGATGGGATGGCTATGGCGATTCTATTCTTTATGAAGCTAACGGTAAGGCTGAGTTCCTTAAAGGTAAAAAAGGATTTTCAATCTAGTGATGGGTCTGAATTGAATGATTTAAAGTCACTAATAGTGAGGGGATTTTTATGATATCTTAATGGACCAGATAAATAATTTAATATTGAGCTTTCCGTATATAAATTAATAAAAAGCTTTTATGATTGGAAATACAAAGACTAAATCATTTGTTAGAATAGAAATATACCTTCATTATATCTATAAACAAAGTCATACATATTAGTATGACAAACCATTCAAAATAACCTGAGTTTAGGTGGTTATACTTAGACACATTACGAGTAACGTACTCAGACACAAATGAGTTGATAGAGTAAGGTAAAACTTTGTGGTGTCATACGCTTTGATCTAGTCACTCAATATATGCATGAGTTAAAAAGGTAAAATAAGGCGTGGGCCGCTAGCGGGACCGGTTGTGACTAGTGCAGTTATTTTACCTGAATCCTTTTATCTGCCAGGGCTAAATGATTCTAAGAAAATTCCTGAGTCAAAGAGGGAACTATTTTATGAGACTATCTTAAAGGAAGCTGTATCCATCGGGGTGGGCATTGTACATAGCGAAGAAATTGATGAAATCAATATATATCAAGCTACGAAAAAAGCCATGATTGCGGCGGTGAACAATCTTTCAGAACTCCCGGATCATTTGCTGATTGATGCGATGGAACTTGAAGTGCCTATTCCTCAACTTTCACTCATAAAGGGAGATGCAAGAAGTATTTCTATCTCTGCTGCCTCTATTATCGCTAAGGTGACACGTGACAGGATGATGAAGGGATATGGGGAAGCGTATCCAGAATACGGATTTGAAAAGCATATGGGGTACGGGACTAAACAACATTTAGAAGCACTCGATAATCACGGGCTTACACCTTGGCATAGGAGGAGTTTTGCACCTGTAAAGGAAATCGCCGCACGAACGAACGACTAAGAGAGAGGGTGAGAGAGATGCAATCGATAACAAGCGGTCAATCCGTGTCGTCACCCATTGAAATAAAGGGAAGTACGAGTTTGAAAAACGGACAAATCCTTTTCGGAAAAGTGAATAGGATTTATCCTAACCAAACAACGGAAGTGCAGATTGGCCATCAAAAAATGATTGCCACACTCGATATCCCACTTCAGGCAGGAGAAATGTATTGGTTTCAAGTACAGCAGCCAAATGAGGGGAAGGTTGTGTTAAAAGTACTAGATTCTCCGAATGTGAACTTTTCTAGTTTAAAGGGAGCGGCTGCACAATTGCTCTCTCATCTTGGCATATCTCCAGAACCGGAGGCAGCCAGCCTTGCCGAATATTTACTGAAAAATCAACTCCCAATTACAAAGGATACTTTTTTGTCTGCTTTGCAATGGGTAAAAACTGCTGATGCAGAAGAATATGGCCTGTCTATCATCAAAAGAATGTTCCTTCAGCAATTACCTTTTGTTGAAGATGTATTTGTAGCGCTGTTGGCACAAGCAAAAGGCGAACCTTTTCACAAATTGCTCAGTGGCCTGCAGCAACAATTACAGGACAGTGTTTCGGAAACATCAGTAAAACTAAAAGGCGTATTAGACTCGTTACATGTAGCTAAACAGGATCAGCTTCAACAAACTGGTCTACAGAAACTTGTTACCACTTGGATCGATTCCAGTGCATCACCTGAATTGAAAACCGGGGCATTCTCCCTGCTTCAAAAGACTGGTTTCGTTCCAATGGGGATTACTGAGGCTGGCTTTTTGGAGAAATTAGTTGTCGAATCGGCGGAAATATCAGGATCTACTAAGAACTCAGTGACTGATAAACTACAACAGGGACTGCAAATGCTATCTGATGCAAAAAATGGAACGTTGGGGAAAGTTGAAAAGGTCGAATATAGTCTAAATCGGTTATTGAACGGTCTTGATTATGTAGAAGCAGAAAAGTCTACTGATATCAAATCAATTCAGCAAAAAACCATTTCTACAGAAGAACTGTCCGCTCTTGCTTCCCGCTTGCTTGAGCGTACGTTTGCAGAAGCATCAGCCGGAAATAGAATAGCGGGTGCCAAAATAGAGGTAAATGACCTAATAGCCCATTTAAATAAGGATACAGAGAAAGTTACCGAGTCGAAGGGTAAAGTGACAGAACTGCTGATTCAATCGCTTAAGCGACGTCCTGAGGCTCTCTCCGTTACGAATGCTGAGAAACTAGTGCTTACACAAGTGCTGGAAACTGAATTTCAAACAATCGATTTCACGAATGGTGCCTCTGTTGCACAACAACTTAAAGAGTGGACGAAGATGCTTGGACTACAGTTGGAACATGCTCTTGCTAATATGCCTGGAGATGGTTTGGAAGATTTAACAAAGGATTTAGAGACCCTCAAACCGTTGCTACTTAAACTTCTGAACGAGCAAAATCCGGCATCCGTTAAGGAACTGGCAGAACAAATTTTGAATCGAATTACTGCTCAACAGGTTCTTTCACAGGAAACGGGCCCCTTGCAGAACTTACTCCTTACATTGCCTCTTAATCTTGGGTCTTCTCAAACGGACTTAACGTTGCAATTGAGCGGAAGGAAAAAAAAGATGGCAAGATAGACCCCGATTATTGTCGAATCCTGTTTTATTTAGAGTTAGAACGTCTTAAGGAAACGTTCATTGACATGCAGGTTCAAAACCGTGTCATAAAAGTGACGGTCATTAATGAGTATAGTAAAACAATAGAAGCAGCCGCCGACAATTATCTTACACTGTTGAAGGCGAATCTGAAAAAAATGGATTACAGATTATCCGGAGTTTTATTTGAAAATCCAGTGAGCAAAAAAAATACTGACACGAAATTGAAATTCGCCCTTTTTTCAGAAAAAGAATCATATAGTGGGGTGGATATTCGGATATGACGAATGAAAAACGAAAAGAAGCGATCGCTTTAAAATATGACCCGGAGATATCGAAATCCCCTGTCATCTTGGCAAAGGGGAAAGGTAAAACTGCGGAAAAGATTCTAGATAAAGCAATGAAACTGAATATCCCTGTTCAAAAAGATGTGTCGTTAATCTCCCTTTTGGGGCAATTGGATATTAATCAAACGATTCCGGAAGAATTGTATGAAGCGGTTGCAGAGGTATTTGCGTTTGTTTATAAAGTTGACCGGGACTTGAATCGGTAAGATTCAAATTTTTTGGGTTGATTTATATGAATTTATGGTTGGTTTATGTAGAATTTTAGGAAATGCACTTAAAAATTTTTATTATATTAAAAACATACTAAACTATCAGAAAAAGGGTAAAGCTATGGCTTTGTCCTTTTTCTTTTTCTGAAGATTTAGAATTTTTTAGAAAGATAACTATAATGTTTCAGAAAAAGATAGATGCATAAAATGATGAAAAAAGGCTTGTAAACAAAGTGTTTATACTAAATGAAAAATGGAATGGCTATTTTTAGAATGGAGATTTCGGACCGGAATAAATACTATTTTTAAAAAATAAACATATTAGTGGACTATGTTTTTTCCATTTTATACACCGACCTAGAAGTATATCGTAATAATTTTTTTGAAATATTCTGAAAGAAAATCATGCACGAAGGAGAATTTTGTTGTAATATGATAGAGAAAACACGCATTAAATCTAAATGTTGTTTTTTGGTAGTTGTTTTTTAGTAGATAAGGAGGATGGGAAATGAATATCCATGAGTATCAGGGGAAAGAGATTTTGAGACAATACGGGGTATCTGTTCCGAATGGCCGGGTTGCCTTTACTGTTGATGAAGCAGTAGAAGCAGCGAAGGAGTTAGGTACAGATGTTGTTGTCGTCAAAGCTCAAATTCATGCGGGCGGCCGCGGGAAAGCCGGCGGAGTTAAGGTAGCAAAGAATCTTGACGAAGCGCGTACATATGCAGAAGAGATTCTTGGTAAAACGCTGGTGACCCATCAAACAGGACCTTCAGGTAAAGAAGTTAAGCGTTTACTTATTGAAGAAGGCTGCGACATTACGAAGGAATATTATATTGGACTGGTCCTAGACCGTGCAACAAATAGTGTGGTATTGATGGCTTCTGAAGAAGGCGGAACGGAAATTGAGGAAGTTGCTGAAAAAACTCCAGAGAAAATTTTCAAGGAAGTGATCGATCCGGTTGTTGGTTTAACTGGCTTCCAGGCACGAAGAATCGCTTTCAATATCAACATTCCGGCTTCACTAATAAATAAGGCGTCTAAACTGATGGTCAACTTATATACAGCATTCGTTGAAAAGGATTGTTCAATTGCTGAAATCAACCCATTAGTTGTGACAGGCGACGGCAATGTAATGGCACTAGATGCTAAATTGAATTTCGATGATAATGCGATTTACCGCCATAAAGACATTGCGGAGTACCGTGATCTAGATGAAGAAGATGCTAAAGAAATTGAAGCATCCAAACACGGTCTTAGTTACATATCGCTTGACGGAAATATCGGTTGTATGGTTAATGGTGCGGGGCTTGCAATGGCAACGATGGACATCATTAAACACTATATGGGAGACCCGGCTAACTTCCTTGACGTTGGGGGCGGAGCTACAGAGGAAAAAGTTAAAGAGGCTTTCAAAATTATCCTATCTGATCAAAAAGTAAAAGGTATCTTTGTAAATATCTTCGGAGGAATTATGAAGTGTGACATCATCGCGACAGGTGTCGTAGCTGCTGCAAAAGAGCTAGGCTTGGATGTCCCTCTTGTTGTCCGTCTTGAAGGAACGAATGTGGATCTTGGGAAAAAGATTTTGAAAGAGTCTGGTTTAAATATTACGGCTGCTGAATCAATGGCAGATGGAGCACAAAAAATAGTATCACTTGTAGGATAATAGGCAGGGGGGAACATAATGAGCGTTTATATTAATAAAGATACGAAAGTGATCGTTCAGGGAATCACTGGCTCAACAGCATTATTTCATACAAAACAGATGTTGGAATACGGCACGAAGATCGTGGGTGGAGTAACTCCGGGTAAAGGTGGAACTGAAGCGGAAGGGGTACCTGTATTTAATACAGTTTCCGAAGCTGTCACTGAAACCGGAGCAAATGCATCTGTTATCTACGTACCTGCTCCATTTGCAGCGGATGCCATTCTTGAAGCGGTTGATGCAGAACTTGATCTTGTAATTTGTATCACGGAGCACATTCCTGTCCTTGACATGGTTAAGGTGAAGCGATATATGCAAGGCAAAAAAACTCGTTTAATCGGACCAAACTGTCCGGGTGTTATTAGTCCGGAAGAGTGTAAGATTGGTATTATGCCAGGGTATATCCATAAAAAAGGTCATGTAGGCGTGGTTTCTCGTTCTGGAACTTTGACGTATGAAGCCGTTCACCAATTATCACAAGCAGGCATCGGACAATCATCCGCTGTCGGTATCGGTGGGGATCCTGTTAACGGAACTGATTTTATTGATGTACTTAAGGCATTCAATGAAGATCCAGAAACTCATGCGGTGATCATGATTGGGGAAATCGGTGGTACAGCAGAAGAAGAAGCAGCAATCTGGGTGAAAGAAAATATGACGAAGCCAGTTGTAGGGTTTATTGGTGGCCGCACGGCTCCAGCCGGTAAACGTATGGGACATGCTGGTGCTATTATTTCAGGCGGTAAGGGAACAGCTGATGAGAAAATCCGCGTTATGAATGAATGCGGTATTAAAGTAGCCGAGACTCCATCCGTTATGGGCGAAACTTTGATTTCTGTCCTTAAAGAAAAAGACATGTATGAACCTTGCAAAACACACTAATCTAAGATGGGCCGACCTGTTTTTTGGGTCGGTCTTTATTTCACTTCAATCTCCCCGAAACACATCTTAACAACCGCAATTAATCTACTTTTAAAAATTTCCGATTAGGGGTGCTTCTAATTGAACAGGAAAGAAAAATTAATCCACCTCCATCATTGCCGTGGAGCAGGATGGAAAACGATCCAAACAATTATGGCCTATAATCCATCCCTTTCTTCTCTTTTCACAACCACGTACACCGAATGGGCTGAAATCCTTCCTATACCTTCAAATAAATTAAATCTCTTTCTGAAAGATTTACATTCTCTTAATACGATTAAAATGGTAAAGCAATACGAATATAACCAAATTAAATGTCTGACTATGTTTGATGAAGATTACCCGTTTTTGCTGAAGCAGATATTTGATCCCCCGTGGGTGCTTTATTTTAAAGGCGATAAACAGCTTCTAGAGAAGAAGAGTACTCTAGGTGTCGTTGGAACACGTAAGCCAACCTGGTATGGACTGGAGGCCTTAAAAACGATTTTACCGCCACTTGTGCAGAAAAACTTTGTCATCATCAGTGGAGTGGCAGCTGGAATCGATGCGGCTGCACACAAAGTAACATTGGATGAAGGTGGAAATACGATTGGAGTTTTGGGCGGGGGACTTTTGCAAATTTATCCAAAATCGAATATCCCGCTTGCAAGAGAAATAAGCAATAAAGGGTTATTGCTTTCTGAGACTCCACCGGCGATGAGGGCGGAACCTTGGATGTTTCCGCTGCGCAATCGTATTATTAGTGGATTATCCAAGGGAGTATTTGTGGTAGAAGCTAAAGAAAAGAGCGGTTCCCTAATAACTGCACAGGCAGCTCTTGATCATGGCAGAGAGGTATTTGCGCTTCCAGGTAACGTATTAAGCCCAGAATCATTAGGGGCCAATCAATTAATTCAAGATGGAGCCAAACTTGTTTTGAGTTCGTTACAGATTGAGGAAGAATTTTGAACAATATAATATAGAAGATATACGGAAAAATTGAAGGGGAAATAGCAAAAAAGATGCTTTTTTAGATGAATAGGTTGAAATTTTAGTCAAAAAGGTTGAAAATATTGTAAAACTGTTATAAGTTTTGCAAATGACACCTCTTGTTAAAATACCTAAAATTAAATAAATCAGCATGCTTTGAAAAATAAAGAGGTGTTGACAAATGAAATTTGAATGATTAATAATAGTGAAGATTTATATTACCTCTTTGAGGAGGATTTATTGGATGTCAGAATATTTAGTGATTGTGGAATCGCCCGCAAAGGCGAAAACAATTGAACGTTACTTAGGAAAAAAATATAAAGTAAAGGCTTCCATGGGGCATGTACGCGATTTGCCTAAAAGTCAAATGGGTGTCGATGTTGAAAATGAATATGAGCCTAAATATATAACTATCCGCGGCAAAGGTCCGGTTCTAAAAGAATTGAAAACAGCAGCAAAAAAAGCAAAAAAAATCTATCTCGCAGCTGACCCCGACAGAGAAGGTGAAGCGATTGCTTGGCATTTAGCTCACAGTCTCGATGTCGACATTAATTCAGATTGCCGTGTCGTATTCAATGAGATTACGAAGGAAGCGATCAAAGAATCATTTAAATCACCAAGACCAATTAATATGAAGTTGGTTGACGCACAGCAGGCAAGGAGAATATTGGATCGTTTGGTCGGATATAATATCAGCCCGCTTTTGTGGAAAAAAGTGAAAAAAGGCTTAAGTGCAGGACGAGTTCAATCGGTTGCTGTTCGGATGATTATTGACCGAGAGAAAGAAATCAAAGACTTTGTACCGGAAGAGTATTGGACAATCAGGGCAGATTTTGTTAAAGGAAATGAACAGTTTGAAGGTTCCTTTTTCAGCCTTGGTGGTGAACGGAAAGAATTAAACACAGAAGAAGATGTCAAGAAAGTACTTGCTTCTTTAAGCGGCGGCGAATTCACCATTGGTACCGTGACGAAAAAGGAAAGAAAGCGTAATCCAGCTGCACCTTTTACGACTTCTTCCTTGCAACAAGAAGCTGCGCGGAAATTAAATTTCCGTGCCAAGAAAACCATGATGCTTGCTCAGCAACTTTATGAAGGAATTGAGCTTGGAAAAGAAGGTACAGTCGGGCTAATCACTTATATGAGAACGGATTCGACCCGGATTTCGGATATTGCCAAGCAGGAAGCTCATAGCTTTATTCAAAACAGTTATGGTGATGATTATGTTCAGGTTGAACAGCGCAAGGAGAAAAAACAGACAAATGCTCAGGACGCGCATGAAGCGGTTAGACCGACAAGCACATTACGTGAACCAAGTTTAGTGAAAGAGTTTTTATCTAGAGATCAATTCCGTTTATATAAATTAATTTGGGAACGCTTTGTTTCAAGTCAAATGTCTTCGGCTGTAATGGATACAATGAGCATTGACCTTCACAACGGTGATGTCATTTTCCGGGCAAATGGTTCTAAAATTAAATTTCCAGGTTTCATGAAGGTATATGTTGAAGGCTCGGATGACTCAGTGGAAGAAAAGGAAAATGCCCTTCCAGATGTAAAAAAAGGAGATCAATTCTTTTCAAAAGATGTCGAACCGAAGCAGCATTTCACACAGCCACCGCCACGCTATACAGAGGCGCGTCTTGTCAAAACACTAGAGGAACTAGGCATAGGCCGGCCGTCTACATATGCTCCTACATTGGATACGATTCAAAAACGAGGCTATGTTACGCTTGATAATAAGCGGTTTATCCCGACTGAGCTTGGTGAAATTGTCCTTGAATTGATACGTGAATTCTTTCCGGATATTCTAGATGCAGAATTCACTGCCAAAATGGAACAGGAATTTGATAGTGTCGAAGAAGGAAGCGTTGAATGGATTAAGGTCATTGATGAATTTTACAAAGATTTCGCTATTCATTTGGCTAAAGCGGAAGTCGAAATGGAGAAAATTGAAATCAAAGATGAGCCTGCAGGGGAAGATTGCGTAGAATGCGGACATGAAATGGTCTTTAAAATGGGTCGATATGGAAAGTTTATGGCTTGCAGTAATTTCCCGGATTGCCGTAACACAAAACCAATCGTTAAAGAAATCGGAGTGAAATGTCCGAAATGTAAAGAAGGCAACATCATTGAGCGGAAAAGTAAAAAACGCCGACTGTTCTACGGTTGTGATACTTATCCAGGATGTGACTTCATTTCATGGGACAAACCTCTACCTCGTAGTTGTCCAAAATGTGAAGGTACGCTTGTTGAGAAAAAACTCAAAAAAGGCGTGCAGGTACAGTGTATGGATTGTGATTTCAAAGAAACACCTCAAGCTTAGAAAAGGTGGACTAATTACTCCCATATTTCTATGTTCAATTGAGAAACTCAGAATAAAATGTGGACTCGGCATCTGCCGAGTTTCTTTATGTTCATGGATGTGTGCTATCATCATAATAAGAGGATTTTATTTCCAAGAAGAAATTGGATAAAGCCTGAAACTTTTTTATTTGGGTCATGTAATGTAAAATTCAGTGGACAAGTGTATTAACTTAAAGATATAATTCCTCTTTGTGTCCGTTATCCATCTTAGGAAACTTGGGTTGTAGGGAGAATGCAGGATTGATGGCATAGGGTTTATAATTGTTGTCAGCAGGAACGAGTATTTTATGGGTAAAATACATACATATCGTTAAAAATGAAGTCTTTTATAAAAGCAATTTTAATGATAAATGATCCTGTCTTATCATATCTATACATGGAGGTTCGAAAAATGAAAGAAGCAAAAGTAAGTGTAATCGGCGCTGGGCTTGCAGGAAGTGAAGCGGCGTGGCAATTAGCTAAAAGAGGAATTAAAGTAGATTTATACGAAATGCGGCCTGTAAAACAAACACCAGCACATCATACCGATAAATTCGCTGAACTTGTTTGTTCCAATTCACTTCGGGCAAATACCTTAACAAATGCTGTAGGTGTTTTAAAAGAAGAAATGCGGATTTTGGATTCTGTTATCATATCTGCAGCAGACGCCTGTGCTGTTCCTGCCGGAGGTGCACTTGCTGTCGATCGTCATGAATTTGCCAGTCTTGTTACGGAAAAGGTGAAAAATCATCCAAATGTTACTGTCATTAATGAAGAAGTGACAGAAATTCCTGAAGGTCCTACTGTCATTGCCACTGGTCCGCTTACAAGTCAGTCTCTATCTGACAGCTTAAAGCAGATTATGGATGAAGAATACTTATATTTCTATGATGCTGCTGCTCCAATTCTTGAAAAAGAAAGCATCAATATGGATAAGGTTTATTTAAAATCCCGTTATGATAAAGGGGAAGCAGCCTATTTGAATTGTCCGATGACGGAAGAAGAGTTTGACCGTTTCTATGAAGCATTGATTTCTGCTGAAACTGTTCCTCTTAAAGAATTTGAAAAAGAAATCTTTTTCGAAGGGTGTATGCCAATTGAAGTGATGGCATCACGTGGGAAGAAAACGATGTTATTCGGACCATTGAAGCCAGTTGGTTTAGAAGATCCGAAAACAGGAAAACGACCATTTGCTGTAGTCCAATTGCGACAGGATGATGCAGCTGGTACTCTTTACAACATTGTTGGTTTTCAGACACATTTAAAATGGGGACCGCAAAAAGAAGTACTGCAGCTTATACCAGGATTGGAAAATGCTGAAATTGTTCGTTATGGAGTAATGCACCGCAACACTTTCATTAACTCTCCTAACGTTCTAAAACCTACGTACCAGTTCAAAAATCGCGATGACTTATTCTTTGCCGGTCAGATGACGGGTGTCGAGGGATATGTAGAATCAGCTGCATCAGGATTAGTTGCGGGTATCAATGCCGCGAGAATCATCCAAGGGTTGGAGCCTGCCATTTTCCCTGCCGAAACGACAATGGGTAGTATGGCAAGGTACATTACATCGACTAATGGGAAGAGTTTTCAGCCTATGAATGCCAACTTTGGCCTGCTTCCAGACCTTGAAGTAAGAATCAAAGCGAAAAAAGATCGGAATGAAATGCATGCTAAACGCGCTTTAGACACAATTCAGAACTTTGTGAAAACTTTGTAAAATATTTGCCTGCTGTTTTAAAGTATGATACTATTTATTAGCCTTTGCGAGGTGTTTCCATGATTAATCAAAATAAGGCATTATCATCCTTCATCGAATATTTACAAATAGAAAAAAACAGTTCACATTACACCATTGAAAATTACAAACGGGATATTCACGAATTTTTTTTGTTCCTGAATGAACAAGGGATTACCGATGTCACGTCTGTCGAATACTTTGATGTCCGGTTGTTTTTAACGAATTTATATGAGAAAAAACATTCTAAGCGAACTGTGGCAAGAAAAACATCTTGCCTGCGGAGCTTTTATAAATTTTTATTACGTGAAGGTGATGTGAAGGATAATCCTTTTTCTCTTGCTTCTTTACCTAAAAAGGATCAAAAGCTGCCACGTTTTCTTTATGAGGAAGAAATGAATCAGTTATTTTCTTCTTTAAAGAAAGATTCACCGATAGGAATAAGGAACACTGCACTATTGGAATTACTGTATGCTACGGGCATTAGGGTTAGTGAGTGCTGTGAAGTTAAACTGCAGGATATCGACTTGTCTCTAGGTACAGTACTCGTCCATGGAAAAGGGAAGAAAGATCGCTACGTTCCAGTTGGAAGATATGCTCAGGAAGCGATAGATTTATACATACGTACAGCTAGGATGGAAATGACTTCGTCTGACGCTAAGGCGCATGCTTATTTATTTGTTAATTTTCGTGGAGACCCTCTGACAGCTAGGGGAGTTCGCTATATTTTAAATGAATTGATTAAAAAGTCAGCCGCAGAGGGAAGTCTTCACCCCCATATGCTAAGGCATTCCTTTGCTACACACCTATTAAATAATGGGGCGGACATACGTACAGTACAGGAATTGCTTGGTCATTCAAAAATTTCATCAACGCAAGTGTATACGCATGTTACAAAAGACCAATTAAAAAAAGTCTACAATGCATCACATCCGCGAGCTTAAATGTTGAAAGGGGACTCTTTATGACAACGATATTTGCAGTACATCATAAAGGTGAATGTGCCATGTCCGGTGATGGGCAGGTTACTTTAGGAAATTCAGTAGTGATGAAGCATACGGCAAGGAAAGTAAGAAAGATCTTTAATGGTAATGTCCTTGCAGGTTTTGCAGGTTCGGTTGCAGATGCATTCACTTTATTTGAGATGTTCGAAGCTAAGCTGGAAGAGTATAATGGCAATCTTCAACGTGCTGCCGTCGAAATGGCGAAGCAATGGCGAAGTGACAATGTACTGAGAAAGCTGGAAGCGATGTTAATCGTCATGGATAAAAATGATTTGCTTCTCGTTTCTGGTACCGGAGAAGTAATTGAACCAGATGACGGGATTCTTGCAATAGGATCAGGAGGAAATTATGCACTGGCAGCCGGCAGGGCATTAAAGCGTTTTTCTAGTGAGTATTTATCAGCCAAGGAAATCGCCCAATCATCTTTACAAATTGCAGCGGAAATTTGTGTGTTTACGAATACGAATATAATCGTGGAAGAGTTGTAAGGAGGAGCGCATAATGTCAAAAAAAGCTAATTTAACACCGAGGCAAATCGTTGAAAAACTGGATCAGTATATCGTGGGACAGCGGGAGGCAAAACGGGCAGTGGCAGTGGCTCTCCGGAATAGATACCGCCGTTCCCTTCTATCGGATCAACTTCGTGATGAAGTCGTTCCGAAAAACATATTAATGATTGGACCGACCGGCGTTGGGAAAACAGAAATTGCTCGGAGAATGGCTAAATTGGTTGGTGCTCCTTTTGTGAAAGTTGAAGCAACGAAATTTACCGAAGTTGGATATGTCGGGCGGGATGTAGAATCCATGGTGCGTGATTTGGTAGAGACATCTGTCCGCCTCGTGAAGGAAGAAAAGATGGCCAGCGTAAAAGAACGGGCAGAGGAAAATGCTAATCGCCGGTTAATAGAATTATTAGTGCCATCAACAAAAAAACAGAGCAATTTTAAGAATCCACTTGAAGTCTTTTTTGGAGGCAGTAACAATCAAGATGAGCAGGATCCGGATGAAAATTCCGAAGATTTAAATCTGCAGCAAAAAAGAAACATTGTAGCTGATAAACTGGCTAAAGGTGAGTTAGAGAATGAAATGATCACGGTTGAAGTGGAAGAACAGGCCGCTTCAATGTTTGATATGCTCCAAGGTTCGGGAATGGAACAAATGGGGATGAATATGCAAGACGCGCTAGGAAGCTTGATGCCAAAGAAAAGTAAGAAGCGCAAATTGAAGGTCAGTGAAGCGAGAATTGTTTTAACGAATGAAGAAGCGGCAAAATTGATTGATATGGATGAAGTTACTTCGGATGCTGTGTACGGTGCTGAGCAGAACGGGATTATCTTCATCGATGAAATCGATAAAATCGCCAGTAAGCAATCTGGGGGTTCATCAGCGGATGTGTCGAGAGAAGGGGTTCAAAGGGATATTCTACCAATTGTTGAGGGTTCAACAGTTGTGACTAAATATGGTTCGGTTAAAACGGATCATGTGCTGTTCATTGCGGCTGGGGCCTTCCATATGGCTAAACCATCCGATCTTATTCCTGAATTACAGGGAAGGTTCCCAATCCGTGTAGAATTGAACAAATTAACTGTAGACGACTTTGTCCGGATTCTTCATGAACCAGATAATGCTTTGTTAAAACAATATGTAGCTTTGTTAGAAACTGAAGGTATAGAAATTGAATTTTCTGACGATGCTGTTCGTAAGATAGCTGAAGTGGCCTTCGAGGTAAACCAGAACACAGACAATATTGGTGCAAGACGACTTCATACTATTTTAGAACGGCTTCTTGAAGACTTGTCGTTTGAAGCTCCGGAAATCACGATGGAGAAGATTACAATCACTCCTCAGTATGTCGAAGAAAAACTGGGATCGATCGCCCGAAATAAAGATTTAAGCCAGTTTATCCTTTAAGAATGAAACAAATGGCAATATGTTTGCCCATGCAATGAACATAAAATTACGGAAATACAACTTCATAGTCTATTTTGAACCATGGTATTTTTAGGAGGAACAAATCAAATGAACTTATTAGCAAAAACAAGAAAAATTAATGCAATGCTCCAAAAAGCAGCAGGAAAAGCAGTTAACTTCAAAGAAATGGCAGAAAGCTTAAGTGAAGTTATCGAAGCAAATGTGTTCGTCGTCAGTCGACGTGGAAAATTACTCGGCATAGCAGTAAGTCAGCAAATCGAGAATGAACGTATGTACAAAATGTTAGAAGATAAGCAATTCCCTGAAGTGTATACTAAAAACTTATTTAATATTCCAGAAACATCTTCTAACCTGGATATCGAAAGTGAGTACACTGCTTTCCCAGTAGAAAACAAAGAGCTTTTTGCAACTGGATTAACAACGATCGTACCGATTATGGGTGGAGGAGAACGTTTAGGAACATTGGTTCTTGCTCGTTTACAAGAGAAATTCCACGATGACGACTTAATCTTAGCTGAATATGGTGCAACGGTAGTCGGTATGGAAATCCTTCGTGAGAAATCCGAAGAAATCGAGGAAGAAGCACGTAGTAAAGCGGTCGTTCAAATGGCCATTTCCTCATTATCATATAGCGAATTAGAAGCTATTGAACATATTTTTGAAGAGCTTAAAGGTAATGAAGGTCTACTTGTAGCATCGAAAATTGCAGACCGTGTTGGTATCACTCGTTCGGTAATCGTAAATGCGTTGAGAAAGTTAGAAAGTGCAGGGGTTATCGAATCACGTTCACTTGGTATGAAAGGTACGTATATCAAAGTATTGAATGATAAATTCCTTCTTGAACTAGAAAAACTGAAAAATAACTAACAGAGAAAAAGGCAGTCCTTTAAAGAGGGCTGCCTTTTTTGTGTGTAATTTGAACGACAAGCTAGCAAGAACTTCAAAGCTAATCGGTATGAAAAATGCGTTATGCAAGAAAAAAAGGCAATTCGAATTGAGAATTTAAATTTGAAATGTGAGTATTTAGATATTATTCTGGTGCTACTGGAAATATAGTAAAATTCTTCAAAATAAGAGTAATTATATTACTATAACTATAGTGATAATGAAAAAAATTTGTAATGAATTCCCTCCCTTCTTAATCAAAGTGTTACAAAATATCTGTTGATATTAGTAGCGGTTTTAAGAGTCCTAATTATGAAATAAGATGCTGAATTTGTCGAATATAAATTCACTTTAAAAAATTAATATTTTTTTCAAAAAAATATTAATATAGAATTTTAAAGAAACCGTTATAAAATAAGGCTAAAAAAGCTATGTTGTATAAAATCACTTATGAAAAAATATTATAAATTAGTTCTAAAGTATCAGGTATATAGATTCGTTTTTCGGTATGATAAATAAGGAACTAGAGATAAATTTTGACTAAAATGTCGAAAAAGTATGTAAAATGTAATAAATCGTAATAATTGAACTGGAATAATACTAAAAAAAGCAGTGAATTTGAGCAAATTGTGACATTTTTCGACAATAATAGGTCTAAAGTCTTAAAAATGTTTGTGGACATAGTTATAATGTTTCTTTAGAATTAAACCATGAATACGTTGGGTTAATTTATTTCTTAAGTTATTATCTGTTTAAAATGGAAAGAGGTGAGCGATAATATGGAATTATTTTCAAATACTTTTCAATCACTTGAAAACGCTCTGAATTATTCTAATACAAAACAAAAAGTTATTTCACAGAATATTGCGAATTCTGATACACCGAATTATAAAGCTAAAGATGTCTCCAAAAAACAGTCGTTTCAAGCTGAGTTAGAATCTTCCATCCAATCATACCGTACCGATGAAAGACACCTAAGTTTTAAATCAGAGGGCGGTGAATCCTCTTCAATCGTGACGCAGAGGAATGTGCAATACAACAATAATGGAAATAGTGTGGACATTGATAAAGAAATGACTGACCTTGCTGCAAACCAAATTTATTATAATGCAGTATCCGATCGGCTTTCAGGTAAATTCAAATCATTGGAAACCGTAATTAGGGGAGGTAAGTAATGGGGATTTTCCAAAGTATAAATACGACTGGCTCAAGCCTAACTAGTCAAAGGTTAAGGATGGATGTGATCTCTTCCAATATGGCGAATGCAGATACGACCAGAGCGGAATATGATGCAGAAACAAAGGAGTGGAAACCATACTCGAGAAAAGCAGTTGTGCTACAAAGTAAGGAAGGCAGTTTTTCAAGCTTTTTAAACGCGGCCACTGGGAAAAAAAGCGGGATTGGAAACGGTGTAAAGGTTACGGAAATAGTAAAAGATGAAACGCCTTTTGAGTTGGATTATAATCCAGAACACCCCGATGCCAATGATGATGGATATGTGGAAATGCCAAACGTCGATCCGCTTAGGGAGATGGTCGACTTAATGAGTGTCACACGATCATACGAAGCAAATGTGACAGTTTTAAATGCATCAAAGGGAATGATGATGAAAGCATTGGAAATCGGCAAATAAACTTGAATGGGGAGTGGAGATATGGAGGGGATTTCTCTTTCGGCAGGGAGCAATACACTTAATGTATTGAAAAATGACCAGAGTAATACAAATACACCATACGAAGCACAACGGAATTTTGCGTCCGTATTAAAAGAATCGTTGAATAAAGTTAATGAAACTCAAGTTGCATCAGACAATCTGACAACTAAACTGGTTAACGGTGAAGATGTTGAGCTTCATTCAGTGATGATTGCTTCACAAAAAGCCAGTGTTACAATGCAGGCTACACTAGAGGTCCGGAATAAGGTGGTTGAAGCCTATCAGGAAATGATGAGAATGAGTATATAGCATTCATTTTTTAAACCTCATTATATAAAGAAAAATGGCTAGGGGGAAAAAATTCCCCCTTTCATAAATTCATAGACTGACCGGGGGATTTAAATGAATGATGTACTAGTGAATTTAAAAAATAAAATAACTGCTTTCTGGACTAGTCGCAGTAAAAAACAAAAAGTCCTCATGATTAGTGCAACCGCATTGATTATCATCGTCATTATGGTTGTCTCGGTTTTTGCCTCCCGTACAACACTGGTACCCTTATATTCTAATTTAACGCCATCAGAAACGGGAAGTATTAAAGAGAATTTAGATAGTCAAGGAATTAAGAACGAAATTTCAGACAACGGTAAAACGATTAAAGTTCCTGAAGAAAAATTGGATACACTTAAAGTGGAGCTTGCAGCTGAAGGGATCCCGGACTCAGGAAGCATCGACTATTCATTTTTTAGTCAGAGCGCTGGTATCGGAATGACCGAAAATGAATTCAATGTTATTAAATTGGACTCGATGCAGACGGAACTAGCCAATTTAATAAAGAAGATTGACGGGGTTGAAGATGCGAGTGTGATGATTACACTTCCTGATAAAGGGGTTTTTGTAAGTGATACAGCAGGTGAAGCGTCAGCATCAATTGTTTTGAATACGAAATCCGGCTATAAATTTGAAGAAAATCAAATTAATTCACTTTATCATCTTGTATCAAAAAGTGTTCCAAACCTGCCTACAGATAATATCGTCATTATGAACCAAGATTTTGAGTATTATGACCTTGAAAATCTAAATTCTAATTTCGCGTCTGCTTTTGTTACTCAAAACGAAATAAAAAAAGAAATTGAACGCGATATTCAAAGACAAGTACAAAATATGCTAGGAACAATAATGGGCAGAGATAAAGTTGTCGTTTCTGTCACAACAGACATTGATTTCACTCAGGAAAACAGGGAAGAGAATATAGTTGAACCGGTGGATGAAGAAAATATGGCAGGAATTGAGATTTCTGCGCAAAGAATCAATGAATCGTATAGTGGGGATGCAGCTGGGGCTGGTGGCATTCCGCAAAGTGAGGACTCCTCTGATTCATTAGGATCTAGTTATAAAGAGGGAACAAACGGATCCGGTGATTATGAAAAAGTTGATGAAACAATAAATAGTGAAGTGAACCGAATAAAGAAAGAAATAGTGGAAAGTCCATACAAAGTAAAGGATTTAGGTATCCAGGTAATGGTCGAGCCTCCTACGGCAGATGATCCAAACTCCTTATCTCAGCAGAGTGTAGATGATATTACACAAATCCTTAGCACAATAATCCGTACGACAATTGAGAAAAAAGCTGAAGGGGAAGAACTTACAGACGATGAGCTAAATAAGAAGATAGCGATTTCCGTTCAACCTTTTAACGGAAAAATGACAATGACAGAAGATGGAACGAGAACTTCAGTGCCCATTTGGGTTTACATTGTAGGTGGAATATTATTATTAGTCATTATCATTCTATTATTCTTATTTTTCCGGTCAAGAAGGCGATCAGAAATGGAAGAGGAATACGTGGAGGAAGAGGAAGAAATCGTATTCGAGGTTCCAGATTTAAATACAGAGAAGGAAACAGAGGCATCGTTAAAAAGAAAACAACTTGAGAAACTGGCAAAAGAAAAGCCGGATGAATTTGCAAAATTATTAAGAAGTTGGATAGCAGAAGATTAGACTAGGAGGCTGTGCAAGTGACAGAAAGAAAAAAAAAGGCCGGATTGACTGGCAAACAGAAAGCTGCCATCCTCCTTATTTCCTTAGGCCCGGATGTTTCTGCATCCGTATATAAGCATCTTTCTGAAGAGGAAATTGAGAGATTGACTCTTGAAATTTCGGGAGTTAGAAAAGTAGATTCGCAGGACAAAGAAGAAATTTTAGAGGAATTTCATAATATAGCTTTAGCACAGGATTACATATCACAGGGTGGGATTGGATACGCGAAGCAGGTTCTTGAAAAGGCGTTAGGGACTGATCAGGCGGCGGCAATCATAAACCGCTTAACATCTTCCTTACAAGTTCGTCCATTCGACTTTGCAAGAAAGGCAGATCCTGGACAGATATTGAATTTTATCCAAAATGAGCATCCGCAGACGATTGCCTTAATTTTATCTTATCTTGATCCAACACAGGCAGGCCATATTTTGTCTGAACTTCCCCAAGAGGTGCAGGCCGATATTGCAAGAAGAATCGCTTTAATGGATAGCACTTCGCCGGAAATCATTAATGAAGTAGAGCAGATATTAGAAAGAAAACTATCTGCAACTGTGACCCAGGATTATACCCAGACTGGCGGAGTCGAAGCGGTTGTTGATGTATTGAACGGAGTTGATCGCTCAACAGAAAGAACTATCTTAGATGCACTTGAAACCCAAGATCCAGAACTTGCAGAAGAAATCAAGAAACGAATGTTTGTCTTTGAAGATATCGTGACTCTTGATGGAAGAGCCATTCAACGTGTTGTACGGGAATCTGAAAATGAAGATCTCAAACTTTCCCTTAAAGTGGCAAGCGATGAAGTGAAGGAAATCGTTTTCCGTAACATGTCGAAACGAATGGTCGAAACGTTCCAGGAAGAAATGGAATATATGGGTCCTGTACGTTTGCGGGATGTAGAAGAAGCACAATCCAGAATTGTTGCTGTTGTTCGCCGCCTTGAAGAAACGGGTGAGATTGTAATCGCCCGCGGCGGAGGGGATGATATTATTGTCTAGAATTATTAAGTCCCACCAAGCAAATCAGGAGAAAAGCAATAAGATAACGATAAAAATTCGCTGTTTGGACTCACTTGAAGCAGAAAGAGAGGATGAAGGGCAAATCGTTCATCATTTTCAATCAGATGAATGTCTAAACCAAGCCAAGCAGGAGGCAGAATCTCTATTAATAGAAGCAAAACAAAAAGCCAAAGCGGTTGCGGATGAAGTCCAGCAAGCCCGCGAACATTGGGAGAAGCAAGAAAAAAAAATGTATATCGAACAGGCTCAAAAAGAAGGGTATCAGCAGGGAATCGAAGATGGAATCCAAAAGGGCTATAACGAGGTTGCAGGGGAGATCGCTTTTGCAAAGAAAGTGGTAGAGTCCTCTAAAAAAGATTATCAGCAACATATCGAATCATCTGAATCAGTTATTTTGGATCTTGCTATGAAAGTGGCGGGGAAAGTTATTGGCCGCCAGCTTGAAAATGATGAAGAGTCTTTTTTATCCATCATAAAGAAAGCCATTAAAGAAGCAAGGGATTATCGGGAAGTGCAGCTGCATATTCATCCGATTCAATACCAATCGATTCTTACTCATAAGGAAGAGTTGATTTCAATCTTTCCAAAAGATACAGAATTGTATATCTATCCGGATGATGATCTAAATGAAAGTAGTTGTATCATCGAGTCGGAGAATGGAAGAATAGATGCCAGCGTTGATAGTCAGCTACAGGAAATTAAAATGAAACTAACTGAGTTGCTGGAAGGTGAGTAAAGATGAAAGCGAAGGATCTCTTACCCTTAGTTGATGAAGTCGATCCATTTAAACACTATGGACGAGTCAAACGTGTCGTAGGGTTAATGATAGAATCCCAAGGCCCTGAAAGCTCTGTAGGCGACGTTTGTTATATCTATACAGGTATACAAAAAAAGAAAAAGAAAATATTAGCGGAAGTTGTCGGTTTTCGTGATGAAATGGTCATTTTAATGCCGTTTACAGCGGTAAGTGATATTGGACCAGGATGTATTGTTGAAGGAAGCGGACGAAGCCTTGAGATAAAGGTAGGCAGTGGATTAATAGGTAAGGTTGTCAATCCTTTAGGACATCCAATCGACGATTCGCTGCTTCCAAAAGGACTTGCTACGGTTCCGGTGGATCAAGATCCACCCAGTCCCATGGAAAGGCCTCCGATTGATGAACCGATTGATGTAGGTGTACGTGTGATTGATAGTTTATTAACAGTAGGGAAAGGCCAACGTGTTGGCATCTTTGCTGGGAGCGGTGTTGGAAAAAGTACTTTGCTTGGCATGGTAGCACGAAATACCACGGCTGACTTAAACGTGATTGGCCTTGTTGGTGAACGTGGTCGGGAAGTCCGTGAATTCATTGAGAAAGATCTTGGTCCGGAAGGGTTAGCCAGATCAATTGTTGTTGTAGCGACATCTGATCAGCCAGCGTTGATGAGAATTAAAGGTGCTTTGACGGCTACTGCCATTGCAGAATATTTTCGTGACAAAGGATTGAACGTGATGCTAATGATGGACTCCGTCACAAGGGTTGCGATGGCCCAAAGGGAAATCGGACTTGCTGTCGGAGAGCCACCCACCACAAAAGGCTATACGCCATCCGTTTTCGCTATCCTTCCAAGTCTGCTAGAAAGAACAGGCACAAATCAGTTAGGATCCATTACAGCTTTTTATACGGTTCTTGTCGACGGTGATGATATGAATGAACCAATCGCCGATGCAGTCAGGGGAATATTGGACGGTCATTTCATCTTAGACAGAAACTTAGCAAATAAAGGACAGTTTCCGGCTCTCAATGTTCTAAAGAGTATAAGTCGTGTCATGAATAATATTGTTGAGGAAAGGCATAAAAAGTCAGCAGAAAACTTACGGGCAAGTTTATCAACCTATATTGAGTCTGAAGATTTGATTAATATAGGTGCCTATAAAAAGGGTTCTTCAAAGGAAATTGATAACTCCATTAATCGATATCCGGAAATCGTTTCATTTTTAAAGCAAGGCACTCATGAAAAAGCACCCAAAGATAAGAGTATTATCAACCTCGTAAAATTGATGGAGAAAGGTGATTAGCAATGATTTATCAATATAAATTTGAGAAGATCCTAACCATCAAGGAAAAAGAAAAAAGGGACGCACTTTCTAAATATAATGCTGCTCTAAAAACTTTTGAAAAAGTAGCCGAAAAATTGTATAAGCTCTTAAAGAAAAAAGAAGACCTTCTGGAATTCCAGCAGGAAAAGCTCCGAAATGGATTATCCGTTCAGGAAATTCGCCATCATCAGTTATTTATGGACAATCTGGAAAAGCTCTTAAGCCATTGTCAACAGGAAGTCATTGAAGCCCGTTACAAAATGAATGTCCTGCAGGAAGTATTATTAGAAAGAAATATTGAAGTCAAAAAGTACGAGAAAATGAAAGAAAATGAGTTTCTTAAATTCCTGGATGTCATAAAGGAAGCTGAGAATAAACAAATGGATGAAATATCTATCCGGCAATTCTTTAGCAAAGGGCGTTAGGTGATAGAATGCGTAAAAAAGTTGAATCTACTGGATTAGATGAATTAAAAGAAAATAAAATAAGCAAATTTCAATGGTTTCTTGTAATCTTCATCCCTCTAATCTTTGCGGTAACTGTAGCCATGGTAGTTTTCTCAGTTGCGGGGGTTAATGTAGTGGAAAAGGCTAAGGAGATGTCCGCTAAAATCCCCTTCGCCGAACTGATTCAAAAGGATGAGGTAAAAGAAAACTCAGCCAAAGACACTGAGAAAGTTTCAAGAAAACTGGCGAAGTTAGAAACCGAAATAGAAAACAAAGAAAAAGAGATAGAGAAGCTGGAAGGAATAATTGATACACGAGACAAGGCCGTTGAAAAGGCTGAAGCAGAAAAACAGCAGCTTCAGTCTGAAGTGAAACAGCTTAGAGAAAGTGAGGATGGGAGTAAAAAGGCTTTCAAAGATATAATACGCACTTATGAAACCATGGCACCAAAGAAGTCAGCTCCTATCATTACAGAAATGAGTGATGAAGATGCTGTTAAGATCTTGGCAAGTATGAAAGCTGATACTTTAGCGAAGGTATTAGAGCAAATGACAACAGCAGATGCTGCCAGGTTAACGAAGAGGCTAACGGAGCAAAGTTCTTAAGGGGAAGCTTTAAAGGAGGTGAATAATATATGAATTTGGCCATTAATTCTTTATTCCCCTTGGCATCAGTAAGTCAAACTGTTCAATTAAAGCAAAACCAGGGGATGAAATTGGGGTTTGGTTCAGTCCTTCAATCCTCCGTAGGGGCAGATTCAGGCAGTCCATTAGATACTGAATCCTTGCGTCTTTCCAATGAGGGGTTGTCAACTCTAAAGGATTTACTAGATATTTTGAAACTTAACAGTCTAAGTGACCTTGAGGAAGAAAGTGTTGCTGAAGATCCTTTAGTAAACAATCAAGGGGATGTTAGAACCCACCTATTCCAGTTACTAAAAAGGCTTAGCGGTAATAATGAAGAGACTCTTACAGAATTCTTTACGACTATAGAGGAAATCAATTTAGAACAAGAACCGGAAGACTTGAGGTTGGATTCACAAAGCCTGTTATCAGCCAATGTCATGGAACTATATACAATCCTAAAACAGGTTGCTTCGTTGAGTGAAGAAGAGTGGAAACAGCTCCCATTAGAGGGGACAGCGAATCTATTAAAGTTGGTAAAACTTCACGATCTTTTATCAGAGAATAAAGATATGACACAAGATGAAGCAACCATCCATAAGCAAATGAAAAATCTGCTTGAAGAGATATCAGGAAAACTGGAAAAATGGCTGCCTAATCAGCATCATAAAACAAATACTAACCTTGATTTTTCTCTTCTTTTGGAAAAAAGGCAAAATAAAACATTGGAAACTGTGAAAAGCGCATTCTCACAATTAACTGGAAGCGACAAGGTAAGTAAAGATGGAACAAATAGTACCGGTCTGACTTTAAAAACAGCGGATAGTAGTAACTATCAAGGTTCGGGTATGTCATTTCTAATGACAAAGCTTGAACAATTCGTCTTGACGGCTGCTAAGGGTGGACAAACTGTCAGTCAGGAAGAGTTTGTTAAACAGTTTGAAAGTATCTTGAGTAAAGCAAATTTCACAGGGGCTAACGGTGTAAATAAACTGTTAATAAAATTGAATCCCGAACACTTAGGGTCACTTAGAATTGAGTTGATTCAAAAGGATGGCATGATGACAGCGAAAATTTTGGCCACATCAGCGCAAGCAAAAGATATGCTGGAGAAACAGATTCACGGGTTAAAGCAAGCCTTTAACGGCCAAAATATCCAAATTGAAAAAATTGAAGTATCTCAGGCGTACAATGCTTTCAACTCAGAGAAATTCAGCCAGAAAGATGCGGATGAACAAAATAGACAACAAGAGAATAAGAGGGAAAGCAATGATGAGACAGAAAGTGAATTTACAGGCTCCTTTGCAGAAGCTCTGTTAAATCTAGAAGTGTAGGTGAAGAAATGACGACCATTGATACGTCACTATTATTATCAAGCTATCAATCAGACAGAAAAACAGGCGATTCACTCGGAAAAGATGATTTCCTGAAATTATTGCTTACCCAGCTGCAAAACCAAGATCCTTCCAGTCCGATGGACAATACAGAATTTATAGCCCAAATGGCCACTTTTTCTTCTTTGGAACAAATGATGAATATAGGATCCCAAATAGATGAACTAATTGGGTTAAACCAACAAAATAGTTTAATGAACTATAACTCATTCGTTGGTAAGGAAGTAACTTGGCATATATTGGATGAAAGCGGTGAGAACCTTGCGATAGAAGAAGGCGTAGGTATCGTGGAATCGATTCAATATAAAGGTGACAATATTTATTTCATTTTAGAAGATGGCACAAAACTTCAACCAGCAAATATTTCGGCAATGAAACAATCAAGCACGACATCTAACAGTTTGACTAATGCAAGTGAATTAATAGGCAAACGTGTCACATGGAATGATGAAGAAAATGGAGACCTTTCTGCCGTTGTTACATCAGTATCCATGAATAAAGGCAAGGTGCAGATAGAAGTGGATGATGACAGCGGCACAAAACTATCATTAGAGCAATTGATCAAAATCGCTAGTGCTTAAGGAGCGGAAAAATGGATAAACTCGGTTTTCAAGCAAATTCCGCTCAGATGAATCCACTAACAAAAACTCCCTTGAGACAAAGGCAAATGATCCAACAAGGATTTCAACAGCATTTTCAAGAAGCCATATCTACTAATGAAAAGCTGACAATTAGTAAACATGCAAAAATGCGGATGGATCAAAGGAAAATAGTAATAGAGCAACAAACTTGGGACAAAATAGCCGATAAAGCAAATGAGGCCAAAAAGATGGGTGTGACAGAATCTCTTATTATTATCGATAACGCGGCACTCGTAATCAGCACTAAAAATAACAAAGTCATTACTGTTGTGGATCGAGAGGAAGCCTCGTCTCAAATTTTCACGAATATCAATGGTACCATACTATTAGATTAATAGGCCGGACCTAGTATAGGAAGCCTAGGCTGTGGAATGACAGAAGCAGTCACGATATGAAAGGGGAGCTTTTAATGCTTCGTTCAATGTACTCAGGAATAAGCGGATTGAAGAACTTACAAACAAAATTAGATGTTATCGGGAATAATGTGGCTAATGTCAACACCTATGGTTTCAAAAAAAGTCGTGTAACATTCAGTGATACGATGAACCAAACAATATCTGGTGCTAGTGCCGCGACAGCAAATAAAGGTGGTACCAACTCTAAGCAGATTGGATTGGGGTCAACTATCGCAACAATTGACACCATTCATACTCAATCAAGCTTGCAAACTACTGGACGCGATCTTGATTTGGGTATATCTGGAGATGGTTATTTCGTCGTCAAAGAAGGAGATGTATTATCTTATACACGTGCTGGTAACTTCTATTTAGATGATAATGGCACGCTTGTAAATTCTAATGGAATGAAAGTGCAAGCCTACAAGGTTGATGCAAACGGAAAACTATCAAAAACAATCGGAGATGTATCTGTAAACGTTAATGCGGTTTTACCTGCTGTAACAACTACAAAAGTAACCGTAAGTGAAAACTTGGCAGCGGACGCAATTGAGGGTTCCGTATTCAGCCAGCAAATAAAAGTTGTTGATGAAAAAGGTAAAGAACAAACAACAACTATTTATTTCAAGAAAAATGGTGAGAATAATTGGGGAGTTTATGATCAGGATCCAACTTCGGACTCTGAACTAGAGCCATTAACTACTCTTAGTTTTACGGATGGTAAATGCGATGTGACAAGCGATGTTAACCTATCAATTGATATTAGTAAAGGTGATGACAGTGATGATAGTAAAAAAATAAAATTAGATTTCGATTTCTCTACTCTTAACCAAGATAAAGGAACAACTACAGCTATGGTCAACCCGAATGGTAATAAAGAAGGGAAACTGGAGAGCTTTAATTTTGGGCCTTCAGGTGAAATTAGCGGTATCTACTCAAATGGGAAAATTGTGACTTTGGGTCAACTGGCTATTGCCAAGTTTACAAATGCATCCGGATTGACTAAAACAGGAGGCAATATATTCCAAGAATCAATAAACTCTGGTACAGCAAACATCAATGTCGCAGGTGAAGGACGCGGAACAATTGCATCAGGTTCTTTGGAAATGTCCAACGTCGATTTATCAGAAGAGTTTACGGAAATGATCGTCGCGCAACGTGGATTCCAATCGAATTCAAGAATTATCACGACATCGGATGAAATTTTACAAGAGCTGGTTAACTTAAAACGATAAGTTAAGGGAGGGAGGAGCCAGGTGCTTATTTGCTCTGGCTCCTAAATATTATTATTAAAGTCACAAGGCTGAATGGCAAAAGCTTTCATATCAATGCATTGTACATAGATACGGTCGAATCGCTGCCGGATTCGACTATTACGTTTACAAATGGGAAGAAAATTGTGGTGCTCGAGAAGGAAGAAGAAATAATTCAAGCCATTATACAATTTTATCGTACCGTGAATGTTCTGGGATTGCGTGATGATGAGGAGGAAAGGTTATGAAAAAAAAACTATTGACGATTATGTTGATTATGCTGGTGGCAATTACTCTTGTTGGCGTAATAGCGGTCGTGGTTGTTACAAAGTTATCTGATCCCACATCTGCAGAGGGTAAACCCTCCATAGATGAAATTATCAAATCATCTGTTGAAATTCCTGAAATTACAACGAATCTCTCGAGTAATGATTATATCAAAATCTCATTTATGGTCCAAACAGAAAATAAAAAAGCAAAAGAAGAGTTGGAAAAAAGAAGTTTTCAGGTGAAAAACATTATTATTGCCGAACTGTCCGAAATGAAAGCGACAGAGCTAACTGGTAAAAAGGGCAAGGAAAAACTTCAGGATACGTTAAAGACTAGAATTAATGAATTAATGGAAGAAGGAAAAGTTGAAAAGGTTTATATAACCTCCTCGATTCTTCAATAAGAACATCCTTGCTTCATTAAATAAGAAGGGGAAGCTTTGGAGGTGAGTGCTAATGTCCGGGGAAATATTATCGCAAAATGAAATCGATGCTTTGTTATCGGCCATTTCTACAGGTGAAATGGATGCAGATGATCTAAAGAAAGAAGAAGTAGAAAAAAGAGTGAAGGTGTACGACTTTAAAAGAGCACTTCGGTTTTCAAAGGATCAAATCCGCAGTTTGACTAGGATACACGAGAACTTTGCAAGATTGCTTACAACTTATTTCTCTGCTCAGCTGAGGACATATGTTCAAATATCCGTAGCATCTGCAGATCAAATTCCATATGAAGAGTTTATACGTTCAATACCTAAGATGACCATTTTGAATGTGTTTGAGGTACCGCCTCTGGATGGCCGTATCATTCTTGAGGTCAATCCGAATATCGCTTATTCCATGATGGACAGAGTTTTGGGAGGGCGGGGTATCAGCGTTAATAAAGTCGACAGTTTAACTGAAATAGAAACAAAGATCATGTCAAATCTATTTGAAAAGGCTTTTGAAAATTTACAAGAAGCTTGGGGGACGATTGTTGATATCGAACCGGTAATGACAGAGTTTGAGGTGAATCCGCAATTTTTACAATTGGTTTCACCAAATGACACAGTTGTAGTCATATCTCTAAATACGCAAATCGGTGAAACGAGCGGAATGATTAACATTTGTATTCCTCACGTCGTTTTAGAACCAATCATACCGAAGTTATCTGCTCACTACTGGATGGAAAATTCTCAAAAAGAAAGAATTCCTGAGGAAATCAAGGTTTTGGAAAATCGTATTAGGAATGCAGATCTCTCAATTATTTCCGAATTAGGAACTACGGATATTGCTATCCAGGATTTCCTTCTGCTTGATGTAGGTGATGTCATCGATTTAAATCATGCAATCGATAAGCCTTTAACAATTAAAGTAGGGGGGATTCCGAAATATAGTGGACAACCAGGCAAAGTAGGTAAAAAACACGCCATCCAGATTCTTAATATTTTGAAAGGGGGAGACGAAAATGATAAGTGATGAAATGCTTTCACAAGACGAGATAGATGCCCTTTTAAAAGGTACGAGTGATATAGAAGATGAGGTGAACTTTCTTTCGATAGAAGATTATTTATCAATGATGGAACTGGACGCGCTCGGTGAAATTGGGAATATCTCTTTTGGGAGTTCGGCCACTGCTTTATCCACTTTGTTGAATCAGAAAGTGGATATCACTACCCCGGCGGTTACATTAATTGAAAGGGGTAAGATTGCGGAAGAATTCCCGCATCCCTATGTAGCCATCCAAGTGCAATATACAGAAGGTTTTACAGGCATTAATATGCTTGTCATCAAACAAAGTGATGCGGCGATCATTGCCGATTTGATGCTTGGCGGTAATGGTTTGAATACTTCAGAGATGCTAGGAGAAATTCAACTAAGTGCGGTCCAGGAAGCAATGAACCAAATGATGGGTTCGGCTGCTACATCAATGTCGACCATTTTCAGTAAAAAGGTAGATATTTCACCACCAAGCATCGATTTACTGAACTTTTTAAATGGTGAAGGTGAAAATGCAATACCGGATGAGGATTTATTTGCAAAAATTTCTTTCCGTTTACGAGTGGGTACATTAATTGATTCCAACATTATGCAACTGTTGCCTTTAGAATTTGCAAAAGGGTTAGTCAGTGAACTATTAAATGGAACAAGTGAAAGTGAAGCCGATGAAAATAAAATGGAACAGATACAAACCAACCCAACACAGAGTAATTCTCCTCAAGAGCCGGTATCATTCCAAAATCCTGTATCGAATCAGCCGACAAATGAGAATTATGGACAAAGTGGTTACCAAACAAAACCGACATACAAAATACCGAATGAACCGCAACATTTTGGAGTTTCATCCGTTCCAACAGGACAACCGGTAAATGTTCAGCCAGCCAGTTTTTCCAGTTTTCAGCCGTATCAGCTTCAAGAGTCCGAAACGAAAAATCTTAGCATGCTGATGGATATCCCATTGCAAGTAACCGTAGAGCTTGGGAGAACAAAGCGCTCTGTCAAAGAAATTCTAGAGCTGTCATCTGGTTCTATAATTGAATTGGATAAATTAGCTGGTGAACCGGTGGATATCCTGGTAAACAGCCGCTTAATTGCAAAAGGCGAGGTTGTTGTGATTGATGAAAACTTTGGAGTTCGTGTTACGGATATTATGAGTCAGAGCGATCGACTAAAAAAACTTAGATAATTTTGGAGGACAAAAAAATGGCAAATAAAATTTTAATTGTTGACGATGCAGCATTTATGAGAATGATGATAAAAGATATCCTTTCTAAAAATGGTTTTGAAATTGTTGGAGAAGCAGCAGATGGTGCTCAGGCAGTAGAGAAATATAGAGAAACGCATCCGGATCTTGTAACGATGGATATTACTATGCCTGAAATGGATGGAATCACAGCATTAAAAGAAATTAAAAAGGTAAATCCGCAAGCGAAGGTCATAATGTGTTCTGCAATGGGGCAACAAGCAATGGTTATTGATGCAATCCAGGCAGGGGCAAAAGACTTTATTGTGAAACCATTTCAGGCAGACAGGGTATTGGAAGCCATAAACAAAGCATTAAGTTAATGAAGTAAGAGGGTGTCTTCATATTGTTTTTTATTAAAAAATGGCTTCAGGTCTCACTTGTGATAGCAGTTTTCTTCTCAGGGGCCATTCAGGCGAGTGCGGAAGATCTTGATAAAACAGTGAAGGATGTTTATGAACAGACAGATGATTTGAAAACGGATAAATCAAAAGACTCCCAAACTACCAAACAAGCTTCAAATCCCGAACAAGTGGGGATAACTATTTGGGAGTTTCTAAGGATGATCTTTGCGACCATTTTTGTGGTAGGGCTTTTATATATCATATTAAAGTTCATAAATAAAAAAAGTAAATCGTATCAAAAAGCAAATTCAGTAGAGAATTTAGGCGGGACAAGCCTTGGAGCAAATCGATCGGTTCAGCTTGTTAAAGTGGGCGATAGAATATTAGTAGTCGGAGTTGGCGAAAATATACAGCTCTTGAAAGAAATAGATAATCCCGAGGAATATGAGCAGTTAATGAAAGATTACAACGAAAAAATGGATCAAATGATTCAGCCAGGAGAATTTGCGACGAAATTGAAAAATAAGTGGCTGAAAAAAAGAGAAATCGAAACTAATAGTTTTTCCTCAGAGTTCAAAAATCAGCTCGATCAAATGTCTGATAGTAGGAAGAAGCTGTTTAATGAGCTTGAAAGGAAAGGAAGAGACAATGAATGAGTTCATGGAGTTTTTTAATAACAGCGATCCCACTAATGTCTCTACTTCCGTCAAACTTGTTCTCTTGATGACTGTTTTATCGCTTGCTCCAAGCATTTTGATTTTAATGACATGCTTTACAAGAATCATTATTGTCCTCAGTTTTGTGAGAACGTCGCTTGCTACACAACAGATGCCGCCGAATCAAGTCCTCGTTGGTCTAGCTCTTTTTATGACATTTTTTGTAATGGCACCGACTTTTCAGGAAGTGAACGAAAAAGCATTAACTCCTCTATTTAATGAAGAAATAGATTTAGAAGAGGCGTATGAGCAGACTGCGATACCTTTTAAGGAATTTATGAGTGCCCATACAAGGCAGAAGGACTTGGCCTTATTTCTAGAATATGCCAAGGTCGATAAGCCGGAAACGATACAGGATATTCCCTTGACCGCATTTGTACCAGCTTTTGCAATTAGTGAAATCAAAACAGCCTTCCAAATAGGTTTTATGATTTTTATTCCATTTCTGGTTATTGATATGGTCGTTGCAAGTGTCCTGATGTCGATGGGGATGATGATGTTACCACCAGTCATGATTTCCTTGCCGTTTAAAATCCTCCTCTTCATTCTTGTTGACGGTTGGTATTTAGTAGTGAAGTCTTTATTACAGAGTTTTTAAGCAGGTGAGAAAAAATGAGCGCAGAGTTTGTTATTGATGTAGCAGAAAAAGGAATTTATATGGTATTGATTATCGCTGGCCCCTTGATGTTGATAGCTCTTGTTGTAGGACTATTAGTAAGTATCTTTCAGGCGACCACACAGATTCAGGAACAAACCTTGGCGTTCGTTCCGAAAATTGTGGCTGTCTTATTGGCACTTATTTTACTCGCTCCATGGATGCTAAGTCATCTATTATCATACGCAAATGAAATATTCGGTAACTTGAATCGATTTGTAGGGTAGAGAATGGAGGATATATTTCCGTACTTTCCTGCATTTTTATTAATAGTGGTAAGGGTTACAACCTTTTTCGTGGCAATGCCGATTTTTTCGTATCGATCTATACCGATACAGCATCGAATCGGTCTTGGGATTTTCCTTGCTTGGATTATGTACTATACCATTGAAGCGCCGGTTCTAGCTTTGGATGTCACATTTTATTTATTAATCATAAAGGAAGCATTTGTAGGGCTTTTCATCGGGTTTGCTGCCTATATGATTTTATCAGCGGTTCAAGTTGCAGGTGGGTTAATTGACTTTCAAATGGGTTTTTCAATTGCCAATGTCATCGATCCGCAAACAGGCGCTCAAAGTCCATTAATGGGACAATATCTATATACGATTGCCTTATTATTTCTTTTAAGTACAAACGGTCATCATTTGCTTTTGGATGGAATTTTTTATAGCTATCAGTTCATCCCGATTGATCAATTATTTGTGCCCTTTGGGGACCAGGCATTAATAGAGTACTTGGCCAAAGCATTTAGTAAGACATTCATGATTGCGTTTCAAATGTCAATTCCAGTAGTGGGCAGCATTTTTTTAGTGGATGTCACGCTTGGAATTCTGGCAAGGACAGTTCCCCAATTAAATGTATTTGTTGTCGGAATTCCAGTGAAAATTATAGCAGGTTTAGCGGTTATAGTGATAGTCATGGGAATGATGATGACGGTTGTTACCCAACTTTTTAATTTCTTACTTGTGACGATGCGTCAGTTAATGCAGCTGATCGGAGGCGTATAACATGGTGTGGATTCAGCTGGATTTACAGTTTTTCGCTGGTGAAAAGACGGAAAAGGCGACTCCAAAAAAACGTCAGGATTCGAAGAAAAAAGGACAGGTAGCTAAAAGTCAGGATGTAAATACCTCTGTGAATTTAATTGCTGTGTTTTCGGTGCTATTGATGATGGGACCTTATATGTACAATCATCTTCTCGGTCTAATGAAAGAATATCTGCAACACTTTACGATTGCAGGATTCAGTGAGGAAAATATACAAATTACCATGATAGAGGTTTTGAAGGAGATGGGGCTTGTCCTCGGTCCTGTTTTTGCAGCAGCGGTGATTGCAGGGATTTTGGCTAATGTGATGCAAATTGGGTTTATGTTTTCTACTGAGTCAATTCAGTTTAAACTTGAAAAATTGGATCCTATTAAAGGATTCAAACGTATTTTTTCCTTGAGGGCAATTGTTGAATTATTGAAATCCATTCTTAAAATATCATTTGTAGGTTTAGTTGCCTTTTATGTACTTTGGCAGCGTATGGACGAGATTATGATTTTATCCCAGATTTCTGTGGAAGAAGCAATGGCAACATTGGCAGATATTACGATAAAGGTAGGGTATTATGCTGCCGTGGCTTTATTGTTCATTGCTCTATTAGACTATTTGTATCAAAAATATGACTTTGAAAAAAACATCCGGATGTCCAAACAGGATATTAAGGATGAATATAAAAATTTTGAGGGTGACCCGTTAATTAAATCAAAGATTAAGCAAAAGCAAAGGCAGATGGCAGCGCAGAGAATGATGCAGGAAGTGCCAAATGCTGATGTCGTCATCACAAACCCGACGCATTTTGCGATTGCTTTAAAATATGATGAAAATAAGGCGGAGGCTCCGTTTGTAGTGGCAAAAGGCGTTGATTTTGTAGCTCAGAAAATTAAATATATTGCTAAAGAAAACGATGTGATCATGGTGGAAAACCGTCCTTTGGCAAGGTCTTTATATGATCAAGCGGAAATAGGCCAGGCGATTCCTGAGGAATTTTTTAAGGCTGTCGCTGAAATACTCGCCTTTGTTTATAAAACGAAAGGTAAGCTGTAAAGAAGTAAAATGTGACCCGCTAGTTAGGAGAGAAGAACATGCGAGCAAGAGATTTAGTTGTCATATCGAGCGTCATCATGATTGTTGCCATGTTGGTCATTCCATTACCAACATGGTTGTTAAGTATTTTACTTCTTTTAAATATATCTCTTGCGCTGTTGGTTCTATTGACTACGATGAATATGAAAGAGCCTTTGGAATTTTCAATATTTCCTTCCTTGCTCCTTTTACTGACATTATTCAGGCTGGGGTTGAATGTGTCGACGACACGTGCCATTTTGACCTATGGTGATGCTGGCGGTGTAGTCGAAACCTTTGGCTCGTTTGTAGTCGGAGGGAACGTGCTTGTAGGTTTAGTTGTATTTATCATTTTGGTTATCATCAATTTCATCGTCATCACGAAAGGTTCTGAACGGGTGTCAGAAGTGGCAGCAAGATTTACGCTAGATGCGATGCCTGGGAAACAGATGGCCATTGATGCTGATTTGAATGCTGGGATGATCTCAGAAAATGAGGCACGTACCAGACGAGAAAAAATCAGCAATGAAGCTGACTTTTATGGATCCATGGACGGAGCGAGTAAGTTTGTTAAAGGAGACGCCATCGCCGGTATTATCATTGTCATCATCAATTTGATTTTTGGAATGATTATTGGTGTCATGCAATTGGATATGAGTTTTGGAGAATCTGCTGTTCATTTTTCCATGTTATCAGTTGGAGATGGAATTGTCAGTCAAGTGCCTGCCTTATTGATTTCAACAGCAACAGGGATAGTTGTAACCCGGGCAGCCTCGAATGGTAATCTTGGATCAGATATTGTTGAACAGTTATTTCAATATCCAAAGATGCTTTACTTGACTGCAACAACAATTTTTTTGCTAGGTTTATTCACGCCAATTTCAGATATATTTACGATTCCAATTGCAGCGTTATTAGTCATAGGAGGGTATACGATTTCTAGGATACCACAGCCGAATGAAAGTGAAATACAAGAAATGGAAGAAGTGTTGGAAACAGATGAAATGAAAAGTCCAGAAAGTGTCGTTAACCTTTTGAGTGTCGATCCAATCGAATTCGAGTTTGGATATGGACTAATTCCACTTGCTGATGCCAATCAAGGGGGAGACTTACTAGACCGTGTCGTCATGATCCGCCGACAACTGGCAATTGAAATGGGACTTGTCATTCCAGTCGTCAGAATACGAGATAATATCCAGTTGAACCCTAATGAGTATCGGCTAAAAATTAAGGGAAATGAAATTGCAAAAGGGGAATTGCTTCTGAATCACTTTTTGGCAATGAGTCCAGGAATAGAAGATGAATCAATAGAAGGAATCGATACGATAGAACCATCATTTGGTCTACCAGCTAAATGGATTACAGATGATATGAAAGAGCATGCAGAGATGATGGGCTATACAGTTGTAGATCCTCCAAGTGTTGTATCCACACATTTAACGGAAGTCATAAAAGCGAATGCTCATGAGCTTTTGGGCAGGCAGGAAACGAAACAATTGATCGATTATCTTGGTGAATCATCACCAATTCTTGTAGAAGAGGTCACCCCGAATCCTTTGTCGATAGGTGATGTACAAAAGGTATTGGCAAAATTGTTAAAGGAAAAAGTTTCTATAAGGAACTTATCAATCATTTTCGAAACACTTGCTGATTATGGTAAGTTGTCGACGGATACAGATTTGCTTACTGAATATGTACGGCAGAATTTAGCCAGGCAGATTACTAATTCCTTTATCGTAGAAGAAAATCGAATAAAAGTCATCACGTTATCGGGAAAAGTAGAAAAAACCATTGCAGATGGAGTACAACAAACTGAACATGGAAACTTTTTATCACTAGATCCAAATATATCTCAGTCCATATTGGAGGCAATTGCGGCCAAATTGGATGAGCTGACGTTAATGGAACATCAACCAATCCTACTTTGTTCTCCAGCAGTACGGATGTATACCCGGCAGTTAACAGAACGTTATTTTCCTAATGTACCGATTCTTTCATACAATGAACTCGAATCGAATGTAGAAGTACAAAGTGTAGGGGTGGTGAATATCGATTGAAAGTAAAGAAATATATGGCACCATCAATGGCCGAAGCTATGAAGCGAATAAGAGAAGAATTAGGCAGTGATGTGATTATATTAAGTTCAAAAGCTGTCTACATTGGTGGTTTCCTAGGATTATTCAAAAAACGGAATATCGAAGTCATTGCAGCCATCGATCCAGTTTCACAGCCCAATCAAATGGTAACTAAACAAAAAACGAAGAAGTTGCCTGTGAAACAAGAAATATCGAGTAACAGCACTGTTACACAGGAAGGTAACAATGAAAGTACGGATCTATTAAAAGAATTAGAAGGTTTAAAAGATATGATTAAAACTATACAAATCACATCTGATAGACACTATCCGGGAAAACTGCAGAAAATCAATGATTATCTCACAGAGCAGGAAGTGGATGTACAGCTTCGCTCGCAAATCATGGATGAATTACTTGGAAAATGGTTTGCTCTCAAACAACAATCCACTGACGAAGAAGTACAAGGTTGGTTAGAAGAAGCCTTATTTGAAATATTGGAGAAGGTTCAAAACGGGAAACCCGGTCTGCAAAAAAAATATATTAATATTGTTGGACCAACAGGAGTTGGTAAGACAACCACCCTCGCTAAAGTAGCAGCAGAGACCATGCTTAGGCATGGTAAAAAAGTGGCTTTCATTACGACAGATACATACAGGATTGCAGCAATAGATCAGCTTAAGACGTATGCAAAGATTTTAAATGTTCCGATTGAAGTAGCGTATAATTTGGAAGATTTTAAAAAAGCAACGGAACGGTTTTCTCATTATGACTTTGTATTTATAGATACTGCTGGAAGGAATTTCCGCAATCCGCAGTATGTTAAAGACCTTAGTGAAATTATTGATTTTACAGATGAGATGGAAACATATTTAGTTTTGTCATTAACTTCTAAGCAAAAGGATATGGAAGATATTTATCGGCAGTTTGCTAGCATACCAATTAAACAGATCATTTTTACAAAAGCTGACGAGACATCTACTTTCGGGGCTATATTTAATTTTATACACGCTCATAAACTAGGAGCCGCTTATATTACAAATGGACAGAATGTACCAGATGATATTGAAAAAGCTACATCATCACAGCTATTGAAAATGGCTTTTGGGGCTAAAAAATATGAAAGATCAAGCTGAGAACTTACGAAGAAGACTGGAACCCCACCAAAATCAATCAGTGGCTAAAACTCTTGCCATTTTAAGTGGTAAAGGTGGAGTCGGAAAATCTAACTTTTCTTTGAACTTTTCCCTCGCTTTATCTAAACGAGGAAAAAAGGTCCTGTTGTTCGATATGGATATCGGGATGGGAAATATAGATATTTTGATTGGTGAACATTCATCTTACAGTATCGTTGATTTCTTTGAAAGTGGTCGTAGCTTGATAGATATTATGACGACAGGCCCAGAGAGTATTTCAATCATTACGGGTGGAACAGGGCTGACAAGCCTCTTTTCCCTCGATGAAAACAAGTTTATGCGGTTTAATGAAGAATTTAGTTTGCTGTTGAAGGATTATGATTATATTTTGTTTGATATGGGGGCAGGTATAACTCAGGACTCGGCAAAATTTTTGTTATGTGTTGATGAGTTAATCGTTATTACGACGCCTGAACCGACTTCCGTAATGGATGCCTACTCTACAATGAAATACATACATTCCGTCAAAAAAGAAATTCCATATTTTCTGGTTTGTAATAGAGTTTTCACAAATAAGGAAGGCAAAGAAACGATTATGCGGCTTCAAAATGCACTTAAGAAATTTTTGGGTCTGGAAAGTGTAGCACTTGGTTACCTGCCGGACGATAGAACTGTTTCCAAAGCTGTTTCAAGACAAATACCCTTTATCCTTTTTGATTCTGAAGCTAATGTATCTAAAGCTCTTATGGATATTGCATCGAGATATACAAGCCATTCATTTGGTGGAGAATTGACTTTACAAAAAAGCAACTTCCTTAGCAATATGAAGAGATATCTTCTTGGAAAGTAGGTCTCCTTACATGGATAAAGTTAAAGTGCTGATTGTGGATGATTCTGCGTATTTGAGAAAGTTCGACACCTTAGATGTAGAGATGCAGGTTATGAATGGAAGAGAAGCATTAAATCGGATTATGGATGAATGTCCAACTGCTGAAATCATGTTTTCAAGCACGATGAAAGAAGGAATGGAAAATACCTTTGCTTCTGTGTACAGTAGAGCCTTTGACTTTGTGGCTAAACCTTTAGGTGGCATTTCACTGGATTTGCACAAAATTAAGAAAGAACGGGTTTGAAAAAGTTATGGCAGCCAGCAGTGAGAATGTTCACATACTACAAAAAAATGCAATGAATATTGAGGGGAATTCATCGTTTTGGAGAAAATATAGTAAAATAGATACAAGAGAAATGTTGGGAAATGAAAAAAACATAAATAAATGGTCCTATTGGAATAAAAAAATTATAGTCATTGGTACATCGACAGGAGGACCAAGGGCTCTTCAAACAGTATTGACGGGACTCCCAGAAACAATTGATGCACCTATTCTTGTTGTCCAGCATATGCCCTCTGGTTTTACAAAATCCTTGGCTGACCGTCTAAATTCATTATGTAGGATTCAAGTGAAGGAAGCAGAGGATGGGGAACTGATCCAAAAAGGAGTTGCTTATATTGCCCCTGGAGGTTTTCACCTGAAAGTGAGAAAAGTTGGGATGAGCATTGTAGTACTTTTGGATCAATCCGAACTGCGTAGCGGACACCGCCCTTCAGTAGATGTGCTGTTTGAATCAGTAAGTGAAATTACTGATTTTGCGAAAATAGCTGTCATCATGACCGGGATGGGGATGGATGGTTCAAGTGGGATTATTAAGTTGAATCAAACGGGTCCTTTAAAAGCGATTGCAGAGTCACAGAAGACATCAATCGTTTTTGGAATGCCGAAAGCGGCGATTGCTACCAACTTGATAGATAGCATAGAGGATGTAGAAACAATAGCTAACGCAATAATTAGCTATTGTTAACACGTGGAGGTGGAGATTGTATGGATATGAATCAGTATCTAGAGGTATTTATTGAAGAAAGTAAAGAACATCTTCAAACGTGCAGTGAACAGCTGTTGGTACTTGAGAAAAACCCGGAAGACCTTTCAATTGTTAACGAAATCTTTCGTTCCGCTCATACTTTAAAAGGGATGTCGGCCACCATGGGGTATGAGGATTTAGCGAACTTGACCCACAAAATGGAAAATGTGTTGGATGCGATTCGAAACAGTCAAATTATTCTTACCCCTGAATTGTTTGATGTGATATTTTTAGCCGTTGATGATTTAGAAGCAATTGTCATGTCTATTGCTGAAGGTGGCGATGGAAAAAGAGATGTGAAGAATGTTGTTCGTCAGCTGCAATTGATTGAAAAAGGGGAGTCGCCTGTTTTCTCTTCTATCGCAGAGACTGCAGCTGCATCTACTGTTCATGAAAAGGAAGAAGTGACAAGTGGTGAGTACGATGAATTTGAATTGACAGTCCTGCAGCAGTCCAAAGAACAAGGATTCGACAGTTATGAAATTTCGATAGATTTGCGTGAAGACTGTCTATTAAAAGCAGCAAGGGTATTTATGGTATATGAGGTGCTTGAAAAATCAGGTGAAGTAATCAAGTCCAATCCACCAGTTGAACTTTTGGAAGAAGAACAGTTTGATCGGAAGTTTACAGTTACAGTGGTAACAAAAGAATCGAGTGAAGAGCTTCATAAAAAAATCATGAAGATTTCTGAAGTGGAAAAAGTTGATATAAATGCTCTTAATCTTGACGATCTACGACACACTGCCAATGCTAAGGAGGAAAAAAAAGCTGCAGTGGATAACCAGGCCCAAGAAAGGAACGCCTTGCTTTTAAGTGAGAATAAGGAGACTAAGAAGCAGGCACCTGCTAAGCCGGCCTCAAGTAAGACTATTCGGGTAAATATCGAGCGGCTTGATATATTAATGAATTTATTTGAGGAACTTGTAATTGATAGAGGTAGACTCGATCAAATTTCAAGCGATTTGGATAACCAGGAACTGCATGAAACAGTTGAAAGAATGTCCCGGATAACCAGCGATTTGCAAACAATTGTGTTGAATATGCGGATGGTTCCTGTAGAAACTGTATTCAATCGTTTCCCTAAAATGGTTCGTCAATTAGCAAGGGATTTGAATAAGAAAGTAGATTTGGAAATCATCGGAGCTGAAACAGAACTTGATCGTACAGTTATAGATGAAATTGGTGATCCACTCGTCCATTTATTAAGAAATGCAATGGATCATGGAATTGAAACACCTGAAGAACGTCTAGCGAAAGGGAAGAATGAAGAAGGGAAAATCCTTTTAAAAGCGTATCACAGCGGCAACCATGTTTTCATTGAAATTGACGATGATGGAGCGGGAATAAATAAAGATCTTGTCTTAAACAAGGCCTTTTCCAATGGAATTTTGACAAAGGAAGCTGCTGCTACTTTAACAGATAAGCAAATCTATGAATTAATTTTTGCTTCAGGGTTCTCGACAGCTGATACCATTTCAGATGTATCAGGACGTGGTGTAGGGCTGGATGTGGTTAAAAATACGATCGAGTCATTGGGTGGGTCTGTAACGATAGATTCCAAAGAGAACGAAGGATCTATATTCCTTATACAACTTCCCCTTACATTATCGATAATTTCTGTAATGCTGGTTGAAATCCAAAAGGAAAAATATGCTATTCCACTTTCTTCTATTATAGAGACTGCGATTATAAAAAAAGAAGATATCATGAATGCTCATAATCAACAAGTTATTGACTTCAGGGGGAATGTTCTACCGCTCTTGTTCCTGAAGGAAATTTTTGAAGTGCCTGTGCATCAGGAAGAAGAGGAATTTCTCTCTGTGGTTATTGTCAGAAAAGGCGATAAATTGGCAGGATTAGTTGTGGATTCATTTATTGGACAACTCGAAATCGTCTTGAAATCTCTTGGTAATTATTTAACATCTGCTTTTGCGATATCTGGGGCAACGATATTAGGTGATGGTCAAGTTGCTTTGATCATTGATTGCAACACATTGATTCATTGATCGATAGAGAAATAGAGAGGAAACGGTCAGCAGGGTTTAACCGTGGTTATGCAATGGGCGGATGAGTTCTGATTTAAGTGGTTGTTCGCATTCAGGCGTCGTGAAGGCTACTCTCTGCTATCATCATAAATTTAATAAGAGGAGGAGAATAGATGTCGACTACAAATCTCGTTCAAGATATGAAAGTAATTGTATTTCAAATTAAAGATAAAGAATATGCCATTCCAGTAGATAAGGTTAGTGGAATTGAAAAACTTTTGCATATAACAAGAGTTCCTAAGGCTGTTCAGCTTGTTAAGGGAGTCATAAATCTAAGGGGTGTAATTACCCCAATTATTGATTTACGGGTCCGTTTTGGTTTTGAAGAGTTAGAATACAACGACTCTACAAGGATTATCGTTGTCATTTTAGATGATATGGAAGTGGGGTTAATAGTAGACTCTGCCAATGATGTATTGGATATTCCAGTTGATAGTATCGAACCGCAGCCGGAAGTTGTTGGTCATTCAGCGTCAGAATACATTAGCGGCGTGGCTAAAATTGAAAAACGACTGCTCGTGTTAATTAATTTGGAAAAGGCTTTAAGTCTTGAAGTAAATGAAAATATGAGAAAAGAAGGATAATCATATGTCGTTTATTGAGAAAATTAATCCCCTTCAGCTCGATATCTTGAAGGAAATTGGCAATATTGGCGCTGGGCACGCAGCCACTGCACTTTCGGCAATTCTTAATAGGAAAATTGATATGAATGTTCCTAATGTTCAAGTGGTTTCCTTTGATGAAATGATGGAAATGGCTGGTGGGGCTGAACAAGTTGTTGCTAGCATTTTCTTGCGAATAGCAGGCGATGCTTCCGGTAGTATGTTTTTCATCCTTTCTCTACCTGTGGCTGAATACTTCATTCAACAGATGACAGGAGATGAAACCTTTTCAATAGATGCCACTCCATATACTGATTTGGCGCTTTCTTGCCTTCAGGAATTAGGGAATATATTATCGGGATCCTATCTAACTTCTCTATCAGATTTCACCCAATTGAATTTATATCCATCTGTTCCGTCATTGAGTATCGACATGGTAGGAGCAACGATCAGTTATGGATTATTGGAATTGTCACAAGTAAGTGACACGGCCATTGTCATAGATACTGTACTTGAAAAGGATCAGCTATTTGCGGAATCTATCGACGGACATTTCTTTCTGTTACCTGATCCTGAATCTTTTGATATCATTTTCTCCTCTTTAGGAGTGACAACAAATGACTGAATTATTACACGTCAAGGTTGTAAAAGTCGGCATAGCAGATATGAATATTGTAAAACCTCCCTATTCGATCCGTACTTCAGGTCTAGGATCATGTGTTGGAGTTGTGATTTATGATGAAAAAAAAGAGATTGCCGGTTTGGCTCACGTCATGTTGCCTGACTCTTCACTCGCTAAATCGGGACATATTAACGTTGCCAAATTTGCAGATACGGCGGTAAAGGAATTAGTGCAGCGCTTAGTAAAAGAAGGGGCAAGATTGATTTTTTTAAAAGCGAAGATGGCTGGTGGGGCACAAATGTTTCAATTTGCCTCTGGAGGGGATTTCATGAGAATAGGGCCCAGAAATGTGGAAGCCGTCCGGAAAGAATTAGCAGACTTGCACATCCATGTTGTTGCTGAAGATGTGGGTGGGAATAGCGGTAGAACAATAGAATTTAATTCGAAAGATTGTATGTTAAATATCCGGACCGTGAATAAAGGGACAAAAAACATATAATAAGGGATTACGACTTGTCAGAAAAAAGTGCAACTTGAAAATGACAGACAGGAACACTTGCAATCAAAATATTGTTGCATCTAGAGCCTCTTGGGCCGTTTTGATTACAAAATGTATACAATGTTAGGAGGAAGTCCCATGTCTAATCTGACTATCGGAGAGGAACAGTTATGCTGGAAAAATTGGATTGACTGCAGAGATCAACAAGCCGGGGACATTTTGGTTAAGAAATATATCCCACTTGTATCTTATCATGTCCAACGCATTTCAGTGAGCCTGCCTAAAAATGTGAGCCGAGATGATATAAGGAGTTTGGGGATGATGGGGTTATTCAATGCCCTAGAACGTTTTGATCCAAAACGTGATCTGAAATTTGACACATATGCTTCATTTCGAATTCGTGGCGCGATACTAGATGGATTAAGGAAAGAAGATTGGCTCCCGCGAAGTGCTAGAGATAAAGCCAAGAAAATTGAGTCTGCGATCGAAAAATTAGAGCAGAAATATATGAGAAATCTTTCACCAAATGAAATTGCATCTGAATTAAAAATTCCGGAAGATGATGTATTTGCTGCATTAAATGAGAATTTCTTTGCCAACGTTTTATCAATGGATGAGAATCCTCAAGAGCAAGATGATAAAGAAGGCACAAACTTTCATATTAAAGATGAAAAAGCAAATCTACCTGAGGAACATCTGTTAAGGGAAGAACTGTATGTGGAATTAGCCAAAGTTATAGAAACATTTAATGAAAAGGAACAGTTGGTTTTACAACTTTTTTATAAAGAAGAGCTTACTTTAACCGAAATTGGACAAGTAATGAGCCTATCTACGTCGCGGATTTCTCAGATCCATTCTAAGACGATATATAAACTAAGAAACGCGATGCAGGATAAAAAGAATTAAGCAGTAATATAGAGAGGGTAAAGGGGCATGGAGGCAGGGTTTCATATCATGCTTTTAAAGAGTTCCTTTCCATTTTTTATCCGAGAGATGGAATCTGGAAACGGTTGAAGATTTCTTCCCTAAGTGCATAATAAATAATATCACCCAGATTAAATCGTCATGTGTTCGAAAATAGACCCTGTACAAGGTATATAAATTACATAGGATTCTATATTGGTGCCTGAAAGTGTAGTTTGAGTTGTGTTTTGCCTCCCAATTGTAGAGTAAACCAGCAATAAAAAAATCCACTGCCCAGTTCAGGTCCATCCAACTTAATTGGTTACGATGACGATAATACTTGCTAGTTCCTTGTTCAGTATTTTGAGTTATAGGGTCAGAAAGAGTACTGTAAATGCCGTTTTTATAGAAAGGGGTGGGTTGTCATGAGCTTTAACGCGATCGAGATGCAAATTGCTCTTTCGAGAACCCAAGATGCAGGGAAAATCCAAGAGCAAAATCAACAAAAAAATTTAATCCAACAAAATCATGCTGCCCATCAAGTTCGAGAGAATCAAGAACGGAAACAAAAGACTGTAGTAAGTGAAGAACAAAAGCTTCCCGCTCATTTTTATGAAAAAGAAGGGAATGCCGATAAATGGCAGTTTCTTAAAAAAGATAGGCAGAAAGAAAATAAGAGAAAAAAACAACAACAGTGAAAAAAGAATCTCATCCGTATAAAGGAATCAGGATTGACTATTCGGGTTAAGGGGAGGCACCATGTTAGTAATTTTTATGTTTCTACTGTTTCTTTTAAACATACTCACCATTTTCGCCATTGTCATTTTATATCTCCGTCAAAATCGTTTAAGTAAGCTCGAAAAAGACCAAAAAGCCATCATAAGTGAGATGGAAGAACTTTTGTCTGGTTATTTAATGGAAATGAAGGAAGATAACGAGACGTTGGTAAAGACTTTTACGAATTCAGTTGCATTAAAACCCAAGCGTGAGCATGAAGAACAAGAACGTGCGGTAGTGAAGAATTCCACGAGAGATAACGAAATCAAGCGAGAGAAAAAAATGTTGCTCGATTACAAAGAAGGGCGGCATATGGGAACAAAAAAGCAAGCTGCCGAAGCCTATAAAAAACAGCCAGAAGATAATGAGGAGTATAGATTTCCCTTAAGATCGGAAGATAGATTGGACCTTTCTTCAGAAGCCCCTTCTTTGTCCAACCAGGAGTATGAAAAAGAATTTTCAGGCATGTTACAGGTTGGATTAAATGAATTATCATTAAATGAACAAGTAGAATTTTTAGCGGATCAAGGCCATTCTATAGAAAAAATCGCAAAAAAATTAAATCGCGGCAAAACAGAAATTGAACTTTTATTAAAGTTTCGCATGAATAGATAATTTTTGCTTGATTGTGTCGTATCATTATGATATATTATGAAATGGTGTTAATACACACGCCCCGTGATTCTAGCAGATGGTGCTGTTTAGACAGTTTCTGTATGAAAATGATCGGTGCGGAGGAAAAACAAAACCATTTAGGAGGAACTAAAATGTCAGTCATTTCTATGAAACAATTGCTTGAAGCTGGTGTGCATTTCGGACACCAAACACGTCGCTGGAACCCGAAAATGAAGAAATATATCTTCACTGAGCGTAACGGCATCTACATCATCGACCTTCAAAAAACAGTTAAAAAGGTTGAGGAAGCTTATAACTTCGTTAAAGAACTAGCTGCTAACGGTGGAACTGTTCTTTTCGTTGGTACTAAAAAACAAGCTCAAGAATCTGTTAAAGAAGAAGCTATCCGTTCTGGTATGTACTATGTAAACCAACGTTGGTTAGGTGGAACTTTAACAAACTTTGAAACAATCCAAAAACGTATTACTCGTCTTAAAGATATCGAAAAAATGGAAGCAAACGGAACTTTCGAAGTACTTCCTAAAAAAGAAGTTATCCAACTTAAAAAAGAATGGGATCGCTTAGAGAAATTCTTAGGCGGTATTAAAGATATGAAGACTCTTCCAGATGCGATCTTCGTTATCGACCCTCGCAAAGAGCGTATTGCTGTTGCGGAAGCACACAAATTACACATTCCACTTGTTGGTATCGTTGATACAAACTGTGATCCGGATGAAATCGATGTAGTTATTCCTGCGAATGACGATGCAATCCGTGCTGTTAAATTATTAACAGGTAAAATGGCAGATGCTATCTTAGAAGCTAAACAAGGCGAAGAAACAGCAACTGAAACAACAACTGCTTAATAGGCAAAAAAGGTTGCTTAATTAGTAAGAAAAAAAGGTGATAAGAGGATAATGCCTTTTATCCCTTTTTTTTGCACTAAATAAGCATACATAAATCCCGTGCGAATTTTTTTAAAAACGTTACGGTTGATTTTCAGGGAATGAAGATAATATGACATCAGGGTTTTGTCCATAAGACTGACCGGTTGATGGTTTTTTGAGAATTTGCTATAATTTGTTGTTTTTATTGATAAAAACAGGTATTATCTGGCAAAATGGGTAAAGACTGAATAAACTGCATTTAATTTGAGGAGGATAAATATTATGGCAATCACTGCACAATTAGTTAAAGAATTGCGTGAAAAAACTGGTGCCGGCATGATGGACTGTAAAAAGGCGCTAGTACAAACTGAAGGTGATATGGAAAAAGCAATCGATTTCCTACGTGAAAAAGGAATTGCGAAAGCTGCTAATAAAGGAGACCGTATCGCTGCTGAAGGTTTAACTTCTATCGTTGTTGAAGGAAACCAAGCAGTTATCCTTGAAGTGAACTCAGAAACAGATTTCGTTGCTAAAAACGAAGGCTTCCAAGCTCTTGTTAAAGAATTGGCTGCATTCCTTCTTGCTAACAAACCTGAAAGCGTTGAAATTGCTCTTGAGCAAACAATGGAAAATGGAGCAAAAGTTGCAGATCATATCAATGCAGCAGTTGCTAAAATTGGTGAAAAATTAACTCTACGTCGTTTCCAAGTTGTTACAAAAACAGATAATGACGCATTTGGCGCATACCTTCACATGGGTGGACGTATCAGTGTGCTTTCTGTTCTTGAGGGTACAACTGATGCAGAGGCAGCTAAAGGCGTATCAATGCATATCGCTGCAATTAACCCGAAATATATTTCACGTGACCAAGTGGATGCAAGCGAACTAGACCGCGAACGTGAAGTTCTTACACAACAAGCTCTTAATGAAGGCAAACCAGAAAAAATCGTTGCGAAAATGGTTGAAGGACGTATCAACAAATTCTACGAAGAAATCTGTGTGAACGAACAAGCTTTCGTTAAAAATCCAGATCAAAAAGTTGGACAATTCGTAGAATCAAAAGGTGGAAAAATCCAATCATTCGTTCGTTATGAAGTAGGCGAAGGTCTTGAAAAACGTCAAGAAAACTTTGCTGAAGAAGTAATGAACCAAGTTAAAAAAGACTAATTGCAAGAAAATGATTGAATAGGGAACACTCTAGTGTTCCCTATTTTTTGAAATGTCATGAACTTTTGGTAGCAAGAATAACAGGATGAACGAACGAAAAGATTACATAGTTGGAGGTTTTCATGAGTAACGCTAAATATAAACGTGTTGTACTAAAACTCAGTGGCGAAGCATTAGCCGGTGACGAAGGATTTGGAATTAACCCTGCAGTAATTAAATCAATTGCTGAACAAGTTAAAGAAGTAGCTGAACTTGATGTAGAAGTTGCTGTAGTTGTCGGTGGCGGAAACATTTGGCGCGGGAAAATCGGAAGTGAAATGGGCATGGATCGTGCTAATGCCGATTATATGGGTATGTTGGCTACAGTCATGAACTCATTGGCTTTACAAGATAGCCTTGATCAACTTGGAATTGAAACACGCGTCCAAACTTCCATTGAGATGAGACAAGTGGCAGAACCATACATTAGACGCCGTGCGATCAGACATCTTGAGAAAAAGAGAGTTGTAATTTTTGCAGCTGGTACAGGTAATCCTTATTTTTCAACGGATACTACTGCCGCCTTGCGTGCAGCTGAAATTGAAGCTGACGTTATCTTGATGGCGAAGAATAATGTGGATGGCGTTTATAATGCTGACCCGGTTAAAGACAAAAATGCTGTGAAGTATGATGAACTTTCTTATCTTGATGTGATTAAAGAGGGATTAGAAGTAATGGATTCGACTGCGTCCTCACTTTGCATGGACAATGATATACCATTGATTGTCTTCTCGATTATGGAAAAAGGTAATATTAAACGAGCCGTTTTAGGCGAAACGCTTGGAACAATTGTAAGGGGGAAATAAAAGATGCCGAAACAAGTTATTTCAAATGCGAAAACGAAAATGGAAAAAGCCATTGGAGCTTACACACGTGAATTAGCCAGCATCCGTGCCGGCAGGGCGAATGCCTCGTTGCTTGATAGAATATCTATTGATTATTATGGTTCTCCAACCCCGATTAATCAGGTTGCTGGTATTTCTGTACCGGAAGCTAGACTTTTAGTGATTCAGCCTTATGACAAAACCGTCTTAGGTGAGATTGAAAAAGCGATTTTGAAATCTGACTTAGGTTTAAATCCTTCCAATGATGGATCAATCATCCGTATTGCCATTCCTGCGTTAACTGAAGAACGTAGAAAAGAGCTTGTGAAGGTTGTCAAGAAAGAAGCGGAAGAAGCGAAAATAGCAGTCCGTAATGTTCGTCGCGATGGTAATGACGATTTGAAAAAACTTGAAAAAAATGGTGAAATCACTGAAGATGATTTACGCGGCTATGCTGATGACATCCAAAAGATGACTGATGGCAATATCACGAAAATCGATGAGATTACGAAAGATAAAGAAAAAGAAATTTTGGAAGTATAATCTCTTCTTAAAATATAAAATAAAGAGGGCCGAATCCATACTGGTCATGTCTTAGTTCTAACATATAGGTGTGCTAAAAAGAGAAAACTGTTATAATAAGGTTTCTCCGATAATGATTACGCCTTGAGTTAGTAAGCTGCATGCAAACGTTGGAGGTGGTCCTTTTTTGTATTTTTCATTGCAAATGATAAACTGTATTTAGAAAAAAGAAGTGATAATTTCTCCCCTTCTGACTTCTAATTAAGAATTTTTTTTCATAATAATATGAGAACAAGTTTTTTTTTGATATTATAATAAAGATTCTGTTCTTTTTCGCAGAAAGCTGATATACATAGAGCGCGAATATTTTTAACTTTGTAGAGAGATAAGTACAACCTAATGGGGGACTAACATATGTATTCACTATGGAAGCGTTTCGTTAAAAAAGATGCTTCTTCCGATGTAACAAATAGGATTCAGCATATTAAGAAGTTTGATGTTCCTCAACATATTGCCATTATTATGGATGGAAACGGCCGTTGGGCCAAAAAGCGTGCACTGCCACGCGTGGCCGGTCATCATGAAGGAATGAAAACCGTTCGTAAAATTACGAAAGTAGCCAATAAATTAGGAGTAAAAACATTAACCGTCTATGCGTTCTCCACTGAAAATTGGAAACGTCCGAAAAGTGAAGTCGACTTTTTAATGAAGCTTCCTCAGGAATTTCTCGGGACCTTTTTACCTGAGCTTATTTCTGAAAATGTAAGAGTAGAGACGATTGGCGACTTGTCTCTCATCCCGTCACATACTCAAAATGCCGTTAAACGGGCAATGGAAGATACTAAGAATAATGATGGGATGATTTTAAACTTTGCTCTAAACTACGGAAGCCGCGGAGAAATCGTAACCGCAGTGAATAGCATCGTTCATGATGTTAAGAATGGTATAATAAAGGAAAATGTTTCGGAGGAAATACTGACAAGTTACTTAATGACTAAGCATTTGTCAGATCCAGATTTACTGATTCGCACAAGCGGTGAAATCCGTTTAAGTAATTTCATGCTATGGCAGGCGGCTTATACAGAGCTATGGTTTACAGATGTATTATGGCCGGATTTTAGTGAAGAGCATTTATTGCAGGCAGTTGAGGAGTATCAAAAGCGTTCACGAAGATTCGGTGGCGTTTAATGTAGAAGGCGAGGAAAATGGAATAATGAAACAGCGAATTATTACGGCGGTCGTTGCTGCCGCTATCTTCATTCCAATAGTTATTTTAGGGGGAATTCCCTTTTTACTGCTGGTTTATCTGCTAGCGTCCATTGGTTTGTATGAACTGATGAAAATGAAAAATATGCGTGTGGTCTCTTTTGAAGCGATTCTTTCACATATCTTGTTGTGGGTACTTTTACTACCCAATGAAAATACCGCTTTTTTAGCCAATATTAATTACGATAAAGTCCAAATTTTCTTAATGGGCGTTTTACTGCTACTTCTTTATACAGTCGTTTCAAAAAATCGTTTTACTTTTGATGACGCAGGCTTTTTAGTGATCACGATCCTATACCTAGGCATGGGATTCTACTATCTATTTGAAACACGTGATTCGTTGGGTCTGGGTCTGATATATATATTGCTTGCATTATTTACGATTTGGGCAACCGATTCAGGAGCATACTTTATCGGTAAGTCACTAGGTAAAAGAAAGTTATGGCCTGAAATCAGTCCAAATAAAACGGTGGAGGGATTTTTCGGAGGGATATTCTCCGCGTTGATAGTGGGTGTGCTATTTTATGTTTTCTCTTCCCTCGACTATACATTATTACAATTGTTATTGATTTCTTTAATCATTGCGATTTTCGGCCAATTGGGAGATCTCGTTCAATCGGCTTATAAACGTCATTATGGGGTAAAGGATTCAGGGAAGCTTCTTCCAGGTCATGGAGGAATTTTGGACAGGCTTGATAGTTTGATATTTATTTTACCGATTTTGCATTTATTGCATGTATTATAATACAAATAAAGGCATAGGCAAGTGTTATATAAATTAGGAGATGAACAATTTGAAATATATCAGCCTTTTGGGTGCAACAGGTTCGATTGGCCAACAAACAGCGGATGTAGTGAGGGCTCATCCTGATCAATTCAAAATAGTGGCGCTTTCAGCTGGGAAAAATATAGAATTGGTCAGAACTTACATACAAGAGTTTGAACCGAAACTTGTTTCAGTACAGACTAAAGAGGATTATCATGTTTTAAAAAGTGAATTCTTCAGCAAAAAAGATATCGAGTTCATGTACGGAGATGAAGGACTGACCGCTGTTGCTGTTTATGATCAAGCTACAATATTAGTCAATGCCGTCATCGGAAGCGTAGGACTCTATCCAACTTTACAGGCAATAAAGGCTAAAAAGGATATTGCAATCGCCAATAAGGAGACACTGGTGACTGCAGGTCATTTGGTCATAAATGAAGCTAAAAAAGCTGGAGTTAGATTACTCCCTGTTGATAGTGAGCACTCAGCGATTTTCCAAGCGTTACAGGGTGAAAAGGAAAAGAATATCGAACGTCTAGTCATTACTGCATCAGGCGGAAGCTTCCGGGATCGTACCCGAGAAGAATTGAAAGGTGTATCGGTGGAAGAGGCCCTAAACCATCCGAACTGGTCAATGGGTGCTAAAATTACGGTAGACTCCGCTTCGATGATGAATAAGGGGTTGGAAGTCATTGAAGCCCACTGGCTATTCGATCTTCCTTACGATAAAATTGATGTATTGCTACATAAGGAGAGTATCATCCATTCCATGGTTGAATTTCATGATTCCAGTGTGATTGCTCAACTGGGCACACCCGATATGCGCGTACCGATTCAATATGCACTTACTTATCCAGACCGTCTGCCACTCGTGGGGCGTAAACGTCTGAACTTGGCTGATGCAGGGAAACTTCATTTTAGCGATATGGATTTCACCAGATATCCTTGTTTGCAATTTGCCTATGAAGCAGGTAAAATGGGCGGAACAATGACAACGGTGTTGAATGCAGCCAATGAAGCAGCAGTAGCTGCATTTTTATCTGGAAAGGTATCATTCCTGGAAATTGAGACTTTGATTGAAAAAGCGCTGAATCAGCATTCTGTCATAACACTTCCGGATTTAGAAACCATTCAGGAAGTAGATTTAATGACAAGGCAGTATATAGAATCTTTAGTGAAAGATAGGTGACCGGAACATGCAGACTTTAGAAACGATTATAGCGTTCATTATCATTTTCGGTGCTCTTGTATTTTTCCATGAGCTTGGACACTTAGTGTTTGCAAAGCGTGCCGGAATTTTATGCCGTGAGTTCGCAATCGGTTTCGGACCAAAAGTATTCACGTATAAAAAGAAGGAAACCGTTTATACGATTCGCCTGCTTCCTCTAGGTGGGTATGTGCGTATGGCTGGCGAAGATGCTGAAAATATTGAGCTGAAGCCGGGTTATCGCGTTGGATTAATTTTTGATAATGAAGAGTATGTTACAAAAATCATTTTGAACAATAAAGATAAATATCCTGATATCCGGCTTGTTGAAGTAGAAGTAATCGACCTTGATCACAAACTGATTCTTACAGGTTATGAAGAGGGAGAGGAAGATACGTTAAAAACCTTTACCATTCATAAAGAAGCGGTAATCGTTGAAAATGGTGTAGAAAATCAGATTGCACCTTATGACCGACAATTTGCCTCAAAGTCGCTTGGACACCGCTTCCTTACGATTGTAGCTGGGCCAGCGATGAACTTTGTTTTGGCGTTTGTCATCTTTGTGTTGATTGGTTTGTTTCAAGGGGTTGTTGTGGATGAAGCAAAACTCGGTGAACTGACTGCAGATGGTTCGGCTATAAATGCCGGGTTAAAATCTGGGGATGTTATTCAATCGATTGAGGGAGCAGAAGTCTCATCTTGGGGAGATGTTCAGGAAAGCATACAAAAAAACCCTGGACAAGAAATAGAGTTTGTCGTTGATAGGGACGGGAAAACATTAGAAGTACCCGTTGTTCCTCAAGAAGTGAAGAGAGATGGCAAGAAAATTGGAATTATCGGTGTCTACCCTCCAGTTGAAAAAGCACCGATTAAAGCAATACAATACGGTTTTACCGAAACATATTTTTGGACAAAACAGATCTTTATTATTCTTGGTGACCTTGTAACGGGCGGCTTTACGATCGACAGTCTATCAGGCCCTGTAGGAATCTATAAATCCACAGAAGAAGTTGCAAAACAAGGTATATTCACGTTGATGAAATGGGCAGGACTGCTCAGCATTAACCTAGGAATTATGAACCTTCTTCCATTACCAGCGTTGGATGGAGGAAGACTGCTATTCTTCGTGGTAGAATTCTTAAGAGGAAAACCAATTGACCGCCAAAAAGAAGGAATGGTTCACTTTATCGGGTTTGCATTGCTGATGTTGTTAATGATTGTCGTTACTTGGAATGACATCCAGCGATTCTTCTTATAAAACATGTTCGAATAAGGTATAACAGGCCAGCAGAATTATCTGTTGGCTGTTTCTAATCACGGGAATGGAAATCACCATTTTCTTAAGTTTTTTAAACGTTTTGGGGAAATAGTTTGTTTTCTAAGTAAATCGTAAGTATAATCGAGAATGAGTATATTAAATCAGCTTTTCTGAATATCTCAGAAAGTCTTTTTTTGTATTATATGACCGTATAAAAGCTACGGTATGTAATTATCCGTGGCGGCAGTTTAATTTAAAGGAATTATTGAAGAGGTGCAGATATGAAACAAAGTATGACGTTAATCCCTACATTGAGAGAAGTACCTGCAGATGCAGAAATTAAAAGTCATCAGCTTTTATTACGTGCAGGATTTATGAGACAAAATTCCAGTGGGGTATATAGTTTCATGCCGCTTGGGAAAAAGGTGCTTCAAAAGGTTGAAGCCATTGTTCGGGAAGAGATGGATAATGCTGGTGCAGTTGAGCTATTAATGCCTGCTTTACAACAAGCGGAATTCTGGCAGGAATCTGGACGCTGGTATACATATGGTCCAGAGTTGATGCGTTTGAAGGACCGCAACAACCGTGAATTTGCGCTTGGTGCCACACATGAAGAAGTGATTACAAGCCTAGTTCGTGATGAAGTGAAGTCTTACAAGCGTCTTCCTTTAACAGTATACCAAATTCAAACAAAATTCCGTGACGAAAAGAGGCCGCGCTTTGGATTGTTGCGTGGACGTGAATTTATCATGAAAGATGCTTATTCTTTCCATGCTAATCAAGAAAGCCTTGATGCTGTTTATAAAAAATTATATGCGGCGTATGCAAATGTATTTAGTCGCTGCGGTCTTGATTTCCGTGCGGTCATTGCCGATTCAGGAGCGATGGGTGGAAAAGATACACATGAATTCATGGTCCTATCTGAAATAGGGGAAGATACAATTGCCTATTCAGATACGTCTGATTATGCAGCTAATATTGAAATGGCACCAGTAAGTGTGAACTATGAAAAAAGTTCAGAAGCACAGGGTGCACTTGAAAAAATTCATACACCTGGGCAAAAATCAATCGAGGAAGTAGCAACATTCTTAAAAACGGATGCTACGAAGTTGATTAAATCGTTGTTGTTTAAAGTGGATGAAAAATATGTGCTCGTATTGGTGCGCGGTGATCATGAAGTCAATGATATTAAGTTGAAGAATTTCTATAACGCATCAGTCGTAGAAATGGCAGACCCAGTCGAGACGAAAGAGGTTTTAGGCTGTGCAATTGGTTCTCTTGGACCAATCAATGTCACTTCTGACGTAGAAGTGATTGCGGATGTTGCTATCGAAGTAATGGTCAATGGAATCTGTGGTGCAAATGATGAAGACTACCATTATGTGAATGTAAATCCAGACCGTGATTTTAATGTAGCCAATTATTTGGATCTTCGTTTTATTCAAGAGGGTGACCCATCACCGGATGGAAACGGAAAAATTCAATTTGCTAAAGGGATTGAGGTTGGTCACGTATTCAAGCTTGGGACAAAATATTCCGAAGCGATGAACGCGACCTTCCTTGATGAAAATGGACGATCACAGCCGATGATCATGGGTTGTTACGGAATTGGTGTATCTCGCACACTTGCAGCTGTAGCCGAGCAATTCAACGATGAAAAAGGATTGGTTTGGCCAGTGAACTTAGCGCCATACCAAGTTCATTTGATTCCAATTAATATGAAGGATGAAGCGCAGTCTGCACTTTCAGAAGAATTGTATAATGATTTTAAAATACAAGGCTTGGAAGTTCTGATGGATGATCGTCAAGAACGTGCCGGTGTTAAATTTGCTGATTCAGACTTAATTGGACTTCCTGTCCGTGTAACAGTCGGTAAAAAGGCTTCAGAGGGAATTGTCGAAGTGAAAATCCGTAAAACTGGTGAGGTTCTTGAAATTGAAAGAGCTGAACTAACTCAAAAACTTCGCGAAATATTAGGATAATTATTTTGAAAAATAGCGAAAGGAGGCATCATTCAATTGAATGATGCTTTTCCTTTTCCTACATTTAGATACTCGTGAAAGGTCCGTGTTATGTTATAATAACCACTGATATTAGCGTGGAAATAATAATGAATAAAATCTTAAGAGATAGTAGATAAGGGGAGAGAGGAAATGGATCAAAATCCAAATAGCGGTAGAGAGAGATTTCAACTCTTGCTCCAGCAGATGGACTTGACTGAGGATGCCTTTGTGAACTTTTTCATTGGTGCCGAAATTGATAAGCTCTCAATTGACAGAGAGTCCAAAACATGGCATTTTGCCTTTAATATACCTGCGTTAATTCCTTGCAGTGTTCATACAAGACTTGCTACTCAATTAGCAAGCACCTTCGCCCATATTGCGAAGGTCTCATTCACTTTGAATGTAGCTAACCCGCAAGTGACCGAACAATTAGTTAAAGAGTATTGGAAAAACTGCATAGGCGAGCTTCAAGGCATGTCTCCAGCTCTATTGTCACTACTAAATGAGCAAGAGCCTACAGTAAACGGATATAAAATTATCGTAAGTGCACGAAATGATACTGAGGCCAGTCAGTTGAAACGAAAATACTCTGGACTCATTTCGAATATCTATCAAACGTTTGGTTTCCCTCCACTGACTCTTGATGCGGAAGTAAAGGAAACAGTTTCGAATCCTGATTATCAGAAGTTTTTAGAAGAAAAACAAAAGGAAGACGCGGAAAAGGGACTTGCTGCCCTAGTGGAAATGCAGAAGAAAGAATCAGAAAAAGGTGGAGACGATGGCGTCTACGAAGGACCTGTTAAGATTGGTTATACGATTAAAGAAGATGCTGATTTCCGCAGAATTGAACAGATTATCGATGAAGAGCGGAGAATTGCAATTGAGGGCTTCGTATTTGATGCGGAAGTCCGAGAGCTTCGCAGTGGCCGTAGCTTACTGACGTTCAAAGTCACGGATTATACCAGCTCAATATTAGTCAAAATGTTTTCACGTGATAAAGAAGATGCCGCAATTCTTGCCCGTGTGAAAAAGGGAATGTGGGTACGTGCTCAAGGTAGCATTCAAAATGATACCTTTGTACGGGATTTGGTTATGATTGCAAATGATATAAATGAAATCTCTAAACAGGGTCGACAGGACAAGGCTCCTGAAGGGGAAAAGCGGGTCGAACTGCATATGCATACTCCGATGAGTTCTATGGATGCGGTGACACCGACTTCTGCCCTTATTGCCCAGGCAGCCAAGTGGGGGCATAAGGCTGTTGCCATCACGGATCATGCAGGTGCCCAATCATTCCCTGAAGCTTATAGTGCCGGGAAAAAGAATGACATTAAAATTCTTTACGGCGTCGAAGTGAATCTTGTAAACGACGGCGTGCCGGTTGTCTATAATGAGGCGCATATTGCATTGGCTGATGCCACCTATGTCGTGTTTGATGTAGAAACGACAGGCCTGTCTGCCGTTTATGATACGATAATTGAATTTGCTGCAGTAAAAATTCGTGACGGGGACATTATTGATCGATTCGAGTCATTTGCGAATCCTCATCATCCGTTATCCAATACGACCATAGATTTGACGGGAATCACTGATGATCTTGTAGAAAATGCTCCAGAAGTCTCGGAAGTACTCGAAAAGTTCAGAAATTGGGCAGGAGATGCCATACTCGTTGCTCATAACGCGACATTTGATATGGGCTTTTTGAATATAGGTTATAAAAACATGGGATATCCTAAGGCAGCGAACCCAGTTCTGGACACATTGGAACTAGCCCGATTTTTATATCCGGAGTTTAAAAACCATCGTTTAAATACATTATGTAAAAAGTTCGATATCGATTTGACCCAGCATCATAGGGCCATATATGATGCCGAAGCTACAGGCTACCTTATGTTGAAGATGCTAAAGGATGCGATGGAAAAAGACATTACCCATCATGATCAGCTAAATGACAATATGGGTAAAGGAAATGCTTATCAGCGTTCCCGTCCGTCCCATTGTACGCTGATTGCGCAAACACAGGCTGGTTTAAAAAACCTTTTTAAATTAATTTCGATATCACATATTGATTATTATTATCGTGTACCTCGGTTACCGCGTTCCCAACTTAAAAAGTATCGTGAAGGAATTCTCGTTGGATCCGGATGTGATAAAGGGGAAGTTTTTGAAGGAATGATGCAAAAGGGTTTTGAGGAAGTCATAGATATCGCTGAATTTTACGATTATCTTGAAATTCATCCGAAGGAAGTATACCAGCATTTGATTGAGCTTGAATATATCAGGGATGATAAATCGTTAGAAACAATCATCACAAATATCGTCAAGCTTGGTGAGAAATTGGATAAGCCTGTCGTTGCCACAGGGAATGTTCATTATTTGGATCCAAACGACAAAATTTACCGTAAAATCCTTGTGAATTCACAAGGTGGAGCGAACCCGCTGAATCGTCATAAGCTGCCGGATGTACATTTCCGGACAACTGATGAAATGCTGAGGGCCTTCTCATTCCTTGGTTCTGAGAAAGCCAAAGAAGTCGTGGTAACTAACACGAATAAAATCGCTGATATGATAGATGAAATCAAGCCTATCAAGGATGAGTTATACACGCCTAAAATTGAAGGCGCAGAAGAAGAGATGCGTGAGATGAGTTACGGCATGGCAAGGAAGATATACGGAGAGAACCTGCCGGAAATCGTAGAGGCCCGTCTTGAAAAAGAACTGAAAAGCATCATTGGCCATGGATTTGCCGTTATTTATTTGATTTCTCACAAACTAGTTAAAAAATCTTTGAATGATGGATATCTCGTGGGATCACGGGGGTCGGTGGGATCTTCGTTCGTTGCAACGATGACTGAAATTACTGAGGTAAACCCGCTGCCGCCACATTATGTGTGTCCAACGTGTAAAAAATCGGAATTCTTTAATGACGGTTCTGTGGGTTCTGGATTTGACCTGCCAGATAAAGACTGTCCAGATTGCGGCATTGCTTATACAAAAGACGGACATGATATCCCGTTTGAAACCTTCCTTGGCTTTAAAGGGGATAAGGTTCCTGATATTGACTTGAACTTCTCCGGTGAATATCAACCGAAGGCACATAACTATACTAAGGTCTTGTTTGGAGAAGAGTATGTTTACCGCGCTGGAACGATTGGTACGGTAGCTGAAAAAACGGCGTATGGCTATGTAAAAGGTTATTCTACCGACAATAATATCCATATGCGGGGAGCTGAGACTGACCGTCTTGTTGCTGGATGTACAGGAGTAAAACGGACTACTGGACAGCATCCAGGTGGAATCATCGTTGTTCCGGATTACATGGATATTTATGATTTCACACCTATTCAGTTCCCAGCGGATGACCGAACTTCCGAGTGGAAAACGACACACTTTGATTTCCATTCAATTCACGATAATATTTTAAAACTTGATATTCTTGGTCACGATGATCCGACTGTGATCAGAATGCTTCAGGATTTGAGCGGCATCGATCCAAAAACGGTTCCGACAGACGATCCTGAAGTAATGAAAATATTCAGCAGTACCGAATCATTAGGAGTAACCGAAGATCAAATTATGTGTAAAACTGGAACGCTCGGTATTCCCGAATTTGGTACGCGTTTTGTTAGGCAGATGCTTGAAGACACGAAACCTACAACATTTTCCGAGCTTGTCCAGATATCCGGATTATCTCATGGTACCGATGTATGGTTGAGTAATGCTCAGGAGCTGATTCACAACCGAATATGTACACTTAGCGAAGTTATCGGTTGTCGGGATGATATTATGGTCTATCTGATTTATCAAGGGCTCGATCCTTCTCTGGCGTTTAAAATTATGGAATCAGTACGTAAAGGGAAAGGGCTCTCCGAGGAATTCGAAGCAGAGATGAGAAAAAATGAGGTGCCGGAATGGTATATCGATTCATGTAAAAAGATTAAATACATGTTCCCGAAAGCCCATGCTGCCGCTTATGTTTTAATGGCTGTCCGGATTGCTTATTTTAAAGTGCATTTACCTTTATTATATTATGCCGCTTATTTCACAGTTCGTGCCGATGATTTTGAAATCGATGCGATGACGCGGGGATCTCAGGCGATCAAAACTAAGATTGAAGAAATCAATGTAAAAGGATTGGATGCATCTACTAAGGAAAAGAATACATTGACGGTTCTTGAACTTGCCTTAGAAATGTGTGAGCGCGGATACAGCTTTGCTAAGGTGGATTTGTATAAATCTAGTGCAGACCAATTCATAATTGAAGGTAACAAGTTGATTCCACCATTCAATTCAATACCAGGTCTTGGAACAAATGCGGCCATCAATATCGTTAATGCACGTAAGAATGGAGAATTCCTTTCGAAAGAAGACCTACAACAGCGAGGGAAAGTATCCAAGACGATTCTTGAATACCTTGATAAACAAGGCTGTCTAGAGTCTCTGCCTGAACAAAATCAGTTATCTTTATTTTAAAAGAGAAGCTGATGATAAAAAGGAAGAAACAGACATGATATTTGCATAAATATCTTGATTATGGTATATTTTTATTGGAAATACTAAGAGGAACCAATGGCAAGAGTGGGGAAACCCACTCTTTCGTGTTGTATTGACCATTTATTTTGAATCCGAAACCAAGCGCATACAACGCACGTATGGAGGAAACAAATGAGTAAAAAGGTAACGGAAGTTGTAGAAGAATTAGCATTACCAATTCTTGAAGAATTGCAGCTTGAATTAGTTGAAGTGGAGTATGTGAAGGAAGGTAAAAGCTGGTTCCTTCGAGTTTACATTGATAAAGAAACAGGCGTAGATCTTGAAGATTGCGGAAAAGCGAGTGAAAAGCTCAGTGAAAAGCTTGATGAAGTTGATCCAATTCCACAAATTTATTTTCTCGAAGTTTCATCTCCCGGAGCTGAAAGGCCTCTGAAAAAAGAGAAAGATTTCCTTAATGCTATCGGTAAAAATGTTTACATAAAAACATACGAGCCCATTTTAGATGAAAAAGAATTTGAAGGAATCTTAACCAGCTTCGATGGGAACGAAGTGACGCTTGAAATCAAAATCAAGACAAGAAAGAAAACAATCGTCATTCCATACGAAAAGGTAGCTAAAGCAAGATTGGCGATTACCTTCTCTTAAGTCAAGCAAATCAATAATTAAATATCCGTAAGGGGGATCACCATGGGCAATGAGTTATTGGATGCTCTCTATATTTTAGAAAACGAAAAAGGAATTTCCAGGGAAGTTTTAATCGACGCGATTGAGGCTGCTCTTATATCGGCATATCGTCGTAACTTTAACCAAGCGCAAAATGTGCGTATCGACTTGAATCTTGGTAAAGGAACAATGCGTGTATTTGCCAGAAAAGACGTTGTAGATGAAGTATTCGATTCACGTCTGGAAATTTCTGTTGAAGAAGCAAGAGCGATTGATCCCAACTACCAGCTAGAGGATATTGTCGAAATGGAAGTAACGCCAAAAGATTTCGGCCGCATTGCTGCACAAACAGCGAAGCAAGTTGTTACTCAAAGAGTGCGTGAAGCAGAGCGCGGCATCATTTATGCTGAATTCATTGATCGCGAAGAGGATATCATGACAGGGATTGTTCAACGTCAGGATTCTCGATTTATCTATGTGAGTCTAGGTAAAATCGAAGCATTGCTTCCAGTCAATGAACAAATGCCTAATGAGCAGTATAAACCTCATGATCGTATTAAAGTTTTTATCACAAAAGTTGAAAAGACGTCCAAGGGGCCGCAAATTTTTGTATCCCGTTCACATCCTGGACTTTTAAAACGTTTATTCGAAATCGAAGTGCCTGAAATTTTTGATGGAACAGTAGAAATTAAGTCAGTTGCTCGTGAAGCAGGTGACCGTTCAAAAATCTCCGTGCACTCTGAAAACGAAGAAGTCGATCCGGTCGGTTCCTGCGTAGGCCAAAAAGGACAACGTGTCCAGGCCATCGTCAATGAATTAAAAGGTGAAAAAATCGATATCGTTAAATGGTCGGAAAATCCGGTTATCTTTGTTGCGAATGCTTTAAGCCCTTCAAAAGTACTTGAAGTTATCGTAAAAGAAGAAGAAAAGGCGACAACTGTAATCGTTCCGGACTATCAGCTTTCACTTGCAATTGGTAAGCGTGGACAAAATGCTCGCTTAGCTGCCAAACTTACTGGTTGGAAAATTGATATCAAGAGTGAAACAGAAGCCCGTGAAGCGGGTATTTACCCGGTTGAAGAACAGGAATTCCTTTTAAGCAGGGATAGCTATGTGAATGAAGAGGATATAGATTTCGAAGAGGATAACGAGTAAATTTAGAGGTGAAAAAAGATGAATAGCCGAAAAAAAATCCCGATGCGTAAATGTGTGGCCACAGGCGAAATGAAGCCGAAGAAAGAACTCATACGTATCGTTCGATCTAAAGAAGGGGAAGTCAGCCTTGATCCGACCGGAAAAAAATCGGGAAGGGGAGCTTATTTGACTCTTGATCGGGATGTTATCGAGCTGGCCAAAAAGAAAAATGTGCTGGCTAATCACCTTAGTACCCAAATCGATTCCTCCCTTTATGAACAATTGCTTGAATTAGTGAATAAGGAGAAATACTAACACCATGACCCAACAACAACAATGGATGTCTCTATTAGGTTTGGCCAATCGAGCACGCAAGCTAATTTCGGGTGAAGAATTAGTGGTTAAAGAGATTAGAAGCGGTAATGCCAAAGTTGTTATTTTATCCGCGGACGCTTCAAAAAACACTGAAAAAAAAATATCTGATAAGTGCGCATTTTATCAGGTTCCTTTAAAAAGAGTCGAAAGCAGGTCTATGCTCGGCCATGCGATTGGTAAGGAAGCTAGAGTTGCCGTCGCAGTTCTGGATGAAGGTTTTGCACAAAAACTCCGAACGCTGCTCGATTAAATTTTACGGGGGTGAACGTATGACAAAATTGCGTGTATATGAATATGCAAAACAAAAGAACGTTTCAAGCAAGGAAGTAATAACTAAACTTAAAGAAATGAATATAGAGGTAACAAACCATATGACAGCATTAGACGATTCAACTGTAAATAAATTAAACGATTCAATTAAGCCTAAAAGCGAAGATAAAAGCCCAGCTGCTGAACCAAAAGCTAACGCTACGGTTGCAAAATACGAAGCTGAAGCAGATGAGAAGAGTACAGTTAATAAAGAAAAGCTAAAGAAAAAACCTCCCGTTAAACCTGTAGGTACGAAAAAACCAGCAGGACAGTTTAGTAGAGGTAGAAATAACCGAAATAAAAATAATAAACAAAGACAACAAGCACCACAGGCTCCTGTTACTAAACGTAAAGAAAGAGAACTTCCAGAGAAAATTACGTTTTATGAGTCTTTGACTGTTATGGAACTTGGTAAAAAACTTCACCGTGAACCGTCTGAAATCATTAAAAAGCTTTTCATGCTTGGTGTGATGGCTACAATTAACCAAACATTAGATAAAGATGCTATTGAATTAATCTGTACAGAATACGGTGTATTGGCTGAAGAAGAGATTCGTGTTGATCTAACTGACCTTGAGTCATTAGTGACTGAAGATGCTTCTGAAGATTTGATCGAACGTCCGGCTGTTGTAACGATCATGGGACACGTTGACCATGGTAAAACGACATTGCTTGATTCTATTCGTCATACGAAAGTAACTGAAGGCGAAGCAGGCGGAATCACTCAGCATATCGGTGCTTATCAAGTTAAAGTTAACGACAAAAAAATTACATTCCTTGATACACCAGGACATGCTGCGTTTACAACAATGCGTGCTCGTGGAGCTCAGGTTACAGATATCACAATCCTAGTTGTAGCAGCGGATGATGGTGTTATGCCTCAAACGGTTGAAGCGATTAACCATGCTAAAGCAGCAGAGGTTCCAATTATCGTCGCTGTTAATAAAATGGATAAAGAAGCCGCTAATCCAGACCGCGTTATGCAAGAATTGACAGAGCACGGTTTAGTTTCTGAAGCATGGGGCGGAGATACAATTTTCGTACCTATTTCAGCTAAAAATGGCGAAGGAATCGATAGCTTGTTGGAAATGATTCTACTAGTTAGTGAAGTAGAAGAATATAAAGCAAATCCAACTCGTAAAGCAAACGGAACGGTTATCGAAGCACGTTTGGATAAAGGACGCGGCTCTGTAGCAACGTTGCTTATTCAAAACGGAACGTTGAAAGTCGGAGATCCAATCGTTATTGGTAATACATTCGGCCGCGTTCGTGCAATGCTTAATGACCTTGGCCGTCGTGTTAAGGATGCAGGTCCTTCTACACCGGTTGAAATCACAGGTTTGAATGAAGTTCCACAGGCTGGGGACCGTTTCATCGTCTTTGAAGATGAAAAAACTGCCCGTCAAGTTGGGGAAGTTCGTGCGCAAAGACAGCTTGCTTCACAACGTAATGAAAAATCTCGTGTAACGCTTGATACATTGTTCGAGCAAATGAAAGAAGGGGAAATTAAAGAATTGAACATCATCTTAAAAGCGGATGTTCAAGGTTCTGCTGAAGCAGTTGCCGCTTCCCTGAATAAAATAGAAGTAGAAGGCGCAAAAGTGAAAATTATTCACACTGGCGTCGGGGCTATTACAGAGTCTGACATTATCCTAGCTACGGCTTCTAATGCAATCGTCATCGGATTTAACGTCCGTCCTGATGTGAATGCGAAGCGTGCGGCTGAATCAGAAAATGTTGATGTCCGCCTTCACCGTATCATTTATAAAGCTATCGAAGAGATCGAGTCGGCTATGAAAGGGATGCTTGACCCTGAATTTGAAGAAAAAATTATCGGTCAGGCTGAAGTTCGTACGACTTTCAAAGTATCTAAAGTTGGTACGATCGCTGGTTCTTATGTTACAGAAGGAAAAATCACACGTGATAGCGGCATTCGCTTAATTCGTGAAGGTGTCGTCATTTACGAAGGTGAAATTGATGCATTGAAACGTTTTAAAGATGATGTAAAAGAAGTGGCAACGAACTATGAGTGCGGTATTACCATTAAAAATTACAATGACCTTAAAGAAGGCGACGTAATTGAAGCTTATGTAATGGAAGAGATAGAGCGTAAATGATCGTTGGCTCTGTCCAATGTGAGTGCATCATCTATGACACCCATTCTTTGAAAGAAAAACGAGCCGTGTTGCAGCGTGTTATGACACGGCTTAAACAGAAGTTCAATATATCGGTAGCAGAAACGGATTTTCAGGATCTATGGCAACGAACAAAGATTTCTATCGTAACCGTTTCATCTTCAAGGAAGGCTACTGAGAGAGAACTTCAAAATGCCCTTAAATTTCTAGATTCTTTTCCGGAAATAGAGCGAACAATAACAGATATAGACTGGCTTTAGGCTAGCGAGGTGATATTATGAGCCTTCGTGCAAATCGTGTTGGCGAACAAATGAAAAAAGAGCTGAGTGAAATTATCGGCCGAAAAATTAAAGATCCAAGAATCGGATTTGTAACAGTAACAGATGTTGACGTTACAGGCGATCTACAACAGGCAACTGTTTATATTTCCGTGTTGGGTGATCAGGAACAACGGGAAAAAACTCTTCAAGGCCTTGCAAAGGCAAAAGGATTTATGCGTTCAGAAATTGGGCAAAGAATCCGTCTTCGCAAAACCCCGGAACTGTTTTTTGAATTTGATGAATCGGTTGATTACGGAAATCGAATCGAATCGTTAATTTCACAAATCAATTCAGAGGAAAAACCGGCTGGAAAAGACGAATAATAAGCAAGCAGAAAAGGAGGTCGACTCAATAAGTGCTTTGCACTTCTTGGAGTCGATCTCTTTTTTTTGAAATGATAGGAAAACGTAGCAAAAAGCAAAAGACACCTTTCGAATTTAAGTTCATATTGTTTGTGCAAGTTAACAGAGGTGCTTCCGCTTTTAGAAAATGAGGTGAAAGTGTGAACGGTATTCTACCATTATGGAAACCAAAGGGATTGACATCCCATGATTGTGTTTTTAAATTAAGGAAGATATTAAAAACAAAAAAGGTTGGGCATACAGGCACTTTAGATCCTGATGTCACAGGGGTTTTACCGATTTGTATCGGTAGGGCAACAAAAGTCGCCGAATATTTGACAGAAGCAGGTAAAGCGTATGAAGGGGAAGTGACCCTCGGTTTTTCAACGACAACGGAAGATGCAAGCGGCGATAAGGTAGCTGAAAAAAGGATTACTCAAGTGATTCAGCGTGAACAAATTCTTGAAGTTTTAGAATCATTAACAGGGAAAATTGAACAGACTCCGCCGATGTTTTCAGCTGTTAAGGTAAACGGGAAAAAGTTATATGAATACGCTCGGGCCGGAATCGAAGTGGAGCGACCGACACGGGAGGTTACCATTTACGAAATCACCCTTCTCGATGAACGTTCTGAATTCAAAGGAGAAACCATTTCTTTCCGTTTTCGTGTTAAGTGCAGTAAAGGAACATATATTAGAACGCTTGCTGTCATGATAGGTGAAAAATTGGGATTTCCAGCACATATGTCAGACCTAACGCGGATTGAATCAGCTGGTTTTAAGCTTGAAGACTGTATGACATTCGCTGAGGTGGAAGCATTCATGGAAACCGGACAAACAGATGAGTTTCTGCTGCCCTTAGAGCGAGGATTATTTCATTTGCCCAAAATTCAGATTAGTGATAAAGTAGCAAAGAAAGTACTTAACGGTGCGGTATTGGAACAGGCTAAGGATGTTGTTGTTGAGAAAGGTCAGCCTTTTGTAATGGTTGATCCTTCTGGTAAGGCTATTGCCATTTATCAAATACATCCGACAAAAGAGGGATTAATTAAACCTGTAAAAGTTTTGGCACAAGAATTATAGACCGTTTTGCCGTCGGAAAGAGGAGATTGAAAGGTGAAAGTGATCGCAATAGAGCATCCTCATCAATTTAAATCGGATGATTTTCCGGAGCTTGTAATGGCGCTTGGATTTTTTGATGGCATACATAAAGGGCATCAAATTGTTATTCAAACTGCCAAGCAAAAAGCCGATGAAATGAATCTTAAGTCAGCAGTCATGACATTTGACCCGCATCCTTCCGCAGTATTGGGGAGGAAAACGGAAAATATTCGCTATATTACACCACTCGAAGATAAAATAGATATCATAGAATCGATGGAGATAGATTATCTGTTTATCGTTCATTTCAGCAAGGAATTTGCTTCGGTGTTGCCGGAACAGTTCGTTGACGAATATATTGTCGGGCTGAATGTCCGTCACGTTGTAGCCGGCTTTGACTATTCATATGGCCGCTACGGTCAAGGATCGATGGAAGATTTGCCTGTATACGCACAAGGAAGGTTTACGCAGACGGTTGTTGCGAAACAAACACTTGAAGATGAAAAGGTAAGTTCGACCAGAATCAGAGAAACACTTAGTAACGGTAACTTTTCCGACTTTTATCATTTGGCAGGCCGCCGTTATTTAACGAAAGGGCATGTCGTTCATGGTGAAAAACGAGGCAGGAAGTTGGGTTTCCCCACTGCTAATATTGAAGTAAGTGACGATTATATATTCCCAGCTGCTGGGGTATATGCTGTCAAGATTAATATAAACGGCCAATGGTATAATGGGGTTTGTAATGTCGGTTATAAACCTACGTTCCATGAAGAAAAGCCGAAGTATCCAACCGTAGAGGTTCATGCTTTGGAGTTCTCGGGTGATATTTATGGCAATCAAGTTTCGGTTGAATGGCATACTAGGTTGAGAAGTGAGCAGAAATTTTCTGGACTTGAAGCGTTAGTCGCACAGATTGAAACAGATAAGCAAAATGCGTTAGTTTATTTTTCAAAACTGAAAGTATAAACGGTTAGCAATAGACAATACTTGCAATTTTAATGAAAAACATGTATTCTATTGTATGTATGAAAATAACCATTGCTTGGCTAGTCGAGACTCCGACGCTGGCTCGGTAATAGGTGATTTTACAGAATTTTAGGAGGAATAATAACATGGCTATTACACAAGTACGCAAAAACGAACTTATCGCTGAGTTCAGAACTCACGATACTGACACTGGATCTCCAGAAGTTCAAATCGCAGTATTAACAGAAGAAATCAACAACTTGAACGGTCACTTACGCACACATAAAAAAGACCACCATTCACGTCGCGGTCTTCTTAAAATGGTAGGTAAACGTCGTAATCTTTTAACTTACCTACGTAACAAAGACGTTACTCGTTACCGTACACTAATTAACAAATTAGGTCTACGTAGATAATTTTTTCAGGAAGGCGGGAAATTTCCCGCTTTTTTGATGTTAATCAAATGATTTGGACGTGTTCTATTTTTAGGCTAAGCCTTCGTCCTTGGGACTCGGCAGGAGCCGGGTCTTTTTCTATTTATAAATGATTAGGATATACATAATTGAATGAATGAAAATTTTATTCATTTTACTGTTAATGCTTGTTTTTTTCGTGCATAATAGGAATAGTTTGGTTTTAACTTGAGTTCAGTTACTTTCACATATAATGATTTAATCCAATACAGGTTTAGGTAAACTAAGCCTCTAAGTGAAGATTCAGAGAGGGGTTTAATAAATGGGACAGGAAAAACATACGTATTCATTTGACTGGGCCGGCCGTAATGTAACGGTAGAGATTGGCCAATTGGCCAAACAAGCGAACGGAGCAGTTTTAGTCCGTTATGGAGAAACAGCTGTATTAAGTACAGCAACAGCTTCAAAGGAACCTAGAAATGTCGACTTCTTCCCTTTGACAGTCAACTACGAAGAAAGACTGTATGCAGTCGGTAAAATTCCAGGTGGCTTCATCAAACGTGAAGGCAGACCGAGTGAAAGAGCAATTTTAGCAAGCCGACTAATTGACCGTCCAATCCGTCCGCTATTTGCAGATGGCTTCCGGAACGATGTTCAAATTATCAGTATGGTTATGAGTGTTGATCAAGATTGTTCTTCTGAAATGGCAGCGATGCTTGGTTCATCCCTTGCACTTTCAGTTTCCGATATTCCGTTTGAAGGTCCAATTGCTGGAGTTGTAGTCGGAAGAATTAATAATGAATTCATTATTAACCCTACTGTTGACCAACTTGCAAAAAGCGACATTAACTTGACAGTTGCCGGTACGAAAGATGCTATCAACATGGTTGAAGCTGGAGCAAATGAAGTACCAGAAGAAACTATGCTTGAAGCAATTATGTTCGGTCATGACGAAATCAAGAAGGTTATTGCATTCCAAGAGAAAATTGTTGCTGAAATCGGCAAGGAAAAGCTACAAATCGCTCTATACCAAGTGGATGCAGAACTAGAAGCAGAAGTAAAAGGTCATTGTGAATCAGACCTTAACAAAGCTGTACAAGTTCAGGAAAAACATGCTCGTGAAGATGCTATTAAAGAAGTAAAAGATCGCGTGTTGGCTCATTATGAGGAAGAAACTGATGAAGCTAAACTAAAACAAATCAAAGAAATCCTAAATAAATTGGTTAAATCAGAAGTCCGTCGTTTAATTACGGAAGAAAAGGTACGTCCAGATGGCCGTAACCCGGATGAGATTAGACCATTATCATCTGAAGTAACTATTCTGCCTCGTACACACGGTTCTGGTTTGTTCACACGTGGACAAACTCAAGCACTTTCTATCTGTACATTAGGTGCCCTTGGCGATGTACAGATTTTGGACGGTCTTGGAACTGAAGAGTCGAAACGTTTCATGCATCATTATAACTTCCCTCATTTCAGTGTAGGTGAAACAGGCCCGATTCGTGGTGCAGGACGTCGTGAAATCGGACATGGTGCACTTGGTGAAAGAGCATTAGAACCGGTTATACCGAATGATAAAGACTTCCCTTATACAATTAGACTTGTGTCTGAAGTTCTTGAATCTAATGGCTCAACATCGCAAGCAAGTATCTGTGCAAGTACGCTAGCAATGATGGATGCTGGTGTTCCGTTGAAAGCTCCAGTTGCAGGTATTGCAATGGGTCTTGTTAAAACAGGTGAGCACTACACAATCTTAACAGATATTCAAGGCATGGAAGATCATCTAGGAGACATGGACTTTAAAGTTGCTGGAACGTCAAAAGGTGTTACAGCCCTTCAAATGGATATTAAAATTGAGGGTCTTTCAAGAGAAATTCTTGAAGAAGCATTACTTCAAGCTAAACATGGCCGGATGCACATTTTGGAATCAATGATGGCAACAATCAATCAACCGCGTGAGCAATTATCCAAATATGCTCCGAAAATCGTTACAATGTCTATTAATCCAGACAAAATCCGCGATGTCATTGGACCGAGCGGTAAACATATCAATAAAATCATTGAAGAAACTGGCGTAAAAATTGATATCGAACAAGATGGAACGGTATTCATTTCTTCTACAGATGAAGCAATGATTCAAAAAGCGAAGAAAATTATCGAAGATATCGTGCGTGAAGTCGTTGTAGGCGAACTATACTTAGGTAAAGTTAAACGTATTGAAAAATTCGGAGCGTTCGTTGAAATCTTCAATGGTAAAGATGGTTTGGTCCATATTTCTGAACTGGCTGAAGAAAGAGTCGGTAAAGTGGAAGATGTCGTTTCACTTGGCGATGAGCTATTAGTTAAAGTTACTGAGATTGATAAGCAAGGAAGGGTTAACCTTTCCCGTAAAGCGGTCCTTAAAGAACAAAAAGAGGCAGCTAATCCTTCTCAGTCATAATAGAAATGAAAATTCGGCATGCGGTTCCTAGTGAATCTGCATGCTTTTTTGTTTTAAAGGATTCATCGTTATATATGGAAATTCTCAATAAAAGTATGTAATGTTCTACCTTGTCCGTTTTCTTCATACATTTTTGTATGAAGGGGGCGTAAAAAATGAATAATAAATGGAAGCAGATAGTTGCGATAAGTGCCATTGCAGGTATATCATGGTTATTAGTGCAAAATCCATATACACATATTTATTTGACCCAATTAACAGATCATTCAGTTGCGTCAATGAAGCAGGAAGATGAGCTTCTTTTACAAATAAAAGAATCAACAAAAAAATATGAGATTGCACCACAGGATGCACGAATAGATTCGGTTTGGAAAACCGTTCCTGCATATAATGGCCTAAAGGTAAATATTGATGATTCGTATAAAGCTATGAAGAAGGAGGGCGGATTCGATAAGGATAAACTGGTATATCAACAAGTTCCAGCAAAGATTCATTTAAAGGATCTCGACCCGGCTCCGATTTACCGGGCCCATCCGGAAAAGCCAGTCGTATCATTTTTAATCAATGTGGCCTGGGGTAATGAATACTTACAGGATATGTTGGCTGTGTTAAAAAAACATAATGTCAAGGCAACATTTTTCCTTGAAGGTAATTGGACTAAGAAGAACCCAGAATTGGCGAAGATGATTAAGGGTGGGGGACACGAAATCGGAAACCACTCCTATTCACATCCGAATATGCAAAATATTTCCTCTCAGGCTACACGTGAGGAAATTCGTAAAACGAATGAAGTCATTGAAGCGGTGACAGGTGTGAAGATGAAATGGTTCGCCCCTCCAAGCGGAAGCTACCGAGATGAAACGGTAAAAATCGCGGATTCTCTCGGTTTGAAGACTGTTATGTGGAGTGTGGATACGATTGACTGGCAAAAACCAAGTCCTGAAGTACTTCAACAAAGGGTGCTTTCTAAGGTTCACCCGGGAGCATTTATTTTAATGCATCCTACAGAATCTACCGCGAAATCATTGGAAACGTTAATTATTAATATAGAAAAGAAAGACTTAGATGTTGTTACCGTTTCAGAAGCAGTAGATGAAGAGCGGTTGAATCCATAACGTTATGGTTACGATAGCAGCATAGAATGATTGGGAGGAATGTTAGTTGATTAAGAAATACACTTGTCAAAATGGAGTAAGAATTGTATTAGAAAATATTCCAACAGTACGTTCAGCAGCAATTGGAGTATGGATCAAAACAGGTTCACGAAATGAAACACCAGAATTGAATGGGGTTTCCCATTTCCTTGAACATATGTTTTTCAAAGGAACAACTACGAGGAATGCACGTGAAATTGCCGAGTCGTTTGACAGTATTGGCGGACAAGTGAATGCATTTACTTCAAAAGAGTACACATGCTATTATGCAAAAGTTATGGATAACCATGCTAGCTATGCGCTTGAAATCCTTGCTGATATGTTCTTCAACTCCACTTTTGATGAGGAAGAATTGAAAAAAGAAAAAAATGTCGTCTACGAAGAGATTAAAATGTATGAAGATACACCTGATGATATTGTCCATGATCTCTTAAGCAAGGCGGTATACGAAAATCATCCCCTTGGCTATCCAATACTAGGTACAGAAAGTACACTTGAAACATTCAATAGTGAGACATTAAAGAAATATGTTCACGATATGTACACACCTGATAAAGTCGTCGTTTCCATTGCAGGAAATGTGGATGAAAAATTGATTCAAGAAGTCGAAAGCTACTTTGGCTCGTACCAAGGAGGGGAAGAGCGTCTTGAATTGGTGAAGCCGGCATTTCATGAAAATAGGATCACGCGTAAAAAAGAAACTGAGCAAGCCCATCTTTGCCTTGGTTTTAAAGGGTTAGAAATTGGTAATGACAAAACATACAGCTTGATTACCTTGAATAATATTCTTGGTGGAAGCATGAGTAGCCGTCTATTCCAGGACGTAAGGGAACAACGCGGTCTTGCATATTCTGTCTACTCTTACCATTCCAGCTACCAGGATACAGGTTTGGTGACAGTGTATGGGGGGACAGGCACAAGTCAGCTTGATAGTTTGTATGAAACCATTCAGGAAACACTGGATACACTTAAAAAAGACGGTATCACGGAAAAGGAATTGCGCAATAGTAAAGAGCAACTTAAAGGAAGCTTAATGCTAAGCCTTGAAAGTACGAACAGCCGCATGAGCCGTAACGGGAAAAATGAGCTTATGCTGGGTGAGCACCGTTCTCTTGATGATATCATTATCAAGATTGATGAAGTGACAGAGAATAGCGTCAATGAAATGGCAAACCAAATCTTCAAGGAACATTCCTTGTCATTGGTGAGCCCGCTGGAAAATTGGGACAAATAAAAATTCACAAGCCTGAACTTCTGTTTATTATATAGAAGAGCAGGCTTTTTTTTTTAAAAGCTTTTGAAAATACAAGGACCCTTCGGTAAGTACAATTTTTAGATAAATGCCTTCTAAGTTCACCTTTTTCGGATATAGATTGAATAGAAGGTGAAAAAAGGGGGAGCTTGTATTGAGATTGAGTGAATTGAGTGGTAAAGAAATTGTTGATGTGAACAGAGCGGAGAGATTAGGAGTTCTTGGTCAGACAGATTTGGAAGTAGATGAAACTGGACAAATTACCACGTTGATTATTCCTTCAGTTAAATGGTTCGGACTCTTAAGAAATGGCAGTGAAATTCGTGTTCCATGGGAGCATATTAAAAAAATAGGAACGGATATGCTCATCATCGATTTTCAGGAGGGACTTCCCATTAAAGATGGCGAGCATATGGACGGATAAACCAATTTATAGCATAGATGGTTACTACTGATACTATTCATCAATATAATAAACGCCTTAGCAGGCATTTGCTAAGGCGTTTTTGCTTTTCTTATCACCGTTTTTTAAGTAAAAACATAAGATGGCATGGTAACTAGAGAATGTAGCAAAAACCGAATTGCTTCTTGAGGAATATTTACCATGAGGCGAGGGATGTTAGGATCTTTTATATAAAGAAGGTGACGGTTTTAATGCTCACAGGCATGCAAATCGCTGTAATTGGTGGAGATGCGCGTCAACTTGAAGTTGTCCGTAAACTGACAGAGCTTGATGCAAAGCTATTATTAGTAGGTTTTGAACAGCTCGACCATGCTTTTACAGGAGCGGTTAAGGAAAAAATGGAGGATATAAATTTTAACGAATTAGATTCGGTTATTTTACCAGTCCGAGGTACTGATACAAATGGTAAGGTGGAAACGATTTTTTCCAGTGAAGAAGTTGTTTTGAGCGAAGAAATGATAAAAAAGACCCCAGCCCATTGCATTTTTTATTCAGGGATTAGTAATGATTACCTTGATGGAATATTTAAGAAAGCGGACCGCAAACTCGTACTACTATTTGAACGTGATGATGTGGCTATTTACAATTCGATTCCTACTGTTGAAGGAGCAATCATGATGGCCATTCAGCATACGGATTTCACAATCCATGGCTCGAATGTATCTGTTCTCGGACTGGGTAGGGTTGGTATGAGTGTAGCCCGGTCATTCCAAGCCCTTGGAGCAAAGGTAAAGGTTGGAGCAAGAAAAAGCGAAGATATTGCGAGGATTTGTGAAATGGCGTTAACCCCCTTTCATTTAAATGATATTGCTACAGAAATGAAAAATGTTGATATATGTATCAATACGATCCCTTTTCCGATTATTACGGCCAAAGTAATTGCAAACATGCCCGTCCATACATTAATTATCGACCTTGCTTCAAAACCGGGGGGGACGGATTTTCGTTATGCTGAAAAAAGGGGAATAAAGGCACTTTTGGCACCGAGTCTACCGGGGATAGTTGCTCCAAAAACAGCAGGTCAGATCTTAGCGAATGCACTTGGACTTTTGATCCAAGGTGAGTTCATGAAAAGGAAGGGGAAAAAAATATGAGTCTCCAAGGAAAACGGATTGGTTTCGGATTAACAGGGTCGCATTGCACATATGATGAAGTGTTTCCAGAAATAGAAAAGATTGTAAATGAAGGGGCGGAAGTAATACCAATCGTAACATCGACAGTTCAAAACACGGAAACCCGCTTCGGAAAGGGCGAGGACTGGGTTGAAAGAATCGAAAAATTGACGGGGAATCGTGTCGTTGATACAATCGTCAAAGCAGAGCCTTTAGGACCTAAATTACCGCTCGACTGTATGGTAATTGCTCCTTTGACAGGTAATTCAATGAGTAAAATGGCTAATGCTCTTACCGATTCGCCTGTACTTATGGCTGCAAAAGCAACGATGAGAAATCACCGTCCTGTTGTGGTCGCCATATCAACAAATGATGCGCTTGGATTAAATGGTGTCAATTTAATGAGGCTAATGGCCGCAAAAGATATTTATTTTGTTCCTTACGGCCAGGATAACCCCATAGGCAAACCAAGTTCCATGGTTGCCAGAATGAGCATGATTCGGGATACAATCATTGCAGCTATAGAGAGAGAACAAATTCAACCAGTTATTGTCGAAAGGTTTAAGGATGATTTAAACTGATCATGCGCTCTAAGAAAGCTCCCAGTTCCTAAAAACTGTAATATATGCATAACTTTGTAGCGGTAGATGCAGAATATTTTGTTAAAGTGCGACCCTTTGGAATGTTAATGTGATAAAATAAATGATATTCTGAACAAGAAGAAGTAAATCTAACAACCAACTAACTTTTAGAGATAGAAAAGGAGTATTGACAAATGACTGAGACACAGGGATTGCATATTGCAGTTGTGGGAGCAACTGGAGCTGTAGGACAACAAATGATTTCAACACTCGAACAACGGGACCTACCGATTAAGAAAATCATTTTTTTATCATCGGCTCGTTCTGCAGGAATCAAACTTTCATTTAAGGGCGAAGAAATCGAAGTGCAGGAAGCAAAACCTGAAAGCTTTGAAGGTGTCGATATCGCTTTATTCAGTGCTGGAGGAAGCGTGTCTAAGGAATTGGCACCAGAAGCAGTGAAACGCGGAGCAATAGTAGTAGACAATACGAGCGCATTCCGTATGGATGAAAATGTGCCGCTTGTCGTACCGGAAGTAAATGAAGAAGACTTAAAACAGCATAATGGGATCATTGCCAACCCGAATTGTTCAACTATCCAAATGGTTGTGGCTTTAGAACCTATCCGCCAGACTTATGGCTTATCAAAAGTTGTTGTTTCTACTTATCAGGCTGTTTCTGGTGCAGGAGTTGCAGCAATAAACGAATTAAAAGAACAAGCTCGCGACTTGCTGGATGAGAAAGAAATCAATCCGAAAATTTTACCGGTAAAAGGAGATGAAAAGCATTATCAAATCGCTTTTAATGTCATTCCCCAAATCGATAAATTCCAGGATAATGGATTCACTTTTGAAGAAATGAAAATGATTAATGAAACAAAGAAAATTATGCACATGGAAGAACTTCCTGTAGCCGCAACATGTGTAAGGCTTCCTGTTGTAACAGGTCATTCAGAGTCTGTTTATATTGAAGTTGAAAAAGAAGGCATATCTGCTTCTCAAATCAAAGATTTGATGAAAACAGCACCTGGAATTGTATTAGAAGATGACCCGGAACAACAAGTTTATCCAACACCTGCTTCATCTGTCGGAAAGAATGATGTATTCGTTGGACGGATTCGCAAAGATTTAGATGAAGATAAAGGCTTCCATTTATGGGTGGTTTCCGATAATCTATTAAAAGGAGCAGCTTGGAACTCTGTTCAAATCGCTGAAAGCCTTTTAAAATTAGGTTTGGTAACAGTTAAGTAAGAAATTATATATTCTTAAAGAACTGAACAATACATGATAGAGAGTTTTTGTCAGCTTCCCGAACGAACCGGGAAGCTGGCTTATATTTGGGGTGTATGGATTATGAAAATTATCGTCCAGAAATACGGAGGAACATCTGTCCGTGATGAGGAAAGCCGTTCATTTGCCAGAGGGCATATTGAAAAGGCAATCAAAGAAGGCTACAAAGTGGTGGTTGTGGTTTCAGCCATGGGAAGAAAAGGCGATCCCTATGCAACAGATACCTTACTATCTCTAGTAAATGGAGCGAAAGCCAGCCTTTCAAAACGAGAACAGGATTTACTTTTGTCAGTAGGAGAAACGATATCTTCTGTCGTATTTACGAACATGCTGTTAGAACATGGTATTAATGCCGTGGCTTATACAGGGGCTCAGGCGGGATTTTTGACTAATTCCGACTATTCTAGTGCCAAAATAATGGAAATGAAATGTGACCGTCTCGTGAAAGAACTGGAATTGAAGGACGTTGTCGTTGTTGCAGGGTTCCAGGGTGCAGCTAAAAACGGAGACATTACGACTATTGGCCGTGGCGGAAGCGACACATCAGCTGCAGCATTAGGTGCGGCTTTACAAGCTGAAAGGGTCGATATTTTTACGGATGTGGAAGGAATAATGACTGCCGATCCACGTATTGCCGAGCAAGCTCGTCCATTATCAGTCGTTTCTTATACAGAAGTTTGCAACATGGCTTATCAAGGTGCCAAGGTCATTCATCCCCGTGCTGTTGAAATTGCCATGCAGGCAAAAGTTCCGATCAGGATCCGATCAACATACAGTGATGGATTAGGAACACTTGTCACAGGTGTAAATAAGGGAAGCCAGGGTAGTGACATACGGGAAAGACTAGTTACAGGAATAGCTCACGTTTCTAAAATAACCCAAATTAAAGTACGCGCGAAAAAAGACCAATATAATTTACAAGCAGAAGTTTTTAAAGCGATGGCCAATGCCTCCATTTCCGTTGACTTTATCAATATTTATCCAAATGGCGTTGTTTATACGGTTTCGGAGGAGATGACAGAACTTGCTCTTTCTATTTTGGCCGAGCTTGGTCATGAACCTGTAATTGAGCGGAATTGTGCTAAAGTTTCTGTAGTCGGTGCGGGCATCAACGGAGTGCCAGGCGTTGCAGCGAAGATTGTCACAGCGCTTTCTGAGAAAGAAATTGCTATTCTTCAATCTGCTGACAGCCATACGACTATTTGGGTTTTAGTAAAAGAAGAAGATTTAGTAGAAGCTGTTAATTCACTTCATTATGCATTTCATTTGCATGAAAGTGAAGCATAATAAGCATACAAGTTTTATTAATTAAAGAGGTGTTAGATGATGATATTTGGTAGAGTATCAACGGCAATGGTCACCCCTTTCGATAGCAAGGGAAATGTTGATTTTCAAAAAACGACTTCATTGGTCAATTACTTATTAACGAATGGAACGGATTCACTTGTGCTTTCGGGCACAACTGGGGAGTCTCCAACTTTATCTTCGGAGGAAAAAATCGCCTTATTGCGTCATGTTTCGAAGGTTGTAGAAAAACGGGTACCCGTCATCATGGGTACGGGAAGCAACAATACGTATGCTTCTATTGAGTTGACAAAAAAGGCAGAACAAAACGGTGCAGATGCGATCATGCTTGTTGCTCCGTATTATAATAAAACGAATCAAGAAGGTCTTTACCAACATTTTAAAGTAATTGCAGAAAGTACGACGCTACCTGTAATGGTATATAACATCCCAGGTCGTGCTTCTGTTAATATTGAACCAGAAACAATTATCCGTCTTTCGAAAATTCCCAATATCGTAGCAGTAAAAGAAGCGAGCGGGGATTTAAACGCGATGACTCAAATCATTGCTGAAACGGATGATGATTTTGCGTTATACAGCGGGGATGACGCATTAACGCTGCCAGTACTAGCGATTGGCGGAGCAGGAGTAGTTTCCGTTGCTTCCCATATTGCCGGTAATGAATTACAAAAAATAATAGAAGCTTTTATCGGCGGGAATACGGCCGAGGCGGCCAGGCTACATCAGGAACTGTTACCACTTATTAAAAGCTTGTTTGCAGCGCCTAGCCCTGCCCCAGTTAAAACAGCTCTTCAGTTATTTGGAATTGACGTAGGTTCAGTCAGGCTGCCAATCGTGCCATTGACTGAACAAGAGCGCCTATCTTTAGCCTCCGTATTAAAAAAATAAATAGTTTCTAAACAAGCTGATCGATTTATGATTGGCTTGTTTTTACATAAAGATGTATTTGTTTGGAAAATAAAGACGATTTTCTTTCCAGTTATAGGATAAAAGTTTATACTTTTAATTATCTTTCGATTAGAAAAGGATAAAAGTCATGTGTTCACCCTTAGCAGAGGGAATGGATGCCTTCTACATAAATGCAGGACTATTTTTAAAATAGGAAATAAAGTAAAAAAATTCCTTAGAAAATGGTATGTGTTGTCATGTTTTTTGAACATCGGTTATAATGAAATCATTGGGAAATTATGAACGGCGATTTTTTAAGGAGGATATTCGATTGGGTAAAGATAAAAATAATGGAATAAAAGTTATTTCTCTTGGAGGACAAGGGGAACTTGGTAAAAATATGTACGTCATTGAGGTAAATGAAGACCTCTACCTTCTTGATGCAGGATTAATGCTGCCAGAAGAAGAAATGTTGGGAATTGATGCGGTAATTCCTGACATTTCTTATTTGATGGATAATAAAGAACGGGTACAGGGTATTTTCATTACCCATGGTCATGAAGATCATATGGGTGCGCTTGCTTATGTATTAAAATATTTACCGGTACCTGTTTACGGTACAAAGCTTACACTTGCTTTAATCAAAACAAAATTAAAGGAAGACGGCTTTAATGGCAGGGCAACATTTACTGAGATCGATTCAGATTCTCTTTTAAGTTTCCCTCAAGCAGCCGTGTCCTTTTTCAGGACAAACCATAGTATTCCCGATTCTGTCGGAGTTGTAATCCATACGCGTGATGGAGCCATCGTCTATACAGGGGATTTCAAATTTGATCAAGCTGCAACCGATCTTTATAAACCAGAAATCGGTAAAATGGCAAGTATTGGAGAAGAGGGTGTCCTTTGCTTGCTATCTGATAGCACAGGCGCGGAAAGACCGGGTTATACGCCATCTGAAGCAGTTGTGTCAAGGGATATTACAGAAGCCTTCCATGCAGCTTCTGGAAGAATTATTGTTGCTTGCTTTGCTTCAAATATTAATCGAATTCAGCATGTCTTCAATGCAGCGGCGGCTAGTCGAAGGAAAGTGGCTGTTGTGGGTAAAAGCTTGCAACGTGTCTATGAAACAGCCTTAAATCTTGGATACTTAAAGGTCGAGGAAGAGCTGATTATCCCGGTCAATGAAATTAACAAGTATGATGATCGTGAAATCGTTGTATTATCGACTGGGCATCAAGGAGAGCCTATTGCAGCGCTTCAAAAAATGGCGAAACAGACTCATAAGCAGGTAACGATTAAAAAGGGAGATACAGTCTTGATAAGTGCATCCCCCTTACAGGGCGGCGAACTTATTTTATCGAAAACCGTCGACTTACTTTACCGGGTAGGTGCAGAGGTAGTATCTGCTAGTAAATATAAAGTGCACGTAACGGGTCATGGCAGTCAAGAAGAACTGAAAATGATGATTAACTTGATGAATCCTAAATTCCTTATCCCAGTACATGGAGAATACCGTCATTTATATGCCCATCAAAAAGTAGGAATTGCTGCAGGGATAAAACGGGAAAATATCGTGATTGCTGAAAAAGGTGATGTCATCGAACTAAAAGGTGACAAAATGGGCCTATCCGGCAAAGTCACTGCAGGAAATATCTTAATTGACGGGAGCGGTGTTGGAGATGTGGGTAATATCGTACTCCGTGATCGTCGCTTGTTATCACAGGATGGCATTTTAATCGTCGTTGTCACATTGAACCGTCAAGATAAAAGTATTGCAGCTGGCCCGGAAATCATTTCACGAGGTTTCGTATATGTACGTGAATCAGAAAAAATGATTGGAGAAGCTACTGAGATTGTAAGTGAAATCGTGAAGAAAAATGGATCGCGCCAACCTTTCGATTGGTCTACTCTGAAACAGGAAATGCGTGATGCCTTAAATCAATTCTTCTATGAAAAAACGAAACGCCGTCCAATGATTTTACCAATAATCATGGAGTATTAAGTAAAAAAAACCTGACAAATTATTGTCAGGTTTTTTTTTATCTAAGTGAAACCTCTTTATCTTGAAGAATGAAGTCTGAGACTCGTGACATAATAAAGCTATAGGCTTTAGAGAAAGGGGTTGGCATAGTGGATAATGCACCATTACCAAATGAAAATGAAGGCCGGCAGGAAGGTAAAAATTCGACTTTGATTGAAAAAATCCAGCAGCTGGGAACTACAAACGTCCCGCAACTATCACAGGACTCAAAAATCCATTGTTTGACGATCATTGGACAAATTGAAGGACATATGCAGCTGCCGCCTCAGAATAAAACGACCAAATATGAACATGTTATTCCACAAATTGTGGCAATTGAACAAAATCCTAATATTGAGGGACTGCTAGTTATTTTAAATACAGTAGGAGGAGACGTTGAAGCGGGACTAGCCATTGCAGAGATGTTGGCATCCCTATCCAAGCCGTCCGTGTCGATTGTACTTGGCGGGGGCCATTCTATTGGCGTTCCGATTGCTGTTTCCTGTGACCATTCCTATATAGCTGAAACAGCGACTATGACTATTCATCCTATACGTTTGACAGGTCTTGTCATAGGAGTGCCGCAAACCTTTGAGTACTTGGATAAGATGCAAGAACGAGTTATTAAATTTGTTACGAGGCATTCCAACGTCACGGAAGAAAGTTTTAAAGACCTAATGTTCGCTAAAGGAAATCTAACCCGAGATATTGGCACGAATGTGATTGGTGCCGAGGCGGTTGAAATTGGGATGATTGATGATGTTGGTGGAGTCGGTCAAGCCATGAGAAAACTAAATAGCTTTATGGATGAGAGAAGGCCAAAAATAGCAGGGGAAGAGGGGCTTCTACAATGACACTCTACACCATTGTTCCTGAAGAAATCATTTTCCCTCATCATCATGAGAAGACTGCGAATTTAATTGAAATGATATATAATGGGGTTCATGTGATGGTTGAACATGACGGAGGGAGAACGTTTCGTATCGATCGAATTGTGAGCACAAACCCTGAAGATTATATGAATGTTCACATTCAGCCGGGTGCTGTCATCAATGTTTTCGACCAGTTGAAAAGCTAGAAAAAACGCTAATATAGGTAAATTATGATATACTAAGAAAAAAATTAGCAGCCGCTTGGCTGCTTTATTCATTATATGAAAGAATTGTCATTATGAGTTGTAATTTAGCTGTATCAAGGGACAAGGTCATTTTTATTTGGTATAATTAGTGAGCGAACATTTGTTTTGTGAAGGGAAATCACTACAGGATGTTGAATAGGATGGATAGAATAGTTTCATGAAGAATCAGGTGATGTTATGGCAAAGAAGAAACGCAGGAAAAAGAAAAGTACAGAGAAATTAAAAATTACGCTGAAATATGAATTAATTGGCTTGACTTTAATAGGGTTGGCAGTCATCGCAATTGCAAAGCTTGGGGCAGTCGGAAAAGGGACGGTCTTTTTAATCCGCTTCTTTATGGGAGAATGGTATATCCTCTTTTTACTGGGAGCGATTGCAGCCGGATTCTATTTGATGATTAAAAGAGAAGTCCCTTACTTGCTGAAACGACAATTCATAGGAATGTATTTCCTTGTCGCGAGCATGCTGTTACTTAGTCATGTAACTCTGTTTAATATGCTTGCAGATGGAGGCCCATTTACGAAGCCGAGCGTCATTTCGAATACATGGGAATTATTCTGGATGGAAGTGACCGGCAAGACAAGTACCAAGGATCTTGGCGGTGGAATGATCGGTGCGATTTTATTTGCTGCTTCTTATTTCTTATTTGATGAAGCGGGGTCAAAAATAGTTTCATTCCTCTTTATCATTGTAGGGGGCGTGTTATTGACTGGCAAAACGTTAGGAGAAACTCTCGGTAAATTTTTCATGGGTCTTGGAGGCTTTTTTATAAAACAATGGTCTGCTTTCAGAGACGATATGAAAACATGGAATGATGACAAAAAGGAAAAGAAAAAAAATCCAGTTAAAAAGAAAAAACGTGAAAAAGAATCGGTGGAAGAAACAGTTCAGGCCATTCAGTCGGAAGATGAAACACAGCAAATGGCAACGGAACGGATCATTTCAAGCTTTGCTGATAAAGCCTATGGCGACGAAACTGAAGTACTTCCGGTTAAAGCGACACCTTCAGTTGAAAGTACAGAGGAGCAGGATGATGCTGTTCCGCCTATGAATTTTACAGAAATAGAAAATAAAGAATATCTTTTACCGCCGCTCTCTTTATTATTGCAGCCCAAAAAAACAGACCAAAGCGGGGAGTATCAATTAATCCATGAAAACGCGGCAAAGCTTGAACGCACTTTCCATAGCTTTGGAGTTAAAGCAAGGGTCACACAGGTTCATTTAGGCCCAGCTGTAACCAAATATGAAGTACATCCGGATGTGGGTGTCAAGGTCAGTAAAATTGTCAGTCTTTCCGATGATCTGGCCCTGGCTCTAGCAGCGAAAGATATCCGTATAGAAGCACCAATTCCCGGTAAATCGGCGATTGGAATAGAAGTCCCTAACTCCGAGGTGGCGATGGTGTCACTACGGGAAGTTTTAGAGGCGAAAGAAGTTGACAAGCCTGATGCGAAACTGCAAATCGGTTTAGGACGGAATATTTCGGGTGAAGCGGTTAAGGCGGAGCTTAATAAAATGCCGCATTTACTTGTAGCGGGAGCGACAGGAAGTGGGAAATCCGTTTGTATTAACGGTATTATCACGAGTATCTTGATGCGGGCAAAACCACATGAAGTGAAGATGATGATGATTGATCCTAAAATGGTGGAGCTTAATGTATATAATGGAATTCCCCATTTACTGGCCCCAGTTGTGACAAATCCCAAAAAAGCTGCTCAGGCTTTGCAAAAAGTGGTCAGTGAAATGGAACGTCGCTATGAGCTATTTTCCCATTCTGGTACGCGTAATATTGAAGGTTATAACGATTATATTAATCGGTATAATATTGAGGAAGATGCTAAGCAGCCGCTCCTGCCTTATATCGTAGTTATTGTGGATGAATTGGCTGACTTGATGATGGTCGCCTCAAATGATGTGGAGGATGCCATCACACGCCTTGCTCAAATGGCACGGGCTGCTGGTATCCATTTAATCATTGCCACTCAGCGGCCGTCTGTCGATGTTATAACAGGGGTCATAAAAGCGAACATCCCATCCCGGATTGCTTTTAGTGTATCATCGATGACAGATTCAAGAACGATTCTGGATATGGGGGGAGCCGAAAAACTGTTAGGACGAGGTGACATGCTATTCTTGCCTGCTGGAGCTTCGAAACCGGTTCGGGTCCAAGGTGCCTTTTTATCCGATCATGAAGTCGAGGGAGTCGTCACATATGTTATTTCGCAACAGAAAGCTCAGTATAATGAAGAAATGATTCCGGATGAAATACAAGAGACTTCTAGCGGTGAAGTCGAAGATAGTTTGTACGGGGATGCTGTGTCCTTAATTATAGAAATGCAGACGGCATCTGTCTCGATGCTGCAACGTCGTTTCCGGATTGGCTATACCCGTGCTGCCAGATTAATTGATGAAATGGAAGCAAGAGGAATTGTCGGTCCATATGAGGGCAGCAAACCACGAAATGTATTGTTATCTAAAGATGAACAGGATGAAGCTCATTTATCATAGGTAATTAAAAAACCGGGCAGGCGCCCGGTTTTTTAATTGATCATTGCTTCGTTGCTTCGTCTAAATGTTTAAGGCAGAAGTCAGAAATCATTGCTTCTTCCTCTTCCTCTAAATCAAAATCGAGTACTTCGTCGTTCCCTTTTTCATAAATATCATATTTAATCAGCTTGCCTACTTGTTCTTCAACAACAAATAGTACCCGGATATATAAACCATTCTCTGAAAAGAGCTCGTCTTCTTCCGGTACTTCAATATCCAAGAAATACTCGAAACGCTCTCCGGATAAAATTCCGAATGGATCATTCAATTTTTCAACGCTGTATTCTGTAATGTTTAACATCATGTGTTCATCCCTTCAAAGAAGATAAATACTATTATACAGGAAAAAAGTATCTTGAAAAGAAAGCTACCGATTTTCATTTTACATTTATAAAAAAATTATTTTATCTGATTTAGGAGAATAATCGTACAACTTCTACGGCCTTTACTAGAGTAAAAGGCACAGGGGAGGGTAATTTATCCTAAATTCTTTTATGTTAAATAGTAAAACACTATTTATTTATATCGAAAAAAATGTTATATTATTTTCGATTAGTAGGAATGATTCAACATCAGAGGTCTGATGTCTTAAGAAACTAGCTGGGGGAAACTGTATGTCAATTAAATCAGATAGTCGACATTTATATTTGCAGGTCATTGATTACCTGAAGCAGGATATTGAAGCAGGAGTTTATCAGGAAAATGAAAAATTCCCTTCTGAATTTGATCTTGCCAAAAAACTGGGAGTGAGTAGGGCGACACTTCGAGAAGCGCTGCGGATTTTAGAAGAAGAAAACATTATCATTCGCCGCCATGGAGTTGGAACTTTTGTCAATCCAAAACCTCTGTTTACTTCTGGTATCGAGCAATTAAAAAGTGTCACGAACATGATTGAAGAGGCAGGGATGAAGCCGGGTACGATTTTCTTAAGCTCGACGGCTCAAGAACCTACAGACGAGGATATCCGCAGGTTTTCTTGTTCACCAGATGAACGCATCGTGAGTATTGAACGTGTAAGAACAGCAGATGGCGAGCCGGTTATCTACTGTGTCGACAAAATTCCTGAATCAATTCTTTCAGAAAATTTTGACCGTAATGATGAGTCTCTTTTTGATATATTGGAAAGAGATGCGAATCGGAAAATTACGCATGCCGTAGCAGAAATTGAGCCGATCGGGTATCATGAGAAAGTTTCTCCTATCCTGAAATGTTCGTCAGAAGCCGCATTACTCGTTCTGAAGCAGATGCATCTGGATGATTGGGACCAGCCTATCCTATATTCTGTAAACTACTTTAAAGCCAATATGTTTAGTTTTCATGTTCTTCGGAAGCGAGTTTAGTTCAAAACTCTTACATACGGATGAATGCAAGCGTTTGTTTCGATTCTTAAAAATTGATCAAACGTATGTAAAAAAATTTACCGAGATGTGAAAACGCAAACATGAATGACTTTTCAGAACATTCCTGCTGAAAAATTATAAATCTTAGGGGGTAAAAAATTGAAAAAGCGCAAATTAGGTCTAGCTCTTTCACTTGTTCTTGCTGCTGGTACGCTTTTAGGAGCATGTGGTAATTCAGAGAATGATGATAAAGAATCTACAAATGGGAAAGAAAAGAAGGATAACTTCACAGTAGCTATGGTTACCGATACAGGCGGCGTCGATGATGAATCGTTCAACCAATCAGCTTGGAAGGGAATTCAGGAATTCGGTAAAGAAAATGATTTGGAAAAAGGTAAAGATGGATACAACTATCTTCAATCTAAATCGGATGCTGACTATGCTAAAAACTTGAATACGCTTGTTCGTGAAGATTACAAACTTATCTACGGTATCGGTTTCCTTTTAGCCGAGTCTGTTGGTGAAGTGGCTGACCAACGTCCAGATTCACAATTTGCTATTGTGGATACAGTTGTAGATAAAAAGAATGTAGCCAGCATTAATTTTAAAGAACAGCAAGGATCATTCCTTGTTGGTGTAATTGCCGGTCTGCAAACGAAAACAAACAAAGTCGGTTTTATCGGTGGAGTTGAATCTGAATTAATCAAGAAATTCGAAATTGGCTTTAAGGCTGGGGTTTTATCTGTAAATCCGGATGCGAAGGTAGAAGTTAAATATGCCGGAGATTTCAATAAAGCAGACATCGGGAAATCTACTGCAGGATCTATGTATTCTTCAGGTATTGATATCATTTATCATGCTGCTGGCGGAACTGGAAAAGGTGTATTTACTGAGGCAGTCGAGCAAAAACAAAAAGATCCTAAGAGAGAAATTTATGTAATCGGTGTAGACAGTGACCAAGCTAAATTAGGAGCTGTTCCTGGAACAGACGACAACGTTACTTTAACTTCTATGATAAAACGTGTTGATGTTGCAGTTAAAGATCTTTCTACGAAAGCCAAAGAAGGAAACTTCCCAGGTGGAGAAGTTATCGAATACGGTATCAAAGAAAATGGTGTAGGCATTTCTGATACAAAAGATAACGTAACTGAAGAATCTTTAAAAGCGGTTGAAGAATGGACAGAGAAAATTAAATCAGGTGAATTCGTAGTTCCAGGTACGGATAAAGAATTCAAAAAACTTGGTTTATAAGCTGTGATTTTAGAGAGAGTAGGGAGGCAAAATTGCCCTCTATTCTTTCTTTTCTACATATAGTTCCTGGAGACTGTAAAATATCGAATGAAAAACTATGATAGAATCGTAGTTTTTCATTTGGTTTTTTCAAGAAAACCAAATTGGTAAGGATCAGCAATTTTCTAATTAAGAATCATTTACACTCATTTTAGGAGTTGATAATACGTGGAATATGTAATTGAGATGCTCAATATCCGAAAGGAATTCCCAGGCATCGTCGCTAATGATAACGTAACCCTTCAAGTGAAAAAAGGGGAGATTCACGCATTATTAGGTGAAAATGGTGCGGGTAAATCTACATTGATGAATGTTTTATTCGGCCTATACCAGCCAGAGCAGGGAGAAATCCGTGTAAATGGCAAGCCAGTCAAGATTACCAGTCCGAACATTGCCAATGAATTAGGGATTGGGATGGTGCATCAGCATTTTATGCTTGTTGACCCTTTTACAGTAACAGAAAATATAATTTTAGGAAAAGAACCTTCCAAAGGAGGTAAAATCGACTTAAAAGAAGCGAGTGAGGAAGTTAGGAAACTATCAGAACAATATCAGCTTCGTGTCGACCCTTATGCAAAAATTGCAGATATTTCAATAGGGATGCAGCAGCGTGTCGAAATTCTAAAAACGCTATACCGTGGTGCAGAGATACTGATTTTCGATGAGCCAACAGCTGTGTTGACTCCTCAAGAGATTAAGGAACTGATTTTTATAATGAAGGCTTTGATCAAAGAGGGGAAATCAATCATTTTGATTACTCACAAACTTAAGGAAATTATGGAGGTTTGTGATCGGGTAACTGTCATCCGGAAGGGGCAGGGGATTGGGACAGTGAATGTCAATGAAACGAATCCTAACGAATTGGCCAGCTTAATGGTTGGTCGGGAAGTTCTATTTAAAACGGAAAAAACGGCAGCCTCCCCCTCTGATGTTGTTCTTGATGTTAGCGGACTAGAAGTCAAGGATTCACGGGGAGTTTCAGCTGTCCGGAACTTGGAATTAACGGTTCGTGCAGGGGAGATTGTCGGGATTGCCGGTGTAGATGGCAATGGTCAATCGGAATTAATTGAAGCATTAGCAGGCCTAAGGAAGACGACAGCAGGGTCCATAAAATTAAATGGGAAAGAAATTAGGAATCTAAAGCCGCGCAAAATTACTGAATCAGGCGTGGGTCATATTCCAGAAGACAGGCATAAGCATGGCTTGGTTCTCGATTATAGCATTGGAGAAAATATCGTCTTGCAAACATATTATCAAAAGCCCTATTCAAAAGCTGGTATCTTGAATTCAAAGAGAATCTTTGAAAAAGCGCGTTCATTGATTAAAAGTTACGATGTTCGGACTCCAAGTGAATTTACGCCAGCTAGGGCCCTTTCTGGCGGGAATCAGCAAAAGGCAATCATAGGAAGGGAAGTTGATAGGAACCCAGATCTATTGATTGCCGCGCAGCCAACTCGCGGACTCGATGTTGGGGCGATTGAATTTATTCATAAACGCCTGATTGAACAGCGTGATGCAGGAAAAGCGGTACTCCTCATTTCATTTGAATTAGAAGAAATCATGAATGTGAGCGATAAAATTGCCGTTATTTATGAAGGAGAAATCGTCGCCATTGTCAATCCTAAAGAAACGACTGAACAGGAGCTTGGTCTTCTTATGGCTGGCAGCAAGCGTATGGAAGCAGGTGGAAAACAAAATGTCTAAGTATTTTTCTAAATTAACAAGTCCAGTGATAGCGGTTATCCTTGGCTTAATTGTTGGGGCTATCATCATGTTAGTAAGTGGCTATGATCCAATTGCAGGGTATGGCTCCATGATTGGTGGAATTGTTGGAGATTCGTATTATGTAGGAGAATCCGTCAGGACAATTATTCCTTATATCCTCGCTGGTTTGGCGGTAGCCTTTGCTTTTCGTACTGGTCTGTTCAATATCGGAGTCGAAGGGCAATTAATTGTTGGTTGGCTGGCCGCAGTATGGGTAGGGATTGCCTTTGATCTTCCAAGAATTATCCATTTGCCATTAGCGATCTTAGCGGGAGCAGCTGCAGGTGCTTTGTGGGCATTTATTCCGGGATATTTAAAAGCTAAGTTTCGAGTACACGAAGTAATCGTTTCTATTATGCTGAACTATACAGCTTTATATGTAACGAATTATTTAATTCGGAATGTAATGACAGACAAGCTTGATAAAACTGAAAGAATTGCTGATACAGCATCACTACGGTCTCCTTTCTTTGAGAGCATTACGGATTTTTCCCGCATGCATTGGGGAATAGTCGTAGCCATTATTTGTGTAATCATCATGTGGTTCATTCTCGAAAGAACAAAAACGGGATTTGAACTGAAAGCGGTAGGATTCAATCAGCACGCATCAGAGTATGCAGGGATGAGCGTTAATAAAAACATCATTCTTTCCATGGTTATTTCTGGTGCATTTGCAGGCCTTGCTGGTGCCATGGAAGGCTTAGGAACCTTCGGTTATGCTGCGGTCAAAGGTGGATTTACAGGTATGGGCTTTGATGGGATTGCAGTAGCCTTACTAGGAGCAAATACGGCTATTGGAGTAGTTCTTGCTGCTTTATTATTTGGCGGTCTGAAGGCAGGGGCCTTAAATATGCCGCTCGAAACTGGCATACCAAGTGAAATTGTGGATATTGTCATAGCATTAATTATTTTCTTCGTCGCATCCAGTTATTTTATTCGTTGGATTGCCGCTCGATTTAAGAAAGGGGTGAAATAAGTGGATTTTTACCAAGTATTACAAATTATTATTCCATCTATGATTGCTCTAGCTGCTCCACTTATATTCACTTCACTCGGAGGAGTGTTTTCTGAACGAGCAGGTGTCATAAACATTGGTTTAGAAGGATTAATGGTCATTGGTGCCTTTACAGGAATTGTTTTTAACTTAATGTTTGCAGATGTTTTCGGGGAATGGACTCCATGGCTGGCTGTTTTAGCGGCAATGATTGCTGGATTGTTATTCTCAGTTCTTCATGCTGTGGCGTGTATAACTTTTAGAGCTGATCAAACGGTAAGTGGAGTTGCAATCAACTTATTGGCTGTAGGCCTCACTATGTTTTTAGTGAAGCTGATTTATGACAAAGGCCAAACAGATCGAATTACAGAAACATTCCCAAGGATTGATGTTCCTTTATTAAGTGATATTCCATTTATAGGTCCTATCTTTTTTTCAAATGGATATTATATTGTCTATATAGCCATTTTGATATCTTTTGTCGTATGGTATGTACTTTATAAAACCCCATTTGGTTTAAGGATTCGTGCAGTAGGGGAGCATCCTATGGCTGCTGATACGATGGGTGTCAATGTTACGAAAATCCGCTATGCAGCGGTTCTGCTATCTGGTGCATTTGGTGGAATCGGCGGTGCGATTTATGCTACTATTTTTTCGAATGAATTTAATCATGCGACAATTAATGGTCAAGGATTTATGGCCATTGCCGCTATGATATTCGGTAAATGGCATCCAATCGGTGCGATGGGGGCAGCGCTATTCTTTGGATTAGCCCAGAGTTTAAGCATTGTAGGATCGAGCCTTCCTTTCTTCAAGGACATCCCATCCGTTTACCTATTAATCGCGCCTTATGTACTAACAATCATAGCATTAACAGGCTTCATTGGCCGCGCTGATGCTCCAAAAGCTTCTGGCCAGCCATATATTAAAGGGAAAAGATAAGTTATTAACCGGTCCGCTTTATGTGCTGACCGGTTTTTCCTTGTGAAAGAGAGGAAAGATTTAAGCAATATGTGGAGTCCTTGTTGAAATAAAAAAAATAGCTGTAACTTGCATGATTTTTCCTTTCGCATGTATATTTTAAGTAGATGTTTAAAAGGTTACCTATCTACAAACAATAAGCTAATAAAGTTGAATTATATATTGAGGAGGATTATTCATGTCTATTGCTTCCGATACAATTACGGAAAAAAGCGGCTACAGGCTTCACGTGGTCCGCACGGATAAATATAAAACGAATACTCTCGTTCTGAAAATGAAAGCACCATTGACAAAAGAGAACGTTACATATCGTGCATTACTGCCATATGTGCTACAAAGCAATACAAGTAAATATCCTACAACACCCGAGCTTCGATCTTATCTTGATGATCTTTATGGAGCAGGGTTTTATGTCGATGTCGCTAAAAAAGGAGAATACCAAATCCTAAGCTTTACAATCGATATCGTCAATGAAAAATTTCTAAGTGACCCGACGCCGCTTCTTGAAAAGGCTTTTATGTTGCTATCCGAAGTGATATTTCATCCAAAGAAAAATGGTGAAGCCTTTGACCACAAAACGGTCTCTAATGAAATTCGGTCATTAAAACAGCGGATTCAATCAATTTCCGATGATAAAATGCGGTATTCTGCTACACGTCTTGTTGAAGAAATGTGCAAAAACGAACCATATGCTCTAGAAGCGAGCGGGAATCTACAAGACTTGGAGACGATTACCCCTGAGTCCCTTTTTACCTATTATAAAAAAGTATTAACTGAGGATGAAATTGATTTATATGTGATCGGAGATATCGACGAAGCAGAAGTTGAAGTCTTAGCTGACAACTATGTCTCCCTCCTTCCAGATCGTGTGCCGGCAAGGCTGCAGAGGAATACAGGTAAAGAAGTAGGTAAGGAAAAAGAAATCATTGAGAATTCTGACGTGAAACAAGGAAAATTGAATATAGGTTATCGAACCTATGTCGCGTATGGTGATTCGGATTATTATGCACTACAACTATTCAATGGGATTTTTGGTGGCTTTTCACATTCAAAGCTTTTCATCAATGTCCGGGAGAAAGCTAGCCTTGCCTATTACGCAGCCTCTAGGCTCGAAAGCCATAAAGGCCTTCTAATGGTTATGGCAGGTATTGAAAATGCCAACTATAAGCAAGCACTAGATATTATTAATGAACAAATGAATGAAATGAAGCAAGGGAATTTTTCTGAAGAAGAACTGGCACAGACAAAAGCGGTCATTAAAAATCAGCTTCTTGAAACCATTGACGTTTCAAGAGGTCTGGTCGAAATTTTATATCATAATGTGGTTTCCGGCCATGATATCTCACTCGACGAATGGTTTGCAAAAACAGAGCAGACGACTAAGGAAGAAATCGTCGCCGTTGGTCAAAAAATTCAGCTTGATACGATCTATTTCCTAACAGAAGCGGAGGTGCAAGGGTAATGGAGAAAATAGTATTTAGTCAATTGAAAGAAGAGCTTTTCCATGAAAAATTGGAGAATGGCCTTGAAGTATATATTCTCCCGAAAAAAGAGTTCAATAAATCCTTCGCGACGTTTACAACGAAGTATGGTTCAGTCGACAATCATTTTAAACCATTGAATCAAAAGGAATTCACGAAGGTGCCTGATGGAATTGCACATTTTCTAGAACATAAGCTTTTTGAAAAAGAAGATGGTGATGTTTTTCAGCAATTCTCAAAGCAGGGAGCATCTGCAAATGCCTTCACTTCGTTTACCCGGACAGCTTATCTATTCTCAAGCACTTCCGACTTTGAAAGGAATTTAACGACGTTGATCGACTTTGTTCAGGACCCTTATTTTTCGGAAAAGACTGTAGAGAAGGAAAAAGGAATCATTGGGCAGGAAATTAATATGTATGATGATAATTCTGATTGGCGATTATATTTCGGGACGATTGCAAACATGTATCATCAACATCCTGTGAAAATTGATATTGCCGGTACGGTGGAATCTATTGCTGGTATTACGAAAGACATGCTTTACGAATGTTATAATACGTTTTATCATCCAAGCAACATGCTGTTATTCGTTGTAGGCCCGGTTGATGCTGAAAGTACCATGAAGTTGATTCGGGATAATCAAAATAATAAAGAATATCAGGAACAGCCGGAAGTAGAGCGTAAATTTGAGGCGGAGCCGGAAACGGTTGCTAAAGATAAGGAAATATTAAAAATGAATGTTCAGACACCGAAAGTGATGGTGGGAATCAAGGCTACCGATGTTTATCAATCCGGTGTACAACTATTGAAAAGGGAGTTGGCGACCAATATTTATTTAGAAATGTTGTTCGGCAAAAGTTCTCCTCTGCACGAAACAATGTACGAGAAGGGTTTGATTGATCAAAGCTTCTCTTATGACTATACACAGGAACAAGGTTTTGGGTTTGCATTAATTGGCGGGGATAGTACAAAACCTGAAGAACTAACAGAGTCTTTATTGGAAATTCTGCAAAAGTCCAAATCTGGAACCGGCTTGAGTGAAGAAAGCCTGCAAAGGACGATTAAGAAAAAAATCGGTTCTTTCCTTCGTTCTCTGAATTCACCGGAATATATTGCGAATCAATTCACCCGATATGCTTTCAATGATATGAACTTGTTTGATGTGGTATCGGTATTGGAAAAACTTACGATTGAAGATATCGGGAAGGTCGCCAAGGAATTTATATCCGATGAACGGATGACAGTCTGTCAGGTACTTCCAAAATAATATATAAAGGGGGCGTAAATGTGGGGAAGCGTTTTGCCCTTATTACGGGAGCTAGTGGAGGAATAGGCAGGGAAATTGCTTTAAAGCTCGCCGAGGAGAACTATTCACTTTATCTACATTACAACAGCAACGAGGAAGCGATTCTGAAGTTGATTGAAGAGCTTAAACAATATCAGGTTGAACTTATTCCGATTCAAGCAGATTTAGCCGCGGCGGACGGATACAAGAAACTGGCGCAAAATATTTTTGCCCTTCATGCCATCGTTCTTAACAGTGGCAATAGCTATTATGGACTCATATCCGACATGGATGAGCAAATCGTTAATGAAATGGTTCAGTTGCATGTAACGAGTCCTTTCCAATTATCAAAGGAACTACTTCCAAAATTAATGTATCAAGAACAGGCTGCCATCGTGGCCGTCACATCCATTTGGGGACAGACGGGTGCATCTTGTGAAGTGCTATATTCAATGGTCAAGGGCAGTCAAAATGCTTTTATCAAGGCGTTAAGCAAAGAAGTATCCCTTAATGGAATTAGGGTCAATGCAGTTGCTCCCGGGGCGATTTCCACTTCTATGCTTGAGTCTTTCAGTGCCGAAGACTTGGAAATCATAAAAGGAGATATTCCTATGGGACGTATGGGTAGTTCGAAGGAAGTAGCCGAGGCCGTGTTCTATTTACTGTCTGACAAGGCCTCTTATATAACTGGGCAAATCTTAGGAGTAAACGGTGGCTGGTACACCTGATTTTTTTAATACCATGTATAATTCCTTCGTTTCCTTCACAAAATATCTATGTACTATTTTGAAGGAAAGGGTGACCATTCATGTCTGTATTAGACAATTGGGATCAATGGAAAAATTTCTTAGGCGACAGATTAAATCAAGGTGAACAACAAGGTTTGTCAGAAGGTGCTGTTAACAACTTAGCTTTCGAAATTGGTGATTACCTTTCTCAGCAGGTTGAGCCTAAAAACGATCAAGAGAAAGTACTTGCTGACCTTTGGTCGGTTGCAAGCGATGATGAAAAACATGCCATGGCAAGCGTTATGGTCAAGTTAGTAGGAAACAATGGAACAAAGTAAATTTTCAAGCCAAAGGCCCTGTTATTTAAATAACAGGGCCTTTGGCTTGAAGATAACTACCTGATCTATCCTCTAATATAAAAATGAACACTTTTATAGGGTTTTTCCTTTTAACTTATCACGAAATACTATATTATAGAAGCTAGACAATAATAATTAATGGTTACAGACCTTGAAATTTACGATGGATAAGTTTTGCTCGAATGTTGGGTAAAAGCTTCTAGGCTTAAGGAGTGTTATCGTGGAGAAAAAAGAATGGTATTTTGAATATGAAATTCAAGTCAACCGTCCAGGTTTATTGGGGGATATTTCATCCCTGCTGGGTATGCTATCCATCAATATCATCACTATTAACGGTGTCGATGAAGGTAGGCGAGGTTTACTCCTAATGGCAGAAGATAGCCGGAATATAGAAAGATTCGAATCAATCCTCCATACGATGGATACGATAAAGGTCATTAAGCTTAGGGAACCTAAATTGCGTGATCGTCTTGCTGTCAGGCATGGGCGTTATATTCAGCGCGATGCTGATGAAAAAAACACGTTCAGGTTTGTACGTGATGAACTAGGGTTGCTTGTCGATTTCTTGGCCGAGTTATTTAAACAAGAAGGTCATAAGTTAATCGGGATTCGAGGCATGCCCCGCGTAGGGAAAACCGAATCTATCGTAGCCTCGAGTGTATGTGCTAATAAAAGATGGTTATTTGTGTCATCCACCCTTTTAAAGCAGACTATTCGCAGTCAGCTTATTGAAGATGAATATAACAATGATAATTTGTTTATTTTAGATGGGATTGTTTCAACTCGCCGTGCAAATGAGCGTCATTGGCAGCTAATCCGCGAAATCATGAGGCTTGATGCTGTCAAAGTCATCGAACATCCTGACGTTTTTGTACAAAATACGGAGTATACTCTCGAAGACTTTGATTATATTATTGAATTGCGAAACAATCCAGATGAAGAAATAACATATGAAGTTGTCGACCAAAAAGACCAGTTTTCAGGGTCGGAATTTGGTTCCTTTGACTTTTAAAATGGCAGGTGTTTTATTTGACTGAGTTAGGTAATCGATTAAAGGAAGCTAGGGAAGCCAAAGGGCTTAGCTTAGAAGATTTACAAGAATTAACGAAGATTCAAAAGCGTTACCTCATTGGAATTGAAGAGGGCAATTACAGTATGATGCCTGGAAAGTTTTATGTACGGGCATTCATTAAGCAATATTGTGAAGCGGTCGGACTGGATTCAGAAGAGATTTTTGAACAGTACAAGAGTGAAGTGCCTTCAGTTTATAGTGAGGAACTACCTGAACAACTTTCGAGGGTCCAATCCCGGAAAACGATTCCTGCTGGGGACTCCAAAGTTGTAGAAATGTTACCTAAAATCCTGGTTGCCGTTTTAGTTATTGGTGTTGCTATTTTAATTTGGGTGCTAGTATCTAGTAATATGAGTAAGCCTGATAGTGACGATAAAAAGAACGATAAACAGAATGAAGCGGTTGGATACAATAAAAGTGATGAGTTTAATAAAGAAGAAGAAAAAGCAGACAAAAAGCAAGATGTAAAAAAAGAAGATACATCTGACAAAAAAGATGATGCAGATGACGCTGTAGATGAAAAGACAGATCAGGAACTTGCCGTTGTCAGCACTAGCGGTAAAAATAGTACGTATGAATTGAAAAATACAGATACCTTTAAATTAAAGGTGACTTCTAAAGGCTCACCGTGGGTTGGCATTAATAACGGAGAAGGGAAATTACTATTCCAGGGCACAATTAATAAAAACGAAAGCCAGGAAATTGATTTCACTAATGAGAAAGAGGCTGTCATTAATGTAGGTAGAGCGTATGAAACTGAAATTTTTGTGAATGGTGAGAAGTTGGAGTATTCTATTTCGCCGACTGAAATGGCTACGCAATTGGTTACGATACAATTTACGAAAGCCGAATAGTCATCTTTAGATGACTATTTTTCTCTTTATATTTCAAAGGTTGAAAATGGTTTGCCTGGCATATAACATTGGGTTTTGAGTTAAATTATACATAGGAAATATCTTGGCCTTAGGCCTCATATTATTTAGATTGAAAACGCATTGCCCAAAAAGCAGGCGTAAATTTTGGAGGTTAAAAGTTTGAATCTGCCTAATAAGATTACAGTAGCAAGAATCTGTTTAATACCAGTTTTTTTAATCATCATGCTCGTACCTTTTTCATGGGGGACGCTTACCTGGGGAGAGTACAAATTACCAGTTGCGCATTTAGCGGGAGCTATTCTCTTTATTATCGCTTCTACTACGGATTGGATTGATGGTCATTTTGCCAGAAAATATAATATGATTACTGATTTAGGGAAATTTTTAGATCCATTGGCTGATAAACTTCTGGTTTCGGCTGCATTAATTGTATTGGTTGATCTAGATTTAATGTACGATCAGTCTTGGATTGCTATCGTTATCATTAGCCGTGAATTTGCTGTGACTGGATTACGATTGGTATTAGCTGGTACAGGGGAAGTAGTTGCAGCGAACCAGCTTGGTAAAATCAAAACATGGGCACAAATAGTAGCTATTTCAGCATTATTGTTGCATAACCTACCATTTGCCCTCATTTCGCTGCCGTTTGCTAATATCACTTTATGGATTGCATTAATCTTTACAATATGGTCTGGTTTGGATTATTTTATAAAAAACAAAGAGGTATTTGTTAATTCTAAGTAAACGAATGGGTGGTTTTGAAAATATGGATGCAGAAATCATTGCAGTAGGCTCTGAACTTCTTTTGGGACAAATTAATAACACAAATGGAAGATTTTTATCACAACAGTTTGCCGAAATGGGTGTCAATGTTTTTTACCATACTGTCGTCGGAGATAATGACCGACGATTACAACAAGCCATAGAAATCGCAGAATCCCGGGCTAACTTGATTGTATTTACCGGTGGACTTGGTCCTACTAAAGATGATTTAACGAAGGAAACAATCGCTCGCCATATAGGAAAAAAACTCGTTTTTAATGATGAAGCACTTCAATCCATTGAAGCATACTTTGAAAAACGCGGCCGGACGATGACGGAGAACAACAAAAAGCAGGCTCTCGTCTTAGAAGGCAGCGAGGTCTTGGCAAATGATCATGGCATGGCTCCGGGGATGATCTTGGCGAAATCCGGAATCACGTATATGTTGCTTCCTGGTCCTCCGAGTGAAATGGAACCAATGTTTTTAAGCTATGGTTATGAATCGATTATGAATAAACTTGAAAAGCATGAACGGATCGACTCCAAGGTTCTTCGGTTTTACGGGATAGGGGAAGCTGAACTGGAAACAGTGATTGAAGATCTTCTTGTCAATCAAACGAATCCCACAATCGCTCCACTGGCTGCTGAAGGGGAAGTAACGTTAAGGATTACCGCTAAAGACTCTTCTAAAGAAAAATGTGAGGAGCTTATTTTAGAAGCGGAAAAAGAAATTTTAAACAGGGTCGGCAAGTTTTATTATGGAAGTGATAATACTTCGCTCATAAAAGAACTTGTTAAAGAATTAACGGTCCGAAAGCTTTCAATAGCGGCAGCGGAAAGCTTGACCGGCGGTATGTTTCAAGAGCAACTTACAACGATACCAGGCGCCGGAAAAGTGTTCAAGGGTGGTATTGTCAGTTATACAAATGATGCGAAGTCGAATGTTTTGGGCATCAGTGATGCGACAATCTCGAAAAATGGCGTAGTCAGTGGTGAGTGTGCAATGGAAATGGCTTCTAATGCCAGGGAAAAGTTCGATGCGGATGTAGGTATCAGTTTTACTGGTGTTGCAGGGCCTGATGAACAAGAAGGCAAGCCAGTAGGTACGGTCTTCATTGGAATTTCTTACCGTGATGGAGACACTCACTTTAAAGAGTTGAATTTATCTGGAAGCAGGGCGCAAAACCGTGTTCGTAGCGTGAAGTACGGCTGTCATTATTTATTAAGGGACTTATAAAAGACGAAGCAGAGCTTTTTAAAGGCTCTGTTTTTGTTTGATTTAAGAAGTTTCTTTCATGTAAAAAAAGGGAAAAGAAAAAACAGTTAATTCTATAAAAATGCTTTTTCAAAGACGTTATTGAATGAAAATGATGATTTTATTCAGGAGAAATACTTTTTTGTAAAGAATAATTCAATAGAAAAAAACGAATGAATGTTCGACTTTTTGCTTGGCAAAATAGTAAAAAGAGTATATAGTAAAGATAGGTTTTGAGACAAGATACAAACCTTGTTCTCAATTAATTGCTTACGTAAGAACATCTTTAATCGGACAGCCGATTATTTGAATATAGAGGAGGAAATTGAGTGAGTGATCGTCAAGCGGCTTTAGATATGGCGTTAAAACAGATTGAAAAACAATTTGGTAAAGGTTCTATTATGAAACTTGGAGAACAGTCTGATCGAAGAATCTCAACGATTTCAAGCGGTTCTTTAGCATTGGACGTAGCATTGGGAGTAGGCGGATACCCAAGAGGCCGGGTCATTGAGATATACGGACCTGAAAGCTCAGGTAAAACGACTGTTGCATTGCATGCAATTGCAGAAGTACAAAAGACTGGAGGTACGGCTGCATTCATTGATGCTGAGCATGCTTTAGATCCAGCATATTCAGAAAAACTTGGTGTGAATATTGATGAGTTACTGCTTTCTCAGCCTGATACGGGTGAACAAGCACTTGAGATTGCTGAGGCGTTAGTGCGAAGCGGCGCGGTAGATATCATTGTTATCGACTCCGTAGCGGCTCTTGTTCCAAAAGCTGAAATCGAAGGTGAAATGGGAGATTCCCATATGGGTCTTCAAGCCCGGATGATGTCACAGGCGCTTAGAAAGCTGTCTGGTGCCATTAATAAATCAAATACCATTGCTATATTCATTAACCAAATCCGTGAAAAAATCGGGGTTATGTTTGGAAATCCAGAAACGACTCCAGGTGGCCGTGCATTGAAATTCTATTCAACTGTTCGCCTTGAAGTACGTCGTGCTGAACAATTGAAACAAGGTAATGAAATTGTCGGTAATAAAACCAAAATTAAAATCGTGAAAAATAAGGTAGCTCCCCCATTCCGTCAAGCAGAAGTCGACATTATGTATGGTCAAGGGATTTCTCAGGAAGGTGAAATCATTGATATGGGTGCAGATCTTGATATTGTCCTTAAAAGCGGCTCTTGGTATTCATACAATGAAGAGCGTGTCGGACAAGGACGGGAAAATGCGAAAATGTTCTTGAAAGAAAATCAGGATATTGCTCTGGAAATTTCACAGAAAATCAGAGATCATTATAACCTTGATGGAGAGCATGAACTACCAGAAGAGACAGAAGAGGAACATTTTGAATTACTTGATTAATGATAGAAAAAGACCTAAGCTTGTTTGCTTAGGTCTTTTCTATATCTTGTGAAGTCATGTAAAATGAAAAAAGTACAAAATTTTCAGCGAATTTATCGGTCGTGAAAACGGGTTTACAGTCTTTTTCCATAATAATGTTGTACAGAATAGCGATTGATATTAATAAAACTTGAATAATCATTGATACATAAGGGACAAACGCTTGACAATAAAAATTCTCAACTATACAATTAATATGTATATTTTACAATTTTTCAAACTAAAATTTTGAAAATTAAGTGCTGTATATTGAATTATGTGCAATGTACTTGCCGACAGTTCAACATTTTATGTAAAAAGTTCATAGCAAGGGGAGGTGAAACGATGGAACCCATGACAATCATCTTCACTTTGCTTGGCCTAATCGTCGGTGCAGTTGTTGGTTATTTTATTCACAAATCAAAATTTGAGAGTAAAATAGCAGGGGCAAAGGGCTCTGCAGAACAAATCCTTGAGGATGCAAAACGTGAAGCGGATGCTCTTAAGAAAGAAGCCTTGTTGGAAGCAAAAGATGAAATTCATAAAGTTCGCTCTGATTCTGATCGAGAATCTCGTGAAAGAAGAAGCGAATTACAAAAACAAGAAAATCGGTTATTGCAAAGAGAAGAGAATCTTGACCGGAAGGATGAAACGTTAGACAAACGTGAAAGCCTTTTGGAGAAAAAAGAGGATTCTCTAAACCAAAGACAACAGCATATTGAAGAGATGGAAAGCAAAGTGGACGAGATGGTACGTAAGCAGCAAACAGAGCTTGAACGTGTTTCCGGCTTAACTCGTGAAGAAGCTAAAGCAATCATTATAGACCGAATGGAAAACGAGCTTGCTCACGATGTAGCGCTTATGATTAAAGAAAGTGATACCCGTGCCAAAGAAGAAGCTGATAAAAAAGCAAAAGAAGTTCTTTCTCTTGCCATTCAGCGTTGTGCGGCTGATCATGTCGCAGAAACCACCGTTTCTGTAGTAAATCTTCCAAACGATGAAATGAAAGGCCGGATTATCGGACGTGAAGGCCGAAATATCCGGACATTAGAAACGCTAACAGGTATTGACCTTATTATTGATGATACTCCTGAAGCTGTCATTTTATCTGGATTCGATCCAATCAGACGGGAAACGGCACGCTTGGCTCTTGAAAAGCTAGTTCAGGACGGTCGGATTCACCCGGCACGTATTGAAGAAATGGTTGACAAAGCAAGACGTGAGGTAGATGAACATATTCGTGAAATTGGTGAACAAACAACATTTGAAGTTGGTGTTCACGGGCTCCATCCAGATCTCATCAAAATACTCGGTCGTTTGAAATTCCGTACCAGCTACGGTCAAAACGTGCTGAAGCATTCAATTGAAGTGGCCCAGCTTTCAGGATTACTTGCTGCTGAGCTTGGTGAGGATGAAGTTCTTGCCCGCCGTGCAGGTTTATTGCATGATATAGGGAAAGCAATTGATCATGAAGTAGAAGGCAGTCACGTTGAAATTGGCGTGGAATTGGCAACCAAGTATAAAGAGCATCCAACTGTCATCAACAGCATCGCTTCACATCATGGTGATACAGAACCAACTTCCATTATTTCAGTGCTTGTGGCAGCCGCTGATGCGTTATCAGCTGCAAGACCAGGTGCAAGAAGTGAAACGCTGGAAAATTACATTAGAAGACTCGAAAAACTTGAAGAGATTTCCGAATCCTATGATGGAGTGGAAAAATCATTTGCAATTCAAGCCGGACGTGAAGTACGGATTCTAGTTAAACCAGAACAAATAGATGATCTTTCGGCACATCGACTCGCACGTGATATCCGGAAAAGGATTGAAGAAGAGCTCGATTACCCAGGTCATATAAAAGTAACGGTTATCCGTGAAACAAGAGCAGTAGAATATGCCAAATAATATTTGGTAATGAAAACGAAGTGGTGCAAACCACTTCGTTTTCATTTTGCTTATAAAGAACCATTATGGGGTGTTTTTACAAAATTATAATTCCATATTATGTTACAATACATACATTGAATATTCTTATCATTAGAAATGTGGATTTAGAAAGGGTTTTACTATGAAATTGCTATTTATTGGAGATGTTGTAGGGTCTCCTGGCCGTGATATGGTCCAAGAATACCTTCCGAAATTAAAAGAAAAGTATAGACCGCATATCACGGTTATTAATGGGGAAAATGCTGCAGGTGGCAGGGGGATTACGGAAAAGATTTACCGTAGTTTTCTACAGTGGGGAGCACAGGCAGTAACGATGGGGAACCATACATGGGATAATCGCGATATTTTCAATTTTATTGATGAAGCGAAATATCTCGTCCGTCCAGCGAATTTTCCAGAGGGAACTCCCGGAGAAGGAATAAAATTTATTAAATTGAACCAGCAGGAAATTGCGGTCATCAATTTGCAAGCAAGGACATTTATGCCTGATTTGGATTGTCCGTTCAAAAAAGCGGAAGAACTCGTGTTGGAGGCTCAAAAAAGGACACCAATCATCTTTGTCGATTTTCATGGTGAGGCTACAAGTGAAAAGCAGGCGATGGGTTGGTTCTTAGATGGAAAAGTGACAGCCGTTGTAGGTACACACACACATGTCCAGACAGCCGATAACCGGGTTTTACCCGAAGGGACCGCTTATATATCAGATGTAGGTATGACAGGCCCGTATGATGGCATTCTCGGCATGGAGAGAGGGGCAGTCATCCATCGCTTCTTGACCAGCCTTCCTGTTCGTTTTGAAGTGCCTAAAGAAGGGCGTACCCTATTAAGTGCTGTGCTCATAGATATTGATGATAAGACGGGCATGGCTAAAAAGATAGACCGAATACTCATCAATGAAGATCATCCGCTTTACACATGAATTGAATGGACAGACAGTCAAATGACTGATTGTCCATTTTTTTATTCAATAATAAATCGAATTGGTGGACAATCCCGGTTTTCTTTGTCATACAAGTTTTACTTCCTGAATATAGTAGCAGTGGAAAGAGTTATAACTATTGAGCCAAGTTATAATCGGCAGGGAAAACAAGGAGGACTAGGAATGGAAATATTAAAGGTTTCAGCAAAATCTAATCCTAATTCTGTAGCAGGCGCACTAGCGGGAGTGCTCAGAGAAAGAGGAGCAGCCGAAATTCAAGCAATCGGTGCAGGTGCGTTAAATCAAGCCGTCAAGGCAGTAGCAATCGCAAGAGGGTTTGTCGCACCTAGTGGAGTTGACTTGATTTGTATTCCTGCCTTTACAGATATACTTATTGATGGCGAAGAGAGAACGGCGATTAAGCTAATCATTGAACCAAGATAATTTCATATGTGGGTGCCCTGTTTGTCGGCTGGCGAGCAGGTTCTTTTTTGTACTAAAATTCAAATGACGAAAAACCTTAGCCATTTTATAATAGATCATATTAGCTATGAAAGTTAAGCAAGGGAGGAGGATTATTTTGGCGATTTTTGATGCGCATTGTGATGTGTTAATGAAGATGTTTATAGATCCAGATATTTCTTTTTTGGACAGTGATAAGTTACATATAACAAAACGGGGATTATTGGATGCAGGAGGAAAAGTCCAATGTTTTGCAATTTATATTCCAGAAAAAGTCCACCCAGATATGAGATTTCAGTCAGCTTTAGCGATGGTTGATATTTTTCATGAAAAGATTTTATCAGAACCGGAAATGAAATTTATACGGAGCAAGGCTGACATCGATAATCTAAAGGAAAAAGAAATCGGTGCTATGCTTACATTGGAAGGCTGCGATTGTATTGGAAATGATATATTGAAGCTAAAAACACTTCTTCATCTTGGTGTTTCTTCTGTAGGGCTAACATGGAATTATGCCAACCTTGTGGCTGATGGAGCATTAGAAACAAGAGGAAGTGGGTTGACACGATTTGGAACAGAGGTTGTGACCCTTTTAAACGAGCAATCGATTTGGTGTGATTTATCCCATTTATCTGAAGCTGGTTTTTGGGACACATTAAAAAGAGCGGATTTTCCAATTGCATCCCATTCAAATGCTAATAATTTATGTTCGCATCCGCGGAATTTAAAAGACAGCCAGATAAAAGCCCTTTTACAAAAAAATGGTGTGATAGGGGTAACCTTTGTTCCACAATTCCTATCCAGTGGTTATTCGGCTTCAATAAAAGATATCCTGAACCATATAGACCATATATGCAGTTTGGGCGGGGAAAAACAAATTGGGTTTGGGTCTGACTTCGATGGAATAGAACATATGGTAGACAAATTAGCATCCTTTAATGATTATCATAACTTAATCAATGAGCTGAACAGGCTTTATTCTTCTGGGTTTGTAAAAGGACTCCTTTTTGAGAATTTCACTCGGAATTTTCCACGTTAAAAGGTGATAAATTTAATTCTGACTATATAGATATGAATAAATATTCTGAAAATATAAAAAATGGAGGCAAAAAGGTTGCAATTTAATGATTTAACCGATAGAATTGAAAGCGTTTAGTACACCTTTCCTAAATAGAACGATTTATATACATAGTCTAATGTTCTGGCGAGAGGTGCGGTTAAATGCATTTATATACGAACGTTCTAAAGGAGTGTAAGACATGATCAATCAACTTTCATGGAAAGTTGGCGGACAACAAGGTGAAGGTATTGAAAGTACAGGAGAAATATTCTGTATTGCCCTCAATCGCTTAGGTTATTACTTGTATGGCTACCGTCATTTCTCATCCCGAATTAAGGGAGGACACACGAATAACAAAATTCGTGTAAGTACTACCGAAACTCGTGCTATCTCTGATGATTTAGACATCTTAGTTGCTTTTGACCAAGAAACAATTGACGTCAATTATAAAGAATTACATGAAGGTGGCATCATAATCGCTGATGCAAAATTCAAACCTGTCTGCCCAGAAGATACAAAGGCAGAATTATATATTGTTCCATTTACGGAAATCGCTGCAGAATTAGGCACATCATTAATGAAAAACATGGTGGCTATCGGTGCGACATGTGCTGTACTTGGTATGGAAATTTCCGTATTCAACGATGTTGTTGATGAAATCTTCGGTCGTAAAGGCGAAGAAATCGTTAAAAAGAATATGGATGCCATTACTGCTGGCTACAAAGCCATGGAAGTACTGCTTGGAGAAAAGCTTGGCGCAATGGAGCTAGAAAAAGCAGACGGACAGAAACGTTTATTCATGATCGGAAACGATGCTATCGCTCTAGGAGCTGTTGCAGGTGGATGTCGCTTCATGGCAGCATACCCAATTACTCCTGCCTCTGAAATTATGGAATATCTAATCAAAAAACTTCCACAATTGGGCGGTACTGTCATTCAGACAGAAGATGAAATAGCTGCAGCCACAATGGCAATCGGTGCAAACTACGGTGGTGTTCGTGCTATCACAGCTTCTGCTGGTCCAGGACTTTCCTTAAAAATGGAGGCAATTGGCTTAGCGGGTATTACCGAGACGCCTATTGTCATTGTTGATACACAACGTGGCGGTCCTTCTACTGGACTTCCTACGAAACAAGAGCAATCTGATTTAATGGCCATGATTTATGGTACACACGGTGAAATCCCAAAAATCGTCATGGCCCCAAGTACTGTTGAAGAAGCATTTTATGATACGGCAGAAGCGTTCAATCTCGCGGAGGAATATCAATGTCCGGTTATCATTTTATCCGACTTACAGCTATCGCTAGGTAAACAAACGGTTCAGCCGCTTGATTACAGCAAAGTAGAGATCAGACGCGGTAAATTGGTAGATTTTGAAATTGAAGAACCAGAAAATAAATCATACTTCAAGCGTTATAAAGTAACGGAAGACGGCGTTTCACCTCGTGTTGTTCCTGGTATGAAAAATGGAATTCACCATGTTACTGGTGTTGAACATGATGAGACAGGGAGACCTTCTGAGACGGCTGTGAATCGAAAAGCGCAGATGGATAAACGGATGCGTAAGCTGAATAATTTAGCTAACACTTTCCATACACCTGTATACAAAAACACACCGCATGAAGAAGCGGATTTACTAATTCTTGGTTTTAACTCTACCCGTGGTACGATTGATGAAGCAATCGGTAGACTAGAAACGGATGGGGTAAAAGTGAATCATGCGCAAATTCGTTTGATTCATCCGTTCCCAACCGATGAAGTTCTATCTTTAGTACAATCGGCTAAGAAAGTAGTAGTAATCGAAAATAATGCGACTGGACAATTGGCTAATATTATCAAGATGAATGTCGGACATGTTAATAAAATTAAAAGCATCCTAAAATATGATGGCAACCCATTCCTCCCGCATGAAATTCACACACAATGCAAGGAGATGTTCGAATATGGCAACGTTTAAAGAGTTTCGTAATGATGTTAAACCTAACTGGTGTCCTGGCTGTGGAGATTTCTCCGTTCAGGCTGCCATGCAGCGTGCGGCAGCCAATGTAGGATTGGAGCCGGAAAACTTAGCTGTTGTTTCTGGTATCGGCTGTTCAGGACGTATTTCCGGTTACATCAAGTCATATGGCTTCCACGGAATTCATGGCCGCTCGCTACCGATTGCCCAAGGTGTGAAAATGGCCAACCGTGAATTGACTGTAATAGCTTCAGGCGGAGACGGAGACGGTTTTGCAATTGGGATGGGACATACTATTCATGCAATCCGTCGTAATATTGATATTACGTATATTGTAATGGATAACCAAATTTATGGTTTGACAAAAGGCCAGACTTCTCCACGATCAGCTGTTGGATTTAAGACAAAATCCACTCCTGAAGGATCAATCGAGCAGGCTGTTTCACCAATGGAATTAGCGTTATCGGCTGGTGCTACATTTGTTGCACAAAGCTTTTCGACTGACTTAAAAGACTTGACTGCTATCATTGAAGCAGGGATTAATCATAAAGGGTTCTCCTTTATCAATGTTTTCTCTCCATGCGTAACATATAACAAGATTAATACGTACGATTGGTTCAAACAAAACTTAACAAAATTAAACACGATTGAAGGATATGATTCTTCAAATAAAGAACAGGCCATGCAAACATTAATGAAGCATGACAGCCTTGTGACAGGGATTATTTATCAAGATTCTTCACGCCCTTCTTATCAGGAGTTAGTACCAGGATATGCAGAAAAAGCGTTAAATAAATCTGATCTAACTCTAGATCAAGCTCATTTTGATAAACTTGTTGCAGAATTTATGTAAAAGTGAAAAGGTTCACCCCTATAGATGGGGTGAACCTTTTTTGTGAAAAATTAAGCGCTCCAGTAATTATGCTTCATGCTAGAACGCTTATTACTGGCTTAGCTTAACAATCGTTATGGCATCCGCCGAAGTTACGGTTAAAAACCGCAACCGAAACCGCCACCGAAACCGAAGAAATTGCAACGATTCCTTCTTCTACAACAACAACGGTCATTGTTGTGATGATGATGATGATGGTGACGATCACAATCGCGGTCACGATCGCGGTCACGATCACGATCACGGTCACGATCACGATCACGGTCACGATCGCGTCTATCACAGCGTCTCACTCGACGACAGAAATCGTCTTCATTCCTGTCATGGTGGTGACGATTATTATTTTCAGAACATGACATATAAGTCACTCCTTTAATTATTTTTGTTGTACGAGATATCTTATTCAAGAGCGGACAGGATGCTATGGGATCATGACCTTATTAGTGAAAATGTACGATAGCCCTAAGATTATGATTAGTCAATAAAGGTAAAATGGCCCGTACATTAGGAATACTGGTATTTTTTTAATCGGTTTTTCATACCTTTAATATATTCAGGAAAATGTAGCCCTATTTCAGGGGGAGTGTATATGTTGAAAGGGAAAATGAAAGCAGTTGTCAAACATCACCGAGGATATGGGGCACAATTGCAAGCTGTCGACATTCCGGATATTCGTGAAGATGAGGTGTTAATTCGAGTCAAAATGGCTTCAATCTGTGGGACGGATATTCACATTTTCACCTGGGATAAATGGTCGCAGGGAAGAGTGAATCCACCATATGTATTTGGGCATGAATTTGCCGGAGAAGTGATTGAGGTAGGGGGGAAGGTGAGTAATGTTTCAGTTGGTGATTACGTTTCCGCTGAAACCCATATCGTGTGCGGTACATGCCGGCAATGTTTAACGGGACAGTTACACATTTGTAAAAATACAAACATTATTGGTCTCGATACACAAGGGTGCTTTGCTGAATATGTAGCTTTGCCAGCCAAGAATCTTTGGAAAAATCCGATTGACATGCCACTTGATATAGCTACGATCCAAGAACCGATGGGAAATGCCGTCCATTCTGTGCTTGCTGGTGAAGTGCTTGGTAAAACGGTGGCGATCATTGGCTGCGGACCAATTGGGCTTATGGCAGTGGCTGTAGCAAAGGCTGCAGGTGCAGATAAAGTTATCGCTCTTGATGTTAATGATTATCGACTTCAGCTGGCAAAAAAGATGGGGGCTTCGCACACAATTCATTCAATCAAGCAAAATCCTCTGGAAATCACGGCAAGACTCACAGATAAGGATGGGGTGGATGTGGTCTGTGAAATGAGCGGTAATCCTACGGCCATCGATCAAGGGTTTAAAATGGCTACAAATGGCGGGAGGATATCAATTTTGAGCCTGCCAGCTCAACCGGTCACGCTTAATATAACGGAGGATATTGTGTTCAAGGGTCTTACTGTCCAAGGAATAACAGGAAGAAAAGTGTTCTCAACCTGGCAGCAGGTTTCGAGCCTGCTAGGGAGTGGAAAAGTTGATGTCACACCGATGATTACGCATCGTTTTTCGCTAAGTGACTTTGAAAAGGGTTTTGAACTGATGATCAAGGGACAGTGTGGTAAGGTACTCTTAATACCTTAGCCAACTGAAAAGGAGGAGAAATGAAGGGTTTTGAATATTTTAAAGAAGAAGTAGATGCTTTAAAAAAAGCCGGAAAGGAACTAGGAATTATTTAATTAACTATTAAGAAGAGGCTTAGTTCATCACATGGAATGTGGTGAATTGAGCTTTTTTAGTAATTATTTTTACCGAGTTTGTGAAATTTTTCTTACAAATGAAGTAGGCACGACAGAATGATTGTTTCTTGCTGGTAAAAGCTTTATACTATGTTAATGTGGATATATCACACTTAAAAGCTAATATTTACTGGTAATTTTATAAGGAAAATACGTATAAAAATCTTTAGAACAAGACAGGTCTTGAAATAGTTAGGGAAACAAATAAACTAACTATTTTGAAAGGAGATTAACATGAACGAGAAACAACGATTAGAATCACAACAAGTACACGCTGAAAATCCAGCGGACAAAAAATCCGACAAGGACTACAGTAAGTACTTTCAGGCCGTTTATATTCCGCCGTCCTTAAAAGATGCGAAAAAACGAGGTAAAGAAGAAGTCGAATATCATGATGATTTTGCGATTCCAGAAGATTTCCGTGGAATGGGAGAAGGCAAAAAGTTCTACATTCGTACATACGGTTGTCAAATGAATGAACATGATACAGAAGTCATGGCTGGTATCTTCACGGCCCTAGGCTATCAACCGACAAACACGGTAGATGATGCTAACGTCATTTTACTTAACACTTGTGCGATTCGGGAAAATGCAGAGAATAAAGTGTTCGGGGAACTCGGCCATTTAAAATCATTAAAATTGGAACGACCTGATTTATTGCTTGGTGTTTGTGGTTGTATGTCTCAAGAAGAATCAGTTGTAAAAAGAATCCTTGAGAAACATCATTTTGTTGATATGATTTTCGGAACTCACAACATTCATCGTCTACCCCAAATTCTAAATGAAGCTTATCTTTCAAAAGAAATGGTCATTGAGGTTTGGTCTAAAGAAGGCGATGTAATTGAAAACCTTCCGAAAGTGCGTAAAGGCAAAACGAAAGCATGGGTCAATATCATGTATGGCTGCGATAAATTTTGTACTTACTGCATCGTGCCTTTCACGAGGGGAAAAGAAAGAAGCCGCCGTCCGGAAGATATCATTCAGGAAGTTCGTCATTTAGCGGCACAAGGATATAAAGAAATAACACTGCTTGGCCAAAATGTGAATGCATATGGTAAAGATTTTACGGATATTAAATACCGTCTCGGTGATTTGATGGATGAAATCCGCAAGATTGATATTCCGCGTATTCGTTTTACAACTAGTCATCCACGTGACTTTGATGATCACTTAATTGAAGTCCTGGCAAAAGGTGGTAATCTAGTAGACCACATCCATCTTCCTGTTCAATCAGGAAGTACGGAAACGCTTAAGATTATGGCTCGTAAATATACGCGCGAACAATATTTAGAGCTAGTTAGAAAAATTAAAGAAGCGATCCCAACTGCATCTTTAACAACAGACATCATTGTCGGCTATCCGAATGAAACGGAAGAGCATTTTGAAGAAACAATGTCTTTATACCGAGAAGTTGGTTTCGACGCTGCTTATACCTTCATTTATTCACCACGCGAGGGAACACCAGCCGCGAAAATGCAGGATAATGTACCGATGGAAGTGAAAAAAGAACGCCTGCAACGCTTGAATGCGCTTGTTAATGAAACGTGTGCGTTAAAAATGAAAGAGTATGATGGACAGATTGTAGAAGTCCTTGTAGAAGGAGAAAGCAAGAAGAATCCGGATGTGTTAGCAGGTTATACAACGAAAAATAAGCTTGTGAACTTCAAAGGACCAAAATCTGCCATAGGCCAAATCGTAAAGGTGAAAATCACTGGAACGAAAACATGGTCATTAAATGGGGATATGGTTGAAGAAGCTACAGCGATTGAGGTGGAGTAAAATGACGAAATATACAAAAGACGATATTTTAACAAAAGCGGCAGAGTTGGCTGAAATGATTGCCAGCACAGAAGAAGTCGATTTCTTTAAACGGGCGGAAGCTCACATCAACGAAAACCAAAAAATCCGTGAAATGATCGCGAGCATCAAAAGCTTGCAAAAGCAGGCTGTTAACTTCCAACATTATGGAAAAGAGAAAGCGTACGGCCAAGTACAGGCCAAAATTGATGCACTTGAAAAACAATTAGACGAACTTCCGATTGTCCAAGAATTCAAACAATCCCAAGTTGATGTAAATGATCTTTTACAAATGGTCTCCTCACAAGTTTCTAATAAGGTGACGGATTTAATTATTGAATCAACCGAAGGAGACATCCTTCGCGGTGAAACAGGTTCGCAGGTACAGGCTGGCGGCGGAAGCTGTTCATAAACTTTTCTAAAACCCTTCTGATTTCAGGAGGGCTTTTTTATACTCGTAAATCCTTATACAGTGCCCATTCGTGACACATATCCCAAAACATGCGCATAAAATAACCTAGGTTTAAAACAATACAGCAGTTTTCAAACAATAAAAATTCTACGCACACTAGACTTTTACCACGCATAGGATGAATGGAAACTGTATGAGGAGGGTTCGCTAGCATGTCACAATATAGAGAGATAATTACTAAAGCGGTGGTGGCAAAAGGACGGAAATTCACAAAGTCCTCACACACCATTTGCCCGGCTCATCATCCTTCTAGCATTCTAGGTTGTTGGATCATCAACCATAAATACGATGCAAAGAAAGTCGGCAAAAAGGTAGAAATTCACGGCAGCTACGAAATCAACGTTTGGTATTCCTATAACCATAATTCAAAGACGGAAGTTGTTACTGAAAAAGTACAATATACCGACGTGATTTCGCTGAAATACCGTGATCCGGATTGTCATGATGACCATGAAATCGTTGCACAAGCTGTCCAACAGCCTAATTGTTTAGAAGCTTGCATCTCCCCGTGTGGACAAAAAATCATTGTCCATGTGGAAAGAGAATTCTTTGTAGAAGTCGTCGGCGAAACAAAAATTTGTGTCGCTGTAAATCCAGATGGCCGCTGTGAGGATGACTGGGGCTCTGATTTCGATGATGAGGAATTCGAAGATTTAGATCCGGATTTCCTAGATGAATTCGAAGACGAATAGACGAATAGAATATAGAAAGTCACTACCGGATGACATTCCCTTCATCCGGTTTTATTTAATTTGAAGAGGGACAGGCTTTATGCAGGCATATTGATATACCAGTCCCAATAAGTTTACGGATAAAATGTTAAGTTTTACTTGTTAATACCTGTAGAGAATAGTGAATTTATCAGCTTTACTCACAGGTTCAGGGATTTACCATGCAATTTCGAATACAGGCAATGTTGCTTTCCCATATGTTATAATAAAAGACATATGTGAGTAATAGATTTTAGTTAGGAAAGGTTTTGAAGGAATGGCTGGATATACTCCGATGATTCAACAATATTTAAAAATTAAGGCAGAGTATCAGGATGCCTTTTTATTTTTTCGTTTAGGCGATTTTTATGAAATGTTTTTTGATGACGCGCTGAATGCGTCACAGGAGCTAGAAATAACATTAACGAGCCGAGAAGGTGGAAGTGAAGACCGAATTCCAATGTGCGGGATTCCGTATCATTCGGCGGCTAATTATATTGATATATTGATAGAAAAAGGATTTAAAGTAGCGATTTGTGAACAGACAGAAGATCCTAAGCAAGCCAAAGGGGTAGTACGCAGGGAAGTTGTCCAGCTGATTACGCCGGGAACGAAAATGGATAGCAAGGGTCTTCGTGAAAAAGAAAACAATTACATTGCGACGATCACTCATTTTTCTAATGACCAGTTTGGTTTTGGATACAACGATTTATCGACAGGTGAAAATAAGGTCACTTTGATTGAGAACTTTGATGAGGTACTGAATGAATTTGCCATCCTTGGTGCGAGCGAAGTTGTTATTGCTACTGATTTTAATGAAGAATGGAAAAAGAAACTTCAGGAACGGGGCGCTGCCGCTTTATCATTAGAGGACAATTTGGAACATAGTGAGTCGTTCGATCCTTTACTGCATCTATTAAAGGACGAAAAGCAGATGACAACGACCTCTCGTTTATTGAATTATTTATATCGTACCCAAAAACGAAGTCTTGATCATTTGCAGCCGGTTCTTGCATATGAGACGTCACACTTTATGAAAATTGATTATTATAGCAAACGAAATTTGGAATTGACCGAAACCATCCGTTCCAAAGGTAAAAAAGGATCATTATTATGGCTTCTTGATGAAACGAAAACAGCAATGGGTGGACGTATGCTTAAGCAGTGGATTGACAGACCACTCATTAATAAAAAACAAATTGAGCGGAGACAAAGTCTTGTTGAAACACTGAAATGTCAATACTTCGAACGTCAAGACCTCCGTGAGCGCCTGAAGGAAGTGTACGATTTGGAGCGGCTTGCCGGACGGGTCGCCTTTGGGAATGTTAACGCGCGAGACTTGATCCAGTTGAAACGTTCGTTGCAACAGGTGCCTATCATCCGTGAAATTGTAAAGTCAATGGCCTCTAATCAGGATATTTCTGTTCTTGCCGATAAATTGGATCCATGTGAAGAAGTGACAGATTTGCTCGAAACTGCGCTTGTTGAAAACCCGCCGTTGTCCGTTAAGGAAGGGAATATTATTCGAGATGGTTTCCACACGGAGCTGGATACATACCGAGATGCCAGTAGGAACGGAAAAACTTGGATTGCTCAGCTTGAACGAGAGGAACGGGAACGCACAGGGATTAGGTCATTGAAAATCGGTTATAACCGTGTGTTCGGTTATTATATTGAAGTCACCCGGGCTAATCTGCATCTGCTTGAAGAGGGGCGCTATGAACGGAAGCAGACTTTAACGAATGCTGAACGTTATATCACACCTGAATTAAAAGAAAAAGAAGCGTTAATTTTACAAGCCGAGGAAAAAAGCATCAGTTTAGAATATGACTTATTCCTCAATCTTCGCGAAGAGATAAAAAGCTATATCCCGCGTTTACAAGATCTAGCGAAAGGCGTCAGTGAGCTAGACGTTCTACAGTGCTTTGCGACTATTAGCGAAGAGCGTCATTATGTGAAGCCGGTCTTTTCAGAAAATCGAAGAATTGTTTTGAAGGAAGGACGACATCCTGTAGTCGAAAAAGTGCTTCAATCGCAGGAGTATGTCCCAAATGACTGCTTTATGGATAGCGAACGAGAACTACTCTTAATTACAGGTCCGAATATGTCCGGGAAAAGTACGTATATGCGTCAGATTGCGCTAACATCTATTCTGGCACAGATTGGCTGTTTCGTATCAGCAACTACAGCTGAATTACCTATTTTTGATAAAGTGTTTACTAGGATTGGAGCGGCCGATGATCTGATTTCCGGCCAGAGTACGTTTATGGTCGAGATGCTCGAAGCAAGAAATGCGATCACTAATGCGACTGAAAACAGTCTGATTTTATTTGATGAAATTGGACGTGGGACCTCCACTTACGATGGTATGGCACTTGCTCAGGCCATCATAGAATATATTCATGAAGAAATTGGAGCAAAGACACTCTTTTCAACACACTATCATGAATTGACTGTACTCGCATCGGAGCTACCTAAATTGAAAAATATCCATGTTAGTGCAATTGAGCAAAATGGAAATGTTGTTTTCCTTCATAAAATAAAAGAAGGACCAGCAGATAAAAGTTATGGAATTCATGTGGCTAAGCTTGCTGATTTGCCGAAACAGTTAATTGACCGTGCAGCAGCTATTTTAGCACAGCTAGAAAATGAAAATGGCCAAGCAAAGGAATTGCCTGCACAGCCAGCCGTTGTTTCAAAAGAATCAATTACTGAAACTGTTCCTAAAGCGGAGGTCAATGAGGCACAGCTATCCTTTTTCAGAGAAGAGGCTCCTAAAGAAAAAATAAGTTCTTCTCCTAAGGAAAAAAAGGTGCTCGATGACATTAAATCGCTTGATATTCTGGAAATGACACCGCTCGATGCGATGAATATGCTTTATAAATTGCAAAAGAAACTAAAATGAACTATTGAAGTGAGGCGATGAAATTGGGAAAAATCATACAGCTTGACGAGGCTTTATCGAATAAAATCGCAGCTGGCGAAGTTGTTGAACGCCCTGCCTCAGTCGTGAAGGAACTTGTGGAAAATGCCATTGATGCCAACAGTACCATCATAGAGATTGAATTAGTGGAGGCTGGACTTGGTTCTATCCGAATTGTAGACAATGGAGATGGGATCTTAGCTGATGATATTGAGGCAGCTTTTAAACGTCATGCTACAAGTAAAATAAAAGATGAGAATGACCTATTCCGGATTAGGACGCTTGGATTCAGAGGCGAAGCTATGCCGAGTATCGCTTCAGTTTCCCGTTTCGAACTGAAAAGCTGCACCGGTGAAGGAGTAGGAACACGTATACTTCTTGAAGGGGGCATGGTTAAGGAACTCGAAGCTTCTTCCAGTCGGAAAGGTACGGATATCATGGTTTCCGACTTGTTTTATAATACACCTGCCCGGTTGAAATATATGAAAACGATTCATACCGAACTCGGTAATATTACGGATGTCGCTAACCGGCTGGCACTTTCCCACCCGGATGTTTCGATTCGTTTATCACACAATGATAAGCGTATCCTGCATACGAATGGTAATGGGGATGTGCGGCAAGTACTAGCAGCAATCTACGGTATGAATATCGCTAAAAAGATGATTCCAATTCAGGCAAGTTCATTGGACTTCACTCTATCTGGATATATCGTTATGCCCGAGGTCACTCGTGCCTCACGAAATTATATATCAACGATGATAAACGGTCGGTTTATAAAAAACTATGCACTTGTGAAAGCAATCTTGGATGGGTATCATACCCTTCTTCCTATTGGCCGTTTCCCGATTGCATTATTAAATATTGAAATGGATCCAATTTTGGTCGATGTCAACGTTCATCCATCTAAAATGGAGGTAAGGCTTAGTAAGGAACAGGAATTGTACAGTCTTGTGTCAGAAACAATTAAATCTGCGTTCAAAAAACTGTCTTTAATTCCAAGTGGATATACCCCCTCACCAAAGCTGGAACAGGTAAAAAGTGAGCAAACTACGCTAGATTTAGATCATGTCGTGGAAAGCGGGAAGCGGGTCCTTGAAGAAGCAAAGAAAGAAGCCTCACTCCTGAAGAATACCTTGATTCGAGAAAATCAGGAACAGAAGAACTATCAAGATCCTGTTGAAGAAATCGTGAATATCGAACCAATAGAGGAATTAGTTTACAGTAGTGACGAACAGCAGCAAATGGCAGACACGTATATCCCGGTCATTCCGGAAGGCGAAAGAAGACCATATTTCGAATCCGCAAAAGGGTATACAACATATACAGTCGAACAAGAGGAAGAGATCGAAATCGATGAATCGGCAAGCCGCATCCCGCCCATGTACCCTATCGGGCAAATGCATGGTACGTATATTTTCGCCCAAAACGAAAAAGGCCTGTATATCATCGACCAGCACGCTGCCCAGGAACGGATAAAATACGAGTATTTTAAAGAAAAAGTCGGACGTGTCGAAAACGAGCTACAGGATATGCTGGTTCCCATCACTCTTGAGTTCTCGACCGACCAATGTATCCGAATCAATGAATACCAGCATGAACTGGAAAAAGTTGGCGTATATTTAGAGGAGTTCGGCTATAATGCCTATATAGTTCGGTCACACCCTCAGTGGTTTCCTAAAGGTATTGAACAGGAAATCCTTGAAGAAATGATTGAACAATTGTTATCTATGAAAAAAGTCGACATCAAAAAACTCCGCGAAGAAGCGGCGATCATGATGAGCTGTAAAGCCTCTATAAAGGCAAACCGTCATCTGCGGAATGACGAAATTCAAGCACTATTAGATGAACTAAGACAAACAACAGACCCATTCACTTGCCCACACGGAAGACCTATCATCATCTCATATTCGATTTATGAGATGGAGAAGATGTTCAAGCGGGTCATGTAATTATAAACGCTGGAGAACCCTTTATTTACAAGGAATCTCCAGCGTTATTTTGGTGACATGACCACTAAATGACCACATTTATTGGCCCATGCTCTTTTTACCTAGAGCTTTTGAAAAGTGTTTTGGAAACTAAAAAATGCTGTTTATGGAAATATTTTTTTGTATGTAAAATACGCCGAAAATATGTATTTTTTCGGCTTATTAAAAATGTTCAATTTGGTACTAAAGTGCCAGTTCACCGTTCGCTAAACAAAGACATCATCTCAACTTGTTTTATATCACTCTTTTATTATGATAGACTTGCTTTGAAAAAGCGTACTCCAATCAAATAATTTTTTAATCCTGTGTACTACATCTGTACTTGAATTTAGGCTCTGTCTGATTAAAATATCCATTTCTTACCTCTGCACTTCAATTAGCAAAGGCTTCTCTCCATTGAATACTACTAAAGAATTCATCAACAGATTGATTTTTAGACTCCCAAACTATAAATGTGTTGAGTGGGGCAATTCCTCCTGCCTAAATTCCAGTATTTGTGTCAGTATTATCTTCCCTTACTAATAATATGGGTAGTCCAAATTGAAAAGCCATTGAGGGTTCTATTTGTAAAAAAACTGAGCCTTCCCAGAACGGAGTGGAATAACTTACTAAAGCCCCTACTGTATTAAGTATATTGAATATGTTGTGAGAAATATCTCATTGAATCAATTTGAATTTGTCATACAATGCTTGTAATTTTTATAACCTTAGAAAGAAGTTAATTATGATCAGAAAGGAGCGGAAATATGCTTCTCTCTAAATTTGTAGATGAACTTCCTATCCCACCTATTTTAAAAGCTCGATGGAAAGATCAATTTCATACTTATTATGAAGTGAATATGACAGAATTTAAACAATCACTCCATAGTGAGTTAAATGATACAACTGTATGGGGCTATGAAGGCAGCTATCCAGGACCTACAATTGAAGTAGAGAGCGGAGAAAAAGTGTTTATCAAATGGATCAACAATCTTCCAGAAAAACATCTTTTGCCGGTAGACTATACGGTACATGGTGCCCATTTGGATGTACCGGAAGTACGAACGGTAGTACATGTTCATGGCGCTAGTGTTGAACCGGAAAGTGATGGCTACCCGGAGGCTTGGTTTACAAAAGGATTCAAACAAGTGGGTCCATATTTTAGAAAGCAAATATATCAATATGATAATAACATGCGGGCTTGCAACCTCTGGTATCATGATCATTCACTTGGTATCACAAGACTCAATGTATATTCTGGATTGGCAGGATTTTACTTTGTAAGAGAGCAACGGGAAAGTTTATTAAATTTACCAGCTGGTCAATACGAAATCCCTCTTATGATTCAAGACAAAACCTTTAATTATGATGGTTCTCTTTATTACCCAAGAAAGCCAGAAAAACCAGTTGTGGAATTAGAAACATCGATAGTTCCTGAATTTTTTGGGAATACAATCCTAGTGAATGGCAAAGTATGGCCCTTTTTAAAAGTGGAACCACGTAAATATCGATTTAGGCTGCTTAATGCATCTAACACCCGTTTCTATAGGTTCAAGCTTGATTCGGGACAACTTATTTATCAAATCGGAACGGATGGAGGATTAATGGAATATCCGATAGGAGTCAAAGAAATCATATTGGCACCTGCAGAAAGAGCAGATGTCATCATTGATTTTACCAATCTTGAGGAAAAGAATATTATCGTGAAAAATGACGCCCCCGCACCTTTTCCAGATGGAGATCCTGCAAATGCAGTAGGTATAGTGATGGAATTTAGAGTCGCTCTTCCTCTTACAAGTATTGATACCAGTGTTATTCCGTCGTATATGGAGCCTTTTCCAAAGATAATTGAACAGTCAGCTTCAAAGGAGAGATACTTAACTTTAAATGATAATATGGATCAGTACGGACGGGAATTCATGTTATTAGATAATAAACCGTGGGATGCCCCTATTACAGAAAATCCAAAATTGGGATCAACCGAAATATGGTATCTAATTAACTTAACTACAGATACACACCCTATTCATCTTCACTTAATTGATTTTCAAATATTAGACCGGAGAGATTTCGATGTAGAAAAGTATAACAAGGAGAGAATTATCCATTATACGGGCCCCGCGTTGCCACCCGAACCACAAGAACGAGGAGGGAAGGATACAGTAAGAGCTAATCCTAAACAAGTAACTCGAATTATCATGAAGTTTGGTCCCTATACAGGATTGTATGTTTGGCACTGTCATATATTAGAGCACGAGGATTATGAGATGATGAGACCATATATTGTTATCCGATAATAGACTGTATCCTGTCAATCCTAAATGCACGCTAGGGTATATTTTAATACAGAGCATGCGATTTTTTTGAATGTATTCAAGGAGATTGGAAGCGTAATATAAAATCTAGTGATAAAGTTACTTTTACTCATTTACTTAATTTTATCAATCCTATGTATTCATAACTTTTCATTTCCGAATAGAAAATTTGTGGTCATTTTTGTGGTCATTCATATTATGGTGGTCACCTAATGTGTAAATAAGTATTATTAAATCCAGCACATACTTGGATACGATTATTCAATACTAGGATTTATCTTTTTCAAATTTCATATTCCGACTAGTTTCTTCTATAATATATGAGAATTTAAAAATTGATTCCTCTCTATAATTTAGTGGGGTGTAGCGAAAATATATGAAATCGACTTTTTAAAAGAGTCATGTAATTAATAGCAATGGAGAACCCTTTTTATATAGGGTTCTCCATTGTTTTTTGAATGAAAAAATCACTTAATAACACCTATTTATTTTTCTAAACCTGTCTTTCAAATTTTTTTAAAAATTATCAGAAGATGAGTAAACTTTTAGTAAAAATAATACTGAGGATTTGGTGGAATTTGATAGTTATATGCCGGAGTTGTATACATTTGGTTTTCATAGTGATTTATATACTGCTGCGGATATTGATGTGTAACGCCTTCACTAGCTCTTTTGCAGTTAGCAGGTGGACCAATAAATGTTGCTGGTTTGACTGGTGAAATTGCTTTTTTCCATTGGTTTTCATCCATGCAATAGGTATGCGCCATAATATCCGGAGGTGTCAATTTCAAGATATCCGAACCAAGAATTACTTCGGGCGTTGGTGCATTAAAAATAGCAAGTAGATGTGTGTCATCAAGAGTCGCCACTTCATAATGCCACCAACCTTGTGGAACGTTGGCTACTTGACCAGGTGTAATAGGATAATTCTGTATTTGTTTTGTAAAAGGATTCAGTAATGAAACAGTTGCAGCTCCAGAAATACAGTAAACTAGTTCTGCAGCATTTTGGTGATAATGCGGTTCCACCACATTGTTGACGCTCAGGAAAATATCTAGTAAAGACGTATTTTCAAGTGTGTTCAATTGTTTGACACCTAATACATTTATATAGTTTTGATTATCTTTTTTTACGAGGAGACTTTTATTTATATCAAAAGTGAATTGTGTTGATGGTGAAGTGTAGTCCATATATGAAACCATGGTAAATCATTCCTTTTAAAAATCGTAGTTTAATGCAGGATATGTATATATTCATTTTAATGTGCAAAAGCCTAGTTAAAAATCAATTGTTGTACAGTTTGTAACAAATGCAAATGGGAATCCGATGTAAGAGTAATATAATAATTAATTCACCTAAGGTGTTTACAAAATAAAAGCATAAAGATGGCATGTATAACTCAATCTTTACTTCAATTTAATACTATTAATTTAAATAATATAAAAAGTTCAGGCGTATAATTTCAAACGTCTGAACTCTGTTTAATTGGTTATATTAAATAGTAATGTTTAATTTTATTGTGCTAGAACTAGGAAGGTACTAGACCAGTTAGGATAAATTCCGGTTGAAATTGGATATATAGTCCATTTTTGTTCTATGGTAAACAGCTCCGTGAAAATCCAAAACATTAATCCGTATCATGGCCTGTTGACATATACTTTATTTTTGTTCGTCCCTGAGAAATAGATCTATAAACCTAAGCTGCTGTTGAAATTTATTGCGTCTCAAGTCTGAAAATCAATCGTAAAAAGAAACAGCAATTCAGTTTTACCATTGACTTCGATTAGAATTTTGTAGTGATTAGCCAGAGTTTGACGATATGGGTACCCATATTAGTTTTGTATTTAACACTAGAAGATAGAAGGTATTAATTGAGCATTATTCTTCTATAATATTGAAATGAAATGAGCTTATCTGAATATTCACTATAGTCTAATTTTAAATAAGCAGAATTTTCCCATTGCGTGTTATGAAATTACAGTGATATAATGTTTCCTATGATTTTAAAAGTTTAACATAGGAAGTGGCTAAATTGTCGAACAATTCAAAAGAAAGTAAATTCGTCCCGTACGTATCTGCATCTAAATCTCTACCAGAATTAACTGTAACAGCTATAATTCTAGGGATTATTCTTGCCGTCGTATTTGGGGCAGCAAATGCATACTTAGGCCTACTTATTGGATTAACTGTCTCTGCTTCAATACCCGCGGCGGTAATCTCCATGGCTATTTTAAGAGGGATTTTTCGTAGGGATTCAATTTTAGAGAACAATATTGTGCAAACGATGACCACAGCAGGTGAGGCCATTGGCGCCGGTGCTGTATTTACTATTCCAGCATTATTCATGTGGGATATCGAAGTGAGTCAAGCATTTATCATTTTCGTTGTATTAACGGGGGGATTCCTAGGAGTCTTTATGATGGTTCCCCTTCGTCAACTTTTAATTGTGAGAGAACATGAAACATTACCTTATCCTGAAGGTACGGCATGTGCTGAAGTACTGAAGTCAGGTGAAAAAGGTGGTACAAGTGCCAAGTTAATCGGAGCCGGATTAGTAATCGGTGGAGTTGTTAAAGCGCTTGGTGATGGATTTAAGCTTTTCAAAACAGAAGTTGAAACAGGAATTTCGAATTTTAAAAATGCAGTAGTTGGACTTGATGCCTTTCCTTCACTTTTGGGAGTAGGTTATATCATTGGACCACGTGTTGCTGGACAAATGCTAGGTGGAGGGTTATTAGCCTGGGTCGTTCTTATACCAGCAATTAGTTTCTTTGGAAGCACCAATACAACAGCTATTTTCCCTTCTGATGTACCAATCGGTGAATTGGACGCATGGGGAATATGGGATAACTATATCCGTTATATTGGAGCTGGTGCAGTTGCTACTGGCGGATTAATCACTTTAATTAAAACATTACCTATTCTTTTCAGTTCAGTTTTTGATACTCTTAAAGGCGTAAAAGCTAATAAAGGACAACTTAAATCTGGTTCTATACGTACTGAAAAAGACATACCAGCTAAATACGTTTGGTTGGGAACAATCATTGTTATTTTAATCATTGCTTTCACACCTATAACAGATGTAGGAATCATCGGTGCGATTGCAATTGCGATTTTTGGATTTTTATTCGTAACAGTGGCTTCAAGGGTTGTTGGAATCGTCGGAAGTTCTTCTTCCCCTGTTTCTGGAATGACTATAGCCACACTATTAATTGTAGCGATTGTTTATAAAGCTACTGGTTTTACAGGTACAACTGGAATGGTGGCCGCTTTAACCGTGGCTGCAATCATTTGTACAGCACTTGCTGTTTCAGGTGACGTTTCTCAAGATTTAAAAACAGGTTATATCGTAGGTGGAACGCCATGGAAACAACAAGTTGCTATGATGATTGGTGTTGTCGCTTCTGCTTCAGTGATTGGGTTTATCCTAGTTCTAATGGATAATGCCTATACAATGGGATCTGCAGAACTTCCTGCACCTAAAGCGGCACTTATGAAAATACTTGCTGAAGGTGTTCTTGGAGGAGACTTACCTTGGACCCTTATCTTTATCGGTGCGGCCATTGCCATCACTTTAGAGTTTTTCGGTCTAAATTCACTAGTTGTTGCAGTAGGTATTTACTTGCCAGTTCATACTAGTGCCCCAATTATGATTGGTGGATTTGTACGTTTCTTCGTTGAATACTTCGCGAAAACAAAAGAAGCACTAAAAGCACGAGTAGATAGAGGTACATTATTTGCATCTGGATTAATAGCAGGAGAATCATTAATTGGTGTGTTTATTGCAATATTGATTGCAGCAGGAGTTCAAGTTCCAGCTGCTGCGAAATTAGCAAGCAATCTGATTCCATTCTTACTATTCCTTGCTCTAGCTGGATTGCTCTGGTTCATATCTAGCAAAGGGAAAAAAGAAGATGCTTCGTAAACGCAAATCACAAAAGAGGAATCTGTTAACAATGGTTCCTCATTTGGAAAGACGCGTCACTTTGGAACATGATTCTTCGGAAGCAACCTTTTTGATCATTCAACGGACCAATTTTGTGGAAAGAATAACGATTCGTTTTTTCAAACAGCCTTCAGTTCGCCGAATCAAGCTAGATAAATTTGGAGCATTTGCTATTCAACAAATGGAATTCCAAAGAAATGTTAATCAGATTTCTGAAGCTATGAGCGAACATTTTGGTGAGGAAGCAGAACCAGCCCTACCACGGTTAATGAAATTTTTGGAAATCCTTGAGGTTCATGATTGGATCATATGGGATGCAGATGAAGAGAAATGAAAAACAAGCTGAAGCATATTTTGATGCTTCAGCTTGTTTTTTGCTGTTTTGGAAAGTCTAGTATAGAGAAAACATATAGAATAATTATTCGAAATGATATCAAGGTAGTCAGGAATTTTATTTCATTATTTCAAGTTACACCTATTTATATATTGAAAAATGAACAATGAGTATAATTATTTGTAATCTACTTATTGCAGGTGCATTCTAGACATGTTGGGCATAAATAAAAAAAAGTAAGAACGTTATATTTTGAAAAGCAGGTGGAGAATTATGGGGAGAGTACAAGGTAAAGTAGCGTTAGTGACAGGTGGAGCATCTGGTATTGGATTATCTATATCCACATTAATGGCTAAAGAAGGCGCAAAAGTCGTGATAGCTGATTTTAATGAAGCAGGAGCTAAGGAAGCGGCAGAAAGCATTAAAAAACAAGGTGGAGAAGCTACCGGAGTATTTTTAGATGCTGGACAGGCAGATTCGATTAAGGCTGCTGTTGACTTTACAATAGAACAATACGGAACTATTACAGTACTAGTTAATAATGTTGGCTTAACTAACTTACATAAAGATCTTGATGTAGTGAATTTAGATTTGGATGAATGGGATCGACTTATGGATGTAAACTTGAAAAGTGTACTATTAGGAAGCAGATTTGCTATTCCACACATGATTAAAGCAGGTGGAGGTTCCATTATCAATACTGCATCAATGGCTGGGTTTGCGGGCGATGCCGTACGATCAGCTTATGGCGCGTCAAAAGCAGGTGTTGTGAACCTGACTCGTTATATCGCTGCACAATATGGTAAAGATCATATTCGTTGCAATGGAGTGGCACCAGGCCTTATTTTAACTCCTGCAGCAAAGGATAATATTCCTCCAGCTGTACTCGATATATTTGCCAAGTATAATGCATTGCCAAACCACGGTGAAGCGGATGATATCGGATATACCGTTGTATTCCTTGCATCTGATGAGTCAAAATTCATTACAGGACAGACGATCCAGGTGGAAGGCGGCCACTATATGGCCAACCCAAGTATCTCCGATTTCAATGAATTTGTAGCAAAAGCACAGTCGAAATAACGATAGAGTAGATATTCATATAATAAACTTTACCCCGAATAAGCACTTTCATTATTCGGGGTTTTTAACATTAGCTAGAAGGCATCTTATGAAAAGAATAATGAAAAAATACAATCCTCGACATAAACCAGGGCTTACTATTAAATTGATTTTTTTATATAATAATCCATGAAAAATCACTATTCCATTTAAGCAGGTGTGTATTAATGAAAGAAACATATTATGAAGAATTGCTAAACATCAAAACAGTAGGAGAACAAAAGGAATTTAATAAGTCTTTGCATTATCATCGTTATGAGCCAACGCCATATAGCGCACTAGAACAATTATTCAAGAAGTATCAATTAAAAAGTAGTGATCGCATTGTGGATTTTGGTTGTGGTAAAGGGCGATTGAATTTCTTTATTCATTACTTATTTCAAGCTTCTGTTGTTGGAGTAGAAATGAATAGAACTTTCTATATAGAAGCTATTGAAAACCGAAATAGGTATATGAAAAAAACGAATAAAAACAAAGATAATATAGAATTTCATTGTTGTTTGGCAGAAAATTACGAGATTGATTTGCGAGACAATCGTTTTTATTTCTTTAATCCGTTTTCCGTGCAAATTTTCATGAAAATCATTAATAATATATTGCTTTCATTCGAAAAGGAACCACGGGAAATCGAATTGGTTTTATTTTATGGATCAAAAGATTATATCTTTTTCTTAGAAAATCAAACCGCTTTTGAAATGAAAGAAGAAGTAATGTTACCAGATTTATCTGAGCATAATCCTTATGAGAAATTTGTCATATATCAATTGTTATAGTAAACAAAACTCTTTTTGGAAGGTAAACTATTCATAAAAAAGTTTCAAATCGAAATGGATATTTTGCATTGAAGGAAAGGTAGTTTCTCCTTAATTATCCAAACTCCAAAAAAACTTGTGAAATTTATCTATTTATTACTATTTTTGTAGAAAGTTCACTTAATTGTGATATTTTATATCTAGGGCAGAAATCTGTTACTTTACCAGTAAAAGTGCACTTCATTGATATGAGGATGTAAACAGCGGTGATCCTGCTGGTAGGTAACCGCAGATTCTGTCACTGGTAGATAATCATTTGCGGTTTATTTTGTTAAGGGGATGATGGAGAAATGGGAAAAACAAAGAATCGGTGGCTGATTGCTGCCTCGGCAGTTGGGATTCACCTGTCGATTGGTTCTGTGTATGCTTGGAGCGTATTTACGAAACCACTCGCAAGTGAATTCGGATGGGATTTGACTGATATTAGCTTAACATTTAGTATTGCAATTTTGTTTCTTGGCCTATCCGCGGCATTTCTTGGACATTTTGTTGAAAAGTATGGTCCTAGAAAAGCTGGTATACTCTCAGCCGTTTTTTTTGGCTTAGGTATTTCGGGTGCTGGTGTAGCGATCAACATGGAATCATTACCTTTACTTTATATTGCATATGGAGTTTTCGGTGGAATCGGACTTGGCGTAGGGTATATCGCCCCTGTATCGACCTTAGTGAAGTGGTTTCCAGATCGTAGGGGGCTAGCGACTGGTCTAGCCATTATGGGCTTTGGATTTGCGGCACTGATTAACTCACCAATCATTCAAAGTTTGATTGGTTCTATTGGAATTGCTAATACCTTTTTCACTCTTGGAACCGCTTACTTTATTATAATGATAGCTTCATCTCTTTACTTGGAGCCTCCGGAGAAAGACTGGCTACCTGATGGGTATAAAGAAAAAATTAAAATGGGAAAAGTGAAGCCATTGCAGGATCTTTCGCAACTAACGGCAAACGAGGCAGTAAAGACAAAACGATTTTATTATCTCTGGCTCATGCTGTTTATTAATATTACCTGTGGGATTGCTATCATTTCAGCAGCATCTCCACTTGCTCAGGAAAGTATTGGATTGAGTGCCGTTGCAGCAGCTGCCCTAGTTGGGGTTCTTGGTGCTTTTAATGGCCTTGGACGTATAGGTTGGGCATCTGTGTCAGATTTCATTGGTCGCCCGAATACGTATTCCGTATTTTTTTCCATACAAGTCATCGCATTCCCACTCTTGACATTTACGGATAATCCAGTTGTTTTTCAAATTTTATTAGCGATTATTTATACCTGCTATGGGGGAGGGTTTGCTTCGATTCCAGCGTATATCGGTGATTTGTTCGGAACAAAGCAGTTAGGTGCTATTCATGGTTATATTTTAACGGCATGGGCAGCAGCAGGTCTTGTTGGACCGATGTTCGCTTCATGGATTAGAGAAACAACAGGTAGCTATTCCCAAAGCTTAATCGTTTTCACAGGTTTTTTCGTGGTTGCTTTGATCATCTCTATATTGATTCGCTTGGATATTAAGCGCTTGAAAAATATTAAGACTAACGATATTAAACAAATCGGTGTTTGATAATATCCTGACAAGTCTATTAATTGAATGTATACATCTCCGAAGGATTGAGAAATCATAAATAAGTATGAATTGGAGTTCAGCAATAAACACCTTTTTATATTAAAGCTTTGTAGAATAATCTTGGTAAAGTCTATATTATTAGCCACAGCAATCCTTATAATGATTGCTGTGTTTTTGTATTTGAAAAACCATGATTAAATAAAATATTGAATTAACCTTTTTAAATGAATTAAAAATGAGAAAACTTCATATGGCACAATATAGGGAATATTATATTCCTTAGATTAAGAGAATTACATATAAAAAAACGAATGGCCTTATTGAAGCAAGTATCCGTCTTTTTTTAGTGTTTAAATATTTTAATAGTTTCGTTCAATAACAAAGTGTGCACGGTCGCCTCTAAAGAGGGTCTTAGAGAATTCAATAACCGATCCATCATTCTCATATGTGTATGTTTCTAACGAAAAACAGGGTGAACCATTAGGGACTTCTAACTTATCTGAAATGGAGTCATCGGCAAGGGAAAATTCCAAGTGTTCGACTGTTTTTTTTACTTTTAAACTAAACTGTGTTTCAAGCACATTAAAGAGTGATTTTTCACAGGCTTCAATATTCAGCCCAGGCGTTTTGTACCAAGGGAGATAGGCTATTTCATATTGAAGTGGGACATCGTTTACGTAACGCACACGCTCTAGCTTGTTGACAGGATCACCTACGTTTTGCTTGAAAAGATTGGCTAGGGTAGCGTTTGCTTCAATAACCTTTAAGCTTATGACCTTTGTAGAGGGGTTTTTCCCTTGCATCGTGACTTGCTCAGAGAACTTTTCAACCGTGCTTGTAAGAAATTGCTTCACTTTATTTTCCGAAACGAAAGTCCCTTTGCCTTGAACACGATAGATATAGCCTTCGACAGTCAATTGCTGTAAAGCAGTGCGAACTGTTGTCCTGCTTACTCCGTATATTTTACAAAATTCCGCTTCAGTTGGTAATTTTGTATTCGTTTGATATTCGCCGTTTTTTATTAGATTGATAATTGATTCCTTAACTATGGAATGCAATGCCGCTTCTTTATTCATGGTTTCCAAAGTGATTCCTCCTAAACTCTTTCCAATATATACATTAAGATTATCTCGGATAAGTTCAATAATCAACATTAAATAATAAATTTGTAGTAACAAATAAAAATTTGTGTTGATATTTTCTATATTTGTAACTACAATATAAATACAGAGGCAATAATACCCAGTTTAGTAATTATCTTTTAAGGAGAGTGATATGAAAAAGACAAATCATTGGTTGAGCAAAAAATGTGTGATTTCATTTATTGTAAAAATACAGAATAATCAATTATTAAAAAGGGGGGTAATTTCAATGAATATCTTATTATGTTGTTCAGCCGGAATGTCTACAAGTTTGCTAGTTACCAAGATGGAAGACAGTGCAAAGAAACAAGGAGTAGATTGTAAAATATGGGCTGTTGGTTCTGCAGAAGTGAACAACGAAATGGATAAGGCTGATGTCATTTTATTAGGTCCACAGGTTCGATATCTTCTTTCTAAGTTACAGGAAGCAGGAAAAGAAAAAGGAATTCCAGTCGCAACCATCAATCCAATGTTCTATGGTCTATGTAATGGTGAAGAAGTACTAAAACAAGCCACTACTTTAATAAAAGGAGAATAAGGATATGATGACTTTTATTGATAAGTATATTATGCCTGGAGCTGTAAGGGTAGGGAATAACCGTCATTTACTTGCAATTCGTGATACGTTGATTGGAATGATAGCGATTACAATGATCGGGTCGTTTGCTGTCCTGTTTAATAACCTTGGGCAAGTCATCAAGCCTTATGGAAGAATGATGGAGGCCATTTTCGGCCCAGCATGGAATACGCTTGGCAGTGATATTTGGTTTGGAACCTTTGTGTTTATGACGGTATTCGCTGTGTTCGGTATTTCTTATAAACTAGCAAGATCGTACGGGGATGACGGTTTTGAAGCAATGTTGGTTTCTGCAGCCTGTTTTTTCTTATTATTGCCTCAAATCGGCAATGTCACTTTAACCATCGATGATAAGGATGTTACAGGCGGAGCGTGGGGATTCGTCAGCGTAAATTATTTTAATGCAACAGCCTTATTTACAGGAATAGTCGTTGCCCTTGTAGCAACAGAGATATTTGTTAGACTTTCAAGAGTAAAATATTTAGTCATTAAATTACCTGATGGAGTACCACCAGCAGTAGCTCGTTCATTTGCAAAGTTAGTGCCGGGAATGGCAACAATCTTTTTTGCTGGTGTGTTCGGACTACTTTTTCGTAAAGTTACAGATGGACAGGTATTAAATGACTGGCTTAGTAAAGTAATTGTCTCCCCCTTACAAAGTGCTGTAGATTCACTGCCATTTGCCATTTTACTAGTATTTCTTGTTCATTTATTATGGATGATTGGTTTACACGGACCAAATATCCTTGGTGGAATTACAACACCGCTTTTTGAAAGTTCGGGGGTGAAAAATATTGATTTATACGCACAAGGTGTCAAAGATATGGACCAATACGGAGTACTGGCAGGTTCTTTCCTAGATGCATTTGTTTATTTAGGTGGATCTGGAGCAACATTGGGTCTGATCATTGCAATGATCATTGCCGGCCGAAAACGTTATAAACAGATGATTGCACTTGGAGGGGCACCAGGGGTGTTCCAGATTAACGAACCCATTCTATTCGGATTGCCTATTGTTCTGAACCCAATGTGGTTCATACCATTTGTCCTCGGTCCAGTAATTACAACAGTTATTTCTTATATAGCAGTAAGTAGCGGAATGGTTTTTCCAATTGTCGCTAAGATACCTTGGGTTACACCACCGATTATTGGAGGATTTCTTGCTACAGGGGGACATATGTCGGGTGCGGTATTAGCTGCTATAAATTTAGTCATTTCAACAGTGATTTATTTACCATTCGTTTATGCCCAAGTGAAGATAGACACAAAAAATAAAACAGAGCTTACAAAAGATTCAGAAACGCTAAACGTTTAAGAAAGTAGTGATAAAAGTGGAAAAAGAAGAATTATACCAATTATCATTTCAACTGATTTTATATAGTGGAAATGCGAGAAGCTTTGCAATGGAAGCTATGCAAGAAGCGAAGAAAAAAGAATTTAATTCTGCTAGATTGAAAATCGCTGAGGCAGAAACAGAATTATTACAAGCCCATAAATTTCAAACTCAATTAATCCATGCAGAAGCAGGCGGAGACCAATTTGACCTTCCAATTCTCCTCGTGCATGCTCAGGATCATTTAATGACAGCCATGACGGTAAGGGATCTTGCGATAGAAATGATTGATCTGCGTGAAGAGTTTTTAAATGCAGATGCTGTGAAGGAGGGGACAGCAGAATGAGTAAGGGGTTAAAAATTGTCACAATTGGCGGCGGCTCGAGCTATACGCCGGAACTGATTGAAGGTTTCATTAAATACCATGAAGAGCTTCCAGTAAGCGAGATTTGGCTTGTGGATATCGAAGCGGGAAAGGAAAAGCTTGAAATTGTTGGGGACTTAGCAAGAAGGATGGTTGAAAAGGCTGGTGTAAAGATTGATGTTCATCTAACATTAGACAGAAAGAAAGCGCTTAAAGGAGCTGACTATGTAACAACTCAGCTACGTGTTGGTCAGCTCGCTGCTAGGGCTCTTGATGAAAAGATTCCACTGAAACACGGAGTTATTGGACAGGAGACGAACGGACCAGGTGGACTTTTCAAGGCATTTAGAACAATTCCTATTATTCTTGATATAGCTCGTGAGATGGAGGAAGTTTGTCCGGATGCATGGTTGATTAACTTCACAAACCCTGCTGGTATGGTAACGGAAGCTGTGTTACGTCACAGTAATATTACCAAAGTCATCGGACTTTGCAATGTACCGATTGGTATGGAGCGTGGAGTAGCGGATTTAATGAACGTGGAGCCCTCAAGAGTGCGGATCGACTTTGCAGGTTTGAACCATATGGTTTACGGCCTCGATGTATTCGTTGATGGGAAAAGTGTGAAAGATCAAATCATTAATCTGATAACAGATCCAGCTAAAGCCGTTACAATGAAGAATATTCACGCAATGGGCTGGGAGCCAGAATTCCTTAGAGCTTTAAATTTGTTCCCTTGTCCATACCACAATTACTATTACAAAACAGGAGATGTGCTTGCTCAAGAGTTGAAGGATGCTGAAAAAGGTGAAACACGCGCTGAGGTGGTTCAAAAGCTTGAAGAAGGATTATTCGAGCTATACAAAGACAAGGGGCTGGCTATTAAGCCACCACAGCTTGAAGAGCGAGGAGGCGCTTACTACAGCGATGCAGCAGTGCGTTTAATTTGCTCGATGCATTCGGATAAGTGTGACATTCAAGCGGTAAATACTATCAACCATGGGGCTATTGAGGGAATTCCGTATGGTTCGGCTATTGAAATTAGCTGTGTGATTACTAAGGATGGTCCGAAACCAATTAACGTAGGAGAGCTTCCAGTGGCGATTCGTGGTCTAATCCAGCAAATCAAGTCATTTGAAAGAGTGTCCATCGAAGCGGCAATCTCAGGTAACTATGATACTGCATTGCTTGCTATGACGATTAATCCTCTCGTTCCAAGTGACCGGGTTGCGAAACTTATTTTAGACGAAATGCTTGAAGCGCATAAAGATTTCTTGCCACAGTTTTTTGAAAAAAAGGAATTGCAGGATAACCTATCATGATTGAAGTTCTTGTAAATGCAGATGATTTCGGGTTAACTAAATCAGTAAATTACGGAATTTTGGATAGCCACAAATATGGAATTGTCAATTCAACAACGATCATGATGAATGCAAAAGCAACGGAGCATGCGATTGAAATCGCAAAGAGGACGCCCTCGTTGAAAGTCGGTATACACTTGGTATTGACATGGGGGACACCTTTGTTGAGCGACGTGCCGAGTTTAATTGACGATTCCGGACACTTCAAGAAACAAGGGGTGGTATATGGTGAACCAGCCGACATTTCTTTGCTTGAATTGGAAAGAGAATGGTCAGCTCAGATTGAAAGATTTTTAGAATTTGGTCTTTATCCGTCTCATTTAGACAGCCATCATCATGTACACGGGATTGAAAATTTTCTGCCGGTTGTAAAAAATCTGACAGAGAAATATCAACTTCCTGTGCGTAATGCTGGAAAACATTTTGCTGGTGTCCAAACCGTTACAGATGTTTTTCTTGATGATTTTTATGGAGAAACGGTGGTTGAAGATTATTTTCAAAATCTCAAGGGTCGGGTAATCGATGGGCAAAGTGTGGAAATAATGACTCATCCTGCTTATATGGATGAAGATTTGATGCAAGTATCTTCCTATAATAGTAATCGCTTAAAGGAAACCGGGATTTTGACAAACGCAAGATTGCCAGAGGGTTTTATCCTTAGATTTGGCATCAACCAAGTTATTTAGTAGGTTCTTTTAGGGGCAAAGATTGTTTCTATATTTTATTGACTTTCAAAAAGGGACCATTCATCTCAAGGATGAATGGTCTCTTTCTATCCTTAGATAATGTATGGAATTTCTCTAAATTGGGGGTTATTTTATGTAGGTATCTTCTGTTCAGGATTTGTGAAGTAGGGGAGGAAAGCCAAGAGACTTGGGTTAATGAAGTTTTTGGTGTAGTTGTAGACGTGTCAATGAAAAATCCTTAATAATCTATATGAACTGGACCACGGGACTGAGAAAAAATATCTAGAATAGCTATTGTGAGTATGACCCTCGATCAAGCAATCATTTATTTTACTTCACGTTCCCCTTGTTCCAGTTCATGGAATACTCGATTTCCAAGCTTCCATTTAAAAATAATCATTTAAAATGGAAGCTTTCAATCATAGTGCAATATTACATTTCTTTAGTTCAACATTTCACTTAATAAGCAAGGCTGAACATTGCCTTAATATGAGACAGGTAACGAACATTACTTGCTTCTTTCATTAATGAAGCTGGTAGACCTTTAAGTGGAGTGTTATTAGCTCCAACTGTAGCAACAGCATCCTTACGACCAAGGCTAGCAAGTGTTCCTGAGTTTACAGGTGAAAATTCTTCTAGTTTTTTGCCTTCTAATGCTGCATATAGGTTGTAACCAACAAGTTCTCCCATTTGCCAAGCATTTTGTGCAGTTGGTGCGTATGGGCGGCCACCTTCTGGAGGGAAAGCAACAGCACTATCTCCTACAACAAATACGTCATTATGAGATTTAGATTGTAGATACTCATTAACAGTTGCTTTACCACGATCTACTTCAAGACCTGATTCACCAACGATAGGAAGAGCAGCAACGCCACCAGTCCAAACAAGCGTATTAGCAACGATAGTTTGTCCATCTTTCAAAGCAATTTCATTTCCTTTAACACCCGTTACAGGCAGACCTGTTAAGAATTCAACGCCACGTGCTTCTAAGCTTACCACTGCACGTTCAATTAAAGGATCAGGTAATACTGGAAGGATTTTTGGACCAGCTTCTACAAGCTTGATTTTCAAGTCTTTGAAGTCTACGCCAAATTGTTTAGCGATTTTAGGGAAATGATCAACGATTTCACCAACTAACTCAACGCCAGTTAATCCACCGCCGCCGATTACAATCGTTGCATCTGCTTCATTTTTTGTTTGTGCATATTCACGAATACGATCTTCGATATGTTTGTAAATTTTGTTAGCATCATTTACAGATTTTAGCACCATGCTATTTTCTTCAAGTCCTGGAATACCAAAGAATCCTGTTTGGCTACCTAAAGCTACAACAAGAGCATCGTATGATAAAGTAGAACCATTAGAAAGTTTTACTTCTTTTTTATCTACTGAGAAAGATTCCACTTTCGAAATGGTAAGATCGATATCTTTTCCTTTGAAAAGTTTCTCTAAAGGTATAGAAACAGCTGGTTCAGAAATTGATCCGCCTGCAAGACGGTGAAGTTCTGTGATGATTTGGTGTGTTGGGTATTGGTTCACCACTGTTACTTGGACTTCATCTTTATTAAAATATTCACGAACAGTTAATGCAGATAGCAATCCAGCATAGCCTGCACCTAAAATGACGATTTGTTTTGACATATTAATCCCCCGTCCTTACTAATTGAAAGTTTAAAGATTTATTTTTTTAGACTATTTCGTTCTGCTGAAATTTCAAGAAAAGCACTCGCGAAACGGAAAAGCTTTTGTGCTTGTGGGTCTTTCATCATTCTTAACAAACCGAAAAGACCGATTACATCATTGTTTTCTTCTGCACGATCTTTAGCCTCGATTGCATTAGCTGCAAGCCCTTTCACTGAATCAACTACAGGTACAGCGATTTCTGTAATCGCACTAACCGTATCCTTTTTTAATACTTCATCAGTTGCTACTGATTGAGCAAAATCATAAGACTTTGTCAAGATACTAACTAGTTCAGTCAATTTTGGCAATTGCTCAACTAAAGTATTCAATGATTCCTGAACCTCAGGCTTTAAAAGCTGATCCAGAATATCCAGTTGTTCTTGATTTGCAGTGAAATTAAATGATTCTTGTTCAGGCTTTGTTTTTGAAGCTACATCTACCATATCTATTTCCCCTTTACGTTAAACTTAATTTGCTTTGTATTAAATTTAAATCTTCACTACTTATCATACGACTCTAGACACTTAATTTCAAATATATTTTTTATGATATGAATATAACTTTAAAGTTATTAATTTAAGATAGTATTTGGGATTTATTATTCATCTTAATATTTCAAGAAAACATTAGAAGTATTCTATGTATAACACTTATTCCCATGGGGATTTAAATAGACTTCCTCCTCCTCAGTAACAGCATTTTATTGCATCAATTTTTGTGATTTAACACCAAAAGAAGGAGACACTTTACTTCCTTGAAATAATGTTAGTACCAAACAAATAATAATTGGACGTTTTCAAGTGTCCTCCATGTCATTAGGATTACTAGAATTTATAGTTGTTATTCAGGATTTTTTAGAAACTAATTATTTTGTTCATATGAGAAAAAAGTCAAAGAGGAACCATGAACTTCTTGCGGCTTTTGCTGACCAGTTGTTTAAGACTAAAAGTTGAGTAAATGAGGCACAGATCCTTACTTAATAAAGTTTTTTTCTTTTCTTATTTTATCGTTGATATATTCAGGAAAGGGATTCTATTAATGCATTTCTAAATATCAAAAATACATTTTGCGGCAATCTTGGATCCGCAAGTGAGAGGAATGAGGTAGATAGTATAATTTTTACTTCATTAAATTGTTTTTTATTTTGGATTATCGTTTATGCTTCATTTCTAGGGAATTAAATTTCGAATGTGGATATTACTTACTTCCTTGTGCTTTTGGTTTAATCTTGAGTGTCATAAGCGTATAAAAGCTTTCAAACACGAAAACTTTTCAAAAAAATCTCTGAGGTTAAAGTTCTTCAAACGGATCTAGGCAATTTAAAGCAGTGAGCTCAGTGAGTATATTCAAATCCAACTGAAATTAAAAGTAGGAGGGACCACTTGAGGTAAATACCGAAGTTAGGTGCATGGTGGATGCTAAAGCCTATCTAGGATAAGAAACTTGGGTAGGAGCATCTTTGGTTTTCGACGGAGGTAGGGATAAGGCTGATTTAAACATACTGTGTTAAATCCTCCAAGGAAAAATAAAGTAGTTTGGAGGAAGTGTGGACCGTTGGTGAATGAATCATTCCATTTGAAACAATTGAAGAAGCGATTAAAGTAGTTTAAGTATTTTCTTCTTCAATGTAGTTTAGTGCTTTGAGAAAAACGCAATATTTAAACAAAGAAAAAATCCCTGTTTGCGATTAAAAAGTAGGGATTTTTTTGCATCTTAATGAATAAGGGAAAAGGATTCGGATTGGTGTTTATTCAAGAAAAGCACCCGTTAGCTTAATGATAGCTTGATGTTATCTTAATTGAAAACTCACTCTTGTATTTCAATGGTTTCCTAACCCATAAACAGATTCCATTGCCCTAATCATTGATAGAATAGTGCTCCATTTATTAGGATTTGCTATTATGTTCCACAGTTATGACGACATTTCCCTTCTTGTGTCCTTTCTCGACATATCTATGAGCTTCAACTATCTCTTCAAACGCATAGTATCTGTCAATGACCACTTTTAACTTCCCCGTCTCAACAAGTTCTTTGAGGAAGTTTAGAGCTTCGGAATTTTCAGGTGAATTTTGACCCAAAATTAATTTCCTGCTGCTTGTCAATTTGGTCCATAGCATTCGCACACCAGGTAATGGTACAGTGACGTTTATATAGGTTCCGTCCTTCTTTAGGGATTTCATACAAGCTGAATACGAACTCTTGTCTACCGCTTCAAAAATAACATCGTAAGTCTCGCCCTTACTCGAAAAATCTTCTCTAGCGTAATCAATTACCTGATTGGCTCCCAGAGATTTTACTAATTCTAAATTCGTGGTACTGCATACCCCTGTAACATCTGCTCCGAAATACTTGGCAATCTGTACTGCATAACTTCCTACACTTCCTGAAGCACCATAGACAAGAACCTTTTGACCACTCTTAATGTTAGCTTTTCTAAGATAAAACAATGCTGTTCGTGCCCCAATTGGAATGGCAGCGGCTTCCTCAAAAGATAAATTGTTGGGTTTAATAGATACTGGTCCATTTTCAGGTAGACACTTATACTCGGCATAAGCACCATAACCAATTTGGGAAGCTGCAAAAACCTGGTCACCTTCCTTAAACTGCGTGACATCTTTACCTACTGACTCAACTTCCCCAGATAACTCCAAACCCAATATAGATTTTTTGGGACGTCTAAAACCAAGTGTTATTCGAGCAGGCAGCCAAACAGAAAGAGGAACTGTAAAACTCCTTGACCGAATATCTGCTACTGTTACGGTAGTCGCTTTTACTTTTACCAGTATTTCATTTTCCTTAGGAGTAGGTTTTTTTACCTCTTTCAACTGAAGAACGTCGGGTGGACCGTACTTTGTATACACAATTGCTTTCATTTATCCTCCTCCAATTCGTTCTATTCATTCATATCTACGAACACGAATAAATAGAACGAAGTTTTCACTCTTTATTATCCACTGCTGCCTTCCAACGAGATGTTCAGTATTGGGCATAACTTCTACTAGTGTTTCTGCAGCCTTCTTCGCAACATTTTTTGCACCTGCTTTTGATATAGCTTTGTATAATTTCTCTTCAGTCGATGCTTTCGTGTGTAACCCAATAGGATATTCTAAAACCATTTCATAACAGAAGGAAAACCCAATTTCTTGAAAGCTTTGTTCAAAACTGGGTGAGTAACCTATAATAATTTTTGAACTTGATTTTTGCTTCGAGTAAGTTGAATATTTAAATACCAATATCGCATAACGGTTCTAAATAGGGATTGTAATACCGTTTGTGGTCTAATAGGGGTAACGCCTTGCATGAAGATGTAATAGCTTATGCCATCCCTAAAAGACACTACCTTTGCACCCATTGAATCTGAGTTTCATTGATCCCTAAATTATTTTTGCGAAATTCTCCAACAGATTTATTTTCAACTTGGAACAAATCATACCCTTCATTTAGTAAAGCCTGTTGAACCAAATATGAATAATGTCCACAAGTGGGCTCTAATAAAATCAAAAAATCCTCTTTTGTTATACTAAACTGTCTTTCTATTTGTCTTAGAGCTTATAAAAACTGAGCAATTCCAGAACTATCGATGTTGAATTTCATGGTTTTAGTGCGTTTCCAAGCTATCCTTTCGGGTGTAAAAAAGCATATAATTTAATACAAGAAGCGACATGAAAGCTAGCTCCTATATTAATGTTAGGATTATATTGAAGATGAAAACAAGAGTAATTGAACAAGAATGAGTCTTTATGAGCATCTTCTAAACCCAAAAATGCCCGCATTTCAAGTGAAATGTGAGCATTTTTTTATCTACCTTAGATTAATTAATATTAAAAGTTTTATACTTCATTCCATAAGTCACTAACTATGAAGGGCAGCATATACGTTCGTCTATTTTAGAAATTCATTAATGAATGTCGTCAGGATAATAGATAAGTATGTAAAAACTAACTAGTTCTTTTGAAGAGTTTATATAGCTATGCTCAGCACTAGAACTAAAGTTAATTGTTTCATTAGTAGTTAATACAAACTCCTTACCATGTATATCAATTGTAAGTTCACCACTTTTTATCAGTATATATTCTTCACCCAGATGCTTTTCTGATATATGACTATATCCAGGCTTTAAGTCTACTGTAAAAATTTCGAATTTTTTTTCTGGATGATATGGAAAGATAGAATAGACAAGATAATTTCCATTATTATCAATTACTGGAGGTAGTTGATTAATGTTTATTTTTTCAATTTGTGGCTTTACAGCTTCCTTCATAAAAACAGAAAAAGATACTTGCAATCCATTTGCAATTTTCCATAGAGTAGTGACGGTTGGACTAGACTTCCCTTTTTCAATTTGAGCTAACATCGCTTTGCTAACTCCCGTAAGATTAGCTACTTTATCTAAACTCAATCCTCGTTTTTTTCTTAAATTGACAAGATTATTGGCTATAATCTCTTCAATAGGTTCCATAAATAATCCTCCATTAAACTTTTTGTTGTTTATTATAACATACAAATGTACAATATAACAAACGAGGAGGTATGAATGAAGTGTTAAAAGTAATTGATATGGAAGAAAACATTCTTACATTTCATCAAGGGGTAAAAGATTGCATTCCAACCTTAATAGGATACATCAGTATTGGAATTGCAGCAGGAATTGTTGGAGTATCTTCAAATCTGAGTATTTTAGAAATTGCTTTATTATCAACATTAGTTTATGCAGGTGCATCTCAGTTTATCATTTGTGCATTATTAGTTTCAGGAAGTCCAATTTCAGTCATTATATTAACAACTTTTATTGTGAATTTACGAAATTTTTTATTAAGTATGACCCTAGCTCCTCACTTTACTAAATATTCTTTAATGAAAAATATTGGTATTGGAGCACTTGTTACGGATGAATCATTTGGTGTTGCCATTAACAAAATTATTAAAGGTGAAAAGATTAATGATCAATGGATGAATGGATTAAACATAACAGCCTATATATCCTGGATCATATCCTGCGTTTTAGGAGCGATCTTTGGTAAATGGATTTCTAATCCGGAAATATTTGGATTAGACTTCGCTTTAACTGCAATGTTTTTGACATTACTTGTTTTACAATTACAAAGTATTAAAGAAGGCAAACTTAAGCTTTACATATCTCTAGTCCTGTATGTTGTAATAACAATGTTCCTTCTATGTATGTTTGTTCCTTCTCATATAGCTATTATTTTAGCGACTATTATTGTTGCAACAATTGGGGTGATGAGAGACAAATGAGTTTTAACTTAACCATTATTCTTGTAATTTTGGGATGTGCAACTGTAACCCTTATTCCAAGAATTATTCCATTTTTGGTTGTAAGAAATATTACTCTTCCAGTGCCCATAACTAAATGGCTTTCATTTATCCCTATTTGCATTCTTACAGCACTTGTCGTTGACAGCATTATCATTGAAGATGAATCTCTAATATCAATTGATTGGAGTGTACTTACTGTTATTGTACCAACTCTAATTATAGCCTTATGGACGAAGAGTTTATCAGTTACAGTAATAGCTGGAATAGTCTTTATGGCTATTGTAAGGTATATATTCAATTAACAGTTTTAATAGATGCATATTAGATTAGCTAATATTTAATTAATTCCATATTTGAGAATCAAAGGTGTTTATTCAGTTATCGGGAGCATGAGTTTAAGAATGGGGGGGCGCTGCGGCAATCCCCATTCTTAAACAAACTTGTGGTTTTAGTAAAATGACAAATAAATTAAAGAAGGCACTTATTTAATACGCCTAATATGGGCCTTCCTTTTATTTTCATATGTTCTCCATATATAATGTAAATATAAATCTCGAATAGTCTATATTTGGTCGCCACGCCATAAAATCGTCACATTCAACCTTTTAATAGGGGTGTGGTGATTATTGATATTTTGGATAGGATACAGCAATTGAATGTTGAAAACCAATACCTGTGTTTTTGCTTCTTTCATTCTTGCTATATAGACTAAATCTTTTGTTTTATGTTCTAGTTTTAAGACCTTCTTCTACACATTTTTTCAAAATTTATATTCGCTCTAAGCGGGGAGAAATCCTTTTTTAACAACGTTTGTTCTTAAGTTGACATAGAATTGTAATAAAAAAATATCAGAAAATACTGAAAAGATTAGTAAAATTATGTTAATATATTTAAAAAAAGTATTTTTCAAGGGTCTCATCGAGGGAAGAGCTAGGTGGCGTTGTCAAAGCTTTAATGGGCGCCAGGACTTATTCCGTGAATTATCATCGTAAAGAATAATCAACTTGGCTATTTATTTTAGCAAAAAGACTGAATTTTGGCTGAAAGGTAATAGGTAAGATACCTATAATGTTAAAAAACCTCAAAATAGCCCTTAATTTGAAATTTCGAAGTGAATATTTTTTGAAGAATCAGGATTAGCATGTAGTGAAGAGCAATATATTCATAGTACTGTTGCTACACATAAAATTGAAATGGAGTTGATAGAATGGTAAATATTACTGGATACGGAAAAGGCTCGCAAGAATCAGTAAATAACTTTGAAAAATATGTGGGTTTTGAAATCCCTGCGGATTATAAACAATTTCTCCTTGAATATAATGGTGGTACCACTACTGTACAAAACTGCAAGTTTTATGTGGATGCGTTAGACACTCTCGTTTGTTTAAATGTATTATATGGATTGGATCTTGAGGAAAAAGAGCTTGATTTACAGAAATGGCATGAGGAGAATAAAAAAGACTTACATAAGAATTGTATTATCATAGGTAATGACACGTATGCTGGTAAAATCTTGCTAATATATAACGATGAGGAAAAAGGAGTTTATTTCTGGGATCAGGGTTGGTATTCGGATCCATCAAGCCAGGATGAAAATATATATAAGGTTGCAGAAAGTTTTAAATCTTTCATTGAGGGACTGAAGATCCCAGAGGAAATCTAATTTTATTTGAATCCCCTTGATTGGCTCTGACCTTTCAAGGTTTTTTATTGTGAATTTACAAAGAAAGAACAGATTGATATGATTTCTGAGTAGAAGGGAAATTATTACATAAACAAAAGATGTATTTTCGAATAGGTATATTAATTTCGTGACTTGTGAAATTTGGTATTTCGAACTATTCGTTAGAGGAGGAAAAGATGTATAAAATCTTTTTGGTTGAAGACGATGTCAAAATAGCTGCCATTTTAATCAATTATTTAAAAAGATACGGGTATGAAGTTTCTGAAGCTAAGGGGTTAGACCATGTCTTTGTCGAGTTTAAAGAGATGAAGCCTGATTTGGTTTTAATGGATATTAATCTACCTTTTTTTGATGGCTTCCATTGGTGCCGCCAAATGAGGACGATTTCAAAAGTTCCCATTTTATTTATCTCAGCAAGGACTGATGAAATGAACCAAGTCATGGCAATTGAACATGGCGGTGATGATTATATTACAAAACCATTCCATTTGGAAGTCGTACTAGCGAAAATAAAGAGTGCTCTTCGACGGGCATATGGCGAGTATGCGGGAACATCATCACTCCATCAACAGGTAAAAGAAATGGATGGATTAACCCTTTATACGGAAAAGGCGATGATTGAATACCAGCAAAATCAGGCGATATTAACCCAAAATGAGTTTCGTTTATTGAATTGTTTAATTCGACATTACGACACCATAGTTTCTCGTGAAGATTTACTTGAAGCCTTATGGAATGATGATTCATTTGTTGATGATAATACTTTGACAGTCAATGTCACAAGAGTACGGAGAAAACTCGAAGACATTGGCATCAAACATGCCATAACAACCAGCAGAGGAAAAGGCTATCGGCTCAAGGTAATGCAAGGTGAAGATAAGTGAATCTACTTTCCTTTATAAAAGACCGTCTTTATTTTATATTTTATACCATTCTATTAGGATGTTTGCTTATTCTTACATATGTATTAGTCATTCTAGAAGCGGGAAATCAGATATCGATATCTAATATCTTCTATATGATTGTTCTCTCCATTTTTATGCTGTTACTATTTTTAGCGATTGATTACATAAGGCATTACCGTTTTCTTAATCAGTTAGTAAGGATGAAGCAAGAACCGAGTTTGACTTTTGAATTTGTCGAAATCTTTATGAATCCTGTGACAAAGGAACAAAAAACATGGATTGAGCTTTTTCAGCAAATGAACCAGGCTACTATTACGCAATTACAAGAACAAATAAAAATGAAGGAACAATATGAGCTTTTGATTCACCAATGGGTTCATCAAATGAAGACGCCTGTTTCAGTCATTTCTTTACTAATTCAAGAAGGGAAAAGGACATTTTCGGATGAGTCGATGAAGGGTTTTCTTAAAGAGCTTGGAGAGGAAAATGACCGTTTTCGCAGGGGGCTGGAAATTATTTTACACGGAGCAAGGCTACAGCGTTTTTCTGAAGATGTAAAGGCCGAGCCGATTGATTTAATAAATTTAGTCAAGCAAGTAATTAACGAGGAAAAAAAACAATTCATTCAACGGACCATTTATCCCAAGCTTGAAACTGAGAATGAGAATTTTCAAGTGCATTCAGATCGTAAGTGGCTTCACTTTGCCATCAGTCAAGTTGTCTTTAATGCATTGAAGTATTCAAGGCAGGGAGTGGGGGATACTATTACGTTCAGCATTACAGAAAAAGATCGTGATATTGTCCTTTGCATTACGGATCAAGGCATAGGAATTGCCCCTCATGACTTAAAACGAGTGTTTGATCCATTTTTTACAGGAGAAAATGGACGAACACAACAAGAGTCGACGGGAATGGGATTATACTTAGTAAAGGAAATCGTTAACAGGCTTGGACATAGGGTTAGCATTCAATCGACTGTTTCTGAGGGATCTACAGTGCAATTTCTCTTTAACACAAATACCTTACATGAAAGATGACAAAATTGTAAGGTTGTTAGGCGGTTATGTAATAAACATCGATGTGAGCCTCCTGCTTTATTCTTTATACTTTAATTTAGAAAGAGGAGGTCATATAGATGGCGATATTAAAAACAGAGCAACTATCCAAAACCTATTTTCAAAAGCAAGGAAATTTATTTCATAAAGCGTTAGACAACTTTACCATGGATGTTCAAAAAGGGGAGTTTGTTGGGGTGATGGGACCATCTGGGAGCGGAAAAACAACTTTGCTGAACCTAATGGCAACCATTGATAGGCCCACTTCTGGGAAAGTCATTCTAAATGAAAAAAACCCTAATGAATTGAAAAACCGTGATCTTGCTTTGTTTCGCAGGAGGGAAATTGGTTTTGTTTTTCAAGATTTTAACCTTCTTGATACACTCACAGTTCGTGAAAATATTCTTCTTCCTTTAGCGTTAGATCATTATAAACAGCAAGAAATGGAAGATCGAGTAAATCAGTTGGCACATCTTCTTAGTATAGAGGGAATTTTAGATAAACGGACTTTTGAAATCTCTGGAGGTCAACAGCAACGAACCTCATGTGCAAGAGCAATGATTCATGAACCATCCATTATTTTAGCGGACGAACCGACAGGTAATTTAGATTCCAAATCTGCCAAGCAGGTGATGGATACCTTCACAACGCTTCAGAAGGAAAAAGGGGCATCCATACTAATGGTCACCCATGACCCAACTGCTGCTAGTTTTTGTGATCGGATTCTATTTATTAAAGATGGTAAGTTCTTTTCAGAGGTTCACAATGGAGGGGTAAGACAGAGCTTCTATCAACGGATTTTAGATACGTTGAGTGTACTGGGAGGTGGCTATCATGAACCTTCGACATCTCGCTAAGAGAAATATCCAAGGAAATACCCAACGTTATCTTGCCTATTTTTTCAGCATTGTCTTTTCCGTTTCAATCTTTTTTATCTATGCATCCTTTATCTTTCATCCTGACGTTGTCAATGCGAATATTAGTGGCGGGCAGATTGTGCGTGTTGCTCTTATTGCGGCTGAAATTGTTATCATTGTTTTTTCGGTTTTCTTTATCGCTTATTCTAATGCTGCTTTTATACAGCCACGAAAAAAAGAGTTTGGTTTGCTCACGCTATTTGGAATGTCTAAATCTCAACTTAGAAAACTAATTTATATGGAGCAAACAATTGTGTCTCTGGTATCGATTGCGATAGGGGTAGGATTGGGATTTTTATTCTCTAAGTTGTTTCTAATGATTGTTTCGTCTTTATTAGCGGTCGAAGAACCATTAGCATTTGTCTTGGTCCCTAAAGCTTTTGTTTATACGATTGTTGGTTTCTTTTTATTATTTCAGTTATTATCGCTCCTATCTTTGTTACAAATCGAAAATTTAGAGGTAGTCGATTTACTAAAAGATAAACAAAAACCAAAAAAGATGCCATTTGTATCAAAGTGGTTAATTGCATTATCCGTTATTTGTTTAAGTATTTCTTATTATTTGGCAGTTACTATGACATTAAACAATTCATTTCTACGAGTACTGCCGATCCTATTTTTCGTGCTGATAGGCACTTATTTTTTATTCAGCCAGAGTATTGTTGCTTTGTGCAGAAGGCTGTATGGGAAGAAGGAAAGCTTATATAATGGGACGAATTTAATTACTCAAACTAACCTGATTTTTGAAATTAAGAATTATTCGAGATTATTCTTTTTGACTTCAATTATTACCGCTGTCATTTTGACAGCGGCTGGAACGCTTTTTATGTTCACTGCAGATTTAAAGAAACAGGGGATGGATAACATTCCACAAGCAATCGGCTGGATAGAAAATGACGCTTCTGTCTATTCCGTCATTCAGCCTTCAGAAGTAGAGAAAACCTTAAAGAAAGATGGATTTAAGATCCCATACAAAGTCAATGTGACAGGTGTGCCGGTTACTCAGATGATGCCTAATTTGGGTACAGGAGAACTTAGTGAAAATCAGTCATTATTAATCTCGGAAAGAGACTATAACAAAGTCACAGCATTTCGGAAACTAGACCCTGTCCAATTGTCGGGAGAAGAAGCGTTATTTATTTATCCTTATGCGACATTAAATTTTCAATTCGTACAACAGGGGGATCAAAAGGAACTTCATTATGGCAAAAAGATTATACAAGTAACTATGGTAGGGCAGCGAAATCAAACCATAATTGCCCCAATCGGATCAGCAACTACTCTTATGGTTGTCGATGATAAGATGTATACCGATATTACTGATAATGTACCTTTAAAACAAAAGGTAAGGGTACGCGGGTACGAAGTTAAAGATTGGGAGGATGCAATAGAAACATCTGAGAAAATCGAAAAAATAGCTATTAATCCGGAACAGAATAAATTGCAAACAAGAGCACCGATTTATGAGAAATTGAGGCAAGGAAGTATGTTAACACTCTTTATCGGCCTGTTTGTCAGTTTATTATTCTTTATCGTCCAAGGAAGCATGATGTATCTTCGTGTATTTACGAATTTGGAAGATAAAAAAATCCAAATTAATGCTCTTGATCGAATGGGGTTAACACGAAAAGAAATTCGCAAAATCCTAAGTGCTGAGATACGCATTCTATTTTTTGTGCCTTTTGTAATTGGGGTGGTTCATGCGATATTTGCATTCGTCGCATTAAGTAATTTATTGGGTTCTAATTTGCTCGGCTATTCGGCTATAGTTATCGGTACGTATTTTCTTTTTCAGCTACTATATTACCAAGCAACTAAGAGAATGTATGAGCGGGCAGTTATTAGTACGATTAAATAGAATAAGGTGGGTATCAAGAAGGAATCAGACGCTTATTCTCTGATTCCTTCTTGTTTGATATTAAGATATTGAATCCAGATGTTTTTTCTGGTGTGAGCTACGACTATGAGTGGGAACTTTTGGTGTTCTCTTTCAAATGTTTCTATCTTCATTCTTAAGGAACTGGCCAAATTCAATTTGATTTTTTCATAATCTATAAGTAGTTCAATAGTGCCAGCAAGAGTGAAACAGTCTGTTTTTGGTTGATCTAGATAATATGTTACTAAAAGGTGAATGAAATAATGTGAAAATTGGTATGTATTGTACTTATAAAACCTTTTCATTCTTGAAATATTTTCATATAAAGGGTAAAATTATTTATTTCAAGAGGCAATAGAATATTATTGGCTTTTTTGAATGTTAATAACATAGTTTAGGTGGGGGAACGTATAGTTAGATGTTGGATTTTATTAGTTCATTTGTAAAATATGAGGAATTGGAATGGTTTTTTTAGTTTATATTGGATTTAAAGTAGTTTGAAATGTAAAGAGTTTCAGGATCAAAGCAAGTTGAGAAAAATTCAAAAGAACGAAGTGAATTATCTGGTAATTATTTGATTAAATATAGTCTTATAAGCCTGCTATTATAGAGGTAATTTGATTTTTCTCTATTTCTTTGTCCCTTTATATAGTAAACTCAGAATGGGTTCGTTAACTTTTAACTGCTAGAGATGAGGTAAATTTAATGCTATGAAAAATAAAAAGTTAAGGGCATTTCTTTATTTGACCATTATTTTATTAATACTATTTATTCTTCTAAACATGTTTTCTACTTATTTAAGTATTAAAAATTCTGTTCAGAAATCTGTTGCGAATCAAAACTTGGTAGCTGCTAAGTCTATTGCAGACTCAATGGATATAGAGGCGTATAAACGTTTCCTCAATAACCCAGTAAAGAGCCAAGAATATACGGATATAGAAACCTACTTAGAGGATGCACGGGAAAAAATTGGGGCTTTGTATGTATATACCCTGATGGTGGATAATCCGAAAGAATCGAGAGCTATGATTACCGGGTTTTCTAAAGATTCTAAAAAGGAATTTCCTATTGGAGGGGTGTGCACGGTTCCTAAAAAGCAGGTCAAACAAGCCTATGAAGGAAAAAGCTTTATTACTGGAATACTGGAGGATCCAGTATATGGCGAATATTTGACTGTAGGGGTGCCAATAAAAGATCATGAAGGTGCCATTATTGGTTTTTTAGGTATTGATGTGAGTGCAGAGGATATTAATACCATTAACGGAAAGGTATTAAAAAGCAGTATTGCCATCCTCGTTTATAATGGGGGCTTTGTTATTATGCTGTTAGTTACCTTTTTTGTGATTCAAAAATGGTATCAAAAAGAATTGAAACGGGAAGTGGGGGATACTGAGGATACGTATCAATCAGAATTTCAATCACTTATCGCTTCTGTCCGCTCATTAAGACATGATTTTTCAAATCATATTCAAGTTATACATGGACTTCTCAAGCTTGGTGAAAATGGTAAAGCATTAGATTATTCAACCGGTCTCTCAAAAGAAGTGCAATCGATTGAATCGATGAAATTGGATGTGAATCACCCTGGCTTATCTGTACTTTTAGAGACGAAAAAGCTCTCAGCCCAGAATTATAACATCGATATTACACTTCATGTTTCTCCTAATTCTTTCAACATGGTCAAAACAATTGACTTGATTAAAATGTTGTCGAATGTAATCGACAATGCTATTGAGGCAACGACTGAATTACCTGAGCAAGAACGCCGAATGAATATAATCTGTAAAGCCAACGAAGAAAAGTATACGTTTGAGGTTACCAATACCGGACCAATGATTTCTACTATAGATCGGGAAAATATTTTTGTCAGCGGCTTTTCTACCAAAAAGGCACAAAAGGGGAAGGTTAGAGGACAAGGCCTGTTTATCGTAAAAGACTTAGTTAACAGGTATGATGGTGACATTACCGTAAAGTCTAATGAGACAGGAACCACCGTTACGATGATGATACCTGTATATAGAGGAATGAGCTAGTTCCTTTTGTAATAGAGAATTTAATGATAGGAAAGTAAATAGACCGGTTTGATACGGTCTATTTTTCTATTTTTATTATTGAATGCATTACATACAGATTTAGGTGGTTAATAAAATGGTTTATCTCTTATTTAATCCCTCAAGTTTCATTCCCTTATTCATAATAATTTGTATCCCATTCATTCAGAACCTTCTTTTAGTACCTTTAATAACTATTTTGCTAGGACCCTTGATACGACTGGCCTTACGAAAGATTACTTATGAAAAATACAGTCATCCGATAAGCGGACATTATCAGTAACCTTTTCGAATGGATTGGTAAATTACGAAACACACTACTATAGAAGAAACTATATTTTTTACAATAGAGGTCTGTTTTACTTTGAAGTCAAGATGGCCGGTCATGCAAGTTTGAATATATATTTCTTTTCACCATTACTTTCAACGGGAATGAAAACCTTATGTTGTTTGTTCGAAAGTTTTTTAAGTGTTTGATATAAATCTTTTTTTGTTGTGCCTATTCCTTGAGCCATTTGATGTAAAGAACGCTGAACAACTCCCTCCCTGTCGATATGTAATAGCGAATATAAGCAAGTATCGAATTCAGTAGAGGATACATTAAATAATAGATAATGGTATGTTTCTTCATAAATCATTTTTCTCGACTCCTTTTAGGGTGCGTAGTCATCTTTTCCCCAGAGAGAAAAGCACCTTTATCGTCTAAATAAACCTTTTTAATGAAAAAAGTAGCATCACTTAAAAAAATATTAATCGCCTTGTTTTAGTGAATATTATTCAGGGTGGTTTCGATAGAAGATGTGAATAAACTAATAGCTTTTGGACATAATGGATAGATGTTTGGCTGCTTTCCCCGAGATTATGATAAGATAGGGAAAAATCATATAAGGCAGTGAGAATGTTGAAACAACAAAAAAGAAAACTTCTCGTTATCATCGGACCGACTGCTGTTGGTAAGACGAAAATGAGCATTGAGTTGGCTAAACAATTTAATGGTGAAATTATCAGCGGAGATTCCATGCAGGTTTATAAAGGGATGGATATAGGGACTGCGAAAATCAAGAGAGAAGAAACAGAGGGAATTCCTCATTATTTGCTTGATATTAAGGAACCGGATGAACCATTTAGCGCGGCTGAGTTCCAGGAGCGTGCTAATGCATGTATCGAGGATATCCAAAACAGAGGAAAACTCCCTATTATCGTCGGTGGTACAGGTCTATACATACAATCGGTCATTTATGATTATCAATTTTCAGAAGCGCCATCTGATCCCAGTTACAGGGGTATGTTGGAAAAACAAGTTAAGGAATTAGGAATCGATCCTGTTTTTGAACAATTACGGAGTGTTGACCCGGAAAGTGCAAATCGTATTCATCCTAATAATGTAAGAAGGGTAATCAGAGCACTTGAGATTTTTCATTGTACAGGAAAAACGATGAGTGAGCAGTTGGATGAACAGCCGACAGAAATGAAATATGATACGTGCATAATTGGTTTGACAATGGATCGGGAAAAATTATATCAGCGTATTGATCAGCGCGTCGACGGGATGATAGAAGAAGGGCTGATTCAAGAGGTTCAGTCATTTTATGAACAAGGTTTGAGGGATTGCCAATCAATACAGGCTATTGGCTATAAAGAGATCTATGATTATATTGATGAAAGAGCATCATTAGAGGAAGCAATAGAGGCTTTAAAGCAAAATTCTCGCCGATATGCTAAAAGGCAATTGACTTGGTTCCGGAATAAAATGGATGTAATTTGGTTTGATATGACCAATCTAGAAGATTTTTCAAAAAAAATACATGAAATATCTGGGTTTATAGCAGGAAAGCTTTTCAATAAAGGCGAATACATAAATTTAGAGAGAAAAGAGGAGGACTAATACATGAAACAATCAGTAAATATTCAAGATCAGTTTCTTAATCAATTACGAAAAGATGGTACGTATGTGACGGTATTTTTATTAAACGGTTTCCAAATTAGAGGACAGGTTAAAGGGTTCGATAATTTTACCGTTTTGTTTGAATCAGAGGGCAAGCAGCAATTAGTCTATAAACATGCGATTTCTACATTCGCTCCACAACGTAATGTTCAAATTGATTACGAAGTGAAGGAATAATCATATAAATGGATCAAAAAGACAGGCTTCGCTTATAGCGACCTGTTTTTTTTTTTGAGCCTACTCTTGTATCTTTTTCAAGGATTCGATTATTTTACGCACACGTTTTGAATATATATTAAGGGACGGATTATTTTCCGGGAAAGCGCAGGAAATGACATTTTCAAAAAAAGAATTGATGAAATGGAGATAAAATTGTCGTATTTATATTCTAGAGGTGAGAATCCTGTTTAATTAAGTCGCCGTTTGAAGAGGAAATTAGCTAATTATTCTAAAAGCTTAGGAATTCATGAAAAGTAATAAGGGAATTTCCCGATTGGTATAGTTTAAAGGCTGTGCTCATTACGGCATATGGCCATCATAAATCGAATGAAAATTGTGGCGTCAGGGGTCCAAGATGGAGAGGTGAATGCATTGGAACAACCGATCCGTATGAAAAATAACGGGCAAATCAACATTGTGTTTAATGCGGAAAATAGAAAAGCGCTACAAAAGGATCTACCTATAAAAGAAAAAGAAATTTTGGTGCAAGAAATTCCCCACCAGCATGTAGCATTAAAGGAAATTGAAGATGAATTAAAAGCGCTAGTTGGCATGGAAGAAATGAAACGGATGATAAAAGAAATATATGCCTGGATCTACATCAACAAGCAACGGGAAACAAGAGGGCTGAAGACTGGTCGTCAAGCGCTCCATATGATGTTTAAAGGAAATCCTGGAACAGGGAAGACCACGGTTGCACGTTTAATTGGAAAGTTGTTTCAAAAAATGAATGTACTCTCGAAGGGGCATTTAATTGAAGCGGAGAGGGCAGATTTGGTCGGAGAATATATTGGTCATACGGCCCAAAAAACGCGTGATTTAATTAAAAAGGCCATTGGCGGGATATTATTTATTGATGAGGCCTATTCCTTGGGGAGAGGAGGCGAAAAGGACTTTGGCAAAGAAGCCATAGATACGCTCGTGAAACATATGGAGGACCGACAACACGAATTCATTTTAATTCTTGCAGGATACTCACGAGAAATGGATTATTTTCTCAGTCTAAATCCTGGCCTTCATTCCAGGTTCCCGCTTGTTGTCGATTTTCCAGATTATACGATTGATCAGTTGATGGAAATATCTGATCGAATGCTTCAGGAACGTGAATATATTATGAACCGGGATGCTGAGAGAAAATTAAAAGATCATTTAATCATATTACGTTCGTTTCGCGGACCTATATCATTTTCTAACGGCCGCTATATCCGAAATGTTCTTGAAAAGTCGATTAGGGCGCAGGCAATGCGGCTATTAATAGAAGATTCGTTTGAAAAAGTCGATTTACTCACTTTAACCAGCCAAGATTTAATTTTTGAGGATGATGAGAAAGAATGACAAACGAAAGCCCACCAAAAATGGCGGGCTTTCAGATTTATGTTTTTGGTACCCATTTTTTATTAGGAAGGTGCCAGTTATATGTGTAGGAAAGGACGCGCAATATAGTGATAGCGGTAAAGAGCGTATATAGCTGCCATGACTGAGATAAGACTCCGCTGCCTAACGCTAAGCCTGCAATGATGGCCCAGACTGCGTAGATTTCTTTTCTAAAGACTAATGGTTTTCTTCCGGCCAGCACGTCACGGACTACCCCGCCGCCGCATCCGGTTAACGCAGCTGAAACAATAATGGCGCTTATGGGATGATTCAGATCAACCGCATACATGGCCCCTTGTATAGCAAAGGCAGAAAGACCAATCGCATCACTTAAGTTCCCCCATCTGTCCCAATGCTTTGATAGAATGGTAGGAAAAACAAAAACGATGGTGATAGATACTAATGCAATGATAAAATAGAAACTTTGATCCCATAATGTTGATACAGGTACACCAATCAATAAATTTCGGATTGCTCCTCCACCAAAAGCGGTTACGATACCTAAAATATAAACGCCTAAAATATCATACTCTTCTTCCATGGCAATAATGGTCCCGCTTATAGCAAATGCAATTGTACCTATGAAGCTTAATACTTCCCATGTCATATGTTTTTCCCTCTATGTCTTTTCAATTTGATGTTAAAGTCAAATTTGATTTTAGCATGTTATCGAATAATTTAAAATGGTTAAAATCTTTGTTTTTACGAAAGTTTTATAAGTTTAATTTTTTTTGTTATGATTAACTGAAATCTTTCATAAAGGTGGTGCGCGATTTGGATGAATCAATGAAGGAAACGGCTGTATTAATAGGATGCCAAACAACAGAGGCTAACGAACGTTTTGAATATTCGTTGGATGAGCTGGCTTCGTTAGCGAAGACGGCGAATGGCGAGGTGCTAATGACAATCACTCAGAAAAGGGAAAGGGTTGATCCGTCTACATATATAGGTAAAGGAAAAGTGGAGGAACTTCAGAATTTAGAAGAAGAGTTGGAGCCGGATCTATTTATCTTTAATGATGAATTATCTCCAAGTCAGATTCGTAATCTTTCTAAATATTTGCAAGCAAGGATCATAGATCGGACACAGCTTATTTTAGATATTTTTGCTCAGCGAGCGCGCTCAAGAGAAGGGAAGCTGCAGGTTGAACTGGCTCAGCTCCAATATTTATTGCCGCGTTTGGTGGGGCAGGGTACGGCAATGTCCAGGCTTGGAGGCGGAATCGGCACAAGAGGACCTGGAGAAACGAAGTTAGAAAGCGACCGCCGCCACATTCGTGGGAAAATTGATGAAATCAAACAACAATTAAGCGGGATAGTTAAGCATCGTGAACGGTATCGCGACAGAAGGAAACGAAATAAAACCTTTCAAATTGCCCTGGTCGGATACACGAATGCGGGTAAATCAACGCTGTTCAACCGTTTAACTGAGGCAGATTCTTTCGAGGAGAACCAGTTGTTTGCTACACTTGATCCGATGACTAGAAAAGCCATTCTTCCTAGCGGATTTACCGTGCTACTGACGGATACTGTTGGCTTTATACAAGATTTGCCGACTTCTTTAATCGCAGCATTTCGCTCGACACTCGAAGAAGTGAAGGAAGCTGATTTATTGCTCCATGTTGTCGACTCCTCAAGTTCGGATTACTTTAATCACGAGAAAACGGTACACGATTTGCTAAATGACTTAGAAGTCCCTTCCATTCCACAGCTAACGTTGTATAATAAGAAAGATAGGATTCACACTGACTTTGTAAGGTCATCTAGTAGTGCTTCATTATTAATAAGTGCCTATGATCATTCAGACCTGAATCAAATCATGGAAGAAATTGAAAAGTACGTGATTGATGAAATGATCCCGTATAATGTTTTCCTGCCTTCAAGTGAGGGTAAACTATTATCACAGCTGAAAAATGAAACCATATTGCGCACTCTCTCCTTTAATGAAGAATCGGAAAGATATGAATGCAAAGGTTTTTGTCTAGCTGATCATCCATTAACCGGCCAGCTAGAGAAATATTCATTATAAAGGGGAATTTAGATGTATCAGCAGTTAACACATGGAGAAGTGTTAAAAAACATTGCCCAGGAAGTAGAAGCAATGATTTCTCCGTTACATAAACAAGTTGATGAACGAATTGAAGAAAATCAATTTCGTGTATTACAAAGTTATCAAGCGCATCGAGTGAGTGATTCTCATTTCATCCCTACGACAGGGTACGGATATGATGATATCGGCCGCGACACTCTTGAATTGATTTATGCCGATGTCTTTGGTGCAGAAGCGGGATTGGTCCGTTCACAAATAATTTCGGGTACACATGCGATTTCAACTGCTCTGTTCGGCATATTACGTCCAGGGGATGAATTGCTGTACATAACTGGAAAGCCATATGATACATTGGAAGAGATTGTCGGTATCCGAGGCTCGGGTATCGGATCTTTGCGTGATTTTCAAATTAGTTATAAGGCTGTTCCGTTATCGGGACATGGAACAGTTGATTTTGAAGCCGTTAAACAGGCAATTCAACCGAATACGAAAATGATCGGAATCCAACGCTCAAAAGGGTATGCTACACGTCCTTCCTTTACGATTGATGAAATTAAAGAGATGATTTCTTTCGTTAAAGAGATAAACCCAGAAATCGTCGTGTTCGTAGACAATTGTTATGGGGAGTTTGTTGAAACTCAAGAGCCGTGTCATGTAGGGGCAGATTTAATGGCGGGTTCTCTCATTAAAAACCCAGGTGGCGGAATAGTAAAGACAGGTGGATACATTGTCGGTAAAAAAGAATTGGTCGAAGCTTGCTCTTATCGTTTAACATCACCAGGAATTGGTGCGGAAGCTGGTGCCTCGCTTTATAGTTTGCAGGAAATGTATCAAGGATTCTTTCTTGCGCCCCACGTCGTTGGACAAGCCGTTAAAGGTGCCATGTTCACTGCTGCCTTTTTGGAAAAAATCGGTATGAATACGTATCCTAGATGGGATGCGAAACGCACCGATTTAATTCAATCTGTCCAATTTGATGACCGGGATAAAATGGTTGCCTTTTGTCAGGCCATTCAATATGCATCACCAATCAATTCGCATGTGACACCATATCCTGCATATATGCCTGGCTATGAAGACGATGTGATCATGGCAGCAGGAACCTTTATTCAGGGAGCAAGCATTGAACTGACAGCAGATGGTCCGACAAGAGCTCCTTATGTCGCCTATGTTCAAGGTGGATTAACATATGCTCATGTTAAAATCGCCGTGTTGTCTGCTGTGAATTCTTTACTGGATAAAAAACTGATCCAATTGTAATAAGAATACTAGCTGAATTTTTCCAGTTTTCGTTTCAGAATCCAGTTTAACTGGATTCACAGAAAAAATAATAGTCATAATATTTGATAAGTTACAAATCATTTTGCTTTTCTAAAAAAACATGTCATAAAATGTAACATCATCTTGACAAGTTTAATAACATATAATATGATTATATCAGATAAAAAAAGGAGGATGCTAAGAATGAGTGGCAACAACATTCGGCGTTCGATGCCTCTTTTTTCCATCGGAATTGTAATGCAGCTAACTGAGTTGTCTGCGCGTCAAATTCGATACTACGAAGAGCATCAACTAATTACTCCTATGAGAACAGATGGAAATCGTCGGGTTTTTTCTTTAAACGATATTGATCGACTACTTGAGATTAAAGACTTAATCGAACAAGGAGTCAATCTGGCCGGCATAAAAAAAATTTTCACTGTAAAGGAACAGAACTTACCTAAGACTCAAGATTTAGAACAAGCGGAAAAGATAAGACACGACCTTAGTGACGAGGAGCTTCGTAAGCTTCTACGTGCTGAGCTATTACAAGGCAGTAAGCATCGAACATCTCTTCGACAAGGGGATATGTCCCGTTTTTTCCAATAAAAATATGATTTATGAATTATTATTTAGGGGGAATTAAAATTGGCAAAGTTCACACGTGAAGACATCACTCGTTTAGCAAAAGAAGAAAATGTTAAGTACATCCGTTTACAGTTTACTGACATTTTAGGAACGATTAAAAACGTTGAAATCCCAGTTAGTCAATTAGAAAAAGCTCTTGATAACAAAATGATGTTTGACGGATCTTCTATTGAAGGGTTCGTACGTATCGAAGAATCTGATATGTACCTATATCCTGATTTAAATACATGGGTTATCTTCCCTTGGACTTCTGAAAAAGGTAAAGTTGCTCGTCTAATTTGTGATATTTATAATACAGATGGAGCACCTTTTGATGGAGACCCTCGTACTAACTTAAAACGCGTCCTTGCAGAAGCAAGAGAAATGGGCTTCACTGATTTTAATCTTGGACCTGAACCAGAATTCTTCTTATTCAAACTAGATGCAGCTGGAGAGCCAACTCTAGAATTGAATGATAAAGGCGGATACTTTGACCTTGCACCTACTGACCTAGGAGAAAACTGCCGTCGCGATATCGTTCTTGAACTTGAAGAAATGGGATTTGAAATTGAAGCATCCCACCATGAAGTAGCTCCAGGACAACACGAAATTGACTTTAAATATGCAGATGCAATTTCAGCATGTGATAACATCCAAACTTTCAAATTGGTCGTTAAAACGATTGCCCGTAAACATGGTTTACACGCAACATTCATGCCTAAACCATTGTTCGGTGTTAATGGATCAGGTATGCACTGTAACGTTTCTTTATTCAAAGGAAGCCAAAATGCCTTTTACGATACAGAAGGAAAATTAGAACTAAGTAAAACAGCAGAGCAATTTATCGCAGGTATCATTAAGCATGCTCCTAGCTTCACAGCGGTAACAAACCCAACTGTTAACTCATACAAACGTCTAGTGCCTGGTTACGAAGCTCCTTGTTATGTTGCTTGGTCTGCTAAAAACCGTAGCCCATTAATTCGTATCCCAGCTTCACGCGGTGTTAGTACTCGTGTTGAGGTACGTAGTGTCGATCCAGCAGCCAATCCATACTTGGCACTTGCTGTAATATTGAAAGCTGGTCTTGACGGTATCAAAAACAACCTAACTCCTCCAGCTCCAGTTGACCGTAACATTTATGTAATGAATAAAGAAGAACGTGAAGAAGTAGGAATCGTAGATCTACCAGCTACTTTATATGCTGCATTGGAAACATTAAAATCCAATGAAATCATCAAAGAAGCTCTTGGTGATCACTTACTTGAACACTTCATCGAAGCAAAAGAAATTGAGTGGGATATGTTCCGTACACAAGTTCACCCATGGGAACGCGAACAATATATGTCTACTTATTAATATCAAAATAAGCTTTGAAACCCTTGACGCCATTTGTGTTGAGGGTTCTTTGTTTTTCGGGCATCTATTCATTAATTCTAATGGATATACCAACTGCCCGATTATTGCCCGAAAAAAAACAAAAAAATTATTCAAGGACATTTTTCATATGCTCCTCAAATTTACCCATAGTGTCCTTATCTATTTTTTTACTATACGTCCGCTGTAATTTGCATACTGCAATGTCCTAAACGTTCTTGTATATATTTCATGCTTGCTCCTGCTTCTAACTGTAATACTGCACGAGTATGACGTGTTGAGTGAATAGGTAAAGGTGGAATTCCAGCTTTTTTTAAGATACGAGCAAATGAATTAAAAAGGCTTGTTTTAGGCATGTAGTTTCCGTCATTTCGGCAAAGCACTAAATTTAGGAGGCAATGATTGGCGGTGCTCTAGGGGCACTGGTTTTATTTTTACAATCACTCGGTTATCAGGTTGAATGGTTCAATGAAGATACGATAAATTCATTCACTAACTTCCTAACAGCGATTGTTCCCCTTGGTTTTGCGTTATACGGGGTGTATAAGAATAAATATTTAGTAACTAAGAATGCACAGAAACAAGAAGAAGCATTGAAAAAACAAGGATTAAAATAAGCTGCCCATTGGGTGGCTTTTATTATGAAATTAAAACAAAAAGGAGACGATGAAAAATGAACTTTACTAAACTTCCTCAAAAAATTAGTCGATATGAGAGGGAAACTAAAATCAAAGGGCACTTATTCAAAGAGAACGAAAACAATCACTCACCGGGTATGGCACCATTCCTTAACAAAAAAACATTTGGCGGGATCTGAGGCTGGGAGTTTCGTAGACTACCATGTAAATACGTTAGGTTGGCCGGGAGTAGGATATACATTTATTATTGAGCCTAAGAATGTGATTAATACTCCAAATGGTAAAAGAGCTAGGATTGTATATGCACATGATATTGATCGTCGGACCTACCATGTAGGGAATAGCAATCAATTCTCGCTTGGAATCTGTGTTGCTGGTGATTATCGGTATGACACTATGGACGATGCAACAATAGCTTCATTTGCAGACCTTCATTCTGCACTTGTAAAAGACAACATTGGTAAAAATGATACATCTCACAGTGAGATGCCGGGCTATAGCTGGAAAGCATGCTGTCTATATGATTATCGTAAACTTATTAAATGGCAGGGATCAACAACTCCCGTTACACCGTCTCCAGCACCTGACACAAACACCATCCAAGAAGGAGATACCTTATGGAGCATTGCACATAAGGATGGAACGGGTGGCATCCAAGTTAAAGATTTAATTAAAGCTAATCCTTGCATAGATCCAACTAAATTAAAAATTGGTCAGAAAATCAATTTTGGAATTGCTAAAGACGTTATTGTTCAAACTGATACTTGTTCAGATGAAAAAATAAGATCCATACATAAAACCTTAAATAGCCGTTATAAAGCTGGTCTTTTTGTGGATGGATTTAATGGCCCTAAAACTCAAACTGCACTAATCAAAGCTTTACAAACAGAACTTAATATGCAGTTCAATAAAAAGCTTGTTATAGATGGTAAATGGGGAGCTAAGACTAAGGCTGCTATCGTCACTGTCAAAAAAGGTGCAAAAGGCAATCTTACATGGATTCTACTGGCTGCACTTTATGCTAAAGGATTTAACTCTGGTTCACTTGATTCGGAATTTGGTAAAAATACTGAGTCGGCTTTGTATAAGTTCCAAAAGGCACGGAGAATTTCTGCTGATAAGAAAGCCGGTAAAGGCACCTTCACTGCATTGTTTGATGAAAGAGGATGAATAAAAAGAAATTGAGGTGGAGGCAATTATATTATTGTACTATTCCCTAATGGTACTCCTCCATTGTTAAAAGCCCTTCTCTATTGAGATGGGCTTTTTATTCTTTAAACCAATTTGGATGGCTAAAATTAATTAAAATTCTTGTTTCAAGAATGTTTCATCTTGTAAGAAAATGGAATCGAATACCCAAAATACAATTCCTGTAGTAGCTGAAACAATATAATAATTACTTATGAACAGTGGACCTGTGTCGTTATTGGTAAATAAAAATAAAATGAATATTAACAAAAAAGAAAAGAGTAAATAAATAATTAGGAATAGAATGTTGAACTTTTTAGGGTTTTTGTTTAGAAAAAACTGTAATGGTGAAGCAAAGATTAGATAGAGTATAAAAGCATATGATGATACAAATACAATAGTCAATACATCCAAAAAGGAAATTCCTTTTGTTAATAAAATAGTTAAAAATGAAACGGAAATTGCTGAAAGAACTAGACAAGTTATGTATCTCTTCAAAAAATAGGAGTTTATTGAAATTTTTCTCGTTTTTATCTTCCCCTTTCTAAATATTATGTTACCAAATAATAGCAACTGAAAAAAGGGAGGAAATAGTATGAAAAAGTTTTTTGGCGGATTTGCACTAGTAATGGGTTTATCCATCGTATTACCTATTACATCGTATGCAAATTCTAGTGATTCTGTAAAAATTGAAAAGGAAAATGGAAAAGTAATACTTAATGTTCAAGAAAAGGGGGATACTTATAAATTTTATAAAGATAATGTTTTAGTTTATGAGGGTAATAGCAATACTTTTAGTGAAAGTTTAGAATCCGACATTGAAAAGTATAAGGTGGGAATTTACAATAATAATAAATTAGACAAAGTAATAGCTTTAAAGGTTTCAGATAGAAAGGATTTACCAAAAACTAGATCTTTTTCAGTCGGGAATCAAGAAGACTTTGTAAATGATACTGTTCAAAATACAAAGTTAGATACTATTGTTGAAGAAAATTCAGTAACTTTATATTGGCCTGAAGTTCCAGACGAAGATAAAGTTTATGAGATATTTAAAGATGTAGAAAATTGGTGAGACAACTGAGTTAAAATTTGTAGATGAAAATATAAAACCAGGTGATGAATATACATATACAGTACAGGTTGAAAATAAAGTATCTCCAGAGGCTCAAAAAGAATTAGAAGCGAAAGCAGATGCTCAAAATCTAAAAATATCAAAACAGGAAATGGAAGAAATACAGACTTATGATGGTACTATAGCTACTTTAGTAGCTATACCTGAAAATACAGAAGAATCGTTGAAAAATGATGCTATTATGGATCCAATAGTTGAAAGTAAAAGTATGCAAAGAGCTCTTCCAAGTTCAAACGAGTTTAGCTTTGATTACAGAACTTTCATACCTTTTAAATCTGTTAAAAACAAAAACCCTTTTAGTGGTGAAAATTATCTGAAAGGTGATAATAGAGGGTTCGCAACATACAGTGATAAATATAGAACTGAGTCACAAGTATACGCAATGTTCAAGAATCCTACAGCTTTAACTTTATATAAAGATGTAAATGAAAGTCATAGTTGTACCACTAGTGCATGTACAAGCACTAAATCACTTGGAACAGCTAGTGAATCAGGTATAACTATGTCCAAATATAGTGTGACTTCTTCAAAATTATCTTGGTCAGTTAATCATGCCGTTGGTATTCCTTTAGCTAAATACTACCCTAAAATCGATTATTATTACTTAGCAATTATGAAGCCAAAAAGTTTCAGTGCAAGTGGGGAACTTGATAAGGCACCAAACCACGAGTTCTATATGAACTATCCTGCTGGAACAAAAACAATAAAGAAACATACAGTCACCAGCGAATTAGAATTTTTTAATCTTCTAGGAGTTAAATCTTCTTGGAGCTTTGATATGTGATTTAAAAAAGCCCTTACTCTTTTTGTGAACTATACCCCGGATAACGGACACACATAAAAAAGTGTCCCTTATCCGGGTTTTTTTATGTTTCAATAGATGTAATGAGTATGGACGGAGGGTTTATATGAGTAAGAATATATATACTGAATTTCAGATTAAAGAACTTGAAAAGAATCCAAATATCATTAGTGCTTCCGAGCGATCTATTTCCTATAGTCCGGAGTTTAAGACAAAAGCTGTTAAGGAATATAAAAAGGGGAAAGCCCCCTCTCAAATTTTCATTGACCAGGGAATTAATCTCGAAATAATTGGAAAGAAACAACCCAAACGTTGTCTACAGCGCTGGCGTAGTACCTTTGAAAGGTTTGGTGAGGAAGGCTTCCTTACGGAACGCCGTGGAAAAGGAAGTACAGGACGCCCCACTTCCAAGCCACAGTCTGTAGAGGATCAACTTAGGAAGGCCGAGGCGAGAATCAAATTCCTTGAAGCAGAAAATGACTTCCTAAAAAAGCTGGAAGAGCTAGAAAGGCAGGCTCTGAAAAAGAAATGATTCTAACTGCTGCTGAGAAGTTCTATCTGATTGAAAGGACGATCAGAATACACCAATTAAAGAAGGCTGTTTCTTATCTATGCAAATTGGCTGGTGTAAGTCGAAGTGGCTACTATGATTGGTTAAAGGCAGCTCCTTACCGTGAGCTTCGTGAAGAAGAGGATGAATTGGACATAGAATTGATCAGAAATATTTTCATCAGTAAAAAGGAAAAAGTAGGCGCCCTCCAAATCAAAATGATTATGGAGAATGACTACTCGGCCGTAATGAATCATAAGAAAATCAGACGGTTGATGACAAAATATAATCTCCTAGCGAAAATCAGAAGGGCCAACCCGTATCGGAAGATGGCCAAGGCAACCAAGGAGCACCTTACTTGTCCAAACCTCCTTAATCGTGAATTCAATCAGGAGGTGCCAGGGAAGGTCCTGCTTACTGACATTACCTATCTTTATTATGGGAAAGGCCAAAAAGCGTATTTATCCTGCGTAAAAGATGCCGCCACAAAAGAAATCGTTACGTACCATTTATCTACTTCATTAGAAATGGATATCGTTTACGAGACTTTAAATAAGCTAAAGCAGGCTGTGTGTCACGAGTTCCATCCGAGTGCAATCCTTCATTCTGACCAGGGGTTCCATTACACCCATCCGCTATTTCAACGCAAAGTGAAGGAACTTGGGATAACCCAATCCATGTCCCGCAAGGGAAACTGTTGGGATAATGCGCCAATGGAAAGTTTCTTTGGCCACTTTAAGGATTTGGCAGAATATAAAACATCTACTAATTTAACGGATGTGAAGGAAGAAATTGATCGAGTTATTGAAGAATATAATGAACATCGTTATCAATGGGGGCTAAAGAAAATGGCCCCGGTACAATACCGGGACCACTTATTAGCCGCTTAGGCACTTTTTTATACTGTCCGTAAAATGGGGCACAGTTCATTGAGTAGGGGCATTTTAATTAGAATGAATAATATCAAGTTCAATATAAAATATTATTCTACCACACTAAAAAACTCAAACATTCTTCGTTTAACTCTTTCCCTTTTTTTATATTTAGTATAGTATTACATATGTACCATAAAAAGTTAAGTATATATTACATATGCGCTATTAATAGTTAGAGAGGTGATACATATGTACTATAAAAAAAGGGGGAGCATAATGTTTAAGAAATTATCAATGATTATGATAATGGTTTTATCAGTGGTTATGTTAGCTGGAGGAATCTTACCGAGCGTGGGACATGCTCAAGAGAAAAATGAATCAATTTATAATGACAATGATACAGAGAGTACAGAGAGTACAGAAAGTACAGTGTTGACTGTAGATGATTCCATGACAGTTAGTGAACAAAACTCCATTATTAATGATTATCTAAGTGATCCAAATGTAGAGGAGTTAATTGTTCTTGATGAGTCGTTATTAATAGAGGATAATGTTAACGAAAATGACACTAACCCCAGCGCACGTGCTATAATTAATAAGTATAAAGTTCAAAATGTACGAAAAGGGTCTGATGTAACAGGATCTAGCGGACTTGCCACTGCTATTGGTGGTGTAGGAGTAGTATTAAATATTGGTCAGACAAAATCAGTGGCTACTACAGTTAGTGCAAATTTTGGTGCTAGTAATGCTGCACTAACAGGGGCTCTAGGGTATAGTGTTACGGGTACAACAGCTATAACGATTATTGGTCAATTTACAGTACCGAGTAAAGTAAATGGGAAAAGTGTTAAATCATTAAAATTCACAGCATATCCTGTATATAAAACTAAACTATATGATGTATATAAAATGCCATGGAATTCCTTTACTTGGACTAAACAAGGAACAGGCATGGCAAAAAAAGCTTATGGTGTATCTTATAAAAAAGTATATACCTATAAATAAAGGGTGGAAGTTTAAATGAAAAAAAAATATATAGTTATAATTTTTATGCTAATCATAATTATTGGAAGTTTGCAAATTCCTAGTCTACTAGAATCAATATATCCATTGGCTAAAGAAGATAGAACTGAAGCTTTTTATAATATTAGATATTTATTGCAAGGGATTTTTTCTTTGGCAGGCATAATATTTGTTAATATTTTACTGTTATTATATTTCAAGAATAGTGATGTTGATAAAAAAAACTAGTCAAATAAGTAATTCAAGCCCTCTTCGATGAGGGCTTTTCTTAATACAGCCATGTATGACTTTTTACATTTCCCTGTCAATACCTTAATAGTTGTCTTACTTTGTTTTTGCCTTGACTTTTATGTATCATACGTACACTTTTCAAAAAAAATATTATCTTATCCAATTTACCTCTCATCAGTACCTCGTTTTGTCATTCAAAACACTCCTTTCCAGGGGCTTGTCTACACTCTGAAAGCCCTTCTCGTGTGAGAGGGGCTTGTTTTTGGTTAGAAAGGATTTAAATTATAGATCTAACCTTCATAACTAACTCCGTAATATCAACATCATTATTATAAATCACTTGATCTATTCGGAAATCCTTACTAGCAGCATAGCTACTTTTAATTTGCTGAATCCATTCATATGACGCAACTGCAGCAGTCCAGTCTGGCTCTTTCTTAAATTCGGAATTAGGAACAGGGAAGCTACCACTTTGTAAAAAATTATTTCCTTTTGTGTGTAAACGAACTTCTATACTAATGTTCATCTTTTTCACATCCTTAGATATTCAGTTTATAGTGTTGGTTCAATATCTTCAATCTTCCTTATGACCCCTAGAATATTCCTATTTAGAGTAGGGGGATAGTATAAGCGTGTTGATAGCACCTCTTAAACATGCTGTGCCTTGTTGTTTTATGGTGTTTATTTTGCCCACCAATTCATCACATTCTACTTTTACTTATGCTGCTACGTTTTCAAAAAACGCTTATAAATAGGTATTCATGTTGTGTTATGATGTCTAATTATGATAGGAAGTATGTTCCTCACACAAGTTCACCCATGGGAACGCGAACAATATATGTCTACTTATTAATAGCTTAAAAGCCTTGGCATTACTGAGTTTCTCAGTTGCCAAGGCTTTTTTTATTTTAGTGATATTTCTATGAGTTGGCTGATTGACCACATTGTGACCACATTTCATACTATTTCATATTAAATTGAGCATAATCCATGTATTTTGAGTAACCCTCCACACTTTTTTCTTCGAGTTCCTTTGAGACATGAGCATAAACATCTGCTGTTGTTTGAATTGATTTATGCCCCAGTCGTTCTTGTGCATCTTTTAAACTTGCTCCAGATTCAAGAAGTAAAACCGCGTGTGTATGTCGTAAACCATGAATGGTTATATGTTTTGAAATTCCTGCTTTCCTACATATGCGGTTAAATGCCCTGTGTAAAGTAGATTTTGAATAGGGGAGTCCATTTCTTCGTTCGAAAACAAGATTTGTTTCTCTATGATACCTTTCTGCCAATTTCAGTTTTATTTCCTTTTGCTTAATGACATGACGCGTTAATAGAGCAGTAAGGCTTTCGTCGATTAAAATTTTTCTATAAGATGTTTCGGTTTTAGGTGGTCCGAACATGTTATCAATATCCAAAACATCATAATTTAATGTTTTGTAGATTTTAATTTTATTATCTGTGAAATCTAAATCCAGTACCTGGAGAGCTAGAGCTTCACCCTTTCTTAAACCAGTATCGATTAGTGGTTTAAATAAAATAAAATGGTTCCAATTATCTTAATTATGTCTCCTAAAATGAAAGGGGGTGTTGAAATATGAAAAAAAGAACCACTTATAAAGAAGTGATTCAGAAAAGCAATGTGTAGTTTGTTCAGATAACGATGCTGAATTACAAATTAATAAAGACCAGTGGGTATGTAAATCTTGTGCTCAGTACATGAATGATTTAGGAAATGAAGTTAATTAAATTTTATTCCAGATATAAACAAATTGACTTGCTTCGGATTCTAAAGCGATTAACATGTCTTCATTATAATCATTCTTTATATAAAGTTTGTTCTTATGCAAATTTAAAACAGAATGATTAACCTCGAAATTGAACGTTTTATCATAGCTTGAAGTATTTAGCAGTATCAGTGATGAGTTAATGTTTCGCTTATCAACCTTATCATTTTTTCCTTTGAAATAAAGTTTAATGAGGTGTGGAACACCGTTAATTAAAAGACCTAATTCAGAAGAAGAGCGAACTGAAAGTTTTTCGCCAATCCAGACAGACTTTCCAGGATCAAACCATATAGTTTCTTTCTTATTTAGGAATTTTAAATATTGTCTGATTGCATATATATAGTTCGGTTGTTTTTTTATATCAATCCTTGGAATTAGGTTCTCAAAACAATTTTTGTTTAAATCATTTTTATGATACGAAACAATCTGATCTCTAAGTTGCTTCCAATAATCGAAGGCTGGATGATACTCTTTTTGATATTTGATTTTTCTTACCATGTTGGTTTTTGCTGAAACTCCTTTCAGAGTAAATTCAGTAAACTGCGAAAGACCAATATTAATTTTTTGAGTAGTATTCATATAGTCACTTCCATCATTAAAAGATTCGACAAACATTTGGAAAAATCCCACAAATAAAAAACTAACAAATGAAGTAACATATTGCATAAATATGATGGGAATAGGGAAATAATGAATGCTTAAAAATAAAGTCAAGAAAGTTCTTAGAGTTTAGCAGGTTTGTATAGTTCATAAACGTCTGTCCGAAAAACTGGAGGACATTCATTAAAGATAGGAAACTAGATTTCCTGTTTTCAATGGATGTCCTTTTTTATATAGAAAATGAGAGAAGGTATTGGAAATGGAAAACGAAAAAAAGAAAGAAAAATGAAGCTTCTAATCAAATGGAAAGGGATCGGTATCGGACAGACAAACGCAGGGGTGCCATCAGTCCGGTAGAGCCAAGTCTTTATGTACAATATGCTTATGATGAATTAGAACGTCAATTTCCTAAAGAAGAAGGAGGTGCCAGGACACATGTATAGAAGAAGTGATATGCCGGTTGTTGGTGAAAAAAAGACCAAAAGAGAAGTCGAGAAGGCGATTTCAGAATATCGAGATTTCTTAATCACACTTCCTATTTTTTTAATGCCAAAAGTGACACCATCCTATTCTCTGGTTCCTCCTTCTAATACCAATGCGTTTCATTCCAGCACTGAACTTGAACGGATTGAATTTGAGCAAAACCGGGCCGATTGCTTAAATAAAATGCACGATGCGGTGAATAGTTTGAAAGACATCGAGAAAATGATCATCGTAAAAAAGTATCTGCTCCATGAACAACATGGTTACGACCTGCTAATTTGGACAGAATTAGGGTTAGGAAAAACCAAGTATTATGCCATTAAAGGAGAAGCAATGTTGCGCCTGGCCTTTGCCTTAAAAATCGAAGTCTATAAAAAAGGGGGGGTGTTGGATGAACGTCGTCCAACCCATTCGTGATAAGGTCCTGCTGCAGGACATGAAAGACTTCCTGAAAAAGAATAATGAACGTAATTACATCATGTTTTTACTCGGGATCCATACGGGATTGCGTATCTCGGATATTCTTCGTTTGCGTGTGAGGGATGTGTTGGGATGGGATATTGAGCTGAAGGAAAAGAAGACGGATAAACATAAAGAAGTGAAGATGTCTAATGAATTGAAACGGGCGATTCAAAGTTATGTGAAAGACAAACCCTCGTATGAATATTTGATTAAAAGTCGAAACGTAAAAAACGAACCGATTACAAGGGGAATGGCCTATGTGATTTTGAGTCAGTTGGCGGAGGAATTCAGACTGGAACGAATCGGGGCCCATTCCCTTCGAAAGACGTACGGGTATAATTATTACAAGAAATTCAAAGATGTCGTAACCCTTCAACAAATCCTGAATCACACGGATCAACGAGAAGCCTTAATTTACATAGGAATAAAACAAGATGAACTCAACAAAATGCAGGGGAAAATCGATTGGTGATTTCCTCTTTTTTGTGTGTTCTTTTTCTTTTTCTTTTTTTCCTATTTAATTCGCCTCAACCTGGTGGTTGTTCAATTCATTTTTAGGAAACGTGTTAATCCCTTGGGACTGTAAGATAAGGTGTGTGCCTTTGAATTATACACAATCTGGATTATAGCTAATTCAAAGGGGTATTTAAACCTCATTTTAAATCGAAAAGGCAAAATAAAAGCTGACAAATTAATGTCTATATATTCGCGAACGATTTCCGAACGATTCGCGAACAATAAACGGACACTTATTCATTTTGGATGTGCTAAAGTAATAGTATGGAAGTTTTGAAGAAGACTTCTAATAAATAAAAACATGCACAATTAAAAAGTCGTATATCGTATGAAAAGGTAGGTATGGCTATTCATAAACTGATTAACTTTAATACAGTTTCAGAAGCAGTTGGTGTATCAAAACCATATTTGTACAAGAATCCAGCAATTCGAGGGCGTATCGAAACACTACGCTCTCAACAAACAAAAGTACAAACCCCAAAGGCAGTAAAACAAAACATGAACGATGAAAATAAAGATGTTTGATTGAAATTCTGCGAATGAAAGTGAAAGAGCTTGAAAACAAGAATAAAGATTTGACTAAACAACTGAAGAAGTTCCAAGGAAGTCTCTACGATCAGATTTAAAAATCGGTTTTCGTTATTAAAAGACCAATTTGAGATCTTAAGAGTGTTGGTTAGAATCTATCAACTAGGCGTTCAGTATTGGAGTGCCATTAGGGGGAAATCATATGATCTGGGCTTTTATCATATTCTTTTTAGCTATATTTGCAATGGGAGTCATTGGTGCACCACAATGGGGGCTTTTTGTCTTGTTGTTCCTTTTTTTGGCTTACTTTTTTATATTTTACTACTATCCAGTTCTTTTTGGAAAAAATGCAGATAAAATTAAGCAATACTTAAGAAAATCAAAAATACCGAATTATCAATTCATTTACCAGCTACTTTACAGTAATGAAGCAGAGGCGGAAAAAACACTGAATCGCATCAAACAGAAAACAGCTAGGAATCACGCAAACGTCATGCTTCTTACTAAGCAAAAAAAGTACAAAGAGTCAAAAGCACTCTTATCAAAAATGAAGGATAACAAAGACAAATCCTATTATGGTGCTGTTATTTCCCTTCACGAGGGTAACCAAAACTCCTATAACTCTTATAAAGAACAGATAAAGGATACCGTATACCTCTCCTGGCTTGAGGCAGAGGAATTAGTTCTTGAAGGATACAAAAATGAGGCGATTGCGATATTGGATGAACAGATAAAACACTTGAGAGGGTTGAAATTACTTTCTGCCGTACATTACAGAGATTCAATGACTCAGGATGAATAAATAGAGGAGATCCTTATGACAGAAGGCGAAGAATATTTAGAAAGTACCCAGAACTTAGAAAATGGATAAATCAATGTGGTGCTTGTAATGATATTGGATACAAACCTGAATTGCCACTTGAACTATCAACTTAAGGCGGTGAAACATCAGCCGCAGCTAAAAACCTTAGAAAGTTTCTTAAGGAACTCCCTTTAAATGAGATTGGTCTTTGTGATGTTTGTAAGAAATTTATAAGGTGAGTTTAATTAAATTTTGTCTTAAAAACGAAGATAAAGCGAACGAACGAGAGATTGAGATCGAGTTTGAAGAACTTGAAATCCAGGAAGAAGAATACGATATCAAGATGAATTTGGTTTGCTACTAGGGATTGAAGAAAACAACCGAATAAAGCCAGCTGGCATAATGGAGTTTGTCACTCCTGCAGCAAGGAAGCAGTTCTATAACCAGTATCAAGATTTAATTGTAGAGGAGAACAAGAAATTCATATACTTGGACCCCAAGATTAAATGCAGAGTTAAGTTCAGAAACTATACGAAGAATGGTTTGCTACGCATACCTTCTTTTGTTGAATATATATCATAACCGTCTATCCATTGGGTAGGCGTTTTTTAATGAAGTATATTCTTTGTAAACTTGGCATACAGTCTTACATGTCCGCTAACAAATAAACGTTCATGTAAAAGTCTTGTGCCTAGTTTAGTGTGAATAAATACCGGTGAATAGTCCCTTTTGTCGAATTTAGTCAACTAGGAGGGAAGGAAGAATATGAAATTATCAGACGTTGGATTTAAAGGTCAAGTTTTTGGATTTATAAAGTTCACATCTTATGTTGAAAGTTTCTTGTCTGGAGATTTATATATGAACAATTTCAAAAAGTATATTGATATGGAAAGTGTTTTGGGAGAAAAAGGTGTAGGAGACAAATTTGAAGCAGCACATGTTTTTACGGAATTAACATTGAATTTCTTTACTCAAGATACCCATGAATTAGTAATGTCGGGGCGAACTAAGAAGATGAATTTTAGAAAAAATATAAATGAAAAAAGACCATTATATTGTATGTTTGCAATTGTCGGCGATATGTTAAAAGTGGTTAAAGAGGATGAAAAGTATTACTATACTAAATTTGATTTACCTAAAGAACAAATCGATAAAATGATTAGGGAGTTCGGAGATAGATTAATTTTTGTTAACCCATCGCAATTTATTGACAGAATTACTAAAACATTTAATGAAAAAGGATATGCTTACAGAGGGGGGGTGGTAAAGTATGATGATTATAACATCAATTCCTCAGCTAGGATGAGCTCTTATAAAAATCAAGGGACAGATATTTATTTTTGGAAAGATAAATACTTTGAAAATCAATATGAATATCGCATAGTTCTCACAAATCAAGAAGTTGATGAAGCTTTAATTGTGAACGTAGGTGATATTTCAGACATTAGTACTATATTTAATGCAAATGAATTTTTCAGTGATAAATTTGAAATAAGATTACGAAAGAAATTGAATCTAAGCATCCATTAATTGGGTGCTTTTTAATTGCTCTAAAACGAGATTCCTAAAGAAAATCTTTAAAGAAAATAAATAAAGAAAACCCTCTGAATTGTTCATTTAGGTTTATATCATCGGTAATAAAGAAAAGGGGAGGCATTCAAATTGGCGGTGTTGTCTCAGAATTAATAAGGGAACATAACAATGTTTTTGGATGGGTCTACAAGTATTTAATGAATATGCCTGGGCACAATAACCTTAAAAGGGGTGTGCTGATGAAAAAAGAAAATCGCTCTTCTGATGAACCTACAATTGCTGAAGGAATTAATACAGAAGATGAATTGAAAAGAGATGCTACTAAAGAAGAGATTGATAAAGGCGATTACACGAAAGTAACCACTTTGTCTCTTGATGAGAACGATCCTAGTAAAAACACCGTTTCCCGCGGTGTTTTTATTTTGGATAAGAAAGGTGTTCAAGATGAAGTTTGCTGACCATCATTTATCTAAATTGGACATTCAGAAGTTTAATCAACTTAGAAGAGGCAGCACAGAGTAAACCCGAATCCAAGCCTAAGAGAAAAGAAGAATTAAATTTTAAAGATGTTAAGGAGTTAATGGGAATGAATCGTGATACCTATAAGCGTGTGAATGGATCTGTTAGGAGGAAATAAAATTGTGAAGTCTAAATTAAAAAGCACCTAATAAAGGTGCTTACTAGTTATATATCTTTTTAAAGTAATGAACAAACATAATGTTCATTACAATTTCGACTATAGCAGCGATAATTACATCGATCAGATTAGTTTCATCCATAGAATGATAAGGTGCAAAGAATTCTATATATATATAACCAATGATAGTTAAAAGTATGGTCCATAAGATGTTCCGTAAAAACAGCGGAATCATTAAGCTAAAAAAGGGCAAGAAGAAATCTAAATCTTTTCTACTTCTCTTTTTATAAATACTGATTAAAAGAAAGATTGCAATCACATTGATAATAATAAACAAAAAAAGATCAATAACATCATACCTATTCATTGAAGAAGGATTATAGACTACAGGAAGTGAAAGCACAGTAAGAGCAACTATTGCCCAAAAAGTAATGCTGTAGCTTTTCCTTTGTTTGTCATTTACTGTTCTTTCCTTTAAGGCCGTAACGAGTTTGTTAATATTCCAGATATACATGGTTTTCTCCTTATAGTAGATTATCAGACTAATTATAGGTTAGGGTTCACTGAAAAGCTATCTTTATTAAGATAGTAGGGGGAGGTCTTGGGTCTATTATGATCGTGATATTTCATGGGTAAGCAAGCTCACTATAATAAATACAAGCGTGATAAAGAAGCCAAGAAGTTCTATTACTCATCTGCTTGGAAGAAGTTTCGTGCAGTTGTATTTGCGAGAAGTTGCTGTTAACTTGGCAGAGTACAAGACAGAAGAACAGAAGCGTAAGTTTTACAAGTCAGGTGAATGGAATAAGTTAAGGCTCAAAGCTCTAGAGAGAGATAACCATGAGTGCCAACAGTGTAAGCGCGAGGGAAGAGTCCATGTGGATTCAGTTAAAGTGGAGGGTGAACGGAAAAGTATCGAGTTGAATGTGCATCATAAGTATGAGATTGAAGATTATCCTCAATTAGCTTTTGTATTGGATAACTTGGAAACACTGTGCTTGAACTGTCATAACAAAATACACAATAGAGTATTTAGAGACAGAAAAAGTAAAAATGGGATGACGAGAGATGGTAACACCTCCCACCAAATTGTTTCAATCATCAAAAAAACCCCGGGGACCGGGGAGGGGGTCGTTTTCTCAGATTTATCATCAATTTTTCACGTTAGGGGGGTGGGTACATGGCGGTTAAGATCACGGTACTTAAAGAACAGGTAATGAACAAAATAAATTTGGATGATTTGATCCAGGTTGAGAAAGTGGAAAGGTATATCGATTTGGTCAAGTCTTTTAGAAGGGTTAATAAAATCATTATCAAAGAGGGCGAATCCGTTACAACGAAAAATGGATCCCAGTCTTATACTAAAGCCCCCCCTGATTGGTGAACGGAATAAGATTAATGCATCTTTATTGAGTATAGAAAAGTCATTTGGTTTCGAGGGTGAAAAGGAGATCAAGCATAGCGCTAGTGACCTTATATAATTTCAAATAAATACGTTGATAAATATATTGACTTGTATGAGTCGGGTAAAATCAAGCTCAATGAAGAGCGTGTAATGTTAATTGATTATCTACAAGAACACGTGTTGATACGTGATGATATATATTTTGATGAAGAACTAATCGAAAACTTTATAAAATTTGCAGAGAAATGGTACTTCCCACTAGCGCCTTTTCAAATATTTATTTCGGCGTTTGTCTTTCTTTTTTATAAAGAGGATAACGCTGTTTTTTATGAGCAATTTCTAATCATGATGGCTCGTGGTGGTGGGAAGAATGGACTTATATCTGCATTGAGTCATTTCTTTATAAGTCCTTTGCATGGTATCCCAAGGTACAATATCTCTATTGTTGCCAACAATGAAAAGCAAGCAAAGGTCTCTTTTAGAGAGGTTTATGAAACAATCGAGTCGCATGAATTATTGGAAGACATGTTTTATCGCTCAAAAGTTGAAATAACAGGAAATGATACAAAAAGCGTATTGCAATACCACACATCGAACGCAGGATCTAAAGATGGCCTTCGTGATGGGTGTGTGATCTATGATGAGATTCACCGATATGAAAATTTTGATGTTGTAAACGTATTCTCTAGCGAACTTGGAAAAGTGCCGAATGCTAGGGAATTTTTTATAGGCACGGATGGATATGTCCGTGAAGGATTCTTAGACAAAATGAAAGAACGCGCCATGAACATCCTGGAAGGTAAAGACCTAGATGACCCTCTATTCCCTTTCATATGTAAAATTGATGACCCTAAAGAGGTTGACAATCCCGAGGTATGGGAAAAGGCGAATCCTATGTTTAGTGAACCGAGAAGTTCTTATGCAAAGGGATTATTCAAAAAGGTACGTACCCAATTTAAACAACTAGTTAATAATCCATCTAACCGTGAAGAATTCATGACCAAACGGATGAATCTTCCGGAAGTGGACTTAGCAAAAAGTGTTCCCAGCTGGGAAGATATCTTGTCCACAAACAGACCATTCCCTGACTTATCGCACCGAACCTGTGTAGGCGGATTGGATTTTGCCAATATCAAAGACTTTGCTGCAGTCGGGTTGTTTTTTAAAGTCGGTGAGGATTAAGTTTGGAAATCCCACTCATACGTTCGTAAAGGATTTTTGGATACTGTTAAGTTAAAAGTACCTAGCAAAGAATGGGAAAGCCTAGGACACCTCACAATTGTGGATGAGCCTGTTATTGATATTCGTTATATTGTTAATTGGTTTATAGAGATGCGTGAGCTATACGGACTGACGAAAATTGTAGCTGATACCTTCCGTTTGGATTTAGTTAGGACTGCATTAGAAGCAGAGGGATTCGAATTAGAATATATCCGTAATCCTAAAGCTATTCATTCATTATTAGCACCAAGATTAGAAACAATGTTCGCTAAGAATAATATCATCTTTGATGACAACCCACTCATGCGTTGGTATACCAATAATGTCTATGTTCACATTAAAAAGGATGGGAATATCTGAAAAAAGACGAATTTAGAAGGAAAACAGATGGATTCCAGGCATTTAGCCACGCTTTATTTAAAGCAGATGAAATTTTAATGGATGATGTGGACTTTTCCTTGGATGATATAGATTTTTAAATGGCCCTGTTAAAGGATGTTGTTGATTTTCTTTTTGAACTAACTGGGAAGGGTATTGAAAGAAGGTGTTACTTTGGTGAACTAAAGGGGCAGTTAGTTCAATAAGAACTTTAAAACGCCTAAATTAATTAATATTCCATGCCTTTTATCCTTTATTACTTAAGAGAAAGGGAGATTTGATGAAACAACTATCCCATCATTTGCTGCGACCTTTGTAACCTAAAATCGATTGGATGATGAATTTATTTCTTTTTATTATGAATTATTGATTTTAGTAGACGCTTGTCTATTCAATATTTTAATACAACCATATTTTATAGTAAGTATTTGAAAGAGACTAGTGATGATTTGATAATTATGATGTAGCAGTTATTATTTTAGCCTTTAATAGGTAACCAAAAGGGAGCGTTAGGAATGGCAGATAAAACATTCGATGTAAAAATCAGTGACGATTTACACAATAAAGTTATGCGAATGATAAATTCAAGTGGAGTTACGTCAAAAGAATGGTTTGAAAAGGCGGTAGTATTAACTGAAATTCATGGTTTAAACATAGCTGTAGGTGATCATAATGAATACTTTTCAGAACTTGAAGTCCATACGACTCGTATTCATGAGTTAGTGGCTAACATGATTAAACGAGAAGTTTATTTAAAAGAGGAATTAGCAACAAAAAATGAAGATATAGCTTCAATTGCAACAAGCCTTGAATACAACAATAAAGAAATTGCAGAACTTTATAAGCAAATAGAGGAAATGAGAACAACCAATGAAAATAATCAATCATTGAATGGGTTGTTAAGCAGACTAGTAGCTGAGCAAGAAATACAGCTAAAAGATCTAAAAGAAGTAATTGGCACCAAAGAAAAAGTAATTGTGTCATTTGCTGCAAGTCTAGAAAACAGCAAAATGGAAAATGCAGAACTTCATAAGCAAGTAGACGCAATGAAAGTCACCAATGCAAATAATCAATCATTGATTGGAGAGTACAAAGAAAAAATTAATTCGTTAAGCGGGCTAGCATTTGAACGAGAAGTGCAGCTAAAAGATTTAAAAGAGGTATTAGCTGCAAGACTTGAAAACAGCACAAAAGAAAATGCAGAACTTCATAAGCAAGTAGACGCAATGAAAGTAACCAATAAAAATAATATATCATTGATTGGAGAGTACAAAGAAAAAATTAATTCGTTAAGCGGGCTAGTAGTTGAACGAGAAGTGCAGCTAAAAGATTTAAAAGAGGTAAGTGCTGCAAGACTTGAAAACAGCACAATAGAAAATGCAGAACTTCATAAGCAAGTAGACGCAATGAAAGTAACCAATGCAAATAATCAATCATTGATTGGTGAATACAAAGAAAAAATTGATTCGTTAAGCGGGCAAGTAGACGCAATAAAAGTAACCAATAAAAATAATCTATCATTGATTGGAGAGTACAAAGAAAAAATTAATTCGTTAAGCGGGCAAGTAGTTGAACGAGAAGTGCAGCTAAAAGATTTAAAAGAGGTATTAGCTGCAAGACTTGAAAACAGCACAAAAGAAAATGCAGAACTTCATAAGCAAGTAGACGCAATGAAAGTAACCAATGCAAATAATCAATCATTGATTGGTGAATACAATGAAAAAATTGATTCGTTAAGCGGGCAAGTAGTCGCAATGAAAGTAACCAATGAAAATAATCAATCATTGATTGGTGAATACAAAGAAAAAATTGATTCGTTAAGCGGGCAAGTAGACGCAATGAAAGTAACCAATGCAAATAGTCAATCATTGATTGGTGAGTACAAAGAAAAAATTGATTCGTTAAGCGGGCAAATAGTTGAACGAGAAGTGCAGCTAAAAGATTTAAAAGAGGTATTAGCTGCAAGACTTGAAAACAGCACAAAAAAAAATGCAGAACTTCATAAGCAAAAAGGCAAAATGAAAGCAACCAATAAAAATAATCAAACATTGACTGAGTACAAAGAAAAAATTGATTCGTGGCTAGCATCTCCATTAACCAACCATCAAAGTGAACCACAAGCTAAAGAAGAAAAATCGTTGCAGAAAGCAGAGTGGAAATCTCAAAAGAAAAAGCTTAAACAATTGCTGAAAGAGCACCCAAATGCGAAAGAAAACGAATTAGCGGAACTATTAGGGGTAGACAGTTCATATGTAATCGAGCTTCGAAAAGAATTTTGAATTTGAATAATGTGTGTCGCCCTTATATTAATTGGAGGATGCAATATAGTAGACCACAGCAAGTGGTCTCTTTTCTTTGTTTAAAAAATCAACATTAATGATGCAGAACTTGAAAGACGTATCGGAAAAATGAAGGCGCAGCAGTTAAGTGATAAAGCCTTAAAACGTGGTGCCCAAGTATTTATAAAGGAACTAAAAAGTCAATTTGCATCCTTTAAAGATACCGTGTCATCCAATGAAGAAAAGAAAATATCAGAGCCGATGTGGGTGAGCGGCGTTCGCACTGTAAAGGTTTATTGGAAAGGACCTAAAAGTCGCTATAGAATCATTCATTTAAATGAATTTGGCACAGTGAAAAATCCGAACCCTAGAGGTAAAGGAGCCATTGCAAGAGCCATGCGGAATGCTGAAAGTTCTTATCGTGAGGCTATTAAAAAGGAGATAAGGGAGGGGATTTAATGGATGTTCTAGGGATGATATATAATGCCTTGATTGCAGACTCGTATATTAAAGAGAAAGCACCTGGAAGAATCAAATATTATGAGTTTCCCGGAACTGGAGATGTTACAGCACCATATATCATCATAGATCCATTAGATGTCCCTCTTCCTAAAGATTTCGCAGATGATACATGGCTGACATATGATTGCCTATTTCAAATAGAAGTTTGGTCAAAGAATAGGATGGCCACAAACGAATTATCCGGACGTATCCGCAACGTCATGTGGAACTTTGGTTTTTCCCAAGGAACGGGTGCGGGTGAATGGGATGAAGATACAGGTATTTTTCGAGATGCAAGAAAGTATCGAGGGAAATTGTATAGAGACGATTTAGACACTTTATAAGGTGTCTTTTTTTATTATTTAAGATAGGAGTGATTAATTTGGCAGAAGAGAAAAAAAGCTATAGTGCATCAACCGGTGTGAATGAATTTTATTATGCGGTTTTAACAGATGACGATGACCATTCATTTACGGGTGGTGAAATTACCCGGATTAAATTTCTACAAAATATTGAGGTAGAAATGCCGCAAGAAGCGATGAGGGCGTATGGGGATAATGGTACAGCTGAAATTGCTATTTCAGGTGGAAATGTAACAGTATCCACTCAATTTCACAAAGTACCCATTCAGGATAAGAATATTTTATTTGGTTTAGAAAAAGTGGATGGTCTTTCTTCCATTGGCGGTGAGGATGTGCCACCTTATGTGGCAGCGGTATTTACCAAGACATTTGAGGACGGCTCTAAAGAATGGGTGGGGCTTACATAAGGAATGTTCATGCGTTCTAAAATTTCCGGTAAAACCAAAGATGAAGAAGTAACTGGAGAATTTATGGAGCGTTATGTTGAAGGGGCCTCATCTGAAAAATCTGTTCTGTTTGGAGCTGACAAAAAAGGTGTAACAGACAGCCGGGATTCTCTATTCCAAAAGATATTTGGCAAGCCTTATCGAGGAACAAATGATGGAAAGCAAGGTGGCGTTGAAGGATAATGACAAACTTTAAAGCTGTTGTAGTTGAAGATATCCACGCTAATAGATTAGTAGTATTAGCTGTCAAAGAAAAGGAAAATGAAATTAATATTCGTTTAGCCCAAGAAGGAGAAGTCCCTGACTTTTTAGCAACAAGAGCGATCAAAGAAGGCGAAGGGGTCTATGTAACTATTAAGAATAGAGAAACGTGGCAGGTCGAAGCGGGAGCAGACATTCAAGCAGGTGTTTCTGTTGGGACTGGTGAAGATGGAAAAATTGTTGAAGCTCTTGGAGAGGATGCGCCTCCTATTATCGGGTATTCAATAAATGCGGCAAATGCAGGTGAGGTTGTTAGCTATGTCCGTAATGTAAAAGGTGGAGGAGAAGGTGTTCCGGGTCCGCAAGGCTTAAAAGGAGACAAAGGGGACAAGGGTGCTGATGGATTACCGACGGAAGAACAATGGAACGAATTAGTAGCGAGAGTAGAGACACTAGAAGGATAAAGAGCAGGAATATTCCTGCTTTATCTTAATTTTTACTTTTAGTGAAGGTTTTAAAGAAACAATTTACTGTCCTTGACACTTCTTTCAACTGGTGAATTACTTTCATTAAAGGCTGTTTATTTAATGAAGTAAATCTTTTGTTTCTGGGTTCAATTTTGTAATTGGTAACCAAATGGAAATATTTGTTTTTATGTGAATAAGTCGAAAATATATAAGGGTGAACAAAACCTTGTATCGACTTGATGCAAAAGTACCAGTTTTATCATTCACAACTGTACTTGAACTTAGGCTCTGTCTGAATATAAAAGGCATTTCTTACTTGTGCACTCCAATTTGCAAAGGCTGATCTCCATTCAGGAGTGTTAAAGAATTGATCTACAGTTTGAGTTTCAGAATGCCAAACTATAAATAGGTTGAGTGGGGCAATTCCTCCTGCCCAAATTCCATTATTTGCGTCAGTATCTTCTTCCCTTACTAATAATAAGGGTAGACCAAATTGAAAAGCCATTGAAGGTTCTACTTGTGAATAAACTGATCCTTCCCAGAACGGAGTGGATGGTGGAAGGGGTCCCTCATTGACGCCAACTGTCTTAATTTGAAAACGACGGAGGTTTACTGCCAACATTCCATAGCTTGATGAAACTAACCGACGAATATCGGTTAAAATGGCTTCGGGATAACTTTCGCTTAAAGGTAATGTACGTGGAAAAAGCAAAGCATTCTCAATCTCAAAAATTAGACGGTTTAGAAACTGTCGTTGGTTATCATTTAAATGAGTTGTCGTACTTAAAAATATGGGAATACGATAAGCACGGTCAATACACTCTTGGTGTGCCGATCCTAATTTTGCTTCATCTTTGCGTAAAGAGCTATGCTCATTATCACTCACTTTCTCTTCATCCTTGCGTGAAGAGCAATCCTTTTTTTTGCTCACTTTCATTTCATCCTTGCGTGAAGAGCAATCCTTATTTTTACTCACTTTCTCACCTCCTTTTTTTAATACTATATAGAAAAGGAATAAGTTATCTTGGACATAGTTGCCTTGATGGCAACCTTTTAGCCTTTAAGGCTAGTATTTTATCTTTTGGTTCTTTCTTTTTCCCTTTTGTTTTGATTCACCTCGAGATTTCACCTAATTTACCACGCTCTATTTGGATACATTTGGTGCCACTGTTGCCAAGAACCATGAGGATGGTGCTGATGCCACTGTTGCCAAGGTACGTAAGGATGTTGTTGGTGCCACTGTTGCCAAGAACCATGAGGATAGTGCTGATGCCACTGCTGCCAAGGTACGTAAGGATGTTGTTGATGCCACTGTTGCCAAGTACTGTGAGGATGGTGCTGATGCCACTGTTCCCAAGGTACAAATGAGGAATGTGATTGTCCATTAGGCATTAAATTCACCTTCTTTTTTATTAATTCTTCATAGTTTATGTAGATTAGTTTTTAAAGAGCTTATCTCTACTAAATATAGGCGGTTTGCTGTTTTACAAATCAATTCTGCTGTAGACTCAGAAAGCTATCATCTATAGAGTATCCGAAATTAATGATTGAATAAATTGGAAAATTGAGGGGGAGGTTAAAAACCTTCTTCAACAACCGGGTGCTTTAGTTCCATAGGGTGCACTAAAGAAGACCACAATAACGTGGCGCGGCTCTACAAAATCGCATGATATCAAACTGAGATTTGAGAATGGATATCTTAGAGCCAGAAATGACCCGGAAAACCGATCACTGTACTTTACTGATTTTGGGGTATCCACTCAGGTTGATGGGGTTAACGCTTCCGGTACTTTAGAGTTTTTCTCTTCGGTAAATAGCTCATTGGGGCGTGGTGTGACTCTTACATCAGAAGGTGTCACAACCATAGAAGCCAATGGAGGTGCGATATTTTTATCAGCCTCAACTAGCATAAATGTAAATACATCAATTTGGACCCCATCTATTGTTACATCAACAGTAAATGGGTATTTTGGCGTTGATGGTGAGCTAAGATTAGTCAATAAAGGATATGCGGATGGGTCAGGTGGAAACCCAATTTATCGTTACCTGCGGGCTCAATTTGTGTGGGCAGATGCTATCGCTACTAACGCGGGAGACAATCTTTATTTAGGCGCAAACAGCGAGGTAAGAGCTACTGTTCGAAGCAGCTACAACAACAGCAATCCTATATACCGTAACTTTAGAGCTGCGGGCTTATATGCGGACTTTTTAGACAGCAATACATCTACAGGCGGCACTCATGTTTATGTAAGGCCACAAGCTGGTTCAGAGGTCCGTTTTACCTCGGTAGGTGGCACTACTGCATACCAAAGCTTTAGAGGGTTATTTGGGTATATGAATGCAGTTGATGTTAATACAGGTACTCACATGTATTTAAGGCCTGCTTCCAATGGTGAAGTCAGAGTGACAGCAACTAATACAACGGATAATTGGAGAGCTATAAGGGCCAGTGAACATTTGCCTCCTAGCTCATCTAGGGAAACTAAAGCCAATATTGAAGTATATAACAAGGAAGTCTTATCTACTCTAAGGAACGCAAATATTTATACCTACGTGTACAAGTGGGAAGAGCCTGGTACGCCATCGAGATTAGGAGTAATGATCGATGAAATGCCTAGGATATTGCATGGTCAAAGGGGAGACTCAATTGAGCTTTACGCATTTGCTTCTTATTTAGCGAAAGGTGTCAAAGAATTGATCGGAGTCACGGATAATCATGCAGATGAAATTAATTGGCTCAACATCGAAAATCAATATTTAAAAGATAAAGTAAAGAACCAAGAAGAAAGAATTTCTCATTTAGAAGACTTATTAAATGTAGCGTAACTCAAGGAGGAAATAATTATGAGAGTAGAGATCGAAAACGGAAAATTAGTGACAGCAATTAATTTTATGTATGAGCTAAAACTGACGAGAAAGCATTCGCGCTTCCGCCGGCATTTTATCAACCTTATGAATGAAAGCCTGAAAGTAGTTGAAGATGACCGAAAAGAGTTGCTTAAGGAACACTCTCATAAAGATGAAAAGGGTGAAGCGATTGTAAAAGATGGTCAATATGACGTTAAAGATATGGATGCCCTGTCGAATGATTTAAAAGAACTGAATGCTGAAAAGCTTGTTATTGAAGGTGGTGATAATCGTGAGATGATCCGAACCATTAAACATGTATTGAAAAAATTTGAGGATGAAGAGTACGAGGCACAAGCCTCAGAAATTTATGATTATCTTTGTGAACAGTTTAGCGTTGATGTAGAGGACGAAAAAGGAGAGGAAGAATAATGTTGGAAATTCAAATCATAGCAACTAATATCCGTTATGCCGATGGTGGAGTATCTGCAGTAAATGTGCAGTTCCAGAGTAAGGATTCGGAGGGGACCATCAATCTTAGTGGTTACATTCCCCTTAATTCTGAAGAGTACCTAGGGAACGAAGCTCTTTCAGCATTAACGGAAGTCGTGAGGACAAAATTAATCGTTCGATTGCAGCCAAAAGCCGAATGAGGCTTTTTTATTTGAATAAATAAAAAATCGGCAAGGAGATAAATCTTTGGAAATAGGAATCGGGTTTTTAACTACATGCATTGGGCTTTTATGCACAGTCGCTGGTCTTATTATCGGTTTTTTTACGTTTAGTAGAAATAGAGATAAGGATGTAAAAAGTCATGCTACAGAATCGGCAATCATTAAAACAAAATTAGACAATATTGGTCAATCAGTTGATTCAATTAGGATTGATTTTAAAGCAAGTGACCAGCGTTGGACTGCATTGTCAGAAAGAGTTATTCGAAATGAAGAAAGTGCGAAACAAGCTCATAAACGAATTGATAAAATCGAAAACAAAGGGGAATTTTGAAATGGAGAAAGCAAAACAATATGTAGCGATGGTTGGCGGTGTCCTGGGGGCACTGCTTTTATTTTTTCAGGCGTTGTTTTGAAATCTCGTTGTTTAACGAAAAAACAATAGATGCCTTTTTGAATTTTTTATTGGCGGCAGTTCCGTTAGCATTTGCTTTATACGGTGTTTATAAGAACCAATATTTACTTACAAAAAAAGCTTTAGAGCAAGAAAAGACTTTAGAAAAACAAGGATTAAAATAAGCTGCCCTTTTGGGTGGCTTTTCTTATAAAAATAAAGGAGGATATTAATATGACAACTATAAAAGGAATTGATGTTTCACATTGGCAAGGTGCAATTAATTGGGGAAAAGTCGCAAAAGATGGTGTGAAGTTTGTATTTATTAAAGCAACCGAAGGAACGAGTTATTTCAAGCTTTCCTATTTTAAAGATAATGTTCCTAAAGCTTTGGCAGCAGGGTTAAAAGTCGGGGCCTATCACTATGCTAAGTTTGCTACTGTAACAGAGGCAAAGTCTGAAGCTGCGTATTTCTTAGGTTCTATCCGTTCTTTTGGATTAAATTACCCTGCCGTTCTTGATCTTGAAGAAAATAAAAAAGGTGCAAATAAAAAGATATTAACTGACGCTGCTATTGCATTTTTAGAAGCTATTGAAGATGCAGGACACACAGCTATGCTATATACAGGTAAATCCTTTCTTGAAAATCATTTAGATGAATCAAGATTGAAAAAGTATGCTTTGTGGATTCCTCGATACAACAGCACATTGGGACGTAGCGCAGATATTTGGCAACATTCTGATTCAGGTAAAATAAATGGTATTAGCACAAAGGTAGATTTAAATGTAGCCTATAGGGATTTCACGGACACAGAAAATACTATTAAACCACCTAATACCTCTAATCCATCGAATAACACAGCAACAACTTATATTGTGAAAAAAGGCGACACACTTAGCTTGATTGCAAAAAAATATAATACAACCGTAAAAGCTCTTGTTAGTCTTAACGGAATTAAAAACCCGGACAAAATTAATATCGGTCTGAAACTTAAAGTCAATGGACCTGTTTCAACAACAAATATCAATAAGATGTATCATACTGTTAATGGTGGCGATACCGTATCGGCTTTAGTTAAAAAATATGGATGTTCCACATCTCAAATTAAAACTTGGAATAGTTTAAAAAACATCGATAAAATTTATGTCGGTCAAAAATTACGTGTGAAATAATTTAATAGAATTGAAAAGTATCTGTAACTGGGCTATAGTTCAAAATTAAAAAAGCCACAGATATTGTGGCTTTTCAATGTCTATCTATTGTTTTAGAAATACCTGCAATACTAGCTATATAGTTAGTAAGGAAATCTAATTGTACATTTTTTTTATTTATGTATCTTGTGAATAAATAAATAAAAAATTTAAATACTCCATATCCAATCATCGTTCCGATAAAATTACAAATTACATCATTAATATCTATTTTTCTCTCAGTATACTCTAAAGATAAGGCTAATAAGAACTGAATACCTTCTAATATAATAGGTAGAGTAATTGCACAAATTAATATTTTTCTTAGATTAAATTTCATTATAAACGGTAACAGGAAACCGAATGGTATTGTCATTATTACATTTAGTATTAAGTTTTCCGGGTAATATAATATACCCTCAAACGGAACAAGATTTATTTGTTTATATATATCAACGTTACCGCGAAACTCAGGAACAATAGTAATAGGAAATTGCGTGTATTTAATTAATTCACAAATATAGATATAGAATAAAGTAAAGAAAAGTAAAAAAGCATTTGTTCTTTTTAACATAATTTTCAATACTAATACGCATAGTAACCAAATAATAGCCGCGCCCAAAATTATATAATCTTCAAAATATATTCTCATAAGATACACCTCTTATTATGTATGGCAATGGAGTGTTAAAACTTTAAATTTACTGTTCTATCTTAATTTTTTACTTTACCTTCCCCAGATATTTTCCAACCAGTATCACTAGTATAAATTACAAGGTAGTATTTAGATGACTTTGCTCCAAGTGCTTTATCAAACTTTTTATCAAATTTATTAACTTTATTCGGGGTACTAGAACTACTAACAGACTGACTTACAGTTCCGTAATATGTATCTGCACCTGCGTCATCTTTGTACAAAGCATAACTAACATTTTGTCCAGGTGGTTTAGAAGCAGCATAACTTTTCTTAGATCCTGTATAATATGCAAGGCCGGCAGCTGAAACAGAGCCTTTATCTAAACTATGATAGTTTCCTTTGTTTTTTCCATCTACTGAAACTACTATATTAAAATCGTAAGAGGAAGAAGCTGCTAATGCTGGAATTGCAACTATAAAAGATAATGATAACACAAATAGAATTGAAAATAATTTCGACTTTAATTTCACTTTCGTTCACCTTTTTCCTAAAATTCTCCATTGCTGTAAAATAATATAACATACATTTATATGAATATGTAGTTTTTTTGGGGTTTTATTACTTTTTTAGAATAAAATAATACACCGAATTATGGTATGTAGGAATGGATTGATATTTTTCTTCCTCTCACATTTCGAGGTCAATTTATAATTTAATCTCGAATTCCTCAATAAGTAATGCCTCTGCAAATGGTTATCCTGCTATAAAATCCTCATCAAAATAAAGCTTTGCCATCAATTTGTTCACAATTCCGCCGAAGTAAGCAAACTGGCCCTTAATCATTTTAGTTCCGGATTTAACTTTCATCACAAAATCCTTGAAGGCAGGCACTTTTTTATACTGTCCGTAAAATGGGGCACAGTTCAAATGAGAAGGGCTTTTTTGTTATTTAAAGTATTATTGGAGTTATCAACTGAATAACAAGTATTATAAAAAAGAGTATAGATAAGATTAAATAATATATCTTATTGGGTTTATTAATTATAAATCTAATAGTTATTTTGCAAAAAATTATTACTAACAAAATTTGCAATGCCAGATTAATAACAGAAAGTTAAGGATTAACTATTGTACATAGGAAGCTTAGAATACAAAGAGCTATCATAATTTTTTCCAATTTAATTAAATTGTTTTTCGCAAAAAAATTGTTCCTATTTGTTTTGAACAATAAAAGTAATATCACGACTAATGAAAATATGCCTATACTTATAAGAATAATTTTTTGTCCTAAAATCATAGTTATAAATCCTTTCTATTTTCTAAAATTTATGTCGGTCAAAAATTACGTGTGAAATAAGTAAAAGCCCTTACTCGTTTTGAGTAGCGGTTTCAGTGTGTAGACAAACCCCTTTTTCAAAGAAGTTTTTGGTAAAAAGAGGGTTTTCATATCTTTAAACCAGCAAATTTAGTTGTCTACATGAAAGAAGGACATCATATATTGTTGCTAAACTTGATACAAAAAATAGCTGTCGACTTTGTCGACAGCCTGAAGGGAGCCAATTATTGGCTCCCTTTTTTATTTCTATTAGTTTTTATAGTAGGCAAAACATTATACACACTTATTACAAAATAATAAAGTAAAGTCATATGAAGAGCATCATTTATAGAAACTGGGGTAGCGTCAAGTTCAAAAATATTAAATGATACAAATACCCCTACAAATATCATTGGATAAATGATGAAATAAGAGATAAAACTTTTTATATACATATTATCGCATCGCTATCTTAATTTTTTACTTAAAAACCGAATCCTTATATGAAGAAACCTCATGGGAAAATTTAGTCTTTTTCTCACTCTAAGTTACTATAAGATTATAATAAATTCAACACTTTTCTTTATTTCCATTCTAATTTCCCATAGTAGGTTATGTTTTTAAAGACTAAGTGTATGAAGTGAAGGATTAGGGTTCATAGCTAAATTCCATACTTTTTGTAAGGTATATAAGTAGCTTTACACCATTCAGTGTATTTATATAACTTCGGTCTGGTACCGTTGACAGACCCTAAAAAACGTTTTTTTATACATAACTAGTCTTTTTTTATTACTAAATTGCCATAATTTATAAAAAACATTTACAAACTTTTATATTGATGATAATAATTAACATATTGGATAAAAAGTTCACCAAGGCTACAAAAACTGCTTTTGCAGCAGGTGTTACAACTTGGCTGACTGGATTTACTGGTGGAGCTGCGGCTCTTGGAAAGATAGCTGGTGGAGCATTTGCAACTTACTATTTTGTAGAGACTGATACTCAAAATGTTTATACTTTTTTGAAGTATTATTATAGAGAACTAGGCAAAGGGAAATTTGGCCCTACAGGTTCTTATATGGGTAATTATGAAATCAAAAAAGTAGAGAGAATTACTAAATCTTCAAAAGGTTCTGGAGGACAGACTAAGACCAGATACAAGAAGTCCACTATAGTAGAACCATTTTTCTAAAAATACTATTTTGTGAAAAATGAGATGATGAGATGAAGAAGCATATATTATTATTTGTTGTTTTATTAATGGTTTCCTATTTTATTTTAGACTTCATTTTTATTAAGGCTGTTGTGTTTTCAATTTTTATAGTGATTATTGCTAGTTTGATTAATCTGTTAGATAAGCGTAAAAAAAGGGATTCGCATTAAAAATAAAATTCTTAGAAATTTAGATTAAAAGAGTAGCAATTGCTACTCTTTTTAATTTTGTCTAAAAAGAAAAAAATTGAGGATGATATAAGGTGTTGATAAACTTGCCTGTCCAAAAACCTCGTGGCAAAAGAACTTTGTTAACATTAATTATGCATCTTTTGTTGTAATACAAAAAAATATATTTGACCACCAACTGACCACATAATAATAATTCAAAGCTGAAAAAACTTAATAGAAATTTGTATATTGGTTATATAAAACCTTATTAAATCAACCAATATGAATCATTCTGAAAAAGTACGAAAGGCGAAGAAATGTTCCGCACACAAGTTCGCCCATGGGAGCGCGAACAATATATGTCTACTTATTAATATCAAAATAAGCTTTGAAACCCTTGACGCCATTGGTGTTGAGGGTTCTTTGTTTTTCGGGCATCTTTTCATTAATTCTAATGGATATACCAACTGCCCGATTATTGTCCAAAAAAAAATCCGAAAAAATTATTCAAGGACATTTTTCATATGCTGCTCAAATTTACCCATAGTGTCCTTATCTATTTTTTTACTAATATGAGAGTATACGTCCGCTGTAATTTGCATACTGCCATGTCCTAAACGCTCTTGTATATATTTCATGCCCGCGGATTACTCAGCAATGATTCCGAAAAATCCTGATATGGGTATCACCCGGGATATTTACTTAGCGGCCGGCATTGAACGGAAAAACGGTGTAGACGAGCTGATGGAATCAATAAAAGATCGTAACTGGTTTGAAAATGAGTTGATTCGGGTTTCAAAAAAATCCTTTTGTCCTAATTTGTGAGGACCTGGAAGGATACTCAAAAAATTTTAACGGATTGTACCGGAGCAAATATAAGCCGAAGTCGCTGCTAGGAAGCTTGAAAACATTTGAAGTTCGATATAATTTCTCAACTGTTTTCTTAGCTCCTGGTGCAACCGGCAATTACATTTACCATCATTTTTACTATATGACTCGTGAGTTGTTGAAAAGAGGTTTTATATGATCAGTTCTGTATCTACTAATCAATTGGCTTTGTTAAGTAGTATTGTTGTTTTTCAGGTATAAAATATGGGAACGTCCGATTTGGACGTTCCCGTTCTTATTCCATTAAAGCCCCCTATAATTGAATAACTGTAAAGCTAATGAAGCTTTTTTAAAAGCTGCGTTTCCCTGCCCAAGCTCCTTGCATTTTACTTAGGAATACAATTTGTCCAATATGATATGCGTCGTGCAATGCTAAACTCTTCAGTTCAAGCACTAATGATCTTTCTCCAGGGATCTGTCTATACAAATCTTCATGTTCTGATTTTGCTAGTATTTTTTCCAGTTCACGATGAACATAAAAGTATTCTTGTTTTGTTTCCTTCCAATTTTGAAACGTCTCAGTTGGTAATCGAAATGTAGATTCATTATCTTTTGCCTGGGGTTCATTCGCTGTTTCACCAAGAAATCGCATCAGAAGTCTCTTTTTATAGAAAAGTAAATGACAAACTAATTCCCAAATGGAATTCATTGCCCCCTCAACTGGTTTCCAAATTGCCTGTTCAAAAGTAATATCCTCTAGCACTTTTTCAAGTGGTGGAAACCAGTCTTCTTCATCTAAGCAGCTTGCCCATTGTTGTAACAAAAGTGTCTTTACATCCATTTTCTATTCCCTCCAATTTAATCCCTTTAATAGATAATCCCTTTGGTCAAAATTCATTTGCGGCGTGTTGTAGATAGCTCACTAATTAATGTGTCATTCCAATTCCTTGTTCAATTAAACTGGCCCTTTAACGGAACAATGAACGTTCCGTTATTTGGAAAATTCTGATAAAATTAGTTTATCATAAGTTGTGTTAACTGAGAAAGAACAACTGTCTAAAACCATTTTGGTTATCGTAAAGTTATCTTTTATATGTTTGATGGTGTCTAAGAATTGGAACCAGCTCAAATAATGGTCTAGATATTTAGTCGCTACACCATTAAAACGCTCCATCCAGCTCTTTAAACGGCTGTGATAACTATTTACATTCTGGATGTGATAAATCCCTTTAACTCGCTCCCTACCATTTGCTTTAAAGCGATGATGCTCAATTCCTTTTTCTTTGGCATAAGTCATAAACGCCCGCCAAGCATCCGTACATAGAACATTTTGTATTGATAGCTTGGAACCTAACGCTTCGTCCAAACTCTTTTTTATAATACGTCCTTTTCCTATTGTTTTGGAAAACGTTCTCTTTTGGCGGTCTCTGGCTACAAGAACGCATACTTGGTCCTTACTTATTCCTCTAAACTCCGAACTACCACCGCGTAACCTTGGTTTTCGACCTTGGATATTCCGTTTTCCTTTCTCGGAATAGAGGAAATAGGTTTCATCCATTTCTACTATGCCTTCGAAAAGTTCAAAATCCATCTGTTTCAATGCAGTTAGAATTTTATGCCTCCAATAAAAAAGCGTCACATAATGAGCACCAATGAGTTTAGCTGATTTCCGAAGGGAATACCCTTCAATCATACATTCGATGAACTGAAGCCATTTACTAGGCATATGAGTTCTGTGAAGAGGAGTGTTCGTCATATCTGTGAATGTTTTACCGCACTCTTTGCAGCGGTATCTTTGACGTTCAATGGTATTGATTGTAGTTTTTACCTGATATTTACCGAAGCGAATGACATTAGTGGATTGAGAAAGCATATTTGATACTGAAAAAGCAAAAGCCAAAGCGAGAAAAATACATGACTCGTAAAGGAAAACGTCGGTTGAAAAAGTCTCTGGTAAAGAGAAAAAAGGATAGGTTGACTCGTGCATTCAGAAACATTTTTGTTATGTCGGGTTATTTGGAAGAGTAGAGGAGGACTGTTATTGATGGCAAAGAAAATTCAACCGGTTATCATTCGTCGTCAAAGGAAGTATGAAGCTGAGCAAGCTATTAATGATTTAGAGGCGAGAGGATTTGAGGTTATTTCTCCTTTTAAAATAGTTAGTTGATATACAGTTTTGATTAAAATAATGCGGGACACAGACGAACGATATCGCAGATCGAGGGAAAGGAAGGTATCAACGATATGGGCTATTCCCGAGAAGAACAAGAAACTTCGTTGATTGATTTTTGACAACAGTGCAGGCAAGTGGAGCGTTTACTCTACTGTTCCTAAACACATTCGAAAACTCTCTAATTCCTTCTTTGTGTTCAAATGCGTAATAAAAGGTCTTGATATATATCGTAAGCCTGTTTTAACTTAGGGCTGATAGAAAGGCACTTATTCAGCACTTCTGATTCAGTGCCGATGAAGCGGTCGCAAGAATGAGTAAACAATTGGCAACCATTGCAACTGATATGAATCATCTATATAATTAGATGAATTACGTATAAATGGAATCCCCAATAAGGGCCATTTACTCGATTTCCTAGATGAAATAAATATGATGGATGTGCATCGGCGAATCAGTTTAAACTCGTAAATGTGAATGATGACAAATTCAAAACTTAACAAAATCGGAGGAATAAAAATGGCAAAACCAAACATGTGTCAAAGCTGTGGAATGCCCATGAAAGTGTCAAGTGACTTTGGAACTGAAAAGGATGGGACACCGTCAGAAAAATACTGTCACTATTGTTACGAAAATGGTGAATGGATGCAGTCTGATGTAACATTTGATGAATTTTATGCATTCAGTTTAAAAAGGTTTCAGGAATCAGATATGAATCGGGTTGAAAAATTTTTTCTCAATAAAATGTATACAAAAAAATTCTTAAAAAAATTAGAGCGCTGGCGCTAAAACACAAAATTGTGCAGGTGATGAATATGAAAACGAAATCAGAACCAAAATCAGGTGGTTGGAAACCATTTTATTACCTAATCAAACAATCCCATCCGTCCGAGAAAAAAACTGGAATCTTAAATTATTGGAATAACGCAGGAGTTGTAATTCTCTAAGGGTACATGAGTGTAGTTCTAACTGCCAATTGGAGGGCTTTTTTTTATTTCACTAACGAAGAATTTATGTAAATTACTTCAACTAACAGATGCTTATCTTATCTTCAATAAGACAACTAAAAGATATTCCATAATCGGGCGCTTTAATGAAGTAACTAAAGCCTAATTTCTCGGTGTTAAAAGCGAGAATTTAGGCTTTTTATATTTGGATTTCTTTACCGTTGTAAATCTGTATTTTCCTGATGTTACTCCCTTAGCGTATGTTTTCCGCGTTTTGTTGGTAGGACCCCATGCCTATCAAGCTAAGAAACTCTCACACCCCCAAAACGATAAAAATAAGCCTGTGTTTTTGTGGATTAGTACATAAGAAATAGTTTTTTACTGTTTGGGGTATCCTTAGCTTGATGGCTATGTGGTGGTACCCATTCTATAGGTTCATAAAAGTGTGATAACTCCACGGTTCTGAAAAAATAGCTGTTTAATTTTTGGATACGATACTGAAATACTTCAAGAAAAGTAACAATAAATTTATTTAAAACTAATAACTACTATGTTGAATCGTATTTGTTATTTTCTATGGCATTTGTTTGTATGGAGACTTTACATTTCTCTGCCTGTTTTTCTTGAGACAGCCCATGTATTTTACGTAATTCTCGTATCTGATTTTCCAAAGTGAATCCATCCCCGACTTTTATTAAGTACTTATTTTTCTGGTATTAATTGCCAATAAAATAAAGTAGCTTAATATCATGACGATTAAATATAAAAGTTCAGGATAAACAAGAGGGATATTATCGAAACGATTTTCTCATACTTTTTTAACAACTTTATTGTAAATAAAACGACTTTATTATCATAAAACAGGTTACTGTATCTTTTGTTTGACAATAATGTGAAATGAACTGGATAACTTTTTAACAAGGAGATTTCAGAACATGTTGGAAAACGGCAAAATCTCGATACGTCAATTTACAATCTTAGTTATTTTATTTACAGTTGGCGGATCAATATTGATTGTTCCTTCAGGCCTAGCTTCTGAAGCGAAACAAGATGGTTGGATAGCCGGCTTACTTGCGCTAGGAATCGGACTGTTAATAATACCTTTTTACTATGCCCTAGGGCAGCGTTTTCAAGATAAGACCATTGCTGAATATAGTGAGGAACTACTAGGAAAATGGGTAGGAAAACTCATATCTTTACTATTTTTTACATATTTTATGATCAATGCTGGATTAACCCTTAGAAATATAGGGGATTTTATGACAACGCAATTCATCCCGGAAACTCCAATTGAAGCTATTTTTATCGTTTTTTTAGCTATTGTTATCATAGGGACGAGAAACGGAATAGAACCTTTATCTCGTTCAGCAGAGGTTTTATTCCCGTTGGTTATCCTGCTCTTTATCATTTTTTCGACGTCCCTTATTCCTCAAATAAAATTCGAAAACATTCAACCTGTGTTTGAAGTAGGAATAAAGCCAATAATTCGGGGGGCTATTCCATTTATTGGTTCTACGTTTTTAGAGCTTGTTGTTTTTCTAATGATATTTCCTTACGCCAACAAAACAAATCAGTTAAGGAAATCCTTTCTTACAGGAACCCTCATAGGAGGAATTATATTAATTTTCATTTCACTCTTAGCAATTTTGACGATGGGCAGTGAAGTAACATCAAGACATCTTTATCCTAGCTATGAATTAGCTAGGAAAATAAATGTCGCTGACTTTTTAACACGAATCGAAGCGATCTTGGCTGGAATTTGGTTTGTAACCATTTTTATTAAACTAACCGTCTTTTTTTATGCATCAGCATTGAGTCTTGCACAAACATTGAAACTAAAAGATTATCGCTTTCTTACTTTGCCTTTAGGAATGATTTTAATGGTCCTAGCCCTGGTCTCAGGCCCAAATATTGTTGCTATTGAAAAATTCAATAAGTACATTTTGGCTCCTTATTCGTTTACATTTGGATTTGTATTTCCAATGTTATTGTTAGCAATAAACACATTCCGAATGAAGGGTGTGAAAAAAAATTCATGCCAATGACTGTATTTCATTCGATTATGCAGATGTTTTTTTCGCAACCCTGGTCACATTGTAAAAAAGACCATCCTCAGCTTAAACCTTTTACTTATTAGGATAGCGCCACATCGCCATCAAGCTAAGGTGAATTTGTATCATCATAACGAAAAAAACGCTATTCTTTTTGTAGAAATATACAGGAAGGATGGCGTTTTCTATGAGTTTTTCTGTTTTAGACGAAATGAATCTCTTTTCTCAAGAACTTCAAAACTACTTATCTCCATCTTCTCTATAACAATTAGCTAAAGAAGTTGGTTTTGTTCAACGTACAAGTAAATATCAAGCACAAGAATTAATTGCTTTATGTGTATGGCTTAGTCAACAGGTCGCGATTAGCTCCGGTGATGGAGTGAATCATTTGAAAATTAACCACTTTTCATATAATCTTACACATAATGGTTACTAAAAGTTAGCTTTCTCAATAAATAAGAGGTTAACAGGAGGAATTCAAATGAATCAAATAAAAACTAAGCTGTTTGAACCTGTAACAATTGGTGCATGGGACTTAAAAACAAGAACAGCAATGGCTCCTATGACACGGTCGTTTGCTGATGATAAAACTGGTGTTGTGAATGACCTAACCGTAGAGTATTACCGAAAGCGAGCTCAAGATGGAATCGGACTTATCATTACGGAAGGTGTTGTAATTTCACCAAGAGCAAAGGGTAATCCTGGCGTTCCTGGGCTCTACACTCAAGAACAAATTAATGGTTGGAAAAAAGTTACCGAAGCTGTACACGTTGAAGGCGGAACCATTATTGCGCAAATCTGGCATGTCGGCCGTGCAAGCCACCACGAAATTGCAGGAGGACTTCCACCACAGGCTCCTTCCCCTTTTGCTGCTGAAGGAAAGGTTTCACGATTCGGAAAACCTTTTGATATTCCTGAGGAAATGACAGAGACAGATATTGCAGAAGTAGTCAACCAATATGCGCAAGCTGCAAAAAATGCGATGGAAGCTGGCTTTGACGGCGTGGAAATTCATGGTGCACACGGCTACTTAATCGACCAGTTTAACTCTGACACTTCCAATAAAAGGACGGATCGGTACGGCGGTGATTTAAAACAACGCCTGACATTTATGAAGGAAGTGCTAACAGCAGTCATTGATACGGTTGGAGTAGACCGTACCCTTATTCGTTTCTCGGCTTTGAAAATTGACCAGCCATCTTACATGTGGGAAGATCCTGAATCAGCGATTCAAACGTTTATTGCAGCTTTTAAAGAAACAGGCGTCAAAATGATTCACCCTTCTACAATGGAATTTACCAAACCGATTGCCAGAGGGTTAACCATGCATGAATTGGTACGTCGCCACTGGGATGGAGTTATAGTTGGTGTAGGCGGGCTTGATGCTGAAACAGCAGAGGACGCACTAAAAAAAGGCACCATTGACGTTGCCGCGATTGGCCGTCCGCTTATCGCCAATCCGGATTATCTTGCACGAATTAAGCAGGATAAAAAACTTGTTGATTACGAAGCAAAAAAACATTTAATTCAATTGGTTTAATAGAGAAAAAACAGGAAGCTGACTTGTTCATGTCAGCGTACCTTCTTTTCGGGGGAGGTTAGTTTTGAAGTTAATTAGGGGATTTGCAGGAATGGGAGTAAGTATGGTAGGTACAATTATACTTGGAATAAGCCTAATAATCCTAATTTTAATATAATTACAGATTCAAATAAGAAAGAAAATTGAAAAGAACCAATTAATTGATTAATGATGTTCTTCTTAAACTAATGAGAGCGATACTTCAATAAGAGGTATCGTTTTTCTTATTGAGCTAACAGGTGCGTGAAGGATCCCTAGACAAAATGAAAGAACGAGCTATGAACATCCTTGAAGGAAAAGACCTGGATGACCCTTTATTCCCTTTCATCTGCAAAATTGATGACCCTAACGAGGTTGATAATCCCGACTTTTGGGAAAAGGCGGATCCTATGTTCAGCGAACCAAGGAGCCCATATGCCAAAGGATTATTCAAAAGGTTTTAACTCAATTTAAGTAACTTGCTAATATTCAGCTTTGTAGCTGATACTTTCCGTTTGGATTTAGTAAGAACCGCATTAGAAGCAGAGGGATTTGAATTAGAATTTATCCGTAATCCTAAAGCCATTCATTCATTGAAGGGGCCTACGTAAATTCTTCAGATCAGAATATTATAAACTTTGGACCGGCTAATTATGGAACCACCTTTGATAGATTACAAAGAATAAAAGCCAAGTATGATCCCGAAAATCTATTCCACTTTCCGCAAAGTATACCTCCTAAATTTTAAATCTATCTTTTGCATTTATCATTTTTTATGTATTCAGATATCTGGAATTGTTAGTAGGAAGTAACAACTTCCAATAACCCGCATTATAGTGCGACTAAGATCAACATTAATGTTAAACAAAGCCTTAAAAAAAGGAGGTGAGAAATTGGGATTTCTGGATTTAGTGAAAAGCAGAAATAAAGAACTTGAATTCATGTTGGACTTTGATTTAATCGAAGATACTTCCAAGAAAATTCACATGAAACAATTGTCCATTCAACCATGTATCAATATGATTGGCCGTACTATCAGCCAATCAGAATTTTATGTATCCCATTCATCCACGCCTGTTCCTTTGGAAAAACCAAAGTTCCACAATGATCAATCTTTTTTAACAAAAACAATCTTAAATCTGCTGGAGAAGAATCCATTTTGATCAATCTTTTTTCAAAATGGATTCTTTTTATTAAACGAAAAATATGGGTTTGCGAGATATTTTTTGATTAAACTTTATTTAAAAGCTACAAAAGAAGCTGCATAGTAGGTAAGTAGTATGAGTGAGAAAAAGGAATTAACAAAAGAGGAATTGCAACAGAGAGTCAAATGCTTAGAATATGATCTAAATAAATCGATTAAAATCGAAAATAAATTAATAGAGAAGATAGCAAGGAAAGAACATGAGAATACTATTTTATCTGTTAAATTAGAAGAAATTTCAGAAGGCTTTGTAGCCTTGCAAAAACAACAAGAAATTTTGAAGGAAGATTTATACACTGAAGACACTAAGGCCTAATTTAAGGCTTTTTTTATTGTCCTTAAGGAGTTTAGAAATTGAAGAATTAGAAGATGAAATAAAAAATAAAAATAATTAAGCACTAAGAAAAAGAGTGATTTTATCCATGAACTAATGAATTAAATATCTTTTTTAATTTTGTTCAACAATCGGGCCATTTTGTGGAATAACTCTTTTTAGAAATTGGATATTTATGTGAAAACTATGGAGAAGATTGTGGAGAATTATACTTAAGTTCCAAATACAGGAGAACCTTGTCTAAGAAGTCGCGGAATATAACTTCTTCAAAGACGACGAGTTATCTCAAGAGGACAAGCAACATAATATTTGTTCTATTGTAAGAGAAATACAAATATTTGGGATGAAATTAAGATGTTCGGCTTTTAAATTTCCTGAAAAATAAACAAACGAAGGAACATGATTGCTCTCTTGTTTGTTTTATATTTCAATTCAATTAAATCCAAGAAAGAGATTTATCTGGTATTAAGTAGAATTTTATAGTTATAAATCATGGAACAATTTCAAAAACTGTACCTTGGTTAAAATCAGTCACTTTCATAGAGCCATAAACCCCTAAATATAGTCTTGTTTGATCCAGATTCGTTCCCAAATTAACATAATAAGAAGATTGAGACCCAAAATTATAATCGGTTTCAATAACACTAAAATCATTTAGTTTACAATCTGTACCTACCCTGGTATAAGCTAAAACCCCTCTAACCGGAGGCTGAGATTCTTTATCCTTGGCAAGATCGGTAAACACAACGCTTCCCGTTAAATTGGGGATTCCATTCCCCATATATGGCTGAACTCCTGTAAGTGCAGTTCCTCCAAACTTATCGGGTCGGGGATCTTTATGAAAATAACTAGTTATAGGCTGAATACGCTTCACTGAAGAATTTATTGCTTCATTGTAATAAGCAATTGTTTTCTCATCCAAAGTTGGATTTGCAGAGCAGCCCCTTATAAACGAAGTAGGAAAAGCACCTTCCCACCCTCGCCAGCCAAAGTTAATAAATCCTTCTAGGTCAGGTTTAGATTTCATTAAAGAAGCTTGAATAAGCTGAGTAACCGGTATTGGTTTATAATGAACGAATGAAAAAATCGACTCTACCAAATCCTGTCCGACATTTCCCACATATTTGATATACTGATTATAAAACCTTTGAAATGAAATGCCTGGTATATTGCGAACCCCTTTGGCAATTACCGTAAGCGTTTCCTGAATAGGTGCGGGAAGTTCATTAAAACGTGTGATTACCGGTGGATTATAGATAAATGTATTCTTAACTACATCAATTTCGATTATTTTACCAGCGATTTCCATATCATCCTGGCTTAAATTAAATGGATCATAGCCAGATCCACCATCTCCGGTTGTTAAAACAAGGTTTCCGGTTTCAGGTGAAAAGTTTAAGCTATTGACACCATTATGATTAAAAAATGGTCTTCTTAAGTTAAGTAATGTTCGTCGTTTTTGAGGTTGACCATTCGATTGTAAAATCCATTCTTCAACTGTATCAATATGATCATATTGATTTTCTCTATTTATCCATCTTAGGTTTAAAGTTCTGGGATCACACGGGTTAGGCCTAAAAGGTTCAGAAAGAGCACCTGGACCTTGTGTTCCAGCTACTGAATAATGAAGATAAAACAGACCGTTATAATAAAATTCTGGATGAAACGCTAGCCCTAGCAATCCTCGTTCATCATATCCACCACGAGAAACACCTAGTTCAGAATCACCAAGTTTTATGATTCGCGGGCGAATATCTAAAAAAGTCCTTATAACCCCGTCCCCTATGTAAAAGATCTCTCCTACCTGAGTTGCAATAAATAATCTTTCAATTGAGTCACCCGGAAGTATTGCTGTTTTCAAAACAGTGGGTAAATTTATTTTACTTACAATGGGCCGTAAACTAACCTTAACTTTTATCAACTAACTTTACACTCCTTCTTATTGTTTTCTTTTATAAGAATATGATTAGAACTGTTCTATTAGAATCAAATTAGGGCCGGGGAATTTCGGGAATTTACTTAATAATATAAACATATATAGAACAATCTCTTTCTAAACATCTTCAATATGAATTTCAGCTTGAATCCGTATTTTTGTAGGTTGTCCTTCATAAATAACATCTAAGGTTCCAATTTCTTTTACTTCGTTGTCTTCTTTCATTAAATAGTATTGATTTCGTCTTAACTAAAACCTGAATCCAATGTTGAGGATGATAACGGTTTAAAAAAAGTTCTACCTCTTCAAGACCAAAATTCATTCCTGCTGCATATGATGCTTCTTCGTAGTCATTTGTATTATTTTTTAGTTAACGATAAAAATAGCCGGACAAACGTTGGCTCGTTTTGAACGTCACAGTTCATCAAATATATTCGATTTTTCAACTCAACAGTCATTCGGTCATGTCGGTGAAATGTTTATCGACCAAACCAGGGATATGGACTTTGTATCATCGGAAAGAACTTTGGCTTTAAAGTCGTACGAGTCAATCTTAAAACCGGCAAATTAGGACTTCCTTGTGAATAAAAAAGGTGAGGAGAATTCCCATGGTTGTATTCGTCCAGTTCAAGCAAAATTTAGTCCGAAGGGAAAGTCTTTATATATTGTCGATTTTGGAATCTTAGGAATTCGGACTATTGGGAAAAACGATCCCTAAAACCGGTTCTATATGACGCGTTAAGAAGGATAGAGGACCTGGACTTTAATTGAAATGACTGCTGTTTACTCTGAAATACCACTCGAAATATGATTGATTTTCTTTTCTTTTTTTAGTGATGTTAGTAGGTATAAGTGATGTAATGATGGCGATTGCATAGATAAATGCGTTTTATGTGACGTTTCTTATGTACCGAAAAAAAGATGGAGTAATAAAGCTTATGTGCTGTATGAAGAGAAGGAGGAACTCATGAATTGGTTTAGCATTTTATCACATGAACCATACATGCTCCACCATTATTTTAAAACGTTTTCTTATTCTAAAAAGCTCGTATTAGCCGCCCTTTTTTCTGCACTTGCAGCTATCTTGCAGTCAACCGGAAACTTTCTCCCAGGGATCGGTTATTTAATCAGTCCTTTTGCCACTCTCCCTATCTTGATTTGTACCATTATATCTATTCCCTTTGGGCTTCAAAGTTATGTTTTAACGTTTCTTTTATTGATTCTGATCCAACCTGGCGAATCATTTGTTTTCCCGTTTACAACAGGGATGGTAGGTTTAGGACTTGGAATAGCTCTTCTTATTTTAAAAAGACGAATTGGCATCATAGTTTTTACGTCTATATTATTAATGGGTGGAATTTGTTTTCTTTTATATATTGTCCATTTCCCTGTTTTAGGACCAATCGCCAGTACATCTCTTTCATTAAAGGTTATAGGATTTATTTACATTTTTTCTTTTATATATAGCTGGGTATGGGTTGAATTAAGCAGGTTTATCTTTAAGAAATGGTATAAATTGATGGGGGAAAAATAGATAAGCAAGTTTAGGGAGCATAGGAATATGACATGCACTCTTTCTTTGTAAAGGTTCATATAGTTTAATAAGATGTTAGTCACAAAAGAATTTCTTGTTAAAAGTATACTCATATTAGGATCATTTTCGCTACTCCGTTAACGGGCGCTTTAATGAAGTAACTAAAGCCTAATTTCTCGGTGTTAAAAGCGAGAAATTAGGCTTTTTATATTTGGATTTCTTTACAGTTGTAAATCTGTATTTTCCTGATGTTACTCCCTTAGCGTATGTTTTCCGCGTTTTGTTGGTAGGACCCCAATAGGAACAAACTGTGCGGTAACTAAAAAACTAAATCGCAACAAATTTCAAGTCGTCTCTAAATTTTGAAACGGCTTTTTATTATGCATAAATAGAGCGTTCAAGGAGGTCATGTTTTGACAATTGAAATCGGTGTAATAATCGCAACTGCTAGTGTTATTATTGGTTTCTTTACATTTAACAGAAATAGGGACAAGGATGTTAAAAGTGATGCTACAGAATCGGCAATTATAAGAACAAAATTAGACAATATTGGTTAATCAGTTGATTCAATTAGGATTGATTTTAAAGCTAGTGACCAACGGTGGACTGCATTGTCAAAGACAGTAATACGCATAGATAAAAGTACTAAACAGGCACATAAACGTATTGATCAAATCGAAAAAAAGGGAGAGATTTAAAATGGATAACGAAATCATGCAGCAAGTATTAATCTTTACAACTATATTGGCTCCCATAGTCGCGGCCGTGGTTCAGGTCGTAAAGCAAACAGTCAATTTACCAAACAACGCTTTACCTATACTAAGTCTAGTAATCGGGCTAGGAGTAGGTTCTGTTGCTTTTCCTTTCACAGATATGGATATTGTCTTAAGGTTATGGGCTGGTGCATTCGCTGGTCTTGGTGGAACAGGGCTTAATGAGTTAATAGCAAAAAGAGAAGGAACTTCAAAAAAAAAGCTGCCCGTTGGGTGGCTATTCTTTTAAAAAAAGAGGAGGATATTAATATGACAACTATAAAAGGAATTGATGTTTCACATTGGCAAGGTGTAATTAATTGGAACAAAGTCGCAAAAGATGGTGTGAAGTTTGTATTTATTAAAGCAACCGAGGGAACGAGTTATTCTAAGCTTTCCTACTTTAAAGAAAATGTTCCTAAAGCATTGTCAGCGGGATTAAAAGTGGGGGCCTATCACTATGCTAAGTTTGCTACTGTAGCAGAAGCAAAGGCTGAGGCTGCGTATTTTATAGATTCTATCATTTCTATTGGTTTAAATTACCCTGCTGTTCTTGACCTTGAAGAAAACAAAAAAAAGGCAAAGAAAAAGACACTAACTGACGCCGCTATTGCATTTTTAGAGGCCATTGAAGATGCAGGACATACTGCTATGTTATATACAGGTAAATGTTTTCTTGAAAATGCTTTAGATGAATCAAGATTGAAGAAGTATACTTTGTGGATTGCTCGATACAACAGCACATTGGGACGTAGCGCAGATATTTGGCAACATTCTGATTCAGGTAAAATAAATGGTATTAGCACAAAGGTAGATTTAAATGTAGCCTATAGGGATTTCACGGAAACAGAAAATACTGTTAGCCCGCCCAATACATCCACAACAACTTATACTGTAAAAAAAGGCGACACACTTAGCTTGATTGCAAAAAAATACAAAACAACCGTAAAAGCCCTAGTAAGTTTTAATGGGATTAAAGACCCAGACAAAATTAATATCGGTCTGAAACTTAAAGTCACTGGATCAGTATCAACAAATAGTACCAAAAAGTATCATACTGTTAAAAGTGGCGACACCGTATCAGCATTAGTTAAAAAATACGGAAGTTCCACAGCACAAATTAAAAATTGGAATAGTTTAAAGAATATCGATAAAATTTATGTCGGTCAAAAATTACGTGTGAAATAAGTAAAAGCCCTTCTCTTAATTGAGAGGGGACTTTTTAGTATTTAAGTCTTATTCAACTCCCCGTTATTTAGGAATTTTCACTACCTTTTAAGAGATATATTACTGAATGTGGTTTGCCCCAGTTAGGTTAGCATTCGTGAGAAAAATTAACCTAACCGAGCGAGTTTAAAATAATTATTTGAACTTCTTCATTTTCCTCTTTTCAATATATATCCAACTATAATAGAACAGCCAGAAGACCAAGGGTACTAAAAGTACATAAGGTTTAAATTCTTTTGAATGATGATATTGATAAATTATTAAAATTATTCCTATTATCAATGCATCAAAATCATTTCCAATCTTTTTTTCAACTTTGGGTCCCATTTTTTTCTTAGCATCTTTTTTTAAGGCGGTCCTAAGAACACTCCATAAAATTCTACCTCTACTCTGTACAGATGTACCTTCTGTTAAATCAGAACTATTTTGGTCCACATAATAAAGAGTAAGAAAGTATGGCCTAAAATAGAAAGAGAGGAAAAAAAAGGATATGATAAGTATGGGTATTCTAGACGTGTAGGACCAGTAAGCAGTACAGCACCTAATGGTATCAAACAAGGAGAGCATATTTTTGAGTTATACGGTGACAATGGAAATTCTTACTTAAGATTCCATGTATTTAAAAGCCAATCTGGAAATTCAACAAATTGGCATTATCATACAAAAGATGATTGGAGTGATCATAAAGGGAATATTAAATTAGATCATGATTCATTACCGAAATGGGGATCGAAGTAAATGATAGACTATTTTTTATTAACTTTTGGTTGTAATCTGGATCATAGCAATATTGAATATTTAGTAAAAGAAAGGCTTGAACCTTATGTACGACCAATAAAGAAAAACAACAAATGGACCGACGAAAATACCAAAATAAGAAAAGATTCAACTATACATTTTATGTATGATGTGTATGATGTGAATGACAAAAAACATAGTGAAAATTTGTATTACATCAAAGATTATTATTTAACTGAAGCACAACTTCTAGGTTTTGAGCACTCTTTGAGAAAACTTAAAGGAAATCATATTTGGTGCAGGCCCAATACAAGAGGTCACTTTAATTTGAAAATTGAAGAAATCGAATATACTGGGCATATATATGTAACTGTTAATAATGATAAAGAGATACGTTTATTGGACAGGGAAGAGCCAAATTCATTAAGAGGGCAGATTCATTTAGTCCCTGAAAAAGATCAATGGGTAGAACTCCCAAGAAGTATGACAGAAGAGGAAAAAGATAAAAGGACACTAAATTGGATAAGAGAAAGTCTAATTAAAGTTGGAAAAATGTAATTATAATAAAATTATCATTTAAAAAAGCCCTTCTCATTTGAGAGGGGCTTTTTATTACTAAACCATATTAATTTTAATACTAATTTGCGCCCATTCATCAGTTGATGAATTTTCGATATCTAACCTCGAAATTATAGCAATATAAGGTGCGCTATCATCAATCATATTACAAAATTCTTTTGAATAATACATAGGGACATAACCTAATTTCATCCCCTTAAAAAATACCTCTACAGCGTAGGCGTCATAAATATTTTCTTCATGTTTTATTAATTCAATTGAATCACCTATTTTTAACTCAGTTTTGACATTCAAAAATTTATGATAGCGAGCACCAGCCAAATCAAATGAAAAATAAAAAGGTGTATCATGTAAATATTTGAATTCCTTAACAAACTCGAAATTATCGGTTGCCGTTCTTCCACGAGTTGCCTCTAAAACTTCCATTTCAGTACTTGATGAATCAAGACCATAACGTTCTAAAATATCTACATAATCAGGACGTCGTGGTTGTGGTAATCGGCTTTTTATATCCTTGAAAAGCTTTCCTGTCACTTCATAATCATCTGTAAGTGATGGGAAATTAGGGTGATTTTTAAAACCATTATTAATCGCTTCATCTAAGTCGGGATTAATATAGTTGAATTTATATGTATTTATTTCTTCATTTAATCAATTAAATAAATCCATAGTTTTGCAAAGGGATTTTTATAAATCTGAACTTTTGAGAATGGATTATTTCAAAACTCCTGAGGGTCGACAATTATATGAACTTTCCTTACCGAATTAGAAAGCATATTTGATACTGAAAAAGCAAAAGCGAGGAAAATACATGTCTAATAAAAAGTAACGTCATTTGTGTAAATCTATTCTACCGGGCTTGTTGCTTTCTCTTGAAAATTAGACGGAACCAAACAAACTGTATCAAAACTGCAATAATTACACCGACCAGAGTATCTGTCATTCTATCTATGGCATAATGTTTCGTTTGGTGTTCAAGTACAAAGACAAATAATATCGTGAGTGCGACTTGATGAATTACTGTTTTGTTAAATTTTAACCACTGTGTGATATAACATCCTAAAAGAATTAATAGTCCTAAATTCCATCCATTTATACTCATATGTCTTGCAATGAGTACAATTACGGAAATACCAATCATGGTTCCAATTACACGTTGTATGGATCGTTGGACCGTTATGTCAATTGTTGATTGAAGGCATAGGATGACCGTGAGTGGAGCTAAGTAAGGATGATCAGAACCCAATAGTTTTGATAATTCCCAGGACAGAGTAGAACCTATTGCCATATTCCATATTAGAATTGAAAAGTTCTTATTTGGAACTTCGTGTTTTTTTGTTTTCATATTCACCTCGGTGTAATATTCTACCTTTTTATAGAATCCTTCCTATGGTGAATTTTTATGTATATGGATTAATTGTTTTTTTATGTAGCTGAACAAGATATCAAGGATTTAGAGGCGAGAGGATTTGAGGTTATTTCTCCTCTTAAACAGCAAAATCCTCAATCTGAAGTGCTTCATAATCTTTCATTCGAACAGAGGAGATTCAAGGTAGAAGATTTTTCTTCTCCTTGGATTGCTAAGTTAAGAAGAATCGAAGAGTAGACACAAACTGTGCAGTAAAAAAGCCAATTGGAATTTTCCAATCAGCTCCTGTTTTTTAGATTTTTACCGGTTTCAGTACCCGCATTGAAAATAGATACTACCATAATAAAGAAAAAAAGTATTTGTATTGCTGAGTTGGCTTTCCAATATCCCAAAAAATTCATGAACACAAGAATGACAAATAAAAGAGCAGTAACTATGGTTATAAAAAGGCGTACGCTAATAGACATTTTATTCCCTCCTTATATATGTAAAATATATTTATAAAAAGGTTAACATGACAAAGTTGGTTTTAAAACCATAAATTGATTTTATTACTGCACAGTTCGAATAAGCCATACATTAGGCAATTAAGGAGGGTGCTAAACTGAAGTACATTTGGAATGATTACATATTAACCCATGGGAAACTAGCACCTCGTAAGAAGGCCCATTGTCCAAATTGCGGGGAAAATGTTGCTACGGAAAATTACATTACGCCCTTAAATAAAACAGCAATCGGAGAGCAAAAACATTATAGAAATTATTATTGGTAAACAAAGAAATGGTCCCATTCGAACCATATCACTTGCATTCATCAAAGAATATGGGGTGTTCCTCAATCTGGAGCGCAGACATGACGGTTAGAGAACTTTATCATGAGTCCGTCAAAAACAAGCATACATCACTCCGTTTGTTGATTGAATTTCTGGTATACGAAATACGAAAAAAACACGGTCAACTTTACTGACGATAAATCGTACTCGATCTTTTTTTTAAGGAGAATAATAGGCCGAGAATGAATGAGTTGTTGAAAGAATATCAGAAAAGTATTTATGGGTCAGCTATATGATGCTGCACAATCTCAATCTCAAAACCAAATGAAAAGGAATTTTGTCTTGTGAAAGTTGATAGCACTTGAAGTGACTCACTCCCATCACGGAAAGTCCATTGAATTACTGGATTATGATGATTTGAAATATGAGTTAGTTCTAGCAGCGTATAAAGAAATCAATGCAACCAGTGACGCTAATAAGTGGTTTTAGGAGGAAAAGCAAATGTCGAAAATTATTGATTTAAATACTTTCGCAGAAGAAAAATAGGGGGTGGATCAAGTGGTATAGGAAGCGAAAATTAGTTTAGAAGAAAATATGATTTATATTGTGAGCAACCGAAAACTCACTCCGATGATTTTACCAATTGGAGTTTTCGGGGAAACAATGATTATGTGGCAAAACGATAATGCTGTTCCAAAAGAGAACATCGGAAAATCAAAGAAACAAATCGATTAAAAGAATACTTGGATTGCGTTTAAAGTGGCTGAAGAATAGTGGACAATGACTGTGAAGGAAGAGTGTAGAAAAAGTAACTTCCGGAATATAGGATCAGTTTGATATGGACTTTTGATATTTGTACAACCACTTATCTAACTCTTGACTAGATTTAATCGTTTCGGGATGAGAAAGTCCTTTTAAGGTTCCAATTTCAATCAAATGGGCTCTCAAGCAATCAATATTGCTTTTCATTTCATTAAGGGATAACACTTCAGTTTTCAAAACCTTTCTCTTGTTCATTTGTAATAATCTTCAAAAAATAAAATCAATAGGTAATATTATAGATAATATTTAACAAAGAGACAAGAGATTTACAAAATCTTATCAAACAACTATAACTAGACCCTTATCATTATTGACTGGACCTCATATGTATGTATAGGGATAAAATTACCGTACAGTATGAATAAGCAGCAGCGGGAGAAGACATTCAAGCAGGTGTTTCTGTTGGAACTGGTGAAGATGGAAAAATCGTTGAAGCTCTTGGAGAAGATGCGCCTCCCATCGGATATTCAATAAATGCGGCAATTGAAAAGAAGTTGTTAGCTATGTCCGTAATGTAAAGAACGGAGAAGAAGGTGTTCCGGGTCCGAAAGGGCTCAAAGAGACAAGGGTGCTGATGGAAGAACAGTGGAACGAAATAGTAGCGAGAGTAGAGACACTAGAAGGATAAAGAGCTGGAATACTCCTGCTATATCTTTATTTAATTTAATGCTCTATTAAAGGATGTTGTTGAATAACTTGTCCTCAAAAGGGTTTGTATATTCTTCTTCTGTCAATAATGGTTATGAAATCACAAATGAGCTTTGTGAGCCAGAAAAAAAGGAAACAAATTTTGCTCTTCTTTGTTTTTTTACCGTTTGTATATAACTTACCGTTATGTAGTGAAAGGAACTTATCAAAATGCTCGAGAAGGGTAAAATCGGAAGCCGTCAACTGACGATATTAGTGATATTATATACGATTGGTGATTCTATTTTAGTTATTCCCTCCATTGTCGCTTCTGAAGCAAAACAAAATGGTTGGGTTTCTGGTATTTTTAGCGTGGCGATAGCACCGCTAGTGGTTGTCTTTTTATATGACGCTTTAAGGAAATGCTATCCTGATTTAACATTAGTGGAATACAGCCAAAAAATTTTGGGTAAGTGGCTGGGAATAGCGATTTCGCTTCTATTTATAAGCTACTTTTTTATAACCACAGCGACTTACCTGAGAGAAATTGGTGATTTTATGACAAGTCAGATTATGCCTGATACTCCAATTCAAGTGATCATGTTTCTTTTTATGAGTATCGTCCTCATGTCCGCACGTCTCGGTTTGGAACCTTTGGCCCGAAGCGCGGAAATATTGTTTCCTTTTGTTGTAATACTTTTATCATCATTGATGATTCTTCTATTGCCTGAGATTAAATTTCAAAATCTGCAACCCGTCTGGGAGGGAGGAGTGAAACCAGTTATACGGGGGTCCATACCATTTATTGTCATTCCCTTTATAGAACAGGTTGCGGTTCTGATGATCCTCCCGTTCGTGAGTCAAAAAGACAGAATAAGAAAAAGTCTGTTTGTCGGTCAATTGTTGGCTGGAAGTGTTTTGATCATAATAACAATGTTAGCCATTCTTGTTCTTGGTGTCGATTTAACAGCAAAAGAAATTTATCCAAGCTATAAATTGGCTCAGAAAATCAATATCGCTAATTTCCTGACGAGGCTGGAAGCAATACTAGCCATAATATGGTTCATCACAATTTTTATTAGATTTAGTTTGTCTTTTTATGTGACCGTTTTAGGTCTGGCACAAACGTTAAAATTGCAAGATTATCGTCCTCTGGTTTTTCCATTTGGTATGATTTTGATTGTCTTTACATTGATTATGGCACCCAATACCGTCTATTATAGTAACTTTATTTTAGACATCTGGCCTTTTTATGCTATGACATTCGGGTTTCTGTTACCATTGTTATTACTAACAATCGCCAAAGTTCACAAAAAATGATGGACCAAACTAAGATTGGGTGTTTTTTTAAAAGTAACTTGTGTGAAATTCTGTGATTTTTACACAAACCATTCATGAAAACCTTTATAGTTATCTTAACAATACACGCTATTAGAAGCTTAGGTGTTATACCATTAAAGGGTGCAGTTCTTTAATAAGGCATGCTTTCCTTATTGAACTAACAGTTGAAATAGTTCCACAGGTTGAACTAAAGAAGACCACAATAAGTGGTCTCTTTTTATTTGTCAAAAATCAACATCAATGTTTATCAAAGCCTAATTTAAAAAACGAAGAGATGTTTTGAAATGGCAAATTAAAAAGAAACATGATCGAATTGGTAAAGGAAGTGAAGGAAGGCGAAATTGAAACGGTAAAGTATCTCACACCTGTATTCATTCCTTTTTCAGTAGTTTATGAAGCAATCGATATGACACAAGAAATTGATAAAAGCGAAGAGGCTTAAAGTGCTATATCAGAAAAAGAATTGATTGAAAAACTGTAAGATTTTGTAGCAAACAAGAATTATAACAAGCAATTCACAAAAGAAGAACTATTCAATGGTCTTCAACCGCCAGATGCTATCCAAACTCTGCAAGAACACATCATCTTTGTTGCACAAGGACGTTAAAATGATGAAACAAAAAAGTTTTTGGCGAAGAAAGGTTAATGGATGAGAACTTTTTCCCACCCAGGCAAAAGGATTACATGGACAAACTCATCCTTGATCTCATGAAAGATGGAAAGGATATCAATGAAATACTGAGTATGCCTTACCACTTTTTGATTGAAATTTTAAGAGAAGTCCAAAAGGAGGTCACACAAAAGCACTGGAAGGTGTAAGGTGGAAAGTCGGAGAAGTGGCAGAGTTAGGTTTAGATTCCACGAATTATTATTACATTACACCGACTGAAGCGATAACAGAATGTATTAATACGTGGGGAGGTGAACTTAGGGACCGTGTGGAAATTGAGGATAATAGGATAACTGGTCGATTTATCGACATCCTGCCTAAAAGAAGGGAAGACATAGATAAACGGTGGGAAATCGATAAAGACATCCTATCTATTACGGAAAACAAGAAGCAGAAATCCACGAATGTACATATCTCTAGGTAATGAACCTAATCATCCTCCTTATCTTTACATAATCTAAATCAAATAAAGAATTGGGGGGAATTACTAAAAATGTATGAATTAATAATAAATAAAGATATAAATGCAAATGATTTAAGAAGAATTGCTGTTGGTGGTATTGGTCACGTCGGAGGTTTTGGTGGTGTTGGTCACGTTGGTCACGGTGGTGGTGTTGGAGGTAGTGTTGGTGGAGCTCCCGTTGGAGGTGGAATTCCTTTTGTAGAAGGTCTTGCTGCAGGAGCGTTGCTTGCAGGCCCCTATTATGGTGGATATGGATATGGATATGATGGTTATGGATATCCAGGATATGCTCCATACCCATACCCATACCCATACCCATACCCATATTCATACTACCCTTATTGAGAAAAGAAGTTAGTGGCTAAGAGCAACTATGAGAGAGCGAATATGAAATTCTATAGATACTTCTAATTTAAAAGCCCTTCTCATTAGAGAGAGGCTTATTTCTGTATAAAAAGGGAAGGGATCTTTTTGTTTTCTAAAGAACTTGCGTTCGTTTATTATGATAAAAAGGGAGGTCCTCTTAAGATGTCTATTCGTGACCGAGGAATTCTAAAGTGGCAAGCAGCCTTAATTTTACCTGAGCATAAAGCATTTCAAAAGCAAATGAACGAAGACTATTTTAGACAAGAAAAACCAATTCTTGATGATTATCAAAAAGAAGAATATGAAAATCAAATTCATTACTCGATGGAATACCATTTGCCGATAAAGTTTCAATTATATAATAAGGGGTTTCCTAAAAGAATTACAGGGTCATTGTGTATACATAAACTCAATTAATAAAGAGTTACGTATTCAAAAGAAAGATAATTCATTTGAATATATTCAGTTTGATGAGCCTATTGGTGTGATCGTAGAGGATTAAAAAAAAGCCCTTCTCATAGTTGAGAGGGGCATGTTTTTCTGTTAAAGAAGGCTGTGAGTTTTCTTCTTGAACTATTGGCGCAGATTCTTCTGTAGCTCTTTGAAATATAGGTTAAACAAATTTATGCTATAACTCTTGATAAATGAACAAAAGCATGTTTTGAGAAAAGATTGATTATTTTTGTGTTCCTTCATCAACCCTAACAAATTATATTTGCACCAGAACCCATTTGCTAGTGAGGATATAGCAATTTTAGTAGGTTGATTAACTGATTATGAGTCTGAATTTCCTGGGGCAGCACATAAAGTGTTTTAAGCTAGAATACGCTTGTATAGCGTCAGACTGTATGTCCCACTTGTTCCTGCGGGCATTTGAATAACAAAAGAAGTCGGATTTTGCACAGTTTTACCAATCGTATTTCCTGGTGGTACTGGCCCAATCGTAGTTGTAACAGGAGCTGTTGATGAATTGACTGTACCTGTTACAGTTGAAACGCTTGCAGCCGAATTAAAAATCTCAAAAGTCCCTTCAATGTAAGCGCCAACGGGAGCAGTAAATACCGTCTCATCTACTACTCCAATTGTTGGACCATTAAAATTACCACAAATGCTTTCTTGAAATATCTGAGCAGGAGGACAACAAGAGTCATTAAAACACATTGTATATTTCTCCTTTCGAATGATTTTTTCCAGATACGTTTTATCTGTGCGATACTTGATCTTCATTCCTGTAATAGAGTATGAAAGATTTATAGAAATTTCTTATATATCTTGTCCATTTTAAAAGATATAGAGTAATAATTTAGAAAAAGGTATTTCTTTATATCTATATTAGGCTAGAACACGCTTATACAAATTGATACAATATGATCCACTATCTCCAGCACCTGCTGTAATAGTAAAACTAGTAGGTTGATTAACTGATTGTGAGTCAGCATTTCCTGGAGCAGCACTTAAAGCTATTGCTGGAGTTGATGTCCCCGTAGCCGTTACTGTAGCCGTACTAGCAGCTGAGTTGAAAATTTCAAAAGTTCCTGAAGAATAAGCGCCTGCTGGAGCAGACCATATTTCAACACCTGCTAAAGGTCCGTTAAAATTACCACAAATTTTTTCTTGAAACACCTGTGCAGGAGGGCAGCAACCTCCGTTAATTCCATTTGAACCACACATTATGAATTCCTCCTATTTACTATTAAACAGCTTGTAATAGCCATTCAGTATTATAGAATGTAAATTTTGCAATCTTGCAACTGACATCAGTGTAATATTTGCTGAATTATTTTTATTTTATTAATAGAAATAGAAAAGGTGGAAGGCAATTTCCCTTAAATATGAGGAATACAGGGGAAGGATAAAGAATAGATTAGAACCCCTTGAGGATCTAAAAGATAGTTTGATCATTTGTAGAAAAGTTTACATTTCAGTAACTATTTTGTATTTTACAATGGCTGCGTTCCTGGTTGCATTTTTCTTATTTATCTTTTTTATGTTTACGTTGGTCATCGCAAATAACAGGAAAGCATACTTCTAAAAAATATTTACCCTCAGTTCTCCCTGTGTCTACCCTAAATACGATAATCGATTCGGCAGCATCTACTGTTGCTGAAAGCGTATTGCCAGAAGGAACGGAGAATTCAACTGGACTTCCATCATTTCGAATCACTAGAACCGAAACCGATGCAGTGCTCATAGCGCTATTGAATACAGAGATTGTTACGGTAGCGTCCATCGCAATTCTCGCTTTCCAAATTTCTAGACTCGGAACCTGATCGGTCAATAACAGATTACCACATGTGCTATTGCATACAATTGGTCCTGACATTTCTGTAGGTACATTTACTTTCACTTTGATTTTTTTCTCGACTTTGCATTTGCATTTTTTGTGCCCACAAACTTTACATTTTTCATGCTTGCATCTGCATTTACTGTGCTTGCAATCTGAACATTTTTTTTGTTCACTCAAATTACTAGCACCTCCTAATTCAAGTTACTATATTTCTATTAACATACTGGACAAGTTGCCTGTACTTATAGCTCGAACAATGATTTTATGATTAAAAATGGGACTACTTTTGGCGTATTTATGGGAATCACGTTACTTCATTTAAAATGTATGCTATTGGATTAAGTGATTTGCTTCAAAAATGGAGGTTGCTGAATTTATAAAAACAAATCATGAAGACCTATAGGTGATCACCAAAATATAATTGACCGCCATCTGACCACATAATAAAAATTAAAAGGTGAAAAGACTTAATGGGAATTTGTATACAAGCTATGTAAAACCTTATTAAATAAGCATTTATGTATCATTCTGAAAAGTACGAAAGGCGAAGATATGTTCAGCACACAAGTTCACCCATGGGAACGCGAACAATATATGTCAACTTATTAATAACTAAAACCCTTGGCGCCTTTCGTGTCAGGTTTTTTTATTTGGTGGGCAGATTTTCCGGAAATATATTAAATAGATAATTGCCCATCGATTGCCCACCAACTTGAGCAAAAAAAATACATCAATTATTCTATTGATGTATTTTTCAAACTTGTCCATGTTTGTCTTTTCTATCTTTTTGCTTAAATGTGCGTTAACATCAGAAGTTATAGCAAGGCTGCCATAAACTAATCTTTACTCATATCTGCTCCAGCTTTAAGTAGGGGCACCGCATATGTATGACGTAAGGAATGGATGGGCAGAGAAGGCAACTCAGATTTTTTTAATATACGACTGAATGCATTAAATAAAATAGACTTTGGCATGAAGCTACCACCATCTCTGCAAAGTACTAGATTTAAATCATGGTGGTGTAAATGATTCAAGGTTAGTTTTTATTGATTTTGATGCATATGATGATGTTGAATTACTTGAGTAAGTGTTTGGCTAATTTTTGGTTTACCCCTGATATAGTAATAGCATAGAAGTTTTGAAAGAGACCTCTAATATTATGGTGAATTATGAGATCGGAAAAGTGGGGATAATTACTAAATCTTTAAAAAAGATCCGGGGGGCAGGTTAAGAACTGATATAAGAAGTCCACTATCGTGGAACCGTTTTTCTAAAAATACTAATTTGTTAAAAATGAGGTGATGAGATGATGAAGCACATATTATTATTTGTTGTTTTATTAATGGTTTCCTATTTTATTTTAGACTTCACTTTTATTAAGGCTGTTCTTTATTCAATTATTATGGTGATTATTGCTAGTTTGATTTATTTTTTTGATAAGCGTAAAAATATGGATTCGCATTAAAAAAATAGAAATTGAGATTAAAAGTAAAAAATTTAGAGGGTGATACAAGGCATAGATAAACTTGCCTGTACTAGATCCTCTAGTCATTGAACAAACCTTGATTTCACTGTTTACCTAATAAATATTCTCCATTCACTCAAACATATTTGCTCAAGTGTGAACCGACGACTGGAAAACTACGTCTCTGTAAAAAGTTATTTCCCTTTGCGTGTAAGTTGACCACAATATTAATGATCATGTTCTATCACCTAAACAAAATTCAAATAATTCCTCACATCTATTTCTCAATCTAGGAATAATAAAAATTACTCATTAAAAACTAACAGGACCTCTCCTACCGAGAGGGGGTATTATATTTCTTGATAAATGTAGTTAGTAACAAGAAGTAAAAAACTCCACGAATGTACATATTTCTAGGTAATGAACCTAAACATCCTCCTTATCTTTACATAATCTAAATCAAATAAAGAATTGAGGGGGAATTATTAAAAATGTATGATTTAATAATAAATGAAGATATAAATGCAAATGATTTAAGAAGAATTGGTTTTGGTGGTGGAGGTCACTTTGGAGGTTTTGGGAGACCATTTGGTTTTGGGAGACCATTTGGTTTTGGGAGACCATTTGGATTTGGGAGACCATTTGGTTTTGGAAGACCATTTGGTTTTGGATTTCCTTTTCTAGGAGGTCTTGCTGCAGGAGCGTTGCTTGCAGGGCCCTATTATGGGGGTGGCTATGGATATGATGGCTATTATGGATATGATTATGGATATCCAGGATATGCTCCATACCCATACCCAGATGCATATTCATACTACCCTTATTGAAAAAGACGTTAGTGGCTAATAGAAACTTTGAGAGCGCGTATATGAAATTGTACAGATACTTCTAATTTTAAAGCCCTTTTCTATTAAGAAGGGCTTATTTTTATTTAAAAAGGTAAATTATCCTGAATTACAGGCCTAACCTTCTTTTCTAACTTCGTAATATCATCGTCTCCGTTATAAAGACTTTATCAATCCTAAAATATCACTAGAAGCATGTTCCCTTTTCATCTGCTGAATCCATTCGTAGGCGGTAATTGCAGCTGTCCAATCTGGATCATTCTTGTAGTGTGAACCGACGACTGGAAAACTACCACTCTGTAAAAAATATTTCCCTTTGCGTGTAAGTTGACCTCAATATTAATGTTCATGTTCTATCACCTAAATAAAATTTTAATAACTCCTCACATCTATTTCTCAATCTAGGATTAAAATAATTATGTATTTCTTCGTATCCATACCGACTAATTAGACTAGTGATCAGACGAGAGATATAGCTATTTATAATGCTGATCAGTAATTTGATAGAGCTGTCAGGAGGAAATAAGCAGGAAATTATCTCCTAATATCGAACTGTTAGATAAAGGAGATGGTAAAAATGAATCTGAGAGTTAAATATAGGCTTTTTATTCATGTTGACGGAGGTCTTACTCCCGAGAAATATGACCGATACGAGATACTAAACGTCAGAGAAGATATTGATCCTGATGATACTAAGGATTACCAAGAACTTAATATAAAGTTAGGAAAGTCGATTAATCGGCCTGTAAATGAATTTAAAATGAAAAGCTTTGAACCAATGTAGGAGCATCCTTGCGATGGTGTTTTTTACTTGCAGGAAATTATCTCCTTTAGTCGAAATGTTGTTTGATTAAGGCATAGAAAATTTATAATAAGCAAAGGGACGGCACTCATGAAGAGAGTGTCGTCTTTTTATGGATAAAGAAGGAAATAACCTGTCGTTTGGAGAATATGACGAGAGGGGGTGGGATAATTGCGACAAAATAGTGAACTGGTTTTAACTAAAGAGGATATTTTAAGAATGATTGTTAAACACCTTGATGTATTCCCGTTAACTAGTCTAGAGGCTATTAGAGAAGTGATTAGGAGTTCTTTAAAACAACAAGGCTTAATATTTGGGGTAACTGAACATTCAGGTGGCGGTACTATAACCAATAGAGAAAGAATATCAGATGAAGATACCCTTTTAATTAATGATTGTATTTATGACCTTTTATATACCCGTGTTATCACGCCTGGAATTAATGATGATAATCTTGATTTACCTTGGATTCATGTTTCTGATAAAGAGAAACTCAAAACATACCTAAATGAATCGTAATCATTTTAGTTCAAAGCACTCATTTCATTGGGTGCTTTTGCCTTTTTTAATAAAAGGGGATTATCTCTTTTGTCAAAATGAGTAGGCGACAGGAGTTAATGACATGAATACATTGAAACTTATTTATGTAATATTAAATGATCTTGAAAAAAACGAGGAGGAACGACCAAAATTAATAAATTATTAATGGTGCATGAATCAGCAATAATCAAACTTGGTGCCGGTTTGGGCGAGGCTATACCTACGTTAAAAGGATGCAAGTCTAGAAGAGAATAATTAATAAATTTAAAATAATGGCTAGAGAAATGAGAGACTTTTTAAAATGATAATTCGAAAGCATAATAATGGGTGCTTTTCATTTGCAGGAAATTATCTCCTTGTGCCGAATTTATAGGACAAAGGGAGTTGATAAAATGGATAGTAGTCAATTATCAATTTTTACGTTGGAAACACTAAAAAATCACAAAACAAGTACAGGTGTAAGTGTAAACCAATTTTTAAAACAAAAACATCCTAATGGTGATTGGGTAGTAAATAAGGATGAAATAGGTTATTACGTAAAAGTAGCACATTTAACAATGAAATATCGATGGAAAATAGTTGGTGAAGTTATAGAGGCTATTAATGGTAGAGCTGTACAACTTACACCAGATTTACATCCAAATAAAGTTAATATAGACGCTAAAAGAGATAAGGTCCAATTAATGATCTATGATTTTGTTAGAAATACCTTTGGAGAGATTGAAAGCATGGAAGAATCCATTAAAAAAGCTTCTGTAAAATTCAATCTTACTGAAAAAGAGGTTGAGGCAATATATCTATCCAGAGAGGTTTAAACTCAAGTTATACTTATACGATATAGTAGCAAATGTAATTATAACTAAATAAAACTGCTCCCTAAGTAAGGGAAGGTAAAAAGATGTAGGATGATTTAGTCTATGTTTTCACAAAATTTTCTAGGAATCACATAGAATTACTAGGTGCTTTGTAAGTACTAGCTAAGGAAAAAGCGAGTTTGCCAAAGCTCTAAATTCAAAGGAGATTTCGAAATAGTCAATGGATTAAACCAAGTACACTAGAAGCCTTCTTAGCAACAATGAATCCAATGTGAAATGAGATTCACAAGCAGTTCGCAGCTCATACATCCCGATTTCATTTATAAGCAGCCATACTAATTCTGTATGGCTGCTACTATTCCCTTTTTATTTTTTCGGGATTGTGAAGGGTGGTTAATGTTTTGTAACTCGTAATAATTCTTAAAGCTCTTCAATTTCCACTTCAGAGTAACCTCTAAAGATCAAAAATCTTCTTTTCTATTTACAAGTATCTAATATCGGCTTTTTCCTTTATAGCAGGTTTTCAATAACTCTTTAGCGCGTTTAGCAGGTATCTCATATTCAAATTCACTTACTTCAATATCATCTTCTATGTGTTCGTAGAGGTTATTAAATATTTCTATGAATGACCTAAAGATTACAGTTGTTTTATTCGCTTCGATGTCTTATAAAAAGTTATTTCTGGTTCAATTTTATTTTTTCTACAATCCACGTATGTCCATCTCCAGAGAGAGATGGTAATGAAATTTTCTTCTTTTATCCCCCGTTTGTTTAATAAATATTTTGATTCATATATTCCTTCCTTTTAAATTCCGTATAAAAAATCAATGGCAATATGATCATAAAAATATACGAAATTGCATGACCATTATTCATGGAGGTATCAAAATATGGAGGGAATTATCAATTAAAAGAACTACACTAGAAGACTTTCCCTCTACTAAGTAAACAAAGCTTAGGTCTTCTCGTACTCTAAAGTCGAGAGTGATTTTTTAAGAATACTAAATTGTATTCCATCATAATATGCATTAGTTAAAAATATGGAGTAGGTGGCAATGTAAATGGGTTTTGTGGAGATGATACCAGGACGAATGTACATTGGAGGACGAATTTCTTCCGATGATTGGGGTTTTGTTCAGAGAAATATATCAGTCATCGTGAACCTACGTACGAAACCTGATCGTCCTCCATTTGATTTTTCAAGAAGAATAATGATATGGGTTCCTATTACTATATGGGTAACTCCTAGTTTAGAATTGGTCGATAACTTGATCAAACAGCTTAATCAATTGTTTGACCAGGGCTATCGAATATTAATTCACGATACTTTAGGAATACAACGATTGGGCTTTATCATTACTGCATTTTATATGCAAAAATATAGATTAAATCGAGAAGAGGCCCTTTACTTGGTTAAACAAAAAAAACCTGATATAAAACCCACTGAAAACTATCTGCAATTGCTAACTCAGTATGAAAATTATTTAAACCTGTAAGAAAAAGACCCATGTATGTACTTATCACTGTCAAACAGACAGTTATAAAAAAAGACTAGATAGCCATCGAGATTGGATATTCAATCGGAGCTCGATCGTTTAGTCGTTTTTGGAACTTGTATGATAAAAAACTAGAAGCTCTTGGTATTATCCGCCAGGTAGCAATGAGGAGAAAAAATATGCTGCAGATTGCTAATGCCATTATTATTCAACCAGTGAAAGATGAAATGTCCGGTCTTTAAAACAACTACACTAGTGAATCTTAATTTAGATAAATCTTTTGATGCAGCTTTTTTCACACTGAAACTCCCTTATTTACAGTTGATTTCCCATGCTTTTTTATAGCGTTTTGTATATCAATCAGGCAATTGCAAATGAAAACTAAAGATCTTTCATAAAGGTTGAATCAAATATAGGGATGGGATTTTTTCTATTCATAAAAGAACGTTTGTTCGCGTATGATATAAAAAAGGGAGGTCTTCTTAAGATGTCTATACGTGACCGAGGAATTCAAAAGTGGCAGCCAGCCTTGATTTTACCTGAGCATAAAGCATTTCAAAAGCAAATGAACGAAGATTATTTTAGAATAGAGAAACCAATTCTTGATGAATACCAGATTGAAGAACATGAAAATCAAATTCACTACTCGATGGAAAACCATTTGCCGATAAAGTTTCAATTATATAATGACGGGTTTCCAAGAGAACTACAGGGGTATTGCGTATATATACACCCGATTATTAAGGAGCTACGAGTTCAGAAGAAAGATAATTCTATTGAGTATATTCAATTTACAGAAATAATTGATCTATTGGTTGTGGATTAAAAAAGAAAAACCCTTCTTAATAGAGAAGAGGCACGATCATTAATCTTCAAATAACTCATCCATTGAAACGTCAATTTCTTTTCTTGATTTATCAGTGCCTTCCTTTGAAATGGTGGAAGTGAGCTCTCAGCTGATGGTCAAGGTACGATATCTCTAGAATTACTAGGCGACGAAATTTAAGCTACGGGCGATGCAACCGTAATAATGGGCCTGCTAATTAAATTGAAAATGAGGTTAATCAAAAGTTAATAATTACAGGGAATTGGCTCCAAGCTTTAGGTAGTTTGGTGGGGCTTACCGATGAATTTGAAGATAATAATCCATCTGGTCGAGCCGAGAATATCATAGGAGGGTTATTACAAGGAATAGGGAACTCTATGCTAGCGTTGGGTGGGGTCTATCAACTTGAGAAGATCAACAATAAAGACGCACAAAAAAATTGGGGTAATCGGAAGTTGGATTCAAGCAATCGGTTCGGTGTTGTCTTTAATTGGACAAATTAAAGAAGAAACTCAGGAGATTCAATTGGAGATAGATGAATAATTAAAGGTTATACCTTAAATTCTCTTTGATAACCGTCCTTCAAGGGCGGTTTTTTTATATAAAGGTCCCTTTCTATATGTTCAACTAAAAGTGAATAAGTTTCCATATTGAATTAGAATAATATGTATTTGATAAAATTCAGCAGTTTTCATTAGAGAAAAAGAGCTAAATAGCAAAAACTCCTTATGAAAGGAGTATATTAATTTATTAAATATATAAAGGTTTTTTAGGGACGAAATATAATTGCTATATACAGAGGGGAAGTGCCCATTATGTCGAATATTCATTATGAATTTCCTACAAACTGATAGCTATTTATATTATCACGTTTTGGTGAACACAAAATGATTGTTATTGGTGATAATTAGGATAGATGACGTTTTGTAAGAAAATCACTTCTCTTTTTAGGGATTCGGAAACTTGGAGTAATGAATTCACATCCTTTTGCAATGAGGTGATTTGATTTTCCATTTTCCTCATTTTCCTACTTTGTTCCTTTGCTTCTTGTTCTTCTTTTTTTTCTAATATAGCGGATTGTTCTATTTCAATCGCGACACCACTTGATGAAACTAAGTCACCAATTGTAATTATAATGGCACCTATTAAAGCTAATGCAAAGCCTACATTTGATTCTGAACCTGAACCTGAATCTGAACCTGAATCTGAACCTGATCCTTTTCCTTTTCCTTTTCCTTTTCTTGAACTTGTTCCTGAACCTGTTCCTGCTCCTGATGTATCGGGGTTTTCTAACTCCTCTACTTCTTCAATTTCTTCTACCTCTTGAGCTTCTACTGCAATCCCAAGAACAGTAAGAATGTTTCCTATGTTAACAATCAATGAACCAAATAAATCAATCTTATCTCCAATATTAGTAGGTAAGGAATTTAAAATATGATCTTCTTCGGGTTTCCACTGGTTCAAAACTTCTCACCTTCTTGGCTGTTACTTTATTTTTTTTAATAAGCTCAATGTTGCCACATTTAGCTCTTGTTCGATGTCTTTTAATTTGGAAATTTCATTTTGTATATCGTCTTCATTCAATTCTGTTAGGGTTTCATTATCAATTCTACATAATAAATTATTCAAACAATCTAAAATTTCCTTGAATGATTTTATTAATAATCCATGTTCCCCATCCAAAAGATATGGGGGAACAATAGTCTCTAGAGATTGGACACTACACTGTCCTACACTAATCGCATTTTTTAAATCTATACAGTACTGGTCATAATCAGAAATTATTCCATCAATATAAGTAGGATGTACCATATTAGAGATATAAACTAAATTTCCTCCCACCAATTGTAGAGTTTGCCCGTATTTCTTTAAATTTCTTCTCATATAATTTCCTCCTGATAACCAAAACACATTGGGCTTTTATCTTTGATAATGTATGCGATGGAAATAAAATGGTTCAAATAAAAAGTAAGAGTTCATTTGTATAAAATAATGATAAAACTCTTCTCATTTGTGAGGGCTATTTATGCTAATGTTCCCCTGTAAAAAAGGGGATTTTCCCCCTACAGCATGTTAATACCTTTCACCACTGTTTGAAACATGGGAAGGGAGGTTTTCAAGGAATAGCGACAAAGTATTCGGATAACTGCTCCTATTGGTACCGTTGGCCCGAATTGGGTAAGAACTTGGTTTTCATCAGTTAGCTAAAGCAAATTCAATGGAGTATGTTCGTTGATGCGATAAATAAATAATATTGGGACTGGTTTAGATACATTTAAGAAAATAATGAATATTGGATGTATACGATAGGTGGCAAATGAAGTATTAATTCATTTGAACCAAGCTAAAGAACATTGGGAAAAAAGTAGTTTTTGAGACAATTCTTATTCAGTTAACGGGTAGCGTAATTAAATAAGGAACACGAAAATTATCAATCTTTTTTATTAAAGAATATTTCGATTAAATATTATAAGAGCAGGTTTTGAACAATCATTTTTCAAAACACGCTCTTTTCTTTGTTCGTTTATTAAGGGAGCATTAATTTAAAATAAATTTTATTTCAAAACTAAAATTTTTACTCACTTACATTAGTAATATATGGTATTATTTAAAATGGAATTATTTTCTAAAATATACAATCTGGGGTGGGATTTACATGGAGTTTTTTACTAAGTGGTCGTTTAAGAACAAGGCAGCAGTTTCATTAGTAACCATTTTTATTTTGTTGATAGGAGTTGTTAGTTATTTTAAACTGCCGATGGAATTTTTACCATCTGCTGATAATCCACAAGTTACGATTGTCACAATGGGGCAGGGCACTGATTCGAAAACGATGGAAACGCAAGTTACAGATCCGATAGAAAGGGTTGTTACAGGAGTAAAAGGAAAGAGTTCAGTATACTCCACCACTGGAGATGGATTTTCAAAAGTAGATCTATTCTTTGAATCGGGATCTGATATGAAACAAGCAAAACTTGATGTTCAAGAGGCTTTAGACAATGTAACATTGCCTCAAAATATTGCAAAGCCTACTGTTACACAGCTTAATACCTCAATGATTCCTATTTCATTTATAGCTGTGACTTTTAAGGACGGATTAACAGCTGAAAATCTAGACTTTGCTAAGAAAGAATTAGAGCCTCTATATAAAGATATTAAAGGAGTTTCAGATGTACAGACATTTGGAGTTTCCCAATCTGTTCTTTCAGTTAAAGTGGATAATAAACAATTGGCTAAAAAGAAAGTCTCCATTCAAGATGTAATGAGCGTCCTTAACGGTCAGAATACAGCTCTAGCCGTTGGCGAGAAGGTGATTGATGGGAAGACAAGTAATATTAAGGTTATCGGTGATTTAACGAGTATTGAAAAATTAAAAGCGCTAAAGGTCACTTCAAAGGTCACGCTAGGAGAGATAGCAAAAGTTGACGAAGCGAAGAATGGTAACCTCATAAGTCGTTTTAACGGAAAAGAAAGCATTGATATAAGCATTATTAAGGACAGCCAATCAAATGCTGTCACAATCAGTAAAGAAGTTGAAAAAGTATCAAAAGAAATTAATGAAAAGTATCCTGACCAGAAATCAACTATCTATTTATCTACAGCTGATATGGTGGAGACTTCTGTTCAGACGATGGTTAAAGAAGTGCTACTTGGTGCACTATTCGCCACTATTGTGATTATGGTCTTTTTACGAAATGTACGGTCTACATTTATTACAATCGTATCCATACCGTTATCTCTTGGCTTCACGTTATTTTTGCTGTCATTGTCGGGAGTGACGTTAAATATATTGACGCTAGGCGGTGTCGCTGTAGCGATTGGTCGCTTGGTGGACGATAGTATTGTTGTTATTGAAAATATTTTCCGGAAAATGCAACAAGAGAAGATTTCAATCCAATTGGTGATGGATGCAACAAAAGAAGTAGGAGTGGCGATAACAGCTTCAACACTTACTACTGTAGCCGTCTTCTTGCCAGTAGCTTTATTGAACGGAGGGCTTCAAGAATTTCTACTGCCTTTTGCTTTAACGGTCACTTATTCTTTGCTAGCTTCTTTAATTGTAGCATTAACTGTTGTTCCGTTAATGAGTGCAGGATTGCTGAAGAAAGCGAAGTTGCCAAAACATCGACCAGCTAAGCGTTTTACTAAGTTGGTTACTTGGTCATTAAACCATAAATGGATGGTCTTGATTGTTGCATTGCTGTTGTTTGTCGGTTCAATTGGTACATATTTTGCTATGCCAAAAGGAGCAATTGATAATTCTTCAGCTGACTATGTCTCAGTGACGTTAACTTATCCAAATGATCAGCCCTTTGATAAAGTAAAAGAAAAAGCGATTGAACTCGAAGAAACGATTCAAGATATGAGTGTAGTGGATAATGTGTTCATGCAATTAGGAAACTCTGCCGAAGCGGCTCAATATGGCGCTGTCACATCACCTACAGAAGCGACTTTTGGTATCTTAGTGAAGGATAAAGCAAACATAGATACAATCTTGGGGGAAATCGAAAAGCAAAAAGAAAACTATCCTGATGCGAAGCTTACTACCACCGCTTCTTCATTTATGATGGGGGCATCAAAGACGAACATTACGATAGATGTGATTGGCAGTAATGTTGAAGATTTGGAGTTGACAGCCAATAAGATCAAACAAAATATTCAAGATATTAAAGGAATTGAAGATGTTACAACGAACCAAGACGAAAAGAAAACCATATATTCATTCAAGGTAGATCCGGCTAAAGGCAACACAGAACAAATAGGGCAACAACTTGGTATCATGCTTAATAGAACCCCAATCGGCAATATTACCTTGGAGGATAAGCAGACACCTGTAGTCCTTGAACCAATCTTAGATCCTAAAAAACCAAAGGATTTAAAGAATATTCCTATTATGACAGATGGTGGTTTAGTCCCGGTGTCAAAAGTTGCTTCTTTAAAGAGTGAAGAGAGTGCAACAACCCAGTTCCATAAAGACGGAGAAACGTATCTTCAATTAACTGCAACCGTAGATCCGGCTAAGCTTTCTGATATTGCAAGCAAAATAAATCTTGAGATATTTGGAGATAAGGAGAACAAAGGCCTTGGTATTCCGAAAGATGTAGATATTTATGTTGGAGGAGCTAGCGCTCAGCAGACAGATGATTTTACTGATTTGTTCCTTACCATGTTAATATCGATAGGTATTGTCTTTCTAATCATGGTTATAACATTTAAATCAATTAAAGCACCGATCGCGATTTTATTTTCATTGCCGTTCGCTGCTATTGGAGCAGTGTTAGGATTGGTTATCAGTCGAATTCCAGTGGATATTACAGCACTGTTGGGTGCGCTTATGTTAATTGGAATTGTGGTGACAAACGCGATTGTGCTTCTGGATAGAGTCAAACAAAACGAACAAAAAATGATTATTCGTGATGCAATTATTGAAGCAACGGCTACAAGATTCCGTCCGATTATTATGACGGCTGTAGCAACCATTTGTGCAATGCTGCCTCTTTTATATAAAAAGGCGGAAACTGGAAGTTTGGTTTCGCAAAGCTTAGCCATCGTTGTCATTGGCGGGCTTGCTGTTTCTACACTGCTCACACTTATCGTCATTCCATGTATATACGAATTGCTACACTATAAAAAATCGAAAAAACAGAGAAAGAAAAAGAGAGAACCCGTTAACGAACACATCGAGATGTAAGGGAGCTTAATAAAAAAGTTTGTAGAGAAAGCGACGCTTTCTTTACAAACTTTTTTTCTTTAAAATGAATATAAAACTTACAGTTACAAGAGCCAGTCAAAGAATAGGGAAGATGGCCTTTAGATTCTTTGCCTGTTTTTCCTGTAGTCCTTTAGATTCAGTGTAGATATATCTCAAAATGCATATGATCATCTCATGCTTTTTAAATTTTATTTAAAAAATAGTTGACTTCTGTTCAACCTGTAACTAAAATAGTTACAGCAGAGGTGATAAATAATACAACCGCAAGAAGCAATGGAACAAGTAGTTACATCACTACTAAATCAAATACATGCTGCACAGTGAATGTGTAGTTAATCAATTGCATTCTATATTGTAGAGAAAGCATATTTTTTTACTTTTATTGTAACTAATTAAGTTACAAGTGTAAACTATTGATAAAAAGAGAGGAATATAATATGACTGTAAAAATTAAAGCTTATTCTGATTTCATATGTCCATTTTGTTTCTTAGGAAAAGGTCCTTTAGATGAAATCGTAAAGGAAAAAGATGTAGAAGTAGAATGGATGCCATTTGAATTGCGTCCGAGTCCATATTCCAAAATTGATCCATGGCAAGAGCCTGAAAAATTGAATTCATGGGATTCTTATATTCTTCCTACTGCGAAAAAGCTCGGAGTCGATATGCGTTTACCACGTGTTTCTCCACATCCATATACACATTTGGCTTTTGAAGGGTGTCAGTTTGCAAAGGAGCATGGAAAAGGGAATGAGTTCCACAGCAGAGTGTTTACGGCATTTTTTCAAGAGGAACAAAATATTGAAGATATTGAAGTATTAACAAAATTAGCAGGTGAAGTTGAAATCCCTGAGGATGCTTTTAGAGAAGCGTTAGTGTCACGTAAGTATCGCGAAGTGCATCAAGAAGCTCTAAAACATGCTTACGAAGAAGCTAACATTATGGCTGTTCCAACGTTTATTATTGGTGATGAAGTTATTCAAGGACTAGCTAGCAAAGAAAGGTTAGCACAAGCCATTGAGAACGAAGCAGAAAAAAATAAACAAAATGAATTTGATGGCTTGCAATGTGATATGAAGGGAAATTGCTAATAACGGTTTAAACTATTAGAAAAAATCTATGAATATATAATTTTAAAATTAAACATAATTTGGAGGAATCAAAATGTCAGTAACTAAAACAAATTTAAAAGACGCAATCATCAATCGTCGTTCCATTCGAAAGGTGAAAAAGAACGAAAATATTACGAAAGAAAGAATCAATGAAGTATTAAAAACCGCAATACATGCACCATCTTCATTTAATATGCAAAGTGGACGTATAGTGGTAGTGATGAATGACGAGCATGAAAAGTTTTGGGATATCGTAAAAGAAACACTTCGTTCTCGTGTTCCAGAAGAGAACTTTGGAGCGACTGTAGAACGATTACAAGGATTTCGTGATGGAGTAGGTACAATTCTATTCTTTGAAAACCAAGAAACAATAGAGCAAATGCAAGATAAAGCACCATCATATAAAGAACAATTTCCATATTGGTCCCATCAAGGAAGTGCAATGTTGCAGTATGCAATATGGATGTCTTTATCAGCAGAAGGTATTGGGGCATCTTTACAACACTATAATCCAATTATTGATGAAGAAGTAAAGAAAACTTGGGATATTCCAGGGAAATGGAGTTTAGTAGCCCAAATGCCATTTGGTGAGCCGAATGAACAACCGGGAGAAAAAACCTTCTTACCTTTCGAAGATGTTGTGAAATTTTATTAATACAAGCAAGTATATGAAGGAAAAAAACATGTCAAATTTACAATTTGAAGTCTATACAGAATCTACGTCAGCATATCAAGCAGATTTTGGTACATGTTTAGGAACTTCAAAATAAGAAAATAGTGAAATTTAATCAATATGTGGATAGTCATGTTGTTCAAAAGGCTATTACAGTCTAAAAAGATCAAGTTTCTTAATGTAACATTCCAACCATTAAATAAAAAGAGCCTGTTTACTTTTAACGTAGTAAAAACTGGCTCTTTTTTGTCGGCATTTGCTAAGTTGGATAGTAAATTAGTAAGGAATTCTAAGAACTGGTGATCTATCAGCTGAAGAAAGGTATCTCATAATTAAATTAATAGTAAACAGACCACCATTTAAATTTTAGATGGTGGTCTGTGCTTATCATTGATAAGAGTTATTATCCAAATTTTATATAGTTAGTTTCAATTGTCTGAGATATATCGTATGGCCCCTCATCTTTATTTGAAGGTATGACCGTTGTAATTCCAGACTGCGGATAATAAGAAGAGTTAAAACTGACACCTGGGTCATAACCCATGACATGATATTTACAAATTGTATTATCCTTCTTACTTATCCAAATCCCGTATCCATAATATTCTTCGTCCTCCTCACAAATGTGAGGGGTCAAAAGTAGATGGGTTGTCTCTTCTTTTAAAAGTTTATAGCTAAGTAGAGCTTCCCAAAACTTCATCATATCAGGAGCCGTAATAAATGCTCCTCCATCTGCCCCACCTTGAATTGGGACGGCATAATTATTGGTTTTCCATGTTCCAGCGTCCTCTAAATCTATATAACCAATTGCGGTATTTTTAGGTAGTCTATCTAAAGAGAAATAACCAGAATCATGCATATCACACTTTGCAAAAAGATTCGTTTCTATATATTTAGTAAAACTTATACCTGTTTGTTGCTCAATAATTAGTCCTAATAGAATATAGCCAGCATTATTATAATGAAACCTTTCTCCAGGAGTAAACATCATCTTATTATTTTGAAACATAGGTAAAAAATCAGATAAACTTGTTAGTAGGTACATCGGTTTTTCTTTCCAAAGGTCTTCAAAATTCTCCATTACAGCTTCATCAAAATAATCAGGCATCCCTGAACTATGTGTTAGAAGATGGTGGATCGTTATATCTTCATCGAAATTTGGAAAATCAAGGTCTAAACAACCTTTAAGCCTTGTTTCGAAAGCAATAGCTCCTTTTTCTACTAACTGACAAATCGCTACCGCTGTAAACAATTTACACCCAGAAGCGATTCCAAACTTAGTGTTAATTTTATTTTTTATTTCATCAGCTCTGTTAGAAAAACCAAAGGCAGCCTCATAAACGCAATTATTTTTATTCTTTATTAAAATAACACCAGAAAAGTCTATCTTACTTGTTAAATCTACTATATCTTTATTTATATTTATCATAAAAACACATCCTATATCTGATTTACCAATCTTTTTTACTGAGTAATTATTAGCTACTATTTTAATTAACTGTTCCGGGACTCCTAATAACTTTATCACATTATTTTTATTAAATGGGATTATTTACTAAGTTAATGAGATATCCTAGCGATTTAACTAATACTAATAAAGGAGGGTTTATTGAAAAGTTCAAGTGAAAATCTACTAGGATTGCTTGAGGTGGTTGAGTCTTTGTTGCACCATGATAGTTGAAGCCAGACATATTTTTAGTTGTTATCGTTGTTAACCTATTGTCCATTAATGATACTTTGGCAAAGAACCTTGAAGGTCATAGAGTGTTATGTCTTCCTTTTTTTGCTGTAGAAATATAATTTCAGTTTTGATGTTCTTTCTGCATAGAATTAGTTTGGAGATAAATAATTGACAATGATAATCATTTTCATTTATATTAGGTATATACTGAAAGTGATTCTCAATTAGGTGGGTGATATAGATGAAGGTATTCATTGGCTACGTCAGTTTATCCGGTAATACCGAGAAAATGGCTGTAATCATAAAGAATAGAATGAAGGCTGCAGGCTGTAAAGTATATATGGAAAGATTGGACACGGTAGAAGTTGATACCTTAAAGGATTTTGATTTGGCCTTTATTGGATTATATACATGGAATAAAGAAGATTTGCCATATGAAGCAAACGAATTTTATGAAGAAATAGAACAAGTAGATTTTCAAGGAGTAAAAGTCGCATTTTTTGGTGCCGGCGACTTGACCCATACAAAACCTTGTGCCGCAATAAATATTCTTTCCGATAAAATGAAGGAATATGGTTTTCATGTATTTGAGAAAATATTAAAAATTCATCAAGAAAGCTCTACATATGATCAAATAAAGAAATGCGAAGATTTTGCAGTTTATGCTCTTATATGGGGAAACAAGAGGAAAAAATGGCGATTTCTCTCGTGGAATCGGGTGCTAAGCATCCCGAAATGCCAAAAGTCTGCATAAAGGAGGCCGCTTGATGAATACGCAATTAAGTATAAAAGGAGAAGTAAAAAAAGATCAGCTTATACAAGAACTTCTGAAATTTGGGATATTTAAAAAATATAATAAACAACTATATGAACTTCCAATTGTTGTCCTCCAAAAAGAATTCAATCACTTAAGAGGTGAATAAAAAATGTCTAGAAAAAGGAAATCTTTTAATGAACTACTCAAAGAAAACCGCGAACAATTGTTGCATGACAAAAGTGAGTTGGAACGAATTTTTACAAAAATAGATCAAAAAGCGATTGTTGAGTTAAAAAAAGATCAAGTACAATCATAATAGACAATGACTTAAACATCGTTTGATAAATAGTTAAACAGTTTATAAAAATGATGAACCGAAATCAAAATGTGATTTCGGTTTTTTTACTTATCGTGCATTTTTTCATGAATCCTAATTCATATACCAACTGCTCGATAAATCTCCGGAAAAAATCCTCTATAAATTATTCAAGGGCTAAATGAGTATGGCGTTTAGGATCCTTTTTAACTACGTATCAGTTACGTCGTTAAATCCAAAAATCATTGTTTAAGCCTATCTCTTTATAGAAAACGTTCCTCTCCTACGAGCACAAAGGGTGACTTCATCCTTGCATATGTAAAAAGAATTGCAAAGTTAAAAGAGTATAAAAATGTGTAAGTGGTTGTTAAATTTGAAGATGTATAGAGAATAAAAACTTTGAGAAAAGGAAGAAAAAACTAATAAAAAACCCCAAATAGGGGTTTATATAGTTAATATCTGAATGGTCTTCGCGGACAATAAGGAGGTTGTGGCACTCCACAAACAAACCTTTGAGTGTAACACTCATTCACTACAGATACATTATTTGGGGAATGATGTATATACTTTTTCACATGTTTATTAACGATTGTAGTATGTGTCGGATGAACAACAGGTATTACTGTGTTCGTGACATTGGTTTTAACAAATTGTTTTGTGGGTGAAATTTGAGGTGGACTATGCTGAATAGGAAAAGTTTGTGGCGGACAATATTGTGGTGGACATTGACCATTGTGTGCATTAGCCCATGTTCTATTATACATTTCAAAACCTCCGATTCTTATTTTATAAGTCATTGATAGTTTATGAAATGCAATAATAAATGGACTAGTATAAATGCCTCATTTCAAAACAATAACATTGAAAAGGTTAACTTTGAAAATTATCAAAAATATATAATTTTCATCTTGGTAATATTACTCAGTACGGCTAAACCATAACAAAAAATAACTATTCCGGATAAGAAATGATTACAAAAGATAATCGGGGTCTAAGGGAAATGCAAAAGAAAATTCTATCTATTGTCAGTATAAGTAGTGATCCAAAGGCGGTTCCAATGAACAGGATAGACCAACTAACATCTATACTTTTTCAAAAAGCAGCCGTTTTGCATCTTTGGTTCTAGAAACAGAGAACATGTACATCCACATCTGTTTATTATGTGCCTAAAATGGAAGGGGTTATCGATGGAAGAGACGTAGTTATAAGAGGGTGAATTTGTGTAGGATTATCAAATCTAGTCTTTTAAGTTTAATCCACATATAAGTGCAATGACATACGGAAAGCTATTTATTAGGCTAGCATTTAATTTGAATAGTGCCCTACTAAAACAGTAGACTAAGTTTCGAAACAAGTTTACGAATATGTAGAGCAAGATGTTGATATGGACACCTGGCCCCTTTTAATTTTTAGGTAATGTATGTAGATTAAGGTGACCGATTTCTTGATTGGTTTGTGGAGGGAAGCAAAGAGGCAGTAATACTGTTACAGGTTTAAGCGATAATATGCATCTTGCCTTAATTGTTCATGGGCAATCTAAAGGCTGTGGAATGGCTTTGAGCGAGTGATTAGCTCTGTCTTCATTAGCAAGCTTTACCCTATCCGTTTTGATGTGGTCACTTCTACATGCGGTACATTAATCAAACCCCACAGGAAGTCATTGATCGACTTCTAGTGAGGTTTTAATCTTTTGTTTAGCTTAAAAAACAAAAATTATGAACAAATTATCATTTGAATATATTTATACTGATAATTGGCATAGCAAAAACATCAATAAGAAACGCACATCGATTAAAAACGCTTTACTTGAAGGCCCATATTTAGCAGAGATTGATCTCGATGGTCATATTATTATTTCTTGTCTACGCACATGAATACTTCATTTATTAGGTTAGCAGCTAGTTTTACCGTGCGATTATCATAATCTAATGATGGATTTACTTCACAGATATCAAATGAAATAGTTTTCTTATGTGAAGTAATTTTGCGAATTAATTCTCTAACTATTTTTCCAGAGAGACCAAATGAGGAAGGTGCACTAACACCTGGTGCTTCAGAAGCGTTTATAACATCCATACAAAGTGTTAATATAATACAATCATTTTGATTTATAAAATTTTGAATTTTCTCTTCATTTCCATTGGAAATCTCATTTACTAATTCTTCTTCATAAATCCAGGAACAGTTAAGTGAGGTAGCGGTGTTAAATAATTTTTTTGTGTTTCCATAACGTTGAATACCAATAGGTAAATAACTTGCTTGACTATCATTGTCCAATATTTGTTTAAACATTGTTCCAGAAGAAGTCATTTGGTCATAAGAACGTAAGTCAAAATGAGCATCAATGTTAAGGATCCCTATTTTAACATTTGGTCCAACATACGACCTTACTCCTAGATAATGTCCATAAAAGGTTTCATGTCCGCCTCCCAAAATAACAGGAAACATATTTTTAGTTAATATTTTCTCAACGTGACTTCCTAATTCAGCTTGAGCTGCTTCTAACTGTTGATTTTCACAAATGATATTTCCAAAATCAACTAGACTATCTGCTGATTGGCCGTGCCAAGATAAAGAAGATAAGGATTTACGTATTTCATTTGGAGCTTCTTTGCTTCCAAGTCTTCCTTTATTCCTGCGCACGCCTTCCTCACAAGAGAATCCTATTATCCCGCATGAATCATTTGTTGATGTTTTTGAATGATCACTAACTATTTGATGAATTCTAAATTCATCTTTATCTATTAAACTATCTGTTCTGCCTTTCCATAAATCCATATTTGGTACTGCATACATTTATTATCCCACCCTAGAAATTATTTATTTATTAGAGTATATCTGCTATTATTTATAATATCCAATACCTATTTTCAATATATTAATATAAAAAAACTATAAGTGGGGTGCATTTTTGGATATTAGGCAACTAACTTATTTCATTTCTGTAGTAGAAAATAAGAGTTTTTCAAAAGCAGCAAAAAAATTGCACCTTTCTCAACCCTCGTTAAGCAATGCAATTACAAAATTAGAACATAATATTGGATTTCCTTTACTTGAACGGTCTACTCGTTCTGTTCGACTATCAGATTCAGGAGAATTATTCTATCAAAGAGCAACTGAAATATTAAAAAAATTCCAACAATTTGAAATAGAATCGGCAGAAATACAACAAGTTGGAAATAAGCAGCTGTCTATCGGAATTATTGAATCAACAAAACATTGGATATCTCAGGTAATTAGAGATTACAATAAACATCAATCAATAACTCATTATCAATTAGACGAAATATTAAGTAAAGATAATGTAATTAACGCATTACTAAATTATAAAAATCATCTTGTTTTAACAAATCAAGAAATTACACACCAAGAATTAAATGTACAAAAATTATATTCTGAAAAATTATGTTTAATTGCAAATGTTAATCATGCACTGTTCAAGATACCGAATATTTCATTATCGGATATTCAGCCATACCCTTTTATTATATGTTCAGATGGATTTGAAACGAGGAATAACATTTTCAAAGCCTTTGAAGCCGAAAATCTTTCTCTCGATGTACAATTTTCCGTCGAACGCTTTGAAACAATTTGTGAACTAATTTCAAATGACTTAGGTATCAGTATCTTACCTGAACGATATTGTGAAAGTATAAATGATTCTAGATTGCACTTTGAATATTTGGATTCTTCATATTTTAACCGTACTGTGTACCTAGTTACATGTAAGAATCGTTTTGTTGCTCCACATGTTAACTTATTTATTAAACATATTTTTGATTTTCACAAACTCGAAGTCCCGATAGAGTAAAGCCTATTGGGGCTGGGTAACTGGGATTTTTCGTATGTGGTCTCTAACAGCCCAAAATTAAAAGAGTAGCAATTGCTACTCTTTTAATTTTTAACCAGTCCTATTTTAATTCTAATTGAATTGTAGAAACAATATTAGCATCATCGATCCATAAATAAACATTCTTACATTTGTGCGTGAAATATCTAATTGCAAAAGTATCTTTTAAAGAAAAGTCCAACTGGATAAGGCAAGAGAAATTATAGGACCCTGTGATGTGTTATTTAAACAATCTAACACCTCATCGAACCCCATATCTTCGTCTTTCTCTATAAATTCAGATAATATCTTGTATGATTTTTGAGGTCTCCATTCATATTGTGTGTTGTTAATTGTCCCATATAGATTTTTTATTATTGGATTTACCTTATTCGACCTGATAAAAGAGAGAGATTCTTGATTCGGCTTACTTAACATTATTTCTGATGGTAATTCGTTTTCTAATACAATTTTCGTGTTGTCAAAATGCATAATAATTTCTTCGATTACTTGATTATCAATTCTATTATTTGACAAATAACGAAGTAACACTATTATCATCTTGAGAACCCAACAATAAAAAGAATTGAGTTAATAGTGAATATTTTTTTTGGACATTTGATTCGGGAATAAATTCCCTGATCTTGAAATCTAAAAGACTGTTTGTATTGTCTTCAAACTGATTATTTGCTTCAAAAGGTTTCAACCATTCCAATATAGAAAACCACCTAGTATGTTATTATTTTACCTTAAAATAACTATAACCATTTGCAATTGCTGAATAAGGGCCATTTTTTACTGTCATGAACGTTCCATCTAGTTTTGCACGATATTTTGCAGCAGACAATCTGTCAGATGATATTGTTTAGTAGCTTCCATTAGGTCAATTATGTTAATTAGAGATGCAAACGTTATTCAGTGTAGATTTATTCTATTCGAATATTAAAGAATCCCCAATATTATATTGTTTTTCATCAATAATTTTATCTTTTTTATAAAAAATAACCTTGACTTCTTTTTCTTCAAAAGCTTTTATGATGGTATCTTTCGTTATCCCCTTAGAATAGAATATAAATTCGCTCTTATATATATCAGAATTATCACTTTCTTTTTCGGAGGAATTCCCGAACCAATATCTCTGCTGATTATCAATTGTATTAATTACTTTCTTAAAGTCTGGTATATTTACTCTCTTCTTACTAGAACCATCTATCTGGAAGGTAAGAGAAAATTTTCTAAAGTCATCTTTTTTAGGGTCTTTAAGGTAATTCACCTGTACTTCTTTAAATTCATCATCCGTTAATTTATCTATTTGAACATTCAAATTTACATTTTCCTCTTTACTAGTACTTTTATTACTACAAGCTCCCATAATAGCAATAATTAAGATTAATAAAATAGTTTTAATAAATAAAGCTTTTTTCATGTGATATCTCCTCTTAATTTATTTTTAACCATAATAAATAATCTAATGAACTGTTTCCCTTTTAAAAGGGATTGTAAAAGGGGCGAATTGTTAAAATGTTTGTGTCTTAACTTTCCTCTTTAGAAGGTACTAATTTTAAAGCTTTTGTATTATCAAGGACACCATATCCATATTCATGAGGATTCCCAATTTTTCTGCTGCACCTGCAACATATGGTGTCGCCACAGAAGTTCCGTTTGTATATATATAATTATTGTCAATATACGTACTACAAACATTTTCACCGGAGGCACTATATCCAACTCTTTACCAGTAAGCTTCTTGATAAAGTAGGATCAGCTGACAATAAACTAAGGCTAGCTCGGTGGAAAGACGCGGTTCACATCATTTAATAATCTTTACAATTAGCATATGTCAATGCCACATATGCTAATTGTAAAAAGAGAAATCGAAATGTATCCTTCCAGTTTGTCTTCCCCGGTAAGTGATGGAACAGGACTACCCGTGTATTTTGATTGGAGTTGTTTTCAGAGATTTTCGATGCATTCCATCTTATTAATAGATTTAGGACTAAAGCTGATTCACTAAACGTGATTAGACCCTAATTGTTAAATCATATTTTTAACAACTTTATGGATGTATTTCCAAATATTTAAAGCTATTCAAATCATTGTTTCCAGAAATAATAAGAAAAAACACAATGGAGAAATCAAATGAAAAACAAAAAAATTTATCAAGTATTTATCGTTACTTTATTATTTGTGTTAATGATTAATCACACTGTTTATGCAATTGAATGGGAAGATGAAGATGTACCTATAAGCTTTAAAATTGAGATGTTGCCTTGGGAGATTGTAAACAACATTATTCCTAATAAAACAAATTTCACCATTATAGATATTGAAACTGGTTTATCATTTAAAGTACAACGAAGAGCAGGTAGCCATCATGCCGATGTACAGCCACTAACCAAGGAAGATACTCAAATCATGAAGAAAATTTATAATAATAAATGGAGTTGGAATAGAAGAGCTATTATTGTATTAATCAATAATCAAATGATTGCTGCATCTATGCATGGAATGCCACATGGCGCTGGTGCTCTTCAAAATGGTTTTTCTGGTCACTTCTGTGTTCATTTCTCTGGAAGTATAACGCATCGTTTGAAAAACGAAGATCTTTCTCATAAATTAATGGTATTGAAAGCGGCTGGTAAGCTTGATGATTATATAGAAACGGTAAGTCCCTATGAACTTATTCGTATTTTTACCATTTCCATTAATCAAGGAAATCAGAAATTATTAGCACTGACCTTATCAAATCCGAGTCATCTTAATCGTGTCAATAAACTTGTTGAAGATATTACATATTTTGGTGTTGTTGACCCTTTAAGACAACCACCTGAGCAACTAAATGGGGTATTTCTCGTGGATGTACCCGTTCAAGTAGCTATCTATAAGAAGAGAGAAGGCAAAGAAAAAAAGGTTATGCATTTTATGATCCGAAGGGACAGTTTGACTGATCGTTGGTTTATTGATCAAGATTCGCTCTATGAAGACTTAAAATAGGATATGTAAAATGAGGAATACATGAAATGATAAATTCCAACCCATATTAAAATAATGTGGGGGTGGTTTCACTGAGATTAACATGGATTGCCGGCCTTTTACTATTCGTTCAACAAGTGTATATTCCTGACAGCTTATCGGTAACCCAGCAAGGACAAACGATTGCTGCTGTCAAACGCTCTGATGTTTCTATGCCATTTCTAGATGTTCCTATTATGGACGTGGATAAATACAATCAGTTTATCGAAAAAATAGACCGTCATGTGTATCAAGAACCAGTAAATGCCACAATCGACAAGAATGGTAATATTCTTCCTGGGCGGGTAGGTTACAAGCTATACCATCAAGCATTTAAAGAGCAATTTTTTTCCTTTCTATACGGACGTAGAGAACAGAAAGTAGAAGTTCCCTTACTTGCCATTCATCCAAAGGTTGATAACGAACTACTTGCTCAGATACGTGTAAATAAGATTGGTGAATATAGAACCTATTTTAATGTGAATAATAAAAATCGTTATAATAATATCTCGCTCGCTACAGACGCCATTAATAATTATGTCGTGTTTCCAGAAGAGACGTTTTCTTTTAACCAAGCCGTTGGTAAGAGAACAGTGAACAAAGGATATTTGCCCGCTCGCGTTATCGTCAAAGGAGAGTTTTCTGAAGGGGTCGGTGGAGGGATTTGTCAGGTTTCATCCACTCTGTATAATGCCATCGACAATGCAGGGTTGCAAATTATTCACCGCTACTCCCATACTAGGCATGTTCCTTATGTTCCACCAGGCCGCGATGCCACGGTAAGCTGGTATGGTCCTGATTTTAGCTTTAAAAACAAGTACAACCAACCAATCCTAATCCGAGCTACAACGCAAGAAGGCACTGTAAGTATCAGTGTTTACTCATCAGATTTGATAAATAATGAGACACGGAAAGTTCCCTATGCTTCAAGTCAGATATCAAAGGAAGCTTTGGATTATACGAATGTGAAAATTGTTGAATAAACAAGGGGCCCACCAATCTGTGCGGCCATATTGATCTCGTTTTTTTAAGCGGTATGGAAGTAGCGGAAAATGGTGATCTGGCAAACTGGATGATCCCAGGCAAGGTCTTCAGAGGACTTGGGTGAAGCGATGGATCTTGTCAACGGAACGAAACACGTTATCGGAACATGTGAATAAGTATACCAAAAATTAGGCTTGAATGTCACTGCCATTAACGGGTAAAGGGGTAGTACATAAGAGGGAATGATTCGATTGCCTAATACTTTAGAAAACACATTGAACAAATGAAAGAAGCAGTTGGTGATGGTGTTGAATTAATAGGATATCGAAACATCAGCTTTTGTTTATTTAATCTCTTGCGCTGTTTTTACCATCATTCATTGCAGCAGCGGGACTTAATTTGAAAAAAGGTCTTTCCTTCAAAGATCCATTGGTAATTAGCAGCGGAAAACAACCGTGACCAAACAATAAAGTAATGAATATGTTTATCAAATTTTCAACTTTGTAATTCATGCGATGTTACGAGGCAATTCACCATCAATTTATCGCTATTACCTTTATACAGTAAATTCTTACTGAATCATGGTATTATTGTTTATTCAACTAAAATTAAATTTTATAATCGATTAATAAAGAGCTGATAATAATAGATGAAACAGAAAAATTCTGAAACGTTCGAGGAAATACTGAGTGGAGGAACGGAATAGTTTAACCAGATTTTTCTTTTCATTATTCGATTTTTTGGGTATAATATATTAAATCATATTAGAAGGGATGATGGGTGGCCGATGAAGTTCTAATCTTATTTCAACATTTGAGAAAATTTTTCAAATTAAAAAATAGGATTAGTCTGCCCATTTTCCATATAATTTTTTAAGCTATTCATTAAATAGCTTATTTTCATTATGAAAAATGCAACTAATCCTTCCAAATTCATTTGGGAGGATTTTTTTCTCCCTTGAAAAAGAAAGGGTGATACGATGAAAGAAATCGTAAAATTAAATCAAATAAATTTAGAAATTATGGACCGTATTATATTTAAAGATCTTAACGCAACTATTGGTCGTGGAGAAGTGATTGGTCTAGTTGGCCGTAATGGTAGCGGAAAGTCCACGCTATTACAAATATTACTTGGACATGTAAAACTATCTGAGGGACAGGTTGAATGGGAAAATAACAAAACCGAAGTCTTTTTAGTGGATCAGGAGAAACAAACATACGCATCTGAGCATGTTACACAATTAGAAGCTACTCTAATGGCGAAATGGCATATTCCAGATGTTCCTTACGAAGTGTTAAGTGGCGGAGAAAAGCTCAAAATTCGTCTTGCAAAAGGTTTCGCGTTAGCACCGCACTTACTCTTATTAGATGAACCAACAAACCATCTAGATATAGAAAGTACGGAGCTATTAGTTAATCAAATAGAAAATTATACGGGTACAATCATTGTCGTTTCACATGACAGATATTTTTTGGATACTGTAGCGACGAAAATTTGGTCGATTGAAAATACGAAATTATTCGAGCAAAAAGGAAATTATACACATTATATAAAGATTCGAGAACAAAGAAGATTAACTCAACAAAGAGAGTACGAAAAACAACAAAGAAAAATGGAACTCGTAGAAAATCAAATAAACGAACTGACATCGTGGTCGCAAAAAGCGCATGCACAATCGACGAAGCAAGAAGGATTTAAAGAATATTACCGCCTAAAAGCGAAACGAATGGATTCTCAAGTCAAATCTAAGCGTAAACGTCTTGAGAAGGAACTTGAGAAGACGAAGGTTGAACGTGTTGAGGAAGATTATCTTGTTCGATTTTCGTTAGAAGCGAATACGAAGGTCGGCAAAAGATTTTTAGAGGTAAAAAACTTAAAAAAGGAGTTTGGGGAACGAATATTATTTGAACAGACGAATTTTACAATTCAACACGGTGAAAAAGTAGCGCTTATTGGCCCGAATGGTAGTGGGAAAACGACATTTTTAAATATCGTAATGGGCAATGAGTTTGCTGAAGGGGACATTTGGGTTTCCCCATCTGCGAATATTGGTTATTTAACGCAGCAAGTATTTGACTTGCCTCTAGAGCAAACGCCTGAACAATTATTTAAACGTGAAACATTTAAAGAACGGGGCAAGGTTCAGAATTTAATGAAGCATTTAGGATTTACAGCAAGTCAATGGTCTGAGCCAATTGAACAGATGAGTATGGGAGAGCGCGTGAAGTGTAAGCTTATGCTATATATACTGGAAGAAAAAGATGTACTAATTTTAGATGAACCGACAAACCATTTAGATTTGCCTTCGAGAGAGCAATTGGAAAAAACGTTAGCAGAGTATACCGGTACGTTGGTCGTTGTTTCACACGATCAATATTTCTTGAGTAAAACGACTTCAGTTCAGTTGATTTTTGAAAATCACCGTATACAAAAGAAATTAAAGCAATCAAATGAAAAGGTTGATTCACTTGCAGAACAGCGCTTAAAGCTTGAAACAGAACGACAAGAAGTATTAGGGAAATTGAGCTTTTTATCATCCAAAAGCCCAGAGTATATAGAACTCGATCAAAGATTCAATGAACTTACAAAAAAGATTAAGAGATTAGAAAATCTATAATTCAGTAACGAACGCACTTTAGTGGAAATTAAACGAATTTGATTTTAGTTTTATTAATTGTATTTACTCTGAACGAATCATATTAAAGAGCTTAAAAAGGAGGTACTACGTTTTAGATAGTATCTCCTTTGGGTTTCTTAAGCAAAATAAAAGACTTTATTATCTCTATACAGCTGCCAGTTTATCTGCTATTTGTACTGCCATTCAGTTAGCTCTCCTTTATTAGGTCTTGATAATTTCAAAATGAAGTAAATTTATTACTTAGGGTACAACTTTGTATTACATCGACAACAGACTCTTTTACATCCAAAAAACCTTGTAATCCTTGATAGACAAGGATTACAAGGTTTATATAAGATAATTCTGACTTGAACTAGCAACTGTCAATCATTCCAACCTATTTGGAACAATTAAGAAGCTAATTTAGCTGATTTTGAAACTTTTTCAGGAAACCATAAACTCACTACAATACCAACAATAAGACAGATAAAGAAAGTGGCCGCTTTAGCAGTCACGATGGCTTCTAAAGGAGAAGTGGTCCACAGGATGGCACTGATAAACCCTGTAATAATAGTGGCTACTACGCCTGTGCCAGATGTTTTTTTCCAAAAGAATATAAGTAAAATGACGGCAGAAAATGTATTGCCGACTCCTGCCCAAGCAAAACTGACCATATTATAAATAATGGAGCCAGATGCTAACGAAACAACAATACCTACAAGACCAGCTACAATGGCAATGCAACGAGATAATTTCACTAAGGTTTGACTCTTTATCGTCATACCCATTGCTTTATGAACAATATCTTCACTTACTGATGTTGTAATAACGAGTAATTGAGAAGAAGCTGTTGACATGATAGCAGCTAAAATTCCTGCAATGATGATTCCTGCAACCCATGGTGGCAACAAATCGAATACCATATGAGGCAAAATCATTTCAGAATCTTCAATCGTTCCTTGTTTATAGATAACGGAAGCAAAAATGGCAGATAAAAAGGCACCGACATAGACAATTAATGTCCAAATAATCGCAACAATTTTTCCTGTTTTTAGTTCTTTTTCATCCTTTAACGCCATAAAGCGAGAACTTAATTGCGGCTGTCCGCCAAGCCAGCCAAAGAACCAAGAAAGGTTTGTAAATAGCATGGCTCCGATGGCTAGTCCAGATAATCCTCCGATCCAACTATCTGCACCACTTCCCATTGAACTTAAGGTATACGAAATCGATAAATCATTTTGTTGAATTTCAAAAAATCCTGCAATTGGAACGATAATAAACGCTAAAACCATTAAAAAACTTTGAATTGTATCAGTCCATACAACTGACATAAACCCACCCATACAAGAGTAAGCAATAATGATGAGGGCAACTACAATGGTTCCTACCGTAATATTAAGTCCAGAAAAAGAATAAAGAGTTTTACCAACACCGGAAAATTGAGCTGCTAAGTAGCAAGTAAAAAATATGACCATAATGATCGATGACAACCAACGAATCAAATTAGTGTGATTAGGAAATTTCACAGCTATATAGTCGGTTAATGTATACACTTTATATTTTTTTGTTTCATTCATAAATCTTTTGGCTAAAAAGAGCCAAGAAAAGAGGACGCCTATAAACATTCCCGATAAGATCCATATTCCTGACAAACCTGTTACATAAATAAAACCTACTGCCCCTAAGAACATATAGGCGGATTCACCTGTAGCTCTTTCAGAAAAAGCTAGTGCCCAACCAGGTAACTTATTTCCACCGAGAAAATAATCAGCGTGGTCCAATTTTTTTCTACTAAAGAGCACACCCACTCCAAGCATTAAGAGAAGGTAAATGATGATTTCGGCAAAAACAATCGAGGATCCTGAAAAATTCATTTTATTATCTCCTTTATAAATTATATTAAACAAAGTTGTATAGTAAGAATAAATACAAAATTTTTTTCCCATCAGGGATTATTCACGGTTAACATCTAATTTCAAAAACATGATTTAACCCTTGATTTATATAAATAAAAGAGCCAGATTTTGAAAAAGTATAATCATAAACAGGCTCTGAACATACTACAATGATATATTCTTTAGTTTTTGTCTAATTGTAGAATTGTTAAATATAAGACTTTAGCGGCTTTTTCAATATCTTGCTCTGAAGAAAATTCCCTTGGATTATGACTGATCCCATCTTTCGATCTAACAAAAATCATACCAATTGGGAATCGATTTTTAAACTGCATGGCATCATGTCCGGCACCACTAGGTAAAGAGACGATGGATTCACCTAATTCTTGAATACTTTCCTTTATGACATCTTGAATGTTGTCTTCACAACGAACAGGTGCAACACGTTGTAATACAGAGATTTCTAAGTGTAATTGTCGATCATTAGCTATCTTTTTTGCGAATTTTCTAATCTCTTGTTCGACTTGATCTCTGGTTTTTTCATCGATATCTCTAATATCAATTGTCCATTCCACCTCACCAGGAATGACGTTCACGCCGTTTGGTTTTACAGAAAGTTTGCCCACGGTAGCTACAGATGAAGGGGACTCCTTAGCTATTTTTTCAACCTCTGCAATAATTAAACTAGCTCCTACTAAAGCATCTTGTCTTTGATTCATCGGTGTTGCACCAGCATGCTCGGACAGTCCTGTTAATTTGAACTGAAGCCACACCGGACCAGCGATACCAGTTACATTACCTACTGCTGCTTCATTATTTTCAAGAACCTTTCCTTGTTCGATATGAACTTCTAAATAGCACTTTACGTTTTCTATTTTCGCACTTTGGAGATGCTGCTTTTCTAATCCATAATCCCTCATAGCTTGTTCAATCGATATTCCTTGATTATCTACTTTTTTTAAATCATTGGATGTCAATGTACCTGTGACAGCTCGGCTCCCAATCATACCAAAGCCAAAACGGGTTCCTTCCTCATCCTTAAAGGCAACAATTTTAACAGGATGTTTCAGTTCAATTTCTTTTTCTTTTAACGAATGTATGACTTCAATGGCGGTTAAGACTCCTAAACTCCCATCATACTTTCCGCCATTTGGAACGGTATCAATATGTGAACCTATTAAAATAGTGGGTAAATCATCTGTAGCCTCTTGACTCCCAATCAGATTGCCCACTGTATCATAATGGACGGTTAAACCAGCAGATTCCATATATTGTTTGACTCGTTCATTTGCTCGTCTCTCATCACTTGTATAAGAAAACCGATTAATGCCACCATCTTTTGTTTTTCCAATGACGGATAACTCTTCTAAATGGGTATTCAATCGCTTGATATTAATCATTTTTTTCCTCTGAATCTTTTAATTGAAAACGAAAATGACATTGTCCTTCTTTTAACACAAATTGATCATGTACGACGTTAAATTTATTGTTAAAACCATGAGCAATTGCATCATCTATCACCCTACAATAAACAAGTCCGTAAGAATGCATATCGTCATCAGCCCATTGTTGGCCTAATGGACATACTGTAAATGTTTGCTCGATTTCCTCAGATTTATTCACCGTTTCAATGGTAAACAAATCACTTCGTCCCATATCGTAGTTTGTTAAGTATTGATCAATTGTGTTGTCCGCCCCATTTACTCTGGCTCTTTGTGCAATACCACGACCACGCTTTTCACCAAATTGCCATATACCTTCTTGAATAGCTGCTTCTCCTTCATCGCCATAAGTATCTACTATAGCTTTCGTAATTTGGGCAAATAATCTTGCAAATAGGGCAAAGGGTGTAAGATTTCCATACTTATTTTGACTGTTATGATCTTTAGGAATATAGTCAAATAACGTATGATTTTCTCTTTCTGTCGTTGCTTTTATCGCAATCACTTCCGCGTCTTTATATCCAAAATTATCAATTCCTTGTTGCAGTAATGCCTTTCCATTTTCTTTATATTTCGAAACAACGATTTTTTCTATTTCTGTAAATAATTTAGCTGTCATGACTTCCATGGAATATGGTGGGATAACATGATTCGTTTTACTCAATATAAACACTCACTTTCTATTTTTCATTTTTTGTATAATTCTAGCTTTCGTTTAAGTTAGTTTTTTAAATTTATAAAACCGATAAATTTACTAGCAATTGATTAATTGTTATTATAAATTCAATTCTTTATATAAATCAAATGAATAATTGTAATATAAAATATGAAAAAAATTAATAGTTGGAGTGACTATGAATGACACTGATCAAATATGAGATCTTTAGAACCGTTGTAGAAACAGGAAGTCTATCGAAAGCAGCGGAAGTAGTTGGATTAACTCAATCAGCTGTAAGTCATGCAATAGCAAGTCTTGAGTCCGACTTCGGTTTTTCGTTGATTACTCGGGGACGTTTAGGTATTCATTTAACCAGCAATGGAGAAAAAATGCTGCTTTATATGCGAGAAATATTAAAATGGAATGAGCTGATGATGCAGGAAGTATCTAAAATTAATGGACTAGAAACAGGTATCGTACGAATCGGTACACTTCCGAGTGTGTCTATTCAATGGTTGCCTATGATTATTAAGCAATTTAATATAGATTTCCCGTACATAGAAATAAAACTATTTGAAGGAGATTACGATGAAATTGATCAATGGATCTCGGATGGAACCATTGATTTTGGTTTTATGTCCTTGCCAGTTTCAAAGGCATATGAAGTGATTCCGTTAAAAAAAGATAGACTTTTGTGTATTTTACCGGATACGCACCCTTTAAATCAGCAAGATATCATTTACTTAGATCAACTCAAAGATGAATCTTTTATCATGCCTAAATCAAGCATCGATAAGGATGTTCGAAGAATTTTGAAAGAACACAAAATCAAACCAAAAATCAAATATGAAATCGCTGAAGATCAGGCGATCATTTCCATGGTGCAAAATGGTCTTGGAATCAGTATCCTCCCTGAAATGATACTGTATCGTATCCACGAGAGTATTCGAATAATCCCTTTGGAAGGTAATTATTATCGCTCCATTGGAATTGCAGCCACTTCCTTACGTTATATGTCACCAGGATCGAAAAAACTAATTGAGTTTATTCAGGAATGGTTAAAATGAAAACAGCTCTTTAGCACATAAACAAACTATTTGTCGTTGTCACACTTGTATTAATTGTATATTTTCACCAAATGAACTGAAAAGGTTTGCGGAAGCCCTTAATGCTGTTGAATATTTAGCATCTTATATCAACTAAGGATCATGATATTTTCATGATTCTTTTTTATTAATTAAAAGTTAATGGATGGTGATAAAAATATTAAATCTTTTATTATTATAGAGTCGATTCTAATCTAACAATCACATAAATGGCTAAATAATGATTATTTATTGGTTAAATGAGTGAATTGTTTCACAATTATCTCTTTATCATGGGACTTTTCATATAGGGAAATTTCAAATCTTTTATAGTTTGTTTTAGTAGATGAGTTAAAAACTAAATAGATGAGTAAAAAACTAAATCGATTTGAGGGAGTAGGCAATGTACAACACCAATCAGATAAGGTCTCGTAAAGCACTGGATAAACTTAAGCCGTATACACCAGGTAAACCATTATGGGAAGTTCAAAAAGAATTAGGGCTGAAAAGGTTTATTAAATTAGCTTCTAATGAGCATCCTATTGGCCCATCACCGAAAGCAGGTTTAATCAAAAACGTTCAACAAACTCATATTCTACGGCACAAAAAAAGAATCCATTTTGAAAAAAGGTTGATCAAAATGGATTCTTATCTTTTTGAATGAATATTCCGTTTTATAAAAAAGTTTGATTAAAAATCACTTAGAATTCTTTATTCGATAAGGAATGAAACGGTACGACTTTGTTTCAAATTACAGAATAGATTAAAGAAGTAAACAAAAAAGAGAAAGAAGGGACCGGGAATTTCCAAGGAAGGTTGTGGTGAACATCAAGGTTAGGAATTTTTATTATCTGATTGCAGGCGTCCTTGCGATGCTGTTTGCCGTCACGCACGCATGGAACGGGCAATCCGCTGTGCTACCGACGCTCAACATTGAGGCGATATCCGTGGGTACCCAGACAGTATTCACGTATGTCCGGCACATCATCACGGCGGAAAATCTGGTCTTCGGCATCGCTTTCATTTTCATGTCATTCCAAACCGAGCAATCAAAGATCCGGTTTGCCGCATGGTTGATCGCGGCGATCCTGATCGTCCGACTGATGGTTATTCTTAGTGTAACGGCATTTCTTGACGTATCCGGGCTTACGGATACGCTTATAGATTCGATTGCCATCGTAATCTATGTCGCCCTCATCATACTGGGCACAAGAAGGGGTCCCGCCAACGATTTGACGTAAAACCCACGCTAAGGAAGATCCTGTAACGTTTCTCTGTCTTTAGATAGAGATTTTGAATAAGGAAGAGTTTAAGGATTGAAAATCACTCTTTTTAACCATCACTTTCGAGTAATAGGAAAATTTTCTTAAATGAACGTTTTAGGAAAACCCTTATTTATCAAGTTGATCCTTAGCGTAGGAAATGTGATAAATGGTTGGAGCTACCCCTAAAGGTGTGTTAGTGCCATAAGAAGGCCGCCAATTGGCGGCCTTCTGAAGTATATCTAGATGATACTGTCCAAAAGAAAACTTTTGGATAGCGTCTTTGCTTTAATTTTTTTATCTGGCTTATTAAGCTAACGAGTGGCGTTGGTTCAAGAAGAAGACCACGTCTTGGAAATCTTTTTAATGTACGAAAATTTACATAATCATACATTCAAATTAGAGGAAAAAAATAACCTTGTTCAACCAAAGAGGTAGTTTAGTTATAAAGGTTGGAACTATTATGCAATGTAATCGTCTCTAAATATATGGAGGTGGAATAAGATTAGAAAAATTATAAATTTTATTTTTCTTTTTGTTTTTATGTTGCTATTGGTCGGTTGTATGGGAGAAGATACAGAACAATTAACAAGAGTGGATGTTCAAAAAATCGATGCTGAAGGAAAGTACGTAGAAGCTTTAATGATAACAGATAACGAATCAATAGAATTGTTAAGCGAGGCATTTAAACATATCAAATGGGACAATAGAATGGTTAAAATGGCTAGAAAACCTGATTTAATTGCTACTCTATTTTACACTTTTGATGAAAATATGCCTGAGAGAATTGTTGAATATGAAATCTGGTTCAATGAAAACGGTACGGCGACAATTATTAGCAATAATGAAAACAAAAGTTATGGAGAGTTGGATAATGAGAGTGCAAAAACACTAATAAATATATTCTTAAAGTAACGGGTTCGTTAGCGCCATTAAAAATGTTGTCTCTTCTTCAACTAACGGGTGCTTTACTTCAATAAGGAAGGTTGCTGAGGCAGCCTTTTTCTTATGGCACTAAAGGGGCAGTATAGCGAAATAAGACAAGTGACATATTAATCATGAGGTGGACTTTATGTGGTACAAAATTCTGTTTTTACTGGTCATGGTTAATTCTTTTTATAACGGTCAAAGTATGACAACAGTATTCGCTGAATCCAAAAAGGTTATTTCAAAATCAAAAGAAGCCAATGTTATTTTATATGCTAATGACATAGATAGAAAAAATGGCATGTACAGAGATTTCGAGATGAAGATTGATGGGGGAACAAGATATTTTCCTTATTGGGTGAATGTAACCAATCCTTCATATGCCCCAAGAATCCTATACAATGACTTAAATCAAGATAAGAAGAAGGATTTAACTATTGTATTAACAAAGGGTTATGGCACAGAGGCTTTAGATAGTGAAGTCCATGTACTAAATAAAACCCAAACCAATATAGGTGAGATTTATGAAGAGGTTCTAGTAGACAATCCCATAGCGATTATTTTGAAAAATGTTAAAACAAAACTGACACAACATGAAGCTGTAGTGTCAATTGGCGATAAGAAAACGGTAATTAATATCGAAAAGTTTCAAATCCCCCTAGACCATTTGTTTAATGATGTTGCTTTTGGCAGTATCGTCAAATTTGATGTGGTTGATAATCATTTGTTGGCTTATGTAGGTGGTCAAATTACTCCCGCCATGTTCATTGGTACGATTGAAATTTCTTATGAATTTAAAGATAAAATGTATCAAGCAAAGAAGATTGAGTTTAAATCAGAATAAATAAGTTGATACGAACTTTTTCAACTAACAGGTACTTTAGCTTAAGATCGGAGCTGTCTTTAAGGCAGCTTTTTCAATAATGGTAAGTCGAAACTCCGCCTTTCCGCCTTAGTGAAAGGATGTTTACATCAACAGAATATTAAACAGTAAAAAGGAAACCTTAATGTTAATAAATTGAAATTAATATTAGGATTATTATTTTGTTAAGACGCGGGTAATAAAATACAAGATTTTTATATTTACTAAGGAGGAAAGGAAAAGGATGAAACAAACAATAGCAGATTTACTGATTGATTCTTTGCTGAACGCTGGAGTAAAACGGATTTACGGGATAGTGGGTGACTCACTGAACGCTGTTTTAGATTCCATTCGCCGTTCGGGGAAGATTGATTGGATATCGGTGAGGCATGAGGAGGTTGCAGCCTTCGCTGCGGGTTCTGACGCATTATTAAGTAACAGTATCGCAGTTTGTGCAGGAAGCAGTGGCCCGGGGAATCTTCACCTAATCAATGGACTTTACGATTGTCATCGAAGTCGAATACCAGTGTTGGCTATTGCGGCACATATACCAAGTAATGAAATTGGAGGAGACTATTTCCAACAAACAAATCCTGAGCATTTATTCAAGGAGTGCAGTCATTTCTGTGAGGTTGTGACAAAACCTGAACAGATGCCCCGCATGGTTACGATGGCTCTACAACATTCCATTTCACGAAAAGGTGTCTCTGTCCTCGTTCTTCCTGGAGATGTTGCTTTACTCGCTGACAATGAAAGTGTTCCTGAACAGGTAATCCACATAACACAGCCGGTTGTTCGGCCATCTGATGAAGAGTTAAAACGCCTGTCAGAATATCTTAATAGTGGTAAACGCATCACATTATTGTGCGGGGCAGGTTGTGAAGGAGCCCACGCTCAGTTGATGCAGCTTTGTGACAAACTTAAATCGCCAATGGTCATTGCACTTAGAGGGAAAGAACATCTTGAGTATGATAATCCATATTTGGTGGGACTAACGGGTCTTATTGGATATTCATCTGGATATCATGCCATGATGGATTGTGATGTATTATTAATGCTTGGTACAGACTTCCCGTACAGGCAATTTTTACCTAAAAAATCAATTATTTTACAAGTTGATATTCGAGCGGAACATTTAGGCCGCCGAGCAGCATTAACCTTTGGACTTTGTGGAGACGTTAAATATACAGTTGAATCACTACTTCCTCTTTTAAGTGAAACACATGACACTCATCATCTAGATAAATTTGTTTCAAATTATCAGGATGTTCGCAGGGGATTGGATAAGCTTGCAATAGGGAAGCCAGGAAGGAAGCCGATTCATCCGCAATTTCTTACTAAAGTAATAAGCAATCTCGCCAGTGAGGGCACAGTGTTTACATGTGATGTAGGTACACCAACTTTATGGGCTGCACGATACCTAGAAATGAACGGAAAAAGACGACTTCTGGGATCTTTCAATCACGGAACGATGGCAAATGCTTTGCCTCAGGCAATTGGAGCCCAGGCTGCGAGACCGGAAGTTCAAGTAGTGGCACTGTCTGGAGATGGAGGACTCTCAATGTTAATGGGTGATTTATTGACGCTTCGGCAGCATAAATTACCGGTAAAAGTAGTTGTATTTAACAACAATGCTCTAGGTTTCGTAGAACTCGAGATGAAGTCTTCAGGCTACCTAGAAACAGGGACAGGTCTAGAGAATCCAAACTTCGCTGATGTTGCCCAGGCGATGGGAATAGAAGGAATTCGTGTAGAAGACCCGGCAGATCTTGAGAATGCGGTGAAACGAGCTTTTTCACATAACGGCCCAGTTGTACTTGACGTGGTTGTAAACCGCCAGGAGCTGTCACTTCCGCCTAGTATCAAATTAGAACAGGCACAGGGATTCACTCTTTGGATGCTTAAAGCAGTGCTGAATGGCCAGGGCAATGATATTGTGGAGCTGGCTAAGACCAATCTCATCCGATAGTATAGAAGTAAGAGGTAAGTGTTAATAGAAAGCAAATAAGGTAAAGGTTAAAACATAAAAAAATGCAGGCAGGTTGAACATTAGCCTGCTCTGATACTGTAAAATAAAAGGGCTGTATAAATCTGCATGAGCACAAATAGGGCCTCATATTCTTTTTTTCTATGTCTTCTTTAAAATAGAAATTATTTCTTTTGTGGGTTCGGAGGGATGCCGAAATAATAAACGAGTCGCTACTTTTGGTGGTAAAAGAACCACATGATCATTATGCCTGATGCTGATTTAGATCAAACCGTTAATGCCTTCCTAGGTGCAGCGGTATGGATTTAGCTAGCTTCCCAATTTTAAGACCTCTTTCTTGCTAAAGTGGCATGATATATATTCCTATAATATCTATTTCAAAGAAAACCTCGATAGAATATATGAATAATCTTTAATCCGTAAATATCTGTCCAACCCAATTTTTGTTTTTTTAAGACTTTCAAAAATTAAGGGTTAAAAATAAAGTATAGATAGACAAAGGGAAACGATCATACTGGGGGAATTCAACAAGAAGATTGCAAAAAAGACCGCCTATCTGGCGATCTTTTGAATCTACGTATTAAAAAACTAAGCAGCATCTTTTATCTCTCTTGTTTTGTTAGCAAATAGTTTTTCTTTAAGAGTTGGCATAATACCATACGACCTATATCTTCCTGCATTCATAGCAGAAACCAGGAAGATATAGGGAAGTAAATTCTTAGTGATTTTTATTGGAGTCCTAATATGAGAGATAAATAAACGCATAGCACTAATAGGATACACATAAAAAAAGAAACGACAGCAGGGGCTTTCTTGGTGAATGAAAAAATGGTTAAAACTAAGAATAAAAGGGCTAACAAAATAAGAGACATACTTGTTGAGTTTAGAACAAGTTGAACAGTCATTTCTGGCTGAAACTGCCCTTGATAAAACATCGTAAATAATTTAGAAACCACTTCACTTGTTACAGTTGTTTCGTGTGGTGGTGATTGTTGTCCTAATGCTGCAGTTGCTGAAAATATAAGCAGAATTACGATACTTTCTACTCTTGCCCAAGGTCTTGGATTAAAGTTTATATCTTTTTCTAATTTCCTTTTCATAAGAATACTGTTGATTCCTGCGTATACCATTAAAGGAATAATCAATATATGTTTAATCAAGAGGGCTTGTCCATAAGGAATCATCCAAGAATTAGAATAATCCTTAAAATCAACAACAAAGGTCATTAGTATAAGACCTGTCACAATAGTACTTGCAAAGCAAACAATAGCAACAGGTGTAAACCATTTTAAGAAATTCAACCAATTAGAATGATTTTTTGAAAACCAACTAACAACGATTAGTATCCCTGTCCAAACACTAACAGCAGTAAAATGGGCTGATTGATTTAAAAAGCCCTTCACCTGATCATACGAACTGGCGTGACTTGACCAACCAAGTGCAAGAATTAATATGAGCGTGAAGATAATCCCAATGTAAGAATAGAGGGCCCTTTTTCGATAATCAAACCAAACCACTAAAATAAATAATAAATTCGAGAAAATGTAAGTAAAAACCCACGCTTTTCCCACTTCAAATGTAAAAAGAACAGACTGAAAAGTTTGAGAAAATCCAATATCCTCATATAGGTATAAAATCAATTGTAAAACGGGGATAAACGAAAAGATGGCTATACCCCCTATAGCCATCATTAAATAACCCTTTGGTACATTTATATCCGGTCGATAAGAGCTTGGTACAAGATATAAGAGAAAGCTGCCGATGAGAAGAGAAAAGCAAAGATATAACAATGCCTCACTAATGATTCCTATTAAGAACATTTTATTTTTTCCTTCTCAATACCCATATGAAACTTCCAACAACTATCACAATTAATACGCCAATAATAGATGGAATTATATAAGAGGGCAATTTATTTTGTTCGATTTCCTCTTTTGGTTCATTTGCTGTTTTTGGTTTATTTTCTTCTACTTGTTTCGCATCTTCTTTTTTTTGTTCCTTTTGTATTTCTGCAGGAGTTTCAGTAACAGGCATATCTACCGAGAAGGAAAAATCTCCATCAATAGGATGCCCATCTGCTCCGATAATCTTCCATTTCGCTTGATATTTCCCATTTTCTAAAGGATTTGAAAAACTACCTACCATTTTATTCTCTGTTATAGAGATATTTTTAACAGGTATTGAATCTCCATTTAAATTTTGAATCTCAAATGTACTGTTCTGTTCTATCTTTGATTCAAAAGTTAATGTGATTTCTTGCAATTCCTCTTTAACAATAGCTCCATTTTGAGGAGATGAGCTTTCTAAACCAGTGTGAGCCAAAGCATTGTTCACAAATGCTAGGAAGAATATAAACGTAAATAAAAATAACTTTTTTATCATAATTAACCTCCAAATAGTAATAACGCACTCATTGTATCAGAGTGGGTATTATATTCAAACCATCATTACAACAAATTTTCGACAAATTGGCAAACTCGGCATAAACAAAATATTTGAATGAGGTGGAACAATATGAGTGAAAGATTTTAATTTCAACTCAAAATGACAATAGTGAGGACTTTTTGATATGAAGAGGAATAGGGAAATCGAGTAAAAGAGGAATTGAAAAAAATTCAATCAACCTTAAATCCTCAAATCACTCACTTTTATAAAAATTTAATACTCGTTAACATCGCAATGTAAAAGGTAAACACAAGCAAACCACCTCATAATAATCCCATCCATGCGCTTGTTTTTCGATAACTAACGAATAGATAAATTAAGAAAAGTATCGATAAATAGAAATATTGCTGATACAATTCTACAACTCAATTGTAAGAGGTAACTATACATACAATTTGGGAGAGAGAAGGTTTATCCCCTTATTCTTCAGAGGTCTTTAATGGATTAATTGATAACAGTTGTATCGCTCGTGGGTATGAATTTTGTTCAATAGTTGAACCAGCAGGAACTGTAATTACTAATTGCCTTACAACTGCACCTCCAGGAGTATAGGTTAATAGATCATCCATCTGCAGTACACAATAACATAACCATTAAAGTAACTATTATCTGTTGCTAAAGCCGGAAGTGTAGTAGCATCTGCTCCTGTGTCAGTCCAGAAGTCTTCAACTGCAATTGTTAAATTCCCTGCACCTGTAACAGTGGCAGTAACTTCATTGAAGAACCTTACAACAGATGGAAACAACGCAACTTGTGCAAAGGAAGTGAAAGCCTCTGACGGGATTCGAACCCGCACTCCTTTCGTAAGCATAGGATAGGGGAGAACACGCTTCCCTACGGATTTTCACCGGCAGGAATTGCACCTGCCTCAGCTTATTTGCTTTTCGGTGCTTCTGAAACCCTTACCTTGCGACCCGGTGGCTACAATGTTTTCCGGCGCTCTTCCCTTCTAGAGCTACAGAGGCGAAATATAATACTCTAATTATACGAATCTTATAAGTGGTTGTGAACGATAGTATAACCGAAATTAAAAGAATGAAAAACCTGACTTGTTAAATATTAGAATCCTACGATAAAAAAGGGTTCTTCTTATTGTGCGGTAGATTTTGTGGGATTGCTGCAAAAATTAATAATGGTCCAACCTGGTTGATAGATGAAAATGAGCAGGGCTTCCTTGATAGAGAAATAAATTAAATGATAAAACATCTAAAAGAGGGTGAACCTTCGCCCATCTTTAAATTGCTCACGATTGGAATTATCAATCGTATATTTTTATTGCTTGAACTACTTTTCCTAATATTCGAACCCGATCTTTTTTGATGTTATAAGTTTTTTCTTCATAAAATGGATCAGTGCTGGATGGAATCAGTGTGATGTTTTCTTCGAGAATGTTCACTTTTTTGACTGTAGCATCATGACCATTTACTAAGACCACGCCAATTTTACCGCTTTCAACATAGGTTGTTTTTTCAACTAGGATAAGTGAGCCGTCGCTGAATTCTTTATTCATGCTGTTGCCATTTACCTTAAGATAAAAATATTCTTTGTTTGTATCTAGCATAGAATTTAAAGTAGGCATATAGGCTTCAATATACTCTCGGGCAAAATTCGGTTCACCAGCAGGGATATTTCCGTAAACACCAATAAATCTGACGTTCTTCTCGTTTAAATATTCCATTGAAGGATCATCTTCAACTGTAGGTGATCCTTCAATGAGGTGGGAAAGCGGTATATCAAAGCAAGTAGACATCAGGCTTAATTTATCCATTAAAGGTTTGTTACGCCCCGATTCCCAGGCTGATACTGCTGTAGGAGCAACTTTTAATATTTTTGCTAAATCTTCTTGGGTCATTCTTCGTTCTTTTCTTAACTTTTTAATTCGTTCTCCAATGTGCATATTTCTTCACCTCTACCTTGAATATACACTATGAGTGAATATGAGTAAACTTAAGGTGTGTGAATTTTACATCAATTTGTTGTTAACTATACTTCAAGTGTGATATTCTTTTTTTAGACAGGAGGTGACAAGATGTGACAAATGTGAAATTTACAATCAAACAGGCGAGAAAGTATAAAGGTTTAACACAAGAAGAAATGGCAAAAGTGCTAGGAATGGCCAAGAGAACCTATATCGATTACGAGCAATATAAAATTCCTTTACGTATTGATAAGGCTTTTTTGTTTGCAGAGTGCGTTGGTTTTTCGATTGACGATATCATTTTTTTTGACCCTGACATACACTTTAAGTGTAGTTAAGGGGCAAGTTTACCATCTGGCTTAACAAGTGATTGAGCAACCCTTTTTGAATGGAGTAATAAAACCACTCAATTATATGGGAACAAAGGCGAACATTTTAGGATATAAAAGAACATTGCTTTAAACATCTTTGGGTGAATAGATTATCTAACAGTTCGGAAAATAAAACACTTGTATAACAATATGGCTGATGGTCGTATTAAAGGAATTAAGTCATATGAGTGATGTTATCTTTTGGTTAATGACTGAAGAAGCGCGGCTTTATTATATTGAAAATCATCCGAACGTGCCACCGGAAAATCAGACTAAAAATAGAGTTTTCTCAAAAATCCGTACTTATGATAATTTGAGAAAACAATTGATGGAAGGTGGATAAAGTGGAAAGAGAAATTAAATCTTTTGAGGTAGTTTCAGGAGCAGTTGTTAATACCATTTCGATTGGTAGGGAATTTGGTGGAGAAGTTGTTGAGGACATTATCTTACACGATGGAGTATTCAAATTGTTTAATCGCAAGGACGAGCTTATCACAGAAATTAATTTACCTGTTGTTGGTGTGAAATACGAGTATAAAGGAGGCGAGTTAAGTGCCTAAAGAAATCAAACATCCAAAAATTTCTCAGACTCTAAAGATAGGTTTTCTTAGCTTTAAAGCGCAACCAGAACATGCAGGCATTGATTATTATGGCCATGGAATTTTATTGGGTGATTCAATTGTAATGGATCCATCCACAGGTGAAGTTGTGTTGAAAGTAAACCTAGATAGTTACCTTAGTGAAGTTTACGGTTTTTTATTTAAAACTGCTGATTAAAAAAGGACTCTTGGGTCAAATCCAGAAAGACAATCTATTTGTTTTTGGAAGCAACATGAGTTATCGAAAAGAAAGGATTTAATTACAATCTATGAAATGAATTATATAGTACGCTAAGACTAGGAGCAATTGGACAGTGGCGCATTCGAAGAAATTGCAAATAAGATTAATAAAAATATTTGAGCCCTCTTTCCTTTGTAGGAGATAGGGCTTGTTCCTTATAGAAAGACAAAAATGAAGGAATGACAAAGTATTACACCCATCAACTTGTGGAAAAGCACAAAGAAATTCACCAAAAAATTGAAGGGCTGAGGTATCCAAATGAAAGCCCAGTTGCGTTCCGTGGAAAAATTTTAAATCTCGACGAGCGAACGACAGAACAGCTCTCAAAAGATTCAAGGCGCTATTTAACGTGGGAAGCAAATGGAAAGAAAGGGGTTGGAATTTGCAGTGATATAACGGGATGCAATCCGAAGGGAACTTCTGTACATTTTGAGTGTTATGCTTGTGATTGGTTTGTGCCAAAACTTGAGTATTATGACGACTATAAAGCTGAGCAAACTCATTGGAAGAATGTTATAGATCGAACATCAAAAGATCCAAATCGTGCAGCTCATTTTGAAAATGCGGTACGCAATGCCAGTTATTTAGAGAGAATTATCAACATATGTGAAAAGGGTATTGAAAAATTCAAGGAAGAGAAACTTCAAAAGCAGGTCAGTCATCTGCTTAGACCACCTGAATGGGAGTGAAAATATGGCTAATGAAGGATTATTAGAAAAGCAGCAGCAGATGCGTGAAGACAGTATTGAGCGTGTCAAATGATCAGTTCAGTACTTGAGAGACTTAGAGGGTGATCATTCCAGAATTAGTGCAAAGAAAATCGCGGATATTTCTGGTCTAAGTCGTACGGTTTTATATAAATCCCATTTGCGCCCTTTATGGGATAGAACGTGGAGCAAAAGTGAAAAAGAACGGCAAAGTAAACACGATACAAATCGTCAACTTCGGGAACAAAAGAAGTTAGAGGATCAGATTGTTCTTTTAGAACAACTACTGCAGAAGAATGAACATCAAAAAGAACGCCTCTTAAATTCTCTAGAAAAGGAGAAATCACGTTCCAGCGTATATCGTCAGGATAATGAAGAACTTAAAGAGAGACATGCTAAACTCCTCCACCATAACCTGCGCCTCCTTCGAAAGCTACATCTTCATGGAGTAGACACAGATGAATTTGATGATAAAAAAAATGCTACTTTCGAGCCACAATAATTTTATCAGACAGTCAGTTCTTAATTACTGTCATGTCTGCTGTCAATCAATTAGAACAAGATCTTATTCTTATGTGACAACGTGAAGGAATTGAACTTGCTGAGATTGGGGGACTGATATTGAGATTGTGAAGGTTGCTACTTAAACTAACGCAGGTTAGTTAATAAGAAGTCGATTTTTTTTAGTGAATTCATCAAGAGCAAAAAAGATTATCGAGCAAATAATCGCAGGTATAGAGAAACCTGGGTCAATAAAGTATGTACCCAACCCAAATCCAATATGAATTAATCCAGATAACCAGAATCGAATATTGAAAAACTTCATTGAGATAAATTCAGCAATTAGTGAGACAGGTACGCCATAAACGAAATTTCCAATTAAACTATAAAAAAGCAGAAGAATAGTAAAACCAAATAACTCTCCATTTAAATTAAATGATTGTTCCTCAATCATAGAGATTAGAAAAGAGATTAGAAAAAATCCAATTGTAAAGGTCAATGATGAATAGAAAGCCACTTTAATTTTTCTGAATTTATCTTTAAACAGAATCTTTCTAATAATAGGAAATAGAAACCCAATCGTTATAATAACAAGTAAAGTTTTAATTATTATGGGTGTAGTTGAAACAAGTAGTATTATTAAAAAGACAAGCACGGAGAAAACAAGAATATAAGAATTTCCTTTTATCATTAGATACCTCGAACCTTTTTAGCTTTAGAAGGAATTAGATGTTTCAAGACAATAATTATTTCCACAGAGTAAATCCTTTATGAACTAACAGGTGCTTTAGCTAAAGATCGGAGCTGTCTTTATGGCAGCTTTTTCGTGCGCCCGGCATGGGTGCAATCTATAGGGTGAAAGTCCCGAACCATGAAGGCAGTAGTAGTGGTTAGCTTAATGCAAGGGTGTCCACGGTGACGTGGAATCTGAAGGAAGCAAGCGGCAAACCTCCGGTCTGAGGAACACGAACTTCATATAAGGCTAGGTATCATTGGATGAGTTTGCGAAACAAAACAAAGTCCTTACTGCCGAAGGTGGTACAGAGTAAATGAAGCAGATAGATGGAGGGAAAGATTGCACTCTTACCCGGGGAGGTCTGATGACAGCCAAGTACACTTGGTAACCTGTCCAGTGATGGACAGCTGAATCATCAGAAGTCAGCAGAGGTCATAGTACTTGTCTACTCGAGAAGATAAGGAAGGACCGAACAGATTAAGGAGGATGAATACTAGGCGTTCGTTATCTGCGAAGAAGCAAACAATTCCTAACGGAACTTATTTGAAGGAAGAAGTGGTGAATACACGGGGAACTTCAAAAGGGCGGAGCAGATAAAGGCACAAATAGACCATCTCGTCCACGCAGGGAAAGGATATCAACGATGTTAATGGAACAGATACTAGAGAGGGAAAACTTAATACAGGCATTGAAGCGTGTAGAAAGAAATAAGGGAAGCCATGGTGTAGATGGAATGCCGGTTCAAAACCTGAGACCGCACCTCGCAACCGAATGGTACAACATGAAAACTGCCCTTTTACAGGGTACCTATCAACCGCAGCCCGTCCGTCGTATCGAAATCCCGAAACCAAACGGCGGAGTTCGGCTATTGGGTATTCCAACCGTTCTAGACCGTTTCATTCAACAAGCCATTGCCCAAATATTGACTAAGATATATGACTCAACCTTTTCGGAGAATAGCTATGGATTTCGCCCTAACAAACAAGGGCACCAGGCGGTTCGAAAGGCAAAGTCCTATATAACCGAAGGTTATACATGGGTAGTGGATATGGACTTGGAGAAGTTCTTCGATAAAGTGAATCATGACAAGCTCATGGGAATGTTAGAGCGGAAAATTGAAGATAAACGAGTTCTCAAACTGATTCGTAAATTCCTTCAAGCAGGCATTATGATAGGCGGACTTTTTCATAAAAGTGAGGAGGGAACTCCGCAAGGAGGTCCGTTAAGTCCTTTATTATCTAATATCATGTTAGACGATTTAGATAAAGAACTAGAGAAACGCAATCTTCGATTCGTAAGGTATGCGGATGACAGTACTATCTTTGTGAAGACACGAAAAGCCGCCAAACGTGCAATGGGAAATATCTCAAGCTTCATTGAAAATAAACTGAAGCTAAAGGTCAACTACGAGAAGTCGAAGTATGATCGCCCTTGGAACAGAACGTTTCTCGGTTTTAGTTTCACGAAGTCAAAGAAGAACCCGAAGGTTCTACTGGCTAAACAAACGGTGAAGAGAGTAAAGAAACGAATCAGGGAAATGACCTCGAGAAAATTACCGATACCCATGAAACTCCGAATAAATAAGTTAAAGCAATACCTTAGAGGTTGGATGGGGTATTTCGCCCTCATTGATACTCCGAACGTATTGAAGAATTTAGATTCATGGATTCGAAGAAGACTCAGGATGTGCCTATGGAAGCAATGGAAATTGCCAAGAACGAGGGTGAAGAAACTCAAAGGATTAGGCGTCCCATTTGGAAAAGCATATGAATGGGGAAATAGCAGAAAGGGTTATTGGCGCATAGCGCATAGTCCTATTCTAGACAAAACCCTTAATAATGTTTATTGGCTCCATCATGGGTTAGTAAATCTATATGAACGATATACAAAACTACGTCAGACTTAAACTGAACCGCCGTATACCGAACGGTATGTACGGTGGTGTGAGAGGTCGGAGGCTAGGCGCCTCCTCCTACTCGATTTCTTTAACTAACAGGTGCTTTTGTTTATTGAAAAATCTACTAATCTAGTATAATAGTTCTTTTTTTGTCTATACTATCTATTAATATGGTAGAGATGGGAGAGAAACAGGTATGATCTTAACTGATGTATGGAGTTTATATAAGGCAGATAAGCAAATCCAAGGGTATTCTCCACAAACATTAAAGGCCTATTATGTCCAATTTAACTTGCTGGTGAATAGTTTTGGAAATATATCCATTCAAGAACTTTCAACTAATTCTCTTAAAGTTTATCTGGGAAAAGCAGCTGAAAAGCTTAAGCCATCCAGTCTGGGTCACAGAATTCGATTTATTAAATCTTTATTTAGATGGGCTCAGGATGAAAATTTAATTAATGGAAATCCTGCTTCTAAAATCAAGGAACCAAAATTAGAATTAAGGGTTCCAAAATACTTGTCTGAAGAGGAAATTGAACATTTGCGGGAAGCTTGTCATACAACATTCGAAAATGCTTTATTTGAGTTTATGTATTCAACAGGATGCAGAATTGGTGAAGCAATAACTCTAGATAGGACCTCAATCAATTTCTCTAATCAATCAGCAATCGTATTAGGTAAAGGACATAAAGAACGAGAAGTATATTTCAATACTTGTTGTGAAATATGGTTGAAGCGATATTTAAGTGAGCGAAAAGATCATGAGGAAGCACTATTTGTGACAACCCGTGCACCCCATCGAATGAGTATTTCTCAAGCGAGAAACGTTATAAAACTGGTAGCAAAGAGAACAGATATTAAAAAGAGCATTCATCCCCATCAGCTTAGACATAGTTACGCCACAAATTTATTGAATAATGGAGCGCCTCTAGAAGTGATTCAAAATTTAATGGGCCAGGAAAAAAGTGAAACCACAAAAATTTATGCATATCTAAGTGGTGCAATGCGGAGAGACTTGTATAGAAAGTATTTTTAAGGGACCAGAGGTCCTTTTTATTTTGTTATTAATAAACTATCGGGGCAGGATAGTTCTATAAGAAATTGGATTATTATGGTATAACATTCAAACAAGTGTACATAAATAAAAAAGAGCACATAAATCTTAAAATGCTTGATGTTTATGTGCATTACTTTTTAGTCAGTGTGGATTTTAGGGTTCCCTAATAATAAATCAAAGTGGGTTTAACTGTATAAAAAGTAGTTTACTTTTAAAAAAAGGCATCGTTCGCTCAAAAAAATGAGTAAACGATGCCTTTTTATTCACATGGACTTTTCCAATGGCCTCTTACATTTAAGCTGGTAATATGTTTTTCAAACTAGCAATAAGTTGTAGTAAAAGCAGCCAACCAAGGATTCAGTCTCTTGGAAGATTGCCTCATGAAAAATATGCAATTAAAATGTTGCGAATTTCACGCTTACTTTTCCGGGGTATAGATAGTTTTACTATTTCCATCAATAATTAATAATGATTTCCCCGGTATTGTATCGCCTTGAAAGTTAAATTCATCATCTGAAAAATTGGCTACTACACTCAATTCTTTACCGTATTCTGTCATTTGGACTAATCTATCATCTGATATGATTTTGAAATCTGTCATTTCTTCCGTTATTGCTTTTTTACTGAAATTTGACCATACCTCAGAATGTCTTACTATTGTTTCTTTATGTTTTTCCCACTCGTGTTTATCAATATGATATAAGGGAGGTACATTATAAAGTACTTCATACAGCATCCTATTTGATATTTCATCTTCTATTTTTAAAGTTCCCCATCCCCACCAATAAGTCGTAATCACTGAATCGTTGTAGACCAACTTATACAATGGGATTGTGTAGTTTGTATCCAAAAACAGCTTCTTGTACTTATCTTTTAAAGGTATTTGTTTAGAAAATAATTCGGGTACTCCGCCAGTACTCGAATAATATCTTCCTACATAATACTCACTTTCTTTGTTTCTCGCCATATCTTCATCCATCCAAGAAAATGATGGCGTTTCTATTCCATGTGCAAAAGTAACAGTTTTGTTAGCAAAATCATTGCCGCCTTCAGTTCCAACTACCATATTCCATTCTTTTTGCAGATATTCAATTCTCTTGATTCTTGCTTGGATATCTTCCTCTTCAGTAGTTACATGTTCTGGAGAATAGTCATCGTAGATCTCCCCAGTACCATCCGTGTCTAAAAACCATGAGTTAAATGCTAAGCCCGTATTTAAAATTGAAGTTACTCTTTCTTTTACACTAGGCATTGCAAGTGTCGGATTCAACTTTCTACCTTGACCTTGGAATCCTTCGATCTTGTTCCCATCTTTATTGGTGACAGTTGCATTCTCATAAAGTGAAGTATCTTTAAACTTAGCAGTTTCCCATTTCTCTTTACCTGGTTCGTGGATTGAATGATACGAATCATAAGTGCCAATTAAATAGCCCATATCGTCTACTTCTTTTACTAACTCCGGTTTAATAAATCCTTCTTGCCAGTCATCTAAACCAATCCACATATTTTCTAGCCCAGAATCCTTCATATCCTTTATCACATCTACAGTATTTGCATCTGCCCACTGCTCTATTGGATCAACTGCATTTCCAAGTACGCTTTTTAATAATCTCTTATTTAGGTCAATTAATTCAACAGCATTTATATTGTCTATTCCTTTGTTCAATAATTCCTGTGTTTCTTTATCTGCTTCAGTAAAAATTTCTGGATTATAGAATTCTTTTAGCTGAATTAAAGCACTTAAGCCTTTGACAATTCTATTTTTAGTATATTTGTCTACATAGTCTAAGTTATTTAAATCATTAAAGGCCGATGAAAGTTCTGAACCATCCTCAACTTTAGTATTTAGTAACCTCTGAATCCATAATTTCAGTTTTTCAGGGATAGCGTCTCTCAGTATAGCCCATTCTATATTTTCCTCTGAAATCACAGTTCTATCCCAAAAATAAGCATGTGGGGCACCATAAAGCTTTTCAATATTACTATTTTCTCCCGTCTTTTCGCCCAAGGTTTTGAAGTCCCCTTGTTCAACCAAATAATTTTTATAGGTCTTTGCAACATCTACTGGATCTTTTTTCGTTACATATATTCTAAAACCATATTCCTTCTGTTCGTTAATAGCTGGAAATTCATGATTAAAAGTAAACTCAATATCATTTTTTGTCTTAAAATTAATTTCACTATTATAAGGATTTTTAATTATATAGACTAGTGAATACTCACTTTTTTCAACTGCAAAAAACTGCATAGAGAAAGCCTCAATCACCTTCATTTTTTCTTCACTTAAATATTCTTTCCAAATAGAATCATTGCTTGGAATATACTTCCCTTGATTTAACGGGAGCATATATCCATCACCTTTCACTTTCGGCCACGCGAACATGTTATCTCCATCTTTGTTAGATATTATGGATACATCTACATACTCATCTTTTTTTTCAATTTCAACATCAATTTCCTTTTCTAAATAGCTCCAGGTAATAGTATCTCCACTGTCTTCTAAATTTGAAACCTCCATTTTCTCCAGTGGTTCCGATGCTCTTTCAATAGTTCCATTAGACTCTACCTCAAACGCTAAAGTTTCTGGATCCACACTAAAGTTAAAGTCTAAATTATCTATTTGTGAATGGACCTCTTTGCTAGGTATATTTTTGTCGTTCACACAGCCGGTAAGAACACTCGTTGCAATTGTAGCGATTAACATGATTGATAGTATTTTTTTCATGTATTGCACCTCCATAACTATTGTAATCCCGGTGTGTTACACGAATGTCACAAAAAACACTAACCTATTATTTTTCAATTCAAATCCAAAGTCTACATTGTGCTGCTCCAAAATGGTCTTGATAATCGGTAAGCCCAAACCTGTACCAGAAAGTTCCTTACTTCTTGATTTTTCTTATACTCCTTATTTAAACAAAAGAAATCACCATTTTTATGAAAAGCTAGGTTATATAAAAATAGGTGAAGTACAAGTTACTGAAAAACTCCAGTTATTTAAATATGAAAAAAAATTATAAGATTATTTATGTTTTTCTTCTCTTCTATTAGATCTGTCTTTAAGTTGTAGTGGCAACTTATTCCGATTTCTAAAAAAAAGATTGTGAAGGATTGTACTTAAACTAACAGGTGCGTTAGTTCATTAATAGGGGTTGCTGCGGCAGCCTTTTTCTTATGGCACTAACGGGGCAGTTTAGTTCAATAGTAACTTGGAAGGGTTTTCTCTTAAAAATGTCGAATTTACAATAATATACATTATTGTTTTTAGGGGGACCGTTATGTGGGAGAGAATGTTTATAAGTACATCTCGCGGAAAGTTTGAGATCTTTACCCAAGGAAAAGGAGAACCAGTGTGTATTACCCATTTATATAGTGAGTTTAATAAATTAGGTTATTATTTCGCCGACACTCTTGTAGATCAATTCAAAGTTTATCTAATAAACTTAAAAGAAGCAGGAAACTCTTGCAGAGCAGGTATAGAAGAGGAATTAAGTATGAAGGAAACCTCTAAGGATTTAGAGGCTATTAGAGAAGCTTTAAATTATAATAAATGGTGCTTTGCAGGGCATTCAACTGGAGGAATGCTCGGTTTAATTTATGCAACAATGTTTCCAAAATCTCTGACAAAACTATTAGTTGGAGGAGCCACTGCTACTAAAAAATATATGGAACACGAAGGCAGTATTTATAGTCCTCGTAGTCCACTAAATAAAAAACTGAAAAAGATTTTTTCCGTATTAAAATCTCCTGACTCTACCACTGAAGAGCGAAGGGATGCTAACAGAGAATGGACTAATATGTCTTTATATAACATAGAAAGATGGGATGAATATTTTAAAAAACCGAGTAGTGGAAAAGTTGTACAAAAAAGACTAGATTATTATTCCTTTAATGACTTGCCAAACTACGACATTCAAAATGAACTGTATCAGGTTACTATCCCGACCATTGTTTATTGTGGAAGATACGATGCCCAATGTCCTCTTGTTTTTTCTGAAGAAATAAATGCAGGTTTGAAAAATTCCAAACTTTATATTTTTGAAAAAAGTAATCACGTACCGTATTTAGAAGAGAAAGAAAAATTCCTTCAGATGGTTTCTGATTACAAAGGACTGACAACGAAAACCTATTCTTAATGAACTAAAGGGTGCTTTACTTCAATAAGAGAATTGCTTTGGCAGCTCTTTTTGTTATGGAACTATCGGGGCAGAATAGTTGAACAATAATTAATACGATAACCTAATCTTTTAGAAGGTGAAATAATGGAACAAGTAATAAAAGAAATTCTGTCTAGAGGAATACTCTTTAACTGATGCGAATCTATTGTAAGGTAAGCAATAATAAATTCAATCTAGGATTAAATTGGAGGGAATAGAAAATGGATGTAAAGACACTTTTGTTACAACAATGGGCAAGCTGCTTAGATGAAGAAGACTGGTTTCCACCACTTGAAAAAGTGCTAGAGGACATCACTTTTGAACAGGCAATTTGGAAACCAGCTGATGGGGCAATGAATTCCATTTGGGAATTAGTTTGTCATTTACTTTTCTTTGAAAAGAGATATCTGATGCGATTTCTTGGTGAAACAGCGAATGAACCACAGGCAGAAAATAATGACTCTACATTTCGATTACCAACTGAGACGTTAGAAAATTGGAAGGAAACAAAACAAGAATACTTTTATGTTCATCGTGAACTTGGAAAAATACTAGCAAAATCAGAACATGAAGATTTGTATAGACAGATTCCAGGAGATAATTCATTAGTGCTTGAACTGAAGAGTTTAGCAATGCACGACGCATATCATATTGGGCAAATTGTATTCCTTAGTAAAATGCAAGGTGCTTGGGCAGCGAAACGCAGCTTTTAAAAAAGCTTCATTAGCTTTACAGCTATTCCATTATAGGGGGCTTTAATGGAATAAGAACGGGAACGTCCAAATCGGACGTTCCCATATTTTATACCTGAAAAACAACAATACTATTTAACAAAGCCTAAGATAAAAAAAAGTTTGTGAAGATTTTCACTTAAACTAACGGGTGCGTTAGTTCCATAAGATGCAATAAAAGAGACCACTTAATAGGTGGTCTCTTTTATTTGTTCTCATCGATAGAAAACGTTCCTATCTTTGAATATTTTCTCGTGTTCTCCCGAACCTTGAGACTCCTTTTCTTTTCTCTTCCTTTCCCGAGATTATTAGAGAAAATAAAATTTTGATTCCTTAACATTATAGGTGCAATATATACATTATTTTAAAAAAAGAAAAAAACAGGAATTCAAGTCTCCTGTGTAGTGCTATTACATTATTAAATTAGTAAAATGGTATATATATACTTCGTTGGAAAGGAAAGTGAATCAATGCTCCAAACTAAAAAAGGTAAAGTAACACTAGCTATAGTAGGAGGCATTTGTATTTGCTGGTTTTTATATCACAATTTAGGAATCGACGATTTAGTAGAAAAAAACAAGATATATTCTAGGGCAGAGGAATCTTTTTCTGATGGAGATTACTATTTGGCAGCAAACCGTTTTAAAATGATACCCGGATTTAGAGATTCTGACCAACAACTTAAAGAGATTTATACAATCGTCGCCAAAGACTGCACGGAATTTTTGACTCAAAGGAATATGGTAAAAGCCAAACAATGTTTTGAAATGGTGAAAGATGTTCCTAAATACTCCAAACAAGCTAATGTTGCTTTACAACAGATAGAAGTAAAACAAGGAGAAAAATTAAAAAACATAGAACCTTACGAGGGAATGATTTCCTCTAATATCAAATACTCTTCCTGGGGTCCGCCTACTGAAATAGAACGAGAAGTAAACTATGATTCTTTGCGTCCAGATCGACGAGTCGAACATTATAAATGGATAGAAAAAGACGAACAGGGAAGGACCATAAGAATAAAAAGCTTATATGTTAAACAGGGTTTTGTTTTGGGTGATCCTATAATAAGCAATTACTATGTAGGTCAATAAGGTACATATATGTACCTCAAAGGGAAGTGAATCAATGCTTCACACTAAAAAGTTTAAAGTAATACTTGCTATAATAGGGGGCTTCGTGATTTGCTGTAGATTTAAAACAAAGTTTAACCGTTTATAATAAAGTTGCACCGTTTTGTAATAAGTATTTCCGATCTGCTCCATGTTACAGATCTGCTTATACTTATGGCTCCTACGTTGCAAAAAAAAGGTTAGGTTAAAATAAAAGGAGCTTATATAATGAAATATTTAAAACTTTTTATCTTTATTTTTATTTTTATATTTTCTGCCCACTACTTGCAAGCTACTTGGGATAAAAATAATATAAGCATTAGTACAATCATTTTATCGATTGTTTGTATTTTTTACTCTATGGTAATGTCAGGAAAATTAATGGATACAACAAAACTCTACGTTTTGCCTATTTTTTTATTTATTTGTTATTATCTTGCGGATTGGATTTTAAAGATTGACCATCTTATCAAATAATACTTGTTTTTCGGTTTTACTTACGTTATAAACATACTTTTTCTTTGTTTTTAAACTGCTTAATAGAAAAACAAAGAAAGAAAGGCTCATTGCAATTTCATTCATCTGCATACTATTTACAATAGCTTTCTATTTAACTCCATGGAGTCGTTAAATAGAATGAGTTAAAGTTTAGAAGTTGACCAATTGTTACATTAAAAAATAAATAATTGTTGTAAAAAACTTTCATCATCAAAAAACAAACCCACGTATTTTGATCAATCTTTGTTCAAAATATGTGGGTTTCTTCTGTTATAAAATCAACCTTTGCAGAATACTTTTGATCAAACTTTATTCTAAAGCTACATTTGCTAGGGATTAGCTGTCTTTTAGGACGGCTTTTTTATTTATTGTTAAGATTGTGAAAGAGTGTACTTAAACTAACGTTGAGGGGTAGATTGGTATAAATAAAAAGCTAAGTTTAAGCATTTCATTAGGTATCATTATTCTAATTGGGGTCTTTTTGTTGAGTTTTATAGATAATTTAAATGTTTCAAGAATTGTTTCAAGAATCCTTGTGATATTAGGAATTGTTAACTTATTTTTTACTTTAAATATTAAACAAAAATAAAAATTAACCGTTATAAAATGTATTACTTTAACAAGATATGTTTTTCTTATTGAGCTAAAGGGTGCGTTAGCTGAAGATCGGAGCTGTCTTTAAGGCAGCTTTTCCTTATGGAACTAAAGGGGCAGTTTAGTTAAACAAGGTAAATGTTAAAACACACTGATAGTTTGTCTAATACATATAGATAAAGAAGTTGAATTTTTTAATGAGGAGGACATTTTTCAATGCAGTTATAGATTATATTTACTCTGGTATTGGAGTTAGTATAGTTTCATGGACACATTTTAGTTAAGTCCTTACAATGATTTTTGAGAGGATGTGTCCGTCTTGGAACGTAAAAATACAGGTAAAAAATATAATAATGAATTCAAGAAGACTATTGTAGATCTTTATCACTCGGGTAATTCGGTCAAAGAATTAAGCGGCGAATATGGCGTATCAGAAGTTACCATTTATAAATGGGTTAAAGAATTTACTCCTATCGGTTTAGGGGAAGAGTCCATGACTCCAAAGGAATTAGCCGCCATACAGAAGGAAAACCTTCGGTTAAAGCAAGAAGTTGAAATCTTAAAAAAGGCTATGGCCATATTCGCGAAAAAGTAACCGAGACAGATCTTACCGAATTTATTGAGGAACACAAGAAACAATATCCCGTACAGAAGATGTGTGAAATACTAGAAATCCCAAGAAGCAGCCATTATCAGTCCCTTCAAATAGTCGTATCAAATCGCGAACAGGAAAACCAAGAACTCACGAAGGAAATTCATCTGATTTACCTGGAAAGCAAGGGACGATATGGGGCTCCAAAGATTCATGAAAGCTTATTAACCAAAGGGTTTTCCCTAAGTCTAAAGCGTGTTCAACGTTTAATGAGCAAGGCAAGAATTCGTTCTATTACTAAGAAAAAATACCGTCCCTATCCATCTAAAGAAAAGGTTATTCAATTGGATAATTTGCTAAAACGAGACTTCACTACTCAGACCATTAATGAGAAATGGGTAGCAGATATTACGTATATCCACACGTTAAAAGACGGATGGTGTTATTTAGCTTCGGTATTGGACCTTCATTCTAAGAAAATAGTAGGGTATTCATTTTCTCGTTCAATGACGACAGAACTGGTCATAAAAGCTTTCAATAACGCACACATTTCACAAAAGCCCTCGGAGGGCTTAGTTCTTCATACAGATCTTGGCTCACAATATACAAGCAGTGAGTTTACTCAACATATCCAAAACCATCATATTAAGCAATCCTTTAGTCAGAAAGGTTGCCCGTACGATAATGCCTGTATTGAATCCTTTCATGCCCTATTAAAAAAGGAAGAAGTCAACCACGTACAATATCTAGACTATCAAACAGCTAAATTAGCGATGTTCCAATTTATTGAAGGTTGGTATAACCGAAAAAGAATTCACAGCAGCCTGGGCTATCAAACCCCACAAGCCATTGAAGATCGAATTAGGAATACAGCTTAAGATTTAACTTTTTAGTGTCCAAAATATTGACTCAAATCCATATTTTTAGATTAATTGCAGGAATAGAAAACTACATTGTTAAAAAAAGAGAATATATATTTTGACATTTATTTTTTAAAAATATACCTTAAAGCTGAGGTGTTCTAAATGACAAAACTAAATAAAGTAACGTTAAACAAAAGATTGCTAGCTACCGGTTTTGCTTTCATTATTTTATGTGCAGGTTTAATCGGTTTTAACCATGCAAATATTAAGGTGTTAGAACCAAGTGTAGCCAATGCAGCAACTGTAACCTATACAGCAACTGCTAACCTGAATGTCCGTACAGGTCCTTCTACTGCTAATAAAATTATAGCAACAGTTAAACAGGGTACAAAGTTAACGGTTACTGGAAAAAATGCGAATGGATGGCTAAAGGTAAGCTTAAATGGTCAAACAGGTTATGTTAGTGGCCAATATGTAAAAATATCAAACTCTTCATCTAGTACAGAAACTGTAACCTATACAGCAACTGCTAACCTGAATGTCCGTACAGGTCCTTCTACTGCTAATAAAATTATAACAACAGTTAAACAGGGCACAAAGCTAACGGTTACTGGAAAAAATGTGAATGGATGGCTAAAGGTAAGCTTAAACGGTCAAACAGGTTATGTTAGTAGCAAATATGTAAAAATATCAAACTCTTCATCTGACGCCATTCAGGTTGTTGCAAAGCCTGAAAGTATTCCAGTGCTAGTCAATAAAAAAAATAAGCTACCAGAAAACTATGTACCAAAAGACTTAGTGTATACATCGATACCGTTTACTTTTAAAGAAAAGACAGAAAAGAGAAAAATGCGAAGTGAAGCAGCTGCTGCCATTAGCAAATTATTTACGGAATCCAAGAAGCAGGGAGTAAGTCTTCTCGGTGTATCTGCTTACAGATCACATGCTACACAAGTTGCTCTATTTGATTCTTATGTAAAAAGGGATGGTTATGCCAAAGCAATCACATACAGTGCATTACCTGGAACAAGTGAGCATGAAACAGGCCTTGCTATTGATGTGACAGGAGGCAATGGTAAATGCGCGGCACAGGATTGCTTTGGAGGTACTAAAGAAGCACAATGGCTACAGGCACATGCAGATGATTATGGATTTATTATCCGATACCCTAAAGGAAAAGAATCAGTCACTGGGTATAAATATGAACCATGGCATCTTCGATATGTAGGTAAATCAATAGCTCAAACTATTATGAGCCAAGGAATTACTCTTGAAGAATATTATTATACTAGAGCCGTTCAAAAATAAAGAAATGCTCCTATAGATATATTGGTTCTAGTGCAAAAACATTAATAACCTATACGCAGTGAATAGCCTCAGGAAAAACTTGATGAGGCTATTTATATTTAGGTATACTACCTAGATCTATGATTTATGTAAAAGAGATAGACAAATAATGTGCTTTTCTTAATGAACTAACGGGTGCTTTACTTCAATAAGAGAGTTGCTTTGGCAGCTCTTTTTTATTATGGAACTACCGGGGCAGGTTAGTTGAAGAATTATGTTTAACTATAAAAAAGAAAAACAAACAACTAAGAGGTGATTGTATGATATATACTTGTCCTTGCTGTGGATATAAAACATTAGATGAAGAACCTCCAGGAACGTATGATATTTGTGAAACCTGTTTTTGGGAAGATGATGGTTACCAATATGAACATCCAGATGAGGATGGAGCAAATTATGTTTCCTTTAGAGAAGCACAACAAAATTTCAAAAAATTTGGGGCTAAAGGTGAAAGAAGTTTGCAGTATGTCAGAAAGCCAAATAAGTCCGATATAAAGGACCCAAATTGGAAACCGTTAGAGTGAGGGTACATATAGTAATTGATTATTTTGATCTTCAACTAACGGGTGCTTTAGCTGAAGATCGGAGCTGTCATTAAGATAGCTTTTTCTTTATGCAACTATCGGGAGGGGAAATTTGAAATTGGACAAAACTCAAGTAATGGTTTACTTCAGCTTGTATGGAGATGAATTTCCAATAAGTTATGTGACCGAAACGTTGGAAATTGAACCAACAAAAACCTATAAAAAGGGTGAAGTCATCATAAGACCTCATAATCCAAATGTTATTTCAACGAAAACTCTTTATCGAAAAGAAACAGCCTGGGAATTAAGTACGGGCTATCAAGAATCCTATGATGTGAAGGAACAAATGGACCAGATTTTAGGACCGTTAAAAAATAAAGCAGCTATAATAAATCAGTTAAAAACAAAGTATAAACTGGAATGTAAAATCATCATTGTTATTATTATGGAAAATGGAGATACACCGGGTTTGTATTTTGATAACGAACAGATTGAATTTGCAAATAGTGTTAAAGCTGAGATTGATTTTGATTTGTATGCAAACCCTTATGAAAATGATTTTGACGACTAAAAAAGCACAAGGCAGGGAAGGGTGAAGTAAATGTGTGGAATCAGTTTCATTTTAGCTAACACCTATAAAGAAGCGTATAAGGAAGAAACATATGTAGAGTTTGAAGAGGGAATACACTCATATCTTTTAAGTAGGGAAAAGGACTCTAATAATGAGTTTGGTCTACTTCTAAATCTTAATATTTATGGTGAAACAATATTGTATAGAGAAGAGATTAATGAATTAATAGGTATATGTGATGGCGTAATTAATAAATACAAAGGAGAGGACAAAGAACAAAAAGTTAGACGTTTTGCTAAAGAATTAAAATTTTTTTGCATAGAAGCGTTACAACGAAAAACACATATATTTGCCATAGGTGATTAGTTTTAAATAGTTTTAAACTTGGTGCGTTAGCTCAAGGTCGGGGCTATCTTTAAGGCAGCTCTTCCTTTATGCAACTACCATGAAAATTAAACACTAATAATAAGAAAAAAGACCATATTAAATAAAACGCAAGCTTCAATTTTTTTGAAAAAGAGCAGCGCCCTATTAGATCTTCTAATAAATCGGTGGTTAGGATGCCTCTGATATATTTACGGTATATCCTAAGTTTTCTAACCTTCGGACCGAATTTCTTACAATGGAAGCTTGCTTTTGTTTATCAAAATAATCTTCGCCTAAGTCTACATACATTTCTTTCCTTGTTAAAAGATAATAAGAAATTCTTAACATGGCGTGGGCAACGACAATTCCAGCTCGTTTTCTTCCTTTTCGCGCAGCTGTCCGTCTGTATAGAGCTCCAAGATAGTTTTTGGAGGCTCCAACTGAATGAGCAGCTTCGGTTAAAGCAGATTTTAAATATTTATTTCCCTTTTTGCCTCTGGTTGATTTCCTTTTTCCTGCACTTTCATTGTGTCCTGGTACGAGGGCGGCCCATGAACATAATCTGGCTGCACTTTCGAACTGTTTTTCAACGTCCGTTCCGATTTCAGCTAGTATTTGTTCTGCCATCCGAGTGGCAATACCAGGTATTGAATCCAGTCGTTCTATGCTTTCTTGATACACACTAACTCTTTGGGCAACCTCTTGATCAAGTTTTTCAATCTGTTCAGTCAGAAAATCAATATGAGTTAGAATCGTTTTGAGCATCATGCGTTGATGAGGATTCACATACCCATTCAGGGCAAGGATTAAATCATCTTTTTTCTTCTTCATCGAGCGTCGCGCAAAGTTTGCTAGTTTCTCAGGATCATCCTCACCATTTGCGATCGCTTGAAGCATGTCCTTTGATGAAACGCCCATAATATCAGATACGACAGATCCTAATTTGATATTTGCACCTTCAAGTACCTTTTGAATTCGATTATGCTGTCTAGCTCGTTCTTCAATAATACTTCTGCGATAACGAACAAGCTCACGTAATTCTCGCTGATTTCGATCAGGGATAAAGCTTGCTTTCAACAACCCATGACGAAGAAGTTGAGCGATCCACTCGGCATCCTTGACATCTGTTTTTCGACCAGGGACTGCTTTCATATGTTGTGCGTTAACAACTAAAAATTCCATTTCTTCAGCCTCAATTAAGTTCACGATAGGCTTCCAAAACACACCTGTGCTCTCCATAGCGACATGAGTGCAACCATGTGATTTAATCCAATCCATCAGTTGAATTAAAAACACCGTTTTTGTAGAAAATGTTTGAATCTCCTTTCCTTCGGGGGTCATAATGCAGGCGGTAATGTTATCTTTATGTACATCCATTCCGCATACTCGTTCAATGATAACTTCCATTGAAACCATCCTTCCTATGGCGAAAAAATTAGAGGCTGGTGCAAAAACCAGAATAGGATTAATCTACCATGAGTGCTTCCCGTAAGGGAGCGACAGTCTGTGATGCACCGAGGTCGTTGGAGTCAGACTAACGGATGGGCTCTAATGGCACCATAGTTCATCGACCTTCCTCACCCAGCCATAGAATCAGTATGGACGGTTTTCCACCATTTTCATTCTCTGTGGTGCAGCGCTGGTCGTGCGCTGCATGGTTGGCTAACGGGGCAGGTTAGTTGAATAAAGGGAAAAAAGAATGCAATAGTTTTCATTTTACTTAAAAGCTGTAAGTTATTATAACTAAGCATTTATATTACATAAACATGACTGTAGGCTATTTTTCATACAATATTTTTGGGGTGGAAAAATGACAAGAGCAAAATACACAAGTTCAGACGTTGACTTAATGGCAAGGATGATGAGAGCAGAAGCCGAAGGTGAAGGAAAACTAGGAATGTTATATGTTGGAAATGTAATTGTGAATCGTCTTGTAGCTAATTGTTTAGACTTTAAAGGTTTAAGAACAATTCCACAAGTCATTTATCATGTACAAGGAGGAAATTATTCTTTTGAAGCTGTTCAAAAAGGGAATGTATTTTATCAAAGAGCGAGAGGTATTGAAAGAAGATTAGCAGAACAGAATTTGAAGCACTGGAGACAGCATCCGGCTAGATATGCTCTTTGGTATTTTAATCCATATGCTCCATGCCCTCCAACATGGTATGATCAACCTCATACTGGTCAATTTAAAGACCATTGTTTTTATGAACCAAAACCTGGAACATGTGATAGTGTTTATAGAGGTTAAGCTTACTCTTTGAGTAAGCTTTTTTACATATTTAAAATATTTATACAATATAAAACTTTTAGTAATAGTTTTTATCTAAAAAAGTAAGATTGTGAATTATTGTACTTAAGCTAACGGGTGCGTTAGTTAAAAAAGGGATTGTCATCTACAGTCCCTTTTTCGTATGAGTAAACATAATCTCCAAAATGTTTACTTCTATAAAAAAGAAAGCTTTTGAGAACACCAAGAGCAGCTGCACTGGCTCCGAAAATCAAATCCCTAATGGTATACCTTTTGAAAATAATATTCTCTTACTTTGAGTGAATACTATTGGTAAACTACCATATAATTAAGTATTCGAAGTTGAGGTGAGTTACCACATGAACTTTTGGGAAAACGCATTAACTACTGCAATCATCGGGGCTTTCATATGTGTTGTAGGAGCTGTCTTTATTGCAATTTGGCAAAATAATAAAACTGAAAAATTAGCTTATAATGAGTTTTATAAGAGATTTAAAAGTGCTGCGAATGATATATGGGTATTTTCAGGAAATGCATCAGGCCTATTAGAAAATTTGCAACTTTATAGAAGCGAAGTTCCCGTTTACGAGTACGAATACCTACAAATGAAGATTTTTGAAGTTATGAAAAAAATAAATAAATATGACCCAGAAGATGATTGGCAATCCTCATTACCACCATCAGTAACTTTTTCTTTGCAACTAGAGAAGCTTGAAACCGAAGTGCCACCAGCTTATTTTAAAGATATGAAATTTCTCTTCGTACAAATGGTCTATATACATGATGGCCTATTGAGAGACAGTGAAAATCTAGTTGAATCTTTGGATTTTGTTTCTTTGTTAAAAAAACAAATTGGTTATGAACCGTCCGACCGTCCATCACCTGATGTAGCAATAAAAAGGCTTAGTAAGAGTTATAAAAAAATGATGAAAAAATTAAAAATATTAAAATGGTACCAGTATTAGAACTTTTAAATGTATCTCTAACTAAAAAAGGCCTGTTTTAACAGGCCTTTTTCATAAACAAATTCGCTGAATTGTTTACTCCTAGAATAACAATGTGAAGAAATGTTCTTAAACTAACGGGTGCTTTAGCTGATGATCGGAGCTGTCTTTAAGGCAGCTTTTCTTTATGGAACTATCGGGGCAGGTTAGTTGAAGAGTGCTGTTAACTTGTATTCAACAAAAGGGTCAGTTTGTTGAGCGGCTTCTTTAAAGAAAATTAGTTCGCTATTCAAAATTTAAGTAGTTTGAATTTATATACTTAAAGTAATCCTGCCTAAGTTAAAAAAGAAGAAATAATAGCATTTATAGTGTAGTGTAATATTTGTATTCGTAAAAAGGAGGATTATACTTTTGAATATTTTAATTTTAGGTGCAACTGGACGAGTTGGAGGTCAAATAGTTAATTATGCTCTTCATGACAGACATCATGTTACTGCATTAGTTCGTACTCCAGAGAAGATTCAAATAAATAATGAAAATTTAACTATTATTCGAGGTAATGTTTTAAATAAAGAGGATATCGTACGTGCAATGCACGGGATTGATGTAGTTATTAGTGCGCTAAATACTGATGGGGCAACAACTTTGTCTGAAAGTATGCCACACATTATCGAAGCAATGGAAAACGAAGGTATACAACGGATTATTACTATAGGAACTGCAGGTATCCTACAAAGTAGAACCACCCCAAATTTACTGCGTTATCAATCAATTGAATCAAAGCGTAAATCAACCCGTGCAGCAGAAGAACATCATAAAGTTTACGATATGCTTAAACAATCAACACTCGAATGGACTATTGTATGTCCTACGTATTTACCTGATGGAGAAAGTTTAGGTGAATATCGTGTGGAACGTGATTTTTTGCCGGTGGGTGGAGTTAAAATATACGTATCGGATACAGCAGAATTTACATATAAGCAGATTGAAAGTAACAATTATATAAAATCACGTGTAGGTATCGCCTACTAATAATATTTTCTTACATTATTACTTGCTGTCACAAGGTAAAATTTATTGTTTGTGAAAAATTGTACTTAAACTAACGGGTGCGTTAGTTCTATAACAGGGGTTGCTTCGGCAGCCTTTTTCTTATTGAACTACCATGAAAATTAAACACTAATAATAAGAAAAAAGACCATATTAAATAAAACGCAAGCTTCAATTTTTTTGAAAAAGAGCAGCGCCCTATTAGATCTTCTAATAAATCGGTGGTTAGGATGCCTCTGATATATTTACGGTATATCCTAAGTTTTCTAACCTTCGGACCGAATTTCTTACAATGGAAGCTTGCTTTTGTTTATCAAAATAATCTTCGCCTAAGTCTACATACATTTCTTTCCTTGTTAAAAGATAATAAGAAATTCTTAACATGGCGTGGGCAACGACAATTCCAGCTCGTTTTCTTCCTTTTCGCGCAGCTGTCCGTCTGTATAGAGCTCCAAGATAGTTTTTGGAGGCTCCAACTGAATGAGCAGCTTCGGTTAAAGCAGATTTTAAATATTTATTTCCCTTTTTGCCTCTGGTTGATTTCCTTTTTCCTGCACTTTCATTGTGTCCTGGTACGAGGGCGGCCCATGAACATAATCTGGCTGCACTTTCGAACTGTTTTTCAACGTCCGTTCCGATTTCAGCTAGTATTTGTTCTGCCATCCGAGTGGCAATACCAGGTATTGAATCCAGTCGTTCTATGCTTTCTTGATACACACTAACTCTTTGGGCAACCTCTTGATCAAGTTTTTCAATCTGTTCAGTCAGAAAATCAATATGAGTTAGAATCGTTTTGAGCATCATGCGTTGATGAGGATTCACATACCCATTCAGGGCAAGGATTAAATCATCTTTTTTCTTCTTCATCGAGCGTCGCGCAAAGTTTGCTAGTTTCTCAGGATCATCCTCACCATTTGCGATCGCTTGAAGCATGTCCTTTGATGAAACGCCCATAATATCAGATACGACAGATCCTAATTTGATATTTGCACCTTCAAGTACCTTTTGAATTCGATTATGCTGTCTAGCTCGTTCTTCAATAATACTTCTGCGATAACGAACAAGCTCACGTAATTCTCGCTGATTTCGATCAGGGATAAAGCTTGCTTTCAACAACCCATGACGAAGAAGTTGAGCGATCCACTCGGCATCCTTGACATCTGTTTTTCGACCAGGGACTGCTTTCATATGTTGTGCGTTAACAACTAAAAATTCCATTTCTTCAGCCTCAATTAAGTTCACGATAGGCTTCCAAAACACACCTGTGCTCTCCATAGCGACATGAGTGCAACCATGTGATTTAATCCAATCCATCAGTTGAATTAAAAACACCGTTTTTGTAGAAAATGTTTGAATCTCCTTTCCTTCGGGGGTCATAATGCAGGCGGTAATGTTATCTTTATGTACATCCATTCCGCATACTCGTTCAATGATAACTTCCATTGAAACCATCCTTCCTATGGCGAAAAAATTAGAGGCTGGTGCAAAAACCAGAATAGGATTAATCTACCATGAGTGCTTCCCGTAAGGGAGCGACAGTCTGTGATGCACCGAGGTCGTTGGAGTCAGACTAACGGATGGGCTCTAATGGCACCATAGTTCATCGACCTTCCTCACCCAGCCATAGAATCAGTATGGACGGTTTTCCACCATTTTCATTCTCTGTGGTGCAGCGCTGGTCGTGCGCTGCATGGTTGGCTAACGGGGCAGGATAGCATTCCTGTAGAGCGTTAATTATTAACTTTGAAAAAAATAGGGCTCCTCAGTAAGATATGAGTAAGACATCACTCTAACTCAAAACCTTAGGAGGAACCCTAATATGAATTTTAAAATGCAGGACAAACAAAATCAACTCATTGAACGAATTTCTGATCGACATCTCGTTGTTGGCGTGGATATCGCCCAACAATTTCACGTTGCTCGAGCTGTAAATTATCGAGGAATCGTGGTAGGTGATCCTCTTACTTTTGAAAATAACGAAGAAGGCTTTAACAGATTTCTAGAATGGATTAATAAACTAAAAGGTAAAAACAGATTAGACACAACTATTGTCGGTATGGAACCTACAGGTCATTACTGGATTAATCTATCGAAATGGTTATCTAACGAAAAGGTTGATGTCGTAACAGTCAATCCTCACCTTGTAAAAAGAAATAAAGAAAATCGAGATAACACTCAGTCCAAAAGTGATAAAAAAGACGCTCTCGTGATTGCGGATATGGTCAAGAATGGATACTATTCTTTTGTTCATGTGGCTTCAGAGTCTTTCGAAAAACTTCGAGTTCTTATGTCCAACCGTGACGTAATCGTAAAACGTCTCGTTAGTTCTATTAATCAATTAAATCGATGGGTAGATGTTGTCTTTCCTGAGCTACGACAAGTGTTTAAAGATGTGAAAGGAAAAGGGGCAATCGCAACTCTACGTTTGTTTCCGACACCAATCGAGTTACGATCGATGCAACCTCAAGATATTGTAGCCAAATGGAAATCGGTAATGAAGCGTCAGCCTGGGTTGAAAAAAGCTTATCAACTTATAGATTTAGCTAAACGCTCTATCGGATCCCACCAAGCACATGATGCTTACAAGCTACATTTAGAACAACTACTGGAAGAGTATGATCTAGCTACAACGCAACTCGAAAGAGTGGAACAAGAAGTCACTAACGTGCTTCAACAAATTCCTTTCGCAAAGAAACTGTTGGCTATTAAAGGGATCAGTGAAATCTCTTTAGCTGGAATTTTAGGGGAAGCTGGAGATTTAAGTGGATTCGCCCACGGTAATTCTCTACTTCGTCATGCAGGGTTACATCTTTCCGAGGCGAGCTCTGGTAAATGGAAAGGTCAGATTGTCATTTCTAAACGTGGGAGATCCAGGCTACGGCGTTTCTTATACCTAGCGACGATGTGCCTTGTCATGAATAACCCTGAGTTTAAAGCGTTGCACGCTAATAATGTTAAGGTGAAAAAAATAAAGAAAATGAAATCAATTATGAAATTGGTTGGTAAACTGGCTCGAGTATTTGTAGGCATAGCCAAACGAAATGAATCTTATTCCCCAGAAAAATTACAACCTTTTTCAGCTCTAGCAGCCTAGTTTTTATTGAATAAATCATGCTTTACAGGTTCTCGAAGGGAACCTCACTTGAAAATAATTAATACTTTATTTTCAGCTTATCTTTTGTCGAATGTTTTCTTATTCGTAGGATTTCAAAGATGCACGGAGTACCAGATTTCTTGAACAAAAGGGCACCGACCCATTAGGTTAGCATAACTGGCCTCCACCCCTTGGATAGGCATGACGAAGGAATGAGAGGGCATATTTTTCGATGACCCGTTGAGACATGGGAGGGAAAGCCTCCAGGGGCGGCGTGGAGATTATGTGCATTATATGGTAGAATATGGAGTTTCCTATTACTCCTTTATTTAACTATGTCTCCATGAAACCAAAATGATCTGAGCTCATTGCTTTTAACCGTTAATGTATTTTCAAGGGTTATGAAATCCTGCGAATAAGTGAGCATTCGAGAGATATAGCTATCATACTGAGGGAGTTCAAGAAGCGTATTAAATTCGTACTGTGAATTAAATGCAATACAATTTGCACTACTCTGTATGAAATGGTAATATTTAGTGCTGAGGTGTTTATGAAAAAATTATATCTGATCCCTATTTCTATACTTATTGCAGCTCCATTGTCATCGTTTCTTAGTGCTTCAATTGATAGTTTAATATCTTTAAATGAAGAACTTCCAAAAGACGAATATTTTCCTTTTTTAAATGGAGTAATTATTGGCACATTATATGAATTAGCAATATATTGCATTATTGGTATTCCTGTCACTCTAATTATTGATGCCATAACTTATTTAGTAGGTTTACGTACAGATTTAAAAGTATATCTTTTACAATTTTCTTTGTATTCTATTTCTGCAATCACTCTTACCTACATATTATTCACTGATAATTATTGGGCTTATTTAATTGTAGGAATAGCAGTGCATACCTATTTTCATATATTGTTTTTTTTGAAAAAAAAATATAGCAAACCTTAAACAGAATCTATTACGAAATATTGGTCAACTCTACAATATTCTTATATCCTGTGTGTGTGTTAACTAACGGGTGCTTTACTTCAATAAGAGAGGTTGCTGAGGCGGCCTTTTTCTTATGGCACTAACGGGGCAGGATAGTTGAACAAGGATAATCCACAATTTGAATAGAATATGTAGAAAACAAATAGTTGTTTGGATTTGGAGTATCGATCCAAATAACAACCTATGAAGGAAGGGTAAGTAAAATGAAGAAAATGGTTGGTTGGACACTTACTTTAGCTACGCTTTTGATAGGTGGAGTCATTTATTATTTCATATCGTTATCTCTATATGAACCATCAAAAGATTCATTTGACTTCCCAGTTCCTAAAAATGCTGAGCTAGTCCAGGAAAATGAACAAGGGAAAAGTTATGATTGGTCAAAAGCATCGGAAGAAAATGGCATACCATTTGGATATGAATTAGTTCTTAAAGCGAATGGATGGAAAAAGGGAGAAAGAGAAGGGGCTTCCGTTTTTTACACAAAAGGAAATCATAAAATAGATTTGATTTCTACAACGAAGCATTTAAACATCCTTAAAGTGAATTAATATCAAGGAAATATCTTATTCAGCTAACGGGTGCGTTAGCGCCATAAGAAGGCCGCCAATTGGCGGCCTTTTGAAAGTATGAATCCTACAATAATCATACATTAATATTTAAAAAACACCTATTTCAACAAAGAGCCAGTTGCACAGGAAACTCAAATAATGCAAGTTAGTTATTATAGTTTAATACTACCAGTATATTAAATTTATGGATTTTATAAGGAAGAGTAGTAATATCTTTATTTCCGTATGGATGGAGTAGACTTTAGAGTGGGAAAAATGATTTATAGACGTAAGATAGTAATTGTATTTATTATTTTTGGAGCAATATTAGGTTTCTATGTGTGCTCGGCATTCTCTGAGAAATTAACAAAATCAACAGATTTGTCTGATGAATCTATCGGGGGATATAAAGTTTTGGAAAACATAACGAGTCCAGAATTTATAAAAGAATATGGAGAACCAATCGATCAAGATAATAATGATGCATATGATTATTATTATTGGAAAGGCGGGTTAAAAACAGCCTCTATTATTTTAGGGGAAGATAAAGGCAAAATTATGCGGTTAATTATTTCAAGTACGGATGACGAACTATTTGAAAATCCTCTTCAAACAAGCAAAGGAATCAAGTTAGGAAGTACGAAGGCAGAGGTTCTTTCAAAGTATGGAGATCATTATTATAAAAGTTATGAACAGGGAGCAGATATTATCGGCTACATTGACCATAAACAGCATATTACTTTAGAATTTTGGTGTGGTGAATATGGAAAGGTTACAGAAATTCGATTAGATGATGCAGATGTTATTTAAATAATATTTTTTCACCAGGAATCAAGGTTGACATGTAGATATATTTTAATTTAACTAATGAGTCGTTACTTAAATAGCAATTCATATAATAGGTATTAGTTTGAATGTACGATTCTGTCAATGTTCGTACATTCAAATTGAAAAAAAAATGCCCTTATTTAACTAACGGGTGCGTTAGCTGAAGATTGGAGCTGTCTTTAAGTTAGCTTTTTCTTTATGCAACTAACGGGGCAGGTTAGTTGAATAAGCTTAGTGTAGACGTTCTGCCCAGTATACATGTGTTATAATTAATCCAAAAAAAGGCAAGGTGGATTTTTTTGGATTTCAATACCGGTGATATAGTATATCAATTTATTATGTTTATTTTGTTGTTTGGTATGATTTTTGCTGTTTACTTTTTTGTTCGTTCTCTTCTTACAAGGTCAAACAAATCCAATAGCATGGAACAAAAGCTTGATAGAATAATTAAGCTACTTGAAAAGGATAAAAGAGATTAATCTCTTTTATCCTTTTCAGTTCTTTTGTTCCTTCACAGTTTATGTCACCCTACAATAAGTCTTATAGAACTAACGGGTGCGTTAGCTGAAGATCGGAGCTGTCTTTAAGGCAGTTTTTTCTTATGGAACTACCAGTAAGAGTTGAGGAAAAAGCTATTATTCTTACGCAAAACATGTTGCAGATAAAAAAGCTTAATTAGAATTGGAAGGAATGAAAAAAGTGAAGTTTAAAACAACTTTTTATTACTTTTTAATAATGTTGTTTCTTTTAAATACTAGTGCTATTAAATATAATAATCCGCATATTTTATCACTAATGATTGTAATACCGTCAATATTAATTATTTTAATGATTAGACTGAGAGTATCGGAAGAAGATGATTTTAAATTTAGACATCTAATTTTAGGTTTTGTATGTGCACATGGAGTGTATTATTCAGAAAAAATTATAATGAATTATTTGAGGTTTGTATTGAATTAAATAACGCACAAATAAATCCCAATTGTTCTGTAGGTTTTAATAATTAAGTCGAAAAATTACTATTTTCAAGTTGTAATCATAATATGGAAAGTGGTATATATTTTGCATTAGATTCATACCTACAAGACAAAGATGAATCATTACCACAGAATAAAACGGCGAGTAATACCTTAATTTAGAATTGATAACTGAAAGTAAGTGTCCCCTAATTCAAGCACAACTGCCTTCATTAACTAGGGGAAACTCATAACTCTCACTTCTATGTTGCCTAATGATTTAAAATCATAAGTATAAATTAATGTCATAGTACGTAAAAACTGTTTAATGATGAGCTATGTAATAACCTTATTCAACTAAAGGGGCAGGTTAGTTGAAGAAGACCCGTTTGCTTTATGGTATAGTTTATTAAATTCAGTTTGTAGTTTATGGGGGAAATTTAGTGTCAAATAAGTTGAAATATGTAATGGGATTGTTTTTTGAAAAAAGAGAAAGTACTAAACCATTTATACTGATTAGATATTTAATGATAATAACAATGGGCTTAATTTTAATATTATGTATAATTAATGATTTTAATTTCATAAAAAATATATATCTTTTATTAGGAATTGGTTCAATAATAGATGGATTTGAAAGTTTTTTAAAAAAGGAAAATAAGAGGCAGATGTTATTAAATTTTGGTATTGCGTTTATGTGGTTCGTAGTATTTTTGATATAGCATTTATATGGTGGTTCGGAACATTTTTTAGTGAACTACCATGAAAATTAAACACTAATAATAAGAAAAAAGACCATATTAAATAAAACGCAAGCTTCAATTTTTTTGAAAAAGAGCAGCGCCCTATTAGATCTTCTAATAAATCGGTGGTTAGGATGCCTCTGATATATTTACGGTATATCCTAAGTTTTCTAACCTTCGGACCGAATTTCTTACAATGGAAGCTTGCTTTTGTTTATCAAAATAATCTTCGCCTAAGTCTACATACATTTCTTTCCTTGTTAAAAGATAATAAGAAATTCTTAACATGGCGTGGGCAACGACAATTCCAGCTCGTTTTCTTCCTTTTCGCGCAGCTGTCCGTCTGTATAGAGCTCCAAGATAGTTTTTGGAGGCTCCAACTGAATGAGCAGCTTCGGTTAAAGCAGATTTTAAATATTTATTTCCCTTTTTGCCTCTGGTTGATTTCCTTTTTCCTGCACTTTCATTGTGTCCTGGTACGAGGGCGGCCCATGAACATAATCTGGCTGCACTTTCGAACTGTTTTTCAACGTCCGTTCCGATTTCAGCTAGTATTTGTTCTGCCATCCGAGTGGCAATACCAGGTATTGAATCCAGTCGTTCTATGCTTTCTTGATACACACTAACTCTTTGGGCAACCTCTTGATCAAGTTTTTCAATCTGTTCAGTCAGAAAATCAATATGAGTTAGAATCGTTTTGAGCATCATGCGTTGATGAGGATTCACATACCCATTCAGGGCAAGGATTAAATCATCTTTTTTCTTCTTCATCGAGCGTCGCGCAAAGTTTGCTAGTTTCTCAGGATCATCCTCACCATTTGCGATCGCTTGAAGCATGTCCTTTGATGAAACGCCCATAATATCAGATACGACAGATCCTAATTTGATATTTGCACCTTCAAGTACCTTTTGAATTCGATTATGCTGTCTAGCTCGTTCTTCAATAATACTTCTGCGATAACGAACAAGCTCACGTAATTCTCGCTGATTTCGATCAGGGATAAAGCTTGCTTTCAACAACCCATGACGAAGAAGTTGAGCGATCCACTCGGCATCCTTGACATCTGTTTTTCGACCAGGGACTGCTTTCATATGTTGTGCGTTAACAACTAAAAATTCCATTTCTTCAGCCTCAATTAAGTTCACGATAGGCTTCCAAAACACACCTGTGCTCTCCATAGCGACATGAGTGCAACCATGTGATTTAATCCAATCCATCAGTTGAATTAAAAACACCGTTTTTGTAGAAAATGTTTGAATCTCCTTTCCTTCGGGGGTCATAATGCAGGCGGTAATGTTATCTTTATGTACATCCATTCCGCATACTCGTTCAATGATAACTTCCATTGAAACCATCCTTCCTATGGCGAAAAAATTAGAGGCTGGTGCAAAAACCAGAATAGGATTAATCTACCATGAGTGCTTCCCGTAAGGGAGCGACAGTCTGTGATGCACCGAGGTCGTTGGAGTCAGACTAACGGATGGGCTCTAATGGCACCATAGTTCATCGACCTTCCTCACCCAGCCATAGAATCAGTATGGACGGTTTTCCACCATTTTCATTCTCTGTGGTGCAGCGCTGGTCGTGCGCTGCATGGTTGGCTAACGGGTGCTTTACTTCAATAACAGGGGTTGCTGCGGCAGCCTTTTTCTTATGGCACTAACGGGGCAGGTAAGTTGAATAAGGAAATATTGACAATTATAAAGATATAATAAAATAGATAAAATACACAAATCAGTTAATCGAGGTGATGAAATGTTAGGGTTACCAAAAGGTGAAGTTTTTTTAACCCCTTGGACAGAAGAATGGGAAGAAGAATTTTTAATAGAAAAAGAGACAATTCAGAAGAAAATCAGTAAGTATATTGTGGATGTTCACCATATTGGAAGTACCGCGGTAAATTATCTGAGTGCAAAGCCGATTATTGATATTGCCGTTGAAATAAATAAATTTAGCGATGGTCAGTATTGTTTCTCACATTTAGAAAGCCTTGGTTACTCATATCGAGGAACCAACATTTTGCCTGATAGGCATTATTTTAGTAAGGGTGAACCAAGAACACATCAAATCCACATGTTCCAAAGTGGAAGTAAATATCTAATCGAACTGTTGAAATTTAGAGATTATTTAAGAAGTAATGATGAAGCAAGAATTGAATATGAAGAGCTTAAACAGAAACTATCAGTAGCAAATGAAAATAATAAACATAAATATACAGATGAAAAATCTGATTTTGTTAAGTTTATCTTAGAAAAAATTTAAATACTGTTATTCAACAAACGGGTTCGTTAGATTAAGATCGGAGCTGTCTTTAAGGCGGCTTTTTCTTATGGAACTATCGGGGCAGGTTAGTTTAAGAGGAAATTATCTCATAATCTATACAATACCCTTATAATAAAGATAAAAAAGTAGGTGTGAAACCAATTGTTTTCTTGGAGGATAACAAAATATAATCCTAAAAACAGAGATGAAAGAGGCTCTTATCTTGATGGCAAGGAATGGACTTGTTTTTCAGAGGTAGGAACTAAAGTAAGCGAAGAAGATTATTTAAGAACAGAATCAAATTACATAAACGCAATCACTACTTTTATGGATGAGATGGGTTTAAATAAGGTTTATTTAAATGCTTTAGAGATGTGGTCTGACGAGGTTACGAATCAAAATGCTTCTGGCTTTTTATCAAAAATGTGGGTGGGTAAAGGTGTAACGACTCAAGAAATCAATGAGTTGGCAAAGTTATCTTTAAGGAATGTTATTTGGTGTAAGTTAAGTTACAAAAATGATTTTTTTGTTCATTTCGGATACGATTACTATATGTACATTGGAGCAAATAAGGATTGTCCTAATGCCTGTAAAAAAGTTGGAGCTTCTGGATTATTTGTTGAGAATTTTAATTCTCCTTATTTACATTAGTACCACAATTTCAGTGAGATTTATATGAAAGTTATTCAACTAACGGGTGCGTTAGCTGATGATCGGAGCTGTCTTTAAGGCAGCTTTTTCTTTATGCAACTATCGGGGCAGGATAGTTCTAGAAGCGTAACTTATTCGAACCTTGATTATTGACTATTTTTGTATCAACACCTAAAATTTAGTTAATGATATTAATTGGGCGGTGTGAATTTGTTAACTACTATAAATATTCCAGGATTAATTCTAACTTCTCTTTTCGCAATATTAGTTTTGTTTTTACTAAGAAAACTAGTGCAATCTATTAGACGGTAAAACCGTCTTTTTTTATGTCACATTATATGTCACCTCTACAATAAGTCTTATGGAACTAAAGGGGCAGAATAGTTGAAGAAATGATATTATGATGGAATAAATTCACATGGTATTTAGGAAGGTTGAGCAAAATTGGAGCTTTGGAAATTAAGCGAAAAAGTATCGAAAATTAGCGATGAAATACCTTATTATTTTTTTAGTCTATTCTTGTCTTGTATCTCTTTTTCTGTTGTTATAATTGTTTTTAGTGGAGAACCTTCTTGGTTGCGGTTATTGCCTGTTATTATTTATTCTTTTTCTGTTGTTATACCTTATTTACTTTTTGCAGTACCATTACAAATTATATTTAATAAACGCCCGAGAAAATTTAATGTGTTTTATCTTTTAATTTACACTGTACTTTCTTTTGTAGCAGTATTTTTGTTTAATGTAATGTTATTTAGAGTTGAACCTACATATTTAGTTAAAACCGTACTATATTACGGTTTAAGTTTTGCAGCAGCTGCTATTTATTGGTTTTGGGATTCTGTCTTCTTACAAAAGAAAAACTGAAATTTCCTAGTTCTTCAGCTAACGGGTGCTTTACTTCAATAACAGGGGTTGCTATGGCAGCCTTTTTCTTAAGGCACTAACGGCTGCGTTAGTTGCATAAGATATGAGATCCTTGAAGATCCTAAGCGAAGGAAATTCGGGGCTTTATTTTTTCATAAAATGTATTATCATAGTTTTTCGCGTTTTGCGGTAAGAAGCCGACCAATAAAGGTCGGCTTTTTTCATCCTATTTTTAGCAGCAGCCTCCACCAACAAAGCTAGCTCCAACAATGATTAAGAGTATAAACAAAACGACTATAAAGGCGAAACCTCCACCAAATCCAATACCGTCCATACTGAAACCTCTCCTTATTTGTTTTTAAGGAGGAACTTAATTAAATGGGTTATATTACCTTATGCTCTAATTAGGAAAATGACACAATAGTCGGGTGGGTTAGTTCTATAAGAAGAAGTAAAAAAAGTCGATTCCTTAACGTAGAGGAGATCGACATTTTCAGGTTGGAACTCTCTTAGCGTATAAAATTTCAGAAATGGGCGATATAGCATTGTTGCTACCGTTCGAAAAAGTAGACTTTTGTGAACGGTAGAGTTTCTTCTCAAAACAGCCGTTATTTGCGTTCGTTAAAGCGCGAAAACACTTTACGAACGTCTCTAAATTTCCATATACTTTTACGAACGTCCTGAATGAAATTTTATAGGTACGGAAGAATAAATGTGCTCGTCAAAATGTAGTGTTTGAACATGGTTTTTTGATGGGGAAAATCGGGAGAAGTAACGTATGTGCACTAATTAAAGATGATGTGGAATCTCCTAACGATATAGCAGGAGTTGTTTATGTAACAATGGATCCACACGATGCTTGGATGAATACGGTGGCTAAAGAAATGAAAGAAGGAGGATATGACATCGATTTGAATAAACTATAAAACAAAAAAGAAGCAAGTTTTAACTTGCTTCTTTTTAATCATGCTTTATTCACGTCTACATTGTCTTTTTGTTCCTTTTCTTTCTTATCTTTGAAAGCGTTGATATATCAAAGCTTTCTATAAAGCAAGAGTTTATTCTAACAATACAAAGGTAACAATAGGAATATAACCAGCGATGGGAAGTAGAGATATAGTGGAAAATTTCAAAATTAGTGCTCGGCAATTTACAATATTAGTTATTTTATTTTCTATAGGTACGACCATCTTAGTGATTCCTAAAAGTCTGGCTCAAGAGGTAAAACAAGATGCTTGGATTGCAGCTGTAATCGGTATAGGCATAGGCTTATTGCTAGTGGCTTTATATATCGCTATAGGCAGGATGTTCCCCACTATGACACTCGTTGAAATCAATGAAACACTTCTCGGCAAATGGTTAGGTAAGGCAGTTTCCCTTACGTTTATTTTCTTTTCACTTAACTCCACTGCAACACTATTGTTTTTTGTTGGGAGTTTCTTAACTACGGAGATTATGCCTGATACACCAATTGAAGCGATCTATATTCTTTTCGCATGCATCTTAATTATGGGAATTCGCCTTGGTCTTGAACCGTTGGCTCGATCTGCAGAATTGTTATTTCCTATCTTTGTTTTTTTATTCATAGTTCTAGTGGCCTCAGTATTTTTACCTCCTGTTCAATTTAAGTTTGAAAATATACAACCCGTATTTGAAACAGGAATAAAACCGATGATTCATGCTGTTTTTCTTTTTACAAGTATTTTTTCTTTACCATCGATTGTTTTATTAATGGTTTTTCCTGTTTCAGTGAATCAACCAAAAGCAGCTGAAAAAAACTTTTTTATTGGAATACTAATCGGCGGAATCTGTTTACTTGAAGAAAATCGCCAACGTTTAGTTTTCTGGCCACAAGATAACTTGGATACGTTTGTCTGGCACTACTATCTGCGCCTAAAACAAGAATAGTTAAAGCGATCATGATGAAGGATTGAAGCAATAATGGCTCTCATGTGGATTATCACGATTTATTTTAAAACGGCTTTTTACTTTTACGCGTCCGTTATCGGTCTTGCACAAACATTGAATATGAAAGATTATCGGCCACTTACGCTACCTTTAGGGATGATCGTGATTTCGTTTTCCTTGATTGCACATCCTAATACTGTCTATGTAGGCACATTTGATAAAGAAATTTGGCCGCTATACGTTTCAACGTACGGACTTGTTCTTCCATTACTCTTATTAGCAGTCAATGCAATCCGAAAAAAAATACATCAAAAATAAAAAACATTCCATTGATTACTCCCGATTTTCAGAGTATAGATCATTAACGTCTTTCATTTTTTTATTGGATTTTGGATAGGAAGGGCTTAGGGGCTAAAAGCATTCATTCTAACAATCAAATTCGAACAATAGGAAAATCCCCTCCAATGGTCGTTTCTGGGGAAAATCTGATTAAACAAAAATTAGTAAATATTGTATCGCTATGACCCTTTAAACGTATCCCGTCTGAACCCCTATATATAAATAGAGTGAAAGGAGTCTCGTCTATGAAACGGAGCTTTACCATATTTATCATGCTAATCGTATTCCTGTTATTCACTACGGGTTGCTGGAACCGTCGTGAATTAAATGAACTGGCTATTACGCTGGCCATAGGGCTAGATAGTACAAAGGATGGTCAATATCTAGTAACCACCCAAGTGGTAAATCCAGGAGAATTACCTACGGTAAAAGACGGTGGAGGTTCCGGTGGATCACCGACAATTATCTATCAGGCGAAAGGGAAAACTGTATTTGAGGCTATCCGCAAAATGACAAAGGAATCCCCAAGAAAAATATATCCCTCACATCTTCGAATCCTCGTGATTGGTGAGTCATTAGCGAAAAAAGGAATTGGTAAACCGTTAGATCTTCTCTCAAGGGATTGGGAACTGCGATCCGATTTTTATATCGTCGTAGCTAAGGGAATGAAAGCAGAAGAGATACTGAAGGTGCCCACGTCTTTTGAAAAAATACCTGCAAATCAGATATTTGATGCCCTGAAAGTTTCAGACACTGCATGGGCAGCGACAAGTTTCGTTCAGCTAGACGATCTGATTGCGGATATAGTAAGTGAAGGAAAACAGCCGGTGTTAACAGGAATCCAAACAGATATAAAAGGTGATGAAGAAACTTCTTTAAGCAAACAGAATGTAGAAATGATTGATCCCCCTGCTAGTTTGAAGTTACAAGAATTAGCAGTATTTAATGATGATAAATTAGTTGGCTGGCTAAATGAGAAACAAAGCGGAACGTATAACGTCATTACAAACAAGGAGAAAAGTACAGTTGTGAATATAACGTGCCCTAAAGGCGGAATAGCTGTGTATGAAGTGAAAAGCTCAAACACGGAAATGAAGGGTAAGATAAAGAATGGAAAACCTGAGATAGATCTAAATATTCGTGTGGAAGGTAATTTAGGTGAAGTAGAATGTCCTATCGATTTAACAAAAACAAAAACGATAGAAAAATTAGAGAAAATTTTTGAAAAAGAATCGAAGAAACTTTTCATAAATTCAATAAAACAGGTACAGGAAAATGATAAAGTAGACATTTTTGGATTTGGTGAGGCGATTCATCGAGCTGATCCTGAAGCCTGGAAAAAACTCAAAAAAGATTGGGATAAAAATTTTGAGCACGTGCCTGTGAATATAAAGGTACAAGGAAAAATCCGAAACGTAGGTACGGTTGGTAATTCCTTTTTAGAAGAGATAGAGTAATCGGTCTTCAAGAAATGGGGGTAAATTGTGTTTAATGATATCCCTTTAAAAGTAAACGACAAATAGACCTAAAGATGTCATAAAATTGATTTTTTAGGTCTATTTTTATTCTTTCATTTATTAGGGCTAGGCACCCTACATATGGATGGCAGGTCCTGTGACCATGGCAGAATGCGTTCGACTTCTTCTTTGCTCGATAGATCGATATTGGGCTTACTCTCAAACAAGTACCGAAGATAATGGTAGGGGCTCAGTCCATTCTCTTTTGCCGTTTCAACCAGACTGTACATAATGGGCTTCCTTTGGCACCGCTAAATTAGTAAACTACTATAGCTTAAGAAAAGAAGGGTTTACTAATAAAGACAGAGAACACATGTTATCACTTTTAGAAACAGTAGCTTCTTTTATCAAAAGACTGTTATTGATGGGCAACCAAAAAGTCAGAAGGATTAAACTCATTAATCAAATTAAAGAGAAATTAGCCGAGTATGAGGATTATTTTTATAGGAATAATTTAAAAGTGGATTCAGATGCAAGAGACTTACTTCTTAAAATTGATGATTTTCTTAATAAATGGGAATGGTTCTATTTGGGTTTCATTAGGTGGGAATCTAAAGAAGTTGATTTGAAAGATGTGCAACATGTTGAGTTGCTTTTGAAAGAATTAAGTTATATTAGTCTTTATAAACGATTTGAAAAATACACTCAAAGAGTAGTAGTGGTAGATTCTCTGTTTCAAATTATGAAAGAGAAGAAAAAGATTGCAAGAAATTATACATTTGAAAAATTTCACAACGAAATGACATTATTGGCTAAACAAAAATATATTAATTTTGAAAAATTTATTATAAATCGTATTTTCCCAGGTGAAAACTATGCTTTTTTAAAATCTTACAATAAAGTAGAGTATAATTTTCAGTTAATGAAAACATATGGAATGTATCATTTTTTATATGTGTACGGCAGTCTTGAAAATAAAACTATTAAAGTAGGAATATCAACAAATAATTTATCTCAACGATATTGTGAAGCGAAGGGAATGTATGATCATAAATTTTTTACGAATGATTTTGGTGAAATTAAAATTATCGAAAGTCTAAATGCCCTAAACTTAGAGTCCTATCTAAAAAGGAAGTTTAAACATCAACGTCATCCACTTTTTCACTCCTCAGAATGGTTTTTACTTTCTGAATCTGAACTGCGTTACTTTACAAATAATGAGTATCAAAAAGATAAGGATTTTATGAAGATATTTAACTACAATTTAGATGTCTAAGTTTAAGCCATACACACATAAAGCTGTAACTGCCCATTTATATACTTATTTATTGGCTTTGTTGGGGTACCCCTTAAGTGGTAAGGGCCAGGATACTCTTGCGCAAAGTATCTCGTTTAGTTTTCAAATCGTAGACAAACACTTGACAACAGAAAAGAGGAGCTTATCACAGAAATTAATTTACCTGTTGTTGGTGTGAAATACGAGTATAAAGGAGGCGAGTTAAGTGCCTAAAGAAATCAAACATCCAAAAATTTCTCAGACTCTAAAGATAGGTTTTCTTAGCTTTAAAGCGCAACCAGAACATGCAGGCATTGATTATTATGGCCATGGAATTTTATTGGGTGATTCAATTGTAATGGATCCATCCACAGGTGAAGTTGTGTTGAAAGTAAACCTAGATAGTTACCTTAGTGAAGTTTACGGTTTTTTATTTAAAACTGCTGATTAAAAAAGGACTCTTGGGTCAAATCCAGAAAGACAATCTATTTGTTTTTGGAAGCAACATGAGTTATTGAAAAGAAAGGATTTAATTACAATCTATGAAATGAATTATATAGTACACTAAGACTAGGAGCAATTGGACAGTGGCGCATTCGAAGAAATTGCAAATAAGATTAATAAAAATATTTGAGCCCTCTTTCCTTTGTAGGAGATAGGGCTTGTTCCTTATAGAAAGACAAATATGAAGGAATGACAAAGTATTACACCCATCAACTTGTGGAAAAGCACAAAGAAATTCACCAAAAAATTGAAGGGCTGAGGTATCCAAATGAAAGCCCAGTTGCGTTCCGTGGGAAAATTTTAAATCTCGACGAGCGAACGACACAACAGCTCTCAAAAGATTCAAGGCGCTATTTAACGTGGGAAGCAAATGGAAAGAAAGGGGTTGGAATTTGCAGTGATATAACGGGATGCAATCCGAAGGGAACTTCTGTACATTTTGAGTGTTATGCTTGTGATTGGTTTGTGCCAAAACTTGAGTATTATGACGACTATAAAGCTGAGCAAACTCATTGGAAGAATGTTATAGATCGAACATCAAAAGATCCAAATCGTACAGCTCATTTTGAAAATGCGGTACGCAATGCCAGTTATTTAGAGAGAATTATCAACATATGTGAAAAGGGTATTGAAAAATTCAAGGAAGAGAAACTTCAAAAGCAGGTCAGTCATCTGCTTAGACCACCTGAATGGGAGTGAAAATATGGCTAATGAAGGATTATTAGAAAAGCAGCAGCAGATGCGTGAAGACAGTATTGAGCGTGTCAAATGATCAAATCTTTTCCTCTTTTTCACCCTCAAACGTTATTTCAATCTCATTAGTTTCGAGTGCTTCAAATCTGCTTAAAATCTTCTCTAAATCTTGATTTAACAATTTCCTTACCTCCTTATTGAACATTGAATATTTTATCTTCTTTCTTCAACTAACAGGTGCTTTACTTCAATAATTAGGTTGTTGCGGCAACCTTTTTATTATGCAACAAACGTGGCAGTTTAGTTGAACAAATCTTTTTATATATTGTTGCTGTGATTATTGAAAACAAAGTATTAAATTTAAAACCACAGAATAAGTATTAGAAGTGAAAAGGAGCTTGCCTAGTTATTTTTTTCTTCTGGTTTTCGTTTTATCTCCAGCTTTCTTCCTTTTTATTATTAGGGGAAAAGATGTTTTTTCGAAAAAAGGAAATTTCAATCTCATGAACTTCTTTTAAAAAGACATCAAATTTCTTTCCATCTTATAATAATACTCGAAGGTGAGTGAACATGAAAAATAGAATAAAAACAAAAATGATAAAAATACTCAGTGGAAACAGGGAAACTAGATTAACCGTTCAAGTTGCAGATACTCAAAGAAAAATAGAAAAGGGCTTAATGTTTGTTGGAAAATTACCCGAAAATGAGGGGATGTTATTTGTGTTTTTAGAAAAAATATATGGTGGCTTTTGGATGAAAAACACATTAATTCCTTTATCTATTGCTTTTCTTGATTCAGATGGGGAAATTCTAAAAATACTTGATATGGAGCCTTGTAAAGAGGATAAATGTCCTACCTATGATCCAGAACTTTCTTATCATTATGCAATTGAAGTGAATCTTGGATGGTTTGAAAAGAATCAAATCAAAGAAGGGGATTATGTAATGTTTGATTGAGTTCACCTCACCTCACCTCACCTCACCTCTAGTTCTTAGAGGTGAGGTGATTTTTTAATGGATATTTATGTTAATATTACTGAAAAGATTGTGAAGAAATGTACTTAAACTACCATGAAAAAACTATGAATCCAGTAGTTGGTCTGGATGTGGCAAAAGGAGAGAGCCAAGTTCAGGCATTTTTAGATCAATCTAAACCGTATGGGAAGAGCTTTTCAATGAAGCATATCAAAGAGGAATTAGATCATTTTTTAGGATTTTTTAGAAGAGATCGAAGAGGTGACAGGGAAAATGCCTATGATCATTTTAGAAGCTACAGGACATTACCATTCTCCCGTTATTCAAAATACTTGGAGGAACAAGAGATTCTATATATCTTACTAAATCCCATTATTTCTTATCAGGCTAAGAAGTCTAGTTTACGAAAGGTAAAAACAGACGCAATCGATGCGTATCAGTTGTGTGTGCTGTATTACAAAGAGGATTTTGAACCTCATAAAATTAGAGGTATTCAGCTTTTAGACCTTCGGAATTTGTCAAGACAACAGGAAATCGTAACGAATATGTATGTGGAAGCTAAACTTCAGTTTCATACTATTTTAGATCAAGTGTTTCCTGAATACCGAAAGGTATTTGGCGATTTATTTTCAAAGGTTTCATTATTGATGTTAAAGGAATACCCTACTTCAGAGGCGGTATTAACAGTCGGGGAAAGTAAACTAGCAGAGAGAGTAATGGAGTTCTGCCCTAGCCGATCTGGTCAATGGGCATGGGAAAAAGCCAAATAAATAATGGATTCCGCATCACGAAATCCATTTCGAACAAGCATGTATCAAAGTCACATAATTAATCTGCGTATGTATATTGAGTTGCTTTTACATTACCAGAGACACCTTTCTGATTTGGAAAATCGTATAGTGGCCCTGGCAAATGAAATGGAAGAATATAAGATCATTCAATCGATTCCCGGTATATGAGAAAAAATCGCAGCCATGATTATCTCTGAAATTGGTGATATCGATAGGTTTAATCATCCGAAAAAACTGGTTGCTTTCGCTGGAGTAGAACCAAGTGTTCACTCATCGGGTAAGTTTACGGTAACCATTAATCGTATGACTAAAAGAGGTTCGAGCAGACTACGTCATTCCCTGTATCTTGCCGTACTATGCGGCATAAGAAGTTCAAGGAACAAAAAGCTTAAAGAATTCTATGATAAGAAAAAATCAGAAGGAAAATCTGCCAAAGTGTCAATCGTTGCCTGTATTAATAAGTTGCTTCACTGGATTTACGCTTTATTAAAGAGAAAAGAAACGTTCCTAGATTTAGCCTGATTAACGGTATTGTGTAACAGAGAAAAATCCTTCCAAAAGAATTTTGGAGGGTTATTTGGCATGGCCAAAAATAGTATATCATAAGGGAAATGAAAATTTTAGAGAAAGATATTGACATCCTATTAGCTGGTTAGTTCATTAAGGATCACTAAAAATAATCAAACTATTTTATAAAAACTGTATACTAAATCACAAGAAAAGAATCCATTTTGATCAATCTTTTTTCAAAATGGATTCTTTTTGCTAACGCTAATATGGGGGTTCAAGAGGACCTTTTGATCAATCTTTATTTCAAAGCTACAGCAGTTAAAACATTTCATCAAATTCCCATGATTCGACCATTTGATGTGCCATCCTTGGATCATATCCTTTACCCATCAGATAGGCAATAGCTGCAATTTCCATCATTGCATGAGGGATAGATGTTTTTTGAGCTTCGTTTAAACCATACTGTACCCATGGTCCAACCTGTGACAATGTTTCTTGTTTGAGATGGTGTGGGGTAGTGTAAGGGGGATACACAATATTACATCCTTTCAAAATATAGTTAAATATCACAATCCTATTTTATGCACCTTAACTCACCCTGTGTTAGATAATCTCTAATTTTATAGATAAAAGTTATGGGTCAAACGATTTTCCTTCTTCAACGAAAGGGGCAGGTTAGCATTCCTGTAGTTCGTTATTTTTCAGCTTTGAAAAAAATAGGGCTCCTCAGTAAGATCCAGAAAGACAATCTATTTGTTTTTGGAAGGCAACATGAGTTATTGAAAAGAAAGGATTTAATTACAATCTATGAAATGAATTATATAGTACGCTAAGACTAGGAGCAATTGGACAGTGGCGCATTCGAAGAAATTGCAAATAAGATTAATAAAAATATTTGAGCCCTCTTTCCTTTGTAGGAGATAGGGCTTGTTCCTTATAGAAAGGCAAATCATCCTGAATTTCATGTCTAATCATCGATAATAATACACTAATTTCAATTTAATAATCTTCTCTAAGAAATTGTACTTTAATCTTTTGGATACATTCGGATGTGCAATTGTAACTGTCCAGCGGAGATATTTACCTAATAAAGTAACAATCGAAAAAGGTAATAAGTACATAAAAAGTATAAAAATGTTAAATGCTCTAGCGCAGGTTCTTTGCTTATTGTTCCTATCTGCTTCTGTTCAATAGTTGTGTGCTATATTTGAAGTGAAGAATTTGAAATGCTGTCACCCTATACTTTGTATGGAAACCAATTCGACAAATCATAGAAAACTTCTATACTTTCGGGAATTCACTACTCCTAAGCAAAAGAAAAGTTGAAGTTGTGAAAAAAAGCCTTTGGGGGAAATACAAAACAAATGGCTTTTTTTATGAAGAAATCTTATTCTGAAAATAGGCAAATATACGATCTAACTAGAAGAACAAAATAAGAATCAGTATAGGTCAATCTAATTAATGTTGGCTTTTTTGTTCGATAATGGGATGATGCCACAAAGAAAGATAGTAAGCTGATAATGCAGTGATTTAAGAATAATCTAATTAATAATTTAAAGTAATATATTCTATTAGAGGTGTTGGATTATGAGGTCGTTCAAATATACAGTTTGTTTTATTAAGCAAGGGAGTAAATTGCTCATGCTTAATAGAGAAAAAGCACCAATTATGGGAGTTTGGAACGGGGTGGGAGGGAAAATTGAAAGAGGAGAATCACCAGAGGAAGCTGCTCTGCGTGAAGTAGAGGAAGAAACTGGTATACACTTAGAAGATTTTTTCTCACAAGGTACAATAACATGGGAAACTTCAGAGGGTGTAATCGATGGGCTTCATGTTTTTTTAGGTGAGTTAGATCGCGGTCATGTATATGAGACACCAAAGAAAATGCGAGAAGGTATTTTAGATTGGAAGTCAATTGACTGGATACTCGACCCTCAAAACCTTGGAATTCCAGAGAAAATACCTCACTACCTGCCAGTATTATTGGAAAATGAAGGGGTTCATATCTTCACCTATATGGATGGTAAGATGATACATGAGGCTAATTAGCTATCATTAAACTAGAGCTTTGATAAGTTTAATATGAAAAATGATTAAGTCAGCATAAACATTGTTGGCTTTCTTATTGTGGGGTTGTATTGATTAATTCTATAACATGTAACAAAAGTAAGATTAAATACACTTATCAAATCGGAAATGAATTTTTTAGAAGCGGCTATAAGTAGCACCGAAATAAAACCTCCGACCTTTACAGCTGATTAATGTTAAGTGTTGTATTGATTGAGTCGACATTTTATAATGTTGGCTTTTTGTTTTCCCATCCTGATGCCGATAAAAATGTTGTAAACCTTTTTTTTGAGCCAAAAATTAGCAGAAGTGCACCTGCTACAGATTTTACTTATGAGAGTTCCTCTTGAATGAGATGGACCTATGTTTATTAATAGGATATAGATATACTAGTCATACTTTATCTCTATCTTGTTGAAATATCTCTAGTTTTTTTCACTCATTTTTAGAAAGATTGCAGGTAATAGATTGCTAAAGCACAAATATAGACTTAATAAAGGCTTGTAAAATGGAAAAAGGAGGTTTTGGATATTCGGAAAATTCAAAAAAAGGTTTAGGAGGAGGAGATAATAATTGAAAAGAAATTTAATTAAATATATCGTTTTTCTTGTCCTCATTTCAACAATATTAGTTATGGTTAAGCCAGACATTACCTCGGCAGGAAAATTAAAGCCGCCATCTGAAACTTTCACACCAGGGGATTGGTTTCTAGGAGATATCCCGCCTAATCTAGATGTAAATAAACCACCAATCGTATTTGTTCAAGGGAAAAATGGTAGTTCAACTAGCTGGTACGGAGAAACGGAATATCATGGTGTAAATGATATGTATACAAAAGCATATGAAGCGGGTTACCAAACTGTTTTTGTTCAGCTCTATGATGCGGCTGGAAATGGTTCAGTAGGCCAATATACTAATGGTAGGCTATTAGCATCAAAACTTGCTGAAATTAGTAACCATTTTGGGGGAAAAAAAGTTAATATTATAGCTCATAGTAAGGGAGGGCCAGACACTCAAGCAGCCCTTGTTCACTATGGAGCACATCTTTATGTCGGAAGGGTTATCACTCTGGCTTCTCCTCATCATGGTTCTAACTTAGCTGATTTAGCTTATAGCTGGTATGCGGGTTGGCTGGGTTCGTTGCTTGGTCAAAAAGATGATGGAACATACTCTTTGCAAGTAGGAAAAATGGCAGAATTTCGTTCAGTCACAGATAACCATGTAAACTCTCGAAAAAATAAGTATTACACCGCTACAGGAATGAATAGAGGTCCAGCTCTTTCCGCTTTATCAATGGGAGGACAATATTTATCTTCTTATGGAGAAAATGATGGTCTAGTAAATGTATGGAGTGCAAAATTACCTTATGCTTCCCATTTATTTACTGATCCAAACTTAGATCACGACAACATACGCATAGGTTCTGCTGTCTTTTCAAGAATTGAACCATACTTAAGAAGTGATTCAATTGCTGGAGTTCCAAGTTTAAATACTAGGTCAACACTACAAGTTCAAGATGAGATTATCAAAACTGATATTTCTCAAACAGTTCATGGAGGAATGCTGCAACAATATGCCTGGATCGAGCAAACCTTCAATGTTAATGAATCAACCTCTGGTAATGTAACGATATACACAGCCTCAGATGATGTAGAGGTGGAATTAATTTCTCCATCTGATCAAACGTATTTACCCTCCTTACAAGTAAACTCTACTGAGAATAAATCATCCTTTTTTTCTGGTGCAACTATCCAAACATTTAAAAGAAATAGCCTTGAAGTTGGAAACTGGAAGGTACGAATGAAGACAAAGTCACCAAAAGATGCATTCCTGTTAACAGCACAATTTAATGAAATGGATCCCATTACATTGAGTATGTCCGGGAAAGTAAAACAAAAGGATGCAAAATTCTTAATAAAGACTCCGATGAAAAATAAATATAAGTCAACTGGCACCACCTTTACTGTTCATCTTATTGATGAAGATGGAAATGAAATTGCTAAAAATAGCGCAATAAAGGAAATTGATACAGAGAATTTTTCGGGTGCCTTTCCAGAAGTGCCTAAATCAGGTGTTTATAATATAACGATTGATGTAAAAGAAAAAAATATAGATGGTACTGAAAGAACTCGTACTTTGATTCGCTCAGTCTATATTGAAAAATAGAATAAAAAAATTAGGAAATAGCCTTCTCTTTATTGAGAGGGCATCTTGTTTAGGGGATACAGGGAGAAGAGCGTTATGCAGAAGCAATAAGGCTCTCTTTATTTTATTTAAAGATTTCCACTTAGGAAAATTTGTTAATAAAACAATTCGATGTGTGTATTTTTAGAAATTAACTATGTAGGCTAAACTTGAATTCAAGAGGAGAATAAGGTTTAAGAATATTTGCATCTGCAGAAAAAACTGCAAACCGCTGTTTACTTAATCCTTATTTTGATTAGAGTCTCTATATGACAAAATGGCAGTTTTGAGCGCAGCATAATTGCCTATGCTTGCGTAACCATAGAACCAGCCCATGAAAATGCCTGCTACAAAGTGATGACGATGGCTAATGAAAATGGAAATGATTAAACCTAGAACTATAGCAATTGTAGGTATGAATTTTGGAGGGATATGAAACATGATCTTCAAAATTTGAGTCAAGATTATGATAGTTGGGATGGCTATTACTGCATCCCAAAAGTTTGTATGGATGGTTGGGAAATCCAAATAATAACACCACTTTCACGAGAAAGTAAGGGAAGGTTTATTTAATTAATTATTACCATCAATAAAGTATTTATACCTTAAGATTTAGACCGATTAAGAGGAATATTTAAATGCTCTTGATTTGACTTGGTTTAAGGGTTTTTCATGGTTCAAAATAAAAAACGTTGAATCCATTACATAATGGTGGATTCAACGTTTTTTTTGATGTAAGTTATCCCAAAGTTCTTCCATAAAACCATCCATTTCTTTTCTTTTCTTTATTTATATTGTTCTTCCTAGGATACCTCGATAGTAATACCTTCAAAAGTCAATACGTCTCCGACTTGAGTATATTTCGGAAGTGAGTTTCTGGACAGTCTTTCCTTTCCCCGTTTACGTTCACCTACAAAACGATCAATTATCTCATAACTCATCCTTTTTCACTGTCTTTACTCTTATAGATTTTAAGATTGCCCGATACACCTTTTACGGGACAGATATTAAACGTTTAACTACAGCAGAAGTAGGAGAGCAGTAAAGAAATGAGTAGGGAGCAAGATTTGGTTACTCTCTCTTTAATTTGGTTTTATGAGTAAAAAATTCCCTTAAGCACTTTCATCCGTACTGAAAGATCGAAAGTATAAACGAGGTATTTTGCCTTTTTAATACATAGGTACAGTTAACTGAAATATGAAGTCAAAGATCGCTTGATAGATTAAAGAGAAAAAGTAGATACTCCTATTAAAAACGATTTCTACTAAAAAATAAAAAATTCACAAAAACATAGTCTTCCATATGCATATTGAAGGAATATGGGACATAAATTAGACAAACAAAAAAAAGCGCAGTTAGCGCTTTTAGTGTATTTGTCTATACAAGCCTATTACTTTTCCAAGTATCGTGACACCTCTTAAAATAATTGGTTCCATATTTGAATTTTCAGGCTGAAGCCGTATGTAATCCGGTTCCTTAAAGAATCGTTTTACCGTGGCTTCATCATCTTCAGTCATGGCTACTACGATATCTCCATTATTGGCATTGCTCTGTTGTTTCACGATGACATAATCTCCATCATGAATTCCTGCTTCAATCATACTTTCTCCCATGATTTCGAGCATGAATACATGATCATCATGAGGAACCATACTTTCGGGAAGCGGGAAGTATTCTTCTATGTTCTCAATGGCGGTTATCGGCATGCCTGCTGTTACTTTCCCAAGCAACGGCACGTTAACGACATTAGTCTTAGGTATAGTGTTGGCTTCCTCTATGTTTAAGATTTCAATGGCCCTCGGCTTAGTAGGATCACGTCTGATTAGTCCTTTACTTTCCAAACGAGATAAATGTCCATGTACCGTTGAACTTGATGCAAGTCCCACTGCTTCGCCAATCTCTCTTACGGAAGGTGGATACCCTTTTTGGCGAACCTCTTCTTTAATGAAATCAAGAATATCTTGCTGCCGTTTTGATAGTTTAGTCATATGTGCACCTCTTCTCCAAAGTTCTTTGCTTTATTATAGCATGGCCCCTATTTCTATACAAACATAAGTTCGAATTTTGTTGTTGACTGAAACAAACGTTCGTACTATAATCTGGGTATAAGATACGAACGAACATTCGCCTTGGAGGGATATTTATGAAAAAGTTGTACAAAAATTATATTTATACGATTCTATTAGCGGGATCAGTATTTATCTTTTCTATTTTATTCTCCTGCACATTAGACAAAAATCAAAAAAATAATTTTCTTTCAATAGAAGTAAATGAAGGTGATACCTTATGGGAGATTGCAGAAAAATATGAAGAAGCTGATTTGACAAAAAAAGAATTCATTGGTTGGATAGAAGAGCACAACGAAGTCAGTGCAGATTCAATAAAACCTGGTCAAGTCATTGTCATTCCGGTTGAAAATGAAAAACTTGTTCAGAATTTGGCCAGTCAGCAGTAAGTAGTAAAGGTAGGGTATTATGAAAGCAGTAATCTATTGTAGAGTAAGTACGGAAAAAGAGTCGCAGGAAACATCGTTAGCTAGGCAGGAAGATGAATTAGTCAAATTAGCTGAGAAAATGGATATGGAAGTAGTATCTATTATAAAAGAGCAAGCAAGCGGTTACGAATTAAACCGTGATGGTATTTTTGACATGCTGGATCTATTTAAAACTAAAGAGGCTGAAGTTCTATTAATTCAAGACGAAACGAGACTAGGCAGAGGAAATGCAAAAATTGCTCTGTTTCATGTTGTTTTTAAAGAAGGCGTTAAAATCTATACACTTTCCCATGATGGGGAACTTGAGCTATCGGATTCAGATGCTATGGTTATCCAAATAGTCGGCATTGTAGAAGAATATCAAAGGAAACTACATAATTTAAAAATTAAACGCGGGATGTTACGGGCAGTGGAAAAGGGATATCGCCCTCAAAAAAACCTTCAAAACCAGAGGAATTCTACTGGAAGAGACCGTAAGGAGATACCTATTGAAGAAATTGTTAAACTTCGGGTAAATGGATTGACGTTTGCAGAAATCGCAGCCACGTTAAGGGGCTTTGGCTATAATGTATCCAAAGCTACAGTTCACAGGCGCTTTCTTGAATATCAACAGATTACACCTGAAAGTCAATCATAGAACTTGTAATTTCGCTTTTTTTTTAATACCATGTCAATATCCGTACATTAGAAGGAGCGAAATTATGCTATCAAAAGAAAAACTAGCCCGTATTAATGAACTTTCTAAAAAGGCTAAGGCAGAAGGCTTAACAGAAGTTGAGGCTAAAGAGCAAACCCAATTGAGAAGTGAGTACTTGGAAACATTCAGACGTTCTATGTCCGATACGCTGGAACATGTGAAAGTTGTTGATCCGGAAGGAAATGATGTCACACCTCAAAAGATTAAAAATATAAAGGAAAAAAGAAACTTACATTAATGAATGGGGCTATCTGATGGAAATTTTCATTGGCTGGCCTTCTTATGGTCTTTAGAATTAAAAGGAGAATGCATTCATGTATGTATTCTCCTTTTTAGCTTAACCTAAATAGTGGACTTCTCTAGTTACTAGAAAATTGAAATATTGGGGAAGGATTTAGTGATTTTAGTTGTGATATTAAGCAGGTCACTATAATATAAAGAGGTACATTACAGGAAGGGATGTTTTACAATATGTTAGATAAATTAGATGCACTTTCTATCAATACAATTCGTACATTATCGATTGATGCAATTGAAAAGGCTAATTCTGGTCATCCGGGAATGCCAATGGGTGCAGCCCCGATGGCGTATAAACTTTGGACTGAATATATGAATCATAACCCTAAAAACCCTGATTGGTTTAATAGAGACCGTTTTGTTCTTTCAGCTGGTCATGGATCTATGCTGTTATACAGCCTTCTTCATTTGTCAGGGTATGGCTTATCCATCGATGATTTGAAGAATTTCCGCCAATGGGGTAGCAAAACTCCTGGACATCCGGAGTTCGGTCATACAGCTGGAGTTGATGCGACCACAGGACCACTAGGACAAGGGATTGCAATGGCAGTAGGGATGGCGATGGCAGAACGTCACTTGGCTGAAAGTTACAACCGTGATTCTTATAATGTGGTTGATCATTATACATATAGCATTTGTGGAGATGGAGATTTAATGGAAGGCGTATCTGCAGAAGCCGCTTCATTAGCTGGACATCTTCAGCTTGGAAGACTTGTTGTTTTATATGATTCAAACGATATTTCACTTGACGGCGATTTAAGCCAATCATTTAGTGAAAGTGTAGCTAACCGTTTCAAATCGTATGGCTGGCAATATCTGCGCGTAGAAGATGGAAACGATCTTCAGGAAATTGCGAAGGCAATTGAAGAAGCAAAGACTGACGATGCACGTCCAACATTAATAGAAGTGAAAACCGTAATCGGTTATGGTTCACCAAACCGTTCTGGTAAGTCTGCTGTTCACGGTGCGCCTCTTGGTGCAGATGAGTTGAAACTGACTAAGGAAGCATACAAATGGACATTTGAAGAGGATTTCTATGTTCCTGAAGAAGTGTACTCCCACTTTAATGAAGCTTGCGTCGAAGCAGGCAGTAAAAAAGAAGAAGCTTGGAACGAACTGTTTAAAAATTACAAAGAAGCACATCCTGAGTTAGCTGAACAATTAGAGCTGGCTATAAAAGGTGAATTACCTCTTGAGTGGGACCAGGAAATTCCGGTCTACGAAGAAGGAAAAACATTAGCTTCCCGAGCTTCAAGTGGAGAAGTCCTAAATGCGATTGCCAAAAAGGTTCCTAGCTTTATTGGTGGTTCAGCAGATTTAGCCGGATCTAATAATACAGCCATTAAAGGTGAGACAGATCTATTACCGGGTAATTATAGTGGACGTAACATTTGGTTCGGTGTTCGTGAATTCGCTATGGGAGCAGCTTTGAATGGGATGACCCTTCATGGTGGTTTAAAAGTGTATGGCGGAACTTTCTTCGTATTCTCTGATTATTTACGCCCGGCTATACGTATGGCAGCGTTGATGGGTCTTCCTGTTACGTATGTATTTACTCATGACAGTATTGCTGTAGGGGAAGACGGACCAACACATGAGCCTATTGAACAATTAGCTTCATTACGGGCAATGCCGAACCTTGGGGTAATCCGTCCGGCTGATGGTAATGAAACTGCAGCAGCTTGGAAAGTGGCGATGGAGTCAACTAATAAACCGACTGCCCTTGTTCTAACACGTCAAGGATTGCCAACGATAAAAAACACTTCTAAAACTGCTTATGAAGGTGTTTCAAAAGGGGCTTACATTATATCTGCTTCTAATAAAGAAGAAGCGGATGCATTACTTCTTGCGACTGGCTCTGAAGTAAACCTGGCTGTTGAAGCACAGAAAGCATTAGCAGCAGAAGGAATTGAAGTTTCTGTTATCAGCATGCCATCATGGGATCGTTTCGAAACTCAATCTAAAGAATATAAACAAAGTGTAATCAACCCGGCTGTTAAGAAACGTCTAGCAATCGAAGTGGCTTCACCGTTTGGTTGGGATCGTTATACTGGCGATGAAGGCGAAATCTTGGCAATTAATCATTTCGGTGCCTCTGCACCAGGTGGTAAGATCATGCAAGAGTTCGGATTCACTGTAGAAAATGTAGTTGCTCGTGTAAAAGAAATGCTTAAATAAAATTCGGAACTGACACCAAACTAGTTTGGTGTCAGTTTTTTTATCGAATCTTCTTAAATCATGTTGAAAGTGCCCATTATTTACGGTAAATCTTCTATTCGACAAAAAAAGAAAAATATTTCTCCAGCAAACAACATATCTTGTTGGTTTGTCAATATATAATGAGAATAAATAATTTTCGTTTAAATATGTCAATTAAAGGGGAGTAGCCATTATAATATAGAAAATAATGGCGGGTTATCGAAAAATAAAAATGTTCTGGTTTCCAAAATAGGAATGCTAGGAGGCATTGGCTAATGAGAACCTATCAAATTTTTTTAATCGAAGATGAATTTGCCCATCATTATTATGGAAGAGAAAAGCTATTTTTCAATTTGTTTTTGGAGTATATTCAAGCAAGGGGCAGACTGAAGAGTATTTTGCAAAAACAAATCGAATTTGTCACCAAGACAGTCCCTATTATCCAATTGCAGGTAGCCATTGAACAGCGTTTGCAAAAAAAGATGAATTTTTGGTCTCAGAATGGAAAATACTATCTAGAAAAAACGAGTGGATCAAGCAAAGCAGTATTAATCATCCATGATGATTCTATTACCCTTAAAGCTGATGGAGACTATGAAGCGGAGACAGCGTTCTTTGAATGTATTCGCAAATACGAAGCGAGTTTTCTGGCCATTGATTTTGAACACGAAAAATATGGTTGGTTAAAACCGATAAAAGAAAGAAAATTTGTCTAAATGGGGGACTTTTCAGTAGCGGGTATTGTATAATAACCTTTGGTCTAGTACACTGATGTTAGACAACATGAAGGAGGAAATAGTATGTGGGTTTACATTCTAGTTGGCGTACTGGCATTGATTGCTGGAGTAGTGCTGGGATTTTTCATCGCTCGTAAATACATGATGGATTACTTAAAGAAAAATCCGCCAATTAACGAACAAATGTTGAAAATGATGATGATGCAAATGGGTATGAAACCATCCCAAAAGAAAATTAATCAAATGATGAGCGCCATGAATAAACAACAAACAAAGTAAACCTTTAGCTTTAGGGTTTATCAATTGATTGATAGCAATTATAAGATAAGCAAATCATAAACTACCTTATAGAGTGAAACTTTCATCATAAATGGCTATTGTTTTTGCTTTATCTTTTATCAGACTAATTCGAAACCTCTTTCTCTGACTGAAACTAAACCAGAGAGAGGGGTTTTTTTGTGTTGTTCGTGGATTATGCCAAGAAAGGGATTACCGAGAAAATCTTGAAGAACAAAAAGCAAGAGAATAAACAGTTGAAGAATTACCTCAATGATAAAAGAGCTATTACTGAATTAGAAAGTATAACTACTCATTACTTAAAGGCATATGTAAGGGTGAAATAAAAAGCAGGTTACAACCTCAAAGTATCGTTTCTATGTTTAAGATGATTAAGGCATTTTTGAGTTGGTGTGAGCGAGAGGAGTATATAAAGGTAAACGTTGCGACAAAGGTTGAAGCTCCAAAAGTACCACGGAATTTGTTGAAGGGTTTCAATGCTGAGATGCCTAAAGAAACTTATTTAAGTCTGTGGAGAAAAAGCTAAATGAGAGCATGATTCAGCGGGAAGGGAGTATTCGCAAGGCTGCAAGGTATTGGGCGTTACTATAAGTCATTAATCCGCAAAATGAAAAAACACGGTCTTAAACCTCTAGTCAGGGGGGGAAGTCTCGCCTGCAACCCTGCCATTCACACTGAAGAAAGCTAGTTCCTAATTTGGACTATAGCTAATATCGATTTCATCTTTGCAACTCAAAAATATTATCCAGGCAATAGCTTCAACACAAGATGATGGTAAGGCTAAGAAAGCAAGAATGTATGCGGGTTTCCTTGTAATTACCATTGGTATCATTGCAGCCTTGATTGGGATTAATGCCTCAATCGTTTTTCAAAACATCTCGCTAACAGAAGAAACGCTGATGTCTTTGGGACAGTTGCAGTTTCAACAATTTGGTCGGCAATCCCATTTTAATAAAGATAATAATGACAAGGAATCTCTGCAATTTGCACGATTTGCTACAATTTTTATGGGACTGATTCCAATCCCATTTTCGATCTTTGCACGAGAAATATTAAGTACGGTCTTCATTGCTAGACTCTGATTCCAACAATTCGGTAAACATTCACAATGACATATACATCAAGGGGATTTGAAACGGTTTTGCCTTTCATTAGTACAGCCAATTTCATATAATAATCAGTCACTCATTTAGATATACATCTTTTAAATGACCGGAACGTACGACTTTAGTTTCTAAATATTTTTCATTATACTCGGAGATATCTCCCCATAACGGAACTCTCCCTGCAACATTGGCACCTGACTTTTGAAGGGCTGCTAATTTTCTCGGATTGTTGGTGATGAGAGTCACTGGATTGGACCGCAGTTTTTTTAACACTCGAATGGCGTCATCATAGTTACGAGCATCATCAACAAACCCAAGCTCCAAATTCGCTTCCACCGTATCCAATCCATTTTCTTGCAGAACATAAGCCATGGCTTTACTAAATAAGCCGATGCCTCTTCCTTCGTGATTCGCTAAATAAAATAAAGCACCGGTTCCTTGAGCCGCAATCATTTTCATAGCCTGCTTTAATTGAAATCCACAATCACACCGTTTGCTGCCAAAAATATCGCCAGTATGGCAAATACTATGCATACGGATAAGGGCATCGGCAGAATGCTGAAAATCTCCAAACAGTAACACACTGGATTGCTGCATTTCCGCTAAATTGGAAGAGGCCAAAGTTTCAATGATCTTTTCCGTATTATAAGAGCCGTCATCACAAAAATGACCTGCCATATTCTCACAACGTAACCAGCAATACCATTGGAATATGGTTGTTTCGCCCTCTAAGTTAACGGGTAATTTGATAGGGCCTACTAAATAAATGGATTTTTCACCACTTTTAATAACGTTAATTTTATCTTCTAATATCAAAGCCACTTTTTCATTAATCATATAAACTTCCTCCTGATGCTTCAAAATATTATTTCGGGCAATTTATACTACGCTTAACAGTTCTGTTCATATTGTACCCAATCCATTCTTTTGTGAATCTTTTGTTTTAATAAGAGGCAGGAAAGAATAATCTAACCGTTTAAAAGGTTTTTGGATGCTTTCTTTCCGAATTGTTTGAGCATATAGGCATCATCTACAAGTTGAAATAAACCCACGGGGCTGAGAAATAGAAAGAACACCTATGCTACGTGTTCAGACATGTAGTTTAATTGTGCAAAGAATGCTTATTACGGAATAATAATACATCCATGGATTTACTATGGCCACTCTTTTACAATTAGAGAGAGATGATCTTCTTTGAGCTTTGAATCCTTCCGACTTTTGCGCGGAGTGAAGGATCCTATTTCAGACATTTCCATGACAGTTTCCCTTACGGTATATGCTCTAATCATGCCTTTTTCTTATCCAGACTATGCCCTACCGGTAAATAATCCTAAAAATAAGAATAAAGATTGACAATCATCCATCATCATAATACGATATTTTACAGAATAAAAAGAATTATTCGTTTATTTTTTGCTACAATTCCAAAACTGGGTTTTATATTATAAAACAAAAACCTCCTTGTATATACATATTATCCAAGCGTTAGCTCTGGCTTTTTCTTATTTTGAAAGCGCTGCCAATTATGGCGTTTTAAATAACAAGGAGGGATAAGGTATGGAAGCAAGAATAGAAACAAAGCAAGAAAAGCCATTAAATATTGGCCGGAAATTTCGCTGGACTGTCGTCATCTGGTTATTGATCGGAGGAATAATAAACTACCTAGATCGGGCTAACCTCTCCATTGCAGCTCCTGAAATGATGAAAGAACTCGGACTAAGCGTAACCGAAATCGGGTTATTGGGAACCTTTTTTTCTTGGAGTTATGCATTAATGCAGCTTCCTTCCGGCTGGCTGATCGATCGGTTCGGTACCAAAAAGGTGTATACAATCGCGCTTATTTGGTGGAGTGGTGCGACCATTTTAACGGGAGCTGTTCATAAAATGAGTTCATTTATTGCTGTACGGATTTTACTTGGAGTAGGTGAAGCACCTTGTTTTCCGACGATGGCAAAGATCACATCGTATTGGTTCCCTAAAAAGGAACGAGGCTTGGCGACTGGAATTTGGGATTCTTCGTCCAAATGGGGCCCAGCCATTGCACCGCCACTGCTCGTTTTCATTATGGTGACTTTTGGGTGGAGAGCACTGTTTTATATAACTGGTGTGATCGGCATTATATTCGCAATCGGTTTTGTGATTTTTTATAAAAATCCTGAAAAAAGTCAAAAACTTTCCAAGGAGGAATTTGAATACATTAAGTCGGAAGGAGGTGGAGTGGAACAAGGCATTCAATCATCAAAAATCAAATGGGGTTCGTTATTTAAATATCGAAGCGTATGGGGAATGATTCTGGGCTTCTTCTGTACCATCTGGATCTGGAATATTTTCCTTGTCTTCCTGCCCCTTTATTTGTTCGATGTCCATCATGTCTCACTAAAAGAAATGGGTATATATGCTGGTATCCCTTGGCTTGGCGGAATCTTTGGCAATATTTTCGGAGGATATCTTACTAAAAAATGGGTGGACAAGGGAATTACTACACCAATTAAAGCAAAGCGTGTCTTAATTAGTATATGTGCCATCTCGGCCGCTATTGTTGTATGTGCCGTTCCGCTTGTCAAAGGACTCGCTATTACCTTAACATTACTGACCCTTGCTCTTTGTTTTATTTCTGCCATTACAGGTAGTGCGTGGGCACTTGCTGGTGACATTGCCCCTCCTTCTATGGTTGCTTCCGTAGGTGCCATTCAGAATTTTGGCGGTTATTTTGGTGGAGCCTTTTCCCCCGTTGTGGCAGGCATGATTGTGGATGCAACTGGATCTTACTCCCTTGCCTTTATATCTGGCGGTTTAATCGCCGGATGCGCCGCAATCTGTTATTGGTTTATTGTAAAACATCCTATTCAAGAATAGTGTAACGAAGGAGGACATAAATTGATTCCAAAAGTGTATATAGCAAGACCAGTACCGGCCGAGGTGGAAGCATATATTTCGCAGTATTGCCAGTGTGAAAAATGGAATGGCCCGGAACCGATTACCCGAAGCCAGCTGTTAAAGCAAATTTCCGATGCTGACGGACTGCTCATCACCGGGGAAAAAATTGATGATGAATTTCTGGACCATGCACCAAACCTAAAGGCTGTCAGCAATATCTCAGTAGGCTACAACAACTATGATCTAGAGGCAATGAAAAAGAGAAACGTAATCGGTACGAATACACCGGATGTGCTCGATGAAACCGTGGCCGATTTAGCTTTAGCCTTAATGCTCTCAGCAGCCCGCCGCCTTCCGGAACTGGACAAGCTTATAAAGGACGGCAAGTGGGGAAGTAAAGGCGATGAACCCCTTTTTGGCGTTGATGTTCATGGAAAAACATTGGGCATCATAGGTATGGGTAGGATTGGAGAATCTATTGCAAGACGAGGGAAATTCGGTTTTAACATGGAGATTTTGTATCATAACCGGCGAAGAAAACCAGAAGTAGAGGAAACGGTAGGTGCAACCTATACCTCTCTAGAGCACCTTTTGAGGGAATCAGATTTCGTTCTTTTAATGGTCCCTTATACCCCTGAGACGAAGAAGCTTATGGGACGGGAGCAATTCTCACTGATGAAAAAATCTGCAATCTTTATTAATACATCGCGCGGCCAGACGGTGGACGAAAAGGCCCTCATCGAAGCACTACAAAATAAGGAAATCCTTGCAGCCGGTTTGGATGTATTTGATCAAGAACCCGTAGCGCCTGACAATCCGCTCTTAACCATGCCAAACGTGGTAACGCTGCCGCATATAGGTTCAGCTACTCATCAAACACGATATGATATGGCTATGCTAGCGGCGAAGAACCTTGTAGCAGCGGTTACAGGAAGGGAGATAGTGAATGTCGTTCCTGAATTGAAAGGACTTCGGCCACTTAAAGAGTAAAATTGGTGCAAGGCACCAAAATGGAAATAGGAGATGTCCTCACAGGTATCTCTCACCCTATTTATTATCCAATCTATTAGACCACTTGGGATTTTTGAAATATATCCAATTTATTACGCATCGTTTTAAACGATCTTCCCGGCTCTTTATTACTTGTAAGGATCACGGTAATGATTAATGAGAAATACTATTTTTCTAAGTTTCTCGAATGTTGAAACAAATTGGTCCACCTTGAAAAAAATCGATAAATCAGCAAATAATGAGAAGACTTTAGATGATGTTATAATGATTTTTTCTGATTGGACAGAGGAACCTTCCAACTTCTAATCTATTCTAGTAGGTAAATATTTGTAGTAAAGCATTAAAAGAAGATATTTGCTTATACACCATGATTTATTAATGGTGTATTTTTTTTGCATGAGGGCAATATTAATCATTGATTAATCGAAATTAATAAGAGTAGGTTTGTCTGTTGCATCGAGCATTATTCTCAAAAATAACATAGTAGATTTCGATGGAGATGATCAATGAAAAGAATGAAATACGTAGTAGACAAATTCTCTAATTCCATCATTAGTTATTCGTAATAGTTGCGGATATTGAGAAAAAAGCTTATATCTCTAAATCAGGGAGTGTTCCTTCAGGGGAAAAATGGCTTGCAAACGCAAAAGGCAATCCAAGCATCCCAGCTAGTTGCGCACTGAAGCCGCTAGAGCCAAATAACCAAATCGGAATGTTTAAGCCATTTCCCGGTATAGCTTTTACATACATTTTTTCAGAAGCTAAAGCTGGATTAAAATACGATGCCAGTTGTTCTGAAAACTCTTGACCATTACTTTGACGGACACGTCTTATAGGATATGCAGTACGTTGATCAGTATCAGGAGCTTGCCAAATCAATTCGACCAGGAAACAAGGATTCGAGCGTTCCAAATTGTTCTGCAATAACTAATGGAGCATGGTTCGGGAGCATAATTCCTCCTGAACCTACACGAATCTTTGAAGTACCTGCTGCTACATGTCCAATCACTACCGATGTAGCGGAACTAGCGATAAAGGGCATATTATGATGTTCAGCCAGCCAGAAACGATTATACCCTAATTTCTCAACATGTCTTGCAAGATTAAGTGTATTTCTTAAAGATTGAGCAGGATTTCCTTCAAGTACAATGGGAGAAAGATCAAGCATGGAAAAGGGAATATCTTTTATTTGTTTCGAACGAATATTATTAGAGTCACTCAATAAATTCAACTTCTTTCTATAAAAAAATTGATGTTACGGAGGATAGAAGGTTGTTACTCACACAATCCCTCCAACATAAAATACATTCTAACAGCTGTTTTTGTTGTCTCGAAATAAAACGATTTGATAAAATAAAGTTAGGCCTGACATAGAGGTAACCATTAGTGAGTTTTTTAGTTGACATAGTTAACTGTAAATATTAAGATTACAGTAATCTTCTTGAGGAGGATGCGAAAAAAGTGAATAGTGATTTTACAATAGCTGTGCATAGTTTAGTCTATTTAGCATATTTACCAGATCATATGGCAAGCAGTGAGTCTATCGCAGAAAACGTTTGTACAAACTCAGCTAGAATACGTAAAATGATGAGTTGCTTACGAAATAATGGATTTGTTAAGACAAAAGAAGGTGTGGGCGGCGGCTATATTCTTGACTGTAACCCTCAAGAGATAAGTTTGGCTGATATTTATATTGCAGTCTCACATGGAACCCTGAAACCAAATTGGTGTACAGGTGATCCGAAAAAAAAATGTGTTATATCGTCTAATACCCAGATGGTTATGGATCAAATATTCGATGAAGCTGAATTATATTTTGAAAAATATTTAGAGAATATTACCCTTAGCACTTTTTTGGAAAAAATTAAACAATGTCCTTGATATTGATTTAGTTTTTTCTTTTATGCTTACTGTATATTTTATTTTTACAGTTAAAAGCTTTTAAATTGAACTGTGACTAAATATTTAAGGGGTGTATTTATAGAGATGGCCGATAAAATTCGATTTGAAAATGGGGATTGGGTACAGGGAAGGTCCAGAGAAGGAGAACTTATCCACGGCTTTGTTGAAATAGTTAACTCTAGTCGAGAAATTGTAAAAGTGAATGTGGTGGAAAGTGACAATGAAAAAGCGGTTGGAAAATCGATTTGGATTCCAAGTAAATGGACTGAAAAGCTTCCCGATTTATCAATTAGTAACGAAGCTCATCTTTTAACATTAATTGATTTGGCCTTACTTTCAAAAGATGAGGCGTGGTTTATGGAATTGTCCGAAAAATTAGCATCTATTAAAAAACATCCAAAAATGAATACTAGAAAATCTGAGTTTCTTATCCCAGGAAATAGGATTGGAAATCTGGATGTAAATAGATAAAGTAATTAAAAATATAGATTGATATTTTAATGGATAATATTAGAGGGGGAAATGATTATGTCAATAATGCATGTAACAGATCAAACTTTTGCTAGTGAAATTAAAGAAGGTTTAGTGTTAGTTGATTTTTGGGCTCCATGGTGCGGACCTTGTAAAATGATTGCGCCAGTGCTTAATGATATCGATGTTGAAATGGGTGATCAAGTTAAGATTGTTAAGCTTAATGTAGATGAAAATGCAGATACTACAAGAAAGTATGGAGTCATGGGTATTCCAGCACTTATTCTTTTCAAAGATGGAGAAATAGTGGATCAGGTAGTAGGTTATCAGCCTAAAGAAGCTTTAACAGAATTAATTGCAAAGCATGCATAATTTGATTCTGATATACAAGTTATTACCTGGATCTGTTCATTCCACTGCACAAGAAAAAATATAGCCAATCTTAACCAACACCTGTCACATGGTGAGATAACATAATTAAAATGGAGGAATACAACCAATGAATTCTAAATTTACACCATTATTTGAATCGTTTAATTTAGGAAAAGAGGTACATTTAAAGAATCGATTGGTTATGGCACCAATGACAAACTTCTCTTCGAATCCTGACGGTACAGTTACCGATGCCGAAATTAACTATTATGAACGCAGGTCAAGCGGCGTGGGTATGGTTATTACAGCATGTACCTATGTCACGGCAAATGGTAAAGGATTTCATGGTGAATTCGGCGGTGATCGGGATGATTTGATTCCGAGCTTACGACGATTAGCTTCAGCGATTAAAGCGAAAGGGGCAAAAGCAGTTTTACAAATTTTCCATGGCGGCCGCGAGGTTCCACCTGAATTAGTACCAAATGGCGATGTTGTAAGTGCCAGTAATATTCCTTCACAAGGCGATGGTAAACCTGTTCCACGTCCACTATCTGAACCAGAAATTAAATCGATTATTACTGATTTTGGAGAAACCACTCGACGTGCTATTGAAGCAGGTTTTGATGGTGTCGAAATTCATGGTGCCAATGGATACTTACTTCAGCAATTCTTTTCACCACATTCTAACCGTCGAGAAGACATGTGGGGTGGAAGTCTAGAAAAACGTCTAACTTTTCCAATAGCGGTTGTAGATGAAGTGAAAAAGGCAGTTGCTAAACATGCCAAAGAGCCGTTCATTGTGGGATATCGCTTTTCACCAGAGGAGCCAGAAACACCTGGAATCACTATGGATGATACACTGGTATTAATAGATGCCCTCGCAAAAAAAGATCTTGATTATCTTCATGTTTCATTAATGGATTTCTGGTCAACAGCTAGACGAGGAGCTGAGGCTAACCGTCCTCGAATAGAAATCATAAAAGATCGTGTAGGGGATTTAGTTCCTGTCATAGGTGTTGGCTCCATCTATACAGCAGATGATGCGATCAAAGCTCTTGAAACAGGGGTTCCTTTAACCGCATTAGCCCGTGAACTCATTATTGATCCTGACTGGGTTCAAAAAGTGGAGCAAGGCAGAGAAACAGAAATTGTTACTAAAATAAACAAGAATAATCAGCAGCAACTTGATATTCCAGATCCATTATGGCAAGCGATTATCAATTCTCCAGGATGGTTTCCAGGTGTTGAATAAAGCATAGTGGTATACCGAGTTACCAATTCGTATACCTAAACAAAAAGGCTGTCGTAAATACACGACAGCCTTTTTGTTTGCGGAAAACCAGATGAGAGTAGGGATTTTTCATTCAATTATCCCCAATACATTATTGAAATTGTACGTATAGTGTGGACAAAAAATTAGAATTAATATAAAAATAAGGATAACTCAAAACAAACAATCTTCTCAGGCTGATGTTATAGCGGTAGGAAATAAATATAGCTATATGATTACTTAGGGAAGTAAGTTCTTTTGAGTTATCCTCATATTTGGTTAATTGAAATTAAATCTCTCTTTAAAATGGAAATCTAATTCAAATAGATTGTTTTCATCTGTTAAATATTTATAATCGATATAGGTTTTTTCTTTCTTTGACATTTCATCTACAAATGGGGAGTAAGTACGGAAAAACATTTTGTTTTTCTTTTCATCGAATTCTACAAGTCTCAGCCAGCCATTCCCTCCTCGGTAATTTGCTTGATAATTGACTAGCATTTGAATGACATCGTTCCCCGCTGCGTTTTGTTTGACTTGGTGTGCTATCCCAAAATAATGTCCATTAACCGTCATAAACACTTGGTTGTAATCCTTTATAAGTTCATCCCAGATCAGTCGGCCGTTAGACGACTCAACGGCAACAGTTTTATTATTATCAACCTCAGGATAAATTACATCATGAGAAACGATAATAGTCGGTTTATCTTTATGTTGATTTAAAACATCTTTTGACCATTGCAAGTCTTTTTGAAGATTTTTCATATCAACTATTAAGACTAAGTATTCATAGCTTCCTGCTTTAACAATTGCATAAGAGCCATATCCCGAATCAGAAGAGCCCTTATAGTATTTTTTATTCGCAAAACGTTGCGGTCCATAATATGTTAAGAATGGATCTCCGTCAGCATAGTCATGATTCCCTGCAGCCATCATATAAGGAATTTCTTTTTTATCTATATAGGAAATGGCTCTAAGGGAATTCTGCCATTGCACTTTTGAATTACTATCGACAATGTCTCCAACAAATGTGTTCATTACAATATTGTTCTTCTTAGTGTTTTTTGCAATCCAATTCATTTGGCTATTAAATATCTCTGGATTCTGGCTAGAATATTTTTGCGTATCTGGGACAAATAGAAAATTATAATTATTTTTGTTTGTTAGAAATGGAATTCTATCGTTTGTTCCTTTGAATGGTTCGTCGTCTCGAGCATCTTGAACAAGCCATTCTTTTTCAGTCAAAGCCTCATTAGCAATTCGTATTTCTTGGATGTTACCTGCAAATAGTGCATCTAATTCATTTCCCCACTCAGATGCCCCGATATTCCAGCCTTTACCTTCTATAGTTGCAATGCCTACTACCTTTTCTGACTTTCCATAATCACTAATGCCATTTACAGTTAAAGTGGTCGTTGTACCGTCATTAACAACCGCCAAATGATACCATTCATCAGCATTTAAAGAACGAGACCAGTTTCCCACGTTATAGTTTAGATTAGAGGGATGACTTGTCCATTGAATTTCTTTATCACTAGATATAGATAGTGTAGTAAGGATTTCTTTCTCGCCTTCCACTTTATTAAGATCAGCAGCCTGCCCTTGTCTTGTTAAAATTCCCATCCAGCTATGTAAACGGTCTTCAAAATTATTTGGTAATTTAATTACAGCCTCGATTGTAAATCCTTTATCAAATTGCTCCTTATTAATAGGTGCTTCCTTGATTGTTTTGAAATATCTTCCTGAAGGGGCATTTTTGTAATTAGCGAATTGCAAGCTATCAACTTTTTCTTGATTATGATAATCTTCTTCAGACCATTTAATCATATTTTTTAATTCTGGCGAGGCTTGATCTCCAATCGTTACTAACTCTAAATCATTTCCTTGTTTACTTGCATCTTCAATAATTAAATTGCCTTTATCGATTGAACCGCTTTTCACATATTGTTTCGAAAATTTCCAATCTGCCACGATATTACTTCGATCTTTTTCAGCAACAGAATTTGAGGCAGCTGCCGAATTAGCAAAACCAGGAACAATCATACATAAGAGCGATAAACCAATAAATGCTTTTTTCATTCTCATAAAACATTCACCTCGTTAAATTTTTATAACATAATAAATGATATCAATTATAAATTTATTCTTTTATGAAAATAAGTAAAGGTTTTGTAAAAAACAAAAGCTGGTTCAGAAGGCTCTGCTTTTTGCTGCCATCTGTGATAGTCCACTTAGCTCTTTATAACTTATTAGATGGAATGAATAAAATAATGCATGATGAAAACTATAGGATTAAAAAAGACAGGTGATGAGAAGAAAGCCAAAGGAGACAAGGAATTATAAAGAAATATAGAGAAATTTAATATCAAATTTAGTTGCAACTTTGGAAGAAAAATATAAGAAGTCAAATTAGTATTTGATTTAATTTTTTATTATAAAATAAGTAAGTTTAATGGCTAAGATGCACCAAACTGCCATCTATCATTCAGGGATATAAATAAAAATAATTAGAAGCAAAAACAGGGAGCGGGTTATTCCCCCACTCCGTTTTCTTATTGTAAAGAATGAATAGTGCATAGCCTAGGAGTTCAATGCATTATGGATTTGCTGCTTAATTCCTATATCCTTACAATTTCTATACTCTTTATTGTTCAACTTCTTTAATGAAAAAAGGTATTCATTGTTATATATATCTTTGAAAACCCTCTTTAATCATAATTGTAATATAATGTACAAAAAAAGCAAAATAACAATTGGTTATTTTTTCTGCTTCAGGTAACAAGCGTAATGTCATATCTAAACGAATTGGTTTGCAACATTATTGAGCCATTAAAGAGCGGAAGTCGAGGGTAGTCCAATAGTACAGTTAGCTAATGACACTTTTCTAGAATTTATTGAAAAGCTTGTGATACATAGTACACGTTCGAGAAAAAGAAGAATGGTTAAATACAAAAAGGACATTGAGTAGTGTATTACATAATCAATGAATGATCTGTTTGTAATCACTAAACAAAATAAATGAAGAGGAGGAGATGACTGGATGCAGCCATTCAAACCAGGAACGAAAGTTGAAACAAATGAAGCGTATTACAATCATTTAAAAGAAAAGTAAATCGTATATCTGTAAGTACCAACTCCAATTTCCCAGAAGGAAAATACGATTGTACTTTGGGTTGAAGTAGGAACTAATAGACAATACGTATTTTGTATAAAAGCAATATCGCCAAAAGTATTTCAGATTGTTGATGTGAATCATTATGAATTTTGGAAATCCCTTTATAATCAATTATGTTATTGATTTTATCCTTCAATTTAAAGGGTGCTTTCCTGGAATATATTGACTTGATTTTAATGTGAATGTTATAGTAATATGGTAAAATATTCATATAGAAAAGAGGAACAATATGATTAACGAAATAGTTTGGGGCAGTCCAGGAAGCCTATTATGTTTAGGCTTTTTCTTTGCGGGTCTTGGTGTTTTTATTAGATTATCGAATATTAAAGGGAAGAAGTGAAAGCTACTACTTCAAAAGATCATTAATGTTTCGGTCTCTTTTAATCTAGCTTATACTTTGTGACCATTTACGGTAACAAAATTACTCTTAAACTATATACATTTTAACTAGTTAAAAAGAGCATCGAATATACGATGCTCTTTTATTTTTCCATCTAATACCTGTACTTATTAGGAAACATTTTATCGGTAAGGCTTTTCTGATGACAGTTTCTTGTCGTTATCTTACCTTTACATTTACTTAAAACTTTAACAGAAGCTAAAATAAAAGGGCATCAAGTGAGTATTGGCCAGCTCCTGTAATCGCTACACCAATCGCAACGGCAAGGATGGCAAGATTATATTCATAGCCATTTTGAGTTGACCAGTAGCCATTTGCTCCGTGAACTTTAACGATAGCAACCAGCATTGTAAGGGCAATTAAAATACCTGCGAGCGGTGTAAAAAGACCTAAAGCAAATAAAGCACCACCAATTAGCTCTGATAGACCAGCAAATAGAGCCATTGTAACTCCCGGCTTCATACCAATTGAATCAAACCAGCCGCCGGTGCCCTTTAAACCATAACCTCCAAACCAGCCAAATAATTTTTGTGCACCGTGTCCTACAAACGATAAACCAATTACTACCCGTATAACTAATAAACCTATACCAATCATATTTAATTCCTCCTGGAAATATTTTTAGATATCTTTGATTCGAGATATATATGAAAAAAATATTTACATTAATAAATAACGAATCTTTGGATATTATCTCGAATTAAATTATCTTTAATTAAAGATAATAGTTTATTACCTTTTTGTCAAACATAATTTTAGCGCGATAATATTATTTACTAAACTCAAGGGGCTATTTAGAAAAATCTTTTATCACACTTTTTTTGCTGTATTCGTTAACTAGTCATTATTAAATAAAACCATAAACTAGTTGTCCCAAATCCTCGAAACAGGATGTAGGAAGAATTGTTCAGGAACGATGAAAAAGAATAAAGGATAGTGGATAGAGGGGAGACTTTGTCAACCATTTTCAGTTCTAGTGTAAAGACTTGATGGAAATATTGAATGTTCCCAATAAAATAATGTATTCTAGATCTTTCTTTAGAAGGGGTACTATAACAACATCATGAAAAGGAAGATATAGTCTAAATTAAGAATTAGATGAGAATTGTGAGGAACTGCTGAATCATTAGTTCTTTAAAGCGATACCATCTTCACCAGCGGAACAGGGGTGCATCATCTTAGGCATACATCGTTAGAGAATCCTAGCGTATTTTATGGAATGTGGAAAGAATGAAAAGCACTAGAAAAACAAAAAGCGTTATCAACAGTATCGAAGTAATTCAGACGGTTAATTAGCACAAGCCAAGGTGTTTGATTAGAACTTCTTATAAGAATCAAAGAAAATTAGATCACCAACTTGTAAGCCCTTTTCTGGTACTCGTTTGCCTTGTTTAACGAGTGTGTCTGTAATTCCTATCGCCCACATGATACCATTCGATCTGAGCATGGCATATATGAATCCACTGCAATCAAAATGACCTTTTTCAATATCTTCTGGTAATCGACCTGCTCCACATATTCGGAAGGATCTTATTCAACAGGGAAAGTCCTAAATAAACCGGGTGAGCTATTATTTGAGCGAAATAGCAAGTCAGATACCGTTACACATTCATAGCCATTTTTATATAAATAATCCAAAGTTGTTTCTAGTGCTTTTACAGTTTGGGGACGATCGGTCCAATCATGCAAGAGAATGATGTCACCTGCTCGTAAGGATTTAATAATATGATTCGAAATTTTATTAGCTGCAGGTCTTTTCCAGTCTTGTGGGTCTTGACTCCAGGACCAAAGGACAACTTTAAACCCTTTTTTAACAGCTGTATTAATGATTAAATCGTTATGAAAGCCTCCTACAGGACGATATAGAGAAGGTTTATATTTGGCAATTTCCCAAATCACTTTATCTGTTTGATCTAATTCAGAGGATAATAAAACAGCACTCATATTTTTGTCATAAATATGATTATAAGTGTGATTAGCAATTTCATGACCTTCTTTTACTTCTCTCTCTAAAATATCGGGATAACTTTTCACTTTATTACCAGAAACAAAAAACGTTGCTCTAGCATTATATTTGGCCAATATATCAAGGATTTGAGGGGTGTATGAAGGATGGGGGCCATCATCAAAGGTTATTGCAACGATTTTCTCCTGGGTATTCCCTTCCCAAATAACATTTCCTGTTTTTTCGTAAACCTCCCGACTAGCGGTTGTAGCTTGAATGTAATTACAGTCGTAAAAGTAAAAAAGGATGAAAACTGAAAAAGCCAAAAATAAAGTTCTCAAAATAATGCCCTCCTGTACATGTATATACGACATAGTATATGGAGTTCAATTTTTTTTATTAAAATGAGCAAATTACTTCTTGGAAAGAGAAATTAGGGGAAAACAACAATTGTCTCATGATTTCTGTACCCGAAGATTCATCCATCTTAGCTGGATCCTTAGTTATTCTTGTTGTGGCAATCCTCGAATTGGCTTCCATTTCGATATAGAAACATGAAAGTATGTAATATCTTATAAAGAAACAAAAAATATGCCTTAGCTTACAAAGCGGTTGCCTATTTTTTTATGTTAATGGTTATAGAAAATGTTACTTAAGTGATTATCTACTAAGTGGAAATTGGAAGGGGGAACACGTAAAAAAGAGGGGAGAATGACTGCTAGCAAAAAGAATATAATGAAAGAAGTATTATTAATAGGAGATAAACTGGTAAGAAATTAATGGGATAATTAAAAGTCTATACCAGTTTTATAAAAGAGCTCATTATACTTATTTAATAATTGATCAAGCTGCTGGCTATATTCTATCGCAATCTTAGAGTTTAAGCCGTCTTTAGCGACAATATTGATAAGCTCATTTCTCTTTAATTCAATCTGTTCGAGAAACTCATTTTTTTTCGCCATTTATATATCCTTCCTGTACCCAACTTTTCTTAAGGTATCCTTTTATGAGCTAGTTGTAAATTTTGTATGAATATAACAATTATATAGGGTTGGTCTAATGAATTCAAATAAGTTACCTTAATGGTAATAAACAACAGTTAAACCCAATTTTTGTTATTTGGTTTTGAGTTTGTCATGAAATATTCACAGTTCCAAAAATGTATTTTTTTATCTTATTTGTTACAATGTTTATAGGTACTTACATAGGAGTGAGGGTTATTGAATGATATTAATATTTTCTTAGCTTTTGGAGCCGGTTTTTTGAGTTTTATATCTCCGTGCTGTTTACCGCTATACCCAGCCTTTTTATCTTATATCACTGGAATGAGTGTTGGTGAGATTAAATCAGAGAATGCCATGCTCCAAAGAAGGAGCATGTTGCATACTTTGTTCTTTCTACTAGGTTTTTCTTTGGTTTTTATTGCAATAGGGTTTAGCACTACATATCTAGGTTCTTTCTTCTCAAATTACAAGGAATTAATTCGTCAAATTGGTGCCATTTTAATTATCATTTTTGGGTTATTTATTGTGGGGGTCTTTCAACCAAAATCCTTAATGAAAGACAGCCGTTTCGAGTTTAAAAACCGTCCTAGCGGATATATTGGTTCGATTTTGATTGGTCTTGCTTTTGCTGCTGGATGGACGCCTTGTGCAGGTCCTCTTTTGGGTGCTGTTATCACTTTAGGTGCAACCAACCCAGGCGCGGCCATGAGCTATATGACTGCTTATATATTAGGATTTGCCATACCATTTTTCATTTTATCCTTCTTTGTCGGAAAATTGAAATGGATTAAAACATACAGCCAATATATTATGAAAATTGGCGGATATTTAATGATTCTAATGGGTGTGATTTTATTTTTTAATTGGATGACCAAAATAATTGCAGTCCTATCTAGACTATTCGGGGGATTTACTGGGTTTTAGTCCATGGATAAGTTAATTTTTAAAAATATTTTAATAGGATATTCTGTTGATGGTTCTTTATACCTGTTTTTGTGTAAATTTACTTAGATTGTTACATTAAATCATTTGATTTTAGGTCTTAAGTCAGATATCCTATACTTATTATTGAAAATTATCATTACATTTCAATACGATAAGATTTCGCTTTCTGTTGTTTGAAATGAGGAGGAACGGCTATGGCCCGAATATTAGTAGTTGATGATGCTAAGTTTATGAGAATGACACTTTCGAATATATTATCAAAAGCAGAACATGAAGTAATTGGTGAAGGTGAGAACGGGAAAGAGGCAATAGAATTATTTCGTAAACTAAATCCCGATCTTGTTACAATGGATATAACAATGCCAATCATGAGCGGGCTAGATGCCGTTAAAGAAATTAAGAAAGATTTTCCTTACGCAAAGGTTATAATGTGCTCAGCGATGGGACAACAAAAAATGGTTGTCGAAGCTATTGAGGCAGGGGCAAAGGACTTTATTGTAAAGCCGTTTGACGAATGCAGAGTAGTAGATGCTATCAATAGGGTGCTTGATTAAAACACTCTCCTTGTTTATCTGATTTAGGTAATATATACTTTGTTTAATAATTGAAGTGATATATAATTTTTCATGGTACTTACCTATTTTAGCTAAAAGGATGATAAAAATGATGATATATATATCAACAGGTATAGCGATTGTGATGGCTATGGGTGTTTTCATGTTTCGAATGAAGGAAACAAAAAAACCAGTGAATGAAAAAAAAATCATATTACCCCCACTCTTTATGAGTACGGGTGCTTTGATGTTTCTTTTCCCAATGTTTAGGGTCACTAGATACGAATTTCTAGAAGCTCTTGTAGCAGGGATGGTATTTTCTATCCTCTTAATTAAAACATCCAAATTCGAAGTTCGAAATGAACAAATTTATATTCTGAGGTCTAAAGCATTTATATTCATTTTAGTTGGACTAATGGTGATACGACTTGTTGCAAAGCTTATTCTGGGAAGTACAATTGAAGTTGGCGTGCTTAGTGGAATGTTTTTCCTTCTTGCTTTTGCCATGATTGTTCCATGGCGAATAGCGATGCTATACCAATACAAAAAAGTCAAAGCCGCCTACTTAAGCGAAAGTAATATGGTGTAAGTTTTAATTAAACTAAATATAACAAAAAACAACACCTGCCATTATGTCGGGTGTTGTTTTTATACAATGGATCCGAAAAAGGGAATTAATTCAAAGAAACATGTCAGGTTTTCCTGTGCACGTTTTTTTTGATATTTTCAAGGCTGAATCGTTGGCGTGGGACGCCTGAGGTGATAACATAACTTTAATCACAAATAAAGGAGATGTTTAGTAAGATGATAGATGAAGTCATTTTGGACGATGTATCACTGCATGTTACTGATTTTCATGCAGAAGTTATAAAAGATTCTGAAGGTAGAGAATTCAGAAAAGTCAGTTTTAATTTTGAGGTAACTAATAGTGAATATCATGATATAACAACACTGCTATATCAAATGGTATTTGATATAAAGATCCCTCAGTCAAACGAGGAATTTCGCGGAGAGATTTTTAACTATGCTACTTCGGTTACGAATCTTTATGAAGAAAATGCTGTGGGAGATTTTTCACTGGTCTTATTGGAAGTAAACGAACAAGAATGATTCTATTGCCAGTCTTGTAAAGATATGGGTTACTGTCTATAATACATAGTAACAATTATTCTATACATATGAGGTGGTTCTTTGCTTGGAGGCTGGTTTTTATGGTTTATTCTATTTTGGGTAGCCCTATTAATAATTTTGATGAGCATCGGTGGCTTTTTCATGTTTCGGAAATTCTTAAAAAGGTTTCCTAAAGAGGATGGAAAATCCGATATGGATTGGGAAGAATATTATTTGGACCAAACAAAGCACTTATGGTCAAAGCAGCAGAAGGATTTACTTGAAGATTTAGTGAGCCCTGTACCAGAACTTTTTCGTGATGTTGCACGACATAAAATTGCTGGTAAAATCGGTGAATTGGCGTTAAAGGAAAAAGCGGGAGATATTACAGAAGATTTAGTAATACGTGGCTATATCATTGCCACGCCCAAACGTGATCATAAATTTTTACAAAAAAAATTAGCTGAACGAAAAGTAAATATGAGTCCATATGAACATTTATTTAGCTGATATTAGGAGAAGGTAGACTCTTTAGAGTGTGCCTTTTTTTGTTTGAAAAAAGATGTGCTTCAAATCATGGTAAAAATTAGAACGTTTGTACCCAATCCATGCTATCCTTTCAATTTTTGATATAATAATAGTAAGTAAAAATGAGGACGGAGTGAAACTATGAAATTTATCCATACGGCTGATTGGCATTTAGGGAAAATTGTTCACGGGGTACATATGACAGAAGATCAAAGACATGCACTCCTGCAATTTATTGAAATAGTAGAAGAAGAGAAACCGGATGCAGTTGTGATTGCCGGTGATTTATATGATCGTTCTGTTCCACCGACGGAAGCGGTAGAGCTTCTTGATGAAATTCTTTATACCATTAATGTGAAAATGAATACACCGATCGTTGCGATATCGGGAAATCATGATTCGGCGGAGAGGCTGTCATTCGGTTCATCCTGGTATCGTCATAGCCAGCTATACATTCATGGGAAATTGACAAAAACATGTGAACCGGTCCGTATTAAGGGCGTGAATTTTTATTGTGTCCCATATGCAGAACCTGGGACCGTTCGCCATCTTTTTGAAGATGAAAGTATTCATTCTCATCAAGAAGCAATGAAACGGATAACTGGAACTATTGCGGAAACATTCAATCCGAATGAACCAAATGTTTTCGTTGGACATGCCTTTGTATTAGGTGGTAAAACGAGCGATTCAGAACGTGTTTTGTCAGTAGGCGGTTCTGGGTGTGTTTCATCTGATTTATTTGATGCGTTCGATTATACGGCACTTGGACATTTACATAGCCCAGATGCGATACGCCATCCAAAGGTATATTACTCCGGCTCACTATTGAAGTACTCTTTTTCTGAGGCCAAGCAAAATAAGTCGTTATCCATTGTCGAGATGAAAGAAGATGGCAACTTCGATATGCGTTATCGATCTTTGATGCCTAAGCTTGATATGAGGGAACTGGCAGGCACAATGGAAGAGTTACTTGACCCTGCTTTTTTTCAATCACAAAAAATAGATGACTATTTAAAAATAACACTAAATGATGAGGGATCACTCATCGATCCGATTAATCGCTTACGCCAGGTCTACCCGAACGTACTTCACCTAGAGCGGAAATGGGATTTGGCTGACCTGAGAAGAAAAAAATCTTTTTCTTCTGTAAAGGATGAACGAAAGTCCGAATTGGATTTGTTTGAAACGTTTTACCAAGAGATGACAGATCGAGACTTTGATTCTCAAAAGCAAGATTTGATGGTTTCGGTAATTGAAGCTGTGAAGAAAGAGGAGGCTTTAAAATGAGACCTCATATTTTAACGATGCAGGCATTCGGCCCATATGCCGGAAGAGAAACTATTGATTTTAATACCCTTGGAGAAAGAACTATGTTTGTCATTTCTGGAAAGACGGGTGCAGGGAAAACAACGATTTTTGACGGGATTAGCTTTGCGATATATGGAAAAGCAAGTGGTGAAGATCGAAGTGGGCAAGATTTACGAAGTCAATTTGCCGAAGATGATATGTTGACGGAAGTCTCGCTACAATTTACACTGCGTGGAAAAACATATTTGGTAACTCGTTCACCACAACAGGAACGAAAGAAGAAATCGGGCGATGGCACGACGACAGTTGGTGCGAAAGCTGAATTATATGAGCTGTTGCCAGAAGGCAAAAAACTGCTAGGTGCCAATGTACGCGAGGTTGAAGAGAAAATCAAATTACTTATTGGACTTGATGCCAATCAGTTTCGGCAAATTCTGATGATTCCTCAGAATGAATTCAGAAAACTGTTAACATCCGACAGTAAGGATAAAGAACAGATACTTCAGAAATTATTTCATACCGAACTTTATAAACGAATAGAAGAAAAATTAAAAGAAGAAGCTTCAATTCTTAAAAAGAAAAGTGAAAGAAGTGCACAGCGGCGAATTGAATTAATGAAAGGAATCAAGCCGGGTAATCATGAAGGACTGCAGGAACATTTGGAGGCAGAAGAGCCAAATGAACAACAGATTTTGCCGCTCTTACATTCTATTATTTCGGCAGCAACAGAAAGAAGTCAGTATGCTAGCAAGCAAATACAGGAAAAGCAAGAAGCTCGAGATCAAGTTAACCAAGAGCTTTCAAAAGCGGTGGATTTGTTAAATAGGTTTACTGAAAAAGAAAGGCTGAGAAGGGAAAAAGAGATCCTTGAAGCGAAAAAACCTGAAATAGATGAAGTAAAAGAACAAATTAAAATGGCGCACAAAGCGGCTTCTCTAGAAAAGCAAGAGCAATATTATTTGCGGATTGGTAAACAAGTACAAGATGTAACTACAGAACTTCAAAAATTAAGTGAGCAGGAAGAGAAGGTAATGGCTGAGCGGATTAAGAAACAAGATTCCTATGAACAGGAATTATTGAAGGAAGACGAAAGAGAACGGGCGGTTCGAAATGTGCATCAGCTTGAGCAGGTAAAAGATGCTGTGATGACATATGCGAGTTTAAAAGCGCAAGTTCTTTTAGATGAAAAAGAGTGGCAGACTAGTAAGCAGCTTCGTGAAAAAAATGTATCAGAGCATAGTTCAATTGAAGCGGAAGCAGAAAAAGTTGGTCTTGAAAAATCAGAAGCGGAAAATGCAGCCTTTCTTTATAGTGATATGGAAAGAGAAGTCGAAAAAAATCAGCATTTGTTATTAGAAATGAAAAAGCTTCAAGATGTTCTTTCAGAATCACAGGGCACAAAGAGGGTGTTGGATGAAAAGAATAACCGGTTCCAAGTGCTTCTTGAAATTCAGCTTCAGGAAAAGGAAAAACTAGAGGCTCTTAATCAAAAGTGGCGCGCTGGTCAGGCAGGGATGCTAGCGTCCATGTTGCACACTGGTGAAAATTGTCCTGTGTGCGGATCGGTGAGTCATCCTAAACCCGCCAAAATGCATGATGAGATGCCATCGGATATGGAATTGAAACAGCAGGAAAACAATCTGAAGTCTGCAGATCAACAAAAAAGTCAAGCTGAAAGTGAATATTATCAAGCGGAATCAAAGTTCAATACACTAATAGAGTCCTCTCAAGAAAAATTGGCTGACTTACAACAGGGTTTGCCACAGCTTTCTTTCGATCAAATTGATGCTTACTTGAATCAGTTCGAGCAAAAAGGAAAAGAGCTGCAAGAACAGTTACGGATATTGAGGCTTAAGAAGGCCGCGTTTAGTGAATTGGAAAGAAGGTTGCTTGAATTAAAAGAGAAAGCAGTCCACCTAAAAGCGAATAGAATATCTTTAGAAGAAGTAGAAGATCAAGTCAAAACCAGGTATATTGAAAATTCTACAAAGCTTAAAGGATTAACCGATTCTATGCCAGAAGGAATCAGGACTGAAGAAGAATATACTGCAGCATATCAAGCGGCCGTCAAAACGCAGAAACGTTTACAAATTGCATTAGAAGAAGCACGAAAAAATCTTCAAATGGTTAAAGAAAAAGAGTCGGGCATCAATGCGAAAAAAGAATCACTAACTGGAAATATAAAAGCCTTAAATCGTGAATTAACAGAGGAACGGGAAAAGTTGATTACGGATATGACCAAACAAGGATTTGCCAATTATAAAGAATATACAACAGCCAAAAAGTCAGAATCGGCTCTCGAATATATAGAGAGTCAAGTTCTGCAATACAATCAAAGTTGGCAAAGCGTTCTAAGTCTATTTCATGATTTGGAAATGAAATTAAAAGATGTGGTCAAACCGGACCTTGAAGGGTTGAAAAAGACTTTTGAATTCATAGATCTTGAATTGGAATTGTTACGCAGAAATCAGAATGAATTACTGGCTGACAAGCAAATTAACGAAGAAATTGAACGGAAACTGGAGCTAATAAGGGAAGAGCAGAAAAGTCTAGATGAAAGGTACAGTATCGTTGGTCATCTGTCCGAGATTTCTAAAGGTCAAAACTCCTTCCGTATTACTTTTGAACGGTATGTATTGGCGGCCTTTTTAGATGATATCCTAAAAGAAGCCAATCTAAGATTGTTGAAGATGACTAGCGGTCGTTATCAGCTTTTACGAAAACTGGACCCAACGCGAAGGAATATTCAAAGCGGTCTGGAGTTATCTGTATATGATCAATATACGGGCCAGGAACGGCATGTCAAAACGCTTTCAGGAGGCGAAAGCTTTAAGGCGTCGCTTGCACTTGCTCTAGGGCTTGCCGATGTTGTCCAGCAGAATGCAGGTGGCATATCACTTGAGACTATGTTCATTGATGAAGGTTTCGGTACGCTTGACCCTGAATCACTCGACCATGCGATTGAAGCATTAATGGATATACAGAGCACCGGAAGATTGGTTGGCATTATTTCTCACGTTCCAGAATTAAAGGAACGAATCGCTGCCCAGCTTCAAGTCATTTCTACACAAAAAGGAAGTCGAACTTCATTTTACTTTGCGGGCTAATCAAGATAAAAAAAGAATGGCTAAGGAAGCAGGCAGCTTCCTTAGCCATTCTTTTTATTATGAAGAAAGAAAACTACTCAATATTAATATCGTCAGCTGTTTTTCCGGGGGAAAACTTATGGATGCGAATCACCAATAACGGATTTGAAAATTCCGCGGTAATCCTACGTGAGCAAATTGAAAAGGGGAAGGGGATTTTCCTCTGTGTGGGTAATGTATCCGCTTTATTTTCAAGAAAGGGTTTATGATTATCGTCAACGATGATCGATAGCTCATTATCACTTAGGCATACTTTAATATCTTTAACATCATGATTTTCTAAAACCGCTTCCACCATATACTCATCTTCACTTTCGTATATATCAATTGAAAATAGTTGATGATCCAACGCACTTGTCTCCGGGTCCAGAAAAAACTTTTTCACCCATTCATCAAACTTTTCAACCTCATTCATTTGCGATCCATGTAAATTGTCTTGCATGTTGATACCCCCGGTTTTTCCTTTGTATGTATTATATGTTTGAAGTATGAAGAATGGTGATTGAAAAAAATAAAAAGTTATGACATAAAGTTCACAATCTGAAAACGAGTTAACTATAAATATATCCTGTTGGTCTTTTGTTAGAGGACAACCTAGTGTGAGTCTAAAAGGGGAACTTTAGAGAGATGCGAAGTAACAATCAGGTAAAATGAAATAAAAAGCATACCAATGAAATTAGACTACTTCAGTCTCAAGAAAACAGAGATAAAGTAGCCTGAAATAATTTTTTTGTATTTTTTCTTTATACTCCTGGATTACTTACTTCTTTAAATAAAATACCATGATTTAGAAAGAACGATTCATTGCCTTCGTATGTTCAGACCCGTTATATCCCAATTTTGCAGACATGCTTTGACTCGTTTCCATCACATTTTTAACGAGGATATTGAGTCTTTCAGGTGTCAAATTAAAACTTACAAAACCAATACTTATGGCACCTGAAACTTCTCCAAAAAAATTCAAAATTGGGGCAGCGACGGAAGATGTCCCTTCAGTTCTTTCACTGGATACAATTTTATATTATACATCTGGATTAGTTGAACAATTGCCCCCTGCAATTAATGCTCTAGGAATGTTTATTTTACAAATGCTCATTAATTTTGTTGTTCCATCTGGAAGTGGACAAGCTGCACTCACCATGCCAATTATGACACCGTTAGCAGATTTAGTCGGTATGTCAAGACAAACCGGGATGGCTTATCTAATATGATTTTTCCTACTTCCGGAGTACTATTGGCCGGTTTAGCAGTAGCAGGGATACCTTTTACCAAATGGGTGAAATGGATCTTTCCGTTTTTCCTAATTCAAATGGCCGTATCGATAATCTTTTTAATTATTGCCCAGGCTATTAAATATGGTCCTTTTTAACGTAAAATATGAAATAATAAATAAATATATATATATAAGGAGGTCTTTCATTAATGAAGACAATGGAAAAGGCGATTATGAATCAGGTAATTTCATGGAGGCGCCATATACATGAAAACCCCGAGCTTTCCTATCAAGAGCATAATACATCTGATTATATTTACAATCTATTAAGTACATTTCCAGGATTAGAAGTAACGAAACCAACAGAAACAAGTGTATTGGCAGTATTAAGAGGATCGAAGAAAACTGATCAGAAAAACTATACCATTGCGTTTCGTGCAGATATAGATGCATTGCCTATTCAAGAAGAAGCTGATGTGGACTTTAAATCGAAAAATCCAGGAGTTATGCATGCCTGTGGACATGATGCACATGCTGCCATGTTATTGGGTGCTGCAAAGATTCTTTCTGAAAAAAGGGAGGAGATTTTTGGGGAAATCAGATTTATCTTTCAACATGCTGAAGAATCCTATCCAGGAGGGGCATCAGAATTAGTGAAAAGCGGTATCATGGAAGGAGTTGACTATGTATTCGCTCTTCATGTTTCACCTTATGAACGAAAAGGGACAATTTGTATCAAAGATGGGGTATTCTGCGCGGCTGCTGATGACTTTGAAATTAAAATAATTGGCCAAGGAGGACATGCTTCTACTCCTGAATTAACAATCGACCCATTAATCATTGCAGCTGAAATCACAACCAATCTTCAACATATTATCTCTAGAAAACTTTCTGCACTTAAAGCTCCCGTGATTTCCGTTACTACATTTCATGCTGGAAGTGCTCTAAATGTAATACCAGAATATGCAGAGCTTGGCGGGACAATTCGATCTCTAGATGGAGATAGTCGCGTAAAATCTAGAGAATATCTAGAGAAAATTGTAAAAGGGATTACTGATGCACATGGAGCAAGCTATGAAATCAATTGGTTATTAGGTTATCCTGCTGTGGTCAATAACAAAACAGTAGTAGACATCTCTCGGGAAATTGTAGAAGAAATTTGCGGGAAAGATAACCTGATAAACGTCGAACATCCAATGTTTGGGACTGAGGACTTTTCTGCCTACTCCGAAATTGTTCCAGCTTCGATGCAATTTATAGGTGTTCACAGTGAAGAAATAGGAAAAGCGTATCCGCTGCATCATCCTAAATTCAAGATTGACGAAAGTGCCTTGCAATACGGAGTAGAATATTTCTTAGGAGTTGCAAGGAAATTGTGTGTGCACTAAATAGGAATCAATAAGTAGAATATAAGCTATTAAAAATGACCAATTCATATTTGAGTTGGTCATTTTTTTGATTAATTAGCCATTTGATCTTAATCAAATATTCCATCACAAAGAATTTAAAACCTAGATATTATCAATTGAAATAGCTGTACTAGTGTTTAACCTGAACCAGTCTATTAAGATATTTAATTATTGAAAAAACAGTATAAAAATCTTAATAAATATATTAATTTAAAAAATTTACCAAAAATAATTGCAATTCTGAAAATTCCATAGTATATTATGTAATATAAACGGAAGTAAATAAAACGTAATACTAAAACTAAGGAGTGTTGATGAATGAGTACAGCAGTTGAAACTAAGAGAACGCTTACAATCCAAAAGAACAAAGAAACTGGGGTTGCAGAGGTACATCTTCATATTAACAAGACGAATGCTTACACACTTGATTTTTACAAAGAGTTAAATGAGGCAATTGATGATATTCGTTTTGATCCAGAAATGAAGGTAGCTGTGTTAATGAGCGATATGCCTAAATTTTTCTCGGTGGGGGCAGATATTAATTTCCTTAAAGCTGCTGATCCCGTTTTTAAAACACAATTCTGCTTGTTCTGTAATGAAACACTTGATAAAATTGCTCGTTCACCGCAAATCTGGATTGCTTGCCTAGAAGGCCATACAGTAGGTGGAGGTTTGGAAATGGCGATGGGCTGTGATCTACGCTTTATGGGTGATAAAGCAGGGAAAATTGGTTTACCAGAAGTTAACCTTGGGGTCCTTGCTGGGACAGGCGGTACACAACGTATGGCTAGGTTGGTTGGCCACTCAAAGGCAATCGACTTGAATATCACAGGAGAATCGATTTTACCTCAGGAAGCTAAGGAAATTCGTCTGGTTGACCGGGTTTACCCACAAGAAGAAATTCGTGAAAAAACATTGGAATATGCCAAAAATGTCGCCAGTAAAGCAAGTTATTCAGTCACTAATATCAAGCTTTCGATTATGAATGGTAAAGAAATGCCATTAAACGCGGCGATTCGTTACGAAGGAGAAATACAAAATCTGTTATTCCGTTCTGAGGATGCTAAAGAAGGTTTGGCTTCATTCCTTGAAAAGCGTGAACCACAATGGAAAGGTAAATAATAAATTTACCCTTTGAAAAAGCGATATCGGTTTCTGCCGATATTGCTTTTTTAATACCAATGCTAAAAGAAAGGGTGAAAAATATAATGGAAGAAACTCATTTAAAAAGACGCATAAACGAAACAAAATTTCAAATCCAATGGGGTGATACAGATCGAGCAGGGATCGTCTATTATCCCAATTATTATAAATGGTTCGATTTAGCAGGTCATAATTTTTTTCGCTCGATAAATATGAGTCCTAAATATTTAGAAGAAGAAAAAAAAATTATCATTCCTTTACTAGAAGCAAAGTGTACATTTGAAAATCCCCTATACTATGACGATGAAGTGACAGTGTACACCCATGTGGAGGAAATGAAAACGAAGACAATTCGTTTTCATCATGATGTATTTTGTGGAGAGAGAAGGACTGGCCATGGCTATGAAATTCGCGCTTGGACTTCTATTGAGGGCGATAAGTTTAAGGCGGTGCCAATTCCTGAAGATATTAAAAGATTATTGAAAGTTAGATGATAGTTTAATATTGGATAATCCTCTAACAAGTTTGAAAATTGAGCTAATTTAGATTACATTAAGAAGAAAAGGCTTTATGAGAACAGGAGAATCAACATGAAACCAAGGTCATTATTGTATACTCTTTTTGGTGATTTCGTTCAATTTTATGGAGGGGAGGTATGGATTGGCACCCTTATTAAAATGATGAATCATTTTGGTATTTCTGAATCATCTGTACGCGGTGCCATTTTACGACTCGTACAGCAGGATCTAATAATTGGGCGGAAAATAGGCAATAAAAGCTATTATTCATTAACACCAAAAGGAAAGCGCAATATGGATGATGGTGTCAAACGTGTTTATACAATCAGGAATCATCAATGGGATGGTTTATGGAGAGTGGTAACCTACTCAATTCCTGAGGAAAAACGTGTGCTTCGAAATCAAGTACGTAAGGAATTGAGTTGGACTGGTTTCGGGCTTATGTCTAATAGTATTTGGGTCAGTCCTAATCCATTAGAAAAACAAGTGCTAACCCTCATGGATACATATGATTTAAAGGACTATTTAATTGTATTTAGTTCGAGCCAAGTCATCACTCATACTAATGAAGAGATTTTACGCACTTGTTGGGATTTAAAAGAAATAAACAAAAACTATTTAACCTTTATACAGCAATATGAATCGAAGCTTCATGACATGCAGCAGGCTGTTTGGGAAGATACCATTTCCAATGAGCAATGCTTTTATGAACGAACCAAGATTGTACATGAATACCGGAAATTCCTTTTCCTGGACCCCGGTTTTCCGCTTGATTTACTGCCTGATGATTGGCATGGAATAAAGGCTAGGGAGTTGTTTTGGAATATCCATCAACTGACTTCAGTCAAAGCAGTGAAATATTTTGAATCGATAATGGAATATCCGCCTGATAAAGCAGGTTATGTTAATCGTGAGAAAGCAATCAACCCTTTTTCAGAAATCTATCATGATTAATTAGGAGGAGAGGTTTTATGCCAAAAGTTTATGTTACAAAAAAAGATAGTATCGCTTATGTCATATTAAATCGACCTGAAGAGCTAAATAGTCTTGATTATGGGTCGTTAAAGGAATTGAATGAAATTGTTCTGACCTTAAGTAACGATTTAACAATAAAAGCGGTGGTTTTTTCCGGAACTGGTATGAAAGCTTTTTGTGCTGGAGCTGATTTGAAAGAGCGAAAAACATTGTCAGAGCAAGAGACACGAAGAAATGTTTGTCTAATTCGCGATGTTTTTAATAGAATAGAAGACTTGCCGCAGCCTACAATAGCGATGATTAATGGATATGCACTTGGAGGTGGCTTGGAATTAGCCCTTGTCTGTGATTTTAGATTTGCGGTATCGGAGGCGCAGCTTGGTTTAACTGAAATAAACTGGGCTATCATTCCAGGCGCAGGCGGAACACAGCGTTTACCGAAGCTGATTGGCATTTCGAAAGCCAAGCAACTTATTTATAGCGGTAAAAAGCTTAATGCCATCGAGGCGAAAAATATTGGATTAATTGACGAAACCTTTGATGACCAGGAGTCACTTGAGGCCTATACACTTGAATTCTTGGAGCCGATATTGCTAAAAAGTTCGATTGCACTCCAACAAGCAAAATATGCAATTAATAAAGGGCATGCTACTGATTTGCGAACAGGGATTGCCATCGAATCAAAGGCCTATGAGTTAACAATAGGGACTGGGGATCGAAAAGAAGCATTACTCGCCTTTCAAGAAAAACGGGACCCAGTTTTTAGGGGGTCCTGACAATGGCTGTGCTTTCAGGAAATCATCAACAAATAACAGATTATTTAACACGTATCGGGATACCTGTACCGTTCCCTATGAAGTATGTCTATTGTTATATATTCCGCACGAGAGAAGAAATCATATTAATTGATGTTGGTTTTCCAACAACAGACGCGAAACAGTATTGGGAAGAAGTCTTTGAAGAGTTGTCTATAAATCCAACAGATATATCAAAGATTATCCTGACTCATTTTCATCCTGATCATTCAGGATTAATTAGTTGGATGCAACAAAAAACCGGTGCACATGTATATATGAGCAAAGAAGAAGCTAAGATGATTAAAACTGTTTTTGGCGGTAGCACGAAGCAGGCTGAGGCTACATATGAATTATTTCAAAAGCATGCTGTTCCAGAGCCATTGTTGACGAAAGTTAAAGAGAACGTATTGTTTCTTTCAAATAAAGTAAATCCACTTCCCGAAATTAATAATTTCAATGAATCACAATTAGATAGTCCTGATGGAAGATGGGCCGTCCATAAATATAGTGGACATGCTGAAGGACATCTATGTTTTTATCATGAAAGTCAGAAAGTTATGTTAATAGGCGATGTTGTCTTGAATCGAATCACTCCGAATATTAGTCTTTGGCCCAACTCTGATCAAAATCCCTTAGCTAGTTACTTTTCAACTTTGCATTGCCTTGTTGATCAAGATATAAGCATTGCTTATCCAGCCCATGGAACACCTATTGAAAATCTCGCACAGAGAGCTAAGGAAATCATTGTACATCATAAGGAACGTTTAGCGACTATTTTAACCATTTTGGAAACGAATCAAGTAACTTTTGAGATTACAGAGAAGCTGTTTCATCATAAAAAGCTTACTGATCATCAGTGGCGATTCGCCATTGCGGAAACATTAGCACACCTGGAGTATCTAGTGGAATCAGAGAGAATTCATAAAATCTCAACAAATGGTACGTTCCAATATAAATTATAAGGATTAAACGAGATGTATTAATGTACATCTCGTTTATTTGTTTTCTGAAAAATCTGATAAAGTATTGACTAACCATATAAAGTAAATTATTATATTACTTATATAAGACGATAGTTTAAAAAACATAATATGATAGGAGAGGGAGATATGGCAATATCTGCGAATGATTTGATGAGCAAGGTCCAATCTGGGTTTGTGGTGGAGAGATTAGAAGATATGGATGAAAATTATAAAAAGGCACTGAAACAAACTCTGATGATAGTTGGGGATACAGAGCTATTAAGTGTGCCACCACTTCTGACTGTTTACAAAGATGCTCCTAATTTAAATTACAAAATCACAGCACTTGCTGTTATGCAGGATGAAATTGGGCATGCGCATATTGCCTACAGGTTATTAAAGGATTTAGGAGAAGATGTTCAATCTTTGTTATACAAACGTCCGCCAAATAAGTGGAAAAACCCATTTGCCTTTGATTTTAAATTAAATAATTGGGTTGAACTCGGTGTGTTTAATGGATTGTTTGACCGTGCAGGTTATACCCTTTTGGGAGATGCACACCAGCATACATCATACGGACCATGGAAACGTGCGTTAGTCAAAGTAGATAAAGAGGAATTATTCCATTTGAGAAACGGCGAAATTATCATGAAGGCAGCTATGAAAGAACCGGAAACGGCTAAGCAGGTCCAAGAAGCAATTGATTGGATGTTTATAATGTCACTGGAATTCTTTGGTGTAGCGGATAACTTAAAAAGTCGTTCATCCCAGCTTGATTATAAGTTGAAAGGAAAAACAAATGATGAACTAAGGCAAAAATGGATGTCAACGGCTATCCCTTTCTGTGAATCTCTTGGACTTAATGTTCCGGCCCAATACAACGAAGAGACTGGGAAATATGATTTGCTTGTTCCCTTTCCTTGTAAATTCGATGTTGAAAATAAGCGATGGAAATATGATGAGCCAGATACATGGGATAATGTCATCCAGCGCTTTAAGCAGAGAGGTCCGCAAAATCAGGAATTTGTTAATCGAATTCAAAAAGGATATCAACAACTTGAAGAATATCGAAATGAGGCGATCTAGATGGAAAAGGTTTTTTATAAAGATCCCGTTCTTATCAATGTCTTACAAGACGTTACTGATCCTGAATTTCCAATAAGCATTGTTGATATGGGATTAATTTATGGGGTAGAAAAACAAGAAAATAAGGCGCTTGTTACGATGACTTATACTTCAACAGGCTGTGGGTGTATGCAATGGATTGAAAGCGATATCAAAAATCGACTGCTTCAAGAAGAGAATATAAATACAGTGGAAATTGAAGTGGTTTGGAGTCCTGCCTGGACGGTCGATCAAATGAGTGAAGCAGGTAAACAAAAATTAAAGACTTGGGGGGTTAGTTCTAGATGAATAATAAAGCAGGTAAACAGTTTGAATATAATGTGTTTTCCAGAATTAATCGAGGTGATGATTTAATGCATATTGGAACCGTCGAGGCCAGCAGTGATGAGTTGGCGCGTGTTTATGCACGATATATTTACGACGAAGAAAAATGGGTGGAAATGTATATAGTCAAGAGGGAAAATATGATTTGCATTAGAGAAGTAGAACCATTTTTTAAGAAAAGGGTGGTTTAATATGGTGAATTCCACAAATGTCAATTATGAATTAATTACTCTAATAGAAACGATTGCTGATAACAAATTTATCCTAGGAGACCGTCTTGTCGAGGTCGGTGTGAGCGGACCTGACTTAGAAGGAACACTTGCAGCGATTGCGATGGCGCAATCAGAGCTTGGACATGCGCGCCTTCTCTATAACTGGGGAGCGAATTTAAAAGGTGGAAAAGGTAACAAAAATGATGTGAAGGAACAAACAGGAAAAGCATTCGATAGCATAGTTAAAATCGAGGAATGGATATCACTTATTGCAGGACTCTACTGTATGAACACAGCGCTTAACATATTGATAACCGCTTTAACCAGTCATCAGAAAAGCAGTGATATAGGGCTGCAATTTAATAAATTAGTAAAAGAACAGGAAGAACATATTTTGTACTCAAAAAGCTGGGCACTCAAGTTGCTAAATGATGGCGGATCTATACCAGCTCGATTCGTCAATGCTTTTAAGCTTTGTGAACAAGAAGTCATTACATGGTTGAAGCAAGTGGAAAACAATATTGTTCTTGTTGAGAGTGATGTTCTTCTTAAAAATAGTAATCTAGCTGATTCATATAAGAATGCATTGATCCCAAGCTTGAGGGATGAGGAAATTGTAAATGCTCAGTGAAAAGGAAAAACCAACTTGTCCATTTTGTGATGGGAAAAATGTTGAGTTATATTCATCCTTCGGCACTGCACAGCTAGTTAGGCAGTACTATTGCCAGAACTGTAAAACTGTATTTGAAAGTATACGTTGGAGTGGAACTGCTGATGCATCTCCTGAGAAAACTCAAGGAATCCAAACAGTCGGTGTAGTTGGTTCGGGGACAATGGGAAGTGGAATTGCCCAGACTTTTTTACAAAGTGGATTATCAGTTACTTTATATGATATAGAAGACGAAATCCTTGAAAGAAACTCTAGAAATATTATTACTAATATCGAAAAAATGAAAGTAAAGGGTAAAATTACCCCAGAGCAGGCAGAGTCAGCGAATCGAAACCTTAAGGTGAGTACAAAACTCACTGATTTATCGGGTTTAGACTTAATTATTGAAGCTGTACCGGAGATTAAATCTTTAAAAATAGAATTATTCTAGAAGTTAGATGCAGTTTCCGACCCTGAAACAATTCTAGCAACCAATACGTCATCTTTTTCAGTTACAGAATTTGCAGCCAATTTAAATCATCCTCAAAGAATGATTGGTATTCATTTTTTTAATCCAGCACCCCTAATGCCACTCATTGAAATTGTAAAAAGTCAATTAACTGATCAAACCACCATCGATAGAACTAGAGACCTTTTCCTCCAAATTAAGAAAAGGCCGGTAATATGTAAAGATACACCAGGCTTTATCGTCAATAGAATTGCCCGTTCTTTTTATAATGAGTCCCTTAGAATTGTCGATGAAGGTCTAGCCACACATGAGAAAGTTGACCGAATCATGAAAAAGGCTGGCGGGTTTAAAATGGGCCCATTTGAATTACAAGATTTAATTGGTATTGATATTAATTACAATACGACGCAATCATTATTTGATAATTTTCAAAATGAGAGTAGATTTAAACCACATTATTTACAAAAAGAAATGATACTAGCTAACAGGCTTGGACGTAAAACAGGAAAGGGGTTTTACAAATATGAGTAGCTTCGAGAAGGTGCTCATTGTTGGCTCTAATCAATTGGCCGCCAGACTTCATAAAATTTTTGAAGGTTCGACAAAAATTAAAACTGCTGATCACTTAGCCGATTGTGAAACAGAATTTTTTGATTTCATTTGGGAAACAGAGCATGGTAATCTAGGAAACAAGAAAAAAACAATTCAGGCACTTGAAAAATTTGTTTTAAATAAACATTCAATTGTTATAACGAGTGTACTTTCTGTTACCTGCACAGAAGTACCTAATTGGACAAATGGACATTTGAAAATTGTAGGATTTGCTTGTTTTTCAGACTTGGATTCTCAAAATCTGGTTGAATTAACTTTGCCGTTAACTGGGGAAACGAACAATTTGGAAGCGGTTACTAAACAACTTGAAAATGTAGAATTAGAAACGGAATTTGTTAAAGACCAAGTAGGACTAGTTTTTCCAAGGGTGCTTTCAATGATTATTAATGAAGCATTTTATGCTTTTACGCAAAAAATAGCTATAAAGGAAGATATCGATATAGCAATGAAGCTTGGAACAAACTATCCCAAAGGGCCGCTAGAGTGGGGAGAGTGTATTGGGCTTGATGAAGTGTATTCTGTCTTACAAGGGTTATACAATAATTTACAGGAAGAACGATATCGGCCAGCTCCATTGTTAAGAAAGTTTGTTATTTCTGGTTGGAACGTCGAGGCATTTGCCCGGTATGAAAATTACAAACAGCAGATTAAGTCATATAACTTGTCACAAATAGAGAATAAAGAACTACCTTTTACCACCTGATAATCAATGAAAATGACAGTGTGTGAGATTTATGGGGCAGATGAAATGGAGTCCTTTGACAGTATGGAATGCTGTGACTGAGATATGAAATCGAATTGGTTTTTGAATCTCCGCGCCAATATATATACAAGATAGTAGGAGGAAAGTTACATGCTGAAAGACTATTACAAACTTTATATAAATGGGGAATGGGTTGAAAGTGAATCAGGAGAGTTTTTTGAAGCATATAATCCAGCAACAGGTGAAGTATTATCAATGGTAGCTAAAGCAAGCAAATCTGATGTAGATACCGCTGTGACTGCAGCAAGAATTGCATTTGAAACAGGGAAATGGAGTCGCTTTTCACATAGTAAACGAGCACAGGTATTAAATAAAATCGCTAGTATCATGCGCGAAAGATTTGATGAACTTGTAAAAGCAGAAATTTTGAACACAGGTAAAAACATTCCTGCGGCTAGAGGTCAAGTTACTCAAGCCATTGAGGATTTCGAGTTTTATGCAGGAGTTGCTTTAACTTCAGGTGGACGCACAAATCCAATGCCGAATAATTTTTTCAACTATACCTTGAAAGAGCCTGTAGGTGTCTGCGGTCAAATTATACCTTGGAATTATCCATTAATGATGGCGGCTTGGAAAATAGCACCAGCACTCGCTGCGGGTTGTACAGTGATTCTTAAACCTGCTAGCTACACGCCAATTACTGCGTACCTGCTTGCTGAAATATGTACAGAAGCGGGAGTTCCTGCGGGAGTTGTGAACGTAATTACTGGAAGCGGTTCGGAAATTGGACCATACATGACAGAGCACGAAGGCATTAATAAAATTGCCTTCACAGGTGAGACGGAAACAGGAAAAGATATCATGTCTAAAGCATCTGGGACATTAAAACGCGTTACTTTAGAATTAGGAGGGAAGTCACCAAGCATCATCTTTGCTGATACAGAAATAGAAGATGCGGTAAATGGATCTTTATACAGTATCTTTTATAATACTGGACAGTCATGTGAAGCTCGCTCTAGAATTTTTGTAGAAGAATCGATTTACGAGGAATTTTTAAATAGATTCGTAGAAAAGACGAAGCAACTAAAAGTCGGTGATCCATTCGACAAAGGAACACATGTAGGGGCAGTCATATCCTCAAGTCATGAAAAAGTAATAGACGACTATGTAAAGCTTGCAGTAGAAGAGGGAGGAACCGTTCTTTGTGGAGGGAGCAGACCTGAAGGTAAGGAGTTTGCAAACGGTTATTGGTATTTACCGACTGTTATTAGTGATGTCACAAATGAAAGCAGAATTGCTCAAGAGGAAGTATTTGGTCCAGTTGTTGTTGTCATGAAATTTACGAATGAAAAAGAAGCAATAGAAATGGCAAACCACTCGATTTACGGTTTAGCATCTGCAGTTTGGACAACAAACCATGCAAAAGCGAATCGGGTAGCAGCAAAAATTAACGCCGGGATTGTGATGATTAACAGCCCGATTTCTGCATTCCCTGGAACTCCATTTGGAGGTTATAAGCAGTCAGGCTTTGGTAGAGAACTATCTCTTGAAACTCTTGATTTATATACTGAAACGAAAAGTGTAGTCTCATATGTAGGTGAAAAGCAGTTAAATATGTTTGGTCTGTAATAGAATAATAGGTGGGAAAATTTTTATCAGAAAATAAAGGATTTTAGAAAAAGGCAGGAAATTTATTAAGGTTATTGGAGGGAAATATGTGTGATAAAAACCGAGCATAAAATTAGAGGTTTGGGCGCGAGGTATAATGCTTCTTATAATTTCTTTCAAAAAAATATAGAAGTAGGCAGAGGTGATAAAGCGGCGATTTATTATGAAGATCGTTTTTACACCTACCAAGAAATCGATACATCTGCTAACCAATTTGGTGCTGCCTTAAAAGAGTTAAACATAGAGATGGAACAGCGCGTTTTACTATTATTACATGACTCTCCAGAATTCATAATGAGTTTCTTTGGTGCAATTAAAGTTGGAGCAATTCCTATTCCTGCCAACACACTTTTACCGTTAAAGGATTATGAGTTTCTATTGAATAATAGTCGTTCAAAAGTGTTGGTTACAACTTGTGAACGCTGGGAAGAATTAAAAGTTATTAAGAACCGTTTACTCTTCTTAAAACATGTAATCCTAGTTGACGAGGAAAATCAACCCTTGAAGGAAGCAGATGAACACTCCTTTCAAAATCTAATAAAGGGCAAAGATAAAGTATTGCCTCCCTGTTATAGCAATATTAATGATCAAGCGTTCTGGCTTTATACATCAGGCAGTACGGGTGAGCCAAAGGGTGTGATTCATCTTCAAACAGATATGGAAGAAGCCTTTAAAAATTACGCCAAAAATATTTTACAGATCACTGAAAATGACATTACTTTTTCTGCTTCAAAGCTTTTCTTTGCCTATGGTTTGGGAAACGGGATGTATTTTCCGCTTGGAGCCGGAGCTACTACTGTTTTAATGCCGGACCGACCAACTGCAGAGAAAGTGTTTGAGACGATTGAAAAGTATCGTCCTACCATCTTTTTTGGGGTTCCTACCTTGTATGGATCTATGCTCAATTACCTTGAGAAGACGAAAAAAAACTATGATCTCTCTTCGATAAGACTTTGCGTATCTGCTGGAGAGGCGTTGCCTGCCTCTTATATAGAACAATGGAAGAATGTTTTTAATTTAGATATTATCGACGGAATAGGCTCAACGGAATCTCTTCATATATATCTGTCTAATCAAGTTAATCAAATTCGGCAAGGGAGCACGGGAAAGATTGTTCCAGGTTATGAAGCTAAAATTGTGAATGAAGATGGTCAGGAAGCAGCAGTGAATGAAGTAGGAGATCTTTTAATTAAGGGTGAAAGTATTGCGGCATCGTATTGGAATCTTAATGAAGAAAATAAAAAGAAATTTATTGGTGATTGGCTTGTGACGGGAGATAAATATTTTAAGGATGAAGATGGTTTTTATTGGTATGCCGGCAGAATTGATGACATGATGAAAGTGAATGGAATCTGGGTATCGCCAATAGAAATTGAAAACGCTCTCTTATCTCATCCTGATATATTAGAAACTGCTGTTGTCGCGGTAAATGACGAAAATAATTTAATTAAACCAAAAGCCTATATTGTATTAAAAGCTGGTGTCGAACCGAAGGAAGAACTGAAACTTGAATTTAAAGGATTTATCAAAAAGGTGTTGGCACCATATAAATATCCCCGTGTCATTGAATTCGTGAATGAGTTGCCAAAAACTACAACTGGAAAAATTCAAAGATTTAAATTAAGAGGCTGAAACAAGTTAATTATCAAAGTGTAAAACCTAAACAGAAAAAAGTAATGATTAACCTTTGATAAAAGCTGGTCAAGTTTGCTCTAGAGTCTGGAGCAACGCAGAAGCGTATCATTGTGTGTTTGATATTCAACCGTAGTTTTCCATTAGCAGAATTATTTTAAACGAATCTAAAGAATCTTAAAATATGGATGGGGGGCGAAGAATAGTGAAAACAAGAGCACTGAGAGATGAATTAATTGAAGTGGCGCAAGGGAAACGCCCCGCTGATATGTTAATTAAAGGCGGAACAGTGATTAATGTGTATTCTGGTGAATTCCTAAAGCAAAATATTGCTTTGTATAAAGATTGCATTGCATATGTCGGGGAAAATGAAGTAACCATAAATGACGACACCACTGTAATTGATGCCAATGGTTTGTACGTGTCTCCAGGATTTATCGAAACTCATGCACATCCATGGGTTGTATACAATCCGGTAAGTGTTACAGAAAAGGTATTGCCGTTGGGAACCACGACGACTGTAAATGATAATTTGTTTTTTTATTTACACATGGGTGCCTTAGGGTTTAAACAACTTGTAGACGATTTAGAGAAATTACCAGGGAACTTTTTTTGGTTGATTAGATTAGTTTCACAGGCCATATTCCCAGGGGAAAGAGAATGGTTCAACCAAAAGGATATTATTGACCTACTTTCGCTAGAAAATGTCCTTGGAACAGCAGAAGTGACGCGCTGGCCGTTATTATACAATGGGGACCCAGTCTTATTAGACATTATAGATGCAGCGAAAAAGATGGGAAAAGTATCTGATGGACATAATGCCGGGTGTTCTTATGAAAAATTAAATTCGATAGCAGCTTCTGGAATTAGTGCCTGTCATGAAGCTATAACAGCGGAAGAGGCTTTGGACCGTTTACGTTTGGGATTGTGGACAGTACTTCGAAATAGTTCGCTGCGTCCAGATTTGTCAAATATAATCAAGCTGATTACAGAGGGAAATGTAAGTACGAGCAGAATCTTAATGACAACAGATGGCCCGCATCCATCTTTTATTGAAAAAGAAGGATTTGTTGATGGACTAGTAAGGCAAGCGGTGGAACTAGGAGTCCCCGTTATGGAAGCAATTCAAATGGTAACCATTAATGCAGCTACATATCTCAAGCAGGACGATTATATTGGGGGAATAGCTCCAGGAAAAAAAGCTGATATTTTATTGTTGCCTGACCTCGACCAGTTCCGTCCGGATTTAGTAATCTCAAACGGAGAAATAGTGGCTGAAAAGGGTAAATTAACCATACAGATGCCTGATATTGATTGGAGTAAATATTTATCTGAAAAACCATTTACATTTTCAAGAGAGATTTTAGAAAACCCAGACTTGTATATTTACCCAGAAACATCTTCAAGCAACTCAGTGCCGGTTATTTTTTTTCGAAGTAATGTAATAACTCAACGAAAAGATTTGGAGCTTCCAACTAGGAATGGATTTGTAGATCTAACAGATCAAGAAGGTCTTATGTATGCAACTCTAATCCATAGAAATGGGGAGTGGGTGACAAAAGGAATATTAGAAAAGTTTGCGATTAATTTGGATGGGATGGCCTCAACCTTTAATACAACTACTGACTTGCTTACCATCGGTAGAAACCCGGAAGCTATGGCTAAAGCTGCTGCACGTGTTTATGAAATGGGTGGTGGTGTGGTAATAGTTGATGGTGAGGAAATCATTCTTGAAATCCCTTTACAGCTAACCGGTATGATGACCACTGATCCCTCCTTTGATAAGGCAGTAGAATTTAATGATAAATTATTATCGGCACTCCAAGCACGAGGATTTCCTTTCCATGACATTTTATATACTTTATTGTTTTTAACTTGTGATTTTCTTCCGGGGCTCCGTTTAGTTCCCTTTGGGTTATACGAAGTAAAAACTGATAAAATCTTGGTACCTTCCATACCCATGACTTACTTATCAAACGAAATTAAAGCTTAAGTTAGACAAGATGATGATTTAAATAGGTTCTTGAGAAGTAAATAAAACTAGTAACTTAATTAAATGAAAGCAGAATTCATTTACCCGTACAAAAGGGCGCCATTGTTAAGTAACGAAAGCCGTATTTCTCAGTGATATCAGTGAGGAATTCGGCTTTTTAATATTGAGGTATTGTTAACGTTATAAATTCTCGTATCAAAGAGTGGAATAAAGCTCAATCTTAGAACTAATTATAAAACTAAAAGAAGAAAAGAGGATAAATGATGATTAACATGCCACATCAAATTATGATAAACGCGCCTGATGAAAAAGTATACGAAGCCATTACCACAACTGAAGGATTTAAGGGGTGGTGGACAACAGATGCTAAAGCTGAACCTCAAGTAGGAAGCATTGCTGAATTTAGCTTTTACAATCGTAAAGCTATTTTCCAAATGCACATTGATCAGCTTGAACCAGGTAAGTTGGTAGTATGGACAGCTCAACATGATATGCCAGGATGGAAAGGTACAAAAATTCGTTTTGATTTGAATGTAAATGAAAACGGAGCGACGGTTGTAAACTTTAATCATTCTGGATGGGAGTCAATGGAAGGACCATATGCGATGATTAATACAACTTGGGGTTCACTTATGTACATTCTTAAGCAATATGTGGAAGGAAAAAAACCAGGTGTGTGGCATCAAGGATAAATAAGATATACAACAGAAAATGTATTTTATAGAAGGACAGCAGAAAACGTAGCAGAAACATATCATATTTCCCGTAAAGCTCATGATGCATTTGCATTGGAAAGCCAAAGGCGGCAAAAAACTGGCGATTGATTCTAGAGATTTCAATTGTTTGTTTTGTGATTATTCTAAATGTCGGCGGTAGTTGAGTAAGTATAACTATACCAATTTCAGGTGCAGCCTCAGAATAAGACTTCTATATTGCCTCATTTATTATTCAAAAGCAATTACAGGTATAATCAGTGCTGCTATAGAATTGTATGCTTTCTAGAAGATTGAAAATCCCATCCTTGCCCAGTTGGATGGGGTTTTTCTACTCTGAATGAGAAAAATATGACTCATAAGAAAAACAAAAATTTGTATAAGGAAAAAAGAAGGATGAAACTCGTGGATTCCGAAAAATCCCACCCTAATCTATTGAGAAATATTCTTAACTCTATTAAAAATTCAAAAATGAATTATTGGTTTTTACATGAATCCTTAAAAGTAAGGCTTTTTAAGAGAATAAAATTCATTAATGAATTGACTCATTTCGTAAAATCAAGCTGTTTACACCTATATATGTCTTGGCATGCAAGTTGCATTGATAAATAAGTATAAATCGAAAATGGAAAAATATGAAGATTTGTTACTAAGAGGAGGGATAAATGGTGCGAAAAACAGTAACTCAACCATGGAAGCAATGGTATGAAGAAAGAATGAAGTTCTTACAGCTACCGGAAATATCCGTCTATACACTACTTGATAAAACAGCCAAAAAGTTTCCTGATCATACAGCCATTATTTTTGAAGACAATTTAATAGACTATAAAAATCTGAAATTGCAGGTAGACAAACTTGCAGGGAAATGGAAAGAGTTGGGTTTCGTGAAAGGAGAACGAATTGGTCTGATGATGGCCAATCATCCTTATTTTATTGTCAGTTATTACGCAGCTCAGGCGCTTGGGCTTATTGTTGTACAGCTGAATCCAATGTATAAACCGAGAGAACTATTGCAAATTTTAATAGACTCAAATGCTAAATATATTGTGTTTGATCAAACTGCTGCGAATACAGTAGAAGAAACGAAAGGGATATATGACTTTGTAGCTTGCATTAATACAGATGTCGAACAAAATGACTCTCATTCTCTTCGTTCAATGATTGAATTTGGAGAAGCAATTAAAAAGCCTGAATGTATAAATCCCTATGAAGATACTGCTGTTATTCAATACACCGGTGGTACCACTGGGAAGATGAAGGGGGTTATGCTTACTCATTATAACTTGACCTCCAACGTTGTACAGAGCTTTGAAATGTACGGGGATTCAATGATACCAGGTGAAGAAATCGTCTTGGCATCGACACCTCTATATCATGTTTATGCAATGACAAGTGCAATGAATCTAGGTATCTATATTGGAGCCTCTATTCTATTATTTCCTAAATTCGAGGTCCAAAATGTACTTGATAACATTAAAAAGTATCGTCCTACTTTTTTTCCAGGAGTTCCAAAGATGTATAACGCTTTTGTCAATCACCCGGAAATCGAAAACTATGGACTGGATTGTTTAAGAAATTGTTCTTGCGGATCAGCTCCACTTCCAGTTGAGGTAATGAAGCGATTTGAGGTGCTGACCGGTGCCAAAATTGGTGAAGGCTTTGGTTTATCAGAAGCTTCTCCATCCACTCACCGTAATCCACCCTTTGGGAAAAGGAAAATAGGAAGCATTGGCATTCCCTTTCCAGGCACAGACTGTTTGATTATTGATGATGATAATAATGAAGTTCCAAACACAGGTGTTGGAGAATTGCTTATAAAAGGCCCGCAAATTATGAAAGGTTACTGGAATAATGAATCTGAAACAAAAAAGGCATTACAAAATGATTGGCTATACACTGGTGATCTCGCTGTGATGGATGAAGAAGGTTATTTCTATATTGTCGGGAGAAAAAAAGAAATGATTATTGTAAGCGGGTTTAATATTTATCCCCAAGAGGTGGAAGGAGTTCTATATGAACATCCGACTATTAAAGAGGCTGCTGTGGTGGGTATACCTCATAAAGAAATAGGTGAGGTAGTAAAAGCATTTATTGTACCGAAAGAAAACGCCTCCATTGATCTTGATGAAATAGAAGGATATTGCTATTCCCAGTTGACCCCCTACAAGGTGCCAAAAGAATTTGAAATTAGAAAAGAACTGCCGCGGAACACAGTCGGAAAACTTTTAAAAAGATTGCTTATTAAAGAAGAACTTGAAAAGGAGGAGAAAAGTGATTAAGGAAGAATGCATAGTTTGAAAGAGTAGCAGAACGGGATCCAACATGCATATTTTGTATACTCCCACGATTTAAAGTCATTTTATAAGGTATTCATTCAGAAAGATAGGGGAAAGAAGACGTTGTCATTGGGAGAACAGATGATGAAAGTAGTTCGTTTAGTATTAATTAAAGAATCAATTATTAGATTAAATTCGAAGTGTGTGAACACACAAAAAGAAAAGAGGAATTCAAATGCGTTGGGTTGTTCTCATTCTATTATTCTTTGGTGCCGTTATTAACTTTGCTGATAAATCAATCATCGGACTTGCAGCTGTACCTATCATGAAAGAATTTGATCTTTCTTATGCTGAGTGGGGACTTGTCGGAAGTAGTTATTATTGGCTATATCCAGTAACAGGTATTTTCGGGGCAGCGTGGGCGGATCGGCTTGGGGCAAAAAAAGTACTTGGATTCATCATGCTGACATGGACGGTTTTGCAATTCGGGGTTTTGGCCATTGCAGCGTTGCCGTTTCTGATTCTCTACAGAATTTTACTAGGTGCATTTGAAGGGCCGTATAGCCCAGTTGCTTACAGTCATGCGGATAAGTGGTTTCCTCCCAAACTAAAAGGGTTTGCTAATTCGGTAGTGGTTGGCGGGGGAACTGTTGGGGCGATGATTGTTGCACCAATCCTCGTTTCTTTAATTACCATTTTCGGATGGAAGGTTGCCTTTGCCGCTCTTGGTGTAGCAAGTCTTGTTTGGTTCTTCCTATTTCAATTTTTAACAAAGGAAAATCCTGTTGAAGTTTATGAAAATGTACAGAAGAAAAAGAAAGAAAAACTAGAGAAAATTAAAGTGAAAGATTTCCTGGTGCTTCTAGCGTCACCTACTGCTTTATTTACTACCCTCGCTTACTTTTCAACCTATATTCTTGTTGTTTGGTTTTCAGTGTGGCTGCCTATTTATTTAGTGGAAGCCGTTAAGATGACACCCGGTCAGATGGGATCGAGTGTGGCAATAATCGGAGTCGTTTCCGTTTGTATTTATATGGGTGTTTCTATGCTGTCTGATTATTTATTTAAGAAAAATCAAAATTGGCGGTCATCAAGAGTATTCGTTGTAGCTGGTGCAATGATCTTGGGTGCAATATTTTTTTCATCAATCATGGTTTTTCAAAATCCAATTTGGGTGATTCTTGCGATGTGTTTAGCAAAGGGCCTTACATATGCCATATTACCAATAGGCCCAACGATTATGATAAATGAGATGCGTGAACGCGGTGGATTGATGACAAGTATTTTAACTTCATCAGGTAACATAGCAGGGATTATTGCTCCTCTTTTAACCGGCTATATCATAGGTTTAGCTGGAGGAAATAAAATATTGGGCTATAACTTATCTATTTTGTTCATGGCCATACTTGTTTTGGCTTTTGGCATACTATTTGCCATATTTGTAAAACCGTCTAAATCAAAAGGGAATAAAGATGAACAGAAAGACTATAATCTTAAATCCTCATAAGCTTGGTCTCAATAGCTGATTATAAAATGATACTAATGAAAATAAATGACAGGTTATTTTTCTTGAAAGCCTTGATATGAAAAGGGTTGAATTACAAAGAAAAAGGAGCGGATGGAGAAATGAATAGAGATGCGGTCATTGTTTCAGCAGTACGAACAGCAATTGGGAAACAAGGAGGCGAACTAGCGTCAGTTCCCACCCACGTATTTGGTGCTGAGGTGATAAAAGAAGCTTTAAAACGAGCGAATGTAAATCCTGAAATGGTCGATGATGTTATTTTGGGGAATGTTTTAAGCGGCGGTGGAAACATCGCCAGGTTAACCGCGCTGCAAACAGGCCTTTCTATTCAGCTGCCCGGCCTGACTATTGACCGTCAGTGCGGATCAGGAATTAATGCTGTCAATCTAGCTGCTCAGGCAATCTGGGCTGGTGATGGAGAAGTTTATATCGCAGGTGGCGTTGAAAGTATGAGCAGGGCGCCTTACTTGATGGATCGTCCAGAAAAAATATATAGTTCAATGCCCCCGAAGTTCAGAAAATCACAGTTGTCTCCAAAAGAAATCGGTGATCCGCCAATGGGAATAACCGCTGAAAACTTAGCTGAAAAATATGAGGTCAGCAGAGAAGAACAAGATGAATTCGCTTTCCAAAGCCAGAAAAAAATGGCCAGAGCAATGGAAGAGGGCCGTTTTAATGAGCAAATTGTTCCAGTGAGCATTCCAGTTAGAAAGGGAGAGCCTATCGAATTCAAGTTTGATGAACATCCACGACCGCATATAACTAAAGAAGGGCTAGCAAAATTATCTCCAGCGTTTTTAGAAGGTGGATCCGTGACCGCTGGCAATAGTTCAGGGTTAAATGATGCCGCATCTGCCCTGGTCATAATGTCTAGGGAGAAAGCAGAAAAATTGGGGACTAAGCCGTTAGCAACAATTAGAGCACATGCTGTTGCAGGTGTAGATCCAAACATTATGGGAATCGGACCTGTTCCCGCTATAAGAAAGGTAATGGAAAAGTCAGGACTTTCGTTAAATGATATGGACATTATTGAAATAAATGAGGCCTTTGCAGCTCAAGTGATTGCTTGTAACCGGGAGCTTGATATGAATCCTGCAAAAGTGAATGTGAATGGCGGGGCCATCGCCCACGGACATCCACTTGGTGCTACAGGTGCAATCCTAATTACGAAAGCGGCCTATGAATTGAAGCGAACTGGCGGAAGATATGCTCTTATTACAGCTTGCATTGGAGGTGGGCAGGGAATTGCTACGATTATTGAAAGTGATTGATGATTTTTTGCTTATCACTATCCAGGAAAAATTCGTATAAAATGTGATTGTTTCGATCTTAATCTTAGTAGTCAGTTAAGTGAGCAAACCTAAGGAGGAGTATGAATTATGACGATTACTTTAAATAAAGAAATGCTGCAAATGAAGAATATGATTCGTAATTTTGTTGAAAAGGAAGTAGAGCCTTACGCACAACAAATTGAAGAAGAAGATGCCATCCCACAGCATTTAGTTGAAAAATCCAAAGAACTCGGTTTATTCGGGATAAGCATTCCTGAACAATACGGTGGAATTGGCTTAAATGCGGTAGAAAAGGCTACCGTTTTAGAGCAGTTAGGAAGAACACATAATGGTTTTGTTTCATTAATTAGTGCTCACACCGGGATTGGAAGCACAGGTCTAGTTAAGCTTGCATCCGAACATTTGAAAAATAAATATTTGCCTGAAATGGCAGCTGGTAACAAAATTGCCGCCTTTGCTCTATCTGAACCCGGAGCAGGATCGGATGCAACAAATTTGGCAACAATCGCAGTGAAAAAGGGAGATTATTGGGTTATGAACGGAACGAAGCATTTCATCACTAATGGGCCGATTGCTGATGTCTATACGGTATTTGCCTTAACCGATAAAGAAAAGGGTGCAAAAGGCGGAATTACTGCATTTTTAATAGAAAGAGATTTTCCTGGCTTAACTGTCGGTAAAAAGGACAAGAAAATGGGATTAAGAGGATCGTATACATCCCAAGTTATTTTCGAAGATTGTATCATTCCTGAAGAAAACGTAATTGGTGAAGTTGGAATGGGGTATATGTCAGCACTTAAAATCTTAGGTGAAGGGCGTGTCGGTCTGGCAGCAAGAGCGGTTGGATCATGCGGTAAATTAATTGAATTATCTGCTAAATATGCGAAAGAGCGTATTCAATTCGGCAAACCAATTGCAGACAACCAGGCAATTCAATGGATGCTTGCAGACATGGCAACGGAAACAGAAGCGGCAAGAGCGTTAACGATGATGGCGGCGCAAAAGATTGATGAAGGGAAAAAGGTGATTAAGGAAGCATCAATGGCAAAACTATTTGCTTCTGACGTTTTTAATCGAGTAGCGGATAAGGCTGTTCAAATTCACGGGGGTATGGGGTATATGGCGGAATATCCAGTTGAGCGTTTTTATCGGGATGCCCGCATTACGAAGATTTATGAAGGAACAAATGAAATTCAACGTTTAATTATTGCTAGGAATATATTGGAAGTGTGCTAAGCGTCTTCTGTCTCGGAAATCATGGACTTAAGCATTAAAGAGTAAGGAGTTAGGGTTCTGCTAAAACGGTAAAAGTATATTACTGAAGCCAGTGAGAAATACGGATGATGCGTAGTGGCAGATAAACCTGTACATATGCACATTAAAATTTCAAGGGGGAGAACGAAATGGGAGAAGATATTGTAATCGTGAGCGCTGTCCGAACACCAATTGGACGATACGGAGGTGCGTTTAAAGAAATTAGTTCGGGTCATTTGGCGAGTATTGCCATCAAAGAAGCGATCAAACGGGCAAATATAGAGGCTGAACAGGTCGATGAAGTTATCTTGGGAGAGGTTAGACAAACGACCGAATCGTCCAATGTCGCGAGAGTGGCAGCACTTCGTTCAGGAATCCCTGATTCTGCACCCGCTTTTACAGTGAATCGATTATGTGCATCAGGAATGCAGGCCATCACTTCAGCTGCACAGCAAATAAGCTCTGGGCAAGCTAATATAGTCGTTGCAGGCGGCACGGAAAATATGAGCCGTTCACCAATTTATTTAAGAAGTGCTCGTTTTGGTGGAGACCGGACTAAACTTGTAGATTCAAATACTGAAGCTGGACAGCAACCTCAAGAAATTTACGGAGAAAACTTAGGAATGGGGATCACAGCTGAAAATGTCGCAATACGATACAAGGTCTCTAGGGAAGAACAAGATGCTTTTTCTGTTGGAAGCCAACGAAGAGCGGCTAAAGCGATGGAAGAAGGAAAGTTTAAGGATGAGATAGTTCCTGTCCAGGTTATTGATAGGAAGAGTACGATTACAATTGAAAAAGATGAATATCCTCGCCCTGACACCACTAGTGAAAAGCTTGCAAACTTAAAGCCGGCATTCAAAGAAAATGGAACGGTTACCGCTGGAAATGCATGTGGTCGAAATGACGGAGCTTCGGCATTGGTATTAATGAAGGCGAGTGAGGCTACACGGTTACAATTAAAACCAATTGCAAAGATTGTAGACTGGGCGACTGCGGGGGTTTCTCCTGAAGTGATGGGTATCGGTCCGGTGCCAGCCGTTGGGAAACTATTGGAACGCACCGGGAAAAAAGTAGAAGAAATTGGCCTTTTCGAATTAAATGAAGCGTTTGCCTCACAGGCATTGGCAGTGATTCGGGAGCTAGGCCTTGATGAAAACAAGGTCAATGTTAATGGAGGCGCTATAGCACTCGGCCATCCAGTTGGATCAACGGGTGCCCGTATCGTGACAACATTAATACATGAAATGATTCGCAGGCAAGAAAGATATGGAATTGCTACCCTTTGTGTAGGCGGCGGCCAAGGAATGGCCATTTTGATCGAAACGATTTAAAGAATGTCCATTAAAGGAGTAGAAACTCATTATGTTTCTTCTCCTTTCGGTACATAAGTTAGAAGGATGTAATAACAAGGGAACTAGAGAGGAGAAGTGACATTTTGCCTGTTAAAGTGGAGGATATTCGCAACCTATTCGAAAGTAGTTCATTCTTTTCACATATAGGGTTTGAAATCGTTCGATTTGAAGAAGGGAATGTTCTTTTAAAGCTTAATATCGAAGAACATTTACTCAATGTAAATGGAACACTGCACGGAGGTATTCATGCTACCATGCTGGATACTATTCTTGGAATGGTGACTCGTACTGTGACTAAATCTAAAGTTGTGACGACAAGCTTAACGGTCCATTATCTAGCCAGTATGTCATCAGGAGAATTATTTGCGGAAGCAAAAGTCCTTCAACAAGGGTACAAAATTGCCTTTACAGAGGGAGAAATTAAAGATTCCAAAGGCAATATTATTGCAAAAGGCACTGGGATATTTAAACTAATTCGTGATAAATGAAAATGGTATGTTCGATTGTCAACGAAATTCAGGTTAAAGTGATAGTCAAGAATCACTAATAAAGGTTTAATAAAGAAGAGCCAAAGAAAGGATTGGTTCTTACATAATTTGCAGAGTTCCACTTTTATTTGTAGAAAAAGTAATAGGAGTGAGGGAATTGATTAGAACTTGGCATGAATTTTATCCGAAAGAGACTCCTTTAGAAATTGAGATCCCATTATTGTCATTATACGATTTATTAGAACATTCGGCTCAACTATACCCAACTAATAAAGCAGTTATAGATGGTGAGAAGGAAATAACTTATTTGGAATTGAAGAATGCATCAGATCGTTTTGCTGCGGATTTATACAATAGGGGGTTTCAAAAGAACAATCGTATAGCACTCATGCTACCAAATTGTCTAGAATATATTATCGCCTATTATGCAATTCATCGTTTGGGTGGTGTGGTTGTTCAGGTAAATCCCTTGTATCAGCCAAATGAATTAGACTATATTTTACGGGATTCCGAAGCCACATGGTTTATTGGGCATGATAAACAAAAGAAAAAGTTAGAGCAAATCGGTTTGACTGACGAGTTTACGATTATTTCAGCTAATAATATGTTGGAAAACAGCTGTTATTCTTGGAGTGTGACAGGAAATAAGGATCTTCCTGAAATGGATATTAATCCTAAAGAAGATCTAGCTGTTCTTCAATATTCTGGAGGAACAACAGGGAAGTCTAAAGGGGTCATGCTCACACATTTTAACTTAATCTCCAATGTCCATCAAGACTTTACATTTACGGCAAATGCCCTTCAACTCAAAAGACCTGGTGAGCGTATGCTTGGATTGACACCATTATTTCACGTTTTTGGTAATGGCCGTTTGAATAGTTCTGTTTATGCTGGATCGACTTATATCACTTTAGAAAAGTTTGAATTAAACAAGGTGGTAGATTTAATTCGGAAACACCGGCCAACCATTTTCCCAGGCGTTCCGACTATGTATATCGCTTTACTAAATCATCCAGATTTGACTGCTGACGATTTAAGTTGCTTTAAATACTGTAGCTGCGGTTCAGCCCCTCTCCCGATAGAAGTCATTAATCAATTTGAAGAAAAATTGGGTATATCGATATCTGAAGGATTCGGTATGTCGGAAACTTCACCTACCACTCATCGGAATCCTGTGATAGGTCAAAGAAAGCCAGGAAGTATTGGAATCCCGTATCCTAATACCGATGCTAAAATTGTGGATATCGATACAGGGATACATGAATTGCCAACTGGTCAGGCTGGTGAACTGATCATTAAAGGCCCGCAGGTGACGAAGGGTTATTGGAAAAATCTTGAGGAAACTGCAACGGCTTTGCGGGACGGTTGGTTATATACTGGGGACATCGCGAGGATGGATGAAGAAGGATATTTCTATATTGTAGGCAGAAAGAAGGATATGATTATTGCTAGCGGCTACAATATTTACCCAATTGAAGTGGAAGATATCATCTATCAGCACCCGAGCGTAGAGGAAGCATGTGTTTTTGGAGTACCAGATAAATATCGAGGGGAAACAGTCAAAGCGGCTATTGTCCTAAAGAAAGGGATGTGTGTAACGGAGCAGGAAATCATGGATTTCTGCTATAAACGTTTGGCCAGATATAAGGTGCCGCGTAGATTTGAGTTCAGGGAACAATTGCCGAAATCTACCGTAGGGAAAATATTGCGGCGAATATTATTGGAAGAAGAAATGGTGAAGCAAACTACAATAACTAAAGGTGAAAGGTAAGCGTACTTGTTATTAAAAAACTTTGGGTCTGTAATAAGTGATTCAGAGCTTACTATTCATATAAACATCAAGAAAGAACCCTAAATAAGGGGAATGTTAAAAAGGTTAACCTTATTTAGGGTTTTCTATCGTTTTTTAATAACTACCAATCTATTTTCCTTTTAGAGAAATCGTAAACGAAGTCCCCTTAACTAATAATTCATGAGAAACACCATCTGCTATATCATCTGTAGTAAATGAAAAGGAAGTGAGCTCATCAATGTTTTCTTCTGAATCAATTAATAAACTAATTATGCCTTTTCTTGTTTCCCCTGGTTGGTAATCTGAGCGACTGACTTTTTTTGTCCCAATTAAAGTATCCCCGGAGTGGATGAAATTTTTAGACGGCACATTATATGTAAGTTCATTATTAAATGTAACATTTTCCATGCTGAAAAATTGGAGCTCTTTGGAGTCTTTATTTTTCACAGAATACGTTATTTCAAGATAAGAAACCTCTTTGCCTATATCCGTTTTAGACCACGCAACCTGTTGATCGATTTCCTCCATGCTTAAATTTTCTTTATAGTATATTGAATAAGCTTCTTCAAAACTTAATCCCGTATAGGACTTGAGCTCTTCTTTTGCCTCTTCTTCGAGGGAAGATAATTGAATCCTGCGGATATCCTTGATTGTGATGACCATAGGTGCTAATTCAAACGACTTATTTATTGACTTTGACTCTAGTAAAGTGAAAGTTCCCCAATTTTTTTGATGGACCTTATCGCCAACTTTATCGAGATGGCTCCCACCATATTCCTGCACCTCAGGAAAATTGACTTCCTTAGCTTCTATATTTTTCCGTTTTCCCGATTTATTTTGGTTGTCGAAATAATAGAAGGTTAATACACTTACTAAAATAAGTATAAATCCTGCAATTGTTGATATGACCCATCTTTTACGGATATCTCATCCCTCCTTGACTTAAACCATTGATGTAACAAACTATAATATATCATTTTTTCGCCAATGGTGGGATTAAGCACCTGAAAGTGACAGGTTAGTTTAATATGAGTTTATATTATGTGTTAAAATTTGGATAGTAAAAAAGTCACAGAATAATTAAGAAGGGTTGTCTATGTAAGGGTTGGAGGTATTTGACTTTTTAATCTGATGAATTGAGTTTAGCAGGAGACGCTACATCCTTCTACTTGTTTCTTATAATTTTAGGATTGAGCATAATCAACTCGTTTATTTTTAAAAAAATAAAAACAGTAACGCTAATGTGAGATAGGTAATGAGAGAATTACATAGCAATAATAAAGAGTTTTTTTCTTAAAGTAACGGGTGCTTTATTTCAATAAGGGAGTTGCTTTGGTATCTCTTTTTCCTATGGAAATAACGCACCCGTTTGATCAATAAGGTTAAAATAAAGTAAAGTGAAATTTTGGTAAAATAATCTCTTTCTACTTTGGACTTTTGTTTAGGTAAATCCCATGAGGTCTTTCACATGATGTGCATTTTCTTTAGACGTCAGCATTTCCAGCAATAGAAATGCCACATCAAAAGCAGTACCTGGATTTGAAGATGTAATAATATTGTCGTCAAGAACAATTCTCTCATTTTGTATGTTTGTGCAGAAATGCTTTAACTGCTCTTTTCTTTTGCTCGTTGGATGATCGTAGGTTGTAGCTTTTCTATCAATGAGAATGCCACTTTTACCAAGTGCTAGCGATGCAACACAAATGCTAGCAATAGGTTTTTGTCTAGAGTGAAAATGCCGGATAACGTTTAAAAATGACTCATTGAATGCGTCTTCATAAAAGCCGGCCTCTTCAAATCCACCAGGAATAGCCAGTGCATCGAAATCATCTAATTGAATGTCATCAACTGTTTTTTCGGGTACGACGGTGAAATTCCATGTGCAAGTTAACTTGTCCCGAAGACCGACTGTCACAACCTCAGTCGAACCGTCCCCTTCCCATTTATTCCAACCAAGCACATCTGTAAATACGCTAGCCTCCACAGCTTCAAAGCCATCAGCTAATAACAATAATATTTTTTTCATCCTATATCTCCTCCAATGTCTTTATTATATGAGCATACAGAGTTATATTACATAAGTTCAAAAAGGATATTAGTTTATTTTCATTTAAATAATAAAGAATTTAGTTTATTCTATTTAATAAAAAAAGGTGAGGGGAAATATGGATCAAATAGATAAAAAAATAGTGAGGGAATTGCAATTAAATGCCAAAATTTCTATGAAGGAATTAGCAGAAGTCGTTCATTTATCTTCTCCGGCAGTTACAGAGCGTGTTCGAAAGCTAGAAGAGCAGCAAATTATTGAAGGTTATCATGCACATGTCGCATTGAAAAAAATGAATCGACCAATGTGTGCTATTATATTGTTCGAGTCGAAGGAATGTAAAGCATTAGCGAACTTTTGTCATAACCATCCGGATGTACTTGAGTGTTATCGAGTAGCAGGAGAAATTAGCTATATTATCAAAATAGCAACACATTCTGTCGAGAGTTTAGAACAATTTATCGATGCGTCAATGCAATATGGTACACCTTCAACAAACATTGTGTTATCTTCCCATAAAAAAAAGATAATTGATCCTTTTTTAGCGGAAGAACAATAGTTTGAGCTATGTTGTCATGAGTAAAGAATATATTGAACAAAGCAATTATTTTTGATATGGACAGACGATTATTCAAACAAGTTTAATTAAAGAACTAGCATTGGAAGGGTCAAATAAAAGGCCACTTATTCAAAATGTATCTATATTCTAATGGAGATTTCATGTGAAGGAACCATTAAGATAGTTTTTCATTACATGTAGGATTTTGAGGACTAAAATTTGAAAGTAATCCTATAAAGGGTGGTGGAATATTATTTGAAAAATCGAATGGTAATAATTATTTTCCCGAACAAGTAAAGAATCCTAATACTTCGTAGGCGTAAGTCTTCAACTAAAGAGGGTTATACTTCAATAAGGGAGTTGCTTCAGCAGCTCTTTTTCTTATGAGTTAACGGTGGAGGTTGAATAAATTGTTAAAATTTATAAATATTATAATGTATAATTAAAAGGAAAAAAATTGAAGCTTATAAAAAGTAAAAAACAATAAGGGGGTATTGTTAATGAAGAAATTGGTATCGTGGTGGTAGCTCTTCTCATTTCAGTGTTTTTAAGCGATTTCACTTTATTGAATAAAATTACTGGGGTTGTTGCAATAATCTCATTGGTATTATGTGCTTTGTTTTCTGGAGCTTTCGTGGATGGGGATAGGCTGTGAAGAAATTTACAATCAGAATCAAAAGAAGATAGAAGACAAAGATTTTCACAAACTAATACAATTTTATTGATTGGGCTATTCAATATATGAATCGCATCGGTTAGTTATTTTTTAATGCGATAAAAGGAAAAAAGAGTTATATGCACTTCCTCCATTACAAGTTAGGCAGGTGGTTTCTGAATAAGGGGAATTGCCGTTAATTCTTGCATGGCACGTTCCGCCAAGCTTTTAAGCATATCTGCTTCTTCATTATATATCTGACATACCGGCTATACCTCCCGCATTTTACTCAGATGGAGAGTATATCCAGTTTTTTGAAATTTGAATTGGTATGATGGAAGATTGGTAGTTTATTCTTTCATTTTAGTTTCCTGTCTAAAACGTAGTTGTCTTTGATAATAAAAGAAAACGCTTTCAATTGATGCTAATTTTTTGTATAGTTGAATTAGGAGGTGCTTTATGGAGGAAGAAAAAAGTTCTCTTTACGATAGACTACCTTTAGATTTATTGGCCGGATTCTTTTATGAAATAAATAAGAACATAGAAAAAGGAATCTTATCTAATGCTATGTATCATGAAATTAGATTGATTGAACAATCAGCCTTAAAAAGAGGTATCTCACTTGAATATTCACATGATAAGGCTTATTAATAAAGAATAAAATTTTAACTCCTAGCATGTATTATGCTAGGAGTTAATTTTATTTTTGAACATTAATGTATAGTACAATCAGAGTGAAATCAGGAAAAGGCGGATTTGCCCTTGATAATGCTTGTTTCGAATCTTGCTTTTCGCATCTCAAAACAGAGACAGCGCATTTTTCTTCATATCAAACAGAAGAAGATCTCGTGAAAGCCATTGGGGAATACAGCTGGTTTTACCACCACGAACGTTTCTAGGAAAAATTACACGTTTTTGAACACATTTTCTAAAAGTGGATGTTCCAAAAGTATAACTTTTGGGGCATCTCTTTTTATTATAGTTAGGTTCATCTAAAGATTATCAAATAAGGGTTGTGTAGACTTTTACAAGTTTTTATTGACAATGATAATCATTCTCTTTATATTATTGATTATCATTCATAATTTCATACTACTTTTGGAAAGAAGGCATTTCTATGAAAACACGTAGAATCATCGCAAAAATTCATTTATGGCTTAGTATGCTAGCAGGGGTTTTTATAGTACTGATTGGCTTAACAGGAAGTTTGCTTGTCTTTGAACCTGAACTAAATAGCATGCTGCATCCTAATTTGTATAAGGTAACAGAAGGAAAAAAAGTTACGTACCAGCAAGCCTTGCAGGTTGTATCAGAATCACATCCAAAAGGCCAAATTGACCGTGTATACACTCCAAGTGAACCTAACGCTCGAGGAGTTTACCTATTCCGCCTTAAAGAAGGAGAAGAACAAAAAAACATATTTGTCGATCCAGGAACAGGATACATAAACGGAACATTAGGGGATAAAGCATTTTTTAATCTAATAGCGGAGTTTCACGAAAAGCTGCTGTTAAAAGATTTCAATGGTGAGAAAATCATCGGTACGATTGGATTTATTTTCTTTTTTATTACATTATCAGGATTTTATTTATGGTGGCCGGGGATTAAAAAATGGGCGCGTGGGTTTATTTTAAGACGTAATGCTAACCCTTATGTACGGCAATATGATCTACATAAAGTCATTGGTGGAGTTTCCATTCCGTTTTTATTGGTTGTTTCGTTAACAGGAGCACTTTTTGTGTATGATGAAATGATTTTTGGTTGGTTTGGAGCAAAAGCAAAGGTGATGCCTCCAGAAGAGCAGCTTATCTCAAAAACCCTTCCCACTGGAAAGCTTCCACTTGATGAATTGTTAAGTAGGGCTGAAAAAGCAGTACCTCAGGGAACACTTATGCAAGTTAGAATGCCCGATAAGGTGGAAAGAGGAACTCCAGAAGGCGCAGTGGAATTTCGTCTCAGCGGTTCATACGATCCAGGGAATGGAAATGTAAAAGTATGGTTAGATCAGTATAGCGGAAAAGTAGTGGGCAAGCTAGATCCTCGTGTTAACAGTGGGCTTATGTATCAAACTTGGCACCTTCCATTACATACCGGTAGTTTTGGTGGCTTATTTACAAAAATTTTGTATGCTATCGGTGGTCTTACTCCATCTATACTGATGTTCACTGGTGTCTATATGTGGTGGTATAAGAAAAAGAACAAGAACAAACGGAAACAGAAAATCGACTCGAGAGCCGTAGCATAAACTCACTGCGATGTGAAATCCCTAGTTATCTTATCGCTTATATCCCTGTCAAGTAAATTGCAAGAAAAATTATTTACTCAAAACGGGAGAGTTCAAAGATGTCGCTTAATTAAAAAAAGATTGATGGATGATAGGTTTGTGAACAGTTTGATTGGATTCTTTTCAATTTTAGATCATGCATTTTATAGTAAGGTCGTTCGTAAAGGTACATTTTTACAGGAAAAGCCCTTATTTGAAGAAAAAAGGGCTTTTTCGTATTTTGTTCCTTTATGTAAACTAGCTTTCTATATTTGCTTTTTTTAGAACTAAAAGGGTAGGTTAAGAAAGAAGTGATCCTTAGATGTCGTAATTGACTCAAGGAGTATGTAAAACAGCTAAAAAAGAGGATATTAAATCCTCTCAGTTTATTTGTCTTTATCTAATTGTTCATCAGGTTTTTGGACGATTTCTATTAATTCTTCTATGTCACCTTTAGCATTAATAATTTCAAAGATCTCATTTAAGCCTTCTGAGGTTTTTTCATCTTCTGTTTTCACTATACCCCTCCTAAATGTGGTTATTTATTAAGGTCACCAAAAACTAGAAGATAAAACATAAAAAGATAAAAAGGGATTGGAAAAAGTGCACCAGTTGATTTTATAAAAGAAATAGGAGAGGTTGTAAAGGTCTTATGAAGTTGTTCGGGTTGGGGATATTTCCCGGCATTAAACATCAAAGGGTGCTATTCATTTGTAATTTGGAGTTAGCTAATTAAGTTAGATCTACTTTATCGGTGATATCGTTGGTTGCTTAAACATCTGCTTGCTGTTGAAATTGGTCATGTAGAATAGCTTCTGTTTCAGCACGATAGTTTTTTTCTTTTGATATGAGGATCGAGGTGTGTTCGAATTCTAGTTTTAATTCTCAACACTATCTTTAGTTGTTATCGCTGGAAGACTATTGTCCAATGCTTATACTTTGGCAATGCACTTTGAAGATCGTTCAGTTTTAGCCAACTAATATACCAATATGGTACTTTATTACAGGTAAGAGGGAAGGCTAACGTCAGAAAACTGACTCTCAAAGTTTCTAGAAAGTAGTTTTTCACCAGCCTTTTTATGACCTTCTTCTAAAGTCGTACACGTCCTCAAAAAAGCTAACTCTTTTAGCTTTCCTTGTCTTGTTCAAGTCCGCTCCTCGCTTATTAACTCCATAAGATCAGGTCCTAAAAATTGTCGCTCCCGAACATCTAACTCTTTTTGTTCTCCTTTTTGAACACTCACTTATTGCGAATAATGATTTTTTTGTATTTTCAATATTTACAGTTAATATTTGAAATGGTAGTATAGCAATATCTATTAAGAGTTATCGAATTATAGGTTTTTTTTAGAGAAATCATTTTTTTATAATAATGAAAGTTTATCTAACTAAAATATTATTATTATAGTAAGAATATTTTGTATATATTTTTCTTTAGGGGATGATGATGATGAGTATCAAAAATCTTTCAAATGCATTAAAGCCAGCTGAAATAGTAAAGCAAACATCTGGAATATTTGAAGAAGCTGTGAGATTAAGAAGAATGATCCATGAAAATCCTGAGCTTGGATTTGAAGAGCATAAAACGGCTGAAATTATTGCGAATTATTTAAAAGAGCTTGGAATTGAAGTGACAACGGGAGTAGCTAAGACAGGCGTTGTTGGTATTCTTCGTGGAGAGAAAGAGGGGCCTGTGCTTGCTTTACGAGCGGATATTGATGCTTTACCTATTCAGGAGAAAACAGATGTAAGCTACAAATCTAAAAATCCTGGGGTTATGCATGCTTGCGGACATGATATGCATACTGCAATGTTACTATCTGCCGCTAATATTTTATCTCGAAATAAGCATAATATTTCGGGTACGATAAAATTCATTTTTCAACCTGCTGAAGAGATGAAGGGCGGTGGAATAATGATGGTTGAGGAAGGTGTATTAAGTAACCCTCCCGTTGACCATGCTTTTGCTTTTCATGTTTGGCCTGAGTTAGAAACTGGAATATACGGTTTTAGAAATGGTGCGATTATGGCAAGTATGGATTCTTTTGATGTTATTTTAAAAGGTAAACAAGGTCACGGGGCAGCACCTCATCAAGGAGTAGATGCTATTGTGGGCGCTGCTCATGTTGTAACAGCTCTACAAACAATTGTTAGCAGAGAAACAGATCCAGTAGATTCTGTTGTTATTACAATCGGAACAATCGAAGCGGGAGATGGCTATAATATCATTCCTGAAAAAGCTAGTTTTAAAGGAACTGTACGAACACTTAATGCGAACACTCGTAAGGAAGTTGCTGAAAGTATTCAACGAATTATCGAGGGAGTAGCTTCCGCTCTAAAATTAGAAGTTGAAATAAACTATAACTTTACAGTGGGGTATCCTGTTACAATGAATGATCCAAAATTTAATGAACATACTGCTGCTATTGCTACTGAATTATTTGGAGAAAACTCAGTGCAGTGGTTGAGTAAACCAAGTATGGCAAGTGAAGATTTTGCTTTCTATCTAGAAAAAGTCCCGGGTACATTTGTATTCTTAGGAGTAGGAGAAAACCCAGAGGATCCTATGAAGCTGCATAGTGACGTATTTTTACCAGATGAAAAAGCGATGATCCAAGGGATTTCTCTTATCGTTGGACTAGCATTAAATACTACTGAAAAAATTCAATAAGTAAAAAATAATAAGCAATAATAGTGTTGGTTTTCCTTTTTAGAATCAGCACTATTTGTAGAAAAGGAGTGTAAAAAAGTGCAAGAAAATTCTCTGCGTAATTGGAAAATTCATTTATTTGTTTTGATATTAGTCTGTGTTACAGAATTTATCGGCGTAAAAACGTTTAACATCGGGATTGGAGCTATTGCATTATTTCCAATGTTGTATGCATTAATTATCGGAGCGGTTATTAGTTTACCTTCTTTAAAAATTTTAAAAATGAAAGAAATGAATGTAGCCGCCAATATTTTAGGAATTTCATTCATGCTTTTTGTAGCCAAATTGGGAATGTTAATGGGGCCATCATTGCCGAAGATATTTGATGCGGGGATTTCTTTAGGATTACAAGAAGTGGGGCATTTTGCAGGGACAATCCTATTAGGTTTACCAATTGCTTTACTTCTTGGAATGAAAAGAGAAGCAGTCGGTGCTACTTTTTCAATTGATAGAGAACCTAACTTAGCTATTATTGCTGAAAAATATGGCTCTGATTCACCAGAAGGACGGGGAGCACTTGGAGTATATGTTTGTGGTACTTTGTTTGGAGCTTTATATCTGTCAGTGTTAGCAAGTTTTTTGGCTCAAACTGGTTGGTTTCACCCAATTTCACTAGCCATGGGTGCCGGTGTAGGTTCAGGTAGTATGATGGCTGCCATGTCTGGAGCATTAGCCGTTATATTCCCAGAATCCGCAAAGGATATCGCAGTTTTTGCTGGTGCTGCTAACTTAATTACAACAATTTTAGGAACGTATATTTGTGTATTCTTTTCTCTTCCTTTTACAAACTATTTATACAACAAATTTGAACCTATTTTAGGGCGAAAGTCAAAAAAAGATCAAATGAAAAATATTGGAGCATAGGACATAAAGGGGAGATTTTATATGAAAGATAAAATATTGACTTTTATTATTATTGGAATAATAGCCATTATGGGAAATTGGGTTGGATATAATGTTTCGCCTATTGACGCATTACCAGGTATGATGATCATTGTTGCTGTTACGATATTAGGGTTCTTTTTTGCAAAAATCATCCCTATTAAACTACCAATTGTTGTTTGGGTTTCAATGTTAGCCTTATTGATTACAACGCCGATTTTTCCAGGACACGCATCAATCATAAAAGTAACGGAACAAGTTAATTTTATGGCCTTGGCAACACCTATTTTGGCGTATGCCGGCCTATCTTTCGGGAAAGATTTGAAAGAGTTTAAAAAATTAGGATGGCGTATAGTTGTTATTTCACTAGTTGTATATACAGGAACATTTTTACTGTCAACTCTTGTTGCAGAAATCGGTTTTAGATTAACTGGTAAATTTCATTAAGTATTCGTGATCGTGCTGCTCCGTACTTGACTTAAAACCAAGGAAACGAAAAATCGAAAGAGTTTATGGCGACTTTTGAACGTATATTGAAGGTGTCTTCGCTGTATGAGATGTCAAAAGAGCAGCACAGTTTTACCTTAACTTTAATAGTTTAATAAAATGCCCGATTCTAATGTGATGGAATCGGGCATTTTTTATGCAAAGGAAGCAATAATTTCTCCAGCAAGAACTGATGTATTAGCTCCCTGCGCTTGGTATCTAATTCCCAATGGATATGGTATATGAATAACAGAATATCATTCGCAATATAATCTTTTAAACATCAATGTAGACAGAGGTTTGCAGCTGTTTAGTTAGGTATTTTCCTAAGAATATTTCATATTATTATAGAAAAAACTCTCTACAAAATAAAAGCAATGAATCAACTGCAGAAATTAAAAAGGGGACTGGGAAAATGGAGAGTAAATCATCGTTAAAAGAACATTTGTGTCAATTGGAGGAGAATTTGTTAAAACCTGAAATCCGTACATCTCCTGAAGAACTTTCAAAATTGTTGAAAGATGATTTTTTTGAGTTCGGAAGTTCAGGTAACGTATGGTATAAAAGGGATTGCATTGGAGACGAGGGGATTGGCGTTGGAACAATGACATTAAGTAATTTTGAAATACATCAATTGTCTGAGGATACAGTGTTAACTACCTATCGAATTTATAATGAAATAAAAATTGAACATACATTACGAAGTTCAATCTGGAAATATAGAAATGGTAGATGGCAAATGTTCTTTCATCAAGGTACAAAAACAAAATCACCCCTTTAATCTTATTCAACTAAACGGCGCAATTGTTCATAAAAGAGCTGTGAGGATCACTCTTTTTCTAATGCAAAATAAACGGGCAGGAAAGCTGAATTAATGGAAACTTTCCCCTTTTAAATTCGTATAAAAGTAACAAGAAATAAAGTTGTCCTTGGGAGGTCTGAGGGTGGATTACGGATTATTGGTTATTGGTATCGCTCTCTTACTTGTGTCGTACTTAGTAGCTGTGAAAAAACAAACATGGTTGTTAGCTGGATTTAATGAAAAAATGATTAAAAACAAGTCTTTGTTAGGTACAATAACAGGTGGAGTTTTTTTTCTACCGTTAGGATTGTTAGTGGTTATCAATAGTTTTATTGACTATCCTTATGAAGTAATGGTTCTTATAATTGCTATGTTGGTTTTATTAACAATTGTGTACGTATTTATCAATAGAAGATTACTTCATTAATTCAACTAACGGTGATTTATGTCCTTACCAAGAGCTGTTTGGCAGCTCCTTTTTTATGGAACTAAATGGGCAAGCTAACATTAAAACAATATTTTGTGTTCTTGCAGTAAAAGAACGTTGATTAATGGTTTAATTAAGTAATGATTGAACCAGTTAAAGAATAGATAATAGTTTCATTGTTTTTTTTTACAATTTGCTCTATTAAAACTTGAGAGGAGGGAAATTCGATGGAAAGAGAATTTCCTATAATTGAAACAAGAAGATTAATCTTACGAGAAGTAATAATAGAGGATGCTAATGATATGTTTAAATATCTATCCGATAAAGATGTTGTGAAACCTATGGGGTTAGTACCTTGCCAAACAGTAAAAGACGTATGGGACGAAATTAGGTGGTACAAATCTATATACGAAGAAGGTACAGGAATTAGATGGGGAATTACACTAAAAAATTCTGGTAGGGTAATAGGAAGTTGTGGTTTTCTTAATATGCTTACCAAACATTATCGAGCTGAAGTTGGATATGAATTAAGCAAAGATTACTGGGGAAAAGGGATAGCTAGTGAAGCATTGGAAGCCGTTGTTAAGTATGGTTATCGTCACTTTCAGTTAGAAAGAATTGAGGCTCTAATTGAACCTGCTAATCTCCCATCACAAAAACTAGTAGAAAAGCAAGGCTTTAGAAGAGAGGGCTTGCTGAGACATTATGAATTTACATGTGGTAAATTCGATGATTTATATATGTACTCAATCATAAAAGAAGATCTCACTCTTATTTAAAATAAGGTCAAACAACATTTCCTTTAAATTAATACATGGCTTTGTGAACTAATGTACTTATTGAGCTAAAGGGGTAGATTTGTTTAAGAGCAATACTTACAAAGATAATGGTAGGGTGAAAAAGTGGGGAGTTCGATGAATTGAAGGATATGCTAGGTGGTTCATTTGTTTTTGTAACGGGAGTAATTTTTCTGTATTCTGGTTTGTTTCAGTACAAGTGGTTGTATGAGGGGATAAAGCAGATTGAAGAAGGAAAAATCAATTTTCTTCCTTTCATAAATAGTTATTGGTTTTGGCGGATTTTGTTCATCGGAATTGGTATATTACTGATCTTTACAACTGTAAATTCATTCATTAGATATGTCTTTCTTTAACTAACGGGTACGTTAGCGCAATAAAGGGCCTTGGCCTTACGCAAAAGAGGGTTTAAAATTGTAAAATATCAGTCTAGTTAAGGGTGGTTTCATGAAGCGTATTGACGTTGTTTTGGTATCTATGGTTATATTCGTTTCAGTATTACTGTTTATTCTTCTTCAAGGGAAATTATCTAACAACTTTATAGTTTTAGTGATTTTTGGGTATGGGTTAGTTGTTGGTTTGGTTAGGTGTTTTTTTCTTAAATCTGAAATGACGACTAATTAATTATACGATAAATGATTTAAAGAATACCTTTAGAAAAAGTTTATAGCACATTTTGTATAAACAACAAAAAGAGAGGAAAACTATTACTTCCTCTCGCAAAAAACTATTATTGTTCGAATAAAAATTGTTCCCTATATTTCCGTGGATATTTTCCATTATCACTTTTTTTCGTCCAAGTAATTACAACCTTTAACTTTGATGCTTTAACAGATAAAGGGAAGTTAGCATGATGAAAATTTGGTTGCAGTTTACTCATGCCCGGATCAATAGTAAATAATTCATACTCTGGTGAAGAATTTGGCTCATCTCTATATGCCTCAATTCTCACTAAGTTTACATCTTCATTACCAATACTTTTAATGTCCATACTGTAAACATTAAATACATTAGGTTTGGATTTGTTATTTTTAGTTTCAGAACTGTCTGCCTTACCAATTACTACACTCCATTGTTTAGAGGAAAGGGACGAAGGTATCTTTTCCAAGGAGGCCGCAAAAGTATTGATTGGTGCCATTGTTGAAAGTAGGACAAAGAATAATAGGAACATTTTTAACTTTTTCATTTAGTCACATCCGATTTTCATTTTTTTTATTAGTTTGATATAAAAATGAAAGTTCTATTCCAAATTTTTATTATAGGATTTTAACAGGAAGGTACGTCACAGATCGTAAATAATATGTATTTTAAGTAAAGATACTTGTTCACCTACGGGAGTGGATTTTTGGTTTTTTAATCGACCATTCATACTCTCAAAACGGAATTAAAATGTCGATTTACTCAGTAGAGCATATTGCATTTTGGTTTGAAATAAATCAATTGTAAAACTTTACCTATTTTGAAACCCTACTTTTAGTTCTATATTTTTACTTATTATATAGAACTAATGTTCGCGAAACGATTTTGTCCAATAAGGTAGACTCTCTAAAATGATTATTTGAACCCAATTGGTTGAACTTCTTGAACTATATTGTTAATTCTTTTCTTTCCCGTTATGCCTTTTTCTTTAAATACTTCAGGTTGACTTAGGTTACTTGGATTAAAAGTACTTACAATCCCTTGTATCTCTGAATTTGGTATACAACTTGCTACTTGTTTCATCATTTGAACATCCAATACAGCAAACCAAACAAAGGGTTGGAGTCTTTACAGAGCATAAACATATTTTCTCATGTTTAGCTTAATACTTGCTAACCCTTTGCTAGCCAATGACCACCTTTTATACAAGGATTTTATTATATGAGCTAAACACTTTTTAGTTATATGTAAAATCCAAGTTAAATAAGCCCAAATAATCGCTAATAATTTTCGGATGGAGTCGATTAAAGTATACATTTCGCTATATGACCCGTATTTTCATTAGTCTTATTTTCTACTGAAGACATTTTATTTTCTTAATCATGAAGGTTAAGGGTTATTTCTTTCTGATATAAATTTCAAGGTTTGTTGTGACATTCTTGTAACATAGATTTACTACAATATGTTGTGAGGTGATCATATGAGGAATGAAAGTAAGATAAAAGTATCCAAGAAGAGTTATAGAAGTGTGATGTTTTTGATTTGTATATTCGTTCTATTTGTTTCAGGGTGCAGTGCGTGGGAAGAGAAAGATGAAAAAGATGTAAAAGGAATTACAAAAATTGCTTTTTGGGATGAGCAGAGAAAAGGAACAAATTTTATGAATTCCACATCTTTACCGGGTAATTATGAAGCAGCTAAAGAATTTAACATTGAATACATTCGTTTAGCTCCGGATAAATGGGCGAAGGATAGAGACTTTTTATTTAATGATCAGGCTGATGCTAATCCTAATAAGGATTTCTTAATAGGGAATGCCGATCAATATGAAGGTATCGTTGAAGAGGATTTTACTAAGTTGAAAGCGGACTTGGATGCGGCTTACGAGCGTGGGTCAAAAGTTGTGCTGACGGTCTTGAGTCTACCGGGCAATCGATGGAGACAGTTTAACGATTATAAAAATGATGATCGCATCTGGCAGGATTTCAGTTACCATGAACAATCAGCTCAGTTTTGGAAAGACCTTGCGAGTAGGTTGAAAGATCATCCAGCTATTATTGGTTATAATCTTATCAATGAACCGCATCCTGAAACGGCTACAGGGTTTAATGATTTTTGGACAGAGGACTATCATGCATGGTACAGCAAAGTTGAAAACACAGCTGCGGATTTAAATAAGTTATATGAAACGATTGTGCAATCTATTCGAACAGTAGATTCTGAAACGCCAATCATATTGAATTCAGGTCTGTATTCGACTCCTTGGGCATTTCAATATTTGAAACCAATGAAAGACGATAAAGTGTTATATGCTTTCCATATGTACGAGCCTTACGAAATGACCAGCCAAAATCGAAGAAAAGGCTTTACGTATGAGTACCCTGGCAAAGTAAAAGTTGGTGAAGAACAGACAGAAAAAATGTTCAATAAAGAAGCACTGCAACAATTCTTAGAACCTATTGAAAAGTGGGCGGAAGAACATAATATACCGGCTAATCGCATCATTGCAGAAGAATTCGGCATTAATCGGATGGTAAAAGGATCGGATCAATATTTATCAGACTTAATTTCCATTTTTGATGAGTATGGCTGGCATTGGGCTTTCTATGCTTTCCGTGAAGATACGTGGGAAGGCATGGATTATGAATTAGGTGATCAGCCGCCTAAGTGGAAATACTGGGAGGCATTAGAGAATGGTAAAAGACCGAACCGAGAAGACATACAGGTAGATAATCAGATTTGGAATACATTAAAGCAAGAACTTAAGAAGTAATAGGCATCATAATGAAATAGTAGGTGAAACCTATAAAATGGTTTTCACCTTTTTGTTTTGTATGAAATAAAGTGGATTTGTGAGGAGAAAGGAGATAAGCGGCTTGAACATTTTAATTGCCGATGATGAGAAGCAAATGACAATCATCTTAAAGACATATTTTGAGAAAGAGGGATTCACTGTTTTTGCCGCCCATGATGGAGAAGAAGCACTCGACCTTTTTTTCTCCGAGAAAGTCGATCTTGCGGTGTTGGATTGGATGATGCCGAAGATAAGCGGCATAGAGGTTTGTCAAGAAATCAAGAAAACAAGTTTGGCAAAGGTTGTTATGCTAACAGCGAGGTCTTCCAACGATGATGAATTCAGTGCTTTGGATATTGGAGCGGATGAATATCTCAGAAAACCATTCGATCCCCGTATTCTGATTCTTAGAGTCAAGAAAATATTACGTATGGAGAAGTTGATCGAAATAAGGAATTTAAAGATAGATTTACAAAGGCAGAAAGTCTTTAGAGAGGGGGAAGAATTGACTCTTTATAAAAAAGAGTTTGATTTACTGCGATACTTATACGAAAACAAAGGACAGGTTTTGTCTAGGGAAGTTTTGTTGCCGTCAGTCTGGGGTATGGATTATGTCGGCGAAGAAAGGACGGTTGATACTCACATCAATAGGTTGCGTGACAAAATTGGAGCGGAGCATATTATCACACACAGAGGAACAGGATATAGTTTTTATGATAAAAATGAATAAAATAAGCAAGAAATTATTAATGATGGTAAGCATCATTATGCTGTTAGTCTTCGGTATATCTTATTTATTGAATAATTATTTCTCGTCTGATTATTACTTGTATAAAATGAAACAAAGGCTCACCTCCATTTATTTTGAAGTGCAGAACTTGAGTATAGAAGAATTAGTAGAAGCAGAACAAAGCATTGAGAACAATAATAACGTTACAATTGTTATGGTTGAGAATCATGGTAGCACGGAAGAGATCAATGATAATGTTCAATTTGCTTTGTTTAAGGATAAAATAGTACTGAATAAATTTTGGATTACAGATGAGACTTTACAAAAAGTAGCTAAAGGACAAACGGTCAAACTGTTATTCAATCAAGGGAAACTGAAGTCCAGCTTATTAACAGTATTATATGAGCAGGAGAATAAGTTGATCTTGCTAGGAACAGTGGTTGTGCATAATACGGATGCTTTACAAATTGTAAATCAATTGAATTTATATTCCATTCTACTAGGCATTATCATTAGTTTATTGTTGGTCGCATATTTCTCTCAAAAAATTATTACACCATTAGAGAAATTAAAGAGTGTAGCGAAGGACATTTCCAATCTGAATTTTAAACAAGTCGAGATAAAATCAGGTGATGAAATTGAAGAATTGTCTTATAGCATTAATGAGATGAGTAATCGCTTGAAAAATGCCCATTCTGAGCTAGTAAAGAAAAACCAAAGCTTGAACACGTTGATATCCAGTATATCGCACGAAGTAAAAACACCGTTATCATTAATACAAGCCTATACGATTGGGATACAAGATGGGTTAGATGATGGAACATATACGGATGTCATTCTGGAACAAGTAACATATACCTCTGAAATGGTCGATTATTTAATAAAACTGTCTAAAGTGCAAGCAATGAAAGTGAACAAATCAAAGTTTAATTTAAGAGAGCTTCTTCAAAAAGTAATAGCCCAATATAAAATTACTTTGCAGAACAATCAGTTACATGTAAGGAGCAATCTTAATTCAATTGAGAATTTTAGTATTGAAGAAGATATGAGTCAAATGGAGATAGTATTTCATAATTTGATTAGCAACGCTATCAAGTACGGCGAAGAAGACTATTTCGAAATATTACTAACGAATGATAGAGATAACGAACTAAAATGTACAATCAAAAATAAAACAACCCGTGTACAACAAGAGCATTTAACTCATATTTGGGATTCTTTCTATGTGATAGAAGAATCGAGAAACAAAACATTCTCAGGAACGGGACTAGGCCTATCTATTGTGGCTACTATTTTAGATGAAAACGAATTGTCGTATGAAGTGAAGCTAGAGGATTCGTATATTAGTTTTAGTATATGGTTTCATTTGAATTTAGCTTGAAAGCATCACCTTTTAGGGATGCTTTTTTTGTTTGTTATATTGCTGTGACATAAGGAAGTTATGATAATGAATGAAAGAAGAATGCAGCATTAAATAACAAATATATAAATGATGTTAAATGGGAAGGAGAGACAAGATGGAAAACGGAAAAGTAGCATTTGTTGCAAGTATCTTGCTGGTGGCGTTGATTTACTTCGCGTCTGTTAAAGAGATTGCTATTCCAAGAGAGAAAATCAAAGAAATTCAAATGATTGTCGATGAAACAAGCCATGGGAAAGTACAAGTAGATTGGCGAAACGTAGCCGCGGTCGTACATACTGAATATGGTCTTAATTCTGTATCTAAAAATGAAATAAAAAGCATTACAGCTCGTTTTATAGGAAAAAGGGAGAATGACTATATATTAAAGGATATGCAACAAGTGACCAAGGATATGAAATACAATCAAAAGCAAAAAAAGCGTGTTAGTTCGTTCCTGAAGCAATTATCTAGTGAAGGGGACATAGCAGCGAAAAACAATAACAATAGTATGCAACGATATTTTATCGAGAGTATTGAAGAGGCAGCGATCTCTAATTATAAAGCGTACAAAATCCTGCCTTCTATTACAATCGCACAAGCTATACTGGAATCGAATTGGGGAAGGTCACAATTATCAACGAAGTATCATAATCTTTTTGGAATCAAAAGCTATAATTGGAACGAGAAAACAGCGAATTTAAGTACGAATGAGTTTTATAATCAGACCATTAAAGATGATTTCAGGGTGTATGAGGATGTATATGAATCCGTAGAAGATCATGGTTTATTCTTATCTGAAAATCCTCGTTACAGAAAGCATGGATTGTTTTCTTCCAACACATATATGGAGCAGGCTCTGGCTTTACAAGAAGCTGGGTACAGTACGATAGAAAATGAAGAGGGTGAGAGAATATATAGTAAGCAATTAATAGAATTAATTCAGCAGTATCAGTTACAGTTGATCGATAGTAATGTTCAGCTTAAATATGCATGATTTCTTCTTTACGTAGAAATGGGTGAGTTGGATATTATCCCCTATAGGTAGATAGTGTAAAAAGACCATAAAAAAAGATGTAGGTTTTCAGTTACCTATAGAATTATGTAGTTTATGTTAATATTCATATTTTACAATTCCTTGTTTAATTTTAAATGACTTTATTGTAAATGAAACATTTTTATTGTCACTATACATAAGGGAGTTGCTTTGACAGCTCTTTTTCTTATGGAGCTAAGCCAGCTAATAGTTTGTCAACATTTTTCAATGAACACTTAAAATATTTCATGCTATTTAGTTATACTTTTAAACTAGGCTAGATCTTGGAAAGTCGCTTATTTAAAGGGCTTTCCTTCTTCACGTTTCTTATCATAGAACTCTCGTAATCCCTTGTTCCGAGGGATGATATCATCTTTCGTTCTCTTCTTGCGACAATCACGAATGGTACAACGAACTGCCATAAAATGAAAATACACTATTTTGTTGTTTTAGTTTTATCCTCAGTTTTATTGTTAGGGTGTACTTCGAAGCAAAAGAATTACAATGTTGCGAAAGCAGAAGTACATAAAGGCCCAAAGGAAAAAAGTAATAAATCAAATTCTAGTTATAAAATTATTTCACCTAACAACTATTCAAAACAAACACCATCATTCACTGTAAATGAAAAATAAAAGATGTAATAATGCTATATGAAATAAGGGGTGAAAATCGGAAATTTGATTTTTTCAAAAACCTTTGTTGGAATGGCTTTTTTGGACAATGGATGAACAGCTTCCGCTAGGCGAGTTAAAAGTAAAAGCAGTTCAAGATGAAAGTGGTAAGAGTATAACAGCAAAAGGAGAGATAGTAAAAGAAGAGACACCTATAAAAGAATTATCTAAAGATTATACCCAAAAGCCAGTTACTATTAATAAAATAGTGAAAATATGTTGACGAATGATATGTATCCGCTTACAATGATACTTAGTTATTAGTATATTTAGAAAATTAAAAAGAATTCTCAGCATGACAATGGTATTCGACAAAAGAATCGGGTGTCATGCATCATGTACGGATTAGCGGGAGAAGTCTTATTAACAAGCGATCTAAAACGAATGAATTGGCCTTATGGAAAAGGAAAAGTCGGTTCAATGGAGTAGCAAAAAATAGTAGTGGCCATTGAGACGTCAGCAATAAGACTGGGATTAGTTAATCCCGATATTTATCGTGATATGCATGTGCTGTATCTTGCGATTATCGAAGCACTGCATGGAGTGACACGCGGCCAAGTCGAGCTTGGCGGTCTTTTGAGGACGGCGGGACTTCGGTTTGCTATCGTTCGAGGCAGGCCGTTTAAAAACGGGGACGAAGGTGAATGGATTGCTGTCGCCGTGTATGGAACGATTGGAGCACAAGTTCGGGGATTTGAACATGAACCGGTTAGCTTGAGAATTAACCACATTTAAATAATTAAAAGCCTATAGTTATTTAGTGAAATAGGGGGCTGTATTGACGACTGGATAAGTCTGTCAATATAGCCTCCTTTTTGTTTGTTTTAAAAAAAGAATAAGGGGTGTAGGAAATGATTATGTTAACGGGCCAATCTTTAACAATTGAAGAGGCGAAAAAAGTATTGTATGATAATGCGTTTGTCTCGGCTTCAGCCGATAGTGTTAAGAAAGTGGAAAAAAGTAGGGAAGCTGTTGAAAATATCGTGAAACAAAAGAAAGTAGTCTATGGTATTACAACCGGTTTTGGAAAATTCAGCGATGTGTTGATTGATGCAGGGGACGTAGAGCAGCTGCAGTGGAATTTGATTCATTCCCATGCTTGCGGAGTAGGAGAACCGTTTCCTGAATTGGTTTCAAGAGCTATGGTTCTTCTCCGCGCCAACGCGCTATTAAAAGGGTTTTCCGGCGTTCGTCCTGTTGTCATTGAGCGTTTGCTTGAGCTTTTGAATGCGCATATCCATCCGGTCATCCCTCAGCAAGGCTCTCTAGGGGCGAGTGGGGACTTGGCGCCTCTTTCTCATTTGGCACTTGTATTGATGGGAGAGGGCGAAGTGTTCTATAAAGGGGAGCGAATGGAGGCCATCATAGCTTTATCGAAAGAAGGCATTCTTCCGCTGACACTTAAAGCAAAAGAAGGTCTTGCTTTGATTAACGGAACGCAGGCCATGACGGGAATGGGACTCGTCAATTACATCGAAGCTGAACAGCTGGCCCATCAAACTGAGGCGATTGCTTCAATGACGTTAGAAGGGTTACGCGGCATTGAAGACGCCTTTGATCCGGATGTTCATCTAGCTCGCGGTTACCGCCAGCAATCAGAGGTCGCGGAACGGATCCGCCGCATGATCAACGGTAGCCAGCTCATCACCAAGCAAGGGGAACTACGGGTACAGGATGCGTATTCTCTCCGCTGCATCCCGCAAGTGCATGGGGCATCATGGCAAACTCTCGATTATGTAAAAGAAAAATTGGAAATCGAAATGAATGCTGCAACGGATAATCCGCTTATTTTTGATGATGGTGAAAAGGTTATTTCAGGAGGCAACTTCCATGGTCAGCCAATTGCATTTGCGATGGACTATATGAAAATCGCTGTGGCCGAGCTTGCGAATATTTCAGAGCGCCGTATTGAGCGACTCGTCAATCCTCAGCTGAATGATTTACCACCATTCTTAAGTCCGGAACCTGGCTTGCAGTCGGGAGCGATGATCATGCAATATTGTGCCGCTTCACTCGTCTCTGAAAATAAAACACTCGCACATCCTGCAAGTGTGGATTCCATACCATCTTCAGCGAACCAAGAAGATCATGTAAGCATGGGAACGATTGGATCCCGACACGCCCATCAAATCATTCAAAACGTTCGTCGCGTTTTGGCGATTGAACTCATTTGTGCCTTGCAGGCGGTGGAATACCGTGGAACAGAAAAGATGGCTCCATTTACAAAAGAGTTGTATACGGAAGCAAGAAAGCTTATTCCAAGCATTACACATGATCGTATCTTTTCAAAAGATATTGAAGCAGCGGCAAGCTGGTTACATCAAATCGATTGGAATTCATTTATTCATAGGAGCTTACCCACCAAATAATAGTATGTGAGGGAGTAACCGAATTTTAAAAATGCATGCGAAGCTTTTTCTATAAAGGTTAGGCTAATAAGATCAAAAAGTAGTCCTTTACTGGGTTTTTATGTCAGCTAATCTAGTTGCGTAGTGCTACACAGACCCCTATATTCCAAAAAAAGTTAAATTTTAATTACGGCCGTGATAAAGAAAAATCGGAAGAATTAAACCTATTAATAGAGTGATTTCCTTTGCTTTATTGATTCAAGATAAAATTGCATTATTGGAGGGGAATCTAATTTGGAAAATCAGCAATTGCAACTGCCTGCTAAAAATGAACAAAACCAGCCGTCAAATACTTTACAAAGAAAACTAAAAGCGCGCCATCTAACGATGATTTCGTTGGGCGGTGCGATTGGAACAGGGCTTTTTCTCGGCAGCGGGCCGGCCATTCACACTGCAGGACCTGGAGGGGCTTTGGTCGCTTATGCAGTTATTGGTATAATGGTTTATTTTATTATGACAAGTCTCGGAGAACTAGCATCATTTATGCCAGTAAGCGGAGCTTTCAGTACCTACGCAACGCGTTTTATTGATCCAGCACTTGGGTTTGCGCTTGGTTGGAATTATTGGTTCACTTGGGCGATGACGCTTGCCGCGGAACTATCTGCCGCAACGATGGTTATGAAGTTTTGGTTTCCTCACAGCCCGTCATTGTTATGGAGTTCTTTGTTTTTGGTTTTGATATTCTTGTTGAATTACGTATCCGTTAAAGGGTATGGAGAAGGGGAATATTGGTTTTCGATCATTAAAGTGGCGACCATCATCATTTTTATCGTTGTCGGTATATTGATGATATTCGGGATTATGAATGGAGAGGCGATTGGTTTTAAAAACTTCACAGTTGGCGACGCTCCGTTTGCCGGCGGTTTTTTAGCAACATTGGGTATTTTCATAGCTGCTGGTTTTTCTTTTCAAGGGACAGAAATAGTTGGTGTTGCAGCCGGCGAGAGTGAAGATCCGGCAAAAAATGTTCCACGTGCAGTTCGCAGCATCTTTTGGAGGATTTTCCTATTTTACATCCTAGCGATATTTGTTATTGGATTGATAGTTCCTTATACGAATAGCAGTCTGCAGGGACATACGATCATGGTTAGTCCGTTTACGATGGTGTTTGAAAAAGTGGGACTGGCATTTGCTGCTTCCGTAATGAATGCTATCATTTTAACAGCCGTACTATCCGCAGGTAATTCGAGTCTTTACGTGACAAGCCGAATGTTATACTCAATGGCAAATGAAGGGCTGGCACCGCGTATTTTTGGGAAGCTCAACAAACGCGGCGTTCCCATTTGGGGACTGGTTGTAACTTCACTTGTAGGGATGTTGGCATTTTTTGCTTCCATTTTCGGTGATGGAGTAATATATATTTGGCTGATGAATGCAGTTGGAGTCACTGGATTTATATTTTGGCTGGGTATAGCTGCCAGTCATTACCGGTTTAGAAAAGCATACATTGCTCAAGGTTTTTCACTGGACGATCTTCCTTATCTTTCAAAATGGTTTCCTTTCGGACCGATATTTTCATTTATCCTTTGTTTTTCGGTTTTATTGGCGCAAAACTATCAAGCCTTTATCGGAGATCACATTGAGTGGGCGAGTGTAATTGCTAGCTATCTTGGTATCCCATTATTTTTGGTGATGTGGCTTGGCTATAAATTTATTAAGAAAACTAAAGTAATTCCGTTAGAAGAATGTCAAATTGATTTCGATGAACACAGGAATGCAAAATAGACATAAGATCCCTTTTAGAATTTATTCGAATTAATTATTAAATAAATATAACTTTCGTTGTTAAGAAAAGTTCCTAATGATTTATACTATTTGATGCTTTCAAATACAAATCATTTACTTATTGGCTTTTAAAAAGTGCAAGAGTTTACAAAAGGGCTGCTGATGCAGTCCTTTTTTTGTATAGCTAAATGGGGAGGAAAGTTCCTAAATATTACATACATAAAAAAACAAGGAGGTTTACTAATATAATAATATAGAGGAGACTCATTTATCTGGACAGCTTTTATAAACACCATGCAAATTGATTTAAGTGATTTATTCCGTGGATTCAGAACATTAACAAAAAAGTGATCAGGTTTAAAATCAAGGATGTGAAAAGGTGTCTACTTTAGTGACAGTTATAATTCAAATTGTTGTAGTGGGTTTTTCAAACTATTTTTCAATCCATGTTTTTAACCTTTGGCAAAAACTTCTTAAAAATAATGATAAAGTTTTAGAAAAAATAAAAGCAAAAGAACAGTAATAATAAAAAGTGACATTGACTCAAACAATTCAGCTATAAAAACAAAAGAATTTGAAATAAGAGTGGAGGAGTTGCTGAGGCAACCAATTCTTATGGAGGTGCAGGATAGTTAAAGCGTGCTGTTTGACCTTTTTTCAACAAATGGGCGAGATTTTAAAAATGGTAGGAATTCTTACTTAGTCTCTTCACACATATAAACATATATTTACCTTTGTTATCATAAAGCTTTATAAGAAAAGAATGAAATACAAATAAAGGGAAAAGGTACCTTGATATCGTATAAAACATATGTAATTCGTTTTTTTACTAACTAGTCATTTGTTGCTTAAGCAACATCATTAATAGGAGTGAAGATAATGGAAGCGGCGGTAGAAAATATTTTTACAAATGAAATGGTGGAATTGGCCGGGCGTTTTTTTCAAGTGAGTGCAGAGAGTCCAGTAAAACTTGGGGATGCAGAAAACTATGTATTTGAGGTTTACCGGGATGGAACACCATTCATCTTGAGATTGACACACCAATCACATCGTACAAAAGAGCAAGTGCTTGCTGAGCTAAAGTGGATTGAATATTTACAAAATAATGGAAGTAACATTCCGAAAGTTATTCCTTCAACAGAAAATAACTTAGTTGAAATTGTAACGGGTCTTGATGGGACAAATTTTTATTGTTGTCTGTTTGAAAAAGCACCTGGAGCAAGGATGAAAGTAACTGATGAAAATTTTAACGAACATTTATTTTTTGAATGGGGGAAAACAATAGGCCAACTACATAAAAAAACAAAAAGTTACATGCCTGGAACAGAATATAAAAGATTGAATTGGTATGAAGAAGAATTATTGAATGCAACACTCTATCATGTTGATGTTCCAGAGCAAGTGATACACCAACAAGAATTAATTATTAAGAAATTAAATGCTCTTCCAGTTCATCAAGATAACTTTGGATTGATTCATTCTGATATTCATCACGGCAATTTCCATTATCATGAAGGAAAGATTCTTGTTTTTGACTTTGATGACTGTTCTAATCACTGGTTTGCAAGCGATTTGGCAATACCTCTGTATTATTTTATGTGGAGCTTAGAACGTGAGGGCGTAAATGACCTCGATGGATATGCTACCGAATTTATGAGGGAATTCATAAAAGGATATGAGACAGAAAATCACCTTGCACCTGAAGATTATGAAACAATACCTCTATTTTTAAAGTTAAGAGATCTAACTTTATATAGTTTTTTCTATAAAAAGTACGATTTAAAGAATACAGATAGTCAATTAAACAAAACAGTTCAAAAAATTGAACGGAGAATAAAAGAAAGTCGTACTATTGTTCACTTCGATTCGATTTTTTAAGAGATTGATGGTTCGCATGGAACAAATAGGAATAGTTAGGTAGGGGAAATTATGCAAATTAGACAAACTACTGATTATGAAAAAATTGCAAAATTAAATCGATATGTTCACAATTTGCATGCAAAGCTTTATCCCAGATATTTCAAGGAATATAACTATACTGAAATTAAAGATACATTCAAAAGTTTAATCAACAACAACAGTTTTGTTTTCCTTCTTTTAGAACATAATGAAGAATCACTTGGTTACGTGTGGATAGAGATTAGAAACTATCCAGAAAATGTTTTTAAAAATGGTTATAATTCAGTATATGTGCATCAGATTAGTATAGTTGAGAATCAAAAGAAAAAAGGTTATGGAACGAGGTTAATGGAAGAGGTATATAAAATAGCGAAAAGGAACGATATAGATTTAATTGAATTAGATTATTGGTTTGAAAACGATGATGCAAAAGAGTTCTATAAAAAACATCACTTTATAAAGTACAGAGAATTTGTTTATAAACAGTTATAGTTTATTGTTTAACTAACAGATGCGATACTTCAAATATAGGAAGGTCGCTTTTTCTTATTAAAGTAATGAGGGAGTTTAAGAAGAACTTCATATTGTATCCCTTTTATTTATATTTAAGATTTTAATAAAATGAATGATACTAGGGGGACTATTATGAAGGTTAATCAAAGAACAACATTTATTAATGAAAAAGAAGTTCAATACACACATATTGAAACCGGAAGTCCGGTTGTTTGTTTTATATTTTCTGGAGCGGGTTACACGTATGAGAAGCCTTTATTTTATTATTCGACAATGACAATGCTTCAGAATCAGTATGATGTCGTTCATATTCATTATTCATACGGCCAGGATGTAATCAAGTTTCCATTGGAAGATATCACAAAAATCATTGTTAATGATGTCAATCAAATCATTACTGAGGTGTTTAAAAATCAACGATATCAAGAAACGGTATTTTTAGGAAAATCACTTGGTACAATTCCTATCATCAACGGACTTATGAAAATTGATATGAATATGAATTCTAAAATGATTTTGCTTACACCACTTTTAAAGTTTGATTCAATTTTTGAAGCATTATTAAGTAGTAATCATTCAACCCTTATTGTTATAGGAGAAAAAGACCCTCATTATATTTCTAGAAAAATCCAAGAAATTGAAAATAAAACAAATATAAAAATTGAAAAAGTCCCCAATGCTAATCATTCTTTAGATATTGAACCATTTAATACTTCAAAGTCCATTACAGTCTTAGAAAATGTAATGAAAAGAATAGACAAGTTCTTAAAATGTAACTCTAGTTCAGCTAACGAGTGCGATTCTTCATAAAGAAGGATACACTGTATTCATTGATCAGTGCGTTAACCATCCTGCCGGCTTATATTACTCTGTTCAGTAAAAATAAAAAAAGTAGCCATCCATGATGTGGATTGGCTACTTTTCTTATTGTCTTATTGATTTAGAGCTGATATATAACGTTCATAATAATTTTTTACTCATGTTGTACCAAATGACTCTTCCATGCTCTGAGCTTGAAACACCGCTGTTGAGGTATCCATAGTTTTCATAGAAGCGAATTAAGTTCTCTTTACAAGTAAGTGTAATCGTTTCACGTTTGTTCGCTCTCGCTTCTTTTTCAAGATGAGCAAGTAACGCGGATGCCACGCCTCGTTTTTGGAAATGCGGGGACACAGCTAATCCTAAAATAGTTTGATGACCGCCAGACGCTGGGTTTACCTGTATCTCACTGAATAACTCATCTGTAATGAACGCTGTGTCAATGACTGGTCCATTGATTAAACCCGCGAGCACACCGTCCTCCTCCGCTACAAAAAAACTATCCGGGATTAATTGAATGCGCTTTTCGAACGCTTCTTTTGTAGCTGCTTCTTCTTTTGAAAAACAAAGATGTTCAATAACTACAAGTTCAGGAAAGTCTTCCATTTTTACTTTTCGTATGTTCAGCATATCTACCCTTCCTCCAAAATAAACCATATTCTTAAATTCATTATAATATTTTATTAAATTAATAGAGATTTAAATGTACATCTTCATCTCCTCACAAGATTTTCGTACATAAGTTTATTGTAACAAAAACTAGCATAGGTTAGGCCACTTGCTTTTTCTTATTCAGCTTTTGGGGACAGCTACATAAGGAAAAAGGTATAATTTAACGGAAACCTAAACGGCAGGTGAGACAAATGACCTTGGAGAATTTTAATGAAATGCAAGAACGTGTAGAAAATGGAGAAGAATTTAGTTTTGACTATAAAAATGAGGAATACTGGATAAGTCAAAATCCAGATGAGTACTACCACACGAGTTAGTGGTTCGTTAACTCAAGAATTTGATACTTCCAAAGCTCTTTTTGAAAATGGAACGATTAAGGGAAGAAAACTTTTCGAAATTTATATGGATATTGATTGGAACTAATAGTGATTTTCTAAAAGGAGTACATTTTATGAAATTTACATGTCCATGCTGCGGTTATAAAACACTGAATGAAGAACCACCAGACACCTATGAAATTTGTGAAATCTGCTTTTGGGAAGATGATGGCTATCAATATAAATATCCAGATGAAGACGGCGCAAACAATATTTCCTTTAGAGAAGCACAACAAAACTTTATTAAATTAGGAGTTAGTAAAGGAGCCTTTTCGAAGAACGTAAGAAAACCAAAAAGGTCCGATATAAAGGATACTAATTGGAAACTATTGGGAAGGCTTGAGTGAAAAAATAGAAATACGGAGATTTCCGTTAATGAGGAGTGGGAAATATTCGTAGCTTGTGTTCAATAATAATTTTTTTATTCATGATCGCGGGATGTTCTCAGAATGAAATGGAATATTATTCGAATCCTAATAAGGTAGCGTAAACGATTTGATTTTACATAAAACAAAAATTGGTGACTATCAGGTGTTTGAATCTGACAGTAAATTGTCTATTGAAGGAAATGGTGAACCAATAGAGATTGATTTGCCTGAACATAGTCATCTCAAAAGCTTGCACTTATCCCATGATGAGCGGTATTTAGCCTTTGATAGTCAGGTTCAAGAGAGAGTGGAAATTTTCGTCGTGAATTTGCAAACAGGTGAATCTAGCAATATATCAGATTCATACGATTATGCTGGATACGAACAACCATATGGAATAGCTTGGTCTCCTGCTAAAAATATAATGGCCCTGATCGGTGGTTATCCTGATTCCGCAAGAATTGTCCTATTTGATATGGATTCAGGTGAAGAAGGACACGGGGGCTCAGAAATATTTAAAGACATATATGGTGTGAAATGGAATAGAGATGGAGAGTCGATACATTACCTTGTGGATTCGTTTGATGGAGATGGAGATTATACAGAGTATCAAACAGAAATCCAATCTGACCATGAGTTGCTTGGGGGAACGATTAACAAGATCAAGGCATTGAATCAGGAAGAGTATGAAGAATGGTTTATTGATTAAAACATTGGTTAGGGTTGCTTCGGCAGCTCTTTTTCTTATGGATGTCAATGAAAAAATTACCTTAAATGGAACCGATTTAATGATTACAAGTGTGAAACTTAATGCTAGGTACCCGTATTAAATCATTTTGAATAAATGGATGTGGTTAAATTGGTAAAAGATAAAAGGTTTATTAATATGGCTCTAATTCTTCTTTTTACATCTATGGCACTAAACTTCCCTTTCCCCCATGAATATCCTTATGGTGAAACAGTTGCTACTGCGTTACATATACCTGTGCAAACAGAAGGAATAAAATATGTAGGGATTGCTATCATTCTGTTTCTATTTGCAGGCCTGTATTTTCTTGTGAAGTCGTTGAATAAATACCATGGCCGATTTGTATTGATTGCCATTATACTAGCATTTTCCATTCCGCATGTCGCAGCCAGCGCGTTTCAAAAAACATTAGCAAAAGGCATTTATGCAATTTCCTATGAAAGTGAATCAAGTAGTTGCAGTTTTGAGATGACGGATGAAACAACATTGTATGGGATATGTGAACTTCTTTTTGAAAACTACAGTAATCATGAGGCTCAATTTACCTTTGATTTTTATGAAAAAGAAGATGATTTATCCATGTTATCACTCATGAACAATCATGTACCATATGAAGTGAAGGTAAAAGGCAATGAGAGGGAAAGAGTGAAAATAGAGAAAAAAATTGATGTATCACACATGAAAAATTTTGTAGGTGAGGGCGAGTCAGCGTTTATGAATATTATCATAATGTCGGGAGAAAAAAGTAGGAGGTTATGAGGAGGTTTATCTATAAGCTGCATTACTTCTATGCGAAGTTGACAATCAGGAGGAGGACTAAGATAAACTCGTCTTCAACCGAGTTGAAGGGATTACACAATTTGAAAAGATAATTTCAATGTCAGAAACCTTAGCTAAGGTGAATTTTATCTGTACCATTGTGGCAATTATAGATTGGTATAAAATCGCTATTGAACAAACGGATGCTTTACTTCAATAAGGAAGGTAGCTGAGGAAACCTTTATCTTATACAACTAAAATATGACATTAGCCAAAATGATAGGAGCTTAACAAATGGAATTTGAAAAGTATATGGAAACCAATTTTCCAAATTTATCACTTCGGCCAGCTTTGTTTTATAGTTGGGATATAGGAATTCGATTTGAATTAGGTGTTGAGTGGAAGATAGAATATGATTTCGAGAACAGTCCTTATCTTAAGGGAGTCTATAAAAGAGGCAATCAACTTATTTAAATCTTTACATTTAGATGATGAAGAGATTTTTGTCGTAGCAAATGTAAATGATTACGGAGATAAAAAAGTTAATATTTTCTATCCTTTTGTGAGGGATAAGGATGTACTATACAAATTAAAGCATAAAGTAATACCTTATGTATTTCCTGAAGATGATGAAGAAGGTAGATATATAACACATCGGTTTATGCTCAGATGTAAAACATCAGACATTAGATATGTCCCTCTTTTAAAAGCAATATGCAATCAGGACATGGGAATAAGACCAAGCATTTTTCATGATATCTTTTTCATTAATATTAATAGAGAGACCATTTTTCATGTTTATGATGATAGAGGTTGTGATTTGTTGGGTAAATCAGCTGAAACTATTCGGGATATTTATAATAAATACAACGAATGGATTTTAGATTACGACAGAGAAGAAATTGATAAAGTATTTAGATGATTTTTTTGAAAAATAATAATTTTTATTCAAAAGGTGCTTACTTCAGAAAGGGAGTTGCTTCGGCAGCTCTTTTTCTTATGAAGTTAATGGGCCACTTTACTGGAAGAATAATACTTTTGATATAATTGGTTTATTAGTTATTTGTGATGGAGGTAATAAAATGTTCAAATCGATTATTATATTTATTGTATCGTTATTTATTCTATATTTAGTAATTGAAAGTGCTGTAAAAAACGGTATTAACCGTTCAAAAATTGGTCAACTCCTTGAATCGAAGTATGGTATCGAAGAAACTAAAAAGTCATCATTCTTAGATGATGATTTGGACAAAGAATAATAAGTTCATTCAACTAACTCGTGCAACTAATGTTATGTAAAATATGTGTAGAAAAATAGTATTAGTCTAAAAGAAAGCATGTCCTCATATTTTTCATGGTAAAACTCTTTTTAAAGGAGAGGATCTTAAATGAGCGAACAAACAATCAAAGTGAATGGAATTACTATTTTTACTGAAAGCTTTGGTAATGTAAATGATCCAGCGATTTTACTGATGATGGGAGCCACTGCATCTATGGTATGGTGGGAAGAAGATTTCTGTCAACGCTTAGCAGACCGGGGCCTATATGTCATTCGGTATGATAGTCGTGATGTTGGCCGTTCAACTACTTATCCACCAGGAAACCCAGAATACTCCTTTGAAGATTTGGCTGACGATGCTATTCATGTGTTAGATAGTTATGGTATTGAGCAAGCCCATATAGTAGGGATGTCAATGGGCGGCATGCTTACTCAAATGATTGCATTAAGGCACCCTGAAAGGGTTTTGACAGTTACCCTTATTGCGACATCAAATTTTGCACCAGAGCTACCTCCAATGGAGGATAAAGTGACAAAATTTTTTGGTCAAGCAGGTGCAATAGACTGGACCAATGACCAATCCATTATTGAATTTATCGTGGGGAAATGGAGAATAATCTCTGGATCAAGACATACATTCGATGAACAGCGTGTACACCAATTGGCAATCGAAGAAATAAGAAGGTCTAACAACATAGCTAGCATGAATAATCATGGTCTAATATCGGGAGGTGAGTCATACCTAACGAGAACGAAAGAAATTACTGTTCCTACTTTGATCATCCATGGTACTGAAGATCCAATTATTCCATACGAACATGGGAAGATGCTTGCTAACTTAATTACAAATGCAGACTTATTCACATTGAATGGTACAGGGCATGAGCTTCACTATAACGATTGGGATGCATTGATTGATGTCATTACAAAACACACTCTACGGTTATCTTAATTAGAAAAAATCCCTTTTTATTAATGTTGTTAAACTACTGGGTGATTTACTTCACTATGAGAGGTTGCTGAGGCAACCTTTTTTGTATGAACACATATTCGTGAAGGGCATACAATATAAGCCCACCATATATTAATTTTTTGAAGGACGTAAATGTGCTATGTCGTTAAATTAATTGGTTATGCAGTTTGTTGTTCAGATGGAGCGATTGTATAGCCTTTCTTTTTTAGGAATTCGATCATTATTAATTCTTCGTTAATTTTTTTTCTTCAAGCGATTGCTTACAACATCTTAAAAACAGGAGAACCCTATCATCATCTAGGCTCAAATTACGTTTGGTAATCCTTTTTCGATGTGAAGCAATTCGATTACTTTGCCTTGAGGTTACGAGTACACTCTACGGCCATCGTTTTTAATGCTTTGTTTCCTTGTGTGGTTTTCCTTGTTTTTTTACCAGCACTTTCATAATTTCCGGGATTCACACCAGCCCATGAGGCAAGATGCTTAGCCGACTTAAATACGGTCAAATTAACGCCCATCCCTGCGATAAAAGTAGCTGCAGCAGCTTTGTTCACGCCAGGTATACCATCCAATAATTCTACTTCCTTACGATAGGGGGACAGGGGTTGATCGATTTGTTTTTCCAATTCTTATATGGTTTCTTCTAAATAGCCCATATGCCCCCAATGGTATCGCAACATATCACGATGATGACGGCGAATACGAACATTAATTGAAAGAGCATGGAGATGCCCCAATTTCTCTCTCTAGTGAAATTGGCAGTATCGGTTTACTAGAACGTGAAAATGCCACTATTTTAAATACAGCCTTAATGAAAACAGGTCGAACGTGCATTAGCTGAAAATCGGAGCTGTCTTTAAGGCAGCTTTTTCGTGCGCCCGGCATGGGTGCAATCTATAGGGTGAAAGTCCCGAACCATGAAGGCAGTAGTAGTGGTTAGCTTAATGCAAGGGTGTCCACGGTGACGTGGAATCTGAAGGAAGCAAGCGGCAAACCTCCGGTCTGAGGAACACGAACTTCATATAAGGCTAGGTATCATTGGATGAGTTTGCGAAACAAAACAAAGTCCTTACTGCCGAAGGTGGTACAGAGTAAATGAAGCAGATAGATGGAGGGAAAGATTGCACTCTTACCCGGGGAGGTCTGATGACAGCCAAGTACACTTGGTAACCTGTCCAGTGATGGACAGCTGAATCATCAGAAGTCAGCAGAGGTCATAGTACTTGTCTACTCGAGAAGATAAGGAAGGACCGAACAGATTAAGGAGGATGAATACTAGGCGTTCGTTATCTGCGAAGAAGCAAACAATTCCTAACGGAACTTATTTGAAGGAAGAAGTGGTGAATACACGGGGAACTTCAAAAGGGCGGAGCAGATAAAGGCACAAATAGACCATCTCGTCCACGCAGGGAAAGGATATCAACGATGTTAATGGAACAGATACTAGAGAGGGAAAACTTAATACAGGCATTGAAGCGTGTAGAAAGAAATAAGGGAAGCCATGGTGTAGATGGAATGCCGGTTCAAAACCTGAGACCGCACCTCGCAACCGAATGGTACAACATGAAAACTGCCCTTTTACAGGGTACCTATCAACCGCAGCCCGTCCGTCGTATCGAAATCCCGAAACCAAACGGCGGAGTTCGGCTATTGGGTATTCCAACCGTTCTAGACCGTTTCATTCAACAAGCCATTGCCCAAATATTGACTAAGATATATGACTCAACCTTTTCGGAGAATAGCTATGGATTTCGCCCTAACAAACAAGGGCACCAGGCGGTTCGAAAGGCAAAGTCCTATATAACCGAAGGTTATACATGGGTAGTGGATATGGACTTGGAGAAGTTCTTCGATAAAGTGAATCATGACAAGCTCATGGGAATGTTAGAGCGGAAAATTGAAGATAAACGAGTTCTCAAACTGATTCGTAAATTCCTTCAAGCAGGCATTATGATAGGCGGACTTTTTCATAAAAGTGAGGAGGGAACTCCGCAAGGAGGTCCGTTAAGTCCTTTATTATCTAATATCATGTTAGACGATTTAGATAAAGAACTAGAGAAACGCAATCTTCGATTCGTAAGGTATGCGGATGACAGTACTATCTTTGTGAAGACACGAAAAGCCGCCAAACGTGCAATGGGAAATATCTCAAGCTTCATTGAAAATAAACTGAAGCTAAAGGTCAACTACGAGAAGTCGAAGTATGATCGCCCTTGGAACAGAACGTTTCTCGGTTTTAGTTTCACGAAGTCAAAGAAGAACCCGAAGGTTCTACTGGCTAAACAAACGGTGAAGAGAGTAAAGAAACGAATCAGGGAAATGACCTCGAGAAAATTACCGATACCCATGAAACTCCGAATAAATAAGTTAAAGCAATACCTTAGAGGTTGGATGGGGTATTTCGCCCTCATTGATACTCCGAACGTATTGAAGAATTTAGATTCATGGATTCGAAGAAGACTCAGGATGTGCCTATGGAAGCAATGGAAATTGCCAAGAACGAGGGTGAAGAAACTCAAAGGATTAGGCGTCCCATTTGGAAAAGCATATGAATGGGGAAATAGCAGAAAGGGTTATTGGCGCATAGCGCATAGTCCTATTCTAGACAAAACCCTTAATAATGTTTATTGGCTCCATCATGGGTTAGTAAATCTATATGAACGATATACAAAACTACGTCAGACTTAAACTGAACCGCCGTATACCGAACGGTATGTACGGTGGTGTGAGAGGTCGGAGGCTAGGCGCCTCCTCCTACTCGATTTTATGCAACTAACGGGTCAGGTTAGTTCCATATGGCGAGCATGCCTTTTTTGTCGCATAAGACACAATCTGTGCAATAGGAGGAGAAAGCCTTTTTGACGGGATTCGAACCCGCACTCATTTCGTAAGCATAGGCTAGGGGTGAACCCGCTTCTCTACGGATATTCACCGGCAGGATTTACACCTGCCTCAGCTTATTTTCTTTTCGGAGCTTCTGAAACCCATACCATGCAACCCGGTTGCTACAATGTTTTCCGCTCTTCCCTTCTAGAGCTACAGGTGAGTTATTTAATTTTAATCACTTCCTTAATTTAATTTAATTTTCTATGTATATAACTCTTAACAATATCAAAACCTATGAATAGCAACACATTACATTCATAGGAGCTGACAACATGGCTAGAAATAACAACAGTAATCAATTAGTAGTTAATGGTGCAGAGCAAGCTCTAGAACAAATGAAATACGAAATCGCTAGTGAATTCGGTGTTACACTTGGCGCTGATACAACATCTCGTGCAAACGGATCTGTTGGTGGAGAAATTACAAAACGTTTAGTGCAAATGGCTGAACAACAATTAGGTGGAAGAACTCGTTAATCGAAATCATAAGTAATGTTAGGGATAGTGATTGGGCTATCCCTATTTATATTAAAAAGGTATTATTCTACATGACCTATAATAATCTTAGTGTAGTCATCTTCAATCACTGTTTTTTGAAGTTTATTATTTGCATTAGGCTCCTAATCATTCTAAAAAATAATTGAGAAATAGTCACTGCTCTTTATACCTGGTGGTGGGATAGAGGATAATGAACAACACGAAGAATGCCTTAGAAGAGACAGATTATTCAATATCAGAAACCTCTCTTATATTGGTAATATTAAGTTAAAGTGATTTTTACGTAACCCAAATTTGGAAATTCCATCATCACTAGATGAAGGTGTTGTACATGAAAGACACTACACTCTAATTGGCTAGTAAATTATATGGAACAAGAATGGGAGGAAGTACGTACAGATACATAAAATTTGCAATACATACTTTTATGCTCCTTTATCAGAGACGAAAGATCAGGTTTCTAACTGACGCAGTTGATTATTTTTGTTAAATGTGAAGTTATACACTTAAACTAACGGGTGCGTTACTTCATTACCAGGAGCTGATCAACAGCTCCTTTTCTTATGCAACAAACGGGGCAGATTAGTTGATTAAGAAATTAAAGAAAACAGAGTATTATTACTTTTATAAATAACCAAAAAAACGTTTATTATTGGAATGTTGTTTAAAATTTGAAAAATTAAAGGTGGCAGGACAATTTGAAAAAATGGGAAAATGTAGCGTTTGGTAGTTCAATTTTTATTGTACTAACTTTCCTTCCTCCGTATCTTGATAAAATTGGTATTTCTCTTTGGCTTAAATCAGTATGTATATTTACTGTACTTTTTGGTGTTCTTTTTATTGTATCTAAAATCAAATTCCTTCAGAAATCGGTAACAAGAAAAGTAGGATGGTCGACTTTGATTACAGTATTTATTTTCTTAGCTGTTTTGGCTAATTTAATCGACTAACAGGTGCTGTACTTCAATGCCAGGAGCTGATCAGTAGCTCTTTTCTTATGGAACTAAAGGGGCTGCTTTGTTGAAGAGTAATATATACTAAGATAATGGTAGGATGAAAAAGTAGGGAGTTCGATGAAGTGGAGGAAATGATAGGTGGTTTATTTGTTTTTGTAACGGGAGTAATTTTCCTGTATTTTGGTTTGTTTCAGTACAAGTGGATGGATAAGAGTATAAAAGAGATTGAAGAAGGAAAAATCGATTTTTTTCCTTTCATAAGTAGTTATTGGTTCTGGCGGATATTGTTCATAGGAATTGGTGTATTACTCATTTTAACAACTGGAAATTCATTCATTAGGATGTCTTTCTTTAACTAGGTGCTAATAAGTAGGTTGTGCGGTAAGCTTTTTCTTATAAAACTAACGGGTGCTTTAGCTGAAGATTAGAGCTGTCTTTAAGGCATCTACACTTGTCCAAACAGTACCTTTTGTTCCTCCTAAATCACAATATCTCATTTTCAACCCATAATCACCAACAGAATAATGATTACCTAATTTTAAGGTAGCAACAGTGACCCCTGATGTATACTCATCATTGAACAAAATCCTGTATATGAAAGAAAAACTCGTGAAATGCTCCATAGAAGCAGGGGGAAATTAAAAAAAAGTAAAAATAAAAGCCTAACCAAGATTTTTAGTCTCGATTAGGCTTTTATTTTTTGGTTTTTATTTGATTCATTTCTGCCAGAATTTCTTTAGCACGCTGCTCAGCACGTTCATAACTTCTTTCCTCAACTTCGATGAGCTTTCCATCAATTATAAAATTATAATGGTATTTCATTGAACAATTCCTCCTTCTTTGTTGTTCCATAATATAACATATTTTTATATGTTTTATCCTTTGAAAATGTAAAGATTAGATTTTTAAAGTTCACGGTCAAACCGCGTTTTGGGTCCTGTAGTGTGAACGACACTTCACACGTTATTATTATAGGTAAAAAAGTGATTTTTTATGAAAGTGGTAGGGCGTACCTTTAAGTCTTTCCTCGAACTCATTTGGATCCCTGCGGATTTGTAACTGAATCTTCTATCAATGGAGGGTAAACATTGTTTACCTTGACATGCTTGATATGCTTCTCTTCTTGTGCTCTCTATGTTGTATCCATCATCGATTGAACTACCTATCATCATAACGTCATGCTCCTTGCTTACTCATAGCATGATACATCAACCATCATAAGCATAACGACATAACGCATTAGACATATCATCTATCATTGGTAGGGATACACAACAGACTGCACCTCACAGTCACTGCTGGTTCACTCATTGAAGCATACTGATAGAACATATGATTCACCATCACTGTACCTCTGAGCACCACCCAGGACCTCTATACATATCAATAGCTTATCTGTATCAGTTAGATATAAGTAGCAACCTACCTTCATTACCTTATATAAGGGTAGCATCAGGATAATGCGTATTTACAACGATAAGCATTCTGATACAAGTCATATGGACATTATGAACTCTATTTTGTAGGTGAGTGGATTGTGTCTAAAAAGGCTCTACACTATTGAGATTGTGAAAAAATGTACTTAAACTAAAGGGGCAGGTTAGCTCAATAAGTATAAAGGATTATATGTTAATATTATATTTATTAAAATAAATAATAGAGGGGAGGGATAAAAAGGTTGAAATCAATGTTTAAGTCAAATTTTTTTAGATTTTTTATTATTATACTTGCTTTAATTTTTGTACTAGTATTTATAAAAAGGGATCATATTTTTCAAGAGGGAAATCCTATTCCGTTAGCAATTGGAATTACAAAATTAACATTTCAAGATGTTGAAATGGTCCGTGTTTGGCAAAATCCTGATCAATACATAGTAAAACAAGGCAACTACGAGCCATTTATTAAATATATGGAAGATGAAGGTGAGAATTATATTGGAGAATTTGAAGATGGCTTTTTGTTTGAAAATGAAAAGGGGAATATTACTAGTAACATAGGAATTAAGTCTTTCACAAAATATTACGATCTTATTGATGCTCCTTATTGATGCTCACCAAACCCGGTCATTATTGTTTTGCTTCCTCTTTTTATACAAAAACTGTGGCATATGAGAAAGGTAAATATAAACTTTTATAAAATATGTGGCTTTACACCTGTTTCAGGAGGAGTTTGGCATTTATAAAATTAATGGATTTTTAATGAACAGGTGCGTTAGCTGAAGATCGGAGCTGTCTTTGAGGCAGCTTTTTCTTATGGAACTAAAGGGGCAGGTTACTTCAAGAAGTTCAAGGTGAGAATAGAAAGAGAATGGAGGAAGAGATTTGTATGGGGAAACGTACAAAAGCAACCTTAATTTTTGTCACAACAATTGTTTTTATCTATGCAATACTCGCAATTATAGAAACAGTAAATCTAAGCTCCAAAACTGCCGATGAAGCATTCGAAAAATTCATAAATAGTGAATTTAAAACTGAAGTTGCTCAAAATGAAATTGGTGATAAAGAATTTTACCGAATTGGTAATTATACATTTGTGCCATTTGAAGTTGGTAATAATGTTTCATTAGTACAGTTTGAGAAAGGAATATTTGGTTGGAAACTAAGCTATTATTCTCAGGATGAAAATGGAGGTTATTCATATTCAAGTGTTGTTGATGAGTTAAATGGAGATATTCTTTTACACGGTGTCATACCAAAAGATATAGTTACTAAAACCAAGACCATAAAAGTTAATGGAAAAGATGCGGATATTGTTATGCTCAATGATAAAGCTGGAATTTGGATAATGATGAACAATAACAATCAAGAAAACTTCGATAACATAAAAATAGAATTCTTAGATAATGTTGGAAATATAATCGGTAAAATGTAAATACAAATATCATTTAAAAAGGTAGTTGCTTATTATTGTGAATAAGTACACTTAAACTAAATGGTAGCAAGAGTTTAAGATCCGGCTTGAATAGCCGGTTTTTTTGTTATTCAACTAACGGGGCAGGTTAGTTGAATAAGAACTGGTATAATTTAGAGAAAAGTAGAGTGTAGAGGTGAATTATGGCTTTCCTTATAGTAGCAATCTTATTAATATTTTTATTTGACTTCACAAAAATGAGAAATCAAAATCAAACAATAATTAAACAGAATGAAAAGGTTATCTCTCTGTTGGAAGAGATAAAAAATAAAAAAGCGTAGTTCTTAACCTAACAGGTGAAATAAGGGAGTTGCTCTGGAACCTCTTTTTTCTTATGGCACTAACGGGGCAGTATAGTTGAAAAAGGAACTTGAATTTAAATCTCGAATATATAATGTAATCAGATAGATAAAAATTTTGATGACAGATAGGAGCTAGATACGATGATAAAAGGTTTCGGAGGAATATTTTGGAGAACTAAAAATCTTGAAGTTGTGAAAAAATGGTACAGTGAAGTGTTGAAGCTTGAAATAGATAATTGGAACGGGACTGTGATAAAGCCCCAATCAGGAAATGAGACCATCTTTTCTTTCTTTACCGATGATGACAGTTATTTTCCAACAGAACAACAAGTGATGTTAAATTTCCAAGTACATAATCTAAACGAGACTATTAAGCATCTTGAACAGATTGGTGTACCCCTTGCAAAGAAAGAAGAGATTAGTGAATTTGGAAAGTTTATTTGGATAGAAGATCCTGAAGGTCGACTGATCGAGCTTTGGGAGAAATAACTATTGAGCTAACAAGTGCGTTAGCTGAGGAACGGAGCTGCCTTTAAGGCAGCTTTTCTTATGGCACTAACGGGGCAGGTTAGCTGAATAAGGATAAGTCGAGTAGCAGGTATGAACTGACCCCATAAAGTTAGACAGGAAACTTTCATTTTATTTATATATGGTTTAATCCTATAATTAGGAATAAGAATATAAGTTTATTTTCAAAAATTACAGTCGTAAGTTGGAGGAGATTTCATGACGGATTTCGCTATACGCCTTGCCACCCCTGAGGACCGCAAAGAGATTTTCAATGTTCACCGTCATTCAGTCCGCAACCTCTGCTCAGAGCAATACACGGAAGAGCAGATCAACATGTGGCTGGATGGGAGGGACCCGGACATGTACCTCCCTGCCATAGAACGCGGGGAGCTTTGGGTCGCCGTGTCGGACAGGAAAATCCTTGGTTTCGTCGAAGTGGAGGGCAACGAGGTAACCAAACTCTTTGTCTCCGGAGCGGCAGCGGGTTCAGGAGTCGGTAAAGCCTTGATGGTGAAGGTCATCGGGCACATTCGAAAGAATGGGAAGACACGGATCTACTTAGAAGCCACAACCACGGCGCGGGATTTCTATCGCAAATTGGGCTTTGTTGAGACGGGAACAGGCACTTTCTCGCAAGGCGGAGCGGCGGTTTCGTTGGAAATCGTCAAGATGGAACTGGTCTGAATCCGGTGCCGGGCCGACGGTGCAACGAGAATTGCACTCACCAATGACAGTATAAGTAGAAAACCACCAATAGGGTCGCTCTTTAGTAGAATAGCCTCTCGGCATTCGCCGAGGCAGGTGGGGCAAGGATTCCCCTGCACCACCAAAATTGTAATCCTCCCACTTTCGTAGGGGGATTTTTTATTCTACCGCCACCCGAACTGGAAAAAGATTGACTTAGGGCTAGTGATAGCAATAATAGGGGTCCAGACAGCATTTTGGCAAAATTGTACGTTAAGGATATAAATGTTGATATAAAAGGGGTGTTCCATTAACGTTCGTTTATGGTACTGATGCATTTAAACTCAATCCAGGCTAAATATTAGTACCAAAAGGTGTTCCAAAATCAAAGTATCAGTTACACCCTTTATGAAACTATCTTAACGTACGTAAATCACCTATTTTCCACTTTGAAAATTTCTTAGCGTACAAAAATTCCGAAATGTTGGCGGTACCCCTAATAGGGGGTAGCATCAGGAAAATGCGTATTTACAACGATAAGCATTCTGATACAAGTCATATGGACATTATGAACTCTATTTTGTAGGTGATTGGATTGTGTCTAAAAAGGCTCTACCCTATTGAGATTGTGAAAGAATGTACTTAAACTAAAGGGGCAGGTTAGCATTCCTGTAGAGCGTTAATTATTAACTTTGAAAAAAATAGGGCTCCTCAGTAAGATATGAGTAAGACATCACTCTAACTCAAAACCTTAGGAGGAACCCTAATATGAATTTTAAAATGCAGGACAAACAAAATCAACTCATTGAACGAATTTCTGATCGACATCTCGTTGTTGGCGTGGATATCGCCCAACAATTTCACGTTGCTCGAGCTGTAAATTATCGAGGAATCGTGGTAGGTGATCCTCTTACTTTTGAAAATAACGAAGAAGGCTTTAACAGATTTCTAGAATGGATTAATAAACTAAAAGGTAAAAACAGATTAGACACAACTATTGTCGGTATGGAACCTACAGGTCATTACTGGATTAATCTATCGAAATGGTTATCTAACGAAAAGGTTGATGTCGTAACAGTCAATCCTCACCTTGTAAAAAGAAATAAAGAAAATCGAGATAACACTCAGTCCAAAAGTGATAAAAAAGACGCTCTCGTGATTGCGGATATGGTCAAGAATGGATACTATTCTTTTGTTCATGTGGCTTCAGAGTCTTTCGAAAAACTTCGAGTTCTTATGTCCAACCGTGACGTAATCGTAAAACGTCTCGTTAGTTCTATTAATCAATTAAATCGATGGGTAGATGTTGTCTTTCCTGAGCTACGACAAGTGTTTAAAGATGTGAAAGGAAAAGGGGCAATCGCAACTCTACGTTTGTTTCCGACACCAATCGAGTTACGATCGATGCAACCTCAAGATATTGTAGCCAAATGGAAATCGGTAATGAAGCGTCAGCCTGGGTTGAAAAAAGCTTATCAACTTATAGATTTAGCTAAACGCTCTATCGGATCCCACCAAGCACATGATGCTTACAAGCTACATTTAGAACAACTACTGGAAGAGTATGATCTAGCTACAACGCAACTCGAAAGAGTGGAACAAGAAGTCACTAACGTGCTTCAACAAATTCCTTTCGCAAAGAAACTGTTGGCTATTAAAGGGATCAGTGAAATCTCTTTAGCTGGAATTTTAGGGGAAGCTGGAGATTTAAGTGGATTCGCCCATGGTAATTCTCTCCTTCGTCATGCAGGGTTACATCTTTCCGAGGCGAGCTCTGGTAAATGGAAAGGTCAGATTGTCATTTCTAAACGTGGGAGATCCAGACTGCGGCGTTTCTTATACCTAGCGACGATGTGCCTTGTCATGAATAACCCTGAGTTTAAAGTGTTGCACGCTAATAATGTTAAGGTGAAAAAAATAAAGAAAATGAAATCAATTATGAAATTGGTTGGTAAACTGGCTCGAGTATTTGTAGGCATAGCCAAACGAAATGAATCTTATTCCCCAGAAAAATTACAACCTTTTTCAGCTCTAACAGCCTAGTTTTTATTGAATAAATCATGCTTTACAGGTTCTCGAAGGGAACCTCACTTGAAAATAATTAATACTTTATTTTCAGCTTATCTTTTGTCGAATGTTTTCTTATTCGTAGGATCTCAAAGATGCACGGAGTACCAGATTTCTTGAACAAAAGGGCACCGACCCATTAGGTTAGCATAACTGGCCTCCACCCCTTGGATAGGCATGACGAAGGAATGAGAGGGCATATTTTTCGATGACCCGTTGAGACATGGGAGGGAAAGCCTCCAGGGGCGGCGTGGAGATTATGTGCATTATATGGTAGAATATGGAGTTTCCTATTACTCCTTTATTTAACTATGCCTCCATGAAACCAAAATGATCTGAGCTCATTGCTTTTAACCGTTAATGTATTTTCAAGGGTTATGAAATCCTGCGAATAAGTGAGCATTCGAGAGATATAGCTATCATACTGAGGGAGTTCAAGAGTGCTGCTAGAACAATTGGGCCGGATTGTAAACAACAACTCTTAAAAAATTGAATCACTGAAAGATAACTTTCTGAAAATTATGGAATTTTTTTATTTTATGGTTGTTTTTACCTGTTATTAGACATATCATAATGATATATCAGTTTGATATATCATTATGATATGTGGAAGGGGATTGTTACATGTCAATTGAAAGTTCTATTCTTGCTATATTAAGCTTTTGGCCCAGTACAGGATACAATATTAAAGCAGAGTTTGAGCATAAAGCTGCCGGCTTATACTGGGGAATGAGTTATGGGAGTATTTATCCGAAATTAAAGAAGCTTGAAGAAGAAGGACTTGTTTATCCTATTGAACAAGAGGAAGAGGGACGTAAAAAGAAACTTTATGAACTTACCCCAAAAGGGTGGGAGGAATTTGAAAACTGGCTTCGACTCCCTCCTGCCTACCCAATTATTAGAGACGAATTATTAATGAAGATGTCCACTTGGCACGAAGATATGGAAAGTTCAGTATTAATCAGTCATCTACTAAAAAGAAAAGAGACAACCGAAGATTTACTTGAATTTGTAAAAGCCTGGCCAACAAACGGAAGCTCTTACATCAGTAATGTGGGTATGCTAACCATCCGCTATGCCGAATTACGACTGGAAGCTGAGTTGAAATGGATTGAAGAATCGATAAATGCATTGGGAAATAATCAACTTCCAAAAGGGCAGGATCCAAATGGGAATACAGAAAAACTGCTAGCAAGACGAAGAGAGGCAACCCAAGGAGAAAAGGAGAAATAACTCATGAAAGCTGGAATATTTGAGCCTTTAAAATTCCGTCCATTTCGTTCATTATTTGGCGCGCAGCTATTTTCTGATCTGGGTAATTGGCTCGATTTTATTGCTTTACAGGTTATTGTTGCTTACCATTGGGGGCTAGATGAAACAGCCATTGCCGCAGTGATCATTGTATTAGGGCTACCTTGGGTCATCATAGGTCCCTTTGCAAGTGTATTCGTGGATCGACTTCCAAAAAAGCAAATGATGATCATTTGTTTATTTTTAAGGATCATGTTTGTAGGAGGGCTGTTTTTTGCTCCTAACCTTTATATCCTTTTATTATTTGTGTTTTTGAAGGGAACAGTCGCAGCAATTTACGACCCAGCAAGACAAAGTATGATTAGGTTTACGGTCCCTGATAACCACCTTCCAGAGGCGGTAACACTTAGCCAGCTTTCCGTTAATACGATGAAAATTCTTGGTCCTGCACTTGGAGGAGGCGTCATAGCTTTATTTGGAGCAAAAAGTCCATTCTTATTTGAAGCTGCAGGTTTTTTCATCGCTATATTAATTTTATTAACTCTTCCCAACATGGATGAAAAAGAAATGAATGCTGACATTAAATCTGAAAAGAAAAATAGGAATAATGGTCACTATTGGAATGAACTATTAGATGGCATTAAGCACATTTCATATACCCCATTATTAAAAAGCTCAGTTATCCTATCCTCTGTAGCGTTTTTTATCATTTTCCTGTACGATGGACTATTCGTATTTATTGCCCAAAACCTTGGCTTCACGCAAGGGAATTTTGGGTTACTGATTAGTGCTGTGGGTCTGGGAAGCGTAGCAGGCTCACTTTTAATGGGCAACTGGACTCATTGGAAAAGAAAACCTATTCATTTTATGTCAAGTGCATTACTTTTTAGCGGTTCATTAATCATTGTAATGGGACTTGGTAGTATGGAGATTGTAGATCTTCCTGCATTAGCCTGGGTGATTGGCGCATTTTTCCTTGGTTTCATGGGCTCCGGTGAGTCGGTCCCTTATGGATTTATCTTGCAATCGGAGACACCCAAGCAAATGATGGGCAGAGTATCTGCTGCGGCCACATCATTACAAACCTTTTCTATGCTTATTGCACCTGCTGTGGGATCCCTTCTTGCCAAATGGCTTGGAGTTTCTTTCGTCTTGATAGGAGCAGGAGGGGCAACCTGCTTATTGGGTGCAATTGTCCTCATCTTTATCGTGAGAAGAATAAACGTTCAAAAAGATATTCAGGAAAAACAATTCCAAGCTTAAAAAGTTACATGATGATACAATTTATTTTGGAACATGAACGATGAAGTTGGGATGAGGTTTTTAGCAACCGTAATTTATTGGTCATAAAAAGTAAAGCAAGATGAAATTAGTATGATTCTTGAACTCTATCAGATTGTATTCCACAATTGAGCGCGATTCTTGAATAAGGTTCGCTTTTCTTATAGAACTAACGGGTGCTTTACTTCAATAAGGAAGGTTGCTGAGGCAGCCTTTTTCTTATGGCGCTAACGGGGCAGGATAGTTCCATAAGGTAATATGGTAAAATGACATAAATCTAGCCTTTAATATTGGCTATGTTAAAGGAAATGGTTGCTTTATCGCTAAATAATTTGGATGATCTATTTTCTTAAAGATACCAGGAGATTTATATTAAGATAAATATGAGATTGTGAAGATTTCGACTCAAACGGGGCAGTTTAGTAAAATTTAAAAAGCAAGAGAGGAAAAAATATTTATGATTGTGAAAGTCGAATTTATGTACGAAGAGGATACTGAATATATAAGTTGTCTTGCAAAAGTAGGGAGAAATATACATCAAATGCAGAGAGAATTTGATAAATGGTTATATGACAGAGAAAACAAGCATTCATACTGGGAAGTCGCAGGAGAAGGTGAGGAAGGCGAAAAAATTTTTGGAGTCTGTTTTAATGGAAAGGCTTTCGTATATTGGCTTAACAATGTAAGGTTCAACAAAGATAAAAAAGTTGCAAAGCTAATAGAAATACCAAATAAACTACCTAAGAAGAAAATTAGGTTTTAAATTAACAGGTGCATGACCAAAAATTAATTGATAGAGAAGAATAACTATGTTGTTAAACTAACAGGTGCTGATCGGCAGCTCCTTTTTCTAATGGAACTAAAGGGGCAGGTTGGTTCACGAGTGCTGTTTAATCTTTGTTCTACAATTGGTCTTAGTATGTTGAACAATACAGACTGGTGTAGATTTAAAATAAAGACTGAAAATTAATAAAATACTTTGATCATTTGCAAAAAAGATAGATAAAAATATTCGTAAAAGACCATCTCCTAGAAAATCAATTTTTAAGAGATGGTCTTTTAATTTTCTGGAAAATGCTGTTTTTAAGGATGAATAATTCAATAAAATACTCATTAATATGTTGTTCACACTATATTTAACCAAGCGTCTGCTAACTTTTCAATTCCTTTACGTATTTCACAATCCTCTAAGCCGGCAAAACCGAGCTGAATAGTGGGGTGACTTGGAAAATTCTCTACGTGAAATGGGGAGCATGGATATACTTTAACGCCGTTTTTGAGCGCTTCTTTGACGAGCCACTCTTCTCTTTGCTTTGTTGTAACTTCAATAACAATATAGAGACCAGAGGAGCCACCTATTATTGTAACAGTATCATTAAAGTACATTTGAATGGTGTCACATAACACCTTCATTTTCCGTTTATATATTGTTTTCATTTTACGTAAATGTGCATACCAATATCCTTCTTCTATAAAATGATATATTGTACGTTGGTGAAGTGTTGAAGCTGTTTGCTCTAGTAATGGTGCAATTTGATGATATCTAACTAGTAATTCTTTTGGTAGCACCATATAGCTCAGCCGAATGGAAGGCAATAATGCCTTAGAAAAAGTACTCAAGTATATGATATGCTCGCTGTTTGTTAAACTTTGTAATGAAGGTATAGGCTGCTGTTTATAGCGAAATTCACTATCATAATCATCTTCGATAATATACCCATTTACTTTTTCAGCCCATTCAATTAAATTATATCTTTCGTTGATAGGCATAGTTATCCCTAGTGGAAACTGATGTGATGGTGTTACGTAAACTAACCGGGCATTACATTTATCTAAGTGTGTGATGTCAATACCGTCCTCTTTAACAGGTATGGGCACAACTGAATATGATTGTAATAAAAAAAGTTCTCTGGCACCATTATATCCGGGATCTTCTACAGCGATTTGATTATGTTCTTCTTTTAAAAGGATTGATAAAATCATCAAAAGTTGCTGTGTGCTACTACCAATAACAATTTGTTCACTGTTTGCTCTCACCCCTCTTGATTGAAATAAATACTTTGCTAAAGATTCTCGTAATAATAAATCCCCTTGATTCTCTCCATATTGATAAATCAGATTATCTTTTAGGACTTTATTCGAAAGAGAGCGCCATTTCGCTAGAGGAAAGTTGTTTCCATCCACAGCTCCAGCTTGAAAATCAATTGTAGGATTTACAATACTCTTAGATGATGCTTTGGTATGACGTATTATCTCGGAAATAGGTAATAGTTCCGAAATAGAAGCTTGTACATAATAACCTTTTTTATATTCACTGCGAATGTAACCCTCTGCTTGTAATTGTTCATAAGCCAGCTGTGACGTATTACGGCTCACTTGTAACATCTCTGCAAGCTGCCGAACAGATGGTAGTTTCGAATTCTCTCCAATTTTACCTGAGACAATTTGGGCTTTAATATAGCGATAAACTTGTTGATACATAGGTAGAGTGCTGTTTCGATCAACATTAAATAGAAGTTCTTTCATTCTACGCACCTCATCTGTCATTTTTAAATATTATAAACTGTACCTTTCCGAAATGACAATGAAAGTGAATAATAGTATTATATATAATTCGTTGAAAAGGAGAATGTAACATGGAATTTCAAAAAGTCCTTCATTAATATAATTTCCTGTTTTTGGTTAATATAAACTTTCAATTTATTTTAGGAGGAATGGAAATGGAACAACGCATTAATTATCTTGAAGTAGCACCTGAAGCACTTAACATTATGATGGAAATGGAGAAGTATACTAAATCTACTGGAATAGACCGTAAACTACGTGAACTAATTAAAATCCGTGCTTCTCAAATTAATGGCTGTGCTTTTTGTCTTAATATGCATACCTCTGACGCTCGAAAAATGGGTGAAACGGAACAGCGTTTATACTGCGTCAGCGCATGGGGAGAATGCGATTTCTACACAGATGCTGAAAAAGTGGCATTAGAATTAACTGAACATGTGACGTTAGTTCCAACTAAGCGTGTACCTGATGATCTTTATAATCGAGTGTGTATACATTTTAGTGAAAAAGACTATGTAGATCTTGTTATTTTGATCAATCAAATTAATAGTTGGAATCGACTCTCCATTTCAATGGGGAATTTCGCAACTGCAGCAAAATAAGAAATGCAATCGGGCCCTTTAATGGAATAAGGATCACAGAAATGATCAAACTTTTTTATAAAAGAATGATTCAATTGAATATATTAAAAGCGTGTTTTGATCAATCTTTTTTTCAAAACACGCTTTTAATATTTGCTCATTTATAAGGTTTATAGAGTTAATTTAATCAAACTTTTTTACAAAGCTACAGAAGGACACAATATATTGTTGCTAAACTTTATACAAAAAACAGCTGTCGACTTTGTCGACAGCCTGAGGCACCATATTAAATATGGTGTCTTTTTTATTTTAAGGGGATTTCGAAATCTCCAATAGTCAAAGTGTTCCCATCTTCTGTAATTTTTACGATATAATTCCATCATAATATCGCCAGCTTGATCTGTGCTATCTTTATATTCGGATTGAGGTTTATAAGTAAAAGGGAATTGGTCATAACTGTAAAATCAAGTGATTACCTTAACACATTTAAAAAAGGCAGGTCAAAACCTTCCTTTAATGAACAGCCATCCCATTTAATAAATAGGGCATGGCTATTTTTATATATTGCTCTGCTGATATAGAGCTATTATCTTGCCAATCAACAGAAGCTCCATAAATACACCAACTCAGCATAACTGCCCCAATTCTTAATGCTTCCTTCTCCTTTGGAAGATTGCGTTTCAAGAGCAGGGCATAAAATACCGTTTCTAATTCCTTTTTAATTTTTTGTTCTATTATCTCACTAATAGACTCATAAATCTTTCTGCATTGTGTACTTAACTCAGTCTGAAAGTTAGTCACCGCAAGAAAGATTTTTATAATTGTATCTTCGTTTAAAGTATCATGAGAATTTAACTTCTCCTGGATACTTTTTACTATTTTTTCTGATATAACAGCATCGAGCAAATCGTATTTATCAATGAAATGAGCATTAAACGTTGCGCGATTAACGGTTGCATCATCTGTAATTTCTTTTATCGTAATATCTTTAAACTCCTTCACTTGTGCCACTGTAATAAAAGAAGCTATTAAAAGCCTTCTTGTTCGTAAAACACGTGGGTCTACCTTCGTTATTTCCATTTTGTTCAAAAGGCCAAGACTCTTGTTCATACATGCCGTCAACAAGGGATACCTGTTATTTACACTCGACATATAAGTAGAGGGGATGCCATCGGCTTAGCAAACAAAGAACCGTTGAATAAATAAGGGGAACCTATCTATTATGACTCTGATATGGATTCTCTTGAGATTATAGATGAGATAAAACCTCACAAAAATGACATCACTTAGTGAACTTTTCATTAAAAAGGCTATTGATAAACAACGTGTAAAGGATGGAGTATAGACTGTAAAGAATTTGTGAGTTCAAGAATTTAATCCTGAATTAAACTGTAAATTCTAACTTAACGATATAAAATAAATGCAGGAGGTTGATAATATGAAAGCAATTCAAGTTACACAGTTTGGCGGACCTGAAAAATTAGTATATACAGACGTTGAGGAAGTAGTAGCAGGTAAGGGAAAGGTATGTGTTCGTTTATATGCAACCGGTGTCAATCCGAGTGATGCCTATACATTAACAGGTACATATGCGTTTTATATACCTCAATTACCATATACCCCAGGCTTAGACGGTGCGGGAATTGTGGAGGCGGTTGGAGAAGAAGTCACAAATGTTCGTGTTGGTGATCGTGTATTTATTGCGTCCTTAATGAGAAGTAATAGTACGGGCACATTTGCACAAAAAATAGTATGTGATGAAGCTTTGGTTCATTTATTACCAGACCATGTATCTTTTGAACAAGGTGCGGCATTAGGGGTACCGGCAATGACTGCATATCGTGCATTATTTCAACGTGCCTGTCTGAAGCCTGGTCAAACCGTGCTTATTCATGGAGCCAGTGGTGGGGTTGGATTACAGGCTGTGCAAATGGCGAAATCTCACGGTGCTAAAGTGATTGGAACAGCTAGTAAGCCAGAAGGTAAAAAAATGGTTCAGCAAGCTGGTGCAGATGTTGTCATTGATCATGTGACAGAAGCAACGATTGAAGATGTGCTAGCCTTAACAAATGGCGATGGGCCAGATGTAATTATTGAGTTTTTAGCAAATATTAATTTAGAAACGGATTTAAAGCTGATTGCATCATTTGGTAAAATTGTAATTATTGGAAATCGCGGTTCGGTTGAAATAAATCCACGTCTTGCAATGCAAAAGGAATGTGATATTTTTGCAACAGCTCTTTGGAACGCACCACAAGATGAATATGATCAAAGTATTCACGGTGTAAGAGGCATGCTAATAAGCGGTGCGCTTCGTCCGATTATTGGTACAACTTTGCCGCTCCAACAAGTGGCGCAGGGCTTTGAACAGCTAGCAAAAGGTATAGGTAATGGTAAACTTGTTTTAATAATTGAATGAATATTCTACAACGTAAAAGCACTCATACAATTACAATGAGTGCTTTTACGTTGTAAAGAAGGAATTATAAATTGATTTATAAAATGTATCTCCATACAAAACGCTTTAAGGGGTACAGAAAGTAAAAAGGAAAAACTGCCGGTTTTTGCGCTTTATGGATGGCTAACGGGTGCGTTTCTGAATTAGCAGCAACGTTTTTTTCACTATCAGGTTAATGGAAGAAATATTGGAGTTTTTCTAAATAGAATTGTATTTTATTTCCAATAGGGCTAGTCAAAATCTTAACACATTTCTAAATGTTAAGCCATATGAGTATTTTAAAAAGATATGCACGTACTGGGTTAATTTAACAATTAATATATTAAATATAACAAAAAATTACGATTCTTTAATACGGATTTAAAATCCCAGAGTTATTCTAAATTTACATCTAGAGGGAGGGATCGGAAGTTGTCAAAATTTCAGGTCATATCTTCTTTGCTCATCTTGGTATTTATCATTTTCGTAATTTATGAAATCACAGCATTCTCACCCAATCATTCCACAATGAATCATTCCACATCGAACCGCTACATTCAAGTACAATTGTTAGGCGTTAATGATTTTCACGGCCAACTAAACAAGTATCAAAGGGTTTCAGGAACCATGGCAGGGGGTGCTGAATACCTGGCTGCCTATTTAAAAAAATATATACAAGAAAACCCAAATACACTATTTGTTCATGCTGGTGATATGGTAGGAGGAAGTCCTCCAATCTCTTCTCAATTTCAAGACGAACCCACGATTGAATTTTTAAACCTCCTGCACTTTGATGTTGGGACACCTGGAAATCATGAATTAGACCAAGGCGTAAATGAAATGAAACGCCTTATTTATGGAGGATTCAATAAAGAAACAGGTTATTTTCAAGGTGCCAATACTTCATACAGTTCTGCAAATATCATCGATAGAAAGTCGGGTACTCCCTTGTTACCACCGTACGTTATTAAACAAATTGACGGAATTAATATTGGATTTATCGGTGTGGTCACAAAAGAGACCAACCTGTATGTGACCCCTGAAAATCGAAAAGAAGTAGAAATTACGGATGAAGTTTCAGTTATTAACCGAACCGTTAAGCTTTTAAAGGAAAAAGGGATCAAAGTTATTGTTGTACTGGCACATGATTCAGCTAAATCAGATCAGACAGGAGCAAATCCCAGTGGAGCTTTAGTGGAGATGGCTCCAAAAATCGATGATGAGGTCGATGTCATTTTTGCCGGTCACAGCCATGAATATGCCAATACCGTTGTAGCGGGTAAACTGATCGTTCAAGCTTATTCTAATGGGAAAGCTTTTTCTCAAGTAAATCTTGAAATTGACCCACGTACTAATAATATTGTTAAAAAACAAGCAAAGATTATTGTCACTTCACATGATCATATAAAACCAGATAAAGAAACGGTTGCTCTTCTTAATAAATATAGAAAAAGATTAGGGAGCTATTTTAATCAGATAGTAGGAGAAATGCCTGAAGAAATCACACGAAATCAAGATGCAAACGGTGAATCCCCATTAGCGAAAATGATTGCAGAATCTGAGCGGGAAGCGATGGGGGTAGATATAGCTTTTGTCCATCAAGGCGAAATGCGGAAAAATTTAAAAAAAGGGGATATCACTGTAGAAGACCTTTATACAGACTTGCCTTTTGGTCATAGTGTCAGTAAGTTAATCTTAACAGGAGACCAAATAAAACTTGCTTTAGAACAGCAGTGGACGAAAGATTATGAAAATAGGTTACAGACGGTTGGTTTAACGTATAGTTGGGACTCCAATGCTCCAATTGGCAGCCGCATTGTTGCGATGAAAGACAGGAAGGGTCAAGAGATTCAGCCAAACAACGATTATGAAGTAGCGGTTAGTAATTATTTAGCTTCAGGCGGTGATAACTTCACTGCATTGCAACAAGGTAGACTCGTAGAATCCGGTCCACAAGTTGTCACTGCACTTATACACTATATCCAACAGAAGCATCCCCACGAATAGTTACTTTTTTGATTCATGGTTTATTCGAACTCTGAAATAACTCTAAAGGAATTTTTTGAGATTTGTTGAATTTCTTTAGGTAAGATTCAAAGAAAGGTGGAAAAGTATGAAATCAACAAGTTCTCCTATTTATCGCAAAGTTAACAATGTTTTTATACATGTTACAGATTTATAAAAATCAGTTGAATGGTATTCCAATCTCATTGGCATCTCTCAGAATAATGACCCTGTAGAATCGCCTGTTTACAATATTCCTGTAACAAGTGAAACTGGATTAACTTTAGATGACCATACATTTGTATCCGGATTTAAGATTCGAACCATCCAATAATGTATTGTTTAATTTCTATGTAAAAGATATAGACGAAGCATATAAATTCATTAAAGGTAATAACATATTCATTGTTAAAGAATAGAGCGTATTGGTGAATTTGCTTATTTTAACTTTCAAGACAAAGATGGTAATGTACTTATGATTTGTAATTGTTAATGATAAAACGAGTTTGTTAGCTATTATATACCTAGCTCTTTTAATTTCTTGTTGCGCAGTTTATGTCAACTCTACAATAAGTCTTTTTCAACTAACAGGTGCTTTACTTCAATGCCAGGAGCTGATCAGCAGCTCTTTTTTGTATGGAACTAAAGGGAATTAGGTATATGTCTACATAGTAAAGAAAAGAATTGGAGTGAATTAGTTTGGAGCTGACACACACACGATTATTAGTAAATAATTATAGAGAATGTTTTTCGTTTTATAGAAATGTTTTAGGGTTTGAGGTTACTTGGGGAAATGAAGATTCTTTATATGCTGAATTTAAATTTAGAGGTTGTACCTTAGGACTGTTTGAGAGGAAACAAATGCTTGAAGCAATAGGTGCTGAGAGCGTCTCTTATACTCATAATACTGATAAAATTGCTTTAATTTTCAAGGTCGATAATGTTGAAGAGAAATATAAGGAATTAAAAGAAAAGGTTGAATTCATAACAAAGCCTTCTGCACAAGAAGGCTGGGGAATTAAAGTAGCTCATTTTAGAGATCCTGATGGTTCACTGATTGAAATCTATGAGAGTATTGAATAAATTTTAAAACTGTTCGATGCCTTAACAAGGCATCGTCTTTTTAATGGATTAGAGGAAGTTTGTAAAATATATCACTTAAACTAACGTGTGTGTTATTTCATTAATAGGGATTGCTGCGGCAGCCTTTTTCTAATGGAACTACAGGGGTAGATTAGTAGAAGAAGGACTATTACATGAATAATGGAATTATAACGAATGGAAAAAATTTCTATAAGGTGGTGTTTTGCTATTACTAAGGTAAAAGGACAGGTTGCCATAGTTACAGGTGTAAGCCATAGCTAAGGAATTGGTTCTAAATGCCGCAAATTAGAAAAAGAAGGTGCTGATATCTTCTTTACATACTGGGATTCTAAATCCGGTTGGTCTTAGTGGTTCATTAAAAGTTGCTTGATTTTAAAAATTTTAAATTAAATGCATAGTAAGGAGAATTTTAGTATGAAAATAAAATGGTATGGACATTCTACTTTTTTACTGACATCAGAAGGAGGAACTAGGATTCTCATTGATCCATATTATCGCTTTATCCGCTACCGTATGCCGATTGTTGAACCAGATATAGTTGCCGTTACACATAATCATTTCGATCACAGTAAAATTCAAGCTGCAACAGGTGATTACTTGCTTGTTAAAGAGCCGAAGGAATACATCCGCGATGATGTGAGAATTAGTGGATTTAAGACATTTCACGACAAGGTAAATGGCGAGAAGAGAGGCCCCAATATTTTATATCGTTTCCAAATGGACGGTCTAACTATTTGTCATTGTGGAGATTTAGGGCATCTATTATCAGAAGAACAAGTAAAGGAAATTGGAAAAGTAGATATTCTCATCATTCCCGTAGGAGGTACATTCACGATTAATGCACTAGAAGCTACTCAAGTAATGCATCAATTGAAATCTACTATTACAATTCCTATGCACTATAGAACAAAGGCTTTGTCGGTTGTTGGCTTGATGTTTTCAAAGGTAGATAAGTTTCTTCAGATTTCCGGACAGCAAACAACCGAAGTTAAGATATTGGATATTTCCAAAGAAAATTTGTCAGAATATGCTGGTGTTGTAACTATGCTGTATGAATGAATTTAAGGCTGAGCAGTGGATTTAAAATAAAGTCACGATGTTAATAAAAATGTTGCGAGTTTCTGACTAACAGGTGCTTTACTTCAATAAGGGAGGTTGCTGAAGCAACCTTTTTGTTATGCGACTAAAGGGGCAGATTAGTTGAAGAAGAACCTACCTAAATTTGTAGAGTTAACTTTATAGAAGTTTTATATACTCCTGCAATAATATACTATATGCCATTTGAATTTAAGATGTACAGTTAAATGAGGATATCTTGAAAGGAGTTTTCCTCATGAATATTACATCTTTTATTATGTATTGTTTTATTGTTACTTTTACACCAGGACCTACTAATATCGTCATATTATCCACAGTGCATAATTCTGGGACAAAAAAGGCAATGGAATATACGTATGGAGCAACTATTGCTTTTGGTTTATTACTTGTTATTTCTGCTATGTTGAATACTATACTTGTAACGATAATACCCAAAATTTTAATTGTTATGCAGATAATCGGAAGCTTTTATATATTGTATCTCGCTTATCAAGTTTACAAAACGGATACTTCAAAACCAACTGTAAACCAATCTGGTACGTTTATGTCAGGCTTCCTTACGCAGTTTTTAAATCCAAAGGTGGTAGTATTTACAATGACTGTAATTCCTACCTATGTTATGCCCTATTATGTCTCAAAGCCTGCGGTTACAATAAGCGTCATTGCTATAACTGTTATTGGATTTTTAGCATTTATTACATGGGTACTTTTCGGTGCAATCTTCAAGGAGTTTTTACAGAAGCATAAAAAAACTGTTAATGTAATGATGGCATTGTTTTTAGTTTATGCTGCAATAATGATATGGATGTAGGTAAGCTAATTAAGAGGTGAATTTAATGGACAAATTTATCTATAAAAAATCGGCAGGTATTACTGCGTTGTCAGCAAGTATGACTGATTTTACGTATAAAAAGCATTCTCACAAGGAGTATGCAATAGGTGTAACATTGCGTGGTATTCAACATTATAACCTGGATGGCAGTTTACAATTATCATATCAAAATGGTGTTATGCTTTTTAATCCAGAACAGGCACATGACGGAAGGGCACATGATGAGACAGGCCTTGATTATGTGATGCTATATATTGAGCCACAATTGCTTTTAGAGGTTATTGAGAAAAAGGATATAGTACGTTTTTCAAACCCTATTGTGTATGATAATAGACTTGAACAAAGAATATTAAATCTTTCTAATGCAATATTGAGTGGAAAGGATGAGGCTTTGTGCAGTGAATTACTTTTATCCCTCACAGATAGCCTTATTCAAACTAATCTTTCTACAGACTATAAGAAAGATAACGTTCTAATTAGAAAAGCAAAGGATATGTTTCATACCAACTTAGAAAATGTACTTAAGCTTGACGAGATATGTAAAGAGCTTAATTTGTCAAAATTTAAATTTATCAGATCATTCAAGGCCCATACTGGAATTTCACCATACCAATACTTTCTTAACTGCAAGATAGAACGTGCAAAGCAGTTAATAGAAAAAAAACGAGATATTTATTCAGCAGTAGCTGAATGTGGTTTTGTTGATTTAACCCATTTAAATAAACACTTTAAAAGCGTATATGGAACAACAGCATTTGAATATATGTCACATTTAAATTGAGATAAATGGATTTAAAATAAAGGGGGAATAAAATTGTCTTTAAAAGTAGGCGACATTATTACATTTAAACGGACTTTCACAGCAGAAGATGTTGAATTGTTTACTAAAATCTCAGGTGATGAAGGCTCTCACCATGTTACTCCTGATGAACAGGGAAGACTTGTAATACAGGGATTACTAACCGCTACCTTACCAACAAAAATAGGAGGCGATAACAACGTACTATCTCGTACAATGAATTTTGAGTTTTTAAGACCAGTATTTACTGATGATACAATAATTTGTGAAGTAACAATTGAGCAATTTGAAAAGCAGGTTAATAGAACACATATTTCTGCCTGCTTTTTGTGCAAAAATCAAAATCAGAAGGAAGTGCTGAGAGGGGATTTTTCAGGAGTGATACTATAATTTCTAGTTCTACAACAAACGAAAAAAGAACTTGGAAAGTTTGAAGTGAACCCAAAAAGTTAGACACTTTATTTAATTAGGCAGCCTTGAGGGCATGAACCCGGTAATCTACCGGGCTCATGCCTTTTAATTTTACCTTGATTCGTTGATGATTGTAGTAATGGATATATTCTTCTAATTCTTGTTTGAAATGCTCCATGCTTTCAAATTCTTGAAGATAAAGTAACTCTGATTTTAATAGGCCAAAGAAGTTTTCTATGACCGCATTATCGAGACAATTTCCTTTACGGGACATGCTTTGTGTAATGTTATGTCTTTTCAAATCATGCGAATATTGTTTCATCTGGTAATGCCAGCCCTGATCTGAATGAAGAATGGGTGAATCTTTCGATTCCAAGCGGTCAAAGGCTTTCTCCAGCATTTTGGAAACGAGGGGATAAACAGGCCGAGATTCGATATTATAGGCGATGATTTCTCCATTAAACAGATCAAGAATGGCCGATAAGTATAGTTTCTCCCCAGCTAGATGGAATTCTGTGACGTCTGTCACCCATTTTTCATTTGAGTTTGTTGCCTTGAAATCACGTGCTAGAATGTTGGGTGCAATCTTGCCGATTTTCCCTTTGTACGAACGGTATTTCTTCATGCGAACTAAAGACTTCAATCCTAGTTCATTCATCAATCGGAGAACTGTTTTATGATTGATGCGAGCACCTCTGTTACGTAATTCTAGGGTGATACGACGATACCCATAACGCCCTTTATGCGTATGGAAAATCTCCTCGATAAGGGATTTCATTTCTGTGTATTTATCCTCACGCCCGAAGGCGTTTACCCAATAATAGTATGTACTCCGTGCCATGTTAGAAATGGATAGAAGCAGATTTAAATCAAATTGTTCCCTTAGTTCATGGACTACTTTCGCTTTGTCTTTCTTTGTAGGGCTTCCTTTTCTTGAACTAAGGCATTCAACTTTTTTAGATAGGCATTCTCTGCACGTAAGTATTCTAATTCGGCAAGAAGTGCTTCTTGAGAGCCTTTAGCTGGTGATGTTTTCTTGGTTTCTTTTTTCATGGATAGACGCCCCTTTTTCTTTGGTTTAAGGGCGTCTATACCTCCTTCCTTCAACTGATTTGACCATTTCAAAAGTGTAGAATCGGAAGGAAGATTATAGTGTACAGCGGTCTCGCTGATCGATGCCCCATAATCGTTCATATATTTAAGTACCTCTAGTTTAAAGGGCAGAGTGTAATTTGTATAGGATGAAGCAATTCCTTCCATCCCATGTTCTAGATAGCGAGCGACCCATCTCTTCAAAGGGGATAAACCTACATTTCTTTCTTGTGCAATGGATTTATAGGATTTTTTCCCCTCCAAGTACTCTAAAACTGCATGTAATTTTTCGTCTATCGTATATTTAGTCAAAAAAACTGCACCTCCAATTGTTTGATGTTGTCTAACAATTGGGGTGCAGTTCAGTTTCCAAGTTCTTTTTATTAAAATTTTATCTAGTCTTTAAGTTATAAAGTAACATTCCATTAATGTAACGAATGATTGTGAACAGCTTCACTTAACTAACGGGTGCGTTAGCTGAAGATCAGAGCTGCCTTTAAGGCAGCTTTTTCGTGCGCCCGGCATGGGTGCAATCTATAGGGTGTGAGTCCCGAACCATGAAGGCAGTAGTAATGGTTAGCTTAATGCAAGGGTGTCCATGGTGACGTGGAATCTGAAGGAAGCAAGCGGCAAACCTCCGGTCTGAGGAACACGAACTTCATATAAGGCTAGGTATCATTGGATGAGTTTGCGAAACAAAACAAAGTCCTTACTGCCGAAGGTGGTACAGAGTAAATGAAGCAGATAGATGGAGGGAAAGATTGCACTCTTACCCGGGGAGGTCTGATGACAGCCAAGTACACTTGGTAACCTGTCCAGTGATGGACAGCTGAATCATCAGAAGTCAGCAGAGGTCATAGTACTTGTCTACTCGAGAAGATAAGGAAGGACCGAACAGATTAAGGAGGATGAATACTAGGCGTTCGTTATCTGCGAAGAAGCAAACAATTCCTAACGGAACTTATTTGAAGGAAGAAGTGGTGAATACACGGGGAACTTCAAAAGGGCGGAGCAGATAAAGGCACAAATAGACCATCTCGTCCACGCAGGGAAAGGATATCAACGATGTTAATGGAACAGATACTAGAGAGGGAAAACTTAATACAGGCATTGAAGCGTGTAGAAAGAAATAAGGGAAGCCATGGTGTAGATGGAATGCCGGTTCAAAACCTGAGACCGCACCTCGCAACCGAATGGTACAACATGAAAACTGCCCTTTTACAGGGTACCTATCAACCGCAGCCCGTCCGTCGTATCGAAATCCCGAAACCAAACGGCGGAGTTCGGCTATTGGGTATTCCAACCGTTCTAGACCGTTTCATTCAACAAGCCATTGCCCAAATATTGACTAAGATATATGACTCAACCTTTTCGGAGAATAGCTATGGATTTCGCCCTAACAAACAAGGGCACCAGGCGGTTCGAAAGGCAAAGTCCTATATAACCGAAGGTTATACATGGGTAGTGGATATGGACTTGGAGAAGTTCTTCGATAAAGTGAATCATGACAAGCTCATGGGAATGTTAGAGCGGAAAATTGAAGATAAAAGAGTTCTCAAACTGATTCGTAAATTCCTTCAAGCAGGCATTATGATAGGCGGACTTTTTCATAAAAGTGAGGAGGGAACTCCGCAAGGAGGTCCGTTAAGTCCTTTATTATCTAATATCATGTTAGACGATTTAGATAAAGAACTAGAGAAACGCAATCTTCGATTCGTAAGGTATGCGGATGACAGTACTATCTTTGTGAAGACACGAAAAGCCGCCAAACGTGCAATGGGAAATATCTCAAGCTTCATTGAAAATAAACTGAAGCTAAAGGTCAACTACGAGAAGTCGAAGTATGATCGCCCTTGGAACAGAACGTTTCTCGGTTTTAGTTTCACGAAGTCAAAGAAGAACCCGAAGGTTCTACTGGCTAAACAAACGGTGAAGAGAGTAAAGAAACGAATCAGGGAAATGACCTCGAGAAAATTACCGATACCCATGAAACTCCGAATAAATAAGTTAAAGCAATACCTTAGAGGTTGGATGGGGTATTTCGCCCTCATTGATACTCCGAACGTATTGAAGAATTTAGATTCATGGATTCGAAGAAGACTCAGGATGTGCCTATGGAAGCAATGGAAATTGCCAAGAACGAGGGTGAAGAAACTCAAAGGATTAGGCGTCCCATTTGGAAAAGCATATGAATGGGGAAATAGCAGAAAGGGTTATTGGCGCATAGCGCATAGTCCTATTCTAGACAAAACCCTTAATAATGTTTATTGGCTCCATCATGGGTTAGTAAATCTATATGAACGATATACAAAACTACGTCAGACTTAAACTGAACCGCCGTATACCGAACGGTATGTACGGTGGTGTGAGAGGTCGGAGGCTAGGCGCCTCCTCCTACTCGATTTTATGGAACTATCGGGGTAGGTTAGTTGTACAAGGATAATGGATTTTTATGGTAAAATGGTAATGCTGAATGGGAGAGGTAACTATTGAATATAAATACTGATTCTCTTGTAACTTTTATATTTATGTGGGGAATACCAACTTTTATGGTTGTTAGAGGTTATTTAAAAATGAATACTGACGATAAAAAATCAAATAACAAGGTTCTGATAGTTTCCGCCATACCGTAAAAAGTAAAGGCTATTTTCGCAAGGATTGTTGCTCTAATGGCATAAAAAAGATTAATATACCATTTTACGGTACATTTAGATGGAAATAGCTTCTTCAACTAACCGGGCAGAATAGTTAAACAAAGATTGAGACCTTGCTGGTGGATTAATTTATGAAGTAAAGGAGGAAGTTTTATATCAAACCATATATTTATTACAACAAAGAAAATTGGATTATAATTTAAATAAATATTGAGTTATTAGGAGTTAGAAGATGAAAAATAAAAAAATAAAAAAAGAAAGGCAGAACGGCTTTTTTAAAGAAAGCCTAATTGAGCTCTTATTTGAAGTGGCTTGGAACATCTTAATGTTTATACCAAGAATGATGATTCGCTTAATAAAGGACATTTGGTGAAGTGGTTAGTCAAAATAGAGCTAACGGTTGCTTTGGTCAAAAAAACAACAATCTTTACGAAAACAGCCAAAGTAAAAAAGCCCAGCCCATTACAGGCTAAGCAGGTTTCCGTTTTGATGTCTGTACCCCAATTTCAGCTTAGACTGTTGGGGTTGGTGGTTCTGGTGGTTCGGGTGGGATTGGAAGCTGTGGAGGACGCTGATTGTAGCTTTTGTTATACCATCCCATATATACAACACTCCTTTTTCTACTATATATATGGGATGAAAAAATACATGCTTGTCCAAATTACCTAAGTTCAGTGCTTTTATCTTATCGAGTCTTCTATTGAAAAAATCCCTCTCAAAAATTCGTTCTAATAGAGTACACCCAATAGGAACGTTTTCGAAATCCATTTAAATCAAAGTTACAACCTTATCTGTCACTTTAGACGTTATTTTGCACCTGTTTAAATCGCTTTTTCATATTTATTTGATTCCGATTACTAAACTATCCCGTGCAAACAAATACCTATGTATTTATATTTAATACACGCATCACAAAGATCTCGTTTGATGCAAATTTTAAATTACAAGGTTAATTAAAAGTTTGAGATTTTAAAATATTGTACTATGATAAATTTAATTCCATTATTTAAGTTGAGCAATTGTATGGGGCAATGACCCTTACTCTTACACAATCTAGAGAACATTTTACCTAAGGAGTGGTTATAATGGCACGTGTTTTATTTATTAATGGTGGATCAGAAGGACATCTCAATCCAACTATTGGAGTTGTGCAAGAGCTTATTTCGCGTGGTGAAGAGGTAGTGTACTTTACGATAGAAGCTTTTCGAGAACGTATTGAGAAGACGGGAGCTACTGTACGAACATTTGACGGTGAAAAATTTATAAAAGCTTTTATCTCAGGTGGAAGAAATTATTTACTCGAAAGAATCAATGGTCTTTTGCTTACGGCAGATATCATGATACCTAGTGTTCTGGAGCAAATCGAAGGGGAACAATTTGATTATATCATTCACGATTCCATGTTTGGTTGTGGACGTTTACTTGCACAAATACTAAAACTTCCGGCAATTAATTCTAGTACTTCTTTTGCACAGACAAAAGCATCATTTGATAAAATGTTGGAACATCTTTCACAAAATATCCCAACAGAAATTGTTAAAACGATAAATGATGATTTTCAAAACCTGACAACAAAAATTAAAGAAAAATATGATGTTGAAATCCGTTCTCCTTATGAAGTTTTTTGTAACCCTGCACCACTTACAATCGTTTATACAACTAGGGAGTTTCAACCCTTTGGAGAAACATTTGACCAAACTTACAAATTTGTAGGTCCATCCATCTCTTTACGATCAACGCAAGAAAACTTCGACCTTACCGCAATCAAGGGAAAAAGCCTAATTTACATTTCTCTGGGTACTGTCTTTAACCAAGCAATTGATTTCTATAAGCTTTGTTTTAAGGCATTTGGGAACACTGATCATACTGTTGTCATGTCTATTGGGGAAAAAGCTCAAATATCTGATTTGGGGGAGATTCCTAAAAACTTCATTGTAAAAAATTATGTTCCACAAATTGAGGTGCTGAAATACACTAAATTATTTATCACACATGGTGGAATGAACAGTACCAATGAAGGTCTCTATTACGGGGTACCGTTAATTGTAATCCCACAAAGCGCTGATCAGCCTATAATTGCTCAACAAGTTGCCAATATCGGAGCCGGTATTAAATTACAAATGCAAAACTTAACAGCAAATCAACTACGTGAATCCGCAGATCATGTGTTAAACCACCAATCTTTCCATAAAGCTGTTGTAAATATTAAGGAATCCTTTCAAAAATCGGGTGGGTATCACCAAGCTGTTGATGAGGTTTTCGAATTTAAAAGTGAATATGATATCTAAATACAAATATTTCTCAGCTACGATCATTGTTGACTTTTTCTTAGTGGACAGCAACTTCTTTTTTAATTGCAGTAATGCAACAATATCTAGATTGTGAAGTTATACACGGTAAAGTAACTGGGGCGTTAGTTCAACAAGCTCTTCAACAATCGCTTTTTTATTAAACGGATCAGAATAGTTCTATAAATGATTCGATGTAAATAATTAAGAAACCCAGCTAATCTTCTCATGTGAAGGTAGCTGGGTTTTTAAAGGTGGATATGCAAAATAACACTTAAAATATGCGCAAATTATCGGTCAAGTGACACCATTTAATTGAACAACGCACTTTAAACCAAACTAGATATGTATGTTGAATTATAGATATAATTGTGTAGGATTATACTTATTATAATGCGCAGTATGGAGGAAGAAAAATGAAGATTATAGAATTACCAATTGAATTTGAATTTAATGGACAAAAAAATTACATTTATCCTAGCTTAATTATATTAGAAAATGAACTTACCTTGGTCGATACAGGGTATACAAATTTTTTAAATTTAATCGAAAATGAAATTTTTAATAATGGATATGAAATAAAAAATTTAAAGAATATAATCATTACTCACTATGATGATGATCATATAGGTTCCTTATATGATTTCAAAGAAAAGTATCCTTGGATTAACATTATAGCTAGTGAAATTGAATCAAAATACATTAGTGGTGAAATGAAGGCAGAGAGATTGGTTCAAGCCGAAAAAATGCTAGAAAATATGCCAAATGAAGATATGGAATTTGGTAAATGGTTTATACAGCAATTAAAGAATTTGAAGCATGTTTCAATAGATGAAAAGATACATGATGGTGATATGATTTTAGATAACAATTGTAGAGTAATAGCAACACCAGGGCATACTTCAGGGCATATTTCTTTATATTTTCCAAGTTTAAAAAGTGTAATTACAGGTGATTCAGCTGTTAAAGAAAATCATGAATTAGTCATTGCTAATCCACACTTTTGTTTAAATCTTGAGAAAGCAAAACAGTCTTTGACAAAGATTAAAAATCTTAAAGCTGAAAATTACTATTGTTATCATGGTGGAAAATTCACTTTATAATTTGGGGCTGAACACTAATATTCGGCACTTGAATTAAACAACTTTATTATCTCTACACACAAGCCGGGTTTAACAACCTTTGATATTACATTACATCTTCAGTAATCGGGCGCGATTGCTGAACAATGAGCAGTCGCTTTTTTACTAGGCGGATCCGAATATTTCTTATAAATAATTAGATGTAAATAATTAAGAAACCCAGCTAATCTTCTGATGTGAAGGTAGCTGGGTTTTTAAAGTTGGATGTGCAAAATAACACTTAAAATATACGCAAATTATCGGTCAATGTGACAGCCACGCTACGAACTGCATCTTAAAATTCACCAAAAACGAGGGTTTATGGTGAAAAATATCCTTCCTTAGCGTATAAAAAGCCTGCTTTTTCATTCCAAAAAATGTCTTACCGTATGTTTTCCGCGAAATGTTGGCGGGACCCCATAATGTATTTTAACGGAAGTACGAAAAACAAAAACCCCTTGCCGCACAAGGGGTTTTTGTATAGGGAAATAAAATCGATTGGCACCAGAATTTATTTTGTTTGATTATGTATTCTTGATTTATGGCCTCTTGTCTATTCATTATTTTCATACCAACATATTCTATAGTAAGAGTGTTAAAAGGAGGGGATTTGAATGTTTTTTTGTGATAGAAGACGCCGTTGTGATCGATTTGATCGTTTTGACAGATTCGATCGTCGTGACAGATTCGATCGATTTGATCGTTTTGACAGATTCGATCGATTCGATCGTAGAAGAAGGTGTTTTTGGTAATTTAACCCTCAACTCAAATTACAAGCTCTGGATGAACACCTATTTCACAGCTTAATCCTGTTCTTGGATAGTTATCTAATACCTCTTGCAAATGACGTTTCACGTCATCTATATTTACTTCACTTAGCAGGCACCTCTGTGTCTGTTACATTTTTTTTAGAATACCTTTTTCAACGAACTGGCCAGTTCGTTGAAGAACCTAATCAATTAGGTTACATAAGAGATCTTAGAAGAAATAACCAATTAAAATTCGTTCGTAAAAGTACACTTTTACGAACTTTTTTGATTGTTACTTCTTTAAAATAGACTCTCTTAAACAATGCTTTTGATTTTTCTTCTTCAACTAACGAAAAAACGCTAGTTCACATAATCAAATGTTATCGGCATTGAAAAAGGATCTTCGACTCGAGGATCCTTTTAGCTTCTTGTTAAATTAATTTAAATTGAGTTAATTTTGGACATATTTTAGATTTAATTATATCTCAGAGTAATCCTACATCCGTACAATGACCGTTCCGCCACCACCCTGGACACACTTGGTATCTTCTTGGTCTTGCATGGATTGTAACAATTGATTGTTCTGCGCAATCAACTTACTCAGTTGATCCAATTGATTCCCGAGACTGTTCAACATTTGGAACATATGCTGCATATCTGATGAATGACCATTATATGAACTGGTCGGATATGACGGATATGACGGATATGACGGATATGAATAGCCTGGAGTACTCCCTTGTCCATGGCCTACCAGAGTCTTGAGAAGGGGACGGATGGGACATACCACCATGAGCTTGTGTTCCTAAGTTTGATCCCTGTGCTCTTATACTGGCTTGACCTAAGGATCCACCTTGTTGGCGGCTTACTCTTTGGCCCTGACGATAATAGTTCCAATTCGGTTCATAAGAATTGTGAGAAGACATCCGTTGTTAACCTCCTTTCATCATACAAACAGTTTATTCAGTTTTTATTTTCCCGGTACATTCATCTAAAAGTTGATTGATTTGCCCATTGGTTTTAATAGCTTTTTTGTTTTCCATTGTTTTTCACTTATGCCAGGCAGCCATTAAAACATTATCGACCTAGAATTTTCATTCTCTGTGGTGAAGCGCTGATTTTTGCGCTTCATGGATGGCTAACGGGTGCTTTACTTCAATAAGGGAGTTGCTTCGGCAGCTCTTATGGAACTAAAGGGGCAGTTTAGTTGAAGAAGACCATCGCAATGATTGTCTATTTTTTATGTCTTTAGTATCCATTATTGTTTAATGGAACCAATTATGAGGTAACTAATCTGTAATGCAATATCCACCAATTTGGAAATTTTGAGCATAATAAAAAACCTTTAAATTAACATTTAAAGGTTTTATTTTTTGAACTAAAGTCTTATCAAAATTTTTACATAAAAAAAATTAATAAGATTAATAATAGGTAATAAATATCAAAAGGGAGTGATCTGATGTTAAACAAAATAGCTATTTTTATTTTATTGTTTTCCTTAACCTTAACTATTTCAAATACAGACGTTGTACGAGCTCAAACGTTATCTAATCAAAATCAAAATACTGTTTTTGAATATACACCTAATTACAATAATCTATACAACTTTTTGAAAATAACAGAAAAGGATTATACACATTCACTAAAGGAAGGAAAGAGTATGGCAGAGATTGCTGAAAGTCAGGGCGTCTCAAAACAATCTTTAATTAACTTTTTAAGAAACGAGATGACTACTCAATTAGATAAACAACTCAATGAAGGTAAACTTAATAAAGAAAGCTATACACAAATAAAAAATAATTTAAACCGTGCTATTGAAGATGATATTAATTATAAAACTCAAAAACTTAATGAAAAACCTTCCGAATGATTGAATATTAAGGTCAACAATACAATGACATTGAAAAGAGCTGCCCGTAGTAGTCAGTTATTGGCTACTACGGGCAGCTCTTTCTTTTTTTAATCATCTGAAAATATCTGCTCCGGGACTTATTACATAATACCAACCATTTGTATCATTATTAGTTTCAGCTACCCATGTAAGTGTATAATCTCCTCTTGGAATATCATAAAAAGTTATGTTTGAATTAAAGTCAGAAGTAACATATTTTCGTTTAACAAGGGCTCCTCCATCCAATTTTCTCAAATCCCATCTTGTTGAAGCTTTTTCACCAGAATGAACACCCCATTGTTTAATTCTTACCACAATGTTCCCACCCCCGTGGTTATCAATAGTACACCCATCGTATGTACCGATATTGGTAAATCTCACTGGCCAAGTATCACTGACGGTAGCACCAGCTTGAAGTGGTAGAACAGAAACAGATAATAGTAAAATCAGAAACATAAGTACATTTTTTTTAAGTTTCATTAATATTTCCCCTTCCAAATGAAAAGCTACCATTATATTCTAATTATAGTTTTATGTTCCAAATTTTTATATGTTTTTAACAATGCAAATTTTTACAAAATTAGACTTTTTTCATTTTGTTATAGAAATTCACTGAATTCAAATTCTCTTATATCAAAACGGCCCCTTTAAAATAAACCCCTTCAAAGTTGTCTAATCTGACAATGTTAATATCACTATAAAGATTGTGAAGAAATGTACTTAAACTAAAGGGGCAGTTTAGTTTAAGTACATTTCTTCACAAACTCCATTTTAAATGTTTATACTCCTGGTTAAATCTTCTTTGCCCTATGTCATTCTCTTCTTCCTCAATATATTGACGCTGTTTTTCATAGGGGATAACAATAGATTCTTCACCAATAATATCCACTGGTACCGTTATGACTTATAGCAGTTAAGTCATTTCATTCTATTAAATAATTCTATACGAAGATATTTGTGATTTTGTCAAAATAACCAGGCGTATAACTTTAATTTTTATTGTGGTAGGATTAGGCAACCATTTGAGAGGAATAGGATATCGGTCGTTTTTTCATTTGCTGCATAATAAAAAAGCCTCTACTTTTTCTAAAACAATTATTCTGTTGAAAATAAAACCCAAAGTTCTAAACAGAGTACACTTTATGAAAAGAAACATAAGCAGCTAGTCCCCAATAATAATAGTCATTACCTTTGGTAATTCAGAATTTATAACCATAAAAACAGCACCACATCCCAGAATCTTATACTATTTTGACTCCAACGAATCAATACAAATACTAAAAATTGTAGGAGGAAAACAATATGAAAAAACTATTATTTCCGTTCCTTGCATTGGTGATGTCCCTCACTCTTACTGCTTGTAACAACAATAATGACACAAATGGGATTTCTCAACAGGAGCCATCGGGTGACACCTCACAGCAGGAGATGTCTGAGTTCAGTCGTGAACTACACGACTGTAAATCGAGGAAATGTCAGAGAGGAGCTCTACACGAGCCAGGAAGCAATCGAAGCGGTGCAGAACGGTCAGCCAATCCCTGACGGCACCGTAATCACTCTCGAAATCTATAGGGATGAAAAGCTTGATGAAATCTTCGTGATGGAAAAGCGCGATGGCTGGGTAGACCAGAATCCCCCTGAGATGCGTAACGGCGATTGGCTATACCAGGAGTTCAATGGAGACAAGTCAGTGGATTACGAGGAAGACATCGGTCGCTGCTTTTCTTGTCACGCCAATCAGGAGCGTGATGACTTCGTGAACACGTTGGATGAAATGAAGAAATATGATCTTGAAGATTTTACAGGATCAAAGGACAGCAGTACAGAATCCAAGATTGCAGGTATTCCTACAAAACACTGGGAGGTAAAAGCGTTAGACGATAATCTGGAGGCCTCGCGGGATATTTTGCATGGAAATAGCTTAATGGAAGATGAAGAAAAAGTGGGGATTATCCAGAAGGTTCTTTTGATGATCCATTTTAATCAAGAGACATAGGGGATTTTTTAGCATTTAAACGAAATTTGGATGTTATCATCAATGATACTTCCCTACGAAGAACGACCCAAGTATTAATTAAAGTTGAAAGAGGAGAGCCTTTTGAATCGAATTATGTTAATCAGGCTGGTTATTGACCTTTCAATGACAGTTCTGATGTTAGTTGCAATGGCTTACCATATTACTGGAAATACAATCCATGAACTGGTAGGAGTTTTATTGTTTTTGTTGTTTATTGCCCACAATATTTTAAATCGAAGATGGTATAAGATAATTTTTAAGGGAAAGCACAATGTACGACGTATTCTGAGCATTGCGGTCAATTTGCTTTTTCTTGTATCTATGGCTGTAGTAATGCTAAGTTCTGTGCCAATTTCCCATGACATATTTGCCTTTATTCCTATAAACAATGACATGATTCTATTACAGATACATGTTATGACTTCATATTGGGGATTTATCTTCATGGCTGTGCATATAGGAATGTCCTGGGGAACAATTATCAATGCAGTACGAAAGATAACGGGAATTACTAGCACCAGTCGTATCCACACAATTGTGTTTCGTGTCATAGCGGTGATGATTGTTGTTTATGGTGTGCAGGCTTCTTTCGAGAGAGATATGTTTTACAAGTTAACGGTATATAATCCATTTGGTTGGAACATTGATAAGTCCTCCATGGGATTTTTAATAGATCATCTATCCATCATGGGAATATATATTAGTGGGACTCATTATGCTCTGAAATTTGTTCGGAAGCAGGATAAAGCTATGGCGTACAAAGATAGGTAAATTGCAGAATGAAAAAGTGCATTAATCCGGGATTAGATTAATGCACTTTTTTAACTAAATTAATATAGAATGAACCCACGTGAAGGGGAATCAAGCTTTTACCCTTTGTTCATATTGCTCCTTCAGGTGCTTTATATCTTCTTTTGGTGGTAAACCAAACATGCGCGAATATTCACGGCTGAATTGTGATGGACTTTCATAGCCTACCTGGAATGCAACATCTGCTGCATCTGCTGATTCGGATAATAACAGGCTTCGGGCTTCTTGAAGTCTCAGTTGTTTTTGGAATTGAATTGGGCTCATCGCGGTTATCTCTTTAAAGTGCCGATGAAGTGAAGAAACACTCATATTTGCTATTTCCGCAAGTTCCTCAATCTTAAAAGACTTTTCATAGTTATTCATGATATGTTCAATCACGTCACTGATTTGAAGAGTAGAACTTCCTTCTATTGCTATTTGTTTCAGCATATCCCCATGTTCTCCTTGCAGAACCCTATAGATGATTTCTTTCACGATTAAAGGAGCAAGTACCTTGATGTCTTTTGGAGTATCTAGCAAACGAGCTAATCTTGTTACCGCGTCTAGCAAAGATGGCTCTGTTTTGCTGACATACATACCTCGTTTTGCATTTTCCTTTTTGTCAACTCCCATTTGGAATTCACGTAACACCTCTAATATTTCACTCGGTGTAAATTCAAGTTTGAGAGCAAGATAAGGCACATCGGAAGAGGCTTCCGTGACTTGTCCGGTAATTGGCAGCTTAACGGATGCAACAAGGTAATCGGCAGGACCGTACCTATAGAGCTCCTGTGACAAGAATACCTCCTTCATCCCTTGAACCACAATGCATAAGGAAGGCTTGTGAACTCCGTAATTTGGTCCGGTATCATTAGAATAACGGGAGAAAAATAAAGACGGAATAGCAGTCATTTGAGAACCGTCCCGTCCTGTGTGACCCTCTATGATTTTGGCGAGCTCAACTCTTTGTCTATATAATTGTTCAAACATAAAATCCTCCTTTGTTTTCTTCATCCGTGTTGGTCCCATTATAAGGCTAATTTACTTTCTGCGTAAATGGTCGTGAGAGGATTGGGCAATCATTTGAGAAGAATGGGATACCGGTTGCTTTCTCCCTTGTAGCATAATAAGGATGCGGATAAATAATATAACCGTTTGAAGCGATAATAATGCAAAGAATGAAAGATAAATCATGCAAAGCGTACATTAGAACGAAGTGATCCAGAAGTTTCTTCTAACGGGCTGATTGTATGGAAATAAGCTGTTGTTATGCTGTGGCTTCCAAGTGTAGAAGTTCGAAGGGGATTTTTACTGGTAACTAAACAAGATACAAAAAGTCTAAAATGCAAAACTTAATATATCACATCATAGATAAAGGGGTAGATAGAACAGAATGAAAAATACTTGGAAAATTTACATGCTGACCCTTATTAGCTTCGTGGTCGGTACTTCACAATTCGTCATCGTAGGTACGTTGGATAAAGTGGCGGATTCCGTCGATGTATCGGTAGCAACCGCAGGTCAGCTTATTACCGTATTCGCTCTCGGTAACGCAATCGGCACGCCCCTTGTTATGGTAGCAACCTCGAAGATGGATCAGCGTAAGCAATTGTTACTGGCTCTGGCCATCATACTACTCGGCGTCATTGGGGTAATCACTCTTCCAGGCTTTGGATTGTTGATGGTCTCTCGCGTTTTACTGGGGGTAGGAACAGGGGTCTTCGTTGTCACCGCCTATGGTATAGCTGCAAAACTGGCGGCTCCTGGACGTCAAGGTGGAGCGATGGCTAACGTCGCAATGGGGTATAGTTCTTCACTTGTCTTCGGCGTTCCCCTTGGCCGTATGATTGCTACGTCTTATGATTGGAAGGGCATCTTCTGGGGCATTGGCCTCTTCAGCCTATTGGCTATCTTTGCCGTTGCACGGACGATTCCGGTCATGGAGGGCGAAGCGTCTGTTTCTCTGGGCAAACGTCTTACCCTCTTGAAGAATCCGAGGATCGCACTCACACTTGGTGTAACCTTCTTTGTATTTATTAGCTATTCGATGCTCAATACGTATATCACTCCCTTTCTGACCGCCGTTATGCCAACCATGAAAGGAAAATTAAGTATCATTCTCTTAGCTATGGGTATAGCAAGCTTGATTGGCTCTAAGGTTGGTGGCTTATTGGCAGACCGGATCGGCATCGTTCGCACGCTGGTCGGCTCCATGGTTGTCCACATCATCTCACTAGTGTTGCTGTCCACTGTCTCTGGATTTGGATGGGGAATGGTTACCCTCCCGTTGCTTATGATTTGGGAAATCGCTGCTTGGACGTTCGGGCCTACCCAAAACTTTAACCTAGTCTCGTTGACTCCAGAAGCCTCTGGTATCGTGCTTAGTCTGAACAGTTCCTTTGTACAACTTGGATTTGCAGCTGGTGCTGGAATTGGAGGTATTGTTGCAGGGAGGTCATCAATACTAGAAATCAGTTGGGTTGGAGCTACATCAGTCGTGATTGCTCTACTGATTGGAGTGTTTTCATTTAGACGCAGCCGTGAGCTCTCAAGTGCACAGCAGTGAAGTTTTAGAAAATAGATTCAGCAGATGCTTTGGATGGCAAAACATCTGGATCAATAAATTTACTTTTTATTAAGAAAGGATAGATATAAATTATGTCTAATACAAAAGAAAAAGCTGTGATTATTACAGGTGCTTCTAGTGGAATTGGAGAGGCAACAGCTAAAAAACTTGCTTCTAAAGGTGCGAAGTTGGTCTTGGCAGCTCGTCGTGAAGATCGTTTACAGCAGTTACAGAAAGAAATCGAAAAAAATGGTGGAAAAGCTATTTATAAAGTAACCGATGTAACGTCACATGAACAAATGGAAGAGCTTGCTGAGTACGCGCTTCAAAAGTTTGGAAAAATTGATGTATTAGTGAATAATGCTGGCGTTATGCCACATTCATTTCTTTATAAAAAAAGAATCGAAGACTGGAATAAGATGATTGACGTAAATATTAAAGGCGTACTTTATGGGATTGCGGCTGTGCTTCCGTCCATGAGAGAACAAAAATCAGGACATGTCATTAATTTGTCTTCAGTAGCTGGACATGTTGTTGGAGCTGGAAGTACGGTCTATGCAGGAACAAAGTTTGCGGTACGTGCAATTACAGAAGGTCTTCGCAAAGAAGAGTTAAGTAACAATATTCGTACAACCATTATCTCACCAGGAGCTGTTACGAGCGAAATAATAAATTCCATTACAGATATGGATCTTAAACCAGGAATCGATAAAGCATATGAAGGTGCGATAGACGCTGAGAGTATTGCTGGTGCGATAGCTTTTGCCATTGAACAGCCATCAGATGTAGCAATTAATGAAATGCTTATTCGTCCTACACATCAAGAGAGATAATTTAACACCAATAAATTTTGTTTATTGTAAGTAGTATGTTCCGATTATTTAAAAAACAGGAGGTTTTTATATGCAAAAAGTAATTTTGAACAATGGTGTTGAGATGCCTATACTAGGCTTTGGTGTTTTTCAGATTCAAGATGAAAATGAGTGTGAACAAGTCGTTTATGACGCAATAATGGCAGGCTATCGTCTGATCGATACTGCTGCCTCTTATCTAAATGAAGAAGCAGTAGGCAGAGCAATCAAACGGAGTGGTGTGCCAAGAGAGGAATTGTTTATTACCACAAAACTCTGGGTTCAGGATGCTGGTTATGAGAGCACAAAGAAAGCATTCGGTAGTTCACTTGAAAGACTGCAATTGGATTATTTGGATTTGTATTTAATTCATCAGCCATTCGGAGATGTATATGGTTCTTGGCGCGCTATGGAGGAATTGTACCGCGAAGGTAAAGTCCAGGCTATCGGAGTTAGTAACTTCCAAATGGACCGTCTGATGGATTTGATGACTCATAATGAAGTAATTCCTGCTGTAAACCAGGTTGAGACACATCCTTTCTGCCAGCAAATAGAAAGTTCTAAATTTATGAAAGAGAACAATGTTCAAATAGAGTCTTGGGGGCCATTTGCTGAAGGAAAAAATAACATGTTTCAGAACGAAATTTTAGTATCAATAGCCGAAAAGCATAATAAATCCGTTGCCCAGATTATTCTACGATGGTTGACACAAAGAGGAGTCGTTGCGATTCCGAAGTCTGTTCGTAAGGAAAGAATGATTGAAAATTTCAATATCTTTGACTTTGAATTAGGTCAAGAGGATATGGAAAGAATCGCTACTTTAGATACGAAAGAGAGCTTGTTCTTTTCACATCGCGATCCTGAAATTGTGAAATGGATTGGTACCCGTAAACTTGATATTTAATGCTATCATACACCTTGCGTTAATTCTGTGGTAGTTCATGTATATTTTCATTTCAAAAACAGCCAGTTTACCTAACTGGCTGTTTTTATTAAATTATTACGTTCTTATTGAACTCCCTCAGTTTAATAGATAATGCTCACGAATACTCGCCTATTCGCAGGATTTCAAACCACAAGGTATAAGGTTGCTTTAGAGGAACGAAAGAGGTAGGACCGTTTTTGATAAGATGGGGGCAGATTGAAATAGGGGATCATTTGAAAATCCCCCGTGAGTACTCAGATCTCCAGCTTCTCCAAAGATGCCCGCCAGTGAAATACTCTCATCATACCGAGGGGCTCTGTTTTTTTTAAGCCGATAATTAATGCTCACAGGAATGCTATAGGGGGCTTGAGTTGAACAACGGAGGTAGCTGCCGCACCTCTTTTTCTTATTTCAATGTTAGTTTGTGAAGGATTGTACTTAAACTACCATGAAAATTAAACACTAATAATAAGAAAAAAGACCATATTAAATAAAACGCAAGCTTCAATTTTTTTGAAAAAGAGCAGCGCCCTATTAGATCTTCTAATAAATCGGTGGTTAGGATGCCTCTGATATATTTACGGTATATCCTAAGTTTTCTAACCTTCGGACCGAATTTCTTACAATGGAAGCTTGCTTTTGTTTATCAAAATAATCTTCGCCTAAGTCTACATACATTTCTTTCCTTGTTAAAAGATAATAAGAAATTCTTAACATGGCGTGGGCAACGACAATTCCAGCTCGTTTTCTTCCTTTTCGCGCAGCTGTCCGTCTGTATAGAGCTCCAAGATAGTTTTTGGAGGCTCCAACTGAATGAGCAGCTTCGGTTAAAGCAGATTTTAAATATTTATTTCCCTTTTTGCCTCTGGTTGATTTCCTTTTTCCTGCACTTTCATTGTGTCCTGGTACGAGGGCGGCCCATGAACATAATCTGGCTGCACTTTCGAACTGTTTTTCAACGTCCGTTCCGATTTCAGCTAGTATTTGTTCTGCCATCCGAGTGGCAATACCAGGTATTGAATCCAGTCGTTCTATGCTTTCTTGATACACACTAACTCTTTGGGCAACCTCTTGATCAAGTTTTTCAATCTGTTCAGTCAGAAAATCAATATGAGTTAGAATCGTTTTGAGCATCATGCGTTGATGAGGATTCACATACCCATTCAGGGCAAGGATTAAATCATCTTTTTTCTTCTTCATCGAGCGTCGCGCAAAGTTTGCTAGTTTCTCAGGATCATCCTCACCATTTGCGATCGCTTGAAGCATGTCCTTTGATGAAACGCCCATAATATCAGATACGACAGATCCTAATTTGATATTTGCACCTTCAAGTACCTTTTGAATTCGATTATGCTGTCTAGCTCGTTCTTCAATAATACTTCTGCGATAACGAACAAGCTCACGTAATTCTCGCTGATTTCGATCAGGGATAAAGCTTGCTTTCAACAACCCATGACGAAGAAGTTGAGCGATCCACTCGGCATCCTTGACATCTGTTTTTCGACCAGGGACTGCTTTCATATGTTGTGCGTTAACAACTAAAAATTCCATTTCTTCAGCCTCAATTAAGTTCACGATAGGCTTCCAAAACACACCTGTGCTCTCCATAGCGACATGAGTGCAACCATGTGATTTAATCCAATCCATCAGTTGAATTAAAAACACCGTTTTTGTAGAAAATGTTTGAATCTCCTTTCCTTCGGGGGTCATAATGCAGGCGGTAATGTTATCTTTATGTACATCCATTCCGCATACTCGTTCAATGATAACTTCCATTGAAACCATCCTTCCTATGGCGAAAAAATTAGAGGCTGGTGCAAAAACCAGAATAGGATTAATCTACCATGAGTGCTTCCCGTAAGGGAGCGACAGTCTGTGATGCACCGAGGTCGTTGGAGTCAGACTAACGGATGGGCTCTAATGGCACCATAGTTCATCGACCTTCCTCACCCAGCCATAGAATCAGTATGGACGGTTTTCCACCATTTTCATTCTCTGTGGTGCAGCGCTGGTCGTGCGCTGCATGGTTGGCTAACGGGTGCGTTAGTTGAATAACATAAATGAATTTGGAGCTATGATTATAGCTCTTTTTTTATTGGTACTAAAGTCAGATTAGTATTATATAACTTATCAACTATGGATTATTTTACCCTTATGAATATTTATTCTTTATTGTTATTATTTTCTTAAAGGTTCAAATTATTTTAATATGATATCGTTAATTCACCATTAAGGAATGTGGTTTACTGTGAAATCAATAAATACAATTAACTTAGTTACAAAGTTATTAATTTTTTTAATTTTTGTCTCTTTTAATACATTTATTTGTTTTTATGCAAAAGACAAAACAGAAGGGATAGTTACTGCGTGTATAGGTAGCTTTCTTGTGATTTTAGTAGCAACTATTGGATTTCTTCTAAGTAAGAAGCAAAGGTAATCGGATTTTCTAATCGCAAGGGGATGTTGGTTAGTAATAATTCTTACATACCTTGCCCCTATGATTGAAAGTAGATGGTTAGGTTTACTTTTTGTCTTGATAAATCTACCAGAATTATTATGGTTAATGAATTAACAGGTGTTTTACTTCAATAAGGGAGGTTGCTTCGGCAACCTTTTTCGTGCGCCCGGCATGGGTGCAATCTATAGGGTGTGAGTCCCGAACCATGAAGGCAGTAGTAATGGTTAGCTTAATGCAAGGGTGTCCATGGTGACGTGGAATCTGAAGGAAGCAAGCGGCAAACCTCCGGTCTGAGGAACACGAACTTCATATAAGGCTAGGTATCATTGGATGAGTTTGCGAAACAAAACAAAGTCCTTACTGCCGAAGGTGGTACAGAGTAAATGAAGCAGATAGATGGAGGGAAAGATTGCACTCTTACCCGGGGAGGTCTGATGACAGCCAAGTACACTTGGTAACCTGTCCAGTGATGGACAGCTGAATCATCAGAAGTCAGCAGAGGTCATAGTACTTGTCTACTCGAGAAGATAAGGAAGGACCGAACAGATTAAGGAGGATGAATACTAGGCGTTCGTTATCTGCGAAGAAGCAAACAATTCCTAACGGAACTTATTTGAAGGAAGAAGTGGTGAATACACGGGGAACTTCAAAAGGGCGGAGCAGATAAAGGCACAAATAGACCATCTCGTCCACGCAGGGAAAGGATATCAACGATGTTAATGGAACAGATACTAGAGAGGGAAAACTTAATACAGGCATTGAAGCGTGTAGAAAGAAATAAGGGAAGCCATGGTGTAGATGGAATGCCGGTTCAAAACCTGAGACCGCACCTCGCAACCGAATGGTACAACATGAAAACTGCCCTTTTACAGGGTACCTATCAACCGCAGCCCGTCCGTCGTATCGAAATCCCGAAACCAAACGGCGGAGTTCGGCTATTGGGTATTCCAACCGTTCTAGACCGTTTCATTCAACAAGCCATTGCCCAAATATTGACCAAGATATATGACTCAACCTTTTCGGAGAATAGCTATGGGTTTCGCCCTAACAAACAAGGGCACCAGGCGGTTCGAAAGGCAAAGTCCTATATAACCGAAGGTTATACATGGATAGTGGATATGGACTTGGAGAAGTTCTTCGATAAAGTGAATCATGACAAGCTCATGGGAATGTTAGAGCGGAAAATTGAAGATAAACGAGTTCTCAAACTGATTCGTAAATTCCTTCAAGCAGGCATTATGATAGGCGGACTTTTTCATAAAAGTGAGGAGGGAACTCCGCAAGGAGGTCCGTTAAGTCCTTTATTATCTAATATCATGTTAGACGATTTAGATAAAGAACTAGAGAAACGCAATCTTCGATTCGTAAGGTATGCGGATGACAGTACTATCTTTGTGAAGACACGAAAAGCCGCCAAACGTGCAATGGGAAATATCTCAAGCTTCATTGAAAATAAACTGAAGCTAAAGGTCAACTACGAGAAGTCGAAGTATGATCGCCCTTGGAACAGAACGTTTCTCGGTTTTAGTTTCACGAAGTCAAAGAAGAACCCGAAGGTTCTACTGGCTAAACAAACGGTGAAGAGAGTAAAGAAACGAATCAGGGAAATGACCTCGAGAAAATTACCGATACCCATGAAACTCCGAATAAATAAGTTAAAGCAATACCTTAGAGGTTGGATGGGGTATTTCGCCCTCATTGATACTCCGAACGTATTGAAGAATTTAGATTCATGGATTCGAAGAAGACTCAGGATGTGCCTATGGAAGCAATGGAAATTGCCAAGAACGAGGGTGAAGAAACTCAAAGGATTAGGCGTCCCATTTGGAAAAGCATATGAATGGGGAAATAGCAGAAAGGGTTATTGGCGCATAGCGCATAGTCCTATTCTAGACAAAATCCTTAATAATGTTTATTGGCTCCACCAAGGGTTAGTAAATCTATATGAACGATATACAAAACTACGTCAGACTTAAACTGAACCGCCGTATACCGAACGGTACGTACGGTGGTGTGAGAGGTCGGAGGCTAGGCGCCTCCTCCTACTCGATTTATTTAACTATCGGGGCAGTTTAGTTGAAGAACAAAAGCTTTATAACCATTTTATAACCATAAGGAAGACTTATGGTTATAAATAATAACTTTAAAATTTCCTTATCATTCCAGTTGACGTAAAATTGGAAATAGCAAAAGTAATATCCATTTGAAGTCAGAGGAGAAGGATATAAATGCCCTTTATTTTTAAAGCAATTGACCATATTCAGCTCGCTGCTCCTAAAGGTAGTGAGGACACTGCAAGAAAATTTTTTAAGAATATTTTAGGTTTTGACGAAGTTGAAAAACCTGAAGAATTAAAGAAACGTGGCGGGGTTTGGTTTGAATTTGGAAATTATCAAATACATATAGGAATCGAAGAACCATTTTATCCAGCCAAAAAGGCACATCCTGCTTTTGAAATAGAAAATATAGAGGAATTAAAAAAACATCTGGTAACAAACGGTATTGATGTTATTGAAGACGATAAACTTCCAGGAGCTAAAAGGTTCTATATTTCCGATCCTTTTGGTAACCGTATGGAAATGTTAGAGTGGATTAAAGAGTAAACACTTTCTTATTGCAAACTAACGGGTGCTTTACTTCATGCCAGGAGCTGATCAACAGCTCCTTTTCTTATGGAACTATAGGGGCAGTTTAGTTTAATAAGGATTATAATCTGGTTGTAGGAATAGAACCTATAAGGTGGTTAATAAAATGGAAACAAATGCTTTATTTTACAAGATTCAAAAGAGAACTATTTGGACTGAGGATTATGTAAATTGGTCGCACAACTTGTTAAAAACCGATGTGTCATCACCATCCGTAAATATTATTTCTTCATTTCCATTTGACGAAAATATTTTCGAAGTGGAAGTTTATTTTAAAAGAGCTTTGAATGAATTGGTAATAGAGAAACCAACCCTTGAGATATGTGCTAGAGCCTATATAGGTCATTTAGCAAATGAAATTATTAAAGAAAATAACCATTCATTGACCTTTGATTTTGCTTATATGATTTATCGGATTGTTGCTTCGGATTTAGATTATCCAAATGATTTGATGGAGTGGTATGAGATAAGTGAAATGATTGATGAACTACGAAATGGTGATATACCTTTAGAGTTTAATGAGAACGATGTAATATCAAGGATTAAAAATGAGGCAGGTAAATATCTTATTAGGGATTAGTATTTCTTCTTCAACTAACAGGTGCGTTAGCTGAAGATCGGAGCTATCTTTAAAGCTTTTTCTTATAGGACTAACGGGGCAGGATAGTTTAAGAGGACATAACTCGTATTGTAAACTGGAATTAAGATTTAAACCCAAAATTCATCCTGGAGGAACCAATGATAAACAAGTTTGAAATCAGATATTTTTATATTATCAGCCCAAGTGATGATAAATTTATTAAGTGGAGTACAGTTAAGGGAATCCTTAACGAAGATATAGTAGATGATTATGAAATAATTACTGATTTAATGGCTCAAGATGTTCGAGATAAGTTTGGTGAAGAATATGAAGTTTGGGATATAGCCAAAGATGAATTTGAACAGAGAATAAAGCCTAAAATGAAATAAAGTTCCTTAACCTAATAGAAATAACGGGTGCGTTAGTTGATTAATGAACACAAAAATTCTCAATCTTTTTAATAAAAGAATAATCCAATTAAATAGTATAAGGGCATGTTTTGATTAATATTTTTTCAAAACATGCTCTTTCTATTTTTTCAGTTATCAAGGTTTCTTGTATTAATTTGATCAAACTTTGTTTAAAAGTTACAATAACACTTTATTTACTTGAGATTCTATTGGTCTATTGGGAAAGTCACCTTGCCAAATAGACCAATAGATGAAGGAATTTAATAATCGATACCGGCAGCTTCAGCTAAATATTCAATTAGATGAAGGGCGCGCATTGATTGTGTGAGTCCTTCACGATCAATACCAAGTTTCATCTGTAATAGGCAGCCAGGATTTGTTGTAATAATAACAGCTGTCTCTGTGGCTTTCGTGTGCTTCATTTTCTCATCAAGAATCTGCATGGATGAACCATAGTTTACAATATTATAAATGCCTGCAGATCCACAGCACATATCAGCCTGATCCATTTCAATAAGTTGTATTCCAGGCACTTTTTTCAATAATTCGACTGGTTCTTGCGTTACTTTTTGAACGTTCGTCATATGGCAAGAGCGCTGATACGTAACTCTCTCGCCAGCTCGGGCTGCTATCTCTGGTAATCCGCATTCAACAAGAATTTGGCTGATATCTTTTGACTTAGCTGAAAAAGCTCTTGCTCTGTCTGCCCATTCGCTGTCATCTGAAAGTAAATGACCGTATTCATATAACATGGCGCCGCATCCTCCAGCATTATTGACAACAAAATCAGCTTCCACTTTTTCAAAAGCTAGAATGTTTTGTTTCGCAAGATTGCGTGCTTCATCCATTTCTCCAGAATGGGCGTGCAGTGCGCCGCAGCATGTTTGTTTCGGTACAACGACAACATCACAGCCCGCTTCTGAAAGAAGCTTAATGGATAATTGGTTAATGTGGTGGAACATCGCATCCATAATACAACCGGTGAAAAAGGCTACTATATATTTCGAATTCAATTTTGCTTTCACTTCTTTCAGGGCACGCCCTCGTTCCACCGGTGAAACCGGTTCCGGCATGATTGCTTCGAATGCACCAAGATTATAAGGTAACCTTTGCATAATACCTGATGAACGAGTCGCTTTTTGCAGCCCACTTTTTTTGTACAGCCAAATGGAGTGTCCAGTGACGTTCATCATCTTCCTACTTGGGAAAACCTTTTTCAGCATTGATTTTCGAAGTAGTCGCACAGGAATAGAAAAGGTTTTGCGTTTGACAAGTGCTGCGCGAGTGGCTTCTAAAATGGAACCATATTCTACACCTGTCGGGCAGGCTGTTTCGCACGCCCTGCAGCCTAAACACAAATCGAATGGTTCTTCGAGAATAGATAAGTCTGTAATTTTTCCTTCACCGACCATTTTCACTAAGTTAATCCGACCACGTGGTGAATGTGTCTCTTTTCCGAATGTTGTATAAGTCGGACACACAGGCAAACAATAGCCGCATTGGACGCAGTTATTCGTTTTGTCGTATTGAAATTCTTCTCTTAACTGTTTAAGTGATGTTTCCATGTTAGCTCAACTCCAATTTTTGTCCCGGTTCAGGGAAAATTTTCCCTGGGTTCATAATGTTATTTGGATCCCATACTTCTTTAATCCGTTTCATAATATCGAGGCCGGCTGCCCCTAGCTCCATTTCCATAAAGGGAGCTTTCATCATTCCAATGCCATGCTCGCCGGACAAGGTTCCGCCAAGCTCAATGGCCGCCATAAAAATATCCGCAACAGCTAGTTCAACGCGGCTCATTTCTTCTTTATCCGTTTTATCACAAATAATGTTAGGATGAAGGTTACCATCACCTGCATGCCCAAAAACAACGAGATGAACACCATACTTGTCTCTTATTTTCTGTAGTCTTTCACACATTTGAGGAATTTTGCTGCGAGGAACGGTGGCGTCTTCTGAAATTTTCGTAGGCTTAATCCGTACAATGGCCGGAGATACGAGCTTTCGTGCTCTCCATAGTTCCGCTTCTTCGACTTTGTCCTTTGGAATTCTAACTTCTCTTGCTCCTACGGCACGACATAATTCAGATGCCTGGGCAACTTCTTCTTGCAAAGCAAGTGGATGGCCATCCATTTCAATTAAAATAAGTGCAGCCGCATCAACAGGTAAGCCAAGTGGCTCAAACTGTTCAACTGCTACAATGGATGCCTGATCCATCAATTCCATTTTTGAAGGGAAGATACCGGCAGAAAGAATTTTGGAAATCGCACTTCCTGCATCTACTAAACTATCAAAAATAACCATTATTGTTGCAGTAGCCTTCGGTTTAGGAATGAGTCTGAGCACTGCTTTCGTAATGATGCCGAGTGTACCTTCTGATCCGACAATCAGCTTCGTTAAGTCGTATCCGGTCACATTCTTAACGGTACTCCCGCCTGTTTTTATGAGTTCTCCTTCAGGTGTAATCACTTCAAGGCCAATAACATAATCTTTCGTTACGCCGTATTTCAGCCCCCTCGGCCCTCCAGAGTTTTCAGCTAAATTGCCGCCAATTGTCGAGACGTGAGAACTGCTTGGGTCAGGTGGATACATAAATCCTTTTTGTTCAGCTGCTTTATGTATATTCGATGTCAAAACACCAGGAGAAACCACTGCTACAAGGTCCTCTTCGTGAATTTCCAGAATATCATTCATCACAGATAAATCGAGGACGATGCCCCCTTTAACCGGAAGCGGCCCGCCACTTAAACTAGTAGACTGGCCCCGTGGATAAAGAGGGATTTTCTCCCGATTCGCAAACTTCACGAGGGATACTAGCTCTTCTGTACTTTTTGTCTGAATGACGAGGTCCGGCAAATACGTCCCGAATGAAGCATCGAATGAATAGCTAAAGCGGTCACTTTCATCTGTATAGACTTTTCCCGTTTTTATAATTGCATCGATTTCCTGAATGTGATTGGTGGTTACTACTTTCATTTCATTATCATCCTTTCTGTTTTGCTATACTGTATAATCCTGTAAAAATAAACTTAATTTTTTCTCGGCGTTTCTTAAATGAATCTGGCATTGAAGTTTAGCCAATTCGGGTTCTTCTGCTTCAATTGCCAGAAGAATGCTTTGATGTTCATCGTAGACTGCTTTACGTTTTCGTTTTAATTGTTCGTTTGGACGAAGAGTAATGTTTAACGCTTTTTCATAGAGAGTAGATAAGCTTTCTAGCGTTTGAATCATAATCGGATTTTGCGTAGCCTTAATAATGGAACTGTGAAATTCTATATCAGAATGGATGGCAGTAGTACCTTTTTCAATAGATTCTTCTTCCATTCTTTTTAAAATATTCTTCATTTGGTCAAGGCATTTTGGTGTACGTCTTAGGGCAGCTAAATAGGCCGCTTCAGGCTCCAGAATCTTTCGCATCTCAAATAGATACTTAATATTTTCAACATCATCTCTTTCTACTTGTATGCGATGTATGAATGTTGAACTTGTCGTTTCTTCCACATAGCTTCCGCCTCCTTGACGGGAGTTAATGACACCAGCAGCACGCAGCATGCTTAATGCCTCGCGTATGGGTGCTCTGCTTACAGAAAAATGAGCCGTTAACTCCTTTTCCGTTGGCAGCTTAGAACCTGGACGGAACTGCCCTGTTTCAATCATGTTTAATAATTCACGGGAGATCATTTGAGAAACACTTTCTTTTTGGGACAAAATAATCTATCACCTTTCATGTTTTATCTCAATAGAGAAGGATAAAAGCTAAAAATTTGTATTATGAATTTAAATTTGTATGACATATTTATGGGATGTATTGAGATTTTATTCTAATTTTTAGAAATATTGATTCGAAAGCGCTTTCAATTTGTTTATAAAAAAGAAAAACCTTTAATTAAACTACAAAAAACGAATATTTGTATTACAAATATTGTATAAAAAACTGTTGAGTTAATCAAGAGTTTTCTTTAATGACTACAACCTGGTTTCGCAAACTGTAAAACTTAATATTAAAAGGGAAGTACTTTTGAAACTTTACTGATGTAAAAGGTTACTTTTAAGTTGTTTTCAGTCCTCAATTAATGGAATGTTATTTGGCTTATTCTCATTAATAAATAAATTGAGGTTTTTGTATTTAAATATTTACATTTATGAGTGAGCTGCATGAGCAATGCAACTATGTTTAGAAAGACAAACGACTAGAAAAGTGGCAAGACGAATAGTACCATTTCTTATTGTCTTGTATGTAATCGCATTCATTGACAGAGCGAATTTAGGTTATGCGGCTTTGGACATGAACGAGGCACTGGCACTGACAAGCCAGATGTTTGGAATCGTTTCTGGTATTTTCTTTATCAGCTATTTCTTGTTTGAAATTCCAAGCAATGTGATGCAGGAAAAGTCCGGGGCGCGAAAATGGATTGCACGTATTCTCGTTACGTGGGGAGACGTCGTAGCGTTGACATAAATAAAAAAACATTTCATTGCATAAAAATACAAAATAATATATTTTTATAATAAACATTCTAAGATCTAAAAAGGAGATAAAATATGGATATTTATCATGCAGTAACCAGTGATGTTAAATATATTTATAATTTAATACAAATTCACGCTGAACAAGGAGTAGTTTTGCCTCGTACAAAATTATCACTATATCAACATTTACAATGTATGTATGTCATGAAAGAGGATAATAAAATACTTGGGGTTGCCGGATTACATGTTTTAGGTCAGGACCTAGCAGAGGTACGTTCATTAGTCGTAGATCCAAATCATTCTGGTCAAGGTATAGGTCGTAAATTGGTTAATCATATTATAAATGAAGCTTCACGACTTGAAATTAGCAGATTAATATCATTAACATACGAAACGGAGTTTTTTAAAAAATGTAACTTTGAAATTATTTCAAAGGATACTTTGCCAGAAAAAGTGTGGATTGATTGTATGAATTGCCCAAAGTTTAACTCTTGTGATGAAGTTGCAATGATTAATTATATTGGATAAAAAAATTATCACCAGTCCATTCAATTATGGCTGTCCTTAATAAAGGCGGATTACACATTTCCGTTCATGGTATTTTAAGGAGAAAGCACCTTATGGTAAGTGGTTAGAAATAGGGTGGCATACGGGAGTGAAGAGTATCTTTAAGTAAAATATGTATTTATAGCTTTAAAATATAAACAGTAAAGGTTACGAGAGAAATAAGGTGAAAATTAGCTTTTTGTTTGGGAATCAATAGGATTGTGAGATGTGATGGTATGCCAAATTAGGTTTATCGCAAGAGAGTATTTTTCTGTAGGAGTAATAGTTGAACAGACACTCCCTATTACCTCCGACAAACATTAAAATGCTGAAGGGACGATATAAGATAGAATGTTTCCACAGTCGAGTCATGTAGAGTGTGTCTCGCAACTCATTTTAAAAGAAGGCAACTAACGAATCGCTAGTTGCCTTTGTATAGAGTTCTTACACTACTTGTAAAGGGTTAATGAAGGTGTATTGGATATGAATTTCACCATCGTCTGTACAAGTAATTTTCTCAACCAATGAATGAAGAATTTGTTAGTTCTTCTAATGAAAGAACATCTTTTAATTTTTGGATGATGGAAACTGCATAGTTTTCATCTTCACATTCGTTCATTTTATCATTGAGTTGAGTTTCCTTAGTCTGTAGTTCTTAGATTTTATTATCTGTTAGCTCGCGGTACTCGACTAATTCTTCTTTTGATATAATATCATCTGTGAACAAATTGACATAGTTTAATTTCTTTTGCTTTAAAGTATCAATTTCTGATTGGATTTTTTCCAGTTCTTTCTGAAATTGATGCTTTTTATTATTGAGTTTTTTTAATAAATTTTGTACAAAACTTTCTTCTTGTAGAGTATTGTAAAGAGGCACGAACCAGAATCACTTTTAAACGCACATTTAGAAAATATCAAAGAATTTTGGCCAAAGGAAGAATTAGATTGGTATTTTAATAATTTCAATCCTATACACGTACCCATATTTGAAAAATATGAAGGTAAATGGATTATTAGTTTATATGAGAGTTGTAAAGGAAACTTAGAATATTATAAAGCCATTTACGAATATATTTTAAAAGACTATAGGTTATTATCCGGTGAAGAAGATATAAAAATTAATTTAAAGAAGATAAAAGTGCGTCCTTTTGAATTAGAAATAAAATTGTCTAATACATCTCTTGAAATGCAAAAAAATCAATATAATCCAAAATAAAGTATTTTGAGAAGAATTTATAAAGAAACGAGCACATGTCCCTTTCAAAAATAACCTTAGGAAAGTTCTATTTAGAAAATATAGTAACTGTGGCTCTTATTTAAATGGAAAATCAATAAATTAAGTGATCAAATAGTAACCTGATTTGTTTCTGAACTCAACCAATCAGGTTACATAAACCCACCTGCATCTCTTGTGTTGCCACATACACTCCGCATTGTGAAGCGGTCGTGTGGTTGGAGTTTGTATAATAGAAAGCAGTTGATATAGAAAAAATCTATACCATCTGCTTTTTTTGTTTATAAAAATACCATTCAGGACCGATTTTCGTTAAAATAAACATTGCCGATTGTTTTTCACAAATTATAAATGTCCAAATGTACTTGTGTTTGATAATAAGTGATTAATCATGATATAAGTGTAAAAGAAGTGGAACATTTGGCTTTATATTTTTTGACCGAGAGATTGAAGTTGTATCCATAGTGAGAGGATTTGAGTTTGAAATGATAGATAATTTTTGGCGTGATTTACCACGACCATTTTTTGTACTTGCACCAATGGAAGATGTGACAGATGTTGTTTTTCGTCACGTAGTAAGTGAAGCCGGTCGACCGGATGTATTTTTCACAGAGTTTACAAACTCGGATAGCTATTGTCATCCAGAGGGCATGAAAAGTGTGCGTGGCCGTTTGATTTTTACAGAAGATGAACAGCCAATGGTGGCACATATTTGGGGGGATAATCCCGAATATTTCCGTCAAATGAGTATTGGCATGGCAGAGCTAGGATTTAAAGGCATCGATATTAATATGGGCTGCCCTGTACCGAATGTGGCATCGAGAGGGAAAGGTAGTGGCCTTATTCTGCGTCCAGACGTTGCGGCAGAACTTATTCAAGCAGCAAAAGCGGGCGGACTGCCTGTCAGCGTGAAAACACGACTTGGCTATAAGGATGTAAATGAGTGGGAGGAGTGGCTAACGCATATTTTAAAACAGGATATTGCGAACCTTTCTATTCATTTACGTACAAGACAGGAAATGAGCCAAGTAGATGCACATTGGGAGCTAATTCCGGAAATCAAAAAATTACGTGACCGTATCGCACCAAATACGCTACTAACAATCAATGGAGACATTCCTGACCGTCAAACTGGGCTGCAGCTTGCTGAACAATATGGTATTGATGGCGTTATGATCGGGCGAGGTATTTTTAAAAATCCTTTTGCTTTTGAAAAAGAGCCAAGAGAGCATAGCAGTAAAGAATACCTTGATCTTTTAAGACTGCAGCTTGATCTTCAAGATCAATATGCGGAAGCACTGCCACGTTCAATCACAGGGCTTCATCGCTTTTTCAAAATTTATGTCAAAGGATTCCGTGGAGCTGGTGAATTAAGAAATCAATTGATGAACACGAAATCAACAGATGAAGTGCGTGCATTGCTTGATAACTTTGGAAAAGAATGTTGATGGGACGGGGACAGTGAAATGATGTAACTCTCAAAAAATTAGAGAAAAAATGAATCACATCAACTCATGTGTACTTATATTATTCAGTTTCAAGTTCCTTTGCAGCCGGCAACTTTTGTTTTGATACAGTCTGTTTTCTAGAATGTAATAAACCCACCAGCACCCTTGTGATGCCACATACACTCTGCACATGAGGAGTGCTATATGTTTCTAGCGAATGTTTTTTCCACTCGAACCGAAACCTGCTGCAAAATTGAAGAAATAAAGAATAGAAAATGATTAGGATTTTATCTCAATTATAGGATTTTTTTGGATTAACTAGGTGGAACCGTACCATAAGTATCGATTCTTAGATCAATATTTCCTTTAATCAGAAACATTGTTCTTGATAAGTTCTTTTGCAATTGTCCGCTTGATTTTTAGAGGTAAGCACCTAGTCCTAATTTTAAAAGAAGTATCAAAGAACAACTCAACGTTCTTGATACTTCTTTCTTCAATTTTATTTGAAAGATTAACTATAATCTCGTTTATTATGCCATGGAAAGATTTTTGTTTTTTTTGTTCTATTGGAGGTACCATAGGAAGCATACCAAGGCGTTCGTAGCTTCTCTCTTATGCTGGTTTCTTTTGTTTTTGGTCTAAGCGATGACTTAGGAAAGTTAGAAGACTTGCAAAGATAGCAACCAGCCCACCGACCAATGTCACATTCATCAAATTTCCCTGATGGTAAACAATTCCGCCTAATGCAGAACCAAAGGCGATACCGACATTACTTGCTACTGGCATCAGTGAAGCAGCTAGTCCTGTAGCTTTTGGTTGATAAATAACGGCAAGGTCTATCAAATAAAGCTGGGTAGATGTTGTTAAAAGGATAGCCATTAATGACATCAAGCTAATATTAACCAATCCAAAGATAAAATTATCTGTCGTCCAATATAAACTGATCAGAACAATTGCTTGCACGAGAAAAACAAACCGGAGGCGTCCGATAGCATTGTAGCTGGCAATTTTACCAGCGAGTATGTTGCTGAAAATGGAAATAAATCCGTAGCCAAACAAGATCAAACTGATTGAACTACTTGGTGCTTCCATTCCTTTAAGGATCGGAACAAGATACGTATAAACGGCATACGTTGCTCCAAATCCAAGAGATGGAATGAAAAAAGCCATTAAGATTCGTGGGTGTGTTAACAAAGAAAATTGCTCACGCATTGAACTGCGGAATGTACTGTGCATAGTAGGCAAAATGAAGAAAGATGCCAAAAACGCAATTCCACCGAGAAATGTAGTTAACAGGAAGGTTGCATTCCAGTCGTACCAATCAGCGATGACAGTGCCTATTGGTACTCCAATTACGTTTGCAAGAGTAAAACCACCGAAAACGAATGATATAGCAAGTCCACGTTTTGCGATTGGTATGGTTTCACTTGCAACAATCATGGCAAGCGAAATTAAAACTCCTGTTACAATCGCAGTCATCATCCGAAGTACAAGGAGCATGATGTAGCTCGTCGAAATCACGCACAAAGCATTCAGGATGATGAACGAACCTATCAAAAACAACATCCATTTGCGCTTTGGAAAATGGCTTGTTGTCGACATCACGAGTGGTGTGGCAATGGCAAACGTAATCGCAAACGCAGAAACGAGTGTACCTGCTTTTGCATTTGTTATATGGAGACTCGAGGAAATATCGGTTAAGATCCCGATTATAACAAATTCGCTTGTCCCGAGAACAAATGTTAATAAAGTAAGTGTTAAGATGAGTAGCCAATGTCGCTTGGATAATTCTGTAGCGTGCATAAATACCTCTTTTCTTAGATGAATGTAAATGTGTCACAGGGTAGATAAACAATCGTACTATCATACCATAAAACACTTTTACGAGGAAACCCCTTGCTTAGTTAACGTTGATTATTTCTTTAAAAATTGATTAACGTTAAAAAGTACATTTTATAGAAACATCATATAGATATAACTTGATTTTAAACAGTTCTCGATATCCATAAAAAACCAATTATATTTTACCCGCTTGATGGTCATTATAAATAAAGAAGAAGGGGCTAGTGATTACGTATGATTCACATCATATAGTAAATGAGGTGTCAGTTAAAGACGTTTAACTTAACTACTAGAAGCTTCATTAAAAAATCGTTTCGAGCAAGGAGATGGTTCGCTTGCACGTAAAAGCAGAAAACTCATTCAATAATTGTCATTTATGCTTTGAAAGTTGATGAAACTTTTAAGATATAGGGGATGGTTGCTTTGGATGGAAAACTCTAGTCAGATACCCGTATTTACTCTAATGTAGATGAGGTGTTTATCGCAGAGAATTTATGCTAATTCGAAATGAAGCAAACCCCTTTTTTCAGACAGGGTGCAACTTTCCGTTGCATCCTGTTTTTATGTGTGTTCTTTTCTTGTTATCACTAGGGTGAGTTATAACCAACATTGTTAAATCTTTTTCGCGATGCGGCTGTTTTAACTCAAAGTAGAGATGAAAAACACAGGATGAGTGGGAAATCAACATAACTCGCTTTTAAAATTTTGATAATTACTTATACTGGTGTCGTTGGGCTTGAGTTAAATAAAAACTTGGCATTTGAAAATCGGGTAGAACAAATGCTTATTTTAGCTTGTCAAAAATCTAACTACAGTAGAATCATTAAAAGAAAACAAAAATCACCTGTTTCAGCGACTATAAGTAGGAGAGGAGCTTCTCTTTCCAGTTCCATTCTTTATTCCTTCTATGTACTTATGTCCCCCTTTACTCGTTTATTGTTTCATTTTACCGTTACCTGTTATGTACAAAAATAAAATCCAAAACGGATTAATAAGGAAAAGCATAAGGGTAACAAGATGATAAAAATATAATACTCTAATATCAGGAAGAAAACATAAATCAAACAAAAAGGATGGGATCCTGATGGTTGATGAAAATAAGCAAAAAAACAAACGGGAACAATGGAAAAAGAAAGTTATGGATAATCTGAAGAGGGAAGCTGTCAAAAATATCATAGCAAGAACGGGAGACCTAGCAAGATTAGATGCTAAAGTCAATAATACTTACACTGTATACATCAAGGATGGAAGGATGATAAAGCAACCTACAAATGGGAAGTGTGTTGTTATTAATGGAAAAATCCAAAATTAAAATTTGTGAAGGAATAGAGAATACACATTATAGAAGGCGAAGGTATATAGCGGTTGGACCACAGTAATTGGTGCAAGGTCATAACAAAGTTTATAGTGCTAACATGTATGGTAAGCTTTCTGGAGACAAGATAGTGTATAGAATTCGAGGTCCTTACTTTTATGAAGCTCTAATTTGATTAGATTTGGAGCGTGTAACGAGCAGATCGAACTAGAAACCCACATACAGGAGAAGAAATACAAATTGCTGCTTCCAAGGTTTACTGCTTTTAAACCGGATAAGGAAAAGAGACGGTTAAAAATAAAAAAGTAGTATAGCGTAAAAAAATACTCTGGGATGAGATATTCTCCAGAGTATTTTTTTTCTTTATGTAAAGTTAGGTTTTATACTTTCGCATCTGTTTTCACATAGAATGTTGTCTCTAATAAAATAGAATCCCATTAATACTTTAGACAAATTGCTCTGTTGAGTACAAAATCATTAAAAAACATAACTGATCGTTTATCTTGTATTAATCATTAAAAGTAGTATTATGATTTAGGTACGAATGTTAAGGAGGCACAACTATGAAACAAATTTCTCGAACAAATACAGCTTTACTGCTTATATTTCTTGTAGTTGTGTGGGGCGTTAATTGGCCATTATCTAAAATGGCGCTGAATTATACACCACCAATATTATTTGCGGGAACAAGAACTATATTGGGTGGTCTGATTTTACTAATTTTTGCTCTACCGAGATATAAAAAACTTCGCTTTAAAAAAACATGGCATTTTTACCTAATTTCTGCTTCTCTAAACATTATTCTCTTTTACGGCCTTCAAACGGTAGGTCTTGGTTTTGCACCTGCGGGATTATTTTCGGCCATTGTGTTCATTGAGCCAGTTTTACTTGGGGTTTTCTGTTGGATTTGGCTAGGGGAATCGATGTATGGATTAAAAATTGTTGGATTAATTCTTGGCTTCGCAGGTGTTGCTATTATAAGTGCAGGAGGATTTACAGGTAATGTTTCAGCGATTGGAATTATTCTAGCCCTTGGCTCTGCTTTATCCTGGGGGTTAGGTACTGTTTTTATTAAGAAAACTGGTGATCGTGTAGACTCAATTTGGATGGTTACATTACAACTTATTATGGGAGGCATTTTTTTATTAAGTGTAGGCTCCAGCGTTGAAAGCTGGTCAAATATCCAGTGGGAATTGCCATTTATTATAAATTTATTATTCATCTCTATCTTTGTAATTGCATTTGGGTGGCTTGCATTCTTTACACTTGTAGGTTCAGGAGAAGCGAGCAAAGTAGGTTCATTTACGTTCCTTATCCCGCTTATTGCAATCCTTTGCAGTTCTTTTATGTTGCATGAAAAAATTACACTAAATTTATTAGTGGGCCTTTTATTTATCTTGATTAGTATTTTGTTTGTAAACATAAAACTAAAATCACAGACATTACCAGACTCAAATTTATAAAATAAGGCAGTTTTCTAAAATATTATAATTTGATTACGATCTAGATCGGTCGCTTTATACATATAAAATGCCATTAGGTCAAATATCGTTATGGACACATATCCGAGTTTGATTATATGGATGATCAAACCAGTTTAGTCTTATTGGCAGACTTGGCTAATACTTTCCCATTTATTTCTTAGGGTGAGATTATGTAAAAAGTTGGAGTTATCCGAGCTATTGTTCGGAAAAACAACAATAAAGATTAAGATTTTTTATATTATAAAATAAACCTCGTTAGAATATGTGTAGTTTTCTTTAACCATATTTTGCCAATAAAATGTTAATTATACTAATCGTTAATAAAAAAAACCACTCTTTAAAAAAGAGTGGATTTTTTATATTTATTTGTTTTATTGCGTAAATCTGTCACTTCTATGCTCTCTACAATACATTTCATGACAAAGGTCTGTTTTTCTATAGCATCTTTATGATTTACAAACAGAATCTCTTCTAATTATAAGGGGATCTTAAATTGTCCCTTTTGCTTCCGATCAAGATTAGCGATATAGGAACTCATCAGCTTCATGGAAAACTGAAAGATCGGGCTTTGAATAAAGGTATATGCAAACGTCATAATAAACACTGGACCGCCAAGGATGAAGCCGATAATCAAGATGAGGCTCTCGACAGCGATTCTTGCACGACTGACCGATAACCCGGTTTTTTCCGAAACGGAAAGCATGAAACCATCCCGAGGACCGGCCCCGATTCCCGCAGCCACATAGATTCCTCCGCCAATGCCGGATATGATGATACCCATCAACAAGATGAATAGATTTAACCACCAATGCTCCGTTTCATGAGGAAGAATGTTGAGATGCAAGAAGAAATCCATAATCGGGCCGATTGACAAGGCATTTAGAAAGGTACCAATGCTAATATGCTTCCTATCAACGACGCAGGCGATTAGCACAAGTACTAAGCCGCATATGACACTCCACGTCCCAATCGTGAACCCGAACCGTTGGAACAGGGCGACGTTTAAAACCTCCCATGGATGCAGCCCCAAGGATTGAACATTCACCGCAATCGCATTTCCTAATCCAAAGAAAATTAAACCAAGAAAAAAAATAAAATACCGTAATAAAAGAAATGTCATCTCTTCACCTCTACATCATATATATCTATCTACTTTAGATGAAGAAGGCTTAACGAACAAGATGATTTATTAAATTCAAAGCGAGAGGACCATGAAAAAACGTCATCCTTTTCGAGTATTTTATTCAAAGAATAACGTTTTTTTGTGTTTGAAATTGTTTCGTTTTCTTGATGGGCATGTTTGATAAGGTATACCCTTATCCAAAATGCTTGAACCTGACTTTCCCCTTTTGAAATATCCAGACCAACGACTGGATTCATTCTAAATCTCCTCCTAATCTAGTGGACTACCGGTACCCCTATTTCTCCTTGCAGTGTAACAGCTTCGCTTGTTATACAAGATCTATGTCCCAACCAGCCTAATCATGTTTCTACAAGTAGGGGGCAAACTGTTTAGTTGACGGGGTCTATCCCCACGAGCAGGTACGTTTTGCCCCGGCTACCGTTATAATAAAACCATATAAAAATTGGTCAACCAGAAATAACTTGCTGACCTTATAATACGATCGAGGTAGGTTAGCATAACTGGCCTTTCACCCCTTGGATAGGCATGACGACGGAATGATAGGGCAATTGACCCGTTGAGTCATGGGAGGGAAAGCCTGTTTTATATAAAACTGTGATGCCATTGGGATATTTTCTCGTTTGCAAATCTCAACAATTTGATTCATTAACGGTGAAATTTTATCATCATATACCTTTTCTTTATCGTACATACATTCAGTTCTATCTTGTCTATTGCACAGTATGTGTCTCCCGGGTATTAATACGTTAAACCACCATTAATATGTGGGATGAGTAATATTTTTCCATGATTTACCCAAATGACTTATAATGGTATAGATAAACAGAAAGGATTTGAAATAGTTGAATGAAATTCCAATTAATAAAAGGGCTAGCTGCTTTTATTGGATATCTATTATACTTTTGATTCTTGGTATTACTTCTTGGTTTCCCTATTTAGTATTTAATATCCAAGCCGGTTTTGGAATGTTAACTTTTATCCTTAATCCGATTGGATTTATTTTCGGTTACTTAGCAAACAATAGATTAACAGCATTGACCAATTTATTGATGATTTTCAGTTTTATACCTGTTGTGATATTTGTATATCTAGTTAAAGGCTATATCCCAATGTAATTTAAAAAACTTCTTATCGGAAAAGTTTGTATCAACTCTACAATAAGTCTTACTAAACTAAAAGGTGCTTTAGTTGAAGATCGGAGCTGTCTTGCAGCTTTTTATTTATGCAACTTATCGGGGCAGGATAGGTTTATTAAGAATAAAGTCGTATGTGCAATAATTTGGAATAATCAAAATGTAAAGTTAAGGGGAAATGTTAAAAGTGGTGAATGAATTTTATAACAGCCAAATAATTTTAGAAAACTATCTTGTTAAGTTAATTCCATTTGAAGAAAAATACAAAGAGCAGTTAAAAAATATCATTTATGATGAAGAGGTTTACTATACAATAGAGTGTAAGAATGATGCAGAACTCAACGAGTACATAGATGAAACCATAAATCAAAGAATGTTGGGCTATTCATATCCTTTTTTAGTGATTGATAAAAGAACCAATGAAATTGCTGGTTCAACAAGGTTTGGACATATTCAGTTTAATAATAAGCGATTGGAAATTGGATGGACTTGGTACGGTAATCCATATAGAGGAACTGGATTAAATAAAGCCTGTAAATTTGAACTATTAAAATATGCATTTGAAATTATGGATTTTAGAAGAGTACAATTTAGTGCTGATATTAGAAATATTCGTTCACAAAAGGCAATTAAAAAGTTAGGAGCAACAAAAGAAGGAGTTTTTAGAGCAAATTATATGGATACATCTGGAGTAAGCAGAGATGATGTATACTTTAGCATTATTCATTCAGAATGGAACGATATTAAAAGAAATGTGTTTAAAGAGTTTAATTAATTATTCAACTAACAGGTGCTTTACTTCGATAAGGAAGGTTGCTAAGACAGCCTTTTTCTTATGCAACTATCGGGGCAGGTTAGTTTAAGTACAATTTTTCACAAAGTTATTGAAAAAGCCGTTCTTTCTAAAAAAACTAACACATCGAATCAATTGACTCGATGTGTTAGTTTTATAATTAATTACACCATTCATCTTCAACAGAGTCTAACCAATTGGTTTCTCCTAGTATAAGTGCTAAGTGTACGAACCAAGTGTCTATTATCGGTTGATTCCTTCTATTAACTTTCTGTATTAATAAATGATTATTTATTTTCATACTTCAAGGTGCCATTTAAAACTCCGCCGCCTTCTAAGAGTAGTCGATCAATTGAGAATAAATGTTTAAGCTTTTCTACTACTACAGTAAAATCCAGTTGTTCTTTTCCACCGAAAATGTAAGAGATACCTAGATTTAAAATAGTTCAGACCCAAGTGGTCATAATGGACGCATTTTTGTATCCAGATATTAGAGGATTGATATAAAAAAGCCCTGTTTAACAGGGTAATTCTTAACCTCAATCATCATTATGCTTGCTTTATTGTGCAAATTGATAATACGAAAAATAGCTGAATGACAAGTCACTATGCGAGTCATTCAACTTTTTCTCTGAAATTATATTAACTTGTTATATTCCTCATCTGTTACTGGTTCCATCCATACAGCAGGACCTGCTGTTACATCTCCTTCAATTGCAAGATGAACAAACCAATTGTCAGCTGCAGCACCATGCCAATGTTTTACGTTTGGAAGAATTTCTACTACATCTCCTGGATGTAATTCTTGTGCAGGCTTTCCTTCTTCTTGATACCATCCTCTTCCGCCAGTAACCAAAAGAATTTGTCCTCCTGGATGTGAATGCCAGTTATTGCGGCATCCTGGTTCGAACGTTACATTTCCAATCAGTTGTTTTAGAGTGTCGGACGGTACAACAAGAAAATTGAGATAACTAGTACCAATAAAATACTTTGCAAAAGCCTCTGGAGCTTTTTCACCTATTGGGAAAATAACACTTTTACTTAAATCATTTTCGTTTGCCATAATTTTCATCTCCTTTTCAATATGAACTGACAAGGTAATATAAGCCCCTTGTTGTGGCATTTGATGATTTAATTGTTTCTTTCTTTTTTAACCAACTTGAACAGTTGGACGAATAATCATCTCATTTATACCTATATCCGAAGGTTGCTCAATTGCAAATGAAATCGCACTAGCAATTCTTTCAGCATCAATTGCCACTTTGTAAAATTCATCTAAGCCGGCTTTCATCTCAGGATCTGAAGTAGTTTCTATTAATTCGCTGCTGACAGCCCCTGGAGAAACATTGGTTACACGGATATTAGTACCACTCATTGCTTCTTCTTGACGCAAACCTTCAGAGATTGCTCTTACCGCATGTTTTGTACCACAATATACTGTTCCGCCTGGATAAACGTTATGTCCTGCCACTGAAGAAAGATTAATAATATGACCTGATTTACGTTCTCTCATGGATGGAAGAACAGCAGCAATAGCATACAATACACCTTTGATATTTACATCAATCATCTGATCCCATTCATCAACTTTTTTCTTAAACATAAAAGCTTGAGGCATAATGCCAGCATTATTGACTAAAACATCAATTTTTCCAAATTGTTCAAGAGCATAGGCAGCTAAATCTTCCATTTGTTCACGTGAAGTAACATCAGCTACTTTATAAATAACTTGCCCACCATTATTTTGAATTTCTACCTGTAATTCTTTTAAACGGTCTTCACGACGAGCAGCTAAAACCAACTTTGCACCTTTAGAGGCTAGATCTTTCGCGGTAGCTCCTCCAATCCCACTAGAGGCACCTGTAATAATGACAACTTTATTTTGAATATTAGACATATAATACATCCTTTCGTTCTTTTTATTTTTCTTTTAATAACAATTGTTTAGCAACCATAATGGCTGACATCGCTTTTGGCCAACCAGCATAGAAAGCAAGGTGGGTGATAACTTCAACCAATTCTTCTTCAGTAAGGCCGTTTTCTTTGGCTTTGTTTAAATGAAATCCTAGTTGTTCTGTATTTCCACCAGTGATTAATGAAGATACAGTGATTAAACTGCGTTCACGAGGAGATAACTATTTACGCTCCCATACATCTGCAAATAGTACATCATCGTTTAATTGCACAAGTTTGGGTGCAAAATCTCCAATCATCTTCTGTGCAGGAGTAAGTTCTTTTTGATTTGACATTTTTTATCCCTTCTTTCACTTTTTACTCATCTATTTTGCCGAAGGTAGCTAAAATTGATGAGTTAGGAAAATACATATTGATGCGGTATCGCACATCTGTGTATAATTTATAATGAAAGTAGGATGTCTGCAATAACCAATTTACTTCGGTTCGTGCGGTATTGCACAAATTGACTGAAATTGTGCCTTATTTATCAAGAAAGATTGGTGACTCTAAAAATGTCTGTAGTGGATAGAAGAATCCTCAAAACTCATGAAGCAATAAAAAACGCTTTTATTGAGCTAATGTCTGAAAAAGGTTTCGATCAAATTACGATACAGGATATTTCTGACAGGGGCAATGTTGGCCGAAGAACCATTTATCATCATTACATGGATAAATTTGATTTACTAGATAAGCTCATTGGAGAACATATTAATGAACTAAGAAAACTCTGCGAATCATCAGCAGATTTGGACTTTGTTACCGCAAATCTAATCTGGTTCGAATACTTTGATAGCAATCATTCATTCTTTTCTACGATGTTAGCGAGTAAGGGAGCACCATATTTTCGTAGTCGCTTCCTGGAGTTTGTTATCGAAGAGTTAAAGGGCGAAGTAAATATAATTGAAGGGAAAAATAAAGGATTAAACGAAGATGTTATTCTTAAATTCTTTGGGGCTGCAATTGTAGGGATAACGGAATCTTATTTTAGAAATGAGATTCGTGTCTCACCTCAAGCAGTGGCAGAACAAGTGGGGATTTTGCTAGAGAGAAACCTATAGGTGGGAAATAGAATGAGATTGTGAAGGATTGTAGTTAAACTTTAGCCAATATCGATTGTTATTATAAAGAATCTCTTGAACCAAAAACCAGGATGATCCCAAGAAATAAAATTAAATATTGTTTTATTAATCCTGTACGTAAAAGTACACATTTATAAACATAAAAAGTCCTTAGATTCTATTAAATCTAAGGACTTTTTTGATTGCCTCTAATCCTAATTATGTTAAGTAGGGCTGGCGTACACTGGTTCTTCTTATTTCACATACTATTTTTTGAACGTATTTTTCCGTTTTGTTGCTGATAGGTCGAACCCGTAAGTGACATTTCTGTCATTCTTATTTATTTATTGTTAGGTAAATCGATGGAAAGAAATTGAAATGATTTTTAAAATAGATATAAACTCTGTTGTAGAAAGGAATAAGTCCAGAGAACCCTTTACAATCACCTTATTAGTTTGGTTGACGTTGTTTGTAATTTTTGTACTTCATGGGAGAATAGATACACTTTATCTGAAAGTAGATACTTTATAAAAAAAGCCACCCTACCAAAGTAAGATAGCCCCTTAGGCGTTTTAAGGAAACGACCTTGTATTAACCTGATAGATGGCGAGACCCGTATTAGAGAATGTACGGTTAACTTAAATGAATTTTAAAGTTCTTATATTAAAACAAAAAATAATATTGATCGATACAATCAATCTATCATTTTCTTTGATGGAGAGTGTATAACTTGAAAGGAGAAGTCTATGAAAAAAGTATTCGAAGTATTAAAGAAAATATTTGTTTTATTTATTGCCTTTAGCTTGCTCGTATCAGTATTTGTTTTTATTTACCATAACTCTCAATTAAGTAAGGAAGCAGCACTCCTTAAAAGTGAGGGAACAGTCGTTAAGTTTAATAATAAAAAAATTAATGTCTATAATGAGGGGAGGGGTGAGGATACATTTGTATTTATGGCTGGCTCCGGGATCGCCGCTCCTGTTTATGACATGAAAGGACTATATAGCAAGTTTTCAAAAGAAAATAAGATAGCTGTCATTGAAAGAGCTGGATATGGGTACAGTGACGTTTTTAACGATGACAGAGATATTGACAAAATACTAGAGCAAACTAGAGAAGCGCTAATAGAAAGTGGAAATAAACCTCCGTATATATTAGTGCCTCACTCATTATCAGGGATAGAAGCTATTTACTGGGCACAAAGATACCCAGATGAAATAAAGGGAATTATTGCTTTAGATATTGGTTTACCTCAACAGTACGTAACACATAAAATGAACCTAGTTGATTCATTGACAGTAAGAGGAATAAATATTTTAACGAAAATTGGTTTGCACAGACTTGTTCCTTCTTCTACTTATAATCCTGAAGTGATTCGGCAATCATTTTTAACTGAAGAGGAAAAAGAAATTTATAAAGCATTATACTATAAACAATTTTTTAATGATGATATGAAGCAAGAACTTTTACAGGCTTATGAAAACGGTAAAAAATCAGTTAACCTTCCGATACCAAAAGAAACACCTATTTTATTTTTAGATGCAATTGCTGACCAATATAAAAACTCGAAATATACAAAACAAAAAAACAAAGATTATGAGGAATTTGCAGAACAATTAGAAATAGCAGATGTCATAAAAATTAGAGGTACACACAGCATTTATTTATACGTGCCTGATGAAATATATAAGCTTTCAATGGAATTTATCAATAAGGAAGTTGAAAAAAATGAAATCCTACGTGATGAAAGGATATAACATTTTAATAGTAGAAGACGATTTGATGATTGGCGATTTACTTCAAAAAATTTGCAACTCGAAGCGTACTATGTTTGTTGGAAAACGGATGGAAGAGAAGTTCTGGATATCATCCATAAGATAGATTTAGTCATAATGGATGTTATGTTACTAGGTGAAGATGGCTATCAAATCACAAAGAAAATAAAAAACTAGGATTAAATATTCTCATAATTTCTCTCTCTGTCCGAAATGATATGGTAAATCCTTTTGATTCTAGAGAGTTACTATTACAAACTTTTTTAAATTGCGAGGTAGAAAATATAATTGACTAAGAACATAGGGGCGTTGAATTATTAGCAGAAATTATAGATTAAATATTAGTTGAACTTGATTAAAAGTTATACCATTTTTGGTGGATTCTTTAATGTTTCAGGAGGGGATTTGGAATTATAGAACTAATACTTTAAGGTCAAGGCTCTTAACTTGGATACAGCTTCGCTCATCTATATAGGAAATCAAGGATAGTAGGTGGATGATTATGAGTTAATTGGTTAATTGACTGGGCGGTAAATACAAAGAAAAGGTACTAATTCCTTTTTTGTACGGAATCAGTACCAGGTATAGATATTTAATAATCTTTCTTATTAGGGAATCACTTACCGGTTAATTAAGCAATTCCCTTCGTCATAACGAACAATAATGACGAGCATGTGTCTATCCCCATGGTGTTCCAATCACGACAAATATTAGCCATGCAAGTCCAGGTCCGATAACAACAAAGCATGCGGATGCAATTAAGAGTTTTCTAAAAAATTCATTTTGGTTCATACCTTGAGCATTTGCGAGCAACATAGCACCATTTGTTGAGAAGGGACTTATATCCACAATGCTCGATGCAAAAGAGATGGATGATATGACACCTATGGATGATACAGTCGGATCCTGAAGAATTGGAATCGCGAGTGGAATAATGGCTGCCAAGAAACCTGTTGTTGAGGCAAAAGATGAGATAATTCCTCCAATATAAGATGCTGTTAGAGCTGCCATTACAGAATTATTCATGCCAGCTATTAACTGGGTCATATATTCGATAACACCGATTTGTTCTAGTACTCCTACATAAGTCACAATCCCTGTTACCATAAGGATAATTGGCCAAGGCATACTCTGTAAGACGCCTTCTTGCCTTTTTGGAGCCATCAAGAAAAGTGCCAACCCTACTCCAAACCCGGCAAAGCCCATGTGTACATTGTACCCTAGAGCTAGGACGACTAGAAGAGCTATTCCAAGAAGTGTGAACCCTCTATACCAAGTTAAACGCCCTTCTGATTTTCCTGAATTATCTTCTGGATTATCTACTTGATTTACATTTATATCGATTGTTTCTACTGTTTCTACTGTAGCTGCTGTATACAGGTGAACAGAATCTTTCCTAAAAAACCTAAGTCCTCCAAAAAGAATGAATACTATAATCGCAACGAATACACATAAGATAAAGGTGTTTAAGAAAAGCAAACCTGGTGAATGTGGGAGGTTTTGTGAATCCATCATACCGTTCACAATCACACCAAAAAGATGAAGTGGTGAGAAACCACCCGCAGTCACCCCTATAAGTAGCATTAATCCCATCATAAGAGGATTAATCTTGTATTGAAAGGCCACTCGTAACGCAATTGGACTTAAGATAGAAGCAGAAGCAATGGCAGATGTACCGATACTGGTCAAAATAGCACCCAGGGCGAACATAACCCATGGAATTAAGCCGGTGTTACCTTTAACCAAAAGGAGCCCCCATCTACTAATTAAGTCGATGGTTCCATTTTTTTGGACAATTGCAAATAAGAATGTGACTCCTGCAAGTAGGACGAATAGATCTGCAGGAAATGCACTAAAGATCTCGTCAACGCTTAGCCCACTTACTAACACACCCATGATAAAAGCTGCAACAAAACCGATAATACCGATGTTTATTGGAAGAATAGCTCCAATGATAAACATAAGTAAAAGTAATATAATAGCTCCGATTTCTATGCTCATAAAATGACCCCCTAATTTTAATAAATTGCTCATGTGTGACCTGATCAAATGTGCTGAACAAATCCAATTGCTTGCGTCTTAGAGGTAGGGTCGCACTGTAACAGACACATAAGAAAAATACTCTATTAAAAATTTAAAACTTTGATTCACAAATCTGAAAACGCTTTCAATTAGAAATATTATGAATGCCAATAAATAACCTTATTAGGGAATTATTTTTTTGAGTTTTTTTCAAATGAAGAGTAATTGTCAACAATTTATTAATATCATCAAGAGTAATTGCATAATACAAGACACGTTTAATTTCTGTTAAACCAATTGTAGAGTAGCTTCATTTCTTTAACCTCCTTTCCTTAGTTCATTTTTGTATAAAAAACTAATGGCGATTGTCGACAAAATTATGCTGATGCTTGTAATTCTAATGAAATTAGAATTTTCTGTCAATGTTTTTTTTATCAATTTTATTAAATTCCCTTAATCCATAATAGGAGGGTGTAAATTCAAGAAGTTTTGTTAAACCAGAAGTTGGTTTTTGTACCCTATGTATTTGAAAGAATAAACCGTATTTTGGGAAAGGCAAATAAGCCTGCTCGTAGAGATAGGCTTTTTCACTTTTTTCAATTGCTAAGTTTTCATGTTGAAAAAACAAGGGAAAGTGTTTTTAGGTAGGAAACTATGGAATATGGTTTTCTAATTTTGTTTTTCAACGTCCTTTTCTTCTGGTGTCATAGTTCGAACAGTAATACAGTCCTCATCAACATTCATACCACATGCACGTTCAATAACTACATTCATTGAAAACACCCGTTTCGGCTTCAATAATTGGAATTGGTAAGATCAACTTGACCTTTGTTTTGCATGGATTGTTAAGGGGAAATCTAATTATTAAAGCCTTTAATGCTAGGTTGTGATTTACCTCTAGGGTTAAAGACATTTTGGTTATGTTTTATTAAAACTTTTTTTGCTTCATCAAATTGTTTTTTATGTAAATGATTTAAAATAATATGGTGTTCTTTAAGTGATTTATTAATATTCTCTACCCATTCAAAAGAAAGTCGTTGCAATGATAGTAGCGGTAGTCCTAATCTCGAATACATATTGGCGATAATATCACTTTTACTCATTTCGATAATCCCCAAGTGGAACTTTTGATTCAACATCGCGTATTCCAAACGGTCACCATCAACCAGATCCATCTTATTAACAAGCTGTTCCATATGAATTAGAGATGATTCAGGTGTATCGAGTTCTGCAATCCTCTCTATTGCCAGGCTTTCGAGCATCATTCTTATTTCTAACAGATCAATAATATCTCTTTCTGAGTAGCCCTTTACAACGGAACCTTTTCTTGGGATCCGTTCAACTAAACCATCGATTGCTAATAAATAAAAAGCTTCTCTTATTGGGGCTCTGCTTGTCCCAAATTCTTCAGCATAATTAGCTTCTATTAATTTGTCTCCTGCTTTAAGTTTCCCAGTAATAATTTCTTCAGTTATTTTCTCGGCTATCAGTCTAGATAGTGAGTTATTATCAAAAATGTTGTTATCAACCATTATTTGTCCTCCTTAACCTGGACATGAGTTTTGAACTTTTATTAATGTATACAATACCAGAACTTTTAGAAAAATCGAAGAAACTTTTTGGAAAAATCCTACTCATTTAAAAATTTTTTTTAAAAAGCAAAATATAGTCATCAAACTAAGTCTATTGAAATGAGAAAAAGGGTGAAGATTGCCACTCTTTTTAGAAGTAAATACAACCAATGTTATCGACAAAATTGAAAATGCACGTAATAAGCCTGAAAATAAATAGTCAGAAAATTATATAAATTAATAATTATTAGTTGAATTTACATTAAAAGTATATTAGGATGTAATCATTCACAATAAACGATTGTCGACAATATACTATTTTAGTTTCGGTACATGATAATTTTTAAAAAAAAGCAAGTAAAGGAGTCATCAAATTCAAATTTATTAAAGGGGTGAATTCAGCATGAAAGTTACGATTAACCGAACTGAAACGAATGGGAAGATTACCTTACAAGAAAGTGGCGGGTTTGCGATAGTGACCATACACCGTCCAGAATTAAAAAATGCACTGACAAATCGAATGTGGAATGATTTAGCAGAGATGGGGAAAATGATAACTCAAAATCCAAAGAATAAAGTCGTAATATTGCGTGGAAGTAAAACTCATTTCTCTGCTGGCTCCGATATTAAACAATTTAATAAGTTAACAATTGCTGAGGCAAATGAAGCATTTCGATTAATGGAAGAGGCCATTTCTACTTTTGAAAAAATAACATTACCTACAATAGGCGCCATAAATGGTCCTGCGTTAGGTGCCGGTTTTGAATTGGCCTTAGCATGCGATATACGAATTGGCACGCCACACACACTAATGGGAATTCCTGTTGGAAGACTAGGGATTACTTTGAACCAACCATTTGCGAAAAGAATAGCCGACATGATCGGAAAAAGTAGAACAATGGATCTAGTTTATACGGGTCGTTTATTAAATCCAACAGAGTGTTATCAATTGGGCCTAATCAATTATCTTCTAGATGATGAAGAAGATATTAATCATTTCATTATAAATCTTGGCAAAAGGATCTTGGAGCAGTCACAAGCCTCCCTTTTAGCTGTAAAACGGTCAGTTGCTTATAATTATCCGACTATTTCAATTCCATGGGAAACTGGCATTCAATCCAGCGTTGACCCCATTGACTTTCCAGAAGGTGTTCGATCTTTTGTAGAAAAAAGAAAACCCAACTTTCAAAGGAGACGATAATATATGCAACCACTAAAAGGAATTAAAATAGTAGATTTAACCCGTATATTGAGTGGTCCATACTGTACAATGACACTTGCTGACCTAGGTGCAGAAGTAATCAAAATAGAGTCCCCAAAAGGTGACGATACAAGAGAGTGGGGTCCCCCTTTTTTACAAAATGAAAGCGCTTATTTTTTAAGCGTTAATCGAAATAAAAAAAGCATGGTACTCAATTTAAAAGAAGAAACAGGGAAAGAAATTTTTTTAAAGTTAGTTAAAAATGCTGATGTTGTAGTTGAGAATTTCCGTCCAGGTACTTTAACGAGACTTGGTATAGGTTACGAGGTCCTTAAAGAGCATAATCCAGGAGTTATTTTAGCTTCAATTTCCGGATTCGGCCAAACTGGTACATATTCACAGAAACCAGGATATGATGTTTTAGCCCAAGGTATGGGCGGGTTAATGTCAGTAACAGGAGAACTCGGGAAAAGACCAGTGAAAGCAGGATTTTCCATGGCGGATGTCGGTACTGGAATGTGGGCAGCTTTTGGCATTTTAGCAGCTTTGCATGAACGCAATCATTCTGGCGAAGGTCAGTGGGTAGACACATCCTTACTGGATACCGTTGTTTCGTGGCAAACTTATTTAGCAAGCAGTTATTTTGCTTCTGGAAAAAATCCAGAACCACTGGGAGATGCTCATCCAAATATTGTCCCTTATCAAGTATTTGAAGCATCTGATGGATACTTCATCCTTGCTGTTGGGAACGATGGTTTATGGGATAGATTTGTTGAGGTGATGGATTTACAATCCATAAAAGATCAAAGGTTTGTAACAAATCCAAAGAGGGTGGAAAACCGAGAGATACTTATTCCTCTCTTAAATGAAGTGTTTCAGAACAAAACAATTAATGAGTGGATTGCATTATTTGAATCAGTGAAAATTCCGTGCGGTCCAGTAAATAAGTTTTCAGACATTCTAAATGATAAACATATGTATGAACGCGAAATGATAATTGAGAGGGAGCACCCAACACTTGGGCCTATTAAAATGTTAGGAATTCCAGTTAAATTTTCAAGAACACCAGGGGAGGTTAAAACTGTGCCACCACAATTAGGGGAACATACGACCGAAATTTTAGAAGAGTTAGGTTATAGTGATGAAGAAATTTCACGCTTTGTTGAATTAAATATTACAGCTCCAGAAAAAGCTAGTCTAATAAAAAAATAGATGAAAAAAGTATCCTTTATGGAAACCTAGGAGGATAAAGATGTTTATAGACCCGGAGACGCTAACACCTAAGGAAATATATAAATTGCTCATTGGTTCAGTTGTCCCAAGACCGATTGCATGGGTTTCTACGGTTAGTAGAAATGGAGTATATAATTTAGCACCTTTCAGTTTTTACAATGTTGTTTCGCGAAACCCGCCAATGCTCGGCATTTCAATAGGTCCAGGTGTCGGTGAAAGAAATGGAACAGAAAAGGATACGTTGACAAATATACGTAGTGAAAAAGATTTTGTCATCAATGTAGTGTCCAATAAGGTTGCAAATCAGATGCATTTAAGTTCTGGTAATTTTCAACCTGAGGTTGATGAGTTTAAGAGTGTAAATGTAACACCAATGGAAAGTAAGATAGTAAAATCTCCATTAATAATGGAAGCAGATATAAAAATGGAATGTCGATTAGAGAAAATTATCGAACTTGGATCAGATCATCTCGTAATTGGCAGACTTGTTCAATATCATATTATTGACGATTTATATTGTGATGGGAAGGTCAATATAGGAAAATTACAACCAGTAGGTCGCCTTGCTGGAAATTATAATCTTGTTGAAAATATTTTTCTTCTCCCCAGATAAAAAAGGGAGTGATAATCTGATGAAAGCCATTTATGTTAATCGATTTGGAGGTCCAGAGGTATTAGAAGTAATAGAAACAACTGTGCCTCTCATAGCTCCAAACCAAGTTCTAATACAAGTTGCCGCAGTGAGTGTTAACTTTGCTGATATAAAAGCAAGATTAGGTAAGTATCATGGGAAAGGCAACCCGCCTTTTATACCAGGATTAGATGTAGCTGGGATAGTAGAATCTGTAGGTAATTCAGTGAAAAATGTAAAGGTGGGGGATCGGGTAATTGCCTTTCCAGCCAACGGTTCTTATTCAGAATATTGTGTGGCTGATGATAAACTAACCTATGTCATTCCTGATAATGTTAGCTTTGATATTGCAGCAGCATGCCCAGTTGTTTCAGTAACTTCATATAATCTACTATCACAATCTGCGAATGTAAAAAAGGGAGAAATCGTTGTTATTCATTCTGCCTCTGGTGGAATAGGTACAACTGCAATACAAATTGCAAAAGTATTAGGTGCAAAGATGATAATTGGAACAGTGGGAAATGATGAAAAAATTGCAACAGCTAAAAGTGCAGGTGCAGATGCTGTGCTTAATTACAATACAGAAAGCATGGAGCAAAGAATCCTTGAATTAACAAATGGACAAGGTGCTGACGTTATTCTCGATTCAATTGGGGGGAAGATTTTTGAAGAAAGTATGAAATATCTTGCTCCTTTCGGAAGAATTGTCTGTTTTGGAAGCTCATTAGGAGAATCAGGTATAGTCAAAACCAACGATCTCCATAAAACATGCCGTTCCGTATTAGGATATAGTTTAGGAACCCAGTTAAAGGCACGGCCAGAATCATTAGCTCAACCAGTTTCAGATGTATTGAAATTAATTGAAAACAAGGAATTAAAAATAGTCATAAGTAAAAAATTTAAATTAAACGAGGCAGCAGAAGCACATAAATGGATTGAGAGTAGGAATAGTGTAGGGAAAGTTCTATTAATTCCATAATGTGAAAGAGGATGATTAATGAAGGAGTGAGGTTAACGAGTCACTTCATATTTTCATCCTCTTTTCTATTAATCTTTTTCTAAAGTAAGACTAGAAATATAAACATCGATTGAATCTAGCTCAATTTCCAAGACAGAAAGGAGAATAAAGGTGATTTTCTCTTGAATCATTTCGATCATTTTTATAATATTTTGATCAATCGAGGAAACGAGTTCGACCTGTATTTGTAGTTTAGGGACATTGGAGAAATTATATCTAATGTTGCTAACTTTTGACACCTCGACTAAGTTTTTGCAACTGAAAATTGTAATATCTTTTAAGGCAGTTTCAGATATGAAGATAGTACCTTTGTTAAAGTTTGGCTGAATAATTGTTGTTTCACCAATATATATTTTTTGATTAGAAAAGATTTTCTTACCCTTTAAGATTATCTTTTTAACCATGCTAGGTTCGATTTGAATATATGGGATCGGTATGACATGTTTTTCTTCTGTCTTTCGTACAAAGAGTGCCATTTTAATTTCTTTACTGGAACGGATATTAGATACATCAGTATATTGGTCAATTTTCCCTAATTTTAATTTTTGGGCAATTAAATCAACCATTTTGATTGAAGTACCTACTATTAAAATTTTATCAATCGAAGCTCTATGAATAGCTTTTATTACTTCTTCTTGATGCTCATCGTAATGAAATATAGCTCGCTTAACCGCCTTAATATAATTTTTTTCGTATTTTGCAGAAGTTCCTGCAATTTTCCGGCCTTTAACTATTAAAAGACCATCGTCAATAAAGGCAGGAATCCCTTTTTTATGGGTATATTGAAGAACAGAAGTGCTCTTTCCGGTACCGCTTTTTCCAACTAATGCAAAAACTTTCAAGAAAAATCCCCCTTAACTTCCGGTTTATATAAAATTTACCTTTTAAAGATAATTTTTATATTCTAGCAAATATCAAATTGAAGGAAATTACTTTTGAGTCAATTTCCCTTCTAATCCATTAATAAAATAAATAAAAATAGTTAACAAAAAATGTGATTAGAAAAACCGATTAACACAAAACCCTTTGAATAATAAGGTTTTAATCTTAAACGCATACTAGATTATTGAAAAATAAGTATAAATTGTTAACAATTTATTGAAGGGAGTTTAGCGATAATATATAATATCCTCAAAGACATTATATCATTCTTAAGAGGTTGTTCAAAAAGGTCAGGAAAAGTTCCGCAAAAAGAAAAAAGATTTTTCTTTTCGCGAAATTATTTCTAGGAAGCTGACCCTAGTATTGTGAATCTCTTCATTGATTCGCGTTTTTCCTCCTTTTTGAGCATTCGCTTAAAGTTATTTGTAAAAGAGGTGTATTATTATGGAGGTCGATAAGCATCTTCCAAAAATTATTGCAAGTCAAATCGTTACTGATATTATAAATAACGTTTTGGATTCCGGGGAAAAAGTAATTGAAGAGCGATACGCGAATAGTTTTGGTACTAGTCGAGGTCCAGTTCGAGAAGCACTTTATATATTAGAAAATGAAGGGATGATCGAGAGAATTCCAAAAAGGGGTTCATTTGTAAAAAAATACAACAAACAGGATCTTTGTGATTTATTTGAAGTCAGAGGATCTCTAGAAAACATGTCACTAAGCCGCCTTAAATATCCATTACAAGAGGATCAGGTAAATGAAATTGATCAAATAATTAGTGATATGGCTACTGCAAATATGGAAGTTTATGCACAACTAAATAATGATTTTCACTATAAAGTCTTGTCTTTATCAGGGAATGAGGTTTTTAAAAATATTTTTTCTCGTTTGGGAACACCATTGATAACCTTACAAAAGATAGTTTTAGAAACTCCTGAAAGTGTAAAGCAATCGTATGAGGAGCATAAAATGCTTTGGAATGCTATAAAAGTGGGGAAAATTAATCTTGCAAAAGCAGTGTTAGAAGACCATATTGAAAGTGGTAAAAGAAGGTTTTATGAAGCAGTTGAAAAAAATAAAAAATAAAGGAATGTATCTTTTATTTTTTGTCCTAAATTATCGAAATATTTAAAATAATATAAAAAATGCCAGTTGAAATGATTATTCATTAAATGGACATTGAATAAAAAAAGGGATTGTAGATGGAAATGGAAACGTTAGAAGGTTTTAAGCTATTAACATTTAGCCGTTTTCTAGTACGAAATGCTATTAATATGAAAATGATTGAGGGGGGGAAAGGTTATTGAGCTGTTTTAGAAAAATGATGATATTGACATTCTTATGATTTCGGAACAGGTAAAGCCTTTTGCCCTGGAGAAGAAGATACAACGAAATTCTTAAGTGTGATTATGGAGGAAAATGGTGACATGGTTAAAAGCATGTAAATCCAACGTAACTGTTATTGGTGTAATTAAGGAGTAGGTTGAAGTATTTCTGAACGAAGAGAACTTGAAGATAAGTCCAATCAATGTAAAGTTCACCATACTAATAATCGTGAGACTTTTGAATTATTTGTAGAGAAAGAGAAAATTAGACCAGTAAAAGGGTGATATTGGTGTCGTTAGGTTACCCGAAGAATCTACTATATTGAAAAAGTAATAGAAGGGACGTAGAAGAGATGGCTGAAAATCTAGAGGTAGTGAACAAAAATAGTATTAGTAATGATCCACTTTTTCTCCAAATAGAAGGAAATATAGCGTTTATCAATTTCAACAGACCCGAAAAACGGAATGCACTTAGTTACGAAATGTGGACGAAAATACCTCATTTAATAGAAGAATGCGAAAAAAATTCACAGGTTAAAGTAATTATTTTTAAAGGTGTAGATCATAGTGCGTTTTCGGCAGGAGCGGATATAAGCGAATTTAAAACATTACGTTATACAGCTGAAGGGGCTGATAAATATAATAGGGCAACGCTGGTTGCAGAAAAAGCGATAATGGACGTTTCCAAACCAACAATAGCCATGATTCAAGGGTTTTGTGTGGGAGGGGGCTGTGGAATAGCAGTTGCATGCGATTTTAGATTTTCTGATGAAAATGGAAGATTGGGCATTACCCCTGCCAAACTTGGATTAGTTTATAATACGCCTGGAACAAAGAATGTTGTCGACCTTGTAGGTCTTGCAAAAGCAAAAGACATTCTATATACAGGCCGTTTATTAGATGCTGAAGAAGCTTTTCGAATTGGGTTAGTGGATCGTATATTTTCCTCAGACTCAATTGAAAAAGACACTTTGGATTATGCAAAACTAATTTGTAAAAATGCTCAATTGTCAGTACGGGGGTCAAAAAAGATTATTAATGAAGTTTTAATGGGAGCTACCAAAGATTCTCAAGAGACAGCTCAACTTGTAATCGATTCTTTTGTTTCAGAGGATTATAGAGAAGGTGTTCATTCTTTCCTAGAAAAACGCAAGCCGAACTTTAAATATTCTTAATATGTAAATGAGTCATACTGAGAAACTTTCTTGAGGTGTAAGTTTAGATAAGAAATAAAAAAACGTTGAATGAATTTTAATTTAACTATCACACGCACCTTAAGAAAGGGGATTTTTACATAAAAGGCTTAAAACGATTGAAATGAAGTTAAAAAAAGGGATATAAATGGACATTCTATATAAAATCGGCGTATTGTGTGATAACGAAAAAGCGCAATGACTGAAAGTCTATAAGACAGATGGAGGATAAAGATGGATCAAACAAAAACCAGCAACAATGTCATCTCACTTAAGAATATTAATTGGAAACGCAATGGGAACCAAATATTAAATGGGGTTTCATGGGAAGTCCAAACGGGGGAACACTGGGCGCTTCTAGGTTTAAATGGATCAGGAAAAACATCTCTTTTAAAAATGATTACGGGATATCAATGGCCCAATAGTGGTGGCGAAGTTTCTGTTTTAGGAAACATTTTTGGAAAAACGAATATTCCTGAGCTGCGGAAATCCATAGGCTGGGTGAGTTCCTCCTTAGATCAGGAATATCAATCACGGCCGAATGATACAGCACTTGAAGTAGTCTTAAGTGGTAAATTTGCTTCTATTGGATTATATGAGGAAATTACAGAGAATGATATAAAAAAAGCAAATAAATTACTAGAGCAATTTAGAATCAAACATTTGTCCAACCAATTCATCCAATCTCTTTCTCAAGGCGAAAAAAGAAAAGCGATGATTGCAAGGGCTCTAATGTCTTCGCCTCGTTTATTAATTTTAGATGAGCCTTGTAATGGATTGGACATATACTCTAAGGAAGAACTATTAACCACTATTGAAGATTTGACTGCTGCACCGAACGGCCCAACCATTTTATATGTTACACATCATATCGAAGAAATCGTTCCATCAATAACCCATGCTTTGTTAATCAATTCAGGGAACGTTATTGCAAAAGGCGATAAAAAGAACACATTAACAGAATCATTGTTAGAAAAGACCTTTCGTGTCCCTATAACTTTAGAATGGGACAATGATCGTCCTTGGATCCGGATTAAATCGATGTTAGCGACTGTTAAAAATTAAAACTTTTGGAAAGCATTCTGCGTGAGTAGTATAATCAGTTCTTCTATGAACTTTACACGAGTTTTAGGGGATTTTCGCTCTTCTGAAAAGGGTGTCAACTGTTATTCATAGAGATTCAATGGGAGCAACGTTTTATAGAACAACACCCTTATGTTAATCATTAATGACCCGTTCGTAAAAGTTGACTTTTACGAACGGGTATTTTTGTTTTGACAATACCTTTTTCTCATTCACCTTAATAGTATGTCTGGTTGAGTGGTTGACAATGTAAGGAATATGGTCTTGCATATATATGATACGATGAAAGTAGCCCTTCGTTTTTTGATTTGGGCAGGCTGGGTAAAAAAAGTGAATAAACAATCATATTAGGTCAATTCTATATACAAGAATGAAAATAAAAAGGAGATTAGATCGTGAAGCCATATGAAATAAAAAATATGATTATTGATGACGAGTTTGATGGTGAAGAAACGGTTACAGCTGATTTTACTCACAATTATAAAGAGTATAGCATTACTTTTAATAAAGCAGATCTTGAAATAATTAATACATGGGTTTTTGAGGATGGTTCATCTCTTCCATCAAATTTATCAGATACTATCATTGAATCAATAAGGGAAGATATTAAAAAGAGAATCTAGTCATATGAACTAGATCTTTTTTGTGGTCATTTTCTTGATCGAAGAAAAGTTTAGCCTAGTTTATATTGATGAAGAAGTAGAAATTATTTGGCTTTACCGACAAACGTCTTAAACTCGGAACCGAATTGATGACAAATATGATCACTTCAATCCATGCTGAGATGTATGATGAGAACTTTTTTATATCTCTGGTTTTTATACAATACTGGCTCCAATTGAAAATAGAAAACAGGTAGTATAGGTGTTTGTTCTAAGTCCCAACCCGTGGGGAAGAAAAAAGGGCTTTTGCGTATTTTATTTCCTAAAGGATCCATTATGTTAACTAATGATGAGTCTTATTTATCCACGATTAAAGATGGTTCAACCAATGAAATACTTGCCTATAATGTGTCTAGCCGAATGACATTAGATTTAGCTACAGATACATTAGTAAAGTTAACGAAGAATAAACGAGTAAAGTTTGCCGAAGGGGCCTCTATTCACTCTGATCACGGAGTACACTATACTGGTCCACTTTTCAAAAACACGTAAAAAAACTAGGACTTGGGCAATCCATGTCGAGAAGAGGGAACTGTTGGGATAACGCTCCACTAGAGTCCTTCTTTGGTCATTTTAAAGATGAAGCCTATATTAAACCCTGTAATACAATAGAAGAACTTAAAAAGGAAATTAGAAGTTATATGACGTACTATAACAATTTAAGATATCAATGGAACTTAAAGAAGATGACTCCTGTTCAATACAGAAATCACCTTCTCCAAGTGGCATGACCTTTTTTAAAATGTCCTTTACATAGGGTACAGTTTAATAACTGGCTGAACTTATATTACGAACGGGGCAGGTTAGTTCCATAAGGAATTCTGAATTTTATGGTAAAGTAAAGGGAATAATTGATTATTAGTTTGGGGGATTTTTAGTGGAGGCTATCATCCCTATTGTTTTTTATATTTTTGGGTTATTTATTCTATATATAGTTATCGAAACAGCAGTAAGGAAAGGTATTAATAGTTCAATTATTGGTCAATTTCTTGTAAAGAAGTATTGAATTAAAGGAAGATAAAAAGTCTTTTCTTGATGATGAATTAGATAATGATAAATAAAACGGATTATTAAGCTAACAGGTGCTTTATTTTATTTAGGGAATTGCTTTGCTTTGGCAGCTCTTATTCTAATGGAGCTAACGGGGCAGCATTCCTATGAGTCTTTTTCTTCAAATGTCCAGTTATATCCTTTTTAAATAGGTTAATCCATTTGAAAGAAAAACCTTTGAAATCGGATGACTATAAAACTCTAACAAAACACGAGAAATTGAGAGATTTCGCTTTCTTTATTGAGGGAGTTTAGTTACATACAGCAGGAATGGGGCAATACGTAGCCGCTAATGCTTAGCTTGATATACCTATGATGTTATTACTTCTTAAGTAATCCATTGAAAAGTTGGCAGAAGAGGACTGCTAAAAAATTCTTGAGAAAAGGAGACATTAGAAATGACAACTTCAAAGAAAAATGTAAGGACTTGCAACAAAGGACACAAATATTATAAGGGTAGCGACTGTCCGACCTGCCCTATTTGTGAGCAAGAACGCAAACCTGACAACGGATTTCTTTCACTACTCTCTGCGCCAGCCAGACGAGCAATGGAAAACAATGGGGTAACTTCACTACAACAGCTATCAAAATTTAGTGAAAAAGAGATTTTGCAATTTCACGGTATGGGACCAGCTTCTATACCTAAACTTAGGACTGCTTTGGAGACAAATGGGTTATCATTTAAAAATTAAACACCAAGAATGATTAAACTTAAGTAATGCATTTTATGCCTACTGGAGCATAATTTTTATTCAATTCCTTCCTCAAGTCACAGGGGCTTTATGTCAATAAGGGATTAGAAACATCGATGGTTCCTGAGTTTTTTGGCCACCATCCTTGTTAAACTGAAAGTAACTCTAAAAAGTGAGGTAACGAAAATCATGAGTTCCTATACTCCCTATTTTGAATTCAATCGAAAAAAGTGGGCATCTTTACGAAATCATACTCCTCTTCCTTTAACTGAAGAAGAATTAGATAACTTAAAAGGAATCAATGAAGAAATATCTATTCAGGAAGTAGAAGAGATTTATTTGCCCTTGACTCGTTTAATTAATTTATATGTCGAAGCTTATCAGCAACTTAACACAGCTACTTCTTCATTTCTAAAAAATAATGCTAAAAAAGCCCCTTATATTATTGGAATTGCAGGAAGTGTTGCTGTAGGAAAGAGTACAACAGCAAGGTTACTTCAGACATTATTATCTAGATGGGATAACCATAGAAATGTAGGTCTAGTCACAACAGATGGTTTTTTGTACGCAAATGAGATTTTAGAAGAAAAAGGGATGATGAAAAGAAAAGGGTTTCCTGAAAGTTATGATACACAAAAATTAATTAATCTTATCGGAGATGTAAAAGCTGGAAAAAATAAAGTGGAAGTTCCAATCTACTCACATTTGACGTACGATATTTTGCCGAATGAAGTACAAACTATCAGTAATCCAGATATTTTAATAGTGGAGGGTGTTAATGTTCTTCAAGTTGACAAAGAAAATCAAGTATTTGTCAGTGACTTTTTTGATTTTTCACTTTATGTTGATGCAGAGATACATGACATAGAAAGGTGGTATGTTGAAAGGTTTCTTCTACTTCAAGAGACAGCATTTCAAAGTCCCGAATCCTATTTTCATCGGTACATTAACTTGTCTAAAGAAAATGCTATTAAACAAGCGACTCAAATTTGGGAAGAAATTAATTTGAAAAATTTACATGAAAATATACTACCGACAAAAGGACGGGCCAATCTAGTTTTAAAAAAAGGATCAGATCATAAAGCTGAAAATATCTATTTACGAAGATAATATAATTTAAAACTTTTTAAAAAAATAAATATATCTAATTCAACGAACAGGTGCGTTAGCGCCATAAGAAGGCCGCCAATTGCGGCCTTTTGAAAGTATGTTTCTTAGTATTATAGAGCAATCAAATGTCTAATATAAATTAGGACGTAAAGGTTCCAAGAAAACTAGTCAGTATCAGCTAATACCTGTAAAGTCTTTTCTCTAATAGTTATCCTGTTTTTATAATCTTTTGCTACTAACTCTGTATATATTAAATCAAAAAGTAATAAGAGCGGAAGTAAGGGAGAAATATTCTGTCCCATATGCATGCTACTTTTACTGGTTACTAATAATGATAAGTCACCTAGCTGTGAAAGCTCAGAATTTTTATCACCTGTAAAAACTAATATGAGTGAGCCTTGTTTCTTTGCAATTTTAACAGCACGAATGACTTCTTTTGTTGCTCCGGAAATGGAAATGCCAATGACAACACTATTCTGGTTACTTAAAGCCGCATCCATCATTGCCTGGTGAGTATCCGTAACAGCCTCAACATGTAAACCAATTCGGAAAAACTTGGATTTAAACTCCTGGGCGGCTATACCCGAACTCCCTATTCCATAGACATGTATCTTATCTGCCTGAGTAAGGAAAGATACCGCTTTCTGGATATCGTCATATGTAGCTATACGAAAGGTGTTGTCAATGATTCCTAAGTGATCTTGGTACAGTTTAGCGAAATAATCTACCTGCTTAATGTTTTTCATGCTTATCGGTGTATTTTGCAGATCAACGAACCTTTTTAACTCATGTCTAAACTCATTAAATCCTGAAAAAGCTAGTTTCTGGCAAAAACGCGTAATGGTTGCTGGCGAAATGTGAAGATTTTTAGCTATTTGACTTATTGTTAACTGGCTAACTTCATCAGGGCGTTGAAGAATATATTTGGCTAGTTCTTCTTCTGTTTTTGTGAATTTGCTCATATTGCACTCGATTCCATATATGAGATTTTCTGCTAGATATTCCATTTGACCACCCATTTCAGGTTGAATTTCTTAAATGTATGCTTTCTTTAGTATAGTTTAATGTAACCATTAAGAACGTCTATAACCGATAGTTTTAAATAAAGTTGCAGCTACAACAAAATTAATCGAGAAAAAGACCCAAACTGCTGATAGTCTGAGTCTTTTTCATTCTTTTGTTATGTTCGGTGCACATCTACAAAGTTTCTATTTTTGCATAGCATCTACAAATCTTTTTGTGATTTGCTGTGGCCTGGTAATAGCGCCACCTACTACCACTGCATGGACATTCATATCTAATATAGAACGAGCAATTTCTGGTGTTATGACATTTCCCTCTGCAATAACTTTTGCATTTTTCACTGCTTTTATTATCTCTTTGAGCACAGCGTAGTCATCCTGATAAATTTTCTGTCCCATTGTTTCATTTGTATAGCCGTAGAGTGTAGGTGCTACAATATCAAATCCTAAATGGTCAGCGTATACAGCCTCATCTATGGTAGATACATCCGCCATTAACAGAACATCTGGATATTTTGCTCTTATATCACAATAAAACTGCTCTAACGTTTTACCGTTCGGTCTTATCCGAGCAGTAGCATCCGTCGCAATGATTTCCGATTTAGTTTCCATTAAAGCATCAATTTCGACCATGGTGGGAGTAATATAGACATCGTTTTGTCCATACACCTGTTTAATGATCCCTATGACTGGAAGGTCCACATTTTTCTTGATTTCCATTATGTCAGCTACAGAGTTTGCGCGAATGCACGTTGCTCCACCTTCTTTGGCAGCAATGGCCATGCGTCCCATAATAAAAGAGCTGTGCAGCGGCTCATTCTCCAATGCTTGACATGATACAATTAAGCCTTTGTGAATTTTATCCAGCACCTGTTGCATGTTTAACACGTCCTTATCGTTATCTATGTTCTTAATGACCCAAGTATTCTTCCACTTCATTTTTGATGATCGTTACTTGGGGACCGTATACTATTTGAATACCATTTCCTTTTTTCACGATACCTTTTGAACCAGTTTGCATAATTAAGTCATCTTTTACCAATAATTCATCCTTTACAGTGACACGTAGACGGGTTGCGCAGCAATCGACTATATCGATATTTTCCTGTCCGCCTAATCCATTAACGATGGTCTGGGTTCTCTCTGATGCCGTTACTTGTGTAACAGCGGCCTGTTCATCATCTTCACGGCCGACCACTTTCAAATTTTTCTTCCTGATCAAGAATTTAAAAGTAAAGTAGTATAGGAAAAACCACGGAATGCCGACTAGAAGTACGTAAATCCAGTTTGTTTTACTGATGCCCTGGAGTATCCCGAATAAAGTAAAATCAATAAATCCTCCAGAAAAGGTTTGACCGATCGTTATATTGAATATATCTGCCATCATGAAGGCAAGTCCGTCAAACAAGGCATGAAAAACATAAAGGATCGGGGCGACAAATAAGAAACTGAATTCAAGCGGTTCGGTGATGCCTGTTAAGAATGATGTTAAGGCAGCTGAAAGAAGCAAGCCGGCCACGACTTTCTTATTTTTAGGTTTAGCGCAATGATAAATGGCCAATGCCGCGCCGGGTAAACCAAACATCATCGTGATGAACCGTCCGGACATGAACCGGGAAACACCCTCATAGTACTTGACGGTAGTTGGGTCGGCCAATTGCGCAAAGAAGATATTCTGGGTCCCGCTGACAATCTGCCCTTTAATCTCCATCGTTCCGCCTAAAGCTGTTTGCCAGAAGGGAAGGTAGAAAATATGGTGCAACCCTAACGGCCCGAGCATCCGTAATATGAATCCGTAAAAGAAAGTCCCAATCGTACCTGTGCTCGTTACCAGCGCACCTAATTGGTTTATGAAAAGTTGGAAATAAGGCCATACGATAAAAAGCACGGCTCCAACCAAGATGGACGCGAAGGAAACGATGATGGGAATGAAACGGGAACCTCCGAAAAATCCTAACACTTGCGGAAGCTGAATTTTATTATATTTATTGTGCAAAAGTGCGGCAACGATACCTACTACGATACCGCCAAACACACCAGTCTCCAGTGTTTGGATCCCGACCGCCATTCCCTGTCCGGCACCTGCCAAATTCTCTTTGGCAAGTTCCCCGTTTATTTGAAGTAGTGCATTTATTGAACTGTTCATGACGAAATAGCCAATCATGGCTGCCAGTGCAGCGGTCCCTTTATCCGAACGTGCCAATCCTACTGCAACACCTACGGCAAAAATGACCGGCAAGTTACCGAATACGATGCTTCCTGCAGAACTCATGATCGTGAAAATGGCCTGCAGCCAGGCAAAGTCTAAAAAAGGATAGGCCTCAACTGTATTTGGATTAGAAAGAGCACCGCCAATTCCCAGCAATAAACCGGCCGCTGGCAAAACGGCAATCGGGAGCATAAAAGATTTACCGAACTGCTGCGCTTTCTCAAAAGCTTTCTTCATAAAAATTCCTCCCTCATTTAACGAGCCTATAATGTTCTCTATATTTTGATTCTCTATTAATAAGGGGTATTTCTTCCCTATAGCTATATATTAAATCCCAATAAAAGCGTTTTCAATACGAAGCAAGAGATATCAATTGTTTTCACCTAGGAGCTGATTTTTTTGAAAAAGTTTTCAAAAAAAAATAATCTCTGAAAATCTGATTGCAAAAAAAGTATTTCCTATTAGCTGGTTTAGGTCAAGAAGACATACAAAGGACTAAATTAATTTCCTTTTTCTTTTGTTTAACTATCAACATTAATGTTTAAATAAGCCTAAATAAAATCATCCTCTCATGGTGTATTGCGGTTGTGATTGCTGTCTTAAATCTTTTCACAATGTTTTTTGATAAGAGGTCTCTGGAGTTAGTATAGTTTCATGGACACATTTTAGTTAAGTCCTTACAATGATTTTTGAGAGGATGTGTCCGTCTTGGAACGTAAAAATACAGGTAAAAAATATAATAATGAATTCAAGAAGACTATTGTAGATCTTTATCACTCGGGTAATTCGGTCAAAGAATTAAGCGGCGAATATGGCGTATCAGAAGTTACCATTTATAAATGGGTTAAAGAATTTACTCCTATCGGTTTAGGGGAAGAGTCCATGACTCCAAAGGAATTAGCCGCCATACAGAAGGAAAACCTTCGGTTAAAGCAAGAAGTTGAAATCTTAAAAAAGGCTATGGCCATATTCGCGAAAAAGTAACCGAGACAGATCTTACCGAATTTATTGAGGAACACAAGAAACAATATCCCGTACAGAAGATGTGTGAAATACTAGAAATCCCAAGAAGCAGCCATTATCAGTCCCTTCAAATAGTCGTATCAAATCGCGAACAGGAAAACCAAGAACTCACGAAGGAAATTCATCTGATTTACCTGGAAAGCAAGGGACGATATGGGGCTCCAAAGATTCATGAAAGCTTATTAACCAAAGGGTTTTCCCTAAGTCTAAAGCGTGTTCAACGTTTAATGAGCAAGGCAAGAATTCGTTCTATTACTAAGAAAAAATACCGTCCCTATCCATCTAAAGAAAAGGTTATTCAATTGGATAATTTGCTAAAACGAGACTTCACTACTCAGACCATTAATGAGAAATGGGTAGCAGATATTACGTATATCCACACGTTAAAAGACGGATGGTGTTATTTAGCTTCGGTATTGGACCTTCATTCTAAGAAAATAGTAGGGTATTCATTTTCTCGTTCAATGACGACAGAACTGGTCATAAAAGCTTTCAATAACGCACACATTTCACAAAAGCCCTCGGAGGGCTTAGTTCTTCATACAGATCTTGGCTCACAATATACAAGCAGTGAGTTTACTCAACATATCCAAAACCATCATATTAAGCAATCCTTTAGTCAGAAAGGTTGCCCGTACGATAATGCCTGTATTGAATCCTTTCATGCCCTATTAAAAAAGGAAGAAGTCAACCACGTACAATATCTAGACTATCAAACAGCTAAATTAGCGATGTTCCAATTTATTGAAGGTTGGTATAACCGAAAAAGAATTCACAGCAGCCTGGGCTATCAAACCCCACAAGCCATTGAAGATCGAATTAGGAATACAGCTTAAGATTTAACTTTTTAGTGTCCAAAATATTGACTCAAATCCACTCTTTAAAAAAAGCAACTTGTATGAGTGATACTAGTTGCTTTTACTATTTTACGGACAGAAATAAGGCTTATTTGTAATAAAGTTTTTAATTACAAATAAAAGATATCTTCACAATAGTTATTATTCATTTTTGTAACAGAACCATATTTTTTACCTTATGCAAAATTTATGGTATAAGAAAAACCTTTTAGGATAAACTAATGCTAAAAACAAGAAGTTTAGTAAAGAGAGTGTGTGCATGAATTATATTTACAGTTTAGCGTGCTTGTTCTCAGGATTATTTCTGATAAACCTGATTTTTTCTTATCAAAGTAAACACATTGATTCAGCTTTTTGGGAAACACTCAAGTTCCATCTTCGTGTCTTACCTTTATTTTTAACTGCAAATATGCTGATAGGTTATGGAGTAAAGTTAGGATTTAAAGCTATACATAACCTGACATATGTCTTAGTTACTTCTAAGGGGATAGAAATTTTAATCGCATTGATAATGGGGTACATATTTTTAAAGGAAGTGCCTACTTGGAAAACTTTATTAGGATTTTCGATTATTGTAGTTGGATTAATTGTCTCAAAAATAAAGTAGGGACAGTTCAATCCTGGTGCAAAATCTAATGACTATTAATGTTCAAGATGATTTTCATCATGAAGTATTAATTTTGAATAAGTTTGACTCATATACTTTGTTAACAATGAGATGGTACCTGCGGTGAAACTTGAGCTTTCTTAATGTAGTGGAGATGAGGGAAAAACGTGGCTTATCGATGGCTTATACAACGATTATGCTTGGGTAAATCAATATTGATTGGCATTAGGTGAAGGAATACAGCGTCATCTTATACAACAAATGACTCCTTGAGAGTGGATGAAAAGTATATCAAAGTAAAAGGTCAATGGATGTAAATGAACATGGAGGAATAGCCACTAGACTATTGAAGAGTCATTTAATCATGCAAGGCCATTCTTAATCGGTTGATAAGGTTCTCGTAAGACTAAAAGATGTTTAATTCCCAAGGGAGTCACCGACTTATTGAAACTGATGAAATGAGGCATAGTTAGTATTGCAATGCTCAAAAGTATTAATGGTCAAATTGAATTGGGTTAGTTGAAGAAGCCAAAGCATTTTTTTCATTACCATTACTCATCAATATTTCGAGTAATCATAAAAATATTAATATATTGCTAGAATTGGAATAATATACAATTGATTACACTAGAAAAAATGGTGAGGAATATGAGTTTTTTAATAATAAAGATTTAAAAACTCTAATGTAATAATGGGTGCTTTACTTCACTGAGAGAGTGGCGAAGGCAACCTATTTTTATGCAACTAACGGGGCGGTTTAGTGGAAAAAGGGATTTTTTTTCCCTTTGACGAATATATAACTTTGAAGGCTCAAAAAGGAAGGTGTTACTACGATAGTGGTACGCCTTTTTTGTTAATCGAAACGATTTGCTTAAGTTTAAGAAAAGGGGTTGTAGCATAGAAATACCTGCTTCTTAATGTGCTACCCGGATAGTTACGAGGATGGGAATGAGGGGGATTTATGGACTTAAGGAAAGCTACTTTGAGCTTTGGGAGAGTCAATTGTGTTGATGGAAGTAAGATAACAAATGAGTCTGAAACTTCAAAAACTATTGATGATGTAACACTCCATGCCGAGGCAGGATCATTTGTGAATTATGGTGGCTTTCATGGAGATATCACTTGTACGAAAATCGTTAGCAGGCTTCGGGCCGCCGGTTGTGTTTTCGCCGAAGATGAGGCCCGGTTGCTCCTCTCCGCGGAACGGACTCCAGCCGACCTTGCCGCCATGGTTGACAGCCGAGCCGCCGGTTTGCCCCTCGAGCACGTCATTGGCTGGGCGGAGTTCTGCGGACTGCGAATAGCGGTGGACCCTGGAGTTTTCATACCCCGTCAACGCACCAAATTCCTCGTCCGACAGGCGGCCGACATCGCCCGACCAGGAGCCATCGTGGTTGACCTGTGCTGTGGATCGGGCGCGGTGGGCGCCGCACTGGCCGCTGTTCTGGAACGAATCGAGTTGCACGCCACCGACATCGACCCGGCGGCGGTGCTATGCGCCCGCCGCAATGTCACTGTAGCAGGTGGTTACGTGTACGAAGGTGACCTCTACGAGCCGTTGCCCTCCACACTTAGGGGGCGCGTCGACGTTCTGGTCGCCAACGCACCCTACGTACCCACCGAGGCGATCGGACTGCTCCCCCCGGAGGCCCGCATACACGAGGCACGGGTGGCGCTCGACGGGGGAGCGGACGGGCTTGACGTCCAGCGACGGGTGGCGAACGCGGCCCCAATCTGGCTGGCACCGGGCGGGCGCCTGCTGGTCGAGACTAGCGAGCGACAGGCGCCGAAGACCGTCGAGATTTTCACTCGCAACGGGCTGGTACCGAAAGTGGCCAGATTCGACGAACTGGACGCCACCGTCGTCATCGGAACCAAGCCCGACCTTCAGAGCAATTCGGACGGCTAGCACTGTCCGCAAATGAGAGTGATGTTTGCTTGGCAGAGTGCTGATGGCAGGTGTTAAGTCAAAAATATGGCCCAATAAAAGTTAAAAAATTTTAGTTTTAGTCTTCGGAATTTAAATAGGACTTAACGAGCGAGTGCATTACTTCTACGAGGGGGTTGCTGAGGCAGCCTTTTTTGTATGCAACAAACCGGGCAGTTAAATTTAACAAGGGTCCTGAAAGAAATTAAAAGCCTTAATATCTGATTTCGTATTAAGGTGGATAGTGCAGATACACTACCTCTGTATAAGCTCTCTTTAATAGATGGATTAGTACATAAAGAACGTTCTGTGAAAAAATGTATAATTCCCCTGTTGTATATTGTCTCAAATACAATTTTAAAAAAAATAATGTCTTTACACCTATAAAAAAGTAAAATCTTTCGAAGTTTATTAAGTATGGAAATCTGTAAATAGTATAATGCAATAATATTTTTAATTTGGTTTATATAAAATACAGAAATAAATGTATTATGACTATCAATAACGGTCTTTGTAAATATTCTGAAATAATTTGATGTAGGAAAAGATAGAAGTGATTCATTTATTGATAGAGTTCAGTGTTTGTTTACCCTTGATACCTGATGTGAAATGAGAGAAAGTAACAAAATGTTTGGATGAAAAATCAGAAGACGTTTTACTAGAGTTGCTAAAAACGATTGAAAACATTATTTTTATAAATCTGAATAACGACAAAGGTAAGGATATATTTAAGGATGCTTTTATACGTTATGTACGTTTGATTAAATGTTATTACTTATATTTTTAACTTTTGGATAGGATTTAACTGCATTTTCCTGAACGATTATATTATTCTTTTATATTGATTTTATTTAAGGGCGGTTACATAAGCATGGGGAGAATGGATAAGAGGCAACAACGAAAATTTTCATTAAGAAAGATATGGAATCGGAGGTATTCCAAAAAGTTTCTATTAAAGATAATGGCCATAGTTACAACATTTACTATATGCGTTTTACTTATTCTTAATGTGTTTATTTGGTCCACTGATGTAAGTAAATTAGAGAATCCTGTACCACAACCGACAATTATCTACGACCAAGCGGGAAGCGTTGCAAGTAAGATTTCGACTTCAAATATTGAGGGAGTTAGTATTAAACAAATTCCTAGCAATTTGATCAATGCAGTCATTTCAACTGAGGATCAGCGTTTTTACGATCATCATGGTATTAATTACGTAGGTATTGCTAGAGCTATGGTTAAGAATCTATTTAGTGGGGGAATTGTAGCGGGGGGAAGTACAATAACACAACAGTTAGCTAAAAATGTATTTCTTACCCAGGAACGTACATATACAAGAAAGTTCAAAGAGCTCATTTTCACTAAAAAAATTGAACGTACATACTCTAAAGATAAGATTATGGAACGATATTTAAATCAAATCTATTTTGGGGAAGGTGCTTGGGGAATTCAGCGGGCTGCTCAAGTATACTTTGGAAAAGACGTAAACAAATTAACATTAAGTGAGTCCGCAATGCTAGCAGGACTTATTAAGGCACCTTCTATCCTGTCGCCATTTAAAAATTACGACAAGGCAATTCAGCGTAGAAATATTGTATTGTCACTTATGAAGAATGAAGGCTATATTAGCCAAAGTGATTTAGAGGAAGCCAAGCAACAATCGATAGTGTTAGAAGGAAAGGAAACAGAAGACTATAAAGGGAAATATCCTCATTATGTAGATAACATTATTGATGAGGCAATTAATAAGTATCATCTCACACAAAACGAAGTACTTTCAGGTGGTCTCCGGATTTATACAGAATTAAATCCTAGGATGCAGAATGCTGTTGAAGAGGTATATAAAAGTGAAAATATGTTTCCAAAAAGTCAGCCAGATCGATTGATTCAAAGTGGGGCAATCTTAATTAACCCTTCGACAGGAGGAATCAATGCCCTTATTGGAGGAAGAGGAGAGCACAGCTTCCGCCAGTATAATCGTGCAACACAATTAAAAAGACAACCAGGGTCAATAATGAAACCATTGTCAGTATACACCCCTGCGTTGGAACAAGGCTATGACATCTTTGATATGTTACAAGATAGCCCACTTAATATTGATGGATATCAACCTCAGAATTATGACAAACAATTTCGCGGTAGCGTTTCTATGTATGATGCTGTAGTTCATTCCTATAATGTACCAGCTGTCTCGTTGTTGCAAAAGATAGGACTAGAGTACGGTGGCAAGGCAGTGGAACGTTTTGGAGTCACATTGGAACAAAAAGACTATATTCCCGGTCTAGCTTTAGGGGGTATGAACAAAGGAACTTCTCCATTGCAAATGGCACAAGCCTTTTCCGCTTTCCCTAACGATGGAATTATGGTAGAAGCTCATGCTATTCAACGCATCGAGAACGCCAGTGGCGAAACACTCGGAAAGTGGAATAAAAAAGAAAGTCGAGTAACAGAACCATCTGTTGCCCAAAAAATCACTTTTATGCTGAAAGGTGTTGTAAACGAAGGAACAGGGGTAAAGGCTCAGATTGAAGGTAGAGAAATTGCTGGTAAAACAGGAACAACACAACTGCCATTTTCTACGCAAAATGGAGCGAAGGATCATTGGTTTGTAGGGTATACTCCGCAAGTTGTAGGAGCCATTTGGTTAGGATACGACAAAACAGATCAAACCCATTATCTCTCATCGTCCAGTAGTGGAACTGCTACTGTTATTTTTAAAGAGATTTTATTGAAATCTGGCAATGAGGTCCCTACTAAAGGGTTTGACCTATCATTACTTGGAGGCAACTATATAAAACAATTAGAAAAGAAAGTAAAGGCTAAAAAAGAAAAGAGAAAACAAGATAATGAAAACCAAAGTGGAATCAAAGCACCAAAAAATGAAGAGAACAAAAGCCATGAAAATAAAAAACATTTAAAAAAAATAAAAAACAAAAATAAAGAAAACAAAGATAAGAAAGAAAAAAAGGGAAAAGATGATAAAAAAAACAAAGTTAAGAAAGAAAAGAAGGAGAATCATGGATAAGGAAGGGGGAGTAATTATAATGACTGTTTTGTTCGGTACGGTAGAATACTTTGAACAAGAAATGCTAAGACACTTAGAAATTAGTCGAATGGGAAAATGGACTAAAGAAGATGAAATCTCATTAATATATTCAAGATTAGAAAATGAAATTTTATACGACTTTGAATGTGACGAAAAAGTTCGAATAGAATGTTTGAAAAATCTTGCCTATGCAGATAAAAGGTTAAGGATAAAAGACTATCAACCTATAAATGTCAATGAAAAATATAGTTTAGTGTAACCATTTGGATGAGTAACACTAGCTATAGCTATTGAACCCTACATGCGGTTTGCTTTTTGTAATAAATGTAATAGATACCGTTAGCTTGTAAGATTTGGAAGATATTATTTTACCTCATTCGAAAAAGTACACTTTTATGAACAAAAAAGCCCTTAGTAGATGAAAAAAGGGCTTTTTCGTATTTTTAATTGATGGAAACCATTGGATACCTCATATAACCCAACAATAGAATGTAGAAAAAATATGAAGGACGAGAGTCAGGGAGATGAAGTGTTGGGAGCCCTGAACGTTTCGCCCTTTAAAGTTAATGTTCTCCATTTCGTAAAAGATATACAAAGATGGTTAAAATGACTGAATTGTAGGAGCAATGATCTGGGATAAAAAATGTAGCACGGTTTCTTGGATGTACTTTAAATAACCAGAAATTTGTTGTAATAATTATAAGCTAGAATAGCGAAAAAACTGAGCATTATGGAATAACGAAACCACCATGAAGCATATAAGGTCTTTACAGGGAATAAAATGAATGAAATATATGAAGGAAAGCGGGGCAGTGCATTTGAAAATCCATGTGGTGAATAAGGGGGATTCCTTGTGGAAGATTTCCCAGCAATATGGTGTCAGCACCAACCGAATAGTTAGGATCAATGGCCTTGAAAATCCCGAAAAGTTAGTGATTGGCCTAGCACTTTTGATTCCTGAACCTTATCTTCAGTACAGAGTTCAACCAGGGGATACTCTCGAAAAAATCGTGACTCAGTTTGGAACAACCTTACAGGAAATCATGCAAACGAATCGCATCACAAATCCTTCTAATATCTATCCAGGACAAAGACTTACCATTCCGGTCATTTTTCATACAGTAAGGGAACGAGATACCCTTTATGAAATAGCAAGACGTTATGGAACAACAGTTCAATCCATTATGCAGACTAATCGAATTACAGACCCTTTTAGTATTTATCCCGGACAGATATTAAAGATTCCCCAGAAACCGAAACCAACGATTGATGTGAATGGTTTTACAAACGTTTATGGGCAAAGTGGTGCGGTGCAGGTACGTGAAGTAGCCTACGATTTGACCTACGTAAGTCCGTTTGGTTATAGAATGAGGCAAGATGGGAGTTTAGAAGTCATTGATGACAACCCGACCATACAAGCGGCGCAGTCAACTGGAGTTGTACCCATGATGTGCATAACGAATTTTTCCGCCACTGAAGCTGGAACAAGGCTTGCACATACGATACTTTCTGATTTAAGTTTAGTGGAAAAATTATTGACCAATGTCATAAATACGATGAAAAATAAAGGTTACCGTGGATTGAATATCGACTTTGAAAGTGTAGCACCAGAGGACCGTGATTTCTACAATCGGTTTCTCCAAAGAGCAGTGGATCGATTGCGTCCTGAAGGCTACTTTGTGTCCTCCTCCCTTGCCCCAAAAACTAGTGCCAATCAAAAGGGATTATTAGTTGAAGCACATGATTATCCAGTTCACGGACGGCTGCTCGATTTCGTTGTGCTGATGACATATGAATGGGGTTACCGAAAGGGACCGCCACAGGCTATCTCTCCCATTAATCAAATCAAGCGGGTTCTAGACTATGCAGTTACAGTGATTCCAACAAACAAAATCTTTATAGGCTTTCAAATTTATGCACGTGACTGGCTTGTTCCTCATAAAGAGGGTCAAGAAGCAGAGACTTTCGACATGCAGGAAGCCATCAGGCGTGCCACCCAATATAATGTAGAAATAAAATATGACGAGACAGCCCAATCACCTTATTATAGATACAAAGACAGTCAGGGACGCACACATGAAGTTTGGTTTGAGGACGCACGCAGTGCTAAAGCCAAATTCGACCTGGTGAAGAGTTACAGGGCAAGGGGTCTCAGTTATTGGGTACTTGGTTATCCTTTTCCTCAGAATTGGGAATTACTTGGGGATACATTTATTGTACGAAAATTGTAAGGTGTTTTTTAACAGCATTGAAATTGCCCGCCCTAGAAGTTCATCATTGCTTTTTGCCTGACATGGGGTCAACAAAGTGAGCGTTTTTGGCAGAATAAGAATCAAACAATCATTATATCCTCATTTATAATCACCACTATTAAATCTTAATGCCCTTTTTGTAAAATGTGGATGAGAAGAAGCAAAAGTTACTTCATATGTCCATGTATTGCAGGAAGTTGCTGCCATGCCCTATTTCAGGGTATACACAGACAGCTTATTTAAGGGGCGAATCTTGGGAAATTAACGACTGCGATGGAATGATTTTTGCTGAAAAAAGGTTAATTTTTAACATGTAAAGAGGTTTGAGAACAAAAATTTATCCTCTATTATGTTTTTATTGTTAGCAAAATGCTCGGAACTTATTAATACCTATTCAACAATTTGCTGGGAATCAGCTACAATATGAAGAATGCTTTAAACAAGCCACATAAGAAATTACTGAAGCTCAAACATAGCAAGGTGAATATCAATGTCTCTTTAGGCTATTTCTACAAATTTAAATAAACGTCAAACTGAAAAACGCTGACTATGGTCAGCGTTTTTACATTATTGAAAACAAACGGTATTAATACTTATTGCTGTTTACTTATTTAAATTATTACTCATCTTTATTATCTGGGTCAGTTGCATCTTTAGGGTCTTCAATCGGATCTTCTGTATTAGTGCCCCCATCATTTTCATCGATATTATCTGGGTCAGTTGCATCTTTAGGGTCTTCAATCGGATCTTCTGTATTAGTGCCACCATCATTTTCATCGATATTATCTGGGTCAGTTGCATCTTTAGGATCTTCAACAGGTTCCTCTGTATCAGGAGGAGCTGGATTGTTATCCTTATTTGCAGTATTACAACCCATTAACATCATGGCAGAAAGAAAAACAACTGATAATAGTCTTAACCACTTTTGATTCATTTTTATCGTCCTCTCTATTGGCTTTTTACTTTCAATATTACCTTTTCCTTTCTAATTTTTTTTATTCAAACACTGTATCAAATTATCTTCAATCACAGATAAGCTGATGAAGATGTTGTAAAAACAGAAGAAACTCGTCAAAAAGGTAGTCGTGAGAATAATTATTTAGTGTAAATGGAATTTTTATTAATACTAAGGCGATACTTCAACTAAGGCTCTTTTCCCTACATGTAATTTTTGTTATAAAGTGAAACTAAGTTTGATAAGAAATTCATGAAAAACATTGATAAGTCAACTTTTCATCAAAGTCAAAGCGTTTGAGCAAACTTCATTTTTTTTAGAACTATAAAAATTCATTAAAAGCTAACCCTTATTCAAACTTCAAAATATCATAGGTAGGATATGAGGTAATTTTAGGTACAAAAAAAGGCTATACCTTATAGGTATAAGCCCCCTCTTGAAAATTGTACTTGAAACGATTTTTTTGATTTATTGATGGGTATCAAGACGTTGAAATCAAGATTCCAATGAAATATATTCAGCACCCTGTTCTTTTGCCCAATTATGTATATAACTGAGCAGCCTATATCCAAGGCCACTAGGGCGATGATTTACATCAGTAACCAAATCTTGTACAAATACATAGCGTTCATTATACAAATCTTCATGCCAGCTAATACCTGCTAAAGCTACGATGCTTGTATCATGATATAAAGCAAATAACTGTTGACCCTCCTTACGCATATCATTTAATAATTCTAGATATTCCTCTAAAGTCAAATCAGTATGTAACTGATTTATTATCGGATAAGCCTGTAAGAATTGATGTTCTACAGTTAACTCTACAATATTTTCCACTGGTATTTTCATATTAATTTCTCCTATCTTTTTTAATTTTTATTGCTTCGCCTTCCATAAATAGATACGGATTGATTTTCTGACAAATAAACCTGTCCAAAATTTTTGTTAGTTAAAAATGCTACAATTTAAGTGGAATCTTTATCAATCTAGAGATTCAGCACCCACTTAACCTACTCTCGCTCACGAATTGGTTCGGTTTGAAGATGGGGTCTTCTCGCTAGATCTGATAAAAAAAGAAGCGGAACACAGTTAAGGTTCCTGCTTCTTTCTGTTAATTTCACAGGTGGAATTTTTATTAGATGATCGCTTCTTAGATCTTATGCTAGATTATTAAATTCTGTGCTCAATTCTTTAAGACTAATCACTTGATTCCGTTGCATTCCTAATTTTCATCCAATAAAATATTATGAATGATTTTGGGTTGATTTTTCTAGTTCTTCTTCTTTTATCTTTAAGGCTACTAAACTAGCAAAGTCATGAATGATAGTGGCTGCCAATAGTGATGTTATTTGTGTTGGATCATAGGGGGGGAGGACTTCCACTAGGTCGAATCCAATAAAGTTAAATCCCTGCAGAGAACGAATCATCTCTAGGGTTTCAAAGCTGTTTAGACCGCCGACCTCTAGGGTGCCTGTACCAGGGGCACAGGATGGATCCACAAAATCTATATCAAAGCTCAAGAAACATGGTGTATCCCCAATGGTCTTCTTGACTTCCTTCAAGACATCCTCGATTCCTCTTTCCTTCAGTTCAGGCGTAGTTATCACGTTGTATCCTAGATCCGTGCTGGAATCTATATCTCCTGGATGATTTAGCGTCCCTCTAATTCCAATTTGGAAAACTTTATCCGTTTGGAGCAAACCTTCCTCATATGCACGGATAAAAGGGGAACCATGCCAATATTTCTCTTCATAATAGGTATCCCAGGTATCAGTATGTGAATCAAAATGGAGCATTGCAACAGGTCCATGTACTTTTGCGGCAGCTCGCAGGTTTGCCAATGTTACTGAATGATCCCCGCCAATACCTATTGGAATGATTCCTTCTTTCATTAAGTCTGTCATTGCACTTTCAATTAACTCATAGCTTCGGTGTATATTATGGGGAATCACTGAAATATCCCCAATATCAATGGCATTACAATCGTCAAATGGGTACACCTTGTGTATCGGATGGTAAGGAAACAAGGTCATAGATGCCTGGCGGATTGCCTGTGGGGCAAACCGTGCTCCTACCCTGAATGAAGCAGCTGTATCAAAAGGTATACCTAAAACTGCCAATTTGGCATTTTCTCTTGAAGCAGGTAAGCGCATGAATGATCCGGTCGTACAAAACTCTGGTTTTACGTCAGGAGATAACGGATATTTCATTTTTGTATTCCTCCATTTTCTTATTTCTTTCATAGTAGAGAAAACAATGCAAATATCATGCCAAGTCGCTATTAAGTGATATCTATATGTTCTAACTAGTTATTATTTGCAGGAGTTATGAAGGAGCGCATAATCTATGAAAAATTGAATCGCTTATCGGAAGGCGATGTACTACTTCATTCTCGTGAATAAAATCCAATACGCTGTCTAATATTGCATAATTTAAAAGCTTATTATTGCGAAATTCATGTATTTAAGTAAACAGTAACCATTTGGCACAGAATTTGCATTTAGATATATTTGAAAATTTGAAAAATGGGGAGGTCTTTAAATCTATTAAAGATGTGTTAATCCTAATAAATGAAAGCGATTACAAGGAGGAATGATAGGTGGAAAATGGTGCTAAACTGAAAAGAACTCTAAAATTATGGCAAATTGTTATGATGGGGTTAGCTTATATGACGCCCATGGTCGTATTTGATACATTTGGTATTGTATCTGGAATTACGGGGGGGCACGTCCCAACAGCGTATATCGTTGCATTGGTGGGTATGCTTTTTACAGCCGCAAGCTATGGGAAACTTGTAAAAGTTTTCCCGACAGCTGGTTCTGCCTATACTTATACGCAAAAGGCAATTAACCGACATTTAGGATTCCTGGTAGGTTGGTCTTCGTTGTTAGATTATCTATTTTTGCCTATGGTAAATGCATTGTTGACCAAAATCTATCTCACAGCATTATTTCCAGAAGTTCCAACATGGATATGGGTAGTATTGTTTGTCGGGATTGTCACCATTCTCAATCTCCGGAGTGTTAATGTACTTGCTAACTTTAATACCCTTTTTGTTTTAATTCAGATTGCCATCATGGTGGTGTTCATCATTCTTGTTGTCAAAGGCTTGCATAATGGAGAAGGTACAGGCGAAGTGGTTACAATTCAGCCTTTCATAAATGGAGGAATGGACTATTCGGCTATAATAACTGGAGCAACCATTCTTTGTTTTTCCTTTTTGGGGTTTGATGCAGTAACAACACTTTCAGAAGAAACACCAGATCCGAAAAAAACAATTCCGAAAGCGATCTTTTTAACAGCCCTTTGGGGTGGAATTATTTTCATCACCTCTTCATTCTTTATTCAGCTCTTTTTCCCGGACATGTCCCGTTTTAAGGAACCAGATGCTGCTTTACCGGAAATCGCCCTTTATGTAGGTGGGAAGTTGTTCCAATCCATTTTTCTTTGTGCAACTTTCGTCAATACGCTAGCATCAGGACTAGCTTCACATGCCAGTGTCTCACGTCTTTTATATGTTATGGGCCGGGATAAAGTGTTTCCGGAAAAATGGTTTGGATTTATCCACCCTAAGTGGAAAACACCAGCTATTAATGTTGTCATAGTTGGAGTCATTTCTTTGTCGGCTTTGTTTTTTGATTTAGTGACTGCCGCATCACTGATTAACTTTGGTGCATTAATGGCATTTACTTTTGTAAATCTGTCAGTGATCAGCCATTTTGTCTTCAGAGAGAAGAAGCATCGAACTATTAAAGGATGTATCAATTATTTAATTATGCCTTTAATCGGAGCTATTTCAATTGCTATTCTCTGGATTAATCTTGAGACTAGCTCACTAATAATGGGGTTAGGCTGGTTTATAATTGGTTTTTGTTATCTATTATTTATCACGAAGGCATTCCGAACAGTTCCACCTCAATATCAAGTTGAAGAAATTCAGTTATAGAGTTTGAAAGGAAAAACGCATTTTAAAAAGGATGCGTTTTTTTCTATTTGTTTATTTCATCATCATATTTTAACATTATGCAAATTTGAATTGCTTATGAATGTATACATATGGTCTGGATGAATGAAGCGTGAAACCATGAAGGAAAGTGGCGATATAATACCAACCAGCAACATGGTTAAAGCTGGCACGGAAATTGCTTTATACATTTATAAGAATAAAAAATGAGGTGCTAAAATGGCAGTTAAAACTGAGGGGATTAAAAAACGCGAAAAGGATAATTCTCTGCAAGAATTCCAGGATATCTTAAAAGAAGCAATTGATGTTTTGGACTACCCAGATCAGGTTTTTGATTTTTTAAAAACACCAATGCGCTTTTTAGAAGTCTGTATTCCTATCCAAATGGATAACGGTGAGACAAGGATGTTTCAAGGGTATCGGGCTCAACATAATGATGCAACCGGTCCAACGAAAGGCGGGATTCGGTTTCATCCGGATGTCACTCCTGAAGAAGTTAAGGCTTTGGCGGGTTGGATGAGTTTGAAATGCGGAATAACAGATCTTCCATATGGAGGAGCAAAGGGTGGCATTGTCTGTGATCCCAGACAGATGAGTTTGTCTGAGCTAGAACGATTAAGCAGAGGGTATGTCAGGGCAGTCAGTCAAATAGTTGGGCCGACCAAGGACATTCCTGCACCGGATATGTATACAAATTCTCAAATAATGGCCTGGATGCTAGATGAATATGATCATATCAGGGAGTTTGATTCACCCGGCTTTATTACGGGTAAGCCATTGTCATTAGGAGGATCGAAGGGCAGAGAAACAGCTACTTCCAAGGGAGTATTATATACTCTTCAAATGGTAAGTGATTTAAAGAAAATGCCTATTCAGGGTATGCGGGTAATTATTCAGGGATTCGGGAATGTTGGCAGTTATTTGGCAATGTATTTGCATGAATTGGGAGCTAAGGTTGTCGGGATATCGGATGAGCTTGGCGGATTATATGACCCAAACGGCTTAGACATTCCTTACCTTTTGGAAAACAGGGATTCGTATGGAGTCGTTACGAACTTATTTAAAGATTCATTATCCAATCAAGAATTATTGGAAAAAGAGTGTGATGTGCTAATTCCCGCAGCTATTAGCGGAGTGATAAATAAAGATAATGTTGAACGACTGCAATGTAAAATCCTAATTGAAGCAGCAAATGGACCGACAACAAAGGAAACAATCAAAATTCTCGATGAAAAAGGTATATTACTAGTCCCGGATATTTTGGCGAATTCAGGAGGAGTGATTGTTTCATATTTTGAATGGTGCCAAAACAATCAAGGATATTACTGGACAGAAGAACTTGTAGATACACGTTTAAAAGAAAAGATAACAGCCAGCTTTTTGAATGTCTATCATACTTCTCAAAAATTTTCCGTGAACATGAAAATTGCTGCTTATATAGAAGGGATTCGTAAAATAGCAGAAGCATCCCGGCTCCGAGGGTGGGTCAGGTTCTAAACTAATTAGGGCTTTACAAGAAAGGAGGCAATCAGTTGAATTTTGATATTATTTCCGAAAATAAAGAAAATCAGGCTATTCATCATTATTGCTTATTGTCAAAAAATTATAGATATGATGTGACTATTGCCTACTCGGCTCAGTTTTTAGGTAAAGCAATGGTCACCTCCCTTCAAAGCGGGAGAATGATCCTACTGTGTGCCGATGATATTCATTTAGATCAGTACTGGGCTCCGAAGCTTGGCATTGAACAAGAAGATATTTCTGAATTTCAATACTTTCTCAAGTCAGTCTTACAATCCAGATTTCATTTTGAACAATATTGAAGGAGTGATATATATGTACGTTGATGTGATTCTTAGTCCTTGTCAAGGTAAAGTTGAAAAAGTTTTAACAACCAAAAATTCCGGATTCTACGAATGGGAACCATTGTTCCATATTAAGACGGCAGATGGACTTGAGGAAATCATCCATATTGGTGTCAGCGGTGAGATAGAATCATTGGAGGTACTGGAGGGGGAACAAGTGGAAGCTGGCAAGGTCCTCGCCTATTTTAAAGAAGATTTATTCGTGACCGGTAGCGATTAATATATATAGAAAAGAAGATGAACTGTATCATCTTCTTTTTTTTATCTGCTTTCTGGATAAGGGCAGTGTGAAATTACATATGAAGCAATAATGGGGTTGGACATATGTTTGCAATTTCTTGAAGTACTTTCTTTCAGGAAGATAGTCTATCTGGATGGTGCGGACCAGTAAAACAACCAAACTCCGCCCAGTGGTGTCGTATTTGATACGACGGACATATAGGATTAATTATTCTAGTGTTATTTTAAAATTTGATATCTTTTCGTTATCCTTCTGTGATATCTGTCATCTATTCTTTATCTGTTTGTTCTTTGTATAGCAAATAACTATGCTATTATTGAAAAAATTAGCTAACTTACTAGCTTACAAGGAGGTAACAACATATGAAAAAATCAATCTTATCGTTAGCGGCAGCGGCTGCAATATCCGGTGCATTCACTATTCCGGTACAAGCAGAAGATGTCAATGTGAAAGATGGAGACACATTATGGGGGATATCTCAAACATATAAAGTATCAATAGAAGATATTAAGGATTGGAACCATTTGTCTTCAGATACGATTTATTCAGGAGAAACATTACATATTTCTCAAGAAAAGCATTATAAGGTCAAGTCCGGGGACACGTTATGGGAAATTGCAGACAAATATCATGTATCAGTAAATGACCTTAAATCTTGGAACGGTTTAAGTTTAGATACAATCCATCCGAAACAGGAACTAGTTATTAAACCTGTGACAAACAAAGATGAGGCAGTGAGCGTTAAGCCTGAACAGAATTCTGAACCAGCAGCGCCAGCTAATAAATCTGAAAAAGAAAAAACAACATCAAAAAGTCAAGCTACGAATCAGTCAGATATAGAAAAAGAGATTACCGTAAGAGCAACTGCATATACTGCTGATTGTCAAGGTTGTAGCGGCACTACAGCTACTGGAATCGACTTAAAAGCAAATCCGGATGCAAAAGTTGTAGCTGTTGACCCATCTGTTATCCCACTTGGATCAAAAGTGTATGTGGAAGGCTATGGCTATGCAACAGCAGAGGATACAGGCAGTGCTATAAAAGGAAATAGAATAGATATCTTTATTCCTAATGAGCAGGATGCTTTAAATTGGGGCGTTAAAAACGTGAAAATACAAGTCTTGAATTAACTCATTCATATAATTGATTGATTAGAAATACTTTGTTGCGACAAGGTACATAAAAACAACTCATTTTTTATTATGTTAGGCTAATATCACTCAATGTAACATTACATGGCGTAATAAGAGTGAAAGGGGGGACATCGTGAACACAGATCAAGCTTTTGACCTGTTAAAGGATGCAGGAGTAACAGAAAGTATTAGTATTCAAACTGTAAGACGTTGGCTGCGTGAAGGAAAGATTAAATACGAGGGAGGAAACAAGAATAGAAACACTGGATACATAATTGATGACACAGATCAAGCATTTGAACTGTTAAAAGATGCAGGAATAACAGAAAGTATTAGTATTCAAACTGTTAGCCGTTGGCTGCGTGAAGGTAAGATTAAATACGAGGGAAACGGGAATAGAAAAACTGGATATATAATTGATGACACAGCCTCTATGCTGTCTATAAATGATCGTATTGATCAAAATAAGGACGAGATCATACACCGATTAAAATTAAAAATACAAGCACAAGATAAGCATATAGAAGGAATTGAGGAACTTCATGAGACTTCAAAAAAAATATTAATCCAGCAAAGAGATATGTTTAAAAAGGAAGTTGTACTACTGAAAAATGAGAAAAGTAAATTACAAAATGAAACAAAGGATTTATTAAAAGAAAATATTGAATTACGTAATGAATTGATAAAAGTAAAAGAAAACAAAAGTGACAATTACAATTTCAACTCTAATAATCAATCAAATGATTATAGTGAAAAATTAGGACTTGCAAAAATGGCGAGTAATAAAGAATTGCTAGCAGAATATAAAGGGTTATTAAAAATAACTCACCCAGATCATGACGGCAACGCAAAGGTATTTCATTACATTAAAACTGATTACGATAATTTTAGAAATTTTATCAAAGGTAAATGATTATTAGTGTTTAATTTCCTAATATAACTACTAAATAGGGAAAAGAAAAGAACTAATTGAAAGCTAATCAGAATTTGGATTTCCAAGCTGTTGGATAACGATAAATCTTACTTTTAAGTTCTATATGAAACTAGGAAGTGGTTAAAAGAAGTCAGTTATCCTTAATAAAAAAACACCCGATTATTCGGGTGCATACTTAATCATTCCATGTAAATAAACCGAGCATTCTCTTTGAATACATCCTCTTAAATTGATTTTTTCTTCACTTTCTATTTCTTTAACCAATTCTTCAATCTTATTTTAGTATCTTTAGGAATCTCTATTGAAAGAAGCATTCAAAGATGTTTAAATAGTCTATTATTATTCATTAGACCATCTCCCTTTATCTACTTTCTTTACCATAAAGTAGTTTTTTTCTGTGAATTCCCATTGATTATGTAAAAATGAACAAAATATATCAGCATTGGTGACTTAGTAAACATAGTAGAGGGACCTTGTTATTTAATGAATTATTTTAATAACATTTAACAAAGCCTTGTCAATAATATCTACCAAGTGATAGACGTATAGAAGAAATGTTTTGTTGTTATCTCCACATACTATATAAGCATAATGGATGAGGTTTTTGACCAAGAACAAAATGAACTAGTCATAAATAAATAGATAGAGTAACGCTTGTCCAAACATTTGCATAATATATATAAGACGTGAGGAAGCACCTGACGTCACATTAGACTGGCTTTTTATAGTCAGTCTCTTTTTTTGAACTAACCTTACCTAAAACATAAAAGTATAGGCCACCCGTTTTGATAGTGTAGTAATGGTAAGGTATTGTGTGGTGTCATAAATTAGGGTCATAAATAAAGTGTAAAAGTGGGATACGCCAAGAAATATGGACATGCTAGGGTAAGTACAATTAGCTAATATTTGGTAGTTAACTTCAAGAATTAGAAAAAATCAACTCTGAGAAGTTCACATAAAATTGAATTTGTTTGATATTCAAGTCAGTCTGTCTGAAACCTTTGACTACTAGAGATATAGAAAATCAAACAATTAACGAATACATTAACAATGATGAGGAAGGAAAGCCGCCATTTATGATCTGAACCCTAAATAGTAAACACACAAAGAAAAGCATGTTTAAGCAGTTACATGATAGGGCTGTATATAGCTTGCTAGGAGCCATAAAATAGATATTATTGAGTAGTTATTTGTATTTGTTAATTAAATCTAATATGGCAAGTTCTATTATGTCGGATTTATTAAACTTCTGTTGATCTGCGAACCTATCAAGCAAAGTCCCAACTTCTTCGTTAATGACAATCGTTTTTCTTACTTTGTTGCCTTTTTCTAAAGTGACTACCCTTTGATAAAGATCATCTCTTTGACTATCTTGCTGATCATCAAGAACATATGCCTTTATCAGTTCCTTTAATATCGTAACTTCTTCAGGTGTGAAAACGGTGTGAATATATTTTTCACCTTCATTTCTTACACTCTTCACATCGAGTGTAATAGGTTGTGAACTTCTTGGTAAAGTAATATTCAAGTCGGGGGAACTTTGTTTAACATTAGGTAAACTATTTTTTGATTCAATGAACTCAAACACTGACTGATAAAGGGGTTCTTTCCCTTCTTTTGCATAAAACCAGCCTTTCGGATTTTTGTTCCTGTATTCATATCCTGCATTGTGTAACGCATTCTTTAATCGTTTCTCTCCAATGCCAACCTTGTCCTGTGCGATTTTTGCTATTGTATTTCCAGTTACGGATAGTTCATCTAATAGCTCTTTTATTTTCATATTTCACACTCCATTACGACTATTATTCACATATTCTCCAAACTTGTGTGAATTACCTCCATTTTTTTTAACTTGTCCTGTAAATGAACGGTGTACGTGAAACTAAGGAAAATAAGTCGTGAACGGATAGTAAAGGAATCCCAAAGTGGGATATGATTTATAGCTAGGATCTTCTTTTAAAGCTTTAAGGATTGTCTCTATTGTTCGTACAACTTATCCTATTCTGTGGTCCTTCTGATGACTATTTTTGTATAGCAGTTTCAAAATAAACAGGACATTTGTCGGAAGGGGAATATAAAATCTAAGGGGAATTAGTAAGGTGGATTGAATAAACAAAAAAAGAGGGAGATGGAGCTATGAAGAAATTACTTACTGGTTTGGTAGTATTAGTAATAGCCCTGGGGATATCATTTTCCACCGCTTCAGCATCTGCTGGAGGATTTCACCACCCGCAAAGCTGGGATAAAAACTCGATTTTGCGGAAGGACACTCTTGGGGTGGAAGTCAGAAATATGCAGTATATCCTCAATGTAATGGGTTTTTATACTGATTCAGCAGTGGTTGACGTTGATGGGATTTTTGGGCCGAAAACCGAAGCGGGTGTAAAGAAATATCAAAAAGAAAACCATCTCCAAGTGGATGGTGTGGTTGGCCCCAAGACATGGGCCAGTTTTTCACAATATATTAAAAAGAATGGCGAGAACACATATGGAGCAGGCGGGAACATGGGTCTCAGAATCAAATGGAAGTACGACGATTCTTCCTATACATCCGGCTCAAAAGCCTATATTTACGGTAATGGAGATACATTAAGTGACCAATATCGCTTGTATGCGAATTAAAAACCCAAGAAGGAGGCCCTTTTAAGTTAAATGAAGATAAAACGATGGGGCAGCCTTGCATAAATGATTTCCTAAGCGTAAGCGATCCAATATCAAAGAAGGAGAGGGGGGATAGTTCTATTAAATTTCTCCTTTTTATTAGTTTCAGGTTAATTGTAAAAAGCCGATGATTCCTACGTAGGAATCATCGGCTTTATTCATTTAGAAATATGTGTTTTCTGCGTTTGTGAATTAAAACCCCCAATGAGTAAAATCTTTATAAAGAGAGGTCTTCCATGCTTAACCACTCCGAGGATTATACCTCAACAGAGTTGAAAATTGAGGTAAATTAAAATAATGCTCATTCGGGGAGTGAACATCACTGAGCACCACCATTCTAGTATAACCTGACTGTTATAATCTAATATAAATGAGATTTATTAGGTTTCTTCAGAAATGTACATATCCTGATAAAACAGTTGCCCATGTGCGAATAGAATTTGGGGACAAGAATAAGTTTCTAAACGTTTGATAAGTTGTCTCGAGGGGAGTAAGTATGAGTATCAGGAGGTTCAAAAAAGAATGAGCAAAATGATACAAACTATGTGAATGGGGAGACGAAAGCATATAAAGACGAATATCAGAAAAGAATAACGAAGAGCAAAATGATAGAAGAAAGTATAAGGGAAAGTGCAGTAGGGACTAATATTATTCGTTTCCAGTATAAATTTCCTCCCATATAACTCACAAATATAGAAAAATATTAAGTAACTGATATATCGCCATCGCAGACAATCATTTTAGAAGTAAGTTTCACTAGCTTGACAACATACCCCCATAGGTATAATATGAGGTTATAAATTGAAACAAAGGTGGTGGATTTGATTTTTTATTTGCTTCTATTAACTGTCGTGATTTTGGTCCCGAGTTTGTATAAACGATATGTTCCTGTTAAAAACGTTCCTTGCGAAAAGAATTATAGTAAAGATCATAGCGCCATTTTATTAGATATAAGGGCTTATAATCAAAAACAGGTTGATATCAATAGAGATGCTTTGAATATCCCTTATGCATATTTAAAACGTTTTAATAATGAAATCCCACATGAAAACATTCATGTAATTGCTTCCGATAAATTAGAAGTGAACTTAGGGCTGCGCTTCTTAATTGGAAAAGGAATTAAGGTAACCAGTTATGAGATAAGTGATTGTGTTTGTAAATAGATGGGTGGGTAGAATATGGAATACGATAAAAGCGTCATCAATCGGTTAAAGCGAATTGAAGGACAAATTAAAGGAGTTCTAGGAATGATGGAGCAGGGAAAAGACTGTAGAGATATCATCACACAGTTGTCTGCTGCACGAAATGCAATTGATAGGACTATGGGCGTTATTGTAAGTGCAAATCTAGAACAATGTGTTCGGGATAACATAGAGAAAGGTGAAGGCACTGAACATCTTGTAAAAGAAGCTGTTAATTTATTGATAAGAAGCAGATAAAAGAAGTAAAGTAAGCTGTCAGCAACGGTAAATTTAGGTGATATTCCGGAAAATGTACAAGGTAGTGTCGTTGTACCCCGATTAACACAAAATCTAAACAAAACGAATTTATTAGTTATTTAAAAAGGAGTGTTAAAAATGGCTTATATTTTACAAGTGGATTTTAAAATGGATGGACCATTTGGTAATGACATGGTTGAACAATTTACTGAATTAGCAAAAAGCATCAATGATGAAGAAGGGGTGATTTGGAAAATTTGGACTGAAGATAGCGAGGCAAAGGAGGCTGGTGGTATTTATCTGTTTGAGTCAAAAGAATCAGCTCAAAAATACTTAACTATGCACACTGCTCGATTAAAAGGATTTGGTATTGAGACAGTTAACGGGAAAATATTCGAAGTGAATGAAGGATTAACACAAATCAATCATGGTCCGTTTAAATAAGAGGTGTCTGTTAATCTAATCAAGATAGTTTACCTATATGTATGGTTTAAAACATACAGGAGGATGTGGTTAAGGAACCTATCCTTCTGTATTGTTACTTACTGTTCCAGGGATCTCTCAAAAAAACCTGGTGTATCAAGTTCCTTTTATAACATTTCAAAAGAAGAGGGTTGACGAAATAAACTTTTTACCATAATATATACCCCGTGGGGTATTCGAAACTAAACTAACAAAGTATCCATATAAAAGAATATTTTTTTAATGAAAAATATACCCATACGGGTAATTAGGAATCAAGGGGGAAAACAAATTGACTGAAAAGAAAAAAACAACGATTATTTTATTTAGTGGTGATTATGATAAGGCCATGGCGGCCTATATTATCGCAAATGGTGCAGCGGCTTATGATCATGAAGTAACCATCTTCCATACTTTCTGGGGATTAAATGCTTTACGAAAAGATGAGCCATCGACATTAAAAAAAGGCTTCCTTGAAAAAATGTTTGCAAAAATGATGCCTCGAGGTTCTGATAAGATGGGGTTATCCAACATGAACTTTGCTGGAATGGGCCCTAAAATGATTAAACATGTAATGAAAAAACATAACGCCATGTCACTGCCTCATTTAATTGAGTTGGCTCAAGAACAAGAGGTCAAATTAATAGCTTGTACGATGACAATGGATTTATTGGGCTTGCAACAAGAGGAATTATTAGATGGAATAGAATACGCGGGTGTGGCAGCTTATCTAGCCGACGCAGAAGATGGTAATGTAAACTTATTCATTTAAGCAATAAAATGTGAAATAGGGTAAATTTCATGGTAAGGAGGGGAGGATATTAAAATGGAAACAGCATTTAATGTCATAATAATTGGGGCAATTGCTTGGTTTTTATTTCAGCGCTTTGTCCCGGCAAAGGGAATTAAGAATATTAATACGAGTGAGTTAAAAGCTCAATTAAGTAACAAAGGAAGTAAGCAATTTATTGATGTCCGTACACCTAATGAGTATAGGGGCAATCATATTAAGGAGTTTAAGAATATTCCCTTATTCGAACTTCATAAAAGAGCACAAGAACTTTCAAAAGATGACGAAGTCTTTGTCATATGCCAAAGTGGGATGAGAAGCAGTAAAGCAAGTAAGTCATTAAAAAAACTTGGATTTAAAGAAGTTACAAACGTAAAAGGCGGCATGAGTGCTTGGCACAATTAAAAGGAGGTATTTCAATCATGAAAGAAATCTCACCAAATGAAGTGAATGCATTATTAAAGGGAAACTCGACAATTAATATTATAGATGTTCGGGAAGTAGATGAAGTAAAGGCTGGGAAAATACCCAATGCTATGCATATCCCATTAGGCCTCGTGGAATTTCGAATGCAAGATTTGGATAAATCAAAAGAATATATCATGGTTTGCCGTTCAGGAGGCAGAAGTTCAATGGCAGTAAAGTTACTTGAAAATCATGGATATAAAGTGCTAAATATGACAGGCGGCATGCTTGAATGGAACGGTCCAATAGAATAATTTTTAAATTCTTAAATACCCCCATCTGTATTAGCAAATAAGGAGGAAAAAACATGATAAAAACAAATTCCGTATTAGATGCAAAAGGATTAGCATGTCCAATGCCGATAGTAAGAACGAAAAAAGTAATGAACGGCCTGGAAGCAGGAGAAGTGCTAGAAGTCCAAGCGACGGATAAAGGGTCAACTGCCGATATGAAAGCTTGGGCAGAAAGTACAGGTCATCAATATTTGGGTACAGTTGAAGAAGGAACCGTTCTTAAACATTATCTTCGGAAAGCAAGTGGTGAAGAGCATGAAGAAAAAAAGCATGAAAAAGTCATTTCAAATGAAGAACTTCTACAAAAAATAGAAGAAAACCAATACACGATAGTACTTGATTTACGTGAATCGGCAGAATATGCGTTTAATCATATTCCATCTGCTAAATCCCTTCCAATGGGTGAATTAGAAGAACGTTTTAGTGAACTGGATAAAGAGTCTGAGATTTTTGTCATATGCCGAACCGGTAGCCGAAGTGACCTGGCTGCACAAAAACTAACAGCTGCAGGATTTAAACAAGTGGTTAATGTTGAACCGGGCATGAGCCAATGGAATGGTCCTACACAAAAATCAGTGAATGAATAACATATAATCCTAAAAATGGAGGGGCATATCATGTCTAAAAAAGTAGCGATAATAGCTAGTAACGGTGGTTTATTTGACGCATATAAAGTATTTAACATTGCAACAGCAGCAGCAGCAACGGATCAAGAAGTAGCTATTTTCTTTACATTCGAAGGCTTAAATTTAATCCATAAAGTAGCGAATCAACAACTACCGATGCCAGAAGGTAAGGAACATTTTGCAGAAGGATTTGCGAGGGCTAATGAACCTTCTATTCCTGAGTTACTTTCTATGGCACAAGAAATGGACGTCAAGTTTATTGGTTGTCAAATGACCATGGACGTTATGGGCTTGGAAAAAGAAGCTTTCGTTGACGGCATCGAAGTCGGTGGAGCTGTTACATTTTTAGAATTCGCGAAAGATGCGGATGTAACTTTAACCTTTTAAGTCAGGTAAAAAATTTTGAAACACTAAATACTGTAGGGGGTATATTTTATGACGTTAAATGAAATGACAGCCAAAGAGGTTTCAAAGAAAGTAATCAATAAAGCTGAATTATTCATTTTGGATGTTCGAAATGAAAGTGATTTTAACGATTGGAAAATTGAAGGAGAGAACTTTGAATTCCTTAATATTCCTTACTTTGATTTACTGGATGGCGTTGAAGAAATCATTGATAAAATTCCAGCAAATAAAGAAATTTTAGTTGTCTGTGCAAAAGAAGGCTCATCTATTATGGTTGCTGAAATGCTATCTGAAGCAGGGCTGGATGTTTCTTATTTGAAGGGCGGAATGAAAGCATGGAGTGAACACTTAGAACCAGTGAAAATTGGGGATTTGAATAATGGCGGAGAAATCTACCAATTTGTACGTCTCGGTAAAGGTTGTTTATCTTACATGATCATTTCTAATGGTGAAGCAGCCGTTATTGATTCCACAAGAATGACTGATATCTACGTTGATTTTGCCGATAGTATTGGAGCGAAGATTACTCATGTATTTGATACGCATTTACATGCTGACCATATTTCAGGTGGAAGACAAATAGCAGAAAGTGCAAATGCAACTTACTGGCTACCACCAAAAGATGCAACAGAAGTAACTTTTGAATATCAGCCATTAGAAGGTGGTAAGGTGGTTACGATCGGTCACACAGCTATCAATATTCATGCTCTATACTCCCCAGGTCACACGATTGGTTCCACTTCATTTGTAGTCGATGAAAAATACTTGCTTTCAGGAGATATTCTATTCATCGATTCCATTGGTAGACCGGACTTAGCCGGATTGGCTGAGGATTGGGTAGGAGACTTAAGAGAAACACTTTATATTCGCTATAGAGAATTGTCAGACGAGTTAATCGTACTGCCATCTCACTTTATGATCATTGAAGAATTAAATGAAGACGGCAGTGTTGCGAAGAAATTAGGAGAGTTATTTGCAGAAAATCATGGTTTGAACATTGCTGACGAAACAGAATTCAGAGAGTTGGTTACAGGAAACTTACCTCCGCAGCCAAACGCATATCAAGAAATCCGCGAAACGAATATGGGGAAAATCACCCCTGATGAGGAAAAACAGCGCGAAATGGAAATTGGACCAAATCGTTGTGCGGTTCGTTAAACATAAAAAAAGATTATAAATACTACGAAAACAGGAGAGATGTATGATGAATTCAGATAAAATGTTAGATGCTAAGGGACTTGCTTGTCCGATGCCGATTGTTAGAACAAAGAAGGCTATGAATGATTTACAATCTGGTCAAGTGTTAGAAATACATGTGACAGATAAAGGCGCTAAAGCAGATTTAGCTGCTTGGTCAAAATCTGGTGGCCATGAGCTAGTAGAAACTGCAGAAGAAAATGAAGTTCTAAAATTTTGGATTAGAAAAGGCTGATAATGATAAGGGAACCCTATTGGTTCCCTTCTTTTCAAGGAGGCAATAAAAATGGATATTACTTTTATCATAACCATCTTTTTGATAGGATTTATAGGTTCATACATTTCAGGAATGCTAGGTATAGGCGGATCCATCATTAAATACCCAATGCTTTTGTATATACCACCACTTTTCGGTTTAGCGGCTTTTAGTGCTCATGAAGTCTCAGGAATAAGTGCAGTACAAGTATTATTTGCATCCATAGGTGGTGTCTGGGCTTATCGTAAAGGTGGCTATTTAAATAAGACGCTCATCATCTATATGGGTGTTAGTGTACTAATAGGTAGTGTCATTGGGAGTTTTGGGTCGCAATCCATGTCTGAAGATGGGATAAATATCGTGTATGGCCTACTTGCTCTAATAGCAGCTGTCATGATGTTTATTCCTAAAAAAGGAATAGATGACGTTCCTTTGGATCAAATAGCCTTTAACAAATGGCTTGCAGCAATTTTAGCCTTAATTGTCGGTTTGGGTTCAGGGATTGTCGGTGCAGCCGGTGGATTCTTATTAGTTCCTATTATGCTAGTCGTCTTGAAAATCCCAACTAGGGTAACAATCGCCTCTTCCTTAGCGATTACATTCATTTCATCGATTGGTGCAACGGTAGGGAAAATCTCAACAGGGCAAGTTGACTTCTATCCTGCCTTGATCATGGTTATAGCAAGCTTAATAGCGTCTCCACTAGGAGCGATGTCTGGTAAAAAAATGAATACAAAAATACTTCAAGTCATCTTAGCTTTATTAATTTTGGCAACGGCTGTGAAAATTTGGATGGGGATTTTGTCATAAGATTTTTGGGGATATTGGACCCTTACCTTGACAGGGAAGGGGTCGTGGGTTCGAATCCCTCACAGGTCATCAATTACCAAAGGCTCAAATCCTTGATATAACAGGGATTTGGGCCTTTTTTATTTTGTCTTACTGGATGCGTTTAGATCAACTATAGTGATTTGCTCACATTTTGCTAACGAGAGTTCTGAAGGGCGTTGTGGAAAATATCAGCCACTTCATCATCTTGGTTGGGCATCATATGGGCGTAATGCTCTAACGTGATGCTAGGTTTCGAATGTCCTAAACGAGTTTGTACTTTGACGATATCTACCCCTTCAGAAATCAAGATGGAAGCGTGGGTGTGCCGAATATCGTGAAACCGAATGGGTGTTACGTTAGCCGCTTCACTGACACGCTTCATTACACGTAACACGTTCCGTGGATCTTGAAAGGTGCCGGTCTCCGTACAAATGACTAAGTCTTGGTCTTGATACTGTTCCCCAAGTCTTTTTCTCTGTGTTTCTTGACGTTCCCTATGAGCTTTTAATGCCTTGACCAGGAAATCAGGAATCGGAACTTGCCGTTTGGATTTTTTCGTTTTCAGCGTAGATAAACGATACCCATTATTCGGGATGTGAGAAAGGGACCGTTGTATCCGGATGATTTTTTTTCCAAAGTCAATATCGCTCCATTGTAGCCCAAGAAGCTCGCCTTTCCTCATACCCGTATAAATGGCGAGTAAGAACGTAAGATAATGTCGTTCCCCCTTGCATTGATTAAGGAACGAACCAATCTCATCAAAAGACCATATCTTCATTTCTTCTTTTTTAACCGAGGGTGGATCAGCATTGATCACTGGATTGAAACTAATCCTTTTCCACTTTACAGCTTGACCGAATGCCTGATTTAACAACTGGTGTAATTTTCGAATGGTACTCGTACTATACTCCTCATCTAATTTGAGGTTATAAAAAGCATCAATATCTTCGGTCGTAATTTTTGAAAGCATTTTGTTGGCAAAAGGATTTTCCCGTATTAAGTGCTTATCCATCAAATACTTTCTGCTTGAGGCCGTTGTTTCTTTAATCCTTTTTTGATAATGGGACGTAAACCAAAATTCCATATAGGATGAAAAGGATTCCTTGCTCGGTTCCACAAATCGATCTTCATCCAGTTCAGACTGAATCTTTCGAAGAGCAGCTTGTGCATCTTTTTTACGAGAGAACCCGCCCTTTGTTTTTTGCCTTCGTTTACCCGTAATAGGGTCGCGGCCTATATCCACAATATATGACCAAGTATTTCCTCTTTCTTTAACAGTGCCTTTCATTTTGCTTGCCCCCATATCCTATTATAGTTCGTGTTAGAACAATGGAAAGCAAGTGGTCTAGTATCAGTTTGACCACTTACTTTCGGTTCTATAAGCCGCTCTTTTCCTCAAGTTTTAAGTGAGCAACTTGAAAAGTCCTTCTTGTGCAACATCTCGCGTTTGAATTCGGTTTTTATTTTTTGTCTGCGTTACCTGTTAGGGGATCACTTTCAAAATCTACTATATGTCCAAGAGTTTCCTCTCTTTTGTGTGCTACCTCTCAGTATGCTAACCTCCGTATATTTTTGATAAATAATTATGTGTAAAGAAAGGAAAGTAAGTGGCCTGGTGATATGACCTACGTACTTACGGTTTTATAAACTGCTCACTTGTTGCTGCGTCAGCCAGTCAAAAAACTCATCACGGAGCACGCGTTTGCTACGACCTAATTTAATAAGTGGAAATGATTTTTGTTCCATTAACTCATAAGCAGTTGGCTTAGACACCATCAAAATTTCAGATAAGTGCACAGCTGTTAGGATCATTGGATAATCTTCGATGTTTTTAGTCATACTTTATTTCTCCTTTTAGTTTTATTTTTAATAGTGATTAATTTGAATTAACTTATTTAATTCGGTCACATTATATTTTTTTAATTTTGCTGTTTTCAAGGGTTTGTCCAAAAAATAAAAAAAATTTTAAAAACCAACTTCCTTATTCTCATATAAAGAACTTAGACACCAAATTACCAGACCCTACTTTTCTGTGAAAGATGGCAGGAGTTAAGGTTGGAGATATTCAAGAAGGTCAGTTTAGAAAGAATGGCGAATATTACTTTTTCTGAATGGAAAAATCGGAAAATATAATCGTTTTAGAATTAGAAGATTATAAGATAGGGAAATTCCGATACAAATTAATTGCTTTTGGAGTAGAGAATCCAGAAGAGTTAAAAAACAAATTGAAGCCCAGTTAAAAAAGATGTCATTATGACATCTTTTTTTAATTTAGGTGTTTAATAAATATTTTTAGAATAATTTCTCAATTTCATAGATTGACCCGTTATAATAATGAAGTGCATTAAGAAAGAAATCTATCATTGTAGAAGGAATGGGATCAAAACGAAATAAATGTGTTACAAGACATTTCGTCCTTTGCAAAAAAACGTGTTAAATTAAATTTATGGAGGTAAGAATGTTGAAAAAGATCAAAGTATTATTAAGTTTAATTTTAATGGTTACTCTATTTGGAGGGGCCCACACACAAGCGGCAACCAAAAAAATGATGGTGCACTATATTGACGTTGGCCAAGGGGATTCAATATATATTAAAACAGCTAACGGTGATGACATTATCATTGATGGAGGCAATAAAGATGGTAGTGATGTAGTTTCTTATCTTAAAAAGCAAGGCGTTAAAGATATAGAAGTAATGATTTCCACCCATCCGGATGTAGATCATATTGGTGGCTTAGACGACGTGTTAAAAGCTTTTAAAGTAAAATCCGTTTATGCTCCAAAAGTAAGTCATACAACACAAGCGTATCAAGAATTTCTATCCGCTGTAAAAAAAGAAGGCGTTAAGATTACACCTACAACAAAAGGCCTTAAAATTCCTTTAAAAGGAGTAAGTGCTACATTCGTTGCTCCTGTTAAATCATATGGTACAGATTTGAACGACTGGAGTGCCGTTTTACGAATCGTATATGGCAGTAAATCATTCTTGTTTACCGGAGATGCAGAAACTAAATCAGAAAATGATATGATTAGTTCCAAACAAACGTTGAAATCTGATGTTTTGAAAGTCGGCCACCACGGAGCCAAAACTTCCACCAGTGCTGCTTTCCTTAAATCTGTAAAACCTGCGTATGCAGTTATCTCGGTTGGTAAAGGGAACAGCTACAAACATCCTACTACCGAAACTTTGAATCGATTAAAAGCAGCTAATGTAAAGATCTTTAGAACGGATCAGCAAGGTCACATTATTGCTTCTACAGATGGCAAGACCGTTACATTTAATACAAAACCGGCAACTGGAAGTACTCCAACTCCGAAGCCACCTGTAAATAGTGCTTACAAACTTACGGCCACTTTGGATAATACTAAGCCTAAGCAATACAGCACGGTGAATTTAACTGTAAAGGGAATTCCAAGCGGTTCTTATAAAGCAGTATTCCATTATAAGAGCACGGACACTACCTATACTGGTACTATTGGTAAGCCTTTACCGGTGAAAATTGGCCGTGCAGCAAAAGGATACAAAGTGGTTGTAGATGTATCCGCTAGTTACAAAAGCAAACCATACAAAGCACAAACATCTTTTACTCCACAATAAGGAAGTGATTGTGTATGAAGGGAATCATCGATCGCTTCGAAGGGAATTTTGTAGTTGTTGAAATAGGCAATAAAACGATAGACTTTGACAAAGCAATTTTTCCAAAAGAAGCTACCGCTGGTGATGTAGTTGTAATCAAGGATAATCACGTTTCTGTTTTGAAAGATGAAACGGAAAAACGGCGAAAAGAAATTGAAATACTGATGGATGATGTATTCGAATAAAATTAATTATTAAATCTAAAAAACTTCTATTCATTGAATAGAAGTTTTTTTATGGACAAATAAAAGAGACCACTTTTTATTATGGTCCTCTTTATTTTTCTTAATCAACTAACGCACCTTTTAGCTCAATAAGAAAAACATATCTTGTTAAAGTAATACATTTTATAACGGTTAATTTTTATTTTTGGTTAATACCATTAAAGTAAAAAATAAGTTAACAATTCCTACTATCACAAGGATTCTTGAAACATTTAAATTATCTATAGAACTCAAAACCCCAATTAGAATAATGATACTTACTAAAATGCTTAAACTTAGCTTTTTATTTATACCAATCTCCCCCTCAACTAAAATTTATTATACACCACCATATTTTCAGGATAATTCTTGTTAAACTAAACTGCCCCATTAGTTGCATAAAGAAAGAGCTGCCTTAAAGACAGCTCTGATCCTAAGCTAAAGCACCCGTTAGTTTAAGTACATTTCTTCACAATCTTGCATTGTTCATATCTTCTACTGTGTACAAATCTTAAAAATAACTTGACCATCTTTAGTTATTTTCTCTGTATTGATACTAACATTCACATTATTATAACGAGCCCATTCTGGTAAGTAATTTGCTAAGTATTTGAATACCTTCTCGTCAGGTGTAGCATATCCAACATTAATCTTATTAAATAAATACGGAACAAAATCTGGATATAAGGCATCCACCCATTCTTCGGCTTGAATTTCTGAATCAAAAATACGATTATCTTCTTTATAACTTCCATTTATCCATTTAACATTCTCCATTGGAAACACCTGCTTTCCAAGTTTATCTACCGTTTATTGATATATTCTTATTATGCTAACCTGTCCCGTTAGTTCCATAAGAAAAAGCTGCCTTAAAGACAGATCCGACCTTCAGCTAACGCACCTGTTAGTGTAAAAGAAAACAGCTTAATAACAGTAAAGAGTTTTATTTCAAGCACCTATTAGTACAATTATTATTTTTCCCTAAGATGATTTAATAGTGCAATAGCCAATAAAAGTATTGATAATCCAGTCCCTGAACTATCAGGTCCTACATCGAAGAAAATTGGAGAAACAAAGTGATTTAAAACTGTAATGATTACGGCCAATGTAACCAAAGAAATATTTGTTTTCTTCAAAGGAAAAACCTCCTATTAATTAACGAAAGCAAGTAAAAATTCTCCATTTAAATTATTACTCTTAATGAACTATCCTGCCCATTTAGTTCCATAAGGAAAAGACTACCACAGCAACCACTGTTACTGAAGTAAAGCATCTATTAGCGGTACAAGGAAAGGGTAGTTGTGTGTTTAGTTCTTAATCCCATCAATTACGCTTTTTATATTTTCATCATTATTTAATTTGCCTCTTGCGTGGAGTAAAACTGGTCTAACAGATTCCACCGAACGTCCAAAATCGTACATCCATTCATATCTAGGAACCTTTCAAGTAGAAAAAATTATGAAGGTTTAATCCAATAAACCATCTCCATAATTTGTTCCATCAGTATCCAAAATGACTACCTTTGATTTTATACGAGTAAGTGCTACAGCTATATACGGATTTGGCTCAGGGTTTTTATTATAAGATGTCCGAATGCGGATGATAGTCTTATCATAATCTTCTTTCACTTCCAACACTTCAATGGTATTTCCCTTTTTTTTACCGCCCATTGATATTAATAAAAAGTCCCCTTCACCATCTTTAAACTTTTTGTAACCGACAACCGATGTATCTTTTTCGATTTTTCCAATATACTGTTTAGTTTCAACATCCATCAGTCTTTCTTTATCCACTACTTGATAGTCAACTTGATTGATGAATCCGATGAATATATGAACAGCGAAGATTAGCGGAAACCCAATAAAGAGTATTTTCTTTCCTATATCAAATCTATTTAAGAAAAAGTATAGAACCGCCAGTGTCAATACACCAAGGCTCAATACACCATACGGCATCCCCTCGAATCCACCAATCACAGAAATTGAAAACACAAAAATCAATATGCTTAGAGAGAATAGAAGTAAGAGTTGAGTCCTGTCCTCTATCTTTCTCATAAATAAATAGTTGAGTCCACACATCACAATACCTAATATGATGCCTGCTTCATAAAAGTATAAAAAAATATCAATCTCTCCCTTATTTGTTATTTATATAAGGATATGTTCGTATAAATGGTTGTTAAGGAACCCGGTCAAATTTCTTAAGGAATGTTGTGTGCGATAGAGACGGGAATTTACAATCACACGTTTTGTTTTTTTGCCTGTTTATCAAGCAAGATAATAAGTGTTTCACTTGCTTTCTTTTTCTTAATCATCCTATTGATTGAAAATCGATGTCCTAAATAGCCACGAATTAGTTTGTTGTGGTTAAAAAGCCTCGTATATTTTGGGTTGTAATACAAAGTAGTAAACCATTCGTATTCTTTTAACTTTTCAATGTGTTTATCCGTATGTTTTGTATTGTTATGTAATGACAATAATGCAACGAATAAAAAATCTAATGCTAATGATAATGATTCACCAATAATGAACGAACCTCCTCATATTAATTGATTTCTCCAAAAATTTACTTTAGGGATGATTTATTATGTTTTCCAATAGCAACATTCTTTTAGATACATAACTTTATATAATTAATAAATTACTTTAAACTATAACAAATTAACCTAGTTATGTTAAATTTTTCTTTTTTAAACATTAATGTTGATAAGGGAGGATGCTACGGCAACCTTTTTCTTACGGAACTAAAGGGGCTGGTTAGCTCATTAAGGGTATGGAATGGTTTGTTACTAGTAAATTTATTTTCCCGAATTAATTCAACGCGGTATACATTTATAATAACTAATTCCTAAAAATTCTAAAAAATAATATTTTTTTATTTTGAATAATTGTAACTTTTTGGATTCTTATTCGATTAATAATTGAACATAAAAAAAGGAGGGGTATTTTTGCTTGATAAAGATAATTTAGACGAGAGCATCGAGATAATATATAACAAGTATTATCGAGATGTTTATAAGTTCTTAATTTGTTTTACGGGAAACCAAAACGATGCTGAAGACTTAACCCAAGATGTTTTTATACGGTTACTAATATCTCAATCTAAATTTAACAAGCAATGTACATTAAAAACGTGGGTTCTTTCCATCGCAAAACACGTAGCAATTGATCACCACAGAAAAAAAAGATTTTATTCTGTATTTAAAGATAGCTTTTTTAAACAACTTGTTTCAAATCGAAAAATTCCTGATGAGATACTACAAGATAATGAACGTACAAAAATATTGCAACAGGCTATACAGTCATTAAAACCTATGTATAGAAGCATCATCATTCTAAGGGGAATAAATGAATTTTCCATTAAGGAAACCGCAGCAATATTGGAATGTAATGAATCAAAAGTCAAAGTCGATTACCATAGAGCCCTAAAAGTATTAAGAAAGAACCTTAATGTTTCCATAGAGGAGGTTTTCGAGAATGCAAAATGATAATAAAATTTTTGAAGAGATTAAACATTCACCAGATTTAAATCCAAGAACGGAATTTGTGAATGATACAAGACACCTATTAATTAAAAAAGCTAATCGTATAAACAAAGTAAGTAAAATAAAGAAACTTTCTTATTATTGGTCTGTAGTTATTGCTACAGTGGCAATTACAGCTTGGATTTCCCTTTTTGGAGGAAATCAGTACATTTTAAAGTCTTATCATAATGTAATGTCTGCCATTCCTAAAAACAATGAGGAAAGCATAACTGCTTCAAATAAAAATCCTTCTGTATTTATTTACCACACCCATACCACGGAATCCTTTACGCCGTTTCTTGAAAATAAAAACATAGATCAAGCATACGATGAGAATAAAAATATTACGATGGTAGGTGCAGAACTAACTAGTGAATTAAAGAAAAAAAATATTAATGTATTGCACAGCACCACGGATTTTCACAAAATACTTCGTAACCGTGATTTAGATTACTCAAAAATATACGATATTTCAGGGAAAGAAGTCCAAACTGTTCTTGATAAAAATAAGAATTTAAAATTAATTATAGATATTCACAGAGATTCTCAACTAAAAGATGCTACAACCATTAGAATAGATGGAAAAGATGTAGCCAGTGTGTCATTTGTTGTCTCGGAAAACAGTCCTAATTTTAAAGAAAACCGAAAAATTGCAAATCTCTTTCATCAAAAATTAGAAAAGAAGTATCCTGGACTTTCTAGGGGAGTCTTAATGAAAGAAAAATCACGAACAAAAAATCCTAATAATCAAAACTTTTATAATCAAGACTTATTTGCGAACTCACTCCTTCTTCAAATTGGAGGGGTAGAAAATACAATTGAAGAAGAAAATAGGAGCGTTGAATTAATAGCAGAAGTTATAGATGAGCTACTAGTTGAACTTGATTAATATAAGCATAGAAATAACACTATATCTAAAAATATCATCATTTCAATTCTATAATAAGTCCATAGAACCATCGGGTGCTTTACTTCATTAACAGGAGCTGATCAGTAGCTCCTTTTCTTATGCAACTAACGGGGCAGGATAGTTGCATAAGAAGTAGTAAAATAGAGTTGATAAAAGATTGTAATTCCTCATCCTATATTGCTTATAAATGGTACAATTGGAGAAAAAGAGGTTTGAGTGTGAGGAAATTATTATGGAGTTTAAGTTTGGTTGTCATCATTGTGGCGTTAGGGGGATGTTCAAGTTCCTCTAAAACTTCGGGTTCTCCTGAAGCAAAAGTTGTTGGCTATCAAATGGTACAGAATAACGGTGTATTAAGTGATAGAAAAGGTATATCAGAGAAAGATTATGTGAAAAAAATTGAAAACATTACGGCAGATGTAAAATGGGATAAAACAGCATTAGTTAATAAAGATAGCAAAGAAGATGCTGTATTTTGGTTTATAGACCAGGATAACAAGGAAGGGCAAAAATATAAGGTGTGGTTCAACGAAACTGGCTCCGCAGTCGTGCAAGATGGAAAGCAAGTAGGGGGCGTTTTGGAAGGGAAAGACGGTGAAACATTATCTTCTATTTCAAACTTAATGATCAGAAATAAAGAATAGAGAAATATTAAACTAACAGGTGTGTTAGCTGAATATCAGAGCTGTCTTTAAGGCAGCTTTTTCTTTATGGAACTATCGGGGCAGTTTAGTTGAATAACAAAAATTTGCAGAAAAAATCTGAATGAAGGCGATGATATTATGTTTAAGCAAAGCATCAGATTCCCCTTAATATATTTTGTGGTATTAACCGTTTGGCAATTTATTGCTAACAAAGAGGTTAATTGGATAGATAACATAATGGTCTGTTTTATAATGTTCTTGATTATTCTGTTATATAAATGGTCGAAAATTCCATATAAGTGGAATATGGACAAACAATGAGTAAATATAAACAATAATTTCTTCTTCAACTAACGGGTGCTTTACTTCAATAAGGCAGGTTGCTGAGGCAGCCTTTTTCTTATGGCACTAACGGGGCAGGTTAGTTTACTAATAATGTTACTATTAATTAAGTAAATAATAAAGTTATAAATCAAATGAATGGGAGTAGAAAATGGCAGAAATATGGATTAAAGAAGAAAGAGTTTCAAAGAAGTTTTTAGATGATTTGGGACATTATATAAGCTTAGATGGGGAACTAGATATTGCCTATTTTATTGCTGCTGACGGAGAAGATTATGTAGAAGAAAATAAAAATTTTTTACTGGACTTCTTATTTTTCCAAAACAAGTATCCTCTATTTATTTCCTTCATTGTTTATGAGGATCAAACTGACGAATATATTACTTTCTTAAAAGAAAATAAAATTGATTTTACGTTAAACTACCTTGAAGAAAAAAGAACTTATTATGATTTCCTTGGGAAACACCAATATCATCCACCTTGCTTTACTGCGAAGATAGAAGATTCAAATTCTTTAGCTTTTATATTAAATGAAACTTTTTGGTTACCAGCTCAAAATGAATTTTACTCAATTTCCTTTTCCGATAATTTAATGTTCGAATTAGGGGAGGTTATTGAATGGGGAAGAAAAAGAAAACGGTCGATTCCAATTTTCAAAACAAAGGGAGAAACTACTTTTATCACTATTTTTCACGACGGAGCAGGGTTTTACTTGTTTTCAAACGATGAGAAATATTTCACCCTAGATAAATTCATTTCTAACTTACCAAGAGGAACAGTGATTACACAAATAAACGATACTTTGGTAAATGGAGATATTCTTGAAGAAGATTAATGCTTATTTAGGTAACTGGTGCGTTAGCTGAAGATCGGAGCTGTCTTTAAGGCAGCTTTTTCGTGCGCCCGGCATGGGTGCAATCTATAGGGTGAAAGTCCCGAACCATGAAGGCAGTAGTAGTGGTTAGCTTAATGCAAGGGTGTCCACGGTGACGTGGAATCTGAAGGAAGCAAGCGGCAAACCTCCGGTCTGAGGAACACGAACTTCATATAAGGCTAGGTATCATTGGATGAGTTTGCGAAACAAAACAAAGTCCTTACTGCCGAAGGTGGTACAGAGTAAATGAAGCAGATAGATGGAGGGAAAGATTGCACTCTTACCCGGGGAGGTCTGATGACAGCCAAGTACACTTGGTAACCTGTCCAGTGATGGACAGCTGAATCATCAGAAGTCAGCAGAGGTCATAGTACTTGTCTACTCGAGAAGATAAGGAAGGACCGAACAGATTAAGGAGGATGAATACTAGGCGTTCGTTATCTGCGAAGAAGCAAACAATTCCTAACGGAACTTATTTGAAGGAAGAAGTGGTGAATACACGGGGAACTTCAAAAGGGCGGAGCAGATAAAGGCACAAATAGACCATCTCGTCCACGCAGGGAAAGGATATCAACGATGTTAATGGAACAGATACTAGAGAGGGAAAACTTAATACAGGCATTGAAGCGTGTAGAAAGAAATAAGGGAAGCCATGGTGTAGATGGAATGCCGGTTCAAAACCTGAGACCGCACCTCGCAACCGAATGGTACAACATGAAAACTGCCCTTTTACAGGGTACCTATCAACCGCAGCCCGTCCGTCGTATCGAAATCCCGAAACCAAACGGCGGAGTTCGGCTATTGGGTATTCCAACCGTTCTAGACCGTTTCATTCAACAAGCCATTGCCCAAATATTGACTAAGATATATGACTCAACCTTTTCGGAGAATAGCTATGGATTTCGCCCTAACAAACAAGGGCACCAGGCGGTTCGAAAGGCAAAGTCCTATATAACCGAAGGTTATACATGGGTAGTGGATATGGACTTGGAGAAGTTCTTCGATAAAGTGAATCATGACAAGCTCATGGGAATGTTAGAGCGGAAAATTGAAGATAAACGAGTTCTCAAACTGATTCGTAAATTCCTTCAAGCAGGCATTATGATAGGCGGACTTTTTCATAAAAGTGAGGAGGGAACTCCGCAAGGAGGTCCGTTAAGTCCTTTATTATCTAATATCATGTTAGACGATTTAGATAAAGAACTAGAGAAACGCAATCTTCGATTCGTAAGGTATGCGGATGACAGTACTATCTTTGTGAAGACACGAAAAGCCGCCAAACGTGCAATGGGAAATATCTCAAGCTTCATTGAAAATAAACTGAAGCTAAAGGTCAACTACGAGAAGTCGAAGTATGATCGCCCTTGGAACAGAACGTTTCTCGGTTTTAGTTTCACGAAGTCAAAGAAGAACCCGAAGGTTCTACTGGCTAAACAAACGGTGAAGAGAGTAAAGAAACGAATCAGGGAAATGACCTCGAGAAAATTACCGATACCCATGAAACTCCGAATAAATAAGTTAAAGCAATACCTTAGAGGTTGGATGGGGTATTTCGCCCTCATTGATACTCCGAACGTATTGAAGAATTTAGATTCATGGATTCGAAGAAGACTCAGGATGTGCCTATGGAAGCAATGGAAATTGCCAAGAACGAGGGTGAAGAAACTCAAAGGATTAGGCGTCCCATTTGGAAAAGCATATGAATGGGGAAATAGCAGAAAGGGTTATTGGCGCATAGCGCATAGTCCTATTCTAGACAAAACCCTTAATAATGTTTATTGGCTCCATCATGGGTTAGTAAATCTATATGAACGATATACAAAACTACGTCAGACTTAAACTGAACCGCCGTATACCGAACGGTATGTACGGTGGTGTGAGAGGTCGGAGGCTAGGCGCCTCCTCCTACTCGATTTATGGAACTAACGGGGCAGGATAGTTCCATAACACAAACTGGAAATATATGTGGTAATATGGGAAGAAATATATTAAAGTAGGTAATTTGTTTTGGAACTCTTAACAGAAAAATTAATTCTTATATCTCTATTTATATTTATTATCCATTCTATCGAAACACTTGCATATGCAGTTAGGTTATCTGGTGCAAGAGTAAGATTGTTAGCTTCAGCTCTATCCTTATTTAACTTGATGGTTATGATTTCTCGATTAGCGAATATGATGCAGCAACCATTTACAGGGAGCCTGGTTGATAATGCTCCAAAAGTAAATACACTAGCGTTTGTTGAAAACCAATATAGAGTCATTATTGGTTCATCAACATTAGGAACAATTATAGGTATTCTTTTACTTCCTACTTTTATTGCAATCTTTTCAAGGGCTATTGTTCATTTAGCTGAAGAAAGAGGTTCTATTCCATCTTTGATAAAAAAGGGGTTAACTTTCGAATACATTAAGCGTGGGATAAAACACATTCATTTACCAAGGTTTTCATACTTAAAGGATATTAGATTGAAAGATATTCCCATAAGATTGTTCTTAATTAATATGGTAATAACTGCAATCTATACGATTGGAGTGTTATCAGCGTTATATGCTGCTTTAATAGCTCCAGAAAGAGCAACAACAGCTATTATGGCATCGGGTCTTATAAATGGAATAGCTACAATTTTACTTATAATTTTTATTGACCCTAAAATATCTATTCTTGCGGATGACGTAATAAATCAAAAGGGAAGTTACCTTAATCTCAAGAGTGTATCTCTTATGATGGTTACTTCTCGTTTATTAGGAACGATACTAGCTCAAGTATTATTTATTCCAGGGGCAGATTATATTGCGTGGTTTACTAAATTTATTGTCTAATAATTAACTAATTTTTTTAATAAACTAACGGGTGCTTTACTTCATTACCAGGAGCTGATCAGCAGATCCTTTTCTTATAGAACTAAAGGGGCAGGTTACTTTTAAAAAAATACTGTTATCTGAAATTTATAATCACATTAACTTTTGTTTAAGGACGGTTAAAATGACACTTTTATTTAAATCACTTGGATTTGGGGTTCTATTTGGATTAGTTATGTTACTTGCAAATCACGATAAGCCAAGTAAACTTTTGATTTTTCTTAAATACTTTTTAATAGGTACAGGCGGATATTTTTTATATGAATGGATTATGGGGTGAATTCCCTCTTTTTCTTTTACCAAAAGAAAGTTTGTGAAATATTGTACTTAAACTAACGGGTGCTTTACTTCAATAAGAGAGTTGCTTTGGCAGCTCTTTTTTATTATGGAACTACCGGGGCAGGTTAGTTGAAGAATTATGTTTAACTATAAAAAAGAAAAACAAACAACTAAGAGGTGATTGTATGAAATATACTTGTCCTTGCTGTGGATATAAAACATTAGATGAAGAACCTCCAGGAACGTATGATATTTGTGAAACCTGTTTTTGGGAAGATGATGGTTACCAATATGAACATCCAGATGAGGATGGAGCAAATTATGTTTCCTTTAGAGAAGCACAACAAAATTTCAAAAAATTTGGGGCTAAAGGTGAAAGAAGTTTGAAGTATGTCAGAAAGCCAAATAAGTCCGATATAAAGGACCCAAATTGGAAACCGTTAGAGTGAGGGTACATATAGTAATTGATTATTTTGATCTTCAACTACCGGGTGCTTTAGCTGAAGATCGGAGTTGTCATTAAGATAGCTTTTTCTTTATGCAACTAACGGGAGGGGAAATTTGAAATTGGACAAAACTCAAGTAATGGTTTACTTCAGCTTGTATGGAGATGAATTTCCAATAAGTTATGTGACCGAAACGTTGGAAATTGAACCAACAAAAACCTATAAAAAGGGTGAAGTCATCATAAGACCTCATAATCCAAATGTTATTTCAACGAAAACTCTTTATCGAAAAGAAACAGCCTGGGAATTAAGTACGGGCTATCAAGAATCCTATGATGTGAAGGAACAAATGGACCAGATTTTAGGACCGTTAAAAAATAAAGCAGATATAATAAATCAGTTAAAAACAAAGTATAAACTGGAATGTAAAATCATCATTGTTATTATTATGGAAAATGGAGATACACCGGGTTTGTATTTTGATAACGAACAGATTGAATTTGCAAATAGTATTAAAGCTGAAATTGATTTTGATTTGTATGCAAACCCTTATGAAAATGATTTTGACGACTAAAAAAGCACAAGGCAGGAAGGGTGAAGTAAATGTGTGGAATCAGTTTCATTTTAGCTAACACCTATAAAGAAGCATATAAGGAAGAAACATATGTAGAGTTTGAAGAGGGAATACACTCATATCTTTTAAGCAGGGAAAAGGACTCTAAAAATGAGTTTGGTCTACTTCTAAATCTTAATATTTATGGTGAAACAATATTGTATAGAGAAGAGATTAATGAATTAATAGGTATATGTGATGGCGTAATTAATAAATACAAAGGAGAGGACAAAGAACAAAAAGTTAGACGTTTTGCTAAAGAATTAAAATTTTTTTGCATAGAAGCGTTACAGCGAAAAAAACATATATTTGCCATAGGTGATTAGTTTTAAACTTGGTGCGTTAGCTCAAGGCCGGGCTATCTTTAAGGCAGCTCTTCCTTTATGCAACTATCGGAGCAGTTTAGTTCAAAAATGATAATTTATTATTGTCGGAGAATTGGTATAAAAAGTAGTTTGTATATTAATTTTCATAATAGTCATTGGAGGAGAAGTATGAAAAAAGGGATGACTTTGTTTTTTATTGGATTAGTAATGTTTATGTTAGGTATATATTTATCCACCCAATGGGCTGGAATCGGTACTTTAATCGGTATTGTTGGAGGATTTATAATGGGCATTAGCACTTACTTCTTGGCAATAAAAAAAGCATAATTCCTAATTAAACTAAAGGGACAGGTTAGTGTGAGAAGACCTTATTGGAGTAATATCGTTTTTAGGGACTAGAGGTGATTATATGAAGGAAGACTACCCACGACAAGGATTAAGAATAAGATGTGAACAAGGCGTCTATCCAGAAGTTAGAAGGGCTTGTCTAGAATTTGCAAAGTGGTTAAGAATAGAATTTGAATTTCCCATTCGAATAGATTGTGTATTTTCTTAACAGTCGCATTTGCTAAGCCATCGTTTAATTTTTGAGCGTACAATCGATCGATATCATACGTTGTAATCTTAGTCAAAGGGGTCGATTGGAAGAATGGAATTAAATGAACACGAACCATCGTTTCGTCGACTTCAAAAGAAGAAATTTGAACTTCATATTTATGGGTGTCGTACAGCCAACTTTGAATATAATCCTTAAATAAAGTTTTCGAAGGCTCGCTGTATTCACCAGTCATAATTTCTTTTTTTAGCTTATTCATTTCTTCTAAAGCTTCGCGCTTCGACTTAAAGCCACTTCGATAAATTTGTTTTCGTTTCCCAGTTCGCTCATCAATACCGGCATCAACGCGAAAGGCCCATACTTTACTTACTTTTTTAACTGACATTAAAAAACCTCCATGTTGAGATGGAGGTAGGGTGTGTTAAATAGTATAGGCATGGAACGTTATTTTCATGCAAGGTGTGGAGAATGCTGTATAATCTTTGTTCAACAATCGGGCCATATTGTTGGAAAACATCTTTTTCGTAAACTAGATATTTAAATTTAATTTAGGTGGGATAGTGAAATAAGGCCGGGCGGTTTAGAACAATCAATGCGGTCGTAGACAGGGTGGTTATATATGGAAGGGGCTGCCGAATAAAGGCACAGAATGTCCACCTCTAGAAGGGGACAATATGACCATACCAGAGATTACAGAGATTACTTCAAAGATTACTACAAGAGAGAATATCCCTTTCTCTGAAATCATTTCTTATTTAAATAATACTTGGAGGAAATTATTTGTACATAGAAAATGCTTATTTCCTTTTTGGTATAATAGAACTATGTAGCTAGATTTCTTACATCATAATAAGGAGAACTAACATGATAAGAGGAGAAATTAAACATAAAATAAAAAAATTTGGACGGATATTTGGGCAGGCGGAATTACACAGCCTCTTATAGTGATTGAGTTTACATACTTAATGTTTATCCGATCATTAGATGAAAAAGAAATAGAGAATGCGAGTCTTGAAACGATATAAAGGAAATAATAAATGAGCAATTTAACATGATACATAACGGATACTTTACTGATTACAATTATAAAACAGGTTTTTCATCACTGCCTCTTGGAACAGCATTCGGTATAGAAATAGAGTTATATTTTTTCGTAATTTCTCTCATAGATTAGACGAGATTATGGTAGCATTGGAGAAATTTCTGCAGTTACGGGTATAGGTGAAAACTACATAATTTAAGTGCTAGACACCAATACAATTCTGAATAATTTGCGTGCCAGTCGCCTTAAATTAAATAAAAATGAAAATAGTAAGTTTATGATGTTTATATAATAATAAAGTAGGTGATCGAAATATATGTCATTAGTTTTGTGCTTTATGCACAATGAAAAAACTGCCCCCATAATTGATGGAATATGGGCCTTTCCTAACGAATTAAAGGAAAGGCTGAACGTCAATAAAAGAGCTTAGGAGGATAAATATGGTAAATTACAATTTAGAGCCAAGTGAATCAATTCTTATTCAGAGTACCGGTGTCCTTTGTGAAGGCGGCGGGCTTATGGCCGCATATACCGATGAACTTATTCTTACTAACATGAACATTATCCATGTTAGTAAGGGCATGTTTGGAAATACAAAAAGGGTGCAGAAATACCCACTCAATCAGGTGAAAATCATAAATGGCGAAGCACAGGCTATTATGGGAAAAAGTACAAATGGTATACCTGATCTTCAGATATATTTTGAAAATGGCCAGGTGGCTTTCAAATTTCAAAGCTCAGGCAAAAAAGAAATTGTGAAATATGTTAATGAAATTAGCAAGGTATTAATTGGGAAAGAGTCTTCGAGAAATTCAGTAGCAAATCAATTTGCAATTCCCGGAGCAGAAATTGTAACAGAAACGCTTAAAGATACTATAGATGTTTTTAAAGGAACATTCGGAATTAAATCCAAAATCAAAGCTGCGGATGAACCGGTAAAGGCTACAAAAAAATGTATCGGTTGTATGTCACCTCTTACTGGAACCAAAGGTCAAAGCATTCGCTGCAGATATTGTGATACAGACCAAATTTTATGATGAGAGAGGTTGATGACTATGGGAATTATAAAAGCACTTTCTGATTCGGTAGGAGGAGTATTTGCTGATCAGTGGAAAGAACTAATAACTGCTGGACATTTTGATGAACATACAGCTGTAGCACCAGGAATACTTAAAATGAATAACAACGGGCGTGGAGTCAATAAACATGGCTTAATGGATGTTATATCAAACGGCTCGAAAATATTTATTCCTGAAAATACAGTAGCCTTCATTTTTGACCAAGCCGGAATTGAAAATATAATCACAACTCCTGGCGTCTATGAATATCAAGATGGTGAGGAAAGCGTATTTAATGGAGAGGATATAGTAGCATCAATCTTTAAACAGGTTAAAGACAGAATCGGTTACGGTGGCATCTCTTCTTCGGAAAAGAGAATAGCATTTGTCAATTTACGTGAAATTCGTGATATTAAATTTGGAACACGTGGCCCTCAGGTCTATAATGATTTGTATTATGGTTGCGACCTCGAAATTTATGCATATGGTGGCTTCTCTATTAAAATTGTTGATCCTGAGAAGTTTATAAAAAACTTTGTGCCAGCTAACGTAATTAGCTATTCATTTGATGATCCAAAAGTGAGAGCCCAAGTTCTTTCAGAATTTGTACAATCATTTATCGTTGCATTGAATTCACTTTCAACTACATATAGGATTTCACAGTTGCCTTCACAGGCAGTTGAAATTTCAAAGAGAATATCTGAAGATTTATATAATGCTGGCACATGGAAAGACCGATTCGGTTTTGAACTTGTTAAGGTTGCAGTTGAAAATATAGAATTTTCACCAGAATCTAGAGAACTTGTTAACCAGTTCTCTTCTAACAAGATGAATATGAGAGCTTATGAAGATGTTTCACAGAGAGCATCCAATATTGCTGCACAGCAAAAAATTGCTCAGGGTATTCAAGATAATGGACTTGGGACTGGCGGAGGTATGCTTTTTGGAATGAATATGGCCCAGAATATTGGACCTCAAGGGCAGCCTTCTTCAAATCCAAGTTCTTCAATGTCTTTCGACAAGCAGATCGAAACATTGAAAAAGCTAAAAGAACTAGTTGATATGGGTGTTTTAACACAGGAAGAGTTTGATGCTAAAAAGAAAGAAATCATGGGGCTGTAATAAAACGTCACAAAATCAGATTAATAAGTGGTATAACATGCAAAAGCCGGTCATATGAAGTGACCCAAAAAAGTTAGACACGGTTATTTCATTAGGCAACTTGTTGGGCATGAGTCCGGTATTGTACGGGACTCATGCCTTTATATTTTTCCTTAATACGTTTGTTGTTATAGTACTCAATATATTTTTCAAGTTCTAGTTAAAAATGTTCCACACTCTTAAACTCTTTGAGATATAGAAACGCTGATTTCATAATGCCAAAGAAGTTCTCCATCACAGAGTTGTCATAACAGTTGCCTTTACGAGACATACTTTCCTTAATTCTTCTTTTTTGTAAAGCATCACGGTACGTTTTCATTTGATAATGCTCGCCTTGATCTGAATGCATTAGAAGTTGGTGGTCTTCTGGTAAGCGTTCTAAAGCTTTAACCAACATCTCTGAAACAAGGGAATAGGTTGGCCTTGAGCCGATTGTGTACGCAATAATTTCTCCATTAAATAAGTCTAAAACAGGCGATAAATAGAGTTTTTCGCCAAATGATGTGACGTAAAGTATAAAATTTTCGTTTGGAAACTTTATGCTTTATTCTATTTTAGGGAACTTTATGCTTGATTTTGAAAAGATAAAATACTTTGCCCCTTTGGATCTGCTGATTTAAAGGGGTATTTTTATAATGAAAGGGAAGAATCTTTGAATAATAAAAGTATTAGGGTATTGTTAATAATTGAGTTATTCCACAATCGGGCGCGATTCTTTAATAAGGATTATTTTTCTTCCTGAACGGGTGCATTTGTCAAAAAGAGGTACGGAAACTGATTAAACTTTTTGGGGATTATGTTAATGTGATTGTCTATTATAGTGAAGAAAAAAATGACGTGTACCAGTTTACACGTCATTTTTAATAAACGGAACCCTTTTGTTTTCAACCTAGCATTCTTTCTAATTTGGCTACTGTTTCAATTTGCATGTCTAAATCAGTATGGGAGTATATATCTAAAGTAATACTGACATTTGCATGACCGAGACGTTCACTGACGATTTTGGGATTGATACCTTGTTTCATTAGTAGTGTTGCATTTGTATGTCGTAAGTCGTGAATAGAGATTTTCTTAATTCCCGCTTTCTTGATTAGTCGATCGAAGGTTCGAACTAAATTACGAGGGTGTACAGGTTTACCATCAGTGGTACAAACAATAAGGTTGAAGTTTTGATAAGATGTGCCCATCCGCTGTTTCATTTCATATTGTTCAGTTTTCAGTTCTTGTAATAACTCGATAAGGCTAGTGGGAATAACAACTTCGCGGAATGAGTTGGAGGTTTTCGGTGTGGTGAAGATAAGCCCATGTTCCTTTGTGTAGGCAAGGGATTCTTTTATTTTTACCGTTTGTTTTTCAAAGTTAATATTGTCCCACTTTAGGGCAAGAACTTCACCGCGACGCATTCCCGTATGCAGGGCCAGTGAGAAGGCTACATTCCACCGAAGCTCATCACAAGCTTCTAGGAATGTTTTTGCTTCTTCTACTGTCCATGTTTCTTTTGCTTTTTTCTCAATTGATGGCCCTTTTACACGTTCTGTCGGATTTTTACTGACTAATTCCCAATCGATGGCTGTTTGAAATGCCTTGCTCAGGATATTTCGAATAATTTTGACGGTGGCAGGTGACAGACCGTCATATGATTTGCTCGATAAAAATTGTTGAACATCATATGTTTTAATCGAACTCACTTCACTTTTAGCAAAAGCCGGAAGAATGTGATTTTTGACAACACGTTCTGCACGTTCAAATGTTGTTGGCTTTACTTCATGTTTGTACACAGTATGAAGCCATTTATTGATAAAGACTTCCATTAGCTCGTTTTTAGGAGTGAAATAGCCTTCATTTTTCACCTTCGTAATAAATTCAGCCTGTGCGAGTTTTGCTGCTTTTTTCGTGCGAAAACCTCCCTGATATTTTTGTTTTCGTTTACCTGTGGCAGGATCTTTTCCTACATCGGTTCTAAAAGCCCAAGTGTTCCCTGTCTTGATGACTGACATGATGTGTATTCCTCCTTAAGCAGTTTGTTTATTTGTTTGTTTTTCAATCCAAGCTGCAAATTCGTGAGCCATGACTCGTTTATTTCTTCCGATACGAATCGTAGGGAAATCCTCTCGGTCCATAATTTAATGGGCTTAATACGCGAGAAGTAGAAATTGAGCAGTTAATTCAACGTAAGCAAAAAGAAGCCAGTCTGATAGATTTGTCTCAGACGATTAGGCTGGTATCGAAGATAAGAGAGAAAGAGGAAGAATTACAACTTTGGGAAAATGTAATCAGCAAACGAGAAGTAGAAATTGAGCAGTTAATTCAGCGTAAACAAAAAGAAGTTAGTCTGACAGATTTGACTCAGACGATTAGGCTAGTCTCAAAGATTAGAGAGAAAGAAGAAGAATTACTTCTTTGGGAAGACAATCTTAATAAGAAAAAACAACAAATGGAGGCGTTCAATTCAAGGATAAAGGCAAAAGAGGAAGAATTGCTCAATCAGAAAAACGATCTAATTGAACAAGAGAAAAAGATTGAGGAACTATTTGTTAAAAAACAAAGAGAAATTAGCTTAATTGACCTTACTCAATGTATTAGGATGATTCCTAAAATAAGAGAAAAAGAAGAAGAATTACTACATAGAGAAAATGAAGTTGAAAATCGAGAGAAAAAACTCGGAGAAATAAAACAGCAAATATCAATTCTCGAAAAGAAAAAGATTAATTTAGAGGATGAATTATTACTTCAATCATTTGGCTTTTATGATAATAAATTTTTTCTGGAAAATTCCGAAGAGTATTTAGAATACTTGAACATTGTTAGAGGTAAGCAAAAACAATTGGTAAGAGAGAAGCGGGCAACTGAATACGATATTATCTCACTACAAGAAGGAAACGTGGTCCAAGGTAGTGCTCAGAGCAAATTACAAATTAAATTAGCTATCAGATCTTTTAATAGCGAGTGTGATGCAGCTATTAGTAAAGTGAAATTTAATAACGTTGAGGTTGCTGAGAAAAAGATACGTTCTTCTTTTTATGATATTAATCGTTTAAATAAGTACAATTCATTTTCAATCACTGAAGAATTCTTAAAGTTAAAATTAGAAGAACTATTTTTGGTTTATGAGTACGCAGAGAAAAAACAAGAAGAAAAAGAAGAACAGAGAAGAATTAACGAATTAATCAGAGAGGAAAGAAGGGCACAAAAGGAACTTGAGGAAGAATTGAATAAAATTAAGAAAGAAGAACAACACTTACTCAATGTTATATCAAAACTTTCTTCACAAATAAGTGAACAAGAAATGCTCCAGTATCAAGATAGATTAGAGGAAATTAGAGACCAGAAAGAACAAGTAGATTATCGGGTTAAAAATACTAAAGCGGGATATGTATATGTAATATCAAATATCGGCTGTTTTGGTGAAAGTGTATATAAAATCGGAATGACAAGACGTTTAGAGCCTATGGACCGCGTAAGAGAACTCGGTGGGGCGTCAGTTCCGTTTCATTTTGATGTTCATGCAATGATTTTTTCCGAAGATGCTCCAGCATTGGAAGCTTCTTTACATAGAGCATTTCATCATCGAAGAACCAATGCAAACGTATATGCCATGGTAGGTAGCAGGAAAATCGGGGAAACAACAGCAAAAAGCGGTTCGTATACCATGAAGATTTCGAAGCAAAAAGCTGGCACATCCATTGTTATTTATGCGAAAGATGCTTCAGGAAATAAGAGCTCCAGCAGAGCCGTTAAGGTCATTGATAAAACAGCTCCACCTGTCCCAACCGTTAATAAAATAACGAGCAAGACTGTAACCGTTACTGGGAAGAGTGAAAAAGGCGCATCCATATATATTTACAATGGAAGCAAGAAAATCGGACAAGGTGTAGTAGATAGCCGAGGAAATTATAAAGTGAAAATCAAGGCACAAAAGAAGGGTTCTACTATAAAGGTATACGCTCAAGATAAATCAGGTAACAAGAGTAAAAGTAAAACAACGAAGGTAAGCTAATATGCCCAATATGCTTTAACCATCCTTCGTACTTTCTACAACTTCTGTTTGCTATACAATTCATGGGATAAAGTGAGGCTACACCAGCTCAAAGATTGGGAATTGCCGATAAACAATTTACGATGAAGGATATTATTTATTTTAAGTAGGTTCTGTTATCTTTCGTTGTTGATTTACTTTATTAAACTATTGAGAAGTTTTGTTTAACAAGTTGTAAATTTAACATTTTAAAATAAGAGCATTTCTTTGTAATGAGAAATGCTTTTTATTTTTGTTAAAATTAAAAGGATATAATAATAACAATAATAATATAATTAAAAACGATATTAGTTTATTGTAAAACAATAAATTGTGTGTTAAAGTCATTTTATTATTAAATCAGTGAGGTGCTTTAAATGAATGTTAAACAAGGTTCAACCACTTTCTTAAAGGTAATTATTTTTCTGATTGGAATTGCGATGCTTGCTTTATGTATCTATTGGTTGCCTGAGATAGCCATTAAAGATGCAAAGGTACATCCAGATACGGCTTATTTCCTAATCCCCTTTTTAGTATGTACATATGGATTCTGTATTACGTTTTCTGTTGCGTTGTATCAAGCATTTAAACTACTAACCTATATCGAAAAAAACAATGCTTTCTCTGAATTATCCCTTAAATCTTTGAAGGTAATAAAAAAATGTGCTTTTACAGTCATTTTCCTCATTCTGTTAGGAATAGTAAGCTTAAAGGTGCTTTCTAAAATCACAGGAGACGACCCAGCAGGTCCTATATCACTAAGTCTAATGGGTATTTTAGCAACAAGTATCATCGCAGCCATTGTGGATGCACTTCAAAAGCCATTAAAAAATGTCCCAGATATTAAGTCAAAAAATGATTAACGGTTTGAGAAAATTTAATTAACGAGGTACTTTTTATGAAACAAGTTACGACACTCTTTTTAAAGCTAGCTGTTATTTTTATAGGAATCCCAGTTCTTGCATTGTGCATATTTTTAGTGCCTCATATGGCGAATTTCGCAGCAAAATTGTATCCAAATATTGCCCCAATGAAATATCTCGTTTTCATCGTGATGTATGGAGCGGCTGTGCCTTTTTACTTTGCTCTCTATCAGGCTTTCAATCTTTTACTGTACATTGACGAGAACACAGCGTTCTCGGAATTATCTGTAAAGGCGTTAAAGAACATAAAGTGCTGTGCGATTACAATCAGTGGTTTGTATGTATTAGGTTTGCCACTCTTTCATTTTATAGCGAAGAAAGTTGACCCTCCTATTGTATTAATGGGACTCATCATCATTTTTGCTTCGTTGGTTATCGCCGTTTTTGCTGCTATCCTCCAACGGCTTCTACAAGAAGCGATTAACATAAAATCAGAAAATGATTTGACGGTCTGAGGGGGAGGATATGGCAATTATTATTAATATTGATGTGATGTTAGCAAAACGAAAAATGAGCGTAACGGAGCTTTCTGAGAGGGTTGGAATTACTATGGCGAATCTTTCCATTCTGAAAAATGGGAAAGCAAAAGCGGTTCGTTTTTCAACATTAGAAGCGATATGTAAGACTTTGGATTGTCAGCCGGGTGATATTTTGGAGTACAAAAGCGATGAGGACACTCAATAAAAACAGACAACAAATTTATTTAACTAACGGGAGTCGATAGAGAATTTAAGGGATAGCCATTAAGCTATCCCTTCTTTGCGTTTATTGATGTTATTTACTCAGAGAATTCCATTGAGAATTTCATTGATATTAGTGACAAAAAACATGATGTGATTTGCAATGTTTGCACCTCAAAAGGGAACCCGTTACAACAATGGTGAGTACCTTTTTTTGTTATGCCTTTTATGTTTCAATCTTCTATATAAAAATATCAATGCATTGTTCTACAGTTGTAGCAGAGGCTAACTGTTTAGCTTTTGCTGCCAATACTTCTGCCGGTTCTGTATCGAGTATAACACCAAATAAGTTATCTACTTCATCCAAGCTTTTTTCTAAACGGGTAGAGATGATTGAAATCGCTATTCCTTTGACAAGTTTGTGTTCTGCCATGTTAATACTCACTTGAATCACCCCATCTAATAAACTTAAATACCTATATTCGCTAATCTAAGTATTGATTCCTTCCTTTTAAGAAAAGAAAATGTCGAAAAATAAATCGACACCTTTAACTTAACAATTGGGCAAAGGCATTGCGCGCAGGGTGGCGGATAATAATCGAAAGCTCCCCAGCAGGAAATTCGGCTTTATAGTTAACAAAAAGGATAACATGAAAAAATACGCTTTGGTTTCAGAATATAAAATGCAATTAATAAACCTTTTCGAAAAAGCAAATCAAATTAAGAAGACATGAAGCGTGTAATGGGGTGTAACTTTAGAACAGCTTTATTTACAAACCTTACTCAAGACCGCATGGATTATCATGGCATAATTGAACAATATAGGAATATAAGGGCTTTTATTCTCTAGGCTCGGAATTACATTTAAATCTAAAGATGAAGAATATGCTGTCCTAAATGCAGATGACCCAAGTTTTGAACATTTTCGTAAATTATCATCAAAGGGGACACTCATAAATGAGGTCCTCTTTCATAATGTATTACGGTAAGAAAGTTTTATATTGTTCCATTAAATCACCTGCATATAAGCTTGTTAGCATTAAGAAAATGGCAAGCCCAATGTATAATGAGAACCAGATGACTTTTGTTTTGAGACTCGATGAGTAATAGGATTTCTCTTTATCCCTAATTTCAGTTTGTTCTTGCACTTCTTTAAAGAACGTTGCTACTATTCGTTCATACGTGCCTATATTTTCAAAATCGGTCGGTCCGTACTGGTATTCATTCGAATTAGCAGCATCCATTAAGGACCTATAAATATTTAATTTTACCTCAGTCAGCTGTTTTTCTTTTAGCTTATTATCATCAAATAGCGGGATATGCCAACTCTTCATGTTGTTAAACTTTTCATGTAGTTGGCTTAATTCCATATTCCAAATATTAACCAGGCGAATTTTTTCTTCATCTGTTGCACCTGCATATTGTTCTAGTTGCCTTAAACCAAATTGATTCAATTCAATGATGTTGTCTCTTTGATTTCTGGTTGTCTCGCTACGGAATTCTTTCCACCACTTAGAAATACCCAATAATAAGAAAAGAATTAAAAATGGATTTGGATGGAGAAACAAATATACAACCATTCCGATAATCCCTAATACCCAAAGCTTTGTTGAGATGACTCCCACTATACGCCCTCCATCAAGAGGATGCACAGGCATTAGATTAAATAGGTTAATCATGGCTCCAAGTGTAATAACTAAAAGCCAAAATGGATTTTCCGTCATCATAAATAGGGGGATGGCTGGTAGAAATGCTAATGTACCTAATAAAGGACCTCCGAAGGCAAGATAAGCTTCTTGGTTAGCATTCTTGGGTTCTTCTTTGAGGGCAATTAACGCTCCGACAAAAGGGATGAAAATGGCATTGGATGTTTTGATGCCTTTTCTCTTAGCAGCAAGTAAATGCCCCATTTCATGGATGTAAATTAGATAGACTAGGGCTACGGCAAATTTCCAACCGTAAACCAAGGCATACGCTCCTAATGAAACGAAAATAGAAATCAGAGAACCTACTTTTGCTATTTTCAATAGCGCAAACAACCATTTCATTTTTCCTAGGAAAAATAACCCGATTGCCCCCAAACTTAACCATCCTTTATTCGATTTAGATTCTTTCAAAATATACCTCCTAGAGTAAATGGGAAAACAGATGACCCCAGTGACACTATGTCTATCTGAGCTCCTTCTTGATTTATCAGCTTGCTAATATCCTTATTATATCGTATTTTTTCTTTTCCTTTTAGGAATATTTTTCTAGAATATTAACTTTCAAGTATTACATTTTTTTATAATTAAGATAGAGTGCACCTATCACAGAAATACTAGATAGAGGTAATGAACATGATTTTTGATAAAGAAGCTGTTGATGATTCAGAAGACTATGGAAAATTAGTCCCTGCAAAAGAAGTGCTATAGAAAGTATATTAGAAGGACGGAGAGTAAAAGAGGCTGAAAAAAATGAGGTTAGCAATGCGAAAAATGGTGAGAAAAAGTAATACAGTCCTGGTATTGTTTAGTGGAGTTATAGATTCTACTGCTGGAGAAGACTTTCCAACATACAAAGGCTATGCTGTGGAACCTGCTAGAATGTATAGGACAGCATACCAAGATTGGAAAAGATATTGAACTTATTTTTAATAACTCATATAAATTTAATTGGGATATGTACGAACCGCCGAAACGATTATATTTTCTTTCAGTAAATATATAAGTAAATTCTATAGTTCCCTTTTAACGGGAGACACTACGAGAGTAAATCGTAGCCGGGGCAGACGGGATACCCAACGGAAAGCTTTTACGTCATATTACAACCGCATATTTGCCTTTCAAACATACTGAGGAGCGCTTCGCCACATCTATAATTGGGATTAAAATAGTTCAAGATGGATTGTTTTATCCATGTTTATCGTTTTAAAGTAATTAAATACCTGTTCATTTATTGTGTTCATATTCAGTCGGGGGATGATGTTGCATGTTAATTCAAATCAAAGTAGAAGAAAATGAATCAAGTAAAATGAAAATCAAGAAAAACGAATGTGGAATAGCAAAGGTAACATACAAAAGCTTGGGGCTTGTTGAAAACGCTTTGGAAGAATTCCTGCAAGAGAATATTGAAATATTAACTCAGGAAGAAGATTATGAATTAAAAATTATAGGGAAACAAGTCCGGGATAATTCCAACAAACGGACGGATTTAGTTGGTGTAGATAGCAACGGCAATGTTGTAATTATTGAAATCAAACGCGATGCAGACGACATGAAAATTAGAAGAGATAATTTCGAATCTCAAGCTATAAGATATGCTGCGTCTTTTGCGAAAATCAATAGCATAGAAGAATTAGTGGAGAAAGTCCATGCCGAGTATCTTATACGATATATGGGTGTGGAGGAAGAAAAAGCTGTTGAACAGGGTATAACAGATATTTATACCTTTTTGAAGGAGCATGGAACATTTAATGATTTCAATGCGGACCAAAGAATTATTCTAGTTGCCTCAAGTTTTGAACCTAGTGTCTTATCCGCTTCTGCATGGTTGCTGACAAAGGGTGTTGATATTTCATGTTTTGAAATCGCTCCACAATTGATTGAAAGAGAGACGGGTAATGAATATTTGTTGGAAATCAAGAAATTATTGCCGTTGGGTTCAGATGACGATTATTTTTCAGAAATTATAAAAAGTGAAAATAAACGACCAACGACTAGGAAGCGAAAAAGTGGTGGCTCAAGAATGAAATTCCCAAAACTAAGCCACATGGTAGAGGTTGGTCTGGTGTCTGAAGGGGACGATTGCTTTTATAGAAACAAAGAAGAAGAATCGAAGGCGAAAATTTACGGTGGGAACAACGTAGAATTCAATGGAAAAATTATCTCCTTAAATGAGTGGGCGAGCCAATTTGTAACAGGCGGTAAAATAAATGCCTATGAATATTGCATTGTGAAAGAAAAAAACAAAACCTTAGCAGAATTGAGAGTAGAAAATAAAGAATTATTCTATGGTATGGGTTTTGATTCAATTTACGATATTTAATTTCATAAGGGTTAATGAGTCAGCGGATGCTGGCTTTTTTTGTGTCAATTCACATTTCGAGTTAGTAAAACATGATTTCAACATTCACTATTTCAGCAGTTAATATAAATGGGCTAAATGGTGGCGGATTCCAAATAATCGGAAAGTATCAGAGGGTAATTTTACTGATGAAAAGTGTAATAAACCCATACGTATCCGTATTCATTGGAATGATAAAGAACTAGAGAAAAAGAGTGAAATAGTTTTGACAGGGTTTGGGTCGGGGGTTCAAGTCCCTCACAGGTCATCAACTGCCAAAGGCTCAAATCCTATTCAAGGGTTTGGACTTTTTCTTTTTTTGACATCTCCATTTTATCCCTTAATTTTAATACACCATACTTTACCTACTTTTCTGACTAACATTAAAAAACCTCCATGTAAGGGTGTGTTAAATAGTATGGGTCTGCAAAACTATTTTCAAATAAGGTGTGTATTTAAAATAATTCAACAAATCTGATTAGGAGTATGATAATATTTTAAAAAAAGAGAGAGGTTATCATATGAATTCAACATACTCACCGACAGAAACAACTAAAACAAAAGCCTTAGTCATCAATGCACTTTTCATCGCACTTACTCTTGTAGCCACAATGTTCATCAACATAAAGCTCCCGATAATGGGTAACGGAGGCCTAATCCATCTGGGTAACGTTCCTCTTTTTATAGCAGCGTTGGTTTATGGCAAAAAAACAGGAGCCATAGCAGGCGCCTTAGGAATGGGCTTCTTCGATCTTATCTCTGGTTGGGCAGCATGGGCACCGTTTACATTCATCATCGTAGGTACAATGGGCTTTTTAGCCGGCCTCATATCCGAAAAGGTACCCGGCAAAAGAGAACTTGTATACACACTGGCAGTTGCCGTTGCACTGATTATAAAAATCGTGGGCTACTATTTTGTCGAAGTTATCCTTTACGGTAACTGGATACAGCCATTCGGCTCCATCCCCGGAAACGTTATGCAGGTCGTATTAGCCGGTATAATTGTAGTACCACTGGCAGGACGTCTAAAGAAAAGAGCTGGACAGGTATATGAGTGAAACATATTTTGGTTTCTTCTTTTGGTCTTTCAGCCGTGGATCAAACTGATTCATTTTTTCCTAATTATTAATTATTTTTCTCTATTTTCTTTACCTGTTGTTCAGCTATATGATAGTACCCTTTAGATGAAGAACTACGCCCTAAATTTCGGACAGTTTAATAAAAGACACCCTGCTAATTAAGCGGCGATTAAATGAATTCAGTATTGTAAAAAGTACCCTATAGAGTAGATACTTTGAAAAAAGGACTACTCTATAGGGTACTATTTTGTATTATGAGTTAAAAATCGAATTGGGGAGTTTTAAATGAAAAACACTTTACTGAAAAAGAAATAACTTATCGAATAATCCTTGTGTTAAATCTGTTATTTCAAAGTCAATTACATATACAGATGAGTTTATAAGAAAATTTATCGCTGAAAGTGAAAAAGGAAAGCTACCACATCTTTTTTTTGAAGAGTATGGATTTGATATTGAAATCATTGGTGTTGACAGGGTTAAAAAAGCAGCCTATAGAAGGCGTACTGCTTATAAAAAATCGGGTGTTTTGGGATTGAGTGATTCACGAATAAACCATTCAGGAAGATCTCGTAAAAAAGAAAAAACATTGGAAGAGAAAAATGCTAGATTAGAAGCTGAAGTACAACTATTTTAGCATTATATGTTTTTCAATTTCTTGTAGGCGTTCATCAAGTTCTCTTGCTTCTATAGCTTTTATGAATAACAAACAAAAAATAGTTTTTTAATGCACATTCTGTTGATAGACAAAGTAGGCCACTCACTTTGATTATTAATTTGCTCGTGAGGCATCTTAAAATCTTTTGAATGTCTCGTTCGTTGCATGACGTCAGCCTCTTTGGTACACTATGCAGAAGTACTTTTCACTTTGAGTGCTAGGATTTATTATGGAATGGCATAAATTATATGTTTGATCTTCATAAATCATTTATTAAAGTCCTTGTAAGCAGTGTGGTGCTCCCAAAAGAAACCTGGAAATGTGGAGCATTTTATCCTGTTATTACATTCGCCTAGACTAGTGAAAGAAGTAACGAAGTTCAGTTCAACCGATTTATAGGGGAATAAAGGGATACAGCTTTATAAAAAGAAACACCCCATGCATCACCACATACACTTCGCACATGTGGAGTGTGTGTCAAAGTTAGTTTTAAAAGTGTAACCCAATAATAACCGCTTCCGATTTTAACTCTAATTTCGTGAAAATAGACATTTCCGATTTTGGGATCTTTTTTATGTCAATCCCTTGCCATTCCTATCTTTTCTTTCTCTCCTCTCTCAAAAAAAGTCTTTTGAAATAAAAAAGGAGCAAAATAGGGATTCAGTCGAAAATCTTTATTTTAATTCGAACGGTGGGAATCGGGGAACTTCGGAGAAATATTTTTTGGTTGTACAAAAACACATTACAATATAATACAAAGACCAATAACACCTTAACAATTTGTTGTGTTTTTAAGAAAAACTGATATGTTCCCTCATACAGCAGGAGTTGTATGGGGGGCTTGTATTTTATCAAGAATTTTCTGTTTAGAAGACTATAAGGTAATAAAATAAGGAGGAAGAAATGAACAATTATAAATTGACAATTCAATATGATGGCGGGCGCTATAAGGGCTGGCAACGACTCGGTAATAGTGATGATACGATTCAAGGAAAAATAGAAAATGTATTAACGGAAATGGTAGGGGAAAAAATTGAAATCATCGGATGCAGCAGAACGGATGCCGGTGTACATGCTCTTGCTCAAATCGCCAATTTTAAGATTGGTGAAAATATGACTGAATCTGAAATCATGAATTATTTGAATAGATATTTACCCCAAGATATCAGCATTGTGGAGGTTATGCTAGTACCTGAACGTTTTCATGCCCGTTATAATGCTAAGGATAAAACCTATTTATATAAGATCTGGAACGAGCAATATACAAATCCTTTCATGCGAAAGTACAGTATGCATGTTGAGAAAAAGCTAAATATCACAAGAATGAAAAGAGCATGTCAATATTTTATAGGTGAACATGATTTTACTGCTTTTTCAAATGCAAAGTCTAAGAAAAAATCCATGGTGCGTGAAATATATTCTATTGATATAGAAGAAAATGCCGGCTTCATCCAAATTACAGTGCGAGGTGATGGATTTCTTTATAATATGGTTAGAAAGATTGTCGGAACGTTGATAGAAGTTGGGTTGGGTGAAATAGATGCTGAAAATATACCAAGTATTTTAGAGTCAAAAGAAAGAATCCAAACGGGTCGTATGGCGGAGGCAGCTGGGTTGTACTTGGTAAAGGTTGATTTTTAGACCAAATATAGATGCACCGCCTATGCAATATGTAACTGGATTGATGTAGTAAGTCTTCACCAATATCCCCTGTGTTGTCACATACACTCTGGACTTGTGGAGTGTGTCGCAATAATAAACATTACAATCTTGATTTATTGGACTTAATGGAAACTTGACAGTGTAGGTGTCATGGGTTCGAATCCCTCACAGGTCATCTTACTGTACAAACCCTTGTTATATAAGGTTTTATAAGGAAAATACCACTTTTAATTAAGTGGTATTTTTTATTGAAATTGGTTCGTGGCATCCGCTTGGAAAACACTTGTCCATCTAGATTGTGTTTGTCCACTAGACCAGAAACTGGTTTGGAATTCTCGATACCATTTACAATAATTCTTTGAGTACTATCTTTCTTAAAAATGACAAACACAATCAAAAAAACAATTAATACAAATGATGATAAGATCAAAAGTATGTATTTTTTTCATTATTCTCCTATAGTTTCATTTAAAATTTCCCCGGAAGGTAACCCAATTCTTTTTTACTCGAGTCCGACTATCTATCTAGCTTTAAATTTGTTGTTGCGCAAGGTGTAGGGGTATTTTAGGACCTGTCCGCTTTTTATAAAAGAGCATTAGATATTACATGTACCTAACGTAGACTAAAGTAAAAACGTGAAGTTGTTTATTATGAGCACCATAATATTTTATTGGTATCGAAGAAGATGGGTATTGGCCAATTGACTCCTCCTTTAATTAAGAGTTCGAAAGCACAATATAGCGCATTATTCTTATAAACTCATTATATAAAAAGAAGGTTTTCCTTTTAACAAGCAGAAGAATTATATATAGCAAAAAATATTAAGGATCTATGTCTTACTAAATAGGGGGAGGAAGATGGAGAAATCGATCCTTTTTGAAGTGCAAGAAGAAGTGAATTTGGTAGCAGAAGCAATTAAGTCAGTATTAGATTTGGAAGTCATTGTTTATGATCAGAATAAAGTGGTGGTTGCTGCTACAGGTGGTGGTCATCATGCTGTTGTGGGTGAGCCGGTTCGAGGACATATTATAAAAGAAGTGATAAAAACAGGGAAGCATGTTTATAACTTTGAACCAGGTTTTCATGATGTTTGTAAAAGCTGCATTCTCCATGGAAACTGCCCCGAAAAAGCAGATGTGTCCTTTCCTCTGAAACATGAAGGGAAAAACGTAGGGGTGATTAGTTTAACCGCATTTTCTGAAGAACAGAAGGCAGAGTTTAAAGAAAGGCACCTTGTTTTATCGAATTACCTTGGGAAAATGGCTGACTTAATTAGCAGTAAAATAAATGCAAAAACGTTGTTGGGAAAGTATTTACATATGTTTCAAATGCTTCAAATTGCTATGCAATCGATGTATGAAGGGATCATCGCAGTAGATCAAAATGGGTATATTTTAGAGATAAATCGTGCTGCAGAAAAGACACTGAAAATGAAAAGAAATGAAATCCTAACTCTTAATGTATCTGATATCATCCCTGATTTGCCAATTACGAAAGTTTTATCAACAGCGAAAGGATATTCAGACATTGAATTTTCACTTCAAATACATAAAAAAAAGATTCAGGTCATTGGTAGTGTTATTCCACTTGTTCATGATGATCGTATTATAGGAGTGGCCATTTCATTTAAGGATTTAAAAGATGTGCAAAAATTAGCATATTCGATTACGTCAGAGGTAGATGATTCAACCTTTGACATTATCGTAGGGAAAAGTAAAGCGATTCTACAAGTGAAAGATATAGCGAAACAAATCGCAACCTCTGACTCCACCATAATATTTTTAGGTGAAAGTGGGACTGGTAAAGAACTTTTCGCAAGGGCAGTGCATCAAGAAAGTCTAAGAGTAAACAAACCCTTTAGGGCGATAAATTGTGCTGCAATTCCAGAACACCTACTAGAGAGCGAATTATTTGGATATAGCGAAGGAGCATTTACTGGGGCGAGGAAAAAAGGAAAGCCTGGAAAGTTTGAGATGGCCAATGGCGGAACTATTTTTCTGGATGAAATCGGTGACATGCCTCTCCATCTACAAGTAAAAATTTTACGGGTATTAGAAGAAAGAAGGGTTGAAAGGTTAGGTTCCAATTCTTCTCTAGATATTGATGTACGGGTGCTAGCAGCAACCAATAAAAACTTAGAACAAATGGTGAAGGATGGAGAGTTTAGAGAGGATTTATTTTATCGTTTAAATGTTATTCCTATTCACATTCCTCCATTGAGAGAAAGAGTGGGAGATGTATCCGTCCTTCTTAGCCATTTTGTTGATCATTATGTGAATATTACAGGAAAGCAAGTAAGGGGTTTTACTCCCGAAGCCGAAGCATGTCTCTGTTCTTATGACTGGCCAGGAAATATAAGAGAGCTACAAAATACCGTGGAGTACGCTATTAATATGGCAAAATCTTTTTGGATTACATCAGAGAATCTACCCACTAGGGTTAAGACAAAAACTAATCAAAGTGTTTTAAACCAAGAATTGACCTTAGCGGATATGGAAGAAAAAATGATTTTAAAATCGTTAAAAAAACACGGTGATACATTGAATGGAAAGAAGGAGGCTGCAAGGGAATTAGGAATAAACGTTGCAACTCTTTATAGGAAAATCAATAAGTTCGAAATCATTCGCAAAATGCAAATGTAGTTCGCATTTTGCGAATGATTAAAAACGGTAGTAGGTTAGTCCTTTTTAATATTTATTAGGACTAAACCTACTTTTTTAAATTTGCATTTTGCGAAATGAAAGTATCATGTAAGGATTATTTTCTGAAATGTAAACCTAAATTAGTTTAGAAAAAATAAGGGATTGTTTATTTATTGGATATCTCTAATAACTTGGCATGGAACTTGCATTAATAATTGTTCGAAGACAAAAAAATAAAGTGAGGTTGGTTTATGAATACAATACGCAAAATGTTTATGATGAAGTCTGTACAGACAATATTAAAGACATGCTTAAATATTAAACCAGGTGAAAACCTTCTTATTTTAACCGATACCAACACAATTGAAATTGGAGAGATGTTTTCTATTGTAGGCAAAGGTTTGGATGCAGAAGTAGTTATGACTATTATGAGTCCAACAACAAGACATGGTGAAGAGCCTCCAAGAATTATCGCAGAAGCTATGAAAGCAGCTGATGCAATTGTTGCCCCAACAACTTTTTCTATTAATCATTCTAATGCAAGAAAAGCTGCTAGTGACGCCGGTGCGAGGCTAATATTTATGCCAGATGCAAACGAAGAGGTTTTTTTGGACGGTTCATTAGACATTGATTTTTTTGCTCAGAAAAAGAAAATTGACAAATTATCAGCAATTTTGGATGCTGGAAATTTTTTAAGCATTTCCTCAGAGTTGGGAACGAGACTTACCATGAAAATCTCAGGTCGACAGGCTGTTCCACAAACGGGTATTTGTCATGACCCAGGAAGCATATCACCTCCACCTTGCATTGAATCAGCGGTGGCTCCGGTGGAAGGTACGACAGAAGGAATAATGTATGTAGACGGTGCTGTGGTTCCGGGAAGAGCTTGCCATGAACCTATTAAAATTATGTTTAAAGAAGGAAAAATTGTTTTGATTGAAGGTGGTGAAGACGCAAAAATGCTAGAGCAAACACTAAAAAGTTATAATCATCCAAATATCTATTGTGCTGTTGAAATGGGAATTGGCATGAACCCTAAGGCGAAAATAGGCAGAGGGGGTCAATTAGAGGATGAAGCAGAGTTTGGGACGATGCATATTGGGATTGGAAATGGTATTACTTTTGGAAGCAGTATTCGTGCACCCGGTCATTGCGATCTTGTAATGAGAAACCCTGTAATAGAAGTAGATGGAAAGATTCTTATGAAGGATGGAGAGATTTTCTTAGATTAAGAAGGGATTCTGGTGGTCGATTTAAATTCAATAGTTGAGTCATTTGCAAGTATCTTTTCAGTTAACAGGATAGCTGTAGTTGTGCTTCCACGGTTTACTCTGGATAAATAGGAGCAGGAAGATTATTTCTAAAATTCAAAATCCAAATCATCAAGCAATCAATTGAAAGCGGTTTCTTAAAGCGTTTTTTGGCACAGTATCAATTTCCCAATAATTAACGTAAGAAAAATCAAGCTCTAATTATCAATTGAAGGTAAGGTCTTTTCTAAAGATTTTTTCCCCATTAACCCTCAGAGTCTATAGTATTGGTTGTCTAATGTGAACACGCCAGGATCATAAGGAAACATTAGCTTATCTAGAAATAGGTAATAAAGAACAAGCAGTAGATGAAAAACGCCGTCAAGATTTAATGGAGCTATGTGCAGAGAATTATCTACGCCGTTTCTATCATTTATGGGTTAGGCTAGTAGAAAAGAATAAGAATAAATAGTTTTTGATATGACTAAAAAATGATTTGGTATTCTACGAATTATTCAAAGGGAGAGGGTATGATGGGCAAATTAGCTGCTGAAAAACCATTAGATACGTTACCGGCAAAAGAAAAGAAAATAGGGTTGCGTTGGGGCCTTGCTTTTATTTTTTTCATCATAGGATTTATTGCTTATATGGATCGTTCTAATATATCTATTGTGGCTGTACCTATGATGGAAGATTTAGGATTGAATAAAGTTGAATTTGGATTATTATCTTCACTTTTTTATTTAGGGTATTGTTTTGCGCAAATTCCAGGAGGTATGCTAGCTGAAAGGTTTGGAGCAAGGAATATCGTTACTATTGCCGTTGGATGGTGGTCGCTATTTACAGCATTAACAGCTGCAACTTCCAACTATGTTGTATTGTGCATCGTCAGATTTTTCTTTGGTGCGGGTGAAGGACCCATGTATCCTGGGAATGCAGTTTTCAACTCTTACTGGTTTCAAAAGCATGAAAAAGGACGTGCTTCTAGTGCGTTATTGGCCGGTTCATTCTTCGGTCCGGTTATTGCACCTGGGATATCAGTAGCCATTATGGCATGGTTTGGATGGAAAGCGGTATTTTATATTTTTGGTCTATTAGGCATTGCAGTTGCATTGCTTTGGTATTTCGTTGGACGAAATAAGCCGGAAGAGCACCCTTGGATTACCGAAAGTGAAAAACTGCTTATTCTTGAAAACCGAAGTATTTCCAACAGTCAGAAAAAAAGGGCTCCTTGGAATCAGTATTTAAAAAATTACAGATTTTGGGTAGTAGGGGTACAATACCTTGTTGTGATTTATATGTTCACTTTCTTTCTAACATGGTTGCCTACTTATTTGATGGAGGCCCGTGATTTTTCCTTAAAAGAAATGGGTTTCGTTGCAAGTTTTCCTTGGTTAGCAATCTGTCTCTCTGTTCTAATCGGTGGTGCTGTTTCAGACAAAATTCTGCAAAAAACAAACTCTCGTATGATTGCACGTGGAGTAATGGCCATAGTCGGGTTCGTCTTTTTCATTACAGGACTGTATCTTACTGCCTACACGAGTAGTCCTTGGTTAAACGTTGTCTGGTTGACAGTAGCACTCGGTGCACTAGGACTTCCTATTATTGCTTCATGGGCTATTGCGAATGACTTGGGTCAGGAATACTCAGGTTCCGTCAGTGGTTGGATGAATACGTGGGGAGCGATTGGGGGAACCACTTCTCCAATTATTTGTGGATGGTTTGCACAAGAAATGGGTTGGAATACTACTCTTTTAATCAACATTATTCCTGTTGTATTTGCAGCTTTATTATGGTTTTTTATCAAGCCAGATCGACCATTAGTTCCATCAGATAATAAATAGGAACCATTCATAGAATGTAAATCAAAAAAGGTGATATAACAACGGAAAAATTTACTAAATAGAATTGTAACTACACTCCAGGTTCCTGGTATCAGATTTTCAATATGGTTGTTGATTACCCTGATTTCCCTACTCTGGAACATATATAACTACTACACTAGCTTTTAAATACGTAATCTTTTTTGTAAAAATCCTTTAAGGAGTGAATGATTTTATGAAAATAATGAGAAGGATTGAAAAGGTACCGGGTGGTCTTATGGTAATCCCACTCATTATAGGAGCACTCTTTAATACGATTGATCAGCTTCATATTCCATTTGTAATGGGATTTCTAAAAACACTAGGTGTAACGCCTGTTGAAGAAGGCATTTATGAGTTTATGAGAATTGGAGGGTTTTCGGAAGCTCTCTTTAAAAACGGGACATTGACGCTTATTGGTTTATTCTTGTTCTGCGCAGGTAGCCAGATGAATTTACGAGTGGGTGGAAAAGCCTTAAAAAAAGGGATTCTATTAACTTCTAGTAAGTGTATGACTGGAATTACAATTGGACTTCTGTTCGGTTTCTTTTTTGATCCTATGAACGGGTTGCTTGGCTTATCCACTCTGGCCATAATTGCTGCAATGACAAATGGTAATGAAGGAATGTATGCCGTTCTCACCGGACAATATGGTAACCGTTCAGATGTAGGAGCAATTTCTGTATTGACCTTAAATGATGGTCCATTCTTTACCATGATGGCATTGGGAATAGTAGGAATTAACTTCCCTGCTATTGCATTTATCGCGGTATTGTTACCAATTGCATTAGGGATGTTATTAGGAAATTTGGATGAGGACATTAGGGAATTTCTAAAGCCAGGTGAAACGTTACTTGTTCCCTTTTTTGCTTTTTGTCTAGGAGCAGGAATGAACTTTATGAGTTTCTTTAATGCTGAAGCTGTTTGGGGCGGTCTTGTCCTAGGTTTTGCAACCGTCATTTTTACCGCTCTAACAGGAATCCTTGTTTATCGTATATTTGGTGAGAAAAGTACAATTGGTCCCGTTGCCGAAGCATCAACAGCAGGGAATGCAGTGGGAACACCAGCAGCCATAGCAGCTGCTGCTTCTGTTGCTGCAGGAGCAGGACTTATGTCGTTAGACGAGGCACAAAGTTTTCAACAAATAGCTAATCTAGCTACAATTCAAATTTCTATTTCTACTATTACTACTTCCATCCTTTGTCCAATTGCTGTGATTTTTTGGGATAAATACCAAAGAAGCAAAGGGATTGACGGTCGATTAGAAGATTCCTCTAACCGAAGTGAGGTGCCGGTAGAAGTGGATCAGCAAATTTAGAAAGGTGAGGGGACGAATGAAGTGGATAAAGCCCAATATTGAAAATCAGATTTGCACCATAACGATAAATAACCCACCAATGAATATTTTGACGAAGGAATTTCGTGAAGAATTTGTGCCGTATATGGAAAATCTAAAGTCCCGTACTGATGTTCGAGTCATTATTTTGACAGGAGACGGTGACCGGGCATTCTGTGCAGGTGCTGATTTAAATGAAGAAGGTGAATTGACCCCTGAGACTGTACGCTACTTTCTCAAAGAAGATTGCCGCATTTATGATGTTGTTAATGAAATGCCACAACCAGTGATTGCTGCTGTTAATGGATATGCTTTTGGTGGGGGATTTGAACTGATCCTAGCATGTGATATTCGAATTATGTCCGATCGAGCAAAGCTGTGTGCAGCAGGAGTTAAAGTAGGATTAGTTGTCGGACCTACCCGACTTGTAAGGTTGATGGGAGAAGCTTACGCAAAGGAAGTCATATTAACCGGGAAAACCGTATTAGCTAATGAAGCACTTCAACGTGGTTTGGCTAGCAAAGTTGTTCCTCATAATACATTAATGAATGAAGCTTTAGATTGGGCAAAAATGATTGCCTCACGTGCACCAATTGCAGTCAGGAATGCTAAAGAAACAATTCAAAAAACAATGGATGTAAATTGGCAGGAAGCCATGGCGTTTGAGTTAGATGCTTTTATTACTTGCCAGGATACGCAAGATCATAAACATGCCATTGAATCTTTTTTTAATAAACAAATACCAATTTTCCAAGGAAGATGATAAAGAGATTTATAGACCAAGAGGAGGATTCACAAGTTATGAATGAAGTTATGATGTATCCAGGAGCCTATGCGTTGATAAAAGTTTTGGCAGGAGTTGTAGAAGGCGAGAAAGTGTTGATCTTAACTGATTTTCAAACAGAAAGTATTGCTAAAACATTGGCAGATGTAACCTCCTCTTTAGGTGCTGAACCGATCACGATGTCCATGCCACCAAGAAAGGGGCATGGTGATGCTCTACCCGATCCAGTTGCCGCAGCTATGAAAGAAGTAGATGTTGTGATTGCTCCAACTACTTATAACATCGCACACACAAATGCTCGTCATGAGGCACAAGCGGCTGGTGCTAGAGTTTTAGTCTTGCCAGAATCCCATGAAAACATTTTGTTGAGTAAAGGCTTACAAGCTGATTTTATTTCACTTAGACCCCAAGTGGAACAAGTAGCAAATTTATTAACCAAGGGTGATGTAGTTAGGGTAACGACAACTCAAGGAACGGATTTACGACTATCCATTAAAGGAAGGGAAGGGCGAGCATTGACAGGTTTTGCAAATACCAAGGATATATCTGCTGTGCACTGCATTGAATCCAGTATAGCACCTGTTGAAGGATCTGCAGAAGGGGTCTTAGTGGTAGATGGAAGTATACCAGGAGTTGGACTTATAGATACTCCTGTGGTTGTTGAGTTTAAGGCTGGGAAGGCTGTTTCCATTACAGGGGGAAAGGAGGCAGATTTGTTTAGAAAAATATTAATTGAACGAAATGATGAAGATGGGAACATCTATTATGCAGGTGAATTTGGAATTGGTATGAACCCGGAATGTGAGTTAGAAAATAGTATGTTAAGTGACGAAGGGGTGTTTGGCACCATTCACGTTGCTTTAGGTACAAATGCTTATATTGGTGGTGTAATTAAGGCAAAAGGTCATTACGATATGGTTGTTAAAGACGCTATGGTGGAAATAGACGGTGTAACTATTCTTCGTAACAATGAACTTTATTTATGAGTTTTATGGAGGATACTGTGTTGATAGATTAATAAATATTTAGTAAATAATAGAAGGGATTGATTTGATGAGTGCTTTGAATGGTATCCGTATCGTAGATCTCAGTCAGGTAATGGCAGGCCCTTATTGCAGTATGTTACTAGCCGATATGGGAGCTGATGTAATAAAAATTGAACCACCCACTGGTGAGAATACTAGAAGGTGGCCACCTCACATCGATGGAGAAAGTGCTGCTTTTATGGCAATTAATCGAAATAAGCGAAGCATGACGCTGAATTTGAAAGATGATGAAGACAAGAAAATATTTTATAAATTGATTGAAACAGCAGATGTACTAGTTGAGAATTATCGTCCCGGTGTAGTTAAGCGATTGGGTGTAGACTATGACACCCTAAACAAGATTAATCCTCGTTTAGTTTATTGCTCTATTTCCGGTTTTGGTCAATATGGTCCTTATTCATCTCGCGGGGGCTATGACTTAATTGCGCAGGGAATGACGGGAATCATGAGTGTGACCGGAGAACGAGGCGGAAACCCAGTAAAGTGTGGGTTGCCTATCACAGATTTGGGTGTTGCACTGTTCGCTGCCTATGGAATATTATCTGCTTTGTATGCACGTGTTCAATCAAATGAAGGTCAATTTATAGATGCTTCTTTATTTGATACCGGTCTTGCTTTATCTGTTTGGGAAAGCACGCAATATTGGGTGAATGGTGAAACACCAGAGCCTACGGGGAGCGGACACCGATTATCGGCACCTTATCAAGCCTTTCAAGCGAGTGATGGCTATTTCACTGTAGGAGCAGATACGCCACATCATTGGCCTGTATTTTGTCATATCATAGGAAGACCCGAATTTCTAAATGACGAAAGATTTGTCGATGATCCTTCACGGATCAAGCATTTAAAGGTTTTCATACAATTAATTGAAGAAAAAACAAGTAAACGCCCAAGAAGTTATTGGCTGGAGAAGTTTGAAGAGGTAGGGATACCTGCCGGCCCAATTAATTCTTATCCAGAATCATTAACTGATTCACATACCATTTCCAGGAGAATGGTTGAAGAGTTAGAACACCCTATTGCTGGGAAAATTAAGGCTTTAGGTATTCCTATCAAATTATCAAAAAATCCCGGTCAAATAAGAAATGCAGCTCCATTGCTAGGGCAACATACAGAGGAAATTTTAAAAGAATTAGGATTAGAAAAATCTGACCAATCTTATAAAGAGTTAAATATATAACACCTAATATTAATTACGAGAGTGATAGGGGGATGGTGTTGGTGATTCATCGTTTAAGAGGAAGAGTTCCATCCATTAATTCTGAAACCTTTATACATGAGTCAGCGCAAATTATTGGAGATGTTAGGATTGCAAAAGATGTGAGCGTCTGGCCACAAGCCGTGTTAAGGGGAGATGATAAAAATTTTATTGAAATAGGGGAAGGAAGCAATATACAAGATGGTTGTATCTGTCATGTTACACCCGATTTCCCTTTACATATAGGGAAAATGGTAACTGTTGGACACGGTGCTATCCTACATGCCTGTAAAATTGAGGATGGGGCTTTGATCGGCATTGGAGCGAAAATTCTAGATGGGGCTACCGTTAGAAAGGGAGCACAAGTAGGAGCTGGAGCAGTTGTACCCCCAGGCAGGATTATTCCAGAAGGAGCACTAGCTATAGGAATTCCTGCTAAAGTGGTTAGGGAGCTAACGGAAGAAGATAAGAATGAAAATGTTCATAATGCGATTGAATATATTGAACTTTGGAAACGTGATTATTACAAGGGAGGGGATGAAATTTGAGTTACGAAAGCTTAAGACTCAATAGTAGAGGACAAAAATGGGAAGAATTATTTAGGATTTTGCAAGTGAGTAGGCGTCAATAATGTTTTACAAACCTGCGTCTGTAGGAATATATTCTATGTTCATCATGAAGTTGCCGCCGAATTAACCAACAAATTTGTAGAAAAAGTAAAACGATTAAAAGTTAGGAAAAAAAGAATATTTAGAAAAGAAATTTGTATCTACAAATATTGGTTAATCGAAGGAGCCAGTTAAAATTGAATGAAGTAAAGGAAAACATTCCTTCTAACCAAATTTTTACGAGTTTATCTGATAGACATAGTTATAGTTACGATGCTTCTTTTGGTACGTTCCTCCCTTATATGGTGATTCAGGTGAAGAATAAAATAGATCAGCAGGAATTTACAATTTAGTTAATTACGAAGAATCCATGGATATTTTAGATTTGAAGATGGAAAAAGCAAAGGATACTAAAGCCTCTATTATCGTAACGACAGATCCCGGTTGCTTGTTACAAATGAAATTGGGTATAAAAAGGGAAGGTCTAGAAGAAAGTATAAGGGCTCTACATCTCGTAGAATTACTAATTGAAGCAGGAGCAGTATCTAAATAGGAAATTTAATCTGTACTTTAATTGGTCGATTAATCACTGTTATGGAAGAATTTAATCAAGTATATGATCAATGGAAATCAGCAGAGAATGAATTCCATTGCATCCTATCCAGTTTGAAAACTCTTTGTTCAAACTGGATTTTTTTTATGCGATATTCCTATTAAACTTTTTACATTCTATTATTAATAGTAAAATTAACAAATCGTCTCAAGTACATTTTTTAATTGTAAAATATTGTTCTGCTTACTTTCGTTCTTCTTATAAATGAAAACGGTATTAAGGACATTGTCAAAGTTTAAATTGTAATAGTGAATGTTTGTATAGTTGTATAAGTCAATAAGCTTAGTATTTAATACAGCAATGGTATTACTGATTTGTAAAAAATCTTGAATACTACTAATAGATTTTATTTCCTTTAAATTATATTGTAGTTGATTATCCATAAGCCAATCAACTACAGCTCTTGTATACATACAACCTTTACTCAAAACGAGCAATGTAATAGGTGTTTTCTGATCGAAATTGATTATATGATCATTACTTGAAATAATCTCAAATGTTTCAGTGGCAACAATATAGTATGCTAAATCGGGGTATTTTTTAATAGGTTCACTAATTAGTGCACAATCCAATTCGGAATTGTGTACTTTTTGATTTATTTCATTACTAGAATCTACTGCGAAGTCTACATCCAATTGAATGTCTTTCGTATTCAACATATTGGCGAGGGGGGCTCCGTAGATTTTTAAGGTTGTATGTGATGTGCCAAAGTTCACTTTAGAGTTAAGCTGATAGGCACCAATGGATTGTAAAAATTCTTCGTACTCTTGAGTAATAAGTTGAAGATAGTTTTGATACTGGGTACCTACGCTAGTAATTTTCAATCCTTGGGGTGTTCGTTTAAAAACGGGTTTTCCAATTTCTGACTCCATTTTTTTCACTTTAGCAGTAAGTGCGGATTGAGTATAGTTTGTGATTTCTGCGGATTTACTTAAATTTTGTCGATTTAATATTTCAATTTTTAATGCAATTTCTTCGATGTTCATTTTGTTTGTCACACACCCTATAAAAAAAATTTATGGATCCTATCATTTTCCTCCATTTTACGCTTCTCAGTAAGGAGAGTAAACTCTAGTTAGCTTAATAAATAAGGAGTCGAGATGATGCTACAAGCTAATAATAGATTACGAGACTATTCACTCTATAATAAATATCCATAGCCGAATTTTACTGATTGAATACATATGTAATAGCAAAATATTGGAGGGGCATTAATGAATACATATTATAAATGGTTAATCGTATTAGTGGCTACACTATCACAAACTGCAGCAACATTTGTGACATATGGCATGGGACCTATCGCTACATTCTATCAAATTGAATGGAACTTAACACCACTGCAAACAGGCTTTATTGTTTCAGCTGTAAATATTGGTCCGATGTTTTCAATGTTAGTGTTTGGTTACCTAATGGATAAAAAAGGGGAAAAACAAATTATTGGATGGGGGACAATTTTATTAGGGCTCTCAGCATTAACACTCGTTTTTGTTAACAATTATATTGTATTGCTGCTTTTATTATTATTGGTTGGGATATGGTACGGCAGTGCTCAAACTGGTGGTAGTACTGCTATCGTAAAATGGTTTCCCAACAAACATAGAGGTCTAGCTTTAGGAATAAGACAGACCGGTATACCAATAGGAGGGGCTTTAGCCTCTGTAATGTTAACCTATACATTTTATCATTTCAATTTGTCAGTCGCGCATGTTGTACAAGGAGTTGTAGCAATTATAGGAGGTCTACTCTTTTTATTATTTTATCATGAGCCAGAAAGTACTAGTCCTACAGAATCGAAATCGGTGTCCTTTAAGGAGAAAATGAATGCTATCAAAAATAATAAAGAATTATATCCGATGTACATTGTAGGTGTTGTGATGATGTCATTACAAATGGTTATCATTGCACATTTTATGAGTTATTTTCATCAAGAAGGTAGCTATTCCCTAACAGAGGCAGGGAAATATTTAAGCCTTGTTTTAATAGGTGGAATGATTGGGCGGGTAGTCATCGCATGGATGAGTGATCAATTCTTTGAGCATAATAGAGAAAGATTATTGCTTATTGTGATGGTTTTTACAGTAATTCTTACATTGATGTTGCCACTAATCATTCATGTAGAAATAAAAATATTGATGCTGCTATTCTGTTTTCTATTAGGGTTTGTAGCAATTGGTTGGTATTCAATTTTTATTGCTTGTGTCACAGAGCAATCGGATCCCCGTTATATAGGCTTAACGGTGAGTTCAGCTTTGACATTAAATCAATTATTTATTGTTATAGCACCTTCTTTATTCGGTTTAGTCGTAAATATATTGAATAGTTATCAGCTAGCATTATATCTTGTTGGAATCGCTGTAGCTTTAGGAGCGATTAATTTATACAGAGCAAAAATAAAAATAGAATGGTCAAAGGGGTCAACGCAAAAGTGCGATTTTTGAGCGACACAGGTAGAAAATAATTAAACTTTTTATAAAAGAATCATTTAATTGAATATGTTAAGAGATGTTTTGAATAATCTTCTTTCAAAACATGCTCTTTCTATTTGCCCAAAAATTAAGCGGTTTATTTCTTATAATGTGACTTGTTCTTCTTCAATCTGTTGATCTTTTTTCTTTAAAGTTAACGCCAGGAAATGAGAATCTTAAGCAAATACTAGTGCTACATAGTATACAATTTGTACACCTTTAAAATAAATTTTTGAATTTTGGAAATGTCTCGGAATGTGGTGTATATAAAGAGTTGAGAGGAGTAATTGGGGTTAAATAATATTAAATTCTGAAAAAAGGGCTTGACCATCGGATGTTATCATACTATAATTTCGTTTATTATTCAAAATATTTAATGAGCGAAGAAAAGAACATTATTAAGCCGGTCTCCCTGTTAATAGAGAATCAGTGGTTGGTGCAAACTGATACAAAGACTTAGGTGAATTTCATTCTTGGAGCTTTTTTATACTGCAACATTGAAAAAGTAGTATAAAACGGATTAAACCGTTATTTTAACAAGTGGGAAACATGTATTGTTTCCAATTAGGGTGGTACCGCGTGAACAGCCACGTCCCTATCGTTAACGATAGAGACGTGGCTTTTTTTGTTCTTTACTTTGTTTTGTAGAGGACGTAATAAAAATAGATTGGATTGATTAGCATTCAAACATCAGAGCAATGGTCATCGAAGATTGGTTTTATTTTATCAGCAGCAGGATCAGCTATAGGAGTAGGCGCAATATGGAAGCTTCCTTATGTAACTGGAATAAGCGGTGGAGGCGCATTCTTTCTTCTGTTTATTTTATTTTCTTTGTTTATAGGTTTTCCATTGTTATTAGCAGAGTTTGTTATTGGTAGAAGTACACAAAAGGAAGCAGTTAGTGCTTATCGCAGTTTAGCTCCTAATAGTAATTGGCATTGGATTGGTAGGTTAGGGGTATTTACCTGTTTTCTTTTATTGTCTTTTTATAGTGTAATTGGTGGTTGGATTGTTATTTATTTTACAAAAGGTTTATTTGGTGGAATAATTAGTGAGGGCGCAGATTATGGATCTGTCTTTAACGAGACGATTGGAAATCCAATCTTGGTGATTGTAGCTCAATTTGCATTTTTGGCGATTACCGTTTTAGTTGTAGCAAAGGGGATTCAAAATGGCATTGAAAAAGTAAATAAAATTTTGATGCCTGCTTTATTTTTACTATTTTTTGTTCTAATCATTCGCTCACTAACACTCGATAACGCTATGGAAGGTGTGAAGTTCTTTCTAGCACCTGATTTCTCGAGTATTACATCTCAAAGTATTCTGTATGCGATGGGTCAAGCGTTTTTCTCCTTAAGTGTCGGAGTATCAGTAATGGTTACTTATAGTTCATATCTTTCAAAAAAAGAAAGCTTAATTCAACCGGCCATTTCAATCGTTACAATGAATTTATTCATTGCTTTATTAGCAGGATTAGCAATCTTCCCAGCTGTATTTTCACTAGGTTTAGAACCAGCTGAAGGACCTGGTTTGTTGTTTGTTGTACTGCCTGCTGTGTTTAATCAAATTGTTTTTGGAGAAGTTTTCTTATTAGGTTTTTTAGCATTATTTTTATTTGCCACATTAACTTCGGCTTTTTCTATGTTAGAAATAATTGTCGCATCACTAATTAAAGGAAAAGTGGAGAAGCGAACAAAATATGCATTTATTATTGGTGTTTTAATTTTTGCAGTAGGAATTCCCTCTGCATTATCCTATAGTGTTTTTGCTGATATGTTAATCTTCTCGAAAAATTTATTTGATACAGCTGATTATTTAGTTAGTAATATATTAATGCCACTAGGAGTGTTTTTAATCTCTATTTTCGTACCACTTAAGATTAAGAAAAGCACTTTGAGAGAGGAACTATTACAGCATTCTCGTTTAGGGGCTTCTGCATTTAATATATGGTTTTTTATAATGAGGTTCATTATTCCTTTAGTAATTATCATCGTATTTCTTGATAGTACTGGAATACTTGATAAAATAGTTGCGATTTTTTAGTATGAAACCACTCACTTTTTGAGAGCTTATTAAGAGTGAATCAAAAGCTCTGAAAGCTAGCAGAGATTCTGCCTAACTTCAGTAATTTTTTATAAAAAAACGGATAATTAAGTGGTATGGCGAAGACAAACTGATATGGGCAGAATGTCGTTGGAGACCCAAGTGGTAATAAAAGAGGATACTAAGTAGTAAAACAATCTCTTTATTTAGGTTCGAAAATGGTTTTCTTTTTTTGACTTTATACAGATAAGCTTACGCATTAAAATAAGTTAGAGAATAGATACAACATTAAATAGTAGTTATTAAAGCCAAGGTCAGCGATTTGTATAGTCGCTGACCTTGGCTTTTTTCATGTAAGTCTGACATGGTGGTTAGCTTTTATCAAAGTGGGCCATGATGACGGAAAACTGAAGGCAAACGGACAGGCTGAGTATCGTAATTAGCCTGGTTAACAAAGTAAAGATCTTATTTACAATGGCAAGTTAGGAGAACTTTTCACTTTATAGAGAAAGTAAACAATATCAATGAAATTACTCGGGGACTTTATACCTTTACCTCTATGGAATAGGATACAAACCGACGTTATTAGCAAAAAGTATACTTTTAATACCCGTTATCTCTCCATTCCTCCGGATGGTACTTTGGTTAAGCCTTTCTTCTTTATTCCATTAAGTTACTTTTTGTTTTTAGTGGTATTATCGAATTATTGTTTGTGGCTTTAGATTTAGATCAATAAGTCTTTAAGCCCCTCCATCAAAAAAGTCAATCTCCTGTACGTTAATAAAATTGGCTTTTTTATTTTATTCATTAATTAGTTTGTTTTATGAACACGGAAATGGTCGGTTCTTTTTCGTAACTAAACAACCTTTTTTACCGTTTGGCAAAAACACCACACTTCTCCATATAGCCTCCTCTATATCTCCATATAAACTCCTCTATATCTCCATATAGACTCTAGATTAGTCCTGTACATTTAGAGATATCAAGGAGGTAATAAAAATGAATTTTATCAAACGCGCATTTTTAAGTGTACGAGCAAGAAAGGGAAAATCCCTTATCTTATTTGCTGTTTTTTTAGTTGTTACTAATTTAGTATTAGCAGGATTCGCCCTGCAAAATGTCACAGACACAGCGAGTGATCTCGCTAGAAAAAAATTGGGAGTTGACGTAACGCTAGGATTAAATCAAGAAAAGCTTCCAAAATATATTGAAACACAGAGAGAAGAAAATCCTAATGAGCCAGTACAATTTCCAGAAATTTCTTCAGAGGAAGCAGATAAGTTAGCTAAATCACCCTATGTGAAAAATTTCAACTATCTAAAAGAAAATCAGGGTTTAGCAGATGGCTATATTCCCATTAATGTTGATGGAAATGAAGACGTGATGAGTGGTTCCATAGCTGGTGGAGGCAACCCTGATAGAGAAATGCCAAATCTATCAATTACCGGCGTAAGAAGCTCTGGTTTATTGAAAGAATTCACAGAAGGAACGGAGGAAATCATTAAGGGACGTGAAATAACAGCAGAAGACAAAGATAAGAAAGTAGCCTTGGTTGAAAAACAGTTAGCTGAACATAACAAACTTAAAGTTGGTGATAAGGTAAAAATCAAAAAAGACGATGGAAAATCGACAATAAAGTTAGAAATAATAGGGATTTATGAGACATCCAACATAACTAGCCAAATGGAAACAGCACCACCGTTGTTTCATCCATCTAACAAAATATATGTTTCGTACGAATCGTTAAAAGAATTTTCAGGAAACAAGGATATGAAGGGCACGCCAATTGACAAAGCAATTTATTACTTAACTGACCCGAATCATATCGATGCTTTTAAAGCAAAGGGAAAGAAAACAGACATTGATTTTGACCTTTTTGAACTAGATGCTCATGATGCCTTATATAAAAAAATGATAGGCCCTATTGAGAACATGGCATCCACTTCAAAATGGATTATCTACCTGGTTTCAATTACAGGATCCATTATCTTAGGTCTTATCATTATGTTGACTATAAAAGAACGACGGAAGGAGTTAGGAATCTTACTGTCGATTGGCGAGAAAAAAGGGAAATTAATAGGCCAACTCTTAGTAGAAGTATTATGTGTAGCTGTTCTAGCATTTAGCCTCTCTATATTTACAGGTGGGACAGTGTCTCAAAAAATGGGAGACAGTTTATTGCAGAAAGAAATTACCGCTGAAGAGCAAGAAAATAATCCTAGGGATCAAACATTTATGTTTGGGATGAATGATGACCAAGGTCAAGAAGTGGATCCTATTGATAATATTGATGTAAGTGTAACATCCCAAGATGTGCTGAAAGTAGGTGGATTAGGTCTATTAATCGCAATCTTATCAACCATTATTCCAGCATTATCGATTCTTCGATTGAAACCAAAAGAAATTTTATTAAAAGATTAATAGGAGGGATATACACATGGACACTATTTTACAGTTTAAAGATCTGAATTACCATTATCAAAGCAATAATAAAAAAATCACTATATTAGATAATGTAAACTTTGCGTTTCAAGCCGGACAATTTTATACCATTTTAGGACCATCGGGATCAGGAAAAACAACGACCCTTAGTTTAGCTAGTGGATTAGATATCCCAAGTAGAGGGAATGTAGTATATAAAGGAACAGATATAAGGAAGATAGGTTTGGATTCCTATCGAAACCAACATGTCTCGATTATCTTTCAATCATATAATCTCATTACGTATATGACTGCTCTTCAAAATGTAGTCACTGCGATGGAGATTACAGGAGTCGATGTGAAAGACAAAAAGGCAAAAGCACTTGAGTTATTAGAAAAGGTAGGGCTGACAGAAGGAGAAGCAAAAAGAAAGGTATTACAGCTTAGCGGTGGTCAGCAACAGCGTGTAGCGATTGCTCGTGCATTATCTTGTAATGTAGATTTATTAATTGCTGATGAACCAACTGGGAATCTAGATCAAGAAACTTCCATGGAAATTATCGAGTTATTTAAAGAACTTGCTCATAAAGAAAATAAATGTATCATTGTCGTCACTCATTCACAAGAGGTGGCTAAACAATCTGATAAAGCGGTGTATCTCGAAAAAAGAAATTTAGTAATCAAAGAGTTGTAAGGCAAATAAATAGTAGAAGTTACAACTCGTTTCGGTAACGCTGTTAGATAAAAAAAGAAATATACCTAAGTAATATAAATTTAATTAGAGAAAATGTTCAACTACATGAAAAAGGAATGAGAAGATGTGGATGAAAGTATGGATTAAAATTGCAACATCCATTGGTTTAATAACAATAGGTCTTTTAATTGGTTCGTTTACAAACTTGATGAATTTAGGGGATAATCCAGAATTGAATGAAAAAGAAAAAGATAGTTATCAAGATTTATTTCAGGATAATCCAGAGGTGTTTTTCCCTTCCAATCAAGATGAAATGGGACCAAATCAGGGAGACGTGTCCCCTCCTAATCAAGGAGGGTCTGAGGAAGGCTCTACAAAGGGGGAAGCAAAGCCCTATTAAGGTTCAGAGGATAGGCAAAAATGAAAGAAGAGCTTTAGGAAATATTCAGAAGGTAAACATAATGAAGTCTCCAATGAATGAGTATGAGTAAAAAAATACATGCTTAAAGATTCTATATTTTAAAATATAGAATCCAGACTGTAGACAAACTCGATGAAAATCGAGTTTGTCTACAGTTTTTTTGAGGGGGTGTAAAAATTCGAACGTTGATTGGAACGTAGGGCACTCGCTTTCCGCGGGCGGTCAGGAAGCCTCCTCGGCGCCTTTGCGCCTGTGGGGTCTCCCTTGGACACGCTTTTCCCTCAGGAGTCTCGCACCTTCCGTTCCAATCAACTTTGTTTTAACAATTAGATATAACCAGGTTTGCCTACATTCTTTTTTGTTTTAATATAGGAGTATTAAAACTAGAGGTGATGACGATGCTTTCGAAACATAATTCTATTCAGCGAGATCAACTTGAAATGATTACTTTGGATAACTGGTGCCAGCGAACCATTTGGTTCGTAAAATTGAGGGGGCCATTGACTTCACTTTCATTTATGACTTGGTGAAAGAGATGTATTCAGAGATAGGGCGCCCAAGTATTGATCCAGTTATTTTAGTTAAATTGACATTCATTCAGTATACCTTCGGTATTCGTTCAATGCGTAAAACGATTGAAGAATTTGAAACGAATATGGCTTACCGTTGGTTTTTAGGTTACGGTTTCCATGATAAAGTACCTCACTTCTCAACGTTCGGGAAAAATTATGAGCGTCGCTTTAAAGAAACAGACCAATTTAATTCAACTAGACATAACATCACTCATGTTTAGTTATGAGTGTTTATGATTATGTAAATTCATTGAAATTAAATAAAAGTCTGAATCTCATTTCATCCTATAGAAATGAGATTCAGACTCTTTTTTTGTTTGTTTACTTTATGGATAATGGAATGGTAACTAAAAATTGTACACCCTGTTCAGTATTATTCATAGAATACGTGATAAAAAGGGCTTCAAAAATTTGCTTTACAATATATAACCCTAAGCCACTTCCCCCAGTATTTCGATTTCTTGATTTTTCAATTCGATAAAATGGTTTGAAAATATGTTGTATATCCTCCTCTTTAATTTTTACACCTGTATTGATGACTTGAAATTGGATGTGGTGTTGTTTTGAATCCTGAGTTAGCTTTATATATACTTTCTCGCCATGCGGTGAATACATAATCCCATTATGAATAATGTTTTTACAGGCTTTTTCTAAAAGAGCACGATCTGTAAAAACAGAAAGGTGAGAACCAATCTGTTTTATTATTTGAATGTCTTTTTGAGAAGCAAAAAAACCGAGATTTTTTGTGATTATATTAATTAATTCCGCGAGATTTACTTCTTCTAATTTTAGTTTAAAGGTATGTTGTTCCAATTTGGATATACCTAGAATCTCACGAACAAGTTGTTCCATATCCTGAACGGTTTGAAAGTTTTTTTGTAAATATGTGTCCCGGTCTTTATAGGGACCGATATTATACATCATTCCTTCTAAGTGTCCTTTCATAACAGTGAGAGGAGTCTTTAATTCATGTGCTACAATTGAAAAAAATTCCCTGCGTTTTTTTTCTATTTCTCTTTCTTTTTCAATGTCGCTTTGTAATTGCTGATTCGCTTTCTGTAAATCAAGCATAGTTTGTTGTAAATTAAGTGACATATCATTTAAACTATTGGATAATTCCCCTAATTCATCATTGGAACGAACCTCAATTTTTTCGGAAAAATCCAAGTTCGCCATCTTTTGTGCCCCTCTATTAATATAAATGAGTGGTCTTGTAATAAACCTCGAATATAAATAAGCACTTCCAACACCAATAACAACTACAATGATACTGATATAAGGAAGGAAACGTACCAAGACCTGTGAAGCTTCATTAATTGGTTGAAATGTTGCGGATACTACGAGCGTTAAGTTACCATCTTGGAATTGAATTGGCATGGCAACATCAAATGAATTGGAAAGGTTATTTGAATTTCTTAATGGCTTTGTATTATCGAATTTTACACCTGGTAATGCTTGAGTACTACCTTGAATAAAAGATAAAAAAGGAGAATACATTATTGTTCCTTCATTATTTTGAAGGTAGATGATTGCGTTATTTTTTTGAGCGTATTCATCAAAAAGTGGTATTGCATTTTGAAAAGAAAGATCCTTAGATTTATCAATTATTTCTTCTATTCCTGTTTGAAGCTGGTCTGTTTTATACTGCTCATAAAACGTAGGGAGAAAGAAGTATAAAGTTAAATAGATCAGGACTGCAAAGGCTAACAAAATAAGGGATGTAATCAAAAAGAGTTTATAGGTAATCTTGTTCATCTTCATGATTTTTAATATCTTATTCATCGATTTTGTAACCAATTCCCTTTACCGTTTTAATGTAGGGTATTTCTAATTTTTTTCGTATGTTTTTAATATGTGTATCGATAATTCGTGTTTCTCCGTAGTACTCGTATCCCCAAACTTTTTCTACGATGCTTTCTCTTGTGAGTACTTTTTTCTCATTTTGAAGGAGTAGTTGCAGCATCTCAAATTCTTTTGTTGTTAAAGGTATTTCAACTTTATTTACATATACTTTATATGCATCACAATCGACATGCATTTCTTTAAAAACTAAATGATTAGCTGTACTTCGATCATAGCTTCTCCTCAGTACTGCTTCGACTCGTCTAATCAAAACATGAAAAGAAAAAGGTTTAGTTATATAATCATCGATTCCAAGATCAAAACCTTTCATTTGATCTTGTTCTTCTTCTAAAGCGGTTAGCATAATAATTGGTACATTTGACTGGTTTCGAATCATTTTGGCAACTTCAAATCCGTTAAGGTTTGGCATCATCACATCCAAAAGAATTAAATCAAAGGATTGCTTATTATATTGTTTCATTCCCTCTAATCCATCTGATGCAACTTCAACAGTATAGTGTTGTGTCATTAAAAATTGTTTAATTAATTCCTGAATCTCTTGATCATCCTCTACTACAAGAATATGATAGTTCCTCATGGTATCACCTCTTGTATCATTATAACCGTGTTATATGGAGTTAATGTGGAGAAGCATTCGATATTATACATAGAATAAATAAGGAGACTTAATAGGAAAACTATATTTATTTTTTACCAGCTAAATTCTTTCTTTATTAAATGCAAAGCTGCTGTTGATGGCTCATCATTCAGATGAGAGTCGAATAAAAGTAGAAAAAATTAGCACCATACTTAACTAAAGCACTCAATTGTAAATAGGAGAATGCAAAACAAGTTAGTAAATATTAATGAAGAAACTAGGTTCTTAACTCCATCACCACCATAGAAAGGATATGTTTCTTTTCTATCATTCATCAGTATTATAAGGATGGATGAAGCAAGTACTGAAATCAGCTCTCTTTTTTAAATAAACGGGTGCAAGAGTTTAATAAGTCGCTGCTGATGATCCCTTTCTTATCGAGCTAAAGGGGCAGAAAATTAATTTCATCAAATAACCATTGATTTTAATTGCTGGTTAATATAAAATAATTCAAAATAATCTAATTTTTAAAATTCTATGAAGAGAAAGAGTACGTTATAGTTTCTGTTCCAAAGAGAGCTGGTGTTTTGCTGAAAGCCAGTGTCCAGATAATAACCGAAAATCATCTCTGAGAAGTAAAGCCGAATGTATTAGTAAGCTTTATCGGTTTCCTCCGTTACAAGGAACAACGTATGGTTGTACGTTTGTAAGGGTGTAAAGTGCTTTCGAAGCATTTTATTAAACAAGAGTGGTACCGAGAGTTAAAATCTCGTCTCTTAATGAGACGGGATTTTTTGTTTTTTAATCCTTTTTAAATCAATGAAAATAAATGTAAAGAGGTGAAGGTGTAATGAAGACACTATTATTCGTAACAGATTTATACTATGAAGCAAAAGGAAGAAATTATTATGAGGAGGATTTGTTCCTTACTTCGAAGCTTAGAGAAGATTTTCAGGTGGTCATTTGTCATCCTGAAGATACCGAAACGTTTGAAAAAGATTTTGACTTAATTGTATTTCGAAATGCTGGTCCAGTAGCGAATTTTAAGGATAAGTATCAAGAATTCCGAAATAGAGTAGTTTCTGGTTATTTGAAAACATACAATTCATTTAACGGAAAGGCTGATATGAACGGGAAGGAATATTTAATTGAATTAACGAATGCTAAATTTCCTGTTATTCCAACTATCGATACTCTTGATTCTTTAGATAAACTCCCTAATGTAAAAACGTATATTGTAAAGCCGAAAGATGGTGCAGATTCTATCGGTATGGAATTTGTCACGAAAGATGAATTGAGAGATAAAGTTGATTCAGAATCAAAAAACACATTGGTACAACCATTTATCAACTTTGAGTATGAGGTTTCATTTTATTTTATCGATAAAGAATTTCAGTATGCTCTTTATGCACCAGATAAAGAGCAAAGATGGGAATTAAAAGAATATGTGCCTACTGAAGAAGATTTAACTTTTGCTAACCGATTTATTGAATGGAATAATCTTGATTGGGGGATTCAACGAGTTGATGCTTGTCGGAATGCACAAGGTGAACTTTTATTAGTTGAATTAGAAGATTTAAATCCCTATCTTTCCTTGTTAGAATTATCTGATGTAACACGTCAGAACTTTGTAGAAGCAATGAAAAAATCATTACAGAAAGCTCTTCAAGCTTAAATCAAGATGTTTTACCAAGGGACCTTATTAATATGGTCCTTTTTTCTTTGTGAAAAATCAACAGCATGTTATAACAGGTCTTTAATTAAAAAAAATTCTTCTCTTATTCCACTACTGAGTGTTTTCGTATAAAAGCACTTTATGGAGGCGTTCAAATATGTGGCAAGAGTATAAGATTGTTTTTGCGGATTATCAAATCAGAGCAAAGACACTGTATTAGGTTATGAAGGCCAGATTTTTTCCCTGATGACCCTGATAAAATTACATAACTCTGAAAAGTATCCGTGAAACACGTTTTGCTTTGGGGAGGGGTCTCGGAGTCATTTATTAATAAGTTCAGTCGAGTATATATTTTAATTCATACTTGACATATGTGTTTAATATAATTTAGTATAAACTTAAATATTCATACTAATAAAATGTGCTGACTAGATTACTAGAGGCTCTCTGTTCAAGATGAAGTGTATCTTGGACAGAGGGCCTCTTTTGGCTATAGAAATCAACGGTATGGAAGGAGGTGGAACAGGAAGAAAACGCGTTTTACAACTAAAATTAACGATACAATTCTTTGTTACATACCACTATTCAACGAAATGATTTGAATATAAAAGGAGGCTACATCTTGGGAAAATTATTACGTAATGCTATAAATAATAAAAAGGTTTTCCTGATAAACAAGTTAATTAAAGAAGGGATTTATAAGAAAAATAACACTCATTTATTTGAAATGACTTTATCTGATTTACAGGAAGAATATAATAAAATTAGTGATAAAAAAAGATGAGCATATGAAGCATTAAACGTATTCCGATAATAACCCAGAGTGAGATCATCTAATTTTAGTTAGTTTTAAAGATTATGGGGATATATACCTTTTGAATTTCAAGTAATTTAGTGGAGTACTTTTTCTTAAGAGTTGTTTGTTTACATGAATTTACTTTGTAAAACTTATTCAGAGAGGTGAAGGAAAAGGGCCTTTGAAACTTCTAGCAAAGATTTTTTTAGAATTCCGTGCTACCACAATCTAGTTTAAGGCGTACCTCTCATTCTTGAAGAAGGTTTTTTAAATCCTTTACAATTCTACAAACGATGAAAAGGAGAAGGTCATATGGGGTATAAAATTTGCGGAGATATGGAAGAAATAAGGCGAAAATTAATTAATAAACTGATTGTCTTTAATGTATATAAGAATAAGGAACAACTGTTGAACTTATCTTTAAAAGAGTTAGAAAATGAATACAAAAGAATTCAATTAGATAGTCATCCTCATTGTGATACGGGTTCGATAAATTGGACTAATAAAAAATATTAAATGAAGCTGTCGGGTAACAAAGACAAAAAAAAATAAAGAACTGTATCAAAAGATAAAGAGAACAATCCAAATGAATGAGATTTTAGTAGTCCTTTCGATGGAAAGTCGGATTTTCTTAGATGGTAGTACTGTACCAATGATTTAGCTTGTTCGCTAATTTTACTATTAGAATATATGATTGGATGTTCATTAGGACTTGTACTTGTTGTTGTTCTATTTGATATGTATCCTTTCATGTTGCTCAATGGTTGTCCGGAGTTATGTCTATAGTTGTTAATTTTTTATTGTTGGATTTTAGGGAAAATTACCTTTTAAATGTGCAGCAAAAAGTTGAAGAAAAGTGCATAAGGTGTATTGACAACGTGAAGTATGCCCGCTAATATAAAACTTAGTAATAACATAGGAATAGTTAATATATAGTTTGCCGGTCAACCGGAGACAATTTCTGATTTTGTAGAAGATGTCTCTGGTTTTTTGTTTTTTTTTAATCTTTTACTATCAAATATTTATTGTATTATCAGTTTTCAAAAAGTCAGAAAAGGAGACAAAAAAAATGAACAAAAAAAGAATCTTATTAAATGCATTTGATATGAATTGTGTTGGCCATCAATCACCAGGTTTGTGGGTACATCCTGAAGATCAATCACATCGCTATAATGAGATTGAATATTGGGTGGAGTTAGCGCAAACATTGGAGAAAGGACGGTTCGATGGTTTGTTTATTGCGGATGTAATCGGGATTTATGATGTGTATGGTAGAGATAAAAAAACTACAGTTCGTGAAGCAACACAAGTTCCGGTAAATGATCCAATTCTGCTCGTTTCAGCAATGGCTAATGAAACTAAACATTTAGGATTTGGAATCACATGCTCGACAACGTTTGAACACCCATATACGTTTGCAAGAAGAATGTCTACATTGGATCATCTAACGAACGGGCGAATTGCTTGGAATATTGTTACTTCCTATTTAGAAAGTGGAACAAAAAATATCGACATCGGTAATAAATTTCAACATGCGGAAAGATACAATATAGCCGATGAATATTTAGAAGTTTGCTATAAATTGTGGGAGGGTAGCTGGGAAGACGATGCAGTTGTGAAAGATAAAGAGAAGCGAATCTATACCGATCCAACAAAAGTTCACGAAATCAACCATCATGGTAAATATTTCGATGTACCAGGCATTCATTTGTGTGAGCCTTCACCACAAAGAACTCCTGTTTTGTATCAAGCTGGCGGATCTGCAAGAGGCCGACAATTTGCAGGCAAACATGCAGAATGTACATTTATTTCTGGTCCTGGAAAAGAAGCGATTTCTTTATATGTTAAAGATGTTAGAGCACAAGCTAATTTGCAAGGAAGAGATCCAAAAAGTGTGAAAGTTTTCGCATTACTTACTCCAATTGTGGGACGAACAGAAGAAGAGGCATGGGCAAAATATGAAGAGTTATCGAAATATATAAGTTATGAAGGAGCCCTTTCCTTACTAAGTGGGTGGTCAGGAGTTGATTTCTCTGAATATGATCCTGATCAAGAAATTGAATATATTGAAACAAATGCAATTAAATCAATGCTCGAAAGTTTGACAAAAGCAAGTGCAAATAAAAAATGGACAGTACGTGAGTTAGCGAATTTTGCTGGTATAGGTGGAATGGGTCCCGTGGCAATCGGAACACCAGAGCAAATTGCTGATACGCTTGAAGATTGGATTGAGGATACGGATATCGATGGATTTAATCTTGCATATGCGATAACACCAGGAACGTTTAAAGATTTTGTTGAACTTGTCATACCAGAACTTCAACGAAGAGGATTAGTGAAAATGGAATATGAAGAAGGGACTTTCAGAGAAAAGCTATTTGGAAAAAAAGCTCGTTTACCAGAAAACCACGTAGGGAATCAATATAGAAAAGTTGGTCTTCAAGAGAGCTCAAAATGATTTACTACATAAAAAGTATTTGATTAAACAAAATGATGAACGTCATCCTACTGCATGTTATTGATGCTTTTGTCCTGAAAGGAGCTACACAGTAATATGAGCAAGCTTAATACTATTTAATTATTTTTTTATAAATAAATACGACTAATATGATAAGAATAATCGTGTTTAAAATATAATTAAAGGAGTTATTTAAAAAATGTCTAATCAAAAACAATTAAATTTAGGTGTTAACAAAGATCGTTTAACTTCACTAACTTTTACTGAACCAGTAAAAGTTGGCTCTGCTGAATTAGATCAATTGATTACAGATATTGCAATAGATGCTGAGAACCGTCGGAGTTCTGGTAGCGAAGCTCGCCCTTATGATGCAATCGATTTAATCCGACGAACCCGACTTGGTGCTCTTCGTTTACCGGTTGAACTAGGGGGTGGCGGTGCTAGTATTCGTGAACTTTTCTATGTCATCATTCGATTATCTGAAGCCGATCCAGATATCGCGCATAGCCTTCGTTCTCATTTTTCCAACGTGGATGAATTACTTCGAAATCCTGCAAGTGAACAACGTGATACGTGGTTACAAAGAATAGCAGATGGAGCAATCATTGGCAATGCTTTTACTGAGCTTTCATCGAAAAATGTGGGGCATTTGGCCTTTGAAACAACTTTGTCCCCTGAAGGTGAGGGTTACCGATTGAACGGCACGAAGTACTTTAGTACAGGTACCATGTATGCTGACTGGGTACTTGTTACGGCATCTACCTTAGATGGAATACCTGTATCCGTGATCATCCCAACTGATCGTGAAGGTGTCATAATAAAAGACGATTGGGATGGAATCGGACAAAGATTGACTGGGAGTGGCACGACACATTTAAACAATGTTTTCGTCAATAAAGGTGAAGTGACTGTAATCCGTGATGACAGGACGCCATTCAATTCATATTTACAGCTTTATCTCCATGCGGTTATTTCAGGCATATTGCGTAATGTAGTGGCAGACGCATCAGCTTTGGTTCATAAACGAACTCGAACATTTAGTTTTGCTGCTGCAGACACTGCATCTGAAGACCCGCAACTACAACAGGTTGTTGGACAGCTCTCAAGTAGTGCGTTCGCGTCCGAAGCGATTGTTCTCGCTGCTGTAGATGCACTGGACATTGCTGTGAATTCAGCGGTCGACGGCGTGATTGACTATGATTTAAGTCATGATGCTTCACTTCGGGCGGCTCAGGCTAAGGTTATTGTGGACGATCTTGCATTGCAAGCTTCCACGTTACTTTTTGAAGTGGGAGGAGCATCTGCAACGAGAAAGTCAGCGAATCTCGATCGTCACTGGCGTAATATCCGTACCATAGCTTCTCATAATCCAACTGTCTACAAAGCACGTGCTATCGGTAATTACGTTGTGAACGGTACTAAGCTTCCGCTGAAGCAAATTTACTTTTAAGTAGATGGGTTGCTATGGATATTAAGCGATCTACTAAAAGTTTTCTCCTTGTATTCATTATCATATAGAGTTTGATATAGATAAGTCTATAATTGTGAGTTTTCTATCTATAAACAAAAAGTTGGAGGATATAAAAATGAGCAATGCAGCATTAGAAAAAAATATATATTCAAGAGCGTACATCCAGGAAATTAGAGAAAAGATTAGACCGATTGTTGAAAAAGTAATTAAACCAAATGCAGATATGATTGATAGAGAAGGCATGTTTCCACGAGGGAATTTACAGGCCCTAGCAAAAGAAGGCTGGACTTCGGTAACGATTCCTGAGAGATGGGGGGGCTTAAACCTAGGTTATGTAGGTTTGTCCGTTGTGGCAGAAGAAATTGGCAGGGTAGATGCGTCTACAGGTCTTGTATATGCGATGCATGTTGGTGCAGCTCAAGTAATTAATATTTTTGGTAATGATAATCAAAAAGATCGGTGGTTATTGCCTATTCGTGAAGGTGCTATCGGTACTTTTTCAGTAAGTGAAAAAGCTACTGGGGGGCATGTTTGGTATAACTTAAGCCAGGCAGAACGAGACGGTGAAGATTTTATTCTAAATGCTGAGAAGTCATTTACTACAAGTGGAGGACAAGCGGATTTTTATGTCGTTCAAACCCGTACCGCAAATAGTGACGACCTGAGTGATCATAGTTTTTTTATTGTGAATGGTCATGATGAAGGGATAAGAGCAAAACCTTGGAAAGCATTAGGTGTACGCGGAAATCATAGTGGACCACTCACGTTTAAAAATGTGAAGGTAAGTCATCGTGATTTATTGAACGCTGCTAGCGGAGATATATTGAATGGCACCGGTACAGTCCTCGGTTTAAGCGCAGTATGGCTTGGTGTGGCGCAAGGTGCTCTAGATGCCGCGGTAGCACATGTAACAAAAACGATTCATAAAGGTTTCAACAAAAGCCTAGCAGAATATCAAGTAATTCGTCAAAAATTGGCTGAGATTAAAATTCAAATTACAGGTCTAAGAGCTTGGCAACTTGATTTAGCTAGACATTATGATGAGTTACTTGAGACTAACCAACCTTTAACTCAACTTAATACTGAGGTAACAGAACTTAAAGTTCAATCCACAGAATTAGCAGATTCTGCAGCTCGGGTTGCAATGGATGTAGCAGGTGGTTTTGGTTACATCGAGGGGGTTTTTGAACGAATTTACCGCGATGCTAGAGGCGGAATCCCGATGGCTCCTTCAAATAATTTGGCCCGCGAACAAATAGGTAGGGAGTTAGTTAATTTACCACTTGAGCTGTGGGGAGATGGAAAATAAATTAAAAAATTAGGTGGAAAGAATAGGTATTCTAATAGTAGAAAAATCTGCTATATGGATAGATTTTTTTCTTGATGTTTTTAACAACTACTAAATTTGGAATTTAATATTTTGTTTACTGGATAACCAGAGACAGTTTCTAAATACGGAATTCGTCTCTGGTTTTTGTTTATTTTCTTCCTAAAATATGCAAATAATTTGGCGGATGAAAGCTTTATACCAACATAAAACCATTTATTAATGGCCAGATGAACAACATTTGCTTTGTAATAATTATCTAAAGAATTGGAGGATCGATAATGGCAAAAGTCCTTGATCGAGTTTATACAGTGAAAGAAGAAATGGTCAATGTACGAAATAAAATTGAAGCTAAGTCAATTGCTTTTGATTATGACGGTGTAGAAATTCTAAAAAATATAGATCTAACGATTAAAGAAGGGGAATTTGTCGTCTTTATGGGTCCTAGTGGTTCTGGAAAAAGTACTCTTCTTCGCTTATTAACAGGGTTAGCTCAACCAAAGAAGGGTGAAATACTTGTCAACGGACATTCAATAGCAAAATCCTTACCAGATAGTGCAGTTGTATTTCAGGATTATTCTTTGTTCCCTTGGCTAACGGCAGAAGAAAATATAATTCTTGCTTTAAAGCAGAAATTAAAAAAATCAAAAACAAAACAGGAATTGGAGCACTTAGCCCAAAGTTATCTTCTATTAGTCCAGTTAGGTCATGCGTTTAAAAAATATCCAGGAGAAATGTCAGGTGGGATGAGGCAGCGTGCAGCAATTGCGAGGGCGCTATCTTTAGGATCAGATTTAATGTTCATGGATGAGCCTTTTGGTGCCTTAGATCCAGTAACAAGAATTCAGCTACAAGATCTGATTCTCCAAGTAAATTATGAACAGCAGCGTACTATCGCATTTGTTACACATGATGCTGAAGAGGCTATTATTTTAGCGGATCGAATTGTGATATTTTCACCTGGACCACCTGGAAGTCTTGTTGAGACTATTAATGTACCTTTTCCTAAGCCAAGAAATCGTAAAAAGTTAATAGAGAGTTTAGAGTTTATTGAATTAAGAAATTATATTTTAGACATTATGAACAAAGGAATCCTTGAAAAATTAGAACAAGGTCATGAAATCCGTTCAGCAGGAGAAGGAATATAAATAATATAAAAATGATTAGGAGGATGGTTGCGTGAGAAAGCGAAAGTGGTTATTCGGTATTGTGATGTTCTTTGCTTTAACGTTAGTAGCTTGCAATGGTGATGAAGAAAAAGCATCTACGCAAGAGAAAACATATAAATTAAAGGTTGGATATGGTCAATTATATGGAGCTCCTCTAGCAGATATTGCTAGAGCTGAAGGGTTTTTTGAGGATGAAAATTTAGAGGTAGAAATGGTTTCCTTTACTAGTGGGGGATTGGACGCTTTACAAGCTGACAAAATAGATATTGCATTAACATTTGGTACAGCAACACCTTTAAACTATATTGCCCAAGGTGCAGATTTTAAATTTGTTGGAGGTCATATGGAAGGTGGACAGCCGGTTGTCACAAAAAAAGAAAATGCAAGTCAATATAAAACATTAGAAGATTTCAAGGGAAAGAAAATTGCGACTATTCGTTTAGGAACACTTGATGTTGTCTTTAAGTCAGCGCTAGATGATGCTGGAATTGATATTCATAAAGATGTTGAATTTGTAGAAGTAAAAAGTGTGGCAGATGTACTTGAAGCTGTTAATTCTGGAAAAGTAGATGTTGGACTTTCCAATACAGGGCATATGACAAAAACAGAGGCATTAGGATTAACCCCTATTTTTTGGAGTAATGATCTAAGTCCAAATGATCTTTGCTGCCGAGTTACCGTAAGAGGCAATATAACTGGTGATAAGGCAGTTGCTTATAAGAAATTCATGAAAGGGCTAATAAAGGCAGAACGTGTAAAATTAGAAAATCCAAAGAAAAATTTAGAAGCCTCGAAACCCACTTTTAAACAATTACCTGAAGAAAGAGTGAACGAAATAGTTAATGAGAAACATTTAATCAATTCTGCAGACCCAAACAAAAGGGAAGTTATTAACACATGGAAAAAAATGCAAGATATTGGGTATATTTCAGACGTAGAAACTATTAATCTAGAAAATCACTTCGATCTTTCTATGTATGAAGAAGCATTAGATGAGCTGATTAAAGGGAATCCAAATGATAAATATTATAAACAAGTATTACAAAGATATAATGAGCAAAACTTAGACCTCAAATGATAAGGAGAATATGATGAAAAAGTTTTTTTCTATCTATATATATACAACGATAATTACAATTGCTTTACTCGCCTTATGGTTTTATATAACAAATTTTACGGGATGGTTAAGCCCAATTATCTTCCCATCTCCAGAAATAGTTGTTATGGCATTCTTTAAAGCATTAATTGAACTATTTCAAGGATTTGTAAGTTCTATGAAATTATTAGTCCCAAGTTTTGTGCTAGCTCTAATACTAGGAATTGGAGGGGGACTGTTCTTTGGACTTCATCCAAAATCAAGGAAAATCTTAACACCATTTTTTAATGCTTTTAGTCCACTGCCTTTAACATTATTTATTCCATATGCTATTGCGTTGTTACCAACATTTGAATTAGCGTCTATTTTCATTCTGTTCCTTGCAGCTTTTTGGCCTATTTTTCTAGGTACGATTCAAGGTGTGTTATTGGTTGATAATCATTTTTGGGATAATGCAAAAACAATCGGGTTACGGCAGAAAGATTTGATTTTAAAAGTAATCATTCCAGCAAGTTCGCCATTTATATTAAGTGGTACAGGAACAGCACTTAATTTATCTTTTCTAATTTTAATGACCGCAGAAATGTTTGGAGCTAAATCGGGGATGGGCTACTTTATCCAGTTCTACACTGATTTTACTCAATATGATTATGTTTTAGCTGGATTAATTTTTAATAGTATCGTTATCTTATTGGTTATGTTTACTTTTGAAAAAATCAAAAAACGTATTCTTTTTTGGACAAACTTGAAAAATGAGGCCAATTAAGAGAAAAGAAAAAATACTAAGAGGAAACGAAGAAGACTAATAAGTTTAGTTAAAAGAATGATGATGAGGTTCTCTCTGCAATTTTAATTTTAATAGATTATAGAAGAGAATTTACTTTTGATGAAGGAGCTATTTTGTGAAATCGATAATATTTATACTATCAATTTTTTTGTTAATAGGATGTTCCGATTCAGGTAATAAACAACAATTAGAGCAACCGAAATCGTTGAAGGTATTATTGGAAAGTAATCCTAAAAAAATTAAGATCAATGAAGCTGTCGCTTTTACAGCAGAAGTGAAATATGGGACCGAAAATGTTAGCAAAGAGGCTGAGGTTCAATTTGAAATTATTGAAAATGGAATATCAATTGGATCAGTCTTTCCTAAGAATAAGGGAGATGGAAAGTATTTGTTAGAAACAAAGTTTTTTGATCAAGGACAGAAAAAAGTGATTGCACATGTTAGCTATAAAACTTTGCATGAAATGCCGGAACTATCTTTCCAGGTAAGTAATTGAGAGGAGCCAGGTCATTCTAATGAGTAAAGAAAAAAAGCCAGTGAACTTCTTTATAAAAAGTTTAGTGACTGCGATTTTAGTGTTAGGACTTGGTTATACAATATACACGAATTTAATTATTAAAAAAGAAGCAGTAACTATAAATCAAAGTAATCTTGCTCCTGATTTTACTTTGCAAGATTTAAAAGGTAATGAAGTAAAACTTTCGGATTATCGTGGAAAAGGTGTGATACTTAACTTTTGGGCAACCTATTGTCCACCTTGTGAAAAGGAGATGCCTTATTTGAATAACGTCTATCAAGAATATGAAGATAAGGGAATTGAAATTCTAGCTGTAAATGCGCAAGAACCAAGAATCATAGTCAGTCCATTTGTCTTAGAAAAAAAATTGAGTTTTTCCATTTTACTTGATCGGACTGGGGAAGCTATTGAGCAATATAAGGTTAATAATCTCCCCGTTACATATTTAATTAATGAAGATGGTGAGATTACTCAAACCATTTCTGGAGAACTGACAGAAAAGAAGGTTCGTAGTTATGTAGAAAGCATTATTCCGAATTAATGACTAGAGAGATTGTATTGATGCAAACCAAACACGTGTTTTTATGGCTTGTGAAAAATGAAATTGTAAAAAACGAATAAATAATTTGAATAATTAGATAGTAGTGGGTAACAAAAGAGAAAAAGTCTCAGAATTATAGATTTCAAATATAAAAGGGCGTTTTGAAAATAAAAAAATGAATTTATTTCATAGAATGGAGACGAATTAACATGACTAAACCCCTATCATTTTCTGCTTTTGTTATGAATACAGCATCTCACATCACTCACGGAATGTGGCGTGATGAAGAAGGTCATCAGTTGAACTTTAACGATGTAGATCTTTGGGTATCTTTGGCTAAGAGGCTTGAGGATGGTGGTTTTGATGCCATTTTTTTCGCAGACGTAATCGGTTTGTACGGTGACCACCGTGGCGGTTGGGATTTTCATGTTGAAACCGGTTTGCAAATACCCAGTAATGACCCAATAGTATTAATGTCCGCTCTTGCAGTGAATACAAAACATCTAGGATTAGCTTTTACTGCAGCTCCACTGCAGGAACCTCCCTTTAATTTTGCTCGCCGAGTTTCAACGCTCGATCATATCTCTAAGGGGCGTATTGCTTGGAATATGGTTACTAGTTCGTTGGAAAATGCTTTTCGAAACTTTGGTTACGATGAACTTGTACCACATGATGAGCGATACAAGTGGGCAGATGAATATGTAGATGTATTGTATAAACTTTGGGAAGGTTCATGGGATGAGGGAGCGCTATTACAAGATCGAGAGAGTGGAATTCATGCAGCTCCAGCAAAGGTTCATAAAATAAACCATGTTGGTGAGCGCTATAAAGTCGAAGGTCCGCATCTTGTTTCACCATCACCACAGCGAACGCCAGTGTTGTTTCAAGCAGGATCATCGCCTGCTGGCCGAGACTTTGCTGCTCGAAATGCTGAGGCTGTCTTTATTGTAGCCCCTGATCCTGAAAATGCTCGTAAGCTAATCAATGATACTCGACGTCTAGCTATTCAAAATGGTCGGGATGGTAATGATATTCACTTTTATCAAGGGTTGTCTTTCGTCGTTGGGGAGACCGAAGAAGATGCTCGGCGTAAAGAATTTGAACTAGATAATAAGGTTGATTTCGATATGATGATCGCTCATATGGCAGGGGGTATGGGGGTTGACCTAGGGAACGTTGGGCTTGATACACCGCTTGAAAATATCGAAACTGAGGGAATAAGAAGCACATTCGAATGGTTAAAGCAAAGCACACCAGGACGTACGCCTAATGTTAAAGACATTGCCCAAATGCGTAGTAGAACGACACGTATCGTAGGGACTCCTGAAACAATTGCTGACCAGCTTGAGCTGTGGAGCAATGCAGGCGTCGATGGAATCAATGTAATAAATGCAACCATTCCAGGGTCTTATGAAGAGTTTATCGATCAAGTAATGCCTGTTCTTCGCCAGCGTGGTTTAGCTCGTGCTGAGAACGGTGAACCAGCTACACTTCGTCATAAGCTTTTTGGAGTAAATCGTCTCAGCGAGCGTCACCCTGCTGCACGATATAGAGGTGTTTTTGCCTCTAAAGAAGGTATTCAACAGTAATTAAGGAATTTTCAGATGACAATAGTGCTCAACCGGATGACGCATAAATAAATAGACAATATTAATTTATTGTCTGAAAAAGGTATGAGGGCAATCATCCCATACCTTTTTTGATTTTATAGCAATTGTTATTATACTGTTTTTTTTGGAATCCTATTTATTCATATTAACAACATTATTGTGAACATTGTCATGATTTTAAAAAGGGGGCACAAAAAAACCTTGAGTAAGTAGGCGATGAAACCGTACATTGATACGCCATTTTTTACTCCCAAATCAAAGCAGATATATAAATATTGGACCTGCTGTTAATCAAATTTGCTCATTTTACTTGTAATAAAAAGATAAACAGCAATGCCTCCAAAACTAATAAGTGTACCTACTATTAATTGGGTGTCATCATGAAGTGCAAATTGACTTAGCAAATAATCCGGTAATGTTAAAAGTGCTAAAATAATAATGACGCCCCATGATCTAGCCCACCACGAGATTGCAATAAGAAAAACAAAAGTAATAATTGCTGTAATATTCGTCCACGTAGTCCCAAATTGAATCACAGGTGTTTCAATTATTCTATTAAAGAAAATCAAGCCAATATACAGACCAAGCGGAAGCATCCCAAGTACATAATAAATTGCAAATTCTTTTCCTCTGGAAATATTATTTGCAGAAACATACTTAAACGCACTAAAAATGCCCAATATGAAAATCGCAGCAATACATACATGCCCGATTAATTCCAGTAGTGAATAGGAAAGGTTTCCTTTGAATAAATCATTGATAATTGTGAAAGAAAAAGCACCAAAAATGATAATGACGATATATTTAAACCAAGATCGGTAATCAGTAGTCATCTCGTTTGATATCTGATCCATGTATTCTTTAGGTGATTGGCCAATAATGTTGTCGATTGACTTCCCTTTTTTCTCTGCTTCCATAAGATGAACCTCTAATTCTTCCACGATACTTTCAATTCCATCTGAATTCTTTCCACTGGAAAATAAATAAACTCGAAGATCCTCTAAGAAAGATTTACTTTTAGAAGATAGATTTACAGCAGCACTTTTCAACTCTTCATCCCCTTTTTGGATTATTAAAACTAATCATTTTTTGCTTCATGGTTTAATACCCGATTGACATTGCCCTGCAAATATTCCCATCGTTCCATAAAGTTTATTAATTCCTGTTCTCCTTTTCGGGTCAGGGAATAATATTTTCTTTTAGGCCCAGCAGTTGATTTTTTTAATGTAGATGTTACCAGTTCTTCTTTTTGCATACGCATCAATAAAGGGTAAATGGTTCCCTCACTAAATGAATTAAATCCATATCCCTCTAATTTTTCAGCTAACTCATACCCATATACTTCTTTATCTTTGATGATTGCCAATAAACACCCGTCCAATATCCCTTTCATCATCTGTGTAGTGGTCAAATGAATGTCACCTCTTTCCATGTCTTGCAATACAAGGTATATGATTATTATGAAGATGAATACCTTGTAATGCAAGATAATATTTAATTATTTTTATGTAAATTGCGGTGAGTTTCAAAATTACTTACACGCTAAGGATTATTTTATAAGTGGTTTATAAGGTAGTATCGAAACGACCATTAAGGGATACTCAACAATGATATCGTCGTCTGATATAACCAAAATCTTTTTTTGAAAAATAATTAATTATCCTACTAATAAAGAAACAGGAATACCTGAAAGTGATTTACTAGGTACGTAAATATTAGATGTGAGGGGATCTTGAGTATTGAAGTTAATTGAAGTTTCTTAATCCCCGAATTCGAAAGAAATGAATAGTACTAAGAAATCTTTTTACACTAGAACCGTGTTTTCTTAATATTCCATATAAGTGTATCGACACCTTTAGAGAAATGAAAAATCGGTTTGACTTCAGTAAGGTCAAAATTAAAGGGAGTAAAAAGTGTATTCCTACATATCTCTGCCTCTACTGTTTGTAACGGCCAAGGACGATGGTGTATTTCTCCGCAATAGATATTGACTCCATTATCCGTACTATACAAGCAATATCGCTCAGTGAGCCAATGGTCTAAAGTTCCTTTTTTAGGAAAAAAAACTTCTGGTAAAGGAGTGTATTTTACATTAAATCTAATTGGAGTATTTGTTTTTCCTTTACGAATACTTTGACAATGAAAGGTTTGTCCTTTTTTTTCAAAAGAGATTTGTGCAGAATAATAGGGCAAACGAAACCATTTCTTGGCTATTGTATAGGAGGCCCAGTCCTCGACGTCAAGAGACATGAAAAAGATACCCGGTTTACCATCACATTGAACGTATGTTCTTACATTGATTTCTGAAAATTTAGGGGTTAGTGATACAGATGACAATCCACGAGGATAAATTCCCTCCATAACGAAAAGAATAACTCCCAACCAGGCATATCCATTAAAGGTGTCAATTTCTAAATGTGGAGGAATATGTGGTCTCAGTGTTTCAGCTGGAATAGGCCAATGGGAAAACAAGAGATTTCTCCAAGGTTGTCGCATAATCCATTTTTTTGAAGGAATTGGCCAAGGACGGTGAGCGTTATCATCTAGTAAGTTCATGAAAAGTATCTCCTTTATTTTTATATTAACTTAGCTAAGGGTCAAAAAAATTCAGAAAATCATTTGGTGTTGCTTGTAAAAACTACAGGTATTTTTCAATTGCTCGTGACTTACCCCCTATAAAGCGGTGAGTGATATCTTTATAAAATAACACAATTTACCTTTTTTCGGAAATAACAACAATATTGAACCGTTTAATTAATTTGATTGTGGAGAAGTGAATATGTCGAACATTCTATCCTATTTATCTTTTGTTATGATTGCAATAATATTTGTCCTATTTTTATTTATGCTAGTTGGTTGGCGTTGGATTGTGAAACGTATAGTTAAGAAGATGGGAAAAATCATTTTAACCGACAGCTATCAAGAAAATATTATGGAGTTGATGCCAGGCCTAAGGCATATGGGCGTTCAAAATATGCTTGAAAATAGCTTGCGTGCAGAAACAGGCGACTTACTGCATCGCCCGCTTGGCTCTTCAAAAAAATGGCCACATTTGGATCCAATTACCTTTATCCCTGCACAAACGACACCGTTTCCTATTGATGGTGAAGAAGACGTTGATGTCAAGGTAACCATTGGACCAAAAGCAAAAAAACCAATGAAAATAAAAATTCCTCTTATGATTACAGGGATGGCCTATGGTATCGCACTTAGTGAACAAACGAGGCTTTCTTTGGCGGAAGCAGCAAAAAATGTAGGAACTGCGATTAATTCCGGAGAAGGCGGAGTAATACCTGAAGAATTAGATAAAGCAGGAAAATATATTTTACAATTTTCAAAAACAGAATGGTCAAAGGAAGAAGATCTTATTAAGCGTGCCGACATGATTGAAATTAAGTTCGGACAAGGAGCATTATTGGGGATGGGTGGGAAAATTTCACCCAAAAATTTAACAGGTCGGGCTCGTGAAGTGATGGGGCTAAAAGAAAATGAGGATGGAGTCATTTTTGAACATTTTTTTGAAAATCAAACATTGAAAGATATTAAAAAACTTGTTAACGAACTTCGGAGTATAACTGGTGGTGTTCCCATTGGTGTGAAAATGGGGGCAGGGGGGAAAATTGAAGAAGATATAGATCATTTAATTGAACTTGGTGTTGATTTCATAACGATTGATGGCGGCCAAGCAGCCACACATGGTGCACCACCGATTTTATCCGATGACATGGGAATACCGACATTGCATGCAGTTGTCCGGGCTGTTAATCATTTAGAAAAGAGAAAAATGAAGGGACAAATTAGTTTAATTGTCTCAGGAGGGCTATTAGTACCTGGGCACTTTTTAAAAGTACTTGCCCTCGGTGCTGATGCTGTTTATGTAGGATCTGCTATATTATTTGCTGTCTCCCATAATCAAGCATTGAAGACTCTTCCCTTTGAACCACCTACACAAGTTGTTTGGAATCAAGGTAAATTCAAGGATCAATTTAAGATAGAAGATGGAGTAAAAGCAGCAGAGAAATTCTTTACAGCAAGTATAGAAGAAATGAAAATCGCATTAAGAGCGATGGGGAAACGCTCTTTAAAAGAGTTGTCAAAAAAAGATTTAGTTTCCTATGATGAATTGACTGCTAAAATGGTTGGAATTCCATTTTCATTTGAACCTTGGGAAGACAAACAAGAGAAATAAGTGAATACGTGCGTACGTACCTATTAGCAAATTTACGAAAAATAGGAACAGAATTATTTATACCAACTTGTTGCATAAGCTTTTTGGGCAGAGGGATCCAGAGATGCTAAGTTTATTATTCCTTTGGTAAATCCAAATACCTTTGTAAATTTGTAAATCATACGGCTTTAAGAAACATAGTTCCTAAAAAAGAGTTTGTTTAGTCATCAATTATTCCACCTTTACCTTGTCCATATTTATATGCATGATAAAGGTAAACCTACGTTGGTTATTATAATGGAACAGCAAAAGCTGCCGAGGAGGCAGTTTTTTTTCGTGCGCCCGGCATGGGTGCAATCTATAGGGTGAAAGTCCCGAACCATGAAGGCAGTAGTAGTGGTTAGCTTAATGCAAGGGTGTCCACGGTGACGTGGAATCTGAAGGAAGCAAGCGGCAAACCTCCGGTCTGAGGAACACGAACTTCATATAAGGCTAGGTATCATTGGATGAGTTTGCGAAACAAAACAAAGTCCTTACTGCCGAAGGTGGTACAGAGTAAATGAAGCAGATAGATGGAGGGAAAGATTGCACTCTTACCCGGGGAGGTCTGATGACAGCCAAGTACACTTGGTAACCTGTCCAGTGATGGACAGCTGAATCATCAGAAGTCAGCAGAGGTCATAGTACTTGTCTACTCGAGAAGATAAGGAAGGACCGAACAGATTAAGGAGGATGAATACTAGGCGTTCGTTATCTGCGAAGAAGCAAACAATTCCTAACGGAACTTATTTGAAGGAAGAAGTGGTGAATACACGGGGAACTTCAAAAGGGCGGAGCAGATAAAGGCACAAATAGACCATCTCGTCCACGCAGGGAAAGGATATCAACGATGTTAATGGAACAGATACTAGAGAGGGAAAACTTAATACAGGCATTGAAGCGTGTAGAAAGAAATAAGGGAAGCCATGGTGTAGATGGAATGCCGGTTCAAAACCTGAGACCGCACCTCGCAACCGAATGGTACAACATGAAAACTGCCCTTTTACAGGGTACCTATCAACCGCAGCCCGTCCGTCGTATCGAAATCCCGAAACCAAACGGCGGAGTTCGGCTATTGGGTATTCCAACCGTTCTAGACCGTTTCATTCAACAAGCCATTGCCCAAATATTGACTAAGATATATGACTCAACCTTTTCGGAGAATAGCTATGGATTTCGCCCTAACAAACAAGGGCACCAGGCGGTTCGAAAGGCAAAGTCCTATATAACCGAAGGTTATACATGGGTAGTGGATATGGACTTGGAGAAGTTCTTCGATAAAGTGAATCATGACAAGCTCATGGGAATGTTAGAGCGGAAAATTGAAGATAAACGAGTTCTCAAACTGATTCGTAAATTCCTTCAAGCAGGCATTATGATAGGCGGACTTTTTCATAAAAGTGAGGAGGGAACTCCGCAAGGAGGTCCGTTAAGTCCTTTATTATCTAATATCATGTTAGACGATTTAGATAAAGAACTAGAGAAACGCAATCTTCGATTCGTAAGGTATGCGGATGACAGTACTATCTTTGTGAAGACACGAAAAGCCGCCAAACGTGCAATGGGAAATATCTCAAGCTTCATTGAAAATAAACTGAAGCTAAAGGTCAACTACGAGAAGTCGAAGTATGATCGCCCTTGGAACAGAACGTTTCTCGGTTTTAGTTTCACGAAGTCAAAGAAGAACCCGAAGGTTCTACTGGCTAAACAAACGGTGAAGAGAGTAAAGAAACGAATCAGGGAAATGACCTCGAGAAAATTACCGATACCCATGAAACTCCGAATAAATAAGTTAAAGCAATACCTTAGAGGTTGGATGGGGTATTTCGCCCTCATTGATACTCCGAACGTATTGAAGAATTTAGATTCATGGATTCGAAGAAGACTCAGGATGTGCCTATGGAAGCAATGGAAATTGCCAAGAACGAGGGTGAAGAAACTCAAAGGATTAGGCGTCCCATTTGGAAAAGCATATGAATGGGGAAATAGCAGAAAGGGTTATTGGCGCATAGCGCATAGTCCTATTCTAGACAAAACCCTTAATAATGTTTATTGGCTCCATCATGGGTTAGTAAATCTATATGAACGATATACAAAACTACGTCAGACTTAAACTGAACCGCCGTATACCGAACGGTATGTACGGTGGTGTGAGAGGTCGGAGGCTAGGCGCCTCCTCCTACTCGATTTTCCGATAAGGTCGTTCATGTAATTACTATTTTTACTAAGGTTCTGACTGATTATATATTTTATTTCTTTTTTTCAACTATCTTACTAAGTAATTGTAAGCAGTGATATATCTACCTCATCTCACTTAGAGGTATTTTGATTAAGTAAACTAAAATATCAAATTGGACTAAGGTTTATAGCAAAAGCTTGTCTCCATTCATAGGATAAAGAAAGGCTGTAATCAATGTTATTGGATACAGCTTTCCCAAACGGGTTTTAAGTGTGGATGCCCTCATTTGTCATTACAAAAGGCGGTGTTTCTACCCGGTTTTAGGGTTTATATGAAGGGAGAGGCTAGAATTGCCAAATGTTCAATTAGTACCCTTCCAAGTAGAAGGAATAACAGATAACACTTTGGAAGTTCCAAGAGGTATTAAAATGATTCGTGCACGCTCTATTTGGAGAGAAGGGTTTAAGGGTGAGAACATAGTAGTAGCCGTAATAGATACAGGATGCCAACCAGATCACCCTGATTTAATTGGTCAAATTATTGGAGGATATAATTTCACTGAAGATTATTATAGTGATCCTGTCAACTTTGCCGATAATAACGGACATGGGACTCATGTCTGCGGAACCATTGCAGCAGCAGAAAATGGTTTTGGAGTTGTAGGTGCAGCACCTAAAGCGAAGTTGCTGGTACTTAAGGTTTTAACTGGATCAGGAGAAGGAACAACAGAAAACATTACTTCAGCTATTAATTACGCTGTCAATTGGACAGGTCCTAATGGCGAAAAAGTACGGGTTATCTCGATGTCATTAGGGGGACCGGATGATGACCCGGCCTTACATTCGTCGATTATAAACGCTGTTCAATCTAATATAATGGTCGTGTGTGCCGCAGGAAATGAAGGCGATGGAAAGGCCGAAACAAACGAGTACAGTTATCCAGCTGCATACCCGGATGTTGTGGCAGTAGGCTCAGTTAACCAGCGTGAACGGATTTCCAGATTTAGTAATTCTAATGGTGAAGTGGATTTAGTGGCCCCTGGGGAAAAAGTTGTATCAACATTTCCTGGTAACCAGTTTGCTGTCTTATCAGGTACATCCATGGCTGCCCCACATGTGTCAGGGGCTGTTGCGCTTTTAATAAATAAATTTGAAACAAAACTTGGCCGAAGATTAACAGAGTCAGAAGAATTTAATGAACTCTTAAATAATACAGTTTCGCTGGGTAAACCAAAGACTCAAGAAGGGCATGGAATGCTGAAACTAAATCATCAGAAATTAGAAAAAATAAAAAAAGTTTTAAAGGAGTTTAGGTAGCCTTACAGATAGAGAACAGGTATGTATATGATCCTAATTTCATTGCATATTAGTTTAGGGACTCGCATATAAAGATATACAAACCCTCTGGGAGTAACTAAGGGTTTTTTTTTGTGAGTTTTTTGCTTATTGAACTACCATGAAAATAAAACTCTAAGTCTTACAAGCTGCTTGAAACCATTATTAAACCTAAAAAGCTACTTCAAAGATTGAACTCTGAAGTAGCGTCTACTTTATAACTTTCTATACTTCTCTGGTACTCTGGAATCGAATATAGGAACTTCTTTTCTTATTTGCGGTACTTTCTCTAAATCTAAAGTGGCCTTTAATTCACCAACTTCTTGATCTAATTTCTGAACAACGTCTCCCCAAGGATCTACAATTTGTGAGGAACCTGCGAATTCCACTCCTAACTTTGTTCCCGCCACATTTGATGCAACAACATACATTTGGTTCTCAATTGCGCGCGCACGAAGTAATATATTCCAATGTGTTTCCCTTGCGAGTGGCCATTCTGCTACGATATGTAATACTTGAATACCTTGTAATGCTAAGTCACGAATAATTTCAGGGAATCGTAAATCGTAACAAATAATAATCCCCATCTTCACACCTTCAAGTTCGAATACTTTAACTTGATTATGACCGCCCGTTAAAAACTTGGGCTCATCTAACATCGGAACAAGGTGCATCTTGTCATATGTGTGAACAATCTCACCCATTCGATTTACAATTACCGCACGATTGAAGATATCTTTACCGTCTAATACGGCAATCGAGCCACCTACCAAGTTTACATTAAACCTCTTACCCAGTGATTGTAAAAATTCAATTGATTGATTACCATCCTCTTTGCAGATTTCTTTCAATTCTTCTAACGCATAACCCGTAGACCACATTTCAGGAAGTACTACAACATCCAAATCATCACTGTAGTTAGCTTCTAACCAGCGTTCAATGATTTTCCTATTCTCTTCTGGATTCCCAACTTCTAATTCCATCTGAAATATTAAATAATTCATATAATTCACTCCTCAATACTATTTAATAATGAAGTATCTGGTTTCACAAACAACCATAAGATAGCTGCAAAAACACAAGGGTTACAGTTACTCCTAATGTGATATGCCAACCAAAAATTTCTGCTAACCATCCACATAATAACGGTGAGACAAATGCTCCTAGATTTCCCCACAAGTTCATCCAACCTGATATGGAACACTCTAACTTTAGCGGTTTCGACAAGTCCTCTGTCTACAAGTATATATTCTTTTTCTTGTTCATTCACTAACTATTAGTACAAACGTGAAAATTCAGTCAATTTAAAGTGATAAGATTGTTATACATATCCTTCTTTACATTTATTAAGCAGTTAAAATATATCTTGATCAATTTATGATGCAGTTTCTCTCTTTTGTAGGCTAAGGGGTGGTTGGTAATATAATGTTTAAACGTTTTACTTAATGAGCTTTTTATACCGGTATCCATATCAAATATAGAGGAAATATACATTTTTGATCATCACTTTGAAGACCATACTTTTAAGATTTTATTAAGTCACTCATATTAAAAGATGAAGAAAAGAATGTAAAAATATATGATGCGGAAAAGGGAAATAAAGGGAAGTGGAGGGATATGGCGTTTACATGCACTGAATGAAGACCAATCGTTTAGAAGCCCGATTATCAGTAAATATAGGTTCAGAGCAGTTTTGCATGTTTTCTCATTCAATGATAGGATGTGTACGATATTAAATATAGAAAGGATTGATTCTTCATTAATTTTCTCGATTTAACGTACACGTTGGCAATGGAAAAAGCTATGTTTCGGGCTCATGGGATCGGTTATGCACAATATGCTCAAAAACTGGAGCAACGTATAAAGGTTGAACAAGAACGGGAACAAGATTATTTACAAAGCAGACGTATATTAGAGGTAATGAAAGCCAATCTTTTTATGAAATGAATAGGTTAATATACAAACTCAGTTTGCAAATAGAATATAAAAACTCATAAACAAAAGAGAGAGTAATCTTAAGATTGCTCTTTTTGTCTTGTAGTAAATAGCTTTTGGAAAACTTTTCCTAAATCATAGACCATTGTTGATAAGTACAACCTCGTTGTGACTAAAGCATTGGATTAGAACGAAAGAAATTTCCGGGATTAAAGAAAGCTCATTTTATCCTCTTTAAAGGCTATTTAAATCTAAAGGGAAAACACAGGGAAAGAGATATTAAATTACAAAGCGAAGACTTGAGTAACCTGTTGTATCCTTATAGGTTTTCACCACAAAGAAAGGGTAAGGATATCGTATCCTTACCTTTTAATGGCTAAGTTCCTAATATTGTCTATATACATATGGATCCTTAGGTTCAACGGTTTTATTATATGATGATACTTTGAGTATCGGAATGGTTTTCTTAAATGGCTGATAATAAATGGTTTCTAATTCTCCTGTCACGGAATACCACTCATCATTTTTAGGATTCATCCCTTCCGGAAATTCGATTAACATACCGAATGCCCCAGAATCTGCGACACAGTGAATGATACCGAAACGAAACAGAAATACTTGGTTTTTAGCTACATCCTCTGAATTGTAGGAAAATCCGGTTAACGTAATTTGTTTACCGGTGAACTTTCCAGGAGAGTAATAGATGGCTTCTAAATCGGTAAGGTAGTTTTCGTCGGTTAAATGAAGACTATTTTGTTCGACTAAGCTTTTGAGCGACTGGTCCATTAAAGTTAAATAGTCATCCTTACCATAATAAAGACTCGTATCAGGCTGCAGAAATTGATGCTGACTATATTCATCTGTGTCATCGTATACTGGGAAATGAAATCCTTTTTTTTCTACGATATTTGAATCCATTGTGGCAACAGGCAGAAAAAGGCCGGTTATAATGGGAATCAAAAATAGCAAGTAAGTAAGGATTTTTTTCCATATCTTGTTTTCATGAGAGTGATCATGTCCTTGATGACACTCTTCACACTCTTCTTGATCTCCTTCTTTTAAATAAAGGTAAGAGCCCATTAACGTAAAAATAGCAAGTATATAGATAGCAATCTGTGAAACATAAGAGTACTCCATATTAATATATTTCGATATATTCCCTGAGGCGTGTAAATGCATAAATAAAAAAGTAAGTCCAAGTAATATAAATAAACGAACCATATATAACACCCTCTTTAAGAAATAAACAATAAAGTTAAGCCAAGTACGGAAATAAAAATATATGCCATTAAGCATAAAACAAATTTTGTTTTAAACGTACCTAAAAGCATTATCGTATTTTTGATATCGAACATGGCCCCAAATACAAGAAAAGCAACTAGAGAAGAGGTCGAAAAGGTACTTCTAAAAGAACTTGCAACAAAGGCGTCTGCTTGAGAACACAAGGACATGACATAAGACAAAGCCATCATTACTACATTCCCAGATAGATTTCCTTGACCAATTTCAAGCAATAGGGATGTTTTCAAAAAGGTTTGAATGGCAGCTGCCAGAAGTGCGCCAATAATTAAATATTTTCCTACAGAAAAGAACTCTTCAATCGAGTGTCTAAACATTCCTTTTACTTTGTCTGTAAATGTATGAGAATGGTGATGTGTATGTCCTATATGATCATGTTTCAGTTGATTAGTTTTAAATTGAAAGGATAGGATGAATGCAATAATAATGACGACCAAAAATGCAATTCCGCCACGATAGAAAACCATACTCCAACTATTCCCAAATGCAATATAAGTGGAAAACAGAACAATTGGATTAAGAATAGGTGCAGAAAGCATAAAGGCAATGGCCGCTGAAAGAGGAACACCTTTAGCAATTAAGCGGCGGGTAATCGGGACAATTCCACACTCGCATGCAAGAAATAAGACTCCTGCACCTATTGCGTATAAGACAGACAAGACTGGGTTTTTCGGTATAATCTTTGCAATCATCTCTTCAGACACAAACATTTGGATTATTCCAGATATAAGGACTCCCAATAGGATGAAGGGAAGGGATTCAATTAGGATGCTAATAAAAATGGTATTCATTTGCAAAAGTGCCTGATAGTTCATCATAAACCACCTTCCATAAAGCTGACTTATCCATATTAGTTTTGTTATAAAGGGAAGTCAATTTTTTATTTCTGGAATAATAGTCTAGAACTCGATTGAGTAAGAGAATATAAGTAAAGTAGGAATATTACGGAATGTATCCAGGTTTAAACGGAAGGTTAACAGGTATACGAGAGAAGCAACTTTTTACCGCTGGAAGGGTCAAAGTGGTATTTCCTACACAAAAGCATAATTTTGCAAAGTTCTGTAAACATTAGGATCAGTCACGCAGAGCCATTTCAACGATCTATGAATCGGGAGGATTATAACATTGTTTAACGTTGAGACTGTATAGAAAAGCTATAATTAATACGGTAGCTTTTTATGAAGTCTAGACTTACTTTAATGAACTCTATTTATTCAATTCCACTACAGGACGACTTATTGGAAAGGCTAAAACCCTTGATGTATCAAGGGTTTTAGCCTTTTTTTTGTAATATTTACTTTCAGCTGATTGTTGCTGTCTTTGCTCATTGGAAGTAATTGACAACTAATATTATTGATTAGAATAAGTAATAGACATTAATGTAAAGGAGAAGTTGTAATGGCTAACATACTGTAAAGGAGATGAATTGATGGTGGAACAATAAATTTCCTTCGCTAATTATCTGAAAAAATATATTAATATAATAATTCGGATTATTAGAAAGTGTATTGTATTTACAAATAAATTAATTTACAATGTTACTCATTCCTATAAAACGCGTTAAATTAATATCCTTGTATAATATCAGTGTAAATGGTCTGATAGTTTCTACCTGGCTGCCATAAAAATGCCGGACTACAGGGAAGTATGAAATAATAGAGTCCTAACAGGTATTTAGTCACTCGTTCCCTAAGTAAGTTTGATATTGCTGCTTATAAAAGGTTCTTATTTGACTCAAGATACTTTGTTTTTAAAAGCTCTTATTTTTCATTCTTTCTGTCCTGTGGCTGAAAGTGTGAAAAATAAGGGCTTTTTATATTAAATAATGCTTTTTATATTAAAAAAATTGGAAAAGATAAATCAAAGGGGATGATAGCATGTATTTTTTGTTGAATATACTAGGTGTTTTAGTTGTGATGGGCATCGTTTACCTTTGTTCACCTAATAAAAGAAATGTTAATTGGAAAGCCATTCTTAGCTTGTTAGTGTTAGAGTTACTTATTACTTGGTTTATGTTATCGACTAAAATAGGGGCATGGGTCATTAATCAAATTGCATCTTTCTTTACTTGGTTGATTTCATGTGCAAATGAAGGGATTTCCTTTGTCTTTCCGTCTGTTATGGCAAATGAGCAAGTTGATTTCTTTTTCAGTGCCTTAATGCCAATTATTTTTATTATTACGTTTTTTGATATTTTATCGTATTTCGGTATACTCACATGGATTATCGATAAAGTAGGATGGCTCATTTCAAAAGTGTCTAGATTGCCAAAACTTGAAAGTTTCTTTTCCATCCAGATGATGTTTCTTGGAAATACAGAGGCACTTGCCGTTCTCCGGATTCAACTCGCTGCGATTAAAGATCAGCGTTTATTGACATTTGGAATCATGAGTATGAGTAGTATCAGTGGCTCCATTATTGGAGCATATTTATCCATGGTACCTGCAACATATGTATTTGTCGCCATTCCTTTAAACTGTTTAAATGCCTTGCTGATTGCAAACATGCTCAACCCAGTCAGTGTCAGTAAAGAAGAAGATGTCGTTTATGTTCCTACTAAAGAGGAACGTAAAGATTTCTTTTCCACCATTTCTAACAGCATGCTAGTGGGAGCCAAGATGGTTTTCGTCATCATGGCAATGGTTATCGGTTATGTGGCGTTAACAGCAAGCTTGAATGGGATATTTGGTTTCTTTGTGGATGGCCTGACCATTCAAAAAATCTTCTCTGTGATTTTTAGTCCATTTGCATTCCTGCTTGGATTAACTGGACATGATGCCATGTATGTCGCTCAATTGATGGGAATCAAGCTTGCCACGAATGAGTTCGTTGCCTTGCTCGATTTAAAGGATAAAATCAGTACACTACCCCCGCATACAGTAGCTGTTGCTGTCACTTATCTGACGTCATTTGCCAACTTCAGTACAGTAGGCATGATTTATGGAACATTCAATTCCATCCTTAATGATGAGAAATCGAACATTATCGGTCGGAATGTTTGGAAGCTGTTGCTTAGCGGGATGGCTGTTTCCTTGTTAAGTGCTATGATTGTAGGATTATTTGTTTGGTAATCATTAAAAAACATATGACTTTTTCGTGTAATCAACTAAAAGGTACGTAGTAAGACCACTCTTTATTTGAAAACAAATATATCTATTAATTTCGGTGTGTTAACTACAATTTTAGAACAGACAACGAACTTGCAAGTGAAAAATAGAAACCCGTTGAACTTAATCAGGATTATTCCAGCCTAGTGTGGTAGGACCTAAAAACACTCATTTCTCCGGAGATGAGTGTTTTTATTTGCATCGCTAGAAGACTCAGTTAGTTCAACCTTTTGTTTAGCTTCACATGGGGTATTTTGTGTGTGGTTTTGTTAAACAGATTTCTAAGGAATAGATATCCTTCAAAAGCAAAGAATAAAGAAATATTGACACATAAGCTTCTCTCTTTACATAGGATAGGGGGGTATGGTATTATGATTTTAAGGAGGGGTGAGAGATGGATAAAAAAATAAATGAGCAAGATTCGTTCATTGAAGATGAAAATGACGAATGCTGTATTACCTCTTCCCACGGCCGAAAAAGTCATCACTCTGAAGTAGTGAAAAAGAATTTAACGACCCGCTTAAATCGTATCGAAGGTCAAATTCGAGGTATTAAGGGTCTTATCGAAAAAGATACTTATTGTGATGATGTTATTACCCAGATAGCTGCGACACAAAGTGCCATGAATAGTGTGGCAAAAATTTTATTAGAAGGTCATTTAAGAAATTGTGTGGTAGACCGACTGAATGATGGGGATACCGAGGTCATTGACGAAGTGCTAGTAACGATACAAAAATTAATGAAAAAATAAAGGAGAAGTGATTAGGGTGGAAAACGTAACATTGAAGGTAACTGGAATGTCATGTGGTCATTGTGTGAATGCAGTTGAAGGGAATGTAGGAAAGCTTTCGGGTGTAGAAAGTGTAAAAGTACATTTAGACGCAGGAAAAGTAGATGTTGCGTTTGATAATGAAAAAGTATCACTTGAAAAAATAAAAGAAACCATTGATGATCAAGGCTACGATGTTGAATAAGGAATAAGGGTGCTTTTAAAGCACTTCTTTTTTACAATATATTATACCCCATGGTGGTATAAAGGGGCGGGGATAAAGTGAGCAACCATATAAAAGAAACAAGTATGCAAATTTCAGGAATGACCTGCGCGGCCTGTGCAACACGAATTGAAAAAGGGTTAAATAGAATGGAAGGTGTTGAAGAGGCCACTGTTAATTTGGCCCTTGAAAAATCAGTCATTACTTATGATGCAGAAAAATTAAGTACCAAGGACTTTGAAAAGAAAATTCAAGATCTTGGCTATGATGTGGTAAAAGAGAAAAAAGAGTTTACCATTACGGGAATGACCTGCGCGGCCTGTGCAACACGAATTGAAAAAGGGCTAAATAAGATGGATGGAGTATCCAAGGCCAATGTAAACCTGGCACTTGAAAACGCGACCGTTGAATATGATCCTTCTGAAGCTTCCCCAATTGATATTATTCAACGAGTGGAAAAGTTGGGTTACGGGGCGATCATCAAGGATGATAACAAGGAATCGGTGGATTTTCGCCAGAAAGAAATTCAAAAACAAAAGAGAAAATTTATTTTCGCCGTAATTTTGTCATTTCCGTTGTTATGGGCGATGGTAAGTCATTTTAGTTTTACTTCGTTTATTTATATGCCGGAATTCCTCATGAATCCATGGGTGCAAATGGCGTTCGCAACGCCTGTGCAATTCCTCATTGGTAAGCAATTCTATGTAGGGGCATATAAGGCTTTGAAAAACAAAAGTGCGAATATGGATGTTTTAGTTGCAATGGGAACGTCCGCTGCCTATTTTTATAGTGTCTATCAATCGATCATCGCCATTGGAGTCCACCACCATACTGCACAACTATATTTTGAAACTAGTGCCATCCTTATCACCCTCATTCTTTTAGGGAAGCTCTTTGAAGCAAAAGCAAAAGGACGTTCATCAGAAGCCATTAAAAAATTGATGGGACTTCAGGCCAAAACAGCGTTGGTGCTGAGGAATGGTGAAGAGCGCGAAATACCTCTAGAAGAAGTCATTGTTGGAGATACAGTTTTGGTGAAGCCAGGTGAAAAAATCCCGGTGGATGGAGAGGTCGTCGAAGGGAACTCTGCCGTCGATGAATCCATGTTAACAGGAGAAAGCATTCCAGTAGATAAAAGCATGGGAGATACTGTGATTGGTTCAACCCTGAATAAAAATGGTTTTCTCAAAATGAAGGCCACAAAAATCGGCAGAGATACCGCTCTTTCGCAAATCATCAAGGTGGTAGAAGACGCTCAAGGGTCTAAAGCTCCAATTCAAAGGCTCGCTGACCAAATTTCTGGTGTTTTCGTACCCATTGTTGTCGGAATCGCCCTTTTAACTTTTCTCGTATGGATGATCTGGGTTAATCCTGGTGAATTTACACCAGCTTTTGAAGCGATGATTGCGGTACTTGTAATAGCTTGCCCGTGTGCTTTAGGTTTGGCTACCCCAACATCAATCATGGCCGGGTCAGGGCGTGCCGCAGAGTTCGGTATTTTATTTAAAGGCGGAGAACACCTGGAAACTACTCACCATATTGATACGGTTATTTTAGACAAAACGGGAACTGTTACTAATGGTACACCAGTGTTAACCGATGTCCTCATCGAAAATGGAATGGGTGAACAACACTTTTTATCTCTTATCGGGGCCGCTGAAAAACAATCTGAACACCCACTTGCACAATCAATTGTTCAAGGAATTCAAGAAAGAAAAATATCACTTGCATTGGTTCAGGAGTTCGAAGCTATTCCAGGTTACGGGGTAAAAGCTGTTGTGGATCAAAAAGTGTTACTGGTGGGTACACGGAAATTAATGAAGCAAAATAACGTGGATATTACAAAAGCACTACCGGCCATGGAAGACCTTGAAGGGCAAGGTAAAACCGCGATGTTGGCTAGCATTGATGGTGAATATACAGGTCTTATTGCTGTGGCGGATACCATAAAAGACACTTCTCAAACAGCCATAAAAAGGTTAAAAGAGATGGATATTCAGGTCATCATGATAACGGGTGATAATCAAAGGACTGCTCATGCCATCGGAAACCAAGTTGGCATTGACCAGGTCATTGCGGAAGTACTTCCTGAAGGGAAAGCGGAAGAAGTGAAAAAACTTCAAGCAGCTGGAAAGAAAGTGGCTATGGTTGGAGATGGAATCAATGATGCACCAGCACTTGCCCTAGCTGATATTGGTATGGCTATCGGGACGGGGACAGACGTGGCCATGGAAGCTGCGGATATTACTTTAATTCGTGGGGATTTAAACAGCATTGCCGATGCTATCCTCATGAGTAGAAAAACCATGCGGAATATTAAACAAAACCTGTTCTGGGCCTTTGCCTATAACGTAATAGGAATACCGATTGCGGCTATTGGGCTACTTGCCCCTTGGTTAGCAGGTGCTGCCATGGCATTTAGTTCTGTATCCGTTGTTATAAATGCACTTCGACTGCAAAGGGTAAAGCTTTAAAGATAAAATTAATATTTCGGAGAAGCATTGGTACTTGTATCAATGCTTTTTTTTACGTTTTGGCTCTGGTAAAGGATATTGTTGATTTCTCATTCAAATGAGATTGATGTTGGGTGATAATAAATTTGTTTAAATTATATTAAAGTCGTTTAACTTTATTTTCAGAAAAATCAAAAAATAAATAATGGAATAAATGTAAAATATATGGTAACATATTTTTAAATGGTATGGCGTACCAATTAACGGTACATACTTTGCATGTTGGCTAGGATAATTAGTATTTATGAATGGGAGGAATACTTTTGAATCTACCATTAGAAGATATTAAAATTCTAGATTTATCTAGGATATATGCAGGTCCTGCAGGTTCGATGATATTAGGGGATTTAGGTGCAAATGTGATTAGAATTGAATCTCCAAAAGGAACGGATAGTATGCGTGATTGGTCACCTTTTGTTGAAGGTGAAAGCACTTATTATTTATCAGCGAATAGAAATAAAAGTTCCGTTACTATTAATCTGAAAAGTGAAACGGGGAGGTTATTGTTTTTAGATCTAGTAAAAAGTGCTGATGTAGTTCTTGAAAACTATAAAACAGGTACATTAGATCGATTAGGGATTGGCTATGAGACTTTAACACAGCAAAATCCTAAAATCATTTTGTGCTCTGTTACAGGTTACGGACAAACGGGGCCATTCAGCAATGAACCTGGTTTTGACCCGGTAATACAAGCGATAAGTGGATTAATGGATGTTACAGGTTCAGCTGAAGGAGATCCTACTAGAGTTGGGGTTCCTGTCGTAGACATTTACAGTTCTCTCTATGCTGCAATAAGTATTTTAACAGCATTAAGGGTTAGGGATAAGGGGGGAGAAGGCCAACACATCGATATATCCTTGTTAGATGTGCAGATCAGTTCATTAGCGAATATTGCTAGTAGTTATTTAATGTCTGGTTATATTTCTAAAAGGTTAGGTAATCAGCATAATAATGTCGTTCCATATCAGGTGTTTCAATGCAGTGATAGGCCAATGATGATTGCAGTAGGGAATGACAAGCAATTTAATAAATTTTGTGAAGTGCTTAACCGCCCTGAATGGCTATCTGATGATAAATTTAGATTCAATAGTTCAAGAGTTGAAAATCGTGATGAACTTACAGAACAAATTCAACCAATATTCTTAACGAAAAGTGCAGATGAATGGTTCCAAATCCTTTCTACAAATGGGATTCCTTCCGGTCCAGTTAACAACATAGAACAGGCTTTTAAGCATCCACAAGTTAAAGCGAGAAAGATGGTGGAAGAAGTTCCTCACCCTACATTAGGCAAGGTTAAACTAGTAAGGAATCCAATACGTTTTTCAAATACCCCAATGACTATCAGGAAGCACCCTCCACTACTAGGTGAACATACAGTGTCATTTCTTCAAGAAGAATTAAAATTGGATATGAATGAAATAGAACGATTAAAATCTGAAGGAGTAATCTAAAACACAAAAAAGTAAACGCTTTCAAAAAATCGAAGTTTGTAAAAAAAGTGCGAGGAAGATGTCGATATGCAAACAATCAATCGAGCTATTGAAGTATTAAAATCATTTTCACCAGAAGAGAAAGAGCTTACATTAGCTGATTTTCATCGAAAATTAGGGTTATCTAAATCAAGCCTGCAAAGAATATTAAATACATTGGTATCACAAGGATTAATTGATAAGAATGAGGAAAGGAAATCTTATCGACTAGGTATTGAACTGTATTTTTTAGGCCATCTGGTGGAAAAAAACTCTAATCTCATGTCTGTAGCAAAATCAGAAATGAAAAGCTTGTCTGAATTTTTCGGTGAAACAGTCTGTTTAAGTATCATCCATCAAAACATGAGGAAGTGTATTGGATATGTAGCAAGTAACCATGAATTAAGGTCTCTCACATATATTGGTCAATATTCACCATTGTATGCAGGTGCATCTGCTAAGTCGTTATTATCTTTACTTTCGGATTATGAAGTTAATAAGCTATTAGACAGCATGACTTTAGAGCCCATAACCAAGGAAACGATTACGGATAAAGAAAAATTAAAACAAGAAATTCAGGTCATAAGAGAACAAGGCTATGCGATGAGTAAAAGTGAACGTGTAGTTGGATCATTTTCGATTAGTGCCCCAATTAAAGAGCGGTATAACAAGGATTTTTTATCTATTTCCTTGGTTATCCCAACAGCAAGAGTAGATGAATCAAAAATAGAATTGTATATAAAACTTGTAAAAGAAACTGCATTTAATATTTCAAAAAAATTATCTTAAATAATTATAGGGGTGACGATATGACTGATTTGATTTTTAAAGTACAAGAAGGTGTGGCTACAATTACATTAAATCGACCGGATGCAAAGAATTCATTCAGTATACAGATGATTAATTCATGGATTAAGGCTTTAGAAGAAGTAAGGGACAACGATGATATTCGGGTTTTAGTTTTGACTGGAAATGGCAGTGCTTTCTGTGGAGGCGGCGATCTTAAAGCAATGAAAGAAGGGCTAGGATTTTTGAATCTTGATGGGGATAATGAACAGGATTTTTCTACTACAGGATTAAATCGGAAGAATAGTTTATGGAAGTATGTTCAACGAATTCCACTTCTAATGGAAGAAATAGATAAGCCGACAATTGCTGCGATTAATGGTGATGCCATAGGTGCAGGACTAGATATGGCTTTACATTGTGACCTGCGAATAGCTTCATCAAGGGCGAGACTTGGCGAAGGATACGTAAGACTAGGGCTTGTACCAGGTGATGGTGGTGGTTATTATTTACCTCGACTGATAGGGTTGGACAAAGCACTTGAACTATTATGGACAGGAAGAATTATTGATGTAGAAGAAGCTTTCGATTTAGGAGTCATTACACGACATGTCCCTCATGATTCGTTGATGGAGGAAGTTTATCAGTTGGCGAGTAGTCTTGCCAGAGGTCCGCAACAAGCGATTCGGTTGATAAAACGAACGGTGTATCATGGTCAAAAGACAGACTTAAGAACATCGCTCGATATGGTTTCCTCCTTTATGGGGATAGTTACCGAACATCCAGATTATCAAGAGGGCATGAATGCAATGATGGAGAAACGTAAGCCAAACTTTAAATGATTCAGATAATATTAACGTTGTGAGCAAATTAAATGAGGTATAAAGGCGAAAAAAATTGTGAAATTAAATCATTCTTTATTTCTTGGAACAATTAGTAGAGGAAATTTAGTTTAGGCGTTTAGAAAGAACAATAGGTTGATAATCTATGCTAAATAACACTTTCAGGGGTGAAATTGTATGGTAAAGCGTTTAGAGTTACAATCAGTAGAATTATCAGGAAAGACAGAAGAGCTAAGAAATGAAGTTCGTAGTTTTCTTAAGGAGGAATTGGAAAAGGGTTCTTTTGTGCCCCATTGTGATTCATGGCTAAGTAAATATGATCCTGAATTCAGCCGTAAGCTTGGTCAGCGTGGATGGCTTGGGATGACTTGGCCTAAAAAATATGGCGGACATGAACGAACAGCATTAGAACGTTATGTTGTCACTGAAGAATTGTTGGCTATCGGTGCCCCTGTTGCAGCACATTGGTTCGCAGATAGACAGTCAGGTCCTCTTTTATTACGTTATGGAAATGAAAGTCAAAAAGCAGAGATACTTCCACGCATTGCTAGAGGTGAGGTATACTTCTCAATCGGACTGAGTGAAGCAAATTCAGGTTCAGATTTAGCATCAATATCAACAAGTGCGAAGAAAGTTGATAAAGGCTGGCTACTTAATGGAAGTAAGGTATGGACAAGTGGAGCTCATTTCTCGCACTACATGATGACACTATGTCGAACCTCACCTAGAACAGAAAATAGACATGAAGGTTTTAGTCAATTAATTGTAGATTTATCATCGCCAGGTGTAACGATACGTCCTATTCGGTTAATGACAGGGGAACATCATTTTAATGAGGTCATCCTAGAAGACGTGTTCATTCCGGATAGAATGGCTGTCGGAAAAATTGGAGATGGCTGGAAACAAATTTTGGCTGAATTGGCTTTTGAACGAAGTGGCCCAGAGCGCTTTTTAAGTACATTTCCATTATTTGTTGAGTTAATTCGTGTCTTACAACAGGATACATTAGATAAGCACCGTAACATCTCCATTGGAAGATTGGTGGCCCATCTAACTACATTACGTGAGTTATCTTTAGGTGTGGCACGTTTACTTCAAAAAGGTATTTCTCCCGACATTACTGCTGCTTTAGTAAAAGATTTAGGTACCCAGTTTGAGTGTAAAGTCGCAGAAGTCGCGCGTTTACTTGTCTCATTACCATCACAGAACTCGAATCCACGTTTTAATTCTTTGTTAGCTACAGCAATTTTACACTCCCCTGGTTTTACACTTCGTGGTGGTACAACAGAAATATTAAGGGGAATTATTGCAAAGGGGGCAGGAATAAAGTGATTGACTTAAGCCAGATTATAGAGGATACATCTCGGAAATTGTTAAAAGACTTATGTACAAAAGATCTTATTGATGATTCTGAAGAAGGTGAATTTCCAGTTAAATTATGGAAAATGTTAAATGAAACAGGCATGACGACTATAGGGATATCTGAAGAATCCGGTGGTTCTGGCGGTAGTCTAACTGATGCATTTAACTTCTTAAGAATTGCAGGAAATTTCTCTGCTCCGGTGCCTATCGCAGAAACTTTTATAGCGAATTGGATTTTATCCAAAGCCGGTTTACCTATATCAAATAAGCCTATGACACTAGTATTAAGTTCAAAAGAGCAAAAAATTAGTTTTACAGAAAAATCAAATGGTTATATTATATCTGGTTCAGCAAAAAACGTTCCATGGGCTCGTACGGCTCAAACAATTGTAGTTTTAGGAGATTCAGATGAAGGAAAAATGGTATTTATTGTAGATCAAGATGCATGTCAAATTGAGCCAGGAAAAAACCTCGCAGGTGAATCAAGAGATCACCTGGATTTCAAAAATGTATTTGTGGAAAATAAATCAGTTTCGGGGTGTGTGGAAATTGATGAAGATAAGATATTGTATTTAGGTGCATTAGTTCGTTCCGTTCAAATGACTGGGGCGCTAGAAAGAGTTTTAGAACTTAGCGTTGCGTATTCAACTGAACGAGAACAATTTGGAAGACAAATAGCGAAATTTCAAGCCGTGCAGCAACAGATAGCAATTTTAGCAGGTGAAGTTTCCGCAGCAAAAGCGGTTACTGATTTAGCAATCAAGGCGTTTATAGCAGAAGATGGAGAAAAACAAATCATGATAGCTAAAATTAGAGTAGGGGATGCTGCCAGTCTTGGGGTACCCATTGCACATCAAATTCATGGTGCAATGGGTTTTACGGATGAACATTCTTTGCAACATAGCACTAGAAGACTTTGGTCATGGCGTGATGAGTTTGGAAATGAGGATTTTTGGTCTCAAAAACTGGGTGAGGAAGTTTTAAGTTCAGGGGCGGATAATTTATGGGCGTTAATTACTTCGATGAACAGTAAGATTGTTTAACAGTGTAGTAGAAATGATATAAATGAAAGCGATTTCAAAAAATTACTTTCGACTAAACATCCAAAACAAGGAGGAATGAAAGATGAAAAAGATTCTTAGCTTGCTTGTAGTATTGATGCTGGCTGCTATGTCTGGCTGTGCCCCCACACCACAAAAATCAACCGGTGCCTCAGGGGAAGGAACTACAAAAAAAATCACTATTGCCGGCAATGGTGGAAAAATCGAGAAAATAATTCGTGAAGAAATTGCACCGAAATTCAAAGAAGAAACTGGCATTGAAATCAATTATATTGCTGGTTTATCAGGTGAGATTCTTTCAAAAGTAGAATTACAGAAAAAAGCTCCTCAAATTGATATTGCTTTCTTTGTTCCATTAGATGTACCTCGTGCAAATGAAAAAGGGCTTGTTGAAGTCATTGATGAAACAAAGGTGCCTAACTTAAAAAATGTTGATTCTCGTTTTATAGCTATAGATAATGTTGCCGCACCTGCATTTGGTCTTGTTAATGCTCCTGCATACAACACAGAATCTTTTAAAAAGAATAAAATCAAGCCAATAGAATCTTGGAATGACCTAGCGAGTCCTGCATATAAGGGGAAAACAGCATTTGCTGATATTTCTAACGACTGGGGCTTTAACACCCTATATTCTTTTGCGTTGGCCAACGGAGGTAGTATAGATAACTTAGAACCTGGGTTAAAAAAGGCAAAGGAACTAGCCGGATATTCCTCTACTTTTTATAAAAATTCTACTCAGATGATGCCCGCTATTCAACAAGGGGCAGCCGATGTTACTGTAATGGGAAGCTATGTAATTGCTGACCTAGCAGTAAATTCTGGTTTACCTTTGAAAATGGTCGTGCCAAAAGAAGGAGTATATATGCACGCCTTTAGTGCAACGTTGGTGAAAAATTCTCCAAATCAACAAGAAGCAATTGATTTTATTAACTACTTAATTAGTGAGGAATCACAAAAAACATCTGCAGAAGCAGGATTCTATCCTGTTCTTAAAGGTATGAAGCTACCTGAGAAATACGAAAGCGTCATTGGACTAAAAGAATCAGATAAGACATATAAGCCTGATGTTAAGAAGTTAGCTGAAATCCGAAGTGAATGGACAGACAGGTGGTCAAAAGAAGTAACGCCTGAACTTGGAAAACTATTAAAATAAATGTTTTAAGAGGCTCTCTATATTTTCGATAGGTTTCTAGTATGGCAATAGGCAACCTTGTAACGTTTGAGGCAACTCTAGCTAAGGTTCTTCAATTAGAGATTTTATTTATAATCACTTTTCTTAAATATGGATAATGGTGTGCATTTCCTAATATTCAATTGTATTCGCGTACTCTATCCAATAAAGGACCTCAATATGCAAGCTAAGCTCTCTTCACAAGAAAAGAGGGGAGTTTTTGCTTTCTTCCAGCTGCACTACCACTACCTTAATGAATGATATTTGCATATGTTTTTTATGTACGGATGATATATGATAAAACGTATAAATCCGTTCTCTACAGTAGGAGTTAATATGTTTTAAAAAACAGAAAGGAAATCAATTCTTTTCATGAACTTTTTAAGTAGGGATCCAACTGTTTTCCCGCTATTGAACCATGAAGCCCTATGGTAGAAAGGAGAAAATATGATCATCAGGCTTCAAGCCTACTTACTTAGTGGAGAAGCACCCTTACATCTTATTGAAGGCCTATTGGAGTTAGCGACTCCTGTTCATGCACAAGTATATTCAAGAGTTTATCAAGTTCTTGGCTCAAATGTAATGTTTTTGGTGAGGAGAATCCATGTTTCAAGGCTGTATTTATTAATTCTTTCCTCATTGTCTCTATTTTATTATGTAGCAGTTCCATACTTTCCAACGAAAATCCCCTCAAAACCTTTCCTTTATTGTAGTATATTTATTATTACATAAATTAGGATGATTTTAAATATTATAGTAAGTATTTACTTATTTAAAGTAAACAAATTCTGACGGGAGCAATACAAATCTTCCTCACTATCATTCGATATATGTCGTTACAGATAACTATTCATATATAAAATTATTACTTCCATACATAACGAGCCGTTAAAAAACATCAGGACTTTAATTTGATATAGCATAAATTTGCAATAACGAATATAATTTGTATTAGGTAAACTTTTTTTGGTTTTATTTTCATATAGTGAATATCTCCATTTTGAGAGAGTTGTAATCGTAAAACTGTATAATTTAGGAGAATTTAAAATTTGTTGAATTTTAAAGAGAACCTGTTTATTCTCCTTTTTACTAACTGTATTTCGTTTATTGCTAGATGGATAGGATTAGTAGCTGGGTTTATCAAAAATTACTTAGAGATGAAACTAATAAAGTGTTAAGAAGTAACAAATGGTTTCGACAAAATAATTTTAGGATAGACAAGCTCTATTATTTACTATGAATATGAGGGAAAATTTCATATAGTATTGGAATGGGTATATTCGTTTAAATGCGAATATTTAAAAGGGAAGCCGGTGCAAAATCCGGCACGGTCCCGCCGCTGTAATGGTGAGTCCTATGCAAGGAAGTCACTGGATAATATCCGGGAAGACGCATGGAGATGATGAACCTAAGTCAGAAAACCTGCCCGTTCTAAAAATGCTGTTAAACCTACGGGAGATAGGGAGGTGTTAGAGTGCTAGAAGACGAATTTGTTCTTAAACTATAAGCATTTCTGACCGTTAAATCTGGTTGGAAATGCTTTTTTATATTTCGTAATTTTTCAAATAGATAAAATTCCATAATTGAAGGTGAGAAAACATGTTTTTAAAACGGTCTAATTTATTCCATTCTTTTGTTGGACTACTAGTAATTTTCACAATTTTTGTTACTGGTTGCAGCAACACAACAATAGATCAAGAAAATACATCAGATAAAGATAAACAAAAAGTTGTTACTTTTTCATGGCCAGGGGATATAGGTGACTTAAATCCACACACATATTTTCCGAATGAGTTTTTTTCCCAGGCTATGGTATATGAATCCCTTGTTTATTACGGTGAAGGCGGAGAAATTCAGCCTTGGCTTGCAGAGAGCTGGGATATATCGAAAGATGGAAAAGAATATGTATTCCATCTGAGGAAAGATGTTAAATTTTCCGATGGTTCCCTCTTTAATGCTGCAATCGTTAAGAAAAACTTTGATACCATTTTAGTTAATCGCAAACAACATGAATGGGTGGAATTAATTAACCAAATCAAAGGTACTGAAATAATAGATGAATATACATTTAAACTTATTTTGAACAACGCGTATTATCCAACTCTTCAAGAACTAACTTACATCAGACCGTTGCGATTTGTAGGCGAAGCTGCTTTTCCTGACAGTCAAAACACATTTAAGGACGGACTCAAGTCTCCGATTGGCACAGGACCGTGGGTATTGAGTGAATATAAGAAAAATGAGTTTGCAGTTTTTAAAAGGAATGAACAGTATTGGGGTACTAAACCTAAAGTAGATAAGGTGGTTGTTAAAGTCATTACTGACGGTGAGTCAAGAGTATTAGCTTTTGAGAAAAAAGAACTCGACTTTATTTTTGGAAACGGGGTCATAAGCCAAGATTCATTCCAATTTTTGAAGAATTCAGGGCAATATGAAACCAAATTGTCAGAACCTACAGCTACAAGAACGCTGCTTCTTAACTCAAATAGAGAAGCGACTAAAGATCTTAAAGTTCGGTTAGCGCTCCAACATGCTTTTAATAAACAGGCTGTTATTGATAAGATCTTTTATGGTATGGAAAAAAAGGCTGATACTTTGTTTCCACCTATTTTGCCATACACGAAAATTAATATAGAGCCTTATGAATATGATGCAGAAAAAGCAAAACAGTTATTGGATGAAGCTGGATGGAAACAAGTGAAGGGGAAACCATTTAGAGAAAAAGACGGAAAAGAATTGCAATTGGAATTACTGTTTAATAGTACAGACAACATCCAAAAGTCAATCGCAGAATTTACCCAAGGTGATTTTAGAAAGCTAGGAATAGATGTTAAGTTGACTAGTCAAGAAACTAATACTTTTTGGACAAATGCATTTCAAGGTGAATTTGATTTATTATTTACATCTACTTGGGCTGTACCATTTGATCCACATTCCTATTTAGCAGCTATGACGACAAATACGGAAAATGGTGGTCCAGATTATAACGCTCAATTAGGGTTGCCAATAAAAAAAGAAATAGACCAGAAAATTAAGAAAGTATTATTAACTACAGACGAAGAAGAGAGAAAAATACTATATTCAGAAATATTAACGACATTGCACGAACAAGCAATTTATTTACCGATATCTTATCAGTCTAATATAGCAGTATATCAAAAAAACATTAGTGGAGTAGATTTTTTACCTCAAGAAGCTGAGGTCCCTTTAACTTCAATTGACGTTAATTGAAGTGGGGATACTTAAAAACAACTTAAGGAGTGCTACATGAGTTGGTTTATTTTTAAACGTCTCACAAGTTTAATTCCAATTTTATTAGGAATTTCTCTCATCACTTTTATCTTGCTTCACTTAATTCCTGGAGATCCGGCAGTAGCTTACTTAAGGGCGTCACATATTCCTCCTACGGATGAGACAGTGGCAGCCCTTCGAGTTGAGCTTGGATTAAACAAGCCTTTATATGTCCAGTATTTTGAGTGGCTGGGAAAAGTGTTGCAATTGGATTTAGGGATGTCTTATGTGTCCAATAACTCTGTATGGGAAGAAATTGTGGTACATTTCTTCCCAACAGTTCAATTAACATTTGCTTCGCTTATCTTTATTGTTGTTATTAGTTTACCCTTAGGAATGTTTTCTGCTATTTACAAGGGGAAATTTGTTGATCAGTTTAGCAGAATATTAGCCTTTGTAAGTGTCTCTATGCCAACCTTTTGGCTTGGCTTTCTCTTGATCTATTTTTTATCAGTAAAGTTAGATTTATTTCCTGTATTGGGAAGGGGGACTTTGGCTCATCTAGTGCTTCCTTCCTTGACATTGGCTTTTGCGTATATAGGTACGTATATGCGATTGCTTCGTGCTAGTATGCTGGGAAATTTGAATGAGCCATTTGTTGTTTATGCTAGAGCGAGAGGGTTGCGCCAAAGACTAATCGTTATCAGACATGTCTTAAAAAAGTCCTTACTACCTGTGATAACTGGACTTGGCATGAGCTTCGGTAACATGCTAAGCGGAGCGGTTATTGTTGAAACAATTTTTGCTTGGCCCGGCATGGGACAGTTATTTGTCACATCTATATTAAATCAAGATTATCCGATGATTCAGGGGTGTGTATTATTTATGGGTGTGATCTTTGTGGTCTGTAATCTTCTTGTGGATCTTACATATTCTTTCCTGGATCCTCGTATACGCTGGGAGGGAGAGAAATAAGAGTGGTGCAAAACGTGAAACGAAAGCTGATGACACATAAGCTCATGATGATCAGCATCATGATTATTTCCTTCCTGACAGTATTGGCTCTTTTTGCTCCTTTTTTGGCTCCTAATGATCCGAACTTGATTGATATCGTTCAGAAGCTGCAAGGGCCCTCATCTCAGTTTCCATTGGGGACTGATCATTTAGGGAGATGTATTTTGTCCCGATTAATCTATGGAACACGAACCTCGTTGGGAACAGCTTTCCTTGTCATGGGATTAATGATGATTATTAGTATCCCACTTGGTATGTATGCAGGCTTTATAGGGGGTAAGGTTGATTATCTTTTCATGAGAATGTGTGACATACTCATGGCATTCCCAAGCTTTCTTCTATCCCTTGCTTTAGTCGGGATTTTAGGACCGAGTCTTGGCAATCTGATTTTGGCGATGGTGCTTGTCCAATGGGTTTTTTATGCACGCGTCATTCGAGGTATGGTACTTAGTGTAAAGGAGCAAAACTTTGTCTTAGCAGCCAAAATATGCGGGACACCAAGGAGTATCATTATCATCAAACATATCTTACCTGCCATCATCTCTCAAGTTGTTGTATTAATCTTTATGGACATCGGAGGAGTTATTTTGGCGATTTCTGGTCTCTCTTTTCTAGGTCTGGGCATACAGCCTCCAGATGCAGAGTGGGGAATGATGATCAATGATAGTAAGCCATTTTTTAGAGAAACCCCTTCATTGATGCTGTACCCTGGGATGATGATCTTCATCGTTGTGATTGCTTTTAACTTGTTTGGCGAAGCTTTGAAGGATGCTCTAGACCTAAAAAAGGAATAGAAGGGAGGATAGAAGATGGGACAAGACCCCATTCTAACTGTAGACAATTTGAATGTTATTGTAACGACACCGTATGGAGTGACTCAAACTGTCCATGATGTCAGCTTTAAGCTCGAGGCTGGGAAAGTGTTGGGCCTTGTCGGAGAAAGTGGATCAGGGAAAACGATGACATGCATGTCTTTGTTAAATCTTTTACCTGAAAAGGCAAAGGTGGTACAAGGGAGTATCAAGTTTAAAAATATTGATCTTTTAAATGTTTCCACAGAAGACTTAAGGAAAGTACGGGGTAGTGAGATCGCTATGATTATGCAAAACCCTATGATCGCCTTTAATCCTGTGAGGACGATAGGGCGGCATTTTATTGAAACACTTAGAACTCATTTGCCCATAACGAAGCAGCAAGCGCGGAAAATAGCTGTGGAGTATTTAGAAAAAACGGACTTGCCTAATCCAGAGAATGTCTTGAATCAATATCCGTTTCAGCTAAGCGGCGGGATGCTGCAACGGGTTATGATTGCGATTACCATGTCTTTAAGTCCATCTATCATCATCGCTGATGAGCCGACGACTGCACTTGATTCGACAAACCAACTCCAGGTTTTGAAACAGTTGGATAAGTTAAGGAAAGAATACAATACATGCATTTTATTAGTATCACATGATCTAGGGGTGATTGCTCAGTTAGCTGACGAAGTAGCTGTGATGTATGGCGGCTATATCGTTGAGAAAGCACCAGTGTTGAAGTTGTTAAATAGCCCAATGCACCCGTATACCAAAGTCTTGTTGGAATCCAGACTTGGATTAACAAGAAGAAAGATAAGGATTGAAAAACGTGCCAGCGTTTCGCGCCCCAATTTAATAAATAGTGAAAAAACATGCCCATTTTTAGAACAATGTGAGGACGCAGATTATACATGTTCAAGTTATAATCTTGAATTTAAAGAGTATGAAAAAGACCATCTAGTACGATGTGTAAAATCAAGATAAAGAGTTAGGTGGATGAAGAGTGAGCTTGCTTGAGTTGAAAGGAATAAAGAAAACATACTTGTTGGGGAACCCTGTTTTTGGGAAGCGTAAATCTGTTGAAGCCATTAAGAGCATCTCTCTAACTATGGAAGAAGGAGTATGTTTAGGCCTCGTTGGAGAAAGTGGATCTGGAAAGAGTACCCTGGGTAAAATTATTCTGGGACTGGAAAAGCCGGATCAGGGAGAGGTATGGTTTCAGGGGAAGAGCCTTTATTGTTTAAAAGCAAAAGAATTAAAGGAGTTACGGCGAAATCTGCAAGTTGTCTTTCAAGATTGTTATAGCGCTGTTAACCCAAGACTAACTATAGGGGAGATCATTGCTGAGCCGTTAAGAAATTACGAAAGGCTTACGTCTGTTCAAGAGAAAAAGAAAGTACAGGAGCTTTTGGAGATCGTTGGGTTAAGCCCAGAAGATATTCGTAAATACCCATACCAGTTCAGTGGAGGACAGCTACAAAGAATCAATATCGCAAGAGCGATTGCCTTAAAGCCAAAGTTAATTATTCTTGATGAGGCTGTAAGTGCTTTAGATGTTCTTGTTCAAGTACAAATATTAAATCTTTTGGCACAATTAAAAGAAGAGTTTCAACTTTCATATCTCTTTATTTCCCATGATTTACAGGCAGTCAATTACATCGCAGACCGTCTAGCGGTAATGTACAATGGTGAGGTTGTTGAATGGTTAGATGATTTGGAACAACTTGAACGATTAAAACATCCTGTTTCTAAAAAGTTATTGTCTTCTGTGCTGCCTCCATATCCGGGAATATTGTGATGCGTTAATTATAGGTTTGTGATGTGGGAAATTAGGTTAGTAACGGAATATCTGAAAAATCAAGTGTTTAAGCTCCGCTGTAAAGCCATTCCATCTCTTATACTGGTATATCTATATGGGATTCCGTTCTCCGTTGTTTTTATCAATAATATAAGTGCCGATTTATTCTTTAATGAGGTCTAAAGTGAAAAACGCGATAGCGTATAATATCTGTGTTTTGTCGGCAGAATCTATCACCATCAAGTTAAAATTTTATGAAGATTTTAAACCAGTACCTTATTCGAATAAAACAAAGCCACCTATCATTAGAAGGTGGCTTGAATTTTTTAGAGTTTTCTTCAAGAATAGGAAACCATTATTAACAATCTTTATTCAAAAACAACAGCTTATCCGGTTTGGTATAACGGTACTTCATTAAAAACGTTCAGCAATATACTGTTCAGCTTTTTTTCAGTCTTTATATAAGGGGTCTAGGTAGTTTTTGCGGAAAACATGCGCTAAGCAAATTCTAGAATAAAAAAGTGACATTTATTATACTTTAGGACCATTTTTTGTGAAACAAAACTATTTTTCTTTTATTTTTCATCTGCTCAAATATGAACGGTTTTATTGAGAGATTTCTAACTATTTGTGCAAAACTAAACTTAATTATTCCTCAAAAACCTTTTTGCCTAAAACAAACCAGACATTATTGACGCCTTGTCCATTTATATCACCGGCCTGCTTATCTTTCACAAAGTAATAAAGTGGATGCCCTTTATAAGTTGTTTGCTTTTGTCCGTCATCTCTTATGATAGTTTTAAACTCTTTTTTGTTGAATCCTTTAGCGGAGATAATGTTATCTGCATGGAAAGGCGGCCAAATTTCACTACATTGACCTTTGCAATTACTGACGCTAGAATCATCTTTTGTGAAATAATAAAGGGTCATTCCTTCTTGATCTGCTAAATATGTCCCTACTTTGTCTGATCTTAGCATTTTAAGCTTGTACTTTTTTGACTCATCCTGAATTATATCCGTGATGGAGAAGGTCTTAACATTCACACGTGCAATAGTGAGATCCCGATTTAATACATAAGCCCGTTCCCCGTCGTGGCTAAAGACAATTGCTTGTCTTGGTTCATTGAAACCGTCAATTGTTTTAACTACGCGGTGATCAGAGACATTGATTACGTCAATCGTATTGTCAGCTTTATTGCTTGCAAAAAGGAGCTTGTTATCAGGCGAAAGAGAAGCACCATATGGCTCACGACCCACTTTGATTTCACTCTTTATATTGCCGTCAAGTGTATCAACTGCGGAAATGCTGTTGCGTCCGCTGTTCGCGGCATACAATGTACCTCCATCAGCAGTGATCGAAATTCCGCGAATCATAGAGAAACCTGATATTTCACGAATGATTTTCTGTGTTGCGGCATCAACGATGGATACTTTATCTCCTTGAAAGTTCGTGACAAAGATGTATTTTCCATCTGGAGAGACTTTTATGCCTTGTCTTGGTTGGGCGAAACCGGTAATGACGGCCAACGGTTTTCGTTTTTCCAAATCCACGACAGTGACAGAATTGTGTGCTTGATTGTTCACATACAATATCTTTCCATCAGGGCTGACAGCAGTCCCGAATGCACCTTGACCAACGACGACTTCATCTTTCAAGGTGAAGTTTTTTGTGCTGTAAAAACGAAGCGTACCGAGCGTGCTGTCTGAGACGACAAACTCGGAGCCACCATCAATAAACACGATGTTTCTCGGTGAACCAAAGCCGTCGATCTTTTTGCGCAGCTTGCCTTTTGTAAGATCATAGACTAGGACGTATTGTTCACGGCTATCTGAGACAACGGCTATTTGCTCATCCGGACTTACGGCAAGGGAATTGTTGGTGATGTGGGTGTCAAAGCCTGTCTCTGACACTGGAATTTTACTTTTAGTAGAAGAAGCACCAATTACATTTGGTAGAATAACCACAGAAAGTAAGGCTATAATCCATACACTTATAAACTTCATTTTTTTCAACATTTCTTCACCCCGTGAAATTATTTTCTTGATAAATGTTAAAATACGATTCTTTAAGCCAGAAAGATGAACAGGAGAATCGAATGCCAATCAATATGTTGCAGGTTTTTTAATACCTTTCTTTGAAATTTTTTAATCAAGACGATATTTTGCTCCCTTCACTATAAATAAACGTATCGAGGAGGATATTGGTTTGATTATTATTAAAAAATTTATGATTCATGTTTAGAGTGAATTGTATTGGATCCAGTTTAATTGCGATTTTGATATGTTGATAGACTCTTTTAAGGAAACTGGATCGTCTACACGGGAAAATAAAGTCACTTAAACTAACCTAAACGATCTTAAACCCAATTATTTGTAACGATTAAATAAAGGATTTATGAAGAAAATTAGGAAAAAAGACTGTCAATATTTGTGGGGTTTTACAGGATTTAATAAATGAAAGGTCGAGTCATATAGTTTTTTTGGTTAATGGATTCCAAAGTCCTAAAACGAAATACCTAATTAGAAAATTAGTGATTTACAGACCTTAATACGCCTTTTAAAAAGTCCTCTTATACTAAAACCAGTTTCAAAGATTTATTTAGGAGGGAAAGAGCAATGAATAATGAAAAAGCTGTGGATGAATTGATTAAGAATTGGAGCCAAGAAAGCTTAGGCAAAAATATGGACCGCCGGAACTTTATCCAGGGAGCGAGTAAGCTTGCCGGACTTTCATTGGGTCTTGCCCTTGCGCAATCAATGGGGGGGATTGAGGTAAATGCTGCCCCAAAATTCAGCGATTATCCATTTACTCTTGGTGTATCGTCTGGTGATCCACTCTCAGATAGTGTTGTTTTATGGACAAGGTTGGCTCCAGATCCGTTGAATGGCGGCGGAATGCCTCATGAAGCTGTTTCAGTTAAATGGGAAATTGCAAAGGATGAGCATTTTAGAAAAATTGTAAAGAATGGCAAGGAAATAGCCAGGCCAGAACTGGGTCACTCTGTCCATGTGGAAGTAAGCGGGTTAAAACCTGACAAGGTTTATTTTTACCGTTTTAAAAGTGGAGGGGAAGTAAGCCAGACAGGGAAAACGAAAACACTCCCGTTATTAGGTTCCAGTGTTTCTAGTCTGACATTCGCTTTTGTTTCATGCCAACAATTTGAACATGGCTATTATACAGCTTATAAACATTTGGCAAAAGAAGATCTTGATCTTGTCTTTCACCTTGGCGATTACATATATGAGTACGGTCCAAATGAATATGTTTCATCTACGGGTAATGTCCGTGTACATAACAGTCCGGAGATTATTACACTTGAGGACTATCGAAACAGATACGCTCAATACCGTTCTGATATACATTTAAAAGCAGCGCATGCTGCATTCCCATGGGTCGTGACATGGGATGACCATGAAGTTGAAAACAACTATGCAAATGTAATTCCGGAAAAGGGACAATCAGTGGAGGCATTTATCAAACGCAGGGCAGCTGCTTATCAGGCTTACTACGAGCATATGCCTCTTCGTAAATCGTCATTGCCAAAGGGGGCTGATATGCGTTTATACCGGAATTTCTCATATGGTGATCTGGCTTCTTTCTTTGTACTTGATTCACGGCAATACCGTGATGATCAGGCAAACGGCGATGGAAGCTCACCGCAAACGCCAGAGTCTCTTGATCCGAAGCGTTCATTACTCGGACCAGAGCAGGAGCAGTGGCTAACTGAGAATCTTTCGAATTCAAAAACAAAGTGGAATGTGCTTCCTCAGCAGATATTCTTTGCACAGCGGAATTATGGAACACCTACTGCTCCAAAATATAGCATGGATTCTTGGGATGGTTATCCGGCTGCACGCGACCGTTTGATAGATGTAGTAAAAAGCAAAAACATTGAAAATCTGGTAGTATTGACCGGTGATGTACATGCTAGCTGGGCTTCCAATTTAAAAACTGATTTCAATGATCCAAACTCAAAGACTTTCGGTGTGGAATTTGTCGGTACATCCATCACATCTGGTGGAAACGGGGCAGACAAACGAGCAGATACTGACAAAATATTAAGCCAAAATTCACATATTAAATTCTTCAATGATTACCGTGGGTACGTCCGATGCAAGGTAACACCAGAGCAATGGAGGGCGGATTACCGTGTGGTTCCATTCGTAACAGAACCTGGGGCAGATATTTCAACAAGAGCATCCTTTGTTTTTGATAAGGATCAAGCTGGACTCAGAAAAGTATCATCAGCCATCGTTGCTGAAGGTGTCCAAAAAACTAATGAAGTCGAAGAAGATCGTACGCGCGCCCATAATCGTGCACATGAAAAACAAAGGATGAACAAGCAGGGGAAAGTCACTAATTAATAGTTATCCAGAGTTATACTTGAAGGTTAATAATAGTTAATATATATAAAATGGAAAAGTATCTAAAAAGGAGTGGGTCTGAGAATGCTTTCAAATATCGGAATTCCTGGGTTGGTCATCGTGCTCGTTATTGCTCTAATCATTTTTGGACCCTCCAAGCTGCCGGAAATCGGTCGGGCTTTTGGACGCACTTTATCAGAATTCAAAGGTGCAACCAAAGGATTAGTATCTGATTCAGATAAAGAGGAAGAAAAAGAGAATAAGTCTGAAGTGACAGCTGTTAAAAAAGAGGGATAAATAGGAATGATGAGATAGCGGGCGGGGAGACTCGTCTGCTTCTTTGTATGTCAATATTGTAATAATTGTTGCCAATAAGTTCAAAAGAAATTCAGTCTAGACGGAGCTTAAATAGTATTTCCGCGTTTTTTTCTTCAAGCTATATTATTGAAATACTTGCCACCACTCGGGGGGCTATTGGTTTGTACGCAAAGTGACCAAAAAAGGAGGAGCAAATATGGAAAGCAAGGATTCGCACGTTATTGAGCATATGGAGGAACTCCGAAGCAGAATTATAAAAACTCTGATAGGTTTTGTTGCTTTCTTCATATTGAGTTTCATATTCGTACAGGATATATATGAACTGCTTATTAAGGATTTAGAAGGAAAACTTGCAGTTCTCGGTCCAAGTGAGATCCTGTGGGTCTATATGATTATCGCTGCTGTATGTGCAATAGCTGCAACTATTCCGCTAGCTGCATTTCAGGTATGGCGCTTTGTAGCACCTGCATTGAAACCTGAGGAGAGGAAGGTTACATTTCGTTTTATCCCTGGGTTATTCATCTTATTTATCATAGGAATCTCTTTTGGATATTTTGTGTTATTTCCTATTGTTTTAGGGTTTCTGACTTCACTTTCCGCTGGGCAGTTCGAGATGATGTTTACTGCGGAAAAATATTTTCGGTTTATGATTAACTTGATTTTACCATTCGGTATTTTATTTGAAATGCCGCTTGTGGTCATGTTCCTAACAAGATTAGGAATATTAAATCCTACAAGGCTGAAAAAGTCACGTAAGATTTCTTATTTTGCCCTGGTTATCGTATCAATCCTGATTACGCCCCCGGATTTAATTTCGGACATTTTGGTTATTGTCCCTTTGCTTGTTCTTTATGAAGTTAGTGTACAGCTTTCTAATATTGTTTATCGAAAAAGGCTTTTAAGAGAGCAATCAGTGTTTCCTGTTACATGACAGGGAAATTCAGCACGTCCATTATTGAATGGATCATCTTATTCCCATAGTCTCTTAAACCAGCAGGGGAATTCCTAGCTTCTTAGGAAACAGAAGCTAAACCAGAACCTGTTGGTGCAGGTGGCTTGGGCCTGCCTAATATGGAGGAATGGGCGGCATGATGTAATAAGGGGTTAAAAACCTTGTTATATCAACGTCTAAAATGATAATATGCTATTCTTGTCCTCGGATTTGTCCTCGTTTTTTAAAAAACACAGCAACCTGTGACAAAAAAGCTAACTATAGGAGAAGGTCTTTCATCAGTTTGCTAAACTGTTGGGAGGCCTTTTCTTCCATATTGGCGGTCATGTGAGCATAGATATTCATTGTAGTATTAATATCTGTATGTCCAAGTCGCTGTTGTATTTCTTTAATGCCAACTCCAGCTTCAATTAATAATGAAGTGTGCGTATGTCTAAATGAGTGTGGAGTAATGTTCTTTTCTATTTCTGCTTTTTTTAGAAGCCTTTTTAGCCGGGTCTCAATAACTTTTCTTAATTATGGATGCCCATTCTCTCGAGCGAAAATAAATCCGTTATCTTGGTAAACAAGTCTGTTTTTTAATTTAATTTCATTTTGTTTAAGCCGATGCTTCTTTAACATGTTGATCACCATTTCATCAATCCTGATTGTTCGGACAGAGCCCTTTGTCTTTGGCGTTAAAAGCTGATATTTTTCAAAATGATTGTTAGGGTTATAAAGAGTTTTAGTAACTCTAATAGAACCTTGCTTTTCATTAAAATCCCCCCATTTCAAGCCCGTCTGTATAGGATAATTTAAGAAAATGGGCAAGCTCCTCTTTTTCAAGAAAGACAATATCCTCTTCTGCTTTCTCCAGTTCTTCAACACTTTGCTGCTTTTTAGGCATTTTGAAATCCTCAGTAGGATTATTTTTTATCAGGCCTTGAGTTAATGCTTTCCGAAAAATCATTTTTCCACAAGTATGAATACCATCCATATAATTTTGGCTGTATTTTTCGTTTAATTCCAGAATCCTTTCTTCATACATTTTCTTAGTAATGCGGCTGATTGGATAAGGTCCCCAAACAGAGGTAAAATGCTTCATTTCCTTTTCTCGGGCTCTTACGCTACTAATCTTGACGCCAAGAGTGGCAAGATAGAGTTAAAAGGCATGAAGAAATGGAAAGCCTTTCTCCCGCTATCGAAGAAGGAGATTTGCAAGCTTGCATTCGCTATTGCCAGCTGTGTGAGGAGAGTGTTGTTGACAGGACATTTTCTTACCGGGATGTTTATATTAAGGTTGCAGCAATGAACCAAGGATATGAACCGAGATATGAGGGTGAAACAGGGATCGATGTTTGGTATCACAATCTAAAGGCGACATATAGATATCTGGAAGAAAAGGGGAAGGTTACGAATACGAAGGAGCCTGTTTTAAAAATTTGGAAACCATAGTATTTCTATATAATTACAGTTGAAAAGTGCGATAATTTGTACTAGGGTTATCGCCTTTAATCCTATTAAGCTATGTGACAACGGGTTTGGAATAGCAGAAGCATTTGCTAGAGGTTTGTTGATTTTATGGCCACCTATTAAAGAGGCTGAAATATAAAAAGAAGGCCCAATATAATAGAAAGTCTATCAGTACCAATGAAAAAGGAGTTGACCCGGTAAGGCCAACCCCTTGCAAACCGTTATTTTATTGTAAGCGTTACAGAATTATAGTTTTTCCCATTACCAAGTGGATTGTAGTTTTTCTCAATGTTTCCTGCGGCGTCCACAGTGAAATAATTGATGGTTGTTGTCTTTTCAATTTTTAATGTTTCTGCAAATTCACGGGTGCCGCTTAATTTAATTTTAGCTGATTGGAAGGTAGGGCGGCTGCCGTCAAGCGTATAATAAATGGTGGCTGGCTCACTTGTTTCAATCTTAACATCAACCGGACCTGTGTATTTACCGTTTCCAGGTGTAGCTTTTGAGGAAGGCGGCTGATGGTCTTTTGCACTGTTGTAGGCTACTTTAATTAAGCCAATCAACCCATTGGCAAATTCCATTGCTTCTTCATGACCTTCTACAAAGGCTGGCTGGAATCCAACTGCCTGCCATCTTTTTGTATCCTTATTCCATAAATCTGCCCCTACTTCGAAGTTCCAGGCATAAATCCCCTTTTCATACCATAGGTAGTCCGCAGAGTTACCTGCAGCAGAGTATAGTACGTCAGGAATTGGACCTGTACGGCTAGGTAGAATGACCGTTCCGCGGTGGTCTTGAATATCATTTAAGATGTTATCAGAAGCTGCCCAGTAAAACGCTTCTTCACCAGCTGAGGGGCGTGGCAGTGTTGTACGTTTTGAATCGTAAGCACCAGGGGACCACATGAAGTAGCCGCCATAACTATGAATATTCATTGCAAACTTAATATTTGGGTTTTTGTCAGCAAGCCAGACAAGGTTTCTTCCTTCAGGCTCAGAGTTTTCAGCTGGTCCAGCGTAAGTTTCTCCCGTACAACTTGTACCTCCGCCAATATAGCCATCAAAAACGGAACCAACAGAATGGTTGCGGTTAAGGTCAACTCCCCAATTATTACGGTACCCAGGGTCAGAGGCAGTGGGACCACAGTGATTGGTCATATTCTTACGCTGCATATTGTAATCATTGAGGCTGTAATTGGCACCATCAGGGTTTACTGAAGGTACAAGGAATATATCAAGATTATCGACAAGCTTTCTTGTCTCACTATCTTGACTATAGTTTCGCAGTAGTCTTTCCGCCGTTTCGATTGTTACGAGTGGGGTCACCCATTCACGGGCATGCTCCTGAGCATATCCAAGAACACCTGGTTTAGAACCGTCACGATGCTTGCCGATTCGGATCGCTTTTACTGTAAAAGGATCACGGGAAACGTCTGCCCCAGCTTTCAAGCCGTCAGTTAATATCGCAGCATTTGTAGTTGGTGCGACAACACCAGCACCAGTATTACCGCGGTATGTAGTCGCAGTGACAAGTTGGCTAGCATTCTCATTCAGTGCTTTAACCACTTGTGCGGCAGTACTTGTTGCCTTTCCTGACGAATCAGTAGCTAAATCTACTAAAATCTTGGTACCATCCACAGTCACTTTTAGTGGTGCATTATTGATTCCCGGATTCTTGAATTCTACCGATACATCATTCCCGCCTTCATGCCCCCATGCTTTTGAGGAAACAACAACTGCGAGATTGGTCGTGCCGCCGATAGTTGCTTGGGCAAGACGTCTGTAACCATTTGTTTTATTTGGCATATCAATGATTTCTACCAAGTTCGGGAATTCTTTTGAAAGTTTTTCGGCACGTTCATATAATTCATTTGGTGCCATATAGTGGTCAACAAAATCCGTAACATAATCTGTTTTTGGATGTTTCGGCTCTTTCCCTAACCATTCAGTAATGGTGCTCGTAGCTGTTCCTCCAAGATTACTTTCAATTTTAACAGATGAAGGAATGGCGCTAACTGGTAGAAGCAAATAGTGATATAAATATTCACCGTAATCTACCAATCTAGAAAGTGTAGCAGATTTTTCCTCACCGTTCTCGGTCCAAGTTGCTTTAAGTGCTGTGCTAGCAGTCGCACCGGCGCTTGATTTCACTTCGAGATATAGGAAGGTGCCTGATTGATTGGTAAAATGGTTTGCCCTAAGGACTTTAAGTGTATCCTCGGAAGCTGCCAGACTGGCTTGCAGCTGGACAGTAGATTGCCGCTCTGCCACGCGTGTGTTCCATTGATTTTCGGTGATCAGGGTCTCTTTTACATTGATGCCAAAGGTCTTTAACATGGCAATTTCTGTTGGTGTGACAACGGCATCCACTTCATAGACTCCGTCGTGTGCTTCGATTCTGTGGGTAAGGTCAATTCCAAGCTCAAGAAGCTTGTCCTTTGCCTTATCATTTGGTACTACAAGTTGAACAATTGAGACCGATTCTTCCTTAGGAATCGGCTGGTCAGGCTGTTCGACCGCTGCAACCGGAATACTTAGGCCTGGATAAAATGTAGAGAACCCTAGTCCGGTTATGGCAGTCATCACCACTAAATTCCTTTTCCATTTCTGCTTTTTCTGTTTTGTCAAAAACTGCACCCCCAAAATGCTAGAAATTTTAATACAAGCTTATTGTAAATTGAATGTACTTAATATCTTGTCGTAAAATCAGGGGCAGTTAAAAATCCGCTCTACAAAAATTTTATTAAGAAAATATAATACTTTATTTTAGAAGATTAAATTTTAGGCTGTTTTTCCTATTTAAAAAGTACTGTTCCACTCGAAAAATCTAGTAATTTTAGGAGCACAAAATTACTAGATTTTATTCCATTATAATTCCTATAAACTGTATATTGATAATCAACTGTTTTTATTGTTTAATATTTTTTAATATTGTTGCTTTTTGTTTAATTTTGTAAAAGGAAAGTTGTAATATATTTCATGTGAATTGCGGCTCTATTGTTAAAAACCATTAAATGCCTATCAACCTTTGTGCCAGTCCAACATTTAATAAAGAAACAAGAATTATTATGAATAGGAATGATGGGGAATGGCAAAAAGAAACCGAGGAAAAACAATCAGCTACTTGCCTTCAAATGGCAGAGGGACATGCCCACTGTGTGAAAGAACAGGAGTAAAGCTTCTCTACACGCACAAAACTGAAACAAACCAAACCATCAAAGTCTGCAAAAACTGCCGCCATAAATAAAAATCTCATAGTATAAAAAATCACATTCAGATGACTGTCCACACCGCGTGGACAGTGTATTTTTGTGGTACCTGTCACCATTGATACTACTATAGTATTGCAGGTTCTTTCGTTCGTTGCTGAAAAAGAAAGAGAGGATATTAATAGGAGGCAACGAGAAGGAATTCAATCGGCCAAAGCAAAATGCAAACATCTAGGCAGACCGAAAATAAGCCTAGTATCATTAAATGAGAAACAGAAAGCAATTTTAATAACTAAATATGAATCATGGAAAAAGAACGAAATAACGGCAGTTGAATTTATGAATAAAATGGATCTAAAGAAAAATACATTTTATAAAATCATGAAGGAATATGAAGAGTAGGCACTAGCTATCTTTGATCAAACTTTATTTCAAAGCTACACTACGAATTTTATGAGGTGGAAAAAATACCAAATATATAAAAATATGTCGCCATCCAAAATAATTTAAATAAAAACAATAGGGAGATAATATGCTAGATTAAATAAAGGACATTAACCTAGCTCTTAATAATAAAAGTTATTTATCAGCACTTGCACTATCTTTAACTTTACCTGATATTTGTGGGAAAATTGAATATCCACATTTTAAATACAACAACGGAAAACGTAATGTAGGAAAACAATATGCAGTATGGTTTGATGATTGGGTAAACCAATATTATGCAGACAACACAGGTTGGACAAATGATTTCGCTAAAGCAAAGAATCCATATTTTACAGGAGAAATGTGTTATTCTCTACGTTGTTCTTTCTTACATGATGGAAATTCGGATATAAAAAACTGGGGCGACAAAGAAGACGCAGATTTTCATTATTCATACGAATTTAAATTAGCAATAAGTGGAGCAGACTCAACTGGTTTATCTTGGGTAAACCAAACTAATAATAACTCAAAAATAATAAAGACAAAAATAGTCACAGTAAATATAGACAAATTATGTGAGTGCATTTGTCTATCTGCTGAAAGGTATTATCGAGAAAAAGACCCTAATCTATTCAAAGACCATAACATTAACTTGATTGACTTTAAATAACAAGGACATTCATACCTTAAAGAGGGACCACGTCATCAAACTTAATGAAGGCAAGTCTTTATAGGAGCTGGCTCTTTTTTGAAGTATGCCTAGAATTGAATAAAGAGCGTGGAAAAAGAAAATAAAAAGGATTGTCTGTTGAAGAGGAAAAGCCCCACTCAATTGAGAAGGGCTTAATATATACATTAGTAGTCCTCTTTTGTCCTCCTATTTGTCCTCCAATGTTTTATATCGCATTTAAAACATTTAAGTCAATCTACTTAAAAACATTGATTTAACGCCTTTTTTTAAACACTATTTGTTTCTATTATATATGAAAATGAACGGGCGGCATGATGTAATCATTGCTTAAATCCCTTGAAATATAGGGGTTTAACGAGTAAATAAATGCTCACCTATTTGCTCACTTAACATGTAAAAAATTTGAAGTTGAAGGTCTTCCATCAGTTTACTGACTTGATGGGAGGCCTTTTCTTCCATGTTGTCAGTCATATGGGCATAGATGCTCAACGTTGTTTGAATATCTGTATGTCCTAATCGTTGTTGAATTTCTGTCAAGGAATGATAGTGCAATTGACCCGTTGAGACATGGGAGGGAAAGCCTCCAGGGCGGCGTGGAGAATGTACATTATATGGTGAAATGTGGAGTCTTGTGTAACTCCTTTATTTCACTATGCCTTCACGAAATCTTCATGTCCTGAAATCACTCCATTTAACCGTGAACTTAAATTCAAGGGTGATGAAATCCTGCGATTAAGCGAGTATTTGTGAGAAAATCGTATTAAACTGAGGGAGTCAATAAGAAAATGGTAAGATACTAATCAGTGATGTTGAATCAATTGGACTTCCCTTTTACGTTATAAGGGAATAGAATATAAATAAAAAGGTGATTACAATTAAAAAAGTAAAAAGCATCCTATTTTTGCTTCTTGGATTCATATCACTTGTGATTGGTGTTGCAGGGACTGTGTTACCTGTTCTGCCGGGCGGTCCGTTTTACTTATTCGCTGCTTTTTGCTTTGCGAAAAGTTCCAAGTCGATTGAAAACTGGTTCAAAAGCACCTCATTATATGAAAAATACGTTGAAGCATTCCTGCAAAAAAAAGGTATGACTCGAAAAGAGAAAATCAGAATCAATTTAGTTGCTGATTTCTTCATCATAATTTCTGTATTTTTTGTGGACATCCTTTTAGTGAAAATCCTGTTGGTAGTGCTCGCCCTCTACAAACATTATTATTTCATTAAAAAAATTAAGACAATTGACCGAAACAGTACGAAACAAAGAGATTCTTGAAAATTTTCTTCAAATAACGGGTGCTTTACTTCAATAAGGGAGTTGCTTCGGCAGCTCTTTTTCTTATGGAGCTAAATGGGCAGTTTTGTTGAAGAAGGTGTCTCAGTAAAAATAGAGAAATATTATATGAAGCTACCTATGCCATGGTAATACTGAAATGAGGAGCTACCTATATGCCAGAGCGAGAGATGTGTACATACTGCGGTAAGTGGTTCGACATGGTGCCGATAACACCTTTATATGAACAACACAAAACCCATGTTAAATATTACTGTGAAGGATGTTTGCCAACTGTTGATAGCAATCTCTTTAACCTTTCGTTCAGGTCACTATTTACATGGGGAAAGAAAGGACAACGATAAAACTTAGAGGAGAATTGTTTTGGTTCTAGTAGATATTCTAATTCAATTGAGTGTATTTGGAGTTGTTTTACTAATTATATTATTTGTTAAAAGGTCAATAAAAAGAAGGAATCGCTAATCCAATAGAACAACGTGTGTACGCCCAAATGAAGCCGTTTTTCTATGCACTTTTTAGCATTTCCACAGTCGCATTATTCGATTTTTGACACGCCATGATCTATCATATAAAGCTTACGAGAATCATTCCCTAATTTGATGCGATTATTTAATACTTGATTTTCGGAAATCAAAAGTATACGGACAAATCAGCAGCTTAATCGTGAATCAATTAGGCATCCTCTAGGGGTATGGTCAATTAATCCACTCGAAAAGTAAATGGCTTTTCCATCTGAAATGGGGAGGCCCAGAAATTTTACTAACTCATTTGCAATAAACTCATGAGCTAGTACTTTTTATCCGCAAGATTGGACAGAAATTTCACCACATACTGTTTACCGTTGTCATTTTTGGAGACTCGATTCCCTCTATTAATCGTCCTATGCTAGCGCTGCATTCAGTACTGACTCCTTGTAGATTCCTCCGAGTGCATCTCCAAAATATTAAAAAGGGATTAAATGATCAAAATGCACTTTTTTTCAAGAAGATTAATTGAACATATTGAGCATTTAAGTCGTGTTTGTCTAAAATGATTTACTTGACTTTTGCAAATCCAAATTATCCGGTTTAGATACGAATTAAACTTCTATTACTAAAGATAACTTTTATTCAGTTAGGACGTTTGATAAAAGTTGATGCAAAATTGGAAACATTTCACCGTACATTCTTGATTTTTATTGTAGGATATTTATTTTTAAGGTTGAGTGGAAAAAAAGCAGTAGCTCAAATGCACACTTTCGATTTATTGTATATCCTTGTCCTTACCAATATCATCAGTTCCCCAGTAGAGGTTAATAATTTGGGAAAGGCTATTACCTATGCTAGAATCACAGTAATTTTATATAATATAAAATCTATCAATCTTCCTCTTTAGCTCGCATACTGCAAAACTAATGATATGTTCTAACACTCACACTTTTCTACAAGAAAAAGCCGACTGGTTTTTTAATAAAACCAATCGGCTATATGGGCTTTTAATTTGTTTGATTGTTACGCATTTACTGCTTTACGCGTCTGACCTGCATGTAATTTTTTCATTGCAAATCTTGCTATCGGCTGTGCGATCAAAACTTCAACCCAAAATGCGATGAAAAAGTTACGTGGCCAGTCATAAAAGAACGTTTGAATCGGTTTCAAACTAATTTCTCTCATGCCAATCCAAGATCCGATAACTGTCAGTAAAATGGACAGGATGGTTACGCTAAATAATATCGTGAATAAAACTCTTGCATTAAAACTGTCCGTAGGTTCAATAAACTTTTGTACGAGTTTATTAACAATTGGATTTGCAACAAGTGTTACCAATAAAATAACACAAATCCATACAAACGGAATTACTTGTAAGGTTTCAAAATACACTTCTTTACTGAATCCAAATTTAAATCCCATAATAAGAGGTGCGATAATGTTGACTGAAAGTATTGAAATGATGGCTAAGAATAATACAAATTCTTTTCCGTTTCGCGGTAATCTTGTTTCCTCGTGCATATTGATCATCTCCATTAAAAATATTTCAGATGGTAGACGTATCATGAGACATATATTTTTGGTCAATAAAAAAGACCAATATCTCTACACACTGATTTAACAATGTTATCACGTTTTTTAAATGTATTTCAAGGATTCTACATAAAAAATATTTTCATCATCGTATTTTCTACTATTTATAAAGAACTCTACTAAATGGTACATAAATAGTAATAATCCTCTTTTCAGAAAATGGCCCTTATATGGAATAACATGTTTATTATTAAACATATTTATTATGTTTTAAACGACTTTATTGTAAATTAAGCAACTTTATTCTCACCTAACAATATTTAGATAATGCCTAAAACGATTATCATCTGTCTAATAAGTAAAAAATAGAAAAAGAGGGTCTTTAGAAGTATATAATCATATACCTCTATGATGAGAAAGCTAAAGAAGGATGGATAGAGGTAGAACCTGAGTCGTTTTAAACAGTCACAGGATAATCCTATTTCGTTTTTGGAGAGTAGGCAACAATGCTTCTGATATGTAGGGTTAAGAAAACTTCCTTTATAGACCACTTTACATATTTTTATCAGACTACTTTTTACTTGGAATGTAAACATTATACAGTGAAGTAGCAATTACTTAGATCTTGATAATACGTGATTTTACTTAATTGCTTGATTTTTATTCTTAACAATAGAAATGGTTATGTATTAGAAATAGATATTCCTCTTATACTATAAAAAAGTTGAAGCGTAAAAGGCCCTCAACTTTTTTATAGTATAATAATAGATGAAATTTTAAAATTTATAATAGAGAAAGAAGAACCATATAAATCCTTGATGCGAAGAAAGCATGGTAAACCAGGCAATAACTCTATTGGGGGAAGTTCTACTAAAAAATGTTTAATAAACTATCCTTTTTTAATAATTACTTCTGATTGTATATTTTGGGTTGTTTTAACTTTATTTTTACCTATCCACCAGACTGAAATTGCGCTCACTATACCAGCAAATATGACATAAAGGCTGAGTAAGATGGGTGAGCCATTATTATAGCCTAACAATGCAGTCGCAATAATTGGCGTTAGACCGCTTGCGAAAATTCCTGAAAATTGATAAACGAAAGACATTCCAGTATATCTAACGGGGGCATCAAATAACTCTGCAAATAAAGCAGCTTCAGGACCATAGACAGAAGAATACAAGATTCCCAAAGGAATGATGAGTGACAACCAGATCAGAAGAATGTTGCCATTACTGTTCGACATTACCCAAAAAGCCGGAAGTGCAGAAAACCCTGTTACTAGGCTACCAATCAAATAGGTTCGAGTTCTTCCAACACGGTCTGATACATGACCGAATAGAGGAATGAAAAAGCACATGACAAATGCTGCGGCGGAAACGCCAAGTAATGCTTCGGTTCGTGACAAATCAAGGGAGCTTGTTAAATAGGTGATTGAAAAAACACCCATGACATTAAAGAAAACGCCGTCTATATATCGTGCACCCATGCCAGCAAGTACATTGCCGGTATTATTCTTCCACATGTCCTTTATAGGCATATTTGATTCGTTGTTGCGTTCTTTAACTTTTTTAAACTCCGGTGATTCCGAAACATTTAGTCGAATCCATAAACCTAAAAAAATTAATATGGAGCTTAGCCCGAAAGCGGTTCGCCATCCCCAAGTCATGAACTGACTGTCAGATAAAGTAGAAGAAAGGAGTCCTACAACGCCAGATGATAAAAGTAGGCCTATCGACAGTCCGATTTGTGGCAAGCTTGCATAAAGCCCTCTTTTTTTTAGTGGAGCATGTTCAAAAGTCATTAGTACAGCACCGCCCCATTCACCACCTAGCCCAATCCCTTGCAGGATTCGCAAAAGAAGCAAGCAGATGGGAGCCCATATGCCAATTTGGTTATATGTAGGTATTAGAGCGATTAATACCGTACTTCCGCCCATAATACCTAAGCTAGTTATCAACATACTTTTTCGGCCAATTTTGTCGCCGAAATGACCAAATATTATTCCTCCAATTGGACGAGCTACAAATCCCACTGCAAAAGTGGCATAGGCTAACAATGTGGATACAATTGGGTCTTCAACAGGAAAGTATAATTTATTAAATACAATTCCAGCTACTACACCGTATAGAAAAAAATCATACCACTCAATCGTAGAACCGATGAGGCTAGCTCCCACAACGCGTGAGAGTGTTTTATCCCTTGTTTTTCCCATCTTTTTCCCCTCCCTAACATAAATATAATCATATAATTGATTCCAAATGTGAAAATAAAGAAAAATTACAATATACCAATATAATTTTTATCATTCTAAGAAGGAGAAGGACAACCAGAAGGGTTGACCTCCTATATATAACGCTTTATTACTAGTATCCCAATTAGCAAAATTGACATCTCTTAAAACTTATCGCTTGAGTGAGTAAGCATCTTTCATGTGAGCTGTATTTGGTACATGCCTGACAGAGGTAAACTTATTTCAAACAGTTGGAAATCGGGAGTGCATATCTCTATAAAAGACGAACATATCGGTATACAGAACACCTATTTGAATTTCTCAGTGTCAGTTTATTTTTTTGTTTAATGAGTTTGTACTTATCTATTTAAGCTAATTGATTTCTTTATTTAGTATACGCTTTCATTTTATTGAGGTAGTTTATTTGTTAATAATTTCTGTTACAGTATGTGAATTTGTTTTAGAAAGCTTTTCAGCTAATAAGCAATAAATAACCTGTATGTCATGCTCTGTTGGAACCTTTCTATTGGTGGCTATGCCATTACCTGAAAGAGCGTCTGTAACCATTGTTGGGATATCAGCAATCAACTGTTGGGAGTCTATATATTTAAGTCCGTTATTCCAAATCCCGAACCTTTCATTATAGTCTTCAAGGATTTTAATTGCGTATAAAGACAGTTCATCTTTGCTCAGAGAAGGGGACGCACCTAAAGCAATTGCTATATCAGCAAATTGTTCCTTGCAGGAATCTAGACTGAATCTCATTACAAAAGGCATTAGTAAAGCTACGCTAAGACCATGGGGAATGTGGAAACGGGCACCTAACGATCTTCCTGTTGCATGGGCTAAATTTGTGGATGCATTCGAAAAAGCGATGCCTGCATAACAGCTTGCCAATATCATATCACTTCGTGCTTCGATATCTGAGCCATTCTCGAAAACTTTTGGAAGTGATCTTCCGATTATTTTAATAGCCTCAAGGGAAAATAGTTTGGTCATTACTGTCGCCCTGTTCGATAGAAGTCCTTCGATAGCGTGTGAAAGAGCATCGAGTCCAGTGTATACCGTAAAATTGGATGGTAGGCTTAAAGTTAATTCTGGATCTAGAATTGCCACATCCGGAACAAGGTCGGGATGACTAGGATTCATTTTTATATTCGTGCCAAGGTTGGTAATTACCATGATCTTAGTCACTTCTGATCCAGTTCCGGCCGTTGTAGGTACAGCAAAAAGCGGTAGACGATCTAACTTTTGATAATGCGGTATACTACTCCATTCTGTATCCATTTTTTTGCCGAAAACAGATAATGCTTTTGCTAAATCAATGGCACTGCCTCCCCCTATACCGATTACACAATCTCCCTGAAAAGCATTGAATTGTATTAGGGCATCTTCAACATTTTGCGTTGACGGTTCCCCTGAAAAATCTGTGAAAAATTTGCAGTCTATACCACTTTTCATTAAGATTTCTTTTACCTTTTCATGAAGGTTTAGCGGAGATTTAGCCAAGAAAGAATCCATGAGTATAAATACTTTTCTCCCACCTTTTGATGCAATGAGTTTATCTAAACTATTAATGGCACCATTTTCAATCAAAATATTTCGCGGCAAATCAAGTATAGCCATTTTACCACCCTTTTCTTAGTTTTTTTATGAAAGTCTTCTCAATTTTTTATCAAGCTTCAAAAAGTTTAGGATTCAGTACCTATTGATTTACTGATGCAAGAACTATGCCAAAGTTTAAATGTTCGTAATATTTAGAAAGTATATATCAACTTAAATAATAATGGTGTTGAATTGTCACCAACCTGGTAATAAAATGACTACAAAAGGAGAGTGGATAATGGTGGAAATAATTGAACTTTTAGAGAAGATTCAACAATTAGAGGCAATTAATAAACAAATGCGTACGATCATTGACTTTTCTTCAGATGGACTATATGTAGTGGATGAAGATGGAATCACTTTAGAAGTCAATAAGGCTTATGAAGAAATGACGGGAATAGATCGAAAAGAAGTTGTGGGAAAGGATATTAGAGATCTAGTTTTATTAGAGTATTTCGATCAATCGGCTGCATATATGGCATTACAATCTAAACAAACGACCACAATCATGCAAAGAATTAACAAATGTAAATATTTTGTGGCAACAGCTACTCCGGTATTTGACAGTTTCGACGAATCAAAGAAAAAAGTAAAGATGGTAGTTACCAGTGTTAGAGATATAACTTATTTGAATCATTTACAAAGTCAAACAAGAAAAATTGAACTTGATAAAGAAATTGAAGCAGAACAAAGAATTAATACTTCACAAATTGTTTTTAGAAGTAAGGAAATGCAAAATTTAATGGAAAAGGTAAAAAAGGTTGCTGCTTTCCCTACATCTGTACTCATCACGGGAGATTCCGGAACAGGAAAAGAAGTGTTAGCAAATTATATTCATCAGTATAGTCCTCAAAAAGATGCCCCCTTTATTAAAGTCAATTGTGCTGCGATTCCAGCTGAATTATTTGAGTCTGAATTATTTGGATATGCTGAAGGAGCCTTTACAGGGGCCAAAAAAGGAGGGAAGGCTGGTCTTTTTGAAAAAGCTAATACAGGCACCATACTCTTAGATGAAATTGGTGAACTACCATTGTTGATGCAAGCTAAATTGCTTCGTGTTCTTCAAGATCAAGCAATTACTCGAATAGGTGATTCGAAGCTAATTCCTCTTACGTTTCGGTTAGTTTGTTCTACCAATAAAGACCTCAGGGATCTTGTTAATAAAAAACAATTCAGAGAAGACTTGTGGTACCGAATTAATGTGATTCATTTGAATATTCCACCGTTATACAAGCGGAAATCCGACATTTTACCTCTTATAGACGTTTACCTTACAATGCTTTGTGAGAAGTACGGATTAAAAAAACAAATCATGCCTGAATCTTTAAAGATTATGGAAAGCTATCAATGGCCTGGTAATGTTCGTGAATTAAAAAATATTATAGAGTTTTTAGTAGTATCAACATCAGTACCATTCATAACCCCTAGAGACTTGCCAGAACATATAAGAGATAATTGGAAATTAGAAATTCCCCAAGAAAGTTTCCGCGATGAAACGTCAGATAATAATCTATTATCCATAAATAATCTTAATCTAAAGGAAGCCATGGCTCAATTTGAATCTCAGATGATCTTAAATGCCCTTCAATCTTCACAAAGCCTTAGAAAAGCTGCCATTAAGCTCGACATTGACCATGCAAATCTGATAAGGAGAATGAAACGTCTCGGAATCCAATTTTCATACAAAAGATAAGATTCTTAATTTTAGCAATAATATTCTTCATTTGAGTATTCACTCAGAATAGGTTTGGTTTGCAAGAATATACTCTTATGCTTTCTCGAACATATCTGATAGTTCTGGAAGAAATGTTGCTGACTGCACTTGATAATTCCGCGGTTTTTTACTTTGTCTCCCATTTTATTTTGATAATGGATTCTGAGAGTAGGACTATTTCTAAATAAGATTCTTTTTAACTTAATAGGAGGCTTAATACAATTATTGTCAGATTGCATGAATATTACGGTGATAAGGAGGGAAGAGAGCTTCTAGCAAGGAGTTCATTCTACTTTTATCAAAAAGCAGTGGCGGTAAAGACTAAATGTAACTTGAACGAATCTTGAATATTTGAACTTACAAATGAATGTTGTTCATATAGTTCAAGTATAAATATTTATATCGAAGGAGGAGAAAGCTATACTGGCTAATTTTTAGACTTTTTATTAAATTGTAATAGGAAGGTGACAAAATTAATGAAGGACTTCATTAAAATTATTGTGGGAAATATTTCAATGACCTTTGCCTATGCTTATTTGATCGTACCAAATGAAATTATTAATGGTGGTGTGACGAGTTCCGCGTTACTATTAAATGCCTTATCTGGCTATAACATAGCCATGCTTGCTAATTTTGTTACAGGACTATTATTAATTATATGTTTAGTTTTTCTAGGGAAAGAATACTTTTTCAAATCAATAGTAAGTTCCCTTAGTTATATGCTTTTTTTTAACTTATTTTATTCACTTAATATAAGCATTGATGTAAACATCATTGTAGTAATTATCATTTCTTCGATTTTGATAGCACTAGGATACTATTTATGTATAACAGCAAATGCATCCACTGTGGGGTTTGATGTTATAGCTTTAATTTTACATCACAAAAATAAAAAAATAGATATAGCAGCGACAATCAGGATAATTAATCTTATCGTACTATTATTGGGTCTGCTTGTTTATGGTTATACTTCGATCATTAAGGGTGTTGCGTTTACGCTGATCTTTTCGTCACTTTTAAAGAAAATGCTTAATAGAAATCAGAAGGCAGTATTGATAGATACCGAAGGGCAATTGGACAAAACAGCTAAAACGGAAAAATAGAATTACGAGATCAGGAGTCAGTCTGGTGTTTTGTAAACATTAAAATTATGTTCTTATAATGATTCTTGAACACTTGTCCAAATATTCTGATTTTTAAATTGACTTTAAAAAAGTCAGAGTGTATTATACACATAGAAAGTGGTACTAACATCATGACGTAGTGATGTTAGTTCCGTTTCGATTGTCATAATAAACTATATGGAGGAGGAAATAGGATAACAGAAAATCTAGAGCTTCGTCTCTTAGATTGCGGGAATAATATTAAGCAATAAGCTGAAAAGACCTATTCTTATGTGTCTACACACATAAGAATAACGCTAGTGTTTGTTTCGGAAATGTCTATTCATTGGTAAATCTTCACCGTTTTATGGTTATGTATGATTTTTTTCACTATTTTGTGAGTATGTAAGGGAAAGGTAGTTTATGTAGTTGTGTTAGAGTAGCCTGGCTTTTTAAGTAGATGTAAGCGTTATCAATAGGTGGTTCCCCAAATTACTGAAAGTTGGTGGAGGTTATGAAACATCAACAAGAAGAATTGAAACCTGGTCTTAAACAAAGACATTTAACAATGATATCTTTGAGTGGTGTAATAGGAGCTGGTTTATTCGTAGGAAGCGGTATTATTATTGGTCAAACAGGCCCCGGAGCGATTTTATCATACGTATTAGCAGGCTTAATCGTTGTTTTAGTCATGAGAATGCTCGGAGAAATGGCTACAGTAAACCCTAATACAGGATCTTTTGCTGTTTATGCAAGAGAAGGGATTGGTGAGTGGGCCGGTTTTACTACAGGTTGGTTATATTGGTTTTTTTGGGTTATTGTAATTGCACTAGAAGCAACAGCAGGGGCAGCGATAATACATGAGTGGCTTCCTTCAGTTCCAGTCTGGTTAATAAGTCTCTCATTAATAATTCTATTAAAACTAACAAATATATTTTCTGTTAAATCATTTGGCGAATTTGAATATTGGTTTTCTATTATTAAAATAGTCAGTATTATTCTATTCTTATGTCTAGGAGTAGCGGTGATTCTGGGTTTAATACCAACGATAAAGCCACCTGGCGCTTCTAATCTTTTGAACTTTGGTGGTTTTATTCCTAACGGGATTAGTTCAGTTCTTGTTGGTGTAGCGATTGTTTTTCACGCTTTCGTTGGAGTTGAGATTCCCGCCATTGCAGCTGGAGAGACTAGTGATCCAGTAAAGTCTGTAAGAAGTGCGTTAAATAGCGTGGTATGGCGAATACTTATTTTTTATATCGGCTCAATAGCTATACTAGTGACACTTTTGCCTTGGAATTCAGCATCCTTGCTTAAAAGTCCTTTTGTTGCTGTTCTTGAAATGATGGGTATTCCTTCGGCTGCTTTAATTATGAATATCGTAGTTCTAACGGCTTTGCTTTCCTGCTTAAATTCAGGACTTTATACGAGCTCTCGGATGTTATTTTCTCTTGCAAAAAAGGGTGATGCCCCAAAATTATTTTCAAAAGTGAGCAAGAATGGGGTCCCAGTTCTTGCAGTAATTGCAAGTACACTGTTTGCCTTTATTAGCACAATTTTTAGTTATATTTCTCCTGACAAAATATTTTTCTTTTTAGTAAATTCTTCTGGAGGAATTGGAATTCTTGTCTATCTAGCCATTGCGATTTCTCATCTCCGCTTAAGGAAAAGGATGGAAAAAGAGAATCCTGGGATTTTCAAGATTAAAATGTGGTTATTTCCATATTTAACTTATGCAACCATCATTTCTATGATTTCCGTTTTAATATTAATGGCATTTATAGATTCACAGCGTCCACAGTTTATTTTTACGATGCTATTCAGTTTTATAGTTATAGGTTCTTTCTTTTTATTTCGACGAAAAAAAGCGAAGTATATGGAGAATGAATTAAATATTGTTCCTAGCCCCCCTAATTCTGAGAAATTCTAAATATAATTAATCTAAACTACTACGCAATCAATAGACATTGGTAAAATGACAATTGCAAAGCTATACGGATTCAACTTAACCAATTAAAATCAGTATATTTATTGCTACGTTTGCTTCTATGGATTTCCTCAGATGAACATTCTTCAAATATCAGCATTATTTAGCTAGACTATATGATTCCCTTAATATTTATCTGTAAAAAGTACTTAATAGAATTCAGTTTCAGGTAAATCATATTGTCTTACTCTATAATAAATGAGACATTCCTTCATTGTCAGTCCACAATTACCGCAAAGTCTCAAGAGGACTTTACGTGCTTTTTTAGAATAAGCCCTTTTTGTGAGGGATCAATAAATTGGGAGGGGGAAACAGCTTGGAAAGTACAAATGAACTAAATGGGAAGGTTCAGGCAGTTATATTTGATTGGGCTGGCACAACGGTTGATTATGGTTGTTTTGCACCGGTCCAAGTGTTTGTAGAAGTATTTAGTATAAGGGGGATTGATATTACCATTGAGGAAGCAAGAAAACCAATGGGCTTATTAAAAATTGACCACATAAGGGAACTCCTGAAAATGACTAGGATCTCGAATTTATGGGTTACAGCATTTGGGAAAGAACCAAATGAAAAAGATGTAAATGCTCTATATAGGGACTTTGAGGATTTGTTATTCAAGGTTCTCCAAAATTACGCCAAGCCTGTACCTGGTTTAATTGAACTCGTTAGCAGTTTAAGACAACAAGGAATAAAAATCGGTTCAACAACTGGCTATACTCGTGAAATGATAGATGTTGTAGCAGGAGAGGCAAAAAAGTGGGGCTATCAACCAGACTCTATTGTCGCGTCTTCAGAAGTGCCTACAGGACGTCCTGCTCCTTGGATGTGCTTTCAAACAGCTATTAACCTACAAGTATATCCACTAAGTAAGATTGTAAAGGTTGGTGATACAATCAGTGACATCAAAGAGGGGATTCATGCTGGAATGTGGACTGTTGGTGTATTAAAAGGCGGCAGCGAAATAGGCCTTTCTGAACAAGAAATCAACGAAATGGATCCGTATGAGCTCAAAAAGCGAATGAAGAATGCTGAAAATCGTTTTCTAAATGCAGGTGCCGACTTCGTTATTGATGAAATAGGAGATTTATTAGAAATAATTGATAGAATTAATTACAGAGTGACAGAAAAAAAAGAAACTTTTATCGGGGGCTAAAACAGATATATTAATAAAAAATGTGATATTACCACTTTTATCTGTATGTGCAAGAATATTAATTTTAAATAAATTCAAAATATTCAATTTATTCATTGACTGTTCGATGGAATGGTAGTATTATACATCTTATAACTGGTACGGACGTTGCAACGTCATTATCAGAAATACATTAAAGTTAAGGAGAATGTGCAATGGTCGAAACAAAAATGTTAAGAGGAACGAAAGTAAAAATGACACCAAGTGAAGCTATTGTTGAGACATTAGTGGCAGAGGGAGTCAAACATATATCGGGAATTCTAGGTTCTGCTTTTATGGATATGCTTGATTTATTGCCAACAGCAGGCATTCGATTTATTGGAGTTCGACATGAACAAAGTGCTGCTCATATGGAAGATGCTTATTGTCGTGTCTCAGGTGTTGCTGGGGTTGTTATCGGTCAAAACGGACCTGGAATGACCAATATGGTAACCTCTGTAGCAGCGGCCAATCAAGCTCATACTCCTATGGTAGTAATATCTCCTTCAGCAGGTACACCAACAGTTGGATGGGATGGTTTTCAGGAATGTGATCAGGTTTCCATTTTCAAGGCCATCACAAAAGAAACTGTGAGAGTGACCCACCCAGGTCGAGTCGCTGATTGTCTACGGACAGCATTTCGAATTGCTTATGCTGAAAGAGGACCTGTATTATTTGATATCCCTCGTGATTATTTCTATGGTGAAGTGGAGGATCAAATTCTTCAACCACATCAATATCGCGTAGATTCACGAGGATGCGGGTCATCTGAATCCTTGGATAGAGCAGCTGAAATTTTAGCTGAGGCTGAGTATCCAGTTATTATTTCAGGTAGAGGGACAGTTGATTCAGATGGTATTGAGGAAATTAAGAATATAGCAGAACACTTGACAGCTCCGGTAGCTGTATCCTATATGCATAATGATGCATTTCCTGCAGATCATCCGTTAGCTGTTGGCCCAATAGGATATATGGGATCTAAAGCTGCTATGAATACACTAAAGAAAGCAGATGTTATTTTAGCGGTTGGCACAAGATTATCCGTATTTGGAACATTACCATGCTATGACATTGATTATTTCCCTAAAGATGCAAAAATAATTCAAATAGATATTAATCCAAGACAAATCGCTAGAACTCACCCAGTTGAAGTTGGTATTATCGGTGATGCTCGTGAAGCTAGTCGAGAAATTATGAAACGGTTAAAGGAAATTAAACCTAACCTAAAACAAGAAAAAGCGCGGATGGTAGAGGTAACAAATGAAAAACAAAAATGGGAAGAAGAACTAGTAGAACTTGCGATGATAGATGGGACGCCAATTAACCCGCGTCGCGCCCTCTTAGAATTAACAAAAGTGTTACCTGAGAATGCTATTGTTTCAACAGATATTGGTAATGTATCATCAACTGCAAACGCTTACTTGAAATTTAACCAGAGTCGTAGACACATCGCTGCCCTTACATTCGGAAACACCGGTTTTGCTTATCCATCTGCACTTGGTGCCAAATTAGCTGAGCCGAATACACCTGTTTTAGCAATCGTTGGAGATGGAGCATGGGGAATGAGCTTACATGAAGTAAGTACAGCAGTTGAAGAAAACATTCCAGTCATCGCGTGCGTCTTTAATAATAATGCATGGTGTGCAGAGAAAAAGAACCAAGTCGATTTTTATAATAATCGTTTTGTTGGGGCAGATATCCAAAATCCAGATTTTGCAGAAGTTGCTCGTTCGATGGGGGCAGTTGGAATTAGAGTGGAAAAACCTGAAGAATTAGGACCTGTCATAGAAGCGGCAATAAAATCAAACAAACCAACCGTCATTGATATTCAGGTGGATGGAACCCAATTAGCGCCTCCATTTAGAAAAGACGCTTTAAAAATGCCTACTAGATTATTAGAAAAGTACGCTCATTTAGATCATAAAAACTGGGATAAATAATTACTAAAAAAGAATGTTATAACGGACGCGATACTTAATGGATGTATTTTGAGTTATCGCGTCTATTTACTACTTAACATCAATATTTTCATACTCTTGTTTTCTATTTTGAGTTGGATCGGTATAGGTAACTTAACTAAAATTCATTTCAATAAATAAAAAGGGGGTTTCAATATTGAAATTAGAAACTGAAACGAAAGACCTTGTTCAAATGGATAAAGATCATTTATGGCATGCGATGCATCGTTATAACGAAAAGGAAAGTCCCATGATTGCAACGGAAGGAAGCGGCTCATGGTTTACCGATACAAAAGGCGATAAATATTTAGATGGGGTTTCTGGATTATGGTGCTTGAATTTAGGCCATGGACGAAAAGAAATTGCTCAAGCAGCGTATGAGCAAATGGTGAATTTATCTTACTTCCCATTAACTTTAAGCCATAAGCCAGCTATTGAACTATCTTCTAAAATAAGTGAACATTTAAAAGGTTCATATACAACTTTTTTCACTAACAGTGGATCTGAAGCGAATGAGACCGCTTTTAAAATCGCTCGCCAATATCATTCTCAAAATGGAAACCCGGGGAAATACAAATTCATCTCTAGGTATCGAGCCTATCATGGTAATACCTTCGGTGCTTTAAGTGCAACAGCTCAGGCGAATCGGAGAGTGAAATATGACCCAGCGGTTCCGGGTTTTCTGCATGTGCCACCACCATATAGTTATCGAAGCCCATTTGGAGAAAACGCAGAGAACTCTGACCTCCTTGCAGCAGAATATCTTGATCAGGTTATTAACTTTGAAGGATCAGAGACTGTAGCTGGCGTTATACTTGAACCATTCATTTCAGGCGGCGGGGTCCTTATCCCTTCAAAAGAGTACTTAACAAAAGTTTCGGAAATTTGTAAGAAGCATGATGTTCTTTTAATTGTGGATGAAGTGGTTTCAGGTTTTGGCAGAACAGGAAAAATGTTTGGATTTATGCACTCTGATGGGGTTCAACCTGATATTGTAACAATGGCAAAGGGATTGACCAGCGGTTATCTTCCACTAGGAGCAACAGCTGTGAACTCTAGGATTTATGAAAAATTTAAGGAGAATGGAAATTTAAATCATTTTAGACATGTGTCAACCTACGGAGGTCACCCTGCATCTTGCGCAGTTGCCCTCAAGAACATTGAAATTATCGAAAATGAAAATATTGTTCAACGAGTATCTGAACTCAGTGAATCAACACTAAGTGAACTCTTTGAATTGACTGCTCTAGAAAAAGTTGGAGAAGTGCGTGGAATTGGATTTTTATATGGAATTGAACTAGTAGAAGATAAAAAATCAAAAACACCTGTATCTGAAGAGCTAATGGGAAAGGTAATTGGGGCTTGTAAGAAAAAAGGCCTGATTATTGGCCGAAACGGAGATACCGTTCCTGGATACGGGAATGTATTAATTATTGCACCGCCTTTATCCTCAACTGTTGAAGATTTACACTTTGTCATTGAAACTGTTAAATCTGTTTTGTATGAATTGTGTTAACCCTTAATGTAGATAAAGGCTTCAGATAACTTTATTGGTCACGATTAAAGTGGGCATGATATGTCTAACTGTTTTGACATCCATGTCCGTTTTTTTTATATAAATGCTGATAGACTAATACAAAAGCGGAGGTATTATGGTATCTCAAGAAAAGTTATTGGTAATACTTGCGCATCCTGATGATGAGTCATTTCTTTGTGGAGGAACGATCGCCAAAATTTCTAAACTTGGTGTACAGGTAACCTTACTTTGCGCAACAAAAGGTGAGATGGGCAGGCGTATGGGCAATCCCATTCTTACAACGAGAGAATCATTGCCGAAATTACGAGAACTAGAGTTAAAAAACGCATGCGAAGTATTAGGGATTAACGACCTGCGGTATTTAAATTTAAGGGATAAAACAATTGAGTTTGAAGATATAGATTTATTAGTGGAGCGAATTGTAAAAGTGATTCGAGAAATTAAACCTCAAGTAATAGTAACGTTTAATGAGAAATATGGGGGACATCCAGACCATTGTGCAATTGGTCGTGCAGCGACATTAGCATTTTCAAAATCAGGTGATTCAGATTTTTATCCAGATTCTGTTTTCTCTGCCTTTAAGGCTCAGAGACTGTACTTTGTCCTTTGGCATACATATTATGAAAAATGGATAAAAGAGAGCATGCTGAAAAGTGTGACTAAAATAAATATCTCAGAAACTCTGCAAAAAAAGATTCGGGCTTTAAGGTCTCATCGTTCCCAAACTTTAGCCGTTCCTGAATTATGGGATAATCAAAAACCTACTTTACCTTTTTTAAAAGAATACGAGTATTTTATTAAAGGAAATCCTCCCTATATTATAGAAGAAACTGATCTTTTTCAAACAATAGAAATGTAGCGATGATCCATGATTTTTAAAGCAAACCGGGTTACAAGTGGTCTTAATTTTATCTGGAAAGGGGGAAGGAATGAATGCAATTAGAAAAATATAAGCCCCTAGAGGAAACAAGTGAGGAACAACAAAATTCAAAATTACCTCTTCAAGAAAAGAAATCAAGCTTACTATTGTGGATTGGTGGTATTGCTTTTACATTTTTTATCGCACTTTTAGGTTTGGGGCTGTCTAAAATTACAGGATTTGATCGAATTGGACCGCTTGCTTGCTCAATTATTATTGCGGTCATTTATCGCCAAATTGCAGGCTATCCTGAAAAATTCCGTAAGGGCATTGAATTTTCCGCTAAAAAACTTCTCCGTTTTGCAATTATTTTATATGGTTTGAAATTAAATATTGATGTGATTTTTAATCAAGGTTTGCCATTATTGGTTCGTGACATAGGAACCGTAGCTTTTGCGATAATCGTAATGGTTCTGATTGCAAAGTGGTTAAAAGCTGATCCTTCAATTTCGCTTCTTCTCGCGGTAGGAACGGGTGTGTGCGGTGCAGCAGCAATCGCAGCAATATCTCCTATCGTGAAAGCAAAAGAAGAAGATACGGCCATAGGTGTAGGTATAATCGCCTTAATGGGGACACTTTTTTCTATAATTTATACCCTAATACGACCTATCCTTCCGATATCAGCGATGGATTATGGTATATGGTCTGGTATCAGTCTTCATGAAATAGCTCATGTTGCATTGGCAGGAGCCCCAGCAGGTGAAGATGCGCTAGCTATTGCGCTATTGGCTAAATTAGGTCGTGTCTTTTTACTTATCCCATTATGCTTCATTTTTATGTATTGGATGAAAAAACGTTCTTCGGAAAAAACGGGTAAAGATGCAAAAATTGATTTTCCATGGTTCCTCGTTGGTTTTATTATGATGAGTTTAATTGGAAGCTATGTGTTTGGAACATATATCTCAGTTTCTCCAATCGTAATTGAGGGTATTTCTAAAACTACTACATTTATTTTGACTATGGCTATGATTGGTCTTGGACTTAATGTCAGTTTGCAGGCTCTTCGTACAAAAGCCATGCGTCCACTTTTGGCAATGACCATTACCTCGTTGCTTCTTTCTATAATCTCGTACTTTATAGTCTAGAGCTAGAGGATCTTATAATTGGAGAGGGCAGCCTTCCAGTGTTGTCTATAGATTCACAAGGGTATTATTGAATACAGATGACATCATACGGAAGTGAGGGTATTTTTTGAACGAAAACATCTTTTCCCATTTTCAACTGTACCCTGAATAGTTGGCACTATTCAGGGTTTTCTATATCCATAGATACTCGTTTAATTCATGCGAAGAGTATGAACATAGGAAATTATTTATAATAATCATTGGAACCGTTTAGAGACCAAACAATGTACAAAACTTTTCTGATTGTTCGAAAGTGAGAGTTGTAATAGAACACAAGACAGGGAACATCTCACGTTAATTTCAAAACTAGACAAGTATAAGAATCAATTGATACCGATTTATTTGAATATTATTACAATTTGGTTTACAATATAATCACTGATACGAACATCACAATGTCTTTTTCTGTTTGGAGGAAATTTTATGGAGCTAGACTTTAACAATCCAATCCCATTACATGTTCAATTAAAAATAATATTAGAAGACCAAATTTTACAAGGTTATTATAAGGACAAGATCCCAAGTGAAAGAGAACTCATGGATATGTATTCTGTTAGTAGAAGCACTGTAAGAGAAGCTGTATCTATTTTAGTTCGTGATGGGATATTAGAAAAAAGGCATGGTAAGGGGACATTTGTATCTCTTAAACCAGTTCAAGAATGGCTTAAAATGATTAGTTTTACTGAGACGACTAAAAATATGGGGATTAAATTACTAAATCATGGTCGTGTATTGACTCCTGAAAATATAGCCGATGCAAATGGGTTTGAGGATGAATCATACCATATTAAGAGGCTACGGTTAAAGGGGGATTTACCAATCGCAATTGAATTGCATTACTATTCTTTAGAACTTGGACAAAAATTAACGAAATTTGATTTAAGTACTACTGTTTTGTATGATGCGCTCGAAGGTGATCTAAACATTAACTTTTGTGAAGCAGAACAAATTATAACATGCGGATTTCCAACTAAAGAAGATGCTGAACATTTAGGTATATCCGAAACTATGTGCTTGCTAATTACAGAACGAATGATTTTTGATTCTGACGGTAATTTAGTAGAATATTATAAAGGTTTATTCCGATCAGATATGTACTCATTTGCGATGAAAATGTCCCGAAAGAACAACTAATTTTGTAAATGTATTAATAAGTATTACTGACTGGATAAAATAACCTAAGCCTTTCTAAGAAAGTAGAGAGGCTTAGGTTATTTTTGGTTCTCTAATCTTTAATGTAGATTTAGATGGTTTTGAACAGATAAAAACGAAAGTCAAGTTATTCCTTTAAAGGGCCTGATTGACCTACCTGAGGCACTTATTATGCATTTGATTTTCCACCCAAGCATTTAAGTTTGTTTCTAGGGTTTTAATTGTTAGTATAGAATTGAAACTTCATCAAGAAAGGACAAATTTTAAATGTCAAATATACAAATACCTGTATCGGTCTTAAATTTGGCCCCTATTCGCAAAGGGCAGGGGGCAAAAGAAGCCATTGATGCAATGGTTGATTTGGCGCAAGCCACTGAGAAAATGGGTTATAAACGATATTGGGTTGCAGAGCATCATAATACGCCAACACTAGTGAGCTCAGCTACTTCGATTTTAATTAAACATATCTTGGAACATACAGAACACATACGAGTTGGGTCTGGCGGAATTATGCTGCCTAACCATTCTCCTTTGGTAGTAGCCGAACAATTTGGAACCATGGCAACTATCTATCCTAATCGATTGGACTTGGGTCTTGGCCGGGCTCCTGGTACAGATATGATGACCGCAAGTGCATTGAGACGTTCTCAAAATGATTCAGTCTACACATTTCCAAAAGATGTAAAGGATTTGCTTGCTTATTTTGGGCCCGAAGAGCTTCAAGGTTATATAAAAGCTTATCCAGGTGTTGGCACGAATCTTCCGATTTATATCCTCGGTTCATCAACGGATTCAGCGGTTTTAGCAGCTAAATTAGGTTTGCCGTATGTATTTGCTTCCCACTTTGCACCAAGGTATATGGATGAAGCCATTTCAATTTATCGTAATCAATTCCAGCCATCAGAATATCTGGACTCTCCATATATGATAGTATGTCTTAATGTGATTGCAGCAGAAAGTGATGAAGAGGCCAAATTTGAATCGACGACGATGCAGCAATTTTTCTTGAATGTTGTGCGAGGCTCACGAACGCTGTTAAGTCCTCCTATTGAAAACATGGATCACATTTGGAGTCAGCCAGAGAAAGAAATGGCTACATCGATGTCCAGTGTGACTTTGTTAGGAAGTAAACTTTCGATACGAGAACAGTTAACGAGTTTTCAAGAGAAGTATAACGTGGACGAAATCATGGCCGTATCTTATATTTATAATCCTGACAAACAAAAACGTTCTTATGAACTTTTAAAAGAAGTGGTTGATGGCAATTAACGAATGAAAGTAAAAAGTAAACCCTGTCTACGCGATAGGGTTTGCTTTTTACTAGAAGGACCATATCGTAGATTGGACTGTTATTCAACAATCGGGGCGCTATAGTTGAAGATTATTGTATAAGCTAACTTCCTATGCGAAATACTTTTTGCTTACATAGAACAGGATATTGGCAATTAAAAAGTTTTTATACTCAAAATAAATAGTTTGAGAATCAACTTTTGTTAATTAAAGCTATTTTAGTTTTTCTTGAGGATTAGCATTCAGCTATCATTATAATTTTATATTACTTTATTGATATTCTTAAGCAGCTACCATAAATGACTCCTGGAGAGTCGATGAAACGTATATCAAGTAAAAGGTCAATGAATGTATCTGTATCGTGCAGTGGATTCCAAAGGAAACACGATTGATTTTTATCTCAGTAAAACAAGAGACAAAAAGGCTGCAAACACTTCTTCAAGAAAGCTTAACGGTCTTTTCATGTTTCTAAACCTCGCGTCATTACGTAAAATGGGGATTAGGTGGATAAATTCAAGGTTATACATACTCTATACTTTCGGATTCAATAGTATTTTGCTTGAGCACCAAAACAGATGGTGAGTATAAGGTTAAGGCGAATGAATATCACTGATTTACTTATTTTTTCTGTGGTTTTAGGTTGTCTTTAAGGCAGCTTTTTCATTATTAAACTGAGGGAGTTCAAGATTGCATGTTGATCTTTGTTCATGCCAGATTTGTGGACTAAAGATTATTGTGCAAACTAAAGGATAATTCTTTGCAAATAAAAACCATCCTATATCGAATGGTTTTTATCTGTATCACTATTTGCTGATGGATTAGGGTTATTACCAATTAATAGGACGAAGTAATTGAGAATTGGCCCTCCTAAACAAACGGTTAATAGAGTTCCGATACCAATTGGTCCATTGAATGTGATTGCCATTACTAAGAAAACAAGATAAATTAATGTTTTTGAAAACAGTATATTCATTCCAGTTAAATCTTGAATGATGAACATTAAACGGTCTACAGGAATTGGAGCAAAATTTGCATGTAAGTAGATAGCTGTTCCTAGTCCTATAACAACTAATCCAACCCCTAAACAAACAAGTTTAATGAGTATTTGTTCTGGCTGAACCAAGTTATGTAATAAAAAAAGCCATATATCAATTCCAAGACCTGTTATAAAAGCTGTTAGTAAACCAAAAAATTCTGGTCTTTGTCTTTTTAAAAGTGAATTACAAAATATCATAATAAATGCTATTATAAATTCCCAGCTTCCAACCGTTAGTCCGACTTGTATAGAAAGGCCGACCAAAAGGGCATCAAATGGTGATGTACCAAGACCTGATTGTATGGTTAAAGAACAACCAAGGGCTAATATTATGATTCCTAACACATAGAGGATAAATTTCGTGTTACTCACATTTAACACATTTATTCATTAGCTAATTCTTTTATCATTAAAATATGTGGACTACCATCTTCCATAAAAACATTTGATGAAGTTTGATAGCCGAGTTTTTTATAAAAACCCTCTGCTTGTGTTTGCCCATGTAATTTAACCTGGGATATTTCCTTTTCTTTTGCGATTTCTTCTAATGTTTTAATAATTATTTTTCCAAGACCAAATTTACGGTAAGGCTCTAAGATACAAATTCTCTCCAATTTACCTAAACCATCAACAACTCTTAACCTTCCAGTTCCGACAGGTTTTTCATTATAATAGACTAAAATATGTTCTGATAGTCCATTAAGTGTATCAAATTCATCAAATTCATCTTTTAATGAGAAACCTTGTTCCTCAACAAATACTTCTTTTCTGATATGAAAAGCATTTTTTAAATCGCTATCTACTGTTATTCTCTTTGAATCCAATGATCTTCCTCCCTTTTCTAGATTTATTTAATTGTACAAGTCATAATAACTTTATGACCTTTTATTAGTATAAATGAAATTATTTTTGTTGTAAATACAACAAAAAAGTTAGGGGTGTTTTTTTGATGAAGGAAATACTTCGTGAAATTGGAATGATAGCAAGGGCATTGGACTCTATAAGTAATATAGAATTTAAAGAATTTGACCTTACAAAAGGGCAGTATTTGTATCTTGTTCGAATATGTGAAAATCCCGGAATCATTCAAGAAAAGGTAGCAGAAATGATAAAGGTTGACCGCACGACAGCAGCTCGTGCAATTAAAAAACTGGAGATTCAAGGTTTTATTGAAAAGAAAAATGATGATAACAACAAAAAAATTAAAAAGTTATATCCAACTGATAAGGGCGAAAATGTTTATCCCTTTTTAAAGAAAGAAGGAGAGTATACCGACAAGGTTGCATTATCTGGATTTTCTTTTGAAGAAACAGAAACAATATTTCATCTTCTTCAAAAGGTCAGAAAAAATATTGAGGTAGATTGGGAATTCGTAAAAAAAGGAAATAAAAGGGGGTATTGATATAGGCTTATATATTATCCCTGCTTCATAGATGACTAAACGGGGCATTAGGTGAAGCAACATAAGCTAATTTGCATCTGTACTTCTAAGTTGAGAAAGATATGTAAAGTGAATAAAGTAAAAACCTCCAACACCTATAACCCGTTCTGGAGATTAATTTGGATAATCTTTGTGTTTTAAAGATTGATGGAGTTGTTCAAAATTTTATATAGTTGTGGATAATAAGAAAGAGGCTCGAATTTCGATTTGAAATTGAGCCTCTTTCTTATTATCCAGCTACATTTTCAGTAAACTGACTATTGTAAAGATCTGCGTAGAAACCATTTACCTCTAAAAGTTCTGAATGTGTTCCTTGCTCAATCACCTTTCCTTGATCCATAACAAGAATCAAATCTGCATCCTTAATCGTTGAGAGACGATGGGCAATTACAAAGCTAGTACGTCCTTCCATCAGTCGCTTCATCGCCTTTTGGATAAAGACTTCGGTCCTAGTGTCCACACTTGACGTCGCTTCATCCAATATCATGATTGGTGGATCTGCAAGGACAGCTCGTGCGATTGTCAAAAGCTGCTTTTGACCTTGTGAGATGTTCGAGGCTTCTTCGTTTAAGACTGTCTCATAACCATCTGGTAGTGTTCGAATGAAATGATCGGCATGTGCCGTACGAGCAGCTGCGAAAATTTCTTCATCTGTTGCTCCATTTTTTCCATAAGCGATATTGTCTTTAATCGTACCATTAAAGAGCCAGGTGTCTTGAAGCACCATCCCAAAGTTCTTTCGAAGGTCATTCCGAGACATATTCCGTGTATCTAGACCATCAATCTTAATCTTTCCGCCATTGAGTTCATAAAATCTCATCAAGAGATTTATCATTGTCGTTTTTCCAGCACCAGTCGGTCCAACAATTGCGACCGTCTGTCCAGACAAGACATCAATGTTCATATCTTTAATTAACAAGTCTTCACCGTATCCAAAATCTACATGTTCAAAAGTTACATCGCCATTTGCTCTCATTATACTAGCTGTCGTTTTTTCTTTCATTTCCTCTTCTTCATCGAGTAGCTCAAAGACACGCTCAGCTGCAGCAACCGTCGACTGAATAATGTTTGCAATGTTAGCTGTTTGTGTGATCGGCTGGGTGAACTGCTTTGAATATGTGATAAATGCTTGAATATCACCAATTGAGATCGAACGTTGCGTTACCAATATCCCGCCGACAACGCTGATAAGGACATAACTCAAATTTCCGATAAAGAACATCATAGGCATGATGATACCAGATATAAACTGTGCTTTCCTTCCCGCTTTATACAATTCTTCATTAACCAAAACAAACTGTGCGCTTGCCTTTTTTTCATGTCCGAATGCTTTAACGACTTGATGGCCAGTATACATTTCTTCAATGTGCCCATTTAATTGTCCGAGTGTGCGCTGTTGATCGGCAAAATGTTTTTGGGATCTTTTTAAAATGGGCCGGATTGCAAATATTGACAAAGGTAAGCTGACAATCGAGATTAATGTCAATAACGGGCTAATCGAAAGCATCATAATGATAATCCCCAAAATTGTTACAATTGATGTGATGAACTGCGTTAAGCTTTGTTGAAGGGTGCTCCCGATTGTATCAATGTCATTTGTCATTCGGCTTAGTGTTTCTCCGTTAGGACGTCCTTCAAAATATTTGAGAGGAAGTTTCTCAAGCTTTTTATTAACATCATCTCGAAGATCATATACTGTATCTTGTGCAACACTAGACATAATGTATTGTTGTACATAGTTGAAAAGACTGCTTAAGACATACAGTCCAGCAAGTAGTAGAAGAATCTGGCCAATTTTATCAAAGTTAATAGTTGCTCCTGGTACTCCTTGGAATTTCCCATAAGCTCCTTCGAATAATTCTGTAATCGCCGTTCCCATGATTTTGGGCCCTACAATCATAAAAATTGTACTCATGATTGCAGCGAAGAACACGGCAATTAATTTGTTGCGTCGGGGTTTTAAATAAGCCAAGAGACGTCTTAGTGTTCCTTTAAAATCTTTTGCTTTTTGACCCATCATCATCATGTTACCGCCACCAGGGCCATGCCCCATTTGCCCGCCGCTTTGAGGTTTTTTTTGATTACTCATGCAATTTCCTCCTCTGAGAGCTGTGATAAGGCGATTTCACGGTATACGTCGTTTGTACTAAGCAATTCTTGGTGTGTACCCATGCCTACAATGTGTCCTTCATCTAACACGATGATTCGGTCAGCGTCTACAACCGTACTAACACGCTGTGCAACAAGTAATACCGTCGCATTTTTTGTTTCATCTTTCAGGGCTGCACGAAGGTTGGCATCTGTCTTGAAATCAAGTGCAGAAAAGCTATCATCGAATATATAAATATCTGGTTTTCGAATGAGTGCTCTTGCAATCGAGAGTCGTTGTTTTTGTCCACCTGATAGGTTTGAGCCGCCTTGTTCGATTTCTGCATAATAGCCGTCTTTCATTTTGCTTATAAAATCTTCTGCTTGCGCAATGCGAGCCGCATGCTCAATTTCCTCCTGTGTGGCGGTTTGTTTTCCAAAGCGAATGTTGTCAGCAATTGTACCCGTAAAAAGGATGGCTTTTTGTGGCACGAAGCCAATTTTTGAACGAATTTCATCTTGTGATGCCATTCGAATATCAACACCATTAACGCGAATAGATCCACTTGAAATATCATAAAAGCGAGGGATCAAATTGACGAGCGTTGATTTTCCTGAACCTGTTCCACCGATGATTGCGGTGATCTCACCAGGTCTTGCAGAAAAACTAATATCCGATAATGCAGGTTCTTCTGCTCCTGGGTAACTGAACGATACATGTTCAAATTCAAGTGTACCGTGTTCACGATCTGCCTTATCTGTTCCCTCATCTAGGAATGAAGGTTTCATGTCAAGGACTTCGTTTATCCGAGTTGCCGACACAGCCGCACGAGGAACCATAACGAACATCATGGATGCCATAACAAGTGCGAACATAATTTGCATTACATATTGGATAAAGGCCATTAAGTCCCCAATCTGCATACCGCCATTATTAATTCGAACTCCACCAAACCAAATGATACCAACAACCGTCAAGTTCATGACAAGCATCATTATAGGCATCATAAACGCCATAACTTTATTTACTTTAATCGAGACATCTGTCAATTCTTTATTAGCTTTCTTAAGGCGTTCCTTCTCTTGGGGTTCACGATTAAAGGCACGAATGACGCGAATCCCAGTTAAATTTTCTCGTAATACAAGGTTCAACCGGTCTAATCGTTTTTGCACCGTTTGAAAAAGAGGCACACCTTTATATAGAATAAGCAGGATTGAACTAATCAACACAGGCATTGCGACGACAATAACAAGGGATAATTTGGCATCCTTCGAAACGGCCATAATCACTCCACCGACTAGCATAATAGGTGCACTGATAACCATACGAAGCATCATAATAACCACTTGCTGGACTTGTGTTATATCATTGGTCGTCCGTGTAATTAGTGACGCGGTACCGACTTCGTCAAATTCTTGTAACGAAAATTTTTCAACATGATTAAAGACTTTCAGGCGGACATCGCGTCCCATTCCCATTGCTGCTTTTGACGAATAGTAGCTTGCGATAATAGAAGCACAAGCGCCAAGAGCTGAAACTAACAACATCAAACCACCAATTTTCCAAATGTAGGAGGTGTCTCCAGGAACGACACCTTTGTCAATAATATCGGCCATTAGTGTAGGCAAAAAGAGGTCCGACATTGATTGAACAAAGACTAGACCGAAAACTGCTAAAATAATCCACTTATAAACGGATAAATTTTTCAGTATTTTTATCATTTTGTACACTCTCCTTGTTCTGTTGCTTGTGTTTCTAAATAGTTTGTAATTTGAAGATGCGTTTCAAGTAACTCTTCAAACTGTTCTTCGGTAAGCAATTCAATGACCGTTTGAAAGATTTGGTGAATACTGCCATCATGCATATGAATCGTTTTTAACAAATTTTTCCCTTTTTCGGTGATGGACAACTGGATTTCACGCCGGTTGCCCTCCACATGCTCACGATGGAGCATGCCAGCTCGAACGAGAGCATCTACCGCTTGGCTCAGTGTGCTTTTTGGAAGAAATGTTTTCTCCCCTACGTTTTTTTGAGTCATATCCTCGTGAAGAATAATGGCCATCAAAATAGAATATTGGGGAACTGTTAATCCATTTTCTACTGCTGTTTTTTGAACGAAACGCATGATATTTTTCTGCACGTTCCAAAATGAACGTAATAGTTGTACTGAACGCATTAATTCTTGATTTTCACTCTCCACTCAACATCACCATTCTTCCTACTTTGAACTGTTCCATAACGAACAGTTCATTTTATGAATTATATAAATTTACATCTATTTTTCCGCTTAGTCAAGCAAAAAACAATTGCATTATTTCAGTGTGTATCTTGCCCTTAGTGCTAACCTAAAAAGCAAGTTTTAAACTTCAGTCAAGTACTAAACTTATTCAACAAAGAAGGTAAGGGATTTATCTATGCGGCTCGATTATTCGGTTAGGGGATATGGACAACTAATTCAATAATTGAGTTCTGGAATACAAACTAAAAAAATTGATAAATAAGGAAATCTTCGAATTTGATAGAGCTTGGGTGCTTTATTGTTTTACAATATTAAATTGCGTACTAGAGTGATTTTTTTATAGTATATAGAGTTCTCTTTTGACTAAAATCCATTTGCTACCCTAGAAAGCGTTATGAAAGTGGAAGGAAGAATAGTGATAAAGCAGTGCTCTTAACGATGCCTTGTGGGTTGTTTGATTTGCTCTTAATTCAAAAAGACAAGAAAATAATCTGATTACCAAAGTGGAATTAGTTGAAAATGTGTGATAGAAAGTGTTAGGATAATATTACTAAAGTTAGTACCAGGTAATAATACTAGATGATAACGTAAATGAGAATGTAATGGTGTTAAATAGAAAGCATGTATTACATAATAGGAACTTTTCATCCCTGGTGGATACATAACCAAAATTAATTTTGTCGCGACAGTCAAAATCAGTTAAAGAGAAAGTATTGTGTTTCAGGTTACAGCGCTCCGTTTTGTATTTAAGGGTGCGAGTATGAGGATTAACATTCGGTTTTAAAAGAAAAATGTACTAATTATTAGGAGGGATGATGACGTATGGTTGAAAACCGTCATCTACAGGCAGGTCTCAGTGATGAAAAAGTGCTTGAGATGTATAAAGTGATGTTATTAGCAAGACGTATAGATGAGCGGATGTGGTTGTTAAACCGATCAGGGAAAATTCCATTTGTTGTTTCTTGTCAAGGACAAGAAGCCGCTCAAGTAGGGGCTGCGTTTGCATTAAATCGTGAAAAGGATTATGTTCTTCCCTATTATCGGGATCTTGGAGTAGTGCTTGCGTTTGGGATGACCGCTAAAGATTTAATGTTATCCAGTTTTGCAAAAGCAGAAGATCCGAATTCAGGGGGGCGTCAAATGCCTGGCCATTTCGGGCAAAAAAAGAATCGCATCGTGACGGGTTCATCGCCTGTTACAACTCAAGTACCACATGCGGTTGGAATTGCACTAGCTGCAAAAATGGAAGGGAAAGATATCGTTTCATTTGTTACTTTTGGAGAAGGTTCATCTAATCAAGGTGACTTCCATGAAGGAGCAAATTTTGCTGGCGTTCATAAACTCCCGGTTATCTTGATGTGCGAGAATAATCAATATGCCATTTCCGTTCCAATTGAAAAACAGTTAGCGTGTAAAAAAGTATCGGATCGGGCCATTGGTTATGGAATGCCAGGTGTAACGGTTGACGGAAATGATCCGATTGAAGTATACCAGGTGGTAAAAGAAGCCGCCGAAAGAGGCAGACGAGGCGATGGGCCAAGTTTAATAGAAACGGTTTCATATAGGTTAACACCCCACTCAAGCGATGATGATGACAGTATGTATCGCTCACCTGATGAAGTGGCAGAAGCAAAAAAAATAGATTCGATTATTACATTTGGTGCCTATTTAAAAGCAACAGGGGTCCTAGATGATCAACTTGAGAAACAAATTAATGACGAGATAATGGACGTTGTGAACGAAGCGACTGATTATGCAGAAAACGCCCCATATGCAAACGAAGAAACGCTCTCGAAATACGTTTATGCAGATAAGTAAGGAGGAAAGAAGATGGCTGTAATTTCTTATATAGATGCAGTGATAATGGCTATACGCGAAGAAATGGAACGCGATTCGCGTGTATTTGTACTAGGTGAGGATGTAGGGAAAAAAGGCGGCGTTTTTAAAGCAACAACTGGTTTATATGAACAATTCGGAGAACAACGGGTTATTGATACTCCGCTTGCTGAATCGGCTATAGCAGGTGTTGGCATTGGTGCAGCTATGTATGGAATGAGGCCGATTGCAGAAATGCAATTTGCTGATTTTATCATGCCTGCAATCAACCAAATTATTTCAGAGGCTGCAAAAATTCGTTATCGCTCTAATAATGACTGGCAATGTCCAATAGTCATTAGAGCTCCATACGGCGGCGGAGTCCATGGGGCGCTATATCATTCACAATCCGTAGAAGCTATTTTTGCCAATCAACCAGGGCTAAAAATTGTCATGCCATCCACGCCATATGACGTGAAAGGGTTATTGAAAGCAGCTATTCGCGATGAAGATCCAGTTCTTTTCTTTGAACATAAACGTGCTTATCGCCTAATTAAAGAAGAAGTACCGACTGATGATTATGTATTACCTATTGGTAAAGCAGATGTAAAGCGTTATGGTGAGGACGTTACCGTAATTACTTACGGTCTTTGTGTTCATTTTGCGCTTCAGGCAGCTGAAAAATTGGCCAGTGATGGGATATCTGTTTATATTCTTGATTTACGAACCATTTATCCATTAGATCAAGAAGCCATTATTGAAGCAGCATGCAAAACTGGAAAAGTTCTATTAATTACAGAAGATAATAAAGAAGGAAGCATTATTAGTGAAGTGTCAGCCATTATTGCAGAAAACTGTCTTTTTGATCTGGATGCACCGATAATGAGACTCGCCGGTCCGGATGTTCCAGCCATGCCATATTCTCCACCATTGGAAAAATCCTTTATGGTGAATCCTGAAAAAGTAGAAAAAGCTCTACGGGATCTTGCAGCCTATTAAATTATCGGCAGGGAGGGTATGGAAATTGAAAATACAACAAATGAAAATGCCTCAGCTAGGGGAAAGTGTTACGGAAGGAACAATCAGCAAGTGGCTCGTTAGGCCTGGAGACCATGTGAATAAATATGATTCAATTGCGGAAGTGATGACTGATAAAGTCACAGCGGAAATCCCTTCGTCTTTTACCGGAAAGATTATAGAAATTTTTGCAAAAGAAAATGAGACAATGGTAGTTGGCGAAGTGATTTGTGCGATTGAAGTGGAAAATGTCAGTGAAAAGAAGGATGACAGTGACCAACAATTAGTCGAAAGCGTGAAAACGATTGAAACAACAACTAGCTCTATTCACCTTAAAACAAGATATTCACCAGCCGTATTAAAAATTTCACAGGAAAATGGCATTGATTTAACTAAAGTCAAAGGATCGGGAAGAGACGGAAGAATCACCCGGAAAGATTTAGTGAAGCTTCTTGAAAAAGGAGTGGATAAATCTGAAGAAAGTCATGAATTGGCACCAACTGTTATTGCTTCAAAACAGGATCCTGCTGAAAAATCGATTTCTTCCATTGAGACATCAGTCCAATCAGTTGGCGATATAGAGATTCCTATTACAGGAATCAGAAAAACAATTGCAGCCAATATGGTGAAAAGTAAACATGAAGTCCCGCACGCTTGGATGATGGTCGAAGTCGATGCAACAAACCTTGTTAAGAATCGCGATTCATTAAAAGCTGAATTCAAGCAAAAAGAAGGCTATAATTTAACATACTTTGCATTTTTCATCAAAGCCGTATCACAAGCTCTAACCGAATATCCGGAGATGAACTCTATGTGGGCTGGTGATAAAATCATTCAAAAAAAGGATATTAATATATCAATTGCTGTAGCTGCGAGTAATGCTCTTTTTGTTCCAGTGATTAAACATGCGGACGAAAAATCAATTAAGGGACTAGCCAGGGAGGTTCATGAACTCGCTCAAAAAACGCGAACAGGAAAGTTGAAACCAGAAGATATGCAGAACGGGACATTTACGGTTAATAACACGGGGGCATTCGGATCTATTCAGTCGATGGGAATTATTAACCATCCACAGGCAGCCATCCTTCAAGTTGAGTCTATCGTCAAACGTCCAGTAATCATTGATGATATGATCGCGGTAAGGAATATGGTGAATTTATGTTTGTCGATTGACCATCGGGTACTTGATGGTTTAGTATGCGGTAAATTTTTAGCTAGAATAAAAGAAATTATTGAAACTGCCTTTCAGGAAGGTGCCTCCATTTATTGAGAAAAATATACCTTACATATAAGGCGTGTTTAATTAACTGGAGGTAAATGTATGCGGACTGAAGCTGACATGATTGAATTAATATTAAAAATTGCAGAAAAAGATGATCGAGTCCGTGCTGTGGGAATGAATGGTTCACGAACGAATACGAAAGTTCCAAAAGATGTGTTTCAGGATTATGATATCGTTTATATTGTGACCGAAATGGAATCTTTCATACGAGACCATAAATGGATTGATGTTTTTGGTGAACGAATCATTATGCAAAAACCTGAAGAAATGTCATTATTTCCACCAGAATTAGGAGGGCGTTTCTCTTATTTAATGCAGTTTACAGACGGAAACCGTATTGACTTATTATTAGTTTCTTTCGATGAAAAAGATGTTTATTGCAAAGAGGATAAACTTACGATTATTTTAATGGACAAGGATAATTGCCTTCCTTCAATTCCTGATCCGACCGATGTAGATTATTGGATTAAAAAACCTTCTACCGAATTCTTTGATGATTGTTGCAATGAATTTTGGTGGGTATCAACTTATGTAGCAAAGGGTTTATGGAGAAAGGAAATTCTATATGCACAAGAGCATCTTAACAATGTCAGATCAATGCTCATTCAAATGCTAGAATGGCAGGTAGGTATTGAAACGAACTTTTCAGTAAGCGTTGGTAAACACGGCAAATATTTGGAGGGTTTTTTGACAGAAAAGAGTTGGCAGAAGCTTCTTTCCACTTATGCAAATGGAAGTTATGATGGTGTTTGGAGAGCATTATTTTCAATGTGTGATCTTTTTGATAGTACAGCGATGTATGTTGGAAAACATTTGAATTATGAATATCCTTATGAAAATGAAAAGAGTGTTATTACATACCTAAAACATATCCAAAACTTATCGCCAAATGCTACTGACATTTTTTAAGCTTCTTTAGCAAACATGTAAGTACAAATGAATTGGGGAATATAGGATGTATTTCTAAACAAGTGAAGTATAAGGTAATTGGAAGCGGATTTTTCCGATACTAGCGACATCTCCAATTACCTGTTCCCCCAAAACTGAACCTTCATGAAACTAGCCTCCTATTAATTCAAATTAAGCAACTTCTTAATTTATCCCATATACAATCACTCATCATTTATAGCCCAGCCTCGGATAAGCAGGCATTACTAAGGACTTCTCAGAAGAAAAGACGCCTTTTCCTGTCAGTAATACAACTAGATCAGTATGAAACGTATGCATCAATTAGTTGTGTGGACAGCATTGGAAACAGAAGGATTAGGAGCAACATTACAGCATTATAATCCTATAATTGATGATGAAGTGAAAAATGAATGGAACATCCAAGTAACTGGGAACTAATTGCTCAAATGCCATTTGGTAATCCAACAGCTCCAGTGGGAGAAAAAGAATTTCACCACTTAAGATCATGTTAAATTTTATAAATAAAATGGATTAGGAAGAAATAACTTTTAGTAGCTACATTACGTATTAGCGAAAAGTTATATATCTAAGAAGTTCATAACCCCCGAATGGCAGCGACACTAAAAAAGTCTTCTATTCGGTTTTTCTATGCCAATAGATAGAGAACTGTTAATAAATGGATTTTTATAATGATGAGTAACAGCGAGTAAAAAGATTGGGTTCAAGTAAGGTCATATTAACAAAGTTGCATAATTGCAATCATAATCCATATTTGTTGACAGAGTATGATATCCATGATAAATTATCTTTAAATAAAGATATATTAATTCGAGATAATTGAATGGAGATAAAACTCTAACACAATATCACTTGAATAGACAATCGATCTTAAAGGAAAAATGTAGTAACCGATTACGAATGATTGAATCAACAAAAAGCAGCAGTACCCAATAATCCAAATTGTCGATTTTAATAGGAGGAATATAAATGAATGAATTAAAAGGAATCCATCACGTAACAGCCATTACAAGTAGTGCAGAAAAGAATTATGAATTTTTCACTTATATATTAGGAATGCGTTTAGTCAAAAAAACGGTTAACCAAGATGATATTCAAACATATCACCTATTTTTTGCAGATGATGTTGGTGGTCCAGGTACAGATATGACTTTCTTCGACTTCCCTGGTATTCCAAAAGGAGTACATGGCACTAATGAAATTTCAAAAACATCTTTCCGTGTACCAAATGATGAGGCATTAGAGTATTGGGTTAAACGTTTTGATCGTTTAGAGGTTAAAAATACCGGAATTCAAGAACAATTTGGTAAAAAAATCATTTCATTTGTTGATTTTGATGACCAGCAATATCAATTGATTTCAGATGAAAACAATGAAGGCGTTGCTGCGGGTATACCATGGCAAAAAGGACCTATTCCTTTAGAATATGCTATTACAGGATTAGGCCCGATTTTTATACGGATTGCCAACTTTGATTATTTTAAAGAAATGTTGGAAAAAGTTTTATTATTTAAAGAAATAGGTAAAGAAGGATCATTTCATTTATTTGAAGTTGGAGAAGGTGGGAATGGTGCTCAAGTAATTGTAGAGCATAATGCGATTCTTCCTCAAGCACGGCAAGGTTTTGGTACTGTTCACCATACTGCATTCCGTGTTGAAGACCGTTCTGTTTTAGAAGAATGGATTAAAAGAATGGAAAGCTTCCAATTTCAAACGTCTGGTTATGTAGACCGTCACTTTTTTGAGTCACTTTACGTAAGAGTGGCACCGCAAATTTTATTCGAATTTGCAACAGATGGCCCTGGCTTTATGGGAGATGAGCCATACGAAGCGCTAGGAGAAAAATTATCTTTACCGCCTTTCTTAGAACCAAAACGTGAACAAATCGAAAAATTAGTTCGTCCAATTGATACAGTAAGAAGTACAAAGGAATTCATTAAAGAATAATTGATGTGAATTACATCTTTAAACGAATTATATGCTGGTTTGTTCCTAATACTAAAACAGGTAGAAATAATATGAAAAGAATGATTCAAGATACATTTAAAAAATAGTTCAGGAGGAATGAGTTATGACTAAAGATTTTTATACAGCTATTAAAGAAAGACGTTCTATTTATGGAATAAATAATGAGGTAAAAGTATCAGATGAAAAGATTAAAGAGATTGTTGAATTTGCTGTAAAACATACCCCATCGGCATTTAATTCTCAATCTTCCCGTCTTGTTGTGTTAACTGGTGAAGCACATAATAAATTATGGGATATTACGACTGAAACATTAAGAAAAGCGGTTGGAGGGGGAGATTTTACAGGTACTCAACAAAAAATGGATTCCTTTAAATCTGGATACGGAACAATATTATTCTTGGAAGATGAATCTGTTGTGAAATCGCTTCAAGAACAATTTGCAACTTATGCTGATAACTTCCCAATCTGGTCACAACACACCTCAGGTATGCATCAACTGGTTGTTTGGACTGCACTGGAAGCAGAAGGATTAGGAGCAACTTTGCAGCATTATAATCCACTAATTGATGATGAAGTGAAAAAAGAATGGAGTATACCAAATAATTGGAAACTGATTGCGCAAATGCCATTTGGTAATCCAACTGCTCCAGCGGGAGAAAAAGAATTCCAACCACTTGAAGACCGTATTAAATTTTACAAATAAAGTGGACTAGGAAGAAAAACTTTGTTGAGAGCCAATTCTAAATTGGCTCTTTCTTTGTTTGTACTCATTTTGCACATGCTTTTTCAGAATCACAAATGTAAATGTTATCCTGAAAATGATATTTCAAAATGTAAAGCTGCATTTTAAGTTAGTTTATAGGTAATAGTTCTGTTTGTTATTCAATTCTTTAAAAATGAGACCTATTCCTTGGTCTAGCTTTTGTATATTTGTATTGGACACATTTAATTTTAATATTTTTTCTTGGTGAAAGCCGTCTATATAATTTTGACCTATCGTCTCTACAAGTACTTGTTGATTCTGTAAGTTTTTTATGAGGTGAGCACTATTTAATCGATGAGGTAGCACGATATGAGAATTCATACATATGGATGCTGGGCGATAAAAGCCTAGGGTAGAGTGCTTTTCTAGAGCATCATATAGCAAGTTTGCACGCATTAAATAGGACAGACGTACTTTGTTTCTATGACGTTCAAACATGCCGCTTTTTATGTAGATTTCCAAGGCTGCTTGTGAAATCATTGAACTATCAATATCGGCTGTTCTTTTATAAAGTTGGAAGCTGTCTGCTAATGATTTAGGCAATACAGCGACACCTATGCGTAATCCTGGAAACATTATTTTAGAGAAACTTTTTAAATAAATGACCATGTGATGAGTATCCTCGGAAAAAATAGGGTCTACCTTCAAATTTTCTTCGAAATCTGCTAAATAATCATCTTCTACAATATAAACACCATACTTTACAGCAAGTTTTAGTATCTCTTCTCTGTCCTTTTTAGAGTAAGAAGTCCCTAACGGATTATGAAAACGAGGCATCGAATAAAAAAATTTAATATCCTGACTTCTAAATATCCTCTCTAATTCCCCTAAATCAATACCTTCTGCTGTTCTTTGGATTCCTAGCACGGAAATCTTGTACGCTTTCAATTGTTCCACAAATAGATGATAGCTGGGCTGTTCCACAAGTATATGGGTACGTTCATTTGGAAAGGGGATGAACGTTAATAAGGAAAGTGCTTGTTGCACGCCAGAAGTAATGAAAATCTGTTCTTCTTTTGCGAATACCTGATATTGCTCTAATTGTTTTTGTATTACTTTAATTAAAGAGGGAAGTCCTTTTGGAGTGCCATAGATAAACAATTCTTGCTGATAGGTATCGATAGCTTTGTTGATACAATGTTGAAAGTCATGATACGGAAATTGATGCCAAGCAGGAGCGGAGGTAACAAAATCGATTTCCGAAGTTGGTTCACTTTTAGCATCAAATTCTTTTTGCACGACATAATATCCACTTTTAGGAACCGCGTAGATTAAATGCCTCTTTTCCAATTCTTGCAGGGCTTTCAAGACTGTACTTTTACTACATTGATGTTTATCGCTTAATTGACGAATAGATGGGAGTTTAAAGCCCGCTTTGAGCTGTCCATTCTGGATGAGAGATTCAAATTCATTAAACAAAGCTACGTATTTTAGCATGAATACCTCCTATTAACTGTACCGTTACAGATGCTTCTTATTTGTATTGTATCGTAGTGGAACTTTTAATACGATACTAACAACCGGCCGGGTGATGAAAAGGAGGATTTACACACATGTCAGAACAAAAAAAAGCCTATTTTGCGGCGATAGTATATGCCATTATTATTGGATTTTCATTTATCTTTACAAAAATATCATTAATAGAAGCGAGTCCGCTAGATACTTTAGCACATCGATTTACGATGGCTTTTTTGATCGCTATAATTTTAAAGCTGTTGTATAGGAGGACTTCAGTGAAGATGAGGGCAAAGGATACTTTGAAAATTCTTCCGTTGGTGTTCCTTTATCCAATTTTATTCTTTACATTTCAAGTGTTTGGTCTCGTTTATACCTCATCTTCAGAAGCGGGTATTATCCAAGCGACCATACCAATTTTTACGTTATTATCAGCTTCATTATTTTTGAAAGAATATGCTGGTAAAGGTCAAAAATTTTTTCTTTATTTATCTGTGATGGGGGTTATCTTTATCTTTGTCATGAACGACTTGCAACTTGAGGCTCATAGTTTAAAAGGAACGATACTGATCTTATTATCCTCGATTGCTGCCGCTTTCTATAATGTGGTAGCAAGGACATTAACAAAGCAATATTCACTATTTACGTTAACTTATGTGATGACGTTCGTTGGTTTTGTTGCTTTTAATAGTATGGCCATCATCAACCATATAATTAACCAATCAATTATTAGCTTTTTTTTACCCTTAACAAGTAGTTCATTTCTCATTTCAATCGTATATCTTGGTGCATTATCGTCACTGCTTACTGGGTTTTTATCAAACTATGCATTATCTATATTACCTGCCTCTAAAATGAGCGTTTTTAGTAATTTAGCAACACTGATTACGATCATAGCTGGGGTGATTTTCTTACATGAATCCATTCACTATTATCACGTTGTAGGTGCGATGATTATTCTTGTTGGTGTAATTGGCACAAACTATTTTGGTAGTAATCGGTCAAAGCATATTAGTAAGACTATTGCCGATCCTTTGATGAAAAAGAGGAGTAAAGTGAATGAATAAATATGTTTTATTACTCTTGATTAGTTGTATATGGGGATCTCAATTCTTCTTTATTGCATTAGTTATAGATGATGTTGGGGTTATTACTTTGTCAGCCATCAAAGCATGTATTGGTGGTATCTGTTTACTCTTCATTGGCTTTTTTTTATCGAAAGAAGAGCGAAGAGTAAATAAGAGTTATTATAAATGGTATATAATCATTGCGGTTTTCGAGGTTGTACTCCCATTTGCATTCATTGCACAAGGCCAGAAAACGGTGCCTAGCAGTGTCGCAGCGATGTTGATTGGAATGGTTCCTGTTTTTACTATCCTCTTTTTAATAGCATTTTTCAAAAGAAAAAGCACAATGCCGGAGATTACAAGTATCCTATTCGGATTTGCAGGTATTGTCTTTCTTTCCTGGCCAACACACGGTTTTCAAGATCTTTTCAACAGCATTCAGGGTAATATCCTATTGATATTAGCAGCTATGAGTTTTGGATTATCATTGATTATCCTGGAGAAATTAAACGAGGGATCTTCCGTTATTCATATGAGAAATGTATTACTTATTGCCAGTGCAATGCTCATCCCAATGTCCCTTGTGTTTGAGCAATCTTTCGAATTGGATTTAGAACGATCTCAAACTATTTACTTAGTCATTTTAGGCATTTTCCACGCTGGTGTTGTTTATGCATTATTTAATAGGCTGATTCGGCAAGAAGGCGCGTTATTTACGTCATTTAGTAATTATATAGTGCCAGTCATAGGAATGATTTTAGGCTTTTTCTTTTTACATGAAGTATTGTCTATTCAACAGTTGATTGGAATGGGTGTTATTATGATGTCATTAGTTTTATCAGACGAAAAAATAATAACCATGTTGATAAGAAAGTAGTTTTTTATATTATTTGAGCTCTGGTCCGTTATCTTTATACTTATAAACAAAGTAATTTTAGAATTCGTATATTTAACGAAACCAAATTGAGAAAAGGGGAGCAGGTTTAATATATCTTTGTATGATCATTTTTTGATCCGCAAATGATTTATATAGTAGAAGAAGCATCTGCTGAGGTTAATGCAGATGCTTCTTCTACTAAAAGGGGTAACTGATTTATTAGCGCTAACCAGTAATAAATCCTTATATTTTTTTATTTATTCTACATTATATAGTGATGTGTTTTTCTCCATCTTCATAATAATAAAACCACTCCAGGCAAAAATTAGGGATGCTAGATAAAAAATACTGCCAATCGTTAAAAAGTCAACTAAATATCCGGTTGCAATCACCGCAGCTGCAGCACCGATGGATGTCCAGACATGGTAGTTTCCAATTTCCTCACCCGCTGTTGTCTTCGTAACATATCTTGCAAGTACCGTTTTTTCAGTGTTTTTTTGTACAGCTCCAAGGAGCCCCATTATGATCTGCAGGAGATAGACATGCCAAATTTCATATGCGAGAGGAAAGGCAAGAAGGATTAGTGCCATTCCCCATGAATAGAAAAGGAGAAATGCTTTGTCACCGGCTTTGTCAGTGAATTTTCCGATTAAAGGATAGCTTAGTGCTGCAGTCAGTGAGAATATTCCATATGCCCATCCGAATTGCGAATAACTGGTGCCTACATTTTTGATTAGCAAAATATAAAAAGGGAAAATCATGCTGGCAGCCATTCCAACAATGCCTTGGTAAAAAACAAAACGTTTATAATTCATGGATGATACTCCTTATAGAAAAGATTCATGAAGCGATTATCAGGATCATATTTCTTCTTTAATCGAAAGAATTCATCGGTACGCGGATACGCTTCAAATAATTGTGTCTTTGTTGGATACCCATAATAGGGCAAATAGTAGCTGCCGTTATGGTCAAGCGTCACATTAATCATGTTACGGATGACCCTTCCCGTATTTTCCTTACTTTCGTTATCTGTACCTTGATTGATGAGCATTACAAGAGCGAACATATCATCCTTGGCATAGGACATGAGTGATTCATCATTATGTTCCACATAACGAATGGTAATATTTAATAAATTAAACTCTTTTTCATCAGATAAGGTTTTTCTTAAATCATCGATATAATCAGCAAATTGATCAATCGGAACGAAATATTCTTGCAGAACTTCAGTTTTGGAGGGGTGGCTGTAATCCATAAAAGCAGAGTCAGACCGCATCACATTATTTCTGGAAATCAAGTTACCATCAATATTGGCCATGTAGGTTTCTTGAGTTTCCCAAAACCTTTTTTTACCCCAGTCATTATAACGGGAGAGGCCAAGAAAGAATTTAGGCACGGCAATGATCGTTTCTCGTTTGAGAGTATTGTAGTTAGTTAGCTGTGTTTGGTCATTTGCCCTATAATAATCCGTTACATACATTTCATCCAAATAGGAGTCAGGAGCAACCGATATTCTTGCCAGATGCATTTTAACATCATCGTTTTGAAGAACATCTCTTTTAAAGTACGACGTATATTCATCATAATGGAGTGATTTAGTTTTAATTTTATAAAGTTCGTCATCGGTAAGTTGGAGTGTCACGTCGAGTATTACTCCAAACAAACCATACCCGCCAATAACCGAATAGAAGAGCTCCGAATTTTCTTTGCGGCTCACTGTTAAGATTTGTCCTTTTGCGTTTAGCAATCTAAAAGACTCCACAGTTTCTATCAAGGCATGATGCCGAATATCGCGGCCGTGGACATTAACGCTCAAAGAACCGCCTATGGTAAAAATGTTTTGAGATTGACTGACCTTCAGTGCAAGTCCATATGGGTTGATATATTCCTGGAGAACAGCCCAGGTTGCTCCGCTTTGGACCGTGATGCGTTTTTCTTTTACATCCAAATCAAGTATTTTATCATATTGTTTCATATCTAGCAGAATACCGTTTGGATATAATGTCTGTCCTCCTTGGCTATGCTGCATTCCGGCAATGGAAATATGATCATCGTTTTTTCCGGCTTCTAAAACGACCTTTTTGATTGCTTCTTCACTATCTTCTGCCTTTATCGCTTTCATATTAACTGGCATCAGCCGGCTGATATCTTCTGCAATAGGGTGGTCAAGCTTGAAATTAAAAGCCTGCAGTGATAATCCAAATAAGATTGCATATAGGATGATAAAGAAAAATCGTTTCATAATATCTGGCTTTCGACTCCTCGTTTAAAATGTCTGACACAAGTGAAATAATGAAAATGTATGAACTTTATAGATTAATGGAGTTACCCTGACCATTCAGTAAGATTGGGGTTAATATTGAATTAAATGTCAGATTTTTTGAATATGAATCTTTTGATTTATGTATTAGTTCTTTTCAGCCCATAAATGATTGTTTCGGTTAGCGGTATGGATAGTGATTCCAAGCTTTGTTCTGAGTTGTTTAATCCCCAATGATAGATGATTCCCATCAGGCTTTGGGTGATAAGTTGTGAAATTTCGTTAACTGATTGGCCAGTGCCAATGTCGTTTTGTTCTTTCGCTTCTTCAATTAATGAACGAATAATTTGGACGAGTGAGCGATTTGAATTTAAAAAGTAAGTATGTTCTTTTGAATCTAAAGCGGAACTGTATATCACTTTCATTAAATCTTTGCCCATTTCTTCTTCCAGAAAACGCATCAATTTGCGTATGAAAATAAACAATTTCTCGGTAGGGTCCATATCGACTGGGAACGAACAGAAGACTTCGCGATAGTAATCATCGACTTCTGTGAATCTCACTAAAAAGATGTCCGATTTCGCTGAGAAGTGTTGATAAAATGACCCTTTTGATGTGCCGCTTTTTTTCACGATTTCGTCAACGGTAACTTTATCATAACCTTTTTCGCTAAATAGCTTTAAAGATATTTTTAAAATTTTTTCACGAGTCTTTTCTCCCCTAAGCTGTTTCTTTCTGGGTTCAATCATAAAAAACCTCCAAATGTTAATTGACAGAATATTCCTATATAGTTTAATATCAGACTACAGTCTAGTTAAAAGGTTAGTGGTCTATTTAATCTAACGTAGATCATGAATAATCACAACGCTTTCTTAATTGCATTTTGCACATTTAGAAGGCATTTACAAAATTCAAGATAAGTATGGGGGAGGTTCATTCAGTTTATATAGGAGGTTTTTCAAAGTAGAAGAATTAGGTGAAAAGGTTCGTTAGATTTTTCTGAAGATTCCTATACAATCGGTTACTGTCATGTAGAAAGGCTATTCCTCTTTAGCCCTGAGTATATGGATTGTATTTATAATATTGTTGGATTCAGTATATGTAAATGGAGGGAGGTGGTATCAGGACAAATTGATAGTCCTAGGAATGAACCAGAGAGTCGGGAAGCACGAAAAGAGATGTGCAGTAAACGGATTATTTTTTGGGAAATAGTAGCATGAAAAGGGAGGGAATAATCATGAATCATTCCAGTGGTGAAATAGAGAAAAGAACGATCAGTAAAACGATGAAACGTATTCTTCCATTTATCTTGATCCTTTATATCATTGCTTACTTGGACAGGGTCAATTTAGGCTATGCTGCTTTACAAATGAATGCTGAATTAGCCTTATCCGCTGAAGTTTTTGGATTGCTTTCTGGTATTTTCTTCATAGGCTATTTCTTTTTTGAGGTTCCAAGCAACATGATCATGCATAAAGTGGGAGCTCGGATGTGGATTGCCCGTATAATGATTTCGTGGGGACTCGTGGTAATATTAACAGGCTTTGCACAAACAACGATGCATTTATACATTCTCCGTTTTCTATTAGGTGTCGCCGAAGCGGGTTTTTTTCCTGGTATTATTTTGTATTTAACTTATTGGTTCAGGGCCCGCGAAAGAGGACGGGCAACAGCGGTTTTGCTTTTAGCCTTACCGATTGGCGGATTGATTGGTGCGCCTGTGTCGACGTGGATTCTTGACAATATTTCCTGGTTTGGTATGGCAGGCTGGAGATGGATGTTCATCCTTGAGGGCATTCCGGCCATTATTATTGGAATTGTTGTTGTGTTCTATTTAACTAATAGACCGACTAACGCTAAATGGTTATCTAAGGAAGAAAGTGATTGGTTAGAAGGGGAATTGAGTGCGGAAAGAAAACTAAGCTCGAAAATAAATAAAGTCACAAAGCTTGATATGCTGAAAGATTCGAAAATATGGAAGTTGGCACTTTTCTATTTTGCAGGGTACACATCTATCTATGGATTGTCATTCTGGATGCCAACCATCATAAAATCTTTATCGGAAAATGCAACAACCAATTTAGAAATTGGATGGTTAGCAATGATTCCATCGTTAGTCGGTATACCTGCCGTTATGTTTGTAGGCTGGAATTCAGATCGGACCAATGCACATAAATCACACTTGCTCGTTTGTCTCATGATAGCAGTTATCGGTTTTATTGGATGCGGCTTTTCAGATAGTGTCTTTATGATGGTGCTTATGTTAACGATTACATCTTTCGGGTTATACGGTTTCAGTGGATGTTTCTTTGCATATATGACATTTTTCTTCACTGAATCCACTGCACCAGTTGGAATAGCCCTAGTCAATTCATTTGCGGCTTTAGGCGGTTTTGTAGGACCGATGATTCTCGGAACTGTTGCTTTTACTCAAGGTATGTTTATCTTATCTGGATTACTTGTAATAGGAGTCATCACCCTATTATCATTAAAATTGACAAGTGCTTCAGATGAAAACATCGTAAAAGAAGTTGAAGTCAATATTAATCAATTATAACTGATTTAAATGAAAATTAAATTGTGTGCCTTAAAAGGGATATAAAAAGTAACACCATTGAAAAGTGTAAGATTTTTCTCTGGTGTTTCTTTTTATTTTTTAATATAGTTGTATCGTAATGAAGGAACAAGCTCTTTTACTGCCCCACCCATTTTTTAGAAAGCGTGAATTGAAAACTTGGAAAGACGATTAATATACTAAGAATAAGAAACTCATGAACGAACAATAACTCGTATTTAGATTAATGGTAAGTCTTTGTAAGATAGCAGTTATCTTCAGTAGTTGCTCTTAATGTTAGTTCCTTCTGTAAAAACTTTTAATAAATCCTAATGGATGAAGCTGCTCAACAAGACTTGTTCTTAACATTCTGTGTGGAATAGAATTGAAGGAAAGGTGAAAGCTTCTTAGAAAATAATTGTATTATTCATTTTCTTTTAAGGGCGACTTTAATGTATAGGTACGTTTCCTTGATGAAAGTTAAATGCAAGAAGAGATGAGGGAATAATGTGGAAATCCATTTGGTGGCAAAAGATGAGATAGAAGCTCAAGGAATCCGGTGGATAGTGGAGTCTCATCTTACTGGAGTTCGATTAATTCTGTGGAAAACAATTGAGGAATTTGAAGTGGGTATGCAAAATCAGCAACCAGAATTCGTCATTTTGGATATGGATTTATGGACGAGTGAAAGTGAGATGTTGGGTGTGAAGTTAAAGCAACGAGGTATTCGATGGTTAGGAGTTTCATCTGAGCGAATCTTTCAAACTGCATATCGAGCGCTTCGTTTTCGTGCGGAAGATGTTTTATTCCGTCCTTTTTCTTCTGTAGACTTAGTAAAACATATTCAACAATTACGTTATCAATTGAGAAACGGTCAAGGTTATCTCTCAAATAACACAATGGAAGTAGAGAATACGTTGGCCATCGGTTACCCTGATTTCTTTTTGACAGAGCGGAGACATAACAGTAGGTTAACGATGGTCGCATTTTTGACACCTCATCATAACACGCTTCCTTTAGTTTATGATGAATTACAACGTTATTCTTTTACCGGCAATAATCAAATATTTGCGTTATCGGATTTTATTTTATGCGTCCAGGAAACTAAGGAAGTCGATGTATATAAGGAAGAGTATCAAGCGTTTCTTGCTCACTGGAAAGAACGTATGGATGAGCCTCTTGCCATAATAATCAAAGTAGCAACTTCAGATGATTCGTTAAAAAATACATACCAGCAAACTCGTGAATTGACGAGGCGAATTTTTTTCGAAGGTTATGATATTATTTTAGCAGAAAGTCAACAAATGTCCTCTCAAGAGATGGATCCATTTCTCACTCCTCTGGAACAACGGCAATGGATTGAAATGCTTGAAAGACGAGATACGAAAGCGATTAGGAATTGGGTCGAGCATGAATTTCTGACTTTTCAGCAACCATACCCTGACCCTGAAATAGTTCGCATTCGCCTTACAAGTGTTCTTGCACAGATCAGGAGGCATATGAAATCATACAACCTCCAAAACTCTTCTTTAGAAGCAATCTATCATGAAGTTTTTCAGCAAATAGTACATAAACCAGTTATTTATCAAATTGTTAAAGAGCTGCTTATGTTTACCACCCGTTTGCTTCTTCAGGATCATGAGCAATTACAAAATGGGGCGCGCACACTTGTGGAAAAAGCAAGGGAGTTAATTGAGTCTAACTATTGGGATGCCCAATGGAGTTTATCAACATGCGCTGATGCGCTTCGTATTAATAAAAGCACTCTAAGCCGTCGTTTTGCAGCCGAATCCGGTCAGTCTTTTCGCAATACCCTGCATCAAGTTCGAATTAGAGAGGCTAAACGTCTATTAAAGGAATCGGATTTATCATTGGAAGAAATTGCACAATTAACGGGTTATGCACATCAAACATATTTTAATGCAAAATTCAAACTGCTTGAAGCATGTACACCATCTGCTTATCGGTCTGGATTATGAAAAAAAGCGATTCAGCTAATACTGAATCGCTTTTTTATTTGGCTACTAAAATGAAAAAAATTGAAATTTATTATAAAAATATAAAATAAATAAAAAAATATGAAAACCATTCATAAAAATATCATCAAATTATAATAAATTAATTGAATTTTTAGTTTAAAATGAAAATATAACACATCAAGGAGGTTGTAAAAAATGAATGCTAATACAAAAAACAAGGTTATACGATATGAAGGTACAGATTTGAATACAAAAGGGTGGCAACAAGAGGCCGTCCTTCGAATGTTGATGAATAATTTAGATCCAGAAGTAGCTGAACGCCCAGAAGATCTTGTGGTATACGGTGGAATTGGAAAAGCAGCTCGTAACTGGGAGTGCTTTGATGCAATTGTCAAATCACTGAAAGAACTGGAAGACAATGAAACTTTACTTGTTCAATCTGGAAAACCGGTTGCTATTTTTAAAACTCATACCGATGCACCACGTGTACTTATTGCAAATTCGAACATTGTCCCGGCTTATGCAAATTGGGAAACATTCCATGAACTCGATAAAAAAGGGTTGATGATGTATGGACAAATGACAGCTGGCAGCTGGATATATATCGGTTCTCAAGGAATTGTACAAGGAACTTACGAAACATTCGCGGAGCTAGCGAAGCAGCATTTCAATAATACTTTAAGAGGCACTATCACAGTAACAGCGGGTCTTGGCGGTATGGGTGGGGCACAGCCGCTAGCCGTAACAATGAACGGCGGTGTCTGTATCGGAATTGATGTAGATGAGACAAGAATTGACCGGAGAATTGAAACTCGTTACACGGATGTGAAAACGGATTCATTAGAAGAGGCCATCCGTTTAGCTATAGAAGCAAAACAAGCAGGAAAAGCTTTATCCATTGGTCTGATTGGGAATGCTTCTGACATTCTTCCTGAAATGATTGCGAGAAACTTTATCCCGGACGTGTTAACCGATCAAACATCTGCACACGACCCACTAAACGGTTATACACCTTCAAGTATGTCATTTGAAGCAGCAGCTGAATTGCGCAAATCGAATCCAGAAGAGTATGTAAAACGCTCTAAAGCTTCTATGGCCAAACATGTAAGAGCAATGCTTGAAATGATGGAAAAAGGTGCAGTGACGTTTGACTATGGCAATAACATTAGACAAGTGGCGAAAGATGAAGGGGTGGAAAATGCATTTGACTTCCCTGGATTTGTTCCAGCTTATATCCGCCCACAATTCTGTGAAGGAAAAGGTCCTTTCCGTTGGGTAGCACTGTCTGGAGATCCTGAAGACATATATAAAACAGATCAGGCGATTTTACGTGAATTTGCAGATAATGAACATTTATGCAATTGGATTAAAATGGCTCAGGAAAAAATTCAATTCCAAGGCCTCCCTTCTAGGATTTGCTGGCTGGGGTATGGCGAGCGTGCCCGTTTCGGAAAAATTCTAAATGATATGGTCGCGAGCGGAGAATTAAAGGCACCAATAGTAATTGGGCGTGATCATCTGGATTCAGGCTCTGTTGCTTCGCCAAATCGTGAAACAGAAGCAATGAAAGACGGCTCAGATGTGGTAGCTGACTGGCCAATTTTAAATGCTATGGTGAACGCAGTGGGCGGAGCTACCTGGGTATCCGTACATCACGGTGGTGGAGTAGGAATGGGTTACTCACTACATGCAGGTGTGGTTATTGTGGCTGACGGTACAAAAGAAGCAGGGGCTCGCATTGAACGTGTATTGACAACAGACCCGGGTATGGGTGTAGTGCGACATGTGGATGCAGGATATGAATTAGCAGAGAAAACTGCTCGTGAAAAAGGAATTAATATCCCAATGCTTGATAAAGGAAAAGATAAGTCATGACAAAACCAATATGGATAAAATATGCAGCAAATCTCGCTACTCTTGCATCAGTAAAAAAAGGTCCCCGTTCAAAAGAGGCTATGTCTGACCTTGGATTGATCGAAGATGGCAGCTTGTGGATGGAAAATGGCTTGATCCAAGCTGTCGGTACGACTAAAGAAATAGAGGAACTTTTTGCAGATAGATTGCAAGAAGCTGAAGTTTTCGATGCGTCTGGCCATCTTGTAACACCGGGTCTAGTGGATCCCCATACGCATGTTGTATATGGCGGGAGTCGAGCAAGTGAATTTGAAATGCGTCTTGAAGGTGCAACATATATGGACATTATGAATGCGGGTGGCGGTATCCATGCAACCACCCGTATGACAAGGGAAGCAAGTGAAGAAGAATTGATGGAACAAACCATACGTCGACTTGATTCGTTTCTCGCTCATGGTGTGACAACGGTGGAAGGAAAAAGCGGTTACGGTATGAATCTGGAAACCGAGTTGAAACAGTTGCGTGTGATGAAAAAGCTTCAGGAAAAGCATCCTATTGATCTTGTTCCAACTTTTATGGGAGCACATGCGGTGCCGAATGAGTTTAAAGGTCGTGAAGATGACTTTGTCGATCATTTGATTAATGAAATGCTTCCCATTGTAGCAATAGAAAAGCTGGCAGAGTTTAATGATGTATTTTGTGAAAAAGGCGTGTTTACACCTGAACAATCGGAGCGGATTCTAGAGGCGGGAAAAAATTACGGTTTGATTCCTAAAATTCATGCTGATGAAATTGAGTCTTATGGTGGCGCAGAATTAGCTGCGAAAATAGGAGCTATTTCAGCCGAGCATTTATTGAAAGCTTCAGAAGAGGGCATTCAAGATATGGCCAAATCAGGAACGATTGCCTGCCTCCTTCCAGCCACAGCGCTGTATTTACGTGAAGAGGCGGCTGCAGGAAGACGGATGATTGATGAAGGTGTAGCGGTGGCCATTTCGACGGATTGCAATCCCGGGTCCTCACCGACGACTTCTATGCCCCTTGTTATGAATCTAGCATGCATCTCGATGCGGCTCACCCCAGCAGAAGCATTAACGGCGGCGACATACAATGCTGCTTGTGCGATCAATAGGCAGGAAAAGGTAGGATCGCTGGAAGTCGGAAAACAAGCAGATGTTGTTTTATGGAATGTAGAAAACTATCAGGAATTGCAATATTTATTTGGAGTTAACCACGTTAAGTCCGTATGGAAAAAAGGCGTACAAGTGGTGAAATAATATAGAGAAAGAATGACTTCAAAAGCCTGATGATCTTGGAATGTACCAGAAGAAGATACGCCTTACCTTATCCTTTATGGAGCACCCATTTCACGGTCCTTCATCAGTGTATCAGGAGCCTCTTTATATCCGCTGGAATTTCGGCGGATGTGAAAAGGCTTTGTTACCTACAACTTGGATGAAAAAGTGGGTCTAACAGAATTCCGAGTTGTCAATGCAGGAGATATACTTGATATTTTAGTTGCGCTGGGTGTACATGCTTCTACCCATGGTGGAATGCCAGCTAATGAGTTGATTGATATTTTACTAGATATTGGCCAGCACCCGATTGTCATGCAAATTGATTTCGTCTGTCTTGATCCGAGCAAAGCCTATAAGGGTGCCGAAACAGTCAAAGTTAGGGTATGCATAGCTGCAATTTATTACAGGTTGCATAATACAGACTAGATAAAGGGTCTTTTGATTACTGTTTTTATGTTTAAAATCAGTAAGTATTGCTGCTCTCTATCACACATCAAGGGGGGAACTACATGTTGAGAAATAAATATCGTTACTTTATTATTTTTATGATTATTCTTATTACAATCATAAATTATATTGATAGAGGTGCACTTTCATATGCCCAAGCTGAAATCATCAAGGAGTTCAATTTAGATCCAGTAAGTTGGGGAGCAATCTTAGGATATTTTGGATATGGTTATATATTCGGAGCGCTATTTGGTGGTGCTTTAGCAGATAAGAAAGGTCCTAAATTTATGTGGATCATTGCTGGAACTACATGGTCTTTTTTTGAAATTGGGACAATATTCGCAGGTCATATAGGTGCAGCATTATTTGGAGGTTCTGCATTGGCAGGATTTGCGGTGTTTCGTGTTTTATTTGGGTTCGCTGAAGGACCTACCTTATCAACAATGAACCGAACTATGGCAAACTGGGTATCTCCTAAAGAAAAAGGGTTTGCTGTAGCACTTGGATTAGTTGGGACGCCAATTGGAGCATTAATTACTGCACCCATCGTAGTAGGTCTTCTAACATTCACTAACTGGAAAGTAACATTTGTTATTCTCGGTTTATTAGGTTTTATTTGGGTAGTAATTTGGAACAAAGTATTTACAAACCTACCTGAAGATCATCCAAGAGTCTCGAAAACCGAACTAGAAGAAATTCGAAGTGCAGATATATTAATTAAAGGCGAAACGAAATTAGACGAACAAATAAATGTACCGTGGTATCATTTTTTTAAAAACCCTACGTTAGTAATGAATGCCATTGGATATTTTGCCTTTTTATATGTAAATATTTTATTACTTACATGGACTCCCAAATATCTGCAAGATGAATTTAATTATTCACTTTCATCTCTTTCATATATTGGTATGATTCCCTGGGTAGGAGCTATTATCACTGGATTATTAGGTGGTAAAATCTCGGATATATTACGTAGAAAAACAGGGAATTTACGTATTGCTAGATCTTGGTTCACAGTAGTTTCCTTATTTTGTACAGCTGTTTGTTTTATGTTGATCCCAACTGTTGAGAGTGCAGCAGCAGTACTTGCATTAATGTGTATAGGCAATGCCTTTAATTATTTACCAAATTCTATCTATTGGATTGTTGTTCTTGATACAGAGCCAAATAAAGCAGGAACTTTTGGGGGAGTAACTCATTTTATTGCGAATCTAGCTACTATTATTGCACCGACCCTAACAGGAAGTCTTGTAGCAAAACATGGATATAATGCAATGTTTATTGCAGCATCCATTGCAGTAACAATAGGAATGATAGCCATGGTTTTTGTGAAACCAGGTAAACAAAGTAACTCGTCTAAATCAACCAATGATATGGTCAGTTAAAAACATAGTCTTTCTAGGAAATAGGGTTTCAACAAAGATAGTAAATTAGAAAGAAGAGATTAAGACCAATAAATAAGAACTTACAGCTTAAAAGGAGCAATGGTTACGGCGATTGCTCCTTTTTTGTAAGATGATGCTAAAAGAGAAACAATAAATATTGATATAAGAGAGGTTGGATTAGCTTCTTAATCCAAGATAAGTGGATGTTGCATTGGATGTTTTCTTTTTTGACAATCCTTTACACATCCTTTCTCTTGATTTCCGCTTCATGGATTAGTACGAGACACAAAGCAAATGTTCTATTTGTATGATGCGTCTCAAAATTGTTTTTCTAAATATTTTTAATCCTCCACTGCAATAGAAAAGACAACGAGGGATAAATTTAATTACTAATAATGGGGTGGATATCATGTCAATTATAAAGACTTCGGAGAGCTTATCCGAGGAACAGAAAAAGGAAAATGAATCACTAGATTTATTTCTTTCAACACAAACGGTCATCAAAGAGGCGCTGAATAAACTAGGTTACTCAAACGAATTATTTGAATTATTAAAAGAGCCTCTTCGAATGCTGACAGTTCGTATACCTGTCAAAATGGACGATGGTTCTGTTAAAGTTTTCACCGGCTACCGTTCTCAACATAATGATGCTGTAGGACCTACGAAAGGAGGCGTTCGCTTCCATCCAGAAGTAAATGAAAATGAGGTAAAAGCATTATCCATTTGGATGAGTTTAAAGTGCGGCATTACTGATCTTCCTTACGGCGGGGGAAAAGGTGGTATTATTTGCGACCCAAGGGTAATGTCGTTTGGAGAACTTGAGAGATTAAGTCGTGGATATGTTCGTGCTATTAGCCAAATTGTTGGCCCTACAAAAGATATACCAGCACCTGATATGTATACGAATTCTCAAATAATGGCGTGGATGATGGATGAGTACAGCCGCCTTCGAGAATTCGATTCTCCTGGATTTATAACAGGAAAACCGATTGTATTAGGAGGGTCACAAGGTCGTGAAACGGCTACTGCACGTGGCGTAACTATTTGCATTGAAGAAGCGGGAAAGAAAAAAGGCATTGACTTACATGGTGCACGCATCATTATTCAAGGCTTTGGGAATGCAGGGAGCTTTCTGGCAAAATTTATGCATAATGCAGGAGCTATGGTGATCGGCATTTCTGATGCAAATGGTGCTCTTTATGATCCAAAAGGACTTGATATTGATTATTTGATTGATCGACGTGATAGTTTTGGAACAGTAACGAACTTATTTACCAATGTTATTACGAATCAAGAATTACTTGAAAAAGAATGTGACATTCTTGTACCGGCAGCTATTTCAAACCAGATTACAGCACAAAATGCCCATCGTATTAAGGCATCGATTGTGGTGGAGGCAGCAAATGGGCCAACAACCCTCGAAGCAACCAAAATATTGGATGAAAGAGGAGTCCTCCTTGTTCCGGATATATTGGCAAGTGCCGGTGGGGTAACTGTTTCTTACTTCGAATGGGTTCAAAATAATCAAGGGTATTATTGGTCAGAGGAAGAGGTTGTTGAAAAACTGCGTAAAGTAATGATTGATTCTTTTGAAAATATTTATCAAAACGCACAGGTTTATAAAGTGGATATGCGTTTAGCCGCCTATATGGTTGGAATTAAAAAGTCGGCTGAAGCTTCGTCTTTCCGTGGCTGGGTATAAAATGTGAAAATCTCTATTTAAATAGGAAAATAAGGGGTTTAAAATAAAATCTTCTAAGGGGAGGGAATTTTTATGTGGATAATCACTGTCCATGCGAAGAACAGTATAAAAATGTTTGAGTATGACACTGAAAAGGAAGCACGGGCAAAATTCGAGAGAATACAAGGGTGTAAAATCCTTAGTGAAGTCATTTATTTCAATGATTATTGTTTAGCTTAATCATGATAGTTTCGGTTCCATAGGTGATTTGGTAGAAGACTCTTTTATAGAAAATTGAGGATAGTTGCAAGTATTTGCAAAATGATGAGATCTATAATACTTGAGTTACATTAGTTTGGCACAAAAGAGATAATACTAGCGAAATTTTCGTTATAAGTGTTTATATTTATAAATGTTTTGTGTTTTTTAATAAAAATACAATAGAAGTATAATATAAATAATAAGATAATCATTAATTTATAATATTTTTTGTGAGATTTTCATAATAAAATTAGGTTCATAGCTAGGAGGTAAAAGTATATCAAAGCGATAACAAATGGTGAAATAATGAATGTACAGTATGCTGGAGTTGGCATTTTGTATATAGATTATTCATTTTGAATTAGTTGTTGCGGAGGCAGGGAAATTTAGTAATTTTGTTGGAATATGTCCTAACTGATATTTCATTGTAAAGTATTTTTTTAAGTTGATATATCTGAAAAATCTAAAAATGGAGGGGATTCTTTGAGCGAACAAAAATTCACGATTGACGATGCACCATTTAAAAAGTTTCATTTTCGTATTGCTGGCCTTACTTTTGGATCAAGCTTCTGTGATGGTTATTCACTTGGAATCATCGCGATGGCTCTGACAGTACTTGGTCCTCAATTGGAGCTAAATGCAATGTGGACGGGATTGATCGGAAGTTCTGCATTAGTCGGTCTTTTTGCGGGAGCTTTGGTACTTGGAAGGCTTTCTGATCGTATAGGCAGGCAGAAAATCTTTCTCGTAAACTTTTTACTTATCACGATTGCTACTATTTTACAATTTTTTGTTAGTAGTCCAGAAGAGCTTTTGATTTTACGGTTACTAATTGGTTTTGGACTTGGAGGAGATTACGCTGTCGGTACGACTTTACTCGCCGAGTTTTCACCAAAAAAGTATCGCTCCTCGCTCCTCGCGTCTATAAACGTAGTATGGACGCTTGGATATGTAGCATCAAACTTTGTTGGTCATTACTTGGGACAGGTTGGTTCAGACTCATGGCGTTGGATGCTTGTTAGTGCTGCTTTTCCCGCTATTGTGGTTTTAATCTTACGAATAGGAACGCCTGAATCACCAAGATGGCTTGTCAGCATGGGGCGTGTCGAAGAAGCTCGCCAGATTGTAAAGAAACACCTTGGATCGAACGTTGAAATGGGTGAAACGACTACTGGTACTGAAAATCAAAAGACTCTAGGATTTCGTGGACTTTTCAGTAAAAAGCTTCGTAAGCGTTTGGCTTTTGGTGGAATATTCAAATTAACTCTTGTTATTCCGTACTTTGCAATCTACACTTTCCTACCGTCCATACTAAGTACAATGGGTTTTGAACAAAACTTTTTTGCCGATACAATGTTAAATCTATTCTTGCTTATTGGGGCAATTTTTGGTCTTTGGTTGCTTGCAAAATTTTCACGTAGAGGATTTACCATTGGGGCTTTTACTATCCTTACTGTTTCATTGTTTTCACTCAGCTTCTTACATAATGGTTCTCAATTCTTAATGTTGATAGCCTTCTTGATCTTTACATTTTTCATGTCAGCAGCATCAAACCTTACATTAGTATACCCAGCAGAGCTTTTTCCAACTGAGATTCGTGGATCTGGAATAGGTATGGTAACAGCAATTAGTCGGATTGGTTCTGCAATTGGAACATTTCTGCTGCCTATTAGTCTAAATTCATTCGGATTGGGTACTTCAATGATTGGTATGGCTGTAGTTCTGCTAATCGGTTTGATTGTATCGATTGCCTGGGCACCTGAAACGAAGAATCTTTCCTTACATGAAGCAAGTGACCCTTTGCTTGAAGCGGGTAACTCTCCGAAAGGAACTGATATTCTCTTTACAGAAAATAAGAAAATAACATAAGATTATTTTCTAGTAAATAATTGAGAAGAAACGTTACTATCGTCTCCTTGTTTAATCTTGAATATATTTTCGAAAGGAGAGGAGTGTTGAATCATGACAACAATAAATTGTATACACCCTAAAGATATTAAAGAGGTTGTACTTGGGGATGGTGCTATCTCAATCCAAGAAGTGATTGCGGTTGCTAGATATGGGGCGATCGTTTCCTTTACTCAAACATATTGTGATAGGGTGGATAAATCCCGTAGCCTAATAGACAAGTTTTTAGATGAAAATCGATTGATTTATGGTGTAACAACAGGATTTGGCAGTAATATGACAGAGGTAATTTCTTCTGAAGATGCAGAAACTCTTCAACGAAATATTATTCGTTCTCATGCAGTTTCTGTTGGACCGCCTCTAGAAAGAGAAGTAGTGAGAGCCATTCAATTGATGATTCTTGTGAATTTAGGTCAAGGTTTTTCAGGAGTCAGATTAAAAGTATTAAATCTAATTGCTTCACTTTTAAATCACGATATTATTCCGTTTGTTCCAGGTGATGGGTCAGTGGGATATCTTTCTCCTGAAGCTCACATGGCCTTAGTAGTGATTGGAGAGGGGAAGGCATGGTATAAAGATGAGCTCATCCCTGGAATAGAAGCGTTAGAGAAAGCTGGATTAGCACCTGTTACGTTGGGTGCTAAAGAAGGATTGGCACTTACAAGTGGAACTACTTCTGTCACAGCTATGGCTATCTTGGCCTTATACAATAGCATGCAAGCAGCGAAAACTGCCGACATTACGGGAGCTATGTCCTTAGAAGTGCTAAAAGGTACAATTAAAGCATTTGATCCTCGTTCCCATACCGTAAAGAAACATGAGGAACAGGCTAAGACAGCCAGAAATGTAACAAGAATACTTGAGGGCAGCCAAATCATTGATACATACAAGGAACATAGATTACAAGATGCGCTTAGCATACGATGTATTCCACAAGTTCATGGTGCCATAAAGAGAGTATTGAAGGATGCTGCGGTTACTATTGAGAATGAGATGAACTCTGCAAGTGACAATCCAATTATATTTCCGGAAGAGGAAGATGGAATTGCACTCATGGGTGGAAATTTTGATGGTTCCTACGTAGGAATCTACGCGGATACGATGTGCATTGCCTTAGCGAATTTAGCGAAAATTACCGAACGAAGAATTGATCGTCTAGTAAACCATCACCTTAGTGAACTTCCTAATTTCTTAGTAGTTAATCCAGGGTTAAATAGCGGCTACATGATTCCACAATATACAGCTGCGGGACTATTGAATGAGATTAGAGTTCTTTCACATCCTGCAACCGTAGATAATGTCCCAACATGCGCTAACCAAGAAGACCTGATAAGTTTTGCCTATTATGCTTCGAAGAAAGCATATCAGATTTCAAAGAAACTTGAATATATTTTAGCCATTGAGCTTATGACGGCCACGCAAGCAATGGATTTTCATCACCCCTTGAAACCGTCGCCGATTACGGAAAGTGTGTACCATTTAATACGCGACCAAGTCCCAATGGTAAAAGAAGATCGATTTTTTTATCCTGATATCGAAACGATTTATGAGCAAATTCACGAAGGAGAAATAGTCAAACTAGTCGAAATGAAGATTGGTGAAATTGAGTTCTAAAACTATAGTGGAAGCTGTTTTACTCTAACCAATCTAAGTAAAGCGGCTTCCTTTTTTATCTTTCATCAAGTTAGGAATTTATTATTTTCACGCTTATAGCAGAAAGCATAGTTTTTTCACAACTATACTATCTAAAATGCTTAATCACCTAATTTAGGAGGAGTAAAGTAAAAATGCATTATGATGTAATTGTCATTGGAGCTGGATCTATGGGAATGTCCGCAGGATATTTCCTATCTAAAAATGGAAAAAAGGTATTATTATTAGACTCTTATGTTCCTCCTCATAATAAAGGTAGTCATCATGGAGAAACAAGAATTATAAGACATGCTTATGGTGAAGGGGAAGAGTATGTTTCTTTGGCACTTAAATCTCAAAAACTATGGAATGACTTAGAAAAACTTACGGATAAACAGTTATTTCTTCCAACAGGTGTACTGAATGCAGGCAGTCAAAAATCCACATTTATTAAGCAAGTAATCGCAAGTTCAAATAAATTTAATTTACCTTTAGAAATCCTAGATTCAAATCAAATCCATAAAAGATGGCCAGGTATTTCACTACCAGAAGATTATATTGGTTGCTTTGAATCGACTTCGGGTGTGTTAAAAAGTGAAGAGTGTATTCGAGCGTATCAACAACTTGCGGAGTCACATGGTGCTAACATCATTGTGAATAGCCAAGTAAGGAAGATATGTGTTCATAGAAATGGGGTCACGATTAAAACTAATGAACAGACTTTCTACGCAGAAGCATTAGTTGTTGCAGCAGGAGCATGGTCACCAAAACTTTTAGCGATGTTAGACTTAAATGTTCCTCTAGCCCCTATCAGAAAAACATTTGCATGGTTTGAAGCAAATGAATTATATAATTACAAAAACTTTCCGGCCTTCACTTTTGATACGTCTGTAGGTACATACTATGGCTTTCCAAGTATAAATGACAGTGGTTTAAAATTAGGGAGACATGATGGGGGAAATTACATTAATCCTGATGATTCTATAGCAGGGTTTGGTGAATTGGATGAAGATGAGGGAGATTTGGTACAGTTCCTACAACAATTTATGCCTACCGGTCAAAAAATAAAATATGGGAAAAACTGCATCTATACAATGACCCCTGATGAGAACTTTATAGTGGATACCCATCCTAATTATCCACACATTGCTATTGCAGCAGGTTTCTCTGGACACGGGTTTAAATTCAGTAGTGTTATTGGAGAGATTTTAAGTGACCTTATTATTTCAGGTAAGAGTGAGAATGATATCTCAGTATTTTCTATAAATCGATTTAATTAAAAATGAGAAGACTTGAAAAAAATATTTTGCCATCGGGATAAAAATACAAAGTCGCAAGTTTAACATGAACCTACATATAGAATGAAAATCCAAGTCGTTGATTCCTTATCATAGGAATCAACGACTTTTTTTAAGGAAAAAAAGGCTTAGTATATGTTTTTACCGGTCTATTAATAATACACCTATATATTATTTTTTCACTTTAATCTATGTACATAACCTTCTGTTTAATCTAAGTTAACAACCTTGAATATATCAATATATTCAAGGTTAATAAAAAATACAAAAACATATGTTAGGTTAGTTAACAAATTATATTGTCGAAATAAAAAAAACATGCTAGAATGAGAATATTCCGAAATATGAAACACTAATTCCGAATTTCGGGATTTGTGAAATTGAATGAAAGTGAAATACAGATTTTCTACATATTTATAAGTTTTAATTTTCGAAATTTCTGTAAATAGGAGGAGTGTTCAATGAATACAGTTGATTTGAATTGTGATTTAGGAGAGAGTTTTGGCACATATCGAATTGGAAATGATGAAGAGATTTTGGATTATGTAACATCTGTCAATGTTGCTTGTGGCTTTCATGCTGGTGATCCGACCGTTATGAGAAAAACGGTTCAACTTGCTTTAGAGAAAGATGTCAAAATTGGTGCCCACCCTGGATTACAAGATTTAATAGGTTTTGGCCGACGCAATATTAATATTTCTCCACAAGAAGCTTATGATATTGTTGTATATCAAATTGGTGCATTAAATGGCTTCTTGCAATCAGAAGGCGGGAGTATGCAACATGTTAAACCACATGGTGCTTTGTACAATATGGCGGCAAAGAATAAAGAGTTGTCTCTTGCCATTGCTGAAGCTGTATACAAAATTAATCCTGAGCTCATTTTATTTGGCTTATCGGGAAGTGAATTAATACGTGCTGGAGAGACCATTGGATTACAAACCGCTAGTGAAGTGTTTGCGGATCGGACATATCAAAAAGATGGTTCATTGACTTCTCGAATGGAAGCGCATGCAATGATAGAAAATGATGATGATGCCGTTGCACAAGTAATTCGAATGGTTAAAGAAGGAAAGGTATTATCACAGCAAGGAACTGATGTGACTTTAAAGGCAGATACAATTTGTATTCATGGGGACGGAGAACATGCTTTAACCTTTGCTCGTCATGTAAAAAAATCCTTAGAAATATCTGAAATTACAGTTAAGTCTATTTCTAAATAAAATCACATCTAGGGGGTAGATTCCATTGGAGCCAATCAAAAATATAACAACTGACCAGACAAAAAATCATTCTAAGCCAAAAACTAACCGGACATTATTGCTAGGTGCAGCATTTCTTATGGCAACATCAGCCATAGGACCTGGTTTTTTAATGCAGACAACTGTTTATACCCAAAGTCTTGCAGCAAGTTTTGGTTTTGTTATTCTTATTTCAGTTATTCTTGATATTTTTGCACAAACAAATGTATGGCGCATTATTGCTGTATCTGAAAAACGAGGACAAGAGATTGCAAACATGGTTCTTCCAGGACTAGGTTATGTTCTAGCGGCACTCATAGTTATGGGGGGGCTAGCATTTAATATAGGGAACATCGCAGGAGCTGGACTTGGTCTAAATGCGATGACTGGAATTTCCCCAACTGCTGGAGCGGCAATTAGTGCCGTCATTGCAATATTAATTTTTGTTGTAAAAGAAGCAGGTAAAGCGATGGACCGTTTTACACAAATTGCCGGCGTATTCATGATCTGTTTGATGGTGTACGTTGCTTGGACAACATCCCCTCCAGTTGGTGAAGCAGTTGTAAGGACATTTGTACCCGACAAGATTGATATTATCGCAATTGTTACTTTAGTTGGAGGATCTGTAGGTGGGTATATTACATTTGCTGGTGGGCATCGTCTATTGGATGCAGGCGTGAAAGGTGTCGGAGCACTGCCAGAAGTCACAAAGAGTTCAGTAATGGGTATTTTAATAACCACAGTTATGCGAGTTGCATTATTTTTAGCAGTTCTAGGTGTTGTATCTAAAGGCTTGCAAATTGATTCAGGAAACCCTGCGGCATCCGTTTTTCAACTTGCTGCTGGAAATGTTGGTTATAAGATCTTTGGTGTTGTTATGTGGGCTGCCGCAATCACATCAGTAGTTGGTGCTGCATATACTTCTGTTTCGTTTATCAGAACATTCAGTGAAAAAATAAATAAAAAGGCGAACTGGATTATAATTGCCTTTATAGTCGTTTCAACAATTTGCTTTTTGTTAATTGGCCAACCAGTTAAAGTACTACTTGTAGTGGGGGCAATTAATGGTCTGATTTTACCAATTGCACTTGGTACACTTTTAATTGCGGCATATAAGAAGAATATTGTGGGTGATTATAAACATCCTTTATGGTTAACGATATCAGGTGTATTTGTGGTTATTGTTATGGCGTTAATGGGTGGATATACATTAATTACTCAACTACCATCACTATTTTAATAACTATAGATTCAATCTAATTATTACGACTAGCAGTTTGTGAAAAACTGCTAGTTACTTATAGGAGATGTATAATATGATTAATCTTTCGCAAGCAACCCCGGCTGAATTGCGCGCAATGATCCGCAACAATGAATTGATTAAACCGACTGCTGGAATGGCAAACGGATATGCACAAGCAAACTTAGCCATCTTAAAAAAAGAGCATGCTTTTGATTTTTTATTATTTTGTCAGCGTAATCCTAAGTCTTGTCCACTTCTAGACGTGACAGAAATTGGTTCTCCTATTCCTAAATTTGCTGCTCAGTCTGGAGATATACGTACAGATATTCCAAAATATCGGATATATAAATATGGTGAATTAGTGGAAGAAGTAACGGATATTTCAGATTATTGGGAAGATGATATGGTTGGATTTTTAATCGGTTGCAGCTTTACATTTGAACATGCCCTTTTAAACAATGATATTTCCATTCGTCATATTGAAGAGGACTGTAATGTACCAATGTATAAAACGAATATTTCATGTACTGAAGCCGGGATCTTTCACGGGAAAATGGTAGCCAGCATGCGTCCGATTCCTCAGCAAGATGTGGTGCGAGCGGCTCAAGTTACATCGCGTTTTCCTGCTGTTCATGGTGGTCCAATCCATATTGGAGATCCGGAGGCGATTGGTGTTTCTAGCATTCAGCAGCCGGATTTTGGTGATGCAGTAACGATTCGTGAAGGAGAAGTGCCAGTCTTCTGGGCTTGTGGAGTAACGCCTCAATCTATCGCAATGGAAACAAAACCGGCGATTATGATTACGCATGCACCAGGACATATGTTTATAACGGATATTCGTGATGAAAAATTAGGAGTTCTATAACTAACAGAAAGAGATGAGTTCTATGCCGGAAAAGCTTTTGAATAATACTACATGCGTACTGTCTCCCTTAGGCGATTCTGCAATCGTGATTACATTTGGGAATGAAATTAAATACGACATTCACAAAAAAATTAAAATGTTTATGGATTTGCTAGAAGATGAACCTTTTGTTGGATTTATAGAATGTGTGCCGGCTTTTACAAATTTGACAGTTTTTTATAATCCTCTAGTTATCTATAAGAAACAAAAACAAAGCAATAACGATGAATTAATTTCTCCATATGAAGTGGTTCGTTCTATCATGGAAAGGAAACTACAGTGGTTAAAAGAAGATAAAAAGCTGACACATCGAACAGTTTCTATTCCTGTATGTTATGGGGATGAATATGGCCCGGATTTGGAATATGTAGCTCGTTATAATAATTTAACTACTGATGAAGTCATCCATATTCATTCAAACGGTGAGTACTTAGCCTATATGATTGGATTTGCACCAGGTTTTCCATTTCTCGGTGGACTATCAGAAAAAATTTCAACGCCTAGACGATCTTCTCCTAGAATGACCATACCAACAGGAGCAGTTGGAATTGCAGGTATGCAAACGGGTGTATATCCTATATCAACACCTGGAGGGTGGCAATTAATTGGACAAACGCCAACCAAACTATTTTTACCAAATGTAAATCCTCCAAGTTTATTACAAGCAGGAGACATTGTAAAATTCCATCCAATTTCTAATCAAGAGTATAAAGAAATTATTCTAAAGGAGGGGTTACAGTGAGCCTGCGTGTAATTAAGCCGGGATTATTAACTAGTATTCAGGATCTTGGAAGAAAAGGATTTCAGCAACATGGAGTGATTGTAAGCGGGGCAATGGATGCATATTCCCTACGAATTGCCAATATGTTAGTTGGCAATAAAGAAGGTGAAGCGGCCCTGGAAATTACGTTAATGGGTCCGACTCTTAAAATAGAAAAAAATTGCTTGATCGCGATAACAGGTGGAAATTTATCACCTACTATTGACAGTCAAGCTGTTCCAATGTGGAAGCCTGTTTATGTAAAAAAAGGCACGATTCTTCGATTCGCTGGATGTAAATCAGGTTGTAGGGCTTATTTGTCTGTAGCGGGAGGATACGCTATTTCTACAGTTATGAATAGTAAAAGTACATATTTAAGAGGGGAAATTGGCGGCTATAAGGGAAGAGCATTAAAAGTAGATGATGTTGTGGAATTTAATGAAACTTCTACTATTCTAGCTAACCGGAAGTTTAAGGAAGCGTTTACCGCTCCAAAGTGGTTTGTCAATGAAAAGGAGTTTATGCCAAGTCGCTTGCCAGTTATTCGTTTCATAGATGGAAGCCAGTACGATTATTTTACGGCCTCTAGTAAAGTTAGTTTTACAGAGAATTTGTTTAAAGTTTCAAACCAATCTGATCGTATGGGCTATAGAATATCAGGCCCTTTGCTGGAGTTACAAGAAAAACGTGAGCTATTATCTGAAGCAGTAACTAACGGGTCTGTTCAAGTTCCTCCTGATGGAAACCCTATCATTCTTCTTGCGGATAGCCAAACAACGGGAGGGTATCCTAAGATAGCTCAAGTGATAACTGCAGATTTACCATTAATTGCTCAGGTCAAACCAGGGGAAGCTATTCAATTTTCACGAGTATCCTTAAAAGAAGCTGAGCAGCTTTTCCTTCAAAAAGAACAACAATTAAATGAATTAAAGGTTTCAATTTCATTAGCTCTAAAAAAACAGCATATTATATAGTTATTTCACATCAAGAAGTAGCAAAAAGGAAGAGAGTACTCTTATTAAAAGGGCACTTTCTTTTTTTTGTTTATTCTCCGAAAACAGCCTAACATCAAGAAAAAATTCCCTCAGTATTTCCTTCTATATAAAATAAATTACAAAAATTAGAAAAAGTAAGTTTGTAATAAAGTACAGGCAGTTCTGCACATCAGAGCTGTTTTTTTATTTTCAAAGATAGGGGAATTTTCCCCTTAGGATAGGGAAGTTCCCCGATATGGAAAAATCGGGGCACCTCTTACAATAAGGGTATGGTAATTGTTAGTAATGAGGAGGAATAGTAATGCAGGCAAAAGTCGCAGCAAATCAAAAAACAGGAAAATCAATTGATAATGCATTTGCATCACATTTTGCTAAGTCTATGTTTCTAGCAGTTTGCGGACTTGTAACCTTATCGTTTTTTGGCACAAGAATGTTTACACACGTAGATTTAAACCTTTATGGCTATATGGTGGGGACGATTATTTTTATTGGGGGGTTCTTTTACAGGTTTATCGCATGGGGAGAAAGGCCGCCAACAAAGATTTTTATAAAAAAAGGCATCAAACTTCTATTTAGAAAATCAACGCCTAAAACATCAGTTGAACATTTAGCAACATACAATTTCATCTGGAATAGGGGAATTTACCGATGGACTCAGCACATTCTAATCGGATGGGGATGTATTCTTTCCTGCTTCGTGACATTCCCTCTAGTATTTGGATGGATGTACTTCACCATGGACGACAATGGCCACTACAACATTATCGCAATGGGGATCCGGGTAATAACTGTACCAGCTAATGGAATCATTGCGAACTTATCATATAACGCTCTGAACATTACAGCTGTGATGGTTATCGCCGGAGTATGCATGGCTCTATACCGCCGTTTGAAAAATATGCAGGCAAGAGCAGAACAAAAATTCATGTATGACTTTCTTCCATTATATATGCTGTTATTAGTTAGCGTTACAGGCTTGTCACTAACGTTTATGAACATCTCTTTGCACGGTGCAGGTCAGCCAGCTATGTCCCTGATTCACCAGTGGTCAGTCATTATTACATTGATTTATCTTCCGTTCGGAAAACTGGCTCACATACCATTCCGCCCAATGAGTGTATTTGCAAGAAACTACAGAGAGCATTATGCGGAACAATCCATGAAAGGATGCAAAGTATGTGGTGATGAGTTTGTTTCAACAGAACAATCAAAAGATGTCGTAGAGGTTCTCGGCGTGAACGATATCGAATTTCAAACGAAGGAAGGCCATCATCTCGCTGAAATGTGCCTACCTTGCCGAAGAAAATACCGGATTGCTCAATTTTCCGGTTTCCCTATCCATGAGTTAAAAGTTAAGGAGGCAAACCAGAATGCAAAGGGATAAGTTTTTTAAAGAAGTAGAGAATGTGATACACCCGAATGAAACATTGGTCAAAACGCATTGTGCGTATTGTGGAATGCAGTGCGGAATGAATTTAAGGGTAAATAGAGCGACAAATAAAATCATTGGGGTTGAACCACGTTATGACTGGCCTGTAACGGTTGGAAAAATGTGTCCAAAAGGGGTTACAGCTTACCAGCAGACGAACCATGATGATCGTATTTTAAAACCGCTTATTCGTGATGATGCATCATTAAAGGGAACAAAGGAAGGCTTTCGTGAAGCAAGTTGGAATGAAGCATATGATTTAATCGTGAAAAAGTTCAGTGAGCTTCAAAATAAATATGGAAAAGATTCATTATCCGTTTTCAGCGGCGTATCAATGACAAATGAAAAATGCTATTTAACAGGGAAATTTGCACGTGTGGCTCTTGGAACGCGCTACATTGACTATAATGGCCGTTTCTGTATGTCTAGTGCGGCCGGAGGATTCCTTCGTTCTTTCGGCGTAGATAGAGGTTCAACATTACCCTGGACAGATATTCATGAAACGGATTGCTTATTTATTGCTGGAAGTAACACAGCAGAATGTCATCCAACTTCTATGTTCCGAGTCTGGAACGTTCAAGAAAGAGGCGGATACATTATCGTGGTGGATCCCCGCGAAACGCCTATTGCGAGAAGAGCAGATGTGCACCTTGACCTGAAACCGGGAACGGATCTTGCCCTTGCTAATGGAATCTTAAATTTATTAATTCAAAAGGGTTATGCTGACAAAGAGTTTATTAATAATCATACTAACGGATTTGAAGAAACAAAAGAGCTTGTAAAAGAATTTACACCGGAATATACGAGTGAGCTTACAGGTGTGGCACCGGAAAAAATCATTCGCGCAGCAGAGATTTATGGAAAAGCACCGAATGCAGTTGTCATGTTTGCCCGTGGAATTGAACAGCAGCATAAGGGTGTTGACAATGTATCTGGATATACAAACATGGCGCTTGTAACGGGTAAGATTGGCCGTCCGAAGTCTGGTGTAGCAACATTCACAGGTCAAGGAAACGGACAGGGTGGACGAGAGCATGGTCAGAAAGCGGATTTATTGCCAGGATACCGAAAAATTACAAATCCTAAACATGTAGAAGAAGTTTGTAAAGTATGGAAAATCACTCCGGAAGAAATGCCTCAGCCGGGTGTTTCTGCTTATGAAATGTTTGAACTAATGGAACAAAAAACGATCCGCGGATTGTATCTGCTATGTTCTAATCCTGCAGTATCCGCGCCGAATTTAAATTTCGTCAGAAGCGCGATGAAAAACCTGGATTTTATGTTGTGTTCGGATTTCTATCTTTCTGAATCAGCAGAGTTTGCGGATGTGATCTTGCCGTCTGTAACGTGGTCAGAAGATGAAGGGACAGTTACAAACCTGGAAGGAAGAATTATTAAGATAAATAAGGCACAAGAACCAATCGGTGAATCTAAGCCCGATTGGCAAATACAAGTAGAGCTTGCAGAACGTCTCGGAAGAGGAAAATATTTTTCATATTTGAAAACAGCAAAAGATATAGCTGATGAATTCAGACTGGCTAGTAAAGGCGGATATGCCGATTATTACGGTGCTACATGGGATAAAATCGACAAACAGGACGGTGTATTTTGGCCTTGCAAGGATGAAAATGATAAGGGAACGCCGCATATGTTCCTGGATAAAAAATTCTATCACGCAGACGGCAAAGCGAAAATTTGTGCGCTTCCTTACCGCCCCCCTGCTGAAGAGCCAGATGAAAAATATCCGCTTCGTTTAACAACTGGACGTGTCGTTTACCACTACTTATCAGGGAACCAGACGAGAAGAATCCAGTTCCTGCGTGATATGTGTCCGGAGCCATACGTCGAAGTACATCCGGAAACAGCAAAAATATACAATATGGAACATGAAGAAAGAGTCCGCCTATTTACCCGAAGAGGTGAGGCGATCTATAAAGTGAAAATTACAGAAGCAATTCGTAAAGATACTGTATTTGTTCCGTACCACTTTGGTCACGAGCAATCTATCAATCTATTAACCATTGCAGCACTGGATCCGATTTCCCGTATGCCGGAATATAAGGCATGTGCTGCTCAATTGGAAAAAGTAGAAATAAAGAAGGTGCAATAAATGAAAAAGAGGCTGTACTTAGAACTTGAAAACTGTATAGGATGCCGTTCATGCCTTGCAGCATGTACACAATGCGGAGGGCATGAAGAGCGGAACAGAAACTACGTTTACGATGTAAACCCTATGGTTAATCGGCAAACCATGCCTCTTATGTGCCTTCATTGTGTGAATCCGGCCTGTGCAAGAAGCTGTCCAGCCCAGGCAATCCAAATCCATGAAACAGGGGCCGTATTATCAGCTCTCGTTGAAAAATGTATCGGCTGCCAAAACTGTACGATTGCTTGTCCATACGGAATACCAAAATTTGATACTGAACAAAACTTAATGTACAAATGTGATTTATGTATCGACCGGACAAAAGACAGTATCCCGCCAATGTGTGCAAGTGTTTGTCCGTCTAATACACTTCAATGGCTAACAGATGAAGAAATTGAAAATAAGAAAAAACAATTTAATCTAGATAATGGAAAATGGGTGACTAGCATACCGTATCTTGAAGGTGAAACGAACGTTAAAGTAAATTTGCCTGGTATTTTACAGGGGATAACAAAGCTATTTTAGGAGGGATTAAGATGCCGTCAGATAAAAATAATAAAATTCCCTTTAATGAAGATAATTACACTCATAATATTGAACGGAATAATGAAAGAAAGCTTGACAGACGTGGGTTCATGAAAACATTAGTAGGGGCTGCTGGCGTATTCGCAATTTCCTCCCTTCCTTGGGGGGCGGTAGCGGCTAAAGAATTGCTGGGGCTTGGGGAAAAGGAGTATCCTCACAAAAAAATCACAGATGTAAGCAAACTTGCAATTGGTGACGCATTAGAGTTTAAATTTCCAGGTGATCATGATGATGCTCTTTTGATCAGATTGTCAGAAAAGAAATACGTAGCTTACCAAAATGCATGCACACATCTTCGCTGCCCGGTTTTCTGGGTGAAGGAAGAAGGAGAGATGATTTGTCCTTGTCATCATGGAAAATTTGATGTTGAAACAGGTGCTCCAACTGCCGGTCCGCCAAGAAGGCCGCTGCCTGAGATTCAGGTGAAAGTTGAAAATGGCGCGGTATACGCAGTAAGGGTGAAGCGTTATGAGGCTTAAGTTTATTGGTGTCGCGCTGCTTTGTGCCTTCTTTATGATGAATATTGTATTTACCCAATTTATGGTTCACCAATATTATTATGAAAATTATGTAAATGTATTAATATTTGGGGGATTAAACATTGTGGTGTTTCCCTTAGCGTTATTTACTTATAAAAAAACGAAAAATGAAAAGGCGTGAATCAAATGAACAGTGAAACATACCTTGATTTTTGTTTTATAAAAGAAGCATCTGGAAATTTTGCTACTGAAATCGATAAGCTTCTTTCAGACCTTTTTAAAGATGTCCGTCTTAACTGGTATTTAGATGAAAAGTCAATAGATGGGGTTGATATTGTAGTTGCCGAAGTAAAGGGAATGAGCAGATGGGAGTCTGAAGAGGAAACAATTGAATTTATCGAGAATCATGCAAAAGATACATTCTGGAAATATTTGCAGGGTTATCAGATGAATGTTTACATGGCAAAGAGAGGGTGCAATACCTGTGGAACAAATTAATGTAGAAGATATACAACCATTAGTATCGGAAAAAGCAAGAGTAGCCATCTTAGATGATGATGGCCAGGATAAAGCTCCTTTCGTTTCTAAAACGATTGTTAAGGTGGAGCTTTGTCCTGACATAACACATCTGCGTATTTATTTTGACGACATTAACTTTTTCGCTGTCCCATTGATATCCAATGTGACTAAAAATGAAAATGAGTGGTCAGCTTTTGATGAAAATTCGGGTTTACAATATATAATTAGAAGAGAGAGTGGTCAGGATGTTTAGAAAAATTCAGCTTCCATTACAAACCTTAAATCTCGTTGTAGGATTTATGGTGTGGGTATTAATTTCTTCCCTGCTGCCTTTTATTAAAGAAGATATCGCTATACAGGATGGTCAGCTTGCACTGGTAACAGCTGTTCCGGTTATTTTAGGATCTATTCTTCGCATTCCCCTTGGCTTTTACGCCAATCAGTTCGGGGCTAGGAAAATTTTCCTGATTAGCTTTATATCGCTGTTATTCCCTGTTTATTATATCAGTATCGCGGACTCTCTTGCTGATTTGTTGATTGGAGGGCTTTTTCTTGGTATTGGGGGAGCCGTATTCTCTGTAGGAGTAACCTCTTTACCAAAGTATTATCCTAAGGAACGCCATGGCTTTATAAACGGAATTTACGGTGCAGGAAACCTCGGAACGGCTATATCAGCGTTTGCAGCACCTGTTGTAGCTACGAAGTTTGGCTGGTCTACAACCGTGCAGCTTTACCTTGTAATTTTGGCAGTCTTTATTGCAGGTAACTTCCTATTAGGAGATAAAAGGGAACTGAGAGTTAAAACACCGCTTTTAGAACAAATTAAGGGTGTCTACAAAAATGAAAAACTATGGCTGCTAAGCTTATTTTACTTTATAACATTCGGTTCTTTTGTTGCATTTACTATTTACCTGCCAAACTTTCTTGTAGCGAACTTTGGATTAGATAAAGTTGATGCCGGTATAAGGACCGCAGGCTTTATTGTCCTTGCTACTCTTATGAGACCAATTGGCGGGTGGCTTGCCGACCGCTTCCATTCTCTTATTCTGCTCATGTTTGTTTTTGGAGTTTATACGATTTCAGCAATGATCCTATCCTTTGCTCCATCAATTGGCTGGTACACATTTGGCTGTTTAAGTATTGCTCTATGTGCTGGAATGGGAAATGGTGTTATTTTTAAGCTAGTGCCCATGTATTTCCAAAAACAGGCTGGTATTGTGAATGGAATTGTGTCCGCAATGGGCGGTTTGGGAGGATTTTTCCCGCCGTTAATTCTATCCTTGTTATTCAATATCACAGGCCATTATGCAATCGGGTTCATGGCATTGTCAGAAGTTGCTCTTGCAAGTTTGATTTTAGTCGTCTGGATGTATTTCCAAGGTAAAATGGAGCTTGCCAAAGAAGTGATTGACCATACAATAGAAGGCATTTTGATCACCGATACCAGTGGTAAAATCATTTCAGTAAACCCTGCGTTTACAAGTATTACGGGCTATCAGGAAAATGAAGTAATTGGAAAGAATCCTAGTATACTTAAGTCAGGTAAACAGCCTCAAACTTTTTATAAGGATTTATGGAAATCTATTGAAAAAAATGGTTTCTGGCAAGGTGAAATCTTGAATAGCCGTAAGGATGGACAACAATATCTACAATGGCTGACAATTAGTGCAATAAAGAATGATGCTGGGGATGTTGTTCAATATGCCGGGATGTTTAGTGATATTTCAAGTCATAAAATGAAAAAATCATAAAAAATCAATGTGCTGTAAATCATTGAATCCCAGTTTTGAAGCGGAGTTTTCGACGTACAAGAAGTACTAGTGCAAACTTTCCCTAAGGACAGAAACTCTTCATCAGCTTTTACATCGCTCGACCGAAAGCGTAACTTTTGGGAGGACGTCCCGTATTAGTCGTCCTGCCCGATAATTTGCGACAAACGATTAAGGAGGGTGGGAATGAATACTCAGCCACTCAAAAAAAACATCAGTTCTTATATTATTCAAACTCATGAAGAAGAGATTAAACGAATTGCAATGGAGCTTCATGAAGGCGTGGGACAGTCCCTCTACAGTCTCTTTACAGGTATGCAGCTCATTGAAAAGGCAATCGAACAGCCTGCCATGAAAAGCTATGCAGGTGATATGAGCCAGCTATTGGAAAAGACAATTCAAGAAATCAGGCTCTTGGCTGTAGAATTGCATCCTCCTACCCTTACAACTCTGGGGCTAATTTCTGCTATGAAAAGCTATATAAAATTATACACTTCAACATATGGCATTGAAGTTGAGGTAGAGAATCTGGGTGTTGAATCGCAAATCTCTGATAGAGATAGCATTACACTTTTCAGAGTCTGCCAGGAAGCATTAGTGAATATAGCAAGGTATGCTGATACGATGAAGGCAAGTATAATATTCAAATGGAAAAAAAGCAGGTTATTGATTATGATTAAAGATTCAGGAAAAGGGTTTGAGGTGGAAACGGCTATGAATAAGTCGAGCGGGCTTGCAGCCATGAGTGAAAGAATGCATTTGATTGGCGGAAAATGTACCATATTTTCAAAAATAGATAAAGGGACTTCTATAGAGATTTCTCTTCCATTATATTAAAATGGACTAAACAGGGGGTTTGCTAATTGAGCAATCCCCGTTGTTGTTTCAAATTCATTTATAACAATACATATACGAACAAAGCTAAGGGGGAACAGCTTTGATAAAAATTTTGCTTTGCGATGATCACGCCGTTGTAAGAATGGGCTTAAAGATGCTATTAAATAATCATGCTGATATGGAAGTGATAGGGGAAGCTTCCGAGGGGAACGAAGGAATACAGCAAGCACTAGAGCTCCAGCCAAATGTGGTAGTCATGGATTTAAGCATGCCTCATGGGAAGGATGGCTTATCAGCCACTTCAGAACTGAAAAAACTAATGCCTGAAGTAGCCATATTAATACTTACTATGCATGATGATGAAGAATATTTGTTCAGAGCTATTCAAGCGGGTGCTTCAGGCTGTATTTTAAAAACTGCACCACATGAAGAATTATTGGTAGCTATTCGCTCTGTATCGACCGGAAATGCTTACCTTCATCCATCTGCAACTAAAAGGTTAATGGAAGTATACATAGGCAGTGTGAAGCAGGGGACCTCTGATACTTTCAATCTGCTTTCGGACCGTGAAAAAGAAGTCCTGACATTGATTGCGAAAGGATTTTCCAATAAAGAAATTGCCGGACAGCTTGTTTTAAGTGTGAAAACGGTTGAAACCCATAAAGGAAACCTGATGGAGAAGCTTCAGATGAAAACAAGACCTGAACTTGTTGCATTTGCTTTAAAAAAGGGGTTATTAGGGTATGGAATTTAACGTGTGCAATAAATCGAGAAAAGATCAACCATTTAAACAAGCGTGTGAACAAGTATTAGAAGAATTGAACTGTGATTTTGTTGGACTGGCTTTACAAAACAGCAACGGTCCAGACGTAAGCTGGCATTATGCCGCCGGGAACAGAAATGATAAATACAAAAGAATAACAGTTCGATATGGAAAAGGGATAGCAGGTAAGGTAATATCAACAGGCAGACCGATGGGAATTGAAGATTTTCCTAATAATATTCTGGGCAAAGCACTAGAATATCCTATCATGCTCGCGGAAAATCTCAGCTACGCTTTCGCAGTTCCAATTCAATTTAAAGGTGTTCTCAAAGGTGTATTATTAGTAGGTAATAGAACAAAACAGCCTATTTCTGAAAGTGACCAGCATACGATCCTTGATGCAGCGAAAAGATTGGAAAAGGAATTAAACAGCTCAATTTAACGGCAACAGGAGGACTATGTATGGACTGGAATAATCATTTGGAAATGGAAAAAGAGAATTCTTTTGGGTCCAGCGAAGCGACAATTCTCGTTAATGAATCAGGCGTCATCTCTTTTGCGAATCAACAGGTATATGAAAATTTTGGTTATTTAAATCATGAATTAATAGGAGAAAAGCTTTTGAATCTTATGCCAGGAGCAAATCTTCAGGCCAGTGGGGAAGGGGAAATAATCCACCAGTTCGGAATCCACAGGGATGGACATACTTTTTCACTTTTTTTCAGGGTGAATGCCTTTTCGCTTGAAAAAGAGGTCTATTACTTAGTCGTGTTCCATAAAGTGAAAGACCAATCACGACTTAATCAACAGCAAACCTATCCCATAAATGAGCTGGTTGATTTAATGTACGCACTCGATGAATCAACGATTGTCGCTTTTACAGATGAAAAAGGCAAGATACAATCCATTAACAAGAAATTTTGTGAGGTATCCCAATATTCAGTAACAGAACTTATAGGGAAGGATCATCGAATTATCAATTCAGGTTATCATTCAAAGGAATTTATGCAAAATCTTTGGAGAACAATCTCGACAGGAAGTGTATGGAGGGGCGAAATTAAGAACAGAGCAAAGGATGGAACCTATTATTGGGTAGATACCACAATTGTCCCTTTCTTAAATGAAATAGGGAGCCCTTATAAATACCTGGCAATTCGGAAGGAAATTACCGAATATAAACGAGTTGTAGAGGAACTGAAAAAGTCCGTAAATAAACTTGTCGATTTTCAATTTGCTTTGGATGCTTCATCAATTGTAGCAATAACCGATCAAAGAGGGACCATCAAATTTGTTAATGATCAATTTTGCCGGATTTCGGAGTTTTCAAAGGAAGAGCTGATTGGACAGAATCATCGAATTATTAACTCGGGATTTCATTCTAGAGAATTTTTTAATGATCTTTGGAGAACAATTTCATCGGGGAAAGTATGGAAAGGTGAGATTAAAAATAAGACCAAGGGTGGAACCTATTATTGGGTAGATACGACTATAGTTCCGTTTCTTGATGAGCACAATAAACCATACCAGTATTTAGCGATTCGCTATGAAGTGACCAAGAGGAAGATTGCGGAAGAAGAGATTCAGAAAATGACGGGAAAAATCATTGATGTTCAGGAAGATGAAAGGAAACGCCTTTCTCGAGAGCTTCACGATGGTATCGGACAAAACTTATACAGCCATCTCATCACGATTAACAGGCTGCAGACAGAAATGAGTCATCCTCTTTTAGATCAGATGCGAGATGAAGCAACTGAAATTATCGAAGAACTCCGACACCTATCATGGGAACTGCGGCCATCAGTACTTGATGATCTTGGTTTGTTCCCAGCCATTCGCTCTTATTTGGTCCGGTTTTCAGAGCATCACCATATCAAGATCCATTTTGACTGCTATTTAAATTGCCGTCTGAATACAAACAAAGAAATTACCATTTACCGTGTAATCCAAGAAGCATTAACGAATATTCGTAAATATGCTCAAACCGAAGAAGCAACAGTGACGATTCGGGAAATAGATGACGAAATTCGTGTGGTTATAGAGGATAAAGGAAAGGGATTTGATTTAGAAAAGGTTACCCGTGGAGTAGGCTTATTCAGTATGGAAGAGAGAGCCAAAGCTGCCGGTGGAAACCTTTCCCTTCATTCTGTTGAGGAGAAAGGGACAAAAGTATTTTTGGAAATACCTTTGTAAAGAAATTTTTTTTGTAACGATCAAGTAAATTTAGCTGCAAGGAATTCCTGATAGCTTTACGCATTAAGATAATATTCCCATTAAAGATCCTCTTAAGGGGTCTGTTAAGCTAATAACCCATGGCGAAAGCTTCCAATATACAAGCAAACAAAAGTTGAAAGTTATGAAGAAAACAGCTACGAAGGTAATATGAATATGTGCTCAGAGCATTTATGCAAAATAACAATCTATGCGAAAACAGTCTTATTCAATTACAACTTTTGTGCTTTGTTTTATAATAAATTGATAGTAAAGGTGAACAACAATTTCTATCTTCTGCACTAATAAAAATACTAAAATCATGAAAGGAGCCATGTATGCAATCACAAAATAAAACAGTTGTAAAGTCAATGCAGATTCTTAACCTTTTCATGAATCATTCCAAGCTCACTTTTAATGAAATGATGGAACTTTCTGGCCTCCCAAAAACCTCTCTGCACCGTATGATTGGATCATTAGAAGAAATGGGGTTTTTAACAAGAGATGATGATGGTTATTATTCACTTGGGCTTATATTCTTGCAGTTTGGACAACTCGTAGGGGAGCGTTTAGATATAAGAAAAATCGCATACCCCATTATGAAAGAACTTCGAGATGATGTTGAAGAAGCTGTGAATCTAATTGTGAGAGATACTAACGAAGCCATGTATATTGAAAAGGTAGATACGTTGCATCCTGTTCGTTTATATACTTCAATCGGAAGGCGTTCACCACTGTACGCAGGTGACTCTCGAATAATACTCGCCTATTTGCCTGAAGAAGAATGTGAAGCATATCTCGAAAATATAGAATTAAAACCAATTGCTATTGGAACGATAACAGATAAAAAAATACTCCGTCATGCTTTGGAAGATGCAAGAATGAAAGGTTATACGATTACTTCATCTGAATTAGAGGATTATACAAAATCCGTAAGTGCACCAATACTTAACGGTAAAAATCAAATTGTAGCAGGTATAAGCGTAGCTGGAATTGATGCAAGATTTCAAGAAGATCGCTTGCCGGAATTAATTGAAAAAGTAACGAATGCCGCCAGACGAATTTCATTGAAACTAGGTTCTCAAACTTCGTAAACTAAAACCGAAAAAGAAGTAGCAGATTAATAAACTTTGTATGTCCGCCAATTCAATTCAGTACTATACTGTCTGATTTTTGTTTCCTTATTTATTATGACTTACATAAGATTTACTTGGAATTTCTAAAAGTTGGGGGATAGGACTATGGAAAGCCATTCCCGAACGGAAACAACCATGAGCAGACCTTTCTTTGTTATTTCTTAGGTGAACCTTTTACCACTTGGTTCCTTGAAGGTAGTGAAGGCTTCATCTCAACTAAGGGAATAATTTGTGTAACCACTCTAATCATTTACGATTATGGTGGTTTTTTGGGTTTTTGTTATCATTTTACTAACAGTTTTATCATCATTGAGTTGTTAAAACATCTAAGCATATAAATAGAGCTCTCCAACCTTTTTCAGTATCATAGTCACTTATGATAGGTTTATATTATCTATTTTTGCATTTTATGTTTATAAAGGGGGATTAAATGAGAGGTAAAGAAGTATATCTTTCAGAATAGTATCAATCCTTCTTTGTAAGTTGTCATTATCCGTTTTCAATTATTAGTATGAATAAATCGTACGAGTTTATTAACTTGGATAACGATATTAGTAAAGAGTTTCTTGTGACACATAAAAAGGCAAAAGCTTTTGTGAATGATCAGAAAAGAGATAGTTTATCCAATGCTCTTTTTTATTTTTATGAAGATATAGAAAATTCTTTTGTAGTGGAATCAGGTAAACAATCTATCTCAAAGAATGAGTTAAAAGCTTTAGCACTTGCAATAAGCGGCAATCGAAATAATCTTGTGGGATTATTCGTCCAACCAAATGTAGAATTACCATTGAATCATTTTAGAAAAAGTAGAAAACAATTTAGAAGTATTGGTGAGTAATTCATATCTTGATAGGGCTAGTTTTGATACCGTCTTCCATAACATTTTTGTTGAATTAATATCTGCTTGTGAAGAAGCTGATTTTTTTTATTCGGCGAATGCCTCAGAAAAATAAAACAATACTTTATTTTATAATTTAATCCGTCCAAGTAGACTGTTAAAATACGATATTAACTCCTGTAAGGGAATAAATAAAATGAACTAAACCAGTGTTCGGAAGAATTAGAAAAAGTTGTCAAATAAGAAACGAAACGTGTACGGGAATCATCCTATTTTCGAATCTAGAATTCTCGCACACGTCAAGGAAATATAATAAACTATTGAAGAAATGAACATATTCTGTGTTGTCTATTTTTTTAAAGCCATTAGAGCAGGTTACACTTCGTCCCAGTGATGCTGTTTCTGCATTTAAATACGTGCAAATTCGGATTGATATATATTCCTTGGTAATCCAATGTCAGTCATGGTAAGTAACCCTGGTTTGCGAATAGCATCGATCTGCTTAGCGGTATTGATAACCATTGCAGCGGTCGCAGTATCTCCAAAAATACCATTTGGAATGATCAATCTTTGCGTTTCGTTTCCTTCAATAATAATTTCATCTTCTTGATTAATTCCAACAGACATAGTCAAATCCAAGCATATTTCCCTTCCATTTGAGGTCTTGCCCTTGGAAACTTGATGAAGGCCATTTACATCTCCTGGTTTTAAGGAAGTAAGTGGAACGGTAATATTTTCTCCAGCAATCGTCGGTTCAATTGTATTTTTTACACTTGTAAGGTTCCAATTGAGACCATAAGCGATTAATCTGATAGATTCTTCAAGCCCAACATGCCCAATTTTATTCTGTTCAGCTAAGGATTCAAATTCTTCTTTGGGCATACCGATGCCGACTTTTTTTTGTAAGGGAATGCGTCGTTTTGAAACATCTACCCTACGGTTGACAATTATTTTATTGACCGCTGTTAATACTGTTGAAAAACAGATGACCAATGTATCCATGATGAATCCTGGATTAATGCCAGTCCCAATGACACTAAGCCTTTTAGCCTTAGCGTAATCATCTATTTCCTTGGCAAGTTCAGGGTAACGGTCCCAGGGGAAAGAAAGCTGTTCGCAGGTAGAAACGACTGAAAAACCATGATCTAGAAGTTCTTTGATTTGTGGCCATACTTGTTGTAAGTTAGAACCGGTTGCATGAAGGGCGACAGGATTATCTGTGTTCGTTTTTAATTCCTGTATACTAGATACTACTTTTAGTCCTGTTTGTTTTTCATTGATTAATAACCCAATATCATTTCCAATCTTTTCAGGATCAATATCTATAACACCAATAATCGAGTGTGGATTAGTTTGGTATGCACTGCGGAGAATTTCTATACCAATAGGGCCGAGCCCGAATACTGAAAATTTTGAATGTTGTTTAGTCAATAATCTCTCATCCTTTCAAATATCGTATAAAAAAATGCTAACATGGTAAGATAAATAATAAAAATAGTAAATTTTTATATACTTATAAATATTGGTTATAGAAGGGAGTACTTAAAGAAAGGGGGAATTATCAAGTAACGTATTTGTTCAAAGCGGGAAAATTATTTGTATTATAATTGAAATTGAATAATCAATATAAATTTATGTAAAAGAGGCTCTACCAAAGGTTTTACTTTTGGTAGGGCCTCTTTTTTTAAAATAACCTAGTGTTTATTCTGGATCAGGTTTGACGGAAATGGGGTGCACCGTAAAAATATATAAAGTAACTTTGGAAGCTACAAAATAAATGAAACCTTTAAAAGCAGTATAAAGGGCAATGTGATTCGAATCGAATTACATTGCCTTTCCTTTTTTATTAGACAATATAAGAAAACATGTATTTGCTAGCTTAGTAAAAAACTTGATTTAATGTTGTAAACTAACGGATTGCGTTAGTAGAAGAAACAAAGAAAATAACAAGACAAATTTTAGGTCGATCTTCCTTTTGCTAATAATCTACAAGGAAAATAACAAAATCTATCTAAAAAAAGTATCTAAAAATGATACCTTAAATCCTCACGATTATTTTATTATTCCGTATGCTTTAAGTTCTGAATCAGGTAAAAGATGACGGTTTGCCTGGTGTAATGAACACTTACAACCAACAGCATGTGGAATAAGGTTGAATTTCTTCAAATTCTTCGTGTAGAAGAATTCTTTTTGGCATTTTGAACTTCCTCCAAAACCCATTTATCAAAACAACTAAATCCTCTTTTCTAGATTCATCAGCCTTTTTTAAATCTTTTTGAATATCTGCCCATTCCCGTTGAGCATGGACTAATTTTTGCAAGTGTAAAAGTAATGCTTCGATCTTCCTTTTTTCATACATTACTTGCTTAGAATTTTCTACTGGAAACTCTATAATTAATTCTTCAGGTACTTCTAGAATAAAGCCTTGCTGCTGGACTTATAACCAGCAGAGTTCTTAACCATCAACATTTCATCTGGTTTCCTGATTTTTCTTTTCCTTCCGATTGCATTGAAATTCGTTAATAAAATTCTGGCACCTTGGGATAGTGAATAGAATCTTTCTTCATACTGTTTAAAGTCAGTCCGCTCTTTTGGTCATTCTTTACAAAATAGTACATTTCAAGGTTTTCATTTCCGATTTCTTTTGTAGTAGCTATTAACTCTTCCACAAACTCTTTCCACTGATAGTTACGAAAGATTAGAAACGCCATCAAAATGTAGTCAGCTTTAATATTATTGAGGGAATACCATATTAATTCGTGTTAAATAGTAGTAAGGTCCTCACTTGCTAAACCTTTTAATGGGATTTTTAGCTTTTTGGATTCTTTGTAGCCCTGTACATTTAATCTATAAAATTGTTTAAAATTATCTTCATTGAATTCTTGAACAATAGAGGAATAGTGGAACCTGTTAGCTTTTTCTAAAATATCACATACGACTTTGAGTTCCCCGCCTTTATCGAACAATTCCCTGGCTTCCCTGTATAATCTAATACTCTCTTCAATATATTGTTTCTGTTTATTGGAAGATGAAATTGAAGTTCTAGATTCATTTATTTCCAATTTTGATTTGGAGATAGGATGAGTGTCTCCTTGTTTCGCTTCTTTAAATTGTGTTCTACATATAGTTCATTATTTAAGACCTTTAATAGCAAAGTAAGACAAATAAAACAATTTAGGGGGTTCAAAATGTCTGAAGAATCCTTTTGGAAAAATAGCGATTTTGTAGAAATGTTTAAAAACTCATCTGAATAATCAAAATATACATATTAATACATTGAACGGTTGGTATAAATGGTTAGAGAATGAACGACTTCATTATATTAATCGTACTCTAGAAACCAATGAAAAGGTGTACGATGAATTAGATTTAAAAATTGCAATGTTTATAAAGAATAGAAGGGAAGAAAAGCGGGCCTTATCAGCGATTTCAAATGATCTCTCAAACTTATTTGAGTTAAGACCATTAAAAAGAGAAGCTTGCACCATATGTAGACAATACGGAGACTTTGAAAAAACAGATAACAGAAGAAGTAAAGAAAAATTTTGTAGAAATGGCTACCGCAAAAGTCGAAGAGTTGAAAAGCCAATATGAACAATTACTAAACGGCTTGCCCAAACCACCATCTATAGAAGAAAGAAAGAACCAAAGCTTTCAAGCGATGGTGATTCAGAGAAAGATTGAAAGTTCTCGGAAGAGGAGGCGAACCTGGCATGGTCCAACTTGCCTGAGGATCAACGCCTTAAGAGGGTGGGTTTTTTTAGAAAATACATCGAAAAAGGACCAGTTTGTCCGTACTTATATCAATGAACGTTTTGTGGAACGGGACGGTTGAAAAAAGAAATGGAACTTGATAAGTAAGTCATGGAAGGACTTTTAATATCTAGCCCCAAAAATCAACTCTCGATTCGGCCTATTTTTGGCGAATCCAGGGTTGATTTCTTAGTTTTAATAAAGGGGGTTGTAAACTAGCTGTTTCTAAAAATGACCGTACATAACCATAATTTAATGATAAGAATATTTTCATTCTCTAATCCAACAGAACCACTTAATATAACAGTAAATACTACAGTTTTCCAATCATATTTCATGGTTTCAATTATGGACGTAAAGAAATGGAGGGGCTTAATTGAAAGACGTCTTAGAGAATTTAGCGAGACATGAAAACCGATTATCGCTGGAATCGTTAAGGGATCATTCCTGTTTTTTTAAATTAGAGAGTACTTAAATCAAATTGAGACCTGAATAAGGTCTTATTTTATTACAATTACTTTACTTAAAGGGTTATCCTAGTCTTTTGATAACCTCGTTGCCTTCCAAATCTCGTCATACGGTTTACTAGGGGAAATATAGAAGTGCAACTGTTATATAGTAGCACCTTACTTTACAAAGTTAATCTTGGACATCAATTAAGGGCACTAATTCGAGATGATAGTTTACATTGATTTTCATATTACTCCATTTTTCAAACCATTTTTCTTCACTCATCGGTTTAGTGAAGGGCGTGAACGTTTTAGTTCCAATCTGTAGTGGATCAACGTTCCACTCCTGATTCTTTTGTAAAAATGCCTTTGTTTTGGTTTCCAAATAGGATTCAATCTCGGTTTTCAAAACCATTATTTCAGCTAGATCATTTAGATTCTTTGTACCACGATACTCATCTATCGTACCTGTAAGTTCTACATTGACGGTCAATGTTGATAAATCTTGATTTAATGTCATATTCGTATTTGATCGTACTTGACCTAAAACAGTAGATAAGTTTGTCATTGGCAAATATTTTAAATAGCCGTCATTTCCTATAAGCTGGTAGATTTGATCTTCCATATGACTAACTGTTGAAATTAGCTTGTCGCCTTGAAAGATCGCTGTCCCCTCATAAGTGAAACTATCTTTCTCTGCCTTAAAAACTGGCAATATCGGGTCAGAGTAAACGGCGTATAGTTTCTCCATAAATTGGTGCAAGTTTACAATCGACATCTCGCCTTGATGTTTTTCCTCGTAGTGTTTTAGCATACGATAAAGGAAATAATCTGGATTTTCCTGATCATCTTGCAGTTCATTTTTTATATACTCTTCAAAGTTTCCTCTTACTATTACGAGATAGAGACGCTGAGATATGTTGGGGTCAGAAAATACCGTATCGATAATTGTTTTCATTCCCTTTTTAGCAAGTTCTTCATTAATTAGTAACATCCGAAGTTGTCCTGTTTTCAACTCACGGTAATATTTAAAATTAAAGGTTTTCCCACCTTGTTTCAGTAGCTCAACTTCCATAGTGAGAAGACGTTGTTTTTCTTTAACCAAGGGAGGCACGACTGTGCTTGCTTTTAATTTCCCTTCTCCAGCGTCATCTAATGACCAGAAAATCACTGGTGCAATTTCTTCAATCTCGTTATTTTCCACAAATGGGGAACAACCAGTAATCCACAAGATGCTACTCACTATAACCAGCAATATAGCCTTTTTAAAGGATGTCATATTCTACATGCGCCCCTTTCTTTTACTTGATATGAAAAGCAATGAAGGGACCAATAAGTATGTAAATGACCCACACCATATTTGAAGATTAAGTAAAAGGTTTTGGTGATCTTCCTGCCAGATCCAATTGTTTGTGGCAATGAGGCCTACAATTAGTACCAAACAAGTAAATTGGAGCCCTTTTCTGGTAGGTTGGTTTTGTGATTTTTTCCTTATGATTCGATAGGCACCATAGATACATAACAAAAAGATTGACACAGCAAACACTAAGTTAAAAACCTGTAAAGAAATCATGATAATATCGATTCTCTCAAATACAGGTGTCTGTAAGTACTTAGCCATTGTTGCCACAGGAAATTTGCTTTTGCTTAAATATTCGGATCCAAAAAAGAATAAGGAGCCCATAAATAAAAGCACATATTCCAGTACAGATAGTGTATTGGCATAAGTGAAATATCGAACCAAATTTTCTTTGGATTTTAGCCAGGGAACTAAACAGACGATATACTCAGGTCCGGAAAAAGACGACCATATCAACAACAATCCCCTCCAAGACTCCTTAGACCATTCAGTTGGTACTAGTGGATATAGGTCATGTAGTGAAGCAATCTCGGGAAAGAAAAAAGGATAAAATAAGACAATCATCCATATCGTACATAGGAAGGCGATTACTACAAAACGAATCGAGTTACTCATTCCTAGTGATGCTACATAACAGCAGATCACCATTATAAATACAACCAACCAATTTGCATTCATCGATGGAAACACAAGTTGATGGATAATTTCCACGTAACCTAATGTAAGGACGACTACTTTCACTAACATAAGAATGACACCGAAAAATGTAAATAAACGTACCAACGATTCCCCAAAAATCTGCACAAACCCTTGATAACCTTTTGAAGCATAATCTGAAGATACCCATTTTGACAACACCATTAAATTGAGTTGAGAAAGCATTCCTACCAAGATAATTCCCCAAATCATATATGGGTGGGTTAGTATTGTTGGCATAATAAATAGAAAGTAAAGCATTTGGAGCCGGTTCACCAAAAAAAAGACATAAATGCCACTGAAGGATGATGTTTTATCATATAAAGAAAATAAATTCACGAATTCACCTCCTTTTACCATAACGCCATTTCTGTAATGGATGTAAATGCTCAGGCCTAGTTTTCATCTTCGTTAACGGTCCGCGTATGAAAAGATCAATCCAATCCTCCCAGTAGAAAGGAGCTACCGGTGCTAAATAAGGTTGTCTAAGTGACGTAAGTCCGTTTAAGTGGGCAAGAATTGCTATCATACCCAGCACGATCCCAACTATCCCAAGAAATGAAGAAAGCACAAGAAAAACAAACTGAATCAATGTATTAGCTTTTGTCACTAAATAGTTGGGGACCAAAAAAGAAGCGATAGTTGAAATACCTACCAGCACAATCAATACCTTACTGGCTAAACCTGCTTCTACTGAAGCTTGGCCAATGACTATTCCGGCAATTACACCTAGTGTTTGACTGGATTTTGATGGCATTCGCAGGCTAGCTTCTTTGATAATTTCCAAAATGATAAGCATGAGCAGCGCTTCCCAGAAGGGAGTGAATGGCAATTTACTTCTTGATTCCACTAGTACAAAAAGAATTTGCAAAGGAATCATATGATAGTGATGAGTAGTTAACGCTACATAAAGGGGAATTAGTGCAATAGATAAGAAAAAACTGATATATCGTATAGTGCGTAAAAAGCTCGCGACTGGCCAGCGGTTAATATAGTCCTCAGGTGATTGGAAAAGATGGAAAAATGTAACAGGTCCAACTAATACAAACGGTGTATTGTCGACCAAGATAATCAGTTTACCGAGACCTAAAGAATAGGCACAAACATCTGGACGGTCCGTTTGTTGAAATTGAGGAAATATACTATGTTGATGATCTTCCATAAAAGCCGCAATTTGAGACGAATCAAAAAATAAATCAAAATCAATCTTGGAGATTTTTTCCCTGGCAACAGAAACGAATTCAGGATTGATTACCCCCTCCATATACATAAGGACAACAGTTGTATCGCTTAAAGAGCCAACTTTAAACTTCTCTGCTTTTAATTCGGCTAATGGCAGTCTCCTACGAATTAAAGTCATATTAACTTCTATTTGCTCACAAAAGCTGTCTTTCGCTCCATATAATATCGTTTCAGTGTCAGACGTTTCGATAGAACGGCCTATGTTATTCCTGAGTGGTGCAGTCAACCATTGGTTTCCAATCACGTCATAAATAATAATGGAACCTTTTAATAATTGTTTTTGTGCTTCTGCTAAGGTGAAAATTTCAGAGACTTTAGTAGTGGACATACAATCAAGGATTGTCTCATGAGTACAGAGAATCACAGGTTCTATTATGGATTCATTCATTCTTTCCTCATCAATCAATGTTCTTATGTATACGAATGTGACATTTTGATCTTTTGCATTTTGTCTTTCAATGATTTCTGCATCATCCAAATTTGCTAAAACCTGCTTTAATAGGTCCATGGAAATTTCTTGTTGACCTGTCGTTTTTTGAGATATTTCCATAAACGCACCGTTTTTCCTTTTATTCCTTTTCCAAAACATATAAATCCCTCACTAAATTCATTTATTAGTCACGCGGCGATTATAAAAAAGGGAAAGTATAATATTTTTAAAGGCTAAACCTATTATGTTCCATCGAACACGAAACTATTCAGTAGGACTAATTTGTGTTTCAGAATCAATACTAGTGGTTATTTACTTTTATCCATAAAATGTAGGAACGCAAGAAGTTTTCACTTACACTTTTCTCGCGGTCGAATTATTGGCGACATGACAAATTATCCGCTACAAATGTTGAATTCCACCAACAATGAAAATTAAAGGTTTAATCAAAGGGTTATTAAACGCAATCAAATGAGGATATACTTTTTATAAAAGAGAATTGCTAAGTATCGGTACAAGTGAGCAATGATATGATGAAAACGGAACTTTATCGAGTTATCAAGTTTGTAGGCGATCGGGAGGTATATCACATCTTCATACAAGTGTATGACATTTTGACAGTGACCTATGTATAGTCTCCGATTTAAAATTTCGCATAAGGCATATGAATTATAGCCCACGCCAACCCTTTTACAAAAAAAAGACCGCGGAGAATTCAGAAGAATTACTTGCGGTCTTTTTATATCTTACTTTTTAGTTATCATTTCTTTACTCGAGATTTGCGTGTCGGCCATACATTTTATTGGTATCCAATCCCTTTTTATCCATGAACCTCAAAATGACACCATCGTAAAAAAGTAAGAGAGTTTGCTCAAATAGAGAGCCCATTGGTTGGATTGTTTGATAATCACCTTCTGACTGATCTTTAGGTGAACCAGGTAATTTTATTGCGATATCTGCCAATTTTCCAATGGTGGATTCAGGGGAAATTGTTGCAGTCGCAATGGTTCCACCGATACTTTTTGCTTTCTCAACCATGGAAACCAAACTTTTTGTTTCTCCTGAACCGGTTCCGATGATCAAAATGTCGTCTTTTTCGAAGGTAGGGGTGACCGTTTCACCTATTACATACGCATCTATCCCCATGTGCATCATTCGCATGGCAAAGGATTTACCCATAAGCCCGGATCTTCCTGCACCCGCTACAAAAACTTTCTTTGATTCAAGAATCCCATTAACCAGTTTTTCAGCTTCTTCGTCAGCTATTAAGTCTACTGAACGATTTAGCTCTTTTATGATTTCAGCTAAATATTGAGAAGTATGCATGATGGATATTAGCCTTGTTTCACTAATTTTTGTATTTGGGCAGCTGTCCCTTTAATATCAGCTTGTCCAGTGATACCTCCACCAACAATGACAAGGTCAGGTTGTGCTTTAATGACTTCCGGAAGTGTATCTAATTTTATGCCGCCTGCTACAGCAGTTTTTGCATTTTTTACAACACGTTTAATGGTTTGAAGGTCCTCAAAAGAATTTTTTCCAACAGCTTGAAGATCGTAGCCAGTGTGCACACAGATGTAGTCGACGCCAAATGCATCCACTTCTTTAGCACGAGTTTCAAGATCTTTCACAGCGATCATATCAACAAGGATTTTTTTTCCTTGTTTTTTAGCTTCTTCAACAGCCCCTTTGATGGACATATCTTCAGCTGCACCAAGAATCGTGATGATATCAGCGCCAGCTTCAGATGCCTTCATCACTTCATAACCGGCTGCATCCATAATTTTTAGGTCAGCTAATACTTTCAAAGAAGGGAAAGCTTCTTTCATTTCTTTAACAGCCCTAAGCCCTTCATTAATAACCACAGGTGTACCGATTTCTACGATATCAACATATTCCTCCACTTGTTTAACCAATTCAATACCTTCTTGAATGTTTACTAAATCCAGTGCCAATTGTAATTCCATTTATCCTTCACTCCTAATAGTATGTTTTAGTTTGTTGCACAGTAAGTATGTTCCTCTGGTACTCAATCATTGCACCGCAAGAAATTCATATCGACTGTACAATGTATCGTATACTAAGTATAATATTTTTGTAAGTACGCACTTTAATTTTACATAGTGATAAAAAGTATACTATGTGATTTAGGATTTATATTTGGAGGTGATTTGAATGACAAGGCTACAGAATAAAACATTCAATTGTGAGAAGGAATTGACCCTTTCTGTTATTGGGGGGAAATGGAAGATGCTTGTTTTATGGCACCTAGGCAAGCAGGGGACCAAGCGTTTTGGTGAACTGAAGGCTCTTATGCCGGGCATCACTCAAAGAATGCTCGTTAACCAGCTTCGAGAGCTGGAAGAAGATCTTATTGTTCATCGCGAAGTCTATCCAATTGTACCTCCCAAAGTGGAATACTCTCTGACAGAACAAGGAGAAAGCCTGATGCCGATTCTTGATTCGATGTATAATTGGGGTAAAAATTATATGGAGAATGTCGTTGGGGGCCAAGTAGAAAGTAAAGAGGATATCAAGTAGAAAAACTTTCCCTTCTTTCTTATTCAAAGATGTTTTCTCCTTTTTCTTTACCTTGATTTGGTCACGTATCAAATTAAGGTAGAGAAAAGCACAACATTTAATAATCGGTTATTAAAAGCCTAGGTTAGCGATTTTTGTATATTCGCTGACCTTGGCTTTTTCACATGCACCCGGCATTGGTGCAAATCTCTAGCCATGGTGGTGTACGGTTAGCTTAATGAAGGAGTGTCTACTCAGAGGGGAAAACCTTTTCGTTTCTAGGAATATTATACAAAGACCCAGTAATTGGTATAATTTATTACACTATGTAATTTTACTGATACTATTTAATTATAAAGTGCGTACTTACAGGGGTACCACCAGCAAAACGCGAATTTACAACGTTAAGGAAATACCAATATTAAAAAGCCCAATTTCTCAGCATTAAATTGAGAAATTGGGCTTTTTTCCATACTGTAGATAATGCCTCGATTGTGGAAGATCAATAAATTTGAACAAAAAAGTGATTATTGATCTGCCGCATTTTTCACTGCTACGACTGCTTTGGCATAATCCGGATGACAATGACAAACGCTGTATAAGGAGGCTCTAATTATGTTCAGATTGATTGGGTCCGTAAATAGTATTCTGACTATATTTAGATAACTAACATGCTTGGTAGTAGGTATTAACATCGATTGATATCCTTATAGGGGAAAATTCAAATTGACATATCGGGAATTAATGATATTATAAACATATGGATATCATAGAAATCTTTAAAGCATTGTCTAATGAAAAACGTTTGCAGATTTTGAAGTGGTTAAAAGAGCCTGAAAACTATTTTACCCTCCCTATTTCTGAAGGGGTTAGCTTTGAGAAAGAGGGTGTATGCGTATCACAGCTGCATCATAAGTTAAATGTAACACAATCAACGGTTTCTCAATATCTTACTATGTTACATCGGGCTGGGCTACTCGAAGCAACGCGTAAGGGGAAGTGGACATACTATAAGCGTAATGAAGAAGTTATTAAGGAAATAAGCAATTACATTGCGAAAGAGATTTGAGGATTAAAGTGAATTGCTTGAAGCAATTCACTTTAATTAATTACTATATATCGAGATTTCAGAATATGTAAATGTGTTAGGCCATATATTTTTTTATTAAAATAAATCGTTAATTCGCGATATGTTAATTTATTATATACGCTTCTATGATTTCAGCTTTATTTAAGGAGCTGATTTATTAATTATAGTAAGGAAGAGATTTAGACGAATTTAGAAATGGTGTCCATAAGAATAAGGATGAAGTATTCGCTTTTGTTTCCTATTGATCCAATACAATCCGTTGTTTAATAATATACTGAAATTCTAAGAGATGAAAAGGGAGAAAATTAAAATGAACAAATTTGAAAAACATAATTGAAGGTTGGCAGTGGTGGAATCCTGCTTCCACAGTATAGTGCATATAAGGTGGCTACCCAGCTATTTCAATTACAATCACTTTTTCCCGGAAGAATAGAGGCAGGTGTCGGACGTTCACCTGGTAGAAATGAAACGAATCGGACAATGGACTTATTATCGACGCAATGAGGAAACCATTAAACAGTTTGAAAAGTATATAGGCTTAAAAATATAACCTTTTAAGGAGGACCAAGAGTGAGTTTTCAAAATCATCGTGCCTATAACAGCATGTACCAGAGGACAAAATGACACTCGGATTTATCCTCCCGACTGCCAGGATGTCTAAAAATCCGATTATGGAAAATCAGCTGGAGCTTGCCCGTAAAATTGAGGAATATGGCTTTGCTTCATTATGGCTCCGTGATATTACGATACAGAATTTGAATATTGATGATAACGGCCAAAAGTACGATTTATGGATTTATTTGACGTATCTTGCTGCCTATACGAAGCACATTGCGTTAGTGACAGGAAGTGTAGTTCTTCCTTTGCGCCACCCCGTCAGGGTAGCCAAGGAAGCTGCATCAATCGATCAATTGTTTCCAGGTCGATTGATTATGGGGGTGGCATCAGGGGACAGGGAAAAAGACTTTACAGCTTTAGGGATATCTAAGCAAGAAAGCGGTCCGTTATTTAAAGAAAATTTCGAAATTCTCGACCGGCTGTTAAAAGAGGATCAGCCGACAATCCACAGCCACGCCGGGCTGATCGATGGTACAGATATGAGGTTAATTCCAAAGCCTGTATCTTCGATTCCGACCATGGTGAATGGATTTAGCAATCAGTCTATCAATTGGATAGCCAGGAATGGGGATGGGTGGCTTCAATACCCAAGAAGCATTATTCAACAGGCGCAGCTTATCCAGGATTATCGTGCTTTAACTGAAGTGCATGCTCCAGGAGATTTTAAACCCTTCTCTCAAAGCTTGTTCATCAATTTATTGGAAAATCCCGATGAAATGCCTGTCCCCATACCCTTAGGCTATTCCGTGGGAAGAAACCGTTTAGTTGATCTACTTCATCGATTTCAAGCGATTGGTGTCAACCATTTGGCGTTTGTTCTGTATTTTTCCAAGCGCCCTCCAGAGGAAGTAATCCAGGAACTTGGAGAATTTGTTTTACCCTACTTTCCAACCCATAAAGGTACAAATTAAATTGTATAAAAGGAGGAAGAATTATGACAAAGAAAATAGAACTTTCAGTACTAGATCCCTCCCCAATTGTCGAGGGAGGATCAGCCGAACTTTCCCTTCAAAACACGCTTAATCTAGCAAAGAAAACAGAGCAGTGGGGATATAAACGGTTTTGGCTTGCTGAACATCATAATTGGGCAGGAATGGCGAGTTCAGCATCCCCAATCGTAATTGGACGAGTAGCCTCTGTCACGGAAGAAATTCGTATTGGATCAGGCGCAATGCTGCTTTCTCATTATTCTCCTCTTTCCGTGGCTGAGCAATTTGGAACATTAGAATCCTTCTTCCCTGGCCGAATCGACCTTGGATTGGGGCGGGCACCTGGCACCGACCAATATACAGCAAATGTATTGCGGCAGCGGGTTGCTGGTGAACCTGAATTTGATGCCCGGCTTGAGGAGCTTATCGCATATCTTTATGGTACAGGAACAGCCACTAAGAATGGTTTATTTAGCTTTCACGCCATTCCCGGCGAAAAAACAAATGTGCCAATTTGGCTGTTAGGTTCAGGGTTTTATAGTGCACAATTGGCTGGAATACTTGGGTTACCATTCTCTTTCGCGGGACATTTTGCTCCAGGTAACATGATGGAGGCCATAAAACTGTACCGGGATTATTTTCGTCCGTCTCAATTTTTGGAGGAGCCTTATGTACTGTTAGCCGTTCAAGTGGTGGCTGCTGATGAGAAACAGGAGGCACAAAGGCTTGCCACTTCGATGTATCAAAAATTTCTTTTGTTAACTCGCGGACAGCCTTCGCCCATTTTGCCACCTGTTGATAACATGGACGAGATTTGGAACGATAATGAACGCAGGGCGGTTGAAGAACAGCTTTTCACTTCCATCATCGGGGACCCTGCAGGTGTGAAGCAGCAGCTCCATGAGTTAATAGAAAAGACTGACGCTGATGAAATTATGGCTCATACAGAGATTTTTGATCATAAGGCACGGCTGCGCTCTTATGAAATTTTGGCTCAGGCTGCAGTAAATTAAACAGTGTCTAGTCTAATAAAGGATGTATTTTCTGCAGATATTAAATCAGTTAAATTAATGTGATTTAGATTGAAGCAGTAAAAGAAGACAAAGAAAACAACCTGTAAATTCTTTTATAGGTTTGAAACGAAATTTTTAAAGAAAGAAGATGAGCATATGCCTGAAAATGATACAAAACAAATTACGGATATTCCATTCTCGGTCCTGGATCTCTCTCCAATTGCAGATGGAAGTACGCCGGCTGATTCTTTTCGCAATACTTTGGAGCTGGCCCGGCTCGCTGAAAAGCTGGGGTATAACCGATATTGGCTCGCTGAGCATCATAATATGCCATTTATCGCCAGCTCTGCAACATCGGTAGTCATTTCCCATGTTGCAGCAGGTACATCAAAAATCCGGGTAGGTTCAGGCGGCATTATGCTGCCGAATCATGCACCTCTTGTTATTGCTGAGCAATTTGGTACTCTGGAATCATTATATCCAGGACGTATTGATCTTGGCTTGGGCCGTGCACCAGGCACTGATCAGCTTACCGCACGTGCATTAAGACGTGACTTGAGAAGTTCAGGAGAAGATTTCCCTGAGCAGCTGGCTGAGCTCCGGAATTACTTTGACCCTTCCCTGGCACAAGGATATAGTCATGTTAAAGCAATTCCGGGTGAGGGATTAAACATACCTATTTGGCTGTTAGGTTCAAGCGGATATAGTGCCCAGCTGGCAGGAGAGCTTGGACTGCCGTTTGCATTTGCGAGCCATTTCTCGCCGCATAACACACTGCCGGCTATCCAGCTGTACCGCCGTTCGTTTAAGCCTTCTAAAGTACTGGACAAGCCGCATGCAATGGTAGGGCTAAACATCATTGCGGCCGACACAGATCAAGAAGCTGAGCGGCTCGCTACAACATTGCAGCAGCAGTTCTTGAATTTGATGCGCGGGAAGGAAGTCCCATTGCAGCCGCCAGTGGATAATATTAATGATATAGCGAGCGACTATGAAATAGCTGCCCTTGAGAAACAATTAGGAACTTCGATTGTTGGCAGTCCTCAAATCGTAAAAGAAAAGCTGGAAAAGTTTATGGATGAAAGTCAAGCCGATGAAATCATGGCAATCGCCCAGGTTTACGATCATAAGGCCCGCCTCCATTCCTATGAAATATTGGCAGAAATTACTCAGCTAAAATAGGTCAAAACTGGCCGATCCTTATGGCAAGCTTTTAATGTATCTCTAAAAATTTTTTTTCATAGAATAAAAATGCTCGATCGTCAACCAATTGCTCCGAGTGCGGTAGCAGCGGAACGGGACGATGCCGTGGTACCTTGGGAAATGACAGCAGACGAAATCGATGAAATTATTAAAGCATTTGGTGAAGCAACCAGAAGAGCAATCGAAGCTGGGTATGATGGAGTTGAAATCCATGGTGCCAATACGTATTTGATTCAGCAATTCTTTTCTCCACACTCAAATCGCAGAACTGACAAGTTGGGTGGGTGGAACGCTGGAAAAACGTATGTCCTTCCCGCTTGCTGTAGTTGACGACGTTAAAAAAGCAGTTTTAGACCATGCAACAAAACCTTTTATCATCGGCTATCGGTTATCGCCTGAAGAAAGAGAGAATCCTGGCATCACCATGGAAGAAACGTTGGAATTAGTGGACAAGTTAGCGGACCAGGACCTGGATTATCTCCATAATTCTGTCGGCGGCTTTTGGAACGGATCAATCCGTGATGATAACATCAGACATCCCAAGTTGTTATGATCCATGAGCGTGTCGGCGATCATGTTCCTGTGATGGGTGTTGGGATGCTGCGGGCACCCGAAGAAGTGATGAAAGCATTTGAAACAGGTGTACCTTTAATCGCTTTAGGGAGGGAATTGATAATGGAACCTCAGTGGGTACAAAAAGTACAAGCCGGTGAAGAAAACAAAATCCGTACAACATTATCTAAAAAAGATCAAAAAGAACTGGCTATTTCTGATAAAATGTGGAAGTACTATACTGGCATCCCTGACTGGCTTCCTATTGTATAAGGAGTTCACTTATCTCATTCCATCTCTGCTTCCTTGAATTGTTCAACAAAAAATGGGAATCGTGATGATAATTGTCCTTGCTCAGCAAGTATAAGAATATACCTTATACTAAACAAGACGGAACATTTTAGAGGGAAACCATCTTAGTGGTTTCCCTCCTTTATTGAGTATTGGAGCAGAAAATCAGCCATAGTTCATTTGTTTATGACTAGAAGTTATTGTTAATATATAATCAACAATAGACGCCCATTGAAAGGATTGGATCTAAAGTGAACCTGGGATTAAAAGATAAAACGGCACTCGTGACAGGTGGCAGTAAAGGTATTGGAAAAGCATTGCAGTAGAGAGGTGCATCGAACTTTATGCTCGTTTTCTCTTCCAGCAACCCCTAAATAATGCATTAAACGGATGGTGTGATTCAGGATCCATTGCAGTATGGCAGGGTAATATCCCTAAAGCTTAATAAAACCAGTACACAAACATTTTTATTATATTGAATTGTCCATCTTACCTCAGCGAGAACCAACAACGTATTTACTCATTTTTTTTCAAATGTAAATACTGATTTACTTCCTGATAAAAAATACTTAATTTCCTCTAACAGTATTTCCGTTTTGATAGCAATCTGAATGAGCTCATCCAATTCTTTATCAAGTCTTACGACTGGGTTATTTGTCTGAAGTAACAAAACTATTTCTCCTGAGGTAATAACAACATCCTGGCAATGCCGTAGAACCATCGATTTTCCATCTTAAGCTTAAATTGGAGAAAAAGTACCCCTTATCATTTATAAGGCTATTAATAAAAGTTAGGATTTGTTCTTTAAATGAGTTCGTTTATTTTATAGTTTGGGTATGTTTTACATAATAGATTGCGAAAAAAATGGGGGGATAATATGATTAGAATTATCTTAGCAATAGCTGTTATTGTTCTATCAAGTTATAGTTTAATAACTGAATCTAAACCGAGTTAATGCCGTATTGTATGTTTTTCTTAGGGACACTTATATTGGAAATAGGTTTAGCAGAACTTCAAAAAGACAGAAAAGGCTTTGTGGGATATATGAGCATTGTTATCTCTTTATTTGTTTTATTTGTTTCCATACAGGATTTCTTAATGCACTAACGGGTGCTTTAATTCAATAAGAAAGGTTGCTGAGGTAGTCTTTTTATTATGGCACAAAGGGGCAGGTTTGTTACAAGTGTAGTGTATTCGTACTGTATAGCTACATCGAATAACAATACTTTTAATCATTAGTATGTTATATTTAATTAGAGTTAAAATTAGAATTATATGGGGCACCTCCAGACTTCTCTTAGTCATCTTCCCTCTGTAATAGAAGGGAGACTAAGACGATATGTCCTTAGACCACATTAAAACAATGTTAGAAACCTTAAAACAGTATACTAACTGTGAAATAACATTAACTTTCAAAAACAAAAATGGTATACCGTTATTGTCTGTATGCTATGACAATAATTGTTATGAACTAACACATTTGGATACACAAATTATCGAAACCTGTGACGATATAGAATCTACTATCTCAGCTATTGATAAAGTTATGCAAGATAGTTCTAAAAAAACCTCTAATTAATAGAGGTTTTTTTGTTTCACAGTTTGTTTTGTCAGCTCTTTCTTTATGCTACTAACCGGGCATTTTTTAGTTGAAGATGAAAATGAATTGATTGGTGTTGAATTAAATACTAAATACCCTCACTATAGTTTTTATACCGAGATGTAACTGCGGGGCAGGAACAAATATTTAGACAGTTGGTCAGAATATAGCCAATTAAAAAAAGAGTCGGCAAAGCGACCCACCTCTAAGATTCTCCGTGTTTAACTTAATAAGTATTTATTCAATGCTTGTTGTAAAGTTCCCAATGTTTGTGCTTTTTCATTTAATCTTATTCCTACGTTTATCATTTTTCTAACCACTTCAGCTCTTAACCCGGTAACCACAGTGGTACATCCCATTAATGAAGTGCCGTCAATAATCTTCATTAAATGATCAATTACTTCAGGCTCCATTTCCATAATTCCAGATAAGTCCATAATCAATGTTTGAATACGTAATTTTCCAATCTCTATTAAAACTTTTTTCTCGAGAATATTCGTTCGGTAAAGATCAACCGCACCAATTAAAGGTAAAATACATATAGTGGGTGTTATTGGTATTATAGGCACCGAAAGATTTTCAACCAATTCTTTTTGAGCCATTATCAATGAATCTTTGTATTGAGAATAGGTGATAAAAAAAACATTTAAAAACCTGTCTACTTGATTATTTACCTTTTTTTCTACCGAAAAAAATTCTTCAGTTAAAGCCTTATTCGTTACCTCATTATATTCTTGTAGGAACTTCCACAAGGTTCTTCGAATGGCTTGCACCCACTCTAATTTGAAAGATAATGGTATTGCGTGTGTCGCCCAAGCTATACCTTCTTGCTTAGCAAATGATTGAAGTTCTTGTTCTTTACCCTCAATAATGTATTGAATCAGACTATGGGCATTATTTATCAGGTCAATATTACCGACCGTTAAAATTTCTTCGATTTTTTCTTTCACATTAGATGCTTCGTTTAATAATGAATCTTCAAAATCCTCTATATTTTCTTGGATGAATTCCAGAAATTTATATGTATCTAGCGACCCCTTCATATTCTAATCCTCCTATTTTTTATATGCCAAAACTACTATTACCCGGTTCTTTTAATTACTAAACACGTTTACACCATAAGCTTCTAATTTAAAGGGAAAATGGATGTATTTTTGTTAATTAATATTGTGAAGATTTCCAATTAAACTATTGGATCGTGCGTTAGCTGAAGATTGGAGTTGTCTTTAAGGCAACTATTTTGTATGAAAATATATTCGTGAAAGGCCATACAAAATAAGCCCACCATATTCTAATTTTTTGAAGGACGTAAATAAAAAAACTCTTATTTATCGTAAAACGTTGGATCGTTTTGTAAAGTATGCAAAATTTGATTAGTTAATAATGACGTATCATCGGTGTTTTTCCATATCGCTGAAATGGAACTAGTTAATTCAGTGTTATCGATGTCTAAAGCTTTAACGTTACTTGTCCCTAACAAACCAATCATATCTTTGGGCATGAGAGCAACGCCTAGGTTATTAGAGACCAAATTAGCTATAGTTAATAATTCCGATCCTTTACATAATTCTTTCGGAGAAAATCCAGCAGTTAAACAAGCCTTTTCCAATAGAAATTGAAGGGAGTGTGCTTGAACCGCATCATAATGAATGAAAGATTCATCCTTTGCTTCGTATAAGTGTATAGAATCCTTTTGAGCTAGTGGATGAACTGTTGAAACCACTAATTGTAATGGAAACCTTTTGAATTCAATCATGTTCAATCCTTCATGGGCAATTATGTTATTGTGAATGGGTGTTCGGATAAACCCGATGTGATAATTTTGTTGATTAACTAGTTTGACAGCCCTTGATGATGTTGTTTCATGTAGATAAAATTCAACATCAGGATATTCCCCTAGAAACTTTTTTAATAGCTTTGGGATATAAATGCTAGCTGCAGAGGGTACGGTAGCGATTTCTATTTTAGGTTTGGGGATAATCTTGTTTTCAACTATGTAATTGATCGTTTTCTCAATATCATCGAAAGAAGGAGCGAGTTTTTTATAGATGTACTCTCCCTCCTCTGTTAATGTGATTTTTCTTGTTGTTCGATTTAAAAGTTTAAAACCTAGTTGTTTTTCAAGGGAAGAGATTTGTTGACTTAGCCCGGGTTGGGAAATATGCAGGGTTTTGGATGCCTCACTGAAACTAAGATGGTTAGAAATCTCTATAAAATAGCGTAGAGATAGAAAATTCATATGATCACTCACTTCAGTTGGATTTCAAGAATCACTGCCAAAAAGGTAATTTTTATAATTAACACTTATAAGTTTATAACAATAATATATTTCTAATATAGAAGAGTCAATATTCTCCTTTAATAAAGGGTGGAGCTGTATAATTAGGGATTTCCACTCACAAATGATTGAATTTTCTTATTTATTTGCAGTATTTTGACCCATTTACGCCTTGTTTTTTTCCTGATTTTGTAAAAAATAATAATTTATTCCTAGAGATTTTCAGTACTAAGGTCTAGCTGGAAAATGCAGGGAAATCAAGGTGGTCGGTAGAATATTAACAATATCATCTATTAAATGGTGATAAAAATGCAAAAGGAGGATTTTAATGAAAAAATTATACAGTGGTTTTTTATTAGTTAGTATCTTGATGCTTATCGGAATCATGACAGCATGTAGTGGCAGTAAAGAAGGTGTCTCCGGCGGTGGAAGCCAAAACTTAAGTCTATTGACTGGCGGAACTGGCGGTACATATTATCCACTTGGTGGACAAATTGGAAATATCATTTCTGATAACACAAAGGCGAATATAACACCCCAAACATCCGGTGCTTCAGCTGAAAACATGGAAACCTTGAGAGTGGGAGAAGCTGAAATTGCTTTCTCGCAAACAGATATCGGAGCTTATGCAATTGAAGGTAAAGAAATGTTTGAAGGAAAACCAATTGATAATATCCAAGCAATCAGCTCTTTATATCCGGAAACAGTACAACTTGTAACGACAGCTAAAAGTGGAATTAAATCAGTTAGTGATCTAAAAGGGAAAAAAGTATCAGTGGGCGCACCTGGATCAGGAGCATACATTAATGCCATGCAAATTCTAGAAATTCATGGATTATCAGACAAAGATATTAAAGCACAAAACCTATCTTTTGATGAGTCAACTGACGGGATCCAGGCAGGTAATATTGACGCAGCATTTATAACTGCAGGTACACCAACTGGTGCGGTTGAAGCGTTATCTGTACAAAATGATATTATCATTATTCCAATGGCAGACGACAAAGTTCAAGCATTGGTTGACAAATATCCATACTATGCAGAGGATACCATTCCTAGTGGCACTTATAAAATAAAATCTGACATTAAAACGGTGGCTGTTAAAGCAATGTTAGTTGTATCAAAGGATCTTGATGAAGAATTAGTATATGAAATGACAAAAGCTATCTATGAAAATACAGACAAAATCACACATGCAAAAGGTAAGTTCATTACACCTGAAACGGCACTTGAAGGATTAGGGGATATGGAGCTTCATCCTGGTGCAGCTAAATACTTTAAAGAAAAAGGTGTTACTCAGTAAACACTATAATGGTCGGTAGTACGCTACATGTGTTCTATCGACTTTTGTTTTCTGGAAAATAGATTCCTAATTTTGAAAGGGGTATCTATGAGAGTGAAGAAATTTACGATTTATTGTATACCTCTACTATTGTTTAGCGCTTTTCTATTCTTCTTTCCATATAAACAAGTCATTGCTTTTTCCTACCAGGATCAAGAGGAATTACTAGCATATTTACCGTTAAAAAAAGAAAGAACCGTTCAAATAAAGTATACACACTCTATTCACCTATCAGAAGTACTCGAAACATATCACTTATCCGACAAGAAAATGAAACTAACCGAGCTTGCCTATAAAGATTTTGCAGTTGGTATGCCTTCTAATGCAGAAGGTGAGGAAGTATTTGAAGAGAAAGATGGCACTTATTATATAAAAAATATGAATCGCCAATTTGCATATATCGATTTAAGGATAGGGAAAGTTAGAGCAAATCATCGGGTAATTTATAAGGGGTGTACATACACATTTTCAAGTTTTATTAAGCCAGGCACATGGATCAGAATTTCTCCAAAAAAAATTTCATTTTGGGAACAATTGAATGGAGTGAATATAAATGGCTGATGATAACGAAATAGCGAAGTATTTAACGGAAGAAGAACAACAGGAACTATTAGAAAAATACGATCCCGAAGCGGGAACAAGGAAATTAACAGGTATTTTGGGTTACATTGCTTTTATCGGTCTCTTAGCCTTTTCATTATTTCAATTATATACGGCTGTTTTTGGTGTTTTTACAGCACAAATTCAAAGGACGATACATTTAGGTTTTGCACTTTCTTTAATTTTTTTACTATTCCCCGCAAACCGCAAGAAACGTCAAAAGGGAAAGTTCCAAATTGCCTGGTACGATATTATTTTAGCTGTTCTTAGTATTGGAGTAGGCGCTTATTGGCCATTATTTTTCGAGGATCTCGTTATGAATGTTGGTCGTTTAGGCACTTTGGATTTTGCAGTTGGTTTAGTAGCGATTCTACTTGTACTTGAGGCTACTAGGCGTGCAGTAGGTCTTCCCATTATGGTTATTGCCATAGTATTTGTTCTCTATGGACTTTTTGGACAATATATGCCTGGGTTCTTATCACATCGTGGTTTAACCTTTGAGCGTATGGTACAAACGATGTTTTTCTCTACGGAGGGGATATTAGGCACGCCATTAGCGATTTCATCTACATTTATCTTCCTGTTTTTATTATTTGGTTCTTTCCTTATTCGAACAGGGGTTGGTCAATATTTTAATGATCTTTCAACAGCGATTGCTGGTAGAAGAATAGGAGGGCCTGCAAAGGTTGCAATTTTTTCAAGTGCTCTTCAAGGAACGATAAGCGGAAGCTCTGTAGCTAATGTTGTTACTTCAGGAGCATTCACGATTCCGATGATGAAAAACCTTGGATATAAAAAGGAATTTGCTGGTGCAGTAGAGGCAGCTGCTTCAACAGGTGGTCAATTAATGCCGCCAATAATGGGGGCTGCTGCATTTTTAATGGTTGAGTTTATTGGTAACGGGATTACGTATTGGGATATAGCTAAAGCAGCTTCCATTCCAGCCATACTTTACTTTTCAGGAATTTGGATAATGACACACTTTGAAGCGAAGAGACTTGGATTGCGTGGGTTAACCAAAGAAGAAATGCCTAGTAAGAAAGAAGTATTTGGTAAGATTTATTTATTAATTCCGATAATCGCCATTGTTTTATTACTCATGTCAAATATAACGGTTACACATGCTGCACTGTACTCAATTGTCATTTCTGTCATAGTAGGATTTATTAACAAAGATGTACGTATGAAATTCATTGATATTATTTATGCATTAGTTGATGGAGCTCGTACAGCACTTGCAGTAGCAGCTGCCACTGCATCAGCTGGTATTATTGTAGGAATTGTGACGAAAACGGGATTAGGGCTAAAGCTGGCAAATGGTTTAATCGATTTGTCTGGTGGATATTTAATACCAACACTTATGCTAACGATGGTAGCAGCACTTGTTTTGGGAATGGGATCACCGACAACTGCAAACTATGTAATCACATCCACAATTGCGGCGCCTGCAATAATTTTACTAGGTGTACCGGATTTATCGGCACATTTATTCGTTTTCTACTTTGGCATAATTGCAGACATAACACCACCAGTTGCATTAGCAGCTTTTGCAGCTGCAGGAGTTTCTGGTGGAGAACCGATAAAAACTGGGATAGAGTCATCAAAACTGGCAATAGCCGCATTTATTATTCCATACATTTTTGTACTTTCTCCGCAAATGCTAATGATTGATACAACTTGGATGGAAGTTGCATGGGTTGTTCTTACAGCAATGACGGGTATGATCGCAATTGGAGCCGGTGTAATTGGTTACTGGGTGAGGGGGATGCACTGGTTAGAAAGAATCCTTGCTATCGTGGTTGGGTTGCTATTAATCTATCCTGAAACAATTTCGGACATTATTGGATTAACTACGTTTGTAATATTACTTGGTTTACAATATTTGAGGAATCGAGACAAGGATAACAGTTCTAATATATTGGAACATAAACAAAATATGTAGAAATGATACCTGCAACGATATTATATGGCAGCAGAGGGTGTAATGTATGTGTTTGCACTCTTTGTGACTATAATCGTAAGGACATGAATGGTATCAATAAATACTAGAGTTGAAGAAAAGCAGGTAATGGTTTTTTTTAATAGCATAAGAAATCTAAATCAAATTTTAGTTTTTAATTTTAAAGGGGTGGCTTGATGAGGTAAAGTTTCCAATTCATATTTTGACAAAAGAGAGAATAAAAGAATGTGCTTCAGTCAGTTCAAACTGCTTTTATATAGTATAGAGTGCATCACGCACATTCCGTCTGGTAATAGTGAATGTAGTCGAATTCTGTAACAGCCCTTTGTGAATTTGTGAAGACCAGTAAAAGTTTCATTAGTTATCGCATTTGTTTTAGAAACAATAATCATTTTGAAAGGAGACTAATTTATGAAATTAATAAAAAGTTTTATTTTAGTTACTTTCAGTTTCTTTTGTATGATTACACCGGCTTTTGCAAGTGTGCCTGGGGTAGATAAGTCAATGAAAAAGGGGGCAACAAAAGGAATAGTATCCGTTGCTCATCCGTTAGCTGCTGAGGCTGGTATAAAAATATTAAAACAGGGAGGAAACGCGGTCGATGCTGCAGCTGCCATTCAATTGTCGTTAAACGTAGTGGAACCAATGATGTCTGGAATTGGTGGCGGTGGTTTCATTATGATTTATAGTAAAAAGGAAAATAAAATTACAATGATTGATAGTCGTGAAATGGCCCCGCAAAATGTAACGCCTGAACTTTTTTTAGATGGAAAAGGAAAACCAATTCCTTTTAGTAAGCGTCACACTACTGGAAAAGCAGTAGGAGTTCCAGGAACGTTAAAGGGTGTCGAAACAGCTCTTGAGAAATATGGAACGTTGGATATATCTCAAGTAATAGATCCAGCTATTAAACAAGCTGAAAAAGGGGTTAAAGTAAATTGGATCACAGCTCAATACATCGATGAAAATGTAAAAAAACTTCAAAATAATCAAGCGGCAGCAAATGTGTTTGTTCCTAACGGCCAACCCTTGAAAGAGGGAGATACCCTCGTTCAACCAGATCTGGCAAAGACGCTTAAATTAATTAAAAAACAAGGATCAGAAGTATTTTATAGTGGCCAAATTGGTAAAGCACTTACCAAAGAAGTGCAAAAACGCGAAGGAACAATGACAACAGAGGATTTAGAGAATTATGTGGTGAAAGAAAGAGAACCGATTAGATCGGAATATAGAGGATTCGAATTGGCAGGGGCAGCTTCACCAAGTTCTGGCAGTTTGACTGTCCAACAAATCCTGAAATTAATGGAAGGGTACGATGTACAAAAGATGGGCGCAAACTCACCAGAATATCTTCATTATCTAACTGAAGCCACGCATTTGGCTTTTGCTGATCGGGCAGCGTATATGGCAGATGAAGATTTTTATGATGTACCTAAAAAAGGACTTTTAGATGACGACTATATAAAAGAAAGAAGAAAACTTATTAAGGCAAATAGATCAACCGCTGATGTAAAAGAAGGCTATCCATGGAAATATGAAGGCAAAGAACCTACTTCTAGGGTGAAAGTAAAAGAAGAGAAGACCCCAATTGGACAAACGACTCACTTCTCTGTCATGGATAAGTGGGGAAATATGGTTTCTTATACGACAACGATTGAACAAGTATTTGGATCAGGTATTATGGTGCCTGATTATGGATTTATGCTTAATAATGAAATGACGGATTTTGATGCGACTCCGGGTGGCGTTAACCAGGTAGAGCCAGGAAAAAGACCGAGAAGCAGTATGTCTCCAACCTTTGTATTAAAAGACGGTCAGCCATTTATGGCCATTGGTTCTCCCGGTGGAGCAACGATTATCTCATCGGTGTCTGAAACAATTATGAATGTGATTGATCATCATATGTCGATTCAAGAAGCCATTTTAATGCCTCGTATTTATTCCGCTAGTTATCCGACTGTGAGATGGGAACCAGGAATTGAACAAAATACCAGATTGGAGTTAATGGCAAAAGGGCATGTATATGAAGAACAACCGCAGCATATTGGAAATGTGCAGGCTGTTATTTTTGATTATGAACATGGGAAAATGTATGGAGGAGCCGATAATACGAGACAAGGTACAGTCCTTGGGGTAGATAGGATATCCTATAAATCGAAAAAGCCAAAAGAAATAAGAGAAGAGAAGAAGGGACCGTTTACCTTGAAAGTGAATGGAGCCGTATATCCCTATACAGCCAATCAAATGAAAATCATTAATGGAAAACCTTATATTCAGTCAGATAAATTGCTACTTGGTTTAGGTGTAATTGGCACAGCGGATTTAAAAACATATAAACCAGATAATAAATCGTATTTACCAGTTATAAAAGTCGCGAAATCATTGGGATACAAAGTAGAATGGGACGAAAAAGATAAAGTAGTACTGTTAGAAAAAGACAAAACTGATGTGGAAGATCCTGATGATGATGGTACTATCACCAATTAATTTTTTTACTCTAAGTTTTAGGTCTATTATCGTTGAAAAATACTCTTAGAGAACGAAGAATTTGAAAGTGATGATAGTCATAAACCTAACTGAATGATAATAATTCCCCTTGTGCTATGTGCATAAGGGGAATTATTTTAAAGCCAAAACCCACCTGTGAAAAAGCCACCAAGAATGTCACTTGGTAAGTGTGCACCCAATCAAAATAAAGCCTGCGAGCGAAAGCAGACTTAGAAATAACGCAAGTGAAGGGTGAAGCAGCTTAATCATAAAATACCTCTCATTCAATATAAGTAAGATTAACTATACGACGAATTATGCTAAATCCAGTCTAAAATTTAATTTAAAGAACCTGATTTAGCTACATTATTCTTTATGAAGGGGACAGGCTCTTTTACCCCAAAAATTATTTTGATGGTGCAGGATAACTAAAATTAGATTTCTCCTGTTCAATTGCAGATAATGCTAATTTTTTTATTGTTACATCATCCATTGGAGGATTGTGTAAACCGGCTCTTACATCTCTATAGTACCTTTGAAGAGGATTGCTTCGTTGAAGGCTTTTTGCACCGACTATTCGCATGGCTTTATCGACAATTGTAATTGCTGCGTTTGTAACAATATGTTTAGCAGCTCCAAGCTCATTGGTGATATGAGCTCTTCGTGATTCATCATCATAAGCCTCTGCAACGCTATATAAGAAATGCCTTGCTTTCAATAATTCTAAATCAATTTCTCCTAGAAGTTGTTGGACATTTGCCAGCTGGCTAATAGGTCCATTTAGACTATTTGGCGAATAATTATTAGCAAACTTTATAGCGTAATCTCTTGCAGCTTGCGCAATGCCAAGGTAACAAGCTGGAATATGAAGAATCCATGCATTCAATTGGCTGCCACTTGGTATTTCAGGAAGTTCGACAAGTTTTGAATCATCTACTTCTACCTCTTTAAGAACCAGATCATGGCTTCCAGTTCCCCTCATTGAAATTACGTCCCATGTTTCATCTATGGTTAGTCCTACTAAATCTTTATGTAGGAGAAAAAATCCAACCTTTTGCTTTTCTTCAATCCATGCAGATACTAGAAAATAAGTTAATACTGGGGACATGGTTGTAAAAGTTTTACGTCCTGAAATAACCCAAGAATTCTCTTTTTTGACAGCTTTTGTTCCAGGACGGCCTCCCCGGGTTGGACTTCCTGTTTGTGCTTCACTAACTGAACGATTCACTAAGGCACCATTTAGAACTTCATTAGCAAAAAAGTTTATGTTCTTATCTGTCCAACTCTTTTTTTCAAAAAGTTCGCCTATTACTCCAAGGTTCCAGCCAATGGAAAGTGCTGTTGTTGCATCAAAACTAGCCAATGTTTCTTGAAGGAGTATCATGTCATATATTTTTAAACCTCCGCCACCATAGGCTTTGGGAAGAGTTGAACTTGTATATCCCATATTAATTAAATCCTGAATGTGTTCTGTTGGGAAGGTTGCTAATTCATCAATTTGAGCAGAATTATTTTTGAATTTTGATTCTAGTTCATGTAACTTATGTAACCACGTTTTTTGACTCTCTGTTTTAATAAATAAGTTAATCACGTTTTGCCCTCCTGCTATTTAAAAGGTTTACCTATTAGTTTAACAAAATAATCCCTATTATTCTTATTGGTTTAAATGATAATTGTGATGGTTTAAGTTGTCAAGGAATTTATATCCAGTAGATTATAAGTTGGAGATTTCCAAAAAATACATTGACTTTAAAATATTATCAATCTAATATTTAAATTATCAGTTACCATACTTAACCTACCAAAATAGTTGGTATTTAAAGGCAGCAGGTGGATCTGCTATATGAAGATAGTTAAAGGTATGTAATAAGCATTATACAAATAAACAAAAGAAGGAGATTTTTTATGAAAAATAAAAAGTTTTTCAATGTGGTAGCCACCGGTTTAGCATTAGTAACCCTTTTAACAGGATGCGGTTCAAGTACATCGTCCGGAAAAGAAGCAAATACAAATGAAGGTAGTAGCGACACAGAAGTAAAAAAGGTAAAAATAGCATATGACCAAGCGTCAAAACCAATGTCTTGGTTAGACGAGAAGGGAAATCCAACTGGTTACGATGTAGAAGTTATGAAATTGGTTGATGAATTACTTCCAGAATACGAATTTGAATATATTGGGACATCAAGTGATGACTTATTAGTAGGCATTGAACAAGGTAAATATCAAGCAGGGGTTAAAAATGCTTTCTGGACACAGGAAAGGACAGAGAAGTTTATCTTTCCTAAAGAATTCCTTGGGTTAAGCAGTGCAGGACTTGTGTTAAAGAAAGAAAATGAAAAGATAAAAAATCTAAAAGACTTTGCTTCAGCTGGTTTTTCTTTAGCACCAATTGCTGCAAACAACGCGCAATATACAATTGTTGATGAATATAACCAGGCCAATAAGGACAATAAAGTAAAATTAAAAGCCGGAGATGCATTCACAGTTGATGTAGTTCAATGGGTAAACGAAGGTCGTGTAGACGGTGGAATAGCAATTGAGGGAGCTTTTAAGAAGCAAGTAGCAGAAGATGGCCCATATCATAATTTAAAAAATGATCTCGTTTACAATGAATTCGCAGTAATCAAAACTTGGCCATTGTTTAACAAAAAAGAACAAGAATTTGCAGACGCTTATGATGTAGCAATCAAAAAGTTAAAAGAAGAAAAGAAGACAAATCAGTTAAGTACAGAATTTTACGGCAGAGATTTGTTTGATGTATTGGAAACTGTAAAAAGATAACAACATTTTAATCTAACAGAGCCTGAAAAAAGTAAATCATTGAGGCTATACTTGTCACTTTCTTATTTTAGGTTTTTGGTGAGTAACCTCAACTCAAACCTAAAAAGTAAAGAAGTGGCAAGTTTTTGTATATATACCTCTAATATTGAAGAATGATTACGTTTTGAATATTGAACCCTTTCAATAGGAAAAAGAAGATGGATGTGAAACATGGAGAAATACTTTGATGTAAGTTACATAGTTGAGTCAGTACCAATGTTAATTCCTTTTCTAAAAGTAACATTAATGGTTGCTGGTCTCTCAGTCATATTCGGGACAATCTTAGGTTTCATCTTAGCAGCAATGAAAATAGGAAATAGTAAAATTGCTAAGAAAATTGCCAATGGTTATACAACAATATTAAGATGTACACCATCTATTGTTCTCCTATTTCTAACTTATTATGGGATTCCGGCAATTGCAGATAATTTTGGCGTAAACCTAAATGACATTGACAAAGCGGTATTTGTTGTTATTACCTTTTCGCTTCAATTTGCAGCTGCCATGTCTGAGGTTATCAGAACATCGTATGAATCTATAGATAGAGGGCAATTTGAAGCTGCAGTAAGTGTAGGATTAAGTAATACACAAGCGTACTGGAGAATTATTTTACCGCAAGCTTTTGTAGTTGCTTTACCAAACTTCGGTAACAGCTTACTTGAGTTGATGAAAGAAGGGGCCCTAGCATATACAATCGGATTGATAGATATCATGGGGAAAGCAGAGCTTATAATCGCTGGGAATTATAATACTCATGCATTAGAAATTTATCTTGCTTTAGCTGTTATTTACTGGATATTATCAATTGCTATTGAACAACTATTCTTAAAATTAGAGAAGGTATTTAGTAAAGGAAAACAAGTGATAACAACTACATAGGGGGTGACAGAGTGTCAGAAGGATTGGATTATAAATTTTTAGTGGAAACCTTTTTTGTAGCATTATCAGGGGTGCCCACCGCGTTATTCATTACAATTGTAGCTTTACTTGTTGCGCTTCCGTTAGGATTTTTGCTTGCTTTAACAAGAATAAATCAAATTCCGGTTTTAAATCGTGTAGCACAGATATATGTTTCCTTTGTAAGAGGAACTCCTGTCATAATTCAAATTTTTATTATTTATAGCAGTGTACCCTTATTGCTAGCTTCGATATTTGATAAGTATAACATCGAAATGAATGTATACGATGTAAATCCGATTTGGTACGCATTCATTGTTTTTTCATTGAATACGACAGCTATTCTAATAGAAGTGTTTCGTTCAGCAATAAGCACAGTGAGTAAGGGACAACTAGAAGCTGCTTATTCAGTCGGATTAACAAATGTCCAAGCATTTAGAAGAATTATCATTCCACAGACATTAGTTGTAGCATTACCAAATATTTGTACAGCAACAGTCAATCTAATTAAAGCAACATCTCTAGGATATGCGTTGTCATTGCAAGAAATTACTCTAAGAGCCAAGGTAGCTGCCAATGTAGGCTACAATTATGTTGAGGCTTATATTGATATTTTTCTTGTATACCTGATTTTATGTAGTTTAGTAGAGTATTTATTTAAGCTGTATGAAAAACGTTTAAGTAGGTATAGAGCAGTAGGTATTTGAAATGAAGCAGGAGGTGGCCATGATGTTAGAAATTACAAATATCCATAAATCATTCGGAGAAAATGAGATTTTAAAAGGTGTAGATTTAAAAATAGAAAAGGGTGACGTGGTAGTAATTCTGGGCCCAAGCGGTTCAGGAAAGACAACATTACTTCGATGCATTAACTTTCTTGAAAAAGCAGATCAAGGACATGCAATTTTTGGGGATATTGATGTAAATCTTAAAACAGCATCAAAAAAGGCGATTCATGGAATTAGGCAAAAGATAGCTTTTGTATTTCAAAATTATAATCTGTTTAATAATAAAACGGCATTAGAAAATGTGACAGAAGGTCTTGTTATTGGAAGGAAGATTGCGAAAGCAGAAGCAAATGAGATTGGTAAAAAAGCATTAGATAAAGTAGGTCTGTCAGAAAAATACAATGCTTACCCTATTGAACTATCAGGTGGTCAGCAACAAAGGGTTGGTATTGCGAGAGCAGTTGCTTTAAATCCTGACATTATTCTATTTGACGAACCAACTTCTGCACTTGATCCTGAACTAGTCGGTGAAGTTTTAACAGTAATGAAGCAAATAGCAAAAGAAGGAACAACCATGTTAGTAGTCACGCATGAAATGTCTTTTGCAAAGGATGTAGCAAACAGAGTAATATTTATGGATGCTGGTGTAGTAGTAGAAGAAGGATCACCTAAAGATATTTTTGTGAAACCAAAAGAAGAAAGAACAAAGAAGTTCTTAAAAAGGGTCTTACCAGAGGATTATATTTTTTACATTTAATTTTTAAATGAAATTAAGTTAATAAGAAAAGGGTGAATTTTTGAAGCTGATCCCCAGTTATAGATTAATAGCGATCACTCTATACATATAAGTAATTAAAACGAGCGCATACTTGTGTTGAAATAATAAATCATTCAGTAATAATCAACGAAATTATGGGCTTTAGTGTAGCCTATATGAAGTAGACAAAAAACGAATTAACTATGAGAACCTGGTTGGGGATTTCGTGTAAATAACTAGTAATCCTACGAGATGAAATTAACGCTTCACTTGATCACTAGATTAAAAAAATGCATAATTGAACGTATGTTTTCAATGCTTTTCTCCTTTCGTTTAGTTAATTGATGACGGTGCTCTTTAGTTTTTACAAGTGAGTTTTTGGTTTATAATAACAATTATCAAGTCTTATCAGGGGGTGAAACTTTGAATGAATATAATGTTACAGTTAAGAATGGCAGCACATTAATTCTGTCAGAAATTATTAAAGCTGAAGATGAAAGAGAAGTCCTTGGCACACTATTGATTACTAGCGAATTATTTAATCAACCTTTTACTGACATTAGGATTTTAGAACGCTAATTTGTTACTGAACTCTCCATTTGTTACAATCATAATAAATCTTAAAACAGTAGGCGATATTATGTGCGGGCGTTTCACCCTTTTCACTGACATTGAAGAAATAATTGACAGGTTTGATATTCAAGCTCCATTTAATGCCGAGTACCAATTCAGCTACAACATAGCACCTTCTCACTCTGTCTTATCCGTTATTAATGACGGATCTAGGAATCGACTTGGATATCTTCGTTGGGGACTCATACCTTACTGGGCAAAAGATGAGAAAATGGGCTACAAGATGATTAATGCCCGAGCGGAGACCATTGCTGAGAAAACAAGTTTTAAGAATTCGTATAAGAAGAAACGGTGTTTGATACTTGCCGACTCTTTTTATGAGTGGAAGAAGGCACCAGAACGAAAAATACCTATGCGAATAAAACTTAAAAGTAATGCCCCATTTGGAATGGCTGGTCTCTGGGAATCATGGAAATCACCTGAAGGTATCACGATATATTCCTGCTCAGTTATTACCACTACTCCGAATGAGCTAATGACTAGTATTCATGATCGCATGCCAGTTATACTTAAACCTGAAGATGAAAAGACTTGGCTGGATCCTTCAATTAATGATACTGCATATCTGCAGCAATACTTAAAATCATTTGATACTGAACAGATGGAAGCTTTTGAGGTATCAACTGATGTGAACTCACCTAAAAATAATTCACCTAAGTTAATACACCAAATTTGCTGAGAGGTCCTAGGACCTCTTTTTGTTTTTCTCTTTTCCTATTAAAGATGAAGTACTTTATCATCGTTCATAAGTTCCTCTTTACTCATTTGAAAAAACCTCCTTATAAAATACTTTAGGCTACACCTTGCGGAAATACACAAAATACTGTACTCTTATATTTGCTTTTCGATGCGGGTATCGATGTCACTTTCCTAGAGTGAATGGATGAAAAGCTAGGGCTGCAAAAAGACAACTTAGCAATGAACAATGCAGTGAACTTGTTAACCTGCCTGATTCTTTACTCGTAGACATCGGAACATTTGATAATATCATTACGTAATTTGGATCTTCTTATCAAGAGAGACGGAGGGACTGGCCCGAAGATGTCTCGGCAGCAGACTTAATAGGAGTGCTGTGCCAAATCCAGCAGGCGAATACGCCTGAAAGATGAGGAGGGTGTTTTTTATAGATTAAAAGACCTCTTCTTATTGTTTAATAGAAGAGGTCTTTTTTCACGTTCAAGGGTTTAGCTTTAGCTTTGTATTGGCTATTATGCTTTTGGAGTCATGCTTACAATAATATGAAAGAAATGCTGGATCTTACTAGAATTTTTTTACCGAATTAGTTCAATGAAAAAGGGCTGTGACATATTTGTCATGGGAAAAATAAAAAGAGGTGTTCATCATGAGTACAAACAATAAAGGGAATCCTTGGGCTTTAGTCCCATTTGTCGTTTTTTTAATTTTATTTATAGGTTCCGGGGTTATTACAAGAGATTTTTATTCATTTCCGGTGATTGTGGCGATTGCGATTGCATCAGCGGCTGCATTGGCAATGAATCGAAAAGAGTCTTTCAATCAAAAAGTTGAAATCTTTTGTAAAGGTGCCGGGGACTCCAATATTATGTTAATGGTTATCATTTTCCTTTTGGCCGGTGCTTTTTCAGAAGTGGCGAATGGAATGGGTGCGGTAGAATCAACGGTGAATCTTGCGTTATCGGTTTTTCCGCAAAATCTATTAATGGTAGGTATTTTCATTATCGCTTGTTTTATTTCTCTATCTATGGGGACAAGCATGGGAACAATCGTAGCGCTAGCACCTATAGGTGTAGGAATTAGTGAACAAACCGATATTTCGCTTGCCCTTTCAATGGCTGCCGTTATTGGTGGTGCGATGTTTGGTGACAACCTATCTTTCATTTCAGATACGACAATCGCAGCTGTTCGAACGCAGGGAACGAAAATGAAGGATAAGTTTAAAGTGAATTTTTTCATTGTTTTACCTGCGGCCATCATCACATGTGTCATCCTTGGTTTTTTAACAATGGGTGAACAAGCAGCTATCTCTCAACATTCCTATAATTGGGTGAAGATTCTACCTTATCTTTGCGTTTTGATCACTGCATTAGCTGGAGTCAATGTGTTCCTTGTCCTCTCCATCGGTATTGTGTTTGCCGGAATTATCGGGTTAGCGGATGGTAGTTATCAACTGATGGGAGTCATTCAAAAAATTGGGGATGGAATGGCGGGAATGTATGAGATCTCTTTTCTTGCCATTTTAATTGCTGGTATGGTGTCAGTCATCAAACATAACGGCGGCATCGATTATCTTCTCCACGTCGTGACCCGTAATAGCAAATCAAGAAAAGGTGCTGAATTCAGCATTGCCGGTCTGGTCGGTTTGACAAATCTATCTACGGCAAATAACACGATTTCTATTATCATTGCCGGTCCGCTAGCCAAAAACATTGCGGAAAAGTATGGCATCGATCCCCGTAAATCGGCGAGTTTGCTTGACGTTTTTGCTTGTTGTATTCAAGGGTTAATTCCATACGGGGCACAACTGCTTGTTGCGGCGGGGGTAGCACAAATTTCACCTGTAAGTATTTTACCCTATTCTTTTTATCCAGTATTAATTGGGATTTGTGGAGTCATAGCCATTTTGATTGGTTTTCCGCGATTTTCAGGGAGTGAAGAGAAGAAACATACTTCTTGAAAAAGTGAATTAAACAGAAAAACACCCTGAATCTTTAGATCTAGGGTGTTTTTTTATATGCGGCTTTTGGGAGAAGGTGCCACAGCGGATAAAAAAGGGTGACATCGTTTCAGGCTTTTTGCATCAGTACTGCTTCACGGGTTGGAACAGGTAACCTTGCAGGTGTTGCCATAGCCATCACAATGGGTGGTCCAGGAGCCGTTTTCTGGATGTGGTTAATAGCACTTATCGGGTCTGCCTCTGCCTTCATTGAAAGTACACTTGCACAAATTTATAAGGTCAAGGATGGCGATACATTCCGAGGTGGCCCTGCTTATTATATGGAAAAAGCATTGAATGCCCGTTGGATGGGTATCACGTTCGCTGTATTGATTTCGCTTACATTTGGGCTTGCTTTCAACTCTGTACAAGCCAACACGATCACAAGTGCGTTCAATGAATCGGTTGGGATCGATAAGTGGGTTACGGCAATCATCCTTGCTCTTGTTACGGCTGTCATCATTTTTGGAGGCATTAAAATGATTGCAAAAGTATCTGAAGTCATCGTACCGATTATGGCAGGAGCATATGTGATAGTAGCGTTGATTATCATTATCATGAATATTACCGAGTTACCGGGTGTTTTTGTTTTAATCTTTGAAAGTGCTTTTGATGGATTAAGGGAAGTTGCTGGTGGAGCATTAGGCGCTGCCATGATGCAAGGAATCAAGAGAGGTCTATTTTCTAATGAAGCCGGGATGGGTAGTGCCCCTAATGCAGGTGCGACAGCAGATGTCAGTCATCCGGTAAAACAAGGGCTCATTCAGTCACTTGGTGTATTTGTGGATACACTTGTCATTTGTAGTTCGACCGCCTTCATCATTTTGGTCTCAGGCCTGTATACATCGAAGGAAACAGATGGTATAGTCCTTACCCAAAATGCACTTGGTACGGCATTAGGATCTTGGGCTGGCATTTTCCTTGCCATTATCGTACTGTTATTCGCCTTTAGTTCCATAGTTGGTAACTACTATTATGGAGAGTCGAACATTGGCTTTATTAATGAAAATAAAGTTTGGTTAAACTTATATCGTATCGCAGTCGTAGGGATGGTGATTTTCGGTTCGCTTGCTTCACTCAAGTTTGTATGGGGTCTAGCTGACTTGCTGATGGGGTTAATGGCCATTATCAACTTAATCGCCATAGCATTACTTGGAAAAATTGCATTTGCTGCACTAGCCGATTATCAAAAACAAAAGAAGAGTGGAAAAAACCCAGTTTTCCATGTAAACAATATTAAAGGTTTGAAGAATGTGGAATGTTGGGGTGATCCATCCGATAATGTGGATGAGAGTAAGAGCAATCGAAAGTTAAAGATAAATTAAGGCCTTTTAGCTTGTAGACAAAGTCCCCTTTTTTAGGGACAAGTCTATAAGCTTTTTATGTATAGGCGATGTTAAATCTAAATGTTGATATGTATACATTAAGAAAGGGAACTCTTGATACATATTAAGTTCCCTTTTTAATTCAACTAACGCTACCCTTTACTTGATTAAGGATTACTCCAAAATCAACGTTATATTTTTATTATCAAGGATAATTTCTTCTACCCAATTAAATATAGTTGAACCAATGTTCATTTTTGCATCCCTTATTTCTTTAATTACTTTTTCTTCATTACTTGGATGGCAATTTTTCAACATCTCATTCAGTATGGTTATTGTTTCTCCGTACCCTAAATCGATTTTAGATTTGACAGAATTTCTCCAAAAAATTGTATATTCTTCTTCAACTTCTATATCACCGAAACCACCAAACAAAATATCATTAAATGCATCGAGACTTCCATTCCACTTGTATTTTCCAGAGAGAACTACATTCGAAAACTCGTTACAGAGTCCATTAAAGTCCGAAAAATTTTCACCATCTAAGACAAAAACTTTGTTAAATTTAATCACCTCTAATACATCATTTTCGTTATTTTAAATAAATCGCCTTCTTCAACTCAATACTTCTTTAGTGAAATAAGAATTAACTTGTCAAACTGAATTTTGACACAGGACGTAACTTCTATATATATTTTAAACGAACTTCAAGGTTTAGAGATAGGAAAAAAATTATTAAAAAGACTCCTTCCTGAATTTAAGAGTTTAGACTTCAATTCAGCTAGTGTTAAAGTGTTAGAGAAAAATAGTTCTTGCCACTTCTATGAGGCAATGGGAGCTAAAATAGTGGATAGCATGTTAACAAACATTGCAGATGATAACTTAAATTATTCGTTTATAGGTGGGAGGATATCAGCATATAAAAAGCATATGTCCTTTCTTATTCCACTATCGGGGCAGAAGAGTTGAATAAGGAAGTGGATACGTTGAGACAATATTGGAATAAGAAAAAGGCAAACTTTCTTTAATATAGGCTGGATGGTATATAATACCGATAATACAAAACGTTATTAAACTCATGTAAGCATACTTATACTGGCTTATGAAGTGATAATTTATAGGGGGATAATATGGAACTTTCTTTATTATTAGAGTATGGCTGGGTATTAATTATTTTGATTTTTTTAGAAGGTTTATTATCTGCAGATAATGCTTTAGTTTTAGCTATTATGTCAAAACATTTACCAGAAGAACTGCAAAAAAAAGCGATTAATATTGGGTTGCTATTAGCTTTTATATTTAGGATTGGTGCAATCTTTATTATTTCGTACCTTTTCCACGTTTGGCAAGTTCAAGCAATTGGGGCTGCTTATTTAATTTTCATCTCGTTAAAACATTTACTAAAAAAGGACCACGGAGAAAAAGAGAAAAAAGGGAAAAGCTATCGTATGACTATTGTGCAAATTGCATTAGCTGATATCGCCTTCGCTGTTGATTCTATTTTAGCAGCGGTAGCTCTTGTCATTGCCCTGCCAGATACACCAATGGGGGAAATTGGGGGGATGGATGGCGCACAATTTATAGTTATTTTATTAGGAGCAATTGCTGGTTTAATTGTTATTAGGTTTGCAGCAGGTTACTTCGTTAAGATATTGACAGAACGCCCTAGTCTTGAAACTGCAGCAATGTTACTCGTTGGTTGGGTTGGGGTTAAGTTATTAATGCATACTCTTGCGCATCCAGCCTTGCACATTATTCCTCACGAGTTTGTTGAAGGACCTATTTGGAATACAATCTTTTGGTCAGTAATGCTGCTTATTGCATTAGGTGGATGGTTTTTATCTAAAGGAAAAACAGAAAAACAGTGAAGCAAAATAAATATATTTGTCTGTAAAAAAATAACGATTTTTAAATTGACAAACGATCATTCCGTTTACTAATTTTGAGTTATTTGATAATTAAACGAAAAGTTTTGTTCAAATAAGGGGTGCTTTACTTTAAAAAGGGAGGTTGCTGCGGCAACCTTTTTTTCTTACATACTAAAGGGGGAGGTGAGTGGTGTAAGGAAAAGTTCTTCTAGAAGTTGCATATGTTCTTTCTAAGCTCTGAAGAAGAAATTGATGATGAAGAATAACAGAAATTCTTATTAAGCAAACAGGGCTATTGGTGAAGGAGGACTTATAAAAAAGCCGATTCCTTAGTGTTTTAGGGAATTACTTTTCATTTGGGAATATCAAAGTCACCATTGATCAAAATGGAAGATAGAATGAAATATGAGAGAAAGCATAATAGAACTATGCTTTTGAGGAACAATAAATTGAAAAGATATAAAAAGGATACAAAGCGAGGAGTTTTATGAAAAAGATAGCAATGTTTTTCCTATGTCTTCTTATCTTAATTTTTCCATCACAAGTTATTGCTCAACGAAAAGTACCTATTTTAATTTATCATTCGATTGAAGAGTTTAATGGACACGGTTCTATGGAGTTATATGTAACCCCAAAGAATTTCGAGAAACAAATGATTTATTTACGAGACCACGGCTACACATTATTAACTTTTGATCGGTGGCAAGACATTAGTAAAGTAAACAAACCCATTTTCATAACCTTTGATGACGGATACAAAAACAACCTGAATGCATTTGCTATCTTTCAAAAATTGAAAAACGAACGTTTTAAACCATCTGGTACCATGTTTGTTATCTCTGACTTTATTGGTCGCTCAAACCGATTATCGAAATCGGATTTAAAAACGATGGCTGATTCGGGTATGATCTCAATTCAGTCTCATACTGCTACACATCCTGACTTGACGAAAATAAAAAATTATGAATATGAACTGAAAGGGTCCAAAGATAAAATTCAAAAAATAACGGGCAAACCAGTTTATGCTCTTGCGTATCCATACGGGAATTTCAATGACAAAGTCGTAGCAGAAACGAAGAAATACTATTTGTTTGGACTTACGACAACTCCTGAACCATTTTCTGAGAAGGACATTAAAGACGAACTCTATCTTTTACCACGAATCTATATCAAATATTCAACTAGCCTTGACGACTTTGCAAAGATTGTTGACAGAGAATGAAGGCGGTTCCTATTCCAAGTAATCGCTTTTTCTATTGGGCCTAAGGGAGAAGTAATAGTGCTTATAAGCTAATGGGTCAGAAACAAGGGAAATTTCAAATAAAAAAGGAGGATGAAATTAACCTCATTCTTCAACTTCAATTGGGCGCGCCTTTTTGAAAAAATAATATTAAACGGAGTTCATAAAAATGGATAGGAATGATGGATATGGATACTGAAATACCTCATTTTTCATGTTCCCATTCAGATAAGATTGAACCCTCTGGTTGTTAAATCAGCGATAAATCATCCTTTTCATAGTTTTTTTTATCTTTATTGAATATTGGATTATTTTTTACGCAAAATACCCTTGTCATTACTTCATGCTGTCAATCTATATGAGATGACAAATGAAACCAAGTTCCCTGTTTTAATAAAATGGGCAAGATAAAAATAATTCGAAATAAGGAGTGAATTCTATGGATAGCAAGGAATCAAAAAAGGATTCTTTAGATATAGCTGGAAGAATTTATGACGTCAGTGATTATAAACGAAAGGATACATTGTCCTCTGGGCTTGCTAAAACGCACGAGCAAGTTTCGGATACTTATACGGAAGGTGAAATGCAATCTGTAGTTGATGATGTAGACGGAAAGAATATAGAGATTAAAGGGGAAGAGGCTGAAGAAGAAAGCCAATAAAATAATTAGGGAGAAATACCAGAGCATTACATGAGCTTACAAGAGGGATACTTTGCAGCTACTTGTTTTTCTCTGAGGTTAAAACTATCCAGATATTGGAGTACCGACTCAATTGCCTGGATAGTGAAGAATATCTCCATTTTATCCCCTAGTCTGTTGACCTAATGAAACAGGCTAGGGATTGCTTCTTAATTAACCTTTTCAATCTCCATTTTTTGAAGTAATTCTTCTTTCGTTCTAGGGGCAGGGTCTTCTTCTGTGAATATCTTTGATTGAATAAGTGATTGAAACATTTCAAATATCCATGGTTTTTCTAAATGTGCTTGATACAAAAGGTCTTCATGATGAAAAATAGTGACAGGATCTCCTTGATATATGACCTTTCCATCGTTCATGACAATGATTTCGTCAGCCCATTGATAGGCTAAGTTAACATCATGGGTTGATAAAATAATTGTTTTATCAGGGAGATGGATGTTATCCAAAAGAGCCATAATCTGTTTGGAAAAATAAGAATCCAATCCCGCCGTAGGCTCATCTAGGATCCAGACTTCGGGTTCCATGGCTAACACACCAGCTATGGCAACACGCTTCTTTTGTCCTAAACTCAAAAAATGGGTGGGCTTATCTTTCAATTCTGTTACTTCTGTTTGGGCCATCGCCCATTCAACTTTCTCCCGCACGACATCTCTTTCCCAACCTAAGTTCATCGGTCCAAACGATATATCCTGTTGAACATTAGCGGAAAAAAGTTGTGAATCCGGGTCTTGAAAAACGATTCCGACCTGTTTTCGTAATAGTAATAATGTTTTTCTGTCATATTTTAATTTCTTTCCCTTAAATTTGATGGATCCTGTTGTTGGCTTTAAAAGACCGTTTAAATGTTGGAATAAAGTTGACTTACCGGCACCGTTATTGCCTAATAAAGCAATTTTTTTACCTTTTTGAATAGTTAGAGAAAGATCTTTTAATGCGAACGTCCCATCTGCGAATTGATGGGTGAGGCCATCTATATTAAAAATATGTTCTTCCATTATCGAACTGCCCCCAATTTATATATATCTATAAATAAAGAATAAGCTTACTAGAGTTACAATGGTAATCAGCCAATTACGAGAGGAATAAGTGTAAGAGTCATCGATAAATGAAATATTCTCTTGATACCCTCTTGCGTTCATTGCCATCGTTAATTGTTCAGAGCGCTGAAACACTCCTAAAAACAGGGAAGATATGAGTAACCCGAGAGATCGAATTCCCTTCCTCACTGAACTATACCCAAGCCGTGATGACTGTGATTGATGAATGGCCATAGCTGTATCTAAAAAAATAAAGATGAAGCGATAAGTTAATTCGATTAAATCAATCAGCAATGAAGGCAGTTTCAGCTTACGCAATACATATAGTATAACTGTGATGGGAGTAGTTAAGGTTAGGAAATATAAACAGCTGATACTGCTTAATACGACAACGATTAGACCAATTACCGTTTTTATACTGTCTTCGCTGATAAATATTTGCCAGCTGCCGAAATTCCAGGACCACCATACATTTGGTATTGAAGTAAATTTACTTGCGACTGAAAAAAGGATGGTAATTGTACCTGATAGTACAAAAAATCCAGGTAATAAGAGTAATTTTAGATAATAAGAGATTGGGATTTTTGCCCCGAAAATGATAAAAGCACTCATCACTGTAAAGGTGATGAGTGAGACGGTCGTATCCCTCACTGCTAAAGAAAACAACAAAAGGGAGAGGGCAAAAATCATTTTCTCTAAAGGATGTACATGCTTTAGCCGGTTGAAATAGGCGTATTTATCTATGAGTAACATGTTTTGCCTGTTCGTCCTTTTCTTGAACGGCCTGTTTATTTTTTTGTCGCATAACGCCGATGAAGTATCCTATGAATCCGGCGCCAATCGCGGCTTGGAGAGCAAACAATAAGCTTTCGGTTTCTGCACCTGGCGGCTCCCAGATACTGTTGAACCAAGGCTTATATTCCGGTTGGATTTTAGTGATGGCTTCTTCCGCCACTCCATCAGCTCCACCAAATTCTGTTCCTTGTTGGGTGATTAACGGAATTATAGCAAGTATGACGACTAGAAAAAGCAACAATAAACTTTTTTTCATGCTAACGAGCCTCCTTAGATAACACTCGCAGTAATTTCAATTCGCCTAGATTGTATTTCTTCAAGAAATTCATGACAACGACTGTCAATAAACCTTCACTGATTGCTAAAGGTATTTGGGTAAGGGCAAAGATTCCTGAAAATTTAGTGAATGAGGCCATAAATCCACCTACCTCCGATGGGAAAGCTAAAGCAAGTTGTACAGAAGTTATCACATAGGTGCCCAAATCTCCGAAAGCTGCTGCTAAGAAAACAGCAAGAGAAAAGGACCAACCTAATTTAGTAGCGCCTTTGAATACAAAATAAGCAATGAACGGTCCGCAAACAGCCATGGAAAATGCATTGGCTCCTAGAGTAGTTAGTCCTCCATGAGCTAGTAATACAGCTTGAAATAACAGAACAATAGAACCGACGACACTCATGGCCAGTGGCCCAAACAAGATTGAACCTAAGCCGACGCCGGTAGGGTGTGAAGAGCTTCCTGTAACGGAAGGGATTTTTAGGGCTGATAAAATAAAAACGAATGCGCCGGACAGACCCAGCATCATTTTTGTTTCTGGGTTTTCCTTCACTTTAGACCTAATGGAACGGTAACCCAAGATTAAAAATGGAAGTGTCACAGCCCACCAGAATATCGCCCATTCGATCGGTAAGAAGCCCTCCATAATATGCATGGCCATTGCTTTCTTTGGTACGAAGAGTAGTAAAATGACAAAATAAAGTATTTTCCAATTGGCTTTTTTCATTTGTTCTCCTTTCAACGCTTTTATTTTTAATGATTAAAGCTGAGAAGAGAAGTGGCGGGCAACATAAAAAGCACTTCTCTCAAAAAGAAAGAAGTGCGTAATGAACAGTAAGTTTGCAGCATAATACAAATATTAGCTTATCTGCCTGATCCGCACACCCATCCTCGTAGGTTGAAACAGTTTCACGCTTCATGGCAGGTCTCCTGGCTCTGGATCATCATCCTCATACATCCTTCCCATCTCGTTTGACAGTGGATTATTCTTTACGTATTAGGACTTCCCTTTACAGTGGCGGGACCGCGTCGGATTTACATCGACTTCCCTATTAAGCTAAATTCCGAGGAATCTAGCACCATAAAACTTATGTAATTTTTTGAAAATTCTCGTTTATTGTACCATAAAGCAATGATTCCATCTACACTCTATTCATATTTTTTTTTGAGAAGGATAAAATCGCAGAGAGGATAGGCATGAAGCTGGATTTTCACCATTAAACTTTTCAAAACAGTCGGAATAAACTATTGAATTTTAAAAAAGTTGTTATATGATAGATAAAGTTAACTAGAAATATATTATTATAAAACCAAATATTTCAATTTAAAAGTGCTCTTGTATGAACACGCAAGGGATAATAGGGAAATCGGTGAGAATCCGATGCAGCCCCCGCTACTGTAACGCTGATGAAATTGTCGATAACCACTGGCCTAGAGCTGGGAAGGGACAAAAGTAAATTGAAGCGTAAGCCAGGAAACCTGCTTTTAAAATTGTGTGATACTTTTCGGAGGGAAAGGTAGAAGGACTATGGAGATTTTGAGAGTTTCACTTTGCTTGCTGGAGGCTCCCTTTTCATATAGTTTTTTTAAAACCTTAACTCTAACAGTTAAGGTTTTTTATTTTGCCTTTTCTCAGATTTAGGAGGAAGAAGATGACAACTTGGAACTTAAAAGGCACAAACTCGCATCTTTTGATTTGTAACGGCAGCAGTTGCATGAAAAAAGGTGGCGAAGAAATAACGCAAGCAATTCGTGATGAAATTACTTCACAAGGTCTGAATCAAAAAATTCATACTACTAGAACTCGCTGTAACGGAAGGTGTAAGGATGCCTGCGTTGTGATTGCTTATCCTCAAGGGACATGGTATCGAGTGGATTCACCTGATTTTGGACGAGAGATTGTCCATAATCTCGATGATGAGAAGTTTATTCCACAGATGATTTACCAATTTACTAATGGAGAAATGACTCCTAATCCAGATTTTCCAGCTCAAACAGGAATTTCAAAAGACAAGTCGTAAAAGGAGATGTCTAAATGAGTACAAACGGTAAATTATTTGTCGTTGGCTTTGGACCAGGGAATTTTGAACATATTACCAAACGTGCTGTAGAAGCCCTTCAAGAAAGTGACTTCATCATTGGTTACAAAACATATGTGGAACTTATACAGGGCCTTCTTACAGATCAAACGATTATAAGTACAGGTATGACTGAAGAAGTATCACGTGCACAAGAAGCAGTGAAACAGGCGGAGTTGGGAAAGAAAGTAGCTGTAATTTCGAGTGGTGATGCAGGGGTATACGGAATGGCAGGGCTGGTTTATGAAGTATTGATTGAAAAAGGCTGGAAAGAAGAAACGGGAGTAGCCATTGAAATCATTCCTGGTATTTCTGCCATCAATTCATGTGCGTCTTTACTTGGTGCACCTGTCATGCATGATTCCTGTACCATCAGCCTCAGTGACCACTTAACGCCTTGGGATCTGATTGCCAAAAGAGTGGAGGCTGCAGCAATGGCTGACTTTGTCATTGCACTTTATAATCCTCGAAGCGGTAGACGGACTAGGCAAATTGTTGAAACACAGAACATTTTACTGCGTTACCGCTCGCCCGAAACACCTGTCGGATTGGTAAAAAGTGCTTATCGCGATCGTCAGGATATTGTGATAACCAATTTGAAAGACATGTTAAATCACGATATAGGGATGCTAACGACCGTCATTATTGGAAATTCATCTACCTTTTTATATGATGACAAAATCATCACGCCACGTGGATATCAAAGAAAGTATACATTGAATTCGGAAAAGCAACCATTGAAGCCGCATCAACGCTTGCAAAAAGAAGCAGAACCTTGGGCATTAGATCAAGAAACGGGTTCTATGCAGGAAGCGTACACCGAGGCGACTGGCGGAGTTGGATTGCTTACAAAAGCACCAGAAAAAAAGAGCACTTCTTTTGAAGTGGCAATGGAAGCCCTCACAAGAGTTAAGGGTCAAACCGTTCAGCAATCAATTACGCCGATTGTTCAGCAAAAAATTGAGTCGGTATTCGAGCTTGCCGTTAGCCCAGGTGTGGCGAACAAGCAATTTACTCCGAAACAAATGATGACACTTGCAGAAGTTGTTGGAGAAAAGGGAACGATGGAATACACGCCAAATCATAAAATCGTTTTAAAGATTCCTACAACAGATCCAGAAGTTATTACTGGAAAATTGCAATCAGCAAACTTTTTATTATCGCCAATTGGGGATGTATTGACTTTAAAAGCCTGTGATTTCTGTGATGGTGAAAAAGTGGAATCCATTCCTTACGCGGATGAAATACAGAGGGTGCTTGGTGGGATTGATATGCCTAAGGAACTGAACATTGGTTTTAATGGGTGTGGAATGGCTTGTTATAGTGCAGTGATGGATGATATCGGGATCGTTTTCCGAAAAGGGAAATTTGATTTATTCCTTGGAGCGAAACCTGTTGGCAGAACGGCTCATCCTGGTCAACCAGTTGCAGAAGGAATTGAACCGGATCAACTAGTTGAATTAATTACAAACATTGTCAACGAATATAAACAAAATGCTCATCCTAATGAACGACTATTTAAATATTTCAAACGGGCGAAAAAGATACAGGGCTATTTATATCAAGACATTGCTCCCAAAATAAAAATAGAGCCTGCGCCTTGTGAAGACTAATCAAGAGGGGGATAACAAATGAAAGCAGTATTATTCGTAGGACATGGAAGCAGACTAGCTTCTGGAAACGAAGAAGTTATTCGTTTTATTAAAAATATGATTCCGACAATGGACGACTCTTTATTAATTGAAACATGCTTCTTGGAATTTGCCACGCCAAATATATCCCAAGGCATTGACAATTGCATAAAAAGAGGGGCCACTGAAGTTATCGTCATTCCGATTATTTTGTTGCATGCAGGACATTCAAAATTACATATTCCAGCTGAAATAGAGGATGGAAGGAATAAGTATCCAGCGGTTACATTCACATATGGACAAACGATTGGGGTTCACCATGAAGTATTAACGATTCTGACAGATCGCCTTGAGGAAGTCGGATTCGATACATCTTCGGAACATCCGGAGACAGCAATATTGCTGATAGGTCGAGGTGGAAGTGATGCTGATGCAAATAGTGATATTTATAAAATTTCACGATTATTGTGGGAAAAATTAAATGTGAAGTGGGTCGAAAATGCCTTCATGGGTGTTACGGATCCGTTTGTTGATGAAGGCATTGAACGCTGTATTCGGTTAGGTGCCAAAAAAATAGTGATGCTTCCATATTTCCTCTTCACAGGTGTGTTAATGGAGAGAATGGAGAATATGCTAACAGGCTATCAAGACCAATATCCAGAGCATGAATTTGTTTTGGCGAAATACTTTGGTTATCATCCAACATTACAAACCATACTGAAAGAACGTGTAATCGAAGCTAGCGAAGGAAGATCAAGTGGTACCCGTGATCTAGAAAACTATCGTAAACATGTGGAGGAACATGGCCATGCCCACCATCACCATCATCATCATGACCACGATCACGACCACGACCATGGGCATGACCACCATGACCACGATCACGGTCATGAAACAGACCATGGACATGACCACCATGACCATGATGAGCAAGTGGTGGGGACGACAAAATGATTTTGTTCTTAGCGGGAACAAGCGATGCAAGGGAATTAGCGATCGAAATCCAACGGGTGGGATTCCAAGTTTTGGCAACGGTAGTGACCGAGTCGGCAGCAAAAAGTTTGCAAGATGCGAAGATAACAACTCAAATTGGACGATTAACTGCAACAGATATGGCATCTTTAATCATCGAAAAAGGATTTCATGCGGTAGTTGATGCAAGTCACCCATTTGCAGAAGAAGCATCGAAAAACGCTCTTCAGGCAGCACAGGAAGCAAATGTTCCTTATATTCGTTATGAACGTGAAAGTCAACGATTCCAGAATGAGAAATTGATTATGGTTCGTGATTATGCTGAAGCCGCCAAGCTTGCTGCTACAAAGCGAGGAGTTATTATGCTAACGACTGGAAGTAAAACCTTAGCGATTTTTGCTAAAGAGTTAGTAGGTCTGGAGAATACAAGAGTGATAGCGAGAATGCTTCCGCGCATTGATAATATGGAAAAATGTGCTCAGTTAGGCATTGAGCAAAAAAATATAGTCGCGGTTCAAGGTCCATTTTCAAAAGAATTGAACAAAGCGCTATACAATCAATATGGTGTCACGTTAATGATTACAAAAGAAAGTGGCAAGGTTGGATCTGTTGATGAGAAATTGGAAGCAGCATTGGAATGTGGAATTGAGACGATTATGATTTCTCGTCCCGATGTTGATTATAAAAATGTTCATTCCAGTTTTAATCTGGTCATTGCCGATTTGAAAAAACAACTAAACGAAAAATAGGAGGAATGTACGATGGATTTTAAAACAGATTTTAAACCCCTAACGGTTGATCCAGATAAAATATATGATTATAGTTTTTCAATTATTGCTGAAGAAATGGGTAATCATGATTTTTCAGAAGACGAGTGGAAGATAGTTCGCCGTGTAATTCATGCATCAGCAGACTTTGAATTAGGAAGAAGTGTAATTATCCATCCAAATGCCATTCAAGCTGGTGTGGAAGCAATCCGCAAAGGAAGACATGTTATTGCCGATGTTCAAATGATAGAAAGTGGAACGGGGAAAAAACGTTTTCAAAAACATGGCGGGGACGTGCATTGTTATATTTCAGACCCAGATGTAATGGTTGAAGCAAAACGATTGAAAACGACAAGAGCCATCATTTCGATGCAAAAAGCCGTAAAGGAAAATGAAGGCGGGATATATGCCATTGGTAACGCACCAACAGCATTGTTAGAACTCATTCGTCTTATTAAAGAAGGGATTGCTAAACCCGACTTAATTATTGGTATGCCTGTTGGATTTGTTTCTGCCGCGGAATCAAAAGAAGAACTAGCAAAAATTACCGAAGTGCCATTTATTACAAATGTTGGCCGAAAAGGCGGAAGTACTGTCACGGTTGCGGCATTGAATGCGATTTCCCTTTTAGCTGATTAGGTTAAATCATGGAAAAGAAAGTCAAGAAAGATCCCTCCCAAATGCGGCATGGGTATACGACCGGAGCCTGTTCAACAGCAGTAACTAAAGCGGCATTGATCGCATTGATCACTGGTGATGCACTTGAGGAGGCAACGATTTCTTTGCCAATAGGTAGAGATGCTACTTTTACAATTGAGAAATATGATATAACGGAAAATTCAGTTAGTGCAGAAACAATTAAAGATGCTGGCGATGATCCAGATGCCACTCATCTGGCACATATAATTTCTACTGTCAGCTGGGTAGATACACCTGGCATCATCTTGGATGGAGGGATTGGTGTTGGTCGCGTGACCAAAGCTGGTCTTCCTGTTCCTGTCGGAGAAGCGGCAATTAATCCTGTGCCGCGCAAAATGATTTTAACAACCGTGCAACAAACATTAGAAGAATTTAAGGTTAATAGAGGTGTGAAAGTCGTTATATCCGTACCAGCAGGTGAAGAAATTGCGAAGAAAACATTAAACGGCCGGTTAGGGATTGTCGGTGGCATTTCCATTTTGGGAACAAGGGGCACCGTCGTTCCTTTTTCCAGTTCCGCATATATGGCAAGTATTGTCCAGGCGATTAGTGTTGCTAAAGCTGGTGGCTGTGATCATCTTGTCTTAACGACAGGTGGTCGAAGCGAAAAGTATGCAATGGGTCTTCTTCAGGGGTTACCTGAAGAAGCCTTTATTGAAATGGGTGACTTTGTAGGCTTCTCGCTAAAGCAATGCAAAAGACAGGGAATTAAAAAGGTATCTCTTGTTGGTATGATGGGGAAATTTTCGAAAGTTGCACAAGGTGTGATGATGGTGCATTCAAAAAGTGCACCAGTCGACTTCGGCTTTTTATCTGAAATTGCCCAAAGTGTCGGAGCAGATGATAACCTTGTTTTTGAAATTAAGAACGCAAACACCGCATCGCAAGTCGGTGATATGATGGCCGAGATTGATAACAAAGAATTCTTCAATAAACTTTGTGAAGCCTGCTGTCACTCAGGATTAAAGCAAGTGAAGGGCGGCATTGAAATGGAAACGGCGATTTATTCGTTGAAAGGACAATTACTAGGAAGGGCTGTTGGAATTGACTCAATCGATTAAATTAATCGGGATAGGAGATAACGGTCAAGAAAGCTTACTGCCTCAATATGCACAATGGATTGAAGAAAGTGAAGTGCTTATCGGCGGTGAGAGGGTCTTGTCCTTCTTCCCGAATTATCAAGGAAAGAAGATTGTCATAAAGGGCGGCATGAAAGCAGTTGTAGAACGACTACAGGAAGAGACTCGTCCGACGGTCGTTTTAGCTTCTGGTGATCCGCTATTTTACGGAATTGGCGGCTATCTTTCCAGCAAGATGAATATAGAAGTATACCCATATTTTAGTTCAGTTCAACTCGCTTTTGCCAAAATGGGTGAAAGCTGGCAAGATGCTTTCCTTGTTAGTGTTCATGGTCGAAGTATGAAAGGGTTGGCCCAACGGATCGATGGGAAAGCAAAAGTTGCATTGCTTACTGACGTTGAAAATAGTCCTAATCAACTTGCTAAATATCTTCTATCATTTGGTATGACAGAATATCGGGCATTTGTGGCGGAGAATCTTCAAGGAGAAAATGAATATTCAGGCTGGTATGAACTTGAAGAAATGATAGAGCGGAAATTCTCTCCGTTAAATGTCGTCATTTTGAAAAAGATATCTGAAGGACCGAGCTGGTCTTTAGGCATTGAAGATGAAGAATTTTCGCAGCGGAAGCCAGATAAAGGTCTCATTACCAAAAAGGAAATTCGAGTATTAAGCCTTCATGCGTTAAACCTTAAGAAAAGCAGCATCGTCTGGGATGTTGGGACGTGTACGGGCTCAATGGGGATTGAAGCTGCGAAGCTCTCACCTGAAGGTCAAGTTTTTGCGATTGAAAAAAATGAGCCGGATTTAGAAAATTGTTTACAAAACCAACGTAAGTTTCGTACCGATTTAACGGCGATTCATGGAAAAGCACCACAAGGCTTAGAAACGTTTCCTGATCCGGATGCCGTTTTTATCGGTGGGACAGGCGGAGAGATGGTAGACCTCATCAATACTTGCTGCAATCGTTTGAAAAAAGGCGGAAGGATTGTCCTTAATGCCGCTACGATAGAAAATCTTTACCGTGCGAACGAGGCATTTGCAGAAGCAGGTTTTCAAACCTCCATCATGCACGCTCAAATTTCACGAAGCAAACCTATTTTAGGAATGAACAGATTTGTACCGCTGAATCCGGTTTATATCATTACTGCACAACGAAAGGAAGACATGAATGAGTAATCTTGGTACATTATATGGTCTTGGCGTCGGTCCTGGAGATCCGGAGCTTATTACAGTAAAAGCGTTTCGAGTCATTCAGGAATCGCCAGTTATTGCGTATCCGAAAAAAAGAAAAGGTAGCAAAAGCTACGCCCATCGTATCGTAGAAGTATACATTCGGCCTGAGGAGAAGGAAATGCTCGGACTTGTTTTTCCGATGACGAAGGATCAAACGATTTTGGATCGGGAATGGAACGAAACAGTTGAGAAGGTTTGGCAAAAGTTATATGAAGGTAAAGATGTTGCTTTCGTTACAGAAGGAGATCCGCTTTTATATAGTACGTTCATACATATGATGAAATTGATGCAGGAGTTGCATCCTGAAGTTGAGATTAAGACGGTACCAGGCATTTCTTCGTTTAACGGGTCAGCTTCAAGATTGGGCATTGCTTTGGCAGATGGCGATGATCATGTCGCGATTATTCCTGCAAGAGATGATTATGAAGCGATGAAGAAGGCGATTGAAGATCATGATGCTGTAGTGTTCATTAAAGTCGCAAAAGTAATCGATTTAATGATAACTGTATTAAAAGATTTAGATTTGCTTGAAAAGGCTTCAGTTGTAACCAAAGTCACTTCCGATGAAGAAGTAATCTGGAACTTAAGTGAATTGGAAGGACTTGAATTAGAATACTTAACTTTGATGGTGGTGAGAAAGTGAAAATTTATATTGTAGGTGCTGGTCCAGGAGATCCGGATTTGATTACGGTAAAAGGATTGAATATTCTCCAAACAGCAGACGTTATTTTATATACGGATTCATTAGTAAATGAAGAATTGATTGCAAAGGCAAAACCTGATGCCGAGGTGCTGAAAACGGCTGGAATGCATTTGGAAGAAATTGTTGATGTTATGGTTGATCGTGTTAAAGCAGGAAAAATGGTAGCACGTATTCACACAGGAGATCCTGCTATGTACGGTGCAATCATGGAACAAATTGCTCTATTGAAGAAAGAGGATATTGGCTATGAGGTGATTCCTGGTGTTAGTTCAGTATTTGCTTCAGCAGCAGCAATTGGCGCCGAGCTGACGATTCCCGATTTAACTCAGACACTTATTTTAACGAGAGCTGAAGGACGGACACCGGTTCCAGAATTCGAAAAATTACGAGATTTAGCGAGTCATCATTGTACGATTGCCCTTTTCTTAAGCGCAACCTTAACAAAAAAAATCGTCAAAGAACTCCAAACAGCGGGGTGGAAAGATGATACGCCTGTTGCAGTCATTCAAAGGGCAACATGGCCGGACCAAAAAATTGTTCGTACTACCTTAGTGAATTTAGATGATGATATGCGTAAAAATGGAATCCGCAAGCATGCAATGATTTTGGCTGGATGGGCGTTAGACCCTAATATCCATGATAAAGATGAATACCGTTCCAAACTATATGATGCGAGCTTTACCCACGGTTTCCGAAAAGGTGTCAAGCCATGATCATTGAATTAAAAGAAGAGGAACTTGCCCCCATAAAACGGTCACATACTTATGCAATCGTAGCGATTACAAAGCATGGTGTAGAACTAGCAAGAAAATTACACACTGTTTTTTCAAATTCTGATCTATATTACATGAGCAAGTTTGAAAAAGGGGATGAAGAGCACAGACAAATCCAGCTTTTTTCGGGAAGTGTCCGTATGCTGTTACCCGCTTTATTCAAGGAATATAAAGGAATCATTTTAATTATTTCACTCGGTGCCGTCGTCCGGATGATTGCTCCAATTTTGAAGGATAAAAAAACGGACCCAGGAGTTGTTGTCATTGATGACAAAGGGGAGAATGTTATCAGTGTTTTGTCAGGACACCTTGGAGGAGCAAATGAACTTACCAAGGAAGTTGCAGCAGCGCTTGATGCAAATGCAATTATTACAACTGCATCAGATGTACAAAAAACAATTCCTGTCGATTTATTTGGCCAGCGCTTTGGCTGGGTTTGGGATTCTGCGGAAAAATTAACGCCAGTCAGTGCGTCCGTTGTTAATGAAGAGCATGTTGCAATCGTTCAGGAGTCGGGTGAACGGAACTGGTGGACGTATGAAACAGCATTACCTGAACAAATAATCGTTTATCCGTCAATTGATGACGCCCTTAAAGCAAAGCCTCAAGCAGCCTTAGTCGTTACTCATCGGGAGCTTAGGCAGACTGAAAATAAGATTCTGGACAATGGTATTGTATTTCGTCCAAAAGTCATTGTTCTTGGAATCGGTTGTAATCGAGGAACATCAGCCGTTGAAATTGAGCAGGTAATTGTGGAAACATTAGCGGAATTATCATTTTCAATAAAAAGTGTTAAAGCAATATGTACAATTTCAATAAAGAAAGATGAAATTGGTTTGCTCGAAGTCGTTCAAAAACACGGTTGGGAATTTGTGTATTTTGAACCGGAAGAACTTAATCAGGCTAAAATTGAAGCTCCGTCAGACACAGTATATAAATACACAGGTGCTTATGGGGTGAGTGAGCCAGCTGTTAGAATTTTTACAGGAGCGGAACAACTGGAGCTGGTTAAGAAAAAATCGGGAAATGTCACCATTTCAGTAGGGATTATTCCTTTATAAGGAAGGGGGGATATTTATGAGCGATAGAAGATTAGTTATTGCTGGCACCGGAAGCGGGGTCGGAAAAACGACATTGACCATCGGAATTATGGCAGCCCTCCAGAAGAAAGGGTATACCGTTCAGGGTTTTAAATGTGGTCCTGACTATATTGATCCAACCTATCATACAGCCGTAACAGGGCGAACTTCACGAAATCTTGACAGCTGGATGTTTGAGCACGATATCGTCCGAGAAATACTTAACAAAGCGAGCGTTGGAGCGGATATCTCGATTATCGAAGGAGTCATGGGCTTTTTCGATGGAAAAAATCCTTTATCGAATACGGGGTCAACAGCTGAAATCAGCATGATTACTGAAAGTCCTGTCTTGTTAATTGTCAACTGTGCGAGTATGGCGCGTAGCGCAGCTGCGATTGTTAAAGGGTTTCAAGCTTTTTCTACGGGTCCGAACATTATTGGAGTAATTGCCAATCAAGTGGGAAGTGAGGGGCATTACAAAATTGTCAAAGCAGCCATCGAGCAGGAATGCGATGTTCCAGTGATGGGGTATATGAAGAGAGAGTTAGATATTGATATTCCTAGCCGTCATTTAGGCTTAATTCCTGCCATTGAACGAGGTGAACTTGAACCATTTTTCGATAAACTCGCTCATTTAGTTATGGAAACGATTGATATCGAACAGCTGTATCTCTTGGCTAAGACCAGCACCATTTCCAGTGGGAATTCAGGAATCTTTCAGTCTAGTAGCAAGAAAGACGTGTGTATAGCCGTTGCAAAAGATGCGGCCTTTAATTTTTATTATCAGGAAAACCTTGAGTTGCTTGAAGCAAAAGGAGCGAACATCAAGTATTTTTCTCCATTAAAAGGGGATGAAGTTCCGTTGGATGCGGATGGCTTATACCTTGGAGGCGGTTTTCCAGAAGAATTTGCAGATGAACTTTCTCGCAATGAAATTGCTATAAAATCCATCAGAAACGCCATTGAAAAGGGTTTGCCAACTCTAGCAGAATGTGGTGGATTCATGTTTTTGAGCAAATCTATTGAAACAACTTCTAGAGAAAAGTATCCGATGGCAGGATTGATTCCAGGTAGGATCAAAATGCAGAAAAAGCTTGCGGCACTGGGATATCGTGAAATAACTGGAACCGAAAGCAACTTTTTAATAAAAGATTGTGAGCAGGCAAAAGGTCATGAATTCCACTATTCCACATTTGAGTCAGATGATGTGCTTCCGCATGCCTACGAGGCGAAAGGAAGATTTGGTTCAAAGAAAGAAGGGTGCATAATAGGTAATCTGGTTGCTGGTTATACCCATTTTCATTTTGCTTCCAATCCTAAACTTGTTGAGAATTGGATAGGTGCATGCTTAAAACAAAAAAAACTGATGGGACACGAAACATATCAACAATGAAAAGGTGTTTTTTGATAAATAAGAGGAGGCAAGAGCATGAAACCGGGAAAGGTACATCTGGTCGGTGCGGGTCCCGGAGATCCGAAACTAATTACGGTATATGGAATGGAATGTATTCAAAAGGCTGATGTCATAGCTTATGACAGGCTTGTCAATCCAAAACTATTAACCTATGCAAAAGAAAATGCGGAGCTTGTATATTGCGGGAAATCACCCGGGAGACATCATCTCATTCAAGAAGAAATTCATTCACTTTTGGTAGAAAAGGCCTTGCAGGGGAAAAATGTTACCCGCCTAAAGGGAGGAGATCCGTTTGTCTTTGGTCGGGGAGGAGAGGAAGCTGAGGTCCTGGCGGCTAATGGGATAGAATATGAAATAATCCCAGGAGTGACAGCGGGCATTGCAGCCCCAGCTTATGCCGGTATACCGGTTACCCATCGTGAACATGCGTCGAGTTTTGCGATTGTGACCGGACATGGACGTGATTACAAGGGTCAAGACAACCTGAATTGGCAGGCATTGGCTCAAGGAATTGATACCATCGCCTTTTACATGGGAATTGGTAATATGCCATTTATCTGCGAACAATTGATAGAGCATGGTAGAGACGAAGAAACACCAGTGGCTGTCATTGAATGGGGTACTACAGATAAACAAAGGACGATAACTGGAACCTTGAACACGATTTCTATGCTTGCTGTGAAAGAGGAAATTCAAAATCCGGCAATCTTTCTGGTAGGTGAAGTCGTTCAATTAAGAGAAAAAATCCAATGGTTTGAAAAAGTGATTGAATCAGAGTCTACGAGTGAAGGGAACGAGTCAAGATGTCTATCATTCAAGAATTAAAAGACCGCAGAGCCATACGAAACTATGAAGAAAAAGAAGTAGAAGATGAAAAAATCAGGCAGTTATTAGAAGCAGCTACATATGCCCCTAACGACCGACTACGTGAACCTTGGGGTTTTTATGTAATCAAGGGAGAAGCGAAGCAACGCTATGAACAGTTGGCAGAAAAATATTTACATGAGCGTTTCCCGACCAAGCCGAAATTGATTGATAGTTCACTAGAAGTTGTAAAAACTACACCGCTTATCATTGTCGTAACCTCTGATATTTTGCCTGACGATCCGGAATCAACCGAGGACAATGTGTTTGCCTCTTGTTGTGCTGTCCATTCGATGTGGCTTGCAGCAAAAGAACTAGGTCTTGGCTTTGTATGGCGCACTAGAGGAGTAGGCCTTGTCAGAGATGAACGACTGCACGAATTTATCGGTTCGCCGGAAAACAAAAAAGTAATCGGTACTATTTTTATCGGCTATCCTAAAAAGGATCAACCTGTTCCTGCTACTAAAAGAACTTCATACATAGAAAAAACAGTTTGGCTATGAAGGTAGGCGAATAAGATGGCTCGCAGAGGATTGTTTCTTATATATACCGGAAATGGGAAAGGGAAAACGACTGCCTCACTTGGTGTTACTTTACGGGCGATTGGGAGAGGCATGAATGTTAAATTTCTTCAATTTATAAAATCTCCAGAGCGTACATATGGAGAGGCATTGGCTTTAAAGAAATTAGGGGTTGAAATGGAACAACTCGGGATTGGTTTTACATGGACCAAAACACCACAAGAGCATCGGGAGGCACTAACGATTGCTTGGGAAAAAGCTAAACAGGCCCTTTGTGATTCAACCATCGATTTACTGGTTCTGGATGAGTTAAACAATGCGTTAGCCATCTCTAAGTTCCCGATTGAAGATGTATTGCCACTAGCAGAAGTAATCGATGTGATTCGTAATCGACCCGCTCATATGCATCTAGTCGTTACTGGCAGAGATGCCAAACAGGAACTGATGGATTTGGCGGATTTAGTTTCTAATATTGATGCGACTAAGCATTACTATGAAGAGGGAATCGGCGCTGTCAAAGGATTAGAGTTTTAAGGGGTGAGTCGAATGAAGGCAAGATCCATTATGATACAAGGGACGTCCTCTGATGTAGGGAAAAGTTTGATTTGTACGGCACTGTGCCGGGTTTTTTCCAATAAAGGATTACGAGTCGTACCATTCAAATCGCAAAACATGGCTTTAAATTCGTATGTAACGTTGGATGGCGGTGAAATCGGCCGTGCTCAAGGAGTACAAGCCGAGGCTGCACGTATTACAGCAACCACTGATATGAATCCGATTCTATTAAAACCGAAGCAGGATATGGTTTCAGAAGTCATTGTGCATGGAAAACATTTTCTTGATATGGATGCCAAAAGCTATCGATATCAATTTGTCCAAGAGGCCATGCCCATCGTACGTAAATCGGTGGAAAAACTTCAGGACGAATATGACATTATCGTTCTTGAAGGAGCAGGAAGTCCAGCTGAAATCAACCTGAAGGACCGAGATATTGCAAATATGCGTATGGCCAAACTTGCAGATGCTTCGGTCATTTTGGTAGCTGACATTGATCGCGGTGGAGTTTTTGCGTCAATTATTGGAACACTTGCCTTATTGGATAAGGATGAACGCGAATGTGTAAAGGGGATTATCATCAATAAATTTCGTGGGATGCGCGAGTTATTGGATGACGGCATTGAATGGGTGGAAAAAGAAACAGGGATTCCAGTCCTCGGTGTACTTCCTTATATAGACGTGAATATTGAAGCGGAAGATTCATTAGCACTATCTTCCTTGCGGTTTAAAAAACCTAAAAAGGCGGAATTTCCAATCGATGTCGCCGTTTTAAGATTGCCTCGTATCTCCAATTTTACAGATGTGGATCCTTTCTTTGATGAACCGGGTGTAGGCGTCAGACTTGTAGGCAGTGTGCACGAATTAGGGAATCCTGACCTGCTTATCTTGCCGGGTACAAAAAACACGATGGAAGATCTAGAGTGGCTGAGAAGAGCAGGACTGGATAGGGCTATCCAAGATTTGCGTGAAAAAGGGACATTAATATTTGGGATATGTGGTGGATTTCAAATGCTTGGTACGAAGCTTTTCGATCCTGATGCTGTTGAGGGCTGCGGAGAAAATGCAATAGGACTTTCTCTTCTTCCAGTACAAACCGTTTTTAATGCAGAAAAGAAAACGGTCCAAATGGAAGGTGTTCTTTCTTCAGGGATCATGGAAGGAGAAATGAATCTGACCGGTTTTGAGATCCATTTAGGGAGAACATCATTGGACTCTGCACTAGTAAGGCCATTTCTTTTATTGAAGGATGGAAGAGAGGATGGGGCTATTTCTGCAGACAACAAAGTCATTGGAACCTATCTTCATGGGATTTTCCATAATCGCTTGTTTACAAGAATGCTAGTTAATCAAATTCGAAGGTCAAAAGGATTAGATGAAGTGAAGGAAAATGTTCAAAGTGACTCAGAGCGAAGAGAAGAAGCTTATAACCTCTTGGCTTCACATTTGGAAGAAAATATAGATATGGATACTATTTATGAATGGCTGCAGTTTGAAACCATGGAAAGTTGAATAGTAGACTCACCTATTCCATCAAGCTATCGTGAATTATTATCTAAAATAAAGCGCAATTCTTTCCATATATCATGGAAAGAATTGGCTTTTTTTGTATATCGTAAGGATTCAAATGAACTAATATTATTTCGTTTTTATATGATTTACTTTCGTGAAAATCACATTCACCATTAATTACAGGGTTAAACTTTCTTTTATTTAGTCATATTAAGTGACAGACATATACAAGATATGTTATGTTGTCTTCTCTACATACTTTATAGAATTAAAAGGATGAGGTGTTTGATATGAACAAAACAGAACTAGTGAGTACTGTGGCAGCACAAGCTGAACTAACAAAAGACGACGCTAAAAAAGTAGTGGATGCATTGTTTGAAACAATCACAACTACGCTTGCTAAAGAGGAAAAAATCCAATTAGTAGGATTTGGAACATTTGAAGTGCGCGACCGTGCAGCTCGTACAGGAAGAAACCCACAAACAGGTGAAGAAATACAAATTGCAGCTAGCAAAGTACCCGCTTTTAAAGCAGGTAAGGAATTAAAAGAAGCTGTAAAATAAAATAAACATGTAGTAAAAAAAACTCTGGAGATGAGAAAAGTCTCCAGAGTTTTTTTATTTAAATAAGTTTCATCTTAAAAGTTTATTCTTTTATTTGCGTTTAATTTAGGCCGTACTAACATTTAGTTATATTGCGCTGAAAAAGGTAGCTATTAAAGTTAAACAGATTTAACAAACGAAGATTTTTAATAAGTACTTATTAGTAAGGTTTATCTCTAGTATATGTTAGGCTATAACAATAAAACAGTAAGCGTTAGAAGAGAAGAAAAGAGGTGAAAAATATGTTTAAAAAAATATTGAAGAAAATTAAGCAGCTTTCCGAAGGCAGCAGCGAGCGAAGACATAGCCATTATCGCCGAGGCAGCAGTAGTAGCAGCAGGAGCAGCAGGGGGTATAAACGGTCTCCAATGAGTGGTAGTAACCGCTATAAACGAAAAGGAGGGAGGAGTAGCAGTTAATACCCCTCCATGAAGTAATTTATTGTTCTTTAGATATAAGTGCAGCATGAAGATCTGCTGAAAGTTCACTGATATCTGAATAAGGTTCTTGAATTCTTAATAACCTTTTTAGTAAATGTACGGTTTCTTTTTCTAAAGAAAGTTCTTCTGTCCAAGGAAGAACTTTTTTATTGTTGGAAGAGTAAGTCGTATAAAGTAAATATAAAAGTATGTCTCCTAAATCATAATAGTCCTGCTGTTTCATTTCTAATACTATTGATGATGAACAAAATGGGACAACCGAGACAATCTGTTTCGACAGACCAAAGTCGATTAAAAAAGGCTCTTTGTCTTTTAGTAAAATATTTGGAATACGTAAATCTTGATGGTACATACCATTTTTGTGAAGATAAGCTACTAATTCTAGCAGGCGAGCAAGTAAAAGTAGAGACTCTGTCTCTTTAAAGGTTTTATGATTTAAGAAAATTTGGTCTTCCAAATTGTCCCCTTCAATGTAATTCATTACATAATAAAAATATCCGTTATTTGAAAATTCATCATATAACTTGGGCATACTTTTGTGGTTTAACAAACGCAGAATAGATATTTCATTTTCAAACAGCTTAATCTCTTTTTTGATACGGCGTTTACTTGGACGAAGCTGTTTGACTACTCTATTCTCATTTGTTTTCAAATCTTTGCAGAGATAAACAATGCCGTAGCTTCCAGTTCCTATAACACTTATGACCTCGTATCGATCATACAAAACTGCACCTTTTTTAATAGGTTTATCTACAAAAAACTGAAAGAACTTTCGAATGGAACGCCAAATTGAAACTTTCCTCACCTCTTCATTTACATTGGAGTCATACACACATAGGACAATTATGATTTAAATTAATATTATATTTTCTTGATGCTTTAAAAAACAAAACAGTTTGGAAAAAGAAGCATTATGGTTATCATTTACTTTTCTGATAGTGTTTGCTGTTTATGCCTTGTATAATAAAAAAAAGCTTATAAAAAGGAGATATCTGATGACTATGAAGCCACATTTATCTTTACCTAAAGAATTAGAGAAATTCAGGAAAGACATTGAATCAACTATGCAACCGACTATAAAAATCTCGACATCAACGAACAAGCCAACTTTGTTTGAAAGCAAGTTTGCAGGCTATCCTTATTTACCTGAAAATTTTGAACACCCAATCGATGGAAAAGGGAACTATATGAAACTATTAGCGCAAATCAATTTTGAAGATTTACCACGTGTACTAAATGATATGCCACAAAAAGGAATGTTGCAAATTTTCCTTTCTGGTGACGATGATGTTATGGGGCTTGATTTTAATAATCAAACCAACCAAAAGAATTTCCGGGTCATCTATCATGAAGATATCTTGAAGGAAGGCGAGGTGACAACTGATTTCTCATATATGACCACTTTTGAAGATGAGCATTTTCCAATTGAAGATGAGGTTAGTCTATCTTTCTCGGTAGATTTTGAAGCCGTTTCTACCTCTGATCGAGCTTTTGATGAATTCTATGGTGAATTAGATTTTGAGGAAATAGTAGGAGAAGATGAAAATGGAGATGAGATTACTCTCTTGGAATTGTATGAAGAAAACCTATCTAATGAGGGTCATAAGATTGGTGGATATGCTTTTTTTACGCAATCTGATCCAAGAGAAGATAGATCTTATAAGCATTATGACGTCTTATTACTACAAATTGATACAGACGATGATAATGAGATTATGTGGGGAGATTGCGGAGTAGCTAACTTCTTCATCAAGGTAGAGGATTTAAAGAAACTTGATTTCTCTAACGTTTTATACAATTGGGATTGTCATTAATACTGATATTAAGTGTAACGATTAGAATATTTATTAGATCTCAGGTGTACATATAGATAAATCGTTACTCTGCTATCAAAAATTTAATAGATTAAGATATAAGATATTAATCTAGGAACTGTTTATTAGTGGAAACACTACTCATTTTTAAAGACGCCACATCATATAAGTTCTGGAAAATTCATATTGCAGGAAACACATTTACCGTGACATATGGGAAAGTAGGTACTATAGGTTCGGTGAAATCAAAGGAGTTTGAATCAGAAGAAATCTGTAAAAACGAAGGAGAGAAACTGATTCAATCCAAAATTAAAAAAGCAAGGGTATGTGGTGACCCAATTGTCAGATCAGGTTGTAAAAGATAGTTCGATGACAGAAGATTTGTTTTGGGGATTACTGGATTGATGCAAGGAACAGGGAAACGATGCTGATGAACAGGTCGGGTGGTTAGTCGCTCAATTGTCAAGAAAACCTGTGAAAGATATAATTATGTTTGAATCGATTTTTAAACAATACTATTACAAGTTGCACACATCTAATTTATGGGCGGCTGCTTATATTGTCATGGGTGGGTGTTCAGATGATTGCTTTGACTATTTCAGAGCATGGGTTTTATATCTTGGAAAAGACCCTTATGAAGCGGCTATACAAAATCCTGAAACAATGCTTCCCTATTTTATATTATTGAAAGAGCAAGAAGAAATACCCCAGTTGGAAGAATTGCTATCGGCAGCATGTATGGCCTACGAAGAGAAAACGGGGCTGGATGATGATAGGTATGATAAATTATACCATCAATTGGCGAAAGATGATTATACCGAACCAGAAATAGAATTTGATTGGAATGAGGATGATGAAGAGGGGTTACGTCAAAAGTTTCCTTTGCTATGGGAAGCATTTGGAGAAAATCCGTTAGATTGAGCAAAAATCATTCTTTTTGAAGGAGTACTAGGTGGCATCACAAAAACAAGTGATGCTGCTTTTCTTATGAGCACTCTTATTTTTTAAAAGGTTACTTTCCATATTTGATGTGTTGTAATTGTCCACGCTACACCTTTCATTTGCATTGAATATTATGTATAGTTAGTATTATATGTAAAATAGTTAGAATATTCAAAATAGAGAGAAGGGAAGTTATGAGCTTAACAATCACGGATTTGTTTATCGGACAGATTGCCAGTCTTCAGCGTACTTTTAATGAATCAGATGTAAGGTTATGCAGTGAATTAACAAAAGATTACAGCCCGATTTATCAAGTGAATAAAGAGGAATGGAGAAGCAATTACAGCAAGCCGATTGTTCCTGGTTTGTTAACAGAAGGGCTTATTACTCAAGTAATAAGTGAAAAACTCCCTGGAAGTGCTTGTATTTTACTACAAAAGGAATTAGTGTTTTACCATCCTGTACATATAGGAGATATGATTTCGGCTGAGCTGGAGGTTATTGACATTAATTTAAATAGAGATTGGGTGACACAAAAGGTGACTTGCTATAATCAAGCAGGAATTGAAGTTATTAAAGGACAAGTTGTGATATTAGTTTTAACTAATCAAGATGTTAGGTGATGTGAATGGAAAACGTTAAAAACGTTAAAAGAAATTGGGGATCAATTGAAGTCGATGAAAATGGAAAAGTTATAGGCGCCAGTGCTGATTTTTATGAGCATTTCACTATAATACCGACTGATTTGATAGGGGAGTCCATTGCGAAGGTCATTCACACTTCTATGAACAATTCTTTAAAAAATCCTGATAAAAAACATGTGTTTCCCGGTGTGATCTCAGGACACTCTTGTTTTATTAGAACTATTCGAAAAGAAAGCATTACCATTTATAATGTAATCATCCGACAAGAAGAGCTTGAATACGCTGATTTAGTATATTATGCCAATTCCTTGGATAGGCATAAAGCTAAGAAAAAAGCTGGAATTCAAAGTCGATATGGCTTTGAAGAGATTGTTGGAAAAAGCCAAGCGATTGAACGGATAAAAGAGCTGGCAGCTAGAATTGCTACCAGTAGTTCAACAGTGCTGCTTACCGGAGAAACTGGAACAGGTAAGGAACTGTTTGCTCAAGCGATTCATGGTTTGAGTACAAGAAAATCACACCCGTTTGTTCCGGTCAATTGTGCTGCAATACCAGATGAATTATTTGAATCGGAGATCTTTGGTTATGAAGCTGGGGCATTTAGCGGTGCGAAAAAAGAAGGTAAACCTGGGAAAATAGAATTAGCTCAAAATGGTACCCTTTTTTTAGACGAGATTTCTGAACTGCCTTATCAGGCTCAGGGCAAGCTCTTACGTGTCTTACAGGAAAGGGAAGTAGAAAGACTCGGTGGAACAGGGAGTAAGAATGTCGATATCCGTATTATTGCGGCGACGAACAGAGATCTAAAAACCCTTATTCAAGAAGGAAAATTCCGGCAAGATTTATATTACCGTCTTTATGTTTTTGAATTGAAAATTCCTTCATTAAGGGAACGGCCGGAAGATATTCTTCCGTTAGCTTATTATTTTATCGATTATTTTAATAACAAATTAGGGTGTAACGTTAGAGAAATTGAGCCTAAACTCCAAGAATGGCTTTCAAATTATAGCTGGCCCGGAAACGTTCGTGAATTTAAAGCAATTATCGAACGAGGTATGAATATCGTAGAGGGACGGACTTTAACATTGGACTCTTTATATTTTACACCTAATTTAACTTTGCAGGATGAGGTGGAGAAACTGGAAATTTCTTACTCAAGTAGCTTGGATGAGGTGCTCGGGAAAGCTGAGATATCTGCTATTCAGCGTGCGTTAATAGAGTCGGATGGAGATCGTTCTTTAGCCGCTCAAAAGCTGAAAATTCATATTGCGAGCTTATATAGAAAAATTGCGAAGTACAAGCTGAAATAACGTTACTATAAAGTTGATAAGTGAAATATAAATCAAGTTAACCTTTGAACACACTTTAGAAGTGTGTCTTTTTTTTGATTTCGCATATTTGATTTGCAAGATTGCGAAAAAAATTAAAAATGCGAAAACGATATTAAATGAAGCCTGATATGCAGCAAAAATAAGTTGGCACACAACTTGCAATAATAGATTGACAAAGGATGAAGTTACTTAACTTAGTTCATAAGATAGCCCGTGAATAGATTGTTTTGTAACTTCGTTAAACATAACAAAGGAGGTAATAACATGTTGAATTTTGCCTTTACAGAAGAACAAGATTATTTTCGTAAAATGTTGAAAGAATTTGCGAAGGAGGAACTGCTTCCTCAATATACAAAGTGGGATCGAGAAGAGATTACTCCAAGACACTTGTGGAAAAAGCTTGGGGAGTTAGGCGTAAATGGCCTGCGGATTCCAGTTGAGTATGGCGGTAGCGGTGCTGACTGTGTGACAACGGGGATTGCTGCGGAGGAGATAGGACGAGGTGATTTCAATCTAACCTATGCTGTGATGTTGAATGCGTTAATAGGTGAAATTATCAATAATCACGCTAGAGAGGAATTGAAAAAAGAATGGCTTCCCAAAATTGCGAGCGGGGAAAAAATTGTCGGCATCGCTATTACAGAACCATCGGCAGGGACGGATGCAGGCGGGATTAAAACAACAGCAGTACATAAAGGGAATGTATATGTTCTTAATGGAGAAAAGTCAGGAATTAGCGTAGCTACATGTGGAGATGCCTTTGTTATATTTGCAAAAACAGAACCTGAATTAGGAAATCGGGGAATTAGCGCTTTTATAGTTCCTGCCAATCTTCCAGGAGTTGAATGCAAAGGTTACAAAGACATGGGTAATATTCCAATTAGCAGAGGTTCTATCTATTTAAACGATGTAGAAGTTCCAGAAGAGTATATGATCGGTCTTCAGAATAAAGGTTTTTCCCAGGTGATGAATGGGTTTGATCTAAGCCGGCTCTTAATTGGATTGCAATGTGTTGGGGCTGCCTCACAAAGTATTGATGAGACCATCGAACATGTGAAAGTTAGACATTCTTTTAACAAGCCGTTGGCAACGTATCAAGGAGTTTCATTCCCAATAGTGACTCACTATACTCAGTTAGAGCTTGTGAAGTGGCAAGCCTATCGAGGACTTTGGCTTCGTGATCAAGGGTTGAACCATAGTAAAGAATCAGCTTCAGTAAAATGGTTAGGTCCAAAATATAGTGTAGATGCCATTCATGAATGTTTACTTTTGAACGGCCACTATGCTTATACGAAGGAAATGCCGCTAGAGCAACGTTTACGTGACGTCATTGGTTTAGAAATTGGTGATGGAACTGCCCAAGCCAATATGATGGTCATTGCAAAAGACATTATTGGAAAAGAATTCCGATCATATTAAACTAGAGGATTGTAGTGTATGGAAAAGGTAGATTGCTATTTTATCGGTCAAATTGCAAGAGTGCAAAGAACCTTTACAGAGGATGATGTGAAGCGCTGGAGTTTGTTAACGCAGGATTTCAATGATGTCTATGACCCGGAATTTTTCAGTAAAGATTTTGGTCGCTCCCTGGTCCCAGGAATTTTAAGCGAAGGTCTCCTAACAGAGGCAATCAGTAAAGAGTTGCCGGGTGGACCATGTGTCATCATACAAAAGGAATTAGTGTTCATACATCCAGTTCAAATCGACAACACGATTACAGCAGAGATAGAGATTATTGATGTGAATGTACAGCGAAATTGGATCACGATAAAAGTTCGATGTAGGAATGAACTTCGTATTGACGTGATTCAAGGGAAAATTATTCTGAAACTATTATGACAATGGAGGGATTAATACGATGGAATTAACAGATGTTTTATATGAAAAAACCAATGGGATTGCAAAGATTACAATGAATCGGCCTAAAGTCTACAATGCTTTTCGTGCAAGAACAGTTCAAGAATTAATTTGGACCTTCCGTGATGCTTGGGATGATAACCGTATTGGCGCGGTAATCTTGACAGGAGCAGGAGAGAAGGCATTTTGTGTCGGTGGAGATCAAAAAGAAAAAGGAGAAGAAGGTGGATATGATTATTCTGGAGGTTTAGGGGGAGGGATGGGGTTGGAAATTGAAAATCTACACCAAACAATTCGCAATATCCCAAAGCCTGTTATTGCAGCGGTTAATGGATTTGCTATTGGAGGTGGGCATGTCCTTCATGTCGTTTGTGATTTAACGATTGCATCTGAAACGGCAAAATTCGGCCAGAGTGGACCTAAGGTAGGAAGTTATGATGCCGGATTTGGTTCTGCTTATCTAGCCCGAATTGTCGGTGAAAAGAAAGCAAGGGAAATCTGGTATTTGTGTGAACAATACACTGCACAAGAAGCAAAAGAAATGGGACTTGTGAACAAAATCGTTCCCGCAGAACAGCTGCAACAAGCAGCAGAAGAATGGGCGGAAAAGATTCTCGAGAAGAGCCCGACAGCGCTTAAAATGCTTAAATACTCCTTTAATGCTGATAGTGCAAACATCCAAGGGATTTCTCAGCTATCGATGGGCAGTCTAGCGATGTTTTACAACACGCAAGAATCGGAAGAAGGAAAGAATGCTTTCCTTGAAAAGCGGCCAGTAGATTTTAAAAAGTTCAGAAGGTAATGAGGGGGATGGAAACTAGTGAAATTGGATACGATTTTGAGTCAAGAATATGTGGAAAAATATCAATGTATTTGGCCAAATCGAACGATTTTAGATTATTTAAATGATGCGATAGAGAAGGATCCAGATAAAATAGCGATTATTGATAAAAAAAGCCGTTTTACTTACAAGGAACTCGGTAAGTTGGTTGATCGAATCGCTTTAGGCCTTTTGAATATAGGATTGGGAAAAGGAGATGTTATCTCTTTTCAACTGCCTAATTGGAATGAGTTCATTATCCTTCATTATGCGGTTACAAGGATAGGCGCCATAAGCAATCCCTTAATTCCGATTTATCGTGATCGAGAAATTGGCTATATGGTCGAAATGGCAGAGTCTAAAATGATCGTTGTTCCAGATAGTTTCCGAGGTTTTTATTATCCTGCCATGATTGAGAGGCTAAGCCATAAATGGCCTTCATTAGAACATATTTATGTGATAGGGGACGAAGTGCCGAATGGAATGAAATCTTTCTCTTCTTTGCTTGAGGAACCTTGGGAAGAGCGGATGGATGCATCCATTTTGGATGAAATCATACATGACCCAAATGATGTTACCGAAATTATCTTTACATCGGGAACGACGGGGAGTCCAAAGGGAGTCATGCATACACATAATACTCTTTGTGTATCAACGAATTACTGGATTGACCATTTACATTTAACATCCGATGACGTCCTATTCATGGCGTCAACATTTGCTCATCAAACTGGATTTGGTTATGGGGTGAGGCTACCAACTCATTTTGGGGGTACAGGTGTTTATCAAGACGTTTGGAATCCTAATGAATTTATTGAATGGATTGAGAAGGAGAAGATAACGTTTACAGCGGGTGCGACTCCCTTTCTGCAAGATATGATTCAAATGGAGGGAATAAAAACGTACAATCTTAACTCATTCCGAGTCTTTGTAGCTTTAGGCGCCCCGATTCCAAGGCAGTTGGTGAAAGAAGCGGCGGAAAAAGTACGGTTCAAAATATTGTCAGGATGGGGACAAACAGAAGATGGCCTAGTGACCTTGACGAGACTCGAAGATTCAGCAGAAAAACTGACAAATACCGATGGGGCTCCATTTCCGGAAATGGAGTTGAAAGTAGTGAATTTTGAAGGAAAGATCTGCGCTCCAAATGAAGAAGGTGATTTACTTGCTAGGGGTCCTGCCCTATTTGTCGGGTATTTGAAGAGGATTGATGACACCATTGCAGAACATAAGGACGGATGGTTCATTACCGGTGATCGAGCAATTATGGATGAAGAAGGATATATCCGGATTTCTGGAAGAAACAAAGACATTATCATTCGTGGAGGTGAAAATATTCCAGTCGCTTACGTAGAAAACGTATTATATGAACACCCGGATATTTCAAGCGTGCAGGTCGTTGCTGTACCAGATGTCAGGCTTCAGGAAAAAGCATGTGCATGTATCAGCGTAAGACCAGGGAAGAGCCCGATTACAATGGAATCATTAAAGAAATTTCTTTATGAAAAAGGTTTGGCCAAACAATATTGGCCAGAACAACTTGAAATCATGGATGATTTTCCGCGTACTCCTAGCGGGAAAATCCAGAAGTTCCGTCTTCGGGAAATGATAAACGAAAAGATACAAGACAAAATATAGGACCAGTTAATGTAACCAGATAGCAATTTCATGATAAAAATGGAGGGATTTATGATGAATAAACGAGTAGCATTTATCACTGGAGCAGGAAGCGGAATTGGTAGAGAGATTGCTAAAACATTAGCCTCTCGAAATATGAACATTGTTGTGGCCGATATCAATAGTAAAAACGCAGAAGAAACTGTCTCTTTAATTGAGCAAGCGGGTTATGAAGCTAAGGCCGTCTATTGTGATGTAACGAGTTTAGAGAGTGTGAAAAAAGCAGTTGAAGAATCAGTGAGCTTTTATCAAAAGATTGATGTATTGGTTAATAATGCAGGATGGGACAAAGTAGAACCATTCCTAAAAAGTGATCCAAGCACTTGGAAAAGGATTATCGATATTAATTTACTGGGTCAAGTTCATACTTGTAAGGAAATTTTACCGCTTATGATTGAAAGCGGTTACGGAAAGGTAGTCAATATTGCGTCGGATGCAGCAAGAATCGGATCTAGCGGTGAGGCAGTCTATTCGGCTGCTAAGGGTGGGGTCATTGCGTTCACGAAAACAATAGCAAGAGAAATGGCACGTCATAAGCTTAACATCAATTGTATTGCGCCAGGTCCAGCTGACACGCCTTTATTTCAAGAAATTGGTTCTTACAATGAAGGAATAGCTGGAGCTTTGGAGAAAGCGATTCCGTTCCGACGTTTAGCTCAACCAGAAGATATTGCCGGTGCTGTGGCCTATTTTGTTTCGGAAGAAGCAGGATATGTAACTGGGCAAACTCTTTCCGTCAATGGCGGCTTAACCATGGTTTGACTTTATGAAACTGATTAAATGGTAATCACAAAAAGTAAAACTATTGCCTGAAAATATTTCTTAGGATTTTTCATCACCCAGTGGGTCAAATAGGTTGATTTTGTTTGATTAGATAGCCATTTGTATTATTTCGAAGCTTAGGAGAATAGTATCCTCCTATATGTAAAAGAAATCGGGTTAAGGAATTATATCTATAACCAATAGAAGGGGGAGAAAATACCTTGAATTTTGAATTTTCAGACGATATAAAAGTTTTAAAACAAGGAATCCGAGAATTTATTGATAACGAAGTAGAACCACATGCCATGTTAATTGAAGAAAGCAATGAAATCCCAGAAATCATTATGGGGAAATCGAAAGAAATGGGACTGTTTGGCCTTAGTATTCCTGTAGAATATGGTGGGTTAGGCATTGATATGGTTGGGAAATGCGCCATTCTAGAGGAGTTGGGAAGAACACATAACGGTTATACAACAGTAATTGGCGGACATACGGGAATTGGCGGCGTTGGAATTGTAGAGATGGGAAATGAAGAACAAAAACGCAGATATTTACCTGACATGGCATCAGGTGAAAGAATTGGCGCTTTTGCTTTAACTGAACCAAGCGCAGGTTCACATGCCTCAAATCTGAAAACAACAGCGGTTAAAAAGGGAGAAAAGTATATCCTGAATGGAAGCAAACATTACATTACTAATGCTCCAATCGCAGATGTGTTTACTGTAATGGCTGTTACAGATCCTTCTAAGGGTGCAAAAGGAATCACATCTTTTATCGTCGAAAAAGACTCCCCAGGGTTTCAACTAGGGAAAATCGAACGGAAAATGGGCCTTCATGGTTCACATTCATCTGAAATTTTCTTTGAGGATTGCGAAGTTCCAGTTGAGAATGTATTGGGTGAAGAGGGGCAAGGGTATATGAATGCCCTGAAAATCTTGGCGAATGGACGTGCAGGAATGGCAGCACGAAACCTAGGGTCATGTGAAAAATTACTTGAGATGTCGATTGATTTTGCTCATATGAGAATTCAGTTCGACAAACCAATCTTCGAACAACAAATTATTCAGCATTACTTGGCAGATATGGCATTAGATACAGAAGCCCTTCGATCCATGACCTATCGCGTTGCCTGGATGGTTGATCAAAAAAAGAACGTCATTAAAAATGCGGCTATGGTCAAGTTACTTGGTTCAGAAACTTATAATCGTGTAGCTGATACGGCTCTCCAAATTCATGGAGGGATTGGTTACATTTCTGAATATCCCATTGAACGTTTTTATCGTGATGCACGTATTACGAGAATTTATGAAGGTACATCCGAAATCCAAAAGAATATCATAGCGGCTCAGCTTCATAAACAGTACCAACGATAATTAGGAAAGCAGGATTAATAGTAAAATAAACTTTGCTTAAGGTTAATAGAGAATATTTTTTATGTGATTAAGTTCGATTTCCAAAGAGTATGTTAGGCGATTTTTTATTTAACATATCGTTGGATTTTATACATTACTAAAAAAAAACTTTATTTAATAAGTTTGACAATTAGATATAACGTGTTAATATAAAGGCAAATGAACTAAATATACAATTTGTACCACTAGGGGTGCTTTACAGGTAAAAGTCAATTTTACCGCAGAAGCTGAGATTAAAGTATAACTTTAAGACCCTTAGAACCTGATCTGGTTTACACCAGCGTAGGGAAGTGGGGTCATGAAACAATACGTTTATGTATTATTTCAAGTACAACCACTTTCTTTACGTCGGTAAAGGAAGTGGTTTTTTATTTGCTCAAAAGAGGTGATTATAGGTTATCAATCATTATTTATCCAGTTTCATTGCTTAATAAAATACAAATTTGGAGGTATAAAAATGAAATTTTCAGAGGTCATTCGTAAAGAAGTAGATCATATTTGGGAAGCAAGCTTCAATCACCCGTTTGTTAGAGGAATTGGAGATGGCACATTGCCAGTAGAGTGTTTTCGTTTTTATGTCATGCAAGATGCATATTATTTATCTCATTTTGCTAGAGTTCAAGCTTTAGGTGCAGTCAAAGCAACAGATTTACATACAACTAGTCGACTAGCAAGCCATGCACAAGGAACATATGAAGCTGAATTAAAGCTTCATGAAAATTTTTCTGAGAGATTAGGTATTACAGAAGAAGAAAGGAAAAACTTTAAGCCCGCTCCTACTGCCTATGCCTACACATCCCATATGTATCGTGCCGCGTATTCTGGCCAATTAGGGGATGTGATTGCGGCCATCTTACCGTGTTACTGGTTGTACTATGAAATAGGTGAAAAACTGCAAGGGTGTATACCTGATGAGCCAATTTATCAAGAGTGGATTGCGGCATACGGAGGAGAATGGTTCCGTACGTTGGTAGAAGAACAAATCGCGAGACTTGATGAGATCGCTGAAAAAGTAACGGAAGAAGATAAAGAAAGAATGAAAGAGCATTTTATCCTTAGCAGTCAATATGAATACTCATTTTGGGAAATGGCTTATCGCTTAGAAACTTGGCCAGTGCATAAGGAAACATTAGAAGTATAAAGGAGATTGACAATGAGAAAAGGGTTGAAATTAACGGATATTTTAGTCACAATCGTGATTGCCGTCGCATTTGGAATAGTCTATATCCTTTGGGGTTCGATATATTATTCCGTTAAACCATTAGGGTTACATCTAGATCAATTAATTTATGGAATGTGGTTTATAGCAGGGCCCGTTGCCTTTTTAGTTATGAGGAAACCGGGTGTGGCTCTGTTGGCAGAAATCGCGGCAGCGTCCGGTGAATTCTTTTTAGGTTCACCGTGGGGATTAACCGTACTCTTATATGGAGTTGTACAAGGATTATTCGCGGAACTGGTGTTTATGGCGTTCAGGTATAAAAAGTTTAATATGTCGGTTGCTGTATTAGCGGCGATAGCTTCATGTGTAGGGTCGGTCCTCATGGATTTTGCATACGGAGAAATTGGTGCCCTCTCTCTTTGGAATTTACTATTATTTATGATTGCAAGATTTATCGGGTCAATTTTCTTTGCTGGTGTATTTGCTTACTATCTAGTAAAAGTATTAGAAGCAACAGGAGTAACTAATCTTGTTCGTCCAGTATCAAGTAAGGATTATGCTGCACTGGATCAAAAGTAGAGGTTGATAAGCATGGAACGAATAGCTCTTGTTGAAAAGTTAAGATTGAAGTTTCCCGGTGATGAGTCCTTGATATTCAAGGACTTATCCGTCTCGTTTGATAAAGGTGAAAAAGTTCTATTGTTGGGACCGTCCGGATGTGGAAAGTCTACACTTTTGCAAGTGTTAAGTGGGCTGATCCCACATTCCATTGAAGTCCCGATGAAAGCGAAAGAACTGGAGAGCCCTTCTTCATGGGGATATGTTTTTCAAGACCCAGATAGTCAGTTTTGTATGCCATTTGCAGATGAAGAAATTGCCTTCGTCCTTGAAAACCTTTCCGTTCCTAAGCAGCAAATGAATGAGAGGATTCACAATCATATCCGGCAGGTAGGATTACACTTAGATGATATCCATACAAGTATTGATACATTATCAGGCGGGATGAAACAGCGTTTAGCGATTGCGTCAGTATTGGCACTTGAACCTGAAGTGATATTTTTAGATGAACCAACCGCTATGCTTGATCCGGTTGGAACAAAAGAAATTTGGGATGTTTTAAAGGAAATTGGCAAAGACAAGACCGTTATTATCGTCGAACATAAAATTGACCATGTTTTAGAATTTATCGAACGAATAGTGCTTTTTAACGATAACGGTCAAATCATTGCTGATGGTCCCAAAGACATCATTCTTTCATTATACAAAAACAAAATGAAAGAACATGGAATCTGGTTCCCTGGTGTTTGGGATGAGTATATTCATGACCATGCACCCATTCGTGAACAAACGGAATTTAATGATGGCGGTCCCATAATGCAAATGCAAGGTTTTAGAGGTTTCCGAAAAAAGGAAGAAAAAATTATGGTTGAAGAGCTGCAGATCCACTCAGGGGAATGGATTGTCATCAGGGGAGAAAATGGAGCGGGCAAGAGTACGCTTTTGCATGCACTGATGCAGTTCATTAAAACGAATGGTTATTATGAATTGATGGGAACCTCGATTAAAAAGGTGAAAAATCTAACAGATAACATGACGTTTGTCTTTCAAAATCCTGAGTTTCAATTCGTTGCGAATTCTGTATATGAAGAAATCGCTTATTCATTACGAATTGACAAAAAGCCTCCTCAAGAAATAGAAGAGAGAGTTCATGCACTGCTTGAAGTGTTCCACCTTACGGCCCATCGCGATAAACATCCTTTTCAATTATCGATGGGTCAAAAGCGGCGATTAAGTGTAGCGGCTTCAATCGTGAAAGAAAAAAAGATCATTCTTTTAGATGAGCCTACCTTTGGCCAAGATTCGAAAAATACCTTTGCCTTACTGGAATGGTTCGAGGAATATCGAAAGCGGGGTATTACAGTGATTATGGTAACCCATGATGATCATATTTCAAAAAACTTTGCAACTAGGATCTGGACGGTTAAGGATGGGAAAGTAATTAGTGATGAAAAGATTAGCAAGCAACTAGCGTTTTTAGAGACCGAAGTTTTATCACTATAGAAGGGGTGTCATGTAAGTGAATGTTTCGAGTGCAGAAACATGGCTCCATAAGATTAATCCAAGCCTTAAGCTTTTTGTATTAATTGTGTTATGTATGGTGGCGTTATTTATTAAAGACCTAAATTATATGATTAACGTTACCATGGGTGTTTTACTCTTATTTTTGTGTTTTTCCGGACATCCGATAAAACGTATTTTACTCCTATCAATTCCTTTTTGTTTCATTTTTTTATCTACTTCTTCTGCAATGATATTATTCGGACAAGGTGAGACACTTTGGTTTAAGTGGGGACTCATTTCGATTACGGAAGAGAGTTTCATGAGGGGATTATTGGTTGGCTTTCGAGCCTTGCTTTTTGCGGTACTTGGATTAACTTTTTCGTTAACGACGAGACCTGTCAACCTGTTTTATTCCTTAATGCAGCAAGTTAAGCTTAAACCTAAATATGCTTATAGTTTCATGGCGGCGTTAAGGCTTATTCCTATCATGTTGGAGGAATTTCAAACGATACGGAATGCGATGAGGGTACGTGGCGTCGAAAGGAAAAAAGGAATAAGATCACTATATTTTAAAATGAAAGCCTACTCCATTCCGTTGTTATCCGGAAGTATTAGACGAGCTCACCGGATTGCGGTTGCGATGGAGGCCAAACGATTTTCAGATACCAGGAATCGAACATACTATTATGAATTTGGGTTTTCTAAAAATGACCATGGGTTCATTCTGTATTTTGTCATCTTGTTGTTGGCAGGGTTTTATCTATCTGTACAATTTCCGTATTTATCAATTTGATTAAAGAAAAATTGATTATTATCGTTAAGGAGTTCTTAGTATGAATGCACAAGAATTGCATATTATTTCTACTGGGAAACAGCCAATTGAGAAGTTTGTTGAGATTGCTTCAAACATTCAAGATTATGTGGATTACTTTTATATTAGAGAAAAGCAGATGAGTGCGTCACAACTCTATAAAGCTGTGACCTTATTACATGAAAAAAAGATTCCGTTGTCTAAAATCATAATTAATGACCGAGTGGATGTAGCTTGGGCAATGAAGGTTTTTGGTGTGCAGTTGGCTTTTCATAGTTTAGATGTCAGAGTCGTAAAGCAAGCATTTCCAGAAATCAGGGTTGGGAGCTCTATTCATTCCTTTGATGAAGCAAAGGCTGCTTTCCATAATGGAGCCAATTACGCGATTTATGGCCATATCTTCGAAACAAACTCAAAACGAGGTCTCGCTCCTAAGGGAGTGGAGGAGCTTCAAAAAATCACGATGAATATCAAACTACCTATTATTGCAATAGGTGGAATAACACCTTCTAATAGTCAACTTGTACTAAATGCAGGTGCACAAGGGATCGCGGTTATGTCAGGTGTCCTAGAAGCGGAAAATCCAATTCAATCTGCAAAAGAGTATGCAAGGTCTTTAGGAAAGGAGATATAAGATGAATTCCATATATGATGCGATCATTGTAGGTGGTGGTGTAATTGGAGGGTCGATTGCTTATCAATTAGCCAAACGAGGTAAAAAAGTCCTTTTATTAGAGAAAGATAGACTTGCTAGTAAAGCATCTAGTGCAGCTGCCGGGATGTTAGGAGCGCAATCCGAGTTAGAATCTGATAACCCGCTTTTTACATTAGCAAGACAAAGCAGGGGGATGTTTCCTGCGCTGTCGGAAGAATTAAAAGACATAAGCGGGATTGATATTGAATTAGTTAACAAAGGAATGTTTAAGGTAGCACTTACTAGTGAACAAGAATCAGATTTGAAGAACATGATCAAAATCCAGCAAAAAGCCGGGCTTGAGGCGGAATGGTTTACAACTGCTGAAATAAGAAAAAAGGAGCCTCTTCTTTCTGATGAGATTAGAGGTGCTATGTATATTCCAAAGGATGGACAAGTTTCGGCCTCTAGGTTGTCGCTCGCTTTTACTAAATCTGCTGCTGCTCTAGGCGCTGATATAAAGGAATATGTACATGTTTCTGATTTGATTATTGAAAACGCGTGTGTAAGAGGTGTGGTCACTAATATAGGAGAATTTTTTAGTGAAAATGTAATAGTAGCAAGTGGAGCATGGAGCAATTTTCTTCTAGAAAAGGCCGGGTTAAAGCTTGATACATATCCCGTAAAAGGAGAGTGCTTTTCCGTTTTGACTAATCGTCCATTGCTTGAAAAAACGATTTTTTCACAAGGGTGCTATCTTGTACCTAAAGTTGGCGGGAGAATCATTGTTGGTGCGACGGTTAAAGCTCACACTTTTGACCAAAAGGTAAGTATCGAAGGAATTTCAACATTAATAGAAAAGGCAACACATCTGCTTCCAGCACTTAAAGAAACGGAGTGGGAAAAAGCATGGGCTGGAATACGTCCGCAAACAGGAGATGGCCTACCTTACTTTGGAGAACATCCAGCATACAATGGACTTTTTATTGCAACGGGTCACTTTAGGAATGGAATTCTACTATCTCCTATTACAGGTGTACTTATAGCAGATATAGTTGAAAGAAAGGCAAATTCTGAATGGTCTGCTTTTCGAGTGGATCGTTCGATAAATACAATTTTTTCATAATAGAGGTGAATGAATTGGAATTAATTATTAATGGAGAAAAAATACAAATTCCTGCTAATGAGTCAACTGTTGCGGAGTTATTACAGCATTTTAGCTTACATCAGAAAGTCGTGATTGTGGAATTAAATGATGAAATTTTAGAAAAAGAAAATCAGAATGAAACGCGTTTGTCAAATGGAGACAAAGTTGAGATTGTACATTTTGTAGGAGGCGGATGATATGTTAAAAATTGGTTCTTATGAATTTTCTTCAAGATTACTATTAGGTACTGGGAAATATTCAAGCTTCGATGTTCAGAAGCAAGCAGTGGAGATTTCAGAGACTGAAATATTAACATTTGCAGTTCGGAGAATGAATATTTTTGAAGCTAGCCAACCAAATTTTTTAGAAAAGCTTGATTTGAAAAAATATACACTTCTTCCCAATACAGCAGGAGCTAAAACGGCCAAAGAAGCTGTGCGAATAGCTCAGCTTGCCAAGGCGTCTGGGCTTTGTGACATGATAAAGGTAGAAGTGATTGGTTGTCAAAAAACACTATTGCCTGATCCGATTGAAACACTAAAGGCAGCAGAGGAATTAGTAAAACTAGGTTTTATAGTGTTACCATATACGTCTGATGATGTGTTACTTGCTAAACGTTTAGAAGAGGTAGGGTGTCATGCGATTATGCCTGGAGCTTCTCCAATTGGATCAGGCCAAGGTATTATAAACCGACTAAACTTACGATTTATCATTGAACAGTCCAATGTTCCGGTAATTGTTGATGCTGGAATTGGAACACCATCGGATGCGACGATTGCCATGGAATTAGGGGCAGATGGTGTATTGCTTAATACAGCTGTATCGGGTGCCAAAGATCCAATCAAAATGGCGAAAGCAATGAAGCTTGCTATTGAATCAGGGCGCTTAGGGTATGAAGCAGGGAGAATTGAAAAAAATGAGTACGCTATAGCAAGCAGTCCAGTTGAAGGAATGAGCATTGGATGAATGAACGTTATTCACGCCAAGAACTCTTTTCACCAATTGGAGTCGAAGGGCAACAGAAAATTTCCAAGAAACACGTTTTAGTGATTGGAGCAGGGGCTCTCGGTACGGGAAGTGCTGAAGGACTTGTGCGAGCAGGAATTGGAAAACTGACCATTGTTGACAGAGATTATGTGGAGTGGAGTAATCTTCAAAGACAGCAACTTTATTGTGAGGAAGATGCTGAAAAAAGAATGCCAAAAGCAGTGGCGGCGGAGAATCGATTGAAAGCGCTAAACTCAGATGTAATTGTAAAATCACATGTGTTGGATGTGTCAGTGGAGGAACTGGAGCGGCTCGTTGACAGAGTCGATTTAATATTGGACGCCACCGATAATTTTGATACAAGGATGCTGATTAATGATATATCACAAAAATTCAAAATTCCATGGATTTACGGAGCGTGTGTGGGGAGCTATGGAATAAGTTACACAATTGTCCCAGAAGTAACTCCATGTTTGAATTGTTTGCTGGAAACGGTTCCAATTGGTGGATTAACCTGTGATACGGCTGGAATTATTAGTCCCGCCGTTCAAACGGTTGTTGCTTATCAACTGACTGAAGCATTAAAAATTCTTGTGGAAGATTATGATTCCCTTAGAAATAAAATCGTTTCATTTGACCTTTGGAAAAATGAGCATACATCCATAAATGTAAAGAAATTAAAAAAAGACAGCTGTTTGTCATGTGGGTCAAAGCGAACCTACCCACACCTTTCTTATCTAAATCAAACAAAAACAGCGGTTTTATGCGGGAGGGAGTCTGTCCAGATTCGCCCAGCAATGAAGTTTGAAAGAGATTTAGTGCAACTTGAAAAAAATCTGCTTGCTCAAGGTGGTAAGATCGTTAGAAATCCATATTTACTTTCATTCACAATCGGGCCTCATCGATTAGTTGTTTTTAAAGATGGGCGGGCCCTGATTCATGGAACAAAAGAAATCGCAGAAGCAAAATCGTTGTATCATCGCTATTTAGGCTAAATTATTGCAGTCAGTAAAATGAAAATTCACACTGAAAGAGTGTTAGGCAAAGATGTGCTATCCGTTTATTTCAAGCTATCAAAACTAGCATATATTTACCTCCGATATTATTGCTTAGGTGGTAAAGTAGGGGGGATGGAAACCTTGTTAAGCGTGAAAAGCCTACGTCTTTGTCTGACGTCAGTGTGCCTTTTTCAGGTTCATTGAACCAAAGAAATAAAAGAGTTTCTGCATAACAAAACGAATTTAGCAGATATCCTTTTTCTCCTAGTTCTCTACCTATGTTAGTCCTACTTATTTAAAACCTCTCATATCACTGCTGACTTATCCTCTATACACTTGCCGTGTGCCTTTCTTATATAAAAAAGCTAGGGAAAGCTGGTTTACTTTCTTCTATTAATAAGACGCAAAAGGAAATCTTATTAGATAAGATACATGTAGAAGAGGAAACAGCTAAAGTATGCATGACTACAGCTTTTTGTATCTGGTGCCACCATGCTGCATTTACGTATATCCGTAACTAATAATGAAGTGATAAAAAGTAAATTGTTGCCATCTTTTGAGAATGGGAACTGTTAGGTGCAACAGGACAGTCTAACTTGTTGAAATATTAAGCAGGGCTTGAAAAGCTGAAGTTAAGCGCAGAACCTACAGAAGGCGGCTATATTCTTAAAGGTGTTCTGGCGTCTGTTTCAAACCTTGGTATAATCATGGGTTCGGATTAATAGCAGGTGTCAACGAAAATAAACGTATTATGGATGTTATCTGAAGATGCTGATACGTTTGTGGAGCAGATTCGTCCAGCATTCATCGCTTACCAAATTCCTCTCGGTCTGGGTATTAACCAAGTGCTAATATCCGCCTTAAAGCGGAATACTTAACAATTAAAGCCGTTCAATCAAGTATGATGCATAACGGGAGTGCCGGTTATTTAAAAGACAGTGCACCATCACGTCGCCTTCGTGAAGCATATTTCTTCGCTAACTTGACACCTAAAGTGAAACATTTGGAAAAAGTCCTTAATAGATAACGAAATCCCCCAAGAATATAGCCTTATACTTAAGTGCAAAGATATATCTGGGTAATTAATGCGTACCCAAAAAAATATAGTACGGACTATTTTGAATCCAGCATTTGGTCATTCTGGGGCATTGGAAAACGTATGTAAACAAAAGCGATGTCAGCCCTTTAGGGCGGCACCGCTTTTGTTATGGAACGAATATATAAGCAGAACCTTTTACATATCGTGACTGCTGTTATGTTTCTGACGGGAGTGCTGTCTATTTTTCACCTTATGAGAACCGCTTAGCGGGGCAGGTTGACCTGGGTTATTCCCTTTAGGTGCATTTTTTCGAATATCTTTACCATCATTTTTGTTCATGTGCGATCCCTCCTACACCTTAAGATAATCAATCGGTGAAAAATTATTCATATACATATATTTGTATACCTCGTACATGCTATGGATGGATACTAATTAAGGAGATGAATCTAATGCAGGATAAACAAGATAAGCGGAGGACTTTTCAAGAAGCTCAGCAAAGCCATCAACAAGTAACTGATATGTACTCAGCCATTGAAAAAACGGCACCGAATTACGGAACAGAATTGAAACATGTGAAGCAGGAAGTAAATGAGGCCTTTCAGCAAATACAATCAGCTTTAGTCACCGCTTCTGAGCATCAGCGAGAACAATTAAAACAATTTGAACAGGATATTCAGGCAATTGTAAATGAAGTCAATTCAGACGATTATTGATTTCTATACCTGAAGGCACTAGTAGAGGCGCTTTTTCCCTGTTTTTAGAATAGAATAGGCTTTTTGAAGAATGCAGTTCATCTGCATTTTCAAAAAGCCTTTACTATTTAATGCCAGAATAAGGAAATCATTGGTTTTTCTTTCGTTTTTTATTATTTTGCCTTTGGACCTCGGTTAACGGTGGTTCATTTCCTAATTCATCATGGTAACCTGCTCCATTACCCTGTGCTTTTGCAGCGTTCATTCCGGGTATTACATGATTAGCCTTTTGTTTTGCCATTTCGACACCTCCACTCATAGAGTGTGATAATGGTGAATGATTATGTATGCATTACTAATATGTTTTATTGGAATAATTTATCAGGTATATAATTAGAACATTTTAGAAAAACAGCATACAAGTAAGGCTTCCCAAAAGCACTTTAATAAATAAAGGAGATTTTTCTATAAGTCAAACTTATCAAAAACAATAACTTTCTTGTTATTTACTTATACTCAATTCTATATTAGTATTAAGTCGAAGGAAGAGTTAGGGTGGGAGAACAGAGAGAAAATTCGACAAACTAACTTTTTTACTTATATTTATAGTAGACATGGTTTCAGTGAACCAGGTTTTACTTTTATGTGCAGAATAAGTTCTGACAGTTTAATAGGGGGTAATATTCATGACGAAAAATGACGTATACCAAGCGCGTAAATCCTTTGAAATTGAAGGGGAACGCTACAACTACTACAGCCTAGACGCTATTGAAAAAGCAGGGGACGGCCAAGTATCACGCCTTCCATATTCCATTAAAGTCCTACTTGAAGCAGTACTTCGCCAAGTAGACGGAAGAGTAATCACAAAAGAACACGTTGCGAACCTTGCTAAATGGGGAACAAGCGAGCAACAAGATATAGATGTTCCGTTCAAGCCTTCACGTGTTATCCTACAAGATTTCACTGGTGTTCCAGTTGTTGTAGATTTAGCTTCTCTACGTAATGCATTCGCTGCACTTGGTGGAGATCCTGATAAAATCAACCCGGAAATTCCAGTTGACCTTGTAATTGACCACTCTGTACAAGTTGATAAAGCAGGTACAATTGATTCTCTTGATGCCAATATGGATCTTGAATTCGAACGTAATGCAGAGCGTTACCAGTTCCTAAGCTGGGCTCAAAAATCATTCAACAACTACCGTGCGGTTCCACCAGCAACTGGTATCGTTCACCAAGTTAACCTTGAGTACCTTGCGAACGTAGTACATGCGGTTGAAACTCCAAACGGCGACTTTGAAGTATTCCCTGACTCTGTATTCGGTACAGATTCACATACTACAATGATCAACGGTATTGGTGTTCTTGGTTGGGGTGTCGGCGGTATCGAAGCAGAAGCAGGTATGCTTGGACAGCCTTCATACTTCCCAGTACCAAAAGTAGTTGGTGTGAAACTAACTGGTCAACTTCCTAAAGGAACAACAGCTACTGACCTTGCATTGAAAGTAACTCAAGTTCTTCGTGCACACGGCGTAGTTGGTAAATTTGTTGAGTTCTACGGCCCTGGAGTAGGATATCTTCCACTTGCTGACCGTGCAACAATTGCTAACATGGCTCCTGAATACGGTGCTACAGTTGGTTTCTTCCCAGTTGATGCAGAAGCCATCGATTACATGCGCTTAACAGGCCGTGATGAAAAACAAATTAAAGTTGTTGAATCTTACTGCAAAGAAAATGGATTGTTCTACTCTCCTGAAAACGAAGATCCAGCTTACAATGATGTTGTGGAAATCGACCTTTCAGCAATTGAACCAAACCTTTCAGGCCCTAAACGCCCACAAGATTTGATTCCACTTTCTCAAATGAAACAATCTTTCCATGATGCTATCAATGCACCTATGGGTAACCAAGGTTTCGGCATGGACAATTCTGAATTGGATAAAGAAGTAACTGTTAAATTTGCCGATGGTAAAGAAACGGTAATGAAAACAGGCGCGATCGCAATTGCTGCAATCACAAGCTGTACAAATACTTCTAACCCATACGTAATGCTTGGAGCAGGTCTTATTGCTAAAAAAGCAGTTGAAAAAGGCTTGACTGTTCCGGATTATGTAAAAACATCATTAGCACCAGGTTCTAAAGTTGTTACTGGTTACCTTCGTGATGCAGGTCTTCAATCATACCTTGATCAATTAGGATTCAACGTAGTTGGTTACGGATGTACAACATGTATCGGTAACTCAGGTCCATTAGCAGACGAAATCGAAGCAGCAGTTGCTGAAGCAGATCTTCTAGTAACTTCAGTACTTTCTGGTAACCGTAACTTCGAAGGTCGTATTCATCCACTAGTGAAAGCAAACTACCTTGCTTCTCCAACTTTGGTTGTGGCATATGCACTTGCAGGTACTGTGGACTTCGATCTTAACAATGATTCACTTGGTAAAGATAAAGACGGCAACGATGTGTATCTTGCTGATATCTGGCCATCACAAGAAGAGGTTAACGCTGCTGTTAAAGCAACAGTTACACCGGAATTATTCCGTAAAGAATACGAAACAGTATTCAACGATAACAAACGTTGGAATGAAATCCAAACAAGCAACGAAGCAATTTACGCTTTCGATTCTAAATCAACATACATTCAAAATCCTCCATTCTTTGAAGGATTATCACCAGAACCAGGTTCAGTTAACCCACTTTCTGGCTTGCGCGTAGTAGGTAAATTCGGTGACTCAGTAACAACTGACCACATTTCTCCTGCAGGTGCTATCGGTAAAGATACACCAGCTGGTATCTACCTTCGTGAAAACGGTGTGAAACCACGTGACTTTAACTCTTACGGTTCTCGTCGTGGTAACCATGAAGCAATGATGCGTGGAACTTTCGCTAACATTCGTATCCGTAACCAAGTTGCTCCAGGTACAGAAGGTGGTTACACTACTTACTGGCCAACAGGCGATGTAATGGCTATCTATGATGCTTGTATGAAATACAAAGCTGATGGAACAGGTCTTGCAGTTATTGCTGGTAAAGACTACGGTATGGGAAGCTCTCGTGACTGGGCTGCAAAAGGTACTAACCTTCTTGGTATCAAAACAGTTATCGCTGAAAGCTTCGAACGTATTCACCGTTCTAACCTTGCGTTAATGGGTGTTCTTCCTCTTCAATTCAAAGAAGGCGAAAACGCTGAAACACTAGGATTAACTGGTAAAGAAGCGATTGCTGTTAAAATCGACGAAACAGTTAAACCACGTGATATCGTAACAGTTACAGCTACTGATGAAGCTGGAAACGTAAAAGAATTTGATGTACTTGTTCGTTTCGACTCTGAAATCGAAATCGACTACTACCGTCACGGTGGTATCCTTCAAATGGTATTACGTAATAAATTAAAAGGCTAATTTAAGCTTTTGAGAAGCGGCAAACCTACATGTTAGGTTTGCCGTTTTTTTGTGTCAAGATTATGAAATACTGGAATAATATATAGTGATTTTTAGGAATAACGCTTTTCTGAATATGTATTTATTGATAAGATGGAAGAGGTTAGTGGAAATGGAAGTAAGTTGTTCTATTTCTGGAATTGAACAAATATTATATTGTAATGGGACTAGGGGGACGAGTATGCTTAAAAAAATTATTGCCTCGGTGGTCTTACTGTCACTGTTTACGATAGCAATCGTGCAAGCGATGGATAATAAACCGGATAAAAAAGCTGAAAATGATTCCCTGGGCGGACTGAAAATTGGTGCAGCGGCACCAGATTTCTCCCTAAAGACGCTCGATGGCAAGCAGGTTAATTTGTCGGACTATAAAGGGAAAAAAGTAATGCTGAACTTCTGGGCTACGTGGTGCCCGCCTTGTAAAAAGGAAATGCCAGATATGCAGAAATATTCGCAGCAGGCAGGTGATGATGTCGTCATCCTAGCTGTCAACATTGATCCGGAAAATGATGTACAAGCATTTGTTGAGGATAATGGTATCACTTTTACCATTCCTTTAGACAGTCAGAGTGCAAAAGACCCGGTAAATGAGCGTTATAAAATTCTTAGTATTCCGACGACGTACTTTATCGACAGTAAGGGTATTATCAGGAATAAGGTTATTTCAGCGATGCAGCTTAAAGATATGGAACGAAATATCAATAGCATCAAATGACGGAATCCTTATGGGGTTCCGTATTTTTTTATATAGTTAGTATTCATTTATCTTATATGTAACAAATTTGTCAAAAGTTAATTGAAAAATCAAAAAATTATTAAAAATAGGGTTACTGTCAATGAAAAATGGGTTAAAGTATAGAGGGTGATATAAAGGGGTGTTTATAAATATAAATAACTGATAATTGTGACAATTAAAAGACTTCGCACCATATAGTCATAATTTTACGTTAATTTGGTAATGCTGAACAATATATTATGAACAAGTAGGTGAAAAGGATGAAAAAAAGAAAACGGACGTTTGAAGAATTGATTAAAGAAAATAAAAAGGAATTGTTGATGGACGTTAAACAAATGGAAAGACTTGAGGAACGACTTGAGAAAAAACATATGCAAAAGGCTGAATAACCTTTGCGAGGGCTTTCTTTCGAAAAAAAAGAGCCAGCACATTGAAGTTTTCTTCAAAGTGCTGGCTCTTTTTCGATTTAGTTTAAAAAAAATAGTGCCTTTTCAAAAACTGGCACTCATGAATTTCAGCTTTTTTAACAATGATAAGGTAAGGAGGCGATTAAAAATGGGTAATCCTAAAAAAGATTCTAAACACTTCAGACCAAGTCATCTTGGTATGCAACCGAGAGCAGCAGGAGGAAATAACGGAAAGCAAATGCAGGATAAATCGGGCAAGCATCCTCAGGTTATTCAAACTAAGGGCGAATAAACTGCTTTAAATTTAATATTTGTAATAATATTATGTAAACTATTTACAAAAAAATAACATGAATTGAGGCGATAGAAAATGGACTCATTTAAACACAATCCAGACAACCGATTGGATAATGTTGAAAAACTTCAGGATGCAATTCAGAATACAGAAGAGAACATAAAGGCTGCAAATGAAACATTGTCATTCTCTTCATCGGGCGATAAAGAGGCGATAAGGGCAAAGAACGACCGAAGGAAAGAGAGTATTGCTGGCATGATGTCAGAAGTAGAAGATGAACAACAAGCTCGTGAAAGAGGTTATAAAACGGATAATGAATTAGAATAAATATGAAAGGGGGAGAAAGAAGGGGTCTTTCTCCCCCTTTCTTTAATGATTTTTCGTCTTTGGATGATGGATAAAGAATGGGAGTGTAGAAAATGGGCTAATTTCCTTAAATGAAAGTTGGCCGGAAGTTATGGTAAAATGTATATTGCAATAGAAATGAAAGTGGGGAATTATGATGTTGATTGCTGAAAATGAAATTGAGGTTCGGTATGCAGAGACAGATCAAATGGGTGTTGTGTACCATGCTAATTATCTTGTATGGATGGAACTTGGCAGGACGAAATTGATCAATGATTTAGGCTTTTATTATGCTGATATGGAGGCGGTTGGTATCCTCTCGCCTGTCATGGATATCCGGGCTTCATATAAAATACCTGTTCGCTATGGTGATAAGGTTAAGATAAAGACTTGGATTGAGAAGTATGATGGTCTGCGTGTCATTTATGGATATGAAATCATTAACGGGGAAAATGAAGTATCGGCAACCGGCCAGTCATCACATGTTTGCGTTAAAAAGGACACCTTCCGGCCTATATCTATTAAACGTATGTTCCCTGATTGGCATGAGGCCTATGAGCAAAATAAAAAACCGGATTAACTAATGTAATTACATAATTTGAGGTGAATTAAGGATGGCGTTTGGGATAAAACGGGTAGACGTAGTAGCCTGGAAGCAGCAAATTGATCAGGGACAAATTGCATTTCTGACTCATTATTGGCTCGATGATCGCTTTCCTGGTTGTAAGACCGTGACAAAAGTTGGGTGCAATGATTTAGAACGATTAGCAGAGTGGGGCAAAAAATACGGACTGAAAAAAGAATGGATTCACCACCGGAAGGATGGCTATTCTCATTTTGATCTATTGGGGGCTAGGCAAAAGGAAATTCTTAAAGCCGAGGATATTAAAGAAAGGCTGGTCAATTGAATAGGGAATTTTGCAACAGCAGTCTACACCGCTGTTGCATGTATCAAGCACTTTTTTCGTAATGAAATTCAGGCTCAGTTAGTTTTTCATTAAAGGTGATAAGTAAATCGTGACCATCGAAGTACCAGATATCTTTTTCTTCCACATAGAAAGTAATCTTATTCAATGTAGTTGCCGCTGCCACAGCTTCAGGTTCTTCTATCATGATACCTAATGAAAAGCCACTTTGAACGGAACTATGTCCTCCATATCTTACATAAAAGCGCAAATGAGAGCCTTCCTGAAGCTCTAACTCATCGCTATACCACTTAGCAGCTTGTTCGGAAATTGTTAGTTTCATACAAATTCTCCTTCCCAGAGGTTCGCTATTTAAGTATAAAGTAATTATATAGCAGATGCGAATATTGTGCGCTATAGAAAGGAAATCGCAATGGAGATTATATACAATATTTGTTTTATTACTCGAAAAAAATCTGGCAAAAATGAAGTCTTAATGCTTTTTCGCAAAAAAGAGCCAAATAAACATAAATGGAATGGTGTAGGCGGGAAAATTGAACCAGGTGAAACAATCGATGAGTCGATGGAACGAGAAATTATTGAAGAAACTGGTTTGAAGGTAAAAGGACTGACCTTTCGTGGGATTGTGACATGGAATCAAACGGGAGGAATGTATGTATACCGAGCCGAAGATACCGGGGGTGGACTTCTAGCTTGCGATGAAGGAGAACTTGCCTGGAAGCCATATCAATGGGTTATGGAGGCAGATGAAGTTGTGCCCAACATAAAGTATTATCTAAGGGATATTTTACTGGATGACCCTCCATACGAATTTGCTTGTACATATGAAAACAATCTTTTACTCTCCTTTAAAAAGAAGCCATTGGCTAACATGAAAAAAATTATTTCTCCAACTAAAATCCGCCTTTGAGCGGTTTTTTTTTGAATTCAACGGAAGTTTTTATTATGTCCTTAGCTATATAACATAAATTGGTAGATGAATATTTGAAATATTGGTATTATAGTGAGTTAATCAAGCTTTTTATAGTTCCAATAGGATTATTTTGGAAACTATAAAATGTGAAGATATAGTGATAGATCATCTTATTTAGAGGGGGTAGCTAATTTGCGGAAAACAGAGCTGCTAAAAGGGAGTACGGAGATGGTGCTGCTTTCACTATTAGCTCAAAAGGATATGTATGGGTATGAAATGATTGAACAGCTTAAACAGTTAAGTGATGGCTATTTGCATTATAAAGAAGGTATGCTATACCCCGCTTTAAAAAGGCTTGAAGTGAAAGAGTATCTAATAAGTTATTGGCGAGATTCTTTAGAAGGTCCTAAAAGAAAATACTATTATGCGACGAAATTGGGTGTTGCTCAATTTCAAGTTCAATGGGAAGAGTGGAACGCCTTTCAAGATGTTATCGGTAAGGTTGTTTCACCTAACTATGAGCGCACACAAAAATAGCTGCATTGTCTGCAGCTATTTTGTTTTTTCTTTGGCTTCAGCCTCAGCCAGCTTTTTCAGCAAGATGGGCGTGGGCATATGCATGATTTGCTCTAATGGCATGTTGAGAGATTCAGATAACTTTAATGCGGTTTCGGTTGATATTTGTAATGGTTTCATGGCTCTTCTCCTAAAGACGATTTTTGGTTAGTTCTAGTGTAGCCTCTATGCTTCAATTATTCAATCCTTATGAGGGCAATTTGCATGAATCAATTAGTCTTTTGCTTCCGCTAGTAGGTAGGAGATTAAAAGGTGAAACGTAATACTGCTGAACTTATTTAATCTTAACAATGAAGTTTGTTAAAAACATAATGATTTAGAAAATTGGAAATTCTGCGGAAAAGGTGTTAGGACATGCCAGGATTCTGAAGCATATGGCCTATTAATTTTAGAATAGAAATAAGCCCGTAAAGACGGGCTTTTATTTTTGTTTAAAAAAGCCAATGGTCTCCTCTTACAACCATTTTACTTTTGGTTCAGTTTTATCGATTATTCGTTTGATGTTCGCACGGTGGCGGTAAAAGATGAAAATCGTTAAAATGCCAATTACAATAATAAGAGCCCAATCATCGGTATGAAACACTAAGCTGTAAATGAGAGCTAGTAGACAAGCAATCATGGAAGATAGTGAAACATATTTGGATATGTATAAGGATATAAAGAATATGATAAGGACAATAAGAAAAAATAATGGTTCATATGCGAGGATAACACCAGCCGATGTTGCGACTGCTTTCCCACCCCGAAAGTTTGCAAAAATAGGGAGCATATGACCGATTACTGCAAAAAGTCCGGCTAGCAATAGATTCATTTCCACGCCTAGCATTAACGGAAGAAAAGTTGCTAGAGTCCCTTTAAGTATATCCATGATAGTAACGGTTAGCCCTGCCTTGACACCAAGTGTCCGGAAGGTATTTGTCCCGCCTAGATTTTTACTGCCATGCTCCCGAATATCGATTTTGTAAAAGGTTTTTCCGATTATTAGACCGGATGGAATCGAACCAATCAAGTAGGCAGACAGTAAAGTGATAAATGTAAGCATTCTATGACCCTTTCTTTAAAGAAAAATCTTCTTATTTTATCTCGGTTAACAGGCTGAATGTTCCTTTTATCGATATTGGACGTGGAGGAACAGCTAAAACAGCCTTTAAATACCTGATAAGCTCCTCTTATTGTAACATTTTCGTGACAAAATGGTATGGCTGTCAAAAAAAAAATCCACTAAAAAAAGATTTTTCCTTGATGAACATACATCATTTGATATACGTTTATGTTCATATAGGGTGGAGAGGTTTATGAATTCGTTTTTTCGTAAATATAAGATATGCGGGTTACCTATAGTGTATAAATTGATGCAATACGTGGTAGTCTGTATGAAAATAAAGGAAGTTAAGAGAGACTTACCTTTTCGAAGCAAGTTATTTCTTGTATAATTGTTTTTCTTAATAATGGTAATAGTCAGCTTTTCTCTGTAAAATATCCATGTTGAGGAATACTTTATGCGTAAGAATACATTTTATTATAAAGGGGATTGATAAAAATGATAGAAAATCCAAGCAGAGAAGAAATGGGTCAGATGTTAAAAAAATCGAAGCGCATTGCTGTTGTGGGATTATCAAATAACCCCGAGCGTACTTCTTATATGGTATCAAAAGCAATGCAGGATAGCGGATATGAAATCATCCCGGTAAATCCAGCTGTAACTGAAGTGCTGGGCGTTAAGGCCGTAAAAGCACTTAAAGATATTGAAGGGCATGTTGATATCGTCAATGTTTTTCGCCGTTCTGAATTCCTCCCGGGGATTGCAAAAGAATTCGCAGAAATCGATGCTGATATTTTTTGGGCGCAGCTTGGGGTTGAAAATGAAGAAGCTTATGATTATCTAAAAGAAAAAGGTTATACTGTCATCATGGATCGATGTATAAAAGTTGAACATGCACTTACGAAGTAAATTGGAAAGAGCGGATTTTCCGCTCTTTCTTAAAGGTATCGAAAGTTTCATCCGAAGAAATCCAATAATGCCTAGCTATGACTGGATTTGGAGAACGTGGGGGCATATCGATCATTTTAAAGAATAATTTAAGCGAAATAGTAAAAGTGTATTTGCCAAATGAAAAATTACCGCTACAATTAGAACGGTAGCTAAGATACGTTTACAAAACTAACAAGTTTTAACGGATGGTGCTAACGCTAATAAAAGGGACTAAAAAAATAGAACACTTGTTCTTTGTTCGTGAAAGTATTATACTTTTTGTATGATTATCAACGTATGAATTATTTTGTAAGAGCTAGAGAGTCATTTCATTGCAGTATGATTTGGCCCGGAAATTGTGTTTAGTAAGGAAAGGGGAATTTCTGTGGCAAAGAAAGTAAAAACAATCGAGTACAATGATGATGCAATTCAGGTACTGGAAGGACTTGAAGCGGTCAGAAAACGTCCCGGTATGTATATCGGCAGTACTGATGCACGTGGACTTCATCATTTAGTGTACGAGATTGTAGATAACTCCGTAGATGAGGCTTTGGCTGGATATGGAGACCAGATTAGTGTGAAAATACATAAAGATAACAGTATAAGTGTGACAGATAAAGGGCGTGGGATGCCCACTGGAATGCATAAATTGGGGAAACCAACACCTGAAGTCATTTTGACGATTCTTCATGCAGGCGGTAAATTTGGACAAGGCGGATATAAAACGAGCGGTGGCCTTCATGGTGTGGGTGCCTCTGTCGTTAACGCATTGTCTGAATGGCTTGTCGTGACGATTAAAAGAGATGGCTTTGTTTATGAACAACGGTTTTTCAAGGGAGGAAAACCGGAAACGACCCTAGAGAAAATTGGAAAGACCAACCAAGTTGGGACGAAAATCCATTTCAAGCCAGATCCGAAAATTTTTTCGGTTACGACTTTTAATTATGATATCCTCTCTGAACGTCTACGCGAATCAGCCTTTCTTTTAAAAGGCATGAAAATAGAATTGACGGATGAACGTAATGACCTGCATGAGACTTTTCATTATGAAAACGGAATTGAAGCCTTTGTAGCCTACTTAAATGAAGAAAAGGAAACCCTTCATAGTGTTATTAGCTTAGAAGGAGAACAGAATGGGATAGAAGTCGACCTGGCTTTTCAATTTAATGATGGGTATTCAGAAAATATTCTAAGCTTTGTAAATAATGTTCGTACAAAAGACGGCGGCACCCATGAGATTGGCGCAAAAACGGCTATGACACGGGCATTTAATGATTATGCTAGAAAAATGGGGCTGCTTAAGGAAAAAGATAAAAACCTCGAAGGTACCGATATACGAGAAGGCTTATCTTCAATTATTTCTGTGCGTATCCCTGAAGAACTTTTGCAATTTGAAGGACAAACCAAGAGCAAGCTTGGAACAAGCGAAGCCCGTTCGGCTGTTGATTCAATCGTGTCGGAGCACTTGGCTTACTTTTTTGAAGAAGATCCGACTACTAGTGCACTGTTGGTGAAAAAATCAATTAAAGCATTCCAGGCACGTGAAGCTGCTCGTAAAGCGCGTGAAGATGCAAGAAGTGGGAAGAAACGGAAAAAGTCGGATGCCATCCTTTCTGGTAAATTGACACCAGCTCAATCTAAAAATCCTGAGCGGAATGAATTGTATCTTGTGGAAGGGGACTCTGCAGGAGGATCCGCAAAACAAGGCCGCGATCGCCGTTTTCAAGCGGTACTGCCATTACGGGGTAAAGTTATCAATACAGAAAAGGCAAAACTAGCGGATATTTTTAAAAACGAAGAAATCAATACGATTATCCATGCTATCGGTGCAGGCGTCGGGGCCGAGTTTAATACCTCGGACACTAATTATGATAAAGTGATTATCATGACTGATGCCGATACGGATGGCGCCCATATCCAAGTGCTGCTGCTGACATTCTTTTACCGCTATATGAAGCCGTTAATTGAGGCGGGTAAGGTGTTCATAGCCTTGCCGCCGTTATATAAAGTGAGTAAAGGGACCGGGAAGAAAGAAGTCATTGAATATGCATGGAGTGATGATGAACTTCAGGGAGCGATAAACAAGGTGGGGAAAGGCTATATGATTCAGCGCTATAAAGGGCTGGGTGAGATGAATGCCGATCAATTATGGGATACGACAATGAACCCGGAAACCAGAACATTAATCCGCGTGAAAATCGATGACGGTGCGCGTGCAGAAAGACGTGTGACAACGTTAATGGGAGACAAAGTGGAACCACGCCGTAAATGGATTGAAACCAATGTCGCTTTTGGTCTCGAAGAAGAATCGAATATTTTAGATAATGAAAATATGTCGATTGAAGAGGAGGTCAATAACGATGGTATTTGAGGAAACGTTTCGTGATTTGCCGCTTGAAGAGGTTATTGGAGACCGTTTCGGGCGTTATAGTAAATATATTATTCAGGATCGAGCACTTCCAGATGCTCGGGATGGGTTAAAACCGGTACAGCGCAGGATATTATATGCGATGTATGTAGAAGGAAATACACAGGAAAAAGGATTTAGAAAATCTGCAAAAACAGTCGGAAATGTAATTGGTAACTATCACCCTCATGGAGATTCTTCGGTTTATGAGGCGATGGTACGAATGAGCCAGGACTGGAAGTTGCGTAAAGTCATGGTCCAAATGCACGGAAACAACGGTAGTATTGATGGAGATCCGCCTGCTGCAATGCGATATACAGAAGCAAGGCTTTCATCAATTGCATCTGAGATGTTACGTGATATTGAAAAACGAACTGTTGATTTTGTCCCGAATTTTGATGATACCTCAGAAGAACCTATCGTATTACCTGCGATGTTCCCTAATTTACTTGTTAACGGCTCGACAGGAATTTCTGCAGGCTATGCAACGGAAATCCCTCCGCATCAATTAGGTGAGGTCATTGATGCTGCTATAATGCGAATTGATAATCCAGAAGCAACAGTAGCAGAATTAATGACGGTCATTAAAGGTCCGGATTTCCCTACAGGTGGTATCATTCAAGGAATTGAAGGTATCCGTAAAGCCTATGAAACAGGTAAAGGGAAAATCATAATTCGTGGCTTGGCTGAAGTGGAAACAATCCGTGGTGGTAAACAGCAAATCGTCATCACTGAAATCCCTTATGAAGTCAATAAAGCGAACCTTGTTAAGAAAATGGATGAATTCCGTCTTGATCGGAAAGTAGAAGGCATCGCAGAAGTACGTGATGAAACTGATCGTACAGGTTTACGTATTGTAATTGAACTGAAAAAAGAAGCAGATGCAAATGGTGTCCTGCATTATTTATACAAAAATTCAGATCTTCAAATTGCATACAATTTTAATATGGTCGCGATTTATAAAAAACGACCAACGTTAATGAGCCTTCCAAAAATGCTCGATGCGTATATCAATCATCGTAAAGAAGTAATTGTGAACCGTTCCCGTTATGAATTGCAAAAAGCACATGACCGGGCACATATTGTCGATGGTTTAATGAAAGCACTGTCCATTTTAGATGAAGTTATTGCTGTCATCCGTGCGTCTAAAGACAAACGTAATGCTAAAGATAACCTTATCGCTAAATTTTCTTTTACAGAAGCCCAAGCAGAAGCTATTGTATCCTTACAATTATACCGATTAACAAACACAGATATTACGGCTCTTGAAGAAGAGGCAGCGGAGTTGAACAGCAAAATTGAGGAATTGACCAAAATCCTAGGCAGTGAAAGGGTACTTCTCCAAGTAATAAAAAAAGAATTACGATTCATTAAAAAAGGGTTTGATGACGGACGCCGCTCTAAAATTGAGAAAGATATTGAAGAAATCAAAATCAATCTTGAAGTCTTGATCGCGAGTGAAGACGTGATGGTGACAGTGACGAAAGAAGGCTATGTCAAACGGACGTCCTTACGATCGTATTCAGCATCAGGCGGGCTTGATTTTGGCATGAAAGATTCCGATCGAATGCTTCAGCGGCTGGAAATGAATACAACAGACGTTCTGTTGCTGTTTACTTCCAAAGGTAATTACCTTTATTGTCCAGTTCATCAGCTTCCTGATATTCGCTGGAAGGAAACCGGCCAGCATATCGCGAACATCATTCCTATTGATCGAGAAGAACAAATCATAAAAGCGATTCCAATCAAAGACTTTACCCTGCCGCAATTCTTAGTGTTCGTCACGAAAAACGGTATGGTGAAAAAGACTGAACTAGCTTCCTATAAAGCACAGCGGCATTCGAAACCGCTAGTTGGTGTCAATTTAAAGGGCGATGATGAATTGGTTGATGTCCATCATACAGATGGTCAGGCCGAGCTTTTCCTAGTCACTCATAATGGCTACGGTTTATGGTTTGATGAAGAAGAAGTAAGTGTAGTTGGAGTCCGTGCAGCAGGAGTTAAGGGGATTAATTTGAAAGAAGATGACTATGTTATTGGCGGCAAGGTTTTAGCTAAGGATAGTAAAGAATCAATTCTGATTGTTACCCAGCGCGGAGCCATCAAGAAAATGAAATTAACCGAGTTTGAAAAAACTGGCCGTGCAAAACGCGGGGTCGTGGTCTTGAGAGAATTGAAATCGAATCCACATCGGGTCATTGGATTTGAAACTGTCAATAAAACCGACAGTCTTTTCATTCTTTCTGAAAAGGGCATAATTGAAACAATCCATGCTGCTTCATTAAAAAATCATGATCGTTACACGAATGGATCTTTTGTTTTTGATGAAACTGTAAGTGGAAAAGCGAAAGAATTGTGGAAGATATCTTTAGAGGATGAATCTGCTTTAGAGTCGTAAACAATTTTTTTATAAAAAGGGATGCTGACAATAATCAGCATCCCTTTTATTTAGTTTATTATGATGAAAAACAAACAAAACAAATAAACGGTAGGGTGCCGGTTATGTATCATGTTCATCGACCAGAAAATAATCTCCTGATAATATCCCATTATTTGCAACTACAACAATTATTATTTTTTCGGGCTATATTCTTAAATCAAAAATGACTTATTGAGTCAATTTTAAATCCTTGTACTAGCAAGCTAATAATCTTATCCAGACAACAAATAATTCAATTATGAATTCTAATGCTGATAGAATCTATGCACCAGTACGCTTTATTTTTGGCACAGTCCTTGCATAATATTAGCATGACTTCTTTATTTTTTGAATGAAGAAAGGGGAGGACTAATGGATAGACCTTGGAACAAGCATATCCCGTCCGGAAATCCAATGGAAATTGATATACCTGAAATATCTCTAACAGACTTATTTTACCAATCAGTTGGACTGTATCCGGATAAAACAGCGATTACGTTTATGGATCAAACGTATACATATTCTGAGTTGGGGCAGTTAGTGAAAAGATGTGCCCGGATACTTGCTGATGATGGGGTTAAAAAGGGAGATCGTGTGGCTATTATGCTGCCCAATTGTCCTCAATATCCGATTAGTTTTTTTGGAACGCTTTTGAATGGTGCGATCGTTGTTCAAATCAATCCAATGTATAAGGCGAACGAATTGATACATGTCCTAAAAGACTCAGGTGCAAGACACATCATTGTGCTCGATAAACTTTATCCCACGGTAGAAGCCATATTACCAGAAACACGTGTTGAAAAGACAATAAGCGTGTCTATGGAAAATGGCAGGTGTGAGCTGACAAAAAGGCTTATGAAAATAATAGAGGCAGATTTTACTGTACCAATTGAACCTGATGAAGATGTTGCTGTCCTCCAATATACAGGAGGAACGACGGGGCGTTCAAAAGGTGCGATGCTAACACATCGAAACATCGTGGCTAACACCTTGCAAAGCGCGGCTACTTCACAAATCAATACTCAAAAGGCGAAGGAAAGGGTACTTGCCGTTTCTCCTCTATTTCATGTATATGGTATGACCTCTGCTATGAATTTGACGTTTTATAATGGAGGTAATTTAATTATAGTACCTAGGTTTGAGGTGGCTGAGATAGTTGATATTATTAATAAGCTCAAACCGACTATTTTCCCAGCTGTGCCGACGATGTATATTGCTTTATTACAATATTACCAGTCCCATCCTTTTGATTTGAATTCTTTGAAAACATGCACTTCGGGTTCGTCGCCATTGCCTCTAAATGTATTGTCACGTTTTAACGAAGTAAGCGGATCAATGATCGCTGAAGGATATGGTTTGTCTGAGGCTTCACCAGTGACGCATCGAAATCCAGTTAGAGGCCTGCAAAAACCCGGAAGTATTGGGATACCTATCCCAAATACAGATGCCGCCATTATTGACAGTATTACAGGTGAGCCGTCCCTTTTGGTTGATACACCTGGCGAATTGGTTATTAAGGGACCTCAGGTGATGAAAGGGTATTGGGGCATGCCAGAAGAAACGTTGCAGGCGATTCAAAACGGATGGCTATATACCGGTGACATCGCAAAGATGGATGAAGATGGTTTCTTTTACATCGTTGGACGAAAGAAAGAAATGATTATCGCAGGCGGATTTAATATTTATCCTATTGAAATTGAAGAGGTTTTTTACAGCCATCCAAAGGTACTTGAAGCAGCGGTATTCGGTGTTCCCGACCAATACCGTGGTGAAACCGTTCATGCAGCCGTTGTTATTAAGCCAAATGAATGGATAACTGAAAAGGAACTGAATGAATACTGCCGAAAACAGCTCGCAGCCTTTAAAGTACCGGAAGTTATCACCTTTCAAAGTGAACTTCCCAAAACTGCGGTCGGTAAAATTTTAAAACGAAAGCTTCAAGAAAAATATAAAGCTGCTTATCCGGTAATGAATGAAAACGCTAACAAATAATTCATAGGTAAAAAGGGGAATGCAAATGGACTTTCGCTTAGATGAAGACATCCTACTTTTAAAAGAAAATATACGGCAGTTTATTGAAGAAGAAATCGAACCATATTCAATGCAAATAGAGGAAGATGATCATATTCCAGAATCCATCATCAAATTATCGAAGGAAATCGGGCTATTCGGACTCAGTATCCCAGAACAGTACGGCGGGCTAGGCATTGGGATGGTAGGGAAATGTGCTTTATATGAAGAAATCGGTAAAACACATAATGGATATACCACTCTGATTGGTGCCCATACTGGCATAGGGACGGTCGGAATCGTAGAAATGGGCAATGAAATGCAAAAGCAAAAGTACCTGCCAGATATGGCAAGCGGAAATAAAATTGGCGCATTCGCTTTAACTGAGCCTGCTGCCGGATCTCATGCGACGAATCTAAAAATGACTGCTGTCAAAAGAGGAGATAAGTATATTCTTAATGGGACTAAGCATTATATAACGAATGCAGATGTGGCCGATATTTTTACTGTTATGGCGGTAACGGATAAGGGAATAGGAGCAAAAGGAATCACGTCATTCATTGTAGAGAAGGGGTTCCCAGGTTTTCAAATTGGTAGCATTGAAAGGAAAATGGGACTTAGGGGCTCACATTCTGCCGAACTGGTTTTTGAAGATTGTGAGGTTCCAGTGGGAAATGTACTAGGGGAAGTCGGGAAAGGCTATGTCAATGCATTAAAAATCCTTGCAAATGGCCGGGCGGGACTTGCCGCACGAAATTTGGGGTCCTGCCAATACCTGCTTGATTTATCAATCCATTATGCTACTGAACGTGAACAATTCGATGTTCCTATTATCGATCATCAAGCCGTATCTCATATGATTGCCGAAATGGCGATGGAAATAGAAGCTCTCCGCTCATTCACATACCGGGTTGCATGGATGGTCGATCAAAAAGAGAAAATTATTAAAGAAGCGGCAATGCTGAAGCTGTATGGTTCGGAAGTATATAACAGGGTCGCTGATAGAGCAGTTCAAATTCATGGAGGGATGGGATACATGAAGGATTATCCAGTCGAACGTTTCTATCGGGATGCACGAATTACTAGAATTTATGAAGGAACGTCCGAAATCCAGAAAAATATCATTACAGGACAATTAAAGAAAAATTATCAAAAATAGTTTAATGAGAAAATGGAGGGGTTATAATGGATTTACGTTTATCAGATGAACAAAAAATGGTACAAAAAACAATACGCAAGTTCGTGGAAAATGAATTAATTCCTTTGGAAAATGAAGTACTTCGCAACGAAATAGCAGGAAAACCTAGTTTACCTGAAGGGAAATTAATAGAATTACAGGAAAAAGCAAAAAAAGCGGGGTTCTGGGGCATTAATACGCCGGTGGAGTTTGGCGGGGCCGACTTAGGGCAGATGATGATGGCAATAGTCTTGATGGAAGTATCAAAAACGTTTGTACCTTTCAGCTTTGGCGGTTCTGCGGACAATATTCTCTATTATGGAAACGAAGAACAGAAAAAGAAGTATCTGATTCCTACGATTAATGGGGAGAAAAAATCCTGTTTTGCCATGACGGAGCCGGGAGCTGGGTCCGATACTCGAAATATTAAAATGACTGCGATAAAAGATGGCAATGAGTGGGTGCTGAATGGAGAAAAAACATTCATTACAGGTGGAAATGATGCCGATTTCGTCATGGTCATTGCTGTTACCGATAAAGAACTTCATCAAGAAACTGGTACAGAAGGGGTCACCTGTTTCATCGTAGATCGGAGCATGGGCTGGAAATCTGAGTATATCAACACGATGGGAGAATGGGGACCGGCTGGTTTAGTTTTCGATAATGTTCGGGTACCCGAGGAAAATATTTTAGGAGAAGTGCATGGAGGTTATAAACTTGGCCTTGAATGGATTGGTTTTGCAAGATGGATCGTGGGGGCACGTGCTGTCGGTTCTTCAGAACGATTGCTGCAAATGGCTATAGATTATGCAAAAGAACGCGTCACATTCGGAAAACCAATCGCTGAGCGCCAGGCTATTCAATGGCAGATTGCTGACTCGGCTGTTGAAATCGAAGCTGCAAGGTGGCTTGTGTTAAATGCCGCCTACACACTAGATCATGGAGAAGACAATCGTCATCTAGCTTCTATGGCTAAACTCTATGGAGCAAATATGGGGAATCGTGTCGTTGATCGCGTGTTGCAAATACATGGGGGCATGGGTTATACGAAGGAACTTCCAATTGAGCGCTGGTACCGTGAGGCAAGACTTTGGAGAATATATGATGGGACCGATGAAATACAACGCATGATTATTTCACGGAATTTAATTAAAGGACATGTTAAATTAGGACAATTTTTATAATAGATTAGGAGGAAAAGATTATGACAGGAAGATTTTCAGGGAAAACCGCTTTAGTTACTGGTGGAAGCAGGGGAATTGGACGGGCAATCGTAGAACTATTTGCAAGTGAAGGCGCAAAGGTTGCTATCATAGATATAAATGAGGAAGTTTTGACCTCAACAGGAAATGAACTAAGGGATCAAGGCCATACCATTTTTACAAGGGTCGCCAATGTGGTGGATTCAGAAGAGGTAGAAGCATCAGTAAAAGAAATAGCTGATACGTTCGGTTCGCTAGATATTCTCGTGAATAATGCAGGTGTCATTCGAGATAATTTACTATTTAAAATGACCGATTCAGATTGGCAGACAGTAATGGACGTGCATTTAAAAGGTACCTTCAATGCGGTTCGTGCGGCTCAGAAGTATATGGTTGAAAACAAATATGGGAGAATTATTAATATATCTTCCACCTCGGCACTAGGTAACCGCGGTCAGGCTAATTATGCAGCGGCAAAAGCGGGGTTGCAGGGGTTAACAAAAACACTCGCAATTGAACTTGGTAAATATGGAATAACGGCTAATTCGGTAGCACCTGGTTTTATTGAAACCGAAATGACGAAAGAAACAGCACGGCGAATGGGAGTGAGTTTTGAACAATTTATCCAGGATAGGGCAAACAGTATTCCAGTTGCTAGAAGCGGTATTCCAAGTGACATCGCTAATGCTGTTGCATTTTTCGCTGATGAAGCATCATCTTTCGTTAGTGGGCAAGTTCTATATGTTGCGGGTGGTCCAAAAAATTAAGAGTAAAGGCGGGATGATATGTTCAATGAAAGTATTGGAAAACAATCTAAACCGGTTAAAAATCTGGTTGAACGGGGAGCCGTTAAAAAATTTGCGTTAGCGATTGGTGACCCGCATCCGATTTTCATCGATGAAGAAAAAGGTAGGCAATCAAGGTATGGTACGAATATTGCGCCCCCAACTTTTCCAAGAGTTTTTGATTTTGGAACGATTGAAGGCTTAGACCTCCCAAATAAAGGATTGATACACGGTGAACAGAAATATCATTATAACCGTCCGCTGAGGGTTGGAGAAGAAATTACCTGTTATACAGAAGTGAGGGACTACTATGAGAAAAAAGGAAAGCAAGGGGAAATGGGATTCCTAGCCTTAAAAAATTACGGGACAGATGCAAATGGAGAAATTGTTTTTACCGCTGAACAACTTGTCATTATCAATGAAACGATAAAAAGGATGGTGATGAGCAAGTGACTACATTAACTGAACTGCATATTGGCGACTCGTTGCATTCGATAGAGCTTGGTCCTGTAACACGTTTGGATCTCATTAAGTATGCAGGGGCATCAGGTGATTTCAATCCCATTCATACGATTGATGAAGAAGCAAAAAATGCTGGTTTGCCTGGGATTATTGCACACGGAATGTGGACGATGGGAAACCTGGCAAAGATTTTCAGTAATCTATATGAAATTGGGTACATTGAAGAATACAAGATTCGTTTCAAAGGTATGGTTTTCTTGAATGATGTTATCACCCTTCAAGCAGATTTAAAAGAGAAAAAGGAAGATAAGTATTATTTCAATGTAGCAGCAATCAACCAATCAGGTAAGGAAGCGATCAGTGGAGAGGTTATTTTTAGGACCTACTAAAGGAAAGTAGTGGTGAAATTTATTTCATCACTACTTTTTTTAGGATTAAAATTCGACAATATTAAAGGAGATTCGAAATCTATCCAGAATTGTACTAAAAAAGAATTCTTTTTGCGGCGGTGAATATTATTAATGAATCATGTAAAACAGGATTCTCAGATTAATTTGCTCAAAGAGTGGATCTTTCCTGCTCTAGTCGTTGATTCTGAATACCGGATTAGGGATTGGAGCAGTTACCTAAATGATCGGATAGGACAGAATGGGAAGAAACTACTTACCGAACAATTTGAAGAGTGGCAATTTCTCGATAATAATAGATTGGCAGCTGCACGCCTGCATGACAAACGGTATTTATTTATATTTCTGACACAATTGGATAATGGCGATATTCTATATGTAGGCAGTGAAACACAATTTTTGGATAATTTATTGGTTGATGCCCATGAAACGGAAAAACTGAATCGCGCTCTTGATGCCATTATTGAAAATTCCTATGATGGGATTTATATCACCGATCAAAATGGCATTACACTTTACACAAATTCAGCGATTGAACGGATTACTGGCATTCCGAAAGAGTATTATATCGGCAAATCGGTGGACCAATTAATAAAACGAGGTATTTTGAATACTTCGGTGACACATAAGGTAGTGAAGCTGCGACGAACGGTTTCAGTCGTACAGGATAATTTTGCTGGAAAAGAAACATTAATTACAGGAAGTCCCGTTTTTAATGAAGAAGGTGAAATTGAGCAAGTCGTTACGAACATACGTGATTTGTCAGATTTAAATGAACTGATGCATGAATTGACGAAAGTAAATGAATTGAATAATCAATATAAGCAGGAAATTGAAAAACTTCGAAAGATAACAAGTCAGGATGGGGTTGTTTTTGTCAGTGATAAGATGAAAATGATTTATGAGATTGCCGAAAGAATCTCGGATATTGATGCGACAGTACTGATCTTAGGAGAAACGGGCGTTGGAAAAGATGTACTGGCCCGTAATATTTACAACCGGAGCATCCGATCTAAAAAAGGAGATTTCGTAAAGATAAACTGCGGGGCAATTCCGGCGGATTTATTGGAATCCGAACTCTTTGGATATGAAGGCGGCGCGTTTACCGGAGCTAATCAAAAAGGGAAACCAGGGATGTTTGAAGTGGCTGAGAGTGGGATTTTATTTTTGGATGAAGTGGGTGAGCTTCCTCTACAATTGCAGGTAAAGCTACTTAGGGCACTTCAGGAAAGGGAGATTCAAAGAATCGGAGGAACGAAGCCCAAAAAAATTGATGTTCGAATAATCGCAGCCACGAACCGCAACTTATTGGAAATGGTTAAAGTAGGTGAATTCCGTGAAGATCTCTATTACAGGCTGAATGTCATACCAATTACGATTCCCCCTTTAAGGGAGAGAAGAGAAGACATTCTAGCATTGACGGATTTATTTTTAACAAAAGCCAACGAACAATATAAATTCTCGAAAGAAATAGATTCGAGATTGAAAGAATATTTTTTTCAATATGATTGGCCAGGAAATGTCCGTGAATTGAATAATATAGTGGAAAGGCTCGTCGTCCTAACAAATAATCAATTACTTTCACTTAGCGATCTTCCGGAAGAATATCAGCAGGTAAATCAAAATTTTTCCAACCTTAAAGGCACACTTACTTTAAAAGAAGCGGTAGAAAGAGCGGAAAAGGAAATATTGACGAAAGCGGCGCAAACCTACCAAACTACATATGAAATCGCAGAAGCCCTAGATTCGAGTCAGGCGACAATTGTGAGGAAACTTAAAAAATATCAATTAAAGGTCAGTGAAAAGGATAGGTAAGTAAGAGGGGATTTCCGTTTATCGGAAATCCCCTCTTACTATTTATCGCTACCCGTTGAATAACAAATATTAGTGACTCTCGTTATTTTAGGTCTTCATTCACGAAACTAACTTAATTCAGAAATGATTTTTTCAGTCAAAAGTGAATGATGACTATCCTATATAGAACCCCATTTTTCATTTATATGATTCAATAATGAATTTTCTGGGACTTTGAAATAGCCACAGTAACTGTGTTTAACTATGGCACAGCACTTGCATATTAATAAGGAATTAATCTACGGAATTTCCATGTAGAAAGTGTGAGGTGAGATAGTTGATTGATCCAGGTGATCGACCATGGGAAAGCGGTTATATTCAGACGATGAAATCTACGAATATCCCTAAAATCAGCCTATGCAGAATGCTTTCCGTAAATAGGTTTTGGGGACCGGGCAGCCATTTATTATGAAGAACAAATGATTACTTATGCGAAATGTGGATGGTCTTGCAACTGCTTGTTATAAGGCAGGGGCAAAAAAGTGTAATAAAATTGGTTTCTTGCTAGGTAATCAACCCGATTATCTAATCGCCTATTATGCTGCTATTAAACTAGGAATGATCATTATACTAATCAACCCGTTATGTATGGTTAGAGAAATGTGAGAGATTCAAGAAGACGTACAATTGAAATACTTAGTCACTGAAAATGAAAGCGCTAACAAGTTGGGCGTTTTATCAGCTACTTCAAGACCTCGTATATATGTAGGTGGTGATAATAAAGAATTAAAACTCACATTGCCTTTTGAATATCTTGATGACCTTATCCATGCCCCTCCGAAAGAGGTAGGGGAAGCGACTATAAGTCCAAAAGTAGATATGGCTGTGATTCAGTATATAGGCGGGACTTCCGGACAGAGAATGGGTGTGGAACTAACCCATTTTAATTTAGTTGCCAATGTGATTCAGAACCAAAGCTTTCTTCAATCGAGGATTCAGTTCGGTGAGGAAGTAATCATGACGGCTTCTCCGCTTTATCATGTGTATATGATGACTATCACGATGAACTTGGCTGTTATGCTTGGTGCAGCGAATGTCATCGTGCCCGTGTTTTAGGCTAAACGGGTAATCGAGTTGAGCGAGACTTGCAAAGTGACCATTTTTCATGGCTTACCCCAAATGTAAAACTCTTTAATCAAAGAACTTGGTGATACTCATAATGCTTTGCATACATTATAGTTCTGTTTATGTGATTCAGCCCCGTTGTCTCCTACGATGTTACATCAGTTTGAAAAGCTAACAAAAATAAAAATCATTGAAGGCTACGGTTTATCGGAGGCTTCTTCATCTGCTTGTCGCAATCCATTATCGGGCGAACGTAGGGTAAACAGTATTAGAATTCCGTTGCCGTTAACAGAATCAAAAATCGTCAGTTTGATTAATGAATAGATGCCTCTCACTTTTTTGAATGGCTGGTTTTCTAGGCATGCCCTTGATTGTGAAGCAGGAATAACCAAATAGCATGATAAAAATTCAATAATTAAGAAGGAGGAAGTAAATGGATATTTTAATCCAGCAGCTTTTTAATGGTTTGACAATTGGAAGCGTTTATAGTTTAGTTGCCCTGGGATTGACGCTTGTATATGGAATTTTGCATATCCCGAACTTTGCCCACGGAGCTCTCTATATGTTGGGAGGGTACATCACATTATCAATGATGACGTTATATGGCATTAATTATTGGTTTGCTATGTTTGTATCCGTAATCGTTGTTGGTTTGATGGGTGTTCTATTGGAACGTTTCGTGTTCCGCTTGTTAAGGGAGGCACCGCCATTGCACGATAAAATTGCGGCAATCGGGATCCTTCTTTTTCTTGAAGCCTTTGCGCAATTTGTCTGGGGCGCCGATTTCCATACAATGACTTCTCCTTACGATCAAGTCGTCAACATCATGGGGTTGACGTTTACACTGCAGCGCTTGTTGATTATCGTTTCGGCTATCGTGGTGATGATTTTGCTTTATCTTTTCCTCAAGAAAACGTATACCGGTTCAACGATAATTGCGATGTCCCAAAGTCGTGAAGGAGCTTCACTTGTAGGGATTAACATCAACAAAGTCGCTATGCTGACCTTCATGATATCTGGTGGCTTAGCCGCCATTGCCTCATCTCTTGCTTCACCGATTAACCTCGTTTTCCCCGGCATGGGACATCTCGTCATCTTGAAGGCATTCGTCATTATCATTCTGGGAGGCATGGGAAGTATTCCAGGGGCGATTGTCGGCGGTTATATCCTTGGTTTCAGCGAGAGCCTGGGCGCAACTTATATTTCAAATGATTATAAAGACATCATTGCATTCGTTCTTTTAGTTGTAATTTTAACAGTGAAACCAACGGGACTTTTTGCTAAGGGGGAGAGGTAGCATGAAGATTTTGACGAAACGAAATGGAATTATTGCTCTTATCATCTTAGCTTTTTTATTCCCTATTATCGGTCAAAACGACTATTATCTTCATATGCTAACACTCTCATTCATTTGGGCAATTGCTGTTTACGGAATCAATTTGTTATCAGGCTATACTGGTTATCTTTCGCTTGCTCATGCTGGATTTTTTGCAATTGGTGCATACTCACTTGGGCTGCTGACAGTAAAATCTGGAATGAATTTTTGGCTGGCTCTTGTGGGGGCCTGTTTGATCACATGTGCGATTGGATTTGTAATCGGATTAATAGCATTGAGGACAAAGGAACACTTTTTCGCCATATACACATTATGTGTAGGCTATATCATATATCTGGTCATTGATAAATGGGAGGGGCTGACGGAGGGAGTTAGAGGATTGATTGGCATCCCTGCCCCAGGTAATATCGGTCCAATAACATTCGATACGGCAGCTTCACAATATTATCTTGTCCTTGTGTTTCTGCTTGCGGTGATCATAGTCATGTATCGGATTATCCATTCGTTAACAGGTAGAACGTATATGGCCATCAGGAATAGTGAGGACCTTGCTCAAACGATTGGTATATCCACGATGAAGAATAAACTGACGGCCTTTGTCCTTTCTACATTTTTCGCAGGTTTGGCTGGAGCCCTGTATGCTTCATTCATTCGGTTTATTGGACCTGATATCGGCTCCACCTCCATTATGTTCGACCTATTGATGTATCTCTTAGTTGGTGGGATTGGGACACTTTCGGGACCGTTGGTGGGAACGTTACTGCTCGTAATACTTTCGCAAAATCTGCAATTTCTTCAAGAGTACCGAATGTTGATCTTCGGACCTTTGCTTACATTAATCATCATCTTTTATCCACGTGGAATCGCAGGTGCCATCTTTGATTGGAAAATCAAACGAAAAGATAAGAAGCCGCCTGTTTTGAGAAACGATGTTTCTATTAAAGTGGAGGAGGGATGAAAATGATTATTGAAACTAAGAATTTGACAAAGCGGTTTGGCGGCTTAGCAGCAGTTAATAATGTAGATTTTTTGATTAAAAAAGGAAAAATCAATGCTATTATCGGACCGAATGGGGCGGGGAAATCCACTTTTTTTAACTTGATTAGCGGCTTTCATCGTCCAAGCTCTGGAACCGTCATTTTTAAAGGAATTGATATCACCAAGCTTCCTGCTAATGAAATAGCAGCGCTAGGAATTTCAAGGACCTTCCAAACAACCAGTCTTTTTGATAAATCGACCGTATTGGATAATGTCATTGTTGGGCATAGACTACGCACCAAATCGAATTTGGTAGATGCCATTCTAAGAACAAAACGCTTAAAACGAGAGGAAGCGGCATGTCGGGATAAGGCTATGGAGGTGCTGGAGATTGTTGGATTAACGGATGTGGCTGACAAAATAGTCGCTAGTGTTTCGCAGGAGGAAAAGAAACGGACAGCCATCGCCCTTGCTCTTGCAACGGACCCGGAAATTATCTTTCTTGATGAACCTGCTGCTGGAATCAACCCGGATGAAACGGAAGGACTGACAGTTCTGATCAAGAAGTTAAATCAATCCGGTCTTACGATATGTTTAATCGAGCACAAAATGCATATGATTATGAACTTGGCTGACCACATCATGGTTTTGAATTACGGAGAAAAAATTGCCGAGGGTACACCTAAGGAAATCCGAAGTAATGAAGCGGTTATTAAAGCCTATTTGGGAGGTAGTGCTAGTGCTAAAGTTATCTAATGTTGCAGTCAGTTATGGAAGTTTTACTGCAATCAAACATGTGAATATCGAAGTTGCCAAAGGGGAGATTGTCGTTTTATTGGGGGCGAATGGAGCGGGTAAAAGTACGACTTTTCGTTCCATTAGTGGTATCAGTAAGCTGTCTCAAGGAGAAATTTATTTTCAAAATAGTCCTATAGGCGGTCGGGCCCCGGATAAGAATGTTCAAGCTGGAATTGTTCAGTGTGCCGAAGGACGTAAACTGTTTCCACAAATGACTGTCCAGGAAAATTTGAGGATGGGGGCATATGTGCATCGAAAGAAAAAGGCGGAAATCAAGCATTCTTTGGAAAAGGTATATAATTTATTCCCAATCTTAAAAGAAAAGAATCATAATGATGCAGGAAGTCTGAGCGGTGGGCAACAGCAGATGCTTGCCATAGGTAGGGCATTAATGTCTAAGCCAAAGCTGCTGATGCTTGATGAGCCTTCGGTTGGACTCGCACCTTTGATTGTGGAACAGATGTTTAAGGTTATCGAAGAAATAAACCGGGAAGGAATCACCGTTCTACTTGCAGAACAGAATGCGAATGCTGCCCTCAGCATTGCAGATAAAGGTTATGTTTTTGAAAATGGGGAAATTGTCGTTCAAGGAACAGCAGGTGATTTATTGGCTAATGGTGAAGTACGGAAAGCGTATATTGGAGCATGAAAAAAAGAATGGGGGATTTATTTATATGAAACAACTGAAAGTGTTATTTGTATTCATGCTACTAGTAGTAACTGCTTTGGTTGGCTGTAACAAGGGAGACAGCCCCGCATCAAGTAGTGGTAAAAAAGGTAAAGGCGGAAATGTCGTTAACATCGGTTTTAGCGGTCCGTTAAGCGGGGCTGCAGCATTGTATGGGAAACGAACGTTAAATGGTGTGGAAATGGCCGTCAATGAAATCAATGATGACGGCGGGTTTGAAGTAGATGGGGAAAAATACACGCTTAATCTCGTTTCTTTGGATGATAAATACTTACCGAATGAAACAGGTTCGAATGCTAAACGATTAATTCAGGAATATGATACACCGATTATATTTACGCCGCATAGCGGCGGTGTCCTGGCGCTGCAGGTTTTTAATGAACAAGAGAAATTTATCATTGGCGCCTATACGAGTGAGCCTTCAGTTACCGAAAGCGGAAATTCATTAACCGTACGAATTCCACCGAATTATGAAGGATATATCGAACCGTTTACAACGTATGCCATGGAACATTTCGGCAAAAAAATTGCAGCTTTGCCAACCTCTTCTCAATACGGAAAAGATTGGACAGAAGCGGTTCTCCCTCATTGGAAAAAGCAAGGTGGTAAAGTCGTTTATAATTCCTCGATTGATTTTGCTAAAGAAACAGATTTCTTTACGATTGTTACGAATGCATTGAAAAAGGATCCTGATGTGCTGTTTATCGGAGGTGCGTCTGAACCGACGGCAAAAGTAGCGAAGCAAGCTCGGGAGTTAGGGTTTAAAGGCGGTTTTATTATTATGGATCAGGCGAAGCTGGATCAAATGAAGCCGATTGCAGGATCATATGAAACATTGGAAGGCTCAATCGGTGTCCTACCTCTGATTAACTCCGATGAAGAAGCAGTGCCAGCTTTTATTGAGAAATATCAAAAAAATTATAAGGAAGATCCAAGCTCCGAAGTCGGTTTGAATTACATCGCGATGTATGCTTTTGTGGAAGCGATGAAATCGGCAGGAAGCGTGGATGACGTCAAGGCGATTCGCGAACATATGCAGGACGGGCTGACGAATATTTCTGCTGAACAGAAAATTTACGATATCCCAACAATTGATGAGAATGGAGGATTCGCATCTACAATTGTCGTTGGAGCGGTTGAAGATGGAAAAGTAGTTCCCATTCGTTAAGGTGAACAAAGCCAGTGCTGGTGTCACGAAAAATATCCCTGATATTCAAGTAAACAGTCATAAAAAAAGTAGCTAGAGTGCGGCAGAATTCTACCAGTATGTACTGATAGAGTAGATTGTTGTATTTCTTGGACGTGTACTGGAATCCTTCAAATGAAGGATTCCAGTACACGTTTCTTTTTTTGTTTCTTCCACAATGTATCTATTACTAGGTTAAGATTCATACTGTCAGGTACTTTCTAGAAATGATAATATTCTAGTAAAGGGCCTAAACGATAGAAAAACAATAGTAAAGGCGACAATAGCAAATGTGAGCATCGTGTAGTTATTTCCTTTTAAACTCTGGTAAAAGAGTTTCTTGAAGATGACGGATCCTTACTTTCCTAAGTAACGCTTGAAAAAGATTTTTATAAGAAAGTATGGTTTACTCTAGAGAGTATGGAAAAAAAGGTTATGGTAAGTATGGATATTCTAGACGTGTAGGACCATTAAGTAGTACCAGAGCATATTTTTGAATTATTAGGTGACAATGGAATCCTTACTTTAGATTTCATGTATTTAAAAATCAATCTGAAAATTCAATAAATTATCATTACCATACATAAGATGATTGGTCTGATCATAAGGGGAATATTAGATTAAATAATAATTCATTGCTGAAATGGGGCTAGAAGTAATTGAAAGACTATTTTTTATTTACCTTTGGATGTAATCTCGATCATAGCAATATTGAATATTTAGTAAAAGAAAGGCTAGGATCTTTTGTACGACCAATAATAGTAAATAACAATTGGACCGACCAAAATCCTAAAATAAGAAAAGATTCAAATGTACATTTTACGTATGATGTGTATGATGTGAATGACAAAAAACATAATGAAAATTTGTATTACATCAAAGATTATTATATATCGGAAGAACAACTTTTTGGTTTTGAATACTCTTTGAGAAAACTTAAAGGAAATCATATTTGGTGCCATCCTAATACCCGAGGTCACTTTAACATGAAAATTGAAGAAATCGAATATACTGGGCATATATATGTAACTATTAATAATGATATAGAGATACGTTTATTGGACAGGGAAGTGCCAAATTCATTAAGAGGACAGATTCATTTAGTCCCTGAAAAAGATCAATGGATAGAACTCCCAAGAAGTCTGACAGAAGAGGAAAAAGATAAACGGACACTAAATTGGATAGAAGAAAGTCTGATTAAAGTTGAAAAAATGTAACGATCATTCAATTATCATTTAACAAAGCCTTTCTCATAAAGAGAGTGGCTTTTTTTAATTTAATAATTGTGTATATTTTAATGAATAGTGAAGGACCAAATACATTTCGACCAATTTCTTCAGAGAAACCACTAATACAGTTACCTAACTTACCTCAACAATTCAATTTAACTAAAAGCCTTCTCAGCAACAATGAACCCAATATGAAATGAAATTCACAGGCAGTTCAAAGCATGTTCATCTCGATTTCACTTATAAGCAGCCATACTAATTCATTAAGTATGGCTGCTACTATTCCCGTTTTGTTCTCTCGGAATGTTATGGGTGGATAAAGTTTTATTACTCTTTATATTTCTTTAAGCTCTTCAATTTCGACTTCTGACCTTTCCTCTAATGGCCCTCTTAGATGTACAGTAGCTGTTCTTCCATCTTCATTTATATTATCAATCCAAACTGAAGTGCCATTATATCTCACCTCAATGTCAGATGGTGAAGAAAGAATCTGCTTTACACGATTAACATCCACATAAATCCCTCCCTTATTATTTGTCTAATTATTATTTGAAAAGGTAAAAGATTTTATTCTTTTTTTAAAAGAAATGCAGATGATCATCTAATAACACCGTCTACAATATAAGAAAATTCCAAAGTATTCATAAGAGTAGATATTATGCTATCAGGTTTATCCCATCTGATGGCTGTGGTATTACATACTCCATAATATGACGTGGTAAGCGTTCTTTTGAAATAATAGAATGATTTTCTGAAATCAGGTATTAAAAAGTAAAATGATACTAAACTTACAAAAAAAATCTTGTTATTTAGTAATGAAAGCGCTGCCATTTAATATAATATAAAATATAATTTCAAGATAATTGAGTATAAATTGAAATTATATTTAAGTAATTGATAATAGGAGGATTTATTTGTCTATGGAAGAACGACTGCGGTCATTAACGACTGAATTACGCAATGAAGGGACCATGAACATCGACAGTGTAAATACACTGGAAATTATTACTGCTATTAACAACGAAGATTTAAAAGTGGCAGTAGCCGTACAGGAGGTTTTATCAAATATTAAAACGGCGGTTGAATTTGCTTATGAATCGTTAATGAAAGGAGGAAGACTCATCTACATTGGGGCTGGAACGAGCGGTAGACTTGGTGTTCTTGATGCAGTGGAATGTCCACCGACCTTCAGCACATCACCGGATAAGGTGCTGGGAATAATGGCTGGAGGGGAAAAGGCATTTGTTCGAGCAATTGAAGGAGCAGAGGATAAAGAAGAGTTTGGGGAAAGCGATTTAACAAACGTGGATCTTACAGCTAATGATACGGTTATCGGCATTGCAGCAAGCGGTCGTACTCCTTATGTGAAAGGAGCTTTACAATATGCAAGAATGGTAGGAGCAAAAACGGTGGCTTTATCGTGCAATAAAAACTCCATCATCACGGAAGTCGCTAATATTGGAATTGAAGTTGAGGTCGGACCTGAAGTTTTAACGGGGTCTACGAGAATGAAAGCGGCAACTGCACATAAAATGGTACTTAATATGATCTCAACAGCTACCATGATTAGAATGGGAAAAGTGTATGAAAATCTGATGGTAGATGTAAATGTAAGCAATCAAAAACTAAAGGATCGTGCAATAAGCATTATACAAACTGTCACGAATGTTGAATATGATATTGCGATGAAAATGCTCGATAAGGCGAATAATCAGGTTAAACCAGCGATTGTAATGATAAAGACTTCAACAACTTATGGTCAAGCAACGGAGTTACTAGAAAAAGCGGATGGAGATGTCAGAAAAGCCATCTCGATGCGCGTGGATTAAGGAGAGAAAGCAATGGCTACTGGAGGATTATCCATTATACAGACGATGCTAAGCAAGCTTCCACAATCAGAACAAAAACTAGCAGAATATATCCTACAGAATCCTCATGAGGTAGTGAACAGCACTGTACAGGAGTTGAGCACTTCTGCTCATACAAGCGGGGCTGCTGTGATAAGGTTGTGCAAATCTCTCGGTTTGAAAGGATTTCAAGATTTGAAAATGAGGATTGCTGGGGATTTAATGAAGTCTGTTGAACAGGGTTACCGAGATATTGAGCCTTCAGAATCACTGTATCGGATTGTTGAAAAAACAACCAGTAATACGATTCAGATTATTCGTGACACTTCTGATATTATCGATCACGATAATCTCAAAAATGCAATTAAATTGCTGCTGAACGCTAAAACAGTTCACTTTTGTGGAGTGGGGGCTTCGAATATTGTTGCCGCAGATGCTCAGCAAAAACTGCTTCGAATCAACAAAGGGGCAACTGCCTTTACTGACATGCATTTAGTTGCAACTTTGATTGCCAATGCGGATGAAAATGATATCGTTTTTGCTATTTCATTCTCAGGAGAAACACCTGAAGTTGTCAATATATTAAAACTTGCTAAAGATCGAGGAGTCAAAACGATCGGCCTGACTCATTTTGGTCAAACAACGGTATCTTCTTTGTGTGACGCTTCGCTGTATACATCCTTTTCAAATGAAGCTCCGTTTAGAAGTGCTGCAACATCTTCCCGATTGGCACAGTTATATATGATTGATATTTTATTTTTAGGAATGGCGTCAGAACAGTACGAAGAGACTGTCCAATATATTGATAACACACGGGCAGCCATCCAATCGATGACAGATCATTATAAATGAACATTCATTTGGAGATTTTGACAAAGGGGGCTTTTGAATGGGCAAGGGGGATAAGTACGCCGATTTAGCACGAGAATTATTAGAAAAGTTAGGTGGGGCATCAAATGTTGCAGGATCTGCACATTGTATGACCAGGCTGCGGGTATCACCAATCGATCGTTCAAAAGTAAACATGGATGAAATTAAAAAAACGGAAGGCGTTCTTGGTGTCATCGAAGAAGAAACGATTCAAATCGTTCTAGGTCCAGGAGTAGTGAACAAGGTGTACGCTGAATTTGAAAAGCTTCTCGCATCTTCTGAAGATTTTAATTTAAAAGAAACTGCTTCCAAGAACAAATCAGAGATTGAAAGGAAAAATGCAAAACCTTTTAAACTATTTTTACGTAGAATTGCGAGTATCTTTATTCCGTTAATTCCTGCATTAGTAGCTTCAGGCCTGATTACAGGGATTACAAAAGCGGTCGTTCAAGCGGGCTGGCTTGCGGGAGATTCACAATTAGCCATTATATTAACTGTTATCGGATCTGGATTATTTGCTTACCTTGGGATTTTAGTTGGGACGAATGCGGCAAAGGAATACGGGGGATCACCTGCACTTGGTGCACTGGCTGGTATCTTGGTTATCAACCCGGCAGTAGGCGACATTTCATTGTTTGGTGAAAACTTGCTCCCAGGACGTGGAGGGTTAATTGGAGTCCTTTTTGCCGCGATTTTTATAGCATTGGTAGAAAAGCAGGTAAGGAAATTCATTCCTCAATCACTGGATATAATGTTGACTCCAACCATCTCTTTACTTATTACAGGGATAGTCACTTACATTGTATTTATGCCGGTAGGAGGATTTTTATCGGATACGATTACAACAGGTTTATTAAATATATTAGATTTCGGTGGAGTTGTAGCTGGATTTGTGCTTGGAGCAACATTCCTACCGCTAGTCATAACTGGTCTGCATCAAGGTTTAACACCTGTTCATCTTGAATTGATCAACGCGATTGGAGACGATCCTCTGCTTCCCATTTTGGCAATGGGTGGAGCCGGCCAAGTAGGTGCGGCATTTGCCATCTATTTCAAAACGAAGAAAGCAAGCCTAAAGCGAGCGATAGGTGGAGGTCTTCCATCAGGAATGCTTGGTATCGGCGAACCTCTTATATTTGGAGTGACATTACCACTCGGTCGTCCTTTCTTAACGGCATGTCTAGGGGCAGGGGTAGGAGGCGCATTTCAAGCTCACTTCGGAATTGCGACCACTGCAATCGGTGTATCTGGATTACCACTTACCTTTTTAGTTCATCCAAACCAAATTGTGCTTTTCTTGGCAGGGTTATTCATTTCCTACGCAGCAGGATTTATTTTTACGTACTTATTTGGATTTAAAGATGAAATGGCGGTTGAATTCAAGTGATTGGAATCTCTTTTTATCTACAAGACCCAGATGCAGAAACACAAATCATTCATGCAGCAAACTTAGGTGTGAAGCGAGCATTTACCTCGCTTCATATTCCTGAAGAAAAAGGTGATCACGCACAAAGAATGGTTGAACTATTAAAGCTTGTAGAGTCATATGAAATGGAAACCCATGCAGATGTCTCATTAAACACGCTTAATCATTTGGGAATTAGCAATTTTGAGGATTTATCGTTATTAGGGGTTAAGGGAATTCGCTTGGATGATGGGTTTGACTATGAAACGATAAGCTCTTTATCTGAGGTATTTTCTCTTTCACTAAACGCAAGTACGTTAAAGGAAGATGAACTAATGGCCGTACTTGGGAGCGGAATAAAACCTGATAGACTCATAGCCTGGCATAACTTCTATCCAAGGCGTGAAACGGGTCTCGAGGAAGAATTCTTTCAAAATCAAAATCGAATGTTCAAGAAATATGGGATACCTATTGTTGCATTTATCCCGGGTTCAGGAAGTAAGCGAGGCCCCCTTCATGATGGCCTTCCGACGCTTGAAAAACACAGGTTTATGAATCCTTTTGCTGCCGGAGTTGAACTGTTTCAGCATGTGAATGGAGTATATATTGGAGATCAAGGTGTGGAAAACGATTTGATTGAGAACCTATCCGCCTTCGATAATCGGAATATTCTATCTATTCGCGCGAAGTCTTCCGTTTTGCAAAGCGGTATTTACGATTTGCGGCCAGATGTTTCAAGGGATGTGTATCGGCTACAACATACCCGTGTCACAACACAGGTTAAGCCGCAAAATACTGTCGAACGCTGCCTTGGTTCCATTACGATGGACAATGATGCATATGGGCGATATCGGGGAGAGGTCCAAATTTGCAAGCGAGATTTAGAAGCAAATCATCGAGTCAATGTGATAGGGCTAGTTATAGAGGAAGATCTTCCTTTGTTAGCACTTCTGGAATCTGGTCAATCCGTAAACCTACAATGTGAAGAATTATATATATAGATTTAGAAATACACAGAAAATAGGTGATCATTTCACTCACTTCAGTTCTTACACTCTATTACACTCACGAACTAAAAGCCCTTGCCCACGAAATGTTAATTAGCAACTAACGATACAACAAGAGGATTTTCTGTCATTAAGAAAGCTAAGATCCCAGAAAAAGAGCTGGATTTTCCTTGGAAAATAAAAAAGTGAATGAGAAATTGAAAAAGGTGGCTACTGGGATTTCAAGGTGCTGCCTTTATTGTCATAAGAGTGTGGAAATTTGTAAAAAACGATCATACCGCTAACAACATTTAGTACACATCATCACACACTTAAGAAGCATTGAAGATAGATGACGATTCACTGACTTCTTTAGACAGATATTGATTAAAGCTCTTGGGAACCTTTTTACCTACTACTGCTAAGAAAGCCTTTTGAGATTAAAAAGTAAAAAGGAGGATGCCAAAATGAATAAAAATATATGGGCACCTGCTGGGTTAGCTTTTTCCTTGGCTTTATCCACTCTTGGTGGAATTACATCAGCAAGGGAGTTTGCGGAAGAAAAAAAACCAGTGCCGGATGTTCAGACAACCGTAGAAAATATGTCCATTGAGGAGAAAGTCGGTCAAATGCTCATGCCAGATTTTCGTAATTGGCAAGAACAAGGAGAAAGCAAATCAACAGGTTTTATAGAAATGAACTCAGAAGTTGCAAGCATCATTGAAAAATATCATTTAGGCGGAGTGATCTTGTTTGCTGAAAATGTTGTAGATACCGAGCAAACGGTACGGCTGACAGATGGTTTACAGAATGCGAGCAAGGACCTTCCACTATTTATAACTATTGATCAGGAAGGAGGAATCGTAACTCGCCTTCAAACAGGAACGAATCTTCCGGGAAATATGGCGCTGGGTGCAACTAGAAATAAGAATTACGCCTATCAGTCTGGAGAAATCATCGGCAAGGAATTGTCCTCTCTTGGTATAAATGTAAATTTTGGACCGGCTGTTGATGTCAATAATAACCCTGGAAATCCAGTTATTGGCGTCCGTTCTTTCAGTTCTGATCCAGATCTTGTATCAAAACTTGGGATTCAAACCATAAAAGGATTGCAAAGTCAGAATATGATAGCAACGACTAAGCATTTCCCTGGTCATGGAGATACGGCGGTTGATAGTCATTATGGTCTTCCCCTTGTCTCGCATAATAAAGAGCGCTTACGTTCAATCGAGTTAGTTCCTTTCCAAAAGGCAATCGATGCTGGAGTAGATATGATGATGACCGCACATGTTCAATTTCCCACATTCGATGATACTACTTATATCAGTAAAAAAGACGGACAAGAAATTATGGTCCCGGCAACACTGTCACAGAAGGTCATTACTGGTCTTTTACGTGAAGAAATGGGATTTGAGGGCGTAGTGGTTACAGATGCATTGAATATGAAAGCCATTGCGGACAATTTTGGACAAGAAGATGCTGTTGTTTTGGCCTTGAAATCGGGTGTAGATATTGCATTGATGCCTGCACAAGTAAACTCGCTTCAAATGGAAAAGAATATAACCTCTGTATTCGACGCAGTGAAGGAAGCCGTGGAAAGTGGTGAAATTCCGCTTGATCAAGTCAATCGTTCTGTAACAAGAATACTTGAGCTAAAAGTGAAAAGAGGGATTCTAAAGCCGGGAAAAGTCGCTGCCGACACCCCAATTGATAAAAAAATATTAAGGGCTCTTCAAGTGGTCGGTAATAAAAATCATTTGAAAAAAGAAAGGAAAATCGCGGAAGATGCAATCACTCTTTTGAAAAATGAAGATAAAACATTGCCCTTCAAACCTAAGAAAAATGAAAATATTTTAGTTCTTGCTCCTTTTGCCGATCAGGTTGAATCTATGTCAAGGAGCATCAATGAATTAGTTGATCAAAAGAGGATAAAGAAAGTCCAAGTAACAGGTATGAGTTTTTCAGAAAAGTCATTCACTAGTGAAGTGGCAAGACTCATTGATGAAGCCGACTATGTCATTACTGGTTCATATATTGTAAAAAACGATCCGGCTGTAAATGATGGAGTGATTGATGACAGTATTCAAGATTCAAGGAAGTGGGCAACAGCCTTTCCAAGAGCGGCAATGAAATATGCACAGAAAAAAGATAAAGGGTTTGTGTTAATGAGTGTAAGAAACCCTTATGATGTTGCCAATTTTGAAGAAGCAAAAGCCGTGATGGCTGTATACGGATTTAAAGGATATTCAAATGGGCGGTATAGGCAGCCGAATATACCGGCAGGCATCGCGACGATCTTTGGAGAATCAAAACCGAGGGGGACGTTGCCAGTAGATATTCCATCCGTGACAAAACCATCCGAAAGCCTATATAAATTTGGGTATGGATTAGATATTAAATCTGGCAAGCCTATTAAAAAGTAGAGGGGAAACACAATGAAAAGAATTCTTATTATATTCACCATTTGTCTGTTGGCCTTTAGTATAGTTTCCTCTAAAAGTGTTACTGCCGATAAGGAAAAGAAAAAACAAAAGGTCAGGCCTGGTATTGAAGTCCTTTTAAAAGATGAGAAGGATGTACTTAAAGGAAAAAAGGTGGGGTTGATTACAAATCCAACAGGAATCGATTCCAAATTAACGAGCATCGTTGATCTGCTTTATGACGATCCGGATATTGAATTAACTGCGTTATATGGACCTGAACATGGGGTTCGTGGAGATGCCCAGGCAGGGGCAAGCGTTGAATTTTATATAGATGAAAAAACAGGATTGCCCGTTTATAGCTTGTACGGTAAAACTAAAAAGCCAACGCCTGAAATGTTAGAAGGTGTAGAGGCTCTTGTCTTTGATATCCAAGATGTCGGAACGCGTTATTACACCTATATTTATACGATGGCCTATGCAATGGAAGCCGCGAAAGAAAATAACATCCCGTTTATCGTGTTAGACAGGCCGAATCCGCAAGGGGGGATATCAGTAGATGGACCAGTACTTGAACCGGAATTCTCATCATTTGTTGGTTTGTATCCGATTCCGCTTAAACATGGGATGACAGTCGGCGAACTCGCTACATTGTTTAATAAAGAGTTTAAAATTGGTGCAGATTTAAAGGTCATTAAAATGAAAGGCTGGAAGCGCTCGATGGATTATGACGAAACTGGGCTACCATTTGTCTTGCCATCGCCAAATATGCCAACAGTGTCAACTACATTTGTATATCCAGCTACAGGGTTAATTGAGGGAACAAATGTCTCGGAAGGCAGAGGGACGACTAAGCCATTCGAATTAATCGGTGCACCGTATATCAACAGCGATGAACTTGCGGGAAAATTAAATGGACTACGTTTGCCCGGTGTGAAATTTAGGGCTGCCTCTTTTACACCTTCGTTTTCAAAGTATGCAGGTAAACTTAGCCATGGAGTTGAAATCTATGTAACCGATCGTGATGAATTTAGGGCTGTACCAACTGGACTGCACATCATCAAGACCATTCATGATCTTTATCCAGATGATTTCGAATTTCTCGCAGCCAATAATTTCAGTCTATTAATAGGAAATGACTGGGTGAGAACAATGATTAAAGAAGGCTCATCTGTGAATGAAATTATGAAAGAATATCAGCCAGAGCAGGATACTTTTAAAAAGGTTCGCGCACAGTATTTACTCTATAAATAACCGGAGGAACTTAGAAAAGTCTGTAAGGACTTTTCTTTTTTTAAATTACAGGGGTATAACGTTAAGAATTTCCTAGAAATAGACAGTTTATAAAAGAAAAGAAGTTCTAAAAAAGAAGAAACCGCTGTCTAATAGGTGTATAGGGTTATCCTAAATTAATAACTGTCAGGGGGAAAGTGGGATGAAAAAATATCTTCAAAAAATTGGCCGTTCATTGATGTTGCCAGTAGCCGTATTGCCGGCAGCTGCCATTTTAATGGGGATTGGTTATTGGATAGATCCAGCAGGATGGGGAGAGGGAAGTCCGATAGCGGCTTTCTTAATTAAAGCTGGTTCTTCCATCATTGGCAATATGTCTATCTTGTTTGCTGTCGGGGTTGCATTGGGGATGTCGAAAGGAAAAGATGGATCAGCCGCTTTGAGTGGGCTGGTAGCCTATCTAGTCGTAACGACATTGCTTGCCACAGAATCAGTAGCTATGCTGCAAGGTATTGATGTAGAAAGTGTAAATCCAGCATTTGAGAATATAGAAAATCAATTTGTCGGAATTCTCTCGGGCCTTATAGCTGCTGCTATGTATAATCGGTTTAGTAAGGTCGAGCTGCCGGATGCCCTCGCTTTCTTTAGTGGTAAACGGCTGGTCCCCATACTGACTGCGGTTATTATGTTACTCGTTTCCCTTATATTATTTTTTGTATGGCCGCTCATATACTCTTGGTTAGTTAATTTCGGTGAAGCGATAAGTGGATTAGGTGCTGCAGGTGCAGGACTTTATGGATTCTTCAATCGGTTATTGATACCAACGGGTTTACATCATGCATTAAACTCCGTGTTCTGGTTTGATGTAATTGGGCTTAACGATATCGGTAATTTCTGGGCAGGAACTGGAACAAAAGGAACTACAGGCATGTATCAAGCCGGATTCTTCCCTGTCATGATGTTCGGATTGCCTGCCGCGGCACTTGCTATGTACCACTCAGCAAAATCTAAGAAGAAAAAACAAGTGGCGTCATTAATGCTCGCTGCAGGATTTGCTTCATTTTTTACAGGAGTTACAGAACCTCTTGAATTTGCCTTCATGTTTGTAGCACCTGCACTTTTTGTTGTTCATGCTTTATTAACAGGTATTTCGTTAGCCATTGCTGCATCTTTCCAATGGACAGCAGGCTTTGGTTTTAGTGCAGGCTTTGTTGACTTTGTTTTAAGTTCAAGATTGCCATTAGCAAATGAACCTTATATGCTCCTTCTTCAAGGGTTAGCTTTCGCTGTCATTTACTATTTCTTATTCCGCTTCTTGATCGCAAAGTTTAACTTAATGACTCCAGGGAGGGAGGATGATACAGATGAAGAACTTAATGGTGGAGGAGTAGAGGCAAATGCAAGCAACCATGCTGAGTCAACAGGAAGTAAATTCTTTGGGATGGCTGCTGAGATTTATGAAGGCTTAGGTGGAGACGCTAACGTAACGTCTGTTGACAACTGTATAACCCGTTTGAGAGTAGAAGTGAAGAATATGGGAGCAGTTGATCAAAATAAAATTAAATCCACAGGAGTCGCGGGAATCAATATCGTTGGTCCACATAGCATTCAAGTCGTTGTGGGAACGCAGGTACAATTCGTAGCGGATGAAATTGAAAAGATTCGTAGACCATAGAGCTCCCATTATTAGTTGTTCGAGTAATCCTTCATCTTTCATCTAGAACTGCAAGAACAACTAGTTTACTTGCGAGATTATTAGACAAGGATTATACTCAACGATCAGGAATGAGATCCCGTTCCATACCTGATCGTTTTAGATTATTATAGAAAGCGTTATAGTAACGAATTATCAAGCCTGAGTACACTTTGATCAAAAAACATTTATTTTGGCTTTATTAATGAATACTGGGTAGAAATTAGAATAAAACAAATCAATGTTCTATAATATATTAAGGATATTTGTTTGGAGGGTATTGGATGACGTTCGGAGAATAAATTAAGAGATTAAATAATTTAATCTCACATAAAATCATTTGAAAGAATTCTTTATTCATTCTCTTGCGTAATTTTCAGCTAAAGATGGCTTCAGATATAACCTCCACGTCCTTATACCGCACCCATAAGCCTGGTGAATACATAAATATACCTGCTAAAACAAATGCAATTGTGCTTATCAAATGATCTGAATTTTAAGCATATGTTATCTTTGTAAAATATATATTTAAATCCCTTAGTATAGGAGAGATTCTAATGTACCAACCAAAAACCAAAGAAACTGACAGCAGTGTTATCGAGTTTATTGAAAATGTCGACAGCCCCAAAAAGCGTGAGGATGCATATCAATTATTAGATATTTTTACTGAAACGACAGGTTTTATAGCAAAGATGTGGGGACCGAGTATTATTGGATTCGGTACATATCATTATAAATATGAATCTGGTCATGAAGGTGATGCTCCTCTTGTAGGTTTTTCACCTCGAAAAGCAAAAATCAGTTTATATTTTGCTACGGGTGACACAAAACGAGAGGAATTATTAAAGGGCTTTGGAAAACATACTTCCGGAAAAAGTTGTGTTTACATAAATAAAGTAGCAGATATTGATCTTAATGTTTTAAAAGAGTTAATTAACCAATCTGTAAAATTTTTGAGAGAAACCTATCCGAATAATTAGAGTGAAAGAATGTGGATGATCCTTTAATTGTTTTAGAAGATCAAGAAAGTGAGAGGAAGCAAAATGAGAAAAATTAAAGTGGGTATAGTTGGATACGGCCTTTCAGGTGCTACATTTCACGCGCCTTTGCTAAGTGTTTTAGAGCAATTTGAAATAGCGAAAGTAGTAAGCTCTAAAAAGGAAAAAGTGCAGCAGGATTTGAAGCACGTGGCAGTAGTAAGTAGCTTAGAAGAAGTTTTAGAAGATGCAGCGATTGATTTAGTAGTTATTACGACACCAAGCGGTTTGCATTATGAAATGGCTAAACAAAGTTTACTTGCTGGAAAACATGTTATCTTGGAAAAGCCGATGGTAGTAGAAACATGGGAGGCAGAGGAGCTCATACAGATTGCTGAGGAAAAGGAGCTTCTTTTAAGTATCTATCATAACAGAAGATGGGATAATGATTTTTTGACAATTAAAAAACTTATGAATGATGGTGTACTTGGAGAAATCAATACATATCAGGTCCATTATGATCGCTTCAGACCAGTGGTTAGAGATAGGTGGAGAGAAAAGCAGGGTCCAGGAGCTGGCATGCTATATGATTTAGGCTCACATCTAATTGATCAAGCCTTACATTTATTTGGTTGGCCACAATTCGTATGGGCAGATGTTTTTGCGCAAAGAGAGAATGCAGAAACGGATGATTATTTCCATGTTATTTTAGGGTACGAAAAGCTGCGAGTGATATTGCATTCAGGGTCAATCGTTCCGATTAATGGACCGCGGTTTCAGGTACATGGAAGTAAAGGAACTTTTATTAAATACGGGCTTGATGGACAAGAGGCTGCGCTAAGTGAGGGGAAAAAGCCTATAGATAACTCTTGGGGTGCAGATAATCCGCAATTCTATGGTCAGTTGGTTACGATTGATGGGGAAAAAGAGAAACATGAAACAATACAAACTTTACATGGATCTTATTTAACATATTATAAAGAAATTGCAGAAAGTATATTTGAGGGGAAAAAGGCTCCTGTCACATCGGAAGAGGGGCTATCCGTCATTAAGATCATTGATGCAGCGCTGGAAAGCAGTCAAGGGAAAAAAGCTATATATGTTAATTGAAATACTTTGTTGTCCCAATGAATTCTTTTTTCCTCTTTTTGCATCAAAATGAAATGAGAAGATTAAAATAATAGGCAGCCTTGTTTTTCCAAACGGAATAAACAGGTTGCTTTTTACTGCTGTCGATAAAGCAGGAACTTTAGGTTAGTGTTAGTTCCAAGGGTTTTAATTTCCTAGTGGTCCTTACATATCACGATAAAGTTACATGAATGGAAATCAATATTGGGGAACATTTTTCAAAGTGTATTAAATTATGGAGGTATTTATGAATTCTTATATTCAAGAACTGGTTAATGTATATTCAAAACACACTGATGTGGAATATGCAGATTGGTCTAAAAAATATTTGAGGAACCAATTTGAATTTTTAGGGATTCGATCCCCTATTCGTCGAAAATTAACTAAACAGTTTCTGAAAGAACACGGATTGCCAACGGAAAGTAATCGTAAAGATATCATTCTTATGCTTTGGGACCGCCCAGAAAGGGAATACCAAAAGGCAGCCCTTGATATTCTTGAAAAGGAAAAAAAGAACCTCTGCCCTGAGGATATGCCTTGGTTAGTCAATTTGATTGTAAGTAAGTCATGGTGGGATACAGTAGATGTACTTTCTCCTCATATCATGGGCTATATGTTTTCAACTTATCCTAAACTCATTTCTCAATACTCCGATTTGTGGATTGAAGATGAGAATATTTGGTTGCAAAGATCAGCGATATTATATCAACTACACTACAAAGGCGGAACGGATGAAGAACGTCTATTCCGTTACATAATAAGACGAGCAAATAACGATGAATTCTTTGTTCAAAAGGCAATTGGTTGGGTGTTGCGTGAATATGCAAAAACTAACCCCGAGAGCGTGAAATCATTTGTTTTAAATCACCAATTAAAACCTCTTAGCAAGAGAGAAGCGCTAAAACATCTAACTTGAAATGGGATATTTTTGAATAATAAAGAGAGACTTCAAAGGTGAGTAGCTTCCCTTATTTTCAATAATATCTAATAAATTTAACAATACCCCGAATAGTTGCTACTATTCGGGGTATTGTTAAAAATATATACATTATCTTTTATCGTAGCTCTACGATAATGCCTTCGCATGAAGGGATTTCTTTTGCCAAGCCATTGTAATCATTAAAGTTAGGATCAAGAGTAAGAGGCCTAAAATGAAAGGATAGGTAATTTGAACATCATACATCATTCCGGCAAGAGTGGGTCCAAGCACATTTCCAATGCTCATATATGCATTATTCATACCCATCGCAAATCCCTGCTCATTCCCCGCCATCTTAGAAATCAGTGTGTTTAAGACTGGTCGAAGGATGGAGGTAGAAAGGAAGATGATGAGAGAGATTCCAAAGAAAATCAGGTAACTTGAAGCAAAAAGTGAAAGAAGGAATCCTATTGCTGCGACGCTAATAAAGATAATTAGCACACTTACCTCCCCAAAACGACGAACAATCCGGTCGACAACAAAGAGTTGAACGATTACGCTGACGATACCAGTAGCTGTAACCATTGTTGCGATGTCCTTAGGTGTTGAATTAAATTGATTGTCAAGATAAAGGCCGATAACAGATTCATATGCCATTAATCCAAAGCTCATCACAAGTGTAATGATAAGAGGAATGAAATAGGGCATTTTCACAGACAAGGCAATTTTGCGAACCATCGATTCGTTATTTGCCATGTCCATAGCTTGTGAAGCTTGTTTCGTTTCGCTTTCCTTTAAAACAAAAATAGAAAATATTACTGCGACGAGTGATACTAGCGCAGAAATCAAAAATGGAAATTTTAAGCCAAAGTCAGCTAAAAATCCACCAATTCCTGGGCCAACAACAATCCCTAGGGACATGGCAGCAGATACTAAACTATTGCCTTTAGCCCGTTGATCGAAAGTGGTGATATCAGCAACATAAGCAAATATTGCTGGTACAAGCAAAGCAGCCCCAACCCCACCGACAACCCGAGAAGCATACAGTAACCAAATGGAATTAACAGCATAAAAAATAAACATGGAAATAGTCAAACCAATTAATCCATATATAATCATTTTTCTACGACCAAATTGATCAGTCCATTTTCCGGCAATTGGCGAAAAGATAAGTTGGGCACCTGCGAAAATGGCAATCATTAGCCCAGCAGCAGTTCCACCTTGATTAATGGAAGCCAGGTATGCAGGTAAGATTGGAATAATAATACCGAAGCTTCCTATTGCAATAAACATATTGATCATAAGGATAATTATCTTTTTACGTTGTTCTGCTGACATAAACAGCCTCTCTTTCTCTTTTAAATATCAATAACCAATTTAATTCGCATGGTTAATTTTTTGACACGTTAATTATGTTATAGTTTTAGATAGATAGTTGTCAATAAGAAAGGATTGTCTAATATGTATTCGAGTGAATTATATAATTTACATAATGCGATTAAAGAGCTTAGTAGTCTCTCACAGGAATTAATTGAGCCGTTATTAGTTAAATACGATTTAACTTCCGTGCAATATCACGCATTACAATTAATTGTCATAAAGGAATCCATAGCTGTTAAAAATGTTTCAAATCATTTGAAAATTAAGCCTGCAGCTGGGACAGCGTTAATTGACCGGCTTGAACGGAAGAATCTAATTGAAAGAGTTCACAGTGAGGATGATCGACGTGTCGTTTATATTAAATCCACCGCATCTGGTAGAGAAACCTATCATTCTATCAATAAGTGCTTCGCAAATATTTTTCAAGATTTTTATAGTGTATTAAATGAAGAAGAAACCCAACGACTTAAACAAATCGTGGGAAAACTAACCGAACATGTGTCGTCACGTATAGAGAACAACCTATAGAAAAAAGTCAGAGGAAAGTTGAATGGTTTTTTAGGAGCCTCAACTGACCAATATTATGCAAGAGTAGTCAACTTGATGTCATCATCATCTAAAGATTTGTACAAGAAAAACCACTATAAAAGCAGTGAATTTCGCAATAATCTCACTGCTTTAACTATTCTATGAGATGAAAGCGGATAATCGGCGATCAATCCATTGTTTACATCGAGTAGACAAACATTTAAAACAAAAAACCTCTAGACTCTTCTTCACCTCTCATCTGTTTCTATTTACAACTGAAACTTCTCCTTGCAGACTCATAATCTGTTACCTCTAAGAATTTTTTTACTATTAAGCCTATTGTAGCAATATAGAAAAGAATCCCTTATAAATTGTTTTGTTAGTAAGCTTTCAAATAGAAAAAACTAGTATAAGATTCTCTTTAAATGTTTACTGATTTGAAGTGAGTGGCTAACTATTTATGGAGATAATTTTTTTGTTTTGTCGGGAGACATTTCTTAATTAGAACATTGACGAAACTAGTAGAGGTAAGTATACTGAATTTTACAAATATTCAAATAAAAGAAATGTTAAAAAAAGGAGTTGTTTATGATGTTTTCCCCATTAACCCCAATGGACTGGAAGCGTAGGGCGGTGAAATATTATCCGCATAAAGTGGCTGTCATTGATGAAGAGAAGGAGTTTACATATAAGGAATTTGGGCAGCGAGTAGATCAACTTTCTATGGCTTTAAATAAAGCAGGTATAGAAGAAGGTGACCATGTTGCAGTGATGTTGCCAAACACTCATTATATGTTGGAATGCTTCTATGGTATTTGTCAAATGGGTGCGGTAATGGTGCCTTTGAATTACCGTCTCTCAGCTGAGGACCTGGAGTATATTATCAGTCACAGTGATTCAAAAATGTTAATCGCCGATGAAGAATTTATTGCTCCGATTGAGAAGATCGTTCATAAACTTGCCTTGGATAAAATCATTATGGTATCTGTCACAGGGCATAAGACATCTTTAAATGGTATAGATTATGAGAACTTTATTCAACAAGCTAAAGATTTTGATTTTGAAGCACAGCCAGAGGTTGTAATCGATGAAAATCAGCTTCTGACTTTAAATTATACGAGTGGAACGACTTCAAAACCAAAAGGGGTTATGTTAACTCATCGTGGAAATTACATTAACGCTGCAAATTTCATGTATCATCTTGGAGTAAAACATGATGATGTGTATCTTCATACCTTACCAATGTTTCACGCAAATGGGTGGGGTGGTGTTTGGGCGATTACGGCTGCTGGTGGTACTCATATATGTTTAAGAAAAGTTGATCCTCCTCTTATTCTGGACTTATTTGAAAATCAAAATATTACATTGTTATGTGGAGCACCTACTGTCGTCAATATGCTTGTGAATGATCCGAAAGCAAAAGAAACCAATATCAAGATGCGTCCACGTATGGCGACAGCTGGTGCTCCTCCAGCTGCGGCTCTTATTCATAAAGCACAAGATATTCTTGGTTTAAATATGATCCATGTGTATGGATTAACAGAAACTTCACCTTTCATTCTTTATAACGAGTGGAAGGATGAATTTGAATCTAAATCGCTTGACGAACAAGCAACAATTAAGGCAAGACAAGGAATAGAATTGGTTTTTAACGGGGAAACAAAGGTTGTTAATCAAGATGGAGAAGAAGTCGCTTGGGATGGGAAGGAATTAGGAGAAATCATTACCCGCGGCAATGTTGTGATGGATGGATATTACAAGGATCCGGAAAAGACTGCCGAAGCAATTAGAGGTGGATGGTTTTATACTGGGGATTTGGCAGTAACCTATCCTGATGGATATATTGAAATACAGGACAGGGCTAAGGATTTAATCATTTCCGGAGGAGAAAATATTTCTTCTACAGAGGTTGAAGGGGTGTTGTATAAACATCCAGATGTATTAGAAGTGGCTGTTATTGCCGTTCCAGATGAGAAATGGGGAGAAACTCCTAAGGCAATCATTGTGCTGCATTCCAATGCGAATGTGACTGAAGAAGAAGTTATTAATTACTGCCGGTCTCAAATGGCTCACTTTAAAGCACCTAGATTAGTAGAATTTGTGGAATCTTTACCAAAAACAGCAACTGGAAAACTGCAAAAATATCGTTTGAGAGAAATACATTGGAAAGGATCGAAGAAGGTAAATTAAAGGCTTTCTCACTTGTTTTTCAGATAAACGGTTATTATCAACTGTTTGTAAATACAAGATTTTTGTATGTAATATGGCGTTCTAAAAGGATCTTCTAATTGAAGATCCTTTTTTAGTGCTTTTAAGACCTGTTAAGACACCCTAATCTAACATTTTAGAAATTTCATTCACATTCCATGAAATAAATAGAATGGGTACATTGAAATTTTTTTCTTGCGTTGGGGGAAACTCAGTTTTTCATAAGGCTGGAATTGAAAAAACGTCAGCAAAGTAAATGGTTAAGTTAAGGAGGCCAACAATGGCTTAAACCACAAATTTGTATTTAGCTCCATCAGTTTAAACAAATATGTGGTTTTCACTGTTTATGGGATTAAACTTCCTTCTGCATTAAAAAGCCCTGTCAAACCTTCGTTATTCCTTACTAGCTAATTATTATTAATAATGTCCCCTTATAGCTAGGGACCTATGTTTAAGAGAAAAAAATTTTTTTAAGTATTTTCAGGCAGCAACTTACGCATAATTAGAACTTGAAAATGCCCCCAAAAAATATAAAACTAAACATTATAACGTTATATTGATTAATCCAGAAAAATGTGATAATCTATTTTTGTTAAGTGAAATGAATAACTACTTATAAGAGTTGTAAACGTATACAAAATCGCTATTTAACAATCTTTAGGGCGTACCGAAAAGGATGAGTGAAATGACAGGTAGGTTCGTACTACAAAATGTAAAAATGGTAGAGGGAAATGCTGCAGATATCATATTGGAAAATAGAAAAATTGTAGAAATTGTTCCGCCCGGAACTGGAATCGGCGAAAAAGTAATGGACTACAAACACAAAGTATTTGTTTCCAGCGGCTGGATTGATATGCATGTACATGCCTTTCCCGAATTCGATCCGTATGGAGATGATGTTGACGAGATTGGTTATAAAACAGGTGTAACAACGATTATAGATGCTGGCAGTACTGGAGCAGACCGCTTACCAGACTTGGTTAGTAGTTGTAAAAATTCGAAAACGAATGTATTCGCCTTCCTAAATATTTCACGAATCGGATTGAAGCGAATCGATGAGTTATCAGATATATCTTGGCTAAACGAAGAAGAATTAAAAAAGGCCATTGCTGAAAATAGAGACTTTATTATAGGTCTTAAAGCAAGAATTAGTAAAAGTGTGGTTGGTACAAATGGTGTTGAACCATTAAAAATTGCTAGAAAATTTTCTGCAGATACTAATTTACCTCTTATGGTCCATATCGGTTCAGGACCACCTAATATAAACGAGGTCCTTGATTTACTTGAGGAAAAAGACATTATTACACATTACTTAAATGGGAAAGCCAATAATTTATTTGATGATATAGGAAAGCCTCTACCTGAGTTCAGTCAGGCTATTGAAAGGGGTGTTCATTTGGATGTTGGTCACGGAACTGCAAGTTTTTCTTTCTCAACAGCAGAAACTGCGAAAAAGTGTGGTATCCACTTCAATACAATTAGTACGGATATATACCGGAGAAATCGATTGAATGGCCCTGTTTTTAGTATGGCAAATGTTCTTTCTAAATTTTTGTATTTGGGATATCCGCTAAAAGAGGTAATTGATGCGGTTACTATTAATGCAGCAGAGTGGTTAAAGAAACCAGAGCTGGGAAGGATTTCTGAGGGAGATATCGCGAACCTCACATTATTCTCAATTGAGAATGAATCGACCCCTTTACTGGATTCCGAGGGCGAAAAGCGAGTAGCAGAACAAAGAGTTGATGTAAAAGGAGTGGTTATAAATGGAGAATTCATTGAATGCTAAATATGGTTTGAAAAGAGTTATTAATGCAAGCGGAAGAATGAGCATATTAGGAGTTTCTGCCCCTACAGATACCGTAATGGATGCCATGAAAACTGGTGGTCAAAATTACGTTGAAATCTCAGATTTGGTTGATAAGGCAGGACAACATATTGCGCAATTGCTTCAATCTGAAGCAGCGGTTGTCGTAAACTCAGCATCAAGCGGAATTGCCCTTTCAGTAGCCGCTATCGTAACGGAAGGAAACAGAAGGAAAAGCGAAAGACTTCATCAAGAACCTATTCAAAAGAATGAAGTCATTATGCTGAAAGGCCATAACGTTCAGTATGGGGCGCCGGTAGAAACCATGATTTACCTGGGTGGAGGAAAATTGGTTGAAGTAGGGTATGCAAATGAAGGGAAGGCAGAGCATATTGCGGATGCCATTAATGAAAATACAGCGGCCATTTTATTCGTAAAATCACATCATGCTGTTCAAAAAAATATGATTTCAGTTGAAGAAGCCTGGGAAGTGGCCAAAGCGAACAACGTACCACTAATCGTTGATGCTGCGGCGGAAGAAGATTTGGAAAAATACGTAAAGTTTTCGGATTTAGCCATTTATAGCGGATCTAAAGCGATTGAGGGTCCGACATCAGGTATCGTTGCTGGGAAGAAAAAATATATCGAATGGTTAAAGGTTCAATTACACTGTATCGGACGGAGTATGAAGGTCGGTAAGGAAACAACATTTGGATTGCTTCAGGCATTGGATGAGTATTTTATCAAAACAGACAATAGTGAAAAAGAAAAAGCTAGTTTACAAGTTCTCACATCACTTGAATCAATTGACGGTGTAAAAGTAGTGATTGTACAGGATGAAGCTGGACGAGCAATCTATAGAGCACGCATTCATATTAATCCTGTGATTACGGATACAACAGCGAAGGAAGTTAATGATAAGCTGAAAAATGGAGTTATTGCTATTTATACCCGTGATTACGGAGTTCGCCAGGGCTTTTTCGATATTGATCCACGACCTTTGCAAGGTGATGATATATACGTCATTGAAGCTCAATTAAAAGCCATCTTAGGAGGAAACAAAGAATGACTAACATAAACAAACGTTTTCTAAATAATCGTGTAGCTTTAAATGTTCTTGCTAATAGTGTAGAAAATGCAGTAGAAGTTTTTGAAGCTGCCGAAGGGCATGTATTAGTTGGGGTACTTTCGAAAGATTATCCTACTGTAGAGGCTAGTGTTACAGCGATGAAGGAATACGGGGCTGCTATTGATGAAGCTGTTTCGATTGGATTAGGTGCTGGGGATAATAAGCAGGCAGCCGTCGTTGCTGAAATTGCTAAATACTACCCTGGTAGTCATATTAATCAAGTCTTCCCTGCCGTAGCTGCGACAAGGGCCAATTTAGGAGAGAAAGATAGTTGGATAAATTCCCTGGTTTCCCCAACAGGTAAAGTAGGTTACGTTAATATCTCTACCGGCCCTGTAAGTGCTGAAGCTAGTGATCTTGCGATTGTACCTATCAAAGCTGCAATTGCCTTAGTCCGTGATATGGGAGGAAATGCATTGAAATACTTCCCGATGAAAGGGCTAAAGCATGAAGAAGAGTATCGTGCGGTAGCAAAAGCTTGTGGTGAAGAAGGATTTGCTTTAGAACCAACTGGTGGTATTGATTTAAATAATTTTGAGACTATATTAGAAATCGCATTAGAAGCAAAAGTGCCTAAAGTTATTCCTCATATCTATTCTTCTATTATTAATAAAGAGACTGGAAAAACAAATGAGGAGGATGTACGGAAATTATTAGCCATAACAAAAAAATTGGTTGATAGACATGCGTAAACAGATTGTAGCTTTCGGTGAAGTGATGATGCGTTTGCAGGTGCCAGGATATGAATTACTGACACAGGCTAACACCTTACAATACTCTTTTTCAGGCACAGGAGTTAACGTTGCTTCTGCGATGACTAAGCTTGGGCATGATGGATACCTTGTTACAAAACTACCTGATAATCCTCTAGGAGATGCAGCGATTTCTTCCTTGCAACGCTTAGGAATAAGCCGGAATTTCATTACTAGAGGCGGCAAATACTTGGGAATGTACTTTTTGGAAAATGGCTTTGGACAACGAACGAGCCGTGTCACCTACTCCAATCGTTTGGAAAGCAGCTTTAATACAGCGTCATTGTCTGATTATGATATTGAAGTGATTGCAGAAAATACAGATATCATCCACTTTTGTGGGATTACCCTTGCTATGGCGGATAATGTGCGTGAAAGTATGAAAGTGCTTGCTAAAAAAGTAAAAGAAAAAGGCGGAATAGTTTGTTTCGATTGTAATTACCGCCCCTCCTTATGGGAGGGTGGTTACAATAAAGCAAAATCTCATTATGAAGAAATGCTTGCGTTGTCTGATATTGTCATGATGAATGAAAAAGATGCCATATATATTTTAGGAATGGAGGCAGTAAGTACCTCAAGAGAAGAACAGCTTAGAGAGCTAATTCCAAAAGTTGCTAAAACCTTCAATATTCACTCGATAGCTGGCACTCATCGTTCGATTAATAGTGACAATACCCATTCTTTACGCGGGTACATGTATAAAGATCAAACGTTTTACTTTTCTGAAAACAACTCTTTTTCTGTATATGATAGAATTGGTGCAGGTGATGCTTATACCAGCGGGATCTTACATGGCGAATTGGCAGGCTTTTCACCTGAGAAAACTGTCCGGTTTGCAGCGGCAGCGGGAATGTTGGCATGCACGATTGTCGGGGATACCCCAATGTCAACGGAAAATGAGATACTGTCAGCTATGGCAGGGGAAATGGAAGATATAAAGAGATAAGGGTAGGAGATAAGGAATGAATGTGAATAGAAAAAAAGGACCATTGTATTTACAAATAAAAGAAATATTGAAGGATCGTATTTTACATGGTGTTTATGCTATCAACACAAACATTCCCTCCGAGCCTCAATTAGAAGAAGAATTTAATGTGAGTAAAATTACTATACGCAACGCAATTAAAGAACTTGTTCAAGAAGGCTATGTTGAAAAGAAAAGCGGTAAAGGAACAAAGGTAATCGCGAATGCTTCGATTGTGAGGCTTTCCAAAGGAAAACGCTTCACAGAGTTATTAGTTGAGGAAGGTCACTACATTATAAAAAAAGTGCTAAGCGTAAGGAAGATTGAATTATCTTCAGAGTCAGACCTCTATCCTTTATTTGGAGAAAATTGCATTCAGATTGAGCGAATATACTTATTGGACAATGAACCGTATATTTACTTTACACATTATATTTTATTGGACATAAACGAAGAAGATTTAAAAGAAATTCGGATAAATTCATTGTATGGTTTTTTGGAAGATCAAAACATTAAACTTGAAACATTTAGAGACGAGTTTGCCGTTGCTATTCCTCCTAATCACATTTGTGAAACACTGAAAATGGAAAAAGACAGAGCAGTACTAAAGAGGATCCGGATTTCTAGTGATGGAGACGGTAATGTAATGGAATATAGTGAAGGGTATTACAATACGGCTAAACAGAACTATATTGTGACCTATAACGAGCCAATACAATAATTCTGTTTATTGTATTGGTTTGATTGTAAGCGATTTCTTAGGGATGGGGAGAATATATGGATCTATATTTATTAGGAATCACGCTGATAGCAATCGTAATTGTTATTTTGGGAGTATCATGGTGGAAATGGCATGCATTCATAAGCTTAACTGTAGCCAGTTTATTTTTAGCAGTTTTTTCAGGGTTGCCTATGGACAAGATTGTAGGTGCTTATGAAACGGGTGTCGGTGCTGTCCTCGGTCATCTTATTGGTATCTTGGCATTGGGTACCATCTTAGGAAAGATGATGTCGGACTCAGGAGCTGGTATGCAGGTAGCAGACTTCTTCATTAATAAATTCGGTGTGAAGAATCTCCCATGGGCTATGCTTCTCTCTGGGTTCATTATCGGTATTCCGGTATTTTTTGAAGTTGGTTTAGTAATATTGCTACCTTTAGTCATTTCCATTCGTAAATCAACCAAAGTGAACATCTTATTAATTGGTATTCCAGTATTAGCTGGTTTATCGATTGTCCATGGTTTGGTACCCCCACATCCGGGAGCCATGACGGCTATAGGCATATATAATGCAAACATGGGACACGTATTACTTTACTCATTAATCATCGCATTCCCAACAGCTATAATTGCTGGTCCTTTATTCGCAAAATGGATTCATAAACGGGTTATTCCTGTGGGAGAACCGGAATTAATCCGAGTAGAAACAAAGTCAAGTGGTTTACCTGGGACTGGAGTTTCGTTCTTTATCATCCTTTTACCTGTATTATTAATGGTATTAACAGTGGTTGCACCGTATTTACCACTACCGGGTTACATTGAAAAATTCTTATTGTTTATCGGGAGCCCGGTCATAGCCTTATTAATTTCTTGTTTTGCAGCCTACTATTTCTTAGGATACCGACAAGGGATGGACAAATCGTTAATTAAAAAACTAACAGAAGAATGTTTATTGCCATTAGCCTCCATAATACTTATTATCGGTGCCGGTGGCGGATTCAAACAAATTTTAATTGATAGTGGAGTAGGGACTGCAATTGCTTCCATGTCTGAAGTAATATCATTATCACCAATTGTCCTAGCGTTCTTGGTGGCGGGATTAATTCGGATTGCCACTGGATCTGCAACAGTCGCTTTGACAACTGCAGCCGGAATTGTTTCTCCAGTTGTTGCCAATATGACGGGTGTTAACTTAGAATTACTTGTTATTGCCACAGGGGCTGGATCACTTATGTTTTCTCATGTTAATGACGCAGGTTTCTGGTTAGTAAAAGAATATCTTGGATTAACCGTAAAAGAAACGTTCAAAACATGGACAGTAATGGAAACCATACTTTCTTTTGTAGCATTTGGTCTGGTTTTAATATTAGATATATTTATTTAAAGCCTATTAAAACTTAACCTCCTCCGTGAAACGTCTAGTACAAGGACATATCACGGAGGTTTTTTGATGAAAATTTCGGATCTTTTATTGCTACTTTGCGAATTCGATTCATCCATGTTATAAGCTAAGGGCATTATAAATAACAGAAAACGTTTCTCGACTGGAAGTCTTAGCATTGAAGTGGAAGTAACCTTTAGTTCAATTTTTGATTTAGTGGAAAGGTTCATACAGAGTTAGTTTGTTTTGCCCCTCGAAAGTATAAATCCTGACAGAGACTTCTATATTGAAAAATTGACAACTTACCGCTCACATATTCTTGCTGAATATAATCTAATAATTCATTTGCATGGCTAGGTTTTTGACGTTTTTCCTGAATATAATGGAGTATTAAAACTTCAATTGTCACACACTCACCTTACATTTCTTGATTAGTATTTTTTCATTAACAATATAACATGGGTAATTAAGGAATTATCATTTTTTGAATATTTTAACTATCGACATTTTTATACAAAAATATTCCCCATAAAATTATGGATTAAGAAGATATAGAGTTACTCTAAGTAGGGTAAGCAGTCATTATTAAAAGATGATGATTTCGATTACTTTTTTCTTTTTGGAAGTGAAGTAGAGAAAGCAAACGGCTTATATTAACGATTTTTTTTTCCTTTTCTTGGGCCATATTAACATCATCCAACAGCAGCCTGGCAAGCGGTTTAGATGCAATGTCGGTTCAAACTCTGAGATTGTACTTTGAAGAGAAGTGCAAAAATTTGATTTGCTTTTCTAAAGCGTACTATCAACCTAACAATGAAAGCTGCCAAGGTACAAGAGTATGAAAACTCAAAGTACTAGGGCAGCTTCATGAAATAACAGAATAGGGATATTGGTGCAATTGCACATATTCCTGCTCAAGATAATAATCTCCTTGATATATCAGGGTTTAGAAAATCTATGAAAGAGGTCGGAGACTAGGAGCCTCCGACCTCTTTTTATACTTGAATTTTTTGTGCAGACAAGGGTGTTAAATGAAGTTCAGCTGCTTCCTTCTTGATTGAGAATATATAAGCACCTAAACCTAAAATAGCTGCAAAAATCAGCATCGCAATTGATGTACTGAAGTCCCCGCCTGATAAGTCACGAAGCCAACCCATGATATAGCTTGAAAAGCCACCCATAATATTTGTAAATCCTATCAGACCAGCTGCCCGGCCTGCTGTTTCGGGTGTTGAGTATTTTACCATGAGCATATTACTTAGATGGAACACACCGCCTTGGCATCCCATTGCCAGTCCCATACAAATCCCCGCAATAATTGGATTTGGGATGAAAACTGCTACTGTCAAAAAGACAGCTGTCATTGAAAATAAAATCGAGGCCATTAAACTTGGACGCCTCGTCTTGTCGGCCAGAAAACCGCAGGCTAGGACAAATCCTAAAGCAAATAACCAGGAGAGGGAAGTAATGCTTGACATCCCTTCTTTTTCGAATCCTTTAGCTTCGATAAGATAGGTAGGGAGCCAAATACTAATTCCGAAGAAAAGAAAAGAACATACAAGCATGCCAAACCAGACAATCCAGAAACGATAATCCTGAGTGAAACTCTTATTCACAGAGGAGTTTCCTTCCTTTTCTTCATCATCGGATTGACGGATGAAAGCCAGTTCTTCTTTACTAATTCGCGGGTGCTCTTCTGGTGTATTTCTTGTCATAAATATAAACATCGGGATATTAATAAATAAGTTGAAGGCCGCAAGCATAAAGAAAGCAGCTTGCCAGTGGAGAGAGGAAATAACAAGCACCAATACAATGGCTCCTATCGCCGGTCCTAAATAGTTTCCAGTAAGCCATGATGCCTGTGCACGTCCTAATTCGCGTTTGTTAAACCAGCTAGAAATGAATTTACCTGATACAGGAATCATCATCCCTTCGCCAAAACCAAGAATAACGCGGCTTACTAAAAACATTTCATATGAATTAGCGAGGCCTGACACAATCATGGTAAGTGTCCATACGAATAAACCGGCGATGGCTGTTTTTCGGGCACCTAATTTGTCAATGATGAAGCCCCAAAAAAGATTTGAAACTCCATAAGCAATGGTGAATACAAAAGAAAGAAGACCGATCTTTGCATTTTTGTCATCGCCTGTCATACCGAGTGCATTCAAGAATTCTGGATCTGTTTGAATGATGGAAATGCCAACCTTATCAATTTGTCCGAAAAACCAAAAGAAAAAAATTGGAACGGCAATATATAACCATCTTTTTTGCCCATTTAACATAATACCATCTCCTTGTCGATTTTTAAGCATGCTTAAAACACTTACCATCGAGTATAAGTGAATTACGGTTGCCCAAATCAAAGTAATTTTGTATATGTACTAGTTTTGATTTGCTCTTTAATGAGCTGTATCCCGCCTTTCTCCACAATACTGACAGATAGATATGCACTGGTGATGTTTTGCTAGGAAAACAAAGTTTTACTTTCTTAACGATAAAATAAATAGAATTGATTGTCAATTTAATATTTTAATAATTTTATATTTTTTGAATAAATAAACTTTTGTGATTTTAACATTTTTATAAAGATGTTTTTTATTTGAAAAAGTAAAAAGTCACGTGATTTGTAAGCGGTTTATTTCCATGGGTAAAATAAGTCTTTCTAATTTGTACTTGAAAGGATTGCAATTCTTGGACCGTGAGAATATAGGTAAGAAAACATCTATTGATGTAGGAGAAGAGTGCTTTCTTAGTCAACATGCAGAGGGAAACTTTCTGTTAAGGAAGAAAGTTGAAATCTTAAAAAGACCATAACAATTTATAGGAAATCACTGAGAAAGATTTTAAGGGATTTATCGAGGTACATAAGAATTAACATCCTGAATGGAAGAAGTTACTTGCCCTGATATTAATACTGCCAAACAAAAAAACTAGTATTGTCCATTTTTTTTGGTGATACAACAGAGACTAATTAGAAATGTGTATATGACTTTTTTGCGTCCAAAAAGGTTACTAAAACTTAAATCGAAAAATTCTGATTTATTCATATTGAATTTAAATTAAGAAAAATCTATAATTCATATATTAATAATGTTTTGTATATGAAATATTTATTACTGGAAATGATTAGTTAAATAGTAGAAAATGTTACTAGATAATACTAAATCAATATTTTACCTTCAGTGTATTAAATTTATATTTTTAGTAAAGTTTGTGTAGTTAACTGTAACTTTGGGAATAAGATGTTCTTCCCTCATTTACGACAATAAAACTGGCCCCCCCAATTAGTTTTATATACGGAAATATGTTTTAATTAAAAATATACATTAAAATCTATTTATTAGTGAAAGTGAAAAGATTGTGAGGTTAAAAAGGATGCCAATTTGTCAATTAGAAGAATACTCGATTCATTATCGGGAATCAGGAGAAGGAAAAGCGCTTGTTATTCTACATGGATTGGGAAATAATTCTCAATCTTGGGGACATCAACTCAGTCAGATGAAGGAAGAATTTAGAGTAATTGCTTGGGACGCACCTGGGTATGGTGAAAGTTCCGATCCAAAAGAAGAATTTCAAGAATTTTCCCAGTTTGCAGATGTATTGAAAGAATTCCTGGAGAGTCTGGGGCTGCACTCAGTTTACCTACTCGGGCATTCAATGGGATCGGCAATTGCAATCGATTTTACGAACCGTTTTCCAGAAATGGTAGAGGCGCTGATTATATCAGATGCGACACGTGGAGCAGCCGGAGTAAGTCCGGAAGAAAATAAAAGAAAGCTTCAGAGTAGATTACATTCTATCGATACGTTAAAGCCTTATGAACTTGCGAAAAAAAGGGTGAAAGCGTTAGTGTCGCCAAATGCACCAGTTGAGGTAGTGAAAGAAGCAGAACGAATTATGTCGCAAGTGCGACCGCCTGGATACCGGTCTGTTTCCTACTCTTTATCAAATTTAAACCAAATGGAGATACTTTCTTCTATATCTATTCCGACACTTGTTATGTGTGGAGAGCTGGATCAGGTCACACCGGTAAGTGAATCAAAGATTTTTCATGAATTGATTCCGAAATCAGAGTTTGCCATCGTTCCGAATACAGGTCATTTATGCTATCAAGAAGATCCTGGAGTGTTCAATAAATATGTCACTGAGTTTTTACAGAAACAACCGGTAGGTCAGAAATAAATGCTTACAAAAACAAAAAAGGAAATAAATAAAACAAGAAAATTTTCTAGGAAAACTGCAGAGAACGGTGGACATTTTACTGCATGTCCTTTCTAAGTTTCAGGTGATCTGTGATAAAGCTATGTTGAAGTCGGGGATTACATTTTTCTACTTTTTCTTAATCGATGAATGGTTGCATGAGATAGATTTCTAGTTTGTCTCTATCTTTTTTTATTTCAGTGTAGAAAAGATTAAAATAGTTGAAGGTATCTCCTCTGCATAGTTTTTTGCGACACCGAAATGTAATGAATTTACAACGGGAGGAATACTTGAATGGCAAGCGAAGAGAAAGAGAAGTATAGTGCTAATTCATTAGTAAGAGGATTGGAAATCATTAAGCTTTTTAATGAATCACAGCCGAGTTTATCGCTTTCAGAAATAGCGAAACAACTGGGAGTAAGCAGAACGGTACCATATCGTTTATTATTTACACTACAAAATATTGGGTACCTGTCTCAGGATGAACATACAAAACGTTATAATTTAACGCCAAAAGTGCTTGAATTGGGTTTTAGTTATTTAAACAGCTTGAAATTCCAGGAAATTGTCCAACCCTATATGGAGACGCTGCGTGATGAAATCGGAGCATCTTGTCATTTGTCCATCTTGGATGGTCAGGAAGTGGTATATGTAGGTAGTGCCCCAATCAGAGGTGTATCAGCTGTCAATGTGAACATTGGTTTGCGACTACCAGCACACGCATTAGCCAATGGGAAATTACTGCTGGCTTATCAGCCAAAAGAAATGTTAATGCAAATGTTCCAAATCACTAACCTCACTCCTTATACAGACAAAACCCTTACAGCGCCGGGGGAATTCCAGAAGCAGTTGGAAACTATTCGGCAAAAAGGATATTCGATGACAAGCGGGGAGTTTCACCCTGGTATCCGTTCTGTAGCGGCGCCGATATTTGACCGGACTGGAAAAGTATTGGCTGCTTTGAATGTCGTGGCAACAGAATCTGCTTATCAGGAAGATTTTATCGATAAAATTGCCTTGCCGAAATTACTGGAAGTTTCTCAACAGCTATCCTCTCATATGGGATACAGTGGAGGGAATATGTTTCATCAAAAGGACGTCTGAAAAAGCTGGATATAATCTGAAAAATGAATAACCTTTTTCAAAAGTGTGGGTACCCAGTCTTTATGGGTATTCACACTTTTTTTGTCGTTTTAAAAAAATTATGAATTTTAGAGATCCAGCCTCCTGTTGAATAAGGCGCTTGAACATTTGTTTAACAAAAGAGTTGTTTTGATTATAAGCAAAGTTTTAAATATTCTAAAAACTTACCTTGACAATGAAGGGTTTTCATTTTAGAATTAATTCATAGATAAAACAATGTTTTGCTTGTAAAACAGTGTGAGATTTAGAAACAACAAATAAGGAGGATTTTTAAAATGACAAATGAAACTTTTTCGGTGAAAGAATTTGAAAAAAAATATGTTGCACGCTTGGAAGACCGTACACTCGATTGGAACGTCTTAAAGTTCCAAGAGGAAATTGATCCAGCTTATAGACGTGCTCAAATGAGATATATTGGACGAGGTGCCACAGCGAATAATGATACAAATGTAATTGCAGGGGAACATTTTACACTAAGTACAATGGTGCTTCCACCGGGATGTGTCGGGCCGTTACATCTCCACGATGATGTAGAAGAAGTATTTTTCATTCTTGAGGGAGAAGTTACAGCCTTGATTCAAGAAGACAGCTACAGCGAAGTACATGAGATTAAATTGAGTGCAAGAGACTGCATAAGCAGCCCTCCGGGAGTGTATCGGGGAATTAGAAATGATGGGAAAGAAGAGGCGCGCATGCTTGTTATGCTTGGAGCGGTGAAGCCTAATTTGCCAACATATCCAGAAGGTAGCGAGCTTGAAGAATTACGAAAACAACGGTCAAAAGAAAGAGAAGCCATTATTAAAGACTGATCAACTAAAAGAAGAGGGGCACCTACATTATGAATAATAATGAGGCGCCCCTTTCGATTAGATTGTTAAAGGTGCGCAAGACAATCTATCAAAAAAACAATCTATTTAATGGGAGGCATAAAAAGATGCTTGGAATTACTCATTTACGGCATATTAGTTTGATTACTCCGAACTTTGAAGAACAGGCAAAGTTTTATGAGAAGGTTTGGGGCTTGGATAGAGTGGATGTTCCAGAAGAAGAGAATACAGTATATTTTCGCGGGGCTGGGCCAGAACATCATATTTTAAGCCTTTACAAAGGAGCAAAGCGTGGTTTGCACCACATCTCATTTGGAATGGTCGATAAAAACGCAGTGGATCGTGCAGCTGAAATATTAGAATCAAAAGGCGTGCGTATCATCGAGAAACCTGGGTATTTGGATGAAGCAGGTGCTGGTTATGGACTTCGATTTATTGATCCTGAAAACCGTGTTATTGAGCTTTCAGCATGGGTGGAAGTTCAAACGTCAATTTGGAACAAGAAAAATGTAGATCCTGTGAAATTGAATCATGTTGTCATGAATACAAAAAACTTAGATATGATTGTAGAGTTTTATACAAATGTACTTGGTTTTAAAGTTACTGATTGGAGCGAGCACCAAATGTCTTTCTTAAGGTGCAACCGGAAACACCACTCCATAGCATTCAACCAAGATGAACATGCTTCAGTCAATCATATTGCTTATGAGGTTGATTCTGTCGATGAACTAATGCGTGGTATAAGTAACGTTCGAAAAGCAGGACTGTCAGAACTTTGGGGACCTGGACGTCATGGGCCAGGAGACAATATTTTCTGTTATTTCCAGGACCCAGGCGGTTTTGTTATGGAGTATACATGCTATCTCGAAACGATTGAAGATGAATCTGAGTGGAGAGCACGTGTATGGAAACGAGTACCTCACTTAATGGATCAATGGGGTATTGCAGGGCCCCCGAAGCCTGAAGCCCGCAAAGCAATGGGGGGGGAACCGGATCTAGGCTGGGTGGATTCTAAAGTTGATGTTTCGTTAATGGGGGGGAAATGAGATCAAAGATAGAGTGGAAAAAGATATAATTCGCGGAATTCTTTACCTCCCATTGTCATCGGGCAAGACGTTATAGTTTCACTTGAGATGTAACATCTTGTTCTTTTTTAGCCCTATATCGTGTAAGAAAAACCTGTTATAAAAGGAGTGACGAGATGGATTTAGGCTTGAAAGGGAAAGTTGCTGTTATTATGGGAGGCACGTCTGGTGTTGGATTAAAAACAGCAGAAATGTTTCTAGGTGAAGGTGCAAAAGTAGCTATCTGCGGAAGAAGCAAAGATCGTATGGAAAATGCCCAAAGTCACTTGCTGTCATTTGGGGACAAAGAAGATATTTTTGCATCAACTTGTGATGTTACCTCTAAATCGGATGTGGATTCATTTATTAATGGCACTGCAGAAAAGTTTGGCGGGATCGATATATTGGTGAATGCAGCTGGACAAAGCGTGATGGGTTACTTTTTTGATATTACAGATGAACAGTGGCATGAACAAATTCAATTAAAGTTTTTTGCTATCATATATGCCGTTCGTGCTGCGCATCCACATCTAGTTAAAAGGGGTGGCGGGCGGATTATCAATATTAATGCAACGCTTGCAAAAGAACCTGAGCGTCATATGGTAGCGACGGCAGCAGCACGGGCGGGTCTTTTAAATTTAAGCAAAACGCTATCTCAGGAACTAGCCTTTGACAATATTTTGGTGAACTCAGTTAGTCTCGGATTGATACGGACTGATCAATGGGAGCGCAGAAGATTGAAAAACGCACCTGATATGGATCCGGAGGAATATTATGGCGATCTTGCGAAAAAACGGAATATTCCACTTGGCCGTGTAGGTGAGGCGGAAGAAGTCGCTAGTGTTATTGTATTTCTTGCTTCAGATAAAGCTAGTTATGTAGCTGGATCGACGATTGAAACTGCAGGAGCAATCGGTAAAGCGCTTTAATAATATACTTAAAAAAGGTAGGATAACAATATGAAAAAACAAGAAGAAATAGAGTTTACGACCGCCGATTCCATCGTAAAAGAGCTAGTGCAAGCTGGCGTAGAAGCTGCTTTCGGGATTGTCAGTATTCATAATATGCCTATCTATGATGCGATTCTTAGAGAAGGAAGCATTAAACTCATCTGTTCACGTGGAGAGAGCGGTGCAGTCAATATGGCCGATGGTTATGCACGTGCGACTGGAAAACTAGGTGTAGTAATTACTAGTACAGGTACAGGAGCAGGAAATGCAGCAGGTTCATTAGTAGAAGCCTGGGCCGCTGGTGTTCCCCTTCTTCATCTTACCGGCGAAGTCGCTTCAACATATCTAGGAACAGGTAGAGGATACATACATGAATGTAAAGACCAGCTCTCGATGATGAGCGGTGCTTGTAAAAATGCTGTAAGGCTTAGAAATCCGGCACAATCAGCTGCAGTTGCAAGAAAGGCGATTCAAGAAGCGTTAACTGCGCCAACTGGACCAGTTACATTGGAAATTCCAATTGACTATCAATCGGCAATTATTGAGGATATTTCTCTCGATGGAATACAAGTTGCAACATCTGAAAAACAATCAACGGCATTTATTCCTGAACAAGCCGTGGAAAAAATGGTTGAAGCGCGCCGTCCAGTGATTTGGGCCGGAGGTGGTGTCATAAGTGCTAATGCTTCGCAAGAGCTGCAAAAATTGGCGGAAATTCTTGGTGCGGCAGTTATAACAAGCCAATCAGGAAAAGGTTCGATTCCCGAAAACCACGAACAATGCATAGGACATTTCGCGGCTTATGAGTCCACAAAAGAGTTTTTGGAAAATTCAGATTTGTTAATCAGCGTAGGTGTTCGTTTTAGAGGGAATGAAACGTCCAACTGGAAAGTACCAGTACCTGAAGAGCATATTGCAATCGATGCAGATTTGCAGGCAATTAACCGTAACTATAAGTCGACAATAGGTTTGGTTGGCGATGCGAAAGATATGTTAGCAGCCCTCATTCAAAAGCTTGAAGAAAAATCAGTTTATGCAGATCCTTCTTATGTAAGTGAAGTCCGTTCACTTAGAAATGAAGTGCGCGCACAACTGCGTGCAACGCTTGGACCTTATGAGAAATTTGTAGATGGCATGAGAGAAATTTTGCCGAATGATACCATTATTGTTCGAGATGTTACTGTTCAGGCAAACGTATGGGGCAGCCGTTTATTTGAAATTTATGAACCGAGAACCTCTATTCATGCATCTGGTGGCGGAATTGGTCAAGGCCTGCCAACAGCTATTGGCGCACAAATGGGCTGCCAAGATAAAACAGTTGTGCTGATGGCTGGAGACGGCGGTTTTATGGTTAATGTCGGGGAAATGGTTACTGCAGCTGAAGAAAATTTACCTGTTATCATAGTATTATTTGATGACTCAGGCTACGGTGTTCTCCGCAATATTCAAGAAGCTGCCTATGGGCGCCAGGTAGCAGTTGATTTATTGAGTCCAGATTTTGTGAAACTTGCTGAGTCCATGCACTTCGATGCTGTACGGATTGGTTCTGGAGATGAATTTGTAAGCGAACTGAAAAAAGCAAAAGAAAGACGTAAGCCTTCAATGATCGTTGTTGATATGGAAGCTGTGGGACCAATGGCAAAGCCGTTTGGTGGACCTCCAGGAGCAGCCGAAGCATTTAAACCCAAAAAACTTTAATGGAGGATTGAGAATGATTTCGACATATCCGGTTGTTTCAGGTAAATACCTTATTAATGGAGAATGGAAAGAAATAACAGAAACAGTTGATGTAATCAATCCCGCAAACACGTCAGAAGTAGTCGGCCAAGTGGCAATTTGTTCTGAGGAAATCGTAAATGAAACGATAGAAGTGGCAGTGAAGGCTTATGAAACCTGGTCTCGCTCTGATGTAAAGGACCGGGCTACCCGGATGAATACAGCGGCAGAGGAACTGGCTAAAATAATTGAGGAAAGTGTCACAGTTTTTGTTCGAGAAAATGGAAAAACGCTTGTTGAAGCTAAAAAGGATTTACTACGTTGTGTTGAGGTCATGAAGGGCTGTGCAACAGAGGTACTTAACTGGTGGCAACCAGAAGTGCTCCCAGGAAATCAAAATGTACAAGTCAGAAGAAGAGCGAGAGGTGTCACGGCAATTATCACACCGTGGAACTCTCCGATGATTTTGACATTTAAACGAGTCATACCAGCGATTTTAGCAGGCAATACTGTTGTTGTGAAACCTGCTACAAATTGTCCGTTAACGATAATGACTTGTTTAAAAGTGGTAGCTGAACATTTTCCGCCAGGAGTCATTAATATTGTGTCTGGTTCAGGAAAAGCAATCGGAGACACACTTTGCTCTGATTCTCGTGTGCGTACCGTTGCTTTTGTAGGCAGTACAGAAACTGGAAAAGAAATTATGAAGAAATCAGCAGGAAATCTACAAAAAGTTTATATGGAACTTGGAGGTAATGATCCTGCTATTATTTTGGAAGATGCCAACATGGATGAAGCAGCAATCAAACGTTTGAGAATGGGTATTTTACGAGCTGCAGGCCAAGTATGCTCTGCTGTTAAACGAGTGTATGTCCATGAATCACGCTTTGACGAAGTTGTGAAAAAATTAACCAAAGAGTTTGGCCGAGTCGTGGTTGGTGATGGCATTCAGCCGGATGTAACAATGGGGCCATTGAATAATAAAGCACAGTTTGACTATGTGAATGAGTTGATCGAACGTACGGCTAAGTCTGGTGGAAAAGTAGTCACTACTGGGATTCAACTTAATCCAGAAACATGGGATCAAGGTTATTATATGCTTCCTTCTATTATTACAGGAGTCGATCAGCAAAGCGAAGTGGTCCGGGTCGAGCAATTTGGACCAGTCATCCCTATTTTGCCTTTCTCTGATGTTGATGAAGCGGTAAGGTTAGCGAATGATAGTGAATTTGGTTTGCGTGCGTCTGTTTGGACTGTGAATGATGAATTAGCTATAGAGATGGCCGATCGTCTCGAAGCAGGAGCGGTTTTCCATAATAACCATACCGTTTTCAGCGAATTGGCCCTCGATTTTCCTGGTTTAAAAGAAAGTGGTGTTTCCCGCGAAACGAGACATTGTGGACTTGAATTCTTTGCAGACTCATATGGGTTTGCTGATTGAGGAAGGATGAAATTACATGAAACTAGGGCTAATTGGATGCGGTAATATCGGAAAATTTCTGCTTCAGGCAATAAATAAAGACGGACTTCTTCCAGGAGGGAAAATCGTTTCGATTTATGCACGCCGTGAAGAAATAGCAACTCAACTAGTTGAAGAATTTGGGACACAGTCGTATAGTGATGTTGACTCTCTCCTTAATTCAGATGTGGATTTAGTCATAGAAGCAGCGACAATTGAAGCTGCTGAAGAGCACGCATTGAAAGTGATAAAAAGCGGAAAAAATCTATTATTAAGCAGCATAGGTGTAATGGCCGATGCTGCTTATGAAGACAATATTAAACGCCTCTGCCGAAAAAATAACGTTAATATTTTCCTCCCGTCCGGTGCAATCGGAGGTCTCGATGTACTTAAATCGGCAAAAGCAGTTAATGGGCTTGAATCCGTGTGTATTACAACGAGAAAACCGCCTAGCGCGTTGCCTGCAGGTTCTTCATTAGAAGAAGAAACGGTATTATTCGAAGGTTCTGCTGCGGAAGCAATTAAGCAGTTTCCGAGAAATATTAATGTTGCTATTGTATTGTCTTTGGCTGGTCTCGGGTCTGAAAAGACTAAAGTGAAAATCATTGCCGATCCATATGTATTGAAAAATATTCACCTTATTGAAGCGTCAGGTTCATTCGGAAAACTTAAACTTGAAGTAGAAAATGATCCAATGCCAAACAATCCGAAAACGAGTTACTTAGCTGCGTTAAGTGTATTGGCTACTCTGCAAAACAAAGAAAAGAGTGTTCAAATTGGGTAATAATTGATTTAAGTCATGTCATGTTCATAGAGGGGAGACTACAAGTATGCTTAAAACTGATAAATCCATAGAAGAAATGTCGAAAGAGCAAGTTGTTAGCTATTTGAACGAAACGGTCAAACCAGAGGAAGGAGTAATACCTGCTTACCTGCTAGGCAATCAAACGGTTTACGATATAGAACATGAAAAAGTATTTTTGAAAACATGGGTCTTTGTCGGTCATGAATCTGAAGTCCCGAACAAAGGAGACTACATGACACGTGACCTCGCCGGATATTCGATCATTATTACACGTGATAATGAAGGGGAAATTCGTGCTTTTTATAATATGTGTACCCATCGTGGAATGAAACTTTGTAGGGCTGACAAAGGTAACAAGACTTTATTTACGTGTCCATATCATGGATTTAACTTTAAAAACACAGGAGAGCTTGTGGGTGTGCCACTTCAAAAAGATATTTATGGCGGGACGCTTGATCGTTCACAAATGGGGCTTCACCAAGTGAAGCTTGAATCCTATAAAGGTCTTTTATTTGGAACATGGAATGAAGATGTAGAGCCGCTTGAAGAGTTTCTAGGTGATATAAAATGGTATTTAGATATCCTTGTAGGACGGGCAGAAATGGAAGTAATCGGGGTCCCTCAACGATTTGTTGTTAGTTCTAACTGGAAAGTAGGTTCTGATAACTTTGTTGGTGATTCCTATCATACGATGGTCACACATGGTTCAATTGCAAAACTAGGCATGGTACCCAATGCAACGTATTCAAAGCGTGGTTTTCAAATTCATACGGAAAACGGACATGGACTAAACTTAGGAACACCTAACCCTGATTTTGCTTTCCCGGAAGAATTGAAAAATGAATTTAAAAGTAATTTGTCAGAAGAACAATATGAAGTGTTATCAAACTTAAAAAATATGATTGGAAACGTTTTCCCGAACTTATCATTTTTAATTTCTCATACAAAAATTAAAGACCAGTTTATCTCTAACACTTCAATTAGAATGTGGCGGCCAATTGGTCACAATAAGATGGAAGTAATCGCTTGGATGCTCGTTGAAAAAAACGCCTCTCAAGATTGGAAAGATCGTTCAAGAGATTCGTTTATCTTGACGTTTAGCCCATCTGGCATTTTTGAGCAAGATGACACGGAAGTATTTACGGACATTACTGAAGCCGCCCAGGGTCCGATGCCTTTTCTAAAGAATTTAACTTACAATTATACAATGGGTCTTCATCGCGAACCTGTTGATTTTATCGGACCAGGTGTTGCTTACGATGATAAATTTACAGAAGCAAGTCAACGGAATTTTTATAAATACTGGTTGGAATTAATGACGAAATGATAAGCGGGAGGGGGAAGAAAAATGAAAGTGGAAGAAATGCTTGTTAAATGTGAATTTGAACAGTGGTTGTATGATGAAGCACAATTACTTGATGATATTGAATTTGATGAATGGTTCGATCTAATGCATTCGAGTTTGTGTTATCAAATGCCTGTACGTGTCAATAAGGATGGAGTTGAACGTCCGGATTATTCAACTAAAATGTTTACATTTAATGATGATATTGAATTACTTAAGCTCCGCGTAGATCGTTTGAAAACGGATTATGCATGGGCGGAAATTCCTCCTTCCAGAACGCGGCGTTTTGTCAGCAACGTGCGTGTTAAAGACTTTGTTGAAGGTGAAAAGGCAGTCGTTAAGAGCTATCTACTTATCTATCGAAGCCGTAGCACGGATATTCAACACGATTTGATTTCGGGGGAACGAAATGATGAATTCATATTCGAAGATGGTAAATGGAAACTTTCCAAACGGATATTCATTGTTGATCAAACAACAATAAATACAAGGAACCTCGCTATCTTCGTATAACAGTAAGTATCGTAAAAAAGATAACATGGAGGTTGGTTACAATGGCAATGGCCTTAAAAGATAAAGTAGTGTTGATTACTGGTGGTAATTCGGGTATAGGAGAAGCTGTCACTCGACGTTTTATACAAGAAGGGGCAAAAGTCAGCATTATCGGTCGCTCTATAGAAACGCTAAAGAAAATGAAAGAGGAATTTGGTGAAGAAATTCTCATTAACCAAGGAGATGTAAGTAAATACGAAGACAATGAGAAGGCTGTACAGGCCACTGTTAAGCAATTTGGGAAGTTAGATGTTCTCGTCGCTAATGCAGGAGTCTTCGATGGATTTGCTAAATTTGCCGACGTAACTCCCGATGCACTTTCCGAAGCATATGATTTCCTGCTCAATATTAACGTTAAAGGCTCTTTCTTCGGTGCGAAAGCAGCACTTGAAGAACTGCAGAAATCTAATGGCAATATTATTTTTACTGTATCTGGTGCAAGTTTCTATCCTGATGGAGGTGGCGTTTGGTACACAGCAAGCAAGCACGCTCAAATCGGATTAATGCGCCAACTTGCGTTCGAACTCGCTCCAAATATTCGGGTAAATGCTGTAGCGCCTGGTGGCACACTGACAGCATTATCGGTCATTCCACCTCTGCGCCCATTTGTTAAAGTCGTGGATAATGATACGAAAGCAAGCAGCATTAAAAAAAGAAACCCACTTCAACTTGCCCAGTTGCCAGAAGATCACGTTGCTGCGTATGTACTGTTAGCTTCTGACGAAGCGCGCGCGATTACCGGTGAAGTCATTTCTAGTGATGGTGGATTGTCAGTGCGGGGACTTGGCTGAATGAATGTTAAAAATAAATAGACTTTAGAAATGAGGTTTATAAACATGACTGATTCACTATTAGGCAATAGAAATATTAATCAGCTTGCATTTGTTGTAAAAGATATTGAATCTGCTAATGTAGCTTTTACAAAATTGTTAGGCATTAAAAAGGTTGAACCATTTCTAACTGGTGACAGTACTGTTTCGAAAGTGATTTTTAAAGGTGAACCAACAGATTCAAAATCTAAGCTGGCTTTTTTAAATACACCTACCGTACAATTCGAACTCATTGAACCTGATAAAAATCCAGGAACAATGCGTGAGTATTTGGATACAGCAGGTGAAGGAATTCATCATATTGCTTTTGATGTTGACTCTATCCAAAAGAGGCTCCTTGTGATGGGAAAAAGTGGATACCCAGTATTGCAAACAGGTGAATTTACTTCGAGTGAAGGCCGATACGTGTATGTAGATACACTAGATGATCATAAAACGCTAGTTGAACTGCTTGAGAGTGCAGAACCGAGGCAAACAGAATGGGAAAAACCGGAGGATGACAGCGTTCAGCCGCTTTTAGGGACTAACAAAGTAGAACAGCTTGCAATTGTTGTTAAAGACCTTGATGCGACAGCAGATGCCTACTGTAGATTGCTAGATATGGAAAAACCATCGATCATTCACTCTGGTTCCCCTGAGGTAACAAATGTGTTTTACAAAGGGAAGCCTACTGAAGGTAAATCGAGATATATGTTTTTCAATACGCCATTAATTCAAATAGAATTGATCGAGCCGGGCGATTCACCGAGCACGTGGAAGCATCATCTTGAAACGTATGGTGAAGGAGTTCACCATATCTCGTTTGTCGTTGAAGACATGGATGAGAAAATGAAGATGTTGGAGAAAATGGGTTATCCGGTCATTCAGACAGGTAACTTTTTTAACGGAAAAGGCCGATACGCCTATATGGACACGACATCGACATATAAAGTGATTATTGAATTGCTAGAACGTTTTGATACATAAATGTCATATAATCACCAGGTAAAATAAGTGCTCATATGAAAATGTCTGAACACTTAGGACTTACATAATGAGAAATTATCAATTCTCAGTGAAGCATTAATTTGGAAACATAGAAAATCTGTACAAGAATGAGTAAATAGAAAAAGCTTATGAAATAGCCAGATTTTCTACAACCAAATTAGCTCTGAGAAGAAACTGGAACTTAGAAAGGAGAGAAAACGAGGGGAAATGGCTAATTATACGATTGTTGATAAAGAAACTTGTATTGCTTGTGGAGCATGTGGAGCTACAGCTCCTGAAATTTATGATTACGATGAAGAAGGTATTGCGTTTGTTACATTAGATAATAATGAAGGAACAGCCGTCATACCTGATGAATTAGAGGAGGATGTGCTAGATGCTTTAGAAGGATGTCCAACCGAATCTATAAAAATAGCCCAAGCTTCTTTTGATGGTAATCCTTTTATACTAGAGATATCTTAAAATGGTCTCAACTAGTACCAAGTTTATATGATTCCTTAGAATCATGTTATTTTTTTAGTAAGGAAAGTAAAGTCGCTATTACATTGAAAAGTATAAGGCGGGTATTTACAGTTTTTACACATTGTATTTTGTTAGCACTTGTCAGGTAAATGAGGAAATATCTCTAGAAACATGGCAAGTCCGCCCTTCAAGATCTATAGATACATGACCAAAATGGAAGAACGATTAATTCTAATAGGGTAAATTCGAGGTGATTACTGATGATAGAAGAAAAGAAGATTGATGATATTACAATTATTGGTGGCGGTCCAGTTGGTTTATTTACAGCATTCTATGGTGGAATGAGGCAAGCAAAGGTGAAAATCATAGAGAGTCTTCCTCAATTGGGAGGTCAACTCACCGCTCTTTATCCTGAAAAATTCATTTATGATATAGCTGGATTTCCAAAAGTACGGGCTCAAGAATTGGTAGAGAATTTAGAAGAACAAATGAAAGTATTTGAACCGACGATTTGTCTTGATGAAGCGGTTAAGCAGATTGAAAAGCAAGCAGATGGAACATTTAAAATCACTACAAACCTAGATACTCATTTCTCTAAATCAGTTATTATTACTGCAGGGAATGGAGCTTTTCAGCCTCGTAAATTAGAACTAGAGGATGCAACACAGTTTGAAAACAAGAATTTACATTATTTTGTGAATGACATGACTCGATTCAAAGGAAGAAAAGTAGCGATACTAGGTGGTGGAGATTCAGCTCTTGATTGGGCACTTATGCTTGAGCCAATCGCTGAAAAAGTAACATTGATTCATCGAAGAGATAAATTTCGTGCTCATGAACATAGTGTAAACCAATTGATGAATTCGTCTGTTGAAGTCAAAACACCATATGTTCCTTCGGAGCTGGTAGGAGCAGATCAAATCACTAAAATTGTTTTAGAACACACTAAGACTCAAGAAAAAGAACTAGTTGACATAGATGACCTAATTGTTAATTACGGTTTTGTTTCCTCTCTTGGCCCAATTAAAGAATGGGGTCTCAAACTTGAGAAAAATGCAATTATTGTTAATACCAAGCAAGAAACAAATATTTCAGGCATTTACGCTGCCGGCGATATTTGTACCTATGAAGGAAAGGTTAAATTAATTACAACAGGATTTGGTGAGGGTCCTACTGCAGTCAATAATGCTAAAGCCTATATTGATCCTAAAGCCAAAGTTCAGCCAATGCATAGTACTTCCTTATTCGCATGATTTACTAGTAGTGCATTAAATTGTAGTCTTAAAAGTGATTTTCAAGGGTAATGGTAAGGTAGTATTTTTTGACCATACCCTTGAATGTTTTCCTGTTCCAATTTTCTCAATGCTTCACGAACCGGTGTACGGCACAGTTAAATTGTTGGGCGATATCATCTTCCGTTAAACGATCCCCAGGTAAAAATACCCCTTCTATAATTGCATTCTTAACAACGTAAAATATTGATTCCCTTAAGGGTTTAGATGAATAATATTCAATTTGCTCTTTAATATACTGATAATGATTTGCTTCCATGGTGCTCCCTTCGAATATACAATTAATATACATGTAGCTTCTGGTATAAGTTACTATAACCAAATGCCGATACGTATATATGGGCACCCAGAGCCTTCTTGTTTCTAGGAATCGCATCATAATGTTGTTTTTTTGTCTCTGAATTCTTTTCTTCTTTTTCATTATGGAGGTCCTTCAGGAAAAAATGGTATTTTTCCTTTAATTATTCACAAAATATAATAGCTACACAAAATAATGTAAAAAAAGACAATATGAACATGGAGGGTGATTAGTAATGGAAGAAATATACGAAGAAAGATTTTGTGAAACTTGTAAAAAAGAGACAGTTCATACAGTAAGAGAAGATGCATTAGAAATAGAATATATCTGCAATGAATGTAGTCAGCACCAAGAGATTTTTAAGTCGTTTTTTTAGAAATTATTCCAATTTAAATTTGAAAAGAATTTGAGAATTTCTAAAATTTTTAGGCACTCTCAATCATAACTTTAAGATTAAATAGTATGAATTTATTTTGTACCTATGAAATTGAAATCTGCGGAGTGAGTGGTTAATGGCTACTAACTCTTTTTTTCTTTCTTTTTTTGTTTGGATATGACCTACCATTTTTAATGTCAATAAAAAATAACACCTTATTTATTATTTGCTTCCTTCGTAGGATAAAGAAAACCCAGATAAAGGGCGCTTTATTAAGTGTCCTTTATCCGGGTTTTAGTCCTCTGGTAGAAGCTCTTTTCTTTTTATTGAGCTGTATAACCACCATCCAACACAACAGCCTGGCCGGTGATGCCTCGGGCTTTGTCACTTGCGAGGAAAATGGCATAGTCGGCGATTTCGCTGACGTCGAGTAAGCGGTTTTGTGGGACGAGCGGATAGATAACTTCTTCCAAAACGCTTTCTAGTGGCACTTGTCTTGTTCTTGCTAGATCTTCCAGTTGGCCGCGTACGAGAGGTGTGTCAACGTATCCTGGGCAAAGGGCGTTTACTGTAATTCCCGAGGATGCGCTTTCAAGGGCGGCGACTTTCGTCAATCCAATTACACCGTGTTTTGCACTATTGTACGCTGCTTTATTAGCAAATCCAATCAGTCCATTAATGGAAGAGATATTAATGATTCTGCCGAATCCTTGTTCTTTCATAATGGGGAAAACGTTTTTAATTGCTATGAATGGAGCGGTTAGCATAATTTTGATCATCTGTTCGAATTTTTCAGTTGGGAACTCTTCAATCGGAGCAACATGCTGAAGGCCAGCGTTATTAATGAAAATATCAATTCGGCCATATTTCCTTTTGGTCTGTTTGATTAGTTGAATAATATCTTCTTCTTTTGTTACGTCTGCTTTAAAGCCGGTGACTTCCAAGCCTTTGTTTCTTAAATCTAGAGCTGCATCTTCAACTGTAATTTGATTAAGGTCTGAAAGAACGACCTTTGCTCCATTTTCAGCAAAGATCTTTCCAATTTCAAAACCGATTCCTCTAGCAGACCCCGTAATGATCGCCACTTTATCTTTAACCATATTACATTCCTCCAAAAAAAATGTAACGGTCTAAATCTGTCAAAAAGTTTAGTTTGATATATAGGGAATATTCATATGAAAGCAAATTTAAAATATCAAGGGAAGGTAATAAAAATATGGGGGGATGGTTATTGATTTAGAGTCTATCATAATTTTTAAAATAACAAAAGATTTTTATTTACTCTTAGGGTTGGCATGGATATTGCATGTATATAAGTTGAGTAAAATGTAGGAAATATCATGGATAAGAAAGGAGAAACGAAATGATCAAAAATATAGCAATTATCGGTTCAGGTGTAATGGGGAGTGGAATCGCTCAGTCATTTGCAGTAAGCGGGTATTTCGTCACTATCAACGATATTAAAGAAGAGTTTCTATCGAAAGCCCAAGATCGAATATCTGAGAATCTATCCCTGCTCATTGAAGAAGGTGCTATGACTGAACAGGAAAAGCAGGGTGCTGTATCTAATATTACATATAAGGTTGACTTGAAGGAGGCCGTCAGGGATGCTGACTTTATAATTGAGGCTATTCCGGAAGTCATTGAATTGAAGTTGGACCTGTATCAACAATTGGAGCAAATAGTGAAAGAGGATGCGATTATTGCTTCAAATACATCGACCTTCCCGATTTCTCGATTGATGGAGACTGCTTCGTTTGCGGACCGGATGATAATCGCGCATTTTTTTAATCCTGGGCATCTGGTTCCTTTAGTTGAAATTGTTCAGCATAATGAAACAAAGCCGGAAGTCGTCGAGGCTACACTTGATTTAATCCGAAAAATAGGCAAGTCTCCGATTCTTTTAAAAAAAGAAATAGCAGGATTCATTGCCAATCGTCTGCAAACTGCCTTGATGCGGGAAGCCTTTTATCTCTTAAAAGAGGGCGTAGCCACTGCTGAGGATATTGATACAGCCATTACAGCGGGACCTGGATTTCGCTGGGCGTTTACTGGGCCAATCGAGATTGCTGATTTTGGGGGACTTGATACATGGCAGCGCGTTTTTGATAATGTTGCACCAGAGTTGGACCAAAGTAAGCATGCCCCGATCATTATTCGTGATTTAGTGGAAAAGGGGAAGCTTGGGGCGAAGTCAGGTGAAGGGATTTTCACTTATGAGGAATCTACCGTTTCTCAGAAAATCAATGAGAGGGACCGTAATTTTATTAAACTAGGAAAATTAAAAATGGAGAAGGAGGAAGTAATATGAGAGAAGTAGTGATTGTAGGAGCAGCAAGAACACCAGTTGGTACCCTTGGAGGTAGTCTTGCCAATGTTTCAGCGGTTGAATTGGGAGTGGTAGCAGCAAAAGAAGCAATTAAGCGGGCAAATATTTCGGCTGACATGATCGATGAGGTATTGGTTGGGAATATTCTATCGGCCGGGTTAGGGCAAAATGTGGCACGTCAGGTTGCGATTCATGCAGGGGTCCCGGAAACAACACCAGCTATGGCCATCAATAAGCTTTGCGGGTCGGGGCTCCGTACGGTAATTATGGGGGCCCAATTCATAGCCCTTGGTGATGCCGATGTGATTCTTGCTGGGGGTATTGAAAGCATGAGCAATGCCCCGTATTTACTTCCGAATTACCGTTTTGGACAGAAGATGGGGAATGCCGAAGTCGTGGATTCAATGACTTATGATGCCTTAACGGATGTTTTTAATCAGTATCATATGGGTGTAACGGCCGAGAATATTGCGGCACAGTGGGAAATCAGTCGTGTAAAGCAGGATGAATTTGCTTTACATAGTCAGTTGAAAGCTGAAAAGGCCCAAATTGAAGGTCGATTTGTAGATGAAATCGTCCCTGTTGAATATAAACGCAGAGGAAAAACGGTCTTAGTTGATCAAGATGAACATCCACGCCATGGGCTAACGATAGACCAGCTAACGAAACTTCGACCTGCTTTTAAGGAAAATGGAACGGTTACGGCCGGAAATGCGTCTGGAATCAATGATGGCGGTGCGATGCTGGTACTGATGTCTAAAGAAAAAGCTGACGAGCTGGGACTGGAAATTTTAGCAACTATCAAGTCATATGCTAACGCTGCGCTTGATCCAAAAATCATGGGATACGGTCCAGTACCTGCGACAAAAAAAGCTTTAGCAAAAGCGGGATTGAAAATTGATGAAATTGATTTAATGGAAGTGAATGAAGCCTTTGCGGCACAGTCACTCGCTGTGCTGAAGGACCTTGAACTGGATCCAGACAAAGTGAATGTTAATGGCGGTGCGATAGCACTTGGCCATCCTGTAGGTGCTTCTGGTGCGCGGATTTTAGTTACATTATTGTATGAAATGAAGCGTAGAGGTGCAAAAACGGGCCTTGCTACTTTATGTATTGGTGGCGGGCAGGGTACAGCGCTGATTGTTGAACGGTAAAGGTGACTTGGCCTTATTTTCCTATGATATAATGGGTAAACATCAGAAGGATTAAGGAGAATAGGTATGGCCAATGATAATAAAACGGTTCAATTAGAATTAGTAAAAGCGATATTGGAAGAATTACCATTTGGGATTTTGGTAACGAAAAACGAAAAAGAAATCGTCCTATACAATCGCGTATTATCTGAGGGGTTTTCAGAGGATCAATTTGATCAGCAAACAACGTTGATTATTAAAAAAAATCTATTGTCATCTGTAAATACGCCTATTTATTTGAACGGTAATAATGTGATTGTTAGAAAAGAGATTGTTCAAGTGGCTGATGAGGAGTATCAATTTTATTTCCTGTTATTTACGAACAATAAAAATGATTTTCTCAATATTGATAATCATGAAGAAATCCTTTTTAAAGATATTATAGAATTTGCCTATGATGGTTTGGTTATGGTTGATACGGAAGGGTATGTACAAATGTTGAGCCATGCCTATGCTGATTTTCTTGGGGTCGATCAGGAAAGCTCAATTGGGAAGCATGTAACGGAAATCATCGAAAATACCCGTATGCATTTAGTAGCCAAAACTGGCAAACAGGAAGTCGCTGAATTACAAAAAATTAAAGATAATTACATTATTGCGACCCGTTCCCCGATTCTGAAACAAGGTAAAATCGTAGGGGCGGTCGGGAAAATATTATTTAAAAATGTCGGGCAATTTACTGCTCTTTCCAAACGGGTAAACTTATTGGAAATAGAGCTAAAAAAGTATAAAGGTGATTTTCGCGAGAGAAATAAAGCATCCTATACGTTTGATCATATTATGGGGAAAAGTCCTGCTCTTATGGAAGTAAAAGTACAAGCCAGAATTGCAGCTAAAAGTGACTCAAATGTGTTGATACTGGGTGAAAGCGGAACAGGTAAGGAGCTGTTTGCCCATTCCATTCATAATGAAAGCAGACGAGCCATGGGTGTATTCGTTAAAGTGAACTGTGCAGCTATCCCAGCAGAATTGCTAGAGTCAGAGCTCTTTGGCTATGAAGAGGGTTCTTTCACCGGTGCAAAAAAAGGCGGGAAGGCAGGTAAGTTCGAAGCAGCTGATGGCGGGACAATTTTTCTTGATGAAATCGGTGAGCTACCACTGCATATGCAGGTGAAATTGCTTCGTGTTTTACAAGAAAAAGAAATTGAACGGGTCGGTTCTACGGGCAGTGTTCAGATTGATGTACGGGTAATCGCGGCAACGAACCGCAATCTAGAAGAAATGGTTTCAAAAGGTGAGTTCAGGCTTGATTTGTATTATCGGTTAAAGGTCATGCAAATTCACGTTCCGTCCTTAAGGAAGCGATTAGTGGACGTTGAAATTCTGGTGAATTATTTTGTTGGAAAATACCAAAACCTTATGAAAAAGCGTGTACAGGGTATGAGTGATCAAGCTTTACGGCTACTTCGTCTCTATAAGTGGCCGGGTAATATTCGTGAGCTGGAAAATATCATTGAACGCGCGTTGAATATTGTTGAAGAAGAGGAAATGATAGATTCCAAGCATCTTCCTGAAGAAATAACGGGTCATAAAGAACTAGTCCCAATCCGCACTTTAGCCGAAGTAATGGAAGAAACCGAACGTGCTACAATATTTTCTAGTTTGGAAATGACTTCAGGTAATAAATCCGAAACGGCAAAGCGACTCGGAGTGAGTCGGACGACACTTTATGAGAAGATGAATAAGTATGGTTTATGAATTATGATTATAGAAAAGTACCCTGTGCATTTGCAACGGGTACTTTTTTATACTTTTGAACACCCTCTTTTAGAGGATTAATCTAGAGGTTTCGTAGTGGTCTTTATTAGGAAACTACGACACTTGTGTAAGTCGGCGAGTTTTCTTTGTTTGGAAATTTTTATGAATGTGTTAAGAAATCCGTTCATTAAACGAGAGGTAATTTGAATTGTGTATGAAAAGGCTTACAATTTTTTGGAGGTTATTAATAGAGTGTAAAGAAACCTGAACAGTTTTAGAGGATTTTAGCTTCTACAGTTAATAAAAAGGAGAGGGAAAATGATTTGAAATGCTTTAATAGATGAGTAATTTTAAATTTTAATTATGTTGGCACAATTATTGCATATGTATTTTGCTGAATGGTCAATCTGTCATTTTACAAAGGGCTACGATTGGGAAAATGGATAGGGAGCAATTTTAAAGTTTCATAGTTTGTTGAAAGCATTATCAATTGGGGGAAGTAGTAGTATAATCATTCAGCTTGACTTGGGGAAGGCAGGCTCGAATTGTAAAATCCGATTGAAAATGTGAATTTGGGGGCATAGGGAGAAGAGAAAAGGGGGAATTGTATTGGTGATTCAAATTTTAGCCATTGTTGTGGCTCTTGGACTTTTAATCTTTTTAGCTTATAGAGGTTATCCGGTCATTATTATAGCACCGCTTGTCACATTATTGGCGGTCATTTTATCTGGTGGTCATTTGTTACCGAGCTATACAGAGACATATATGACATATGCAGCAAATTATGTAAAATCATTCTTCCCAATATTTCTATTAGGTGCTATATTTGGGAAAGTAATGGAGATGAGTGGTGCAGCAGCATCTATTGCCAAGACCATCGTTAAATCACTAGGTTCAAAGCGGGCCATTCTTGCTGTAGTCCTAGCCTGTTCAGCGCTGACATATGGTGGGGTTTCACTGTTTGTTGTAGCCTTTGCAGTTTATCCATTTGCTGCAGCGATTTATAAAGAGGCGGATATTCCAAAGCGGTTATTGCCAGGAACTATAGCACTGGGTGCTTTCACTTATACGATGGATGCGCTTCCTGGAACACCGCAGATTCAAAACATCATTCCAACGAATTATTTTGGAACAGATACGTATGCGGCACCATTAATCGGAATCATTGGTGCAATCATGGTATTCACAGGTGGAATGATCTGGTTAGAACATCGTCGTAAACAAGCGTTAGCAAAAGGTGAAGGTTACGGGGAAGGACATACTAATGAACCCGAAAGTGGCGAACAGCAAAACCTGCCTAACTTTTGGCTGTCCATCGTACCACTTGTGCTTGTAGTTGCGTTCAACTTCGCTTTCAGTCGCAGTGCTATTTCCGTAAAGAACTGGTATGATGGCACGATGTTAAAGGAAACCTTCAATATCGCTGATATAAGCTCAGTAACTTCTTCTTGGTCTTTGATTGTTGCACTGACAATCGGGATCCTAGCAGCGATGCTTCTGAATGTTGGGCGCATAAAGGTCAAACTGGCAAGTGGTTTAACAGCTGCTGCAATGGGATCTTTGCTAGCAATCTTCAATACCGCTTCTGAGGTTGGTTTTGGAAATGTTGTGAAAACGCTTCCGGGTTTCTCTGTGATTCAAAATTGGGTGTTCAACGCAAGCAGCAATCCACTCGTTTCGGAAGCAGTCGCTGTCAATGTGCTATCAGGAATTACCGGATCTGCTTCTGGTGGACTTTCCATTGCATTAGAGGTAATGGGAAGTCATTACTTGCAGGTGGCACAAACTGTTGGGTTCAGCCCGGAAATGCTTCATCGTATTGCTTCCATGGCATCCGGAGGGATGGATACGCTTCCACATAACGGTGCCGTTATTACCTTACTTGCGATTACAGGATTGACACATCGGCAATCGTATAAAGACATATTTGTTATTACGATCTTGAAAACGGTTACAGTGTTCATCCTTGCTTTTTCAGCATCACTGTTTATTTAAAAGAATAAACTAGGAAATGGAGATGGAGAAAATGGGGAAATTATTGTCTTCTTTGGATAGTGCCATTCAACAAATTGAGGATGGAGCAACGATTGTTGTTGGCGGTTTTGGATTAAGTGGAATTCCAGAAAATCTAATTCATGCTTTGCGTGATAAAGGTGTAAAAGATTTGACTGTTATCAGCAATAATTGTGGAGTCGATGATGCAGGTCTCGGAATATTGTTGGAGAATAGGCAAATCAAAAAAATGATTGCTTCTTATGTAGGTGAAAATAAATTGTTTGAGCAACAATTTTTAAATGGAGAACTGGAGGTTGAGCTAGTTCCTCAGGGGACTCTTGCTGAGCGTCTAAGAGCGGGTGGAGCAGGTATTCCTGCTTTTTATACAGCTACTGGAGTTGGGACAGAAGTGGCTGAAGGTAAAGAACATAAGGAATTTGATGGTCGCACTTACATTATGGAAAAAGGGATAGTCGGGGACTTCGCCTTTATCAAAGCATGGAAGTCAGATCCGTTTGGTAATCTCATTTATAGAAAAACGGCAAGAAACTTTAACCCAGTTGTAGCCACCGCGGGGAAAATTACGATTGCCGAAGTGGAGGAGCTTGTCAATATTGGAGAGCTTGATCCAGATGAAATTCATACTCCTGGGGTTTATGTACAAAAAATCTTTGTAGGAAACCATTATCAAAAACGAATTGAAAAACTTACAACCACTAACGCATAAAAAGGGGGAGTTTTCGAATGTCAAGACAACAAATATTAGAACGGGCCGTAAAAGAAATCCAAGATGGTATGTGTGTGAATTTAGGAATCGGCATGCCGACCTTGATTGCTAACATGATTCCTGGTGACCTCAATGTCATGCTTCAATCGGAAAATGGCTTACTTGGAATTGGGCCTTATCCAAATAAAGATGAAGTGGATCCGGATCTGATTAATGCAGGAAAGGAAACAGTAACGGCAAAAGCCGGGGCTTCCTTTTTTGATAGTGCTGAGTCGTTCGCGATGATTCGCGGCGGACATATCGATCTTGCCATTTTAGGTGGAATGGAAGTTTCCGAAAAAGGGGATTTAGCTAACTGGATGATCCCTGGGAAGATGGTAAAAGGAATGGGTGGGGCGATGGACCTCGTCCAAGGGGCAAAACGAATCGTTGTCATTATGGATCATGTGAACAAGCATGGGGAATCAAAAGTGAAAAAGAGCTGTACACTGCCATTGACGGGAGAAAATGTCATCCATTGCCTGATTACTGACTTGGCAGTTTTTCAATTTTCAGAATCAGGTATGGAATTGATCGAATTGCAGAACGGGGTTACACTTGATCAAGTGAAAAGCAATACTGAGGCTGAATTTACTGTAAGCTCGTCTTTAGAAATAAAGGGGTAAGTAAAAAAAGTCAATACTTGAACTGCCCTAAGTAATTTGAGGCACCTGTAAAATACCTATATAAACCTGCATTTCATCCGAAAGCGTGCATAATGAAGTTGAACTTATTTCATTTGCACGCTTTCTTTGTAATCATTTTTTTATGAATGGTTGTTTGTTTCGCGAATATCTCTCATTTCAAGATAAATTATAGTGGATTCCTCCATTTTTAGAACAGAGTGAACTATACATTCTGTTCTATTTGACCTTTGTAGAGTGATACGTCATGATTTCTTTTGCTCGCTTTCAATCTTTTGCTTATGTGTTTGTAGTTATATTATTCCGAAACGCCAGTTTGAAGAATGTGAACTTCAGTTTCTACTTTTATCGTCATATTAGGATAAATCTTTTTCCATTCTTCATATGTCATTCTTTTATTTTTGGCATGATATTTCTCCTTTAAGCCAATCGGATCAATGTTTTTTTTCTGAAAATCATTAATAAGTTTGTTAGCTTCCCTAGTTAAATCCTGTTTCATTGCCATTTCAATTTTTTTAATCATTTTTCTATTAGTTAGGTTTTCACTTCTCATGGATTCCTTTACTTGACCTTCAATTTTGATTTTAATCGTGATGGAGGGGTCACTCCCTGAGTCTGAAACATTATAACTTGAACCACTTCGGATACTCTCTACCACAATTTCGCTTTTTTTCTTATCTTTTAAACTGAATTTATAAATTCCTCGTTTATGGGATTGAACTAAAGTCTTAAATACAAACATATCTTGGGTTTTCACTTTACTCACTATTTTATTTTCGTGTAACAATGCCACTCCAGAAACCATAATATCGTTATTACGTTTTTTTAATAACGGAAGAAACGCATCTCCGCCATCTGCTAGAGCGTCCTTTAAAAAAATATGGAGATTAGTATCCGGTCCGTTACCAGACTCATTTTGTTGAGTAATTAAATCGGCTAAAAAAATGCCAATATTCACATTACTATTAGGAGATTTTGTATAAATGACATCTTTAACCTTTCCTTCGACAATTGCCAAAATAACCCTGTTCCCAAGTTGGGGTTCACGGTAGATATAATCGGTTAGCTCTGTCATTCCAATTTGTTGAACGATTTTCTCACTAAAAAAAACGATTCGTGTCTGTCCAAGGAGCACCGGCTTATTTGCCTTTTTTGATACAATAGCTTGAACATCACTCGTTGTCGTTGATTTTCCACTTAAGATTTGATATTTCCCCATCTTTTCTTGTTGAAAGATGGGGATGACGAACATTCCTTCGATCATATCATCTTCTGTTAAATCGTAGCCAATAGCCTGGGCCATATTCACTTCGTCGACTACTTTCTGTTGTGCACAACTGCAAAGAAGTGAATAGATTAAGATAACCGGAAGTACTTTTCTCATAAACGGTTCCTCAATTTCTTTGTATAGATGATTAACAAAAGAAGAGGCAAGTATAAACAAATGAAGTACAGGCCATATGGATTGATAATTTTATTCAAAATATAAAGGGAATCCATATCAAAAACAAAAATATTGATAAGCAGAATAATAATACACATACCCCATAATGGATACTTTTGCTGAACATTAAATAAGCGTTTAAATCCCCTGCTGGCAGCCCATAATGAAATGGTCATATTGGGTATGATAACTAAGGTCCACCAAGAGATCTCAATATATTCGAAACGTTGAATAAAGGGCAACTCGACAACGCTAGTCATTGTCAGTGTCGGCCAAATAGTCAGGACTAACTGTTTTTGTGAATAAAAGACCAGTGAAACTAAATAAATGAACACGGTCAGTAACGTAGTTGTTAAGGCACCTCCATGGGCATATTTTTGTGAAGTTTTAGCATCTTTGATAAACGGATAAAACATCAGAATCAATTCAAATCCAATCATGGTTAATGAATTATCTTTTACTCCTTTAAGTATATCTAAAATGCTGTGGTCAAAAATAGGAAGCAAATTCGTAAATTCAGCATATTTCATAGCATAGATAAGGTCAAATAGAAGCCAGTATGTCAACAATACAGTTAAAAAGGTAACGCCGGTAACAGTTCGGAACCCCCCAGAATTTATGTAATAAATCAGAATTAGAAACACTAAAGCAAATGCCCAGGAAGGTACTTCTTCAAACATCCAAACATGTACGACATTTATATAGCTAATTATTACTGTCATCCCAAGAATCAAAAAGTAAATGATGAATAACAGACTGAAGAAATTCCCAAGCCATTTCCCTAATGCCTGTGTATTGGCGGAAATGATATCCCCTGGAACGATACTGAATATTTTATAGATGATCCAAATCATAATATGAACAATTAGCCCTGCTAGAATTATGGAGATCCAGCCGTCCGTCCCCGCCGACTTCGCTAAAACTCTTTGGAAACTCAACACACCTATGCCTGTTTGCATGGAATGTACTAAAAAAAACACATAGAATGGTGATACTTTATATTTATCATTTACACCAGCTTGGTTCATACAGTACCCTCATTTTTTATCACTCATTAAAATCATTCTTTCTTTTTTTTGATGTTTTTTGCTTTTGTGGTTGTCTTGTCACATTCTCTGTTCGTAAATTTACAGGTCGTGACTTGAAAAAAATAAAAGGAAGTCGAACAAAGCTGTCTTTCCAATCTTTAATGCGAAACGGGTATATTGGTTCTAGGTAAGGATGTCCCATTGAAGTCAACTTAATAAGATGTGTCATTAAAAACACGGACGCAATGGTTATCCCAAGCAAACCCCAGATTTGTGCCCCTAGTAGAAAGGGGAATCTAAGTAATCGAATGGCATTTCCCATTTTATAAATTGGCGTTACAAATGATGCTAGTGCCGATAAGGCGACAATGATTAATAAAATATTACTTGTCAGTCCAGCTACAACAGCAGCCTGACCGATAACAATACCGCCGACGATACCTAATGTCTGACCTACCTTTGTTGGTAACCTAGCGGCGGCTTCCCTTAACAGTTCAATTGAAATCTCTAAGAATAATGCTTCAATTAAAGGAGGGAAAGGTATCAAATTCCTTGAAGCAACGATCGTCTCCAAAAGGTCTTTAGGAATCAGTTCATAATGAAAGGTTAGCACGGCTACATAAAGAGGTGTAGCGAATATGGAAAAAATGACCGCGAATATTCTTAATAATCGGAAGGCGGAAGCTGGAATCCATGGCATATTATAATCTTCCATGGTAATAAAATACTCCAATAAAATGGTTGGAGCAATTAGTGCAGAAGAAGACCTATCTATCACCATGGCTACCTTACCTTCAGACAAAGCACTTGCAATCCGATCGGGTCTTTCCGTATGTAAAAAAAGTGGGAATAGAGTATTTGAATCATCATAAAGCATTTGAGCTAGATTGGATCCATCCAAAATTTCATCGAACTCTATTTCATTGATTCGTTGTATAACGGTATCGACATTTTCCTGTTCAACAATTCCTTCTATATATATAACAGCTACTTTTGTTTTAGATAAGGATCCTACAGTTAATTCCTTTACTTGTAACTCTGGGATAGGCAGTCTTTTTCTCACTAGATTCAGATTGATATCAATATCTTCGACAAAAGCTTCTTGAGGACTAATGATTCCAAATTCAAGCTCGGGTTTACCAATTTGTCTTCCTTGTTTGGAGGCAATATTTATCAACAAACACTCATCGAGGTTCATATCTAAACGAATGGCAATTTCGCCTCTCATCATCCTTTCTTCAATTACCTTCCTAGTGCTAGTGATTAGAGTATTCTCTATGGGGATATTTTCTTTAATTTGTTCCAAACTAATCGTTTCTAAAGTTGGTATTACAGATAGTACGCTCTCATGTAGTTCTTGCCCGTCAATTAAAGAGCGATAAAAAGATACCCAATAGCCAATTCCCTTTAAGTTGCCTTGATGGTTTATAAAATCATTTGATGACGAAAGGGAATTAAATAGGCTTCGTATATCGGAAACCTTATTAAAATCGTCTTTTCGATTTAAGTTTTTTTGGGAATTTCTGCGGTTAAACAACATTTCCACCTCTAAACTTAAGCTTATTATCCTATTATTCCAATTTCATCCCATATTAACCTTATTAGAATATAATTGTAACTTGATTCGTGAACGGTATATTACTTGGGTACAAAGCCGAATAGAGCCACTAGGGCCTATGCGTAAAGTGTGTCATTCGGAAATCATTTTATTCTAAATAAGGATTATTAATCGACGAAAGGATGGGGGGGTGTTTTGAGGTGTAGTCAAGATTGATTTTCAGCATGATAGAAAACTGTGTAAGATATATCGATTCAAAATTAAGAGCTTTAATAGTTGCTGGTTAATTAGATAAAAGGCAGAGGCAGGCACAGGCTAAAATAATTCTAATAGTATTTTATAAGATGGAAGGGAACTAAATAATCTGATTCAAAATCACAAGAAAGTCCCGAATTGGCCTACTTTAGTAGTATAGAAAGGGACTTAGTCGACTGGACCGAGCCTATGAAGTCCCTTGAAATGGGAAAAATCTGTAGCTCTTTAGCTCTTGTAATGATTTAGCCATTGGCTTTTCAAAAAGTTAGATGTGCAAAAGTTAAAAATTCATTACAAAAAAAGTACTCTTTAATTGTTCAACGAACTTGGCAGTTTAGTGAAATATGAAATATAACAAAAAGAGCATTGGAATCAGATTAGTTAGTTGTAAATAACCAACCTGTTTTCTCGTAGTCAGATTTCTTTTTTAGTTGATTTAATAGGTTTTGAATTAATTACTTCGTATGATATCCCCTTCAAAGATATCTAATATCCAACTTTTTATATCAACAATTCGTAAATGATCAATGCTTTTATCGGTCCCTGTAACTATCATTGGTGTGAGTGAATCATCTTTGTGCATGGAACCGTGTGCACCCCCTCCAGCATGTTCTGGAGAACTTTCACCTATAAATTCGTAGCCGGGTTTAGCATCAACTATTAGAAAATCTCCTTTATGTGAATGTAATGCCCCATATAATCTTGATAATCCATCAGGGTAATTTCTGTAGGTAATATGATGATTACTCTTTATATTTAGATCTAAAATTGCACTATTTCCTTTTATATACCAAGTTTGATCATAAACATCTTTATAAGGTCCACCCGGTTTAAATTGAAAAACTTCCTTGTTAGCTCCCGAAATTACTTGGATCATTTCGTTTTCTTTCCATGCTATCCATGCAATCCGTGAATCTGCTTGCAATTTACTAGCTATATCCTTTATAGAGAAACCATTATTTATTTTATATACATATGCCATTCGTTCATTCGCTGTAATTACAACTTCATCATTATTTCGAACTGTTTCCCCCAGCTTTACAACATGATAATTCGATAGGGACTTTCTTAAGTCAATTAAAGCTTCCTTTTTGTTCTTTTTAATTGATGATTGCTTGCTGTCCCCAATAATGATCCAAATGATATTATCAAGAGCGTTTTCCCACTTTGGATAAACATTTAATATTTCTTGTAGATGTTTATCAAGTTTCTCAATCCCTTTCGTTGTCATAGGGCCCTTTATATGAACTGAATGATCGTTTTCTGGCATGTACATAATTGTAAATTCAGGAAGTATATCTTTCTTTAAAAGGTACTTAAATTCTTGAGCAGAAAATGCATCATTAAGTCCCAATCGATTCACCACATGCTTATTTTTCGGGTCCAGATTGATAAAATCTCCAAAAGACAATATTTTTGGTCCATTGGTTCGATATTGATCAGGCAAGGGAGTCATTTTTGCCAAGATCTTCGGGGTTTTTAAGGTATGGTTATAATTCCCCCTGTAAATTAAAGCATTTATAGAAGCAGTTTGTACCCCATTGTTGTCTAATTCTTCATGTATGGTTTTAACATTCGAATCGAGATCCACATTATTAAATTGAAATAGGCTGTTTTGAGCAACGTGAGGAACTCCGTACTTCAAGGTTTCAAAAAATCCGTTTCCGTAACTAATAATACGTTGTTCGTCTTGGTTAAACCAGACAAGACCAGGAATCTTATGTTTGTCTGGATTAGTACCAGTTATTAAAGTACTGTCAATAGTAACTGACATTGTTGGATAGGAACTTACCAATCCTTTACTATATTGACCATGCTTTAGAAAAAATCCTAGGGCGGGGGCTTTATCCTCCTGTATGGCTTTTTGTAAAGGTTCGTCCATTAATGAATCAATAACAAGAAGGACAACTTTAGGCGAGGCGGAGTCCTTTGTTTGCATAATTATTGGAGAATTCCGCTCATTCTTTGAACCAAGATGAGAGCAACCAGTAATCACTATGATTGAAAGGAATACAAGAATTAGTAAGCGATATATCATTAGGACTCCACCTTCGTTTTGCAAGTTTTCTTCTTCAATTTTATTATTTGCATTTTCTTCACATTCATTATAGAAAGTCAGAAATAAGTATTTACTTGTGGAAAATCAAAAACTGCTTCGAGCCGGCAGTTGACCTGAGAGAAAGGTAAAGAAATACTCTAACATCATGTACATGTCACTTCGACATATAATTCTTCAGTAAGAATTTGTCTTTATCGTTGTTCATTTTAAGAGCTTTTTTCTTAAGAAAACAATAACTAAAATACAATCTGACATTTGGTATCATGGGCATCCTCCAAAGGAAGAAGGGGAATGTTGTCTAGAAAATTGATGTTATTGTAAACGCCTTTAAACTAGGGTCTAAATGATTGCTCACTTTCGTGTATAAAACTGGAAAAAGAGGAAACTAGTATTAACTCGATTAACCAAAGGAGTTCACCATGAGAAGCAAAACCTTGCATATTAAATTGGATCAAAAGCTGGAAAATCTAAAATCTAAAATCTAAAATCTCTAATGGTTATGCAGGATGATGTAGTTTTTAAAGAGGTCATTCCAAGTTTTGAAAGCTCCGGTTTATTTGTTTATATAAATGGAACGATGGATTATCCATCATTTAATGAAATAGTCCGGGACTTATCAGCAGCCCAGGTTGTATCCAATCATCCAATCTCTATCGAGCAGTCGGTAATTTCTAAAATTTGTTCAGTCAAGGAACAGAAGGTTAGCACTTATGAAAAAGCCATGGAATTCATTTTTGATGCTCCGGATAGGGTTCGAACTTGCTCATATAGGAATCCCGGAAGTGCTCGTAGGAATAATTCCAGGCGATGGTAGAACGATTAGCTTGCCTCTTCTCGTCGGCCATGGTGTTGCTGCTGCAATTTCATATTTTTAAAAAAATGTTATTGGTAGGCTTGTTACTTCATGTGCAACTCTAATTCCAGATTGAACTGCTCCCTCTATCCAAGCAGGTAAAGTTGATGTATGTTCGCCGGCAAAGTGGACTCTTCCTTCAGGAGTTGGAACGTATGGAAATAAGTCTGTTTCTTGACCAGGTTTAAACATTGAGAAAGCCCCAGAGGAATACTGATTTAGTGACCAGCTATAAGAAACACCTGTTAAAAACAGAGTATATATTTGTTTACCACGTACTTTTGCCAAGTTATTTAAAGCATTTCGAATACGATCTCCTTCAGGAAATTGTTCCCATTGCATTGTATCATCTTCCCACGTATAGCTGGCTAAAAGAATTCCAGACCCAGTTGAGCCTATTAAATGGCTTGGATAGTAGCCAATTTTAATGGGTAAATCAGTTATTATTTTTCCTCCAAGAATCCATTCCTTTTCCCAAAATCTCTGTTTGAATTGAAGACCAATTTTTGTAGAAGCAACATATTGAAGTTCTCGAATGGCTTTCCACTTCTCATGTGAAAACTACAAACGACACCCATTATTATAAACTCATCAATTTAGAAAAGAATCCGTAAAGAGAGAGTTATTTTAATTTGAGAGTTCGAAACTGGGAAACTAAATAGATAGTCACATCTACTCTTTCTTAAATAGAAAAAATAAAAGCATAAATCTTGTCTCTTTCTCCGATGTATCTTTGAGAATGCATAAGAAGCAAGATTTACGTTGTAGTTAAATAAGTCGAATTCATTGATAATGGTGCAGTTGCAACGGAACGGGAAATCAAAGAAAGCGCTCAGTGAAGAGTATGATCTGACCCCGTCCTCCCTTGTCCGGTGGATTCACCAGGATGAAAAGTCTGGTTCCTTCCAAGAGAAAGACAGCCGTTCACTCGAACAGGAGGAGCTTTTAATGCTGCGAAAAAAGCTTGAGCAACAGCAGATGGTGAATGATATTAAAAAGTAAGTTGCGCATTCTCGGAACACTAGGCTACGTAGGCCGATAGTGTTTAAAGGATAAAAAGCTCAAAATTGTATCATAATATAACCATATACTAAAAGTTTACATAGGTGATTTTAGGTCCCATGTTTAGGAGGACGGGTTTATAGAAGCAAAATATTGCAGAGAATCAAGGGTGATAAGAACAAGTCGTATATTCCCAAATGATGTGAACAATCATAATACATTATTTGGCGGCCGGTTAATGAGTGACGTAGATCAAGTAGCATCGATTTCTGCAGCACGACATAGCCGAAGAGAATGTGTAACTGCTTCAACAGATTCAGTTGACTTTTTACATCCCATTCGAACAACAGATTCAGTTTGTTTTATATCTTATGTGGCATGGACAGGCACATCTTCAATGGAGGTATTTGTGAAAATTATTGCAGAAGATTTAAAAAGCAGTGTACGTAGAATTGCAGCGACTGCTCTATTAACATTTGTTGCACTTGATGAACATAAACGTCCAACACGTGTTCCACAAGTTATTCCGGAGACAGAAGAAGAAAAAAAATTACATGAAACGGCATTAGATCGAGCAAGTATGCGGAAACAGAGAAAACAAAAAAGCAAAGATGTGGCTACGTTTTTAAATGTAGATTATCCTTAACTTTCATATAGAAGATAAAACTTATAACCTACGAGGTGCAAAGACGATAAATCAAAATGTGAGGAATGAAAAAAAGTTAATTCAGTTACAGGATGATTTATTATTCACAGGAAGTGATTGATAAGAAGGTTCAAAGGGTATTTAGGATCCTGACATATTAAATACATATATATAGGCTAGTACCCGTGCTTTTAATCTGATGTTTGTGAAAATTCCTCCTAAAATTGGGCAAATGTCAATGCCGACCGCAAATACACACATAGACTACTATATTGTAGGGTATGTGTGTATTTTTATGAGAAGGAAATATTTATTATTTGCACAGCTATAATAAAATCGCCGTTCGTACATGCAATCTAATCTAGGTTAAGAAGCGATCAACTGGAAATAATATATCCCAAGAATAACCTCGACAGAATAAATGAAATTTAATACTCAAATAACGGTAAGCAACCTACAAAATTCCGACAAAAACTCAGAAAACATAGTATGTGGAATTTTATTAAATATTTTCCTTTTATGCGGAGATACTATCAGGAGACAAAGGTTAGAAAGGAAGACAGTATGGATCATATACAAATGGCCCGTGCGATGTTCGGGACGAATATGGCTGTACATATCATTTTTGCAACGATTGGCGTCGGGTTGCCGATGATGATGTTGGCGGCAGAATTGATGTATCAAAGGACAAAAGATTTACAGTATGTTGTCATGGCCAAACGCTGGACCAAAACTTTAGGGGTGTTGCTTGGGGTTGGGATTCCGACTGGTACGATTGCGGGTGTACAACTGTCACTTTTATGGCCTGGATTCATGGAAGTGATTGGGCGAGTTATGGCGCTTCCGTTCCAGATAGAGATTTATGCATTTATGATTGAAGCGTTGTTCATGTCCATCTACGTGTATGCTGCTGAAAAAATCAAGCCATGGGCTCGTGTCGTGAGTTTATTCTTTGTTGCTTTTGGAGCAATGGCATCAGCTGTCTTGATTTCCAATGTACATGCTTTTGAGGGGACACCGGCTGGGTTTCGGTTTGAAAATGGGGAAATTGTCGATGTTGATCCTTGGGCGGCTTTTTTTAACCCAAGTTTCTTAGTAACAGCAGGACATACTGCACTGACAGCTTATACAACAGGTGCTTTTGTCGTTGCGGCAGTTGCAGCCTATAAGATGTTGAAGAATAAATTTGGTACTACTGAATTTAATTTTCACCAAAAAGCATTAAAGCTCAGCATTGTATTAGGATTGGTCTTCTCTTTTTTGACGGCACTTAACGGTCACGCGACGACCCAGCATTTATATAGGGAACAGCCGGAAAAATTGGCGGCCGCAGAAGGCTTGTTTGAAACAAAGGACCATGCAGGACTTACTTTATTCGGCTATACCGACAGGGTAGCTCAGGAAGTGAAGTATGGGATTGAATTTCCATGGTTATTAAGCTTCTTATCAGGCAATAGTTTTGATACAGTCGTTACCGGTTTGAACGATTTTCCAGAAGAGTATTGGCCACCGCTTTATGTCCATATTTTATTTAATGCTATGGTCATTATTGGTTCAGGCTTAATCGCTTTAGCCTTGTTCGCTTTAGTCTGGAATAAGTGGTTGAAGAAGGATACTTATCCCAGATGGGTTCTATGGCTGTTTGTTGCTGCAGGCCCGTTATCGGTGATTTCGATAGAATGCGGTTGGATTTTTGCTTGTACAGGCAGACAGCCGTGGACGATATACAGGATGCTTTCCACTGCGGATTCAGTGACTTCCTATGAAAATCTAGGGTTTTTATTCACGATGTTCATTCTTGTATATATCATTTTATGCGTATCCGTCGTATTTACACTTTTGTATTATTTCAAACGTCATTCTGTGATGGATGATATATATAAAGCCGAACAGAAAGATGTGAGGCTGTTCGATTCTAATTCATAAAAGGGGGGAAAGCCAATGAGTGATGCTCTTCTTGCAATAACGCTAGTGTGGGGTTTTATTTTTCTTTATGCAATTATGGCTTCGATGGATTTTGGAGCTGGTTTCTGGGCAATGACTTACATTAAAAAGGAAGAAACGAATGCTACAAAGATAGCAAACAGCTATTTATCTCCTACATGGGAAGTGACTAATACCTTCGTAGTTGGCCTTGTCGTTGCCATTTATAGTTTGTTTCCGGGGGCAGTTTTTACCATTGGGGTAGCATTAATTGTTCCCGCAAGTTTAATTTTAGTGCTTCTTTGTATTAGAAGTGCGTTCTTAGTTTTCTCACATAGTGTCGACAAGTATGAAAAAGCATTAACGTATATATCGGGGTTAACTGGATTAATCATTCCCGGGCTACTAATCAGTGTTTTGCCGATTACCCATCTTGGGTTTGTTGAAGGAATGCGAGGAAATGAAGAACTTAATCTTTTCAAGCTTTTCACAAGTCCAAATGAATATGCCTTTATGGGGTTCGGAATTTTGAGCACGCTGTTTTTATCATCGTTACTTCTATCTGATTACTCAAAACAGGCTGATGAAATGAAAGCATATAAAATATACCGGCGGGACGCGATGATAACGGGGCCGCTTATGTTAGTCATGGCAATGATGGTGATGATTACATTAAAAAGTGAAGCGAATTGGCTCTACGAAGGGATGATGAAAAACTCTGCGTTATTACTCATTTCGTTAGTCTTTTTTATCATTAGCGGAGTGACTCTATATCTTCCTTATTTTTCTAAACGGGAGGTTAAAGGAATGCCGCGAATCGCTGTCATAGCGATTATCATTCAGTATTTGGTCGGCAGCTATGTTTATGGGATTGCTCATTTGCCATATATCATTTATCCGAATGTAACAATCCTCTCAGGTTTTACCGACCCGACGTCATTCCGGGCAGTGTTTGCCACATATATTGTAGGCTTTGCGATTTTAGTTCCAGGTTTCTATTATTTCTGGTCCATCTTTATGAAAGATCAACGTCGAAAATTCAAACGGCGACAAATGACGAATTAGTATATCTTCTAAAAGCGAGGTTATCACTATGAAAAAGTTAGATTTGCTAAAATATGCAGTTTTAGTCATCTCACTCTTTTTAAGTTATCAAGCAGTTGAAGCACATGATAAAAATTTTCAAGTTGATGGGACCTATATTTCGACAAAAAGAGATGTCACAGGTGACCAAAAAATAGATATCATCCAGGTTCAAGGATTGCCGTATGAGAAAGGAAGCAAGTTTCTTAAAAAAATAGAGCTGAGTGTTGAAAGCAACCGCCGTACAATTAGCGTACCTCTAAAAGCAGGGTATAATCCCGACCTCAAGCTTGCTGACTTGAATAAGGATGGGGTTCAGGATGTTTTAGTCACGGTTTTGATGGAAGGTACTGATCGCTTGCTAAATAGTTATGCCTTCACGTTCAAAGATGGAAAAGTTCAGGAATTAGAGGTTCCGCCATCTGTACCTGTAATGGCTCAATTTCTTGACGGCTACAAAGCGGAAATCATTATTGAAGGGCAAAAGCCTGTGGTGATAGATGTCAGTTCAAGAAAACAAGAATATGAAGAATTAGGTATTTATCAAGATGGAAAGTTGAATGAACCGACCGAGCTTTTGGTTGATCCCTACTCGTCATTGAACCCCAAGACCGTTTTTGGAAAAGGAAAGGGCCTTGTGGGGGTTCAATATGTGAAAGGGGCCGACGAGCGTGATCCGTTGATGGAGATTAAATCAGTATGGACCTACAACGATGGGTGGAAACTTGTAAAGGCCCAGGTTAAACCAATCAAGGTAAAGAAGAAAGAGTAGTCAGTGCACAAGGCTTGAGGAGGAGTGGGATCTTGAAACACCAAAGGAGTTAATTCCACTCAACTTATCCAGAATTTAAACATCTTGTTTGCTATGTATCACCAAGGCATTATTGGCTTGAATAAAATAGGAGACAGCTCTTAAGTATGAGAGCTGTTTTTAGTTTGTAATTAAAAATTGACAAATATAAAATATTTGGTAAAATCTAAATAAATCCAGTTTATGTATAATCACACTATTTCTCTTAATATGACTGGATAAAATGTAAGCGGATACAACAGGAGGTGCTGTCTTACGGAGCTAAAAGAAAAAATAATCGAAACATCGCTGACACTCTTTGAACAGCATGGTTTTCATGGCGTCTCCGTTAACGAAATTGTAAAGGAATGCGGAACAAGCAAAGGTGGTTTTTATCACCATTTTTCTTCTAAAGACGAACTCTTATTTGTCATTCATGATTACTTTATTTCATATGTTTTAACGAAAGCACAGGAAGCCATTTCAGCAAGTGCCCACCCAACAGAAAAAATGCAAAAGATTATTCAATCATTTGTTAAAGTTTTTGACCTCTATAAACCACACATCTCAGTTTTCTATCAAGAAAGCATATACTTAAAACCACCTTATGTAGAAGCAATCAAAAAAAAGCGTCAAATGTATAAAGAAATCATATTTTCCGTAATTCAAGAAGGAATTGACAAGGGTGAATTCCGCAGCGAACTGCCGGTTGAAATCACCGGAATGTCTATTTTAGGCATGGTGAACTGGTCCTATAAATGGTACAAAAGGGACGGGGGAAAAACAATCGAGGAAATTGGAGAAATTTACGTCGATTTAATATTACAGGCATTATTAACAGATAAACAAAAAAAAGACGCAATAACCCAGCCATATTTACTAAAAAATCAGATGGTTGTGGATTAACAATAAAATCGCTTGTATTTCACAGACCAACTAGTCGGTCTCATTAGAAAGGGGAATAAAGAAATGGATTTCTCACTTACAAAAGAACAGCAGATGATTAAGGATATGGTAAGAGATTTCGCTGAAAAAGAAATAAAACCAATTGCGATAGAACTGGATGCAAAGTCTATGTTTGCAGAGGATGTATTCAAAAAAATGGGGAAGCTGGGGCTACTGGGGATTCCATTTCCTGAAGAGTATGGTGGTTCAGGCGGAGACACGATTTCGTATGCTATTGCCGTTGAGGAGGTTGGCAAGGCCTGTGGAGGCACCGGTTTAAGCTATGCAGCAGCCGTTTCACTTGGAGCAAGCCCGATTTATTATTTTGGTACCGAGGAACAGAAACAAAAATATCTTATTCCAATCACGACCGGTGAAACATTGGCAGCTTTCGGGTTGACCGAGCCGAATGCGGGATCTGATGCGGGCGGTACGAGAACGACCGCAGTATTAGAAGGTGATGAATATGTGATAAATGGCGAGAAAACATGGATAACTAATGCAAGCTATTCCAGAACTGTCACCGTAACGGCTGTATCGGGAAAAGACAGTCGAGGCAAGAACATCATCTCTGCATTCATCGTCCCAACGGATACACCGGGAATAACAATTAATAGTAATTATGAAAAAATGGGAGTTCGAGCTTCAAATACATGTGAAATCATTCTTGATAATGTTCGAGTGCCAAAGAAGAACTTATTGGGGGATCCAGAAAAAGGATTCAAACAGTTTTTATTCACTTTAGACGGTGGAAGGATTTCAATTGCCGCGTTGGCGGTCGGTATTGCGCAAGCAGCTTTTGATAAGGCTTTAGCTTTTTCAAAAGAGCGAGTTCAATTCGGTAAATCTATTTCAAATTTTCAAGCAATCCAATTCAAACTTGCTGACATGGCGATGGAGATTGAATTAGCAAGAAATATGGTATATAAAGCTGCGTGGTTAAAAGACAATAAAAAACCTTTTGCGAAAGAAGCGGCGTTCGCTAAGCTTTTTGCAAGTGAGACTGCGTTCCGAACGAGCAATCAAGCCATACAAATCCATGGCGGGTCTGGATATATGCGGGAATATGAGGTGGAACGCTATTTAAGAGATGCTAAATTACTAGAAATTGGGGAAGGGACATCAGAAATTCAAAGAATCGTAATCGCCAGACAATTGGGCTGTTAATCTTTTTCGAACGCAAATGAACCAAAATGCTTCTGTTCATTTTGGTGAAAGGCAGATTATTTCTATACAGCAAGAAGCGTTCATACTTACTTTTACTTATTGGGAGGAGTTTGATGTCTGATTTGCTAGATGTTACTATCGGAAAACTGCTTGAAAAGACAGCTGAAGAATACGGTAATAATGAAGCGGTAGTTTATCACGAACTAGGTCTTCGTTATACGTACAGTGAATTTGAAAAAGTTTGCCGGAAGGCGGCCCGTGGTTTCATGTCACTTGAGATTGAAAAAGGGGAACATATCGCCATATGGGCGTCTAATAAACCGGAATGGCTGATTTCCCAATTTTCAACTGCAAAAATGGGCGGTGTGCTGGTTACGGTCAATACAAATTACCGCACAAGTGAACTCGAATATCTGCTTCATCAATCGGATGCGACGACGATAATCCTGATGGAACAATTTAAGGATCATTCTTATATAGATACGCTTTATGAGATAGTTCCTGAATTGAAAACGGCTAAACCAGGAAAGTTACAATCTGAAAAACTGCCAAAATTAAAGAATATCATTATCTTAGGTGAAACGCGTTATCCTGGTACGTTTTCGTGGGAAGACGTCATAAGCGGAAGCGAATCGGTTTCGGAGGAGATGCTGGACATCCGAATGAAGGACCTTGCTCCTGAGGATGTCATTAATATGCAATACACTTCAGGGACGACTGGATTTCCAAAAGGGGTCATGCTGACACATTCGAATTTAGTCAACAATGGGCTAAATATTGCAGCTTGTATGAAGCTTACAAAGAATGATCGGCTTTGTATCCCCGTCCCACTGTTTCATTGTTTCGGCTGTTCCCTTGGTACAATGGCCTCTGTTACTGTTGGAGCCACAATGGTGCCAATCGTAGAATTCAATCCACGTACTGTACTTCAGACAGTGGAAGCTGAAAAATGTACGGGGCTTCACGGGGTGCCGACTATGTTCATTGCTGAATTGAATCTCGATGACTTCGATCAGTATGATTTACGTTCATTACGGACTGGAATAATGGCTGGCTCCACTTGTCCGATAGAAGTTATGAAAAACGTGGTGGATAAGATGGGAATCTCTGAAATCACGATTACCTATGGTCAAACGGAATCGTCCCCAGGAATTACGATGACCCGTACCGATGATCCAATTGAACTTCGTGTATCCTCAGTGGGAAAGGCTCTTCCGAATGTGGAAGTGAAGATCATTGATCCTAATAGCGGAGAAGAAGTCAAGCGGGGCAGACAAGGAGAACTCTGTTCAAGAGGATACAATGTCATGAAGGGGTATTATAATAATCCGGAAGCGACGGAGCAAGCGATTGATTCGGAGGGCTGGCTCCACACAGGAGATTTAGCGGTGATGGACGAAAACGGTTATTGCAAGATTACTGGCCGACTGAAAGATATGATTATTCGCGGCGGGGAAAATATATACCCGCGCGAGATAGAAGAATTTCTCTATCAGCATCCTGCTATAGTCGATGTCCAAATCCTTGGTGTTCCCGATCAGAAGTATGGGGAAGAGGTAGCGGCATGGGTCATTTTGAAAGCAGGAGAAACCTTGACGGAGGAAGAATTGAGAGCGTATTGCAAAGGGAAAATATCTTTTCACAAAATTCCTCGATACATTCAATTTACTGATGGATATCCAATGACTGCATCTGGGAAAATTCAAAAGTATAAGCTTCGGGAGCAAACTCTTGAACTATTAACGGAACGTACCAAATAAGGGGGATATCGAATGATTCGAAAAATTCTTATCGCAAACAGAGGAGAAATTGCATCACGTGTAATCCGTACGTGCAAGAATTTGGGAATTAGTACTGTCGCTGTCTATTCCGAGGCAGATTCGGAAGCACCATTTGTAGAATATGCGGATGAGGCCTATTTATTGGGAGGGTCCAGAGTACAGGAAAGCTATTTAAACGTCAAGAAGATTTTAGAAATAGCTAAAGAAACCGGTGTAGATGCCATCCATCCAGGATACGGATTTCTTAGTGAAAATGCAGATTTCGCTCGCTCATGTGAAGATGCTGGATTGATTTTCATTGGACCCAAACCTGAAGTTATCCAGCAGATGGGCAATAAAGTTGAAGCGCGAAAAAAGATGGAGCAAGCAGGACTTCCATTAGTTCCAGGGTTCTCACGGCCATTAATTGATAGCGCTGAAGCAGCGGCAGTTGCCGAAAAGATAGGGTATCCAGTTATGTTGAAAGCGTCAGCCGGCGGCGGTGGTATCGGTATGCAGGCAGTTGCAAATGCCGATGAACTATTAAAAGCATTCGAAGGGAATCAAAAACGTGCTCAATTATTTTTCGGTAATGGAGACATGTTCATTGAAAAATTGATTGAAAAACCCCGTCATATCGAAATTCAAGTATTAGCAGATGGATTTGGAAATGCTGTTTACTTATGGGAACGAGAATGTTCCGTTCAAAGGCGCCACCAGAAGGTCGTAGAAGAAGCCCCTTCTTCTTTTCTTGATGAAGAAACAAGAAAGCAGATGGGGATAGCCGCTGTAAAAGCGGTGAAGGCTATCGGGTATTGTAATGCGGGTACCCTTGAATTCTTAGTTGATGCCGATAAAAACTTCTATTTTCTAGAAATGAATACACGCCTTCAAGTCGAGCATCCGGTCACTGAGGAAATCACAGGACTTGATCTTGTTGAACAGCAAATTAAAATTGCTTCAGGCAACAAACTCGACTTTACACAAGAAGAGGTGAAAAGGGAGGGGCACTCTATTGAAGTGCGCATATATGCGGAAGATCCCAAAACCTTTTATCCTGCACCGGGGAAAATTAGCGGTTTGAAACTTCCTGAAGGTGAAGGGATTCGTCATGAACTGGCCGTTCAGAACACATCGGTCGTTTCACATTTTTACGATCCTATGATCGCCAAATTGGTAGTAAGCGGTGGTTCGAGGAATGAAGCCATCGATAGATTAAGAGAAGCATTGAACACCTATAAAATAGATGGAATTAAAACGAACCTTCCTCTACTTAAGGAAATAATCGTCCATGAAGCTTTTTCTAAAGGCGATACAACAACGGACTTTATTGATAAATATATTAAAAAAATTACTGTATAAACTGTTTGTCGGGGACCGGGAGGGAAGACCGATCCGTTTATAAAAACTAAAGTTATTTGGAGGAATATGATATGGCAGAATTAAAAGCAAGTATGGCAGGAAGTGTATGGAAAATCGTAGTGGGTGAAGGTCAAAGTGTTACCGATGGACAGGATATCATAATCTTAGAATCCATGAAAATGGAAATCCCCATTGCTGCTGAGGAAGCGGGTACTGTTAAGGAACTTAAAGTAAATGAAGGGGATTTCGTAAATGAGGGCGACGTTTTGGCCGTCATTGAATAAAGAGACGGAGGGGTAAAATGAATTGGCCTGAAAAAGTAACCATTAAAGAAGTGGGTCCGCGTGATGGGCTTCAAAATGAAAAGGTCATTATACCGACGCAAAGAAAAATAGACTGGATCAATCAGCTTTCTGATACTGGTCTTTCCTATATTGAAGCCACTTCTTTTGTACATCCAAAATGGATTCCTCAATTGAGTGATGCTGTGGAGGTAGCCAAGGGTATCAATAGGAATCCAGATATCACCTATGCGGCTCTTGTTCCGAATCAAAGAGGATTGGAGTCGGCCCTAGAAGCGGATATTGATGAAATTTCAGTTTTCATGTCATCAAGTGAGACCCATAATCTAAAGAATATAAATAAAACGATTTCAGATACCTTTCCTGTATTAAAGGAAGTCATCGATTCAGCAGCAAGAAGCAGGAAATCAGTTCGAGGATATGTTTCAACCGTATTCGGGTGTCCTTATGAAGGCGAGGTTTCAATCGAACAGGTTTTCAAGGTTTGTGATCAGCTGTTTGAATACGGAATCAACGAGCTATCATTAGGAGATACCATCGGTGTCGCATCTCCTAGACAGGTAGCCTTATTCCTTGAACAGGCTGTAAAAAGATACGATATAGACCGAATTGCTCTCCATTTTCATGATACAAGAGGCATGGCTCTCGCTAATGTCCTCAAATCACTAGATTATGGAATTAAAACTTTCGACTCCGCGCTCGGTGGTTTAGGGGGATGCCCATATGCACCAGGTGCGAGCGGGAATGTAGCTACGGATGACCTGATTCATATGCTACATAATATGGGGATTCACACGGGAATCGATCAAGGGAAACTTATAGGTGCAGCGTCTATGATGCAAAGCTTCTTGGAAAAACCATTGCCTAGCCATCAGATGGCTGTCTATAACGCGCAATAAAAAAACATGAGGTGAAACTATGACATCGATAGTAGAGATTAGTCATGAGGAACAGGGAATTGCCATTGTGACCTTAAATCGGCCGGATGCTGCCAATGCGTTATCCACAGAACTACTTCATTGCTTATACGAAGGACTGAATGAATTGAAATTACAGTCTAATCTGCGGACAGTCATACTAACAGGAGCTGGAGAAAAGGCATTTTGTGCTGGTGCAGATCTAAAGGAACGAGCAGGGATGAATGACGAGAAAGTCAGGGAGACATTAAAGCTAATTGGTGACACGATTACAGCGGTTGAAAATCTTCCAGTTCCAGTCATTGCTGCAATTAATGGCTCCGCTTTTGGCGGAGGACTTGAGCTTGCTCTTGCCTGTGACATTCGCATCGCATCTGAAACGGCAAAGATGGGACTGACTGAAACTGCGCTTGGAATAATTCCAGGCGGTGGAGGTACTCAGCGGTTGCCGCGGATTGTCGGAATGGCGACTGCGAAAGAACTGATTTATACGGCAAGGAGACTGGACGCTAAAACGGCACATGCCATGCAAATCATCAGCCATATGTACCCGCCTCAACATCTGCTTGAGGAAGCGAAAAAACTGGCTGGAGAAATTGCTGTCAATGCCCCTTTAGCACTAAGAGCGGCAAAAGCTGCCATGAATCAAGGGGCAGATACAGACTTGAAAACTGGATTGCAAATCGAGAAGGACTGCTATCAGACAACACTGCAAACCCGTGACCGACTGGAGGGTCTGTCAGCATTCAAGGAAAAACGCAAACCGGTATTTACGGGTAATTGATTTCAATTGAAGGAGGAACATAGATGGTAACGACGGATAAACTTACAGAAACGGTAGAAACGATAAAAAAAGGCGGCTTAGAAAAATATCATCAAAAAAATGCTGAAAAAGGGAAGCTTTTCGTACGTGATCGGCTACAGCTTCTATTTGACGAAGGAGTTGAAATCGAGGACGCCTTCTTCGCAAATTGTGCGAGTGATGGGCTGCCTGCAGACGGTGTCGTTACAGGCATCGGCAAAATCAACGGACAGAGGGTCTGTGTCATGGCCAATGATTCGACTGTAAAAGCAGGTTCTTGGGGAGCAAGGACTGTCGAGAAAATCATCCGCATTCAGGAAACCGCTGATAAGTTACAATTGCCACTACTATATTTAGTCGATTCAGCCGGTGCCCGCATAACGGATCAAGTCGAAATGTTTCCTGGACGCCGTGGGGCAGGCCGGATCTTTTACAACCAAGTGAAGTTATCTGGAAAAGTGCCTCAAATCTGTCTATTGTTCGGTCCTTCCGCAGCAGGTGGGGCATATATCCCTGCTTTTTGCGATATTGTTGTTATGGTTGATGGAAATGCATCCATGTATTTAGGGTCACCGAGGATGGCCGAAATGGTCATTGGCGAAAAAGTGACCGAAGAGGAAATGGGTGGAGCGAAAATGCATTGTTCCGTTTCAGGATGTGGTGATGTACTCGTTAAATCAGAAGAAGAATCCATTGCCTTTGCTCGCCGATACTTAAGCTATTTTCCAGGAAATTATCAACAAAAGCCGAAAGCTACCAAACCTGAGCTACCTGCTGAATTTGAAAAAACGCTGGAAGAGCTGATTCCAAAAAATCAAAATGCTGCCTTTAATATGTATGACCTAATCGACAGGATTATAGACCGTAATTCATTTTGCGAAATCAAAAAATTATTTGCCCCTGAATTGATTACTGGTCTTGCACGGTTAAATGGCCAAACGATTGGAATTATAGCCAACCAGCCGCGTGTCAAAGGGGGGGTTCTGTTCCATGATTCTGCTGACAAGGCCGCCAAGTTCATCAATTTATGTGACGCTTTCCATATCCCACTTTTGTTCCTAGCGGATATTCCAGGATTTATGATTGGAACTAAGGTCGAACAGGCGGGCATTATTCGCCATGGTGCGAAAATGATATCAGCAATGAGCGAAGCCACGGTTCCCAAAATTTCTGTCGTTGTTCGTAAGGCTTATGGTGCCGGATTATACGCGATGGCAGGTCCTGCTTTTGAACCGGATTGCGTTCTGGCCTTACCAACTGCTTTGATTGCTGTTATGGGTGCGGAAGCAGCGGTTAACGCAGTCTATGCTAACAAAATCAGTGCAATGGATGCAGTAGAACGACCTGCTTTCATTGAGCAGAAGCGAAATGAATATAATGAAGATATTGATATTTACCGCTTAGCCTCAGAGATGATTGTGGATGCTATTATCCAGCCAAATGACCTGCGTGATGAATTGAGCGCTCGGTTTGAAGCGTATAGTAGCAAGCAAATGACATTTACTGAGCGTAAACACGGAGTATATCCCGTATAATAAATATAATAAACAGCCCGGTCATGTTGACCGGGCTATTTATTTTGCAGTATGGAAGAATAGGATGAATGATTTTTCTAATAATATGAAAATTTTACTAAGTTAAGTATTGCAATATTAACCAAGGAAGAGTACTATAATTAGTAATTAATGATTTACTAATTACTACATTTTCAGTCTTAGTAAAAGAAAGTGAGAGTTGCCATGGTTCAGCAGGAAAAAAAGAAATATATTACTCCAGATGGATACACAGCAGATATTGCGATCTTTACGATTACCACCAAGAAGACGGCCGAGAAAGCCCCGCCTGAAATGTTATTAAAGCTATTATTAATCAAACGTGCTGCAAAAGATAGGGAAGGAAGTCCGAATGTTGAAGGTGATAAATGGGCTTTACCCGGTGGCTTTGTGAATGCTGGCGAGACAGCCTATGAGGCAGCCAAACGAGAATTAAAAGAAGAAACAGGTGTGACAGGATTTCATGTGAAGCATTTTGGTGTATATGACCATCCGGGACGTGATCAGAGAGGGTGGATTATCTCTAATGCTTTTTATGCAATTGTTCAGGAAGAATTTCTTCATCAAAGAAAAGCGAATGACGATGCAGCTGAGGTGGAATTGTTCACGATACAGGAAGCTTTAAAATTAGAACTTGCTTTTGATCATTATACAATTATTAATGAAGCGATAAATTTAATGAAAAAAGATATGGTGCAAACAACGATAGCTCAAAAGTTTTTACCAGAAGAATTTACACTTTCAGAACTCCAACGGGTTTTACTAACAGTTAGGGATGATGCGAAAATCAGTGCAGATTCACTTTTTTTTGCAAAAGCCCCAAAGCTCCCGTTCTTGGAGAAAGTATTGGATGAAAAGGGCTTACAGAAGAAAACTAAACGTAATTCATTTCGGCCTTCACAACTTTACCGATTTAATGCAGAGATTGTCATGGACTCTATTTATTATTAGGAGGAATGAGTGAAATGGGTAAAAAGGCTTTAATCAATATTGATTATACATATGACTTCGTGGCAGACGGCGGTGCATTGACATGTGGAAAGCCTGGACAGGAAATCGAAGATACACTGGTCGGTATAACTAAGGAATTTATCAAGCAAGGGGAATACACGGTATTTGCGATTGATCTTCATGAAGAAGGAGACCGCTTACATCCTGAAACGAAATTGTTTCCACCACATAATATTAGCGGTACAATGGGTAGAGACCTATATGGTACGTTAAAAGAGGAATATGAAACAAATAAAAATCTAAGGAATGTTTATTATATAGATAAAACACGTTATTCGGCTTTTGTAGGAACGGACCTTGATATCAGACTTAGGGAACGGGACATTACCGACGTATATTTAGTCGGTGTGTGTACCGATATCTGCATATTACATACTGCAATTGACGCTTACAATTTAGGCTATAAAATCTTTGTTTACGAAAATGCAGTGGCCTCATTCAATAGTACCGGTCACGAATGGGCACTTACACATTTTAAAGGATCACTTGGAGCAACCATTCTTTAATATCTATTCACGCAACAGAATAGAAGAGAGGCGGCCGCTTCTCTTTTGGGAGGAACTATCCATGGAAAAAAAGTACAACGACGACAGTTACGCACTACACACAGATCTTTACCAAATCAATATGGCTCAAACTTATTGGCAAGACAACACACATAACAGAAAGGCCGTATTCGAGGTTTTTTTCAGAAAGCTTCCATTTAACAGCGGATATGCAATTTTTGCAGGACTAGAGAAAATTGTTCATTACCTACAGAACTTTTGCTTTTCAGAAAGTGATATCAACTATTTAAAATCGGAATTGCATTACGATGATGAATTTTTGGATTATTTGCAGAATGTCCGTTTTACTGGAACGATTCGTTGCATGAAAGAGGGCGAGCTTGTTTTTGGCAACGAACCGATATTACGTGTAGAGGCACCCCTTGGTGAAGCGCAACTCATAGAAACAGCGCTGCTGAACATTGTGAACTATCACACACTCGTTGCGACAAAGGCTTCGCGCATCAAACAAGTAATTGGCGATGAATCTGCACTTGAATTCGGCTCAAGGCGAGCACAAGAAATGGATGCCGCAATATGGGGAGCACGCGCTGCCTACATTGCTGGCTTTGACTCTACGAGCAATGTCCGTGCAGGCAAGCTGTTCGGTATTCCGGTTTCAGGGACACATGCTCATTCCATGATTCAGGCCTATAAAGACGAATATACGGCATTTCATAAATATGCAAGCTCTCATAAAGATTGTGTATTTTTGGTGGATACTTATGATACGCTACGTTCTGGCATCCCGAATGCAATCCGTGTCGCCAAAGAACTGGGCGATAAAATTAATTTCATTGGCGTCCGTCTTGATAGCGGCGATTTGGCTTACCTGTCAAAAGAAGCACGCCGTATGCTAGATGCTGCAGGTTTCCATAATGCGAAGATAGTCGCTTCAAATGATTTGGATGAATATACGATTATCAACCTGAAGCAACAAGGAGCAAGAATCGATATTTGGGGAATCGGGACCAAATTAATTACGGCTTATGACCAGCCTGCATTAGGTGCCGTTTATAAGATGGTTTCAATTGAGGACGAAAATGGGAATATGAGAGATACCATCAAAATTTCTTCTAACCCTGAAAAGGTAACGACACCTGGCCTAAAACGAGTATACAGAATCATTAATAAAGTCAACCATCATGCAGAAGGCGACTACTTGGCTATGGAATATGAAAAGCCTCAGGAACAGGAAAAATTAAAAATGTTCCATCCTGTCCATACTTTCCTAAGTAAATTTGTCACTGATTTCGATGCGGTGGACCTGCATGAGGATATTTTTATGGACGGAAGTTTAACCTATGAATTACCATCCATTGATGAAATCAAGACCTTTACGGAAAAAAATCTTCAAGTATTATGGCCAGAGTACTTACGTGCACTCAATCCTGAAGAATATCCGGTCGACTTAAGCCAGGACTGTTGGGATAATAAAATGAGAAATATAGATGAAGTAAAAGCCAATGTTGAGAGAATGTTTACGAAATAACGAGTCTATTTTATAAGGAAAGAGGGGCTATGCCAATGCGTCCATTACAAAATGAAATCGTAAAGAAATTACTTGTCCAACCAACGATTAATCCTGAAGCTGAATTCAGAAAAAGTGTCGATCTTCTAAAAGATTATATGAAGAAAAACGATTTTCTAAAAAGCTTTGTACTGGGCATTTCTGGAGGTCAAGATTCAACGCTAGGCGGCTATATTGCACAAACTGCTGTCAATGAATTGAATCATGAAACGAACAGCAAAGAATATAAATTTGTTGCTGTGAGCCTTCCATACGGTGTACAGGCTGATGAAGATGACAGACAATTGGCTTTGAAATTCATTAAGCCAAGTCAAACGGTAACAGTTAATATTAAGGAAGCAGTGGATGCATCGGTAAAGGCTGTGGAAGACGCTACGGGTGAAAAACTATCCCATTTCTTAAGAGGAAATGTCAAAGCACGTGAGCGGATGAAGGTGCAATACGATTTAGCCGGACTATATAAAGGTGTCGTGCTTGGTACAGACCATGCAGCGGAAGCAATCACCGGTTTCTTTACAAAACATGGTGACGGGGCAGCTGATATCATCCCGTTATATCGTTTGAATAAAAGGCAAGGAAAAGAAATTCTGAAATTCGTCGGAGCACCTGAGCGTCTATATACGAAAATTCCAACTGCAGATCTAGAAGATGACAAACCGCTGATTCCTGATGAAGTGGCTTTAGGTGTGAGTTATGATGAAATCGATGATTACCTTGAAGGTAAGGAAATCAGAACGGAAGCGGCCGAAATCATCGAAGGCTGGTATACAAAAACCGAACATAAACGGAATGAAGCCATTAACGTGTACGATACTTGGTGGAAATGAAGGAATAATGGAGAAGCTTAGTTAAGATAGGACTTCAGCATGTAATTGAATGATAAACGCCAATCACTGTTGAAAATGCAGGATTACGAATCTATTATTAGAGCCCATATTACTATGAAGATGCAGTAGAATACTATGGTTATGGGGAAGCAAACCAATCATGAGATTTCCGAATACTCCCATTTTTCAGCCAAACACAGCAGTAAAAAATGGAACCTTTCCTAAAGTGAAAGGTTCCATTTTTTTAGTCTATATGTGCATAAATATGTTTTTCCAAATTGTTTCTCGAATGCTTCTTTAGTTATTCATAATAAACTATTGCTTCCTGCGTCAAGAGTAATTGACTTTCTATGTTTTAAAGGAACGGCGATTTTTTATTTAATTGCACGATTGTTTCCAATACTTCAGGATTTTCAAGAGAAGAAACATCACCTATGTAGTAGGATGATTTAATGACACGTGGCATGACTTTTCCATTTCTCGTTTAGATGGAATCGGTTTTAGTACAGCATGATTCTATACTTGAGACAGTAAAAATTGGAGTTCCAGAAGATGTGAAGGGTGATACGACCATCTGTTTTGTGCCATATTTCATTACACCCGATGCTAGATGCTTTTATTTCATATCTTAATGAATTAAAACCTGAAGACATCACTATCGGGGTCTGTGTTTCCTCTGGAACAAAACGCTTACAGTCTTTCTAGTTCTAATTGCTTCTGTTATAACGTCATTCTCTTGTAACGCAGAAACTGAAAACCAGTCAGCCGTCACAGAAGAGATTTCAACAACCATGATGGATATCAGATCTCATGCAAGCCAACTGGCCGAAATGGCACATAGGATGCTAAAGGGAGAATAATATGAACAAAAAAATCATCGCACACTTTGAGAGGTATGCGGTGATTTTTTTAGTTGTAGACTATAACTCCATTTATAGAAGACTCGTTATTACAAAGGGATTCTCCATATACAGGTCCAAGAGCGCTTTTTACATCGGAAAATAGTAAACAAAGTAATGTATATTTAGATATCTTGAAGTAGAGTATATTTAATATATATAATTTTAAATGGTTTTCCGATGGAGGTTCTTTTTCGATATGAAGGCAAGATATGAACTCGAAAACATGAACTTAACACTTAGCAATGTTACTTTACGCAATGCAGCTGACAGTTATGTTCTTTTGAAAGCGGCAGATGATCATAATAATAATGAAATAACGATTAAGCTTTCACACGGTCAAGCAGAATTTCTAGAAGCGGAATTAAGAGAAGTAAACCGCCGTCGTAAGGAAAATAGCTCTGAAATATTTAGACATAATCAGGAAAGTTTAAATGACGACGATTCTTTCAATCTGTTTAGCATTGATTTATTTAATGAAAATGAATCAAAGTAAATCTGGAATTCTGAGATTGTAAAATCTATTTCCCAACATAATGCCAGCTCCTCTGTAACTTCTCCCTTTTTCCATTCTAAGATATGCTACAGAGAAAGTTCTCATTATAACCTCTTATATAACTCCAAATGCTAAATTCCGATAAACTAGCGTAAGTAATGTTAAGAGCAAGGTGATCTCTTGTTATCTTTTTTTTGATTGTTTGAAGAATTTTTTTATCAATAAATACAGTGAGGAAATTGCAGCAAAAACTAAGAAAAATACGATGAAGCCCCAGAGGCCTACTGCAGCATCTTGAAATTCCATATTTCCTCTACTAGTTAGAGCTTGTTGTATTTCAATTGCAAATACTAAGACAACCATGACAGTAAAGGTATATAGGAAAGAAAGAATGGTAATCCCAAAACGCATCCGGGATATTAAATTAGATAAAAATAACACAAATAAAAATATAATAATTCCTATAATCCCCATTATCCAAAAATGTAGATCTTTGTCCGTTGCATTTGAATTTAGAGTGTCGCTTACAAATAATAGTATAAAATCGTGAATATTGTTTACGATGTCCGCTAATATCTGGATGAATTCTTTCATGAATAACACCTCCAATCCCTAAATTATAGCAGGTTATAATTTTATATAGAAGGGATAAGTTATTAGGTTTATTCTGCATCATTTTACATAGATGTCATAGAAAATATAGCTAGACTGATTGAGAAGGAAGGATATTTTAAATGAATTCAATCGTATAACGATTAAGCTAAGACACTCATTAATATCGAGTGTGTTTTTTTGTTTTTCAGTTATTTTTAGCTCAGCACAATGGTTGATCTTTTTTAGGGCAAAACTAGGAAACATTTAAAGAAGAATTAAATGCATGGTATGAATGAAAATGGAGTAATTCGGAAAAGAAGAAGACCTTATCCGTAAAACTTAAGCAAGGATGCAAAGGCAGCTAAATAAAGGTATAGTTAATATATGAAGTCTTGCCGGTGGCTATACAACATTCGATACATAGAAAAGATAAAATCAAGTAGAAAATGAAAGTAACAATTTTAGCCTTGATTGTATTGATTGGCTTTTTTATTAATAAGTTGTTTAAAATAACAAAGAGCTAAATTAGTGATTACGAGCCTAATTATGTTCTAGTAATAACAGGTATATTGGATTATTATTATAAGTTAGGTTATTAACAATACGTAAAGGCTATTTGATTTATCTGGTGGAGGAAAAAGTATGCAAAATGAACATTATCACATGTTAACAATAATTGATTTTATGAAAACTGGTCACAAAACTTACTTTGTGAAAATAGTAGGTTTTGATGCTGATGCTGGAAGGGAATTTGAAGGTGAAATCAAATTTGTCCAGAATATGCCTTTTGGAGATTTGATTCACCCTCAAAGATCACATTTATCTTCTACTTGCAGAGAATTTGTTCGTGAAAATTTGATAAACAGATATGATTCAGGTCAATTTAATTGAATTTAGGAAACTACGAGTTCTATTTGAATGAATATCTCCTTGTTTGTTCATAGTTTACCTAGCTTTTCAATATGTCTGATAATAAATTTACTAGAACTTGTAAGACATCATATTCTAAGATAATTTTGTGTTTCAGTAGTGGGTCCATCTTTCTTTCCATTCCTTAGTTGATGAAGTGTTTTTTTGTTGTTTAATTTTGGTAAAAAACAGGGTATAAAGAATTTGTTGTACTAAATATAATTATGTCAATTTTCTCTGTTTACAGACAAAATAGCATATTTTTCCCTATTTAACTCTCAGACTTTAATCCTTATAATAGAAAATATGAAAAATATGACAGTTATAATAGAAATATACTATTTTTGAGGTGAGTCTTTATGGTATATGCAGACATATTGAGTAACATGCACTCTGCTATCTCCAGTAAAATAGCTAGTTTAGACGAAAAAATTGAACGTTTAGTGAGAGCGAAAGACGGTATTATAAAAGAACAAAGTATGTGTCTTAACGAGATTAGAAATATTAAAAATCCGGAGCTGGGTAGTAGTTGGACAGGAAGCCGCTCAGATGATTTCCAGAAAGCCCGTGGTGATGCTTATAATGTGATGTTTAGCATCATCCATGACGACTATGACGACTATCAATGGAAAATCGAAGCGATGATTACAAAGCTAAATGCCGAGAAAACTCTTATGAATATAGCTGGAAATATAGCCCAAGAAGCCGATCACCTTTTAGACAAAGGTGAGGAGGCACTTGGGCAGCTGGAAAGTAAAATATCAGATTTAAAAAGGCGGTTGATTTAATGGCGACAATCTAACTGAATCATCCTGCCGTAACAAAGCAAGTTAATCAAGTGAAGACGGCACTTGGTACAGTCACGCTTGGAAATCTGCCGGCAGGCGAACTTGGCAACAATAAATTGGAATTCACCTCGAAGTGGATTGATCGTGAAACCAACCTGGAGAAGGTCTTTGAACAATATATCAAAATCGTCCAGAAAAATGTGGAAGATACCCGTGCTAACATTGACTTATTAAAAGAACAGGATGAAGCCATCGCCCATTCGTCTTCACATGGGTATCAGCCGCGATGAAAATATACGAAGCCAAGACATTGACGGCAAAATCTACTGATTTTGTTACTCAAGTCGTTGGGTCTGGTAAAAAGTTGAAGCCTGCAGGTATGATGATGCCAAGGTGTCCACATTCAATTTATAACAGAGGGTTTTGATTTCAGTTCAGAGGTGAAAAAACATGGAAAATAAGATGCATATTTTAAGTGAACAATATGTAGTGGAACATGGAACAGATTTCGAAGAAAAACTTTGGTTTACTTCCTATAGCGATGAAGTTCTAGATAACCCAGAAGATGAGGGAGGAAGCCCTTTTAATGGGCTAGCCTATGAGTTATATGAAAATGGGGATTTGGCTTATTATAGTTATTATAAGGATGGATTTTTAGAAGGTGATTTTGTTAGATTTCACCATAATGGAAATGTGAAATCCTTGGATTATATGATTAAAGGGCAAACTAGAGGATTAAGGGTAATGTGGTATGATAGTGGAGAAAAAAAATATGATGGAGAATATAATTTTGGTATATGTTTAAGGTATACGGAATGGGATATGCAAGGAAACGTAACGAGACAAAAAGCATTTCCTACAGAAGGAGAATTAAAAAGACTAGAAAGATTTGCTGATCATGATCAAAGTGAATAATATAGGAATTAAGAATTTGACAGAGGAATTTAAAACAGTACAGAATGAACTTACCTCTAGGGTAAAACTCATAAATAGTTTTAAAATGGAAGATTTACAATTAATTGCAGGTGTAGACTTAGCATATTGGGATGTAGGTAAAACGACATTTGGTACATGTTGTATTGTTTGTATAGATTACGAAACAAAGGAAATTGTTGAAAAAGTATATAGTTATGGTGAAATTACCATTCCTTATATTTCAGGATTTCTTGCTTTTCGAGAACTACCTTTAATCTTGGATGCAATTAAAAAATTAAAGAGGATACCAGATATATATATGTTTGATGGAAATGGTTACTTACATTATAGGCATATGGGAATCGCTACCCATGCATCCTTTTTCTTAAAGAAACCTACAATTGGAGTAGCCAAAAGCTATCTTAAAATTAAAGGTGTGGATTTCACGCTACCTGAAAATCAAGAGGGTGCTTACACAGATATTGTAATAAATGATGAGGTGTATGGTCGTGCTTTGAGGACCACAAAAAATGTTAAACCCATTTTCGTTTCTTGTGGTAACTGGATTGATTTAGACACAAGCACCGAAATAGTCATGAATTTCATAAATAAAGAGAGCCGTCTACCAATTCCGGTGAGGCAAGCAGATATAGAAACACATAAAGTAAGAAAAGAATTATCGCAGTAAGAAATAGGAGACAAAGAGGCCTAGCAAAAATGGATTGCTAGGTTAGTTTGCATGTAATAATTCAAAATAGAGGGTTTAAATTTTTAATATAGTTTAACCGTAGCCAATGGCCTGGGCAAGCAATCACCGGCAAAGACATGTTCTCGGCAACTAACTAACCGAGGATTATTTCTTATTCTCTCTAATAATTCTTCATCAGTTTTCCCAACATGTCTTTCAATCAATTCCCACCTTTTGACTCATCTGCAGCCAATCCACCACCAGGTGCAAGAGAACTCTTATCTCCTGGTTTAACTAAAGATTGAAACCTACTTTCCAGGAGAGGCCCATACATTAGATAATATTACATATGGCTACCAAAGTATAACTTGTTATTTGGTGATATGATTTTTGCTCTAGAATAGCAGAATCCTGGAATTATTGATGAAGCTAACATGGAAGCATCGCCAAACACTATGAACGTATATAACGTATATAAAGATGCAAAAATCGTTGTTCCAGGTCATAAAACTTGGGGAGATTTTAGTTTGCTCCCGCATACGTTAGATATTGTCCAAAAACATGAAAATTGAGATTACCTATACATAAAGATTAAAATCCTAATAATGATTAGAAAGTAAAAATCACTTTTGAAATTTCAATAAGTATTTATAACCTAATTATTTTTGAATGCTTTTCTGTACTTGTCCACACCTTCTTTCAGTCTATGCATATAAAATATTAAGGAGGGTGTTAGGATGAATTGTTTTATAGAAAAATGCTTTGAGGATAATGATCCAAGTACAGTTTGGGTTCCTAAGAAGCGTTGTAAATGTAAGAACAAGCATCGTTTTTATTAATCACTTAAAAGTAAGAAGTATCCGTTTTGGAAGTTTTTTTACAGTTTAGAAGCAATTACGTAATAAGAAGCTGATAATAGAGCGTCTATACCAATTATGTTTTAATAGTAATATTTTTTAGGGGCAGACTTAGAGACTGCCCTTTTTAAATGATAAAAATATAAAAGGGGCACAATATGATATATAGTAATAGGCAAGAAAAGGATTGAACAGGAGTTATAGCTTTATGTGTGGAGAAACTGTTGGGATATATTTTAATATAAGTAATAAACATATTGATTAGGTTTTATCTCATAGGCTCCAAATAGTCATGTTATTGCTTATTTTCGACGAAAGTGAAAATTTGAAAAAAGTGATGTATGTAATTTTAAAAATAGAAAAAAGCACTTAAGCTTAATGGCTGAGTGCTTTTTACATGGAACTATTCTTTTTTCAAAATTTGTCTGCTTTGCAGGATAATCTCATTATTTTTATTGATTGCTTCAACATTGTTTAACTTAACAGGGTCATTAATTAATTCGTTATCTTCCATATATTCAAGTAACAATTATTCTTTCACTCACTAAACATTGGGATTTTTATGTTGTTTTCATTTCTTCCATATATCGGTGTATAATAATAGTATATTTTACAATTAGGGGGAACTTATGGATTCAGCAAGCAGTTTAATGGGGATTATTGCAATTATACCCATTTTATTTTACCTCGGACTTCTTTTTTTAAGTGTTTACTTTGTTATTAAGGTGATTAAATTTATTAATGCTAAGACAAGACTAGATCAGGAAAGAAACGAAAAGATGGATGAGTTAATTAGGGTTATCGGTAAGAAGGATCAGGAATAAATAGAAAAACACTTAACCTAAATGGTCGAGTATTTTTTTTTGATATATGGAATTACTTTTTTTATTCATGTAATAACATTTGGGCTAGGTTAATAACTTCTTTTTTTTTATACTACCTTTTAATAAACAGTGGGAACAAACTGTTTGGTATTTAAAAAATAATAAGTAACAAAATACGAGTCGCCTCTTAATAAGGGGTGGCTTTTTATTATGCAAAGAGCAGTTAGGTGTACAAGCATTTGTTATTAAATAGCATAAAAATAATTTGAGGTGAATAAAATGACGGCAAAATTACAAACGTTATTAACCAGATCCGAAAAGAATATGGGCAGTGGTATACATCCAGTGGTGAAAGAATCAGCATTAGAAATGATTAAACGCGCCTATAAAGAAGGTATTTTTGTTCAAATCAGCGCAGGCTACCGTTCTATGGAAGAGCAAGCAAAGTTATATGGTCAAGGTCGCCTAGGATATAGTTATAAAGGGAAAAATTATAGTGATCTATCGAAACCAAAAGTGACAAACGCTCAGCCAGGTCAATCATATCATAACTATGGACTAGCCATTGATTATATCATAGTGAGTGATGATGGGAAGAATGCAATATGGACAGTTGATTCAAAGTGGAAACGTGTAGCTGCTATTGGTAAAGATTTGGGTTTTCAATGGGGTGGAGATTGGGCTTCGTATAAAGACTATCCTCATTTGGAGATGACGGGTGGATTATCCTTTTCACAATTACAAGCAGGCAATAACCCCAATTTGGTATCAAAAGTGCCTACTGGTGATCAGATTGTAAAACAAATCCAAAAAACATTAAACAGTAGGAATAAAACAAGAATCGTTGTGGATGGTTTTTATGGCCCTAACACTAAGAAGGCGCTGATAAAGGGGTTCCAAAGGGAGCTAAATAAACAATATAGTGCAAAGCTTAAGGTCGATGGGAAATGGGGTCCTAATACAAAGGCAGCTTCACCCATTATTAGAGAAGGGGAGAATGGGAATATCACATATATCTTACAAGCTGTACTTTATTCTGAAGGTTACAATCCAAATGGGGTAGATGGTATATTTGGAAGTGGCACAAAGTCAGCGGTAAAAGTATTTCAAAAAGCTAACGGATTACCAGCAGATGGTATCGCTGGAGAAAATACATTTGCTAAGTTGTTTGCATGACATAAAATTATGTGCATGAATATGCAATAATTTTATGGGTGAATTATTATATAACTCCCAGAATCACACCACGTTAGAAGCCCATCTCTAAATCGAGAGGGGCTTTTTTTCTCTATCTATTCAAACAGAGTATATAATCGAATCGGTTTTTGGTTTCCAGAAGAATCTAATCCGGGATTTAAACTTAAAAATACAGTCTCTACACTTGAATTATTTGGATTGTTTTCAACTTTAATTCCCTCTGCTTCAAGAGTGCCAACATAACTTCCTGTTATTTTTATGGTGTTGATATGCTCGGCATTACCACCGTTAGTATAAGAATATTTATAGAGTGTAGGTGTATCACCTGCTGCACCGCCATACAGATAAAGGAATTTGTTACCAGAACCTATCCCAGTGATATCAAATCCTTGAAAGGAATTATTGGGTCTTGTGAGTCCTGTGAAATTTGTCAACTGCAATGAGCTTAGATCTTTTATGGACATTTTATTATCTGATGAAGCCTTTAATGCCTTTGTTACGTCACTTAGTTTATATACGGCGTAGTAGGTATTAGATGTTGAAGTTCCAATTTGAATTCTAAAACAAATACGATCTTTGCCATCTGCTATTGCAACAGCACTTCTATAGGCACTACCACTTATTTTTGATGTGACTTCTTCTAGATTTGTTATCGTTTTTACATTTACTACTTCTGCGCCCGTTGGTTTTGCAGGGTTAACTTTATACTCAATAAGTGATATATCAGTAGACCATTTATTGCTATCACCACTATTTACGGTATTCCCTACCCATAATAAAGTTTTTCCATTCTCTTTTATCACTTCTAAAGACTCTCCGTGTCCATAGTCTCCAAGTATTACATAATCTTCTACTTCACATTTTTCACCTTTTATAATGCAGCGTGAAAGCACTGTAGCCGATTTAACTCTCTGAGTAATAAAAACTTCATTTTTATCACCATAATCAAAGTTTTGTATAGCATTTTCATATTTCAGGCCTAAATATTCAAATACCCGGTCTATAGTAGTCGTTTTTGTTGGGACTGTGTTGGCAGCGCTAGTAGTAATACCGGACATATTTAAGAGTATGAGGCATCCCAAAAGTGTTATAAAAGTTTTTTTAAAAACTATTTTCATTTTATAATCCCCTTTTTATTTTCTTATCATTATTATTTGCAGATAATATCATAACATGTTAATTATGTTTAATTTTATCTTAAAAGTTAAAAAATATAAGGAAGTAAAAGAGGATTAAAAGGTGTCGTTTATTTGGATGTATTTATAGAATCTTCTACAAATTCGGGAACTGATTTCACTTGAAGAATATAGATCAAGCGTTTTTTGAACAAGTTTTTTCTCAAGGAAAAACTGCACTTTATTCCATGGGGATCACTACATCTCGAATGGTTAATACAAAGGGTTACCTATAGCTAGTACTGGTACAGTAACTGATCATGTTATAAGTTAAGTTTAAAATGATTCGATGAACAGAAGGAATCAACTGTGTAATACAGGCTAAAAGATTATCCCCTGAATTGGAACTAGAATAAATGACCATAATGACCATAATAGCCATAGATAAAAATATAAAGGATGATATCATGATTTATATCTATAATGACTATGGTGGGACACATACCACGGCTCTAGCAGCCGCCTATCATTTAAAAGAAATTATCCAATCGGAACGAAAACTAACTAAAGAAGAAATATTAAATGTTAATTACTTCAATAAATTAACAAAAGATGATTCAGGGGAAATTATTTTTCATGGGATAGATGAAAATGGAGACTCGGTATATACTTTAGGACGGCGATCATCCAAAATTGTTGTTCCAGCATTAAAAAACTTAAGCTTAATATTGCAAAACAAACATCAATTTCATGAAAAAATAGTATTCTCTAATACATCACCAACGGTACCGTTGGTGATGTCAATTGGGGGTTTTTTATCAAGACAATTAAAAATTGATTTTATTGGTGTACCATTATTAATTATAGGTGCCAAACAATGCTGTGATAATATTTTTCGGTTGGTTGAAAATACCAAACAAATAGGGAAATTCTCAAGTGAGGAAAAAGTGATTATTTTAGAAAATGAAAAATATAAATGATAATAGTTAGTATTTTATCTAGGTGAGAAAAGAGATATCCCTAGAACAGGAAGTCGGTTTTTACATAAAAAAATAAAATGTTAAGCAAGATACGTTGAGTCAACCATAAATGTTGGCTCTTTGTTGTTACGCATATGAAAGAAACTACATGTCAACGAAAATAAGTAAATTACCACTCATGAGTTAATAAAATCGAAAGTTTTTTGGAATCAATGTAAATTTTGTAATGAATATACGTGAATTTCGTAAATTTTTGGAATCCTAGGTAATTTCCTGATTTTTAGTTGTATGATTGAGAAAAAGGAGTTTATTGAGATGAAATTTTCAGAAACTATTGTAAATTTTTTTTCAATCAAACAAAAAGAAATACCAGACACACACTTTCAATGTCATGTCTGTGACGGAACAGGTGCCTATGATATATATACTGACTGTCTTACTTGTAATGGAAAAGGGCTAATAAGTAAAATTGAGTATTTTAGTAGACTTGAAAACGGTGAAATCTAAAAGTTTTAATGTTGACTGTTACTATGCCTTATCGATTTACAGATAGCGCTACAGAAAAACCTAAGAATTGGGAAAATGAATATTATTGTTTAGTTACACAGTTAGATTTTATTTTTTTATCTGTCATTAAATAGGTAGGATTACATGAACCTTGTCAAATATATTAGTTACAGTCATTAAAAATGAAAATTCCCTAGGGGTCCTTTTAATAGGAAGAAACTGTGGGTATCTTGAAAAATAAATAAGCAACAAACCAAAGTCGTCCAAAAGGTCGGCTTATTAATTTCGAAATGGGGAGACAAAAGATATTCGAACTTGGATTATCAGCTTTGTTTATTGGCACCCTGTTACCAAACTATTCAAAACATGTACAAGACTTTTGGGAGTTTTAATGGTCATAATTGCATAGTCATTATAAAAGGAAGTACAAAAAAGCTTTATGACAAAGGGTTAAAAATCAGAAAAATGTATCAAGCAATGATATTCATTTAAAATGTACGAGTCAGATAACATTGATAATCTTTTACAAACAATGATAAGAAAAAGTAAAAGCAGTGATAGTTAAGGGTGATCAATAATTTGTGCTGTAAGGAATTAATTAGAGGGGATTATATCTTTTTGTTGAAATGATTAGAAAGGGGGTGGTGAGTGTGAATAAAGAAAGAGTACGTTTGGCTATTTTAAAGGAATTATACAACGGAAATAACGCCTTTAAACATGTGGATTTAGGGATTGAACCTAAGGCCCTTAATGATGCTGTTGAATTCCTACAAGACGAAGGGTATAGTGATGGTGCTGAAGTATATCTTACAGGGAATTATGATATATCCAACGCTATGATAATTGAAAAGGGAGAAGATTATCTAGAGGATAACTCCCTATTAATGAAAGCGTACAAAGGGTTGAAGGGAGCGAGAGATTGGATAAAAATTTAGTAACAACGTTAAAGCATCCAATCATTGGATGCATTTTTTTTTATCATAAATCAGAACAAATGTTCTATAATATAACTTATAGAATGAATGGAGTTGTTCCTATGTCACTTAAAGATCGCGGAAATATTAAATGGAAATCAGCTATGTTTTTGCCTGAGCACGTTAAATTACTAAAAGATTTAAATAAAGATTATTATCGGCAAGTAAAACCAATATTAGATGAATACCAAATAGAGGAGTTTGAAAACAAAATACACTATGCTATGGAGTTTAGTTCACCAGTAAAGTTTACTGTTTGGGAAGACGGCTTCGATTGGGAGTATACAGGATTATTACATAGATTAGAACCAAAAACTAATTTGATTCATTTAGAGTTGGAGAAAGAAAAGGGATATATTATAAAAATAAAATTTGAAGATATTGTAGAGGTTGAAGTTAAAGAGTAAAGAAATTTAAATGGAAATACCACTTTGTTATATTCTTACTTTTACATGTTACTCATATAAAAGTTAATAAATTTCAATTTAAACTTAAAGCAAATAGAGGAAAAAATTAAAACTACAAAATCAGAGATAAAAGATAATAAAAAAAGCTAGTGACAATAATATTACTAGACTGTGTTCGGATAAATTGTTGCTCAGGAACACAGTCAAAGTCATTAGAAATGTTGGTGAAAAGAGATATGAATACACAATCACACGATTTGTTTTTTTGCTTGTTTATCATTTCCCGCCAGAAGACTCCCTCTTCAAGCGTGTGAAGGGTGAGAGCACAACGGTAAGGGGGAGATGAATGGCGGTTGGCATAAGCCAAAGTAATCTTTTGACAAACGTACGTTCGATGGCTAATAATAACTATAAGGGGGTGAAACCAATGGTCGTAAACAAAGCTTATAAATTTCGAATCTATCCAACTAAAGAACAACTAGTTCTAATCAATAAAACGATCGGCTGCTCCCGTTTTGTCTATAACTTCTTTTTAGGCAAACAAAAGGAGAAAGATGCCTACTGGTATATCTGTGAAGAAATGAAGCAGAACGGCCAATTACCCTCTAATGAATGGAAAGGTTCTTTTCTGAATAAATACGCAACAATCAAAGAACTTCCAGCTTTAAAGAAAGAGTATTCTTTCCTGAAAGAAGTAGACAGTATTGCCTTACAGAAATCGGTGGAAAATTTAGCAGATTCCTATAGTCGATATTATAAAAAGCAAAACAAGTCACCACGCTTCAAATCGAAAAAGAATCCTATCCAGTCCTATACGACTAAACATACGAATGGGAATATTGGAATTGTTGGAAACAAAATCAAATTGCCAAAACTCGGTCTAGTTCGTTTTGCTAAAAGCCGCGAAGTCGAAGGGCGAATCATCAATGCCACAATCAGGCGGAACCCTTCGGGTAAATATTTCATTTCCGTTTTAGCCGAAACCAATGTACAAGTACTTCCTAAAACGAATCGTTCGTGCGGTGTAGATGTTGGTTTGAAGAACTTTGCTATTCTTTCAGATGGTACGGTCTATCAAAACCCAAAATTCTTCCGGACGGTCGAAAAGAAATTGTCCAAAGCACAACGGATTCTTTCAAGGCGACAAGAAATAGCCTTGAATCAAAATAAACCATTGGCTGAAGCCAAAAACTATCAAAAACAAAAACGAAAAGTGGCTATCCTACACGAAAAAATTTCAAATGCCCGAATGGATTACTTACATAAAGTTTCTACCGAAATCATCAAAAACCACGATGTTATTGGAATGGAAGACTTGCAAGTGTCGAATATGATGAAAAATCACAAACTAGCTAAAGCTATTAGTGAAGTATCTTGGTACCAATTCAAAAAAATGTTGGAATACAAAGCAAAATGGTATGGTAAACAAATCGTGACCGTATCTAAAACGTTTGCTTCTAGCCAATTGTGTTCTAGCTGCGGTTACCAAAATAAAGACGTTAAACATCTGAATCTTCGTGAATGGGATTGTCCTTTTTGTTCTACTCACCACGATCGAGATATTAACGCAGGACTCAATCTAATGAATGAAGCCATAAGGCTTCTAACCGTAGGAACTACGGGAGTAGCCTAATTAAAAATTGGCCGATAGGCTAATGTTCTTAGGAATCCCCCACTTCAATCAGACCGTAAGGTCGATAAGTGGTGGGTAGTTCAACAAGCATAATAATAAGTATTTCACTTTCTTTTTCTTAATCATCCTATTAATTGACAAGCGTTGTCAAAGGGAAGGATTTATCATTTAAAGGTTCTTTTGAATTGAAAGGACCATTAAAACAGCTGCTCAAAGAGTAGTGGATAACCATACTAGAATCTATTTGTATAGAAAACTGCTGAAGTGGCGTAATGAGCAGAGTCGAGAGATTAATGACACTCATTTGAAATGTATTTTTTATGTAAAAAAATATAAACTTATGGTAATCCAGGTACTTATGTATTAGTATAAATATAGATTGTGGTTCTTTATAACGAATTTAGGGGGAGAAAACGTGCTTAATAGAGGTATTTTGTCATTGGTTGCTGTAGGGTTATTAGCTTCGACAGTGTCCGTTGGTACTGTTAAGGCTGAAGAAAACGAGAACACGTTGGCTAGGAAAGCTATAGAAAGTCAAGTTGAAAAGCCACTCCAAAAAGGGATCATTGATTCTAAAACATTTAATCAATTTGAAAAAGTATTAAAAGGTTCTCAATCATACTCAGTACATAGGTTCAATAAAATGGGTAGGATGAGCAGTGGCTCTTCTGAGGAAGATTACTTGATTGAAAGTGAATATAATGACGACTTTAATTCAGCAAATATATCATCATATGAAAAACCGACAATCGGTCAACTACTTCCTTTGTACGATGTCGATTTTTATAAAGTAGAAGTACCTCAGAGTGGAGTTTTACTAGTAGCTGGGGAAACTAACTCATATGCTATTGATCTACTATTTACTGCCGTACAAAAGGATTTTGTTGAGAATAATAACTTGGAATATTTGGGTAGTGAATATGAGGATGATGTTGAAGTACAAGCATATCAAGCTAAAGCTGGCACGTACTATGTGGGTGTTATAGACACAGATAATGACTACGTTGACAATAACACAGAAGAGGATTTATATGCTATCTCAACTGGATTTGTAGACAATGTTAAACCATCTAAGCCAAGTGTTTCTAAGGTTGACAATAATGACAAAGTAATTACAGGGAAAGCAGAAGCTAATTCTACGGTTACTGTTAAAAGCGGAAGTAAAGTGTTAGGCTCAGCAAAGGCAACATCTAAAGGAACATTCTCTATTAAAATAGCCGTGCAAAAAGCGGGAACTAAATTGACCATCACAGCAAAAGATAGTTCAGGGAATGTCAGTTCTAGTGCTTCTGTAACTGTTCTAGACGTTGTTCCACCAAGTAAACCTACCGTAAGTAAGGTAGATAATAATGACAAAGTAGTAACAGGGAAAGCAGAAGCAAATTCTACGGTTACTGTTAAAAATGGAAGTAAAGCATTAGGCTCAGCAAAGGCAACAACTAAAGGAACATACTCTATTAAAATAGCCGTGCAAAAAGCGGGAACTAAATTAACGGTCACAGCAAAAGATAGTTCAGGGAATGTGAGTTCAAGTGCTTCTGTCACAGTGTTAGATGTTGTTCCACCAAGTAAGCCTACGGTAAGTAAGGTAGATGATAATGATAAAGTTGTAAAAGGGAAAGCAGAAGCATCATCAACTGTGACCGTAAAGGTAGGTAGTAAATCCCTTGGTTCAGCAAAAGCAACGTCTAAGGGGAGCTACTCAGTTAAGATAAAAGCACAGAAAAAGGGAACTACCCTTTCAATAACTGCAAAGGATAAAGCAGGAAATGTTAGTTCAAAGGCAACTACTAAGGTTGTAAAACATTAAATTCATTGAAAGAGTCGAGGATTAATTCCTCGGCTTTTTTGTCGAAAGAAGGGGACAAATTTCTTGTGGGATGAAATACCTCACCTATCAAAAAGAAAAGGATGTATTGACTTGACGTATAAATATAAAAAGAGAATGCTTTGTGAATTTGCATTCTCTCTTTATGTTTATAATCTTTTAGGAACCCTCTTAACAGGATTAAGAGCCATTTCTTTGTCACTGTAGCGGTCACACATTCGGTCACTAAAAACCTTTGTATCGCTGTTTTTTTGGTTTTAAGCTCTTATATGTAATCAAATAATATTTTTCTGAAATACAAGATAAAACCATTAACCTGCATGCAATTTTACAATTACTCTAGTTCCTTCATCAGGTTTGCTACGAACCTCAATCGTCCCTTTGTGAGCTTCTACAATCCATTTACATAAAGACAGACCCAATCCTGTACCACCTTGACTTCTTGATCGGGAATCGTCCACCCGATAAAATCGCTGAAAGATAAAAGGCAAGTGTTCCTTGGGAATACCGATCCCATGATCAATTACTTCAATATAAATAAACTCTTTTTTATTACATGCCTTGATTTCCACTGTTCCACCTTCTGGGGTGTACTTAATTGCATTTTCCATCAAATTTATAAACAATCTACGCAAGAGATCTTCATCTCCGTATAAAGTAAATGGTTCGTTTTCATGAATATTCAACTTAATCTGTTTTTTTATGACCATTGATTGTAAATGATTTCTTACATATTGAAGTAAGAACACTCCATCCACTGTTTTTCGCTTTATCTGATTTGAAGTTGATGTTTCTCTCGACAAATATAAAAATTTTTCTGCCATATCAGATAAATAGATGACCTCTTCTAAAACAGTATGTATGACACGTTTATATTCCTCTTCTGTTCTTCTTCTATTTAAGGCAACATCCAATTCTCCTCGAATTATCGTTAAGGAAGTTCGAAGTTCATGAGAAACATCAGAGGTAAACTGTTGAACTTGAGTGAAAGAGACTTCTAATCGATCAATCATACGATTTAGAGTTAGACATAAACTATACAGTTCATCTTCGGGCCCTTCAATTGGGAGCCGTTCATTTAACCTTTTTGCCGAAATTTGATTTGCTGTGCTGATTATTTGATTAATAGGCTGTAACGTTTTTTTCGAAATCAGCCACCCCATGATTACTGAGAACCCAACAAAGTAGAGGGTAAGAAAAAATAGAATGTGTTTTAAATTCAAAATGGACACATTTAACATTCTACTGTATGTTGCCACTGTGACTTGATATTTTTCCTTTTCCTTAGAATTCATTGACATTGCACGAATTGGTGTACGATTGAACTCGGTATCCCAGACAGAAAAATTCTCATCCTTCCTGTCTAACACATTTGAGCGTTTGATTCGTTTGCCATGTAAGTTATGAGATCGTGCAATGATTTCCCCTCGCCCGTTCTCAATATGCCAATATATTTCTTCTGTATTAACCCCTGCAAAACTTGGCAGGCCATTTATGTGTTGTTCAATTTCAGCAAATGAATCTCTTTTTTCTAAACAATAGGTTATTAAACTAAGCTCTCTGGCAAGCATCGAATCAACTTTTTTAGTCAACATATCCGAAAATGTAAAAGTCAAGAATACGCAAAATAGGAATAAACCGACCATAAACATGATCGAATGCCAAATTGTCATTCTCCATCCGATACTTTTAAAAAAGTTCATACTGTCTTATCTTCGCCTTTGATGATATAACCAACACTATAAATCGTATGTATCAGTTTTAAATCAAAGTTTTTATCAATTTTATTCCTTAAGTGATTAATATAAACATCAACCACGTTCGTTTCTATATTGTAAGCATCCATCCAAACATGTTCTAAAATCAGAGTTCGGGGCAAAATCTTACGAGCATTTCTCATCATAAATTCTAAAATCGCATATTCCTTATTGGAAAGAACAATAGGTAGTTTTCCCCGAGTTACTTCTCTAGTGGAGGGATTCAACGTCAAATCTGCTATTTTTAAAAGAGGTGATGTCTTTTCTTGTTTTCTCCTTAAAAGACTACGTATGCGTGCCAATAATTCCGTAAAAGCAAAAGGCTTTGTCAAATAATCGTCAGCACCTAAATCTAGACCCTCTACCTTATCAGTCACGGAATCTTTGGCGCTGAGGATAAGAATAGGAACATTAATTCCATTCAGGCTTAATTCCTTGATTAATTGAGCCCCATTTTTCTTTGGAATCATCAGGTCGACAATTAAAAGATCATAATCTTCAGCATAAGCTAACTCGTAGGCCATATCACCATCGTTCGCTACATCTACCACATAATGGTGCTCTTTTAACCCTTGTGAAATAAAACGAGCAACTTTTATCTCATCTTCGACCAATAGCAATCGCATTTCAATTTCCTCCAAAAACACTGATTTCATCATTCGATAATGATAATTATTATCGATTATTAATTAATATATCCTAGGTTAATATGAATGGTCAATTCTATTTTAGAGAATAACATAACACATTTTTTGGGAACACTTTATTATTTCCCCCATGAAATTAATTGCTAAAACTATTTGAAAACCTATAAATAGAATTGAAAAACAACCGTTCCTGGCAATAGCTGCACTCTCAAAACTGATAGATTATTAATATATTTGATCATGAAAAATTTAAAAATGATATTTAAAGAAACTAATAAATCGAATTTTAATGGAAGAATTCAGGAAAATTTGGGGTTAATTATTAAAGTTTTTTAATTTTGTTTTAAAAAAGTTTTAATTTTTTTTTTGTATCATAACGACATCGTCAAAAGATGATAATGATTATCATTATTAATTTAATTTCCAATACTATTTAGGAGGAATATATAGCTGAAACTAGAAGTGGTTTTGAAAAAAAGAAAAAAGTATGAAATACATCATTTGGATACAAATAAAGTGGTAGAAGAAGGTTTACTTTATCCAATTGTGGCACGCGATCCGCATTAAGCCTCAAATGTTCATATTCTGAAATCAGGAAATTACGTATGGACATATAAGATCTGTGCACCTGTTTTAGCTCGACACGTAGAGGATGTTATAGGGTTCTATGAACCAATATAACAATTAAATGGAAATTTAAGTATGGAGAACCTAAAGAATCATCCAGTTATTATATAGAAATTATAGATATTACTTTGAAGTATGAATTCAATGTTGACATAAAAAAAATAATTATAAAGAGGTAACAGTATGAAAAAATCAATCAATAATATTACATTTAAATCTCTAGTTGTCCTAATGAGGACATTATTTGGCGTAGGGTGGCTTTTAGCGGGATTAACTAAAATCACAGGTAAAACAGGAGAAATATCATGGTACGACCAACCCACAGTGTTCCTTACAGAATATTTGAAAAAATCATTGGAAAAACCGAATGTCCCAGAATTTTACAAGAACTTTATTGATGGGGTAGCTTTAGATCATTTGACGTTTTTAAATTATACAATACCCATTACCCAAATAATTATGGGAATATGCTTAATCATTGGCTTTATGACAATACCTGCAATTTTTATCTGCTTATTTATGCAAATTAATTTTATCCTGTCCGGTAATATGAATTTGCTAAGTTTAACTCTCTATACATCTGCGTTCTTATTGTTATTCTTTAGGAAAGATGCATTGATTTTGAGTTTAGACCGATATTTTAAAATAGAAAATTTGTACAAAGTAAAGAAGCCTAACTATGTAAGATGGAATGAAAAAGACGAAACCTTGCTCCAATAATTAAAAAACCCATGGATATGGATTAATACACATTCAAATTATTATGGGGCTTTCATTTAAGCATAAAAAGTTAGAAGATCCTATCTATACAATAAGAGTTTTTATGAATATACCCTTATTGAAAAGAAGGATTGCTTTGGATTAGTGTAAAAAATAGTTCGTTTATTAGCTATCAATATAGTTATTTCTTAATTCTATTATGATGATAGATAAAATTATTATGCTGGAAGGATGTTTAATATGCTAAACAAGCCATGGAAAGTGATGTCATCTATTGCACTTGTATCCACTTTAGTACTAGCTACTGGATGTACAAGCAATAATAAAGTTGCTAAAGAAGAAAAATCATCAGAACAAGAGCAACAAGTAAGTAAGGAAGTGACAAATGCTTCTGTAACAGTACCTGTGACAGATTATACATTTGATACAGCAGGTAACATGTTTGCATATGCAGAATTTGAACTTTCAGGTGAACCGTTAGTAGAGGGACTAGGACTTAATTTGGATGTTCTTGATCCCAAAAAATTAGATTCGCCCACAAAGTTTGATTATACAGCAGGAATTGAATCGTACGAATATTCAGAGGAAGCAATGTATGAAGTTGTAGAAAAATCAGGGTTAGGGCTACATTTAATTAATGGTCCTGTTGTCAAGGAATTAGCTGAAAAGCAGGGGAAGGAATCACATGAATTATTAGGAGAGCGCTTCTATAAATTAGCTGATACAGTTGGCTATCCCCGTGAAGAAATAACTAGAAATATGTTTCCGACCTTTATTGAATATGCCAAAGGTGATCCTCATTATATTCAAGATGTTGATACTACTAAATATGCTTCAGGAGAAGAAAATACATACGTTCCTGAGTATCAAGTTAACTTTAAGTCGCTTCGATGGGATCGTAATAAAATGGATAAAGTATTAAATCCGGCAGCATATGGGGGGGCATTTTTAAAACAAGCTCTTTGGGCCGGAGATTTTATGGGAGGGTTTCATACTATAGACGGTGATGAAGAATTGGAAGGTGAAACACCGAAAGATGATAATGATGAAAATATTGCCCTTGGTGTTAGCTCAGCAGATGGTATGCAGGGAGCCATTCTAGTAGAGGAAATTTGGAACAAATTAAATTACGTTCGTAATCACTTATTTTACAGTGTAAATGATAAGGGATTAATTCCTGCAAGTAATGGAAGTCAGTATGATCCATCAGAAGGCTTTGTTTTTTTACCTCATACAATCCAAGTAAAGGAAGACGGTAATTCTAACGTTCCTAATGCTGAGTCACTTGAAGTAACAGATGCGCGGAGCATTTTAAAAGATCAATGGTTAATGCTTTGGCCGTCATCTGAATTCTTCGGCACAACAGATCAACGTCCAGAAAATAAAAATGTCGCACCTTCATTTCGAGCACTTTTTGATAGTGATCCTTATCCTGCGGCACCTAAAGTAAATCTTGATAATAATCCTGGAAACGATTTGACTGTAAACGATCCATACTCTGTTAACCGAGACGTTCTGCTTCATGTGTTTAAAAATATTGATGCCATGCACTTTAATGAAAAAGAAGGTGCATTTGTAGCTGAACATAATGGTAAAGAGCAAGGAAATTATGTAGATACGTTTAATGCAGGTTATACAATTGAATCTCTTCGTATTTTCCAGCGTGCAATTGATGGTCTTCCAGTTGGATATGCAAATTCAGAAGAGGCAAAAGGATTAAATACAAGTGAAGGTAAACGTGCAATTGAACTAATGACAAAACAAGCAGATTTTATCATTGATAAACTGATGACAGATTCAGGCTTAGTTGCAAAAGGCTATACATTTGGTAAAGGTGCAGATGAGGAAACGTCTTTAAATGCACAACTAGGTGCAGTTCGCGGTTTAACAGCAGCATATCTTGCGACAAAAGATGAAAAATATCGTAATGCTGCTCGTACCGTATATCTAGCAATGGATGAAGCGCTTTGGGATAGTGAGGCAAAGGCTTATGAAACTGGGAAAGGCGAAATGAAATATGATGCCTTTACTGCAGGTGGAGTATCTGCTGTCCTACGTGTCGCGATTAATAACCTAAGCAATATTGAAGGTGATGAAAAACAGCCAGATGATTTAGAAATGGAATCCATTATTTCACGATATGTTGATTTTTATGAAACAGTCATAGATGGTCCTAATCTAGAACAAGGAATGCAGGCTAGTGAATTCTGGGATACAGGTGATTTCTACATTGATGGTGATAAGTCTAGAAACACAGATGGAGATCAAGTTCCACAAACTCAAGCTGGGCATGGTAAATACGGCATAGCTCCTGTCCTAGTACCTGTTGAAGTAAAAAAATAATGATAAAGAGGGTAGAAAATCGTGAAAAAAATTGCCCTTTTCTGGCTAACGCTCCTATTGATGGGGGCATTAGTTGGTTGTAAGGAAGGAATAAAAGCAGTAGTAAAAGAGAAAGAGCAGGTAGTTATTCGAGACTATGCTGTTAACAGCAGCAATATGGTCATGAATAAAGTTGGCGATACCATTTATATTGCCAATATTGATGTAAATACAGTTACCATTGTTGACAGTCAAACAAAAAAGGTGAAAGCTGAAATACCAGTAGGAAAATCCCCTGTTCAGCTAACCCTTTCACCTGATGAAAATAAATTGTATGTTTCCTGTAGGTATGACGATAAAATTGACATCATTTCAATTGAAAAAGAAAAAGTGGTTGATTCCCTTGATGTCGGAATAGAACCTTACGGTGTTGTAACAAGTCAGGACGGTAAAAGGCTGTACGTTGCAAACCATCGATCTAGTACAATATCAGTGATCGATCTAAGTAGAAAAAAGGTAGAGTCTGAAATTGAAGTTGGCGATCGACCTAGAACAATAGCGATTACTGCAGATGGGAATAAGTTATATGTACCACATTATCTAGAAGGAAAAATTAGTGTCATTAATACCGATACAGAAGAAGTAAAAAAAGTGATTCACCTTGCAGATTCATCAGATAAAAATGATCGTAAAAAAAGCCAAGGGATTCCAAATACATTGGAACAATTTGTGATTGATCCAGATGGAAAAAAAGCTTGGATTCCTCACTTATTAACAAATGTTGATACACCCATTCACTTTCAAGAAACTATTTTTCCAGCAATCTCTGTCATTGATTTAACGACTGATGAAGAGATTATTGATGAACGGAAAGAATTGTTTGAAGAAATGAATGTTACAGATAAAAAGAATGAAGCAATCATTTTCTCAAATCCTTATGATGTCGTCTTTCATCCAAACGGCAACAAAGCATATGTTATCATGTCTGGGAGTGAGGATCTCGTTGTTTTTGATTTAAATCGTGGCGGTAATGCAACGCAAATTTTAAGAAGAATTAACGGGAATAATCCAAGGGGGGCAGTAATTTCACCAGATGGCGAAACTATTTATGTTCATAATGCTATGAGTCATGATCTTGCCGAGATTTCTACAGGCGGAAATAGTCCATACGCTCGTGCAAAAATGAAAGGTGAAAATCTTGTATTGATATCAAAAGATCCTCTGTCCCCATTAGTAAGAGAAGGGAAAACGATTTTTTATAGTGGCAATAGCGAGGAGTTTGCGACAGAAATAACAGGAAATAATTGGATGAGTTGTATTTCTTGTCATGCTGATGGTGAAACAAATGGACTAACTTTAATGACTCCAAAAGGACCAAGGGGAGTTCCAAGTAATGTTTTAACGACAAAAACCGGATTATTTATGTGGGATGGCAGTCGTGATGATTTTACAGATTATATATTGACTGTACAGGGTGAAATGGGTGGCATGACAGAATTTGATTCGGGCAAACCACTCCCTAAAGATGTCCAGCATATGTATGATGCGATGTTTGCCTATCTCGATGATCCAGATTCATTCCCTATCCCAAAAAGTCCTTACCATAATAAGGATGGAAGTCTGACTGCTACTGCAGAAGAAGGAAGAGAATTGTTTGAAGGGAAAGCAGGATGTATTGCATGCCATGCAGGGACTCAGTTTACAGATAGTGTAAGGGCAATTGATGCAAACGGTCATTTGACAACTAGCAATACTAATTTTTTGCATAATATCGGTACTACTAATCCGTTAGATAAAAAATCTAAAGGTGATGCTAGAGCAGGTTTTACAAACCCAAGAGATACTCTTCATTTTGATGTTCCAACATTAAGAGGGGTATGGGCAACTGCACCTTATTTGCATGATGGCAGTGCTAAAACGATTGAAGAGGTTATCAAGCGAATTCGATATGAAGGAAAGCCTACGTTTACTGACGGTGAAATTTTTAAAATAGCAGAATATGTACGTTCTATTGAGTAGAGGATCATCAAAAAAAGTACCCTTTGATCAGGTAAAAGTAAATTAAATATGAGTAATAAAAAGACGGTAGGCTACCGTCTTTTTTGTTTATTAATTAAGTGAAAAATAAGTTGTTGAGGTCAAGAGCTTCAAGAATTATATTCAATGCTGATGCTTACAAGGACTAAAGTGTTAAAAAATCGTTTCTTAGCTTCACTATTATTAATAGGAGTGTTCACGTTTAGTAGTATTAATATTTCTTATGCAGAAGAAACAGATTGGGATTGGGCGGAGTTTGAGAGATTGAAATTATTAGATACCATTGAATTTTATGGATTAGATATACTTCAAGAAGAAGCCGCATTCGAAAAGGGTACAACAAGTGAAGTTATATATAATCCCAAGTATAAAGATGGAACAACTTTGGATGTAAAGTTAATGGTTACAACGGATATTAACGGTAATATAACATCTGTCGTTTCAGATGCATCATTAATGACAATGGACATTCTTAAAAAAAGAAGTCAAAGAATCCAAAAACCCAAAAAATGCTGTACCATATAAATTGAATGGGGGATCCAACAAAGCGAGCTTTATTTAATGAATATGCTTACAATAAGCACAAATATAATTCTAAGGTAAAATCATCTGCTAAGGCTACCCAATATGGAAAAGATGTGGTGTTAAAAAATTAAGAGAAGATACTATGGCTAACTATGATGATGCGTGGACAACTAAGGATAAAGGATCTAATCAAGTTCAGGTTCATTATGCCAAGAGTTATGATTCTAATATTAGCACTAAGGATACATCAACAAAAAAACATAGAGTTGTAATTAACAAAACTAAATCAAGTAGGAGTACTCAATATCCTTTATCTTTCAAAAACTAGGAGTGAAGAAAATGAAAATAAAAAAAAGCCAAACATTCGTACAGTTAGACGTTAGGAATTGGGATAATACAGAATTAGTAGAAAGTTTATATGAAATTTGCGAGACTAGTAAAGAGTATGAAAATGATGTTGTAGAGGTTCATCAGGTTGTAGACTTAGGGAAACTAAAAAACGAATGGAGATATTTAATCATCCTAAATATTTCACAAGACCTAGATAATCTGGGTGCGCAAATAGACCATTATTAAAAACAAAAACTTCACTTAATTAATGCTTGAAACCACCATTCCAATTACTGGTGGTTTTCTTCTGTTTTGAACTAATTCAATTACTACACTTCTATATTGCATTCAAGGTATTCTCAATGAATATTGCATGTCAGGTTAGAGCTGATTATGGAAATCGTACAGGTAGAATAGTAAAATTCTACAAAAGTCAGGCAAAGAAACATGGTACATGTGCTAGAACTATTCAGAATATTATTCTTGGAGTTTCGTATAAGTAGAAGGTTTAATGAAGGATACTACATACTTTTGTGAATCAGGAACAAATGGATAAATTTATAGTTTAATTATGGAAGATTGTTGGTTAGGTTAATGTATTGGATGGAAACTATGAAGAGGTCTGTGAAGGGCAATTGATTTTATCAATAATAGTTGCTATTGATTTTATTTATACAACTTTTTCATACATTAAGTTTACTAGTAAAGCAAGGTTTTCTAAAATATTCTTTTACTTTGGCATGATTTCAGTCGTATATGGTGTGGGTATACTAACTCAAAAATATATTCAAAAAAGAAAAAATAATCTTTTAAATATAGCTTAAGCGGATGTTTGGTAATAAAAGAGGGATTTTAACCATATTTAATTCTTTAAAAGCTATTTAAATTACCTTTAATATGGTAAAATAGTTAATTGTAACTAATTCAACAGGAGGAACATTTATGAGCAATTCAGTAGGGTTTTGGAAACGATTTTTAGCAGAAGTTCTAGATGGCATTATAATAGGCATTCCATTGGCGGTAATTTTTGGTTTGATCACTGGTCAATGGGAAGATGATAATATTTCAACCTTTGCCGTCTTTCTTTACACAATGCTCGTACCAATATTTTGGTATGGATATACAGTAGGCAAAAGAATGATGGGTATACGTATAGTAAGGGTTGACGGTAAAAAATTAGGTATAGGTACTATGCTTTTAAGATGTTTAGTTGCTGGAATAGTTTATGGAATCACATTAGGAATAGGATTTATTGTTAGCGCGTTTATGGTTGGTTTAAGAAAAGATCATAGAGCAATCCATGATTTCATAGCTGGTACATACGTGACATCGAATAAACCTTGATTATAAGATAGGCAGCTTAATAGCTGCTTTTTTGTTTGCCGTAATAGTGAAAATAGAAACGAATATTATTATTCTTTGAAAGGCCTTGTTTAACGGGCTTTTTTTATTGGGTGGAGAATATTACTTTAGGAAGTTAGCGTTGTGTGAAATGAAGCAATGTGGATATCAGTATACCTAAATTATGTTTCTATAACTCATTGTGCTTTACAGAATGGAGAAAAATTTGCTGAGATTAAATAATTAAAATTATATAATACAAAGTATTTATTACATAGAAAACCACGATAGAATACATAATATTCATTGTCCAATAGTAGTTAAGATATTTCAAATTAGATAAAATTTACATAATTCCTCATAGGTAATGAGCTTGATATTACAATTGATTATTTAGAAAATGCTAGCTTGCATAATAATAATCGAGAGAAAAAGTATTGGTTTAAGTGGTTAACTATTTCTTTGCAAGGGGCAATTTACGGCTTTGGAGTGTGCGCAGTACAAGGTTCAAGTGATAGTTAAAGAGTTCTGAATAATCCGGGCGAAAAGAAAATAAATGAATGTATACCTATACTTAGTAAATTTCACTTAACTCCTGATAATCCATATCCAAATGATCATCCAGCAGTATTGACTGATGATCATGCACTGTCATTAATAAAAAGACTAGTTGAAAATGATATAAATGTACGTTACCTACTACTATTGAAAAGGAAAAAAATCTTTCAGTATTAGAAGGTATACAAAATGGTATTGTTGAAGAAAATGATAAAACTAAGTTAAACCTAGATTATGCTATGGAAATTGGTCTATCGAATACAGAAATTAATAATCTCCAACAGGCACTTATTGAAATTTCTTCAGGTGATTTAAATGAAATTGAAAGTGAAACAAGATTATTAGAGAATGAAATACTTAAACAAGACGATGTTATTCAAATAGACGAACTAACAGCGTCAGCTGCTGGTAGACACGCTGCACCGCCTTCAGTATTGGAAAAAACTTTAAAAATTGTATTTGGAACCGTTGTCGGGTTGACTGTTGCTACTTTAATAGTTCAAGACTTGTATATAATAGGAGCTTATTCTGCTTGCCACATGGGGGAAAAAGAAACCTAAAGTTAAAGGTGCGTGTAAAACACTAGGATATTGGTAAAATATCCGAAACTAAGGGGGAAAAACAATGTTTGACATACCTGACTTTTCGAGAATAAAAATGCTGAAATTATTGATACATTCTTTGCTTATATGCATTTTATTAAGCTTAGTTAGTTTAATTATTAACGATATTTTTTCAATTATCGTTGATAGAAGAATTAATTTGAATTTATTTTTTATTCCAATAATCATGGTTTTTTGGGTTTTGATAGCGATTAAAAAACCAACATACCAAAAATAATTTCAGGATAAGAGTCTGGGCACAATTCTCAGGCTTTTTTTATATTTGTTTTACAATAAAATATCACTATTAACCCTATTTACGAAAGGTTTTTCTTTATTAAATCATCAATGCAGATTTGCGTTGGTGAGGACGAAATTGACCTCGACATGGACGACTTGAACATAACGCAGACTGCGGTTGATAGCGGTCTTGCAGTAGTTAAATCGCGTAATCATCATTGGCGAAGACGATTCGCAATTATATTTCGTAATAGATAAGGCGGTGCAAATTTGGCGTTAATTCCCGAAATTTATTCGGAAGTTTTAGACGAAGCAATCCTGGATGAATACTTATTATCGGAGCACTTGTGATGAACTTCGGCCAGATTAAGGAATCATTCTTTCCGAAGAAAAACGAGGAAGGCTAAGGTTTTTTGGTGCAAAAATAGGCAACTGCGAAGAAAGATGAACCCATTTGTAGGCGGATGCGTACATATAACATATAAGATAATATAAGGAAAAGGGACGGTACTATTATGGGATTTTGGAAACAGGTTTTTAGACCTCGGGTCAGCGTATTGGAGGGCGGTCACGTATTAACTGATAATGTCGAAGGCAAAGGGCTCGTTAATAGAATGTCTGTAATAAAGGGGAGGAAGTTAGGCGAAGTCAAGGTCACAACGGCATTTGGACAGAAGCACTTCACACTTTCACAGATTGAGTGGGAACAAAGTGGAGATCGAAACGTCGGTAAAGCTTATGGTAGTACTATACTTAGTACGGCACTTGTGGGTTCAGTCGGTACAATCGCTGAAGTTGCTGTCAGAGCAATGAAAAAAGACAACTCGACTGCGTACATTTATTTGATCGACGAAGAAGGCGAGGAGCACAAAATCCTCGTTCAGTGTACGAAGGAACAATTTGTACAAATATATAAATTGTGTAATTTATATAAAAATTAAATAAAGTGTTTCCTAGGAGTGTGAAAATATGAACCCACAATAATCCCCCTCCTATATATGAGAACTGTGGATAGTAGGTACAGACGTAGGTCGCAAAATTTTTGTGTGAGAGTAATATTTAAAGTGTGCTGCTCTTTTTTTATTAATACGGTATCATTTACCTATACGTTACTTTGATGGAGTTGTCAATTTAAACAAATTTAAGCAGATGCCCCATGAGAAAGAGTAAGTTAAATAATATAAAAAGAGAACATGTATTGAAGGCTATTGAAATTGTAGAAGAAGAGGAAATGTTTCCTTCATTTAAATATGAACTTGCATATTAAGGCAATAGATATTCTCCAGAAGATGTAATAAAGATTGCAAGTAAAGTAGCTAATGGGGTAAAATTTAGCACTCTCTCAGGGGGCAATCAGACAAATAATGTTTTAATCGACCTTGGTTTCACGATAGTTTTAAAAGAATCAAGTTATTGGGAAAGATCACTCAGATAGTAAGAGAAAACTTTTTAAAAAAAGTGTATCCCTTGAGTTATACAATGTCAAACGGTCTAAGCTCGTAAGGTGACCGTTACACTGAACGGAAGAAAAACAGTGGTATATAGAGTAGATTAGCTGGATAGAGCAACGCCCTTCTAAGGAGTCGGTCGTGAGTTCGAATATCTCCTGGGACATCACTTTGTGAAAAGGGTTGATATATTAAGGTTCTCTGGTTAGAAATAATCAAGAGTGTCCGACCTATATCAACCTTTTTTGTGTTGTTTGTAGGTTTTGCCGTCGGCAGGAATCCATTATCACAGAAGACGATTTTGGCGATCCGTGACGAATTGTATTGGAAGTTGTTATTTTAATAGAATATTTAATGTAAAATAGAATATATCAAAACAGCCACGTTTTTTAGGGGGAAGCAATTTGAATAATTTTATCGTTATGCAAGGTCACACATATCAGGAAGAAAAAGATCTAGGGATTATTTGGTCGCCACAACAGGATAAGGGAGGAAATGTACCTCACTCTTGGCAACGTATGAAAGAGGTACAAAAAGGCGATCGAATCTTTCATTATGTAAAAGGTTTAATTGTTGCAATTAGCGTTGCAAATGATAATTATAAAAATGCTCCTAAACCTTCTATTATGCAAAATCATAGCAAATGGAACGATGAAGGCTATTTAGTGAAATTAGAATACCATGAGTTAGATGTACCTTTAAATGTTAGAGGGAGTTTTAATGAACTTCTCCCGCTCCTTCCAATTAAGTATTCAGCATTTCAAAAAAATGCTGATGGCAATCAAGGCTATTTATATCCTTGTAATGAGGAACTGGCTATTAAACTTCTAGATTTGATAAGTGATTTAAATATATATCAAGTAGACCAGGAACAACTTGAGCTATCGATTGATAATGTGAGAAGAACAGAAAGAAATACATTAGTTCCAGTTATTGCAGAAACAGAATCAGAAGTAAAAACAAAAATTCGTTTAGGTCAACAGAAGTTTCGCAAGTATCTTACGCCATTGTGGGATCATAAATGCGCATTATGCAGTATTGATTTACCTGAGTTACTAAGAGCGAGCCATTCGAAACCGTGGAAAGATAGCACAAATGAAGAACGTTTAGATCCATACAACGGCGTACTGCTTTGTTGTAATCATGATGCCCTGTATGATAAAGGGTTAATTGCATTTGATGGACAAGGACGTTTGCACATTTCTTCAGTTATCTGTAATGAAGATTATTTGAAGTATGGATTAGTACCAAGTACTAAAATTCAGATTCATTCCAAAAATAAAGTGTATTTTAAGTGGCACAAGAGGAATATTTTTGAAACAAAGTAGTGTAATCTATAAAGATTTATAGTAGGTATACTTACACGACAATCTTTTTCGAAAAAAGGTAGTGATTTGTACTGCGATTATATGTGAACATTAATCATAGTAATTTTGAATACATTTAAAGTAATTCAAAATACTTACATTCCAAGAGTTAATGATCGAAAAACGTGGAATCGACGATGACGTACAGGATGTATATCATAACTTTTAGTTATAATCAAAAAGACAGTAAGCAAATATAAGCTCACTGTCTTTTTGATTTAATATTTTAAGTATAATTAAAGGAAACCCTTATTAACATGTTTTAGAGCATAAAATTAATCACAAACATTTAAATGGCACTGTTTTTATGATCACAACAATGATCACAAATCCCTCAAAAAACCCTTAATCCGCTTAAACCTTTCTACTAATCCGCTCCACAATCTCCATCAAATCCTCCGGTCTGTGAAATTCAATCGGCGAAATGCCTTTATCGAACTCTATTGTATCGGCTTCTATCATTAATACATACTTCCCATTAATCTTTCCTAAATGGATGGTATCCCCGAAATCAGCAAGCAATCCTTTGATAGATGTACTCCCAAGCTTCATGCGCAGTTCGGCTTCAGATGTATGCTCGATTCGCCTTTACGTGCATACTGAAGTACTTCCTCTAAACCGGGACGTTGTTTTTTTGTTCCACTCATTTTATCGTGAAAAATTTTCGTACAACCATGTTGCGTTAAAGCATCTGATTGTAAATCCAAATTTTGTAATCCTGTTGACACACGTGCATATCCGATTAACACCAAAATCACTCTTTTCTCATTTTTCCTTTGATTTTCAATGTAACATAAGATGATGAATATATGGTTAATGAACATAGATTAATGAACGGAGTTTTGTTACATTCCAAACGATAAAAAACTCTCCTTACGAATTAAAAAGGAGCGTGTTCAGAAAAGGGACGAGTTTTGTAACAAATAATAGCATCTATGATTATCAAAAGGTTGTTTTTGATAAAGTTGTTTTTAGCAGCAAAATTTATTTTTAGCCTCTACAATACTATTAGTTATACTCTAGTTTAATTTTGCGGTTTATTAGTAACTTTATCCTTTGTTTTTGTTTTAAAATTTTCAAGAGCTGGGGAGTGGTGTTTTTATTGCAAGAACCGATTTTAGCAGGCTTGGCTGGTGTAACAACTAAAAAAAGGTTAATCTCCTATATGTGCTACCCCTAAAGGGCGCGACAATCTGTGATGTACTGTGGTCGCCGGAGTCAGACTAACGGTTGGGCTATTATGTGTATTGGATAATAAGGAAAGACCTTCTTCCACTAAGAGGACACTGAAAAAGTCTGTTTAACGAGAAAAAGAAGCTAATCACCTACTATATATAGACGGTTAACTTCTTTTCATTCTCTGTATATTGATGAAAATCCTCATTCCTTAGCCAAAACAGATACTTTTTCAGCAGCCTCTTCCACTAATGGGTCCTTTCTTATTTGTATTGATTTATTCAAAGCACCCATACTAGTAGTGAACACATAGGAAAGGAGTCTTAAAATGGTAAAAGGAAACCAGGACAATAAGTTTTATAGGCAAAAATTTATTGCTGAAAATAATCCACCTCAAGATCTTTGTTCTCTAGACAGTGGTATAAAATTTGTACAGAAAGTCACTCGTATAGATTATCATGATCTCCTTAAGAACATTGATCCAACCTCTGAGTTGCCTGCTTACCGTCCGGAAGAGGTCGATTATTCGTCTATGCTAGGAACTGACGATCTTCGACAAACCTATAAAGACACTACATATCCTTATGGATTAGTAGGAAAAATATTTAACAGTAACGAAAGGGTAGGATCTGGGGCTCTTGTTGGAGATAATCTTGTTATCACTGCCGGACACATGGTTCCCTGGGAAAAACAGGGGTGGTGGATGCGATTTGTACCTGACTACTATAATGACGATATAAACAAAAAAGGTGAAGGGCACTCATTACATGGAGCTGGTGTTGAGTCATATGTCGAAGAAGCTATGGGTTTTAACACCCACGGTGATGTTACTGGATATGATTGGGCTATACTTAAATTATATAATCCACTCGGAAAACAGTTAGGATATTTCGGTGCCAAGCATTATAAATATTTTGAGTGGTCAAACATGCCTATCTTCATAATCTTAGGATATCCTCTTTTAATCGCCGGTGGGGAACAACCGTCATCTGAGGGTGGTATTAGTATGTATATTGATAAGGAGGAGCCTTGGAATACAGGGGGAGAAGCATTATACACTCCTAATGCCGACCTTACCAGAGGTAATTCTGGAGGGCCGGTATATCTAATCGATAGAGATTATTTTCCCTATATAGTGGGTGTAGTTTCTGGTGGTCAGACCGAACCTTCCCCTACAACCACTGGCGGGCTCATTGCAGGTGGACCTGGACTTGCAAACCTTATTAGGTATGGAAGACAGAATTGGTCTTAAGTAAATTGGCTAAACAAACGATAAGTTCCTTGTTATAATATTATGCTTTTTAGGCTCATGATTTTTCTGTAATACTAATGGCAAGGCTCGTTTTCTTTATGCCAATTACGATTTAAAGTATGGAAATGAATTTGCAAACCAGAAACGTGAACTTATAAAACGTCAATTTGGAGATCGAAATATTCCACGGTTTCACATGACGTGTCATTTTTACTAATATTTTGCACATATTTTAAAGTTAGATGTGTTGCTCAACAATCGAGAGCTTTAATGGAGGAAAGATCACAGAAATATCAAACTTTTTATAATAGAATAATTCAATTGAATATATTAAGAGAGCATGTTTTGATCAATCTTTTTTTTCAAAACACGCTCTTTCTTTTTGTTCGTTTATCAAGGTTATTAGTATTAATTGGATCAATCATTATTCCAAAGCTACAAAAGTTGGATATGCAAAATAGCACTTAAAACAAGCGCAAATTACCTCCTAAAGTGACACTAAAAGTTAGTCTATAATTTAATGTATAAAAGATTTAAGACTTATAGACAAAGGATGATACATAATGTTAATTGGTTATGCGAGGGTTTCAACTACTGGCCAAGATTTAGAAACACAAAAGGAGATTTTGGAAAATGAAGGGTGTAAAAAGATTTTTGTTGAAAAAGTAACAGGAACAAGTACAAAACAAAGAGCCCAACTTTATGAAGCTATTGAATTTGCACGAGAAGGAGATACATTAGTAGTAACTAAAATAGATCGTTTAGCTCGTTCTATTATGGACTTAAATAAGATAGTTCATGAATTAGCTGAAAAAGGGGTTAATGTAAGATTTGTAAAAGAAGATATGAAGTTTGATGGTTCAAACGAAGGAAACAGCTTACAAACACTATTTTTTAATATTTTAGGTTCATTCGCACAATTTGAACGTGATTTGATTGTAGAAAGAACAACAGAAGGCCGGGAGAGAGCAAAAAGGCAAGGGAAACATATGGGAAGACCAGGGCAAGATGAAAAGACTTTAAAACGGGCTATTAAGCTATATAATGAACGTGAAACAAACGGAATGAGTGTAAAGGACATTGTAAAAACTACAGGTGTCCCACGTTCCACTATTTATGCTAAAGTGATAGAGATGACTAGCAATAGCTAATCGTCTTTTTTCTTATTGAACTATAGGGCGCGATTCTTAAGAAACTTCTATGGCGGCGATCCTCGCCGCCACCATCTACCACGAAACCTGCTCATTACCCCAAAATAGAATCTAACCCATTAACCCATTGACAATAATGGATGAAAACAATACAACCAGGCTGAACCTTTTTTGGTGGATCTTAAGGAAGCTACCCTGTATAAGAAACTGGTTGTGACAGTATTGAAGAACCATTTAGTGTACTGCTAGTACGTATACAAAAATTTTTGTAACAAATCTCCTGTCATATGTATTGTTAATCTTTTTTTGAGGTGATTCTCCTATGGAAGCAATGATTGAACGGTATGCTGGCCTAGATGTACACCAAGAAACTGTAGTAGCCTGTGTATTATTTGGTCCATTAGATAAAAAGCCAAAAACCTCTATTGAAACTTTTTCAACTACAACAACGGGACTCTTGGCTTTAAGTGATTGGCTAGCTACCCTTGGTGCGGTGATGAATCAATTTTTTTCGATAATGAGTAAGATCCCGTAAATCACGAATAGCCTCTGGTGGGACAAAATTGCTTTCAATAAGTCCGCATCTTAGAAGCTTGGCAAGCCATTCGGCCAGGTATCCGATGTTGTGATGGAAAGTACCGGAGTCTACTGGAAACCAATATGGAATATACTCGAAGGATCTTTTCACCTTGTTCTTGCCAATGCCAGGCATGTCAAAAATGTTCCAGGGCGTAAAACTGATGTAAAAGATCATTAGAGCAGAATCGGATTCACAAAATTCTTCAAGATGCCAATATCAAGCTAACAACCGTTCTATCAGACATTTTTGGTGTATCGGGACGCCGTATCCTTGAAGCGATTCTAAACGGTGAAAAAATAGAGACCGATGGTCTTCGAAAAATGGTGGATTGGCTAACAAAAGCAAGTATTAGGTACACTTTTGCGAACGGAACATTTTTTTATAAAATCACCTACTTTTAACGTCCGTTAAAGTATGGATAAACAAAGTGGGGAAAATTTTGAACGAGAACAATATCAATTGTTAAAACGAATGATCCGGAAAGGGGATGTTCTTTACATTCATTCACTGGATCGTTTTGGACGGAACAAGGATGAAACCCTTAGATTCTAAGACTAAGTGTTTTTATTTGTCAGATTGACTTAAGGTTGTAAATGAGAAAGGTGTCACGATTGTTTGCTTAATTGGCTAGTAATTTTGTTCTTAGTTTTGACATTTCTTTATCCATTAAAGAAGAAGCTTTGGCAAGCTCAATTAGCTGCTTTTGAGCATCCTCAGGTATAGTCTCGCCTTGATATTTATAGTTTAGTTTATGCTCGGTGGATGCCCAAAAATCCATAGCGGAAGTACGAATTTGTATTTCTACAGGAACCCATATTATTTCGTTGGATAGGATGACTTGGGTTTCTACAATCAGGTGCAAACTTTTATATCCGCTCATTTTCGGGTCCTGAATATAATCCTTTACGCGTATCATTCGAATGTCTTCACGTTGCTCGATATGCTCCTTCAACAAATATACGTCATCAATAAAACTTGTGACAATTCTAACACCCAAAATATCTCTTATTTCATTCCTCACCGCTTCTTGTGTTAAAGGAATTTCTTTTCTTTGTATTTTCTCCACCAAAGAGCTTAATTTTTTCATGCGTGCTTTCATATGTTCAATAGGAGAATAACCATGTTGTGTTTTCCACTCTAAGTCAATAACCTTGAAATCACTTTCTAATTCATGTAATGCCATTTGGTAAGGTAAAAAGAAGCCCCTCCAATTGTCTAATACTTTTTGAATAACCTCGATTTTCTTCTTTTTTTTCAGCATGTCCACAGCCCTCCTGTTATTACTCTGTTATCATAACCAAGATACCCTAAAAAAGACAAACAAAAAAATACGAAAATTAATCAAAAGTCAACTTCAGGAATGGAACGACTGCCTTCCCATCTATATCAAGGCTTATTGTGTCCATGAAACTATACTAACTCCACTTTTTAGAATCGGAAGAGGTTAAAAAAACCATAAAAGATGATGAATATAAAATCATTGTCTATAGTAAAGAGAAGCAGCAAATAAATTAAACATTTCTTAACTCCATACTAATGTAAACTAGCAAGCTTATTTATAAAAAAAAAGCTATCTTATTACGTTAGCTTAAGATAGGAGCTATCTTTAAGGCAGCTTTTTCTTTATGCAACTATCGGGGCAGGTTAGTTGAAGAATCAATTGTATATAATATTATTACTGAAAGATGTTTGTTCTCAAAACACGACCAATGATTTATCGATATTTACGAATTAAACCAATCAATAGGGGTGGTATATTGAAAAAAATTGTATTTATGCTTATCTCACTAATTTTTCTAGCAAGTTGTTCGCAAGTCGTTAGTATGCATAATAAAGGATTAGAGAAATCTATAAGTTCTGCTTTGGAGAAAAAAAGCGTGACGGAAATCGATTTTAATTCTCTAACGGACTTCGATTGGGATAAAGCATATTTAATAACTCCTTACACTGATCAAGAAACCATAAATAAGCAACTAGGCGTTAAATTTAAAGATCCAACTAATATGGTTCATCGAGATGATATATATTTGCTTGTATTTCTTAATAAGAATAAAGTTGTTCAGTATGTTAAAATACCAACTAAATATGGACAGTTGATGCACGGAAATAAAGATGGGTTTACGCCTTCAAATGCAATCATAAAGATACAAAAGAATTAGAAATTTGATACCAAAGGGACATCGTATAAAGATGTCCCTGATTTTACGTATTATCAACAAAATTAGTTATATTCCAAAAGAAGGATTGTGAAAAGTTGAACTTAAAGTAACGGGGCAGAATAGTTGAAGAAGAACATAATAAAAACAGTGCATTTATAAAAGCTAATTTCTATTACTTGAATTTTGGGTGGTTCTAATGACAAAAAGATTTAAAACTATTTTAATGACGCTAATCATAATATTATTTGTATTTATTGCTGGTAAATATCTATTGGATTTCTTATTTGAGGATATGTGTGGAAACGATATTAAACAAAAAAACCCTTCTCCCAGTGGTGAGAAGGTGGCTTACATTTTCGAAAGAAGTTGTGGTGCGACAACGGGATTTTCACCCCAATTATCGATTTTAAATAAAGATGATGATTTTCAAAATGAATCAGGAAATACATTTAGGTCAGATAAAGATTTTTCGATTGAATGGCTTAATGAAAGGAACCTAAAAGTTATCTATGATAAATCTTCTGAAACTTCCGAAATGGATAAAAAGGTGAATGGGATTAAGATTGAATATGTAGGTAAATAAAAGCCTGTTATATTCTTTTAAGTTATTAAGCTAACAGGTGCGTTAGCTGAAGATTGGAGCTGTCTTTAAGGCAGCTTTTTCTTATGGAACTAACGGGGCAGGTTAGCATTCCTGTAGAGCGTTAATTATTAACTTTGAAAAAAATAGGGCTCCTCAGTAAGATATGAGTAAGACATCACTCTAACTCAAAACCTTAGGAGGAACCCTAATATGAATTTTAAAATGCAGGACAAACAAAATCAACTCATTGAACGAATTTCTGATCGACATCTCGTTGTTGGCGTGGATATCGCCCAACAATTTCACGTTGCTCGAGCTGTAAATTATCGAGGAATCGTGGTAGGTGATCCTCTTACTTTTGAAAATAACGAAGAAGGCTTTAACAGATTTCTAGAATGGATTAATAAACTAAAAGGTAAAAACAGATTAGACACAACTATTGTCGGTATGGAACCTACAGGTCATTACTGGATTAATCTATCGAAATGGTTATCTAACGAAAAGGTTGATGTCGTAACAGTCAATCCTCACCTTGTAAAAAGAAATAAAGAAAATCGAGATAACACTCAGTCCAAAAGTGATAAAAAAGACGCTCTCGTGATTGCGGATATGGTCAAGAATGGATACTATTCTTTTGTTCATGTGGCTTCAGAGTCTTTCGAAAAACTTCGAGTTCTTATGTCCAACCGTGACGTAATCGTAAAACGTCTCGTTAGTTCTATTAATCAATTAAATCGATGGGTAGATGTTGTCTTTCCTGAGCTACGACAAGTGTTTAAAGATGTGAAAGGAAAAGGGGCAATCGCAACTCTACGTTTGTTTCCGACACCAATCGAGTTACGATCGATGCAACCTCAAGATATTGTAGCCAAATGGAAATCGGTAATGAAGCGTCAGCCTGGGTTGAAAAAAGCTTATCAACTTATAGATTTAGCTAAACGCTCTATCGGATCCCACCAAGCACATGATGCTTACAAGCTACATTTAGAACAACTACTGGAAGAGTATGATCTAGCTACAACGCAACTCGAAAGAGTGGAACAAGAAGTCACTAACGTGCTTCAACAAATTCCTTTCGCAAAGAAACTGTTGGCTATTAAAGGGATCAGTGAAATCTCTTTAGCTGGAATTTTAGGGGAAGCTGGAGATTTAAGTGGATTCGCCCACGGTAATTCTCTACTTCGTCATGCAGGGTTACATCTTTCCGAGGCGAGCTCTGGTAAATGGAAAGGTCAGATTGTCATTTCTAAACGTGGGAGATCCAGACTGCGGCGTTTCTTATACCTAGCGACGATGTGCCTTGTCATGAATAACCCTGAGTTTAAAGCGTTGCACGCTAATAATGTTAAGGTGAAAAAAATAAAGAAAATGAAATCAATTATGAAATTGGTTGGTAAACTGGCTCGAGTATTTGTAGGCATAGCCAAACGAAATGAATCTTATTCCCCAGAAAAATTACAACCTTTTTCAGCTCTAGCAGCCTAGTTTTTATTGAATAAATCATGCTTTACAGGTTCTCGAAGGGAACCTCACTTGAAAATAATTAATACTTTATTTTCAGCTTATCTTTTGTCGAATGTTTTCTTATTCGTAGGATTTCAAAGATGCACGGAGTACCAGATTTCTTGAACAAAAGGGCACCGACCCATTAGGTTAGCATAACTGGCCTCCACCCCTTGGATAGGCATGACGAAGGAATGAGAGGGCATATTTTTCGATGACCCGTTGAGACATGGGAGGGAAAGCCTCCAGGGGCGGCGTGGAGATTATGTGCATTATATGGTAGAATATGGAGTTTCCTATTACTCCTTTATTTAACTATGCCTCCATGAAACCAAAATGATCTGAGCTCATTGCTTTTAACCGTTAATGTATTTTCAAGGGTTATGAAATCCTGCGAATAAGTGAGCATTCGAGAGATATAGCTATCATACTGAGGGAGTTCAACAAGCTTTAATTGAGAAACATTCCTATTTCAAACTTATTTAGGGTATTTTTTTGTTGAAAAATAATACTATTAGTGTAAAATTACACTAAAAAGGAGTATTTAGTATATATGGAAAAAGAAGAATTCATCAATTTAATATCAGAAAAAATGAAACTTGTCCGAACAGAACAAAGTTTTTCTCAAGATAAGATGTCTGAAATTCTAGGGATTTCAAAAAAAACACTAGTTCAAATTGAAAAAAGAAGAACAGAAGCCAATTGGACCACCGTTGTTGCATTTTGTGCTTTGTTTAATCATAGCCAATTGTTGATATCATCAATTGGTGACAATCCAGTTGATTTTGTTCAGTTAATTGCTAGCAAAAATGGTGGTACGCCTAAAGAAAAAACAATGGGTGGTAAGGTATGGTGGAAAGAAATCGAGTATAGAGGGGATTTTCGTTTGCAACAAAATTTGATTAGTAACCATTACCGTATATTGGATCAATATGATTATCGTTGGCATAGTTCTTTTAATAAAGAAGAGAGTTTAAGTCGTTTAAATGAATTACAGGCGGTGGGGACTATCGAGATAGACAAAGGTATAGGGATGGGGATATATGAAGAATAAGATTTTAGTTACAGTATTGATAATCAGTATAGGGATTAATTTGTTTTTATTTGGAAGATGGTATTTTTTGGAACAAGCGTATGAACCGTCCGAAAGTGAACAGGCTATTTTAAGTGAAATGGTGCTGAAAACAGTTGAGAGTGAAGATTATAAAAAGATAGCAGAAAAAGAGAATATCATTGCTATTGATAGAAGTATGGATAAAAATAAAGGTGGAATGTTCCCCAAATATTTTGAGGTAAGTGTTCGTACTGATAAGCAGACCTATATTTTCACTTGTAATAATGACCAATGCTCAAAAATGGAAAATGAAGCGTGGACTTACTCTATATATAAAGACGAAAGTCCACGACTTCCATTTAAAAAATAGAGAAAAGTCAAAAAATAACTGAAATAAAAGAAAGCCTACTTCCTAAAATAGCAAGGATCGTAGGCTTTCTTTATTCTTATAGGTGTTTAATTTACAATAAAGTCGTACCGATTTGAAAAAAGTTTAACCGTTATTCTTATGGAACTATAGGGGCAGGATAGTTCCATAAGGAATGCTAATATTAGATCTAACGAGGAACTTATTTTAAGGAGGAAAACATGAGCTTGGAGCATGAGTTTTACCTTATTTCTAAGACAACTGATATAAATGATTTTTGGATGTATAGAGAAAGAAATAACAGTTTCATTGACAGTGTTGTCATACATGATGATTTGATTCAATACATTATGGACTCATTAGAATGGATTCCAAGTAAAAACCCATCATTGCTAGGAACTCCTAATGGTCGAGGTATTAACTATCATGGAGTAACCCTTTTTGACAAGCAGTCTTCTGAAACTTTAATAAGTATTTTTGCGTCATGGAAAAGTCTATTTAAAAATGCACCTGTTAAATTTGAACTCACTGGAGAATTCGTTTATGGCGAAGCTGACAATCAGGAGGGGAACTATGAAAAACTAGTCTTCAACCGAGATGAAGTGATTACACAGTTTGAAAAGATAATTTCAATGTCAGAAACTTTAGCTAAAGGTGAATTTTATCTGTACCATTGCGGCATATAAAGATTGTTTAAAATCGTTAATGAACTAACGGGTGCTTTAGCTTAGGATCAGAGCTGTCTTTAAGGCAGCTCTTTCTTTATGCAACTATCGGGGCAGGATAGTTAAAGAGTCCTGTTTAATCTTTGTTCAACAATTGGGCCAGATTCTAGAACAAGGCTTATAAAGCTAATCAAGCAGGAGAGTATAAGCGAATAGAGAATTGTAATTAGGCAGCGATGATATTAACCTTAATTGGGGACATTTTCGCTACCATCGGAGGTTCATTAACAAAGCGAAGTTAGAGGAGGCTAAAATGGAGAAGCAGGCTGTTTTATTTCATTCATTGGATGGTGAAAAAATCTACTTCAAAGCACTAAAGATAGAGGATGTTCAAGAGATACATCGCTATGCGTCAAATCAAGAAGTATCACGATTTATTGGCTGGAATTTGATGAGTACTTTGGAGGAAACTCGTCAGTTCATTGAAATAATGTTAAAACGTGAGTCGGAAGGAACTCATTTATATTCCTCCATTGTTGAAAAATCAACTCAAGCAATTATAGGGACAGCCATAATTTTCAATTTTGACCATGGAGCAAACCGAGCTGAAATTGGTTATGTGTTGCATAAACATCATTGGGGTAAGGGGTATGGCACAGAGACTGTTGCATTGATGAGTGATTTTGCATTTACATCACTTAATCTTCATAAACTCCATGCTATGGTAGCGCATGCCAATATTGGTTCTGCACGGATACTTGAAAAGAACAGGTATGAGTTAGAAGGGCGTTTAAAAGACCACTATTTTATAGAGGGTAAGTATTATGATGCGTTACTTTTCGGCAAAATTACTAACCTGGAAATTTAGTGTTCTTATACGGATAAAATGAAGAGGTTTGCTGACGATAATTTCAATAAAATATTGTCCATTCTTATTCAATTAAAGGGCGCTATTCTTTAATAAGAATCGCTTTCCTTAAAGAACTAACGGGTGCTTTACTTCAATAACAAGGGTTGCTGCGGCAGCCTTTTTCTTGTGGCACTAACGGGGCAGTTTAGTTGAAGAAGACCCGTTTGCGATATGATATAGTTTATTAAGTTCAGATTGAAGTTTCATAGGGGGAACTTAATGTCAAATAAGTTGAAATATGTAATGGGATTGTTTTTTGAAAAAAAGATCCCTAATAAAAAGAATCATTTATTCTTAATTCTCAATTTTTTAAATTTTATTATACTCACGGTTGATTATTTCACAGATATAGAATTAACTTGGTTATTTATAGTTGTAACATTAGCAATACTTGTACTTTCTTTTTCTATACATATTGATGAACGAAAGTTAAAGATACAGAAAAGGTAATAAATAATTTCTGTACTTGTACTACTATAAGGTGCTTTACCCTTAATGTGGAAGGTTGCTGCGGCAACCTTTTTCTTACGGCACTAACGGGGCAGGATAGTTGAAGAAGGAACTATTTTGAGCTAGCTAGAAATAAAGACTATAAAGAAAAAAGATAATGAGGTGTTTGTATAGAAAAGGTACCTGTTAAAACGATTAAGAAGATAGAAGAGGACATTGATAAAAATGATTTAGGGAAAGCAAGGGATAGACTACACGGGTTAATTTCAACCTATCCTAATGAGTTAGAACTCCGCAGAAAGTTGGGGGACATCTATTTTGCATTAGAATATCCTTCAATGGCAGGTCGTTACTGGTATTTAGAAAAGAATAAGACATCAGAGATGGTAAAAGCGTGTATTCTGTTCGAAAAATCTTTGGGAAACGATCCTTTCAAAATAGCACGAGCTCTAAAATTTAAAGGTGATAGTGAAATTTTAATAAGACTGGAATTGGATCAGATAATTTCGCCTATACAAAATAAAGTGAAAGAGAATTTGCTGGAACAACCTGACGATCTATTGAAAGATAAGTTGGTTATTTTTGGTTGCTTCTCAATAATAATATTAACAATTCTCTTTGCATTAATCGGAGTCTACGCTCTTTTAAACTGGATTTTTTGATCCGTAATATTGCATTATAAGAGAGTTTTATAGTACTTGTTCTTTACCTAACGATTACGTTACTTGAAGATCTAGCTGCCATCGCTGGCAGTCTTTTTTTATTGAACTAAAGGGGCAGGATAGTTCCATAAGGAAATGAGGACTAATGTGTAAATTTATACCATAAAATCGAAACTATATTGGACATATAACGTCAATAATATTAAACCTAAATCTGAAAGGAGAAATAATGAAAATACACTATTTTGTTGTTTTAGTTTTATCTTCAGTTTTATTGTTTGGTTGTTCTTCCAAGCAAAAGAATGACAATGTTGCGAAAGCAGAAGTACAAGATGGCCTAAAGGAACAAGGTATTAAATTAAATTCAAGTTCTAACATTATTTCACCTAACAACAACTCAATACAAACACCAACATTCACAGTAAATGAAAAAGTAAACGATGTAATAATGGTATATGAAATAAGGGGTGAAAATCGGAAATTTGGTTTTTTCGATAAACCTTTGATAATGGATAAAGAAATTAAGTTGGAATGGCTTTTTTGGACAATGGATGAACAGCTTCCGTTAGGCGAGTTAAAGGTAAAAGCAGTTCAAAATGAAAGTGGAAAGAGTATAATATCAAAAGGAGAGATAGTAAAAAAAGAGACACCTTTAAAAGAATTACCTAAAGATTATACCCCAAAGCCAGTTAGTATTAATAAGAGTATTGAAGAAAATATAGAAAAAGATATAGAAATTAATTTAACTTTCCCTGTATCTATATCATCCACTTCAATTAAATTCAACGAGTCAGGTATTTGGGAATTGCAACTATTTTTAAATGATAAATCTTTAGGAAATATGAACGTTTATGTAACTAAAAAAAATGAAGCTAATATATATTACCTTGACAATTGAGGTTCCAATCTTTGATCCAATTAAAGAGTGCATTACTTCTATACGGGGCTGGAAACAGCTCTTTTTTTATGGAACTAACGGGGCAGTTTAGTTCAAGAAGAATCGTGTATATATAAGGCATCTTTTTCGTACTAACAGACCGAGTTTTGAAACAATTATTGATAATTTTATTCCAATTACACAAGCTATATTTAAATTTGGGCAATTGGAGGAAGGCTGTTGGAAAAATTAAATTTTCTTTTTAAAGCCTGTTTAGTTTTAGTAATATTCCCGATATATTTTCTTTTTTATAATCAGCAAGCTATTGCTATGGGGCAAACTGATATTACTAATCCAATTCAGGATAGAACCGAGTTGTCATTAAAACAAGCTATTGAGTTGGCATATCCCTCTGCTTTAAAATGGAATAAAAATGCCCAATTATTAGACGCAATAAATATAGACTTGGATAAGCCAGGAAAGTCAATAGGGAGCAACGGTAAAAGAAAACATTGGAATATTTCATTTGGAGTGCCAGATACCAATAAGTTTTTTTTAGTAACCATCCATAATGGAGAAATTGATAAAATAAATGATTTGACCAATAAAGGTGATTCTCCTTACCCCAAAAAAGAGTTTATAAAATTGAAAGATATTAACTACGATTCACCTCAGTTACTAAAAAAAGCACTGAAAATGGACAGTATTTATCCAGGTAAAGATTGGGCTAAAGGCTATAATTTTAGGCTATCCAAAGATCCAGAAACAAATATTACCCTAATGTTAGTAATAGGTTGGAATAGCGACCAGACAAAAATGAAAGCAGCTGGCTTTAATGTAAAAACAGGAGAATATATTCCGCCTCAGGTTTGAATTTGTTTTGCTATACGCCTTTGTTCAACTAACGGGGGCTTTACTTTAAGATTCGAGCTGTCATTGCGACAGCTTTTTTTTGAACTAAAGGGCAAGTGTTAGATTAATAAGGAATGCTATAATAGCCTTAATTTCAAAATGATTTTAAGGAGTGAAACTCTTATGATTATAAAAATTGACTTTGGTGACGATTTTATTCAATACATTTCTTGTTCAACAAAAGTAGGTAGGAAGATGAACAGTATTCAGGAGGACTTTCTAAATTGGATTTTTGACGAGGAAAAGAATACAGAATATTGGGCTTTAGAAAATGGGGAAAGAATTCACCCTAATTATGATGCAAAAGCAATTGTTGAATGGTTAAACAATGTAAGATTTAAGCGAGGAATAGCGAAAGCTAAATTAATCACGAATCCTCAATTATGTGCTAAAAAGAAATTATATTTTTAGAGTTTTTCTTAAATGTTTAATATTCAAACCAAAAGATTGTGAAAAAATGTACTTAAACTAACGGGTGAGTTAATTCATTAAGAAGAAGTAAAAAAAGTCGATTCCTTAACTAACGGGTGCGATTCTTCATTAAGAAGGATTGCTTTTTCTTATGCAGCTAAAGGATCAGGTTAGTAGAATAAGGTTTTTGGAACTTTTTAAAGTAATATCCTCTAAAAATAAGGGGGAGGGCGATTAAATGTGGTGTGTTTTTATTGGTATAACACTTCTTCTTTTGGTAATTGCAGGATGTCAATCAAATAATATTGAGGAAGTAGAACTTATTTATCGTTTAAAGTTATTCCCCCATGGCAAAAATGTTTTAAAAAAGAGGTGATTTATTATAGCTACTATTAAAGTTAATGATAATGGTTCATTACGTGTATCAGGGAATGTAGAGCTAGTCGATGGTGAAGGGAATAAAATTGAAACAAAAGAAGCCTTTTCCCTATGCAGATGTGGACTTTCCGATAATAAACCTTTTTGTGACGGATCCCACAAAAGTAATTTCGAAAGCGTAGTTAGGGCAGAATAAAGCTAGTGGGACAGAAGCTTTAGGGCACCCTTTTGGGAAATCGAACCCCAAAAAGCCGCCCGATTCATTTTTCTTTTACGAAAGAGTATGTTGTTGAACTATCGGGTGCGTTAGTTGTGAACCGGGGCTGCCATTTGGTGGCCTTTTTGCTTAATGAACTAAAGGGGCAGGATAGTTCCATAAGGAATACTGTTAAGTGACATTAAAGTTGTTTAAATACGTCAGTCATGTTATTCCATTAAAGGGCCATTTAATTGAATAAACTTTTGAATTACGATGCAGTTTGTTGAAGTGATATAATTAAATAAAATTAAACGTTAATACCGAAATATAATGAAATAAAGAATAAGGAAAAGGGGGATTGAAAATGGATGTAAGATACCCAATTGGGAAACTACAAGTTCCTGAAAAAGTAACATTAGAAAATATTCAAGAATGGCTAAAGGAAATCGAAACTTACACGATTCGATTAAGAGAAACTGTCGACTCATTAAGTGATGAGGAATTAAGCAGAACTTATCGTGAAGGTAGCTGGACAGTTCGTCAACTTGTTCATCACATTGCAGATTCTCAGTTGAACATGTATCAACGTTTGAAGCTGGCTTTAACAGATGAGAATCCAACAGTACCAGCTTTTGATGAAGAAAAGTGGGCTATTCAACCGGATACAAAGCTTCCTGTAGAAAGTTCTATTAAAATGTTAGAAGGTATAAATGAGCGCATCTTATCTTTAGGACATAGTTTAACTGAAGAGCAATTAGATCGAGCTTTTACTCACCAGATAAACGGTATAATAACAGTTGCAACAAAAGTTGCAAAATTAGCTTGGCACGAAGAGCATCATTTAGCCCATATAAAAATCGCATTATCAAAATAATACAATATGTATAAAAGTGGCTTATCGAACCTCGATAAGCCATTTTTAAAATTAAAATAAGGAATAATTACAGAAGTTTTATTCAACTAAAGGGCGCGATTCTTTAATAAGAATCGCTTTTCTTAAAGAACTAACGGGTGCGTTAGCTTAAGATCGGAGCTGTCTTTAAGGCAGCTTTTTCTTTATGCATCTATCGAGGCAGAATAGTTGAAGAAATGATATTATGATGGAATAAATTAACATGACATTTAGGAAGGTTGAGCAAAATTGGAGATTTGGAAATTAAGTGAAAAAGTATCGAAAATTAGCGATGTAATACCTTGTTATTTTTTTAGTCTATTCTTGTCTTGTATCTCATTTTCTGTTGTTATAATTGTTTTTAGTGGAGAACCCTCTTGGTTGCGGTTATTGCCTGTTATTATTTATTCTTTTTATGTTGTTATACCTTATTTACTTTTTGCAGTACCATTGCAAATTATATTTAATAAACGCCCGAGAAAATTTAATGTGTTTTATCTTTTAATTTACACGGTACTTTCTTTTGTAGCAGTATTTTTGTTTAATGTAATGTTATTTAGAGTTGAACCTACATATTTAGTTAAAACCCAAATATATTACGGTTTAAGTTTTGCAGCAGCTGCTATTTATTGGTTTTGGGATTCTGTCTTCTTACAAAAGAAAAACTGAAATATCCTAGTCCTTTAGCTAACAGGGTACGTTAGCTGAAGCTCGGAGCTGTCTTTAAGGCAGCTTTTTCTTATGGAACTAACGGGGCAGGTTAGTTGCATAAGACAAGTAGGATTAAATAAATCTATTATTGAAAAAAAGAGTGATTAACAGAGAAAATTTTATTAAGCTAACTTGTGCTATAGTTCAAGATGTGTGGCTGCCACCACCAATATCAAATGAATTGAGGATAGAAATTGAAATGAAGAAAAATATGTTTAGTTTTACGTCAGCCATAGTTGGAGTTATGGCTCCATTACTTTTATTTGTTTCAATTGAAATAATTAAGTTTAGTGATATATTACTAATTAGTAGTTTGAGCCTGTATGGTGTTTCTATTATATGTACGATTATCGCTGTGATAAGGAAAGAACAAGATAAGATGAAGTACATCCCATTCCTTACACTAATCCCCTTTACTCTTTATCAATTATTAATTTTATTGGTTTTTTCATTAGGGAAATTCATAAATGGGTAAACTAACGGGGCAGTATTCCTGTCCTGTATTAACTGAAATACTAAAAAGTTTGTGAAGAAATCTACTTAAACTAACGGGTGCGTTAGTTCATTAACAAGGGTTGCTGCGGCAGCCTTTTTCTTATGGCACTAACGGGGCAGGTTAGTTGAATAAGAATCCTTTTATTTCACTCGAATTAATGTAATTATATGGTAATATAAAAATGAAGGGAAATTGATTTTTAAAACGGAAAATCCTATTGAAAAATTCAATCATTGGTGGTGTTATTCTCATTGAAAACTATCCAAAAGATGTATGAGCATTTAAATTGGGCTAATCAACTTATTCTTGAAACATTGCAAAGTATTGAAGATAAAAATCAAGAGGTGAGCCATTTGTTTTCCCATATCCTACTTGCAGAAAAAGTATGGATAACTAGATTACGAGGATTGGACAGTTCACGACTGCCGATCTGGTCAGAGGTCGATATAGAAGTCTGTGCAGAGCTTGTTATGCACAATAAAGAGAGCTTAACAACGTTTCTTACTAATTCATCAAATACTGACCTAGATAAATTAATATCCTACACAAATAGTAAAGGAAAAGAGTTTAAGAATTCTGTACGGGATATTTTAACTCATGTAGCATTGCATGGTCAGTATCATCGAGGACAGATTAACTCACGACTGCGATCAGATGGTTTTGAACCAGCTAATATTGACTTTATTACATTTGTGAGATAGATGTATTCGGGGTAGCCTTGTTCAATACTAGTTTATGATATGTGTCTATGTTCCACTAACAGGTGCGTTAGCTGAAAATCGGAGCTTTCTTTAAGGCAGCTTTTTCTTTATGCAACTATCGAGGCAGGTTAGTTTAGAAGCAAAATGGAAATATAAGAATTATAATGTATTTCTATCAATAAATTTTGGAGGAATTATATATGTATGTAACGGTTTCAGACTTTATTAAAGAATGGAATAGGGAAGCTTTGTTAACTCAAAACGTTTTGGAAGGTTTAACAGATGAATCTTTAAAACAACAAGTTTATCCAGAAGGTCGTACTTTGGGAAGGATTGCGTGGCATCTAACAACAAGTATTCCGGAATATTTATCTCATTTTGGGTTGAACATTGATGGAGTAGAAATTGCAAAAAGTGTCCCAACTTCAGCAAAGGAAATTACTGAAACCTTTAAAGTGGTAAATTCTCACGCATCCCAAATCATTGAACAACAATGGACAGACAAATCCCTAGAACAAATACAAGAAGCATTTGGAAGACAGGAATCAAATGCTCAAATACTAATGGGACTAATCAAGCACATTGTTCATCATCGTGGTCAAATTACCGTTTTGATGCGTCAAGCAGGATTAAAACCGTTTGGGGTATATGGACCACCAAAAGAAGATTGGATTCATTTAGGGGTGGAAAATCCACCACTTTAATAATGAACTAACGGGTGCTTTAGTTGATTAACAGGGGTTGCTGCGGCAGCCTTTTTCTTATGGCACCAACGGGGCAGGTTAGTTTATGAAGCATAGTTTGTACCGAAATATGTGGTAAAATTGTTTTACATAATAATCCATCAATTGTTTATTCATGAGAGAAAGGTTGATAAATAAATGTACCAATTTTTCACTTTAATCGCTGAAAACTTCATGCCTATTTTTTGTATTATATTTTGTTTAAATCTAGTCAGTATTATTAAAAAAGCAGTGGCACATGAAAGTACTGCAAAGAACACATTTTGGCTAACTGTATCTTTTATTCTTATAGCTTGGAGTATTTCTCTTTTTGCACCATTATACTGACCAGAATTTATAGCTTTAGTAAATAAATATGTATAAATATGAATTTGCCGTTGAGTAACTTCGGCTTTTTTAATAGTTTGTGTCAACTCTACCAAAGGTCTGATAGAACTAAAAGGTTGATTTACAAATTAGTTATTTAGTAAAAGAAAGTGACAAGAATTATATAATAGTAATGGGGTATATGATAATGATAAGTGCATCAACTTGGTTTGACCCTTACGTCTTGGAGGTTCTTGAAATACCAATTGTTATTATATTGGGAACTTTATCAGCGTGGTTTACTAAGAAAGCAGTGGTAGGACCCTTAGTTCATGTTACATTATCCCTGCTTTTCTATTTGTGGATTTGGGTATATTTTTATTCATCTAATTCATCTGAATTTTTTGCTGTACATATGAATGACTTTGAATCTTATATGATAGAAATAATGTTTCTTTGTGTTACATGGTTGCTATCATGGAGTGTGTTAAAAGCCAAGAAATTCAACTAACGGGTGCGTTAGCTGAAGATTAGAGCTGTCTTTAAGGCAGCTTTTTCTTATGCAACTAAAGGGGCAGGTTAGTTGAAGAACATTATTTCTAATAAATTCAATATTTGTTAATATAAAGGGGGCTAATGATTTGCGTTTAAATTAAAAAAGAGGAGGAATACAATGAAACGAATGCCATTCGAACAACCAACAGACCATTATGATGAAAAGGTTTTTTCAATAGATGAACAACTTTGTGCATTACTAAAACAACGGAAGGAAATTTCAAACAATGATCCAGGTTTTCCACCTCATAAAAATATCTCAAATTGGGCAGAAAGGTTCGGACTGTACGAGGAATTGTTAAATTCAGTATTCGGTACATTGAGAGATGATGAAGAATTTAGACCACGTGTTGAACCAAAAGAATTTAGACGGCATTTACCCATCTTAAAATCAGTTGATAAAGGTGAATATATATATACGGTAACCTTTATTCGGCAGTACCAGAATGCAAGCGTGGTTCATCTTAATATCGATTGGGATCCGATGAAGGATTCACCAGGCGGCCGACATCAACACAATTTTTTCGAATTGTTTTTAGGAGAACAATATGATTGTCGATGGGATGCTGGAAGTGGTTCAACAGGGCAATTCGTATACAGTTTTATCGTGTCTCCGCCTTTACCTGACGATATTTCAGGACTTGATTTAGTTTTTAGAGAATATAGCGGTCCTTTTGGGGACAAACCCACAGGTTTGGAAATCTCAATGCATTTGTAATAATTTCACTAGAGGGAATGATTATGTTCATTATTAGGATGGAACGCCCTTTTTTGCTATTTCTTAATGAACAAACGGGTGCGTTAGTTGAACAAGGAGTTGTCTTTAAGGCAGCTTTTTTTTATGCAATAACGGGGCAGGATAGTTCCATAAACGTAAGTAACAGTGTTAAGAATGAATGGATTTGATACCTATAATTTTTTCGGTCACAAAAAAAACGCTATACTCTTTCCAGCGTTTTTCTCATAATACATTCTGCTATTGTACTTTTCTTTTGTTTAAAACCCATGTTACTCCTATCGATAAAATAAACAATACACCAGCAGCAAGTGACACTGCCGAGATTAATTCCTGTCCTGTCATGGTGAGGGCTTTTGCCAATTCGACTGAATATGATAGGGCTAAGGCTGTCATTAGTTTTGAGAGTGAAGCAATCAGAATAAATCTGCAAAAAGAAACTCCGCCTATCCCCGATCCCAGGCAAATGATTTCATCTGGGAGAATCGGGATAATAAACAGAAGGAATAGGATGGCCGTTTCATTTTTTTCTACATAGTTTTGGTAGGTTTGCAAGTGCTTTTCTTTTACTAATTTTAATGCAAGCTTTTGTCCACCAATCCTAGCTATTAGGAACATGACTGCTATTCCGGCAATAGTTCCGAAAAAACCTAGATAAGCTGCGGTAAATGAGCCAAAAACTGCACTACCTGCAGGAATTGTTACAGCTTCAGGCAAGGGTAATATGATTGGCTGAAGGAAACAAATAAGTAGGAAAAGGAGTTTGCCTAATAGGATATTTTCTCCTAAAACGCTCTCAATACCGTTCGCATCTGCCAGAATCAAAAACTTTGTAGAATAAAAAATCAGACAGACAATAATCAAAAAAATGCTCAAGTACACTAAGGAAAGACTCGTAAGTTTTAAATAGTTTACTTTTTTCATTTTTATCAAGACAAGATTAATAGACAGAATGCCTATTAAGATGACTGTAAATATAACTTTATAAATTATCAGCAGCGATGGTAAAAATACAAAAACGCACATGGCTGCAAACGCGCCCATCAATAAATTCGTCCAAAACTCAGGCAGTTTCTTTCCAATAACCACAGTATTCTTTCTCCCTTTAAGTGATATTTGTATGATTAAGTGTACTGGCTATGCCATCTTAAGAAAACAGACCTGGGGTTTAACTGAAAGTAAGACCTGAGGCTTAAATTTCGTGAGATCATTCCCATTATCATACTTTCAAGTTCAAGGGAAAAAGTACCCTTAATTAACTAACGGGGCAGGATAGTTGTATAAGAACTATGAACCAAATTTTGTTAATATCCCTTGATATAGGATAGAATTAATATATTAAAACAAGATTATATTGGGAGGGAAACCATGAAAGAAAGTACAAAAAAAGAAATTTATTCTTGGGTAAAATCAATTGTCTTTGCATTCATCATCGCTTTTATTTGTAGACAGCTTCTTTTTACACCTACAACTGTATTGGGAGCATCAATGTCGCCTACCTTTCAAGACCAAGATAGAGTAGTTGTAAGTAAAACGACTGAAATTCAACGATCTGATGTGATTGTATTCGATGCACCAGATGTTGAGGGTAAAGACTATATTAAGAGGGTAATAGGTCTTCCTGGAGATAGTATTGATATGAAAGATGATGTGCTCTATATTAATGGAAAAGTCGTAGAAGAACCGTATTTAAATGCAAATAAAGAAGATAATCCATTTAATAAACTGACAGAGGACTTTTCATTGCAAGAAAAAACTGGAGAATCCAAAGTGCCTAAAAACATGTTATTTGTGATGGGGGATAATCGTTTAAATAGTAAGGATAGCAGGATTTTCGGATTTATTTCCTACGACTCGATTGTTGGAGAAGTGAAATTTCGATTTTATCCATTACAAGAAATCGGCATACCTAAATAGTTGCCAAGGCAATCTTTTCTTAATGAACAAACGGGTGCGTTAGTTGAAGATCAGAGCTGTCTTTAAGGCAGCTTTTTCTTATGCAACTATCAGGGCAGGATAGTTTAAGTAGGGGAAATAATATCATTAGTAAATTAGGAATTAAGAATGAGCGATAAGAGGAGGTAATTGGTGGGAATGAATAAATTAATAGAAAAAGTCTTAGAATATAATGGTCCAGTTGAACGGTTTAAACAGAGTGGATTAACTCTTGTATATCTATCTCAAGAATTAAAAGAAGATAAGAATATTGTATATCCAGACAATGTTGCTTACGCCTTTTTTTCTCCTGTTACAGATGATTTTTTATTAGAAAAGGAAAAGGAAAACAATATTGAATTTCCAAACCTTTATAGAGAGCTTCTAAAAGGTTGTAATGGTTTCTCATTGGAGATTGGTCATTTTAATTTTTACGGATTGGACTTGGATTTATGGAAGGGTTTCTCTCATAAAGAGAAGGCTTTTTTTGGACCTGACGTTATTGAAGTTAACCAATCATTTGCACCAAAGAAAATTAGTAGTCGATTTTTTATTATAGGAGAAGATTATCATAAAAATTGTTGGATAGGCATTAAGGATGAAAAAACATACACAATTAATAGATATGGTAAACAGTTAGAAGAGATTGATTTTATTAATGAACGTATATCTTCTGTTGAGGAATTTAATAGAAATTCTAATGAAGCAATCTCTCACGTAAAGGGATTGTATAAAAATTCGTAGTTGATGATGAATTTGAGAATTTTGAAGAAAGTGAATCAGAATCAGACGAGTAAAACAGGGAGTGAATTTTGGATTATAGACTCTAAGAGAGATTTACTTTTTATTTAAGTAGAAAATAACACCTTCTTCTTCAACTAACGGGTGCGTTAGTTCTATAAGGATCACTAAAAGGATCTCTAAAAATTATCAAACTATTTAATAAAAACTGTATACTAAATCACGAGTTTTGGAACAAATTCTATAAAAAATAAAATTTTATTTATGAAATACAATAAAAGATTGGATTTGAGTCAATATTTTGGACAATAAAAAGTTAAATCTTAAGCTGTATTCCTAATTCGATCTTCAATGGCTTGTGGGGTTTGATAGCCCAGGCTGCTGTGAATTCTTTTTCGGTTATACCAACCTTCAATAAATTGGAACATCGCTAATTTAGCTGTTTGATAGTCTAGATATTGTACGTGGTTGACTTCTTCCTTTTTTAATAGGGCATGAAAGGATTCAATACAGGCATTATCGTACGGGCAACCTTTCTGACTAAAGGATTGCTTAATATGATGGTTTTGGATATGTTGAGTAAACTCACTGCTTGTATATTGTGAGCCAAGATCTGTATGAAGAACTAAGCCCTCCGAGGGCTTTTGTGAAATGTGTGCGTTATTGAAAGCTTTTATGACCAGTTCTGTCGTCATTGAACGAGAAAATGAATACCCTACTATTTTCTTAGAATGAAGGTCCAATACCGAAGCTAAATAACACCATCCGTCTTTTAACGTGTGGATATACGTAATATCTGCTACCCATTTCTCATTAATGGTCTGAGTAGTGAAGTCTCGTTTTAGCAAATTATCCAATTGAATAACCTTTTCTTTAGATGGATAGGGACGGTATTTTTTCTTAGTAATAGAACGAATTCTTGCCTTGCTCATTAAACGTTGAACACGCTTTAGACTTAGGGAAAACCCTTTGGTTAATAAGCTTTCATGAATCTTTGGAGCCCCATATCGTCCCTTGCTTTCCAGGTAAATCAGATGAATTTCCTTCGTGAGTTCTTGGTTTTCCTGTTCGCGATTTGATACGACTATTTGAAGGGACTGATAATGGCTGCTTCTTGGGATTTCTAGTATTTCACACATCTTCTGTACGGGATATTGTTTCTTGTGTTCCTCAATAAATTCGGTAAGATCTGTCTCGGTTACTTTTTCGCGAATATGGCCATAGCCTTTTTTAAGATTTCAACTTCTTGCTTTAACCGAAGGTTTTCCTTCTGTATGGCGGCTAATTCCTTTGGAGTCATGGACTCTTCCCCTAAACCGATAGGAGTAAATTCTTTAACCCATTTATAAATGGTAACTTCTGATACGCCATATTCGCCGCTTAATTCTTTGACCGAATTACCCGAGTGATAAAGATCTACAATAGTTACGTCTAAATCTACTACACAAAGAAATGATTATACTGGTTTTGACCCATCCATTGATGAGGCTTTAGTGGGTTTTGTTGAAATTGGATTAGCAATACACAAGGGTACTAAATCAAAGTTAAACGAGGCTATTGGAATCTGTGGAGTAGACCAGCTTATCATTGCTATTAAAGAATTGGAATTCATTTGTCGAAACAATAGTATTCCAGAATCTAAATGGCTAGGGTACTTCTCTAATAATATAATTTCAAAAGCTAATGAGCGTAAAAAACAGGTGGAGATACAAAAAAGCGCAAATGAAAAATTAATGAATGAACCTGTTATTCCATTGTTTGATTACAATAAAGCGTATAGTGAAACTCACAAACGATTAAAGGAAAAAGAAATAGAAAAGAAAAAAGAGGAAGAAGAAAAGCTTTGGAAGAACCTTTCGATATTTTCTGAAGAGCAAGAAAAGCCTAAAGAAGATTGGTTGGTTGCATTAGGACTTTGAAAATGGGTGTGTAATTAGAGGGAAGGCATTAAATAGTTTCTTAGTTGAAGCTTTCTAGTACCTACTTGTTTTGTATCGTTAAATTGTGGATAAAGTTTTATCAGTCGAGAGTAGCATATTATAGTGCTACTTTCTTTTAATATACGCTCAAAAATTTAACAGTGGTATGGTATGATTTACCTGTATGGAGAGACTAGGAGATAGTACTTAAATTAAAATGCAGTGCAAAGAGAGGTGTACAGAGAAACAAAAGGATAGTGAAGTTTGAATTAGTATTTTTGAATAAGGATGAGTTGATTGAATACATGGATATTTCAGGGGAACCCCAAAGATTTTGATATTGACAGATATATACAGAATCAAAAATACATATGGTGGGCATTAAGGCAGAGGCGTTTTCGAGATAAAATTAAATTAGATGATGAAGTTTTTATGTGGAGGTCAAATGGGGATAAGCGAGGTACTGGAGGTATACTAGCAAAAACTCGAGTGGTAGGTTTACCTCAAGAAAGACTAAATGATGAAAGTGCAAAGGATTATTGGCATACAAAGGCCTGGAAGAAACCATATCTAGGTGTGAAGTTAGAGGTTTTAGAAGTAAGAATGCTAGAGGGATTTATAAGCAGGCTTTCTCTTCTTGAGCATACTGTATTAAAGGATTTACTTATTCTGAGACAGCGTACGCAAACAAATTACTTGTTGTCATTAGAGCATGCAATTGAACTTCAGAAGTTATGGAACTCTAGCAATAATAGCATTCAAAATGAACTTAAAAACAATTTTCATAGAGAGTTGGAAAGTATTGTTGATGATGAAATAACAGGAACTGAGAAAGAGCAGATTATTAAATCTAGAATTGGTCAATCCGCTTTCAAAAAGGCACTTTTAGTGAATGACAAGAAATGTAGATTATGTGGTGTAACAGATGAACGGTTCTTAGTAGCTAGCCATATCAAGCCTTGGAGCAAATCTAATAATCATGAGCGGTTAGATTCAAATAATGGTTTGTTGCTTTGTCCGAATCATGATGCGTTGTTTGACAAAGGGTATATTAGCTTTGATGTGGATGGAACAATCATGATTTCAGCTAGTTTAGATGAAGCTACAAAGGTTTTTCTTAATATAAATGAAACTATGAATATTAGGATGAATGAGAGTCAGCAGGAGTATATGAAATGGCATAGGGATAATATGCTTAAGACTGAACTATATCATAGCAGTTAAGAGGATAGTAAAGGAGGGGACATAGTGAGGTTAGAGTTGTTGATAAAGATAAGTGAAGTGTTAGTTCAATATGCTAATCGAGAGGAAGTTATTGAATATGGGCAACTATGTAAAAAGATTGGATTAAAAGATGTTCCACCTATTGTACTAAAAGACCCATTAGGGGAGATTTCAGTTCGTTGCATTGAACATGGTTATCCTCCTTTATCTGCTATTGTTATAAATAAGGAAACAAGGTTGCCTGGAGATGGACTATTTAATTATGTTGCTCCTAAGATGGGATATTCCAATTTGACTTATGCTCAATACGAAGATTTTTATGAACAACAGAAGAGGGATGTTTTTGATTTTAACAGTTGGAAGTCGTTTCTTTCTTCTTTTAGTGAGACAAACGGTATTGGAGAGAGTAATTACTCAGATTCTAAAAAGCAGAAAAATGTATCAAAATCCATTTCCCAATCTGTTAATAAGTTTAACAAAGATGAATTTCAAAATGAATTGAAAACTAGAAGATACATTAGTGGTAATGAAACTCCCTACTACATTTTAACGGTAAAAAGATTCCAGGAAAATCAAATTCAAGGTCCATTCAGATTTCAAATCTTACTATTAAAAAATCATAGGTTAGTTACAAAGGTTACTATTAAACATGAAACATCTAAACAGCTACTAACACCTGCGAAGAAACGGGGAATAAAACTTTTATTTGAACACTCTTCAACAATTAAATTTGAAGATGTATCGATGGTTCATTATAAGCAAGATAGACCTAATGGTAACGCATGGGAAAAAGAGCCATCTAATGATTTTCGTACATTATTTGGGGCGTATCGTGAAAAATATATTGAACATATAGTAATAAATGATATAGACGCAGAAATTGCCCAAGAGGATTCATATTATAGAGACGGTGAAGTTAAGTTTTATCATGGTGCTCGATATGAAAGAAATCCAAAAAATCGTATAGAAGCAATTCGCATTCACGGTACTATATGCAAGGTATGTGATTTTAACTTTGAAGAGGTTTATGGGGAGCGGGGGAAAGATTTTATAGAAGTACATCATATTAAACCACTTAGTACTTTCAAATATGAGATGGTTATTGACCCTAAAGAAGACCTTGTTCCTGTCTGCTCGAATTGTCATAGGGTGATACATAGAAAAAAAGATGACGTGTTAAGTGTTGAGGAGTTAAGAAGTTTAATTAGTAATGGGCTAAATAAAAAGAGGCAAGTGACAGATAACTAGCCTATCTACTAGTAGGGGGAGGGATGGCGTTTCTTTGTTAGGGCTACTTTTCAAAGACTGATTTAGAGAGATGACTAGAGAGAACTGGTATAAAAAATATATTTTCAATCTATAAATTAGGAGAAAAACTGATGATAAGTGATGATAAAAAATCAAGAGGGCAACTTAAAGGTTATATACTTGAAGTTGTAGTTAGAATTCTTCTTGAGAAACATGGATGGTATGCTATACAAGAGGAGGTAGAAAACAAAGTTAAAATAAGTGGTCAGGAAGTCGAATTTAGGGGTAGGGGAACTTGGCATCAAATTGATGTCCCATGTTATTTTAACAGAAGGATACCATATACATATCCATTAAGATTACTGGGCGAAGTGAAATTTTATTCGGTGGAGATTCAAAAGGAGAAAATAAGGGAGTATATTGGTGTAATGAAAGACATTAATGAGAATCTCTTCGTTGATGAGGATAGTTTAGGGCAAACAAGATACACTAATATTGCAGTATATTTTTCAGCAAGTGGCTTTCAAGAAGAGGCTATAAAATTAGCTTATGCTCATGAAATTAAAACTGTTTCATATAAAAATAATATGGAATTTAAACATTTAAGGAATTTTGTAGAAGTGCTAGAAACTGTTTTGCCAGTCAGTAAGACAATTGTAAAGGGTAAACGAAATGTTTTTCTGAAGGATTTAGATGGCTTGTTAAGAGATTTTCAACAAAATATTGGTGTTTTTTCGAAAAAATACTTTCAAGGTAGTAAGAAACCCGATTTTATAGCTAGACAAAATTTGGAAAGGATTTCAAATTCTTTAAATCAAATTCAGACAAGTTTTTTAGCTAATAGCAATTCAGGGATAATGTTACATATTTTAAGTCAAAATGAATTTCCTAAAGATTTATTTAAAAAGACTGATGAACAAGAGTGCACAATGAACTTTACAAAAATGGAAAATGATTTCAACACATGGTTAGAATTCTCCCAAGATTCGAATAAGAGAAAATACCATTTTGCTTTACCAGAAAGTTTACTTAGGAAATTAATTAAAGAAGAAAAAATTATTTTTCATTTCCCTTACATAATAGATAATATTTTAAGGTCGTTATCTTTGAGATTTAAAAAGGAATCCATAGAAAAATTAATTGATGAGATAAGTAAAAGAAAGAGTAGTAAAAAAAGAAAAAAAGATTAAGAAAGTCACAGTCACTTTCTTAAATTTACTACTTTCTAATTACAGTAAAATCTTAGAAAAAGAAGGCGAGCAAGAATCATACGAAATTAAACAAGACAGATAATAAGAGGATAAAAATTGACTAATTTGCTGGGACAAGGTAAAAACTAGTCCCATTACTTAAAAAGGAATTGAACAATATACTGTTTAAAATCTTAGCTACAGTCAAAGAAGACTCCGCTCATAGACTTCATAATTAGGGTTAATATAAGTACAGTCAATTCAATATTTCTAATTACTTAAGTAATTAGAGTGGTTAAAAAAAGTTCAGAGCTAATAAAATTTTGATTTTATTATAAGTTGGTTATTGGTGATTATTCTGAATAATAATAGGACACTTTGTAGTTACACCTAAGATACCATCCTGGAGTTAGTATAGTTTCATGGACACATTTTAGTTAAGTCCTTACAATGATTTTTGAGAGGATGTGTCCGTCTTGGAACGTAAAAATACAGGTAAAAAATATAATAATGAATTCAAGAAGACTATTGTAGATCTTTATCACTCGGGTAATTCGGTCAAAGAATTAAGCGGCGAATATGGCGTATCAGAAGTTACCATTTATAAATGGGTTAAAGAATTTACTCCTATCGGTTTAGGGGAAGAGTCCATGACTCCAAAGGAATTAGCCGCCATACAGAAGGAAAACCTTCGGTTAAAGCAAGAAGTTGAAATCTTAAAAAAGGCTATGGCCATATTCGCGAAAAAGTAACCGAGACAGATCTTACCGAATTTATTGAGGAACACAAGAAACAATATCCCGTACAGAAGATGTGTGAAATACTAGAAATCCCAAGAAGCAGCCATTATCAGTCCCTTCAAATAGTCGTATCAAATCGCGAACAGGAAAACCAAGAACTCACGAAGGAAATTCATCTGATTTACCTGGAAAGCAAGGGACGATATGGGGCTCCAAAGATTCATGAAAGCTTATTAACCAAAGGGTTTTCCCTAAGTCTAAAGCGTGTTCAACGTTTAATGAGCAAGGCAAGAATTCGTTCTATTACTAAGAAAAAATACCGTCCCTATCCATCTAAAGAAAAGGTTATTCAATTGGATAATTTGCTAAAACGAGACTTCACTACTCAGACCATTAATGAGAAATGGGTAGCAGATATTACGTATATCCACACGTTAAAAGACGGATGGTGTTATTTAGCTTCGGTATTGGACCTTCATTCTAAGAAAATAGTAGGGTATTCATTTTCTCGTTCAATGACGACAGAACTGGTCATAAAAGCTTTCAATAACGCACACATTTCACAAAAGCCCTCGGAGGGCTTAGTTCTTCATACAGATCTTGGCTCACAATATACAAGCAGTGAGTTTACTCAACATATCCAAAACCATCATATTAAGCAATCCTTTAGTCAGAAAGGTTGCCCGTACGATAATGCCTGTATTGAATCCTTTCATGCCCTATTAAAAAAGGAAGAAGTCAACCACGTACAATATCTAGACTATCAAACAGCTAAATTAGCGATGTTCCAATTTATTGAAGGTTGGTATAACCGAAAAAGAATTCACAGCAGCCTGGGCTATCAAACCCCACAAGCCATTGAAGATCGAATTAGGAATACAGCTTAAGATTTAACTTTTTAGTGTCCAAAATATTGACTCAAATCCAATCCAGTAAGATATAACCTTAAAACTAGTCTTTAAGGTTATTATAGAAGGTCAGAATGGACTTTTTATCCTTACAGGAAAGGAAATATATAGTTATTTGAAGGAGGGTTAAGATAGTTTCTAATAATATCCAATTTATGAAAAATGGTGAGGAGTAAAAGAAATGTTATCAACTGTTATAACTATTTTGAGTACTGTTTTTGGTAGTGGTACTATAATATACATATTTCAAAGGTTAATAATAAATAGTATGTCTGAACAGCAGCTACAACATAATAGACTAATTTTGGAAGAGATAAAGAGCCAGTATGCAAAGAGTTTAGAAGAAATAAAAAAGAGCCATCAATTTGAACTGCACCCCAATTGTTAGACAACATCTAACAATTGGAGGTGCAGTTTTTTTGACTAAATATACGATAGACGAAAAATTACATGCAGTTTTAGAGTACTTGGAGGGGAAAAAATCCTATAAATCCATTGCACAAGAAAGAAATGTAGGTTTATCCCCTTTGAAGAGATGGGTCGCTCGCTATCTAGAACATGGGATGGAAGGAATTGCTTCATCCTATACAAATTACACTCTGCCCTTTAAACTAGAGGTACTTAAATATATGAACGATTATGGGGCATCGATCAGCGAGACCGCTGTACACTATAATCTTCCTTCCGATTCTACACTTTTGAAATGGTCAAATCAGTTGAAGGAAGGAGGTATAGACGCCCTTAAACCAAAGAAAAAGGGGCGTCTATCCATGAAAAAAGAAACCAAGAAAACATCACCAGCTAAAGGCTCTCAAGAAGCACTTCTTGCCGAATTAGAATACTTACGTGCAGAGAATGCCTATCTAAAAAAGTTGAATGCCTTAGTTCAAGAAAAGGAAGCCCTACAAAGAAAGACAAAGCGAAAGTAGTCCATGAACTAAGGGAACAATTTGATTTAAATCTGCTTCTATCCATTTCTAACATGGCACGGAGTACATACTATTATTGGGTAAACGCCTTCGGGCGTGAGGATAAATACACAGAAATGAAATCCCTTATCGAGGAGATTTTCCATACGCATAAAGGGCGTTATGGGTATCGTCGTATCACCCTAGAATTACGTAACAGAGGTGCTCGCATCAATCATAAAACAGTTCTCCGATTGATGAATGAACTAGGATTGAAGTCTTTAGTTCGCATGAAGAAATACCGTTCGTACAAAGGGAAAATCGGCAAGATTGCACCCAACATTCTAGCACGTGATTTCAAGGCAACAAACTCAAATGAAAAATGGGTGACAGACGTCACAGAATTCCATCTAGCTGGGGAGAAACTATACTTATCGGCCATTCTTGATCTGTTTAATGGAGAAATCATCGCCTATAATATCGAATCTCGGCCTGTTTATCCCCTCGTTTCCAAAATGCTGGAGAAAGCCTTTGACCGCTTGGAATCGAAAGATTCACCCATTCTTCATTCAGATCAGGGCTGGCATTACCAGATGAAACAATATTCGCATGATTTGAAAAGACATAACATTACACAAAGCATGTCCCGTAAAGGAAATTGTCTCGATAATGCGGTCATAGAAAACTTCTTTGGCCTATTAAAATCAGAGTTACTTTATCTTCAAGAATTTGAAAGCATGGAGCATTTCAAACAAGAATTAGAAGAATATATCCATTACTACAATCATCAACGAATCAAGGTAAAATTAAAAGGCATGAGCCCGGTAGATTACCGGGTTCATGCCCTCAAGGCTGCCTAATTAAATAAAGTGTCTAACTTTTTGGGTTCACTTCAAAAAGAGGTAGAAAATTATAAAATAAACCTCAACAATTATACACGTTATGCAGATGAACAATTTAAATTATATAATGAGTTTTGGATTTCACTGTGTGATTTAAGAAACAGCGCAGACAGACTGTGGGAACGTGCAAGTAAAGATAATTTACTCTCATTTGCCAAACAGCTAAAGGAAACAAAAGAAATGTTAGAGAAGAGTGTATTTCTTATTGAAGATAATCACTATGAAACTTTAATGAAAACTATTGATACCTTTTCACGTTTTTCATTTGGAAAAGAATCCTTAATTCAACTTGCTGAAAAGAGAAGTTCCAACACTCTAAATATCCAAAGCTACCAATTGAATGAGTTAATTGAATATAATAGAGAAATAAAGAATGAATATAATGAATTACTTTTAGCAGTATCAAAATCACTTAAGAATCATATATATTATCAAAATCCTAATTTTGAAAATAATGAATCGATGTAGTGAGTATCTTTATAACTAGAGCCTTGTTTGATACCAAAGCAAGGCTATTTGTGATATTAATTCTACCACTAGATTTAATTATTGGTGGTAAAATAATTGGGTATAATTAATATAAATTATGCTTTTTTTAATCCAAATCAAAGTGTATTCCAAATTAAGGGAAATGTTAAAAGTATCGAGTTTAGAATAAATTACAATTGGTGAAAGCACATAATCATTTATATTCTGTCAGAAGAAGAGGATTAGGTAAAAACCTAGTCCTTTTAAGTATTTGAACAATCAATGCATTCTTTTAACAAACGTTTCAGAAAGTACATAAAACGGGACGGAATTTGAGACATGATTAAACAAGCATTTTATTAGTATCTAAACTTATTCCTTTTCCTTTTGATACATACGAAAAGTGTCAGGGACACTTTGGGACTAAACGATGGACAATAAGCGTATCTAAAAGATGGTAGGAGTATTGGATTATGAAAACATTCGGATATGTTCATGTTTCTTCCAAGGAACAAAATGTTGCCAGGTAAATTGAGACTATGAAAGGCGAGGGCAGTGGAGAAAGACAACAAAGGTGCAGTTCATGGAATCCGTGGGTAAGGCTAAGGCAACCTTTAACCGAAAAGTGAAGGAATATGAAACCAATAAATGAATTACAACTTAATATCTTGGGCATCTTAGCGCAGTTAGAACGTGGATATTACAGCGTCAACGTGAAGGTAAAGAGATTTCAAAGAAAGAAGGTAAGTTTAAAGGGCGAAAGTAAGAGAGAGATAACTGAGAAAGGAAAAAAAGCTGTGTAAGGGTTATTGAAATAAAAAAGAAAGGAAAGTCCGTGATATATATGTAAGTTATTGACTACTTGTACTGGAACTTTTCATGAATTGTTGGAACAAGATGGTTTTTTTGTATAAAAATAATAGTTATACAATAAAAATTAGTTTAAGATTAGGATAGAAAAAGTTACAGATTTAAGGAGTGATTGGTTATGGAAATACCATTATTGAATTTTACAAAGGAAGGAGAAGAGATTGAATCTTTATTATCTAAGAAATTATTAGAATTATTTTTTTATAACTCAGATATACATGCGAAGCAACTCAGGGATAACGAGGGGAAGGTTATATACCACACCATTCACCATAAGATAGATGCAACGAAAATTCGTTTTATGATTAAAAATCAGCAAGCTATTATGACCTACCAACAAAATTTTGAAAAATTAAAATGGTTGTGTTTGGATTTTGATATTAAAAAGTCTTTTCTTAATGATTATGATAAATACGACTTCTTTATGGACAATGAATATAGAACAATGCTTGAAAAAGAAGTTAATAAGGCTAAAAAAATTTTAAAAGAACTAGATATAGATTATTTACTTGAGTTCTCTGGAAATAGGGGGTTTCATATATGGATATTTTTGAAAGAAGAAGTTAATAAACATATTGGCTTTTTATTGTTAGAGGGCTTAATTAAAAAGATGGATTTTGAAATAATTGGTAAAAAGGAAAGCCCTATTACAATAGACATGTATCCTAAAAATGGGAAGGCAAAAGGTAATAAGATAGGCCTAGGAGTAAAAATACCGTTATCTTATCACTTAAGAAGTAATGCCTACTCACATTTAATTGAGGATATAGACCACGCTCAAAAGTTAACGATGCTGTCTGAAGATTTTTTACTGTTTCAATTGAGACTACTTATAAAAGTAAAAGAGGTAGAAGTATCTAAATTATTAGAAATATTAGATATTTCAAGCTATTCTGAAGTAAAGGAATACGATGATATTTTAGGGGTCTTGAATGGTGGAGTTAAGCTAAATGAAGTGATAGAAATGCTTTCTAAATGTGAAATATATTATCACATTTTTTCTAAAGGAGTTGCCAAATTAACCGAACTGGACCGTACAGTTATAACTGGAACCTTAATAAGATTAAAAAGTGAAGAAAATGAAAATTTTGGTAGAGATTTATTAATTCAATACTTTTCTAGTGATTCAGATGTATATAATAAAGAATTAACTTCAAGGAAATTAGAGGGATTAAACAATCTTTATCCTCCTAGTATCAAATATTTGGAAAAAATATATAGTCTGAATTGCAATTATTGTAAAGAAAATAATATAACAAATGTATTTCAGCTTTTAAAGGATATAGGGATAGAGACTAAACCAAAGAATGAAGAGAAGAAATTTTTAAACTGGGTAATAAATTCAGAAAAAAAGTATCTTACACAAAATGATGAAGTATCTCTGAATTTTATCTATGATGAATTGTCAAATCTTAATATAGAAGACTTGCAGGAACAATTTAATGATATTAGACTAGGCAGAGTTTCTAAAATGGAGGCATTTAAATATTTTAGAAAAGAAGATGATGATAGGGAAAGGGTTTTATATTCTCTATCAGCTAAAGACAGGGTCCTATCAACGTTTGCAATGTTTGAAATAAATAAAATACTATATGGTCAATATTCGAGTAGTAGCTACAGTTATAGATTAAATTATGATTTAAGTACAAATGACATATTTATAAATTGGAATAGTCTATGGCTTAAATATGTAAAGGATATTGAAGGAAAAATACATAGTGATAGTTACGATGAATATTATATTTTAAAACTAGACATAAGTAAGTTTTATGAACGGATAAATCATATAATGCTCCGAGAAATTTTATATGAAAAGCCATCTGAATTAACACTTTTATTAATTAAAGAACTATCTATGGAACAAGCAAGTGAGTATAAAAACATATGTGAATATTTGTTAGACATATCGAGTCAACTCTCGAATAGAGGAGTTCCCCAAGGACCAGCTTATGCAAGATACTTAGCTGAGATATATTTAACTACTTTGGATGAGACTATTTTAAAGTTGCTAAATCCAGATTTTGAGCATTACTTTCGATATGTAGATGATATGGTAATTCTTACTGAAAGCAAAGAAAAAGCTGATTTTATTTATAATGAAATTAAAAAATCACTTGGTACTCTAGGTTTAGAACTAAGTATAGGCCACAAAAACCTTAGAGGAAGGGTTTCTGATTTAAAGTACAAGATTATAGGGCAAGATATTCAAAAGTACTTTATTGATGGAATTGACGAAAGTACAACTCCAAGCAGAGTTGTTAACCGAGCTTTAGAAATGTTAGATAATATGTTTCGTGACGAAATTTATAATGTTAATGTAAAACAGTTACCCTTTTATCTAACTCACCTCATTAATAACGAATATTTAGACGGAAGAAAAGCAGAAATAATTAGAGAGGTAACTAAAAATGACTTAGGAAGAGGAAGCATTTTTAAGCACTTTTATCAAAATATAGTTTTCACCTCTGCACAAGAGGTTGAAATAGAATTCTATACAAAGATAAAGGGATTGTCCCGTGCAAACTTTATAAATCAACTTTCTAGAAGTTACAAGATTATAGGCAGCGATAAACTTAAAGAAATAATAAATTTTTATTTGAAATGCTCGGATTTATGTGATTATGAGCGGATGGAACTAATTAGATTAATCCTACAGTCTGGGATAATTATTGACAGTAATTTGTTAGAAGTACATGATTATGAATTAGTTATACGATTAATGAGTTGCACAAAACACATTAATTGGAATTATGATTTACTTAAGAAGACACTTATCGCACTTCAAAGAGTAGATGACAAGAGCCAAACACTGAGTTATCTAGATTGCTTATTGTCTAACTCAGAAGATTTACCTGCGTTACAAGAAGTAACTGATACTATATATGCCACCATTTCAAGAAATAAGGAAAATATATTTATAGATAAGAATATACAGTTGATAAATAACCTAATATGCTTTATAACAATGTATTTAGAAAATTCTACTCAAATAAAAGATGTATGGTATGAATTCCAAACAAGATTAAGTTTAAACAAGCTACAAGGCAAAATAAAGTTCAATGATTGGTATAAATACAATAAAGTTATTGATAAGTCAAAGATTATAGATAATTCTGTAGTTCACTTTTTAACAAGTGTTTTCAGTGCAAACGGGATTGTCCCAGAATTAGGTGTTATGAAACTAGAAGAAGAATATGCAATGTACTTATTTTTATATTTATTTAACTCAGAAGAGAATCATGTACTTCGGGATGAAATAAAAGAAAAAATACAGGAAATAGCAGATGGAAAGAACTTAGAATTTTTAAAGTGGTGTCTAGATGAGGATACAAGCTATTTTCCAAGCGATAGTATAGCTATCCAAAATATTCACCATAATGATAGAGTTTTACTTAAAAAGAAAAATCAGCTTCTAATTCGTGGAAATAAATCTATATTAAGTGATTTTACTGAAGATAATATTATAACTGAAGATTGGTACAAGGATAAAGAATATAAATACGTTAAAGTTGAACTTAATACTAAGCTTCAGAATCTATACGAGAAATTTGAAAATATGGATATGTTTGATGCGATTAATTTAATAGTAGAACTGAAAAATTCAGCCGAGAAAAATGGGAAGTATATAAACGTTTTCGAAACGGGTACTTTTCGAGAGAGAACTAATAACTTTTATTTTCTGTATAGTAGACATGATAAAAAGTTAGTTTTACATGAAGAAAAGGCAATTAGTAATGAAAGAAAACCTTTTTTAACAAAATTATTTGAGTGTTTTCAGAATGCTAGTATAAAAGGAAAAGAATTTATAATTAATTATGAATATGACCATAAAAATTTTATGAAAGACTTTATACCTTCACATCTAAAAGGCATAGAAAATATTATAGATTTTATTGAAATACTAAATGACAAAATCAATACCTACTTTAAGTCGGAAGGTGAAAGTATTTATGCTCTAGAGTTAGCAAAAATTACTTCGCTAAAGTCATTATTAGACAGACAAGAGGTTAAGTACCATAAAAAGGAACTAGTGGTGTTGAATTATTATAATAGTCTATACGAAAATGACTATGAGAAACATGTTCTTTATGGATATATCGACCTTAATCCAATTAATTTGGGAAGCCTTCTTGATGGGGTAATAAAGTCTATTAAAACTAATTTAGAACATGACGATATTAACTTTCTTACTCAAAGTTTAGATGAAGAAAAGAAATATATTGAAGAAAAAACATCATGTTCAAATCTAAATGACTTTAAGTTGGTGAATATAGAAAATAACGCCATAGATAATTCACGAGTAAAAATAGATAATGCGAGTTATGACATTGGTGATATCACTTTTTATGAACTATTAACAAACGATGAAATGAAGAGTTTAACTACAAAAGAGATATTTCAACTAGTAAATAGTGACTTTACCTACTTTAATAATAGTCATGTTGTGTTAGTCCCGAAAGCCTTAGCAAAGTCAATTGAAATAATTGGGAATAAAAAAGGGGAGTATGATAAGTCCTCTTTAAATATTGAATTCGATATAGTAAATAACGAATACTTTGGCAAAGCTATTAAAAACATAAAAATTCAAAGTGATGTATCGGAATATGAAGCGAAACGAAGAATAAACGCCTATTTATATGGAGTTGATTCTAAATATTTTTCAGCAATACTCCGCATTATTGCCTCTTACTTAGTTATAGACAATGAAAAAATGGATAGTTTTATCGGTGAACTTACTGGAAAAATCGAAGAAGGCGATAATAAATGTATATTCCCAATTAAAAGAAGAACTGATGATAATGGACTGTACCAAATTTTATTCCAAAAGTACAAGGATTTGTTTGATAGAAAAAGTCTGAATGAGCGAAGAATTATACAAGACTTTAGGAAGATTAACGACAATAAGGATATTAACGAAATTATAATCCTCTCTGATATTGGTTTAAGTGGTAATCAATTAAAGAAGGCGTTTGATTATTATTTAAAGGAAAATAAGAAAAAAGACAAAATGTACCACGATGTTAATCCAGCATTCTTTAGAAATTTTATGTTAGATTCCAACGTGTCTATAACATTATTAAACTGTTTGTACTCAGATAAGTATGAAGAGGAAATAACTAGCTATTTTAATGAAATGGGCTTCAAAGGCCAAGTTGTGTTCAAGGGTAATAAATTTAACTATCAGGATTATTTATTTAGTAATATTGTTAAAGAAAAAAAAGTGAGAGAAGTTTTCTTGAAATTTGTAAAAGAGAAATATTCTGTGAATGAAATGAAATTTCCTGTTAAGGGAAATAAGACTTATGAAAAATATTTAGCAGAATTAGAAATGGATAAGATAACAAATGTCTTAGTTGCTAGATATAAAAGTATGCCGAAATATCATCACCTTGCCTTTACAGTAGGAACATCTGTGTTTAGGTATAGAAAAGATTAAACAGGCTTCTATTATAATTTGCTTGAAGTCTTACCCACCACTATGAATAATAGACCGTGTGAACCGAGACTAGACCATCGGAATGATGCGGATAAATTAATATATCAATATTTAATCGGGGCTGATTGGGTACTTCTGTCCATCACTGCTTTTGAAAAACGCTGTAGCAGGTATTTCATTGTAATAAGATTAAATTGGCAAAGACAGTGAGCAAGGAAAAAGCTCACTGTCTTTTGTTTTTTACTCAAATGATTAAAATATTGATTTAATTAAATGCTTGAATATTACTGTAACATTTTTACTTCCATTTTGTTTATTGTAGAGTCTTTTGATAAGGTTTTAATCAGTCCATCGACTTTTATTAATTAATACTTCACTTAATCGCTGAAACATTTTAGGGTGATAATTAACCGAATTATTATGGTTGTTTACTTGTAGGTTTCTGATTTCTTTCGATACAACTCCATATTTTTTCTTTATCAACTTTATCTTGATAAACGTTGACTACGAAAGCAAATGTCATCGAATTTTCTTTATCAGACTTGTAAACGTCTTCTCTAACAAATTGATGTTCCAACATAATCAACTCCTGAAAATTAAAAATGAATTCCACTTCTTTTAATCAGTTTGCAGCCAGTTCCATACTTAACTTTTAGCACTCCTTTAAATTCACTGTGTTTCAACCTGGATATGCTTGTTTCCATATATCAAAAACATTATGATTTGTAGATATGCCATTTTTGTTTAACTTAAGGATATGGAATCCATATTCGTCACCACATCTAGTCAATGGTCTTTGCTGCCTTAGAGTAATAATTCTACCCGTACTTGTAATCTTGTATAAATCTTCATACCCTTTTATTCCTCTGCTTTCTTCTTGCATTTCCAATTTCTCACTCCTGTTATTATTATCATGATTCTATTTTATAATATTTTCCTTTTATAGTCGTACTTTTTTTAACGAGAGAAAAATGCACCTATTATACACAGTCTATATTACTGGAGTGACAAAACTTAATAGTATTGACACTGTTATATAGGTCTAGTATTATCAAGGTATTAAGTGGTGCCAAAAGATAGTGACATAAATAAGGTGGAAAAACAGATGGAATATGGTTATGCGAGAGTCTCAACAAATGCTCAAGACCTTAATGTACAAAATGAGGAACTAAAAAAGGAAGGCTGTGAGGTCATCTTTGAAGAGAAGTTCACTGGTACTAGAACTGATAGACCACAGTTTAATAAGTTGCTCATGGAGTTGCAAGTGGGAGACACTTTGGTAGTGACAAAGCTAGACCGTCTTGCACGTACCTCAAAGGAAGGTATTGAGATTATCGAGGATTTGTTCATGAAGGGTGTTAAGGTTCATGTATTGAATGTCGGTTTGTTGGAGAATACAACAATGGGACGGTTCTTTCTACAAACTTTACTGGCAGTCGCTGAAATGGAAAGAAATCTAATTGTTGAGCGTACACAAGAAGGCAAGGCTCTAGCAAGACAGCGTGATGGTTTCAGAGAAGGAAGACCGAGAAAGCATTCGAAGCAACAAGTACAACACGCTTTAATGCTGCTGGAAACTCATACATATAAAGAAGTAGAAGCGATGACAGGGATAACGAAGAGAACTCTAATAAGAAGGAAAAATGAGTTAGAAGCAAAGCAATTACAAGGGACTCTCTAGGGTCTTTTTTTGATAGGGGGTATATTTCCAAATTTTCACTAGGGGGCATAACTGAGATAGACCCTATGTACCCACATCCACACATCACAGAAAATCCGAAACGAAAAAGAACTATGTTGATTATTGACAGGTTTAATTATTAAATTTAGAAACAGTTGATTTACCTAAAATTAGTCAAAAGTTAACGAATAAATCACAGAAAAAGCTACAAGAAGCTCATTTCTGTGATGAAAAATTTGTTATCGTTGATATTTCAATCACTTTTTATTCACAATTAATTCTTTCCCTGTAGAAAATCAGCAAAAAAGTTGTATATTTCGTCAAGAACATGGTAGCCATTTTGATATAACCATTCTACTATGAATAACCCATCTATAATCTTATTATACTTTATTGAGTATTTACTTAAAATTTCTTCAAGAACCTTGCTAGCTTTTATATCATCGAGCGGGGTATTACAGCCTCTTGGATAAAAGTTTTTATTTTGTTTATCAGCCAAACAGTTTTTTATGTATTCTTTTATATTATCTAACTTGACTTCTTCTTCTGGGGTATGATTTTTAATTAGAGCACAAATAGCTTCCTCTATTAAAAAATAGTTTTCTATCTCCCTTCTTGGTAATACAACTATTTTTCCCTGGTAGTTTGTCTCTAATTCAATTATCTTGTCTTGAGTTTTTTCATCTCTATCTAACAAAATTCTGTAAGGAATAGGAGAATGAGAGATAGCATTGAATATTGACTCTAATTTCTCTGAATTATTAACCATTGCACTTCGTTTCATAAAATCTCGGTCAGTTCCATTTAAGCTAATTATTTTATAGTTAAACCCAACTTGTCTAAATCCATTTTTTTTGAAAATAAGGGGTAAAATCTTCTCTTCAGTAGGTCCTTCAACAAAAATGACACGGTCAGCAAATGAAAAATCACTGTTGCTAATCCCTAAATCCTCCAAAATTTCTTGTATGGAATCCATTTCTATGTAATTTGAAACATTATTAATCTTTTTTACAAAAAAGATTCTTTTCTCGACAGGATAATTAATAAGTAACGGTGAATGGGTTGAGAATATATATTGGTGCCTATCACATCCTACCGCTAAATCATAAATTGACTTTTCAGCATGTGGATGTAAAAAAGTATGAGGCTCATCGAATAATATGACCCTCTCTTTTTTTGAATAAATTAAACAAAGCATTATAAGTACCTGTGTATAGCCACTTCCGCACTCATCTAAAGGAATGTTATTTTGATTTTCGAAATCTAAGGTCACCCTAGTGAAATTCTCTTGCGTTTCTTGGTAATAATCTACAACTGTATTTATACGTCTAACGTCAGGGAACATTAATAGAAACTGTTGCTGAATTTTATCAAATATCTCCCCTTCATTATTCCTTAATGTATACAAAACTGTATAAAGATTAGAAGCATTATAATCTAAATTTAAATTGGGTATTATTGAAGATGGAGATGAAATTTGTCTATGTACACTAATATAAATTATTGATTCCCGAAACCAAGTTAAAAATAACTTTTGAATTTCCGACATTAATTCATCAAACTCATCCTCATACTCATCCTCATTTGTTCTATCTTTTCTTTTGTAAAGTTGTTTAAGAAAAGGGACAAGCAATTCATATTTTTCATTAAGAAAATCTTCGCTACTAAAAGCACAAAAATAACTGTCGAAATAAATAATGTTTTCATCGATATCTAACCCTAAATTTAAATATTTAGGACAATTATCGGGTTCTATAGATTTACCAAATAATAAGACTTTATCACTCTCATCTAATTCTATATCCAATGTTAATAGATACTCTTTGTTGCTAATATTAGGGAAATCTGGTATTTTATCTAGAATTGTACACTTACAAACGTTACCTATCGCCTCTAATAAAGCAGTTTTGCCCACATTATTACGACCTGCTAAAATACTAAAACGATTATGAAATTGTAATCTTACTCCAGATATACTTTTAAAAGATTTACCGATTTTTACTTTTAAGATTCTCACTCTCTTATATTCCTTTCTTTTTATATTTATTACTTAAATTGTACCATAAAGCACAATTGACCTATATTTAAAACATACTGTTAATGTTAATAATTACTTTTTTGTGCTTTATTTTAATAAAATGAATTGCTAATCGTGTGGACAACAAATTACGATTATTAGGTGCCTTTGAAACTATACAGTTGATGATATGGGGGATATTTCCACATTTTAAAGCACCCCTTTTCGGGGATAGGGGTATAATTGGCTCACACACATATCATGGAAATTTTTTCATGAAATAAAAAACCTATTTTATTAAATTGTTCTTGATTCATATTTTTAAAGTATTTATGTGTCAAAGTACTTCCTACCTAAATAATTATTAAATTTCCTAGAGTAACATATTTTCGTTGTTATTTTTTTCACATATTTCTAGTTAAGTTACCTAATTATATGGTATCATTTTCCTATATATAAACAGGAATAATAGATTTTAACTTTAATATGGAGGTTACAATTTAATGTCGAAAATTGATTACAAAGAATTGCGTATTAATCATAATAATTCATGGCCTACTAGTATAGTTGATTACCCATGCGAGACAGAACTAAAAATATTAATATAAGAAAAAGGGTTTACATTTACAAGCTTTAAATTCTTAAAGATAGAAGATAAATTCTTTCAAAAAAATCTATCCTATTTATTAGATGCTCTAGATAATTTACCTTTAAGACCTGACTTAGCTTTTGATAATATTTGGAAAGTAATAGATAACTATTTACAAACTATCTCTCACAGTAAAAGTTGGAAACTTACAAAAGCTAATGCTTTAATGGATAGAACAATTGAAGAAGTATGGATGCCTCTTTTAAATAGAAATGATTCTTTAAAGGATGAATTTATATCTTTTATTAATTTGATTCCAGTTCAAACATGTGAGTACCTAGCCAAAAGAGCATTTGCAGACAGGAATAAAGGTATAAGTAAAAATCAGCAAAACAAAGTAATTGAAAGAGTGGAAGAAGCAATAGGAAAAGGGTTATACCAAAGAATTAAAACCAAATATAAAGATTTTGATGGAGAGCAACAAAGAAATTGTGCGAGATTGTTTCGCAAATTAATATTAGGAGAAGAAATAAAGATTAAGCTGGAAGAAGATGAAAAGGATAAAAAGTTTAGATTAAATGAAAAAGACATAGTCCGATTACTAGTAAAGGGAGTAACTTACACATATAGGAATGTAAGGTTTCATGGAGAAACTTTTTCTCCGTTTAGAAGCAGTGTTTCTAGTATGAAAACTTACGCTCATGCTTATTTCCTATTTCTTTACGCTTATTTTCTGCTGTTAATGTTATTAAACGTAGAATATAGCACCGAAATAGATATAAATAATATAGTAGAGAACATTAAAACTAATCGTATCCAGTTTGAAAACTTGTTCCAGGACTTTATTAATAAATGAAAAATGGCTTTTACTGTAAAGTAAATATTCAGGGGTGTGCTTCACAATTATGGGAGTTGCTTCAACAACCTTTTTTGTTGTCAAACGTTCCTGTATCTACTGTTTTGGACTTATCTCCCAAATTTCAAGCTCATACTTAAATTGCTGGCGTTAAGGCGAAGGCAAGAAGTGTAGCTAAACCATCTATTAAAAAGGAATGTATAGTGTGTAAAGTGCAATTTACAGTGGAAGGTAAAAGTAGACCCTTCGTTTATTGTAGTGAAGATTACAGAAAACAAAGATGGAAAAAGCGATTAATCGAAAAAAACTGTGCAAATTGTAATCAACCCTTTAAGGCTGACAAAAGGACACTTTGTTGTAGTAATGATTGCAGGACTGAATATTTTGATACTAGAGTTGAGTTGAAATGTACTATATGTGGAGAAAAATTCAAGATTAGAAAGCGAGGCATCATTTGTTGGGAAGAGGCTGTCCCTATTGTTCAGTAAACAAGGTTACAAATGAGAATAACTTAAGCACGGTGAACCCTAACTTAGCAGAGTAGTGGCACCCAACAAAGAACGGAGAGTTAACCCCATTTGATTAAACCAAATTCGAGAAAGAAAGTATGGTGGCGATGTAAGAAGGAACATGAATGGGAGGTTGTGATACAGAACAGAAACAAGGGAAAGCATTGGCTAGGCAACGTGATGAATTCAGAGAAGATAGACCTAGAAAACACTCTAAGAAAACACTCCAAGCAGCAAGTACTTCACGCTTTAGAATTGTTTAAGAATCATACATACAAAGAAGTTGAAGCAATGACGGTAATAAAGAAGCGAACACTAATTAACAGAAAAAATGAACTAGAAGAAAGGCAAATATAAGGGATTCCTAAAGGGGTATCTTACTTTGTTTGTAGTTAGGGGGGCGGTATTTTCCACATTTTCACTAGGTTCAGAAATAGGCTAAACCTATAGTTGGTTAGTCCACACACCATGAAAATTTACAAGTGATTAAACAAGATAAGAAAGCGGAAAAGTAAAAAGGTGATTGTATAGACACTCACTAATCAAGGTGAGTGTCTTTTGAAGAATGTTATATGGAAATTCCTCCTAACATGATTTAGCCTAATTTATTAATCATTAAAATGAATACACTATAGTTAAAGAATCTAAAAGGTAACGAAAGGAGAACATATGTCAGGGATTAAATTCTATTCTGAGTATGATTGGGCTTGTGGTTGGGAACTAGAAAAAATAGTTGAAAAAGTTAATAATGAGGCTATTGATTCTGAATGGGATATCACTGATTTATTAGACTTTCATAATGTTTTAAAATACATAAACATTGAAAGGTTTAGTGACCATATCGTTCAAGAGACAAGTATTGATATAAAAACTTATGAGAAGAAAATAAAACAGAGAATCGGTATATTCGTAGGCTGTCACAAGGATGTCTTCATCAATCTGTATGATGAGATTGACTTTGATACCACAGATGATTTCTATGAAGTTCTTGAAGATTACAAGTTATATCAAAGAATTGAAATTAATAATTTTAGACGATTTTTAGAAAAGGAAAACGTACATATTTATACAGTACTCAAGTTCAAGAGATTGACTGAGTATTTTAATGAAGCAGTTAAAGATGTGTTATTATCTGATTCTAGGAATGCAAAGACCATTCTGTCAAAGTATCTAAAAGAAAATGATTTATATTTGCCACCATCTTTGACTGAAACAGATACATTAAGTTTGATTGATGAATATATTGATTCACCACTAGTTAATATAAATGTATTGAGAAAAATCATTAACTTCCCAACAAATAAGGCGTTAAGTATACCTGATAAAATCAAATTGCATGCCAAGAGGAAAGCTAAAGAAGAGGAAGAAAAAATCTTTAATAACGGAACAGGTATTGAATCGGGAGTAATGATTTCTTATCCGGAGGACCAAGATGAAGCTGTATTAGTTACTATGGATGGTAGAACAGCAGACATTAAGGTAAGTCGAAAATGGATTGAAGAAAATTTTGATTATCCTACACTTTGGAATAATTTTATTTATCTATTTGGATTTGTTGATGAAAAGATGAGATTAGAATTCGATTCTAAAAAAAGTGAAAGCAGTACTCTAGAGTTAGTATTTAGACAACAAGCAACACACTTGTATTACCAATCTACCTCTTTTTATTTAAATGAAATGTTGTCTAATGCTGAGATAGATAGTTATGTTAACGTGTTAGATGTTCTTGGTGTAAGATTGGAAGAAATGATTGAATGGTTTTTTGATGTATATGTCAAAGAAGAATTTCAAATTAATGATTTCATCGTTAAAATGCCTTCGAGTGAAGCATCATATTTTGAAAAGTGTAGAACTATTCTTCCTGAGATAGATAGAATTTTTAAACAGTATAATACTCTGATTGAAGATGGGATGATAGACCAGGAATTAATTCAAATGTCATCTTCAAGTTTGAAAAATAAAGATATTAAGTCGTTTAATAAAAAGAAGTATGTTTACTCTTCTAGTGACTGGTATAGAACAGCTTCATTCTTATTATTTTCTGACCAGAGTAGCATATTCTATTTACCAAATAAAGAAGAGAAATATAAGAATTTTTTCAACTTGATGATTTCTAAAAAATTAACAAGAAGTGATTTTCAAGAGTATCAATTGAAAAGAATGCAATGGTTATTTGATAATAACTTAATCTGTGAAAGTAACATGGGCCACTTAGAGTTTGTTGACCAAAGAGTCATATATGTTCTTAAGGAACTGTATTATAAAGAAGTAATGAGTTATTGGCATTATTCTGAGGATATACAACTATTGATAGAGGAGTTAAGTACTCGCGATCTTGTTGATTTTGAAAACAGCCTGTTTTCAAGGAATGAACAAGATTATCTTGATTATTATCTCAATAAATCAAAATTCACCAATGGTCATGATATTCGAAATAAATATTTACATGGAACAAATACTAATGATGAGAAACAATACGAGTTAGATTACTACTTGATTCTTAAACTATTTGTCATAATAGTCATTAAAATAAATGATGACTTATGTATTAAAGAGGATGGATGCCAATAAATAAAATAAGACCTAACTCTTGACGAGATAGGTCTTGTTTTATTTATTGCAATTATGAGCATGCTTAAGTATCATTGTTTTTAGGTATAACACGCAGTGTAAAATACTCAAACATGGCATTATAATAACGCCTAATGACTTTATGAGCCGAATGTGGTGTAACGGATAGCACGTGATTTTCATTTCTTCTGTTGAATTGTGCCAAGTGCATGCCTATAATCCTTATGCCTCTTGAATCTTCAATAGGCATGGGGATTTTTTGTTATTAAAAAAGTTTGATGAATGTTAACCACTTTACTGGATTCTATCATTACTTTATAATTGTAAATGTAACTATATCATGAGAAGTGGTTAGTGCTAATAATTAATACATGATTATATCAATGTTTTCTGCATCTGTTGCAGCAATGTTCCTAACAACTGAAGTAGTTGCAGTTGATAAACAAAAGGAAATTTGTTGATATTAAAACTAGAATACGTTATCTCAATTTCATTGTTTCTGTTTATCATTATAAGAAAGAATTAAAAATCCTATCTCCTTTTTGGAGGTAGGATTTTTAATTAGGAAACCTATATTCACAACTTCAAAGGGTTTCCTAAGAAAAATGTCTATTACGAAATGTGTGGTTGAAGTTAAGTGAAAGTATAAGAGCACTGATATCATTTTAAGATAACTCTATTGTTTAAATTATGGTAAAATGGTAATTGATTGGTAAACGACAAAGTAAAGAATATAATAGAATACATTACTTAATATAAGTAAATCGTTCAGAAATAATTTGATTTGGGCATGTGAACATAAACCAGACTATTTTTTGATGTCCTAACTATAAAAAGGAGAGATGAGCCATCAATGTATTTAAAATAAATACAAATAGTGAGGAGATTTTTGAACTCACAAGGTCTAATTATGAGTATAAGACAAATAAACGAGAACCTTATTATAATAAGAATGGAAGTACAATGAGTTATTTTGCTGTCTGTCCTGCTTGTAATAATCCAATTAGAATAATAAGTCTATATGTAGATAAATCTTTAGATGAGAACGGTAATAAAATGCCTTTGCATGCGAGACATTATAAGAAAGATGTAAAAAATTTAGTTAGATATGAACAAGAAAGATATGACAGCTGTCCTTTATCAAATTTTCATTCTTTTAGCCAAAGTGAGAAAAGAGAAAACAAGGAGAGGCGTAATGAAATAATCGCCTTAATTAAAACTTATCCAGAGATACTATATAATTATATTCGGATTATAACAAAAATCAAATTCTCGGATGCAAAGTTTGACGAAATGCTTGATAATTTTATGAAATCAGAGGGTTACTATTATGTTTATCTTAATAAGTTTAACTTACCTTATTCGTTTTTAAATATGCAAAAGAGTGTGAACATATACTTTCAAACTATAGATAACGACAAATACAGTAAAGACATGATAAACAGTATTAACCAAAGTAAATATTTTACTGTTAATCGTTATAATAGGATTGAGAAAAAAGTTAAAGAGTATGCCACTATAGAACTTTATTTAGCCAATCATAAGAAATATAGTGATGATAAGGAAGTAATAGAATTAAATATCATTGAAAAATCATATAAAGATAAAGTAGAGAGTATCATTTATAAAAGAAGTATAGAGGTTAATAAAACTAAGTTTATAAATATTATCAATAAGTATAAAAGACTAAGAGAAATAGCTGATAAGCATATAAAGTATCTGAGATAATTTTTGGTTAGGTTAGAGGGCGATAATATCTCGATTTTAATCACATCTAAATTTTTTTATGGTGACTTACAAAAAAGTTCAAATACAATTTCATATGTTAAAATTAACCGTGTGAGACGACGTAAAGACCGTGGAATGGAACGGAAAAACCGTCGGAGTGGTGCGGATAAACATTGATATATCAACATTTGGTAGAGGCTGATTAGGGTGCTGGTGTCCTCCACGGCCTTCAAAACTGCTCGAGAGGCGGGTTGTCCTCTCTGGTGGGTTCGGTCCCCCACACGAACCACCCAAATTCACTTACAGCTGCAAAGGTTTACGCTCTTTAATTGACCTTTGCATTAATCAGATGACAATACATAGGGATATCTGTAACAGTTTTCATCCAGTTTGACGAAAGACCGTTTTGGACCGACAATTAATTTTGTGTAGGACTTATCAAGAAAACCGTTTGGTTCGTAGCTCGCTTAATATTTATTAAGGGGGCTTTTGTTATTCAAAAAAGAGTGAACAGGAAGTTTAATAGGGATGCCGTCATGGCAGCCAAACAGACCCAGGATACCTTAACAATGCAGGAAATGTTTGAACGATTATATTTGCTGAAATAGGCGAAAGGAGTAGCTAGGCACACTATAAGAGCATTTATGACTATTTCCAACGATATAGAGTTGATTTGCGTCAAAAGGTAGCGGAGCAGACAGTGAAGTTGTATAACATAACATATAAGTTACACAACAAACCCTTCACAGGCAAATGAGATTACTTCGCTGTTGTAAGGATTTAAAGTTTTTCATTATACTCTTAGCTTAGCGAGGGTACCAACCCAATTACCATTTCTGTTGCTAACTTGACCATAATACCTGCTACTACTGTTGCTTGTGCTTGTCTCATGAAGAAATGTTTTGTTCCATGGAACTCACCTCCGTTAGTTTAACTTCTATAAAGCTGAATAAAAAGGAAATCATTAGAGGAATCGAACCTCCGACGCAAGCTAAGCTAAAAACACAAAGAACTTTTCTTTGTTAAATACACCATAAATTAGGATGAATTGCAGTGACAGATACTTAACGTTTATGATTGTTTAGTACCAGCTTACACACCATGATTTTTCCACACCGATTAATAAATTTCAAAATTTTATACTTTCAAAATAAACCCGAAAATGAAAGTAATAATTCCTGAAAGGTTGATATAATAATAGTGTTACTAAATTGTCGTGTATGCATAACTCTAAAAAATCTTAACCTCTTAAATATTTTAAGAGGAAATACTTTTAATTAGAATTAGGATGTCTTTTGTATTGTACAGATAAATCTTAATAAGAAAAACCACTCTGCTTTTTTCAAGCGGAGTGGCTAGAAGTATAATTTCATTAAATGGAAACCTTTAAATACAAGCCATAAGACCTTGATTTTTTATTTTTTGTGGTCACAAACGTGGTCACAAACACTCTTTTTATACTAATTTCGTGGTCACAAATGTGGTCACAAAAATGCGTGGAATCATAGTTATATCAACACTTTTAGCGTTCAAAAAACTACAAAAACCCCGCCTACTCAACTCGCTCAAACCTTCCTACTAATCCGCTCCACAATCTCCATCAAATCATCCGGCCTATGAAATTCAATTGGCGACACGCCTTTATCGAACTCTATCGTATCGGATTCTATCATCAATACATACTTCCCATTAATCTTACCTAAATGAATGCTATTCCCGAAATCAGCTAGAAGTCCTTTGATAGATGTACTCCCAAGCTTCATGCGCAGTTCGGCTTCAGGTGTATGCTCAACAATCTGGGCTGTGGCTTCGACGACTTGGTGGGTTTCAAGACGTTCTTGGATTTCTCGTTTATCGCTTGTTTCCCAGATTTCCAGGTCCTGTTCGAATTTCTGCAGTTCGTCACTGTTTTCTTCGAATTGAGCGGATACATGTTCATGGACCATATGGATGACCTGGTTTTTCATGATTTCAGGCATCGATTCGCCATATTCGACGAATTTCAAGAAGTCCTCGAAGTAGCGGGCATGTGAAGCCTGGTGAATTTTCAGTTCGGCTTCCTCTACCATTCCTTCTTCGGGCATGTAGGGGTATTGGATGGATTTCATATTTTTAGTGGTGATTGCCATTTCAACGTGTCGAATTAGTGTTCGTTCATCTGAAATGGAAGCAACCTTCGGCTCGAAATCACATTTTAATAAGAAGACGAACGGTTCATCCAGATATTTCGTTAATTTAGCAGATGCGACAAGGAAGACCCCGCCACGGACTGCACTTGTATCTATATAAGACTGGGCGAATTGTTCATTTTCCTGCTGGAAGACTTCTTTTGTACCGGCAAAGCGGACACGGTTAAATACATTGTAATTAGGATTGGAATCAAGTGCATGGCCTTCTTCAACAATAAAAGAACCGATTTTTGTGGGTATTTGTTCAGTTTTTGGATGACGGTCTACTTTTCGTTTGGAGATTTTCATCAATTCCCCATCCAAAAAATCCTTTAAAGGACTTTCTTCGTATTCCTGGGTATCGAGTGTTTGAAAATGTTTAAATCGTTTATCAGCCTGATCGCCTTTTCCTTCAACCTGTATTAAATAAAAAGACAGATAGGTAATCGTAAAATCCATGAAAGTCACCATCTCCAATTAAGCATATTTCCCGTACTTTTTAGACTTAATAAGTATAGAGATGTACATCGATTCCGTCAAACGTTTAGCTCTTGAATGGATAGAATAATTATGGTGTATTATTCCATAATAATAAGAGTAGGGAACATAAATTGGAGTCTCTATCTAAAATTTGGATATATCGGAAAATAGAATCAAATGAAGATCTAAAAGGGTAAGTAGGTATCCCAGCTCAGGATTTGTCAAATCCATTCATGTAAGATTATAAAATTTGGATATTTATTTTAACGTTCTATATGTAAATGCGCCTAAACAATTGATAGAGAATTTTGTCGAAAAATCACTAGAGATATTCAGCGGATTTTCAAAATAGAAATTCTACTATAATAAAACCATTGACGTATAAGGGTTTAATACGTATAATTTGAAAATCAGATAATTCAGTAATTGTTGAATTTTGTCGAAAATTATCTACAATAAAAAGTAAGTGAATTCATTTATTTGTTATTTTCTGAATAGTTTTTTGATTTTGTGGAGGAGAAAACATGAGTATTTTTAGAAAGAAGTCTATTGAGGACTTATTGAAAAACGCTGGTTCCAACAGTAAGGGATTGAAAAGGGAACTAGGTGCTTGGGATTTAACGATGCTTGGAATTGGAGCAATAATTGGCACTGGTATTTTTGTATTAACGGGAACTGGAGCAGTTAATGCTGGTCCGGCGCTTTCGTTATCGTTCGTCATTGCCGGCCTTGCTTGTTTATTCGCAGCACTTTCATATGCTGAATTTGCATCATCCGTGCCGGTATCTGGTTCAACTTACACTTATGCGTATGCAACACTAGGTGAATTTGCTGCCTGGATTATAGGGTGGGATTTAATCCTTGAATACTTATTGGCAGTTAGTGCCGTATCGGCCGGCTGGTCTGGTTATTTCCAATCGTTTTTAGGTGGATTCGGGATTAACTTCCCGGAGAAACTAACCGCAGCGCCTGGTTCAATTGAGGGTGTTACAACTTATATGAATTTGCCAGCCTTTTTAATTGTTATGGCTATTACTTTATTGATTTCTAGAGGTACGAAACAAACTACAAGGATAAACAACATTATGGTTGTTATTAAAGTGATCGTTGTTTTGTTGTTTATCGTCTCTTCTATTTACTATGTGAAACCTGAAAACTGGCAGCCATTCATGCCATTCGGAATCAGTGGAGTATTTTCTACAGCCGCTTTAATGTTCTTTGCATTTATCGGCTTTGATGCAGTAGCATCTGCTGCTGAGGAAACAAGAGATCCAGGAAAGAATTTACCACGAGGAATTATCGGTTCATTGATTATTTGTGTTGTCCTTTATATGATTGTTAGTTTAATTATGACAGGTGTGGTACCGTATGCACAGTTCGCAACGGCACTGGATCACCCGATTTCTTTAGTACTACAAAGCGCAGGCCAGAATTGGATTGCAGGAATTATAGACCTTGGAGCCTTTATTGGAATGACAACGGTCATCTTGGTTATGTTATATGGACAAACTCGCATCATGTTTGCGATGTCACGTGATGGATTGATGCCTAAATCTTTATCAAAACTTCATAAGAAATATAATACGCCTTATGCAGCATCATGGATGTTTGGTATAATTGCCGCCTTACTAGGAGCCTTTATACCGCTTGGTGAATTGGCCGAATTGGTTAATATCGGAACGTTAACTGCGTTTACGATGATTTCCGTAGCGGTAATCGTTTTACGTAAAACAAGACCAGATATGAAACGCGCTTTCTATTGTCCGGCTGTACCGCTTGTGCCAGGTTTAGCGATTGTTTTTTGTGTATTCCTTATGTTACAACTGGGTAGCCATACATGGATACGCTTCTTAATTTGGATGGCTATCGGTATCGTGATTTACTTTGTTTATTCTCGAAAACATTCCAACCTTAATCAGCAAGAAAAATAATAATTTTAAAAAACACTCAATCGAGTGTTTTTTTGTTTAACTCTAAATTAAAGGTGGATAAAGTCAAAGTAGTTTAAGACTAATATGCAGTGTTATGGTTGAAATAAAAGAGGCAAGTATATATTGAAGCTTGATCAACAATGATTAAGCTATTTTAAATGGAGTTGAAGTTAATCAGTAATAAACAATATGTTGGATTTTAAAAGTAAATAGGAGAGAGGTCGTCTAAAAGATGATGCAAAAAGGAGTGTAGTATCTTTACAAGAAGGCTAATGCCTATTTTTTGCCAGTAAAGAATATAGATATTAAATTTTATATTTGACAAGTTTCCTCGGTAGAATATTTAATTGTAAAACATCAACACGGGTTAGTAGGATAAAATTACATGGGTTTTTTATTAATTTATAACCAATTACAGAAAAGAAGCGGTTTTACACTAACAACTTACAACAATGAAATTTCTTTAAGGAGTTTCAATAATTCTCTTGAAATAATAAAGGATAAATGTTATATTAATAAAGCGATGAGCTAATTTGTGTAAGTCGAAGAACATGCTTTTTAAGCTAAACGTCGGGATGTGGCCTGACGGTTCCCGCCTCAAACGCATCAAAGACGCCTGCTGCGTGCAGGCGTCTTTTTCATTGTTTTTTTATTTTACCGATTCTTTTTTCGCAGCTTGAACGTCTTCTTTAAATTCCTCTTGAATTTCATCTGTTATTCCCTTTGTTGCATCCTTAAACTCTCGAAGCGATGTACCTACAGCGCGTCCGATTTGAGGAAGTTTTTTCGGCCCAAAGACAATTAATGCTAAAAGAAAGATTAGAATTAAACCAGGAAAACCAATGTTTGAAAGCATAGCTAGTCACTCCTATCAAATCTGATATCTAATATTATAGACCACTTATAACCAGTTGCAAATGTAAATTACTATTAATTGTAAGAGTCTATATCTAAAAAGGGATAAATAGTACCTTAAAAACCTTTAGATTCTACCTCCTATATCTTATAAATCACATAAAATTCTATAGATCTTTCTTCATTATAATGTTTGTTACATAACATATTATACTTTTTTGAAAAAATTAATGTCTTTACATAGTTAGTCTTTAATGGAAGGATTACAGAACCCACTATTAGAGTCTCATTGCAATCAATAACTAATTACGAAATACAAAAATTTTTTTGTTACTTGGGAATTATTAGTCTTGCAAGAGAGAATGAATTTATGTATTATAACTATACAAGCTGCGTTGTTCGTAATGATAATTAAGTTTTAACCTTTAAGCTGTAATAGGGAGTTTTACATCGAAACAGGAATGTTATGCCTCGTCACTGACTTGGACAACAGGATTGTTTCTGCAAACACCCACTTTGAGGAGTGGTGGTTTAAAACTTTCTTACGTGAATACGGCAATGGCGGCTCTATCTTTAAAATTAGAAACCAGTTCCGATCAGGGACTGGTTTTTTTCTGTTTTTTCCTCCTGTTGAGCTATTGAATAACATATCTATAATAAATAGTTGTTGTATTATAGTGTGAAAAAAATTTTTAATACATGTAACTTGGAAACGATTTCAATCGAAATCATCTTAATTCTCTATTACACTCATGAATTCATTATATTTCAAAATGGCTTATGCTTTGGTGTTTTGATGTTTATGACTAATTTGTGAAAATTTTTATTGAAATATCAGATAATTACCTATTATAATAACAATTAGATAACTCGGTTCACTATTTGTGTAAAGTTAGTGAAAAGTTATCTTTTTTAATTAGAAATTCCGTAAGCGCTATCATGTGAATTATTGGTAGTCACCTAGAGAGGGGAACTTTTTATGGCTAGTATTAACACGACAGAGGTAATTAGTAACAGTAAATTTAACCGCTTTCATTTCGGTTTGTTGGCATGGTGTTTCATTATCATCCTTTTTGATGGGTACGACCTTGTCGTTTATGGAACGGTTGTCCCAGTGTTAACAGAGGAGTGGAATCTAACTTCAGTGGAAGCGGGAGCAATGGGTAGCTATGGTCTATTCGGTATGATGTTCGGCGCCATCTTTTTTGGGACATTAGCGGATCGGATTGGAAGAAAAAACGTCATTGCCATTTCATTGATTTTATTTAGTTTATTTACATTGCTATGTGGATTTGCGAGTACACCTACCATATTTTCAACTTTTCGATTTTTAGCGGGGTTAGGACTGGGAGGCATTATGCCGAACGTCATCGCTTTATTGACGGATTACGCACCGAAAACAATGAGAAGCATGGTCGTTTCGATTGTATTATGCGGCTATTCATTCGGGGGGATGCTTGCCCCGATACTAGGTATCCTAATTATGCCTTCATTAGGCTGGGAGTCAATATTCTGGTTTGCCGGCATACCTTTACTATTTCTACCAATCATGATGAAGCATTTACCAGAAACCTCCACACATCTCATTAGAATTAACAGAAAAGAGGAATTAATCAGAGTATTATCCAAAGTCAGTCCTGATAGCAATTTCACCATACATGACGAAATTGTAGAAGTGAAAAAATCAGATGAGAAACTGCCGATTGTCGGATTGTTTAAAAATTCCCGCGCTCTAAGTACTTTGATGTTCTGGGTTGCCTTTTTCATGTGTCTATTGATGGTATATGGGTTGAATACATGGCTACCAAAGCTAATGATTGAAGCGGGGTATGCTTTGAATTCAAGTCTAGGTTTCTTAATCGTTCTTCAAGGTGGAGCTATCGTAGGTACTCTTATAATAGCTAAGCTTTGTGATCGATATGGTTCTAAAAAAATGCTTGTACCGTTGTATGCGCTAGGTGCAGTTAGTTTGACACTGTTAGGAATGGGTGGAAGTTCCTTCATGATTTACACATTAGTAGCGATTGCAGGTGCCTGTACGATTGGCGCCCAAAATCTTGTACAAGCCTATGTTTCCCAGTACTATCCACCAAATATTAGATCGACTGCACTTGGGGTGGCATCTGGAATAGGAAGGATTGGTGGTATGCTTGGACCCATCCTTGGTGGATTCCTATTATCAATCTCGCTACCAATTCAATTGAATTTTATTGCCTTTGCTATTCCTGGTCTTATTGCCGCGATTGCTTTATCCTTTGTTCCAGTGAAGATGGCTTATTATAAAAATAATCAACCAGAACAAAGTGAAGAAATAAAGGTAGACTCCAATAAAATGAATATACTGTAAGAATAAACATGAAAATGGCGCGTAGGAGATATCTACGCTGTCATTTTCATGTTTATTTTATGTTAGGAGAGATTGTATAGTTGCTCCTAATTAAATTTCTTTCTATTCTTATAATTAGTTTCGTCGCAGATCTGCTCAAAGGACACAATGTTCTAAATAACGAAGGGGGCTGTCTGGATAGAGTGTAATCATTACAAAAATGAGATTCAACAGATGACTGATGCAAACTATATTGTAAACCCCATTATCTATAAATTCCTTAAATGACAAAGTAATTATTATTAGGGGAGTGGGAAATGTATATTTGTCAATGATAGGTTGTAAAAATAAATGATCTCATAAATAATGTGGTCTAAGTTTTAGAGCAATAATAAAATTTCTATGAAAAATTGCTTAATTGTTCATATTTCGCAATATGATTTACTCCATTATTTAAAGGATAAATGTTAAAATGAAAGAACGGATAATTAAAATTCCTCCTTGAAGTGGAGCGAACTAGAATAATTAATCTCATCTTTTGAGAGGGAGTCATTACTTTGAAAAAAATTCTAAAACATTTAATTTTTTGGTTATCTATAATAGGAACATTATTCTCAATGATATATTTCTTTGTAGCGGATATTCCGTTATATATTAAATTGCTAGGCGCAGCCATTATCCTTTATCTTGGTTATGATCTTATAACAGAATCTAAAAAAAGAAAGAGAAAAGAAGCATTAGATGCCTAAATTCTTATTTTCAAAAAAGTCCTCTTTTGACTAGAGGGCTTTTTTTTGCCTTTTTTTCATAAAAAGTTTTTCCTATTCTATGAACCTTAATGAATATTGATAATTGACAATATTCTAAAAATTAAGTTAATATATAGTGAACTTAGTTCTATATAAGTGTAATTTAAGTCTTTATTGTTATTTTTTAATTTGGTGGTTAGCTGGTTTCAAAAAACTTAGAATGTTCCTTTAGACTTTCGTCAATAAAGGAAAAGAAGAAAGAGGCGAAGGAAATGCGCACAATCCGTGTATCTGAAATGATTGATGAACAAAAATTTAACCGCTTTCATTTACAGATTTTATTATGTTGTATCTTTATCATTATCTGTGATGGATATGATATGTTCATGCTTGGAACAATCCTACATTCTTTGATGACTGAGTGGAAAATCACTGCTGTAGAAGCAGGATTATTTAGCAGCTATGCTTTGTTTGGAATGATGATAGGCGCGTTAGTCTTTGGACCAATAGCTGATAAATTTGGAAGAAAGAAAGTCATCTTAATTTGTACGGTCATTTTTTCTATATTTACTTTTACTTCAGGGTTTGCAGATACGCCAACTTCTTTTGGAATACAACGTTTTGTTGCAGGTTTAGGATTGGGGGGAGTCATGCCTAATCTAATAGCAATTATTACTGAATATGCTCCGAAAAAAATTCGTAGCACACTGGTTGCAATTATGTTCAGTGGACATGCCTTAGGTGGTGTTGTTGCATCATTAGGTGCGATGTATCTGATTCCTAACTTTGGATGGCGCGCAGTGGTATGGCTTGGTGCTCTTCCACTGATCTTTATGCCGATTCTTTATAAAATGTTACCAGAATCATTGAATTATTTTATATTAAAAAACCAAAAAAGCCAATTGGCGGACGTACTGAATCAAGTGGATGTAAACGGGAAATACACTGCGAATGATCATTATGTTCTTCATGAGAAAAGTAAAAATGATTCTACTGGTTTCCCGGTGAAACAATTATTCAAAAATGGTCGGACAGTTAGTACAATCATGTTCTGGGTCGCCTTTTTCATGTGCCTGTTCGTGATGTACGGATTGAGTACATGGCTTCCAAAAATTATGGAAGGGGCAGGATATGAATTAGGATCCAGCTTAACTTTCCTAGTGACACTTAACCTCGGCGCCGTATTTGGGGCAATTGTCGGAGGAAAGCTTGCTGATCGATTTGGATCTAAAGTGGTTCTGATTTCCTTCTTAGTCATAGGGTTTGCAACACTTACGATGCTGAGCTTTAAACCAAGCATGATCATGCTCTATGTGTTGATTGCCATTGCGGGAGGAACTACAACTGGTACACAAATCGTAACGAACGCTTATGTATCACAGTTTTATCCTAACGAAATCCGTTCAACTGGAGTAGGCTGGGCATTAGGTGTAGGAAGAATAGGTGGAATTATCGCTCCTACTTTCTGCGGGGTCTTGCTTGATATGAAATTGTCATTGCAGGTTAATTTTTTAGCATTTGCCATTCCATGCATTATCGCGGCAGTTGCGATTTGGTTTATACAGGGAAAATCCAGCAATATGGCCGTTAGTAGTAAGGAAAAGAAATTGGTTTAGAAAAACATTCATTCCAAGGTTATCTGAAGATATGTAACACCTAAATAATGATCCCGAGAGGACGTGAGATTTTATATTGCGTACGATGGAAAATATTTAATCAATCGGCTGCTTTGAGTAAGTAAAGGGCTTTAAAGCCCTTTACTTCTAATGTCTCGGCGCCCAAATGATGACAGACACCCCAATTAAACAGATTGCAGCCCCAATCCAATCATAAAAATCAGGCGTTTTCTTATCGATGCCCCATCCCCATAATACCGATAACACAATAAAAACACCGCCATATGCAGCATATACACGCCCGAAAGTTGGAAACGTTTGGAATGTTGCAATGATGCCATATAAAACTAAAACGATCCCTCCAATAAATCCTAAATATATGGATTTTCCATCTCTTAACCAAAGCCAAATAAGATAACCCCCACCAATCTCAGCTAGACCGGCCAAAAGAAATATAATAGTGGTCACTAACATATGTAAACCTCACTTTCTCCTTGAAATTTTATCATAAGTGAAAATGGAAAATAATCATTATTTAGTAATGTCTTAATGGTCGTTTCTATTATTTTGTGAATAAATAGTGATAATAACTGAAAGTTAGCTACAGAATCTCCATCTATTCTAGCTTTATTAAAGAAAATGAAGTCATGCTACATCTAGACTAGGAAATTCATTATTGGGTTTCTTCGAGATATTCAACCGTGTTTCCGACAAATCGAAGCTTTTCAATATAATTAAAGGTATCACTACAAGAGGTATGTTACCAAGTAAACTTTTTTGCTGAATACCTTTTATTATCAAAATCAGCAGACCATATTTTCAACCGACCATTCACCCTAAAAGGGTTTAAATTTGTATCACACTAAAATAAATTAAATATCCTGATTCGCTTTGAAGAAATCAGATTGTATTACACACATCGAAATTGGAACTAAACATAAAAGGAGATCAAAAATTTAGTACCCAGGTATTGTTTCAAGTTATGTATTATTTGTATCAGAACAGAAGAAGCAAATCCTTTACCTACGGATTAGCTTTTTCTTATTGCCTTTTTAGGAATCTTAGTTTTAGTCATTCATATAATACTAGAACCATCAATATATAATAAAAGCCAAAAGATATATCCAAGAGTAAAAAAACTTCGCTAATCGTAACAATTTTTGTCGTTCCTAAGAATAATAAGATTACTGAAGCTTAATATAACCTGCAATATTTAAGCGGAGGATCGTGGGAGCTGTATCTTTTACCTTTAAACTTGGGTTGCAATTCAGATACAAGGGGTACTATACCTAAAATGGATATATAGTAGTCTAGTCGAGGAGCTGCATCTATGAAATCCCAATCTTTTGCATATATGTTGGCCATATTTCATGCCAGTATTGTCGGCCTATCATTCTTATTCACGAAAATGGCAATTGCTGAATCAAATCCACTTGATACATTGGCGTTCCGATTCAGCGTTTCCTTCGCCATCATATCATTATTAGTTGCTTTTAAAGTCATCAAAGTAAATTACACGTGGGAGTCAGCAAAAAAACTGGTTCCGCTGTCATTATTATTTCCAACTCTTTTCTTTGCCTTTCAAGCCTTCGGACTTAAATACTCACAATCCACCGATGCTGGAATCTTATCAGCCGTTACCCCGATTATAACGGTGATGATAGCGGGATATTTTTTAAAGGAAAAAACGTCTTTATATCAGAAGCTTTCGATTGTCTTATCGGTAGTGGGTGTCATTTTTATTTTTGTATTGAAAGGGAGCTCAATCAATTTTTCCGACATGCTCGGAATGGTGTTAATCCTTCTATCCTGTATTGCTACCGCATGTTATACGACAATGACCCGTTCACTAGCCAAAGATTATACCCCAGGTGAAATGTCCTTTTTTATGATGGGAATAGGATTCGTCATTTTTAACATTGCCGCTATCAGTTCCCACATCAACCAAGGAACAATGCAGGAATTCTTTTCACCATGGTTGAGCATGGAATTCATCAGTTCCATTTTGTATTTAGGAATATTGGCCTCATTGGTCACTTCGTTGCTATCCAACAGCATTTTATCAAAAATCAATGCGACACAAATGAGTGTCTTTGCAAACCTTTCCACCGTTGTCACAATAGTGGCAGGAGCACTTATTCTAAATGAAAAGATTACAATCTACGATATAATCGGGTCGGTCCTTATCATTTTAGGTGTAATCGGAACAAATTATTTTGGGGGAAAGAAAGATCATACTATAAAAATGAATCTTCATTATAATAAGAAGGAACACAGTTAAATAAATAAAATCAGTCTATCCCAAATTAGGATAGACTGATTTTATTTCCACCATATTGTTTGAGGAAACTCTTTTACTCCAATAAATACTGGTTCGCCTATTTGCGGTGTAGAAACCTGAACGGAATGTTCTTTGGCCGCATTAGTTACCCTTTCAATTGGGTCTGTCCAGTCATGAAATGACAATGTGAACCCTGCCCAATGAATCGGAATCATTAGTTTTCCTTGCACATCGATGTTTGCTTGAACTGTTTCTTCCGGCGTCATATGGATGGTGGACCAGCGCTCATCATATTGGCCACATTCCATTAATGTAAGATCAAATGGACCGAATTTTTCTCCAATTTCTTTAAAATGTGTACCATACCCACTGTCCCCGCTAAAAAATATCTTGTCTTGTTTTCCGTTAATTACCCAGGAGCACCACAGAGTAGAATTGCCATCGCGTAAACTTCTTCCGGAAAAATGTCTCGCAGGCGTGCAAACCAAATGCAGGCCGTTGTAATTAACTTCATCCCACCAATTATGCTCCTGAATCTTTTCTTTTTTAACGCCCCATCTTTCAAGATGGCCCCCAACCCCCAGTGGAACAATGAACTGACCGACCTTATCTTTTAACTTCTTTATAGAGTAATAATCTAAATGATCATAGTGGTCATGTGATAGTAGAACCGCATCGATTGGAGGAAGCCTTTCCAAATCTATAGGCAAGTCCCTGCTAAAACGCTTATTTCCAAACAGCGGAAAGGGAGTGGGGGCTTTACCAAACATTGGATCCACTAATAAGGTTTTTCCATCCATCTCCAACATGAAGGCAGAATGTCCAAACCAGGTGATTTTATTGAAATCACCTATCATATGTTCTTTAGTTTCAATCAGAATAGGATTGTCGGGCCGCTTATTGGGATTTCCTTTTATATAATCCCGTAGTATCGAACCTGTATGTTTGAGGCTCATCGCCTGACTTGCAGGAATCTGGTTGATGAACTTCCCATCAACAAAATTCTCCTTTGTGCTGAAACTTTTTATTTTTTCTTTAGTCGCTCGTCTCCCTAGAGGAGGATAAAGGTCCAAAAAAAGTATCCCTGAAATAAAAATGAAAGTTAAAAACTTTATAATTTTAAGCATATATACTTTCCTCCTGAATTTAAGCAATATTTTCGTTCACTTATCATAACACAGAATTTGGAAGGTTATTTACTGTGATGTTCTAAAAAACCTTTCATCTTATTTCTTAACTGGCATGTTTATTGCATATTACTAAACTGAATTTAATTAATAAACAGGAGGAGTGAAGGATATGTTTGATTTTAGCCCATATATAAAATGTTTGGGTTAGGTTTGAAAATAAAATAATTCCATTAAAATAAACTTCAATCAACTATCTTAATTCAAAAAACAGCAAGGAATTCAGAAGAATTCCTTGCTGTTTTTTACATCTTACTTTTTATTTCATCATTGGTTGGCGTGTCGTCCATACATTTTATTGGATCCAATTTCTTTTTCTCTTTAATTCTAAGGATGACAGCATCGTAGAAAAGTAAAAGCGCTTGCTCAACAAGAGAGCCCATTAGATGGATTGGTTTATAATCGCCTTCTGACTGATCTTTTGATGATCCAGGTAATTTTATTGCGATATCTGCTAATTTTCCAATGCTTGATCCAGGAAATATTGTAGCAGTTGCAATCGTCCCACCGATACTTTTTTCGTAACTTTATAGATGAGCTAGAAACTGAATAACTTTGTCATTTGCTTCCTCAGTTGCTTCTGTTATGTAAATGTGGCCAGCACCGGATACGGTGTGAAACTGAGAACCCTGAATACGTTCAGCTAACATTTTACCGTTTTCATATGGAACCAAATTATCTGCATCACCGTGTATAATCAATGTTGGTATGTTTATTTTATCAAGTTCATTGGATGTATCATGAGTTAGACAAGCTTGTAGTTGAGACAGATATGCGCTTGGCGGAGTAATGATTTCTATTCGCTTTTGGATATCTTCATGAATTAATTCAGGGTGCTTCTCAATAAAAGCTTGACTATAAACTATTGGTGCCGCTAACCAGGCATTATCCCTTGGAGAACCTGTAAGGGAGGCTCGAGATACCATTAAAGCAGATATTTCTGGAGCAGGTTGAATATGAGTAGTACCACCCGCAGTGGTACAACCTAGAACAAGAGAACGAACACGTTCTGGATAAGTGATTGCCAGCCTTTGGGCAATCATTCCACCCATTGAAATTCCATATACATGTGCTGAGTCAACCGAAACAGCATCAAGGACCGCTCTTGCATCCTCAGCCATCATTTCAATAGAATATGGCTGTTCAGGCTTACTGCTCTTACCAACACCACGATTGTCAAAAACGATTACTTTAAAGCGCTTAGCTAAAGTGGGCAACGTTCTATGCCATGATGAAGAGTTATAGCCGAGTCCCATTATCAACAATAAAGGATCACCTTGTCCGTGAACCTCATAGTAAAGGCTTTCATTGTCATGATTTACGAATGGCATGAAAATACCTCTTTTCTGTAATTAATATTTTATTCATTATATATGATTCTATTATGTGATCGTACCAAATATTTTAAAAATTGCTAATTGACTAAAATCCTATACTACATTACGCTTAATCTGGACCCCATAGGGGTTAGTAGATTAGGAGAATAGAATGCCAGGTATGGAAAATGAGACATATATTGAATATAAAAAGCTTGAAGAAGAGTGGAATAAACATATTAAACAGACGGCAAATTGCGAACGATTCGTATTGCTGGTAGAAGAGTTAGTAGGGTCACACCTAAACCAAGTCCAGGACCAAAGAGCCATTATTAAATATTGGTTGGACTTCATGAATTACATGAGTAAAGAAGAGATAGTTAATGTTGCTAAACATTATATTATGAATGAAACTAAACTAGATCATTTAGATGACATAACATACAACATATCAAAAAAATGGAATGAAAAAGGTAACTTCACTTCCTTGAAAGAAGTATTGAATGAGATGAGTTTTGTACTTAAAGAAAGTCGTATGGAAATGATGAATAATGAAATCAATAATTTAAAGGATGAACTAAAAGAGGTAAAGTTGCTCTTTGTAAAGTGACGCAAACTTGCCAGTTCCAAAGGAAACAATTAAAGAATGTAGAGGGAAGGATGAACTCCTTCCCATTTATCCAGCTTTTTCAGTCAGTCCGTTTTCATTTAAAAAGTGACGCAATGTATGATTGAATTTTTCCGTTACTTCAAGCTTTGCAATATGCCCTGATTTCTTAAGAATAACTAATTTAGAATTAGGGATTAGCTCGTGCATAAGGATCTGTATCCAAACTGGGATTATTGAATCATATTGACAACCAATAACAAGTGTAGGAACCTTTATTTCTGGCAACAAAGAGCGATTATCGACCTCAAGGCATGCTTCCATAGATTTTACATAACCTTCTTTGTTTGGTTTGTAAAACTTGTAGAACTCATCCATATTCTCCTGTTTCCAAGAGTATAAACAAGTTTTGGCAGCCATTAATTTTTGCTCCTCGGAAGACAACAAGAGAGCCCGTGCCTTTCGAACAGGGAAAAACATTGTTCTTAATTGAACTGGAGCATGATAAAACGTACTGACTAGAATTAAGGATAGGCATCTCTCTGATGCTTGCCGATAAATTTCCTGTACTACAATACCCCCCATTGACATTCCACAAATGTGTGCGCTTTCTATTTTTAATTCATCAAGTAAGGACAAAATATCCTTCGCGAAATTTTTAATCGTTATTCCGTCCATTCTTGGATTATTGCCATGTCCTCTTAAATCAGGAACAATCAGGTCATACTGATCTGCTAATTCAAACTGTTTCTCCCAACCTTCCTTTATTTCACCAAGTCCATGAATGAGAACTAAAGGTTCGCCATTGCCAGTACGCAAATAGGGCATTTCGTCTTCACTAACAGCTGTCGTTTTCACATTCAAAACCTCCTTAACTTGTTTTAATAGAGTTTCCATAATTACGGATGGTTAATCACTTGTAATTGAGTGTTTAATAATTGTTTCTATAATCTTTTGCCTTCTTTCCGGTAAAAAGTTAATCTTGTGCAGTTGTATGGTCTCTTGCTCAAAATGTGTGGCATCTAAAAGAACTAGACCCTCTTCATAGCATGAAAAGGAATGGAGTCCTGCACTTTTTCCAGCATATTATTTCTGAGATTTCTTGACTAAACGGGAATAGGAAGCAACGGAGGATGTATATCAGAAACGTGATTGTTACATTCGCAGCGAAAGTTAAGGTCATGTTTTAATCTTTTTATCAAGTCCTTGATAGTAGGGAGGCGCTCGACAATCCTTTCGAACAAAGAATATATCTTCCAGCATCAAATCTAAAATAACTATTTTGAAATGGAAGGCGAAATAATATCCAGTCTTAAAGCGTAGGACTCCTGAATCCCCTAGAGCTTCTTTGTCTTATATTACGTGTTGGGAGTCACCACTGTTCTAAATGGATGTGAATAATAAATTCATTCAATTTACCTAAAGATATGCTGAATTGCTTTAAAATCATAAAGTGACGAATAGGGTTATTTCAATAAGTTTAATAAAGGTTAAAATGTCAACAAATTAACGTTAAAGTAGGACTTGTCTCTTAATGAACCGATGATTTTGTCCCCCGATGTTGTTCAAATAATTTGATTTCCCCTCAAAGCCGTGTAAAGAATGATATCCTTTGCACATATTCAGCTAATTAATTTCTAATCATGCAAAAAAACTCACTCAATTCGAATGAGTTTTTGATTATGTAAAATAACTCCCGTGCTCCTTCTGTAACTGTTTCAAAGGAACGGATTTGGATGGGAAAATAAAATCTAAGCATTAACAATCAATGTAGTGGTCAATGTTCAATAAAATAAAGAAGAAATGCTTCCATTGAAAAAGGAATCATTTCTTCGATTCTGAGACTGAATTATTGGTGTTGACCTAGAATTAATAATATTCTTTGATTCCAATGGGTAGATAAAAGGGAAGAAAGTACTCCTTCGACAAATTATCCAGCTTTTTCAGTCAGTCCGTTTTCATTTAAAAAGTGACGCAATGTGTGATTGAATTTTTCCGTAACTTCAAGTTTTGCAATATGTCCTGATTTTTGGAAAATAACTAGATCAGAGTTAGGGATTTGTTCGTGCATAAGAATCTGTATCCAAACTGGGGTTATTGAATCATATTGACAGCCAATAACAAGTGTAGGAACTTTAATTTTCGGCAATAAAGAGCGATTATCGATTTCTAGGCATGCCTCCATAGATTTAACGTAAGCTTCTTTGTTTGGTTTATAAAACTTGAAGAACGCTTCCATGTTCTCCTGTTTCCAAGAGTATAAACAAGTTTTGGCAGCCATTAATTTTTGCTCCTCGGAAGACAATAAGAGTGCCCTTGCCTTTCGAACAGGGAAAAAGATTGTTCTAAACTGTGCTGGGGCATGATAAAACGTACTGACTAAAATTAAGGATAGGCATCTTTCTGGTGCTTGCCGATAAATTTCCTGTACTACAATACCCCCCATTGACATTCCACAAATATGAGCGCTTTCTATTTTTAATTCATCAAGTAAGGACAAAATATCCTTTGCAAAATTTTTAATCGTTATTCCGTCCATTCTTAGATTATCACCATGTCCTCTTAAATCAGGAACAATCAGGTCATACTGATCTGCTAATTCAAACTGTTTCCCCCAACCCTCCTTTATTTCACCAAGTCCATGAATGAGAATTAAAGATTCGCCATAACCAACACGTAAATAAGGCATTTCGTTTTTACTGACAGCTGTCTTTTTCACAATCAAAACCCCCTTAACTTGTTTTGATTTAATTGCCATAAATACGAAGAATGAAACAATGGTAATTGCATCGATGTCCGCATGCTCTCTTTTAATGTAACGTCAAGCTGCTAGTAATAAAATTTTCGTACAATAGTGGATGAGCTCGCCATTCACTCCACTCGTACATATACCATCAGCATAGTTCAATTCTTAGGAGCACCCAACCATGGCTATTTTGAAATAAAACGCAAGACAGAATCCAAATTTTGTTTGAATCAAACGTTGTAGGTTCTAAGTCGTATAATTCCTGGATGCCATTTCTTTGTCTAACAAGCGTTTTGAGTCACCACCATTCTCAAATAGTTTGGTCCGTAATTGACTAATTCGAGATTTAGCAAGATATTCCTTTTTCTGTAAGATCAAAACCTTACCCCATGGTGGCTTATTTTTGAAATTTCAGTCAATTGCATTATATATATATGTGCTCGCTTGACTTGTAATTACTTATAGGTGTAAAATACATATATAGATTAATTATCGAGGTGAAATTGGATGGCAAAAGACAACAAAGAACAATCATTAGCCCCTTCGAAAAATTTTATTATGCCATTTATTTTGTTACTTCTCAGCGGATTTTCTTTACATGGCTACGAGCTTATCCAAAAGCTGCAAAACTTTGGGTTCCAAACCCTTGATCAAGGGAACTTATATCGGCTATTGCGAAAACTGGAACAAGATAATTTAGTGAGTTCTGAATGGGATACCACAGGCAGTGGTCCCGCTAAAAGGAAATATTCGATCACAGACGCTGGTGTTGCTTACTTAAGAACCCATGCAACCCATTTGGAGAACTACCAATCCATGTTGGATCAATTTTTCCGTATGTATTCAAGTTTTTTAGAGCTCTATATGCCTTCATTTCAGATGAGGGATTCAATAGAGAAATCTAGCAAGAATAAGGGGAGGAACAAAAATGAGTCAAAAGAAGAATGAACAAATTGAAAAGGCCTATATTTCTGAATCAATCGTTAATACAGTTTGGAATCAGTATGAAGGTGCTATTGAGCGGTCCCGTAAAGTGCTTGAAAATCAAGAGGAAGTATACATTAGGACACTTGAGGAAACCTCAAAGTTCAATGCTGAACTTCGTAAATCACTCACATCCTTTTACGAAGGAAATAAAAAAGTAAATGCGGATGTTATGAACTCATTCCAAAGTAATAAAGCGGAGGAAGTTTTGTCAGAGGGACATCGTTCTTTCATTAATGAAGGACAGGAAGTCGTGAATCGATTCGAAAACATTATGTTAACTCCATTAAAATCATCCTTTGATATAATGGAGCGATTTGAAAAGAGGGCTGTTGAAAACAATAAAGCCTATGTAGAGAACTTACAAACACATAGAAAAGAACGTACAGCTAATTCAAACGAATACATTAATCTTGCTAGAACAGCACAGCTTAGATTATTACGTCGTGTGGAAGACGGTTTTAAAGTTATGGTAGGTTCAGGGGTAAATAAGTAGTAGAGTGTAAGCTCGAGACCGTTAATTATTAAAAATGAAAAATCTCATTGAGAAATAACCATGAACAGGTACTTTCCATTAGTACGTGTACGGGTTATTTTTTTTGGCCATTTTTAAATTCATCCAACTAATTAGAAGTTTTGTAAAGAATTCGTTAACTATGTAGAGTATAGTGAAAATTCTGAAAAAGCAAAAGGTATTTCAAACAATTTGGAGAATTAAATAAATAAATGTAATTGAGTACATTTTGAATCACCTATGTTTTTTGATTCGAAAATTCATCATCCTATTTATCTAAAACAAAAAGTTTATTTAAAAACGCTTTACCTGTTATTCTTACAAAACACTCTTTAGGGGCGAATGAAATGCAAAATATGTATACAATTGGTGACTTCATCATATCTCAGGACACCAAGATAGAAAGTGTTGACAATACAGACATCCAAAACATCTTAGCTTCCATATTTCAGTCAAGTTACGATGGGATATACGTTGCCGACAAAAATGGTAATGGAATGATGGTAAATCATGCATATTCAAGAGTTACTGGTGTGAAAAGCCAGGAACTTCTTGGTAAAAATATGAAAACAGTGGTGAAAGAGGGCCTAGTTTCTGAATCCGTTACAATGAAAGTTTTAGATGGTAAAGCGCCAAAAACGATTATTCAGACTGTAAGAGGAAAGGAACTATTAGTCACTGGAAATCCTGTATATGACAAGAATGGGGAAATTGCTTACGTTGTAACGAATGTAAGGGATATAACGGATTTAAACCATATGAAGACCGAACTGCAAAATTCCATAAATTTAACCCAAAAATATTTAAATGAAATCGAGGAACTTAAAAAAAAGGAAATGCTGCATATGAACCTTGACGGATCCGTAGCCCAAAGCCAAGAGATTATAAAGGTTTTTCTTCTTGCTAAAAAACTGGCAAAAGTCGATTCAACTTTACTCATCTTAGGTGAGTCCGGCGTCGGGAAAGAGGTCATCGTTAAATACCTACACCAAGAAAGTGAACGCGCAAACCAACCTTTAATTAAAGTGAATTGTGCAGCCATACCAAAGCACCTTCTTGAATCTGAACTATTTGGATATGAAAAGGGCGCATTTACAGGTGCGGACAGTCGTGGAAAACCTGGTTTATTTGAACAGGCAAATGGGGGTACGATTTTTTTAGATGAGATTGGGGACATGCCAATCGATCTTCAAGTTAAATTATTAAGGGTTTTACAAGAATTTGAAATCACTCGTGTCGGCGGGAGAAGTAGCTTCAAAATAGATGTAAGGGTTGTTTCCGCGACACATAGGAATTTGGAGGAAATGGTCGAAAATGGTGAGTTTAGAAAGGATCTTTACTACCGATTAAATATTGTTCCCATTAAAATACCAGCATTACGAGAAAGGAAAGCAGATATCGTACCGTTAGCCTTCTATTTTTTAAATAAAATGAACAAAAAGAACCGATTAAATAAGCGTTTTCATCCGGAAATCATTCGTTTCTTCGAGGAATACCCATGGCCTGGTAATATTAGGGAATTGGAAAACTTGATTGAGAGATTAGTTGTAACGGCCGATCTGGAACAAATAGGCTTGGAGGATTTGCCACCAAGTATGTTACAAGGATTAGAACTTAAACAAAATGTAAAGAGTACATTAAAAGAAATCATTGAAAAAGTTGAACGAAAGATAATAAAAGAGAAAATTCAAGAATATAAAACAACACGTAGCACGGCTAAAGAATTAGGCATCAGTCAATCGGCACTTGTAAAAAAAATGAAGAGATTAGGTTTGTAAACACGGTAAATGATGAAGAAAGTAATCAAGGGCAATTTATATAATCCATTATGGTCAACGTAAATTCGTTGGCTTTTTTTGCAATAAATAAAGTTTTACTACCCCGATTCATTGCTATATAAACATATTTCGGGTAAAAAAGGTGCCATGAAATAATTTTTTTAATCCAATTATAAAAGCTGGCACGGCAATTGCATTAACTAATTATTGTGTAAGTCTAAAAAAAATATATAAATGGCGGTTTGATTATTCTTTTGCTGAAACAAAAGAACAGTCATTCAAAAAGGGGAAGGGGAAAAAGAGTATGAATTTGCCTACATTTAATCTAGCAGGAAAGATTGCACTAGTAACAGGAGGTAGTAAAGGTATTGGATTTGGAATGGCTCAGGCTTTAGGCCATCATGATGCAACAGTTGTCATTTCCAGCCGAGGAACTGAGGAAGGAGAACGAGCGGTTTTACAGTTAAGGGAAGAAAATATTGATGCACACTACATTTCTTGCGATGTTACTAAAAAGTCTCAAGTGGAAGATTTGGTTAGCCAAATTGTCGATAGATTTGGTTCACTTGATATTTTAGTGAACAATGCGGGACTCAATATTCGTAAGCCATTAATTGACATAGAAGAAAGCGACTGGGATACAGTTTTAGAAGTTAATTTAAAAGGAATCTTTCTAGTTGGTCAAACTTGTGCAAAACAAATGATCAAACAAAGCTATGGAAAAATAATCAATATCTCATCAATTTTAGGAACGATTGGAATGCCATTCCAAACATCTTATGCTGCAAGTAAAGGTGGCATTAACCAAATGACAAAAGTTTGGGCGGAAGAATTAGCTGCATATAATATTACCGTTAATGCAATTGGACCAGGATATATAAAAACTCCGATGACTGGTGACTGGCTCTCTGACCCTGAAAGGCTTCAAAAGATAATAGATTCTGCAATGATCAAACGAATTGGAGAAATTTCAGACTTGGTAGGGCCAGTGGTTTTCTTGGCTTCTGATACATCTGCGTATGTTACGGGCCAAATATTGAATGTCGATGGGGGCTGGACTGCAAGATAAATAGCTAGTTAAGGAGGTATGAAAATGAACATCGTGGAAGAAATGCATTTTAATCGTAAAATGAAGGTTTTCGGAAAACGGCCAAAAAATATCATGTCTATGTTGAAAGAAACGGTTGAACAATATCCCGAAAAAGAAGCACTGGTCATGAATGGAATTCGACTCACATATCAAGAGATGCTCGATAAAGTGGAAAATATTGCCGGTAATTTACAAAACTCTTTGCTTGTTGGGAAGGGAGACCGTGTGGCCCTTTTATTGGGGAATAGTATCGAGTTCTCTTTACTAGTGTTTGCTTGTGCGAAAATTGGCGCCATAGTTGTGCCATTAAATACGAGATTAAAAGAAAAAGAACTTTCTTATATGGTAGGACATTCCGGCACCAAAATTTTGATTACGGATGATGAATTTTTACCTAAAGTAGAAAACTTGAGGGATGAAGATTCAATCATAAATGTTCAAAATTATTTCTTGATTGGAAATGGAACACCAAGGCGAAAAGACTATCTTCCTTTTGAAGTCCTAGAACAAAAATCTTCAGTTGTAAACATAAATGTCTCGGAAGATGATGAGTTATTCATTATGTATACTTCAGGTACAACGGGACTTCCAAAAGGAGCCATTGGTAGTCATTTAGGAGCCATTCACAGCTCAATGAATTATGAACAGGTATTAAAATTAAATCAAGAAACACGGACATTAATCGCTGTTCCTCTCTTTCACGTCACCGGCTTGATTGGCCAGTTATTGCATATGGTTAGAATAGGCGGGACATCCGTTATCATGAGTAGATATAGGACGGAAGAATATATTCGTTTAACAGCTGAAGAAAATGTTTCCTTTTTATTTAACGTCCCAACCATCTATGTCATGATGATGTCTCACCAAGATTTTCCAAATTATAGGTATCCAAAGGTAAATTGTATTGCCTTTGGTGGTGCACCTATGTCTTCCGAAACTATTAATAATTTAAAAAGGCATTTTCCGAATGCCTATCTGCATAATGCTTACGGCGCAACCGAGAGTACTTCACCAGCAACAATAATGCCACAATCCTATAATCAAAACAAGATTGTTTCGGTTGGATTGCCGGTTCCTGTTGGAGTATTAAAAGTGGTTAATGATAAGGGTGAACCATGTTTACCTGAAGAAGTTGGAGAATTATTAATGAAGGGACCAATGGTGGTTGAGGGCTATTGGGACAATGAGGTAGCGAACCAAGCATCATTCATTGATGGGTTCTGGCGCTCAGGAGATTTAGCAAAAATAGACCAGGATGGTTTTGTATATATTATGGACCGTAAAAAAGACATGATAAACCGTGGTGGGGAAAAAATATTCTCGATTGAAGTAGAAAATGTTTTATATAATCATCCAAAAGTATTAGAAGCCGCTGTAGTAGGAATTCCAGATCCTCTCTGGGGCGAAGTCGTAAAAACCTTTATCATACCCAAGGCTGATGAAACCATAGAAAAGCAAGAAATAAAAGATTTTGTTTCCGAATATTTAGCCAATTATAAAGTCCCAACAGAAATTCAATTCGTAGAAGAATTTCCTCGTAATTCGGCAGGCAAAGTTTTAAAGGCCGAGTTGAAGAATCTTCTGCTTAATTAAAATTTCACACTATTTAGTAGTAAAGCATCTCTAATTATTTATTGCGGATTGATTTACCATAATCTATGTAGAGGAAGCGATCAAATTGAATAAAATTGTGAAAAAAGCATGGAACTACCGTTATGTCGTTCTTGTCGTTCTTTGGCTGGTCTATATTATTAATTATTTTGATAGGATGGCAGTCTTAACCTTCCTTCCATTTATTCAGGAAGATTTAAACTTAACCCCAGTCGAAGTAGGACAACTTGCATCCGTGTTTTTCTTTGCTTATGCTGCTGCTCAAATAAGCGCTGGTTATCTTGCTGATAAAATTGGTCCTAAAAAGGTTATGTACATTGCAATATTGGTATTCACTGTTATTACAGCCTTAACAGGAGCTGTCAAAAACTTCACCCAGTTTTTATTATTACGTATTGGCTTAGGATTTGGAGAAGGACATCATTTTGCCCCAGCAATTCGGGCAATAAACAACTGGTTTCCTCAAAATGAAAAAGGAAGAGCCACTTCTTTTTTCGCAACTTCATGGGCTGTTGCTCCCGCAATTGTGCCAGTCATAGTCACTAGTATCTCTTTCTACTTTTTTGGGGGGGATTGGAGACCGGTATTCTATGTTCTTGCTATTCCGGGTGCGGTTGCAATTTTTTTACTGTGGTTTTTTGTATCGAATACCCCAAAAGAAATGATTGCTAAAGGGAGAATGAGTAAGGAACAGGATATTGATGGACAAAACGATTCTCCAATTGAAAAGATGTCGAAGGAAGAGAAAAGAAAAACCTACGGGCTTTTCTTAAAAGACTTTCATTTTTATGTCTATACTTTGCTTCTTTTTTGTCAATTGGCCGTTTATTGGGGAACTACTACCTGGTTAACTAGTTTTTTGGTTACGCAACATGGGATGAATATTAAGGAAATGGGCTTCTTCGGTTCTGCCCCTTATATCATTGCTTTCTTCGCTATGTTATTAGGGGGATGGCTGATGGATAAAGTTCTTGGCCGTATGAAACCTGTTGCTTTAATTGGAGGGATAGGTAGTATTCCTGTATTGTGGATGCTTGGAGCGATAGACAGTGGGAAACCTGCCCTGTTGCTCACTCTGCTCTTGCTTGTCGGTTTCTTTGTTAACTTAAACTTCGGCTCAATTTATGCTTTTTTGCCTAAACGCTATCCAAAGGAAATAGTCGGAAGTGCTACTGGGTTATCTAATGGTATTGGTCAACTCGGTGCTTTTGTGTCTCCTCTTGTCGCGGGTTATTTAGTAACTGTAGGGGCGGATGGTACACAAGACTTTGGTAACGTTTTTATATTTTTTGCCTCAGTAGCGGCCCTGTCTGTTGTTTGTGCAATCATACTAAAAGAAAAGCCGGTATCGGATTCAGTTATTCCAACGGTAAACCAAGAGAAGGTTATTTAAGGTTGTTTAGTAATTTTTGTTATCTCTGATTATTTGTGGGTAAGGGAAGTATATATGAATTTTTGACGAAGTCCTTTAATTAATGACTTCGATCGTAAAGCGTGGAGGGGAAAAATAATGGCAAAAATACACCAAATCGAAAAAAATACTTCAAATTCAAGTTTAGACCTTTTATGGGATCAAGCGTTTGAACAATTAGATGCTTGGGTTGAAAGAACGGAATTTCGTGAGGAAGTACTCCTTCAATCTGTTCTCCAATTTGCAGAAAATGTTAAAAGGAATCATAAAAATAGTAAAGAACTCAGTGAACAATTTTCTAAAGAACTGCATCATTGGGAAAAAATCTCTAGAGAGGAACTTCTCAACGCAACGACTGTCCTGCAATATTTTTTCCCAGTAAAGTCCTATGAGGAAATTAACAAACAATTAGATGATGTGCAAAACAATACAGTAAAGTTAACATCAGGGGCTAATCTGCTAAATGGCGAACATGTTGACAACTTTGTGTCCGTGTTAAAAGACCATGTTGAATTTAGACAAAATAACCGCTATTTGTATGTGGAAAATATGAAACAAACTGCTTCCATTATCCAGAATAAACAACGTGATTTCTTGAAAATAATGAATAACCAAATGAAAAATGTGTTTTTTCCTTTTCATACATATATGGAGGGATTAAACGAATCTATAAAATCAAATCAAAATACAGGGGGTTCTTCAGAAAATGGTAGATCAAAAAACATTTGATCCTTATGATATGTTTAAAAAATTTAGTGATCAATGGGAAAAACAAGCAAATGATTTCATCAAAGGATCGTCAAATGATCCGGAATTTGTAAGCTATTCAAGATTAACCTCGGATACCCAAGCACGTTATCTGGAGTTTTTTAAAAAGAACCAGGAGTTTTTCGCCAATCAATGGAACGTACCTACTAAAGCAGATTTGTCTAACGTAGCGAAATTAGCTATCCAAACGGAAGAAAAATTGGACTCGCTGGAAGAACAGTTATGGAAATTACAAGATTCTGTTGATTCCTCCAATAAGGAAATGGAAAGCATTACTGAAGTTTCCCGTGACATTATTAAGCTAGTAAAACAGCTAAAAAAAGAGCAAACGATATCCAAAAAAGAGTTAGAAGAGGTAAAACAGTTGAAATCAAATCTCCAAGAAGTGAAAAGTGAATTGGCAGAAATCCATAGCTTAAAAGAGGAGATTCTGATTCTTAAAGAGCTAATGGGCAAAAACATTGATACAAAAGCAAAACAAGAACAAAACCTAGCTGTTACATCTAAATGATAATGAGGAGGAATAAATTTGGCTACGGAAACTTTAAATAAAAATACAATTCCCTCTTTCGATTTTGAAAAAGAGATGACGCGTTGGAACGAATTTTCAAATGCCATCAGTGGACCTGAACTAAGTGAAGGTCACACTCCAAGACATGCTATTTGGAAAAAAAATAAGGCGACATTATGGCATTATCCTACCGTTGAAAAAAAATATGATGTTCCTGTCTTTATTGTTTACTCGCTAATCAACCGCCCTACTATCCTAGATTTTGCACCTGGTACCAGTGTAATAGGAGGCCTTGTAAACAGTGGCTATGATGTTTATTTATTAGACTGGGGGATTGCGGGATACGAAGATAAAGACATTACTTTGGGTGATTATGTTGTTGACTATATTAAAAAAGGTGTAGGGCGAGCATTAAGGCATGCGGGTGCAGATGAAGTGTCTGTAGTCGGGTATTGCCTGGGAGGTACACTTGCAGCCATGTATGCCGCAATTGCGGATGAACCAATTAAGAACTTGGTATGTGCGGCGGTACCAATTGATTATAGTGTGCCTGCCATGCCTGAGAAATGGGCGGAGGGACTAAAAGAAGGTGCTTTTAATATAGACCGCTTCATTGATGTTTACGGATTAATTCCTCCTGTCTATATTGAAGCAATGTTTAGATCCATAACTTCTCCAATCTATTACAGTCCTTATGTTACACTTTTGACCCGTGCTAATGATAAGCGTTTTGTGGAAAAGTGGCGGCGTATGAACCAATGGACAAAAGGCCATGTACCCTTAACTGGAGAAGCTTTCCGACAAATAAGTAATGACCTCATGAAAGAAAATAAACTCGTTAGGGGCGAGTTCACTATTCGTGGTAATAAAGTCGATTTGGGTAAAATTAAGTCAAACCTATTAGTTGTTATCTCAAAAAATGATAACCTTATACCTCAAGAACAAAGCCTGCCATTGATGGATTTGGTTTCAAGTGAAGATAAAACCCATCAACTTGTGGAAGCTGGTCATGCTTCATTGGCATTAACTGGGAAACTTTCAGGCATATTAGATAGTTGGTTATGTGATCGTTCAAATCATTAAGTATATCCAATAAAAGTTAGTGATAGAAACCTAGGACCTAATTATTCTCCTGTCTCCAAATATATTTGGAGACAAGTGGATTTTTGGTATTTGTGAATAAAATTTTAAGCTGAAAAACCTAAAGAAGAATCATTCTAAAAAGGTGGGATTGGATGACTGATTTGCATTCTATTTTTGAACTTATTGATGAATCAAAATCTGTTCGATTTCTACAATCACTTATTCAAGTGAACAGCGTGAATCCACAAGGAAATGAAAAAAAGGTGGCTGAGGTCATCCAAACTTATTTAAAATCATCAAACCTTCAAGTCGAATTGGATGATCTCGGTAACGATCGTGCAAATCTATTTGTAACATACCCGAATGTGAAATCAGATGATAGATATTTAGTGTATAGTGGGCATTTTGATACGGTCCCTACGGGTAAGGTAGAGTGGAAACACGACCCGTTTTCCGGCCAATTAATAGATAATAAAGTATTTGGTCGAGGGGCAACCGATATGAAAAGCGGTGTAGCTGCAATGGTCCTCGCTTTAGAATGTATCGAACGTGCTGGTGTTCATTTAAATGGGAAGTTGCAGTTTGTCGGCACTGCAGGAGAAGAGGTTGATGGTTACGGTGCAAAAAAAGTCGTAGAAAAGGGACAAATAGATAAAGCTACTGCGTTAGTTGTATCGGAACCTAGTGAAAACGAACTGTATACATCTCATAAAGGCTGTCTATGGCTAGAAATTATTACTTACGGAAAAACGGCCCATGGATCAATGCCTGACCAAGGGATAAATGCCATTACGGCGATGAACGAATTAATGAATCGCCTCCATACCTATGAATTTGAATACTCTCCACATCCACTATTAGGCTACCCAACTATTAATATTGGAACAATTGAAGGTGGAGTAAAAACAAATGTTGTGCCTGATCAGTGTAATTTAACTCTAGATATACGAACTGTCCCTGGACAAGATAATGACAGCATTTTACATGATATTGAGAATATGATCAAGGAGATTTCAGAGAAGTCACAGTCAACATATCAAATAAAGGTTATTAATCGAATGGATTCCGTATCCACAAATGAATTTGATGATTTCGTAAAACTTGCTGTTCAAACAGGGAAGAATCACGTTAATTTAGACCTACGGCCCTCAGGTGTTAATTATTATACTGACGCTTCAGTGTATTGGCCTCATTTACGAATTCCAACTATTATAATTGGTCCCGGAAACCCACGACTTGCTCACCAGCCGGATGAATATGTAGAAATTGATAAGTTTTTGGAATCTATTCGTTATTTTATTGCCCTTTCCATTGATTATTTAGATGGGGAATAGTATGGATTATAGAAACACAACATTAGTCTAGTCAATGGTTTTTCTTTTCGGATTATTATAGAAAAACAGTAAAGGTGAAGTCCAACAGATTTCACCTTTACTGTTTTACCATGTTGTTGGTAATATTATTTTTCTTTTTTTCTAGATTGCTTTTCGTCATATCGCAGAAGGAATCGAACATGAAGAACAAGGGAATTTCCTCAACAGAATTCATGGGAAATTGGTCAAGATATCACTTGAATCCTTTTATTCGGAAACAGATCTCTGAATACTATGAAACCACCTATAGAAGAAAAACTTCACGACCATTTGGAACAGAAATGGCCGTGAAGTTTTTCTGTCTTGGTCTGTTTTTTTTTATGGAAATGTAACTAATACGAAATGTCCTAGTGTCTAGCACCAGACACCATCGGCTCGAGGGCATTTGCTAATCAATCTGTTGAGGAAGATGACTAATCTAGCTTACTGATGTCCGTCAGTCGCTGATAAGAGGGACTTTGTTCTTTTAAACTTTTATTTAAATTTTAACCCAAGGTGTGGATAGACATATCCAAATGTTTCTTATAACAATTCACGGTTTTTTGCTCGATTTGCTTGATGCATTAAATTTTTGATTCCAATGTGTAAATGTTCAAACCGGCTGTCCTGACTATCCCCATTTTTCCAACGATAATAAAGCTGCTGAAGGACAACGGCTATCTTATAGAAGGCAAAGGTTAGATAATAGTCAATATCACTGAGACTGTTGCCACTTTTTAATGCATAAAGGTTGGCAATTTCCCTACGTGTTAGGAATCCTGGCTTGCTAGTAACGGAGGTGAGTCCTGTTTCGGTTTCACCTGGCTCGGTCCAATAAGCCAAGCTGATGGCGAGATCCGTTAATGGATCACCGATTGTGCTCATTTCCCAGTCAAAAACAGCCACGGCTTCAGGGCTATTGTAGGAAAACATCATATTATTCAATTTGAAGTCATTATGCACAATACTGGAAAGTGACGAGGAGGGAAGCTTGCCGAGCAGCCACTGCTCGGTTTCACCTACCCCGTCTAATTCATCTGTTTTCGACCGTTCGTAGCGTTTAATCCAGCCTTTGACTTGACGTTCGAGATATCCATTCGGTTTGCCGATCATATTGAGCCCGGCTGCTTGATAATCAATGCTGTGTAAACATGTAAGTGTATCGACAACCGTTTCCGAGACTGCCCTAGCATATGCTTGATTTCCATCCAACTCAGGGGGAAGGGAATCATCAAGGACAAGCCCTACCTTCTTTTCCATTATATAAAATTGCTTATCCGTAATGGCTGGGTCATCACAATATAAAAACGGTTTTGGTGCCAAAGGAAAAACGGGATTAAGCTTGCCCAAAATCGTAAACTCTCGCTTCATGTCATGTGCATTTGGCGGGAGGTCTCCGAATGGTTGACGACGAAAAACACCCTCCCACTTTCCGATATTGATTTGGTACGTAATATTCGAGTAACCTGCAGAGAAAGCTTTAGCCTGCAGTGAATCATTCGGTAAAAAAGGAATATGTGAGCGGATGTAGTTTTCGATTACATTCCAATCAATTTGACTGGCTTGTGTTTTGGACTGGTTTTTGGACATTGGATTTCCCCCCCATGAACTCCTTGAGTTCCAGCTTGGCTACTACGCTGCGATGGACTTCATCCGGACCGTCATAGATTCTGGCAGTCCGTGCTTCACGGTAAAAGCCTTCAAGTGGCGTATCCCCTGTAATTCCGAGAGCGCCATGCACTTGAATGGCTCGGTCGATGACATCATGCAGCACTTTTGCTCCAAAATATTTGATTCTTGAGATTTCTTTACGAGCTTGATCACCATTGTCCAATTTCCAGGCAGCATGTAGCGTCATTAGACGAGCAGCTTCAATATCAGCAGATGAATCAGCAATGAAGTTTTGGATCGATTGGAACTCGGTTAGTGTTTTTCCACGTGTCACACGTCGAGAAGCGTAGTCAAGCATTAAATCGAAGCTTCGTTTCGAAACGCCAATCCAGCGCATTGCATGGGTGATTCTTCCTGGTCCAAGCCTTAGTTGGGCAAGCTTAAACCCTTCACCACACTGTCCTAGAAGGTTTTCTTTAGGAATGCGGCAGTTCGTATACCGAACTTCACAATGGCCACCAGTATAATGATCGCCGATAATGGGTACTTCACGAACGATTTCAAAACCAGGATTATCAGAATCGACGAGAAACAAGCTGAATCTTTGATGACGTGGAGCCTCCGGATCTGTCATCGCCATTACAATGGAAAACGATGCACCGATAGCGCCTGTTGTAAACCATTTATGGGCATTAATGACCCATTCATCGCCCTCCAGTTCAGCTCGGGCCTGAAGTGTCGTAGGGTCCGATCCGGAAACTTCTGGTTCTGTCATCGCAAAGCAGGAGCGGATATCACCGTTGGCAAGAGGCACCAAGTACTTCTCTTTCTGTTTCGGGGTGGCTGCCTTCCATAGAATTTCCCCATTTCCAGCATCAGGTGCCATAGAGCCGAAAATGTATGGACCAATTGGACTTCTACCGATTACTTCAGACAGTAAACCGAGGGAAACGAAGCCCATCCCCATTCCATTAACTTCTTTTGGTAAATGACCGGCCCATAATCCAAGCTCTTTCACCCGTTCCTGTAATGGTTTTAAAATATCATCCGGCAGGCCGCGATGTGGAACCATATATTTTTCATTTGGGTAAACGAACTCGTTCATAAATGCAGTTGCTTTTTCAATCATGATTTGTTGTTCTTCAGAAGGGTTAAAATTAAACAATAAAATCACTCCTTAAATTTTTTCATTGGTAATACATGCAAGAATAATGCCAGGTCAAGGGCCGTTTAGTTGCGTTCTAATTCTAAAATACATGATTACTATTCGAATCGAGGTGCAAAGTTTTTTTGAAAATAATAATAGGATTGAGATGTATTAGAAAATGAGAAAACTTTGAAACTATATAACTATCTTTAATCAAGCTATGATGAATTTATATTGCCAATGTGATCGGATATGGAATCATGGGAGGGAGGCATATAAAAAATAACAGGGTGACATAGAGAAGAATTGATTTGTAAAGTACTACGGGACATTAAACGGGAAGGTTTCATTTTAGAATCAATCACTTAAAAGCAAAAGAGCAGCCAACTGATTATGATCATCCAGCTAGTAAGGGAAAGAAGTTCTGGAGACTGGTAACAAGAAGGTAACACTAAAGTATGGAATAATGTCAATAATCTATTATTAATTTAAGGAATACACTGTAGTAGCTTTTTGGTAAAAAGCAAGGACGGCATCATTCAATGTAGCGGGGGCGTTGCTCGATCTTGGGGAATAGGATGTAGGTAAATTAGTGAATGCATTTATATTCCCTGGACCCAACCAACTCTAGTTTAAATTAGATTTTGAAAGTGATTACATTATTCATCAATGATTCCAAATAGAATCGGTCCATTTTATCGAGGATGCCTAGGACAGTGCTTTAAAAAGCTCTTAGAAAGACACCCTGTTAAAAAAATAAATGGTAAGCATATTTGTTAGTAGCTGTCGTCCAAGCTGTTTCTGTTATTATGAATTGAGAAGCAAGTACAGGAAAGGCTGTTTCATTAACCCCAGAATCAGGAAAATCAAGTATTTTCACACGTCCTCTAATAAATGGTTAGGTAACTACTACTATCCTTGCTGGAATCACGGGTTCTGCATCAGGAGGGATGGATTCCCTTCCTCACAATGGTGAGGTTATTACTTTACTTGTCATTACAGGACTATCACACCGTCAATCGTACCGAGATATGTTAGTGTCTTATTTATATAGGGAAAAACTCTCCACCGGCACATAAGTTTCACACTCCCTATGCAGGGAAAAGATGTATATATACTGAATAATATATAGAGAGATATATGAGAAAGGTAACAGCTGTATGAGGGGCAGGGTGATAAAACGATGTGTTAATGTTTTTCAGAGTCTTTGTGTGGATTGTATTTATAGCTTTATTAGCATATGTTGTTCTTTCCTGGAAATTTAAAGACAAGGTAAGTAGGAAGATTGAAGCGATTAGGAAAACCTGGTATGTCATTTTTATATTGGGAGCATTAATTTATTGGAGTTTCTATCCGAAAAGTATATTCATTGAGTGGAAGAACTTTTTGATTATGGCGATTGTGTTTGTTCTGGTGGATATGTTTGTGTTTTTGAGTATGTATATATCCAAAATCGGCGATAATGAACTTTCCTATGCCACAAGGGCTGTTGCGGAAAGTGACAAACTTTTAACAGACAACCGCGAAAAGGTAAAAAATATGTTTCACCTTTTGAAAAAAGAGGGAATTCCGGAGTATTATCAAACGAATAAGGAATACCTAGCTTACTTGAGTATTCTGCTTCAGGCCTATGCCGCTAAAGAGGGGATGAACGTGAAGATTCTCCCTTTTAAAACGGAACAGGACAAGCAATTGGTGCTAAATGGGCATCCGAACTTGAATGGCAGTATCATCCGTGCTACATTGGAAAGAGAAGATACGTATTATAACGATGAAGAAAAAATGGCATTGCAGCCTGTAAGTATTTTAATGGAACCCTATATCCTAAACGTTAAATCAGAAAGCTTCGTTTCAGAAGTGGATTGTTTATTAATAGCATTATTGATCATGATGTTTGATATGGTCATAAAACAAAAGCAAGGTGGTGAAGGATGAATGAGCATTTATGATAAAGCAGGCAGCGAGATTTCAGTTGCCGTAATCAAACCGAAGGTCAAGATTCCCGATGTAGGATTAAGTCCTCATACTAAAAAGGTGATGAAACAGAATGAACGCATTATCCTGAATCAAAAAGAAAAAACTGCACGATTCAGCCGATTAAGAGACGTACTATAAGAATAAGGGCAGAGGAAAATTCCTCTGCCCTTATGATATTTAGAGGAAATATGCATATACTATTCAAAACTAAAGAATAGGAAGGGTCTTTCAGTATATGAACAAAAAACCCGAGAGAGTGAACATCCCGACCCCCTCCGCTTCACCATCTGAGAAACGGATACATAAAGAAAATGCGAACTTGCTGAAGCTTCTGCAAAGGTTGAAAGCGAAACGTTGGATCTTTTTACGATAATGGAAGACCAGTGTTTATTACACACTGGTTTTTTTATTTATTTAGAAGTGCAAAATCATTCTTGATAGTATCGGATTTTTTTTCGTCCAGACTCTTTAGCCTTATACATTGTCCAATCCGCTTTTTTCAATAGTGACTCCATTTCGGTACCGTTGTCAGGATAAAAACTTATCCCGATGCTTGCGGAGACAAAATAAACATTTCCATTAATGTGAATGGGCATGGTGGATAATTGTTTTAAAATGAATTCAGCCTTTTGTTGGGTGCATATTAAGAGATCCTCACACTGAGATGTAGGTAACAAAACAATAAATTCATCCCCGCCGATTCGTGCCACATAACTATCCTCGGGTACAAATTGCAATAGACATTCAGCCGTCCTTTTAATAACAGAGTCTCCGACATCATGACCAAAAGAATCGTTAAAATATTTAAAATGATCCAAATCAATATAAAGTATAGCCATTTCATTGTGCATTTTATCCTTATTATAATTGAAATAATTATAAATGAAGTTCCGATTATAGAGACCTGTCAATGAGTCCCTGATAATCCCATTTTCAAGAACGATTGATTGGCTGATTAAAGTTGCCAAAGACTTAATGAGTATCACATCATACTCTTTGAAATCAAAAGGTTTAATGTCAAAAGCACAAAGTGTCCCGAAGATATTATTCCCATTTGTAAGGGGATAGCCCATAAAACATCCGTTTCCAATAACCTTCGTTATAGGATGATCACTTGTCAATGGATGTTGCTTCAAGTTGGGGATAACAAGCGGTTCCAAATCATTTTCAACAACTAATTTGCAAAAAACCATATTATAAGGAAGGGTGTCTCCTTCAAATATTAACTCTGCATTTCGGTTAAAAGATTTGATCATAAAACTTTGTAAAGGACTACGAATAGAAAGGAAGAATGTATTGACCTCTATCGTATGAGCTAATAATGCTAATACCTCTTTTGCGATAGAGTCGAAATTTTTATAGTAATTGATATCATGCTGAATCATTTTCAGGCTCCCCTTTTTCTATAGTCTTTTTAGCTTTTCTGGATGTTATTTTTCATAATCAACTAGAAAGACTCAAGAGCAATATATTGATTGCCGTGACAGTTTGAATTCATTTATAAAGGACACATATTTTGTCGATTATGTAAGTAACACTCTCTATATTTCTAAGTTCAGAATGTTTTGTCAGTATACTCATGATCCTTATTATATTTCGGATAAATTGAAAAATCATTATTTTCCTTACCCTCATTTAAAATCTACCTTATATACCTTTTACATAAGCATTAGTCAATGTATTGTCATTCATACGTTTCCTCTGCAAAATCAATAAGACGTGATTTATATCACTTCTCGATGAAAGTCCATTATAATAAGTAACTAATCTAACTATCATGTATTATACTGTACATGAAATGGTAAGAGTACCATTTACCTAACACACCTGGTATGATTTATCATATTATCTGCAAGGTTGCGTTTGTACGTTTCTTTAACGAACGACTAAGTCCTTATGAATTTTGCAGATAAAACATGCGTGGAGATAATTTATAAAATTGTTTTGGAGAGGATAAATAAGAAAAAGAGTAAACTTACATACAGGAAATTCAAAAGGGGATCATTATGGGAAAATTAGAAAATATATACCCAATTGCAATAGAGAATACAAAACAAAAAATCATCCAGGATATGGATTTTTATTTAGAGAATCAAGAGACATTACCTTCTTATTCGACGTACATATCTGACAGGATGTCTTATATGGAGCAGATATGGATTAATGTCTGGTTGAGTAAGGCTTCAAACGATGTGCCTAGAAAAGAAAAAAGGGGATTTCTAAACGAAAGGGGCTTTGTTACTGAAGGGTCAGATCACAAGCTAATCAACAGCTTGTTCCGCAATGAATTGAAGAGCTATCGTCCTTTTGATGTATTAACCTGGATTAAAAAAACCTTCTCTGAAAATCAGGAAGAATGGGAAAAGAGATATAAAAAAGCAAGGGAAAACTTCTTTAAACGACAAGAAGAACAACGGCTGGCTAATGAGCGGTGGAAAGTACGTGAAAGGCTTCAAGACGAAGCTAATACTTTTTTTGAGGAGAGTTCGCTTCTTTTATATTTGCATGTTAGGTATTATATCGCTGAAATATTAGTAGCTGATCTTCAAAATAAACCGAAATTTCAATATGTTACCCCATATATGCTAGAAGAACAATTGGTGGAAGCAGGTTTGTTTGAATCAACAGAATATTTAATGGTGACTGATTTTTTTGAAGAACTAACAGGTGATATACACTCCTTGTTTGATTGGGGGAAGAATCATTACGAATATGAAAATTATTTTTATAGGTATGAAAGGTTAATTTCAGAGTTTATTTTAGGGTTCGCCCCAAAAAAGTTCATTAACCATTTACCTGCAACACTGCACCATGATTTTTTGGAAGCATATGGGGAAAAATTGACTTCGGGAGCCCTTCAAGGACTGCTTCGAGATGAATTGGCTGATTTGTCACAGGCTTGTTTTGATGAACTTCAAGAAGAATACCTTTCTGATTTACTGAAACTTACGAAGACTCCTTTTGATGAATCATTGCATCAGAAAATATTTGAAGAAGATGAGGAGAACAGGGAAAAAAGAAAAGCTGAAGTATTGGCGGAACAAGCCAGAAGGCAAGCAGAAGAGGAAAGGATTATTGAAGATATTTTTGGAAAGGCCTATACTCCTTCATTAGGAAAAAGGGTTAGGTATGTTTTGCATATCGGTGAGACCAATACTGGGAAGACACATCAGGCACTCAAAAAAATGAAAGCAGCCGAAAGTGGTTTATATCTTGCCCCGCTAAGACTTCTAGCATTAGAAGTGTTTGACAAGCTAAATGCAGAAGGGGTGCCTTGCTCATTAAAGACCGGTGAAGAAGAAAAGTCGGTGGAGGGTGCTAAACATTTCTCTTGTACAGTCGAAATGTTTCATGAAAAAGACTACCATGAGGTAATCGTCATTGATGAAGCCCAAATGATTGCAGATAAAGATCGTGGCTTTTCTTGGTTTCGAGCAATCACGCAAGCAAATGCTAAGGAAGTACACATTATTGGGAGCAGGAATATAAAAATGATGCTTCTCAACCTATTAAATGGAGCAAATTTGGAACTGCATGAATACACACGGGACATTCCCTTGGAGATAGAACCAAGAGAGTTTGGATTGAAGTACACCAAAAAAGGGGATGCGCTTATTTGTTTTTCAAGAAGGCAGGTTCTAGAAACTGCCTCCCGTCTCCAAGGGAGTGGGCATAGTGTCAGCATGATATATGGGAGCATGCCCCCTGAGAATAGAAAACGACAAATTGAGCTTTTTAATCGTGGCGAAACATCTGTTGTTGTTGCCACAGATGCAATAGGAATGGGATTGAACTTGCCAATCCGTCGCATTGTCTTTCTTGAGAATGAAAAATTCGACGGGACACGCAGAAGAAGACTGACATCACAAGAAGTTAAACAAATCGCAGGACGGGCAGGGAGAAAAGGTATTTACGACACCGGAAAGGTTGCTTTTACAGCAGAGATTAAAATAATGAATAAACTGCTTGATCAGGTAGATGAGCCCGTTCAAACTTTTACTATAGCTCCTACTTCTGCAGTATTTGAACGTTTTCAGAAGTATTATCGGCATCTAGGAACATTTTTTGAATTGTGGGAGAAATTCGAGCCCCCAAACGGAACTAAAAAGGCATCCCTCACAGAAGAACGCGAGCTTTACGAGTTGATTCGAGATACTGAAATCGAAGCACGTTTTTCGTTAATGGATTTATATGGTTTCCTACATCTACCCTTTTCAGCAAAAGAACCTAGACTTATCCGGCAGTGGCTAGAGACAGTCGAAGCCATTGCCGAGAGCAGCAATCTACCAGATCCAATCATCAAGACAAGGAATCTAGAGGAATTGGAACTTTCCTATAAAGCCATAGGTCTACATCTTTTATTTCTATACCGAATGGGAAGAAGAACTGAAGCCATTTATTGGGAACGTGTCCGTGAAGAGATCAGTGATGGTGTTCATGATCAGTTAAAAGATGAAATGATTAATTATCAGAAAAAATGCAAGCGATGTGGAAAAAAGTTGCCGGATAGCTTACGGTTTCAAACTTGTGACGCATGCTATCATAAGGGTCAAAGAAGAACACACAGATCCAAATAGCTGAACTTGTTAAAGGAAATTGGCAACTGGTGAATTTAAGAGACAGATCAACCCGAATAAATACGCCTTTAAAAAGCGTCGTTATTCGGGTTGTTGGTCATAATCTGATTTTTTTCCTTCCTCAGTTGGTAAAGCCCCTGACCTTGACCTGTTAAATATTTTGATCCCTAATTCCTCTTCAAATTGCCCAATATGCATGGATCATTCCCTGTATACTTATATATATTTTATTATGAATCCTTCCATAAATAGATCCCGCTCAATCACTATTGATAACGCTCCTAATTTTAAATGGGACCAATTACTCATAATTAAATACTACAACCATGTGATATAATAGTCAATTATGATTTATAAAATTCAAATAATTCAAATAACTCAAACATAATAGAGGACGTCTCCCTGATACATCCGACTTCTCTAATAAAGTCTAGAAGACTTGTCAGCCCTTCAAGTTTATGTGCTACTTTAAAGCTCTTTTTGTATGGCTTCTTTTTATCCAAGAATGATTGAACCTGACTTTCACCTTTTGCTACATCCAGACCAATGACTGGATTCATCGTTTATCTCCTCCTTGAAATACAATTAACCGGTAACCCCTATACCTCCATATAGTTTGATTTAGAATTAGTTAGCAAAATCCTACAGATACTATTCAGAATTTCAACAAGGAAAATTACGATTTTGATATGATCTATACATCTATAATGAGTTAAAAAAAGAAAAAAATATTCGGTTTGAACATACTCATGACGGTCATATATGTATTGCAGTGGGTAAAAATTCTCCTTTTTATTCTTTGTTAAAGACTAATATACGTTAGCGATGATAAAAGAAATGATGTAATAATAATGGCAATAAGTGGACGTATTGCTTTGGTACGTAATTCTTTCAAGCTAATATTTAATCCTAATCCGGTCATTGACATTGTTAACATTAATGATGTGAAGTCTGCAATATCAGACATCACTTTTTGTGATACCAATACCTTATTACCAATGATATAGCTTCCTACAAAACTCATAACGATAAAGCCAATTAAAAACCATGGAAACTCGAATCTTGCCTCCCCTTCTATTTTTCCTTTCTTTTTCATCCAAAGCATGAGAATAAAGCAAACCGGAATTAATAGGAATACTCGTGTAAGTTTGGCAAGTAATGCGTGAGCAAGAGCATCCTGGCCTGCCGGGGCAGCAGCTAAAGCAACATGGCCTATCTCGTGTAGGCTGATTCCAACCCAATTTCCGTAGTTCATAGGACCAATTGATAAAAAAGGATATATTAACGTATAGATTATTGAAAACACTGTGCCGACTAATGCGATGATGCCTACTCCCATAGCCGTATCTTCATCTTTTGCTTTTATAATTGGCGATACGGCTGCGATGGCAGCTGCACCACAAATGCCTGTGCCGACACTTAATAATAAAGAAAGATTAAAATCTGCCTTCAGCCATTTTGCAATGATCATAAGAACAACAATTGAAAAAATGATCGTTATTGTCCCTCTTAGCAATAGAGGGAAACCCTGATGAAATATCACAATCATGTTAAGCTTTAATCCATAAAGTATGATGGCAAATCTCAATAGTTTTTTTGATGAAAATTGAATACCAGTACGTAATTTTTTTGGATATCCAAAAACCTGTCTATAAACCACAGCTAGTAAAATGGCACACGCAAGAGGTCCAATATGATTTAGACCTGGCAACGCTGCCAAAATAAAACCTAACACGGCTATGATCAATGTAAAACCAATTCCATAAATCAAAGAAACATTTAGCTTTTTTGCCGCTTTTTTTTGCTTATTTGGACTGGGAGTTATTAACGCTTTTTGTTCCAATGTTTTTCAACCCCTTATTTGGATTATTTATAATTTATCGTACCTAATGATTTACAATAAGGAAAATAAATGATTATTATAGTTATAATAAGTAAATGCGATAGTAAGAAGGAGAACATATGGATCAACTATTATCTGTATTTATATCTGTAGCTGATAAAAGAAACTTTTCCAGAGCAGCGGAAGTGCTTCATATGACTCAGCCTGCAGTCAGCCAGCAAATTCAACAATTGGAAAAACATGTAGGTGCAAAACTACTTCTGCGAACAAACAAATCTGTCCAGCTAACTAAAGCAGGAGAAATAGTCTATTTACATGCTAAAGAAATAACAGGTATATATAAACGAATGTCAATGTTAGTGAATGAATTAAATAACGAGCCAACAGGACCATTAAAAATTGGTGCCAGCTATACCTTTGGAGAGTATGTATTACCACATATACTTGCAAGAATGAAAAACCTATTTCCTAATATCTTCCCTTCGGTACAGATTGGCAACACAAGGGATATTGCCAAAGCAATCACAAGTCATGAGATCGATGTCGGAATTGTAGAGGGGGAAATTTCTCTTCGAAATATATATATAAAATCCGTTTCCACCGACCAAATGTATATCGTGGCAGGGGGTAAATATCCAATTTATTTCAATAAGGAAGTTACACGAAGACAGGTAGAACAAGAGAATTGGATTGTCCGTGAAGAAGGTTCTGGTACAAGAGAGGCAACAGAAACATTATTTCAATCTTTACAATTACGTCCTACCAAGTTAATGGAGTTCGGCAGCACACAACTTATAAAAGAAGCAGTTGAAGCCGGGCTTGGCATTAGTTACTTATCTGAACTTACTGTAAAAAAAGAAAGAATGCTTGGTACCATTCAAGTATTAAATGTAAAAGGGACACCGATAAAAAGAAATTTTTCAGTTATAACAGAATCTGTGGAATTGCATACGAAATCTATGAACTTATTTATTGAGTTAATAGAAAAATATCTAAAGAACCAATTATTGCAATAGCTCTATTTTATAAATTAATAAAAATATAAAAAAGACAAAGCTCTTTACTGGGGTTTTGTCTTTTTTTTAGAAGTAGATGGAGAGATCATCGAAGTAGCCCTTCTGTTATCCTGAAGTTTCTTTTTAATATTATTAATACTTATATACAAATTAAAATCTTTAATTTTATTTAATTATAATTTATGAGTATACTTAAAATGTAATAATATTTTAAATATTCAAAATAGTGGGTATTCAAATCCTCCTATGTGAGAAAAGGGGTGGAATTCATTTAATGAGTTATAACTTAAACGAAAATCTAAAAAAAAGCGCAAGTAATTTCCCAGAAAGTATCGCTTATATCTATGGAGATAAAAGTGTTACTTATCAAGAACTAAATCAGAAGGTGGATCGATTGGCTGCTGGTCTGTATGTACAAGGAATCAGGAAGGGAGATGGAGTGGCTCTTATTTTAGGAAATAGCCCTGAATTTCTCATTGCGTACTACGGTATTTTACGGCTTGGTGCATTTGTTGTTCCGATCAATCCTTTGTATACCCAAGGGGAAATTAACTACTTATTAGACAATAGTCAAGCCAAAGCGGTCATTACTCATGTATCTGTAGAACCGAAGTTATCAGAAGTAAAAAAGCAATTGGAAAATCTGAAGCTTGTGGTTTATACCGAAGCCGAGGATCAGGAATCGACATGGGAGCATCTCATGGAAACAGGCACAAGCATTAATGTTTATGGAAGCCCTTACATTGATGAGGAAGATCTTGCAGTCATTCTATACACATCAGGAACAACCGGGAAACCAAAGGGTGCAATGTTAACGCATCGGAACTTGGTTTCAAATGCGGACTCCATTTCAAAATTATTAGAACTCGATGTTAAAGATCGTGTCGTAGCTGTTCTGCCAATGTTCCATGTATTCTGTATGACAATTTGTTTGAATGCGCCAATTGCTTGTGGGGCAACAGTCCTGATCCAGCCTAAATTCAGCCCTCATGACGTGGTCAGCACCATTCGAGAAAAAAAGGCAACCGTGTTTGCTGGAGTACCTACGATGTACAGTTTTATCTATCAATTGCCTGAAGCGATTGCGGAGGATTGCCAATCTATTCGCATGTGTATCTCTGGAGGTGCCTCGATTCCGGCAGAGCTGCTGCATAAATTTGAAAACAAGTTTAATGTTTCTATCTTGGAAGGATATGGGCTTTCGGAAACTGCTCCTCTCGTCGCTATTAATCCTTTAAAAGGAACTCGCAAGCCAGGTTCTATAGGCTTGAATATTCCAGCTGTCCAAAGCAAAGTTGTAGATGAGTTCGGAAAAGAATTGCCGAGAGGAGAAGTCGGAGAATTAGTTGTTCAAGGGCCAAATGTAATGAAGGGATATTTGGGGATGCCGGAAGCTACTTCAGCTGCTTTTAATGACGGGTGGTTTTACACTGGTGATCTCGCAACAATGGATGAAGAAGGATACATCTACATTGTTGACCGCAAGAAGGACATTATTATTGTTGGAGGCTACAATGTATATCCTCGTGAAGTGGAGGAAGTCCTGTATCAACATCCTGCTGTGGTAGAGGCGGCCGTAATCGGAGTTCCAGATGGGGAATACGGAGAAAGTGTTAAAGCTTTTGTTGTAGTTAAGGATGAGCAGATCACCATGAATGACATTATTCAATTCTGTCACGATAAGCTGGTGAAGTACAAGCTTCCTAAACGAGTAGAATTTTTTAAAGAGCTGCCTAAGAACTCAACAGGGAAGATTTTGCGCAGAGAGTTAAGAGAATTGACTGAAGTGAAGTAAGAGATGAACCAACTTATTAAAGGGGGATTAATTATGTCAACCATTTTAAAGGAAAAAGTTAAAGGGCAAGTAGCCTGGAAAGGCACTGACCTGGCTAAAGATGATTCATGGGTTTATTATTTGTCTGAAAAAACGATTGCCTCGCTTGAGAACGCTTTAGTTCATGTTAAACAAAAGGGTTTAAAAGCACCTGATTTTAACAAAGAGGATTTTCCGATTCCTGATATATATGAAGAAATCGTTTACTTTGTTGAAGAGCTGGAGAATGGGAGAGGGTTCCTATTAATTCGTGGATTACCTATTGAAAGGTATACAGATGAAGAAGCAAGCATCATTTACTGGGGTCTAGGACTTCACATGGGCATTCCGGTATCGCAAAACGCAAATGGTGACCTCTTAGGGCACGTCAAAGATCAAGGTCTTAGCTTAGAAAATTCTAATGTACGTGGTTACCAAACGAAACTACACCTTCCATTTCATGCTGATGGATCTGATGTTGTTGGATTATTAAGCCTGCGAAAAGGGAAATCTGGAGGTCACAGCAGTATCATCAGTTCGATGACTGTTTACAATGAAATTCTGGAGAAGAACCCGGAATATCTAGGAGTTCTCTGTCGTCCATTTTACTTTGATCGTCGTGGAGAGGAAGCGCCGGGAGAACCTCCAGTATTTACATCATCAATCTTTAATTATTATGATGGTAAACTGAGCTGTAGATATGTCCGTTTATTTATCGAATCAGCACAAGCAAAAACAGGCATCCAATTGTCAAAAGTGGAAATTGAAGCATTAGACTTACTGGATTCCCTCCTTCATGATGAGAATTTACATTATAACATGATGTTGGAGGCAGGGGATATGCAGTTCGTCAATAATTATACGATTCTTCACTCACGTACTCAATACGAAGACTATGAAGAGCCGGAACGCAAACGTCATCTTTTAAGATTGTGGCTCACGATGCCAAATGGTCGGGAAATTTCCCCGGAATTCGCGATGTTTATTGATGAGAATACGGGTAAACCAGGTCGCGGCGGCGTACCGCAACGTAAAACAACATCTGGCGGTATTATAGAAACCCTGAAGTAATTTTTTAAAAACGTTTAGTAAGAACGAGTGGGAACACCTTTTCAGAGTTCAGAAATAAGGTGTTCCTTATATAGGGAAACGTGGGGAAATTTACATGACAAACACTCCAAAATATTCTTGGATTATCTTATTATTTCTAGTTCTTAGCGGGATGATCAACCAAGTGGATAAAATAATTATTGGTTTGGTTTCCGTTCCTTTAATGAAAGAGTTACATTTAAGTCCATCGCAATGGGGAGTCGTAGGAAGTTCTTTCTTTTGGTTCTTTACCTTCTCCTCTATTATTCTTGGCGGCATGGCCGATTCAAAAAACACGAAAAAAATGTTAACTTGGATGTCGTTGATTTGGTTGATAGTTCAATTTTTCACCCCTTTCGTTAGCAGTTTGTCTATGCTTTTGTTAACCAGAATGATTTTGGGAGCTGGTGAAGGTCCTGCCCCCGCTCTATCCACGGCAATCATGGGAAAATGGTTCCCAAAACACAGGCACGGCATCGGCTTTGGTGCGTTTCTATTAGGAACGACAGGGGGATCTGCGATCGCTTCACCATTTTTAATCTCCTTGATTGATCATTATGGATGGAGATCTGCATTTATAGCGATGGGTATTCTGGGACTGATTGTACTGGTTTTATGGATGATTTTCGGTAAAGATAGTCCTCAAGAAATCGGCTGGCCGTCGATACAGCAAAAGGAGCAGCAATCATCAAGCCTCTCTAAAGTTTCTTGGAGTCAGTTTCTTCCGCATCTATTATCTAAAAATTTTATTCTGATCGTTTTGTGCGGGGGGTGTGCCTATTGGTTATTGTCCGTACAAGCGGTATGGCTTCCAGCCTATTTTACCAAAATTCAACATTTTAATGGTCAAACATTAAAATTAGCCGTGTCTTTACCTTTTCTTTTTGCAGCCTTTTTCCAATTAGGATTTGCCATTCTATCAGATTGGCTCTATCGTAAAACCAGAGATATTCGTAAAGCACGAATAAATCTTGCCGGTATAACGATGATGGTATCCGCTCTATGCTTATACCTAGCAAATGCCGCGAATTCTACGGTGATGTCCATATTGTTCTTCACCCTTGCTCCGGGTTTTGCGTATGTCATTCTTTCACTCGCACCCGCAATATTGATGGAGTTTTTTTCTCCCCAGAATATTGGAAAGGCACAAGGGACGTTCATTGCACTTGCAAGTACTACAAGTATTATTGCTCCACTCGTATTTGGCTATCTTATTCAAAATGCAGCGACTGAAGCTATCGGATACGGATACGCATTTCAAGCCTCTTCTTTAGGGATGCTCATTATCGGATTATTATTTTGGATCGGTGTACGTCCCGCAAAGGAAAGCCACACAATAATTGAAACAGATGACCAAGTGAGTATTTAAGAGATATAAACGTTGATTGAAAGATTCTTAGTAAGATTATATTAATCTAACTTAATTATAAGTTACAAATGATAATTTCATTTAATTAATAATAATAAGTGTACCATAAATAATAAATTCTGAATATTCGCTCAATTATAGTGATATAACAAATATAAAGGAGGAATATGTATGTCAGTTATTTTAAAGGAAAAAATTCAAGGGCGTTCAGCGTGGAAAGGTATCGAACTAGCAAAAGATGATTCATGGATTTATTATTTGTCAGAGAAAACCCTTGCAGCTCTTGACAAGGCTGTATTACATGTTCAACAAAAAGGGTTAAAGGCACCCAATTTTAAAAAGGAGGATTTCCCAATTCCTGATCTCGCTGATGTAATTGCTTATTTTGTTGACGAGCTGGAGAATGGGAGAGGATTTCTATTGATTCGTGGATTACCAATGGATCAATATACTGACGATGAAGCTAGTATCATTTACTGGGGTCTTGGACTTCACTTGGGCCTACCGATCATCCAAGGAAAAAAGGGTGACCTCTTAGGGCATATCAAAAACATGGGTAAAGACTTTAATGATAATACAACAGTAAGAGGTTACCAAACGAATGTACGTCTTGACTATCACACAGATCTCGCTGATGTTGTCGGATTACTATGTCTTCGTAAAGCGAAATCTGGCGGTTTAAGCAGTATCGCTAGTGCGATGTCTATCTATAATGAAATTCTGGATAATCACCCAGAGTACCTTGAAATTCTCTATCGTCCATTCGCCCATGATCTTCGTGGGGAAGAAGCACCAGGTCAATCTCCAGTAGTTCCATCACCGATCTTTAGCTATTACGATGGTAAATTAAGCTGCAGATATATGCGTCAATATGTCGAATCAGCACAAACGAAAACAGGTATCTCTTTGTCGAAAGAGGAAATCGAAGCATTTAATTGTATAGATTCCCTTACTGCTGATAAAAACTTCCATATTGATATGATGATGGAACCGGGTGATATGCAATTCGTTAATAATTATACCGTTTTTCATTCACGTACACTATTTGTAGATTATGAAGAAGATGACCGCAAACGTCATTTATTAAGATTATGGCTCATGATGCCAAATGGCCGAAAAATTGCTCCAGGTTTCGAGTTTTATATAGGAGGAGCACCAGTAATTAGATAAAAAACCGGTGGTAATAATAATCACCAATATTTCTTGTATGGTGATTTTATTCAACGAAAATGATGAATAAAATCACCATTTTATGTTTTTATTTTGAAGTTAATCTGAGAGTCTCGTGACAGGAATAATGGTTTCGCATATAGACTGGGTAATTTAAAAATAACCTGAAGTGAGGATGATGTTTTTTGGCAAGTTTAGATCCGCAAGCAGAAAAATATTTACAAGCATTTAATCAGCTGCCACCTATTCATACGATGGATCATAAGTCAGTAAGAGAGATGCTTTCTAAAGCACCGCGTCCTGCTGTAAAATTAGAACCGCTTTCAAAAGTTGAGGATTTCATGATTCCGGTAAGCCAGGATGAAACAATCAAATGCAGGGTATATATACCGGAAGGGCAAGGTCCTTTCCCTCTATTTATTTACTACCATGGTGGAGGATGGGTTCTAGGAGACATTGAATCAACGGATGCAAGCTGCCGAATGATAGCGAATCGAACGGAAAGTATTGTTGTATCCGTAAACTATCGTCTTTCTCCAGAGTATAAGTTTCCGACTCCAGTAGAAGACGCCTATTCCGCATTGCAATGGGTTTTTGAAAAAGGAACTTCATTTAACGGAGAAGTTTCTCGATTGGTAGTTGGAGGGGATAGCGTAGGTGGAAATCTAGCGACTGTAGTTACGATGATGGCGAGAAACAAAAAAGGTCCAAACATCACTGCACAGGTCTTAATCTATCCTGCGACAAATCTTGAGTTCAATACGGAATCCCATCGAGCCTTTGCAAAAGGATTTGGTCTTGATCGCGAACAGTTGATTTGGTTCCGTGATCATTATTTAAGGAAAAATGAGGACAGGTGTAATGAATATGCTTCCCCCTTGGTCGCTCAAGATTTAAGTGGTCTCCCGCCAGCAATTGTTATTACAGCGGAAAATGATGTGCTTCGGGATGAAGGAATGGCCTATGCTGAACGTCTGAAAGATTTTGGTGTTCAAGTTGAATATGAATGTGAACCCGGGATGGTGCACGGATTTTTTGTACAAATGGCCATTTTCTCAAAGAACATAGAATTAACTGTTTCTAGGATCGAGAAGTTCTTGAGTTCCTTAAAATATACAATAGAGATAGATTGAAAGAAAATGTTCTAAATGAAGCGAGCCTCAGAATTTAGTGAGGCTCGCTTTTTAAAATAACCTATTTAATTTTTAAATAGAAATTATTGATAATCTACGAAACAGTAACAATAGCAACCCTAGGCATTTAGTAATAAACGGTATTTCCAATTCCACCGGTTACCGAAATGACATCGCCAGTTATCGATGCCGCCAAAGGTGAGGCTAGGAAGGTAACGACATTAGCAATTTCCTCTGGTGTAATCAAGCGGCCGAGGGCATTCATTGATGCTGCCTGGCGTATAGCTTCCTCATTAGTGACACGGCCTCTAAACGTTTCCGTATCGACAATCCCTGGATAAACAGCATTGACAGTAATTCCGTGCTTTCCTAATTCTAATGATGCGGATTTTGTCATATGGACAACAGATGCATTACGAGGACCGGAACTAAAATAATTGCCGCCAATTCTAGCTGCCAGACCACTTATATTGATAATACGTCCCCAATTATTTTGGATCATATAAGGAGCAACAGCCCGGACACAACGAAAATAGCCCATATACTTTTCTTCAAAATCTTTCAAGATAAGTTCATCTTTAATGCTGTTAAATTCCTCTGGTTCATGGCCTCCAACACGGGCTCCACTGTTGATTAAAATATCAATGCTTCCCATTTCTGCTGCTGATTTTTCAACTAAATTTAGGATAGAGTCAGGATCATTGGTATCTGCCACGATTGGATAAATACTTCTGTTGGTTTCTTTGGCCAATTCGTCTGCTGCATTCTTTAGTGAAGATTCGTTTCTTGAACAAATCGTACAATCTACACCTTCCAAAGCCAACTGACGGGCAATAGCTTTGCCAATACCCCTGCTTCCTCCAACGATAAGTGCTTTTTTTCCAGATAATTTTAAGTCCATAGTTCAACCTCCTGTTTCGAATTAACTTGTATTAGACTCTGCTTGAAAGTTATTTATTAGAATATTTAATCATTTCTATCTTTGATTCTACCTATAAATGATAATTATATAAAATTAAAAATTTTAAATTGCACTTAAGTTTTATTAATATAATGATATGTGTTATAAGATTGCCATGTACATGAGTATTGTATTTTCCATTTATTAGTAAAGATTATTTGCAGATTAAAAATTTTAATTTTATTTAACTGAAAATTATGAATATAATTAACAGAATAACAATTATAACAGTCAGAAGTTATTTAAAGCGCTTCCATGGAAGTGAAGGGGGGAACAAGGAACATCATTTATTAAGCAATAATTGTTTGTATAAGGGTTTGAAAGATAGTGACAGTCGCTTTTAAAGTAGGAAAACAGCCCAAACTTTTTCATTAGTTAAAATTGCAATAGAAAACGAAGGAGGATTCTCGGTGCCGTCTATTTTAAAGGAAAAAATTCAAGGACCAGTGGCTTGGAAAGGTATTGATTTAGCTAAAGATGATTCATGGATTTATTATTTGTCAGAGAAAACGATTGCAAATCTTGAAAGTGCTTTATTCTATGTAAAACAAAAAGGGTTAAAGGCACCTGATTTTAACAAGGAGGACTTTCCAATTCCGGATCTTTCTGACGAAATATCCTACTTTATAGACGAGCTGGAAAATGGGAGAGGTTTTCTATTAATTCGTGGCTTACCAATTGAAAAGTATACAGATGAAGAAGCAAGCATCATTTACTGGGGTCTCGGAGTCCACCTGGGCATCCCGGTAACGCAAAACGCCAAAGGTGATCTATTAGGGCATGTTGTTGACCAAGGTCTCGACATTAATGATTCAAATGTACGTGGTTACCAAACGAATGCTCATCTTCCCTTTCACCCAGATGGATCTGACGTAGTAGGATTATTAAGTCTTCGAAAAGCTAAAGTTGGCGGTTACAGTAGTATCGTAAGTTCCATCGCGGTTTACAATGAAATTCTGGATAGGTACCCAGAGTATCTTGGAATTCTCTATCTTCCATATTTCTTGGATCGCCGTGGTGAGGAAACACTAGGTGAATCTCCTGTTTATTCATCACCAGTCTTTAGTTATTACGAAGGTAAATTAAGCTGCAGATATAACCGCGGATATGTCGAATCGGCACAAGCGAAAACAGGTAGATATTTGTCAAAGGTTGAAACTGAAGCATATGACTTAATTGATTCCCTCCTATATGATGAAAACATGCATATTGATATGATGATGGAACCGGGTGATATGCAATTTGTTAATAATTATTCTGTTCTTCATTCACGTACGGTATACGAAGACTATGAAGAACCTGAACGCAAACGTCATTTATTAAGATTGTGGCTCACGATGCCAAATGGGCGAGAAATTGCGCCAGACTTCGCGATGTTCATTGATGAGAAAACAGGTAAAGCGGGTCGCGGCGGTATTCCGGTACGTGAAAAAACAGCTGGAGGTATTGCAGATAAAATGAGGTAATGGGATTAATAAATATAAGAGTTTAGAGGAGGTTAAACACGGAAGGTTTACCTTTAAAAACTTTTAAAACACCAATTGATTCATGTTAACGGAATAGAAGGGGAGATTATTAATTTGAAAACACCTAAATATTCTTGGATCATATTATTAATTCTTGTAGCTTCAGGTATGATCAACCAGGTTGATAAAATTATCATTGGTTTGGTTTCTGTTCCTTTAATGAAAGAGTTACATTTAAGTCCTTCACAATGGGGAATTGTCGGCAGTTCGTTTTTTTGGTTCTTTACCTTTTCCTCTTTCATTCTAGGGGGAATGGCCGATACAAGAAATACGAAAAAAATGTTTACTTGGATCTCGTTTGTCTGGTTGATTGTTCAATTTACCACACCTTTTGTTTCCAGTCTGACTCTGCTAGTAATGACAAGAATGGTCTTGGGAGCAGGAGAAGGTCCTGCAGTTGCTATATCAACTTCAATAATAGGGAAATGGTTCCCTAAACATAGACATGGTATAGGCTTTGGCGCCGTTCTCTTTGGAGCAACAATCGGACCCGCGATTGCTTCGCCATTATTAATCTCCTTGATCAATGGATATGGATGGAGATCTGCTTTTATAGCAATGGGGATTGTTGGACTAATGGTGCTAGTTTTATGGTTGATTCTTGGAAAAGAAAGCCCAAAAGAAATCGGTTCGTATACTTTTGATCAAGAAGATAAGCACTCAATAATTTCTTCTAATGTTTCTTGGCGTCAGTTTCTTCCGTATCTTTTATCTAAAAATTTTATTTTTATCGTTTTGTGTGCAGGCTGTGCCTATTGGTTATTGTCCGTTCAAGCAGTATGGTTTCCTGCATATTTTACCGAAATTCAACATTTTGATGGAAAAATGTTGAAACTTGCAGTGTCTTTACCCTTTCTTTTTGCTGCCATTTGCCAGATTGTATTTGCCTTGTTATCGGATCGGCTTTATCGCAAAACAGGAGATATTCGTAAAGCACGAATAAATGTTGCAGGGATAACGATGGTGATCTCCGCTATTTGTTTATTTCTTGCAAATGCCTTTAATTCTAGTTCTATTTCCATTCTATTCTTCATCCTTGCTCCGGGTTTTGCGATTGTTATTCTTTCACTCGCACCCGCCATATTAATGGAATTATTTTCTCCTAAAAACATTGGAAAGGCTCAAGGGACCTATGTGGCTCTATCAAGTTCAACAAGCATTATTGCTCCACTCATATTCGGGTATCTTATCCAGTATGCAGGAACAGAGGCAATTGGATATAGTTATGGCTTTCAAGTAACTTCTTTGGTTATGTTCGTAATCGGATTATTATTTTGGACCATTGTCCGTCCCGCGAACCAAAGTCAGATAAAACCTGAGGAACAAGTTATTGTATAAAAATCATTAATAGGTGAATCAAGGAGGGAAATAAACTATGTGTAAAAATGAAAAGGCCGTTTCTGAGATGGACAGTTGTGTATTGTGTCATGAGGAATTAGCCATTATGGAGCGAAATCGCAGTAAGTGCTGGAGTTGTCAGGATAAGATATCCGAGACTTACGCTGATGATCATATTGAAGCGGAGGATTAAGTAAATTAGTTAGTTTCGTAAATGATTTGAACTGTAAAAGGAACTTCTTTATTACGGAGGTCCTTATTTATTCTTAGGCTATGTTAAACATAATTGTTGATTTTTCAAACTATGTTGATTGGAGCGAAGTGCCTGGAGCGGAAATCAACAGGTAAGTTTAACACAGCTTATATTTAAGATTATAGTTTGTAGTATATAAAGATTACTTACTTACCGATTAAAAAATTTAATTTTATTTAATTATTACTTATGAGTATGGTCGGTATCATAATAAAAAAATTCTATTAATTAAGTTAATAATGCAGGGAGTGAAAATATTGGCTGGGCAAGGAAAGTTAAACACAACATTTTATGAAGCGATTCAAGATATTCAAGATGGTGCAACCATCATTGTTGGTGGGTTTGGTCTGTCGGGAATTCCCGAGAATCTAATTCTAGCATTGCGAGAAAAGGGAACAAAAGACCTTACGATTGTCAGTAACAATTGTGGGGTGGATGATTGGGGACTGGGTTTACTGCTTGCCAATAAACAGATTAAGAAAATGGTGGCAAGCTATGTAGGTGAGAACAAGATCTTTGAAAAGCAATTTTTAAGTAGAGAATTGGAAGTAGAGCTTGTTCCCCAGGGTACACTGGCGGAAAGAATTCGGGCAGGAGGAGCTGGCATCCCTGGATTCTATACGCCGACTGGAGTGGGTACACCGATTGCAGAGGGCAAAGAGCACCGATTATTTAATGGCAGAACGCATATTCTTGAAGAAGGAATTGTTGGGGATTTTGCCTTCGTCAAGGCATGGAAAGGTGAACCGTTAGGAAATCTTGTTTACCGGAAGACAGCGCGGAATTTTAATCCACTAGCAGCAACGGCAGGCAGGATTACGATTGCCGAAGTGGAGCAAATGGTTGAAGTAGGTGCTCTTGATCCGGATGAGATTCATACACCTGGGATCTATGTTCAAAGGATATTGGAAGGAAAAAATTATGTGAAAAGAATTGAACGCCGTACCGTCATACCTACTTAACTTACCTTTAAAGGGTAACTTACCGCAAAAATTACAATGCGATTTTTCAGGAGGATTAACAGTATGGATACCAGGACAAAAATCATTAAGCGTGCGGTTCAAGAGATTCAAAATGGGATGAATGTGAATCTAGGAATTGGAATGGCTACTTTACTTGCGAACGAAATACCGAAAGAATTACATGTATTATTGCAATCCGAAAATGGGTTGCTTGGCATCGGACCCTATCCAGTTGAAGGGATGGAAGATCCTGATCTTATTAACGCAGGGAAAGAAACGGTTACAGCGGTAATCGGTGGATCTTTCTTTGACAGTGCTGAGTCCTTTGCCATGATTCGTGGGGGACACATTGATCTGGCTATCTTGGGAGGTATGGAGGTTTCCGAACAAGGTGACTTGGCAAATTGGATGATTCCGGGAAAATTGGTCAAAGGGATGGGAGGTGCGATGGATCTTGTCCATGGTGCCAAAAGAATTGTGGTCATAATGGAGCACACCAATAAGTACAATGAATCCAAAATCAAAAAAAGCTGTTCCCTTCCATTGACAGGTCAAAAGGTTGTAAATCGACTGATTACTGACTTGGCTGTATTTGATTTTACTCCCGAGGGAATGATTCTTGTGGAAACTCAAGAAGGTGTTTCACTTGATGAAGTGATAGAAAAGACGGAGGCTTCCTTTACGATCAGCACCAATTTGACATGTGGTAAAGGGGATCGCCAAAAGAATTCTATTACAAGGTAAAGAGATTACACTGCTAAGGGTAGAGATAGATTTGTAATAAGAGAAGCTTTTTCGCCCACCTTGAGACGAAGAACCTTCTCTTTTTTTTCTTTTTTAATTCTTAATAATTTCTGATTTTAAATAATGAATATATTTGTTGGCAAAAGTGGACAAATGTTTATTTTCTGATCGAACTAATCCTAAAGAAATATTTACAGTCGGATGATACACCAAATCAATTGGAACGATATCACCATTAATGATAAGGGGATAGTTTTTCATTACGAAATCAGGAGCAAATGTAATTGCCAAATTTTCATTGACGGCTTGGAGAACTCCATCCATATTATTTGATGTAAATAAGATTTTCAAGGGCTTATATTTATGAAAGAATTCTTGTACAAAATACTGCATAAATTCACCCTTATATGTCACGAGAGTTTGATCAAGTATATCATGCGGAGTTATAGTACCAAGGATGGCTAAGGGAGAATGCTTAGAAACATAAACTTTCTGCTTCCCTTCGATTAATGCTTCAAAAGCTATTCCTTCCATGTTTATGTTCAAATCACTTGAATACGTAATCAGTCCAATGTCAGTCTTGTGCTGTCGAACATCTTCAATTACAGCAGATCCACTTTTATCGGAAACCTCCAAATTTACGTGCGGATAATCATGTCTAAACGATGATATCGCTTTTACCAGGAACGTCATCAATCCAGGTAATGACGAAATTTTTAGTTCCCCCACTTCCGTGGAATTCAATAAGTTAGCAGTCACTTTTATTTCCTCAAGTTTTTTTTGTACTTCATAGGCGAGTTTCAGAATGATTCTTCCTTCATCGGTTGGGACAGCGCCGTGTCCCCGTGACCGCTTAAGAACTTTAATCCCCAACTCCTTTTCCAAGTTGGTTATGGACTGGCTGATGTTGGATTGAGTCACATGTAGATTCTGTGCTGCGATAGACAGAGAACTGTATTTTGCGACTTCTACGATATATAGTAATTGTTCAATATTCATGACTGTTCTCCTTTTTTAAATATTAGTAATACTTACTTACAGATTAAAATCTTTAATTTTATTTAATTATAATTTATTAGTATAATCAATATCAATAATATTTTAAAATCTTTGAATATTCTAAAAACAGGAGGAGAACTAGAATGTCATTGAACCAATTGTTTGATTTAAATGGTAAGACAGCAATCGTTACCGGAGGCGGCAGCGGGTTAGGGCGTGTAATGGCACTGGCGTTGGCAGAAGCCGGAGCAAACGTTGTTGTATGTTCACGGCGTTTAGAAGTTTGCGAAGCAGTTGTAAAAGAAATCGAGGCGTTAGGAAGACAGGCACTTGCTCTATCATTGGATGTCACAGATCGGGAATCTGTCGTTCAAGGTGTGGAGAAAGCGGTTTCTCATTTTGGGGAAATCAAAATTTTAGTCAACGGGAGCGGAACAGTTTTTGAGTCTCCTGCTACGGATATGCCTTTAGAACAATGGCAAGCTATGCTGGATACAAATGTGACAGGAACATTCTTGATGTGTCAGGCAGTTGGTAAACATATGATTAATAACGAATACGGTAAAATCATTAACATTTCTTCTAGTATCGGTTTTAAAGGTGTTGACCCGGAAGCTGTAGATTCTGTCGGATATACAACTAGTAAGGGTGCAGTCATGACTTTAACGAAGGATCTGGCAGTTAAGTGGGGACGACATGGAGTGTATGTAAATTCAATTGCTCCTGGAGTTTTCACTACAGGAATGAATAACCCAGAAATACCGGGAACACTTGTACACAAAGCAGGCCCTTTCATTGCCTCACAAGTTCCAGTTAGAAGATTAGGCAGTGACAATGATTTGGTAGGTGCACTCCTTTACTTTGCTTCAGCAGCATCTGATTATTGTACTGGACAAATTTTGACTCTTGATGGTGGACTTGGGGCTAAGTAAATTTCATCCAAATAACGTGTTTGCGTAAATTAATCATACTTAATTGCAATTAAAAAAAATCAATTTTACTTAACTGAAAATTAAGAATATACTGAAATTAATAAATTCGAACCCAGTTAATTTGCTTGCTGATGAAAGCGATAACAATATGCGAATTTAATAAATATTTATTGGAAGAGGGGATTTTAAGTGGGTAATTTAAAAGATGTAAAAGAAGTAGAAGTATTTCATGCAGGTAATGTTAGTGTAGATGAATTGCCTTGGATTCCATATTTTGGAGATGCGAAATTTAAATTGCTTAAAGCCAACCCTGTGACAGGACAAACGGTTACTTTATTATCTGTTCCTGCGAAAATGCAGCTTCCGGCCCATTTCCATCCTGGAACAGTCATTGTATATACCGTCCAAGGGACTTGGAGATATCTCGAGGAGCCTTGGATCTCCAAACCTGGTGACATGGTTTATGAGCCTGCAGGCTCCAAACATACGCCGACAGCTGTAGGGGATGAAGATGTTATCACCTTCAATATTGTAGAAGGAACATTAGACTATATAGGTGAAGAAGGAGAAATTCTTGCCAGAGACAATTGGGAAACATTCCTGAAAAGATACTATGAACATTGCGCGGCTGAAGGAATTGAACCTATTGATGTGACTAAATTTTGATAATTTGATTAATAAAAAAAAGAGAAGTCCGGCGTCCACTTGACGAAGAGGCTTCTCTTTTTTCTTGGCTTTTTCATTTTTAATATTAGTCATAATAATTTACAAATTAATATTTTTAATTTTATTTTATTAAAACTTATAAGTATAATCATTAACATAATAATATTTTTAAAATTTTCAATATTCTAACTTAACAGATAATAATACTAGGAGGAATAATGATAAATGACAGCAGAGACGGTTTTGATTACTGGTGCTACAAAAGGGATCGGATATGAATTCACAAAAGTTTTTGCAGGGCATTGTTATAACTTGGTATTAGTTGCCAGAGATTCGGCGTTGTTGGAACAACAAGCCGAGAGTTTAAAAAAGGAATATGGCGTGCAAGTGAATACTTTTGCAGGCGATCTGAGCAGTCATACAACGGTAGAGAGCTTGCATCGATACTTGAAAAGCGAAGGAATCGACATCGATATTTTGATTAATAATGCTGGAGCTGGCGGATTAGGGTTGATGACGGAATTGGATATTCAAAAAGAAATGGAATACCTGCAGCTCAACATGATCTCGCTCACGTATTTAACTAGACTTATTACGGATGACATGGTGAAACGAAAGCAAGGTAAAATTTTAAACGTGGCTTCAACAGCAGCCTTTCAGCCAACTCCACGGATGTCGATGTATGGGGCCAGCAAATCTTACGTCTTATTCTTTACGGAAGCAATTGCGGAAGAACTTAAAGGAACCGGAGTTCAAGCTTCTGTATTATGTCCCCCTTCTACCAAAACGCCGCTCACGCAAGGGTTGGCTTCAACAAGAACAAAAATTTTCATTAAGAACTTAATAGAACCGCAAGCTGTTGCCAAGTGCGGATTTGAAGGGTTAATGAAGAATAAAACTGTGATCATTCCAGGCTTTAAAAATAAACTCATGGCTAAATCTGTGGGATTGCTGCCAAGGAAATGGGTAACCATCTATACCCGAAAGCTTATCGAACAAAAAGTGTAAATAGCATTAAAGTCCTATCCTTGAAAGGGTTGGAGTTTTTTAAAGTATTATCTTTATAGATTTACGATGGCAAATAGCTTGCATAGTTTTTCAGAAGATATCATGTTTAGAATAACAAAATCAAAAAAGGGGACTAATGATGAATTTTTTATTATCTAAGGAACATCAAATGATGCAAAAAATGGTGCGAGAGTTTGCTCTAAACGAATGTGAACCTACTGCTGCTCAACGTGATGAAGAGGAATACTTTGATATCAAGATTTGGCACAAGATGGCGGAACTTGGTTTATGCGGCATTCCTTGGCCAGAAGAGTACGGAGGTGCAGGTGCCGATTACTTGAGTTATGTGATCGCGGTGGAGGAATTGTCTCGAGTGGACGCTTCAATTGGGACCGCACTTTCTGCACATACATCGTTAGCCGGATGGCCGGTTTACAAGTTTGGAACGGAACATCAAAAGCGAAAATATTTGCGGGCCATGGCGGAAGGAAAAAACATGGGTGCGTATTGCTTGACGGAATCTGGATCCGGATCTGATGCCAGTGGAATGAGAACAACTGCCGTTCTAGACGGAGATGAATGGGTCTTGAACGGATCGAAGATTTTTATTACCAACGGAGGCTATGCCGACATTTATATCGTTTTCGCACAGACCAACTCGACACTAAAGCATAAAGGCATTTCTGCGTTTATTGTGGAAAAGGGCTTCCCAGGTTTCTCGGTAGGAAAGAAGGAAAAAAAGCTAGGCATTCGCTCTTCCGCCACGACAGAGGTCATTTTTGAGGACTGCCGCGTTCCAAAGGACAATCTTTTGGGCCAAGTGGGTGAAGGGTTCCAGATTGCCATGATGACTCTCGACGGCGGTCGGAACGGAATCGCTTCCCAAGCTGTTGGGATCTCTCAAGGAGCATTTGATAATGCTGTCGCATTTGCAAAGGATCGCGTCCAATTTGGAAAACCGATTAGCTCACTTCAAGCTATTCAATTCAAATTAGCCGATATGGCCACAAAAATCGAAGCTGCCCGTTTATTGACGTATCAGGCAGCATGGCGTGAGGATCAAGGAATTCCTTACGGTCTTCAATCTGCAATGTCCAAACTATTTGCTGGAGACACCGCCATGGAAGTAGCGGTAGAGGCTGTTCAAGTATTCGGCGGATATGGATACACAAGGGAATACCCGGTAGAACGATATATGAGGGATGCTAAAATCACCCAAATCTATGAAGGGACGCAAGAGATTCAGCGTCTTGTTATTGCCGGAAATCTGCTTAAAGCATAGAAAAAACTCAAAATTAACGAAAACAGGAATGTAATCTATTAAAAAGAGGTGAATGGGCTTGTCAAACGTGAAAGATATACTTGGGCATGAGTTAGAGCCTTACAGCATGGTAAAGGACGAATTAGTAGTAATTGCGAAAATTCCGTTAATTCACCGTCATTAAATAGTGTTTGATGAGAGTAGATATGAACCATGTATTATGAAGATTTACAAGTTGGAGAATCAAACAACCTTCAATAAAGGAGAATGAATTATGAGTCATGTTTATATTTTAGGTGGAGCTAGGACGCCATTCGGGAGTTTTGGAGGGGTATTAAAGGATATTTCTGCCATAGACCTTGGAGTGATCGCAAGTAAAGGAGCTATTGAAAAAAGTAATATTTCAGTTGAAGAGGTTGAGCATGTTTTTGCAGGGAATGTGATACATACTTCGAAAAATGCCTCTTACCTATCCAGGCATATTGCTTTGAATGCTGGAATTCCAATCGAGAGCCCCGCTTTAACTCTCAATCGTTTATGCGGTTCTGGATTGCAAGCGGTCGTATCGGCAGCTCAGTCGATTATTTTAAAGGATGCTGAAGTCGCCCTAGCCTTGGGAACCGAAAATATGAGCCAATCTCCTCACGTATTACGAGATGTCCGCTTTGGTACGGGTCTACAGTCTCCACAAATGGACGACATGCTTTGGGCGACTTTGAGCGATGAATATATAGGGTGTGGGATGGGAGTAACAGCGGAAACTCTTGCTGAAAAATATGAACTAACCCGAGACGATCAAGATAGTTTGGCTGTCCAATCACACCAAAGATCAGCAAAGGCCCAACTGACGGGGCGATTTCAACAAGAGATTTCCCCTGTCACGATATTCACCAAAAAAGGAAAAGAAATAACCATTTTAGATGATGAACATATTCGCCATAATACTTCAATTGAAGGATTAGCGAAACTGAAACCAACCTTTAAAAAGGATGGGACCGTAACGGCAGGTAATGCAAGTGGTATTAATGATGGGGCAGCTGCATTAATACTTGGAAGTGAATCCTTCCTTCAAACCAATCACAATGTGAAGCCATTGGCAAGAATCATATCCTGGGGGATTGCGGGGGTAGACCCAAATATTATGGGGATTGGACCAGTTCCTGCTAGTCAATTAGCTTTACGGAAAGCCGGACTCAATATTGAAGATATCGATTTGTTCGAAATCAATGAAGCATTCTCTGCCCAGTATCTTGCAGTAGAGAGAGAGCTTGGATTGAAACGGGAAAAAGTTAACGTCAATGGTGGAGCAATCGCATTAGGTCATCCAGTTGGTGCTAGTGGAGCTAGAATTATATATTCATTGGCCCTAGAGTTACGGAATCGAGAAAAGAAGTATGGACTAGCTTCCCTCTGTATTGGAGGAGGACAAGGAATCTCAGTAATCATTGAGGCTCTATGAACATGTTTGATTGGGGTACACCAGGCATGGAAGATAAAAATATGAAATTAGATGATTATATTATGGACTACATCCCACGAGCAATGCGAAAGCCTTACGGAAATCGAATGCGGAGGAAGTGTCCATTCTGGGATACTGCATAGGTGGTACAATAACATCAATATTTGCAGCTCTGCACCCTGAGCTACCAATTCGTGGCCGTCAGGTTAATCTTGAGACAATCACTGCGAAAGTGCTCAACTTATCAGGTGAAATTGACATCATTACTCAACCACATTAAGTAGAAGCATTGATGAATCACATTTCCAGTAAAGATCCAAAATTACCAGTAGGGCATAAGTCAATTGCTTTTGGAAGTAAAGCTTCAAAAATAACGTATCCAACGATTGTTGATTGGTTAGAAGAAAGATCCAAATAAAGGTAAATAATGTTAATGAAAAGAAGCCAATTCTATTAGTTTAGTATTTATAATGAAAACACTCACAGATTCCCAGCATTAATTTTAGTGCTGCAAAATTTAACAGGAGTTTTGTAAGTGTTTTCAATATCACGTCAACCATGTAAAAAAAATCGTGAACCGTTTAAGTATAGTGGGAATTAGGTTGATTTTTTTAACTAAATTGTTAATCTCTCTTTATTTTGCCTTTTTGTTATTATGCCTCTAGTTATACGTTCGTTTATCAATCATAAGCCAAGTAATAAAATGACTTTTGGTCGGTTTTTATGCTGGAATTTTTACGATCTTCCTAGTTTTGCTATTTATAAAGTAGTGGCGCACGAAATAAGAAATCCTCTGATAACCATAAAAGGTTTTTTTCAACTTTATAAGAAGGAAAATAAATCTGCTGAGGATATTGAATTGCTCCTAAGTAAACTGGAAAGAATTGAAACGATTACGAGCGAACTTCGTTCTTTGGGAAACCTCAAGCTGTCCAACTACTCCGTATGGATATAAAGAAAATACTCTTGATATACTTTCACCTCAGTTCATTATGAATGATATACAATCTAAACTGTTTGTAGAATAATCTCCTATTTTTATAACTTGTGAGAAGAATCAATTAAAGCAGGTATTCATTAATGATATAAAGAACGCTATAGAAGCCATGAATGGAGGAGGTGAAATTCATATCCAAATTATAAAAGGTCAAGATGGCTCGTGTATTATTTCACTTCAAGATCAGGGATGTGGCATACCCGTAGAGCTGCTCCCTGGTTTAGGCTAGCCATTTTACACATTAAAAGAAAAGGGCACCGGACTAAAATTACTTAACAGTACAATGGCAGTATTTCCTACCTTAGTAAAGTGAACGAAGGAACTTTAATTGAGCTTACGTTACCATTGGCGAGTTAAATGTGTCATATAGGAGAAATTGAAAAGGCTGCAGTGAAAGAAATCAATAATAATGGATAAAAATATGGAATTGGTAAGTGTAGTATTGAAATCTTAATGAAGGGGTGAAACTATGTGGATCTGTAGCACACACATGAAAGAATCATTGCCATTGTTAGATACTCCACATGTCAGCAAGGCTACGTACCAAATTAAATGTTCGCTCTGTGATAATTTTGCTATTGCAAAAATTTATTATTCCCACCAAACTTACTATTTTTCTAAAAATCAATCTAAAAATTATTCATCTAAAAATTCCCTCAAAATGTTTTAGCAGGAGTTACGGGCTAGGCTTCGGGAGGGATGGGTATCGCATTAAGTGCCATATCTGAAAAATATCTATAAGCTGCAATATATACAATATTCCACCCGAAGTTATGTTTAAGAAACGGCTTTTTTACGGATATTAATTCTTTATTTATATCTTTTCATTTTCGGTTATACTTTACAGTTCAGATCCTTTCAACTACATGGGCTGAGTGAGCAATCCTCATAGGGTCTTTTTTCTCTTAAAGGGGTCCTGCCGATAGTTATATTATCTAAGAACAACTTGTAAGATTCGGACTATAAATAATAGGGTAGGGGCTTTAAGGCTCATATATTTATTGGCCATTTGTAAAGAGCTATTTTTAGCAATTATTACATGTATTTAGCTACCATTATTTAGCCTTACCAAGTGAGAGAAGCATAGATGGTATCTTATGTTTTAATTTCTACACACAAAAAAGAAGACTAGAAAATCTTCTCCTTTTCATTTAATCCTTTTCACGATAATTGGTTCTTCTTTCTCCTAGCTGTTTCACAGCCTTTTTAGCCTTCACCTGCTCCTGATCAGGTATCGCTCCGCAGTTAATTTTAATTAATGGACCTTTTCGTTTTCTTTGCTCGTGAATGAAATTAGCCAGGACATCTTTCCCGACTCCAGATTCTCCTAACAGTTATATCGGTAAGTCATTCTCAGCAAACCTTTCTGCAAGCGACATTACCTGCTTCATGTTCATACTCTGATAAATAATATGCTGTTGATTGCCTATTTCATTCCGCAACCTCTCTAAGTTCTTTTGATACATGTCTTTGATTTGTTGTGTTTCTTCAAGTTCTTTTTGCAGCCGGTTCATTTCTGTTATATCTCGTAGGTTGGAAACAACGAACAGTATTTCATTATCTGCATCTAAATAATGAGTGGCTGTTACGATACACTTATTCCCGTGTTCATATTCAATAATTGTCGTACAAGCTTGTTTCGTTTCAAGGACAATCGCAGCACTAGTTTTTGGAACCGCCATCATTTCTACAGCATCGTAAAAAACATAGGAATTAATAAATGCATGAGACAAATTAAGGCTTCATTAGTGAGAATCGGATAACCTTCGTACAATCAGAAAAATACACTGTCTAAGTAGAGGATGGAGAAAAGGCACTAACCATTGTGTTGGTGTCTTTTTTTATCTTTTAAAACTGATTCTGGTTCATTATCTATAAGTTTATTTGAAGAATAGCTTACAAGCCACTGATTCTAATATAGTAGGAAGCATGACCGCGTATGACTATAATAAATCCATTAAATGTATTAGCAGATTTCGTGATTGATCAATTAGATCTTCGGGAGAAACCCTCAATGAAAATATGTTTGAAGTTTTAGTGATTTGAAAAAAATTAATCGGATTTATAAACTAGGACATTAGAGAGTGAATATAAAAAAACATGCAGACTTCACCTGGAAAAATCAAGTCAAAGGTGTCTACAGGCTGTAAAACCACAATTTAAAAATAAGAACGTTAATTCTCCCCCTAATTAGGGGCGATTCAACTGTCTGATGAAACTAAAGGGTCCTAAGTATATAAGCTAATGTGAATTTTGCGTTTTACTAAGAATCGCATCAGAATTGGGGAAATCCATAAGCAGAAAGATTTTTCTTAGTTTTCTTTATTTCGTATTTGTTCACGGATTGTTTCAAGTTCTTCTAAGGATAGATCACCTAGAGATTTTTTTATTTCTTCTTCAATCCTTTTTCGATCAAGCTCCCTATATTTATTCCACCAGTCTCGTAATCCGTCCGTGTTTTCTAGTAGATATTCAATGTCAATTTCTTCTTGTTCATCATCGGATAAATACTTCATGACGGCACCTAACAATCGGTTGAGTTGAACTATTTCATTTTCCTTAACTAATGGTGGGACCTTATTTTCATTCTCTTCATTATCTTTGTTTGCCGGTACATTTCGAGGTGTCATATATATTATCCTCCTGTTTTTAATAGTAGTGTTCCTAAAAGAATGGAATTCAATTTATTTCTAATTAATTTTCTATAGTCGTTACTATTCCCTGAAAAATCGTGTTGCAGAGAAAAGATATTAACATTTATGCTTATTACTAATTTCAACATATACCTTGTTAGAATATAAAATATAACCGTCAACCTGTAAATTAGTGATAAAAGTAAGGTAGAATGGTAAGAAAGGTATCTTAAAAGGATATAAATGGAAATAAAAGAAGGGAAGCTCTAAGTTATTCCTACGAAAATTGTTAAGTACGGAGATTATTTAAAATACATACATATAGCAGTTACAGTCCGTCATGGGAACTGGCGTATATCCATCCTCAGATTTCTCTCAATGTACGAGTTAAGTAACTGGGGACAACTGAGGTATAATTGACACTTGAAATCCGAGGAGTGTTGTTGTACCAATGATTACAAACGAAAACATTAAGCATGTGGCTATTTATTTGCGACTATAAAGAGATGAAGAAAACCGAGGGATTAAAAAAATCCTCGCTAGCCACAGAAATTCATTAACGGAACTTTCCTATGAAAACGAATAGAAACTCACTAAGTTATAACTAATATTTCAATAATGAAAACAAAAAAAGACGCCCCGTTGTGGGACGCCCGATTCATTCACGTGCAAGTTGTTGACGAATGGGTCTTAGACGGCGATTACACGCAATTTTCATTATCTAGTGAAGCACGTCAACCAGGGCGGTTTAGTGAAGAAATAAAAAAACATCCCCGAAAGGATGTCTGTTTTCATTTATTCATTATCCTTTTCAATTTTCATTTCGTTCACTATATTTCTGAGTTTTTCGGCATACTCTTCACCTGTAAGAATACCCTTTTTTTTCAATAAATTCACTAAAGTTAAAACTGTGGCCATTTGTATGTCTTGCGGGCTTAATTTGCCAACATCCAAATTTTTAAATTCATCTTGAGCATTCATATTATCACTTCCTTCCATTTACTTCATTTCAACAAATGGAACGGTTTTACTTGCTTAAAAAAAGGACTCCGCTTATTAAGCGGGGGTCCTTTTAATATTCATATTCACCTTCAATTGGTTTATACCATTCATAATCATATTTTTGTTCCTCCGCAATTTTAATTTTTTGATATTCATCTTTTGGACCTTCCCAACGCCATGGTCAACTTCAGTTGATTTAGGATTCGTATGCGGGGTTGTGTCCAAGAAAGCACTGCTCAAGAACATTACTCCATAACCGAATATCATGGTCATGACGGTGAAAATGTAGCCAGCTAATATTAGAAAATTTTTAATTGGTAGCATACCTCCTGTGTTATGTAATTTTCTAAGGTCATTTCAAATGACCTTAGGATTTCAACTATATAAAATCCGACTTTCAACATTACGCAGCTCTCCAGATGAAACACTGTCAGCCACAATATATTGTAAAGTTCTCGTGGCTGTCATTCGTTTGTCTGGATGTTTCAATTGAAGATGCTGTTGTATCGCTCGAAAGAGTTCATTATTCTCCGGTCGGTTAGCGTTATATATTTCTTGTAAACTATTTGGCTTTTCCATGGCTTCTCCTACTTTCCAATGACTAATATTCGTACAGGCGGTACTTGATACGTAGTTCCTCAAGCTCCGCTTTTTTCTTCATAATGTACAAACAACATCAAGTAGATTGCCAATAGAAGGTGCAAATAAAGTGGAATATTCTTATCGTTTTGAATGACAACAAATATGAAAATTCCATATAGCAAAATTGGAATGGTTAAAAGGATTCTGAGCTTAGTCAAATGTCATCCCCCCATTTATCCTCAATTATTAATACATCGAGCATTTGAGCAACCTGAAAATCCTTTTCGGCAATCGCACTAATTAAACTTGTACAATTATTCTCCTTAAGAACATCTGCTAACAATTGTAAGTCCATAGTCATTATTGGTTTCATAGTAACTCCTCCTAATATACTAAAAATTCTGATACTTTAATACTAATTCACCAAATTGTAGCTAGCAACCTTTATAAAAAATAAATTTATTCATATATGGTTAATCGTCCTTACTTTTTAATTTTTTTCAATATAATGACGGAGTGAAATAATTTAAAAAAAGTGTGTAACTTCTACTGACTTTTACACTCAGTATGTATAGATACTATATAAGCACAAAAAGGAGAATATCAGATGAAGAAAATTAAACAAAACAGAAGTGAACGTGTAGGGACGCAATTTACCAAAAGCGACATGGAAAAGATCATAGAATTCGCAGAGGATTACGGTAGTATTTCCATTACAAAAGCTGTGGAATTATTAACCAAAGGATTATCCAAATAACAAAAAGGGAGTCGTTCTAATGAATTACGTAGATATTTTGATAATTGGGTAGCAGAATCGAATTTGGAACACTTAGTGCGCCAAGTTGATGACATTTGTTCTCTAATTATCAAACTTCCTCCTTCGATACAGGAAGAAGGACAGCAATTTCCAACGCCTTATCTTGTACTAATTGATTGGGGACTGATGAAAGGGATTACACAGCTGGTCACCCAGATGATGCAAAACGTTTATCTCCAGAGGGATGGAACAATATGATGACTCATATCCGGATATTGGCAGAGCGTGCATGGACAAAATATGGAGTACGATCGGTAGTTCATCCTCATGCTGGTGGCTATATCGAATTTGAAGATGAAATAAAGAAACTTATGCAGGATATTCCACATGAAATTGCAGGACTTTGCCTTGGACACAGGACAACTTTATTATTCAAAAATGGACTCCGTACATTGGCTTAGGGACTGTGCAAATAGACTGGATTATATACATTTTAAAGATATTAATCTAGATAATTATCAAAAAGTAATGACTGAGTGTATCCGCTTTTTTGTTACATGTGGCAAGGGAGTTATGTGCCCTATCGGACAAGGCATCATTGACTATAAATCCATTAACAGGTTACTGAAAGAAATCGATTATCATGGGTACATTACTGTAGAGCAAAAGCGTGATCCTAGAAATTGTGATAGTAGTCTACGAGATGTTAGCCAGAGTTTGGCTTAATTGAAGAGTATTGGTTTTTAATCATAAATACAATATGAGAAAAAAATTATGATTAATGGGGAAAAAATTATAAGAAAATCGGTTCTGATGCAAAAACTCAAGATAATCTCAATAGATGCTAAATCTTGATGTTTTACATCAAAATCAAAATAATGTTGTTTGAATTTTTTATTTTCACAATTAACTAATATACTTGTACTCCGATATATTTATCATATCTTTATAAGGAAATTGCAACCAACTTCTGAAGATGAAATACAGATAATTTGGATGAAGCCCTATTTCTATAGAAATAGGGCTATTATGGATTACCGATATGGCTGTTATTAATAGAAAAAATTTGAGAAAACAATCCAAAAGAATTTCCAGTCAAAATTATTGAAAGTCAAAGAAGGTCAATGTATAATAAAGTCAGAAAGTCAAAGAAGGTCAAAGTTGATTCATAAAAACAAACTTTAAGGAGGAGTACTACATGCTTTGTGAAAAATGCCATGTAAACCAAGCTAATATTCAAGTACATCTAAATATGAATGGTCAGGAGCATGATGTTATGCTGTGCTCCACTTGTTATAAAGAAGAAAGAAATAAACTTGGTGCAGCTATGGGAGGAAAAGATTTAGGGAACTTCCAATTTAATGGATCCCACAATTTATTCAATCCCTTTAATAATAGTAAAATCCCTCAACCGGAACCTGCTCAACAAAGCGGCGGAAGAGGATTATTAGAAGAGTACGGGCAGAATCTGACAGATGCTGCTAAAGCCGGCCTAATTGATCCGGTTATCGGCAGGAATGAAGAAATAAAAAGAGTGATTGAAGTTCTAAATAGACGTAATAAAAATAATCCAGTATTAATAGGTGAACCTGGCGTAGGTAAAACAGCGATTGCTGAAGGACTTGCTCTAGCCATTGTTGAAGGTGCAGTTCCTGTTAAATTGCGTAATAAGCTGGTGTATATGCTTGATATCGCTTCACTTGTTACAAACACTGGAATCCGGGGACAATTCGAAGAACGAATGAAGCAATTAATCAGTGAATTGCAGGAAAGAAAGAATGTCATTTTATTCATTGATGAAATTCACCAAATTGTCGGTGCTGGTTCAGCCGAAGGATCGATGGATGCTGGGAATATCTTAAAACCCGCACTTGCACGAGGTGAACTTCAGCTGGTGGGAGCGACCACTTTGTCTGAATATCGGAAAATTGAAAAAGACGGAGCACTTGAACGCCGCTTTCAACCCGTTCAGGTTAATGAGCCTACAACAGATGAAGCATTGGTTATTTTGCAAGGTTTAAAAGACAGTTATGAAGCGTATCATGGGGTCACATATAGCAAGGAAGCGCTGAAAGCAGCTGTTGAACTTTCAAACCGCTACATTCAAGACCGTTTTCTACCTGACAAAGCAATCGACTTAATGGACGAGGCAGGTTCTAAATTAAACTTGACCATTGAAGATGGACAGGAAGAGGTTATGAAAGAACGTCTTGCAAATATCTATAAGGAAAAAGAGCAGGCCCTAAATGAAGAAGACTATGAAAAAGCAGCTGTACTTCGGGATGAAGAAGAAAAACTGGAAAAATCATTGCAAGCTGGAGTAAATTCAGTTAAACCAAACGTCACTGTCGAAGATATCCAAAAGATTATCGAACAAAAAACTGGAATCCCTGTAGGCAAGCTGCAAGAAGATGAGCAGGAAAGAATGCTTCATCTTCAAGAGGAGCTAATGAAAAAAGTAATTGGGCAGGAAGAAGCAGTCAGAAAGGTTGCGAAGGCCGTCCGAAGGAGTCGTGCCGGTTTGAAGTCCAAAAACCGTCCCACTGGTTCTTTCCTATTCGTTGGTCCGACAGGAGTTGGGAAAACTGAATTAGCGAAAACCCTTGCTTTGGAATTGTTTGGTGATAAAGAAGCCATGATTCGCCTTGATATGAGTGAATTCATGGAGAAACATAGTGTTTCCAAATTAATTGGTTCTCCTCCTGGATACGTAGGACATGAGGAAGCAGGCCAATTAACTGAAAAAGTTCGTCGTAAGCCTTACAGTATTATCTTATTGGATGAGATTGAAAAAGCACATCCAGATGTGATGCACATGTTCTTACAAATTCTAGAAGATGGCCGGTTAACTGATAGCCAGGGACGTACTGTTACCTTTAAAGATACCGTCATTATCATGACATCTAATGCTGGAGTCGGGGAAAAACAAAAAGTAATGGGATTCGGTACAAGTACAGCCGTAGATGAAGCTTCTATCCTACAATCATTAGGCAGTTTTTTCAAACCGGAATTCCTGAACCGATTTGACAGCATCATTGAATTCTCAGCACTGAAGAAGGAAGACCTTTTGCAAATTGTTGATATTATGATTCAGGATCTTGACAAAACACTTACTTCTCAAGACATATCGTTGGTCGTAACAGATGAAGCAAAACAAAAACTGATCGAGTTAGGTTATCATCCATCATTCGGGGCAAGACCGCTCCGCCGTGTTCTTCAAGAACAGCTAGAAGATGGCATTACTGACTATATCTTTGATCAGCCTAAAGTGAAAAACTTCATGGCAGTTGTTGAAGATAATCAGGTTAAAATAATCAAAACACCATAAAGAGTACTAGAAATGCCTCCAAGACCGTAAAACTGTTATGGAGGCATTTTTTTTTATCACTTTTTAAGGTATAGAATTTCAATATGACTATTTAAAAGACAAAGAGAGGTATATTCTACACAGACGTAGAATTTTATGTAAAAGTAGTACAGGTTTATGATTTTTGGAACAACTTAGATAAACTAAACTATAAAAAATGGACATCGAGATTCTCAATTATTCCTGAACTTATTTCGGGTGATAATACGTATTATTGATAAATGAATACATCAAGTTTATTAACATATCCCTGAGACCCTAGGGCGTTAGAATCATATTGAAAATATCACACTGATTTTTGATAGCAACCCTTCATAAAAAGGAAATAATAAAAATATATGAAATAAATTCCTGTTTTGAAATAGGAATTTCATTGGAGGAATGACCTATTAAAGATTCACTTTCTTATTTTGAAGAGGAAAATACCAATCAAACACCTAATGATAAAGATTTCGATAATAAGTCGGATGTCCTACCCATTGCAAATACTCAAAATCCTGAAGAACTGGATAATCTTTATTACTATGAAGGAAAAGACTTAGGAAATTCCTATTTAAAAGATAAAACTTCCTTCCGGTTATGGGCTCCCACTTCATCTGAAGCTAAGCTCGTTACTTATAAACGTTGGGATGATACAGATGGAATAGAAATTGATATGCAGCGTTCGGAGAAGGGAACGTGGATTGTTGAAATATCCGGTGATCAGGATGGGTTGATTTATACATATAAAGTGAAAGTGGGCGATGTATGGAATGAAGCTGTGGATCCCTATGTCCGGGCAGTGACGGTAAATGGGAATAGAGGTGTTGTAATAGATTTAGCAGACACCAACCCAGAAAAGTGGACAAATGATAAACCTGCGCTGAATAGCCCTGAGGATGCAATTATCTATGAAATTCATATCAGGGATTTATCGATCCATCCTGAAAGTGGAATTCAAAATAAAGGGAAATTTTTAGGAGTAACCGAAATGGGTACCAAGGGTCCTGAAGGAGTTAAAACTGGTCTCGATCATATTAAGGATATGGGTGTGACTCATGTACAATTTATCCCCATTTTTGATTTTGCTACTGTCAATGAATTGAAATTAAATGAACCTCAATATAATTGGGGATACGACCCAAAGAATTATAATGCACCAGAAGGGTCTTATTCGACTGACCCCTTTCAACCAAAGCTCAGAATTCGTGAGGCGAAGCAGATGATCCAAGCATTACATGATAAGGGATTACGTGTAATTATGGATGTAGTTTACAATCACGTATATTCGGTGGATGATTCTAGCTTTAACAAACTTGTACCTAACTATTTTTTTCGCTTTAACGAGGACGGCACACTATCCAATGGTACCGGTGTAGGAAACGATACAGCGTCCGAACATAAAATGATGCGTAAATTTATCGTTGAATCTGTGATCTATTGGGCGAAAGAGTTTAAACTCGACGGCTTCCGTTTTGATTTAATGGGGATTCATGATGTGGAAACGATGAATGAAGTGAAAAAAGCTGTTTGTGAAATTGATCCGACTATTATTGTTTTAGGAGAAGGGTGGGATATGAATACCCCATTGTCTCAGGATCAGAAAGCGAATCAAAAGAATGCTTATAAAATGCCTGGTATAGCCCATTTTAATGACGCTATCCGGGATGGGTTAAAAGGCTTTGTGATGAATGAACATGATAAAGGCTTTATCAATGGCAAACCAGGGATGGAAGATATCATTAAAAAAGGGATTGCTGGTGGATTGAAATACGATGATCATATAGCAACCTATCAAAACCCAGCCCAGGTCATCAACTATGTCGAAGCTCATGATAATTATACATTGTGGGATAAGCTTATAATTACCAATCCAGATGCGACTGAGCAAGAACGCAAACAGATGCACAAACTCGGTTCTTCAGTGGTATTACTGTCACAGGGAATTCCAATGATCCATGCTGGACAAGAATTTATGCGAACAAAGGATGGGGATGAAAATAGCTATCAATCATCTGACTGGGTTAACCGATTGGATTGGAAAAGGAGAGCGGAATTTGATAATGAAGTAGAATATTTAAAAGGACTAATTTCGCTTCGAAATAATATTTCCGCTTTCAGGTTAAGGACAGCTGAAGAAATCGAGCAGCATTTAACATTCCTTGAAGCTCCTGCGAATGTGATTGCATTTTCTCTAATGACAGAACATTCAACGATTGTTGTTATTCATAATGCAAACTGGGAAGCTGTAAATATTACACTTCCATTTCATGGAGATTGGTCTGTTTTAGCGAATGGTCAGCTGGCGGGTCTTGAAGAAATTGAAAGGATTCAGGGGAGTCATATAACCGTTTCCCCTTTAAGTTCATATGTGTTGAGAAGTAATTTGTAAAATAGTGATTCGAAGTGAATGATAGGTTATCACTCACTTCGAATTTGTTTTTTTAGCTTTCCATCGAAATGTTTACTAAAAAATGGAATAGTGAAATAGCTAATAATGTTGAAATATAATCTCTCATCATTAATTAAGTTTAAGGAAAATTTGCCAGGGTAGAAAATATTGAATGAATAAATTTTCTCGTTTTTTTAGTGAGGAAAGATTATTTTGCCTGAGAAAGTTCATATAATTATTAATGAGGCTGAGGCCATCCTGAACGGTAATTTAAACAATTTTACATATGCTAACAAATAGTTCGATTGAAGTTCCGAATGTATGTTACCATTCAAACTTAGGCCCGATTTAGACATGATACATGTCATGTCTCGTGAATGTTAATGGAGCGCTTGTGAGATCGTGTTCTACCGAAATCAAAGATGGGGATGTAATTGATACAGTTGCACCTGATGTCAAAGAAGCATAGGTTATCGCAATGTTCAAGATACTGTATAACCATGAACTGTACTGTACGGTTTGTGATTACAATAATGGGGGATGTGAAATACATAATACTGTTCATGAAATAAAAGTAAATCATCAAAGTGTTCCATTTGATAAAAAACCGTATGTAGTGGATAATTTAAATCCATTTTCCGTTATGATTCGGACCAATGCACCCTTTGCGGCCGTTGTGTAGAGGCTTGTCAGGATGTACAAGTCACTGAAATTTTAACTATCGATTGGGAAGCAAAATGGCTCTGAGTTATTTGGGATAAGTAACTCTAGCTGGTTTTGGATTTTAACCGGAAATTCGCTCATAACCATTCCACTGACACTATCAAAGAAGAAACAAATGAGAATAAATTAATATGGAAGGGTCCTTTAATGAATGCCTTTCTTACATTACTTGAATAATTTAAAAATATCTTTTCATGAAAACATCATTTAATAATGTACTTTTTGTGAAATAACTTGTAGAAATACATTCCACCCCATAAAATGGGAGTAACTATAATATTCAAGGAGTGTACAAATGAATTTTAAATTAATGGCCATAATTGGTATCTGTTCATCTTTACTACTTTCCGGTTGTTCGAATGAAGAAAAAAGTGTTGTGGATAAAGAAACTAGTCATGAAGGCCATTCAGCCCATACTGTTTCAGGAGATCTACAAGAAGAGACTAGCAGTAAGGAAATAGCACCTGAATTTCTATCTGGAAAACCAGAAGAAATGAAAACTATCTATTTAGCGGTTGCTCAAAATCAGGAACTATTAGAAAATATACCATGTTACTGTGGTTGTGGCGAAGAAGCTAACCATAAAAACAATTACGATTGTTTTATCCATGAAAATAAAAAAAGTGGTGAAGTGGTTTGGGACGATCATGGTACTAGATGTGGAGTTTGTCTAGAAATAGCAGCTCAATCCATTTTAGATTTAAGGGATGGGATGTCAATTAAAGATATCCGTACTAAAGTGGATGAAAAATATAAGAGTGGATATGCAAAACCAACACCTACCCCTGAGGTTTAAGTTCATGAATTTCCAAATTAAATAGTTACAAGCGAGTAAATAAATGAAAAAGAGCCTGAAATGAAGTGAACCCAAAAAGTTAGACACTTTATTTAATAGGTCAGCCTTGAAGGCATGAACCCGGTAATCTACCCGGCTCATGCCTTTTAATATTACCTTGATTCGTTTGAGACTGTAGTAATGGATATATTCTTCTTCTAGTTCTTGGTTGAAATGCTCCATGCTTTCAAATTCTTGAAGATAGAGTAACTCTAATTTTAATAGGCCAAAGAAAAGTTTTCAATGACCGCATTATCGATACAATTTCTATTGTGGGACATGCTTTGTGTAATGTTATGTCTTTTTAAATCATGCGAATATTGTTTCATCTGGTAATGCCAGCCCTAATCTGAATGAAGAATGGGTGAATCTTTCGATTCCAAGCGGTCAAAGGCTTTATCTAGCATCTTGGTAACGAGGGCAATGGATTTATAGGTTTTTTTTCCTTCGAAGTACTCTAAAACTGCATGTGATTTTTCGTCTATCGTATATTTAGTCAAAAAAACTGCCCCCCAATTGTTAGATGCTGTCTAACAATTGGGGGGCAGTTCAAATTATGAGGCTCTTTATTATTATTCATATTAAAGATAAATAAGGGAATACTGACAAAAACAACTAAAATATAAGGGGGTTATCCATTTGACTTTAATCCGCCTTGGTTATGTGGCCATGAGTACTCATGTGCCAAACTGCTCACCATCCCAAACCATGACTTTTTCCCAGTTTTCGAAAATTAAGGATAGGGAGGCAGCCATAAGAAAACTTGAACGCATTTCAGTTTCTAATCTTAATAATTGCTGGCGATTACTAATCCATAACGCAGCTTATGATATCCAATTTTTTAGGCTTTCATCTAAACTCATTCCCCTTGTCAATCACCCAGAAATTCCAGAATGGGACTACCTAGAACCAGTTTCAGAAGAACTTGAAAAAATTAAAACCTACCTTACTAATCAGCCAGCTATAAGAATTGATTTTCATCCAGATCATTTCGTCATTTTAAATAGTTCGAATATCGATATACTGAAGACTTCTCTAAAAACATTAAGAATGCATTATACATTATTAAAAAAAATGGGATTGGACCCTGAGCATCGTTGTGTTCTTCATGTCGGTGGTGGTTATGGTGAACATGAACAGGCGCTAGAGCAGTTTATACATAATTGGGGGTTTATACCTGAGTCAATTCAAAAAATGGTGATTCTTGAAAACGATGATACTACATTTACTTTATCGGAAACTCTCTACTTGTGTGAAAAACTAGGAATTCCCATGGTTTTTGATTACCACCATTACCTTGCGCACCATTCGGCATCTGAAAAATGGGTTGATCATTGGAATCGAATACTCCAAACTTGGGATTATTCCAAACTATCTCCGAAGATGCATATTTCTAGCCCAAGATCGGAAAAAGAATTTAGAGCACACGCTGATTACGTTGATCCGGTTATGTTTATGGAGTTTTTACAACAAATAAAAGGAAGTTTACCACAGTTAGATTGTATGATTGAAGCGAAGCAAAAAGATGGTGCACTTTTCCAATTGATGGATCAACTAAGAGCTTACCCGGAAATCGAGATGATTGACGGTGCAAGTTTTTATATCCGCTGAGTGACTTGGATGAAACTTACATTTGATGAAGAGATGTGTAAGGCTCTTTATCAAATGTAATAGAATAAATATTAAATATATATAGTTTACATAATGTTATTATCGTAAATAAAATAAATGGGGAAAATTGTATAATGTCATCAGGAAGAGAAAGGGTATTATTGTAAATAATAATCCAGAAAAAAATACCAGTGTTTGAACTTCTACATTTTTCATATAAAAAAAACAATAAAAGATAAAAAACAGGTCCCATAAATTGATTTTAAGGTGTCCATTTTTAAGTGGTAGGGTATTTCATCGCGATTGTTATAAAGTCTTTCTAAACGCTATTAAAATATATTTAAGGAGATTGGGAGAATTAAACTCTTTATCTATCAATAATATAAGAATATTCCGAATGTAACAAAGGACCTGTATTGATACATTCGGAATCGCGTCAAATCAAGGTTTTTGAGAGCATTATAATTTAAAAAACTTGCCTTTTTTTCGTCAATTCACGTACAATGAAAGAAGAGGAAAGGGGAATGAGTTACTCATGCAAGCAACCTCTCAAAGAATCAAAAATGTCCAGCCGATACGCCGACTGGATCACATAGATAAGATGAAAAAATCTCTATTAAAATATTGCAGCTACCGCGATTATATGATGTTCTCTATCGGGATTAACATTGGACTTCGAATCGGTGATCTTTTACAGTTACGTGTAAAAGATATCCTAGAGGGAACGCATATCGTCATTGTAGAGCAAAAGACAGAGAAAATTAAACGGTTCCTTGTCAACCCTCAACTTCGGAAAGAAGTCCGGAAGTATGTTCGGAAGATGAACCTGAAAAATGAAAACTATTTATTTCCTAGCCGAAAAGGAAATGGTCCAATCACTAGGGTACAAGCATATCGGGTTTTAAACAAAGCAGCAGAAATGGCTGATATTCCGGATGTTGGCACACATACACTACGAAAAACATTTGGCTATTTGCATTATCAAAAATTTAAGGATATCGCTTTACTTCAACAAATTCTTAATCACTCCAATCCAAAAGATACGATGATATACATAGGACTCACACAGGATTTAATGGACGAAACATTGATGGATTTCTATTATTAAAAAAAGGACCAATAAGGTTCTTTTTTTATTTATCATAATAACATTATGTAAACTAGTTATTTTCAATTGTAATTCTAAATTTAAGAGTAAATTATCTAGGATGAATCATTTGTATATAAATGATTCATCTTATAATAAAACCCAGGGGAATAAAATGAGGTAAATCAAAAAAAAGTTTTGTTAGTAAATATATTTACATATAAATTTAATATTCTTTTGGAATAGTTGTTATTTTATAGAACCATCAGCGTACATAATAAATAACTGGAAAGTAGAATTCCTTATATTTAGAAAAGATATTTAAATCTGTACTAACAAAATACTTGATGAATCTAAAATAAAGAGGGAAGAACATGAGGGAATATTGCTCAACAAGAGTAATGACAGTGTCTTTTTCTTCTTAGATATTAGGTGTTAAATTCAATGGGAACATGAGCTAAGGATAGTATAGATAACTATTTTTTAGGGACATAACAAAAGAACCCTATATTTTATAGGGTTCTTTTGTTAATGCATTATTTAATCGCTATATGTATTTCCACTTTTCCATCAGGATAATATTTTTCATAATCCAGGCTATATGCCCTATTCAACTTTTTTTCATCTTCAAGCTGCCATATCTTTTTCCAAGTTTCACCTATGGAATGCTCATCTTGTAAACATTCAAACACTTTATATTCATTTTCTGGAATAATAATTTTTTCATTTGACACTGGAGTTTCAGTAGCAATAGTTAAAGTATAGTCACCACGATAATTACTTGTGTATTGATGGTAAACCCCATACTTAATATCATTTTCAATATTGAAATCATTTATTCTATTCCATAATGACCCAATTTTATCGAATAAATTTTCATCCGTGAAATTATTAGTGCGAATATCGCCAATATTATATACTTCTTTACTCATTATATCCTCACTCCTTTGTATAAATTTGGTTTTTTAGTTAATTGTATCATAGTCAGAAAAAAAGAATCTCCTTTTTCAATATAACAAACGGAAGCATAGTTGAAAAACATAAAGAGGACCAAGTTTTTTTGTCCGCTTTTAAATACCAACATTAATAATTATATAATCTATACAAAGGAGAGGATGTGTCTAAACTGATGAAAAACTCTGTCTTCCATAGAACGACATTATTACGTAGAGTAGAAAAATTAAAGATTGAACTAAAGTAAGCGTAGCAGAAGGTTACTTTCTTTTGTGATAAAAGGTGGATTTTTAGAAATATTGTATCCAATAATTTTTAGATTGGATACAATATCTTTTATTTTTACTATTGTAATCGTTTTATATAGTTGTTATAGTTAAAATTGTATCCAATATTGAAAGGTGGAAGATAAATTGGATAATGCTAATAGAGATAAGTCAACTATCGTAAACAATGTAACAAAAAGTCTTAGACAGGCAATTTTAAACGGGACACTGAAAAAAGGCGAGCGTTTAATTCAAGAGGAATGGGCTGAACGATTAGATGTAAGCAGAATGCCCATTCGAGAAGCGCTTACACAGCTTCAAATGGAAGGTTTAGTGGAAATGGTTCCACACAAAGGAGCTATCGTCACTCCAATAACCCGAGATGATATTGAAGAAATCTACCACACTAGGTCTCTTCTTGAAGGCCTTGCTGTTGAAAAGTCACTTCCCTATTTAACAAAAGAAGACAAAAAACAATTAGAGAAAATATTGATTGAAATGGAAGAGATTCAGTTATCCGATGTAACAAATGAACACTATATTCAATTGAATGCGGCTTTTCATGAAACCCTTCGAAAAGGTTGTCCATGGCCTAGGGTTCAAAAAATGGTAGAAACGCTAGGTATCTCGCCAATTGCGCCCAACTTGCTTATTGATTATTACCCTGAAACGCAGCGGGAACACAGGATGATTTATGAAGCAGCTTTGCGAGGCGATCCTGCAGAACTTCGAGCATCTGTGGAATATCATATTTTACGAACCAAGAATAATTTAATCACGTGTATGGAGTTGCTAAAAAAACCATAAATAATAAGGAGTGGTAATTATGTACGATTTTGCAATTGTTGGTGGGGGAATTGTAGGTTTATCAACGGGAATGGCACTTTATAAGCGGTTTCCTAATGCGAGAGTGGTAGTTATTGAAAAAGAGTCTGTTGTTGCAGATCATCAAACTGGTCATAACAGCGGTGTTATTCATTCAGGAATATATTATAAACCAGGAAGTTTTAAAGCACGATTTGCTCGCCAAGGAAGCAAATCAATGACGGAATTCTGTCAAACACATGGAATCGAACATGATATTTGTGGAAAGGTCATTGTTGCGACAAAGCAAGATGAGTTACCAATTCTTAATGATTTGTATACACGTGGTCTACAAAATGAACTGGCTATAAAAAAAATAAGTGTGGATGAATTAAAGGAAATCGAACCACATGTAAACGGACTTGGTGCGATTCGCGTCCCGCAAGCTGGTATTGTAAATTATCGTCAGGTCAGCGAAAAAATCGCCGATATTATCAAAGAATATGGAGGTGAGATTAAGCTAAATACAAAAGTAGAAAAAATTAACGAGGAATCAGATAGTGTAACGATCGAGACGAACAACGGTACCCTAAAAGCACGAATGGTAATTAATTGTGCTGGGTTGCACAGTGACCGTATTGCAGCAGCAGCGGGGTACAAAACTGATATGAAAATTGTACCATTCCGTGGCGAGTATTTTAAGTTGATACCAGAAAAACGCCATCTCGTTAACCATTTAATTTATCCTGTTCCAAATCCAAAATTTCCGTTTTTAGGGGTCCATTTTACTCGGATGATTAGCGGAGAAGTAGATGCTGGTCCAAATGCTGTGTTAAGTTTTAAACGTGAAGGATATAAAAAAACGGACTTCAATGCAAAAGATTTAACAGAAGTTTTAAGTTACAAAGGGTTCTGGAAACTCGCGAGTAAATTTATGAAAGAAGGGATGGATGAATATGTCCGTTCTTTTAGCAAGAAGCAATTTACGAAAAGCCTCCAGGAGTTAATTCCTGAAATTCAGGAAGATGATTTAATTCCGGCACCTGCAGGCGTTCGAGCGCAGGCCTTACAGGACGATGGGAATATGGTAGATGACTTTCATATTATAATGGGGAAACGTACTGTTCATGTATGTAACGCTCCGTCTCCTGCAGCTACAGCTTCTATTGAAATTGGAAAAGAGGTTGTTAACCGTATTCCAGAACAATCGCACTTATTGGAAGCAGCTTTAATAAAATAAATCATATTTAGAAAGGAAGAAGCCTCATGTTTAATGGTAAAACAATATTTATCGCAGGTCACGCACGTTTACCCCAGGGAATGGCAGCAAAAAGTGTCTTTGAAACGTTAACCATTACTGCAGAAGTCGATGCTAAATATGGGGTTATACTAGAAGCTTCCTGTACATTGGCAACAGAACATGGACGTGAATTTATTGGACGCGTGTTAAAAGGGACTAGTTTAAATGATGGTGTTGATAATGCGATAGAATCTATTCAATCCTATTATCGGGGAAAGGCAACAAATGCGTTGATCGCTGCATTAAAAGACTTAGATCTCCATTTTCAGCAAATTAAGGCCGGGGAAAAACCAAAACAACCGAACTAGATTTTTAATTTAATTTATCTGAATAATAAGTAAAAAGAGTTGACATTAGAATACGAAAGTGTTTTAATTGAATTAAGCCAATATTATGACATTATCACCTTTTGTAAAATACCTTTTCAAAATCGTGAATAGATTATAATAATTGGAAACAGGAAACATAAATAATACATAAACTGCATATTCGCTGTGACTCTATTTGCATAGAGCAGTGAAGTGAATATAAGCCAGTTGTACAAGTTGAATCCTATTTTAGTAGGGAACTTGTGCGACTGGCTTTTTATATTTCCCGTTAACTCATTACCCTATTCTACAAATAACAGGAGGAATTATTCATGAGTATTGCAGAAAAAAAGAAAGCGAAGTTTGAAAAGAAAACTGAAAAATATGAGGTGAAAGTTCACCCGCAAACAGATCGTTTGTATCATATTGAAATCTCAAAAGAGGCAATTGCAAGTTTTTTAGAAGTAGTATTAAAGGATAATCAATCTGTACAACATTTGGAATATACACCATACGCACGTCACATTGTCGCTTCTTACCTATTGGATCAAGTAGGAGAAGAGTTTGGCGAAGTACTTCGGAGCATTGTTCATGATCGAGAGTCTGGCGGATTCACTCTTGGTTTAGAAGGTGTCACTGAAAATACTGATGAATATGTTATTTTCGCAACAGCGATTTCACACTTACTTGGAACTCCAAACCATGATTCAATGTCTGGAAAGTACTATGCACGTTTTAGTGTACAAGATACAGATAGCAGCGATTCATATCTACGTCAGGCATATCGTTTATTTACTCTTCATACAGACGGTACCTTTGTAGATGAGCCGACAGACTGGTTGCTTATGATGAAGACGATCGAAGAAAATGCCCGCGGAGGCGAATCACGTTTATTACACCTTGATGATTGGAAGGAACTTGATAAGTACGTCAATCACCCATTATCAAATCAAAAATTTACGTATAAAGCCCCAAAAAGTAAAAATATTGATCAAGAAATTGAACGTTTAACTTTCTTTAATCATAATAACAAGCCGGGTGTTTGTTTTATCGATCAATTTGTTTATCCTGAGTCCATTGAACAAGCAAAATACCTACGTGATTTCTCTAAATCATTGGAAGCTGATGAAAGTGTAATTGAACTAGAACTTCCTGTTGGTGATTTGGTTGTCGTTAATAATATTTTTTGGCTTCACGGACGTGCTGCATTTGAAAAGGATCCAAACTTGAACCGAGAATTACTACGCCAGCGCGGACGTTTTAACCAATAAGTTTTACCTGTAAACCCTATCGTTTATCTCTATCCCCAAAAACCTTTTAAAGATAAATTCTTTTCCTGCCTTTCGGTTCGGAACGAGAATTTGTCTTTTTTTTCTCTGAATTCGAAACTGAAGTACGATTGCATACCGAAAAGAATGACCCTGGACAAAGGCCGGGGTCATTTAGTGGTAAATCAAAGATATTACTGTTGTCAATCGTCTATTTCTGGGGCACAGTTCATATTCTTAATCTATTTGTTTCGTGTATTTATACATCGAGCGCTAATACAAGAAGTTACATTCCTAGAGCACCCTTCACGTCATACTTTTCTAAATCGATGTCTATTTCTCTATCAAGTGCAAGATTTGCCAGTTGAGAGCCGATATAAGGGCCCATTGTTAGACCGGAAGCACCTAGCCCGTTAGCAACTATGATACCTTCCCAATCAGGTATGGGGCCAATTACTGGAAGGAAATCAGGAGTGAAGGGTCTGAACCCTACTCTTGCTTCAATAAACGTACTATCTGCCAAACCAGGAGCAGTATTTAATGCTTTATTAAAAACTTCCTGCAATCCTCCTGCGGTCATTCGATTATCGAATACTTCCATATTTTCATGTGTTGCCCCGGCTACGATTTTATTATCTTCGAAAGCCAACAAGTATTGGTCACTAGGCGGCATAACAACCGGCCAGTTATTTGTGTTTGTATCCGGCAACCCTAGATGAACAATTTGAGCCTTTTGAAAGCTGACTTGAAAATTGACTCCCAATGGTTCCAGTAACTGATGGGCCCATGCTCCTGCGCATACAATTACTTTATCGGCGGTAATGACCTCATCAGCAATTGTTACACCTGTTACTTGTGAATCGCTATATGTCAGAGCAGCCTCACCATACATAAGTTTCGCTCCGTTTTTTTGTGAAGCACGAAGTAATGAATCACGAAGTGCCCGTCCATCGACTCGTGCGGCTCCACTTATATGAACAGCAGCATATTCGCCGGAAAGAGGCGGAAATAGGGCATTCGTTTCCTCAGAAGTGAGCAAAGTAATATCCCCTATCTCAGGTGCATCTTCTTTTCGTTTTGTCGCTCGTTTCTGCATGGCCAGCAGTTTTTCTTCATCCGTATGTAAGCTGATAGCCCCTACTTGGGCATAGCCAGTCTCTGTTTCCCCGTCCCGTTCAAGCTCTTCAATTAGATTGGGATAAAAACGAGCACCATTTTTCGCAAGGTGATACCAATCTTTATTACGCCGTTGTGAAATCCATGGACACACGATACCTGCCGCAGCGGCGGTGGCTTGTCCTCTATCTAGGCGATCAACAATGACAACATCGGCTCCCATTTTTACAAGCTGATAGGCCGTGGAGGCTCCTAAAATTCCTGCTCCAACTATAATGATTTTTTGCATGTTTAACATCTCATTTCTTTCATTTGTATAAAACCCTCTAGTATAACTATATCGAAGACGTCAAACGATTGCCACAACCGATATATTAATTGATTTTTCACATAGTTATTTTATCTGTAATGAATATGCTATGATTGAAACGGATCATTTTGAAAAGATACTAGGAGGACATACCATGTTAAAAAAACAAATGGAAGCATACATATCAAAAACTTTAAGTGAAAACAAGCTGGAATTGTTTAAAGAAGAATTGGATTATGCAGAGAGACATAAGTTAATCCCTGACGATATTTCTATCGTAGAAAAAGAAAACACTTTCCGCTTTGCTGATGCTTATATCGAACGCAGTAATAAAGAAAGCGAAGAAATGATTTCTGAAGAAACTGCTGCATTTTTATCTCAACCAATTGAGTTTTTAAAAACAAATATAGAGGAATTCCTTTACTTTGAATCTTCATGGTTCGAACTAATCGGGGTTGAGGCACTTTCTTTGGAAGTTGATGATGTATTCAGTACTTATAACGCTATGTTCGGATTAAAATTTCAGAAAAAAATAGGAGATGCTATAAAAGCCTATTTAAATAAGGAGCTCCAAGGCGGTATCGGGTCATTCAGTTTGATGTTCAACCAAGGTGATGGGCTATGGGACGTGAATTTTGCTTTGAATAATGTTAAAGGATTTCGAGAAGACATGTCATTAGGAGAAGCTTTTAGTCTAATCTATAATTTTCTATTTATTCTTGTTGAAACAATCGAGGAAGATAAGTAAAGCGAAGAACCGCCATCATATAGTGATGGCGGTTCTTTTTCATTAAGTTAACTAGTAGTGATTACAATGGAATAAGCAAGCAAAATGACCTCTCTAATAGAATAATTTCTACAAGAATTAAATTTGATGTAAGATTATCGTGGTGCTTTTATACAGCAACTCAACTATTTAAATAAAATAATAATTTGATTTTTTATACCATTATCGATAAATCCAAGGATATTGATTAGAGGAACATCAGAGAACGTGTCGAATTAATAAATTATATACTTTATTTAATAGTTACTTCTATTAACTAGTTACTTGAAAAGTTTGATAACCAAACAATCTCCCTTAAAAGGTATCGCGTAATTACTCGGCGATAAATATTTTTTTTGTTATTAACGGGATGGGAATTCGAAAAGATAATCGATACTAAATTGGAAGGAGAATTAGACTTGCTGAATGAATTGGAAGTTACTCAAGTTACCATTCCATTGCCTTTTAGGTTGGACCACGTTCATTGTTTTCTAGCAGAAGGTGAAAAAGGGTGGACAATTATTGATACAGGATTGAACAACAAAGTAACAAGGGATATATGGAATCCCATAATTGATAAACACGATGTTAATGATATCTTACTTACTCATTATCATCCAGATCATTTCGGCTATGCTGGAACTTTACAAGCATTAACAGGTGCAGATGTTTGGATGACACAAGTGGATGAATTGGCGGGGACGACATATTGGGAACCTGGTTCACTACAATTCCTTAAGGGCAATTATGATGCATGCGGTATTATAGATGATAAAGCATCTGCCTTGTCCAGTGATGAAATTAGCTTTATCACACAGGTAAAACCCTATCCTACTGTGAATCATCACCTTGAAGAAGGGATGAAAATATGTTTTGGCAAGTACGAATATGAAGTGATTTTGACACCTGGACATTCAGACGGGCTAATTACCTTATATAATAAGGAAAATAGTGTCCTTTTCTCAACAGATCATATTTTACCTAGGATTTCACCAAATATCTCTTATTGGTTTCGAGGCATCAACAATCCATTAGAAGCGTTTTTTACTTCATTGAAAAAAATACAAAAGCTGGACGTTGAATATGTCATTCCTTCACATGGAACACCTTTTAAAAATGCCAATAAAAGAATTGTGGAATTATTGGATCACCATCAAGATCGATTAAATGAAGTTTATGAAAACATGAAAGAGCCGATAACCGTAAATACCGCGTGCAATGTCCTTTTTAAAAATTTATCAATCCACGAATCACGATTTGCGGTGGGTGAAACATTGGCACACCTTGAATACCTCTATTCAAACGACCAATGCAGTAAATTCAAACGTGAAGGCATATGGTATTATCAATCCATTTAATTTTTCTTCCTAGTTTTGATTTAAAAAATTAATTTGGTTTATACAAGCTCATACACTTGAGCTTTCAGACTGTAGACAAACTCGATGAAAATCGAGTTTGTCTACAGTTTTTTTGAAGGGTTGTAAAAATTCGAACGTTGATTGGAACGTAGGGCACTCGCTTTCCGCGGGCGGTCAGGGAGCCTCCTCGGCGCCTTTGCGCCTGTGGGGTCTCCCTTGGACACGCTTTTCCCGCAGGAGTCTCGAACCTTTCGTTCCAATCAACTTTGTTTTAACAATTAGAAATAAACACTTTTGCCTACAGTCTTTTTTGTTTTAATATAGGAGTATTAAAACTTGAGGTGATGACAATGCTTTCGAAACATAATTCTATTCAGCGAGATCAACTTGAAATGATTACTTTGGATCAACTGGTGCCAGCGAACCATTTGGTTCGTAAAATTGATGGGGCCATTGACTTCACTTTCATTTCTTTTCGTATCGAAGGAAATAGAAGAGGGGACTCCGACAAAAAAACGCCTATCAACAAAATAGGCGGTGGTTTAGTACTTTTACAACTATTTACTTACTCTTATTTGTCCCTTTACTTCATTTAGAATATTTTCAAGGGACGTGACGATTCCTTTGTCGTCCTTATAGCTAATATGCATTGGCTGGAAACGAACGGGAGAATCCAAACCAGCGGCGGCTGATATTCGGAATAGTCCTTTTCTTAGGGTAACGAGAAAATTTACGACCCGGTATTTCTTTTCATCAATGACTAGTGCCTGTTGCAATTCTGGATCAGTCGTTGCAACCCCGACAGGACAAGCGTTGGATTGACATTTCATAGTCTGTATACATCCGATTGAAATCATGAAACCGCGGGCTATATTGACAAGATCAGCTCCCATAGCTAAAGCGATGGCAATTCGGTCAGGAGTGAACAGCTTACCAGAGGCAATGATTTTCACCTGATCTCGGACGCCATATTTTTCAAGAGTTGAAACTAGGATTGGTAAAGCTGATTTGATAGGCAACCCTACGCTATCAATCAATTCTTGATAAGAAGCACCTGTGCCTCCTTCTCCGCCATCCAACGTTATGAAATCTGGACCTTTTCCAGTATCTTTCATATATTTGGCAAGTTTTTCAACACTATCATTTCCACCGATAACCATCTTAATACCAACCGGTATGCCTGTATGGTTTCGGATTTTGTCAACAAAGTCACACATTGATTCTACATCATGAAATTGATGAAATCGATTCGGACTATCGATTGATTTGTATGCCTCAACCTTTCGAATCTCTGCAATTTCAGGATTTACTTTTTCAGCATCGATATGACCTCCGCGAGTTTTTGCCCCTTGGGCTAATTTAACCTCAAAGGCTTTGATTTCTGGAATTTCACTTTTTCTTTTTAACTCATCCCAATCCATTTCGCCGATACTATCTCGAACTCCAAACATGGCTGGTCCGATTTGCATAATAATATCGACCCCTCCTATTAAATGATAAGGGGAAAGGCCACCTTCTCCTGTATTCATCCATGTCCCTTTTGCTAAAGCTAATCCTTCAGACAGAGCAGTGATAGCATTCTTCCCCAATGATCCGTAACTCATAGCAGACATCCCGATAAGTCCTTTTAATTTAAAGGGATTTTTTGTGTTCGGACCAATAATCACAGCATCCTCATCATCCAATAAATAGGCAGAGGATTCTTCATCTCCCCATGTTTCTTCTCGTTGTGAGAAAAGCGGATCCTTCATAAGGACGTATCTTTTAGTCATCACTTTTGTTTCTCGGTCGTATTTTTCTTCTTCAGCCAATTTTGGGAACATACTATTCCTTACAAAGAATCCTTCTTCATCGAAATCTCGTTTTGAACCAAAACCAATGACATCCCGTAAATATTTTGAGCTTTTTACCATGTGTTCATAGTCATCTCGAGAAAAAGGTTTTCCCTCATTATCACTGTTGAACCAGTATTGACGCATTTCAGGACCTATCTTTTCTAAAAAGTAACGAACCCTTCCAAGCACTGGATAATTCCTTAGAATCGCATGATGTTTCTGCCTACGATCAAAGAAAATCATATAGATTAATAAAAGAACTATTACAATGAAAATTAAGAAAATAATAGAAAATCCAAGAATAATTAAAATATTTGCGATGCTATTCATCCTAGCCCTCCTGTATGCAAAGAATCATGTATTGTTAATCTACTCGGTACTTCGATTATTTATACAAAAATTTACTTCAGACTCTTAAACAGGAAAGGAACATAATTAGATTGAAGGTACAACTTTATCACTCAATAAAAATCAAACTTTCCGCTGCATTTGTTTGACCCAAATGGCTAATTGTAAGGTTATTGCATCATTTAGCTCCTGAGGGTTATAACCGGTGATTTCCTTTATTTTTTTGATTCTGTAAATAAGAGAATTACGGTGAATGTACATACTTTTTGCACATTCGCCGATATTTAAGTTACTAAGGAAAAATTGTTGGAGTGTTTCAATCAGTTTTTCAGATAAGCTGCCCAATATTCTTTCTTGAAATTGTTGTTTCGTTCGATCATCTATTCGGTCCAAAAGGGCTTTGGTTTCCACTTCTGTATATGTAGTTAAAGACTGATTGTCGTCGCCAAGTAACAGGGCTGATTCGGCTTCGTGGAATGAGTGACATATAAATAATTCGGATTCCGCCAATGAACCCATCCCAACCCGCAATGAAAATTTTTTTGCGATTAATTGATGGATAGCTGTATTCATTTTTTGCTTCATTAAATTTTCAGTAAGGGTAGAAGTTAGTATGAAAACTCGATTAACGTTTAAGAATCCAATAAGGGTGTGTTGTATATCGAAAACATTTTCTAATAGTTGGATCACCTCATTCTTTTTTAACGGATTCAATTTTATTTCCAAAATACCTACTTGAAAAGGAGGTTCTAATTTCATTCCAATCAGGTTGAGTCGCTGATCTATTGAATTTTGATTAATCGTTTCCTTAAGTAAGTCTTCAAAAACGAGTTCCTTCAAATGCTGTTTCCACTCGAGTTGTTCTGCCATAAATGATTGATTAAGCATCATTTCTGTAATCATTTTCACTAAATCTCCAAACTCCTTGAGTTCTGCGGGGTCTCCTGTGATCCCTATAACACCAATAATTACTTTCTGGAACTCTATGGGTAAATTAATACCAGGAAGTACGCCCAGCCAATGATGGCGATCCTGTTCATGAATAATTAAAGGTTTACCGGTTTTAAGTACCTCTATTGCTCCAAAATGCGCTTGGTTAATACGATCAGGATTCCCTGAAGCAATAATGGTTCCTTTCTCATCCATAATATTGATATTTCGATTGAGTCTGATAGTAGTTTGTTTAACAATTTCCCTTGCGATTTCTTGAGTTAGCATATAAATCATCCTCAAATAGTTTTTTAGGTAGTTTTACTGCTGAGATAGAGTAAGTGTAGCTATTTTTATTAACTAACCTTTTAATTTTTATATAAGTGTTTTAAGGTATTACTCCAACCCACTCTAATACTAGTAGTTTATTAAATTTAGATATTAAACAAAAAGCAAACATAGGATAATTATTTCTATGTAGTATAGCCAAAAAAACTAAATATGTCATACTAATTTTTTGTATAGCTTGAACGATGATTAAAATATTTCTGAAGATTATAATAAACCTAATATTAAATTTATTCGCAGGGGGCCTGACCATGAAAATTGTTATTGCACCAGATTCCTTTAAAGGAAGCTTGACAGCACTAGAGGCTTCGCAAGCAATAGACCGGGGAGTCAAAAAGGTATTGCCAGCTGCAGAGACAGTACTAGTTCCCGTAGCGGATGGCGGCGAGGGTACAATGGATAGTCTTGTTGCTGCAACAAATGGTCGGAAAGTCGAAGTTACAGTAAAAGGACCATTACTTGATAGCGTGCAGGCTGCATATGGAATCTTGGGAGATCAGGAAACCTGTGTGATTGAAATGGCAAGTGCATCAGGTTTATGTCTAGTCGAGTCAGATAAACTGAACCCATTGATAGCCACTACATATGGAACTGGCGAGCTCATTCAAAAAGCATTGAATGATGGATGTCGAAAATTCATTTTAGGAATTGGTGGAAGCGCTACCAATGATGGCGGAGTGGGAATGCTCCAGGCTTTAGGAATGAAAATATTAGATTTAGAAGGGAAATCGGTTGGATTCGGAGGGGCGGAATTATCACGAATTGTGGAAATAAATACACAAGATTTTGATTCAAGAATAGCAGAATGTGAGTTTATAATCGCATCAGATGTTCAAAATCCATTGGTCGGACCTGATGGGGCCTCTTCTGTATTTGGTCCACAAAAAGGGGCAACACCAGTCATGGTGGATCTTCTCGATAAAGCTTTATCAATTTGGGCTGATTTGGTAGAAACCAAGACAGGTATTCGCTTGCATAATAAAGCAGGGGCTGGTGCTGCAGGCGGAATTGGCGGTGCATTCCAAGCCTTTTTCTCTGCCGAAACGAAAAGAGGCGTCGATATCGTTATTGAATATACCAAACTTGGAGAAAAACTCCGTGGAGCTCATTGTGTCTTTACTGGTGAAGGACAAATCGATTACCAAACTGCATCAGGTAAAACACCCATGGGAGTGGCAGAAGAAGCGAAAAAGCAAGGCATTCCCGTATTTGTCTTAGCTGGTTCAATTGGAACAGGTATTGACGTTTTATATAATCATGGAATTACTAGCATTCATAGTCTTGTAAACGCTCCCATGCCGTTACAAGAAGCTATGGAAAGAGGGGCTGAATTTTTAGAGGTTTCAGCTGAGCAAGTTATGCGCACTTTTTTAGCTTCTTTTAAAAAATAGTCACCCAATTTAGTGGAATGAAAGTAACGGATGCCTACAAAGCACAAACGATGGCAACATTGCTACAGGGTGTAGTTACGATAATTACCACGATGATTTTATGGGTCATTCTTGTATGATTTTAATAACGAAAAGCAGAGAGGCGGAAATCGCTTCTTTTTTTTGTGACTCTAAAATTTCCATACACTAAATCCTTTTCCGGAAAATATTTACATTTTTTTGTTGGTGTAGGAACTATAATAGTGTATGATACATAGTATAAAGTATAGTGTACGTCACATAGTATAGAGAAGAGGTGAGTGGGTGAGCACTTTATTGAATTCATTAACAACAGAGCTTCGCAGAGGAACTTTGACGTTAGCAGTTCTAAGTCAGCTCAAAAAACCCCAATATGGTTATTCGCTTGTCCAACGATTAGAGAAGTCGGGAATTACCATTGATCAAAGTACATTATATCCATTGCTTCGACGCCTGGAAAAACAGGAATTGGTGACTAGTAGCTGGGATACTACAGAGAGCAGACCGCGTAAGTATTATATTTTAAGCGATTATGGAAACAAAATTTTCATTCAACTAAAGAAGGAATGGGAAAAAACATCTCAGGAGCTTTATATTTTATTAAAAGGAGAGGAAGACGATGGAACTGATTGAACTTTATATTCAGGAAGTTACCCGCAGACTACCAGAGAAAAACCGAGAGGATATTGCGCTTGAGCTTCAGTCTACAATCGAAGATATGCTTCCAGACGATTATACCGAGCAAGACGTGAAAGAGGTCCTTTTAAAATTAGGAGATCCGGTTACACTGGCAAGTGGTTATCGAGATCGGCCGATGCACTTGATTGGACCACGTTATTATGATGTATATATCAGTCTATTAAAAATGATTTTACCAATCGCAGCCGTAATTTCCTTGATTGCACTTATAGGAGAAAATGTGTTTGGAGATATTGGTGAAAAAACGGTTATAGAAGTAGTTATCATGTTAATCGGAAAAGGGATAGCAGGGATCATCAGTACAGGTATCCAAGTGTTTTTTTGGTTAACGCTTTTATTTGCCATTTTAGAACGCACAGATACTTCAAAGGATCAGATGCCTTTAACAAAAAGTTTGAAACGATGGACTCCAGAGGATTTAAAACATATTCCGAACATTTCTAAGAAAAAAGTAATTCCTAAGATTGAGATTTTCGGAAGTTTGTTAGCTATCTCAATATTCGCTGTCGTTTATTTTAACGCAGCCAACCTCTTAGGTGTCTATGAAGGAAGAAATAACGGCCTCATTTTTGTGACACCCTCTTTTAATCAAGAGGTCTTGAATTCCTATTGGCCGCTGATTTTTTGCATCATTATCATGGGTGTCATCTTGGCTATTTACAAGTTACTCGTAGGACAATGGACGCTAAAACTTGCCTTGATCAATGCCATTTATCAGCTACTATCCACTATAACATTTATCATCATCATCAGTAATCCGAATTTATTCACCCACGAATTCATTACGTATATCTCGAATCTATTTTCTATCAATGAATGGAAAAGCTCGATTTACTGGGGAGTCATTCTAATCGATGTATTTTTTACAGTCTTGGAATCCTATAAAGGCTTTCGAAAAGCAAAAATCCGTTAATACACAGCATACTTGCTTTGCTTTATTAGAAGTGAGGTTCCGCGCCATACACAAAAATGAGCCTATATAAAGAATTATCCATTCAAATGGTAGTTCTCATAAAAAATACACCTCTTATCCAATATAGTTTTAACTATTTGGATAAGAGGTGTTTCATTTTTGCTATTTTCTTATTGAACTGCATCGAACTGATTTACTTTCCAAGTAGAACCTGACTTGTAAAAGGTAACAGTTCGGTTTACGGTGTCACCATCAACAGTAGGAACAATTAATTTATAAGATCTAACGTTTAGTTTTTGAGAGACCAATTTAATTTTTGCTTTCCGCCATTCTAACATGCTGTCGCCGTCTCCTATAGGACGAGCTAATTTTCCTTTATACGTAATATATTTATACTTTGTCAGCCCTTTTTCTACTGCACTATTAGTAAATGTTTCAGTTAAGTATTTAACTAGCTTGTCTTTAGTATTAAATTCTTGGCAAAGGTAAGAATACTCTGTACCTTTATAATTAAATGTTTTTTGTGAACAGGATTGATTAGTGTATCCATGTAATGCATTCCAGAAATGATTGCTGGCTTTATCGGCTATCTTTAATGCATTTTTGTCAGATAAATTCTGTGATGTATTTTGTGCTGTAACTACGGTACTCATTGTACAAAAAAGAATGATGATTGATAATAGCATACCTGTAAATTTTTTCATACTTTCTCTCCCCAATCTCTAATTAGGATAATTATGTAACAATAGCGCAATTAATATTACAATTGTTACATTTATATTACAACAAGATCGACATTAGTAAAAGAGAAATATTAGTAATTTCATAATATATTTTTAGTTTTTATTGGAGTATACATAATTTGTTCATATTTATTGCTTCAAAAGTAGCGTTTACCCTATCTACATAAAGAAAAGGGAATGATTTAAGAGTTGCATTCCAATTTAGCTTACAGCTAAGTATTTATTTATCATCCATCACTTATTCTATGAGGAACTTACATTATATAGAAGAGCTTCCGCTATATTAGGCAGTTATCGGAATAAATCGCTTTTCTTGTTGCCCTAACGTAAGCAAGATAGTGAAATAAAGAGTTGATGTTATACATTACACGAATCTGTTAAAAATAAAAGGCACAAAGATCTTATTTAACCAAATGGTTATCATTATAGTTAACCATTTGGTTGAACAAAATAATGATAAACTAGATAATATTTTCCAAGCTTTGGCTGACCCAACTCGAAGAGAAATAGTTCGTCTTATTGCCTCTAATGACCGAACAGTTTCAGAACTGGCAGCACCTTTTGATATGTCTTTAGCAGCAATTTCTAAGCATATCAAAGTTTTAGAACGGGCAGGATTACTTAATAAGACAACGAAAGGGAGAACACATATATGTCGTCTAAATCCCGATTCGTTATCATCCGCTACAGAATGGCTTCGTTTTTATGAGTGATTTTGAAACAGGCAGTTTGATGTTCTTGGATGTGAGCTAAATAAAGCCAAAAAGGAAGAACATTAGATTATTAGTACAATTTAATAATTAACTTATTTAGGAAAGGTTGATAAAGATGGTTAATACATCAACAACAACACTTACTATGATTCGTCGTTTTGATGTCCCGGCGGAAAGAGTATTTGACGCTTGGTTGAACCCAGAAATGATGAGAAAATGGTTTTTTACAATGGAATCAACGAATAAAGTGGCTAACAATGAGCCTATAGTAGGTGGCTTCTGGGAAATTGTCGACCATAGAGAAGGTAAAGATTACAGGGCAGTTGGTAAGTACATAGAAGTTGACTCACCAAGTAAATTAGTTTTCACATTTAAAATGCCACAATTCAGTGATACGGAGGACAGGATTACCGTTGAAATTAAACCTTTTGAAAATGGTTGCGAGATGACCTTCACACAATTGATTGTCGTTCCTCACGAAAAAGGTTGGACTGAGGAAGACATTGAAAAAGCACAGAATGAATATAATAGTCAAACTGAACAAGGTTGGGGTTATATGTTTGAAGGGTTAAAACAATTAGTTGAAACTGGTAAAATTAATTATCCATCTTAAATTACATTCACACGAGCGTCTACTTTCGCTCGTGCTTTTATTTCGGAAATACGCAATAATGCAATAGAAAATAAGGTGCTTGTTTAACTATCGGATAGTTCGTATTATAAGGTCGACCAATAAAAATTACTGGTTGACCTTTTTTAATAGATTCTATTATATCAGTAGCCAGGGAAGGATATGAAAAAAATTTCGCCCTGCCCACCTTTTCTAACAAAGAAACAGGATTACACCTTCAAGAAAAAAACCAGGGGTTATATAGGTTTTTTTAATCAATCGTTTCATTCAATATAAATATATTTTTATCGAATGGGTGTTATATAAACTCTTGAGACAGTGATCATTTAAGTTAGTAAAAATGGGAATATACCGATATTTTGATTTACAAATGTTCAATTCATTCATAGCTATTTTTAGGTTGTATAGGGCTTTGCTGAATCTTTTTAGATAATGGTAATTATTCACATTGCTGAATGAGCGGAGTTTAGGTAATATAACTATAGAAGCTGCGCTGTTCGTAATGATTATTAAGTTTTAACCTTTAAGCTGTAATAGGGAGTTTTATATTGAAACAGGAATGTTATGCCTTGTCACTGACTTGGACAACAGGATTGTTTCTGCAAACACCCACTTTGAGGAGTGGTGGTTTAAAACTTTCTTACTGAATACGGCAATGGCGGCTTACATCTTTAAATGTTGAAACCGGTCTCGGTCTGAGGCCGGTTTTGTGCTGTTTTTTTCACAACGTCCTATAGGAATTGTATGTATCGCTTTGTAGTCTGAAGAACCGAACCGATAATATCGAACCCATTTTGAACTAATATATTTTTTTCAACCGTTCTACTTTTTTTAAAAAAATGCCATTGTTTACAGCTTGGTACCTTACATGTTGTTTTGGCAACATTTATTCTTGCTTTGTATACCGATTGGCATAACTTGAGGCAACGAAAGCATTGGGTTTAATTTTGGGTTCCACTCCCATGGATTCCATCCTAGCTACCATTTCTTTTACAAACTCACTTGTTTTGTTCCGTTTTCCAATCCCGATATCAATGTGGCCCTCCATGATGAACGTTGCCCCTTGATATACAGCAGGCAGTACAATATCGATCAACTGATTTTTTCTTTCTTCCGTAAACATGGATACAATCTCCTCAGTTAACGACAATTCATGGGAAATACGTTCATGTAATTGGGTCATCCTTCTAGGAATCGTCACTTTTCTAATACAAGCCCACACACCATTCCCGACCTGCTGTATCACAATGCCTGTAATGAAAACCGTATGTTTTTTATGTACTTGAGAATCAGTACCGACCATCAATCGATAGTTACCAGATGGATTTAATTTCATGAACTCTACAATATGTTCGAATACCTCTTCAAATGACATGTTTTTTTCCTGAAGATTTTGAAATGGAATGTTATGAATTGGATATTGCCTCATATTGTTGCACCCAACCTTTCCCTGGCTATTACTGATTGTTCGATATCTACTTCCCGCCAATAACACATCATATGAAGTAAGTTCTTGTTTCGTGCAGTGAGTAAAACAACCCCCAAATGAAGACGTAGTCATCAATAAAAGGAAATGTAAGAAAGAGCTCTTATTAAGTAAGCAAAATCCTTAATGAAAAATCTATTTGAGAGATACCGATATGGACGAGAACGACCTTTGCTGATGAAGCTCATTAATAGTTTGAATCGTTAACGGTTCGAAAATATATATCCCTAACTAAACATACATAGAAAGAGCATCCATTAGGAATTTTTTCGGTTTCTAACTTATTGATTCCTTATACAGATGTTAAGTAAGCCATTTATTTTAAAATGTAGAGATTTAAAGCGAACAGAAGTCTGAGCCTCAGGCTTCTCTTTTTTTTTGTAAGAAAGAAGAATTTCATGATAATCTTTTACGAAAAAAAGTTAATAGAAGTTATCGATTGGTGTATCTCGGCTTTAACTGAAAAATAAATTAAGCTTGTAATTTTATATATCACCTTAGAAAAGATCCAAACATCATCCAAATGATATGACAGAGTAAGGTTTATCGAAGAAAATCCAAATTTGAAATTATGAAAATTTTAACTAATAACTGCTTTAAAGTATTAAAATTCTATAACTTTCAAAAAAAGTATGTAATGTTTTCTTACATGAATAAAGAAATCTCACCTTTATAATAGTAAAATAAGTGAATATTCAATGAATAAAAGATAGGAGAGATGAAAAGTGAAAATATCCGAATTGAAAAAAAGCGGGCATGCTCCGTCATTATTAGCTTCATTCCTATATTTTGATATTAGTTTCATGATTTGGGTATTACTAGGTGCACTCGGTGTCTATATTACAAAGGATTTCGGGCTATCCCCAGCTGAAAAAGGTTTGATTGTAGCTATTCCGATTTTGGGAGGCTCGTTTTTCCGAATCGTTCTTGGTTTTTTGACTGATCGGATCGGTCCACGAAAAACTGCGATCGGTGGGATGCTTGTTACGATGATTCCACTTTTTTGGGGATGGTTATTCGGAGAAAGTTTAGCGGAACTCTATTTAATTGGGATTTTACTCGGAGTTGCAGGTGCAAGTTTTGCTGCAGCACTTCCTATGGCTAGCCGCTGGTATCCCCCTCACTTACAGGGTCTTGCGATGGGCATTGCCGGAGCCGGTAACAGCGGAACTCTGTTTGCGACATTGTTTGGACCGCGTATTGCAGAGTCTATTGGTTGGCATAATGTGATGGGGTTAGCTTTGATTCCTTTAACCATCGTATTTGTCATTTATATTTTAATTGCAAAGGACGCCCCATCTCAACCGCCTGCAAAACCACTCAAGGAATATTTCAACGTATTTAAAATTAGAGATACTTGGTATTTCTGTATTCTCTACAGTGTGACTTTTGGAGGGTTTATTGGGTTTACTAGCTTTTTAAGCATCTTTTTTGTTGATGAGTATGGGTTAACAAGAGTAAGGGCCGGGGAATTTGTTACATTATGTGTCATCGCTGGAAGTTTCTTTCGTCCTGTTGGAGGATTTATTGCCGATAAAATAGGTGGAGTTAAACTACTTATGTTTTTATTTGTCGGACTCACATTATGTATGTTTGGTATTAGTTTTCTTTATTCTTTTTCTACCGTTACGATCTTACTGTTTCTCGGAATGCTATTTCTTGGAATGGGCAACGGGGCTGTCTTTCAGTTAGTTCCACAGCGATTTTCTAAAGAAATTGGTTTTATCACAGGAATTGTAGGAGCTGCTGGAGGTGTTGGCGGATTCTTGGTTCCAAACATACTTGGAACGTTAAAACAGATTACTGGAACATATGCTACAGGATTTATAGTATTTTCTGCAATTGGAATTTTGGCGTTCATGATCTTGGTTCTTGCTCAACTCTCATGGAGAAAATCGTGGGTACTTGGAAAGAATTCAGTTAAAATCTAGAACAATTTTTCAATAAAAAGAAGGAGAAAATACAAAAATAAATCATTTTAGAGAGCTAAATGATAACACTATTAGCTCTTTATTATTTGCTTACCTATCAATGGTTTAATACTAAAATTCATTACTTGTTGGAGGTTAGTAAATGTATAGACAAAAACTAGTATTAGTTGGGAACGGTATGGCGGGATTGCGTTGCATTGAGTCAATTATTATGAATAATCCTAATGCTTTTGAGATTACTATTTTCGGTAGTGAACCACACGTTAACTATAATCGAATCTTATTGTCGACTGTGCTGCAAGGCAACACATCATTTGAAGATATTAAGATAAATGATCGAAACTGGTATAAGAAGCATAATATCCAACTGTTCACAGGAGAAACGGTAGTGAAAATCGAGAGAGAGAATCGATTGTTAAAAACAGACAAAGAAAGGGAAGTTTACTATGATAAGCTCATCATTGCTACAGGTTCTGTCCCGTTTATTCTTCCTGTAACCGGTGTTGATAAAGAAGGAGTTATTGCATTTCGAACAATTGAAGATTGTCAAAAAATGATTGAAACTTCAAAGCAATATACAAAAGCAGTAGTCATTGGAGGCGGTTTATTAGGTTTAGAAGCAGCGAGAGGGCTGTTAAACCTTGGTATGGAAGTGAATGTTGTTCATATTGCTGGTTATTTAATGGAGAGGCAGCTTGATTCAACGGCTTCCATTTTGCTGCAAAAAGAGTTAGAAAACCAAGGGATGCGCTTTCTTTTAAAAAAGGAGACCATGGAGATAATTGGTAACGACCGTGTAGAGCGAGTGCGTTTTAATGATGGAACGGAGGTAGAAGCCGATTTAGTAGTGATGGCTGCAGGAGTTAGACCAAATATTCAATTGGCTAAGGAAAGCGGAATTAATACAAATCGTGCCATTATTGTAAACGACTATTTAGAAACAAGCGATCCTAATATTTATGCGGTTGGAGAATGTGCCGAACATAAAGGCCTGGTCTATGGGCTGGTGAAACCTCTATATGAGCAAGGTGAAGTATTAGCAAAACATATTTGTGATATAAAATCCCAGGGATACCAAGGTTCTGTCCTCTCAACCAACTTGAAAATATCAGGTGTTGAGTTGTTCTCTGCTGGACAGTTCCTTGGTGATGAAACAACAAAGTCAATTACGGCTTTTGATGAATTAGATGGTATTTATAAAAAGGTAGTCTTTCAAGAACGAAAAATCATTGGTGCTGTGCTGTATGGTGATACAAAGGCTAGCACACAATTACTTGATATGATTTTAAAGCGAAAAGAAGTTACTAAAGAGGAAAAAATTACACTGTTCCAATCATCAAGTACGGGTGAAAGTTTAATCGCTTCTATGGCATATAGTGATATTATTTGCAATTGTAACACTGTTTCAAAAGGGGCAATTATTGAAGCCGTTCAAAATAAAGGATTAACAACAGTTGAACAGGTTAAACATTGTACAAAGGCCACTGGTTCTTGCGGTGGTTGTAAGCCGTCAGTGACCGAGCTTTTGGAATATACTCAAAGTGATTCATTTGATGAAGATATTGAACAAAAGGTAATGTGCTCATGTACCACATTAACTGAGGACGAAGTAGTGAATAAGATGCAGCTCGGAAACTTAACATCTGCTCAAGAAGTGATGGATGTTCTTGAATGGGGAAATAGCGCAGGTTGTTCAATATGCCGACCAGCTTTGAGCTATTATTTAGGAATGATTTATCCAGAGTATGAGATTAAACAGGAAACTCTATTCATAAACGAACAAAAGAATGCTACTGTTCAAAGCGATAATCGTTACTCTGTTATCCCACAAATGTACGGTGGTATAACTAATGCGGAAGACTTGCGAAAAATTGCAAACGTTGCAGATAAATATGATATATCGCATGTTGCAGTAACAAGTGAACAAAGAGTTCATTTAATGGGTGTGAAAAAAGAAGATCTCCCAGGTGTTTGGGCTGATTTAAATATGCCGTTAAGTTCGAAATATGGTAATACAGTTCAAAACGTTAAAACATGTATTGGTGAACACGTTTGTCATTGTGATAAAAATCAAGCCCTGCTGCTTGCTGTGGACTTGGAAAAAAGATTTGAATTTATATCAACGCCTTACCGTATAAAAATGGGCATATCTGCTTGTATGCATAATGGTGCAGGCTCAACAACGAAAGATATAGGTGTTATGGGTATTGACAGGGGCTGGGAAATCTATGTTGGCGGCAGCAGCGGGCGTAATGTACGTGCCGGTGAACTGTTATGTGTAGCCGAGACAAATGAAGAAGCAATTGAAATTATCATCGGCTTTATTCAATATTATCGTGAGACAGCTAATTACTTAGAACGGACTTGGCAATGGATTGAACGAGTGGGATTAATTCATGTAAGAGAAGTCTTGTTTGATAAAGAACTTAGTCAGCAACTAATTCAGCGATTGGAAATGGGCGCAGCTCAACGAAAGAACTTGGAGGAAAGTACTATTTAACTTACTCAGTAAAATAAGGTTTAAATAAATGTTTGTAAAGCACAAAAACGGAGCAAAGAAATTTTATGAGCAAAGGGTGAGAAACCTTGACTGAATTATTATTAAAGTATTTCCGTATGAAGCAACGGGAAGTTCAATCAGAAAAAAGGTATGATACACAATGTCCATTTTGCAGCATGCAATGCAAGATGCAATTGCTAGAACAAACCATTGTCACAAGAAAAAAGTATATTACGGTTGGAAAAGATAACCCAACTTCTGAGGGACGTTTATGCATTAAAGGTATGAATGCACACCAACATGCTTTGCATAACGATCGAATTAAATACCCATTATTAAAAAAAAATGGTGAATTTGTTCGCATATCTTGGGAGCAAGCACTAAACCATATTAAGGAGAATTTCACTAAGATCCAAGCGGACGATGGGGTAAATGCCTTATCTGTTTATGGGAGTGCTTCCATTTCAAATGAAGAAGCATATTTACTTGGCAAATTTGCACGAGTAGCTTTAAAAACAAAGTATATAGATTATAATGGACGGCTGTGTATGTCCGCAGCGGCTTCGGCAGCAAGCCAAACATTTGGTATGGACAGGGGCCTAACCAACAGCTTGTCAGAGGTTCCGTTCACAAAATGTATTATTTTGGCGGGCACAAATATTGCGGAATGTCAGCCGACTATTATGCCGTACTTTGAGAAAGCGAAAGAAAATGGGGCATATATTATTGCTATTGATCCGCGAGAAACAGCAACAACGAAAATTGCTGACTTACATATGAAAGTAAAACCTGGAATGGATGCCGCCTTAGCAAACGGATTATTGAAAGTGATCATTGAAGAGAATTTAATTGATGATGTGTTTATTCAGGGACGAGCAAATGGCTTTAATGAAGTTAAAGAGTATGTTTCATCTTTAAAATTGGAAGAGATTGCAGAGATGACTGGAGTCACAAGCGAACAAATTCAAAAAGCGGCTACAATGTTCGGGCAAGAAGAATCAGGGATGATTTTTACAGCAAGGGGTGTTGAACAACAAACAGATGGTTCTGCAGCCGTTCGTAATTTTCTTAATATTCTCATCGTTACTGGCAAAATCGGAAAAGTTAATTCGGGTTATGGAGCAATCACTGGACAAGGAAATGGACAGGGAGCAAGAGAGCATGGCCAAAAGGCAGACCAGCTACCCGGGTATCGTATGATTGAAAATGAAGAACACAGATTACATATTGCAAGGATATGGGGAATCGATGTAGACGATTTGCCAAGAAAAGGTGTATCAGCCTACGAAATGATAGAGAAAATAAATAAAGGTGAAATTACCGGCATGTTTTTAATGTGCTCTAATCCAATTGTCTCTAATCCCAATGCTAACTTTGTCAAAAAGGCATTAAAAAAATTAAAGTTTCTTGTGGCAGTCGATATGTTCGTTTCAGAAACTGCTAGATTAGCAGATTTAATTTTACCTACTTCGTCTTATTTAGAGGATGAAGGAACGATGACAAATTTAGAGGGACGAGTAACGTTGCGGGAAGCAAGTTTTTCATCACCTGGAGAAGTAAAGCATGATTGGCAAATAATTTGTGACATAGCACGAGTACTTGGAAAAGGTGAGCATTTTTCCTTTCAATCTGCAAAGGAGATTTTCAATGAATTAAGAGTGGCAAGTCGTGGGGGAACCGCTGATTATTATGGTATTACCTATGATCGTTTAAGAAAGGAAGGAGGCATTTTGTGGCCGTGTCCAAACTTTGACCATAAAGGGACAAAAAGATTATTTGAAACGGCTTTTGCACACCCAGATGGAAAGGCATCAATGGTTGTTGTTACAAATGTACCTAATGTTCCAAAAGAACAGCCATGTATAGAGTTTCCGCTGTATTTAACAACAGGAAGGGTCATGTCACATTATTTAACTGGCGTACAAACGAGAAAAAGCTCATCATTAGCAGCGAGAAATTTCGAATCATTTATGGAAATTCACCCTAATACTGCCAATAGATATCACATTCTAGACAATTCTCTGGTGAAAATTGAATCAAGGCGGGGAAGTATTGTCGTAAGAAGTAAATGGTCAGAGACTATTCGTCAAGATACTGTATTCGTTCCTTTTCATTGGGCAGACTCACAAAATGTCAATCGCCTCGTCTCGCAGGATTTGGACCCAGTGTGCAAAATGCCTGGATTTAAAGTTAGTACGGTAAATGTAAATCCTATTGTTGAATTAACATCAAATTAAAGAGCGAAGTAACTCTTTTTTACTCCAATCATTTTCCTTACCTTTATCAATAATATATAAATGTTAATTTGATCATAAACAAAACAAAAAACCGGCTATATTTTTAGTCGGTTTTTTTCCAAAGGATTAAGAGTTATAGTTTTATATGTATCTCATATAGCTAGGTCAGTTTTTCCTTAGAATGTGTTTCTTTTGCAGATACAAGGAATAGCCCGGAATGCGATGGACGCCACATCGATGATGTAAAAAGTTGTCCATGCAGGGTATCGTTCCTTCTGCAGTGAATCTCTAGAAAATATCAAACTGGACATGGAAGAAACCATGTCAATTGTAATAATAAAAAGCTACTATATTAAGAAAAAATCTAGGCTTAAAATTGGAACCTGGGTTGTCACGCCTGAACATTAGATTACGTAATTGGACAAGCTATTATTTACTATTCTTGTAGATCTGTTTAACCATAATACTAATTAAAACCATCTTACCATATTATTAACTTTTTATAGTTGTGTATGTAAAACTAAGAAAGACTAGGATAAAGGATTTGTGTATCCACTTACCAGGGTGTGATTTGGTGCTGAGTGTCGTGGGAACCAGTGTAAAATCAATTACGCATACCAAAGTGTGCATTTAATTGACCCTGCAGCATTTTTTTTCGCATTTTATCTTGTTCGATTTTTCTGTTTTCTTTTATCTTTTCTTGTCTAATTTCATAGGTTTGTACTCCATCCTCTATTTTATCGGCAATTTCCACTAATGCCTTGATGTCGGAAAAAGAGTATTTGCGGTTACCTCCTTTAGACCTTTCAGGGAAAATGAGTTTTCTTTCTTCGTAATAACGAATCTGTCTTTCTGATAGCCCCGTTAATTCACTAACCACTCCTATAGAAATTACTTTTCTGTCTATATAAGATTCTTTTTGCTGAACGATGATAATCACCTCATTAAGATTTCTACTAGATCTACAAGGATATTATATCCCAATTTTCTGAATATTTGTTAGATTAACTAACATTTATAATTTATTTATAAAAATCATGTAAGATTATATAACATGTTTGTTGTTTTAGATATCGTCCTCACCTATAATCAAACACATAATCCTTTCAAAAAAAATTATTGGAGGACAAAACATGACGAACCAGAAATTAGTACTAATTGGGAATGGAATGGCAGGAGTACGATGTATAGAAGAAATTTTGAAAATTCAACCAGAAAGTTTTGAGGTGACTGTCTTCGGAAGTGAGCCACATCCGAATTATAATAGAATCCAATTATCGAACGTTTTACAAGGAGATACGACGATAGATGATATTACAATAAATGATTGGAACTGGTACAAAGAACACAATATTACACTGTATCCAGGTGAAACAGTTACGAATATTGATACAACAAAACAAATCATTTACTCAGATAGAAATCGAGAAGTCGAATATGATCATTTAATTTTAGCAACTGGATCGGTTCCTTTCATTTTACCGATTAAGGGAGCTGATAAAAAAGGAGTAACAGCCTTTCGAAATATTGAAGACTGCGAAAAAATGATTGAATACTCTAAAATTAATAAGAAGGCTGCCGTCATTGGGGGAGGATTATTGGGCCTTGAGGCAGCTAGAGGTCTATTGAATTTAGGAATGCAGGTTGATGTTATTCATATTTCCGATAATTTGATGGATAAGCAGTTGGATCCAACTGCAGGGAAAATGCTACAAAAGGAACTTGAAAGCCAGGGAATGAATTTTTTACTAGGGAAACAAACGCAGGAGGTATTTGGTGAGATTGATGTTGAAGGATTACGCTTTAGTGATGGCGATGAAATCAGCGCCGATTTAGTAGTGATGGCAGTTGGTATCAAGCCCAATACACAATTGGCCCTTAAAAGTGGCATCCCTGTAAATCGAGGAATTAATGTAAACGATTATATGGAAACAGGAATTCCTAATATTTATGCAGTAGGTGAATGTGCGGAACATCGTGGAATGGTATATGGATTGGTTGCTCCGCTTTATGAACAGGGCAAAGTATTAGCTAAAAGGGTTTGTGGACTGGAAGGCGATGCTTACGAGGGTTCTGTGCTGTCAACGAAGTTAAAAGTCTCTGGTGTTGATGTATTTTCAGCGGGAGAAATTTTCGAGGATGAACATGCAAAATCAATTAAGGAATTTAATGAGTGGAACGGTACATACAAAAAAGTAATGATTCGAGATGGGAAAATTTCTGGAGCGGTATTGTTTGGTGATACAAAGGAAGGCAATAGTTTGTTGAATATGATCGATAAAGGCGTCGAAATTTCTGAGTATTTAGAAAACGCTTCGAGTGAAGAACCTAGTACTAGTTTTGTCTCAAAGATGTCTGATGAAGAAATTATCTGTGGGTGTAATGGCGTAACGAAGGGTGCTATTGTACAGGCTATTGAATCTAAAGGGTTAACAAGCATTGAAGACGTAAAGGGCTGCACAAATGCGTCAAGGTCATGTGGAGGTTGTAAGTCGTTAGTTGGTGATATTCTCGAGCAGACATTGGGTGATGAATTTAGTAAGTCTAGTCAGAAGGAAGCCATATGCAGCTGTACCACATTATCAAGAGATGAAATTGTAGCTAATATACGGGAAAAGAATCTAACTCATACTCGAGAAGTCATGAATGTTCTTGGCTGGAATACTAGTAATGGGTGTTCGAAGTGTAAACCGGCATTAAACTATTACTTAGGGATGATTCATCCTGTTGAATATGAAGATGAAAAAGAATCTCGCTATGTCAATGAAAGACTTCATGCAAATATTCAAAAGGATGGTACTTTTTCTGTTGTGCCTAGGATGTATGGTGGCGTCACGAATCCCGATCAATTGAGGAAAATCGCAAATGTTGCAGATAAGTATAATGTTAAGCTACTAAAGGTTACTGGTGGACAGAGAATAGATATGTTCGGCGTAGAGAAAGAAGATCTTCCTAGCGTTTGGGCCGACCTAGATATGCCTTCAGGATACGCCTATGGAAAAACTCTTCGAACAGTGAAAACATGCGTAGGTGAAAACTTTTGCCGTTTTGGCACTCAGGATTCGATGGGCCTAGGCATTACTCTAGAGAAGAAATTTGAACGCGTAGGCACGCCGCATAAATTTAAGATGGCTGTATCGGCTTGTCCTCGTAACTGTGCTGAATCAGGGATCAAAGACCTTGGTGTTGTGGGTGTTGACGGTGCTTGGGAAATTTATATTGGCGGCAACGGTGGAACGCATTTAAAAGCGGCTGAACTATTATGCAAAGTAAAAACAAGTGCAGAGGTTATAGAAATTACAGGTGCATACTTCCAATATTATCGAGAAACTGCCAACTATTTAGAAAGAACATCTGTCTGGGTTGAGCGTGTAGGGTTCGATGCTATTAAAGCGGTTATTGATGATAAGCAAAAAAGGGTTGAGCTTAATCAACGATTAAATGAAGCGTTATCAGTATTACAAGAACCGTGGAAAGAAATCATTGAGAGCAATACGATCCAAACCGGATTATTTCAAAAAGTAAAAATTCCTGTAATATCAAAATAATAGATTTGGAGGAAGCCATTATGAGAAAAACTCTTCAACGGATCAAGGTTTCTTCAGTGAATGAGATGCCCAAGAATCTGGGGAAAACAGTAACGATAGGTTCTCATGAAATTGCTCTTTTTCATTTAGCTAATGGTGAATTTCGGGCTATTGAAAATCGTTGCCCACATAAAGGCGGAGTTCTGGTGGAAGGTATTGTGAGTGGTGATCACGTCTTTTGTCCGATGCATGACTGGAAAATCAGTGTCGTGAATGGAAACGTACAAAAACCTGATAATGGTTGCGTAAATACATTCAAAGTTGAAATCGAAAATGGTGATGTTTATATCGTTTTATAAAATCTAAAAGATGTGCAATGGATGTCATATGTAAATCTAAGTTAAGGAAAATTAAAATTTAGGGTCGGGTAGTAAGTAAGAATTAAAACCTATGCTCTGGATAGCCTTTTTTAGGACTATCCAGTTTTTCTTTTTTGAGGAGTTATGAACTCCTGAAGTCCCTACTTAGCTATTATGCTGAGACGGATATTTCCCTATATTTCCCGAAAAAATAATTGATAAATATTTCCAAGTGAAATATACTTTTTTGTAAAGGTCAACTTTATTTTTCACGAAAATGAAAACGTTATCACATCATGAACCTTATTTCTGATTTTATTACTAAGTCTCGGTTTCTATTATCAATAAGGGAAGGTGTGGTTTTTTGAAAAAATTATCTATTGGCATGTTTACCTTTATGCTGTATTTTGTTCCTTTATCAAGTACTTCACCTGGTTTTGCAGAAGTAAAACCAGATTACAAGCTATATGTGATGGCGCCATTGGGTGAAATAACAGATTGGGAAGCATTTAAAGCGGAATTGATTCAGTTGAAGGAAAATGGAGTATATGCAATAACAACAGATATCTGGTGGGGATTAGTCGAGAGTAAAAAAGATAATAAGTTTGAATGGTCCTATTATAAAAAGTATGGGGAGGTAGTTGAGGCTTCCGGTTTAAAATGGGTGCCCATTTTATCCACGCATCAATGTGGTGGGAATGTGGGGGATGATTGTAACTATCCCATCCCAAGTTGGCTCTGGAAGAAAGACTCTGCCGAAAACATGGCATTCAAGAGTGAAAGTGGTTACTGGAATAAAGAAGTACTTGCTCCATGGTGGGATGGAACAGCTGATCAATACAACGAATTGTACAAATCCTTTGCAACGAACTTTGCTGATAAAAAGGATCTAATTGTCAAAATCTATCTAAGTGCAGGTCCAGCTGGAGAATTAAGATATCCCTCCTATCAAAATGCAGCCGGTTGGAACTATCCTGAGAGGGGACAGCTTCAAGTTTATACAGAAGGTGCGAAACGGAATTTCAGGCTTACCATGAAAGAAAAATATTCAACTATTAAAAAACTCAATGCTGCATGGGGAACAGAGTATAAAAAATGGAATGAGATTCAACCGCCAGGTAACGGGGATGAATTTTTTACTAGTGGTGAAGCAAGTGACACACAATTTGGAAACGACTTTATGGAGTGGTATCAAGGAGCTCTTGAAAATCATCTTTCAAAAATTTCAAAATTTGCCCATAAACATTTTGATAAAGTTTTTAATGTACCAATTGGGGCTAAAATCTCAGGTGTCCATTGGAAAATGAATGATCCAGTTATGCCGCATTCAGCAGAGTATAGCGCTGGTTACTATAACTACTCTCAACTACTTGATCAGTTTAAAAAATCTAATTTGGCCCTCACGTTTACTTGTTTAGAAATGGGAGATTACGACGCCCATACTGCACCATACTATAGCGCTCCTAAAACGTTAGTGACTCAAATCGCTACTTTAGCTAAAGAGAAAGGAATTTCCTTAAACGGTGAAAATGCACTTCCTCTTATCAATAATGAATGGGGTTTCGATAATATAGCAGAAATGGTTTTCAACTACGATTTTGACGGCTTTACCTTGCTTAGAATGTCATATTTATTCGATGATGAAGGAAATCCAACAAATGAGTTTAGAATGCTGGCAGATAAATTAGAAGGTAAGTCTATTCCAGTTACATTCACAGTTGAAAATGTACCTGTCACACCCAATCAGGGTGTTTACTTGATTGGTGATAGAGGAGAAATCGGCAGGTGGAAACCTGAAGATTACGAATATAAGCTAACCCAAAATCCAGAAGGCAACTGGAGTGGAACATTCCCTTTAGCCGCAGATCGATTCTATGAATTCAAGTTTCTCATAAAAGATGAAAATGGAAATACTATATGGCAAGATGGTGAAAATAATAGCTATAAAACTCCTTTGAATGGTAAAGGAAACTATAAAACCTCATGGTAGATAAATATATAAGGAGTTATAAGAAAATGAGTACTAATGATAGGTAGGCAAAGCTACTGTTTAGAGGGAAGGGTGAAATACGATTTGGAAATTTGGAAAAAAATATCTTATACTATTTAAAAAAAAGATTTAAGAAGAAGTAATTAGATACTTGGGAAATGGTTGGAATAGTTGGCTTATTAAGTTAGCTAGTAATCAAAATGTAAATCGTTTGTCATGGTAATACCCTTGATGTTAGGAGTTTATACGTATAAACTTTATTTAATATTGAGGAGTGGTTAAGTTGAAAAAGGTAACAATAGACAAATTAACATTTAAAAATCATCTATCGACGATTGAACAACTTTCATTGAAAGATTTTATGTTTAAGTGGCTAGGTAGCCCCGAAGAAGGTTTAGATGATTTTCTTCCACTTACGTACACAGATACTGTCTTTGCAAAGATGGAGACACCATTGGAAACCAATTTTCGGATTCAAGGTGATGAAACCTTAAGATATGTAACAATAACGGAAGATAATCAGATTGTTATAGGGGTCTTGGACCTAAATCAAGAGTTAGCGTTTAGAATTTTGTCTCTAGAGGAGCATCTGGAATCAAATCTGAACCGTTAGTTGAACAAGATAACAGAACCTGCCATAAATAAAGCCTTGTAATTTTAAGGAAATGCTTTTTGGAATTTTTCCATCTATAGAGTAATATTAGCTTTTTTGAGTTGTTAGAAATTAAATTGGCAAATAATCAATGAATAGACAATTTTGTCCTATGAAATTCAATTAGGAAAACACCTTAAATGTTCGAATTGGATTCTATATCTGAACCTAAGAAAATAGACTTTCAAACGTTTTCCTATTATTTTTTGTATAAAATAGTGAACTGGAGTAAACTGAGCGAAAAAAATTGACTTTAAGTTGAAATTGAATCTAATAAACATCCGGAACTAAATCTAAATAGTGAGTATGACCAAACATTACTTTCCGTTTCCGTTATATTTATGGCCCATTGTATGTTTTAAGTGTCCAATCACTAATTTATAGCAATCTTGTAATTCTGGAGACATATTTTCATTCTTCACTAACATCCTTAAGGTCTTCTCTGTTTCAGAGACTACTTGGTGTTTAATTGGCCTAGTTTGTTTTATCGACATTTTATTCACTCCTTTTCTTAATATTATTGACATTTATCAATTTAATTAATCTCAATTTGCCAAAATTACATTAATTTTATACGAGGAAGAGTTTACTTTTTAGGAGTATCCAATTGCCTATGCGGACTATTTTTTTCTGTTGGAATTCTCTAAAATCGGCACCTGCTAGGTTAATCTTTTCTAAACTAAATAGAATCAGATGCTATTTCTAAAAGTGAATGAAAATTATATAAATTGTTTGAATAGCCCTTCTCAATTTGAGAGGGGCTATTCTTACTTTAGTTGCTTAGAAAGCTTTCTGTATTCAGTTTGAATATGTGGTACTTAATTATATAGTAATTACGCTTTTGACATTAAGCCCGATTTACATATATACAGATTTTGCAAACGTGCCGATGCAATGGTGGCAGCATGGCTACCTACTACAATAAAGTTGATTTATTTATTGTAGAATAGCGGCACATAATTTGTTGCAACATGTAAAACTGTGTCAGATTTCACTAATAATATGTTTGATATTAAAGGTATAAAGTTCTTATTGGAGAAGTATTAATATCATGGCGTTTTTTAACGAGAGTATAACTACATGGAATTTAGAATTTCAACTTTAAGGAGGGCTCTTAATTATAAAACAATTGTATAAAATATTAGGTATCTGTTGTTTCACTCTCTTTTTTCAAACAATATGGTCCCCTGATATTTTTGCCGAACAAAAAACGTATAAAATTGCAGGAGAATGGGCTCTTCCACCTTTTTCATTTAAAAATAAGGATGGAGAGCTGACTGGTATTAACATTGATATAATGGAGAAAATAGCGGATTATAATGGGCTTGATTTTGAATATATTCCTATGGGTATGCAAGATGCGGAAAAGGCTTTAAAGGATGGATCTATTGATGCGATTGTTGGTAGTACATATAGTACCGAAAAAGATAATCAATTTGACTTTACCCAATCATATTTCACAATGTCTCAATCAATAATTATCCCAAAGGCCAAGCAAAATGATATTCATACTCTCACAGATTTACGTAATTCACATGTTGTACTTGATAATAACACGCCAGTAATCAGCACATTTTTGAACATGAGAAATACAAACCTAACTACTGTTTCTAATCAATACTCGGGTATTCTAACATTATTGAACAAACGTGCAGATGTATTTATCGGAAACAAATGGACTGCAGACTATTATTTGAAAAAGTTCAGACAAGAAAATCATTACATCATACTTGATGAAGTTATTGAACCCGCAGATTATACGATTGCAGTTAAAAAAGGGAATCAAACGTTGCTTTTCATGATGGACAATACACTCACTGAACTTAAAGCAAATCGAAATTTAAACGAGATAATTGATAAATGGGTCATGCCTCAATCCAATCAAAAAATTGCCAGGTTGGAGCAATTTATTTTTTGGTTAATCATAATCTTAGCCGCAGTAGCTCTGATCCTTTTAATTATTTACATATGGAATCAAAAACTTAAGAAATCAGTCCATGCCCAAACAAAGAGTCTACACCTTTTAAATAAGGATTTACAGATGCAACGGCAAAATATTGCTAATAGTAAAGCATTTAAAGATCAAATTTTAAACAATATAAATACAGGGATTATTACATTCGACCTTGATTTTGTAATAACTAGCTGTAATACAAAAGCATCGGACATTCTTAACATCTCCGCGGAAAATATTTTGAATCTTAGGAATTATCCAACTCTAATAAGGTTATTTAATAGTTCCTATCAAGAACATGAAGAGAAAAATGGGACAAACTATTTTCAAGTTTTGGTATTAAATGAGGAGAGTGAACGCAAAGTAATCTCGTATACGGTACATAAAATGTACAGTTCTGAAGAAATACAAACAGGATTCTTACTTTCCATGAATGATGAGACGGAAAAGAAACTATTAGAGAAAAAATTGGTCACTCAAGAAAAGTTGCATGCACTTGGTCAACTAGTCGCAGGTGTTGCACATGAAATTCGGAATCCCTTAACATCTATAAAAACTTTCATAGATCTGCTTCCGAGTAAATATGAAAATCCTCAATTTCGCCAAGTTCTTATGGAACACTTGCCTACTGAAGTAAACCGGTTAAATGCAATTGTTACTGATCTAATTGATTATGCACGTCCACGTCCACCAAATATACGAAATTATTACGCTCACGAGCTTATTTCTTTACTTGCTTTTCATAAGGTAACTATGGAAAAAAAACAAATTAATTTTGAACAAACAATTGATGAAGAGCTTGTTTTTTATATAGATTTACAACAAATTCATCAGGTGCTTCTTAACTTAGTATTAAATTCTATTCAAGCGGTAGAAGAAACAGAGCATAAAACTATTAAAATTACAATTGATAAAATGAACGAAAAAACAGGACGGATTATCATAGCTGACACGGGCAAGGGGATGAAACAGGAGGAACAAAATCACATCTTTGAACCTTTCTTCACCAATAAAGAAAAAGGGGTCGGATTAGGCCTGACGTTATCATACAGACTAATTAAAGAAAATAATGGGGATATTTATGTGAAAAGTTATCTTAATTCAGGAACAAAATTCGTCATCTTATTACCTTTATCTGAAGAACAAGAAGCCATTTTGAGTTAATAATGTTATTAAATCTTTTGTTATGATCATAAAAGGAGGAACAGAAATATGAAGCCACATGTGCTAGTGATCGATGACGAACCTGCAATTTGTACAGCTCTTAGCTTTGCATTAGAAGACGATTATCAAGTTGTCACTACTACAGATCCAGATGAAGGTCTTCGACATATTGAACAGATTTCAGTTGATATTGTTCTACTTGATTTGCGGATTGGAAGTAAAAGTGGATTAGATATTCTTCAAAAAATTAAACACAGGTCCCCCAATGTTACTGTAATTATGATGACGGCCTATTCATCTATTGAAACTTCCATTGAGGCAATAAAAAATGGGGCCTATTACTATATTGAAAAGCCTATCAATATAGAAGAACTGTCATTGCTTTTAATGAGGGCAGCCGAATTTAAACAGATGTCCAATCAGTTAGAGACGCTTCATGAAGAATTAGAGAAGACAAGAGGATTCGGAAATTTCCTTGGTAACAGCAAAGCAATGCAGCGTATTTTTTCAATGATCGAAAGAGTGAAGGATATTGATTCAAGTGTTCTTATTACAGGAGAAAGTGGAACTGGAAAAGAACTTGTCGCCCGAAACATTCATACTTTAGGAAGACGAAAAAACAATCCAATGCAGATTGTTAATTGTGCAGCTATACCCGAGATGTTGCTAGAATCTGAATTATTCGGTTATGAAAAAGGAGCGTTTTCCGGTGCCACACAGCGGAAGGAAGGGAAATGCGTTGCTGCCGATGGGGGTATCCTTTTTCTCGATGAGATTAGTGAAATGCCTCTTCCTCTTCAAGCTAAATTATTACGTGTGCTACAGGAACGGGAAGTAACACCTCTTGGTTCCAATACAAAAATATCATTGGATGTCCGTATTATAAGCGCAGCTAATAAAAACCTGGAACAAATGGTAATGGAAGGTAAGTTCCGGGAGGATTTGTATTTCAGGCTAAATGTTATCCCAATTTCTATGCCACCATTAAGAGAAAGAAAAGAAGATTTACCATTGCTTATGGATTATTTCATCAAAAAACACGCTAAGGATATGAATCGGGAAGATAAGACGTTCACAGCATCAGCACGCCGGTTGTTACTAGATTATCATTATCCAGGAAATGTGCGCGAGCTTGGTAACATTATAGAGTATGCTGTTGCCCTTTCAAACTCAAAAAATATGGAAGATACTGACTTGCCACAATATGTTCAAGAACAAAAGCTAATATTACAGTCTGGAAGTCCCAATGAAGACTTTAACAGTTTTAGTATCCCAATCGGAATCTCCATGAAAGAGATAGAGGAAAAAGTAATAACAGCTACACTTCAATACTGTAAAAATCACCGACAAAAAACAGCACAAATTCTAAAAATTTCAGAAAGAAGCCTTCGCGATAAAATTAAGCTTATTTCAAATGGGGAATAAGAGATAAATTAAATCAACCACTTACCGTACCGGCATTTTTTTCTGGGTACCCGGCAAAAAATGCCGATTTTTAAGAGTAAAATGCACAAAAATTCGGCAGGAATTGCATTTTATAGCTATAAATCGACTTGGCACAGTACTTGCATTTAACTTTACTAAGAAAGGAGGGCCAATATGAAAAATGGAGCACTCTTTATAAAAGCTGCTTTGTTATTTTGTTTCATAACAGGATGCTCTTTTATGAATGAGCAGCAGGAAATAACTACACCTGCTAATACTTTAATTCAGAAGCAATTAATTTCTGAGGGTCAGGATTTAAATAATCGGCTGCTAATTATTGCAACAGGAGATATGTCAGGAGTTTATTTTTCATTAGGACAAGTATTGTCCAACTTGTATGAAAAATATAATGGAGCTGTATCGGGGACTCAAGTCACTCATGCATCTATTGAAAATACTGAATTAGTTAGCCAACATCAAGCAGAAATTGGGTTTACTACTGTAGATGTACTTGATTTGCCAGAAACGAATAAATCAAAGTTACGTGCATTAACCACCCTTTATTCAAACTATGTTCAAATTGTTACAACGAAACAAAACAATATTGATTCCTTAGAAGATTTAGTTGGGAAACGCATTAGTATTGGAACGTCAGGGAGTGGTACAAGACTAATTGCAGAACGGATCCTCTTGGAAACTGATTTACCGCTTGACCAATTGAATTTATCCTATCTTTCATTTTCTCAATCTGCAGAAGCATTACGTAATGGTACTATTGATGTGGCTTTCTTCTCTTCAGGTATCCCGAATAATGAAATCGCTTTCATCTCAAAGGAAACGAATCTCTCATTTATACCTATACCGGAAGATATCATTGACCGCCTTCAAAAACAAAATGGGGGTTATACAAAGAATGAAATTTCAAGTGACACATATAAAGGAATGAAAAAGAATATTCAAACGATTTCAATTAAAAATGTCTTATTAACTTACGACGAAATGTCAGATTTGCAGGCGTACAATCTTGTTAAAACATTATATGAACATCTGCCTGAGTTGCAGCGTACACATCCAGCTGCTTCTGATATTTCATTAAATGAAGCAATTAAGCAAATTCCAATTGAGTATCATCAAGGTGCCATAAATTATTTTACCGAACAAGGAATTATTCATTAATAAAGTAAAATGGGGAGGTTCATCAATTGAAAAAAATAATTAGTTTATTCTCAATAATATTATTGGTTATACTTGCAGGTTGTGGTAATCCAACGCCACAAAAGCCGGGGGAAGCAACACAAACAAGTGCAGGTGAAAAGGGTGAGAAAAAAATTACGATAGCCGGTAATGGCGGGGTTATCGAAAGCGCCATTCGAGATGTGATTGCTCCAAAATTCAAAGAAGAAACTGGCATTACAGTTAACTATATTTCTGGTTTATCAGGTGAAATTTTGTCGAAAGTGGAATTACAAAAAAACTCACCACAAATTGATGTCGCCCTTTTTGTACCAGTTGATGTAATACGTGCTCAAGAAAAGGGACTTATTGATACCGTTGATGAGTCTAATGTTCCAAATATGAAATCTGTAGATTCGCGATTTATTCCAATTGAAAAGGCAGCTGCTCCAGTATTCGGCTTGGTTATTGCTCCAGCTTATAATACAGAAACATTTAAAAAGAAAGGGTTAAAATCGATTGAATCTTGGAACGATCTTGTATCTCCAGATTACGAGGGTAAAACGGCATTTTCAGACATTACGAATGATTGGGGCTTTAATACCCTTAATGGGTTAGCAATTTCAAATGGCGGCAGTACAGACGACATGGAGCCAGGGCTTGAAAAAGCAAAAGATCTTGCAGGATATTCTAATACTTTTTATAAAAATTCAACGCAAATGATGCCAGCTATCCAACAAGGAGCTGCTGACGTAACCGTGATGGGAAGTTATTCTATTGGCGAACTTGCTGTTTCAGGAGTTCCGATTAAAATGGCTGTTCCTAAAGAAGGTGTGCCGCTTCAAGCATTTAATGCTTCACTTGTGAAGAATACACCTAACAATGAAGAAGCACTTGAATTTATCAACTATTTAATTAGTGAAGAAGCACAAGCGCTAATTTCCGAGAAAGGATTTTATCCGACGGTAGAAGGAATGAAAATTTCAGAAAAATTCGAAGAGTCAATCGGACTTAAAGAAACGGATAAAACATTCAAACCTGATTTTGCTAAGTTTGCTGAGATTCGTGCTGAAGTGTCTGACAGATGGGCAAAAGAAGTTACTCCTGAACTAGGTAAAAAACTCAAATAAAAAGGAGCGGGTTGAACACATGGAAGTCTTAAAAAACGATGTAGAAATTAAAAGGACACATACACATCTTGAACCAGTTCAACAGAAAGGTACGAATAAAAATGATGTAGAGGTGAAAGGAGCATTTAAACAATTCGGATCAAATGTCGTATTAAATGGCATTGATTTAGAAGTGAAGCAAGGAGAGTTACTTACTCTTCTTGGTCCTTCTGGATGTGGAAAGTCGACTACCTTAAATCTGATTGCAGGTTTTCTCGATGCAGATCAAGGTGAGGTTTATATTAAAGGGAACAATGTAACAAAGGTTCCGCCATATAAGAGAGATTTAGGAATGGTTTTTCAAACTTATTCCCTTTTTCCTCATATGACAGTCTATGAAAATCTAAGCTTTGGATTGAAGTTGCGAAAAGTAGGTAAAGCTGAACAAAAAAAGAAAATAAGTAAAGCACTTGAATTAGTAAAAATGTCAGGATTGGAAAATCGTTATCCGAGAGAATTATCAGGAGGACAACGTCAGCGTGTTGCTATATCAAGGGCACTTGTAGTTGAGCCAGAACTCCTTTTACTTGATGAGCCCCTTTCAAATCTTGATGCTAAGTTACGCCATGAGCTAAGAGCCGAGATTAAACGTTTACAAAAGGAGATTGGGGTAACAACTATTTTTGTAACACATGATCAAGAAGAAGCTCTGTCTATGTCAGATCGAGTAGTGGTTATGAATGCAGGGAAAATCGAACAAATCAGTACCCCAACTGATATTTACAATCATCCTAAAACAGAGTTCGTCTTTCAATTTATTGGAAAGTCAAACTGTTTTGAAGGTAAAGTTTCAGAAGTGGATAAGCGGAGAATTTCAGTCAAAATAGGTGATGATATCACTCATGTTGATGCAGATAATATCATGGGAAATGATAGCAATTTGAAAGCTGGGGATGAGGTGAAGATGTATATTAGACCCGAAAAAGTACAAATTGTTCCTGCAGAAGAAACCGCTTTATCACTTTTTGATTACCATAAAGCCAAGATTAGTCAAATTAATTATCTTGGTACGTCATGGGAAATTAATGTTTTATTACAAGGGAAAAGTGTTCAAGTTTTGACTTCTTCTTTTAATTCTTCATGGCAAAATGGGAGTGAGGTGTATATCGGATGGAGCCCATCAGAAGTAATGCTAGTCAAGAAATAGAAAAGGATATGAATCCAATAGAGCCACAAAAAGAACCTAAATTCAAAAAAAGAAAAGTTTGGATACCTGGACTACTCCTTTTAACACCTATTTTATTATTTATCTTTGGTTTCTTTGTCATTCCAATGCTATACATTCTATATTTAAGCTTTATTTCAACTGATAATCTTGGTGGGGCAGATGCAGTATATAGCTTGAAAAACTATACACAAATATTTACCGATAGTTACTATTTGTCTTCTTTATGGTTGACAGTGAAAATCAGTTTATATTCGGTTTTAGTTTCTCTATTTCTAGGTTATCCAGTAGCAATGACAATGGCAAAAAGTTCAGCACGAGTTAGAGGGTACATTACTCTCTTGATCGTGTCACCACTTTTGGTAAGTATAGTGGTTCGTAATTTTGGTTGGTATCTATTGCTACTGCCTAACGGAACGATAAATCAAACGTTGATGGCTCTAGGTATTATAGATACTCCATTGAAACTACTATTTTCGGAAATTGGAGTTGTTATCGGGCTTTCTAACGCATATCTGCCTTTCATGATCTTATCTATTGTTGCTAGCTTATATAATATTGATCCTTCTTTAGATAAGGCGGGAGCAATTCTTGGGGCAAGTCCTTTCAGAAGGTTCTTTTCAATTACTTTGCCGCTAAGTATACCTGGTATTGTCTCTGGTTGCATTCTTGTATTTAGCTTGTCGATGAGTGCCTATGTTACACCTGCACTAATGGGTGGAGCAAATGTACCAGTAATGCCAGTTGTCATATATGATCAAATAAATAACTTGCTTCACTGGACATTTGGATCAGCTCTTTCTTATATTCTATTAGCAACAACTGTCATTTCAGTAGCTGTCTTTACTAGAATGTTTGAAAAAGGGAAATTTAAGGAGGTATTCCGATGATGAAAACTCTTGGTGGCCTTCGCATCGCTGTTGCTGTGTTAGCAATAATCTATATCTTAATACCACTCATTGTAGTTATACCGGCTTCTTTTACAAGTGCTAATTATCCAAGTTTTCCAGCAGAAGGTTTCTCACTACAATGGTATACCAAAATTTTAGAGCGCCCTGAGTTTTTGGAAGCATTTATTAATAGTGCCAAATTCGCCGCCTTAGCAGCTATTTTCTCCGTCATATTTGGAACTTTAGGGGCTCTTGGCATTGCAAAGTATGATATACCCGGCAAATCGTATATTACGGCTCTCTTAACTTCTCCATTAAGTGTGCCGCAGCTTGTTTTAGGTATTGCACTGTTGATGTATTTCACACCAATGATGCTTGCCGGTACTTCTACAGGATTTTTAATTGCCCATATTGTCATTTGTATCCCATATGTAATGCGTCTCGTTTTAACGGGTTTAAGTGGATTTGATTATAATCTTGAACGTGCTGCAGCTATACTTGGTGCTAATCCACTTACTGTTTTTTTGAAAGTGACACTTCCGCTTATTGGATCAGCTGCTATCTCAGGAGGACTATTTGCATTTCTAACATCATTTGATAATGTAACTGTCTCTCTTTTTATGGTATCACCTGAAATGCGTACGCTTCCAATTGAGATTTTTTCTCAAATGCAGGATGCCTATAATCCAATCGTTGCTTCCGTGTCAAGCGTAGTTATTTTCATATCAGTCGTTCTAATCGTTATACTTGAAAAAATTCAAGGTGTCGGAAAGGTTTTCGGCGGTTCTCATCATACGAACGGTTAATAGAAACGTAGACAATAAGTTTATTATTCACTAGCTTGAATCAACTAATTTTTCAGACATTTGCCCCTGCGGGTTTTTACACAATATGTCCATTCAAATAAGCTAGACACCGTTTTGCTGCTGATAAAGGAGCCGTTAGGATGGGGACAGAAGGGTTAACCAGCTTTGCTACATGTTCCATACTATATTGGGAAAGCACAATCACTTCTGTTCTTCCATCCATTTGTTCAACCATCATTTTTACCCGCTCGTCATGTTCTGTTCTTTTTCCTTGCGATAATAAGTGAATAATCCCAGGATCAACTATGGATTCCACAATACAGTCTGGGTTTTTATCTCTTAGATAATTTTGAAGGGCGATTGGTGTTTCTTTTACTGTAGATATTAGACCGATACTATTATATTGAAGTGCTTCATCAAGCATCGCCTCATCTGACCGAAATAACTTCACAGGATAAAGAGGTTGTAAAATTGATGTAATATCGTTAAATGCAGAGCAGGTAAGTTGAATACAGGAAACACCAGAGTCATAGGCTAAGTTCACTAATAAAGAAAAGCGGCGAATGATTTCTGGAGTTAGCGTGCCGCTTTTTTCCATTAATGCAAGCAGGTTCGTGTCCATAAAATGAAGAAGCTCAAGGTCTGGTTCAACTGTCTGAAACGCTTTTTCAATCGGATTTAGTGCGGTTGTTGTTGCATGAATCAATGCAATTTTCAATAGAAACCCTCCTTTTCCTTTAATTTCATTATATCTAGCAGAACACTGCAACGCTATTATATTCTTAAAAATGAATACGAATGACAGAGGTGACAAAATCACTTCGATAAAAACCTCATTTAATAAAAAATGTTAGATAGTGTTCAAAAAGTATGTCTTTTGTGAGGAAAAGGATAAAGTGTTTGACTGAAGAAGTGATTTCACTTATCGATGATCTTTTCTGTTGTGAAACTCGATTCATATGTGTACGATCTTTTCGATCAGCCATATTTTTATTCGAAAACTATAAAGAGGGTATGATGATTTTTTCCTATTCATTTATCTCTAGGATTATTATAGAGAAGGAAGTGAGAAGCATGGAGAAAGAAGTACTTGCTGAAATAAGCCAGATTATCCCCAGTGACAGAATATTTAATGATTTAGCAGAAAGGTATTGTTATAGGTATCTTCTTTTGGAGGGTATTTACCTGAAATAGTTATTCAACCAAAGAACGCAAATGAAATTAGTAAATTAGTAAAATAGGCAAAAACGTTCAAAATACCTGTTTACCCTAGAGGTTCAGGTACTTCACTAAGTGGTGGACCATTACCAGTTAAAGGGGTATGGTTCTTGATTTGACTCTTTTAAGTGATAAATTGATTATAGACCGCGAAAATATGCTTGCCATAGTTTCTCCAGGAGAAATTACGGCAAATATACATAAAAAGCTGAAGAAGTGGGATTGTTCTATCCACCTGACCCTAGTAGTTCCAATGTGGCCACTATAGGTGGGAATTTTTTAGAAAATGAATAAATGAAAGATCTAAAAGAAACACATTCTGCCACTGTCATCACTGTTAATCCTGGCTGCCAGATGCAAATGAGCATTGGCATTCAAAGAGAAGGAGCGGCAAAGCGAATCAAAAGTATGCATCTTGTTGAAATACTCGCTGAGGCTTGCGGAATACATTAATGGAAAGAAAAATGCGGTAATTAGTCAATAGAACAAGTAAGCATAAAAAGCACCAGCAATTCCTTTAAATAAGGAGAACTTGCTGGTGCTTTTTGTTAATCCATAATAATCTATTTCATGCTCAATTCTTAAAGCATATGCTACTAAATTATATGATTGATTTCAATACATACTATAGCTGTCTGACCCGGTAGATGGCATTATCAGTTGCTCGAAATGTGCTGGTAAAAAATCTAAGGAGAACTTATATACAAAATATGCAGTTTAAGGGTTGTTGAACAGAAGCGGATGGCTCTATACCATTTTATTAGCTCCATTATATCGAAAGCTAGGGTGAGCCGCCTCGATGACCCCTTTTAGTTCGATTGATTAAAACCATTAATTGATATTACTAATCATAAGGCCTTGAAATTTTACTATATTAACATATGGAAAAGGGTATAATAAGAAATGTAAGAATAAATTTCTTAGTAAAAAGGATATTTGTAGTATCGGGTTTACATAAAGACAGAAGGAGAAATGATTCGTTTGAATAATAAAGAAGCAAAAAAAATTGAGCTACCTGCAAATTATGAGGAATTAAAAAAATCTGCCAATCGTACATCGAATTGGAGAGAACGTTTAGATGCGATTGAAGAGTTAGGTCAGTTCAAAAATAAACAAGTTATCGATGTACTTACACATATAATGAATAACGATGCTGTGTATAAGATTCAAGAGGCCGCTTACCGTAAACTTAAAGCATTCGGTGAAGATGTTCAATTACCTTCAAGGAAAAAAGGAGAATTGATTAAGGGATTACGAAAAATCCTGTTAAGAATTAAGAAGAGCTTACCTGAAGATCATACGTTTAAAGAATTCAAAGAGAAGTTAAAGAAAATGAGAATGGACATTTATGATACTTACGAAGGTGAAAAGGGAGCGGACTTCGATAATTGGCTTGAAAACACATGGACAGCCTTATCGAAAAAGTAAATATTAAATGTCACAATTTTATTTTAAAGAATATAAAGTAAGTTACACATTCAACTATTAGCGTTTTAGTTTAATAACATAAGAAAAAGGAGCATTGTTTTGCTCCTTTTTCTTATGTTTAAATATCAATACATTAAAAATCACAAAAGTTATGCTCTTCTGATTCACTCAATATTGAATTTGTTAATAATTAATCATATTCCATATTAGGTGTTGTCTTACAAAGCATAAGCTGAGAAACACAATATAGATGAAGCCATAAAGCAAAAGGGTCTTCTAATGGGATACCTTTCAATCTCCATAATGCCCTCCAAACACTTTGTACATTTCATTGTATATATAATGAATTATTTATTAATTCCCTCTAAAAACACATTTTCTTTATAACTCAACATAAAGTTAATAATACATATATTTGTGTCCAAAGATATAGATGTTAATTACATAACACGAAAAACCCTTTTTAGTATTTGCTGTAATGGTGGCTACCATCATCGAAGTATTCAAAAAGAACCTATCTACTCCTTAGTTGCTTCTAGTTTTCAAGGCTGTTTACAACCTCCAATACTTAGAGACAAAAATATCTTTTTCTGAAATTAACAATATACAAGGAAACCAAGAGGCAAAACATATTCTGAAGTTATAGAGAGCACAGGAATACTTGTGCCTTTTTTAGCGGGAAATCTATTTGCTTACATTGATGATATATTAGATTACTTATTTTAGAAAATTGATATTTGTAACAATTAACCAAGAATAATAATGATAACGAGGGGATTCAATATGGATATTATCGGAAAAGGTGTAACTCGTAAAGATGCATGGGATAAGGTGACAGGACAAGCCATTTACACCGGTGACCATAAAGAAACAAAAATCCTTCATGTTAAAAAGGTAATTAGTCCTTATGGACATGCCAATATTAAAAATATTGACATAACCAAGGCTGAAAAAGTTGCTGGAGTTCGTGCAATCATAACTGGCGGGAATTTACCGCTAACAGGAGAAGAGATCAGGGATCGGTACCCCATAGCTCAAGATAAAGTCCGCTATCATGGAGAAGTTGTCGCACTTGTTGTTGCTGATACACCCAAACAAGCAAAATTTGCAGCAGACAGTATTCAAGTTATTTATGAACCTTTACCTGTTATCAATTCACCAATGGATGCCATAAATCCTAAATATCCTTTAATCCACCCAGATTTAGATACCTATAAAAAAATATCCGAGGTATTTCCTGAGCCAGGTACAAATATAGCAAATCGAACCAAAATCCGAAAAGGTGATATAAAAAAAGGTTGGCAAGAGAGCGATATTATTGTCGAGGAAAAGTTTTCTTTTTCCCCTTCAGATCATGTTGCTATGGAAACAAGATGTTCCTTGGCAGAAATTCGGGCAGATAATAAAGTTGTGATAAGTTCTTCTTCTCAAGCACCATTTATGATCAAGCGTTTAATAAGTGATTATTTTGGTGTTGAAATTGGAAATGTTATTGTAAACACACCTCTAGTTGGAGGTGCTTTTGGTGGTAAAGCCTCGGTACAACTTGAACTATTAGCCTATATTGCATCAAAGGCTGTTAATGGAAGGCTAGTAAAAGTTGAAAATAGTCGTGAAGAGGATATTTTGACATCACCATGTCATATAGGATTAGATGCGACAGTGAAATTAGGATGTACAAAATCTGGTTTGCTTAAAATTGCGGAAATGACTTATCTTTGGGACGGAGGAGCATATGCTGACAAGGCTACAGACCTGAGTCGTGCTGGAGCAGTTGATTGCACTGGTCCTTACAATATAGAAAATATTTGGTGCGATTCTCTTTGTATGTATACGAACCATCCATATGCCTCACCTTATCGTGGCTTTGCGCATTCAGAAGTTTTGTTTGCATTTGAGCGGACTATGGATTCCCTTTCCAAAAAGCTTGGAATAGATCCACTTGAACTTCGTGAAATAAATGCGATACTCCCAGGTAATTCCACTCCAACCCAGGTTCAATTGAATTCTAGCACGGTAGGTAATCTCCCTAAATGTATAAGTGAGCTTAAGAAAAAAATGAATTGGGAAGAGGGCCAGCTAGTTAAAATAAACGACAATACAATAAGGGCAAAAGGGATAGCTTGTGTATGGAAAACTTCTACGATTGATACCAACGCTGGCTCAGGTGTCATTTTAACCTTTAATCCTGATGGAAGTGTAAACGTCATATCAGGAGTAATAGAAATCGGTACAGGAACGAAAACGGTATTAGCACAGATTGTATCTGAAAAATTGAAGATGGATATTGATCATGTAAAAGTTCAGATGGAGGTAAATACACAGAGTACTCCAGAACATTGGAAAACTGTAGCAAGTCGTGCGACATTAATGGCAGGGAGGGCAGCGATTCAAGCTGCCGAAGATGCTCTATTACAAATAAAGCAACTTGCTTCCATTGTGTTAAGAGCCCCAGTTGAAGACATCGACCTAGGTCAAGAAAGGGTATATCTAAGGGGTGATCCAGAAATTGGAATACCATTCAATCAGCTAGTTTATGGATATAAATATCCTGATGGAAGTGCAATAGGAGGACAAATAATCGGTAGAGGACAATATACCATTCCACACATAACAAATTTAGACCCCGAAACAGGTGCAGGCAAGCCAGGACCTGAATGGACAGTTGGTGCACAAGGGGTTGAAGTAGAGTATGACATAAATGAATATACTTACAAGATAGTCAGGGCAATATCTGTCATTGATGCAGGAAGGGTACTGAATCAAAAAACTGCAGAAGGACAAATAATGGGTGCAATGAGCATGGGCTTAGCTTTTGGCGGACGTGAAACGTTCTACTTTGATAACTTTGGAAGGGTGTTGAATCCTCAATTTAGAACCTATAGACCGTTAAGATATGGAGAAAATCCTGAATATATTTGTGAATTTGTAAATACCCCACAATTAGATGCTCCATATGGCGCTAGGGGCCTTGGAGAACATGGTCTTCTTGGCATGCCAGCTGCTCTCGGTAACTGTTTATCTCTTGCTGCTGGAATACCATTAAACCAGTTGCCTTTAATCCCTGAACTTATTTGGAGAGGGAAGAAAGGGAGTAGACTCTGATGTTATCTTACAATTTCGAATACTATAAACCAAAATCCATAAAAGAAGCGATAGAACAATACCAAACATCAAAATCACAAAATAAAAAACCTTTGTACTATGGTGGAGGAACAGAAATTTTAACATTAGGACGTCTGAATTATATATATACCGATGTGATTATTGATTTAAAGGGTATTCCTGAATGTAAGGAATTCGGCTTTCAAAACAATGAACTAATCATTGGTTCAACATTGAGTTTAAGTGTATTTGAAGAAAACAAGGTGTTCCCTTTATTAACGAATACTTCAAAAGAGGTTGCGGATTATTCATCAAGAAATTCAATTACTATAGGTGGAAATATATGTGGACAAATTTTTTATAGGGAGGCTGTACTGCCATTTTTATTATCAGATAGTACTGTTATTATTGCAGGACCAAGCGGAGTAAAAAAATTATTAATTAACGAGATTTTCAATAAAGAGTTACGCCTTGACGAAGGGGAATTTCTAGTTCAAATTGGGACAGAAAAAGAAAATCTAAAAGCACCATACCTAAGTGTAAAGAAACGTAAGCAGTGGGACACGGGATACCCACTTTTAACAGTTGCCGCTTTAAAAAAAGACGGGATTATTAGATTTGCATTCAGTGGGGTATGCCCATATCCATTTCGTTCAATTCCAATGGAAAAAATACTAAATGACAAGAAATTATCTTATAAGGATCGAGTTTTAGCTTCTTTTGAGTATTTACCAAGTCCTATATTAAACGATATAGAAGGATCAGATGGATATCGATTATTTGTTTTAGAAAATACCCTATCTAATATTTTGTCATATTTAGGTGGTGAAGAACTTGAATAGGTACCCCACAAATCAAAGAATCACAATTAATTTAGAAATAAATAAAGAATGGTACGAGATAGATATACTGGCTTCAGATATATTGCTTGATGTACTCCGAGATAAAATCGGACTTACTGGAGCTAAACCTGGGTGTTTAAATGGGGACTGCGGGGCTTGTACTGTGATATTGAATAATCAGCCAATAAAATCCTGTTTAATGTTAGCTATTGAGGCAATTGATACAGAAATCCTTACAATTGAAGGTCTCAAGGATACACCCATTCAAAGAGCATTTGTGGAGCATTTTGCTTTTCAATGCGGGTATTGTACATCAGGATTTATATTGATTTGTCAGGCATTACTCCTTAATGACAACAATCCTAGTCCTGAAAAGATTAAAACATGGCTTTCTTCGAATATTTGTCGTTGCACCGGATATAAAGAAATTGAAGAATCAATACGTTCAGTAATAAACAATATAAAAAATCAATCAATTAAGTGACGTTTGTCAGTTTATCTGAATAAAATGCCTACATAGGGAGTGATGATATTGAATGAGACCTGTGAATTTGATACAAATAAAAAAGTAATTCACTCCTTTCAACGTAGTATCGAAATTACTTCAGCAATCCTATTATTAACCGGGCAAATCACAATCATTGGCATATTTGTAAGACCAGGCAGATTTAGTCTCTCATTAGGTGGTCCTCTTTTTGGAGGACATCGTTTAGAAGGGAAGGACCACTCGCAAGAAGGAAACCTTTTTATCGATATACTGGACATCATTATAGCTATATTATTAATCAATGATGTAATACATGTGACTGGCTTATTTGTTTCGTCTGGTGAGTTTACAATTAATGTTTCAGGTCCTATTTTTGGTTATCCTGAAGTTGTTCCGGCACTGCCAATTGAAGATTATAACTTGTTTAATACAATCATAACTAAGCATTATATCGTACCACCAGAATTATTAACTAATATAAGAGGGAATGAGTAAAATGTCTTTAACAGATATTCCTACAGTGAAAAGTTCTAGAAACAATGCATTTCTAATAGCCCTTCCCATTATCATTTTCATATTTTTCTTCACTCAGCAAAAGTCCACAGATGTCTAAATTCATTTATAAAGGTAATACCTTAATCCTAGATAAGTGTCATCTGCTAAAAATGCTAATATAGAGAATCCTTGATACAAAAGGTACGGGAGATAAATGAATTATCTTTAAGGTATTAAATAAATTAGATGAAATACCCGTAAAGAATTAGATCAGTATATTAAAGAGCGGAACAACAAGGTAAAATGAATTAGCTTTGATATCTTGAGAGAAATATAGGTTTTAATCATTTCAGAGGTGAGGCCTGATTTTTATGCTTTACCTTTTTTTTATTTGTCATATGTAAATAAAATTTTTTTGCATTGCAAGTATTCTTGATGTGGAAACATTTCGAAATCAATATAAACCTAATATATATTGGAGATGCATGAATTAATAAAGACTAATCATAAAAAAATCCCTGAGAATGCATTTTTAAATAAGCATTGTATAAAAAAACACAAGCATTAAATCGCAGTTAAACATAGAAATGAGAGAGGGAGATTGGTAGAAATTTCATTGAGTCTCTCTGTATAGTCAATTCAGTATTTTATCAATAGTCTGTTTCCAAAGAAATCCCCTTTCTACAGTCCAGTAACTATGACCTGATTTTATGCTAATAAGGTTTCACCATACTTTTTTCAGGAGGTAGATTAAAGTGGAAAAGAAAAATATGATAATAAATGGAAAGAAAATATCTTATATTGAGAAGGGCAATGTTAATGACCCCCCTGTTCTTTTATTGCACGGGGTACCTGAGTCCAGCCTTTTGTGGAAGGAAATGATTCCTTGCCTTGTGTCTTGTGGATTTAGAACCATTGCACCGGATCTCCCTGGATTCGGCGAAAGTGAACGGTTTGATGAATCCTCAACATGGGAGAGATATGAACAGTTTGTCTCGGATTTTACGAGGGAACTAAAACTAGCTAAATTCCATCTGATTGTACATGACTGGGGCGGACTTATTGGACTTAAATGGGCATGTGATCATCCAGAGAGAATACTAAGTCTCTTTGTTTCAAATACAACCATATCAGGAGATTACAAGTGGCACTCACTTGCTCAGATTTGGAGAACACCAAATGTCGGAGAAAAAATAATGAAGCGCATGTCAGATGATTCCCAATTTCAAACTGACATGAAGAATTCGATTCCGAACATAGTTGACGAAACTCTGGAAGACTTCTATCGTGTCTTTAGAACTCCCGAATCAGGTAAAGTCATCTTAGATCTATACCGGTCAGGAAATATAGAAAAGGTTAAATCGTACAATCAAAAACTAAACCAGATCAAAATACCTGTCACCATAATTTGGGGGGAGAAGGATCCTTATATCCCTTTTGAATTTGCCTACAAGCTCCAGAAAGAAGGCTTACCACATGCACAGGTTCACATCATTCAAAATGCAGGGCATTTCATCCAAATCGAAGTGCCTGATAAAGTGAATTTTTATATCCAACAGCATTTTAAAAACGTGTAAACCTTTAATAATTTTAATAGAGCGGGAGAAGCGGCAGCGTTTCCCTTACATTCTTATCGTTTTATTCTTTAGATCGACTTGTTCTCACGTAAAAGACACGATTTCTGAACGTCTCAATCCCTTTTTCACAAGTAATGTAAACATTACTTCATTCTGTTTGAATAATCTTATTGTATTATTAGAATAAGTACCTATAAAATAGGGTGATAGAAATCCTTAAAAGTAACAGTGAGTCATTACACAAAGCATTGAACGAAGTTAAGAATGACGAATGCTAATCTGTTGAAAAATCATTATAGAAAAAGGCTTTGTTCATTATCAGGAGCTGATTTGCAGCTCTTTTTCTTTTGCAACCATGGGGTAGAATAGTTTAAGAAAATATTATACATAAATTATATTATTTGAGGAGAGAAAAGATGAAGACAGATAATTTTGATTATATTGAACTTTGGAGACAAGCCATGGTAGATCATACTGGAAATATACCGAAAAGGCTAAATGATGATGCAGCAGAAGAAGCTTTTTGGTCTTCGAGGGTTGAAGGGAAAAAACAACATAAAGAGGATCCTTATGCAAAACTTGTGCAACAAGAGCTACTAACATTATTAAATCAAGATGATCATGTTTTAGAAATCGGTCCTGGGTGGGGCAATTATACCTTCGCTATTGCTGAAGAAGTTAGGAAGTTAACTTGTATAGATAGTTCAAAAAGCATTATCAGTTTTTTGGCATCTCAGGCAAATGAAAAAGGTCTCGAGAACATGGAATTGATACATAATAAGTGGGAATGTGAGAAAAAAAGAGAGAAGTATGATGTAGTGTTTGGGTTTAATTGTTACTATCGCATGAATGATATTGGAGAAACCTTATTAAAAATGAATGAGGCAGCATCCCGATTAGTAATTGTAGGTATGACAACAGGTCCAGAAAAGCCGCATTACATGGAATTGAAACAACGAGGATATACAATCAATTTGAGAAAACGAGATTACATACACATTTTGAATGTATTGTATCAACTTGGAATACTAGCCGACTGTAAGATCGTGAAGTTAAAAAGCAAAAAAATCTATTCTTCTTATGAGGAAATGATTCGCGATAATACTACAAAAATTCTGGATCAGCATTATTCTGACCATGAGGTGAAAACCATTCTTGATAAATATGTGGTAGAAAAAGAGGGGAAATATGAGTATGAATATCCATTTCATGCAGCCTTAATGTATTGGAGTCCAAAGTAAATTTGAAAATAGAATTCTGAAAATCTTGATAAGTAAGTTGTGAAATAAAAGTATTTTCCTTAATTTGGCAAAAAAGACGTTACAACAATAGTTAAGGTACTTTAAAAGCAGTTTACGTTGTAAAATCGTTCTATTGAAACTATGGAGACGAACTTGATCGTTAAGGGATAATCGTTTAGTTCGTCTCTTTGTTTTATACAAGTTTAATATGCTCTCGACATTAATAAAAGACTTACTTCGGATTAATGTTTACAATCCAAATACTCCTCAGCATTTAGGGCTATCTGATTTAGTAAGACTAATGTAATATTTTGTTCTTCTGTACTTAACCCATTCGCAAGAACCATCTTCCAATTTGTCAAAATTGATCGAATTTCCTTCTCAAATTCATGTGCCTTGATTGTGAGGTACAGTTTTTTTACACGTTTATCCGTATTAAAAACTTTACGTTCCACATATCCTTCAGATTCTAATTTTGCAATAGCTCGAGCTGTAGTGCCTTTATCCATCTTTAAAATACTTGCTACTTCATCCTGTGACAGACCTTCATTTTGATAAAGTACCATTAAAAATTGATATTGACCTGCTCCTAGATTATAGTCTTTCAATTTTTCATTCATGTATACATTCCCATATTTATTAAGGAGTGAAATTAATCGTCCAATTGATTTATTATGCTCACTATCCATATATCCTAACCTCCAGTTTTTTCATTAAGTATACTCGAAAAGTCCTGATTAACACCTTATAACGTTTTCAACTAAGCGTTTTAGTTGCGGGTGCAACTATATAATATTATTATATTACTTATAAGCTTTGTAATCAATATTCATATAGTTGTTAAAACAACTAGAGAGGTGTTATTTTATGATACAGAACAAAATAAATTTTACTTTGAGCGGAAAAGAGAAAAGGGTGATGCTAACCATTTTAGTTTTAGGATCCTTCACGTCGTTGCTCAATCAAACGTTATTAAACGTCGCAATACCTGAGTTAAGTGAGGTCTTTCAAATCGAACTAAGTACGGCACAATGGTTAGTAACCGGCTTCATAATGGTGAACGGGATTGTCATACCAATAACTGCATACCTAATCGGTAAATTTTCGACCAGACAGTTATTTTTAGGTGCCTTACTCATTTTTGCGACAGGGACGATACTTAGTGCATTTTCTCCTAACTTTACCTTATTACTTACTGGTCGTTTAATACAAGCAATAGCAGGCGGGATTATGATGCCTCTCGTACAAACTGTCATTTTTACTCTCTATCCACCAAATCAACGAGGGAAGGCCATGGGTATGGTAGGTATTGCGATGACTTTCGCACCTGCGCTTGGGCCCACACTTTCTGGCTGGATCTTGCAACATTATTCTTGGCGAATGCTGTTTTATATTGTTATTCCAATCGCAGTTATTAACATTGTAATGGCATTCTTCTTTTTACAAAATGTAACTGAAAAAACTAACCCTAAATTTGATCTTTCAGGCGTAGTGACATCAACGATTGGTTTTGGTTCTCTACTATATGGATTCTCCATGGCTGGGAATCAAGGTTGGGATTCCACTTCTATTATAGTTACATTGATCATAGGTATTATTTTTATTGGTCTTTTTATTTGGCGTCAATTAACAGCTGACTACCCTATGTTGAATTTACGGGTATTCACAAATAAACAGTATTTAATCACAATTGGAATCGTATCTTTCGTTGCTTTAGCTATGTACAGTGTGGAACTATTAACACCTGTCTATGTTCAGCACATTTTAGGTCACTCAACTCTGCAGACGGGACTTGTACTCTTACCTGGTGCAATTATTATGGGAATCATGTCTCCAATCGCGGGTTCCATTTTAGACAAATATGGCATTAGACCTCTTGTCTTTATAGGAATGACATTAGTGGTTGTTATGTCTTATTTTTATACAACATTAAGTACAGATTCCAGTTTAGTTGTTGTATCGGTAACATACACATCCTTTATGTTTGGTATCTCCTTGATGATGATGACGGCCATGACATTCGGGTTAAATCAATTACCTCCCGCAATGAGTAAACATGGTGCAGCCGCCTCTAACACTGTTCGAATGTTGTCAGGCTCAATTGGAACAGCACTACTGACTACAATTATGACTACTCAAAGTCAATCTTATCTACCTAAGTTGCAAGAAAAACTACCAAAAGAGGAAGCCTTTCGACATGCAAACGTATTAGGCATGCATGATGCATTTAGCATTATCACAGTAGCTGGTATAGCCATATTTATTACATTATTTTTAACAAAGAAAAAAGAGATATAATATTAACGCAAAATTATTATAAGGCGCAGTGAGACTCATTTCCTGCGTTAAAACACTATTTGAGTTAGTTCAGCCCTTCAGTGTTCACAAATGAGGCGGATCAATTCATGAATAATGTCGGAGCAACCACTTTACAAATGTTACTTGGTGGGGAATCTATCAACTGGTAACGAATCTTCAGATAGGGAATCAAACAGAGTATTACCAAAAATCAACTACCAGATTGTGGTAGTTGATTTTGGTTAAAAGGGATAACAAAATAAAGATTAGAATCATTGTATTGAATTGGATAGCAAAGAATTGTTAATAAGGTATAAACAGCAAAAATAGATTTTCACATATTGATGTGAGTCCTAAGGAAAAGGAAACTAACTCACAGTTTAAAGAATTAGAAAGAAAAGGGGGATGGTTAGAAGAGCTGAATTCGGAAAGAAGAGTTATCAAAGTTTATGGACACCAGCAACTAAAATTAGCAGTATATCGACGAGTTTGTCAATTACTCAGCAATCATTCAGTCCAAACGTATTATGCTTTAATTGTAATTCTAGATAGTAAGGAAGAAGTGATTTATTTAGTCTTGAAGGCTCCAATGGATAAAGTAGTCACCATAAGTGACTTTTTAACTTCGCCAAATAATACGAATAAGTCTAAAGAATTTGTAAATGTTAAAGCATATTTTTATGGCACAATCGTATTGAGTCTATTTATCATTATTCTTTACAGCTATTGGGTCGCGGAAAGAATCCGTAAGCCATTACAAAGTATCACTAAATCGCTTAACAAGATGACACTAGGTAACTACGGAACGAGAAGTTAGTTGTTTTTAACACTTAAAGAATGATCTAAAATATTAGAACGAAAAGATAACACATTTATAACATTAGTCATCAGGGGATAACCCCAATTTAATTATAAATTTTTCTAGTTTACATAATATATATTATAGGAAGTTGTATATTAATTGTTAATTTTGTCTCATATCTTAAGAATACTTAACAAAGTGAGACGAAAGTCAGATTTTTATTATTTATAATCTGTTTTATTTATTAATCTTAGAAATTACATTTATCATAATTTCGTTAAAAAATTGATTTAGAATCTCAGCATTATAATGTGTTTTTTATTTTTCATTATTGCGGTTCTTACTAATTTCACAGAAAGTTCAATTCTTATGTAATTTAATTTACTTTACTTTTACTTAATTCTATAATTATCTGCTAATTTCTTCTGGCTACGTACATAAATGATTTTCAATCTTTATTTTAACCAGGATCTAATATTTCATTCGTAGTTTATTTAGGATTTCTCCCAAATTAAATCCAGCATTAATTATCAGAATGTTTCCTCACGATTTGTTTACATAAAAGCTCTTACAAATTCAGTAAATATTTTGCTCTGTACTTGGTATCCTTCAACGTTAAAGATCAAAAAGAATTAAAATGACGAATTTATTATTCTGATATATATAAATATCAGCAAAATGAGAAATATTTCGGGTTAACACTTCGAAAAAGTTATATTAAAATAATTTATATACGTCAAAAACGGAAATTCCTTATTGAATTGAATAAATCCATCAAAAATTATGCAGTTGTTTAATTAACAACCTGAAATATCATAAGTTCCGCTTACCAATTTTTAAGAAATAATAAGATAGTCTTCTCTCTCTACCCACATAATTCTCATAATACCGTTAATATGTTTTATTATTAGTTAACTGTTTATTACTAATGCTACTTAAACAAAGTTGTGTTTGGAAAGCTGTTAGAGTAACGGTTAGCATAAATAACTTTCAGAAATATGTTAATAAATATCAAACATTTTGATCAAATATTAGATCCGCTCTTAGGTAGATTAATGCTGAATTAATTAACCATTCTTATTAAGCACATAAGGAAATAATGATGGAGAAAAACAAAGTAGATCCGCTTTCATATGATCAAACTTAATTTCATAATAAAGATATTATGACTTATAATGTTAAACGTAACATTAAGTTTGAGTCTCTTTTCCGCTATATTAAACACAATCATGCTCAAATAGCTACTAAGTCATTTTAAGAAGTATTCTGTAATGTACTAAAAAATCACTAAACAACTAAGCATTTCGAGAAAAGGATACGAAATACAAAGATTCAGCAATAAGAGAGTACTTTCACATAATGCGCGATAATTAATAGCTTTAAGGTAAAATAAGTTACTGAATATGAAAACAATATGATCTTTTCAACATATAGCTTTGTAAACCTTAATGTTGATTTTTAAACATACAAAAGAGACCACTTATTGTGGCCCCTTTTGTATCTGCTTTACTAAAATTTAATAAAGGCATGTAATCAATCCGTATCTTAGTTTCATTTAGGTCTTGTAGCTCTTATTTTCGGACTTTCACCTAGCTCACGAGAAAACTCTTCATTAACACGTTCCGGTTCTATTTTTAAGTTTTTGGGAGTTTGAGGTAATGATTTTTTTCTGCTAGATGATTTTTGATTGTTTGATCTTCCCATAATATTGCCTCCTAACTAAATTTTAATCTTTATTAGTATGGCTAGGATTCACAATTATATATCTTTAGATTAGCTCATGAACAAATATTTTACCTTAATAACAGTTTTTTTGGACAGCGCCTTCTTATACTACTAACGTACGAGTTAGTTCATAAAAAAAGCGATTCTTATTTAAGAATCGCACTCTTTTATTGAACCCTTTTTTAGGTATTCCCTTATTCAAAAAATGCACTTGGATATTCAACAACTCCTGAAATATTATAAAGAGCATTTTCTTGCAACTCCAATGCCATAAATGCCTCTTCTGGTACTTCGAAAGGTGCTTTTATTCCCCATAAAGATGCTTTTTCAAACCCGAATTTTGGATAATATTCTGGGTGCCCTAGTACAACAACAGAATTGTATTCAAGTTCTTTTGCTTTTTTTAATGCTTCAAGAATTAAGAGTCTTCCTATACCTTTATTTTGATACTCTGGCAAGACTGAAACAGGAGCAAGGGCAAGTGATTCAGCAAATTGATTGTCATTATTAATTTTTATTTTAGATAAAAGAATATGGCCAACAATTTCTTTAATCACGGCCACTAAAGATAAATTTGGAATAAATGCGTCGGATTTTCTAATACGAGACACCAATTCATGTTCTTTTTTATCACTAAACTCCATATTAGCAAATGCACTTCTTACAACTTTTTCAGTAATTTTATAATCCTCAGATAGTTCCTGCCTAATTGTAATGCTCATTCTTAAATCTCCTAACTCATATAGCTTATATTTTTATTTTAACCCGTATTTTATCATATTTTTTTTCGTCAACTAACCTGATCCTTTCATTCCTTAAGAAAGAGGTTGCTACAGCAGAACCTCACTTGAAGTAAAGCATCAATGACCTGGTTTAGTTGAGTAATCTATGTAGAGAATAATTACTTTTAAATAACACATATTAACGACAAATAAAGAAATCATTTTATATAGAGTTGCTAAATAAGTCGCTTATACTATTCATCAATAAAAAATAGAATAGGAAATCATATGCGTTTTCCTATTCTATATGAAAAGCTTTGTTGATCAAGTTCGAATCGATTCGACACGATTTTGGATATATTCCAACGAACCTTTAGCTTCATGAACGATTTGTTTTAAAAGTTCATCAACTGTTTTGACTTCCTTAATTAAACCGACTGATTGACCGCATGACCAGATCCCTCCGTCTAAATTACCTTCAAAGTAGACGCTTTTACTTCTTTGTCCCGTTATTAGCGGGATTAATTCTCCTAAAGTGGCTCCCTCATTTTCTAGTCGGTCGACCTCTTTACTAACAGTATTTAACGCTACACGCGAAGGACTTCCTATATTTCGCTGAATAACGATTGTATCCGACTCATTTGCTGAAACCATCCAGTTCTTCACGTTATCATGAATAGGGGCTTCCTTCGTAGCCATAAATCGAGTCCCCATAACAATCCCTTCAGCACCGAGTGCCAATGCACTAATAAGGCCTCTACCGTCTGAAAAGCCTCCACCTGCTAGTACAGGTATTTTAACAGAATCAACCACTCTAGGGAGCATTACAAGCGTTCCTACATCCCCCATGCCAGGATGGCCGCCCGTTTCATTTCCTACGATAACAACAGCATCGACTCCCAATTTCTCTGCAGACAGTGCGTTTTTGACACTTGCAACCTTATGGATGACAGTAAAACCATGCTTTTTAAGTTTTGGCATTAAAGCCTCAGGACTTCGGCCACTGGTTTCAACAATTTTAACGTCTTCCTCTACTAAAATATCAATAAAGTCTTCATTTGGAGTAGCAGTTTGACTTGGAAATAGATTCAGGTTGACAGCAAAGGGTTTCTTCGTTAATGCTTTTACTTTGCGTACTTCATCACGAAGGCCTTCGGGTGTAACCTGTGTTTTGGAGGTAATGATACCTAATCCGCCTGCTTCAGTTACTGCAGCAGCAAGCTGAGCTCGGCCAACTTGAAACATGCCACCGCAAATAATTGGATATTCTATTCCTAATAATTCAGTAATTCTCGTTTTCATATGCCATACCCCTCTCTATACTCATGCATTCCGTTAAATATAAATAATCTATTATTCCAATGAAAATTACACATCCATGGCTATAGACCATATTTATGAAGCCGCTTGTAAAATGTACTTCTAGGGAGATCTATCAATTTTGCAGCTGCGGTGACATTTCCTTGTGTCCTTTGCAATGCCTCTAGCATTAAATCTCTTTGTATTTTTTCTCGGGTTGTCAGTTCATTTCCCTTAATACAATTTTTATCAATTTCCTTCGGAGACTGGCAATCCGCTTGCTGCGTAATTGCTAGTGAATGCATAGAATTTAATAATTGTTCATAATCTACTCCTCCATCTTGAAGCAAGATAGACAATCGTTGCAGAACATTCTGTAGTTCTCTTATATTCCCTGGCCAATTGTAACCCTTTAAACTATTTAATAATTCTTCTGATAATGGAATATACCAGTTATTCACTTCACTAAGATAGCGGACAAGATACGGAATATCCCCTTTCCTTTCCCTTAAGGGTGGTACAAATACAGGATAAACATTTAAACGATAATATAAATCTTGGCGAAAGGATCCTTCATTTACAAGCTCTGCTAGGTTACGATGTGTTGCTGTAATAATGCGAATGTCTAAAGAAATACTTTTTGTACCACCAATCGGAACGATTTTTTTTTCCTGAAGTACACGCAATAACGCCACTTGCATCGCATGTGGGATTTCACCAATTTCATCGAGAAAAATGGTCCCTCCATTAGCCTGCTCAAATTTCCCTTTATGCCCTTGACGCTTAGCCCCTGTAAATGCGCCTTCGACATAACCAAATAATTCACTCTCCATTAAATCTTTGGGGATGGCTCCGCAATTTATGGTGATAAACGGTCCTTTTTTACGAGGACTATTTTCGTGAATAGACAAAGCAACAAGCTCTTTTCCAACTCCTGTTTCACCAGATATATACACATTAGCTTCGGTTGGTGCAACAAGCTTTACTTTATGTAATGTGTTTTGAAACGCTTCACTAATACCAATTTCACCCTTGAAATTAAACAACTTAGATGGCGTAGAAGTTGAAAAAAGCCTATTTTGGGTATGACCTTCTGATAAAAATAAACACTTTCCTGATACCCTTTTATCTTCTGTAGAAATAAGCGGAGTTTCCTTTTCAATTTGGTATCCAAAGGTTAAAAAATCAGATAGTCTCATTCCAATAGATTGAGAAATTTTTTGACGAACTTGTTTGCTGGCTGAAATGATGATTTCTTTATGATTACAAACAATAAAGGGGCGGTCTGGATAAGCTTCTGCTAGTTCAATAGATTGCTGAGTTAGTGCCAACTCTCTTTTATAGGAGCGAACCGCCATCTCTTGTTCTATCGTATACGCCAAAGTGGCAACCATACCAAGCATAGATGGATGAAAATATTCAACCGGACACGATATATCTAAAACGCCCATTAACATTCTATCTTCATTAAAAATAGGCATTGCAGAACAACTCCATTTATGTGAGGCAATAGAGTAATGTTCGGTTCCTTGAATCATTACTGCCTCCCCCGTTTTCAAAGCGGTTCCAATCGCGTTTGTTCCGACTTCCCCCTCCGTCCAGCGTACGCCTTCCACAAAATTTATTTTACCTGCTTCATCCAAAATTTTTTCGTTTCCTGAGAGTGAAAGAACATATCCATCAGGGTCTACTAATAAAGCCATCATTCCAGACTCTTTAATCGCTTGGTTCATTCTTGTTAATTGGGGCGATGCTACATCTAGAAGTACGGAGTTTTTTTCTCTTTGAACGTTCAATAAATCATTTGTTAATACATGCTTACCTTTATTTAGATACGGATTGACTTGTTCTTTTTTACATCGATGCCAAGATTCCTTAATTCGCTTGTCCAAGCGATTTGAATCGAGAACCCCCTCACTAATAAAACGTTCCCATGTACGTAGATAACAACTAGTGGATAACATATAATCCTCCTCTAATCATCTGGTTTAAACATTTTCAACATTCATTTGAAAAATAAAAGCATGTCTTTTCAATCAAGAGAAATAATACCGTGGAGTAATAAAAAGGATGTTAATCGAGGTCCACTTTATTATAGTAGATTATGTATACGCTTACAATATTTTGATTACAATTAACAAAAACTTCACAATAAAAGCTTCACATGATCATTCACGTGAAGCTTACTTATTAATCATTTATGCGTAATTCCTAGTCCTATAATGCTTGTTTTTATGAAAAAATGACGCCTCCATCAATCATGATAGATTGTCCTGTCATATAGTCAGAATCTCGTGAGGCTAGATACGATACAAACTTCGCAACATCTTCTGGGGTTTCAGGTCGTCCCAAGGTAATAGAATCCGAAAACTTTTTAAATGCTTCTCCTTTTCCCAGATTCATATATTGCCCCATTTTTTCATCGATAAGATCCCACATTTGTGTACCGACGATACCTGGACAGTATGCATTTACCGTAATTCCAAACTGAGCCAATTCTTGTGCTGCCGCTTGTGTAATGCCTCTAACGGCAAATTTAGTTGCTGAGTAAGTTCCTAGTAGGCTAAACCCTTTATAACTAGCTATACTGGCAGCATTAATAATTTTCCCGCCTTCTTGCTTTTTCATTTGCTCAGCAGCCGCTTGCAGACAAAAAAGCACACCATTTACATTTATACTAAAAATCAGTTCAAGATCTTCCTGAGTTACTTCAAGCAATGGTTTAATTTGGGCAATTCCTGCATTTGAAACCATAACATCAAGTTGTCCAAAATGATCCACAACTTGCGCAACCATATTGAATACTTCATTTCTTTTACTTACATCAGCTTTCACTGCAAAGCTTTCACGTCCAAGTTCCTTAATTTCGTTTACGACCGATTCGGCGCTATCCAAATTGACGTCGTTTATCACCACATTCAATCCATCTTGAGCTAGTCTCAATGCAATCGCACGTCCAATTCCACGACCTGAACCAGTGACAATCGCTGTTCGATGACTAATAACCATACAAAATACCCCCAATTCAATAGGATTCAGTTCATTTAAGTATGCACTGCTTGGCCACTAACGCTTAATAATGCCTCATGTATGCACTCCGACAAGGTTGGGTGCGCTGCTATTAGATCTTCCATAATATCAGTCGTAATTTCCGCATGGAGCATGACCGTCCCTTGACCAATTATTTCTGTGGCGTGTGGGCCAACGATGGAAAACCCAAGTATCTCATTAAATTGAGGATCTACTACGACTTTAACCTTTCCAATCTGTTTGTTAGAAATGACAGCTTTTCCATTTGCGGAAAAAGGAAATTCTCCAACTTTAATATCACCATATTTATTTCTTGCTTCTGTTTCCGTCAATCCTACGCTAGCAATCTCAGGGGAAGTATAAATACATCGGGGAATTGCTCGATAATTTACTTTAGTCTCGTGTCCACAGGCATTCAGAGCAGCTACTCTTCCCTCATGAAAAGCTACATGTGCAAGTTGGATTCCACCAATCACATCACCACAGGCATATATTGAAGAATTACTTGTTTGCATTTGATTATTTACAGAAATACCATGTTTGGAAAAATCAATACCATTCCGCTCTAGGTCCATTCCGTTTACTCTAGGCTTTCTCCCTATTGAAACAAGTACGTAATCGGCATGAACTTCGTCAATACCGCCATCACCTTTATCTAAAAATACTTTCTTATTATTAGTATTCATGTCTTTGACAGATGTGGAGGCATGGATTATTACCCCTTGGCTTTCCAGTTCTTTATGTAGGACGGCTGAGATATCTTCATCTTCCCCTGGGAGCAGCTTTTCCCCCATCTCAACGATTGTAACCTTAGTGCCCATCCGGCTATAAATACTTGCAAACTCACATCCAATTACTCCGCCTCCAATAATCAAAAGTGAAGTAGGAATAGAAGGGAGTGACATGGCTTGACCACTATGGATGATCCATTTACCATCGAACGGTGCAAATGGCAATGGAATGGGTTCGGAACCTGTAGAAATAATGATTTTACTAGCTTCAATCTCTTCATATTTATTGTCATTTTCTATCCGAAGTTGGTGGTTCGTTATTAAAGAAGCTCTTCCTTGCATTACTTTTATTTTATTTTTTTTCATTAAATAATGAACGCCTTGGACAAGTGTCGATACAATAGCTTTCTTTCGTTTCTGCACCACTTCCCAATCGATTTCAATTGAGTTAGATGGGAGACGGATTCCCAATTCACCTGCATTTTTCACCAACTCATACGTATCAGCACTTTCTAACAAAGACTTCGTTGGCATGCATCCTTCGTTTAAACAGGTTCCTCCAAGTGGCCCATCGACAACCAGTGTCACTTCTTTTCCCTGCTGGGCAGCAGTAATTGCCGCTACATACCCAGCAGGACCTCCTCCGATAATTGCTATACGATTCAAGAGATTTCCTCCTTTTTCTATAAAAGCATGGTCATTGGCTCTTCTAAATATCTTTTTATTGTTTGTAAAAAGGCAGAAGCAGGAGCCCCATCTAAGACACGATGATCAAAGGTTAAACTGAGTGGCAAAATAGTTCTTCTTTCCAACGTATCTTCAATATAGAGCGGAGTATCATAAGCAGAGCCAATTCCAAGAATTCCTGTTTCCGGGGTATTTAAAATCGGCGTGAAGTGTTCTACACCGTATGCTCCCAAATTGCTGATCGTAAAAGTAGAGCCATTCATTTCTTCAGATGGCAATTGACCTTCACGAGCAAGCTTAGCTAGCTCCTTACCTTTCTTCGATAACTGCTTTAGTGTACAGACATCCGCATTTCTTATGACTGGAACAACTAACCCCTTTTCCAAGGCAACAGCTAATCCAAGATGTACATGCTCAAACAAATGGATTTTATCTTCTACATAAGCACTGTTCATTTTAGGGTGATCTTTTAATGAATGGACGACAGCTTTGGCAACAAAGTCTGTGACCGTCAGTTTACTATCATCATGTTTTTGAATAATTTCTGTAGCTTGTCTTTGCAATTTGATTAAAGCGGTTACATCTGCCTTCATCGTAAGAGTCAATTGAGCACTACTTTGTAAGCTATCCTGCATACGTGTGGCAATAATTTTCCGCATTCCGTTTACAGGAATCTCCTGTGTTTTCTCTATAGATTGCGCAGGGATTAAGATACTATCTTCTTTATTTTCAGGCTTTGATTCAGGTCTCTTAATTGCTTTCTGTACATCATCTTTAGTAATTCTTCCACCCGGTCCAGTGCCTTGAATTTTCTCAATATCAAGATTAGCGGCCTGTGCCATTTTACGTGCAACCGGGGTAATCATCACACGATCCACATTTTTACTAATTGGCAAATTAGGTAGATCTGGATTTTTCGTTGTTTCTTGTTTGTGGTTTTCCGGCTTGATTTCTTCAGCAACAGGCTCATTAACCATTACGTTTTCATTCGGATTTCCGATATAACAGATAACTGTTCCAGGAGGGACGCCTTGTCCCTCTGGTACAGCTATGTTTAGTATCGTACCTTCTGACGGCGACTCGATATCCATTTCTATTTTCTCAGAATTAATGCTGGCTATTGCTTCGCCCTTTTCTACAGTATCGCCGACTCCCTTACTCCATTCCGAAACAGTACCTTCTTTCATTGCCATGCCTAATTTCGGCATTACTACTTCAACAGCCATATCTTTTTTCTCCCTTCAGCTTTGTTTCTTTGCCTATCATTGGTTTCAGTTACTTACACCCTAAGAATAGATGGTTCTCCTAACAATTCTGATACAACTTTAATTACTTTCTCTGGTGTAGGTAGATAGATATCTTCTAGTGGTGGAGAAAATGGTACCGGCGTATGTGGTGCAGTAATTCTTTTTATTGGCGCATCAAGCGTATCAAATCCTTTATCCGCGACCAATGCTGCAATATCTGTGGCCACGCTGCACCTTGGATTTGCTTCATCCATCACAATAAGACGGTTTGTTTTTGCGACGGAGGAAAGAATCGATTTTTCATCCAACGGTGACAAGCTCCTTGGATCAACAATTTCAACTTCAATACCTCTACCAGCAAGTTGTTCAGCAGCATCCATTGCCGTATGAACCTGTTTACCGATAGCAACGATGGTTAAATCTGAACCAGACCGTTTTATTTCTGCTTTTCCGATTGGAATCGTATAATAACCTTCTGGTACCTCACCTACCATGTTATATAGCGTTTTATCTTCAAAAAAGATTACTGGATCATTATCCTCGATGGCTGAGAGTAACAGCCCTTTTGCATCATAAGGGGAAGAGGGGACAACTACTTTCAGTCCCGGAATACTTGTAAACAAGGCATATAAGCTTTGCGAATGCTGAGCTGCTGCCCTAAATCCTGCGCCATGCATCGTACGAATCGTAACAGGAACTTGCGCTTTTCCTCCAAACATATAACGGAACTTGGCCCCTTGATTTAAAACCTCATCTAAACAACTCCCAATAAAATCGTTAAACATTAACTCTGCAATCGGACGTAATCCCGTAGAAGCTGCTGCCATAGCTGCTCCCATATACCCTGCTTCGGCAATCGGTGTATCTAAAATCCGGTCACGACCAAATTCTTGCACTAATCCTTTTGTAACCCCTAAAACACCACCCCATGCTTCGTCATCTTGAAGGTGATCAACTTCTGCTCCGCCGGCTACATCCTCTCCCATAAGAATGACATTTTCATCTTTTCTCATTGCGAGTGCCATTGCTTCATTTATTGCTTGTGACATACTGATTTTTCTACTCATCTCAATTCCTCCTTTTATTGTTTAATAGGATACATAAACATCGTTTAATAAATCGGAAGCCTCTGGATATGGGCTTTCTTCACTAAACTTAACAGCTTGTTTAATCGCCTCTTCAACTGAATTCTCGAGGGAAACCAATTCATTTTCAGCTAACAGATTCTGATTCAGTAAGTATTTTCTAAATTGAGCAATGGCATCTTTTTCTTGTTTATGTTCTTTCTTGTCTTGTTCTTTTTTATATTTCTGAGCATCGCCCTCGAAGTGTCCATAATTTCTATAAGTTACGCATTCTATTAATGAAGGACCTTCTCCTCTGCGAGCTCTTTGAACTGCTTCTTCTGCTGCCTGATAAACAGCGATTACATCCTTCCCATCCACGCGAACTCCCGGGATATTGTAGCTTATCGCACGATCGGCTATCGTTTTGCAACTAGAAGCATAATTAAAAGGTGTGGCTTCACCATAACCATTGTTTTCAGCAATAAAAACAACAGGAAGATTCCAAATAGCCGCAAGATTAATCCCTTCATGAAAAGTGCCGTGATTATTAGCACCATCTCCAAAAAAACATACACTTACATGATCAGTTTTTTTATACTTGGCAGTTAATGCTGCACCACAAGCAAGTGGAAAGCCTCCTCCGACAATACCGTTTGCGCCTAACATTCCTTTATCTAAATCGGCTATATGCATGGAACCGCCTTTTCCTTTACAAAGCCCTGTTACTTTCCCGTAGATTTCAGCCATCATCCCATTAAGGTCGCATTCTTTAGCGATGCAGTGACCATGACCCCGATGAGTGCTCGTAATGCTGTCCTTTTCTGTAAGGTGGGCACACACTCCAACTGCAACCGCTTCCTCCCCAGCATACAAATGAACAAATCCTGGTAAGATTCCCTTAGCAAATGATTCATGAACTTGGTCTTCGAATTTTCTAATCTCAAGCATTTTTTTGTACATCCAATAAGCCTTGTCCTGTGATAACTGAATTTCTTTAGTTTGAATCGTTTCCATATTCCAGCCCCCAATCTTAATAATGAGTCAATAATATATAGTGCAATTTACGTGCCAAAATGGAAATTCGCTATATTAGGAATTTATCTATTTTCTAAAGAAACAAAACGAGACAAAATGAGATTGTTGTCTCGTTTTGTCTCGTTTTAAACAAAAAATGATAAAGGGGGTTTTAGAATTCTTCATAAAGAATGTATGTAACTTGATATAGCATGCAAAATTGATAGGTACTATTAGATAGCTGTTCAAAAACTACTAGAGATGGGGACAAAAAAAGACGGAGTCAATTTGCTCCGCCTGTATTTGTAGCTTTGTAATAAAGTTTGATAAAAAGTAGGTCACTAAACCTTATTTGGTTGTTAACGCAAAGACTCCATTTTGAAAAAAGTTTGATTATTTCATTGGACCTTCTTCTGCTAGAGCCCCCGTTAGTTCCATAAAAGTGCTGGGTAGACATCTACTATCAAATTCAAATTGTCTAGTCAGACCAAAGCAAAGACTTAGTTCGTCGCTATTCAAAAGTTGATATTTAAGTTGCTTTTGTAACATATTTCTCAGTATCCTTCAGATTCCTATAATAAGTAAATTACCTCAACTTAAAAAAAGTTGCGTAGCAACCCTGTAATAGAAGTAATTCCACCTGTTAGGTGGAAGTTCGTTCTGCATTACCGCGCTGCACTCTATTACAGATAGGGCCCGTTTGGTTATGTAAGTCGATAACTGACATTATAATCTGTATTACAATATTTATTTATTACTAAAGTATTTAACCTTAAATTATTTGTTTAGATATCTAAATATATTTTCCACTTGCTTATGTTTATTTAATTTGCTAATATAACTGACGAACGTTCGTTAAATTCGAGGTGATTTTATTGAAAAGCAATGAAATTAAGGAGGCAGCTCTAAAATATTTCACAATTCATGGTTATGAAGGAGCATCCCTTTCTCTAATAGCTGAAGAAGTCGGCATGAAAAAACAATCCATTTACGCACATTTTAAAGGAAAGGATGATCTATTTTTACAAGTTTTACGTGATGCGAAAGAGACTGAGCTATCTTCAAAACTCCAATATTTCAGTGAAATTGATTCACGAAATCCCAAATTAGATTTATACGGATTTCTACAATTGGTAATCGATCTTTTCCAAAAAAATGAGCAGTTAAAGTTTTGGCTACGTATGTCTTTTTTTCCGCCAGCACATCTTGCGAAAGCAATCGAAAAGGAAGTAATCGATATAGAAGATAAGGTGCAGGTGATACTGGAAAGTAAATTTCAGGATTGGATCGATGCTAAAGTAATAGTCGGAGATGTATCAAAAACGCCGACCTTTGCCTTCTTAGGAGTAGTCGATTCCATTTTGCTGGAGCTTGTATATGGCAATGATGAGAAGCGGTTGAAGGATAAATTAGAAGCCTCTTGGACAGTATTTTGGAGAGGTATTTCACATCAATGATTCATAAAGAAAGGAGGTGTTGATACATGAAGAAAACAATAAAAGAACAAAAGTCGGTATTAATTATTCTTCTAAGCAATGTATTCATTCCATTTCTAGGAATTGGTCTCATAATTCCCGTTATGCCGTCTTTTATGAATATCATGCATTTATCAGGAAAAACGATGGGCTATCTTGTAGCCGTATTTGCGATGGCACAACTACTTATGTCACCACTCGCAGGACGTTGGGTTGACCATTATGGTAGAAAGAAAATCATCATAATCGGCTTATTCCTTTTTGGTGTTTCAGAACTTATCTTTGGTTTAGGAACGAATGTATCAGTGCTTTATATATCAAGGATTCTAGGGGGAATTAGTGCCGCCTTTATTATGCCAGGTGTTACTGCTTATGTTGCAGATATTACATCAGTTCAGGAACGGCCAAAAGCGATGGGCTATCTTTCTGCCGCCATTAGTACTGGTTTTATTATAGGACCTGGCATTGGTGGTTTTATTGCAGAATACGGTATACGCATGCCCTTCTTCTTTGCGGCAGCCATTGCCTTTTTAGCATGCATTTCATCAATATTTATTTTAAAAGAGCCGCTAACAAAAGAACAGCTTGCAGAAATTTCTGCTAATACAAAGCAAACAAACTTTTTAAGCGATTTAAAAAGATCACTTAATCCACTTTACTTTATTGCATTTATCATAGTATTTGTTCTTGCTTTCGGTTTGTCAGCATATGAAACTGTTTTTAGCCTATTTTCTGATCATAAATTCGGCTTCACGCCGAAGGACATTGCCGCCATTATTACAATAAGCTCAATCTTCGGTGTTGTTGTACAAGTATTTATGTTTGGAAGAATGGTAGATATACTCGGTGAAAAAAAACTAATCCAATTATGTTTAATTACAGGTGCAATATTTGCGGTGGCGTCCACCCTGATTTCTAGCTATTTGGCAGTGCTGGCGGTAACTTGCTTCATCTTCCTCGCATTTGACTTGCTTCGTCCGGCATTGACGACATTTTTATCAAAAGCTGCTGGGAAAGAGCAAGGATTTGTAGCTGGAATGAACTCAACCTATACGAGCTTAGGTAATATCTTCGGGCCAGCAATGGGCGGAATACTATTTGATGTAAACATCCACTATCCTTATCTTTTTGCTGCTGTCATAATTGTCATTGGCCTCGGTATTACAGTCATGTGGAAAGAAAAACAATTGGCAGAAAGCTTAGCAAAATAATTAGAAAAGCGCAGGGCGCCTTTGAACAATCAAAAACCAGGTTGTTCCTGCGATGATCATACAAAGTAGCTTTCCTTGTGGAGATAGGCAATTTTTTAAACTCGAAAAGTTATACTTTCTTATCTTTGTATCTAACCCCCTTGTCCATATTGAACAAGGGGGTTAGATCTTCTCTACTAATAAATTTCCCTTTGAGTCAAAATGTAGATTTTAAACGTGTTTTAGGTACTGCTTTACCCTTTGAGCTTCTTCCGCTGTCGAGCCAACCGAGCCATTTTTTATATTTAAAATCCTTCTGCGTCATCTTCATTTAATAATCTCAAAGATACTTCTTCATCAATCTTTTGGATAAACAAATTTTTCTCCTCCGTTGCCTCTATCCTACCTTGTTTTCAAAGAAAAAAGTTACTTCCCTTCTTTTATCACCAACCTGCTATTTTCTATAAATAAAAAATATCCTGCATTAAACAGGATATCTTATCAAACCACTCTTCGTCAGAACATTTTTTTAACATCACTAACTTATTTTAGAGCCACAGTATTCTTAGAATATTTTTTCCTCATTTAATTCAAATGCTAAATCTTTGAAAAATTGAAGCGATTCAGGATTGCCCATAGAGTCTGGATTCACTACCTTATCAAACTCAAAACCTAATAGTACTTTGCGAATCGGAACTTCCATTTTCTTTCCGTTCAATGTTTTTGGTATTTGCTCAACGACATAAATTTGGTCTGGGATAAAACGCGGAGAAACATTCCCTCTAATTTGTTCCTTAATTTTTGCTTTCAGGGTAGGGTCTAGACTGTTGCCAGACTTAAGAACAACAAACATCAGTAAGGAAGAACCACGCCCTAGCACTTCTCTATCAATTACAAGACTTTCCATTACCTCGTCAATCGCTTCAACAACCCGGTAAATATCACTTGTACCCATACGTACTCCAGAACGATTAATCGTCGAATCGGAACGTCCATAAATGATACAACTGCCTTTATCGTCAATTTTTATCCAATCACCATGTTTCCAAATACCAGGATACGTATCAAAATAACTCTCGTAGTATCTTATCCCATCTTTGTCATTCCAGAAATAAAGCGGCATGGATGGCATCGGTTTGGTAATGACCAATTCTCCGACATCATTAATTAAAGATTGGCCTTGTTCATCAAAGGCTTCGACATGAACACCTAATGCCCGTCCCTGTATTTCGCCAATTCTAACTGGTAATGTAGGCACACCTCCTACAAATCCGGCACAGACATCTGTTCCGCCACTCGATGAACTGAGCCAGATATCCTTTTTAACATTTCCATATACCCACTTGTATCCGTCACCTGATAAAGGAGCTCCTGTAGAAAAAAGAGCTTTCAATTTCGATAGATCATATTTTTCCATTGGCTTGATTCCTAATTTCATAGAATTCGTTAGAAAAGGGGCACTTGTTCCAAAGAATGTCATGCCTGTATCTTCAGCCAATTCCCAAAGAGTATCCATGTTAGGGAAGGAAGGACTACCGTCATATAGAACTATAGTCGCTCCATTAAGCAAACCACCCATTAGCAGGTTCCACATCATCCACCCTGTTGTTGTGAACCAGAAAACGGTATCTTCGGAAGTCATACTTTGATGCAATCGTGTGGATTTAAAATGCTCCAATAAAATGCCCCCATGCCCCTGTACAATCGGTTTTGGCATTCCGGTTGTACCTGATGAATAGAGGATCCAAAGCGGGTGATCGAATGGAACACTTTCAAAAGATAGTTCCGCTGTTTCGTTTAAAAGGGTTGACCATGGAATTATTTCCTTCAGATTTACCTCAAAGTTCGTTTTATCTATGTACGGAATCAACACTGTATGCTTGATAGTCGCTATTTCCTTTTGCAGCTGCGAAACAACTGAGGTTTTATCATACACGTTCCCATTATACTGATACCCGTCAATTGCAAGTAAGACAACCGGTTCAATTTGCTTAAAGCGGTCAATGACACTTCTTGCCCCGAAGTCGGGTGAACAACTCGACCAGATGGCGCCTATACTTGCTGTTGCCAAGAACGCTATGACGGTTTCAGGGATATTTGGCATATAGGCCACAACACGGTCACCCGATTTCACACCAAGTTTCCTTAATGAATGAGCGACAGAGGCAACTTTTTCTTTCAGCTCTTTCCAGCTTACCTCTTGCTTCTTGATAAGCTCGGAACGGAAAAAAATCGCCGTTTTATCTTCTTGATCATTCGATAATGCATTCTCTGCATAATTGAGTCTCGATTCTTCAAACCACTTTGCACCCGGCATCGAATTATCTGCTAAAACCTTGTCATATTTTCTTTCAGCTTTTACTTCACAAAAATCCCATATTGACGCCCAGAAGTTCTCTAGCTCATAAACCGACCATTTCCATAGCTCATGATAATTATGAAACGCCAAACCTTTCTTTTCCTTTAACCAATTCACGTATTGAGTCAATACTGTTTGATCGATTTGTTCTTTACTCGGTTCCCAAATGATTTGTCCATCTGCAAGCGTTTTCATTAAAATCATCTCCCTTTGGCATCAAATGCATTATTGAATTATTTCATATAATTGGTAGTTTAATTAAATGATAAAGTATTCTCTCAAAACCGTCAATTCACTCAAACTTAGGATGGATTAATTCTTTAATCTATCACTTTCGTTTCTATGAATAGGAAGTTTAATACAGAAGCAAGTTCCTTTCCCTTTCACACTTGACACACTAATAGTTCCATTCATACTTTTGATAATACTATAAGAAACCATCATACCTAGTCCTGTCCCTTTTTCTTTTGTCGTAAAATAAGGCTCACCTAAGCGGCTTATTTGTTCTTTTGTCATGCCAACGCCTTTATCTTGAATCTTAATTTGGAGAGTTGGGGCGTGATGGATTAAATGTATGTATAGTTCACCATTAACTTGCATCGATTCGATGCCGTTTTTTAAAATATTAAACAAGCACTGTTGAAATTTTTTTCTTTCTCCTATGATATAATAAGCGTCATCTTCCAAAAGCGATAATTTTATGTCTATTCCATTCATGTTTGCCAAGGGCTTAATAATATTTACCGCATGCTGAATCTCATCGGACACTCTTAAGTGTTCTTTATTTTCAGGGGTTGTTGCTGCAAACGTTAAATAATCATTAATGACTTCTGTAGCTCGATCTAATTCCCTCAAAGCGATATTTGCATACTTTACCTTTGTTTGCGAAGAAACATCCTCTTGTAACATTTGAATATATCCTCTAGTTACAGTAAGGGGATTACGAACTTCATGTGAAATACTTGCAGCAAGGTGACTTACGATTTGTAACTTTTCTGCTTTTGCTAATTTTTCCAAAATCTGAAAATTAGCAAGGATGACCTCCCACAGAATAATCACAATAACAATGCCAACGACTTGGATTATAAAGTATTGTTTCCATAAACTTATACCTATATTGATTCCAAATATTTGTGTTGCAATAAACTGTGTAAGAATCTGAACAATAAAGATTAATAAAATACCAACGATATTTTTTTTGAAGACAGACATTTGTAAATAGTATTTAGAAATAAAAGAAATTGAAATACCAATTAACGGAAAAGTGATGCATGAAATATAAAATCCATTTTCTCCCCCCGACAAATATCGAATAATAAGAGTGATAGCTATTAATAAAAAACCTAATCGATAACCTCCATATAAACCACCTAAAAGAAATGGAATCCATCGGAGATCCCAAACAAAGTGTTCTTCTATTACTACTGGAAATAACATACATAAAACAAGTGAAAGAATAGGAAAATGGCTAAGAACCATCCTTTTAATGCATCTAAACGGTACACGTATTTCACTAGATACACCATTTGCAATAAAAAGATGGGAAGAAGAATTAATAAAAAGTTAATCAGTAAATCTTTAGTCATAAGGTTCATATCCACACCGAACTTTCAATGTTTTGCGAAAATTTTGAAATGCATATAAATCATAACAAGTTAGCGAATTTTAATCTAGTAAAATTATTGAGTAATTTTCAATAAAGAAATGCGCAAAACACTGAGGTACATAATAGAATACGAAACAAGAAGCGGTCGATTCAGTCTAAAAAATGAATAGGTGAGAACTCCTCAAAAAAGACAAAAAAAAGCACTGAAACAGTCATTTCAGTGCCGCACAAATATAATTCTTTAATAAAGAGCTGCTTTCGCGAGCATAGTAATCGTTGCATCGTCCATTGGGGGATTATGAAGTCCAGCACGTACATCTCTGTAATAACGTTGCAATGGGTTCGTCCGTTGTAAGCTTTTGGCCCCAACGACCCTCATCGCTTTATCAACGATAGATATTGATTTGTTTACGACTGATAACTTAACCGCGCCCAGCTCTTTCGATAATTCATCATGATTTTCGGTTTGTGTTTCCCATTTTTCCGCGACAGAATAGAGAAAATGGCGTGCTTCACTTAATTCCAGTTCAATTTCTCCAATCATTCTTTGAACATTAGGAAGATCTCGAATTGGTCCCGGCAGGCTATTTGGTGAATAAGTTTTCGCAAATTCGATTGCATAATTTCTCGCAGCCATTGCGATTCCTAAATAGCAGGCTGGTATATGTAACAGCCAGGATTCAGGTTCCTTCTTGCCAGGTTTGCTTTGCATGACATAATACTTTTCAGGAAGGATGACTTCATTTAACACTAAATCATGACTTCCTGTACCTTGCATGGAAATCATATCCCATGTTTCTTCTATACTTATCCCTTTTATGTTTCGATGAACCAAAAAGGTGCCAAGTTGCTCATCTTGGGGTACCCAGGCTGTAACAAGGAATATATCTAGGACAGGTGATAGGGTCGTAAAGGTTTTTCTGCCATCCAATACCCATTGATTACCTTTCTTGATAGCTGTCGTTTCAGGACGTCCTCCACGGGTCGGACTTCCTGTTCCTGCCTCTGATGCTGCCGTGTTGATGAGGGCACCTTTGGACACTGCATCAAACAATTCGTCCATGTCCTCTTTTTCCCATGGTCTTTTTTCAGTCAGAGAAAGTACCGTTCCTACATGCCAGCCGATTCCTAAAGCAGTTGGACCACAATACTCTGCTATTTTCTCCTGGCTAAGGAGGAAATCATACAAGGATCCACCATTACCTCCATACTCTTTTGCTAGCGTTAATTTAGGATATCCGAAATCCTTTAATTCCTGAATGTTTTCAAAAGGAAAGCCTTTTGATTCATCAAGATTTTCAGATCGTCCGGAAAAAGACTTAATCGCCGCCTCTAATTTTTGTATATATTCTTTTTGCTCTGCTGATTGAAAAAACGACATGAAGATCATCCCTTCTATATATGTAAAACAATATCCTATACCATCTAGCAGGGGAATCAGCATCTGCTAGAACTCACCTTTATCATATCACTTTAGTGGTGATTACAGTTTGAATCTGTACATTAAGAGTTAATGTCTTCATTTTTATATTGTTTATTAGCATTCTTATAAGCTTCTTTCGCTTGATTCATATCTTTATTTTCTATGAAATATGCAATGGCAGCTTGACCGATACCATAAGTAACAGCTCCCGCTACTGCACCTGAAACAGCAAGACCAGCACCTGGAATGAATCGAACTGCAGCCCGAACACCTTCCCTGACAAGCAGACCAATTCCGACGTTAATTCCTAAAGCTGTAATGAATTCACTGGCAGTTTTCGTATTGATATCTTTATCTGCGATAAAACCAATCACAACAATCATCAGGGCTTGGATACCAGTCAATATTGGAAAATCAGCAAAAGGGATTGGCTCGGCACCGATTAGACTGGCAATGGCCGTGAACGTACCTACGATAGTCCGCGCAAATTTTTTCTTAACGAATTGGCTCTGTATCGCCTTTGCAGTCTTTAGTTTCGCTTCACTGGGTAAGGCCTCAATTAAGTAATCAGAAAGCAAATCTATATTCCAGCGCATGTCATATTCAATATTTCCCTTTTCATCAAAATCAATATATGAACAAATTGGAATGATGTTCAATAGTGGGATTTCACTTTCTTTAAACCGCTTAGCCATTAAACCGATGGCCTCATCAATATGCTGTTTTTTCTTAGGGTGGGCATCAAAAGGTACTTGTTTATAATGTGGCGGATCTAATTCATCTACTTGGGTGATAACACAGATAACTGGCACATCATAATGATGTTTATCTTTCACAATTTTCCGCAATTTACTTAACTCTTGTAAATCCTCTTCAATCCGAGAATCCGTTTCTTTTGCTTTGATTAAGAAAAGAAACACATCCGGCTGTTCCTCAGTCACCGCTTTAATTAATTCATCCATTGGTGTCTCTTCTTCATAGTCTTCCGTAGGAGTCTCACTCTCACCCAATCCACGAGAGTCCAGCAGACGAATTTTAGGTTGAGAATCACTCGGATACCAAAGCCATTTACCTTTACCAGTTCCAGATTTAACGGGGCTAACGTATTGCCGTTCTTGGCCAAACATTGCATTAATCAGTGATGACTTCCCTGAACCGCGCCTCCCAACAAGAGCAATCCGCGGTTCCCTCGCATCGACCGTCATCGTTTTAAGCTTCAAAAGCTGACCGAGCATTTTGTTCTTTTTCGATTCTGAAATAGGTAATTTATCGACCTGACCTTTAATAAACGTAAACAAACTGCCCATTTCATCGTGTTTCTCTACCATATGAATTCCCCCTTGATAAGAACTGTTTTATAGAATATTTACCCCTGATTGGCTCAACTTAAGCATGTTCATCGAACCATCGCATTACATCAGCTAAAGGGGATTTATCTGTTCTTCAGGAAACTAGAACTGGATCGAATTGTTCGTTTCTCAGTCAGGATTTATCTTTTAGAAACATAACCACACTGGCCATGTATTTTTGAATTTCCTGTACTTGATATGCCGCTGAATCAGCAATCTGTTTGTAATGATGTTGTCCTTCATCCGTAATTCGTAAATAACGTTTTGTTCGTTTTTCACTTTCCCATCTGCCAACAAGCAGGCCGGTCTCTTCCATTTCATGTGATAAATCGTATAAATACCCGTTAGAAGCAATCCAACCGAACTGATTTTTAAGCAGGTCCCCTATTTCCCCCATATAAATGGGCTTCTTTTTGAAAGCCGCCTTCAATGTGACATAACGGACTAAGTCCTTTACGGATATTATTTTCGAGAAATAAGATCGGTATTCCTCAGGAAGTTCGTTCACAACCGGAGGGTTTTCACCAGATCCTTTTAAATCGAACATAAAGCGGTCAATGACATTTTTCACTTCAGAAAAGCGTTCTAGAAAATTCTCCTGGTACCATTTATAAAGTTCTTTCCCTTTTTCCGTTATTTGATAATAATTTCTTCCCTTGTTCGTGTATAATGATAAATGGCCGGATTCGACAAGAGTATTAGAAATCTTACATAAGTAGTCATAGCTATGCACTTTTCCAGTAAACGTATTTTTCAGGTCCTGATGAATCGCCCTTGGATAATTCGTTTTTACTGTTAAAGAATGCAGTAAAAAAATCGTTAAAAATTCTCTCTGACTTAAACCAACCGATTCTACCGTTGTAGACAGTTTTTCCCCCTTCTTCACTGTCAAAACCTCCTTTATATTGTGTATCAGTTAACTCGTTAGAATAAATATTTCTTCGTCCTACCCTTATTATCCTGTGCTACCACATAATAGTAAAGTTTTTAATGTATAATCTGCTTAGTACTATAGTTAGGGATTTCATCTATTATTGGTTGAATAGAATTCTGAATATTCTGCCGAGGTATTCTTTCAAATAAATAATGATATTTACGACATAAAAAAAGCAACGACCAATTATAGGCCGTTGCTTTTTAAAATACTCTTATTGTTCCGTTAAAATAATTGGAGCTTCTTTTGTAATAACAAGAGTATGTTCATATTGAGCGGAAAGTTTGCCGTCCGTTGTTCTAGCGGTCCAGCCGTCTTGGTCCATTTTCATATGCCATGTTCCTGCATTCAACATTGGCTCGATTGTGATGACCATTCCTTCTTTCAGACGAGCACCTTTACCTGGTTTACCATAATGTAAAACAGTAGGGTCTTCATGCATTGTTTTACCAATGCCGTGTCCTGTGAAATCACGGACAACAGAAAATTTTTCGCCTTCTGCATAAGATTGAATCGCATGCCCAATGTCACCAAGGCGATTGCCTGCCCGGGCAACTTCAATGCCTCTATAAAGTGCATTTTTTGTTACATCCATCAAACGTTGAGCTTCCTCGGAAACCTCACCAACTGCATAGGTCCACGCTGAATCCGCCAAACCACCATTAAGATTAACGACCATATCAATTGTTACGATGTCTCCCTCTTTCAAGGCCTTCTTTTGCGGGAAACCATGGCAAATTACATCATTCACAGATGCACAAGTTGCATATTTGTAGCCATTATAGCCCTTTTGTTCCGGCGTTGCACCGTGCTCTGCTAGATATTTGTCGACAAACTCTTCAATTTCCCAAGTTGTAATACCCGGCTTAATCATTTTAGCGATTTCTCTATGCGTCGCAGCAAGAAGCTTTCCTGCTTCATGCATCAAATGTATTTCTCGTTCACTTTTTATTGTAATCATTTAAAATCCTCTTTCGTTTAATATCTTTTCTGATTGAGACTCCTTATTTATCATATGCCTTTTTTTATATAAAAAGCAACCAAAAACCCGGTAAAATTACCGGGTTAATAAATTGATTGCTTTTTCTGTAACCGTAATTGGCTGGTAACAAACGTAATTCTCACAAATATAAAACGTTTTATCATCGTTTACCTTTTGACAACTATCAGTAAAAGACGCAAACTCCGCTAGTTTCTGGTTATCTTTGCTGACCAAGTAGGTGCACTGTGCTTCTATAAGTCATTCCTGCAAATCCTTGCTCACTGATATAAAATTGTGCAAGTGTATGGAAATGAGCCTACTCATACTTTTTTACTTCTTGCTCTTCTGTTTGAATAGGCATAAAAATTGATTCAGATGAAAACATATTAAAGTAGATATTAACAAGTACCTTATTTAGTTTTTGATTTACCACACTTCGCTTGGTATTGTCCAAAGCATTTTTCATTATTACTGCCACAGATTATCCTCATCTTTAGGGATGCTACTGTCTCCACATACATATATAAATGACCTTTTTCTGTTTTCCTGAATAAGTAACTTGTAACTCACACATTGTAGCTGTGGATCAATAGGAATCTAATTTCTTTTAAAAGAATCCTAGTTATATGACTTTTTTATCATTGTAAGGACTTAACTAAAATGTGTTCATGAAACTATACTAACTCCAGCCATCACGATTTATTTATTAGGCTTTAGTTAATTCATAAAAGCGCCCTTTTCTGGAATAAAGCTCAAGGATTTAAATATTTACAAAGCCTGAGTACTAATAGTTAAATTTTTCATAAATCTTTTAGTTTTTTCTTTCAAAAGTTTTATTTAATAGGCAATGTTACATTTCATTGTTGCTTTTTATTCCCATGAAAAAAGACCGAAAATTACGGTCTTTGTACTAAACATTCAAATCTCTTTTTTTATAAAAAACATAGGTTACGACCAAAAGTGTTAGAATCAATATTAGTGAAATTACTACAAATATTACATCCAAACCACCGCCATACATTACATTTTTCGCTTCAAAATATTTAAATGGTGTAAGATACCTTAAGCCTTCAAGGTTCTCATTCAAATCAATAACGATTGATAACAAATACGTTAGTAAAAGGATTCCAGCCGCTACAGATGCAGCCGTTTTTGGCTTCTTCTTTACAGCAGCAAGTGCGCTGCCGATGACCATGAACAAGACCTGCAAAAAGAACATTGCCGCCATTAATATGGCTATTTCACCATTAACCGCCTCACCATCGCTGTATTTCCCTAAAAGAATAATGGACGAAACGAATGTTGCGAGATTAAAGATTACGATATTAGTGAATGCTGCCAAAAGCTTATTTGTAATGACTTTACTTCTAGATACTGGTTTGACGAATAAAAACTCGGATGTTTTATCCCGTTCTTCTTTGGCAATAATGGTTGCTCCAAGCATTACCGCATGAATGGTTGCCATTAATAATAAATAGAGAAAAAGCATTCCATAGTAGCCGCTGGCCTTCGTTAAATCTAAATCACTGAAACCCAATACAGCCCGCAGCGATTTTGGAATATCTGCGATCAAATCATTTATCGATTGCCCCGATGACGAATATGCTTCATATTTAGTCATTCCTGATGTCACCATAAGAAAGACACCGATGCTCCAAAATATGAGCGATTTTCGATGATACTTCATTTCTTTTAAAAATATATTCATGACCCAACTCCTCCATTTAGCGATCCACAAGTAAAGCAAGCATTCTTAAACAGCATGTATATCCTTCTTGTTATAGACGACATAGCTAGCTGCTATGGCAAGAATGATAATAACTGCACCAACAATCAAAAATGTTGCTTCATAGCTGGAATGTTTAATGATATAGGCCGCGTCGAAATATTTAAACGGGGAAAAATAACGTTTCACTTCATCACCTGTCGTATCACTGAACATTCCCACAAAGTAGAAAACAAAGACAGTGGCAAGCGAGACGGTCAGCACGGATTTGATCCTTTGGACAATAACAGAAATGATGATTCCCAAGGCTAAGAATAGTAGTTGAATGAAAAAAATTGTAAGCGACAGCAAAAAGAAAATTTTCAAGCTAAACTCATCAGTCTTGACTTGTAATGCCACAAAGCTAGCTGCCGCGAAATAAACGATGTTCGTCATGACAATCGAAACAAAAGCTGCCAATAACTTGGCTGTCAAAATTTTAGTACGGGTAACAGGCTTCGTTAACAAAAAGTCCGCTGTTTTTGCAAGGACTTCCTTGCTAACAATAGAAGTGCCGAGATTCATTGCCTGGATTGCTGCGCAAAGAGTAATAAACGATAATGGGAAGCTATAGAATCCTATAATAGTAAAGAAATTTTCTTGATTAAACCCAAGTGCGTTTCTTATCGCAGCTGGATAATTTTCCAATATTTTTTTAAAATCCTCTGCATCCTCTGCAAATGAGGAATACATCGACATGAAAATAACGATGATCACAATTAACGATAGAGACCATATGATCGTAGACTTTCGATAAGCCTTCAATTCATGCATAAAGATATTCATAGTTTCTTAGGCCTCCTTTTCGTAATAATGCATAAATATCTCCTCAAGGTCCGGCTCTTCGATCCAAAGGTTCACGATTTCAATTTCCGCGATTCTTTTCATCACCGTATTGATATTACCTCTAAATAAAAAGCTGATTACGTTATTGTTAACCTCTATTTTATTGACCCCTCCGATTTGGAAATAATTCTTATCTAGGGCAGATTTCGTCTCAATTTTAAACTTTTTATAGTTGTTCTCCTGTAACGTACTAATCTTTTCTACCGTTACGATTTTACCTTCTTTAATGATGGCAACTCGATTACATAATCTTTGAACCTCGCTGAGGATGTGCGACGAAAATAGGATCGTTGCACCTTTTTTATTCTCTTCCTCTAATAGTTCAAAGAATTTTTGCTGCATTAATGGGTCAAGCCCGCTCGTGGGTTCATCCAAAATAATAAGTTTAGGTTCATGGAGAAGCCCTTGAACAATCCCGACCTTTTTCTTGTTTCCTAAAGAAAGGTCATCAATTTTTTTATTGAGATCCAAGTCCATTATTTCTGCTAAATCTTTGATTCTCTTACTACAATCCTTTTTATAAAAACTGGCTGAATATTTTAAAAGTTCCTTTACTTTCATATTGTCATAGTAAAAAACTTCTGATGGTAAATAGCCAATTTCCTTTTTTATTTCTGGAGCAAATCGAATACAGTCTTTCCCAAAAATCGTGGCGCTGCCGCTCGTTGGGTAAATGAGCGATAATAATGTGCGAATCGTTGTCGACTTCCCGGCACCATTCGGTCCTATAAACCCGAAAATTTCACCCTGTTCAACATTAAAACTAATATCGGATATTCCTCTTGATTTGCCGTAAGTTTTGGTTAGATTTTTAATTTCTATTACGTTCATTTATAATTCCTCCCTTTTTTCTCATCGGTATGCGGAATTACCAATTTTAGATATGATTGATTACTACCTTATTCGTACAAAGAAACCCTTAGTATTTCCAGGTATTCTTCCATTTCTGCCATTGTCTCATCGCTAGCGATTTGCTCCAGGGATAGGGACGATACTTTTTCTTGCATTTGATACGCGAACCCTTCTAATGTCCAATTAATAATGTTGATCGCCTTTTTAATATCAATCCCTTTTTTAAATTTAGAAAGATCAATATCGGAAAATAATTTATTAAAGGAACTTTCAAACAATTCCTTCCCCCTGCTGTTTATATCAATTTTCACTGCAGGGGAGGAGTCTTTATAGATCGACTTAACGAAGTTTAACATTTCAGGGTAAATTTGATATATTTCAATTTTCAGTAATGCGATTTGCCGATAACGGACAAAAATGTCTTTTTCTTCCCAATTTATTTTTTCCATAATTTTATCCATTAGAATATCGATCATATGTTCATACAAGAATAAATATAATTGCTTTTTATTTTGAAAATAATGAAATAATAACCCCTTTGATATTCCTGCTTCCTTGACGATTTCATTGGTGGATGCATTGTCATATCCCTTCTGGGCAAATTCCTTTATCGCAGCATTTATTATACGGTCTTGTTTTTCCTTATCCATGTTCAAAAATTTTGAAAACATAGGGGCGGCCCTCTTTTCTTTCATTCTAAATTTACAGTTGACCACATCAGTCAATCAAATTGTACTCCCGTTGACCTCTCTGGTCAATATTGTTCAAGCTATATTTTTTACAAAAAAATGAAATTGTTGCATTTGTAACTTTTGAATAATGTTTGCTCAAATTAATACTATTAACCTTGATAAACGAAAAAAAGAAAGAGCGTGTTTTGAAAAGGTTATGTTCGTATAATTTGTTGCTGAGGAAGTCATACTGTTATAATAGTCAAACTTATTATGACAGGAGCGATTTTGATGTGGCTAGATATTTATGAACAACTTTCAGCCCTTCCCAAAGGTGAACAAATGAAGCTCTTCTATGCAATTAAAGACGATTTGTTTCCTGATTCTACTGCTAATATTTCAGATAAGATTGTAGATATTCGAGAGAAACGTTTTTCTAATGGATTAGCTTGTGTACATTGTGGGAGTATGTCTGTTAAAAGATTTGTTTCCTGATTCTACTGCTAATATTTCAGATAAGATTGTAGATATTCGAGAGAAACGTTTTTCTAATGGATTAGCTTGTGTACATTGTGGGAGTATGTCTGTTAAAAGGAATGGTACATATAAAGCTCGTCAGCGTTATCTTTGTAAGGATTGTGGTAAATCGTTTAATGATATGACAGGTAGCCCTTTGTCTGGTACGAAATATCCTCATAAATGGCTCAAATACATCAAAATGATGATAGATGGTTGTTCTTTACGAACAATTATTTGTCCGTGGTCAAATGATTGGTATGAATATTTTAGACTTGGAGGATATGAAATAATTGAATGGTTAGAGATTAAAATAGAAAATAATCCTATAAGAAAGGACATATTAGACATATTAAGGAAAATAAATGTACCAGGTGAAATACTAGAGTCTTCCATCAAAATATATGGTTATGTTAAGACAGGGACGTATGTTAAATATATATAATGTGTTTAAGTTTGAATTGCCACTAGATTAGTTTTATCACCAAAGAACAGTCGGGTGTGTTAGTTCTACAAGGGACAGCAATTGCTGCCTCTATTGTTTTGACTTGAACAACAATCACATTACGAACATAGCCTTTCGTAAAAATTGTTGCTATAAAAAATAAGGTAAAAATTTTTTGTAGTATGATAGTAAGATAGGTTTTTCAGCTAACGAGGAAAGTACGTACAAAAAATAAGCCGTTGCTTGAAAATCAATAATAATCCAACTTTTATGAGGTGAATGCGTTAGTAAAAGGTGTATGGGAAGCAAGTAATGACGAGTATATGTTACAACCATTAACAGACGAAACCGTAAAAAAAGCAGAAGAATTATTTAATGTAACGTTACCAAACTCGTACATTGCTATTCTTAAGCAACAAAATGGGGGCAACCCATCTGTAATGCTCATCCTTCTCCTGTTTCTACCGTCTGGGGTGAATCTTTTGTTATAGTGGAACACATTAAAGGGATTGGTGCCAGAAATGGAATACTTTAAAATGATTATTACATAAAAGAGTGGGAACTGCCGGAAGGACTTATTTTATTCAATGGAGACGGTCATACTTGGCTCGCATTTGATTACCGCAATGCCACCTCTGCCCCCCATTGTTTATGTAGACGTTGATTTGGAACAAATTATACAAATCGCAGATAGCTTTGAAGAATTTCTAAAAAACCTATACCTTGAAAATGAGGAATTTGATTTTGAGGGAATGGAGGTAAAGGAATACAATAAACAAGACCTTGAAAAGTTTATTCAAGAAGATAATGTAGATGAATTAATACGTGCTATACCGGACCTATCACAAGGCGATGTGGATTTGAAGTGGTTTGGAAATCTACTTATAACTTTAAGTAATTATCACGACGGATATGTGAGATGTTGTGTTGCTAACAGTGTTTGGTATTCTCTTACATATAGATTAGATGATGAAATTCTACATTCATTGATAGAAAATTTCAAGAATGATGTCGATAGTGAAGTTCGAATGTATGCCGAACTTGCGATCGAAAAAATGAACTATTCGTTCGAACAACTAAAACAAGATGTCTATAAGGGAGAAACGGTCATCCTTTCTTTCCAAGATAAAATTTATCACGTTAATGAACATTCCAATCAATGGCATCTATCTGACTACCAATCTGACTTACTAGGTAAGGTTGGTTATTTTAGATAACTGACACCAGTGGCGTGTTAACGTAAAATGCCTCTAACTAGAAATAGCCCACTGACAAGAACACTGGTTTACCCTCCTTATTAGCTTATTGAAATGCAGGTGGTCCCCACGGTAGCCAATTCACAGGATTAGTTTTAGGTTGTAGAAGATATGGTGATTTTTTCATAAGCCAACCAATTTTTCTTTTCATTTGGTCTATCCTTGTTTAACATTTCAAGTTCACGACCAGCAATCATTATTCAACCACTTTTGGATTTTTTTGGTTGCTGATTTAAAATTAAACATACCCAAAAACACAAATAAAATCTCAGGTGTAATAAGGAAATTTCTATGAGTTTTCGAGAGGTGTTCTTTCTGTTAACCATTTAATCAGGACTGTACGAGTAACAACGTTATCAGTCAAGAATTCCTCCTCTATTAATAGGAAAGCCGTCCCCATTAATGGTCTTATATCCAATCCAGTAATATCACATTCTCAAAAAAAACTTGATGAAAATGAGCTGACCTACTCTCATATAATTGAACTATTTTAGTCTCTTGGCCGGGACAATATTTTTTTACAAAAGAAATAATCGCATTTTTATATTGCCCACCCTTATTGGTTTAGATAAAGCATCAAGCACGACAATTTGATACAATGAATTAACTGTTTTGTTCTTTCTTCCTAAGGATAAGGTTGTTTGGAACATTCTTGCAACACTAAGGAAAGTAGCCTTTTCTTCGTAATCTAAATTTTCTTTAAATTTAGTTCATCATCTGTAAATCCATATTTTTGTTTATTAGCATTTTATACATGTTCCCCACTATTGCTCCTCATATATAAAACCACCAGATTCCAAGTGCCAATATCATCAAATAACTTCTCAAAATTGAATGATTAATTTTCTACATTAAACAATTCTCCCCAATTGTTTAATGACATAAAAAATAGCACTATCAATTATAGATAGTACTTGAATTAATTTTCTTGTTGTAGTCTTAATCTTTGAAAATTAACCTTTACCAAACTTAATGAAATTTATTTCAACCCTTTTGGGACTTTCCTGTCTAATTAGTTGTTATGGGTGCGATACAATAATCTCCATCGTTCCTTCTAGAATGAATTCACCTATGTTTGAAGGCAAAATAAAATGATCACCTTTTCCAATTGTATAACTTTCATTTCCAACCTCAAAATTACCTTCTCCCCTTAGAATACTAAAGAGCATAAATGGTTTATCCTGAACAAAGGTAGATTTTCCGATAATATCCCATTTGTAAACAGAAAAATATTCTGCTTCTACAAACGTGGTTAACTTAGCACCGGGTTTCACTTCATATTTCAACTCTAGTTCAACGTTGATATGAGGAACTGCGGTAACTTCAATTGCCTTTTTTATATGTAACTCCCGCTTATTTCCGCTTTGATCTGTACGGTCGTAATCATACACTCTATATGTAGTATCTGAATTTTGTTGTATTTCTAAGACGAGAGTCCCTTCACACAGCGCATGAATCGTTCCACTTGGAACATAGAAGAAGTCACCCGGCTTGATTTTTACTCGTTGAAGGAGCTCGTTCCAGTTTTCTGCATCTACTTGCTGAATGAATTCATCTTTTGTTTGAGCAGTATGTCCGAAAACTAGCTCTGCATTTTCTTTACAATCGATAATATACCAGAACTCTGTTTTCCCAAGTTCTCCTTTTTCGTGAACTTTTGCATAGTCATCATTCGGGTGAACCTGAACAGATAAATCTGTGTTTGCATCAAGCACCTTTGTTAACAATGGAAATACGTCCGACGGGTAGTTTCCAAAAATATCATGATTGGATTTCCATAGATCTCTGATAGTTTTACCACTATAAGGACCATCTTTAACCACACTCTGTCCATTTGGATGGGCAGAAATAGCCCAGCTCTCTCCTGTATGTTCGGTTGAAATTTCGTAATTAAATTGATCTCTTAAAGCAGTACCTCCCCATATCCGCTCTTGAAAAACCGGCTTAAGAAATAATGGTTTATTCATAAATAAAAAGGCTCCTTTTGATTAAAAATTTTTTGATGCCCTTAAATTAAAATTCTGTATTTCTTGCATTCATAGCAAGAGCCAGAGCACCGCTGATTCCTGCATTATGACCTAATCTAGAAGGTACTATATATTCCTCGATTTCAGATAAGATGGCAGAATGATGAATGTAGCCATTGACAAACTCTTTAACTTTATTTTGTATTAGATGAAACAACTGCTTCTGCATCATCACTCCGCCTCCTAAGATGATCTTTTTGGGTGATAAGATTAACATGTAATTCATCAATGCCTGCGCTAGATAAAAGGCTTCCATTTCCCAAACTTCAGCTTGATTTTGAAGTTCCAAACCAGCCTTCCCCCATCTTTCAGAAATTGCTGGACCAGACGCAAGGCCTTCTAAACAATCTTTATGGTAAGGACATTTTCCTTCATACTGATCTAATGGATGTCTACGTACCAAAATATGGCCCATTTCAGGATGATTAAGTCCGTGGAGTAATTTCCCTCCTACAATTGCACCCACCCCAATACCAGTTCCGACCGTCATATAAATACAGCTGTCTACATCCCTGGCAGCTCCCCAGACTTTTTCCCCAAAAGCAGCTGCATTTACATCAGTATCAAATCCGATTGGAATAGGAAAATGCTTCTTTAATTCGCCTAGAATATCATAATTTCGCCAGGCGACTTTCGGCGTCATAGTAATATGACCATATTGTGGACTTTCTACATCTAAATCAACAGGCCCAAAAGAACCGAGGCCTATGCTCGATATTGAATACCCCCGAAAAAAATCAATAACATTGTCCATCGTTTCTTTCGGTGTCGTTGTCGGAATTGAACTTCTTTCGATGATTTTCCCTTGTTCATCTCCAACTGCACATACGAATTTTGTTCCTCCTGCTTCTATCGCACCTAAATTCATAGTTTCCCTACCCACCCTTTTTTTTCTAAGTTTGTGGTACCCACTCGATTTGAAATGTCATTCTAGATAAAATATAAAAACGGAATCATGGTACTTCAATAACTGGAAATTCTCTTATTAAATGCAGTCGAATCTTCTTCTTTTTTTGATCCTTTTCAATCGCCCCATATAAAAAGCATTAATGCCACTCTAATAATGTCTATAGTGATTAATTTTAAAAATCATAAGCAACCCATCATCAGACCACTGTCTAAGAATCAATAATCTATGAGTTTTCATATCTAGCCTTAACTCAAATAAATAAGTTAGCATATTCACCACACGTCGTTTTTCAATTGCATGTGTACACTTAAAAAAACAGTAAAAAAGCTAATGTGTAGAACTGAATTTTGTGAGGGTGTGTGTCAGAATATTCAGTTAACTAAAAGTGGACCAATAGGTATCATATGCCAATAAATTCTCAAGGCAAATCTGCACATGATACAGAGTTGCCTTTTTATTTTCCGAATGGTAATTATATACAATTAATAAGTTTGATTATTTATCTGATTTAAATCAAATAATTGATGATTAATTGATGCCGTTTGAGTGTAGATGTCTTTATAAAGTTGGTATAACTTCTTATATTTGTTCACATTTTCTTGGATTGGATAATAACTATATGAAATAGAGACGTATTTACTTGCACATTCTTTAAGGGTATTGAACCATCCAAGTCCTGTTGCTGCAATCATGGCAGCGCCCATTCCTGGCCCTTGATCATTATTTAATTTTATAATTTTTGCATCAAAAATATCTGCTTGAATCTGTAGCCAAAGGTCACTGTTTGCTCCGCCACCGATCGAAATAATCGTATCAATAGCAGGACCGTTACTTCTAAATACCTGTAACGTCTCATGTATCGAAAAGACGATGCCCTCAATCACTGCTCTGACAAAATCCTGCTTTCGATGCGTACCGTTAATGCCGGTAAATGTTCCTCTAATTTTAGAATCCGCATGTGGGGTCCTTTCACCTATTAAATAAGGTGTAAATAATAGATAATTAGCTCCAACTGAAGATTCTCCTGCTTTTTCTAGTAGAGAGGAAAAATTTTCGCTTTCCATGAATGTTTGTTTAAACCAACGTAAACTATAACCTGCAGCTAGAGTCACACCCATCTTATAATAAGAATCTTTTTCAATATGATTAAAAAAATGAACGTTAGCATTTAAAGTTCTGCTCGAATCCTTATCGTATGCTAGCAACACCCCTGATGTGCCAATACTGCATAATGCCTTTCCTTTTGAAAGAATACCTGCACCAACAGCACCGCAAGCATTATCTGCTCCACCAGCAAAGACTTTTGTAGACACAGATAATCCAGTATATCCGGCTATTTCCGGTAACAGATTTCCAACGAATTCACCCGATTCCACTAATGGGGGACAAATTTCTTTTGGCAAATCCAACGATTGAATGATTTCGGTACTCCAAGACTGATTTTCGATATTTAACAGAAGAGTGCCTGCTGCATCTGAATATTCACTTGCTATCCGGCCAGTTAAGCGAAAACGGAGATAATCCTTCGGAAGTAAAAAAACACTAATATTTCTAAAATTCTCTTCCTCATTCTCTTGAACCCACAGTAATTTAGGAAGGGTAAGTCCTTCTAACGCTGGGTTTTTTGTGATTTCCAGCAGACGACTGCCCAATTGCTTTTTTATTTTTAGACATTGTGAGGTCGAGCGTGTATCATTCCATAGAATTGCAGGTCTAATCACCTTATCTTCACGATTCAATAAAACTAGACCATGCATTTGTCCTGAAAAGCTCAGTCCTTCGATATCAGAAGAAGGAACAGCGGATAATTGGACAAGCTCGGTTAATGCCTGAAGCGTCTGAAGGACCCATTGTTCAGGGTCTTGTTCGCTGTATCCCGGTTTTTCATGAATTATCGGATACTCCTTCGTTACCGTCTGTTTGACTTCTCCTTCCTGACTTACAAGAATGACTTTTACAGAGCTTGTGCCAAGATCAATCCCAATCACATATTTCATACAAGCCATCCTTCCAGAACCTCTTCCTCACACTCACTTTTGTTCCAAAACATTGATAAATTCTCTTAAATAGTCTGGAAGATCTGGCGGGCGGCGGCTTGATACAAGATGTCCGTCTGTCACAACTGGTTCGTCATACCAAATGGCGCCTGCATTTTCCATATCATCCTTAATTCCCGGTGTACTGGTTACCTTTTTCCCCTGTAAAATTTTAGCGGAAACTAATACCCAGCCCGCATGGCAAATTTGCCCGATAGGTTTTTCATTTGCATCCATATGCTGAATCAATGAAATCACTTCAGGAAACCGTCGTATTTTATCAGGTGCCCAGCCTCCTGGGACAAGGATTGCGTCATATTCCTCTGGCTTTATATCTCGATACGCTAGTTCGGAATGAGCAGGTACACCGTATTTTCCAATATATTTTTCATTTGCTTCTTCTCCAGCAAGATGGACAATTGCTCCTTCTTCCTTGAGTCTAAGAATAGGATACCAAAGCTCTAAATCTTCAAATTCATCATGCACCAGACTGACAATTTTCCTTCCTTTTAATCGCATGTTATAACCTTCCCTTCAAATATGTTAGTCTACCATTCACCATAAGTTGCCAGAAAATAGAAAGGAAAGGCAACAAGTCAAAGATAAGACTTGTGGCCACTTTCATATTATCTATATAAATACAACTTGATTATCGACACTAACTACTTTTATCAAAGAGTACTTACAAACGATGATCCTGACATCTTGAATGTACTCTCAAAGGTCCACATATGCGGATGGCGTCCACCCCGTATGGGGGACGTCATCCGCTTAGGTTTAGAAAATCTGACATGGATGGATGCTCTTTAACCATGTCAGATTTTCTACATCGATTTATTTACCAACATCCGATCTCGTGAAAATCTTAGTATAAACTAACACTTTCAACTTGACGTTGTTCATTACGTAATTCTTTATATAACTCTGCTTTTCCGATAGAATTAAATAGGTTCATCTTATGGTTAATCACATTTTGGGCTTCTACAATACATTCAGGATAAATTGCATTTGGATCCCACAATTCTGTAGTGCTTAAAATTTCACGAGCCTTTTTAAAATAAGAGAACTTCATATCACTTGAAATATTAACTTTACATACCCCTAGCTGTACTGATTCAGAAACCTCACTATCTGGGTTAGCAGACCCACCATGAAGAACCAATGGAATGTCAACAAGTTGATTAATTTCTTTCAAAATATCCATTTGAAGTTCTGGTTTAACGTCTTTTGGGTATATGCCATGAGCTGTACCAATCGCAACAGCTAGTGTATCTACGCCTGTTCGTGCTACAAAGTCTTCTGCTTGTGCCGGATCAGTGTAAGTGACGGTAGTAACTCCTCCTTCAATAGAGTTACCTGTTTGCCCAATAGTGCCAAGCTCCCCTTCTACAGAAACTCCAACACCATGTGCAAGTTCTACTACTTGCTTTGTTAACTCTACATTTTCTTCATAGGGTAACAATGACCCATCAATCATTACTGAAGTGAAACCACATTTAATAGCTCGCATGATGTCTTTAATTGAACCACCATGATCTAAATGAAGCACAAATGGTACGTGACTTACATAAGCACGATGCTTTGCATATGAGAAAAACTCATCAGTTAAAAACTCTAATTCAGATGGGTGAATAGCTATAATAGCTGGTGAATTTACCTTTTCGGCTTCCTCAACAACCGCTCTTAAGAATGTACTATCCGCAACATTAAATGCTCCTACCGCAAATTTATTTTCTTTGGCTACTGAAAGTAATTCTTTCATTGTGATTAACATAATCTATCCATCTCCTTTAGTTTTTAATAGTATTATTTTTCACATTTGTTTTAGAATCCAAAAAATCAAGTTTTGGCATCACACCCTTCAGATATAGCCTATGGGATACTTTCTATCGAATATAATGATTAATACTCCAGACCCCGCAGTAAACAAAGCGCTTTCAAATTAATTAACAAACAATTATTCTACTTTAAATACAATGTCATCATAAGATACGTTATCATTTTCGGTGTCATCAAAATCTTCATCCGCTTCAGTTACCGGCTTTTTCAATAATGATAAAGTTACACCGCAAATGACAGAACCTATTAATAGCGATATGCAGAACAACCATGGATGGGTAAACAGCGGAACTACAAACAATCCACCGTGAGGTACTGGAGCTTCAACACCCCAGATCATAATTAGTCCTCCAGCTATAGCAGAGCCAATGACACAAGAAGTAACTACACGAATTAGATCTCGTGCTGCGATTGGAATAACACCTTCTGTAATCATACAAATCCCCATTGGAAATGCTGCTTTTAACGCTTCTTTTTCCGATTGTGTATATTTGTTTTTTGTAATAAAATAAGATAATGTAATACCTAATGGTGGTATGATTGAGCCCACAAACTTGACAGCCTCTGGTCCATAGATCCCTTGGACCAACATTCCATCCGCAAAAAGTGACATTGTTTTATTGACTGGTCCGCCAAAATCAAAGGTAGCCATCATCCCCAAGATAGCTCCTAACGTAAATTTTGAGCCGCCCTGCATTGATTCAAGCATGTTCGTCAAACTATCTTGCAGCCATACAATTGGTTGACCGATAATTAGGAATATACAAAGACCGCACATCAACGTTGCTAAAAAAGGAATAACTAAAATGGGCATTAACCCTTGCATCGATTTTGGCAATTTTACGTACTTTTTAATGCCAATAACGACATAACCAACCAAAAATCCCCCTAACATACCACCAATAAAGCCAGCATTAATCTGTGCACAAATAAAACCAACAATCAATCCTGGTACAATCCCAGGGCGATCAGAAATAGAATATGCAATTGCTGCGCAGATAACAGGGACAACCAATCCCATTCCCCAACCGCCAATTTGATTAATCATATATGGAATTGTACCTTCTGCTTTACTAACATTCATCCCGCCTAAAATTTGTCCTAGCGCTATACACAGCCCAGATGCAACGATTAGGGGTATCATATATGAAATACCTGTCAGTAAATGTCCTTTAATTGCTGAAGCAGTATTATTAGCTTTAGTGTGCATAGATCAACCTCCTAATATTGGTGAAACACCCAATGATTGTTCTACTTTTTCTATAAATTTAATTGGTGATTTAATGACTGTTTCTGTTTTAACTCTGATAATTGGCTTGCCTTTAAATCGTTCTTCACCACCGATTTTAATATCTACTGCCAAAATTACAACATCAGCAGTAGCAATGTCTTCTTTTGTCAACTTATTTTCTGTACCGATCGTCCCTTGAGTTTCAACTTTGACTTCATGCCCACGAGCTTTCGCCCCTCTAATTAATTTCTCCTTGGCAATATACGTGTGTGCAACCCCTGCTGTACATGCAGCAACCCCAACAATTTTCATCATAAATCCCTCCAACTATTTTTTGTCATAGAAATGAACTTAATTTGAATGGTCTGCTGACCCGATATATCATCTAATCGTTAGGAAATACTTTCTCTGTTAGCAAATAAATTCATAATATTAGCTGGTTCTTGCTCAGTTAACAAACGTTCAATAATTTCCTCGTCAGCAAGTGTACTAGCTACTTGAGACAACAACTTGATGTGAGTCGTATTCTGATCAACAAGCCTTACCGAAAATAGAATTATACAGTGAACAGGTTTACCATCTAACGTTTCCCATTCAATGGCATTTTCAGTACGTCCAATAGCCAAAGATGTTTTTAATACGGCTGCTGATTTACCATGAGGAATTGCAATATGATTTTCTAATCCTGTTTGTCCTTCCGCCTCTCTTAAATAGACATCTTTTATAAATTCTTCTTTTGAAGATAAAGCTCCGTCTTTTTCTAATAATTCGGCAAGTTCCCATATCGCTTCATCTTTTGTTTTCGCTTTAAGGTTTAAATCAATTAGTTTTTCATTAATAATTTTAGTAATGTCCATTGTAAATTCTCCTTTTTATCATTTATATAATTTAATGCTGTTTCAACTCTAACAACTCTAATGTTTGAATTCTTTTTCTGGAACACAATCATTTAGGTCCAAAAGAAAATTTAATAGTTGATCTCTCGTATATAAAGCGCTTTCATTAAGAGGTGCCCCCCCTTTCTTATACTCAAATCATAGCATCATCTAAAATATTGGAACATACTAAAATATGTCCGCATCATTCAAGACATATTAATACACTAAAGAGTCCATAACACATCTAGACACAATTAAAGAAACTAGTAGATACTGTATCAAAGTATCTCATGTAAAATGAATTCAAGTTTGTAATACTCTCACTTGAATTCAACTGACTTTTTCACACCAATAGATATTCTTTTCTAGACTGATTGTATCTTTATGTAAAAAATCTCTATATTTCTTGCACCAGAATCAATCCATACATATAATTATATAAGTCTTACTTGGTTACTCGGCATAAACCTACTTAGATTATGGGCGATCAAACGGATACTCAGAACCTCTTGGATTCTCTTACAAGGGTTCTACATCGATTTATATAGTATAATAAAATGTCTTTAATGATGTGGACACAGTTTGTTATTCTTCAAGTTTATTAGGACTGGTATTATTTGTTGTAAGGAAGGACAGGAGGCGCTCTTTAATGAAAGCGTTACCATATAGAAATAGGAAAATATTAGATTATTTGATTAGTAAGAAAGAATATGTTCCAGTAAAAGAAATCGCTAAACAAATGCAATTATCAGAAAAAACTATATACAGAGATCTAAAACTACTCGAAGAAGATTTAAAAGAAAGAAATATCCATTTGAAGAAACGACCTGGCGTAGGTATTTCGCTAGTTTTAACAGATGATCAAATACTAAAACTTAGCGAAGAAATTTCTTTTTTGAATAAAAGAGACCTTTGTAGCCTTTCAGTGGAGTCAAGAAGAATGAAAATTTTAACGAATTTACTATATGATTCTCCTCAAGAGACTTCTATCAACAAACTTTCTGAAGCCTATTTTATCAGTAGTACTTCCATTGTAAATGATTTAAAGGTCATTGAAGAATGGATACAACCTTTTAACCTGACGTTGGAAAAGAACAACAATGGTACTCGATTGATCGGACGCGAGGGAGATATACGTAAAGCAATGGTATATCTCATAAATGAATTGATTAATGAAGAACCAAAAATAGAAAAAGAAATCGAATCCAGAATTGAAAAAGCAACATTAAGTGAATTAGTCAATCAATTTGGTCATAAAAATGTCGAGATAATTAAACAGATTTTAGAAGAAACAGAATCTCGTTTAGGATATTTAATTGGAGATCCCTATTACATTAACATGTTAACTCATTTACTAATTTGTATTAAACGTCTGAAAAAAGGCAAAATCGTTTACCAAGAAGATGTACCTTACAATATATCAATAACCGATCAAAAAATTTACTCCATATCAAAAGAAATGGCAGAACAAATTACGAAACTGTTTGAGTTAACATTACCTGAAGAAGAGATTTATTTTATTTATCAATATCTTATTTCTTCTGGCGTGTGCATTACATCATTGAATCTTGAAACCACGAATTTATTAAATAAAGCAAATTTAGACTCGAGAATTATAGCCAAGGAATTAATCCAAACAGTTTCCAATATAATAAAACTGGATTTGACAGATGATCGTCAGCTTTATGAAGGATTAATCATTCATTTAAAGCCAATGCTGAATCGAGTAAAGTACCAAATTTCCATTAAGAATCCTCTTTTAGATGAGCTCTACAAAGAATACTCTTCCGTTTTTGTATTAGTAAGACTTGGAATGCTACCCATTATGCAAGTTCATAAATTAAATTATATTAGTCAGGATGAAATTAGTTACTTATTGGTCCATTTTCAAGCAGCTATTGAACAAAAAATCAAAAAAATACGAGTAATCTTAGTTTGTTCAACAGGAATAGGAACTTCTCATTTGTTAAAGAACCGTATAAACCGTTCGTTTCCTGAATGGGAGATTGTTGATGTTATATCGGCAAGCTGGCTGGACCGTTTTTCGAACTTAGATGACATTGATTTAATTATTTCAACGGTTAAACTTCAACAAAATAGCCTTCCTGTCGCATATGTATCGACTTTACTCAATGATGCAGATGTGAAGCATATTAAGGAGAAATTTGTTGAAGATGGAATAACAAAAGAGACTAGAACTCTGTCATTCCCCCTTTTAAAAAAACACTTACATCCAAGTTACATATTGATTCAACCAAAAAGATTAGAAAACGAACACTCCTTTGAAGAGATGCTAGCTAAAATGATAGATGGAACTACATCTTATAAGGGATTTATTGAAAAAAAAATTGTTTCAGAAACTAAAGTAAACAATCAATTTTCCGTTTTTCTTATAGATCAAAAAGTAGTTAATGAAACGGCTGTCGGTATCAATATCATAAAGGGTGTCACTCCAACTGATTCAAAATTAGAAATTGTTATCGCTTTTAAAGATCGGCTGTCATTAAATGAACTATTAACTGAAGTGTTTTCTTTATCCATTCATAAAGTAGTATTTGAAAGAATTATACAGGCAGGCACCCTTTCTGAATTAGAACAGATATTAATTTGAAAAGATTGAAAGGATAATTCTTAATGCATATGATCAACGAAACCCCAATAAATTCATCTCAAAGCCAAAACAAAAGATGAGGTATAACGGAACGTTAAAAACCCAAATATACTTTACCCTGAATATATTATTGAAGCTAGCAAAGCCATTAATTATAAAATGCTGCTTTTTATTTCATCGAAAAAGTAGAATTATCCCACTCTTAACGTGTACTAAGACCCCCACCTCAAGATTTCAGGGGTGCGAAGAAAATAGGTAGGGGACAACTTGTTCATAAGGTCCGATTATTGGTTCAACTAACCATTAGTGTGGGATGAAGCCCCCACTGTGAGGAAGTCCTACTTTATATGGAGGGTTAAGAAATGAAAAAAGTCGAATCTCAAGTGTCATCTTATATTAATAAGTTGGGTATCGTACTGAATGAAGTGGAAAAAGCAAACATAGAAGTAACAGATTTTGGCTTAGGCAACATTTATGAAGAAGGATTACAACTAATAGTCTATATAAATAATGAGCGCTATTGTGCTAAAGAATTAGTTATGCTACCCAATCAGACCTGCCCTGAGCATCGTCATCCACGAAGGGTGAACGGTGAAGATGGAAAACAAGAAACATTCAGATGTCGTTCGGGGATGGTATACCTATATGTGGAAGGAAAAGGTAGAATTTCAACAACTCTTCCGGCAAAACACGCTGAATACTACACAGCTCAAAGGGAGATTATTCTCTATCCAGGTGACCAATACACTATCCCTACTGATACAAACCATTGGTTTAAAGCCGGACCTGAAGGAGCTATCATATCGGAATTCTCATCAAATAGCGATGATAGTAGTGATATCTTTACAAATCCGAATATTGTTAGATAGTATTAAAAATGGCAGCAAGTCTTTTACTTTGACTTGTTGCCATCACTTTTCAATTTACAATCTCTTTTATACAACTTGCTTATCATTTTTCAGGTTTAGTTTTTAGCTTAAAACAGTATTATACATGATTAAACTACATATTTCCCCCTGTACTTCTGTAAGGAGGAAAAAAATGCTTAATGGTGGAATAGAGCAGTTGGTACAAAATTTGTTTGTACCGATGGAGACGAGGATGGAAAAATCATTTATTGTTTATTCCCAATAATTCCGTCCATCACTAAACTTTCTACATTGGGATATTTCTCACTTGCTAATTTCATTGTATAATCCATTGCTGTTCGTGTCTTAGATCCCACATTAGAACCTGAAATTCATACAATTTTCATCCTAACCACACCTTATTTCACAGCAGTATGTTTCTTAATCGCTGGTATAATTTCTGTTGCAATCAACTCAATATTTTTCGCAATCTTGTCGAATGGCACGCCGCCAAAATCGATTTGTGCCATAAAGCGCTGTTGCCCAAATAATTCGTGTTGGTAAAGCATTTTTTCAATAATTTGTTGTGGGCTTCCAATCATTAACGCATCACGATAATCTGTAGATTGGGCAAACTGTTGTTTTGGATAGCCGCCACCACGCAATGCCTGCATACCAGAATTAGCATGTGGATAGTACTCACGAATTGCATCCTGTGAATTTTTCGCTGTATAAAATAAACTTGTTGTTGCGATTGGTAAAGTAGCTGGATCAATACTACTACGCTCTGCTGCTTCACGATACGCATCAACCGAAACCTTAAAGTTGATAGCAGGACCACCTAGAGTTGTCAGCATCATTGGTACTCCTGCATATCCAGCCTTAATCGCACTAGCAGGCGGGCCACCTACTGCACGCCAAATTGGCAAATGGCCATTTTTAGGCTGCGGTAAAATGGATGAATTTTTCAATGGTGCACGGAATTGTCCTTCCCAGGTTACTTTTTCCTCATTATTTAACTTCAAAAGAAGCTCCAATTTTTCTTCAAATAATTCTTCATAATCATGTACATCATAGCCAAGTAAACTATATGCCCCTACACGTGAACCACGACCAGCGACAATTTCAGCTCGACCTTTTGAAATTAAATCAATTGTGGCAAAATCTTCATACACACGAACAGGATCGGATGTACTTAACACCGTTGCTGAGCTAGCAATTTTAATATTTTTTGTTGCCTGTGCGATAGCCCCTAAAATGACAGTATGTGCCTGTGTTGTAAAATACGTTTGATGACTTTCACCGACAGCAAATACATCAAGTCCTGCCTCGTCAGCTAGCTTACTTGCCTCAATTAATTCTTGAATACGCTGTTCAGCACTAATCATTGAGCCTGTATGTGGATTAAGTAAATGATCCCCAATCGAATATAAACCGAATTCAATTCCCTTATTTGTATTAATACGATATTGTTCCACATTTACACTCTCCTTTATTAATCAAGTGGTACTAGCTTTACTTCTATTTCTGCACGTTTTTCTTCTAAAAATGGTGGTAAATCTAATTTTATTCCTAACGCTTCGACTGTTGAATCTACAGTGAAGCCAGGACCATCTGTCGCGATTTCAATTAAAATGCCGTTAGATTCACGGAAATATAAGCTTTTAAAGTAAAAACGATCAACAATCCCTGTTGATTGGAAGCCACGTTCTTTAATGACCTCTTCCCAATAGCTCAACTCGTCTTCGTTTTTAACACGAATTGCTAAGTGATGAATACTTCCTCTTCCGGGCTTCTCACTTGGTCCTTCTTGCTGTTTGATTACAATCTCTCCAAATACCTGTCCAGCAATAGACTGATAAATAGCCTCTTTATTAGTATGAGAAACCTCTACATAGCCAAACATATCCTTTAATGTTTTCGCTAAGCTTTCTAGGTAGCGCACTGTTATTTCGATTGTGCCCATTCCCAAAATACGATGCTTTTGCTCGATAACTGAATCTTCCCATTCAGACCAATGTTTAGGTAATTCAGCACCGTTATTATTCAATAAAATCATTCGTAAGCCTTCTGTATCTTCAAAATGTAAAGCATCTCGGCCAGCATACATTGTAATGTCACCATGCTTTACATCTAATAGATCAAAGCGATTTTTCCAAAATACTAGACTTTCAAATGACGGGACAAGCAAACCAATTTGTGTGATTGCATTTGTGCCACGAGTTGTTCTTCCTGCAATGGGCATTTCGAAAAATGACAGCTCTGTTCCTGCACTACCTGTTAAATCTCCATAGAATAAATGATACATACTAGGGTCGTCTTGATTAACAGTCTTTTTTACTCTGCGTAGTCCTAGTACTTTTTGATAAAATTCATTATTAATTTTTGCGTTTTTTGTAATCATCGAAATATGATGATGTCCAGAAATTGTATACATCGTTATTCCTCCTTGTATAACTTGACTAGTCAAATGATAATGTAAAAAAAATTACTTTGGCGGTAATTCTTTTTTTTGGCTATGTTTATGAACACGTGTCATTAGTGTATATAGTATTTGTTGTTCTTCTTCATTTAAAACATCGTCAAAAAATGACGATTGAAATGCCAGTTGTTCAGGCATTACTTGATCTAAAATAGCTTCAGTTTTCGCTGAGAGGTTAATCGTTTTTGTTTTCCAGTCTTGTTTACGTACAATATAACCTTCTTTTTCGAGACGTGAGAGCATACGTGAAATACCACCTTGCGTAACCGTCACTTTTTCGGCTAACTCCATTTGCGTGAGTGGCTGATAAATGCGAATTTGCATGAGTACATCAAATTGAGCAGTCGTTAATTCAAATCGTTTTAAAAATTCATTCGACATCTGGTTACTTTGGTTCGTAAAACGCATTAAACGTAGCCAGATTAAAGAGCCTATCGTATTATTACGCATTTCAGTTCACTCCCACCGTTAAAGATAACATCACTTTACTACTCAATTGATAAAATAGCAAGAAATAAAACTTATAAAGTTTTTACATTACCTTTATTACATTGCAACAAATCCCATAAAAAAAGAGTGAATTTATCACTCCCTCTACTTACTGCTATTTTTTTATATCTTATTTACTTCTTTAATCGTTTCATAGTACTATTCTTCCATAGATCCTGAACCATCTGTTGAAAACTCAAGGAGAGGTTGTCTCATTTTGCATTAGAACAAAATCATTGTCTATCCCCCGGGAGTGGCTCCAATTACATCTACTAACTTTTTGTGTAATACGCAGACTTTGGAGGTCTAGAAGCCCAATCCAAAGAGATTTTCGAAACAGAAAATCAATTTCTATATAGACCCATGATTAGTAATTGGGTACAGGTTCCCATTTAAGGCAAATGAAACTCTACCTGTTTCCTCAGATACTACCAGTACAAGAGCATCACTTCGTTCAGTTAAACCTAAAGCAGCACGATGGCGTGTTCCAAGTTTTTTACCCCCTGATGATCTGTCTGAAAGTGGAAGGACATTTGCTGCGGAATCAATATGATTAAGAGTAACCAGTACAGCACCATCATGTAGTGGATTTCCAGGGAAAAAAATTGATTCCAATAAAGAATGGGTTAATTCTGCTCCAATTGAAATTCCTGGTTGAATCAAAGAATCAAGAGAATCTTCCCGTTGAATCACAATTAAGCCACCATGTCTCAGATTCGACATATTTTGTACACAAATTGATAATTCGGGATATTTGTCCGTAAACGGAGACAAATAACAGTTTAAATAAAAAGTTGCAGCTTTCATGTCAATGTAGACAAAATTTTCTTTGATTTTTTCAAAATTTCCAAGAAGACAATAGTTTTCATTATCCATTGCTTCTAAGTTATTCTGTAATTCAGTTATTACTTGGCGAATATCCTCTTTTAATATTTGTTTCATTGGTGAAAAATCGCAATTACCATTATTCACAGACACGCACCTCCCTTCTATTTTTTCACTCTCTTTTTTGCGATAATCATCATTGAACGCAAAAAGTTCAATCTAGATTTTTATATTATTTATATCGGTTTACATCTTGTTCAATCTAGATTTATTAATGTACTTAAAGTTTGTCTTCAAGAGAGTTATTATTCATTAATGAAAGCAAAACGAGTTTTCCATTTCTTCATTCATCTTTTACATCAATCAGGAATGACTTTACATTTTTTTATGTCATAAGGGCAAGGTAAGACAATAAATATGTTAAAAACCAATTGGAAGATATTATATATATGAGGTGGTATAAAATGCCTTACGTAACTGTATTTGACCAAGGAACTTTTGAAGTTGAAATGGGTAAAAAGTTAGTATTAGCTCTAGAAGATAACGACATTAATATTCTCCATCGATGTGGAGGGAAAGCAAAATGTACGACTTGCAGAGTAGAAATATTGGCAGGTGATTTTTTTGAGGTAACACATAAAGAAAAAAAGGCTTTTGAGGAAAAAGGAATGGAAGATCATTTGCGTTTATCCTGTCAAATTTTCGTCAATGGAGACATAACCATTCGACCGATCATGACTGTAGAAAACTCTCGAATAGACGCTGGACCAAGGCCAGCTGACTAAATTTGAACAATACTTTATTCAGTGACCCATTCTAACATCATAACATCAAAATATAAGCTGCAGCCGATTCGTGATCAGTAGCAGCTGGAAGATATGAAATAGAGGCTGAAGCACCATTAATTAAACAATACTCAGGACTATCGGCAGTTAAATAAGGGTTTAAAGTTCTGCTGTCGTTCCGGGGATAGAATGGATAATAATCTTATATTCTTAAATACTTTTCGAACAAAAAAGAGGTTCAAATGAAAACATTATACCCTTTCAAGAGGTCTATAAGGTAAAGGTGGTAATTGAATTCTAACCTGGTCTCCGGGGTGAACCTCACCACTTTCCAAAACTATGCTCATTATTCCTGCTTTCCGTATCAATTTCCCCTGCTTATCTCGGTCTAAAACTGCTTTCATAAGTCCTGGTTTAAATTGATCTATTTGGATACATGGATTTCGTAAGCCTGTTACTTTAATAACTCCTGTTTCCCCAATATATAGAACCGTATCCCTAGGTAATTCAAGTAGATCGATACCTTGTGTGGTGATATTTTCACCCATTTGTCCAGCTGTAACATTAAAGCTATCTTTCAACTCATCTAATAATTCTGAGTGGATTAGATGAACTTGTCGCAGGTTAGGTTGATTTGGGTTACTTGCTACACGTGAACGATGCTTAACTGTTTTACCTAAATGGGCATCTCCTTCGACTCCCAAACCTTTCAACAGTTTTATACTACTGCAATTTTCCTTACTAAATGTGTGTTTATCACTTTTACTTACAGCTATTACTATTCCACTAGCCGAGCCAATTTTTTCATAATTCATTTTCATTCAACTCCTCATAATACTTATATTTGACATATTTATTAAAGTATCCTGCCCTGTTTGTTGAAGATTAAGGGAATTAGTATCCTAGTTCACTTTATGGCACTTTTGCGCAATAAAAAAAGGATCTTCAATCCGAAGATCCTTTTTTACTGCTGCTTCAATGAAACCAATTATCTCTTTAGATGAAGCAACTTGCCAAAAGGCTTTAAATTTTTTTTTCAACTTGGCGAAATTGATTCGGAGTCATGCCAAATGCTGCTTTAAACTTTTCGATAAAATAGCTAGTACTTAAAAAACCTACTTCTAAAGAGATTTCTGTAATAGAACTTGTTGTTCTAACTAAAAGCTCTTTACTTCTATCTAATCGGTAAGACAATAAATACTGAAAAGGTGTTCGGCCCAGATGCTTTTTAAAAAGTCGATTGGTTTCAGCTCTACTTAAATAAGCAACATTTGCGACATCATCTAGTGTGATTTTACTTCCAAAATGATGATGCATATATCGCAATATTTCTTTTACTCTTGGATCGTAAACTACTTTTTTCTGCCCATGATTAGGTACGATGTTCGTGACCAGACGCTCAATACAGAAAAGGTACTGTTGTGTAATCACTAATTCACATCCAAATGATTTGTTCTCATACGCGACAAATCCTTTTTTGATTGCTTCCATAATTTCACTTTGCCAATTGATACTTGGTGAAAAAGGGATAAAAGGAACTTTTTCATTTTGAATAAGGAACCCTATATACTTCTTTTCAATATACGAACTGGCTATATGCACACCTACATTCCAACAAATATAACCTCCCTCACATGAATCGGCATGTGCTTCATGAATTACTCCTGAATTAATAAAAATCCCTTCTCCTTCATTTAAATTAATTTCTTCACCATGAATTTGAAAGCATACATGACCACCTGTTACAACGACAAACTGTAGCTCCTCATGCCAATGAAGTGGAATATAGCCAACAATATTTTTCCGAATATTAGTATGATAGAAAATGACTGGCCATTGTGGGTCTTTGTATTGTACAAGTTCTTGGTACTGTGAATTAATAGAAATGTTGTAGATTTGCACTTAATCACCTCAATATTCTTATATTTTTAGAGATTAATTCGCTATTTATACATCTAAATATTCTATATATTGATTATATCTTAATATTGATAGGTGATTATATGAATAAACAAAATCGTTTAATAGGAATTTTCTTTGTCATTTTTGGAGCTAGTTTTTGGGGAGTTGGTGGGACAGTCGCGCAGCATCTTTTTCAATCTGGTAATATCGATGTGGATTGGTTTGTGACAACACGACTCTTAATCGGGGGAATTCTCTTACTTAGTAGCCAATTAGTGAGCAGTAATCGTAAGCATCTTTTTCAAATTTGGAGGGAGCCGACCAGTCGGAATCGGTTAATCACCTTCAGTCTGTTCGGCATGTTACTTGTTCAATATTCTTACATGGCTTCCATCGCTCTCGGCAATGCTGCAGTAGCTACATTGCTACAATACTTAGCACCGATTTTTATTATTTTTTATTTCATTGTAAAGGGGATTCAAAAATTAACACGTTCCGATCTTTTGGCCATTAGTTTGACACTCCTTGGTACTTTTTTATTATTAACCAATGGATCCTTTAATAATTTATCTGTACCCTTTTCAGCTGTTATATGGGGCGTAATTTCAGGACTATCATTAGCTTTTTACACACTCTATGCACGTTCGTTATTGGAGTCCTTTTCATCCGTTATTGTTGTTGGTTGGGCTATGTTACTTGCCGGAATTATGATGAATTTTGTACATCCTATTTGGGCAATCCAAGCTACAAATTGGTCAGCTTCCATTTATATAGCGTTAGGGTTTACAATCCTCTTTGGCACAGCACTCGCTTTTTGGATGTTTATCAAAAGCTTAGAATACTTAACTGCGAAGGAAACGACTTTACTTGGCACAGTTGAGCCTTTAACAGCTGTTGTCAGTAGTATTCTTTGGCTGCAGTTACCATTTGGAACTTGGCAGATTGTTGGTGGATTCCTTATTTTAGTATTAGTTGTTTATCTATCACTACAAAACAAGAAAAAATAGTCGCTGGTTAAATATAAAAAAATCCAAAACACAACTGTGTAGCTGATTAAAAGCTTTCACAGGGTTACTCATTTTTTTCCAGACATAGAACCCCGGCAAATTACCGGGGCTCTTTTTTATAAATAAAGCATTATGATTTCTTCTTATCCCACTCAGCAGCCGTTCCGCCAATTTCTTCGGGGTATTTCGAAAAGGCATCATTTGTACTTCCAGCCATATGCGATGTGATTGTCACATTGTCGAGTTGCAAGAATGGACTGTTGTCCCCCAATGGCTCATGGTCAAAGGTGTCGATAGCTGCTCCTGCAATTTCATTATTTTGCAACGCTTGAATGAGATCGTCTTCCTTAATGAGGCCGGACCTCGCTGTATTAACGATTATAGCCGTGTCCTTCATTTGTTGGAAGTGCTGGTCCTAGGCTGGCTACTATTATTAACGTAAAGCACCCGTTTAAGAAGGCCAATTACTTTATTGTCTTTCAACATCAGAACGACTAAAAATAGTTTTCTTAGTCGTTTTGATGTTTATTTCTTCTTTAGTTTTGTGATTTACTTTTTTTCCATAATCGCAAAGTAATTTTCTTCATTATCAGCAAAGTTAAATACTCTACCAAAAGGCATACTTACAAGTTCTCCGACTGTGATATTTTTATCCGAAAAGTCTTTATATAATTTATCGAGATTTTCCGAGTAAAACATTAACGACGGTGTATTAAGATTCAATTCAGGCTGCATTTTTGCAATTAATTCTTTATTGTGGAGAATGATACTCGTTTCTGCTTCCTTAGTAGGAGCAATTTCAATCCATCTCATTTGGCCGTTATCTTCTTCAGAAACTACGATAAACCCTACTTTTTCTGTCCAGAATTTCAATGTCTCATCTTGGTTATTTACATATAACATAATTTGACCGACTTTATTAATCATTTACTTCTCTCCATTTCTGCTAGTTAGGTTAATATTGATATTTTTTTCGTTTGAGCATTATACTTTTGTTTTTAAGCAGTATAACTACTTAGTTATTATACCAAATGTAAGATTTAAGCAAAGTTTTGCTATGCTTCACTTTTAATTCTGCCTTGATGAACAAATAAAGTTAAGTACCTACATTTTTTGTTTTAGAAATCTGCCCAATAAGTACAATAAGAAACGCACCTGTTTTCAGCCTGCCCCATATAGAAGTATTTGATAATTTACTTTCACTTCTTGATTATAATTTTCTTCTGCTTGAACAATTTATGAAAAAGTATGAATAACAGAACATAAAAGAAGTATTCTTATTAAATTTTGTTATGTGACTAAACTTCCTCGTTACTTGAATAAGAAATTTTAATCAACAGAATTTGAATGAAATCATTTTTTCTTTTTCAATTTGCCTTCTGCTTTCTTTATATTCTCAGCAACTCTAAATTTAACTATCTCGCTTATTAATTCATAAGGCATCGGCTTTTCTAGAGGAAACTGAACTGCCCCTTTTGAACTTTTATATTCCGAAAATCCATGTTCAAAAGCAGCGATTCCGCTAGAAGTTGGATAAAATCCTATATGTTTTTTATAGGCAGCGAAATGTACCAGATTTCCATGTAAAACAAAGGTAGGCATTTGATAACTTATCTTTTCTTCTGCATCTGGTGCTGATTCTTTTATAACTTTTCTTAACCTTTTAAGTTTTTCCTGAACCTCATGAGGAAATTGTAAAATGTATTCATCAATTGATTTAAACGTATAGGATCCCTCCATGATTTCTCCTTTCATTAATCCAAACCCATAGAATGTCATTTACCTATATTATAACGTTTTCTTACACAACTTTCCTTCCCTTATAGCTCAACAAGAAAAAGGCTGCCGCAGCAACCTCATTATTAAACTCAAGCACTCATTAGTTGAACAAGTCACTTCTCTTAAAATGCATATAATAGACGAACTGTGCAGTAATTAATCAATTTGTAATAGCGTTAAGGCCATTTCATACTCCTATACTGATATTTTTAAATACCAATTAAGTGCATTTTTATAAAGAACTTTTTTAGCTTCTTCAGCATCAAAATCAATTCTTCCGAAACCAGTTGCTTTTACTCTTACACCTTTATCAACTAAAGATAAAAGATTCGTAAAACCGCTTTTTGATAAACCAAGATGATCTATCGAAACCGAAGGAAGCTTTTCTACTATCGTTGTTATCTCTGTTAAAGAGTTAGAATCAATGTATAGCTCTGTATGCCAATTTACTAATTCATAAACTCTTCTCGCTAAGTAATCTAAACGTGATATATCCTCGGAACCTCCACGATTTACATTGAATCGAATGGCTTTCACACCAAGTTCATTAAGTTTAATGATTTCATCATCTGATGTATTGTATGGCAATTGAGTTACACCAACAAAGTTTTCACCAAGGGTTTGTAACCGCATCAATTAAATATGATTGGTCATATCCTTGAAAAGAGCCTGAGACAACGGCACCGCCCAATATATTTATGTTACTTACGGAATGTAGGTAATCGGCACAGGTAAAAGCATCAGGCATAAATCCCTGATTTTCAATCAATGGAAATTTCGTATCGATAATATGTAAATGCGAATCAAAAACTTTCATATCTTTTCCTCCAGTCTAATTACCTTTCTAATAAATTTTATATCCTGAATTTCCATAATGAAATTTAATAATATTTATAAATATCGATAGGTTAAACTTATCAGTCGATTAATTTAGTTTGCATTTTGATGTTCAATTAAACCTGCCTCTTTGTCTCCAATAGAAAAGAGCTGCATCAACAGCCCTTTATTAAACCCTTAATCAAAGTTAGATCAAAATGGGTCTTTGCTTGCTAATTAATATAGATTTCATAAAAAAATTGATCATTTTCATTAAAGCTGTTAACAAAGATAATGCGATAGTCAGGAACAGTACTGACTAACAGCTGTTGATTCTTTTTCTACGTTTAAAATGCAATACAGCTCTTCAAGGTTTTGTATTTGATATGTTGGAACAATTTTAGTTTCATTAGGTTCCAGTTTAGGGTTGAGCCAACATGTATCTATAGCAGCTTGCTGTCCGCCTTTAATATCCGCACTTAAGGAGTCTCCGATGATTAATGCTTTTTCCATCGAGAAATTAGGAATTCGCGCAAAAACATAATCGAAATATTCCTTCATGGGCTTTTGAAAACCAGTATCCTCTGAAACGAAAATACCCTTAAATAGCGGAAATAATCCTGAATCACGTAAGCGTTTATACTGGGTCTTGGAAACACCATTAGTAACAATATATAAGTCATATTTATTTTGCAGGTCGGCTATCAATTCAAAGGCCCCATTAACAAGCTGATGCCCCTCTTCTAAATAGCCACGATAGTTCTTTTCCATTAATACTCCATCAACTTCTCGACCGTATTCCTTAAATAAACGTGAATGGCGAGTATACACTACCGTATCACGATCTATTTTTCCTTTTTCAAAGGACTTCCAGAGACCTTGATTTATTTTTTTATATTGTGCTTCGATTTCAGGAGTTAAGTGGATATTTTGATCCTCGAAAAGCAAGCGCAAAGCCAAATTTTCTGCTGCACCAAAATCCAATAGTGTATCATCTACATCAAATAATAAAGTCTGATATTTTTTCACAATTCCTTCTCCATTCCTACGTATGTAATTTACAAAATTGAGCTAGCATATCTGGGACCAAGCAACTTGATGGCCCTCATTATACTGATGACGACACCTACTCCGGTTAAGACACTGAACCAATACCAGGGCTTCATATTTTGCAAAGCAAATAGAATTCCTTCTTCAACGATGAGACCAATCATCAGCAAAGTGAAAGATTCCATTCCTAATACAAGTGTCGTTGCAGCCCAAGAGCCTATATTTTCATTCACTTTACTATTAATTATATTTTGCGAACTGACTAACAAACCTACGATCAGTGCAAATGCTAGTCCTACAATAATAACCTCTACTCCCCAATTTAATGATTCTATTCTAATTCATTCATAAATGTTGTGATTGGCTAGATCACTCAATCCTTCTCGATTTTTAGCATGGATGAACTCCTTATTACGTTCAATCAGACCCTCTGTACATAGGTGATGGATAACTCGATTGAGATGCCTATAACTCGTCCCGATTAAATCCGCTACATCTCTTAAACTATTTGTACTGAGACGGCCTTTAAAATGAGCATCTGATTCATCAAAAGATATGGACAATAAATAACTTGCTAATCGTATTTCTACCGGATACATCAAATTAAAGCTCAAAGAGTTAGATTTAATACAAAATTTTCTTGTAATGGTTTTGAGTAAAAATTGTAGAAACGGTGTATAATCACTTCCGTATTTTCCTAACGAATCATAATGAATTCCAATCATGTTAACTGACGAGACGGCCTCAACCGTATTGATAATATCAATACCTTGTACGTATTCAATATCCCCAACCAATTCAAGTGGTGTCTTAAAAGAAAGAATCAGTTTCTTACCTTCCAAAGAGGTGGTATAAATTTTAATCTTCCCCTTCACTAGTATATAGAGATACTGTGATGGCTCTCCTTGTGCACAAATAATCTCTCCCTGATCAAAGCTATACAACGACAACTGGGCAATTAATGGAGCGTTAAATATAGATTCTATTTGATGAGCATGCAAATAGTAATTGAGTTGCTGTCTATCTTCGGTTTGCTTCATGAATCGCTTCCTCCTCTGCCCTCTCATTCATTCCATTTCTGAAAAAGTTCTACTATTTAAGCACTAAAATTACAGCGCAAGCTACCAACATACCCAATACCGATAAACTGTGGTAGCTTCATCTGCTGCTTGATTTCACCGAACCAGCCATTACAATCAATGCCAAAGATCAAACTGAGCTGGGCAAGGAGCACTGCTAAAATAGTAAGCGTAACACCAATCAGCTGGTCGCTGTAATATTGCTAAAGATAATAAAGGCTCCTAATGGCCCACTAGACAAATATAACGGTTTCACTTTCTTAAACATTTGCCATTTTCCATCTATATCGGGCGAAAAGCAAGATCAGCAAAGTTATCACGAATCCCAATTAGGTAATCGTTGCAGTTTACCAAGTTCCTATATATTGAATCATCCGCTAATTAACTACTTCTTGCAAAGTAATATAGGCGCTTCCTAAAAACGCGAAGAAACTTCCTCTCATTTTTCACTCACCCATTTAGATTGCTCTCTTTATTAAATGATAGATTCACGTATTTTGGAAAGGACATATGTCCTTAATCTAACAATTACTCGGTTTTTCTTTAACAGACCTTCTAAGAACTACGCAATCATCGAAAGGTGGTTTACTCTTGCCACGCCTACATGTGCCTTAAAGAATCATGCTTTTAAAGTGAAAAACAAACAATTGAACTAGCTATGTTATTCATGATGCCATAGTTTTTCTATTTTATCATTCCTGATTTATTACTATTTAAAAAACCCAAATCGGAACTTTTTAAGTGTCCACCATATAGGTGAATTCAACAGTATCTAATAACTCTATATCCCTCTTAATATCATTCCAACTAAACAACTAAATATATTTCTATATGCCATTTATCTTAATTGGTAGATTAAAATTCGTGCAAAAAAACACTCATCTATATAATGAGTGTCAGGCTCGCACCGATATTCGGTGCTTTTTCTTACATCTAAGATCTGTAAATTAGTTTACTTCAATGACTCCACATATGAACGAACCATGTCTGGGGTAACTAATTTACGAGTTGGTATAAACCTTTGATTTGCAAGAACATTGATTTGCATAGTGATTTGATTAATTTGGTCTGTTGTAAAATCCTTTTCAGCTTTACATAATTCAATAGCTCCTTGAATATAATCTTCACGTTGTTGGTCTAAAAGGGAAAATTCAGTAAAAAGTTGATTTTGTTTTTGGGCATGTAAAGAAAGGGCTTTATGTACACTCATTGTCCTTCACTCCTATGATTTTTATAATAGCTACTTCTATATTAACAAGATAATATAGAAAACTAAAGAATTCAAATTTTCAATTTTTAATAAATCAATTAAATTAAGCCTGTGGAACCATGACGTACTAAATTAATTAACCTTTAGATTACCGGTAAATCCCTAATAGATGTTTGTAAAGAATATTATCTAAGCATTTTTCAGTTTATCAAGAATTTGTCTACTGATCACCTTTTTCTTCACTAGAAACAATACTGGTAGACCACTTAATATCTCAAGCGTTTTGCTACCGAAAAGGATAATCGGTTGACTTTCTACGTACATATATAGCATATGGTCATGCAACTAATCCATTGCTTATTTGTGTAAATCCCATCGCACTAATCACTTTATCCTAACGTTTTAAAACACAAAAAAGCCATTGAAGGATTGGGGTATAAAACCACACAATTCACCTCAAGAGCGGGATTAAAAAAATGAAGGGACCTTTAAATGGAATGTAAAAGGGTTTATATGTACTTTAAAGAATCTTTATTATTTTCCTCAAAAAAATTTTATAAGATGGAATGTATGAGTTCTAATAATACTTTTTCTCATCAACGTTCGTAAACGCTTTATCCCTAGATCAAAAATTATAATTTTTGATCTCCTTTGACTCCATTAATTGAATAGCTCACTTCAATGTTTGCATTTAATGAGTGATATACTGAACAGTACGTATCTTTCGATAATTTAATAGCACGGACCACTTTATCTTCTGGCAGTTCCCCTTCTAGTAAATAATGGATATGATAATCGGTAAATCGTTTTGGATGATTTTCTGCCCGTGATCCTTCTATTTCTATTTGAAAAGTAATTGGTTCAAATCGCATTTTTTTCAAGATCATTACAATATCAATTCCTGTGCAACCGGCTAAGGAATGTAACAGTAACTCTGTGGGTCTCGCTCCACTATTTTGTCCTCCTACTTCTTTGGCAGCATCCATTTTTATTACATGTCCTGACGGAGTAGATCCAGAAAAAGCCATTTCTCCTGTCCATTTAATTATTGTCTTCAATTATTTCAACCCTTCCTTGGTGTTTTCCTGTCCTTTAATAAAACGTTCGTAGAGCTATTTAACTAAATTTCAGGTCAATTAAGTTTTTATTAGTACATAACCTACCGACTATTTTTTGTGTTGAGTCTTAGAGTACCTTAAGGACTTTTCCAATTCTTATTTTACTTTGTTAACATGTGAACCGCCCTTGAGATTGTTTGTCCTATATATTATGTAATATAGCTAGAAATTATTTAACCAAATTTTCACTGCTATTCTGTAATTAACAAGGATGCTATGATTTGCAGGATTTTTATATATTTTAACTGTCATAGCAGCAAGCACTTCGTCTTGACCTTTTCACGACTGATACCTATATTCAATTTATTAAGAATAGTCTCTCTGCAAGGGAAATCTTTTGATGCAAAAAAGGAGTAAGGAAAACTCCCTACTCCTTTTTATATTTAGGATGTTAATTAACTATTTTACGTTTTTTTCTAATCCAAAACAGTAATGGACTAAACCACTCTTTTTAAAAATTCAAGATAAAGTTTGATCACATATAACATTTTAGCCTGGATTTCCGCCTAATAATAGAACCTATTTTGAAAAAATATTGAAATATTTAAAATAGGTTCTTTATGTTAATTCAGGCATCTAGTTTGTTTTTTAATGCTTCTTCAACTTAAGCACGTGATTGTTGAAGGTCTGATAGCTTTAAGTATAAATCTACATAAAAAAAGCCAACAAGTTGTTGATTCTATGGTAATTAAAAAGTAGAAGCTAAATCTTTTGCTCTTGTAATAGCATTTTCTTTAATTTCTTGTGCTTTATCAGGCATTGCAGCATGTCCTTCAACGAATAATCCTTCAAATGAAGGAACTCCGAAGAATTGCATAATGATATTTAGATATCGGTGCCCCATTTCCATTTCAGCTGCTGGTCCTTCGGAATAAATACCACCACGAGCTTGAATATGCAATGCTTTTTTGTCAGTTAAAAGGCCAACTGGACCTTGGTCGGTGTATTTAAATGTTTTTCCTGCAACAGAAACAGAATCAATATATGCTTTTAATACTGGTGGGAATGAAAAATTCCATAATGGTGTTACAAATATATATTTATCTGCAACAATAAATTGCTCACATAATTCTGAGAGTCGACCAACTTTAGTTTTCTCTTCCGACGAAAGTTCTTCAAATCCCTTTCCAGATTGAAGTTTTCCCCAACCACTGAAAACATCCACATCAATTTCAGGAATATTTTCTTTATAAAGGTCAATATTCACGATTTCATGGCTAGGATTTACTTCTTTATAAGTTTCAATAAATGTTTTTCCAACGGCCATACTGTAAGATTGAGTTTCATCATTCGGATGAGCTGTGATGTATAATACCTTTGTCATTCTGCATCTTTCCTTCCCTTTTACATATTTGAACATTCTAGTTTGTCTAAGTAAATTAACATTTATACAATTACCTTTAAGTAAAATATCATTAATTTTAGGTAGTTATATCTTCTACTTTGTATCAAAAATGGAGTTAGTATAGTTTCATGGACACATTTTAGTTAAGTCCTTACAATGATTTTTGAGAGGATGTGTCCGTCTTGGAACGTAAAAATACAGGTAAAAAATATAATAATGAATTCAAGAAGACTATTGTAGATCTTTATCACTCGGGTAATTCGGTCAAAGAATTAAGCGGCGAATATGGCGTATCAGAAGTTACCATTTATAAATGGGTTAAAGAATTTACTCCTATCGGTTTAGGGGAAGAGTCCATGACTCCAAAGGAATTAGCCGCCATACAGAAGGAAAACCTTCGGTTAAAGCAAGAAGTTGAAATCTTAAAAAAGGCTATGGCCATATTCGCGAAAAAGTAACCGAGACAGATCTTACCGAATTTATTGAGGAACACAAGAAACAATATCCCGTACAGAAGATGTGTGAAATACTAGAAATCCCAAGAAGCAGCCATTATCAGTCCCTTCAAATAGTCGTATCAAATCGCGAACAGGAAAACCAAGAACTCACGAAGGAAATTCATCTGATTTACCTGGAAAGCAAGGGACGATATGGGGCTCCAAAGATTCATGAAAGCTTATTAACCAAAGGGTTTTCCCTAAGTCTAAAGCGTGTTCAACGTTTAATGAGCAAGGCAAGAATTCGTTCTATTACTAAGAAAAAATACCGTCCCTATCCATCTAAAGAAAAGGTTATTCAATTGGATAATTTGCTAAAACGAGACTTCACTACTCAGACCATTAATGAGAAATGGGTAGCAGATATTACGTATATCCACACGTTAAAAGACGGATGGTGTTATTTAGCTTCGGTATTGGACCTTCATTCTAAGAAAATAGTAGGGTATTCATTTTCTCGTTCAATGACGACAGAACTGGTCATAAAAGCTTTCAATAACGCACACATTTCACAAAAGCCCTCGGAGGGCTTAGTTCTTCATACAGATCTTGGCTCACAATATACAAGCAGTGAGTTTACTCAACATATCCAAAACCATCATATTAAGCAATCCTTTAGTCAGAAAGGTTGCCCGTACGATAATGCCTGTATTGAATCCTTTCATGCCCTATTAAAAAAGGAAGAAGTCAACCACGTACAATATCTAGACTATCAAACAGCTAAATTAGCGATGTTCCAATTTATTGAAGGTTGGTATAACCGAAAAAGAATTCACAGCAGCCTGGGCTATCAAACCCCACAAGCCATTGAAGATCGAATTAGGAATACAGCTTAAGATTTAACTTTTTAGTGTCCAAAATATTGACTCAAATCCAAAAGGAGTCTTGCCATAAAAGCTAAATAATTAATGTAACTAAAAAAGACACAATTCCTTGTACAAGAATTGCGCCTAGTTAAAAATCACAACATTATAAAGGGCAGCTGAATATTTTCGCGAAAATTGAATAAAAGAGCCCATTAAAAATGAAACTGTCTAAATATATAGTCACATGCAAAAACGATACTTCTAAACCTAAAACCCAGGCTAAGACATTTTATGAAAATAAAATGGAAACTTCCTTACAAGAAAAAAAGAGAGAACATTAATTTCCACTCTTCCTTTTATTTCTAAATATCACTTATCTATTAAAGATACATGATCTGCAGTTGCCCAATTGTTTATAGGTACTACTTTATATTTCACACCAGACTTAATTTTCAACATCACCTTTCTTTATCAAAACATTTGGGATATGGGAGCACTCATTCTTCAGATGGCATACTTGTAAAAACAAGAGGAAGATGCAAGCATGTTGCTTACATCTTCCTAAAAAATTATTTGGATTGTGTCTTTTCTTCTTTCTCATCTGGAGAAATCAAATCTTTAGTAGAGTTTTTAAATTCTCTTAATGTGCTGCCAAAAGCACGTCCAATTTCGGGCAACTTAGATGGTCCAAATATGATGAGGGCAATGACTAAAATCAATATCAATCCAGGCATTCCAATATTTTGAAGCATTGAGTTTCCTCCTTTTGTATTTCTCCTGAAAGCTAAAGTTATATTAAAGAGCCGCTAATGCTTTTGTTTTTCCCTCTATTTTCAAGAATGTTTTACTCATATTCCCAAATGAATCTATCGCATATACTTCGATATCATAACTTATACCTGGCTGCAATCCCTTAACTGGCAGAACGAATGGGTTGGGTATAGGATCTTTGTAGAATTCTGAGAAAGCCCGAAACTCTTTCGCTATTTGTCCTGTTTGTTTGTTCTTCGCCACTACTTTATATGAATGTACCAGTAAATTATCATTTGCCTGAGTAAACATGACATTCATCTCAGTACTAGTTGTATCAAGAACCGTAATGCTTGCTCCTTTAGGGAAATGAGGTTTTACTTGCTCTCTCATTTCTGTATATTTAAATGTATTCTTTTTAGCGGGATAGTCAATTACCCATGGTTCGCCTATCCAATTATTTTGATTAAAGTCACGACGATGAATGTTCACTTTGTTTCCATGAACCTCTACAATTAGACCTTGGCTAAAGGTTTCGGACCCTTTTGGTAATTCTCCTTGAAGATACCCAGCCTCTACCCACATGTTTTTTAGAGAAGCTGTTGCAACGGAGGTAAAATCCTTTTGATGGATTGCTCTTGGTTCATCTAATGGATAATGTGTGTGACCGGAAAACGTAATTACTTGCGGATATTCTTTTAGAGTGTTATACAGTAACTCTCTGTTAACTTCGAATCCCCATTCACTCCCGTATACTGTATTTTTGATAGGCTGATGCAGAAACACAAATATCGGTTTCTTAGGATCATCTAGTTTCGCCTGCTGCAGTTGCTCCCCTAACCACGCAATTTGTTGTTCTGAAAAGTATCCTTCTGTCTTTCCATTTTCAGTGCCAAGAACTATGAAATGAAACCCTTTGATTACCTTATGGTAGAAAATAGACTCCATCCCCATTTTCTTTAAAAACAGTTTTTGGGCATCTGTTACAGATAAACCATTCCAATAGTCATGATTTCCTATCGCAAACAAAGAAGCGGCCTGCGTTTGTTTTTTTGCATTATAAAGAGCCATAAAGCGATCATACTCTTCCGTAAATCCATTTTCTGTTAAATCTCCAACAACAACAAGAGCATCTTGTTTTGGCACCAACTCATTCAATTGATGCAATGCGCTACCCAACTTTTGCAGATCGGTTGTACCACTCTTCAACATATGCACATCGCTAATAACAGGAAACACCAAATCAGGATTGTTGTGTAAACCGAACTTCGATGCTTTTTCGACATGCGATGCTGCTTCGGCCTCAAGACCATTTAGTGAGTTTACTAGCGATAATCCAAGCGTAAGCCCGGCAATCTTCGTTGTACCTCCCAAAAAACTACGTCGATCCATTCCCTTTTCTAAGATAGTATTTGACAATTTTTCAGTTTCATTTTTTAGTTGCTCGTCTTTCATTGTTCTACTCCTCTTTTCACAATATGATTTTATTGATTTCAATTAAGACCAATCTAATGAAAATTCTAAAAATTTATGTAATTAAAGCAAATTTCAAGGTACTTTTAGTTGATTTTATATATAATAAATCATTGAAAATTTTGGTAATAAGAATGAATTCATATCATGGAACCCGCCAATCAATCCCCCTCTTATATTCATTTTTTCAGTAGAAAAATTCACTCCTAAAGTTAGTAACGCAAATTGTGCATCACTTACTTTGACAAACTCTAAAAAGAAGGAATAAAATTTTCTAATTTGAATTCTGTATCTTCCTATATGAAAGATCTAGAGGAACTAAGACTTGTTTGTCGGTACAGTATTTATTGTCTAGGCAGGTAATAATAACGAAAAAATTGTTAATGCTTGTATTGATTTGTTTTCGATCATCATTTGCTATCTACAAAACCCACAATAAAACAACTTTTCCACAAACGGCCTACTTCCAACTCAATATTACATATTAATTATTAAGATAACGTTAATGTGAAGTGTATTTTTTTGATTTTGTTGTTAATTCAAACAAATAATTCCATGTTCATTTTTTAAAATAATAAAAAGAGGAAAAGCCAACATTCACTTTTCCTCAACGTAACATGGTATGATTTCTATTTATTCACAATCTCAATTCCTTCTTTTCGTACCTCTGCAATACTTTTTTCGACAACTTAGAAACTGAAATAATACGGTTAATCCTATCAAACTGGCAAACCTTTAATAAGGATGCAACATCAAATTTACCCGGCAATAGTTATACTTCTCTTTATTAATGGTTTTTAGCTTCTGTTACCTTCAGAAACCAATAGTATATTATTCTTAACGATTTATTCATGAATAACTTAGTGAATGAAGTACAAAGTTTAAGTAACCAGATTCAAGCTTTAAGTAATACCCACTCCTTAATAAGTTGATATCTACTAGATTCATGTTATTCAAAAAAGCAGAGAGCCTGCTCTCTGCTTTCAACTTACATGTAAAATTTTCACCACTTCACTGACTTTTCCTTATTCCTGCGACTGAGTTTCCAAGGATTTCGTTTCTATCTTTTGATTGTACAATGGCAAAATGAAAAACATCCCAATAATAAAAAACAATGCCGCTGTTTCAAATATAGCGACGAGTGAAAATTGTTCTTTCAACACTCCTGCCGCACTCATAGTCAAAACCATCGAACCAGTGAATAATGGGCTTAAGATTCCATTTACTCTTCCGATGAACTCGCCTTCGGTCCTCTGCAATATCAATGTATTAATTCCAATTTGAATACAAGGCAACATTAGCCCGTTAAAGAACTCTGCGGAAAGTGTAATCCAAAGGTTGGTCGACAACCCCATTACCGCTAATCCAATGGCATTCACAAGCATTCCAAAGGCCAATAACCTCTGCGGTGCCACCTTTTTAGCAAAAATCATCACTCCAGCACCGCCTAAAATCATACCAATACCATTCACCATAAATAACCATTGTAGATTTTCCTTTGGCAGACCTAATTGTTCGGTAACTAGGAAAATCGAGAGCGGCTGAATGAATCCAAGTCCGAGCCCGGCTGCCAGAAAACATAATCCTAATAGACTTAGTTCTTTTTTTCGCAACACGTAGCTCACTCCGCTTTTCATTTCCTGCCATAATGTCGTTTTTACGGTTCCTTCATCCAGTTTGCGATCTTTTGGAAGGAAAGCGAGTGCACCCGCTGATAGTAAAAACGCTAGGCCAGTAATCGCAATCGAGATGTTGATCCCGAATGATTGGAAGGCAAATGTACCCAGGATCGGGCCTAAAACCATAAATACGGCGAATACGGTCTGATATACAGACATCCCTGTTTGAATTTGACTCTCTGGCAAATGCATCTTAAATAGCTTCATGCCCGATGGCTGAGAGAATTGAGAAAGTATTGCAGAAATTAATGTTGCAAAAAATACCACTTTCCAACTTCCGAAGATAAGGGCGATAAGCACAGCAAATACCGATACTGCACTTAAAATATCACACCAAACCATCGTTTTTTTCGGGCTCCATCGGTCTGCAAACGTCCCGCCAATAAATGAAAAAATAAAAATAGGTGCGAATTCAGCCACTGAAATCATTGAAATGGCAAAGGCATCACCGTTTGTTTGTTCCATGACGAATAACAAAACTGCAAAATTCCGTACCCATATCCCTATTTGTAGAAATAATCCTGAAAAGATAATGGCCCGAAATACACGATTTGTAAATAAGTTAGGTTCCTTATTACTTAATGTTACAGATGCGTTTTTTCCCAATATAAAAACCTCCTGTCGAATATCTGGACAGGAGGCAGTACAATACAAATTAAAAAGGCAAAATATCCCTGATGATGGAAGGAACACAATGATCTTTGTTTGTATTTAATGTACAGACTAATCCTATCCAGAAAAAAAGATCGTATTTAACACGCATTTTTTCTTAAAGAATAGGATTATATATCATTGTTTAAAGGTCACCCTTCCATTTAATGTTAATTATATAATAATCGAATCAATCTGATTAATCAAGTGCAAATTTCAAAAAATAATACTATTATAGAATAATTACCAAGTATTAAGTCATGAAAATAAAAAAACAGACTTTCTTTAAGAAAGCCCGTTTATATTCTTCAACCTCATGAATAGTTGCTGAGTCATCTGCCTCAACAGTCCTTGTTAATAATGACTTCCCCACAATCCGTTATTTCATAAGAATCCAATATTATTTATAACCACTTTCGAAATAGCCCCAACAAAAATCCAAAAAGATGCTTCTTTTTTAGCTCTCCATCAAACTTCCATGATTCGGATTTGTCTGAACAAGTAAATTGGAAGATGGCATTTGAATTTGATGCTCATGTAAAGCAGACATCATCTCAAACCTCACATTTCTTGATGTTTCAAAATAATCTTCAGGTTTTACGAGTCCAACTATGCATAGCTCATATCCAACATATTTAAGATTCGGATTTAAATCCGTAATGCCAAGATATCTAAAATCTTCTTCAGGTGTACCGTCCTCGAGCCTTAGAAGGCTTTCAGCAAACTTCTCATTACAAGTGAGGCATAATTCTTCCAACATCCGCTTCACCCTATCTGGTTTTTCTTGGTAACTCACCGTGATGCGTTCAATGATTCGCATTCTCCCTTTATTAAAATTTTGAATCGTCTTGATTTCACTGTGTGGGATAGTAAGCAGTTTTCCTGACCATTCCCGAATCTGCATGAACCGGATGCCAATTTCCTCAACCGTCCCGGAACTTGTCCCATTAAATGTAACAAAGTTCCCCACTCGAAATTCATTATCTGAAAACCTAACAAATCCCAATAAGATATCCTTAAGCATTTGTTGAGCGGCAAATCCGATAACGACCCCTACAATCCCAGCTCCAGCCAGTATTCCCTTAATGTCAATAAACTGTCCAATTAGATAAATGAGGAAAAGCGCGGAAATACCGTACCTTAGAGCAGAACGAGTAACACCCTGTATCGTTCTTTCGACTTCTTCCTCAAAAAAATTAGACCTTCTAAAGAACCATTCAACCATTTTATTCAATATATAATAACCGGCCAATAACAGTAGAGCTATTATAAAAAGCCTCAATAATAAGAATTCTTTCAAATAATCCAAAGCACGCTCTGTAAAATTCAAAATATCCATGTTCCCACCTCCGTTTCCACTCTTATTCAGAATCGATTAAAATCCAATCATCATCCTTGCCTATTATCCCTTTATCAAGAATAAGTCTCGTTTTTAGGCGATAGGAAACCCCTCGCTTATATGGTTCCTTTAATGTAGGCAGACGAAAGTTAAAAGGAATTTCATTACTTTCCCCTGAATCAATCTCACTTGAAGATAAAATGGTGCTCGTTTTAAGGATATCTTCCATTCCCGTAGAATGAGTATCCATAATTAAATCACATTCAATCCTTCTTATTCTTTGCTCCTGGGTACCACCCTTAATCAAGAAATACCCATTTATTAATTCACCAGATTTATACGTATTTTTGGGAAGGATTAAATCTATCTGTGCAGACCCTATCCCTAAAAGTAACAAAGATTTTCTCAGTATCAAAGTATACACTCCATTTATTTTTATTTGTTTTTCATTTATCATCCCACAAGCTTAGCTTATACAATTCTTGAAGGGCTACATTATCCGGACTACAAAAAAACCTTTACCATTTCGGTAAAGGCTTACTAATAGAAAATAGACCTTTACCACTAGGTAAGGTCTGGCTAACAACAAAATGTTGCCAACAAAGCCGAGAGCGAAGAACTCCGTATTGACGACATTGTTGTAAAAGCTACTCCCCTTAGGAGAATATATTCAAGTATATTATTTATCATACGGTAAGATTAGAAAGTTTGTCAAACCTTTTTAGTTTTATGGAATTCCGGGAATAACCCCCGGAAATCACTTAGCTTACCAATGTTTACTAAAATAGGAGTATTCTTTTTAGATAAGCATGGTGTGATTAGTGGTACGTTATCAGCGGCAAAGAAGGGTAAACAGAAAGTCATCGAGAGCTAATGGAAAGTAGGTATTCTTTATCAAATCTTATGGTGTAAACATATTTCCTTGAATTTAAGGGAATGTCAAGTACCAATCGGAAATACAATAAAACAAGGTGCAGTATAAGACTTTAATCCAAACAGGCCAAATTTGTAGCATCTTGTCAACCATGTATTACTTGAATCAATGCGCTTACATGATTTAGGTATTGGAAGATGGATTTAATGCAAAAAATGGGTGAACGGTTATAAAAATAGCGCCCAATATTTCTTTGGAAAAGTGATAGTTAGGAGTGTTAGGATGGTTGGAAAGGATGATTTTGTTCAGGGATTTGTGCCAAACCATAATCATGGGTCCGTTGACTATACATCTGTTAATAATGGCCATGTTCATCTGTGTTTAGATGTAACTTCACCTCCTGTTATGATTAAGGATGATAACCATGTGCATTACACTGAGGGTTATGTTGTCTTTGAAGATGGTCATACTCATTATTACCAGGCATATTCGGGTCCTGCTATTCCTGTAGGAAATGGAATGCATGTTCATTATTATGATTTTTATACGACTGAAGCAAACGGACATCGCCATCAGGTAAAGGGTGTTGACCAGCCAGCGCCTGGTGATAAGTAAAGTCATTCAAGCTGTCCCAATAATTATACTTTTTTATGAAGATTACCTGTATAATAACGAGCAAAAGCAGTTAGAATATGCGAATCTTACTGCTTTTATTTTTATTTATTTATATGTTTTAATTCCTACGGCTACCTATTAAGTCTATTCCGAATATTGTTAAATAACCAAGAATTCACGTGAAGTCTTTCATATCATTTATTGTGTTTTAAAATAGAGGAAGACTAATGTTGGACGCATAATTACAATAACCAGGTCTTTCAAATCATCCAAGAAGGCCAATAATTCCTACATCAATGGATATGAATACTCATATGGATATCTTTATAATTTGGCATATGGGTATTGAGGAAGTTAGTTAATATAAAATTAACGATTGTAACTTGATGATCCTGACTAAAAGAAAACTTTAGGGCAGCGTTTTTTCTTATAAAAATATTGTTTGTAGTCAAACTCATACTTAAATAACACACCCATAGGTCTAGGAAGCCAAAGTCAAACTGAAACACAATTTACAATCTTTTTAAATGCTATTCAAACGGTTAGTCGGGGATCAAGCTCTATTGAAGAAATTTGAGAGCTGCATAAATAGCCCTTAAATGTTTATTTCCAAGGCTTTTCCCATTACTCCATATATATAAACTAGTTACAGATATGATTTACTCAAGGTATATCAAAAAAGAGAACTGATATCGATATATCAGTTCCCTAGTAAATATTCTTCTACATTTGTGAGGGATATGAGAGGAAATTTATACTGGAAACCAAAAAAGATCAGGCCCTATTGAACCTTCCCCTTATACTTGCTTCCATCATTATGCTCTTGGTTATTCTTTTCTGACATTTGTCTTTGATATGCTTTTGTCTCCGCATTCACATGGTTTGCATCATTTGGTTTATTCTTTTTAGAACGACCTGCACCATTACTCATATTTATTCACCTCCCGCAACAGCTTATCATACGTTTGTAGCTTACTCTTGTCCCCCAATTTTATACGCACGTCTGAATAGTACGAGTCACTGTTTTTTAAGGATACTGAACATGAAATTTCTAAAGAATCTATAGAAACGATGCAAATTCCTTCATTTGCACTTTAAATAGAGAAACAATCATAAAAAAACTTGCTTCTAAAGAAGAGCTGAGCATTTACCTCGACTCTTTTCTAAAATAATGTAACCGCTATCTATTTTGATACATTAATTAAGTAATGTGATTTCAGTAGATTAGAAGTAAGTTCCACTACATCCGCCTTTGATTTAACTTTTACCTTTTCGGTAATAAAGTATTTCGCATCAAATGTTTTATCACTGACAAAGTCCCTAATATCTCCTGCTTGTCCGCAATAAAGTAGCGTGCATCAAACGTTTTATCACTAACGAAATCCTTCGTATCTATCGCTTTGTCGACAATAAAGTTTTTGGTGTCACTCGCTTTATCCGTAACATAATATGCTGCATCCTCTACTAAGTCCTTCACATCACTTGCCTTATCAGCAATAATATATTTTGCATCGAGTACCTTATCCTTGACAAAGTCTTTCGCATCTTCCGCCTTGTCAACAACAAAATATTTTACATCATCTAATTTATAGCTTACTGAATCTTTCATATCGCGAAGTTTATTAAAAAATCCCATCGTCTCGCTCCTAACCGAAATGTAACGTTACAGATTTATCACGCATTATTGTCTTTAATCCGACGCGGTCTTCATAAGGAAGAGCAAGTTGCATTTCTTTAATGGCGCGCGTTACAACTGCATTTTTCTCGGCTGTTGTTGCCGTTTTAGTAAGACTAGACGACATGTTGTGGACCATCATATGCTGTCATACTTCTTTATTTTTTGTTATAATATGTATTTTTTTAAAACATTACAAAAGTCTCATTGATAGCGCTTACATACTAGCCATATACTAAACTAGTATTCTATTTTTTGGGAGGCGAAGGAGTTTGAAAAAAGGAACGAAGATTTTAGGAGCTTCTTTATTGGCAGGGAGTTTACTGTTTTCATCACATTCTGTTATGGCAATCCAGGGTGAAAACCCGTCCGAGCATGCATTTGACAATAAAGTGATCAAACGAATCGATGTTGAAGAAATCTACCAGAATCTTTCACATTTAGCTGTAAATATTGGACCACGGGTAGCCGGAACACAAAGTGAACAAACGACTGTAGATTACATAACTGGTAAATTTAAGGAGTATGGACTTAACGAAGTAGAGGTCCAGTCTTTTCAATTTATTAAGGACTATAAACACCCAAGCTCTGTTTCCTTAAAAGTAAATGGGCGTAATTATGAAACGGCCGCCTTCCGCTTTTCCAATAACACACCTTCCGGCGGAGTGTCAGCAGAGCTTGTGTACGCAGGTTTAGGAACGACGGCAGAGGTAGCTCATGCTTCGGTAGAAGGAAAAATCGCCTTAATTAAAAGAGGCACGATCCCATTTACAGAAAAAATGGATAATGCAAAAAAAGCCGGAGCGATCGGAGTCGTGTTCATTAATACAGATAATTCCACGCCGCTATTTAGCTTGCCGGCAAATGAGAGTAATCTACCTGTACTATTTATGAAAAAGAGCGATGGTGATGAGTTAATTTCTACTCTGCAAGGCAATAACCTGACAGCAAATATGTCTGTTGAAGGAGCAGAGTTTGTAAAAGCCACTTCTCACAATGTGATTGCCACGAAAAAACCGATGAAAAATAAGGATACGAATCAAATTATTATAGTTGGCGCGCATCATGACTCTGTTTCTGTTTCATCAGGAGCCAGTGATAATGCATCAGGTACATCCATTGTGCTGGAACTGGCAAGAGTCCTGGAAAATGCACCTTCTGATACAGAAATCAGGTTTATTACCTTTGGCGCAGAGGAGAACGGATTATTAGGCTCCAAGCATTATGCACAAAGCCTTACGAAAGATGAGATTAACAGAACGGTAGCGATGTTTAATATGGATATGGTGGGCAGCAAAAATGCCGGCGAATTTGCCATGTTTACGTACGATGGAAAACCAAATACAGTCACGACATTAGGAAATTCAGCAGGAACAAGGCTTTATGATGCCATTCCTTATAATCAAATTGGAAGAAGTGACCACCAGCCATTCACAGAAGTAGGTATTCCTGCCGCGGTGTTTACGTATGCTCCATTGGAGCCGGAATACCATACGGCAAAGGATACAATTGAGCTGATCAGTAAGGAAAAATTGTTAAAGACGGCTCAAGTGCTCGGTGCAGCAGTCTATCAAGCAGCCCGTCCGGACACACCGGCACTGGAAAGGTCCAATGTAGCACCTGTACCGGTTGAGGCAGAATATGATGAGGGTTTACATTTATAATTCTTTTTTCTAATTTACTAGAACCACAGGATAGAATAGTTTTCCTAATAAAAAAGACAAGAGACATCCATATTAAACGATGTCTCTTGTCCTTCTATTTAGCTGCTTTTTTAATTTACTAGACCCTATCGTCAATCTCAAATCGCTTTAGCTATTTCGCATTAACAAGATAATATAAAAACCAAACGGCATGATTTTGTTAATCTGCTTCCGCTCGGCGAAAGGCCTCTTTAATACTTGGGTTCGTTACTTCATCTGCAATTCCCAAATAAAAAATCAACTGTTTCCTGTTCATCTTTTAAAAAGAATTCCAATCCGTCGATATACTATTCTCGACACTCTTCACTGACGACCTGTTAAATCGGCATTAATCTATAGCTGCTTTTATCTAAGCGACTAATACCTTCATGTAAGCGAAGAAGAATTGTTATATTTAGCGATAACACAAAATGATATAAGGTTTCCTCATCCTTTATTTAGGTAAAATAACTATCGCATCCCCTATCGGACGTTCACCGGCCGCATCGGATGTACGATTCACCAATTTGGAGCCTACTGTCATAGCCGTAGAACCTCCGCCATCCAAGTTTACTGCATCAACCGCCCCGAGAGCTTTCATGAGACGGGCACTCTCTTTAAAATTTGCTCCCACACTATAAAATGGCTGACGTCCATCAACCGTAACCAAGAGAATTTTCCCTTTTTCAGTGACCCCTGCAAGAGTTCGGGGATTTCTACGCTCTCCAAATTTATAGTAGAATTCTGGATTTTCGCTCCAATTGAACCCCTCTTTTACCGCATTAATCTTCTCTTTACCGTCATGCAGCAATTGCGGCCCACCATTGACAATACTAATTTTCGGTGCCGCCTTAAGTGGTTGTTTATCAGCAAGAATCCTGGTATTCACTTTCAGTTTTGCACCTAGCTTCGCATGGGCCAAAAGCCAATTAGCGGCATCGCCTGTACCTGCTAGGACGGAGCCTTTAAGCGGAATGAAGCTGCCTCTGCTTTTGCGTACTTCTGTAACTTCACCCTTTGAATTTAAATTAACTTCCACTCCATCCCCAGGCTCAGTTTTAGCACCAAAGGAGGATGTAAATTGAATAAGTTCCCCAGAATCCGTACAAGTGAAATCATGCTTTGCAAAGTTTAAATTATCACCAATGCCTCCACATCCACGGATCAGGCCAGGTTTGCGGTTAAGGCCATCCAATTCTCTCTTTGCAGCATCAGATACCGTAACTGAAAGTTTAGTTTCTACTGAAGCTATCTGCGCCCTATTTCCAGATAAAACCAGGCTTGTCCTACCATTTACCGCTTCGCTAATGAGTTCGCCACCAATCATGGACGCACCAGCAAGATCCCCTTCTGTACCATCACTCGGTCCCATTACAAAATATCCACCGTTTACAGTCGCTATCGCACCAGTACGGGCTGAAATGCTAGTTAATTTTTCCTTCCCGGGTACTATCTCAGTTCCCAGTTCAGGTAAAACTTTTCCTTTAAACTTCTTTGGATCGATTTCTAAAATATTCACAACCCAAGGGCCCGTAGATTTCCCTCCATCTTCAGCCGAAAAAACAACGCGTGAATTACCATATCCTTTTCCTTTTAACTCATCTCTTAATTTGTTGGCATCTTTCTCCGCTTTAAATGATCCAACACGTACAAGGTATCCAAGCGGACCTTGTTCATGATCGTCGGCAGGCCGTTCTGAAATTTTCTTAACTTTGGACTCGTAACCTTTTGAATCCAGTTGAATTTTCACCTTATTAGCTTCTTCCTTGGTTTTGTAAAATCCCACATCAATGATAAAGACATCTTTTTCCGAACTGGCCCCACGGATGATATGCGTATAGGTTAAGCCCTGCGTAATCTTTGTTTGATCCCGGGTTTCCGCAAGATTAGAATTCCCTAGAGGAAGAGCTTGTTCCTTCACAGACGCGGCTTGTACAACACTTGATGGCAAGTCTAACGTTAAAATCGAACCAGCTGTTAATGCCATTGCTGAAAATAAACCTTTACTGACAAGCCTTTGAAAAATTTTCATTGAATTTTTCTTCATTTTTCGACCCCTCCCCCTAATAAAACACCTTGTGTTCCGTCGGTTTCATTATCCTAATCTAATGTGTAGAACCTGCTACAGACCAATGAACTTATTGTAAAGAAATGGTATGAAATGATTAAATTTTTCAAGCTTTCAGGATGTATTAGTAGTTACCAAATTGATTTAACAGTGTTTTTTTAGGTCAGTACTTTATTTTAGTGAATTTCAATGCATCCCTTGCACAAGGACTACAATGTTTTTTTGTGACTACGTGATACTTTGCAAGCCCATTCCTTCTATAAATACAACAGGTTTTTTGAAACTTTAGAAATTGGAGAAGAATTACTGGGATTAGAATGGGGGGGCAAATTTGCTGATCTATCAGGTAAGCTCCTGTCTTATTAAAGATGAGTTTCTAGAAAGTTCTCGAATTTCCGATCATTTCTGCAATTCTCGCAAAGATGAAGCATTCTAGTAGGTACCGATTCATCTTTGTTTACGTTTTCCAATTCTTCTTCTAAACCACAGAGTTCACAGACTCTCATTTTTAACCCTCCTTATCATGAAAAAATAAAAATATTTGCTTACCAAGAATGAAAATTACTGATTTGATGTCTCGATAGTGAAGCCCGTATTTGTAATAGCTTGAAGAAAATCCTCATAAGAAGCTGCATCTCCATTAAAACTTAATGTTGCCAGCTGTTTTTGCAGACTCACCCCTCCCAAAAAACCAAGGATAAGCATACTGTGAAGGGGCAATGTGGCTTTTCGAGTATCTGCCTCTACCGTTAATTGTGCAATCCGTGGCTGACTATGAAATCCCATGATATCCCTCCTTGTTCCTTTTAGATTTACCTTATTTGAAATTAATATTATTCATTATCGAGATTTTACAGTTGAGATAGAAAAAAGGGTGCATATGAACATCTAAATTGGTTACCCTTTTAGGGAATTAGTTAAGTTTCTATATATTCATATACGGACAGGGAAGGAGGCTTACAAATGGAAAAGGATACTTTGTTTCATCGAGTACAAACTATGATTATTTCTTCTACCAAAAAGCCGAAATACATCTCCATTTCCACAGTTAAAATCGCAGATCTTTTTCATGTAAATACAGAGGAGGTTGAAAGAACCCTACAGAATTAGTAAACGAAGGACGGCTACAAAAAAAGAATCTATCCGAACCTCCTCATTATGAAATTTACTTACTGCCCTGAATAAGAATTTCTTCCATTCCTTGGTCGACTCGTTAACACAATGTGGTTTTTTAAGAATCAGCCAAGCTAAATTATCTTAATTTTGAAATTCAAGCTAAATAAAACATCTTTTTGAGCCTATAAATAAAAGGCTGATCTAGTAAGATCAGCCCCAGACTGTAGACAAACTCGATAAATAATTGAGTTTGTCTACAGTTTTTTTGAGGATTTGTAAAATTTGAACGTTGATTTCTTCTTCAGGCATTCGCTTTCCGCGTGCGGTCCGGGAGCCTCCTCGGCGCCCTTTGCGCCTGTGGGGTCTCCCTTGGACGCGATTTTCCCGCAGGAGTCTCGCACCTTTCGTTCCAATCAACTTTGGTTTAACATTTAGATAGAACCCCTTTTTCCAACAGTCTTTTTTGTACTAATGGCCCAACATTCGTCTGTTCACGTCGTCTTTCAACCCAGCCACTAATTAAAAAATTGGCATATCCCAAATAGTCTAAATAAAATAATAGAAAATCTCTTTAAAGTGAAGTAATGAAGAATCAAGGTATGCTTCATTCTCTATTGAAGAAAATTCACAAAATTAGATACCCCTATTTTATTAAAACGCTTGTTTTTTCTGACTAGCCATAGATTTCTTGTTATATCTATTCTGGAAATACCCACTTCCCGCAAAAAACCTTGATCCAATTCCCTGGCCACTGTTAACCTTGGCAGAATACTGATTCCAAGTCCAGATTCAACCGCACTTTTTATCGCTTGTGTACTCCCAATCTCCATGTAGCTTTCTATTTTTTCTAAAACCCCGTGCTCTCTTAACATGTTTTCTACGATAAGTCGTGTCCCTGAAATGGATTCACGCCAGATCATCCTTTCATTTCCCAATTCCTCTACCTGGATTTCTTTTCTGTCTTTCCATGGGTGGTCTGATGGACAAACCAATATCAATTCGTCATCGGCGAACTTCTCCACAATAAAATCGGTATTTTCTACAAGTCCTTCCACCAAGGCCAAATCAATGACATCGTTTGATAAATCCTCTAGAACTCGGGGGGTATTTTTTATCGTTAATGTTACTTTTACTTCAGGCTGTTGTTTTTTAAATTTCCCAAGCAAGCTCGGCAACAAATACTCGCCGATGGTCAAGGATGCACCTACTATGAGGTTTGTATTGTACGCGCCCGTTGATTGCTGAATCACTTCCTTTGAATGGTTGAAATCATTCACAATGGCTTTTGCAAAAGGGTATAACAACTTTCCTGCTTCTGTCACTCTCAGCCTCCCTTCCTCACGGTCGAATAACAAAGTGCTATAAAAATTTTCCAATTGGTGAATCTGTCTTGTTACCGCGGGTTGTGATAAGTAGCTTAACCTCGCTGCCTGGCTTATACTTCCTTCATCCACTACTAAACAAAACATTCTTAGATTTTCTAGTTTCAAAAGAAACCAACCTCCATGTCTTTAAATAGTTTAATAAAATGATAGCATCATATAGGTAAATGGTGAAATGGAAAAGCCGCGCTATATTCCCTGAACAGGTGAGCCTATTCAATTATTGGTGAAATTCTATATAAAACGGATAACTCTTCTGGGTATAACGTTTTGTTATACCCAATGATTTAGTTGCAATTTACCCATTCCTTTTTCTTTGATATGTTAATTATAAGATTTATATAAAGTAGCAAAGGAGAGTAACTGATGACAATGACTGGACAATGGAAAACACTGTTCCAATTATTTTGGACCTTTTTTAAAATAGCACCTGTCACATTCGGAGGCGGGTTCGCGATGATCCCTTTAATCGAAAAAGAAGTAGTGGAGAAGAGAAAATGGCTGAAAAGCGAAGAAGTTACAGATGTTTTTGCGTTATCTCAGTCCGTACCGGGAGCTGTCGCTATTAACTCCGCCACCTTTATCGGCCATCGAATTGCCGGAATGAAGGGCGCAATGGCAGCCATGATTGGTGTATCATTTCCTACCTTTATAATTGTTCTACTCCTCGGCATTTTGTATTTTTTCATTCAGGATAATCCAAAGATAGAATCCGCATTTATATCGATTAGAGCTTCCATAGTAGCCATCATAGCCTATGCGGCTATCAAGATAGGAAAAACGGCTATTGTTGACAAATCAACATTCGGTATATTTATAGTAGGGATTCCAGTCCTTTTCTTCATTCACCCGGTTTTAGCTATATTATCAGGAGCGATAGCAGGGATTGTGACTATCTCTGTTAAGAGGAAATTAGGTTACAAAATCAACATGGACCGAAAAGAAAAGAAAGAAGAAGAAAATGATTTCGAATATTTCATGGGTGCAGGCATATAGGCCCATGAAAGGTGGACGATATTTTCCTGAAAGTTATCGGTATAAATTGTTAAACTAATTTTCAAGAAAGCGTGGGATATAGAATGATGGAATTATGGGAGTTGTTTAGCACCTTCTTTATTATCGGCTTTGTATCATTCGGAGGGGGATACGCCATGATTCCCGTAATAGGATCTGAAGTCTCACAGCATGGATGGATGACGACGCAACAATTTACCGATATAATCGCTATTGCCGGCATGTCCCCAGGTCCTATCACCATCAATAGTGCCATTCTCGTTGGCTATTCGACTGCTGGATTAACAGGATCCATATCATCCGCTCTCGGAATCTTGCTTCCTGCTATTATACTCGTAATCGTTATAGCCACCTTCTTCAACAAATTGAATCATTATAAAGTTGTTCAATCGATGTTTTATGGATTAAGACCCATTGTCACTAGTTTAATCCTCTTTGCAGCAATCAGTTTTGCTATTTCCAATCATATGATTGCTCTAAACTTTTCGTGGCATTCGATAAGCTTATTACTCGTCTTTGGGTTATCGTTATTCTCCCTGTTGAAATTACGCTGGCATCCAGCCTATGTCATTATTCTTTCTGGTTTAGTTGGTGTTGTCCTCTATTCATAACTACTCATTTCTATTTCTATAAGACTTGTACCAAAATCTAACCTTTGTAAATCCACATTTTCCTGACGCAACTCGGGTCCAATCAGGAAAATGGTTTATCTGTACTATAAGAATCAGGTGTATAAAAAGTAATCTAAGAAGAAAAATTGAGTACAAAATTACTTTGAATACTTGATATATTAACTCTGTAAACAATCTATTCAACCTATTAAATGTAGTGATGTCTTGACAATAAGAAGGCATCGAATAACCATACCGTACCATTCTATTCATCGTTCCGATATAGAACAAAAGCTTTTTCTACTTCTTGATCACGTCTTAAAGCGTGTTAGTTTCCTACAAGGCAGCAACACACGGTTATTCCCAAGTATAGATCACCGCATAATCATGGCGCTACCCCAAGTAGAACGAACAATGAGCTTGATTGTACGATTCGTACAAGGCAAAAGGGAGAAATAATAAAATAAAAGCAGCCGAACGAGGCTGTTGACAAATTAACAGGGATTTTTGAAACCTATGTAGAATTTAATTCTATGTATGTTTTTTATTGGGGGAGTCTTATATGATGGGACGTAATGATAAGTACCAAAGTAAAATGGAATTGGACGATTTTGTTCCTTCTACTCACATTCTTCGTCTAATTACTGAAAACTAAAAAAATCGATCAATTTCTCTTTTATATATGAGAAAATGGAAAAATATTATTCGAATCGCGGACGCAAATCTTTAGACCAGATACTTTTTTTAAAATGCTGCCCATTGGTTATTTATTAAATGTTCAGTTTGAATGTGACCTTGAACAGGAAGTGATTTTAAATATTGTTAATCGTTGGTTTCTGGGACTAGATCTATCTGAATCGTATACCTGACCACTTGACTTTTAGCAAAAAACCGACGCAGAAGGTTTAAGGAAAGTAATGTATTTCAAGAGATCATCGATCAATATTATTACACTTTGTATAGAGAAAGGATTAGTCACTGGGGAGATCATTATATTCCTGTTGCAGTATGCTAGAATTAATTGTCGTTTAACGCTTTAAAATTAAACACTTTATTATCAGTGGTCTCCAGGCAAAGGTATGGTTATAACGTTTATTTTGTAATATTAGAGGCTAAATTCCCCAGCATTCCCCTCTTTTTTATCACACGAAATATCCGTTACAACTTCTATCTTAAAGTATGACTCACCATCTGGTTCTCCGAAGTCGTTCAGACTTGATATTACAAGCACATCTTCTTCAAGGTTGTTGATAAACCCCTGCACATTATCATCTTCAAAAAGTACGACTTTAATAACAAAGTTATTTTTTGTGCAAACTTAAGAAAACCTAAAAGCATGTCTTTATTTTCACATCTAATGTAATGTGACTTTGCTTTTATACATCACTATTGGAGAAACTTTAGCAAACACCACTTGCTCATCTGATACCTTAAGAAATTTAGCGACAGCAAATACAGATAAGTCATCTAAGGTGTATAACTCAATCAATTTTAGTGTTTTTCCATCGACTTTTGCAACTGTCTTTTCATAAAACCCCTCTTTCTTTAAAAGATAATACAATAGAAAATAAACTCAGGGTAAATCTGTCCGTTCGCATGACCGCCCATTAGACGACCAAGATAAAAGAGGTAAAATATATTCTACCCCCAGATTTATACAAAATTTGGTTTTTATTTTGGTTATTTTTAAACATCGTATTTACAAAGCTTATATTATAAATACCTATCCCCATAAGATCTCTCAAATAATGGACTTAATAATGTTTTGTCTATAATATCCCTTATATTTAACGAATTGCTTATATTATTTGAAGTTCTATATAATTTACTTAGTGGGGGATTTTTACATATAATTCTTTACCACTTTATTTCTTATCACTTTTATTTCTGCAAAATTTAATTTCGTTAAGACACGTTTTTTTTAAAATAACCCATTTTGTTATTAACCTATATAAATAACAAGAAAGATACATAAAAATAATGAAGATTAAGATGGAATACAGGGAAGGAATAAAGAAAATACAACGATTAGAAGGATTAACTATACCATCCTGGATTTCTTTCCTTTTCCTTGAATATTGAAGAGTAGCCAGTACTCCTATTACAAAACCAACGATACGGGCAAAGATGCCGAGGAATATCGCTACGTTATTAATATTATGATTCGAGTTAATTTTAATCGTAAAATGCAAAGACCTGGTCAAAACCCTACTCCGACATTAGATACACTAGTCCGTATCCAAGCTAAATACGTTCTTTCATTCGCTAAATGCTGCTGTGCAAATTTTACACTATCGCCTGCCCCTTCTTCCATTTATTTAATGCTTCCATAAATGGTTACCATTCCGCTTTCCTTTTCTTGATAGTCTCGTATTCTGTGAAGTAGCTTTTTTAGTGCTTTTAAAACAACAAATACTCCCGGCTTGATGTTATTGCTTTACTAAATAATCTAGTATCGCTTGAAATGCGTCTATTCCCACTGAATTAGGAGAATGATAGGAAGATAATTTAACAATCACTGTATCGGCTTTTGGGGCAATGTGTATTTGCTGATCAAACTTCCCTCGAGCTGAATACCCTCCGTATCGATCATGGCTAATCCACCATTTATTATAATAAGAAAATCCTAAAAGATAATGATGGCTACTTTCCGCAAGATATTTTTGATTCCCACCTTTTTGAATATCCCTAATCATATGTTCCGGAATGATTTGTTGGCCAATGTAGTAACCATTATTTCGCATCATTTCGCCAAATCTTGCCAAATCACGCAATGTAGCCCGCATACCGCCACTGGCTATATCCGTACCGATTTGATCCAAGTGCATCAAGGCGTTTTCTTCTACCCCCAATTTAGACCAGATGAATTCTTGTATTAATTCTGCTAAGTTTTTCCCTGTCAAACGTTTGACAATCCATCCCAATGTTTCTGTTTGTCCGTTTTCATACTTAAATACAGTACCAGGTAGTTTATCTTTTTTACTCGATATCATAAATTCGTATAGGTTTTCCGGCCCATTATAGTTATCTGGTTTTGGCATTGAACCGGATGCAATGAAAATCGGTGTCCCCCGGCCTATCCCCATTGGCGTGACAGCTTCCATATATTTCACAGGAACTTGCATATCTAACAATTGCTGAATAGTTCCCTCACCAAGTCCTGTTCCTTCTAACTCTGGAACGTAGAAGGAAGCTTTTTTATTTAAATCCAATACTCCTTCATCAGAAAGCAAACTAACAATCAAGCCGACAAATGATTTTGTCGCGGAGTTCAATGCATGCGGCTGATATGATTTATATCCATTAAAATAGTTCTCGTATAAAACTTCTCCTTTATGCATCACTAAAAAAGCATCTGTGTTCGTTCGCTCAAGATACGATAAAACACTTTCAGCATTGGTAACGTTTATCTTTGCTAAATCTAATGAATCTTTAGCATATGATAATGGGGTGGGACTATGGTTTCCTCTCCAGATAATACGGTTGGAACTTAGTTCCCCGTTATGACAATACCCTTGCAAACTTTTTTGAGTAGTAAACCAATTATCCTTCGTCACGATATCCTCTGAATTTGGCGGAAAAACCTTCATATCATTCTTTGTAATGGACTGCATGACAAATCCCTCCTATTCATTAAAAAGAATGCTCTATAAGCACGTCTTCTTTTGTTTCTTTGACTTTATTTTTAATCGTTATTGATGCAATGGCCCCTGCCAATGCAGCAGTGATTAAAAACCAGGAAGCAGCATTGTATGAACCCTTGAAAAGAGTAAGAACAAATCCAATGACAACGGGAGAAATCCCTCCGGCAATTTGCCCGCCAAAACTGACAAGCCCTGTCACAGATCCAGTTAACTCCTTTGGTGAGTATTTAATGACCATCGTGTAAAGGGATGTTCCGATAAACGCGATGGAAATTGCATTAAAGGTCATATAAACAATCCCAAGGGTAACGGACGTTGCATTAAACATCATATAAAGAAAGACACCAGAAGATATGGATCCTGCTACTGCCAGATATTTTTCTCTTCCGCTCATATATTTATCTAAAATCCAGCCATTCACATTAAACATAAGAAAAGAAGCAAGATATGGAATGGACATCAAGGCACTTACTGACAACAGATCTAACCCTTTATTTACCAAATAAGATGGCATCCAGGAAATCATACCCCAATTCACGATATTGGAAAAAAACTTAGTAAAGAAGAGCTTCCAAAAATTATTTGTTTTAAATACCTTTTTATAAGAAACCTTCTTTTGATTCTGCTTTTCGTGATTGATTTGTGCATCTGCCGGAGATTTTAGATAGACCCAAAATGCCCATGCGACTAAAACACCTATAATCCCAATGCTGACAAACATCGATCTCCATCCAAGGGAAACCACCAAAACCCCTATCGTAACGGAACCTATCGCACCACCGAACGTTTGTGCAGATAGAAAGAATGAACTTGCTCTCCCTCTTTCATTTTCGGGAAAGTTATCGGAAATCGATCGTATACTTGCAGGAAAAACACTGCCTTCCCCGATACCAAACAGGAAACGAAACAAAAGTAGTGATGCAAATGACCAAGCAAAACTCGTAAAAGTAGTAAAAAGCGAAAAAGCTAAGATGGATAGGACTAACACTTTTCGTGACCCGTACTTATCTGTAAGCCATCCTCCCAATAGGTGCATGAAGGCGTAGCTGAAAAAGAAAATACTTAATACAAAACCTGATTCTAAAGAGTTAAGCTGTAGTTCTTTCTGAATTGGAATGATGGCTACGTTAATCGACGCTTTATCAATGTAACTTAATGTCATTCCGATAAATAGTAAAATGATAATAATGGTTTTACGCTTTTTATTGGTCGCATACGCATGCATTCCATTCGCCCCCTTTCGCAGTATGAATCAACACTGTTAGCCGTAATCAATACTATACTTAACCAATTTCAAAAACACGAAATGGAAGGGCTTTCATTTTTTTGTAAAATATCTTATTTAAAAAAATACTGATAGAAGTCTTGGCAAGGGACATATTTGGTATGTCCTTTGCCTGTTGATGTCTTACTAATTTACCAGACGTTCTGTCCCTTCCCAGAAAGGTTTTTTCAGCTCTTTCTTGTCTATCTTCCCTACCATTGTTAGAGGTAATGACGTCTCAAAATAGATTTCTTTTGGAAGCATATAGACAGAAGTTCGTTCTTTACAGAACTCCATTAACTCTTCCTTAGAGCAGGTTTCACCCTCACGAAGCACCGCAAATATACAGACCGCTTCTCCCCAATCATTATGTGGTATGCCAATGCATGCGCTCATCGCAACTGCAGGGTGCTGATTGATAAGCCTCTCCACTTCAGCGGGATATACATTGAAACCACCAGAAATGATCATATCCTTTTTCCGTTCGATAATATGAAGAAAACCATGCTTATCCAGTTTCCCGATATCTCCCGTATAAAACCAACCATCACGATATGCCGCTTCGGTAAGATCGGGTCTTTTGTAATAACCGACAGAGACAGAAGGGGTTTTGACAGCAATTTCCCCTGGATGCAGTGGCTCTACATCATATCCATTATCGTCAATCAAGCGAATTTGGGTTAGCATACACGGTTTTCCGCAGCTCTTTAACACTTCTGGTTTGTTCTCGTACGCCCAGAGATGATCACTTTTTGTGAGTCTGGCAATTAAAATACTGCATTCTGTCATTCCATACTGCTGCCTTAGAATAGGTCCGAAAATCGTAAATGCTTCTTTTAGACGTTCTGTAGAGATGGGGGATGAACCATAATTCATGTTACGCAATGAGCTCACGTTGTAGGTTTTTTTCTTTGCCTCATCAATCAAGCGGTAAATAATGGTTGGAACAACAAAAGTACTTGTAATCCGCGCTGCTTGTACGGTCTGCAAAAACACTTCTGGATGAAACGCCTTCATGATATAGACATGGCAGCCGGATACTAATGACCGCTGCAGCAGTACACCTGCAGCATGAATAAGCGGTGTACAAAGCAGTACCTTGTCTTGATCATCGTATGGATATTCCATGCATGAAGCCATGAGTGAGGCTCCAAAGCCTTGTTGAGAATGCATCACCCCTTTTGGTGTGCCTGTTGTACCACCGGTGTACGATATGGTTGCTAAATCATCCAATGAGGCAACAGGGAATGTCAAGCTGCCTTTTTTATCATCCAAATCAACAGAATAGAATTCTTCTGGGTATTCAACACCAAAGCCTGTAAGACCAATAACCGTTACACTGTTTTTATCTGCCTCTTTTTGATAGTCAAGTACAGACTCTACATGTTTCTGGGTTGCCATAATAACCATTTGGGGCTCGGCATCTCTCAAGATAAACTCGATTTCTCTAACGCCCAGCTTATCATTTAACGGGATGACTGTTGCCCCGCATCTACTTACAGCAAGATTATATACAACATTTTCAATACTATTTGGGATCAGTATCGCAACATGGGTTCCGATTTGTACGCCATGCCGAATTAACTGGTTCGCTGCCGTCTCCACCTTATCCCGTAATTCCCTGTAAGTGATGGTTTCATTTGTATCTACACAAGTAAGGGCCGGGTGGTAATCAAATTTGTTCATACTATTGAACAGAAAAGCCTGATAGGTTAAAGTATCCATGAAAAATTCCTCTCCCTAGTAAAATACGAAAGTTAGTGTAAAATATAGTTCTTTTCAATTTGAAACTCCGAATTTTTCCAAATGTATAGTTGACACAATAATCCTTTTTTCATTATTTCTTCAGCAGTTCTTTGGCAATCATGTTTTTCTGAATTTCAGATGTACCAGTCAGAATTCTAAACATCCGTACGTCCCTGTACATTTTCTCGACAGGGTGTCCTTTCATTAATCCTTGCCCGCCAAAGATTTGAACAGCCTTGTCGGCAACTCGATTAGCAACCTCAGAGGAATACAGTTTAACCATGGATGAAGCTCCTCTCACCTCTTCACCATGATCAATCTTCTCGATGACATCGTAGAGCATGCAACGTGCGGCGTATATTTCAGTCGCCATCTCCGCTAGCATATGTTGAATCGCTTGAAAATCTCCAATTGGTCTACCGAACTGGACCCGCTTTTTGGCTTGATCGATAGATAAGTCTAATAGCCGTTGTGCAACGCCAAGGTAGGTAGCCCCCCAAGAAGCCCGATTTTCATTTATTCTGCTGAGCCCCAGCATCAACCCTTTGCCCGGTTGACCGAGAATATTGGTAGATGGGACTCGGCATTGATTAAAGATTAGCTCGGCCGTGCTCCGTTCACCGGAAATTGGAACTTGAATGTTTCCTAATTCAAAACCCGACCTTCCCTCTGATTGTTTCTCTACAATAAAAGCAGTAACTCTTTCACCATCTGCCTCCACAATCTCTTTCGCCATCACAATGGCCCAATCTGCATAAGGGGCAGCGCTAATAAAATGCTTTTTACCATGTAAAATGTAGTCATCACCTTCGCGTACTGCAGTCGTTTGAATGGCATGGGCATCTGATCCCGCCCCGGGTTCTGACAATGCAAAACAACATCCCGCTTCTGCATTAATTACCGGCATTACATACCTTGTTATTTGATCCGGAGTAAAAATTTTTAACATCTGGCCAATGCGCAAAGGACCGCCTATTTCACCTAATACATGCCCCCATAAAGCCGCCCCTGATTTTGCTAGTTCCTCCTTTAAGCCACATAGCCCTTTCAAGCTAAGTGATTGCCCTCCTGCCTCCTTAGGAAGACTGATGCCGTAAAACCCGAGCTCCTTCGCTCGCTTTCTTACCCATTTGATCTGTTCCATCGGAATCTCTTTTTCTGAGTCAATTTCGTGTTCTCTTTCAAACGGTAACAACTCATTGTGAATGAAATGAAGCAGCCTATCCCTTAAATGTTCTGTATTCTCGATTTGTACTGTTTCCTGCATACTTTCCTCCTTTCCAATCCCTACTTTTAAAAGTGATTTCAATTATTCTCATGGTTATTTGAATAGTTTTAATATTCATAATTTTATTTTATATATGGGTGACAATAAAGTAAAATAGCTATATATCATATATACTTGAACCAAATTCATATAAAGGAGGGAATGTTGTGCATCTAGAACAATTAAAATATATTGTTGAAGTAGCTAAAACACGTTCTATTTCCATTGCTGCACAAAATCTTCATGTTTCACAATCTACCATTAGTAAGGCGATTACCAATTTAGAACAGGAATTAAGCATACATTTGTTTACACGTTCACGGTTAGGCGCCCAGCCGACAACAGAGGGTAAAAACATCATTAAAAAAGCCTATGAAATTGTCGTGAAGATTGAAGAAATACAAGAAGAAGCGCAAGAGCAAACATCCTTAATAAACGGAGAATTAAATATATCGGCCAGCCCCAGCTTTTTCATGCCGATTTTACTCAAAGCGTTAGCAAACTTTAAAAAGGACTATCCTAACTTCCGTATTGTCATGACCGAAAAAAAGTCACCAAATATTATTGAAGATGTTTCCCAAGGGAAGATTGACATTGGATTAGCCATGCTTGATGAAATAGATTGGAATGCACATGAAGAGCTGGTTTTCGAATCCTTATTAGAAGGGAAAATCATGGTGTGTGTCAGCAAACATTCTCCATTAGCATTCAGTGATCATATAACTCCTGAGGAGCTAATTAATGAAACAGTAGTGATGTATGATGGGGTAATATGGAAAGATTCCATCTCTATATTTATGAATAGATACGGACCGATGAATATTTTATTTGCTTCTAACAATACCGAAGTCATCAAAAAAGCGGTTTCAGAAGGATTAGCGATAAGCTTTTTGATGGATATAGCACTAAAAGATGACCATTATGTAAAAAGTGGAGAAATTATCCCAATATCATTAATAAACTTTGAATCCAACCACCGATCCTTCGGATGGGTACGGTCAAAGAAAAAACATTTTTCTTTAGCAGCCAGAGAGTTTTTAAAATACCTCAAATTACATATCTCCAAATTAGAATGAGGTTTACCATTACTCGGCAATCCTACCTAGAAATTGAATGAAAGTTTCAAGAAAAGTACACTACTAAGGACTATTGATGATTATTTAATAACATATATCACTGACAGTGCATTAATTATATTATATGGAAAATTGCCCTCTGAAACAGAAGGATTTGATACCCTACAATTAAAGAAAAAGGGGCGTCAATTTATGAAAAATGACAATCAAAAAACATCGAAAAAACAAGTACCAGCTGAAGGATCCATTGAAGCACTCCCAAACGGAATTAGAACGTTTACGGATGGAGAATACATTATTATTTTAAGAAGCTTAATGCCTAAGTTCAAAACAAGGAACAATCACCAAACAAGACAAAGCATAAGTAGTTTATGAATTAGGGCATGAATTTCAGGTGAAAATATATATTTGAACATTTTATCTCCTAATAATAGTTAAGATTATTTGCATCAAAATAAGATTGAAAAGATTTGTTTTATTGCACTAAACTGTTCTGATAGTTGAAGAAGGGTATTTTATTTGAATGTATGATAATAGTAAGGGTCGTACATTTAAATTTCTTAACCCTTTCCTAACCTCTTCGCACCCCTTTTCATAAGGCAGTGCTTTTTTTGTATACTCTTTTTTATAGAAATTCAATATATTTTATCTAAACTTCTCCACATATTAATGATGTTGAGGAATGATGATCTGTTCTTGAACGAACGTGTAAAAAATAGGTAAATAAATAATTAAAAAGAGCTAAAGTTAAAATTTTTATTCCAGTTAAGGATGTTTCCTGTTAAACTAATGGCAATGATTAAATACGGAGTGATTTACTTGGAATTACAAATTGACTCAACAGACATTGACTTCCATCAATTGATCTCGTATTCCCTCAATTCAATTATGATTGTTGGACAGGCAGGAAAAATTCTTTACTGTAATAGAGCTTGTTTGGAATTGCTAAAGTTAGCTTCTCCTGAGGACATATTGTATAAAAACTTGTACGTTTTTCTCCCTCCAGATAACCATGCTAGTTGTAATGACCGATTAAAAAGGGTGCTGGAAAAACAAGAGATATTAGAACTGGCGGAACAAAAAATGATTTGTAGTAATGGAGAGATTATTGATATTGAAGTAACAGCTGCCCCTTTTTATTTGAAAGAGATGATCTTGACTCAAGTCATTATTCGAGACATTACAGATCGTAAAAAAGCAGAAATTCTTTTGAAAGACAGAGAAAAATTAGCATCAATCGGTCAAATAGCTGCTGGGATTGTTCATGAAGTTAAAAATCCTCTTACTTCAGTAAAGGGATTTTTACAGCTATTAAAAGAATCCCATCCTCATCCTTATATCAATACGATGGAAGCAGAATTAGAAAAAGCATTAGAGACTCTGCAAAATCTATTACACGTTTCTAAACCTGATTTACACGAGGAGCCTTTTGTTCCCATTGATTTATGTAAGGAGTTAGCTGCTCTTTTGTTTTTATTCCAAGAAAAACTTTATAACGTGGAAATAGAATGGGATTTAAGGGATTCAGAGAGAAAAGTAGTTGGAAAGAGAAATTTATTTCTAAAAGCCTTTTTTAATCTGGTGAAGAATGCAATTGAGGCAATTGAGGGGACTCAGGGTAAGGGAAAAATTAGAATTGAACATTATTATAAAAGTGGAAGGATTCATATAAAACTTAGTGATACAGGAGTAGGAATATCTAAAGATAAGTTAAAGATGCTAGGAACACCGTTCTTTTCCACCAAAAGCGAAGGAACAGGTTTAGGCCTAACTCAAGTATTTACAACGATACATAAACATGGAGGAGATATCTCAGTTAAAAGTGTAGTTGGAAAAGGAACTACCTTTCATGTTCAGCTTCCTGTTAAATAAAAAATGTCTTCTAAATCATTAATGACGTTTGTCAGTGAAAGAAAGATCCCAAAGATAATCACCTTGATATGGTGTTTATCTTAGTATGAAATTGTAAATGATCGTACATTCAAAAGGCTGCCAATTGGCGGCCCTCTTATTTTTTAAGCAATCACTAATAAGTAATCAATAAATACAGATTTACCAAACCCAGCAATCATTGAAAAAACTTTACTATCGATCGAATTATCATTTTTTCCGCCCCCTTTATGTCGCAGTATTTGTCGACGGGGGAATAATAATGCCCTATAGATTCTAAAATAATCAAGGGCATCTGTCCTGGTACCTCCTCTATTTCTAAAAAGTCTATAAAATGACCTAATTCCCTCGTATGCTTTATCGCGTGACTTAAATAAAAAAAATACGATATTAAGATATTTAAGGTTAAAGGATTATTTATATATTCTATCGAGGTTAATGTTGCAATACGATATTTTGTTTAAATAATTTTAGTGGCATCAGTTTTCACGTCTGACACTTCTTAAATAGATGTCCTGGTACTTTCTCAAAGTTTTCTAAACTCGTGGTTTTTCTATTCCTTACTTGTTACTTTATAACTGGTCTTATTTCTTTTTAACAGCCCTTCGTTTATTTCCTACTACTATTGAACTGCATCAAAACAGCATTCAAGATATCGTTGAGGAGGGAATCTGTGATGAAAAGACATGCCCCGGAAAAAGGGTGAGGAGAAGTCTATCCGTTCCCTTCTGTACAGATGATAATAAAAATGTCATTGCCACTCTTGATAATGGTAAGTTACCCCGTGTTTTATTCCTATATCGAATAGTAATATCTATGCAATGATTTCAGACAGGACCAAATAAAAAAGAGACAGGAACGCATTCCTGTCTCTGATGCATCTTCATCAATCATGAAAATTTGTGCCGTCTGTCACTGCTTTGATGATGCCTGCGCGGACAGCGAAGTCACCGAAGTGCTCTTCTTCCTGCCGTTCTTTCGCGTAGCGGGAAAGAAGCACACGCAGCTCTCTCAAAATTTCTTCTTCACCGATGTTTTCACGATACATTTTGCTTAACCGGCTACCGTCAAAAGCTGCACCGAGATACATGTTGTATTTACCGGGAGCTTTGCCGATAAAGCCAATTTCTCCGAGTGCATGGCGGGCACATCCGTTCGGGCAACCAGTCATGCGAATCGTAATTTCTTCATTCCTTAGACCATTTTCATCGACAATGGTCTCGATCTTATCCAATAAAACCGGCAAATAACGTTCTGCTTCCGCCATCGCCAACCCGCATGTTGGAAGGGATACGCACGCCATTGAGCTGCGGCGGAGGGCTGTATAATGACCGCCATCCGTCAAACCGTATTGTACGATCAGTTCGCTGATTTTTTCCTTTTCCTGGCTTGATACATTGGCAATGATCAGGTTTTGATTTGCAGTCAGACGGAAATCACCGGTATGGATTTTGGCTATCTCGCGTATACCGGTCATTAACTTGTAATCATCAATATCCGCAATACGGCCTCCTTCTACAAACAAAGTAAAATGCCATTTTCCTTGAATGCCTTTTACCCAACCATAGCGGTCACCGTTATTGTCAAAATGATACTTCTTCGCCTCCTCCAAGCTCCAGCCTAGACGGTTTTCCAGTTCAGCCTTGACCGTCTCTAGCCCAAGTCGGTCAACTGTGTACTTGAATCGTGCATTTTTGCGGAGGGAACGGTTTCCGTAATCACGCTGTATCGTAATGACTTTTTCTGCTACATCAAGAATTTGGTCCGGCATACAGAAGCCAATTACTTTGGCAAGCTGCGGATAGGTTTCTTTATCGCCGTGCGACATGCCCATGCCACCGCCTATCGCCACATTAAAACCGACAAGCTTGTTATCTTCAACAATCGCAATGAATCCAAGATCCTGTGAAAAGACATCAATATCATTCGATGGCGGAACGGCGATACCAATTTTAAATTTCCGCGGTAAATAAAGCTTTCCGTACATTGGTTCGACTTCTTCCATTTCTGCCGTGCCAACCACTTTTTCTTCATCCAGCCAAATTTCGTGATACGCTCTGGTGCGTGGCAATAAGTAATCACTCAATTTTGTTGACCAATCATATACTTCGGAGTGGATTTCCGATTGAAATGGATTCGAGTTGCACATGACGTTCCGGTTTACATCACCGCATGCCGCAATTGTATCCAACATAGACGCGTGGATTTCCTGAATCGTTTTTTTCATGTTCCATTTTAAAATGCCATGCATTTGAAACGTCTGACGTGTTGTCAATTTTAAGGTATCATTGCCGTATTTTTGGGCCAGTTCGTCCATGACAAGCCATTGAGCAGGCAATGCTACGCCACCTGGCATACGGACACGCAGCATGAACTGATACGCAGGTTCAAGTTTTTGCTTTTGACGCTCATTGCGGAGATCCCGGTCATCCTGCAGATAGCTGCCGTGATGTTTCATTAATCGATTGTCATCATCTGGAATACCGGCGCTGATCCGATCCAGCATTACTTCACCCAATGTACCACGCAAATAATTGCTTTTATCTTTTATTTGTTCAACATCACTAGGCGGGCCTTCTGGTGCTTTTAATAGTTGGTTCACCATATTGATATCTCCTTTTCATCCATATTTCAGTACACATCTCGTTGATAGCGTTTATTCTGTTGCATTTCTTCAAGGTAAGTTTGTGCATCAGCATGGCTCATTTGACCTTCTTTTTCAATGATCTCAATAAGCGTATTATGGACGTCCTGTGCCATGTTTTTCTCATCTCCGCAAATGTATACCGCCGCTCCTTCTTGAAGCCATTCGTATAATTTCCTACTGTGCTCAAGCATCCGGTGTTGAACATACACTTTTTCATCCGCGTCACGCGAAAAGGCTACATCCATATTCGTAAGTACACCTGTTTTCAACCACTTTTGCCATTCAGTCTGATATAGGAAATCCGTTACGAAATGCTGATCGCCGAAAAAAAGCCACGTTTTCCCATTCGCTTCAGTTTCTTCGCGCTCTTGAATAAAGGATCTGAACGGAGCAATGCCTGTTCCCGGTCCAACCATGATGATTGGAGTGTCTGGGTTCTTCGGCTGCTTAAAGTTTGGGTTATGCTGAATGTAAACAGGAAGCGTATCCCCTGGCTGTAAACGTTCCGCACATAAAATGGAGCAGACACCTTTTCTTTCTCGTCCGTGACTATCATACCGGACAGCTCCGACTGTCAGATGCACTTCATCTGGATACGCGGATAGGCTGTTCGCAATCGAATATAGACGGGCTGGAATTTTTCGAAGGATGGAGACGAATTCTTGCGCCGATTCACCCCATGAGCCAAAATCACGGACAAAATCAAGCAAATCACGGCCTTCACGATATTCTTTTAGTTTTTCTTCATTACCAGCTGATAAAAGTGCCTTTAAATCCTCGTTGCCTGAAAGTTGGGCCGCTTGCTCAAGGAGCGATTTTGTTAATACTGTTATTTCAAAATTGGAGATGAGCGCTTCCCTAAGTTTTCGAAGGTCTCCCTGCTTGTTGACCTTCACGATTTCTTCAGGGTCCCAATTGAGTTCTTTAAGGAGCATATCCACTAAAATGGAATCATTTTGTGGATAAATACCAAGGCTGTCACCAGGTTCAAATGTAAGTCCAGAGCCTTCAAGCGATAACTCGATATGGTGTGTCTCTTTATTGGAGCCACGGCCGTTCAAGTTAATATTTTCCATAACTTCCGCTTTAAAAGGGTTTGTCCTGGAATACGTGTGTTCACTTACTGGTGTTATTATTGCGGGAACGGCAGAAACAGTACTTCCTTGCTCCTCACTTAAGCTCGAAATTACTCCTTCCAGCCATTCTGCAGCCGGCTCATCATAATCAAGATCACAGTCCATCCGCGGAAATAGCCGGGTCCCGCCAAGTTCTTCCAAGCGCTTATCGAATTGTTTTCCCGTTTCACAGAAAAACTCATATGAGCTGTCCCCAAGCGCCAATACGGAGAAGCGGAGATCTCCAAGGCTTGGTGCCCTTCTGCCATGAAGAAACTCATGGAATGACAAAGTATTATCCGGTGGATCCCCTTCTCCATGCGTGCTAACGGCAATAAGAAGATTCTGGACTTTTTTCAAATTGTTCACTTTAAAGTCACTCATGGATGAAATGGTTACCTGAAAGCCATTACCCTCAAGCTTTCTTGCTGCATTCTCTGCCAACCCTTGAGCATTTCCCGTCTGTGAACCATAAAGGATGGTAACCTCTTTTGATATTGTCTTCCCGCTGGGTTGAGCCACCGATACGTCGGCTGTTCCTGCGTTGAAAACTGGCAAAGACGCGGTCAGATAACCGCTCAGCCAAACTTTTTGTGTTTCTGTCAAGCTAGGCAGTAGATTGTTAAGAAGCTCTGTCTGTTCATGATTAAAAGGACTGTTACTTACCTGAAGTTGCACGTTTTCCACCTCACAAAGGAATATAAACTTATCTTAGTTGATTCTTATACGAGTTGTTTTAGACATTTTTTAGAACTATGAAATTAACTCGTTTACTCCTATAGACGAAGTCGGTTTTAACTGTAAAAAAATTTAGAAAGTTCAGTTCATACAGGGAAGGAACACTTTTTCATAGCTCACTATTAATAAAAAATAACATAATAAAGGACGATAGCCTTCCCCATCCTAGATTCTTCCTAAAATAAGTTTCTCATTAACTTTACCTAAAGGCACATCATTAGTAAAATATATATAATTAATTGCAACTATTAAGAATATTAATAATAAGGTGGGATTCCTATGTACTATGATGCTTTAAAAACTTTTGTGACCCTTGTAGAAGTCAAGAATTTTACAAAAACAGCAGAAATGCTTCTTATGTCACAACCAAGTGTTAGTTTGCACATAAAAAAATTAGAAGAAGAGTTCCAAACTAAATTATTTCTCCGCTCTCCTAAATACTTAAAAGTCACTTTAACAGGAGAAATTCTTTATGATCGCGCTAAGCAAATGATCACAATCTATGAACAGACCAGACAAGACATTCAGGAACATGATAACTCCATAAAAGGAGAATTAAAAATAGGCGCAAGTTTTACAATCGGCGAGTATATATTGCCTTCTTTACTTATTGACCTTCAAAAAGACTTTCCGGAACTTGAACTTCAAGTTGTAATTGGAAACACAGAAGAAATCGTACAATCAGTCAGGTTATATCAAGTAGATATAGGTTTAATAGAAGGTCAAACAAATGAAAAAGAACTTTCCGTACACGCTTTTTTGCAGGATGAGTTATTTATAGTTTCTTCAAACAATCATAAACTCGCTTGTAAAGATGAAGTTACGATTGCTGACCTTCAGAATCAAGCGTGGATAACCAGAGAAGTTGGATCAGGTACACGAGAATATCTTAACCACTTCCTTCGTTCAAATGGTTTGAAAGTTAAATCGCTTCTTACCATAAGCAGTAATCAAGGAATTAAAGAAACACTTATAAAAAATAGTATGGGGCTAACTCTCTTATCCCGTAGTGTCATTGAAAGAGACATTCTGCATAAGACTCTTTCAATTATACAGTTGAAAAATGAGTCCTTTAACAGAACGCTTTCCTACGTGTATTCCCCCATTATGGTAGATAAAAAGAACGTGAAAACATTTATAAGTGCATTAAACAAAAAATGGCCTAACAAAATCAAATCAATATAATAATTAATACAAAATAGGGTCATATGATCCCGACATATAGCAGGATCTCATTTTCGGCGATGCCACGAAGCATATCCTTAGATAAACGCCCATAATATCAAATACAACCGAGCTAGATTGTTGTTTATGTTTGCCCCTCCACTTTTTGAATTAGGTAATGTTGTCGTGCTCTTTCTTCAATGATGCTTCTACGATACCGAACAGGCTTTCAATAGTTCTCGCTGATATCTACATGGACTATAACCAGATGTTAAAAGTCCATGTCCGAGGTGCTGGGCACTCAGATTAAAATCGGGTTTTAAATCTATCTAAAAATGTATAGGATCAAATTTGATGAACTGTAAACACAGGTGAGGCAGTTAAAGTGCTTCACCTATTTACTCTCCATTTACATGAGTAGGTACACTATCTGCAAGTTCATCAATGTACTTAGCTACCTTTGCACTATATGAAAAGTCACCGTAGCAATATGGATATCGGAAATTTCCTTTGTCGCCTCCGCAATCATATAGCGTAGGATTCTTTTCAACTTGGAGCATCGAGAACTGCTTCGCTAGCTCTTCAGTATGCTTCCCTCCTGCATTTGCAATGTAATCAATATAACCAATTCCCATATTATAAGATTGAATGATTGTAGAGAAATCCACGTTCTTTTCATTCCCATATTTGATAATTCGTTGGAAATGTTTCACTCCATACCTGATGCTTTCGGTAGGATCGGTAATTGTATTTGGATCGAGCCCTGCCGATTCAGACGCCTGCATTGGATCACCACCCCGCCCACGACTTTCCTGCTGCATCAGGGCTATCAATGTCGATGTGTGCTCCTCAAGCCCATATTTTGCTAACTCATCGTGCAGAAGGTTGCTATACTTTTTCACATTCGCAAACGAATCAGGTGGATTCACTGGTGTGAAGACATTTCCCCCAATTGAAATTTCCATGACCTGCCTCATGAGCAAAAATACAAAAAGCAGGATAAAGATTACAAAAATAGCGTTTGATTTCTTCCGTTTCCGCTTCACATTCTCTCCCCGTTATCTCTAGTTTATTTATTTATATTTTAACAAATAGTAAGAGTAATAACTATTTAGAATACCAAAATCTATTATAAGTATAATCACTAATAAAAAACGATATATTATCCATATACAATTGGTACACTTACTCCTACATGTACCTGAGTCTACGATAGTATATTTACTTTGGTAATAAGACACCCTAATAGTTGGAGGTGAGATGTATGAATAAGAAAAATAATAAAGAAGAAATTCTTGATAATAATAGCAAAAAAAATGATAACGACTTTGGGGCAGATCCCGATGAACAAGAGATGAATGGCATGTATGGTATGTTAGAAACTGAACATGAAGATAAACTTCACGATAAAGATAATTAACGGTTCTAAGTATCTTATATATTTTGTTAAGCGCCTTAATTGGCGTTTTTCTTTATAATAAAAATCAATCTCACCTTATAAAGTGTTATTTGAAGCAATATTTTAAGTTTTTATTGAAAAATGTCGACTCCCTATTAGCCTATACTACTTGTCTCTTAAGTTCCTTAAAGGGGACAACCCTTCTTAATCTAATTAATTCTTTGTGAATGAGAATAATACACATGGAATATCTATTAATGAAACATCTGGATGGTTAAGAGTGTCTAATACAAATTGTCTAACATATCAATTCGCTTTGGTGCAGCCGTCCCTAGAGCTGTTGCTGGGGGTGAAAAGGTGCTTGTCATTTGATATTAGGGGGCAGAAAAGGAATGAACGAAAATAAGAAGAGAAATCTTAATCCGAATGACATTGCATTGCCCAGAGGATACGAAATTGACGTATTCTGGCCGGAATTACATACACCTATTAATCTACTGATTCGGCTGAATGAGAAAGAGCAAAAACAAGGTTAATAAGTAACCAAGCAAACCATATCTTACTGATAAAACCATACTAAGGATAGCGGGTGCTGTTGCAAGGGGACTAATGAACAAACCAGCTGCCGGAATCAATCCGCCAGCTGCCTGGAGAGTAGCCTCCATAGTACTTAACAGTGCAATGACCGTAATCTTTCTTGAAATAGAAGCTTTTTCATTAAAGGAATAGTGGACTATTTTCGCATGATCTGTAATTGGTTGAAGTAACAATTTATGCTCACCCCTTCAATCGTTCGTCATGCATACTATATTCGGCTTCTCTTTCCTTTATTTATTAAAGTTTCGTGAGTCATTTAACGAGAGTCCTTTAAACGTTCACTCAACCTGAAACTTTCTTGATAATCAACCTCACATTCAACAATTACCGGTCCATCTTCAGATATTGCTTTTTGTAAGACTGTTGTTAGCTCTGCCGCTTTTTTTACCTTATATCCTTTCGCACCGTATGCTCTTGCAAGGGCAACAAAATCCGGGTTATTAAATTGGATATTAGATGAATGGCCTAACTTGTTTTTTTGTTCCCATTCAATCATTCCGTATCTTCCATCTCGCCAAATCATAATAACAATCGGTACCTTCAAACGAACCGCTGTTTCAAACTCTGCTATAGACATGATAAAAGCCCCGTCACCGCATACAGCCATTACTTTTTTATCAGGACACGCTAGTTTCGCACCAATTGCTCCCGGAAGTGCGATCCCCATTGAAGCAAGCCCATTTGATAGGATACATGTATTTGGCTTTAATGTCTCATATTGCCGGCCAATCCACAATTTATGAGCTCCAACATCTGATAGTAAAATATCATCATTTGATAGAACTTCCCGTATTTCCTTAATGATACGTTGAGGAGACATTGGGTATGAATTACTGGTTGAATGTAACAATCGTTCTGACAATATCGTTTCCTTTACATTACGATAAAATGGATCGATTTCATTCCTTTGATCAATTTGGTCAATTAAACGCAAAAGATTTGCAGATAAGTCACCAACAAGGGATGCCTTTACCGGATAATAGTTATCTAACTCATGGTCTTGTACATCGATATGAATGATAGGTGATAGTAATGGGTTCCATTTTTTAGGTTCGTATTCGATAGGGTCATATCCGATAGCAATGACTAAATCTGCGCGACTAAAGGCTTTATTGACAATATCACCTTCGGGTAGTCCAATTGTTTGTAAATGCAATGGGTGATTTTCTGGAACTACGCCTTTCGCCATAAATGTTTCTGTGAAAGGGGCTTGAAGCTTTTCGATTAAAGTTAAAATATCAGTAGATGCTCCACCTTTTGAAGCATTATTCCCTATCAAAAATAGGGGGAATTTTGCTTGATTGATAGCCACAGCCACTTCATTGATTGCTTGCTCAGATGACCGTACTTTTTTGTCATAAAGCTGAGTTTGTAAAGGTTCTCCATGCACAAGGGAGGAGGCGATATCATTCGGAAACTCGATATGAATGGCTCCAGTCAAATCCTTTGCAGCCAATGCAAAAGCTTTAGTTATAATTTTTGGAATAACGGAACCATCGTAAATAGTTGTACTCCATTTCGAAATCGGGTGATATAGCTCGAGAATATTTATGTATTGATGAGCCCCCTTAAACTGCATTTTGAGGTCGGTCTGTGCCGTAATCGCGATTAGCGGCATTCGATCCAAAGTAGCACTGGCAACACCCGTCACCATATTGGTGGCCCCGGGTCCAAGTGTTGAAAGACAAACTCCGGGTTTTCCTGTCAACTTACCCATCATCCCAGCGATAAACGCTGCTCCGGTTTCATGCCGGCAAACGATAAACTGTATGCTCGACTTATTTATCGCGTCCAACAAATCTATGTTTTCTTCCCCCGGCACTCCAAATATGTATTCAACACCCTGACCCTCTAAACATTTTACAAAAAGCTCTGCTGCCTTCAAAAATACATCCCCTTCCCATAAAAGCCACTAGTTTTATATCCTTATTAACTTACCTTTTATCTATCCCCTTTCAGAATGGATTTATTCGAGGTCGAAAATAGTTTATTACTGAATTTATATCTGGGTAAACAAATTTGTTAACTCAAGTAATTTCTATGAGTCACTATCAAATCGTGCGAGTAAAAAATCGAAGTTGGCCCCCTCGTAATGGGGATGTTTTATTTTCCCATAATATTGTTTCTCACTTCGTTTATACAAATCCTAAAATATCGGAATTTTTTGTTTGTATTTTGCAGTGCCTTCAATTGTTATTAGTTTTTATTAGGACAGAGCTTTATTATGAAATAGTGAATTTAAGCGGGGATAAGGAAGATTGGAGTTTATTGAAAAAGGATTGTATTCTAAAAGTGGCAAAATTTTTTTGGTAGATTCTACAATCTTTCTGATTTTATATTCCATTTGTATTCATATTTTATTTTCTAGTTTGTCGAAACCTTTTTTATGGAACTCGTGGAAATATTTTTGATTTTGAACAGTTAAATGTTACAATATGTAAATAAATCATGTAGCAATGAAAAACAATATAATTCATAGGAGTGAAACAAATGTCAGTTGATGTTTATATTAATTTTAATGGGAACTGCCGTGAAGCAGTAGAGTTTTACGCACAGGTTTTTGGAACAGAAACACCACAAATTATGACCTTTGGAGAAACACCACCTAACCCTGAATTCCCTCTCCCAGATGAAGCAAAAAATTTAGTTATGCACACAAGGCTTAATATTGAGGGAAGTAATGTAATGTTTTCTGATGTTTTTCCTGGTATGCCTTTTGTTGAAGGAAACAACATAAGCCTTGCAGTAGTTAATAAGAACATGGATGAAATTAAATCTATCTTTAATAAACTGAAAGAAGGCGGCACAGTAGTTATGGACCTTCAAGAAACATTCTGGAGCAAACTCTATGGTCAGGTAACAGATAAGTTCGGAATTATTTGGCAATTAAATTATGACACTGGAGAAATGTGAAAATACATTTTTGCTAGAAATTCCCAACAAAGGATATAGGGCTTTCTTCTAGAGAAAAGTTTCTATATCCTTTTTGTGTTTCTAATACTAAAAATACCCTGTTTATCAAGTTGTGGATGTTGTAGGGTTAGATTCTAAAAGAAGTAATGAGATAGAGGTTCAATAAAAGTTACAATACGTATATCCTTCGTTTGATAGTGCATGTAATACAACTTGGATTGCTTGATATTATTTAACAGTTTCATATTAGGTTGGGTGCATTAAGATAAGTTTATAGTGCACTTTTTCGAACAGGTTAGCTGTTCAAATCCCCTCATTTAGTCTAGGTTTGGCTGATCGCAGTTAGGCTTTTCAGAATTTGTCGATTCAGCGAGCTTCATCAAATAATAACATTCTTCACGCGACATATGATCCGCCATTAATGGAGAAAATGTTCCTAGAGCTTGTGCACTAAGTTCTAGTTCCTCCAATTCATTTAGAAAGTGCTGAAAAAGTTTTATTTCTAATGTGACGTCTACATTCATCTTTTCTAATGCAGGAAAAGTGGATAAATTAGTCCGTAAATATCCCGCCAATTCGACTGCTTTTATATAATATTCATTAAAATGCTTCGTATATTGGTCACTTTTCTCTTTTAATCGTTTTTCAACATCATCCAATTTGGATGATATGGCACCCGCATGCCCAGCGGCATCTAACAGCCAAACCAAATGATGATGAAGTTCATGATAAACTGGTGGGGTTTGATTGGATTTAAAGTGTTTTAATAACCTTAAATATTCTTCTAATTCGTTCACCATATGATTAAGAAATGTAGGTGAAAGATGTATTTTGATTTTCCCTACTAAATGTTTTTTCATTAGGTTTAACTTAAACTCTCGAAGTTTTAAAGCCGCATCTTCTGCCGCAAAAGTCAATTGTGAAATATCTTCCGAATTGACTTTACCAAGGAGAGTGTCAAATATTTGAATAAACTCCGATGCAATTTCAATATTTTCTAGTTCAACCGGTGCTAAAGACTCATGTATAAATCGGGAATGATCCCCTAAGATTTGCAGCCAAAACTGATGCTCGAATCTTGCTTTCTTTTCCCATACTTCGCTCATTTATTATCCTCCATATCTTAATAATCGAAAACATTTTTGATTTTTTATTCCTTTACGGATATACTTATGAACAAAAAATTGAAAAAAGGTCAGCAAACTGTGTTTGCCCGCAGGTTTTTTATTTGATTATCATTTTTAACGGAAAGAGAAAGGTTCGCTGCAGCCCTCTTTGCTCTTCAACTTATACTACCAAGCAGCTGTAGAATGTATCTTCACTAGTAATAACATATCCCAATAATCTTAACCTCACAATCGGTTTGTATAAGCCACAAGTGACGTATAACAATGTGTAGAGCTTATTTATCTTAGGTCGGAATCGAAAGAAAATTTTCATTATTGCAGTTGGTTTTGATATCCCACTTGAACAGTAGAATTTTACACATTCATCACCATCTTCATAGAATTACTATATAGACTTTTATCGTCCCAAAATTTCGGAATACAAAAAACGAGCCTCTTAATAATTGGCTCGCCTTCGTAAGAAAATTAATAATTTAAGTCATCCACATCAGCTTCCATATCGATTTCCATATCCATTAAAGCCGAGCTCAAGCTTTTTCCATGTCGATCCAAAGTAAGTGATTTTGTGACGCCTCCGCCTAATGCGTTTTGCATGACAAAGTTCAATGCGCCAATTTTCGGTAGTTCATACCTAACCACATCACCCTTCACTATTTCGTGAAAGTAATCCTTAACCTTTTCTGCTGTTACCTGTTTTTTTACTTTTTCATAATCTTCCATACGATAGACGATGACGGAAACATTTGAAATATTTCCTTTATCCCCTGACCTAGAGTGAGTGACTTGCTTGAGTTTCAATCTTGCCGACCTCCTCGTACGTTACTTCGATTGTAATCTCTTCGCTAGGAATAAGAATGGATGCAATTGATACAACCTCTTGGACATTAACCCGAACACCACCGCCTCCAGCAGGCCCATTAGTATAGAGTGCTTCCACCTCTTGCCCGATCACATCAGCAGCTCCTTTATCAGTCGTCCTGGCAGCCACTCTTAATCGTACCTCGGATAGCCTTTCTCTGTCATACAACGGCTCTGAAATAGAAGATCCATACAGTGAATTAGAACCAATATGATCGATTCTCATTTCTTGAATCACTATATTAGCCTGAATCAACCGGTGCCTCACTACTTCTTCCGCCAGTCTTGACCTTTCCAAACAACCCGAACCGCCGTAACTAATTTCTGCTTCAACTATGTATCCGTCCACGTAGCCGATGCTCGTTTTATAGAGACCACTCTTCTCTTTTCCAGACACTCCAGTAATATGCACTTGGTTTGTCACTTTTTCTATCACTTCTATTTGTGAGAAATCAGCAATAACATCAGGAGTAAGATATCGGGTTGGGTCATGTATTTCATAAACAACTTGTTCCTTTACGGTCGCAGCCGTAACCATGCCTCCCGAATCCTCAAGCTTGGTTAAAAAAAAGTCCCCATTACCCTGTACTTCGGCGATAGGATAACCGACATTCCATAAGTCAGGAACATCCTTATACCCCGGATCGGCGAAATAACCACCTGTCACTTGGGCTGCACACTCGAGTAAATGACCAGCGGCTGTCCCCTTACCAAGAAGCTCATAGTCTGTATCCTGCCAACCAAATTCATGCTGAAGTGGTGCAACTACTAATGAGGGATCTGATACCCGGCCGGTAATTACAATATCTGCCCCTTCTTTCAACGCGGTCACAATTCCAGAAATTCCGATATAGGCATTTGCAGAAATTATGGAAGACTTCACATCTTTCAATGGTACTCCGGTTTCTATAATTGAGCATTCCAAGTACTTCCCGATGTTTGGATACACATCATCTCCACTTACTGCTGCTATTTTTAAATCATGGATACCTTTTTCCTCTGCTATATTCTTAACAATCTTAGCTGCGGCAAGTGGGTTTGCTGCTCCCATATTGGTGATTAATGTGACATTATTCTCGACACACAGTGATAAGACCTTATCCATACGATACTTCAATAAATGGTTATACCCCATATCAGGATTTTTCATTTTCTCTTGCTGAGCAAGGGCGATTGTTCTTTCTGCTAAGCATTCAAAAATGATGTAATCCAAATTTCCTTTTTGTATTAATTCCATCGCTGGTTCAATTCGATCGCCTGCGTATCCCGCACCTGAACCAATTCTAATCTTCTTCATAAGATATTCCTCCCTTCAAGCTCCAGTAGGAACTGGAGTCGTCACGATTGATATAATTTAACTGATTGAAGGGTACGCTTTGCACGTTCTACAATAGGAAGGTCGATCATTTTCCCTTCAAGTAGTAATACACCTTCCACTTTGGCTAATGCCTGTTCGAACGCTCTTACAATTCTTTCTACTTCCTCGATTTCTTCACCATAAAGGTCTGCTCTTTTTTATAATTGAAATGATTCATAGTGATATAAGAATTCGATTTACTATATTTTTTATTTGTTATATTTTTCAAAAGTTTCAATAACTACCCTAGTTAATATCTCAATTCCTGTGAAAATGGCGTCCTGATTAAATACCATGTTGGGATGATGTAGACCAGGCTCTAAATCGCAGCCCACACCCAGCATTGTGGCCTTGATTGCAGGCCTTTCTTTTGTATAAAAATGAAAATCCTCTCCACCCGGGGTAATAATAGGCTCCACAAGCCCTTTAGCCCCTAAGGTGTTTTCGATTGCTTTCTCCATAAATTCTGCTGCTTCTTGATCAACAGATGCGGCATAAACTCTTTCTTTGTGCTTGAAGCTTATTTGGCATTGATAGAAGTCAGACATTTTTTTCAGGACATCGTCCACCTTCTCAATCAATTCATCCATCGCTTCATTTGTTTGCGCACGTAAATCAAGGCTAAACTTGGAGGACCCAGGTATAATATTCGCATTTTCCCCTCCCGCAGAAACCTGTGTCATTTTGACTGAATAAGATAGTTGCGGGTTTAGACGGATTCCTTTAATTTGTTCAACAATCGCACTAATCACTTCAATGGCATTTAAAGTTAAATGAGGTCTTGCGCCATGTCCGTCAAATCCGTGAATCTCACCAAATACTGTATCAGCTGAGCCATGAATGATGCCTGAAGAAGCTTGTCCATACTTAATTTCCTGAATAGGACGCAGATGAAGACCATATAGAAAGTCAACATCATCCAGTACCTGTTTTTCAATTATCTTTAAAGCACCTTCACCAACTTCTTCAGCTGGCTGAAAAATAAATTTTAACGTACCTGGAAGAAAAATCTTCATTTTTCTTAATAAAAGCAAGACACCTAATACAATCGTCATATGAGCATCATGTCCACAGGAATGGTTAGCACGAAAAGTCCCGTCCACATCCTGAAGTAGAGCATCCATATCAGCTCGTAACCCAATCGTTAAATTACTTATACTGTCCTCTGGTGACCACTTACCTATAACTCCAGGCATATCCGAAAAACTGGTCACTTCAAGCCCGTTTTGTTGGATCACCTTTGAAATATAAGATGTAGTCTGAAACTCTTTCCAGCTCACTTCAGGATTCTCATGAAGATGGCGGAAAATCTCCAATACTTGAGGTTCTATTTCCTTCAATAATTCTTTCATCAAACCGCTCCTTATTTTCTCAAGAGACACCGAGAGCGACTGCCGCTATTAACGCTAAACAAGCAATCAAAGTCCATCCGAGAATTAATTTCCAAATAAATTTAACCCATCTCTCATATGGAATTCCAGCAATAGCCAGGTATCCCATTAATGCTGAGGACGTTGGAATAATTGAGTTCGTAACAGAATCCCCATATTGGAAGGCAAGAACGGCAAGCTGTCTTTCCAATCCCAAAATATCAGTAATAGGAACCATAATTGGCATTGTAGCCGCAGCCTGTCCACTGCCTGAAGAAATGAATAAATTAAGAAATGCTTGGGTGAAAAACATACCTACGACATTCAATGTTTGTGGTAGGTGACTTATCCCCGAAGCTGCCATAAAGACTAACGAATCTATGATTTTACCTTCTTCTAAAACTACTGTAATAGCCCTTGCAAAGCCGACGATCAAGGCACCAAATGTGACTGCTCGAGCTCCCTCAATAAATGAATCAAAAAGTTTACCAAGTTGCAAACCGCCAACCAGCCCGCTAACGATACCCATAATCAAGAAAGAAGCTGTGAGCTCTGTTAAAAACCAGCCCCATTTAAACACGCCATAAATGTTAAAAGCCAGCCCAAAGATCATTGCTAGAAAAACTAGCTTATGGCGTCCGGTCAATTCAGGAAAATCAACTAATCCGGCCGTTTGTTTTTCTTTTTGTTCAATATCATAGATTACACTTTTTTCAGGATTCCGTTTTACCTTATTTGCATAACGGCTGACATACCAAATGGCAAATGCCAGGACAAAAATATAGACAACAAAACGGAAACCAATTCCAGAGAATAAAGGTACTTCTGCCAGTGATTGGGCGACCCCTACAGTGAACGGGTTGAGCATGCCTCCAAAAAATCCGCTAGCAGCACCAAGGGTAATCATAGCCGTTCCAGTAACCGCATCAAAGCCCATAGCTCTTGCTATCGCGATCCCTATAGGCACGAAGATAATGGTTTCTTCTGCCATCCCCATGCTAAAGCCGCCTATGGAAAAAAGCAACATACTCAACGGAATTAATAGTTTTTCTCGCCCTTCAAGAGATCGTACCCCTTTATAGACCCCTGCTTCAATCGCACCAGTAGTTCGAATAATACCAAATACACCACTTACAAGAAAAATATAAAAAATAATCTGGGCTCCCTTTTCTAAGCCCAATGGAATGGACGTGAAAAGGTCAAAGAAGCTCACAGGATCACGATCAATAGCATGATAGCTTCCGTCGACAACAAGCATTCTACCCGATTTCTCATCTTCAACACGATCGAATTCACCGGCAGGAATTACATATGAAGCAAGCCCTGCCATGATGATTATGATAAATATGAGCGTATATGTATGTGGCACTTTTAACCATGCCTTTTTCTTAACTGTCACATTATTTTTTTCAGTTTCCATCATTTCACCTCATCCTAATTGATTTGCTACATCCGGTTTCTATAAAAATATTAAACTTGCTCTTTTTTTATGGTCAATTGCCCAAGAACTTCCTCGTTGATATTAATTCCAAGCCCCGGTTCTCTTGTAAGATGTACATAGGGAATTTCATAATCAAGATTTCCAATGTCCTGACTGAATAGCAGTGGACCTGTCAGTTCTGTACTGGTAATATTTTTTCGTGAAATGGCCGTATGGTATCCTGCTGACGATCCGATTGAGGATTCTACCATGGACCCAATTTGGCAGCTGATACCTGCAATCTCAGCTGTCTTTGCCAATTGGATTGCCTGATAAATTCCACCGCACTTCATTAGTTTTATATTGATTTTATCTACGGCCTTCTTTTTAATTAGTTCCTGTAGATGGTACCCGTGATGGATGCTTTCATCAGCCATAATGGGAATGGTTGTTTTTTCTTTGAGTTCTGCAAGACCGTCAATGTCTCCCATTCTAATCGGCTGTTCTAACCATGAAAGGTGAAATGGTTCCAAAGCTTTTACTGCTGGAAGGGCATTGGCATAAGTTCCCCATCCCTGATTGGCATCTACCCGAATTGGAAACTTCTCCCCAACTTTTTCTCGAACCGCTGCTATACGCTCTACATCTGACTCAATATCCCAACCTACCTTAAGTTTTAACGAAGTATATCCTTGGTCGACAGCTTCCTGAGCTTTTTCAGCCATAATCTCTGGTTCGTCAATACTTAAAACCTTTGCAAAAGTTAGGGATTCATGAAATTTCCCACCTAATAAATCATAAATCGGCAATTTTGTGTATTTTCCCATAAGGTCATAGCACGCAATATCAATTGCCGCTTTTGCTGAGGGATTTCCCATAATGGCCGAATTCATAATGTCGTGAATTTTTTCCAAATTAAATGGATTTTCTTGTTTCAAAGCAGGCAATAGGACATGCTTTAATACTTCGAATGTTGCATAAAACGTTTCCCCTGTTACATGTTCATCAGGTACTGCTTCACCATATCCTACTAGCCCGTTATCGGCTATCAATTTTACGATAACAGAAGGCATATACTTATATGTTTGATAGGAAATAACAAATGGTTCTTTTAAAGGCAAATGAGTGGCATAAATTTCACAACGTTCAATAATCAAAACTAAGCTCCCCTTTCACACTGTCGCTATATGTCGTTAATAAAAATAATATATACTAATCCCCTTTTTCTGTAAAGTCTGAATTTTTAAATTCCAGTTAGGTTCTTGAATTTTTCTGTAGCTAAATATAAATTTCGAGGTCTTCCTTGATCGTAAGGATGTTCCTCACCACCTTTTAAAAAACAGCCTCCTTCAATGAGCCTTTTAATAAATCTTTCTGCCGATCGTCGGGTGCAATTCATGTATTCTTCTAGCTCTGCTGCAGAAAAAGCCCGAAAATTGTTTATGGAAATAAACTGATGAATTAACTTTATATTTTTTGCACTCATTTTAAGTTCACTGGCTAGTTTTTGAATAGTTTCATCCTCATTTTTCAATTCCACAAGGTGATTTTCTTCAAATAAAGGTCCTTGTAATTTTTGATCTTCATCCACCAAGCATGCAATCGTTTTACTCTTTAGAAATTTATTAGTAAAAAATAACGCTTGGGCTGAATGTTTTTCCGACTCCTGAATTGTATACCCATACCCAATACCAATTTGGAATAAAGTTTGAAATTCTCTTTCCATTTGTCCGATAATATCATTATAAAAATCGTTTTCGAACGCCTGCAATGCTCCACGTGTTGTATAAATCAAATATGGATTTAAGTATTCAAGAGAAACACGAGCTTGTAGCCTTTTACTCAACTTCTGTAAAAAATTTAAAAATGAATCACTCCCATTAAGATTTTGTTGATAATCTTGAATAGAAATAACAGCAATCTGAGATTCTTCCGTTTTCTTTAGTTTCAACAAGGATACAGCTCTTGTTAGGCTTTCAATTAAGGTACGTTTGGGCTGGACCATATATCTAGAAGGAATGGATAGCCTTTGAAGCTCCTGATAAACTGCATGAATACTCGTTAGTGCAAAAAGGGTTTTTCCTTCCTTATATTGTTTGCTATGAAAGTGGACAAATTCAGCTATATTTAGTGCCTGGGTTTCTTCATCCCTCTTATATATCCAAGGGTAATCCTTAACATAAAGGGACTTTTCTACGATTTCTGATTCTTCCAGCACCTTCATTAACCGGCTTTGATCCGGTAAATCTATAGAAATTTCATTCAAAGTCACTTTTTCCCGATGAGAAATCGATAATAACGAGAGCGCTATAGTCAATTCATCAAAAGGGACATATATAGCTTCTATGAAATTTCTTTTAACTTGCTTGTATCCATAATAAAAAGGGATTGAACCTGAAAACAATACTAAATCAGTTTGTTTACCAGCTTCTTCTATTAACAGACTACTTTCTTCAGGCATCTCGTACTGAAAGGAAATAAATTGTACTTCAGGAAATAAGGGATATTGAACAGATAAGGATTCTAAAAAATACTTTGAGCCTATAACACTAATTTTCATTATGTTGTTTCACCTCTAAAATGAAATATAATTATATTATAACGGTAGAATCGTATCAGTAACTATTTTAAATTAATTAATATACCAAAGTCCTGCACGCTATCGCTTGCCCCAATAGCGATGGTAAGCCATCATCACCATCAAATTAAGAAAATGGTTGTTTCACAAATGTTATCAGGCACGCTTTTTTTATGTTGGAATATTTTACTACTAAAATGTGGAGATATTAAAGAAGCTAAATAACCTCACAAGTAGTGAATCCATTTAGCTGGAAAAGGAGTACGGAGGCGATTCGAGAAAGTGGGGCCACATTGGAAAAATTCGTTTTTGGCTTCCTTGTATTCATCCATATTTTTTCTTCACACTTCATTTTTAGCAGGGTAAGCCAAACTCTATTCCTCTAAAGTCTTGAGCTCTAGAACATGTTTGAATTTTGCGTTATCGACACCGATAATAAGTGTTTAGCTCCTGTTACTAAACTAATACTTAAATATTTACCCAGTGTAAAAAGCCTTTACTCTTGAAGAGTAAGGGCTTTTTACGAATTTGCTCTATTAATCGCATAAATCTGCTATAAGACTTATCCAATTTCAAGGGAGTACAGTAATTTAATATCCTTTCACTAAAATGATTCTTCATTTAAAAAAATAAGGGCGGCAGTCCGATAGATTTCTGTTGTCTCCGCAAGTTCTTCAACATCTACATATTCATTTATTTGGTGTGGTACTTCCCTTTCCCCCGCTCCAATCGTGACAATTGGAATACCAGCCATATGCAGGAATGTCCCATCTGTTGCTCCTGGGACTCCGTTATAAACCGCTTCTTTTCCCGTAACGATTTGAGCAGCTTTTGCAACAGCCGTGACTACTGGGTTATCACGGTCGGTAATGGTCCATGGACGTTCCTCAATCACTTCCATTTCTGCTTTAAAATCAGGATCATCTTTAGCAAGTTTATCTATAATGTTTTGCAATTGAGATTTTATAACCTTATGCTCTTGGCCAGGTATAGTTCGAATATCCAATGTGGTCATGCATTGATCTGGAACAACATTAATTTGTGCTTCCCCGTGAACAGGTCCCATTAATATTGTCGGTGTTATGGAGGGCCAGCCCAACAGATCGTGCTTTCCAAGACGTTCTTTCTCAAGAGTTTCTAACTTATCAATTTCACAGATTATTTTAGCCATACGTGTATTCGGATTGATCCCGCTTAAAGGCATAGCTCCATGAGCCATTTTTCCGTAAACATTAATGGCAATCCGCATAGCCCCCTTTTGTGTAATGCAGACTTCATTTTCTTCAGGTTCACAAATGATAGCTCCTGCTACATCTTTTGCCCATCCCTTTTTGATAAAATGTTTAATGCCAATCATCATTCCCTCTTCATCACAAGGAATGCATAGAATAATTTTCCCTGACCAGTATTCCTTATCTCTTAATAAGGAATGAACAGCAGTAATCATACACGACAGATTTCCTTTTGTATCATTTGTCCCTCGGCCATACATTCTTCCATTTACTATTTCCGCACCAAATGGATCGTACTTCCAAGCTTCCCGTTCTCCTTCTGTTACCACATCTGTATGACCTTCGAAAAGTAACGTTTTTCCTGGTCTGCCGGAATCAACAATGCCTATAACATTTGGACGGCCTGGCTCTACTTCTTCAATAAATACCTCAATCCCTATATCTCTTAGATAGTTTGCTACATAGTTGGCGACTTTTTCTTCGTTTCCGCCTTCAACTCCGGGGCGATAAACACTTTCGATTTTGACAAGGGACTGGGTAAGTCGGATTACTTCCTCTTTATCTCTTATTCTCCTAGCTTGCATTTGCTGTATACTCATTCGTAAATACTCCCTTTCTATTAGAAGTTTTCTTATAATTATTGGTGGTTCACCATCAATAGAGAAACGTTCGTATCATCGTTATATCTAAAAAAGACACTGTTAAAGAGTCCTTCGATTGCCTTCCCTTTTTTATTAAATGTTGGGTACATGAGACTCATAATTAATTGCAATCTAACGGATAGATCGGTCTAATAATTCTTTGATAATTAAAGCTAGCTACTTTACTCGTACTTAATCCTGGTGAATCTACAGAGATAATCTTTTTAGCAAGGTGCTTAAAACCAGCACGGAAATGCTGTGCTGATTTTAATGCGACAATCCTAAATTCAGTAACATCAATTCCATGTAACAAAAAGATTTGTTCGTCTAACGTCTGCCAATTTACGGAACAAACTATAATATCTACATTCCCAACCTGTAACCGAACTGATTTTCCTAGATTAAATTCAAATCCTTTCATCATAGGTGATGAGGTGGTAAATCTACCATCGGTCAGTGCTTTTATATAAGCAGAAGTTAGAGCAATTGGTTCTCCATGTAGGGAATCAGTTTTCCCACCAATGAACACATCTATTTTTCCACCAACCCCTACCTGGTGAGCTAGGTTTGCTACTTCTGGATCATAAATAAACCCAAAGCATGATTTAGGAATATTAAACTCTAACATTTCCCTCAATAAATAAGTACCGTCCCCTGGAGCGCCAGCCCCAGGGTTATCAGAAGATTCATTAATGATAATTGGACATTCTCCAATAGATAACGCTTGGAGCATCCCATTTTTAGGATCAGGAAGTTCCCGTAAAAACTTTGCTCTCATAGCCCATATATCCTTGGCCACTTCCTTGCAGACAGTTTGCGCTATTTCATCATTTCCATCAGTTATCGTTATGACAGTTGCCGATACATCTGGAATGTCTGTATATGGAAATCCATGAAAGAAGGTACAATCAATCACTTCTGTTTGTTCTTCCATTTGTAGACATAAATGAGTAATATCTTTTGCAGGAGACTTATCCGTTGTACCAGCGGCTATTGGTATTAAGATTGGCAATTTTTTCATTACCATAACAGGATTAATTTCTCCCTTAAGTATTTTCACTGTTAAATCCATAGCCTTTAAGCCTGTTTCATAACAATCAATATGCGGATAATACTTAACGCCTAGTAACAAATTTGCTTCTTTTACCATTGTTTCAGAAAGATTTCCATGTAAATCCAAAGTGACGACTATGGGAATTTCATAGCCCAGTATCTTTCTTAACTCCCTTAGTAATTCACCTTCTAAATCATCAATTCCATCCACGACCCCGGCACCATGTAAAGCGAGGCAAATAGCATCTAGTTTTCCTTTACCTTGTATATTTGTTATTAGCTCCTTTTTTAATATTTCAAAACATTCTCTAGTTATCGTACCAGCTGGATTGGCAAATGCAGAAAAACTCGGAATAAGGTCAACTCCTAATTCCCTTCCTTTATCAATCATTCCACCAATATAATCCTTTACACCGTCGTGGCATCGTAACACCTCCTCGTTTCTTGCCCAAAGAATCTCCTTGAATGAATCTTTAGTTGTTTTTACAGCGGAAAACGTATTAGTTTCATGCATAATATGACCTATACCTATTCTCAATTCCTTTCATCCTTCCTATTTAAGGAACATATACTTCATCTATCTCTATTTAAATTGATATCTTGATTTAATTAGGATTTGGATAATATATCATTGCTTTCTTTTTGGAATACCACTTTACCGCCTATTATTGTATAATCCACTTGCATATCTTTAATTTGATCAGTAGGTACATCAAGAATTGCACCGTTTAATACAACCAAATCTGCTAACTTTCCTATTTCTATGCTACCTTTTAAATTCTCTTCAAAACTCGCATATGCTCCATTCCATGTAAACAGCTTGATTGCCTCTAATACGCCTATTCGCTGGTTACCTCCTACATCCTGCCCTGTTGAACTTTTCCTATTTACAGCTCCATGAATTCCTAAAAGCGGATTAAACGAGGTGACCGGACTGTCGGAACCTCCGGCAGCTATTATCCCCTTATCAATGAAATCACGAACTGGATACATATGATTGACTCGTTCTCCGTAGCTTTTAATGTAGCCATCACCGTATTTAAGGAAGAAAGCAGGATTCGGAATAGGAATAACCTCTAATTGCCTCATCCGTTCAACTAAATCAGGCATTGTAATTCCTGCATGTTCAATCCGATGGCGGTGATTCTTTCTTGGATGTTTTTTCAATGCCTCTTCAATACAGTTAAGCATCATTTCAATAGCCCGGTCTCCTTGAGCATGAGCTGTGATCTGAAACCCTTTTTCATGAGCCTCCCCGAGAATACGGTTAAGTTCCTCCTGGCTAAAGTACAGGATACCGGAATATTCCGAATTATCAGTGTAAGGTTCCCTCATTGCAGCAGTTGGCCCGCTACTACTCCCATCAGTAAAAACCTTAGCTGGACCAATTTTAAATTTCTCATCTCCCAGACCTGTTGAAATTCCTGCTTTTATCATCTTGTCAACAAATTCTTCTGACTTATTGATTGTTGAGACAATTGCATAAGTCCTAACCTGAACCTGTCCGTTACGAACTGCCTCTTGCATCACCCTAAAGTTTTCCGGGCTAGAGACACCTGCATCGTGAATGCTGGTAATGCCAGAAGCGATAAAATCATTTGAAGCCATCATCAATCCTTGTAGAAGCTCTTCATGTGTATAATCAGCCAATTCGTAATAAGGCATTTGTGCGTTTTCTATTAAAACTCCTGTAGGAACTCCTACTTCATCGCGGACCACTTTTCCACCTTCGGGATCTGGGGTATGTTCATCAATCCCTGCTATCTCTAACGCCTTGCTATTTACCACGGAAATGTGACCACAGGCGCGCCGAAGAATGATCGGGTGATTGCTAGAAATATGATCCAATTCTTTTCTAGAAGGATATCTATTTTCTGATATTTTGGTTTCATTGAATCCCCATACACGCACCCAGTTTCCAATTGGTGTTTCATTCACTTTTTTTTCAATTTCTTTTAAAACGTCATGTAAAGATTCGATTGTGGGCTCCTTACAGCTTACTCCTAATTTATTTGTACCAAATAAAGTAATATGAAGATGAGAGTCAATAAAGCCTGGCACTAAACTTCTACCTGCTAAATCCACTACCTCCGTTTGAGAACCAATTAATCGTTTCACTTCTTCATTTTTTCCCACCGCAACAATTAGGTTATCAGTAACCGCAACAGCTTCATTTACGTCGTATTCCATGTTTGATGTAATTACTTGACCATTCACTAACACTAAATCTGCAAACATCAATTCACCTCGTTATTGGTTTAGATTCTTCTTTTTAAAAAAGAAAAGTTAGTTGGGAGAATAGTAGTGAACCAGAATAATGTAAATATATTATTCATATAAATGACAAGCTACAAAGTGATTGGCCCCCTTTTTTGTAAGTGCAGGCGATAGAACTTTGCAACGATCCATTACATGAGGACATCTCGTATGAAAAATGCATCCCGATGGCGGATTAAGTGGAGACGGTACATCCCCTTTTAAAATAATCCGTTCCTTTTTTAATTTAGGATCGGGAATTGGAACAGCGGATAATAATGCTTGAGTATACGGATGCAAGGGATGAGAAAATAGTTCATCTGTTGCAGCGCGTTCTACCATATGTCCCAAATACATAACTCCAATGTTATCAGCTATATGTCGGACTACACTTAAATCATGGGCAATAAAGAGGTAAGAAAGATTTAAGTTATCTTGCAATTCCTGCAACAAGTTTATGACCTGCGATTGAATGGATACATCGAGAGCGGACACTGGTTCATCACAAATTACAATTTTAGGGTTTACTGCTAAAGCTCTAGCAATTCCAATCCTCTGTCTTTGCCCACCTGAAAATTCATGGGGATAACGGTAATATTGGTCTTCTCTAAGTCCGACTTTATTAAGTAAGTCCAAGGTTCTTTCCATACGTTCTTTCTTTGACCCTATTTTATGTATCTTCATAGGCTCTTCAATTGCATGTCCTATGGTTTGCTTAGGGTCTAAAGAAGAATGAGGATCTTGAAACACCATTTGTATTTCTTGCCTAATTTGCTCGATTTCCTTCCCTTTTAACTTAAAAAGGTCGCTTTCCTTATATATGGCTTGACCCTCTGTAGGTTCCGTTAAACGCATGATGGTTCTTCCTGTTGTACTCTTCCCACAACCCGATTCACCTACAAGTCCAAGCGTTTCTCGTTCATTTAAGGTAAACTCTACATTATTTACCGCTTTAACATGCCCTTTCACTCGGCCAAGAGGAGAATAAATAGGAAAATACTTCCTCAAATTCTTAACCTGTAAAATCGGAGCTCTTTCATCTGACAGCGTCTGCAATACCTTTTCGCCTCCCCTCTTGTAATACAGTTTCATAATGCCAACAGCGCACTTTATGTCCGTCTTCAATCTCTTTTAATTCTGGTGGTTTTTCTTCACACAGGCTTGTAGAATGCGAACATCTTGGAGCAAATCGACACCCTTGGGGAATATTATTAAGAGACGGGACCATCCCTTCAATCACATGCATATTTTTAGAACGGTCCCCATCCAAACGTGGAACGGATTTTAACAATCCTTTGGTGTAGGGATGTAAGGGTTCCGAAAATAAAGATCCTACTTCAGCTTCTTCGATTATTTGACCTAAATACATAACCACCACACGTGTACAGACCTCAGCAACTACTCCCAAGTCGTGTGTTATCAACATGACTCCCATGTTTAGTTCCTTCTTCAAACCTTGAATCAAGTCCAATATTTGGGCTTGAATAGTAACGTCTAAAGCGGTCGTGGGCTCATCTGCGATAAGTAGATTAGGGTTACACGCCAATGCCATTGCTATCATTACCCTCTGTCTCATTCCTCCTGATAACTCATGAGGATACTCATTCACCCTTCTTTCTGGAGAAGGAATCCCTGTTAATTTGAGCATTTCTATAGCTCTGGTATAAGCCTCTTCTTTTCCAAGCTTTTGATGAATGATGAAAGATTCTGCAATTTGATAGCCAATTGTATATACAGGATTAAGAGAAGTCATCGGATCTTGAAATATCATAGATATTTCGTTTCCACGAATGTGTCTCATTTGATCTTCGCTCAAGGATAGCAAGTTTCTGCCCTTATAGATCAGCTCTCCTTCATATTTAGTCGTGTTTTCATTTAGCAATCGTAAAATAGATTCCGAGGTTACACTTTTTCCGCATCCCGACTCTCCAACAATCCCAAGGGTCTCTCCTGAAAATATCTCGAATGAAACCCCATTAACCGCGGTAACAGGTCCCTTTTCTGTCATGAACGTCGTTTTCAGGTTTTTGACCTCTAATAAACATTCTTTACCCATAAACGTCCTCCTCATTAATACCGTGTAATCAAATTATTTCTTTACTTTATTGGTGTGCGGATCGAGCAAATCTCGAAGTCCATCACCGAATAGATTCAAACCCAATACGGATAGAATAATGAATACACCTGGGAAAACTGTCATCCACCAAGCATTAAAAATTACGATTTTACCATCAAATAAAATGTTTCCTAGACTTGGTGCTGGCGCAGGAATACCAGCTCCCAAAAAGCTGAGCGATGCTTCAATTATGACAGAAACCCCAAATACGTAGGTGATTTGAACAATCAGAGGAGACATAGTGTTTGGAGCAATATGAAGCCAGATAATTCGCCATGAACTGGCACCTTGTGATCTCAAAGCTTCTATAAAGGTTTGTTCTTTGACTACAATGGCAGCCGAACGAACGACGCGTGCCACAGTAGGTGTATTTACAATAGATAACGAAAGAATGACATTAATTATATTCGGCCCTAATGCTGCCATGAGCGCAATGGCCAATAGAATTGCTGGAAATGCCATTAAGCCGTCACATATCCTCATCAGAATATGATCCAAGGTCCTATAATAAGCTGAGTACAAACCAATTACTGCTCCTATTACCAGTGTTATCGCAGCTACTGTAAGTCCGACGGTCATTGATACCCGAGTACCATAAACCACCCGGCTAAATAAATCCCTGCCAAAGTTATCTGTTCCAAAAAAATGTTCAGCACTTGGTGGGCTTAGACGAGCCGTTACTATCATGTCATATGGTGTGTATATGGTGATCAAAGGTGCAAAAATAGAGATTAAACTGAGAATTAATATAATCACACTTCCAGTAACTACAAGCCGATTTGAAAAATACCTGCGCAGAAGTAAAGATTGACGTTCTTTCTTCATATGATTTTTTGAGTACAATGGGTCTGTTTTTTGTATAATCGTTTTTGCTTCCATAAATCATCCCCCCTTCAATTCATTTCTCTATTTCCGACTTAACCGTACCCTTGGATCAACCACACCGTACAGTAAATCTACTATTAAATTAATGAATACATATGCGGCGGAAACCAGCAGAACAGTTCCTTGGAGAACCTCGTAATCTCGCTGGACTATTGAGTTCATGATAAGTTGACCGAGTCCCGGAATATTAAAAACCGTTTCTGTAATTACTGCTCCCGCTACCAATGTCCCAAAGGTTTGTCCAACGACAGTCAGAATAGGGATAAAAGCATTTCTCAATGCATGTTTATAAATGATTAATTTTTCTTTTACACCTTTTGATTTTGCGGTTTTAATGTAGTTCATGCTTAGTACCTCTAACATTGAGGCCCTTGTCATCCGCGCAATCAAAGCCGCTTGTATGGCCCCAAGTGACAAGGCAGGCAATATTAGATATTCAAGGTGAGCCAATAGCCCATCATCAAGTGGTTTATATCCAGCTACCGGAAACCATTGGAGTTTCACTGCGAAAAATAAAGATAATAATAATGCAAGGAGAAAGCTTGGCAAGGAAATTCCCAACAAAGAACCCACCATGAACATTTGGTCTGTGCTTGTTCCCCGTTTTTTGGCAGCAATAATTCCCATAGGAATAGCTATAAGTATAGAAATCCCCTGTGCCAATATCGCTAATGAAAGAGTCGGACCTAAGTGATCCATAAATACCTGTAAAACTGGTTCCTTCATATAAATTGACATACCCAAGTCTCCTTGAAGAAGACCTAAGACCCAATTAAAAAATTGCTCATACATAGGTAGATTTAAACCGAGTTCTTCTCTTAATCTTTCAATGTCATCTTCAGTTGCATCTGCCCCAAGCATTACTGATGCTGGATCTCCTGGTATTAAATGCATAATGAAAAAGACTACAATAGCTACAGTTAATAGAACCGGAATGAGAGATAAGACTCGCTGTAGAATATAGGCTTTCATTAAAAATCTCCTTTCTACAATTAACCCCTTCAATGCAAAACGTATGAAGGGGTATCTGAGCAATTGATTTTATTCTTTAACGGTCGTATTCCATAAAACAGGTCCAAGGAATTCTTGATATCCTTTGACTTTTTCCGCTTTTACGGATATGGAATCATAAGCACCAATATTAACAACAGGCATATCTTCCCAAATCACTTTTTGCAATTCATTAAAGGTTTCTTTAGCTTTATCCTGGGAAGACTGAGCTTTAATTTGATCCAATAGTTTGTCTATTTCAGGGTTATTCGTCCAGCCTGCAAACTTTGCTCTAGAATCCAAGAATGGATATTGGAGCGGGGTTGCGCTAACAGGCCAGCTAGTAAAAAACATTTCCCATTGATCAGGCTTATTTCGGCGATCTAATAGAGTAGACCAATCCACCACGTCTAGCTTTACGTTCATACCAATTTTCTTAAGTTGTTGCTGAACTGCGACGGCAGAATTATAATGTTGTGAATAGTCACGGCTTGTCAGGATTCTTAATTCTTCCCCATTATACCCAGCTTCCTTCAGCAATTGTTTGGCCTTTTCAGTATCTTTAGCTTCATAAATTTCTTTCCCTGTATCCGTGTACCATAAGCCTTGCTCTTTTAACATATATCCAGGGTCGAGTCTAAAATAACCATCAGTAACAGCAGCTGTTAAGACCTCTTTTTTATCAATTGCTAAATTCACCGCTTGGCGAGCTTTAACATTTTTCAGGAATCCATTTTGTTTATTAAAAATTAGAGTGTGAATTCCCAAAGGCGCTTGAATGGTTTCGAGACTTGGTACATTTTTAAATTGTGGTGCTGCATCCCATGGCATCATTACGCTCAAGTCATATTCTCCACTAATCATCCCTGCTACTCGAGTCGAGTTATCAGTGACAAAGTGAAAATATATGTCATCTACAAGAGCTTCCTTTTTACCAGCTAAACCGTCTGCAGGTTGGGATGAAGCCTTATAATCATCAAATTTCTTTAAATGAACGTATTGATTTTGTTTCCACTCTACAAACTTAAATGGACCTGTTCCGATATATTCTGTGATTCCACTTGTACCAGCCGATTCTATCACCTCTTTTGGCATGATGGCTGCGAATTGCCCCACTTCTGCCAGTACTGGTAATAGAACGATAGATGGTGTTTCGACATGCAGGATAACCGTATATTCATCTTTAGCTTCCCACTTAGAATTTCCTAGGTTTGCCTTTGCAACGGCCCCTTCTTGCCATTTTTTCATGGAAGCAATGACATCCTCAGCCTTCATTTCTTTCCCATTATGAAATTTGACGCCTTTTCTTAATACAAATGTAACTTTTTTTCTATCTTTACTAACCTCATAGGATTCAGCAAGCATTGGAGTTACTTCAAATTTAGAATTTAAAGTGACTAATGTCTCAAATATATGCCTTGCTGGGTCGCGTGTTGCATTTGCTGTCGTCAGGTGTGGATCCAGTGATGTTGGCTGTGCTGGATAGGCCACTTTTAGTGAACCACCTGGCTTGGATGAAGAAGAATCATTATTATTAGAATTATCTGACTTCGAACTACATCCAACAAGGACAAGAGCAAAGATCAACATGACTATGGAAATGATAAGATTTTTCTTTTCAAACATTTTCTTTCCCCCTTTTTTTCATTCTGTAATTTATATGGATAGATTTTTTTACTAATATAGTGGAGGGCTTGTTCCTTCTGGAAGAGGAGTTCTGTAATTACCTTTGGCTTCTAATTCTTTTTCAAATTCTTCTTTTGCAACTTCCAATAGATTCTCATTTTTCATTAAATCAAGGACGCTTAATCCTAATATTTTCGAAGCTGCATATTTTGTAGTCAAAAAAGATTTGGTAAATAAATTACTTATTTAGTTCTAATATCAATGACCTTACTCCTACTTATATGAAATTAGGGAATCTCTCTACAGACTCCCTATTATTAATCCGTATATATCTATTTTCAATTCGATTTCTTATTCTGCACTAACGTTTCTCTTTACCTTATATTAAGGTTTTTTGATTGCTGCTGAACTGAAGCAGAAGTAACAAGTCCTTTCTTAATTGTAAAGACGAGTAAAAAGCAGATGAATAAGACTATACTAATAAAATATAATCCCATCTCTACACTACCTGTAGTATCCTGTACATAACCAATTACATATGGGCCGATAAACCCACCTAAATTACCAACGGAACTAATGAGCGCTATTCCTACAGCAGCTTCTAATTCAGTAAGGAATAATGAAGGAATTGCCCAAAAAGGTCCGAAAATACTGTAAATACCAACAGTTGCAACAGACATCATGATTATAGATAGGATAGGATCCGTAGTTAATCCACATCCCATAAGGCCAATAGCACCAACAAGCGGCGGAATGGCAGCATGCATTTTTCTTTCACCAGTGCGATCAGATCGGCGTGCCCACCAAACCATCGCTATTCCTCCAAAAATATAAGGTATCATTGTAATCAAACCGACTTGAGTATTTGTTAAAATATTTGAAAAGGATTTGATAATAGTTGGCATCCAAAACCCTATTCCATACAAACCAGTGACTAATGTAAGGTAAATAAACGACAATCTCCAAATTCTAGAACTCCAAAAAATATTTTTCAGACTAGAGTGTTTGCCTATCTCCTTACCTTGATTTTCTTTTTCAATTTCGGATATGAGCCACCCTTTCTCTTCCTTTGTAAGCCACTTTGCCTGTTCAGGACGATCTGTTAAATAAAAGATAGTCGTAATCCCTAAAATGACAGCAGGAATTCCTTCCAGTACAAATATCCAGCGCCATCCAGCCATTCCACCCCAATTAATATTATCAATTATCCACGTGGTAACGGGTGCTCCAATAATATTGGACACTGTCAAAGCTGTCATGAAAAGGGCTACTGCACGAGCTCGTTCTTTTCCTCGGAACCAATACGTAATATAAAGTAAAACGCCTGGAAAAAATCCAGCTTCGGCAACTCCTAGCAAAAAGCGTAGGATATACAAATGATTCGCATTTTGGACCCAGGCTGTTAATATTACAACAATACCCCAGGTTATCATTATTCGCCCAATCCACTTTCTCGCTCCTATACGATGCATTAGCATATTACTGGGTACTTCAAAAAGAAAGTAACCAATAAAGAAAATACCAGAAATTAACCCCAAAGTGGATGCTGTTAAACCGAGATCTTTATTCATCTCCAGAGCAGCATAGCCAATGTTTACTCTGTCTAAAAAAGCAATGATATACAACACAAAAATATAAGGAATAATCCTTCTGGATACCTTTTTTATTGTACGTGCTCCTAATTCAGATTCCTGCATATTACAACTCCTATTTAGGAAATTTTGTTAATATTGGAGTACTAGAGAATAGCTCGTTTTTTTACTATTCTAACTAATAGAATCACTGCATTTGCCCAGTTAAATCTTGCAAGGATATCCTTGAGCCATTTTTATTTGATTCCTCCTACTTTTTTGTAGGGGGATAATTTAGTAGGCTCTGCCCATAGTAATCTCGTACCTCGATACATCACATAAAGTTGAAGCATAAAAGAAAGTCTTATTTAACGAAACATGTGAGCCAGCTTGTTGCTAATTCTACTGAATCGGTCTCGTAATCGAGGTTCGTGAAGTCCTATCGTCCAAGGTAAATTCAAAGTAAGCTGACATTTTGATTGCAATAGTGTGTTAGACAGATTCGCTCTAACTGTGACTGCTATACCGGGTTCAAAGGCTATATATACTGATGAACTAAAAAATACTAGATTGAAGTCGTTCTTTATAAGTATTATGGCAAAATCAAAAGTCTCAACATCAAAGGCCACTAGCGGACACTTACATTTTTTGAATGCATACGATATTGCTTAAAGTCATTTCACAATATCGTACGGCTTGGCTGAAAAAATACACTTAATTAAGGAGTCTTGTTATCTATGTTTTCGTCTAGCTCACTAATTATATCCCTCGTCCACCATCTACATTGAGTATCTCACCAGTCACAATTTTTGCTAAGTCGGAAGCGAGATAAAGCGAAGCTTGCGCAATATCCTCTGCCTGTATAAGGGAACCTAATGGAACGCTGTCCAAAAAGATTTTTTTCTTATCTTCTTCCATCAGTGTCCCGTCCCCATTCAAAAATTGATTGATCATCGGTGTATCAGCAGGTCCTGGGTTAATGGCATTCACACGAATTTTATACGGGGCGAACTCCAATGCCAATGCCTTAGTAAGCATAATGGCAGCTCCTTTTGACGCACAGTATGCATTTAAACCGGGACGAGCTCGTACCCCTGCAATGGAAGCGATATTTATTATCGAACCGCTTTGCTGTTTTTTCATGATTGGAGCTGCATACTTGGTAGTTAAAAAGATAGATTTCGTATTAACGTCCATAATCCGATCCCATTGTTCTATACTTAAATCCTCCACCTCTGTGAAGACCTGAGGTACCCCAGCACAATTCACTACAATGTCTAATCTTCCAAAAACCTCCTCCACTTCCTGGAACAGTGCAGCCACATCTTCGTTATTAGAAACATCGACCTGAACGGCCTTGACATTTTCGCTAGAAAACGAATCGCTTGCTGCTTTTGCTGCCTCGATATTCAAGTCTGCGAAGATTACATTTGCTTTTTGTTCAACAAATAATTGTGCAATGGCTTTCCCCATACCTGACCCTGCTCCCGTTACAATTGCTGTTTTCCCCTGTAATAATTTCTCAATCATAAGTTAATCACCACCATTTTTTCATCTGTCATTTCTTCAATCGTATATCTTGGACCTTCCTTGCCAATTCCACTATTCTTAACTCCACCATATGGCATCATATCGTTGCGGTAGGTTGATACGTCATTCACGATTACTCCACCATATTCCAGCACCTTGACTGCCTTTAAAGCTAAAGCCAGATCTCGTGTAAAAATGCCTGCTTGAAGACCATAATCCGATTGATTGGCCGACTCTAATGCTTCCAAAATATCCTCGTAAGGGATTATCGCCACTACCGGTGCGAACACTTCCTGACAAACAACTTTCATGTTCGGTGTTGTTTGAGTTAATACAGCTGGATAAAACAGTGAACCTTCTCTAAGAATCGGCGTAAGCGCAACAGCACCTTCTGAAATAGCCTCATTGACCCACTGTTCTACGCGAATCGCCTCTTTTTCATTAATCATTGGACCTATATCCGTGTCCGGTTCTTCCGGATTCCCAACTTTCAGTTGTTGAACATATGAAAGATACTTTTCTGTAAAATCATCCAATACAGAATTATGCACATATAAACGCTGAACAGATATACATGCTTGCCCTGCATTGTGAAAGCTACGGGAAGCCGTAAGCTTGGCCGCTTGGTCCAAATCAGCATCAAAATGAATAATGTTAGGAGAATTGTTTCCTAGCTCCAAGGTTACTGGGCGCATTCCACTTTTCTCTTTAATATATCTTCCAACTCCTGCTGATCCAGTGAAAGAATACATGGCAATCCGTTCATCCTGTAAAAGCCATTCACCAACTTCGGCGCCACCATTTACCACATTTACATATCCTTTTGGCAGTCCAGCCTCTTCAAACAGTTCTACTAATTGAAACGTGGTCACAGGTGTGTTTGGTGCTGGTTTTACTACTACTGTATTTCCTGATGCTAGTGCTGGGGCGATTTTATGTATCGCTAACAATAATGGGTAATTAAAGGGAGTGATGGCTCCAATGACTCCTTTAGGGACACGGATTGTGAACCCCAATCGATTATCCGCTCCTTCGACGGCCTGTAACGGAATCATTTCACCAGTAATTCTTTTTGCTTCTTCCGCGGACAAACGCAAAGTTTCAATGGTGCGATCCAGTTCACCTTTGGCATCTTTAATGGTCTTACCTACTTCTCTCACCAAGGTAATCTCAAATTCTTCTCTACGTTCTTGGAACAACTCGGAAGCTTTCAATAAAATTTGATACCTTTGAAATGCAGTTAATTGATCTTGTTTAAAGCATTTTTGTGCCTCTGTTATAGCATTATAAACATGCTGCTTTTCTGCCTTAGCAACATGAGTTAATACTTCACCTGTATATTTGTTATATACAGGAATCGTTTCTTCTGTAGGTACTTGCTGTCCACCAATAGATAAATGATAGTCTTTTATAATCATTTTTTCTCCCCCAAATTGGTTTTTAAACTCATTTCCCGTATTTTTGAAACAATTGCATCTCCCATTTCCATGGTATTAGCCGTTCCTCCGAGATCAGGAGTTCTGACAGTACCATCGAATAACACTTCTTCTATGGCGCTTAACACCAATTTTCCTAATTCAGGAAGTCTAAGATGATCCATCATGAGACTAATACTCCAAATTTGTGCAATTGGATTGGCAATACCTTTTCCTGCTATATCTGGTGCTGAGCCGTGTATTGGTTCAAACATCGAAGGATATTTCCTTTCAGGATTGATGTTTCCAGAAGGTGCCAACCCTAGTCCCCCAACTATAGCGGCTCCTAAATCTGTCAATATATCTCCAAACAGATTGCTTCCCGCAACGACATCAAAGCTTTCAGGCTTTGAGATAAAATAAGCAGCAAGTGCATCTATATGATAGAGTTGAACATCTATCTGAGGGTACTCATTTCCAATTTCTTTAACGATTTCATCCCAAAATGGCATGGTATGATTAATCGCATTGGACTTTGTTGCAACCGTCAGCCTTTTCTTTGGCCTACTTTCAGCCACTGAATAGGCATACTTTAGAATCCTTTCACTTCCATATCGGGTAAATACATTGTTTTGTATCGCTGTTTCATAAGGTGTGCCTTCGTGAAGGCGACCACCTATATTCGAATACTCCCCTTCCGTATTTTCTCTAATTACGACAAAGTCTAAATCATCATGTGATTTATATCTCAATGGGCTTTCCAACCCTTTAAGCAGTTTGACCGGTCTCAAGTTAACATATTGCTGAAAATGCCTGCGGATTGGAAGAATAAGTTCCCATACCGAAACATGATCTGGAACAGTAGGAGCTCCAACGGCTCCAAATAAAATCGTGTCGTAATCCTCCAATAAATTTAGTCCATTTGTTGGCATCATCCTTCCATGTTTTAGATAATACTCACAATTCCAATCATAGAAATCGTAAACAAATCTTACATCTGAATGTACTTCTTCAAGCACTTTTAAAACTTTCAACCCTTCATTAACTACTTCTGGACCAATTCCGTCCCCAGGAATAATTGCGATGGAAAAGTGTTTTTGCAATTTCTTCACCTCATTATGTTTCATAATAATGTGCTACAATTTCATAACTTGCAAAAACCGTGCCAATAAAATAAAAATACTGAAAATTCAGATATATTAAGCGAAATAGGGGTTTTCTATTTTATTAACCCTTCTAGAAGTGTTTTAAATTACAACAAGGTGTTGAATTTTGAAACACTACAGATTATATTCTTTTAGTTTTCTCCATAGAGTAGATCGGTCTACTCCAAGTGCTTGTGCAGTCTTAGTTTTGTTATTGAAATATTTTTTTAATGCCGCCTCAATCAGTTCTCGCTCCTTCACTTTAATGCTTAAATCAGAAAGATCTTTCTGGTTTTTGTTCCTATTAAGCTTTTGTAAAAGGAATTCGCCGCTTTGCACTGTTAAGGATGTTCCCTCCTCAAGCAGTACCATTCGTTCAACTATATTTCTGAGCTCCCTTATATTCCCTGGCCAGTCATATGCCTTAAATAATGTATATACCTCTTGATCAATACTAACGATTTTCGTTTCGCGTTTTTCGTTAAATTGATTAACAATTGCCTCCAATAGATCAGGAATATCGATTAATCGATCTCGCAAAGGTGGTAACTCAACATTCAAAACGTTAATTCGGTAATATAAGTCAGTTCGAAACTTTTTTTCTCTAATTTCTTCCTCTAATTTTCGATTTGTTGCAGCAATGATTCGAACATCTACTGGCACAACACGTTCGCCCCCGACCCTTCGCACTGTTCTTTCCTGAAGAACACGCAATAATAGAGCTTGGATATGAAGAGGCATTTCACCGATTTCATCTAAAAATAAAGTACCACCGTGAGCAAGTTCAAATAGACCTACTTTTCCTCCCTTATTCGCCCCTGTAAATGCACCCTCTTCATAGCCAAATAATTCACTTTCCAACAGGCTTTCTGGTAATGCAGAACAGTTTACAGCAACAAAAGGACCCAGTACACGTGGACTTGCCAAATGAATACCTTGTGCGAATAATTCTTTTCCGGTTCCAGATTCACCTGTAATTAATACAGTTGCTTCAGTTTGAGCAAATCGCTGGGCTAATTCCTTAGCCTTTATCAATTCCGAGGATCGACCAACAATATCACTCAGTCTATGTTTTGCTTCAAGTCCACTTTGATGTAACATCTTTCTAAGTTTAAGCTCCATTTTTTGAATATTAGTGATTTCTTTAAAACTTGAAACTACCCCAACAATTTTACCTTTGACAATCACTGGGAATCGGTTAATGACAATTTGCCTCCCCATAACTGTTGCAATATCCCCCATTTCAATTTTTCCAGTTGCAAGAATGCGCATCAAATCGGAATGAGGGATAAATTCCGTAATCTTATGTCCTTTTACTCCATCTTGTAGACCTAATAATTTTTTCGCATGTTCGTTAGCTACTGTAATTCTTCCCTCATGGTCTACTGCCACAACTCCATCGTGAGCAGATTTAACAATAGCTTCTACCTGATACCTTTCCATGGCTATACTTGCTGTTAATTTGTCTATGGAAATTGCCATTTGTATACTAGAAATCAAAGAAGATAGGGAGGGTTTGATAAGATGTACGGTTCCTTTATGTGAATGAGTGAGTAAATCTTTCATCCAAACGGGAGCTACATACACCCTATCCGGTTGTATACCAGCTGAAAAAAACTCTTCTTTACTGACAAAATGTAATGGGATTCTTGGATTCTCATCATATTCTTTTTTTAGCCATTTAATTTCTTCTTCTGATGCAACAACACAACATTTTTTGCTAGAATCATTCATTAGACCTTTTTTTTCTTTCATTCTCTCAATATCATCCAGACGAATGGAAAGCGGTAGAATTGGAACTTGAAGAGCTTCTAATTCTTTTTGATAGATTGCGGGCGTTATAATGACCATCGGGTTCATAATCTGCTCTAACAAAGCATTCACAGAATAAAAACGAGCAGTTTTGTATCCTACTCCTTGAAACAGCTTTCCAATTTGATTTTCCAATGAGTCACTCATTTTATATAAGGCAATCATTACACTTCTCCTTGTTACACAGATTTGGGATTCAAATCTATCATTTCCATTACAATTATACACTTTACATACAATATATGGCACGATTTCTTCATGCCCAAATATATATTTCAAAGGTTTTCATGTTTGCATTTCTTCCTCCATAAAGAAGCCTGAAGTGAAAAAAATATTAAAATTCACTTTCTATAGATGCCCTGAAAGATCAAGTATGTGAACTGTTTATAAGAGTACTATCACCATCTGGCTCTCTTGCTTTAACGCTTCGTCTTCAGGTTTATTGAAAAAATTCCGGTTTCAAGTGAAGAGAAAATCCCCTTTATTTTTTTGTACCTTTTTTCCTCTAGATTATTTCCACTAATATGACATTCCGCGAAACAAAATAAAAAAACCTGAGTCTATTTTTCAGGTTTTTTAGTGTTCTATTTTATTTTACTACCAAAGAAATGCAAGAAAGATTAAGGACGAAATTGCCCCAAAGGCAAATCCATTAGCAGCCCCCCGACCAAATCCTGAATTAAAACCAAAACCAAATCCTCCAATGTTACCACCATCATCAATTGGACGAATATAAACACGGTTACGAGTAACCCGATGTATAATTCCACGATGAACCGTCCCTCTATTTGTACGAATTTCTACTGGTCTTCCAACACCTTGCCTGCACTTGTGATAATAATTGTGGTTTCCCATTTTAACACTCCCCTTGTTTAATCGTTCTACATCGTATGCATCCGGGGACTAGCCTGCATAGATTAAACACCTAATACAAATTAAAAGTCTGTTTCAAATTTACCTTTTTGTTGATTTCAATCACGCATTGATTCAGCTGCATAAAATAAATGAATTACTTTTTTAAAGGAGACAATGCAATGAATCATTCATACCAAGACGCCTTAGCATTCTTAGGAATTGAAGGGGCTCATCCTGGAGGATTTGAACTAACTAAACAACTCTTAAAGAATGAAAAAATAGACCAATCCACAAAAATCCTTGATGCTGGATGCGGAACAGGGCAAACATCTCAATTCTTGGCTCAACACTTTCTTTGCCAAGTTTTCGCATTGGATAATCACCCTGAGATGGTAAAACATGCAAACCAACGATTTCAACAAGCTAACATACCCAGTAATGTTTATATGAATTCCATAGAAGATTTACCTTTTACTAATAATTATTTTGATTTTATCATGGCTGAATCCACAACAGCATTCACTAATATTCAACAATCGCTTTGTGAATATTACAGAGTCCTAAAACCTGGTGGTACTTTGATTTCTATTGATATGACGGCAGAGACTGAACTTAACCTTAATCAAAAAAAGGAAATAATGAAATTCTATAATTTAACGAATGTCTTGACACAATCGGAATGGTTAAAAGCATTCAAAAAGGAGGGATTTAAAAATCTAAAAATTCTAAAGTCGAATACAGTTTTAGAAGAATTAAAAAATTCATCAGCTGTCGATAACCTCATTCTTCCTTTAAATGAATCTTTGGAACAAATCATAGAGGAACATTATCGGCTTGTCCTAACTTGTGGAAACAGTTTGGGATATAGAGTATTTAGGGCAAATAAGGAATAGCCCAATAAAACTCTAATATATATATTCAAATATTTTTATGGAACAAATCTGATAAGGGGGTTGTTTTCTCCATTCATCTCTAACAATTATACATTCCACTTGAATTCGTAATTAACAAACTGTGCAAAGTATAAAATCTCCAAGGGAATGAAATTATCGTTAAATCGGCTTCATATTTTCATCTTTAAATTAATTAATAAAAAAATTTAAAGAGGCTGTCCGAATTTTGAAACAACCTCTTTTTCACTTTAAATTCCTTAATTTTCTTATTACATCTAAGGACTCCGCTTTATTTACAAAGAAATAGCTTAAATAAAATTTGTGTCAGCTAAATTAGTGTTTTTGTCCTGTTGAAGGATTATTCCCTTCAGAACCTAATTTAGGTTATACAATTATTATTTTGTAATTTCTAATAGTTTCATAAACTTTGTAGCTTCGGAGGAGTCCCAAACAGGAATTTTAGTTTATGCTTTCTCTTTTGAACGAACGAATTGATTAAAGAATGAAAGTATCTTTTGATAGACGGCAATTTCATTTTCTTTCTTGGAAAAGCCATGTCCTTCATCTTCTAACAACATATATTCAACATCTCTTCCTTTATCCTTTAATGCTTGCACAATTTGGTCTGATTCTTCTTTGACAACACGAGGATCGTTTGCACCTTGAATAACAAGCATTGGCTTTGTCATAGAGTCTAAATAAGTGATTGGAGAATACTCAATGAGCTTTTCTTTATCTTTTTCCGGATTTCCTACCCATTGATCCATAACTGGCTTCCAATCTTCAGGAACCGAATTGATAAAAGAGAATAGATTTGATGGACCGAAAATATCAACAACCGCTTTAAAGTAATCAGAATGGCGACCGTGTAGAAGAAGAGCCATATAACCACCATAGCTTCCACCCATTAATAGAATATTTCCTTTTTGTGCATATCCTTGTTTTATCAGCCAATCTAGACCAGCGACATTATCTAAGCGTGGCCCATATCCCCAGTCTCCTTCTACCATTTTCATGAATTCCAAACCATAACCAGAAGAACCACGAAAGTTTGGAGCGAAAATACTGTACCCATGATTTAAAAAGAACTGAAATGAAGCTCTAAAAAATTTCCGTTCTGCCGCTTGTGGACCTCCGTGAGGCCAGAAAATAACTTCACCATTATCATTTTCCTTTTTTGCCCTAAAAAATAACGCTTCAATCTCCATACGATCAAATGATGGGTATGTTATGACATCCGGTTCAACTAAGTCATTTGAATCTACTCCAGGAACAGAATACTGAGTTAATGATATCCACTCATTTCCCAATCGTTTATAAATATTATGAGGCTTAGTTGCACTCCTTCCTAATAAGTACAGAGTGCCTGATTTAGCGACTTCAAGCTTTTCAATGACACTGCAAGGGGACGAAAGCTTTTTCCAATCGGTACTTTGGAGATTGTATTCATATAAATGATCTTCTACACCCTTTTGACTAGTTACATATAATAATTGATGCTCTTTACTATATTTTAAGCCATCAAAACTCTCATTTTTCAATTCTTTAACTTTACTGAATTGGTCTGTTTCAAGGTTGTATGAAGCCAAATAGGTAAAATCTGAATCATAATCAGTCAGTAAATATACCATTGAATCTGAAACAAAAACGCCATCATTAACTGTGTGTTGTTTCTCAGTAGGAGGCGTTAGCAGGATATTTTCATTGCCGCGTTTCGCATATAGAAGAGTATATGTATTGGCAAAGTGTTTATAGTAAAGTAAGGTTTCTTCATCTGGGCTAAATCCATATAAATACGTTGCTGCATCATTTCCTTCTAGAACCTTTGTTTCACGCCCCGATTCTAAATCTAAACAATAGGCATTCAAATAGGACGGATTTCCTTTCGATGAAGTGTAATAAAGTTTATTGCTGTCTTCCGATAACATCGGCATAAAATTACGAGTATCTTCATGATAGACAATTTCCTTCATCGCCCCACCTTGCAAGGGAATCCCGTAAAATTGAGTATTTTCATTGCCGTCTTGGTCAAATCCAGCAATAATAAACCTGCTTTGCTTATCATATAAAAGACCTTGGCAGCTTTGATCCACGAATGTGAGCGGATAAGGGAAGGTGTTTGGCAGATTCATCCCCCATAAATTATACTTGCCACTCAAATTCGTACTAAAAACCAGCTGCTTTTCATCTGGACTAAGTGCAAAATCACCAATAGAAAAAGTTCGCAAAAACTGCTCAACATCAGGCTTAGGAAATGAAATCATCGTTTGCAACTCCTTGTATTTTTAATATAATGAAAAATCTGTAATTATTATACCATATTTTACCTTATATTTAAAAATAAAACTACTACTTTTGCGATCATTGCCCCGACCTAAAGTACCATTCAATTTAACAGGATGAAATGGTAATTATATAATCACCATTTCAAGATAAAATACTTCTCAACAAACCATTATTATTGAATTAGTTAATACGAAGATTTCATGGAACTCTTTGTACACATCCCAATAACGAATCAATTACAAGACAAAAAAGCGACACTTGTTATCATATGGTATTAAGACAGATCCAGATGGAAAGGGACGGCATTCAGAAAAAGTAAAAAGAGAGCCACTCCGCAATGGAATGGCTCTCGGTTGACAAATCTACACAAAAAAAGGAGCTAGGCTTGTTGTGAAGAAATATTTATCATCTAATCATTGTATGATGATCAAAGACCACTTCTAATACCAAATAGTTACCGCTTTCTTATAGGCGTCACTATTAGGGATTGCATGTATCCCCTGGGCCTGTGCCTTGCGCGGGTCTAAGTCATATACCATTGGTGTATAACATGAGGTCTGCCCTTTATTTACAACACCATTTCCTCCTGTGCTGTTACACGTATAAGCTTTACCATCTGTGCTTCTAACGATTCTAGCATCCGCTTCATGATTGTATACAGCCGGACGCGTAACAGTAACTTTCGCCCAGGCAGTTTTACAGGTAGTGCTGAATTTCAATTCTACATACGAAACGGAATCAATCCATTTTGTATCCTTCGTAACAGCCGAGCTTGCACAACTATTATAGTTAGGGCTTTTTCCATCATAATTATGATTTTCGGCTAGTGCTTGATTATTCACAAATATAAAAAAATCAATAACGAACATCGACAACATCATTACTAACGATAAACCTATCATTTTAAGTTTATGATTCAAGTCATTCATCCTTTCTTTACATAAAAGTAGAAGAAGGCTTTTGCTTTATCATTAATACCAGCCGGTTTCACCTGCCGTATATGGCCAAAATGCAACTGCTTTCGCTTTTCGCGGATCTAAATCATATACCATAGGTGTATAACATGTTGTTTGACCTTTATTAATCTCCCCATTTCCTCCAGGAGATGCACAACTAAATTGTTTATTATCAGTGTTCCGGACGACTAATGCCGTTGCCTCTCCGTCAGTTTTAGCTGGCCTGCTTAGAGTAATCTTTGCCCAAGCGGTTTTGCAAGTTGTACTGAATTTCAACTCTAAATTTGCAGAAGCACCGTTTGCATAAATTTTCAAATTCTTCTTCGTAACCGCACTTGCCGCACAACTATTGTAGTAAGGGCTTTTTCCATCATAGGCGTGGGTTTCTGCAGATGCCTTGTTGGTAAAGAAATCAAGGGAGCCAAAAAGGACAAAAAAAGCTACAAAAGTCAATGAAATACATAAAACCATTCTTTTCATTGCATCAATCATTCCCTTCATGAAATTCATTCACCCTTTATATTACAATTATGGGATATTTCTGTAAGAGTAAAAATCCCTAAATTTATGAAATACTTTACGGACGGTCTTTGTTACTGCTCTTACAAGTCTGATATGTCTCGTTTTTTCATCTGTAAAACAGACGTAAAACTAACTGTCCTCATGAGCTTTTGATTATAACCAGCTGTAAAACTAAGGAAATATACATGGATCTTTCGTATAAAGTTATCCATCTAGTTACTGTTGACGGGGTATTTGGCACGGACCTAAAGACATAATGGTTTTGGGTCGTTCTTTGTTTGTTGAAAACGGGACAGGAACCAATTGAATGTAGGCAAGCTCATTAAAGAAAAAAGAGCATTCGTAAGCATTCTTTTCCGTTTTTTTATAAATACCGATTATTATATGAACCAAAGTAAAATGAATAAAAACACCTGGAGGTAGTGAAAGTGAAGGTTGTTGCACTAGTAGGAAGTATTCGGTAGGATTCTTATAACCTTAGGCTATCTAAGTTTATCAAAAACTATATCTAGAACATTTTTATAGAAGGGATTTTTTGATAAAATAATCATATGTCATTTAATCAGCTACCACCAGAACATCGAGATGTCTAGCCTCTCTTAGTAGACGTGCAACAATGGAACCTTGTTTAATTTCTTGCCATCTCGATCTTGCTGAATGCCCTATGATAACTTGTGTCGCTTTTTTATCTTGTAATTGTTTAGTTATTTCACCAACCACTAATCGTCTGTCTGCAGTTGAATATAATTCGAAATTACCACCTAATCGATTCGTAAGACTTATGATTTTATCGAGTATATTCTGCTCATCATTTGACAGAGATGGTTGATCTTTAACGTACACAACAAACCACTTAGCTTTAAGACGATAGGCAATACGAAATCCCCTTCTAATTAGGCGCTCAGAATCTGGTCTAAGATTTACACAGACAAAGATTACTTCTTCTTTTCTCCACGGCCCTCTTACTCCCTCTTTTCGTTTTAATGACTCTAATCTGTCATCCACATCATCTGCTAATTCACGGAGCGTAAGTTCTCTCAATGCTATAAGGTTTCGTGTCTTAAAGAAATTGCTAAGTGACTGTTCTACTTTATCTCTAGCATATATATATCCTTCCTGCATCCGTTGTCTGAGTGCCTTTGGGGAGATATCAATTAACTCTAGTTCGTCTGCTAAATGAAGAAAACTGTCTGGAACAGTTTCTCTTACACACACTCCTGTTATTTGCTTTACACTATCATTTAAACTTTCTACATGTTGAATATTCATTGTAGAAATAACCGAAATTCCGGCATCCAGAATGGCAATTACATCTTGATAACGTTTTTGGTTGTTACTTCCGGGTACATTCGTATGTGCTAATTCATCTACCAGCACTACTTCAGGATTGCGAATAATTATGGCCTTAAGGTCCATTTCTTCCAGTACTACGTTTTTATATGTAATATGTTTTCGAGGTATGATTTCTAAAGTTCCAATTTGCGCTGCTGTCTCTTTACGCCCGTGTGTTTCCAATAATCCAATCACAACATCAATTTCGTTTTGATTCAATTGATTTGCTTCCCTCAGCATGGTATATGTTTTTCCTACACCAGGTGCAGCCCCAATATAAATTTTTAACGTACCTCTTTTTACCCCTTGTATTTTTTCTTTTATTTCATCAGGAGAAAGTCTTTGATATGGATTTTTTTTCCTTGTTTTTGAATGAATAGCGGGTATTACTCTTTCTCCATGTACTTCTGCACGGTCTGCTACAATAAACACATCAATATTTTTCGTTTTTCTCAATATTCTATTGACTATTGAACCGTGAATAATCTCTTCCCATCTCGTCCTTTTAGAATGACCTAGGATAATTCGAGTTACATAATGTTGCATGGCATATTCAACTATTTCTTCAGCGATTTCTTCCCCTTTTATTGTCAATTCCTCAAATTTTCCATTTAATTTATTAATGAGTTTTTGCATGGATCTTTTAAACATTTCTTCTTCTTTAGATAATTTTCTTTGAATTGGAACAAAGCTAACAATCAATAGCTCCCCACCTAAACGTTTGGCTATTTGATCCCCTCTTCGTATTAAGATGGATCCATTCCAATGATATTGTACACATACCAAGATCCGTTCAGAAGCACCTGAAGGTCCCAATAACCCTTCCTCTTCTCGATATTCAGTTAGATCCTCTTCCACTTCTCCAGCCAAAAACCGGAGTGACAGTTCCCTAAGTACCGCTAGGTTATCCTTATTGTATAATTGCACAAGTCCTTTGGCTTGTTCGTCTTTTTCTTCAATTTCCCCTTCCTGGAGACGTTTTAAAATTGCTTCAGGAGTAACATCTAAAAGACGTACTTCATCTGCCTGCGTCAATGTATCTTCGGGTACAGTATCATTTACATGAAGTGGCAGTTGTAGTAATTGCTCTGCAACTTTTTTCACTCCTTTCAACTCGTAAATATTTATTGTTGTTATGACACTAATCTCGTTGTTTATTAATTCCTTAACATCTTCTAATCTAGTTGGGTTTTTAGCAGATGAATGATTTTTATGAGCTAATTGGTCAACTAAAATTACTTCCGGGTTTCGTTTGTAAATTTCCTTCATATTCAAATCTTGTCTTACATGACCGTTTTGCTCCCATTCGATAGAAGGTATAATTTCTAGGCAGCCTAATTGCTCAAGTGTTTTAGGACTACTCGATGTGCAAACTCCCCCGACAACTACGTCAATTCCACGTTTTTTTAACTCATTTCCTTCAAGGAGCAAATGATAGGTTTTCCCTGAACCATATACAGCCCCAAGTATGATCTTCAGCCTGCCTTTTTTAATATTAGAGATCGACTTTAGAATTTCATCTGGTGTTTTTCTACGAAATTGATCTGGCATATTACTACCTCCAGTTTCATTCTAAGGTAAAAGGAGAGTAGAAAAACTCTCCTAATCAAAATTATTCTAGTTCGTCCAATGCTATATTTAACTTCAAAACATTAATTCGAGGTTCACCAAAAAGTCCAAATGAACGACTTTCCGTGTATTCGTCAACAAGATTATATAAACTTTTTTCAGATAATCCTCTCTCATTTGCAATACGGGGAACCTGAACAATCGCTCCTTGAGGAGAAACATTTGGATCAAGTCCTGAAGCCGAATTTGTCATTAAGTCAGAAGGTACATCTGCTTTATCTACTGTAGGGTTTTCATTTAAAAATTCTTCAATATCATTTAATGTCCGTTCAATCATTTCTTTATTTGATGGAGAATAGTTTGGCGTACCTGAGCCAGCTGCGTCGTAATTAATGGAAGAAATACGACCATGGAAGTAACCCGGATCTTTATAAGATTGACCAATCATTTCGGAGCCTATAATTTCACCCGATTCATTTTTAATTAAGCTACCCTCTGCTTTTACAGGCATTATCACCTGAGCTAGCATTGTCATCAGTAACGGATACGCAATTCCACAAATAAATAGTAGTACGAAAACTGTACGTATATTCTTTAACATGAATTCTCACCCTTATTTTTAATTTTAAGCTACTCTTAACATCACAAGAATTAAATCAATAAATTTAATTCCGATAAAAGGAACTAACACGCCTCCTAATCCATATAGAGACAAATTCTTTGTTAACAATCTTGTGGCGCTCATAGGAACATATTTAACACCCTTCATTGCTAATGGTATTAGCAATGGAATGATAATGGCGTTAAATATCAAAGCTGATAATATAGCACTTTGAGGTGTTGCTAATCCCATAATATTTAGAGCTTTCATTTGAGGAATAGCCAACATGAACATAGCAGGGATTATCGCAAAATATTTAGCCACATCATTCGCAATGCTAAAGGTTGTTAAAGCACCTCGGGTCATAAGCAATTGTTTTCCAATGGCTACTACTTCAATGATTTTTGTAGGATCTGAATCCAAATCCACCATATTAGCAGCTTCCTTCGCTGCATTTGTCCCTGTATTCATAGCCAATCCTACATCAGCCTGTGCCAACGCAGGCGCATCGTTTGTGCCATCTCCGGTCATTGCTACAAGTTTACCTTCCGCTTGTTCCCTCTTAATAACGGAAATTTTATCTTCAGGCTTTGCTTCGGCAATAAAATCATCTACTCCGGCTTCTTTAGCAATAGTCGCAGCTGTTAAAGGATTATCACCAGTACACATCACGCTTTTAATGCCCATTTTTCGTAATTCATCAAAACGTTCCTTCATACCTGGTTTTACTGTATCTTTCAAGTAAATAACACCTAGTACACGATTTCCTTCTATAACAACAAGTGGCGTCCCGCCTTGCATGGCTACTTTATCACTAATGTCTTTTAAATCACTTGGGACTTTTCCCCCCTGATACAGGATGTTTTCGATTATTGCATCAACTGCACCTTTTCTGACCTTTTTCCCATCAGTAAAGTCAGTTCCGCTCATCCTGGTTTCAGCTGTAAACTCTATTCCTTCCGTACCATTTTTATCTAATCCTTTTTCAGACAAGCCGGATTTTTTTGCAAATTCTATGACAGAACGGCCTTCTGGAGTTTCATCATGTAAAGATGAATATACCGCAAATTTGTTAAGCTCTTCTTGACTTATACCACTAACCGGTAAAAGGGCAGCAGCCATGCGGTTACCATGTGTGATGGTTCCCGTTTTATCAAGGATGATCGTATTAATATCACCAGCTGCTTCTACCGATTTTCCAGACTTCGCAATTACATTATATTGTGTTACTCTGTCCATTCCTGCTATTCCTATAGCAGAGAGTAGACCTCCGATTGTTGTGGGAATCAAGCATACCAGTAATGCTATTAAGGTAGCGATTGGCAATGTCACTTTGATATATGAAGCAATAGGTACTAGCGTAGTACATACAAGCAAAAAGATAAGTGTCAAACTAACAAGCAGAGTACTAAGGGCAATTTCATTAGGTGTTTTTTGTCTTTTAGCTCCTTCTACCAAGTTAATCATACGATCAAGGAAAGATTCCCCAGGATCAGTACTTACTTTGACTTTTATATAGTCACTAATAACTTTTGTACCACCTGTTACCGAACTAAAATCCCCACCAGACTCTTTTATTACAGCAGCTGATTCACCAGTAATTGCTGATTCGTCTACAGCAGCCACTCCTTCGATTACATCACCATCCGTTGGAATTAAATCATTGGCTTTCACTAAAACTGTATCGCCCTTGCGTAGTTCTGTGGCATCGACTATTTTTATGCTGCCATCTTTCAGGATTAACCTTGCTTTAGTATCCTGCTTTGTCTTTTTAAGACTATTAGCTTGTGCTTTTCCGCGTCCTTCTGCCAGAGCTTCAGCAAAATTAGCAAAAATAATGGTCACAAATAAAATGATGGTCACTGCAATGTTATATCCTCTTTCTGATATTCCACCAAAAAGTGCAGGGAATATTGAAAGGAGAAGGGTAATAACAAACCCTATTTCAACTACAAACATAACTGGATTACGAGCCATTACTTTTGGATTTAATTTTTTGAACGCATCTTTAAACGCCTCTAAAACAATTTTCTTACTTACGTTTGCTTTACGCTTTGTACTCATTTGGAATACTCCTTTTCAACATTTATCTAATCGTTAGCCACTCAGCGACTGGCCCAAGTGCAATTACAGGGAAGAAAGTCAATGCTCCAATAATTAAAACAGTAGCTAAAAGAATAACAAGGAACGTACTATTATCTGTTTTAAATGTTCCGATTGTTTCTGGAACACGTTTCTTAGCGAGTAATGATCCAGCGACAGCAATCATTGCAATCATTGAGAAGTAACGGCCAAACAACATGACTAAACCAGTGGAAATATTCCAAAATGGTGTATTGTCACCTAAACCTTCAAAACCAGAACCATTATTGGCTGCAGAAGAAGTAAACTCATAGACTACTTGAGAAATACCATGAAAACCAGGGTTTGAAATAGCCGATGAACCCAACTGTGTTGCTAAAGCTATGGCAGAGGGTACTAAGATGATTAATGGATGCAGAAGAATCGCTATTGCTATTAATTTCATCTCCTTTCCTTCAATTTTCTTACCTAAAAACTCAGGTGTACGGCCAACCATAAGTCCGGCAAGAAATACAGCCATTACTGAATACATAAGGATATTTACCGTCCCTACTCCATCACCGCCAAACACACAGTTCAACATCATCATTGCCAGTGGTGCTATGCCTCCGAGTGGAGTAAGGGTATCATGCATATTATTAACAGAGCCTGTAGTAGCAGCTGTTGTCACACTTGTAAATAATGCACTCTGAGCAATACCAAAACGAACCTCTTTTCCTTCCATACTCCCATTCTCTTGTGAAAGACCTATTTTCTCTAATGCTGGATTACCATTTTTTTCATTAATATAAGTAATACTTAGGAAGACAAGCAACATTAATCCCATCGCTGAAAAAAGGATCCATCCTTGTTTCTTATTTCTCGCCATATATCCAAAAGTCAATGGAAGAGCGGCAGGTATCAGAAACATAGATAATATTTCCAAGACATTTGTAAAACCGTTAGGATTTTCAAATGGATGGGCTGAGTTGACCCCAAAGAATCCTCCTCCATTTGTACCAATGTGCTTGATAGACTCCAATGCAGCTACAGGCCCTCTTGCAATATTTTGCGTGGCTCCTTCTAATGTGGTAGCAATTGCCGTAGGATTAAGTGTTTGCGGCACCCCCTGTGACACTAGAACTAAACCAATCAAAATAGATAATGGAAGTAGCACCCGAGTAATTGAACGAATTAAATCCACATAAAAGTTTCCTATACTCCGCTGATTCGTTAACCCTCTAAAAAATGCCATACATAATGAAAGACCAGTAGCGGGTGTCGTAAACATCAAGAATATAATTACTGCCATTTGAGATAAATAAGAGAGACCCGATTCTCCACTATAGTGCTGTAAATTGGTATTTGTAAGAAAACTTGCAGCAGTATTAAATGCCAATAATGGCTCCATGCTGTCTATCTTACTAGGGTTACCTGGTAAAATACCTTGAAAGCGAATGATAATATACGAGATAATAAACATTACTAAGTTACTCAATAGCAGTGCCTTGGCGTACTGCTGCCATCTCATATCATTTGTATCAATGCCAGATAGTTTGAAAATAACTCGTTCTATTTTTCCAAACATGCTATCTTGTTTTGTTATTTCAAGAGAATAAACATTCGTTAAATATATGGCCATTGGTATGGCTAATATAACGACAAGTGCCAATACCACGCCGATTTGTAAAAAATCCATTTACTTTTCCTCCGTTAGTAACTATTAATATTTTTCTGGATAAATTAGAGCATGAATTAAATACAATGTAATCGCTCCGACGATAAGAAATAAAAACATTTTCTACTCTCCCTCTTTTTCTATAACTTTGTTACAAAAAAGAATAAATCCTAAAAAGAGAAAAAAAGTTATAGCTATAAGTAATATCGATACAAAATCCATGTGAATTTCTCCCTTCTCATTCCAAACAACCATTAATAATAAATTTCTTTTTTCCACCGCTTAATAATTACTGGCAATTAAACTAAAGAGCATTGTTTGTTAAAATCCGATAACACAATCAGGTCCCATTCTTTTACACATGCTAATATATTGGTTATGACAAGTAACAACTATTAGTCTGTAAGGTTTGAACTCTGAAAAAATTCTAACAAAGTTAATTCCATCAATAAGAGAATTAGGAAAGAGATACAGTTATAAAAAGCTAGTGCATTCGGACAAATTGATATTGGTCTTAAACCACTTTTTGTCATAGTCAAATATTTGCAGATTATTTGTGTGCATATGGCTTGCCAAGATGCTATTCTTTACTAAATTTGAATAATTTCTAATCAGTACTTTTCCCATACAATCGCTCCGCTTACTTTTTTTGTTTTCCACACTTAATTTTTTCTTGGTTAGATAATCCTGACTACTAAAACATAAAAAATAGACCAATGCTTACTCTCTCTCCAGTATGCAGCCATGCAAATTCTATTCAGATTCCAGCAGCGTAAAAAACATTCACGCAGCGGAAAAAAGAATGACTTGCACAAACAAACATATTGTTGGAGAAAAAGTACTCATTGGTCTACTTAACGCCTAGCAAGCTATACAGCTCTCTCTGCGATCAGTCTTCCAAGAAACCTTTTCATTTATAGGCATAATAAAAAGACCTACTGAAATGACAGGTTGCTTTTTTGCTTTAATCACAACAAAAAAAGCCTCCTGAATTAAGGTGGTCTAATGACCTCCTTCGCTTTAGCCGACGAAGTTAGCTGACGGGTAGGATGGCGAAAGAGTGTCTCATCCCTTCTGCAAATGCAGAATTAACCCCAATAATAGTGGGTCCTCCGTTCTCAATTACTTGAGATTTGGCCGATATCAAATTGTTATTTATGAGGATTATTCTACGCTCACCATTAAAGGTTTGTAAACCTCATTAAATCTCGAAAAAACTTCAAATTCGTTCATATAAGTCCATTTCAATAAAATTTATCCATCAAAACCTTTATTTACTCTAAATTCCTATATATTACGTATTTTTCTAAAGTTTTACAAACTCATATTGACAAGAACTTAGATTGGGCATTATGATAAACCCCATAAATTCCTGAGATAAAATGGAGGCAATATGTTAAATTCTAAAAAGAAACTTGAGGCTGAAATAAGTGAAGCATTTATTAAATTCCAGCGTGATCTTATTGGCAGAGGACCACAGGAAGCCAAAACATATTTAATTAATGACATGTTGATTACTCGTTTTAAAGGTGTTCTGACAGTGGAAGAAAAGCACCTTGTCAGTCACAATTCCGGCAAAAAACTTGTAAAAAAAATGCGTTCGCTTCTTCGTGAAATGTACACCAAGGATTACGAAAAAATAGTTGAAGATCATACTGGATGCAAGGTTCTTTCCTCCCATAGTGATATTAGCACTAAAACAGGTGAAAGAATCGAAGTTTTTATTATGGATAAGGATTTAGAGAGGTACTTAGAAACTATCAAATAAATAATAATACTTGTTTTGAAATTATGAAGATAAAAAGTATTGAAGTTTTTGAACGTACTTGTTTAGTATTAATACAAAATATTTCCTTAAAGATTCTAGATACGATTCGATAAATCCATATATTATATTAAGATTATTTTTATTTGAGAATTTGTCGGATGTTTATCCTATTCATCAATAACATCCTGTAACCTATACGGTCAAAAGCCGGATTATTTTTATTGAGCTTTTTTAATAAAAAACATCAGTAGGATGACTATGAATGTTGTCATCTTAACCGATGTTTTTTACGTTTTCGTTAAATCAAAAGACCGTAATTTGTACAGATTATGTTTCTGCATTTTAAATTCCAGCAATTTAATACTTTTTATAGGTGTAAGGATTGTCAGAATCTTCAAGTGTATTCCAATCTTGGGCTATGAGATACGAAATAGTTGCTTTGAATGGCTGGTAATAAATTGAGGATAATTTCCCCTAAATCAGCGATATAATGTATAACTCGGAGTCGAATTACAGAGAGCAGTTTAGCACTCACTGCTTCTCCTTTAACTACCATCAACCTCAATAGTTTTGTCCATAAAGTTACCTGGGAAATTATATAGGATATCTAATCCTTATAGGTAGTTTTTATCATTTAAAACAATACTCTTTTTTTGTGGAGAGTGCCTTAAATTCTTCCTCCCTTAACTCTTAATAATCTTCATCTCCGTAATAACTGCTGTTTTAGGTTGTCATCGGCACTACTTTCCCAACCATTTCTTCACTAACAAACATCTTTATTTTTCCAGCCATAAAAACATCGATTAACACAAACGGAATTGCTTATATTAAGATACTGATAAATCTTGTATTCAATTGTAAAAAGGTTGACATAGCAAGTATCCTCACCTTAACTTTGTTTATAATTTGAGGAATGTATTATTACGATATTATAAGTCTTATGACATTGACTATAAAAACTTAACAACATCAAATTACTATATCATTGTGAAAGCAGGTATATTTATTGCTGAGTAAGCCATTAATAAGCCACGTACTTCCATCATTTCAACTTCATTACGAGAGCTCAATTCGTACCGCGTGGGTATCATCTCACTGTTAGCAATCCATGTTTGGGTGATAATGTTACTATAAACAATTTTGGTTTTCCATACAGGTCCAACACATTTTGTACAGTAGTAGTATCATTATGTCCAAGATTTAGAGAATACTTGCATTTGTCCTGAATTTTTTGCATCAGAACTCAATAGATTATATAATTACATTATATACAAAATATGTAAAAATAAAACAAGAGTTATACCTGTGTTATGTTTACCATTTTAATATTTAAGGAGGAAATGGGTATGAGCATGAAAAAATCCTTAATAGGAGTGTCTACAGCTGGATTCATAGCGCTTCAAATTTTACTCCCTACAATGACTGAAGCCTCAACGACCGTCAAATCCAACATCACTCATTATGTAAATGCAAGTGATCCTTACCCGGGTCATGTCATAAAATACGGGGATCAAGGATCTGAAGTGAGGAAAGTACAGAACCAATTAAACAAGAACAACGTCCCAATCTCAGTGGATGGCATTTTTGGTTCGATAACGCTTAAGAAGGTCAAAGAATTTCAAATGCGAAGACATTTGAACACAGATGGGATAGTTGGACCGTCCACTTGGACTGCACTTTATCAATCCGAGTTTCCTTATCCAGGTCATGCTATTAAAATTGGAGATCGAGGTATGAATGTGACCAGAATTCAAGCTCGGCTTAATGATGCAGGGGGATCAATTAAAGTGGATGGTATTTTCGGACTAAAAACTCAAGTCAAAGTGAAGGAATTCCAGAAAAAATTCGGATTACAAGTAGACGGAATTGTTGGTCCAGAAACCTGGGACATTCTCTTTAATTATCAAGAATAGGCTGTGTGAATAAATAAGCCATCATGTGAATCAACTCGACAAATAGATAAGGCTGTCGAGGGTTTCTCGACAGCCTTACCGTACCATAACAATAGAGTCTATTTAACAAAATATGTTGTACATTATTTCAGCAGCTTATACGGCTCATACTTTGTATAAACATCTTTACGGCGCTTTCTATCTTTAAATGTTGTTGCTGCACCACTTTTCCGATTCTCATAGAGTTCGTCAATATCCACTGTACCGGTAATTACTGTATGTTTATTAACTTCTGCTTCAGCTACTACCCCATTGGCTAGCCAAGCTTTGTCACAAGGACTTAATATGCTTGCACGCCCATATCCATTAGGTAGGGGGTCTCCTGGTTCACCAACAGTAGGACAATGAACAAAGTATACTTGGTTTTCAATCGCACGTGCATGAGCACAATGGCGTACTCTCCAAAAACCAGCCTCAGTAAAAGTGTATGATGGACAGAATATAATGTCTGCTCCGTTTACACTTAGGATTCTTGATATTTCTGGTATCTCAGCTTCATAACACACGGCTATGCCAATCTTAACAGGACCTATAGAATACACTTCAAGTGTATTCCCTTCAGAGGTTTGCCAATTTGCTTCAGCAGGAAAGATATGAGTTTTTTTATGTTCAACATAAGATCCATCTTTATCAAAAATGTATGCAATATTAAAGTACTCATCTTCACGACATTCAAGATGTGAGCCTGCAATGATAACCTGCTTTCTTTTTCTTGAAATCGAACTAAAAAGTTCTTTATATTGAGTGGTATATTCGGCGATCTTGATTAATGACGAAGCATTCTGATCCGGAAAAGTCGCTAATAACCCGATAGTTAACAGTTCAGGAAAAATAATATAATCTGAGTTTTCGGGAACTTGATTGATTAAGTCTTCTACTTGTTTCTGGAATTCATTAAACGATGCTACTTTTTCTACACGAAATTGACAAGCAGTTATTTGGACTTTCACAGAACCCCTCCCAATTTATTTCTTTTTGTAGCAATGAAATAATCATTAATTTCATTTATACGTCCAAAGCCCTCCTTGGTCTAGTTAGCCATTTCAACGAATAGTGAATGACATGACAACTACAAACTAGAGTAGGAATCAGGAAATATTACTTTTATTCATATTATTCATTTGCTTACCATGAATAGTGATATTTTTAGTTAGTCCACTTACAATAAACGTTACTATTATATTTATTAACAACGCTATAACACCTGTACTGATGTCATTAATTACGTGTGGTATATTCGGCAGAAATGTAGCTATTTTCACACCTGAAATTGTCGCATATAAAACAATAAGCACTCCAGCAAATATCCCAGCTATTGCTCCATATTTATTAATTATATTGCTTTTTGGTAAACTGCAAAATAATGCAGGTGCTAATTGAGTAATTAAACTATATGACATGATATTCAAGATGGCTAGCGCTTCGCCACCTGTTACCGTTACGATTAAGGCAATGATTGAGATACCAATTATTATTAATCTTGAGACAATTAATTGTTGTTTCTCATTAGATGCTGGAACCAAAACTTTGTAAAAGCTATTTGTTAGCCCTACCGATGCAGCCATTAGCATAACGGAAGCCGGAACTAGAGCGGTCAATAAGCCTGCAGCTCCGATTAATCCGATTACCCATGGATCAAATGTTTGTATCGCTAATCTTAAAAGCGAAAGATCTCCATCAGCCCCTTGCAAACCCGGGATTTCCATAATAGCTGCAAAACCTATGAAAAAGACAAAGAGCAATAACAAGGTGTATAGTGGTAAAGCAATTGCATTTTTACGAAGCGTTCTTTCTCCATTTGACGAAAGAACAACCATAAATGTTTGTGGTAATAAATAAAACCCTAAAGCATTTAACAAAACCGTGGAGATAAACCAGGATTGACTCAACCCTTGATCAGCTAAGATTAGCATTTCAGGTTTAGCAGACTGAACCGTCTCAAACATTGGCTGAATTCCTCCAAAGTAATGGAACGGAATATAAATACCTAAAAATATTACAACTACCAATATCATAAAATCTTTAAGTATAGCGGTCCATGCTGAGCCATGAATACCTGATATCATTACATAAGTTGTTACAACTATAGCACCTATTATACTAGCTGCAACTGGTGAAATTGCTCCGTAAGAAGCTTCTGAAACAATTATCCCTAACCCTTTGAGTTGTATAACTATATAAGGTACAAGTGCCAAACTTCCCAAAACAGCCACTAACATCCCCATTGAACGACTGCTGTATTTTGATGCAAAATAATCTGGCTGAGAAATAATTGAATGTTGCTTTGAATACCTCCATATTTTGGGCACTAACCAATAAGATAGTACATAGGCTAAGAATATATATGCAGGAACGTAATAAGCCGCTGCTCCTTTTGAGTAAGCCCATCCACTTCCACCAAGAAACGTAAATGTTGTATAAATTTCACCTGCAATTAGTAGAAAAATAAAGAATGTACCGAAGCCCCTGCCGCCTACGGCAAATTGCTCCATATCCATATCCTTTCCTTTTCTTGCTTTTATCCCTAAATAAAGAGCTAGAACTAAGAAGATAGCAATAATAAATAATGAGATATTCATTCTAGATCACTCCCTTTATTATCAGGATCGAACTTATATACAATCATTAAAATAACCGAAGCCATCACCATCCAAAATGCAACCCAAAATAACAAAAAAGGCATTCCTAATATGTAAGGTTCTATTTTATTTGCATAGGGCAGAAAAACTAAAAACCCTATGAATGGTACCCAGAGCAATAGCTTAATAGCATTCAAATTATACCCTCCCTGTAATTCGTAGGTTCAATAGTTAATCTTTAGATTAAGTGAATCACCATCAGTAAGGATTCTTTTATCCATTACTGATGGTATGATGGATAAACATTTAGTCACCCTTTTATGTTCTTAAATCCATACAACAAACAAATTACAAATCAATTCTATTTTAATTATTCTTACTAAGAATTCTTATTTAGATTGTATTGCAAGTACAGTTTCTAAAATCACATTTACTCCTTTTTCACAATCTTCCCATGTGGTAAGCTCTTCTTCACAATGACTTTTACCGTTAATACTTGGGACAAAAACCATAGCAGTTGGAATGTAACTAGCTATGAACTGGGCGTCATGACCAGCTCCACTTACCATTCTTTTATACGAAAGACCTAATGAATTAGTAGATTGTTCTAACAAATCACAGATTGACTTATCGAACCAAACGGTATCCCGGTCCCATAATTTTGTTACTTGGATTTCACATCCATCTTTTGAACCTGGTGTTGTAAGTCCTTCAATTATTTCCTCTACCTGTCTAATAGTATTTGGATCCTTATGTCTAGCTTCTAACGAGAAAATAACTTTATTTGGAATAACCGTATGAATATTAGGAAACACATTTACCCTTCCCATCGTAAAAACTAAATCGTCGTCAAGCATACCCAGTTTTTGACGAGCCTCTGTGATTAAGCTATTCGTAGTAAAGAAAGCATCTTTTCTCATATTCATAGGAGTGGTTCCAGCATGATCAGATTCCCCTGTTACTTCGATTTCATAGCAAACCATTCCAAGAACACATTCAACAACACCAATGGTTAGTGATTCACGTTCAAGAATAGGGCCTTGTTCAATATGCAACTCTAAAAATGCTGTAGCTTCTTTTAAACGAGACTCTACTTCACCTGCATACCCACTAGCATTTAATGCTTCTTCAAAAGTAGTTCCTTCACTATCTGTTTTTTGTAGCATAATAGTTTTTTCGAATTTTCCTGAAAGGATTCCCGATGTCATCATAGAAGGTTCAAACCTGGCTCCTTCTTCATTAGTAAAATTAACAATCATAACCGGAATTTTGGGTTTGATATTATTTTCTACTAGGGTTCGCACAACTTCTAAACCAGCAACTACTCCTAAGATGCCATCAAACCGTCCACCCTTTTTTACTGTATCCATATGTGAACCCATTACAATCGGCGGTTTGTCTTCACTTCCTGCTAAAGTAGCGTAAATATTCCCCAAATCATCAACTTTAACGGTCATTCCCAATTCTTCACAACAAGAGCAAAAGTAATCACGAACTAAACGATCTTCTTCAGTCAGTGATAGGCGAGTGACTCCATTGTTTACTGTTCGTCCAAAATCCGCAAATTTTTCAAGCGTTTTACTTAGCCTTTCACCATTAATTAATAATTTTTGTTTTTTCATAGAGCATATCCCCTTTCAAATAAACTGCTAAATTTCTTAAAGCGATTTTTTCGGCTTTTCACTTTTTTAAAAAATGTAAGCTCTTTGGGAAATCCTTGCAGTGAAAATACTACTCTTGCATTGAAAAAGTAATGTGAAGGACCCTCTACGATAGATTATATTTCCACTAATGATTCTCTATGATATAGAATCTCACCATCTATAATCGTTGATTCTACTTGTAAATCTTTAATATGAAGCGGGTTAACTTTTAAAATACTGTCAGTTAAAACCACGAAATCTGCCAACTTGCCTACCTCTATGCTGCCTTTAATATCTTCTTCAAAACTCGCATAGGCGCCATTCCAAGTGTATAGTTTAATGGCTTCCATTACGCTAATTGATTGAGCAACACCTATTTCAGAACCAGATTGGCTTGTTCTATTAACAGCAACGTGAATACCTAATAAAGGGTTATAATCAGTAACTGGAGCATCTGAACCACCTGCTGCAATGATGCCATTATCAATAAAATCACGAACAGCATACATGTGGTTGACTCGATTACCATAGTGTTGGATATATATATCCCCGAATTCATAAGGAAATGGAGGGTTTGGGATAGGGATGAGTTCGAGATTTTTCATTCTCTCTTGTAAATCTGGCGATGAGATCCCCGCATGCTCAATTCTGTGGCGATGATCTTTTCTTGGTGATTCCTCCAACGCCTTTTCTACACAATTTAAATACATTTCAATCGCTCTATCCCCTTGAGCATGCACAGTGATTTGATAGCCTTTTTTATGTGCTTGACCTAAAACTTGATAGATTTCTTCTTCACTATAATAAAGAATGCCAAAATTGTCAGGGTCACTGGAGTATGTCTCACGAGTGGCAATCGTAGGACCAGTACTACTTCCATCTGTAAACAATTTAGCCGGTCCAATTTTGAATCTTTCATCCCCAGTACCGGTTATTACACCTGCTTCTACCATTTTATTAACAAATTCATGAGAATTATTTAATGAACCAATCATTGCATATATACGAACACGAATATCCTTACTTTTAACAGCTTGTTGAAGTAAACGGAAACTCTCAGGACCATAAGCACCTGCTTCATGAATACTTGTTATGCCTGCTGCAACAAAATGCTCTGACGCAATTTTCACTGCTTTCATAAGTTCACTTTCTGTATAACTTGCAATTTCAGTCATTATCATATTTGCTGTTTCAATTAATCTGCCTGTAAACCTTCCCGTCTTATCCTTTTCAATAATCCCTCCTGTAGGATTCTCAGAGTTTTCATTAATTTTGGCAATCTCTAACGCCTTGCTATTAACCACGCTTATATGACTGCATGTACGGGATACTATAATTGGATGTTCGACTGAAATTGCATCCAACTCGGCTATTGTTGGATAACGCTTTTCTTTCACAACCGTTTCATTGAATCCCCAGGCACGTATCCATTCACCTTTTGGGATGGTTGATGCTTTCTCCTTCAAATCATTTAACAAATCCTCTATAGATTTGATATGCTCATCTTTACAACTTACTGCCAACTGATTAACCCCGTATAAAATAAGGTGAATATGAGCATCAATAAATCCTGGAAGTAGTGTCTTTCCTTGCAAATCCATCACTTTCGTTTCTTCTCCGATAAAACCCTTAACTTCTCGATTTGAACCAACTGCTGAGATACGATTCCCTTTGACCGCTACCGCTTCGACTACTTTATTCTTTTGATCAACTGTAATAACTTCTCCGTTTATGAACACAATATCAGCTTGCATAAACACACCCCTTATTGAACTTCGCTTTTAAAGAGACAGTTATCAAAACCTTACTTCTGATCTGTAAATCCCTTTTTCATAACCAAAATAATGCTGACTAGTATTCTCTCAATACCTACACTCGTCCTTTATATATACCTTCAAGAACCACAATTTTGAATATTCAGTTTTCAGTAGTTTCATTATATCTACATTAGGAATTATATACATTAGACAAAAAGTTAAAAATTTCATCGATTTTTTATACTTTTCATATGATTATGTCTTATTCGCAAATTATCCAGGGGTAAAATTACCTATTTGTTGAGGTGTAATAAAGGAGGATATAGAGAAAGCAAGCATTGATATGCACCTACATGTAACCTCTAGTGAACAGGAATATTCTAACTCGCAATACGAATTATTGAATTCAATTCACACATAACTATATCTCCTGCATCATTTCCTTCTTAACAGAGGTGATATTCCTTTTTTACTTTGAAATGTTTGAAGAAAAGGATAGATAAAGCCTATGAGATGGCTTAATCTATCCTATTAAATTTCTTCTTTTTATTTTACCTATTAAATTTGTTGAAACCTCCCAATAAGCCCCATAGTCAAATACTGTTTATTTTCATTAAAGTCCCATGGCCAATATCTAAGGGATAGTTCACTTTTATCCACTTTTTCCATAAAATCTTTTATTCCAATCAGGGCTGCACCATACCCTACATTAGAAGCTAAAGCAAATATGGCATTAAGCCCTTTATTAAAAGTATCCATATACTCAGGCTCTATCTTTAAAATATCAGACCATGTAATATAAATCCCATTTTCAACGCAACATTTAGAAATTGAGTGATGTAAGGTAAGTACAATCTGATCTCTTAAGTCAAGAAAGCCATCCTTAATCTTTTCTAATTCTTCCTTCTCATATTGGTGCTCATATTCAGAAAGCGTATCTATAGCCCAATTATAAAATAATTGGGTATAAATTGCGGATGTTGCAACGATATCAAAATGATTAATATAATCAGCGAAAACTCCATCCGCTATTTGACCTAACTGATTCTCAGTATCTTTCAGAAATCTTACAATATCATCGGCTTTTTCCCCACGCTCTAGCAAAAAAGAAAGCTTATGTTCAAAATCTATTTTATTCAACCCTGTTACATCGAATTCAATCAGTTTTATTTTATTACGAGTACTTTCCGAAAAATTCTTCGTACCTTTATTCATACTTTCTATATCTATATCGAATAAATAGATGGAGTTACATTTAGTCGCAAGACGGTCAAGATCTAGATCATCGCAATTGCCTGCACCAAATATTGCTACGTTATCAACTAAACCTTTTTTCAAAAAAACAGCATCGAATAATCCTGTAACTTGTTCACGATGCTTTGTCCATCTAGTTCTTCTGAATTCATCTCTATTATGATTCATTTCTCTTTGAAAAGTATCCAAGAAAATCGCTCCCTTTGAGGTCCTCTTTACTTAAATATTGTATCAAAATATTTCTATTATGTAGAGGGATTCAAACAGTTTCACAAAGCACCGAAAACAAAACTGCTAATATTCAGGAGGTCTCTCAAATTTCTTAGACTTTCAAGTTTATATATTCTAATATTTTTAGGATCTTTATAAGCTACACAAATGTTAGAGTAATATGGATATAATGAAATTACGTGTTAAAGAAAGGGGGGATTTATGAGTAAAACAAATAAGATTTTGCTAAGTTTACTCGGAATTTTTCTTATAATATTGGCCGGTGCTGCAATACTAATGGTTTCGTTTAGGAAAGAATGAAGGCATATGTCCATAAAATCATCGCGAAAGAGATAAAGAATCCTTTCATTAGCAAAAAACCTACCTCCTTTAAGGAAGTAGGCGTATTCAAATTCATTTTCAAAAAAGCTTCGAAATAGCTTAGAGTGTTAATCATTGCAATGATTAACACAACTAACTAACAATCCTTCAGGACTATCTTTGATAAACTGATGAGATAAGCTGTCCTAGTCTTCGAATTCCCTTGATTATTTCTTTCTCATTGGCATAACTGAACGAGAGCCGGATAAACTCGATTCCATCCTTTTGATCCAAGAAAAAGTATTTCCCTGGAACATACGAAACACCCTCAGCTAAAGCCTGTGATAATAAATGCGACGTATCAACACCTGGAATTCTCACCCATACAAAGTAACCACCATCTGGTACATACCAGGAAACGGATTCTGGAAGAAATTGTTCCATCGAACGGATTAACGCAGTACATTTAGTACGATACACATCTTTTAGAAGGACGAGTCGTTTCTCAAGATCGGTGTTTTCTAAGTATACAGCCATTGTACTTTGAGCAAATGGATGGTCTAAATCTTTTTTAAACCACTCTAAAGCCTTAATGAATTCACTTTCTCCTGCTATCCATCCAATTCGCATTCCTGGCGCCACTACCTTGGATAATGAACCAACGTGAAGGACTCGTCCGCTTTTATCAAAAGATTTTATTGGCAGCGGACTTTTATCGAAGGATAATTCTCCGTATGCATCATCCTCTAGAATGAGGAAATCAAACTCGATGGAAAGCTCCAATAAATGCTTCCGGCGCTCAGTTGTCATAGTCGTCCCAGTTGGATTTTGAAAGGATGGGATGGTATATAGAAAACGCGGGAGGGTGAGACCTGTACGTTTCCTTTCATCCAGCATTTCTTTTAATCGGTATGTTTGGAGTCCGTGTTCATCTATAGGTATACTAATAATTTGCTTCGTATAGTTTTGAAAAATCTCTAAAGCCTCCATATAGGTGGGAGATTCTACCGCTACGACCGCTTTATCATCAAGGAGAATGCGGGCAATAAGATCAATCGCCTGGCAAGCTCCTGATGTAATCAAAAGCTGTTCTTCCAAAACGCAAATTCCACGCTCTGCCAATCTTATCTGGAGTTGCTGCTTCAGTCTTGCAATACGTGGACTTCCGAGATAATGGAGCGGCAAATCCTGCTCCTCATCAAGAAGTCTTGCTACTGCTCCCTTGAGCTCCTCAGCAGGAACGAGAGCAGGATCCGGATAACCTGAACTCAAGTGAATACAACCATCTGGAAGATCTGGCATCCATGCACCGGGCGGATCATTCTTAAGTGCCGCTTTAATGTTTTCAGAAAAAAAAGATTCAATATTCACTTTGACCATACACCTTTCCGTAAAAGTGAAGAAAGGCAGATCATCCGCCTTACTTCACTTTTTATGCAACTCATTCCATTTCTTAACCAAACGCTTCGGTGCCGCACGTAAATAGGCTTCTTGTATAAGATCGGTCAATTCATCCCAGTCTTCCCTATCCGGATTTTGAATAGAGACCCAACCGTGATGACCTATATACGGTGTTTTGAAAAAATTCTCTTTCTGTAGCAATAATTCTTGAGTGTCCCGATCTGACTTGAAAGATAAGCTGAATCCTTTCTCGCTTTCACCTGAAATCACGAAGGATTTTCCATTGATTTTAAAAGTATTGTGACCGAAACCGTCAATAAGTTCAACAGCTTCGGGCAGCGCAAGACAGATATTGCGTACATTTTCAAGCATGCCTGCCGTGTCTTGTAATTTCATGTTTTAATTCACCTATTATCGAATCTATTTTGCATTCACATCTGGTTGATGAATTCCGAATATATTGCCTTCGGTATCAATATAGTATCCTTGCCACGCCATTCCAGGCAGGGCATATTTAGGCTTTGCGATCTTGCCGCCATTCTCCATAATTTTAGCTTCCGTTAAATCGTAATTTTCCACTCCCATTGTACAAGCAAATGCATTTAAAGCTTGGTTTGTTTCCGGCGGAGCACTTTGACGCTGCATCAAAGCACCATTGATCCCAAGTTCATTCTCATCGCCAGTTACAGCCCCAAAGTAAGGCATTCCTGCATAATCACTCCAATCTTGAAATGACCATCCGAATACCTCTCCATAAAACTTCTTTGCCCGTTCCATATCATTCACATGAATTTCGAAATGAACTAATCTTCCCATGATTTCCTCCTATTTTTTACAAGAATTAAAATTATTCAGTGTGTTCGCTTACAAATTCCTATTTATTATTATAACGGGTGTGGAAATAAATTCAATTTTTATAAGAATATATTATTTTTAGTTGAGATTAAATCAATTTTTAGAGCCTCATCATACATCTTGTCATAACTTTTTAGAAAGACCACAGGAACCGTTCTTCAAATATAGTTAGTTCCGACCAACAGAATCGGCTTTATGTCCCTTCTACATATCTACTCAATTATTTTTTAAAAATTAATTGTGACACGCACTCCACATGTGTGGATGTTATTTGACGATACATGGAATGTTGGTGGAATAGCTTAATCTAAAATATAGTAACTAATGATTAACAAACAGATTAATTCCTTAGATAGGCAACCTTTTAATATAATAATAAATAAATATAGCTTATCCTTCATTAATTTTTTTCCACAAAAAGGACAATTATTATTAGTTTCCCATGCTCCTACCATTAATTTAATATTAATATCACTATTAGAAGTTACACACGAAAATATTTCTCCACTAATATTCCTTAACTTCTTTACCTTGTCGTTTTGAGACGTTATTTGTTTTTATAACTCCCTATAATATATGTTATGTAAACTAAAAAAATGTGATAAAAAAGAACCTTTAAAGCCCCTACTCTATTATTGCGCGGGTACTGCATTACGTAATAAGTTAGGCAAATGTTCATAATATACCTGGAACTATGCAGCCCGAACGGCAAGAAAATTCTGATTGGATTCCTCCCCATCCGGTTGTGAAATGCCATTCGCCCAGTCGTTTTCTACCTCTTGATCATCCATCGTTACAATAAATGTAAACGCTGCATGGGCAGCCTGTAAGTCTGGTGAAATTTTATAAAGGGCATGTAGATACAGAAATCTGCAAGGGTTTCCGAGGTCTTTTTCTCATAGATATAGTCTCCAAGATGGAAAACAAAATCGAAGTCTCCCTGTGCCATATCACGGTAGGCAGCGTAACGGCCTCCCACCCAGAGTTGGCAAAAACGCAAACGAAAGACTGTTTAAATGTGTTCCTCATGCATGAGCCGTTTTGGTCCTTCCTACTGGACTTATCTCGTTTCCAGTTTTAATATAATACTCCCGTCCTGGTTTCAGGTCATATACTTCTGCGTGAACAGAATGAGCAAGCTCTGACATTGCTACCTCTGTTCCGTGTCTTACTACCTTATTAAACTTTTCATCTTCTGCCATTTCCCACTCGACACGAATACTTTTATCCATCATCCCACCTAAACCATCTCCAGCAGTAGGATCAGGAGCTAATCTTGTCCATAATACGACGCCATCTGGTAACGGATGCAACTCCTAGAGTAAATGGATATTCATTAGATGTGAATAAAGCTTCTACATCCTTATTTGCCAATGAATTAGAGGTTGTTAGCCCAATTGTTGTAGCTAAAGCTACTTTGCCAGATGTACCAAAAAAATTTCTGCAACTCAATTTTTTAGAATTAAATTCGTTCAACCATTTTTCGTACCTCAACTTTTACTCCCCTAAGAAGATGTGTAAGTTATTATCGAACCTTGTCAAATAGTCTGACATATTATATATAAATAACATTGATTGGGAGAGGACATGACCAAATTTACCGAAACTATATACAAACTATAGATATTTAACAATGTTGTAAATGAATTAACAAATACTGGATTTTAGTTAATGTTTTGGACACTAAAAAGTTAAATCTTAAGCTGTATTCCTAATTCGATCTTCAATGGCCTGTGGGGTTTGATAGTCCAATCTGCATTCTTTTTCGGTTATACCAACCTTTAATAAATTGGAACATCGGTAATTTAGCTGTTTGATAGTCTAGCTATTGTACGTGGTTGACTTCTTCCTTTTAATAGGGCATGAAAGGATTCAATACTAAAATGTGTCCATGAAACTATACTAACTCCACTAGACAGTTTTTTTAGCATGTTTAGTTTCTCAAAGAATATTGAAAGGTTTTGTAGGTCTTTTACTAGTATTTAATTTTTGGGGTCAGATCACATTTCTTAAAGTAGTAGTAGTATCAGTATGTCCGAGATTTAGAGTTACTTGCGATTATCCTGAAATATTAGTACCAGAACAACACCTTTAAATGAAGCATTACAATCTCCAGCTGCCATCTTTTTCTATGTTTCTAGAAACAATCGTTTTGTAAACAAAACATGCTGAAAATTCTGATTTTTTATATTTTCATAACTTAGCCAAAAAAATAATTTGGCATTGGAGATAAAGATATGAAGAAGAAAACATTATTAGGAGCGGGCTTTGCTCTTGCCCTATTATTTAGTCCGTTTCACCAGGCGTGCGCTCCAGAAACAACTGGGGATTTAAGGAAAATGGACACCGTAGCTCACCGCGGGGCATCAGGGTACGCACCAGAAAACACCATTGCTGCATTTGACAAAGCATTGGAAATGAAAGTAGACTATATTGAAATTGATGTTCAACGAAGTAAAGATGGAGAACTGGTCGTGATGCATGATAACAAAGTTGATCGAACAACAGATGGTACTGGATATATTAAGGATTTGACTTTCGAACAGCTGAGAAGTCTGGATGCTGGTAGCTGGAAGGGAGAACAATTTACTGGAGAAAAAATCGCGACATTTGGAGAAGTTCTCGATCGATATCACGGGAAAATTGGTATTTTAATAGAATTAAAGTCCCCAGAGCTCTATCCAGGAATTGAAGAAAGCGTGGCCCAGGAATTAATAGAACGCAATCTTGATCACCCGCAAAATGAAAAAATCATCATCCAATCATTTAATTTTGAATCAATGAAAAAAATAGATGTTCTTCTTCCAAAGGTTCCCATCGGAGTACTGACATCTTCTAAAGCTCATACAACAGAGCAAGCATTAGAAGATTTTGCTACCTACGCTGATTACTTTAACCCGAACTATGGAATTGTTACGGAAGATTTAGTTAATCAAGTACACTCACACGGAATGAAAATTTCTACATGGACAGTACGCAGCCATGAATCAGCTGAATTTCTTTTAAGCATGGATGTGGACGCAATTATTACAGACTTTCCAGATTATGTAGATCCGAGAAACTAAACTAACCTTTCATCCTTTTTAAGATTCATGCAATCATTTATTTATGGAAAAAGAGATAGGGCTGCTGACAAACTAATAGGGTTTCAAAGAACCGTATCGATGTAAGTCTGAACCTACTCCGAACACTGAACGTTTCCTATAGCCTTGATCCGTGGCAAGGAATCCCCGGGAGGTATGGGCATCCAGTTCTATTAGATCTGGATGCTAATTTAGCCCTATAACTAGGATGCCCTTCCTTGCATTTCCACCATATATGGTGTCTTCCTTTTGGACGAACCTCACTTGGCTATATATCACCATTTAGTTCATAATCCCATTCGTTCACCTTTTCTGGATATTCGCTTGCTAGATTTTTCTTCATTTACTCTTCTCCAAAAAAAGTATTAAATGTCGCTGAGTATAATTATTCCCAAAAATTTTAATCAGCAGACAATTATGCGATTCCACACCAAGCCTGTAGCTTTATAAAAAGTTGGATTATGTTCCTAAAGTCTAAGATTATCTAACTAATATATTATCTTTCCAAGTAATATCTTTGCGTAAGTTTGGCGTATTGTTAAGATATAAGAATGGAGATTCTTTTGCTGTTCAAAAATCTTTTTCTTTAGCTCTATACCTTTCAGTGCCTTGCATAATATAACAGGCATCTTTAGGCATGCTATTGCCATCATTTCTCACTTGAATGGAGTTGATGTCTATCAGATTATGAAGAGCTTTGGCCATGAACAACTCTCCACTACAGAAATTTATTTGGAGAAGATTTTTGAAAAAGAACGTCATGTAATTCATATGTGGAAATCAGATGTGCTTGGGGTGTGTATATAATAGAAGAAAGTCGTCAAAGAACCCAGTAAATAATTGTTTAAGAATCAGTTGGAGCCCGAAGTGTGTTTATAATATCGAGCTTCATACAGCTTTTGTAACAGGGCTCAACTACATTTATCTTTTCCATTCCACATTTTCTTCTGAATTTCTTAGGCTCATAGGGGAGATAAAGGATCACTTTCTCATATTGACTTGAACTGAAAGGAAGAATACCACATAGGCATAAAGTAACTTTAACAGATATAGGTGAGAATGATCGATGTTATTTGACTTTTCTTTAATTGAAATTGACGCTATAAAACGAAGTCAGATTTGCATCAAGACCATTTAAAGAATAAAAAATGCATTTACAAAATATATTATTAAAACTGAGGAAGGAGAAAAATTTGATTATAAACAAAACAATTAAAATAATTACTTAATAAGGGGTAGACTAAGGTGAAAAAGCATTATGAACCTAGATATTTTTCTTTGGTAATTGGCATCTTAATAGCAGTTGTATCACCAATATTTCTTTTGATTACTCCCCAAGCAATAGCAGATGCAGTTCATTATAAAACAGGGATTTGGCAAGTCTATGTACCAGGAGTGAATTTTGTTGTTTATGGTATTGGTTTTTCTTTTTTAGTATTCGCTGCTCTTGTTCTCTTTTTTTTAGATATTAAGAAAGTTTCTATAATTCTATGTAGTTTTTTTGTATTGTTGAGTATAACTTCCTTTTATGTAGCTTCTCAATCTTATAAATCATTATCGGAAGATTCAATTTCATATTCTACTCTTTTATCGCTGAAAGAATATACTTATTTGTGGGAAGATGTGGAGAAGATTAATTATTATGAAGGAAATGATGATGAATTTTCAGAATACGTATTCTTTTTTAGAGATGGAAATAATTTGAATTTAAGTGAAAATGGATATATTAAGAAAATAAAATTCATGATAATTATTAAAGCTGAAGATTTAAATATAAAAATGGAGAATATTGAAAAGGAATAATTGGTTCATTTAAACTACTGGATTAATTATATGGGGTATGAATTACATAAATGAGCTTGGATGCACTTCCAAGCTCATTTTGTGTTGATGTTTCTTATTATTAATATAAGATCAGAGAAACTATGCAGCAAAATATTAATTACGTATCAATTTTTTGTTATTAAACTTTGTTCCCTATTCTGTTGTTAAAACACTTGCTATTGTAGGGTAAATTTCACTTTCAGTTCCGTTAAACTTTTTAGTGAAAACAAAATAGCATGTTGGAAATGAAAGCAATAGATTAAATGGATTAACATTTTCAATTGTCTTTTTTATATCTCCATAAGAATTGAGAACATTAAATTTATTTCCTTATACCTTCAAAACTTATTTGATAGGTCTTTACTTCTTGCTACTTTCACTTGACGTTGAAGCCGGGTTTTCAAATAAAATGATAGGTACCCTGATATTAACACGATGACCGTTGAAACAATAAGGACAATACATCCAGTTTTAACCTGTATGCCGGGTTGATTCAAAACCATTGTTAACTCCCCGTTAACCACTTTGGGAATATCAAGATACGTAAAAGGGGATAAATAGGAATAATCCTCTAGAATTTGGGTGCTGACTACATATCCTACTGTAAAAATTGCGATTGTAGCTATATAAATAGTAAATGTATTCTTTAAAAAGATGGATAGAAAGTTCGATAAAACAAGTATCAACAGTAAAATAAGGAAAACTAGAAGCATACTTTCCCATAAATAATTACCTAAAGCTAGAAAGTGAAAGCCACCATTTTTAGATACATGCCCTGTATAGGATACTGATTCAATTATGCTTGTGTGATCATAGTATAAAACCGGATAGTTCAAATCACCGAAGCGATTAAAAAGTGTACCTACCAAAACTAAAAGCAAGCATAATGCTGCACAGCTTACCATCGAAAGAATGGCTGCAGTTAGAGTTTTTCCTGTTAAAATATCCCTCTCCTTAATTGGCTGTGTTTTTAAAAAGTTCAAGGTATACTTCTTTCCTCTTTCCCCAGCCAATCCTGAACCAAATAAAAATAAAAATGGAAGTATTAATATAAGGTATAGATGATTCTCAAAAAAGTAATAAAGAGAAAAAAGACCACTATTATCAATTTTTTGATTGGCTTTCAGCACATCATTTTTTATCTCATCATCCCAATATATCGTTCGAACATATTCACCGGAAAAAATCGGACGAATATCATGTTCAATCAGCCATTCTTTTTCAGCAATGCTGGCATCAATTGAAAATTGACCTAACTCCGTTTTATATTCTATTATCAATTGTCCCGTGTCAATATCTCCGTTGGCAGCCCGATTTTGAAAAAGTTGGTAGTCCACCAATGGTCGCCAATCTCCTTGTTCATAGGAAGCGATTGCATCTTTATTTTTTTCAATCATTTTAGTACCGTATGCTAAAGTATTTCTCATTAAATCTAATTGGATATTTTCCGTTTGTTGTTCTTTTTCTAATGTAGCAATGCTATCCTTCACTGTTGGTAGAAGCAACATTTCTACTTGCTGAGCATCATCATGCACTCGTTTGACGTACTCCTTTTCTTTATCTTCCGTTTCCCCTGCAAGAAAAAAATACCCTAATATTATTAAAAATGAAAATAGCATGTTTACCTGCTTCATTAAACCTCTACGACGTGCTTTTCGAAATTCAAAAACTGAAATTGTCCAAATGGATCTAACATTTCTTTTCGTTTGTCCATTCCAAAATGGTTTTTTATAACCCGAAAAATTGAACAAACCAGTATCCTTTTCACTGAAAATTATGGATATTCCAACCAAACTGATACTCCATATCAGAGCCGAAAGAAGATACAGCCAATCCGTGCTTTTAGGAATATTTGCTATCAATTCACTAAAATGAAAAACTTGATAAGGATTCCATGTATTTTGGAAAAATACAAGATCATCTGTTGTGAAATAGCCAACGACTAAGATAAAACAGGTCGATAGTATCAATGTAAAAGAGTTCTTTAGCCAATTGCTTAATAGGGTTACAACTGCAAAAGTAAATAGACAAGCACTCCCAAAAAACATGTATGCTCTTAATACATAACTAGACGTCGAAATATAGCTATACGCTTTACCCGTAGAAACATATTGGGGATACTGAAAATCGAATACTCGTTCTCCAAAAATCAATGGAATAATGATGCCTATACTAAGAATCATCACTAAGAATATAAACAACATGAAAAGCAAGCTGATATATTTACCTACAATTATATTCCACTTAGGAATTGGTTGGGTCGTTAAGATTCGCCAGGTATTATGTTCTTTTTCTGTGGTAATAATATTCCCAAAAAACAACAATAAAAGGAAGATGGAGCCGCCCCCAAAAAGAAGCATAATAACGTCTTTAAGGTATAATACCGGTGTTACTGGAAAGGCTTCATCAGCATATGATAGATTATGAGCCAAAAGCCAATCATTTTTCTTCATTGCCTTTTCCAGTTTGCTTCCTTCCAAAGATTTAAAATCCCCGCCATGTGAAATAAACTGTTGCACATACATTAGAAATTCATGCTCAATGTTCGGTATTTTATCCCATTTCCCATTATAAATGGCAGCTTTCCAATCAACTAATTCTTTACCTACTTTTATCACTTCTTCTAACTGTTTTGTTTGTAATTCAGTAAGAGAACCTTCCATCTCAATTGCTTTTAAATTATTATAGCTTGTATTACTATCTGCGATATAAGGTTCGATAGCTTTAGAGGCACGCTCCGACATGGTAGACTGCTTTTGATAATTTTGAAAAAATAGTCCACTTATACAGAATAGAATAATAATAAATAGCCAAAGTAGCTTTTTTTGGCGCCGAATTTTTTTAAGTTCAAACAGAAAGGTCGTCATGACACACCATCGCTACTAAAGAATATTTTCTTATATCGTTCCTCTGTGCCTAAAATTTTCTTTTCGATATCCAAGACGACTATGTTATGTAGTTTTAACAATTCAAAAATATCTTGCAGATTTTCATCCTTTAAACAAATGTAAAGTCTATTTCCTTCAAATTTTGTAGTTATATTAGCTTCACTTAAAATAAATTCTGCCATTTCAACATCCATCACTTTGAATTCATACCACACTTGTTTGTGTGGTGATAGGTCTTCATGTATGAGTACACCATTTTTTAAAAACAAGATATTCGAAGTGACTTTGTCAATTTCCGCTAAATTATGTGACGATAAAAGAATGGCCGTTCCTTGTTCAGCCAATTCTAATAATAGTTCGCGGACCTTTATTGCACTAGTTGGATCGAGTCCATTCAGTGGCTCGTCAAGAATCATCAATTTCGGCTGATTGATTAGCGCCATCGCCAATAATAAATGTTGCTTCATTCCGAGTGAATAGTGTCCCACCTTTTTATTCAAATAGCCATCTATCCCAATTCTTTCAGCGGTTTCAAAAATATGTTTTTTTGTAATCCCTTGCAAGTCCCCGATAAATTGGAGATGATCATATCCCGTTAAATAATCATAAAGCACTGTGTTATCCTGCATGAAAGAAATTTTTCTAAATACTTTTGGATCTTTATTACTTCCTCCTAGTATATTGACCTTACCATTATTTGCAGGTAACAAGTTATTAATAATATTTAGAAGTGTTGATTTGCCAGAACCATTTGGACCTACGAGAGCTACAATTTCAGAATTGTTTATATCAAAAGAAATTCCCTTCAACACTTCTTCTTTACCGTATGATTTATGTATGTTATTAACAGATAAAATCAATTTTGCTCACCTCCATTATTTGGTAAACTATTTTTTTGAACAGGATAATGAATGAAGTTAAATATTTGAAAGAAATATGATTATTAGACTATCAGATTGATAAAAGAAATGCTCTTGAAACAGTCTTTTTAAAGAATGTTAAGCAAGAGCATAATCTTTATTCTACTACATTTCTATTGGTTTTGTACTAGCTGGCATTGGATATGGTAAATCGTCACGGTATAAATAACCTCTATAGTACTTATAAGTTCCAGCAGTCTTATACTTTGATAGATATCCACGATAAATTCTATTATAGTTTGTTCTTTGAAAGAACTTTACATCCGGTTCTTGATTAAAAGATATAATAAATAAATCCGGATAATAAACACTACTAGGTGCAGCAGCTTGAGTAGTTACTGAAGTAGTAGGGCTAACAGTATTCACTTTTCCCCCTAATGAATTATTCTCAGCTGCTGAAGCTACTGAGGTAAAAGTAATAAGAAGTAAAGGGGCAGTTATCAATGCCAATAGTTTGTTTTTTAACATAATATTCCTCCTTGTAATTTTGTAAAAACTCCCATTAAACACAACACTCATATACAATATTTACCACTTGATATACCATTTTTATAAAAATAAACTCTATTAAGTTAAAAAATATACCGATTTTGAATAATTTTCGATAACATACCCTTCTTTTTTTTTCTTGAGATGCATGTTGAGTGTTGAGATTGGCACTCTGAAAAATTTTCGCTACATAACTAGTTATTTCACTGCAAAATTCAACTCTATGGATATTTAAGGATAAATGAACAAACCTTTGCTCTTCTGTGCAAAAGCTATTTAACATCAGGGGTCTACTTTTTTATTCTGAACAATGCAGTCGGAGCCCCTACCATACTATCTGTACTCAACATGTCTTATACAAGAAGTGCTCCGACGGTTGTTACTCCAGCTGCAAGACCTGCACCCCCGAATAATTGTGATATGACAACAATCAACAAAGAACGTCGATATAACTGTTGTTTTTTTCTGGAGAATCTATGTATCTTTGTAGCCAACCTAGTTGATTTTCCCTATACTTTTTAATACTTCAGCTTTATTGGACATTATTCTGTCTTCCTATCCGAAGAGCTTATTTATCATCTTAGAGAATATTAACCTAATTATTATAGAAAAAGACAAAGAAAATACGGTCCAAATTACTTGAACCGTTTTCCTGTAACTACGAATAGGTTAGGGTTTTTTTTCCAGAGTTCCCCTGCTCTATGCAGATCAACCTCTTTGGCTAGTTCAGAAAACATTAGGCCATACCTAATATATTCCTTTGCAACTAAAACAAGTGCTGTATCTTGTGATTTAATAGCCCGTGCTGCTGTACTTGAAGGAAAGTTGGCAAATAATACTTCTTCATTGTCCCGTGAAATAATGGTTAGACACCACCCTTCCCGTTCTACAACTAAATCCGGATACTTCACTCCGAAGTAGTCCTTTTTTCAGCATATATTCAACACCCCCACTTCACAGATGATCTGTTTGGCTGCTCGAAATGTTTTTAATCCTAGAATTGAACGAACTCGTCTTTTAATAAAACGATGATCTTGTTCCACGATGTTATTGAAATACTTCACTTGCCTAAGTTCGATGCCTACAGGTATCTTTCTTTCATTTTTCAATTCTTTGATGACTATAGGGTAAGCTGGATTTTTATCGACGTTTATCACATGAGGCGTTGAAACATGAAGAGACCGCAAAGTTTTCTTAAAGAAGCGCTTTGCTGCCTTTTTGTCTCTTGTTTTTCTGAGATAAAAATCAATCGTGTTTCCTCTGGAATCCACTGCTCGATACAGATACATTCATTTTTGAATCATCTGTGTTATGATAACAGAATAATAACAGGAGGGCTGTGGACATGCTGAAAAAAAAGATGAAAATCGAGGTTATTCAAAAAGTATTAGACAATTGGAGGGGGTTCTTTTTACCTTACCAAATGGCATTACATGAATTAGAAAGTGATTTCAAGGTTATTGACTTAGAATGGAAAACACAACATGGCTATTCTCCTATTGAACATATGAAAACACGTATGAAAAAATTAAGTTCTTTGGTGGAGAAAATACAAAGAAAAGAAATTCCTTTAACACAAGAAGCGGTGAGGAATGAAATAAGAGATATTTTGGGAGTTAGAATTGTCACAAGTTTTATTGATGACGTATATATGTTGAAGGAGCATATCGAGCAACGTGAAGACATTCGAATGATACGCGTAAAGGATTATATTCAGGACCAGAAAATGAGCGGATATAAAAGTTTGCACCTGATTGTAGAAACCCAAGTCATCCTATCCAACGAAATAATATGGGTTCCTGCAGAAATACAAATTCGTACTTCCGCTATGGATTTTTGGGCATCCACCGAGCATAAACTAAACTATAAATATCAAGGCGAGACTATACCAGAGGATGCTCAAAAGCAGCTAATTGAGCTTGCCAAAGCTTCTTCCTTAATGGATAAAGAAATGTCAAGATTAAGAACAAAATTACTAGCCAATTAAGCAAACAATCGTGACACCTTTCTCATTTACAACCTTAAGTCAATCTGACAAATAAAAACACTTAGTCTTAGAATCTAAGGGTTTTAACAAGAAACTTAATTTTGCACTTTTTCCAGGGCTAGTTTTATGCCAAAACCAATCAGAATAGTACCTGTGATACCAACCACTCCTAAAACTCCATCAAATTGTTCGCCTTTTTTACTGTATCCATATGTGAATCCATCACAATCGGCGGTTTGTTTTCAAGTCCTTCTATAGTTGCGTAAAGATTGCCCATATCATCAATCTTTACGGGCATGCCTAATTCTTCACATCATGAATAAAAGTAATCTCTAACTAAACGGTCCTCTTCAGACAACGTTAGGCGAGTTACCCCATTGTTTTCTGTTCATCCAAAATCCTCCAACTTTTCAAGCGTATTATTTAACCTCTCACCATTAATTAATATTTTTTGTTATTGCATAGTGTATATTTCCTTTCAACTAATTTGGGGTACCTATTTGGATAAAACACCACGTAACATTACAAGAGTTACGTGGTATGCAAACTATGATATATTAAATTTTCACTGATTGTTCTTTTTGATAGATAATTTCACCATCAATAATAGTTGTTTCTACTTTTAAATCTTTAATTTGGTTTGGGTTGATACTTAAAATGCTGTCATTTAATATAACTAAATCCGCCAATTTTCCGACCTCTATGCTTCCTTTTATCTCTTCTTCAAAACTCGCATAAGCGCCATTCCAGGTGTATAGTTTAATAGCTTCCATTACGCTTATAGATTGATTAGCACCAAACTCCATTCCAGACTGGCTTTTTCTATTGACAGCAACATGAATTCCTAATAAAGGATTATAGTCAGTAACTGGCGCGTCCGATCCACCTGCTGCCACGATGCCACGATCAATAAAATCACGAACAGCGTACATGTCATTAACACGATCACCATAGTGTTGGACATATATCTCTCCGAATTCATATGGAAATGGAGGATTTGGAATAGGAACCATCTCGAGTTTTTTCATTCTCTCTTGTAAATCTGGTGAAGAAATTCCCGCGTGCTCAATCCGGTGACGATGGTTTTTTCTTGGCGATTCCTCCAACGCCCTTTCTACACAATTTAAATACATTTCAATGGCTTTATCACCTTGTGCATGTACAGTGATTTGATAGCCTTTTTTATGTGCTTCACCTAAAACCTGGTAGATTTCTTCCTCACTATAATAAAGAATGCCATAATTGTTAGAGTCACTGGAGTACGGCTCACGTGTTGCAATGGTAGGTCCGGTGCTACTTCCATCTGTAAACAATTTAGCTGGTCCAACTTTGAATCTCTCATCTCCGGTACCAGTTACCACACCAGCTTCGACCATTTTATTAACAAATTCATGGGAGTTATTTACCTGACATATCATTGCATATATACGGACACGAATATCCTTACTTTTCACAGCTTGTTGAAGTAAACGGTAACTCTCAGGACCATTTCCACCTGCCTCATGTATACTTGTTATGCCCGCTGCAACGAAATGATCTGATGCTATTTTCACAGCCTTCATCAGTTCACTTTCTGTATAACTTGCAACCTCATTCATACCCATATTTGCTGCTTCAATTAACTTTCCTGTAAGCCTTCCTGACTGATTCTTTTCAATAACTCCCCCATTAGGATCCGGTGTGTTCTCGTTAATTTGCGAAATTTCTAATGCTTTGCTGTTCACCACGCTTATATGGTTGCAAGTACGGGATACAATAATGGGGTGTTCAACTGAAATTTCATCCAGCTCAGCGATTGTTGGATAACGCTTTTCCTTCACAGCCGTTTCATTAAAGCCCCAAGCACGTATCCATTCACCTTTAGGAGTTTCTAAGGCTTTCTTTTTCAGGTCATCTAACAAAGCCTCGATAGAATCGATATGTTCAGCTTTACAACTTACCGCCAACTGATTCACCCCATAAAAAATGAGGTGAATATGAGAATCAATGAATCCAGGAAGAAGCGTTTTTCCTTGCAGGTCAAATACATCCGTTCTTTCTCCTATAAAACTCTTAACCTCCTGATTTGAACCAACAACTGCGATACGATTATCTTTTATTGCTACAGCTTCGACTACTGTATTCTTTTGGTCTACTGTAATAACTTCTCCATTTATCAATACAACATCAGCTTTCATAAACTCATCCCTTTCGTAATTACTCTTTTAGAGTGATCAGTTCAGTATTTAAAGCTATATCTCTCAACATGCTATTTCGCTTTTTAACAAGATTTATCAATAATTAGTTAAAGTTGAGATAAACATTCTTTTATTGTTTTAACAATAAAAGTAAAGTCTTCTTCTGTGATGCTTAATGGAGGAGCAAGCTGCAAAATATTATTGTAACCTGCAACAGTGTCACCATTTTTACCAATAATTAAACCTTTTTCTTTACAAGCATTGATGACTTTGTTCACCTTTTCAATGGCAGCCGGTTCTTTTGTTTGCTTATCTTCCACTAATTCAATACCTATAAGAAGGCCTTTTCCACGAACATCTCCTACGTTTGGATGCTCTTTTATATCCTCTAGTTCATATAACAGTCGTTCACCCAATTCTTTGGAACGTTCAATGAGTTTCTCATTCTCCATGATTTCCAAATTCTTCAAAGCTAGGGCGCAAGCAGCAGGATTTCCTCCGAACGTATTCACATGACGGAAGCGATCATAATCTTCACTGCCTATGTATGCCTCATAAATCTCTCGTCTGACTGCTGTTGCTGACAAAGGAAGATACGCACTTGTAATACCTTTTGCCATTGTAATGATATCTGGTTTGACGCCATAGTTCATAAATCCAAACGGCTGCCCTGTCCGGCCAAATCCACATATAACTTCATCACAAATGAGCAACGCACCATGATTCTCACAAATCTCTTTAACCTTTGCCATATAACCATCAGGAGGCATTAATATTCCTCCACCAGTAATAATCGGCTCCATAATCACGCCGGCTACTGTTTGGCTTAGCTCCCAAGTCATTACACGATCGATTTCATCAGCACTTGCCAGTGTATGAACATCATCTGGATTGCGATACGTATCAGGCGGTGCTACATGCAAAAATCCTTGCCCCAATGGTTCATATTTGTACTTTCGTTGTGCTTGACCTGTTGCTGCAAGAGCCCCCATTGAATTACCATGGTAAGCACGATAGCGTGAAATAAACTTATAGCGTCCATGGTCCCCTTTTTGCTGATGATATTGACGAGCAATTTTAAACGCCGTTTCATTCGCTTCCGACCCGCTGTTAGAAAAGAAAATGACATAATCATCACCAAGCCATTCATTCAATTTTTCTGCTAACTTAATAGCAGGAACATGGCTTTGTGTCAGAGGAAAGTACGGCATTTCTTCAAGCTGTTCAAAAGCCGCTCTCGCAAGCTCTTTGCGGCCATACCCAACATTCACACACCAAAGACCGGACATACCGTCTAAATAAGTATTTCCATCAATATCCGTTACCCATGCCCCTTCTGCTTTTGTGATAATTAAATTCGTTGGAGTAGGAGCTGCTCCTCTCATTGCATGCCAAAGGTACTTTTCATCTGCTTTTTGCAAATTTTGTGTTTGTTCTGTCGCTTGCACAATCACCAACTCCATTCTATCCTTTTATGATTTTACATCACTCTTTTAATAACGAGCGGTAAGCATTTTCTTGCGAGTATAGAATTCTACGCCATCTTTTCCATTTGCATGGAGATCGCCATAGAAGGATTTCTTATAACCTGAGAATGGAAAGAATGCCATTGGTGCAGGAACTCCAAGATTGACCCCAAGCATACCTGCATCAATTTCTTCACGGAATTCACGAATAGCTTTAGCACTATTGGTGTACAGGCATGCACCATTTGCGAATGGCGATGCATTAGCAACATTAATCGCTTCCGTCAAGTCTTTTACGCGTACAACAGAAAGAACCGGTGCGAAGATTTCATCCTGCCAGATTTTCATTTCCTGTGTCACATTGTCAAAAATCGTTGGGCCAACAAAATAACCTTGGCCTTTTGCTGCATCGTCTTCACGTCCGTCACGAATAAGTGTCGCTCCCTGCTCTACACCGGATTGAATGTAGCCGAGTGTCCGCTCTTTATGTCCTTCACGAATAACGGGACCAAGGAAAACACCTTCTTCCAGGCCATTGCCAATAGTAATAACATTAGCCGCTTGAAGCAGTCTATTAACGAGCTCATCTGCAACGTCTTCTTCCACAACAACAACAGCCGCCGCCATGCATCGTTCACCGGCTGAACCGAAGGCAGCATTTGTAATTTCTTTCGCTGCAGAACTAAGGTCCGCATCTTTTAATACGATCGAATGATTTTTTGCACCTGCAAGAGCTTGTACACGTTTGCCGTTAGCTGCTGCTGTTTTATATATATACTCAGCCACAGGTTGAGAACCAACGAAAGATATAGCCTTCACATCCTCATTGTCAAGAATGCCATTAACAACGTCATGTGCACCATGCACAACATTTAGTACGCCATCTGGAAGACCTGCTTCTTTAAACAGTTCAGCTAAGCGATTAACCAGCAACGGTGTTCTTTCAGATGGTTTTAATACAAACGTGTTTCCGCATGCAATCGCGAGTGGAAACATCCAGCATGGAACCATCATCGGAAAGTTAAATGGCGTTATTCCTCCGATTACTCCGATCGGGTAACGATACATCCCCGATTCAACACCAGTAGCAATATCAGGAAGTTGCTGACCCATCATTAAAGTTGGTGCACCTGCGGCAAATTCAACGCATTCAATCCCGCGTAACACTTCACCGTAAGCTTCTTCATAACTTTTTCCGTTTTCTAGCGTAACGATTTTAGCTAACTCATCCCAGTTTTCAACTAATAATTGTTGATAGCGAAATAGAATACGAGCACGTCGAGGTACAGCGACATTTCTCCATGTTTTGAATGCCTCATTTGCAGTTGTAACAGCTCTATCTAAATCTTTTCTAGTCGAAAGCGGTACACGAGCAATGACCTCTCCCGTTGCTGGATTTGGTACTTCTTCAACCTGTTTACTTGTGGATTCTATCCATTGTCCGCCAATATAATTTTTCAACGTTAGTACATTTTTCGTTACTGCCATGGTGAAACCTCCTATTTTTAGATAACCGTCCTATGTACTAATTGAATCCGCAAAAGAAAGCGCATTCATATGACGGTATGTAAACTTATTTGCTAAATCTCACTACATTTCGTCAACATCTAGTATAAATATTGACAACAGGAGCAGTCTCCTGCTTAGCATTTGCCCCCTCCCCATTGCACATTATTTCAGATTGATCTCATGGTTCATTTTATAATTCTTTTTCAAAAATACTGGACAATCCCATTCACATATAAGGTCCTTAGCCAAGGAAACGACCCAGTCCTTTGTAATATGATACTTTTCTCCATTAACAGTAATAAACACTTCACCGTCTGTCACATAGAAAACTTCCTGTTCTTCTAGATGCCACGTTCCTTTATCCGTTTCGCCTACCCATGGTTCCCACGTGTCAACACCTAGTTGTTGTGCTTCTTCTGCTATAAGTTTTTTCGCAAAAAACATGATGATCCTCTCTCTTTCATATAGATAATTTTGAAGGAATAGGTTCTATAAACGTACTGTCTTAACATTTGTATCTTTTAAACGTTTGAACTCTTTTTTCATAAAGTATATGGCAATGAGAACGCCTGGAATTTCTGCAGCAGGACCTGCGTACCATATACCTTCTACACCCCAGAATTTCGGGAAAATAAATAGAAACGGGAACATGAACAACAGCATTTTGCTAACACTAATAAACGTTGCGGACCAGTTTCTCTCTTGTGCTTCGAAATAACCGGAGATAAGCAAGCTGACTGCATTAAGCGTAAACAAAGAATTGAATACAACTGTCGTCCAAATGCCCAGTTTCTGCAATTCAGGATTTCCAACGGAAAAAAATGACACAATTGGATCTGCAAAAATGATTAGTATGGCTGTCACAATCACAAAGAAGGCAACTGTAAAAATGAGTCCCATCTTAATTGCTTGTTTAACACGATCAAGGTTGCCTGCACCGTAATTATAACTAATGATCGGTTGAAGTCCTGTCATCCCACCCAGCGCTGCTAAGGCGAGCATATTTGTAATGTAACCGTTTTGAATCGTGAAAGCGGCAACGTGCAGCCCACCACCATAGCTTTGCAGCATGTTGTTGAAGAAAATAATGGCAAAAAACATCATGAACAGACTCGAGAAAGATGCAAAGCCCGTCCAAGCCACTTCACCAATCGTCTTGAGATTAATCATCATGTCTTTCATTTTTGGCTTAAGTTTTGTTTTACCAAACCAGAAATAAAAGATCAGGAAAACAGGGATCGATTGCGAAATCGTATTGGCCCATGAGGAACCCATCATCCCCATGTCATACTTCGTTACCATAATCCATTCAGTAATCCCAGCAACAACTGCTGCGACTAACCAACTGTTCATTGATAATACAGGTTTTTCATCGATATTGGTTAAAACACTTAATACAACGGCCAATATCGTTAATGGCAATGAAATCCAGAGCAGTCGGCTATATTGCACTGCATATGGAAGCGCTTCATCACTTGCTCCGAATAAGGTCATAATTTGATTTTCAAAGACCACTCCAAGTACAGCTAGCAAAATGGAGAAGAAAAGAGTAAACCATAAGGTTTGTCCCATAATACCTCTAGCTTCTTCGATTTTTCCTTTTCCAAGTCGAAGTGAAATGACCGCTCCGGCTCCCACCCCCAAAAGAACGCCAAGCATACGGGTAATAACCATTACCGTAAATCCAATTCCAATCCCTTCGACTTCCAGCTCCTGAAAGCCACTGACGAAATAGCCATCGACAACCGCTGCAACTCCTAGAATCGCGTTAGCCATAATTCCTGCCAAAGCAAATCGTAAATATAGTAACGGAATACTTTTGGTTCCCAGCACTGAATCATACGCTGGCTTATTCATTACTTCTACTTGCTCTATCTTCGATGACGGACGGTTGTCTGCTATTTCCATGAGCATGTCCCCCTATAAATAATTGATGTAGTAAGTTAAGCTCAATTAATTCGCATACCAACCTACAGGCTTGGCATGCTGGTGGATATTGATTTGCTTCGTTTCCATAAAGTGCTCCAGCCCAACAGCACCTAACGCTCTGCCGATTCCACTTTGCTTATATCCTCCCCAAGGACCTTCAACATAAGCGAGATGATAACTATTAATCCAAGTAATTCCCGTACGCAATTTACTAATGACACGTTTTGCTCGATCCATATCTTCAGTAAATACAGCACCAGCTAATCCATAAATGGAATCATTCGCTTTTTGGATGGCATCTTCCTCATCTTTAAATTTCTGTACAACAAGGACTGGACCAAAAATCTCTTCCTTAACAATACGCATATTCGCATTTACATCAGCAAAGATCGTTGGCGCAATAAAAAATCCTCGATCAAGCCCATTTTCTGTTAAGCGCTTACCACCACAAACTAATTTTGCACCCCCTTCGATTCCGCTCTTGATGTAATGTAAAACTTCATTCATATGAGGCTCGTTTGTGAGGGCTCCCATTTCAATGTTTTCGCTTTCCCCGTTGCCAACTACAATTTTGCTTGCACGCTCGGCCAATCTTTCAACAAACTTATCATAAATGGTCTCTTGTACAAGCAAACGAGATGCAGCTGAACAAACTTGCCCAGCATTGTGGAAAATACCAAACATCGCATTCTCGACTGCAGTTTCAAAATCCACATCGTCGAACACAATAAGTGGAGATTTACCACCCAGTTCAAGTGTGATTTTTTTCATATTGCCTGCAGCTGCGCGCATAATGCTTTGGCCTGTTTTTGTTCCGCCGGTAAAGGCAATCTTGTCAACATCATGGCTCTCGGCAAGCTCATTCCCAACTTTTGATCCAGGTCCCAATACCAAGTTTGCCACTCCGGCCGGAAGTCCGATCTCTTCGATAATTTCAAATAATTTGAATACGCTTACAGGAGTGACCTCAGCAGGCTTAAGTACAATTGTATTCCCTGCGGCGAGTGCAGGAGCAATTTGCCAAACAGCTAACATAAGCGGGAAATTCCAAGGTACAATAAGTCCACAAACACCAATCGGTTCATGAATAATAATTGTTTCCGAAGAATCAGCACGAGTGTAAGATTCCTTTTTCATGCCTTTGATCAAGTCAGCATAATATCGGAAGCATTGAATCGATACCGGAATATCCGCATAAGTGGTTGCGCGAATAACCTTACCGTTATTTGCAGTTTCCAAACTTGCAATTTCAACTGCCTTCTCTTCAAGACGGTCTGCAATCTTATAGAGATAGTCAGCTCTTTCATCAGCTGATAAATTCGACCAGATCCCGCTGTCAAACGCTTTACGAGCCGCCTTGATTGCTATCTTCGCATCGTCTGCTGATCCATCAGCAGACGTTGCGATCACCTCTCCGGTTGCAGGATTGATAATGTTTCGTCTAGCACCGGATAACGCTTCTACCCATTTCCCGTCAATGAACATGTTAATTTTCATAAACAACTCTCCTTTACGCAATAATATCTTTCAGTTTGAAACCAATATGTGCTAGATTTACCAGCATCGTTTTCTGATTATAGAACGGGAATGATTTGAGACGTTCCTTTTCAAATCGATATCCACCTGCACTCCCCGTAACGATCCATTGTGCCAATAACTTACCAAACAATGTCGAGAGGGAAGCGCCGTGGCCCGTATAACCCGTTGCGAAATATGCGCCTTCTTTGGATCTTCCGATAACCGGGAACGTATCAATTGTAACCCCGATAAAACCACCCCAACGGAAATCAATCTTGCTTCCTGCTAGTTTTGGCATTATTTTAACCATGGCATCGTAAACACTTTGATAAACGGTATCGCCTAAGTTTGGACGAATATCGCCACCGCCAAATACGATCCGATTATCTGGTGTACGTCGGAAATAGTAAAGGAAATTGCTTGTATCAAAAACCATGCGATCTTTAGGAATGACGGTACTCACCATTGATTCTGGAAGCTGTTCAGTAGCAATAATACGTGCCGAAATTGGCAGTACGCCTTTGTTCAGTTCATTCATGATTTTTCCGGAGTAACCATCTGTAGCGACAATAATGTCTTTCGCAGTAACAGCACCTTTTTCTGTTACAACTTTTACACTGTTTTGACCGTACTCAATAGATAGTGCTTTCGAATGCTCAAAGATTTTTGCACCAATCGATTTAGCTGCTTCTCCCAAACCAATTGCATAGTTCAGTGGCTGGAACGAGTAACTCGAGTTGTCGACTAAGCAGCCATAATAAAGTGGGGAATCGATCTCTTGATGCAACTGACTTCGATCAAGCACGCTTGATTCGTACCCGAAATTTTTGTTTAAGTATTCGCTTTCATGTTTCAATCCTTCAAAATGCTTGGCTTTGTAAGCCGCCACAATGTGACCTGTCTTTCTAAAGTCACAGTTGATTTGATGCTCGTCAATGATTTTTTTAACCAGTTCAACACTAAACAGGGAGAGATCGTTAAGCTGTCTCGCCTCGTCGACACCATACTTTTTGGCAAGCTCCTGCACCGTTGGCTTATAGCCTGGCAATACCATCCCGCCGTTACGACCGCTGGCGCCATATCCGATCGTTTCTTGCTCAAGGACAATGACACTCTTCCCTAATTTTTGCAAATGATAAGCAGAAGAAAGACCTGTGAAACCTGCGCCAATAATGACAACATCCGCCTCTTCATTTCCTTCAAGAAGCTTTTCTTTTTCATAGCTGTTTGCAGTCGCTGCCCACAGTGAGAGAGCATCCATTCGATCCATCTTATCCATAGCTAGTTCTTCTCCTTTTATGACATGTATGCTATAATACAGTCAAATTTTATTCGCAATATTCACACTTCTCGAGTCCATCATATGACTTGGAGTTTCCTCCATGTCAATAGCCATTTGAGAGTTTTTTAGATTCATTTTCGTAAAAAAGTGGAGTAACTCCACTTTCTTCATTGGGGGGCATCTATGAAAATTGGTACATTTGCAAAGCTTTTTCATGTTACGACCGATACCGTTCGTTATTACATTGAACAGGGATTATTAATACCAGACAAAAAAAACACCCAGTATCAAATGAACCAATTGTGTCTAGACGACATGGCTTTTATTACTGAGCTGAAAAAATTTCATTTTACACTGCTAGAAATTCAACAAATTTTATCGTATCAGCGTGTCACAAACTTCTCGGACCATGAGGATATCGACTACTACAACAACTTGCTCATTGATAAAAAGAACCAGCTGACCAAGAAAATAGAAGACATATCTAAAGCTATCCATTTGATTGAAAAAGCGGTTCAAACCAACTCGCCTTCATCCAAAGAAGAGAATTTTACAGGGATCCCACTTTCCTTTGTAAATATGCTCTATTGTCCGAAGTGCCACATTCCACTTGAAATGAAAGATATAACGATTAAAAAAGTCTACATTCAAACGGGGAGCTTAACTTGTACCTGTGGATACGAGGCAGCTATCGAGGAAGGTATTATCATTACCGCGAACTTGTACGAGACGTCTCCTTATCCATCTTATTTTTACGATAAAGAAACGATTAAAGAGATCAATCCCAAAATGATTAACTTATTTGAAAAAAGTAATTTTTGGTTTCAAAAAGTTCTACAAAATATAGATTTGAAAAACAAGTTAATCGTGGAAACAAACGTTGACGCTGTTGTGTCACTACCCAAATATATCGATGTTCTTGAAACGAGCGCATCCTATGTATTCAGTGGCTTTTCGCTTGCGATGCTCAAGAAGGTTAGAAAAAGAATTGAGAGTATGAATCCGAAGCCAAATGTCCTTTATATTTTGAATTCTGATTTAAATCTGCCATTGAAACCGCTTAGCATCGATGTTTTTGTGGATAGTTTTACAGCAAATGATTTTTCACTGCTCAATCCGCAGTTCCCAATTCATGTTCTAAAAAACTATTTCCATAACAGTTCAACAATTGTCGGCGGGTACTCCTATTATGATAGCTCGGCCAAATCCTTGAAAAATATTTCAGCCTTATATCCAAATTCCCACGAGCATATTTTATATCCAAAATACATAGAAGAAAATATATCAGTCAACGGATTTCAAATTACGCAAAGTGAAAATATCGGTTACTGTACAGATCCAGGACCTTTTTTTGATTATCATGTAATAGACGAAAAATTCCACATGCTAATGTATTTGGCTAGTACGAAATAATAGCATACAAAAAGAGGCTGTCCGAAAAGTAGGCTAGTTCACGGATGAGACAGCCCCTTGTAGCTAAAATGGTTCTGGTGCGAAAACTTCAAGATCATTGCAAGTAATCTCTAAATCTTGGACATACTGATACTATTACTCTAAAAAAGGTGCGTGATCAGTATGGAAAAGCGAAATTTATTCAAATGGAAACATGATCATCATGACAAACGAATCCGTCGTCATCTCAAGCAAACCAATGACTATTGGAGAGTCGATGAAACATATAAGGGAGAGTGACCGGGTGCTCCAGCCATACCATGGTTTCCAGTTGAAATCCTAACATAGAACGAGCTCGGTTCTTAATGAAACGGTGATCTTTTTCCACGATATAATTAAGATATTTTACCTGTCTAATTCAGATGCCTATAGGCATCTTTTTTTCTTTTTTTGATCCTTCAATGGTTATAGGGGAAGTTGATTTTTTTATAGACGGTTATGACACGAGGCGTTGAAACATAATACACAGTAAAGCTTTCTTGAAGAAACGCTTTGTAGTATTGAGATCTCTTGTTTTACTTAAAGTGTATGCTATTTTCTTCCGAATCAACGGCACGATTCAGATAAATCCCACCCCATTACTCAACTATCAAACTCCGTTAGTTATACTTGTGTCGCCACCCATTAGTACAATCACCTGTAGTTTATAATCGACTTTTTTTGCAAACAAATCCACCTCTATTAACATAGAGGTGGATTTGTTTTAGATCGATTTATATATTTTTATACCTTTTCTTAACATTTAAAAAATCTTTATAGACTAAAACAGCAACAACAATAAAACTTAGACTAACAACCCGGAAGATCATCTCTAAACTAATCCATTCAGCTAAAATACCTAATACAAAGGCGCTAACTCCAACACCAACGTCAAAACTGGAAAAGAAGGTTGCATTGGCTGCGCCACTTTTTTCTTCACTTACCTTTTGAACCGTCCATGTTTGTAAACATGGCATAACAGTTCCATAACCTGCCCCAAATAAAATCGCAGCAATAATAAGATGAAGATCATTTGTCGCATATGACAGCATAACAAGTGACAAAAATCCTAACACAGCTGACATAATGATGATAGACCAAGGCCCTTTTTTGTCATACCATTTTCCGGTAAACGGACGTAGTAAAGTTGCTACTGTTGCATTGATAAGGAAGAATAGAAAAATATGATCTAATCCCTTTTGTTTCCCAAAAAGAACTAAAAATGTAATAATCGCTCCAAAACCAAGTGTTGTAATAACCGTCAGTAAAGCTGGGAACCATACGTCTTTTTCAAAAATCATATCTAAAAATCGAAATGGTTGCTTCTCACGCTTTACAGTAGTAGGTGAATATACAAATTGAAGCGCAATTACTGCCAATAGGCTGAGTACTACTGATGACCAAATTAAAATATCGAAGGAAAAAGAGTCATAGATAAGGATACCTATACTCGGTGCAATGATAGCCCCGACCGTTGTTGAAATAGAAAAATACCCCATTCCTTCTCCTAACCGTGTCTTAGGAATTAAATCGACTACTATTGTACTATTCGCTGTGGTTGATACCCCCCACGCTGCGCCATGGAAAAGTCGTAACAATAGAAAAAGCCATATAATATTAAGAAAAGGATACAGTATTGTAATAATCATTAAAGCTGCACTTGCACTAATAGCTAGACTTTTCCGTTGGTTATCAATTAAATAGTACCCTACAAAAGGTCTGATTAGAACAGCGCCTATCGTAAATAATGATGTCACTAAACCTACTTGAATGGAAGATGCATTCATGCTTAACAAATAGGCTGGCAAAATAGGGAGCAACATTTCAAACCCTATAAAAACTAAAAAGTTGCTTATAAATAAAAAAAGAAATGATTTATTAAAGATTCTTTGATTTTTCATAGAATTATTCCTCGCTTCTAAATTATTTTTTCTAAGTTAGAAGCGTTTGGAACACTGAAACGTTTTTCAATTGCCTAAGTTTTTTAGTCAATTGACTCACCCTCTCTAAAACTCCTTAAAAATTTATCAAATCATTATATCAGACTTCCCCATTATAAACAAACGACTTTTTTAAACAACTATAATATTACTCAAATGAATTTATTTTAAATGTAACAACTTTATTGTCACTCTACACGATAGTTGAATAAAGAACATCTGCCTTAAAGACAGCTTCGATCTTCAGCTAACGCACCTGTTAGTTGAAGTATTTTGCGAATATGATTTCAGATGCAAATTACATTTCATTTATTTGTTCCCATTCACTTAAATACATACATTGCTTAATTTTTTTCGGGTTTTCTAGTTTACAAATTAATTCTAAACTGTTTCCGTCTAGGTCATTAAAATGAATTTTAGCGTGTGCATATTCTTCGTGAGGCATTACAAAAGGCTCAATAGGTTCAAACCCAAAAGCCTCTCTTGGCTTATAACCTTTATTTTCAAGCCAAACAACTGAGTTTTTTAAATCTTCTAATTCTACTTGAAATGCAATATGTCTTATTGATGGATGATACTCAACTTCTACTTTATCTGTTTCCCATAGTCCCAACCAACTTTTATCTTTTTCAATCCATAGAAAAGCCAATCTGTCTTCAACCTTGTGATCAAATTGCAAACCAAGTCCTTCATAAAATTCAATTGAACGATTTAAATTACTTACTGGTAAATGTGCTTCATATAAACCTTTTATCACTGATATAGCTCCTTTTATTATAATTCTCTTCTATTCTTTTTTTTTCTTAAACAACTAATCTGTCCCTTTAGTTTTGATTAAAAATGATTTTAAAAAAGAGAATATAGTATATATCAACATCTTATTTTTGGGCTTCTACGATGCTTTGTAGCCTGCTCAAAGGCATAAGCGAGTTTTATTAAAACCCCTTCGCTAAAAGCAGTACTTGCCAAAGTGACACCAAAAGGTCTTCCACTTTTCATATATCCAGCAGGTATAGCTATGGAAGGATAACCAGCTTTAGCACATATTGTTGAACCTATATACGAAGGGAAAAGTATCGCATCAAGATTATACTTTTTTAAGGCAAAATCAATACCCTGTTCCTGGGAAAAATACAAATCTTCTAATTTTGCATTCAAATATTCAGGATTTCTTAATGTGTTAGGGAAACTTTCTCTTAGCTCCAACTTATTTTGACCGTACTTTAATGCTTTTTCTTCAATATTCTTGTTAAACTGAATTAATTCAGCAATAGAATGTACAGGTGTATTCGATGGTAATTTTGAAAGATAATTATCTAAGCTATGTTTCAATTCATATAATGACACTCCCCAGCTCCATTCTCTATGAAAAGAGGGGATCTCTATATTTTCAAAGACCTGTGCGCCTTCATTTCCTAGTGTTTGAATGACATTATTAAACAATTCCTCATCGTACTCTTCAGAGTCATAATAATCATTAGAAGCTTTGTTGAATACTCCAATTTTAGCATCTTTAAGACCCATAGAATCTAAATAAACTGTATAATCCTGTTGTAACCTTCCTTCATTTTTATGTGTAGCAGGATCAAGCTTATCAACTCCAGCTAAGGTTCCTAATAAAATTGCTGCGTCCGTAACAGTTCTTGCGAATGGTCCTGCTGTATCTTGAGAATATGTAAAGGGAATAATCCCACTGCGACTAACTAAACCCACAGTAGGTTTAATACCGACCACAGAGTTTGTAACAGCTGGACTAAGAATAGAAGCATCTGTCTCAGTACCTACTGATAATAAGGTAAAATTTGTTGCTACCGCCACTGCTGATCCTGAACTTGAACCACCAACATAAAGATCAGCATCCCCATATGGATTTAATACTTGTCCGCCCCTTGAACTGTAGCCAGCCCACATTTCAAATGACATCCCATTAGCTAATTCTGTCATATTCGTCTTACCTAAGATAACCGCGCCCGCTTTACGGAGTTTTTTAACAAGAAATGCATCTTTACCACTAATATTATTCTCAAGTGCAATTGTTCCTGCACTTGTATGCATTGAATCATTAGTTTCAATATTGTCTTTAATAAAGACAGGAATACCATGTAAGGGTCCTCTAACACCTTTTGCTACACTTTCATAATCTAATGCTTCAGCAATGAATATTGCGTCAGGGTTTATTTCAAGAATAGAATTTATTTTCGGGCCGTCTTGGTCGTACTTTGCTATTCTAGACAGGTAATACATTACCAACTCTTTTGAAGATACTTCTCCATTTTCCATAGCTTTTTGTATGTCATTAATCGTTAACTCTTCTCTGAAAAATTTATTAAAATTAATTCCCATTAAACTCTCCTTGTACTATCAAATTTAAATTGATTAATATTTAGATCTATAATTCTATTCTATATATAAATTCAGTAATCCTTCTTCAACTATCTGGCCCCATTTGTTGAACAAAAGTCAAACAGCATTCTTGAACTATCCTACCCCTTTAGCTCTATAAGAAAAGGAGCTGCTAATCAGCTCCTAGTAATGAAGTAAAGCACCCTTAGTTCTATAGGCTTTAAATGAAATTTTTACTAAGATAGCCCTGCAAACTTGTTTTTAAATCCATAAAATCAACTTGATTCACGGTAATTTCAGGTTCGATCCAAGAAAAACCATCACCTTTAAACCTCGGTATTATATGCATATGATAGTGTTCAACATCTTTGTAGATTCCATTTTCTTGCATAATGGTTATTCCATCTGTATTGAGTAAATTTTCAAGTGAAATAGCTACTTTTTGAGATATAAGAATTACTTCATTCAAACTCTTTCCATCAACTTCTCTGAATTCTTGGTAATGTGTTTTGGGAACAACTAAAACGTGCCCTTTATTTATTGGGAATTTATCTAAAAAGCAACACACCAACTCGTTTTCATATATTATGTAGGCTTCAGCTTTTTTATGGATAATCTCACAAAAGATGCAAGTCTCCATTTTCACACTCCTTTTTCCGTAATAAGAATCATTTCTATTTTCTTAATTTATTTACCTGCCCCATTTGTTGAATAAGAAAAAGGTTGCCGCAGCAACCCTTTGTTAAACTTTCGCTCCATTTAGGTTAACACGATTTAAATAGTTACCATAAGGTTTAACTTCTCAAATCATTCTTCTTTTAACAAATCAGAATTATAGTTTTAGGACCATTCTTACTGTTTTAAGGGTATGTCCATCAAAGTTATCATCAAATTCAGATACAACTTCTAATCCTTTTGCCTTGTAAAACGTTGTTCCTATTTGATTATCTTTTTCTACATTGATAAAAATTTCTTTTGCACCTTCTAAGTTCTTAATGCCCTCTTTTAGTAAAGCAGTTCCTATTCCTTTTCCTTGGTATTCTGGGTTTATATAAATCGCTCCAAGTTCCGCCTCCCCGCCTTCTTTTACAGGAGAGAAGTTAGCGAAGCCCACAATTTTCTTATCAACCTCTGAAACGAATATAAAAGAACCCTCTACACGTTTTTGCATCATCGCATCATTATAAGCATACTTTAAGAAATTTTCCTGAATTTTAAGAGGGATAATGCCTTCATAGGCAGAGTTCCAACTTTTTTTTGCAACTTGTTGAACTTGATGTATGTCCTCCATTTGCATTTTACGGATAGTAAAATCCATTTTCATCACTCTTTCATATGTAATTATAATTCTTGTTATTTGGATTTAATCATTTTAATATAAATTCCATTAATTAGTAAGAAATTCCTTTTATTCTTAATAAACTAAACTGCCCCGTTAGTGTCATAAGAAAAAGGCTGCCGCGGCAACCCTTCCTAAATGAAGTAAAGCACCCTTTAGCTTAATAAGGGATTTTGATGTGGTTAACTTTTATCTTATACCAAGTTGATTTCCAATTCTTTTTTGTTATGCGACCTTCATAAATTTCCACTCGCTCTTTAGTCTCTTTAAAATAAGGTGTTGGTTTTACCTCTATATTAATAACATCACTAATTCCACAAGGGGCTGCTAATATTACATTGTCATTTTCATCTAACTTTACTCCTAAAGCTATTGCTGTTTCTGGAAACTTCGATATAGCATCAACAGACGAAGAATAAGGAGGCATATTACTTTTAACATGCATTCTCGCTTCATTCTTTACCGACCAAGGGATATTGGGTATAAGGGATATTAGTTTTTTTTCGATTTTCTTTACTTCTAATTTATCAATATTTGTTGGATCAAAATAGATCACATCAATATCTGGAATAGTTGTTCTTACGCTAAAATCGTGTAACACATCCCAGACCTTTGATCGGATAAATCCAGCACATATCCACCAATCAGGCAAATTCAATGATTTGGCAGATTCTAATATTTCCATCATCCATTTATCTTCTCTAATAAGCGAAACGATTTCTTCCTCATTAATCACTTTAAAATTACTCCTTGTAAAATGTATTTCATTAGTTATTCTTTAACTTCGGATTCAAATCCTTCTTCAACTAAACTGCCCCGATAGTTCCATAAAGAAAAAGCTGCTTTAAAGACAGCTTTGATCTTCAGCTAACGCTCCTGTAGTTTTATAAGAAAAAGGCCTATTTATAAATTACTTCTTAAATCCAAAACATCTTTTTCCGCGACTCCATTTGTCATAAACCCACCTATTAATTTAACTATTTTACTGTCTTCATCAATTTCAACCTTATATTTTTGCTCTTCGTATATTTCAATACGTGGAGTTACATCAAATATGCTAACCTCTGAAAGCATATTGTTTTCATAGTAGTATTCCTCGTAGTAAAGGTCTGCGTAATCCTGTGTGCCACATACGCTACGTTCATACTTAACAATTTTCCCATTATCATATGTAAATTTGGACACCACATCAATGTGACCCATATTATTAAACACTACTCCAAGAACAATATCTTCGGAGTAAATCAAGTATTCTTCATCAAAACGGCTAACTGGAGTGGTAAACTCATTTACACCTTTTACCCTTATCAATCTATTGTCTGCATCGAAGCCGTATTCATAAGAATATTTCCCAAATTCGGGTTTTCTTTTAAGTAGTTTACCTCTTTTAATATTTCCTACGATCAAATCAAGTACCAGACCTGGACAATAATATCCTCTGTGAAGTGTTTCTCCACCTTTTGAATACTCAAAAGTGACAATTTCCATTTCTTTTGAATTCTGTAATCGGAAAAGTTTACTCGCAAACTCATTTCTAATGCTTACTAACTCTGAGATAATATCTTTGAACGAGTTTAATTTATTTTTGTCGATTTGAATATTTGAAATTTTCATTTGTTCCATCGCTGATTGTTGCAATTCATTCAGCATACGTTCAAAGTTATCCATTTTATCACCCTACAGTTCATTAATTGCCTTTATTATTATTTATTTACTTTTGTTTGTTTTGTTGCTTATTAAACTATCCTGCCCCGTTAGTGCCATAAGAAAAAGGCTGCCTCAGCAACCTGCCTTTTTTGAAGTAAAGTACCCGTAAACTTAAGAAGATGTTAAGGTAATAAATTCTTCGACATCTTTAACGCATAATTCAATTCCTTTTTCCCAAAAGGCTTCTGATGTAATATCTTCCCCTAAATGCTTCATTACTAAATCTTCTGTGGACATACTTCCTGAATCACGAAGCAAGTTTAAATAATCTTTTTCAAATTCTTTTCCTTTTTCCTTTGCCTTTGCATAAATACTTAGAGAAAATAAGTATCCGAATGTATATGGGAAGTTGTAAAATGGAGATTTGGTCATATAATAATGTGGTGTCCAAACCCACGAATGGATAGAAGCATTATCAAGAGAACCTTCATACCCTTCATCTATTGCTTCTTGCATTAGTTCATTTAAACGTGATGATGAAACAATCCCCTCTTTACGTTCCTCGTAAAATTTCTTTTCAAACAAGAACCTAGAATGAATATTCATGAAGTTCATCACACTACGTTTTAATTTTTCATCAAGTAAAAACAATTTTTCTTTAGTGGATTCAGCTGTTTCCATTGCAGCATCTAAGATGATCATTTCGGAAAATGTTGAAGCAGTTTCAGCAATACTCATTGGATATTGTTTATTCATTCCATTAACCGGTTTCATCGCATGGTTATGAAATGCATGACCTAATTCATGTGCCAAGGTTAAAACATTGGTAATTCTACCACCATATGTCATAAAAACTCTTGATTCTCCTGAAAGTGGGAACCCCGCACAAAACGCAACAGTTGATTTATTTGGACGATCTTCAGCCTCTATCCAACCTTTATCAAATGCCTGCCGAGAAAAACTTTCTAATTCCGTTCCAAATTGACTAAAATGCTCCAAAATAAAATCCACAGCATCTTCATATTTTATCTTTTGATTACCTTTTGTAACAGGAGCCCAAAAGTTATACGAATGCATTTTTTCATCACCATTCATTTTTGCTTTTTGATTTAGGTAATTAGTAAAAGGTTTTTTGTATTTACTAACGGCTTTCCACATTGCATTCAGTGTTTCCTCTTTGATGCGATTTTCAATCAAAGGAACTTTTAGTATATTTTCTAATCCTCGTTTTTTGTACACTTGTAATCGGAAACCTGCGATATGATTCAGTATTTTGGCAAATAGTTCTTCTTGCTCGTTCCATTTATCTTCCAAAGCCCTATGAGACTCTTTGCGAACCTCTTCATCAGGGTGTGAACGTAAATTTATCGCTTGACCAACAGATAATTCACTTTTTTCTCCGTCGATTTGAACATTAACTCTAATACTATTAACAAGTGAATTATAAAACTGCCCCCAAGCATGATAACCATCTACCATCAGATCTGAAACTAAGCTTTCTTCTTCATCTGAAAGATGCATCTCGGCTTTTTTACGCCATTCATTAAGTATGAACTTATAGTTATTTAAAACCTCAGTATCTAGTATACCTTCCCACAAATGTTGATTTGTGTTTACAAGTACTTTTTGTACTTTTTTAAAAGCAGACTCAAAACGAGCATTTATAGAAGATGTTTTTCCTCGTAGTGTTGTAGCAGATTGATCCTTTGGGTTTTGTGCAAGAAGACAGGTAATAAAAGAGTTGGCTTGTGATAGGTTCATTCGAATGTCTATTATGTATTCAATAATATCTACAACTTTTAATGATTCATTTAATTCTTTTGGAGTATGAAAAAATTTCAATTTTTCTTCAAATTTAGAAACTTTGATTTCCAATTGTTTTAAATGTTCACGAAATTGAGATGATTGGCTCCCATCTGGAAACAATTTATCCAAGTTCCATACTTGCAGATACTCTGTTTCTTTCATTTGTTTGCCCCCTAAAAATTTTAATACTACGGTTCCTTAATAAAACGTACATTCTCAGTTTATCAAACTAAGGAATATTATGGGGGTTCTTTAACTAATCCGCGATAGTTGCATAAAGAAAAAGCTGCCTTAAGACAGCCCCAATCTTCAGCTAACGCACCCGTTATTTCTACAAAAAGAAAAATATAGAAAGCTAGTTTACCTTTAACATGCTTATTCAAATTTGGAAGGACTTTTCTCTATTTCACAAAACCGTTAATTAGGCTATCTAGGACCGTTTAACTTTGTCGGTATTTTTGTTCTGATTATTAATCAAGGCTGAACCATAAATGATTCAGCCACTGTTTTATTTTTCTTATTGTCCGTTTTCATCTGTTTGTGAATCGTCTTCAGTACCTTCTGTTTCAGTTCCATCATCAGTTTGATTATCTTCCGTTTCTGTATCTTCTGTCTCTGTACCCGCACTACTGCAACCTTCGACAACACCAACCAACATGAAAGACGCCATCAATACCATAAGCCATTTTTTAAGGTTCTTCATCCTTTTCTGCCTCCATGATTGTTCAAATTTAGTTACAAGACTATCATACAGGCATTTCAGAAAATCAGAATCTTATTTACCATTTTTTAACAAAAATTCGCAATTTCTTTAAAGTTCCTTAACATTTCTACTATTTGGAAATTCATTTATTATAGACACCTTTTTTTCATTTCTTTAATAATGTTATTTTTCCATTTTTTCAAACAGAAAATGGTTGCCTGTATCGATGAGGCATATTCAAGGACGACAGTTGACCTGGTAAATTCTGAGACAAGAGTCATCTAGATGACTTGTACCCACTTTTTTAGAATAAGCACTTATTATATTCCAAAGACAGCATGAATTTGCTGCATATCTCCATCTTTATATTTTTCCAATGTTATAAAAAAACCAACCTTTGGTAAAGAGCAAATTAGCTTAAATGCTCAATGAATCTCGAACCCTTTTATAAAGCCTTTATGTTCTCTTGGTCCTAAAGACATAAGCGTAACATGTCTTCCCTCTAGTCCACTGTGAGAATAAAGTAGATCAAATTTGAAAATTCCCATGAAATTAGGCTCAACAATCGAGCTCCGATTGAATATCGAAACTCGATGGCTTCCTAAACTTTTTTAGATGCTGTCTACTTGACGGGGTAAGTCCACTATATATGTCTTCTTTAACTACATTACCTATTCAAACCCCCTTTAATTAATCCATCCTTTTCTTTTTAAAAAAACAAAAACAATCAATGTGATTATGCATATATCAAATAGACTTTCTATTTCTATTCCCAAGTCTTCAAAAAAATCCTTCAACATACTTTTCCAAGCTCCCTCAGTATGATAGCTATATCTCTCGAATGCTCACTTACTCGCAGGATTTCATAACCCCTGAAATTAATTATAAGTTGTTTGAATCTTGTAGTTTTTTAATCCATTCTAGTAATCTAGTGAATACCCTTTGGCTATTTTCAAAAGTAAGAGAATCACCAACGACAATTCCACGAAAATTTACAGCTCGTGCCACTTTTAATAGTTGTGAAATATCCACACCGACAACGAGATGACGATCCGAAATTCGTTCAATAGCTGATTTTATTTTTGTTGCATTTTATATTTCATAGTAGAGCTTCCACCTTATGGTGAGTGTTGTGATTATGTATATTTATCGCACTGATGGGCTCTTTTTCGAAGGTAAAATCTAGCGTTCTACAGGAATGCTCCCTGCCCAATAAGTTTTTTCACGTAATCCAAAGCTTGGTTCATCGCCAAGAGATGACACTACTGAAAAACCGGTATCTCCTAGGGGAGTAATGCCAGACATATAGTATTCTTTAATACTTTAAAAGAGGTGGACATATTGGTATTGATATAGGGAATAGCTAGTCATGAGAGGCACAAACTAGTACTGGCATCCCATTTGTGATAGAACAAAATCCTTCCAAGTCGAGTATTCTGTCTGTTCTAATAGTATCAGCAAAAATTTATTTTTGAAATATTGAAAAATTAAATAAGTTACTCAATTATCTTTAAAATTTTTGTCTATCTCCTATCTTTGCAACGTGTTAATATGGAACTTAATCAAACACGATTGTTTTATTACCATGAACAATAACTTTATCTTCAATATGCCAGGAAACAGCTTCGGCAAAAACTTGTCTTTCAACATGACTTCCGGCAACTTTTAATTCTCCTATTGTATGTCTATGATTAACCCGCTTTACATCTTGCTGAATAATGGGTCCTTCATCAAGATCATTCGTAACATAATGGGCAGTTGCTCCAATTAACTTAACACCACGGTTATAGGCCCTGGCATAAGGGTTTGCTCCGACAAATGCCGGTAAGAAAGAATGATGAATATTAATAATTTGATTGGGAAACTCGGAAATAAATTTAGGGGAAAGGATTTGCATATATCTGGCCAAGGCAATAGAGTCTACTTTCCCTTTCAGTAGTTCTAGCGCTTTCTGTTCGGCTTGTTGTTTTGTTTCATGAGTTATAGGGATATGATAATAAGGGATACCATAACTCTCTACTACTTCTTTTAAATCAGGATGATTACTGATTACCATTGGGATTTCCACTAGAAGTTCATTCGATTTCCAACGCCATAAAAGCTCCATTAGACAGTGATCCATTTTAGATACAAAGATGGCCAATCGTTTTCTTTTCTTATTACCGCTTAAGCTCCAATCCATTGAATAAGCCTGAGCCAGCATATGTAAGTCTTCCTCAAGTTTTGCATAGGAAACATCAAAATCATTTAAATCAAATTCGATCCTCATAAAAAACATACCTGTTTGTGGATCCGTCGTATGTTGATCAAAATGAACAACATTTGCTTTGTTTTCTAATAAAAGATTAGATACAACCGAGATAATACCTGGCTTCTCTGGGCAAGATATTAATAATTTAGCCCGGTTAACATTCACTTCTTTAATCAAGGTTTTTTCACCATCCTATTGAATTGTAATTAAAGCACTAAAAAGCTGCGGATCTAAACTGAATATACTACTATCGATGATTGAACAATCCCTGTACCTGCAATAACGAATCCTATCAATCTTGAAATACTGTGAGGATGGGCGAAAGAATTACAAAGAATTTTGCAATCACAACACATATTTTCAGTTTTTACTAGGATTTTTATCTAGGCATGTATTTCTTTACCATACACAGCCAGGGCTGCTTCCCCAATAGCTTCCGCTAATGTAGGGTGCGGGTGTATTGTATGAGCGATATCCATGGCAGTTGCATTTAATACCTGTGCAAGACCAACCTCTGTGATCATATCGGTTACATGTGGCCCAACCATATGCGCTCCTAATAACTTATTAGATTCTTCTTCAACAACAAGTTTGACAAAACCATCTGATTCACCAAAAACAAGAGCCTTTCCAATCGCACGGAATGAGAATTTGCCTGTTTTTACTTGATATCCTTTCTGCATTGCTTCTTCTTCTGTTAGACCGACACTCGCTACCTCAGGACTGCTATATACGCATTTTGAAACAAGTGTTGGATCAAGCGGCACAGGTTTTTCTCCTGCCATATGTTCGATTGCGATAATTCCTTCATGTGAAGCAACATGAGCAAGCTGCAATCCGCCAATCACATCTCCAATTGCATAAATGTTTGGCTCATTCGTTTGATAATACTCATTTGTTTGAATAAAACGTTCGACTTCAACTTTCGTATTTTCAAGATGAATGCCTTCTATGTTAGGTAATCTTCCGACGGATACTAATAATTTTTCTGCTGTAAATGTCGTTTCTTTCCCCTTATATTCCGCCTTAATAGAGACACCATCCCCTTTTTCTAACGATTCTGGAAGAACCTTTGCCCCTGTTACAATTTTCACACCTTTTTTCTTCATTAGTCGCTGTACTTCCTTTGAAATATCTTTATCTTCCGTCGGTAAAATGCGCTCGGCATACTCTATCACAGTCACTTCTAATCCAAAGTCAATAAGCATCGATGCCCATTCCATTCCAATAACACCGCCGCCGACAATAATGATGGAATTTGGGAGCTCTTTCATTTGCAGTGCTTCATCCGATGTCATCACATATTCGCTATCCGCTTCTAAACCGGGAAGTGTTCTCGGACGAGATCCTGTTGCTATTAAAATATTTCTGGGGACTAATATCATTTCCCGTTCTTCATTATTCAATTTCACCAAAACATCTTTTGACTGTAAAATACTTCCTTTACCCTCGTACACATCTATTTTTCCTTTTTTCATTAAATGTTGTACACCTTTATATAAGCGTTCTGTAATTTCTTCTTTCCTGGCCTGTACTTTTGAGAAATCCAGTCCTACTTCCGGGGCAATAACACCGAATTTATCTGCATTCTTTGCATTTGAATATACTTCTGCACTTCTTAATAAGGCTTTACTTGGAATACAACCTGCATGAAGGCATGTTCCACCAAGTTTACCTCGTTCAACTACCGCTGTTTTTAATCCTAATTGAGACGCACGAATGGCCGCAACATATCCACCGGTGCCGCCTCCGATGATAACAATGTCATATTCTTGATTCATCTAATACTTCCCCCTTTTGTTTTAATAAACTTGGATATTTGAATATTGTAAGAAAAAAACCTTTCTAAACACGATCTTCTATATAATTGGTAAGCTGTAACGATTCTATTAATCTATTTCAATGGCACATGCACTGGATGCAAAGCTATCTCCGACAATAAAGCCACGATCTTCTAAATAATCAATTTGTGTCTCCTCATCTAAATAGCGTTTTGTAAAATGATCTAATCTAAGCTGAACTCCCTCATATTCAATAATTGTATCGTTTCTGCGGGGCTCGTCCAATACGAGGGAGAACTTCACCGACACCCCGCAGCCGCCGGCAATATCGGCATCAATGCGAGGAATTTGTGCATCCTTACGAGCCATTTCCTTCAGCTTAATTATGGCTGCCACTGTTATTTTGACTATCATCTGATTCTCCCCTTTCTTAATGGATTATTGAAAAATGATTACGCATTAGCCTTAGTTGCACGGACTTGTTCATCTGCATGATAGGAGGAGCGAACAAGCGGACCGGCTTCGCAATGACTAAATCCTTTTGACATGGCAATGTTTTTCAGTTCTTCAAACTCTTCTGGACTCCAATATTTTTGGACCTTCAAATGTCGTTTAGTAGGCTGTAAATATTGACCAATAGTCATAATGTCCACTTCATTAGCACGAAGATCATCCATCGTTTCCATAATTTCTTCTTTTGTTTCTCCTAGACCAATCATAATGCTTGATTTCGTCGGGATAGTGGAATTCATTTGCTTTGCCCGGCTTAAAAACTCTAGTGAACGTTCGTATGTTGCACGTGCACGAACTTTTGGAGATAAGCGTTTTACTGTTTCAATGTTGTGATTCAAAATGTCTGGCCTTGTATCCATCAATGTTTTTAAGTTGTCATATTCCCCATTCAGATCAGAGGGGAGAACTTCAATGCTGCAAAATGGATTTTGCCGCCTCACTGCCTTTACAGTTTCCGCAAATACCTCTGCTCCGCCGTCTTTTAAATCATCACGAGCAACAGCGGTAATAACGACATGCTTTAAGCCCATTTGCTCTACTGATTCTGCGACACGTTCAGGCTCTTCCCAATCAAGCTCTGAAGGTAGCCCAGTTTGAACTGCACAGAACCTGCAAGCACGCGTACATACACTTCCTAAAATCATGAAAGTTGCCGTTTTTCTGACCGCCCAGCATTCATGAATGTTAGGACATCTTGCTTCTTCACAAACAGTATGCAGCTTTTTTTCACGCATCATTTTCTTTAAGCCCGTATACTGTTCATTGGTATTTAATTTAATTTTTAGCCATTCTGGTTTACGAAGATCACTGATGGACATTTTTTACTCACTCCTCTGAGCAGATGTAATTTTAGCTTTAAAGAGGTTATTCAATAGTCCTATAAAAAGACCGATTGAGTTTCTCCGTTGCTCTGACTTTTTGGTTCTCAAGACTATTTCTCCTTGCACTTCTTGGCTCTTTTTGTCATCCTTTTTACACGCGCTTAATCAAACCACCATGAATAAAATAATGAGACTTTCCTTTTTCTCTTTATTTTCATCCCTGGTGGTTCATGTTCAAGCATTTATTTATGACTTTACCGTTTCTTCCTCTACTACTTCCTCTTTGGAATAACGCAAAATTGGTTGTCTAGCTGCTTGGACCTCGTCCAATCGCCCTATGACCGTAGTATGTGGTGCGTCTAAAACAACCCCTGGGTTTTCTTCCACTTCTTTGGCAATTTGAATCATTACATCCGCAAAAGCATCGAGTGTTTCCTTCGACTCTGTTTCTGTCGGTTCAATCATCAAACATTCCTCAACATTTAACGGGAAATAGATGGTCGGCGGATGGTAGCCGAAATCTAGCAGACGTTTTGCCATATCAAGCGTTCTTACACCCAGCTTTTTCTGCCTAGAACCGGATAGGACAAATTCATGCTTACAAATTTGTGAAAATGGCGCTTCAAAATATGGCGCTAATCTTTTGCGAAGGTAATTAGCATGAAGTACGGCACTTTCAGATACTTGGCGCAGCCCTTTAGGCCCCATCGTGCGAATATAAGTATACGCCCGCAAGAGAATTCCGAAGTTTCCATAATACCCTTTTACCCGTCCTATAGAGTGCGAATGATCTGAGTTCAGTACATATTTATCCCCGGATTTTTCTATTCGCGGAACTGGCAAGAAAGGAATAAGTTTCTCTTTCACACCGACAGGACCTGCCCCTGGACCGCCACCGCCATGAGGCGTCGTAAATGTTTTGTGAAGATTTAAGTGCACGATGTCAAAGCCCATTTGACCTGGTGTTGTTTTACCTAAAATGGCATTGGCATTCGCTCCATCATAGTATAATAAGCCGCCAGCTTCATGAACAACCTGAGCGATTTCCACAATTTCTTTTTCAAAAAGTCCAAGGGTATTTGGATTTGTCAACATTAGCGCAGCAGTATCAGGGCCTACATGTTTCTTTAATTCTTCTAGGTTAACTAATCCATTTTTATCGGATGGGATCGTGATCGTTTGAAAACCAGCAACACTTGCACTTGCAGGATTTGTACCGTGCGCGGAGTCTGGAACAAGTACTTTCGTTCTGGTTTCACCTTTTTGAGCATGATACGCCTTAGCCATCATTAAACCTGTCCATTCCCCTTGAGCCCCTGCAGATGGCTGTAAAGTTACAGCATCCATTCCTGTGATGACAGCTAGCTCTTCTTGTAATTCATATAAAACCTCTAGTGCACCCTGTACAGTTTCAACCGGCTGATATGGATGAATGCGGCTAAATCCTTCCAAACGTGCCACATCTTCATTTATTTTCGGATTGTATTTCATGGTACAAGAACCCAGCGGATAGAACCCATTATCGATCCCATGGTTTTTATTAGAAAGCGCTGTGTAATGGCGGACAAGCTGCAACTCTGATACTTCTGGGAGCTCCGCCGGTTCGTCACGAATTAAATGCTTTGGAAATTTGTCATTTATATCAACATAGTCAACGTCACTTTCCGGAAGACTTGAGCCCACACGTCCTGGTCGACTTATTTCAAAAATTAACTCATTATATTCAACCATTTACAATCGCCTCCAAAACATCAACAAATTGGTCAATTTCTTCTTTTGTTCGCTGCTCAGTCACAGCTAGCAGCATTTGATTTCCAAAGCCGTAATCACTTTCTAAATCAAATCCACCGATAATACCCGCCTTAAGAAGTTTTGCATTGACTTCCTTTACCGGTCGAGGAAGCCCGACAACAAACTCATTGAAGAATGGTGCTTCATTGATTATGGTAAAGCCCTTCTGTTCTAAAGTTTTCGCCATGTAATCAGCTTTCTCAATGTTTAGCTGTGCCATTTGACGAATCCCTTGCTTTCCAAGAGATGTCATACAAATAGATGAGGCAAGAGCATTTAATGCCTGGTTAGAACAAATATTGGATGAGGCTTTATCACGGCGAATATGCTGTTCACGCGCTTGCAGTGTTAACACAAACCCACGTTGTCCTTTTTCATCTGCTGTTTGCCCTACAATACGTCCTGGGATTTTGCGCATGAGTTTCTTACTTACCGCAAAATAGCCGCAGTGTGGACCGCCAAAGGACATCGGGATTCCTAATGGCTGCATATCACCGATCACAATATCTGCCCCAAGTTTCCCAGGAGCCTGCAAGAGTGCTAGTGCAAGAGGATTGGCGCTTACGATTAAAAGGGCACCTTTTTCTTCCGCAATTTTCTTAATTGCTTTTAAATCCTCAATGGAACCGAAGAAATTTGGATATTGAACAATTACGGCAGCAGTGTCCTTGTCGATTTGTTCTTGCAGCTTCCCTAAATCTGTAACCTCATCAGCAAGATTTACTTCCTCAGCTGTGTATCCCGGACCTCCAGCTACTGTATGTAAAATAGCACGGGATTCAGGATGTACCGCTTTGGATACAAGTACTTTTGAACGTCTTGTAGATGCAACGGCAAGTGATGCAGCTTCTGCAAGCGATGTAAAACCATCGTACATGGATGAATTAGCCACAGCCATTCCTGTCAATTCACAAACCATCGTTTGAAATTCAAAAATCGCTTGTAATTCACCTTGGCTGATCTCCGGTTGGTAGGGTGTATAAGCTGTGTAAAATTCGGAACGTGAAATCATATGATTTACTACACTTGGAATATAGTGATCATATGTACCCGCACCTAGGAAAGTTGGGTAATGATTTGCATTTTTGTTTTTTGTAGCAAGCTGATTCATTTTTTTCAAAAGAAGCGGTTCAGGGACCGCCTCCGGGATGTTTAGCTCACCCTGCAGGCTAATTTCAGCTGGAATATCTTCAAATAACTCATCTATAGAAGAAATATTTAAATATGTGAGCATTTCCTTTTGATCTTGTTTCGTATCAGGGAGGTATCTAAAAGTTGCTGTCATATTATTCCTCTCCTTCATTAGTTAATGCTCGATACTCATCTTCGTTTAGAAGTGAATTTAACTCTTCTGGATTGGACATTTCTACTTCGACTAACCACCCTGCATCAAATGGATGCTCGTTAATTGTCTCTGGAGCGCCTTCTAACTCTTCGTTTACAGTAACTACCGTACCTGAAACAGGTGAATAAAGTTCGGAAACTGCTTTAACTGACTCGATCGTCCCCATCGATTCATTGACAGTTACTTCATCATCAATCGCTGGATTTTCAACAAAGACGATATCACCCAACGCCTTTTGTGCATAATCAGAGATTCCAATACGTACACGATTTCCTTCTAATTGTTGCACCCACTCATGTTCTTTGCTATATCGTAAACTTAATGTTACTTTTGTCATTGTTTTTTCTCCCTCTCCGTTTTTAATTTTGTCATAATTCAGAAAATAAAGACCAATTTTACTCATAACAGGTTGCGATTTCGGTCTACGTGCAAAGTAACGGAAATCGACTTAAAAACTACACGATATCTCTATTAAAATATTTCCACTTATCTTTTGTAGAATGGTGCATTAACAATAACAGCTTCAATCAGTTTATTACGAATTTCCACTTTTATCGGCGTCCCCACTTCAGCTTGGTCGGCTGATACCAAGGCAAGACCTAAGCTTTTCTTCAAAGATGGTGATTGTGTTCCGGATGTAACAATACCTATTTCCTCTCCACCTTGAGAAATTACCTTGTAACCATGACGCGGAATCCCTCTGCCTGTTACTTCAATCCCTACTAATTTTCGTTTTAATCCAGCTTCTTTTTGTTCTGTAAGAGCAGATTTTCCGATAAAGTCACTTTCTTTGTTCGTCTTTACGACAAAGCCGATTCCTGCTTCAAGCGGGCTGATATCGTTACTGAGTTCTTGGCCATAGAGTGCAAGACGTGCTTCAAGTCGAAGAGTGTCCCGTGCACCAAGTCCACATGGTTGTAATCCATTCGTGGTTCCTGCTTCTAAGAGCTTTTCCCAGAGTACTACCGCTTTGTCTGCTGCTAAATAAAGTTCATATCCATTTTCTCCTGTGTAACCTGTACGGGATACAAGTATGTCGGTAATCCCGGAGATGTTGACATGTTGGGCGAATTTAAAAGAGCCAATTTCTGATAAATCCATTTCGGTTAACTTTTGCAAAATGCTTTCTGCCTTTGGACCTTGGATTGCAAGCTGAGCGATGTCTTCCGAAATATTTTGGAGCACCATCTCTCCTTTTACATGCTGTTTCATCCATTCGTAATCTTTCTCAATGTTTGCGGCATTAATAACGAGTAAATATTTTTCATTCCCTAATTTATAAACTAATAAATCATCGACCGTTCCGCCGTCTGGATAGCACATTGCGGTATACTGTGCTTGATTGATGCTAAGCTTTGTTACATCATTTGTAACAAGGTAGTTAATATAACTCTCGGCATCTTTCCCTTCCACAAGTACTTCTCCCATATGAGAAACATCAAAAAGTCCTGCTTCTGTTCGAACAGCTTCATGCTCTTCTAAAATGTTGGAAAACTGAACTGGCAGAGCCCAGCCACCAAAATCAATAACTTTTGCTCCGTATTTTTTATATACTTCAAAAAGCGGTGTTTGCTTTAATGCTGTTTCAGTACCCATGATCTACCCCCGATTATGATTCATGATTTCCTACAAAAAAGACGTTCTTTCACCCGTTTACCGGTTTCTGTCATTGCCAAGCCACCAAGAGCCGTTTCTCGAAGGGTCCTTGGCATATCATTTCCAACCTTATACATGGCTTCAATTACCTCATCACAAGGTATGCGGCTTTCAATCCCAGCTAGAGACATGTCGGCCGCTGAAAATGCAATTGAGGTTCCAATCACATTCCGCTTGATGCAAGGAACTTCCACAAGTCCTGCGACTGGATCACAAACCAATCCTAAAAGTGACTTCATCGCAATGGCTGTCGCATTCACGGCTTGCAGTGGTGTTCCGCCTTTTAACTCAACGATTGTCCCCGCTGCCATGGCCGTTGCGGAGCCCACCTCTGCTTGACAGCCTCCAGCAGCCCCCGAAATGAAAGAACGGTTCGCAATGACAAGCCCGAGCATACTTGCTGTGAATAACCCCATAACTAAATCTTTATAAGGCGTGCCATCATTTTTATGAAGCGAAAACAGTACCCCAGGCAGAATCCCTGCTGCACCCGCAGTCGGGGTAGCTACAATGACCCCCATTCGGGCGTTACTTTCAGAAGTTGCCAATGAAAAGCTCATTGCGTTGCTTATATAGCTGCCTGACAAAGATTTACCTTGTTGAACGTAATCATTCATTTTCACAGCATCTCCGCCAGAAATTCCACTCGGTGCGGTTGTGGCATCCTTTATACCGTTATCAACGGCTTCCTTCATTTTAATCAATCGTTCTTCCATCATACTGATAATACTTTGTTGGTCTCTTCCTGACTTTTCTGCTTCCATCATTAGCATGATTTCGCCAATGCTTTTTTCTTCTCTTTGACAAGCTTCATTTAGTTCTTTCATGGTCTGGATTTCCATCATATAGCCTTGTCCATTACTTTCTTTCTTGGATGATAAGAACTAGCAAGGGCTGAAAAGTCATCACCTGCACTGAGACGAATCGCTACCATATCGTCGTCTATCATGAAAATCTTGGATAAACCACCACCAAGTGATGCTCCGCCTACCTTTACTACACAATCGCCGCGTTTTGCTGTCACGATTGTTGTGTTAGGATGGTCAAAATACTCGCAGCAGCTTTCAAATTCAATTTCGTACTGCATTCCATTCTCTTTTGCCCATTCCAACGAGTTTTTAATGCGTGAATCATCGGTATCCATCCCAAGTAATCCGCCAAGCAGTGCTTTATCTGTTCCATGTCCTTGATAGGTTTCAGCAAATGAATCATAGAATACAATTTTGACTTCTTTTGGATAATCTCCTAACAATTCATGGATGAATTTACCGATTGACACGACTCCGGCTGTGTGGGAACTTGACGGTCCTACCATGATTGGACCTATTATGTCAAAACAACTTTGAAATTCCATTGAGTCCCCCCCTTTTTTTCTTACACAATAATTGGTTGTTGAAATAACGGATAAATATCACAAATTCCTTTGGTTGTTTCTTTTGCTTTCTCAAGAACGTCTTTATCCCCTTTACTCTTTAGAACAGCTGAAATCACTTCACCGATTTTCACCATTTCATCCTGCTTCATGCCTCGAGTTGTTAATGCTGCTGTTCCCATTCGGATACCACTCGTAACAAATGGCTTTTCTGGATCATATGGAATCGTATTTTTATTAGCGGTAATGCCTGCTTCTTCTAATAGTTTCTCTGCTTCTTTTCCTGTTAAATTCCACGGACGTAAATCTAAAAGGACAATATGATTATCTGTTCCGCCAGAAACAAGAGCTGCACCTTCATTTTTTAATGTTTCACTAAGTGTTGCAGCATTTTCAATGACTTGTTTCGCATAGTCCTTAAAGCTTGGTTGTAATGCTTCGTTGAAAGCGACCGCTTTTGCTGCAATAATGTGCATGAGAGGGCCGCCCTGAATTCCTGGGAATACAGATTTATTAATCGATTTGATAATCTCTTCATCGTTTGTTAAAACGATACCCCCGCGAGGCCCTCTCAATGTTTTATGAGTAGTACTTGTCACAACATCTGCATATGGGATTGGGGATGGGTGAAGACCGGCTGCTACCAGCCCTGCTATATGAGCCATATCCACCATAAGTTTTGCTCCAACTTGATCAGCAATTTCTCTAAATCGTGCAAAATTAATGGTTCTTGGGTAGGCACTTGTCCCTGCAATAATCAATTTTGGTTTTTCTTTCTTTGCGATAGCTTCCAACTCATCATAATCAATTAATTGGGTATCTTCTCTAACTCCATAAGACACAACTTCAAACCATTTTCCTGAAACACTGACTGGACTTCCATGAGTTAAGTGGCCGCCATGTGAAAGGTTCATTCCCATTACTTTATCACCAGGCTGAAGCAGTGCGAAAAATACTGCGAAATTTGCTTGTGCACCCGAGTGAGGCTGAACATTTGCATATTTGGCACCAAACAGCTTTGTTAAGCGCTCAATAGCTGCTTGTTCTGCCACATCGACAAATTCACATCCGCCATAATAACGTTTTCCTGGATATCCTTCTGCATATTTATTCGTCATTACACTTCCCATTGCTTCTAATACATCTTGGCTGACGAAGTTTTCTGATGCAATCAACTCTAAGGTTTGATGCTGACGAATTTGCTCGTTTCTGATAGCTTGAAAAATGATTGAATCATTTTGCTGTAAACTCATTTGTACTCCCCCTTGAAAATTTTTGAATTAAAGGTTTGTTGCATAGCTAGTGACTACGAAACACTACCCTTTTTTGCGCACAAAAAAGAACAGAGAAGGGTAGCTTAGTTTAGCTTTCTCTACCCTTCTCTGTCCTTTTACCTGAGAGTTTAACCCTTTTATATTAAAAGGGCCTTTCCCCTTTGGTGGCGTACTACTTTATACGCGCTCTCCAGAGGTGCGTCCAGTTGTGGTTCCATCTACCTGAGAGATTTGTTCCAAGGGTCTTTTTGGAACTTGCTCCTTCGGTGGCGTGTCGCATTGCACTCTCCCACAACCGTCATTCGCTCATATTGAATTTTATTATATTTAGAATAATTGGTGGAAATAAGAATGTCAAGATTTTCTTGTAAGCGTTAACATTATTTTTTTTGAAAATTCTTACTTTATGAATGTCACATATGGTCATCCAGATTACTCACGGCTGCTTGTATCATCGTTTTTTGCAAGTTGACTATTTTGATAAAGTTAATAGTAGGTCACTGACTTTTGTCCGTTGCCTCTTAATTTTCCGCTACCTTCCCCTGATTCGCCTGATCCGCATGATTTACCTTCGTTTTCCGCATCTTATAAATCGCAATCAGCGAAATAAACCAAACAGGAGTTACGAACAAGGCAACACGAGTATCTTCCGCAAGTGCAAGCACAACAAGTACGAACGCTAGGAAAGCAAGGATCAAGTAATTAGAAATTGGATAAAATGGTAATTTAAATTTGTTCATTTTCGCTAGATCTGGCCTTGTTTTGCGGTATTTCAAATGACTGATGACAGTAATTCCCCAAATAAAGATGAAACATACTGTAGAAATACTTGTAATTAACGTAAATACTCCTTCTGGCATTAAATAGTTCAAAACAACGGAAGTTAGAATGACGACAGTTGAAAAGGCCAGTGCATTGGAAGGTACTTTACGGGCATTAAGTTTTGCAAATGGCACAGGTGCATTTTTATCTTTGGCAAGTGAGTATACCATCCGGCTTGTACTGAAGATTGCGCTGTTGCATGCCGAAGCAGCCGATGTTAGGACGACAAAATTGACGATACCAGCAGCTGCAGCGATACCAACAGCCACGAATACTTGGACGAATGGGCTTTCCGATGGGATGATTGCGTTCCACGGATAAACACTCATAATGACAATAAGTGCGCCAATGTAGAAAATTATAATCCGAATAGGAATATTATTGATTGCTTTTGGGATAACTTTCTCTGGATCTTCTGTTTCACCTGCTGTAAGTCCTACAAGTTCAATACCAACAAACGCAAACACTACCATCTGGAATGAGAGGATAAATCCATTTATTCCATTTGGGAACATACCTTCGTGGCTCCATAGATTCGTGAAACTGGCTGCGCCTGAATCTGTGGAAAAGCCTTTAATAATCATGAAAATACCGATAACTATTAGTGCTAGAATAGCGATAACTTTAATTAATGCGAACCAGAATTCCATTTCGCCAAAAAGTTTTACGGTTGCTAGATTCATAAATAGCAAAATGACAAGCGCAATTAAACCTGGCATCCACTGTGGTACGGAGGGAAACCAATACTGGGTATAAAGACCAACTGCTGTTAAGTCGGCCATTGCGATTGAAATCCAGCAAAACCAGTAGGTCCAACCGGTGATAAATGCTGCCATATTACCTAAATAGTCTTTTACAAAGTCAACAAAAGAATTATATTCCAAATTGGTTAAGAGTAGTTCTCCAAGTGCGCGCATGATTAAAAAGCAAATTACGCCTGTAATCATGTAAGCAAATAAAATCGATGGTCCTGCTAAGTGAATAGATTTTCCTGCTCCGAGAAATAATCCCGTTCCAATTGCCCCGCCAATAGCGATTAGTTGTACGTGCCTGTTTTTTAGGCCTCTCGACAATTTTTGTTCCTGCATATGATTTCCCACTCCCTAATTTCCAGATAATTGAATAATAATATTCCGATAAAATTTTGACATATTATTATTCAATCCAACAAAGAAAACGCTTACAATTTTAATATAATAATACTCAATATGTTGCTGATAAATATTCTGGTTCTGGTGCAAACCTCGAAATAATCTACCAAGCTTTTGAAAAGATAAAGGTATTTCATTCAACCTATTGCAGATTCTCTCTAAGGTAAAAGTTGTAGTCAGGAAAATTGAAAAGAAAGACTCATTCTTTAATAAATTTCATAGCACAATCCTCCTTTTTTCGTTTGTGCTATCTTTCCCAGCATAAAAAGGGCAGAGGAAAGATAGGTGTTCTCCTATCTTTCCTCTGTCCTTTTACCTGAGAGTTTAACTCCTTTGGTGGCTCATGGCTCTCTCCAGAGACGCGTCCTATTGTGGTCCTTTTACCTGAGAGATTGATACCCAATTTTTTTGGGAATTGCCCCTTCGGTGCTAAACAATGCGTTTAGTCTCTCCCACAATTATCATCCGCTGATATAAAATTGCATTAACAGTTGTATAATAAATGGTTCTAATGGAAATTTCAACAAATATCTGAAAAAACTTTATTTTCAGAATTTTAAATATAGAGATAGAGCTTTCTGACAGTTCATAAATTATATGCCCCTAGTACCCCAAGTAAATTGTGAATTGAATAGGAGTAGATTGCTTTTTACAGTCGATAAACACCGTTCATAATAGTGTACTTTTACAAACTACTTATACCTTTCAAATATACATTACAGAGGATGCTATCTAGATAAAAGCATCCTCTGTTTACGTAATCATTATTATTGGAAATCATATAGAAAAACCTACAATTCAATACCGAAGTTATCTTTAATGTGCTTAATAGTTTTAGTCACCTTTTATCCAATCTTGAATAGTTTTCATCATTCTTCTCCTCCATAGGTATCGTACCTTTTTTCTTTATCTACTTATTGCCATTTTAAACCCTGACCTTAATGTCCAGAAGTCATTTTAATACCTACAGCCCCTGCAATAATACACATAATAAATAGGGTCAATCTTAAACTTTTAGGTTCATTAAAGAAGATCATTCCTGCTAAAACAGTTCCAACAGAGCCGATACTGGTCCATATTGCATAGGCAGTCCCCACTGGAATAGAAGTTAATGACAAAGAAAGAAAATAAAAGCTTAAACTCCCAAAAAAAAGACACGCTACAGAGGGAAGCAATTTTTTAAACCCGTCTGCACGTTTCAGGCTTATAACACTACCAATCTCGGCAAATCCGGCAATTAGAAGAAAAAACCAAGCCATTGAATCATCCCCTAACCTTGTATAAATCATATCATTTCCTTTAATATTTAGGTTCTGCTGGATTGATTTTTATTCCAATTATCCCCAATATCATTAAAGCCATAAAAAATACTTTTAGTGGATTAATGGTCTCTCCCAAAAAAAGCATCCCAATTACTACTGTTCCCACCGTTCCCAATCCAGTAAAAATAGCGTAACCAGTTCCTAAGGGAATTGAATGTAAAGCTTTTGAAAGTAAAAAGAAACTAAAGATTATAATAACTACCGTTACTATACTAGGTATAATTTTGGTGAATCCGTGAGAATATTTAAGACCGATCACCCAGACGATTTCCAAAAGTCCTGCCATTATGATATATATCCATGCCATTTTATCGCTCTCTCCTTCGGCATTGACACTTATTTTTGAACCACGAAGTTCTCCAAATATCGATAAATCGCATAAGCTACCCCATTCTCATCATTTTTAAGGGTTGTCGTTGTACAAACAGCTTTTATGACATCTTTCGCATTTCCCATCGCTACGCTGTATCCAACTTTCTGGAACATGGATAAATCATTGTTGCTGTCCCCGATTGCCATAGCCTGTTCTAAGGAGCCATTCACCAAAAAAGCCAATTTTTCAAGGGCCATTCCTTTTGAAGCTCTTTTACTAGTAATTTCAATGTTGTGATCAGCAGATGAAACAACCATCAACTCATCAAACTTTTTGAATTGGCTCCATGCTTCCTCTAATTTCTTTTTATCAAAAGAACATGCTAATATGTTATAGAATTCTTCCTCCTGTTTTAAGATATCATGATAGTTTTCGACTAAAACATATCCAAACTGGTCAAATTGCCTTTCCGCTACTTCAACTAATTCTTTCATATCTGTATTCAAATCGGCGCTTTTCAAACTTTTAATCTCATTATGGAAATGTTCTCTTCCCTTTTTAAGCGTATAAATGGCTTTATCAGTAAACACTTCGTAATAATAATTCCGTTCATCTAACCATTGGAGAATAGATTCGACACGATCTTTAGTTATCGTAATAGAAGAAATACACTTTCCGCTTTTGGAATGAGTGGTTGCACCATTTGTTCCGATTACAAATGGGGAAATCCCGGCTTTTTCACAAATTGTTTGAACGTCAAAATAAGCCCGTCCTGTTGAAATAACTACTTCAAAGCCTCTATCTTGGGCATATTGAATCGCCTTTTTATTTTCTTCACTAATTTCATTCTGGTCGTTTAATAATGTTCCGTCTAAATCTATCGCAATGAAACTCATGCTATATAGCCCCTTTTCTCATTCTATCTATTAAATTCTCTTTCTAGCTTTTATACCTGCTATCAATAAAAATCCAATCAAAAAAGAGAGAGAACTCCCTCATCCAACTCGATATGTCCTTTTATGGATTGACTATGCTTGAATCCAATTGATCTCCTCTAATTTTGAATGATTTCTCCATTCCTCTGGAAATGGTTGCTCGCAGACAATCACATCGACTTTTTCTAGAGGACAAACTTTACTAAATGTGTCGACACCAATTTTAGAGTAATCCGTTAGCAATATAACTTGCTTTGATACCTCGACCATCTTGCGTGAAACTAATGTTTCATGTAAATGATAATTACTAACCCCATTTTGAATGGAAACACCACCAGCTGAAATGAAGGCTTTATCAATATTAAATTGATTTAACATTTGTTCAGTGAGACCGCCGCTTATAGATTGATGCTTTGGATCAATTTGTCCTCCTAGTAATAGAATTTGTCCTGTAAACTTATTTTCATTGAGCAATTCGGTTAACACAGACGACACAGGAAGAGAATTGGTTAAAATCGTAATGTCTATTTTATTTTCGATACACTGCGCAAATTCAAGCATGGTTGTCCCTACATCAATGGCAATCACATCTCCGTTAGAAATGAGTTCTACTGCTTTTTTCCCAACCTTGATTTTCGCTTCTTGATTCACTGTTGTACGCTGTGTAAATGGAGGCTCCTCAAATTCAAAGACTTTTTTAATCGCTCCACCGTAAACCCTCTTTAAAAGTCCTTTTTCCTCTAATATCATCAAATCGCGTCGAATCGTTTCCTCTGAAACATTAAATTGATCAACTAATTCCATAACTTTTACTTTTCCCATTTTGTTAAGTTCTTTTAAAATTTCATTCTTTCTTTCTTCAGGCAAAACAGACATATTCCTTCCCCCGTGATCATTAATAATTTATAAAATAATGCATTCTTTCTTCGGTACAAGAATATGAACGCGTGCTCCTTGCTCAAACATTTTCCCTCGGTGGTGAAGATAGTCTACAAGGAAAGCGGACTCATCTGTTTCTACTTCATATCTTAAAACATTCCCTGTCATAGAAACATCTTTAATAAACCCTTTAATTCCCCAGTTCTCTTGTAAATCCAAGCTATCCTCACCAGCAGAAACTAATTGTAAAACTTCAGGACGAATGGCGACTTCATTCCCTTTTAATTCTGTGCTGCGAACAAGTTTATGGAAAACTTCCATATTACAAACATTATAATTTCCGATAAATTTTGCAACAAATGTATTGACTGGAGAAGTATAAATTTCTGATGGAGAACCGGATTGTACAACTTTTCCTTTATTCATGACAAAAATTCGATCAGACATCGTCATTGCTTCTTCCTGATCATGAGTAACAAAAATAGTTGTAATATCTAACTCTTTCTGTATTCTCTTTAATTCTTTTTGCAAACTTTTTCTAATTTTAGCATCCAATGCGCTTAACGGCTCATCCAAAAGCAGTACTTTCGGCTCCATGACAAGCGCACGGGCAAGAGCAACCCTCTGCTGTTGTCCACCAGATAATTGATGAGGATACGACTCTTCTTTTCCTATTAAATCAACCATATCAATCATATTTTTCACTTTTGATTTAATATTTTTTACCTTCTTCATTTTAAGGCCGTACGCGATATTGTCAAAAACGCTCATATTTGGGAAAAGCGCATAAGACTGAAAAACCATACCGACTTCACGCTGACGCGGTGATAAATGAGTAATATCTTTTCCATCAATTAAGATTCTTCCTACATCAACACCTTCAAGCCCTGCAATGGAACGTAATAATGTACTTTTCCCGCATCCGCTTTGCCCAAGAAGTGTAGCAAATTCTCCTTTTTTTAATGTTAAAGAAATGTCATTTAGAACGACTTGATTTTCATACCCCTTAGTCACTTGATCGATGGTTACATAGCTCATTACTTTTCACCTTCTATAGCAGTATTTTTATTACAGTATTGTTTTTTTAAAAATGAAAGAATTCGCTTCTTATTTGACCCGACAGGATTTTTTTCGTTTCTAAACGTAAGTTTTAATACAATCCCCGTTAAAAGTAAAATCATTGAATAATAAGTAATAACAATTGCACTTGTTAAGTGACCACTGCTGTTTAGTTTGTCGGCAAGATAAATTTGAATGGTTTCAAATCGGCCCCCGACAAGCAAATTGGCAAAAGCAAACTCACTAAATAAAAGAGCGACTGATAATAAGGTAGATACTAAAATACCAGATATAATATTTGGAAACACCACTGTGCGAAACGACTGGAATTTTGTAGCACCGAGTAATTCAGCTGCATCAACAAGCTGCACAGCATTAATCGTACGAAGACTGCTACGAATACCTTGATACATAAATGGCAGAATCGTTATGAAATAGGCACCGATTAAAATCCAAGGTGTTCCGGCAATTTGAATCGGTCCATCTGAATATACCTTGATTAATCCTACAGCTCCAACAATGGGAGGAATTCCATAAGGAAGCATAGCTGCTGCTTGAAGTAATCCTTCCCATTTACTGAAATATACCGTGATGATAAAGATAGTCGGAAGCATAATAACAACACTAAGACCTACAGACATGACAATTAAAAACAGCGTTCGTCGAAAAGCATCATAAAACCGTTCATCTTGAAATAATTCAATATACCAATCCATTGTATAACTCTCAGGTAAAATGGTATGATCCCATTTACCGGCAATCGAGAATAAAAATGTTCCTACAAGCGGAATTAATAAATATATAACTAGTAACCCAACAATCACTTTATGAAAAGTCAATGAAGATTTCATCGTAAATCCCTCCTAATGCGGCGCATCATTCGTTCATTGAACCACATCGCCCCTATCATTGTCGCTGCTAGAAGAACTCCCATCGCACTACCTAGCTGCGGCTTTAATGCAACGTCACTAGCAACTAGAGAGGCAATTTGCAATGACAATAAGTTATAGTTGCTGCCTACTAATGCATAGGCAGTAGCGTAAGCTCCCATCGAATTAGCAAACAAAATACTGAAAGTACCTACAATACTAGGTAAAAGAACTGGAATCCCAATGTGAAGCCAAAATGATAATGTTGATCCTCCTAATAATGAAGAAGCTTCTTTCCATTGTTTCTTAATTCCTTGATAAGACGGGTAGATGAGCATAATAGCAAGCGGAATTTGAAAATATATATAAACAAGAATGAGGCCTGTCCATGAATATAAATTAAAATCCGCAAACACATCCCCACCAATCTTTGAAAAAAGTAACGTAAACAACCCATTGTTTCCAAGTAAAATAATAAATGAAAATGAAAGGGGAATACCCTCAAAGTTCGACGTCATATTAGCAATCATCAGTAAGCGATTTTGTATTTTTTGTGAGAACTTTGTAATCGAATAGGCTGCAATGACTGCTATAATCACAGAAGTTACAGCAGAAAATAAAGAAATGACAAGGCTATTTTGAATGGCTTGTAAGTAAAATTTACTTTTAAATATGGTGATATATTGATCAATCGTAACTTGAATTCCATTGTCTGCATAAAAACTATTTTTAATCATTGCCACTAATGGTCCTATTTCAAATCCAATCACAAACAAAATAAATGGCAGTAAAAGAGCTAATAAGTAAATTTTTTGTTTTTTTATTTTTCGCAAGACTTCTCGCTCCTCTTTGTTCTCTAACAATTTGGGAATTGGTTTAACCGTACGTACGTTAAACCAATTCCCGTCAACCTTCATTCTTCATTATAATGTTGAATAGTGTATCTTTTTTAAAGGGTATTTTTTCCTTTCAGACCTGGAAATTGATATGAAATCATTTTATTGGACGGCTCAATATTTAAAAGTTCACAAACGAGCGGTGCAAAAGCTAATTGCGGAACCACTTCACTGTAAACGCCAGGCTCAACTTTTGGACTCATGATAAAGAGCGGTACATCACGCTCACCATCAGTTATGCCGCCATGGTTGCCATATTCACTCATGCCATGATCAGATGTAATTAAAATGTGGTAACCTTCTTTGATCCAAATTGGCAAAAGTTGTGCCAACAAGCTTCCCATTTTTAAGATTTGTTCACGATATTCTTTCGATTCCGAACCGAAAATTTCTCCTTTTACATCTACACCGAGCGGATGAATATATAAAAAGTGTGGGTCATACTTTCTGCGCAAAGCTTCTGCATCCATTAACACATGGCTGTCTGGATAGTCATCATCCCAATAAAATTTTCCATATTGAATCGGCTTAGATTCATCCTCTTGCTCACGATCTTCAATAAAATGGAATGGCGCGCGATTATAAAGTTCGCTTACCCAGTAATAAGATACCGTTCCGTTTCTTAAGCCGTTTTCTTTCGTAAGATGAAAGAGACTTTTCTCAGTAGATAGGCGAACGGCTTGATTGGACGTAATTCCGTTCTCTGATGCCGGTGTACCCGTTAGTAACACTTCATATAATGGACGGGAAAGACTTGGGAGTTCCGACTTTACTTTGTAAAGTGCTGCCTGATTTGTTTCAACTAGATGTTGAATAAATCCAAGAGCCTCACATGCTTTATCATATCTCATACCATCAACAATAATTGCTATTACTTTATTTGACATGGACTAACACCTCTTCTTGCCAAAGCTGTGGTAATTTCTTTGCCGTTTCTTCCCAAGCTTTGTAATCTTCAATTGGTTTTGCATTTTCATACTGTTCTTCTGGAACCATTTTTTCAGCTACTTCTTTCGGTAGTTCTACATCGCGAATTGGACGGGCAAATCCTTTAGCTAAGTTAATTTGTCCTTCATCGCTTAAGATATATTCTCTAGTTGCCATCGCCGCATGCGGATGCTTTGCATTTTTGTTAATAATAGTTGCGTAGCCGCTTACGACTGAACCTTCACTTGGAATGGCGACTTCAAATTGATCGCGGTTAATTTGGTCAGCGTAACCAAGAGCATTGAAATCCCATACTAAGGCAACTTCCACTTCCCCTTTTTCGATATTAGCTGGTTTAGCATCAGTTAAGCTAAGGCGGCCTTGCTTGGCAAGCTTAGCAAAATAGTCAATTCCTGGTTGGAGATTTGTTTCATCACCACCGTAAGCCTTAGCGGCAGCAAGAACGGCCATTTGGTTCTGTGTACCACGCTGAACATCTCCAACTGTTACTTTATAATCTCCTTTTAATATGTCATCCCATGATTTTGGCGGGTTATCTACTAATTCTTTATTAGTTAAGAATGCAATCGTTCCTTGGTATCCAACAACCCAATCTCCATTGTCATCTTTTGCCCAGTCAGGTACCTCGTCCCAATAGGAAGTTTTATATGGCATCGTTAATTCTTTTTGTTCTGCGATGGGCCCAAAGGAAACCCCTACATCGCCGATATCAGCTGTTGCATTCTCTCCTTCAGATTCCATTTTGGCAATCTCTTCGGCACTGGATAAATCTGTATCATTGTGTTCCAATGTATATTTTTTCATCACTTCATTCCACGTTTCTCCCCAGTTAGCCCATGAATCAGGCATACCCACACTATTAATTGTCCCCTCTTCTTTTGCCTTTGTTTCAATTTCTTTCAGGTTTAACGAACTTGGATCCTTAACAACTGGAGCAGCCTCCTCTTTAGTAGATCCACAAGCAGCTAATCCTAGTACACTCACTCCTAACATCACAGCTTGAATAGACTTGTAACAATTCTTCTTGAATGTGTAATTCATAAAAAGTGCCTCCATTTAGTGTGGAATTTTTAACGTTTATTACTGTTTATTACGGTTTAATCATAATTCGACAATATTAATCCCACATTAATCAAATATTAAGGTTTTGTAAAACAACTCTTTATTCGTCTTCCATAATCATCCAGAAAGAAAGCCTCAACGGATATTATGCTTGTACATGCTGAAAGGATTCGATTTACTCAAGAGAAGAAAGATTGGCAGGATTATGAACTTATTAAGGAAATATTGGAGGCCAAGGGGAAAAAAGCAGGTGCACTCACCATCAAAATGATTTTAGAGAATAAGTATTTTGTCACGATGAACCATTTCCAGCGCCGAGTGAAAGAACTAGGGCTGAAACAATCCATGTCCGAAAGGGCAACTGTTGGGATAACGCCCCTATGGAATCATTCTTTGCCCATTTTAAAGATGAAGTGGATTATTTGGAGTGTCAAACTTTTGATGAGTTACACCGATTGATTGAAGAATATATGGAAGAATACAATACAAATCGTTACCAATGAAGCCTAAATAGAATGACTCCCGCACAACGCAAAAAAGGACAGAAAAGAGTAATGGCAACATTCCCTTCTCTGTCCTTTTAACTGAGAGTTTAACTCTATGCTAAAAAGAGTCTTCCTCTTTGGTGGCGTTTTATAAACGCGCTCTCCAGAGTTGCGTCCCATTGTGGTTCTCTTACCTGAGAGATTTGTTCAAGGTTTTTTTGGAACTTGCTCCTTCGGTGGCTGTCTACATTGCACTCTCCCACAATCGTCAACCGCTATACGTTTTTTGAAATACTCTAAATATTCTAAATGGATAATTATTTACATAAGTGTTTTTTATGATATCGCCTCTATATTTATACATATTCAGGAAACTAAGAAAAGATAAAACGGAGGAAAATCACTTTATATCCGCAAAAGCTTTCAAATTTAACAGACTAATGTTTCTTTATGAAGTTCTGATCTTGATGATCGCTGATTGCATCCTGGTTTTTCTCTTTTTCTTTTAAAACATAACTAAGCAAGTCTAATGAGAGGCGCGCTGCCACTTGTCCAGTTATTCCCGTATGATCGTAAGGAGGAGCTACTTCTACCATATCAAAACCGATTACTTCTCCTCTTTTTGCAATTCCATGGAGTAATTCGTTGACTTCATCATAAAGCAGGCCTCCAGGAGAAGGTGTGCCTGTCGCAGGGGCGATCGATGGGTCGAGGCCATCAATGTCCATGGTAATATAATATTTTTCACCTGCTGGAATAAGTTCCAAAACCTGTTCAAATCCCATCTTTCTCATTTGGCGGGGAGACAAGATGACACTTCCGTATTCTCTGGCAGCATCGACATCTTCTTTTTTACTGCTGCTGATTCCCCGAATGCCCAATTGGAAAATCTTTTGAACATGATTCATTTCAGATAAGCGGCGGATGCAGCTTCCATGTCCAACCCGCATTCCTGACCGGTGATCTGCCCAGTCTAAATGCGCATCAATCTGGATCACATGAAATGGCCCGAGTTCACCCAAGCCCTTTCCTACTGGAATTGTAATGGAATGATCTCCACCTAAAACAACCGGCATTGCACCTTTTGAAACGATTTTCCGAATGGCTTCTTCCGTATTATCATGGGATTGCATCATATCCCCATGTACCATGTCTACATCGCCGCAATCAACAACTTTCCATTTCGGGCCAAGATACATGATATCATTTTCAATATCATAGGCTCCATCTAACCCGAAACTATATAATGTAGAGCCTTCACGAATTCCTCTTGGACCCATTCTTGCGCCTGACTTCCATTGTGTTCCCATATCATTTGGAACTCCAATGACAGCTACATCTGCATCTAGCTGGTCTAGATCCGGACATACGGGATATTTCCCGAAAGTACAGATTCCGGTAAAAGGTAAATTAAGATGTTGTTTTTCATTATTCGACATGTACTTTGCCTCCCACTTGTATTACGTTCTCGTTAATATATATGCAAGCTTCATGCCAACCTATAAAACTAGGCAAAACGGAATTGTGTAGTCAATAATGACTACCAGGAACCAACATATTTTCTGATTACTCGATTCTCCTTAGTAAACGCTACAGAGAAAGAGCGCGAGGGAATATAATTCATATATAGTAAAATATTATTTTTGTTTTATTAGGTCTTAAAAAAGACAAATCTTGATGAACTGGCTTTTTACTCGTAAAATAAAACAATTAGGCTGACAGCTTTCTTTCTGTTAAAGCCCATCTTCAAAATTAATATTTGAAAATTTTTAAATTTAAAAATATTGGTGAATTCAAAAAAATGCATCCTCTATTATTAGTCAAAAATTTCTTCGATGTAAGTATTACTCACTCTCTTTTACTCATTTACCTCTATTTCTCCATTTTTAATGATCAAACCACTTGGTTGGCTCCACTTCTAAATTAATGTTGATTTGTTTTACCTCACTAAACTCATCTAAACCAAAAGTTCCTAACCCCCGACCAATCCCGCTCTGCTTGTAGCCTCCCCACGGTGCTTCATTGTAGGCTAGATTGTAGGCATTAATCCATGTAATTCCGGCTCTTATTTTCTTAATCACTCTTAAAGCCTTCGCACCGTCTTGGGAAAATACACCTGCTGCGAGGCCGTATGGAGTATCATTGGCAAGCTGGATGGCTTCCGCTTCATCTTTAAATTTTTGTACAGTCAGTACTGGCCCAAATATTTCTTCCTGAACAATTCTCATGTCCGGTTTGGTATCAACAAATATTGTCGGCTCAACAAAATAGCCCTTTTCAAGTCCATTGCTTGTGATACGCTTGCCGCCGCAGGCTAATGTCGCCCCTTCTTCTATGCCATGTTGAATATATTGGAGTACCTCATTCATATGTGCTTCACTGACAAGGGCACCCATTTCTGTAGATGGTTGATCACCAGGGCCAACCCGGATCTTTTTCGCTTTCTCTATCAGTCTATCGATAAACTTGTCGTGAATGCTCTCTTCAAGCAGCAAACGCGATCCTGCATTACAAACTTGGCCGGCGTTGACAAAAATTCCATATAAAGCATAATCCACGGCCGTCTCAAAGTCAGCGTCGGCAAAAACGATGTTAGGTGACTTGCCGCCTAATTCGAGTGCAATGTTTTTAATATTTCCAGCTGCTTTTTGCATGACGTTTCTTCCTGTTGACGTGCTGCCAGTAAAGGAAACCATATCAACTTTATCGCTTTCCGCTAGTTCATTTCCTACTGTTCCCCCACCACCCATAACTAGGTTTGCAACGCCATCTGGTATGCCAACTTCTTTGATAATCTCGAACAATTTAGTGGTGGTAACCGGAGTTATCCCGGCTGGTTTAAACACGACCGTATTTCCTGCAGCAAGGGCAGGGGCTATTTTCCAAGCTCCCGTCAGTAAAGGAAAATTCCACGGAGCGATCAGTCCACATACCCCTACCGGCTCTCGAACAACCATAGCCTGTACAGGACCAGAAACAGGATATGTTTGGCCGTCAGGTTTAGTGACTAAGCCGGCATAATAACGAAAACAATCCGCTGCGTCAGCAATGTCAAACTCTGACTCTTTAAGAGGTTTTCCGGTATTGGCTGTTTCAAGTTGGCTAAGCTCAGATACATGTTCTTCAATTTTCTCTGCTATTTTAAATAAATAGGAAGCCCGTTCCGAAGCCGGTAAGTCCGACCAAATCCCGGAATCAAATGCGGTTCGTGCCGCATCAATGGCCATCTTGGCATCTTCTGCATTTCCGTTAGGAGCCTCTGCAATGATCTTGCCGTTTGCCGGATTTACAATATTTTTCTTCTGTTTACTTAAAGAATCCATCCACTCACCGTTTATAAACATTTTCAACTTATGCAATTTGAAAAACCTCCAGTTCGTTATTCTTACTTTATAGCAATCTCATATCCATAAATAGCTAATTATGTACCCGCAGCAAGTGGGCATACGCATGTTTTCTGTAAACCATGGCGGCCGCCCAATTAAAACTCCCATTAAGCCGACCGCCGATTCAAAAATTCTAGATCAACATTAATCTAGTTAAATTTTTAAATTAATGTTGTGTTTTTCGCCTCATAAGTCTTTTGAAATAATTCCAAATAATCTGCAGGTGTCACTTTTCGTGAATTAGTCTGTGTACACAAATGAACGGATGCTCCTTCAGCAAGGAATGGGAAATCTTCAGGATTAATATTATTTAAATCTCGGAAATCAGGAATGCCAATTTTACGTGCAAGCTCTTTTAACAATACAACACCTTCATAGGCAGTTTCCTCTATTGTTTTACCTTCTTTATTTGCTCCAAGCTTTTCAGCTACAATTGAATGCTTTTCAGGGTTTGAAGGAATATTAAATTCAAACACATGTGGAAGAAATATGGAATTCGCTACCCCATGTGGAGTATCATAAAGACCTCCAAGTGGTTCAGCCATAGCATGTACAGCACCAAGATCCGCGTGATTAAATGCCATACCTGCAATTAAACTGGCTACAAGCATATTTTTCCTTGCTTCTAAGTTGTTCCCATTTTCTACAGCTAACGGAAGGTACTTAGCAATTAATTCAATTGCATAAAGACTGAGAGCATCTGAAATCGGTTCAGCAATATTGCTGGTATAAGCCTCTATAGCGTGTGTAAGTGCATCCATTCCGGTAGCAGCAGTAATAGATTTAGGCAGAGTTAGAGTTAATTCAGGATCCAAAATTGCTAGTTTCGGAGCCAGTCTAATGTCAAGTATAGCCTCTTTCTGTTTTGTAACTGTATCTGTAATGACAGAACCTGTTGTAACCTCACTTCCAGTACCTGAAGTTGTAGGAATACAAATAAGTGGAGTGATTTCTCTCTCTAGTAAATTAAAACCGTAACGATCTCTAAGCTCTCCTCCATGGGTTAAAAGTGTACCAATTGCTTTTGCTGTATCCATCGAACTTCCGCCGCCAAGACCTATCAAAAGATCTATTTCCTCGTCTTTAAATTGTTGATAGGCTCTATGGCAATCTACATCTTTTGGATTAGGAGTAATTTCATCAAAAACAATATAATTGACACCTTCTTGGTCTAACGAATCGGTAACCTTTTGTAAAATTCCAGTTTGCGCCAGTCCTTTATCGGTAATTAGAAGTGCCTTTTTTCCTCCTAGCTCTTTTGCTCTTTTCCCAATATTTTTAACTTTTCCGTTCCCAAACTCTATAGAAGTAGGAAGATTGAAATTAAAATCCCAGATCATCATTAATGTCCCCTTTCAATTTTTCAAACTGTGTAATAGTACAGTGATTCACTCTTATACTCTTTTACTCTTATACTCTTTTATATCAACTTCTCCATTTTTAATGATCAAACCACTTGGTTGGCTCCACTTCTAAATTAATGTTGATTTGTTTTACCTCACTAAACTCATCCAAACCAAAAGTTCCTAATCCACGGCCAATTCCGCTCTGTTTGTAGCCTCCCCACGGTGCTTCATTGTAGGCTAGGTTATAAGCATTAATCCACGTAATTCCGGCTCTTATTTTCTTAGTCACTCTTAAAGCCTTCGCGCCGTCTTGTGAAAATACACCTGCTGCGAGGCCGTATGGAGTATCATTGGCAAGCTGGATGGCTTCCGCTTCATCTTTAAATTTTTGCACGGTAAGTACTGGCCCGAATATTTCTTCCTGAACAATTCTCATGTCCGGTTTGGTATCAACAAATATCGTCGGCTCAACAAAATAGCCCATTTCAAGTCCATTGCTTGTGATACGCTTGCCGCCGCAGGCTAATGTCGCCCCTTCTTCTATGCCAAGTTGAATGTATTGGAGTACCTTATTCATATGTGCTTCACTGACAAGGGCACCCATTTGTGTAGACGGTTGATCACCAGGGCCGACCCGGATCTTTTTCGCTTTCTCTATCAGTCTATCGATAAACTTGTCGTGAATGCTCTCTTCCAGCAGCAAACGCGATCCTGCATTACAAATTTGGCCGGCGTTGACAAAAATTCCATATAAAGCATAATCTACGGCTGTCTCAAAGTCTGCGTCGGCAAAAACGATGTTAGGTGACTTGCCGCCTAATTCGAGTGCAATGTTTTTAATATTTCCAGCTGCTGCTTTCATGATGCTTCTGCCTGTCGATGTACTGCCAGTGAACGAAACCATATCAACTTTATCGCTTTCCGCTAGTTCATTTCCTACTGTTGCACCACCACCCATAACTAGATTTGCAACGCCATCTGGTATGCCAACTTCTTCGATAATCTCAAATAATTTAGTAGTCGTAATCGGAGTGACCTCGGATGTTTTAAACACAATCGTATTTCCTGCAGCAAGGGCAGGGGCTATTTTCCAAGCTCCAGTCAGTAAAGGAAAATTCCACGGAGCAATCAGTCCACATACCCCTACCGGCTCTCGAACAACCATGGCCTGTACAGGACCGGAAACAGGATATGTTTGGCCGTCCGGTTTAGTGACTAAACCGGCATAATAGCGAAAACAATCCGCTGCATCCGCAATGTCAAACTCTGCTTCTTTAAGAGGTTTTCCGGTATTGGCTGTTTCAAGTTGGCTAAGCTTAGATGCATGTTCTTCAATTTTCTCTGCTATTTTAAATAAATAGGTAGCCCGTTCCGAAGCCGGCAGGTCTGACCAAATCCCGGAATCAAATGCGGTTCGTGCCGCATCAATGGCCATCCGGGCATCTTCTGCATTTCCGTTGGGAGCCTCCGCAATGATCTTGCCGTTTGCCGGGTTAACAACATTACTCTTTTGTTTACTCAAAGAATCCATCCACTCACCGTTTATAAAATTTTTCAGCTTCAACAATTTGAAAAAACCTCCTGTTCGTTATTCTTACTTTAACAATCCCGCTTTAAAAATAGGTAACGCTTTCATTTTTCCTTATTTTCAAAATATTCACACCTCCTTTAGTTACATATACTTACTTCAGTGTAAAAAACGGATTAAAAGTCTTCTACCTTTTGGGAAAGAATTTTTTCATTCATATCTTCTACCTCTTGAGGAATGATCTCCTCATCAAAATGAAACTCAGGAAGAGGCTTGCGGAAAAAATTTGTCATATAAAGAAGATATGCTAAGCCACATATCACCCAAATGCCTCCAAGAATCAATGCCTCTATTGCTAAATGTGACCATAACCACATAGTAAATACTGCGCCAATGAACGGTAAAAATAAATACCTTATGCAATCGTTAAAAGATCGTTTCTGATTTTTTATAAAATAATGGGCGATGACAGATAGATTAACAGATGTAAAAGCAATGAGCCCTCCAAAATTGATAAACTTGATGACTTGCTCCAGAGTTAACACGACGCCTAGTAAAGAAATTATTCCTATCACGATAATACCGTGTGACGGTGTTTTAAATTTGGGATGAATATAACCAAATAGATTTTCAGGCAATACTGAATCCCGGCCCATTGCATATAACACACGTGATGCGCTTGTAATTGAAGCAACTCCTGAAGAAAAGTTACCAATAATTACCGCAGTAATAAATAATGATTTAAATAGGTTTCCTCCAACAAGTATAGCGATTTCCATGGCTGCTGAATCAGTGTTTTCAAATGAAAAACCCGGATAGACCAATTGTGCTAAGTAGGAAGAGCCAATATACAAAACCCCTATTAATAGCAACATTATGATAATAGCTCTTGGGATGGTTTTTTCAGGATTGATTGTTTCCTCTGACAAGGTAGTAAGTGAGTCAAAACCAAGGAAACTAAAACAAAGAATTGAAGAGCCTGCTAAGATGACGGACAAGGGAACCTCTGAATTGAATAATGGTTTACTCGAGAAAAGAGTTCCTGTCCCAACTCCATCTAATAAATTTTTGACGGTTAATATCCAGAAAAAACAAACGAAAATGATTTGAGCAATAACGAAAATTTTACTTGCGGATGCTGATGTCTTTACCCCTAGTATGCTTGGTACAACTATGATAGTAGTTAAAAGAATAATCCACACATAATGTGGAATCCCTGGAAACACTGCACTTAAAAAGACAGTGGACATCAAACACGTCACCATAGGTGTTAAAATATAATCAAGCATAATTGTCCAACCTACAAGAAACCCAACTTCAGAATTAATAGACTTTTGAGTAAATGTATAAGCTGAACCTGAGATAGGATATGCTTTTGCCATCTTTCCGTAGCTGAGCGCTGTAAACAGTATCGCTAGAAATGCAATAATGTACGCACCCGTAATTACACCATGTGAGGTTACGGTAGCTATTCCATAGGTATTAAAAAATACCATGGGGTTATTCCAAGCAATCCCTAAAAAAACAACCTGTGTCAAAGTAAGTGTTCTAGCAAGTTTCTTCCGTTTCATAATCAGCTCCCTCACATTTATAAAGAATACTCAGAAGATTTAAATTATTGTGTATTTTGATTATAAAGGTTGTTGTAACACAAAGGTCAACACCTGTATTATATTTTATAAGGGGGCGATTAAACTGAAAGAAAAATTAACAATTGGTGAGATGGCAAAGTTACGAGGGATGACTACGGAGACCTTGCGTCATTATGATCGGATTAACTTATTCAAGCCGCAATATATCGATTCACATTCGGGATACCGCTACTATTCTATTTTCCAGTACGAGGTTTTAGGAACCATCAAAGAATTACGGCAACTTGGAATGAGTACGGACGAAATAAAGGATTATTTCAAAGAACGCAATTTTAGTAAGTCTTTGGACATTCTTAAAGCAAAGCACGCAGATCTTGTTTCAAAGCTGAACGAATTAACTGACTTGGAGGAAAATATCCGAGAAAAAATTGTATATTTGGATCACGTAGCAAGAGAAAAGGAACTTCAAACGGTTATGTTTCGTGAATTAGGACGCAGGAAGTTAATTACATTGAATGAAAAAATCAATAATAATTTGGAACTCTGTTATGGTGTTCTAAGTCTAGAAAATATGCTTGCTGAGAAGACACCGATTCTTGCCAGTAACAGACTAGGCATTCTCATCCAGGAAGCGGATCTTAGAACTAAACGTTTTGAAGAACCATCAGTCATTTTCGTTGTGGCAAAAAGTAAAGAAAAAATACCAAAACAGTACCAACGGATCGTTCCGGCTGGGTTATTTGCGTGTATCCGATATAACGGAGAATTACTATGGAACCGAAGCGAAAGCTTGAGTAAAATATTTGATTATCTTGATGAAGGTGGTTATCAAATTACCGGCGATGCGCTGCAAATTATGCATGTTGATATTACGATCACAGATAAACCAAACGAGATTACCTTTGAAATTCAAGTTCCCGTTCAAAAAGTCTGACCTATTTGCGCAGGACAAATGCTTATTTGTATGGTTTAGACGAAAGATATAGGAGAAGTTTTGATATGGAATTGAACTAGCTAATGGCTAGTTCTTTTTTCAGAAGGGATGCCAACGAAAAAACAATTAAGAGGAAAGCCTCACTCTTCGCGTTGTAAAATTTACATATTACACTAATATTTAACGGTAATTATTTAATTATTGGCTTTAATATTTAATCCAAAAAAAGATGTGTACCCAAAGCGCTCCCATTTGGCTCCATACTACACAGGCAATTAAAAGACTCAGGCTTAACACGATATAAGACTTTTTCTTCCACATTATAATTTATCCTCTTTTAAGGATTGAATTTTTTGTTCCAATTTTTCAATTAAACTTTGGTCAACGTCTTTCATGGCATCAAGCAGCTAATGACAGCACCACCAAATTCATCTAGCAAATTCTCAGTTAGTTTCTTTGAATGCTCTTCTAAAAACTCCTCCTTAGACTGCACGGGGCGAAATAATGAAAGCCACCCTTCAGACCTCTTTTAGAACGCCTTTATCAACTGACGATTCATACTGTCATCACAGTATGAAATTTGATAGGCTTGTCATGCCCCAAGGACTGCTGAACCACTTTAATACTCAGCTCATTTTTATCCCATAAATATTCCATGATATTAGCCTCTAATGGACCAAAGAAACGATTCAGTCCAACTTCATCATATTTAAAATTTTTAGGGACATGGTTAAAAAATCCAAGGTATCTAAAAAGGTTCAAAATTTTCTACGTGAAAATGGCGACCCTTATAATTTTCTGAATCGAAGTATTCCTTTTGCATCCAATGGATACCTCCTCTATCCACTTGTGAAATCCAAACTTTTAATCAATCATTTCTTCTTTAAATAACCTATCCCTTTATAACGAACCAGATTGGTTTTTACTTTTCCTCGTTTATAACCCCTAATCGCTTGTTTAAAGGCATTTATAGCTGTATATGTAATGGTTTCTTGTTCAACTATCTGTGAAATAGATTTTGTATCAAGGAAAACACTTTTCCAAAAGTCTTCAATCACAGCTGCATGATCAAAGAAAGGCTTAACAGCCTGGACAAATTCTTTAGGAACATAAGAAGCTGTAAAAGTAGAATCTAAAGGAACATCCTTACGTGTATTTAATCTTTTAATAGTGCTAGTTTCTAAAAGATTACTAGTTTCCCTTTCCAAATGTGAGGGTTCGTCCTTACTGCCGCAAGGCTTCTCTTGATTCTCGCAATACGTCAATTTTCTCTTTTTTAATACATCAATTGTATTGAAAATATAGACATTATGTCCTTTGCCACCTTTAGATTTTGCTGTGTTTTCGATGGATAAAATGCCTAAATCTTTCGCTTTTCTCAACATCCGTTCAAACGTGGAACGGCTGACGCCAAATCCTTTCAATTTTTCATTGATGGCTTTTACGAGCGTTCCGATCTTGGCGTTGGCTACACCTGCATATTTTGCGGAGAACCGGACCAGGCGTTTGAACGCGATTAGTTCTCCTTTGGTGAAATCTTTTTTATGTTCGGCTAGGAACATTTCAATCGTGTTGTTAAACTCTTTTATGCTGCTAAACTTGCTGTAGTCTTTAAAGTTTTCGATTCTGCCTGCGACTAACATGGTATTTCCTCCTTAGAGGACAATAAAAAAGACACTGCTCCCGATAAAGATTAAGGGAAACAATGTCTTTTTTATTGTGTCTAAATAGAAAGAAACAATATTTTTTCCTTGAAACTGAAAGCAATATACACTAAAATAAGTGATATAACTTTATTAGTAACAAAGAACTTCGACAAGTGTTTTCCCTAGGGCAATTAGGGGGAACGGTTTAAGGGTGTTAGCGCACCACTTAGACACGTTGGAGTTCTTTTTTTCGTCCATATTTTATTATGGTTAATTATCCAACAATTGCTACCAAAAAACAAGCAAATTTGATAGTTTATGAGTCTTTACGCTAAAACGTTAAACTATAGAAAAAGAAAAAGCCTATAATCTTTGTCATATTTAATGCTTCAGTTTACATACAACTCCTTACCGGAAGTTCTAGCATTAAAAAAAGGTAATTCAGCTGAATTACCTTTTTTACGTTATAGAAAACCTTTATAGAAATAATCTACATCAAAACGATGGTAGATTTTCAAAATACCTTTTCCATCTGTGTTTTCCACTCCCGAATTTTATATTAGTACCTGTGGGGATTGTAGTTGGTGGCTTCCCTGAGTTTCTTTATTCACTTTCCAAAAAGTCGAGCAAAGAAGCCCTTTTTTTGTTTATCCGGGTTAGTATCCGGGTTTTCGTTGGCAGCTGCTATTAATTGTTTAGCTTCCTTTGCTGCTCTATTGGATTCATCCAGTTCTTTATCGCGTTCTATACTTCCTCTAATGCTAGATACTTCACCTTTTATTTGTTGGATACCTGAGATAACAAACTCTTTATTAAAAGTTTCCTGATTATCAAGCTGTTCTTTCATTTGTTTATTTTCTTCCCTAAGTGCCGCCATTTCTTCACGTATGGCTTTTAATTCTTCCGCGATCAATTCCCCGGCTTTCTTTTCAGGTTCCGGCTTGAATGATTCTCCACCAGTAGCAAAGTAATGTTCTATTTGCTTCATACTCCAGTTTTGTTCGCGGTGAAGAGCTTGTATCTCTTTGAAGCGATCTATTCCTTCACGCTTATAAATGTTATAGCCGTTACCTTTGTCGCTCTTTTCGTGCGGGATATATTGGCGCAGCTCCTTAAACCAGTTTCTAATGACATTTGGAGTTTCATCTATGAAGCTTGCTACCTCTTTTACGGTAAAACCTTTATCCAAGTTTTCATCTTGCTTTTCGTCACCTGGATTTTCACTTTTATTCAAGTTTCCTACCACCTTTCGAATATGGATAAAAACATGGGTAAGTTGGATAAATAGGTTTGGTAAGTAAATTTACAAAGGGGTTTATCTATCTTTTAGAGCTATGTATTTATTAATTACTCATGAGCCTGGTTAAATCCTGCCATGAATCTAAGTATAAATTAAAAATCCAAGTTTTATAAATAAAAACGTTTGTTTTGTGTTCAAGGGGTACGGAAACGATTCGAAGAATGAGGGGCCACTATGGAAAACAAAAAAATGAAGAATTAGACGTTAAATGACGATAAAATTGTTCCATTAAAGGCATTATTCTATAAGAAGTCAAAGAAAAACCCAGTTTTTTATACAGGGGTACCGCCAGCGAAACGCGGATTAACAACGCTAAGGGGCGTAGAACCCAAGAATCCCTTGATATGACAACGTTAAGAGAACCTTCCTAATCTCCATATGTCATAAAGTCCCTTAATCAAATGAAATATTGCATAACTTGAATGCAGGCTTTTTGACATGATGAAATCAAAGGATATTAGGCTTATCATAAAACTAAAAGAGCAGCCACAATGGCTGCTCTTTTAAATTGAATTTTTACAACCAAATAGGTGCCTTTTGAACCTTTCAACCAATAAATATTGGTTATCCTTTAATACACAACTTTTGTAAAATGTAATTTGATTTTTAGAAGAAAAAAAAGTTTGCCCAGTATGCCACGAGAATTACAATAACAATTGAAATAATAACTACTGTTTTATTGCTATTTTTATCATCTTCTTTTTGCCTGATTTTTTCTCTATATTTCATTTGCACCTTTTTCTTTTTTTCATCTATCTTCATATATGAAACAACCCCTATAATCTCACATTACCAAAGTAACCTTTATTTAATCTTCTACAACTCTGCCCTTAGCAGTAAAACATAGTAAGCTACATAAAGGAACTTATAAGAAATAAGGTAGCCTTGTCAGCCATTTCTTTTCAATTTATTCTCTTTTTGTCTTTGCTCTTTACAATAATTTCATACGATTCCTTACCTAATATTGACGATATTTCCTCTGATTTCAGAAATTCAACAATCATTGATTCAATTTCTGTTCCAAGTACTTTAGCTTCTGGATCAGAACTTGGGATGGAGGTACTTATTATGAAATTCAAAGGCTTTTCTTTATAACCTACTCCTGTAACCTTAAATTCCTTTTTTGACATTAGTCCTTCAGCAATTGCAGGTGTAATTAATGCTCCTGTATCTGCTTTTTCTATCTTTACAGTCGATCTATTTACATCAATACTATAATCTTTATAGTCATTCAATTCTGTAACGTCAATTGCAATTTTCTCAACATCACTTTTAACAGAATCGTAGTATTTCTTGGATCCGCCCATATCTATAAAGATAATTTTTTCTTTAGGATCAGTTTGTACCAAATCAAATTTATAGTCCAATTGTTTTAGTTTTTTTGTAACCTGATTATCAAGTATTGTTTTTTCTTTCATCTCTTCTTCATTAAGGACATAATCATTTTGTGCTTGTTCTTTACTAACTTTTACGGAATAGGCATCATAGCCTTTTGATTTTAAAATTCCTTTGACGGTCTTTTCAATATCATCTTTTACTTCATTAAAATAATCATAAGAACCCTCTACTCTTACTTCTAATTCCTTTTTAGGCTTGTAACTGATTCCTGTTCCACTAATTTTGTAACCTTTTTCTTCTAATTCATCAAAAATCAGATTGTTTATCGGTTCAGATTGAAAAATTAAGCCTAAATACGGAATGTTTGATATCACTTTTGCCATTGCAGGGGAAACAAAAGCAGAACTTATAAACAATCCAAATAATAATACAGCAACACTGCTAATAAACATTATTCTTTTTCTCAGACTCCATCTTTTTCTATCACTTTTGCTTTCAGGTTTAAGTTGTTTATGCCGTTTATTATCTTTTTTTGCATTCTCCACCCCTAAAATAACCCTATTAGTTAATTCCTTTGGAATCTCTATTTTCTCCATCTCTTGCCTTATCTTATTGTCCATACATATCTGACCTCCTAGTTTTTTTGCGAAGGCGTTGTAATGCTCGATATAAAACTGATTTAACCGTGCTTAAGGGTGTATTTAAAATCTCTGAAATCTCACTAAAGGTGTATTCCTGATAGTATTTTAGTAATAGAACAGTTTTTTCCTCTTCATTTAGTTCTTCTAATAAATCTTGTAGTGTTAATGACAAAGGGATATCTTCCGTGCTGTTGGAAATAAAATCAACCACTTCTGTGTTTAAATGAACCACTTTGTTATTTTTTCTTAATAAATCAATTGCACAATTTATCGTAATTTTTATGATCCAGGTTCTAAAGAGCTTCAAATCATTCAATGTATTAAATTTTAGGAAAGACCGGTATGCTGTTTCCTGCACGATGTCTAGCGCATCATCCTTATTTTTCACATAAACAAATGCCATCCTGTATATCTCTTGTTCATATTGCTGAAATAATTCTAAAAAATCTTGATCCTTATCTCCTTGATTTTTGTAACTAAATTCAATTATGTTAATCACCTTCTTTTTTTGTACATATACCTATTAGACGAAAAATTTCCTATTTTGGCCGAAAGTTTTTTTGAATTATATATTACTTAGTCAGTTTAGATAAAAAAAATGGTTTAAAATTTGATAAAAAAATCCCAAAAACAAACATTAAACCAAGAGGGACCTGAAGAAGAAGGTGGAATTAATGATCAATCAAGTGTTGATATTAAAATCACAAAAATATCTGATGATGTACTATTAGGGAATTTAATGTCAACACGTGGTGCTGGTGCATGGGATTACATAGGATACGATGCGTTTTACGGTACGTCTAAGACATTCTACTCCGGTGGAGGTAACCTTAGAATTCTAATAGCCCAACCTTATACAGGCCCTTCAACTAAGTGGTTATATAAATTAATAGAAGAAGATCCCGCAAGTACCCAAACCGTCAAGTCTTTTGAACTACCTAATTCAAGTGGAACATACACAGTAGACTTCAAGGTTGGCAGTTTTGTTGATGGAGCTAATGGTAAGGCTGAATTACATCTAGTTAAATTAACAGTTCCAACAAGTAAGGTTGCTACAGAATGGTATGATTGAAAATAGACACCCATCCTCTTATAAAGAGGGTGGGTTGTTTTTATATTACTTGAAGTTGAGAAATAAGACCGTGATCTTACTTTGGAGCTATCTTATGTTTTTGTTTGGCTTCGCATAAACTTCTTTTGTGTCTGCAATCCCGTTAAAAAGGTCGCCAATTGGCGACCTTTTCATGACACTAAAAAAGCTATAAGAACACTTGAATTTAGTGATCTACCAGAAGACACAAACATCACATACATCAAATCCTCTGTTCCACAGAAGGTTTATCAAAAAGATGGAAAAGCATTTACTCTTCAAGCTTATATAGTTGTAAGTGATTCTGCTGCTAGTAATGAAGATGCACTAGATTTTGGTTTTATATCTACACCAGTTAAATAAGTCCAAAAGAGGGATGCCATATAAAATGGCGTCCCTCTTTTAGACTTATTGTTTTTCAGCATTATTGTCTCCTTTAGTGAATGGTTCTTTTTTACACTTTTTGAATGTATGATAATGTAAAGAATCGTACATTTGGTAGATAATTAAGGCTATTCCCTATAACCAAAAGCCTTTGGAAGAGGGATATATATAGGGAAGGATTAAGGGAACGAAAATTACCTTATTTATCATCATCAAGTGGTTAATATTCAACTTCCCTAAAACGAACATTTAAAGGGAAACTCTTTATTTACCAAGGGTTTCAGCCTTAACGTGGGAAATATGATAAAAAGTTGGTGCTACCCCATTCTGAAGGAGAAGACTTCAAAAGTTACCCAAAGATTATTTCCTAATTTTTGGGTTCTATTACAGTTCTTGTTGTTTGATGAACCTTATATAGGTTATCATTTTTTATTGTTTCAAAAGGGTCAGGAAAGGCAAATAGTTGTAAATTAGTATCCATATTTACAGTAGAAGTGGTTACCTCATATACATATGTGCGTTTTGGTTGCGTTTTGACATCGAGTGTAGTTTCATTATTTATTTTAGCTTGATTCCAGTTTTCAAAAGCAACAACTTTATATTTAACTCCTTTATCTACAAAAGTGCTACCCATATGTAGATATGTTTTTTGGTTTGAATCTATATGACTAATTAATTGTCTGTCAATTTGTTTTCTGCTAAAAAATATTGAGTTTTGATCACCTTCTGAATCGTATATGTAATCTGGATCTTTATATTTGAAAGTGATATCCTTTATATCTGATCCTTCGATAATATATCTTTTGGCATAAGCTTGTTCATAATAAAATAACTGCTCAATATCCATTTCTTTAACCATGGAATCCGGTTCTTTAACAATTAATATTATTAACTCTCTAGTATTAGGATTTACTTTAAGTGATAATGGTATAGTAATTTCCGTATTAGATTTTGCTTTTATTCTGCATAAATCCTTTGTTTTAACACCGTTACAACTAAATTCACTTTGAATATAGTCCTGCATCACTATAATTCCATAAGTTGTCTCTTCGTTCATAATATGACCCAAAAACAACTCTAAACTAGCAATAGATTCTTCGTTTTTATGTAATAATTCATTATCTAAAATAGGTTCTCCAGTATCTTTAAATGCAGCTACAGCTAGAGCATTATTCTCTAAATAACCGATTTTCTCACTGGAATTTGAATCAGTTTCCGTAGAATAACTAAAATTAAATTTGAAATATAAAAGAGAAATTGCAAGTAACGACAATAAGAAGATACCAAATATAACATTATATTTTTTCAATTAGAATACTCCTTATCTAAATTCAATAGTATATGAGGGATGAAAATAATGATTTCACCCCCTCATATTATATTTTGTTTTAGAAAGATTGCTTTGTTTGTGGGTACCAATCTACATATCCACTTCTTTTAAATGTATGGTTTCCAATAGCATAAGCAGTTGGACCTATTTCATTTCCAGGATATGTTATTGCAGTAGCTATAGTTGAGTGACTAATTGAAGAAGTTGCTGTATTCCCCAATTGAGTGCCATTTCCCTTAAATGCTCTAGCTGTAGCACCTATTGTATTTTGCTGATAAGTTGCTGTTGAAGAAGATTTAGCATACCAATTTGAAAGAAACGGTTTCTTAGCTTCAATTTTTGCAGATCTTTTTCCAGCTGCATTAACGCCTACTGAACTATCTGGATGTTCATCTACTGTTAACTCAATACCATTTACTTGGACTTCTTCACCATCAATATATTCTACTGTGTCGACATTTCTTACAGTAGGATTATATTCAAATGGTTCTTCTGCAAATACGCTTGAAGTAACACCGGCAATACTAACTGCTACCACAACTGATCCAATTAACTTTTTCATATTGTCCCCCTAATATATTTTAGAAGATCTTCTAAAATATATCATAGTATTAATTGGAATAAATATCCATCAACAATTAAGAAAATTCTGAATTTTGAGACTAATTAGCTAGAAAATTTTTATCAGAAATATGAAAAGGTAATCAGAGAACGATTACTAAAGAATACCTCAGACTCAGTTGGACAATAAATATATCTTTAATATTTACATCAAATTTTACCCCCATAACAGGGCGGTGCAAAAAAGTAAAGGTAAACTCAAAAAAAAATTAGACATGAACTATTAAGAATTCAAAGGTATTCTTTGCGAAAAATCACACTCGATTAATAATTAATTAAGCTTATATTTTATAATAGGCGTACCACCATATAGCCCATCAAGCTAAGAAAATAAATGCCCCCAAAATGATTTTTAGTTACTAGCTAAACAAAGCTCGACTTTTTCACTTAGCCAGACGTCCGTAAAAGTATATGGGATTTAGTGAACGTCCGTAAAATGTTTTATCACTATTGCGAACGTAAATTGCGACTGTTATGTAAAGAAATAGTACCGTTCGTAAAAGTCTACTTTTATGAACAAAACATTAATCTTTACAAAAAAATCAAAGTGAATAAGTGGAAACAAAATACAATCTATTACTCAAAACTTCCCATGTATCTCGGCACACCCCACTAAATAAATAGACCCAAAAAACTACCTGGAAAGAATTCAAGTAGTTTTTGGGTCTATTAGATTTTTTATAGTAGAATTTATTGATTATTTTATTAGTAAGAAACATCTCTCTTCTGTGATCCAAATTTGTTCCAGCAATTACTTTCATTCACACTACTTCTATTTCCATAGTATACGTCAACAAAATAAGAAGTTTTAGTCCAGTTTGGATCTCCTGTATCACGAATAGTTAAAGAGCTAATATTCCCATAACCAATAACATTTACTGGTGCATGAAAAGTCACTCTACTACCATATGGTATTTTAGGTTTTGAAGCAGTGTTTCCTCTGATACTTAATTGAGAAGCTGCTGTAGTCCCGACTGCATAATTATAACCTTGTTGTGAAGGCTTCTCACTAGCTGGGTTAGCTAAGTAACAAGTAACATCTTGATAAGCTCGAGTCACAGCTCCTGCGTTATCATTAATTGTTACAAAGAAAAATGCTACTAAAAATAAAAGTGTAAATATACATTTCTTGAAATTAAACATCCTTTTCCCTCCAATTTTATAATTTTTCCCATTTAGATTCAGGTGCAACTGATAAAAAGAAAAAATCTGTCATAGGACTGCTCAAGGATGTAATATTTCCATCTGTAAACCTGTATATTTCTTTTAACTTAATTGCACCACCGCCTTCAATTATTTCAAAAATACCTTTGGTTGTTACCAGATAGACAGATTCACCATTAGAACTATTGTAAAGTTTTAATATTGGTTCAGAAATATCAGTTGAAATCCACTCTTTATTACCTTTCATAAAATATGAAATAGTAGAGTCTTTAAATGTAAATATTTTATCCTCAAGTACAATTCCATCTATACCAAATGTAGGGATATCCAACTTAACCCATCTTTCTTCTCTTTTTTCAAAAATTCCATCTATAGTAAATGCAAAAAGTTTATTATCATTAGATATAATTGAATAAATTGTATTAGATAAATTTTGTTTCCTAGCACTTTTAGAATAAAGATCTATAGTATAGATCTCTCTTTCAGTAAGTACTGCTAAATTATTTTCATGTATAATAACATTACGAATATTGGTATTTGAGTATATTTTATCTATTTTCTTTGTTTTTAGTGAGTACTTAAAAATAGATTTTTCATTAAACAAATATATAATATTATTTTCGGAGAAATCAGGAGAAAATAGCACTCCATTTAAAGTATTAATATCAATATGTAGCTTCGTCCAATTAGTACCATTATTATTAGAAATTTTAATAATAGGTTTTTCACTATTCTCTTTTTTCGTGCTATAACCCCAAATTAGTATGGTTCTATCTTGACTAAAATCTGGAGATAAACTATGCCCTATAATAGACTGACCTTCCTCAGTTAGTACAAAGGCTTCATTTTTCTCTAACTTATAAAATCCCCCGCCGGTATAGACTTTGTTTATAGCTCCTAACATTTTTTTAGACTTAGAATCAAAAAAAACTTTTGTAGCTTTTCCATCAACATTATCCGCTTCTACTGATAAGACGTTTTCACCTGTTTCTATATTCTTCGCTAAATAGTAATGATACCCTTTAGCCCAGGTTACAGCAGGTTTCAAATTATACTCCTTAATAGCAACTTGAAACGCCTCGATACTATCCATTTTGATATCATCAATATTCATTACTATCTCTGAATTTAATTTACCTTCATTTAAAGACTTTTCCGTGATTTTTGCATCTTCAATTGTAATAGCCATATTGCTTTCAGAATTTATAGAAGCAAAGAGCATATTCCATTTCCTTCTTTTACCATCAGATGAACTAATATTGTCATCTACGCTAGAAACTTCAACTACTCCTACTTCGGAATCCCACTTTTCTGCTTCAGATAAACCCATATCTAGAGCTTCCAATAAAGAAAGATTTACAATGTTTTTATCTGAGATAACTGTGTCTATTGAGGTAGTATTTGTATCTTTAATGTTCTGAATAAAGAAAAAAAAGCTACCTAACAATACCAACAGCAAAAATATTTTTAAACTTTTAGCCATTCAACGCCTCCTAGTATTTATTAACATTATATATAATTCTATTTTAATAGATTGAACACCTTTAAAAAGGTATTTTTTAAAAAAAAAGGAAAAAATTATAAATAAATATAGTTTACATAAAGGCCCTTACCGAAAGCTACCAAACAAGAAAAACCTTGAATTCGGCCAAAATTGGTCAAATTCAGGGTTTCAATAAATCATAGGTTTGAAAAAGGGATAACTCCCCAAATGGCCATTCGCATTAGTCTAGGGGTACAGACAACATTTCGGAAAAAATGTACGTTAAGGCTATAACCGTTGATATAAAAGGGATGTTCCACTAACGTTCGTTTTTGGTCCTACAACAGGGAAACCCATATTTTCTTTGAAAACAGCTAGTTTTTAGAACCAAAACTCATTACCGAAAACAAAGTTCCATCAAAATGATTCGAAATCATTTTTGGGTATGGCTTAGCGTACAAATTTCCAAAATGTTGGCGAGACCCCGTCTAGGAATAAATAATCTCTCAAATATAATAAACACCCTCAAAAGAGGGCGGGATTGTTTGTTACTATCATCTTTCCATTTCCCAAGCACGCTGACGGTTTTTTCCTTTATTTTTAGTTATTGATAGATTTTGTTGCTGACGTTTTTGTTCTCTCTGCATGTCCCTTCCTGCCTGTTCAACGCCCTTCATAATGGCACCTAATAAGTCGAGACCTTTTTCTTGGGATTGAATCTGACCTTTAAGCGCAGGAACTCTAGCTTCCATTTTCACTAAAGTATGGAACTGTTTTTCAAGGTCCACTCTTCCAGAAATGCCTTCCTTTTTCATCGAATCTTGGTAGCTTTCACGTGTGGAAATAGCCTGGTCATACTCTTGTTTAGCCGATTTTGAAACAAGCAGTTTTCCTTTCAAGAAAGGATTGTTCTCGATTTTTTCAACAAGGGCATGATGTTTTTCAAAATTCCCCAAATAGCCTTCAGCACGCTGCAGGCGTAACCGGTGCTGATCCACACGATCCAATTCACCATGGAGCCTGTGAATCTCTTCTTTACGGTTATTTAGCGTGTTCTGGATGGTCTCTATTGGAACCACTTGATTTCCGTTTGCTTGTTTCATGTCCATAAGCTTATTAGCCGTTTCAAGGCTTATATGGAGCATTTCAGGACGTTTTGGATAGTAAGAAGCCACCTGACGCACAAAAGCGTTCTGATGGGCTATTCCAGCCTTTTCTAAGACCTTTCTTTCCTGATGGATGTGTCCACGCACCTGTCGACTTTCCTCTAGGAGACTTGGATAATCGGTTTGATGTTGACGTTGCATCTGGTGAAATTCTTTTTCGGTATGGAAGCCAAGTTTTTCTCGGTAGGCATCTAGCGTTTTATCCCGTGATTTTATTTGGTCTTCTGCTTTTGACATGTCCAGCTCGGCTTGTTCTTTTGTCATTCGATTTTCCTTAAATTTAAAAGGATTCATCCAATTGATACTTTCCAATTGTTGCTGGGCTTGCTGGCGTTGATTTTCAAAAATGTGAACCCAACGGTAGGTTTCAGCAGCCCCTCTGATCGTTTCCTCTTTCCATCGTATCTGTTGGTCATCTTTATTCACTTGATTCTCCCACTGATCGAGCTCTTTACATTTTACAAAGATTTCTTGCAAGGTAGGTTCACGATCCAGGTTCAAAAGCTTAGAAGCTTCTTGTAAGTGAACACGTTCTGCAGACGTGTTGAAACGTTCGGATTGTTGCCGTTGTTCTTGCTTCCGTGCTTTTTCTTGTTCCAGGGCTTTCTTCTCTTCTCGGTATGTTTGAATATCCACAACAAGACGATTGTATTCTTGACGATCACGATTGATCGTTCCCCTGTCCGTTTGAACCCCGCGCTTTTCCATTTCATGAGCCACATGGCCAAGATGGACTGTAGGAAATAGAATCAGGTTTCGTTTTTCATGGGATTCATGGGAGATACGGTCCTGAATGCCTTCCCGTTCTAAAGATTGATTCGCATGTTCTGCCCACTGTTCACGCCATTGCACCAATAATTCTTTTTTGTTCCAATCACGATTTTTAACGGTGAATCCTTCTTTGGAAATTTCGCGAGTGGTCAACATCACATGAGCATGGGGATTGTCTTGGTCATCACGGTGAACCGCCACATCGGCAATCATGCCTTGATCGACGAATTCTTTTTGCACATACCCACGAATTAATTCGGTTTGTTCTTGATGGGAGATTTCTCTAGGCAACGCGATATTAATTTCTCTTGCGACTTGTGAGTTTTTTCTGATTTCCGATTTCTCGACTTCATTCCAAAGTTGTTGCCGATCTTGTACCCATTCTGGAGAATGAGAAGGCGCCAAAATCATGGTTTCTGGTTGCACTTCTCTTTTATAGAATTTGGTTTCATTCATTCGTTCGTCCGTTAATCGTTCACCCGAACGATAAGCTGCAGAAGCGACAGCCGATTGACCTTTGCTTCTGGAAATCATTTGGGCAGAGAAATGGTAAATGGCCATGATCGCGCACCTCCTTTGATGGGTTTGATGGTACGAAATGAAACAGCAAGCATCGAAGATGGTGGCTGCTTTATTTCGTTTTCGCCGAACAGGCGAGGCCTTTTCGTATCCGTCCCGTAGACGGATACGTCTTTTCCATTCGGCCTGCAGCCGAATGAAGGGTTTGTTTTTTGGTATTCGCTCCCTAGCGAATATGCTGTTCCGTTGCGTAGCAACCGCACACAAACGGAGTTTGTATAAGTGCGCCCTTTGCTCTTCGATCTCAGGGAATCATGCCACACTCATTGTAGCGATTCTTGCCTTTTGTCTAGTATTCTATCACCTATTTCGCTATACTTAAAGAAAATTATGGGAATGAAGAGAGGGTTTGGTTTTATGGCTCGTAAAACGGACAGTGAGAGATTACAAGAATTAGAAGAAAAGATGGAGAAAATGAAGGCGAAAAAACAGCAAGTGGAGAGTCGAATCAAACAAAAGGAACGAAAAGAACGGACGAAACGATTGATTGAGATCGGGGCCATTTTTGAACATCACTTTGAGATTACGAGCAAGGAAGAAGCTGAAAAAATCGCATGGGGATTAAAAAAAGTGGTCACGAATCGAAAAGAGGATCTATTAAAACTTTCCATAGAAGAGTTGAAAAACCAAAAGGAAAGAGAGCTTCAGAAAAAATAATGGATCCTTCCCTCTATTCGTAAAATTCTAAAGGAGTGAAATGAGTATGCCTCATAAAATGACGGTAACTGGAAAACCTGTAGGTCCCTTATGTCAGAAAGGCTCTTTTTACACGTTTGATATGGAGGAAAGTGGTTCTCCCTCTTCCCCAAAGGGGCTTCCAGGGGGTTCGACAATTACGTACACAGTCTTTCTCAATCAGAAACAACTTCAAAAATCTGGCCTTACGGCCAAAAATATCAATCAACAAAAAATCATGGTGCAAGGCGAACCAACATTGGATGTACCCGTGGAGGATTGTCCAGGGGAAATCGGATTGATCTGTTTTCAAGTGTCCGTTCTCCCTGAAAAACCTGAGAAAAAGGCAACAATCAAGCCAGTGAAGAGTCAAGCAGCAGAAAAGCCAAAAGAAAAACCAAAAGCTCCAAAAGGAACCGAGGATTTTATAGCCATGAAAGAAATCGTGGTTCCAGAAGCGTTTTTAAACTCGCACCCGAATCCTGAAAAAACGCAGCAAGTGGTGAACTTTGTTAAACAGAACGGCCATTTAGATGAACCTATAACCATTAACCGGGAGACAAACATGCTGACAGACGGTTATAGACGGTACATCGTGGCTCAACAGCTTGAGTTAGAAATCGTCCCTGTTATCTACGAAAAAGAAACAGCTCCAATCAAAAGTGAAAAAAACATATAGGTATTTTAAGGGCGCTAGGAGGCCGAATAAGCGATTTTTACACTAAAGCCCTATTTATGGTTACCGATTTAAAGAAAAACGTGGTAGAAAGCTAAATAAAGAGAAATTAGAACGAATAAAGCTTCTAAGACACCTGTTTTTCTTATTTTTTTCCAGAAGATTATGTTATACATAGAAATCACTAGAGTCCTTTTAGGGCTTTTTTTTACGGAAGAGGTACAAATTGCTCTAATGGCAGAGCCGAATAAGCTTGATCCATGAGTTTTTTAAAGGTCCCTGTGAAATAAGAAAAAGAGCTGCTGAAGCAACTCCCTTTTTGAAGAAAAGCACCCGTTAGCCATCCATGAAGCGCAAAAATCAGCGCTTCACCACAGAGAATGAAAATTGGTTTCTAGGTCGATAATCTTTTAATGGCTGGCGAAGAAGGTTGTTGAACTATGGTGCCTTTGAGCCCATCCGTTAGTCTGACTCCGACGACCACGGTGTACCACCGACTGTCGCGCCCTTTATGGGTAGCACTCATGGGAGATTAATCCTTTTTTGGTCGTCGCGCTAGCCTCTACTTAATTTGCTATAATTGGAGGTTTTTGTTTAACGATTTACCAAACTCAATCAGATCACTCATAAGGTTCAGCCTTTTTTAAAAAGTCATTTTCTGGGTCTATTTTTGTATGCTCTTTTTTGGTTTTAAGAATATTTTAATTTTCATGGGAGTGAAATAAATCTTAGAGAAAAGTCACAATAAATAGTAAGCCTATACCAATAAGAACTCCACCAATCAACTCATAGTTGCCCAACAAGAAGAACAATTTACTTTTGTTTTTAAAATCGAATGAAAGAATCCTTTTTCTTAACCAAAATCCAAAAATGCCAATAAAAAGAAATGCGAAAAGAAGTAACATTGGAGTATTTTTAATATATCGTTCACTCCCCATTTTTCACGCCTACCAGTAATCACCAAATAATAATGATTGATTTATTTGGTTTAGCCTCTTAACCCACAATTCGAAAGAATACTATACTTCTAGTGAATATTTTTGCACTAGAACCAAAATATCTCTATCAATAAAAAATACTTACCTTAATAATTTTTGCAATTGAGTCATTGTGATTGGATAACTTTATATTTAAATTGTTGCATGAATGATCCATGTTTAAGATTACTACGTCACCTTGATCTAAAACAACAGTCTCTTTTTCATCTATACTTATTTTACTTGTTCCTTTGACACAATAAAAGGCTTCGGATCTATTCGTAGATTCCCTATTATCCAACACTTCATGTTGGATCCCATTATTAATATGAATCATGTTAAGGTCTCCCTGGCATCCTTCTGCTAACATCAAATTAAAATCCGTAACCCTCCCAATACTTCGGGTTGTCCAGCCGCCATCAAACCGATCCTGTTCAAATGGCTTTAAATGCACATGGTGCTTTCCCTTATGTTGAAGCAACATTTCTCCATCAAGGATCATGATAATTCTCTGAATGCCTGGAAGATGAGTAAATAAGGATTCGTCTACCTCAACATCTGCGGTGCTTAACCGCCATTTGAAATCACGCTTCGAGTAATCTCCATTTTCAGGATAAATAGCAAGTTGAGTTGTTTTACCACCTGACCAAAGGCTTGTTATTTGTTCACTTTTTCTTATTAATTTTAGTAAATATGCCAACTAATTTCTCCCCTTTTATTATTACATTACTTCAGTTTAAACCACGCCCAATGTAGATCAAAATTGGTGTTATGTCAATAGGATGGATACGATACACAGAGAGGAATAGCTGAGCTTAGCTGGTTTAGTTCTATTAAAAAAGGCTGCCGCAGCAACCCCTGTTTTTGAAGTAATGCACCTGTTAGCGTTGTAGATGCAGAATTTATGGAAATGTTATCAGACGTTAATAAAGAACATGACGAAGCATTCAAGGGATTGGTGGATAGATAATATGACGCACTTTGTCATTCCCCCTTATTTTGAATAATGAACTGGCTTGAGACCTATTCATTATTCGACTTACCAATTTTTTTGTTTAATGACTTGGTTCTGGCTCAGTATTGTTCCTGTAATCTATTTTTGTTGCTTTTTCGTTTGTTGTTTTTCCAGTATCTTTTGGTACTAATGCTATTATAGATATGATTGAAAGTATACCGAAGATTACGTTTGCGATAATACCACCAGTTGCAGCAACTTCGACACTACTAACAGCTGCAATGGCACCATAAACAGTAGCAGAAATCGCAACTCCGAACGCTCCACCTAGTGAGCTAGCCATTTTGTAAACCCCTGCTGCTGCTCCAACTTTATCAGGAGGTGAATTAGATACAGAAGTATCTGTAGAAGGGGTTGCGTATATTCCAAGTCCAAGACCGAATAAAGCAAATCCAATGAATACGGCAACAGTATAGGAAAAACCAGGTAAGAATGTTAAGCCCATTAGTGCACAACCAACTGTCGTTATTATAGCTCCCCAAATCATTGGAGATTTTGCCCCGGATTTTTGTAAAATTTTCTCACCAACACGAATCATTGCAAGTACTGCTATTAAATACCCGATTGATAACAATCCAGATTGGAAAGCCGTAAATCCGCGACCAACTTGAACATACGTATTAGCAACCACTAGTGTTCCAGCTACAGCGTTTAACAAGAAATTGGAATATGTGGCTCCTGCGTATGGTTTATTTTTAAATAAAGAGAAGTCAATTAGAGCTATGTCATTATTTCTTTCCACTTTGACGAATACGATAATCCCAATGATTGTGATAACCGCACAGACTAATGTAATAGTACTTGTCCAACCCCAATCTGCTCCGCGAGTAATGAAAAGGTTTAATGCAAGCATCGTAATGATAAAAATAACTAATCCGGTATAGTCAAATTTAAAAGCACCAGTTGATTCTGCTTTACTTTCTGGAGTGTCTTTAATAAGCCACATCGCAAGAAGAGCGAAAATAATCGAAAAGATGAAAATCCATCTCCAGCCCATATATGTTGCTATGGCACCACCAGCAAGTGAACAAACACCTGAACCACCCCAAGAACCAATGGACCAGAAACTGAGGGCACGTTGGCGATCAGCCCCCTCATAATAAGCTTTCACTAAAGCAATTGTTGCTGGCATAATACATGCTGCTGAAATCCCTATGAGGATTCGTCCGATAATTAATAATGCTGCGCCTTGAGTCAAAACAATAAGCAAGGAACCGATAATGCTTAAAATTAACCCTAAATACGTAATTTTTTTACGTCCAATCTTATCTGCAAGGCCACCAGCTGCAACGATAAACATACCTGAGAACAAAGCAGATAAACTAATTGCTATGTTTAATGTGCCAAGTGAAATGCCTAAATCTTTCTGAACGGCCGGAACAACATTGACCATAGACTGGGCAAAGAGCCAAAATGTGATGACCCCAAATACAATTCCTGTAATCATTTTATTTGTGCCTTTATAACTTGTTGTTTCCATAATTACACCTCCATTATTAGCGTGTTTGTTAAGGACGATTGCATGGCCTTTCCACCCAATAAATAGAAAAGACCCTACACGCTCAGTTAGTTTTCATAGAACTTTTTACACTACCATTTTTATCCGACTAAAAATGACGCAGTGATTGATTATTTATATGATCCTGTTTAAATATTTGCAGATTAATTCTAAAATATTCTGCAAAGGATCACTCATCCATAACTATGCTAAAGTGAAAATTCCCTTTTTTCGCAAATTCACTTGCTTTTATTATTGTATAATAAACAAAAAAGAAGACACCTTCTTACTAAAGAAGTGCGCCCTTTAATGGATTAACTAAAATATAGCCTCAGTTGTTGGTTTGGAAAAAAGGTTGATTAAAAAGATGTTTCAAAAACTGATTTTAATAGAAATAAAAAGAACCCATTTTGAATAAGCCTAACCAAGGACCTACGAAACCAGGAATGATATTACCGTACAATACCAAATGGAGTATCGCGTCTGTTAATCATACCTGCTAACCAGCCAATAATTAATGACCATAAAAATGTCATTTTTCTTCCTCCTTTGAATTTCCTTTTTAAAGATATCGATCCGTGATGTACTTTAACCTTTGAACTTTCGGCTAAGTAAGTTTTGAAATCACTCCTATGCAATAAATAAATGGTACACGGAATTTACTTTTAAAAGCATAATCGTATAAGCCTTCAAACATTTTTTAATTATCCTTTTTGAGTCACTCCCTTTTTGACGTCACTTTCTATTCGGTGATGCCGGTGTTCACAATACGAACCTTCATATCAAATTCAACAGGAACGGTTGGGTAGCGGTCTTTCCATGCTTCTTTATCAAAGTTCCGAAAATGGCTCCGGACTTTTTCGCCGATTCCGAGCGGATCAATCTTTAGCTCCTGAAATTTCCTCATCATCTTTTCCGCTCTTTTCGTGGTTTCTTTGCTCCATTCCTGCTCCACTTCTTTCATGGTGTTCCCTTTCATCAGCACGCTGGAAGCATCTTTAACCTCTCCTATCAACGAGACATGAACCGACACCCGCGGATTGTCTTGGCTGCCGGACACTTTATATTTCACTTTGGATCGAATATTTTCAGTAGCAATGTACTTTTTATTTTTGAAGCTTATTTCATACGCGCCTGTTTTAGTCTTTTCGTAAAAGAGTTTAAATACATAACTGTCCTTATTGGAAAGCTCTCCTACGTAGAGATCATCCTTAAAAAGAGCGAGACCTTTATATTGAATATGATCGTCTTTTTTCCCGATAATAGGTAGAAAAGGATCTTGAGCGAACCCGTCATATTGATCCAGGAAAGCATGAACAGTTGGCTGAGGAACAATGTCTTTCAGATTTCTCTCCATGAAATCGGAAAGATATTGAGCAGATGTCGGCGCATTAGGATACTTAAAAGTTAACAGCTCCTCGACGCTGCCGTCGACGACCGCCATGTAAACATCTCTGCCAATATCGGTAGAGCGGCCGAGTGGATCAGTAAGCTCGGCGACTCCGTGTTTTGCCAGATCTTTACTAATCAAAAAATTCTGCAAACGTCCCGTGGCAAGTCTTCTTTGGGACTCCATCTGCTGCTTTTGTAAGATGTCTAGAACGGTATGGCCGACCGCCGTAAAGAAGGCATTGAGCGGCTGAACATCTAACCCCGCAGGATAAAAAGGAGCGGCGGCTGTTCCCTTCATCCGGTCCTCGTCCACATAGTCATAACCAATGGCGGAAACGTGCTGGATATCTTCAAGTATCTTTGTTTCAATCGAATAATTGAACAGCAGGATGAGCGTAAAAATGCTCCAAAAGAGGTACCTTATCATGACGTTCGCCTCATTTTACTTTTAATCATTTGGTAAAAGAAGAGAAATGGAATGTAAGCATAAATGACGTAAAGGCTCACCAAGCCCATTACTGTATTTAGCTGCTCGATCTGCTCGCGGTTTTTCAAGAGAACAGCCACAACAGCTGTCATGATGATAACGAAAATAAGGCTATGTTTTTGCTTCACGGTAAACAGCTGCTTTAGTCCTCTCGTGCCGGCCCAAATAAATATACAGACACTATTAAGAGCGTTAAACAGCCAAAGGGAGAGCCCCATAAACTCAAACCTTTCAAGAAAAGGAAAATCAGCAATTTTCCAAATAGTTAATGTCGGCCAAATCGACTCAAGTAATTGAGCCTTAGTAAAGTACATAAGGGAAACGATCATTATTACTAAATAACTAAAAGTACTGAACGCCGCTCCATAATGCACCCACTTTTGCGAGCTTGGAGCATTTTTTATAAAAGGATAAAAGAAAAAAAGTGTTTCAAATCCCGTTAAACTATACGTCATCTTTTTTGAGGCGGATAAGAACTCAACTGCGGTATGATCCAAAATAGGCAAAAGATGAGAAAAATGCACGTGCCGTAAAGGGAACTCTAACATTATAAAAAATATAGGAGTCGTTAAGATGAAACTGAGGAAGCAAATCCCAACAACGACTCGAAAGCCTCCGATTACATACACATAAACGAGCGAAGAGAGAATCAGGGCCATATACCATGTTTCCAATTGCGGAAAGATCCAGACTTGAATCAATTCGATATAACTACGGAACACCGAGACAGCCAAAGTCAGCAAATAAACAATCAAAGCCAAACTGAGGAGCCCTCCAAGCCCTTTTCCAAACAGTTCCTTGTGGATAACAGTAATATCATTCGTTCCTTTATTTAATATTTGATAAATCATCCACAAGACAATGTGAATCGAGAGACCGGCGATAATAACAGCGATCCAGGCATCATTGCCCACGGCTTTAACAATATACCGTTGAAAGCTGAAAACGCCCAAGCCAAATTGCGCCGCTACTATAAGATAAAAAACAAAGAAAGGAGAGACTTTCCGGCTCTCCGGCGGTAAGGGCAGCATACAGCACCTCCATATGCAAATTAGTCGTCAATATCCCATTCTTTTTTTTGCGGAGCCTCCTGCTGAAATCTCACACGGTCTTTTGCTCTTATTTGGAGGGGACGGAGTGCTTGCTTGCTGAACGGCAGTCGAATAATAGAGTCTTTGAAATCCTTCACGCGCAAAGGATAGATCGGCTCAAGAAAAGGACGACCGAGAGAAGTCAGCTTTAATAAATGAGACATAAGAAAAGCAAAGCAGACGGCGACTCCGACAAGGCCTAGCAGCTGGGCAAGCAGGATAAATGGAAAGCGGATCAGGCGGATCACGTTGCTAAGTTGGTAGATAGGCGTAGTGAAAGAAGCAAGCGCGCCCGTGGCCACAACAATGAGCAGTACATTGCTCGTCAAGCCTGCTTGAACGGCCGCTGTTCCGAGCACTATACCGCCGACAATCCCAATCGTTTGGCCAATCTTTGTCGGCAGCCGGGCGCCTGCTTCCCGCAAAAGCTCAATCGCCAATTCAAGGAGAACAGCTTCCAAAAAAGGTGGAAACGGAATACTTCCCCGTGATGTAATCAGCAAGCTGAGTACATCACGAGGAATCATTTCATAATGATAAGTTAAAATGGCTACATAAGTCGATGTGGCTAAAACAGAGAAAAGAACCGCAATGAGCCGGAGGAGCCGGAAAGCGGATGCGACATTCCAAATGGAAAGATAGTCTTCAAATGCCGTGAAAAATGTAATGAGTGACACGGGACCTGATATCGCAGTGGGCGATCCGTCCGAAAAGATGGCAACTTTCCCTTCGGCGAGTAAGGCGGCCAGTCGATCAGGCCTCTCTGTGTCGACTAACTGTGGGAATGGCGAGTTTTTATTATCGGCAATCATTTGGCTGAGAAACGAACTGTCGGCAATTTCATCGTATTCAATCCCTTGAATCCGCTGGATAACCGTATTCACGTTGTCCGAGTCAGCGATTCCTTTCACGTAGACGACCGCGATCCGGGTTTTTGATAACTTTCCGACCATCAGTTCTTTTACCTGCAGTTCTGGAATCGGTAGACGTTTGCGCACAAGATTTAAATTTGTATCGAGTGATTCAACAAAGGCTTCCTTCGGACCAACGACTGAGTATTCCGTTTCCGGAGTGGCTACTTGCCGTTTTTCGACAGCTGGTGCCGGAACAGCCAGGCAGGCAGGCTGCCCTTCTTTCTTGTAAAAAATCAAGTTTCCGGTCATTAATTTATCTTGAATATCCGGTATATTGTCCGTAATAGAAAGATCCTCGATCAACAGCTTTTCTTTTATTTCTTCTAAAGTAGAAAGCTCTTCTTTAACTGTAGGGAGAATATCGTGGTGAATAATCTCTGGTTTAACTAAAGTTTTAAAATAGGCAATGAAGAAGGGCGAGTTTTCATAAAGACTGAAAGTAAGAAAGTCCGCTGACTCTCCGCACACTGTTAAAAGCTTGGCAAGCTCGCTTTTTTGAAAAGCTGAATCGTTTTTCGGCATTGGAAATTTCACCTCCCTTTACTATTACTCTGGGGAAAAGTAAATTCAATAATTTTAATATGGGTATAGCAAACAAAACTTATACACATTATCAATGTTGAATAACAATAAAATTGTATTATTTAAATAAAGGGGTCTTACAAAATCCCCATCAAGCTAAGCGTCCATGTGTTAATTTAAAGTCTATTCTCTTTATTTTGCTACATTAATACTAAAATTGCGCATGAAAAAAACCCATTAAATAGGGTTTTTAAATAATATTGGGCAAATTTGAGTTTTTGTGACATCGAATGATCAATGACAACACCTAAGATATCAAAGACCGTTTTCTTGTTATAACGATGACATTTCCGTCCATTTTTCTCCAAAAGGTAATACAGACGAAGAAAAGTCTTTGATATACGTTTTTATAGTAGGATGAAGGAGCTTTACTAGGTTTAGACTTCCAATTTTTTAATTTATTTTTCAAGTAATCCTTTAAAATGGTAGAAAACGCCTTTCAATCTGCTAAACAACCACTTCTTGATAAGAATCGTCCTTCAGCGGTTTTTGCAACAAATGATTTAAAAGTAATGAGTATTTATCTAGCAGTTGCTGAGATAATTGTTCAAGACTCAGTAGTAAGCGTTTAGCATTTTTCAAATAGCCAAAGCCGGATTCATTGCTGAATCCGGCTTTGGCTATTTCTACTATTTTTCGAAAATTGCATTTGATAGAAGACGGAACAAGTAATCCGGGTGGTCGCGGAAACCTGCTTCTAACCCAATAAGAGTTACATCTTTATTCTGTTCTTTTACGATTACGGCTTGGCCCTTGGCGGTTATGTTATTTTTCCAGTGACCTGCTACGAAGAAATTATCTGAATCTGCAAGGGTCGCGACGACTTCATCATTATCCGTACCCGTGAACCATGTTGGACGATAGACAAAGCCGATATCATCCTCTCCATATCCTGCTGTTAAACCGGTTCCCTCATAATCGACTTTTACGATACCATTACTGTTGGAACCTCCTACATTAATGATGTCGTCTGTAAGACCAAGTGTCTTAGTTGCTCTAGATGCACCAGCACCTACAGCTATATATTTGCCTCCTTCATTTAAGAAGCTTGTCACATTGTCTTTAAACGCATTAAGTTGCCCGTCGTTCTGTAATCCAAATTCTTTATTAGCTTCAGATAGGTTGGTAGAAATGAGACTTTCCGTTCCACTATAGACAAAAATATCAAAACCGTTAAGGGTATTTTTAGCCACTTCGACTGGCGTAACTTCTGTCACATCAAAACCTAGTCTTTTCAAAGCGAGCTTTGTTCCTGCGTGTGATTTCTGTTTACCCATACCTCCATCCTTTAATATAGCTACTTTTAAAGACGTAATAGCCACTGCATCTGCTGGTACCTCAGCAGTTCCAACCTGTAACCCAGATTCTTTCACCGCTGCTGAAACCTGATTAGCTACTGCTTTTGCAAAGAAGTTGCCTTGTGCATCACGTACTATAGGTATTCCTTGCTTAAGCAATGCATTTACTAAATTTACCGATTGGACAGAGCTGTTCGGAATCAGAAACTGTCCTTTTCCTGAAACCGTTCCTTGACCTGTAATCTGTTTTACTTTCGTTGTATTGACTTTAATAGGATTTTGTGTGGCTACTGCCTCGAATCCCCAAAGCTCCGGTAAACTCCATGCGGAAATGTCGTACATTGCTGGGGTATCGTTCGTGATGTCTTCCCCATCCCAGAGCATCGTGTTTGCTAATCCGGCTTTCGCCTGATCCATCTCAACGAGATAAGTTCCTTTTGGATATGACACTCCATCCGCTTCAAATGCATTCACAGCTTGAACAACTTCAATATCATTATTGATCAAATGATTTACTGCCTTATTCGTAACATTCGGATCCATAGGGTCTAGTGGAAGTATGTAGTTTTTTGGAAATAACCCTTCCTTCTGAAAAGGATGGTCAAAGTTAATTCCTCTTTTAAAAACTTCAATTTGATCAGTAATCATGGATTGCTTGTTATCTGTTGCAAATTTCAGTGCCCCCATAATCGAATTATACATCCATCGTACGCCATCCCAATCATTTGTTGGAGCTTCTAATGTATGACCGTAAGCACCATGGTACATCGCATACATTGGTGTGAAAATTGGTGGGTAATCATCCCAGCCGGCGGAATCATCGCGCAGCGGAATATAGGTACCTTTCATGTTTTGATACAAGGATCCTGAATAGTTCTCATGATCCTTCATTATTTCCGCTTCCATCGCTTCTGCCTGTTTATAGGCCCATTTTCCGTATAAGTCATACTCGTAATTAGGATTATGCGGTGGCGTACAAGGCTCAATTAACCCCTGCAGATTTGGCTGATAATTCTTCACATAACCATGAGTATCAAGGAACACCATCGGGTTCCATTCTTTAATGAGCTCAACCATCTCTTTTGTTTCTGGCTGCGACTGGGTGATAAAGTCACGATTTATGTCAATTCCTTCGCCATTAAAGCGGGTGGCATCAATACGTCCATCAGGGTTTTGTACGACATTGAAAATAAGAATATTATTCCCTAAAACATCTTTGGTTGTTGCATCATTTTGGGTAGCAAAACGTTCAATTAATTGAAGGATTGCATCGCTTCCGACAAATTCAGTCCCATGAATAGAACCATTAATCATGATTGGAACTTTAAAGTCAGGATTATTGGCAACCCATTCTTGAGCTTTGCCCGGATTCTTAAACATTTGCTTTCTAAGTGCCTTCACTTTTCCGAACTTCCCTTGCGTTGTTGGGTCAGCAATCGTGACAACGTAGAGTGGGTTTCCATCAGCTGATGTTCCACGGACTTCAACTTTCACACGGTTTGAAAGTTTTTCAATCTCTTTTAATTTGGAACCAATTTGTGAGAATTTCACAAAGTTATAGTTTTCGCTATTAAACTTGCTTCCGTCCTGTTCCTCATATGTATTCACATTTGTCCATTGAGGTTTCTCAGCATGTCCAGAACTCCACGGAATTACTGTTAGCAAACTCACAGCCATCAGGCCGGATAATGCTTTTTTCTTTTTCATCCTAAAACCTCCAGTATGTATATATAGTGATTTTTTTGTATATATTAATTTATTAATTAATACATAGTTTAATTGAATACTAATGGGCTGAACAAATTCTGTTGAAAGCGCTTTAATTTTATAACATAGAACAAACCACAACGTTAAAAATATTCTGCATAAAATTTGATAAGCTCCCCCAGCAAGTAATGCTACATAAAGTTGACCTCCGAAACTAGTGCTGCAATAGGAGCGAATCCAATAAAATAAACATTGAACGACTTGGTGGAAACGCAATACCTAAACCCGCATTCCCAGCGGCTACTGCAGCTGCTTTAATTCCTTTCTAGACTAATAAATTTCTCCTTTTCTGCATCCTACTAATATTTCCTTTCTAAAAAATAAATTTCCATCATGTTTAAGAGTATCGCCTCCTTATTAAGAAATAGTAACCCACAAACTTAGATAATTGTTTTATAATATTATACACTTATTTTTGTGTAAATTAAGAATTTTCAGTTAATAATAACTGAATTTTTATCCTATTTTCATCACTTCAGAAGCATGTTAGTATTTACAAATAATTTCCATACGCTTCTAAATCGGTAAAAAGCTCGTTTAACTGTTTTGTAGTTTGTCCCCAACGGTCAAGTTACATGGAAAAGCCCTCGAATTCTATGAAATTCATGGGCTTTTTGATTTCCTCTTATCCGTATTATGTGAACAAAAGATCTCTTTTAGGTTTGCTTCATCCAAAAATCCTTGATAGAAACAATAAGGATAAATCTTTATAAACGAGTTTGAACTCACCAACATCCCATGTGTTGCCACATACACTCTGCACATGTTGTGACTGTGGTTTTGCTGACAAATGTAAAGATTTGTTATAGGCTAATAGAGATGGATTTGATGGTCTTAAATCTTAAGGGGAAAAACCTCCAAAAAGAAGGAAGTGTTAAACGATGAATTTACAAATGGTTATGCAGGAGCTTGAAGTTCTCGGCAAGGAACGAACCAAGAAAATTTACGAATCCAATGGCGCGCACGAGCCGCTTTTTGGCGTGGCTACAGGCGCTATGAAACCGATCGCCAAGAAAATCAAAAAAAATCAACCTTTGGCTGAGCAGCTTTACGCCACAGGGAACTACGACGCAATGTACTTTGCAGGCATAATTGCAGACCCAAAAACAATGTCTGAGGCGGATTTTGAGCGTTGGATGGATGCGGCATATTTTTATATGCTGTCCGATTATGTGGTTGCAGTAACTTTAGCTGAAACAGATATTGCACAAGACGTTGCCGATAAATGGATCGCAAGCGGTGAAGAGCTGAGAATGTCAGCGGGCTGGAGTTGCTACTGCTGGCTTTTGGGAAATCGCCCGGACGATGAATTTTCCGAAAGCAAGATTGCCAATATGCTTGAAAATGTGGAAAATACGATTCACGATTCTCCAGAACGAACTAAATACGCTATGAATAATTTTATTTACACAGTGGGGATTTCATATTTGCCGCTCCATGATAAGGCGGTCGAGACCGCAAAGGCAGTAGGCCCAGTAGAAGTCAAACGGGACAAGAAAAAAAGCAGTTTCCTCCTCGCTTCCGAAAGTATTCAAAAGGAAGTAGATAAAGGGCAGCTTGGTTTCAAACGCAAAAATGTAAGATGTTAAATAATAGCCTTGCATCGCGAACTATCTTCAATTATCGGGCGCTTTGGAAGAAGGATCACAGAAATGATCAAACTTTTTTATAAAGCTACATCTATTAATAATAATTCTTTTCCTTTTTATTGATTGCGTTCGTTTAAGTATACTTTTATGAACGGTAGCAACAATGCTATACCGCCTATTTCGTAAATTTTATACGCTAAGAGAACTCCAACCTAAAAAGTCGATCTCCTCTACGTTAAGGAATCGACTTTTTTACTTTTTCTTATAGAACTAACGCACCCGTTAGTTCTATAAGAAAAATTTACCGCAGCAACTTTGAGTCTTTTACAAGAAGTAGAAATCCCTTTCATTATTTGAATTTGTCAGGGTGTTCTACATAGAACTCTAAATACCCACAGTTAGAACAAACATAAGGAGATACTTTGCTGTAAATCGGACTATCCGTGAAAAAACCTCTTGGTTCTTTATTTATCTGAAATTCTCCTTGAATTCCAGAAATATAGGCTCTCGTAAGTTCGTTGCCGCATTTGCTACAAGTTTCCATTATTTATCATCCCTTATCGTTATCGTTTCCTACCCGTATTACTCTCTTTTATACGATTCCTAAATTAATAAAGTTTCAATCCTTGTTCTACAAACCTGCCCCAGATAGTTGAATAAAGAAAAAAGCTGCCTTAAAGACAGCTCCATCTTCAGCTAACGCACCCGTTTGTTTAAGTACAACATTTCACAATATCAATACAATTTAAAGAGGGGAATGTTTAAACATTGAATTGTCTATACACCATTAGCTGACATCATTTACATATTAAACCCTATATGGATGTATACACAACCAAACGAGAACCTTCTCGTTTGGTGAATAAGTCGCCATCTATTAATCCATCTTAACAAATGAAGCTACATGGAGGGAGGTTCTAAGCATGAGCCAAAAGCGTGATAAAGGCAATAGTCAAAAGGGAAAAGCTAATAGCAATACAGTAGACCCAGTGATCGCAGCAGAAGACTTGGAAAAAGCAATTAAACCAACTAATAAGCTCCCGCGCAATGCCAAAGGGTAAGTACAATCTCGTGATTTCTTTGCTTTTCCGAAAAGAAACTTGCAGGTAAACGAAAATGAAGAGTCAAGCAATCCACTAACATGAAGGATTACTTGACTCTTCAAAGGTATAATAGACTTTTATTTTAGTCCTTATATTGTTCATTAGGCCTTGAAATTTCTTCTTTACATACTCCATAGCTTAGCAAGAACAGTCTTTTTTAGAAACATACTTAGGAGGTAAAATCCCAATGTCTTTTTACATAAATTCCCCCAATTTATTATACCAATCCTCATTGGATTAACCTGCCCCGATAGTTGCATAAAGAAAGAGCTGCCTTAAAGACAGCTCTGATCTTCAGCTAACGCACCGGTAGTTCATTAAGAAACCCAGTATGGAAACAAAGAAATGAAATGAAGAGACAACAATGCTCATATGACTCCACAGGGATTTATCGTAACCTTCTTCGCCGGACTTATAGGGATTGGCTTAATGTTGCTGAATTTCGCGTTCCACAAATACCCCAGAAAATAAGCAGGAATTAAAAATTTCTTTTGCACCTTCTAAGTTCTTAATGCCCTCTTTTAGTAAAGCAGTTCCTATTCCTTTTCCTTGGTATTCTGGGTTTATATAAATCGCTCCAAGTTCCGTCTCCCCGCCTTCTTTTACAGGAGAGAAGTTAGCGAAACCCACAATTTTCCTATCAACCTCTGAAACGAATATAAAAGAACCCTCTAAACGTTTTTGCATCATCTCATCATTATAAGCAGACTTTAAGAAATTTTCTTGAATTTTAAGAGGGATAATGCCTTCTTAGGTAGAGTTCCAACTTGCTTTTGCAACTTGTTGAACTTGATGTATGTCCTCCATTTGCATTTTACGGATAGTAAAATTCAGTTTCATCACTCTTTCATATGTAATTATAATTCTCGTTATTTGGATTTAATCATTTTAATATAAATTCCATTAATTAGTAAGAAATTCCTTTTATTCTTAATAAACTATCCTGCCCCGATAGTTGCATAAAGAAAAAGCTGCCTTAAAGACAGCTCTGATCTTCAGCTAATGCACCTGTTAGTTCTATAAGAAAAGCGATTCTTATTAAAGAATCGCGCCCGATTGATGAAGAACATTATTTAGAATAATCAATTATTTAGGATATAATTTTCCTTGAATTAGATGGGTATGGGGGTTATAACCCCATCACAATGTCTCCTTTTTCTCTTTTTGGAACCAAGCCTCTAGCAGCTCTTGTTCTCTTTCTCGTGATATCCCTGTTTTTCGTTCTGTATCCTGTCTCGCTTTCTCCCATTGATACACATCATAAACAGTATCTTCAAGAGGTCGGAAGGAAAGACCAGCGTTAACAGCTTTTTCTATACTGATGAAAAAAGATCCTTTCCACGGTTCTGTTTCTTCTTCTAACGGGAAGTGTTCAGGAATCCATAAAGGCATTTCCGTCCATGGCTTTACTTTGTGCTCCAATATAAACTGTTCTTCTGCCCACACAAATTCGGTATCGCTGTTTGTGACAGCTTTACAGGTGTTTAATAGCTCTTTCATAGTCAATTCATAATTCGGACCTGTTACATTAAACGTGCCTTTTTTTCTGTTTTCTGCCATATTGAACACCCATGTTGCTATATCTTTTACGTCAATCAATTGAACAGGACGATCTGAACGTCCCGGCACCAATACTTTTCCACCTTGTGCCACACGCTGAACCCAGTACGGAAGCCGATCCGTATAGTCAAACGGTCCGACAAGCAGCCCTGCTCTTATATGCAAAACACGCCCTGGCCAATGCTTTTCTGCTTCTGCTTCACAAAGTACTTTCAACGCGCCGTAATACTCATAGGGAGAAATTTTCCCCTCCTCAACGTCTTTCAACTTATCATCCGGCGGCATGGATTGTAAATGATAGTCTTCCGTAATATTGAGGGGAATCCAATCCTTATAAAGAGAGATGCTTGAGATATATGTATAATGTTCGATGTTATCCCCAAGTACAGTCGCAATTTTTTTGATTTGATGCGGAGCAAATCCACAGGTATCCATTACAACATCCCATTTCCGGTTTTCTAGAAGTGAAACATCACCGTCTCTATCACCAATTAGCTGCTCAACCTCAGGAAACATCTCTTTATTGGTACCGCGATTAAATAATGTAATTTCGTGACCTCTTTTCAATGCTTCTTTTACCAAAGCTTTCCCTAAAAAACGAGTACCTCCTAATATAAGGACCTTCATAGTTTTCCCCCATTCATTCAGTTTAATAGAGTGTAAAAATATCTTTAATTTTTACATAACGGTTTTCCTTCTTAAAAAGATACGGAGAGTATAAAATCAAGATTAAACAGACTACCCTATCTAATATTCGAAAGATATAACAGATACATTTCTCCCAAACTCCGATGATCTCCTTTTTTCTTCTTATTCAAGAATATGGCCTGATTGTTGATGTGTAAGAAAACTAATCTTCAACTAAACTGCCCCGATAGTTGCATAAAGAAAAAGCCGCCTTAAAGACAGCTCTTCAGCTAACGCACCCGTTAATTTAAGTACAATTCTTCACAAACTCACAAATCGTTAATATTCATAATAAAAAACTGCAGAAAGCTCGTTTTCACGAACTTATCTTTTTCCGTACCTCTACAAAATAATTGGTGATATTGAACTAGCTAATAAAGAAGTATGAATTAAAGTGAATTTGTTGCTATCATATCGCATGAGCTTAAATCACCTATAACTGCTGTGATGTTTAAATTGGAAGCAGTCATCGAAAAGTAGGTCTGTATCAAGATCGGTTAGATATTTGAAAAAGTGCTACAAGATGATGGGAGAGATTCAGGAACTAGCAATGGATATGGTGGAAATCTATCTAATGAAACACACTGTAATTGAATCTAAATTTTATAAGAATGGACTTATTGGATATCGTTAATGAAAGCACCTAACGGCTGCAACATTACAATTAATCAAAGAATAATCTCTTCTTTAGTATGCCTTTTTAAGAGTATCATTACATATTTGAAATGGCTTCACGTGTTGTCCATGTAGCACTACTGAAAGCTCGGTAGTTCGTAACAGCAGCATGAAAATCGTTTTCACTAATCGTGGCAGTTGCATCGTAAACAACAGCTGTCTTGAAGCCATTTTCGATTAAATCTCTCATATGCGATTCAACACATACGTTTGATAATACCCCAGCCAAAATTACTTGTTCTTTTCTGCGTTGCCTTAGTTGATAGACCAGATCATTTGTCTGAGGACTGGCCACCTTGTGCGGTGTTGCAATGACGGATGTTTTATCCCAGATATACGGAGCTAAAGTTGGAACATAATCGGCTTCCGGAGTTGGAGGACTATATTGATTTAATTTCTGATAAACACTCAAACTAATCAACATCTCTTGTTCGTTCCCTGTAAACTGCCAATCATAGTCATGTGGATATAAAAAGTGCGGGGAAACAAAGAGCTGATAACCTTTACTACGGGCAGTGCTTAATAGTAGTTCCAAGTTGGCTAAAGTATTATTCTGTTTAATGTTAGCCTTTGTCAAATGATATCCTCTTCCGCCTGGAGACAAAAAGTCATTTTGAGGGTCAGTAATAACTATTGCAGTATTCGCGGGATTTGGTTTAAACATAGAATTGTTCCCACCTTTTTTATGTTTTCACTTATCGATTATATGAACTACATTGATTAATAATTCCTTAGGAAAATGAAATTTTGAATTTAATGAGTGACAATAAAATACGGATAAACAAATACAACTATTGCATAGAAACCCCATTTCTTTTTTTGTATGATTTCCTTCCAATAAACATAAAAAAGAGCTGTATTTCACCTCACTTGTTCAACCTGCCCCGTAAGCACTATAAGAAAAAGACCGCCGAAAATGGCAGCCAGATATTCAACTCTTGCACCCGTTAGTTCTATAAGAAAAGCGAACCTTATTCAAGAATCGCGCCCTATTGCTGAAGATCATTCTAATCATCCTTAAGCATAACCATTTGGAAAATCCGAGATAAGCTTCTACTTTGTTTATAGCTTGTGGGTATGCAAGGAAAGTGGTTAGAGGGGATACGGTAAAAATAAACCTTTTATCTTAATTCTCTTAATGAGGTAAGGGTTGTACATACTCAGCAATTGAACCATCTGGATGCTTGACGAACATAATCCAACTTCCTGGTGTCTGTCTAGGTTCTGTTAGGCATACTGCTCCACGTTCTTCTAAGAAATTTTTCGCTTCTTGAATAGAATCTACCACAAAGGTAGCCGATGCGATCGCTAACTCTTTTCTTGTTTCCGTATCTCCTGCCATGATCAGAACATGAGAAATCATCGCCAATTCAAGATTGAGATCATCATAATGAAAACGAGCCTTACACTTCTCTTGATATAACTCTTCATAGAATTGAATCGTTTTATTCATCTCACTTGTTTCAATATCTACACGAACCATCGTATCTAATACTCTCATTTCTCATTTCCTTTCTGCCATTCATGGCTACGTGTTCTTCTTAAAAAGATCCATCACATTTTTTAATATTCTTTATCAGAGTGAATTATTCCTTTAATTATTATTACTTATCTGATGAGATCTTCAACTAAATGGCCCAATTGTTGAACAAATCAATATGAACTCTTGAACTATCCTGCCCAGTTAGTGCCATAAGAAAAGGCCGCCTCAGCAACCTTCCTTATTGAAGTAAAGCACCTGTTAGTTTAAGAAGAACATCATTAATCAATCAAATGGTTTTTTTCAATTTTCTTTTCTTATTTGAATCTGTAATTAATATTAAAACTAAGATTATTAGGCTTATTCCAAGTATAATTGCACCTACCATACTTACTCCCATTCCTGCAAATCCCCTAATTAACTTCAAACCAACCAAATGCGTTATGATACCTAAATTTACAAGAACTAATGGAGAAATATATATTTTTTCTTGTTCTTGATTACCCAAAACAAACCCCAAATACTTAGTAATAAAATAGCAATAGGAAAATAGAACTGAAGTAAACAAGGCTAACCCTCCCCAACATTTGTGAGTTATGTCTTATTATACGTCTCCTTCACAATCTCCTTACTTATTTTAACATAAAATTACATTTTCTTATTCAACTATCATCATCACCTACAAAAGTTGTTTATAACCCTATATCAGCACCAAAAACGGTGCACGTGTTAGTTTAAGTACATTTCTCGCAATCTTGAGTGGAGTATAAATTTGGAGATTTTTTCACCCCCAAAAAAGATGGTCTTTTTCAACTAAATTAGCACCCGTTAGTCAAAAAATGATTTTTTATCACGGAAAGGAAAGCAAAATGTCCCTTCGGCTGTTCCTCCTTCAGAATGAACTACAGCAATAGAACCTACATCATCTGTCGGCGAGATCAGTTATATAATATGATCCCTTTCCATTTACCGCCTATCACATCTACTGTAATTGCAACAGGGCAAGCTGTGGTATCAGGACACTTTTCTGTATTAAAGTCCTTCATAGTAACACCCCAATTTTTTTAAGTATCAAATTTTATCCTATTCCACAAAATTGTGCGTACTTTTAAATTTATAATATATAAAGTATCATTGATTTTGCAAGAAAAGACTAAATATTCTCTCTTTTTAGACTATTCACCATTAAAGATGTTTCGTAAAAAGATCCGATGAGAATGTCACTAACTGGCACAGCAGTGGATTGGAACCAGATCATCTCATAACACATGAAGGAATCATTTTTATGATCGTTTCGAAGGGAGGGTAAGAGATTGGGATTGTTTTCGGGGGTATTATTTTCCATTTTATAGGAACTTGGAGCTGTTTCTGTTAAATTTGGTCTTCTGTCATCCCCTCCATTTACCATGGGAACCATCCGGTTTCTTTTAACAGGTAATTTACGATTTAATAAATCACCTAGACATAGATTAGAGAAGAAGCTTGTATCATAAAGGTCAAAGGGAAGTAAAAGTAGGTTATATTAGCTTTATTCTTAGCACATACCATTATCCTGACCATGAATAGGCAATGAGACATTTTCCTATTTTCAGGCAAATAAAAAGGAGTAACTAAAGTGAAATCACAAATTATTCAGTCTTTTGGTGAACCATCCGTATTTCAATATAAAGAGATTTCAAAACCTGAACTGAAACCTGGACATGTACTTATTCAAGTAAAGGCTACAAGTGTAAATCCTATTGATACGAAAGTTCGTGCTGGTGCAGTTCCAGCCGTTGCACCCGAGTTTCCAGCAGTATTACACGGAGATGTGTCAGGGTTGGTATCTGCAGTGGGTGAAGGAGTAACCGAGTTTAAAATTGGCGATGAAGTGTTTGGATGCGCGGGTGGATTTAGAGGCACTGGCGGTGCACTTGCAGAGTTTATGCTTGCAGATGCCGATTTACTTGCTCATAAGCCGAAAAATTTGACGATGGAAGAAGCCGCAGCTTTACCATTAGTTTCCATCACCGCTTGGGAAGCATTATTTAATCGTGCAAGGCTTATACCTGGACAAAATATATTGATCCATGGAGCCACCGGAGGTGTAGGACACATCGCCATTCAACTAGCCAAATGGGGAGGAGCAACAGTCTATACAACTGCCTCTTCGCAAGAGAAACTGGAGATTGGCACGCGCCTTGGTGCTGATATAACTATTAATTATCGAGAAGAAAGCGTTCATGACTATGTACAAAAATATACAAACGGAAAAGGATTTGACGTCGTGTTTGACACGGTAGGGGGTGAAAACCTTGATCGCTCTTTTGAGGCGGCAGCGGTACATGGAACGGTAACAGCCATTGCTACTCGTTCGACTCATGACCTCTCCCCCTTGCATTCAAAGGGACTTTCTCTTCATGTAACCTTTATGTTGTTGAAGATATTAAACAAGGACATGCATAAACATTATGGAGAAATTTTGATGAAGGTTGCTAGGATGGTTGAGGAAGGGAAACTGCGTCCGCTTTTGGATTCAAACATTTTTACGTTTGATGAAGTCTCAAAAGCCCATGAGTACATGGAGTCAGGCAAGGCGATAGGAAAAATTATTTTGAAAAATAGCTGGTAATATTATTGCAGATTTGAAATGCCTCAACAATTTTACGTTCATATAAAAGTAGATGGTCAATAGAATCTCTATAAGATTCTCGATGTACCGTCTGCTTTTATTTTTAATTACCGTAAAAACCAACAGGGCATAGTAATAGAAATATCGGCAACTTTAAGATCATTTGAAACCAATACTACTCTTTAAATAAAAGTTTTACAAATCTTACATTAACCCCTTTTTCAGCTGATTCATGAACGATCTTATTTAAGTCCATAATAGAACGAGCTAAATGATCTATTTCAGTTACTACTAATGTATCTCCTTCTCGTGCAAATTCAATAGCTTCATAAAGTTGGGCTCTTTGTTTTGTACTTGTCCCGGTTACTTTTTCAACAAAAAGCTTTTCGCACCCTTCCTTTTCTAATATTTCCTTTTGCGTTTCTAAATCCTGGCCAGTAGTTGAAACCCTCGCATAACCATTTAACAATATGTATCACCCTTTGTCTAAAAGTCTTAAGTGTTTTATACTAATAATTACAGACTAACTTCTAGACATGAAACAAGAATAAATAAACAAATATGTCATTTTAGGTGTTATTTTTCACTATAAGTAAAAATAACAAGCCCAATTTCTCAGCATTAAAATTGAGAAATTGGACTTTTATCGTTACTACAGAAATGCGCCCGTTTGCTGAAGATCAATAAACTATATAAACTTGTTTCCTGAATCATTAAACCCACAGTTTCCCAAGACTACGTTCTCTCCTTCCAAAGCTTCATTGGATTTTTTTGCCCTTCATTTAATGGCATTTGTATCATCGAAAGTGAGCGTTCTGCTTTTGTTTTTTGTAAATCCTCATATATAATTTTAGATTTCCCTAATCCCACTTCAACCGCATTCTCAACTGAAGCACAATAAAAAACCTTTTCGATTCCAGCAAAGTACATTGCCGTTAGACACATCGGACAAGGCTCCCCACTTGCATACATTATATAACCTGATAGATCATTCGTTTGTAATTGCTCTTGCGCGCGCCGGATAGCCAGTAATTCCGCATGTCCACTAACATCATAAGTTTTGTGCAGCTCATTAACACCTTCAGCTACAACGTTGTTATTTTTCACAAGTACTGCACCAAAAGGTTGTCCACCCTCACGAACATTTTCTACCGCTAGTTCTACTGCTTGTTCCATGAATATATCCATTTCAAAACCTCCATTAATGATTTAAATTAAATACTGTTAATGTAATAATAAGACATTAACAATGGCCTTGCTGAATAATCGTTCACCTATAAACACTATAGTTCTATAAATTTGAAATTGGGGATACCATTGTCGGAGGAAAAAGTTCAGTTGTCCAAGAATTACTAATTATTTCTTTTCTTGTTAAAGGAAAACAAAAAGGGAACGGAGAAATCCATTCCCTTTTTGACTAGATGATAATCTTATTTGACGTTTTTTATTTAGTGAATTTTGGTTTAAGATCACCTTTATAAGATTCATGCTCAACGTATACGTTTATGTCTTTACCATCTTTGTCTTTGCCAGTTCTTTTATAGAAATTAGGCTTTTTTCGTTGCTCCATTAAATGGCCCTTTAATGAAATAGCATGACTAACGTTTTTTAGGTAACGACAAAGAGAGGGTACCCCAAGGGAGTGACCTCACTATTATGTGGGGCTCTGACCTTTGGGATAGCCTCTCATTCTTAAACAGTTTTACTTAGTTTCAGATTCATTTTTGCCCATATCTTCAGTTAATTGTTCAAATGATCTGACCTTACCATGTGGATTCTGCGATTGCTTACGATCTTTCCATTGGCGTTCTTGTTGTCGCTTAGATTGTGTCATCTAAATAAGCTCCTTTACATAAAGTTCAGTAAACAGTTTGAAGCAAGATAAGCCTCCACCCTTTGTACTCGGTGTAGGCATCACTTATCTTGAGTCGAGTCTGGCAAGTATTAATTAATGCATGCCTTTCCACTCACCTTGATTTTTAGAAGCTTTTTCTTTTTTTGCTTTATTTTTATGTGCTTGATTAGCGTTTGCACTGCCAAATTCTTGAGAGAATTCTGAATCAGTTTTGCTTGAATCAAATCCTTGTTTGTTCTTTTGGTCTGCATCATTTTTCTTTGTTCGTTTTGCCATGGATACCCCTCCTTCTTATCTTTAGTATGAGATCAGAAAGAAGAAATATACCCCGAATTAAAACCGATAGTAACATGAATCTGTCATGTAATTCGGGTAAAAAACAAGGTGAATAATAAGTTCCAGTTCGGTTATTTTATAAGTTATAACTTACAATGTTGCCGTTTTTACAAAAGATGTTTGAAATTAACTTAACACCAGAATTTCTTGACTTGGATTTCTACGAAACAATGGATACCCTAATGCACGCTTGTATAATCGGATACATGATGTTCAAGACGTTAGCAGGAGTGGGACATATCAATATAGGAAGCCAAACTCATTTCCACTCACTCCTTGTTATTCCTTTTAGAACTAAACCAGCTAATAGGATGTCAATATCTTTCTCTAAAATTTTCATTTACCTTATGATATACTATTTTTGGCCATGCCAAATAACCCTCCAAAATCCTTTTAGAAGGATTTTTCTCTGTTACACAAAACCGTTAATCAGGCTAAATCTAGGAACGTTTCTTTTCTCTTTAATAAAGCGTAAACCCAATGAAGCAACTTATTAATGCAGGCAACGATTGACACTTTGGCAGGTTTTCCTTCTGATTTTTTCTTATCTATGAAGAAGTTTCTTTAGATACCAAAAAAAATGATTCCAGCTGCTATATTTCCCCGCCAAAGATTGCCACATTCTGCCGGTCAGGACCAAACACATGCCCGTTCCATTTCAATACGGTCTGTACAAATCCGAGTGAGTCAGCATTGTACCTCCCTGCTATCCTCTGATAGGCTTCGAGCTCATATATGCCGTCCCTGTTAAAATCGACCGGATATAAACCGGACAAAGGATTGACCCAGCCTTCTATCGATGCCTTCAAAATACCATTCTTATTATAAATTTCAGTTAAATATTCTTTTCCCTTGTAAGTAAGTTCAAGAATGTACTTTTCTTTTAGTTTATGACTGATCACAGTCGCTTTGTATTGATCTTGATAGGTCACACTGTACTTATAATCTTCATTGAATGCATCAGAATTAAAAATCTGCCTCATTTGACCGTTAATATAAGAAAATACATACGTATAAATCGTACCGGAGCTTCCTCCTGTATCCATGACTACTAAAATATCATCCACCTTGTTGTCTGTAAAATCACCAAGAAAGAGTGTGGGGTTGTATCCGAGGTTATCCTTTAATGGGAATTGCTGATAGTGATTTGTTCGCCCATTTTGGATGACAAGAGTTATATTTTTCCATAGTGGACTATCAGGGGTTTTATTTGCTGTAAGAAGGACATTATCAATTATACCGTCTCCGTCAATATCTACCCGCTTTTCAGTTACAATTGAAGGGTTGTTCTGATTCATTTCTCTTGAAAGAAAATGCTGGAGCTTCACCTTCATTTCGAGTAGCTCTTGCTTTGAAGGATACGGATTTGGGAACGACAAGGCGTTATCAATTGTTTGCAGTGCTTCGTCTGTTAATCCCACTCTTACCTGCGCATCAGCCAGAAAGAACCAATAATAAGGATCATTCGTTTCTTGTATTTTTGTTTGATAGTAATGGATCGCTTTTCTGAGATCATACATGTCCATATTCAGCCCACCTTCCTTTTTCTCAATATAGAATTATATGCAGGAATTTGCGGCTATAGCCTTAAGATCTTTTTTATTGCACTATGAATGTACTATCCTAAATATATAAAAAGCCAATCTTGCCTGATATGGTTAAAATCGCTCCGTTATTAATGATATGGTTCTCCGTAATGAATCTAAGTGTAGATGTTTATTTTTTCGCCGATAGACTTAGTGCGAATTAAAAGAAATGTCAAACAATCTGGCTCAATTGTTGAATAAAGGTCAAACAACACTCTTCAAGTATCCTTCCCCTTTAGTTCCACAAGAAAAAAAGGTTGCCGCAGCAACCCTTGTTATTGAAGTAAAGCACTGTTAGTGGAAGAAAACACAATCAGTACATAATCTGCCACAATGTAATTGCAAAGAAAGATTTACATGCCCCTACTTAATAGGGCTTTTTCATGAGTACAGGTCAAGTATTTTCGGGATACAGCATTAAAATATCCTACATCAATAATTGCTATTTCTCCTTTATTCGGGCATTGAATATGCGTCAGTTGAAGTGATTCATTGATTATGACCAAGTCAATTGCGTCCAATTCTTTTTTGCAGGCCGAACATTTTACAGGTAGTAAGTTTTCTTTTTCCATTAAAGAAGCCCCCTTTTGATAATAGGTATTCTCTATGTCTAGTTGCTAATCCTACCTGTTCACATAACCGTCAAAAATCCCTTTTTCCATTACATATTAATTTGGTGTCTACATAGCTTGATCAACTTACCTGCCCTTTTAGTTCCATAAGAAAAAAAGGTGCCAAATCAACTCCCTTATTGAAGCAAAGCACCTGTTAGTTGAAGAAAAAAGATATAATTAAAATAGACAATGTGTCAAATGGGAGGTAAGGAAATTGTTAAATCAAGATTTAGAGAAGATTTTAAGCAGATTTGAAGCACTCGAAACTAATGAGATTGAAATAAATTTTGAGGGCGTAGAAGAGGAAACGATCTCTTTTCATCTGTTTTCCAAAGATGAATTTGAAGAAGGACAACTAGGATATAGAGAAGATGAGGAAGGTAACTCCTTTGTAGGCAATAACGAAGGCGATTGGAAAGAAAGTTGGTTTGATATAGGTTACGATGAAGATTTAGGAGACCCAATATTTGTGGATATACATAATAAAAATTATCCTGTTCTGACTGCTGAACACGGCATGGGCGAATGGGAACCATCTGTATTATATGATTCCTTAGAAGAATTCTTAAAGGATATTAAATAATCATCCGTTCGCCCATAAAAAAAGTTGTCGTAGCAACTCTTGTTCTAAAACTAAAGCACCTGTTAGTTCAAGAACAACTATTAAAGTTTAACCTTTTCAAAATGTTCAACTGTTGGAAATGGGTCATAAAAATTATGTAATTTCTTTTTCCATTCTTGATACTCGTTGGATTGTCTAAATCCAATTGTATGGTCTTCTAATGTTTCCCACTGCACCAGTAGTAAATATTTCCCCTCAACTTCCATACAACGCTGTAATTCGTGAGATATGTACCCTTTCATTGAAGAAATAATTTCCGATGCCCCACGAAATGCTTCTTCATATCCTGCTTCCATACCTTCCTTAACTTGTAGCATAACAGCTTCCAATATCATTTAATTTCCCCCTTTTCAAAAGTATAACATTACTCTTTTTTAATGACTTTTTGTTGAACTAACCTGCCCCTTTAGCTCCATAAGAAAAAGAGCTGCCAAAGCAACTCCCTTATTTAAGTGGGTTGATGTGGGATACACCAATCGAATCCTTCTTTTTTAGATGCGAGTAACATACTTTAAAAGTGTTACGAATTTATTTGTTACTCCATTTTAGTTTCCTACACGGTAAGCGAACTACTTATATTTATACGAGTCTTTTCCGTCTATGCTTGAATTAAAGTGTGACAATAATCGGACCATTTTTAGTAAGGATAATCGTATGTTCCAATTGTGCTACATAGCTTTTTTCTGTAGCATAGGTCCAACCGTCTTCTTTTTGGAATACTTCTTCTTCAAAGGTTGAGATAAATGGTTCGAATGCGATAACCATCCCTTCCTTTAATATTTCATTATCCCATGGATCATTATAATTACAAATATGGTCAGGTGCTTCGTGTATTCTACGTCCAACACCATGTCCTGTAAGGTTTTTGATAACAGTGAATCCATGCTGTCTCGCTGTTTCGAATACTGCTTTTCCGATTCTACTTTTTTTGGAACCGGGTTTTGCTTTCTTAAGACCTGCTTCAAATGCCTTTTTAGCAACGTCGCATATTTTCGTTAATACTTCTTCTCCTTCTCCTACTACAAATGAGATTCCTGTATCTGCGAAATAACCGTTCTTTGAAGCAGATACATCTATATTTACTAGATCCCCTTCATGAATAACCCGATGACCCGGAATACCATGTGCCACTTCTTCATTAAGACTAATGCAAGTATAGCCAGGAAAATCATATTCACCTTTTGGAGCTGAAACTGCACCTGCTTTTTCTAAAAGTTCTCCGGCTATATCATCAAGTTCTTTGGTCGTTATGCCAGGAATTGTTCTTTGAACCAATTCATCTCTAATGGAGGCAATAATTTTGCCAATTTCCTTCAAACCATTAAAATCTTCTTCTGTTTTTGCAATCATTTTTTTCCTACCTCATTATCTTTTATCATCAATAAACTATATAAGTATTAATTGTACCTTTATTTTCTCGAAAAATAAAAGCAATGTAAATTATTTGGTACAATACCCCTCAACTGAATTTTTCTTCGATCAAGAAATAGACCACAAAAAGGATCTAGTACATATGACTATACTATTAATTGGATTTACCTTCCACTTTTCTTATTAAGCTAACCTGCCCCGATAGTTCCACAAGAAAAGGAGCTGCTGATCAGCTCCTGATAATGAAGTAAAGTACCTGTTACTTGAATTAGAAATTTAATTAGCTTTTCTTGGTCCTCTTAAAATATAAATAACCTAAAACACCTAAAATTATACCTCCGAAAACAATAACTTAAAATATAATATCCCCTATAAACATAACCTGTTCCTCCTATGCTAAAAAACATTTTCCTAAATCTGTATACGTGATTTTTCCTAAAAAGGTTTCAACTGATAGTTTAATTCTAAAAGTCTCATTAAACTAAACTGCCCCGTTAGCCCCATAAGAAAAGAGCTGATCGTCACAGCTCTTTAATTCTTGCATCTGAGGGTTGAATAAAAATTGGGCTTATATGTGATTTTTTAATCTCTTTTCCATCAGTTCTGCCATTTGTTTCGAATTTGGATTTCCTTCATTTTGTAATTTTTCAATGATGTTAATATAATCCGTTTCATTTCGGTTCTGACTTAATTTATCAGCAGCCTGAATTTCTCCCACCTTAATCTTAAAACCAACTATACCTTTCAGTTCACTTTCTAAGAGATGAGGAGAAAGTTTATCCCATAAAACAGGATTTTCACGATTTTCTTCATATTTTTCCAGCATTATTGTTAACTCTTCTATTAATTCATCTTTCTCTAAAATGCTTGCATTACCATATACATGGACGGCTTGATAATTCCATGTTGGAACTTCTTCATGCCCATACCAAGAAGAAGAAATGTAAGCGTTCGATCCCTGAAACATTACAAGCACATCTTCACAGGTTTCAAATGTTTTCCACTGAGGATTTCCATAAGCCATATGCCCAGTAATATAGTAATCATCACCTTTTTTATTTAACCCCAAAGGCAAATGAGTGGCAATTGGTTTCCCTTGTTCTGTTGTGACAATCGTGCCAAAAGAGTTTCTTTGAACAAAACCCCAAATTTCATCAACATTTTTGACCTTATAATATTTTGGAATATACATAATAAACCACCTTTCAAAAAAAGTTATATGAGTGTTTTGGTCATTATAAAGTCCATTTGTCCTTCATCACCCATATAAAAAGAGTGGGCTCCAGTTTGAACAAACCCCAGTTTCTTATAAAAAGCAATAGCATTTTCATTTTTTTCCCATACGCCTAGCCAGATTTTCTTTTTATTACGTTCCATCGCAATTTCCATAGCTTTATTTAGCATATATTTACCAAGCCCATGTTTTTGAAATTTTTTCTTTATATAAATCCTTTCGATTTCAAGTGATTCAGCACCCATTTCTTCAGACTGAGCTTCATTGGTATTGACCTTTAAATATCCAGCGACTTCATTATTAAAATAAACAAAAAAGAATTGCGAAGAAATATTGGATAATTCTTTTTCTAATTGTTTTAAGTTAAATGCCCTTTCCAAATAGGCATTCATATTTTCGGGTGAATTCTGATGCTTAAATGTCTCATTAAATGTTTCATAACTAATTTCTTGAAGTTTGCGAGAATCTTCAAGGATACACTTTTTTATATTTATAGTCATATATGTCGCTCCTTTATATAATCAATAATTTCTCTTGTTTCCCTTTTTTACAAATTCCCAGTCTTTTTCTATATTTTTTCTTACTCTTTGAAGAAGATTGAAAATGGTTTCTACTTCTCTTTCGGAAAATCCCTCTAATGCAACGATATTGGAATAATCATTTTCTCTTTTTATAAAAGGATAAACATTTTTCCCTTTCTCTGTTGGAAAGAGTTTTTTAATTTTTTTGTTATGTTTATCTTCTTTCTTTTCAATAAAGCCATTAATTTCAAGTTTTTTTATAGCACGAGCTGCTGTTGTTCGATCTACTTTTATCATCTCAGCTAACTTTTCTTGAATGATTCCTGGGTTTTCGCATATTCGAACAAGGTACAAATACTGCCCTTTTGTAAGGTCATATTCTTTAAATTCTATATTACTTATAGAATCTAATGCCCTTGCAATCATTCCAATTTCACGAAGAATTTCATTCATAATTAACTCCTTAGTACATATTTTTGTTGCAAATGCAATAAAAATAACATATATTAAATTTAACCTAACTTTGTTGCGTTTGCAACAAAAAAATAATGATAAAGAGGTCGAGTAAAGTAAATATGTTTTTTATGTATTAGGAATTTTAATATTAACCCTTGGTATTTCTTTCACTATACAATCAGGCCTTGGAACTTCACCTTTTGATACTTTTCGTAGGACTGTCTATAAATGTGGGGCTTACTGTGGGAAGTTGGGAAATAATAATAGCTTTAATATTGATATGTTGTAATACATTTAGTTTATTATCAACATTAATTTTTAAATAAGCATAAAAAGCCCCTCTCTTTATGAGATGGGCATTTTGGATGGAGTACTTAGGGGTACTCATGAATACTTTATCTATTCAATTTCATTTTATTCTCCAAATTACTACATTACACCCTAACTCTTTTTAAATGGTTTTAATGTTTGGGAAGACTATTTTGCTCTATAACTAACAGGTGGTTTACTTCAATAAGGGAGGTTGCTGCGACAACCTTATTCTTACGGAACTAAAGGGACAGGTAAGGTTAAGCGTAACGTGTGTAAATGAGACTTATTTATTATTCTTAATTATAAATGAACTCCATCATTATTCAAGAAGCTTTGCTACATCAGTAACCACATTAATACAAAGAAGATTCAACACATCAATTTCTAGCGAATTAAATATGATTAATATTCCTCGTAACAATTATTAATTGTTAAATTCATATAAATCATCTATTAACTAGACTTATAATGGTATAATTAACCAAAAAATGACGATAAATATTTCTGATGTGCAGTTTATAGTCTTTTAAGGAGAAGTGGTTATGCGTAAGGTTACAGTTGGGATACCTTGTTTCAATGAAAGTAAAAACATTTTAAAATGCCTAGATAGTATAACATCTCAATCAGATATATTTCAGAGTATCGAAGTACTAATAGTAGATGACGGGTCAACGGATGATACAGTAAAAATTATTGAGAATTATAAAAAACAGTACAATATAAATGGAAATATGAGGATATTAACTCAAAAAAATACTGGCGGCCCATCAACCGCTAGAAATAGAATTATCGATGAAGCCGAAGGGGAATATATCTTCTTTGTTGATGGAGACGATTATCTTGCTGAAAATTCCATTTCAAATATGTATACATTAGGTAAAGAAAATGATTCAGATGTTATTATCGGAAAATACGAGGGCGTCAATCGTAGAGTTCCTGTATATGTATTTAAAAGTACGCAAATAAACACGAATTTTTTTGATTCGCTAGTAAAAGACACGATGTCAGTATTGAAAATGTTTAAAACTGAATATCTCCGTTCTTTGAATATTCGTTTTAGAAAAGATATTAGATTGGCAGAAGATCACCCCATTGCTATGAGTGCTTATTTACACACTAAAAAAATTAGTATATATGCAGATTCTCCTTGTTATTATTGGGTGAGACATATTAATTCTGAGAATAAAACTCATTTAACTGGCGGCGTCATCCCAGTAGATGAATTTTATAAGTATTTATTTGAAACATTTGAAGTAATAAAAAATGCCCGAATCACTGAAAAAGAAAGAACAGAAGCTTATAGAATATATTGGGACAGATTACTTACACTTGATATAGTTAATGAGTTTAAACGTAATAGAACTGAAATGGAAAGAAATCATTCATTTGCGATTCTACTACGTTTGTTTAATAAGTATGAAGGATCCTTAATAACACCGTTATTAACAGGTTATAAACGTTATACTGCAATGCTACTTTGCAATAAGGATTATCTTTTATTTACTGAGTATTTGAAAATAAAATAATGTTAGTTAATTTTTATAGAGGCCATTATTAGTAAATAGAAATTCACTCGAATATTTTCAATTGCTGGCTTTCTGATACAAAGTATAACAAACTAATCGACGTCATTCTTAAGTTTATAAAAATAAGCGATGTATAGAAAAACTTCTAATATCAAGTGTTATATGCATATCTATATTGTTCTTACTTCAATAAGGGGTTACTGTGGCAAACCTAATACTAAACCAGCTAATAGGATGTCAATATCTTTCTCTAAAATTTTCATTTCCCTTATAATATACTATTTTTGGCCATGCCAAATAACCCTCCAAAATCCTTTTGGAAGGATTTTTCTCTGTTACACAATACCGTTAATCAGGCTAAATCTAGGAACGTTTCTTTTCTCTTTAATAAAGCGTAAATCCAGTGAAGCAACTTATTAATACAGACAACGATTGACACTTTGGCAGGTTTTCCTTCTGATTTTTTCTTATCATAGAATTCTTTAAGCTTTTTGTTCCTTGAACTTCTTATGCCGCATAGGACAGATACAGAGAATGACGTAGTCTGCTCGAACCTCTTTTAGTCATACGATTAATGGTTGCCGTAATGAGTGAACACTTGGATCTACTCCAGCGAAGGCAACCAGTTTTTTCGGATGATTAAACCGATCGATTTCACCAATTTCAGAGATAATCGTAGCTGCGATTTTTTCTCCTATACCGGGAATCGATTGAATTATCTTATATTCTTCCATTTCATTTGCCAGGGCCACTATACGATCTTCCAAATCAGAAAGGTGTCACTGGTAATGTAAAAGCAACTCAATATACATACGCAGATTAATTATGTGACTTTGATACATGCTTGTTCGAAAGGATTTCGTGATACGGAATCCATTATTTTTTTGGCTTTTCCCCATGCCCATTGACCAGATCGGCTAGGGCAGAACTCCATTACTCTCTCTGCTAGTTTACTTTCCCCGGCTGTTAATACGGCCTCTGAAGTGGGATATTTCTTTACTATCAATAAAGAAACCCTTGAATATAGATCGCCAAAAACCTTTCGGTATTCAAGAAACACTTGATCTAAAATAGTGTGAAACTGAGGTTTAGCTTCCACATACATATTCGTTACGATTTCCTGTTGTCTTGACAAATTCCGAAGGTCTAAAAGCTGAATCCCTCTAATTTTATGAGGTTCAAAATCCTCCTTGTAATACAGCACACACAACTGATACGCATCGATTGCGTCTGTTTTTACCTTTCGTAAACTAGACTTCTTTGCCTGATAAGAAATAATCGGATTTAGTAAGATATATAGAATCTCTTGTTCCTCCAAGTATTTTGAATAACGGGAGAATGGTAATGTCCTGTAGCTTCTAAAATGATCATAGGCATTTTCCCTGTCACCTCTTCGATCTCTTCTAAAAAATCCTAAAAAATGATCTAATTCCTCTTTGATATGCTTCATTGAAAAGCTCTTCCCATACGGTTTAGATTGATCTAAAAATGCCTGAACTTGGCTCTCTCCCTTTGCCACATCCAGACCAACAATTAGATTCATTATTTTTTCCTCCTCTACTTATTTACCAGTACCACTAGTCCCCCTGCAGTGTCATAGCTTCGCTTGTTATACGAGATCTACGTTCTACAAGTAGAGGCGGAAAGTTTAGTTCACGGGATCATGTCCCAAGCACCCGTACGTCCTACCATGGCTACTGATAAAATAGATTCTATTAAAAAAAGGTCAACCAGTAATTTTACTGGTCGACCGTATTATACGAACGCACCTGTTAGTTGAACAAGGGGTTAATATCTTGTTTTTTCTTTTTTCTTAATAATACGGACTATTTTATCTAAATTCCACCACTCTTCAACTTTAGATATAAGAGAAATAACCTCATATGACAGTTTTTCGTATATGTTTTGCGGAATAGGTACTTTGTCAATGAGTCGTGTTCGTCTGTTGGTTCAAGCCGTTTAGCTGGAACATGGCGAATAGTGTTTACCTTATTAGAAGGAATATGCGGTCCACCGGCTACATAGCCGGTGGCTTTTTCATTATGTAAAACAATTAGTTTTTTCCAAATCCAAAGACTGTACCTTCATTAAAAATCAAATGACAGTTCAGGCATGAATTGATTCATATGTTTTTGGATTTCGTTATATTTGTCGGACTGATCACTCAAGGCTTTCATTGGAATGATCTCATATGGCCGGTTGACCCAGGTTGGCAGGAATTTGGGATTTTGCAGTTCGATTTTCACATCATCCCCGGTTTGGATTTTTTTTACGCCAATTTGCATAATACCGCCGATGTCTTTGTAATCTCCCTGCTGGCCGGATAAGAAATTCCCAAGCGAATAAGCAACAAATGCCCGTTCGCCGTTTGGTTTTGTAAGCCATGAAACAGGCTGCAAAACGTGTGGGTGGTGGCCAATAATAATATCAGCACCTGCATTCGCTGTCGTTTGAGCAAGCAGCTTTTGTTCATCATTAGGCAACCGTTCATACTCTTTGCCGAAATGCAGACTGACCACAACGACATCTGAAACTTTCTCTGCTTCTTTAACTTCCGCCTGGATTCTCGTGGTATCAATTAAATTCACAAGATGCGGTTTCCCCGCAGGAACAGGAATCCCGTTCGTTCCATACGTATAGCTGAGAAACGAAAAGGTTATATCGTTTCTTTTTAATATCCGAATGATTCGCTGGTCTTCAGACGATCGATAAGCTCCTGTATAAGGCATCCCAATACTGTTCCAGTGGTTAAGCGCATTCAAAATGGCCTTTTCTCCTCGGTCAAGTGTATGGTTATTGGCGATTGTCACGAGATCAACCCCGTTTGCCTTTAGAGCATCTCCCACCTCTACTGGTGAATTAAAGGAAGGATATGAGGAAAGCCCTATTTCTTTCCCGCCAATCATCGTTTCCTGATTAGCCACCGTAATATCCGTTTTTCCCAGATAGGGCTTCACAAATCGGAACATCGGATTAAAGTCATACGAGCCGTTTGACTTGCGGGCGGGTATATACACCCTATCGTGAATTAAAATATCTCCCACAGCGCCTATGGTTGCTGCCGTTACTTTTTGTTTCGGAACAGGTGTATGAGCGTGAGATGAAGCGTTTTCGGCTTTAAGTTTCTTTTTATTTTCAGCCTTTGTTTCCGAGACTTTTGGTTCCTCTTGAAATTGACCTTTTACAAATGGTGCAAGGATCCATAACAAACACATAAATGTAGCTAGAAACACTAGTATTCTTTTCATGGCAAATGCTACCTCCCTACTATTATAGTAGAGTGTTTTTAGGAAATAACAACAAAAATATCTATTTGATATTTAAAATGAGCACTTCATTCGTTTGAAACAGAGTACGAAATAGGAAAAAAAGTTAGACATATCATGTGTTGCTATGTCAGATGTGCTTGCTATCTCTGATATGCCTACTGTATCTGAAAACACTTGTTAGTCACTTTAGGTGGTAATTTGCGTATATTTTAAGTACTATTTTGCACGCTAGATACATTCAAAAGCTCTAGTACGTTTGTTTGAAACTAAGCCGAGACTAATTAATTAGTCTCGGCTTTTGATATTTACGATAGAATAGAAATAACAATATTTGCCTATAAGTTTCAGTGGATGAATCTTTAAAACTAGGCAGAAAATTTTAAAACGAAGTGAGCAGGGAGGCAAATAGGTGAAGAAATGGATCATAATTTTAGTGGTGATTATAGCGTTAGGAACGTATTTCGCTTGGCCTAAAACGCATTAAAAAAAGCCAGTTGTCATGTCGGTTCAATTTGACGAAGCTGCTAAAACTCTAGCAGTCTCCTATATAGTTGAGCAAGATGATAGTACGTATGTAATGGAAATTGCACACGATACAAAAGGTTTTTATCCGCCTGTTCGAACGGTTATGGGGATGGGGAAACGGATTATACACAAGTACTAGCAAAGCAAAATGGCTATGAGCTACGAGAAGATATTGTTGAACTGACAGAAGATCAACTCGAGTATTTTCTATCTCTAGATGGACGTTCAGTACCCGTTGACATTTCGTTTGAAGCCTATTCACCAATTGAGACAATACTCGTGCTTTTATTGAAAGATGAGGGTGTTGAGGTAACAAAGCAAGATGAAGCACTTCTCTATACATATACAGCACCCGAAGATATAACGATTGATTCGATTGGCCACTATGACAACGTGGCGACGATTTCCTTTGAAGAAGCTGTGTTCCCCTTAGCTCTTAAAAGAGGACAATCTGTCGATGTCCTCATTCACGAGCCGTATAAACTTAGCTCACACGATGAGCTGCTCTTTGAAATCACTACGACAAAGGATCAGTCGTTTACAAAGCATTTCCGTTTGACGCAGTCCATTCCAAAAGGATACTTAAAGCACATCGTGAACGAAGCGAATGTGGAATAGACTTAATAGAAGTGAGCTAACTTGTCACTGTTCAACGAATGGCTAATTTTAAAATGGGCAGCAATCATATGTGACCACTTCGGATAATAAGATTTTGGCGATCCTTGTAGCTTTGAAATAAAGATTGATCAAAAGGACCTCTTGAACCCCCAATTAGCGTAAATATGAAGTATCCATTTTGAAAAAAGATTGTTCAAAATGGATTCTTTTCTTGTGAGTTGGTATACAGTTTTTATAAAATAATTTGATTATTTTTAGTGATTCTTTATGAACTAACGCACCTGTTAGTTTAAGTACAATCCTTCACAATATCTTATCAGTTCAGCTAACTACTCCAACCCAATAATTGAAGAAAATGTATTATACATAATAACTACACTTAACATTAGAAAAATAAGTGTAGTAACATATTGTTTGGAGTTCTTCAGATACTTCCACTCCAGAATAGACTGAAAACCCAATAATAAAATTAAATGAAGGATCCAATACCACTTCATAACATTTGTGTCCTTTGTAATAACAAACGGAAGAGTGCATAAAAAGATAACTAAAATAATGCCTCTTCCCCATCGGTCAACTTTTTTACCAGAAGTTTCCGAAATCTTTTTATTTTCTACACCAAGTAATTTATTTATTATTTTTTCTAATAAGAACCCCAAAATTATAAGAACAATAATTAAAACCAAAAATCTCACCACAAATCCCCCATTTATATCTAATCTATCTTTATTATGCCATAATATTTCCATTTATCTTATTGAATTAACCTGCCCCGATAGTTGCATAAAGAAAAAACTGCCTTAAAGACAACCCCAATTTTCAGCTAACGCACCCGTTAGTTGAAGTGCAATCATTCACAAACTAGTCTTTATAGATAAGAAGAGGACCAGAAAATGGCCCTCTTTGTCTATCTTATAATTCTATCGGTGGTTTATCACTCGTTTATATATTTAATAACTGCCATTTCTTTACCGAACCTATCGCCATTATCAATAAATCCTAAACTTGAGTATAAGTTATGTGCTCCCAAATTTTCCGGATGATAACCTACAACAATTTTTTTCACATTTGGTAATTTAGCCATCTCTGTAATCATTAATTTAGTTGCCTCTTTACCAATACCCTTGCATTGGAATTCCTTATCAACCATTATCCTATATACCCAATAACCATCAAGTTCCTCTGGAATAGAATTGTACATTAAAAAGCCAGCTACTTTTTCTTCAAAATATATAGCATATGGTTTTAATGTATGTTCAAACTTTGACTGAGCTATTGATATTGCATTTGGCTCAATATATTCTTTTTGTTCTGTTGATACCTCTAATTCACAACAGTCGTACCAGTTTTCTGCATTTAATTCTACAATTTTCACATTCTCTGTATACATAATTTTCCCCTTTCAAAATTCGGGGAAACGCTAAAAAACTTTGTTAATTAGTCGTAATCCCCTTAAAATTAATAACGATAACATTTCTTTTGTTTGTCATAATGAACGCCTCCCTTAACAAATACTGTCTAAAAATATCATTAATTAATTTTCAGACTATTCAATTATATCATATTTCTCTACTAATTACTTTATATATTAGATTTCCTTTTTCTTTATGCAACTAACCTGCCCTGATAGTTGCATAAAGAAAAAGCTGCCTTAAAGATAGCTCCGATCTCAGCTAAAGCACCTGTTAGTTGAATAATTAAATAAACTCTTTAAACACATTTCTTTTAATATCGTTCCATTCTGTATGAATAATGCTAAAGTATACATCATCTCTGCTTACTCCAGATGTATCCAAATAATTTGCTCTAAAAACTCCTTCTTTTGTTGCTCCTAACTTTTTAATTGCCTTTTGTGAACGAATATTTCTAATATCAGCACTAAATTGTACTCTTCTAAAATCCATAATTTCAAATGCATATTTTAATAGTTCAAATTTACAGGCTTTATTTAATCCAGTTCCTCTATATGGCTTACCGTACCAAGTCCATCCAATTTCCAATCGCTTATTATTAAATTGAATATGTCCAAACCTTGTTGAACCAGCAATTTCATTGGTTCTTTTATCAATCACTAAAAAAGGATATGAATAGCCCAACATTCTTTGATTAACGGTTTCATCTATGTACTTGCTGAGTTCTGCGTCTTTCTTACACTCTATTGTAGAGTAAACCTCTTCATCATAAATGATATTTTTTAACTGCTCTTTGTATTTTTCTTCAAATGGAATTAACTTAACAAGATGATTTTCTAAAATTATTTGGCTTTAATAAAATTCATTCACCACGTTTAACATTTCCCCTTAACTTTACATTTTGATTATTCCAAATTATAGCACATGCGACTTTATTCTTAATAAACCTATCCTGCCCCGTTATTGCCATAAGAAAAAGGCTGCCTCAGCAATCTTCCTTATTGAAGTAAAGCACCTGTTAATTCTATAAGAAAAGCGATTCTTATTAAAGAATCGCGCCCAATTGCTGAAGAACCCTAAATGAAAGGTTACTAGTATATCCCTTATTTGGGGTTTACTTTATTTTTTATCCAGTCAAGATCTAATGATTTTTCCAAAGTTATTGTTGCATTTGGACTCCAAAAATTCTTTAACGTTACATGGGTATGTTCGATAATGCGGGGGGCTGATAGGTGATCTGCATCACTCGTGGTATGAGCATCTGTGATGAGGGTGACGTTATAATCTAAATCAAAGGCTCCTCGACATGTAGAATCAACACAGAATTCCGTCTGTGCACCACAAATGTAGATGTGCGTTGCGTCTAGCTTGTCGAGTGTTTGTTTTAAAGGTGTGTGAGTAAATGAATTTGGTACGGTTTTATAGATGGTAACCTCTTGATGGAGGGGCTTCTCAAGTCGTGGGTGAAACTGCCATCCAGGTTCGCCCTTACTCATCGGACCTTCTGGATATTCGTGTTGAATATATATAATCGGTATCTGTTGCTCTCTTGCACAACGAATTAATCGGTTGATTTTGTCAATTATCTTATCGCGTTTATACCCGTGTTCAACAACGGCCGTTTGCACATCAATGACAACTAATACTTTCTTTTCCAACCGTAAACACCTCCTTATTTCACTTATTTTTATAGTAACAAAACTCTTATTCGTTAAATATTAAGAAGTGATTTTATTCTTAGTTTATTTAGCTATACTGCCTAAATATACCATAAATGACCTTAACATAAAGAAAGAGCACAATTCTTGCTACAGAATTGCGCCCATTGCGGGAATAAGTAAAGCACAATTTCTTTGTTTGTCTATTTAACATAAAATTTCTTATGGGCAATGAAAAAGCCACAGAAACTGCCTTGGCCCTCCAAGCAACTTCTGGGGTTGCAAATAACGACGTTTTTAATTTTCACAAAAACAAATGGAACTATATATCAATTTGGGAAATTTAAACGAAGTTATCAGATAGCCATCCTTATCCCCAGATGCCGTTCAAGTTTTCTTTTTACTCGTTGGAGAGCATTATCAATCGACTTTACATGCGTGTTTAGTTCTTCAGAAATTTCCACATATGATTGTCCATCCATATATAAGGCCAACACTCTTCTTTCCAAATCACTAAGCAATTCTGATATTTTTAGTTCTATATCATCAGCTTTTTCTTGGTTAATGATTAATGCTTCGGGATTCGTTATTTTTTCTCCGGATATCATATCCATAAGTGTATAGTTAGATTCTTCATCATAAAGAGGCTTGTCAAGAGAAACATACGAATTTAGAGGTGCATGCTTTTGACGAGTAGCCGTTTTGATTGCGGTTATAATCTGTCTAGTGATACAAAGTTCAGCAAAAGCTTTAAAAGAAGTCATCCTGTCCTCTCTAAAGTCACGAATAGCTTTATATAGACCAATCATTCCCTCTTGAACAAGATCTTCTTTATCTGCGCCAATTAAAAAGTATGGGGTTGTCTTCGCACGAACAAAATTCTGATATTTATTAATTAAAAAAGCCAATGACTCGCTATCTCCACTATGAACCATCTTTACCAAAACTTTATCTTCTAATTTAGCATAATTTTCAATCTGCTGTACTCCGATGTTTCCCCTCACTCATATCCCTCCGCCAAACTTAGTTGAGTTCTGATGTTTAATAAGCTGATAGATTGTCTTTTCCTTAAGGCAACTAAACCAATATAGAAATAATGTATTCATTATGAAACTAGCGCTTGTTTAATCAACTTTAATATCTCTTGATCATTTCTCTATCATATTAAAAGTATAAAGGACAACAAATGAAAACGCTGTCGAAATATGAAAAAATTAAAAATGCAATTGATCTAAGATAAAGATTGATTAAACATTTTTGTTAAGATTCTTTTCTTATGTTAAAGGACGGCTTTAGTTTCATAACACATAGTGTATTGATAAATGATCAAACACTTTTATAAACCAACATCATTTCTAGTTGGGGTAGGGCTTGTATATTCTTTTAGAGTGTGCTTTCTTACCTTCAAGCAAAATATCGATTGAATCCATTTCATCCTTGCTAGTACTAGCATCAGTTTTTGCTTTTGCTTTTTGTTTCAATCGTACGAGTTAAGCAATTTCACTTTTACTTTTATTTATGGGGCAATACAGTTAGCAGTAATGCCATATTGCCCAAGTTCAAGAGCAATCGATTTTGTAAATCCAATGACGCCTTCGTTTCGAACTGGGCAGTTCAGATGGAAAAAATGTATTATTTTTCTTGAATAGGAAAATATATATATATAACTAAATCTCGAGAAGGAGGATACAAATGGAAGTAAGTATGAGTGTTGAAGAAGTCGTGAATCAAATTTCTGAATTAGTAGAAAAAGAAGGGAAGCCACCTCGGAAGAAAGAGGTAAAGAAGTCAGATCCAGAGTTAATGAAAAATGCATTGTATTATTTTCCTAGTTGGGATAATGCAGTAGAACATAGCATTGGAACTTAACCATAAACGATACATAAACATTTTTTTCCAAATTGGGGTATAATTCTTTCGCTTTTGTATTACAAATGTGTTGGATCCAACCACAGAAGCTACCTGAGTTGAAAAGGGAGTTTTTGTGGTTTTTTATATTTGTTCATAAGATAATTAAAGCTCTTTTTTTGATCTGACAAATATCGGTAGCCGCATTAACGTTCATTATTTCCCGATTCCCTGCCCATTTAAAAAGCACTTGTTATCATGACAGGCTAAATCTCTTTGGAAACGCAAACCATGTTTGGGGTAATACTATAATTTGAAACATCTAAATGGTTTACTGCAATTGCCTCTGTTACCAGCTTTAAAAGTTGGGCAGGGGTATCTTTGTTTTTGCGTTAGTACTGCCCTAGTACCCCAAGTGATAATGATTTGAATGGGAGTAGATTGCTTTTTACACTCGATAAACACCGTTCATAAAAGTGTACTTTTACGGAAAGTAGCAATAATGCTATACCGCCCTTTTCGGAAATTTTATACGCTAAGAGAATTCCAACAAAGTAGCCGTTTCGGCTGCTCTCTTTTGTCTTTTATTCTTTTGATCTTTCAATCTTGATTTTCCTGTTTTCGGCTCGTTCGGTATGTGGCGTTAGCCGTAAATGGAACAAGAACCTACGGAATGTAGGCGTAAGCCGTACAGTCCGTGGTTATCGGTCCGAAGCGACACGTACGGAATGACAGAAAGATGCTTTTTTTATCAAGACCAAAATTGTAAAAAGTTATAAAAAATAAAGGGTGATACATATTAGACATGTTTAATATGTATCACCCTTTAACTTCTTGTTCGACTAAAGCGCCCGATTATTGAATATTAAAAAATCTCAAGAGCTACAACAAATAAGTCATAAAACGCCTTAAATATATTTAAACGTGTAGAAATAAAACATAAATAGGCATGGTTTAGAAAAAACTAAAGAAAAAAGTGGAAGTGAAGTGAATGCGATGCGTATTGTTGTTATTGGTAGTGGATTTGGAGGGTTAAATGCTGCTGTTGAGATTAGAAAAAAATTAAAACATTCTCAACATGAGATCACCGTTATTTCTGATAAGGAAGAATTTATTTTTCGTCCATCCCTAATTTGGCTTCCATTTCACAAACATAGTATTAAAAAACTCTCCTTTCCACTTCGTCCAACATTTGAAAAGATAGGTGTTAGGTTCATTGAACAAAGTGTCAAATCACTTATGCCAAAACAAAATTATGTGATATGTAATGATGATGTAATCATTGAGTACGATTATTTAATACTTGCATCAGGCGCTTCTCCTGACTGGGCAAGAATAAAAGGATTAGAAGGAAAAAGTGCATCTATCTATGATGTATCATCTGCTCTTAAAACAAGAAAAAATCTTGAAGAAATGGAAGAAGGTGAACCAATTGTTATAGGAGTTGCGCAGGAGAATCCGAACCAAGGTATTGCTTATGAGTTTTTATTTGAGTTGGATGCATATCTCAATGAGCGTCGTATCAAATGCCCCATGACGTTTTTTACATATGAAAAAGAGCTATTTGACGGAAATGGAAAAGAGCCGACAGAGAAGCTTGAAGTATTAATGGCGGAAAAACAGATACCGTACTACTGTAATGTTTCTATTGAACAGGTTGATGATGGAAAGGTCTATTTGAATAACGGAGAACGACTTCCATATTCATTTTTACTCGTTTTGCCTCCTTATAAAGGAAAGGAATGTATTCTATCATCGAAAGATTTTGTGCATGAAAATGGCATCCTACCTGTTCATGAAACTCTCCAATCCGTTCAATGGGAAAATATTTATGTTGTTGGTGATGCAAATAATATCAAAGGAACAAAAACAGGGCGTGCTGCTGAGCTCCAGGGCGTACTTGCTGTTGAAAATATTGTCAAACAAATGCATCATGAACCACTTCGATCATTCCAACACGAAACACTTTATTTTATGGAGCTTGGAAAAGAAGGTGCTATGTTTATTATGAATAAACCGTTTAAACAAGGAACATTAACATGCACAACGAGTGGCATGATGCCACATATGCTGAAGCGAGCGTTTGAAAGTTATTACTTACTTAAATTCAGCTAACTTTATTATTATCTTTCTGTCAATCGTATCTGATTTTTATACATCGTTAATAAATCAATGTTACAGGACACTCTGGTACTCCTGATGGCTGTATAAAAAGTGGGGTTTTATCCAACCTCTTATTCCATTAAATGGCCCTTTTAATGGAATAATATGACTAATACTTTTAAACAACATATTAATGATGTGTAGCAACTTTATTTACTGGTTTAAACATCTTTATTGCCATTTAACAACAGGAATTTAATGTATTTTTCATGTTGTAGCTACTGTCAAAAAGCATACTTAATGACACGTTGGAAAACAGGTAATATTCCGTGTGTCATTAAGTATGTTTTTTCATTTTGAAACATTTCATATTATTAATATACTTTTTGACATAAATTAATAGTTTTTGGAGGGAGTGGCTATTTTTGCATCCAGATCCCCTTAACGTTGTAAATCCGCGTTTTGCTGATGGTACCCCCATAGGAAAAAGAGCTGCCGAAGCAACTCCCTTAATGAAGTAAAGGACTTAACTAAAATGTGTCCATGAAACTATACTAACTCCATTATTTCTATGGTAGTGAATTCAAAGCAAGTGAAGTTTTTAACTTTGTCCTAGGAGTCTTTCTCAACGGTTGTTTAACAAAAGGAATATCTGAAGAGATAAAAGACGACATGAATAAACCGTTTTGAATGAATTGATTCAAAGCGGTTTATTCATGCTTCTAGTTAATATCCGCGTTTCCGATCTACCAATCCATGTAACGGCTGTTCACTTAAAAATCGCTTTAAATTTCCAATAAAAAAACTGCTTACGCCTTCAATAGTACTCGGTCCTGACAGATGAGAAGTGACATATACATTCGGCATTGTCCAGAAGACATGGTCTTTAGGTAACGGTTCTGTCTCAAAAACATCAAGGATAGCTGTCTGAAGATGTCCTGATTGCATAACAGATATTAAATTCTCTTCATCAATTAATAATCCACGGCCAACATTGATAAGACAAGCTTTTGGTTTCATTGCTAAAAGGAGGTCCCTAGTCATAATATGATGTGTGGAATCCGTTAAAGGAAGGGTTAGGACCAAATAATCTAGATCTTTTACAAATTCACTCAATTGATCTGGAGTAAAGTGACAGTCCACTAATGATGCTTGTTTTCCGCTAAAGCTTAATCCATGTACATTCATATCAAACACTCGAGCTTTACGTACAATTTCGGCACCAATCGATCCGAGGCCGGCTACCCCGATTGTTTTCCCCTTCAGAGTTTCAGAAATGAAAGGATCCCATCTCCGTTCCATTTGTGATTGTCTCATACGAGGATGGTCTTTCACTATGTACAAGAGAAACGAAAATACATATTCAGAAATATAAGTACCAAATTGGTTTACAATTCGGGTTAGTATAATGCTCTCAGGTATAGATTTGTCTTCAATTAAATCATTGACTCCGGCTCCCATTGACTGAAACCAGCGGACAGATGAGGCAATTGGTTTACTTAGTAGATGCGTGGGGAAGTTCCATCCCAAAATAACTTCAGTACCAGGTAAATATTTTTCAACTTCATCCAAAGTTGTAGCTGTCTTTATTGACATAAACCCATCATTGCGAATACTTTCAGCATAAGTCTCAACATCTGTTTGCATAGGGCTAAAGACAAGAATATTAGGTTGGATTATACTCATTAAATCGCTCCTTTTTAAATACAAATACGCCACAAAGCGAGATCTAGAATCTCATATTATGATAAATTTAATTAGTTAAAAATATAAGAAAACTGAATTAAGCTAATTTAATAAAACATTCACCGAGAACTTTATTATCCCATACCAATGATAAATGATCTCCGTCTAAAACTGGTCCAACTCCTTCAGGTGTTCCCGTAAAGATTATGTCACCTTCACCCAATCCAAAGTGTAGGGCCGTGAAATCCACGATTGTCTGCAAATCAAAAATCATATTTTTAATATTTCCTTGCTGAACCTTCTCCCCATTTTTAATTAGCATGAAATCTACTTTTTTTATTTCTTCTATTCCTGGAAAAACAACGAATTCACTCACAATAGCCGAATTAGGGAAACCTTTTGCAAGTAACCATGGATGCCCTTTTTTCTTAAGTTCACTTTGAACTTCCCGTAAAGTAAAATCGATCCCAATCCCCATACTTTCTATCACTTCATCTACCTTCATGCCTACTTCATGTTGTCTTCCAATCTTTATGACAAGTTCAGTTTCAAAATGGACAGAACCACGATTGCCAGGCAGGTAAATCTCTTGACCATTTGCTTCCATGTAGGCATGGGTAGGCTTAGAAAATAGAAATGGGGAAGTAGGTACCTCATTATTTAATTCCTTTGCATGTGCTACGTAGTTTCGACCAACGCAATAAATATTTCTAATCTCATTCATGTTCTTTTCCCCTTTCTATAAATGTAGTGTTATAGCTTTTAATTCTAAAATATTACTCTTTATCTAAGTTTCTCGTTAGAAAATAAGAGATAGTGTATGCCGATGTCTTTATTGTAACACACAAAAAAATCTAATAATTATGTGTATTAAAGACTACGAATAAGCGAATAGAAGACATGCATCGTTAAAGTCTTGAGCTCTGGCTACATGTTTGAATTTTGCGATATCGACACCGATAATAAGTGTTTCAGAAGTAATTTTAAAGTTTTTTTATTTTGGTTATACTTCATGTTTGACCTCCTGGTTTGATGTATTTATCCGTTTCGCTGGCGAGCTTTGGGACACTTCCATCATATCAAGAGGTCTTTTTGTGCTCAAATCTCATTTTCATTCATTACAGGAATACTGCCCCTTTAATTGAAGAAATAAATTGTTTAGATTTCTTTTATCAATCGCCTATCAAAAAAAGGAATACCGCAGCTATAAAAAGAATAGGGAACATAATGATTAATACTCCTATCGCTGCAAATCCACTCCCCTCACTTATTCCATAGAGAGTACTGACTATCCACGAAAATAAAGGGGCTATTACGAACATTATAGTTATCCCCCAAATGCTGTACTTCGATTTTTTTGGTTTCTTGATACTTAGAAAAATAGCTATTATTATTCCAATTACTAAAATAATTACTGCGTATGTCATCTCTCATCCTCCTCCCTTAACGTGAATTACCACGAAATCCCAATAAATTGTCGAACTATCCTGCCCCGATAGTTATCTAAAGAAGAAGCTGCCTTAAAGACAGCTCTGATCTTCAGGCCCGTTTGTGGAATAAGAAATATTATCTTCTTAATAAGCTTATGTATGATTTTAAACTGGATCTAAAATACATATAGTTGCCCTCAGTTATTAATAAGATTAAGAAATATTAAGAACATCTTTATCTTTTTTTTTGAGGGCTTAAAAAGGTTTCTCGACAATTCGAAAAAAACCTAATCCGTATTTGGATTAGGTTTTTTGATTTGATTAAATAAAGTTGATTGCTACTTCTCAAATTATATATACTTAATTTGGGAACCAGCCGACCGGTTTTACATCGAGATTAATGTTGATTTGTTTAATTTCCTGGTATTCATCCAAGCCGTATTTTCCTAAACTGCGTCCAATCCCGCTCTGTTTGTAACCGCCCCATGGCGCCTCGACATATGTTGAATGATAATCATTTACCCATGTGATGCCTGCCCGTACTTTCTTGATCACGCGCAATCCTTTTGCCCCATCGTTAGTGAAGACGCCGCCTGCAAGGCCGTAGTCTGTATCATTTGCAAGTTTAATAGCTTCTTCTTCATCTTTAAACTTTTGGATGACAACGACTGGACCGAAGATTTCCTCTTGTACGATGCGCATGTCAGGTGTTACATCGGTGAAGACAGTCGGTGCAATGAAGAATCCTTTGTCAAGGCCCTCATCAACAAGACGGTAACCGCCTGCTGCAAGTGTCGCACCTTCCTGTTTCCCGATTTCAATATAGTTCAAAATGCTATTCATTTGCGCTTCGCTGACAATTGCCCCCATGTTGCTGTCTTCTGCAAGGCCAGGTCCAACTTTGATTTTATTTGCGCGTTCCACATAGCGTTTTACATATTCATCATAAATATTTTCTTCAACTAGAATTCGGCTACCTGATGAACATACTTGACCGGCACCGAAGAAGATGCCAAATAATCCGTAATCGACGGCTGTCTCTAAATCTGCATCTGCAAAAACGATGTTAGGCGATTTACCGCCAAGCTCAAGGGAAATTTTCTTTAAGTTGCCCGCGGCCGCTTTCATGATAGAGCGGCCAACATCCGTACTTCCTGTAAATGAAACAATGTCAACATCCTTGCTTTCTGCAATGGTCTGACCGACAACAGTACCCCGGCCCATCACCATATTAGCCACACCTTTAGGGATACCTACTTCCTCTAGGATTTCAAATAATTTCATTGCTGTTACAGGTGTCAATTCAGCCGGTTTATATACAATTGTGTTACCTGCCGCAAGGGCCGGTGCGATTTTCCAGACACTCATTAGAAGAGGGAAGTTCCAAGGTACAATCAAACCAGCTACACCTACTGGCTCGCGAACAACCATCGCTTGCACGGGAGCGGGAACTTGGTAAGTTTCACCTTCTGGATGAAGGATTAAGCCAGCGTAGTAACGGAAACACGCGGCGGCATCGGCAATATCGAAGCCCGCCTCTGCTTTAAGTTTCCCGTTGTCCATTGTTTCAAGAATTGTTAACTCTTCCGCACGTTCATCAATTTTATCCGCAATTTTATAAAGGTAGGAAGAACGCTCCTGTGCTGTTAGACCTGACCAGATTCCACTTTCAAAAGCTGTTTTCGCTACTGAGATTGCATTTTCTGTATCTTCCTTGGTCGCACGCGGAGCCCTTGCAATGACTTCCTGTGTTGCAGGATTAATTACCGGGATTACTTCATATGAAGATGAGGTCTGCCACTTACCGTCGATGTAATTTTTAAGCTCTAAAACTGCCGTTTCTAAAATTGTCATGTTTTATGCCTCCGGTTTTCATTTTTTTTTTAATTTTCCCTGTACGGAATCGTTAAAGTTTTAAGACAAGTCTGTCGTCCTTTGCACGTGAGCAGCAAGTCAGGATTGACTTGCGTGTTTGACGGTTTTCTTCGCTAAGGAAGTTATCCCGGTGATCCACTTCACCTTCTGCAACATCTATCTCACAACTTCCGCACCCGCCCACTTTACAAGAATAGGGTGCATCAATTCCTTCCCTTAAAAGCGCATCAAGCAGTGTTTCACCTTCATGAACGTGGATGGACCGATCGCTGTCTGTAAGGTCGACAATGAAAGGTTCTTGCGGCCCATCATTTATTGTCGCAAATAATTCGAAGTGGATCGCGTGTTCCGGATAACCATATGAACTGGCAGCTTTTCGATACTCTTGTACCATCTCGAGTGGTCCGCAAAAATATACATGTGTGCCAATGCGATGATCCATCATCGTCTCTGGCAACATTCTGCGTTTGTCTTCTGCCTGCGAAAAATAAAAGGTGCATTGATCAGGATATTTGGCTTTCAGCAGATCATAAAAAGGACATAATTCCGGCGTGCGTGCTGCATAATGGAGTTCGAAGGTTTGCCCTTCGGCAGCCATGTCTTCCATCATTGCCAGAAATGGGGTGATGCCAATTCCAGCTGCATAAAAAGCATGATGCTTAGCTCGAAAGCTGAGAGGGAAGTTATTTTTAGGGAAACTGACTTCCAGCCTGGAATCTACCTTTACATGTTCATGCCAGAAAGCAGAGCCTCCGCGTGACGTCTCATCACGCCGAATGGAAATTGCATATTTTTTTCGGTCCCTTGGGTTGCTGATAAGGGAATATTCTCTCTCGAAAATCGTATCCCCGGCCTGCATGAAAGTGGTCAAATGCGAACCGCCTGTAAATGCAGGCAACGATTTTCCATCAACTGGAATTAACTCGAACTGTTTCACGAATGGAGTTTCTTGAATGATCTTATTTACTTTCATTTGAATATTTCCTACTACCCGCATGATGATCAGCTCCCTACTACTTCTTCTTTTTCGACTGGGATGAATGGGTAACCAATATATCCTTCCCGTACGATTGAATAAAAAGGACCAATTTCAAGACTGGCTCTGCAATGGTCACATTCTGCAATCTCTGCTTCTTCTGCGACTTCCGACACTTCGAAACATTTCATGCAATATACGTAGCGTCGTTTAGGCCCGATAATCACCGTCTGAATCTCATCTTCAGATAGACCAGCTTCTACCCCCAGCGAGAAGACCATAACGGCATTGTTCCATGCAACCGCAATATAAAATTGAGTGCCCATCTTTTGTGACAAGATGACTCTCTTAATCTCCTCTTTATTTTCTATTCCGTTAATGGAAAGACATTCAAAAGGGACTGTACCTGTGATTTCAGAAATGAAACTTTTCGCCTTTTCATATCCGGCTTGATCTGAAATGACGACAAACTTTCTTCGTTCATTCCGAGGAGTAAATTGATTTACGATCGTAACAGATTTATCAAACAATACTGGACTATTGTACAAGGCCCTCTTCCTCCTACTTATTGTTTATTTTTGCTTTTTGTTCTTCATCAATGCGTCTCAAATATTCGACTGATTGCGAAAGAAACGGGGCAATCCCTTTGTATTCAGCCATAGGTTCTGGAATATCCTGCAGTACGCTATACGTCAGATCAAACCACTCCTTGCGTAATGTCAAATCTTCAAGTGGCAGGAACTGTGTGTTCAATACGAACAGAATGGCATTGCTTCGTGGCATGCGATAAAATTTTTGTTCTTCAACACGCAAACGAACCAGCTTTCCTGCATTTTCTGGTGTTATCTCAGAACGCTGCGGCTCCCACACATCCATCGTTTCATAGTTGACATCCCAACGGTTCGCCATCAGGTTCCAGTTGATGCGTGTCCATGGCTTTCCTGGTTCGATGGATAATAAAAACTTACGAACGCGATCTGCCAGTTCATCACCTTTCCGCGATACAAATGGAACAGGTGCATGGATTTCATCAAAGGACATGCCTTTATTCCAGTTAGCCGAGAAGAGTGCGGCGTATGAAACCTGCCCCACTTCCAAATAGAAATTACTATCGCGATGAACCATTAAAACAAAATCATTGTGGAAATGGCGGCCTATATAATCAAGCGGCTCATTTGGAAGTGTTCTGGCATCGCCATACACAAATGAATCGGATTCCCCGAAAATGTGGTTCTTGAAGGTCCAGTTGTCTCCATCTTTAATGACCTCGAAATGCTCCGGATAGCGATCAGTTGCCATGTCGATTAGCATTTCCAATACTTCCCATTGCATTTCTAATGTGTGTGAAAAAGATTGAAACCTTATATGCGGCTGTTCTTGAAGGAGACGACGCTTCGTTTCCACTTGGAGTTTGTATTCTGGTGTAACTTCAATACAGTTAATGTTTGAGAGTCTTTTCAAGTCGTTTGAATAACGATAGTTACCTGAAGTGAATGGAAATGGGAATGTATCTAAATCAGTTGTTTTGAAATCTAAACTTTGTGTAAACATTGAACAATCTCCTCTCGTTCCCTAGATTCTTTAAAGTGCGTTTTTTTCTATTTAGCTTCCTTTAATTCAACGGATGGACGTTCCATGTCAACTTCAAAACGGAAAATGTATTTAGATGAAACATAATAGGTGACTAAAGCGACAAAGTATGTTGGAATTCCGGCAGCCGTATAAAGGAAAAAGTCACTTGCTTCAAAAGTCAATGGATTATAGAGTGCCCAGTAAACGATTGTTCCTATGACCACCGTGAGAACGGCCGACGGGTTAATGCCTTTCCAATAGGTATAAGAGCCTTGCGTGTCATACAAATCCCTTATCGAAATGCGTTGGCGCTTTACAAAAAAGTAATCTGCAACGACAATGCCACCAAGAACAGCCATAATAAAAGAAATGACAGCAATGAATGAACCAAATGCATCGTAGAACGTTGAGCTTAGAAGTAGGAATATAGCCGGTACGGTTGTACCCATCGCAATCATCCATGACTTTTTCGGGAATACAGTTTTAAAGCTGACAGCTTGTGAGTACATCAGGAAAATGGCTGCACCGATATTCCCTACCGAAAGTAAAATCAAGCCAATGAATCCGCCCCAACTTCCTGCAATTGAAAACATCCAGTCAGAAGGATTAAGTGATCCAGCGACTAATGCAGCAAGGGCCCCAACTAAAGCAGCGATACAGACGATGATTCCAAAGCTGTAGAATCCTGCTTTAAATGCGCCTCCTTCTGTTTTAGATAAACGGCTGTATTGGCCAAGGTACGGAAGCCATGAAAAGCCGAGACCGATATTCAATTCCAGGGCTGTCGCGAATGATCGAGAAGTCGTTTCAAACGGTTCAGAAGGAAGTATATTGGCAACTTTCGTGAATCCCTGTCCAAACAAGACTATTGCGAGAAGGCCAAACATGAGAACCATAAAAACCGGAACGGCTACTGCGGTATATTTTTGAATCGCTACCGGTCCCCTCACCGTTACAAGAAATGCACAGATAAAGAGTAAAATCGAGAAAAACGGTGCTCCCGTTGCTTGGCTTGAGAAAATGGCGGGCATCCCCATCCAATTCGCAGCCTCTGCTAACGCCTGGCCGGACATGAAAAGCGCAATGGAAATGTAGCCGAGAGTTAAAATAAGAAAAACAAAGAAAAAGATATTGGATCCTAGATACCCTAGTGAACTTCGAAACCCGACAAAAGTATCTATGCCATACCGCGCAAAATAAAGGGTAATGGGAACAATCAACAGCATAGGGAAGGCGTTACCGAATAAAATCGCTGCAAGTGACTGCTTCGCATCAAGCATTGTACCTGTGTATCCACCAGTTAACAGCCCAAAAGATGAGAGGCCAATAACAACCTGAACTAAAATTAAATCCCGAAGGTTAAAAATCCGGTCACTTTTACTTGCCGGTAAAAAGCCAAAGGCCACATCCTTTGAAATGGAGGAATTCTCTTTACTCACTCGCTTCTCTCCCAACTATAAAATAATGATTGTATCGCTTGGAAATAAGGCTGTATTTATTTTGGGTGAGCTAAACAAAACTACTTTAGAAAAGTGTATAGACCAGGTAAAAGATGATTAAAATCATGAGAAAAATAGAACCTGTCGCATCCTTCCATTTCATTTTGTCGATTTTCACGGCATCTTCCTGCTCATACGCATTGATCCGCTCATTCAAATCTGAATATAGATTTTTAATAAAGGGATCTTCAGAATTGATATTCTGTTGGAACTGATTCTCTTTATTCAAAATAGCTTCTCCCTCCTTTGCAATCATGCATTTTAGTCCCTTCTCTTTACTCTAATGCAATAAACATGCCAATCAGAAAACACCATGCTTACTGGGTTTTCAAAAGGAAGAATATTCATTTTTGAAACTATTGAACAATTGTGAAATTTCTGTAATATAAAAACTAGGAAGTTTAATGAAAGGCAGGTAGACATAAATGGATCACTTCACCTCTGCACTCTTGTCTATTTACGATCAGCTTATTGTGACAGATAAAAATGGCACCATACTGAAATCGACCGGAACAGGGAATTCCTTATTCCAAACAGTCAAATCCGCTAATGTCGGCGGTTCCATCAAAGATGTGGAACAAGATTTATTTTCTACAAGCTTTGCAGAAGAGGTAATGGGCAAAAATGAAAAAAGATCTTTCCTGCAGCCCTCATGGCAGGGTCCAGAGATGCTGATGACGGCGTATCCGATTGAATCTGGGGCATGGGTCTGGGCCTACAAAGAAATTAAAGACTCTTATCCAGATACATCAATGAGGCAATCGGGGCCTTTGTTGGAATCAAAGAAGCCATCTTTTCCATTTGTGATCCGCAGTAAACCCATGCTTGATGTTCTTCATAAAATGCAAATGGTTTGTGATGTCAGCGCAACAGTCCTTTTATTGGGGGAATCCGGTGTAGGAAAGGAAATAGCCGCCAGGGCCATACATAATATGGGTAACAGAAGCGACGGTCCATTTATACCTGTCAATTGCGGCGCCATCCCGGAAAACTTGATTGAAAGCGAACTGTTTGGCTACGTAGAAGGGGCTTTTACCAGCGCACGGAAAGACGGCGCCAAAGGGAAATTCACACTGGCCCATAAGGGTATCTTATTCTTGGATGAAGTGGGCGAGTTACCGCTTAACGTACAGGTAAAACTGCTTCGCGTCCTTCAGGAACGCGTGGTCACACCAATAGGAAGTACGACCTCACACCCTGTTGATATTCAAGTGATTGCCGCAACAAATAAATCGCTCGAAAAAATGGTGAAAAAAGGTGAATTTCGAGAAGACTTATATTATCGTCTTCACGTCGTACCTATCCATCTTCCGCCGCTTAGGAATCGTGTAGATGAAATCCCTCACCTGGTTCAATTTTTTTTACAAAAGTACAATACACTGTACAATCGAAATGTAGCCTTCACCCCGGATGCAATCGACTTGCTATGTATCTATCAATGGCCCGGTAACGTGCGCGAACTTGAAAATACAGTTGAGAGGCTTGTGATTACAAGCGGAATACCGGAAGTGGATGTTGCTTTGGTTAAAGAGGTCCTCCCTTTTAAAGGGCCCAAACCCACTTCACTACCTGTTATCGATTTTCTAATGCCTTTGCAAGAAGCAGTCGAACTTGTGGAGGAACAACTGATCAACATGGCAATGGAACAATACAAATCATTAAAACTAGCGGCAAAGGTATTGGAAGTCAGCCAGCCGACTATGAGTAGGAAATACAAAAAATTACGTAATAAAATTGAAGAGGCACGCTTTTCACCAGTGAATAAACGGGCCATTTTGGAAGAACAAATAAATCAACGGCTTCGTTCCGTTGCCGCTGTAACCGCAGCTATCATTCCAGCTGAAGAGGTTATCAGTCTACAAAAAAATATGAACCGGCAAACTTCCTATTCCCAGAAATTAAAACAAAAGCTTACCATGATTCAAGAAAAGGAAGGCGTAATTGAATGGGTCTTTATATTTATCATGACGGAGGATGGACGTCTGATTCACCTCGTTGCAGACAAAGGCTTTGTAATTGAACCGGGGGAAGAATATATTGGTCCCCCGGAAATGGTTAATGTCGCTTACCAGGCGTTTAATGGTAAAGCGGGTGTTACTCCCATATACGAAGACAGGTACGGTGAGTGGAAAACAAGCTTTGCGCCAATTATTGATGATGACGGCAATATCGTTGCTATTGTCGGATGTGATTACAGTAAAGCCTATTTTAATTCTGAAATGCAACGACTCCGTAAGCAACTCAATATACATGTTTGATTTTAGGACGCAGTCATGTCGGGATTAATTCAAACTGGTTGGATGCTATAGCGAAAAAAGAAAAGCTGATTAAAGGAGCCGTCTTGACCGGGCTTTTGTAGTCAGCTTTTTCGTTATTAACATTAGATATACATTATTAAGGTTATAAAGGAAATTAAGAGAGGTTTTAACAGTTTGTCTGGGTCTGCTCACTGCAGAATCAAGGAGACCGGGATCTTTTACTCCGATTGATTCAGTAGGAGAATAAACTTTTATTGAATGGCATCGATAGCAATAATTTGATTAGTGGAAAGATAGATTATAAAAATGATTTCTTCACCCTTGAACTCAACCTCTAATTCGTCGCCAAAAGCTAAATTTGCAGCTTTCAACATTTCAACTGGAAACGTAATACCCAAGCTATTGGCGACTTTAGTTAATTTCCTAATGGCCATTATTCATTCCTCCTTCAAATTGTTTATACTACTTTTATCTGGAATCTGTTATTTTTGATTACACAAAAAAAGCTTGCAGATTTAGACCCTAAAAAGGACCGTATTCTACAAGCTGAACAGCCTCCATTATCCGAAGGTTTTTCTGTTAAACTATTGATTAAAATGATATACATCCCAAATGTCAGGTGTTTCTGATCCAATGTACCAAGCAGATACACCGCCTAGATGATTTTGTTTTACCAGATCAAGCCGAAGCTTCATCGATTTTTTATCTTCTATCCATATTTGATGCTTTTTCCCTTTGGAAGTATACTCCACGTAATTTTGTGAGGTCTTTTTATCCCATACCTTTTTAAGTCCATGAGATGAAATGATTTTGTTGACCTCAGCCATAGTACGGTCATGACTTTTCACTTTATTGGTCGATAAATCAGTTACCCATTCTCTCGTATAAAATGGTACAGCCAATATTATCTTATGAGCAGGTACTTCTTTCATTAAAAGCTTAGTTCCTTCTTTGATCCAAGGTAACGAGGAAACGGACCCGGCTACTGGGCTCCCTCCCCAATGCTCGTCATAACCCATTATGATTATATAGTCTGCTATTTTGCCAAGTTCTTTCCTATCTAGACTTTTTGACCAAAAAGGGTCATCATTTTCTCGAGTGACATCCACGGATATTTTAATTCCATAAGGTTTTAGTGCCTTTTTTAGTTCGCCTATGAAAAGTACAAAGTCCTTCTTATTTTTTGGATCAATGTTTTCAAAATCTACATTTATTCCATCACTATTAGTTTGAACAAGTGAATCACGTAAAGCTGAAACTAATTTTTGACGTTTTTTTGTACTGCCTAGTATAGAACCAGTTAAAACAGGGTCAAATTTATTACCGATGAGTTGCCATACTTGTTTTCCTTGTTTATGAGCGTATTGAACGTATTTTGTATCGACAGAAACGGAAACGAAATTACCGGAATCCTTCAGCGTATAGGAACGAGGAGATACTACATTTAAATTGGGGTGTTTAAGTTGTTGGGTGTAGTTTTCTTTCGATCCATTATGCTTCCAGCCCATGACGATAAGGCTTTGCTTCTTTTTTTGAAGTAGAGATTTCTTTATCCATCCCTTTTTACCATCAAGCAGTTGAACCTGGTAGTAATAATCGGGAATCTTCAATTTTTGACCAACTTTAAGGGTAACTGTTCGTAAGTTATTTAATTTCGTCAAATCACTTTTGGTTACCTCATATTTAGTAGAAATCTTCCACAATGTATCTCCTGATACAACCTTATGGATCTTATATTTTTGGGGAATCTTCAGGTTTTGGCCAACATTAATTTCGGAAGAGGTTAATTTGTTTTCTTTCTGTAACTCACTTACTGAAACTCCATATTGATTTGCTACTTTCCATAATGTGTTTCCAGTCTTTACTTTATGTATAATAGGCTTCGTAGAATCTCCAACGACCGAAGAAATGATGGGAAACTCCTCGCCTTTTTTTAAGGTCATTAGCATAGTGGAACCTAGTTTAGGAGAACTATAAACCTTTGTAGTGCCCGCTTTAACAGAACCTATGTAAAGTGTATCACTTGATGCTTTACCACTGGTTGGAAAGAGACAAATACAAAGAAGGCAGAACATAATAAGACATCCAAAGAATTTTTTCACTATTATTTTATTCTCCTTAAATTTTGATAAATTTAACTTTACTAGTTTACTATGGAGAATAGTTATAAAATAGAGGTACTTTGTGGAAAAGTTATTTCTTAATCGCCCCTCCTATTTTCTTAATTATTTACCCTATTCAAATAGATGAAAATAGAAAGAAAACTCGCCTAATGACGAGTCTAAAAAGGATGACTATTCTACTGGTGCGGCAACAACTACTATTAGCCGAGGGAGTTCAATAAGAAAAAAGCTGTCTCAAAGATAGCTTCCAGTCAAATCACAAGTTGCCAGCATGCCACATAAACAATACTCATTGTTAGTATGTTATTAGTTTCAATACGTCTAAGGCAACAGTCATCCTAAAATTAAATAGATTGTGAAGAGATATAATTAATAATAAAATTTCCAAAAAGTCCATTAGCTACATATCCTTAATTTTTTGAAACGCTGTTGCTTCTGGAACCTAATCAATTACCAATCCTCCCTAAAAGTTGCTCGTAAACTAATAAATACATCTGCAGAATAAAAGTAATAGAAAAACTTTTAAATGCACTGACTAACCTCCTAAATTTCAAACTCTTTTTTTTACAATCCTGCACCGTTAGTACAAATAAAGAGCATTAACCGTTCTTGGATCAATGCCCCATTTGTTTAAGATTCGAAGTTTCATAATCTATTACTATAAATTGTTCTACACATAATAAAAGCCACTATAGTACTTAGCTCTATTTCTTTGAATTAAATTACTCTTTTAAAATTCGTATTTAAGGTTTTATAAGTAAGCGTCAAATATTCCCCACCTACTACTTGTAAATAGCTCATGAGATAATCTCCTTACATCATACATAAAGAAGAGAGCATCTGTAAACTACACAGCTGCCCTCCTGATTTTCTCCAAGATCCATTATTAATCTCGTAATTCTGTACAATGAAATATTTAATCTACCGGACGGTCATCAAAATCATAGTCTACCGTGCCAGGAGCTACACGTGCATTTGTTAATGCCGGAGTTTCCGGACGGGCAATTTGATACACACTGGCACCGACAATTTCAGCTGCTTGCTGCAATTTTTCTTTCGATATCTTATCCAGTGTATCTGTAGGCTGGTGATACCAAGGCTCTACAGGGGAATGGATAAACAAGGCGGATGGAATGCCAAGCTCATGGAATGGTTGGTGGTCACTCCTGCCCAGCTGTCCATAAGGAATCGCAACATCCATCGTTCTGGCCCCTGCTGAGGAACCCAGGTCCGTCACAAGGTTTTTCATTCCATCAATGGTATACATAATCAAACCACCTGCAGGATTATCCTCGCCAGCATCACGTCCGCCTATCATATCCATTTGGAAGTGAGCCACCATGCGGTCTACATCCTCTTTGGGAAGGGAATCTGCATAGAAGGATGATCCAACGAGCCCTCTTTCCTCAGATCCGAACGTGAGGAAGCGAATTTCAGTGTCAATTGGCGTTTTGGCCAGGATCCTTGCCAGTTCCAGCACAGCTGATACACCCGAAGCATCATCGTTTGCACCAGGGCCGCCCGGGACAGAATCATGATGGGCTCCAACAGTCACGATTTGACCATTATCCTTATTGGCTTTTGGTTTTAGGGAAGCGATGACATTGTAGGATGTCTTTTCGATTCTTTCAGCTTTTCCCACTTCCAGAGTGGACGTGATTTGTTTAGTTTTAAGCTGTTCGACCAACTCTAACCCTTGGGCTTGGGTAATGGCTACAGCAGGTATATTTTGCCCCGCTGATACTTGTCCGAAATTATTTCCTGATGGTGAGTTGTTGTACATTAAAACGCCAACCGCTCCTTTATTTAGGACATTCTGAACCTTTTCAACAAAGGTAATGTCCCCACGTTCAACTAGTGCAATTTTCCCAGATACATTTTCTCCAACTTCCTCTGGCTTTGCTTTTCCAACATTAACAAGTTCGGCCGTTACCTTCCCGCTGATACTGCCGCTAATGGCACGCGGTGTTCCTCCTAAATCACTGTCACCAATTTTCACTTTTACATTTTGCACCGTATCATAGATGGGAAAAGGCTGAACCTTTGTTTCAAAACCAAGACTCTTAAACTGACTTTCTATGTATTTGACTGCACGGAGCTCCCCTTCTGTACCAGCAGCCCTCGGTTGCTCTGATAGATAGGCAATCGTATTATACATATTGTCCGCACTAATTTTTTTGATAACTTTGTTATCAAAAGCTGTGTCAGACTGGGCATTTGTTGCCCCGTTTGTTTGTGCAAATACTGTACCAGTTGATAGAACCATACCCGCAGCTAATAGTACTGTTAGTGATTTTCTATACATATAATCCCTCCTTCTTCATAATATTCCTAATTATGTATTTAACTGAATAGTTTGTAAATGAGTCATTAGTCTTTAAATTCCAACTATCAATCGGTGTCTGACACCCGCTCTCATTGATACTATTTTATATGGAAGAAAAAGCTACGATTTATGGGGACAATTTACTCCAGAAATTGAAGATACTGATACTGAAAAAGAAATTTGGGAATTAGTTCATAGTAAAGAAAAATATGTGTTTTCCAGAACGCAAAAAGGGACTGATAATAAAGCAATATTCATAAATGATAATATTCTTAAAGAAGTAAATAAATTAAAGAATAAGCCTGGTAAAGACATCTGGTTATATGGTGGAGCAAGTCTTATTACAACTTTTATCAATTTAGGGCTTGTTGATGAATTTAGATTATCTGTTCACCCTGTTATTTTGGGAGAAGGAAAACCGTTGTTTATTGATATAAAACAGAGGTTGAATTTAAAAATGGTTAATACAAGAACGTTCTCCTCTGGCGTTGTGCAACTAATCTATCATTTGAATGGGAATTAATAATATTGCACATTCCAAAGATAAAATACAATATAGGTAATACTCGATAGTAATTGTCACTTCTTCAACAATCGGGCGCGATTCTTGAAGAAGGTTCACTTTTATTATAGAACTAACGGGTGCGTTAGCTGAAGATCGGAGCTGTCTTAAGGCAGCCTTTTCTTCTTTAACTAACAGGTGTTATTGTTTAATGAAAAATCTACTAATCTAGTATAATAGTTCTTCTTTTGTCTATACTGTCTATTAATATGGTATAGATTGGAGAGAAACAGGTATGATCTTAACTGATGTATGGGGTTTATATAAGGCAGATAAGCAAATCCAAGGTTATTCTCCACGAACATTAAAGGCCTATTACGTCCAATTTAACTCGTTGGTGAATAGTTTTGGAAATATATCCATTCAAGAACTTTCAACTAATTCTCTTATTGTTTATCTGGGAAAAGCAGCTGAAAAGCTTAAGCCATCCAGTCTGGGTCACAGAATTCGATTTATTAAATCTTTATTTAGATGGGCCCAGGATGAAAATTTAATTAATGGAAATCCTGCCTCCAAAATCAAGGAACCAAAATTAGAATTAAGGGTTCCAAAATACTTGTCTGAAGAGGAAATTGAACATTTGCGGGAAGCTTGTCATACAACATTCGAAAATGCTTTATTTGAGTTTATGTATTCAACAGGATGCAGAATTGGTGAAGCCATAACTCTAGATAGGGCCTCAATCAATTTCTCTAATCAATCAGCAATCGTATTAGGTAAAGGACATAAAGAACGAGAAGTATATTTCAATACTCGTTGTGAAATATGGTTGAAGCGATATTTAAATGAGCGAAAAGATCATGAGGAAGCACTATTTGTGACAACACGTGCACCCCATCGAATGAGTATTTCTCAAGCGAGAAACATTATAAAACTGGTAGCAAAGAGAACGGACATTAAAAAGAGCATTCATCCCCACTAGCTTAGACATAGTTACGCCACAAATTTATTGAATAATGGAGCGCCTCTAGAAGTGATTCAAAATTTAATGGGTCATGAAAAAAGTGAAACCACAAAAATTTATGCATATCTAAGTGGTGCAATGCGGAGAGACTTGTATAGAAAGTATTTTTAAGGGACCAAGGGTCCTTTTTATTTTGTTCTTAATAAACTATCGGGGCAGTTTAGTTGAAGAATAGTTTTCTTACACATCAACAATCAGGCCATATTCTTGAATAAGAAGAAAAAAGGAGATCATCGGAGTTTTTGTATCTGTTATATCTTTCGAATATTAGATAGGGTAGTCTGTTTAATCTTGAACAATTGGACGCCTTCCTTTAATAAAAGGGAATAAATTTTTTATACTCTCCGTATCTTTTTAAGAAGGAAAACCGTTATGTAAAATGAAAGGTATTTTTACACTCTATTAAAGTGAATGGGGGAAAACTATGAAGGTCCTTATATTAGGAGGTACTCGTTTTTTAGGGAAAGCTTTGGTAAAAGAAGCATTGAAAAGAGGTCACGAAATTACATTATTTAATCGCGGTACCAATAAAGAGATGTTTCCTGAGGTTGAGCAGCTAATTGGTGATAGAGACGGTGATGTTTCACTTCTAGAAAACCGGAAATGGGATGTTGTAATGGATACCTGCGGATTTGCTCCGCTTTTAGATCCTAATTTTCGCCAGAATTATTTAGCAGGAATAGCTATTCCTAATTTTTCTATCTTTCGATATAAGGTTCTAACACTAAGCCCTAAATCTTTAGCTGCTTGCATCTTCCCTACATAATCATAACCATATTGAGCTAGCTTTTGCATAATAACATCTTTTTCTGATTCCTTTAAAACAGCTTGTTCTCTTTTAATAGGTTGAATATTTGCATTTAAATCACATAAAAAATCAGGCAATGATGATGTAGTTAATGGCATCCAGTAAAGCTTGTTTGCCTGCTATTGCAGCATCCATTGTATGACTTAGTTCTGTCGTACGATCTGCAGCATACGTTGTCATTAATGTAACAAAAATAGCTGTACCGATTGCACCTGCTACTTGTTGTACCGTACTGTATACTGATATTATTCAAGTTTGCTGCGTCTTAAATACAATAAATTCAACAAAATAATGCCTTAGAGAATTAGAGTTCCTCACCACTTGGCCGGATTACACAAACAAAAATAATAGATAATATTCGGAAAGCAATTTAGAGTTATTACAAGGTTTTTTTCTTAACCAACTCTCCTTAAAAAACAAAGGATTTATGAGATTATTTACGAAACAATGGATTTCGAGATGTGGAGTCCATTATGCTAGTCTACTTTGCCCGGCTGTTAATCCGGCCTCTGAAGTTGGATATTCCTTTATTATCAATGTGCGAAAATGAAGTTTAGCTTCCACATACATATATTCGTTACGATTTTCTGTTGTCTTGACAAATTCCGAAGGTCTAAAGGTGATTTTCTCTAATTTCATGAGGTTCAAAATCCTCTTTGTAATAAAGCACACACAAATTCGTAAACATCGCACGAACCCGTACGTCCTCCCCTGGATACTGATATCATAGAATCTATTAAAAAAAGGTCAACCAGTAATTTTTTACTGGTCGACCTTATAATACGACGCACCCGTTAGTTGAATAAGAAACAGTTATATAAGGAGGTTCATGATATAATTATCATAGATAATCTCTTACAGAAACAAAACAAATTAATCATTCTGAAAATTAAATCTTTTAAGGAGTCGATGAAAGTTGACAATTGATAGTAAAAAATCAATTAGTAAAGAACAAACTATTTTTAATCATATTGGAAATAAAATCAAAACAGAAGATAGAGAAATTAATATAATTGCTAGATTAGAAGAACCACTAATAGTAATTTTAGGAAATGTTTTGAGTGACGAAGAATGTGACGAACTAATTAGATTGTCAAAAGACAAAATGCATCGTTCTAAAATTGGAGTTACACACGAAGTAAATGAGATAAGAACAAGTAGTAGTATGTATTTTCAAGATAATGAAAATGACATCATTACCAAAATTGAAAAAAGAGTATCATCTATTATGAATATACCAATTGAACATGGGGATGGTATTCAAATTCTTAAATATACTCCTGGTCAAGAGTATAAAGCTCATTTTGATTTTTTTACATCTTCAAGTAAAGCAACAAAAAATAATAGAATTAGCACAATCATCATGTACTTAAATGATGTGGAGCATGGAGGAGAAACTTTTTTTCCTAAACTAAATCTTTCAGTATCCCCACGAAAAGGAATGGCGGTGTATTTCGAATATTTCTATACCGATAAAAACGTAAACGAACTAACATTACATGGTGGAGCGCCAGTTATAACTGGCGAAAAATGGGTTGCAACACAATGGATGAGAAGACAAAAATAGTATATTTTTTACCTGTATTCTTTCGTTCCAAGACAGACACATCCTTACAAAAATCATTGTAAGGACTAACTAAAATGTGTCCATGAAACAATATTAACTCCAAGTTTGTTGGGTATACACGAAACGATGGAAGGAAAGCCATAACCTACGGCGTGTCCTAGAGAAGTAAGTAAAGGTAACTCTTTACCATCAATATTTTCATTGAACGAAATTACATAACACTAGTTTCCTACACCATGTTTATTAGTAACTTGGAGATTTCAATATGGTTTGAATTAGGTTTTGAAATTTCAATCATAAATTCTTCACAAAGCGTTTCTTTGAAATTATGGTTAAGTCAAAACAGCTCAATCGAGAAGTAATGCGACTATACATCTAGATAACTGGGCTTATATCTAAAAACCACAACCAACTTCTAGGGCGGCTGGTTGTAGTCTTCAGTTTCTTTGTTATCCCCAGCTAGAACTGACTCTTTACTTTATAGAGTTTCTTACATTACGTAAGAATTCTATATGTTGATCAATAATACTCGAGCGAAGTAACTGGCTCTCTTTTAATAAACGAATAAAAGTTCTTCTGCTGCGGATTCTTCTGTTTCTCATAAATAACACTCCTTTCATCTTTTCTTTATTTTATTAATGCTTGTCTTTACTTGTAACGGCTAGTCCCTCTAGATGAAAAAAAAGTTAATGATCTAGTTAATATTCCCTTACTTGTCCAACATCCATTTCTTTTAAATAGGACAAAACAACGAAAACACCTGTGAAGCCATCCCTAAGTCATGTGTTTCCAGCTGGATGATTCCCATACCGGGTGAATAGATCAAGAACATTTTCCATACCTACTTTTAGTACCAAGAAAACAGTAACCGAGGTTTCATTTCTTATTGGTGCCGACCTTTATGGGTATGAAGATGGATATACCAGCATTAATAACTATATTGTGGATTACATTCAAAAGGGCTACAGAAGTCGTTAAGGCATTCTAGAGCGGAAGAGATTCCTATTCTGGGATTCTGTCTTGGAGGCTCAATGGCTGTCATCTATGCTTCATTTGCTAATGAACCGATAAAAAATCTTATGCTGTCAGCAGCACAATTTGATTGGGTCATTCCCCCCATCGTCAATCGAACCAACGCAACACAGGGCTTTTGAGATCCATGGTGAATAGGCCGTAATCAATGACAACCATTTCATTATCCTCGGAAAATGCGACATTATCTACCCGCAAATCTATTGGAATAATGCCGTATCTTAGGAATTTTAATTCCAACTCAATTAGTTTCGTATATTCCATGATTGCAAGTGGCACTTTTGTGCCCATCTTCTTCATAATAATCCAGCCAGACCCAAACTCCTTAACCGGACATAGGTACTTTTGGGCTTCCTCATTGCAGTTATTATAAATGTATGCTTCATTTGCGTTGCCTATTAATCCTACTTCACACAGTGCAATTTTTAAGATATAGCCATTATTGAGATCATAGACAATTCTGTTATAACCATATCCAATCATTTTATACTTGAATTTTAGAGCTTTTTTAGCAGTAACCATTTTTTGTTTTGCCGTTTTAAAAAATTGGTATTTTCCCATTTTAGATATCCAGGATTCAATGGATTTTATCTCTTCACGGGACAACATAGAACTTTCATTAGACTGTATTCTTTCATTACCATTGTTAATTGGGCACATCCCCTAAACGTCTCCTTTTTTTAAAAAATTTGTAACTATAGAATGATATTCCTAGGGATATTGAAAAACATATACTTTGAAGAGTCACTAAGTAAAAGATTGTATTCTAGCTGTTCATATTGGAACGTTGAGAAATTATTTATTTTGCTACTGGTTGATAGCCGACCGAATTCATTTCTTTTTCCTACGATCATGCGCAATCCTCGCTTTGGCCTGAGGGTAATAGATGGATGGGGCTTTACTTCATGATGATTCGAAGCTACCCTTAGCTTGTACCGCTTTGCAATAGTCGCAAGCACAAGCACTCCTTCCATCAATGCAAAATGATTACCAATACAATCTCTCGGACCTCCGCCAAATGAAAAGTAGGCATATATCCGGATGGTTTTCACAAAATTTTTTTCAATCGTTCAAGCTTAAAAGACTATATATTATAGAAATACTCGGGCTTTCGGTGCATTACATACTGCTTACCAGGAACACATTCCTTTTTTTAATTGATACTTATTTATCTCCACCTCCTCTTCCACTTCACATCCAGTGACAAAGACAGGAGGAAAAAAAGCATCGATTCCTAGATAATTTTTTGAGTATAGGTAAATTTCATGAAATCCCCAGGCGAAGAAGGGCCGTAATATCGATCATATCCTGCCTTCTATACATGATATGACTTTTATATAAAATGGCTTGTACTGTAGGTGAGAAAAACTAGAGTTATTGACTAAAAAAATTCAACACTATAGCTTTTTTTAATAGGTGTTTATAAACTTATTTAACAGAATACTCCCCTTATCCTCTAAAACAGCCTTTTACTCACAAGGAGCAAAGGCTGTTATTTTAAACCTATTAGCGATAGTCTATTTAATAAAAAAAAGCAACTGCCTAATCAACGCAGTTGCTTTTCATCTTGTTTCGGTAATAGAAAAAATTAATTAATATGAAAGATTCCATTTCTATCGTTTGCAAAGGAATCCCGCAATGTTGTTTTTAATATTTTCCCCGATGGGTTTCGTGGGAGTTCATGTACAAAGTCTACTGATTTTGGTTTCTTATAGCCGGCTAATTTTCCTTCGCAGTAACCAATGATATCTTCTACTATGAGATTAGCCCCTTCCCTTTGTACAACAATGGCTTTAACCGATTCCCCCCACACGGCATCAGGTACACCAATCACCGCAACATCGAGAATCCCGGGATGTGAATAAAGGACTTCCTCAATTTCACGCGGATAAATATTAACGCCGCCGCTGATCAGCATGTCTTTCTTTCGGTCCACAATATAGTAAAATCCATCCTCATCCTGTAGCGCCATATCTCCCACTGTAAAAAAACCATGATAAAACGAAGCGGCGTCAGCATCCGGATTTTTATAATAACCGTCTAAGTTGTACGGTGATTTAAAATATAGCTCCCCTACTTCACCGTTCGAAATCGGGTTCTTCTCGTCATCCAAAATTAAACATTCCACAAGAGGGAAAGGATGTCCCACTGAACGTTCCTTCCGGCGAATGTCACCTGGTTTAATGTTCAGTGTAATCGCACTTTCAGTCGAACCGTAAAATTCGTTCAAATCGGCATTTTTGAAAAAGTCCAGAATATCCAGTTTTGTTTGTGTCGGCAGCGGCGAGCCTGCTGAAACCAACACACGCATAGAGGAGATGTCATGCTTTGCTTTTATTTCTTCCTTCGTGTTGATCAAGAAATTGTACATCGTTGGTGCAAGGAACGTGTTTGTTATCTGGTATCGCTCAATGTCTTCAAGCACTTGTTCTGCATTAAATGATTCATGAATGACAAGGGTGCCACCCACGAGCAGCTGCATGACAAGAAAAATCCAAGGGGCTGCATGATAAATTGGCCCTGCAACAAGGTGAATATCTGATTCGCCAATCTTGTATTCATAAGCTGCCGCCATTCCTGTCAGTATTCGGGACCGATGGGAAATGACCACTCCTTTTGGCTTTCCGGTCGTACCGGAAGTGTAGCCCAAATAGAAAGTATCTTTCTCATGAACCTCAATGTTCGGCTCCGCATCACAGCCTGAAGCAAGAAAATCTACATACCCTTCCATAATTTCATTGGACGCACCGCCCACTACCAGTACGGTGTCTAATTGAGAGTTTCTTGGGAGCAACTCTTGTGCAATACCTTCATATTCTTCTGAAATAATGAATCCCCGGCTTTCAGAGTTTCTTAGTATATATTCTACTTCCTGTCCAACCAGGCGATAGTTTATCGGTACAATGATGACTCCGATTTTGGAGAGCCCGGCAATGATCTCGACATAAGCAGCATGGTTCTTTAGCATGACAGCTACTTTATCGCCTTTTTGAAAGCCACGATCCAAGAAAGCGTTTCCAATTTTGTTCGCGCGAATGTTTAACTCTTCATATGTCTTGATCGTATTTTGAAAAATAACAGCCGGCTTATTTTTGTACTTACTTGCATTTTGCTTTATAACTGTACCAAATGTCAGCATACTCTTCACCAGTCCTCTCTTAAATAAATATAATTTTAAGAAAATTATATCATTTTTAAACAAGATGGTAAAAAAATATTTTTTTGGTAAAAATTAATTTTACCTCATATATATTATCGAGCATCTAATGCCAACCATTATTTACTGAGACCTTGCTTTAATTTAAAAACAGATAAAAAAAGCCTAATTTATAGGCTTTTCTACTGGATAATTGTCTACTTCTTCTTTTGAATATTAATTTCTTATTATTTCAAAACAATTTTAGCTGCTCATACTTTACTTTGAGTTGTTTTTGTTCCTTATGAATTTTTTTCAATGATGTTACTGGTACAATTTCATTTGCAAAGACTATCTGTTGAGGCTTGGGTGTATTTCTAAGATAGTTCTACCCGGCATAGTCACCGGGGTTTTTCTTTTGACTCTTATAATCTATCTAGGATTTTATCATGAGATACTTCCGTTAATGTTTCAAGGACAACACTCAAATCTAGTATTTTTTAAGTGCTTCAATCATTAGCTTCCAAAAACCTTCTACATCAAGTTCTAATCCAAACTTAGCATTAACTTTTCTACCAGTGACCCCATGTAGATCAATTAACGTTGTTCCTGCAGTAAACTCTCCTTTAGTTTCCACTGTAATATTTACATCTTTCGTCTTAAACAATTCTGGTGCAACACAATATGCCACAGTTAATACATCGTGTACTGGTGCCCCATCAAAGTCGAACATCTCCTTATATGTTGATGCAAAAAACACTAATAATTCACCAACTATTTTAGCAACATTGTTATCAATTTTATTCACTTGATCGATAACTTCTCGTGTTGCTATGGCTTGATGTGTTATATCTAATCCCATAACTACTATTGGAATACCACTATCAAATACTTTTTTTGCAGCTTCTGGATCAACCCAAATATTAAATTCAGCAGTTGGAGTCCAGTTACCAAATGTTCCACCACCCATAAGAACAATTTCTTCAATATTGTCCTTAATTTCTGGTGCTTTTGATAAAGCTAAAGCAATATTTGTTAATGGTCCTGTTGGAAGAATTGTAACAGGCTCTTTTGACTCTTTTAACAGTCTTATGATTGTGTCAGCTCCATGCTCCTCACTCCAGCTACGAGAAGGTTCGGGCAATTCTGGACCATCCAGACCTGAATCTCCATGAATACCAGGTGCAGTTTCTCGTAATCGAATCAATGGCTCGCTTGCCCCTTTTGAAACAACAACATCCGTTAGTGAAACTAAATCACAAATTTTTAATGCATTCATAGTTGTTTTTTCAATTTCAGCATTCCCGGAAACTGTTGTAATCCCTAAAATCTCCAATTCTAGTTGTGCAGCAGCTAAAATAATTGCAATTGCGTCATCATGTCCTGGATCACAATCCATAATAATTCTTCTTTTAATCATCATATTTCACCTCTATATAAAAATTACATGACAATACCCATAATTGTGGCTGAAATTACAGATGCTAATGTCGCACCTAACAATAATTTCAATGAAAATTTTGCAACATAACTCCCTTGTTTTTCACTGATTGATTTGATTGAACCTGAAACAATACCCACAGTTCCAAAATTTGCAAAACTAACTAAATAAACTGAAACAATAGCAACTGTTTTATCGGAAAGATGGTTTGAAATCTCACCAAAATTCAACATTGCAACAAATTCATTTGTAACTAGTTTTGTCGCCATTATTCCACCTGCTTGTACAGCTTCTGCCCAAGGAACACCTATTAAAAAAGCAATTGGTGCAAAAATATAACCAATAACCGTTTGGAAAGAAACATGAAATACACCTAGAAAAATCACATTGATCAATTCCATCAAGGAAATAAACCCTAATAGCATAGCAGCAACGATAATAACAATTTTAAATCCATCCATTACACTTTCTCCAACCATTTGGAAGAAAGGAACTCTTTCATTTTCTTCAATTTGAATTAGATCCTCATTATCGTCTAAATCATATGGGTTAATAATATTAGCAACTATGAGTGCACTAAAAATATTCAATACAACAGCAGTTACAACATATTTTGGCTCTAACATTGTCATATAAGCCCCAACCATCGCCATACTTACTGCACTCATTGCTGATGTACAAATTGTGTAAAGTCTTTTTGGAGATAAGAGTGGTATTTGCTTGATAATGGTTAAGAACACTTCTGGTTGTCCCAGCGCAGCTGTAGATACAGCAAAATAGCTTTCTAGTTTACCCATTCCTGTTATTTTACTTAAAACTAAACCGATATATTTGATTACGAATGGTAATACTTTTATATAATTAAGTATTCCTATTAAAACTGACATAAAAACCAGAGGTAATAACGCTACAAAGAAAAACGTTATTGCACCTTCATTCACCATTCCACCGAATACAAATTGAATTCCTGAATCAGCAATCGCCATTAATTTTTCAAAAAACACTCCTATTTTGGTAATCGCAATTAGACCTATACTAGTATTCATCATGAAGTAAACTAAAATGATTTGCACAACTAACATAATCAGAATACGTTTATATCGTATTTGTTTTCTATTGTTACTTACTAAAAAAGCAACAACAAAAACAAGTAAAATTCCTGTTATTAAGAAGATAAAATTCATTTTCAGGCTCTCCTTTTAAATGGAAACGTTTACATTCGTTTTAAAAAACAACTTCTATAAAGTCTAGTTGTTAACAATAATCTGAGACATTTAACTTTATAGAAGTTGAGTTTATGCTAATTACGAACTCAGTTTAGTATTAGTTTAGTTTTGTTGTTGAAACTAACTGCTATTTCGGCTCCTACTTTAGCATTATGTTTTACTAATTCTATATTGGCATCAAGGCTTTTACCGCCAGTTAATTCTTTTATTTTTCCGAGCAGGAATGGTGTACTATCCTTACCAATAATATGATTTTCTTCAGCTTGCTTAATTGCTTGACCGATAATTTCATTGATATAATCTTCATCCATAGCAAATCTTTCAGGAATAGGATTAGCGATAACTGCTCCACCATTAAGATTTAATTCCCATTTCGTTTTTAATGTTTCAGCAATTTCATCGATTGAATCAGTGGAGAAGTTTAATAGATATTCACTATTTCTTGTGTAGAATGCTGGTAGGCACTCCGTTTCATATCCAATTACAGGCACCCCTTTTGTTTCAAGGTATTCTAGTGTAAGTGATAAATCTAGGATTGATTTAGCACCAGCACAAATTACGGCTACATTAGTTTGGGCTAATTCTTCAAGGTCAGCTGAGATATCCATAGTAGTTTCTGCACCTTTATGAACCCCACCAATACCACCTGTTACAAAGATTTTGATTTCTGCCAAATCAGCGCAAATCATCGTTGTAGCAACAGTCGTTGCTCCTAGTTGTTTTGTAGCAATAATTTGAGCTAAATCACGTCTTGATACTTTAGCAACATCTGAACTTTTACCAAATAATTCTAATTCATCTTCTGTTAAACCAATTTTAATTTTTCCATCAATGATAGCAATTGTCGCTGGAACAGCACCGTTATCACGAACAATTTGTTCAACTTCACGAGCCATTTTGACATTTTGAGGATAAGGCATACCATGTGAAATAATAGTAGATTCTAATGCAACGATTGCTTTTCCTTCCTCTTTTGCTTGTTGTACCTCTGCAGATAATTCAATATATTTTTTCATTTAAATTGCCTCCATATCTAACATTAATTGTTTTTTTGATAATTCTTGTCTAACTGTATACTTCGACATAATTGTTTTATGGGAATTGACCAAGCCAGCTTTTATGATGTAATCAATTTCTTTTTTTTGTAACCAGGAATAAATAACGCCTGAACAAAATGAATCTCCAGCACCTGTAACATCAACAACAATTGGTGTTTCTATGGCAGGAAAATAATGAATCTCACCATTTTCACTACCTGTCATTACACCTTTTGAACCATTCGTTACAATAACATTTTTGACTCCTAAATCTAACCACTCTTTAACTGAATTTCCCCAATCTTCTTCATCATTGATTTTAATATTCATAAAAGTTTCTGTTTCATCTTTATTTACGATGAGCCAACTAACTGCATTCAAAGTTTTTGGAAGTCTATTCATTTTGGGAGACGAAACAGGAATAATGACTAATGGAATATTATGTTTAGATGTGAAAAAACAAAGAAAATCAATTGTTTCACTTGGACAATTTAAATCCACTACGATACATTTAGCTCTTCTAAGAATATTACTGTTTTTAATCAACAACTCAGGTGTAATATTCTCAAAAACGTCCATGTCTGCTAATGCAATTGATAAATCCCCATTCATATCTAAAACTGCTGTATAAGATCCTGTTGTCAAATTTTCATTTTGAGAGACATGTTCTAAATTCATAAAAGGTGACGATAAATCATAAATCTCTTTCCACTCTGAATCGAGACCACTTGCTGAAATTAATGTAACATCCTCACCTAATCTACCTAAATTTTCAGCAATATTTCTTGCTACTCCTCCAACCGATCTAGAGGACCTTACTGGATTAGATGTTTCATTAGTAATTTTATATTTTGTATAAAATTTCTTATCTACGTTAGCACCTCCTATGCAAACAATAGGAGCTATTTCATTTAAAACATAAGCCTTGCCAAAGACATACTCTTTCTTGATTAATCCAGAAATAATATTAGCAATAGACGACTTTGATATACCCACAATTTCCGATAACTCCTGTTGAGAAATAAAGGGATTTTCTCGAATCATATCTAAAATCAACTCTTCTTTTTCATTAATATCATTAGCCATTTTTACACCTCACTTCTTTAAACAAATGTTTATTCCATGAACATACGTTTAGTATACGCTTACATTTTTAATTGTCAATAATATTTTAAATACTTATTTAATTACAAATGACACCATGTTATTGAAAATTTTATTTTGCGCCTAATGTTGTACTACTTTCTTTTTAATTAACAATATATTTCTATTAAGCATTGTTGGTAAGCTCATGCCTAGAAGAATGGTTACAATACCTACTATTTGCAGTGAAGTAACATTCTCACTTAACAATATGACTGACACCATCACTGCGATTGGCAATTCAATAGCACCCAATATTGATGACATACTCAATCCAACTTTAGGAACTGCAATAGTGAATAAGAAAACCGGAATAATCATCCCAAATAACCCCAATATCAAACCATAAATCCAAAGTCCTTCGCTAAACAAGGTTCCATTCCAAATAACTTCTGGAGACTGAAAAACAACCGAAATCATAAAAGCAAAGAATGAAACCAATACTAAGCGATTAGTGGTATTCATATTTGTAGTTGCTCTACCGTTAACAAATAAAAATAGGGAATAACAAAGAGCAGCTGCTAAACCCCATAACCAACCTTGAAAAGGTATTTGAGATAAATCAACATCTATCAAACCCGCTGCTGGTATGGTCCCTGCAACCAATATTATTAGAGATATCAATTCAATTCGACTGGGAAATTTTCGTTTTGTTATACAAGAAATCAACATGCCTATCCATGTAAATTGAAACAATAGTACAACGGCCAAGGATGCAGGTAAATAGTTCAAAGAAAGACCATAAAAAATATTTGTCAACCCTGTAAATACTCCAGCTAAGATAAGAATTTTAACTCCATTAAAGCTTAATTTTGTTCGGTTTGTAAGAATGAAAATACACACTGCGATACAAAAACCGAAAAAAAATTGACTTGTAACAGCTTCAGATGCCGAAAAACCACTACGCATTGCTAGTTTTATAATAGTTGAAACTAAACCATAACTACTAGCTGCTATAACTACCAACAAGGGGTACAGATAAATCTTCATTATTCTAATTCCTCCTATCATTTTTTATAATTCATTGAGTTTTAAATATGATTTTTGAAAATCCAACAAAAAATCATAATCTTCAATATAAATCAAAGATAAACATTTTTACAATCTATTTTTTTATTATTGATTGGCCAATCATTTGTCTGTAAAATTTAGATAGCGTATAATTTATTTGTCGCTAGAAATGAGAATACTAAAAAATTTCTTTCAAAAAAAGTAATTAATCCTATTGTTTTACTCAGGTTCAAAAAAAAGGGTATTTTGTATACTAAGAAATTTCGGCTATCTTGTAAACAAACAGAAGATAAAGTTATTATGATTAATCTATTTACAATTAAACGTTTACAAACTTTTGTTTATATAATAAACTATCGTTTAATGAGAAGTGAGGATACTTCATGGATAAAGAGAAACAAATTTTAGATTACATAAAAATAAATCCTTTCATATCACAGCAAGAATTAGCAAGTAAAGTTGGTTTATCACGACCTGCAGTTGCCAATTATATTGCTAACTTGACGAAACGTGGTGAAATAAAAGGACGCGCCTATATTCTCCGAGAAGAATCGTCGATCCTCTGTATTGGAGGGGCAAACACAGACCGGAAAGCCCGATCAAATCAGGAGGTGCGTTTATATTCATCTAATCCAGTAAAAATTACTGAAGCTTGTGGCGGAATAGCACGCAACTTTGCCGAAAATTTAAGTCGACTCGGCTGTAGCACTACTCTTATGGCTTGTGTAGGGGACGACAAAGAAGGTAACTGGATACTGAATGAAACGAAAAGACAAGGAGTGGATGTTAGTCAAGTATGGGTTTTACCAACAGAGCGAACAGGGACTTTTACCACCTTATTAGATATTAATGGTGAAAGCATTGTCTCCATGGCTGATATGAATATATACGAAAAAATAACAACATCTATGTTTGAGGAAAAATGGTCCTATATCATTTCCTCCCAAGCTGTTTTTTTGGATACGAATATTCCTAAGGAATGTCTCAGTTATTTAATTAACCGCTGCCGCGATGAAAACATTCCTATGTACATTGACCCTGTATCTACAGCCAAAGCACGAAAACTTCCATTTCGTCTTGACGGTGTAGAACTGCTGATGCCTAACCGAGAAGAAGCAGAGATACTTGCTGAAATAAAAATCGAATCAATCAAGGATTGCCAATTAGCCTGTGAAAAAATTAGACAGCGTGGCGTTCAAAAAGTTATTATCACACTTGGTGATCAGGGGGTTTATTATTTTTCTACAGAGGAATCTGGACACTTGCCTCCTTTCAAAACTGACGTGGTTGATGTCACAGGGGCTGGTGAAGCATTTTCTTCATGTGCAATCTACGGAATCCTGAACGAAGAATCGCTATTTAGTGCTTGCAAATTAGGTCTTGCTGGTGCTGCTCTTACCATTCAAACTGAAGAATCCATATCATCATTTTTGAAACCTGAAAAAATTCATGAAATAGTAAAGAATTTTTCGTGATGAAATCATATCTAAATATCTCCTTCTCGTTATTTAGATATGATTAATTTCGTTGGGAATGCCCTATCCAAAAAACATTTTGTTGAAAAAGCATCTGCCTTTCCCTAGGCAGATGCTCTTCTTTGACGTGTTTCTTCTATATATAATAATCCTTTTTACATCTCTTTCGTATTCTTATACCAACTTATAATATGTCAGCTTTTTAACGTCTAATTCTCCCATCGCTTTAAGTTATTCAACCCTCCTGTTTTCCAACAATCAACTGATTTTGAGTTCGATTACGGATATTAATATAGATATTGATACTGCGAAGACGATTTTTGTGTTCGATATGCCTATTCAACCTTAGTCATTAGCTATACTAAAATAAATTAGGAGGTATTATCCATCGTTACAAGGATAATCAACGTTTACATAGAAAAGGCAGCCCGGCATGCTTATGGTATTGTTCACAAATCCATTTGTGTATGTATTTCCCATACAGATTCTCTTTTACTACTTCCACCTAAAGTTGGATGATAAAGACGAACGATCTGATACTTTTTTCACAATTGTTGGCGGATAGTCGGACCTCCATGCTCTTTGGACATCAAGATAATCGCTGTCACCTGCCACTGTGATACTCTCTGGATCCATGCCCTGTAATTGGTTTCGATATTAAGGGACAAAAATCCCCTTCACAAATAACCCTAAACAGACACATGAATATTCTTAATATTTCTTGGATATTCTCATAAATGATGAATTTGATTACTAATTGACAAAATAGAGAATAGCTCACCTTGGTTATGAAAAGTTGAATAAGAAAAAAGACACTACTCGTAAAGTTAGTGTCTTTTTTTAGAAAACATTCATTTAATAGGAATGGTACATTTTAAGTTGAAATGTCGTAGCAGTGATATTCCTTAGGATTTATTAACATGATTCAACTACTTTATATAATTTTTTGATTGGAAGTGTTTTTGAATTTTTCTTTCGTTGTTTTTTTCATACTGTTTGCTACTAACACACAGACCATACTGAAGATGAATAAGCAAAGGAAGAAAATCCAAGCTACACGGTAGCTTTGAGTTACATCATAGATTAAACCAGAAACTATTACCCCAAAGGAACCTGCAGCTACAAAGAAAACTTGCACTATACCAAAAATAGATCCAAAATCTTTCTTTCCAAAGATATCATTAGTCATAAAAGGCGGACCTAATGTGGAAATGACAATACTAAAGCCAAATGCAATTGCAAATAAGAAAGCGAATGCTTGTGTCTTAGCTAACAGAAGCGCTACCATAGCAGTCGTCATACAAAATCCAACATAAATTGCACCACCTGCAGTACCGAACTTATCAAATACTGCACCTAAAATCAACTTCCCTACCGTATTTGCAAGGGAAAGAATACCAAAAATTGTGCCGGCAAAGATGGCTGGATGTCCGATATCCATTAGATAGGCTGGAATATGCATTTGAACGCCGCCTGCAACTAATGCAAAGCAAACGATTCCTAGGACAAAAATCCAAAACATAGCTGTCTTCTTTGCTTCTCCCATGGTTAGGCCACTCTGTTCAGACTCTAAATTCTCTGCAGATTCCATCTCGTCTGCTCCCAGTGGAACTAGTCCTTTTTCAGCAGGACTTTTCTTGGCAAATAGTAGTACTAAAGGCAACGTTAAAACAATGATAAGTGCACCAGCAATAACGTAGGCTGTTCTCCAACCGTAGTTTGAGATTAATGTAGTTAAAATTGGACTTAACACTGCAGCTCCAATACCTGAACCCGCAAAGGCTAAACCCATTGCTTTCCCTTTTTTTTCATAAAACCAGTTGGTTACCATAATTGAAATCGGGATATTGGAGAAACCTGCCACGCAGATACCAATCATAAATCCTACAATGCTAAAATATAGCGCTGAGTTTGCTAGCGAATATGACATAAATCCTACTCCGGCCATAATTACGCAAATTGACATAATCAATTTCATATTTCCTTTTGCTAGCAGTTTACCCATGAATGGAGAAGCAACAGCCACTCCAAGGCCGGCAATCGAAAGTGCGATTGAAAAAGCGGTTCTGCTTATCCCTAAATCATCTGTAACAGGGACCATGAATAAACTGTGTAAAGAATTTATTATAGAGAAGCCGGCGAACATAATAAAGAAGCCACACAACACAACATACCATCCATAAAAAACACCTTTAGACCCTTGTGCCATTTATTGAACCTCCAGTTTCTCTATTTACAACAAGTTCTTTACTAGCTAGATTACATAATGTGAGGTTCATCCGATTTCAATATAACAGGTCTTCTCACGGGTATATTCAAGGATGGAATCCGTTCCAAATCCACTGTCTTTTTGTCCTCCAAATGGAAGCTCTGGTCCAACTCTACGGAACAAGTTCACCCAGACATTTCCTGATTCTAATTGACGAATCATCCGGTGAGCTCGATCCAAATTCGATGTCCAAACGCCAGCTCCTAAACCAAATGCACTATCATTTGCAATGGCTATTGCTTCCTCTTCCGTATCGAATGGTATCACGGTTGCTACAGGACCAAAGATTTCCTCTTGGCAGATTCGAAGAGAATTACTATTGACCTTAATTAACGTAGGCTCAACCCAATAACCATCCGCTAATTGGGGATCGTCAGGTAATAGAGCGGCACCTCCATGACGACCGCCTATGATAACTTCTCCCCCCTCTTTTTTTCCTAATTCTATATACGAGCATACCTTGTCATATTGTGAGAAGTTAGCAATTGGTCCCATTGAGCTTTTTGGATTCATTGGATCTCCTAGTTGAATTTGCTGAGCTATTACTTCTTTCATTTTGATAATCATCTCATCAAAAATCGGCCTTTGAATAAGAATCCGTGATCCACCTACACAGAGTTGACCTGCGTTACCACTAAAGATTCCATAAATTGTAACTCCTTGTGCAGCTTTATCAAGATCAGCATCTGCAAAGACTATGTTTGGTGACTTCCCACCCAGTTCTAAAATCATCGGCTTTGGTTTCCGAGCTATTGATTGCGCAATCGCCCTAGCCGTACCTCCAGATCCAGTTAGACTAATCTTGTTTACTCCAGGATGACTGACTAATGTATCTCCTACTTCCACTCCATTTCCTGATACAACATTTAGAATTCCAGGTGGAAGGATCTTATTAATTAGTTCACCAAATCGTAATGAAGCAATAGATGCCATTTCTGATGGTTTGATAATCACCGTATTTCCAGCAGCAAGCGCATAGGCTGCTTTAATAGAAAAAGTAAAAAGTGGGGAGTTCCATGGAAGAACGCCTACTACGATCCCTAATGGTTCCCTCAATGTATATCCAACGCTTGTTGGACCCAATTGAACAGTTTTCCCCTTACTTCCAACAGCCGTTGCTCCTGCTGCATCATACCAAAGACTTGCTAAACTAGGGATTAGACCATAGCTCGTTTCTTTAATTACCCATCCATTATCTCTTGTTTCTAGTTCAGCTAACTCTTCACCATGTTGAATGATTAAGTCACCTATTTGTCTTAAAAAAGCAGCACGTTCCATAGCCGGTCGAGACGACCACTCCTCAAAAGCAGCTCGAGCTGCTTCTACTGCCGATTCAGCATCTTGGCTGGTGCTACAAGGAAATGTAGCCCAGACCTTTCCTGTTGAAGGATCAATACTCTCTATTCGGGTTCCCGAAGAAGAAGAAATCAGGTTTCCATTTATGATATTATGAAACTCTCTTATTTCATTTGCAGTTTTCAATGAGAATCTCCGCCCTTTCAAAATAAGTAAGCCTTTTAAACAGAAATAATAGCTTCATCTTTGTTAGACCAACCTAATGCTGTAGCCGCTTGATTATAATAATGCTCTGTACTGCCTAAATAATTTTCATAGAGCCTAGCACGCTTGACAAAAAGATGGCAATCAATTTCTTCTGTAAATCCAATGCCACCATGAATCTGAATATTATCGGAAGAAATACGGGTAAATGCGTCAGTTGCAAATAATCGAGCGCAAGAAATAGCCTGAACACGATCTTCTGCATTACTTTCCAAAGCCCAGTTTGCGTAATAAGCTAAGGACCGAGCTGTCTCAAGATCCATTTTCATATCTACTATTCTATGTTTAATAGCTTGAAATCTTCCGATAGGCTGACCAAACTGTTCCCGAATTTTTGCATACTCTGCAGCCATCTCTACCACTTTCTCCATACTACCGACAATTACTGCGGAAAGAGCCGCATTGAAAGAGAGTAACCCTTCTTGAAGAGTTTCCCAGCCATGATGGAGAGGTCCAAGTATTTGATTCATTGGAATTTCAACATTATTGAATGTTAGTTCTGCTAATCGTCGCGTTTCATCAATGTTTTTTTGGCTTTGGATAGTCATGTTTGTTGATGTTCGATCAATAATAATTAATGAAATCCCTTCTTTACCATTACCTGTACTGGTGCGACCTAGTACGATATAATGATCAGCTAACTCCGCATCGGGAACTAATGATTTCACACCATTTAATACCAAATGGTTATTTTCTTCTTTTACTGCTAGATTAATACCAGATGGGTTATAACTTCCACCTGGTTCCAACCAAGCTAGAGAAAATGATTTTGTCCCATTCGAAATTTCAGACAAATATCTTTCTTTTTGTTCTTCCGTACCGAATTTCTCTAGTAATGGAACTGCAAGTGCATTCGTTTCTAAATATAAGCCTGGCAATAAAGAACGACCAGTTTCTTCAAGAACAGGTATTAAATCTAGAGGACCTAAACCCATTCCTCCGTAATTTTCCGAAATATTAATACTTGTACAACCTAATTCGGCCATACCAGTTAATATTGATTGTAATGATTCTGTTTCACCTTTTATAAATTCACGGGCCGTTTTTGTTTGCCCGGCATCATCTAAATACTTTCGGACATATCCTCTAAACATCTCTTGCTCTTGATTTAAAGAAAAATCCATCTTTAATCACCCCTTTTTAGTCTTAACGTCCCATATCTTTCGGCAAACCTAGAATTCTTTCTCCAATTGTGTTTTTTTGTATTTCGCTCGTTCCTCCGCCAATTGTCTGGCCGAAGGAATAAAGATAATTATCTTGCCAGTATGAATTGGCAGTGATTGCATCTTCTTTCCATAAAACGCCTTGATGACCCTGTAGAGATATCGATTGAGAAAGAAGCTCTTTGGTGAGTTCACTTACCATCAATTTATCCATTGAGCCTTCCGCTCCCGGATGACCGTTTTTTAATGTTTTCGTTAAATTCCGATAATAATTTAATAGCGAACCACGGGTACGAGTATATAAATCTATCATTTCTTTACGAACAAGCGGGTTAGCCATTAATGGCTGATCATCCTCTTTTAACTCTTTAGTCAAAGACACAAGTTCATTAAACTGCTGCTCTAGTGTAAAAACCTGTCCGCCGATTCCTGTTCTCTCGTGCATAAGCAGGGCGATTGTAACCTTCCAACCTTCATCCACTTCACCAACAATTTCAGCATCATACGCAATCGCATCATTTAAATACACTTCATTAAAATCATGCTGACCATCCATTTGAATGATAGGTCTAGTTTCTACTCCTGGTTGATTCATATCTAAAAGAAACACAGTTATTCCTTTATGCTTCTTATCGAAACGATTAGTTCGAGCTAGTAAAAAGCATCGATCCGCTAAATGACCAAAACTGGTCCATACCTTTTGACCATTTATTATCCAACGATCTCCATCTTTCACTGCGCTTGTTTGAATAGCTGATAAATCGGATCCTGCGTTTGGTTCGGAATATCCTTGACACCATACCTCTTCACCTGTGAGAATCTTTTGGATATACTTTGATTTTTGTTCTTCTGTCCCAATTTGCATTAGAGTCGGTGCTACCATATGAATGCCTACATAATTCACAAGTGCAGGCGCCTTTACACGAACCATTTCCTGTTGATAAACAATTTCCTCCATCAACGTTGCTTCTCGACCTCCATATTTTTCAGGCCAAGCAACCGCTGCCCAACCACCTTCATATAATTTTCTTTGCCAGTTTCTCAAGAAAATAGCATACTCATCTTCATTTTTAGATACTTTGTTAGTTCCATCTAACCAACCTTCAGGTAAATTTTCTTCAAGCCAGGTTCTCAATTCATGTCGGAATTCTTCTTCTTTTGTTGTAAATGAAAAATCCATAGTTTTCTTTCCTCCTTTTTAGCTAAACAAAATTATTTTTCTACACTTGAGTCCATTGCGGAAGTGAGCGGTCTTCCGTAATTTCTTTCCAAATCATCTTAACAGGCATTCCTATTTCAATATCATCAGGTGAACATTGAAGAATATTTCCGATTAATTTGACCTGTGGCAACTTATTTAATTCAACAATCGCAATAATGAGCGGTAAATCATCTTGAAACCCCGGAAGAAAAGGACGATAAGAAACAATATACGAATAGACTTTTCCATTTATATCACTGCCTTGGCTTTCCCAGCTTAGTTCAGTACTGCCGCATTTTGCACAACTCGGACCTGGAGGATGTGAATATTCATTACAACTTTTACATTTTTGTAGAATCAGTTCATGACGGTCTGCTCCATCCCAATACGGACTATTATCTTGTGTTTTCAGCGGAATTGGTTTTTGGAATTCCATTTTGTCCCCTCCTAATTTCTAAGAATCATAGCTCCAGCCATATCAGGACCAGCCCAGCCAGTACATATGCCTATTTCGCAATTTTCTACTTGACGATCTGATCCTTTATATTCGTGCCGAACTTGCCTAACAATTTCCAATACGTTATTCATCCCATGTGTATAGCCTTCTGACAGCATTCCTCCTGCTGTATTTGAAGGTAATTTTCCACCCATACGCAAGTTTCCTTCGGCTACGAAATTCCCTACTTCACCTCGTGGAGCAAATCCATATGCCTCTAACTGACGAAGGACAACCCAGCTATAACAGTCATAAATAGAAGCAACATTAATATCTTCAGGTTGTACATCAGCCATTTTATATACTTCAGGGGCAACATAGTCTGCTGCTACTTCAGATAAATCATTCCAATAATGTGCATGTGACACACACTGTCTAGCTGATAAACCCATGATGTATACTGGTTTGGATTTGCAATCTTTAGCTCGGTCTGCTGATGTAACAATAATCGCATTTGCTTCATCAGATTCCAGACAGAAGTCATGTTTTTTAAACGGATAACTTAAATATGGTGTTTTCTGATATTCCTCCATCGTTAAAGGTTTACCGTAAAAGTAAGCTTTAGGATTCCGTTGAGCATGTTCATAAAAACTTAAGCAAACATGTCCAAGATGCTCCTGGGTAAGCCCAGTTTCATGCATATGACGAGTTGCAAAAAGTCCGAACCATTGAGATGGACTACCCGCTCCGTAAGGAATGATAAAGCTTCCTCCTTCAATGGCTGATTGAAGCATATTTACATCCCATCCGCCTCCGCCCATGCGCACACCAGAACGACCATTCATAGAACGATAAATCAATACTGTATTTAATTGGCCTGTTTCAATAAGTCCAACGGCATCAGCAATCAACATTTCCGTACTGCTTCCTCCACCCATAATATCTTTTACATATTTCGGACGGACCCCTAAATATGTTGCTAACTGATGTGATGTACAAGAATCATTTTCTGAATAACTCATAAAACCATCAATATCTTTCGCTTGAAGACCAGCATCATTCAATGCAGCTCGTGCTGCATCCAATGCCAAATGTAACGGAGTTGTGCCCGAATTCTTGGAACGCTCGCTTTCTCCTACACCAACTATGGCATAGCGATCTTTTATGCTTCCCATAAAAAATACCTCCCCTTTGATTGCTTAAAAACTACTTACTGAAACTGTAAAACTACTTGGCCTGAACCTACTACCTGCTCTGGTTCCTTTTCAGCAATAAGGTCAAGTCTGACAAACCGCTGACCTTTTTCTTCATAAACATTATTTACAAACGCAGAACAAGTAATTTGGTCTCCTGGTAGAGTTACAGCGCCAAATCTCATTCTAAAGTTAGACGGCACCGCTGTATCACCAGCCAGTTTCATTACATATTCACCTAAAAATCCCATTACCAGCATTCCATGAGCAATCACACCTTGCATTCCGATTTCCTTTGCGAAGGCATCATCTGTATGTAGCGGGTTAAAATCTCCTGAAGCACCTGCATATTTGACTAGTTGCACCTTTGTTACTGCCGGCTTGATGAGGGACTTAAGCTTTTGACCTTCATATAAACCTTCATAAATCAACATTTTCAATTCCTCCTTTCAGTGGCAAATTATCCTTCTGTCTTGGATGATTATTCCTCTCTTATTAATTTGCTTCTCACTTATAATTGATGATGTTTTCAAACAGGAGAATGACTGCCCCTTAAAGGACGGTAAATAATATTCGTTCTGCTAATAACAACCAACTCTCCAGATTCATCTTTCATTTCTGTATCAAGTACCAAAAACTGCATAGGTCCTTTTCTTCCTTCACGTTCGTACACATCAGATACTTTCATCTGGCAATATAAGATATCCCCGGGTCGAATTGGACGATTATAAATAAACTCCTGTTCCCCATGCAGCATTCTTTTTTGATCGAGACCTAAGTCAAGGCTTTCTCCACTATCTTGTCCAATTGCTATAGGGAAGGTTGGTGGTGCAATAATGCCGCCATATGACGTTTTTGCAGCATACTCTTCATCCACGTATAAAGGATTAAGGTCGCCTATCGCTTCTGCGAATTGACGTATATGCCTTTTTTCGACTTCAAATATAAATTCTGATCCCGTTAAACCGTTTAAATTTTCCAAATCCATTTGCTTTCTACCCCCTAATCGTTGCTTTATCATCGACTTTGTTTCCTACTACAATCATGGCATCTGCCGCTTTGATCCCATTTTCATAAACTATTAAAGGATTAATATCCAACTCTTCGATGGAGTCTTTATAATCAGTAACCAGAGCAGAAACCTTTAATAACACATCAATGATGGCTTCAATATCAATAGAAGATTTTCCGCGCGTCCCTTTTAGAATGGCTTTTCCTTTAATATCTTCAATCATTTCAAGCGCATCTTTTCTCGTTAGAGGGGCTATTCTAAACGAAATATCTTTGTAAATCTCAACAAATATTCCGCCTAAACCAAACATAATAACTGGTCCAAATACAGGATCGTTACTCGCACCAACAATAACTTCAACTCCATCAGGTAACATTTCCTGAACAGAAATTCCATTGATTTTTGCATCTGGTTTATAATTTAGTGCATTACGTTTTATCTCATTAAATGCTTTCTTTACTTCTTGATCATTTTTTAGATTCAATCGAATGGCATCTGCCTCCGTTTTATGAGGAATATCTGGAGAATCAACCTTTAGCACAACCGGGTAACCGATTTTGTTTGCATGTTGGGAAGCTTTTTCTGCATTTTCAGCTATTACCCGCTTTGTTGTCGGAATCTGATAGCGTTCTAAAATATCACTTGCTTGAGATTCACTTAATGTAGTACCGGGTTCCAACAAGCTTTGTAATCTTTGTTTCTCTATTTTCTTTGAGGAATTGAAAACGTTTGCTTCATGATTTTTCCGATAGTATTCACTGTACTCCACTAATTTAGCTAATCCTCTAATTGGATTTAGATTACCTGGTATAACTGGAATACCATTTTTCACAAGCTCTGGAGTTCCCGGAGGAAGGGACATACCATCTAACGGGAATGTTGTAATAAATACAAATTTATTTGAACGGCTACAAATATCTATAAACTCTTGCAATAATGGATTTTCAGCGGTCCAACTGAACGGAAATTCTGTGAAAATGATGTTATCGACATCTGGATCTTCAATAAGTGCTCGTAATGGAGCTATAAATAATTCTGGATTTGAAACTGATGCAGCAGCTGTTAAATCAACAGGGTTGGAAGCGCTTGCAAAGTTAGGTAAAAAGCGCTTAATCTCTGTTGTTGTCTTCGAACTTAGTGGTATGATATTAAGACCATAGGCCTCACAACGATCTGCTTCATTTATACCCCTGCCACCAGAACTAGTGATTATTACCGTATTCCTTCCATTTGGAAGTTTCTTGGAAAGGAAAAGCTTTGAAAAAGATATGATATCTTCATAATCGTCGGCTCTAACCATGCCTGATTGTTTAAAAAAGGCATCATATACCTTATCTGATCCGGCAAGAGATCCTGTATGAGATACAGCAGCTCTGCTACCGGCTATACTTCGTCCTGTTTTCATGACAACAATTGGTTTATTTCTATCCAACGCTTCTTTAGCTAAGCTTCTTAATTTATCTGGATTTTTAGCTCCTTCTAAGTAGCCACTTATTACACTTGTTTTTGGATCATGAATCATATATTCAATAATATCTGAGAATTCAGTTTCCATTTCATTTCCTACACTCACGAAGTAATTAAAGCTTAGCCCATTCTGCGCTGCTGCCATATAAGTTAATACACCAAACGCTCCACTTTGTGAAACATACCCCACACCTCTTTGATCATTTAAAGGTACAGATAGAATAGCAGGTGAAAAAGTACCTATTAAACCATTAGACAAATTTACTAAACCAACGCAGTTAGGTCCCACTATCCGTATGCCATTCTTTCTAGCAAGTTCAGTAAGTGTCTCCTGTTGTTTGACACCTTCTTCCCCAGTTTCAGAAAAACCTGCAGCAAAAATGATCGCTGCTTTTACTTTCTTTTGCGCACAGTCCTCTAAAGCTTGCTGTACCTGTTCAGCACCTAGGCAAAAAATAGCTAAATCAATATCGTTTGGGATATCTGATAAAGATGGGTAACATTTTAAACCTTCGATTTCTTTTGCTTTACGATTGATTGGATATATCTCTCCACTAAACTGGCCATCTAAAAGAGCTTTAACTTGTAAATATCCGATTTTGTATTTACTCTCAGAAGCACCTAGGATTGCGACAGATTTAGGATTAAATAATGGCTCAAGAGTTTCATAAGAATTATTTAACTTATTATCTTTTGTCAAAAATCTTCCCCCCCACATATACAGAAAATATCTTTGTTGTAATCTTACATGGAAGGCAATAAAATTCTTAAAAATCACATTTGTTAAATTCATTTAAACATTAGGGTGTTAATAATAAAAAAAGGCTGCAAAAAACTATATGCAGCAAGGTTTTCGAGAATCCTATTAAAAATAAATGTTCTCGATTACCCCGACTTTACGCACCGATAACCCCGACATTGGAACAAGATAAGCGCCAAACTTTTTTTAGAAGACCATATATGGGAAATTTCTTAAAATTAAAAAGTATAACAAAATATGAAGAATACATTCAGGATTTTTCCTTATCAAGAGTTCATGAATCTAGAAGAACATTCACATTTAATAACGAAAAAACCTCTTCCATATAGATGAAGAGGTTTAGTATAATGCTATGAATTATTTTTATGTTCCTGTTTTTCCAGCCATTTTATCATTTTCGTTCGAATTTTATGTGATGGCCTTTTGATCCCTCTCTCAATGTTACTCACGTAAGGAGCAGATATTTCTAGTTCTTCTGCTAATTGATATAAAGAAAGATTAAGAATTTTTCTAGTGATTCTTATTTGCTCACCAATATTTTCACTTCTCTTTTGACTATTAGAATCCTGTTGTGAAGGCCGAATGTCACTTCGAACTTTTTGTTTTTTTTCAATTGAACGATATTGGTCCTTAATAATCTCCGGTGGCTCTATTAAAATCATAGAATTCAACCAAATACTAGCCCATCCTTTATAATCCGCAATAGATTCATCCCATTTTTCATAATGCCATGACGCGATGACACCATCTTCTAGTAATGTATCCATAGCTTTTTCAAACCGCTCTCTAGTACGAGAAGGTGTGCGATTATTCATTTTTTCGCCGATTGATTCCAATAGTGTACTTGTTTTATTTGGCTGTAAAAAGTCTCCTTTTCTAGCTTGGGTCCTCCAACGCCAGCTTAAATACCTTGTAAGTCTTTTCTCCCAAATTTGTCTATAAGGATTATATTGCAATGCCTTAATCGAAAGAAGAGCAACTTGCCTTGCAGAACCATTTAGATACTTAGCAAACACTTTATCAATTGTAAACGTTATCTTTTTTCTACATGTTTCTTCTGAAATAACATATTCTTCTCCCGTATAATCTTTAAAAATGAACGTCCGCCCCTGGAGTGTTGTCTGAACAGGTTTACCTTTTTCATAGATGACAGCTTTGTTAATATTAATCCATATGCTTTGAATATTTGTAAGTGATTTCAAAATTTGTTCGCGTTGTCTTGCTTCATATCCACCTCGACGCCCGTCTCCTCCAAGTTTAGGCTTTAACCCTCTAATTGATAGTAGGTCATTCAAATAGATTTCTACTATTTCTTCATTATGCCTTGCCTTGGATAAAAAAAGGCTGCAAAGTGCATCAAATACATCTACATCCACATCAGACAATAATTGTACTCGGTTCCATGCTTCTTTAACAATTGCATGCTCAATAATTGATGTGTGATTGTACTCTATAGGGATAATTTGTATAAAACCTTCTGTATTACCTTTTTGAATAGGTGTTGCAGGCCAAGGGATATCCCCATCATTTCCGAAATTTTTTTTATAGATGGCGTCTCTAACTGATTGGTACGGGGCACTATTCATCACAAGCAAATGGTCTTGAATAGTAAAGTTGAAAGAAAAATCTCTTATTGTGGATAATAATAAATCTGATGTTTGAAAAGAATCTTTTTTAAAACAAAGAAGATTTTCTATTTTTTCAATCGTACTGGTTTCTAAATTAAATTCAAAAATAATTTTATCAACCCACTCTTGGGTATACCCATTTACTATATATGTTATTTTCGAAACAAATTCTTTGTTTTCAGCAAAATTTTTAGTGAGAAAATGATAAAATAATTTATTCAATTCTTGAACATCGAGTCTTTCCATTTCATTAAAGCCAATTGATATGGCTATTTCTTCAAGGATACATTCTTTTATTTGAAGTCTAAACCAGCTATTGAATTCATCCCAAACAGGTTTTTCAGCCAAAAATGTATCATTTTTCAAAATTTTCTCCATTTGATATATTGCATCTTCTATTAACTGTTTTTCTTTTAAAATAGCATGACTTTTAGAAGAAATTCTTTCATATTCACATAAAAGGTAAAACACAACATTTTGAGCTATTTGTGATATCGTTTCGTTTCTCGCCGTTAGCCTCAACTTGGCAAACAGTTCTTCATTTTCTTTATATGCATTCTCCCAAATAACAAAGCTTTTATTATTTAATCCATCTTTAAACGTTAGAAAACCTGTCGAACCCTCCAGCTTATGTGATTTGAATACCTTATTGAAATCATGATATTGATTGTTTTGTTCATAAATGCAGAGTACCAAAAAATTATTAATCTTACTTGACCAACGATTCGATAGATGCTGAATACTATCATTCGTTTCGCTACGATCCATTGTTTCACTTTGTTTATTATTACTTTTCTGCATAAATACCTCCTAGACAATACCTAAATCGATATACAAAAACACTCAATGTTTTAGATAAGATATATGTAGTGAAATATGATTATTTTAACTATGTGAAATAAAAATTAGAATAATATACTATTAGAAATTTTTCTTATGCTGAAAAAAACTGTCTACCTAATATATTCAATATGAAGATATAAAATCCTTCCTTGGTTTATATTAGTAACTGCTCTAATTCCTGCTTGTATATTGATTTGCTCAAGGTATTTATAACTCCTGAAATCAATCATCTCTTCACTAGGAAGTCTAATTTGAAAGAACTGCCCCCTCTCATTAATGAGGTTTGCAGCTCTTTAAGCATTGTGATTATGTACTAATTTAAAACACTGTATTTAAACATAACATATAACCTCGTGAGGAAGGTTTTGCATAAATCACGGATTGTCAATAGGTGTTTTTTACCATGACTTTCTCTCTATTCTCAATCGTATAAATATTCAAAAAAATGTCGAGTTGAGTCATCTATCCTTTTACCCTTATACTAGGGAAGAAAAATTGAAGGGGGAGAATTATACATGAAGAAAGAAATTTCAATTATTGGTGTTCCAATGGATCTTGGTCAAACTAGAAGAGGAGTGGATATGGGGCCAAGTGCTATCAGATATGCAGGATTGAGTGAAAGACTTGAAAACATTGGCTATACTGTCCATGATGAAGGTGATATTAAAGTAGAGATTCGAGAGAGAGCACAAAGTGATACAGATACTAATTTAAAGAATTTACAGGATGTAGCAGAAGGCAATGAAAAATTAAGTCAAAAAGTTGCTGAAGTCACTCAATTAAATCGATTTCCTTTAGTTTTAGGTGGAGATCATAGTATAGCTATCGGGACATTATCAGGTTTAGCACAGCATTCTGAGAACTTAGGGGTAATCTGGTATGATGCGCATGGCGATTTAAACACAGCCGAAACTTCTCCTTCAGGAAATATACATGGTATGTCTCTAGCGGTAAGTTTAGGACTTGGCCACCCTGCACTGACTAACATTGGTGGATATACACCAAAAATCAAACCAGAGAATATTGTCATTATTGGTGCCCGTTCCTTGGACCAAGGTGAGAAAGAGTTAATTAGAGAAAAGGGTATTAAAGTATATACAATGCATGAGATTGATAGATTGGGAATGACAAGAGTAATGGATGAATCGATTGCCTATCTTAAAGAACGTACAGATCTTGTTCATTTATCCCTTGACCTTGATGGTCTTGATCCAGACGATGCGCCGGGAGTAGGAACGCCTGTCATGGGAGGTATTAGTTACCGTGAGAGCCATCTTGCCATGGAAATGCTAGCTGAAGCCAATATCATTACATCCGCAGAGTTTGTAGAGATAAATCCAATATTGGACGAGCATAATAAAACAGCTGAAGTTGCTGTCGCATTAATGGGCTCTTTGCTTGGAGAAAAATTACTTTATGGAGCGGACGATCACCTTATCACTCCTAATTTACTGGCTGATGTTAAATAGTCGAACTTTTTCGAGATAACTGTTATTGATAGGAATATAGAGCGATTTTATTAATCTCAAATTTTTAAAAAGATGGTCCATTGAAAAAAGCCCATATTGTCATCTGCGGGCTTCTTCCCCATTGACGGATGGCCCACATGAATCAATTTATATCCATATTTTCCAGACGTTTGGCTTCTTTTTCTTTCTTAAGCGACGTCATCGAAATTATTTTTGCATTGGTACCTATGTTAACTCCTGTTTCTCTACATGCAGAAGCAATCTCTTATTCGAGGGATAATATCACCTAAGATTGAAATCAAAGCATAAAACTTGTGAATGGAGAAACATTAATTCCCTAAAAACGTCCTAACATAAATGAAACCGTTTGCACCCATCAGGTAAAGGAGTTTTTCAATGAAAACAGTAGAAAATCAACCAAATGAATTAAAACGGAGCATGAAAGCAAGACATTTATTTATGATTTCAATAGGGGGATGTATTGGTACAGGCTTTTTCATTGGTTCAGGCTACACCATTCATGAAGCAGGGGCCATCGGTGCTATTCTCTCTTACATAGTTGGCGGTTTTATCATGTATTTAACAATGCTTTGTCTCGGTGAACTATCGGTTGCCATGCCTGTTTCCGGTTCGTTTCAGACATATGCGACAAAATTCATTGGTCCTGGAACCGGCTTTGCCATTGGATGGCTATACTGGTTAGGTTGGGCAGTTACAGTTGCCTTAGAGTTTTTGGCAGCAGGACAACTTATGCAAAGATGGTTTCCTGAATCACCCGTTTGGATGTGGTGTGCAATCTTTGCTTTTCTCATCTTTTTATTAAATGCTTTATCAGCAAAGGCATTTGGCGAATCGGAGTTTGTGTTTTCAAGCATTAAAGTATTGGCCATTATACTGTTTATCGTAGTTGGCGGTGCTGCAATGTTTGGTATTATTGATATGAAAGGCGGACAGGAGGCACCGTTTTTCTCCAACTTTTTCAATGAAGGCCTCTTTCCGAATGGGATATCGGCCCTACTTATTACAATGATTACAGTGAACTTTTCATTCCAGGGCACAGAGTTAATCGGAATTGCAGCAGGAGAAAGTGAAAACCCAGAAAAGGTCATACCTAAATCTATCAAACAAACAGTTTGGCGAACTCTTTTCTTCTTTGTGCTTTCAGTCTCTGTACTCTCAGCATTGATTCCAAGGGAAAAAGCAGGAATCGCTGAAAGTCCATTCGTTGTTGTACTAGATAGCATAGGAGTGCCTTATGCGGCGGACATTATGAACTTTATCATTCTCACGGCTCTATTGTCAGTTGCAAACTCCGGCCTTTATGCGGCGACAAGAATGCTGTACTCGCTTTCTAGAGAAGGAATGGCAAGTCCAAAGCTCGGTATGGTAAATAAGAGAGGGATTCCACTAAATGCATTACTTATCACCCTTGCAATAGCCGGGTTGTCTTTACTTTCAAGTGTAGTAGCTGCAAAAACAGTGTTTGTTTTTCTTCTCTCCCTTGCTGGATTAGGAGCACAAATTGGCTGGATTGCCATTGCCGCTTCTCTTCTTGCTTTTAGAAGATCATATATCCGTAAGGGTGGAAAAGTAGAAAATTTAAAATTCAAAGTACCACTTTATCCATTTATTCCCATTCTTGCCTTAATAGCAAACTGCATCGTCATGATTAGTCTAGCATTTGTTCCTGAACAGCGGATGGCCCTTTATTGCGGCGGATCGTTCTTCCTTGGTTGTTATGCTGTTTATCACTTTAAGGTGAAGAAAAACAAGAAAGTAAATACACCTCAACAGGAAGTGCAATTAAATTCCGGTAAAAAAATGGTCATCTAATCTTGTCGGATTATCTAGAGAAGAAAGTAAAGTAATGAAAAGCAATCTTAGTTAAATTAGATTGCTTTTCATACTGGGCATTACATAAAATCAATGCAAGAGTATTTACATAAAGAAAAAATACTCTGGAGATATCTCATTTCCAGAGTATTTTTACACTAAACAACTATTAAACAGCTTCTTTTTTCCTTACCTGCTTTAAAAGCAGGAACTTTGGAAGCTACAATTTGTGGTTAAAATGTGAACCGATAATTTAATTCATACTACCTTTACTATGTTAACCCAGGTGTCTGAAAGATTGTCCTTTGCTGCAGTCATTACTGAGCGACTATAAATTTTCTTCGCCAAATTCTTTATATCGATAAACGAAATACATAACTACTGCGTATAACATGACTGTCCATGCAAGATTAAATCTGCAGATCTTTTCCTCCCTCGAATAACAAGAGACTTTCACTCCATGAGTGTCCTTCCGCAAAATAGAGTTTTTATCCCAGCTTTGCGGATAGTGAAATCCCATCAAATGCAGAGGTGGTTGAAAAAGTTATCCCCAGGGCCATTGTGAATACTACCAAACCAGTAAGTAATTTCTTCATTGTTCCATCTCCCTCAATTTTTGAGCATCCAAACCACCTTACTAGTTCCCCTCAGATTTTATATTCTCTATGCTCTATACCTCTTTTTAAAAAGGTATTATTATCAACTTTCTTTCTAAAACCCTTCAACAGGATCTATCTCTACCGAAAATTACTATATTATCAATAGAAGAAACCTATAGATAACTATTATTGATACACACCAATTGTCCTGAAACACGACATCTAGTAACAAAACTGTAACATTAGAAATTATTTTGTATTATTCGAAACACTTTTTTATTCTATTTGTCATGGTTTTTATATATTTCATAGCCCTATAATATAAAGGTTAAATATTTTTTTACCACATCAGGAGGAACTTTCCTATATGAAGAATTCGAAAAACTCTTTTATTCTCGCGGGAACTATTATAGGTACCCTATTTGCCAGCACTTCTGCTTATGCTAGTTCTTATCAAGTTAAATCGGGTGACACCCTAGACGAAATTTCTAAAGCACATAATACAACTGTCCAAAAATTAAAATCTGAAAACAATTTGACTAGTAATCTTATTTTGCCAGGTCAAGTTTTAAAGATTAATGAATTCAACTATAATAAAAGTACAGATACAAAGGAAAAATATGTAGTTAAACTTGGGGATTCTTTATCTACAATTGCTAAAAGATATAATCTTTCTCTTAGTTCATTGATTAAATTAAACCCTGAGATTTCTAATTCAGATCGTATACATATTGGCCAATCTATCCGTGTATCTGGACAAGCCCCTACATCTAGTTCAACAGCTAAAAAAGGTAGTTCAAGTGATACCTATACAGTCAAATCAGGTGACACCTTAGACAAAATTGCTAAAACACATAATACGACTGTCCAAAAATTAAAATCTAAAAACAATTTGACTAGTAATCTTATTTTGCCAGGTCAAGTTTTAAAGATTAATGAATTCAACAAATCTACGAATAACAGTACTAATACAACAGAAAAATATGTGGTTAAACTTGGGGATTCTTTATCTACAATTGCTAAAAGATATAATCTATCTCTTAGTGCATTAATTAAATTAAACCCTAATATTTCTAATTCAGATCGTATTCGTATTGGCCAATCTATCCGTGTATCTGGACAAGCCTCTACATCTAGTTCAACGGCTAGCAAAAGTAGTTCAAGTAAAACCTATACAGTCAAATCAGGTGACACCCTAGACAAAATTGCTAAAGCACATAATACAACGGTAAATTCTTTACTTTCTTTAAATCCAAGCATTTCAAATGCAAATACTATTCATACTGGTCAGTCTATTAAACTTTCTGGAAAAGCTACATCATCTGTAGCTAAAAAAGAGTCCATATCAACTAATTCAGCACAAGCTGATAAAATATTAGCTGCTGGTGCGAAATATTTAGGGGCTAGGTATGTTTATGGTGCAAGCACATCACGTACTGACATATTTGATTGCTCTTCATTCACATTGAAAGCATTCCAATCTGTAGGTATTTCCTTACCACGAACTTCATCGGCTCAATCCCAGGTTGGGAAACTTGTATCTTCGAACACCTTGCAAAAAGGAGATTTAGTATTTTTTGATACCAATAATGATGGAGTAATTAATCACGTAGGAATTTATGCCGGTAACGGTCAAATGCTTAATGCTTCAACATCTAAAGGTGTATCTTATGCAAACATTAACAGTTCTTACTGGGAACCTCGCTTTGTAAAAGCAGTTCGTGTTCTTTAACTAAATTCATATATAACAAATAATAATTGTTAACTACACTAAGTCCCCATTTTGATTTTAAATGGGGACTTAGTGTAAAATTCCAACTTAATTTGTAAGAGTCAATGGATGTTCGGAAACAGCTAGCCTTATCGAGTCAGTAAAGCAACAAGGCTAGTAGTATTGTCCAAAAGAAACAAACTCATAGTATCAGATGAAAAATCTTCAAATCAGTAGCTAAAGGTTTAACTCGTTTACTAAAAGTTGAATTTCGTTTGCTTCCAGCGATTGTAGACTTTGCATTTAAACGGAATCCCTTTACCATTTCACCCTCAAAAATAACAGCAGCTTTTAATTTAGGATAACAAATATGTAATTAAGCAAAAAAATAAAATCATCTTAAACGATGATTTTATTTTTTTGCATATTCTTTTAACCGAGGCAGGATTGGTTCCAAAATTTCCTTGGCTATGTAATCTGTATCTAATCCAATAAACTGTTTGCCTTCTAAATCGACTGATCTAGCCTTTTCCGGATCATTGCAAAAAATAAACGAGATTATTCCGTTATCTTCTGTCATATCTACATATTTGAATGTAATATCATGTTGTGTTAAACAACTTTCAAACGCAATGCATAATTCATCAATGTCTGACTTACTAATAGATGTAAATTTCATTTTGATCATCTCCTCTGAATACAGAATAGCAAAATATAGGCTGAATTACAAAGTGAATATATCCTCTAGTAGAAGGCCTTTACTATTTATCCGGCATTTCTAATCTAGGGGAAAATTGAAAAATCACTAAATTTTTTTAACTAAGTTCATCTGGTTTAGCCAAAACTTTTAATAATAAAACAAAGGTCACTTTAAGAGTGGCCATCATGAGAATGAAATAATCAGTGATTAGAAAAAGCTGTGGTTTTTCCGCAAAATATGCGATGACTTGAATTAGAATAAATTTTAAACAAACTTTGTTCTCTAAGCGTCTATTGTGGCTTTTGGATAAAGTCTCATTATTTATAAAAAAAGATGAATTAACATTATTGAGCTAACAGGTATGCGATAGTTTTTTAAAATATATTATGTTTAATAGAAGAATTATCAATATATTAGGAGGGAATTAAATGGTTACATTAAAACCTATTAAACAAGAGGATTTCAAGCAATATATTATTCATGCAATTGATGACTATGCAAAAGACAAAGTTGCTTCTGGAAATTGGAGTGAAGATGAAGCAATGGATCTTTCTAGGAAAGAATTTACTCAACTTTTACCAAAAGGTGAAAAATCCGAGTTTAATTATATATTCTCTATCTTTCACGACCAACACATAGTCGGAACGATTTGGATTGCACAAAAATCACCTACAAATAATGACGAAGGCTTTATTTATGATTTTATTATCTTTGAGCAATATCAAGGGCTGGGATATGGTAAGAATGCAATGAAAGAAATTGAAATTATCGCTAAAGAATTAGGAATGAAGAAAATTTCACTTCACGTTTTTGGCCATAACAAAATTGCACGTGGATTATATGAAAAGTCGGGCTATGAAATTACGAATATCACGATGACAAAATCAATTTAAATAAACTATCGCATCGTGCATAAAGGTAACTTCCTATATAACTTAGAGTATTCTTCGTACTTAAACCTTGAAAATGATCAAACTTTATTCTAAAGTAACATCTATCTATACGCTCACCATACGATAATGTGCCATTAGCTGAAGTCCTAGAAAAATCTATGGATTAAATCAATGTGCCCCAAATAAAACAAAGATGATTATCAACGATAAAAATGAAAATTCTTAGCAAAATCCAACAGGGTTTTGTTATTTTTATTTCCGTACTTTTTTCCGAACGATTTAAGGGGAAAAATATTAGTATGAAAAGATTAATGTGAAGGTTAAACTATGCTCACTTTCCATTAAGGAGTTCTTAAAAAAACTTACATTCTTAATCTAAATTTTTTTAGTAAAACCGTGATAAGTCAATAAGTACCTCCGCTTTATGTCCTTCCTTATGAATATTCCATGGCATGTCTCATATCTTATACAAACACCTTTGTTAGGAGTGTGCCAACATGAAATCTTTCTATAAAGGAACGCTCATTTTGATTGTCGCAGCGTTTTTTGGTGAATGTATCGAATTTTTAGTGAACATGATCCTAGCCAGGGAATTACAAGAAGAAGGCATGGGGCTCTATATGTCTATATTGCCGATTTTCTTTTTGATATATGTGATTGCCAGTCTTGAATTACATATTTCCATTTCAAAATTCGTGGCAGAAAATAAACACACATTGCATTATAATCTTGTGATACATGCACTTAAAATGGCTATGGTTGTAGTGCTGGTTATGTGTGCCGTCATGCCTTTTATTCTTACCTTTTCATCCATAATGGACAGATACCACCCATATATAAAATGGCTGCTTATTACCTTAATCCCTATAGTCGCATTTTCGTCGATTGCAAGAGGATATTTTATGGGCGTTCAGCAGATGGGAAAGATTGCATTTTCCAACTTTTTAAAAGATATTATTCAATTTGGATTGCTGTTCATCATCTTTACCTTATTTAATTTTAACCAGGAAAAGTCCCTGCTGATGGCCTTCTTTGTTTTAATAGGCAGTGAGTTCCTCGTCTTTTTATACCTGATTAGCCTGTTGATTCTTCAAATGCGTATTATGAAGCGTGGTACAAACTCGCGTACCCCTGGTAGATATGCACGTCAAAAGTTGCTGGAGGTTTCACTACCTACTATGGGACTAAGAATCTTTCACGCAATAACAAATGCGATTCAACCTTTTCTGATTCATGCTGCCCTTCTCTCAGCAGGATTCGGCGCGGTAATGGCTACTGAACATTTTGGGATGCTCACAGGGGTTGCGATGACTATCGGCTTCTTCCCTGCTTTTATTGCTCATTCACTAATGATAATGCTTATCCCTAATGTATCGAATGCTTACAAGAGACAGGATGAGGAAAAATTGAGAGTCTTATTACAAAAATCGATGTCTTTTACTATCTTGTATGGGGTTCCTGCAGTGGTCTTTATTTATCTCTTTGCGGAACCTTTGACCTCACTCTTTTTTTCCTCCACTTCAGCTGCTTATTATTTAAAATTATTATGTCCTTATTTTCTTTTTCACTTTTTTGTTATTCCGATGCAAGCCTATCTTATTGGCTTAGGCTTAGTTAAAGAGGCTTTTTTCCATACTGTGTGGTCACATATCGTCGCCTTTGTGATGATGTATATTCTCGGCTCCCAAGCCTCTCTTAACATGGGAGGCATCATCTTAGGCATGAATACAGGTGCTGTATTATTAACCCTTATGCATTACTTAACTATATGTAAAAAAATAGGGATAAGCATCTGGTTAACAAAATCGAGATCTATAATAATGAAGTGATTTCATAAATAAAGCTAAGGCTAAGACCGGATAAAGGTACAGGCAAGAAGGGTAAAAAAACCGAACGATCAATATAACATATGTAGTTAGACGTTAAACACTCGAATGATTCAAAATGTCAGCAAAAATAACGGTGACAAAACTCAAAACCTTTTTAAAATATTCAAATAAATTGTAAGAAAAATGACACTCCTCAATCAGGCTGTGTCTTTTCTATTTTTATGAGGGTGAATTAATGTAGATTTCAACTTTGGGATAATTTTTTTATCTAAGCAGGCTTTTACGTTTGATAAGATTGATTTTCGTTGTCATTATATCCGTATAAAAGCCATTAGGCACTTTTTTAAGCGTGCTTGTTACTGAATGAATAGTGTTTAAATATAAATCAGATAAATTGTATGCCAAACAATTTATAAATAAAATTAAAAAATATTGAGCCTTTCTCTGTACTTATCTCCTTAGTTGATGTATATTTCAACATACTTGGATAATAATCAAGTAAAATGGTTTAAACTAACCATACAATATTAATGGAGTGATTTCATGAGTAAAGCTAAGGCTAAAACTGGAACAGGTAAAGGTACAGGTACGGGAACGGGTAAGAAGGGTTGGAATCGTTGGAAAACTAGTGCCAACAAGAAAAAGAGCGCAAAACCTTATGTAAGTAAAGGCGTTAAACACGCGAACGATTCAAAGGCAACTACCAATAATACTGGTGATAAGTCTGAAAAATAATCATTATGTAACTCCTATGAGTTAAATTAAAGGTTAAATTTATGTTCCATATTCTCATACAGGGTATTTAGGCACTTTGAAAAATCTGTATGAGAGAATTGGGTCAAATAGATTAATAACTCTAACTTTCTTCATTCTATAGCTATTGAATTAAACAAGAGCATTTATATATAATAAAGAAAAAGACACTCCCAAACCGGTAGTGTCTTTCGTGTTCATTTGAGGTTTTTTTAAATTTATGCAGCTACAATCACGAAATGTTTATCTCATCTGACTTTAATGTTTGTTGGGTTAACTTTTTTCGATGATAACTTTGTGTTAAAACCGTTGTAGCCTTTTTAACAGAGTTTGTTTCTGAATGTATGGCTTCACCAACATCTTGAGCAGATTCAAGCAAAGGGTCAACATTATAAAAATGTACTATCTGTTCAGTTTTATTCATAAGCTAAGTGATTTTCGACATAAGAAGGAACGAATTTTCTACTCTAAGAAATTTTGTCTCTTTTTGCTAGACTCTTTGTAAAAAGTTAGAAAGCGCTCCAATATCATTAAATTGATATTATTTATTTGGCTACTGCTTTTAATAATTGATTGACTAATAATTGAGATTTCAGACCTTCTAGTCCATCAATCAGTGGTTTCTCATCATTTTGAATACAATTAATAAAATGTTGTACAGCATCTTCAAATCCTCTTTGCTTTAACGTTGTATCCCAAGATGGAGAAAATGAAGTTGAGTGGCTGTTATTAGAAGCAATTTCTAAAGTATTCATGTTCCTAACACTTAAAATTGCTCCATCTGTTAATAGTTCAAGCCTCTCAAGGTTAGTACCTGCTTTTCGATGCATGTCTGTAAAGAAAGGTATACCCTCCTTGGATTTATAAACATGTCCTGCATAAACAAGGTAATTCTCACTACTGATATTTACTGTTCCATGCAGCACATCTAAATCACCATTAGCTAACCATCTTGCAGTATCAACTACATGTAAATAATCATCTAACATTCTAAAATCATAAGAATAAGGTCCCATACTATCTGTTCTATGTTTTTCTATACGAACTGATGCTATGTTTTGAGCTTGTTGTTTTGCTTGTACATACATAGGAGCAAAGCGACGATTAAATCCAACCATAAGCTTTCTTCCTGATTTTTCACTTAACTCTACTAATTTTTCAGCTTCAGCAACAGTTGCAGCTAATGGTTTATCGACATAAACATCTATTCCTTTAGTTAATAGAGAAGATACGACTTCAAAATGTGAGCTAGTGGAACTATGTACGAAAACAGCATCACACTCTGCAGCGAGTGTTTGTAAGCTATTAAAATCTTGAATACGATACTGATTGCAAATCATTTTTCGTTTATCTTTACTTGGTGAAAAAGCACCTACAAAAGACCAATCCGTTTCTTTAGTAAGGATTGGTAAATATGCTTTTTGAGCTATACTTCCTAAACCTACCATGCCAATACGAGGTTTTTTCATGTTTGACATCCTTTGCATTGATATTGTTAATAACAAAATTAGTTTACACTGTTTCAGTTGTAAAGCCAAATGAACAGATTATTTTTGCATGTGGTCGTGATAGGAGTATCAAGTGAACATACTCGAGTCTGTCAAATCCCTTTGTTATTTTGTAGTTCAGATTCAATACTACTATTTAATCACGAACATGGGGCGTACAACCTTTTCATGTATGGTATTAACATCAAAACTCTCTTTTTCAAAATCTTCGAGAACGCGAATAATTTTCTCTATTTTTTCTCCTTCTTCCTTCGTCAAAAACTCCAACAATTATTCTTTCATACAATCCGTCAATTTTTATTCTTCCACTTTTATACTTTTTCACTTTGTTTGATTGCATACATTAGTACGAATTCATGCAATCTCCACTAGTCTATCTAAGCGTCTGTCCAAAAACTCTAACTGATCAAGAGTCGTATCATCTGAAAATGAGGAAGATAAGTTAAATTTACCCTATAATAGTTACTATTTCCTATTATTTTATACTTAATATTTTTTTACTTTATCAAAATATCAAAAATACCATATCTCATGATTAATAGTAAAAGAAACAGTGGTTCTGACAGAACCACTGTTTCTTTTACTTAAAATTCCTTTGAGAAAAATGGCAAGAATAACTTTACTCCTCGTCTATTAAAAGGTAAAAATTTCATATCCGCAATTAAATGACTTATGTAGCCTAATATACAAGTAGTGAAAATCCCCTCTATCCCCAAAGATGATTCGAATTGATGAGCAATGACGCCAAAGAAAACGATGCCAGCAATCGAATGCGTATAACTTCTATGAGGTGTGAAAGATGCTAGAATTATATAGATACCTAACAGCCATAACCAGTTTTCCTGTAAAGATAGGCCGCCTCCTAATACCCCTAATCCTGTCAGGGTCAGCATATGCCTTTGCGTTATAAATGTAGATATTATAATAATGCCAATTCCTGCTCCTACACCAACCCACTTTTCCGTTTCAGAACCTTCCAAAACGCTATAAATAATCATGAGAATCCCGATGGTTTGTGCTAACGTTCGGATGAACTTATGTGAAAAGGTAATTCTATTGCTTAACTTCCCGTCAATATCCATGTCGGGCATTAGACCTGAAACACCCCCAACCCCAACTAAGAATAAAGTAGTAGTTGGATCGGTTTGAAGTGTGTTTGCTGTTAAAAATCCCACTGCTGCTCCTAATGCCATATGCGCTGTCCCGTTCACTGTCTCTCTCCTGTTCTTCTAAGAAGTTATCTTACATATCACAATCGAATGTTTGTTCGAACACCTTGCTTTTTAACTATACAATATTTTTTAATGAATTTCTTTATTTCTTTTAAAAAAGTGGGATTATTCCTTGATTTCAAAATAAGAAGAACCTTATTCCCTCTTTGTAATGTTCTTAGAATCCTTTGATTTTTGTTCACTCACTTCTAGTCGTATCACCATTTTCAGGTTAAATAGTTATTGGGCTATCCTACTCGTGAAAATCATGAAAAACGAAGAGGCAATAAGTGCTAAAATTCAAAATAAATCATGAACATTATTACAAAGTACACAAAGAGGAATTGAAATAAAGAATATGGAAGCTCATCCTGGTGTCGCTAAGCTCGATGCAATAAGGGAGATTTCTCTTTGTGAGAAAGAAGCTCATAATGCTTAAGTAAATATAGCTACACAAAGCTAACCAGAAATGTTAGAGCCAAGTAGACTTCGTCTTGACTTACACTATAAAAATCTATAAAAATACTATATTGAAATTAACCTTATTAAAGGCTCGTATTTATATACAAAACCTTTAAAAATTTTTTTCTAACGAGACTTTTTTATTAGAAACTTTATCAATAATATGAATATACTAATCTATAAGGGGAGTGATCCAAATAGCCTTTCTAAACGCCTTCAATAATTTTAAAAAAGGGAAAAAGTCTAAGAAAATAAAAAACATGGATTTTAGAGAGCAACACGTAAAGAAATCTTCTGAGCTTATTGGTAATAATGTAATCGTCCAAAATATAATTAACAATCACCTTACAAAAAAAAATAACCACTTGTAGGGTGGTTTTTATTTATCGTATGAAATTTCTTCATTCTTCACCATCGTCAACGTTACATCATATATATAGTTATATTGTAGATAATAATCGTATATGACATTGTGTAGAATTTTTATTAGTGATTTATCGAAGGTATCGAATTCCGTTTGATAACTGCTTAAAACCGTGACAAATTTGCCGTCTAGGTTTTCATAATAATGCAAGAGAAAATTCTTATAATATTCACTGTCACTGTTGCTTTTATTCGTTATACATGGATCACCAGTTTGGATGGACTTATCAAGCATCGATTTGATGGATTTAGGTAGCTTAGCTTTTTTGAATTGATTTAAGTTATAAATTTCATAAGTAAAGTCAAGTCCTAATTGATTGGAATAAAACTCGATAGTACTATCCAATGTATAAATTAAGGGAGCTTTAAAATCCTTACTATTTGCAATCTCCTCTGATATCTCCAGCTGAAATTCCTCAGATGTTAAATATGCTGCAAATTTCATTTTTGAACTGCTCACGCTAAACACCTCAAAAACAGCTGCATCTTGTTTTTCAATCTCAATTTCTATATTAAAAAACTTAAAGTGTTTTAGCCGGTAAAAAGCAATCGGTGCTAAAAGAAAAAGTAGTATCCACACTAGGTAAAGAAATAATGTGTTGAAGATTATTTGATAAAACTCAGATGTTACAATCGGTTCTATGATTAACGTTATCAATGTATGTTCAAAGCCTTCAGAAATAGCTGGATTCTGTGTATTTACGGGATTGACGACTTTATCAGGCTCCTTCCACGTTTGGATTCCTAATAGGGCCATCGCAACCAGTGTATAAACAAAAATCAAAATAGTCCCAATCACATATAATTTTGGCATGAATCCTATAATTCTGTCGAAAACAGAAATTCGCTTATTTTTCTGCTCCTCTATAGCCAATGTGGACGCTCCTTTTACAAATTAATATAAAATAGAAAAAGTCAATAAAGGGACCAAAAAAGCATTCTAGTCTTTTCCTATTTAATAATATGTTTGTAATCAAGCGAACATACGTAAATGTTGGTTGAGGGTAACTGATTTCCTTTTTTAATCCATTCTGAAACAGTTACCTTCCCGTTTGGCTTGATATTTACAGCCATTTCTATGTCATCTATGAAGTTTCAATTTCTAGTTTTATCCACACCAACATTATGACGTGGGTATTATCATATGTCCTAAATGTAACAGGATCTATGTACCTAGTGTCACGACGATTGCACCCCGAAATTCGTGAACTTCCCTTATACTTGAAATTAAGGCTATTACGGGTTCTTAAAGAAAAGGAATAATTCGAAAGCGCTTTCGATTAAATCAAAAATGCCAGGCTCCTCAATTGTGTAAATGAGGAGGTCAGCTTTTATACATAGAATTCCGTATCATTTTAGTTGTCCTTTTATCGCAAATTCTCTCACTTTATTTAAAAACAACTCCAAAGCTTTTGATGCTTCGAAATCTTTCTTTTTCACCACTGAAAAAGGTCTAATAAAGGCTTCATTTTTCAAATGAAAGGTCCTCAATTCACCGGTTTTCAGTTCTTTTTGCACGGTTAATCGGGATAACAGTGCAATGCCAAGACCAGCCATAACTGCTTCTTTCACTCCTTGAATACTGGTAAAAATAAAGCTTCGTTTTATGTTTAGATCTAGTTTGTTTATAAGTTTATCTGAATACGTACGAGTTCCCGACCCTTGCTCCCTAAGTACCCATGTTTGATCCTGAAGCATGGCACCATCTATGATTTCCATTTGTGAAAGTGGATGATCAGGCGGAACGACGACAATCATTTCATCATTCATGAATGAGTTAACATCAATATCTTTATAATCCGTTTCCCCTTCAATCAGACCTATATCAATCTGGTTAGAACGTACTCCTTGAATAACTTCATTAGAATTTGAAATAATAATTTGAATATCAACTAGAGGATATAGGACAGAATATTCCGCCAAAACTTTCGGAAGATAATATTCTCCTATTGTAAAACTAGCCCCAATTTTTAGAGTCCCACTTACCACGTTATTAAAATCATTAATTTCTCTTATTGCTGTCTCATAGTGATTCAGCATTTGCTTTGCATGCCTATATAAGATTTTTCCAGGCTCTGTTATTTGAACCTGTTTCGGAGAACGGTAAATCAGTTTCGTCCCCAATTCATTTTCCAGATTCCTTATATGAAGGCTAACTCCCGGCTGTGACAGATTAAGAATATCACCTGCTCTTGAGAAATTTTTCTGTTCGATTACGGTTACAAAAACCTTTAAAGGATCCATAGTTACCTCCTCTTTATAATTTATTTTATCATAAGTAAAAGTGATTATTACAATAGCAAATATATATTTCACTTATTTTTAATTTACCCTTAAAGTAAAGGAAACAATATAGATGGAGTGTTCAACTTGGGAAAAACAGCGAGAGAAACAAAAAAGCTTGGCTTTATTAAAGGGATAGTTTTAACCCTACTAATTGCTATTGCAGCAAAATTCTTGGCAGAGCTCCCCTTCCTTCATATAATGGGGCAGCTCGTCATAGCGATATTAATAGGGGTGTTTTGGAAATCCATAGTCGGCTTGCCTGATTATGTCGTTACGGGGACCAATTATTCTAGTAAGGTTCTTTTGCGATTTGGTATTATTTTGTTAGGGATGCGTTTGAACTTAAAGGATATTTTTAATGCTGGACCAAAAACTTTTGCTGTCGGAGCTATTAGTCTTGTATTTGCTATATTAGTAGTTTATGGATTGACCCGTCTTTTTAAGGTCGAAAAAAAGCTGGCTATTTTGACAGCCTGTGGAACAGGAATTTGTGGAGCTGCGGCTGTCCTTGCGATTTCCACACAAATTAAAGCAAAAGAAAAAGATACAGCGATTGCCGTGGCAACGGTTGCTGTATTGGGAACAACCTTTACATTTGGTTACACCATTCTTTACCCATTCCTAGGTTTATCAGATCAGGGATACGGAATTTTCTCGGGAGCTACACTGCATGAAATTGCTCATGTAATTGCCGCTGCAGCACCAGGTGGAAATGAGGCAGTTGATATGGCAGTCATGGTCAAGTTAACTAGGGTTGCCTTACTCATTCCTGTTGCAATATTAATTGGATTCATAATGAATTTGAAAGAGCGAACAGCTAATCCTGGGAAGAAATTTTCATGGAAATCAATACAGGTTCCTTGGTTTATTTTAGGATTTTTAGCAACTAGTGCTATTTATTCTACAGGAGTAGTACCTGAAGCTATAGCTGAATCCATTGTTTCGCTTTCTTATATCCTCATGGCAATGTCTATGGCGGGACTCGGATTAAATATTGATCTTGTAATATTCAAGAAATATGGTGGGAAACCATTCGTTGCTGGTCTAATCGGTTCAATCTTATTATCAATTCTTGGTTATGTTTTAGTCCGTGTTTTACAATTAAATTAAAATTCACAAAAACAAGCATTCCTTAATTGGAATGCTTGTTTTTCTTTAAAAGATGCGGAACGTTAGCTCCATAAAAGATTTCATCCATCTCTGTTTGTAGCCTTTCTATAATTTCCTGTCGTTCCTCTGAATTTAATTTTTCTTCTGTAAAGCCGAATAAATAATTATTAATATCAAATCTTTTCAACTTACATTTCGTATGAAATATATTTTCCTGATACACATTGACGTCTATCATATCATATAAACTCTTTACTTCATCAGGGATATAATTTTGAATGGAATTTATATCATGATCAATGAATAATTTCCGTCCATATTTATCTCGTGTAAATCCTCGGACACGGTAATCAATTGTAATTATGTCAGTGTCAAAGGAATGTATAAGATAGTTAAGTGCTTTTAGAGGAGAGATTTCTCCACAAGTAGATACATCGATATCAGCCCTGAATGTACTAATACCTTCATTCGGATGATATTCAGGGTATGTATGAACAGTAATGTGGCTTTTATCCAGTTGCATGACAACATTATTGGGTAAAGGGCCGGGGGATTCCTCATAGGTACCAGTCGGAACTTCGACCACAGGTCCTTCGGAAACAAGCATCGTTACACTTGCCCCCTGTGGAATATAGTCCTGTTTCGCCGTATTCAAAACGTGTGCTCCAATTAAATCCGAAACGTTTTGCAAAATCTTCGAAAGCCTATCTGCATTATACTGTTCATCGATATATTCTAGGTAGGCTTCGCGTTCTTTCTTTGTTTTTGTATAACAAATATCATACATATTAAAACTTAATGATTTCGTAAGATTATTAAAACCATGGAGTTCAATTCGTTGTTCTGGTGTAAGTTTCATGATCGATTCCCCTTATTTTTTTTACAACTGTTCTTATAGTTACCCTTTATTAGAAATAAAAAACTAAAGGGAAGAATTTATGGCTAATAACCTTAATAAAAAAAGAGCAGTTGCAAAAAATATGTAACTGCTCTTTTTCCCTATTTTGCTTCGGATTGTATTAATTTCTTTCTTTTAATCGGTGAAAGTGCACGTTCTAACCACCCTAATAAAATGTCAGCCAGAATAGCCATTAATGCTGTTGGTATAGCTCCTGCGAGAATAATTGCGGTACCATTCGAAGCATTAGTTCCCCTGACAATGATATCACCCAGTCCACCTGCGCCGACGAATGTGCCGACTGCAGTTACACCAATCGCAACGACAAGTGCCGTTCGTAGACCAGCCATGATGACAGACAGGGATAATGGCAGTTCGACCATTCCTAGTAATTGGAACTTCGTCATCCCCATAGCCTTACCCGATTCTAAATAGGCATGATCAATGTTTGTAATTCCTACATACGTATTTCTTAGAATTGGTAGTAAAGAATATAAAAACAATGACAAAATAACTGTGTTTGTCCCCAGCCCCATTACTAACATAAGGAGAGCAAGCATTGCTAAGGCTGGTGTGGTTTGTATGACATTAGTTATCGAAAACACCCAATTACTCAACTTTTTATGCTTTGCGATGAATATACCTAGCGGGATAGCAATGATTGCTGCAAATAGAACTCCGTAAGCAGACATTAAAAAGTGGCGATAAAATTCAGTTAGTACGTACATCCAATTCTGGGAGTAATACGTTCCCAGTTGTTCCAAGGTTTCCATTAGATTGCACCTCCCATTTATTCAAAATAATTATGTGCTTCAAGGAACTCCGTTGCTACAATCGATGGTTCTTTCAAGTTTCCATCAACTTCATAGTTCAGTTCCTGCATCGTTTCGGTTGTGATTTCTCCAATTAACTTAGTTAGTTGATTTTCTATTTCCGGATATCGTTCTAACGCATCTTTCGTGACAACAGGTGAACAATCATAAGGAGGGAAATATTGTTTGTCATCTTCTAAAAGCTGCAAATTATTCACCTTAATTCGTCCATCTGAAGAGTATGCGAGGACAATATCCATCTGACCATTTTTGACAGCGTCGTAAACTAGTCCAATTTGCATCGGATAGGTTTTTCCGAATTCTAATCCATACGTGTCTACGAATCCCTTATAGCCGTCCTCTTTTCTTTTCAGCCAAGCACTATCGACACCTAATCTCAAATTCCCTGCATCTTTTTCCAAATCCGATATTTTTTTATAGCCTTTTTCCTCTGCCAATTCATTTGATATCGTAAATGCATAAGTATTATCAAATCCATAAGAATCGTAAAATTTGAATCCAAATTGTTTTTTAAATTCCTTTTGAACAATTTCCATTGCCTTTACTGGATCTTTTTCAATATCCTGAGCTAAAACACTCGTTAAATCCGTCCCCGTATAACGAGTTGCGGCTACATCAATATCCCCACTTTCCATTGCTTGTTGCTGTACGAAATTCGAACCTAAATTTTTAATAATCTTCGTATCAAGGTCTGTATTTCGTTCAAGTAGTTGTGCTATCATGTTAGCCAAGATTTCGGATTCGGTCATACTCTGCGCACCAATTTTAACCGTTTTTTCAGAAGATGACCCCAACCCAGGCAACGAGCAGCCGCTGATGAATAATGAAAACAATAAAAGGGTAGTAAAACTTATTTTTCTTATCTTTTTATACATGGTATTCCTCCTCAAGCAACTTCCTTCATACCTTTTAATCCTTTTGGTACGACTTTTCGTTCAATGATCGAGAAAACATAATCCACCAGGATAGCCATGATGATTACCGGTACAGCACCTGCGATGATATATTCTGTTTGGTATAAATTCAAACCAATAAATATGTAATCTCCAAGTCCTCCGCCTCCAATAAAGGAAGCCAATGTTGCCCAGCCAATTAAATAAACGGAAGCAGTGCGAATCCCAGCCATAATGACGGAAAGTGCAAGTGGAAATTCAACTAGACGAATTCTCTCACAACTCGTCATCCCGATGCCTCTACCAGATTCAAGTAAATTTTTATTTACACCTTTAATGCCTGTATACGTATTCCTGAGAATAGGTAAAACAGAATAGAAAAATAACGCAATAATAGCGGGTATCTTCCCAACACCGAGGAATGGAATGAAAAATGCTAGTACTGCCAAGCTTGGCAACGTCTGCATGATGTTTGCAATTCCAATAATTATAGATGCGCTTTTTTTCATACGGGTCAACAAAATGCCAAGCGGTACAGCAACTAGTATTCCAAGGAATACAGCAATCATAGATATATATAAATGCTCCCACGCCTTGTAAAGCAACTCTAGCCAATTCGTTTGTAAAAAATCGAGCAATGTTTCCATCTCATTCACCTCCTAAAACATCTCAGCCATTTCAGCCACTAGATTATCTTCTTCCCCCCAGATGCTGTCGTACACGATGTCAACCAATGTAGCTCTAGTAACAATACCGACCAAATGTTTTTTTTGGTCAACGACCGGCACATATTTAAATCCGTGTTTTAAAATCTTCTGAACTGAATCACGGATTAATGAGTCTTGTTTCACAGAATAGACTTCAGTATTGATTACTTCACTAATAAATGTAGCTTTTTTACGATATTCACTAATCGTTTCAACATCTACAAATCCTTTTAATACATTCTCTTCATCTACCACGAGCAGAGAATCCACTCGTTTTTCTCTCATAATAGTGATAGCGTTAGTAAGAGACTTTTCCTCAGTAATTGAAATGGGATTACGACTCATGATTTGTTCGACCAATTGCACGTTCGGTCTTGTTTGAAGCAATCGTTCTTTACCGATAAATTCTTCAACAAATTCATTGGCTGGGTTTCTGAGAATTTCATCCGGGGTTCCCACTTGAACGATTTCCCCAGCCTTTAAAATCACAATACGATCAGCAAGTTTAATCGCTTCATCCATATCATGGGTAACAAAAACAATTGTCTTATTAAGTGTGCGCTGCAGATTTTTAAATTCCTCCTGAAGAGCATCGCGGGTGATCGGATCTAGAGCACCAAAAGGTTCATCCATTAATATGAGTGGTGGATTAGAAGCTAGAGCCCTGAGAACGCCAATTCGCTGTTGCTGCCCGCCGCTCAGTTCGTAGGGATACCGTTCTAAATATTCGGGACCCATATCAACGAGCTGCAGCAATTCTAGCGCACGTTCTTTTTTCTCTTGATCACTCCATTTAAGTAGTTTTGGAACGAGGGTGATATTTTCAAGAATCGTCATATGAGGGAAAAGACCAATTTGTTGAATTACATACCCGATCTGTCTTCTAAGCTCGACCGGATCCTTTTCCATTATATTTTCTCCATTTATGAGTATCTTACCTTCGGACGGTTCAATCAGGCGATTAATCATTTTCATTGTCGTTGTTTTCCCACAGCCACTCGGACCAATGAAACAGATGAACTCCCCTTTTTTTATATCAAGTGTTATATTCTTTACAGCTTTCTTCCCTCCCTTATAGACTTTCGATACATTTTCAATTTTTAACACGACAAGCACCTCCATCATTCGCATACAATTACAAATTTTACAAATTCATTTCGTTTTCATATGCACAGTCTCTTATACCCATACGATAAAATATTAAACCTTTTATTAAAATAAACTAGTTCAATGTAATTACATTGAAGAAATGGAATGAAAAAAACTACCTCATTTTAATAAAGGTAGTTAATAGATATAAGTTATTAAAATTGAATTAAAACCCGATATTTTTAGCGATGAGGGTTTTTACTATTTCATCTGACCCTGTATAGAATGTTGTCACAGGAATGTCTCGATGACGCCGGGCAATTTTATAATCACCCATATTTCCGTATCCATCATGTAACTGCATGCACTTTTCAGATATTCGCTTTGACATCTCCGTAATCCAATATTTAGCCATCGATACTTCAGTTATGATATTCTCCCCATTCATATGTTTACAGATCAAACCATCAACAAACGTTCTACCCAGCTGAATATCGGTCGCTATTTCAGCAATGGTAAACTGTGCCTTATTAAATTTACTTATTTTCTTACCAAATGCTTTTCGTTCTTTTATAAAATTCATCGTTAAGTGGAGCATGTCCTTAGCTGCCATTAAAGACCCAATCGCACACATAAGTCTTTCCTGCTGCAATTTTTGCATGATATATGAAAGTCCCTTCCCTTCCTCCCCAAGTAGGTTCCCAACAGGAACGGAAGCATCATCGAAAAATAGTTCGGCTGTTTCTGAGCTATTCTGGCCGGCTTTTTCAAGCTTTCTGCCCCGTGTAAGCCCTGGCGTATCTTTATCAATGAGCAACAAACTGATTCCATCATTGGAAGGAACAGCATCAAGATCAGTTTTACATGCTACAATCAATAAGTCAGCTTTAAAGCCATTTGTGATAAACGTTTTGGCTCCATTGACAATATAATACCCATCTTTCTTGATGGCTGTGGTTTGGATATTCGCTAATTCTGAACCCATTCCTGGCTCTGTCATTGCAAAGGCAGAAATCAATTCTCCTGAAATGAACTTGGGTAAATACCTTTGTTTTTGATCTATTGTTCCGAATGAAGCAATATATGGGGCTACAACATCAGAATGAATTGAAATTCCTACTAAGGCTGATCCAACCATTTCCAATTCCTCTGCCAGAACAACTGAATATCCAAAATCTGCTCCTACCCCACCGAATTCCACATCAAGCCATGGACATAAAAATCCGTTATCCCCAATCTTTTTCCAAAATGAGCGAGGTACTTCCCCCTCTTTTTCCCACTGATCATAAAAGGGGATAGCTTCCTTGTCGAGAAATTCACGAATTGATTGTTTAAATAATAAGTGTTCTTCTGTGAGGAAGGAACGTGAATCATTCTTATTGAACGCCATCGTGTTAACCATGGGTTAACCTCCATTCGCTAATGATTTTGTTGAGATACATCAATGTGAAATATCTTGTAATCCACAACCATGATCAAGATAAATAGGTTAAATATATAGATGTAAACGGTTACAATAATAAAAATCATCAAACTGTCAAAATGGCCCATAATATTCATGTTCAACAAAAGTATTGAATTCCCTTTTAAAAATCTATTTTTTACCATTTTAAATTCATTTTTTGATTATATTATTTGAAAAGCTACCCGATTTAAGAAAATGATGATTGATACTTAACTGCTTAAATATGGGTTAATCTTGTATTCTGACGAGGTTATTTTTGTAATATTACTTGCCTTAATTTAAGATTTGACTGAAAAAATCAATCTAATAATGGGAAACCCGTATTGGAAGTAGAAGTAAATCCCAAATTCGTGCCACCTTACTTTTTACAAGTATTTTTTCTTTATTTCCAATTTTTTTATGATTTTTCCGAATCATTTTTTTGATTATCATTATCGCATTGGCTATTTTGGTGTTGGGTGTTGAAGCCAATGACAAGGCAGTCTCATTAGAAAATATAACTTATGGTAGGGTTCCTAGATTATTATTCAGATTAACAACGACTCCATTCAAAAGGAAAGCCTCCAGGGACAGTGTGAAGAATACGTGCAGTAAGGGGTATTTTGGGATTAAATAATAATCCTCTCTTTCCAAATGCCTACATATTGCACAAACGTGGTCTTCTCTTCCTCTGATACATGATATGATTACTTTAGCTGCATAAGAAAAGGCGATCCTTCTTAAAGAAGAATCGCATCTATCATTCCATAAGGAGTACCTCAAGCAAAACGCAGATTTACAACGTTAAGAATATTCCAGAATAAAAAAAATCCCAATCTCTCAGTGATATAAATGAGAAATTGAGATTTAATTATTCTTCACCAATTGCGCCTTAAGTTGGTTACCTTGGAAACGATTTTAACTAATCATTTCCTTATTAGTAAAAAATTCAGTTATAATCTTTTTCCCAATCATATTCAATCATTAAATAAATTTTTTTCGCATTGATTGTTTCTTATTGATTTCATTCAAAATAACCGCTATTTCGTGCGAATTTTCAATATATGATGTTCCAATCTGGATTTATACAAGCTCAACTATTGGTTTTATGTTGGAACGGAAAATAGGTAATTTTCCAACTAAAAGTCACCAAATCAGCTGCTTTTGGCTTCATACATGGGGCTATTTTTATACTAGAAAAAAATTATTGTTGACCCTCTGTGTAAATTTGAAAAGTTACACCGAATTTGTCCGATACAATCCCATAAGCAGGGCTAAAAAAAGCTTCCTGCAGCGGCATTTTCACTTGTCCATCTTGCGACAAGTATTCAAAAATTTGTTTTGATTTTTCGATATCGTTAGTTGAAATACAGATCGTAACTTGATCTCCAGTTTGACTAGTTTGACCTGGAAACATATCTGAAAACATGAGGTCCGTTTCTCCAACCTTTAACATTGCGTGTGACACAAGTTCCTTTGCTTCTTCTGGTATAGGAAATTCCGGGTTTTCTGGCATTCTCCAAAAGTTTGACTAAAAAGGACTTTTGCACCCAATGCTTTTTCGTAAAATTGGATCGCTTCCTTCGCATTTCCGTTCATCATTAAATAGGGAGATAATCGCATTGTCATAATTAAATAGCTCCTTTGGTTCTAATTTTTTTTACAAATCTTGAGTAACTTCCAAGCTTCCTTTTGAACTTGTCAGTGATAATAACCATTATTACCCATGATTGTATTTTATAACAAAGAACGTATGTTCGTCAATATGTATTACTTGAAGACTAACAATTTTTTGAGCATTTCAAACAAGAACTAGAAGATTATATCCAATACTACAACCACCAACGAATCAAGGTGAAATTAAAAGGCATGAGCCCAGTAGATTACTCGGTTCATGCCCTCAAAGCTGCCTAACTAACTAAAAAAATTGTCTAATTTTTTGGGTTCTCTTTAATTGATAAGCTCTTTTTTGACTTTAGTCTATGCGTTTCAATTTGGTGAGCATAAAACTTAACACTTTGATATTGTATATCCTTATTAACTCGCTATTATTTCTGAATCTTGTCCTTTTTTATGGTTTGGTAACTTAGAATCTATCGATAGGAATCGGCTTCCATTTAATACTAGGTGAAGTGCAATAAACATAAGAATTAGGTCTATTTCGAATCCTGCACCTTCTCCATTCCCCATAAAGCCTGCTGGAAATTTCACATAAACAATTGCACCAGCCATAATGAATATAAGGAGGGCAGAAATTATTCTTGTTCCAAGACCTAAAATTAAAGCAATTCCTCCAACCAATTCAATTGTACCAACTACATAGGCCATAAATCCCGGAATGCCTATACTTTGAAACCATCCAGAAATGTTATCCAATCCACTTTGGAATTTTGACAAACCATGCATCAAAAATGTAATTCCCAACATTACTCTTAATAAAAAGGTACCGATTTCTTGTTTTTTCATGACACATCTCCTTTTATTATATTTAACACTACAAAGTGTAGTGTAAAGGTATAAAAAAATCAAGTGAAAGTCATCCGACAATCACTATAGTCATTCCCAATAGTATAATCAAAACATAAATAGAGACAAAAATCGTGGTACTATCAGCCCTTAAAGGAATTGTACTTTTAGGATCAACTAATTCCTGAAGTCTATAGTTAACTGATTCATTCGAGAAGTGGACAAGGACGGGAGAGGATTTATCAGAGCAAGAATGTTTAATTAACTTCAACAAAGCAGCGCTTATGCCTAATTCAGTCCCCATTTTATTAATCGCATATTCATCGGCTAATAATTCACTAATTATTTTGTAATTTTCATAACACCATTTTGTCAGTGGGACAAACCATAAAGCCTGTGAGATCAACTGTAAAATAAAGATTACCAATGGATCATATTTTTTTTGGTGAAAGGCTTCATGCTCTACTACTGCTTCTAGCTCATCAAAGTCCAATAATTGAATTAAACCAGTACTAAACACAATGAAAGGTCGCCTGAAACCAAGCGTAAACGCAAGAGGTTGATCAGCATTCACAACTAAGATATCTTTATTGGCCCGTTTGAATGTTTCGTTTATAGACCTTGTCTTTTCAACGTTTTTGTAGTTAAAAAGCTTTTGTTTAAACCTTCTGGAAAGGAGATATTGCTCTGCAATTTTGAATAGGGTGATCAATATACTATAGGATATTACTATAATGAGCAGTGTGATGACCACAAAGTAGTATACTGAACCTTCCTTGAATAGACTAAAGCAAAATTTAAAAAAGTTGGCTTTAATATTTACTCCAAAAAAGATGTGTACCAAAAACGCTCCCAATTGGCTCCATACTACACCGGCAATTAAAAGACTAAGGCTTATCACAAAATAAGACTTTTTCTTCCACATTATAATTTATCCTTTTTTAACGATTGGATTTTTTTTTCCAATTTTTCAATTAAAGCTTGGTCAGCGTCTTTCATGGCATCAAGCATATGGCTAATGACAGCACCACCAAATTCATCTAGCAAATTCTCAGTCAGTTTCTTTGACTGCTCTTCTAAAAACTCCGCTTTAGATTGCACAGGGCGAAATAATGAAAGCCTTCCTTCAGACCTCTTTTCAAGAATGCCTTTTTCGACTAGACGATTCATGACTGTCATTACAGTATTAAAGTTGATAGGCTTTTCAAGCTCCAATGATTGCTGCACCGCTTTAATACTCTGTTCATTTTTACCCCATAAATATTCCATGATACTAGCTTCCAAGGGACCAAAGAAACGATTCAGTCCAACTTCATCATATTTAAAATTTTTAATATTCATCTTTTACCCTCCCACTACGAATTGTAGTGGAAATTCCTGTTAGAATCAAGTTTCATCAGGAAGATTAGATCTGATGTATATCCAAATTTCTTTATGGGCGGCACAATCGAATTTGTAACCCTTCTTGGATTATCAATTGTTAAGCTTAATTGAGTCGAGTAATGCATACAAGATTGAAGTATGGTTGGAAATAGCGTGTTAATTACATGATGCCGACCATCGAAATGTTTTTCAGTACCTGACAACATTTGATTAATTGCTTTAATAGCTTTTCCAGCACTAATAGGGGATACCAAATGATTATTTTGCCATTCATTACCTCCAACACTAGTTTGGCTTTTTCCAGTACTTCTAGATTTCCACCTGCTATTACAGTCAAAATTCCTTTCAGCTCCAAATGTTCCCCTGCTAACAGGTACATCCAAAACCCGGATCCTTTTTTCCTGATAAGCAGAAGGAATCTCCATAAAAATTTGCTTTTACATTAAATCTCAGTTTTTGCTTCGAATTTTAAAGAAACGAGCCTAAAGAAGGCTCGTTTCACTAATCAATTATTAACTCCTTGTTGTAAGTTTTTCTATTTCATCAGAATTATAGAAATGATACCCTTGTGTCGGCTTTTGGGCCGCAGCATACATTGCAGCAGCTACTTTGTTTGCTTCTATGGCACGATATGGACGTAAAGGGCCAACAAAGAGAAATTTAGCAAAAGAACCAATCATACCAGAAATCTTTTCACCTGCCCTAAATTCCTTTCGTTCACCAAGAAGTAAGGACGGGCGAAATATATGTACAGAATTCAATTCTAGTTGTTGTAGTGTTCCTTCCACATCGCCTTTAACACGACTGTAGAAAAACTTGGATTTGGAATTGGCTCCCATGGCTGTTATGACGAGAAATTTCTCAACATTAGAGGCTTTCGCCATTTTCGCCGCTTCAATAACAAATTCATAATCAACTTTACGAAAAGCTTCTTTCGATTTGGCTTTCTTAATAGTTGTACCTAAACAAATAAAAACATCAGTGACATTGAATAAATCTGCATATCTGACTAAATTATCAAACTCCACAACATGGACTTCGCAATTAGGTTCTTTAGATTCTATTTCCCTTCTAGTTAGCAAGTGGATTTCCTTATAATTATTGCTGTTACTTAACTCTTTAACTAAATGGGTACCAACGACTCCAGTTGCACCTAAAATCAATGCAGTTTTTATAGTCATGATTTCCTTCTTTCCTTTATAAGCTACTAAATGGCAGCTATACTTTTATTTCATTTTTTCTTCCTAAAGAACTTTTTGAAAATCGTAGAGTATTAGGATAGATGATTTACTTGATTAAAATCCTCAATAATCCAGGAATCCATCTCAAATCTAATCGTACTTAAACAAGCATTAAATAACCTCATTTGTTTTGATACGATTGTCTCATTTGACATCAATCGTAAAATAAAATGAATCACTGCGCCATGTGCAACAAGGATCACTTTCTTCTCAGGATACCCCTGCTGAATCTCTTGAAGTCCTTTTACCAGCCTATCACGTAAAGACTCCTGACTCTCCTGATTAGGATAGACTTTATCACTGAATGCAGACTCTCTTTCATGCGCTGTCATTCCTTCAGCAGAGCCAAAATTCTTTTCTATGAATTCTAATTTTTCAATCACTGGCCTATCAATATAGGAGCTAATGATTTCGGCAGTTTCTTTAGCCCTTGTTAGAGGGCTTGTAATAATTACATCCCAATCTGCTTTAGACAAAAATTCACCACACTTCTGTGCTTGTATCTTTCCTTGTTCATTTAGTGGGATGTCAGTCTGTCCCTGCAGTTTTCCCAGTGCATTCCAATCAGTTTGACCATGACGTACTAGACAAATAGTAGTAATTGTCCCCAAACCTCTCTATGTAAAATCTTTATTTTTTCACTTCTTCAATGATGGAATGACCTTCACTCTGCTCGAGATCTAACCATTTCCACTTTTCATGCAATCGGATTCGTCCATCAGGCAACATTTCCGGTGTGGAAAGACAGCTACCTCCTCTAATTTCACCTTTTTCTTTAATATGATTGTACCTAAATTCCAGTGACCCATCCATATTAACAACACCTATTAAAGTCCCTTTAATAATCTCTCCCCCTTCATAACTTGCTGTAAGAATATTTCCTTCTTGTGAATAGTAAAAGAATGTATTTGCCGATACTTCTCCATTTTCCGAATTATCTTTTGCTATAAATGTTCTTCCGTTATAATTAAGCATAGACAATCCTTCCAGATAAATTATTTAGGATAATGATACCAAATTAAAGCAAAAAAGAGTATTATGAAATTCTCAAACACATTAAATTATAGGATTTTCTATGATTAGAAATACTGAGAATAAATACATAATATTTCCATTGAATTCATCCATTGTCTTATGATTAGATTATGGAAGATGTTTCATATGGGAGGGCGATTCTATATGAAATATCAAAGAAATTATAAAAAAATTGGTGAGGTGCTCAATTGAAAGAAATTCTGCTCATTTTATTATTGCAACTTATTTATGTTCCAATTTATACACTACGGACTATATTTTTAGTGAAAAATATAACCGTACTGGCATCTATATTAGGCATTGCAGAAATGTTAGTATACGTTTTTGGTTTATCTCTTGTATTTGGCGGTGACCAAAGCATAATCGCCATGGTTGTATATGCAGTTGGTTTTGGTATCGGGATTATTTTTGGAACGAAAATTGAGCAAAAACTCGCCATCGGTTATATAAATGTAACCGTTAATACTCAAGCAAAAAATGAATATTTGATTGATACTTTAAGAAACATTGGATTCGGTGTCACTCTTTATACCGGTGAAGGAAGGGACAGCAACCGTTATCGGATGGAAATTTTAACAAAACGAAACCGAGAGCAAGAATTAATTGCAACAGTTGAAAAGTTTGAACCAAAAGCCTTCATTATTTCTTATGAACCAAGGTATTTTAAAGGTGGGTTTTTACTGGATCGGTTGAAAAATAAAGCAAGCTGAATAAAAAGACTGCAAAAGCCCATCTTTTTCAAGATGGGCTTTTCCTTACGTTCTATAATCTCTTGGCTATCTCACGATTTGAATACAAGACGTGAATTTGTTTATGACACGATTTATAGAGAAGAACAAGATCTTCCTAGGTGTTAATTGATAGTTGATCAAGTTCACAAGTACCTCACAACCCATAATCTAAAATCGGTTACGGTTTAACAGACTTTCCTTCTTCAACTACATGAAACATCAAGTGTGCAAGATGATGGATTGGTCCATAGTCTTCGTTGTCTTCTTCATCCTCTTCCTCCTCCATTTCATCCATGCCTTGTAAATAAAGGGCCATGAATTCATAAAAATCATTTTTGGAGAACGAGTAACAATCACTAGGATCCTGACTATCTTCTTCATATTGTAGAACAAGATGTGATAAATCTCCTTCATCATCCTCTGCATCAAAAAAGACGAAAGATCCCATATTTGTATCCAGTTCAAATAACCTGCGGAATCCACGTGATGCTGATTTTTCAAATTCTGCGGTCGTCAATTTTTGTACCTGCATGCTGTCAACATTATCTTCTTGATGGAAACTCACAATAAATGTGTTCATTACGTTTTACCTCCTGTTGAGTATGGATAACCCATAGTATCCCCATTTTACCGAATTTATCCGAGTTAAAGAGCTGTTTCCAAAACAACCGGACAATGATCACTGCCCATAATATCGCAATGAATATTGGCCTCTATTAAAGAATCCACGAGACGTTGGGAAACAATAAAATAATCGATTCTCCATCCGATATTCCTCTCCCTTACCTTACTCATATATGACCACCAGGTATAAACACCTTCCTGGTCAGGATAAAAATGGCGGAACGTATCAACAAACCCTGCATCAAGTAAATCAGTCATTTTACCTCGTTCTTCTAATGTGAAACCAGAATTCCCAACATTTGGTTTAGGGTTTTTCAAGTCTATTTCCTGATGTGCTACATTTAGATCGCCACAATAGATAACTGGTTTTACTAAGTCTAGCTCTCTCAGATAATTACGAATTTCATCTTCCCATTCAAGACGGTAATCAAGTCTTGATAAATCTCTTTTAGCATTTGGCGTATAAACATTAACCATATAAAATTTCTCATACTCAAGTGTTATAATTCTGCCTTCCGCTTCCTCACCGCGTTCCCCTACACCATATTTGACTGAAAGCGGTTTTTCCTTCGTGAAGATGGCTGTACCTGAATAACCTTTTTTCAAAGCATAATTCCAATATTGATGATACCCCTCTAGTTCAAGTGAAATCTGCCCTTCTTGAAGTTTAGTTTCTTGAAGACAAAAAATATCTGCGTCCACATCTTTAAAGTAATCTAAAAATCCTTTTTTTACACAAGCTCGAATTCCATTTACGTTCCAAGAAACCAATTTCATATTCTTTTACAATCTCCTTATAGCAAACTTTTCTTTTCTATCACAACTATACTATTGATTTGATTTTTTGCCCATCAGAGTACATTGGAAAATAACCGGGCAAAAGATTCTTTTGAGCGTTCCAGCAAACCACGATTATTATAACTTACTGGATCTAGTTTTTCGCTATCCTTCATATCCTCTTGATAATGAGTGACTAGATCGTTAATGGAACCGCTACCCATAAGGAAGACATTCACCTCGAAATTAAGATGGAAACTCCTCATATCCATGTTTGCCGTTCCAATTGAAGCAATATCACCATCCACAATAATAAGTTTTTGATGCAAGAAACCCTTTTTGTACGAGTAAACTTCTACACCAAATTGAAGAAGTTCACCGAAATAAGAACGACTCCCATATTGGGTTAAAAAACCATCATTTACCGCAGGAACCATAAGTCGGACTTGTATCCCTTTTAAGGCAGCATGCTTAATCGCTGCTTTGATCGCTTGATTCGGTACAAAGTATGGACTTGCAATCCAGATTGATTTTGTTGCACAAGTTATCAGAGAATAGTAAAAATCACTCATGATTCCCTGCTGTGTATCTGGGCCACTGGCAACAACCTGAACCGCTCCATCTCCTTTTTCAACTCTGGTATTGATCTCCGGACGTTCTTCTAAAACATCTTCTCCACTTACATATTCCCAATCTAACAGGAATACCGTATGAAGCATGTAAACGGCTTCCCCTTCAAGGACCATATGCGTATCACGCCAAAATCCAATGTTTTTATTTCTTCCTAAATACTCCTCACCAATGTTCAAACCACCCACAAAACCAATTTCCCCATCTATGATGATGATTTTTCGGTGATTCCTAAAATTAAACTTTTGATTGAAAAATCCGTGCTTTAACGGCGAAAATGGATATGCTTTAACACCTGCCTTTTTCATCCGCTTAACTTCATTATTTGAAAGACTTAAACTACCTGCAGCATCAAAAATAAATAAAACTTCTACACCTTTTTTTGCCTTTTCAATTAGAATATCTATAATTTCTGTTCCAAGTCTGTCTGAACGGAAAATATAATACTCAATATGAATGAATTTTTCCGCTTTCTTTAACTGTTTAATGATTTCTGAAAACGTTTCATTTCCATTTTTCAACACTTCCGTTTTTGAAGCTGTACTTATAGTCGTCTCAGAAGCATTCTTGGCAAAAGATGCAAAGGACTTCTGATGATTGTTCAAGAACGTAAGGTCTGGTGAAGATACATGAGTGACAAGACTTTTCCATTCTTCCCGGTCTTTTTTTCTTTTACTTTGGAACAAATACCCCTTTAAATAAAGTTGGCCAGAAAACAAGTAAAAGACATAGCCAAATACAGGGAAAAATAAAAGCACATACATCCATAGAAGAGTATCATGTGCAAATCTATTTTCTAGCATCAGTGAGTATATTGTAATAAACATAACAAAAACATATAACCCAATAAAAAATAGCTTCATGTTGAAGCTAACCTGACTAAAAACGATCATATAAACCGATACGATTAAAATAAATAAAAATACAAATTCCATTCTTCTTCTTCTCATTTTTTCATTCTCCTACACTGCAATATTTTATATATCTGTCATATACCCATATTTCATTGCAAAAGAAACAAAAACACTTACGAAGACAAATTTCGTAAGTGTTTTTGTTTCTTTATCTGATTTTTGCAGGAATTAAACTTTCATACAGGTCAAGGTATTTTACGGAAGACGAAGCCCAACTAAAATCTAGTTTCATTGTATTTTCAACCAACTTCTTCCACCTTTTCGGCTGGAATTTATACATTCCTACTGATTGCTCAATTGTATGAAGCATATCGTGTGCATTATAATTCGTAAAACTAAAACCATTTCCCTCGTCTGTAAATTGATTGTATGGAATCACCGTATCCCGAAGCCCACCGGTCTCCCTTACTATCGGTAATGTACCATACCTCATCGCCAAGAGTTGCCCGATTCCACATGGTTCGAATTGAGAAGGCATTAAAAATAAATCAGATCCAGCATAAATCCGTCTTGCCAATCCTTCATCAAAGTATGTATTCACCGAAACTTGATTTGGATATTGATCAGCCAGATTACGGAAGACCGATTCATATTGTTCATCACCGGTACCTAGTAGAATGAATTGAATTCCTTGGTTTATCATTTCATGAAAAACATTAAGAATAAGGTCAATTCCTTTTTGATCAACCAGCCTGGTTACCATTGATATAACAGGGATGCCATCATTGACTGGGAGATTCAATGATTCCTGTAACTGACGTTTATTTTCCATCTTTCCATCATAGGTGTTAAAGGGAATCGAGAGGAATTCATCTGTGACAGGATTATATTCTTCATAATCAATCCCATTAATAATTCCTCTAAGATCGCCACTTCGTTTACTTAAGAAACCATTCAAATTCTCACCATAATATGCTGTCTGAATTTCTTCTGCATAACTTGGGCTTACAGTTGTGACAATGTTTGAGAAAGCAATACCTGCTTTCAGATAACTGACATTTCCATGGAATTCTAGTCCGTCGATATTAAAATACAATTCACTTAAATCCAATAATTCTGCTAGTACAGTTTTTGAATAAACTCCTTGGTAGCGTAAATTATGTATCGTAAATACTGTTTTAATATCTTGGTAGAAAGGATGATTGTGATAATGAGCTTTCTTCAGGACACTGACCAGGCCTGTTTGCCAATCATGACAGTGAATGATGTCCGGCTTTTCTTCTAAATAAGGTAGAGCTTCTAAAATGGCACGGGAGAAAAAGGCAAATCTCTCACCATCATCGAAAAACCCATAACTTCCATGTCTTTTGAAATAATATTCATTATCAAGAAAATAATATGTAATTCCATTTGCAACAAGCTTTTCAATTCCGCAAAATTGCTGACGCCATCCAACAGGAACTTCGATACTCGTAATATGTCTCATATCCTGTTTAAAATGGAAAGGAAGATCCTCAAATTTTGGAAGAATAACACTTACATGGACTCCCTGTTTTTTTAGCGCTTTCGGGAGCGCACCTATTACGTCTCCTAGCCCTCCCGTTTTTATAAAAGGGGCGCATTCTGAAGCAGCAAATAAAACATTCATTGCCGCACCTCCTCTATTAAATAATTTCTGCTTTTTTTATTACAGTCGGTTGTTTTATACCAATAACTGTTTTCTCACTAGTAATTTTTACTTCTTTGTCAGTAATAATATTTTCTACGATTGCATCTTCTTCTATCTCACCTTTTTGCATGATGATACTATTCCTTATGATAGCACCTTTTTTTACCTTTACCCCACGAAAAAGTATACTGTTTTCGACAGTCCCCTCAATAACACAACCATTGGCTATTAAAGAATTGGTAACCTTAGAGGATCCTGAATATTTGGTAGGTGCTTCATGTTTAATTTTTGTATAAACATCCCATGTATCACCGAAGAAAGAGCGGATAACTGAGGGATTCAAAAAATTCATATTGCTTGAATGAAAACTTTCAATCGAGTGGATAAATGGCATATCCCCGGTGAAATTGTAACCTTTAACGTTAAAACGATGAAGGTTAGCTTTTACAGCATCTTTCAAGAAGTCATTTTCCCCACTAGCTACACAGCTTTTGATCAATTTCACCAAAAGGGTTTTACTTATAATGAAGGTTTCTAAACAAACATGGTCTCCAGGTCTAGGTATCGTATAAAAGCTAATGTCCGTGATATCTTCATCTGAATCAACTGAGCAGGTGTGATAAATTGGTTTTTCTATCAATTCCCCTACATAATCTTTATAGACAACTGTTATATCTGCTTTATGTTTTTTATGATAAGCAAGTACTTCATTAAAATCTATTTTGCATACATGACTTCCAGGAGAAATGATAACTGTTTCTGCATCAGCCCTCTCAAAAAAGCTGAGATGATCATAAAACTGTTTCATATCACCTGTCACAGTTTCATCTGGATGGATAGGAGGCAAGATGAACAACCCTCCTGAACGCCGATCCAAATTCCATTCTTTCCCCGACCCAAGATGATCCATAACAGAAAGATATTTTTCCTTAGGAAAAACGGCTACCTTCGATACATCTGCATTTATGAAGTTCGACATCGTAAAGTCAATTAGACGGTAACGTCCGCCAAATGGCACAGATGCTACATTACGATGAGCAGTCAACTCTTTTAAATGTTGTCTTTCATTGATTAAGTTAATAATTCCCAACACGTTATCCATAACATCGTCCCCTTTTTCTAGTTAAGAGTAATCTTTTTTTTGTTTGGATTTGTAATGGTCTGATTTTCGCCTATCAAGGTAATTTCAGAATTAACGGCTGAATTGCCTACTACAGCACCATCTTCTATAACACAATTGCTGGCAATAATACTTCTTTCTATATGAACGTTTTCACCAATCGTAACATTAGGCATAATGACTGAATCTTTAATCGTTGATCCATATCCCACCTGTACATTATAGGATAAAACTGAGTGATCAATGTTTCCATGTATCATGCAGCCCTCATTAATAAGCGATTGGCTGACCTCTGCTTCTGATGATATATATTGTGGAGGGTGATTTGCATTTCGAGCAAAAATCTTCCACTGCTGATCATCCAACTGGAAATTTGGTGTTTCCTCCAATAAATCCATATGTGCCTGCCAAAGGCTCTCAACGGTTCCAACATCCTTCCAATAATCATTAAAACGATAGGCAAAAAGTTTTTTTCGATCTTCCAGCATCTTTGGAATAATGTTGCTGCCGAAATCATTGGATGAATTCACATCTTTTTCATCGTTAATTAAGTATTTCCTTAAGGTCTTCCAATTGAAAAGGTAAACACCCATAGAAGCCAGGTTACTCTTTGGATATTTTGGTTTCTCATCGAATTGAGTAACCCTATCGGCTTCATTCGTATTCATAATGCCAAAACGGCTTGCTTCCTGCCAAGGTACTTGAATGACAGCTATTGTCGCCTCTGCATTTTTTTCGATATGATAATCAAGCATTTTGCTGTAATCCATTTTATAAATATGGTCACCTGATAGGATCAACACGTGTTCCGGATCATAGTTATCAATGTATTGGATATTTTGATAAACAGCATTGGCTGTTCCTTTATACCACTCGCCGCCTTTTTTCCCTTGATATGGAGGAAGAACAGAAACCCCGCCAACATCTAGATCTAAATCCCAAGCTTTACCGTTACCCACATAATCATTAAGTATCAAAGGCTGATATTGGGTCAGTACCCCAACAGTATCAATACCAGAATGAGTGCAGTTACTCAATGGAAAATCAATGATTCTATATTTCCCCCCGAACGGAACAGCTGGTTTTGCCAGCCCAATAGTTAATTCACCTAATCTTGAACCCTGCCCTCCTGCCAATAACATTGCAATCCATTTTTTCGCTCCCATTAATCGTTCACTCTCCCGCGTCTTTTTTTGGTTTGCTTCATGTAAATCGATACGCCTAATGGAGGTACTGTTATTTCCATACTGAATAGTTGATTATGATAAGGCTCTTTTTTTACATTTATGGGTTCTTTATTGACCTGACCTGACCCTCCGAAGGCTACAGAATCACTATTAAAGACCTCTATATATTTCCCCTGAGATGGTACACCGATTTTATAATGATTATGAGTCTGAGCAGAAAAATTACAGACTACAATACAATAATCGCCTTTGCGTTTACCTTTTCTCACAAAGGTAAGAATACTCTGACTACTATTGTTAGGATCTATCCATTCAAAACCCTCCTGATCATGATCTAGTCTCCATAGGCAGGAAGTTTCTCTATATAATTCTTGGAGGCTACGGAAGTAATGTGCTAGCTTTGTGTGTGATTCATATTCCAATAGCAACCAATCTAATTGCTCCTCATCTTTCCACTCAATAAACTGACCAAATTCCCCACCCATAAAGAGAAGTTTCTTTCCAGGATGAGTCATAAAATACCCCAAGAGTAAACGCAAATTCGCAAATTTCTGCCAATAGTCACCTGGCATCTTATTCAATAAAGACCTTTTGCCATGAACTACTTCATCATGTGAAAAGGGTAATACGAAATTCTCTGAAAAAGCATAGAAAAATGAAAAGGTTAAAAGGCTGTGATGATTTGGTCTTTCACTCGTATCAAGTTTCATATATCGAAGAATATCGTTAGTCCATCCCATATTCCACTTATAATTAAAACCTAGACCGCCTATATCGGTAGGAGATGTTATAAGTGGCCGGTCTGTTGCTTCTTCAGCCATCATTAAGGCGTTTGGATACTTCTTAAAAACCACTTCATTAAGTTTTTGCAAAAATTGTATTGCCTCAATGTTTTCTTCACCGCCATTTTGGTTTTTTAACTTTACCGGCAAAGGGTTATCATGATTTAAATACACCATAGAAGATACCGCATCGACACGAACCCCGTCGATATGGTAAACGTCCATCCAATACAACACATTTGATATGAGAAAACTAATTACCTCTGGTTTAGTAAAATCGAAATTGTATGTTCCCCATATTGGGCGATCAGCTCTAGTATGATCAATTGGTTCATAGAGAGGTGTTCCATCAAATCGGGCAAGACCATGAGCATCTTTACAAAAATGGGCGGGAACCCAGTCAAGAATTACACCAATACCATTTTGATGGCAGCGGTTTATAAAATACTTGAAATCTTCTGGTGAGCCATAACGGCTATTTACTGAATAATATCCAGTAACCTGGTATCCCCAAGATTTATCGAATGGGTGTTCCAATATGGCCATGATTTCCACATGTGTAAAACTATTATCAATCACATAGTCAACTAATCTATCAGCCAGTTCACGGTACGAATAAAATTCCCCGTCCTCTGTCTGTTTCCATGTTCCCGGATGAACTTCATATATCGACATAGGTTTATGATAAATATTTTCTTTTTTCCTATCGGCTATCCATTTCGAATCTTGCCATTCAAAATTATCCAACCTTTTAATGATAGAGGCTGTATTTGGTCTTATTTCCGAATAAAAAGCATAAGGATCGGCCTTTAGGATACGTTTATTTCCGGGTGTATGTATTTCGTATTTGTATAGCTCTCCTTCTTGTAATCCTGGTACAAACAACACCCAGATACCTGAACGCTCAATCCGCTCCATAGCATGATCATTTCCATCCCAATTATTAAAATTACCGACTACTGAAACTTGCTTGGCATGGGGTGCCCAAACGGCAAATCTGACTCCTGTTTTACCTGATGATGTAACAAAGTGTGCCCCAAGCATTTTATAACTTTCATAAAGGGTGCCTTCATGAAATAAATACAAATCAAAATCGCTTGGATAAATCTCTTGTAGCTGGTCGATAATTGTATTCAAATTTTACCCCTCCATCAACATGAACTCGATAGCATTTTTCCCTTTCTTCCCCAGATATTATATATATTCGATGAAAATTATATTAATCCTTCAAATGGAGGTGAAGTTATTGTAATTAATGTCCTTTTTTTAAATTTTAAAACATTTTTCGTAAAATATAACCATTTTATGTAAAAATAAAGCACAAAATTGAAGCCCTTCCCATATTTTAGGAAGAGCTCTAAGTAGCCATGTACGAAAACTTCATGTTACTTGTTCAGTACGTATCATTTTAGTTTTTGTTAAGAATAAATAAGATAAAGAAACGGACCATGCCAGAGGAGTATTTCCGTTAGGAATATTACTGCCTCCTATATATAATTCAGGAACTTCCCAGTTCTCTGGTATTATATTTTTTGTTTTCTCTATATATTCCTTTGCCTTGTTCATCATACCTAGTTCATGATAGCATAATCCCAGCCACGGAAGTCCGAAACACCACTCTGCTTCTTGACCTTCATTATAATAAAGGTCCCTTTCATACCGTATACAGCCGTTTGTTCTTTCAAGACGTTCTGAAACATTCTGCAATATTTTAAGGGCTGTATCTCGATCGACAAGACGGTAAGGATAAATTAAAGATAGAAGGGCTAAGTCCGTCTCTTTCGTATAGCTTTCTCTTGGAAGCAAAAAACGAAGTGTTTCCTCACCCCTTTTAATTAATTCCTCTTTTACGTTGACCAGCATTTTAACGGAATTCAAACCAGCTACACAGGCACCGATACTGGAAGCGTGAATTTCTATATTTTCTTCCCAAATGCCATTATCTTCTGACTGCCAATATTGAAGGCATTCCAAGTAGTTAACTAACTTTTGAACAATCCGTAAATCATGCTCATCTCTTAACACCTTTTTACCATGCCGATACCCTTCACCAACTCCCCATAAAAAGGCACCAATCGCATCATTTTGAGCATGCCCCCACTCTTCCGGAAGTTCTTTAAGATCAGTGGAATATCTAGAATGGATATATTCAAAAAGATACTGGGGTTTCTGTTCAGTATGAATATCTATTTTCCATTCGTAGGTTCGAAATAACTCAAATAAAGCATGGTACGCTTTCTCATAACGATCGGATGTATCATTTAAAAAAGGCAATACTGTATATACGACATCCCGGATCCAGACATAATTATAATCATTGGAAACACTCGCTGTATACGCTCCATTGGAAAGACGCATACGATCAAGAACCTCTAGTGCACCGTTTACATTCATTAGTTATACACCTCCGAAGCTATTTTCTTATTCTCATTGTTGACAGCCTTCCATTTTCTAAACGCTTTGTCATTTATTTTAAATTAGAAGCGCTTTCAATTCAGTTATCAGAACTACATTCTAGAAGTTCATTTACATTAGTTTATGTACTAAAGGTCTCTTTTGATAATCAAGCTTTCAATGTTCTCTAAAAAGCGTTATATGCCTATTTGATAAGAAAAAAACTTTATATTTTTTGCTATTTATATTTGAGCACAAAAAAACTAGTAATGATTACTCACTACTAGTAATATTGTCCTGTCGTTATAATGTTTAGTCTTTATTTTGCCTATTTTAAAAGAAAAATCTCATTACCATCAAAGATAGTACTCCTATTAGAACAGTTACTAATAAACTTCTTGTAAAAATGGCAACTATAAACGTCGGTATAGACGCAGCTAAATTCAGTGCATTTTCCTTAATTGAAAAGACCTGCTCTGATAAAAGAAGTTCTTGTGCAAGCAAAGCAGCCATGACGGCTACTGGTACATGCTTTAACCAATTGATTCCCCACTCAGGAATCTCCATTTTGCTAAGCAGCATTAATGGAACGACTCTGGGGATGAAGGTTACAATTGAAGTACCTAAGATAACAAGAAGGATATAACCTGTTATTTCCATCTTTCAATCACCATCCCTATCGCTGAAGCTAATATTGTTGCAACTATAACGCCTGTACTTCCAGGAAAGATAAAACTTATAGCAACCACAATTAAAATGGCACTTAAAGCGACTACAAGATCTATGAAAAACTTTTTTTTACTTAGAATCTGTAAAACTAATAGACCAATAAACATAGCAGGCAAGGCAAAGTCCATCCCGTATTTTTCTGGATTCGGAATCCACTGGCCAAAATAACCCCCTGCCATGTTTGCAACAAACCAGTTTAAATAGGCTGCTAGATTCAGGCCTAACATCCATTTAAAATCAAGTTTTTTCTTTTTCTGCGCTTGGGTGACAGCCACTCCAAACGTTTCATCAGTTAATAAGGCTCCTGTTATCAGGTTTTGCCTCGAGGTTTGATGTCGGAAATAAGGTGCCAATGCTGCACTTAATAAAAGATGACGACTGTTAACAAAAAATATCGTGAAAATAATGGCCGATACCGGATGGCTTGCAGCAATCATACCTGCCGCTATAAATTGGCCGGATCCTGCATATAGTAAAAGAGACATAAGTGCCACTTCAATCATGCTTAATCCTGACGTTTTTTCGACTACCCCTGCTGCAAAACCAATGCTTAAGTATCCCAATAATGTCGGAATACAATCCTTAACGCCCTGCCAAAAGCCTTCACCTTCTTTAACATCGGAAAAAGTACCACTTTTCCATTCCGCACTATCCTGACTCATATAAAACTCCACCCTTGTTTTAATATGTAACATTAACTATATTTTAAATTGTCGATAAGTACTGGCAACTCACTATATATTTCAATAATTTCTTCAATTCTCATTCTTACTAAACCGCTTGATGATGGAGCAACAAATTCCTTCGTCACGATATCGTCTGAATTTTTTTGGAGTCCCCATGCAATTTTTCGTATTTGCCGATATTCCTGATAGACACCCTTACCAACGAAACAGACTAGTAAAGGTTTGTATTTTTCAATTTTTTTCTTTAATTGTTTCCTTCCTTCTTTATACTCTTCTTTTGTGATTTCATCAGCAGCTTTGGTAGGCCTAGAAACGATATTTGTAAAACCATAGCCTAAATCTAGTAATAAAGAATCTTCAGTTGGGTGATATTTTCTAGGTGTAAGTCCGGATTCGAAGAGAATTTTCCAAAAGCGATTGTTGGGATTCGCATAATGATGACCTGTCTGTCCCGAACGGATACTTGGATTAAAGCCAACAAACAAAATATCTAGGTTTTCTTTCAAATGATCGGATATGCCTTCCATTGTAAAACCTCTTTTCCATTCTCTTATATATTATTGTACAAAACTGAAAAATATTTTCCTACCTTTTCCGACATTATTTTGCTGAAAATGTAATAGGTAACTAGGAGTGTTGGCGCCACCCATATAGTCCGAGGTTTTCGGGCCATATAATGCCGAATCGACACGCACCAGACTTTACAGAAAGGGTCTTTTCCTTTCTGTAAAGTCTGGAGTAACACCCGCCTAACACAATGGAAAGGTAGTAGATTTATTCATGAGTAAAATAAAGAAGAAACCTGCTAGCTAAAATCGTTAGCAGGTTTCTTCTTTTCCTTTTACTGCCGCTTTCATTCTAAGTAAAGCCTCAGTTAGAACCTCACGCGGACATGCAATATTTATACGTTCAAAACCATAGCCACCGCTACCGAACTTCATACCTTCATCGAGGCGAACTCTTACATTTTCTAAGAAGAACGAATGCAATTTGTCATGTGGAATTCCTAGATCTCGACAATCTAACCAAATCAAATGGGTTGCTTCTGGTTTCACAACTTTAATTGAAGGAATATATTCTTTTAGAAAGGAACAAACATATTGAAGATTCTCTTCCAAATACTCCTTTACTTCTTGTAGCCAAGGTAAACCTTTATAGTAGGCAGCAATCGTTCCTTCCACGGCAAAGGCATTTGGACGCATTAATCCATATCCTGTTAAAAGCGCCTCATACTTTTCTTTAACATCTTTATTCGGAATAATAAAAATAGAGCTTTGCATTCCCGCAATGTTAAATGTTTTACTCGGTGCAGCACATGTAATAGAAAATTTTAAATGGTTTGGATGAACCGTTGCAAATGGTATGTGTTTATAACCTGAGTAAGTTAAATCTCCATGCATTTCATCCGAAATAACAAAGACACCATGTTTATCACAAATTTCTCCTATTTTTCTCAATTCTTCAGGAGTCCACACTCTACCTACTGGATTGTGAGGGCTACACAAAATAAATACTTTCGTATTTGGCTGTGATGCTTTTTCCTCAAAATCTTCAAAATTCATTTCATAGGTACCATTCGAATAAATGAGAGAATTGTTTAAAATGGTACAACCTTGTGTTTCAATCGTAGAAAAGAACGGATAATATACGGGGTCTTGTACGATAACCCCATCACCCGGTTGTGTTAATGCTTTTAACAATAAATTAATACCAGGAATGATTCCCGGGCTAAAAGAAATCCATTCTCGTTTTAACTCCCAATCGTATTGTGTTTTCCACCAATACTGAACAGCATCATAATAACGCTCACAAAACGTACTATAGCCGTAAATTCCGTGCAGTGCCTTTTGACTTATGGCATTTACTATTTCTTCTGAAACTTGAAAATCCATATCGGCAATACATAATGGAATAATATCTTGATCTTCTATATACCATTTAACCGAATGTGTTTTTCTTCGATCAATTAATTTTTCTAGTTGCATGACTTTCTCTCCTAACTTTCATTCCCTATTGATAATCAACCATATTATATAGGAAATTGAAGCACATAGTAGGTGTGACTTTGGCTTTTCTTAAATAAAGTCAGTTAATAACTTAGCAGCCTCGTCCATAAATCTCCAACAAATAATAATATATCAAAAAATGCAGTAACTTTAATAATAAAACTAAAAAAACAGGCATGCCCGTTAAGTAAGCGTTAATAACAAAGCCAGGCGTTTGTAATGCCCAAAACATCCATATCTCATTAATTTTACTCGAAAAATATATAACGACTTAGATTAAACAACATAAATGATGATACTTAAAAACATACTACAGATCATAAACAAAATCCCTATTTTTTTGATGTCCCCATTTCAGAGCCCCTTCGAATTATTATTTGCTTCAAATAACTGCATTAATAATTTTCACATCATACTCACTTTTTACTCTTTCTGACTTCCCACACCCTTTATCTTCCAAACACTAATCATTATGCTTCTAAACGGTCAATTCAGACTGGCGACGACTTTAGACTACCAGTAGACCTCATTTTCACAAGTTACGATGGTGTTTACGAAAAAAGAGGAGCCGGCACGAACCTAAATATAAAAAAAGCAGAAAAAGAAGTTCATGAATTTTTCAATAAACCTAATGAAGTGGTCTATATAATAACCCTATTGTACTAAAAAAAGCAAAAGCCAGTCCTTTTTTAACAGAACTGGCCTTAAACTCTATATTTATATGTCAGAAAAGTAACCCTATCATTTATATGTTTTTGCTCCTATATATCTATCCGACCAATAACTATTATTCATCGAAGTAATTGATACACCTTTTGAGGAGGAGCTATGAATGAATTGGTTTCCACCGATATAAATCCCCATATGAGAGGCACCTGATTTATAGGTTTCAAAAAACACAAGATCCCCGGCTTTTGGGGAAGAAACCTTTTTCCCCTTCTTGTATACTTCCCCAACAGTTCGTGGCATAGTCACATTGGAACTTTCTTTAAAAACATATTTTACAAACCCACTGCAATCAAAACCTTTTGGCGAGCTCCCTCCCCATACATAAGGGACATTCAAATGTTTTTTAGCGTTACTTACCAGCTTAGCGGATGAATAACTGTTTGCTTGTTGGGCGTTTTTTTTGGTTATCCCCAAAGCTTTATAGGTATTCGAACCGACAATACCATCTGCTTTTAGGCCTTTTCTTTTTTGAAATTTCACTACTGAACTTTTCGTAACCGTCCCAAAATATGTAGTCGTGTTTTTACTAGTGAAGTATCCTTTTTTCTTCAGAACCCCTTGTAATTGTTTAACTTCGGTATGCGTCATTCCACTTTTCAACGTACGATCACCTAATGCAGCATTACTAACTAAAGGATTGGATAGCAACAAACCGGTCACAACACATGCAGCTATAATTTTTTTCATATATATATTTTCCTCCAGAAAATCTCTTTTTTTAATTCTATCACTCATTCACGACACTTTTTTTTACAGTTTCATTACAAAATCATGCATATTTTGATCTTATATGACATAAACTACAAAACTTGGTAATATATTAGTAATTTTTGCTTACAGTCGAGAAAGTCAACAAATTGTGAACATACTATGTGGCTTTTTACCTTGTCTTTAACAAAAATATCAAAATGACAAAAGGGGTACTTCGTTAATTCTTCAAAATAAAAAAACAACAAATGGTAATAGGTGCTTTAATTTCTCTCTACTTTGACTATTTCTAAACGACTAGATACATTTTTTCACCAAAGCGCATGATTTTCGCCAGCAACTTGTACTAATTCACCGATAACAATTGGTGCAACTATACTTTAGTTAACATTTGCATCCCTAACTTTTTTAGAAGTTTAAGAAGATTTATAATCTATCATAATAAAATCTGTGTCCTTTTCAGTATAAATAATCAAAAAGTTATGTTGGATTTTAGAAACGTTGATTCCTTCACTTTTCTTCTTTTTGTTTCGGTTCAATATGGTTTTTTCCGCAATTCCAAAAGCCTCTCTCTTACCAGTGAATAGCATTTGCTTCCTTGAGCACACCCTTCTTCTTTTATTGTCGAGCTTCTTTTATTATAAAATGCTCTTATTAAAGTCTTTTTCATATTCCTTAACCAACTTATAAAAAGTCGTCTTTATAATGCCTAGTTCTGACATGTCTTTAGCTTTACCAGCTGTCTTCTCTTCTGCTTTCCAAAAATAATAGACTTCATTAAACTCTTCCGTTTCTTGAATTTTCGGTCGTCCGAATAGCACACCATTTTGCAAAGCCACATCAATTACCCCATGCCGTAGTTTTCGAATACGGTCCTGTTCCACTTCCACCATCTAGGAATTGATTTGTAAAACAAGATCCGCAATGTATGTACCTTGGCTATCTTTAAATTAAGTAATATCCAATAATGGAATATCCATGACAACGTTATCCGCTTGGATATTTTTTGTGATCTTATGCCAATCCTGATGGATTTCTTCTTTGTTTCTGCCAAAACGATCTTGTGAATGAATGTATAGAACATTCCTGCTCCCAATCATGCGCTTTAATAATTGATATTGAAATTACTTGAAATCCCCTCCTTTTTTTTTATAAAGATGTCTCATTCATTTAGTACGTTAACAAAAGTAAAAAAAAACATTTTATAAAAAAAGACCCGTTCGCAAAAGTTGTACTTTTACGAACGGACCTTCCCTTATATCTACTTCTTTTTTCTACCAGACATTTTTAAAATTACCAATGACTTTTTGAGCTGGCATGGCTGAAATAAATGCGTGATCATCTATACTTTGTACAGTTTGACATAATTCTGACCATTGAATATTCACAATCACACAAAGTATGACTTGTTTTTCACTATGTGAGTAGGCACCTAAAGCGTCCCAAGATGTAACACCGCGATGGAACGCTTGATTGAGAGCTTCAGATATCTCATCTCCCTTATCCGTCACAATAATTACAGAACTTCTTTCCGCCATATTAAGCAAGGATTCATAAGTCTTAGCTCCAACATATAGCGAAAGAATGGTAAACATGGCTGCCTGAACATCAAAAATCACAGCAGAAATAGCAACAATAATCAGATTAACGATAAGACCAAATTTTGCAATGGACAGATTTTTGTGTTTAGCAATGATCCGTCCAAGGACATCTAATCCGCCATTTGAGCCTCCTACACGAAGCATGATTGCTCCGCCAGCAAAAGAGATTATACCCCCGAAAATAGAAGCTAAAATAATATTATCCGTCCACATTAGACGAATGGGGATAAAATGAAGGAATATGGTGTCAGAAATGACAGCAAGAATTGTATAAAGGATAAATTTTTTCCCTAAATGGATATATCCTAAAATTAATAGTGGGATATTATAGATAAAATATTGTACTCCCACTGACCAATGAAAAAAGTGGTACAAAATCATACAAATCCCTATGACACCTCCAGACAGTAAATTAGCTGGAAGTAACAATGTATTTGCACCAATAGCAATTAATAAGCTACCAAATATAATACTCAATATCTCAATAACAATCCGGTATTTTCCTTTATTTCTCATATTGTATCCCTTCTCCAATTGTTTGGTAAATTAGATTATTCTCATTCAGAATTATACAATAAAATTTGATTATGCGTTTACTAATTTTAGGAAGAAACTCTTCAATAATCATGACCGTTTGATGCAAAATACGAAACCACTTCCTTAAAAAAAAGCATCTGCTAGTCGGCAGACGCTCATTTTTGACTTGTTTCTTTTATTATTATTGAATATAAAGAAGCCTTGAGAATTAAATCTCTAGGCTTCATTCATTCAATAAAATACATCTTCCCATTCCCTTAAAGAGACACTTATATGACCGCTTTTATACCACCAGTTTAGAAATCTTTTTTTATGACTATTTCAATGGTTTCCACATTTATTAGACCTGCTTCGTCCATGTATTTGCAACATTTTTACTGAGTTAAACTGAGCTCTTTTCAGTGTAGAAACAGGCAATTAAACCGTAATAATATTTTAGTATCCACTTCGAATAAGGAATTATATTTAGCGTAAAGTAGAATGCAATTTCGCTCTCAATTCTTCCTGTAACGCTAACTTTTTAATTTTCCCACTAGGGGTCATAGGCAGCTCATCTAAAAAGATAAAACGGTCAGGTACTTTATAATTTGATATACGGTCTTCAATAAATTCCCGAATGGATTCCTCTGTTTCCTCTTTACCCGGTTTTAATTTGATAGCCGCACAGGCCACCTCACCCATAACAGTATCTGGCAGACCAATAATGGCTACTTCTAATACACTATGATGCTGATAAAGCAATTCTTCGACTTCTCGTGGATAGATATTATAACCTCCCCTAATAATCAGCTCTTTTTTCCTTCCTACAATTCGGAGGTTCCCCTGATCATCTATTGTTCCAAGATCCCCCGTATAAAACCAGCCATCTGAATCAATGGCTTCACTAGTTTTTTCAGGCATCTCAAAATAACCTTTCATGACCCCAGGGCTCCGACAGATTATCTCTCCAATTTCACCTGTAGGCATCTCTTTTCTGTTTGCATCAATAATTTTTACTTCTGAACCGGAAGTTGGCTTTCCAACTGTTTGAGAGCGGATTATATCATCATCTTCCAAGGATGTTACAGTAAGTGTAGAAGACGTCTCTGTAGAACCATAAGCAACAACAATATTACAACCCATTTCGATTCTTATTTTTTTAACAATTTCTTCGGGACATGGAGCTGCAGCAATAATCCCTGTTCTTAGTGAGGATAAGTCCATGTCTGCAAATTCAGGGTGATTAAGCTCCAAAATAAACATAGTTGGGACTCCTTGATGGACTGTTATTTTCTCTTGTTCTACTAGTCTTAAGGCTTTTAATGCTTTATACTCTTCCAACAAAACCATTTTTGCTCCAGCCTCAACGGCTGGCACAATCGATGCAGCCATTCCAAATATATGAAAGACAGGAACAGGAATTAAGAATACATCCTCCTTCGAACTTTCCAATGCTACATTGGTTAATTGAGCAGTTTTTAATACATTATAATGAGTCAGCATTACACCTTTTGGATTGCCAGTCGTACCAGATGTATATAGAATCGAAAATATATCTTCTCGAGAATCAATCCTGATTTTAGGGGTAGACTTTTCCCTACCTAGCTCGATTAATTCTTCTAAAGACCTATATCCTTCAGATTTACATCGAACCGTAAAGATTTGTTCAAGTCCTTTACTTTCTATTGTGTTATTCACTTTATTCTTAAAAATCTCTATATGATCATTATTGTCTATTAAAAACACTGCTTTTGACCTCGAATTTTCTAATATGTATGAGAGCTCATCTGCTTTATATCTTGTATTACAAGGAACAATGATCGCTCCTATTTTAGCAAGGCTGAATGTAATAGTGACGAATTCATGCCAATTTGGCAAGCAGACCATCACTCGATCTCCTTTTGTAATATTTAAATGAGCAAGCGCTGATGACAGATTTTCTACATCTGAATATAACTCCCTATAGGTAATTCTCCTATAACCATCGAATATAGCTTCCTTATCCGGTTCAGCCTTGTAAGCATTCTCAAGAATAGTCTGTATGTCCTTCATCTTATTAGCCCCTCCCTGTAATCGCTTTCATTTTTTTCTATAAGTCTTATTACTAAACCTTTTAAAAACCACACTTGTCTATTGTATATTCTGTATTTTCATTATAAAAAAATAGGGCAGTCAAAAATACCTGCACCGTGAAGGAAAAAGTATTTAGTTTTTCATCATCATGTCGAATTACAAATCAATGATGTCATTTAATTTAAATGCGAGCTGCAGATTAAATCGCTGTTCAGAACTAGTCAATTCGATATCCAACAGGCTCTGAATCTTTTCCATTCTGTACTGCAGTGTACTGCGATGAATGAAAAGTTCCTCAGAAGTTTCTTTAATGCTTCCATTATTATTTAAATAAGCTCGCAGTGTCTGAAAAAGGGTATTATTTTTGTCATCAGAGTTATTTAAAATAGGGCTTAGATATTTTTTTATGAACAATCGGGTCGATGTACTGTTCTTCAAATGATGAAATAATGGGTATGCTCCTAAATCATCATAAAGAACAAAATTCGATTCTTTAAACTGGTTTATTATCACGTTTTGCGATTCCACAGCTTGTTGATAAGAAACAAAATAGTCACCGATTGCTGCTGTTTTTCCTCCTATGCCTAAATAGAAGGGCTTTGCCAGTTCAGTCTTGCTCCACTTTTGGATATAGGTAAAGAGTTTAGTCCAAAATTCCCTCGGGTTATCTTTCTCTATTGAAATTGGGACGATTAATATAAATAATTCCCCTTTAGTTGCAAATAGAATTTCTTTATCAAATGCTGCAATCCACTCCCTAACCCGGTTAAATAACATGGTTTTTTTCTCTTGAAACTCAATAATTCCATTTTCAGATTCAACTTTGTTTCCAAAATTAAAAGAAAGTACAGAAATACGGTGAGGTAAAAATAAATTCCAATTGAATACATTTGCATATTGAATGATTTCTTCTTCATTTATCAAATTAGGCACTAACAATTTATTGATAAAACCATCCTTAACCTGTTCTTTCGTATCAAACACAAGCTTTTGTTTAATAAATTGCAAATAGAATATATTTCTAGCGATATTGACACTGAGCTTAAAAAAGTCATCCATGTCATTTTGGTCTAGATGAATAGCCAAATGTCCGAGAAGATCTCCTCCGTGATTAATTGGCCAGATCATTAGTTTTTTTTTCGTATCACCCATGGATGCCTGCCTAATTTCTTGATTACGCCCTTGAAATACCTGGTAAGTCGCCTGTTCAATAAGTAACTGAACGTCAGCGTTATCTAATGGATGCATGGAATGGGCAATAGGTCTCATGAACCGATCAAAGAGTAAGACCGAACTAGAGAAAAGTTCGCTGATTGTATTGGTTATACCAACAAAACTATCTTGCTCAATCGTTTCTTTTACCAAAGCCTGCTGATAATCTAGCAGCATATGCACTCTTTGCTTATGCTCCTTTTCACTTTCAAATAATCGGATATTTTCAATTAATGCAGCCATATGTTGAGCCATTAATTTTAAAGTTTGTAAATCATCTGCTGTATATATTCCGTTGTTAGTTTCCTTCTCTTCTACATGGAGCACACCAATCGTTTTTAAATTCATCGTTAAGGAGACTGTTAATGCTTTACCTCCCCATGCAGCAAGATATGGAAAGTAGTCGATAAGTTTATTATTCTGGGGAACGATTCTTTTTAGTGACAGTGGTTGGCCAAAGCATGGTTCTTGCAAAATGAAACTATTATCTTTTTCTATATATAAATAAACACAAGCTCTCTTTGATTGCGTTCCCTTTCCCGCTCTCTCTATTATTTTCCCAATAGTTTTTTCTATTGGCGAATTAACGGATAAACTATCCGTAATCCACTCAATTCCAATTTTCTTCTGTTCTTCTCTTTGCTTTGCTAATTTGATTGCAACCGCAATATCTTTTCCAAAGTCAGTAAAAATCAATACCATTTCTTGATATAAAGGAACCAAATCTTTAAAACCAATTAAACAGACACCTGATACTCCGTAATCCCCTTTATAAGGGACAGTGAACCATGATTGTATCTTTTCTTTTCTAATCACATCCGAAAGTTCATGTATTTTCTCTACTTCCGAATCGGGAAACGCCAAGGGATATTCTAAAAGGTCAGAACTGTTATTCCTGATATTAATAGGGAAATTCTCTATGAATGAATCGGATTCACCGTTGAATACCTTTGGAATTAAATATCCATCTTCATTCAAAAGAATACAGACAAAGTCACAGTTTAAATCTAATTGAAACGAATCTATTAGAAACTTCAGCGTCTCTTCTTCTGTATCGAACATAATAAGTTGCCTAGCCGTTACACGAAGATGACGGTCAATTCTTCTTATCAATTTTTCTCTCTTTGTAAGCTCCAATCAATTCCCCCCCTTTTCATATAACTTTACAACAAAACCCTTTTATACCAATATTAACAAACGATTTTATATTTTCCTAAACTAACAGAAATTTCAGTTAATAATCAGCCTCTTATTTGGAAGTTTTTCAGTTTAACCCCTTTTAATAATAATTATGTCGGCTCTTGTACCATGCCTAACTTGTTTGTTTCTATTCAGCATCATACTTATAAAGTTCTTGTAAGCAATACTTTGCTTTTGAATACTACATCGAAAAAACTTGAAGATTTATAATTTATTGCGTTTAACGAACGGAATTTTGTCGATAAAGAGAAATCACTTTTTAGTTCACTTTGAAACTATTTGGAAAGCAGATTATGCAGCGGGGCTATAACATGGTTCATCAAATTCATTCTGTTGAAAGCAGTAAATAGAGATTGGAACGATATATTGGATCTATAATAAAGAATGGAATATTGAATGAGGGAGAGTTGGGATGAGATTTTTATACATGTTCGTTTAATAATGTAGGAGCTGAAGTATTCAATGAGGCGTTTAGACACGAACTCCAGAAATGGTCAAATCAGTCCTATAAAGTCTGAACAAGAATGAAACGTTAAGAACTCATCATGTCTGGTAGCCTTTTGGTTCGATAGTTTTAGTCGTGGTCTCTTTATTGCAAGTCGAATACGTCCCTTCCCTTTATTAATGAAAGTTGCCATTTCAATGTTTATTTACATTATTGCATTGTAACAGGTATAGACTATACAGAAGAATACATAGGTAGATTTCATACTCAAAAACATATTGCTTTTATTAAAAGACCTTTCTCGTAGGTATTCTATGTACCTACGAGTTTTTCATTAGTTATTAAAACAAATCTGTAATATCAACTTCTGCCTTCTACCGCTATTAAGAAACATTCTGCTGTTGTTCCACGTAACCTTGCTTTTTCGCCGTAGACATCTTTTTGATTGTAAAATAAATCCCTGCAATCCATCCAATGACAATAACTGCATAAATATAGATGTGTGCATCGTCTGGAACCCATGTAGATAAAAGGGTTCTTACATTAATTAAAATGATGAAACCACCTACTAAAACCCCCATTAATTGAGCAGGAAGCATACGAACAAGCCAGGCCGCAATCGGTGCGGCAATTACTCCACCGATAATCAGTGCTCCAACCCAAAGCCAATTAACCGCTTCCCATCCAAGAGAAATGATAAAACCAAGGCTACCAAAAAAAGCAATCGCAAACTCACTAGTATCAACTGTCCCGACAGCTTTCCTCGCAGTCATTCCTTTTTTGGACAATAGAACAGGCGTCGCTATCGGTCCCCATCCCCCTCCACCTGTTGCATCACAAAACCCTGCAAAAAGTCCTAGCGGGATAGATTGTTTCGCTGTTAATGGCGTTACGGTTTCATTTTCCTTAGACGGCTTGAAAATAAATAGAAAACGAAACAAAACGTATACTCCTAGGCCAAATAGAAAGATAGCAATATACGGTTTTGCTAATTCAGCTGGCAAATTGCTCAGAAAACAAGCACCCACAAATGCTCCAACAGAACCTGGAATAATCAAACGATAGACCATATTCTTATCTACGTTCCCAAACTTGATATGAGATGCTCCAGAAACAGCTGTCGTTACTACTTCCGATAAGTGAACAGATGCTGATGCTACTGCAGGTACGATCCCGAATGTCAACAATAAGGAAGTTGAACTTACTCCATACCCCATTCCAAGTGAACCATCTATTAATTGGGCTAAAAACCCGATAAAGGCTAAAACGATTAACTTTTTCATGACTTCCCCCTTTTTTTTACTTAGATAGAACCGCTAGTAAATAGAACATTCAAATTTTATTTTCAGACACAAAGAGGCACCTAACCAAAATAATTGTTTCATTTTGATTAGGTGCCTTCAGTTTTTCTGATCAGCCCAATGATTTATATTCAGTTTCTACTTGCAAAAGCCTAGCTAAAAAACGATATCTTTCTTTAAGGGAATATTTATAAATATCCTCAATTGAATCTTTTAGTAACTGAGATTTTTCATCTTTTGATAATGAACTCTTTTTTATATGCATCCTTACTTCGAAAAGAAATTCAAGGTATTCTTCATATGACTCACCATAAACTTCCTGTAAATCATTTCGGATTTTTTTAGCGAGTTTTGGACTTGCCCCATTGGTAGAAACGCTAATTGTGAGCTTACCTCTATTCAATGTAGCTGGTATATGAAAGTTGCCCAGCTCTTGATTACTAATAACGTTAACAAGTTGGCTATGAGATGTGTTCTTATAGACTTGCTCGTTAATTTCTGAGGAGTTTGTTGCAGCTATGATTAAAAAAGCACCTTTATAGTCAGTTTCTTCTACTTCTTTAAGTAAAACATGGATTTTCCCTTCCTCTTGTAGCTTCTGGAAACCTTCGCATATTTCAGGACTTACAACAGTTACTTCAGCACCTGCTTCTAGTAAGGGGCCCGCTTTAAAGTAAGCTATTTTACCACCGCCGATAATGATACACTTTCTATTCTCAATATTAAGAGTAATTGGATACATAAGCACCCTCCTCAGACACTTCGTGAATTCGTTCTGATAATGCTTTTTCTATCTTCGGATGATAACCGAGATAACGGCAGAGAACAAAATTCTGTTTGCCTTTTTTCTGGATCTTTTTAATAGCTGTTTGGATGGATTGCATTAAAATACCGGTAAATAAAAGGTAAGGAATAATAAAAATTTGATCTGATTGGGAATCTTCAGCCATTTCCAATGCTTCTGCAAAAGTTGGTGAAGCAGCAGTCAGATAACAATCTTGTACTTGGCTTTTTGGTAACCTGCGCTTAAGTAAACCCGCTAATTGGCTTAAGTCTCGTTTCACGTCGGGATCACTGCTGCCCCTTCCAACTAATAAAACTAGTGAATTCTCCGTTACCTTTTCGCTTGTCTCTTTCAATCTTTCTACTAAGATGTCAACCATTTTATCACTGACCCCAATGGGTCTTCCGTACTTCAACTCTACCTCTGGATACTGTTTTTTCATTTTACATAGAATTACTGGAATATCATATTTTGCATGTGCAGCAGTTAACAGAAGAACTGGAATAGCAATGATTTTCGTCGCTCCGCGTTGCACACATCGATCATAGGCATCTTCTATCGTAGGACTTTGTAATTCTAAAAAGCAATACTCTTGAATTGTGTTAGATTGTCCTTCCATGCATACATGAATAAAATCAATCGCTTGGGCAGATGCTTCTTTGACACGGCTTCCATGGCAAATATATAATATAGCTTCCATTAAAAGGCCTCATTTGCCAACAAATTTTCCGCTTGTTTTTGTTCAAACCATTTGATCTTCTCTCGTAAATTGACCACATCTCCTACAACTATCATGCAAGGATTGGAAATTTGCTCACTTTTGGCTGTTTCTACTACATTAGCTAATGTACTGACAGCTGTCTTTTGTGTTTTTAACGTTCCCCAATGAATAAGAGCTACTGGAGTATTGGGGTTTTTTCCATGCTCCAAAAGTTTCCCTTGAATATACGGTAGATTCTTCACTCCCATGTATATAGCTAATGTATCAATACCATTTGCAAGAGATTCCCACTTGATATTATCATCTTCGTCTTTTTTCCGATGGCCGGTAACAATGGCAAATGAAGAAGCATGATCTCGATGGGTCACTGGAATTCCAGCATAAGCTGTGGCAGCAATTCCAGCCGTAATGCCTGGCACAATTTCAAAACTTACGCCATTTTTTGCAAGGGCTTCAGCTTCCTCTCCGCCTCTTCCAAAAACAAAGGGATCGCCACCTTTTAATCGCGTAACAATTTTCCCCTTTTTTGCATATTTAACTAGAAATCGATTGATTGTATCTTGCTGCAACAAATGATAATCCGGCAGTTTACCGCAATTAATCAATTCGACTCCTTCTTTTGCATAATTCAACAGTTCTTTATTGACAAGACGGTCATATAAAATGACATCGGCTTCTTGAATGCACTTTAATCCTTTTATTGTAATTAAATCTGGATCTCCAGGACCGGCTCCTACTAGATATACTTTCCCCATTATGCAACCTGCCTTCCCTTAGAGAATTGTTTCGAATTCCGATAATACGTAACCTGTTCCATTATTAATTTTTCTTTTTTCGTATAATGATATATCATCCACTTCAGGCATTTTCAAAAAACGCTTTTCCAGCTCGATATCAACGAGCTGGAAGGCCTTTTCATCCGAATCTGCGGCGATGATGACATGAATTAGTTCTTCTTTAATAGTGACTTCAAAACGGTATAGATTCATATTCTTCTTACCTTCCGCTATTTAAACAGCAACCTCTGTTAAAATATTATCAAGTTTACTTTGTAATTCTGATTTTCCTACTCGCTCTACAAAATCCAAGAAAGTTTCAGACAATAGCTTTGTTTCTTTGAAAAACAGGATAAGCTCTTTTAATACGTCATAAAGCTTTTCAGCTTCCACTTTCCCTTTTAATTTTTCATTGAACTTCCCACCAGCATTAAGTGTTCCGCCTACGTATATTTCAAAAGCCTCGACCATTTTTTTGTCTTGGTTTTTCATTTTGATACCTTGCAACCCGATTTCAGCAATAGCTCGTTGACCACAGTTATTAGGGCAACCTACCATATGCATTCTTACCGGTACATCTAAATCAATTTCTTTATCCAGTTTTTCAGCAATAGTTTTCATCCGTTTTTTTGTTTCAACAAGTGCCAGGTTGCAATACTCAATGCCTGTGCAAGAAACGGAATAACCAATGAATTTTTTTGGTTGATATGGAAATCTTTCAAAAATTGATTCTTGTTTTAATTCTTCAAGTTTTGCATCCGGAACATTAGGAATAATTAGATTTTGCGAATTACAGTTGCGGATTTCACCGTTTCCGTATTTTTTAGAAAGTTCAGCAAACTCAATGACTTCGTCTGGAGTTAAACGGCCAACTGGGATATTGACTCCAACATAGTTGAGTCCTTCTTGTTTTTGTTTATGGATACCATAGAAATAGCCAGCATTCCATTCCTTCAATGCACTTTCTCCCTTTTCTGGTAGTGGACCGGTGTATTCAAGCAATTTTTCCTTAAATTGCTCTGGACCCCAATCAGCAACAAGGAATTTCAATCGAGAGCGATGACGCTTTTCACGGTAACCGAAGTCACGGAAAATCGTTGTGATGGCGGCTGCCACTTCCACTGTTTTCTCCGGTAAAATGAATAAATCAAGTTCTTCCGCTAGCATAGGAACGGAGGATAATCCACCCCCTACTTTAACGTGAAAACCAACTTCTGTCTTTCCATCAATAACCTTCGTAGCTGGATTAAATGAAACGCAGTTAATTTCAGCATTGGAAGCATTATGAACATTAGCACTGACTGACATTTTATATTTCCTTGGAAGGTTTGAAAAATCTTCGTTAAGTCGGAAATACTCAAATACATTATAAAGGACGTCACGTGTATCAAAAAGTTCGTCAGGATCGATTCCAGCTAATGCATTTCCGATTATATTCCGTGTAATATCACCACATGCACCAGCAGTAGTCATCCCAACCTGTTCTAGACGGTTCAAAATATCAGGGACTTGTTCAATAGTCAACCAGTGAAACTGAATAGCTTGGCGAGTTGTGATGTCATAAACATCTCTACCGTAATCTTTCGCGATATTAGCAAGTGTGATTTGTTGGTCATAAGTAAGGATACCACCAGGAATAACGACACGCATCATCCAATAGCCCGCTTCTTTTGGTCGTTGCAAGTATAGACCTGCCCACTTGAACATATCCCACTTTTCTTTAGGAATGGATTCAAAGCCATTTGCTGCATAATGAGGAATATCGTCAAAGATCTTCAAACCATCTTTTTCTAATTTCCAGACTTCAGTTTTGTTTTTAGCAATTACCGGATTTTCAGACCAAAACTTCTCATATACCACTACTTTTTCCTCCTCGATTAAATCGCTCTCTTAGTTGTCAAATAGTTGATTACCTGTTCGACGCACTCTTCAACGCTATATTGGTTGGATTCTAAAACGATTTCCGGCTGTTCAGGTTCTTCATATGGAGAGTCAATCCCAGTAAAGTCTTTAATGATTCCCTTACGTGCCTTATCGTAAAGACCTTTTGGATCACGCACTTCACATTCTTCAATCGGACATTTTATGTAGACTTCAATAAACTCGCCTTCTTCAAGCAGATCGCGTACAATTTGACGGTCTGCTCGAAAAGGGGAAATAAATGCCGTTAATACGAACTGCCCGCTATCCACAAAAAGCTTGGAAACTTCACCGATCCGTCTAATATTCTCAGTCCGATCCTCTTCAGAAAAACCCAAATCTTTATTTAAGCCATGGCGAATATTATCTCCATCCAAGACATAACTTCGAATATTTCGGTTATACAACTCTTTAGCGACTGCATTTGCAATCGTTGATTTTCCGGAGCCTGAGAGTCCTGTGAACCATAGAACTGTACTCTCATGTCCGTTTTGCTTACGACGGAGTTCCTTAGTCAAAGACGCTTCATGCCAAGTTACATTCGTGCTATTACTCATTATTATCCCCCTCTTACTACTTACATTTATTTGAAACTAGTTTAGTTAAATACTTCATTCTTTTTCAGGCCTTCGATTAACACTTCGATGACTTCTTTACGACTGAAGGTAGCTGGTGGAATTTCACCATTACGTAACATTTCCCTAACCTTCGTTCCGGATAAGATAACATGATCTTCTTTACCATGCGGACATGTTTTAGCAGAAGCCATATTTCCACATGTTTTACAATAAAAGCTATGTTCAAAGAATAATAGCGTGATTCCTAACTCGTCAGGTTTGAAATTACCAAAGATTTTTTGTGCATCATAAGTGCCGTAATAATCGCCCACACCGGCATGGTCACGGCCAACAATAAAGTGGGTGCATCCGTAATTTTTACGAACCATGGCATGGAAAATGGCTTCTCTTGGCCCTGCATAACGCATGGCAGCAGGGAAAACTGCTAGGGAGACACGATCCTTAGGATAATATTTCTCTAGTAGTACTTTATAACTCTCCATCCGTACATCAGCTGGTATGTCATCTGATTTAGTAGCACCTACTAGCGGATTTAAAAATAAACCGTCTACAATCTCCAATGCAGTTTTTTGAATGTATTCATGTGCACGGTGAACAGGATTTCTTGTTTGGAATCCAACAACTGTTTTCCAGCCTTTTTCAGCAAAAGTTTTTCTTGTGTCAACAGGATCCAAATAATGATCTTGGAATAGCGGACGTTCGATTCGTTTAACTAATTTAATATCCCCGCCGACATATACTTCACCACGGTTATACAAATTTTTCACACCAGGATGTTTCTCATCATCCGTTTGATAAACTAATGTGGCTTCCAATTGTTTATCAGGTCTGAAGATATCAGAAACAATAAGAACTCCGTATGTTTCTCCTTCATGATTCAACTTTACTTCTTCTCCTAGAGTAAGAGCTTTTGCTACTTCATCAGTAATCGGCAAAGTAATCGGGATGCTCCAAACATGGCCGCTGCTAAGCCTCATATCCTTAACCACTGCTTGATAGTCATCTTTTGTAAAGAATCCTTTAATAGGACTATAGGCCCCAGTACCTATTAATTCCAGGTCACTTAAAGCAATCTCATCAATTTCGATTGAGTTGTTTATTTTAGTAATATCATAGTCTGGTTCCCAACGATTGATCAACGTTCCTCCGTGCGGTAAGCTAACTGTCATGCTAATTTCCCCCTAAATTTTCTATTTATTAAGATAAATGTAATCCGCATTCTGTTTTTTGCGCGCCCTGCCAACGTCCTGAGCGTAAATCATCGGCATTGATTGCAGGTGCCGTACATGTTTTACAGCCAATACTAGGATATCCATTATCGTGAAGAACATTATATGGAAGTCCATTTTTATGGGCATAGCGCCAAACATCTTTCCATGTCCAATGAATAAGCGGGCATATTTTAATTGATTTAAACTTATTATCTTGATTAATATATTCCGTTAATGCTCTTGTTTCAGATTGCTCTCTGCGTAGTCCCGAGAGCCAAGCAGTTGCCGTTGAAAGTACCTCAGTAAGCGGCGCGATCTTACGTATGCTGCAACATTTATTTGAATCACGGAGCCATAACTCATCTCCATATTCAGATGCTTGTTCCTCAAGCGTCAATGCCGGCTTTTTCATTTCAATTGAAAGCTGCGGATAGCGCTTTTTAACTTGTTCAATTAATTTGTAAGTCTCTTCAAAATGAACATCCGTATCCAGAAAAACAATTTTGGCTGAAGGATTGACCTTTGCCAATAAATCCGTAAGTACTATTCCTTCAATGCCGAAACTACATGCATAAATGAGTTTGTTACCATATTGGGAATTTGCCCACTCAAGAACTTCTAAAGCACCTTTTGTCTCACTGTCCTCAGGAAATGCAGGCAAAATCTCTGTGTCGAAATTTTCATAGTTTACTAATGCAGACACTCTTAAAGCCCCCTCTAAAAACTTGCTAAATGTTTCACAGAATAGAGTAACTTGCGATTAATACTCGCTGATGTTTTCTAACGCTTAAAAGACCCTAGAAAAAAGAGACGAATTTAACTAATACTCTCTTTTTTATCAGTTAAATCCACCTCTAGTTTTCTAGTCAGCAGATACCTTATTTAATTCTCAGCTTTTCATTTCTTTCCATTTGAATAATTTTACCATCCTGGACGATAAGTGTTATGGATCCATATTTCATCGACTTAAGCATTTCTTGTAGGCGTTCAAATATTTCCTCCAGCTGATTCTCTTTTTCCAAGCCAGTTCCTCCTTTAAGAAAATCCGAGACTAGCTTATCGTATAGCTGACCCGTTTATAAAATGCATTTTCTTAAATTTATATATTCCAAAACATCTTACAATGCTATGGTTTGCAAACGAATTTTACAGAAATAAAAATCCTTCCATGATGGAAAGATTTTCAAGGTAATATTTTTTACCTTATCTTCCAAAATGATCAACATTTTGTTGGATGTAGCACCTTGCATCCATCATGCAGGTTGCTGGACTTCAAAGGGCCAATTCCCTCCGTCGCTCTGGATAAGTTTTATTATTTTAAATATTAACATATATTTATTCCTTGTCAATGGAGTTTTCTTATAAAATAACTTGGATTAATAAAATGGGTGAACTGTTATTATTATACACACTTTTCCTTGAACGGATATTGTATCAGTTAAATATGAAAATAGACTCATTTTTAAGAGAAACTCCTAAAAAAATGAGTCTATTTCATTACTTACCTCTTTTTACAATTGTTTAAGGCCTAATTGTTAAAGTTAATTAGTTTTTATGATTGTACATAAATAATCTTTAATCTCATGAAAATAAAAATAGTTCAAAACCTTAAGCCTTTACTTTTCGTCTATTAACAGCATTTAATTCTTTCTTAATTGAATCGCTTCAACAAATTCTTGCACCTGACTTTGCACACGATCAACTAATTCGCCATCTTTAATTGGGCTTTCAGGATTCTGCTTATCTATTTCCTTATCTACAAAATATAAGCCCTGCAACGGCTCACCTTTTAAAATTGAAATTAAAGGTTTAAGTGCGTAATCAATCGCCAATAAATGCCTGTTACTTCCACCAATCATAATTGGCAGAACAGGCTTATTTTTAAATGCACCCTCAGGTAGCAAATCAATCAAAGCTTTTAACACGCCTGTGTAAGATGCCTTATATACTGGTGAACCAATAATGATACCTCTAGCTCCCTGAATTTTTTCTGAAAGCTTTATTATATCTTCACTATTATACCGGCCTTGGAATAGATCATCTGCGGAAAAATCCGTTATAGAGTAATAAGCAGTGGTAAACCCCTCTTGTTCAACTAGTGATCGAACATGTTTTAGAGAGATGTCAGTTCTTGATGGACTCGCTGGACTGCCTGATAAAATTACGATTTCGCTCATATAAATTTCCTCCTATTATTTTCTTATCTGCGATAAGACTTGCTGATTCAATAAAAATCACTCAATCACTAATAAATCGGATAAGAATCCTGCCTAGGTAAGTCATGTATCATATAATCATCGTAATATTCAGAAAAATAAAAGTCAAGTGTTTAACTCGGGATTAATGTGAATAACCTATTCAGAAACTTTTCTCAGTTATCCCCTACTATTTTTCCTAAAATTTCAAATTGTTTCTTCCTTGACCTTTTAATTTTTGCATTTCCAAAATAACAGGTATAGTTCCATTCTTCGGCTTACACTAGTTTGCACAATGTATCGTCAAGTCTAGAGGTACAAGCTTGAACAACTAATACTAATAGTAGATAAAGCAACGGTCATATTTGCGGCTTGTTGATTCATACGCCTTAAATATGACCGTTCATTTATGTATTATTGCTTTTTCCATGAATCCCATATACTAAAAGCTGAGCAATACTCTTTATTCGTTCCTCAGTAAAATACGGTTCCGTTTTCTGTTGATGAATCTCATAATGGGTCGATAAAGCTAATGTAAAAGAAATAATTCCTACATTAAATAAGATAATATCGGAAATATAGTGAATCTCTCCAGTATCAATTCTCTTCTGAAGTTCAATAAGCTTAGCATTTGGCTTGAAGATTTGCTCAACATATTGTTTAGAAATTTCTTGATCGTATTGAGTTTCTCGAAATAATATCGAATACTGTTCTTTATTTTCAAGAATTTTTTTTATCAATGTGATAACGTGATTCTCTACAAGCTCATCCGTAGAAAGGTGGCTAGTCTCAACTTCCGCATCTTCTTTTTCACTAGGAGTAATCGTAGCCAAAAGCAAATCTTTTTTGCTGTCAAAGTATTTGTAAATCGTAGCTTCGGAAACATTACAGGCAGAAGCGATTTCATTCGTTCTGGTCATGTCAAAACCTTTACTGGCAAAAAGAGTCCGGGCTACATTAATGATCCGTTCTTTTGTTTGCTGCCCTTTTTTCAAAAATATCAACCTTCTTTTAAAAAAGATAAGACCGGCTTGTCCGATCTATTTTCCATAATAGCCTGATGATACCAATCGGTCAATATAACCTTTGGTCTATGAGACTTGCATTAGTCATATAAGACATATAAAGAAAACATCGTCGGATTAGGACGATGTTTTCCTTTTCAAAATCATTTAAAAGATGCATACCCATCATCAACCATAACAATACTGCCATTAATTGCATCAGCTTCATCTAATGATAGTAGATAAACAGCATTCGCAATTGCTTCCGGCTTAATTAATTTGCCGCGCATTTGGCTTTCATTCAATTTATCGATGATTCCCATATCTTTATAACCTTGGATAATTGGAGTATCCACACCGCCTGGTGCGATACCTACTACTCGTATTCCATAAGCACCCAATTCCAAAGCCGCTGTTTGTGTCATCATTCTTACAGCGCCTTTAGAAGCCTGATATGCGAAAGTCCCATGTGAAGCTAAATAGCCAAACACCGAAGCAGTATTTATAATAACTCCCTTACTTCCTAATTCCTTCATTTTACGTCCGGCTGCCATGATGCCAAAAGCCACACCATGTTGGTTTACTCCGATCGATTTAAAGTACCCTTCCATATTTTGTTCAAGAATCATGCCACCCGCACCTATGCCGGCGTTATTGAACATGATATCAATTCTTCCATAAACATCTACAGTGATATTAACCAATGCTTCCACATCTTCTTGCTTTGAAACATCAGTTTTAACAAAAATAGCTTCTCCGCCTTCTGCCTTAATCAGTTCAACAGTTTCTTCTGCCATGGCTTCGTTAAAATCCGCAACAACGACTTTGTCCCCTTTTTTTGCAAATTTTAGACATGTTGCACGGCCTATTCCACTTGCTCCACCAGTAATAACTGCCACTCTTGCTGTCATATAAATTCCACTTTCAACGCTCAAAATAAATAAGTAAGTATTTACTCACTTATTTATTATAGATTTATTGAATTATAATTTCAAGCGAAATGATGTTTTTTTAAAGTTCCCTTTATATCTTATTGCAAACAAAAAGCTGCCCTATTAAAATAGGACAGCTCATTAATATTTAGCACATTTTTACTTCAACTTTACTGATAGATTCTTTCACCATTTCGATGAAGAGTTGTATAAAACGATTATCCCCTGTTAATTCTGGATGAAAAGCACTAACCAGGACATGTTCTTGTCTCGCAGCAACAACATGATCTTCATAAAGAGCTAGTACCTCTACGTCTTCACCAATTTCTTCCGCGAATGGTGCCCGGATGAAGACAGTTGTAAATGGTTCTTCCATTCCTTTGATCGAGAGTTGTGCTTCAAAACTATCCCGCTGACGTCCAAATCCGTTCCTTTTCACGGAAATGTCCATTAATCCAAGATAAGCCTCTTCATCCCCAGTCAATTTCTTTGCGGCCAATACCATTCCCGCACATGTACCGAAGACAGGTTTTTTTAGTTCAAAAAAGGTTTTGATGGGTTCCATAAATCCGTAACGATCCATGAGCTTTCTCATCGTAGTGCTTTCTCCGCCTGGAATAATTAAGCCATCAATTTCTTTTAACTGTTCAGGTTTTTTAACAATTATAGCTTGTTCACCTGCAGCTTTAATTTGATTTAAATGTTCTTCAACAGCACCCTGTAAACCCAAAACACCGATGGTTATCATATTACCAGCCACGTTCCTGCATCCGTTCTGATGGAGCAAGCTTAGAAATATCAATACCTTTCATTGCACTACCTAACTCTTTTGACAGCCGGCCAATCAATTCATAATCAGTATAATATGTAGTCGCTTGAACGATTGCAGTTGCAAATTTTTCAGGATTCTCTGATTTAAATATACCTGAACCCACAAATACGCCATCTGCGCCCAGTTCCATCATCAGTGCTGCATCTGCTGGAGTAGCAATTCCACCTGCTGCAAAGTTAACTACAGGCAATTTACCTGTCCGCTTAATTTCTCTTAGAATCTCATAAGGAGCACCTAAGATTTTTGCTTCTGTCATTAATTCATCGTCACTCATTACGCTCACTTTACGAATTTGGGACAAAACCTTTCTCATATGTCGAACAGCTTCCACAATATTTCCTGTCCCAGGTTCTCCTTTTGTACGAAGCATCGATGCACCTTCGCCAATCCGGCGTGCAGCTTCGCCTAAGTCACGGCATCCACATACAAAAGGTACTGTGAAATCGCTTTTTAACAAATGATATTCTTCATCAGCAGGCGTCAGCACTTCGCTTTCGTCAATATAATCAACACCCATTGATTCCAGAATCCTTGCTTCAACAATGTGACCAATCCTTGCTTTAGCCATGACCGGAATGGAAACAGCATTCAATACTTCCTCAACGATTCGAGGATCTGCCATTCTTGCTACACCACCAGCTGCACGAATATCAGAAGGTACCCTTTCTAAAGCCATGACAGCAACAGCACCCGCTGCTTCGGCTATTTTTGCTTGTTCTGCATTAATGACGTCCATAATTACGCCACCCTTTTGCATCTGTGCCATTCCTCTTTTTACTGTGTCAGTTCCTAATAATTTTTCCATTACTTTTCCCCCTAATATTTGCATTTTTTAGATTTGTTAATTAGTATAAAAAATAGATGACCGTATTGAAAGTGTCAGTTTTCAATAATTTAATGGGGTCAGTTCCTAATAATTTTTCCATTACTTCCCCCACTAATATTTGCATTTTTTAGATTTGTTAATTAGTATAAAAAATAGATGACCGTATTGAAAGTATCAGTTTTCAATAATTTAATGGGGTCAGTTCCTAATGATTTTTCCTCTGCTCCCCCCCTAATATTTGCATTTTTTAGATTTGTTAATTAGTATAAAAAATAGATGACCGTATTGAAAGTATCAGTTTTCAATAATTTAATGGGGTCAGATACGAATTATTTAAAAAAGGCGGAAGCAAAATGAATATGTTAACTTGTAACTTAAATCGTATGAGTGAAGAACCATTATACGAACAATTATATTCGCATATTAAAAAAGAGATAATTGATGGACGTCTTCTCTTTGGAACGAAGCTGCCATCGAAGCGAAAATTAGCGGAGTTTCTGCAGATTAGTCAAAATACCGTCGAGACTGCCTATGAACAATTAACTGCTGAAGGATACGTTGAAGTTATTCCTAGAAAGGGATACTACATACAAACATTTGAGGATTTAGAGTATACTCAAACTGACAATGTTCCCTTAGAACAGAATGATAATAAAGTAAGGGAATTGCTCTATCATTTTCACCCAAGCCAAATTGATACTGAGAACTTTCCATTTGAAAAATGGCGAAAGTATATTAAAAATAAAATCGATGAATCTCATCAAGACCTTCTTTTACTGGGAGATTCTCAAGGTGAATATGAATTACGTTGTGAAATTGCCCACTATCTATATCATGCTCGTGGGGTCCAATGTGTCCCTGAACAGATTATCATTGGTGCGGGACTGGAAATTTTACTACAGCAGCTTGTTCTTCTTTTTGATAAAACCACCATATACGGAGTCGAAGATCCCGGTTATCACTTGATTTATCGTATTTTACGTAGCTATCCAAATGATGTATATCCATTAGAAGTTGATGAAGAAGGGGTGAAGGTCAACCCTATTGAGCAGTCTTCAATTGATGTAGTTTATGTAACCCCTTCCCATCACTTCCCCTATGGAACGATTCTGTCTGTTAACAGACGTACACGATTGTTGAATTGGGCCCAAGGGGCAGCAAATAGATATATTATCGAAGACGATTATGATAGTGAATTTCGTTATAGTGGAAAAACGATTCCTTCTTTACAAAGTATGGATGTTGGAGAAAAAGTGATTTACTTAGGATCGTTTTCCAAATCATTGATGCCTTCAATTCGTATCAGTTATATGGTTCTTCCAGCTCCGTTGTTACAGAGGTATCAAGAGGAATTATCTTTCTACCATTCAACCGTATCAAGGATTGACCAACATGTTTTAACAGAGTTTATGAGGGAGGGAGATTTTGAAAAACATTTAAATCGTATGAGGAAAGTTTACCGCCGTAAATTAGAAAAAGTGATTGATTTGATTAAACCCTATCATCAACAAATATCAATCATTGGTGAACGATCAGGACTGCATATTGTTCTCACCGTGAAAAATGGGATGGATGAACAAACACTAATTCAAAAAGCGGCTGATGACGACATTAAAATATATGGACTTTCTACTTATTCCATTGAGAAAATAGATGAACATCCTCCTAAAATAATATTAGGCTTTGCAGGGATACCTGAAGCAGAATTGGAAAAAGCTATTCATCTTTTATTGAACTCCTGGGGGTTTTAAAAAGAAAAAGGAAGTTCACAAATGTAAACTTCCTTTTTCTTTTTTAACTTTTAGTTAAATATTCTTCCATCATGACCTTTGGTACCATGCTGCCACCTGTAGCCCAAATAATATGTGTGGACTGTTTCATTTTTTCTTGAAGTTTTTGATCCTTGAGATATTGTTTTCCCTCTTCGCTACTGAACAATTGAACTGGTCCATATACTCCTGCGAGGGCAGATGGCTCTAAATAATATCCTTCTGTCTCAGCCAGTTCTCGAAGCAAGTCAAATAATCTTTTGTCCTGTATTGTATAGCTGCCGCTTAGAATTGATGTCATCATACTAGAAACTAATTCAGATGACCTTCCGACCGCTAGTCCATCTGCTTCCGTTTTGTTATCAATTCCAAAATCCTGTACCGAGACTTTGTCATGAAGTGCCGTTGCCAATCCAAGCAACATACACGGCGAATGTGTTGGCTCTGCAAAAAAGCAATGGACATCGTCTTCGAAGGCCAATTTTAGCCCATATGTTATACCGCCGGGGCCACCACCTACTCCGCATGGTAAGTAAACAAATAAAGGATGATCTTCGTCAACCGGGATCGACATCCCTTTTAATTGATTTTTCAGACGTGTTGCAGCTGTCGCATAGCCTAGCAACAAATCTTTTGAATTTTCATCATCAATAAAATGGCAATTTGGGTCAAGAGATGCTTCTTTTCGACCTTCTTCGACGGCTTTACTGTAATCGTCTTCATATTCCTTTACAATGACACCAAGGTTTCTTAGTTTATCTTTTTTCCACTGCTTGGCATCTGCCGACATATGTACAGTAACCTTAAATCCAAGGCGGGCACTAATTATCCCAATGCTCAGTCCTAAATTTCCAGTCGAACCAACCGCAATGGAATAATGTGAAAATAACTCTTTGAATTTATCACTTGCAAGTATCTCATAATTATCTGATTGCTTTAGACCACCATGCTCCATGGCAATTTCCTCTGCACGTTTTAACACCTCATATATACCACCGCGTGCCTTGATAGAGCCCGAAATAGGTAAATGGCTGTCACATTTAAGTAAAAGTTTACCGGAAATATCTGTCATATACGACTCTTCTATACTTTTTTTCATCGAAGGAATCTCAACTAGTGGTGATTCAATGATACCGTTCGTTGGTTTTGTTTCTGGAAAAGCATGAACAATATATTGGGCAAATCGCTCTAATCTCTCCTCTGCTGCTTTAACATGTTCGGCCTGGAGGATTGAAATGCCCTGATTGCTTCCATAATTGGGATTCAACCAAAAAACTTCATCTGTCTTTATAAGTTTTTTTAGTAAAGGATATTTCTCTTTCCACTCTATCAAAGATAAACCTGCGATTTTTTGTTTCTCCATAGCATTTCCCTCCTAGTCATATGTAACAATATTTATCATCTACTATAACTTAGCAAATTGCTATGTACGTATACAGTATTCTTTTTCTAGGACAATTTTGGTTTAAAATGTAAGATTCACTTTTAATCCCCTTCGCACACTATTAATAAACCAAACTTCCTCAGCATTATGAAGATCAGCCTTTGTTATTAATTTTTCTTTTATTTCTTTCTTCCTTAATAGCTCCTGACGGAAAGTCCCTGCAAGCAATCCTGATTCTACTGGAGGGGTGAACAGATCTCCATTTATCTTTACTACTACATTTCCGTTCGTGAACTCTGTAATATATCCTTGTTCATTCCAAAGTAAAACGTCATAGAACTCAGGGTGCCTAGTTTGAAATTTTTCATAAACTTCCCGGTTAGTCGTCTTATGATAGAGAAATGGATTTTCAGTTGATATTGGACTTTCGGCTATGATAGCTGAAATTTCTGCTTCCATTGTCTTGATTATTTGTCCTGAAACTTCAAAATCTCCATTTTCAAAAAGCAGAACCCGTACTTTTTGCATCGAATCATAATGTGAATCTGCATATTTTTGGAGCTTATTTCTAAGTTCTGTTTCAGAAAACTGATAGTCAAAGTATCCAGCAGACTGCATCATTCTATCAATATGCTCATCCAATAAAAAATACTGGCCATCTTCAAGCTTAATCGACTCTAACAGCTGATAGGTAGGTCTTTCCTCTGACAATAATTTAGCTTTTAAAAAGGCTTCGTCATACTCCTCAAGTAAGACAGAATCCCAGGTTATTCCCCCTCCTACCCCATATTCAGCTTTTCCTGTTTCCTTTTCGATAACAACCGTCCGAATAGGTACATTGAAAACTGCTTCACATTCCGGGGTAATAAAGCCGATTGCACCGCAATACACTTCACGTGGAGAATTCTCAAGTTCAGTGATAATTTCCATCGTTTTGATTTTCGGTGCTCCTGTTATCGATCCACAGGGAAAGAGCGCCTTGAATATATCAATAATCGTTGTTTTTGGTTTCGTTTTAGCTGTGATGGTTGATGTCATTTGCCACACAGTCGGGTACTTTTCAATTTCCTTAAGTTTCGGTACCTGAACGCTCCCTTGTTCAGCAATCATTCCTAAGTCATTCCTGAGCAAATCAACAATCATTAAATTCTCAGCCTGATTTTTTTCAGAACATGCTAACCATTCCGCATTTGCCTGATCCGTTTTCACGGTAACCCCGCGCTTGACTGTCCCTTTCATTGGACGAGTAATTAGCTGACCATCCTCCCAGCGGAAAAATAACTCGGGAGAAGCCGACAGAATTCGATGTGTCCCGATATTCAAATAAGCACTATAGTTCGATCGTTGTGCTCTCTTTAGCCGATCATAGAAAGCAAAGTCGTCCCCCTCGAACATAGATTGCAATCGCATCGTATAATTCACTTGATAGGTATTGCCTTTCTCGATTTCAGCTTTTATCGTTTGAAACCCAGAATTATATGTATGGGAATCCGTTTCTGATTCCCAATCATTTAATTGAAATGAACCAGTTATTTTTCCTAGGAACTCTTCCGGTTTCTCAAAGATACCGAACCACAATAACGGCATTTTTGCTCCTTCTTTTACTTTAAAAGACTTTTCAAAAGCAGGCGCCGCCTCATAAGATACATAGCCTGCTGCATAATATCCCTGCTCGATTGCTGCCTGGACCTTTTGGAATTGAGGGAGGACATCCTGTAAAGAATGGGCGATAAAAACTTCTTTCGGTTCCGTAAAATATAACGGTTTTTTAACATCTTGTTTATCTGTGAAGTGAAATAATAGTGATAAAGGTTCTTCCTGTTTCATGCTTCTCTCCTTACTTTATTTATAAGATTCTAAGTAATTAGATATGGTATGTAATTGAAAATGAGCTTGCAGACACATAATCTGCAAGCTCATTCACATTTACACTTATTTCATTCCAGTAACTTCTGCAATGATTTCATAGGAACGAAGGCGTGCGTTATGATCATAAATGGCAGAGTTGATAATCATTTCATCCGCCTGAGTCTCATCTAAAAAGGTCTGTAATTGTTCTTCAACTTCTTTCGGGTTTCCGACAATAGAAGCGTTCAGTTGTTTCATGACAATGGCTTTTTCATATTCTGTCCAAATACCTTCCATCGTATCAACTGGCGGAGCCATTTGTCCAGGTGTATTTCGAATCAAGTTTAAAAATTGCTGCTGATAAGAGGTAGCAATTCTTTGTGCTTCTTCAGTAGTATCCGCTGCAAATACATTGACACCGACCATCACATACGGCTTATCTAAAACGTCGGATGGCTGAAAATTATTACGATAACGTGCTAAAGCCGGTTGAGTATTTTCAGGTGAAAAATGGCTTGCAAATGAGAATGGTAATCCCAGCTGTGCTGATAGTGCCGCACTGAAGCCGCTTGAACCAAGCAGCCAAATCGGGATATCTTGCCCTTCACCAGGAATAGCACGGACTCGATTATATTTTGAATCAGCATCTAAATAGCTGCGGAGTTGCGCTAACTGCTCAGGAAAATCTTGGCCATTATTACGGACATCGCCACGGAGAGCCATTGCAGTATATTGGTCACTTCCTGGAGCACGACCTAGTCCTAAATCTATTCTACCAGGATACATAGCTTCTAACGTTCCAAATTGTTCTGCGATGACGAGTGGTGCATGATTTGGAAGCATTATGCCCCCAGAACCCACACGTATTTTTTCTGTCCTTCCAGCAACATAACCGATTAACACAGAGGTCGCAGAGCTAGCGATTCCAGGCATGCTATGGTGTTCTGCTACCCAGAAACGGTTATAATTCCATTTCTCCACATGCTGAGCTATATCTACTGTATTTTTAAAGGCTGCTGATACTGTACCACCCTCGACAATAGAAGCTAGGTCCAGTACGGAAAAAGAAATGTCTCTAAGTTTTTTTGCAGGCTGATCAGCATTCATATCTTCAACTTCTTTCAATTATGATTAATTGGACGCCAAAGTCATCATATAGAAAATGCAGATAAATTGCACACAAAATGCTCTACCTGATTAATTGAGCAGAAGTTCCTTAGCAATCAAACGATACGACTTCAGACGGTCCTCCAACTTATGAGTTATAGTAATAAGCATGATTTCATCTGCTTGATATTCCTCCTGTAACTCCAAGAGCTGGTGCTTTACTTTTGAAGGTGTGCCCATAATCATTTTTTTATCCATCTTTCCCTTCAGTTCTTTTTCTTTTGCATTCCATGCATACTCCCTCGCCTCTTCTATACTTGGGACCACTTTTCTTTTCCCAAAGCCACTTTGGATTTTCCAGAGTGTATTGCTTAGAGCTATCTCTTTTGCTTGTTCCTCGGTTTCGGCACAAAGGGCCGAAACCGTTAATATTGTTTTAGGCGCTTTCAGGATCCCTTTTGCTTGAAAATGTTCACGATAATACTCAAGACTCTTAATCCCATCATTGTCGCTCATGAATTCACCGAATGCGTAAGAAACCCCATTTTCCGCCGCGAGTTTTGCACTTTTTTCACTTGTTCCAAGTACCCATGGTACAGGTGGAATTTTTGGGATTGGTGCAGCAGAAGTATTTTCAAAAAGGTGATCTTTTGGAAATTTCTCTCGAAGAAAATACAATAGTTCCTTTACGAGGTCAGGCATTTTGTATACATTTTGCAGATAATTATCGGATAATGCCATAGTCGCTTCTGCCGATCCTCCTGGAGCACGTCCTATGCCGATATCAATTCGGCCCGGAAAAAGTGTTGCAAGCATATTATAGGTCTCTGCAACGCGATATGGCTTGTAATGCGGAAGCAAAACAGCCCCTGCTCCAATTCGAATGTTTTTTGTTTGCGCACCAATATAGCTTATCAACACCTCCGGAGCTGAACAGGCTAATCCTGGTAAATCATGATGTTCCGTAAACCAAACCCTGCTATAGCCAAGTCTATCTCCCTCTTGTGCGAGTAAAAGTGAATCGTTCAATGCCTGCTGCGCGGTTTGACCGGATGCGATTGGTGATTGATCTAAAATGCTTAGCTTCATTAGGGTTCCCTTCTTCCCATTTCTCTCTTAGTTATATAATCGTAAAACATTGACTATAAAATGTCGCCTAATACGCTTGTTGTTAGTTTAGTTTGTAACTCTTAGCTGAAATAATAAGTGGATATTCTGGATTGGTAAATAGGAGTGAATTGTAAATTCTAACGAGGTTATTTTTTAAATATACATCATTTTTTATTACTCTTATAGATGGAACCCGATTTGTTTTTACCATATATTCTAACGAGATGTTTTAAGGAATATTTATTGAATAAAAAAATAGAAAGACCCTAAAATAGGGCCTTTCCTTTAAATTATTCATTTTTTTTAAACTGAGATAAGATTTCTTCTGCAATAATAGGTGAATCCAAGCGAGCCGCTACAAAGGGAGGTTGCACTCGATTATTCGATTCTATAGGCAAGCCTAACCAGACAACATGACCATCGATGATAATAAAAGAGAAGGAAACTGGCATATAAATGAAATAATCTGTAAAAATTTCCGGATTTCTATTCCCTGAAATGATAGTCAATTTGACTTCAGGGTCTCTTTTCATTAGAATCAGCTTCCATTCCTCTGCCAAATTTTTAAAGTCTGGCACGGCCACAATAATTTCTTGTTTAGAGGAATCTATATCTGCTATTAAGTTGTCCAACTTACGGGCATGCATCCATTGCAGTCGGGGATGCTGAAGTTTCACCCATTTTCCAATATCTTTCTTTGCGATCATCTGTCCGTTTTGGATTTGATGATCAACAAGCTGACGAAGTGTTTTGCTACGATAAACATGCTTATTAACAAAAGAAGTATCACAAACATGTACGAACTTCCCTTTGGTCCTTGTTATCGCCACATTTATTAGCCTTTCACTTTCTCTTCCGGTCAACAACATTCCTGCACGATTTTGCGGATAACTATCAACCGTGTCAAAAATCATGACATCCCTTTCACTGCCTTGGAAACGATGTACAGTTGCAGCTATGATGTCTGCTGTTTGCCTTTCTTGACTATACAAGTCATCCAAAAGTTTTTCCATCAAGTTAGCCTGGGCACGATAAGGAGCAACATAACCAATGGATCGGGCCCCACCAACATACGATTCATGAATCAGCTGAAAGGACAAAAGCAACTGCCATGGGTTCATTCTCGAATGGGAAGTGCGTTCCGTCATGCAATATTCACCTGAAAAGCTTGTATCGACAAGTGCAGCTGCCTGATTTGCAAACGGTTCCGCTGATCTTATGCTATCTCTACTTGTCAAAACACTTTCATGGTCTCCAACAAAATTGTTATAGACAACACGATTCGTAAATGCCGAAATTTCTGGATGCATTCGGCGCTGTTCTTTTAAGAGAAATAAATGAGGATGAAGTTCCCCCTCTTCTACTGATTGTGCAACCCCCGCGCGATGAAAGATGTCTTCTTTCAGCCAAAGTTTCACTAGAGAGTCACGTGCAGAAGCAATTGGTGGCAATTGTTTGAAATCACCGCAAACGATAATATGTTTGGATAAGGCTGCCGCAAAAGCTACTTGCGGTACGTAAGCCATGCTGGCTTCGTCCAAAATGATTAGATCATATTCTTTTTGGTATACCGTTTCATCGCTAGCAGCTTTAGCCAAGGTCATTCCAATAATTTTAGCCTCTTTCACAAGTAGCATCTCTTTTTGACGAATTTTCTCTAATACTTTAGCTAATTTTTTTTCTAATTCAATTAATTGATCGGTATCTCTTTTGCTAAATGAACCAGCTAAATCTTGCTTTAACAACCGCTTTTCTTCTGCAAGTTGCTCTTTTTCTTTCATCAAGTCCGGTTCATGCTTCCCTAATAGTTGACCTGTAACAATATCATCATGGATAGCTAGAGAATCACCTATTTGTGAACCATAGCGAAGCACATCCCCTTCATGGAAACGGTCTTTCTTTTTAATAAATGTAGAGATTTCAGCCATCAGTACATCGACAGCTTGATTGCTATGTGACAGCACCAGGATATTTTTATCTTGGAAATAATGATTTGCAACCGTACGTGCCAATGTATAAGTCTTTCCTGTTCCTGGAGGTCCCCAGACATAAGTGACAGGATTAAATTTTGAACGTGCATATAATTCTTTTACACTGCTTTGTTTTTCATTTACCGGATGTTTTTGGGGCATAGATGGATCCATTAGACGCTTAATCCGTAGCCTTTTCTTTTTGCTTCTCTTGATTTCATCTAGACGGGTAATCAATTGTTCTAGTAATTCCCAGGGATCATGGTATAAAAAAGCTTCCCCGATTAAATCACCTAATGATCGTTCAAAAGCGATGATTATACTTTTCCCTTCAGATGATAAGACCCTCCCATCCTGTTTTATTCCCCCCCATTCCAATCGAATAATGGAACCTACAGGAATTTTTATCGAGGAGCTTGTTTCAAAATAGTAGGTGAAAGAACCATCACTTGTAAGTAAATGGCCATTCGAAACAAGGTATTTTGTGCTTCCGTATTTTTTCAAATGCAAAATTTCAAGTTGAAGTGCCTGTTGCCATTCTTTTATATAGTTAACCGTTGAATTCATTTTTCACTTTCCTCACAAAATATGCCTTTGGATGTATAAAGAACTGGCCCATTAGCTAGGCGCTATTGCGATGAATAACCAAGGCTCTAGGCTTTTTATGTAAAACCTGCCCCGTGACAATATCTCTTCTTTAACATATAAAATAAGGCCCAATCAAAAGATTGGGCCTCTCATTTGCCAATAGTCTTACTATAGCATTTTTTATTTCATCATACCATGGGCTCTTTTGGAAGAAATGGTTTACATTAGCCCTTTGTCAGCTCTGTGAATTGTTCTACTAAATCACTGAAAATCCTCATAGCATTTTCAATAGGCTCAGGTTTAGTTAAATCTACGCCTGTTTTCTTGAGCAGTTCTAACGGGAATTCAGAACTGCCGCTTTTCAAGAAGGTCAAATAACTTTCGAGGGTTTTTTGATCTCCGGAAAGAATTTTATCTGCAATTGTAATAGCTGAAACGTAACCTGTAGCATATTTATACACATAAAATGGACGATAAAAATGCGGAATGCGTGACCAGCCATACTTCACTTCTTCATCGAAAATTATTTCATCACCATTATATTTTCGGAAAATTGTTTCATAAGCTGTGTTAAACACCTCGGCATTTAGTGGTTCATCATTTTCTGCCTTCTCGTGAACGATCTTTTCAAATTCTGCGAACATCACCTGTGTGAAGAAAGTTCCCTTAAAGCTATCGATAAAATGGTTAAGTAAGTGCTTTTTCTTTTGAACGTCTTTTGTTGTATTAATTAAATGGCGGATCAGCAGAATTTCATTCACCGTAGAAGCAACTTCCGCTACAAAAATGGAATAGCCTGCTGTTATTTGCGGTTGATATTTTGAGCTATAGTATGAATGCATCCCATGGCCAGATTCATGCGCAAGTGTAAATACGCTGTCAAGATCATCACGGTGATTTAGTAAGATAAATGGATGAACACCATAAAGTCCTAAGTTGTATGCCCCAGACCGTTTTCCAGGTGTTTCTCTGACATCAATATAGCGTTTTTCTTTAAAGGTTTTTAAGATAGACGTATATTCTTCACCCAGCGGTTTCAACGCCTCAATCATTAAAGCAAAACTGTCATCATATGATATTTCTTCTTTTGCACCTTCGACCAATGGCACACTTAAATCGTATGCACGCAATTCATTTACACCCAAAAGGTCTTTCCGCAGCTGGATGTATTTATGCATCGGTCCTATATTTTGTTTAGTAGACATAATTAAGTTATCATATACCTCTTTTGGAACTTGATCACCGAACAATGATTTTTCTAATGCAGAAGGGTAGTTCCTTAGTTTAGAGAGATTCACGTTATTCTTGATTGCTGTTGAAAGTGTTGAAGCAATCGTATTTTTCAGTTGTACATATGGCTGATAATAAGCAATGTATGCCTCTTTTCGAATATCACGATTGTCATCTTCAATCAATTTTGAATATAATCCTCGGGTCAGCTCTACTTTTTCGCCGTCTCCATTTGTCACTTCACCAAACTTAATGTCAGCATTGTTGATCATCCCGAATGTTTTTTGTGGTGCTGAAAAGGCTTCACCTATTTGGGAAAGGACCTCTTCCTGTTCTTTCGTTAACACATGGGTTTTATAGCGATAAGAATCCAGTAAATCTTCTTCAAAATATTTCAAACCCTCGATTTCCTTTATGTACCCTTTTAGCGTTTTTTCTTCTAGGCTTAAAAGAAATGGCATGAAAAATGAAGAAGCATTGCTAATTTTCTGGCCTAACTGACTTGCCCGATCAAGCAAAGCCTGTGATGAAGTAACCCTTGTATCCAAATCTGTTTGCAGCATCGCAAATACATAGAGTTTATTATAAATGTAACCAAGTTCCTCACTTAACCGTAAATACTCAAACAAGTCTTGAGCTGTCTGAATTTGTCCATCATAGGTTTTTAATTTTTCTGTCATCTTAAGGACTTCTTGATAATCCTTTTCCCATTTATCCTTGTTATCGTAAATATCATTTAGATTCCAAGTTTCTTCCTCTTTGATTTCGTCACGTGTTTTGTACGTTTGCATTTTATTGGCACTTCCTTTCATACTTATAGGCTTACCCTCTATTATAAGCGACTTTCAGAAAAATCTGCATAAAAAAACCAGTATGCTAAAAATACATACTGGTTATTACATAAAATATAATTAGAATTTAGCTGCAGCTTCTACAACTTTCGCCAATCCTTCAGCAATAATGTCTTGTGTGCGGTCTGGATATTGATTGTGCCCTTCGATAACAACTGTTTCTGGGTTCGTTATCCCCCATAGGTTTAGATTCATTGTTACAAATTTCACAGCCATTTCAGCAGCATCCATTCCTGGTAAAGCATAATCTGAACCACGAGCATTAAGTACAGCCACTTTTTTCTCAGGAATAAGACCAACTGGGCCTTCCGCAGTATATTTAAATGTTGTACCTGCTTGAGCAAGATAAGAAATATATGTTACAAGTGGAGCCGGTACCGTAGCGTTCCATAATGGGAATGCAAATACTACTTTATCAGCAGCAAGAAACTGGTTCAAGTATTGTTGCACGTTATCCGCTTCTTTTGATTCTTCTTCAGTCAATTCCATACCTTGGTTGCGTTTGAATATCGCTGTAATTGCTGTGTTTCCGTAATATGGTAAGTTGAGTTTAAATAAATCCAATTCAGTAATTTCATCGTTTGGATTTGCTTCTTTATATGTGCTTAAAAACGATTCATACATTTTCACGCTGATTGCTTGCTCTGCTGGACGGTCGTTTGCTTTGATTAATAATACTTTAGACATAGTTGGTTCCCCCAATTGTAATTAATATGTGTATGTGAATAGCACAGTTTCAATCGAAATATTTAATCAAGATATCTCGAAGTAACTGCAATTCCTACATACACATTATAATTGTGATAATAAAATAAAACAAGATATATGTTTTGGGGGTCATATACTTTACAGACATATAAAGAAATAAATATCGGAGTTCTCGAGTTATGGTGAACTTTCTAAATCCCCTTTTTAACAGTTACAAGCATATAATATAGAAGAAAAGCGCAAATAAATAAACGAGAGCAAATACTCTCGTTTATAACTCTTTATGATTGAAAGGACATTTTCCTTTTATCGGTTCAATATCATCACCAATAAAAAATTGTTTCCATTCATTGTGATTTACATCGCCAAAGTGGCTGATATCCGGATGTTTCGGGAGATTATCCCATTTTTCTACTCGTTCACGCACCTTTTCACGTGACATGATTCCGCCTTTTTCTGTACCTTCTAATCCTTCAAAGATCATTCGGGGTTGGAAGCCCAGTACAAGACTATTTCCTAAATCACGGGTTTTACGCTGTTTATATGCAGGTGCATTACCAAAGATAAAAATTGGTTCCCCTGCAAAATGGTAATCCCATAAATAATGATCCGGATCTTTTGGCTTTTCATTTGGCCAAGGTCTCTTATCATTTATATGAAGATACTGAAGGATAGCCCAAAATCGTTTTCGATATAATTCTAAATCTCCTTCTTGCTTTTCTGGCTCCATAAAAACAAACAAACCATGTCTGACATATGGAGGTTCCTGGAATAAGTCTAGAAAGCTTTCCACAGCTTTTGGGAGATTGGACCAATCTTCCTGTGTAATATATGCATAACGAAGCTCACCTTTTTTTTCCGCGTTCATACCAAAATAACAAGGAAATGTTTTATCCATCACCGTATTGTGGAAAGTTTGATATTCCTTGATTAACCATAGAGGTACTCGATCAGGATTTTTCATATCTTCTTTCGTTAACAAACATGAATTCGCAGTCAGCATCTCTTTTCTCCTTCAAATTGATATACTATCTTATACCCAGAATTTGATAAAATAAACGTCTATAACAGCTAATTCTCTCGTCATATTAAAAGATGCTGTAATAGATTCAAATTTTTTTGATTTCATCGGTATCAGCCTGAGCTAGTCTGCAAAAAAAGCAGAGTAAATCCAATCTCATGAATTATTATAATGGACTGGTCTGTGGCAAAACTCCTAGAAATCAAACTAAAGCAAATCTCCCTATAATGTTAAGGGAAATACAAAGTAGAACCTAAATAAAAGATTAAAATAAATCAGGATAATGATCATTTTCTTTACATTAGGATAACCTAAAAACTAAGGAGTGATTATATATGACAAGAAGAAATAAAATCCTAGTAGCGGGAGCTAGAAAAGGTCTTGATGATTTAAAAGCCAAAGTAGCTGGTACGAAGAATCATGAAGATGCAAAGTTTGAAGTTGCAAAAGAAGTTGGCGTACCACTGAAAAAAGACTATAACGGTCAACTGACATCAAAGCAAGCTGGAAAAGTTGGTGGAAAGTTAGGAGGAGGTATGGTCAAGGAACTTATACAGATGGCTCAGGAAAACTTAGGAAAAAACAGTAACTAATTCAATTGAATCACGATTGCTTAACAAATATAAACTCAAATCTGTTTAACATATAGAAGGAGACGGACATTTCCTTATACCCGCCTCCTTTTTGCTCAAATTTCAAATATATAAATGATTTTCATAAATTTTAAATTAAAAATTTATTCATTACATCTCGGTTTAGTTGATCATTAGTACCTGCAAAAACAACGGACCTTTTATCAAAATATAAATATAATCAGCAAGCTCCAGCGCCATGCAAAGTTTTTTTCGACTAGAAGCATTGTCGTTCCTTCTGCCATTAATTGTTTTATAATTTTAATGACTTCTTGAACCATAATTGGAGACACCCTGTGGTTTATGTATGTTAATAGATTAGACTTTAATGCTAAAAATAAAAAGCAGCCAGGAACGATTAAGATTCCCAAACTGCTTGAAAAATTATTGCGCTGTATAACCTCCACCGCCTATTTAAATGAATAAATTTCTTTACATCATCACGTACAGTCATATCCTATTTTTCATTCTTTTTACAAAACTCCATATTCCTTTTCGTTACTTTGATAGATTTCTTCAATTTTCTTACCCTTGGCCCGTGCCAATATTTCCATCCGAACGGCTAATTGTTTCATGGTGAAATCTAAAACAGCTTGTTTATCATTATCAAATGGATTGCCAAACCGATCATATCCTTCCATATTTAACGCGATGGCAAGTGGGGCAAGTTCTGCCATTCTTTTTTCAACTTGTCTAAAAATATGTGGATGCTCACTGATAATCCTCTGTAGCAAAAAAGTGCCATATGCAATATGGCGTGATTCATCTTTTTTCAAAAGGCCAACCCCTTTTAATAAACCAGGCATCATATTATTGTCTTCGAGTGTCTGATAAAACCCAAAATACCCGGTTTCAGCAAGCACTCCCTCGGTAAACATATTATATACAGTGGCCGCTTCCGCCAATGCTTCAGGAGACTGATCGTGTATTAGTTTCTCCATCGCCTCAGGCAGTATTTCGTAAAAAATAGATTTGTATGTTTCTGAATGATAAACCGTTAGATCTCCTGTTTCACCAATTTGATCTAAAGTATAACGGAAAAATTCCATATGCTTTGCTTCCTCGAATAAGAAAGTTGTTAAGTACATTTCCTCTTCAATTCTACCTTCCTTTGCTATAGTCATAATAAGCGGAAGTAAATCCAATGTCACGGCTTCTTCTCCGCCCTGGAAAAGCGAAATTATCCGTAATAAAACTTCTCTTTCAATACTAGTAAACGACTTCCAATCTTCTATATCCTGACTGAAATTAATGTCACGCGGATTCCATACACCGAATTTTTTTGCCTTTTGATAGAGTTTAAACGGAAGGGTATCTTCTCTAAAACTTCGACTGCTGGTCGTCAAATTCGTTCTTTTCATTTTTTTATCCTCCTTAAAATAGGGAATCGTAAACTTGTAAACACTTAAGCAGAGATAATCAAATTTGTAAGGCCCTACCTTATATTGTAAGATATTAGTAAGTTTTTACCTATCACTGAAAATGTAGGGAGGAATAAAGTCGAATGCTTGAGGAAACCTTGTTGAATCATGTTAAAAATATTTCCATACAAAAAGATATGAGAAATAAATCCAAAATGATTGTAAAGGGCTGTGTAGATTTTTTTTCATTTCAACGTGCCTCTTTGTTCAGTTACTCTTATTTAAGTGGTATGGGTGAAGGTATATACTCATGCACAAGTAAAGAAACAATTTCGTTACATCATGTCAAAGAAAATATTCATGATATATACCCCATCCACCAAGCTCTCATAAATAACAAACCAGTATATTTAACAATTAAACATACGAAATCATCCATACCTGCAAAATACGTTAAAAGATTTGCAATCTCTTCATTAGCTGTAATTCCGGTTGTAGTCAATGAAATGGTTATTGGTTTTGTTTTAGTTGACCCAATACAGACCAACGAACCTGTTACAAAGCATGATTTAATGAAGCTTTCCCATTATTTGAAACTGGCAGTCAGTACAACTTTAGAATCCTCCCCCCCCTCATACCTTCTTAGTAATCGTGAAGTCGAAGTCCTACAATATTTAGCTAATGGTCTAGGGTTAAAACAAATGGCACCAAAGATGAGGGTAAGTGAATACACTGTTAGGGATTATATTTCTTCTGCCATTAGGAAATTAGGAGTCAATCATCGTACAGAGGCTGTAGCTATCGCTATCCGGCACAAGATAATTATTTAAAAGAATATAAAACAAAAAAACCTTCATAGAAGGTTTTTTTGTTTTAAAATATTATTGAGTGACTTTTTCTTCAACTTTCGTAGTCCAGTTTAATTCATCTTCAACCTTACCTGTTTGGATACCAGTTAATGTATCATAAAGTTTTTTAGATAATTCACCAGTCTCTCCGTTTTGAACTATCATTTCTTCACCATTCCACAAGAATTCACCAATTGGAGAAATCACAGCAGCTGTACCAGTACCGAATGCCTCTTCTAATTGTCCTGATTTAAAGGCTTCATAGACTTCCTCCATAGAAATACGCCGTTCTGTTACTGGAAGATTCCAATGCTTTAACAATTCAATAATAGAATCCCGAGTAATTCCTGAAAGGATGCTACCATTTAAAGCTGGAGTAATGATTTCACCATTGATTTTGAAGAAGACATTCATGCTTCCTACTTCTTCAATATATTTTTTTTCTACTCCGTCTAGCCAAAGCACTTGAGAATATCCCATCTTTTCAGATTCCTCTTGAGCTTTAAGGCTTGATGCATAATTACCGCCTGTTTTAGCTTCTCCTGTACCACCATTTACGGCACGTGTAAAAGCTGATTCCACCGCTATTTTAACAGGGTGAATTCCCTCTTTATAATAAGAACCTACCGGTGACATAATGATGATAAATTGATAGTGATCTGATGGAGAAACTCCGAGATAAGGTTCAGTAGCTATAATGAAAGGTCGAATATATAAGGACGTCCCTTCTGCTCGAGGAATCCATTCTTTATCAACGCTAATTAAGGTTTTTAAGGCCTTTAACGCGAAATCCACATCAACATCTGGTATACATAGGCGACTATTTGAATTATTTAAGCGTTCAAAATTCTTTTTCGGGCGGAATAAAATAATTTCATCATCTGATGATACATATGCTTTTAATCCTTCAAAAACAGATTGACCATAGTGAAAAATCATAGCTGACGGCTCTAATGCGAGCGGTTGATAAGGAACAATTCTTGGATCATGCCACCCTTGCCCTCGTGTGTAATCCATAATAAACATATGATCGGTAAATTTCTTACCGAACTCAAGCTGGTCCGCTTGTGGTTTTTCTTTCTTTGTTGTACTAAGCGTGATTTGCATGTCATGTTCCTTCATTACCAAAACCCCTTGTTGAATATTTTTACAAGATTTCACTTCCATAAAATCTATCTTAACTTAGTTTACTCCTATCAGGAATCATAGTTCAAGCCCTTATGACTAAATTTTCGGAATTTTTTCAAAATAATTTGATTTTTTTTGATTACTTTACGTATGATTCCTGAAAAAAGACTCTAATATTCCTTTTTTGTAAGAAAAAAACTTTTAATATTCCTATTAAAATCCTTTAATTCTAATGTGATTGGAATTCTGAAGATTCTTTTATAAAGTCTTAGGTTAATTTTAACAAATATCATTGAATAATGCCAATGTGTGCATCTTTGCCGTTGTAGATTACCATCTTGATTACATAAGACCTTCAATAGCGAAGGAAAATCACTACCGATTCAAAATAGATAGAATGGAGCGAATTAAGGGCATTTGCCACATTCAAAATGCCAATCACAATCAAGATACAAGGGATTCTTATATAACATTCTACAGCTGCTAATTTATGCCTCTCACCTAAATTTGTCTTCCTACTCCCTATGTGAGTAAGATATAAAATAAAAATTTTCCCTAAGCCGATTCGGATTTGTACAAGAATGTTATAGCAACATTTTTTTTAGTAAAATTCAATTTAGTAGTTTACTACTAAATAATAATCTTATATACTTATCCCACGAGATAGATAAAATGCATGCAACTCATATTATTATAGATAAAACGCATGCCACTCTCTTATAATTCACGAAAAGGGGTAACAATATGACAAAAAACAGGTGGTTAATTGCTTTATCAGCTATTGCTATTCACCTTTCCATTGGTGGTGCATACGCATATAGCGTATACAAGAAACCTTTAGTTGAGACTATGGGGTGGTCAGAAACTGAAGTAACTTTAGCATTTACAATTATGATGGCGCTTGCAGGAACCTCTGCAGCTTTCTTTGGGAAATTTGTTGAAAAGAATGGTCCAAGAAAATCAGCCTTAGTTGCTGCTGTATTATTCGGTTTAGGACAAGCCGGTTCTGGTTTGGCTGTCATGATCGATTCACTTCCACTTTACTTACTAACATATGGAGTATTAAGTGGTCTTGGTATGGGTATTGGATACATTTCACCAGTATCTACTCTTGTCAAATGGTTCCCTGATAGAAGAGGACTAGCAACAGGAATGGCTGTACTCGGTTTTGGTGCTGGAGCTCTTATTACAGCCCCAGTTGCAGCAAGCCTTATGGAATCCGTTGGAATTTATTCTACTTATTATATTTTAGGAGCAGGCTATTTCATTCTTATGTTTTTAGGTGCTTCATATATTGCACCACCAAAAGCGAATTGGATTCCTGAAGGTATGAAAAAAGATATTGAGTCAGGAAAAAAAGAAATTAAGAAAGATCTAAGACAATTAACTGCAAAAGAAGCGGTTAAAACAAAACATTTTTGGATGCTTTGGTCGATGAAATTAATTAATACTAGTGCAGGGATTATGATGATTTCTGTGGCTTCTCCTATGGCTCAAGACGTAGTTGGATTGTCTGTAGCTGGAGCAGCAACTCTGGTTGGTATCATGGGAATCTTCAATGGTGGAGGCAGACTTGGTTGGGCAGCAGCCTCTGATTATATTGGTCGCCCAAATGTTTTCGTCATTTTCTTTATTATTCAAATCGGAGCGTTCCTCTTACTTCCAACTACTACAAATTCGTTATTGTTCCAAGGTCTTATTTTGTTAGTTGTTAGTTGTTATGGTGGAGGTTTCTCAAATCTCCCTGCATTTGCTGGAGATTTATTTGGAACAAAAGAAATTGGTGCTATCCATGGTTATCTTTTAACAACATGGTCTCTTGGAGGAGTTTGTGGACCAATGCTGGTTACCGCAATTAGAGAAAGTACAAACAGTTATATTCCAGTTTTCTATGTTTTCGCTGCATTAATTGCAATTGCTTTCTTGATTTCCATCTGGCTGCGTTTAGATATCAAAAAAATGCAAAGAGAACAGAAACAAGGATTTACTAATAAATTAAGTAAAATATCATAAATTTAGAGAGTAGTTTTTCTGACTATTTTGTTAGATAAATCTATTAGATCAAGGCATTATCAAGGTAACTTCCTTATTGGGAATTTTCTTGTGATAATGCCTTTTTCATTTTATATTTTACTCTTTATTATATTTTCATCAGACTTTATATTTTATAAAAATTGAAAACAATTACTGTATGGGCACTTTTCAGGAACTTCAATAAAAAAGTACTTTTATTCCTTCTAGAAAACTCAGTAAATTCATAATCCCTCCCTTCCCTTTCATACATATTACTAGCTACCCTACTCCCCCTATCTCACTCAAACTCAAACTCAAAGGAATAAAATCGTTTTATCATATTTAGAAGGAAGTCTATAATTTACACTTTTAAAAATTCAGGCTTTATATTATTAGCATTTTCTTTTTGTATTATATATTTTTGAACCACCCTAAACTGTGATAAAGGCTTAGTTTTTCTATTAAAAAATCCTAAATTAGTTATTTCGTTATAGCATATTTTTAAAACTAATGTATAATAACTGTTGGTAATCTTTGTTTAGTAAGTATTTCCAAGGGTTTTTACTACTAAATAAGAAACACATTCTAACAAATTTTTTTGAAACATCAGCTAGGGGGAGCAATATGAGTTATTATAACCCGCAACAAATGGCGAAAATTGCAATCAAAGCAGGAACTAAGAAAGCAACATTGCCGCTAACTAGTCTAATAATACTAGGTTTCCTAGGTGGGGCCTTTATCGCTTTGGGCTATTTATTTAACATAAGGGTCACCGCAGGCTTACCACATGAGTGGGGTACACTGAATAACTTAATAGGTGGTTTAGTATTCCCGTTAGGTTTAATACTTACTGTTATTGCTGGCGGAGAATTATTAACTGGAAATATGATGGCTGTATCGATGGCTGCACTTGCTAAAAAAGTATCTGTTAAACAATTATCAATAAACTGGATCTTAATTGCTATAACCAACTTCGCAGGTGCCATTTTTGTTGCTTACTTTTTCGGACATCTACTTGGTTTGACCGAAACTGACATCTTTTTGAATAAAACGATAGCTGCAGCACAATCAAAGGTGGATGCCAATTTTATCGAAGCATTCATTTCAGCTGTCGGCTGTAACTGGCTGGTAGCCCTGGCTATTTGGATTACATATAGCGCTGAAGATACTACAGGAAAAATCATTGGATTGTTCTTGCCGATTTGTGCTTTCATTACACTTGGATTCCAGCATATTGTTGCCAATATGTTTGTCATTCCAGCAGGAATTTTCGTTGGTGCCGTTACTTGGGGTGAGTATTTTATGAACTTTATCCCAGTCTTCCTTGGAAATGCTGTTGGTGGTGCCATTCTCGTAAGTGGTCTTTATTATGGAGCTTATGCACGTCAGGATAAAAAAGTTGTAGAAGAAATAAAGTATATAAAAAAATCATCATAATTTTTTTAATACAAGGCCTTCATTTTCCAATGGAGGTTTGTTTTTCATTTTAACCAAGGAATTTTGGTATTTTAATATGAGGTCTCAGCTTCCCTTTACTTGAAATATATTGGTTTATTAAAGAACTTCAATGATTCTGTGAAGTAAATGAGGTGAATGCATCTGCCCTAAATTAGAAATTGCTTTAGAATACACCCTTTGTTCCGAATTACGAAATATTTGAATTCTAATTAAAGGTAGAATCAACATCTCGCTTGAAAACAGTCTGTAATTGAACCATCGAATGTCAAATTACATCTATTTCCCTCCTAATCATTTATTACTGTTGGTATTATTGTTTAACTCTAAGCCAAACAAGGGAATTAAGTAGCAGATGAGATTTAGGGGGGATTGTCTTGTGGATAAACAAACCATTTTTTAAGTATGCATGTGGAATTATCTTAATAATTTTAATTATTTTTTTGCTAGGCAAGATTGATTATATTCTTTTGCCGATTCAAAAAATCATTACAGCAATGTTTTTCCCAATCATTGTGGCTGGACTCTTATACTATATATTACGACCTGTCGTTAACTTTTTAACTAAATTTATACCAAGGACAGTCAGCATTTTTATTGTCTTCTTGGTTATATTTGGAATAATCGGGACAGGCAGTTACTTTGGAAGTCCTGTAGTCATGGATCAATTCCAAAAATTATCTGCTAACCTTCCAAGCAAAGTCAAGGAATTCTCTAAGGAATCTGAAGTCATGATAGAACAAAATGATTTTGGTATGGTTAATATAAAAGACTTGAAAGCAAATGGCATATCCCATTTTAAAAATTATTCTGAAAAACTTATAGAAAATATTAATACCATATTCTCTGCGATTACAAGTGTTCTAACTGTACTGGTTATTACACCATTTATCTTATTTTATTTCTTGAAGGATGGAGATAAGCTAAGACCGTTTTTATTAAAGTATATACCGACTGAAGTTGAACCTGAAGGGAACGCGATTTTAAAAGATGTAGATAAAACCCTTTCAACTTATATCATCGGCCAATTCATCGTTTCAATCGTAATAGGGGCTTTTATGTATGTGGGGTACCTAATTATTGGACTCGATTATGCACTCGTATTAGCCCTTTTCGCAATGATTTTTACCGTTGTACCCTTTCTAGGTCCAATAATCAGCGTTATTCCAGCCCTTTTCATAGCCTTACAGCAAGATGTAGGGTTGGCAGTAAAAGTACTCATTGTCCTTACTGTCGTTCAACAAGCAGAAGGCCACCTCGTTACTCCGAATATTATGGGGAAACGACTTAATATTCACCCATTAACCATTATCTTATTGCTACTTGCTGCCGGTTCAATATACGGATTCATTGGAATTCTTATAGCCATCCCTGCTTATTCTGTGGTTAAAACGATTATAGGAAACTTCAGAAAGTTTTATAGGTTAAGGAAGATGAATACATAATTAACAGATCTGCTATCTGATCAACTTTTCCAACTGATAAAACAAAAAGAGGCCTATACATAAAGCTGAACTGTGCCCCATTTTACGGACAGTATAAAAAAGTGCCTAAGCGGCTAATAAGTGGTCCCGGTATTGTACCGGGGCCATTTTCTTTAGCCCCCATTGATAACGATGTTCATTATATTCTTCAATAACTCGATCAATTTCTTCCTTCACATCCGTTAAATTAGTAGATGTTTTATATTCTGCCAAATCCTTAAAGTGGCCAAAGAAACTTTCCATTGGCGCATTATCCCAACAGTTTCCCTTGCGGGACATGGATTGGGTTATCCCAAGTTCCTTCACTTTGCGTTGAAATAGCGGATGGGTGTAATGGAACCCCTGGTCAGAATGAAGGATTGCACTCGGATGGAACTCGTGACACACAGCCTGCTTTAGCTTATTTAAAGTCTCGTAAACGATATCCATTTCTAATGAAGTAGATAAATGGTACGTAACGATTTCTTTTGTGGCGGCATCTTTTACGCAGGATAAATACGCTTTTTGGCCTTTCCCATAATAAAGATAGGTAATGTCAGTAAGCAGGACCTTCCCTGGCACCTCCTGATTGAATTCACGATTAAGGAGGTTTGGACAAGTAAGGTGCTCCTTGGTTGCCTTGGCCATCTTCCGATACGGGTTGGCCCTTCTGATTTTCGCTAGGAGATTATATTTTGTCATCAACCGTCTGATTTTCTTATGATTCATTACGGCCGAGTAGTCATTCTCCATAATCATTTTGATTTGGAGGGCGCCTACTTTTTCCTTTTTACTGATGAAAATATTTCTGATCAATTCTATGTCCAATTCATCCTCTTCTTCACGAAGCTCACGGTAAGGAGCTGCCTTTAACCAATCATAGTAGCCACTTCGACTTACACCAGCCAATTTGCATAGATAAGAAACAGCCTTCTTTAATTGGTGTATTCTGATCGTCCTTTCAATCAGATAGAACTTCTCAGCAGCAGTTAGAATCATTTCTTTTTCAGAGCCTGCCTTTCTAGCTCTTCCAGCTTTTTTAGGAAGTCATTTTCTGCTTCAAGGAATTTGATTCTCGCCTCGGCCTTCCTAAGTTGATCCTCTACAGACTGTGGCTTGGAAGTGGGGCGTCCTGTACTTCCTTTTCCACGGCGTTCCGTAAGGAAGCCTTCCTCACCAAACCTTTCAAAGGTACTACGCCAGCGCTGTAGACAACGTTTGGGTTGTTTCTTTCCAATTATTTCGAGATTAATTCCCTGGTCAATGAAAATTTGAGAGGGGGCTTTCCCCTTTTTATATTCCTTAACAGCTTTTGTCTTAAACTCCGGACTATAGGAAATAGATCGCTCGGAAGCACTAATGATATTTGGATTCTTTTCAAGTTCTTTAATCTGAAATTCAGTATATATATTCTTACTCATATAAACCCTCCGTCCATACTCATTACATCTATTGAAACATAAAAAAACCCGGATAAGGGACACTTTTTTATGTGTGTCCGTTATCCGGGGTATAGTTCAAGCAGATAGGCACCCTTTTTATTTTATTAGGGTAATTGAATATAACTTCATTAATCACTCATTAATTTCAACAACCCTATAGGAGTTTACTAAAAAAACGCTGATTGAATTTTTCAGCGTTTTTTTATAAATTTTCTAACCAATTGTTTGATAAATGCTTTGACACTGTTTTTCTTTTTAACTTGATTGAACTGCTTCTTCTCAATATAAATCTCTTCTTTATTTATGGCATTTTTTTCTGCTAGTACTAGGCCTAATTCGGAGTTATGGTCTTTGTTTAGGACAATTTTGTAAGGAATATTATGTCGATTAGCTAATTTAATGTATTTCCCTAGGTATTGATAGTCCATTTGACCATTTAAAAACAAATTTGACAGAGGAAATTGCTTCATCATTTCCTCAATCTCTGGATATACATTTAGTTCAAATACTTGAGGTTTTTTTAGGACGACAATAACGCGCTCTCGTAATGTGCCAAGGAATTCTATTCGTTCACCAGGCTTTATTTCTTTTGGACCGTACATCCCTTGTTCAAGGTAGTCCTCTACTTTTAAGCGTGACAATCTTTTCCCACCTCCGGTTTCACTTCAATAATGTATGTAATGTGACCACAAACAGTGCCCTTCTTTCTTTTTAGTAATTTTGCAACGATAAAATCCGATTTAAGTAAATCCTTCTTATTTTAAGTTTACCTTTCCTTTAAAAAATGTCACTTTAGCTTCACTTCGTGCATAGGATAGTATATGCGTGAATATGCAGGTACTTAAATAAGGGACGGGGAAAACATGAAAAAATTCATTGTATTTGTATTAATGTTCTTTTTTTGTTTTGGTGGATACAGTAATTCTTCAGATGCAGCATCAAAACAGCTGATTATCATCAATAAGTCCAATAATCAGCTTGCTTACTATGAAAATAATAAATTAGTGAGGGTATTTATCGTAGCGACTGGAAAAAAATCCTCCTACACTCCTGAAGGAAAGTTTAAGGTAGTTACAAAGATTGTCAATCGCCCCTATTATAAAGGCAAAATTAGAGGAGGAGATCCTAAAAATCCTCTAGGCAATCGATGGTTGGGGATTAATGCACGAAATACACCAGGAAATACGTATGCAATACATGGAAATAATGATTCAAAGTCCATTGGAAAATATATAAGTGCCGGCTGTGTTCGTATGTATAATGAAGATGTAAAGTGGTTATATGGTAAGGTTAATATGAACACAACCGTCATAATTACCAGTTCCAGTAAATCATTTGCTTCCATAGCGGCTACAAATGGATATAAGGTTAGCGGATCAGAGAGTATCCCAGTGGGGAATACAATTTCAATATTAAAGAAAGGAAGCAACGGACCACAAGTACGTGAACTTCAAAAAAGATTAACAACTCTTGGATATAGTACAAAGGGAATAGATGGGGTATTTGGAAATAATACAGAAATAGCTGCAAAGAAATTCCAGAAGAATAACAAACTAACACCTGATGGGATAGTTGGACCAAAAACGAAGAAAGCCCTTGGAATTAAATAATCGATCATTGATATCATCTGTTATTGATGATATCTTTTTTTCGGCTAGATTTTAGTCTAAAATGTAACAATTATTACATTCTCATACATTTCGGTGCCTTTTTCCCACCTTCATTTGTAAAATTTATGTTATAATTTATACATAAACAGCTAATCATAACCGCATTGTCTTTCATTACATACAAGGAGGGAATACAAATGTACGATGAACTACTCATAAATATAATTAAAGTAACTTTTGTTGCCGGTACTATATCAATGTTTGTGATTTTAGGATTCGTTAAAGGGCGCCATTTTTAATTTTTTTCCCACTTCTTAATATGGACTTCACTGCCTGATTACTTTATATTTCTTTTTATAATGGTAATCAGGTTAATTTTCCCACAGAAAAGAAGCATATCCTCTAGGCATGCTTTACTTTACCAGTTATCCGTTTTATCTAATAATTGATCAATGTCAAATGTATAGAGATGGAATGGAACTGACTCTTCGGCAATCTCTTCTGTAGCTAGCAACAATTGGTCGATATCTATAATAGCCAAAACAGTCTGCCTCCCTTTTAGTTTAAGTAACTTTTACCCTCATTTTTAATATATTAAACATTACGTTCAAAAGATATTTTATTTGAGGGTATCTTTACCTATTTCTACATTTGAGATTTATTTAAGGTGCAGTGAACTTGTTTCATCTACTCCTTGTGAAGAAAGCGTATGTATCAATTTAACAAGCTTATATAACGTTCCACTACAAATAGTTACTCCGGGTAGATTATGGAAAATCGATTTTTTATTAATATGGTAATTGTCTTTCTCTGGAGAATATACAACAATTTTCTTATTTAAGGACAAAGCATATCCAAGCTCATAAAGATTTCCTTTACCTGCAGTAAGAAAAATTAGCATGAAATCTGCATCCTCAATCCCCTTTTTTTCGTACTCCCCTATACTATCTATAACTCCTTGTTTATCGTCGTTCTCGATTAAATTCGAGTCATTTACACATGTAAATCCCTTGGCATTCAATTTTTTTATCAACGATCTAACTTGCTTCAAATTTTTTTCGTCTGATGCTATATAATATTTCATTCATATACCTCCAAATCTTTAACTATTGATACTTTTTACCTAGATTACCTTTACTATACATATTCGTTATAGAGAACGCAATATCCTTTCCAAAAAAATATTAATTTTAATAAATAAGGATTATTTCATTAAGTAATTGTTTTTCATATTTTATTTAATTTTAAAAAACAAAACCATCATTCCTCTATAGGTAATGATGGTTTTGTTTTCAATATTATATTTTTCAAAGAAGGTCTCTTTCCCCTTTGCTCCCATACTATAACTCAATAATCGGATGCGCTCTCCATGCCTTCAGGAAAAAAGTTATCAAATTATATCTCTTCATTTGCTATCATTGTTTTCCTGATTTCGAGATCATAACATTGACAAACAAGTAAGCCTTTTTAGGCTCGAGAATGCAAGACCCAATATCTTTGTAACGGTTTTAACATACCAATGCGCCAATTTATATAAGGTTATTTTTTAGGAGAAAGAATTATATTCTGCAGTTACAAGATCTATCGATTTCAATTGGGCTATTACATAAGCTGGTAACCCAAATGGCAATTTTTCTTTTCAGCTAGATACTTCAGTTTTTACAACTTCTAAAGGACTCATAGATGTTATTATTATCAAACAAAAAACCTTGTCTTCTACCAGGCAAGGTTTTTTTATTTCTCATATATGATATTTTCTATTTCAATGCGAAATGGAGCAGCCTCGCATATATTAATACCTCTATCTAAATTCACTTTTTCCATTTCACTGGCATCAGGGATTGTTTTTTTGTCGTGAATAAAATGTTCGACCATGGATTCTAACAGTTCTTGAGCACAAGCTAAAGCTTCGACCCGATTTCTGCCGCTAACGGTTGAGATAATTCCTTTTCGCTTAAAATCTGGAAAACAAACTTGAACGGAAAATGAGTCTAATATTAAGGGGTGTTTTTCGTAATAAAAAACGGCTGGATACTCATAGATCTGAACGGTCAAAAATATCATCCCTCCTATGAATATTTAGGTTTTTATGTTAATTATAGCACAAAATTCCATCTAAAATAGTTTCAACTTATTTTTCTTTGTCAAGTTTACATTTGAAATTTAATAAACCATACTGTCCGTATTTACTGCGAAAAAAAATAACACAAGAAAAATAAGAATCGTAATCACATTTAGGATTATTCCGATAATACTACATATTTTACCAGCAGTCACCAAACCCTTTCCAGATTCCCCCGATTGGGCCATTTCTTTTTTACTCTTTGAAGCAAAAATCAAACCTAGAATACCTAATATAATTCCGATGAATGGAATAAGAAGAGATAAAATCCCCATAATTAATGATACAATTGCTTTACTATTACTTTGTTTAATTTCAGACAATTATTCCACCTACTTTCTTTTTTACTTATATATACGGTTTATGTCAGTAAAAGATTCATTTATTGAGTAATTCATTGCAAACTACTTTTTGATACTATGCCAATTGAGTGGATTGAATCCTCCAAATAAAACATGAATGTTAAAAAAACCGACTCAAATAATGAGTCGGATTTTTTAAGTTCGTTTCAATTCAAGTCTCTGTGCTACTATAGACAAACTATAATTAACGACGAAATACATGAGAGCAACGAGAATTAAAATTGGTATTAAAAATTTTTGACTTTGCCCATAAATAATTTGGCCATGATGAGTTAGCTCCGGTAATGATATAACAACCGCTAAAGAGGTATCCTTTAATAAAGATATAAATTGACTGACAATAGGAGGTACCATGCGGCGCAAAGCCTGAGGGAGGATGATATGTATCAATGCCTGTACATAGCTCAAACCTGATGAACGCGCAGCCTCCATTTGGCCTTTATCAACGGATTTTAATCCACTTCGAATTACCTCAGAAAGCATGGCTGACTCAAAAATTGTCAAGGCAACGATAGCAGCCGGAATGATTTCTAATTTTATTCGTATCTCTGGTAAAGCAAAATACGTAAAAAATATAATTAATAGCAGTGGTAAATTACGTACTGTTTCCACAATCATTGCTAATATTTGTGATAACACTGGCACTTTTGCATAGCGGATTATTCCCACAAGCCCACCAATAATGAAGCTCAAAATAATAGATACAAAGGCCACCTGTATTGTTACCCAAAAACCTTCTAATAAAAATTTGATATTATCTGGTGTATAGGCACCTGCAAAATCCATGTCTTATACCTCCCTCAATTACTCTTAGCCAGACGTTTTTCTAAATAACCAACGCCAAGACTTAAAGGAATGGTAAGAATTAAGTAAAAAGCTGCGACGAAAATATAGACATCGAATACAATAAATGTCCTTGAAGAAATCAAATCACCATGGTACATAAGATCAAGCCCAGCAACCACGGCTAAAATGGAAGAATTTTTAACAAGATTGATAAATTGGTTTCCGAGCGGGGGAATAACTATTTTTACCGCTTGTGGCAGAATGACAAGTCTCATTGCCTGCCCATAAGTCAGTCCTGATGAACGCGCAGCTTCCATTTGGCCCTTTGGTACAGAAAGTATACCAGCACGAATGGCTTCTGCTATAAAAGATGACGTGTAAATAGTTAAGGCTAAGGTTCCTGCGTATATTCCACTTAATTTAAGACCCAAAAAGAAGAAAAATGTAATAATCAATAACGGAATATTTCGAATAATCTCGACATAGGCGGTTCCAAGCCAGTTTAGTGGCTTTAGCGGGGCTATCCGCATAATAGCAACAAGCACACCAAGAATCAAACTCGCTACCAACGCTATCAAACTCGACATGATTGTATTTTTGAAGCCTACTAAATACATATCTAGATTCTCTGTTAAAATGGAGAAATCAAGCACGGCATACACTCCCCTAACTAATCAGGATGAGTAATTTGCTCATCCTGACAGATGACAATGTTTAAACTTCAGAATTATTATAAAAATCCAATTTAAACTTATTCACCTTTTTAAAAGGTAAATGTATTAATGTTTAATCCATTTATCATGGATTTCATCATACTTGCCTGAATCTTTAAGAGACTTAAGTGCCTTATTCAATTCAGCCACAAAGTTTTCATTTCCTTTTTTAACAGCAATTCCATAAGGTTCGTCTGTAAATGTACCACCAACAAGCTCATAATTCGGATCTTCATCTGCCATTCCATAAAGGATGGAATCATCTGTAGTTAAGGCGTCACCTTGGCCAGACTTAAGTGCAGCAAATGCTTCAGAATAGTTTTCAAATTCCAGTACTTGTGCGTCAGGAGCTTTTTCACGGATATTTATAGCTGAAGTCGAACCTTTTACAGCCAATACCTTTTTACCTTTTAAACTATCAATACCTTTAATATCGCTTCCCTTTTTAACAAGTAAAGATTGTCCAGCATCAAAGTATACATCAGTGAAATCAACTTCTTTTTTACGATCATCTGTGATTGTCATAGTAGCTACAATCGCATCGATATCTCCATTATTCAATAATGCCATTCTTGTTTTCGAAGTTACTTCTTTGAAATCAACTTTCTTTTCGTCACCAAGGATCTCAGCTGCAAGAGCTTTAGCAATATCAATATCAAAGCCTTCTACCTCACCTGTACTCGGGTTTTTCAAGCCGAATAACCGTGTATCATTTTTTACGCCGAAAACAATCTTATCATTATCCTTTACCTGTGTTAGAACGTCTTTATCTTTGTCTTTGCTTCCGCTTTCTTTACCATTATTGTCCACTTTGTCCCCGCCACAGCCAGCTAATAAAATTACAGCCAGTACTGATAGCAATGATAATTGCAACCACTTTTTTTTCTTCAACATGTTATTCACCCCTGTTTTTTATTTAATGATTTAATATACGGCTAAGAAATAATCGAGCCCTCTCTTCACGAGGATTTGCGTAAAACTCAGCCGGTATTGCCTCTTCTAAAACCTTGCCCTCGTCCATGAAAACGATTCGATCTGCGACTTCACGGGCAAATCCCATTTCGTGCGTTACTACGACCATCGTCATTCCTTCATGGGCAAGTGCCTTCATTACATCCAGTACCTCGCCAATCATTTCTGGATCCAAGGCTGAGGTTGGTTCATCAAACAACATGATTTCCGGTCCCATAGCCAAGCCTCTGGCAATGGCTACCCGCTGCTGCTGTCCACCTGAAAGCTGCGAAGGAAAAGAATTTGCTTTATCTGCAATTCCCACCTTTTCCAAATACTTTTGCGCGATTTTTTTCGCTTCAGCATCTGTTTGTCCTAAAACCTTCTTAGGAGCAAGCATGATATTCTCAAGCACGGTTTTATGAGGATAGAGATGAAAATGTTGAAAAACCATACCAATATTTCGGCGCAGCTTGTTTATATCTGTTTTCTTATCCGCTACATTCAAACCGTTAACCGAAAGTGAACCTTCTGATATCGTTTCTAAGCGATTAATACAACGAAGCAGTGTACTTTTTCCAGAGCCGGATGGACCAATGACAACAACTACTTCCCCTTTGTTAATTGTAAGATTAATATTTTTCAAAACATGAAAATCACCATAATACTTATTAACTTGATCAAAAACAATCATAATTAACCTCCCTAAGCCTGTAAGATATGTAAAAGTGATTAAAGTCCGAAAATTAATAATAATCAGAATTCTAAATATAGAAAGTTGCAATTTGTTGGGTAAAACATCTTCTTTTTAATATCTATCTGAAATCATAAGTTAAACCTTCATCTTCTATTATTTCCCTTGAAACGATGAAAATATATAAGACGATTATTAAAGCTATATTAAACTAGTAATTTAAATATCATATTCTATCATTACATTTTTATTATATCTAATATTTCTTAAAATTACCATATAAACTTAAAATTGTTAAAATCCTCATTATGTTTCATGATATTATTGCTATATTTCATAAATCTCACCTAATCAGGTCCATTTCCCCACTCATTATTTTCCTCCATAATCAAAAAAAGTATTTATTTCCCAAAAACACTGGTCAGTGGTACGTACGTTTTAGCGGAAGACAGCAAATGTTAATAAAACAAGTAGACCAATAAAAAAGACAGCAATACGCCGTCTTTTTTATTCCTTTATAGCATCTTCAAACGGCGCTGAAAATAGACCTTTTGGTCCCAACATATCCGTTTCCGATTCACGACTTTCCCCATCCACAATATAATAACCTGCAGGAAAAAAATCAAACAAATTACTTTCCCTATGCAGCTTTAAGAAATACTCGTATAGATCATCCATAAGTTGTTGGTGTTCTTCTAACTTTATGATTTCACCACATTCATCAATTTCAAAATTTTCGTTAATCGCATCTTGAAGTTCTTCATGATTTGAAGCGGCGATATAAAGATCCACATCTCCACATTCCATACATAGCAGAAGTCTTTCTTCCCGCACCTCTTCATAGGAGTTTCGAACAATTTCTTTTAAAACGGAATCAATTTTGTCAGGATTAGCTAGTTGGATTTTAGTCTGAAACACAAAATCTCCTCCCCAGTTTTTTTAAAAATAATTGTTTATACAATTATAAACTAGCTGCGCAGAAAATAAAAAAAGTAAGCTCAGCTCTAGAATTTTATGCTAGATTCCACATGCCAGACTGCCTCTTTTTCTTTAGTTGAATCATTCCAAGACACGATAGCTACGCATCCTGTAACAAAGGATCCTGCATCATTCCAAACTTCTCCAGGAAGTTTTATTAGAACACTAAAAAAGCCATTCCCTCCTCAATATAAAGAAGGGATATCTAGGCCCCACCTGTTAAAAGAGCTTTTTTTATTTTTCAAGTTAAATTAGCATATAGGATTTTATGAATCTTGTGGTGTTAAAATATCCTGAATGCCGCATAATTATCTCCTATCAATTCATTACATAAAAAACTCCATTCCTGCCGACGACTCCATATCGAACATCCTTAGCCGTTATTTTGCGATCTTTGCATTGTTTCATAACCCATTCTTTGTTGTAGACAGAGGTTAAATTTTTTGTAATAATTACACCATTAAATATGAGTTCAATGGGAATTTCGGAAGATAATAGATCTTTATCTTTCTTCAATAATGGCTGGTATTCTTCTTTTTTTTCAATCGAAAGTTTACCGCTAACTTCAAGTATTGCTGTTTCAATTTGATCTATCTTAAATACCCCTTGTTCCCTGATTTGCTGTTTTAAATCATCGATAGAATATTTAGCTTTTCTCATGTTGAACTCATTGATTTCCCCTTTTTCAATAATAATAATAGGCTGTCCTGATAAGTATTTTCGAAAACCTCTTTGTTTGAAAGAAAAAATAGAAGATAGAAAAAAGATAAAAATCAGTGTTAGAAAAGAAGCAAGTGTTGGAAAAAATTTAAGGTTTGTATCAAATCCCATATTTGCAATATAGGAGCCAACTGTTATGGATAAAGCAAAACTATAATAATTTAGTTGGGAATTCATGCGTTTACCAAACAAGTATGTAAAAACAAGTAAGACTATATAGGAAATACCTGTACGAAGAATTGGTTGCATTAAGTCTTCCATGAAAAACTCCTTTTAGTATGTTTCAAATTTCTTTGAGATTTCTTATTCCAATAAATACAACAGATCTAAATCAAACCCGTATACTTTTCGTGGTTTTCTCCTTCCAAATATAAATAAAAAATCCCCTCACTTTATTTGCTCTATAAACCATCATAATTATTATGTCCATTTTTTTCAAAGCCTTAATGATTGATAATAGCTGCATTTGTCAAAGTCAGCTTAATTTCTTAGTTTGAGTTGTTCTACTAATGCTATTTCTATTTACCCTTGCCGCTACTAAGTTCAGACATAGTAATACCGTTACAATTATTAAGTAACTTTCCTAACTTAGGCCTATTCTATTCTTTCCTAACCATAACTTTAAATCAGTTCTCTTAGCTATTTTTCGTTCCCTATTATTGACTGATCTTTACGTCTTTATTCACCATCTATTATTTGGTTTTTGCAAAAATATTGTGAAATATGAACAAGCATTTTCCATTGGCAATTACACCATCCTTATTAAGCGTTATTCTCTTGAATCTTGCAGCTATGATTAATCCAGTCTTTATCGGAATCGCTGCAGGTCTTCTCCTAATTACGCTAATTGGGGTACCGTTCTGAAAATGCGGTTTTACAACATTAAGTATATCTTTCTAACGATTCCCCACCTATACGAAGAAAAATGTATCATTGATCTACAGGTTCAAAAATAGTCATTGGGCAACCTTTTCTGAAATCCCTTTATAGTAAAATTAACATTTCGAAAGGATGGTTAATTTGATGCTAACTAAAGAGAAAAAAACTGGAGTCACCCATTTATCTATCATCTATTATCGTTCTTAATGTTGCATTGATGGGTATTTATTTATTAGCTATTTTGGCATTTTCCCATCTACTTGGATGGATGCATAGCTTTTTAATCCACGTATCTCTTATTGCATAATAGTATATGAATTTTAACATCAATTATCCTTATACACTTTTGCAATGTAAAAAAACTTGTACAGATTATTGATGTACAAGTTTTTCACACATATTATTCATGGCCAAGAGGTTTAATCAGATTTAATCTTGACGCCTTTTTCGCAGATAAAATATCAAATACAATTCCTATTGCCAGAGAGAAAGCAGCACCTACAAGAACATTCTGCCACAAAATAAGAAATGGCAGTACTATATATATACGTATTCATAGCGAATAAAGCATGAAGCTCACTTCTGAATTTGCTATTTTTTTCAACAGTCATTAATACTTCAAGAGTAATAAAAACCGATATAATTGGGGACAAAATCCCTGTAATAATCAAAGTAATATTTCGGTTTGTTTTTTTGTAGGTACGGAAAGATTTTAAATTTCATAATAAACTAAAGTTTCCTAATTTATTTTCATAAATATTAAAATATTAATCTATAATACAAAGAAAAAGACGATAGGAAGCGTAATCAAACTTAAGGATGTACTAATGAACGTGGCACTTGATACAAATTCAGGCTCCGTATTAAATTGGAGAGCGTACATCGTGGTGTTAGCTGCCGTCGGCATAGCAGCTACAATAATCATAATATGCCTGACCATATCATCTACCGGCAAAGCAAGTGATAATAGGAAAGCAATGGCTGGAGATATAGCAAGCTTTACCAGCAACGAGATAGAGAGCTTTTGTAGCGCAATTTTTTTTAGTGAGATGTTGGCAAGCTGCATTCCAAGTGTAATCATAATTGTCGGAATTGCCGCATTTGCAACAAGGTTGACGGCTTCCATAACCGAATTGCTTAAAGGAATGTTCACAAACTTAAAAACCACACCTGCAATTGCTCCGTACACAATCGGCATCCTACACACGGCTTTAAGTGCAGAATGTACTCCGTTACCTTCCGGACTTCCCTTTGCAGCAAAATATATACCTATTGTACACATGACTAACTGCTGGCCTACCATTAGAATGATGGCATAATCAAGTCCTGCTGCTCCAAATAGAAGGAAAATGACTGGTGTTCCGTAATTTCCATTATTCATGAATGCGGACGCTAAGATCATCCCACTCGTTTCCGTTACTGTATAATTACGAAAAAACGAAATGATATAGACAACCAAAATAAGAGAAAGACAGAGTACAATCGTGAATAAAAACAGATAAAAATAATTAACATTAAATTCAGCTGTATAAAACGTACGGAACACAAGAAAAGGTGACATTAAATATAATGCTGCCGTCGAAATGGATTTTGTATCAAGTTGAAATTTTTTCTGACCGACGAACCCTAAAACAAAAATACCGAATATCGGTAAAAGAACTCCCAAAAACCCCATACATTTCACCTTCATAATCTTAATGATTTTCTTCTAACAATATCAGTTTTAAAATAATTTGTAAAAATACTACTCAATATTTTAAATATTTTATACGTTATATTTTCTAACACAAAAGTATTTTTAATTATTTTCTGAAAATATTATTCAACTTTTATCCATATATGGTATATTATTTATTATATTTACGTCATGAAATATCACACAAACTCTTTACTGTTTATCTAAAATATTTTAAGGGGTGTTTTAATTGGATGTAAAATTCATGGAGATGGCAGTTCAACTTGCATATGAAAATGTATTAGCAAAGAACGGAGGACCATTTGGGGCTATTATTGTAAAAGATGGCGTGGTTGTTGGAAGAGGTTGTAATAATGTGACAACAGCCAATGATCCGACCGCTCATGCTGAAGTACAAGCGATTCGTGATGCTTGCAGAAATCTTAACAGTTACCAGCTTACTGATTGTGAAATATACACAAGCTGCGAACCGTGTCCAATGTGTATCGGTGCTCTTTATTGGGCCCGTCCAAAAGTGATTTATTACGCTTGTACAAAAGAGGATGCTGCCTGTATCGGCTTTGATGATCATTTTATATACCAAGAACTCGCCCTACCAATGGAGAGCCGTTCTATTAAAATGCAGCAAATGTCTTTTAGTAACCATGATTTACCGTTCCGTACATGGGAGACATATTCGGAAAAAGTGAAATACTAATCGGAAAGATTTTTTAGAAAAGGAGGGCATGATAATGGAAAAAAATTTGCTTCAAAGGAGAATCGACGTTGCGTCAGGAAGAAAGCCTGCTGATTGCGTTATTAAAAATGGCCGGATTATTGATGTATTTAATGGCGACACCTATACTGGCGACATCGCAATCGTGGATGGTTTTTTTGCCGGTATTGGAAGTTACGATGGCATATCAGAAATTGACGCCGCTGGAAAATATGTTTCACCCACCTTTATCGATGGTCATGTCCATATTGAATCCTCAATGGTTCGTCCTTCTGAACTAGCAAAAATACTGCTTTTACATGGAGTGACCTGCATTGTTGCAGATCCGCATGAAATTGCCAATGTTTCAGGAACAAAGGGCATTCAATACATGATCGAACAATCCAATGACCTTCCTTTTGACTTCTACTTTATGATGCCATCTTGTGTACCGTCGACAAAATTCGAACATTCAGGTGCTGTCTTAAATAGCGAAGATCTAACTCCATTCTATCAAAATCCAAGGGTGCTTGGTTTAGCCGAAGTGATGAATTTTCCAGCCGTCTCCAATACAGAAGAGGATATGCTGCAAAAATTAAACGATGCAATAAAACATGGCAAAAACATTGATGGCCACGCCGCGGGCTTAACCGAACAACAGCTCAATGTGTATATGTCTGCAGGTATTAAAACCGATCATGAATGCACCACAGCAAAAGAGGCAAAAGAGAGACTTCGTAAAGGAATGTATCTTATGATCAGGGAGGGCACTGTTGCAAAAGACTTAATAAACCTGGTTCCAGCCATAAACGAGAGAAATTCCCGTCGTTGTTTATTTGTCACAGATGACCGGCATCTGGATGATATTGTGTCAGAAGGAAGCATTGACCATAACGTTCGACTTTCCATAGAAAATGGCATTCCCCCTCTGACTGCAATTCAAATGGCGACCATTAACGCGGCCGAATGCTTTGGGTTAAAGGAACACGGGGCAATTGCACCTGGATATAAGGCAGACTTTCTTCTATTTGATGATCTTGTTTCTCTCCAAATTCACTCCGTATTTAAAGATGGAAATCTTATTGTACAAAATAATCAACTAATAAAATTTCCGGAAAACAAGGAATGTATTATGGAAAATGATTTAAAACATTCTGTAAACCTTCATAATATAACAGAGAAAGATTTATCCATTCAGCTCAAAAATAAATTGGCTAATATTATTGAAATAACACCAAACAGCTTGGTTACAAAGCACCTGATTGAACCGGTTTATCTTAATAATGGCCTATTCCAGTTTTCTGAACGAAATGATCACATTAAGCTCGCAGTTATTGAACGGCATCATATGACAAAACAAATAGGGCTCGGAATTGTCAAAGGACTTGGCTTGCAATCAGGTGCGATTGCCACGACAGTCGCCCATGATTCACATAATTTAATCATTGCGGGCACGAATGATCAGGATATGCTCATAGCAGCAAAGGAAATTAAAAAGATGCAGGGTGGATTGGTCGTAATCCAAGATGGAAGAACACTTGCTTCCCTCCCTCTCCCTATTTCCGGATTAATGAGCACAGGTACTTATAATGAAGTTGTTGAATCCTTAAAAAGGATCGACGAAGCGTTATTAACACTCGGTGCTAATCGCCATTTCAATCCTTTCCTGACTCTCGCCTTTTTAGCACTTCCTGTTATCCCGGAAATTAAACTGACAGACCAAGGCTTATTTTCGGTCTCCTCTTTTATGCACATCTCTATCGAAGCAGTTTTACCAGTCAATAGAATGGAAAATACATAATCCCCTACAAGGGGGATTTTTATTCATTCAAAAACTTCTACATAATAAAGGTTCCAACTCCACTTAAACCAGGAAAAAGGTATATATGTGCTTTCTATGTTAAAATAAACTCAAATCTTTCTTGGAGGGGATAAATATGGTAAAACAGAATCAACAAACCATTATAGGATATATAGGAACATACACAAAAGGAAACAGCAAGGGCATTTATCGTTTTACTCTCGATACAGTTGAAGGAAAAATAAGTACACCTGTACTTGCAGCAGAATTAACCGATCCAACATATATCACAATTAGCGAAGACAATAAGCATCTATATGCCATTTTAAAGGAAGCAGGAAGCGGCGGTGTTTCTGCCTACTCCATCAATGAAGATTCAAGCGATCTTACTTACCTAGGCAAACAACTTACACCTAATGGGTCTTCTTGCCATATCAGTATCGATAGCGAGAAACACATTTTAGTTACTTCCAATTACGGAGACGGCATTATTGAAGCTTATCAACTTCAGAAAGATGCGACCCCTCTACCTGTATCATCCACTATCCGCCATGAAGGAAAAGGACCGAATAAGGATCGTCAGGAAAAAGCACATACACACTTTGCAGGATTCACACCGGATGAAAAGTTCATAGCGGTAGTTGATCTCGGAATTGATAAAGTCATCACCTATAAAATACATAATGGAGTCTTGGAAGAAGTACATAGTTTATCAGTAGCTCCCGGCAGCGGCCCCCGGCATTTGACCTTCCACCCTAATGGAAAATTTGCATTTGTGATGGCAGAGCTAGTACCCGAAGTTATTGTGTTAAGCTACGACAGCTTAAACGGGCGCTTTTCTGAATTACAAACCGTACGGACTGTTCCAGAAGATTTTAGTGAAAATAATCAAGGCAGTGCCATTCATATTTCAGCGGATGGGCATTTCGTTTATGCCGCAAACCGTGGACATGATAGTATTGCTGTTTTCCAAACTGATCATGCAACCGGTAATCTTACATTAGTTGAACTGGTATCAACCGAAGGCCACTGGCCACGGGACTTTGCAATAGATCCTAGCGGAAGATTCCTTGTTGCTTCTAATGAAGAATCAGGAAACTTGACACTATATTCTCGGAATGAAAGTACTGGAAAATTAACATTACTTCAAAAGGATGTTCAAGTTCCCTTCCCTGTATGTGTGAAATTTCTTCAAGGCTAATCTTATTGGTAATACCTAAAAAAAGGATTGGAGCTAAACTACAGCTTCAATCCTTTTCTTTTTCAATAAACAAATGCATTATTATCTAATATATCCATTTGTAAAATTGATTTCTTTAATCTATTTTTACGACAGACTTTCAAATTTGATAATAATAAATAAATAAATTTATTTCTCTACTTCCATACCTCCGCCATTTCTGGGAAATCAATGAATGGATTTCGGTTACCCTGCACTTCAAATATAGCTTGGTTTCTATGCTTTTCATAAAGACTGACTGGAAAAAGCTGATGCCATTCTAACAATAGTTCCATGTTAACATTGGCGCTATCAATGATCCCCTCATATCGGAGTAAAAAATACAGAGTCGCCCTGGCCACAATACCTTTACCATATTCTGGCTCGAATTTTCCTTCCTCTGTCTTTCCGCAACCCTCTTTTATACCTCTAGATGATACCTCAGGCACATAATCCTTGAAGTCATGATATGGATAGTTCCCTCGGCTACTGTTACAAGTTGGTTCACAGGCAAATAAGTGATGCAAATCCCCCCTCATCGGTTCTTTTTTACTAAACCATGATTGAGGTACGACATGTTCGCAATTAACGATAATATTTTCAACATTTGATGTTTGAATGTCTTTTGTCAAGATTTCAAGGATACGAATATCTTCCTCTATGACCTGCACAGGGTCCATCCTTTTCCCCGAATACAAACTTTTCAGCTTGCCGTTTTCCTGTAAATCAACCCATGGATAAACATGACGATGTGGGGAGTAGTTCAGCTGGTTTTTGTGGGTGGTTACAAGCAGGTTGTTCAGTCTTTCTCTGTCCCAGGAGCCAGCCTGATAGTATTCTTCCTGAATTTTTCGATCTTTTTTTTCATCGTAGTATTCACGGTTTTCACTGAATTTCACAAGTTCGGCTAATGCCAATTCTCGTTCCCTTTCAAGTAATTCCAAACTATTCTTCATCCACTCATCCCCCCGCCTTTTATTAAACCTAACTTTTACCATATTTAAAGTTTAATAGATTTCAATTCAGAATAAAAGGTGCTTTAGAAGTGTCTAACGTAGAATTTCAATAAAATGGGTAAGAATTTTCGCCGTCATTCCCCAGATTACTCGGCCGTTATACAAGTAGAAATATTCTTCCATTTGTCTAGGCTGCCATTTATAATTTTCCCCGCCAACTACTAATTTGTGGGGGAAGTTATCGGGTGGTTCGACTCTATAGTTCACATGATAGATCTCTGGCGGTTTTTCCATAAAAAAAGACAGGGGTACCGTAAAAATTGTTTCCACTTCAGAAGGGTTAGGTGTTATTTGATGATGGTTACGGACAAATCCTGCATAGGGATAAACAATCATCCCAAACGGAGAAACCAGATAATCAATCGGAAAGACATTATATATATCTTCCTTTTTCAAACCAAGTTCTTCATGTGTTTCCCTGAGAGCTGCTGCCTGCTCATTACTATCCTGTTTATCGATTCTTCCGCCTGGAAAACAAATATCCCCTGGCTGCCTTCTTAGTTTGTGTGAGCGCTCTTCAAAAAGAACATGTATGCCATCTTCTTTTTCTAAGAGGGGTAAAAGCACTGCATACTTTGAGAAATTCCCACTCCCTAAAATTTCGGGGTTATGTAAAGTTAATTTTTTGGTTATGTCTTCATTTTTCATGTCCCACACCTCTTTTGACTGATAATAATAAAGATGAGATCTTTTTTTCTCCAATCATTTATTATAATTCTATTTTCAAACATCTGGTATAACTAAGCAAGGAAAACGATTCCATTGTATTATCTTTAATATATACAATGTTTATCATTCATTTAAACAATAAGGTAGCTATTCATTTAGTTTTAGTTATTTTTCAGCATCCTTATGCTAAACAATATTTTTGACTGCCTGTATTTGCGACTCGACCAAACTAAACTTCTAAAAGCAACCTCCTCTTTATTGCAGCTTGTTTTTGTTTCTGGTAGTGCGCTGATTAAATTGATAGCTGCTGACATTGCCATATTCTTCAGATCCAAGACTTGAATTCATAATTGTGGAATCAATCAAATCATTTACATAAATATACGTTGATAATCCTTTAGATGAGAGAGCTATTGAATGTGGTCCTGATTTGATATGACCAATAGTCAAAATCCCTTTTTCATCTGTTTTTCCCTTAAATGCTTTCCCTTTATCAATCGTATACACCACTTCACTATTAGCGACAATCTCTCTGCCTTTTTTGATTGTAATAGCTGCAGTATAAGGATAGTACACATGAGAAGTAACTGCCCTTGACCTTCTTTTGCTTACCGGATAGTAAAAAACTCCATCCCCCGCTTTGGTCAACTTTGTAATGTACTCTTCAAATATTATATCCAATGAAGCACCTTCACCAATATTAGTTAGGCTTTTTAGCATTGTATAGCCATCTCCACCGGCTGTTTCAAAATTATTTGAAGCAAGTACGATTTTTGTCGTAGTGTCTGAACGATTTAATACTTCGCCATCTGACCCTTCTGCATCAAGTAAAATGATTTTAGTGACCCGTTCGCCTTTTGTAAACGGCTTTGTAGTGTCTGTCGTATTGGCAGCGGTTTTGGATGGATCAAATTCAAATCGCATTCCTGAAATTTGTGGATACCTTCCATCCACACCGGTAATAAACCCAGTTTTCGGATTAACGCTCTCTATTTTTGAAACACCATTTTCCAGTACATCATATAAAATAGCAGGACTAACTTCTTTGAGAAATAAAATATTACCAAAAGGGAGGATCGAAATGACTTGTCCTCGGGTAATAATACCCTCAGGTATCGAATCGCGTATGCCTCCCCCATTTATCAAGGAGACAATCGGCTGGTTTTCATAACTGGATTCTTTAACCTGTGACGCAGCAGACCAAAACATTGAATCCGCAATCAAATCTCCTAGGTTAGTTTCACTAATCCTGCCGATAGCAATCCCATTTACTGTCGCACCCCAAAGAGGGGTTTCAGTTCGGCCAACAACTTGATTAAAGCTCGTACCTTGTGATTCACTGATTTTTTTAGTGAAGTTAGCCACTTCGACTTCAGACTTGTAGGTCAAAGATTCTGTTTTAGATATCAAGGTTTCTTTTGCTTCGACTATTTCATCATTTATTAGAGTAATGTCCACTTTGCCTACATTTGCACTTGCACTGCCGGTTTGAGCAATCAATGTTCCATTCACATGCTCATTAATGAGAGTATGACTGTGACCATCCAATAAAACATCAATTCCATCTACTTCAATTGCAATATCTTCACTTTTCAATTTACTGGAAGTTTCATTGCCTATATGAACAATACCGACAATAACATCTGCTCCTGCTTTTTCTAACTTGTCGACCTGATTTTGTGCAGTTTTTAAAGGATCTTCAAATGTAACTCCCTTCACATTATTCGGGTTAGTTTTATACGCGGTTTCTTGAGTGGTAATTCCAAAGAACCCTACTTCTACTCCATTAATTTCTTTAATGAAGAACTCCCCGTTATTTCCGTTTATACCTGCAAGAAGTGGTTTGCCCCTATATATCGTGTTGGCTGAGATAACAGGAAATTTAGCAAGTGCCACATTCTTTAACACTTGTTCCAAGCCAAAATCAAATTCATGATTCCCCAAAGCCATACCATCATAACCAGCTGCATTCATTAAGGTAATCATATCTTTACCTTTTCTTAAATTAGCAAAAGGAAGGCCCTGGGTTGCATCCCCAGCATCAATCAGCAGAGAATTCGATTCCATATTTTTCATACTTGCAATAATATCAATACCAATCTGAATCGAATTATTCAGCAAATGGCCATGCATGTCATTGGTGTGAAAAATCGTGATTTGCTTGTTTCCATTCTCTGCTGTTGCCACCAGCACATTATTTGGTAATAATGAAAAAACGATTACCAATGAACTAAGCATAGAAAAGGTGCACAAAATTGATAACTTCAACCCAGATCCCCCCTTATTCACCATTTCAGTTCATTAAAGAACAACCAACCATCTTAAATTAGGAATATTATTATTTATTGCCTTTAATTAAAAAAATAATAAGTTCTATAACAACAGGGAAATAATGTAAACTGGTTATGGTTTTCGTATTCCTGAAACATGCCTTGTGTAATTTCCTAAAGATAAGAGTTTCAAGATCTAAGAACAATATCCATCTAAAGATAGACAATAACAATACCTGCAGTACATCAGAAATACTTTGGGATTTTTTCGTAATTTTCCAAGATTTTAAGGAAGAAAGAATCAGGGAAATTAGAGCGCAGATTGCATCTGACTTTCCTATAAATTGGTGATATAAATCATATAACCCTACAATTTTTAGTGCATTCTAGTTTTTCATCACTCCTCTAGTACTTTTCAAGGAACGGAGATAACATACTTTAATATACAAAAAAGGAACAGAAGAAAAATAGATTCTGTTCCCACTGTTTATTAATATTTTTTACAGTTCAGCTAATACTTGCTTTACCGTCATTACAATAAAAGAAAAATCCTCTTCAGTAATACTTAACGGAGGTGCAAGCGTCAGGACATTATTGAAACCAGCAACGGTATCACCATTCTTGCCGATGATGAGTCCTTTATTTTTGCACGATGCAATTACTTTATTGATTTTGGAAATATCAATCGGTTGTTTTGTTTGTTTATCTTCCACAAGTTCAATTCCAACCAACAAACCTTTGCCACGGACATCTCCAACATTTGGATGAGACTTAATTTCATCGAATTCTTGTAGAAAACGAAGACCTAAATCTTTGGACCGTTCAATTAGTTTCTCATTTTCATATATCTCCATATTTTTCAAAGCCAAGGCACAGGAAGCAGGATTGCCACCAAATGTATTTACGTGTCGGAAGCGGTCATATTCTTCGGAACCAGCGTAAGCTTCATAAATTTCACGTTTTACAGCTGTAGCGGAAAGCGGCAGGTAAGCGCTAGTAATCCCTTTTGCCATGGTAATGATGTCTGGTTGAACATCATAATTCATAAATCCAAACTTCTTACCAGTACGGCCAAAACCGCAAATAACCTCATCTGAAATAAGAAGAACTCCATTTTTCTCACAAATTTCTTTAACCCTTTTCATATATCCATCAGGAGGCATCAGAATCCCTCCGCCAGTAATAATCGGTTCCATAATAACTGCCGCTACCGTTTCACTTAATTCCCATGTAATGGCACGATCAATTTCCGCAGCACTTTTTTCACCGCTTTCGTCTTCTGGATTACGGTATAAATCAGGAGGTGAGACATGAAGAAACCCTGGCGCAAGCGGTTCATATTTATACTTCCGTTGTGCCTGCCCAGTCGCTGCGAGCGCTCCCATTGAATTTCCATGATAAGCACGATAACGGGAAATGAATTTATAGCGTCCATGTTCACCCTTTTGCTGATGATACTGACGGGCAATTTTAAAAGCGGTTTCATTTGCTTCTGAACCACTGTTCGAGAAGAAAATTACATAATCTCCTCCCAGCCAATCATTTAACTTCTCTGCAAGCTTAATAGCGGGAATGTGACTGTTTGTTAAAGGAGAATACGGAAGTTCCTTCAGCTGCTCGTAAGCTGCTTCTGCTAGTTCTGTCCGTCCATAACCAACATTGACACACCATAATCCTGACATCCCGTCAAGATAACGATTTCCATCAACATCCGTGATCCATGCCCCTTCCCCTTTTTGAACGACCATTGTCCCAGGATTCGGTCCAGCTCCTTTCATATGATGCCAAACATATTTTTCATCTATTGTCTTAAGATCTTGACCTTGTTTTTCAACCTGCATAATCCCCACTCCTCTTATAATTGTATAAAGGAAGGCCGACCATAAATAGCGTCGACCTCCTTTCTATATCAGTATCTTGCTGTTAGCATTTTTTTCCTTGTGTAAAATTCTACGCCGTCTCTTCCATTTGCATGCAGGTCTCCATAAAATGAGCTTTTATAGCCGGAGAATGGAAAGAATGCCATCGGAGCAGGTACACCAAGATTCACCCCTAGCATTCCTGCATCAATTTCTTCACGGAATTCACGGACAGCTTTCGCGCTATCTGTATAGAGACAGGCACCATTAGCAAATTCGGATTGGTTAGTTAATTCGATTGCTTCCTCAAGTGTATTAACCCGCACTATTGATAAAACAGGAGCAAAAATTTCATCCTTCCAAATTTTCATATCTGTTTTAACATGATCAAATAATGTTGGTCCTACATAATAGCCGTTTTCCTGATCACCTTCATTTCGACCGTCACGAAGGAGAACAGCCCCTTCATTTTCACCAATCTCAATATATTGTTCCGTTCTCTTTTTATGAGTATCACGAATGACTGGGCCAAGGAAAACTTCTTTATCCATTCCATTTCCAATCTTGATTTCATCAGCTGCTGCCTTTAATCTTTCTACAAGCAGATCTCCCACTTCTCCTACTGCAACAACTACTGAAGCGGCCATACAGCGCTCACCTGCAGATCCGAAAGCAGCGTTGGTAATGTTGGTTACTGCATTATCCAGATCTGCATCAGGCATTACAATTGAATGATTTTTTGCTCCTGATAAAGCCTGAACGCGTTTTTTATTAGCAGCTGCTGTTTTATATACATACTCAGCAACTGGCTGGGAGCCAACAAAAGATACTGCTTTAATGTCTTCATGCTCCAATATCCCATTCACCACATCGTGTGCCCCATGGACAATATTTACAACACCATCTGGAACACCTGCTTCTGTTACTAACTCAACAAGACGGTTGGCTAGGAGAGGCGTTCTTTCAGAAGGTTTTAGAATAAATGTGTTTCCACAGGCAATCGCAAGCGGGAACATCCAACATGGAACCATCATTGGGAAGTTAAATGGAGTAATGCCTGCTACTACTCCCATTGGATAACGGTACATGCCCGATTCAATACCCGGAGAAATATCCGGAAGCTGGCTGCCCATCATTAAGGTTGGCGCACCTGCAGCGAATTCCACACATTCAATACCACGTTGAACTTCACCATATGCTTCTGTATAGCTTTTTCCATTTTCAATGGTGACGAGCTTCGCAAGCTCATCCCAGTGTTCAATCAACAATTGCTGGTAGCGGAATAAGAAGCGAGCTCTTTTAGGTACAGCTACCTTTTTCCATTCTTTATAAGCATTTTTTGCAACCCGAACTGCTTGATTGACATCTTCTTTTGTGGAAAGCGGTACAATCGCCAACACTTCTCCTGTTGCCGGATTAGGCACCTCTTCATGTTTTGACGTTGTGGATTCTACCCACTTGCCACCAATATAATTTTTTAACGTTTCTACATCATTAATAACTGCCATTAAGACACCCTCCATTTCAACCCGATTTCATAGTTTTATTATATTTTTTAAACGGACTTTTTACATTAGACGTTTTGTATAGTTTTTGAATGATTATTTGCACATTTTGTTTGTTTTTAAATTTCATATCTTCATAGAGCCAGGGAATATTCCTCTTCAAAATTTGCGAGAGCTAGAAATGCAAATTGAAGGCTGTCAGTTTCCTTTCTATTATTATTGATAAAATGGGAAATGAGTGTTTTCCAGAATTTTCACATTGACGGAAACAGTGAGCTAACCTAAGAATTGGTTTGACTTCTTCAACATTTATAAGTCCATCCCCTTAAAAGTACAGCAACCCTTATAGATTTTTCGTAATCCTTTCATTAATGTATGATCATTTAATAATTGAATATAATTTCAGGTCCTCATGCTTACCTTTAACAAACATACCTTTACGCAAAATACCTTCAAAAGACATTCCAGACTTTTGCATGACCCGTTCTGAACCAAGATTATCCACAAAGCAGCGGGCCTGAATACGAACAAGATTCATATTTTCAAAACCAAACTCTATTACCTTTTTGGCAGCCTCCGTTATCATGCCATTTCCCCAATATTGTGGAGCAAGGACATACCCTATTTCAGCGATTTGATGATTCAAATGCCATGAAACAAAGTCGATAGTACCAATAAACTCACCATTGTCCTTGTATTCAATTCCCCATGGAGCAAGCTTATTATCTTCATAATTCTGTAACACGAATTGGATAAAATCTCTTGTATCAGATAGTGAACGATGCGGTTCCCACGTGACAAAACGAGATACTTCACTATCTGAAGCATATGCATACATATCTTCAGCATCCTTCATAGTGATTTTCCTCATAATTAAACGTTCTGTTTCTAAAGTTGGTAGCTGCCCATATATATCCTTCACCTTCATGATTACACCCCATCCTTGTTAGATATTTGTATTATATCAAGATTGCTTAGTAATCACTGTTTCCAATTGAATTATTCTCAAAACTTACGTATAATTCAGAAAAATGAAAGAGGATGATGATTATGCCAAATAAAAAACTCATTATTACCCAAAACCTGAATGAACATTTATTGCAGCAAGTTAAAGGATTGATTCCCGATTGGACTGTGATTACTGGAAGAGCCCCTGCAATGTGGCAGGATCATATAAACGATGCGGAAATAATCGCTGGCTGGAAATCAGAAATGTACGAACCTATATTATATGAAGCAAGTGAATTGAAATGGATCCAGACATGGAGTGCTGGAGTGAATGCTTTGCCACTGGAAAAATTAGAACAAAAGAATGTGCAGATTACGACTGCAAATGGTGTCCATGCATATCCCATTTCAGAGACCATTTTCGCCCTAATGCTCGCCTTTACAAGAAAAATAGATACATATGTTAAGCAACAGCAGGAAAAGACTTGGCACCACGCTGATATGAAGCAGGAAATTCACGAAAAGACTATAGGCATCATTGGGGTTGGAAAAATCGGGAAGGAAACAGCTAAAATTGCCAAGGCTTTTGGAATGACCGTATTAGGGGTTCGCCATTCTGGTAAATCAGAAGAATATGTTGATGAGATGTTCACCCAGAAACAATTGAATGATCTTCTCCCTAAGTGTGATTATGTTGTCGTGACATTACCTTTGACTCCAGAAACACAGAATATGTTCGGCACAAACGAATTCAAGTTAATGAAGCCTTCCGCTTTTTTCATTAATATTGGAAGAGGATCTCTCGTTGTTCAAAATGAATTGATTCAAGCGCTTAAGGACCAGCAGATTGCAGGTGCAGGACTAGATGTGTTTGAAACTGAACCACTTCCGGAAAGTAGCCCTTTATGGGAAATGAACAATGTCATCCTCACGCCACACACATCCGGAAACACTGAATATTACGACAAACGATTGATTGAAGATATTTTCATTCCCAATTTGAAGAACTATCTCAACGGTAAAAACCCTACAACAAATTTACTTAATTACAAGAAAGGATATTAACGAATCTTCATAGCAATTTCACAAAAAATAATCTTACTATGTTAGCTTGCAGATTCCGACATTATCTGTTATATTTAATAAGAATTATTTTTGTTCGGGAAGATTGATAAGTGAAACACTTTTCGTCTGAAGATTGAGCAAGGGTAGTAACACATTGTGTGGATTCACACTAGGAGGCAACAACAATGGAACAAGGTAAAGTGAAATGGTTTAACGCAGAAAAAGGATTTGGCTTCATCGAACGCGAAAACGGAGACGATGTATTCGTACATTTCTCAGCTATTCAAAGCGAAGGATTCAAATCACTAGACGAAGGTCAAGAAGTTACTTTTGAAGTTGAGCAAGGTCAACGTGGACCCCAAGCTACTAACGTTCAAAAAGCATAATTTTAAATACAATATATAACGGACTCTACTTGTAGAGTCTGTTTTTTTTCGAATAAAAATATTCTTTATAGAATATCTTTTTTTGAAAATAAAAAAACCCCTATTCACAAGGAATAGGGGAATATGAAACAAGTTTAGTAAATGGTAAACACAGTATAACACACTAAGAAAAGAAACCCTAATTTATCCGAAAAGTAAAAATTCTCACACAGTTCCTAAGAATGATTTCAATACAGAATTAATCATTTATTTTTTATCTGATTCGTATGTTCGATCCAGACCCCACGGGTAAAACGGCGGCATATCAGAGCTGCTCTTCATTGTAAATTCAGCTTTCCGTTTTTCTAAGAAAGCTTCGATTCCTTCTTGTGCATCAGCTTGCTTTCCGGTCCAATGAAGCATTTTCGATTCTATTTTATGTGATTCAACTGGATGATTTGCTCCAAGCATAGTCCACATTAGCTGCCGAGATAATGTCACAGACACGGAAGAGGTATTTTCCGCTATTTCAGATGCGATTTCCATTGCAATTGGCATCAATTCATCAGGCTCTACAATCTTGTTAACTAGTCTCCCCTCATAGGCCTCCTTAGCTGAAATCATTCTTCCAGTAAAAATCCATTCGGATGCCTTCCCCATTCCGACAAGTCTAGGCAGGAACCAACCACTGCAAGCCTCCATTGTAATACCTCGCCTTGCAAAAACAAACCCCATTTTCGCATCAGTTGAAGCAATTCTAATATCCATAGGCAAAGTCATAGTTATACCAATACCAACCGCTGCTCCATTAATTGCTGCTATTATAGGTTTCTTCATCTCAAAAATCCTTAATGATAAAACACCACCTGCATCACGGTACTCAACTAAAGGAGTGTGATCCATAAAAGTTTCTGCACCTTTTTCCAAATCCACGCCAGCACAGAAAGCCTTCCCTGCCCCAGTTAAAATAATGACTCGTACGTCATCATTTTCATCCGCTTCATCAAAAGCACGAATCATTTCCTCACACATTTTTTCATTAAAGGCATTCATTCTTTCAGGTCGGTTAAGTGTAATAATCATGACATGATCGACAATTTCACTAGTTATTGTGGAATACAACATTATTCCTCCTTATCTCACAAAATGAAGCCATTTCTGGGTTATTTTAATTTTACATATAATTACATTTTATATGTTTTATTTTCAAATTCCTAGATTTAATTATTATAAATCTATAAAAAATATTTTCTAAAAACCTAGTGGCATCTTTCCTGAAAATAAAAAGCTTTATTAATGTGTATTTTCAAAAAAAGACCAGCCGCAGATTTTGCAACTGGCCTCATTATTTTATTTACCAATATAAATGACAAGCAACGTAGTGCCCAGGTTTTTGTTCTTTCCATTCAGGCACAGCGCTAGAACATATCTCCATCGCTTTCGGACAACGAGTACGGAATACACAGCCGCTCGGCGGATTGATCGGACTTGGTACATCGCCTTTTAGTACGATCCTTTCCCGTTTAATAGTGGGATCTGGTATCGGCACTGCAGAGAGCAAGGCTTGTGTGTATGGGTGAAGCGGATCCTTCGTTAAAGAATCACTATCTGAAAGTTCCATCATTCTCCCAAGATACATAACTAAAATACGATCTGAAATATACTTGACCATCGATAAATCATGGGCGATGAATAAATAAGTCAAGCCCATTTCTTTTTGTAACTCTTTTAATAAATTTACTACTTGAGCTTGGATTGAAACATCAAGTGCAGAAATTGGTTCATCACAAACAATGAATTTAGGATTCAAAGCCAGCGCCCTTGCAATTCCGATACGCTGACGTTGTCCGCCACTGAATTCATGCGGAAAACGAGTGATATGTTCCGGACTTAAACCAACCAGTTTTAACAGGTCTTCCACCCGTTTTCTTCTCTCTTTACCTTTTGAAATCCCATGAATGGCAAGTGGTTCACCAATTAATTCTTCTACCTTCATCCTTGGGTTTAAGGAAGCGTAAGGATCTTGGAAGATCATCTGGATTTCACGGCGAATATGTGACATTTCACCAGGTTTGTAATCAAAAATATTTTTCCCTTGAAAAAGAACTTCTCCTTCTGTCGGTTCATAAAGGCGGGTTATCGTACGCCCAGCAGTAGATTTTCCACAACCGCTTTCCCCAACAAGTCCGACAGTTTCCCCTGCGTAGATTTTGAGATCCAAACCATCTACCGCTTTCAACGACTGTGAACCAACAGGGAAATATTTCTTCAGATTCTTTATTTCAACAAGAGGAGAATTTTCGTTGACTGTCTTTTCTTTTACTGACTTATTCTTTAGTGAAACCATTGGTTCTCCTCCTTTAAACATTAGTCGGTGCTTGAACGCGTGTTGCTTTTGCCATTGGATGGTGAAGCCAGCATGCAGCTGTCTGTCCCTCTTCTACTACCTCAAGTTCCGGGTCATGTTCTTTGCACACTTTCATTGCAGATTCACATCTTGGATAAAATGGGCATCCTTTTGGCGGATCTAACAAATCAGGTGGTGATCCGATAATAGGTACCAACGGAGCCGTTTTTTCCATATCCAGCCTTGGCACCGTTTTAAGCAATCCTCTTGTATATGGGTGTTGCGGGTTTGCAAATATTGCTTCAACTGTACCTGTTTCCACAACTTTACCTGCATACATGACTACTACCCTTTCGCAAGTTTCCGCAACCACACCTAGATCATGAGTGATTAAAATGATGGAAGTATCCATTCTACGTTGGATATCTTTCATCAGTTCTAAAATTTGCGCTTGTATCGTTACATCCAATGCCGTTGTAGGTTCATCGGCAATTAACAATTTCGGTTCACAGGCTAGAGCCATCGCTATCATCGCCCGCTGGCGCATGCCCCCTGAAAACTCATGTGGATATTGCTGCATCCTTTTTTCCGGCTGAGGAATACCTACCAGTTTAAGCGTTTCTAACGCTCGTTCATATGCATCTTTTCGAGAGATATTATTATTATGCTTTAAAATACCCTCCATAATTTGGCTGCCGATTTTAGTCGTTGGATTGAGCGAAGTCATTGGGTCCTGGAAAATCATGCTGATTTCATTTCCACGAATCTTCTGCATTTCCTTTTCACTCATTTTAATAAGGTCTTTACCACCAAATGATATTGACCCTTTTCCATACTCTGCTGGAGGTGTTTCCAATAATCGCATGATCGATTTCGCAGTAACACTTTTGCCGCATCCGGACTCTCCAACGATGGCGACGGCTTCCCCTTTTTTTACTTCAAAGTTCACGCCGCGAACAGCTTGTACTTTTCCTGCATACGTATGGAAGGTGATGTGTAAATTCTTAACTTCTAATAGGTTCTCCATCATCGTCCCTCCTATTCTAGTATTATCAAAATCTTTATGTTAGGACTCATTTATTTCCGTAGTTTTGGATCTAGGGCATCCTGTAGTCCGTCACCAGCTACATTAAAGGCGAACATGGTTAATGAGATCAATATCGCCGGGATTAAAAGTTGATAGAAATTTCCTACCAAAATGCTTCCCAGAGCATCACTGGTCAATGTTCCCCAGCTTGCCTGAGGTGCTGGCACACCCAGTCCCAAAAAGCTTAGAGTAGCTTCGGCAAAAATCGCCGTAGGTACAGTCAACGTTAAATTGACAAGGATCGGTCCCATTGTATTTGGAATCATGTGTTTTCTTAAAGTCCAGCTCGTATTAGCACCAGAGATGGTTGCAGCATGAATATATTCATTCTCTTTTAATTGTAAAACCTGCCCTCTTACCAGCCGGGCCATAGGAATCCATCCTGTAATCGACATGGCTATGATTATCGGCAATATACCAGGTTTTAATACGACCATCATCAAGATAACCATCAATAGGTAAGGGATCGCATAGATCACTTCAGCAAACCTCATCATTATATTATCGGTGCGTCCGCCACGAATGGCTGAAATCCCGCCATATAGGACACCAATTAAAAAGTCTATTAGCGCCGCCATCAAGCCAATGAACAAGGATATCCTTGCACCATACCAAGCTCGCGTAAATAAATCCCTTCCTGATGAATCCGTCCCAAACCAATGCTCGGCATTGGGGCTAAGATTCTTTTTCTCGAAATCTTGACCATAATAAGTATATCCGTTAATATACGGACCAAAAATAGCCAGCAAGACCAACAGGATAATTAGAACAAACCCCGTCATTGCTAGTTTATTTTCTTTAAAGCGACGCCAGACGTCAGACCAATATGAAACCGTTGGCCTAGCAATTTTTTCAGCTTCCTTAAAGTTTCCTTCAGCGGGTAGGAACATATCTTCGGTTAAATGCACTTTATCTGCCATTATTTTTTCTCCCCCGTCACTTTAATTCTAGGATCAATCAACGTATAGGCTATATCAACGATGAATATCAATAGGATAAGCACTGCACTATACACAATTGTGGAACCAAGAATGACCGGATAGTCTCGATTGGATATTCCCTTTACAAACATATCTCCCATGCCCGGAATACCAAAAATACGTTCAATAATGAAGCTTCCTGTAACGATATTAGCCGTTAGGATACCAAGAATCGTGATAATCGGCAATAAAGCATTTCGGATCGCATGTTTGATTATGACACCGCTACGTTTTAACCCTTTAGCCTTTGCGGTCAAAATGTAATCTTGTCCCATTACTTCAAGCATGCTTGTCCGCATCAATCTGGCAATGAAAGCAAGAGGCATCATCGACAGGGCAATGGATGGTAATATGGTATGCTGCCATGTCGCCCATGTAGCAACAGGGAATATATGCCATTTTATTGCAAAATAATTGATTAAAATAGTCGCCAAAATAAAGTTCGGAACAGATATCCCGACGATGGCAATGACCATTGATAAATAGTCAGGCCATTTATTTCGTTTCAGTGATGCCACTACACCTAAAATGAGCCCAAAAAAGATGGCAATCACCAGTGCTTGCGCTCCTAAATGCAAGGACACTGGGAATCCCTTCAAAATGTAATCATTCACAGAAATGGATGAGGATTTCAAAGAGGGACCAAAATCAAATTGAACGACTTCCAACAAATAATTTCCATATTGGGTCAACAAAGGCTTGTCCAATCCATAGTGGACTTGAAGATTTTCATAAACAGCGGGAGGCATTGCTCCTTCTTTCGCAAATGGATTTCCCGGAATCGTATGCATTATGATGAACGTTAATGTAATAACCGCCCATAAAGTAATAATCGCCCATTTAAAACGATTTAATGTATATCTCAACATGGTAATCACCCCAATCATCGATTTTCTAAGGAGTTGAAAACGGAAATGAATTCATGAAATATTCAAATTCGCAATTGAAAAATGGGGTATGTCCATAATCGGACATACCTCCTATTTTCATCCTTCTTTTATTTTTTATCCGCGTAAATAAAGTTCGGATAAGCGTTTATTGGTGCATAAACCCCAGTAACATTCGATTTAACCATATATGGTTTTGTATAGAAGTAAACCGGGAGAATCGGCATTTCATCAATCAGAACTTCCTCTGCTTTATGCAAAGCAGCCATCCGTTCTTTTGGTTCCATTGTAGATTTCGCCTCTTTTAAGTATTTATCATATTCTTTGTTGGACCAATCCGCATCATTATAGGCACCGTCTGTCTCCCAAAGCATGAATGTCATCGGATCAACATAGTCACCAACCCATCCTGCACGGGAAATCTCGAAGTCCCCAGCTTTTTCACGGTCAAGTTTAACTTGGAATTCAGCATTTTCAAGTGTAACTTCAACACCTAGGTTATCGCGCCACATTCCTTGAACGGCTTCAGCAATTTTTTTATGAGAATCTAATGTATTATATAAAATTGAAAAATCAGGAAGTTCTTTCATGCCTTCTTCAGCTAGTCCTTCTTTTAACAATTTCTTAGCTTCATCAACATTTTCCGCAAACAGGTCACCTGTATTTTCCTGGAAATCACCACTAGCATCAGGAATACCTGGCGGGACTACTCCAAAGGCAGGCTTTTGACCACCTTGAGCAACATTATCCGTAATTTTTTTACGTTCGATAGCCATTGATAACGCTTTTCTTACTTTAGCATTATTGAAAGGTTTTACTTTAGTATTAAAGTTGTAATAGTAGACAGCAAGTTCTGCTCCATTTTTGAATTCTTTATCTCCAGAATTAACCAATTGACCTTGTACATCCACTGGTAGTGGATAAGCGATGTCCAATTCGCCACTCTGATACATTTGCCATGCAGTATTTTCATCTTCAATTAGAGCAAAATTAACGGCATCCAATTTGATTTTATCTTTATCATAGTAATTTTCATTCTTTTCGATTTTCAGGCTTTCTTTATGTTTCCACTCCGTTAACTTGAATGGACCGTTTGATACATGTGTTTTGGCATCCAAAGCCCATTTCGGATTTTCTTCTTGTACCTTTTTATCGATCGGGTAGAAAGTATAGAAAGAAGTCAAATCAAGAAAATATGGTGTAGGCTGCTCCAATGTAACCTCTAATGTAAGGTCGTCCGTTGCTTTTACTCCTACATCCTCTTCCTTGCCTTTTTTACTGTTGTAAGCTTCCCCGCCCTTAAGATAATAAAGTTGGTAAGCATAATCAGCAGCTGTTTCTGGTTTCAATGCATATTTCCAAGCATATTCGAAATCATTCGCTGTAAGCGGATCTCCATTTGACCATTTCAAACCATCTTTCAATTTAAATGTCCATTTTAATCCATCTTCACTGATCTTCCATGATTCTGCAACACCTGGTACGATTTTGCCTTCTTCTGTTTTCTTAGTCAGTCCTTCAAACGTATGTTCAAGAATCCATGATTCATGAGTTCCTTGCGCATTAGCAGGATGAAGCGAACCAGGTTCACTTGAGTTGTTTACATTTAATACTTTCGATTTGGCTGAGTCACTCGAGCCACCTTCTTTTTCATTCGAAGTTTCCTTCGAACCGCTGTTACATGCTGCAAGAACCAGCATAATAGCCATTAGAAGCGTAAGCACTGAAAATTTAGACTTTTTCAAAAAATATTCCCCCTCATCTTTAGTCTTTCTTGGAGTATCCCTAGTTTAAGAGATTATCCTTCTGCCATCTATTAACTTCTGGTTTAGTACACTAAATTATTCTGCGAGGATAGTTAGAAGTATTCATAGCAGAAACTCACCAAAAATAACTAGCGAAGCGTTTGCATAAATTTACGTTTTTTCTCAAAAACCCAAAATCAGCAGTTTTATAGCTTAAAACCACCTTCCTTTCAACCTCGCAAAAGGGTACTATACTTTGAATTAAAGATGTTGAATATTAAGTATATTACGAATAAATTAAAAAATCAATAAACCAATGAGTACTTTTTCACAAGATAGGTATTAAATGCTAGTAATTTTGATTTATATAGTAGGTAAAAAGAAATGAAACATTAACTTATTTCAACTCCAAACCCCTTCATTATGCGTTTCATTTAGACTCACAAGTACAAATCACTATATTTATATTTACTTGATTGGAAGCTATATTTGATCATCTTATTATACATATTTTTCTCATTATTCAGAAGAGGTTGAATCATTAAGTGACTCAACTTCCCAAGTTAACCACTTTTTTTAGATTCCATTTTTGAATAAGGGTCACAGAAGTGATCAAACTTTTTTCAAAACAAGCTCTTTCTATTTGTTATTTTTAAGGTCATTAGTATCATTTGAGCAAACTTTATTCTAAAACAACACCTGTGGTCTTTAGTACGTCTTAATGAACCAAGGTCGTTCACCCAAAAAAAAACACAATTCCTTGTACAAGGATTGCGCCTGAATACTTAATAAGCTTAATTCTCTTAAAAAAGCCTCTATAAAAGGTTAACTCAATAGCTGCTTTCACCTATGTTTTTTAAGCTTGTGTAGCAAGTATTCTTCCGATTTTCCTTTTTTGGAACTAAGGGGCTTCCCAATTCTCATCTTTTAATTGATTACCAATATAAAAAATTTGTCCTAATGTCTGTCTCTCTATTGCTCTAAGTACTGTATGACTTTCACCACGAATATAAATATTCTTTAAAAAATCTTGTTCTCCTAAATTAGGGGGCGGACAATTTAGTTCACGGGATCATGTCCCACGCACCTGTACGTCCTACCCTAGCTCCTGATATAAAAGATTCTATTAAAAAAAGATCAACTAAAAAAAGATCAACCAGTAAAAACTGGCTAATCTTAAAATACGAACGCACCCGTTAGCTTAATAAACCAACTTGTACATAATAATGTCATCGACATATTCACTTTCATTACCCACTAGCCAATCACATACAAAAATTGGTTAATCAGAGAAATTATGATCGCACTTATGGATGTCAGTCACGCTGCCCCACAGGATCCATGTCCGAAGTTTAGTTGCTTTAATGACTAATCCGTGCTTCAAATGTCCAATATTCATTTTATGCCCTCATTAAAACATAATAATTCTAAGCATTTTATTTCTGTTCTACTTCACTTATGATTAAATAAATACAATGACACAAAGAGTAAACAAATACCTGCTATCTTTTTCGCATCCAATGGAATACGTACCCCACCCAATAAGCCAAAATGATCAATGACAGCTCCAATCAGTATTTGTCCTAAGATAACCCCAACTAATGTAGGGGCCACTCCAATTTGAGGGACTACTAAGACGATGACTATGACATAAATAGCCCCTAAGAGACCACCTATCAGTTGCCATTTAGGTACAGAAGTGATAGCTGAAATATTTCCATTTCCTGCAAACAAAACAATAAATAATAAAGCAAGTGTCCCGATTCCAAAGGAAATGAAAGAGGCTTCAATGACCCCTACTTTTTTTCCTAAACCGCCATTTATCTGTCCTTGAATTGCTATTGTAATGCCGCCTAGGACCGCAAGTAACGGAAATAAAATTTTCACAATAAATATGCTCCTTTTCATGTCCAATGGACGTGATGATGAATTCATTTAATTTTATCATGAAAAATATGTATAGATTCCCTTATTTATCAAAACAAATGGTAATATGCAGATTCTTTCTTTATATACAAAAAAAGGCCCAAAAGGCCAGCCCCGATATCCTTTTACATCTTTTTATTAAACTATTTATCAATGATTCTGCCTTATTTAATTGGGGAAACTGACTAAACTAGGTGATGTATCAGCTAAAACTCCGTATATAGCAAGGAAAATATCACGGCATCATGCGATTGATTACGAAGAAATATATAATTTCTAAGATTCCCCTCTTGCTTAAAACCAAATTTCTTTAAAAGGTTAGTGGATGCAATATTATCAGGGAAGGTTAATGCAGCCATTCGATGTAAGTTTAATTCTTCAAATGAATAACGTAATACTTCTCTGACAGCTTCCGATGTAAAGTGTTTCCTCCAATAATCCGGATGGATTTCATACCCTATTTCAGCACGTTTATTAGATATGCTCAAATGATTAAGACCAACAGTACCAATAAATTTCCCGGAATCTTTCACCAATACTCCCCATCGAATCCCCCTTTTGTTTATATATGCACTTTTAAACGAGTCTATTAATCGACGAGCCTCTTCCACTCGAATTAAGCTTTCTATCCCATCATATTTGGTTACTTCATCTTTTGAGAGAATTTCAAACAGACTTTCCGTATGCTGGTGACCTATTTCGATTAAACGCAGCCTCTCTGTTTCTAACTCTTGAAATCTCATCCTACAATACCCCCCGTGGATTCACTATCTTCTTTATTCTATTTGTGAAAAAGAGATACCTGTATTAATGGACAATACTTTTCAATAATTTCCTTTCCTTAAGGTTTAATGCAGAATCGGGATGCCCGCCCTTAGTAATCAAATCTCTAATAATTTGTGAGAGAATAACACTGTAAACCGTTCCGTTCCAACCATACCCGCCCGAGATGCGATAGTAAGCTTTCCAATTAAAAAGGAAGGATAGGGATTTCAAAGGATACAGCAGTTTTAAAAGTAGTTACATAATACTATCTTTTCAGTAATCATATTGAAAAAAAAAAAATTATGTTACAATAGAAAATCTAGACATAGGTATAAAGGGGCAATTGCAATGAAAATAGAGGTTGGCTCTGTTATCAACGAATTAAGAATAAAACAAAATCTCACAAGAGAAGAATTAGCAAAAGATATTTGCGAGCCTATTACCTTGTTAGATTATGAAAGAAGCATCTCATCACCAACAATTGATGAGTTGGGACTATTAGCAGATAAACTTAAAGTTGATCTTTCTTATTTTTTTACTACCAAAAATGAACCGATTTATAATTACATAGAAACTATTAAATTATTAATAAACAGATATAAACGTACACGTAATTATGAAGCAATCTATGAAATCGTCCAAAAAGAAATGGCAATGGCACCGGAAAAATCCATATCATTTTATCAATTCTTAAAATGGCATGAGGGTATGTCTTTTTTTTATTTGTTCAAAAATAAACAAATGGCTATTGATTTATTAAATGAGGCCATTCAGATTACAATGGGCAAACGGGTAATTCTTCATCAACAGGAGATAGAAGTTTTAAATAGTATTGGAATTATTCACTTTAAAACAAAGGATTACGATGAGGCTATAATCATCTTCAATGAAGCATTGGAATTTATCGAGAATATTCCTCATGTGAATCAGGAAGGTACAATTTTGGTAAAAATCATTCATGGATTAGCTCAAACCTTAACCGAACTTCATTGCTATCAAGAGTCATTAAATTATACGCTAAAAGGCATTAATATTTGTAATTCTATCGAATCTTTATATTTATTTGCAGAACTTCATTTTCTTACCGGGAAAAATCTGATTCATCTTCAACAACAGAATGAAGGACTGCAATATTTAAATCACTCCAGAACCATATTCAGTATTCAAAAAAACGAAGAATATGTACAAATAGTCGACCATGAATTAGAAAGAATCTTACAATCTATACTAGTCCTGAATTGAATTATACAAAGGTAGAGATTGCTTTAAAAAGCATTTCTCTATCTTTTTTAGTTTCCTATTATTTCATATCAATAAGAAAGTGATCCTCTAATATTTAGTGATTAAGCATAGAAATTACACTAACAATAGAAGATCTAACTAAATTTTTCTCGCATAAAAGTTAACCGATTACTCAGTCACCTCTATGCTTCCCATGAGCATCTTCAATAATTTTTCCTTTATTACTCAAATTCATATGTACCTAGCTATCGTCTATAAAATTTTAACAATAAATTAATTGAAATCTCAAAGGAACACTATCATATAGAAATACGCCACTTTCAATAGGCAACCAAAATCAGATATAATAGATAAAAGTAGCCAAAATGGAGGAAAATTAATTGTCTAATAGATTAGGTTTAGTACTAGACGTAGAGACAACTGGATTGCGTCCTACTTCTGATGAAATTATCGAACTTGCCCTTATTCTTTTTACCTATAGCAGCGAAACCGGTGAAATTATTAACCTTGTTGATCAAGAATCGTTTTTAAGAGAGCCCCTCTCTTATCAAGCAAGAAGGAATTATGATCAAGCATACAGGGTTCATGGAATTCCATATAGCTCAGTCGAAGGAAAAAGCTTTCACGATGAAAAAATAAAATCTTTTATAGATCGTTCTGACTCAATTTTTGCCCATAATGCTTCATTCGACAGAAGTTTCCTCTACCATATGTATCCAGAAATCAATAACCATCAGTGGTTCTGTACAATGCGCAATGTCCCATGGAAACAATACGGTTTTGTAAATAGTAAACTCTTAACATTGCTGCGGGCTCATAACATCACAAATTTCCAAACACACCGGGCAATGGACGACATTTCTTATCTAATGGAGCTGCTGCGAAAACCTAGTCCTTCGGGCTATCCCTATTTAAAAGATGTTATTGCTAAAAATCCTATGAAAAAATATGCCCCTTCGTCTCAAAAATCTTGGGTATAATAGAAAAGCAGGAAATTCTAAATAAATTTCCTGCTTTTCTATTTAAACTTCCTGGTAAAAATACAAAAAAACAGCGAACCCTATTTGAGTCGCTGTTTTTTCATTATTATTCGCCTGCATCTTCCGTAAATAAGTTTTTCATCTTTTTATATCTATAAAAGAAGTATACGAAAGATAGTATTAATGCCACTACAAGGAAAATGGCAAGTATACTAAGGTTATGCCACATGAATCCAAAGTCTCCAGTTGAGATTACTGCTCTAAAAGCATTAATCGAATACGTCATCGGTAAGAATGGCGTGAACCCTTGCAGGAAGCTAGGAACTAATTCATTTGGGAAAGTTCCGCCGCTGCTGGTCAGCTGTAGAATTAATATGAGTAACGCTATAAAACGACCTGGATTATCAAAGGCTGAACCAAGAAATAGAATGATAGCCATAAATGTGCAGCTAGCAAGAATGCTTACTACAAAAAATAATGGCAGACTAGTGACTTCAATTCCAAGTCCTAATATTAATATCAAATCCACCAATATAGCCTGACATATTCCTATAATAGCCATGACCCCGTATTTACTAATAAACCAGCTGAATCCATTTGCAGGAATAACAGCAGGATCTCTTAATGGGAAAATGATTGTCAGAACGATTGCCCCAATAAATAAACTCAATGAAATTAAATAAGGTGCAAAGCTAGTTCCATAGTTTGGCACATTATTAATAGGCAATTTATCAACCTTTACTGGACTTGCAAACATGTCATAAACATCTTCATCGGCTTTTATATTACCTGCTTCGCTTGCTCCGTCTTTCAATTCGTCATGTAATTCTTCCGAACCATCTGAAAGTTTGGCGATTCCATCTTGAAGCTTAATAGCTCCATTCGCTAACTCTCCCATGCCACTTGTAAGACTTGATGTACCTTCTTTTAACTTATCTGTTCCAGTAATCAGACTTTTCGAACCTTCTGATAGCTGAGAAGTTCCATTTGATAATTGCTTCGACCCATCTTCTAATTGATCAAGCCCACTGACCAAATTATTGCTGCCTTCCGTTAATTGTCCAAGTCCACTCTGTGCTGAATCTATACTTTCGCCAAATGTTGTCAATCCAGCTACTAATTGACCCTGTCCGCTTTGCAGATCATTCGCTCCATTGGCAAGTTTATCTTGAGCTTGTTTTAATTGAGTAAAACCACCGCTGAGCGCATTGGTGCCTTTTCCTAACTGATTTGCCCCTTCACTAAGACTAGTGCCTCCCTTAGCAATTTCAGAAGCACTTGCGGATAGTTTTCCTACTCCTTCAGCTACTCCTCTACTTCCTTCACTAATTCCAGATAGAGAAGCAATTAATCCTTCTAAACGAGCTTTCTCTGCAGGATCATCTGCAGTTTGAGATTGTTGTTTTAAACCGGAAATAACTTCTTCCAATCCGGCCGCAACGTTCGATGCCCCTGCTTTTGCTTCACTCGTAGCAGCACTCCAATCGGACAAAGAACCTGAGAGCTGGCTTGCACCAGTAGCAACACCATTTGCCCCCTCGGTCAGAGTAGGCAGCTTTTCTTCAATCTGATTGAACCCTTCTAAAGATTGTTGCAGCCCTGAAGCTAATTCCCCAGAACCTGCTTCAGATTTTTTGGCTCCTTCTAAAAGTTTTGATTGCCCATCTTTCATTTGTCCAATCCCAGAACTAAATTGTTGCAAGCCTTGATTAAGTTCTTTCGAGCCAGAAGCTGCTGAACCCACTCCATCCGAAAAGGTCAAGGACTTTTCAGCTAATGTTTCCAGGTTTTTATGGATTTCAACTGAACCTGAATGTAGAGAACCAATTCCTTCATCTACTTTTTGTGAACCTTCTTTAGCAGAGTTAATTCCCTCTCCTAGTTCGTTAGACCCGTCTTTTACCTTATCGGTCCCGTCTTTCAGTTCGCCTGCTCCATCACTGGCGGATCCAAGTCCATCAGCAACTTCTTTCAAATTATCAAACATTGACTCAGCATAGGTTTTTGTAACGGCCGCAGAAACCTCACCTTTAATTTTCTCGGAAGCTGCGTCACCTATCTTAGTAGAAATATAGTTATACCCTTCATTTGATGTATAAATTAAATCAAGTTTTTCCGGATTTTCTTCTTGCAAGGTAGTTGCATTTTTCGAAAAGTTTTTCGGAATTTCAATCTTCATGTAATAGTCCTGGTTCGCCAGGCCTTCATTCGCTTCTTTTTGACTGACAAAATGCCAATCAAAGTCCTTTTTCTCCTTTAACTCTTTCACTAAGTCTTTCCCAATGGTAAGTTCTGATTCGTTAAGCTCGGCTCCTTCATCCATATTGACAATGGCAACCGGCAATTGATCGACCTTACCATACGGATCCCAAAATGCCCATAAAAATGTCCCGCTATAAAGTAAAGGAACACTAATAATTCCTAATATAGAAATGAGAATTATTGGTTTTTTTATAATAGCCAATAATTCACCTTTCAGCGATTTTAACACACTATCAAATCCTCCTATACGACAAACATGTCGTTTATTTACTCTACTTCGGTGTAAAGCGAATTGAAAATACATTCATGACTGCTTATCATCTAAAATATATATATTTTATTTCTTTACTATAAATATATATTTTCTTCTAGAAAAATTATGACTATATTGTTCATCCGGTCATTATCACGAAAAATAATATAACATTTCTACTGCTGGATATCAAATTTATTTACTTTTTTTAAATCACATAATTTTTCTTCTTATCTGTAGTATTTTTGAATGGTTATTTATACAAGATTATGTAATCCGTTAAAATAATGTATTCTAAAATAGTATGTAACACTAAAAAAAGGGTACCCATAATGGATACCCTCTTCAAACAAAAAAACAACAAAATTCGAACAACTTGATAAAGCGCTTTCAAATCACTTTGATATAATACCCTTTAATTTACCCGCCTGCTCGGTTAATCTCTCAAGGGATTCCTGATACTCTTTTTCTAGCTGTTTGATGATACCAGCAGTGGTATCTATTTGTTTTATCGCCCCTACACCATGTCCTGCGGACCAAATATCACGCCATGCTTTAGAATCTGATGATTTAGACATGCTGTCAAAATCGACATTTTCTTTTTTTGCTAATTGATCTGGATCCATACCTGCCTTTCTAATACTTGGTTTCAACATATTACAATTAACCCCGGAAAATGCATCAGTCAAGATAATGTCATCATGATTCGACTCGACAAGCATTTCACGATATGCATCATTTGCCCTGCTCTCTTTTGCCACGATAAAACGTGTACCCATATAAGCAAGATCCGCTCCGGCAGCTTGAGCAGCTAAGATGCTGTGACCTGTACTAATGGATCCAGCAAGCAAAATGATTCCATCCCAGAACGTCCTTACACTGTCAACGAAAGCAAAACTATTTATCTCACCCGCATGTCCGCCAGCTCCTGAAGCAACTAAGATCAATCCATCCACACCTGACTCTGCAGCTTTTTTGGCAAATTCTACGCTGCTGACATCTGAAAAGACCAACCCACCATAGCTATGTACGACATCTACAACATGTTTTGGAGACCCAAGAGATGTAATAACGATGGGAGGTTGGTGCTTTTTGACTAATTCCAATTCTTCTTCAAGACGGCTATAAGTTCTGTGAACAACCATATTCATTGCCCATGGAGCAATTTTCTTGCTGGGTTCTTTATCTCTTGCTGCAATTAGTGTGTTATTTATATCACCCATCCATTGATCCAGTACTTCTATCGGCCGAGCATTCGGTGCTGGAAAAGAGCCAATTACTCCATTCAAACAGCATTCTTTCACTAATTCAGGACCAGAAATTAAAAACATAGGCGCTGAGATAACTGGTAAAGATAATTGATTCCACCAGTGTTCTGGTACAGTTCTTCTCATCTATAAAACCTCCCATTTTTAATATATTACCAAAATATAACACTATAAGATTATCATACTTCTTAAAGACAAAATTTTCAAGAAATTATTTTCAGCGGCAAAATACCACATTTAACGAGTTAAATTTAAATAAAAAGCTGTATATGGATTAAATCCACATACAGCTTTCAATTAATTGGAGAGCACCCATTTTTGGATTGCTTTAGCCACTCCATCTTCTTGGTTAGTCGCAGTGACCCAATCTGCTTTTTCCTTAACTATCTTTTGAGCGTTACCCATCGCTACACCCATCTTTGCTTCTTGAATCATGGCAAGGTCATTTAGACTATCTCCTACTGCCATTACATTATCCATTGTAATATTAAGCAATGAACAAACAAGGTCAATTGCTTTCGCTTTATTGACTCCAAGTGCATTCACTTCAATATTCGTTGGACTTGAATTGCTTATTTCAAGATTTCCTTTTGATTTAAGTTCGTCCATAATAGTTTGGCGAATGGCTTCATCTTTTGTATCAAAGCCGAATTTAAGCCATTGCGAGTCATGAATTCGTTGAGGCATTTCAGCCCTATATATACTATCACAACTAATTGCCCAAAAATGCGTACTATGCTTTTGGCTTAATTCCCACATCCATTGTATGGATTCACTATCGACTATATTTCTTTCCACCAATTTCCCTTGATTGTCGTAAATTTCACTACCATTAACCGTAATAAGATATGACTGAAGCTCCATTGACTTTGCAAAATCACTGCAAGTCGCATAGGATCTTCCAGTGCTTAACACTACAAAAACCCCCTGATTTTCTGCTTCTTTAATTGCTTTCCGATTTTCCGCAGAAATCTCTCCCGCTTCATTTAGAAGTGTCCCATCCATGTCGAGCGCTACTAGTTTAATTTCTGGTTTATTCATTCTTATTCACCCTTTCTGAATTCTTCTCTATGTACATAATTCCATAATAGCGTATATTGCTTATCCAAGGAAAGAACGTGATTCAATGAACAGGTTTCAAGGTCACAAAAATTTTGTGACCTTTTAGCATTTTATTTAGATTTATATTTATATTTATATTTTATTAATTTTAACTATCTTGCATAAATAAATGTTACTTTTTTATTTAATATTATCCTTAATCAAACCTAATTTGATTTTCTATTCTCAATAGAAGCCCATACACCAATTAGACAAGATTCACATTTTGGAGATATGACACTCCCTTCTATTTATCTTGTTTCCTTTCATTTAGTTCCTTATTAAGTTCACCTTCCCAATTAGCAACGCCGTCATTTTCATCAAATTCTATAATGACATCCGTTACCCCTCTTTCCTTGAAAATTTCATCAAAGAGCCGGTCTTTAATGTCATCAGCCTGGGCGATAGAAATGTGGGCATCAAGTTCTACCTCTAATTCCACATGAAAATCTTCTCCTTCTTTTAATACCGCCAGTTTTTGGATATCTCTCACATCCGGATCACTCATGACCATAGTTCCTATTTTCTGACGCATCTCAATATCAGCTTCACCAAGAGCTCCCGCTGCATTATCAAGAAAAACCCTTCCAACCACATAAAACATACCGAGACCAATCATGACAGAAGCAACACCTTCTGCTTGAATAAAGGGTGTGAAATTCGCCAACAATATGGCTACTAACGCCAGTAAACCGCCACCTGTTGCGACCATATCTTCCATAAATACTAATTTCGTTGCTGGTTTTGCACGTTTTAAACCAGCGAAGCTTTTATAGATGACTGCAGTTCCTTTCGCCTCTATCCCCGCTTCATGTACTACTTCTTTCATCGCTTTAAATAATACATATGATTCCAACAAAACCGCTAACGAGAGAACGGACAAATTAATTATCATCCCACTTGACTCTACTGGATGCAAGATGTGATGAAATCCTTCTTTTATCGTTTCATAAGACATGATCCCAACAACCAACACAGCCCCTAAAAGAACTAGGTTAACCAGTCGACCGAATCCATCTGGAAAACGATTTGTTGGTGACTTTTTACTTAATGCGGAACCAATGAAAACGAAAAACTGGTTCGCAGCATCCCCCAAGGTATGCAATGTTTCCGCAAACATAGCCACATTCCCCGTCATGAAATAAGCTATCCCCTTTAACACAGCGATAATACTATTCACACAAGCGGCAATAAATGCCGATTTATTGCCTTGTTTTAATAACCGGAATAATTCTTTCATAATAGAGGCCCCCTTTACTTTTAATAAGCTTTTATAATATTGTATTATCCCCAACGCTGTATTATATGAAACCAAAAAAGGGAAAAAGCTCTATCTATTTCAATTGAGTTCAACATTCTTGTCATGAATGATTTGCCAACGTGCATTTCAATAGTGCCCCTTCATCCTTCTAATCACTGATGAGTTCAGCAGTTCTCCATATTCATGATTATATGCCACTTCTAAACATCAATTACTAAGATAAAAATCGAACCCCTCTGTACATTTTTTGCTATAAATACCTGTCACTTGGAGCAAATAATCTATACAAAAAGGCAGTAAGCAATAGCCTACTACCTATTTTACTAAGGTATAAAGTTAGAATTAAGCTTCCGTTTTTTTTAACTTTGATGGATTGTTCACTTTATAACGAATTTCTTTATCGTATTTCTTGTCAACCACTTTTCCGTCAAATTCTATTTCGTCGCCTTCTTCAAGTTCTGCCTTTTTTAATGTTTTGCTATATCCACACCAGGCATCACCAATGGGGAGTTCTGGATCTGTGGTCACTTTGACATTCTCTAACAGGATTACCTCATCTTCTTCACCGGTGAAATGGTTCATTTTTGCAGTAAATTCCTTGACGGTTGCTGTGAAATGAACTTTGTCTGCTGGTAAGTCCAGTTTAGGTTTCGCTGGTGCCTTTTTACTCTTTGACTTTGCCTTTTTTGGTGCTTCACTTAGCTGCTCAGGACTTTCTGCCACTTGGACAACTGTTACTTGTTCACCTTCAGTTAAAGGTGCAGATGCTCCAGCAACTGGCCCACTCAATAGCTCTTTACCAAAATTCGAACTTTGCATTTCCTTTAAATATGAAGGGTGAATGCAACTTAGCTTACCATTTTCAAATTCAACAACAATCGTATCAAGACCGTTACCATATTGTTCATAACCAGCCAATTTCACTTTTCCTTGATAGCTTCCGCTTTTATATAGTAGTTCTCTTTTTACTGAACGAGCAGTGAATAATTTCCATTCTAAACCTTTAGCGATATAATCCGCCTCATCTGAAAAAGAGATAAACTCTCCCTTTGGTTCAATATAGTGAATTAAATCCTTTACTTCAGCTGGAGTTTCAGCCACAGTCACCACTCCTATTTTTTTCTTTATGCTTATATTCTAGCAAAGGAATGCAAAGTTGCAAATGAATGAGCATAATTAAGTTTAATTCAACTGACCACTCCTAACTAACTCCTGCTAATCCCTATAAAAAATAATTATTCAGTTTTTACGTAGAAATGTAAGTAGTCTGCCATGATAGTAGTTACTATACCAAAGGATTGTAAAGATGTAGTCATTCCGCACACTTTCATCTGAAAATATCAACTCTACATCCTCCCTTTATTTATGGAACAGAATAAAGACTACTCATCAAGAGTAGCCTTTTTACATTAATCAATTTAAAAGCAATGAATATATCTAAACGGATTTAAATAAGAATAATTTGTCTATAAAAGCTACACTAAGAGCTAGAAACTACTGTAAGTATTTATTAAATATGTTATCAGTCATTCAGAAAAAGAATTCTTTACACTTTTTTAAAGAATTTTTTTTAGTTTTTCTTCTTGCTTTGGAGTTATTACCTCTTTCTTATGATAAAACAGAAAGTAGGAACCTATAACGAGAATCGTTAGAAGAGAGGTGAGAAAGAATTGCAAGCGCATGGAATCAATGAAAGCCTGGGCAACAAAAATAGCAAATAATGCTGCAATAGTTGCGTAGGTTAAATAAGGGAATAACCACATTTTCACTTTGAGTGTCCCTGGATTTTCTTTTTCAATCTTATTTCTTAAAAACAGATGAGAAAAAGCGATAAAAATATACATAATCATCGTAACTCCACCCGAGCTATTAGCTAGAAAAGCAAATAATTTATCAGGAGACACAAATTTAAATGTCGTGCACACATAAGCAAAGAAAACACTTGCCATTAACGCCCAAATTGGGATGCCTCTCTTATTCACACGGGATAAAATTCTAGGAGCATCTCCCTTTTTTGATAGGGAGTAAAGCATACGTGAACTTGTATATAGCCCTGAATTTAAAACAGAAAGCAATGATATGAATATTACAATATTCATTACTTGACCAGCACCAGGAAGTCCTGCCATGTTAAATACGCTAGCATAGGGAGTTTTAAGTAAACCTTCAGCCCCCTGCGGGATTAGTATAACTAACACAGCTACCGAGCCAACAAAGAATAGAAGAAGACGCCACACTACAGCGTTTATTGCTCTTATAATATTTTTTTCGGGATTTTCAGACTCTCCTGCTGCAATAGCCGCTACCTCACTCCCAGATAATGAAAAGGTAATAAATATTACACTAAGGAGTACAGGTAGAAAACCATTCGGAAAGAAGACGCCATTTCCAGTAATATTAGAAAGACCTGGTGTTTCAAATCCAGGAACAAATCCAAAGATCATTGCTGCACCTAAGCATAGGAATATTACAATGGCAGCTACTTTAATAAAAGCTAACCAGTATTCAAATTCTCCATAAGCTTTGACAGAATAGATATTTGTAAGTGTCATCAAAATAGGGAAAGATAAACTTGCTATCCACATAGGTATAGCAGGAAACCAATCATGAATCATAGTACCCAATAAAGTGGTTTCAATCGCAATAATGATTACCCAGTTAAACCAGTATAACCAGCCAATCGTGTAACCGGCCCAAGGACCAATCGCTTGATGTGCGTAAGTTGAAAAGGACCCACTATCAGGATTCACAACAGCCATTTCACCAAGCATGCGCATAATAAGAACGATCATTAATCCTGCGATTATATAAGATAAGATTGCACCAGGTCCTGCTGAATCAATAATATTCCCGCTCCCTATAAATAAGCCTGCACCGATAACCCCACCAATAGAAATCATTGTTACATGTCTAGTCTTGAGACCATGTTTCAGTTCATTTGGTTGATAAGCCACTATTGTCACCATCCCTTAAAATTGTCACTGTTTTTAATAGCAGTAAAAAACTCAATTGCTGCATGTCCTTGTTCACGGGTAACGGAGCTGGACTCTTTCATTCCACCAATTATTTCTTCGGTTCATCCGCACCAGTTTCTCCATTAATTTGAACAAGTCCAAATTCACTGTTATTGATAAAATGAAAAGCTTTATCTAGATTTGTTGCAAAAAGCGAAGCTCATAAACCATAAGTAGTATCATTCGCTTTTTCTAGTGCTTCTTCATAAACAGCCACCTTTTTATATCAGCAACTACTGATCAGGAAACTTACTCTTTAGTAATCATCATCAGGCCTTAAACGAACCGCACAGATGGCACTATAAATCCGCCTTCTCCTTGCACTGGTTCCATAATAACGTCTCCAACTTCTTGGTGATGCCTTCCGCTATAAAGAAATCTCTTAACTTGTTAAGAATTTGATCATCTAATTGATCAATAATCATGCTACCTTCACTGCGGTATAATTGAATTTAACAGACGGCTACTACTAACAAAGCGACGGCTTTTGATGTATAAATCATTATATATCTGACTCTATCAATACTCTCTTTACCTCACCTTTTTTTATATAAAGCATCCTCTCTTAATGAAAATTTGTAATTATATATTAAAATAAAAGCAATATCCATGCCAAAAAAAGGATTGTTAGTATATAAGGATTTGAAGGTTTCATGACTTTTATTCGATTCAAAATTGAATCAAAAACTTAATTTTTGATTCATAAATTAATTATTAACACTTTTTGATTCATATTCGAATCACAAAATGACAATTTAATTGTTTTCTTTTAGAATTTCGACATAACTTTTATGGTGAACTTCTAAGTTATATTGCATCCGTTCATTTCGGGTGAAAATGAATTGATCGTCATACCAGGACAATTTATTGAAAATGTCTAAAAATCTGACAATTGTAGTAAATGCTTAAATCCGTAAATATTCAAACATGTCCGTAGTGAAAAATATCAGACTAGAGGGTTAATAATTAAATGAAAAGAAGATGCCTAAATTTCCATTACTAATTTAGGCATCTTCTTTAAATATTTATTATAATTTCTTAGGAAAGACGAAATCACCTTTATCCGATTAATCGCTTTCATCACTCCGCCGCCCTTAGAAATCATTCTTGCCCTGTAAACTCGTACACCTAAAACCTGTAAAAGTAAGAGAATCTTGATTTTCGGGGTATATTGGCCATAGAGATGTTGGTCCCCTCCCTAAAATAACCGTAAGTTTAGTGATGTGCTTCAACTATTTAGCTAAATACAACACTACATCGAGTTTCTGCTGTAAAATATGTGAATATGTATTAAGGAAATAATGGGTCTTTATATTCCTAAGATATGTATGAATCCCCATGAACTTGAACTTTTAGGTCACTAATAATTTAACTATTAGGGAAATGTATACTGAATGTTGTTAAATTGTCATTAGACACACAATTCATATAACCATCATTACTTTCTATAATCTTCTTACATACGTAAAGTCCAATTCCTGTACCTAACTCTTTTGTTGTGAAAAAGGGCTCAAAAATTGATTCTATCATTTCACTTGCAATAGCAGGTCCATTATTTGATATTCTAATAACCCGTTCATTTGGCTCAGTTATAGTATGTATTTTTAATGTTCTAGGCTGGTCTTTCCCCTTTAAAGCATCAATTGAATTTATAAAAAGGTTTAGAAATACCTGCTTTAGTCCATCCTTGCTCGCTGTTATGACAAAGTTCGGATAAATATCTATTTCTACATTAACGCTAGCATCGACAATACTCGCATATGTTAGTTGTTGGATTTCTTCAAGTAATTCCAACACAGAAATTTCCTCTCTTTGTTCCTCGTTAAAATCAGATTTAGAGGTGTGGAGGAATTGGGTTATTCTAAAATTCAGCTGATTTAGTTCATAATCTATTATATCTAAATATTTCAGATTAGGGTTCTCCCTTATTAGTAATTTATTAAACCCCATAATAGCTGTAAGAGGATTTCTGAACTCATGTACAAAGCTTGATGATATTTGTCCCAATACCGCTAATTTATCTTTGTGATTTTCACTTATAAAAGATTGTTTTTCCTCAATCACTTCATTTGTTAGATTTGTATACCTCGTTACGGCATGATAACTGAATGTATCGAAGTGTGTGTTGATTTCATCAATAAACTTCTGTATATATTTAATGGGGATATTTGCCCCAAAAACATTTCTGACAATGATATTTCTCCCTAAATTAATATTGTACAAAAAATCTCCAATATTAATATTTGCTTTAAGGCGTTCATTTGCTACCTGGTAAGCCAATTTTGTTAGCACGTCATTTGACAATGATCCCTTAAAAATATTAATGACTAGGGAGTACATCCCATATCCATTTTCTTTGATTTTTTCTTTGTAGGGGTCGATTTCATTTACTTTGATGGTCTCGTTCCATTCATTTAAAAACAGTGATTGATTTTCTTCTAAATATTGAATCAATACTTTTTTATACTTCTTTTGTTCTGATAACAATTCCATACTATTGACCACCACATTCTCTTTCGGAATTTTAGTTTATTATTATATTAATAACATTATTCTATATGATGTTTTAATTTCCTGCACTTCACACGACATATTTATATAAGTACGATAAGCCTATCATTGTTTTATTCAAGATCTGTTAATCTTCTTATGATACGATTTTAGAATAGAAAAAACAAACTCCAAAAGGAACAAACACATGAAAAAACAGCTCGTAAAGTAGATGAAATGTTGATAAGTGACAGGGAAAATAGTCTGGAGACCACAAGTATGGTTGGTGGATAACAAAGAAACCGACCAAAATAGGTCGGGGAAGTTGGTGATTGGTTAAAAAGTATCATCAGTTAAATACTTCAAAAACACTCTGAATCACCTACTTTTTGAGTTATCGCATGATTTTGTAGGTTCTCATCTTTCTATAAAGAGTATTACGGCCAATTTTAAGTTGTTTTGCTGCGTTGCTAATATTTCCATTTGTTCGTTCCAACGCTTTTTTAATAAGTTGGATTTCTTGATCTAGCATACTTGTAGGTTCTTTCTCCTTTGTTTCTTCTACATTTCTTGACGGAGATGAAACTGGACAAAGTGAAACGAGCAAAGTCTTTGTAATCGGATTCTGATTGGCTAGAAAAGCAGCCTGCCCTAGCACGTTTTGTAATTCGCGGAAGTTTCCTGGCCATTCATATTCGAAAATAAATGTTTTAGCATCTTCTGTTAACTCTGTACTTTCATTTCTATAGGGTAAATGCGATAAAACATGTTCAGCTAACATTAATAAATCTGTACGATTCTTTAATTTTGGAAGTTTTAAGGTTAAACCATTCAGACGAAAAAATAGATCCGCACGAAACTTTCCTGCTTCTATTTCTTTCTGTAAGTCTTTGTTAGTTGCTGCGATTATTCTCACATCGATGGGGCGCGAAGTATTACCGCCGACACGTGTCACACAACGTTCCTGAAGCACCCGAAGTAAAGTCGCTTGAGCAGTAAGCGGCATATCCCCGATTTCATCCAAAAACAAGGTTCCACCATTTGCCGCTTCAAACTTCCCCTTATGTCCACCGCTATTTGCACCAGTAAAGGCACCCTTTTCATACCCAAATAACTCACTTTCTAATAAATTTTCAGGTATTGCACTGCAATTAATCGCGATAAATGGTTTATCTCTTCTTAGGCTGACACCATGGATAGATTGGGCAAACAGCTCTTTGCCTGTGCCGCTTTCACCAGTAATAAGAAGACTAATATCAAGTTTCGCAGCCCTTTTTGCTATGGATATCGTTTGATTCATTTGAGAATCATTACTGATGATATCAGAAAAATGATAACGATTTGTTTGTTCATCTATCTGTTTTAGTTTCTCTAACCGAAGAGTCACATAGGACAGATGTTGAGTATCTTTAATAAGGGGCTGTGCTGTAAACTTCTGATTTTTTATTGCAACCTTTTGTTCTAGTCCTTTAATTAATGCAAGAGTATCTAGTCCTGATATTATACTCGATATCGGTTGCCCCGTTGTGGTTTGTTCTATACTGCCAATAGCACGGGATGCTGCGATATTAAGACTTGTAACGTTTCCTTCTTTATTAATTGTAAATAGAGGGTCAGGATGCTGATCATATATAAAATAAAGATTTTTCTCTCGTTTTTGTGTTTGGGCTAATAAGAGGGCTTGTTTAATACTATCTGCCACGCTTTGAACTAAACTAATAGAAAACGGATGATAATCCTGTTGATGACTGCTTAAGTTTAAAACACCAAGAAGATGACCATCAGGATGATAAATGGGAGTTGCGGTACAAGTAAGGAAATGGTTATCCTGATAAAAATGTTGGCTGCCGTGAATAAGTACTGTTTTTTTCTCTACTATAGCTGTACCTATTGCATTTGTCCCTTTTGATTCCTCCAGCCAATTTGCCCCTTTTCTAAGGGCAACATTGTCAGCATGCCGAATAAATGATGGATCTCCGACAGTTTCAATGATGTATCCTTCAGGTGCAGCAAGTAATAGAATAGATTCCATGCCATGAATAGAGCTATACACGTCTTCTAAAATGGGTGAAGAATAATAAAGGAGCTCTGCATATTGATCCTGGAATTCGGCCAGCTCAAATTCACCCAGCATATTTTCCTTGTCCATTATTCTAGGTTGAAGTCCTTTTGAATGGCAACGCTTCCAGGATTCTTGAATGAAAGTAGGAATGGTTTCTTTAGGCGCGCTAATATTGACCGACATAGAATAACTCCTCCCATTTGTAAAATACTCTTTATGTAATTTTGTTGATTCACTATCTTAACTTTGCACACATAGAACAACAAAATTTTTATAGGCTAAAAAGGGTTTGTCCATACAATTTCATTATAGCAGAAAATTCAGAAACTAAACCAACGGATTCTACGTTTCGTTCAATTTTGTTCTAATATGGAACATGTAATTGTTCCATATTAGAACAAAAACTATTTTTCTAAAAACTATCCAATCATTTTTTACGGTTTTCATAGGGTTTTTGTTATTGGCATGAGTCTTGCATTATAACCAGTTGAGTACCTTATTCCATTTTTTTTAAAAGGAGGCTTAAATAACCAGGAAAGATAGATAAATAGAAAGAATAAATGGCAGCACAAACCCGTTTTAAACATGAGTTGCATCCGAAAATTGGATAAAAAAACACAGATTCGTCACGAAGCATTGTGGTACTAACTGAACATCAACAGCTCTTGAAGGTCTTAAAAATGCCCGATTCAGCACTAACTGCAGATGATTTGTCGTAGTGATTGCATGCAAGGATAAATATTTTTGTTGATTCGGTCTAAGTATCCCCTTTGTTATTGGACACAAATTTCGTGCAGTAATTGATGAAGTTGGTAGTCACGTGTTTGAGTCATACTCTTAATCTCGCGAAGGAATTAGGTACTGCCGTTTCAATAAATGGTACGGCTAAGAATTCTGAATAAAGGATAGTTGAATTAACAAAAGGTCGCACACATATATCGATTGATAATTTAGGTATAACATCTATATGCCAAAATTCTAATAGCAAACTGAAGTTTGATAGGTTTCATGGATAGACTTTCATATTATCTGAGCGAATTTGCAAGAATAAACATTTACTTATACCAAATGAAAAGGGGTTTTATAAATGGAACAAACAATTCGACTTAATCCACGTGTACAAGAATTCTTAAAGGGTACTAAAAAGCTTTTGATTAATGGGGAATTGGTAGAAGCTACTTCTGGTCAAACTTTTGAGACTCTTGATCCTTCCAACGGGAAAGTTTTAGCAATTGTGAGCGAAGCCGGACCAGAAGATGTTGATAAAGCAGTCAAAGCAGCCCGCCAAGCATTTGACAATGGTCCTTGGAAAAAAATGAGTGCTTCTGAACGCAGTCGCCTCATTTATAAATTAGCGGATTTAATGGAAGCCCACAAAGAAGAGTTAGCACAATTGGATACACTAGATAACGGGAAGCCTATTAGTGAAACAACTAATGCGGACGTCCCTCTTGCCATTGATCACTTCCGTTATTATGCTGGATGGACTACTAAGATTGTCGGTCAAACGATTCCTGTTGCAGGGAATTACTTCAACTATACTCGCCATGAAGCAGTAGGTGTAGTTGGACAAATAATTCCTTGGAATTTCCCTCTTCTTATGGCAGCGTGGAAATTAGGTGCAGCCCTTGCAACCGGATGTACAATCGTTTTAAAACCAGCAGAGCAAACACCACTTTCAGCATTGTATTTAGGTCAACTAGCACTCGAAGCCGGGTTTCCTCCTGGTGTTCTTAATGTTATACCAGGATTTGGTGAAACAGCAGGCTCACCACTTGTAGACCATCCGGATGTGGATAAAATTGCTTTTACAGGTTCTACCTCAGTAGGTAAAATGATTATGCGCCAAGCTTCAGGTACAGTGAAAAAGATTTCACTAGAATTGGGTGGGAAATCACCAAATATCATTTTACCAGATGCTGATATGACTAAAGCGATTCCCGGTGCTTTATCGGGCATTATGTTTAATCAAGGACAAGTTTGTTGTGCTGGCTCTCGCCTTTATATTCAGAAGAAGTCCTATGATAATGTGGTAGCTGATTTAGTTTCCCACGCAAAAAACATTAAACAAGGGGCTGGCCTTGATCCATCTACACAGATAGGGCCATTGGTATCTAATGAGCAACTAGAACGTGTGGGTAGTTATATTGAACAAGGAAAATCAGAAGGTGCAGAAGTGGTTACAGGCGGTAGTTATGGACAAGGCGATGGCTATTTTGTAGCACCAACAATATTTGCTGGTGTCAATGATGAAATGACTATTGCTAAAGAAGAAATCTTCGGACCTGTTGTAGCTGCCATGCCGTTTGACGATTTAGACGATGTGATTCGCCGTGCAAATAACACCGAATATGGATTAGCAGCAGGTTTATGGACACAAGATGTGAAAAAAGCCCATTATGTGGCCAATGAATTAAAAGCAGGTACAGTTTGGGTAAACTGCTATAACGCTTTTGATGCCGCTTCTCCTTTTGGAGGGTACAAACAAAGTGGAATTGGTCGAGAAATGGGAAGCTATGCGTTAGATAACTATACTGAAGTTAAAAGTGTATGGATTAACTTAAACTAATAAAACTTTATAAACCACTTAAAACAGGGGCATCTTTGTCCCTGTTTGCTTATATATTTTATTTATGTTACACGCAAATAAACTTAATTTGTAATTTATCCCTTCTATGAGATAGGTAGGATTTGCAGAATCCCTAAAACCAACACTTAATACTAACAGATTTTATCTAAATGGAAGAATAAGGAGAGGTATTAAATGGAAAAGACAACTTTAATTCTTGTTGACATTCAGAATGATTATTTTCCAAATGGTCGGATGGAGCTATTTGAACCTAATAGAGCAGCAAATAACGCCCGAAAGTTGCTAAATTTTTTCCGCAACCAAAACATGCCAATATTTCATATTCAGCATATATTCAATGATCACAACGCTCCATTTTTTGCTCCAGGAACAGAAGGAATCACGATTAACGAGGCTGTTGCACCACTTGAAGGAGAAACTATCATTCAGAAGAATTATCCGAATAGCTTCCGAGAGACTCCCCTCCTTAATCAACTTCGTCAAGCTGGCACCGAGCATGTTGTCATATGTGGCATGATGAGCCACATGTGTATCGACGCAACTGCCCGTGCCGCTGTAGACTATGGGTTCACGTGCACCGTCATTGAAGATGCCTGCACATCTCCTGACCTATCTTTTCGCGGACGCAACATACAAGCCACTGATGTCCATGACGTATTTATGGCAGCGCTTGGAAGCCTCTACGCTACAATTGAAACAGCAACTGCTTACTTAGAAAAAGCAAAAGTAAAGTAAAAATAAGAGTGATCTAGACTTGATTTAGGTTGGGCTTTAAAAATGCCTTTCCAGTATGGTTTAAAGTTTGTTGATTTATCTGGCATTTTTCCAAATCAACAAACTTTCCATTTCTCTCTGACACATTCCTATTGTAATAGCCCGATAAAAGATTACGAAACCAGAATAAATCTTTTAATTTTCAGAATTTCTTTACTCCTTCTTCATTCCAAATTGTCATCCCTTTTTTTGTGTGATCATTCATCGGAAACAAAAGCCGTTTTCTTAGACTGAAGAAGGGAGTATCGCTGCATTATTACGATATCTCACTTTTACTAACCGGGGCTATTCTTTATTCTTGGGTGGTACTTGCCCTCATTCGCTTGTCTAATTCTTCAAGCACAATCGGCCAAGCCTGTTCGTGCTGATTTCTCGACTCCTCATCTGGAAAGCCTGCATGAGTAAGACGCAAATGCGTACCGTTTGTGTTAGATTCTAGTTCAATCGTAACAACCGTTTCAGCTCCTTTTGTTCCCTCAGCCCCGGTAACCCACGTTAATTCGATGAGTCTATTGGGTTCAAGCCTAAGAAATCGGCCGTAATGGGGATGGCGCTTCGCCTTTCTTTCCGTCTCGAATTCGTAGATTGTCTCAAAGAAGAAAACCGAGTTGACTTCTCCATTCATTAACACCGATCCTGGAGATGCAAACCAGAGGTCAAACTGTTTAGTCCACGCTAGGAAAAGAGCATCAGGCAATGAATCAATTATACGGTCAACCGTTAGAGAAAAAGGTCTTGATGAAAGATCTGGTATTGAAATAGGCATTGCCATCAATTTGTCTTTGATACCAGAGCGTAAATTGATACCGAATTCAAGAAAAGCCTTCATACATAAGATCATATCAACCCAGCCTTGCGTCTGTTGTCCGTAACATTTTATTCCTTGTACATTTCCTTCCCAGCCATCCTCACTCACCTTTACCAAGGTTGAGGTTGCGTCTAACCACTCTAGCTTGAATTCTACATTAGTTTCTACTCCACTAGCCGACCACAGAAATGTTATATAGTGCTCTTCTTCGCTAACGTTCTTAACCGTAATAGGCAACTCTGCACCAACATCGTCCCATCTCCAAGTAATAGTTTTATTGCTTTCAATGCGACTAGTCCCGCTAGATATAAAGTATTGGGACATTATTTCAGGATCAACAATTGCTTCAAAAACCTCGTCAATTGACTTAGAGATTTTTCTTTCAACTTCAACTTTTAGTTTCATCTACTAATTCTCCTGTTATAATCATGTATTTGTATCCCATTGGTAATATACCTTAACGCAGTTTTCTTCTTCTTATATAAAATATTTCTGTTTTTTATTATGATATCCCTTTAATTTTTTTCTTGTTAAGTTACGATGCAACCACTATAGTATGACTCCCGATTTGTTATTTTATAATGGGCTTTCTCCCCCTTCATTATTAAAAGGGGGCTAGTTATTTTCCAACTAAGGACCCTTATCCGTTAACATAAAAAAGTATACTAGTATAGTACATCAGCTGACGACACACTCCATAAAGGTTTCAAATTAAAACTCTGAAAGAATCAACTAGCACTGGCCCAATAGACAGAAAAAAGAGACCTTTCTTTTACGAAAAGTCTCTTTGGATTACCGTTTAACCATTCTGTTCGATTTGGATTTTATTTCTGATAGCTTTTTCTTTTTCTACTTTTTGTTGTCTAAGGTTACCCGCCACTAAAATCCCAATCACGACTATTGCTTCAAATCCGTATTTTACGAAGGGATTAGCAAAGTAGTTGTGCATGAAAGGTTCAGCTACGATCATCTTAGCAGCTGTCCAGCCTAGTATCCCGGCTCCAATTACTATGATGAATGGGTAGCGTTCAATCAGTTTCAGGATCAAAGTGCTTCCATACATCACTACTGGAATCGACACAAGCAAACCAATCACTACTAATGTGAAATTTCCATGTGACGCGCCAGCAACAGCTAGAACATTATCCAATCCCATTAAAGCATCTGCAATAATAATAGTTTTAATGGCAGCCCACATTGAGTCAGCGGGTTTCACATCATGTTCTTCCTCATCAATAAGAAGCTTATAAGCAATCCATACCAGCAGTAATCCTCCAATTAAATGCAGGCCAGGCACCTTTAAGATAACAACAACCAACAGCGTTGCAATAATCCTGATAACAATTGCCCCGACTGCTCCCCAAATGATCACCTTTTTTTGCTGATCTTTAGGAAGCTTTCTTGCAGCCAATCCAATAAGGATCGCATTATCTCCAGCAAGAACCAAATCTATCATAATGATTGCTAAAAGACCTGAAATAAATTCACCTGTTAAAAAATCCAACACATCTTCCTCCTTTTAAACAAAAATAAAGAGACCTCTGCCATAAATGGCAAAGGTCTCGCTAAGCACTAATTGATTAGGCCAATAAAGCCGGTGGAGAAATTCCACGTAATGACGACTTTATTTCAGGTTACACCTGACGCTACTCCCCTTCACGGGATAAGTATTATGAAATTTTTCCCTAAAATCTAAGTATCTTGCATTATAGAAAACTTAAAGAAATCTTATGGCAACTCTATTATACCAAAAATATGAATAAAATAAAGTAAAAAATAATGAATAATTTTCTGGACTTTCCTAGGAAATAATTGGTTTATCAGCTTATAGATAGAATATATTGTCTTGGTCTATCTTCTGGCATCGCAAAATCATCATATTTCCGCTAGTTTAATCCTGTTGAAACTTTTCATAAGCTTGTGTTCCGGTATAATCACCGTTTTCATTTGAATTGTAAATCTTCTTTTAGGGTTCTACTAACCTTTTTCATATTTCATTCGTGTATGTAAATCATAGTCTAAACAGAATAATGTCAAACTAACAATGGGATAAATTTTTATAAAGGGTTATTTCTAAAGAGCCATATAAAATTCTACATCATAATAATAAGATAAGGAATCTATTAGAGAAAACGTTAGATATCTGATATGTTATTAAAAAAAGAACATGGCAACTGAGCATCAGTTCCCACAACCTCATTGCTTTCTAACCATTACTTCTAAGTGGTAGCATAATTCGTCAACAAGAGTAGAGAACTTGTTCAAATCCTTCCCCCATAAATGTTGATTACCTAGAAAGGTCTCAACCAATTGTTTAAGTGAAATTTCTTCTGCCTCATAACGAAGCCATTGTTCTCTAAAAAATTCAATTGTTTCTACATCATCTTTTACGACATACTCTTTACCACCAAAGCTTTCCCCTACATATTTCCCTTTAACTTTCTGTACCTTATAAAATCGGATCAGTCCAGCAAATGCTCGTACAACGCAGACAGGCAGTCTATCTTTCTTCTCAAAATAATCTTCTAAAGTCGGCAGAAGACGAACCTTAAACTTCGATACACTATTCAATGATATGTCGGCCAGACGATGATGAACAAAAGGATTCATAAAACGCTCCATAACGCTTTCTCCATATATTATCATCTCATTACGATCAAATGGTAATGAAGGAATTATTTCCTCCTCGATTGCTTGGCGCAGAAATCGATTAAAATCAGGGTGATCGATTACCTGTTTCACTTCTTCCAATCCAGATAATATACCCAGAGGAGCCATTAACGTATGTGAACCATTTAGAATACGTACCTTCCTCATTTGATAAGGAACTAAATCCTTTACCCAATGCACGTTTAAGCCTGATTGTTTCAAAGGAAGACGCTGGTCAAAAGAAGGATCACCTTCTATAGCCCATAAATGATACGGCTCTGCTGTATTTAATAAAGAATCCTCATATTCCCACGATGCAAACAATTCTTCCGCCTCTTTAGCAGGAAACCCTGTTACAATACGATCTACAAGGGAGTTAAGGAACAGATTATTTTGGTCTACCCAATCCATAAATGACTTCGGTAATTCCCAGTCCCTACTGTGCTGAAGGACACATTGCTTCAACATATCACCATTTCTCTCCAAAAGCTCACATGGTAGCATGATGAGACCTTTTTCTGTTTCTCCGTTAAAATATAAATATCGCTGATATAAAAATGCTGTTAGTCTCCCCGGAAAAGATTCAATCGGTACTCCCTCTTCCCAAGGAATATGCTGGTATTTGAGCCCAGCCTCTGTCGTGTTAGAGACTACAAATTCCAATGTAGGGTTTTGGGACAACGCCAAAAACTCGTCCCATTCTTCATACGGATCAATTGCCTTCGAAAAAACGGAGATAATCTCTTTATTATCTACTTTCTCCCCATTCTTAAATCCCCGTATCATCAACGTATATAATCCATCTTGTTGCTTCAATTTCTCTATTTTTCCTTTTCCAGTGGGGCGAGGCTGGGTAACGACAATGCTTCCTTGGAAATGCCCTTGTTTATTACATTCAGAAATCATCCAGTCAAAGAAGCCACGCAGAAAATTCCCCTCTCCAATTTGCAGTACTTTTACTGGGTAATCCTGCATCATATGTCCAATTTGCACAGCTCCTGTTTCTTTACTTAGGCTCTTCACATGACTTTGATTATTATTCATGATTATTAAACTCCCTTTCATAACAGAAAATTTCTCTCTATAGAAGATGAACAAAGCAACCACATCACGCGGTTGCTTTTATTAGACATGAAACCATCGTTTAAATTTCAACAATAGCCTTAATGACTTTAGCATCTGGAGTTAACCAACCTTCAAACTGTTGGATCATTTCATCCAAATGCGTACGGTGTGAAATATACAAACTTAAATCCACTCCACCATTTTTCACCGTATTCACTACGTAATCAAAATCTTCTCGAGTAGCATTACGGCTTCCCATTAGGGTAAGTTCTTTACTATGGAAGTCAGGGTCATTAAAGGAAATATCAGACTTCACTAAACCTACATAGATCAGTCTTCCTCCGTGAGCAGGGTATTTAAACGCCTCCATCATCGACTTCGCATTACCAGTTGCGTCAAATACAACGGTAGGCATTTCTCCATTTGTCAACTCGGCTAATTTCTCTAATGGTTGATCCAAAACGTTCAACGAATAATCTGCCTTTGCCCATTTACCAGCAAACGCAAGGCGCTCATTGTTTACATCCATTGCAATTACTTTCGCTCCTTGTTCTTTAGCAAATGCCATAACTCCTAATCCTATTGGACCTGCACCAATAACGAGTGCAAACTCCCCTTCTTGAATCGCAGCACGTCTAACCGCGTGAGCCCCTATACTTAAAGGCTCTATCATAGCTGATTGATCAAGGGTAAGCCCTTCAGTTTTCACTAAATGATCATAAGGAACCGTAATCCATTCACGCATTCCACCTTCTATATGTACACCCAACACTTTCATACTCGTACAGCAGTTCGTTTTTCTGCTTTTACAAGCAATACATTTTCCACACTCCATATATGGAATGATCGAGACTTGATCGCCAACTTTTAGTCCCGATGCATTCTCAGGGATGGATTCAATATGCCCAGATAGTTCATGACCAAGTATCCGTGGATAGCTAAAAAATGGTTGATTACCTCCGTAGGCATGAATGTCCGTTCCACATATTCCAATGCGCCTCACACGAATTAAAGCTTCTCCTGAGTTTGGAACAGGTTGTTCAGCCTCTATCATTTTAAATTGATAAGGTTGCTCACAGACTATACTTTTCACAAAATAACACTCCTTTTTTTATATTTTAAATCTACTAAAAAGATGAGAAAATTATCTATTTTAAAGAATGACTCCCTCTTTAAAAATGCTTATCTCCCTATAGCCGAATTTTTCATTATTGGTTTTCTTTTCACCAGATGCAAGCTCAAGAATGTAACGGAATAAATCATGCTTTAATTCATCTATGTTTTGACCTTCAATTAACTGTCCCGCATTATAATCAATCCAATGCTTTTTGCGTTTGGCTAAATCTGAGTTTGTCGCTATTTTCACAGTTGGCACCGGGCCACCAAATGGTGTTCCTCTTCCTGTGGTAAATAGAACGATATGAGCCCCTGATGCTGCCAAAGCCGTAACCGATATCAAGTCATTACCAGGAGCATTGACCAAATTCAGTCCATGTTTGACTACTCGTTTGCCATATGGATTGACATCTACAACCGTAGCATGACCGCCTTTTTGCGTACATCCAAGTGATTTTTCCTCCAGTGTACTAATACCACCTTCTTTATTTCCAGGTGAAGGATTTTCATAAATTTCCTGGTCATGCCGAATAAAATATTGTTTAAAATCATTAATAAGATGAACGATTTTATTAAATGTTTCTTCATCCTTTGCCCGGTTCATTAATATAGTTTCCGCTCCAAACATCTCTGGAACCTCTGTCAAAATCGTTGTCCCACCATTTTCAACAATAAGATCGGATACCGCTCCAACTAGTGGATTGGCGGTAATACCTGAAAAACCATCAGACCCTCCACACTTTAATCCTATTTTCAACTTTGAAACCGGTATCGGCTGACGTTCAAATTGTTCCGCGTATCCCACTAATTCTTCCAATAATCGTAAGCCGCACTCTAATTCGTCATTAACCTCTTGGGCTTTGAGAAATTTAATACGATTCGGGGGAAACTCGCCAATGACTTCTTTAAATGCTTCAATTTGATTATTTTCACATCCTAATCCCACAACCAATACTCCAGCTGCATTCGGGTGTTGAGCCAAGGATGCCAATAGCTTCTGTGTATTAGTCAAGTCATCCCCTAATTGAGAACAACCGTAGGGATGAGGAAAGTGATGAATTCCATCAATTTGTCGCTCTTTAAACTGCTCATTACCCATTTTAGCAAGCACTTCACATGTTTTATTAATACAACCAACCGTATTGATGATCCAGATTTCATTACGGATTCCCGCATCCCCGTTTTCACGTATATATCCTTGGAATGTATGTTTTGAGTATTCGACTTCTGTATTTTGAATGCTTGGTTGATAGGAATATTCCAATATCCCCTGCAAACCGGATCCTAGGTTATGAGTATGAACCCACTCCCCAGCATACAGATCTTTTTTGGCCTTCCCAATCGAGTAGCCAAACTTAAGAACATCTGCCCCCTGCTTTACCGGGTTTACTAATATCTTATGTCCTTTCGGAATATCATCACGAGCCTTTATATTGATAATTTCATTGTCTCCCGATTGAATTTGCAGGCTCTCCCCTTTTCGGATCTCATGCAAGGAAATAACCACATCATCTTTTGAATGCAATTGAACAATCTTATTCATTTTGTCCCCTCCTATTTTGAGTGTTGGCGTACAACACCTAAACGGTAATCACTATAAGAAAACCCTTTCATTTTCAAGCATGAATTTATTTCCTTATGAATCTATTATCATTTTAACATCAAGAATTGAAATATAAATTGCATTATTTGATATATATATACTCATTTTTGTTGTAATATACAATCAGGTGATGAGCGAAATGAAAAAATATCAAAAAGTGTCCAATCATGATTTACTGTTCCCTTTATCTTTTGTCTATCAAGATACTAAAAGTCCTCAGAAAGAACTATCTGATCATATGCATGATTATTATGAAATTGTTTATGTTTATAGCGGTAATGGGACCTTTTTTGTCGGTGATGTGTTTTATGATATGCAACAAGGAGATGTATTCCTAATCCCTAACAATACGATTCATAGAGCAATGCCGAATAAGGACGACCCTGTTACTTCTACGATTATCTTTTTCAGCCCCACATTAATATATAAGGACATTGTTGATGATTCTTTTTCATATTTAAATTTGTTTGACCTGACAAAAAAGAGTAAGAATTATAAAATATCCTTACCACCAAAGAAACAGATAAAAATGGAAGAACAGCTTCTACACATTTATCAAGAAACATCAGAAAATGCATTAGGCGCAAGGCATGCCACTTTGCTGATTGTTCACCAGATTATGCTTGATTTATGCCGTATTCGAATAAATAACGAACAGGATATGTTGGAGACTAATACCTATAGTTCAGTTTGGATTAAAGATATTTTGGCCTATATTAATGACCATTTAAGTGAACCATTAACCTTGACGATACTTGCGAATAAATCCTTGGTCAGTCCCTCTCATTTCAGTAGAGTCTTTAAAGAAACAACTGGAATCGGGTTAATCGTGTATCTGAATACGAAAAGAGTCATTAAAGCAAAGGAACTGTTATTGGAAACGAATCACACAGTTTCGCATATTGCTGAAATGTGTGGTTTCGAAAGTATGCCCCATTTTCATCGTATCTTCAAAAAATACAATGATAGGACTCCAGCTAATTTTCGAAAGGCACACCATAAATCTTAGATTCAGAAAAATTGAGTAGGTGCATGATGATTCATACACCTCCCTCGGACTCGTACAGAATACCGCATAATTCCTTATTTGGATAAAATATAAGCTAACTAAACTTTCGATATTGTGTAGTTGCAAAAATACGTATCCTATTAAAATAGAAGTGTCCCCCCATAGATAATTCCATTGGGGGGACACTTCTATTTTATTAATCTATTACGCGGGTTTAACTATCGGACGTACAAAGCGAATTACTGCAAGCGATGCAACAATAGCTAATCCACCTGCAAGCAAGAAAGCTACTGTGTATGTGCCTGATGTATCAACAATGTATCCTGTTAAAGTTGGTCCGATAATTCCTGCTGTATTTGCTAAGAAATGCATAAAACCACCAACTGATCCAACGTTATCTGGGTCTACGACATCATTAATAATCGCCCAGTATATTGCACCTGTTAAATATAGGAAGAACACAGAAAGTGCAACTAGAGTTACTGCACTTAATGTTGTCGATACAAGGCCGGCAAATCCGATACAAACAGCCGATAAGAACAAACAAGTAACTAGCACGAGCTTACGTGAGAATAAAACGCCTTTTTGTGCGAACTTTTTAAAAAAGAAATCCGACACGAAACCTCCCAAAGCAAGACCAATAAAACCAAAGATCCACGGAATCACTGTGATGATACTCATATTTTCTACGCTTAGTCCGCGTGCATTTACCAAATAACTTGGGAACCATGTTAAGAAAAAGAACAAGATATAGTTGTACGAAAAAAATGCAAGTGCTGTAAATAATACAGTTTTTTGTTTTAAATAGAAGGTGAATTTCAATTTCCCTTCCGCTGCTGCTGCTACATATTCTTTTCCCACATTTTCCTGTTCAGTTGACTCTTCTGGTTTTTCTTTAGCAAATTTCCACCAGCAAACAGCCCATATAAGACCAATCACCATGATAGCAATAAATGAAACTCTCCAACCATAAGAGATTGCTATAAAACCAACAATCGGTCCTGCAATGGCTCCACCAAGTGGTGTCCCGCTATTCGTCAAACCAACAACCGATGCCCGTTGATTAGAAGGAAACCAGTTATTTACCATTTTATTGATTGTTGAGGAGAGTGGACCCTCACCCATCCCGAACAAAATACGAATGACAATCATACTGACAAACCCGACAGCCAGTACAAGTGCACCACTGAATATAGACCAAACAATCATAGCAACGAAAAGTGTCAGCTTCGCACCATATTTATCGGATGCCATCCCTCCAAGAAAGTTAAATATCGCATATCCTACAGAAAAACTACTAAAAATAATCCCCATCTGTGTCGCTGTTAACGATAAATCATCTTGAATAAACGGCGCTGCTATGGACAATGCAGAACGGTCTAAATAATTTATTACACCTGCTAAGAACAAGAAAAGAATGATCATTCCTCTACCTTTTGTAAACATAAAGAACCCCCTAGATGTTTCAATAAATGTAAAAGTACCTTTGAAAACGTTTCCAATTTATAACCAAGAACCAAACATATAAAATAAACCCTTAAAAAGCATCAAAAGTAAATCGGTTTAGTAGAATCGAATCTAGTAAAAAAGCGCTTTCTTTTTTACTTAAAATCTTGCGTCTAGCAAGAATTTCTTGACAGCAAATTCGGTTTCAAACGATGCACGCTTGTGTCTTCTTTTCCAGTTTTATTTATCTGACTAAGCAATAACTCTGCTGCCTGATTTGCCATTTCAATTGCTGGCTGATTAACCGTTGTTATAGTCGGTGTATAGAAGTTAGCGTACGGGACTTCATCAATTCCAATAACCGCAACATCCTCAGGAATATTCATATCGTGTTTTTTCATATATCGCAAAATTTCATTAAGTACGATATCATTTCCTGCTAATATTGCTTGAGGCGGTTTTTTTAATTCGAAAAATTCTGAAAGTGCATTCGGAATTTCTTCTGCATTCACTGTTTTAATATAATCTGCATTGAATTGTATTCCATGTGACGCGAGTGTATCTTTGTACCCTTGGATACGTTCAATTCGAGGACTGATATTATGGATTATAGAAGTGGTTATGATTGCAATTTTTTCATAACCTTTTTCTACAAACCGATCAACCGCTAACTTTGACGCAAGATGATTATCAAGCATAACAGTAGCAATATTTAATTCTTCTATCGTCCGATCCATAAATACAATTGGAAACTGATCACTCTTCATACGTTTATATAAATCAAGATTGTCCCCTGTGGGGAAAATGATGATTCCATCAACTTGCTTTGCTCTTAGCATTTCAATATAATTCTTTTCCTTCTCAGGATTATCATCTGCATTACATACAATAATATGAAACCCTTGTTTATAAAAGTAGTTTTCTATTGCACGTATAATTTGTGTAGAAAACGTGTGAAGAATATTGGCAACCACTACCCCAACCGTAAAAGTCGATTTTTGTTTTAAACTGCGCGCTATAATATTAGGTTGATAGTTCAACTCTTCAATAGTCTCTTCAATTTTTTTTCTAGTTTTTTCACTCATGTATTCGTATCGCTTATTCAAGTATTGGGAAACAGTGCTTTTCGATACTTTCGCATGTTTGGCGACATCAGTAATTGTAATAGTTTTCATTTCATTCATTCCTGTCTCGTGTTTTCATTTCTGTGCTTATCACCATTTAACAAAATGGTTTATGATATATAAGAAATATTCTATTATATTAATAACAGCTTTACAATCACCTTCTGTTATACCGAAAATGCACATCCCAATACCATCCCATAATCAGTGAGCTATCATAAAAAGACCAGTCGCCTGCATGGCATCTTTATTTATAAAAAAGAAATTTGTTCACACTCCTGAGTAGGCCATGAAACCGCCATCAACTGGCACCGTAATTCCTGTGACAAAACCCGAATAGGATTCATCAACAAGCCAAAGCAATGTACCAAGCAAATCTTCAGGTTGCCCAAAGCGTTTCATGGGTGTTGCTGTAATAATTTTATTGGACCTTGCCGTAAGACTACCATCTTCATTAAGCAAAAGGTCTCGATTTTGCTTCGTCAAAAAGAAACCTGGTGCAATAGCATTCACACGTAAGCCCTCTTCAGCAAAGTGAACAGCCATCCACATTGTAAAGTTATTTATCGAAGCTTTGGCAGCACTATATGCTGGTACTTTAGTCATTGGAGAGTAAGAGCTCATGGAAGAAATATTTAATATAACTGGTGCTTCCACTTGTAATAACGCTTTCCCAAAAACCTGACTCGCCAAAAATGTACCTGTGAAATTACTGGCAAAAACTTGAGAAAAACCATTTTCATCTAAATCGAAAAATGACTTTCCATCTACATCTTCCCCATATTTCTCTGGAGCTGTAATGGCATCAGGGTGATTGCCTCCAGCACCATTTATTAATAGGTCCACTCGTCCGAACGTTTCCAGTATTTTCTCTCTTGCATTCTCTAATGAGATTCTATCCAAAACGTCTGTCGCGATGGATATTGCAGTTCCGCCTGTTTGGCCAATGATATCGACTATCTGTTGTCCTTTTTCAGCCGTTCTGTTCAATATAGCTATTTTGACACCATGACGGGCTAACTCTACAGCCATTTTGGAACACAATACACCACTGCCGCCGGTGATTACTGCCACCCTATTTGTTAAGTTTTCGTGGATAGGCATCATGATTGCTTACCAACTTTGGAGGCTTCATATGCATCCCACAATCCAAGTAAATACATAATACCTAATGCCCTGTCGTATAATCCGTAACCTGGGCGACAAACCTCTCCCCAAATGTGACGGCCGTGGTCAGGTCTTACATAGCCAGTATAATTTTGCTTGTTCAATTCTTCTACAACACCCTGCACATTAATGGATCCATCCTGTGTATAATGCGATGTTTCCACAAAGTCACCGTTTTCATAAATTTTCACATTACGGATATGCGAGAAAGGAGCACGGTAAGCATACTTTTTAGCTACTTGTACCATATCATTTTCAGGGTTCGCACCCATCGAGCCTGTACACATCGTAAACGCATTCGATGTCGAATCCGAAATGGCGATTAGTTTTTCATAACTTGATTCTCCCGTGATGATTCGTGGCAAGCCAAAAATGGACCATGGTGGATCATCCGGATGTATAGCCATTTTAATGCCGCATGCCTCGGCAACAGGTAATATTTCTTTAAGGAAAATTTCTAAATTCGCCCACAGCTGATCTTCATCTATACTTTTATATGCTTCGAATAATTCAGAAATCTGCTCCATCTTTTCTGGTTCCCAACCAGGCAATGTTAAATCTGAAGCTTCTGCTACCGTACGAATTAACTCTTGTGGATCTAACGTATCTACTTTTGCTTTTTCATAAAATAATGCAGTTGAACCATCTTCCAATGGATGGAACATTTCTGTTCGAGTCCAATCAAAAATCGGCATAAAATTATAACAAATGACTTTTACTCCAGCCTCTGAAAGGTTACGGATCGTCTCTTTGTATTTCTCGATATACATCATACGATCTTCATTTCCTAATTTAATCGATTCATGAACATTTACACTTTCAACAACATCTGTGTGGAAACCAAATGATTGGATATACTCAATTTCTTTTTTAATTTCTTCTTTTTCCCATACCTCACCAACAGGTTTTTGGTGCAATGCCCAGACAATCCCCTTAACTCCAGGGATTTGTTTAACCTGCTCCAATGTAACGGTATCATTGTCTTTCCCATACCATCTAAATGTAATATTCATCGTGCACCCCCATTATTCTGCAATTTTCTGCATGTATTTTCTACTTAATTCAACTACGGCTTCATAGCCACCGCTCTTATAGGCTTTGTTTAAGTCACTACCGATTCCTGCAGCTACTGCACCTGCATTCAGCCAGTCCTTCATATTGTCCAAATTAATTCCGCCGGTTGGCATAATCCTTACATTAGGTAGCGGACCATTAACGGACTTGATGAAAGAAGGTTCAAAGTGGTTTGCCGGAAATAGTTTCAGAACATCACAACCTGCTTCAAGAGCTGTAGCCATTTCTCGAATTGTCATACAACCAGGCATATACGGAATGCCATATCGATTACAAAGGATAGCAACTTCTTCAACAAAATAGGGACTCACAATAAAACTGGCACCAGCTAAAATGGCATGGCGAGCTGTTTCAGAATCCAATACCGAACCTGCTCCTATAAGAGCATCTGTATTTTGCAGTTCTTTGAAAGCTTCTTGAATTTGTGGTGTTGTATAAGTCAATTCGATTGACCGTATACCACCTTCAACAGCTGCTTTAGACAGTTGTGCCGCTTCCTCTGCATCCTGTCCCCGGATAACAGCTACAACTTTCGTTTCCGTTATTTGGTGAATTATTGAATGTTTATCCATTACGTCAACCCCCTTAATTAAATACGATGATCGCTTTTCGAACCTGCTCTGGATGGTTTTCAACAAAATTAAATGCTTTTTGGACATCATCAAGGGAAAATGTATGTGTAACTAAACCTTCATGTCGTAGATTACCTTCATTTAACAGTTTCACTACTTTTGGGAACTGGTTGGTTTGCAATCTAGAACCTTTCACCGAAACTTCCTTTTTAGTGATTGGAAGCTGGGAAACCGCTGCAGTTCGCTCATCAAAACCTAGCACGACTATCCGTCCTGCAGTAGAAACTACATCAAAGGACAATTCAAAAGTCATGGGCAAACATACGGCATCAATGACAACATTGGCACCTTCGCCATTCGTCCATTCCTGTACACGCTGTTGAACATCTTCACTGCCCGCATGAACGGTAATATCAGCGCCACTTACTTTAGCAAAAGCCAAGCGCTCATCACTTAAATCCGTGATCATTACCGATGCCCCTTGAAGCTTAGCCATCTTTAATATACAAATCCCAATAGGACCTGCTCCTTGAATAAGTACTGTGTCGCCTTTCTCTACTTCTCCTCTCCAAACCGCTTGTGCACCGATTGTATAAGGTTCAGCTAATACTATTTCTTCCCAAGCTAAAGCGGAATCCACAACATGTAGTTGTTTTTCGGGAAGAACACACCATTCCCTCATCCCACCATCTTCATGTACACCAAATACAGACAATGTTTCGCATACATTTTGGCGACCTTTACGGCAAGCATAACACTCTCCACAATAACTGATAGGCTCAATAACCACGTGGTCCCCTACTTTAATACCTGTGACATCTTGACCAATCTCCACAACTTCTCCCGCTACCTCATGTCCAACAACTCGGGGCAATGTAGCAAGAGGGTTTGTACCATGGTAGATATGCATATCAGATCCACAAATCCCGACTCTTTTAACTTTAACAAGGACATCTGTTGAGTTCGAAATCTCGGGTTTTTCTACTTCTTGAATAACAAGTTCATGTGCTTTTCGTACTTGAACCGCTTTCATTTCCCCACCTACTTTGTAAGAAATTCATATCCATATGCCGCTATTGATACCTTGTTTCTTCATTACCTTACCTTTCAATAACAGTTTCACTCTGTATGAAAGGCCATACCTCTTCCAAATAGGGTAACCCCTCATTATCTCCCGAAACAGTCGTTACAAGAGCTCCAACGCCATTTGCGAATTCCAATCGTTCTTCGATAGATAAACCATGAAGATATCCGTATATATAGCCGGCATCAAAGCCATCTCCCGCACCAACAGTGTCTATCGGGGTAACAGGGAATGCTTCTTTTTTATGCCAAACACTATTTGTATATAGTTTTGAGCCATTTTCCCCGTCCTTGATGACAAGCTGATCTATATTATTTACATTTGCGAATTCCGCCAATGATTCTTCAGAGTCAATCCCGATAATCAATCGTATTTCGTCTAGACCTGTTAGCAAAATATCAACAGATGGAAAAACTTCTAAATAAACAGATCTCGCTTCTTCGATAGACCATAGCTTTAGGCGGATATTCGGATCAAATGAGACAGGGATATCTTTTTGTTTAGCGATTTCCATAACCCTCTTAGCAATATCTACATTTTTAGGATCTATAGCCAAAAAAACACCAGTGAGATGGACAAGGTCAATATCTTCAAACATCCGATCTGTGATATCTTCCGGTTTTAGAGTTAATATGGGTGACTGATAGCGATAATAAAAAGTCTTTCCGGAACCATCCTCTCGAATTTCTTTGAAATTTAGGGATGTTGGATAACCATTTACAAAGGCAACATCACTCATATCCACCCCTTCCCCACGTGCGAAATTATAAATAACACGACCAAACTCATCCTTGCCCAAACGGCTTAACCACTTTGCCCTCATACCAAGCCGAGCACAACCAATGGCAAAATTCAGTTCAGCCCCTCCTACTTTTCGCTCAAATCTGTTCACGAATCTTAAAGGCCCAGTTTCTTCTGGGTTTAACGTAATCATGGCGTCACCCAGTGTTAAAACACCAAATTTTGATGACAATACAGTACCTCCTTTTTTCGAACATTCACAAATAAAAGGTAATATATTTGATCATATCCAACTTTCCTTTTAAGGTAAATCGATTTAGTAATTTACTAAACCGGTTTGGTAAATCATAAGGAAATTGTAATTGAAAACCCTACCAAAAACAATAGAAAAATTTAATAATTTGTAATTTTATTTCTATTCGTGAATTTTCCACACCATTAAACCCTACACATTACCAAATATACCTATATATTCCCAAGAAACTCTACATAAAAAGCTTAGTTCAATACTTTTCACTCCTCTTGGTAACTCTGCCAGAGGATCCATATGGATTTATTTTGGGAAAATCTGAACAAGACAACTTAAGTTAGTATTTCTTACACACTATCATTTCCATAATCTATAATCTTTTAACCATTCCCCCTTCATTCCACACATGTGCTACATAGGTTCTATATGATTAGCAGTTTCGATTTTCCCCTTCCCCCTATTGATACTATCGAAATTTACTTTTTTGCTATTAATTTGGAGATAGTTGTATAATATATCAATTGTTAAATATGTTTGAAAGGTTGTTTTGAATGAGCTCTTTAAAAATCTACATCTTACTTATCGGAATCATGATTACTTGGGGGTTAAACGTATCTGTTATTAAAATTTTAGTTGAGCATACTCAACCTGTGACAATTACCTCTTTAAGAATTTTTACGGCTTCTTTGATAGTTTGCCTTATCCTCTACTTTCTTGGTCTAATACGTCTCCCTAAAAAAAACGAACTTTTCTACGTTTTCGGAGGGGCACTTTTGAGCGTCGTTTTTCATCATTATTTTTTAGCTGAAGGGTTATCAAAAACGTCCGCTACAAATACTGGATTGATTTTGGGCATGGGGCCAATTTTAACAGTCATTTTATCTATGATATTTTTTCGTAAAAAGCCGACTATCATCCGATTTCTTGGTTTTATTTGTGGTGCTCTTGGTGTGAGTTTTACCGTTTTGGCAGGAAGCGGTGGTATTCATTCTATTAATCTGGGAGATGTGGATATCTTACTCTCCATTCTTTCACAAGCGTTAAGTTTTATTTTGATTAATCAAGCTTCAAAAACAATGGATCCACGCCTATTAACCGGCTATATGATGTTAATTGGATCTTTTATTCTTTTCGCCATCAGCTTATGGAAGGAACCAGATGGCTTAGCATTACTTGCTTCTGCTCCACCTTCCATATGGGTAGGTTTCATTTTCTCAGCAGTGATTGCCACAGCACTTGGGCATATGGGCTATAATTACGCCATTGGTCAGGTTGGTGCGGCCGAATCCTCTATATTTCTTAATTTAAACACCTTATTTTCTTTAGTCGGGGCAGCCATTTTTCTTAATGAAGCTATTGTGCCTGCACATTTCTTGGGCCTTATCTTCATTATTTCAGGAGTCTTGCTTGGCTCAGGGGCATTAGAAATATGGATTCTTCAGAGAAAAAATAAAGGTATATCTGCATAGTTGCAATCAACTTACATTGAAGATTTTGCTAGTCTATAATCCATGAACAGACTGCGAACTTATACAAGAGGGGGCTGGTGGGCTAACCTTAAAAGTTGAGAGACCATTAACCTTCCAAAATGGTACAATTAATAATGTACATACATTGGAAGTGTTTTATATGGTCTCAAAATGCTATGCAATTCAAATTTACGTATTATGTACCCCCGGATATTTAATATTTATTGCGGATTCATTCTGCAGGTAATTTTTTCAAGAATTTTTAACATGAGGAAAATAATTATACTGATTTTTGAGCCATCCTTTATTTATAAATCTTCTGGAAATATAACTTCATCTCAATAATATCCTATTTTTCAGCTCTTCTAGTTTAATTACAAAATCATAATTTTATTAGGATTCTAAAACGGGTTAAGCAAATACTTAACTGTCTTTCTACAAAAATTTTAATTTTCGCCAGAAATAACACATTTGTAGATTATCGGCCTAACCAACCGCCATCAATAGATAATAAATGACCATGAACATAACCTGCTGCCTCTGAAGCTAAGAATACAACAGCCCCCTTAAAATCTTCCGAGTTTCCCCAGCGCCCCGCTGGAATTCGTTCAAGTATTTGCCTGTTTCTTGCAGCATCATTGATTAGAGCCTCATTCATATCTGTTGCTATATAACCTGGAACAATGGCATTTACATTCACATTGTATTGTGCCCATTCATTAGACAACGCTTTTGTTAGCTGTGCTACTCCACCTTTGGCTGCTGCATACGCTGGGACGGTTAATCCCCCTTGAAATGAGAGCAGAGAGGCCATATTTATGATCTTCCCACTTCTTTGCGGTACCATATAGCGACCTGCCATCTGACATAAAAGCCAAACGGTTTTTAAATTTACCTGGATCACATCATCCCAATCTGATTCTGGAAAATCGACTGAAGGTGAGCGGCGCTGAATACCAGCATTATTAACTAGAATATCAATCTTTCCAAAATGCGCGACGACACTAGGAATTGCTTCCTTTACTTGATTCAAATCTTCTAAATCACAGGGAATAATCAAGCATTTTCTTCCTAAGTTTTCAATTTCGTACTTTACATCAACTTGTTCAACCGAACGCTGAAGTAATGCAATGTCTGCACCCGCTTCTGCTAATGCTATAGCCATAGAACGTCCTATTCCTCTTGTAGCCCCTGTCACCGCTGCAACTTTTCCCTCTAATCCAAATAAATTGACTACCATACCTTCACCTCTTTCGTTTAATCCGGCCAAATAATATCTTTAAAGATACATTCGGGATCTTCATTAATCCAAAATCCTTCACAATTTCTTCAAGCGGCAATTTCTTTGAAATGAATGGCGCAACCACAATCATTCCTGTTGCATTAAGGGAATGGCATTTCAAAGTCCCCCCGACTGAAAGCATCTCGTCGTCGTTCTGAACTCATGGCACATAGCACGAGGGGTTTTTGCTATTGGGTGCTTTCCAAAATAAATCACCATGTCTGTACCAGACCAGAAAAAATCTTTACCTTGATGAAGGCTTCCCAGTAATGTGTACTTATCGACAATCTTAATAAATAAATATAAAAAGAGACTGCCTGGACGTTACCGACAGTCTGTATTACCCTGCTTTCCTTTTTAAGGAGAAAACAAGTTACTCATGCTCATGATCGTGCCTGATATTCTGACGGTATGTAAAAAAACAGCTCGGTCCAAGTATTACTAGCCTAATACAACGCAGGAACAGAGTACAAGTATGGCCGAATCCCCAATACACGCCCGTAAGTGAGGACCGCAATATTTTTTTCTTATTGCCTGCTGTAGTTGCCACTGCAATAACATTCTCCGGTACTAATGAATGTTTTTTCCCTAATAAGAATCCAATGTAAGAAGACACAAGACTCAATTTTCTTTCTCCTCCCCAAGACACTTCCATACTTCTTCATACACTTGTTTAAGTGGTATATTGTTCTCAACAGCAATTTTCCGACAGTCCTCAAATTCAGGTGCTTGTTGCACGAGCTGCCCGCCATATACCCCTTTCTTTACCGTTACCGCGCCCCATAGTGAATGTACTTTAGAAAATGAGCGTTCAAGCCTGTGCACCGAAAGCGGATAGTAGCGGATACCAAGAGTCGTTGTTTCAGCAAATAATATCTTTTTCATTTCGGGAATCATCTGTTGTGAACAGAGAAGCTGCAACAATACTCCCGGTCGATTTTTTTTCATAAAAATCGGCGTGTAAAAAACATCATTTGCCCCTGATTCAAACAGCAAATCCATTACATAGCCTAGCCATTCACCGGAAATATCATCTAGATTAACTTCCATTTTGATCATTTGGTCATCGATATGCTCGTGATCAGGTGGGTGGTTCATTGCATCTCTCCTATGATAATGCGAAGGACGTTCGGATGATTTTTAAATGTTTTTGTTCCCGCACCATAGCCGATTGATTCGACAGTCATGGTCGGGAGCGGACAAAATGATTCTGCTAAAACAGCTGCGATTGCAGCCCCTGTGGGCGTAGCCAATTCCGATCGAATATCGCTTGCGGCAATCGGTACACCTTTTAATATTTCCAGTGTAGCAGGTGCAGGAACCGGGTATATACCGTGATCAATATGAATATGTCCAGACCCCGTTGGGATGGCTGATGAAAGTACCGATTGAATACCGAGTTGATTGATTAAAATTGCTGCTCCAATTATATCTATAATCGAATCAACCGCTCCTACTTCGTGAAAGTGAACTTTCTCGAGGGGAAGCCCGTGGATGTGCCCTTCAGCTTCACCAATCTTCTTAAAAATAGCAAGTGACATGTTCTTAACCGATGCATTAAAGTTAGCCTCATTGATTATCTCGACAATTTGTTTGTATGTGCGGTGATCATGATGATGATGGTGTTCATGGCTATTACTGTTGGAGTGACTATGTTCATTGTGATCAAGAATATGACTTTGCTCGTGATCATGGCTATGGTCGTTGGAGTGATTATGTTCGTGATGGTGATGGCGTTCATGACTATGGATGTGTTCATGAAGGTGCTCCGGTTTTCTGGAAAGAATGACATCAAATTTTGTACTGGTAATACCATTTTTGACAACTTTTTCCCAGGACAGAGTATATTCTTCTTCTATATTTAGCTTTTTTAACTCTTCTTCCATTTGAAAAGGATCGGCACCTGCATCAATTAAAGCACCAATTACCATGTCGCCGCTTATGCCAGAAAAACAGTCAAAATATAATGTCCTCATCATTGACCTCCTTTTTATGTACGAGTTTGTAAATGAGCGCTGCGTTGTATGCCGCACCAAATCCATTATCAATGTTGACAACGCTTACACCTGATGCGCATGAATTGAGCATCGATAAAAGTGCCGATAATCCGTTGAAATTCGCACCATATCCAACACTTGTTGGCACAGCAATAATCGGATTCATGACAAGGCCTCCTAGCACGCTCGGAAGCGCTCCCTCCATTCCCGCGACGCATACCGAAACAGTCGCATTTCGTATTTCGTCTATATTATCAAGAAGTCGGTGCAGCCCTGCGACACCCACATCGTAAATACGCCTGACTGGAATACCTAAAGTTTCGGCCGTGACGGCTGCTTCTTCCGCAACGGGCAAGTCCGATGTCCCAGCACACACAATCGCGATATATGAACCATTAGTTTTCTTCTTTTCTTTAACCCATGCGAGTGTCCGTGCAATCTCGTTGTACTCAAAGTCCCGACATTCTTTTTGTACAAATAACGCTTTTTCTCGAGAAATACGTGTCACTAGTACAGAATCATTCCTTGCCCGTAACGATTGAACAATCGTTAAAATTTGTTCTGCTGTTTTCCCTTCTCCAAATACAATTTCGGGAAAGCCTTGTCTTTTTTTACGATGATGATCAATTTTTACAAACCCTAAATTTTCATAGGATGCAAGTTTTGTTTTTGCTTCCGCTGCTGTCAATGTACCATTTTGTACCTGCTCTAGAATATCGTCAATCATACCATTTCTTCCTTTTTAAGCGCTAAATTCATACTCCCGCTTGTATAGCCCGTGAGATCCAAAGAGACATATTTATAACCAAATTGCTTCAGACGTTTCGTAATTAAAACGTGATATTCAAGCACAAGTGGCATATCAGCAGGATCTACTTCTATACGGGCGGTATCCTCATGGGTCCGAACACGCACCTGGTGAATATCTAATGATTTTAAATAAGCCTCTGACTTATCTACTTTCGTCAATTTTTCTTTCGTAATGATTTCGCCGTAGGCTATACGTGATGATAGGCAGGCAAATGATGGTTTATCCCAAGTTGGCAAACCTACTTCTTTAGACAACACTCTTATTTCTTCTTTGAATAAATTCGCTTCTTGAAGAGGTCCCCGGATGCCTTTTTCTTTTGCTGCTTTCATGCCTGGACGAAATTCATTCGCATCATCGGCAATAACCCCATAAATAATATTATTAAATTCATAATCTTCAAGAATAGGAAGCAAGTGGTCAAATAAACTACTTTTACAAAAGTAACAGCGATTTTGGTTATTTTCTGTATATCCTGGAATGGCTAACTCTGATGTTTGAATGACACGATGGCTGGCACCGATCCATTTTGAGAGCATAATGGCTTCTTCCAGCTCGCTCGACGGATAAGTTTCCGAATCCGCTGTAATGGCTAACACGTTGTCATATCCCAAAGTATCAATTGCAACTTTAAGCAAAAATGTGCTGTCTACCCCTCCTGAAAATGCGACCACAACAGTCTCCATCTTTACAAGAATATCCTGAAGTTTTTTGTATTTTTCTTGTATCATGCCAAATTGTTCTCCTTTCTTGATAAAACAATTCTAATTTTATCCTCTTTTACCGCTAACAGGAACACCTGTATGGGCCACATAAAGATTGAACAGAAGCTCTACAGGGATTTTTTTAAGGTGCCATTGACAAAATGGGGAAGGTGGAAATGGATCCAGTTTTTTTATACGTTTCATTTCATCCCTATTTCCCTATAAAGCCTCGCGTATTAGCTTCGGCTTACTCTAATTATTTTGTACAATAGCAGAGAATTTTTTGGCCGTTTCTTCCAGTTCAGTGTAATCTTCCTCTGAAAGCAATTTCTTTGGGTTTATTAAAGAACCGCCGATTCCCGCTGCGACCGCACCTGCCTTTAAAAAGGAAGCGAGGTTATCCAAATTAACACCGCCAGTCGGCATTAGAGGGATGTGAGGCAGCGGACCTTTAAGATTTTTAAAGTAACCAACCCCAAGTGCATCTGCCGGAAATACTTTAATAACGTCGGCTCCATGCTCGTAAGCTGTCAAAATTTCCGTTGGTGTAAGCGCACCGGGGATGCTAATAATGCCATAGCGCTTTGCCATTTTAATCGTTTCAATATTGACGGTTGGCGAAAAGATAAATTCCGCTCCAGCCATGATGACCGAACGAGCCGTTTCTGGATCCAATACTGTACCGGCACCCACTATGATATCATCGCCGAACTCCTCTTTTACTTTATCAATTAACTCGCAAACTTTGGGTGTTTCTACTGTAATTTCGAGTGTTCGGATCCCACCTTCATTCAGGGCTCTAGCGATTGGTACAATTTGATCGGGACGTGCACCACGAATAACGGCGACTAGCTTCCCTTGTTTCAGCTCTACTAGTTTAGTCATTCTTTTCCACCTTTCTACCTAGTCACATCTTCTGCTCCGCCACTCATAAATAAATCGAGGTCGTCACGTATCGGCAAACCCTCTACATCGCCATTTACCATCGTTACCATTGCTCCCATGGCATTTCCGCGCCGTGCAGCTTCTTCTAGCGCCAGTCCATCAAGAAGGCCGGAGAGTACACCAGATGCAAAAGCGTCCCCAGCACCGATTGGGTCTACGACACGATCTACAAAAAATCCCGGTACGTGTGTTTTCGGTACAGACGGGGATGAAATTAGAGAACCTTCTTTGCCCAATTTCAGCAAAACTGTTTCGACACCGAGTTCATGAAAATGATCGATAAACTGCTCCGGTGTGTAGGAACCGAATAAAAATTCAGCTTCGGCCACACCCGGCATGACGATATCACTTTCCGATGCGTATTTTGTAATGAAGTGACGCGCTTCATTTTCATCCGCCCATATTTTCAACCGAATATTCGGATCGAAGACGATTTTTGTTCCGGTTTCCTTGGCAATGCGGATCGCTTTGTCTATGAGCAACTGGCACGACTCACCAAGTGCAGGAGTAATACCGGTAATGTGTAAGTAAAAGGCGTCTTGAATCGCATGTTCCGGCAGTAATTCTGCTGTCATTTTGCTAGCCGCCGAATCTTTACGGTAGTAATAGACTCGCGTATCATTTAGCCGCCTGAATTCTTTGAAAAAGACTCCGGTCGGCGCATTAGCATCTCGTGTTACATATGAGACATCGACACCTTCACCGCGAATAAACGAGTGCATCGCATCGCCAAATTCATCCTCACCGAGACGGCTTATCCAGCGTGACCTGTGACCGAGACGGCTTAACCCGATCGCGACATTGGATTCCGCACCGCCGAACTTCATTGAAAAAGAGCGGGCGTGGCGAAGGGGTCCTTCTTCATTCGGGGTAAATACTGTCATCGTTTCTCCGATTGTTACAACATCCATTTCATCATCTTCTTTCTCTCATGTTAGGCTTTAACGTGATTAGAAAGCGTACCGATCCTTTCAATACTGACGTTCATCCGGTCACCGTTTTTCAACCAGACTTTCGGATTACGCCCCATTCCAACGCCAGGTGGTGTACCAGTTGCAATCAAATCACCTGGCTTTAGCGTCATGGACTGTGATAAAAATGAGATGATTTGCGGAACGGTAAAAATTAAGTTACTTGTATTGGAATCCTGCATCATTTCTCCGTTTAATTCAAGGGAAATCGCCAGCTCATGTGGATCACCCACTTCATCATGTGTAACGACAACAGGACCTATTGGCGCAAATGTGTCTGCCGTTTTGCCGCGTGACCACTGGCCGTCCTGAAATTGCAAATCCCGGGCGCTAATGTCATTCATAATTGTATAGCCAAAGACGTAGTCATTCGCCTCTTCTTCTGACACATTTTTCGCTTTTTTTCCAATGACAATCGCAAGCTCTGCTTCAAAATCGACTTCTTTTGAATTAATTGGGATCTCAATAACATCATTTTGACCGACAATCGCATTCGCATATTTTGAAAAAATGACCGGTGAAGCCGGCGGCTCCATTCCAGTTTCCTTGCAATGATCTATATAGTTCAGCCCGACGCAAATGATTTTTTCCGGCTGTGCGATCGGTGGGAGGAATTTTACTTCTGATAGTGGGAATTTTGCATCGTCATTACCCCGTTGCTCGATTAACTGTTCAGCACGTTTACGCAACTCGCTTCCTCGTTCTATAAACGTTTTCATACAAGCAGGAAAATCATCTGGACCGAGTGCCGTTAAACTTATGATTTGATCATCTTGTACGATGCCGATATGATGGTCGGATTTTACCGAAAAAGATGCTATTTTCATATTTTTATCCTTTCTTACGTCAACGCGTATGGTGTTTTTTCGCCGCTTAAGACCTGAACGATATTTTTCGCTGCTTTTTGACGAAGTTCAATCATCGCTTCCTCAGAATACCAGGCGCTGTGCGGTGTGATGATGACATTGTCCATTTTGAGAAGCGGGCTATCGATGCTGACCGGCTCATCTTCTGTAACATCAAGTGCGGCGCCTGCAATTATCCCTTTTTCAAGTGCTTCAGCGAGTGCTTTTTCATCGATTATCGGCCCACGAGCTGTGTTAATGATGACCGCATTTCTCTTCATTTGTCTTAAGCGCTCCTCATTGATCAGATGAAACGTATCATCAATTAGCGGTACATGTACTGACAAATAATCAGCTTCACTAATAATTTCTTCGAGATTCATTTTTTGAACGCCGACGGCTGCCATATCTTCTGCCGATACGAATGGATCGTATGCAGCCGTTTTAAAACCGAGCGGTTTCACCTTTTCCACGAAACGACGCGGAATACGACCAAAACCAAGAACCCCAACCGTTTGCTCGTTAAAACGATGAATCGGCACACAAGCTTTAAAGTTCCAGTTACCTTTTTTTACCTCATTGTTTAACAGCGTCACTTTGCGCGCCCATGAAAGCAAAAGCGCCAATGCATGATTCGAAACTTCTTCCATGCCATAATCAGGTACATTGGCAACAGTAATCCCCTTTTCTTTCGCCGCATCGAGATCAATTGTATTGACGCCGACACCGTAGCGGGATATGATTTTCGTGTTTTCAAGTGATCCAATGACACGGCGTGAGACAGGAGCATATTGATTTAAAATCGCATCCACTTCTTTTGCCAACTCAATAACTTCTTCTTCTGTTTTGCATTGCGCTTTTATGAAATCAATGTCCAATCCGCTTTCTTTAAAAACGTCTTCTTCATATTGCAAATTCTCAAATTCATAATCCGTTAATAATATTTTAAAGGCCATTTAGACTCCACTCCCACATATGGTAATAAACCCCTTTAGGTCAGGGGGATTCCTCCCGTTTCAGGTGAAAATCATTTATTTCGCAGCTGCTTTTTCGACTTTCGCAATTCCGAGTCCTTCCGCACCAAGTTTCGATGTTTTCGCTTCTGGATAATATCGTTCAATCATTTGAATTCCAATTGCGGCACGGCGTACACGTTCATGTGCAAGTGAGATGTTCGTACTCTCCCATTGTTTACCAGATGGGTATACATCAGGGTGATTACGAAGACCAAATTTGATGTAAACTGGCGCCAATACACGGATAATTTCCGGTATTTCATAATAGCGCAAAAAGCCGCCAAATGTATCCGGTACCTCGACATACAAATCAATTGGAATGTCTATTGCTTGACGAATCGCTGCAAGTTTAGAAAGCGTCAATGCAGGTGGCACGTTGTACGTATCCGCTCCGATGTCTTCCATTAATTTAACGGATACTGGATTGGCTGACCCCATTTGGACCGAAACTTTTACAACAAAATCTTCCGGCAACTGTCGGTACTTTTTCATTTCTTTCGTCATAAGAAGAAGTCCTTCATCTGCAACTAACGCACCCCGTAGACCAAGAGCTGCTCCTCTTTTCAAATCTTCCATTGCATAAACAAGCTGGTCAGCACCTTCATGGCGTATCCCCTGTGATTTGCCCCCAGGTGTAAGCGGTCCCGCACTGACATCCCATGAACCTCGGGGGCCGACAAACAAACTAAGCTCCATGCCACGTTCTGCTGTCATTTCACACATTTCTTTAATTTCTTCATCCGTTTGTAGCATGATGCCGCTTCCTTGAGATATTCTGTGAATCGTTAAGCCTAAGCGGTCAATTTCTTTCAATGTTTCTTTTAGTGCAACTGGACCTTCTACACTTGGAAGTTCAATGCGGTATTGCGCCCCGTCTGGAAATGTTTTCGTTGATGTCGGAAGTTCTTTAAGATCAGTTGATGGGTAGCCTAATTGCTCGAGCAAGTCGCGTGATTCTTTCATTATTGGACACCTTCTTTCATATCAATATTTTTTAAAAGAGCCGCTACTTTGTCACGCAAATCAGCCGGGAAAACATCACACGGAGCACGGTGTCCAGCGGATACGTCAAACCAGCGCTGATGAACGGCTTCTTTCATGGCTGTAAAAAATGTCGGTCCGTACGTGTAGATATCCATCAGCTTTGAAATCATTTGATGATTTTTCTGTGCTTTTTCCAGATCACCTTTTTGATATGAATTATATAAATCAACGGATATTTCAGGTGCAAAGACAGCGCTTCCGTTAATGCTACCCGCTGCACCAATCATTTGAGCTGGAAGCAAATGCTCATCAAATGCAGAAAAGACGCGGAAATCACTGCGAACTTTTTTCACTTCGGTCAGGACTTGCCGCAGGTGGCCGAAATCACTGACCGTTTCTTTAATACCGGCAATATTTGAATGATCTACTACTAATCTTTTAATCAATTCTACCGATATATTTTGTCCTGTTAAAAGTGGAATGTTATATATGAACACTTGTAGATTTGTGTGATCAGCTACGCTGGAATAATAACGGTATAATTGTTCGTCGGACAGTTTCCAGTAATATGGGTTGACTACAAGAACCCCATCAGCTCCATGCTCTTCTGCATAAGAAGTTAATTCATGTACCTCTTTTAATGCGGTATGCCCAACGCCAACCATAACCGGCACTCGACCGTTAATGTGCTTAATCATTTCGCGTACGTATAGCTTTCGTTCTTCTGTTGTAAGTGATGAGAACTCACCTGAACTTCCCATCAATAAAATACCGTCAATATTCCGTGAAATTAATTGATCCATATAGCTTCTGTTCAGCTCTATATCTAAATTTCCCGCTTCGTCAAAAAGAGTGACTACCGGCGGAATGATGCCATGAAAATTCATTGTTTTGACCTCCTTTTTTTTACCATTCAGCGATACTTCCGTCTTCATGACGCCAAATTGGGTTTTTCCAATCATGTCCTATTTCTGCTGCCTGCTTCACTTTTTCTTCGTCAATTTCTAACCCAAGACCCGGTTTATCCGGAATGTTCACATAACCATTTTCATAGTCGAATATTTCAGAATTTTTAACATAATCGAGAATATCCATCCCTTTGTTGTAATGAATACCAAGGCTTTGCTCCTGAATAATGAAATTCGGCGTCGTAGCATCCAGATGAATCGATGAAGCGAGTGTCATTGGGCCGAGCGGACAGTGCGGCGCAATGGCTACATCATACGCTTCTGCCATCGCGGCAATTTTTTTCCCTTCTAAAATACCACCTGTGTGAGACAGATCCGGCTGAATAATATCGACATAGCCATCTTGAAGAAGCTGCTTAAAGCCCCAGCGAGTATACATCCTTTCACCCGTCGCAATCGGGCACGTCGTGTGCCAGGCAATCTCACGAAGTGCTTCATTATTTTCTGGCAGCACCGGCTCTTCAATGAACATTGGGCGGTATGGTTCGAGTTCTTTCACGATCGTTTTTGACATCGTTTTATGAATCCTCCCGTGAAAATCTACACCAATGCCAAAGTCTTTCCCTACCGCTTCCCGAATTGACGCTACGCGTTCAATGACCGCTTCTACTTTCGAAAAGCTGTCTATGTAGTTCATTTCTTCTGATGCGTTCATTTTGACAGCGAGAAAGCCCTCGTTCTGTTTTTCTTTTGCGGCAGCAACGACATCCACTGGACGATCGCCGCCGACCCACGAGTACACTTTAATTTTTCCACGTGCTTTGCCCCCGAGCATTTGGTATACAGGAATGTTAAAGTATTTTCCTTTAATGTCCCATAATGCCTGCTCAATGCCAGAAATGGCACTCATTAAAATAGGGCCACCTCGGTAAAATCCCCCTCGATAAAGCGTTTGCCAAATGTCTTCAATGTCGTTCGGATTTCTCCCGATTAAATAATCGGTCAGTTCGTTAACTGCTGCTTTTACCGTTTCAGCACGGCCTTCAACGACAGGCTCCCCCCAGCCAGAAATGCCTTCATCCGTATCGATTTTTAAAAATAGCCAGCGGGGTGGAACTTTGAATAGAGAAATTTTTGTGATTTTCATTAAGCACCTCGCAATGTTTTTTTGGAAGAAGAGAGATCTTCAAATATGAAAACCTCTCTTTCTTTTGTTAAGAACCTTTAATATAAACCGTTTTTAATGCTGTATAAAATTCTTTCGCCGCTTCACCTTGCTCTCGAGAACCTGTGCTTGATGCCTTCATGCCGCCGAATGGTGCTTGCAACTCAACGCCTGCGCTTTCTGCGTTAATGCGGACAAGCCCTACTTCGATTTCATCGATGAATTCTAAAATTGAGCTAATATTTGAAGTAAAGATCGATGCACTCAATCCGTATTTCGTATTATTTGCCATGTCAATTGCTTCGACAAGATTGGTTGCTTTTATAAGTGCAATAACTGGTCCAAAAATTTCTTCCTGTGCAATCACCATATCCGTCGTGACGTCTTCAAAAATCGCTGGAGTAATGAAAAAGCCCCTATCGTAGTCTCCGCCAGTTAATATCTCGCCGCCATGTATAAGTTTTGCGCCTTCCTGCTTGCCTTTTTCAATGTATTCTTTCACCGTATTAAACTGGCTTTCGCTTGCACACGGACCCATCCAAATACCCTCTTGTAGACCATTGCCGACGGTAATTTTTGCAGCTGCGTCTACAAGTTTTTGTTTAAATTCATCATAGACTTTTGATTCAACGACCACACGACTTGAAGCTGTACATTTTTGGCCAGAAGAACGAAATCCACCGCTGATGACTGCTTCGACTGCTTGATCGATGTTCGCATCTTTCGTCACGATAACTGGATTCTTGCCACCCATTTCAAGCTGATATTTAATGCCACGCGCGGAAGCTGACTTCGCTACACCTTGCCCGACACTTTCAGAACCGGTAAATGTGATTGCATTTAAAAGCGGATGATCGATGAGTCCTTGGCCGATGATAGATCCTGTACCGGTAATGAAGTTCACAACACCCTCTGGGAAGCCGGCTTTTGTGAAGCATTCCATCACTTTCGCTGCTGTAACAGCTCCCTCCGTAGCAGGTTTCCACACGATTGAATTGCCATATACAAGGGCCGGAGCCATTTTCCATATGGGAATCGCAACTGGAAAGTTCCATGGCGTGATAACGCCGACAACACCAAGTGGTGTACGTTTTGTAAACATAAGGGCATCTTTATCAGATGATGGAATAACATCGCCATCTTTGCGCATTCCTTCCCCTGCATAGTAACGTAAGATCGCAACACCTCGTGCCGTTTCGCCTTTTGCTTCGGGTAATGTTTTACCCATTTCGCGGGTCATTGTTTCAGCAATTTCATCGAGGTTTTCTTCTAAGATATTGGCCGTTTTGAAAAGAAGTTGGCCACGTGCAGACTGCCCAAGCTTGCGCCAAGCTTTCTTCGCCTTATCCGCAGATACTACCGCTTTGTTCAAGTCATCTTCCGTTGAGCTCTGAACGTAGCCAACCGGTTCTTTATCCGCCGGATTAATGCTTTTAATCGTCTCCATAGAAGATGCGTTTACCCACTCATTGTTAATAAAATTTTTATATGTTTTCGTTGCAAATGTAGTTGACATCATTGTTTTTGGCTCCTTTTTATATTAAAATGTTGGTCCAATTCTCCAAATCCCAAAGTCATGTTGCTTTAATATTTCCGCTTTTGTGAGTTTTCCGTTTGAAACGTGTTGAATTTCATCCATAATGCGCCGGCCCACTTCATCAACGGTTTCTATACCATCGACAATCGTACCTGCATTTAAATCCATATTTTCATTCATCCGCTCAAACATTGGCGTATTCGTTGAAATTTTAATAACAGGTGCAATTGGAGAACCAGTTGGCGTGCCTCGTCCACTTGTAAAGAGAACGATTTGGGCACCGCCTGCGACCATACCCGTCAATTGTTCAATGTCGTGGCCAGGCGTATCCATCCATACGAGCCCTTTTTTCGTCGGTACCTGTGCATAATCAATGACCTCCTCCAGCCGGGTTGTACCTGATTTTGTCGCAGCCCCTAGTGATTTTTCTTCGAGTGAGCTGAGACCTCCCTCAATGTTGCCCGGACTTGGATTTCCGGTGCGGATGTCTACGCCCATTTGAATCGAGCGGTTTTCCATCATTTTAATAACCGCATAAGCTTTTTTAGCTACCTGGTCGTTTGCTGCCCGGTTAGCTATCAAATGCTCTGCTCCGATGAGTTCAGTCGTTTCTGCTAAAATAGCCGTTCCCCCCTGTTGGACAACCAAATCGCTCGTACGCCCGACTGCCGGGTTCGCCGATAATCCAGAGCATGCATCCGACCCACCGCATTCTGTGCCGACAATCAGCTCGCTAAAATCACATAATTCTCGTTGTACCATCGAGGCATCCTGTACCATTTTGACTGCAATTTTAGCTACTTCTGCAATGGTTTGAAGTGTGCCGCCATGATCCTGTATCGACACCGTTTCGACTGGTTTGCCGCATTTGGCAATCTCATCTCCAATTCGATGCGCCTGATGTGTTTCACAGCCAAGGCCAAGTACAATGACACCGTATACATTTGGATTCATACCCATTCCCGCATAGGTTCTGGCCGTTTGATCATAATCAGTGCCTACTTGCGCACAGCCATGCTGGTGAATAAATGTGACTGTTCCGCTTACCAGCTCTGTTACGCGCTGAGCTGTTTGCGTTGCGCAAGTAATCGTCGGTAAAATCAGAACATGATTCCGGACACCTACGCGTCCATCCTGACGGCGGTAGCCCCAAAACTGCATTTTTTCATTCTGCAATCTTGTCACCCCTTCCTCTTTTTCCTTCTAAATTGTGTACATGAACGTGTGCTCCAGCAGGAATAAAAGCGGAGGCTGCACCGATGACTTCACCGTATTTAATGATGTCTGCTCCATGTTCGATCGCTTTAACTGCGAACTTATGACCAAAGCGAATCGGTTCAAGAATGGTTACGGTTACAGCGAGGTCATCTTGACCTACTTTCACAACCACTGATGTCTTTTCAGGAATTTCGGATAAGGCAACAGCTACACTATCTTCCTTACTTAAATACAGGGTTTTATATTCGCTCATTTTGTCACTCCTTAAATTGTTTGTACGGCATTACTTTGGATGACGGGGTTATTCAAAATTCCAATGCCTGGAATTTCAATTTCAATCCGATCGTTGTCATACAATGTAAATTCATTCGGTGGAACCACGCATGTACCTGTGAGCAGAACTGTTCCGTCAAAAATAATGTTATCTAACACTAAATACTCCACAAGCTCTTCCAGTTTACGTTTCAGTTGGTTTACTTTTGCTTCTCCGTCAAATACCTTTTCTTCATTTCGATAGATACGGCACATTATTTTAAGGTCATATGGATCCGAAACAGCCTCTTTTAATAAGATGGCCGGTCCGATAGAGCAAGAATTTTTCCATACTTTTGCCTGTGGAAGATAAAGTGGATTCTCACCTTCAATGTCCCTGCAGCTCATATCATTACCTGCGATGTATCCAAGTATTGTCCCTTCTTTGTCGATGACGAGACCAAGTTCTGGCTCCGGGATTTGCCAGTGTGAATCTGAACGTAAGTAAACTGGATCATTCGGTCCTACGGTTCTTGCTGCAGTCGATTTAAAGAAAATCTCGGGACGCACTGCATCATAAACTTTGTCATAGAACGTTTGGCGGTCAAGCTTTCCTTGCGTTGCTTCGTAATTACGTGCTTCCTTGCTTTTTTTATACGTTACACCAGATGCCCATACTTCTGGTGCGTCGATGGGCGTTGTTAATTTAAGACCTTCTAATGGCTGTTTTTCTTCTTCGGCAACTATTTGTTTTACAATATCAAACGCAGTTTTGTTTTTCTGACGTGCCGTTTCAATCAACGACATAAAATCTATAAACGGAAGATCCACCACCTTGTTTTCGGTTGTCACGGCAGCAAGTTGTTTCTCGTTTTCTTTTACATAGCGAATAATTCTCATTTGCTAGTCCCTCCTAAATGGCAGTCACGTTTTATATTTTTTGATATTCATATCCAAGCTCCTGCGAAATTTTACTGCTGCATTCCTTTAAGATACGTACATAATACTCGTGTGTTTCTTCATTTACTTTCGATGAAGGCATCGATACGCTCATAGCGGCTATTACTTTGCCTGAATAATCTTTTATTGGGACAGCCAGACAGAAAATTCCTGGTTCGTTTTCTTCATTATCCATTGAATACCCAGCAATACGTGCTTTTTCGATTTCAGCTAAGAACTGTTCTTTTGACCTTATTGATCTTTCAGTTGGTCCTGTATATACATAGCCGTCCAAGAGCAAATCTAGTTCACTATCGGTTTTAGTTGCCACTAGTGATTTACCTACTGCACTTGTATGTATCGGGACACGGCGGCCAATACGAGAATACAAAACCGTAACCCCTCTGCCTTCCACTTTATCGATATATACACCTTCCTGCCCGTCTAATATGACGAGGTGGAGCGTTAAGTTTGTTGTCTCGGAAAGCCATTCAAGATGTTTTCTTGCGACATTACGCAAATCGAGATGGGTCACCACCACGCTCCCCCTCTCTAATAGCTTTAAACCTAGAGAGTATTTGCCATTTTCTTCACCTTGTGAAATATATTGATGCAGCTGTAAGGTTTTTAAAAGCGAATGAACCGTGCTTTTATGCAAATTCATTCGTTTGCTTATTTCTGTGATAGTTAATTCCCTGTCACGCTCGTCAAATAAATCCAATATTTTCAATGCGCGCTCCACTGATTGGATGATAGGCATTGTTCCTCACTCCTTCATTTTCTGTCTATCTTTATTTTATCGGATTTATGACGAGCGTTCCTTACTTTATTACTATGTTTTTTTCCAGAAGCAAAATATCCTGTTCATAATCAAGTACAGCATCTTCTACGACGGCGATTGGTACAACCCCATTTGCCGCATCTGTATGTCCATACATCCGGTTGCTTGCCGCAACCATTTTTTGACGATTTTTCATTCGTTGCTTACGTTCCGTGACCAATGATTGTCTTTCTTCTTTTATAAAATCCTCAAACTCATGCACAACCTTTCCGGTAAGAAGTTGAGCGGCATCGACAAAATCAATGCGGCCCTCGCGAAGCTGAAGGTGAACAACATCACCCGTTTGGAGGAAACCAATGCCTCCATCTTCATATGCTTCTGGTGTCATATGACCAATAGCGGCGCCGTAAGTGACACCCGAATAGCGGCCGTCGCTAATGATTGTTGCGAGTTTTTTCATAACACGGTTAGCATTAATATGTTGCATCGGTGTAAACATTTCCGGCATACCGAAAGCAATGGGACCCTGCCCTGCGATAATGACGGCAATTTTCAAAGTACCTTGATCAGCCATCTCGTCAAATAATTCCTCGTAAGGTGCATCTTTTATTCGTGACCATTCAGGCTCATTATTGTATTTAAGTGATGCAAGAAGATGATCATGCTCGAACAGCTTTTGCTCTTTTATTTTCGAGAGCAGGCTTGAATCAAGCAGGCCTCTATTGGCATCATCTTCATTTTCGTAATAAAGAACGAATGCTAGCTTATCATTGAACTGATTAAGCTGCGGTGTCGGCATCCCGCTAATTTTCACAACAGCACTTTCAAAAAAGTTTCCTTTTAATACATCTACACCGCTGAATCCACGGCGTGGAGTAGATAAAATAACTTGATTATTCTTTACATTTACTGCCTGAAGGCTGCGTGTAATCGCAAGACGTTCTTTCCACGTTTTTGCGGCGACTGTTGGCGCATCCTGATCCATTGGTACACCATTTTCAATAAGTTCGTAAACAAGCGTTTCCATCCCACGGCTTGTGCCACTGCAACACTGCATTGCAAGTGAATAAATGTCACGTCCTTCAGTCAAGCTGTAATCAAATAAATCAGGAATCGGATGTAAATGGTGAATGCGGTCAAGATCCCATAAGCTGAATTTGTATCCTGCATATAACATGGCAGCTACGATATGCATCATTAAGTTCGTAGAACCACCCGAAGCGCTGTGAATGCGTATTGCATTTTTTATATTCGTCGCGACAATGTTGGCCACTCCGTATCGCTCGTCGTTAATCATTACAGAAAAGCTATCAAGCACGGCGTTAATCTGGCGCTGTGATGGTGGATCTGTTAATAGCTCAACTGCTGGATGAACGAGTCCCATGCCTGCAACTAGATGACGTGAACTATTTCCTGTTCCGTTAAAGGCACACACGCCTCCCTGACCATCACAAGTAGCCACAGCAAGCCTCATTTCAAAATATTTATGCTGTTCTTTCGTCAAGATGCCACGTTCGTATGCACGTTCGAATACACCCTGAAATGCAGTATTCGATGAACATTGCAAGATATACGCCATCGTATCACGTAAATCAACCGCTACATCAGCTACACCTTCACTTTCCGCTTTTTTCGCCAGTGCTTCCAATTCTTCTATCACGTCGGCAGGAATCGAACCACCTTCTAATACGTGAGCAGGTGCGAATGTCGCGAAAAAGGGCGCTTCACCGCGGTTGCGACGCACACGGTCGACATGCGCGAGCGCGCTTACAACACCAAGAGGCTGTTTATCACACCCTTGAATAACGAATGCACCATGATAACTGTGAGCTTCAAGCTGATTAACAACCATTTGTGCAACCGCATTTCTGCTTTGAAGTGAGTAACTCATCCCTTGATTGCTTTGTGCAGTTCCATCACACATTACCGGTGTCGAGAAGTGAAACGGCACACCGCCATTTTGCCAGATGCGGATTGCTGCCCGTGCGGACGTTTGGTAATCCATAATGTGCGCCGGGTGATCGGACGAACCGCCGATAATCGCAATACGCGGCGCATTTCTTTCAAGCCGCATATAAATTTCTTCCAGCGTCCAGTCCGGCTTGCCACCTTCATAGGTAGAACCAAGTGTCAATTTGGAGCGGTCAAGCAGACCCGCGACCGTAATCGGTTCATTTGCTTTTCCCTGTACGTTATCTCGGTAAGGGTTAACTTCGTTATCAATGAGGGGATATAGGTGAGTCATTTAAAGCACTCCTTTTCACTATTTTCAAATGAAATCTATTAAAAGAAATAAAGAAGGGTATCTATTAGTCTAAAACCAAGTCTTCTAATTCTGACAAGATTTCTAACTTGCTATTTCTTTCAGCCTCTTCCATCATGCTTTCAGAAATCCAAATTTCACCGATTTCAAGTGTATTTTTTATTCTTACGACTCTTACTTGATTTAAATCGAAGGCATTGCACGTTTTGATTGCAGCTTTTACAGCCAATTCCTGAGTATCTAAAAACATAGGGAGCTTTACAACATCTGTCACGGTGCTGGTGAGTGCATTGGCATACCCTTTTTCCCATTCGATTTCATTCATGACCGCTTTCGTCGTCATATCAGCCATACCGATGCCGTTTGCATTCCCATGAGTTTTCTCGGTAAGTCCAAGGACAACGGTCCGTTTAACTTCTGGACCGCCAGAAGCATAAGGAGTGGCGAAGTTGCCCGTTATGTTTGGATCCATTCCATCTCCGGAAATGTCTTTTCCTAGTTCATTTACAATAAGTACATCCATCTTATCGAAATGAATCTTTGGCATTAACGATTTCGCTTCTATCAACAGTCCCGGCTCAACCTTTTCTAAATCCTCCGCCGGTACAGCTACGATTTTCGCAGGTTTATCGTAGGCATTCTCAATAGTCGCAATGCCGAATATAATCGGAGCTTTCGATAAGGAAATTTTCGCCATCTCAGGTACATGCTCAGCCATATACTTAAAACTATATGCATGAGCTGCTTCGGCTCCTTTTTGTTTACCTAAACCAATTGTGATCATTTTCATTAGACCACTTTCAACCGGCCCACGAAATGCAGTGTGTGGTTTTATTCGATTAATGACTATAATTTTGTCCGCTTCATAGGCAAATTTATCGATATATACAGGGAGCCCATTAGGCAACTCATCCAGTTTCACCACTTCCATTGAAGACCTTATTGGCGCTCCAACCACTTCTTCTGTCACACCCAGCTGATGCAACACGTCAATTTGTCCTTCCGCTGTTGCTCCGCCATGGCTCCCCATTGCAGGTACAATAAATGGATTGCCTCCTGCATTCTTAACTGCAGCTGCTGTTTCTCTTACCAATATAGGGAGATCTGCTAGCCCCCTGCTTCCTACAGCAATAGCCACATTGTCATTTTCAGTTATTCTTGATAAGACCCCAGCTTCTTTTATCGCCTTTTGCACCTCACCCGCTACATCGGCGAGTTGAGGTGCATGAAATACCTGCCGCACTTTGACCATTTTCGGTAATTGAATTTCTCGTAAAAGCTCAGAGATAATATTCATTATCATTCCTCCATACTGCAGTGCTGTTTAATTACCGCGCACTTTTTCAACTTCGGTCATCATTTCTTCAACAAGATCCGGGCCGAATTTTTGGGCAAACTTGTCCGTCACTGGTTGAATAACTTCCTTCATTTTTGCCATTTCTTCCGGCTTTACTTCGTTGATTTTCATTCCTTCTTCTTCTAGATATTTAAGTGCTTTCTCATTTTCCTTTCGATTAAGTGCCCGTTGGTACTCTCCAGCCTCTTGTGCGGCCTCACTCATGATTTTTTGTTCTTCTTCCGATAAGTCATCCCAGAACTTTTTGCTGACAAGGAATACAAATGGTGTATAAACATGCTTTGTAAGGCTTAAGTAGTCTTGTACTTCATTGTATTTTTGCGTTTGAATTGTCGCGAGAGGATTCTCTTGACCATCAACAGTGCCTGTTTCTAATGCGGTGAACACTTCAGAGAAAGCCATTGGAGATGGATTAGCCCCTAACTTTGAAAATGCATCTAAGTGCACTTCATTTTGCATAGTACGTATCTTAAGGCCCTTGAAATCATCAGCTGTTACAACTGGGTGTTTGCTGTTTGTTAAGTTTCGGAAGCCGTTTTCCCAATATCCCAGACCTACTAAATCATGTTCCGGTAATTTATCCAAAAGCTTTTTACCTATAGCACCATCAAGTACTGAATAGGCTTCTTCTTCATTATTAAAGACAAATGGAAAGTCATAGATTCCAAATTCCTTTATCATCCCCACAAGTGGAGAAGTTGAAGGAACTGTTACTTCCTGTAAGCCTCCTTGAAGAGCTTCTGTCATTTTTTGATCATCTCCAAGGGTGGCATCAAAGAAGTTTTGGACTTTCATTTTCCCTCCACTTTTTTCTTCAAGCAGTTCTTTAAATTTGACCATCCCCTGCCCTTGTGGGTGCATTTTACTATTTCCGATACCTGCTTTGATTGTTCTTTCCTGGATACCGTCTGTTGTAGCGCTTTCATTTTGTGCACTTCCACAAGCACTTAATAGTAATATTCCCGGCAAAATCACACCAGCTGCCAATCGCTTAAGCCAATTATTCATCATATTTCCTCCTAAAATGTTATAACTCTGAGCATACAAATCCAATTACTGGTTCATTCCATTAGGATGTAAACCATCCTAGAGGGACTAATACTAAGGAAGGGAACAAGATTAACAAAATCAAAACAATTACTTCAACGAGCAAGAAAGGCCATATCCCTTTCATGATGTCTTCCATACTGATTTTACTTATCCCACACATGACATTTAAAACGGTTCCAACCGGTGGTGTAAGCAAACCAATGGCATTATTCAGGATAAACAGGACACCAAAGTATACTGGGTCAATTCCTGCTGCTTCAACTAGCGGCATCAAAACAGGTGTGAGAATTAGGATCGTCGGCGTCATATCCATCGCTGTTCCAACTACAATTACCAGCAAGTTAATCATTATTAATAGAAGGAGCGGATGATCCAAAAATGGTTCCAGCAAGCCAATTACCTGACCAGGTAAATCAGCTACAGTAATCAGCCAAGATGACACGAGTGCTGCTGCGACCAGAAACATAACCACACTTGTCATTTTTCCGGCATGAACAAAGACATCGTACAAATCTGTCACTTTCATTTCACGATAGATTACTAGACCGACAAATATTGCGTACACTGCAGCCACGACTGCAGCTTCAGTCGGTGTAAATAATCCGAATTTCAATCCCCCAATGATAATGACGGGTAGGAATAGAGCCCATATCCCTTGACGAAGTGAAATAAGTATTTCTTTAATTGAGGCACGAGGTTTAACGGCTACATTATCTTTGCGTGCTATAATGGCCCAGGTAATAGTAAGTCCGACCGCAAGTAGAATCCCCGGAACGATCCCTGCCATAAATAGCTTTGTAATGGACACACCACTGGCTACACCGAAAATAATAAAACCAATACTCGGTGGGATGATTGGGGCAATAATTCCACCAGATGCTATCAACCCGCTTGAACGGTTCACATTATAGCCAGCTTTTGTCATCATTGGTATTAAGATAGCCCCAAGAGCTGCTGTATCAGCAACGGCTGAACCTGATAAACTTGCAAATAATACACTCGCAATTATTGCAACATAGCCAAGTCCTCCTTTGATATGCCCAACCATAGACATTGCCATCTCAACGATACGCCGTGACAATCCACCCCGATTCATTGCCTCCCCTGCCAACATAAAGAACGGAATCGCCATGAGTGGGAAATTATCAGCACCGCTGATTAAGTTTTGCGCGATGATTTGACTGTCAAAAATACCAAGAGCGTACATTAACACTACGCTACTTACGAGTAAGGCAAAAGCAATAGGCATTCCTAAAGACATTGCTCCTAGTAAAGATCCGACAAATACACCTATCATCCTTGTTTCTCCTCCTTCCCTTCTACAATTCCTTCTGTTATAAATTCATCACCATGGAGAGAGATTAGCTCTTCAGACTCACTAATACTGACTAATTCTTCGTCCTTAATCTTATTGAAAAAGATCCTATATAAATTGTTAATGATCAATAAACCCATGGAAACACTAACAAGGATACCTGTCCCATATACAAATGCTAATGGCATACCAGTAGCAGGCGCTGTACTATCAATGTTAATCAAAGTCATTTTCCAGCTACCATCCAGGACAAGGAGAAGGACAAACAATATCATCAAATCACTAATAACGAGCACCACTTTTTTCATTTTATTTGGAAGCCTTTTAATGACCATGTCAACACCCAAGTGTTCTTTGTTTTTATAAGCACCAATGGCACCGAGGAACGTCAGCCAGATAAAAAGGTACCTTGACATTTCTTCTGACCAAGTGATACCTGAATTAAAGAAATATCGAAGAACTACATTACCAAAGACGAGAACAACCATGATCGCTAATGCAGCAGCCATAACAATGTTCAAAGTATTTTCTAATAGTCTGGATATTTTACTCATCTTTACATCTCCCCCTTCCTATGACCTTGCTTTATTCTGCTTTAATTTTTCCAACTAGCTCTTTTGCCCAATCATTTTCTGCAAAGACTTCATCATATACAGGTTGAGACGCCTTTACCATTTCTTGGGTAAATCTATCGTCAGGCCTAGTAAATTTGATTCCATTATCCTGGAGGAATTTTTTATCATCTTCATAGCTTTGTTCCAATAATTCAAACTCATATGCTGCTGCTTCTTTTGCTGCTGTTTCAATAATTTTTTGTTGTTCCTTAGTCAAGCCGTTAAAGAATTTGCTATTAATAATGTAAATATTAGGGCTAAACATATGCTTTGATTCTAGTACATCACTTTGAACTTCATTCCATCCTGAGGATCTAAGCGTGGCGATAGGGTTATCTTGAGCATCTACTACCTTTTGTTCAAGGGCAGTAAACACTTCAGAAATAGGCAGTGGACTAACGTTTGTTCCGAGCGATTCACCTAATTTTATGTAGTTTGGAATGTTAGGCATTCTAAGTCGAAGGCCATCAAAGTCATCCATACTTTCTATCGTACGATTGCTCGAAAACATTCTAAATCCATTTGCACTCCAAGCTAGTGGCGTTACTCCATGTTTTGGATTTAGGTCTGCGGTCAATTCTTCACCAATCGGACCATTCAGTACCGATTTTACATGTTCGAAATCTCTAAATAGGAATGGCCATTCAGGAACTCCCATTTTAGGAATGTCAGCCTGCATTATTAGACCTGGGATACCCATTTCGATTGTTCCGTTTCTGACACCATCATAAAATTCTTTTTCCGCTCCTAATGTACTGTTAGCATAAATTTGGACCTCTAATTCTCCATTGCTTTCCTTTTCAACCTGTGTTTTGAATTTTTCTTTTAATGCAATATTTTGAGGATGATCTTCAGCAAAATAATGTGCAACTTTAATGGTTTTCTTTTCAATCCCAGATCCGCTAGTCTTTTCTCCCTCACTTCCACATCCTGAAAGAAGTAATACCCCAGCAAGAGTTACGCTTGTGGCAAATCCATAAAACTTTCTTTTTTTCATTTAAAACACCCCCTAAAGTTTTTGTAAGCGTTATCATTATAGACTGATATTAAGAACTTCCCATTACTATTTCTTGTTAGTATCACAGAATTTTGTTTTATAATATAAAACTCCGTTTTGTTTTAACCGGAGCAAGGAAGATAATTTACTAATAAATACCTGTTTCACCCATTATTTCTGCAATTTTTAGACCTGATTTTTCCTTCAGTATTAAAATATAGATTAAATGTGTTCTATAATGTAAAACTCAGTTTTCAAAATTAGAACTTACGTTGATTATAAGCTTCTGTTTTTATCCTTGTCAAACCATTTTTTGAATTTTTTAACAACTTAACAAAATACAATAGTTACTCTTCTTTCCAGTCTATATTTAAACATCTCCTCCCGATATCCTCAAGGAAATAAAAGCATAATTCTGTTGCCCTATCTGTCATTTTCGGTTCGGTGGAGGAAGTTATTTCAACAGAGCCCAAGCACAAAGATTTTTATTCACAAGGGGAATAACAACATTCTGGAAATTTCACTAAATTAATTAAACAATAAATATTTAAACCATTTGAAGAATGAATGAATAGAAGTTTCATTTTTTCTATATTAGGATATTTTTAAGATTTCTTAAGACATTGATTAGTCGACATTAAAGTCGCTCTTTCCTACTCTCTTTAACAGAAACCTTCTTGACGTTATTTTTGTTGTCCATAGCATCAATCAATTCTCTAGCAGAATCACATGTTTCTAAAAAGATGAAGTTTTGGTACATTCAGAATGTAGGCTGGGGAACATCCAGAACACATGTTTCGACAATCGTTTAAACCTCTTTCGACCTAAGCGTCTTGGAGAGGTAATGGGTTACTATATGGTATGTCTGGTAATTATTCTCGCATTCAGACCTCCCCCGAGTTAATTTTGGCGGAGATTGACATTAATAATATATAGAGCTATCGGGGATTATCGGCATCCTCCTAGCCTTATCGATTCTATAAAAAAGTATTCCTATACCTGTTAGCAAGTTACGATTTATCGATCCATTCTTTTATTTTTCATTATGGTGACATTCGGAGGTACTTAACTTACCTTCCTTCGCACTATTCCAATGAAAGTTTTCTTGAACTTTTTATATTTTACGATAGCTCTCATGCTTAATCGCCGGATTTTTGATGGAGCCATTTTAATAGTTAATCTTGCCTTCTGAATTCAGGGTTCCGGTTACTTAACGCATGATAAGTTCCCTTTTTAAGCACTAATATCGAAAAGTCAGTTTCTCTTTTAGGTATGCAACAATGCTCAGCAACTTGATGAAGTTTCCGCCACTTTCGATATGGCCTTAATCTTAGGCCTATAAAGAAAATCAAAAAGCATCAGTAACCCCTTTTATTCAAAGAGATTACTGATGCTTTTTTTACTTGCCGGAGATTCTTCTTTAAATAAATCTTGATATTTGAGCAAGCTATCCTTCCAATTGTTTCTGCACATGATTCTTCCATTTTTCAATTTCGATTTGCTCTTGCATAAAAAGTGAGTCCTTAAGGGTGTATAAAGTTGTTTGGAACCTTTTTGAGATATCCTCCTGAAATTGTACTTTATCAAACTCTTTATCCATTGCCCCCCATTTTCCCTCCATTTCATTCATGAAATCTTCCATTCTTTTAATGATATCCGTAACCAATTAACGCACCCCTACATGTTTATATAGTAAAAATTTATATTTCTCTTGCAAAGAAAGCAACTAAGAAACCGTTACTTTTATACTATAACGAATGTATAACAGCTCCCAAAACCATTCTTTATTACCTATATAATAACGGATTAGGTGATAATTTTCATGGATTTTAAATAAAATAGAACTTTTTCCTCGTAACTTTAGTTATCATTAATTAAAATTACTTCAATAACTGAGGAATAATTCAAATAAATTAAGAAAGCTACATATCCTCAATGAATGGACATGTAGCTTTATATCACTATTATTTTTGAAATTGTAATTTATGCAGATTAGCAAAGATACCACCTTGCTTAAGTAAGTCTTCATGGCGGCCCTCTTCAGCAATTCCTTCTTCTGTAACAACAATTATTTTGTCGGCGTTTCGAATCGTTGCTAATCGGTGGGCGATAATGAGTGTAGTTCTATTTTCAGCAAGTTCGGTAAGTGCCTGTTGGATGATTCTTTCGGTTTCAGTATCAAGCGCAGATGTTGCCTCATCGAGAATTAATATCGGCGGATTTTTTAAGAACATCCTGGCGATTGCAATTCTTTGTTTCTGTCCTCCCGATAACTTTAAACCTCGCTCACCTATTTGAGTTTCATATCCTTCTGGTAATCCTTCAATGAAAGCCTCTAGATGGGCCTTTCTTGCTGCTTCTTGAATTTGTTCATGCGTTGCATTAAGCAATCCGTATGAGATATTCTCTTTTAATGTTCCTGTAAAAAGAAACACATCTTGCTGGACTATGCCTATTTGTGACCGTAGTGATTTTTTTGTCATCTCTCGAATATCAATTCCATCAATAGAAATTGAACCGGAAATAACATCATAGAATCTAGGGATTAACGAACAGATAGTCGTTTTTCCAGCTCCGGATGGACCTACAAAAGCAATGGTTTCACCAGCTTTGATATTCAAATCAATGCCTTTTAAAACAGTTTTTTTGTCTTCATAATTAAAAGTGACATCATTAAAAGAAATATCACCTAAAAGAGCATTAACGGCAAATGCATTCTTTTTATCCTCGACATCTGGCTCTATATCCAGAAGTTCAGTAAAACGCTTAAATCCAGCCATCCCTTTCGGATATAGTTCCATCAACGCACTGATTTTATCGATTGGCTTAAATAAAACGTTCACATATAAGACAAACGCGACTAGTTCCCCATATGAGAGCTGTCCATGAAAAGTAAGCCAAGCACCCATTACTAACACTGCGAGTGTCATAAACCTTGTCATCATGTAAATGCCTGATAAGCTGAAGGACATTACCTTATATCCAAGTAACTTCGCCTTACGGAATCTGCGATTATTCGTCGAAAATCGTTCCATTTCATATGTTTCATTAGTAAAAGACTGAACGACCCTAACACCTGAGACGCTGTCTTCCACACGTGCATTAACATCTGCAACTTCTTTGTACATTTGCTTCCATGCTTTATTCATCTTTAAATTACTTATAACAATTAGCAAAACAAGGAATGGCAATATACAAACGGATATGAGCGCCAGCTTCACATTGATCGTCAACATAATCCAAAAAGCTCCAATAAAGGTCATAATAGCAATGAATAAATCTTCGGGACCATGGTGTGCTAGTTCTCCGATATCAAACAAATCATTCGTGATTCGGCTCATGATATGGCCAGTTTTTGTGTTATCGAAAAATCTAAAAGACTGTTTTTGAACATGCTCAAATAGCTCTTCGCGCATATCAGTTTCGATATTAATCCCCAGTTTATGCCCCCAGTAACCTACGATAAACTGCAGGAATGTACTAATAATATAGAGAAGTAATAAGCCCGCACTCACAGAAACAATTGCCGACCAATCGTCACCCGGCAACAGTGTATCTATAAACCATTGAACAGCTAGCGGAAAAGCAAGTTCAAGCACAGCAACAACCACTGCACTGAAGAAATCAATAATGAATAACCGCTTATGTGGCAGGTAATATGAAGCAAAACGTCGAATCATCAAATTATTCTCCTTTTAAACATATATATAGGAGTATAATTCCATATTCATTAATCTTCAAGTATTTCGGATTACGAAGCTACTATTATGGTAAAATTATCTATATTAAACAGCCACTAACCCGGCTCATAAACCTATTAATTTTAAGGAGTGAATCCAGTGTAATTTTTAAAATCCATTCTAATATCATATAACATTATTCATTCAAAAGGATGGTAATCATGAAGAACAAATCGTTTCGCCACCTTTGGATTGGTCAGGCGTTTGCTAATCTTGGAGATATATTTTATGTAGTCGGGTTGATTTCACTTATATATGCCTTAACAGGATCGGCTCTTTATTTGAGCTTGCTTCCGTTCACTACAACGATTTTTCGGTTTATCAGTAGTTTACTTGCACCTCTCATTATTGACAGATTTACTTTAAATCGAATCCTTGTACTATCTCAATTGTGGAAAACTATCTTACTCATTATACTAGGAATCTATATAACTAATTTTAATCAAGCTTTTGCTGTGGTAGCTCTAATCTTTATCGCCATGATTTCATTATTAGATGGAGTAGCTGCCCCGGTAAGTGCAGCTTTGACTCCTCAATTAGTTCCAAAAGAAGAATTGATAAGGGCAAATGGTTTTTTGAATGTATTCACCCAGACAATCTTTGTCTCAGGGTGGCCACTTGGTTCTGTTTTATTAATATCCACCAGCAATAGCTTTATTATTTGGATGACAGTTATACTTTATGCCGTTTCAACAATCTGTACCATAAAAATTGAAATCACTGAACAAACAGCAGAAACCATTCTTTCATCAAGTCGGGCTTCGATTAAATCCGGATGGGTGGCGATTCGGAAAAGCCCAACTATCCGTACACTCATCTCCCTTGATTTTATAACAACTTTAGCATCTAGCGTCTGGGTCGCTGCTGTTATATATGTATATGTCGAACAGAACTTAAAACTAGGAGAGCAATGGTGGGGGTATATTAACACAAGCTACTTTATCGGCATGATTGTTAGTGGATTGCTTGTCATCCGTTTTGCAAAGTTACTAGAAAGATATATCTGCTTTTTCATTGTTTTCGGACTATTTCTCAGTGCCCTACTGACAATGCTATTCGGTGCAAATACTAATCCAGCAATTGCTTTGCTGCTAGCATGTCTGTACGGCCTCCCAGAACAAATTCGGGATGTATTTTACACCAAGCTTATCCAAGATCAAGCATCGGAAAAAACTTTAGCAAAAATATATGCGGTTTGGGGAGCTGTTATCAATCTTACGTTTGCATGTTCCGTTCTGCTTCTAGGCTATATAACGGAAACATACGGTGTCAAAACAACTTTCCAATTCTCTTCAATTTTAATATTCATTGCCTTTCTTTATGCGATTTGGAAAAGGAAGGACTTTCAAGGGATAGAAATATAAAATCATCACTGCAAGCCTTCTTGTACCTCCATTTGTTTCTGTATTTGAAAGGAGCTTTCATTTCGTAGCTCCTTTCCCTTTTTAGTGACACCCAAGGCTGTGTTGATCATGATTGGCTGTCCTCATATTTTTCCTCGGTAGGAACTTGCTTGGACCCGTTAACAGCAAACCAACAGAACCATCCAAAATTGCACGGTTGATCGATATTCTCTTTTTAATGCTCATTACTTACACCAAAACATTCTATTTTATAATTATAATATTCTGTTCCATATACGCCCAATTCTGCGGAAATTCCAAACCAATCTGCCAATAGGTGGCACCTATCAGTTCATAGGCATCAATCACTTCATATTTTGCACTTATCGAACGAATATCTTCAAACCAAACGACATGATCCAAGTTTTCTTTTCTATAAGAATAGGTAGGTGATGCCGCTGACGTGTCGAAAGAGATTTCCGAGCCAGTCGCAATGGCAAGATTTTGTGCATTTTGCGCTGATAATGCCTTCGTCTCATTGCTTGGTACAATCCAATCGTATCCATACATGGGAAATGCCGACTGCAATTTATACGCAGGGATATTCGTTAAAGCGTAACGAAGAACCTCGACCATCCACCAAAGTGGAGAAATTGGTTCGGGTGGGCCCGTTGGATACCCAAAATCAATTGTCATCACGGCAACAAGGTCGGCTACCTCTCCAATTCCCCGATAATCATGACCTCCTACAATTCGATTGTCAGGATTATCTGATGTTTTTGCATGTACGTTAACATGAAGAATTAGTTCGTTCAACCCCTCTTTTAATTCTTTTAAAAAAAGCACATAATCAGACCGTCTTGCAGGAGGGATGAATTCGATGTCCATACTGACCCCCCCATAGCCTTTCTCCCTTACGAAATTCAGCATACTATTAATCAAATTCCCTCTGTAAATCGAACTAGTGAGAACTTCACCCGCCAAGTCAGCATCAAAATCACCGTCTTGAAAATTCCGGATCATCAATAGTGGCGTCACCCCGGTCTGTTCGCATTTCGCGATAAGAGGGAGATCATCACCATCAACGAATGCATTGCCTTCCTTGGTAAAGGAATAAGCTACAATTGCTAAATAGGATAACTTATCACCATTCTCCTCAAGCGTTTTAAACACTACTCCACCTGAAGTTGGGAAGGCAAACCCAAGCGTGATCAATTGATTTTTGTAAGGAGACGGAATCAAAATTTCCGTGTCGACCTTAAGTGAGCTTGCAACAAGCCCTGGATTTGCTTTCATGATGGCCGCTATACTTGTTCCAAAACGTCGGGCAATTTCAGAGAGCGTATCACCATTTTTTATAAGATACGTTCGATTCACCACTTTGTCATCCGGGATATACAACGCCAGACCGGGAACCAGTGCTGTTGATTCCAATCCGTTAACTTCGACTATCCTCGATGGGTCAACCTTATTCATTTTAGTAACTTCCCATAGGCTATCACCTTTTTTCACAATAACGATCGTCATTCAAAACCCTCCCACTCCCTCGAAAAAGTGTATGTTATTCGGGTATTTATATAGAACGAATTATCAAATTTTCATCGTGTTGCATATTCTAAATATATTGACACTCAGAGTCCGCCATGTTATTAATCTATACTGATTGATTTGTAAATAAAACTTACAATATTCCAGTCTCCCCGCACTTTTATACATGACGCAAAAAAACAGTCATAGGAGGCTAATTTAAAGGAATTATCAAATTGTCAACAAAACCATTTCTATTGGTCTGGCTGCAAACTACTTACGCTCTTTATGAAATGTACTTCGAAAAGCATATGAAGCAAAGAAGATTGGTTTACATGGATAGAACCTTGTCAAAATGGTGAGAAGTGTACAAAGAGAAAAATATATTATCATCACTGCTTTAAAATGAAAAGAGGCTGTCCAAAAGGACAACCTCTTACTTTTAATACTATTTGCTAAGTTTCCATCCCAGCTTTTCTTCTATACCTCAAAGTAAACTTTTAATATCGTAAAACTTTCCATTTTCCAACTCATCCACTTCGAGTAGCTCCAATAGTTTTTCCGCAACGAATTCTGGGCTTCTTAGAGTGCCTTTTTCTTTATAGTCATGAAATTTTTCCCTGTCGGAAAAGTCCTGTTCATTAGCTGAACGAATTGTTTCTTGCATCCCTGTGTCCATTACACCTGGTGAAAAAGATATGAGAGTCATAGGGAAAGGCGCCTTATCCTGTTCCAATCCTGCAACACGGGTGAACATTTCAAGTCCCGCCTTTGTACTACAGTAGGCAGCCCAGCCATGATAGGGATTTTTCGCTGCTCCTGAAGAAATGTTGACCATAACCTTCTTTCGGTCCCATTGCTTTGTTCGTTTAACGAATGCATCTGCTAATACTACTGGTGCCATAAAATTTACTCGCAAGCTGGTTTCCAAACTTTCCTGTCCCAGATTTCCTACCGGCTTGATTGGTTCAATTACACCAGCATTATTAACAAAGTAAATCTCGCTTTTTTCATCGACCTCTTCAAGAATCTTATTGACTAACGAAGTAAGCTGCTCAATTTCATTTAAATCAACGGAAATAAAAGTAAGTTTTGTTCCGAATTGAGCAGCTATTTCCACCATTTCAGGATGAGCTGTACGAGATAATAAAATACAATGGTCACTCTTCTGCATGCATTGCTTAGCAATAGCTGCACCTAATCCTCTCGAAGCTCCTGTGATTATAAAAGTCTTCACCACAAATCCTCCCTTTCATTGATTATTATTTATTGTACCAAAAGAAGCAGCCCGTAAAGTGTTTGGCTGCTCCGTATAAAAATTATAAAATGGGTGATAACAGCCTTGCTATGGACTCTTTAAAACGAATCCACTTTGAACGTTTTTCAAACTCTTCAATTGTTAGTTGTCTACAAACTTCTACATCATTATAAAAATTTTTCGTCAGCGTTTCGGCCATTCCTTCATCATAAATAAAGGCATTGACTTCAAAATTCAATTTAAAACTCCGGACATCAATGTTAGCAGTACCGACCGAAGAGACCTCTTCGTCCACAACAATCATTTTCGCATGTATAAAACCGTTATCATAGATGTATACCTTAGCTCCCGCTCTTAATAACTGCCCTGCATTAAAGGTTGTTGCCCAATAAACGAAAAGATGATCAGGTTTATTTGGAATCATGATTTTCACATCCAGCCCTGACAAGCTGGCAATCCGGAGTGCATCCAATAAACTAGCATCCGGTATAAAGTAAGGTGTTTGAATCAGAATCGATTTCTTTGCTGAAGAAATTAATTTAATATAGCCATTTTTTATTTGTTCCCATTCAGAATCAGGACCACTTGTCACAATTTGCAAATCAATATTACCCTGAGGCTTCAAATTAGGAAAATAATGTGGCTGATAAATAATATCATGATTTTTTGAAGCCTGATTCCAATCAAGAATAAAACGAGTTTGAATGGCTTTGACCGCAGATCCCTTTATTCTAAGGTGTGTATCACGCCAATAACCGAACTTTGGATTAAGCCCCAAATATTCATCTCCGACATTAAAGCCGCCAACATACCCTACTTTTCCATCTATGATGACGAGCTTTCGATGATTACGGAAATTCAAACGTAAATTAATAAATTTTAACTTGGATGGAAAAAATGCTTCCACTCTGCCGCCTGCCTGCCTAAAGTCCTTGAAAAAACTTTTTGTCATTCCCCTTGACCCTAATTCATCATAAAGCAGGCGGACTTTGACACCTTCATTTGCTTTTTTCGTCAAAGCCTCAATGAACCGTTTTCCGAGACCGTCTCTTTGAATAATATAATATTGTATATGTATATGGTTTTCTGCCTCTTCGATATCTTTAAAAAGCTGTTCAAACTTCTTTCTTCCATCCGAAAAAATATCGACTTGATTATCTTCCGTCAGAACTGCATCATTATTTCGAAGGTGCATATAAATCAAATCACGGTAATTGCTCGAAGAGGTATTTCGAAAAGGAAAGTGATCCGTAGAAAGCTCTTCCATCTGTTTATCAAGGATTTCTTCAATCCCAATTTTTTTCTTATCCTCCCATTGGAATAAGTGAGCGTGCCTCAAACTTGTTCCAAAAAGAAGATATAAAATAAAACCGACTACAGGTAAAAAATATAACACCAATAACCAAGCCCAGGTCGTGCTCGCTTCTCTTCTTTCAAAAAATATAACAATCGTTGCAAATAGAATATTAAGAATAATAACGAGGCCTAACAAAACCGATGTAACATGCGTAAATTCCATAGCATACCCTCACTCAATTTTTATCCCTTTAAGGATAACATGCAAATTCTTTATATCAAAGGATTTGCCTATTAGAAAAAAGAAAACAAAAATTCGCAATAAATAGGCCCCTTCCTGTAGGGGCCTATCTCTATATAAGTATTTTCGAACCACCCCTTAAAACATCCATAACTGCCAGGGTGACTTTTAATCTTCTTATACAAACTTTCATTGCAATATACAGGATACATTGTATTTAACTCATTTATTTTATCGGCTTTTCACTAATAAATTAACTGCCTCTTTAACAAGTTCTTCAGGGTTCTTTTCACCTGTCTCATTAGCTTCCCGGACACATTCTACAAGATTGGAGCTCACAATTACACCAATTGTACGGTCGATTGCAGATCGAGTGGCAGATAACTGTGTTACGACATCTCTACAGTCTTTATTTTCTTCCATCATTTTCAAAATCCCTCGAAGCTGTCCTTCAATTCGTTTAACTCTATTTTTCATTTGCTTTTCATATTCCATGTGTGAGGTTGACCTCCTATCCCTTGTAACTTATTATTCTTATCAGGCATACCATCCAACGTTTAGTCCCATATGGAATGAATGTATAAAATAAATCTTATCGCCTTACAATTCATAATACATACCTCTCAGGTATACTTGTCAAGTATTTATATCAAATAACCCTTATTCGATAGGTAAATACTCTATTTTTGTACAAGGAGATTTTGTGCAATAGCCTCTGAAAATTCAACAGTCATTTGGGGAACGTAGGATTTTAACAAAGCATTTACAATCGGCGCTTTAGCTCCTTTAGCCATTATCGCAAGACAACCAGTCATCTTAGTCTGTCCTTTCCCGATCTGTTCAGCAAAAAAGTAACCATATCCATCAAATTTTTCATTTAATCCCCGAAGGTTAAATGATACCTTATTAGGTTCGTTCCATTCTAATATATCAACTTCAAGTTTAATTTTCTTTTTCATTAAACCCAAATCGCTTTTAAACTCCCATACGAGTGTCTCATCATTTATTATCTCATGACTAATATATCCTGGGACCAGAGGCGCCCATAGATCAATGACACTGACAAACCCCCATACATTTTCAATTGAAACCGGTAAGATGATACTATGTAATCCTTCTGACAACTGAGTTCCCCCTTAATCATTTTACTTACATCTTTTTAATGTATTCATTGCAGCATTTAGGTTAGACCTGATATTAGAAAAGAGTCCGAAACAAATTTCTCAATATCGCATATTGCAATTTTGACCATTTGAAAAGAAGGACTGCAATGACAGATGATACGTCAAAAGATACATGGAAGCTAAAATGAAAATGTTGATTTAACAGGGTTACTTGCTATTCCAAAAGGTATAAATGCACTTGCATTCAGCATCCCATTAGGTCCTGTCGTCATTAGGCATTAAGGGTCTACTTGCCCCACTAAGGGACAAACTGACAGAAACAGCATTCGACTAAGCGGTGCCTTTGATTATTGTTCTGATTTAATTTTAATTTCCAATACAATATTTAATTCTGTACAATTTGGAGGTTATTAACAATCTGGTCATGCTAATCAAATGAAATCTTAGCGATCGATGGTTATACTAAAATAAAAAAATACATGTGACTACATGAATAAAGTCTTTTTCTTAAAAAATAACAGTAAGAACAATGGCGACATCTAAAAAAGATGTCGCCATTTGTTTTAAAATGTGATTTTTAAGGACGTTCAAGATCAAATAACTCGCCTAGTTTAGTATACGTATGACCAGCTAACCGGGCTACCGGTTTGAGTCCATTCTGGTCAATACGACCATTGTGATAGATGTCTTGCTTGATATGGTAGCACACTACTTTCCCTATCAACAAATCACAACCTGGTTTATCTGATGAACCTGCTAATGGTATAGCCCGTTCAAGTTTGCATTCAAGGCGTACCTTCGCTTCTCGCAACCCAGGAACCGCAACCTTATCACTAGCCGTCGTCGTGAAATTAGTTAGCCTTAATTCACTTTCCTCAGCTGGGAGTTCTGCTGCCGTTTGATTTGCATCTACAACATTGTCTTCATCAGTTATGTGAACAACAAATTCACCGGTTTCAATCGCATTTCGTGCAGTATCTTTTGACACTCCTTTTTTCCTTTGAACGGATACTGAAATCATTGGAGGATTAGAACTGACTATATTAAAAAAACTAAACGGCGCTATATTGAATACTCCAGTTTCAGATTGTGTGGTAACAAGGGCTACGGGTCTCGGAATAATACTTCCAGTCAAAAATTTATAATTTTCCCGTTCACTTAGACCTTCAGGATTTACTGAAATCATCTTCTCTCCCTCTTTCAATCTTTCAATAAATGTTTTTGAAACCATGAACTAGCTGCTTCGACCTCTGATCGTGTTAACTGATGTCCGTGATTTTCCCAGTGAATGTCGACTGTCGCACCTGCTTGCTGTAAGAGTTGTGAAAGTTCACCCGTTTCTTGAGCCGGGCAAATTGGATCGTTTTTCCCAGCGGCAATAAAGATAGGTACATCGGAAAGTGACGGCAAAGTCATCCCTCGTCTAGGAACCATTGGATGGTGAAGAATCGCCCCTTTTAATGCCCCTTCAAAATGAAACATCAAACTTGCAGCGATATTCGCACCATTAGAATAACCTAATGCTACCACATTCTCACGGTCAAAATCGTACTTTCCGGCTGCTATATCCAAGAAGTCATTAAGCTCTTTTGTACGAAAAATCAAATCCTCTTCATCAAAAATACCCTCAGCCAACCTTCGAAAAAAACGGGGCATACCGTTTTCAAGAACATTTCCGCGCACACTCAATACGGATGAACCTGGTGAAACCATTTCTACTAATGGTAAAAGGTCTGTTTCCGTTCCCCCTGTACCATGCAAAAGCAAAAGTAACGGAGCTCCTGGATTACTTCCTTTTTCAAAAATATGTTTCATTAACATTATATATCCTCCTCAAGAACCCTTGGTACAGCCGGAAGTAACGTTTTTTCCATAATTTCTCGCTTTTCTTCCAACCATGGTGGCAGCATTAATTTACTTCCCATTGTTTCCTTCGATTCATCGTGAGCAAATCCGGGTGGATCTGTGGCAACTTCAAAAAGAATGCCACCTTCTTCACGGAAATAAATGGCATCGAAATATTGACGGTCCGTAAAAGGTGTCACTCCATAGCCAAAGCTTCCGATATGCTCTCTCCAATCCTTATGATCATCAAAATCATTCGCACGCCATGCGAGATGATGTACTGTCCCTACTCCCATTTTCCCAATTGGCATAATAGTTTTTTTGATATCAATCAAATTCCCGATGTCTGAATTGGATTTGAAGCGAATAAAGTCCCCTTCTTCTGCAATTCTCTTCAATCCCATCACTTCTTCTAATAGTTTCATCGTTTTGTCCGGTTTTGCCGTCAATAATACCGCGCCACCGAACCCTTTGACCGCCTTATCAGCAGGCACACCGCCAAATGACCACTCGCTATTTTTACCCTCTTTACGAGCGACAAGTTCAAGGTGCAGACCATGAGGATCGTTAAATTCGAGATATTCCTCTCCGAAACGGGTGGCTTTCTCGAATTCAATATTAAATTTGGATAAACGTAGTTCCCAGAATTCAATAGATCCTTCTGGAACGACATATGTCGTAATCCCTACTTGTCCAGAACCAATTCTTCCTTGGTATGCATCAGGCCACGGAAAGAAAGTGATGATGGAGCCAGGTGAACCTGATTCATCTCCGAAATATAAATGATAGGTACCTGGATCATCAAAATTCACAGTTTTTTTCACCATTCGCATTCCCAATACCCCTGCATAGAAATCCACATTCTCTTGCGGATTACCAACTATGGCGGTTATATGATGAATTCCTTTTGTCTGCTTTCGCATGGTGTTAACCACCTTTCAATTCAATTAAAATGTAGATTTTGTATTTAGTGGTTTTAAATTCGCCTCTATATCCGCTCTTTTTGATTCTAAAAAGGGTGGCTCGGCCAAAGACTCTCCTAGGTGTTGCTCTTCTTCATCCGTTGCAAAACCAGGTCCGTCTGTTGCTAGTTCAAACAATATACCATTTGGTTCCCTAAAATAGAGGGAACGAAAGTAAAAACGGTCAATAAACCCAGAGTTTATTAAACTTGATTCATTTAATTTTTCTATCCATTTTCTCAGTTCTTCTTCGTTATCGACACGAAAGGCAACATGATGTACGCCTCCCCTTCCTAGTCGTTCACGCGGCAAGTCATTCCGCTCTTCAATATGAATTTCTGCACCAGTTCCACCTTTGCCTGTCTCATAAACGATAATCTTGCTTTGACCCCTTATAGATGATGAATATGCGCCTGATTTCCTGTACCCCAACACCTCAGTAAGTACTCTTTCAGTCGGTTCAATATTAGGAACTGTAAGCTTAACTGGTCCTAATCCAAGGATAGAAAATGCCTTAGGTACCGGGCTCTTATCCCATGGCACTCCTCCGTGAACGCCTTTATTATCCTGATCGGAAACTAGTAGTAGTCTCTGCCCTTCTGGATCTTTAAATGCAAGTCCTGTCGTTGAAAACGAGTCGTTACTTCGTCGTGCTCAACATTATATTCTACAAACCGTTTTTTCCAATAATCCAGCGCTTTATTATCTTTCACTCTTAAAGCAATTTCTGAAACACTATTGTTCCCCTCATGTGTACGGGCAGCCTGAGGAATTTCAAAAAACGTTAGTTCTGTCCCCGGAGAACCTGCCTCGTCTCCGTAAAATAAGTGATACACACGAATATCATCCTGATTCACCGTTTTTTTGATTAATCGCAACCCTAACGTTTTCGTGTAGAATTCAAAATTCTCACCCGCTCTAGCCGTAATCGCCGAAACGTGATGTAATCCTTTTAATTCCATCTGTACCACTCCTTTCTATATATATCTCCCCTTAAGAGAGATAAATTAACCTGTGATTAATATCTCGACTTCGAGGTATCAGCACAAAGAATAATGCTTTTAATCCAAATATCTTGATTCAAAGATAAACTAGAGTGATATTTTTGTCAACCATTCTTGCCTTTCACTTATAGAAAATACTATGAAAAAAATACGACCATTTATTTCTACTTATTTTTAAAAAAATTTCGGACAATCAGTAGAGAAAATGAAAATGGATATGGTACGGTTTTATTTGTTGATTATCATGCTTTTATTAAAGGTCTTCAAGAGCAATTGGTGGCGAAGTGAGCAAGACATTGAACATTCATCAGAATTGGAAGCTGATTGCACCGATGCCATTTGGAAAACCCACTGCCGACCCAGGTGATAAAACATTCTCCCCACTTGAAGATCGAGTAAAATATCCCATAACGTAGTAGGGCTGGCTCAACTTCCGAGCCAGCCCTACTATTTTCAACCGATATAATCTGGAATAGTTCCAAAAAATCTTGTGAATACTACGGGCGCAAACCCTAAATAACCTATAATTGGCATAATTTTAAAATTTTCATATTCATTTACCACGTACGTCATACATCTCCCTTCAAAAACTGTTAATTATTTATTGGAGAAGATCGCTTCGGAAGCCATTCCTTAAGGTAAAGTGGGAGTCCACTCACATACTCCTTGGAAGCATGTCCACTTGGTAGGAGAATGTATGTCTTATCCTTACAAGTCAAATGCTTCATAACCGGATTAATCATTTCCTGCGGTACCAGACGGTCATTTTCATTTGCTGATACTAATACACTAGCGTCAATATTGGATAGCATAGCTTTTTTTCCTCTGATTCTTAAACTCCCCTTAACCAAACGATTGTTTATCACAAGATCTTCACCTATCTGTTTTGCAGTCGCTCCAGCTAAAGGCACGTGTCCATTTGTCCACGCATTGAATCGACGCCAATGTTGAACATATTCTTCATCATCAGCTTGATTTAATAAAGACAGATAGGGTGATATATAGATAGGTGATGTGATCAAGCGGATTCCATATTTAACCTCACTAGCTGGGATCGTTTTAAAAATGTCAATCGTCTCGTCAAAATCTGCGGTACCATCTTTTATTGCAGCTTGCCATTGATCAAAAGATTGGGAGGCACTAAAATCTATAGGTGTAACGGAGAGAATTAAATTCTTAACAGGCTCGTCTGCAATAGCCGCATACATAGCAGCTATTGTACCGCCAAGACAAAAACCCATTACAGTTATCTCTGACGCTCCGGAGTGTCGTAATGCGCGCTGGACTCCTTTTTGAATGTAATCGACGATATAATCATCAATCGAGATGTCACCATCTTCATAGCCTGGACTTCCAAAATCAAGCAAATACACTTCAAACCCTTCATTTACAAAAGCTTCTATTAAACTATTACCTGGAGCTAAATCGAGAATTAACGGGGTATTGATGAGTGAATAAATTAGAAAAACCGGCACGTTATATCTTTTTTTTACCGCCGGATAATACCAAAGTGTAGATTTATTTTTTTTCCACACCGGAATTTTTGGTGTTAATCCCATTTCCGGCATAGGCTGATTGGGAATATCCGAAAAATGTTTCCATTTAGATATCGAATTAGGTTGATTTTTTGGCACCTTCCGTTTAGACATTTCTATTCCTCTGTCCAACAAATTTTAAATCTTGTAATTGGTTTATTAAATCTAAAATCCTTTTTTTATTCTCTTCCTTTTTGTTAGATTCCCCTCTTGATTTCATTTTTTTACTACCTTCCTTTTTGTTAGATTCCTCTCTTGATTTCATTTTTTTACTACCTAATGAATAAACGACCCCTAAATCACTCAAAGAAGGTTGACTTCTAAGAAACCCATTTCTTTCTGGAATTACAGTGGAAAGTAGCTCTTCTAATTTGTCAATTTTTTCTTCGAGCTGGAGGACTAATTTCGCAATATTGGCTACATCTTTTTTTGTGGGATAATTCATGATAATGGACCTTCTTTCTGAGGCCTCCTGCATCTTTATTATCTCTGGAACCTGCATTTGTGAACTTCTACTAACTGATTCTATTAACTCCCTATTATTTATTAACTCCTGAATTTTACTATTCAACTGTTGCTCTTTTTGTTTGCCGAACACTTTTAGCTCTTTATATAAATCTGATTTTTTTTCTGTCATATATATCGTTCCTCTCTTCTCCGATTATGCTAATGCTGCTATACCTCCGTCAACAATTAAAACATGTCCAACCAAATAATCGGACGCTTTCGAGGCTAAAAAAACGGCGGCTCCTTTTAAATCCTCTTCATTACCATACCGGCCAGCCGGAGTTTGACCTACGATGTCAAAGTTGGATTCTTCAAGGATTTTTTTTGTGATTTTAGTCGGGAAAAAGCCTGGTGCTATCGCATTGACTTGAATCCCGTGTCTAGCAAGTTTAACCCCTAGATCCTTAGTCATTGTTATCACAGCGCCCTTACTTGTGTTATAAGCAATGGTATCCAATACTTCAGGTATCGAACCGCCAAGACCCGACACAGATGCAATATTAATGATTTTGCCGGACTTTTGCTGTAACATGACCTTTGCTACAGCCTGCGAAAACAAGAACGTACCCGTAACATTTACCTTCAACACTTTCTCCCATTTATCCTCAGGAACATCCAATAGCGGGCCTGACCAAGATGTACCGCTATTATTGACAAGAATATCAATGGCACCGAATTGAGAAACAGTTTCTTTTACAACATGTTCGATGTCACTCTTATTGGTAATATCACATTCAAAGGCGATCGCTTTAATTCCTATTGATTGTAAGTGGTCACAGACCTCTTTACATGCAGAAAGATTGCGTGAGGCAATAACAATATTAGCTCCTGCCTCTGCCAGCGCCAAAGCTATCTGTTTGCCTAGCCCTCTGCCGCCTCCGGTAATAATAGCCGTTTTATTCGTTAAATCGAACAGATTACTTAATGTTGTCAACTTTTCAGCCCTTCCGTTATGAAATATCTATCTTTTTATAAAGCGATTTATATTATTATAGAAAAGCCTATCCATTATGGTGCTTAAAATAGCCTAATGCCTCTGCCTTTTTGTTTCACTAGCCTTACTAATTTTCGCTTTTCTTAAGAATTCAATATCATATGAGATTTCATCATGATTTACGAGCAAAATCGAATACATAGCCTGTTTATTCGTTTACACTAAAAGAATATTAAGGAGGTTATAGATATGACGATGCATCACTTTCATTTAAGCGCGGAATGGCCTGGCGGAAGAAATGATATCGGCACGATTCAATCGGGGAATCTTCAGACCCAAATAAGCGTGCCAACCGAAATGGAAGGGCCTGGGATTGGAACCAATCCAGATGAAATGCTTCTAGGAGCAGCTTCGACCTGCTATATAATTACCTTTGCTGCCATGTTAGAGCGAAGTAAAATTGAAAAGGTCAGTTTGACAATGCAATCAGAAGCCTTAGTTGATGTTACGAATGGTGTATTCACATACAAGAAAATCATTCATCGGCCAACTCTCGTATTAGCATCCTTTACATCGGAAAAGGAGGCAGAAAAAGCACGGAAACTTGCAGTAAAAGCGGAATCAAGTTGTATGATTTCCCGAGCCATCAAAGGCAATGTAGAAGTTGAATTAAACGCTACTATTTCCATAGCTCAGCCCTGAACAGAAGAAGTGCCTAACCCTATAGAGGGTTAGGCACTTTTTGTACTATTGAATAGAGTTAATTTTATTTTCAACCTCGCGGCACACTTCATCAGCCGATAAACCATTTGCCTCTATGATAGAAGCTTTAGATGAAGTATCGATTATTCCCATCACATTAGTTTCCAAACCTGTTACCACACAACAATCCAAGTTTTTTGCGTCAGCTTCTTGTTTAATCTCCACAACATCAAAACCTTTTTCACGAAGTGCTTCCTGAATATTCGTTAATGATTCTTCAACACCGATTTTTGACATCAACACACACCTCCTCTACTTGCTAAGCTGTCCTTTTTACCTTCAATATATGTATAGGATGCAAAGGAAATAGGAAAAGTAATGTCGAGGTGATAAATATGAATGGAAAAAATAAAAAAGACGCATCGCAAACTCGTTTAGGTTCTTCACAAATAGAGGGACAAGGTACAACAACGAAAGAAACTGGTTCCTTTACCCAATCCTCATCACAAAAAAAGCAGAAACGTTCATAATAACAAAAGGGGCCTAAAACTAGGCCCCTTTTGTTATTATATATTCTGTTTCATGATTTCCTGTTGAATTTTCACATCATTCAATTGATCTTCATCAATGGTGACTGTTTTCGATTTTGCTTTTACAGCCCTTTCTGGTTTTAAATCAGTTGCCTTTAAATTATTATCAGGAGCTGCCTGCTCATTCCATGTTGTCATCATAATCTCCTCCTCTTGTTCTTTTATGATTTCCATCAACGAGCATATTCATGAATACATTGCATCATTTTTTGCAAAGATACAAGTGGAGGTGATTTTTTTGGAACCAAACAATCCCGGCAATAAGGAGTTACCAGATTTTAAGGATTTAAATGACCGTATCATTGCGCAGCCATCACAAAGCCCCAGACTAGTCATTAAAACAAATTTAGATACAAAGAATGTAACGGATAAGAACCCCTATACCGATAGAATAAGCAGTGAAGGCTTTAATGAGTATTTTGAGGAATCATAACAAAACCGGCTTACTTGTAAGCCGGTTAATCTTAAAAATATTTCTTTTTCCAAAAAATAAATGCTGTTGTACCCGCTAAAGTAATAGCAATTAATAAAGTAAAGATAAATGCAAACGAACTATGTTCAAACGGGAGTTCTACATTCATTCCGTAAAAACTTGCCACCATGGTTGGAAGCGTTAATATAATCGTAACTGATGTTAGAAACTTCATAGCATTATTAACATTATTGGATATAATTGAAGCGAATGCATCCATCATCCCGCTAAGAATCGATAAATACACTTCAGCCATTTCAATAGCTTGTGCATTTTCGATAATTACGTCCTCTAGTAATTCTTTATCTTCCTCATACATTTTCAAATAATTAAATCGGAGAATTTTATCAAGAACAACCCTATTGGATTTCAATGATGTCGTGAAATAAACCAGGCTTTTTTCTAATGCTAAGAATGTATATAGTTCTTTGTTTTTCATTGACTGGTGCAATTCACGTTCCGCTTCATTAGTCATCTTGTTAATTTGTTTTAGATAACGTAAATAATACGATGAAATTTCAAATAATAATTGCAAGGCAAACCTTGTCTTCTTATTTGTAAAAAACCCTTTGATTTTATTGTTTTTAAAGTTTGTTAATATAGGAGTCTCTTTTAAAGATATCGTAATAAAACAGTCTTTGGTAAAGATCATTCCAATGGGAATCGTTTCAAAAATGGGCAGGTTCGCTTCGTCCTGAGTCAAATAAGGAAAATCGACGATAATTAACACATTATCATCTTCTTTTTCTATTCGTGGCCGTTCCTCATCATCTAGCGGATCTTTCATGAAATTAATCGGTAATTGCAAAGTCGTACATATATATTCAATTTCGGCTTCTGTCGGTGCAACAATGTTCACCCAAGAACCTTTTGTCATTTCCCCGGTTTTATTCAGAATACGGTTTTCATTCGTCTTGTAGATTTCAATCATTTAGTTGACCTCCTCTTCTATAGAGAAAGCACTATTTACCTTCTTCGAGCAGATACTCAGGAAGAATAACAGTCTCGACGTCTAGCATCATATTGGCTTCCTCTTGCTTTCTGGGTTCAGGATCATAAGAACTGCTGCTCACTTGTATCCACTTCCTTTCGATTCTTTTATCTTAATCCTTATTCTAATAAAGCACAATAACGAATTTCCCACCTTGAAACTACCTAATATAAATTCGGAATTTTCCGATTGTTTATTTTGAGAAGCAAGAAATTTTATAAATATGCCAAAGAATAATATCATAAAAAAATCGCTTGGGGACATCCCCAAGCGATTCTTCACTTAATTATCCATGCTTCGCATTATTATAGTAGTTCACACTGTACATAGCGCCTTCGTCAACCATTTTATTATCTTCATGATCATATGGATCCGGGTGACCTGCCTTTTCAATTAAAGGATCCAAATCTGAATGTTTTTTTTGCCATAAGCTCATAGTCTTATCTTTTGCATTGGACCATATATCCTTCACTTTTCCTCTGTTCGTTTTTGTTGATAAAAACGAGACTCCGGCAACTCCGACTCCTAGCAATACTACGTTTCTTCCTAATGCCATCATTACCTTCCTCCTTACGTTGGATTAATATAAATATACCCAATGTAAGTTAACGTAAACCTCTAATTATATGGAGGCTTTTGATAAAAGAAATTCGGCTTCATTATTTCATTGTTATACGGTTTATGAAAAACGTGTGTCGTAGCTGGTGAGACTGGGGGAATTAACCATGTCCAATCCCCCGTTACTTTTCGGTTACAAGAGGATTCTCTTTCCTCAAATTTCTTGAACTGTTTAGCGGCTGTATGGTGATCCACAATGCTAACGCCATATTTTTTAAAGGAATAAAGGACCGCTTCATTTAATTCAATCAATGCTCGATCTTTCCATAGATTAGATTCTCGTTTAATATTCAAACCCATCTTCTCGCCTATTTTGGGAAGCATATTGTAGCGATCCTCATCTGCAAGGTTTCTCGCACCAATCTCCGTCCCCATATACCAGCCATTAAATGGTGCAGCAGTATATGTAATACCGCCGATTTCAAGTCTCATGCCTGAAATGATTGGAACTGCATACCATTTAATCTCAAGATCTGTGAACCAGGAAAATTCAGGATGGCTAATTGGAACTTCTTTAACTAGCTCTTTAGGAATTTCATAAAGTTTCGGTTCTTTTCCGTCCAACTGGACTACAAGTGGTAAAACATCGAAAGATCCAAATTTCCCTTCCCACCCTAATGCTTGGCATTGCTTCGTAAATTCTACTGAACTTGGATCTCCAATAACACCATGTTCTGTTTCATACCCTGCGTAGCGGATAAGCTGGTGATTCCAAATATCCACCTTTTTTTCATCATCTTTTTGTTTGAAAATCGTAATCACAGGTCTGATGTTTCCATTATTCGTAGCGTAACCAATATGTTCAAAAAGAGCGGATAAAATATCTTCTTCGCTTTGAAGCATCCTTTTATCAATCACTCTCAACGACTCCCAAAAAAAGCGACCAATGCAACGATTGCTATTACGCCATGCTAATTTAGCACCATGTTCTAATTCTTCTAATGTATGTTCATATCTACCTGTATCTATAATTTCCTTTTTAATATGTTCAATTCTACTATTCGTTTCTTCTTCTGTTTTTACTAATTCTGAATAGCATTTCCTGATAAAGGATACGGCCTCTTGCAGTAAATCACTCATCTATCCCACGAATCCTTCCATTTACACAAACTTTTAGTTCACTAATAAAGTACCATATTTCTCATTTTATCTCTAAAGGAACTTCTATTTGAATGATCATTTCTTTTAAAATGTGGCATTTTCGAGGCGAAAATATTTTCTAACACCTTATATTATACCTTAAGTAAGCTAATATATTTTTTATACTAAAACGTCTCTAGTAACTAAATAATATTCGGTAAAGTTGTTACAGAAGAGGTAAATGCATTATAATATATAATAATGGGGTGATATGATGAATAATACGACACTTTGTCCGCGATTTGAAAAAGGCATGCAAATCTTGAGTAAACGTTGGACTGGATTGATTGTCAATCAATTGCTTACTGGCCCTCAACGGTTTTGTAATATTGAATCTGCCTTCCCAATCAGTGGCAGGATTCTTTCTGAACGTTTAAAGGACTTGGAATTTGAAGGTATTGTAAAAAGAGACGTTTATCCAGAGACACCTGTCAGGATTGAATATTCTTTAACAGAAAAAGGCAAAGCTCTTGCGCCCGTAATGACTGAAATTCAACACTGGGCACAAGAATGGCTCGAACCAATACAGAATCAATAGCATATGCAAGAAAAAGAGGAAGGTCGCAAATGGCGATCATCCTCTTTTTATGTCTTCCAATAGTTTACCGATCTATGTCTGGTGGTATATTTTTTACAGAAAGAATAAAACTAGGTATATTCCTAAAATTATGGGCGGTGAATTTATGAAGCAAGCAGACTGCATTATTATTGGCGGGGGAATCGCCGGTATCCAGGCAGCCATTCAGCTCGGTAGATATAAACATGATATTATCGTAATTGATTCTGCACACGGCCGTTCTACAATAGCTAAGGCTTACCATAATATACTTGGATGGCCAGACGGAGTGAGCGGCAGCCAATTAAGAAGTCTTGGCAGACAGCACGCAGAAAAATTCGGTGTCGAATTCTTTAATGATTCTGTGACATTGCTGGAAAAAAGACAGGACAAGTTTTTCATTCGTACAGCGAATAGCCTGGAATACCAAGCAAAAACAATTTTTCTCGGAACAGGCATTACCGATAACATCCCTCCGATTAATAACCTCTATCCCACTCTTGGAACATCCACCTATATTTGCCCCGACTGTGATGGTTATGAAATAATGAATAAGCAAACGGTGGTTCTCGGCGGGGGAAATGTGGGTGCAGGTATGGCCCTTACTCTATTATATTGGTCAAAAGATATCGTTTACGTAAATCACTTAAAATCAAAAATTGATGATAAGTATAGAAAAAAGCTGGAGGAAAATAAGATCCCTGTATACGAAGAAGAAGTACAAGAAGCAATTATTGATGCTAAACAACAGTTGACAGCGATTCAATTAGTAAATGGGAAAATAATTGAAGCTGAAAAGGCATTCACCGCTTTTAAAGGTAACAAACTGAATAATAATCTTGCCTTGCAATTAGGTGTGAAGGTAAATGATAGCAATCACGTCATTATCCATCCACGTACAAAAGAAACTAATATTAACGGTGTCTGGGCCGGTGGGGACCTTGTTGCCCATTCCGAACAAGTCACCATTTCCATGGGAGACGGGACTCAGGCAGCAATATGGATACACAAAAGACTGATGGGTGAGCCACCTCCTTACATGGATTAAAGCAAGATAACTTATAGAAAACTCAAAAATGCGCCCTATATGCGAGGGCGCTCTTTGTATTTGAACACTCATAAATGCTATTGCGTATGACCATCGAATCGCAAGTAAATCTACACTCGTCTTCTCCCTTGAAAAACTTTCACAAGTATAAGAATGACCGCTATGATAAGCAATATATGAATAAAGCCCGCGGCCACTTTAAACACTAAACCAAGTACCCATATTAATATTAATGCCCCAATTATCGTCCAAAACATTATAATCTTCCTTTCTTTTCAGTCATACTCATCATCTGACTCCATAAATTTCACTTCCGTGATGATGAGTTCCTGCAAAAGTTTCAACCTTAAATTTACATTACCCATTTCTGCCTCTTACAAACCATCTAGCGAATGAACAGAAAAATATTACATATATCTGTTAATGCTGTAAAAGATAAAAAGGTATAAAGTAATTCTTCCTGCAGCTGAGAAACCTATTAGAAGGCACAATAGCAAGTTTTTTAAATAGGTTCCACAGCTCTAATAAGACAAATAACAAAGGAGACGTTTATTCATGAAAAAGTTTTTAGTCATTTGTTTTGCCGTTTGTTCCCTATTCTTGTTAAGTTTGAATCACCCGGCTTCAGCAATGGATACTCAAAAATCTGATAAACCAGAAAGCGTACAATTCACCGATGCCCAAAAGGCAGAACTCGCAAAAATCCAACAGCAGATTCTAGCGGACAAAAAGAAATTAATTGAAAAATACGTAGAGTACGGGGCACTTTCTAAGGAAGAAGCCGATAAAATGTTTTCACACTTTGAAAAGCATTATAAAATGATGGAAGAACACAATTTCCAAATTCCGCCGCACCGTCCACATACACAACACAAGTCTAATTAATCAAGGAAACACCCTATTAACAATTTATTTATCCATATATCTTGATCAATCCGTCCTATATAAAAAGGTCGGATTTTTTCAAATCCTTCGTTTCTCAATAAATAATACTTAAGAGTAAAATATTTACTAAAGGGTTTATATTTCTCTTTAGCGAAATACATAACTATGAGAAACATGAAAGGGTGAAAAGCATGAACAAAATAGGAATAGCAGCAAAAGACTTATTCCACTTGAAATCAGTGACCGATCCAAAGTTATCACCTGATGGTAGCATGGCGGTTTATGTTCAAACAAGAATTGATGAAAAAACAGAAAAATACGTTTCCAACTTGTATATGTTCAGCTTGATTACAAATGAAACACAGCAATGGACATTTGGAGAAAACCGAGATACATCACCATGCTGGTCACCAGATGGAAAGAATATAGCCTTTATATCAGACCGGTCAGGAAAAAAACAAGTCCATTTAATCTCTACCGTTGGCGGGGAATCTCAACAAATAACCCATTTTATCAACGGAGCAACAAATCCGATTTGGTCCCCGTGCTCTACAAAGCTGTTACTTTCAACCGGGTTAAAGGAGGGTGAAGCCCTTTTTACTGTGGAAGAAGAAAAGGACCTGTCCAAAGAAGTTCAGCGCTATGACCAACTTAAGTATAAATGGGATGGCAGAGGCTATTTTGATCAGCTATATCAACAGCTTGTTATAGTAGATATAGAAAAAGACGAAACCATCTTGCTAACAGAAAATAACATCGATTATCGCCCAAATGCCTGGTCTCCTGACGGGAAGCAGATTGCTTACATATGCGGAGAAGCCGAAAAAAGCGATGACGATCTTTTCAGCGATATTTTTATCATGGATCTTGAAACAAAATCTTCAAAGAAAATAACGGGCAGTTCTGGTTTTTTTAAAGATCCGAAGTGGTCTCCAAATGGTCAGTATCTCTCCTTCATTGGTCATAACAAAGAGTTTGCCGGGGCTACCTTTTCAAAAATTTGGCTATACTCAATGTTTGATCAAACCATACAGTGCCTGACGGAAGGATGGGACGTTCAAATAGGAGATTCTGCAATCGGCGATTTCCAAATCGGGGCAGTAGACCCAGGAATTTTATGGACAAACGATAGCCAAGGCTTTTATTTTTTAATAAGCGATTACGGAAATACCGGAGTTTATTATGGATCGATTGAAGGAGCCATGTATCCATCAATCCTTGACCCACAGCATATATACGGTCTAACCATAGATCCTGAAAGTCACCGTGCCATTGTCGCCATCAGTACACCTGTTCATCCCGGTGACCTTTTTGTTTATAACCTTACGAATGGAGAAAAAGCACAAATCAGTTTTGTGAATGATGAATTTTTACAGCATAAATATTTATCACAACCTGAACCTATTTCTTTTCCATCTGTTGATGGGCTTACCATCCACGGCTGGATTATGAGACCGACCGAATTTAAAGACAACCAAAAATATCCACTCATTTTAGAAATCCATGGCGGACCACATATGATGTATTCTAATAGTTACGTTCACGAATTCCAGACCTTGGCTAATGAAGGTTATACTGTCTTATTCACCAACCCACGTGGGAGTGTGGGATACGGTCAGGACTTTGTTAATGCATGTCGAGGAGATTATGGAGGAATGGACTATAAGGACTTAATGGCCGCTGTAGACTATACTCTAGCGACCTATGATTTTATAGACCATGAAAAATTAGGAGTATCCGGCGGCAGTTACGGAGGGTTCATGACAAACTGGATTGTCGGTCATACGAACCGTTTCAAGGCAGCTGTGACTCAGCGCTGTATCAGTAATTGGCTAAGCTTTTATGGCGTAAGCGACATTGGCTATTATTTTACGGAGTGGGAAATTGAGGGTGATATTTTTAACTCGGCGGATAAATTGTGGCAACACTCGCCCTTAAAGTATGTCTCTAATGTGAATACCCCTTTACTTTTACTGCATGGCGAAAAGGATTATCGATGCCCAATTGAACAGAGTGAACAATTTTTTGTTGCTTTAAAACGACAAAAGAAAGAAGCTCAACTCGTTTCCTTTCCAGGAGAAACCCATGAAGTATCGCGAAGCGGTTCTCCAAAGATGCGTCTTCAACATGTTGAAGAAATCAAAGGATGGTTCAATAAATATTTTTAAAAACAAAACTCTGTTAGCAAAAGCTAACAGAGTTTTGTTTTTAGTGTTGAATTTGATCTCTGTCCTCGGAAATTGAACTTAAAGCATTTCCCGCAATTGAATTTGTCTGATGGTGTACAGCAAGATCACCTAATGCCACAACTCCGACCAGCTTGTCATTTTCAATTATAGGGAGCCTTCTGATTTGTTCATTCCCCATTAAATCCTCTGCTTCTTCTACGGACATATCAGGGGTGCCTGTTACAAGATCCGTGGAAATAACATCGGTTATTCTCGTTGAATTCGGCTTTTTCTCGGCAACACAGCGGATAACGATATCCCTGTCTGTAATGACACCAATTAAATGGTTATTCTCCAATACAGGAATGACTCCAACATCATCATCCTTCATTTTGACTGCTGCTTCATATATATTATCTTCCACAGTGCAACAGTCCACGTCTGTTGTCATAATTTCTCTTAGTGTAGTCATAGAAACCCCTCCATTTAGCAATAGTTGCTTGATTATTGTTGACTATTTAAAAGATATTATTCAAAAACCCAATAGCATTCAATTCACATACTTACCATAATCCGGTCTAGCTATTTTCATCTTTGGGGGAGCCTACAAAAATAATATTAACAATTTGTATCGGGAGACAATATATATCATCTTTAACAATTTTAACTTCTCACTAGAAACTGAAGTCATTGGAAGGAATTTTTCATTCAAATGAAAATCATCCATTTTATATACTTAAAAGGATACCCTTTAAAAAAAAATAAAAGACAGCCTTGATTTTTACAAAGCTGTCCTTCCTTAATAAACATCCCTTCGAGTAAATACTGTAAAAGAAACAATCAAAGCAAGCGCCCACCAGACTAAAAGAGTAATGACGGAGGATAATAAGGTCATTCCCTCAATAGGTGGTGCTGTTCCGCTAATATAAGTGGTTAATTTTAAATTTACCATAAAGAAGTACTTCGCCGATTCCCATGACGACACCATATTGTTCAAAATAGCCCCTGATATGAGTGCCGCAAGCATTATGCCCATACCCGCAGGTGTACTTCGAACTAAAACCGATAACATGAAAGAAAGAGTCCCTACAACTACTGCTACCAGCCAGACAAGCCCCATATCCATTAATAGAAATCTCCATTGCTCAACTATTCTAACCTGACTGACATCCACATCGCTGCCATTCAATCCAAAACCGGTTATTACAGGGGCTTCCCATCCATGATACCCAAAAACAAGTCCCGATAAAAAATATGACAATAACGCTGTCATAGCCACGATAATAGAAACGGACAATAATAATGTCACATATTTGCTCATTAGTATTTTCCAGCGATTCACTGGTCTTGTAAGCAGAAGTTTAATCGTGCCCTGACTGTTTTCGAAAGAAACCATATCGCTTGCTACAATCATGACCAGCAGTGGGATGAATAAATCAATAGCATTTTCTAAAAACATACGCGTAAATGTCGTGGCCCCTGGTTCTGAAGGGTTAATGTCATGATCTAGGTAATATTGCTGCTGTTTTAAACTTACCTGGAGCTGTTCACGCCACTCATCTAGCATCCTGTTTGATCCTAACCGATTTTGGGTATCAATGATTTGCTGCTGAAGAGCTGCACGCCAATCATCCGTACCTAACTTCTCCTGTTGCTCTTTCACTTGTTTGTATTGCGCATATGTAAACATCAGCACTAAAACACCCACAATGATACCAATGATGACTAACCGTTTCTTTGCCAGAAGCTTCATCATTTCATTTTGGATCAGGTTATTCAATACCAGCACCTCCGCCACCGGTTATTTGTAAAAATAACTCTTCCAATCCCGGAAGCTTACGATTCATTTCATACACCTTTACACCAGCTTCGTTAAGTGCAGCATTCCACTTAGGCGTTTCATGTTCATCAAAAGCTGTAATGATATTGTCCTGATCTACGGTAATTTCCGTAAAACTGCTAAGAATTTCTTTTCCCTTTTCTAAAGGCCACACCCGCCAAATTAACCGCTCTTGAGTGGTTAATAAACTTTCCACCGTATCGGTTTGAATAATCTCTCCACTTTTAATGATGGCCACCCTGTCACATAGGAGCTGGATTTCACTTAATAAGTGGGAAGAAACCAGAACACTCATCCCTTCTTCTTCCGCAAGCTTTCTAATGAATTCGCGCATTTCTCGAATTCCAGCAGGATCAAGGCCGTTAGTTGGTTCATCCAAGACCAATACCTTTGGACGGTTCAGCATTGCCTGAGCTATCCCTAGACGCTGCCTCATACCTAAGGAGTAGGTTTTCACTTTATCGTAAATTCTCGATTGTAGACCGACGAGTTCCACTACTTCATTGATCCTTGACTCATCAACATCAGGTAGCATTCGTGCAAAATGAAGCAAGTTATCCCATCCGTTCAAAAAAGGATATAGCTCTGGATTTTCAACTATACAGCCCAGATGTTGCATCGCTTTCGTGAAGTCCTGGCGCACATCATACCCACATATTTGAATGGATCCTGAAGTTGGCTTTATCAAACCGACCAACATGCGAATCGTCGTCGTTTTTCCAGCTCCATTCGGTCCAAGAAAACCAAAAACCTCTCCTTCATTTAACTCAAAATCTATTCCCTTAATAATTTCCCGTTTACCAATCCTTTTTTTCAGGCCCTTAACAGACAATGTCACATTACTCATTATTTCTCATCCTCCCATTGTATTAAAGGAGCAACCCTATCAGCAATTAAACGATATCCTGCCTTATTTGGATGAAATTTGTCCGAATACAAATAGTCATTGACCGACATTTGAAACAAATCAAATGTAGGAACAAAAATAGCATTTTTATAAAGAGCCACCACTTCAGCGGTTTCATTATTCCAGTCCCGGACAATTCGGTTTGTATCAAAGTCTTCATCCAACTCTATGAATGGATTATATAAGCCAATCAATAAAATGGCTGCCTTATCATTGACATTATTGATTTCTTTAAAAATGGTATTCAAGTTTTCCAGATAATTCTCTTGTAACTCAGTAGTCGCAGTAAGGTCATAATCAAACAGGGTTTGGCCTTGTTGAAATAAATCGTTCCCGCCAATAGTAATTAAAATAACATCAGCTGTATGTAATTGGCGTTTCACTTCCGTTTGTTTCACCTGCTGCACCAATTCTTGAGACACTTGTCCATTAATCCCAAGATTATGAATAAGCGGTTTGCTATTATATTTACTTTCCAAATCTTCCACGACAAGGCCGACATAGCCCTTCCCTGTTTCATCACCAGTTCCGCGCGTCAACGAATCCCCTAATGCAACTACTGTAAAGTCTTCGGGTAGCTTCTTTTCAATGTGGTTTGTTTCATTTAAACCTATATCAGAAGCCTTTTTTCCATAATAATCAATTATCGCCCATCCAAGACAAAATAAAAAAAACAGTCCGATAACTACTGATACAACGGTAACAGCGAGCACTTTGGTTTTGCTCAATAACACTCATCCTTCCATACATTCTCTTCCTTCCATTAAAACACATTATTTCCAAAAATAAAAAAACTGAATGGGTCTCATTACAAAAACAGAGGAAATCACCACACCGTAATTCTGCTCTTTTTGACAAATACGTTGTAAGCAAGTGTCCCAAAATATTGTGCCAGGCATTGAAGTTAGCACTATAGGAACTGCAGCAAGGGGTGGAAAATGAGCAGTGGCCAACGTAACACCTAACTTCTTTTGTCCCCAGATTTACTTTTTCTTTAAAAATAAAATTAACAATAAGAACTAATTTCTTTATCTTTTTAATACTTTTTTTATTTTTCTTAGCTACAGCAGACGCTGAATCAAATACACAATTATACATTAATAATCTCTATGGGATTTTCAGTAAAATACTAAACTTTTTTGCAATAAAATATTCCCACTGAAAATAGACCTATTCGCTATAACGAATAGGTCTATTTAATAAACAAAACATAATATAAAATACAACTTCATGCTGAACAAAATTATTTCCAAAAACTAGTTTTCATTCTTCCAGATACTTTCTCAAGCCTCATGAGCCACACTGTTAGAAGCATCCCCATAAGTGTGAGCAAACTGTAAAATAAGTACACCATATAAATCCCTGATTTATCCAAGATTATTCCGCCGCTAAAGGTACTGAACCAGTTACCTAACCCATTACCTATTGCAGAATAAAGCGTTACTGCAGTAACTGTTATATGAGGTGGGACGACTTCTCTAATATATTGTAAAGCTGCAGGAATGAATAAGCCCAGAGAAAAACCTTGGATCATGGAAGTCACATATACTATTGCCAAACTTGGTTCCGTAAAATAAAACAACCATCGAACCAACGAAGCAATTCCAGCCAATAATGTGATTGGCAGCAGGCCTAATTTATTTATCCAGCTGCCGGCCATTCTCATAAATGGTATTTCCGACAATACAGCTAGCAGGAACGCAATACCAATTCCTGTATATGTCCCGCCCCTTGCCTCAACAAATAGGCCATAATAGACATTATTGGCAAGGTTAGGGCCGAAGATTAGAAATGTTACAGCAAGAAAGATTAGGAAACGTTTCATTGTTACCAGTTCTTTCATCCCACTGAAAAGTTTTGTCTTTACTTGAGGAGGCTCTTCAGGCAAGCGTAAAGCTAGAAGAGCCGCAATTAATAGGCCGATAAAAAAGGCGTAAAATATAACAGAAGGACCAATAAATGATTCCGATAACTTTCCCATTACAAAAACAGCCACACCAAAACCAAGCGAACCGAATAAACGTATTTTTCCATAATTCGATTTGATTCTTGTTGTATATTGAAGGGTAATACTATCTGAAACCGGTATAATGGCACTTTGAAAGATTGCCAATACAACTGCGACAGATACTAAAAGTAAATAGGGTTCGAAGAGCAAGTATCCTAAGCCAAATAAACCGGCGAGCAACGATGTCATTGCAAGAATTTTAGCAGGTTTTCCGCTCCAATCACAGACAATACCCCAAATTGGCTGAAAAACGATCATTACTATCGGCCCGACAGACATAATAGTACCTATTTCAATTCCATTTAACCTCGCCTCATTTGCTAAATAAACACTTAAGAGCGGTGTTAAACTTCCCACAGCAAAAAACGAAAAAAGATAAAAAATCTTCAAACTTAAGATATTAGCTTGTTTTTGTTTTTCCAAATCCAGTATCCCCCATGCGGTCATCTTCTTCAAAATTATCATATACATGCATCAAATACCAGATATTATACAAGCCCCACTTTTTCGATTCCATCATTGGAAAAATCCTTTACTATTTCCATAGGAAGGACAATATTAAAAACTGTACCTTTGTTAACTTCGCTTTCTACAAATACTCGCCCTAGGTGGCTTTCAATGATTTTAAAGCTAATCATAAGTCCTAACCCATTACCGGATTTTTTCGTCGTGAAAAATGGTTCTCCAATCCTCCTGAGCTGATCGGGTGGCATACCAACTCCCGTGTCGATTATGGAGATATGTACTTTCTCTTCTTTAAGTTCTGTAACGACTTTTATTTCTCCCCCGTCAGGCATTGCTTCTATCCCATTTATAACAAAGTTCAATAAGACTTGTTTTAAACGATTCTCATCACATCGAATTAAGATTTCCTCGTGATAACAATCAAAGAAGAGAATAACATTCTTCTTCCGTGCATCAAACTCTGTTAGAGATAAAACATTTTGAATAATTGGTACTATATTCTTCGTTTCCAAAATCAGGGACTGCGGTTTGGATAGTTCTAAGAATTCTTCAACTATCTCATTTACACGGTTAATTTCATCCATAATAATTCCCAAATACTCAAGTCTATTTTCATCTTTTTCATCTAATTGTAAGTATTCAGTATACCCTCTCATCGAGGTAAGTGGATTCCGAATTTCATGAGCGACACCAGCAGCAAGCTGGCCGACTGCAGCTAGTTTATCCTGTCGATGAAGCATCTCTTCTGTTTGTTTACGCTCCGTTATATCATACCGAAGCGCCAAAAACTGAAATGGTTTACCTTCCACAGTGTAAAATGGAACGATTGTTGTATCGACCCAATAATAACTGCCATCTTTCGCTCTGTTTCTAATTTCACCATTCCATACTTTACGATTTTGAATGGTCTTCCACATATCATCGAAGAATTCCTTTGAGTGATATCCGGAATTAACCAATTGGTGAGTATGACCAATTAACTCACTTCTCTTGTACCCGGATACTTCTGAAAATTTATCGTTTACATCGACAATGATCCCTTTCTCATCGGTAATTGCCACTATGGATGATTGGTTAATAGCATAATACATATCCTCTAATTCCTTAATTGAGACCCTTAGGTCGCTTTCCGCTCTTTTTCGACGAGAAATATCCGAACGAATTGATATATATTGATATGGTTTTCCCTTTTTCATAAATGGTACGATTGTAGTATCCACCCAATAAATCTCGCCATCTTTTGCCCGATTACAAATTTCCCCATTCCACGTTTTTCCTTGTTGGATTGTGCACCAAAGGTCAGCGAAAAACTCTTGAGGATGATAACCCGAATTAATGATAGAATGACTTTTTCCAATCAGTTCATGTTCTTCATATTGTGAGATTTCTATAAATTTTTCGTTAACATATGTAATGATTCCTTCTGCATCAGTTATAGCTACAATAGAAGATTGATCCAAAGCATAACGGATATCACTCACTGTGCTATCACTCTTTGCCAAACGCCTTCCAACAATCGTGCTAGAACCAATTAAACTGGCAAGGATAAATAACGAAACAAAACTGACTAGATATAAAATAAACGGGCTAAGTTGAACAAATTCATTTTTCTCCTTTTCTCCAGTAACCGGAAACACTCTCAAAAAAAGAAAATACCCTTCGATGATTGCCGCACTCATAATCAGTGTACTGACTGGCTTAAGGGAAGATTGACTTACTTTATTTATATAAAATAAGACTAACAGCGCGATTAAAAATAAGCTAAAAATAATGAGTAGCGTAATAACAAGTAACAAAGGGTTAAATTGCACAGAGTTGTTTAAAGCAAACATGCCCATTATATAATTCGACAAAATCGCCATCGTAAACATAAAACTGCAAAAAATCATTTGTAGTAACTGTTGTTTGTAAGAAATAGCTAATAATCCTACCCCTGCGAGAGCAACCCCTATTGCTAATGAAAGCATTATCGAAGCAAAATTGTACGATGCCATTCCCGTATTCTCAAAAGTAAAAATGACCACAAAATTAAGCGTCCAGATAGCCACTCCCATAGAGCAAATGCTCCCTATATACAAAAGACGTTTGTATTTTACTATTGTAATTAATGTTGTCAGTAAATCTAACGCTGTATAACACGCCATAAATACCAACAGTACGGCAATCATAAAAAGGATAGGATTAGATGATACTATTGATTGTTCCATTGTTTACATTATCACCTCTGTCATTCTATTCTCCTATATTGTAATGGAAATATGTTGTACCTCAAAGACTTTTATTTCCTAATACCTATCTATTTACATATACTATCTTCCTGCTCATCATTTTTCTAAAGAAAACGAGAAGTTTTTTTAATAAATGCAGTAAAATGAGAAATACTATTCTTCTGTATAGAGTAAAATAGAAAGGGCTTGTGAATTGACAAGCATTCATATACGACTTTTTATTGCATGAAACACTTAAATGTACAATTACACTGGTTATTATTTAAAAAGTATATTAATTAAGAATGTTAATTTCTTTATTTAATTATACCTATAGGTTTATAATTAAATAGTACATATATAGAGAGAAGGAGTGGGGGCATGATTATGTCAGACTTGGCAAATACAAATACAACAGAAATTATGCAAAAGAAGACCCAGCATAAAAAATTAACACTAAGGCAAATATTACAAAGAGGTCTTTTAATTACAATCGGTGCTGTTTTAATGGCTGTCGGCCTCGAGATTTTTTTAGTACCAAATAATGTAATAGACGGTGGTATAACAGGTATATCTATTATGCTATCTTATATCACGGGCTGGAAGCTCGGTATCTTTCTTTTTGTTTTGAATCTCCCTTTCTTTTTTATCGGTTATAAACAAATTGGAAAAACCTTCGCATTATCTACTCTATATGGGATTTTAGTCCTTTCCATAACCACTACATTGCTTCACCACGTACCAGCTTTCACTCAAGATATCCTCCTTGCGTCCGCTTTTGGCGGAATGATTCTTGGAATTGGTGTTGGAATGGTTATTCGATATGGCGGTTCTCTAGATGGAACAGAAATTCTAGCTATTCTAGCTAGCAAGAAGCTTCCTTTTTCTGTTGGAGAGATTGTCATGTTCTTTAATTTATTCATCCTTGGCAGTGCTGGCTTTGTTTTTTCATGGGACCGTGCCATGTATTCGATTATAGCGTATTTCGTAGCTTATAAAACGATGGATATTGTTATCGCTGGTTTGGATGAATCTAAATTTGTTTGGATTATCAGCGATGAGTTTGGAGATATCGGTGATGCAATTATGAGTCGGCTTGGTCGAGGTGTGACCTTTTTAGCTGGCGAAGGTGCTTATTCAGGAGACGATAAAAAGGTTATCTTTTGTGTAATAAATCGCCTTGAGGAAGCAAAACTTAAAGATATAGTCAAAAGCTTTGATCCATCTGCCTTCCTTGCAGTCGGAGATATTGCTGAAGTTCGTGGGGGCCGGTTCAAGAAAAAGGATATTCACTAATCTTCCTTATCTTTAATTTTTCTGGCTTTTTGCTACATCTACTTAAATAAGCAAAAAGATAAAAAAAGCTGAAGGGGAATCCCCTTCAGCTTTTTTTATAAAGACTTAATAGTTTCTTGGATTGTTGATTGCTTGAAGCATTCTAGTGCCGGGTTTCATTTCGCTGCCACATAGTGGACAAACGTGCTCATCATTACTTGTAAAGTTATCGCGGATCCAGCCTTTACAATCTTCTGATGTACATTCCCACACCTTTGTTTCTTCAGGAATGATTTCTTCCGTATTATTTCTTCTATACATGTATCTCACTCCTTAGAATTGAATTGACTCCGTCCTGCATAACAGATCCCAAGCCATAAAGATAAAAGAAGAATAGATGGCGATTAATCTAAATAATTGTGAGTATACACTCATTCGCTTATCTAAGATTTGTTGTTATTCTATACACTCAAACTCATTGAGTGGAAAGAACTTGAGATCACAACCATGAATTTTTAGTATCCCAGAAACCATTATATCATATATATGCATATTATAATTGAGTAAAGCTTCTTATGAAGAAATGAAAGCCATTATTCTTTATATCCTCGTATCCATAGACCAGATAATCATGAAACACAGTCTCTGATTTCCCTAAGGCAATCAAGACTGCGTTATTGAAGAATCAATTTCACATGATTCTTCCTGCTCATTCGAATGAATTGAATGCGAATCAAGCATGAGAGTAATTTTAGTGCCAAAACCTAAAACAATGAAAGCCCTGCCTCTCTCCCATCCATACGGTTCCTAGACCGTGCCTGCGAGAATCAGATAAAAGCTTGTAAGTACATGTTTATTAATTAAAACCGTCCGTAATTCCAATTGGGAAACTTAAATTCCAAAAGATAAATGGTACATAGAAGTAAGTTAATGAAGAACAAAAATGGATCGAGGAAAATACTTGGTGATTAGACGTATTTCTTTTTCTAGATGTGTTTAACTTGATTCTACTCCATCATAAAGATGATGAAAAATATTTTATTAATAAAAATGTTACTTTAAATTACCCTCCAGTGTTTATTCTTAACAACACTGAATCTTTATCATACCACATATGATTTTATATGTAAAGGATGCGACTAAAACAGAACATCGGGGTGATACTCATTCTATAAAATAAAAAATAAAAGAGGCAATAATTCACCTCTTTTATTTAAACGCATTATATTCATTTTCTATTTTTGGCAGTTCCCTTACTTCTTCAACTAATTGACTGCCGCACATTGGACAATCATAGTTTTCAGAGGCAAAATCTTTCCTCATCCATCCATTACAATCTGCTGATCCGCATGCATATACAATTGTATCTTCCATAATGATTTCTGGTTCCTCTGAATTCTTTTTACCAAAATACATGAGCAACCTCCTCTTTTTTATATAAAGATTCTGATTAAAGGCACTGAGTTTTTTACCTTTTTTCATTCCTAGTATACGCATCAAATCAAATTCTTATTTATCCAATGAAAAAATTATCCAAAAACCTTATTCTATTAGTTTTCTAATCCTGCTTTTACCATGATTGCTTTTATCATAAAGTATGAAAAATGGTCAGGAAGGGCTTCTTTCAATGGTTTTAGTTTCTCAGAATCCAATTGTTTGGCTGTTTCCAGTACAAGGTCATACTCCTCATCTAAGAAAAACTCTTCCCACTTGATCTCCAAACGTTCTTCTGCACACTTTAATAGATGATTTTCAATGGAGATCGAAGACAGTCCTCTTAATGTCGCAATTTCTTTAAGGGATTTGCCTTCCTGATAGAAACGGTAGCTTTCTAGATGAGATGGTACCGTGGTTCGCTTTGTTGTTTCTTTTTTAACCATTGTATTCACTTCTATTTCAGGATGTGCTTGTAAATAATGAGAAATCACTTCTAAGAACACTGCTCCAAAGCGGTCGAATTTCTGAGCGCCTACACCCTTAACTTCAAGGAATTCCTGTTCTGTTCTCGGCAGTTTTGCTGCCATATCTTTCAAGGATGCATCGGAAAAAATAATGAAAGGCGGTACATTTTCCTTGCTTGCGATTTCTTTTCTTAAATGTCTCAATTCTTCGAACAATCCATGATCGATACTAATGCTACTTACTTGTTTTATTTCTTTTCGTAGGACTTTTTTCTGTCCTAAAAGCACTTCTCGTCCAGCATTGGTTACTTTAAGAACTGGATATTGCCCGCCTGTCATTTCGATATACTGTTTAGCAGTCAGGAAATCAATGAAGTCTGCAACATCCTTTGCCGATTGATTTTTGATAATTCCATAAGTTGAAATCTTTTGAAAGCCAAACTCTTCAATTTTCTTATTCCGTGAACCGGTGAGTACCTGACTAATCATCGTTTTGCCAAATCTTTCACCCATTCGTAACATACACGAAAGAACCATCTGTGCCTGAGTCGTTACTTCAACTGAGTCACGTTTATCTGTACAGTTTTCACAGTGGCCGCAATCTTCAGGATTCTCTTCTCCAAAGTATTGAAGAATATAGGCTTGTAAACAACCTTCAGTAAAGCAATAATCCTTCATTCTATTCAATTTCTTCAGTTCTTGTGCCTGCCACTCTTGCGAAGGGTTCGATTGATCGATTAGAAAGCGTTGTATCTGTATATCTTGAGGGGAGTATAAAAGAATACATTCGCTATCCAAACCATCTCGACCTGCACGACCTGCTTCTTGATAATAGCTCTCCATATTCTTAGGGGTTTGATAATGAATGACGTAACGAACATTCGACTTATCGATACCCATTCCAAAAGCTGATGTCGCTACTATCAAAGGAACATCATCACGAATAAATTGCTCCTGCTGTTCCGAACGGTCTTGTTCATTCATACCAGCGTGATATCTGCCTGTTTTGAAGCCAGCTTTATTAAGCTTGGCGTACAATGAATCGACTTCTTTCCTTGTTGCTGCATATATGATACCCGACTCATTTTTGTTTTTTTCAATATAGCGCATTAAAAACCGTCCGCGGTTCTCTTCCTTGACGACGGAAAAAAACAAATTATCTCTTGCAAATCCTGTTGATATTGTATGTTGTTCAGATATTCCAAGTGACTGACAAATGTCCTTCGTCACATGTGGTGTGGCTGTCGCCGTTAATGCTAGAACGGTCGGAGCTGAGGGCATTTCTTTCAACAAGTTTTTGATTTTTAAATAGCTTGGTCTGAAATCATGACCCCATTGCGAGATACAGTGAGCTTCATCAATGGCCACCAATGAAATATCAACATTAGCCAGTTCCCTTTGAAAAGCAGTGTTTTCCAATCGTTCAGGTGCCACATAAACAAGCTTGTACCTTCCCTGCTTAATATCGTTCATTCTATTGGAAGCTTCTATCCCTGAAATAGAGCTGTTAAGTAATGTGGCATCTATACCATTTTGTTCGAGGGCATCTACTTGGTCCTTCATCAAGGAAATAAGTGGGGATATGACGAGGGTTACACCAGGCAATAGAAGAGCTGGAATCTGATAGCATATTGATTTGCCTCCGCCAGTCGGCATGATTCCAGCTGTATTTATTCCTCCTAAAACTTGTTCAATTATCTGTTCCTGACCGGTTCGGAATGACTCATATCCAAAATACTTTTGTAAATAATCACGTGCTTTTTCTATCAATGTACTACTCCTCCTATTTAACTTGTAAGGATTTATTACTTTCATTGTACCTGCTTTTTCCGTGAACCAAAAGGACAAAAAAAGTAGACACATGAAAACTCTGTGCCTACTTTTTCTATATATAAACATGTTTTACATGACTAAATTAGTTTAAGATTTGTAATTTAACGTTTTTAACGCCCCAATTAATAGCATCCTGCTCATTTGGAATAAAGATGTCTACTTTATTTCCCTTTATGGCACTGCCTGTATCAGCCGCTGTTGCGTAGCCATAACCCTCCACATAAACTTTTGAACCCAGTGGGATAACTGATGGGTCTACTGATATAACTTTTGCATTCGGATTTGCTTTTAAGTCGATTCCAGTAGCTGTAGTACCGCTACAACCTTGACAATCAGCAGTATATGCAGTTGCTCTTACAGTAATCTCTTTTTCTATGCCTGATTGATTCGTAGATTCACTGTTAGATACTGTTTTTTCCTTTTCTGCTTTTTCAGCTGGTGCTGCTGGCTTTGCTTGCTCAGCTGGTGCTGCTGGTTTCGCTTGCTCAGCTGGTGCTGCTGGTTTCGCTTGCTCAGCTGGTACTGCTGGTTTCGCTTGCTCAGCTGATACTGCTGGTTTCGCTTGCTCAGTTGGCGCTGCTAGCTGTTCAGGCTTAACGCTCGCTGCCTCATCTTTGTACGTCGCAGGTTTAATAACTAGTTCCTGCTTTGGATGGATTGTATCTGAATTTAAACCGTTCCAAGATTTAAGGTCATTTACTGATACATGATATTTGCCTGCAATTTCCCATAACGTGTCCCCGGACTTGACCTTATAATGCTTTTCTTGAGAAATATGTAATGTTTCTCCTGAATAAATCGTATCTGAAGACAAATGGTTCCAATCCTTAATATCTTCTATTGATACTTTATATGTTTGAGATATCCCCCATAATGTGTCTCCATCTTTCACATTGACATCTTCTGCTTGTACCGGAATAGTGAATGCACCGGATATTGCAGCCGCTGCCGCTAACGATAAGATTGATTTTTTCATATGTTGTTACCTCCTTGTGAGCTTTTTAATAAGCTAACGTTTTCAATATTACCATAGTTATTTTCTATACAAAGAACAAACAGATAAAGAATAGATGACAAACATCACAGTAAGATAACGAGCCGATAACAAATAGTCTGAATATTACAATGAATAAAGGCTTGTATTTAACTGATCCCCCCCCTTTTTGGGTCATATTTTTTTTATCCAAGCATAATTATTTAAGGATGTACCTTTTAAAAAGGAGGTTTCAACTTGACACGAGCAAAGACTTTCACCCTAATCAAGTCTTATAAACCGTTCCATAGCAAATTCGATCCCTGCCCACCGATTGGAAGAAAGTATTTCAGTACACCTCCCCAATTGTATATAAATTTCCAACCACCAAATCTAGAACAGTTCACACCAGAAGAGGCACTCAAATACGGTACCCTTTGGAAATTCTTTTACGATTTTTATGATAATCCTTATCGCGAAAGGGAGACGTAAATGAATAAGAAACTGGATGATGAATATTATCAGTTGCTTGAGCAAATACAGGCTGCAGATTTCGTACTTGTCGAACTAACCCATTATTTAGATACACATCCCACTGACCAGCAGGCACTGCAGCAATTCAATCAATTCCAACTGTACTCCAAACAATTGAAAGCAGTATTCGAACCTAAATATGGGCCATTACTTGGATTCGGAAATAGTCCTGGAGGGGAAAATAAATGGGAATGGGGCCAAGGCCCTTGGCCATGGCAAGTATAAGGAGAGATATCTATGTGGGTTTATGAAAAAAAGCTACAATACCCAGTAAGGGTTAGCAACTGTAACCCCAGACTGGCAAAATATTTAATAGAACAATATGGGGGTGCTGATGGTGAGTTGGCTGCCGCACTCCGATACTTAAATCAACGCTATACAATACCTGATAAAGTCATCGGATTACTTACGGATATCGGAACAGAAGAATTCGCTCACTTAGAAATGATTGCCACAATGGTTTATAAGCTTACAAAGGACGCCACACCACAGCAGATGGTTGCAGCTGGTCTTGGCGAACATTATGCGAATCATGATGGTGCCCTTTTCTATCAAAATGCAGCAGGTGATCCATGGACAGCCACATACATCCAAGCTAAAGGTGATCCTATTGCTGATTTATATGAAGATATTGCCGCTGAAGAGAAAGCCCGTGCAACCTATCAATGGTTGATTGACATCTCGGATGACCCGGATATTAATGATTCACTAAGATTTTTAAGGGAAAGAGAGATTGTACATTCCATGAGGTTCAGAGAAGCTGTAGAAATTCTTAAAGAGGACAAAGGGAAAAAAAAGTTTTTTTAATAAAATCCATATAAAAAAGGCAACGGAAATTTCCCGCTGCCTTTTTGTCATTTACGGTCTGAAGAATAGGTCCATCCATCTTCCTGATAAATCTTTTCTTCTTTCATCAGTTTGCCCAGAGCACGTTTGAATGCTCCCTTACTTAATCCGAAGTGGAACTGGATATCATCAGGTGGAGTCTTATCGCCATAAGGCATCGCACCACCACGGTTCATTAAATAAGTGAAGATGACATCAGCATCTTCTTCCATTAAATCTTGCTTAAACGGAATTAAAGAAACATTGAGGGTACCATCTTCTTTACTATCAATGACACGCCCTTCAACTAATTCTCCTAGGCGGGGCTCCTGTTTGCGTTCACTTTCGTGAATAAAGCAGCGATACCCTTCTTGTGAAACAAAGAAAGAACCAACCATTAGCAAACGATAGACATTCCCTTTCACGGTCGTGTTACGGACTCCTTTTAAAGGAGCTTTAACAGCAATCTCTTGAATTAAATCTTCTGTTGCAAGTTTACCGAACAACCGTTCATTACGATCGGTTTTCAGGGAAACATATAGACGATCACCAACTTCAGGCCATAAATGGTCAATGTTTGGCAGATCATCCAGTGATACCAGAATATCTTTGGAAAGGCCGATGTTGACAAAGACCCCTAGTTTCTTTTTCACATTGACTACTTCTGCCCAGCCATACTGATCGATCTGAATTTCAGGAATTTTCATTGTTGCTGTCAACCTGGCTTGTTTATCATGATAGATAAATACCGTTACTTCATCACCAATTTCAAGCTCAGTTTCTTCATTCATTTCATTATGATGAAGTAAGACATCTTCCGAACCATCAGTCAAGAACCAACCGAAATCCGCCTTACGTTCTACTTCTAACTCTACAGCCAAACCGGCCTGAATTTTTTGCATGTATAAAAATCCTCCTGTAACTTACCTTTACCTACAATTGTACCCAATTATTTATTTTTCCAACATATTTGAATTTATCATTTTTTTGTTGTTCTGTATACCTATTACGTTTTTTTATTTTTTTGCTCCTTGTCAACTTCCATGGATGTTTGAGGAACTAAAATTTGAACTCGTTTTCCATTACTACAAAGTTTGCATAATGAATTTTGAAAATTGACTGGGTTTGTATGGTTTAATTAGTGTTCCGATATACCTTTTACGTCGTAATAGTCTTGGATTCGTCCAACTCTAACACACCTACTAACCATAAAAACCTTTGCCAATTTACAAACCTTGCTTTTTCATAAAACTGACTTGCGATGTTATAATTTAATGACCAACTGAAAGGGAAAGGAATTATTCATGACTAGAAAATTGTATTACACGTCATCAAAGACATCTCAATGGGAAACAAAAATCCAGCAGATTTTCGAAGAAAATGGCTTTTATTACATCATTCTTGAAGAAACTGCTTTTTATCCAGAAGGAGGTGGTCAACCTTCCGATACAGGCAGTATAGAAGGAATCACTGTCCTTGACGTTACAAAAAGCGAGGATGGAAATATCCTTCACAAGCTTGAATGTAGGCCAGGTTCTGAATTTGTTCATTGTGAACTCAATTGGGAACGCCGCTTCGATCATATGCAACAGCATAGCGGTCAGCATCTACTCTCGGCTGTCTGCCGGGAACTGTTTGATGCGAATACTGTCAGTTTTCATCTTGGAACGGAAAATATAACTATTGATATAATCGCGCCCCAATGGACCGAGGAACATACGATAGCTACTGAGAAGCAGGTTAATCAATATATCTATGAGAATCGCAAGCTTCTCACATATTTTGTGACAAAAGAGCAAATACAGGCACTTCCTGTCGTCAAAATGCCAAAGGTGTCAGAGAATATCCGTATTGTTGAAATTAAAGGGATTGAGTATAATCCTTGTGGCGGAACGCATGTAGAACAAACCGGGGAGATTGGCCTAATTAAAATCCTCAAAACGGAGAAACAAAAAGAGCATACACGGCTATATTTCAAATGCGGATTAAGGGCATTGAACGATTTTTCTGATAGTCTTAATGTTCTTTCAGCATTATCAACTAAATTTAATACCGGACGAAAAGAAATAATCAACAGGGTGGAAAAACTAGAAGATGACTACAAACAACTAGCAGCGACACATGAAAAACTCAAACTTGAAAATGCAAAGTTTCTTGCTGATTCCCTGCTTGAAAATAATGGGGATGGGTTCATATCTCATATTTTCGAAGACAGCTCATTGAAAGAACTCCAATTTCTTTCAGCTACAATGGTTCAAAAAGAAAAAGTGCTCGTGTTATTTGCATCATTTAAGGAACAAAAGATCCTGCTCGCGCACAGTGGGTCCTCCTCCATTCATTGCGGACAATATTTTAAAGAAACACTCAGCTCGTATAACGGTAAAGGCGGGGGTAATGAAAAGTCTGCGCAAGCGGGGTTTGCTTCACAAAATGATTTAATGGCTTTTTACGAATTCACAGCTGAACAAATCCGCTCAAAATTTGGTCATGATGAATAAAAAGCTTATGTGGTATAAAAATCACTATAGTGGTGGAATTCATATTCTTTTCACTTCGAAGTTATAGAACCGAAAAGAAAGGAGAGAGGACAAATAATGCCCGCTCTCCCTTTCACCCCTTATTCTTCTATCTTTAGATGCTCTAACCCACGTTCTTCAATATGAAGGTGATATTTTTCTTCGAGTTCCATAATTCGTTTAAATGCTTCCTCTTGAGTATACTCTTGAAGGTTCGATTCCTTTGCAAACTCTTTTCTTGCCATGTGATAGGCAAGCTTATCCCTGAAAACCCCTTCTTCATATTCATCTATAACTTCATGAAGTTTATTTTCCAATTCATGACTTAAATCATATATTTCATATTCCTTCACAAAGTGGATTCCTTCCATGCCAAAATCCTTTGCATAGGAATTCAGGTATTGTTCTAAGTCACTAAACTCTTTATTATTTTCAATATCGGAAGCAACCCAATATCCATATTGAACCATTTTGAACAATGTTTCATATTGTTTTTTCGTAAAATTAATTTTCATTGTTTACTCCTTTTCAGGTCATCTCTACAACAAAAAGAATAAACCGTATTGGAACAAAAGTCCAATACGGTTTATAATCAATCCAATATTTCAGTTACAGAAAAATAAGCTGCTTTTTCAGTATCTACGACATAATGGCAATCGCCTTTAACTAAATTATAATAGCGGTGTTTTTGAATATTTGAAATCATTTGAGTTGAGTCATCTCCGTCTACCTCATGCTCTATTTCTTTGCCGCCCGGAAAATAAAAACTAACTTTCAATTTCATCTTTCTCATCCTTCCCTTCATCTGGTTGAATCACTCTCTTATTTCTTATCCTTTTTAGAGTAGAAATAAACATAAATTAAATGCTTATTCACTTTTTACATGATATTCTAGAAAAAATAACGAAATCAGAAGGTGATTTTAATGAAAATAAGGAAGGCTACAGAAAAAGATGTAACCGGAATAGCCTATGTACATATAAACAGTTGGCAATCGACGTATAAAGGAATCCTGCCGAATCAATATCTGGCTTCTTTGAATCTAGAAACCAGAAAAAAAAATTGGCTAAGAAATTTAAAGATGCTGCATAATGCCACTTATGTAGCTGAAAATGGTGAAGGACAAATTATTGGTTTTGTAGCTGGTGGACCCGAACAAACTAATGATCCCCATATTCAAGGAGAAGTATATGCCATCTATTTATTAAAAGAGTATCAAAGACAAGGAATTGGTCGAAAAATGATTAAAACAGTTGTTAATGAACTCATAGATAAAGAACATAAAAATTTAATTATCTGGGCTTTAAAAGATAATCCTTCATGCGGTTTTTACAAAGCTCTCGGTGGTCATGTAATCGCTGAAAAAACTGTTAAAATGGCCGGAATTGAGTTGATCGAAGTCGGTTATGGATGGGATGACATTCACGAAATTCTTTTACATTTGTAAGAAAATCCTGGCCATAGGAGGTAGATTAAAATTAAAATCCCCCTCCTATCATTTCCTCAGAAGGAAATCCTCTTTTTCACTTCCCAAAAAATAAAGCCGGTGTAATGGTCTTGTCATTGTGACGTAAAGTAGTTTAATATCGAGTTCATTCTTCCGACTATAAATTTCCTCCAGAGATATCGCAAAGACTACATCGAATTCTAGACCTTTTGCTTGATATGAGGGTACAATTAACGTTTTATCTTTCGGAATAATTCCTGCTTCATCTACTAAATGGAAGCCATTATGACATCTACTCAATTTCTCGTTTGCTAGCTTACAATCTTTCATCGTTTTGGCAATAACTGCAAACGTTTTGAAACCTTCTCCTTTTAATTCTTCGATATGTTTAATCAAATCTTCTCCCCAATCATCCTTATCGATAGAAATGAATTCTGGTTCTGTCCCATGGCGGACTACAGGCTCAACTTCAGGGAAATCATATTGTAACAATTTAAGAATTTGATTAGCCTGTTTCATTATTTCAACAGTCGTTCTGTAGCTTTTTTGTAGTTCTGTGTATGTCGCCCTCGGAAAAATACGACGATGGACCTCTTCCCATGTTTGAAGTCCTCGGTATGAGTGGATACCTTGAGCAAGATCACCTACAAGAGTGAACATATCAGTATCTACTGCCGTTTTTAGCGCCTGCAATTGCATGAAGCTATAATCCTGAGCTTCATCTATGACGACATTTTTTGCTTTGTTATCTTTATCCACACCAAAAAGTAGCTCCTGTAAATATAATAATGCACCCAAGTCCTCCAATTCATAACTTTTTTCATGAATTAACTTTTGATTATAATTACATAAAGCACATGCATCTTCACGACTAAGTTTACCGCTACTGTACGAGGCCAGTTGCTCGGGATCTTGGTACAATTCCTGATAGTATTGAAGAAGGTTTTTATTTTTGAAATGCTTAAAATAGCCTTTTACAGAGGAACGGATTGCTTTTTTAATCTGTCCGATCCGTTCCTCCTTTTTATCGAGACATTTTGTTACAAATTCCTTGCGTATTACTGGATCAATATTCTTATAGAGGGCCTTTTCTATTTTGACGTCATAAAAATCCGTTACTCGTTCAAGCATTTTTTTCTTTTTCAGCTTCACTTCATTTTGTAAAATGGCCTTTAGCTTGTCGAGTCTGCTGTATAATGGTAAATACCAATAATCCTCTTCCAGTAGCCTAATGAACTTCTTTGCAGAATAAAGGCGATATTTGTCACAATAAAAATCTTCTTCCGGATGAAAACTCCTGAAAATATCCTTCACATATTCGTCCAAAATTAATTTAAATAATGGAGAACCCTTAAATCCAGATATCCAGATCGCTGCTTTTGTTTCTTCATCATCCTTTTCCAACAAACGTGTCAATTTATTATCAGCTACTAGCTTCAGTTGCTTTCCGATTGCTACCTGAACATACTCGGCGAATGTGAATTGTTTTACTTTTTCAACACCTAATTCCGGCAATGCTTCAGAAATGTAATCAATGAATACCCGGCTCGGGGCAAGAATCATCAACTGGCGTGGGTCAAACAAGTCTTTATAATGGTATATAAAATAAGAAATCCTATGTAAGGCTATTGTTGTTTTACCACTGCCCGCAGCCCCCTGAACAATGATTGGTTTATTTAAATCAGCACGAATGATTCTATTTTGTTCTTCCTGTATCGTGGTAATGATATCGGTCAAACGATTGCTCGAACTTTTGGAAAGAGATTCCTGTAATAATTCATCCGTTGTTGTTAAATCAATGTCCCTGACCTCTTCTAGCTCACCATCTTCTATCATTAACTGCCTCTTTAAAGTGATGTTCCCGCTAAATGTTTCCCCTTCTGCTTCATATTCAATTTCACCAATCCGACCCTCGTAATAAAGATTAGCTATTGGAGATCTCCAATCGACGATAATCTGTTCCTGGCTTTCCCTCTGATAAAGGGAAGTTTTCCCGAAATAAAGTACTTCGCCCTGATCACTATCATTTCGTTCAAAGTCAACTCTTGCAAAATAAGGCTTTTTGCTTGCCATGCGCAAACTTTCCAGTTCAGATCTAGACATTTCAAAAAAGTTTGCAGTCGTCAATAACTGAGAATATAAGCCCGACTCAGACCAATCCGCATCACCAAAAGCCTCCTGCATATTCCGTTGAAATTGATCTTTGCTGGTTTCTGATGTTTTGATGACTACATCTATATACCGCTTAGTGAAATCCAACCGCTGACGTTCTTGTTCAAAATCAGGATGTCTTACCAAAAGAACCATTCTCCTTCCTACTTTTGATTGATTAAACGGGAGAAAAAATACCGATACAACGATGAAATGGACATTTATACTATCAGAAAACCAATGGGTTGACAAATCCCTTATCATAGATTTATTTTTCAAAACAAAAATTCCAGAATATTACCCAATATTTGAAGGATAAATGATATATTCCTGATTGAATTTTGTTTTTATATGTTGCCTTATGAAAGAGCATCAAAATGCTCTCAGTAGGCAATTAATTGAATACCTTTCAGAAATTCAAGAGATAAATATATAAAAACTACATCCCAGGAAATTCATTACCATTTTGGAGGTCGGAAGTTTATTGTTGTTTCCGTCCATTGTATATCTCTTTATCAGAAATTAGTGAACATCTTGCTTATCAAAAAGATGTTAAGCCAATCAAGCTTGCATTGTAACAGATAAACCCTTCCTTTCTTGCTTCACTTCAAACTGCTTACACGACTGCACAAAATTCCTTATTATTAACAAGAAGCCGAACTTACATTGTATACTATTTAGAAGCAACCATACCTACTGTATTACTTGCAGGAGATGTAGAAACGACAAAATTTCGCCGTCCAGATATAAAGAAATTTTCCGATGCACAGTTAAGTCGTTCTTTAACAAGATTGAAAAGAATATCTGGATTGACAGGTGCTTTTTTTCTCAAAGAATCGATTATTATTTAATCTATTAAAAAAGCACCCGTTTATTCGGATGCCTACATACTAAATTCTCATCTGCAAACTCACCCATACTAGGTTAATAGCTTTTTTGTAAATTATAAGATAAGTAGAAACGATTTTTTTACATTTGTGCTAGAATTTCCATTCCCATTTCCATTTAGATTTACATTTGTGCTCACTTTTGCATTTGTGTTCACATTTGCATTTGTGCTCATTTTTACATTTGTGTTCACATTTGCATTTGTGCTCATTTTTACATTTGTGCTCACTTTTACATTTGTGTTCGAATTCACAATGTATTTCAGGAAACCAAAACGGATTTTTTTTCATCCTAACAACCTCCTTTATACTGTATATGTATATTTTGATAGAAGGTGTGGACAAGTATCTGTTTTCACTTAACTTCTCTTTTTGCAAAATATTATCTTCATATTGATTAATTATTAACCTCATTTTATTTAACTTATTATGCATAATTCGGACAGCATCCAACCTCATACCGACATCAAATATCTCTTCCACTCCTACATAACAATATAAAAAAGTGGCTACGAGTTTCTCAAGTCGATTGAATTTTGTGTGAATGACGAAAAATATACATGTATGTCAAAAATATTGGATGAAATTTTTCAAATTATATCTTAAAACAAAAATGCTCGTTAAATTTTTACCCTTAAGCGTTTGTTTTTACTAATCTAACTTTAATTTTCCTCTGAAATAAGATACAATCTAACGGACGGCAAAGTTTTAAAAATATACAAGTGTAAACTTCTGCTCATGTTATTCAGTGTCTTAAAAAAATAAAAAGTTGCTAAAAACGTTGATGCAAACATAGTTTTGGAGGAATGTAAATAAATGATTACTGTAAATAATGTTGGTTTACGCTATGGCGATCGTAAACTGTTTGAAGATGTTAATATAAAATTCACGCCTGGTAACTGCTACGGACTAATTGGGGCAAATGGTGCCGGTAAATCCACGTTCTTAAAAATTCTTTCCGGTGAAATTGAAGCACAATCCGGTGATGTTCATATGGGGCCTGGCGAGCGCCTAGCCGTTTTAAAACAAGATCACTTCGCTTTTGAAGAAGAGGAAGTTCTTAAAGTAGTTATAATGGGGCATGAAAGATTATATGAAGTCATGCAAGAAAAAGATGCAATCTATATGAAAGAAAACTTCACTGATGAAGACGGAATGAAAGCAGCCGAACTTGAGGGTGAATTTGCAGAATTAAACGGTTGGGAAGCTGAACCTGAAGCTTCGATCCTTTTGAAAGGCCTTGGTATTACTGAGGACCTTCACACAAAGAAAATGGCTGAATTAAACGGTGGCGACAAAGTTAAAGTATTACTTGCTCAAGCACTATTCGGAAAACCAGACGTTCTTTTACTAGATGAGCCTACCAACCATTTGGATTTAAAAGCGATTAAATGGTTGGAAGAGTTCTTAATCAACTTTGAAAACACAGTTATCGTAGTTTCCCATGATCGTTACTTCCTTAACAAAGTTTGTACGCATATCGCGGATCTAGATTTCGGTAAAATCAAAGTTTATATTGGTAACTATGACTTCTGGTATGAATCAAGCCAGCTTGCTCTTAAATTAACACAAGATGCCAATAAGAAAAAAGAAGAAAAAATCAAAGAACTACAAAATTTCATCGCTCGATTCAGTGCCAATGCATCTAAATCGAGTCAGGCAACTTCCCGTAAGAAATTATTGGATAAAATCAGCTTAGATGATATTCAACCTTCTTCCCGCCGCTATCCATATGTTGGCTTTACACCGGAGCGTGAAATCGGAAACGACTTGCTTCGTGTAGATGGAATTACAAAAACAATTGATGGAATAAAAATATTGGAAAACGTCAGCTTCACGATGAATAAAGGTGACAAGATTGCTTTTGTCGGTAAAGATGAAATTGCAAAAACCACCATGTTCAAGATCTTAGCAGGTGAAATAGAGCCGGATAGCGGATCTTTCAAATGGGGTGTTACGACTTCTCAGGCATACTTCCCTAAAGATAACGCTGAATTCTTCGATGGTGTTGATTTAACTCTTGTCGATTGGCTGCGTCAATATTCTCCTAATGATCAGAGCGAAAGCTTCCTTCGCGGCTTCCTAGGCAGAATGTTATTCTCTGGTGATGAAGTTACGAAAAAGGCTAGTGTCCTTTCAGGGGGCGAAAAAGTCCGCTGCATGCTTTCTAAAATGATGCTAAGCGGTTCAAACGTTCTAATGCTTGACGAACCGACTAACCATCTTGACTTAGAGTCAATTACGGCATTGAATAATGGATTAATCAGCTTTAAAGGGTCTATGATTTTCTCTTCTCATGATCATCAATTTATTCAAACGGTAGCAAACCGAATTATTGAACTTACACCAAAAGGTACTATCGATAAGCAAATTAGTTACGATGAGTACCTTGAAGATACTCAATTGCAAAAACAAGTTGCTGAAATGTACAAATAATAGATTAATGAAAGCAGCACATCCTTTTATAATGGATGTGCTGTTTTCATTTCCTCAGTTCCCCCACCATACAGTTCTTTTTTTTATCCTACGTATAGAAGATAAAAAACAATCTTCAATAATTATTTATCAATAGTAATCTTTTCCTTTTAGCACTGAATAATATTGAGAAGTAAAAGGTATATTGTTAAGAAAGGAGTGAGTTAAATTGGATGAGATTTCAGTAAAAAATGCTTTTGAGGAGACAGGCTATCTTTTTTTATATGATAAATTCAGTTATCAATTTTATGTAACCGGAATATTTGACCTAGTGGATCAACAAGCTATTATTGTTGATTTTTTAAATTCCTATAGCTTTGATGATAAATGTTCACTCTTTTTTGACGATTTTTCGTTTTTCTTTAATTGTTTTCATTATTCCTATCAAAAACAGAATTGGTCAACTTTCCTAAAACCCGAATATGATGAACATATTTGCTGAAATCAAAAAACCGGGTTATAGACCCGGCCATATAATTAACATTTTAAAAAAAGATAGGAGATGGGGGAGTAAGGATAGGCTTATCCGTAGCCGCCAAAAGCAGGACCAATTAATAGGCCCGCAGGCAAACCTCCTAACAGTCCGCAAACATAAAGACGTCCAAAACCAATGCTGAAGCCCCCTGGTTCGAAAATAATGATTGTTAAAGAAATTGACACTATAGCTCTTACCAGTATTCAGCTAATAATTAAATTTGAAGTGAATTATCTTTTTTAAACTTTTCTATACTTTCTTCATATTGTGATACATTCTTAGTGTTGGGAACAAACAGGCTTAATACCAAAGAAAGTGTAAGCCCTCCCATCATGAATCCTCCAAATACCCAATGCGATGGGCCAAATGAATCTACCATTGTTGTCCATAACATAGGACCAAAACCTACTATAGCTGCGGCCATTTGATAACCGAAAGATAGCCCAGTATAACGAACTTTAGCTGGAAAGAGTTCAGAGAACAATGTTCCTTGAGTAGCGAAAATTGCCGCCCAAATTATACCGAGCATGACAGCTTGCATATAGTACAACCAAGTCGCTCCTTGTTCAATCATGAAAAAGTAAGGAATTGCAAGAAGAAACATAAGTACCAATCCACTAATATAGATAACTTTCCTACCGATAAAGTCAGAAATATATCCAACCACTGGAATCGTAATAATCATCGTAGCACAGCCAATTGTTAGAGCCGTTAAGGCTATTTCGTTTGAATAACCCAAATAGGTAGTAGTATAAACAAGTACAAAAGACATAAGAAATACATTGAAGAACCCATCTCCAATTTTGAGTCCAATCACATGAAAGAGGCTTTTACGATGATTGCGGAATGTTTCTACAATAGGTACTTTCGCAATTTCTCCGCTTTCCTTCTGTTTTTGGAAAGCCGAAGTTTCCTCTATCCCCCCTCTGATCCAAAGAGCCAAAACGATTAGAACAGCACTAAAAAGGAAAGGAATCCGCCAACCCCAGGCTAAAAACTGGGCATCGGTAGTCAAGTAGGCTATAAGCGTAAGACTGAAAGAACCCGCTACCAAACCTAATGGAACCCCTAATTGTGGAACAGAACCGTAAAGTCCGCGACGACCCTTAGGTGCGGATTCGGTCGCCAGGAGGACTGCTCCTCCCCATTCTCCTCCTAAGGAGATTCCCTGAATAAGCCTTAGGACAACCAATAATATAGGCGCTAGCAGGCCAACTTGATTATACGTAGGGAGTAAACCAATAAGAAATGAACTACCTCCCATACCGATAAGAGTCCACATTAGTGTAGCTTTTCGTCCTATTCTATCTCCAAAGTGTCCAAAAATAATACTTCCTATTGGTCTCGCAGCATAACCTATCCCAAAGGTGGCGAATGCAAGAAGAAGGGCAATTGATGGATCTTGACCTGAAAAAAAGAGAGTTGAAAATACTAAGCCCGTAGCGGTACCGTACAAGTAAAAGTCATACCATTCAATAACTGAACCGGAAAGACTTGCCAATAGAACTCGATTCTTATTCATATAGAACATCCCCTTTTGACGACCTCTGTCTTTTTCAAATAACATTGACCCAATTCTATTAATTTATTAAAACTGTTGGTATTTAAGTTTCGTTATCATTAACAAATCTTTAGGAATGAGTTTTGAATCTTTGATTATGCATTTGTCTTAAGATGTGTTTCTGCACTTTTCCCACTGCAGTTCTAGGAAATTCATCAACAAATTCTATTGTATCAGGGACTTTAAATTTGGCTAAGCGTTTGCGACAGTAAAGAATAAGTTCATCTTCTGTGATATTGGAATTTTTATGTAAAATAACATATGCCTTAATAGCTTCGTCGCGCATCTCATCAGGAATGCTGATTACAGCAGCCTCATAAACCCCTTCATAATCTGCCAGGGCACTTTCAACCTCGTTTGCCGCAACATTTTCGCCTGCCCGTTTAATCATATCTTTAATTCGATCAACAAAATAAAAGTAACCATCATCCCCGATTCTGCCATTATCGCCTGTGTACAACCAACCATCTCTTAATGTTTCTTTCGTTGCCTCTAAATTTTTATAATACCCCTTCATTAATGAACGACCCGGAATCCCTTTAACTACGATTTGACCTGATTGTCCATTTTGTACTTCATTTCCTATTTCATCGACTATTTTTACTTCATAACCAATGGTAGGCTTTCCAATACTTTTATTATTACGAATCCCATCTAATGGATTCATTAGTGGTACTCCCACAGTTTCAGTCATCCCATACATCTGTAGTAAAGAGACATTATACTTCCCTTCAAAATCCTTTAATTGTTCTTCCGCAACCGACTGAGCAAACCAGATAACTCTTAAAGAATGATTAATATCAGTTTGGTCGAATTTCTGTGCAAGAATCATTCTTATAGGTGCAGCGAATAAGGAACCTACCGTTGCACCTAAGCTTTGGGCTTGTTTGAAATAACGCGAAGCACTAAATCGTTCGGTTATTGCAATACTGCCCCCTACTACTAGAGCAGACATTGTAGAATAATACTGTGCATTTCCATGAAACAATGGAAGAACGATTAATTGCCTATCATTCGGAGCTAAGCGAATTGATTTTGACATAACTTCCCCTGTGAATAGATAGTTCGCGTGTGTAATCTGAACCCCCTTTGGTTTTGATGTCGTACCTGATGTATAAAGTAATGCAGCCACATCCTCGGAATCTACATAAATATCCGGTAAATCAGATTTAGCTTTTGCTATTAAGTGCTTTAAGTCTTTATCCACATATTTCTCACTTTCACAACGAACTAGCAATATTTCCTGTAAATACGGTAGACTTTCACGTGTGTTTGTAAATTTGTCTAAATATTTCTCTTCCGTAATGAGAAGTATTGACTCCGAATGATTCAGTAGATATTCCATTTCATCTTTAGTAGATAAAATGTTGGTTGGGACCATAATAGCTCCGATATTAGCCAATGCAAACCACGAAGTCATAAACTCTAGACAATTTGGGAGATGCAATGTTACATGTTTACCTTTCGTTACACCTAAATCAATAAATACGTTACTTAAACGATTTACTGTATCAGCAAATTCACCATAAGTTAATTCAAATCTCTGCTGTTCTATATCTTCAAAAAGTAGAAACGTTTTATCTTGGTGCCTAGCTGCTTGCTCGTTTAATAACTCTTTCAATGTTCTATTTCCGATAATATCCATACCATTTTCCCCCTTTAAATCCCAGCATGTTTGACATACCCAAATAAAACGCTTACATTTCTCACCAAAGAATACAAATTAGAGACTACATTCACAAACTACAGTCTTCGATTTCATTATAAATATACATCGCATCACAGTCAATTAATTTCCAGAATATTCACAATAATATTATAATTATGATAATTTGGTATTCCCAAGCTCTATTGTATCAAGGTATTTAAGAAATAAATAAAGAACATCTCCTCAAATCCTGTATAATTAACCTTATTAAAAAACTACCAACTGACTCAAGTGAGGCCCTATTCCTAATGAATAGCGGCTGATAGATATAAATTAACAAAGTTGTTATTCATTATAATCGCCAAAATAAAATGAGGTTTATAGTTATGAGAAGTTCTTCGAATGACAATTTTTAAACCACCTTTTAAAAAGGAGAGATATAAATGGCACGTTCTACCCCAAGACAAATTAAATCCCAACAAACTAAAAAGAAAATTTTAGAAGTTGCTCTGGATCTTTTTAGCAAAAAAGGATTCAATCAGGTTTCAGTTGATGAAATTGTAAGTGTAAGCAATACATCAAAAGGTGCGTTCTACGTGCATTTTAAATCTAAGTATGAAATCTTCATTGAAAAGTTTAAAGAGATTGATGATTTTTATGCCTCTTTCACTAAATCAATACCTAAAGACCTTAGCTGTGGTGAGAAAATTCTTCTCTTAACCAAATCTCAAATGGTTTTTTTGAGAGATGACTTAGGAAAGGATTTGATGAGAACAGTTTACGTTAGTGCATTAATTCCAAATCAACCTAAATCTCTTTCAGACACAGATAGAACCCTATACAGAATCGTTCATTCATTTGTTCAAGAAGGACAAGATGCAGGAGAATTTAGAAAAGAGATTCCATCTGAAGAAATTACTATGCTGATCACACGTTGTATGCGAGGAACACTTTATGATTGGCTTATATTTGGAGGGGATTTTGATCTTGTAGAGGAAATTCAAAAATTTATTCGTACCATTTTAGTTGAAAACATATCGACAAAGTAATAGAATTTTCACACTTATTGTTAACATGTCATATTTTTACTAGCCTATTAAAAGCTAAATGAAACCACAGAAACCTATAAAACCTTTTAGACATATAGAAAGTGCGCATAGACATCCTAACACCACTCCACAAAAAAAGGTAAGAGCATAATTATGCTCTTACCTTTTTCAACTTCACTTTGCTACTTCTTCTTTCGCTGCCGCCATATTCATATTAGTTTCAGCATTCTCTTGATTGATTGTAGTCGGGAACAAATTACGCTTACCTGAGAAATTCTCAAGTAAGTCTTTGACATCAATGCCTGAAGAAGCCTTTAATGACTCCTGCAATGTTGCCATTAAATTTGTTGCATACCCAGTCACTTTATTCGCACCGCCATTCGCACCACTTCCACCCGTATCCACTACGGTAATTTTGTCGATATTACTAAGTGGACCTGCTACTTGTTTAGCATATTCCGGTAGCATTTTCAAAATCATATCCATCACTGCCGCTTGCCCAAACTGTTCAAAGGCTTCAGCTATCTTCTGCTTAGCTTCCGCTTCTGCCACCCCTTTTAACCGGATAATTTCTGCTTCCGACGTACCTTGGGCCCTTTGTGCATCCGCTTTTGCAAGTCCATCCATTCTGACACGTTCTGCTTCTGCTTTCGCCATAGCTTCAATTTTATATTTATCGGCATCCGCTTCTGTAATCTGTTTCATCTTATTAGCAGAGGCTGCCTGCTCTACCGCATAGCGGTCAGCATCCGCCTTTTTCTTCACCTCAGAATCATATTGCTTTTCACGGCGGAGAATTTCTTTTTCTTCAAGCTCGATTTGCTTTTGCCGCTCGATGATTCTGATTTGCATTTCCTGTTCCGTAACTTCCTGTTTTGACCTTGCAGTTTCTAGGTCATAAGCTTGGTCAGCTCGGGCTTTGGCAATATCTTGCTCGCGTCGGAACTCGGCGACCTTTAGCTTGTTGATTTTTTCGGCTTCCGCTATTTCTGTAGCCCGTTCGACTTCAGCACGCTGGGCTTCCTTTGAAGCTTCTGCACGCTTGATTCGCGTTTCTTTCTCTGCCTCCGCTGTTGCAATATCTGCATCTCTCTTTACTTGTGCAATTCTTGGTTTACCAAGGGATTCAAGATATCCATTTTTATCTCGGACATCTTTAATTGTGAACGATACGATGATGAGTCCCATTTTCGCCAAATCTTGTGAAGCCACCCTCTGTACTTCCTGGGAAAACTTTTCGCGATTTTTATAAATCTCCTCGACTGTCATCGAGCCAAGAATGGAACGAAGATGTCCCTCAAGTACCTCACGTGCTTCCTGTTCACGATCATCCTTGGATTTTCCAAGAAATTGCTCTGCCGCAGTGGCAATATCAGTGATTGAACCACCAATTTTTATAATTGATACACCATCAGCCATGACCGGAACACCCTGCTCTGTGTACACTTCGGGAGTAGAGACTTCAAGTTTGCTTGACAGTAAGCTCAATGGCTCTGCTTGCTGGAACACTGGTAAAACGAATGCCCCTCCACCACGGACAATCTTAATTTTATTCCCTGATTCATCGATATGAACATTTTTGCTACCTAAGTAGCTTCCAGTTACGATCAATGCTTCATCAGGACCAGCCGTACGGTATTTCGTAACAAAGACAGCAATAAGTGCAATAAGTAAAAAAGCAACAATAGCAACAACAACCCAAATTAAACTAAACATAAACTACCTCCGAACCGTTTATTAATTTTGATGAGGCATCACATAGACAACCCCATTTTTGACTTCAATGATTAAGACTTTAGTATCTGATGCAATTCCTTCATTTTTAAAACTGGCAGCGGTCTTCGCAATGCTACCACTAATACTCTCAATTAAGACTTCGCCAAACCCGTCAACTGGGATGGATGTCAGCACCCTTCCAACCCTTCCTCTCAGGTCATTATCATGAAATGCTAAACTTTCCTCTGCTGATGAGATGGGAATCAAAACAAATACATTCAATAAGGTGACAGTGGACAATGATATAAGCAAGGAAATCGCCGCAATCACTCCACTATTAAGACCTGTAACCGATTCAAACAAAAAACCACTTGCAAAAAATACAGTTAAAAAACTAAAAATGAGAGTTGGATTAAATTGGTCCGGTAATTCTAATCCGGAAAATATATCATTAAACAAAATAAATAAAAAAGTTAGTACACCGGAAATAATTAATCCATATAAATAAATTGTTTCTAATGGAACCCCAAATAACTCCATCTCTTTCATCCTTTAAATTGGATTTTTTATGCCCCAATACCTAAACAGCTTGAAGTAAACTTCTAACTGATTAGTTTATGTATTGTTCTAACCTATATATGCAAAAAAAGTATTGTTATATTCCCCCTTTAAATACTTTCCCTACCAAATTATACGAATTAAAGCTTTAAAGGTTTCATTTTTTTATCATTCTCTTTTAAATCCGGACACACCTTCTCAGTACATTTTAATACTTGATCTTTTAAAAACAGCTTTATAAAAAGAAAAATTCAAAATATTATTGACAGCGTTTACTTATCATATTAAAATTCTTATATGTTAACTTAATTAACAGATGGGTTTACAATAGGAGGCAACATTATGAAGGAAAGTCATGAAAAATTAAGAATGATGATGGTTACAGCCTTATTTGCAGCACTAATAGGAATATTCGCCCAAATTACTATCCCACTGCCTTTGGTTCCGATTACAGGTCAGACTCTGGCCATTGGACTGGCGGCTACTATACTTGGTTCACGTTATGGAACCTCTTCAGTTTTATTGTACTTGTTTATTGGGGCTGCAGGTGTACCGGTATTTGCTGAAATGTCTGGAGGACTTGCAAAAATATTCGGTCCGACTGGCGGTTATTTATTATCCTATATACCAACAGTCTATATTACCGGTCTGATTTTAGAAAAGACCCGATTTACAGTTGCAATAGCTTTCCTTGCAAATATCATCGGGATGATTATTACCTTAATCATAGGGACGGTATGGCTAAAATATATGGCTTCCTTAACATGGACAGCAGCCATAGCTAGTGGATTTGCTCCATTTGTAATTGTTGGTACCCTAAAAGCCTTCCTTGCCTCATGGCTTGGCATTACGATTCGTTCAAGGTTAGCATCTGCTAAACTGCTACCTAAAAAAAATGCAACAATCTCATAATATTTCTATCCAGGTAATCATAAGAGAGGATACCACAATTGTGGTATCCTCTCTTATATTTTTAAAAAAGAAAAATATCATTTCCACAATCTTTTAAACCCCTGAATTCTTGAAGTTCCTGTCTGTTATATCTCTATAAATACTATTTCAAGTAAGTCGCAAATAATCCATCTTGGTCAAGTTTTTTTGAAGTTAACGGAAGGAAAAAAAAAGACTCTTTCTGAAAAAGAATCTTTTTTTACAAGTAATTATTGCGGTCCTATCCCCATAAGTCCGAATATGAATAGCAAATGTATGTTAACCCCTTTGCTAACCGTAATCATTTTACTATAGTAATAACGTTTTGACAACTATTGAAGAAACATGAATTCGCTACGATATTGGGCAAAAAAAATACTATTTCATATAGGATTATGTAGCTGATATTGAGTTATTTATTATACACTTTATATTCTTTTTTCGTACCATCATCGTAAGTCACTTCTAAGTCGAATTCTTCATAATCATCTTTCAAATTAAAAGCCTTTGTTACATCTTGAATGACCTCATCATCAGAAGAATCTTTGGTGAATGTCAACTTTTCTAATATCGGCGTTAACTCTTCCATCGCTTCATCACTGTGGACTTCGTGTTTATTTAGTTGGTCATCAATAGAGGCTTCTGTTTGGACTCCCATCGCATCATATTCTGCTTCATATTCGTTGTCATTACCTGCATAGTCAACTTCTAATTGAAAATCCTTAAAAGTAAAAGGCAGCTTTTTAATATTATCCGTTCCTGTTTCAGAATTGGTTTCTGCTTGGTTTTCATTTTCCTCAACCGGTGGATTCTTAACTTCATCGTTATCTTCCCCGCACCCAGCCATAACAAGCATGGCTGCAAATGGGAGTGATAGTACTTTTATTGTTTTTCTCATAAGTCATTTCCTTCCTTAGTCTGTATAGCTTATTTATTTCCTAAAAGAATGCAATTAAAACCTCTTCTAAGTGTCATAAGATAGAGCAGATTAAAGAATAACGTCCTTCTAGGATTAAAGGGGAATGATATAAAACAATACAGCAAAGAAGTGCGCGACAGAGCCTGCAAGCACAAATAGATGCCAAACAGCATGATGATAAGGGAAACCGCGCCAAACATAAAAGACAGCCCCAAACGTATAAAGCAATCCCCCTGCAACCAGTAGCTGGATACCTGCTGAAGGCATTGCTGCTGATAGTGGACCCCATGCAATAACAATCAACCACCCCATCGCGATATAAAGAATAGTAGAAAGGAAAAGAAACTTCTTCACAAAGAAAGCTTTGAATACAACGCCTATAACTGCCACTCCCCATACAATTCCAAGCAGTGTCCATCCTAGTGTCCCTTGGATTACAAGCAGCATGATAGGCGTGTACGTTCCTGCTATGAAGAGATAAATTGCTGAATGATCAAAGATTTCAAATAGGTCCTTCGTTTTCCCTGCTGGAAAGCTATGAACTAAAGTTGAAGAAACATATAAGAGTAGCATGGAAACCCCATAAATGACTGAAATCACTACATGCCAGGCCGACCCTTTCTGAACTGAGAAAATTATTAAAAACACAAGAGCGGCAATACTTAACAAGACACCTACTCCATGAGTAATTGCATTTACCACTTCTTCTTTTTTTGTATAAACATGTGTATTAGCCATGTTACAGCTCCTTAATCTTAGAAAAAAATATTGTTTTGAAATTCTTCTCAATTATACATTAGTTCTTCAAAGCAATATAGAAAAGTAATTTAATCTTTGACTTATATATATATGTAATTATCAAGAAAAAGATTTTCCACCATGTCGTTCCACCACCAATTATCGTCTAACTGTAGCCGGTATAGATAAAAAAAGACCGGCTCCATTTAATGGTGAGCCGGTCCTTGAAAATTTTAGTTAAATGGCAAAATGGTGGCCGCCAATAATTTTGATTACCTCCAATTGTTTCATCCATTCGCTGTCCGATATACTTGGGTTCCAGAAATACAATGCATCATTTGTGTAGCCATGGATCGCTATAGCTTCATTTACAGCTCTCTTAGCATCAGCTCCCGCTGCTTTATTAATACTACCATCACCAACAGGGGAGAATTGATTTTTTTGATAAATCACTTCACGGATCGTATCGGGAAATTCTTTGCTATCTAGGCGATTCAAAACAACTCCCGCAACTTCGACCTTTCCTCGGTATGGCTCTCCTTTTGCTTCAGCATGCACCAGTCTAGCTAATAGATCTTTATCATTTTCACTCATTACATGAGGAATAATCAATGTTTTACCTGGTTCGGCAACATTATTTTCATTATGATTGACTTCTTTTAACGTACCAATTGGCACTCCGTATTGCTTCGCAATATCCCATATCGATTCACCTTGCTTAATGACATGTTTTTTTGCGCCATTAGAAGCTTTACTTATGGTTCCAAAAGGGAATGCTATTCCAAGTACGATGACGCTTAGAGTTATTATCACTGTTAATAATGCTGATAATTTCATCCTGTAACCTCCTTGTTAAGCATCTACCTAGGATAACAGACCCAATTGGAGAAAACAGTGCTAAATTATTTCCAAGGGAATCCAGGTAAAATATTACACACTTTGAATTTTTATTTAACTCTTTCAAGTCCGCTTAATTATTTATTTGAAGGGATTTCCATTCTTCACGTAAAATTCCCATCCTTATGGAATCGTAATAATAACCATCAAAATAACGGCATTTCCTCATTCTTCCTTCAAGCTGCATACCTACTTTTAATGCAACAGCCATCATTCGCTCATTTCCTGACCAGGTCGTCAATCCAACCCGTTCGATTTCAATGTTTTCAAATAAATAGGTGATAAACAACTTTATGGCTTCCGTGCCATATCCGCCATTCCAATAATTGGTCTCAAAAATAGTAATACCGATTTCAAGCCAACGCGATGGTTCATGTTCCCAATAATATACAATTGATCCGATTATTTGATGATCTTTTTCCATTATTAACTCGGAGTATACTCCCATTTTCTCATCATAGTTCCGATGTTTCTCATCTTTATAGATATACGTATTAAAATCAATGAGTTCGTGAGGATAATATGGTGCATCCCATTTTTTCCACTCTGGATTCTCTTCCCCATACTTTAAGCTCCACAAAAGTTTTAAATCATCTTTTTTTACGTTTCTCAATACTACATTTCTTCCTTTAATCCAAACATCATCCAATCTGATTCCTCCTATTTTACCCTTACCTGACTATTCCTAGCCTTAACTAGTCAATTTGATAAAGTACTGCCTCTCTCTAGGACCATCGAATTCACAAAAATAAAGACCCTGCCATGTACCCAGAATCAAACTTCCTTTATGAATAATCACTTGTTGTGACGAACCGACCGTACTTGATTTCAAATGGGCTGCAGTATTCCCTTCCATATGTAGATCTAGAGTATGATTCCATGGATATTGCTCGTCCAGCCTCCTTAGCATATCCTTTTTGACGTCTGGATCCGCATTTTCATTAATCGTGATTCCAGCAGTAGTATGTGAACAATATACAAGAGCTATGCCCTCTTGAATACCAGTTTCCGTGATAAATGCCTGCACTTCTGTTGTAACATCAATCATATCATCCCTTTTAGTAGTTTTTAATGAATTTTTCTTCAGCATGAACTTTCCACTCCTTTAATAACTTTTTATACACATACCCAAAAACTTTTGAAAACATACTTTTGCTCGTTTAATTATGTAGAATTAAATAGTAAAAATAAGAATAACTTATCAACATTAATAAATAGATTAATCTGTTCTTATTAGCAGTATTGCATTAAAATTGGATATATAAGGAATGAGGAGGCGTATTAAGATGAGCTTTAATTTTAAATCCATCGATCATTTCCAATTAGCATCTCCTAAAAATACAGAAGAGATAGCAAGGAAGTTTTTCACTAATATTTTAAAGTTTCAGGAAATTGATAAGCCTGAAACATTAAAGTCCAATGGAGGAGTATGGTTTAAATCTGGATCGATCCAAATACATATTGGAACCGAAGATCATTTTATACCAGCACGGAAAGCCCACCCAGCTCTAGAAGTTGAAAATCTAGTAGACCTTAAACAACATCTAATAAGTAATCATATACCTTTTATTGAAGATAAAAAGCTACCAGGAGCAAATCGAATTTATGTATCCGACCCCTTTGGTAATCGAATTGAAATTTTAGAGTGGATATGAAAAAAGCGGGTTCAATGATTATTGAACCCGCCTTTTTTCGTGATTTATTTCTGTTTCTTTTTCCAGATTCCCAATATAAACGCAGTAATAAGAGAACCTATTAATATTGCCAGCATATAGCGAAATGGATGATTGACTAGCGGGATAACAAATATACCGCCATGTGGTGCCGGAAGAGTGACGTTAAAAGCCATCGACAGTGCACCAGCTGTTGCAGCCCCGATTACACTGCTTACGATAACTCGAAAAGGGTCAGCTGCCGCAAAAGGAATAGCTCCTTCTGTAATGAATGATGCACCCATAAAGTAATTAGTGAATCCAGATTTTCTTTCCATTTCACTGAATTTACTTTTAAAGAATGTAGTCGCAAAGGCAATTCCAAGAGGAGGTACCATTCCACCTGCCATTACGGCAGCATGAGGCCCGAAACTTTGTGCTTCAATAGCTGCAAGTCCGAAAGTGAAAGCGGCTTTATTCAGGGGTCCACCCATATCTACAGCCATCATACCTCCTAGAATCAATCCAAGCAAAATAGCATTCGTACCTGATAAACCTTGTAGCCAGTTGGTTAAGCCTATGTTTACTGCAGTTACTGGCTCATTTATTACAAATATCATGATTAAGCCTGTAATTAACATGCCGAATACAGGATAAAGTAAAACTGGCTTAATCCCTTCGAAGTTCTGTGGCAACTTGGAAAACAATTTTTTCAATAATAAAACGACATATCCGGCAAGAAAACCAGCAATTAGACCACCTAGAAAACCAGCATTAGCTTGTGCTGCCAATAACCCTCCAACCATACCAGGAGCAAAACCTGGACGATCAGCTATACTTGAGGCAATGAAACCGGCTAGTACCGGGACAAGCAAGAAGAAGGCACCGCTAGCCCCTCCGCCAATATCACTTAATGCTTTGGCAATGGGATTAAATTCAGGCTTTGTTGGATCTGCTGCTTCAATTCCGAAAAAGAAAGAAAGCGCAACCAAGATTCCGCCTCCTACAACAAATGGAAGCATATTACTTACACCGTTCATTAAATGCTTGTAAATCCCAAGCCCTCCTTTTGATGAATCACCATCCTCACTTCTTTCATTCCCGGTTCCTTTATAAACTGGTGTATCCTGATTTATGGCCCGATTTAGCAGTTCTTCAGGCTTCCTAATACCATGGGCAACTGGGACGATAATGACATGTTTTCCATTAAAACGATCCATCTCGACCTGCTTATCCGCAGCAACAATAATCGCATCAGCATCTGCAATATCTCTAGCTGTTAACCCATTTTTGATTCCCGTGGAACCATTTGTCTCTACTTTGAAATCGATTCCCATTTCTTTCGCCTTCGCCTTTAATGCATCGGCCGCCATATAAGTATGGGCAATCCCGGTTGGACAAGCTGTAACGGCAAGAACTTTTCCTTTGGTACTTATAGCAGTGGCACTTGTTCGTTGTTCTTCTTGTTCTTCTCTTTCTTCTTCATCCGCTTCCTGTTCTTTTTGATTGATTATGCCTAGCACTTCCTCTTTGGAAGTAGCAGAAATCAGACGGGACCTGAAGTTTGTATCCATTAGTAATGAAGAAAGCCGGGAGAGTGTCTCTAAGTGGTCTGTATTGGCCCCTTCGCTAGCTGCAATCATAAAAAATAGATGTGCTGGCTGACCGTCAAGCGACTCATAATCAATACCTGATACCGATTTACCGAAACAGATAGCCGGTGTTTTCACAGCACTTGTTTTTGCGTGTGGAATAGCTATTCCCTCACCAATCCCTGTGGTGCTTTGTTCTTCACGTTTTAAAATGGCTGCTTTGAAAGTATTTTCATCATTTAATTTGTCGGCTTTGGCTAACTTCCCAGACAATTCATCAATAACAGCTTGCTTTGTATCACTTTGTAAATCGATAATAATTGTATCTAATTTCAACAAGTCTGTAATTTTCATAGAGTTAGCCCCCAGTTATCTTATTTATTTCAATTTGCGGTAATAATTCTTCGATTTTATCCAATGTACAGAGATCGGATGAAAAGGCTGTAGCACTTCCTGATGCAAGACTGAAACAAAAAGAAGAGAAAATATCCTCTGTTTTTTCATATGTTCCAATAAACCCAGCCACCATGGAATCACCGGCACCCACCGAGTTTATAACTTTTCCTTTTGGAACATTAGCGGTATATGAATCGCCATCCGTGCAAAGTACAGCACCGCTTCCTGCCATTGAAACTATTACGTGCTGAGCACCGGATTCAACCAATTTAGATCCGTATTTGCTTGCATCCTCAACATTTTTAATTTTAGTAGAGAAAAGTTCACCAAGTTCATGATGATTAGGCTTAATAAGAAAGGGTCGATGTTGAAGTACGCTCAACAACTCTTTTCCGCTCGTATCCACTACTAATTTAATGCCATTATCTGAACACGTTTTAGCCATAGATTCGTATACATCAGAAGGAACGCTTGATGGAATGCTCCCTGATAAAACAAGAATATCGTTGTTTTTCAGCTGTTCGATTTGACTAAATAACTGTTGATAATTCGCCTTTGAAATAACTGGTCCTTGGCTATTAATTTCCGTCTCCATTCCAGTTTTCAACTTAATGTTGATTCTCGTATCTCCTGCTATCTCTGTAAAGTCCGTAAAAATCTCTTCTTGTCTTAAATACCTTTTTACAAACTCTCCAGTTTGTCCGCCAATGAAACCAAAAGCTGTTGTATCATTTCCAAGTCTTTTCAGCACCCGGGAAACATTAATTCCTTTCCCACCAGGAAATTTAACTTCATAGCTTGTTCGATTCACCTTGCCCATTTGAAAATTTTCCACCTCAACCAGATAATCAATGGATGGGTTGAGTGTTACTGTATAAATCATTAAATAGTCACGACCTTTATCTTGGGATTTTTTTTGAATTGAGCAATAGCATCTTCATTATTCCTATCAGTTAGGATTATGGCATCGCTTACATCCGCAACCTTAGCGAAAGTAGCTTCATTCAATTTAGAACTGTCAGCAAGCACGTAACTTTCGTTAGAGAGTCGCAATGCTATTTTCTTCAACAAAGCTTCCTCAGGGTCTGGAGTGGTGAAACCCATTTCTTGATGGATACCATTCATACCTAAGAAACATTTATCGAATCGATATTCGTTTAGAAACTGTACAGCGGTGCTGCCTACAACTGCATTAGTGGAGAATTTAATCGTTCCACCTACTAAAACAGTTTTGATTTCTAACTCGATCAATTTTGGAATATGCATAAGGCCATTTGTTAAGACCGATACATTTTTATCTTTTAAATAGGGAATCATTTCTGAGATGGTCGTACCTGCATCAAGGTAAATACAATCATTCTTCTCAACAAATGATGAGCCTAACTTGGCTATACTTTGTTTTTCAACTATTGCTTTATTTTGCTTTTCCATTGTTGAAGGCTCAAGGCCTTTTCTTTGAAGCAATGCCGCTCCGCCATGCACACGCTTCAATGCCTTCATTTCTTCGAGCTGCACTAAATCTCTTCGAATGGTTGATTCTGATGCATGTAACAGATCTACAAGCTCCTGCAACTTAATCGTTCCTTGTTTCTTAAGAAGCGATATGATGAACTGGTGCCTTTCTGTTGTCAACAATTCGTCCACCTCCAGTTTAATACCATCATCATATCTGAAAAAGATAGAATAATCAATCATAAACGTTTAAATTTATTCAAATTCATTCACTTTTCACCATCTAATTCATTCAAAAACATTCATTTTTTTAAGATTAAAATCAAAATCACTATCTATTTAAGCATTTATAGATTTTTCATTTACCCTTTCAAGAATTTCATTTCCTATTACCTTGATTAGACGGTTCTCCCCTATGAAAATATGTATTTATTTTCCTGTATCAAAAAAACCCTCTGTCATGATGACAGAGGGTTTTAATAATTTTACTTATTAACCTTGAAGTAAAAGTTGTTCTGGATCTTCAAGCATATCCTTGATTGCTACTAAGAAACCAACTGCTTCTTTTCCATCAACGATACGGTGATCATATGATAATGCAAGATACATCATTGGTCTGTTTTCGATTTGATCTCCAACAGCGATCGGACGTGTCTTAATTGTATGCATCCCTAGGATACCAACTTGTGGCGCATTCAAAATTGGTGTAGATAAAAGAGAACCGAAAGTTCCACCGTTTGTGATAGTAAAAGTACCACCAGATAAATCTGAAAGTCCTAATTTGTTGTTACGCGCTTTAACAGCTAAATCCGAAATGTTTTGTTCGATTTCAGCAAAGCTTTTACGGTCAGCGTCTCTTACTACAGGAACAACTAGTCCTTCCTCAGTGGATACTGCTACACCGATATCATAGAAGTTCTTTTTAAGAATATGGTCGCCTTTGATTTCAGCATTCAATAATGGATACTTTTTCAAAGCTCCAATAACAGCTTTAGTAAAGAATGACATAAAACCAAGTTTAACATCATTAGCTTTAACGAAAGAATCTTTATGACGGCTACGTAATTCCATAACAGCAGAAAGGTCGACTTCGTTGAAAGTTGTAAGCATGGCAGCTTCAGATTGAACTTGAACTAAACGTTTAGCGATAGTTTGACGACGGCGAGTCATTTTCACTACTTCAATACGGTCATCGTTCACTTCAACAGGAGCTGCTGCTTGTTTAGCTGCAGGAGCTGCTTGCTTAGGTGCTGCTACAGGTGCAGGGGCATTACTTGCTGCTTCTACGTCTTGTACACGTACACGACCTAGTGGATCAACAACAGGCACTTGAGTTAAGTCAATTCCTTTTTCACGAGCCAATTTTCTTGCCGCTGGTGAAGCAATAACTTGCTGAGTTGAAGATGCTTCTTTCGTTTCTGCTTTAGGAGCTTCTTGTGCAGGAGCCGCTTGTTCCGCTTTAACTGGTTCTGCTTTCACTTCTTCAGTCTTAGGAGCTTCCGCCTTTGGCGCTGCTGCTGCTGCTGTTCCATTTTCATCAACGATAGCGATAGATTGTCCAACTTGGACTGTATCGCCTTCTTCTGCTAAAAGTTCTGTAAGCGTACCAGTATAATCTGAAATGATTTCTACGTTTACTTTATCAGTTTCCAGTTCAAGGACATATTCACCTTTTTCAACACGGTCACCGGGTTGTTTTAACCATTGCGCAATAGATCCTTCAGAAATTGATTCTGCTAATTCAGGTACTTTTACTTCAGCCATTTTATTTCTCCCCCTCATTATTGCGTGTTATTGCTTGAGTCATAATCCGTTGTTGTTCGTTTTTATGGACTAGTGGATCTCCCTCAGCCGGACTGGATCTGCGTTTTCTGCCGATATATGTTACAGAAAGGTTACCTGGTGCCGCTGCATTTAAGCGAGGTTCAACAAATGTCCAAGCTCCCATGTTTTTCGGTTCTTCTTGTGCCCAGAAGATTTCTTTTAGGTTCGTATATTTTTTCAATGCTTCTTGAACGCCAGTGAACGGGAATGGATAAATCTCTTCGATACTGATGATTTGCAACCAATCCGTATTTTTTTCAGCTGCTGCTTTTTCACGAAGTTCAACAACCAATTTACCTGTTGCAAAAACAATGCGCTCTACTGCTTTTGGTTTTTTGCCCAATGCTTTTGTTTCAACGAATGATTCAAAACTACCTACACTGAATTCTTCAGCTGTAGAAGCCATCACCTGATTACGAAGCATACTCTTCGGTGTCATGATGACAAGTGGACGTACTTGCTCTTGTTCCAGTATCTTAGCTTGTCTTCTAAGGATATGGAAGTATTGAGCTGCCGAACTTAAGTTAGCAACTGTCCAGTTGTTTTCAGCTGCTAATTGAAGGAAACGTTCCAAGCGGGCACTTGAATGCTCTGGTCCTTGTCCTTCATATCCGTGTGGAAGCAACATAACAAGACCTGATCTTTGACCCCATTTTGCACGGCCTGCCGCGATAAATTGGTCAAAGATTACTTGTGCTGTATTTGCAAAGTCACCGAATTGACCTTCCCAAAGTACAAGTGTTTCAGGTGCGAATACATTATAACCATATTCATACGCTAGAACTGCTGTTTCAGTAAGCGGGCTGTTATGAACAGCGAAAGAAGCTTTAGCATTTTCAAGTGTGTGAAGTGGTGAATATGTTTTTCCATTAACACTGTCATGCAACATAATGTTACGCTGTGCGAATGTTCCACGCTCTGAATCTTGTCCAGTTAGACGAATTGGAGTACCGTCATTCAAAATGGATGCAAATGCAAGTGTTTCAGCATGCGCCCAGTCAATTTTACCGTCATCTCCAAATGAATCTAAGCGACGTGATAAGATTTTCCCTAATTTTTTATTAGGTGTAAATCCTTCTGGCCATTTAACAAGTTCTTCATTAATTGAAACAAGTTCTCCTTTTGATACAGCTGTTTCAATAGTAGGAAGTCCTTTTTCAATAATGCCCGGCGGGTTACATTCTTTAGTAGCTTCTGGTTTATTTCCAGAAATTCTCGCATAAGCATCTGCCAGTTTTGTATCTACTTGCTCTGCCACTGTTTTAACTTCATCTTCTGTGAACTCGCCAGATTGAATGAGTTTTTTAGCATAAAGTTCTTTAACTGTTGGATGCTTATGAATCAATGCATACATTTCAGGTTGAGTAACCAATGGCTCATCCATTTCATTATGACCGAAACGTCTGTAACCGATTAAATCGATCAAGAAATCTTTATTATATTTTTCGCGATATTGGTTAGCAAGGTTTACTGCAGCCATACATGCTTCTGGATCGTCAGCATTCACATGCACGATAGGCACTTCAAAGCCTTTAGCCAAATCACTAGCATATTTAGTTGAGCGTGAATCTTCACTTTCCGTTGTAAAACCAATCATGTTATTAGCGATGATATGAATAGCTCCGCCAACTTGGTAACCGCGCAGACGGCTTAAGTTAAACGTTTCCGGTACAATTCCTTCACCAGGGAATGCTGCATCACCATGAATCAGGATTGCAAGTGATTTTGAAATATCTTGAACCGGGAAGCCTTTTTCTGTACGGTCTTCTTGGGCCGCACGAGAATACCCTTCCACGATTGGACCAACTACTTCCAAGTGACTTGGGTTATTGGCAAGAGTAATTCTTGCTTTTTGTATATTTGCTTTAGTAATTTGTTTATCCAGACCTAAATGGTATTTAACATCACCTGTCCATCCGTAATTAATGCCGGTTGAACCTTCGGAAGGAACTAAATCTTTATTAGGTGAATGTTGGAATTCTGAAAAAATAACCTCATATGGTTTTCCTAGAACATGTGCAAGTACATTTAAACGTCCTCGGTGAGCCATCGCAATATTTACATTTCCAGTTCCATTTTGAACAGTCTGTGAAATCATTTCATCTAAAATCGGTACTAAAGTATCTAGTCCTTCAATAGAGAAACGTTTTTGCCCTACATATGTGCGATGAAGGAATTTTTCGAACCCTTCAACTTCATTCAAGCGTTTAAGTAATAATGCTTTATTCTCTTTAGCCACTTCCGGGAACATGTTTCCGGATTCGACCATATCAGTAAGCCATTGCTTTTCGTCCAGGTCATTAACATGGTGAAATTCAAAGGCTATCGTTTTTGTATAAAGTTGTTTTAGGTATTGTACGGCTTCGTATCCGTCCTTCACATCATTAGGTGATTCGGGACAAATAAAGTCAGCCGGGATTTTTCTTAAATCATCTGCAGTCAACCCATATTTTTCGAAGTGAATTTGTTCCGTGTCTAATGCTTCTTCTTTTAAAGGATAAATATTTGCAGCTAGATGTCCATATGCACGGATATTTTCCGCTAATTTTACTGCAGACATTATTTTCTTCATAGGAAGAACTTCTCCAGTTTGTACAGTTGGTGCATTTCCGATAGTTACTTCAGCCGATACATCTAATGAAGGAGGACCTGATACTTCAAAAAAGTTTCTCAGTTCCGGATCTACTTCTTCCGGATTGGCTTGAAATAGATCGTATTGCTCCATGACATACCCAAGGTTTGGACCTGAAAAAGTTTTCCATGGGTCGTATGCCTTAGCGTCCTTGATGGTCATTTTGTAAACCCCCAAATTTTTCTCATAATTTTTTTCATTTCGTTTTATCCATCCCCAAATTCTCACTTCTAAATTTTCCCCAAATATATGATATATAATAAATAAATTTGGTTATTGAATAATAAAATTTTTAAGGATAAAACGTTTTCAGATGTTATATTAACATGTTTTTGTCGAAATATCCAAAGGTTAAAACACTTTATTCACCCTTTTCGAAACTATTTTTCTGCTTAATTCGTCATATTACGCCTTTAACAGACTTTATTGCTCATTTAAGTCCTTTTTCGCTAAAAAAAGATTTTTGTATTTTTGCATTTTGATTATTACCAGGTATATTTTACCATCCCAAAAACCCTTTAAAATCAGTCAAACTGCCAAGCTGTTAAACTCAGATTCCCATATTGAAAAGTCCGGTGTAACAGCTTTGGCTTTTTGTTGTCATCTCCTGATCCCATGGCAATGACTAATGGAATAAAATGCTCTTTTGTAGGTACAGCATCTTTACTATAAGGAGCCATTTGCTCATAGTTAACCAAAGTCTCCATATCCCAATTCATGATCTTTTCTTCTACCCACTCCTCAAAACTGATTGCCCATCCCTCTGCCACATGCATATCTTCCTGAATATGGTTAAAGTTATGGACAATTCCACCGCTCCCAATAATAAGGACATTACTTTTCTTAAGATCCCCCAATACTTTGCCGATCTCATATTGCTTCGCAAATGGAAGATCAGGACTAATAGACAATGATACGATAGGGATATCGGCTTCAGGGTACATAATATGCAAAAGTCCCCATGCCCCGTGATCGAGCGGACGCCTATCATCTAGTTCCCCTAATACACCTATTTTTGACAATAGGGTTAATATTTTATCGGATAACTCTAGACATCCCGAAGCGGGATATGTCACCTGATATATTTCTTCAGGAAAACCGGCAAAATCATAAATAACTTCATGTTTACTGACTGCTGAAATCAACTGCTCCTTACTTTCCCAATGTGCTGACAGGATAACGATTGCAGTTGGTTTATTCATAACTTTCATATATTCCTTTAAAAAAGAAGTGTAGCTGTTCTTTTCCAATGCTAATAGAGGTGTTCCATGTGATAAAAACAATGATGGCATCATAGAAACGATATATCCTTTCCCATGTAATCTCTTATCCCTATACCTTAATTTACTATATATAAACACTGAGTTCATCATTTAAATTGTATTTTAGGAGTTGTCTCATCAATCGTATCAAAGGTATACCCTTCTCTTTTTAGGTTTTCTATAATATCCGGCAATGCTTTTACTGTATTTTTCATACTATTGATATCATGTAATAAGATATTAACATGCTTTTGATCTTTCAATCCTCTTTTCACAGAGGTAATGATTTGTTGCTCACTTATCGAAGGACTGATGCCATCTGTTGAATCGATGTTCCAATCAAAGTAAATATAACCTTTTTCTGATAATTGTTGAAGGATTCCATTTATGATTGGTTTAGTTTTAACCTGATGTCTAAGATGATTATTTGAACCACCCGGTATACGTACAATACGGCTCTTTACCCCATACTCTTTTTCAAGCATGGTTTCAAGCCTATTCAGATCTTGAAAGAAACTTTCCGTTGACCGATAAACAATAGAATAATCATGTGTATAGGAATGGAGGGCAATTTCATGCCCCCGGGAAATCATTTCTTTATAGCATTGTTTTGCGTAAGGTTCTTCATTGCCTTTTACAAAAAAGGTAGCTTTAACATGATATCGATCTAATATATCTAAAATATCCATCGTATTCGTAGACGGTCCATCATCGAATGTCAAATATGCAATTTTCTGATCTTCTTTACTTTTTACAAGCGGTGTTATTTCTTCCGGGATTGTTGCGTGTGCTTGAACTGGCGGTTCACCTGTCATAACCAAGATAACGAAAGCACCCATTATGTAAAGATATAGTCTGAATAGACTCCTCATATAGTTGTATCCCCTTCCTTTTGACCATTAAGGTGTACTAATTCAGGGGTTTCATGCGCAATAAGACAGCGGTAAAAAATACCGCTGTCTTATCATTATTGCTTATCTATCGACATTAAAGTAACGCGCTTCAGGATGAGCAAATACAATAGCTGAAACAGAAGCCTCTGGTTCCATCATAAATCCTTCAGTCAATTCTACTCCAATATCCTGCGGTTGTAACAAACGGAATAGCTTTTCTTGGTCTTCCAGATTTGGACAAGCTGGATAACCAAATGAAAACCTTTGACCGGTATACTTGGCTGCAAACCGCTCTTTCATTGACATTTCTATAGGATCGCTTATACCCAGGTCATCTCGCATCAATTGGTGGATTCTTTCTGCAAATCCTTCTGCAGTTTCAAGAGCCAGTGATTGAAGAGCATGGTTTTTCAAGAAATCACCTTCAAGTTTTAGTTGTTCTGCCCATTTTCTGATACCTCTACCAGCTGTAACGAGGAAGAAACCAACATAATCCATTTCCCCGGAAGAAACCGGCTTCGCAAAATCCGCCAAACAAAGGTGTGGACTTGTATCTTGTCTAGGAAAATCAAAAGTTTCCAATACTTCCTGATGATTATCCGGATTATAAATGAATAACTGGTCTCCATCACTTTGAGCAGGGAAAAATTGATAAATAGCATTTAACCCGTAGTCTGGTTCTGACTTTAAGAATTCAATCAGCTCATCAACCAAATCATTCAGTTGAATTGCTTTTTCATTCCCTTGCTTCATCAGCTCAGCAACTTTACCTTTTAATCCTAAATGATGACCAATTAACATTTGCCTATTAATATATGGTTGGATGACATCCAATGGATAATTTTTCAAAACATGTCTTTTGATGTCACGCGGTTTTTGAACCGGGACATTGCTTAAAGGAGCTGCTGGTGTTTGCTTGCGAACTGGTTTTTCCATGGTTGCTGCAATTGCCGCATTGGCTTTCGATTTTTCCCGTTTTGCAACTAACTCCTCTAAGTAGACAACCTTTTTGTTGGAATCATGTAAAATATTCGTGACAGCTAATCCATCCATAGCATCTTTGGAATATAAAACAGGACCGCCATATTCTGGTGAAATTTTGAAATCAGTGAATTTACGGGATAATGCTGCTCCTCCCACTAATATTGGAGTATCAATCCCTGCCTGTTTTAAATCCTGGGCAGTTAAAACCATTTGCTGTGCTGATTTTACAAGTAATCCAGACAGGCCTATGATAGTAGGCTCATGTTTTCGGACCTCTTCAATAATTTGTTGTGGTGCGACTTTAATTCCAAGGTCTATGACTTCATAGCCATTATTGGAAAGAATGATATCCACTAGGTTTTTACCAATATCATGTACGTCACCCTTGACAGTCGCTAAAAGGATCTTACCTTTCTTAGCACTATCTTCAGCATTTTCCATGAGTGGTTCAAGATGTGAGACAGCAGCCTTCATCGCCTCGGCACTTTGAAGTACTTCCGCGACAATGAGCTGATTATCATTAAATAACCTACCCACTTCACTCATCCCATCCATCAATGGTCCATTGATGATTTCTAATGGAGCGTCCCCACGCTCGATTGCTTTATTTAAATCTTCAATTAAGCCTTCTTTCGTTCCCTCAATAATATAGTTACCTAAACGCTCATTTAACGGAAGGATAACACCATTATCTTTCTTCTCCGCTTTTTTTCCACGATAAAATTCAGTGAAGATGGCTAATGTTTCTGTAGAGGTATTAAACAGGAGTGCTTCGGCCAGTTTCACTTCCTCTTCCGGTATCAAAGCAAAACGTTCAAGTTTTTCCGTATTCACAATTGCGTAGTCAAGACCCGCCTTTGTACAGTGATATAAGAAAACGGCATTTAGAATTTCCCTTCCGCGTGATGGGAGGCCGAACGACACATTTGAAATTCCAAGAATCGTTAAGCATTCCGGAAATTTCTCTTTGATTGCCTTAATTCCTTTAACCGTTTCTAAAGCAGAGCCTATATATTGCTCATCTCCCGTACCTACAGGGAAAACAAGCGGATCAAAAATAAGGTCGCTTTCGTTTAGGCCATATTTATTTACTAGCAAGTCCACAGAGCGGGTAGCCACTTCAATTTTCCGTTCAGCATCAACGGCCATTCCAATCTCGTCAATTGTTCCTACCACAACGGCAGCACCGTATTGATGAACGAGTGGAACAATTTTTTCAAAGCGCTCTTCACCATCTTCAAGGTTGATAGAATTAATAATTGACTTTCCTTGAGAATGCTTTAAAGCCTGTTCAAGAACGGCTTCATCTGTAGTATCAATGACTAATGGTACTTTCACTTTTTTGACAACTTCTTCGACGAATTCCTTCATATCACCTAGCTCATCACCATCAGGATCAGCAAGACAAATATCAATGACATGGGCGCCTTTCTTCACCTGGGCACGAGCAATTTCGGCAGCTGGCTCATAATGCTTCCCACGAATTAACTCCTTGAATTTACGAGATCCGATGACGTTCGTTCTCTCACCGACGAACAAGGGACGCATTGAATCATCATAAATAAGCGGCTCAATTCCTGATACGGCATGGCCATGTGCTGATTCCTTCATTTCACGGGGCTGTACGCCTTCTAGAACCTTAGAAAGCTCTTTAATATGTTCTGGTGTTGTTCCACAGCAGCCCCCAATGATATTGACCCAGCCTTTTTCTGCAAATTGCTTCATTTTCTCTGCAAGGGAAGTCGGGGATTCATGATAATGACCTTCTTCATCAGGTAGGCCTGCATTCGGATAACAGCTAATGGCGCTGTTTGATATATCTGCAAGTGTCCGAATATGGTCTATCATGAACTCTGGTCCTGTCGCACAGTTCAAACCAACAGCCACAGGCTTCATATGTTCAACTGATAAATAGAACGCTTCAATGGACTGACCGGCTAGGGTCGTACCCATCGGTTCGATTGTACCTGAAATGATGACAGGCACTTCTTTCCCTGTTTTAGCAAAGGCCGCTTTTATTCCAGAAAAGGCAGCCTTAACATTAAGCATATCCTGACAGGTTTCTACTAACAACAGGTCCACACCACCGTCTAATAGACCGAGTGCCTGTTCTTCATAAGAATCGGTTAAAATATCAAATGTGGTTCCTCCTGTAACAGAAAGTGTTTTTGTTGTTGGTCCCATTGAACCAGCAACATATCTTGGCCATTTATCATTTGAATATTTTTCACAAGCTTTCACGGCAAGTTCAGCTGAAATTTTATTAAGCTTATAAGCAATCGTACTTATTTGGTATTCCTCAAGAACGATGCTCGTGGCTCCGAAGGTATTTGTCTCAATAATATCGGCACCTGCTGCTAAGTATTTTTCATGGATGGTTTGGATGATTTCAGGTTGAGTCAGTGATAAATATTCATTACACCCCTCGAATTGTTCTCCCCCAAAATCCTCTGCTGTTAAATTCTCAGCTTGAAGCATGGTTCCCATTGCTCCATCAAGAAGGAGAATCTTAGACTGTAACTGTTCTTGAATCGCTTTTTTATTCATGTACTGCCACCTCTGATGTATGTTTACTATCGACTTCTCTAATATATTTTGTAAGTTCCGCAGTCATTTCATAGCGAAGGAATGGTGTAATTAAATAAATCCCCTTGAATTTTTCTCTTGCGGCGTCCACCAGTTCTCTGGCGATATTCACACCTTCCATTCTTGACTTTATTGGGTCATCCCCAGCTAAAGCCATAGCTCGCCTTACATTATCAGGTAATTTAATACCCGGTATTTCGTTATGGATAAATTCCGCATTTCGTGTGCTCGTTAACGGCATGATTCCGACGAAAATTGGAGTATCTAAATGTTTTGTCGCCTCATAAACCTCTTCAATCTGATCAACTGAATAAATCGGTTGGGTCAAAAAGGACTGAGCACCGCAAGCAATCTTCTTTTCCATCCGCTGAACGGCCTTATTCAAATATTTCACATTTGGGTTAAAGGCAGCCGCAATTTTAAAATTTGCCCGTTGACCAAGACTTTGACCGGAATAGGAAAGACCTTCATTAAATTGTTTTACCATACTAATTAAGTCAAATGACGATAAATCATAGACTGAAGTTGCACCTGGGAAGTCCCCTATTTTTGAAGGATCACCAGTGATAATCAGAATCTCGTTCAACCCCACCGTTTGAAGCCCCATTAAATGTGACTGAAGGCCAATTAAGTTCCTATCACGGCACGTAATATGCACCATTGGATTTACATCTAATTGGTTTTTCAACAAATTGGCCAGCGCCTCATTAGATATCCTCGGCGAAGCAAGTGAATTATCAGCTAATGTAATCGAATCAACACCCGCATTTTTTAATGCCTCCGCACCAGCCATAAAACCTTCAATTCCTAATTTTTTCGGCGGATCAAGTTCAACAAGAATCGTTCTTTCAGTTTTGGCCTGCTCATGCAGGGGTAGTTCCAGTTCTCTATGATTCACTTCAATTATTTCGATTTCACGGGCTTTCGTCATTTTTTCTTCTACTGGAACTAAACTCCCAATCGCATTTTTCACAGATTGAATATGAAGTGGTGTTGTTCCACAACACCCACCGATTATCGTGGCACCCTGCTCACGAAGCTCAAGGGCACTTGAGCCAAAATATTCAGGCACTGCTTTATAAACTAGTCTTCCATCCACGTAATCCGGTAGGCTGGCATTTGGATAGATAGCGATAGCCGCATGCTTTGGCAAAGTCACTTCTTCCAAGGCGCGAATCATATGATGTGGACCTAGACGGCAATTCACACCAACAACATCAGCACCCAATTGCTCGAGTTTTTGAAATGCTTCATTTAAATGGATCCCATTTTGAAGATTACCTAATTCATGCATCGATACATTTGCAATAATTGGCAATTCCGTTTCTTTTTTAGCAATTTGCAACACGGTTTCAAGTTCTTCCAGATCATAAAATGTTTCAAGGAGAATCCCATCAGGATTTTCTATAAGCAGACTATATAGCTGCTCACGAAAACCTCGCTTAATTTCTTCCATGCTTAAATCCGATTTACGGATACTTCGCTGCGCCCCTATAGTACCAAATACAAATGCATTGCCTTTTGCAGCTTTTTTAGCAAGGATAACCCCCTGACGGTTAATTCGGCTTACTTCATCTTCAAGACCATGCCGTTTCAATTTATTAAAGTTAGCTCCGTAAGTATTCGATTGTAGAATATCAGCACCTGCTTCTAAATAGGCACGATGAATGGATTCAATTTGATCAGGATTAGTGCAGTTTAATTCCTCATAACATTGATCGATTCCATATGAGTATAATAATGTTCCCATTGCTCCTTCTCCAACCAGCATTCTTTCTTTCAATTCTTTACGAAAATCCATATGTACACCCTCTCTCAAAAACAATTCTGTTTTTGTCGTTTTCTATGAGTATGAGAGAAAAGAAAAAAAACCTTCTCAAAGAAGAAGGTTTTTTGAAACATTCTCCTCATCTATCAAGCTCTGCTTGCTGGATTTAGCACCTTTGCCTAAGCTGGTTGCTGAGGTTTCCTCGGGCCAGTCCCTCCACCTCTCTCGATAAGATCCATTTATAAAGTTTTCTTAACATTTCAAAATTTGTTTATATTTAATTTACATTAATAATCTGTCAATTTCAATAGTTTGATAGTCATTTTTTTCTTTTCTACTAAGATCAAACATCCTTCAAAGTTTAAACTCTCTTTAATATCCTTTGTTTCCAGTCCTCCGCTAACGAATCTACAGAAAGTAAAGCATGAGCTCCATCCTGTCCGTCTCGATTATGCAGGATCACTTCAGTTGCATAATATACTGAGATGTTTTCTTGAAGTCGATCTAATAAAACAATTTCATCTTGTTTTTTAATAACTCCTTCTTGAATGACCTTTGCAAAATAACCAGTAAAACTTGTTTTCATCACTGATGTCAAAAACTTAGGTTCTTGGTTAAAGTGAGAAATAGTCGAGCAAGGAATTCGTCCTTGGGTGATCTGAACAATTGTCCCACCTATTTGATAGATATCACCGATATACGTTTGAGTTTCCATCATCCCAGCTACTGTTAAATTCTCACCAAAAGCAGGGATATCAAGCTGTTTAGAGAATTTTTCATTCCAAAATGAGTAATGCTCAAAAGGATAAATGCACAATGCACGGTCAGGGCCTCCATGGAACTTTAGATTACCTACTCCGTCTCCAACTATTCCTGATTTTGTTACGGTCACATTATCCAAAGTTTTTTTATCCATAGCTGATAAAATCTTAACATTCGAAAACATTTCCTGTTTAGGCTTTCCGGCTTGAAGGGACACGATTTTTCCATTTTCCAATTAACATCTTCCAATCCTATTTACTTTATATCATCCTTATATGAATACATTATACTAAAAATTCATTTTATTCTGCATCTATTTTAATTACTTTACTATTTCGGAGAAGATAAAAACTTCTACTTCCGGGAGTAATGGTGGAAAATTACTGATTTTCAGAAAAATCGTACTATAGTTTCGGTAATTTGGTTGCTATTTCAGAATTAAATATGGTAGAATATGAACACAATATATAGTCGAAAAACAAAATCGGTCGCCTATATGTTGATTTCACGATTAATTTCCTCATTGTCGCTCTTCAGGGAGCGAATTTTTTTGCCTTCTTCAAATCCACTACTCAATCCCTACAATAAAGATCAGCCATATATCGCCTTACTGAATGACACTATCATCTTCAAAATAATATTTTGCTCTGCTCAGAATCACTCCTTTAAAACACATCAGCCTAAAACACTACCTTTTCTTTTTAAATTCACAGCTTCTTCTCTGTCAAAAAGAACCATTCCGTTTTTCTTACTAAAAAACCAAGGGTTTTAATTCACATTCTTCCTCTACCGCATAGATTAGTCCTACAAATATCTCCACGGGCAACCCAATTATCTTTACAAAACACAAACTTAATTAATATGTATTCCGTTTAAATTGTTCAGCTATGTGTACCTCTTTAACCACTGCATTCACTTTGTTTCCCTTCTGATAAAAAAAAAAGAAGCTGAGAGACATTGGTTCGTCTTCCACTCAGCTTCTTTTTTTACGCTTGTTTCTTTTTTTTCGGTGCCGCTTTTTTCCGGGTCGTCGTTTTTTTCCCTTCCAGTTTATCAGGTTTCGTTCGATCAATGGATGCTTGTAAAGCTTCCATTAAATCGGTAACATTGTTGGACACTGTTTCTTTTGTTTTGGCTGTAATCGTCGTCTGTCCTGTTTTCTTTGATTCAATCAGCTCAAGTAACGCCGTTCGATAATCATCATTGTATTTTGTCGGATCAAAAGTCGTCGTCAATTGATCTATTAACAAAATTGCCGTATCAATTTCTTTTTTTACAATTGTTTCATTTGCAGGGATATTCGGAACATCTGCTGCGGAGCGTACTTCATCTGGATAATGAATCGTTTCCATCAACAAGGTGTTATCTACAACCCTTATAACTGCCATTTGTTCCTTTGAACGGATGATGATTTTTGCTAACCCAACCTTATTCGATTCCTTGAGTGCTTGCCGCAATAGGGAATAGGCTTTTATGCCACCATCATTTGGAGACATAAAATAACTTCGGTTAAAATATATCGGATCTATTTCTTCAATTTTAACAAAATCCATGATTTCCACTGATTTTTCTTCATTTTGTTTTTTAAGTTCTTCTAGCTCACTGTCTTCTAATACAACAAACTTTCCTTTTGTATATTCAAAAGCACGAACAATGTCTTCCTTGCCTACTTCCTTCTGGCAGACCGGACAAACTTTTTCGTATTTAATTGGTGAGTGGCATTCCTTATGCAGCGTTCGCAAGGATATGTCCTTATCTTCCGTTGCGGCATGAAGTTTTATCGGAATGTTCACCAAACCGAAAGAAATGCTTCCCTTCCAAATGGTATGCATATTCGTCACCTCATAACTTTTTATAAATAGAAGTACAGACTTATTATTCCCTCTTGTCTAAAATAATTCGAAAAAACATTTGCCAACTCTAACACCTCATTATTTTGGCAAAAATAATGTCAATCACTTATTGCGGAGGTACAAATAAAATGAAACCGATGCTGCCAACATATTACCCCGAAGCCCCGAAATCCACGGATTGGCGTTATGAAGTCAAATATGACGGTTTTCGTGCCATTTTAACAATAGATGCCCATACGGTAAAAATTACGAGTCGAAATGGGAAGGAATTATCTTCCCTTTTCCCAGAAATCAGTACATTTATTAATGACCTAGATCTTAAAAGTTTTCTACCACTGCAGTTAGATGGTGAATTAGTCTGGCTCACAAATGAAGCAAAAGCAGACTTTTTTGAGGTACAATGGCGTGGCCGCCTGCGGAAACAATCCCTGATTTCTGAAAAAGCTAATTTTACTCCATGCCGGTTTATCGTGTTTGATCTGCTTAGGATCAACGGAAATGACCTTACCACTAATTCAATGTCAGAACGAAGGAAAATGATTAAAAACCTTGGAGAAATACTTGAATTGCCTATGCCTCCTAATCCAAATGATAAGGCTTTAATTCAATTGATTGAGAGTTATGTCGATTTAGATAAGGCAATAAATAAAGTCATCCTCTTAGATGGAGAAGGGATCGTCGCCAAGGAAATTCAAAGTACTTGGCAAGAAGGAAAACGTTCCACTTCCTGGATCAAAGTGAAAAATTGGAGGGCTGTTTCCTGCTTCATCACAGCTTTGAATAAAGAAAACGGATATGTTTCCCTCGCAGTATATAAAGGTAATGAAATCACGAAAATTGGTAGTGTCAAAAATGGGCTTAGCGCTCACGATAAAAGTATCTTACACGAACTGATAAAACAAAATGCTTCAGAAGAAGACGAACAATTCTTTTATATACATCCGTCCATTTGTATTGAAGTTCAATTTTTACATGTATACGAGGAAAATGAATTACGTGAACCTCAGTTTTCACAATGGCTTTTACAGACATCCCCCAATGAATGTACTTGGGAAAAATTCGTAATCAGCCAATTTACATTTCCAGATTCAATAAAAATATCTTCCCGGGATAAACCACTTTGGATAATCGATGACAAACAGGTGATAAAAGTTGAATACCTTCAATATTTACGAGAGGTTTCTGCATTTTTCTTACCCTTTTTAAAGGATAAACTGCTAACAACGATTCGTTATCCTCATGGATCTATGGACAATGAAAAATTTTTCCAAAAAAACAAACCAGATTATGCGCCTGCATCTATTAAAACGTTCTGGGATGAGGATATTGAGTATATGTTGTGTAATGATATTGAAACATTGCTGTGGTTTGGCAACCAACTTGCCCTAGAGTTTCATACTCCATTTCAGAAAGCGGGAAAAGTAATACCTGATGAACTCGTCCTGGATTTAGACCCACCCTCGATTGAATTTTTTTCTTTAGCAATTAAAGCTGCACTTGAAATAAAGAAGGTAATGGATTCTTTAAATATCAAAGCATTTGTAAAAACTTCCGGAAACAAAGGGCTGCAAATTCATATTCCACTACCGGAAGACATCTTTTCCTATCAAGAAACACGTATGTTCACCGATTTTCTCGGTGATTACTTAATAAGCTCTTACCCAGATGATTTTACAATGGAACGATTGAAGAAAAATCGGCAAAATCGACTCTACCTTGACTTTGTACAGCATAGTGAAGGGAAAACCATTATTGTCCCTTATTCCCCGCGCGGTAATCCGTTTGCTGGTGTTGCTACACCATTATATTGGGAAGAAGTGGGCGAAAGACTTCAGCTCAAAGACTTTACGATTGAAACCGTACCAAATAGAATTAAAAGAATGGGGTGTGCCTTTAAGGATTACAGACATGTCAATAATGGCCCTGCTTTTCTTGAGGTTTTGTCCTTTCTCAAACAAAAAAAGACCAACTCATAGTTGGTCTCGCACTTTATAGCGTAGTTTTTAAATAGCTTTGTACTTCTGCCTGCAACGTAGCATACAGACTTGTTTCCGCGTCATAGTCATGTTTTTCAAGTAGTTCAAATTTTTCCGGCTGATTTAAGTCAATTTCAATCAACGCCTTATATTCATAGGTTGCGTTCCCGATTAAATCAATCGAATATTTTTTGCTTTCTTTATCATAATGCACAACACATTTAACTTTCCCGCCATTATTATAAACGGAAATTTCACTTTCTAATGAGTTTAGTCCAACAGAACATGTAATCAGACTAGAAGCCGACATCGCTGTTCCGCAGGCATTTGTGAATCCTACGCCTCGTTCAAATGTCCGTACATAAATACTACCTGGCTCCAGCTCTTTCACAAAACTGACATTGACACCATCAGGGAACAGCTCATTCGGCTGATTGACCTTCATTGAAAGTTCTGCCTGCAATTCACTTTGCAGCACATCACTATCGACCAAAGTGATTAAATGTGGATTAGGAACTGCCAATGCCGAAAATAAAAGGGAATCATGTAGCTCCGGCAATAGTTCATTTTGCAATTGCTCCTTTTCAACGACAAGCGGAAGGTCCTTTACATTAAAACTGACTGGGGAAATTTCCACCTTGAAAGTTGGAATCCCTATATAGATATCTTCCGTTTTTTCAACGAGTAAATTTGCTTTCATCGTCTCCACAATCATTTTATCAAGCCCTAGAACGTCATTTGCATAACGAGCCACACAACGAAGTCCATTACCACACATTGATGCTTCCGACCCATCCGCATTAAAGACACGCATTCTTGCATCTGCATGTTCACTTTTCATTACAAATAAAATACCATCCGCTCCGAGCTTTTCCCTATTACAAAGAGTCTGGGCTAAATTTTTGCGCTCTTCTTCAGTAAACGTCAAGGTTGTTGTTAATTCATCAATGATTAAAAAATCATTGCCTGATCCATGGCTTTTTAAACCTTCAATAATCATCCTGTCACTTCCTCAATTTGCTGCTTTTATATATCATTATTTTAATATCTTTTATCATAGCATTTTCAGAACAGATGTGTCATTGCGAAATTTACAATAAATCGAAATTTCCTTCAGGAGTTTTTTTCATCTCACCTATTAAAGGCACAAATTGTAAGCAACATTATAGTCCACTCCATTTTAGTTACTATATGCAATAAAGAGCGGCTAGAATAAGAAGTTTCTTATTCCAACCGCTCTTCCAAAATGTCAACCAATCATTCCGATAATAAAATAGACGATAAACAATCCCGCACTCACATACATCGGAGTTGAGACCTCTTTTGCTTTTCCAGTTACCAGTTTCAAGAACGGGTAAAGGATGAAACCAAAAGCCATTCCATCTGCAATACTGTAAGTAAATGGAATGATTGTGATAATTAAGATTGCCGGTATACTTTCGGTAAAATCACTAAAATCTAGCTTTTTAATATTTTCTAGCATCAGAATGCCAATAATAATTAATATTGGAGCAATGGCACTGTCTGGGATCACTTTAATTACCGGTATAAATAATAGGGAAAGAATGAATAACAGACCTGTCACTACTGATGTCAAACCAGTTCTGCCTCCTGATGCGATTCCAGCTGCTGTTTCGACAGTTGCAACCGTAGGACTAGAACCGAAGATACCTGAAAGAAGAACGGAAACACTTGTAGCTTGCAGTGACTTTTTATATGCTTCAGGACGGTTGATACTTTGTACATGTCCGTGTACAAGACCAATATTTTCAAAGACAAGAACCATTGTCATAGCAAAGACGCTTATCCAGAATTCAATTCTGCCTGCCTCAATGAACGATAATGAAAAGAAGAGATCACTGTAAGAGGCTGTGTCTAAACCTGAAAATTGGATATCCGAGATTTGAACTGTACCAAACCAATAAGCAATAAGACTACCTGCTATGATGGTAATCATAAAATTACCTGGAACATTCTTGATAAATAACGTGATGGCCAGTAAAAATGTCAGCACCGTTGAAAGCACAGCTGGATCACCTAAATCTCCGAGGGCAACAATTGACGACGAACCGCCTGTTATAATCCCGCCCTTTTCGAGACCGATTAGCATCAAAAATAAACCTAGACCCACAGAGATGGCATCTTTTATCGAACTTGGGATTGAATCACTAATTAATTTCGAGTATTTTGTAAAAGCGATGACTACAAAAATAAACCCCGAGATAAAAACAGCACCAAGTGCCGATTGCCAAGACAGACCCATTCCTTGAACCATTGTGTATGCAAAAAGGGCATTGACACCCATGCCTGGAACGATAAGGATTGGAACATTTGCCCAAAGTCCTATCATGATACAGCTTAAAGCTGATAAAAGAATTGTCGCAATTACTGCACCATTAATCGGTATGCCCGCCTCTGATAAAATCAGAGAATTCACGACGAGAATATACACTATCGTAAAATAGCCGACAACTCCGGCGAGGATTTCACGTTTTCCATTCGTTTCATATTTGGAAAAATGAAAAAACGCTTCCAAGTTTTTTTTATTCATGTTGTATCCTTATTAAATTTATCCCTCACCCACCCGTTTGTATCTGTGACAAACTACACTTGGCGATTTTAACAAAAAAACTGATAAAAATAAATAGAATTTCTCAAACTTAAAAAAACTGTCGGAAATAATTCCGACAGTTTTTTCAACGAACCAATTGTTTTTATTGGTTTTCTTCTACCGCATAACCGTCAACAACAAGTTCTAATTTACCTGTATCCGGCGAAATAATCAGTCCATGTACAGGAATATTCTTTGGAATTAAAGGATGGCCTTTGATTACTTCCACGCTTTTTTTAACACTTTCATATACATCATCAAATCCGCGAAGCCAACTACGGATATCTATTCCCGCAGCTCCAAGTGTATCAATGGTACTTTTCGGAATATCACGATCAATCATCTTTTCAACTACAGAATCAGCATCAACTGATGCCATTCCACAGTCATGATGAGGTATAACAAAAACTTCATCTGCTTTTAGCTCATAAATAGCTACAAGAATACTCCGCATGACGCTTCCAAATGGATGGGAGACGATTGCGCCGGCAGTTTTCAATATTTTCACATCGCCATTTTTGACATTCATAGATTTTGGCAATAACTCGACAAGCCGAGTATCCATACAACTTATAATGACCATACGTTTCTCAGGGTACTTATCAGTTGTGTACTTAACATATTCACCTTCTTCTACAAATTGTCCATTAAATTCAAGAATTTCATTAAGTAAACTCATAATTACCACCCTTTTTTCTATGTATTTCACTTTTATTATATCAAATATTTCGAAGATTGGTTAAAAAGATATTTTAGTCAATTAGAGCGATGGTTTAGAGTAGCTGCACAAAACCCAAATATGATGATCTTTGGACTTTCTTCAACGTTAGATGAAAAAGTAAGAATAGGTGTATTTGTCTTAAATCTTTTCCCCCACTCTAAGGGCATCCACCCTTCTTGGTACGAAACAACCTTTTCTCCTTCTTTTGTCTTAATCTCAAAAGAAGTTAAACTTCCCGATGTTTGAACAGGCATCCATTCTGTCCCGTCAAACTTATAAATCATTCCATTAATTTTCACGAGTGACTTATTTTCTTGATAAAACCCAATAACCCCACCTTGATGATCCAAAATCGTAACCTTATTAAAAAGACCTCTTTTAATATAGTACTTAGCAAGTAAATGCCCCTCATGGTCGACCAATTCATATCGCTTAGGCAATAGCATCGATAAGAAATTCGGAACCATCCACATGAACCACTTCATATTTAAATCTCGAATTTCGCCCAAAAGAGACCCATTAGGCGCAAATAGGAGTAGCCGTAAAGTTGGAGCAGGCATAAAAGTCAGTAATACATGTTCAGTTTGTAATAAACCTGTATTCGTTTCAATTAGTTCGATAGGCAATTCCTTTATTCTATTTTCATAAATCCGATGACTTACAAATTGGGCAATACTTAAAAAAATAAATGGAGCCGTTATCAATAAAATGTTACCAGGAATTATTGTAAAAGCATGACAAATAAAAAAAACAATGGCCAATACAAGAGAGATCCAAGATGCATGAAAATTTGAATTGCTCGTTTTTTGATAATATTCGCGAATATTCATATTCTGCTCCTTACTCCTTATATAGAAGAATCACCGTCTGAATTGACAATTATCGGTAAGGTGTCAAGCAGCCTGTCATTCATTTCTCTTAAAGGTTATTGAAGGAAATATTATAATACTTTATTCGCTTTTATGTGACCTATTCCCTTTTTTAATAAGGCAATTATCGAACTAAACACAGCGTCGTAATTATTTTTCCTAACAAAGTAAATATTCCCAGATGATAAAAAGGGACTCGTGTATAACGAATCCCTTTTTACATTCTATAAAATTCTAAAAATTAGTGGAAAGCGATAGTCTGTTCCTTCATAAGCCCTGACTGCAGCAATGATAGTAAATACGATTAAAGCTATTCCGATAACCGGCAATAGTAAGAATCCAATCAGTACCAGTGACAGAATCCCTGCAACAATCGAATATACGGTGTAGGAAATAAAAAAGTTCAGATATTCCCTTCCGTGATAATCTACAAATTGTGACGAGTCCTTCTTAAGTAGCCAAATGACCAAAGGACCGACAAAAGCTGTAAAAAAGCTGATGACATATATAAGGGCAGCAAACACTCTTTCATCTTTAGTAGGCATAGTGTCTTCTCCTCCTCTCTCATATGAATAATTACGAATCAAATAACAAATAGTTTCATTTTCCTTTCATTATATTCGAAAAAAGTTGATAAGGACTATCTTTTCCTTCACAAATCTTGTTGGTAATTTAATTTCCAAAAAATCTGAACATTTTCATCCTTCTTGTGCATACAGATAAAATAAAGGATTGTCCTAAAACACCTAGACTGGGGTGATGTTTTTTTGCTAAATCAATTTCAAGCCTTTATCCTTGGAATCATTCAAGGCTTGACTGAGTTTTTACCTATTTCAAGTACAGGACATTTATATTTAGGGCGGCATATATTCCATCTTGACGAGGCAGGCATTTTTCTGGATACCATGCTTCATATTGGAACCTTGCTTGCCTTATTAGTTGTCTACAAGGATGACATTATTTTCTTACTGAAAAACCCTTTCTCCAAAATGACGCTGCTCTTGATTGCAGGAACGTTCCCTGCTGTGGTTGCCGGTCTTTTACTAGGCGATTGGTTTGACGGCCTATCAAAAACAGGAGTGACAATCGGCTGGGAATTTTTAGTCACCGGACTGATTTTATGGTTAGCAGACGGGGTAAGAAAAGGGAGCAAATCGCTGAATGAAATTACCATAAAAGATGCCCTTATTATCGGGACATTTCAAGCCGCTGCCATCATGCCTGCCCTATCACGTTCTGGATTGACCATCGCCGCTGGACTTTTCTGCAAGCTTGACAGAGCCACTGCCGCCTATTTTTCCTTTTTGTTATCGATTCCTGCAATTACAGGGGGCATTGTATTTCAGATTAAACCCATTTTTACAGGAGATGTTGAACGGCTTCCAATCACGGCCCTTTTTGTCGGTACCCTGGCCGCAGCAATCTTTGGCTATATCGCCGTTGTGTGGATGATTGATTTTTTAAAGAAGCGTTCACTGAAAATATTTTCTATTTATGTTTGGGCACTCGGTACGATCATTTTATTCATGCAAGTTACAGGGAAATTTTAATAAAAACAAAAGAGTTTCTCAAAAATATAGGGAATAAAATCAATTTTTCTAAAGAAAAAAGCACGCGTTTGCCTTCCAATTTTAACCTTCATAAAAAAGTTGAAATTTGACGAAAAAAAAAGGCAAAAAACCTATTCCCAAACCGTTTTTTTTTTAGTATTATACCTTCGTAAGGTTCTTTAGATTTATATATTTTCAGACAATAAAAATAGGGAAGGCAAATGGTGCGCCACCGGTTTCCGGTTCTAGTGGGTTCGATTCCCACCCCGAAATTTTTTGACGAACGACTTAAAAAATTTCGAGGGTGGGCAGCGACTACGCATAAGAACTGCCCTCAAACGGAGGGACGGAAATGTTAAAAAAGAGAGATTTTACAGATTGTTTTTCTCTTTATGAACAAATGACGCATCCAGATGTCTTCCCTTTCGTGCGCCATAAAGTAGATTCATATGAAGAATATGTATTCGTTACTAAGCAAACGATCGAGGCCGAAGAAACTGGTGAACTCATTTCACGAACAATTTTAGATGAATGGGAAAACCCCATCGGTTGTATTTCTTTATACGATATTGAAAATGGTGCAGGTTTCCTTGGCACGTGGCTTGGCAAGCCCTATCATGGTAAAGGATATAATGCCATCGCAAAAGATGCTTTCTTTAAAGAGCTTTTTTTCGAGCTCGGTATGGAAACAGTCTTCATGCGTATTCGCAAAAAAAATATCCGCTCTTTGAAAGCCGCTGAAAAGCTCCCCTATGCCGTCAATGCTAATGAAACAAGAAAGTCCCTTTATGATCAAATTAATCATGGTAAAGATATCTTTGATTTGTATGAAATTCCTAAAGATTTATACACCTTTCACATCCTTAGACAGAACGATGATGACGAACAGCAGTTACTTGAAGCATAAAAGAAATAACGCAAGTTAATATCCTTGGATAAGATAGGTTACTTATTATTCATATAAGATAGGAGCTTCCTAAATTGGAACGCTCCTTTTTCAATTTTTACAGGAAGTTATAAAAGAATGTTGCAATACCCTATTATTTTTAGGATTATTTTTTTATAATGGATACACTTGACCCATTCACAAATATATTCAAACCGTTTTTGAAAGGAACTAATCATGAAAAAATCATTTACTTTTATCATGCAACTTTTAATGTTGCTTATCCTTTGCAAGCTTGGCTATTATTTATCTGATCACCTTCAATTGCCTATTCCAGGTAATGTAATCGGCATGATTCTTTTATTCATTTTGTTACAGACAAGAATTCTAAAAGTCGAGTGGATTGAACTTACTTCAGGATTTCTGGTGAAGCACCTTGCCTTTTTCTTTATCCCTATTTCTATTAGCTTAATGACCATGGGGTGGCTTTTCATAAAATTTGGTCTGCCGTTAGCACTCACATTGGGCGTCAGTTTAATTTTCGGATTTATCGTTTCAGCCTGGACGGTTCAGAAGTTATCCCATAGAGGAGAGGTTAAACAGCATGACAACGCTCATTACCATTTATAGCATATTAATAACAATCCTTGCCTATTTTATTGGAAGGAAAATATATGCTAAACATCCATCACCCTTTACGACTCCCGTATTTTTTAGTACGGTAACAATTATTCTTGTGCTTCTGATCAGCGGTTTAGATTTTAATGATTATTCAACAGGTAAAGACATCATTACCTATTTCCTAGGCCCAGCTACCGTTGCCTTGGCCGTACCACTTTATAAAAATAGGACCATAATTGTTAAATACGGAATTCCTGCTATTAGCGGCATGATTTTAGGGCTTACGGTAACATTAATTCTTGCCTTCGTCATCGCCAATGCCTTTTCTCTTCCACAGTTCATTCTTCAAGGATTAGCGGTTAAGTCCATTACAGTACCAATCGCTGTAGAAATCACCGAACTTTATGGAGGTAACCCTAATGTTTCAGCCGCCTTCGTTATTTTGACCGGAGTATTAGGTACGATGATTGCCCCTAGAATGATGGATAAACTTAACATTACTATGCCATTCGCTCGCGGCATTGCTTATGGTACTATTGCTCATGGTCTCGGTACTGCGCAAGCTGCACAGGAAAGTGAATTTACTGGTGCTGTCGCAGGAGCAGCCATGGCTATCGCCGGTATTCTTATTTCCTGCTTCTTTCCTCTAATAGATAATTTTTTATAAAATAAAAGAACCGCAACGTCAAGAGACGTTGCGGTTCTTTTGAAACTGCCAGGCTTATCTCATCATCAATCTCAGGACCTATATTATTACAAATTCGTATTAAATTGTCGGTCAATTTCTGTTTTCTACATGAATAAAAATTCAAACAAATTGCTCTGATGAAATCAACAGATTTAGTATGATTGTATTAGTGCGATACCCTACCAAAGTCCTCAACAGAGCAACTTGTGAAAACGTTGTGTATATGGAGAAAATAATGTTTATTGTTTTATCCCTGTTGTTTTAATGCTGAACTTAGTTATTAGGCAGTTTTTCATTTTTAAACGGATTGTATTCCAGAGTACCAGCATTGGCAAGGTTAACATTTATGTTAATTTGTTCGAAAGAATTTGCATGCAAATAATCCTTCGGTTCATTAATATTGTTGGTCTTCCAAAATCGCAAGTCTTTTCGGTACAATTTTTGGCCAAGACCAAGTGGATCTCCATTTCGTTTTAAGCCAATTTCAAATGTTTGTTCAATGTCTTTTTTTATATAATCTTGAACAAATTTTTCAAGGTTTTTCAAGCTATCGTTTGTTGATAATTCTAAAATACTCCCCTTAATGTCAACATCTAAGGTGAATTTAGCTTCATTATTTTTCACAATCGGTTTAATTTTCACATGAGGGTGAGTTAACGAAATATAAGTTGTACCATTGGCTTTTGTGAATTCGATTGGTGTTCTATTCGTTTTCTTTGTAATCCAGCGCGATCCTTTCAAGTCTTCAACTGAATACCAATTCATGGATTTTTTATAATAAATCACATAAGCCCCGTCAATTGTAAAGGTCTTCCTCTTTTTTTTATCTTCAGTCCAATCATTTCCACTCCATGAAATAGTTGGGAGTGTTGTTGTGATAGATACATCCCTGTAGGTGGAAATAAAGGTTCTCAATGTAATCGGTTCAATATAGGAAAGGTTTTCATAGATAGGTTTTGGAAAATGCAACTCTGAGTATAAAGGGGTTAAATTGAAAAACCCTTTTATAGAAAACAATTCATCCAAAGGTTTTTTTGTCGCAAAAATATTACTTGAATACCTGATTAAATTAAACCTGAAGGCGGCATCCACTATATCATTAATATTATGCTCTATTGCTTTATCTGTGAGCACAAATGTTGAAACTTGTCCAAGATATAATCGCTGTTGAGCTGTTTGATATAAGTGATTAATGGCTTCTGATATGGATTTTCCACTATGTTTGCCTATATAAACTTTTGTTGGTTCCGAACTTTTAGCTTCAGTTTTGGCAACAGCAGACAAATCAACAAGTTGCACATACACAACATACTTACCGTCTTCATAATCTACTCCTAAAGCAGTTACATAATGGATATCCTGAATGTCTTTATAATCCCAGCAACCTGTTAAAATGAACAAGACCGAAAAGATAAGGAAAAGCTTCGACAAACGTCGTGTCATTGTTACTCCCCCTTTTGCGTGCGATCAAGAGCACCTTCATTTTTTTTCTTTGAATACCACGGTCTTTTGAAAATAGCATCTGTTAGTTTTTGGAAATTAGGCGGTGAAAATTCATTCATATATGGAACTCCAAATGACTCAAGACAAGAGACCCAACAAGTAACAATTAAGAAACCAACAAGAAGACCATAGATGCCTAGGACAGAACCTAATATTAAGATAAATAAACGAAGCACAGAGACAGTCCCGGTTAAAGATTGATTAACTAATGTATAGGATGCGACTGATGTGACCGAAGCGATAACAAGCATCGTTGGGGACGTCAAACCGGCACGGATAGCTGCATCACCGACAATTAAACCACCTACAACCGCCACAGTTTGACCAACTGCTTGTGGCAGCCTTACTCCAGATTCTCGAAATAGCTCAAATAAACCGAGCATAAGGAACATTTCAATGGCAACAGAAACAGGTAGGCCCAACCTTGAGATGCTGACTGTTGCAAGTAAAGGAAAAGGCATCTGGTCAATGTTATATGCTGATAAAGCTACCCAAAACCCTGGAAGTAAAATAGAAAAAATCAAACCAAATACACGAAGAAACCGTTCAAAAGAAACGAATAGAAAAGGAAGACTCGAATCTTCAGCTGCTTTAATCTGAAGCAATAAAGTGGTCGGGGCTATGATAACAGTAGGTGCACCGTTCATAAGTACTATAAACCTGCCTTGGGTTAATGATCCGACACAAAAATCGGGTCTGCTTGTATAATGAGTCAAAGGAAATAATTTGAATTTCCCTTTAGAGATGAGTTCCTCAAGCTGATGGCTACTAATTAACACATCAACATCTAGAGTATTCAGTCTTTCACGGACGAGCCTAACAAGTTCAGGATTGATGATGTCATCTATATACATCAGTGCTACTGTAGTTTGACTGCGATTTCCAATAATAAACTCTTCGTAAGAGAGGGAACCTGTTCTCAGCCGTTTACGAATGAGAGCAACGTTTGTCGAAAGGTCTTCAACAAATCCATCACGTGGTCCACGAAGGGATACTTCAAATGAAGATTCCTCTGGCTTCCGGTTGGGAACATCAGGCAAAGGTAATGAAAATAGCTGTTGTGATTGTTGAAAGAAAATTAACACTTCGCCGCTAAAAATCCGTCTATTTATATCGTCGTTGTCAATTGGACTGCAAGAAATTTCTGTCAATGCTAATGAAGGATGAAATGCTGTTATCATATTTCGAATATTATCTTTCTTATCTAACATTGATTTGAGGTTTCGTAATACATTGCCATTCAACTCAAGAGTATCTACCATTCCAGGATAAAAAAATAAAGTGATTTTAGCTGTTTCATCATTTTCACCTAATATCACCTTAAATGATACGTCCGGACTATTGCTGAAAAGCTGCCGGAAGAACTCTTCGTTATAAAATGACTGTTCAATTTGTTTATTTTTGAATAGTTTCATCAGAAACCTCCCTCCGCTTAGGTTGTATAACTGCGGTAACTGTAAACAAAAGAATTATGGTTACAAGGAAAAAGAAAGTTCCTTGAAAATAATAGTTCTTTAAAAAATCATAAAAAATGATATTACTAAGAGGAATAATAGTGATGATAACCATCATAATGGCAAGACTCATGAGTATCCCCTTTTTAATGAGCGGTGATTTGACTCTTAATAAATCAGGAATTAAAAACATGGCTATAGAAATTCGAATAAATGCGCCTGAAAGCCATTGATATATGGAAAAGAAGTCAGTATGGGCAATATATTTTCCAATTGTCAACAGTCGCCATTGTTCATAAGCCGGATAGCGCATTTCATTAGACAGGACGGGCCCGAACTCAACAATGGCACCAGTAAGCGGCCCGAGAATTAATATAGTTACAATAACCATCATTCCAATAACTGTTTTCAGCTGAATGGAATCCCCATTAGATAGGTGATGCTGGAACAATATAATGATAATCAACTCCAAATATCCATTTGCTATGTAGTACATTGACTTAATGCCATGAAAATAGCCTTGTTCGAATAGAGGAAATAGAAAATCATAATTTTTTTCGGGAATATTACCAGTGGCTACAAAGATACCAAGGATAATGACAAAAGGTAATAAAATAGCTGAATTAATAGCAATTGATCTAAGATTCGAGTAAGAAAGTGCAGCACATATCAACGCAAAAGGAATAATAATGGCAAATGGTGGTGTTTGATTTAAAGAAGTTGTATTGATCCAGTCAACCATATCTTTAGCTGTCGTCAAGATGATCGTAATCAAATAAATTACGAGGAAAAAGAAAATCAGCTTGGTAAATCGATTACCAATCCGATTTTCCAGCCAGGGAAAGAGATGTTCTGTTTTTTTCTTTTTTAATATCCAATATAAAAGGAACCCCCAAGCTATTGATAAAAGTCCTGTAAGAGCGGCAAATAACCAAGCATCTCTTCCCGCTACCTCTAGTACGAGAGGAATAATCATAACGTGATTCAGCAATCCTACTGAAAGGACAACAATATTTAGTGAGGATTTGAAATTAATCTTTGTCATGTTTTAAACTCCGAACTTAAAGTATTTTATATAGGAACCAGCAACTGCTTACTGTATATTATTGAGGTTTATCTTTTGCTGAATATAGGGTTTATATCCAAGGATTATTTTTCATACAAAAAAGAAGCCGATCCTCTAGTTAGAAATTCCCAAAAAGAGTCGGCTTCTTTATTATTTATTCTAGTTTCGTACTATTCTACTATTATAGACTTTTCACAATTTTTTTTAGGTTTACTAATCTCCTCACAAAAAGTTAACGACGTTTAGAAAAAAGAACCGCAACGTACTAGCAGTTACGGTTCTTTTATGGTTTCTCTTTTTGCAGGTCTTCGTATAAACGTCTCAAAATATGGGTTTTATAAAGCTCCAGCTTTCTTCGCTCAATTGGATGGTATCTTATTTCTGCATCTTTTAATTGTTGAACGAACCATCCTTTGGAATATTTATAAGCCATACTACCCCCTCCTCTGTTCGAAAAAGATATGCTTTGAAGAGGGAATTGATACTTATTTTTTTGCTGTCATTACATCAATTAATAATTCATACATTTCAGCCGCCGTTTTGAATGGGCGCTTTTGACGCATTTTCGCTTGATACTCATCTGATTTATTCACTAAATCAGCTAATGTGCTATTAAAGATTTGATCATTTAAATCTTCTTCTTGAATGACTTTACAAAAACCTTGTTTTTCAAAGCTTGAAGCATTTAAAATTTGATCCCCACGAGATGCATTGGCACTTAGCGGAATGAGCAACATTGGCTTTTGCAGACCAAGGAATTCAAAGATTGAATTTGATCCAGCCCTTGAAACAACTACATCAGCCGCTGCTAAAAGGTCAAATAATTCTTCGTGGACATATTCAAAAGGAGCATACCCTCTTTGTTTCAATTCCGTTTGGACATTCCCTTTTCCACAAATATGAATAATCTGGTAGTCCTTTAATAATGCTTCAAGGTTTTCAGTAATCAATTTATTGATTTTTACAGCTCCAAGGCTGCCACCCATAACGAGTAACACTGGCTTGTTGTTCGTAAAACCACAAAATGCTTTTCCACTCGAAGCGTTTCCAGAAAAAATCCCATCCCGTAATACTGCTCCAAGATACATGGCCTTCTCTTTTGGCAAGTCCTTTTCTGTCTCCTGGAACGTGGTGAAAATTTTCGATGCAAGCGGCATTGCAATTTTATTAGCTAGGCCAGGTGTATAGTCCGATTCATGTATGGCAATCGGGATTCTCAGCATCCTTCCCGCCAATACGACTGGTACGGATACGAACCCGCCTTTTGAAAATATGAAATCAGGCTTTGTCTTTTTTAAAATTTTTCGTGCATCAAAAATCCCTTTAATGACTCGGAACGGATCTTTTAGGTTCTCCGCTGATAGGTATCGTCTGAATTTACCAACTGAAATCGTTTCATAACGGATTTCAGGAAATTCCTTTTCGATAATATTTTTTTCTATACCTTTTTTTGAACCAATATAAGTAATATCCCAATCATGCTCTAAAAATTCCGGGATAATGGCTGCATTAACAGACACGTGGCCGGCTGAGCCGCCTCCGGTAAACACTATTTTCTTAGTCAATATTTCCACCTTCCAAACTTAAAAAATCACTTTGCATCCATATTACCATATATCCCTAACATTAATAACTTGAAAAAGTATTCAGTGAACCGTAATGTAACGTAATAAATGTAATCATCGATTAATTTTCCTTTTTCATTATGAATATATTATAATCTTAGTATTCTACAATACTACAAGATACATTGGAGGAGTAATACATTGCAAGAAGTTTCTCAATCTCTCCATCAATTTGATGGAATAGAGGCATGGACCAAACTAGGAATTTCAATAGGTATTTTTCTAATCGTCCTTTTGCTTCGGAAAGTATTTACCACCTATATATTCAAGTTCTTTCTACGAGTTGCAAAAAAACGCAAAGTTGAATTTGCAGCCAACTTAATGCTTGCCTTAGAACAGCCGATGAGATGGCTTATCGTTTTGCTCGGTGTGATTCTATCGTTGTATTATTTTCCGATTGACATACCTTCGGATGAATTAAAATCGAAGATATACCGTTCATTTTTTGCTTTCTTATTCTTTTGGACGATGATAAATATCAGTTCGATCTTAACCATCCTTTTTCCGAAATTGGTCAGTAAATTCGGTCTTGAGGTAGATCTAATTGTCATGCCATTCTTTACAAAAATCATTAAAATAATCATCATGGCTTTGGGCTTCTCTATCATTGCGGAAGAGTGGGGATTTAACGTCAATGGATTTGTTGCCGGACTTGGCTTAGGAGGATTAGCCTTTGCACTTGCCGCTAAGGATACCGTCAGCAATTTCTTTGGAGGAATTGTCATCGTTACAGAAAAACCCTTTACCATTGGTGATTGGATCAAAACACCAAGCGTGGAAGGAACCATTGAAGATATCACATTTCGAAGTACCAAAGTACGGACTTTTGCCCAAGCTTTAGTTACTGTCCCGAATGCTACCCTTTCGAATGAACCTATCATCAACTGGTCAAAAATGGGTAAAAGACAGATTGCTTTTCATCTAGGTATAAATTTCACAACACCAAAAGATAAGTTGGAAAACGTCATTAAGAGAATAGAAAATATGCTCATTGAACACCCAGAAATACATCCAGAAACGATTCTTGTGAAATTTGACGAGTTTAGTCATTCCGGTTTCAATCTCTACCTTTATTTCTTCTCAAATGCAACAGACTTTGGGGGATATCTATCAATCAAAGAAGATGTTAACTTTAATATAATGGAGATACTTGAAAAAGAAGACGTTCAAATCGCCATCCCTTCACAAGCATTCATCCTTCAAAAAGACTCAACCGCGGACATGAATGAATTTGAATCCATGCGCGACTGACAAAAAGACTTGCCGTTATTACGGTAAGTCTTTTTTAGTATCAAATAAAAACTTAAACCATCACAAGCTTATGTGATATAATTCTTTCATTGTGTGGAAAATTTCAAATATTGATATTGAGGTACATCGATGAATCAGACTTATACAAAATCACAAAAGATCCGCCTATTATTTTATATATTAATCCCCATTCTGATCACTCAAATTGGCCTTTATGCCATGACATTTTTTGATGTGATGATGTCTGGACAGTACAGTACGGAGGACGTTGCTGGCGTTTCAATCGGTAGTTCACTTTGGACACCTGTTTATACGGGGTTGAGCGGGATTTTGATTGCCTTAACGCCGGTGGTCTCACAGCTCGTCGGTTCCAAGCAGTCTAAATCCGTTTCCTATTCAGTAATGCAGGCAGTTTATTTAGCCGTCACTTTAGCTTTAGTCATTTTAATCATTGGGGCGTTTGCATTAAACCCCCTATTAAATGCCATGAATCTTGAAGATACTGTCCACCGGGTAGCCCATGACTATTTGATCGCCCTTTCAATCGGGATTATTCCCCTATTCGTTTATAATGCGTTGAGAGCCTTCATTGATGCGCTTGGCCAAACTAGAATTTCTATGATAATAACCTTATGTGCACTGCCAATTAACGTCATATTTAATTACCTGTTAATATACGGAAAGTTTGGATTCCCCGAACTTGGCGGCGTTGGTTCAGGGTATGCAACAGCAATTACTTATTGGTTAATTGCCATGGTTGCCATCCTTGTTGTGGTGAAAATCAGCCCATTTTCGACCTATAAAGTTTTCCGTGAGTTTTTCCGGATTTCCTGGAAAGAGTGGCGTGCACTATTAATAATTGGGGTGCCTATCGGGCTGGCTATCTTTTTTGAAACAAGTATTTTCTCAGCCGTTACCCTTTTGATGAGTAAATATGATACCGTGACAATTGCTTCGCACCAGATTGCAATGAATTTTGCATCATTGCTTTATATGATGCCGCTAAGTATATCAATGGCATTGACAATTGTAATTGGATTTGAAATCGGGGCAGCTCGATATAAAGATGCCAAAGAATACAGCTGGATTGGGATTTCCATGGCATTAACGATGTCGCTTGTTTTGTCGGCCATTCTATTTCTCTTCCGTGAACCCGTCGCGTCGGCTTACACAAAAGACTATAATGTAATGATGCTGACATCACATTTTTTAATATATGCAATCTTCTTTCAGATTTCTGATGCACTCCAGGCACCAATACAAGGAATACTACGAGGATATAAAGATGTAAATGTTACCTTTGCTATGTCTCTAGTATCCTATTGGATTCTAGGACTACCCATCGGTTTTATATTTGCAAAATATACAGATATGGGAGCCTTCGGATATTGGATTGGCTTAATTTCCGGTTTGGCTCTTGGAGCTATAGGTTTGGCAGCACGTTTAAGGTATATACAGCAAGTAAAATATAAAAAAATGGTTTAAAAAAAGGTGAGGCCGAATTAACGGACTCACCTTTTTCCATTTTAATAACCAAATTAAACAAACTAAGCTTTGTGAATTTTCCCCAAAACATCTTTTCCACCTGTGACCGGAATGATGCTTCCGGTAATAAAATCGGATTGTTCATCACATAAGAACGTGATGACTCGAGCTAAATCTTCTCCCGTCCCCGGTCTGCCAATTGGAACAGTTACATCCTTTTGTCCTTTTGCAACTATTATCTCTTCTTCCTTCCATTCACCAATAATATCGCCGGGACAGACCATATTCACGGTGATTCCATTTGTTGCTTCTTCAACCGCTAAAGTTCTAGTTAAGGAAGTCAATCCGCTTTTGGCTGCGGCAAAAGCGGAACGATAAATCCAACCTGGTGCCGTCTCACAGCGGTCAAACCCTAAAGTAATGATCCTCCCCCAACTTCTTCTGCGCATATGAGGAATAATTTCCTTAGCAAAATAGAAAAAACCATTTAAATTACCGTTCATAATGTAATTCCACTCATCACTGCTATATTCGGTCATAGGCCTACGTTCATGCATATATGGCCCAGCATTATGAATGAACATGTCAACATGTCCGAAGGCTTCTATGACCAATTCTGTTACCTGTTTGCAATCTTTCTCACTTGAAGCATCACCTTCAAGAGCGAGTGCCTTAATATGGTACCTTTCCTGCAATTCAGTCACCAATGCTAAAGCTGCTTTTTTACTTTTTCGATACGTAATGATAATAGACACTCCATTATTTGCGAGTGAATAGGCGATTCTCTTGCCGATTCCCGTTGCTCCTCCAGTTATAAAAGCTACTTTATCATCCACAGGCTTTCCCTCTTTATCTAATGGATTTTACTTAATTATACATAAGTTTGATTCATTTTCTATAATTTAGCAAATATACAAATGAACATCTAGGCTTCAGCCTGCATAAAATAACAGAAATAACCCTGTCAGTTGATTGCAGGAGAGAGGAATTCAACATGTTTCCTTGGAATTCACTTTTTTCTTTAAAAAATAACTCAAACCAAAAGGATTTCATGAAAAGTATGCAGCAAAGTGATGTACAGTCGTTCATTGAAAAGGTATTTTCGCAGATGATCCCTGAAAATATGCAAGGAATGATGCAACAAAACGATACTAGCTCACAAAAAGAAAATACCAGAACTGAACACCCTTTACATGCCGAGGTATTTGAAACCCATTTATTTGTCTTTGTAAGAATTCCCATAGAAGATGAAGCATGGCTAAAAAAAATGAAACTTTACCATACATCTAATCAATCCATCGTTGAGGGAATCCCAGAAGAGACGGACCGGCATGTAATTACATTGCCAGCTCTTGTAAAGAAGAAAGGAGCATCCGCACAATTTAAAGAATCAACATTGGAAATCCGTCTGCAGAAAAGTTTCAATGCCCAGTATTCAGAAATTGATGTATCCGATATTTAATTTGGCGTTACTGGAGCCTCACTAATGAATAAGTGCGGTTCCTGCTTTTGTGTTGATGCGGGTATTTGTAAAAACGATGCTATTTATAGCAGTATCGACTAAAATTATACGCGGATTTGATGGAATTCATTCTCTTTAGAATCAATTCCCTTATCTATCCTATATATTTCAACGACTGAATAAAAAAAAGAGTGCACCCATATGATTCCCAGGGTACACTCTTCTATTAATCTATCATTCTTATTATTTTCCGATGAACTGTTGAGTCCAGTAGTTACCAGATTCTACGTAGCCTACTCCGATATGAGTAAAGCTTGAGTTCATGATGTTTTCACGATGTCCTTGGCTGTTCATCCAAGCTTCAACTACTTCTTCAGGTGTTTTTTGACCTTGTGCGATATTTTCCCCAGCTGATGTGTAGCTGATTCCGAATTTTTTCATCATATCAAATGGAGAGCCGTAAGTTGGGCTATTGTGATCAAAGTAATTTTTGTCTTTCATATCTTGAGATTTCAAACGAGCAACCTTGCTCAATTCTGTATCTATTTTAAGAGCTGCCAAACCTTGTTTTGCACGCTCTGCATTAGTTAATTTAACCACTTGTTGTTCAAAAGCGCTTAATTCAGAGCTTGTCTCTGTTTTTTCATCAGTATTTTTTTCAGGTTGTGAATTCGTAGTTCCAGCTGGTTTTTGAACTGGTTTTTGAGCTTGTTCTTGAGCTGGTTGTTGAACTGGTTTTTGAACTGGTTGTTGAACTGGTTGTTGAACTGGTTGTTGAACCGGTTTTTGAACTTGTAAGGATTGTGATTGTGAAGCAGGTAATGTTATGTTGTATTTAGTTAAATATTGGTTAAGGACTTTTTGCATATCCTCTTGATTAATAGATTTATATGTTACTTGTTTAACAGTATCACAGTTTGCTGCTTCTGCTTGGTTAGCTCCCACTCCAGTGAAAATTATAGCTGCTGCTGCTGCTGCTGACATAAACATTTTCTTTTTCATTCGTAATTCCTCCTGTAAAGTTCATTGGTGTTTTGTTTCTGGATTCATCATAACATGCGTTTTTTGTAATATAGACACCATTTATTTCCATGTGATTTACAGGTAACGAATGTGAAAAAATTATAATCCAAGTTTCAGCGAAAGCAATCAAGAAAGCTTTCTCTATCTATGTTTTGGGATCTAGTACATATACTCATATTTTCCCAAACAATCCTTGTCAATGGTAGTTACATAGAACCATTTCCATGGAATACTAATAACTTTTAGTTGACATCTCGTTGTCGAACTCACTAGTATGACTTTCTTTACTTTTATGTTACAAATTTATCGATTTAAAGTTGATTTTCGTCATTTTTCTGTGTACTTTTTAAAGTAATGAGAATTTAAATTTCATATATTCTAAAACTACTATTTAAAAATCCTTTATTTTTCCAAAAATAAAAAACAATCCGGGTAAACCCCGAATTGTTTTAGTTTTATCAGTAAAATTATTATTTCTTTTCTTCATCATTCATCTCGTCCATTTCCTTTTTACCTCCGTTTTCTTCAGGCTGACTTGGTTTGCCTATGACGAATTCCTTTTTAGGCATGTTGTGCATATTCCTTGCCGTTACATGAGCATAAACATAATAGGTTCCTTCTTTATCAAAGGTTTTTTCCAATTCATAGATACCTTTTCCTTTATGTTTTACAGCCGTTTTGTCATGGTCATCACTATTTGCAAGCCATATTTCAAAACTGACATCATCCGCATCTGTCACTTCTTCATCCCCATAAGTCACTTTTGCCTGAAACTTTATCGGCTCATTTATTGCTCCTTGAACAGGATCGACAGTTAACTCGACATTCAGCATTTTCGGAATTTCCTCTTCCTTGCCACATCCTGCCAACAAGATTAAAGCTGTACATAATAACATTATCTTTTTTATCATTGAACGTTTCCCCTTTTTTATGAAGTCCAATCGTCTTTTATGGTCGGAAGCACAATGCTGACTTTTGTACCTGTATGTTCCCTGCTTTCTATTTCAATTTTACCATTTTGTAGCTCCACCAATTTTTTCACGATGGAAAGACCCAGCCCCGATCCGCCATCAAATCGGCTTCGTGCTTTGTTTACTCTATAAAAGCGATTCATGACATAAGGTAAATCAGCTGCAGGAATCCCGTTACCCGTGTCAGTGACTATGAGCTCACAATCTCCTTTATGCTGTCTTAAAGTAATTTTGATGAATCCATCTGGATTCGTATACTTAACGGCGTTATCAAAGACATTATGAAGGATTTGCTCTATCCTTCCTTCATCTCCTAGTATAATTGGATCCGGATCTAGTTCGAGCTGTAAACCAAGCTGCTTTTCTTTTAATATCGGTTCATATTTGGCAAGTACATCTTCAATGAATTGCGCATAGGCAATCGGAGTTTTATTTAAAGTGAATTGATCACTGTCCAATTTAGATAAGTCCATCAAATCACCGACAAGCCGCTGTAGCCTAAGTGCTTCCCTTGAAATAAGTTGAAGATATTTTTGCTCTTCTTCCTCATTTTTCACAACACCATCCAATATAGCCTGCGTGTAACCTTTCACGTAACTCAGCGGCGTCCGGAGTTCATGGGCAACATTTTCGAGAAACTCTTTTTTTCTTTCTTCCTCTAAATGAATGGATTTGGCCATTTCATTAAAAGCATGTGCTAGATTCCCTATTTCATCATGGCTCTTTACCTGAATCTGTATGTCATAATCTCCCTCTGAGACACGATGGGCAGCTGTCTCGATTTCCTTAATCGGACTGACTAGCTTTTTCAACCATTTCGTTGTCAATAAAATGGAAAAAATTAAGAATAAGAGAACGGCTGCCATCCATTTTGCAGCAAATTCCTTAAGTAAATCTGTAATCGAGTCTACAGGAATATATGTATAGATGATACCTTCGAGGCGGTCTTCATCAATCAAGGGAATGATAGCCGCTACGATGTTCTTTTCAAACCTTTTCTCATATCCCTCTTTTTCAACAACCTTTCCATCTAAGAGCATTTGCCGTTCTTCTGCAGAAATGAGGGTGTCATAATTGATTTCAAAGGGAAGGCAGGCACTTAATTCCCTTGGATTATTGACAACAAAGACCTCGCTGTCACTTTTACTGTTAAACCATTCAACTTGTTGTTTGAAGTCATCACTGATCTCACCTCCGAAATAGTCCGCTCCAAGCAAGGAAGCTTCATTGACTAGATCGGTTTTCAACTTTTCCACATACAAATTTTTATAATAATATTGAGAAAGAGAATAAGCGAACAACACTGAAAGAATGATTGCTGTAATGATAGTTAGCCATAGTTTAAAAGAGAGTGATGACCACTTATTACTCATTTTTTTCCTCAATCTTATAACCAATTCCCCAGACAGTTTGAATATAATCGGCCGCCCTCAATTTCATCCTAAGCGTTTTGATATGGGTATCGACCGTACGTAAAGATCCTCCATATTCTCCGCTCCAAACATTTTCAAGTAGTTGTTCACGGCTGAGTGCCTGATTTTTATGACGCATAAGAAATAGAAGCAATTCAAACTCTTTCAAGGTCAAATTGATTGGCTTCCCATCTAGCAGAACCGTTCTTGATTGGAGGTTTAAATTGATTTTACCGAATCGGACGGAATTTTGATTTTCTTCATTCAATGACATTTTCCCTGTTCTTCTTAATACCGCTTCCACCCTTGCTACGAGTTCACCCGGATTAAATGGCTTTACAATGTAATCGTCCCCACCGAGCTTCAACCCTTTTACCTTATCCCATTCTTCACCTTTCGCACTAACAAAAATTACAGGAACATCCGAACTTGAACGGATTTTTTCACAGACGCAAAAACCGTCCATTTCTGGCATCATGATATCCAAAAGGATTAAATCGACTTCATGTGTTTCAACCAGACTTATAGCCTCTTTACCATTTGCAGCTTGAAGGCATCGATACCCTGAGTTAAGCAAATACATTTCAACTAAATTACGCATATCTTCTTCATCATCAACGACTAAAATGGTGTAAGCGTGCATGTTATCTACTCCCTCAACATCAATTGAAATGGACCTTGACCGACTTTGATGGTTTTTTTAACCTCGACTGTTTCAGCATCCATTACATACACTTCATCACTATCATATCCCGCCACAATCACGTCTTGTTTAAAGTTCGCCATTTCAAAAGGATTGACGCCGACCACTCTGCTTTTCACTTCTTCATACTGATCATTCAATTTATATAAGGAGCTAGTGCCGTGACTGAGGATAAAAATCCCTTCAGCATTCTCAATGAACTTTATCGGCATAGTTGGGGCCTTCAACTTTTGCTTCAACTCTCCCGTTTTTGCCGAATAAATATAGAGATTTTCTTCTACTTGGTCTCCAACACCATGGCCGCCTATCCAAACTTCATCCTTTTCTTCCCTTAATAAGGTGCCTGTGGAAGAACTATGTATCGGAAATTCCATATCCACCTTTTTCGTCTCCAGATTGATTACCGAACATTTGGTATCGCCAAAGTTAATGACATACAAGCGATTCGCTTTCTCTCCTTGAAGAACGGTCAATGGGCTTTTCCCAACCTTGACTATATCCTGCTCCTCACCTTTATCATTTAAAAAATAGATGGAATGATTCGACTGATTGACTGCCACGATGCTTTTTCCATCATGAAGCAACAGCATATTGACAATCCCTTTCCCTATTTCCCAGCTGTCTATCAGTTTTCCGGCTGATAATGAAAACACCTGGATTTTCTCCATCTCTTTTCCATAAAGAAGTATAGTATCTTTATCTGCTAGGAGCAATGCTCCGGTAAATGGTTCTGAAATATCCCAATTGGCAAAAGGTTGATAGTTTTTATCTATAAATGTAAGGGACGTATCCTTAATATTGACTGTCGCCAAAAAAGATTTATCTTTGTTTATTTTTGTATATGTATCACTGCTATTACACCCACTAAGTAGTATGACGGCAAACAAAAGCGCAACACCCCACTTCATATTTTAGGCTCCTTATTCATTAAATATCTATTTTTTTAAAATTTTAACAATGAGTTGTGAAAAAAGTATGAAGCAAAAAAGAATATTAACTAACATTCACTTGTGATATTTACTTCGAGGATGAGAGCCTTTCGAGTTCCGTAACATAGGCCATAACGATTGCGTTCTTTTTCTCAGCAGAAAGCGAAGATTCCATCACCCGTTTAATGCTGAGGTAAAACTTTTCAAGTATTGGTTTTCGGGCACGAGGATGGGTGTTTTCATCTAAAAGTTCACGTCGGATAAGTTCTGATAACACTTTTCCCCCTTCCCCATTTGTTATCTTCCGATTATTCCAGATACTTATATATGCTTCCAATAATGCTTCATTCATGACTGTTTCTTTCATAAAATTATCCCTTCCATCCATTACTAATTTATACATATTAAGAATCATTTTCGTAAAGACTACCTTTATAATACGATTACACTTTTAAAAATCCAAAAAAGGAGTGAGTATAATGTCTCAAGTATACCGCTGTCCGAATTGCCGGACAAATAAATCTCGCTTCAATCTCATTCAGCAAATACCAACACCTGTTAAAAAGGATCCGCAATCCGGTGAGATTGTTGAACAATACTCGAACGATTCTCTTCAGCCATTCCATCTAGCTTATAATGGTCCTGAAGTTCGTGTGCAATGTGCAGCATGCGGGTTAATTGAAGATGAGAAAACATTTGCAGCCTTTGGTGGGTTGCAGCAATAAAAATGGTCAGACCCGTTTAATGGGGTCTGACCATTTTCCAATCTTTTTTGACAGCCATTTTGGCCCGGTCAATGGCAATTGGAATAGCTTTTCCTTCCTTATAGCCTTCATTAAGTAAGGCATTCGCAATCTCAATTGCTTTTTCTCGGACATCTTTATCAAGATTTTTTATTGTATCAGTTTTTATTCCATGGCACAAATACCGCCTCCTTGAAAAGAAAGTTAACTTTCTTTTCCCCTCTTTCGTCGGCAGTAATCGTTTAATGTGCTGCTTTTGCTTCCAAAGCTTTTAACTGACTAATCATCATTTCTTTATCTAATTTCTCACCGATAATAACGATATTTAATGGCATTTTTATCATTTCATTCATATACATTGGCATTCCGTATGAGTATTGAAATAAATGAGGGTATTGTGAATGTGTGAAGGAAATGTATCCTTTCATTCGATAGACCGTTTCTGGAAGTGCCCTAAGCCAATCTTCAAAGTCAGTTTGTGCCACTGCCCCTTCAAATGTATGAACAACGGCCGTTAAATGCAAATGGCTCTGGACATCCAGTTTTTGATGGACTTTATGCTGTTTCCTTTGCATCTGTTGCAAAGATATCAAGGAGACAGCTGCATACTCTGTCAATAAACATACAGCTTCAGGATTCAGACCTTGAATGGAATAAATAAGTTGGGCTGCCTCCATTTCGCTTACTAGATCCGCTTTATTTAATAAAATGAAATCCGCATGATGGATTTGCTCAGCAAGCAACTGGCGTAGCTGTGGAGAAAGCTCATCTCGGTCGCGCCACCTCAACAAGTCAACAACTGTTATAATCCCTTTATATTCCAGATTTCTCGCAAATAGCGGCGACATAATGCCATCCAGCACTTCAACTGGATGCGCAGCACCTGTTGTTTCAATATAAACGGCGTCTAAATCATTTTCCGTCAACAATTCATGCAGCTGAACCTCGAGCTTATCCTGAATTGTACAACAGATACAACCGTCAAACAGCTCCTTCAGAGGTACCTCATCACCAATCAAACCGCTGTCCACTGAAACACTGCCGAGCTCATTTAATAGCACGGCCACTTTTCTACCCGCGTCACTTTCCTGCTTTAATATATTTCGAAGAAGCGTTGTTTTCCCGCTACCGAGAAAACCACCTAATATGTACACTTCGGTTGTTTTCATTCGTATCTGCTCCTATAATCCAGCTAAATTTAATTCCGTTAAATTTTATCATACTTGCCCTTCTAAAGCACCCGCGAAGGCCATATAAAAAAACCAGCCCGATAGCTGGTTTTTCTCGATTGATTTATGCTTGAACTTCGTCTTTTTCGTAAATTGGGACCCAACCTGCTGCTGTTACGAAGATACGGACAGCTACAGTTTTTCTATCTTCTGCTAACGTGAAGTAATGACGCGTCGATTCTGGTACGCTGATTAAATCTCCAGGATTCAGTCGTACATCAAACCATTTTTGTTCACTGCCTTCAATAGCAAAGATACTGGTTCCACCTGCTATAAAACGTACTTCATCATCTTCATGATGATGTTCCTGCTTAAAGTTTTCAAGCATTTGATCCAAGTTTGGGTTTGCATCGGATAGTGTGATGATATCATGTGCTTTATATCCGCGTCTTTCAGAAATCTCTGCAATCTCTGATTTGAACGTTACAAGGATTTCATTTTTATCGTCATCCGTTAGATCATATTTTTCTACCAGATGGGACGGTAATTTCGATATATCCCATTGTTCGTATATAACGCCTTGTGTTTCTAAAAAATTTTTTACCTGTTCACTGTTTTCAATAACCTCATTTGTTTCATGGAATCTAATTGTAGCCATTACCTATTCCTCCTCTATGAGTTTTTATCTTATCGAACCTGTAAAAGCCTGTTGCTGATTGAGCAACAGTTGGTATTGAAACAAAAATTCACATGCTTCTAGAGTTCTTTTTGCTTCGAGTCCACTTTTCCCCCAAACCGTGATTCCGTGATTGCGAATAAGCACCGCTCCTGAGTCTTCTTCGACATGTGGCTTGAACTTTTCAGTTAACAAAGGAATGTCAGCGTGATTGTATATTATTGGAATCCTCAACTCTGCATCTTCATTCCATCGCCCTGTCGCTTTAATAATTTCATGATTACGGAAAGTCACTTCCCCTTCATCTCCATATAATTCAGAAATCACATTATTTTCTACAGTATGGACATGGAGTACACAGTTCGCATTAGTTTTCTCGTAAATCACTGTATGAAGCAGAGTTTCAGCAGATGGCCTTAGCTCTGTTTTCTCAACTGGAATTCCTTTTAAATCCACTAGTAAAAAGTCCGCATCCGTTTGCTTCCGTTTATCCTTACCGCTTGACGTAATATAAAAGGATCTGCTTTTAGACTCGCGAATGGATAAATTCCCACTCGTCCCCATAAACCAATCCCGTTCGGCAAGTTCAGCCTTAATTTCCGCTAATTCCTGCCACTCTTTAGTATGGTTCTTCATGCTTTTACCTCCATCTGCTGTTTTAAAATGTGCATCACATCATAAAACGTTTCAAATCCTTGATGGGGAATCTCTTCTGTTCTGCATCTCTCAAGCAGTATGTCACGGGCGATAACAAAATCAGCCTGCTTTGCCGCTTCAAAATCAGTCACCGAATCTCCAATAACAATTTTATAATCATCTGCTTCTGTAATTTCCCTCATTATAGATGGCTTACAGCAACCACAATCATTGTTACATTGTTTATCACAAGTATGCGGCCACTCAATTAAGATCTTTTCCTGATTGAAATAAGCTCTGTTGCAATAAACACAATCTGAAGGCAAGATATCATTTAAAAGCGGTTCAATAAAAAAGTCCATACCGCCACTTACAATATACAAAGGTATGTTCGCTTGTTTTGTAAAATCCACAAATTCGTTGAACCCTGGGCGAATGCCGGCTGTATCCTTCACAAATTGAATAATGTCGTCCTTTAGGCTACTGTCAAGCAGGGAAAACATTTTCCCAACTCCTGTAGATATACTGATTTTTTGCTTAAGAACACCGTCTTTTAGCTCTTCCCATCCCGGAGGTGCAAATTTTTTCATGATAGCGATGATATTATCTGAGTTAGTAATTGTTCCGTCAAAATCACAAAAAATAATCGGTTTCATTATTCCTTACAAGCCTCCCCATAACTCAAGTGCTTTGCTTAGTGCTTCATCTTCATCAGCCGCATCAGATAATGCCTTGCCTGTAAGAACGGCCTCTACAGCAGAACGGAAAGCCTTTGCCCCGCCCTTTGCACCGTCGGGATGTCCGTGGATTCCACCGCCTGCATTAATTACGCTGTCCGTCCCAAAATCCTTTATTAGATTAGGAACCATTCCCGGATGAATACCTGCTGAAGGCACCGGGAAGGCTTTTTTCCATGACGGCTCATCTTTCGTCAAAGCTTCAGCAATCGCTAATGTTTCCTCTTTCTCAAGTGCCACATTTCCATATGGAGAAGGGAATAGAGATAAATCCGCACCTGATAGTCTTACTAATTTTCCAAGCAATAGCGCGTAGCTGACACCATAAAATGACGATGAAGCTACTGCTCCGCTATATGCAGGGTGAGCCATGATCGGTAGATTAATACGATCGTGTTCACGCAAAGCTTGAAGTACATCCAATCCATATGTATGAACGTTAAATAATAAGGCATCGGCACCTGCTTCTGCTGCACGCTCTGCCTTTTCTAATAATTCAAATGTTTTACCTGATAGATTGACAGCATATAAAGTTCGATGGCCCGTTGTTTCATAGACTTCTTTCAAAATTTGTCTGCCCGTTCTTATTCTATCAATGAATGGGGTCTGCTCCTGATCGAAGAGAATCTCATCATCTTTTACCAGGTCGACTCCTCCTAATGCTTGTTGTTTCAGCTGCTCATTATGGAATGAAAGATCCCGTCCTAATACCCCTTTAAAAATACTCATCACCAGAGGCCGGTCCAATACGTTAATCTTTTCTCTTACACCTGTAATCCCAAATTGAGGTCCTGGAAAAGCTTTGTGTATATCGCCAACAAAATCCAAGTCAATCAGTTTGATTTCCCCATCCAATGACAATTTACCGAATACTGTCGTGAGAATAGCCGGTAAATCATTAGAAAAATTTCCCGACGGGTAGGCAATTTTTATCATCGAACGGTACACCTTACGATTGAAATAACGGTTTGCTCTATCTTCTTCAGATAGAGGGGTGACGGAAACAACACGTCCTTTATGTTTCTCCAACTGCTTCTGGACCAAATGAGGCAGGTCCGTCCATGTTCCTACTGTCAAACCTAAGGCAATACTCTCGGCTTTTTTCTCATGTTCGCCATTGAAATCATGAATTAAATAAGTAGCGATTATCTCGCTCATATGATCACTCCTATTAAACGTTAGTAAAGTCTTGAAGTCAGTATTCTAATATCTGGCTAATACGGTTTCTATCCATTTTCCTGTTACCTCGATATATGGAGAATGGAATCTTCGATTGTTAATCCATGTTAAAACAATAAAAGCCCCTTCATAAAGAAGAGGCTTTAAAAAAGCCATCTTCTTATCTCCCAGCTTATAGCTGCAAGAATTAGCACCGTGCCTTGTGGATTCCAAAAAATCCGGCGAAGAATTCCGCCCCATTTCGCAATGGAATTACGGTCGGTTGCTGGGCTTCATAGGGCTAGTCCCTCCACCTGCTCAAAATAAGAAAACGCTGATATATTTAAACTTCAAGTATCAAAAGATTAAGAATTTATTTTGTATTCTGACAGGTAATCCATACTTTGTCAATAAGTTTTCAACAATTTAACGGTAGCTAACTTGTAATCTTCCACTATTCTCCAAATAAATTCAATGCGCGAATCCGTTCAACTGCTTCTTGAAGCCGTTCTTCAGAAGTAAGTAACCCCACCCTAACATATCCTTCTCCAAATTCACCGAATCCATTTCCAGCAGCAACAGCTACGTGAGCATGCGTTAATAAATAATCAGCAAAACTCTCGGACGTGAAACCTTCAGGAATCTTGAGCCATGCAAAGAAAGATGCTTTAGGAGCTTGGACATCCCAGCCGATGGAACGTAATCCATCAATAAAAACATTTCTGCGCCCTTCATATTTGTTCACTAATTCTTCTACGCAACTCTGTGAATCTAGTAACGCACTTGCGGCTGCTTCTTGAATTGCTGGGAAAAGACTTACATAAAGATGATCTTGCAACAGTTCAAGAGCTTCGATGACACTTTTATTTCCAACAGCGAAGCCCACTCTCCATCCTGCCATATTATATGTTTTAGATAAAGTATATATTTCGATACCTACATCTTTTGCCCCCTCTGCTTGAAGGAAACTAATCGGTTTTTTTCCATCAAATCCAATCGCTCCATAAGCAAAATCGTGAACCACACAAATTGAATGTTCTTTCGCAAACGAGACGGTTTCCTCAAAAAAAGCCGAAGTTGCTGATGCTCCAGTTGGATTATTCGGATAGTTCAAGAACATCATTTTGGCTCTTTCAAAGGTTTCTCTATGTATTTCTCCATAATGCGGAAGATAATCATTTTCTTCTGTCAAAGGCATGAATTCTGTTTTTGCTTGGGCTAAAACGACACCAGATAGATAATCAGGATAGCCTGGATCAGGTACCAGAATCGTATCCCCGGGATTCAATAAACACTGTGGAAGTTCGACAAGTCCTGCCTTTCCACCAAATAGAATAGCCACTTCACTATTAGGATCTAACTTGACACCATATTCACGTTCATAAAAGACAGTCGCAGCTTCTTTTAAGTATTGATGTCCTCGGAAAGGAGAATATTTATGATTTATTGTATTTTCTGCAGCAGTCTGCAAACTTTTCACAATATGCTCTGGCGTCGGCTGGTCAGGATTTCCCTGCCCTAAATTAATGACATCATGACCTTGCTCTGTAATTGCCTTAACTTTTGCAACTAGAGAAGCAAAAAACTGCTTGGGTAGTTCCTGAAGCTGTCTGGATTTTTCGAATTGCATCATTTAAACACCTTCTCTGAAATTTCTTGAAATTCTAGTCACAAATGATATATGTTTATCATAGTCTTGTAAAGTGCTTTTTTACATATAGAGATTTAAAAAAATGAAATGGAAAATCTCATTCCACCAAATGGATATTGCCTTTGGATAACCATATATTAATTTTCATTTCGCAGAACAAAAGGATAGAAAAAGCCGGCTAATCTAAACCAGATATAGTTATTTTACCTGAACTTTGAACAGTTGGATACGACTTAACTAGATTGAATGAGATTGCGGATGAAGAAGCAGAAAAAACGATTACATTCATTTTTTATAACATACGTATACAAGGATGGCAGTGAGTCCATACCGTTCAAAAGGTGCGCAAGTTCTATTCGTATCCGCCGAGTGGCCCAAACCGAGGCTCGATCATTAGGGACCGATATAGGGTCAGCCGTGCCATGGAGAACCAAGCCTACGTTTTAGCATTAAATCGTTCAGGGTCCGATTTTAATAAAATATTTGCCGAACAATCCCTGATTATAGATCCATGGGGGAATATCGTAAGTGAAGCCGGCAAAAGAAAGAACTCCTAACAGGTACCCTGGACCTCTCAAAAGTAACGGAAGCATGTAACAAAACTGAATTCGAAGAACTTCGTGCGGATTATTATTAAATTACCCATTGACAAACTATTTAAAAAGTTGATATTATTTTCCCGAAGATTAAAATTTCAGAAAACATTTACATTTACATTTACTCTTATCAAGAGCAGGCTGAGGGATAAAGGCCCTATGAAGCCCAGCAACCGACTGTAATACCATTGTGAAATGGGGCGGAGTTTCCGCCGGATTATAAATCCACAGGGCACGGTGCTAATTCCACCAGAAAGCAATATTTCTGGAAGATAAGAGGTCCGAAGCTAAAACTTCTGCCTCTTTCTATATGAAAGAGGCTTTTTCATTATTATTTTTATATATTTGGAGGGGAAAATAATGACTTTAAACCATTCGAACTTTGAATTACTGTCAAATGAAACTGCAATAACCCTTGCAAAAAAACTAGGGTTGGTCAAAACAGATGCCACTTTAAAATGTAGAGAGATAGGCGATGGAAACTTAAATTATGTTTTTCATATTACAGACACAGCCACAAAAAAAGGAATTATAATCAAACAAGCGGTTCCTTATGCAAAGGTACTTGGTGAAAGTTGGCCGCTGACCTTAAAAAGGGCTGCAATTGAAGCAAATGCACTTATCCATTTTAAGAGCTATTGTCCCGAATTTGTACCGCAAGTCTATTATTCAGATGAACAGCTTGCTATCACAATCATGGAAGACCTCTCACACTTAAAAATAGCGAGAACAGGCTTAATCGATGGCGATCAATTTCCATTACTATCGAAACATATTGGTGAGTATGTTGCGAAAACGGCATTTTACACATCTGATTTGCATTTAGAACCGTCTGCGAAAAAAGAAGTGGCCCGAAACTTCACGAATCCTGAACTCTGCAAAATTACTGAAGTTTTTGTTTTCACAGATCCTTTTTTTGAAGAACTACCGGGTGAGTATGAAGTAGAATTGACGGATGCTGCCAAAAGCATTTGGAATGATCAAGAAGTAATACTTGAAGTCTCTAAGCTGAAACAAAGCTTTGAAACCGAACAGGAAGCCTTACTTCATGGAGATTTACATACGGGAAGTATATTTGCAAGTGATACCGAAACGAAGATTATTGATCCTGAATTCGCTTTTTATGGACCAGTTGGGTTTGATCTTGGCCAATACACAGCAAACCTTCTATTCCAGGCAGTTACACGTAATCCCGCTGGAAAAGAGGAAATTTTCACACACCTCCAAGAATTTTGGGATACTTTTGAAGAGACATATACTAATCTTTGGAATACCCAAAACAAAAGTCCGTTTCGTCAAGTAAATGGTTATCTATCATATGTGCTCACTAAATTCAGAAAAGATGCATATGGTTTTGCTGGCTGTGAGCTGATTCGGAGAACAATAGGCTTATCTCATGTTGCAGATTTAAATGTTATTGAAGATAAAGAAACAAGAATCGCTGCCAAAACGGCTACATTGAAAATTGGTGCTTTTTTAATTAAAAAAAGGGAAGAATTAGATGTTCCAGCTGTGATTGAAGCATTGAAGCAACATACACTGCCTACTTATTCAACCCTTTAAAAGGAGAACTACATATGACGACGACGACAACAGCCTTACCTTATTCCGTTCAATGGGATGATACTCATATAACTTTATTAAATCAACAGGCCTTACCTACAATTACAGAATTCATTAAACTTTATTCCGTTGAGGATGTATTTGACAGCATTTTGACATTAAAGGTCCGCGGTGCCCCAGCAATTGGTCTAACTGCAGCATTCGGTGTCGCACTTGGAGCGAATCAGGATGGTTCAACTGATTTAGGGGAATTCAAACAAAATGTAACTAAGCATATTAAAAAACTAGCTTCTTCACGCCCTACTGCAGTCAACCTTTTTTGGGCGTTAAAAAGGATGGAAAACATTTTGCAAGCAGCCAAGAGTATTCCAACTGCCAAAGAGGCACTTATACTGGAAGCAAAAGCAATCTTTACAGAAGATGAAGAAATGTGCCGAAAAATCGGGGAACATGGTTTATCCTTATTTGCTGAAGGAGATTCCATATTAACGCATTGCAACGCTGGGGGAATTGCCACTGCTCGCTATGGTACAGCCTTGGCTCCCTTCCATCTAGCGAAAGAAAGAGCCTTTCCGATAAAGGTATATGCATGTGAAACAAGACCTGTCCTGCAAGGGGCACGTTTGACTGCTTGGGAACTAATGCAATCCGGAGTGGACGTCACTTTAATCTCTGACAATATGGCTGCTCATACCATTCATCACAAACAAATCAATGGCATTATAGTTGGTGCTGATAGGATTGCGGCAAACGGAGATACTGCTAATAAAATCGGGACCTTGGGATTGGCAATATTAGCTAATCATTACGGTATCCCATTCTATGTGGCTGCTCCTTCAAGCACTTTCGACCTTTCCCTTGAATCTGGCACATCCATCCCGATTGAGGAGCGGAATGGGGACGAGATTACCTTCATTCAAGGAGTAAAGATAGCCCCAGATAATGTAAAGACATTCAATCCAGCCTTTGACGTCACACCGAATCATCTAATCACGAGCATCATAACAGAAAACGGTATTATTTCACCAGACTATGTGAAAAACATTCCGCTTTTTGTCAATTGAGCCAGGTTTCATCTTTTAGATGAAACTAATCATAACGAGGCGGAATCGCATATGTGATTTCGCCTCGTTCATTTTACTATGATATTTATATTTATTCTTGCGAGGTTCTTTATAAAAGATTCTATATTATTAAATCAAGCTTAATTTTTCAAAAAATTGATTAAATATTAACAAATAGTGATCAGCACTTCTTACCTTGAAAAAAATTCTTGAAGTGCCTCCTTATTTTTAGTGTGGTCCATTTTCAAAACCGCTCCAGATTGGGGATATATTTCATCTTTATAGCTTCCTTCAACTGGAATCCTTAAGGTTTCTACAGAATCTGGGGATTGGAAGACAACTTGAGAGCCCATTTCCATAATCGTTTTCATCCCAATATCCGTATCTAGGTAGGACATCCCTTTTTCAATAATACTAGGTAGGGCGACCATCCCTTCAAAGGATGAGATTTGATTAATAAATCCCGTTTTTAATTGAACTAATACTTCCTGTTGACGCGCGACCCGTCCAAAATCACTTTCATCATCATGTCGGAAACGGACATATTTCAATATTTCCTCACCATGTAATACATTTTTACCGGTGCTGGCTTCAATGCTCATATCATCAATAATTTCCTGATTCACATCTACCATCACACCATCTGGGGCAAGTAGGTCAACCATCTTTACGAAACCCTTAAAATCAATTACTGCAACATGATCGACTTTAACATCAAAGTTTTCTTGTATTGTTTTCTTAAGTAGTTCACTGCCACCATAATAATAAGCAGAATTTATTTTGTTATATCCGTATTTATAACCCGGTATTTTCACATAACTATCACGCATAATAGAAGCCAGTTTTAGCTTCTGCTGCTCAGGAAAGTAGCGTGCTAGTATCACAGCATCTGCCCGAGAATCATCCTCTCCACGAGAATCGACACCAATCAATAGAAATGTTTTCATACTTTCTTGGCTCTCTTCTATGGAAAGGTTTTTTTCCGTATTTTTATTCTTACTTAGTTGGGGAACAGGCGAATATGAACAACCAGCCAGCATTAAGACAATTAAACATATGAACAGTACCTTCTCTTTCATATCCTCACCTCATCGGTAAAAGTAACCATATTTTTCCCCTTATATTGAAGTATTATGCAATTAACGATAAACAGCCTGTCAACGGTAATCGCTGACAGGCTGTTTATACTCAAATTATTTGATTTCCTTCTTTAAAACTTCCACCGCTTTTTTCACTTGTGTATCATTTTCAAGGATTTTCTCCCGGATGACCTGCATTAATTTCACGGTTGTATCGTCTTTGATAATACCTGTTTCTTTAACCTTTTGTTCTTTTTGGAATTCTTTAACGGCATTTGTTGTTTCTTCATCAAAGAATCCATCTATCTTACCTGGATTATAGCCTGCTGCTTTCAGCATTTCTTCAGCTGCCTTTACTTCACTGGAAGAATCAGATGCTTTCAATTCCTTATCCGGCGAAATATATGGAAGGCTGGCATAATCAGGAAGATTCACTTTAATATCTGGCTTGATCCCTTTTTTATGAATCCAATTACCTTCAGGAGTCAGCCATTTTGCTACCGTGTATTTAAAGTTTGATCCATCTTCGAAGTCTGGTGCGGCTGTTTGCACAGTTCCTTTCCCAAATGATTTAACACCTATTAAAGGAATATCCGCCGATTCACTGACAGCCGCTGCGACAATTTCAGATGCACTTGCACTGCCATCATCAATCAATACGACTACTGGAATCTTTAACTCTCCATTATTCTTCGATTTATGGACTTCTTTTTTCCCGCTGCGATCCTCAACTTGAAGAACTACTTCCCCATTTGGAATAAACAAGCTTGCCATATCTATAGCTTGGTCAAGCAATCCACCTGGGTTACCACGCAAGTCCAAGATAAGGCCTTTCATATCTTTCTTGGACATATCATTAAGTGCCGTTTCCAACTCTTTAACAGTATGCTCAGAGAAACTTGTTACTTGGATTTTGGCAACTCCATCATCTAGCATTTCGGCATATACTGTTTCAATTGGAATGGTATCCCGCTTAATCGTAAGAGCAATCGGTTCCGGCTCACCTGCTCTAGTGATGGATAAATCCACTTTCGTCCCTTTTTCGCCTCTGATTTTCAGGACAGCCTCAGAAGAGCTTAATCCTTCAAGGCTTTTACCGTCCACACTTAAAATGATATCATTCGGTTTTACCCCTGCTTTTTCTGCTGGAGACCCTTTTATCGGTGAAACGACCATAATTTTTCCATCCTGCTCTTGTATCTCAGCACCGATTCCTTCAAAAGATGAAGAGATGCTCTCATGGAAACTCGATGCTTCCTTTTTATCCATATAAGTAGAGTATGGGTCATCTAATGATTTGATCATTCCATTAATTGCCCCGTCAACCAGCTTGTCTTGATCAATCTCTTCATAGTAGTTATCTTTTATCGTATCGTATGTAGAATACAGCTTTTCAAATTCCGAATGTTTATCCGGTGCTAAAGACTCTACTTTTTCATCTCCAAAGGTCAAGGCTATTGTAGTAATCCCTGCGGTTAGAAATATGAGTAAGAAAATCCCCATAATGAACGTAAACTTCTTTATTTTTATGAATTTCCCTGCCTCTTTAGGCTGTTTTTGATTTTCTTCTTCCACTGAAGCCTCACCACTTTCATTCTTCATGACGATATAAACTTTTTCTCTATTTTATCAGCTTTCAGGCTAATCGGAAAATATTAGTTATCAAAAAAACAACTTTTGATCATATATATATTTTTTTTCACCATTTCGCGTAGGTAAAATCAGAAATAAAATTCTTAACCAAACCCATAATATTTCCCTGCCAATAATCTGTTAAATTACAAAAATGCGGATACCATGGAATAAATGAGTCTGTATCCTAACTATCATCGTACAGCTTCATTTATTCCTGGTAACCCGCAAGTAAATTTACATCTTAATATCAGTCCTGTATAGCTGCTTCTAATGCTACCTCAATCATTTCGTTAAATGTTGACTGGCGCTCCGCCGATGTCGTTTCCTCACCAGTTAATATGTGATCGGAAATGGTTAAAACAGAAAGAGCTTGACGTCCAAATTTAGCAGCAAGCGTGTATAGAGCTGCTGATTCCATTTCTATAGCTAGAATCTGATATTTCGCCCATTTTTCTAATTCACTATTATCGTTATAAAAGTGATCGGCCGTAAACACGTTACCCACCTTTAATTGCAAACCTTTGGCAATACCTGCCTCATAAGCTTTTCTTAGCAAATCGAAATTCGCTGTTGGAGCAAAATCGACTCCCCCGAATGTCAGGCGGTTCATTTGTGAATCCGTAGAAGCGCTCATTGCCAGGATTACATCTCTAACTTTTACATCTTTCTGAATGGCACCAGCAGTCCCAACACGAATCAGCTTCTGCACATTATAGCTATTCATTAATTCATTTATGTAGATGGAAATGGATGGAACACCCATCCCTGTACCTTGGACAGAAATGCGTTTCCCTTTATATGTCCCTGTATATCCAAACATGTTACGTACTTCATTGTATAGTTTAGCATCTTCTAAAAATGTTTCTGCTATGTATTTTGCTCGTAACGGGTCCCCAGGAAGTAAGACCGTTTCCGCAATTTCATGTTCTTTAGCACCAATATGTACGCTCATACAACTATGTCCTCCTTAACTTTTGGTTGAAAAGATATTCAAAAACTACTATACCATATCAACCTCAAGATAGGAAAACAGAACCTTAATTTCAAGAGCTTGTAAGGGAATGAAATCTGGAATCTATTAAGAGGTCTAGAATAAGGCTCTTACATATAAAAATACAAACAAAACGGCGGTGGTCCGCCGTCTTTTAAAATATTTTTAGAATTAAGGGAAAGGAAGCTGCTAACCGTCTAATGACAGGTTACTCATCGACTTCTTCATCAATTATGCATTTTTCAAGAAGATATTCGAATGTGATGTCAGCAAGATCTTCAACTTCAGCTTCTGTTGGAAGATAGCCCCGTCTTATCAATTCTTGAAAGAAGAATTCCGCTATCTCTTCTGTATCAATAAAAACCTCAATTTCTCGCAAATCATCGCCCCCTTAATTAAAGGTGTATGAATGTATAGAGACAAATATTCCAGTAAGGCATTTCATTATAGAAAAACATATGAAGTGTTTACTTTTTCATGAAAATTGCCTCCACTTATTATTATCTACTCCTGCCATTATTGAACAGAAGCTTTTGTATAGTAATTAGTTAAATGGCTTATTAGAAGGGTGGAATACCTTTCACTTTGTTTGCTTTTTTTTATGATCCGGATATATTTCCTCTGCCGCTTTTTCTATTTTAGCAAGGGCGATTTTCATGATATGGTGATATTCATCATCGCCAAAATGTTCATAGAGCTTACAGTAATCATTATATAAATCTAACAGTCCATCGATCATTTCCTTTTTTTCATTTTTTGTCATTGTCATTTCTCGCTCACCTTTACCAGGGTTGTTTTGTTTAGCAATGATAGCAAGCTCATTATTCTTTTTAGAAAGGAGCAGCCCTAATTTTCGAATAATTGCATCTGCACGTTTGGCATCGGCTATTAAGGTCAATTCTTCTTCATGCGCTTCAAGCCATTCCCCGTCGGAGATTCGTGATAACTCATAGATCACATCCTCCCAGGCATTTTCCTTATAGCGCCATATTTCTGTTCGATAGCCGATAATCTTGAAATAATCCTGTTCATATCCATCTACCTGGACTAAGTCACCTAATAAATATTTATACTCAATATCGATCTGTTCTCTTTGATAAAGGATTTCTCCTTCGTATTCATTTATGGATTGCAATGTTTTTTCAATATAAAGACCTTCACTATAATTCACTTCATACACATAAGCACCATCGAGAAATTTTACATCGGTTATTTTCCCGACTGTCCCATACATTATTATTACGACTGTATCGCCTATTTTAAATTTCGGCTGTTTTTTCTTGCCCATAAGAGACATCCCCCAATATGGTCCTTATCGTTTGATTAGTAAATTATATGCACAAACAAACATGGAGGTTAATAGAAAGAGGGGGGCATTTTGCTCATTTAGATACAAAAGTACTCTCATTTAATAAAGGGTCATTTCAATGCTAAAGTTATGTGGTGTTACTATTCATTCTTTACGTAAAAAACCGTCTCATCGAATGAGACGGTTCGTTGTAGGAATAGTCAGGATTACGTCTGTTCCTTGGCCATATGTACTTTCAATTTGAAATCTCCCTTTTAGTTCCTCCATAATTTGGATGCATGTCGCAACTCCCAGACCATTCCCTTCCAATTTTGTTGTATAAAAGGGCATACCGATATTTTTTAAATTCTCGGGGCTAATTCCTATTCCATCATCACGAATGATTAATTTTATATATTGAGGAACGATTGTAAGATTCAATTCAATCTTCCCCTTAGAATCGAATGCTTCACAAGAATTATTCAAGACATTCAAGAGAACTTGCCTCAATCGGTTTCGATCAGTATAAATATTTATAGATTGTGTCACTGAATTAATTAATGTTACATGAGAACTAGGATTTGAAGAAGAATAGACATCTATAATTTCATCAAGGAAATCTTTTAGATCAAGTTTCTCCCATTCAAGCTGATGAGGCTTTGCTAAATCAAGAAGTTGAGTTACAAATACATTAACCCGATTGACTTCCTCAAGCATAACATCACTATACTTTACTATTAAAGTTTTATCATAATCCTGGCTCTTCAATAGTTGGAAGAACCCCTTTATTGTAGTCAATGGGTTCCTAATTTCATGGGCAACCCCTGCAGCTAGCTGACCTACATATTTCAACTTTTCCGTACGAACGATTTCCTTTTCACGATCCTCAATCGTTTCCATCATTCTCTGAAAAGCAAGGTTCAGTTTTACCATTTCTTCAAAGCTTCTTTTATTAGAAACGACGAATTCTTTTCCTTCAATAAATTCCTCTGTTGCTTCAACAAGATCTTGAACAGGTCGTACAAGAGTCTTTGTAAATAAATAGACCACTATAATGATTGATACAAATAAAATCGTGTAAATGGTTAGATAACGTGACAAAAGATCATTCAAAGGCTGAAACACTTGTTTCTTATCAGCTCCCACAACCACAAACCATTTATTTTCCGTTTGTGCTATCGTATGAACAGCCTGAATAGAATATATTTTCTCTCCATTCTCTGCACTGTACAAGTTATCCGTTTCAGAAGCTTCTATCAGTTTTGCTTTTGTTAATCCCATTTCCTCTAAGGTAGAATTCTGTTGGACGCCATGGGGATCTTTTTTGGAAACCATGATACCTTCTTGATTAATCATGAAAATGTTCACAGGATACTTATCACTAATATCAACAGCTTTTCTCTCGATCATCTCCCAAAGGTTTTCTAAGCGGAAGGCCGAGGAGACAACACCAACCATATGCCCTGTACGACCATATACCGGTGCACTTAAAGTTATTATGGGTTCAGAATAAGCTCGTGTTTTATACACGTCAGAAAGAAATTCATTACCTTCTAGTGCTTCTTCAAACCATATTCTCTCAGCTAAGTTAGCCCCGATCATTTTATTAGATGTATCTGCAATAACTTTACCTTCCAAATCCAAATACAAAGCTCCGTAATATTCCCGTTTTGCTCCAATAAACTTTTTTAGTTCATCAGACTTCTCTTCTTTTGATGAGCCAGGATTTATGATTACCGAATTTGCACTTAATAACTTCACATCACTATTCCGTTCGTTCAAATAATTATATGTTTCATTGACGATATTAAGTGAACCTGCATTCAAGGCATTATTTGCTTCTTTTTCAAGCAAAGAGCGTTGTGATCCATAGGAAATTATTCCTAATATCAGAACAGGTAGACTTGCTATAAGTAAAGAATAAAGCAAAATTCGGGTTTGAAGGCTTTTAAGCATCCTTCGATCCCCCCTATTCCTGATCTCCCTACTGGAGTCCTTCTTCTATTTGGACATATTGTTCCCACGCACGATCAAATACAGTCATACTTTCGAGATAGTCGCCATTCAATTCTAAATAACTACTTAATTCATTATAATCATCCGATTGCTTTGGGAAACTGTGATCGTTATAAGCGTGATTAGCAAATTTAGTGATGGCATCAATTTCTTTAGGTTGTCGGAATTTCATTAAATATAAATAAAACGGTCTCATGTGACGAGCCCTCCTAAAAAGTAACTAAGATTTCAGCTTTAATATATCGGAAACTTTCCCTTCCGTCTACATTTTTAAAAACCAACATGGGTTTTTCTTCCTAACAATTATAGGACAACAAACGATATTTCACCAGAAACAAAACGCAATTTATGACGAACTGTGATTGAAGAAAGAGTACAATGTCAATTTTCTTCGAATTAATTTATATTAACCTTTCACAAAAGTGTCCAAGTCTTGCCTGTCAGGTCAGCTCTTATCCAATAAAAATAAAAGCCGATGTTTCCTTAGCGTAGGAAACATCGGCTTTCTTGTCGAAATTCTCTTTTTCCGGGCACGAACCTAACAGTACAGACGAGTTTTAATCTTTCTGAAATAGTTGAATAATTAATACCAAACTAATCAATTCTTTTTACTGAGTACAAGCTAACGTTTAATGGAGCCTAAATAGGTTTGTTTACAATTATTCAACAATCATATAACTCAATGACTTACTCTTTTCTGTCTACACTAAGGAAATCATATCCTTTAAATAGAGAAATATATGTTTTTATAGAAACTGTACAATCTCTTCCTACCTAAAAAATCAAAGTAATTCCGCTTCAATAATCTCTTCATCTTCAATAACTCATCATACTTGGTCTGTTTTGCAAGCTGTTTCGAATCAATTAAAAATAGCTGATCTTCAATTCCTTTTACTATTTCATCACTCTGAAAAAGAGCTTTACAATTCTCACAATGGGAAGAAGGAGTTTCAGTAATTTCAACGGCTCGCGTCCCATCTGGTAATTCCCAATAGACCGTACCAGTTACCGATGAAAGTTTTCCTGACTCCTTAGTTATTTTGCTAGCACCATCTGTTACTTTAATAAGCAAAAAGAACTTAACTATAGTTTAACTTACTTTTTAAGTGGGTACATATAAATTAAAAAGCAAGTACAGAATAATCATCTCTACTTGCCTTTCAATTGAACTCTATTGTTAGTTTTTCTATATTTATTGCTTTTATTTGCTGTAAAAAATCCAGACTTTTCCCTATCGCCTTACACCTACCCATTTTTTCTCAATGATATTGGGGTTCTTACGATTAGTATGAAGAACATATAACTAACGAGTAGGATTTTCACGATGAAGTTCTTGATAAGCTTTCATTGCATCTGGAGAAATAGGAAATTTCTTTTTGGTACTCTTCCCACCCATCAAACACCTTGCTATTATTGTTTATTAACATTTTTTCTTTTAGATGGCTATCTGAATCCGCACTATCAGTGGCTATTTCCCCCAGCAATTCGCTTGTTCTGTCACTAAAGAATCGATTTCTCCGTTAGAAAATGAAAGAATCTTTTTACTTTTACCCCTCATTAGTTAGAATCCATAAGAGGTACTTCAGACAAAACATTAAATACATATACTAAAATAAGTCCATTAGAGTAGAGTGTATTATTTAATATGAATAGTGAGAATGTTAAAACGTTGAAATCCAGTAGCTAATACTGAATTCTCATTGGGGTTGGAAATAACCTTAAAAGGGAATTACAAAAGCCGTACCCCTTAAATAAAGGTCGCTTTTTAAAATTGGAATTTATCAGCAGTTATATTGTGATAGGGCATTATAAGCTTTTCCCTATTCATAGCTCATTGTCCCTATTTCAACTTCAATTACTCATCATACGCCTTCTGTTTCCCAAGCTGTTTCATATCAATAACTCCAACCCCAGACCATACATAGTATTGTACCGAAGACAGTAATTAGAGCTAGGAATATAGCGCAATATAGAGTCATGAAAATTGATTTGCTATCATCAGTTTCACGAGCATGCATAAACACAACTAGTTGAACAGCTGCTTGTATGAATGCTGTCAATATAAAAATCGTCATGCCTGTTGCTTTTGACATATTGAAGAAGTAAACCAAAAGTGCTACAAACGTCAAAATCAATGAAAATACAAAACCCCATACTTGTTTAGCCGGGAATAATTCCTTCATGTTTATGTCATTCCTTTCATGTAGATAAAGGTGAAGATGAAGATCCAAACGATATCTAAGAAATGCCAGTAAAGAGAGAAAATGAAGGATTTATTGGCTGTTTCAGGTGTCAACCCGCGTTTTTTCACTTGAAGGATAATAAATAACCCCCAGAAAAGTCCTAATGTAACATGTGCTCCATGTGTCCCTAATGTTGTAAAGAGCATCGATGTAAATGCACTAGTTTGCAGTGTAGCTCCTTCGCGATAATAGGTAATGAACTCAGTAATTTCAAATCCTAAGAACCCTAATCCAAGAAGGAGAGTGATTACGAAGAATGTCAACATGGCTTTCTTGTTGCCAAGTCGCATGGCATGAATTCCAAGCCCGATGACAAAACTGCTTGTTAAGAGCAAGAATGTTTCAGCAAGTACTGGAGTGATTTCAAAAATTTCTGCTCCAGTAGGACCGTTACCCGTACGATCAACTAATGTAAAATATGATGCAAAGAGTGTTGCAAAAAGCATAATTTCGGCTCCAAGGAAAATCCAGAAGCCTAAAATATTTAGACGATTTTGTTCCGTACTATATTCAAGAGGTTGCGAGTGATCTATTTCCATTTATTAACACCCCCGAATTTTGCTTCTGTCTCTTTAATTTCTTCTACAGAAATGTAATGCCCATGATCTATTTCGAATGAACGATGAGCCATGCAAACAAAGATACCGATTAACCCAATAATCGCAAGAAACCATATGGTGAATACTAACGCAAATCCAAAGACAAAGAAGATACAGGACATGATAAACGGTACGCCGCTGTTATTGGGCATATGAATCTTTTCATAGTCACCCTTGAATAATTCATGACCTTTATATTTAGCATCCCAAAACGTTTCCCTTGAGTTCACTTGTGGAATAATAGCAAAGTTATATTCTGGTACTGGATTATGAGTAGCCCATTCAAGGGAACGTGCATCCCACGGATCATCACTAACATCTCTTGGAGCATGGCGAATGCTATAGTAAATCGTATATACGATTAATACAAAGCTGATTGCCATTAATGCTGCCCCGATAAACGAAATCATATTCAACGGTCCAAATCCAGTCGATTCAGAGTATGTGTATATCCGACGTGCTTGACCATCTAAACCAGTGATATACATAGGGAAGAATGCTAAGCAAAAACCAATGGTTAGAAACCAGAACGCCCATTTCCCAATCCTTTCATTCAACATGAAACCAAACATTTTCGGCCAGTAGTAAGTTCCGGCACCAAGCACAGCAAATACTACACCCGGAATAATGACATTGTGGAAGTGAGCTACTAAAAACATTGTATTATGGTATTGATAATCCGCCGCTGACATCGCAAGCATAACCCCGGTAACTCCACCGATTGTGAAAAGAGGTATGAAACCTATTGAATAAAGCATAGGTACGGTAAATCTGATTCTACCTTTCCACATCGTGAACAACCAGTTAAAGATCTTGATTCCAGTCGGAATAGCAATTACCATCGTTGTAATCGAGAAAATACTATTAACATATGCTGCTTGCCCCATTGTAAAGAAATGGTGCGTCCAAACGAAGAATGAATATATAGAGATAAATACCATTGAAGCAACCATTGATCGATAGCCATATAGGTTACGTCGTGAAAAGGTTGGGATAATCTCACTAAAAAGACCAAATGCAGGCAAGATTAAGATATATACTTCAGGATGTCCCCAAACCCAGAACAGGTTAGCCCAAAGCATATCCATACCGCCCTCAGTCATTGTGAAAAACTTGGTTGCGAATAGTCGATCCATTGTTCCCATGATCAGCGCCACTGTTAATACAGGGAATGCGAAAATGATAATAACGCTTGTGACTAAAGCAGACCATGTAAACATTGGCATTTTCATTAATGTCATACCGGGTGCTCTCATTTTAAGAATAGTCGTCAAAAAGTTAATCCCCGTCATCAATGTACCTATTCCGGCTATCTGAATACCAATCATATAATAATTCGTTCCAACATGCGGGCTAAATTCATTACCTGCAAGCGGGAAATAAGATGTCCACCCTGCATCAGGCGAACCACCAATGACAAAAGAGATGTTGAATAGCATCGCACCCATAAAAAATAGCCAGAAACTTATGGCATTTAGACGTGGGAATGCTACATCTCGGGCTCCAATTTGTAATGGCACTACGAAATTCATTAAGGCCATAATGTACGGCATCGCCATAAAGAGAATCATCACAACCCCGTGTGTTGAAAAAATTTCATTATAGTGCTGTGAATCTAATAATTTGTTATCCGGTACGGCAAGTTGCGCACGCATCATCACAGCATCTACCCCACCACGAAATAGCATCAACAAAGCAGATATTAGATACATAATACCTATTCTTTTATGATCGACTGTTGTTAGCCAGCCACTCCATAAAAAAAACCATTTTTTAAAGTGGGTTAAACCAACAATGATCAAGAGAACAGTAACACCAATGGCCACCATTGATGAGTAAATGACGGGACTAGGATTAGGTATAAGAAATCTAGAGAAAAAACCCATACTTTTGTGTTTCCTTTCTGAAAATATTTTTCTTGAGATAGACTAAGAAATTATTCATGATTGTGTGCTGATTTTTCTTTACTATTACTTGACTTATGATCATGCTCCATATGTTCACCTTTTGAATTCGCGTTAGAGTCACTTGAGCCATGATGATGTCCAGCATTTTCACCTTCTGGAGCTGGTGAGAAGTCTAAATGAGTTCCAGTAAACGTTAACTGTCCCTCATGACCCGGTTTTAATAATTCATTGAATCTTACATCAGTAATAGGTTTCGCAGTTTCCTTAACTTCCTTTACCCATTCATCAAACTTATCTTGAGACATCGCTTCGACGTGGAACGTATTTTCAGCGAATCCTTTCCCACTAAAGTTTGCATTTCGTCCCATCATTTCCCCTGATTCGTCCGCTGCTAAGTGTAATGTGGTCACCATGTTAGACATGGCATATTTTTGACCGCCAAGTTGTGGAATCCAGAAACTCGTGATAGGCCCGAATGAATAAAGTTTAAATTCAAGTGGTCGATTTGTTGGAACATACAAGTAGTTTACTGTCTCGATATCGTTTTCTGGATAACTAAAATGCCACTTCCAGTCAGATGACGAAGCGTAAATAACTAATGGATCTTGACCTTTGTACCCTTCCGGAGTGGCTTCCACTTTATTGTTGGAAATTACAGAAACAACGGAGAAGAAAATGACGATTAAAATTGGCACCCCAACAATAAACGTTTCAACAACATGATTCCCTTCAATGTAGGGTGGTTCATAATCTTTAGGTAGTTTAGAGTCACGGTATTTCGTTAACACAAAGACTAAAATAGCACAAACAACAATAACAATAACCGACATGATCGCAATTGATAGCCAAATCACATTGGCTTGCGTTTGGGCTTGAGGTCCTTTAGGATCTAAGACCGCTAATGATTCACAGCCAGAAAGCACATTGACTATGGTAGAAAGAATGGCTAATAGAACCCATTTTGTTTTCATATATGTATCCTTTCTTTTATGATTTCATTTCTAAGTTATCCACAAAAAATGAAGTTATCCCAAAAAATGTTTATTAAGAATGGTAATTTCTCACAATCACATTTATAGGCGGGATGAATATGTATGAATTCATTTGGGGAATGTTCAGATAAACAGGTAATCTAAATACCTACTTGCTTTGATAAGGAATTTGAATATGTGAGGAGATACTGCATGGATTTTTTTATTCCTATTGGTCAAAGTAAGGATAGTGAAGATGAAAATTTAAAATGGCGGCAATTGTCCATAATAGGGATTGGCTGCACTATTGGTACTGGATTTTTTCTTGGATCGACCATTGGTATAAAAATAACAGGCCCTTCAATTGTCCTTTCCTTTATTTTAGCAGCTATTGGAACCTATATTGTATACAGCTTATTAGCTAAAATCACGGCTGAAGATCCTCAAGATGGATCTTTCTGCTACTATGCAAACAAAGCCTATGGGCGTTGGGCCGGATTTAGTTGTGGCTATAACTATTGGAGTTCAAACATCCTGATTATGTGTGGCCAATTAACGTCTCTTTCGATCTTATCAAGATTTTGGTTTCCAAATGTTCCTCTTTGGCTCTTTGCAACTGGATACGCCATTCTCACGATTATTGTCGTTTTAACCGGCAATGAGGGTTTTGATAAAGTAGAGAATTTACTAAGCCGTTATCAAAACGGCGACTATTGATATATTTATTATTCTTGCAGCGGCTGCCGTGTTCGGATGGATTCACGGGGATGTAAAACATACTGGGTTTCCTAATTCAGTCAATGAACTATTTCCCGAAGGTTGGAAAGGTTTTTGGTCTTCCTTAATCTATGCCTTTTACGCTTATGGAGGAATAGAAGTAATTAGACATATGGCCATGAGACTTAAAAAGAAAGAAGATGCTCCCAAAGCGGGAATCATTATGTTAATAGTACTAGTGGTGATTTATATCATTTCACTCGGACTTGCAGTTTATATGGCTGCACATGGGGCGTTTATTGAAAAGGAAAGTCCTTTTGTAACGGCACTAGATAAATATCATTTTTCTTTTTTTCCACATGTATTTAATGCAACTATTATCTTAGCTGGTTTTTCAACGATGATCGTTTCATTATTTGGGGTAACAACACTCCTTGTGACCCTCGCAGATGGCGGTGATGCTCCAGCTTTGTTCTCTAAAAAGCTAAAAAAGTTTAAGGAACTCCCTCTTCCTTCATTATGTCTAGCAACAATCGGATTAATTGCATCTATTGTCACTGCGTTGCTGTTACCTGGTAAGATTTACGAGTACATTACGACAGCCGCAGGGATCTTAATTTTGTTCAATTGGTCTTTCATTATTATTTCTGCTCTTCGTATTTTGAAAATAAAAATTAGTTGTTTTAACAGTGCTTTTTCATCTACCCTAATACCCATTGAAGAAATTTCAAAAGACCTCTCCAAAAGAGGCCTCAAAATAATATATCTCAATTTACCGCTTGCTTCCTTCAGAATTCCGCGTCACCACGGAAAGCAACCGCTACTAATGCCTTCACCGTTCGAGATGTGCACCCTATAGACCGCACCGCCGGACGCACAGAAAAACCTCACCAAAAAAAGTAGATGAGGCAACTTCTAATTATTTTGTTATTTCCCAAAATCAAAATAATTCCGCTTTAACACCCGCTTCATCTTCAATAACTCATCATACTTGGTCTGTTTTGCAAGCTGTTTCGAATCAATTAAAAATAGCTGATCTTCAATTCCTTTTACTATTTCATCACTCTGAAAAAGAGCTTTACAATTCTCACAATGGGAAGAAGGAGTTTCAGTAATTTCAACGGCTCGCGTTCCATCTGGTAATTCCCAATAGACCGTACCAGTTACCGATGTAAGTTTTCCTATCTCACACCATGGACAAGTTTCCATGCTATTCATCCCCCTTTGGAGTGCTCTTTTTTTGCTGTGCCTGGAATTTCTTTTCTTTTAACTGATCTCGCTTTTCACGTTGATTTTTTAATGAAGCATGCTCCGGGTTGGTAACGTAATTTTCACGGCGATTCATTCGTTTCAGCCCTTCAGGTACTAAATTAAATTGCTTGTCATTCATCAAACCAGCTATTCCTATATCTGACCGTTTTTCTTCCATATCAGGATATATCCCTTTGAAATAATCATCTGCAAGTCCTGGTGTGTAATGCTCAGGTTCGGGATATGTGGTAATTACTCCTTCAAAATTACGAAGCACTGTTTTTGTCGGTGATTGTGAAAGGATATAGTTCGGTTGTAATGTAATTTTCCCTCCACCCCCTGGTGCATCTACAACGAAAGTCGGGACAGCATACCCAGACGTATGACCGCGTAAGCCTTCAATAATTTCAATCCCCTTAGATATCGGGGCTCGGAAATGACCGATTCCTTCGGATAGGTCGCACTGATAAATGTAGTAAGGACGGACACGAATCTTAACGAGGTCATGCATCAGCTTTTTCATGATCGCGACACTATCATTTATACCGGCTAGAATAACAGCCTGGTTGCCTACCGGTACACCTGCATCTGCTAGCATCTCACACGCTTTCTTTGATTCTTCGGTAATTTCTATAGATGTATTGAAGTGCGTATTTAACCAAATTGGATGATACTTTTTTAAAATTGCACATAAATTTTCTGTGATTCGTTGAGGGAATACAACTGGAGCTCTCGTACCTATCCTGATTATTTCAACGTGGGGGATTTCCCTTAAGTTTTTTAAAATATATTCCAGGATGGTGTCATTAATTAATAATCCGTCTCCCCCGGAAATAAGAACATCTCGGACTGCTGGTGTATCACGAATATAGCCGATTGCAGCGTCTAATTGTTTTTTTGGTACTCCCATACCTATTTGTCCTGAAAAGCGTCTTCTCGTACAATAACGGCAGTACATGGAGCACTGATTCGTGACCAAAAAAAGGACGCGATCAGGATATCTGTGAGTCAATCCCGGTACTGGTGAATCTTCATCTTCATGAAGCGGGTCCTCCATGTCATATTTGGTTTTATGCATTTCTTCTGAGATTGGGACAGATTGCATTCTGACTGGACACCTTGGGTCATCCTTACTCATCAACGAAGCATAATAGGGGGTAATATTTAATGGGATGGTTTTCGTAGAGATCCTGACACCTTCCTCTTCATCAGGAGTCAAGTCTATAACTTTTTTCAAATCCTCCACAGTTCGGATAGTATTCGTAAGCTGCCACAGCCAGTTGTTCCATTGTTCATCGGTTACATCTTTCCATAGCTCTATATCTTTCCAATTACGCTCGGGCTTATATAAGTCAAATAACATGGTAATACCTCCTGAGTCTTGATAGTAGTATTTAATGCAAGAAGGATGCCAAAATTAACCAAAAACTACATATGCCCATAAAAAAATCCGGATTACATGGTCCATCCGAATTTTAAACATTCAAGTATGTTTTTTCATTTTATATTGCAGGGTCTGCCGTGGAATCTTCAATAGCTTCGAGGCTTGAAAGACATTGCCTCCTGTTTGAAGAAGAGCCTCGGTGATCAATTTCGTCTCCATTTCCATCATTGCCTGACGCAGTGGAAGTATTTTTTCTTTTGAAGTGGGACGTTTTTTAAAAAACTGCGGCAAATCTTCAAGTGTTAATATATCTTTTTCTGTATGATTCATCATGAATTCAATCGTATGCTTAAGCTCTCTAACATTCCCTGGCCAATGATAATTCTGTAAGAAAACCTTTGTCTTCTCATCAATTCCCTCTATGGAAAGTCCTAATTTCTTGTTAAAGAATAAAATAAAATGATTAGTAAGGAATAATATATCTTCAGTGCGCTCTCTTAGCGGAGGCAGCTCATAGCTTAATACATGTAATCGGTAAAATAAATCTGCTCGTAACTTGTTTTCCGTAACAGCTTTTTTCGGATCTATATTCATCGCTGCCATAATTCTTACATCCACCTGGACATTCTTTGCGGCACCTATCCTCCTAATAAACCCATCTTCAAGCACCCGCAGCAACTTTGCCTGCAGGTCAATCGGCATCGATTGTAATTCATCCAAAAACAAGGTACCACCATTGGCCAATTCAAATAAGCCCTGGCGATCCACTGCACCTGTGTAACTGCCTTTAGCGGTACCGAATAATAGAGATTCTAATAAATTTTCTGGTAAGGCCGCACAATTTTGTGCGATGAACGGTTCTTTTCGGCGGTTAGAATCATTATGGATACTTTGAACAAAAAGTTCTTTTCCTACACCGCTTTCTCCATAAACTAATACAGAGGAAGAGGAACGGGCAGCCTTTTTCCCTAGTGAAATTATGTTTCTGAATTCAGTATCACGGGTTAAAATATCGTTAAACGTATATAAATTACCATTCACTTCCGCTTTTTTTTCAGGACCTTTCATTGTCTTGAGCGAGCTTTCCAGGTCAGCTAACCGTTCAGATAACTGCTTCAAACTCGAATAATCCTTCGCTATTTCTATGGCACCAACTATAAACCCATCTACATATATGGGGAGCGTTGTATTTAACGTTTCAATGATCCTCCCATGTGCATTTACATACGATTGACTGTAATTATAAATGGGCTTTTCAGATTTAATAACTCTCAGTAATGTAGAAGATTTGTGATTTAACGAAGGGAAGGCTTCAAGTAATGGTTTCCCGAGTACTTCCCCTACTTTCATTCCATCATGATTGGCTGCCACTCCATTATAAAAGATGGTTTGTCCCTTTGGATCAATCACATGAATGCCCTCATCAATGGTTTCCAGTATCGCTTCTAATACTTTACTTGTATTTAAAAATTCACTAGGCAAGGTCCACCTCCTCTAATACGTCCTTACTTAATATATATGAGGAAATGCCAAAAACTTGTCATAAACCTGCCTAAAAATGAGCATTCATGTATAATTTTTCACCCACAGATTCATGTCCTCAAGTTTATCGAAGATGTAACAGTTATTGGCTAATCGCCCGCGGTATGAGTAATCATGCTGGTGCAGGGCCGCATTCATACCGAATGACAGTGATCGGGCAATGGAATAAATACAATAAATTTCATGTGAGACGAGGTGGTCTTCAAGTTTAGCGATCAAATGCTTCATTAAGCCGTACTGCCGGTGTTCGGGCAGTGTCGCACAATCAGTGATTTCAGCGTTATGGTAGAAGGCATCGATTTCTGCTGAGGCAGCACTAACGATTTTATCATCATGGGCGTAAATATAAAAAACTGTTCCGCTTTTCATGCACTTTTTCACATATTCCGGATCATTCATCGGAGTGGGGTATATTTCAAACACCTTGCCATACAATTGTGCCAGCTGAATAGCATCGGATTCATCTGCTTTACGACATTGGTAGGCTGCAGGCGGAGCATCTAAAGCGGCTTTTAACGGGAGACTCTGTACACCGGCAAGGATTTGATCCTCCTTTTCCCAGTTTTCACTGTTTCTACGTTCATTCTTGTTATATTTAACAAGGAAGAAGCAATCGCTTCCTAAAAAGTACTTATCTATACTTCCTTCATATAAAAAGCCTTGAACTAGTAATTCTTGAACGTTTTCCTTTCGTGTCTTAAAAATGATTTTCTCTGCTGATATGTTCTCAGCCACCTTCATAGATTCTTCTACGCAATCTTGAAAATGACCGAGATAATCTTCCACCCGGACCCGCTTATTAAACCGGTCGATTGTAATATGTAATGTGCAACGCGGTTTTTGAATTCTTTTTTCAATAATTCCTGTCTCCATCTAACTTGCTCCTTTCCTATCAATCAAATTATTGTAACAAAAGGCCTGACCCTATGAGAATCAGACCCGTGAGAAACTTATTATTCCTCTTCCACTCCACACCATTCGATTATAGTTAAAGCGATGATTTTTGCAACGTCCATCATTTTATCCACTTCTATATATTCATTAGAATCATGAGCCAACTTCGTTTCCCCCGGTCCGAAGACAACTACAGGAGTCGATCCCACTGATGAAAGATAACCTCCATCCGTCGCCCAGGGGGAGGCTTCAACAAGCGGCTGTTCACCCATCACTTTTTCATAGTATGCACCTAGTGTTTTCATCAATGGATGCTCAAGTTCGAGACTGCCAGGCAACCATCTAGCCCCAAACCATTCTAATTCAATAGGCTTCTCTTTGAACCATGCATCAGTCTGGTTTAAAGCCTCAATACACTGCATCAGCGAGCGTTGAGCCGCTTCCATTGTTTCCGTGGGGGCAATCCCAAACCGGCCTTCTAGTACGGCTGTATCCGGAACAGAAGAAGGCCAATTCCCACTTTGAATGCTCCCAATATTAATCGGAATTGGAATTGTTACATTTTTATAGAGAGAATGACGAAGTGACTCGTTACGTTCTTGTTCAAGTTTCTTGATTTCTAGCATTACACTAATTGCTTTATCTATTGCACTTACCCCTTCATATCTTGTACCTCCATGTGCCGACTTACCTTTGACTATAAGCCGAAACCACATCGATCCTTGTTGAAGTGGAAATATTTTCATATTAGTTGGCTCAGGAATGATTGCCCCATCAGCCCGGTATCCTCGCAAGACTGCCGCAAGTGTACCTGCACCTCCGCTTTCTTCTTCAATCACACTTTGGAAAATAACATCCCCCTTCAATTGTATACCAGATTCAATAATTGCCTCGAGTGCTAATAATAAAGAAACATTGCCACCTTTCATATCGGTCGTTCCACGCCCAAACACTTTTCCGTCTTTTGCCATGCCGCTATATGGGTCATCGTGCCACGCAGTATGATCTCCCTCGGGAACCACATCAATATGACCATTTAAAATGAGAGATTTGCCGTTGCCGATTCCTCTTTTAATCGCAACAAGGTTGGGGTTTCCTTTAAAATCTTTACGATCACAATAAAAATGGGGATGATTTCTTAATTTTTCATCCCCAATCTCCCATAAATCTATTTCGAGACCAAGCTGTCTGCACTTTTCAACTACAATAGCTTGCGCACTCCCCTCTTGGCCTCGCTTGCTCGGTTCCTGTACCAGTTTTTGTAACAGCCTAATTCCATTCGTTCGATGTTCATTCAACCAAGTGCTGATTTTCTCTTCATACATATCACCATTCTCCTCTCTCATTCTTTTAAAATATGGATATTTTTAGAGACTGTAAACGAGGCTTCGGTTTGATTCCTGATTTCCTCGATACTAGAATTTTCAAATAAATCAGTTAATAAGAGGCCTTCGGGCGTCACAGAAAATACGCCAAGCTCCGTGATAATCATATGTACGCATTCTTTAGCCGTTAATGGTAACGTACATTCTTTTACTAATTTAGACATGCCTATTTTATCAGTATGCTCCATTAATACGATGACCTTTTTGGCCTTTGCCGCAAGTTCCATCGCCCCACCCATCCCTGGTACTCTTTTTCCTGGCACATTCCAATTAGCCAAGTCACCTAATTCGCTTACTTGTAGTGCTCCAAGAATCGTGATATCCACCCTGCCCCGGCGTATCATTCCAAATGCGATCGTACTGTCACAGTATGAAGCTCCTTCTCTAATGGTAATGGGAAGACCTCCAGCATTACAGAGATGCGGATCTTCCTTCCCCTTTTTTGGAGAACTCCCGATTCCAACAAGCCCATTTTCAGCATGAAACATAACTCGATGATCATTCAAAAGATGATTCGGCACAAGGGATGGTATGCCAATTCCCAAATTGACCAGCATGCCATTGCTTATCTCTGCTGCGGCTCGTTTCGCTAATCGATTTCTGACTTTGGTTCCCAAACCCATTTCCAATCGACTCCTTTTGATGGAATGATATAATCCACAAATGCACCCGGAACAATAATTTCTTCCGGATTCAAAGCGCCAAGTGGAACGATTTGCACTGCTTCGACTATGGTGATTTGTCCGGCAGTTGCTACGAGCGGATTCGTATTCCGAGCACTTTTATCAAATATTAGATTTCCATAAGGATCTGCCTTTTCTGCATAAACAATTGCGATATCTGCAGTCAACGCAGGTTCCACTAGATAATTTTTCTCACCCAGCCTTATGGTTTGTTTTCCGTCACGGACTATATCGGCGTCCAGGCCAATGTCGGTCAATATCCCACCAAGACCCATCCCACCTGCCCGGATACGTTCGACAAGCGTCCCTTGCGGTGAGAACTCTACTTCCAGCTCTCCATTGTTCATAAATAGGCCCGCATTTGGGTTAGAACCAATATGAGAAACGATGATTTTTTTCGCACGCCGCTGTGTGACCAGTTTCCCGACCCCTATATCTGGAAAACCAGTATCATTTCCGATTAGGGTTAAATTTTTAATACCTGAATCCAAGATTAAATTGATCAATCCCGGCGGGGTACCGATGCCACCGAACCCTCCAAAAAGAATAGACTGATTATCTTTAAAGAGATGTAGAACATCCTCAAAACGGCAAATTTTCTGGAATGAATTTTCTAACATACTAACTCACTTCCTTGTTAGGATGACAGATGACCCGGTAGGATCTGCTCATTAAATTGTCGAAGTGTTATATCGAGCCTCATTAACAATTCTGCACACTCATCCTCCGAAATCGTTAAAGGAGGAGATATGATAATTGCAGCCCCGGTTACACCATCTAGACCCGCTGCTGCAGGGTACAATAGGATTCCATTTTTCATTCCCAATTTAATGATTTCATTAGTCACGTCGACAACCTTTGGAAGCGGAGACTTTGTCGATTTATCCTGGACAAATTCCATACCAATCAATAAACCCCTTCCACGGATGTCTCCGATAAAGGAATACTTCTCTCCTAACTTCTTCAGTCCTCTAATTAAGTTTTTCCCTCTGTCGGCTGATTTTTCAACGAGATTGTTTTTTTCTACATATTCTAACACCGCTAACGATACCGCACATGATAATGGATTGGCGCTAAGTGTATGCCCTCCGATAATCGACTGAGAGCCACTCATGATTGGCTCCATCACTTTTCTCGTCATTACAGCGGCAGCTATAGGAGTATACCCCCCACTCATTCCCTTTCCGAATGTTACGATATCAGGTTCTACATCCCAATATTCGGAAGCAAGCATCTTACCGGTCCGACCGAATCCAGTCATAACTTCATCGGCAATGAATAAAATGTCATGTTCTTCACAAATTTTCTTGAGTTTTTGAAAATAACCATCCGGTGGAACAATAGCTCCCCCGGCTGCGCCAATGACAGGCTCAGCAATAAAAGCGGCAATATTGTCACCACCAATGCGTCTAATTGTTGCTTCCAATTCCTTAGCACAGGCCATTCCGCACGTATGGGGATCAAGTTGAAGTGGGCAGCGGTAGCAATATGGAGGAGAAACGGAAGGATATGATTCAAGCATAGTAGTAAACCGTTCACGGCGAATCGGATGGCCCGACATCGAAAGAGCCCCCATCGTGATGCCGTGGTAGCTCATCCATCTGGATATAATTTTATGTTTCTTAGGTTTCCCTTTTTCCTGCCAATGCTGAATGGCAATTTTCAAGGCAGTTTCGGTCGCTTCGGATCCGCTATTTACAAAAAAGCTATAATTCAGTTCCCCTTTTGTTAGTTCAGCAATTTTTTTGGCGAGTTTCTCCGCTGGTTCACTCGTAAACTGTGAACGATACACAAATGAAACCTGATTAGCCTGTTTTTTCATCGCATCAATAATTTCCTGAACACCATGACCGATGTTAGCAGTAACAGCACCGGATGAAGCATCCAGGTAGTTCTTTCCTTCTTTATCGTATAAAAATACTCCCTCACCATGACTGATAGTCGGGTAGGCTCCTCCTAGGACCGGCTTGATCAATGAAGACTGCTCCATATGCCCACACTCTCCTTCTCTGGGAAACAAACTAGCATTATAGTAAAGTGTATGTCCTGATTGAGAGAATCTTGCTAAGGAAATTGACCTAAGCTTGTAAACTTATAAATTTCTTTTAGATTCATGATAGGCCATTATAGGGAGGTTTCTTAAAAGGGTACAAAAAAAGTGTATCCACAAGAGATACACTTTTTTCTTACAATGCGCTATTTAGCTTTTCTTGACGAATTGACTCTAAAAAATTTTCATCCTTTAAAACAGCCAGCACATTTTTATAAAAAGCAGTTTTATCAATAACTGAGGTATGTACATATTCATACTCTTTTAAAGATGGATGACGTAAAACATGTTTCATGCATGAATGACAAACTTTTTTAGTACCTAACTTATAGTAGTTCAAGTTACTTGCATCCCCATTTGAAGTGTCTTCGTTACAAACGAAACAAGTATGGCTTACACGGCCTTTTTTATTATATTCGGCCAAAGCCCCTTCTAAACGAATGGATGCGGGAATTGTTAATAACACATAATCACCTTTTCTATTTTAAATCTCTTAGTATTATATCAGAAAAACATAGAATTTGAACAATTAGCCTCATATTCCCTAATAATGCTTGTAAAATAGTAAAATATTCAGCGCTGACAAGAGGTATTACTCCTAAAATAAACCAAAAAAACATAGCTTCAGGCAAGTAGAAATATATTCATATTATAGGGAATTACCAGACCAAACCCAAAATAACTTAAAACACCGTCCACTTTTGAACGGCGTCTTATCTATAGTTTTTTATGAAAGGACATTAACAGTTACTTTTCCGTTTTTCACATTCATCACTGCTTTTGCACCTACCGGGACCGTTACAAATGGATGAACATGTCCAAAGTTAGCATTCGCGATGACAGGTATACCATTTATTTCTTTCTTTGTTGCAATAATTTCCTGCAACGCATAATCAGTCATCCCGGATTCCTTTTGGAAACGGCCTATGACAATTCCTTTTATTCCGCTTGCATCTGGCAATTGAAGCAATGACTGTAAATCTCGGTCAAAACTGAATGGATGGCTTTCTTCATCATCTTCTATAAACAGGATACTATCCTTTAAAGAAGGCATATACTCTGTACCCTGTAAAAGATTGATTGTACAAAGGTTGCCTCCAATGATTGTCCCTGTCGCTTCCCCTTCCTGAATGACCATATATCCTGAATTTGTATGGAAAGTGCGATCATCCTGCTCTAAATGCCATGAATCATCACTCCACGTTTCACTTGGTTCAAGATAAAAGTCTTCAACTTGGAGAACTGCTTTTTTAAAGTATTCCATTGTATATTCCAGCCCAGCCTTCATGCCGAACGTCGAGAAATGAGGACCAGGGTATGTAGTTAAGCCTGTTTTTTTATAAATTGCCAATAAGATAGCCGTTATATCACTATATCCCATCAACACTTTTGGATTTTCTTTAATCAAATCGTAGTCAATATATCGTAGTAATTGGTTGGCATTATAACCGCCAATAGCCGTAAAGATTCCCTTTACATTTGGGTCCCGAAACGCATCATGTAAATCCTCAATTCGATCTTCAATTGAATTGGAGAAAAAGTCGTCATGGACCAAAGCCGTATTACCATACGTCACTTTAAATCCAAGCTCCATTAATCTTTCTTCTGCCAGCCTGCGTTGTTCCCCTTTGACAATCGCCAGACTTCTCGAAGGTGCAATAACCCGGATTTCATCGCCAGCTTTTAAACGAGAAGGTTTCATATCTTTTTTCCCCCTAAAATAATTACATCTTTCGTTATTTTAGCAGATATGCTGAATAAAGAAAAACCAGGACACTTAAGAACGTGTATTCGTATTATTTCATAGTTTATTCCACAAAAAAAATAACTAGGATTCCTGGTTATTTTCTTTCACCAGCTAAAAACCGGTTCTTCGATATTTTTCAGTTGGTTTTTTTCGATAATTTCACGGGCAATCCAGCCCCCCCAGACACTGGTCTGAGAAAGTAAGTAATTAAATAGGATTTATTCCTTTAAATTACTAACATAAAGAAAAGACCAGCATTTACTGGTCTTTTAGTTTTTTCTTTTGTTAGCAACAGAATGAAGCACCGATGATAATCAGCAGAATGAATAATACAACGATTAACGCGAAACCTGAACCAAAACCGCAACCGCCACCGCAGCCACCACCATAACCATATCCTCCGCCACCATATCCACCATATCCGTACATTAAGTTTCACTCCTTCTTGATTTCTGATTTCTCTTTACACCTTACCATATGTCATTAAGCCCGCCTTGGTCTGTGCATTAGCCTATTTTTCTAGATTTAAGAAAAAACTTTCCAATTATTGCTTTCATCTTTATAAATCATATTAGGTGAACAGCCAAGGGCAACCGCGAAAAATGTCAAAATATCGTTTAGTACTTATTGTGTAAGTTTCAAATTGGGATATAATAAGGAAAAAACCATTCTTAGCCTCTTTAAGTCTTTAAGCTATCTTTTACCTATTTAGATAAATAAAATGTTAATTCGGGGGAACTACATTGAAAAAGAACGCAAAACCCTTCATCCCTTTCGCTGCAATTGCCACGATTCTTCTAATCAGCTATATCCTTCAAAAAGTTCCTAAAACCTATGGATCAGATGATTCATTAAATGTTTATCAAAAATTTCAATCCGGCCAGCCGATTCAATACCTTGTTGTTGGTGATAGTATTGGAAGAGGCTCTGGAGCTGAAAATCCTAATTTAACATGGTTCAAACAGCTAGAAAACAAGATGATTGACGTCAACGATATTCCTTTTCACGGGGATTATGTGGTCCAAAGCGGCTCCACTGCTTTTGAAGGCCTCTTTAAGCTCTCCCAAAGAAAGAAACATGACCATAAAGATTTAATTTTCATCGTATTCGGCGAGAATGACCGCAAATACATGAAGGTAGACGATTTCATCATGACGTATGAGGCGTTAATCAGGAAGGCGAAGCGTCTCCATCCTAATGCAGAAATGTTTACAATAACGGAAAGCAGCTTGAAATATGAGGAATTTGCATCAGCTATCGAACTATTATCTAAACATTATGGGGCTACTAATGTAGATATGCGGCCAATTTTTCAGACTTCAGGCTATACTGAAAAACAGCTGACTAAAGACTTGATTCATCCAAATGGACTAGGCTATCAATTTTATGCTAATGCAATTTATGAACAATTTCTTGATAATTTAAAGCAGGAGAAGCCAATAGCAAGCCTTCCCTCCAAGCTTCACGCCGGTTCTGAATTAGATTTATCAGAAGTTGACAACTATGAAAAGATGATCGGTTTTCGTCCAAGAGGAGACTACTTTACAAGTAATGCAAAAGGGAGCCTGATTGAATACAATTTCAAAGGGAGTATTCTTGGTGTGAAACTACTTAGAAGCCCTGATGGCGGGGAAGTGGCTGTATTTATCGATGGAAATAATATCACATCTTTAAATACCTGGTGGCCCTTTGCCCGAGAAAGATATTTGTTTATCACCAATGGACTTTCTCCCGGTTCACACACTGTCCGTTTTGAAGTAACCGGAAGAACAATGGCAAGCGATCCGACCACATTACCATATGTCCGTATATCATCGATCATCACCGATGATATAAACCACTACTAAAGCAGATAAAAAAACCCTATCATCTAGTGATAGGGTTTTCTGTTTAATCAAACAACTTCTTATATTCCCCGTATCCTTCTTTTTCAAGATCTTGGACCGGAATGAACTTTAACGAGGCAGAATTGATGCAATAACGTAATCCGGATGGTCCGGGTCCATCATTGAAAACATGACCAAGATGAGAATCGGCAGTTTTTGAGCGCACTTCAATCCTTCTCATACCGTAGCTAGTATCTAGATTTTCTACCACTTCTTCTTCCACTATAGGTTTAGTGAAGCTTGGCCATCCGCAGCCAGAATCAAACTTTTCCTTTGAAGTAAATAGAGGGTTGCCGGACACGACGTCTACATATAGTCCCGCTTCCTTCAAGTTCCAATATTCATTATGAAAAGCTGGTTCTGTCCCATTATTTTGAGTGACTTCATATTGAATTGGTGAAAGTTTCTGTTTTAATTCTTCTTTACTGTTCATCTTTTTCCCCCCAATGATGTTGTAAAAATGATTTACGTCCTGACCCAATCGAATACCTTTCGTAATGCTCAGGTTGCTTTTTATAATAATGCTGGTGATACGTCTCAGCCTGATAAAACGTTTGGGCAGGAATAATCGGAGTAACAATTGATTTGGAAAATTTGCCGCTCTCCTGCAGTTTTACTTTGGTAGCTTCGGCAATTTCACGTTGATTTTCGTCATGATAAAAAATCGCGGTTTGATAGGAACTGCCACGGTCATAAAATTGTCCTCCTGGATCAGTTGGGTCAATTTGCTGCCAAAACAATTCGATTAATTTTTCATAAGGATATACACTCGGATCAAAAGTAATCTGAACAGCCTCATAATGTCCCGTGGTTTCAGAACAAACCTCTTTGTAAGTAGGATTTTCCTTTGTACCCCCTGTATAGCCTGAGATAACGGATTCGATACCAGGCTGCTCATCGAATGGCTTTACCATACACCAGAAACAGCCGCCTGCGAATGTTGCTTTCTCTAATTGCTTAGTCAAATGAAATATCCTCCTTTTATGCAAACGTTCCATTGAATGCATTTTAACGCTTTTATTTTGCCCTGTAAAATATTTTGCCGTTCAAAATTATTAATATATGCTGCCTCACCACTTCAAGTTAGGTTTGACACATGCCCAAGCATACTTCCATATGATGGGTTCATAATGAATATAATGAGAGGTGAAGGAATTTGAGCGATAAACAATCATTTTTACAAAAAGCGGTAGCTTATGATTTACTATCCTCTTACTATAAATACAGCAATCCACATCTGCATGATTATTATTATCATAAGCACTTAAAAAGTCTCGAAAAAGCAACACAACCCATGAGATATGAACAAAGAAATGCAGTAGCACCCTCATATGTAAGAATTTTACACGCTGCCCCAAAGGCTCCAGCTATCGATGTATATGTAAATGAAATGCGCATTCTCAAGAACTTTGTATATAAAGGTAACAGTGGTTATTTATCATTACCCCCTGGAATGTATCAAATTGATATATACCCTACTGGGCAAACCACTTCAACCATATTGAGCCGAAAGGTCGGGCTCGAAAGTGGAAAATCATTTACAGTCGCAGCCGCTGGGGCAAATGAATCGTTGAAAATGTTAACTTTAGAAGATAATCCATATGTTCCTCAAAATGAAGCCAAGGTACGATTTATCCATCTATCATATGATACACCTTCAGTCGATATTGCCGTAAAAGATGGAGATGTCGTGTTTGCAAACCTTCCGTTTCGTAAAGTAAGCGAATATTTAAATCTATACCCTATGAAAGTTGATTTTGAAGTGAGGACCGCTGGTACAAAAGATGTTGCACTCTCATTACCTAACACAGATTTTCAAGCAGATACCTCCTCAACTATTTATATAATCGGATTGAATCAAGATCAACCTGCATTAGAAACACTTACATTAACTCCATAAATGTGTAAAAAACCAGGATACCTTGATCCTGGTTTTTTACACATTTATTCTTTATTCACTGCAGCGAAGACGGGATGGTCAATAAAAATGAAATATCATCATTTTTCAGATCAAATTCTTTTGCCTTTACCCTAATGTCGCTTTTAAGTTCCATATCCTGCAGTGATACATAAATACTTTCGTCGTTGGGGCGAATACTGACCCACTCCGGCATATTATACCGATCGTTTATTAAACTCATGACATATGAAACCGGAAGATTCATCTGTCCAACAGCAACAGATTTTTGCTTTAAGATCAAATCACCATTCTTTTGAGCAATTGGTTCAAACGTTAATTTCATTTCAACTTCACGATTGAAAAATGGCATTGTTCCATACAGCTCGACTTCATCCGTTAAAAAAACTTCATAATGAATAGATCCTGTCAATCCTTCTTTATCAAGATACTGGTTGATTAATCGAGTCAGGTCTTCCCGATTCGTATGAATCTGAAATTGTATATCCTCTTCGTAACTTACTTTTGGTATCAGCTCTTTATCTTTAGCCGGAAGATTAACTAAAATCAGGACGAACAGGATGACCAGGATGTTTAGGGCTAATAAAGAAATAAACAAAGCCTTCCATTTGACTTTTGTCATTCTTGGTCATCATCTCCTTTGGCACTAGCTTCTAACGTGTCCTTTCCAATTGTGGTAATTTCCATGTTATTATAGATTCTTGTTGCAATTAGCTCATACCCGCGATCATTCGGATGAAAATAATCCTCAGCATACAGCAAGTCTTCTTCAGAGTTTTTAAAAATATCATCTATCTCGATAAAATAAGCTGAATCATATTCCTTGATAATCTCTTTCCCGCTTTCATTCCAATCATTCATGATCATATCAAGTTCATAAAAATCGGCAAACCATTTTGAAAATGGATTATATACACCCACAAGGTAAATCTGGGCGTGATCATTTTCAGAGCGCACCTTATCAAGTATCTGTCTTAATCTTTTTTCATATCCTATTTTTGCTGAATCAAACTGATTCAGTTCCAAGTTGGAAAAATTCTGTTTAAATACCTTCATGATATCATTTCCACCGATTGTGACAACTATGGAGTCGGCTTGTTCAATGTCTTCTTGAATTTCTGCCTTATCCAATCTTTTTAAAAGTTGATCGGTCCGATTTCCCCGAATGCCATGATTAATCATCTCTACAGAAATAATGGATGGTTCTTTTTCCAGCTTATTTTGTAAATAAGGCAGATAGCCGCCATTATCTTTGCTATCCCCGACACCTTGGGTCAAGGAATCACCGATGGAAACAATTTGAACAGGATCCGGAAAAAAGCTGGCTGGAATGGTTCCCTTTTCACTCAGTTCAATGACGCTCTTTTGCTGAACTGATGACTGATTTGAAACAGTTTCACTTTGACTGCAACCTGAAATCCAAACTAGGCATATGAAAAGACAGGTGATTTTGTACCACATGATCCTCACCTTCCTACCCATATATTATATCATGTAGAAAACGAAAGATTGCAAACAATATACCCTCTTTCTATTCTACTCTTTGCTAAAGCAATAGTTACTATATACTATGAAAAAAAGCAGGGATTAAAAGCTAGTCCTATAAATTTTAGCATGTACTTAGCATGTAAAATCATTCTTCACTTCTGCTGTTTCGTTCATAAACGATTTACAACTATTTGACTATAGGATAATGGACTTTTCCCTTTATTTTCATTTTAAAACTATAAAAACAGAAAGAACAGGTAATTTAACCTGTTCAATAATTCTGTAAAATTTTAATATGCTTGATGATTTCATCAAATGGAATATCCTGCAAACCTGTGTATTCTTGAATAATCTTCCCATCCTGATCCACTAGAAAAAAGCTAGTCCCGTGGATAACCTGGTCCTCTTTTTCAGGCTTCTTAACAAGTGTTTTAAAGTTCTCCAATGCAAACTGCTCGATTTCTTCTTGGCCGTAACCAGTTAGGAAGTGCCAGTTTCCGTAGTCTACATTAAATTGATCTCCAAACTTTTTTAATACATCGGGTTTGTCAATCTCTGGATCCACTGAAAAGGAAACAAACTCTACATCTGAGATGCCTTCGTCCTTCAACATTTGTTGAAGTTTAGACATATTTGAAGTCATTGGCAGACATACATCCTCACAACTTGTAAAGATAAAGTCCGTGACCCAAACCTTTCCTTTAAGGTCACTTTTTGAAAAGGGTTCCCCTTCCTGATCTATGTAACTGAAATTTTCAAGGTCCCAGTTTTTCGCATCAGGTACTCCGCTTGAACCGCATGCTGTTAACAGCAATAATACCGTTGTGCCTATAGCTGCCTTAAGCAAATGCAGTATTCTCATCCCTACCCCGTCCTTTATGTATAAAATATTCTGTTACTTCATTTATTCTACCAGACCAAGTGGTGTGAGAAAAGTAACTCTTTCTACAAACTAAAGACAATTTATTGAACAATGAAATAGCTCAAATCATACACATAACTTCAGTAACTGCTTTTCTATAAGAAATCAGTCCCAATAATACATAATAGCCATGGCGCCTTCACCTGTATGGGTACTGACTACAGCAGTAGTTGCCTCTATCTTTATATCGTGAAAACCTGATAATTCTGATATGGATTTACGAACTTTATCCGCAATTTCAAAACCGTTTGCATGAACAAAGCCAATGCTTTTAATTGTTTTTCCGTGTGTATCTTCCTTGAATTTCTTTACAATATATTTCACAACTTGTGACTGGCTTCTAGCTTTGGACACAGGATTCAGTACACCATCGTCAAGAAGAGCAATCGGCTTGATGTGCAATAGGGAACCGATAAACGCAGAAACTTTACCAATTCTTCCACCCTTCACAAGGTTATCAAGAGTTTCAATGACAATGATTAAACTTGACTGCTTTTTAATGTTTTCTAGGCGTTCAATTATCTCTTCAGAAGATTTCCCTTCTTTCGCCATTTTCGCTGCCTCAATAACCTGAAATGACATGGCCTTCGAAATGAATTTAGAGTCTAAAACGGTAACTTTTGCATCAGACATACTAGCCGCGCTCTCCGCTGAGCGGACTGTGCCACTCATACCACCAGTCATATGAATAGAAATAATCTCACTACCGTCTTTCCCAAGTTCATCATATACCTCTACAAAGGTTCCTACTGCTGGTTGAGAGCTTTTTGGAAGTTCTTTAGACAGATTCATTCTTATCAAGAATTCTTCCTGCTCTATTTCAACCTTATCCAAAAAAGTCTCTCCATCAATATAGATTGATAGAGGAACCATTGTTATATCATAATATTCTAGTTCTTCTGGTGTCATATCTACTGTTGAGTCTGTTACTATCTTTACTTTATTCATCATTACACATCCCTAAATTAACATATCTATTGTATTATACCTACTCAAAGAACGCATTCAAACTAAACTATTCATTTTCTATGTTAAAGAATACATTTAATTCTAAATGATTACACAAAAAAAAGACCATCCCATAAGCCAACTAACCACACGCCGCTTATTCGATATTACATGGAATTAGAGGCATCTCTTTTATAGGAGAAGTTAGCTATGGAACAGTCCACATTAAGCATTATTAAGTAAATTCTCATAAAAAATCTTGTGATAAACAGGCCGTTTAAGTACTGATGCTAAATAATGCTTAAATGAGTAATTTTCTTTATGATCTTTATTATCAAAAACTCGTTTTACAAACACTTCCAAACGCACGGTCAACATAAAAAAATCCGGATCACTAGGCAATAAAACAGGAATTTCTGAAATTGTGACCTTATGTCCAAAACAATCTTTGAATTCCAAGCATTTGAACATCAAATTATCAATCCTCATTTTTAACCGATTGCTTATATTATACACAATAAACCCAAAAGTATAAATATTCATATCTATAAAAAACTGACAAGCCCCAGCATTTTTCATATTACAAAAATGACCCACAAGGGCATAATGCCTTCATGGGTCATTTTTTTTATAAATCTTCCTCGTTATTAAAGGTTTCTTCAAGTAAACTTTCTCGCTTCACCTTACGTTTATAGACTATTTTAGATAGTGAAATACTGATTTCATATAATAACAATAGAGGAACCATAACCAAAAAGTCTGACATAAAATCAGGTGGCGTAATACAAACCGCTATAACCACAAGTACAAAATAAGCATACTTCCTTAATTTTTGAAGCACGTATGGGTTAATTACACCAATAGAGGTCAAAAACATGGTAACTACAGGGAGCTCAAATAAAACAGCAAAAGGAAGCGTCATATTCAAGACGAATGAAAAATACTTATCCGCTGTAAAGTTGGTTATGAACATATCATCGCCCAATTCAATCAAAAATTGAAGAACGGTTGGGAAGATGACAAAATAACCAAAAGCAAGTCCTCCGATAAAAAGTAAGAAGAGAGCAGGTATATAGGCGAGCGTGGCTCTTACTTCATTTGGCATCAAAGCCGGTTTAACAAATAACCAGATTTGCAGAGCAATTATCGGAATCGTTGCGGCAATGGCTACAACTCCTGAAAGCATAAAGTAAATCCAGATAATATCACTCGGTCCTAATACCATTAAGTCGAAATCAAGATCCTTCACAAACCAATTATAGATATCTTTAACATAAATAAAACTGACGATAAAAAAGATGAAAAAAGCAACAGCTGTAATGATAAGCCGTTTTCTCAATTCATCGAGATGATCGATGATATTTAATTCTTTATCTTCCAAAGTTGATCACGCCTTCATCTGAAAATCCGTATCTTTGTTTCAGCATAAAGGCGCAAGACGGTACCATCTTACGCCCAGCATTTAATTATTCATGATTTTTTTGTTGTATTTTCTTTTCTTCTTCATAATCACCTTTTGTTAATTCACTCGTAGATTTTTTAAATTCACGCAGTGTTTGTCCAAAAGCACGACCAATCTCGGGAAGTTTCTTCGGACCGAAAATAATTAATGCTAATATTAAGATGAGAATTAGACCAGGTACTCCAATGTTCGACATGGATACATCCCCTTTGGTGTTGTAATTCGACCTACTCTGATTATAATACCATTTCCAACCAATTGAAAGTAAACTGGCATTTCTTCATAAAATGGTAACAATTATCGACAGATTATTTGTAACAAATGTGCAGGTAGAATAAAATGTAAAAACATATGTATTATTCTATCCTAATTTACCATTTTGTCTATAATTAAATTAATAAGTGAAATAAATTACTGTCTTTATTGACTTCAACAAAGGAGAATCCTTTTTTATTCATTCTTTGAATCAGTCCATTATAATCATTTTTGTCTTTTAACTCCACACCAACAAGGGCCGGCCCGCTTTCTTTATTGTTTTTCTTCGTATATTCAAAACGGCTTATATCATCATTCGGTCCTAACACCTCATCAAGGAATTCCCTTAGCGCTCCCGCCCGTTGAGGGAAATTTACGATAAAGTAATAAAGCAGACCTTCATATAATAGAGACTTTTCCTTAATTTCCTGCATACGGCCAATATCGTTGTTACCCCCACTGACAAGACAAACAACTGTTTTTCCTTTGATTTGTTCTTTATATAAATCCAGTGCAGCTACTGATAACGCCCCAGCCGGTTCAGCCACAATCGCATGCTGATTATATAAATCCAGTATCGTGGTGCAGATTTTCCCTTCAGGAACGACAACGATATCTTCCAAGTTTTCCTTACAAATCTGATATGTCATCTCTCCTACATACTTAACAGCCGCACCATCAACAAAGGTATCTATGTTTTCAAGTTCAGTCGCTTTTCCTTCTTTGAACGAATATTCCATTGAAGCAGCACCAAGTGGCTCTACTCCAATACATTTCGTTTTCGGCGAGACCGATTTGAAATAACTTGAAACACCGGCCATTAGTCCCCCACCACCGATTGCTGCGAATACATAGTCAATTCCATCTTCACAATCATTTAGGATTTCAACAGCTGTTGTACCTTGCCCGGCGATTACCTTTTCATCATTGAAAGGATGGATAAAGGAACGGTCTTCTTTTTCACAACATTCCATCGCCATGGCAAATGCATCATCAAATGTATCACCAATTAAGATTATTTCAACATTTTCTCTGCCAAATAACTGAACTTGATCGACTTTTTGCCTTGGTGTTGTAGCAGGCATATAAATTTTCCCATGAATTCCTAATTGACTACAGGAAAAGGCCACTCCTTGTGCATGATTTCCTGCACTGGCGCATACGACTCCGTTCTTCGTCTCTTCCTGGGTCAAGCTTTTCATTTTATAGTAAGCTCCTCTTAATTTAAAGGAACGTACATGTTGAAGGTCCTCTCGTTTTAAATAAACATTACATTCATATTTTTCAGAGAGCCTCTGATTTTTTTGTAAAGGAGTATGTAAAACAATCTCTTTTAGTTCTCTATAGGCAATTAGAATATCTTCCAATTGAATCCCCCTATTCATAGATACAGTCTGGTTCATAACAATCCCTCATTTCCTTCCTAATCAATTCAATTATTATAGCACTTTACTGTTATTAATGTAATTGATTTTTCTAAAAATTCTATCTTTTGTTTGTTTTAAACCAAAAAATCCGATTATGGCTAATGTTCCATAATCGGATTTCACTCTTATTTTTTTTGTAGGATAATATATTCATGCGGATAGAGATTTTTTTCATCCATGATACCCGGGAGAGATGAGATCTTTTCCCATTCTTCATCATTAATTTCCGGAAAATAAGTGTCACCTTCAAAGTTCTCATGAATTTCCGTAATATATAAGCGGTCTGTAAAAGGAAGTATTTCTTTGAAGATTTCCGCTCCACCAATCACGAAGACTTCCTTGTCACTTTTATCCGCAAACGTCTTAATTTCTGAAATATCATGTAATACGGCGCAACCTTCTGCAGTAAAATCCAGATTTCGTGTAACGATGACATTTTCCCGACCAGGCAGTACCCTCCCGATTGATGCAAATGTTTTACGACCCATCACGATTGGATGACCCATCGTCACTTTTTTAAAATACTGGAGATCTGCTGGTAAATACCACGGTAGTTGATTGTTTTTCCCTATCACTCGATTTTGATCCATAGCTACTATCAACGAAATCATATGCTAACCTCACCTTTTATATGGGGATGGGCTTCGTAGTTTTCCAGAACAAAGTCCTCGAAATTAAAATCAAAGATATTTTTCACTTCCGGATTTATTTTCATGATTGGCAGTGGTTTGGGATCTCGTGTCAACTGCAGCTCCACTTGGTCAAGGTGATTCGAATAAATATGAACGTCCCCAAATGTATGTACAAATTCACCAACTTCTAAATCACATACTTGGGCAATCATCATCGTTAATAGCGCATATGAAGCTATATTAAACGGAACACCTAAAAATACATCGGCAGAACGCTGATAAAGCTGGCACGAAAGCTTGCCATCAGCCACATAGAATTGAAAGAAAGCATGGCAAGGCGGCAATGCCATTTCGTCCAGTTCGCCCACATTCCAAGCACTTACTATCAATCTTCTTGAATTTGGATTGGTTTTAATTTGTTCAATCACTTCACTGATTTGGTCGATTTGTCTTCCATCCGCTGCTCCCCAAGAACGCCATTGATGACCATAAATCGGACCTAATTCTCCCTTTTCATCAGCCCATTCATTCCAAATGCGCACGCTATTTTCCTGAAGGTAGCCGACATTTGTGTCACCCTTTAAAAACCATAATAATTCATGAATAATCGCTTTTAAACTAACTTTTTTCGTTGTAAGGACAGGGAACCCATCCTTTAAATTGAATCTCATTTGATATCCAAAGGTACTTATCGTTCCTGTTCCCGTACGATCACCTTTTTGAGTTCCATTTTCAAGTACATGCTTACATAAATCTAAATATTGCTTCATGGTAAACCACCTTTTCTACATTCATCCTTCTTATTTTAACGTATTTCAGCTCAATGTTTAATCTAATTGTTTAATAAAATTATAAGTCTCAGGTGCTTTTTGTCTAAGTAGTTGATTTTCTTCAAAGTTTACATAAAACATGGCAAATGTTTCTGCAAAGTATTCTTCAGGATAATTTAAAAAATAGGACTGTCCAGGAAACAGTACATCTACTTCCTTTCCCCAAATTCTCAAATAATCTATGTCCTCACGGATGCCATCATAGACAATATTATCAATCGAATGCGCAAGCTCATGTAGCTCCAAATTTACAGAACCATGTCCGTTTCCCTTATCGCTTGCACCGATTTTAACTAATACGGTATATGAACCACCCATGCCTGGAACGGAATCCCATGTTGTATCTTTATTCAAATAACCACGCGGAGCTTTCCCTTTTAAATAGGCCGCTGATTGATTTTCTGTCAGATTTCCGTTGAATAGCTTCATTCTCACTCCATGGTCTACAGTTTTCAACAATAGGGAATGAGGAAGTGCATCAATAGTTTCTACAATCCTTAAGGCTTCCTGTTCATCGAAATCCTCTTCAGGAAATAAAAATAAACTTTGCAGTTCTTTATTATCCTGCAATATTTCCGCCTGCCTTAAAGGATTATCTTTCGTCAAATTCCGCCATTTCACTCCTTCCGCTTTAGCTAAGGAAAGGGAAAGCATTGAAAGGAAACAAGCAAATAATACAAGTATTGCCATCCAATTTTTATATTTCACCTTCAACCCTTCCTTTCCTTAAATCCAATGTATATTGCGAAAATATATGTATATTAAACTACAAAAAAATCCCTATACTATTATATTAGTATAGCATATTAAGGCAATATATTAACTTTATGTTTTTCTGGTAAATTTGGCTGAAGATTTCTCCCACGAAGCACCAATTCTCCGGATTTTTCATATATCAACAGTATCTAATCGTAAAAGGTTTAAGGTGATTACATGAAATCGATTAATAAAAAGGCCATCCTGCATGAGCACCGTGAACTTGCCGAAGAAGTTCTTGATATCTACAGTTTAAAAGTGTTTATCATTCTCGACCTTTTGCTGTTCTCTATTTTCTTCGGTATATTGCTACATCCTATACTCACTTCACTCTGGCTTAACTTTTTTTTACCTTTTCTTTTTTTCACAACATTTACTGTCATTCTTCAACTATTTGATATTTTCCAAAGAAAAAGCTGACATCATTTTGATGTCAGCTTTTATTATTGAGTGTTTAACCGTGTTCTTTAACCCTTTTTTCTTTCTTAAAATGAAATACGATCGTAGTGCCGAAAATAATGAAAATAAAGGCAAAGAAGATAGCATGAGGAATTTCAATCCCTGCAACAGCAATAAGCATTTTTATAGCAATGAACCCTATTAAAACATATGCTGCAGTTTCTAATTCTGGAATCTTATCAATCAGCTTTAAAAATAACCCAGCTACGCCCCGCATCATCAAGACACCAATCATCCCACCGGTTAAGAGGACCCAGACTTTTTCACTTACCCCAAAGGCGGCCAATACGCTATCGACGGAAAATGCAATATCCATCAATTCTACAGCAGCAACCGTTCCCCATAAGGTACCAAACATACGGATCAGCAAGCTGTTTTTACTCATTCCCTGAATATCTTCATCGTTTCCAGCTTGTTTTTTTCTTTTATCTCTAAAGTATTTGAACGAGAGCCAACCAAGGTAGGCGGCTCCAATGACCTTCACCCACGAAAGTTTAATGAGGAAAACACCTATTCCAATTGCTACAAACCGGAAAGCATAAGCACCTAACAAACCATAAAAAAGAGCTTTTCTCCGTTGTCTTTCCGGCAGGTGCCTGACCATTACCGCCAAAACCAAAGCGTTATCCGCTGATAGTAGTCCTTCCATTAATACGAGCGTACCAATCAATCCCCAGCTAACCGGATCGGTTAAAACCTCACCCCACATATTCCAGTCAAAAAATTGAGCATATGTATTAATGACGTTATTTAACAACTCTGACATGATGAAGACTCCTCTGCTACTGTAACTATAAAAGTAGAAACCCAATTGAAAAAGATCATCTTACTTAACTAGCTTTAAAATATCTAATCTTGTACTTTGTTTAACACAAAATAAATACGTTGCATAACAACGTATCATTTAATACTTATATAACAATTATCATACTCTTACATGTGCTTAAAATCAATGAAACCAAGCTACTAAGAGAGTCTTTGTTTACTTGTCCACTCTGGGGGTGTATTTTTATCCCAATATATTTTTCCTAAATCATAATGGGTCGCATATGAATCATGATAGGTATGATAATGAAAATCAAACCAATATCCCTCTAATGGCGGATTCTCCTGCCTGACATGGAACCGCATGATATCCTTGCCGCTTATCGAATCAAATATATGAAAAATTTTCTCCGCTCTACCCGCACTTGGCTGCTCTGTAATCGTTAATTGCTGTAATTTTTCATCAGGAAATTGGGCCGTTATTTCTGTAATAGCATCTTCCATTTTTGGTAATATGGCTATTTTGAATTCATCACCAATTTTAGGATTGATTTTCTCGCCAAATTTCATAAATGCGTTTTCCTCAGCTTTATTCAGAATGCCTGATAAGAACTCTTCCCGATTAAATTCCTCTTCTATATCAGTAGGTTTTTGAGAAGAAAGATAGGATAAATGTTCTTCTTCTACTAACCCTTTTTTAGTATCCTTTAACGAATTGGCTTCAGCCAGCCACGATAGATCTGAAGGGGTGACAAGCCCAAATGTCAAAACGGATACTAAAATGACGAGACTTTTCCTGAACCAAACCGCTGCTTTCAAATCACACTCCCCCTTCTTCTTATTATTTTCTTTATATTTAGTATACTTTTATTTTTTAGTAATTACGAATATATAGTTACCCAGGTTTCAAAAATCTTAAAAAAGGATAAATACCTATATAAAGTTCATGAACCCAAACTTTTTTACTAAATATCCCCTATTCAATTTGTAAATGAAGGATTTTGACGATATTTGGAGAACTTAATTAGATTCAAGTCTTTTTAAGGAGGGGTCTTATATGGCTTTGACTACGACTGCCATGGTGGCTTTATGTCTTGTAACGTTAGCATTTTTCGTATATTTATCATTTGCTGATTAAGAATAAATAAATACCTACGAAAAATCTCCTTGTCATTCATCAGTAATGACAAGGTTTTCTTTTAAAAAAGGCGTTACGACTTGGCAGATAAAAGGAATGAATACTGGAGGAATTACTTTGGAAAACAACAATGGAAACACTAAAGATGATTACAAGAGGGAAACAGCCACAGGGAAGGCCGGAATGGTCGTTACCGCTCATCCCGTAGCTACTTCCATTGGGGAAAAAATATTACGTGAAGGTGGAAATGCGGTTGATGCGGCGGTTGCCATCCAATTTGCTCTGAATATTGTAGAACCTATGATGACTGGTATCGGTGGCAGTGGTTTTCTTATGGTATATAACGAAAAGAATAAGGAAACTAAAATATTCGATGGCCATGTAAGAGCACCTAAAGCCGCGCATCCAAACATGTTTCTTGATGAAAAAGGGGAAGTCATCCCATTTAAAAAACGTTCGATTAAAGCTACAGCAGTTGGTATTCCAGGAATTCTTAAGGCTATGGATGAAGCTCTCTCCGAATACGGTAGTAAGACATTAGCAGAACTTATTGAGCCCTCTATTGAATTCGCTGAAAAAGGAGTTCCTGTCAATTGGGTATTTTGTGATGCCCTTGAAAATTTCGAGTATCGGTTAGGTGAGGAAGCCCGTAAATTCTTCATTCCAAACGGTAAACCATACAAAGCTGGTGACCTCCTAATAAAAGAAAAATTAGCTAATACCTATCGAATATTACAGCGTGATGGAATTTCCGCTTTTTATGAAGGTGAAATCGGAGAAGGAATCATTTCCTGTATTCAGGAACTTGGAGGTTTTATGGAACTTTCTGATTTACAGGACTATAAAGCAACCATTGATGAACCAATGTTTGGTACTTATAAGGATTACCAAATTGCTTCATCGATGGCCCCAAGTGCAGGAGGTTTCACTGTCATTCAAATTCTAAAAATATTGGAGAGCTTCCACTTAGAACAATATGATGTACACTCATGGGAAAAATATTACTTAATTGCAGAAGCGATGCGTCTAGCATTTACTGACAAAAAGGCTTTTCTAGCTGATCCCGAATTTGCCGAATTACCATTAAAGGGTCTTTTGCATGATGAATATATAGCTAAACGACGCTCATTCATTAATTTTAAGGCAAGAAATAATGCAATTGACTTCGGAAATCCTTGGATATATGATTCTGTGAAACAAAGGGATATCATTCCACAACCAAATGACGAAGAACGTAGTGAAACGACTCATTTTACTGTCCGTGACAGATGGGGAAATATTGCCGCATGTACATCTACTGTCGAACATCCATTCGGTTCCGGTATCATGGTTTCAGACTATGGCTTCATGCTGAATAACGAACTGACGGATTTCGATTCCATTCCAGGCGGTATGAATGAAGTACAGCCAAATAAGCGTCCTGTCAGCTGTAAAAGCCCGACCATCATCTTTAAAGACGGTGAGCCTATTTTGACGCTAGGTTCTCCAGGAGGACCGACAATCATAAGTTCAGTCGTACAAACGATCATCAATGTACTTGATTTAAAAATGGACTTAAAAGCAGCCATTGAAGAACCTAGAATTTTCACTCCTATGGGCCCTCATATTGAATGGGAATCAGGTATTGATATGATTAGCAAAGGCCACTTAGAAGCAATGGGCTTTGCATTTAATGAAGTGCCCCATTCTATAGGGAATGTTCAGGCAATACAAATCAACCCGGCTGACGGGTCAAGCTATGGTGCTGCAGATTCAAGCCGTGAGGGCTGTGCGGTAGGTCTAAATGAGTCAGATTACAAGGCTTAATCACAGTAAAGAAATGTAGCCATAATGAAATTTGGATGTTTTTCTCTTTAATACTTCAAATCCAAATTCCTCAAAGCGGGAGCTGCGAAAATGGTCCTTCAACACGACTCTCTTTCGCGCAACCCGCTTGGCTTCTTTCATTATTTCCATTGTTAAGTCGTGACCTTCCGCAAAATGAGCCAATCCCCTAATCCCATTTGATTCTTGAATCGTTTCCTCAAACATTGGATCGAAATATACTACATCGAAATGATTATCCGGTAATGTTTTCAATAACTCGTAATGATCAGTATGAATGACCTTAATTCTTCTCATCGCTTGAATCATCTTTTCATCTGCATTCTCCCATGTTTTCAAACCATGGTCTACGAGCAAGGCTAGGTATTGATTTTCTTCCAAAGCACTAACCTGTCCATTTTCTCCAGCAGCAAAACTTGAGACAATCGCATCTGAGCCCAAGCCCATTGTACAATCAAGCACAGTACTTCCTTCCTTTATATCTCCAGCAACGAGAAAAGGATCACTTTCTCCTTGTTTTATTCTTTTTATTCGGATCATGGCAAGGTTTGGATGAAAAAAGAATGGCTCTTTTTCTTCAAACCGATATAGCTCCATTCTCACTTTTCCAAAAACAAGGCAATCATCTTCACCATTTTCTGATTGAATCGTCCTAACCGAGCGTTTTCTCCGGGCAATAAAAGGAATATGTAATTTTCCTGCTAACTTTTTGGCCATCATTATTGTCTCATTATCGGCTCTTCCTGCTGTTGTGATAAACATCTGTCCTACCCCTTTAAACTGTTAAAAATTTGAAAAAGAATGCCCTGTTTCCAGGACATTCTACTTTATCACTTATTTCACTTGACTAAATGCTGCTAACAAGTTATCCATAATAGCTTCCATAGGCTGGCCTTCAATTTCATGACGTGGAATGAAATGTAAGACTTCTTTGCCTTTTAAAAGAGCCATGGATGGCGAAGAAGGTTCAATTCCATCAAAATACTCACGCATTTTGGCTGTTGCTTCTTTATCTTGACCAGCAAATACGGTTACAAGATGCTTTGGTTTATCCTCTGCTTGGAGAACAGCTTGAGTAGCAGCTGGACGAGCTAACCCGGCAGCACAGCCACAAACTGAATTCACTACAACCAATGTTGTACCCTCGACAGATTCCATAAAGTTTTCAACAGCTTCAGCGGTTTCTAACTCCTCAAAACCTGCTTGAACTAATTCAGCACGCATAGGCTTTACCATTTGTTTCATATATTCATCATATGCCATAGACATAAAAAAACCTCCTTGGTTACAATTCTTCAATTAGTATAATCATACTATATTCTTAAGTCCATATGCAAAAATGACGCTTACAACTTTTGTTAAAGTATTTATGAAACCGTGTTTGCACACAAACTGGTCAAATATCAAATATTAAACACTATAAAAATAGTCTTCTCAAAGAAACACGGTAAAAGAATTGATTTAATTCTTCTACCGTGTTTTTATTTCACATGATCTAAATTAAACTTTCATTACGCCGCCTGAACTAGCATTAGTTACAAGTTTAGAGTAACGGGCTAAATAGCCTGTTTTAACTTTTGACTCGAAACCTTTCCAGTTAGCTTTGCGTTTTTCAAATTCTTCATCGGAAATTTCTAATTCGATTTTACGATTATTCAAATCTAACTCGATGATATCTCCATCTTCTACAAATGCGATTGGACCACCTTCAGCTGCTTCTGGGGAGATATGACCGATACTGATGCCTCGGGATGCACCTGAAAAACGTCCATCAGTAATTAATCCCACTTTAGCACCAAGACCTCGGCCAACGATTTGGGAAGTAGGCGCCAGCATTTCCGGCATGCCCGGTCCGCCTTTTGGACCTTCATAGCGGATGACAACAACATTACCTTCTTTTACTTTGCCAGTAATAATTCCAGATAGTGCATCTTCTTGTGAATCGAAGCAGATCGCTGGCCCTCTGTGGTAGCCACCAACAGATTCGTCAACAGCACCCACTTTAATAATTGAGCCTTGAGGAGCAAGGTTACCAAACAATACAGCAAGACCACCACGTTCAGAATGCGGGTTATCCAACGGATGAATAACATCCTTGTCCAATATTTCACAACCCTCAACATTTTCGCGTAGCGTTTTACCTGAAACAGAAAGACAATCACCGTTAAAGGCACCTGGTTTTTTAAGTAACTCATGAATAATTGCGCTCACACCACCAGCATTGTGTACATCTTCAATATGATAATCAGATGCTGGGGCAATCTTCGCAAGATGTGGTACGCGGTTTGCTATTTCATTGATGCGTTCCATAGGATATTCAAAACCTGCTTCATGTGCCAATGCAAGTGTATGAAGCACTGTGTTAGTCGAACCACCCATCGCCATATCCAAAGCAAATGCGTTATCAATTGCATCAATCGTTACGATATCACGAGGTTTAATATCTTGTTTGATTATTTCCATCAATTGTTTGGCAGATTTTTTAACAAAATCCTTACGTTCTTCGGCTACAGCCAATATTGTACCATTACCTGGAAGTGCAAGACCTAAACCTTCGGCCAAACAGTTCATGGAATTTGCTGTAAACATCCCTGAACAAGAACCGCACGTAGGACATGCAACTTGCTCAAGTTCTTGCAAATCTTCTTCATTTATATTACCCGCTTGGTATGCTCCTACACCTTCAAAAACAGACGTTAAAGAAAGAGATTTACCGTTTTTGTCTTTCCCTGCCTTCATAGGCCCGCCACTTACAAATATTGTAGGAATATTAACACGAAGAGCTGCCATCATCATACCCGGTGTAATCTTGTCACAGTTTGGAATACAAACCATACCGTCAAACCAATGTGCAGATACGACCGTTTCTACAGAATCAGCAATAATCTCACGGCTTGGTAAAGAATAGCGCATACCAATATGGCCCATGGCAATTCCATCGTCTACCCCAATTGTATTAAATTCAAAAGGAACACCGCCCGCTTCACGAATCGCTTCCTTCACTATTTTACCGAATTCCTGAAGGTGAACATGACCAGGAACGATATCAATGTATGAATTACAAACCGCGATAAATGGTTTTCCGAAATCTTCTTCTTTAACACCTGCTGCACGCAAAAGACTTCTGTGTGGTGCACGGTCGACTCCTTTTGTAATCATGTCGCTTCTCATATTTGATGTAGACATTTGTTGTAACCCCCAATTTTCACTTCTCTAATAATTTTATATAATTCAATTTTTTGTATACTCTAAAAATTCTAACATATTTACATACAAATGCAACCATTCAACTCTTAAATATCCATAAAAAAGTTTTACTAAAATAATAGAAAAGATATTTTTCTCCTATAAGCAATGGTTTCATGTAGAAAACATACTATTTCGCATGTTTTTGACTGTTAACAAATCCAAAACACATGATTGGTCAGTAAAAACGGTACTCGTTCAATCGACAAGCATAATTTTCACTGAAATTATCCAAGTCCAAAGCTCTTATGGTATCAATGGTTACACCAAGGCATATAAAAAAATCATTTCTGCAGAGGATGCTCACTGTGAATCTGACTAACTGAAAACCTGGTTACAAAATATGCCCTAAAGCGGGACATTTTTAGAGTATAAAAATAACAAAAGGCATCCGGAATTAAGTCCATCCGAATACCTTTTGCCTACAAAATAGAAACATGCAATTTGTATGATTTGTTGATAAAACGATTTTTAATCAAAGTCACTTGTCATTTGTTTGCCTTGATTCTGTCATTTGCTTCCAAACCGAACCCTTTGCTTCTTCTCCATTTTCTATTCGGTCAATAGCCATTTTAACCTGTAGAGCCACTTCGAACTCTGGGTCCTGTTCAGCTTGTTTTAAATAGGGTAGGACTGTTTCATTTCCCACTTCATATAAGAACATCGCAGCCCTCCACCTTACTAGTTTATTTTTATCTGATAAGGATTGCGACATTTCTCCCATTGCTTCTTCAAAACCTAGATCAGATAAACAGTCACCCGCTGTTCGTCTTACTGCCACACTTGAATCTTTCAATGCTTTGTACAAGCTCGGAAGTACTTTTGTATCCTCGATCATACCTAAGTAAACAACAGCAAGTCGACGAATAGAGACTTTACTATCAGACAAGGCTATATCCAATACTGGAATCTCTTCAACCGTTGGATCTTCCATTTGTTCTAAGGCTTGATAACGTTTTTCCCAATTTTCATCATTCAACATTTCTGCGGTTAGTTTTATTTTGGGACGTTTCACGAATGCCTCTTTTTTATCAACGGTTTCTTGAGCAGCAGCTACTAGCTGGTTAATTCGTTCTTCGGGAAAAGCGGCAACCAACTCATCCGCTACTTCTTTCACGATGTCATCCATATCCCCGTAACGGATACCATAATCCTTCCATTTTCGGAGCAAGACTACATTATCGTCTTCTTTTTGAGCAGCAGCAATACCTTTAATAAAATATTCTGGTAAAGCAAAGCGTTTTTCATGTTGGCTATCACTTGCTTTAATTTGCATCGGAATTCCTTTGAATTGTTGAATAGCAACTGTTACTTCACCATAATGTTCATTTATTACCGCTTGTTGATTTTGTTCTTCAGTTTTCTCACCAAACACTTTACGAATTTGGACCAAGATATCTTTCCAATCATATTTCGCATTACGCTCAACGGCTAAAAAGTCGGCAACATGATAAACGCCTTTCACCCCTTCAATCGTAAATAAATCTTTAATAAGCTGAGGTGCTTGATCGGCTTGATTTTTTTTATAATTATTACTTTTACCTGCTAAGAGCTCTTCTGTTAGATTAATTTTCATTGTATTTGGACTTGGTGTAGGTTCTATTGATTTTATTTTCAATACTTTTCTCTCCTTTTACAAGACGTACCCATGTACTAGATATTATCACAATGGCCACAGATTCTCATGCAATTGAGATAGACAAAAAAAGACTGGACCAAGCATACTTCCCCTGGACCAGTCTCTCACTTATTCCTCTTCTAATTTTTCTGCTAAATACGTCCATCTTTCCATCATATACTCTAATTTATCTGTTAGTTCTTTTTCCTCTTCAAGAAGCAGACGAACTTTTTCAAAATCGCTCCCCGCTGCTGACATTTCTGTTGTGATGTCTGTCAGACGCTGCTCGACATGTTCCATGTTACCTTCGATTTCTTCCCATTCCTTACTTTCCGCATAGGTTAGTTTTTTCTTTTTCTTTTCTGTGCGGTTTATCTGAGGCTCTGGCTTTTTTTCAAGAACGGTCTCTTCTGTTTTTTCCTCTAAGAACTCTGAATAGTTGCCATAATAAAAATCAATTTCACCTTTATTTTTGAAGACAAGGAGCTGATGACAGGTTTTATCAAGAAAATAACGATCATGTGATACGGTAATAACTACACCTGAAAACGTTTCTAAATAGTCCTCGAGAACTGTCAAAGTTTGCGTGTCCAAGTCATTCGTCGGTTCATCCAAAAGCAGGACATTAGGTGCTCCCATTAAGATGTTAAGCAGATACAAACGTCTTTTTTCTCCTCCGGACAGCTTGCGTATTGGGGTACCATGAGAACCCATTGGGAATAAAAATCTCTCAAGCATCTGTGCAGCAGAAATAAAACTGCCATCTTTAAGAGCGATTGAATCAGCTGTTTCCCGGATATATTCTATCATGCGAAGATTCTCATCCATATCAACGCTTTCTTGCGTATAATAACCAATTTTCACTGTTTGTCCTATTTCAAGATTTCCTTCATCTATCGATTCTCGCCCAGCCAAAATGTTCAATAACGTAGACTTTCCGCTGCCATTATTACCTACGATTCCAATGCGGTCACCTGGCTTGAATAGGAAGGAAAAATGTTTGATGATAGACTGATCACCAAAAGATTTAGAAATATCTTGCATCTCCAGAACTTTTTTCCCAAGGCGGGCACCACTTAATTCCATTTCAAGACTTTCAGTTTTTTGCTTATCTTTCACACCCGTTTCTAATGTTTCAAAACGTTGAATCCGTGCCTTTTGTTTTGTGGTACGTGCCTTTGCACCTTTACGAATCCAGGCTAATTCTTTTTTAAATAGACTTTCCTTTTTCGTTCGTTCGGTCGATTCGTTTTCTTCCCGAATAGCTCTTGATTCTAAATAGTCAGCATAGTTTCCTTTATATTCGAAAAGCTGTGACTGTGCGATTTCCCAAATCTTATTGGAAACCCGATCAAGAAAATAACGATCATGGGTCACAAATAAAACGGACTTCTGATATTTAGCCAAATATTCTTCGAGCCAGGTAATGCTTTCAAAATCAAGATGATTCGTAGGTTCATCCAAAATAAGCAGATCAGGAGTTTCAATCAAAGTCTTTGCCAGAGCGGCACGTTTTTTTTGGCCACCTGACAGTTCACCCAATTTCCTTGAATGATCTGGAAGACCAAGCTTTGTCAATATAGTTCGTGCGTTCGCACTTGTATCCCAGGCACTAAGGGCATCCATTTCCTGTTGTTGCTTTAACAACCGGTCTTGAGTTGTGCTATTCTGTGGATCTAATTGCAGCTGAACGAGTGTTTTTTCATATTCCTTAATTAACGAAAATACTGGAGTTGAACTTTCATACATATACTCCATAATCGTTAATTTTTCATCAAAATAAGGATCTTGAGATAAATAGGAAATCGTGTAATCATTTGGATGATCCTTCGTTCCCAAATCACTATCTTCTAAACCTGCAATAATATTCAAAAGTGTGGATTTTCCAGTTCCGTTTATACCAACGATCCCAATCTTTTCGCCTTCGGTAATAGAAAAAGAAACATCTTTAAATAATAGCTTTTCCCCTTGTGTTTTCATTACATGTTCCATGCTAAAAACTTTCATAATCGTACATCCCATTCCTTGTAAAATTCCTCTAAAAAGCTAACCATATACTCATGCCTTTCACTTGCAATCTTCTTAGCTGTACAGGTGTTAAGCATGTCTTGTAACCGTAATAATTTTTCATAGAAGTGATGAACGGAAGAGCTTTTACCCATCCGATATTCCTGTTTTGTCATCTTCTCACGTACAATAAGTGACGGATCATACATTGGTTGCCCCTTTTTTCCGCCATATGCAAATGTCCTGGCAATCCCAATGGCACCAATCGCATCCAAACGGTCCGCATCCTGAACAATTTCCGCCTCAATAGAAGGAAGTTGTACGTGTCCAGAACTATAAGAAATTGTGGTGATAATCTGTTTAATATCCTTAACAGTATCTACATCCAAGTTAATTTCCCTAAACCAGTCATCCAGCTTTCTCCAACCTGCATCGACATCTTGATTTAATTTATCATCCGGAATATCATGAAGGAGAGCCGCCAATTCAATGATAAATTCATTTCCTTTTTTTTCTTCTCTTGCAATATGTAAAGCCAGCTTACGAACGCGATCGATATGGAACCAATCATGACCACTGGCATCAGAATTCAATTGGTTATATACATACTTTTCCGTAAGTTCAATTATAGTTTGTTTCATTTCACCACTCCAAGTCCATTCTATTTTACCATGGTTCTTATTAATGTGCCTTAATCTTCATTGAACCAACTGATTCCAATCGTTTGTTCACCCGTATGCACCCCTATCGCACTGCCGAGTGGAGATACATGCGTCTTTACATTAGGAAATTCTTCAGAAATCATTGCTTTCCACTTCTGGGTCTGCTCCGACAGCGCCCCATATAATATAGTGCATTCTTTCACTTTTCCTGTTGCAAATGATTTGCGAAAATCGCTGAAAATTTGTTTTTCCGCTTTTTTTAAGTTTCTAGGTTTCGATTTAGTATGAAGCAACCCATCTTCAATTGAAATGATGGGTTTAAAACTTAATAGGCTTCCGAGAAAATATTGAGCATTTGTTAACCTACCACTGCGGTACAGCTGATCTAAAGAACCTATTAACACATAGGTTTCATGGCTATCTGCATATTTTCTTGTTTTAACGAAAGCTTCATCAATTGAGTGACCATTTTCAACATAATGCATGAGCCGTTTCAGTATTAATAGCATCGGAAAAGAAATTAGTAATGAATCAAAAACATCTACAGGTATCGTAACCATCTGTGCGGCCTGCTGGCTAGCCGAAACTGTACCGCTCAGTTTACTGGAAAGATGAACGGAAATGACTCTATCATAGCGTTTTTCAAGCATCTTATATAACTCATAAAATCTCCCCACAGACGGCTGGGAAGTAGTCGGGTTTATCTTTTCTTCATTCATCCTGCGATATAATTCCTCAGATGAAAGGTCAACACCATCTTCATATTCCTTGCCATCAATGATGACAATCATCGGAACTACATATACATGTTCATTTTGTGATAATTCTTCGTCTAATAATCCTGTACTGTCCGTTACCCATGCAATTCGTTCCATAGTTTACCTCCTGAGTAAAATAGTTGTTCTTTATTATATTCAACTTTTTCCTCATCTTTCCCCTCTTGGAATCGAATGTATTTGGTATATTTCGAACAAAAGAAAAAACCATATTAACGTTACAGAAAAAGAGCTCACCAGGAAGACTTCTTCTGATGAACTCATTTTTCATTTTTTATAATAATTCTTTTAAATCGTCTTCTATTTCCAATGGTTTTGTTCGAGGCGCATATCGACTGACAATATTTCCTTCGCGGTCAATCAGGAATTTGGTAAAATTCCATTTTATCGATTTTGAACCCATCACTCCAGGCGCATTTTCGGTAATATAACTGAATAATGGATGTGCATCCTTCCCATTAACATTCACTTTTGCAAACATCGGGAAAGTTACGCCATGATTCAATTTACAGTAAGAATCGATTTCCAGGTCATCACCAGGCTCCTGGTTAAGAAATTGATTACATGGAAAACCAAGGATGACTAAACCATCTTCTTTATATTGTATATATAAGCTTTGCAAATCATCATACTGTGGCGAAAAACCGCATTTACTTGCGGTATTTACAATAATCATTACTTTCCCTTTGTATTCCTCAAGCGAAACGGTCTCGCCATTGATTTTTTTCACTTCAAATTCATAAATGGACATGTATGATCTCTCCCTAAAGTATGATGCTGTCATTTTACCGTATTTAAAGATCACTTTTCCAACTTTAATATTCTTTCTTTTTAATTTTTCTCTATCCCCTTGGCTCCTTTTAGAGATTGGATCAAATACTCTACCATATCTTCCAAATCATCCATTTGCTCTTCTTTTACAAGCCTACCAAATGAAACTTTAAACGTAGAAGAATTTACTGGCCGATCTATTTTACTAATCGTTTCGGTGGTCGTCACTGTAATGATTCTTTGCTTCCCCCAAATTTTCTCCAGCTCAATAAAGATATCTTCAACTTCTCCTACCCCAAGTTTTTCCTGAAATGAAATGAATATATCAACCGTACATCCAGCATATGTTTCATTACTATTGAATTCGAGTAACTCTGAACTTAAATTCTCGAGTGAAGCATGTAACTCAATGCCACCAACAACAGAAATAGGTGCGAAAGGTTCCTTCAATTCCATCTCAATCTTATATGTTCTTGACATTGTTGAGAGATTAACAATATCATCACGGGCTTTGACCAATATATCTCCAATAAAGTCACGATCATAAACTGCCCCTTCTAATACTACTTTCATATTCTCAAATGCTGTGGGATCAAACAATCTCCATACACCTCTCCAACCTCTTTAGTTTTTCAAAAAGAACTATGTATATATCTCCTCCCCATTTTACCATTCTCGAGAATTCGTTAGAGGATTTACAATAAATTATTAAAATAGCTTTTCTATTTGGAAATTTTCTATATAATTAAAATATTATGATTTTTGAAGAAGGAGGCTAATTATGCCAATCAGAATACCTGAAAAACTGCCAGCTAAGGAAATTTTAGAACAGGAAAATATCTTTGTAATGGATGAGGAAAGGGCAACTAGGCAAGAAATTCGCCCATTAAATATATTGATTTTAAACCTTATGCCTGAGAAAGTAAAAACAGAGGCTCAACTGCTACGCTTTCTTGGCAATACTCCTATTCAGGTAAACATATCATTTCTACGCTTAAGCACACATGAATCGAAAAACACAAGTAAATTTCATTTAGATCAATTTTATAAATCATTTGATGAAATCCGTTCTAAAAAATATGATGGCTTGATTATCACAGGAGCTCCAGTTGAAAAATTGGAATTCACAGATGTTAATTATTGGGAAGAACTACAAGATATTATGAACTGGTCAGCCGAAAACGTCACATCTACACTACATATCTGTTGGGGAGCTCAAGCAGCGCTTTACCATCATTATGGAATAGGTAAATACGAACTACCTGAGAAGTGCTTTGGCATTTATAAGCATGAAGTACTCGAACCAAATGAAAATCTAGTCCGTGGCTTCGATGACAATTTCATGGCGCCTCATTCGCGCCATACTGATATTGACTATCAAAAATTAGTTAATCATCCAGAATTGAAGATTTTAGCTCAGTCAGATCAGGCCGGAGTATTGATTGCCGCCTCTGTTGATGGAAGAAGAATAATGGTTACAGGTCATTTCGAGTATGATGCCGAAACACTCGGTGAAGAGTATAAACGTGATAGGGAACGTGGAATTGATACACAGCTCCCTGAAAACTACTATCCTGACAACGATCCAACTAAGGTGCCGCTTCACCGCTGGAAAAGTCACTGTAGCCTCATGTTCTCCAACTGGCTGAATTATTATGTCTACCAATTGACCCCTTATGAGTGGGATTGAAAGGGAAAGAAAAAAAGAAGCTCTCTCATTAAGTGAAGTACTTTTTTTCGGGGAAACCTGCTGAATTTAGTATGGATGAAAAAACCTGAGTTCTTGACTCAGGTTTTTTCATTTTGAAGTTTTTCTGGAATTCTAGCTTAAAAAATTTCTTGTATTTGCTTTATGGTGTTTTTTATCAAGACTCTTTATTACCAAAATACACCTCTTCAAAAGGTTGGACTACTACAAATCCCTGTCCTTCAAATTTCATCTGAACCGATTCCCCACTTCCTCTTCCAAAAAACGACTTTAATGACACATCGGTTACAAACTCAGGTTGTAGGTCTCCAGACCAAGCGACGGTTGCATTTGGATCCGTATAGACTGGGTTCCCCCTTTCTACCATTAATGTGAGAGGTTCATAATGAGAAGTGAATGCCACCATCCCTTTCCCTTCAAGTCTAACATTGAACAATCCCCCCGCTAGCAAACCGGCAATACGCCGCATCATTTTAATATCCCATTGTATGCTCGGCTCAAAGGCAAGTAAATCGTTACCGTTTACACTAATTGATTCCCCATTCAAATGTAAGATGGAAATCTTCTTCCCTTGATCTGCCACATACAACTTTCCACTTCCAGTCGCTTTCATCAAAGATGCACCCTCACCTGTAAAGGCCTTTTTAAAGAGTTTGCCAAATCCGTGTTCTAATATTCCTTCTCGTTCGAATTTAATATTGCCCCGATAAGAAATCATTGTCCCCATTTTCGCCCAGATTTGTTGTTCAAGATTTATTTCCAAAATTCTTTCCGTTTCAAGTTCAAACAAACCTTGCCCCTTATCCTGCTGTTTCGTTTTTTCGACGAATTGATTGATTTGATACTTTTCCATCACTGATTACCCTCTTTTTGAAGGAGAAACAACCACATAAAAGATACGGCTTGCTTTAAATCCTTTGAAAAGTGACCTAGTTTTGTAAAGTCTACCCCTCTCTTGGCGACGCCGGTATCAGCGACTGCTTTCCATCCGCTTTCAACTGCTATTTTCTCAAACTCCCACGGCTGCATCGTGTTCATGATTACTTTGTCGCCCAATAAACGTTGGAAACTAAACTTTTTACGTGGTTCCGCAGTCGGACCAAGTATTCCAAAACAGGCATAGCCGCCAGGCTTTATTATACGGTGAATTTCCTTCACCACAGTTAATGGTTCACCTGTGTATTCAAGAGAATTAATTACCAATGCCGCATCCATTTCTTCGTCCTTAAATGGAAGACGATAAAAATCACCTTGAATAAATGAAAGTTTAGGCTGATGTACGGTCTTTTCCATTGCAAATTCAATCATGACGTTAGAAAGATCAATTCCAGTTACTTCATAACCCGCTTCAGCAAGTTTAAGAGAACCAACTCCATCTCCACAGCCTATATCAGCTACCTTACTTCCCGTAGGCACATATTGAGAAAAAAACGGGATTATATTTTTTCGACTTCCTGTTTCCCACATTTCTTGCGAATTCTCCACCCACTTAGAAGCAAAGTCATCCCATTTCTTTTCCGATTCTTTATGCCAAGTATGTAAATCCATCCGGCATTCCCCCATTCCATTTAAATCTTTGTTTCATATGAACACATAGAATTGTTAAAGAAATAACTTGTTTCTTAACTTTTTGATTACATCACCTAGTATAGAAAAGCCCGTCTCTACCCCTGACTGCTGAGGCTTATTTATAGCTATTCTGCTCTGACTCTAAAAATCCCTTTTTTACCCTTTCCTATTATCCACTTATTGAACATCATTTGTTTTATAACTAGTTAGATTGTTTATTCCGTACAATAATAGCTGACTGGTTTATAAGTCATTTAATTTATAAAAGTCAAAAAAAAAACTGCCAGTGGCAGCTTATTTTGAGTTCTCTTCGTTTCTTTTTTGTATATTTCTTAAATCCTCGACACGACTAGGAGATTCCTCAAAGAATTCGACAAGATCTCCAATCCGATCGATAGCATTCCAACTAAGGTGATGTTCGATACCTTCAACATCCTGATAGATATTTTCTTCTTTGACCCCAATCAATCTTAGCATCTGTTCTAATAGTTCATGTCGGTATACGAGCCTTTTACCCACTTTTTTCCCATTTGCAGTCAAAACGAGACCACGGTACTTTTCATATATTAAATATTTTTCATGATCTAGTTTTTGAACCATTTTTGTAACTGAAGAGGGATGGACGGAAAGATTTTCTGCAATATCGGAAACCCTGGCATACCCTTTTTCTTCAATAAGTAAATAAATTTGTTCTATGTAATCCTCCATGCTCGGTGTAGGCATTCGGAATCCTCCCATTCAAACGCATATCTAAAAATTTTACTATATAAACGACCCCGAAACAAGAAGATATCGTCTCAGGACGTCTTTTAAAGAAGTTTATCATTAAGTTTGCTTGACGGCTTGTTCTGTTGGAAATGTAAAACTAATCTTCTTTTCAGAATCGGACCAAGATAAAATTGCGTCAAAGGTCTTTTCTCCTTTTTTAAAGCCACTTATTAAATCCGTTTCGCCACTTGCCAACAGCTTTTTTATATTTGCTTGACTGATCTTTTTATTCAGGATTTTTTTGGAGATAGTGAAGTTACACTTGGTTTTCTGATAACTCACACATCCATAAAATTCACCTTTATCGACAATCTTCGAACCGCATAACTTGCAGCTGCCTACAGATGCAGTATTTCTTTTTTTAGAACCGCTCCGTTGAATTGATTCAGTATCCAGTCCTTGGAAATCCCAGTTTTCCGATGATTCAACTGCATCACTGATAATTTTAGCCGACATCTTCTTAACAGCTTCCATAAATTCACCAGCGGAAGCCTTTCCTTCCCCGATTTCCCTTAAGCGCTGTTCCCATTTAGCCGTCATTTCAGGTGAAGCCAGAATTTTTTCTCCGATGGCAGTAATCAGTACTTTCCCTTTATCTGTCGCAAATACCTGATTTTTTTTAACATCAATATATTTACGGTCTTTCAGCATAGTTATAATGCCTGCACGAGTAGCCTCAGTTCCAAGTCCTTCTGTTTTCATCAAAACCTTTTCTAGCTCTTCATTATCCAGATGTTTTCCGGCAGTTTTCATCAATGTAATCAACTGACCCTCTGTATAGCGCTTAGGAGGCTGGGTTTTTCCTTCTTTCACTTTTACACTGGCTACCTGTCCAGAATCCCCTTTTTTGACGGGGGGCAAAATGATATCGTCATCATCCTTATCATTTTGGAAAATCACCTTGCGCCATCCCTCTTGGATTTGCTGCTTGCCTTTCGAAATGAATTCGGCCCGCTTATCGACAAGCGTTTTAATTGTTGTATAATCGAAAATCGCCTTCTCATAATGAGCCGCAATCAGGCGGCGTACCACCAAGTCATAGATATTGCGTTCTTCAGCGGAAAGGCGCTTTGGGTCTGTGACCTGCTCAGTAGGGATAATTGCATAGTGATCAGTCACTTTTTTTTCATTTACAAACCGTTTATTATTTATGATGCTTGATTGAGGCAACGGAAACAGGGATTCATACTCTGAAAACCTGCTTATTTTTTGCAAAATATCGGGAAATGTCTCGGCTTCCCCCTCTGTAACATAATTGGAGTCAGAACGCGGGTAAGAAACAATCCCTTTTTGATATAAACTTTGAACAATATCCAGCGTCTTTTTCGGTGAATATTTATAAATCTTATTCACGGTTGCCTGTAAAGAAGATAGATTAAATAATAAAGGTGGCTGAAATTCTTTTCTTTCTGTATCCATTTCTGCAATTTCAGCTTCTTTACCCTTGCAAAAGGCGGCAATTTTTTCAGCAAGTTCTTTTGTTTTAATCCTCGGATCGTTGTTCTGCTGCCACTTTCCTTGATATTTATTTCCATCCATCTTGAAGTCAGCAAATACTTCCCAAAACGGTTCAGATTTGAACTGTTCAATTTCCATTTCCCTTTTTACTATCAAAGCGAGGGTAGGCGTCTGAACCCTGCCGGCTGAAAATACATCCGACACCCCTCTTTGTTTCAATAAAATGCTATAAGCTCTAGAAGCATTCATACCAACAACCCAGTCTGCACAAGCTCTCGTATATGCTTCATAATAAAGTGGCCTTGTTTTTTCTTCGCTAATCAGATTTTGGAAACCTTCATAAATGGCTTTCGGAGTCAAAGAGGAAATCCATAAACGTTTCATCGGTTTTTTGACGCTGCATAGATTGACGATATTGCGTACAATCAATTCTCCTTCACGACCGGCATCGCCAGCATGAATAATTTCATCCACATCCGACTTCCTAAGCAAAGTTTTCACAACATTGAATTGCTTTGCCTTTTGTCGAGTCACTTCATATTGGAATTTCTCAGGAATCATCGGCAATGTATCAATCGACCATTTTTTCCATTTTGAATGATACGTTTCCGGTGAAACTAGTTGACATAAATGCCCGACTGCCCATGTTACATAAGCACCATCCGGAAAAAGTTCATTCGGCAAAATTTCTATATAGCCTTGCTGTTTCTTCGTTTTAAATTGACCTGCTAACGTTGAACCTTGATCTGGTTTCTCCGCAATGATTAGCTTCATATTTTCGTCACCTAATCCGTTAAAAAATATCTTTCTTTATTATTATACCTTAAATATATATATCGGCTAGATTTGAGTTAGTTTTTACAGAACTGCTCCTGTAACGGGATAGAATAATTACTTAACGCCGGTGGAGAATGGAATTTTCATGCATATGATAAGACTCGTCCAAATTTAGGCAGATTAAAATGCAAAAAAAAGCTTCATTAATGGATGGACAACATAGATTAGGAGGAATTGAGCTATATACAAAAACAACAAATTCAATGTTACATGTTCCTTTTCTTGCCTTCCATTGGTTAGATGAAGATGAGGAAATTAAATTTTTTGATATTATTAATACAAAAGCTAAAGGTATAGGTACTTCGTTAAGTAGATTTTTAAAAAGAGAAAGTGATAATCTTAGTTGGATTGCAACACAGCTAATTATTGACCCTAACAGCCCCTTGTATAATAAAGGAACGTTAATTGGCAAAAGAACTAAAGAAAAGCATATTACTTTACAAAATGTATATAACTTTCTTTTGTTATTAATTAAAAATACAAAGATAGCCGAATTACCTAAGGAAAAAATACTTAATATAACTCTTACTTATTTTAATTGTATAAAAGAGTTGTTACCTGTTGAATGGAGTGATTATAAGCAATATAGACTAACTCATATAGTCTGTTTAAATGCTTTTGCTATAGCCGGCAATAAAATTATTCCTTCAAATTATAATTTTGTTTCTAACCAGTTAAACATTAAAGAAGTAAATAAAAGAATGAGTAGTATAAAGATATTTGATTGGTCTAGTGAAGGAACATTGAAATATCTAAAAGGTGCTAGTGGTTCTAAACTCTTAGCTGAAGACATCATTGCATCTGTAGAAAAATAATTCTTGAATTCCCCATATTCAAATATTAAAATGGCCGAAAAATCAAATTGATTTTCGGCCATTCTTATTCCTTATTCTTTGGAGGGAACATTCCAGCTCAGTTCATGTATGTATTGTGCTAAAGCATCTGTTAAAAAAAGAATCAACTGTAGCTTTGAAATAAAGATTGATCAAAAGGTCCTCCTGAACCCTCATATTAGCGAAAATAAATACAATCCATTTTGAAAAGAGATTGATCAAAATAGGTTCTTTTCTAGTGATTTAGTATACAATTTTTATAAAATTGTTTGATTATTTTTTTAGTGATCATTATATCTCTGGCAGCATAGAGGTCAGTATTTATCTATGTATTGTTAATATAAGCAATCTATTTAAAACCCTCTATACTTAATAAAATTAAAGAGACTTACAAAAGGCTCTTTAATCACTGTTACATCTCTTATCTATCTTTCCTTACAAGTAGTGAACAGCACTCCACGTGTCCAGAGTGTATGTGGCAACACATGGAGGCTGGTGAGACCATAACAAAAAATCCCCCAAACTCTTATTCTGGGGGAACATAAAACGCACTTCAATATTCTTCTAAAATCCGCTAAAAATATTGATTCCTGCGGGCGGATCCAATTATATACTTAGTAAATTCCCACCGAATCAAATCCGGCAGCAGCTGCAGCCTCTTCCTTGCTGCCTTCACCATAAATATCAATTGCAGACTGAACAATAGCCTTACGAGCGTCACTAAAATCGGAATTTGGCGTTAAATAAACGCTTATTGCACGATAGTAGATTTGTCCTAACTTGTGCCTTCCAATTTCTTGACCAATCAAGTATGCAGCGTGGTTTGTAATCGAGGAGTTAACATGGACACCGCCGCCATCTACCGAAGTTGGCATGTGATAAAATTCATCCATATGAGCCGGATAGACTCCACTGCCATATGCAGCTCTTTCCGCATTACTTACTACAACACTGTTTGGATTACTCAAGCTGCGCAATCTCGTTACACCGTCAGCTTTAGCAGCTGGTGCCATAATATCCTCACCCATTTCCCAATCATCGTCGTCAACAAGTGCACCAAAGACGTCAGCAAATGATTCGTTTAGTGCTCCAGATTGATTGCGGTAAACTAAATTTGCTGTATGAGTGATGACGCCATGAGTCATTTCGTGGGCAGCAACGTCAAGACCGGCTGATAGTGAAATAAAGAACTCACCGTCACCATCCCCATAGGTCATCCAACGCCCATTCCAGGATGCATTGTTGTAATTATTGCCATAGTGGACCTTAGAAATGATTGCCATTCCTTCACCGTCAAGAGAATTTCGGCCATGCTCATTAAGGTAATAATCATATACCTTTTCCGAATTATAGTGTGCATCGACAAGAGCCCGATCATAGTCGCCGATAAATGCAGCAGAATTCCCCACATATAGAGTATCATTACTGGAACTATTATCATTTTTAGCATCATACGTAAGTATTCCATCAAGACCATTATGAGAGTAATCAGCTAACGCAAACTGAGTTCCAGATTTAGGTTCCTTCACTTGGGTAATATGTAATTCCCTGTGATCACCATGTACCCCTTTTCCAGCACCTTTTTGTGTTTTCATTTCATCAGCATGCATTAAACCATTATACTTATCGATGATTTCTCCCGTGTTTGCATCCACAAAGACAAACCAGTTGCCAGGCTCATCCCCCATGAAGTTAACATTCACTTTATAAGCTGTATGATTCTCTCCTTCAAAAGGATAGACTACAAGCTCAGAAGTTGGCTCATACGTTAGCTCTTCAGGGGCATTGACAGATGATAGTGCCTGCTTTAGTGCTGCATCACTGCTTAAGGAGGCAGTCGTGTCCACCGCATCATCGGCAATCGTCTGATTTACTCTTCCGTTGACGGATACGACTTCATTATTCTTATTAAAATGAACAATAACTTCGGATCCTTCTACGTTCACTCCATTTATTGATTGATTAAAGCGAACGTTGGTCATACCGAGTTTATCTTTTTGTGAATCTTTTACTTTTAGGTTTTTATCTGGATTTTTAATTCCGGTTTTACCTTCGTTTTTCTTTAAATAATTTAGTGCATTGGAAGGGTTGCTAGAAGAGAATTTCTCAGCAAATCGCTCCTTCACAAAAACAGGAACGCTTGCCTTCTCATTCCACTTTTTAGAAGCTTGTACACTACTAGCCACCTTCGAATCAACAGGCTTCGCAAATACATTACCGACTGGGATAGAACCTACCAACAACGCTGACGATAGAACTGCAGGAACAATAAACTTTTTCTTCAATATCGATACCCCCATTTTTTTCCATTGACTTTATTATAGATTAATAAAAGTTAATTTACATGAATAATTGGAATTATTTTAATTTTATAAAAACTATTAAGAAAAACCCGGATGCTACCTTACGGTAGGTACAATTTACCACTTGACATGGTGATGAAATTAAAAATACCTCTAAATTTATTGGATTTTCTATACTTTTTTTGTAGTTAATTTAAACTAATTATAAAAAGTAGGATCTTAGCTAGTTAATTTGGAATATGCATTATAATAGGTATAATGATAGTCGGTTTGACACGGAAGCTCTGCGGGCATGATGCACGGCCATGCCGTAAGGTTTTAGGAGAGTTAGCGACATTTGGGTCAGTCCCAAGAAAAGAAGTGCCAGGCACCTTCCAATTTAGTTGATTTTCTTCAAATTAATAGTGTATTCGAAATGAAACTCGAATACTCTTATTTTTTCGAATGGAGAATAAGTAATAATCGCCCCCACTTCTTAATTTCGCATGTTAATTATTCATCTTTTTCATTAATAATTCCGTAATATACTAAATCCACATATTTACTGTCTTTTATGACATGTTCATTTAAAATTCCCTCTTTTTTCATACCAATCTTCTCCATAACTTTCCCCGAAGCAAGGTTCGATGGAAATATCGCGCAAACACTTTGTGCAGTTTCTTTTCTTCAAAAGCAAATTGTAAAATCGACTGCGCTGCCTCTGTCACATAGCCATTTCCCCAATATGGCTCGTCAATCCAATAGGCTATTTCTCCATGGTTAAAACGTTTATTGTTCGATAACGCAATTGCTCCAAATAATTCGCCAGTTTCTTTGTCTGTTACCGCGAACTCATACGATTTATCCGCCATAAAATTATCGTAATGGTGCTCCATCCACGACACTGCATCGTTTAAACTATACGGATAAGGCAGGTACTATGTATGTTTGAAATATTATAGTTATTGCAAAGCGTCGCAACCGCTGCCGCATCGGATGTTTGAAATAATCTAAGGACGAGCCTTTCTGTCGTGATCATTAATTTTTCACGAACATATCCCAGTCAATCGGCTCCCTTTACCTACAAAATGTAAATCCTGCCCTGAATCGTCTACACTTATCTGGACAGAGGTTTTAAGGGCAGATACACTTAACTCTCTACAGATAAGGGAGCACTCAAAATGACCAAGCGAGAACGCCGTACGTTCACTTCCGAATTTAAACAACAGATCATTCAACTCTACCTAAATGGGAAAAACCGTAAGGCTCTTATTAAAGAATATGAACTTACTCCTTCTTCTTTAGACCGGTGGATACAACAGAGTGAAAACACAGGTTCTTTTAAAGAAAAAGATAACCGTTCTCCTGAGGAACAAGAACTTATTAAACTACTAAAAGAACAGAAGAAGTTACAGATGGAGAATGATATTTTAAAGCAAGCCGCGCTGATACTAGGACGAAAGATTCATGAAAGCTTATTAACCAAAGGGTTTTCCCTAAGTCTAAAGCGTGTTCAACGTTTAATGAGCAAGGCAAGAATTCGTTCTATTACTAAGAAAAAATACCGTCCCTATCCATCTAAAGAAAAGGTTATTCAATTGGATAATTTGCTAAAACGAGACTTCACTACTCAGACCATTAATGAGAAATGGGTAGCAGATATTACGTATATCCACACGTTAAAAGACGGATGGTGTTATTTAGCTTCGGTATTGGACCTTCATTCTAAGAAAATAGTAGGGTATTCATTTTCTCGTTCAATGACGACAGAACTGGTCATAAAAGCTTTCAATAACGCACACATTTCACAAAAGCCCTCGGAGGGCTTAGTTCTTCATACAGATCTTGGCTCACAATATACAAGCAGTGAGTTTACTCAACATATCCAAAACCATCATATTAAGCAATCCTTTAGTCAGAAAGGTTGCCCGTACGATAATGCCTGTATTGAATCAGTATAAATATTGACCTCTCCCAAGATTATAGTCTTTAAATTCAATATTACTAATTGTTTCAAAACACCGGGATAATTGACATATCTTTCTAAGTATTTGTTGCATAGCATACCCACTTTCCAAAGAGAACTAATTATGGAATACAATGACTTTACTACATTCGTATTGTTGAAAAGTCAACATTATTGTTGAAAGTTCAACAATAATGTTGTTAATTATCTTAAACTAATCTGCCCCGTTAGTGCCATAAGAAAAAGGCTGCCTCAGCAACCTCTCTTATTGAAGTAAAGCACCTGTTAGCATTCCTGTAGATCGTTAAACATCAGGTTTGAAAAAAATAGAGCCCCTCAGTAAGATACGAGTATAGAGTCCAATCTAACTCAAAGTCTTAAGGAGGAAGCCCTACTATGAATTTTAAAATGCAAAACAAACAAAATCAACTAATTGAAAGAATTACGGATCAACATCTAGTTGTTGGTGTGGATATCGCCCAACACGTACACGTGGCCCGTGCTGTAAACTATCGGGGCATTGTGATCGGGAAACCTTTGTCTTTTGAAAATAACGAAGAGGGTTTTACTAGATTACTAAACTGGATCAAGGAACTAAAACACATGAAAAACCTAGACACCACGATAGTCGGAATGGAACCTACCGGTCATTATTGGATGAACCTTTCAAAGTGGCTAGTCAAACAAAACATTGATGTCGTTACGGTCAATCCTCACCATGTCAAAAGAAACAAAGAAAATCGTGATAATACGCAATCCAAAAGTGATAAAAAAGATGCCCTTGTCATCGCTGATATGGTGAAGAATGGCTATTATGCCTTCGTTCGTTCCACTTCAGAATCATTTGAAAAACTTCGTGTCCTTATGGCTAACCGAGATGTGATCGTTAAGCGTCTTGTTAGCTCCATCAACCAAATTAATCGCTGGGTGGATGTTGTCTTTCCCGAGCTCCGGCAAGTGTTTAAAGACGTATCATGTAAAGGGGCAATCGCAACCCTACGCCTCTTTCCTACCCCAGCTGAATTAAGTTCCTTACAGCCTCAAGATATCGTAACCGGGTGGAAATCATGTATGAAGCGACATTCCGGGCATAAAAAAGCCCGTTCCCTGCTTACATTGGCCAAGCGTTCAATTGGTACGAAACAAGCCCTTGATGCATATAAACTTCACTTGGAACAGTTATTAGAGGAATATGATCTCGCTTCATCCCAACTCGAAAGAGTGACGCAAGAAGTCACAAACGTCTTGGAACAGATTCCATTCGTTAAGCAAATACTTGCCATTAAAGGAATCAGCGGAATTTCACTGGCGGGCATCTTAGGAGAAGCTGGAGATCTGAGTGGGTTCGCTCACGGGAATGCGCTCCTTCGTCATGCAGGATTGCATCTCGCTGAGGCAAGCTCTGGGAAGTGGAAAGGCCAAATTGTTCTTTCCAAACGTGGAAGATCACGCCTGCGGCGTTACCTCTTCCTTGCGACCATGAGTCTGGTGATGAATAACCCTGAGTTTAAAGCCCTACACTCGAACAATGTTAAGGTGAAGAAGATTAAGAAAATGAAATCCATCATGAAACTATGTGGAAAACTCGCCCGTGTCCTAGTAGGGATTGCTCGTAATGGCTCTGCCTATAAACCGGAAATGATCTTCCCTCTTGAACAACTAGCAGCGTAAATTTACATTCACATTGTTATTTAACGAAAGTTGGCTTATTCGTAGGATTTCAAAGAAAGCACGAAGTACTGGATGTAATGAACAAAAGGGCAATGACCCGTTCCGTTAGCAAAACCAGCCTCCACCCCTTGGATAGGCATGACGAAGGAATGAAAGGGCATATGATTATGACCCGTTGAGACATGGGAGGGAAAGCCTCCAGGGGCAGCGTGGAAAATGCGTGCAGCATATGTAATAATATGGGATTCTCAATAGATCCCCTATTTCAATCTGCCCTCATCTTATCAAAACGTTCCTATCTCTTTCGTTCATCTAAAGCAACCTATACCATGTGGTTTGAAATCCTGCGAATAAGCGAGTATTCGTGAGCATTATCTATTAAACTGAGGGAGTTCATTAAGAAAAGCATTTCTTATTAAAGAATCGTGCCCGATTGCTGAACAAGAATAACATATTTCTCTTTGTGCCTTATTTAACATAAGTCAGGATTATCAGAGTTTTTTAAAAACCTTGGTTCTGTTAAAGAAATAATGTTGTTTTTTAATACTAGGCTCTGTTATAAAGTATTGTTGTTTTCTTTCTTGGACAACTCTTTTCCCGGTTCTTCTTTTTTATTTCTTGTGTATTTTTGGCTTACGATATAAATCAAGGGTGTTCCGATGATGGTAGGTATAAACCAAAGCCATAGTTTGGGCAGTTGGTTAAGTAGAGGAACCATATCCCCAATATTAACCAAAAGAGCTGTTACAGCACCGATATAAGAACCTAACATACCTCTAATGTGGTGATGAATCCAGTTTTTCCAACGTCTTTTACGTGCAAGGTAACCATATATCGCAAAGGAGTAAGAAAAAAGGGCCACATAAAACAAATAAGCGATTTCTTCCCATCGCAAAATTGACAAGATGATTGCAGTAATAAATATTACAACGTAAGATGCATGGTAGAGTTCACCCCATTTTGTATGAGTACCTCTTCTTTTTTTGGCGGACATAGCTATTACACCTGAAAATAAGCATATTATTCCGAATATAATATGAATGATTAAAAGTATTTGAAAAGTATCCAAAGTAATCCCCCTTCCATTTATAACAACATATACCATTAATATATTCGAAGAAGATGTAAAAAATCATTAATAATTGTATTACATGTGCTATTCAAACCCAGTTTACAAAATGCTTCTTAAAGGGAACCCAACCAAAACCAAAACCCTTGGCACCAAAGGGTTTTCTCTTATCGCCATTTATCGTTTATGAATGATTTATTATACCTCGTTGATAAATCATCGTTTACGCTTGCTCAAGAGCGCCTGATGGCTGCATAAAAAGTAGGGTTTTATGCAACCTCTTATTCAATTAAATGGCCCTCTACATAAAGAAATAGCACAATCCTTTCTACAGAATTGCGCCCGTTTGTTTAATAAGAATTAGGCTAGCAGTGAAAGCGTTGGAAACTCATGAATTAAGAAAACTTTTTACGGCAGCTAAGAAGGCTGGTAAATTAGCATCATGCACAAAGTGCCCGGCATCTTCTATCGTCACCAATTCGCAATTCGGTATAAGCTCAGAAACTTCCTGCAATTTGTTTTGAGGAATATGACTGGAACCACCGCCTATAATAAGAGTCGGCATGATAATGTCCGAAAGACGCTCCCACCATTCGGGATTGGGTTCATTTAGTTGCCGTAGAATCGAAGGCACAACCCGCCAATCAAACGGTAGGGGATCAGAAGGTTTGGAAGGAACTTCGAACATCTTATCTGGAACAGGAGGAGGAGTGTCTTCAACAATCAACCTTTCTATTCTTGACGGATATGTTTCCGCGAAAAGATAGGATACTGTTCCTCCCATGGAATGACCAATTAGCGTAAAACGTTCCAAATTCATAGCATTCGCAAAATGAAGCAAGTCATCGGACATCAGTTCAAAAGTGTATGTACTAGTTCTCGCACTCCCACCGTGCCCCCGTTGATCTAAAGCTAAAACTCGGTATTTTTCTCCTAATACAGCAGCAACTTGATCCCATGTTTCTGCACTTGTCCCCAGCGCGTGAAGTGCAACAAGTGGTGGGGCAGAAGGTTCTCCACTCTCGCGATATTGAAAAGTGAGTCCATTCAGTTCAATTTGATTCACCCGTGTTTCCATCTCCGATCATCTCCTAGGGTAGGTTTTATCATTTGAAACCCGATTTATTTAATGTCCGTACCTATATATTCAGCGAATGTGTGAATATTCCTTTTTAAACTCTTCTTCCCTTTAGTTAAATAGTCTCTAATATCATTTCTTCTTCACTATTCTGCCCGTTTAGTTGATTAAGGAAAAAATCCACCAAATGGCAGCCCTGATCTCAACTAACGCACCTGTTAGTTCAATTAGGTTAAGGAATTTTAATTTATCTTAGGCTTTATTCTCTGTTCAAATTCATCTTTGGCTATATCCCAAACTTATCTCGAACATCTTGACCATTAAATCAGTTAATTATTTCATAATCATCTACTATATCTTCGTTAAGGATTCCCTTAACTGTATTCCACTGAATAAATTTATCATCACTTAGGCTGATAATATAAAAATATCTGGTTTCATACTTGTTTCTCATTGGTTCCTCCAGGATGAATTTTGGTTTCAAATCTTAATTCCAGTTTACAATACGAGTTATATCCTCTTAAACTATCCTACTACTTTTGTATTTTTAAAAAATCTCCTTATCAAGCCGTCACCTAAAAACAAAACAATTGCACAAATTATTAAAAACCACCAACCAAGTCCTTTCCAATACGTTGTAGCTAAAATCGTAATCAGAAAATACCAAGCTATAATTACTAACCCGTATAAAAACTTCATTTTAACGCCCTTTCTTTATAGACATTAAGAAATCCCCTCAATTATTTTTAAAGTATCCTGCCCCGTTAGCTCAATATTTACTTCAATTTTATTAGTACCATTAACACTAGTGAATATGGAAAAAATCTTTTTCTCACCTACCTCTTTACTTTACAAAAAGTTAGCATTTCCCTTTTTAAAGGAGCATCCGTTTGTGGAGGAAAGTTAGCTGTTATGATGATGTCAGGGTAATAATAAGTAAGTTACCGTTGCCTATTAAAAAAGCAAGGCCCGTTTGGCCCTGCTTGTTATTTGACTATTACTTTTCCAACCATTCCTTCTTGTAAATGGTACCGACATATCAGATCATATGTACCGGTCTTTTTCGGTTTCACGGTAATGGTTTTTTCATTTCCCGGCTGGACTTCGGCGTCAATACTGAGCTTTTCCACTGTGAAGGTGTGCTTTTTCGTATCTTTGTTTTTCACTATCAACGTTGTCGTTCTTCCATTCGGAATAGTAATGACTTTCGGATTAAAGTAATTATCGTTCAACTCGATCTCAATCGCTTTCACTGACTCAATTGGCTGTGTTACGACGCCTGACTCGGCAAATACACTGAGTGAGCCTGGAGTTGTCACAACCACAATCATCGCAAGCAAAACGACCAATCCAGTTAACCACTTTTTCACAGACATTCGCAATCCCTCCTTTCCTAAGACTATCTTTTTCCAATTCATAAAATATTATCACTATAAATTAGGTTCCAACGTGCTTCAAATAGTAACTCTTTTATTTGAAACAGTGACAAAGAAAAAGAATCGACTCTAATGGCGATCTTCTGGAATCCATTCTACTTCATACGAATAGGTAAGGGTTTGACATTATCGCTCCCTTTTCCCCTCGTTCACACCGTACATGAGATTTCCACCTCAAACTGCGTTCCAACTAATCCAATTCGATTTAATCATCAACACTTCTGAAATCGTTACCCCTTCAGTGTCTCAATTCTTCTGTTTCAATAAGTCGGTGCCTCCCGTGGGAGATAAACCTTTTTTAGTATTACGAAAACCTTATTTACCGATAAAGATTTGCCTTACATGATTACATGAATCTTCATTAGTCTAGTGGCTATCCCTCCATGTGGATAAGACATTTCATTGGTACTATTCCACCACTTTCCCGATATAAAGATAAGTTATACAGTGGCTAGTCTCACTAGTGTTTTCCTTATCAACGCATCATTGGGAGTAAGCCCTCCACGTTACCAGCTTACAACGTTGAATTATATCTATTATGGAATGAACTTAGGTGCTTCCTCCCTACCCCTATCTCTTTTTCTAAGAGAGAAGGGAGGTGACCGCAATGGATCTTCTAAAAGACGTATTAGTGGAAGTAGCTAAAACAGTTGCCAATTCGACAGTTGTATATTTATTTAGCTTCCTTCCTGCTAAAAAAGTCAAAAAGAAAACCACCCGTTCTACATCCAAACAGCACGGGCGGCCTTCTAAGAAGCGTAAGATTTAGGAGCAACCGACCACTTTGGATTGGTTACTAGGCGAGATGTTAGCGCATCTCGTCTTTTTTATATATTCCACGTTATAACATAAATATACTAAAAAGATAAAAAAGAAACTACTTTCCCTTCGATAGTTCTTGCTTTATTTTTCTCCGGTTATATGATCCTTTGCCTTTCTTATTCAAAATCACACGAGTTGAGGCATCAAATCCCCAACTTAATCTACTATTGGTCATTTCACCGATTGTTTTCTTTTTCATATACATACCTGCTTTCTTTGAAACTTACTTAGTAGACCGCTACATTATTTCACAAGGCTTTGGCTTTTTAAATTCAAAGTATAAACAACTTTATTATCTCCATACATCAGGATATTAACAGTCGAAATTTCGTTTAAATTTGTTAACTCACGCATACTTCCTTAAATTAATTCGGTCGTCCGTTGCATTCCAAAAGCCTCTAAAAATCGGGCCATATTGATACCGATATTAAACTAACGTACCCGTAAGTTGAACAAGGTTAAGTAAAATCTTTAAAAAAATAGTTTATATAAAACATATCCAACTATTAAAACAACAATTAATATTCCTGTTTCTTTCCAACCTAAACCACTAACTAAGTCTGCTGGATTACCATATTCAGTTCTATTAATTCCATCTTTTAATGCACCTGTTGGATTTTTTTTTAGTTCTTCTTGTCTTAACCTCTCTCTTTTTTCTTCAGGCGTTTCATGGTGATTATTCAAACTAAGCACCCCCCTACGAATAATATTCTGTAATTTATCGTCTATACCTTCTTACACTAACCTGCCTTGTTAGTTCCATAAGAAAAAAGAGCTGCCAAAGCAACTCTCTTATTGAAGTAAAGCACCCGTTAGTTCATTAGTCTTAGTAAATTTTAATTTTTATATCTTTATTGTTTTTTTAGTTGTATCTCAATTCTTTTTGCCAAGTCAGATGATACCTTATTTAAATACTCCATAACTTTCTTTCTAATATCATCGGATATGACCATCAAGTCGCTAGCCAAATTTTCTACAAGATGCTCTTTTTCTATAGGAGTTAACTTCATGTAGAATTCACCAGCCTGCACAAAATCATCATGCTTTGTTATAGAAGTTCTTTCTAGTTTCCCTTCAACATATCTTCCATCACCACTTGTAATTTGGTTAGCCGTTGTCCAGTCTTGCTGTTGATTGACTGGTACTTTACGAAATTCAGGCCCAATTCTTCTTCTTTGAGAATCATTATAAACATTGGCTCGGCCCTGCAGTATTTTATCATCAGATAATTCTGCACCGTCAAGTAAATTTGAAGGGGAGAAGGCGACTTTTTCTACTTGTTCCTTATAATTATCAGGATTTTTACTTAATACCATTTTCCCTACTGGTATAAGAGGATATTCTTTCTTATCCCATACTTTTGTATCGTCTAAAGGATCATAAGAAAGATGGGCTTCATCTGCAGGATCCATGAGCTGAACGTATAAGCCATATTCCACTGGTTTACCACCCGCAATAGCATCGAATAGATCTTTACCAGCATAATCAGGGTTTTCAGCGGCTAGTCTATTTGCTTCCTCGCGACCAATGTATTGTACACCTTCAAATGGATACCAATGGTATTTAACATACTTTCTAATACCTTGAGCATTTCTCCAAACATATGTATTCACACTATGTCCTGGTATGTGACGAAGACTTTTTACTGTACCTGCGTCAGAGTAGAGACGTACAATAAAATGAATAGATTCGGGTGCTCTTGCTACAAAGCTCCAAAAACTATCAGGGTCAATTAAGTTATTTTTGGGTGAAGGTAAGAATGCTTTAATAAATTCTGGGAAACGTATCGCATCACGAACAGAAAAGACGGGGATATGATTACATAAAAGGTCAAAAACACCTTCTTCTGTATAAAATTTTGTAGCGAAACCACGTACATTTCTGGAAGTATCAGGTGTACCTTTCGTACTGACAGCTAATGAAAAGCGAACCATAACAGGTACCTTATGATCAGGATTTTGTAAAAAGTTCAGTTTTGTGTATTCGGACATTGAATATATCGTTTGAAAATAACCAAATGCACCAAATCCTTTCACATGAACCGGTCTTTCTAATATTTTTTCATGAATAAACTCTTGTAAGGACTCGTGGAGTACACTATCTTGTTCCAGTACAGGTCCTCTAGAGCCGACTGTCTGTGAATGAAGTTTAGCTGACTCATCATTAGTCCTGTTGGAGAGGTCTCTATATAACTTTTTTCTTTCATTATAGTCTTCTTCTGATAAAGCCTGCCTCTGTTTAGAATCTTTTTCATTCATTATCATGGCCTCCAAAATTCATTTTCCTTCAATCGTTACTAAATATGATTATTAAGCCTCGAATATGTATCTTCTACTTTTATTTTCAACATTTATTAGAAATATAGTTTTTTAAAGTTATCAACTTTTTTCAGGACAATACAAAAAAGTCAAATTAAATCAGTGTTTGAACATACCGCTAGGTAAAGAAAACTCATATGCCGTGGACCTGTTGGAATAGGTGGAATTATGGAAAAATGAAAATGACGAAGGGAAATTACATGTGCAATAAAAAAGTATTACTTTTCTTAGTTTGAAAAAACATAAGTAAGCTAAATAAACCAATAACAGCAATAATAAATAATAGTGTCTTTACATCTGTACTGTATTTTCAGTGTTTGATGGGAATGACGTTGCCATATCTTCCTTAACATAATCGGTTATAAATGCGAGAATTCCTAAAGTGATTACGTACGTGAAAAAATCAATATATACACACCCTTTCCTATATTTTACGAATAGAACCCCCATTAGTTTCATAATATTTCCTTTTAAAACTAAAATGTCCCTTGATAGAAGAAAAAAATGAAAAAAGGGAACTGTTATGGCAGAAAATCAATCAAGTTTACCTTGAAAAATGTAGGAATCATCCGATATATAAAGAAAATTAAGTGTTTATATTGAGAACAATAATGGTGGTGCGTGATCAATACGGAAATTATCGAAAAATGTCGAAAAAAGTCTTATATTCCCGAATTTTCTTTAAATAATTATTGTAAGCGCTTCATTTTAATGTTACATTATTGATTCATCCCTTAAAAATAAGGAAGAAAGGAAGTATTTTATATTCACTGAATAGAACTACATAGATAAAAAAGGAGGATGAAATTGGTAAAAGAGGAAGCGTAAATGGGGATTTACACCACACACATATCTCAAAGATTACCAAACTTTATATCCAACTTGCGATTTTAAAAAGATTTTAAATGTCTCATGTTTTAATATCATTTGAAGAGGATGAATTTTTATTATCGTAGAGAAAGATGGCGTGTCCCTTAATCCTATAATAAATATTTATAGATTAATATTTTTATTATAAGTTGGTTCTCTTAATCTTATTAATAGAACCGGAAACCATTTTTCAGATGTTTTCCACTAGGGGTGAACTCAGAGATAATAGGGTATTTGTGTTTCCAATTCCTAACCCGACAGCGCTAACCTCGTCAGCTTCTAAAGGGAACATGTATGAATAGTCACGCCAATAGGAATCGACAAACGAAGTGTCTTTTCTTTCGGTATAAAGACAGAATTTTTAAAAAATAAAAATCACTTTCTTTCTATTTAATAACTTGTATCCCTTACGAGACAAAATGTTTTTACATCAAAGACTTTATGGAATGTGAGGAAAGTAAATGAAGAAAATTAAATTAAGTTTAGCTAGCCAAATATTCATTGGATTAATTCTAGGGATTATTGTTGGTGCCATTTTTTATGGTAATGAGACTGCCCAAGGCTATTTACAACCATTGGGAGATATATTCTTACGCATGATTAAAATGATTGTTGTACCAATCATTGTTTCAAGTCTGATTGTTGCCGTTGCAGGGGTAGGCGATTTGAAATCAGTAGGTAAAATTGGTGCCAAATCACTTTTATACTTTGTGGTAGTAACGCAAATAGCAATTCTTGTTGGTCTGGTTTCCGCTAATTTACTTCAGCCGGGCGCTGGTATAAACATGAACCAGCTTGAACAAACAGATATATCCAGTTATGTAGATACAGCAGAAACTAAGCAGCATGAATCTTTTGTAGATACAATTGTTCACATCGTACCATCGAATCCGATTAAAGCGATGGTAGAAGGCGATATGCTAGCCATTATTTTCTTCTCTGTATTATTTGGCGTTAGTATTGCCGCAATTGGAGAAAAAGGTAAACCGGTATTTCGATTCTTCCAAGGTACGGCAGAAGGGATGTTCTACTTAACCAACTTGATTATGAAATTCGCTCCAGTCGGTGTATTTGCACTAATAGGGGTAACTATCTCTAAATTCGGTTTGGCGTCATTAATTCCTTTAGGTAAGTTAGCGCTTTCAGTATATGGAACAATGCTTTTCTTTGTACTTGTCGTTCTTGGAATTATTGCTAAAGTAGTAGGGTTTAGTATTTTTAAATTGATTAAGCTTCTAAAAGAAGAGTTAATTTTAGCATTTTCAACAGCTAGTTCGGAATCCGTCCTCCCAAAAATCATGGAAAAAATGGAGAAGGCCGGATGTCCAAAACATATTGCATCATTCGTAATTCCGACAGGCTACTCTTTCAACCTTGATGGTTCTACGTTATATCAAGCATTAGCAGCCATTTTCATTGCTCAAATGTATGGAATTGATTTGAGCATCATGCAGCAAATTACCTTAATGCTAGTGTTGATGATTACATCTAAAGGAATTGCAGGTGTACCAGGTGTCTCCTTCGTCGTCCTTTTGGCAACACTAGGCACCGTCGGTATTCCAATTGAAGGCTTAGCATTTATTGCTGGTATTGACCGTATTCTTGATATGGGTCGTACGGCAGTGAATGTTGTAGGTAATGCACTTGCAGCAATCGTCATTTCTAAATGGGAAGGTCAATTCCACCCTCCTGCCAATAATAAAATTCTAGAACAAGTATCTTAATATTAAAATCCAGAGTAGTGTGTCACTCTGGATTTTTTTTGTGTAGTTTTCTGTTTACCTTCACGTCAGATCATTCCTTCCTGCTTCCAAATTTAGTGACTTTCATTTTGTCTCAGTCATAAGTCTTAAAAATGAAAATGCCAGATTGCCAGATGTTCAATTAACATTTACTTTCTTTTAAGGCTTTACTTCCTTCGTTAATCTCATATCTTACTGAGGAGCTCTATTTTTTTCAAAATCAAAAAATAGCTATCTACAGGAATGCTAACCTGCCCGTTAGTAGAATAAATCTATTTAAATATAAAGTATAGAACAATTGCCCCAACTACAATAACCCCTCCAATTGTGGGGCTTCCATAAAACGTTCTATTCCATCCATCATCAGTATCAATTTTGCTTTTTTTACGTTTACCTTCATCATTTCTCAAGGATTTCACCTCTGATTATTCCCTTCGCCTTTGACATTTATCTTTATTACGATTTAACCGATTTAAAGTTTCAAATTCCTAAGTTCTTCAACTATCCTGCCCCGATAGTTCCATAAATCGAGTAGGAGGAGGCGCCTAGCCTCCGACCTCTCACACCACCGTACATACCGTTCGGTATACGGCGGTTCAGTTTAAGTCTGACGTAGTTTTGTATATCGTTCATATAGATTTACTAACCCATGATGGAGCCAATAAACATTATTAAGGGTTTTGTCTAGAATAGGACTATGCGCTATGCGCCAATAACCCTTTCTGCTATTTCCCCATTCATATGCTTTTCCAAATGGGACGCCTAATCCTTTGAGTTTCTTCACCCTCGTTCTTGGCAATTTCCATTGCTTCCATAGGCACATCCTGAGTCTTCTTCGAATCCATGAATCTAAATTCTTCAATACGTTCGGAGTATCAATGAGGGCGAAATACCCCATCCAACCTCTAAGGTATTGCTTTAACTTATTTATTCGGAGTTTCATGGGTATCGGTAATTTTCTCGAGGTCATTTCCCTGATTCGTTTCTTTACTCTCTTCACCGTTTGTTTAGCCAGTAGAACCTTCGGGTTCTTCTTTGACTTCGTGAAACTAAAACCGAGAAACGTTCTGTTCCAAGGGCGATCATACTTCGACTTCTCGTAGTTGACCTTTAGCTTCAGTTTATTTTCAATGAAGCTTGAGATATTTCCCATTGCACGTTTGGCGGCTTTTCGTGTCTTCACAAAGATAGTACTGTCATCCGCATACCTTACGAATCGAAGATTGCGTTTCTCTAGTTCTTTATCTAAATCGTCTAACATGATATTAGATAATAAAGGACTTAACGGACCTCCTTGCGGAGTTCCCTCCTCACTTTTATGAAAAAGTCCGCCTATCATAATGCCTGCTTGAAGGAATTTACGAATCAGTTTGAGAACTCGTTTATCTTCAATTTTCCGCTCTAACATTCCCATGAGCTTGTCATGATTCACTTTATCGAAGAACTTCTCCAAGTCCATATCCACTACCCATGTATAACCTTCGGTTATATAGGACTTTGCCTTTCGAACCGCCTGGTGCCCTTGTTTGTTAGGGCGAAATCCATAGCTATTCTCCGAAAAGGTTGAGTCATATATCTTAGTCAATATTTGGGCAATGGCTTGTTGAATGAAACGGTCTAGAACGGTTGGAATACCCAATAGCCGAACTCCGCCGTTTGGTTTCGGGATTTCGATACGACGGACGGGCTGCGGTTGATAGGTACCCTGTAAAAGGGCAGTTTTCATGTTGTACCATTCGGTTGCGAGGTGCGGTCTCAGGTTTTGAACCGGCATTCCATCTACACCATGGCTTCCCTTATTTCTTTCTACACGCTTCAATGCCTGTATTAAGTTTTCCCTCTCTAGTATCTGTTCCATTAACATCGTTGATATCCTTTCCCTGCGTGGACGAGATGGTCTATTTGTGCCTTTATCTGCTCCGCCCTTTTGAAGTTCCCCGTGTATTCACCACTTCTTCCTTCAAATAAGTTCCGTTAGGAATTGTTTGCTTCTTCGCAGATAACGAACGCCTAGTATTCATCCTCCTTAATCTGTTCGGTCCTTCCTTATCTTCTCGAGTAGACAAGTACTATGACCTCTGCTGACTTCTGATGATTCAGCTGTCCATCACTGGACAGGTTACCAAGTGTACTTGGCTGTCATCAGACCTCCCCGGGTAAGAGTGCAATCTTTCCCTCCATCTATCTGCTTCATTTACTCTGTACCACCTTCGGCAGTAAGGACTTTGTTTTGTTTCGCAAACTCATCCAATGATACCTAGCCTTATATGAAGTTCGTGTTCCTCAGACCGGAGGTTTGCCGCTTGCTTCCTTCAGATTCCACGTCACCGTGGACACCCTTGCATTAAGCTAACCACTACTACTGCCTTCATGGTTCGGGACTTTCACCCTATAGATTGCACCCATGCCGGGCGCACGAAAAAGCTGCCTTAAAGACAGCTCTGATCTTCAACTAACGCACCCGTTAGTTCCGTAAGAAAAAAGGTTGTCGCAGCAACCTTTATTTAGTTATAGAATTTTACTAGCATATCATCCAGTAAGATATGAAGGACAAGACAAATAGCTAAAAGAGTCTGGGAGATTCCATTCATTTATTTATAGTATGGAGGGTAAGCCCCCTCACCACCATTAGCGGATAAAGTTCCACGTTCTACTTCATACGAAAAGAACCAGGAACCCTTTTCCTTTCCTTTGTCCCATCCCTCAGTAAAAGTAATGATATATTTTTCTTTTCCTATTTCTTTTGCAGATGTTTCTCTCTCGACATGATAACCGTCAATCATTCCATCCCATTTGCCAACATTTTCAGGGAAAACATCAGTAACAGTACCATTACCAGCAGTGGCAAATTCAACAGCCTCTTCCATTGAAAAGGGTGGCAAAGGTTCTGATATTATCTGAAAATATCCCGATAGCAAACCACATGCTAAGACAGGGAAAAGAAAAAACATCTTTGTACTCAGTTGAACTTTAGCTCTAACATATAGCCATCTATCAATAAAAGCATAGAATAAAGCAACTACCATTCCGGCTAATGCTAATGTCGTTTCCTGAAAAAACAAACCATTTGATAAACCGAAAAAACCATGAAACAAAACGTAAAGCCATGTATGTTTAATAAACCATTTTGTTTGTAGATATTCAATGCCTACCGAAACCAGGTTTCCATAAATCAAGACAATTGCACCCACATACATACTATATATAGATAACCAGCCTAAAAATTCACCTCCTAAATTATAGGGAGTTCCCACCTTAATTCCGCCAGCCATATATAAATAAGCTAAGATAATAGAAGTAATCGTTGTCGTGACATATGTGACTGTTATTTTCCTCTTTATCAGACTTTCAACATCCATTTAATCCCTCCCTTTAGTTGTATATTTTTTTATACGAAAATAGTATGATTCCACAATCACAGCACACTCCTACAAAAGTTAATAAAGAAATAATTAAAAAAGAAATAATTTATTTAGTCACCCCTCTACAACCTAAGATTACCACAATAGCCCATATTTGTTATGCAACTAACCTGCCCCGTTAGTTGAATAGAGTTTAGTAGGATTTATTATTAAAACAGTCTTCACAAATGAATTTGCCTTCGTTTCTTAAATAAGCTTTTATCTCAGTAAAACCTTTTCGTTTTGGGTAACGCATTTTTACAAAAACAAAGTCATCTTCCTTAATCTCTTTATCACATACAATACATTTAGGTTTATCCCACAACACAACTAAACCTCCTCCGCCAAATAATAATTTCCTTAATACCTATACGAATAACTTTTATAATAGTTTCTTCAACTATCCTGCCCCTTTAGTTCCATAAGAAACTTCTATGGCGGCGATTCTCGCCGCCACCATCTACCACGAAAACCTGCTCTTTACCCAAGATAAAGTCTAACCCATTAAACCCTTGACAATAATGGATGATAACAATACAACCAGGCTGAATCTTTTTTGGTGGATCTTAAGGAAGATACCCTGTATAAGAAACTGGTTGTGACAGTATTGAAGAACCATTTAGTGTACTACAAGTACGTATACAAAAATTTTTGTAACAAATCTCCTGTCATATGTATTGTTAATCTTTTATTGAGGTGATTCTCCTATGGAAGCAATGATTGAACGGTGTGCTGGCCTAGATGTACACCAAGAAACAGTAGTAGCCTGTGTATTATTTGGTCCATTAGATAAAAAGCCAAATACCTCTATTGAAACGTTTTCAACTACAACAACAGGACTCTTGGCTTTAAGTGATTGGTTAACTACCCTTCAGGTATCCGATGTTGTAATGGAAAGTACTGGAGTCTACTGGAAACCAATATGGAATATACTCGAAGATTCTTTTCACCTTGTTCTTGCCAATGCCAGACATGTCAAAAATGTTCCAGGGCGTAAAACTGATGTGAAAGATGCCGAATGGCTTGCCAAGCTTCTAAGATGCGGACTTATTGAAAGCAATTTTGTTCCACCGGAGGATATTCGTGATTTACGAGATCTTACTCGTTATCGAAAAAAATTGATTCATCATCGCACCTCAGAGCAGAATCGCATTCATAAAATTCTTCAAGATGCTAATATCAAGCTAACATCCGTTCTATCAGACATTTTTGGTGTATCGGGACGCCGTATCCTTGAAGCGATTCTAAACGGTGAAAAAATAGAGACCGATGGTCTTCGAAAAATGGTGGATAGGCGAACAAAAGCTAGTATTACGGACATTTCCAGTGCAATTAATGGTCGTATTCGCCGTCATCATCGTGATATGTTGCGTTACCATTGGGGACATATGGGTTATTTAGAAGAAGCCATAGAAGAATTGGAAAAACAAATCGATCAACTCCTGTCCCCATATCGTAAGGAAGTAGAATTATTGGATGGTATACCTGGTGTGAACAAAGCAGCCGCAGCAACTTTTATCGCAGAGATGGGCGTTAATATGACCGTATTTAAGTCGGCTAAACATCTTGCCTCATGGGCTGGCGTGAGTCCCGGAAATTATGAAAGTGCTGGTAAAAAAAAACAAGTAAAACCACAGAAGGAAACAAAGCATTAAAAACGATGGCCGTAGAGTGTGTACTGGCAACCTCAAGGCAAAATAATCGAATTGCTTCACATCGAAAAAGGATTACCAAACGACAGGGGAAAATGAAGGGACGAATTGCTTCTGCTCATTTACTATTGACGATTGCTTACAACATCTTAAAAACCGGAGAACCCTATCATGAACTAGGCTCAAATTACCTTGAAGAAAAACAAATGAACAAAGAATTAAAAATGATCGAATACCTAAAAAAGAAAGGCTATACAATCGATCCATCAGAACAAAAAACTGCATAACCAGTTAAAATAACGACATAGTACATTTACGTCCTTCAAAAAAATTAGAATATGGTGGGCTTATTTAAGTATGGCCTTTCACTAAAGTGTTTTCATACAAAAAAGGCTGCCGCATCAACCCCTGTTAATGAACTAAAGCACCCGTTAGTTTAAGTACATTTCTTCACGATCTTGCATAGTTCATATCTTCTACTGTGTCCAAATTTTAAAAATAACTTGACCATCTTTAGTTATTTTCTCTGTATAGATATTAACATTCACATTATTATAACGAGCCTATTCTGGTAAGTAATTTGCTAAGTATTTGAATACCTTCTCGTCAGGTGTAGCATATCCAACATTAATCTTATTAAATAAATACGGAACAAAATCTGGATATAAGGCATCCACCCATTCTTCGGCTTGAATTTCTGAATCAAAAATACGATTATCTTCTTTATAACTTCCATTTATCCATTTAACATTCTCCATTGGAAACACCTGCTTTCCAAGTTTATCTACCGTTTATTGATATATTCTTATTATGCTAACCTGCCCCTTTAGTTCCATAAGGAAAAGCTGCCTTAAAGACAGCTCCGATCTTCAGCTAACGCACCCTTTAGCTCAATAAGAAAAACATATCTTGTTAAAGTGGAGTTAGTATAGTTTCATGGACACATTTTAGTTAAGTCCTTACAATGATTTTTGAGAGGATGTGTCCGTCTTGGAACGTAAAAATACAGGTAAAAAATATAATAATGAATTCAAGAAGACTATTGTAGATCTTTATCACTCGGGTAATTCGGTCAAAGAATTAAGCGGCGAATATGGCGTATCAGAAGTTACCATTTATAAATGGGTTAAAGAATTTACTCCTATCGGTTTAGGGGAAGAGTCCATGACTCCAAAGGAATTAGCCGCCATACAGAAGGAAAACCTTCGGTTAAAGCAAGAAGTTGAAATCTTAAAAAAGGCTATGGCCATATTCGCGAAAAAGTAACCGAGACAGATCTTACCGAATTTATTGAGGAACACAAGAAACAATATCCCGTACAGAAGATGTGTGAAATACTAGAAATCCCAAGAAGCAGCCATTATCAGTCCCTTCAAATAGTCGTATCAAATCGCGAACAGGAAAACCAAGAACTCACGAAGGAAATTCATCTGATTTACCTGGAAAGCAAGGGACGATATGGGGCTCCAAAGATTCATGAAAGCTTATTAACCAAAGGGTTTTCCCTAAGTCTAAAGCGTGTTCAACGTTTAATGAGCAAGGCAAGAATTCGTTCTATTACTAAGAAAAAATACCGTCCCTATCCATCTAAAGAAAAGGTTATTCAATTGGATAATTTGCTAAAACGAGACTTCACTACTCAGACCATTAATGAGAAATGGGTAGCAGATATTACGTATATCCACACGTTAAAAGACGGATGGTGTTATTTAGCTTCGGTATTGGACCTTCATTCTAAGAAAATAGTAGGGTATTCATTTTCTCGTTCAATGACGACAGAACTGGTCATAAAAGCTTTCAATAACGCACACATTTCACAAAAGCCCTCGGAGGGCTTAGTTCTTCATACAGATCTTGGCTCACAATATACAAGCAGTGAGTTTACTCAACATATCCAAAACCATCATATTAAGCAATCCTTTAGTCAGAAAGGTTGCCCGTACGATAATGCCTGTATTGAATCCTTTCATGCCCTATTAAAAAAGGAAGAAGTCAACCACGTACAATATCTAGACTATCAAACAGCTAAATTAGCGATGTTCCAATTTATTGAAGGTTGGTATAACCGAAAAAGAATTCACAGCAGCCTGGGCTATCAAACCCCACAAGCCATTGAAGATCGAATTAGGAATACAGCTTAAGATTTAACTTTTTAGTGTCCAAAATATTGACTCAAATCCAAAGTAATACATTTTATAACGGTTAATTTTTATTTTTGTTTAATATTTAAAGTAAAAAATAAGTTAACAATTCCTAATATCACAAGGATTCTTGAAACAATTCTTGAAACATTTAAATTATCTATAAAACTCAACAAAAAGACCCCAATTAGAATAATGATACCTAATGAAATGCTTAAACTTAGCTTTTTATTTATACCAATCTACCCCTCAACGTTAGTTTAAGTACACTCTTTCACAATCTTAACAATAAATAAAAAAGCCGTCCTAAAAGACAGCTAATCCCTAGCAAATCACGAAGCCCCCTATTATAGCAAGTATTACTTTAAACTTTTTAGTGTGAAGCATTGATTCACTTCCCTTTGAGGTACATATATGTACCTTATTGACCTACATAGTAATTGCTTATTATAGGATCACCCAAAACAAAACCCTGTTTAACATATAAGCTTTTTATTCTTATGGTCCTTCCCTGTTCGTCTTTTTCTATCCATTTATAATGTTCGACTCGTCGATCTGGACGCAAAGAATCATAGTTTACTTCTCGTTCTATTTCAGTAGGCGGACCCCAGGAAGAGTATTTGATATTAGAGGAAATCATTCCCTCGTAAGGTTCTATGTTTTTTAATTTTTCTCCTTGTTTTACTTCTATCTGTTGTAAAGCAACATTAGCTTGTTTGGAGTATTTAGGAACATCTTTCACCATTTCAAAACATTGTTTGGCTTTTACCATATTCCTTTGAGTCAAAAATTCCGTGCAGTCTTTGGCGACGATTGTATAAATCTCTTTAAGTTGTTGGTCAGAATCTCTAAATCCGGGTATCATTTTAAAACGGTTTGCTGCCAAATAGTAATCTCCATCAGAAAAAGATTCCTCTGCCCTAGAATATATCTTGTTTTTTTCTACTAAATCGTCGATTCCTAAATTGTGATATAAAAACCAGCAAATACAAATGCCTCCTACTATAGCTAGTGTTACTTTACCTTTTTTAGTTTGGAGCATTGATTCACTTTCCTTTCCAACGAAGTATATATATACCATTTCACTAATTTAATAATGTAATAGCACTACACAGGAGACTTGAATTCCTGTTTTTTTCTTTTTTTAAAATAATGTATATATTGTACCTATAATGTTAAGGAATCAAAATTTTATTTTCTCTAATAATCTCGGGAAAGGAAGAGAAAAGAAAAGGAGTCTCAAGGTTCGGGAGAACACGAGAAAATATTCAAAGATAGGAACGTTTTCTATCGATGAGAACAAATAAAAGAGACCACCTATTAAGTGGTCTCTTTTATTGCATCTTATGGAACTAATGCACCCGTTAGTTCTATAAGACTTATTGTAGACTTGACACAAACTGCGAAGTATCATTTAAATTACGGGGTATTTACGATAGTTGGAATAATGACGATAATTAAAGGAAGGAATTAAAAAAGCTAGAATAAATTCTCTAAAAGCTAAATTATACAGAGCATCAAATGCGATTAGGTGAAGATAGGAGATTTAATCATGTTAGTATGGTCGCTTCATATTTTGATATGTTTCATGGTGTTAGGAATAACATTGTTTCCTGCACAAATAGTAGAAAGTAATAATATTATTGGGATATCTGGACTATTAGGAGTTATTTTAGTGGGTACAGGTATTTACATTGGAGGAGGAGAGTCTTTACATGCATACCTCTATATAACATTTATATTACAATTGATTATTCTAGGTCTTTTCTTATTACTCTACCGTCTTTTTAAAAAGGTGGGGTATTCAAAGTTAATAAATATCTGTTCAATTTTCTTAATCCTAATTAGTCTTTTAACTTATGTTTACTATATTATCGCGAGTTTTATATATTATTAGACGAAAAATTAGGAGGAAGTTATAAAAAAAACGCTACTGAACAGTCCGAATAAACTGAGAGACTGTACTACACATATCCATACAGTCACATTGTGAAAGCAAACGTCATTCACTGTGCGTTCACACTAAGCTTTTTCAACTAAACTACCTCTCTAGTTCCATAAGAAAAAGGCTGCCTCAGCAACCTCCTTTATTGAAGTAAGGCACCCGTTAGCTTAACAAGAGGTATAATTTATCTTGTAAACAATAGGTCTAAAAACTTCTTTAATCCTTTTTCGTACATCTTAAAGAGTTTATTTAATTTGGATGTCTTTTCTTGATTATGTTGGTTTCTCACGGTTTAACCCCTTAATTATTAAACATTCTATTTTGCTATATTATACTCCCTTTTCATCTTTCATTAACCTGCCCCGTTAGTGCCATAAGAAAAAGGCTGCCGCAGCAACCCCTGTTAATGAACTAAAGCACCCGTTAGTTAAGTAAGCGATAAATATTAATAATAGCCCATATTATAATTAAGCCCCAAATCAATACTATCATTGAGCCGACTATCCAATTCTTCGGCTTACCGTTTTTCATCATTTCTTCTGCCTTAACTTCACAGTCGGTTAGTACAGTCTTTGGTATCATCTTTAATGCAATCATTATCCCTATTGGAACGAGAATTACATCGTCTAAGTAGCCAAGAATGGGTATAAAATCAGGTATTAGGTCAATCGGACTGAATGCATAAGCTACAACACAAGCCGTAAATACTTTTGCATACCAAGGTACCCTTTCATCTTTACAAGCAAAGTAAAGGATAAAAATCTGTCGTTTTAAATTTCTCGCCCAAGTCTTAATTTTCTTAAACAATTTATCTCCTAATAATAGTTAAGATTTTATTTCCATTATAACAAAATAAGATTTACAAAGGATTGTTATAACACTAACCTGCCCCGATAGTTGCATAAAGAAAAAGCTGCCTTAAAGACAGCTCCGATCTTCAGCTAACGCACCCGTTAGTTCTATAAGAAAAGCGAACCTTATTCAAGAATCGCGCCCTTTAATGGAACAATGAAAATAGAAACACAAATGCAATTTAGCTTGTTTTCTTAAACTAACGCTCTCGTACAATTCTTCACAAACCTTGCTGCTAATTTATATCATTACAGGAATGCTGTACTGTTAGTACGAATTTAAGCACGATTAAAAGTTCCCTTTATAACTCTATAGTTACCAGACAGGTCTTAACCTCGATGATAGTTTATCTTCATTTTCTTCATAAACTAATTTTGTTAAATCTTCTTTGAGCATTTGCAGGCGTTCAGCACCTATGTTTTTAATCCAACGTTGCTCAATCTCAGTTAGTATCTTCTCTTTTGCTTTCACTACTAACCAACCTCGTTCGGTCAAAACAATAATTTTCCCTCTCTTATCAGTGGGATGAGCTTTGCGCATTACATAGCCACTTTTCTCAAGATAATCCACCATTTTACTCACAGCTTGCTTTGTAATTCCTAAATATTCGGCTAGTTCTATACCTGTTGCTCCATTGGGAGTGATGTATTTAAACATAAAACCATGTGCAGGTCTAATATCTCCAAATCCCAATTCACTCAATCTGTCATGTAATTCATTAATTGATGTACTAAAGGATAATGATAAAAGTGATGTAAGATCCAATTCACTAAATACTTCATGATTCATACATAAAACCTCCTTAAATAAAGTCAATTAGGTTGACTTTATTTGAAGTCCATTGTACTATACACCATGTAGTCAATCAAGTTGACCATAGTTTAATTATAAAAGAAATAGGATTCACCGAAACAAAATTAATACATTATGGAGGGTTCTCATGGCTAACATCGTTAAAATTAGAGGAAGTGTATTTGCACCGTATGCTTGGTTGGAACCTATTAAAGATTCTGTAACAGAAAAGATATTCGAATACACTGGTGATGCACGTGAATTTACACCAAACGCTGTAAACACTATGCGGTCAAGATTAGAGCAAGAAGTGATTATTGATTTTTATAAAAAAGAAATTTTCACATATACAAATGCTTGTATCGTAACTGTAAAAGTTACAAATCCAGATGGTTCTATTGATTATAAAAAAGGAAAAACAAGTACAGAAAATATTGTATGTACTAATGTTGCGTGGGGCACTGATGAAGTTTCTTTTGAAATGAGGGCAAGTGCAAGCAATCCTTTAAATGCAGCAGCACCTGCGGCTGATTATTTATTAACTATACATGTTAACAAGAGTGGTGTTGCACAAATTGAAGGTGCACATGATGGGTTCCCCTGCTATGAATTTTATAAACAAACAGATTTTGCTCCATTTGAATTAATATATACACATGATTTCAGAAAAACTGGTGACACTCCAGCAGCGCTAGCTGGGGAAATGGAATACAGTTTTAAAACGACAATCTAGATATAAATACTAAGTAGAAGTTTACAAGCAGCAAATATTAAAGGAAAAGCAATAATTTATACGAAAGAAATTGCGATCTGTTTTGCTCAATGGCTCAATATTATTATCCAAAATAAAATTAAAAATCATAGAGGTGTGTCTCATGACTAATATCGTTAAAGTTAGAGCAAGTGTATTTATTCCAATGTCTTGGACTGAACCTAAGAAGGATACTCAAACAGGAAACGTGATTCAATTCGAAGGTGACTCACGTGAATTTTCACCACATGCTGTAAACGCTATGCGTTCTAGAATTGAACAAGAAGTAGTTGTAGATTTTTATAAAAAAGAAATCTTCACATATGCGAATACTGGCATAACAACAGAAAGAATCACAACTACTGATGGTTCCGTTAATAAAAAAACAGGAAAAGCTAGTACGGAAGGTATTTTGTGCACTGATGTTGTATGGAGGTCAGATGACGTCAAATTTCAAATGAGTGCTAGTGCTAGCAACCCATTAAATGTATATGCACCTCCCGTTGATTATCTATTAACTGTACATGTCAAAAAAGATGGTACTGTCGATATTCAAGGTGCACATGACGGATTCCCTTGTTATGAATTTTATAAGCAAGTAAACTATGGTCAGTTTGAAAAGATTCATACACATGACTTCAGAGAAACTGGTGATACAGCTGAAGCTCTAGGTGGAGACATGGAATATAGTTTTAAAAAGATATTGTAAAGATAATAGGATTCCTTTTTTAGTGAATAAATATATAACAACATAAGAGTGAGTAACAGGAGGAAAAGAGAATGACAAAAGTTTTATTTGTAAAAGCAAACAATCGTCCCGCAAACCAAGCGGTGAGTGTGAAATTATATGAGGCTTTTTTAGCAAGCTATAAAGAATCACATCCAAATGATACAGTGGTAGAACTTGATTTATACAAGGAAGAATTGCCATATGTAGGAGTAGATATGATTAACGGTACATTTAAGGCTAGTAGAGGACTTGATTTAACAGCAGAAGAAGCAAAAGCAGTAACTGTTGCTGATAAATATTTAGAACAATTCCTTGCAGCTGATAAAGTTGTGTTTGGATTCCCATTATGGAACTTAACAATTCCGGCTGTACTACACACATATATTGATTATTTAAACCGCGCGGGCAAAACATTTAAATATACGCCAGAAGGTCCAGTAGGTCTGATTGGAGATATGAAAATTGTATTATTAAACGCAAGTGGCGGTGTATATTCTGAAGGACCAAAAGCTGAAGTAGAAATGGCTGTTAAATATGTAGCAAGTATGATGAGCTTCTTCGGTGTAAAAAATATAGAGAAAGTAGTGATTGAAGGTCACAATCAATTCTCAGATAAAGCAGAAGAAATTATTGCTGCAGGGCTTGAAAAAGCTGTTAAAGTAGCAAGTACATTCTAATTAATATAAAACTTGTCACTCAATATAGCAGTACCAACACTTTTAGCGGTGGTACTGCTTTTTTTATTCGCTTATCTTGCTACTTTTGGAGGAGTTAGAACCCAATTGATGTAATAATTCCATTTTAATCTTATAAAACGATAGAAAGAAGGATTACATTACAATGAAAAGTTGATGGACAAAATCAACTATTCTGTCCTTTAGCTTAAGTACAATCCTTCAAAATCTCACCGACAAATATCGAATTTTCTTTTAAAATGATCTTCCACAATCTGGCCCAATTGTTGAACAAAGGTCAAACAGCACTCTTCAACTATCCTGCCCCGTTAGTTCAACAAGGATTATTTTCTTTTCAGAATAAACATTGGTGGAGGACCATATGACTGTTCTGCTTCAAAGTAGGCGAGTTTTCCAGGGATACACGAGATTATTGATGGAAATCCTTCACCGACTGACACCTCTAAAGCCGAAGTTAAAGACATATACTTTCCGTCGATAGAATCATTCCAAGACATTGCGTAACAATCATTACCAGCACCTTGTTTTTTCAATAGATTTTCTATTTCTTCTGGGTCAGAATTAGGCTTTGGTATTTCAATCATAAATTCCTCCCTGAGTGTAGTTAAGTAATTATGATTTAATCTACCTATTGCATCCATTCGTTTTTTTGCCGAAAAAAGTTCGAACAAAACTCTTTGTTGGATTCTTCTATTAAAAAAAGATTTAACAATTATATCTTCAAGTTCTTTATCCATTTCAACCCCTCCCACAACTTAATTTTACCAAAACACCAAATATTTAAGGGAATTCTTGTTAAACTAACCTGCCCCTTATGCGCCAATAACCCTTTCTGCTATTTCCCCATTCATATGCTTTTCCAAATGGGACGCCTAATCCTTTGAGTTTCTTCACCCTCGTTCTTGGCAATTTCCATTGCTTCCATAGGCACATCCTGAGTCTTCTTCGAATCCATGAATCTAAATTCTTCAATACGTTCGGAGTATCAATGAGGGCGAAATACCCCATCCAACCTCTAAGGTATTGCTTTAACTTATTTATTCGGAGTTTCATGGGTATCGGTAATTTTCTCGAGGTCATTTCCCTGATTCGTTTCTTTACTCTCTTCACCGTTTGTTTAGCCAGTAGAACCTTCGGGTTCTTCTTTGACTTCGTGAAACTAAAACCGAGAAACGTTCTGTTCCAAGGGCGATCATACTTCGACTTCTCGTAGTTGACCTTTAGCTTCAGTTTATTTTCAATGAAGCTTGAGATATTTCCCATTGCACGTTTGGCGGCTTTTCGTGTCTTCACAAAGATAGTACTGTCATCCGCATACCTTACGAATCGAAGATTGCGTTTCTCTAGTTCTTTATCTAAATCGTCTAACATGATATTAGATAATAAAGGACTTAACGGACCTCCTTGCGGAGTTCCCTCCTCACTTTTATGAAAAAGTCCGCCTATCATAATGCCTGCTTGAAGGAATTTACGAATCAGTTTGAGAACTCGTTTATCTTCAATTTTCCGCTCTAACATTCCCATGAGCTTGTCATGATTCACTTTATCGAAGAACTTCTCCAAGTCCATATCCACTACCCATGTATAACCTTCGGTTATATAGGACTTTGCCTTTCGAACCGCCTGGTGCCCTTGTTTGTTAGGGCGAAATCCATAGCTATTCTCCGAAAAGGTTGAGTCATATATCTTAGTCAATATTTGGGCAATGGCTTGTTGAATGAAACGGTCTAGAACGGTTGGAATACCCAATAGCCGAACTCCGCCGTTTGGTTTCGGGATTTCGATACGACGGACGGGCTGCGGTTGATAGGTACCCTGTAAAAGGGCAGTTTTCATGTTGTACCATTCGGTTGCGAGGTGCGGTCTCAGGTTTTGAACCGGCATTCCATCTACACCATGGCTTCCCTTATTTCTTTCTACACGCTTCAATGCCTGTATTAAGTTTTCCCTCTCTAGTATCTGTTCCATTAACATCGTTGATATCCTTTCCTGCGTGGACGAGATGGTCTATTTGTGCCTTTATCTGCTCCGCCCTTTTGAAGTTCCCCGTGTATTCACCACTTCTTCCTTCAAATAAGTTCCGTTAGGAATTGTTTGCTTCTTCGCAGATAACGAACGCCTAGTATTCATCCTCCTTAATCTGTTCGGTCCTTCCTTATCTTCTCGAGTAGACAAGTACTATGACCTCTGCTGACTTCTGATGATTCAGCTGTCCATCACTGGACAGGTTACCAAGTGTACTTGGCTGTCATCAGACCTCCCCGGGTAAGAGTGCAATCTTTCCCTCCATCTATCTGCTTCATTTACTCTGTACCACCTTCGGCAGTAAGGACTTTGTTTTGTTTCGCAAACTCATCCAATGATACCTAGCCTTATATGAAGTTCGTGTTCCTCAGACCGGAGGTTTGCCGCTTGCTTCCTTCAGATTCCACGTCACCATGGACACCCTTGCATTAAGCTAACCATTACTACTGCCTTCATCACACCCTATAGATTGCACCCATGCCGGGCGCACGAAAAAGCTGCCTTAAAGACAGCTCCAATCTTCAGCTAACGCACCTGTTAGCCATCAAGATTTTAATATCATCATCTTATTTCCAATCATTTTTCAAAGGGAATTATTCTTTTTTCAGTTTCGTTTCTTGTTTGGTTAGGATTTTGTAATCCATGATGAATTTGGAATTTGGAAGGTAATGAATGACAAACCATCTATCAGAATATGAATTTGAAATACTTGTTGGCAATTTAAGATCTTCATTATTAACTTTAACATGCAGATAACTGCCCGACTTATATGGACTTCTATGATCAAATTCAGTCGGAACCCCTTCAATAACTCTATAATCATTTGTTAAATAAGCAGGAATGTCTAACCAATGAGGATTAAAAAACATCAAAACTATCGTAGCGATTGCGTAAAGTATACGTTCTACTAATTCAAAGTCTTTTTTAAAGAGCATGACAGCACAAGAAAAAGCAAGGAATAGTGTACTTATAGAGATAATCCAAAACATTTCCTTAAACGCAAATTTACCTTGTAACATGATTACCGCAGCTCCTACAGCAAGGGAAACATACCAAATACGTTTAAATAGTTTACTAAGAATTAAGGGCGACTTTTCTCGTTTGATAGATTGTTTGTTATCGATATCGTCCATTACATTAAATCCTTTCAAATTTTTAATTTTACTTTTTTACTTTCAGCATAAGCGAAAAAAATCCTATTTCATATATGAAAATATTTCCACATTATTGAACTAAACTGCCCCTTTAGTTCCATAATAAAAGGAGCTGATCAGCAGCTCCGTGATGGATGGAATGAAATGTGGTAGCCAACCCACGCATATCAGTTTGTATACCACCGTCAGCATTTTTGCCTTCGTGCCAAGTCTTTAAGGTTTTCCTTTTCAACTTTTAGGATTGTATCCATTTCTGAATGAAACCCCATTTAAAACCATTTGGGTGTGGTGGGTTGACAGTTTCGTTCATATCAGTTAAAGATAAGCATATCATTTATAAAAAATCTCCAACTCGAATGATCAACTCAATTCAACTTGGAGATTAATCTATATTTAATTAGAGGGGTTTGCTTAATTAAATAACTTCAACTTGACCCATCATACCATTTTCTTCATGTTCAAGAATATGACAGTGGAACATATAGACACCTTTATTATTGAATTTCACTGCCAATTTTACTGTTTGTCCAGCTTCAACTCCAATGGAATCCTTCCATCCTTGTTGACTTATTGGTGGTTCTTTTCCATCGATTGAAACAATTTTGAATTGTGTACCATGAATATGGAATGGATGAGTCATACCACCCATCTTATCAGGCTTGTTATATATTTCCCAAATTTCTGTTTCACCTTGTTTTTGCGTGAAATCAATACGGTTCATATCAAATTGTTTTCCATTAATATATACCATTTTTCCCATACCGAATAGCTCCAGCTTTTTCGTAACAGGTAGATTTTTTTCCTCTTCTGTAACAACATAATCATTTAATGTTTCCGGAATCTCAATTGAGTTTGTTTTTTGTCCTTCGATTTTGAATGGTAATAAAATTGTATCCTCTTCATTTACAAGAGCAATGTCACTTTCTGCATTATATTTTGAAAAATCCACAATAATTTCTGCTCTTTCACCTGGAGTTAATGTAATTTCATTCATCTCATTTGGTTCATTCACCAAACCACCATCCGTTGCAATTTGTTGGAATGAATCTCCTGTATTTAATTTAAAAGTATAGTTACGCGCATTTGAGCCGTTCAATAAACGTAAACGAACTTTTTCTTTCCCAACGGTAAGTTTTGGATTCAACGTACCATTAATTAATAATGTATCTCCAATTGTACCATCTTCATTAAGAACAGCTTGGTAATCGAATTGTTTTTCCTCAGTAAATTGTCTATCTTGGAATACTACTGGAAAATCGTTAACCCCATATTCATCGGGTAACCTAAGTTTTTTAGAATTTTCATCTTCTACATAAATGAAACCTGCTAAACCTTTATATACTTGTTCTGCAGTGGCACCTACTGGATGTGGATGGAACCATAATGTCGCAGCACCTTGATTTACTGTAAATTCAACATCTTTAGCTTTACCAGGTTGTATTACTTGATGTGGTCCACCATCGCCTTCTCCAGGTATCTCGACTCCATGCCAGTGAAACGTTGTTGGTTCCGACATCTCATTCCCTGTTCTAAATGTTACTTTTTCACCTTTATTTATACGAATAACCGGTCCTAAGAATGAACCATTATATCCTAATGTTTCTGTTTGAACTCCTTTAAATATTTCAGTTGTTCCTTGTTGAGCAGTAATATCAACAATTCCATCCTTTGGTTCAACTAATGGCGGAAGTGCAAGTTCATTTTCTCCAGTAGAGTTATTTAATGCTAATTGATTTGTATGGCTTGCATCGCCATTTTCCATATCCATACCTTCCATATTAGCCATATCTTCTTCAGTCATGTTGGAATGATCCATGCCTTCCATATCGGCCATTTCTTCTTCGGTCATGTTGGAATTGTCCATTGCATTTCCATCAGAATCTGAATCACTTGCACTACAGCCGCCAATGATGGCTGCACTTACTAATAATGTAAAAATCCATAATTTCGATTTCATCTTACTTCCTCCCTCTGTTTATTACAAAAAAACTGTAACAAAAAAATATGCAAAAATTATGGAATTAATAAAATAAATTTTAAATTTGGAGAATTGTTGATGAAAAATCCGTAGAATTCAAAAAGTATTCTGAAAATATCCCTAATCAAATACATTCCGTTACTACACAAACCCCGAGTATAAGTGAGTGTGAGGGGAAGTAGGAGAGAGTGAGTTAAGAGTAAGAGATGAAATGAGAAAAATGTCATTAGGACTAATATTTGTTTATTTATATTTCTATGTATTTCTATCTACATAAAAAGACAGACTTACTTTATCGTAAGCTGTCTTTTTATTTAAAACGATATTTTATTGTTCATGTTTCCAACTTGTAGATTGTCCTGAAGAAGGGCAACTAGGAAATTTTTGTCCTGCTGTTAATTCAACATGATCACCATCCGCGTCAATATAGTGACCTGTTTCCATAACTGATTCACCTGTTTTGTGAGAGTGTTGATGTTGTGTCATTAATATTTTCCTCCTATTAATGTGATAATGAAATTTCAACAAAATGAAATATCACCAATAGTTAGATTACCCTCAGAGCAGGTCATTATTCGAAGAATATTACAAAGGAACTGAAAAAGTTCCCGATAAACTTCGTTGATTGGTATTTTTAGAACACCTTTTGAATTTTAGGGAGTTATCACCAATACTTCACAAATTTATAGAATCAATTTACTTTTATTGGTGGTAATCCTGTGGACTAGAACAGCTACCCTGTCATCAATCCTTTAAAGCGTCTCAAATACACTTATCAAAAAATCGATTTCCTGTACATTAAGAAATAGATTTTTTATTTGTCTTAATAAACTAACGCACCCGTTAGCCATCCATGAAGCGCAAAAATCAGCGCTTCACCACAGAGAATGAAAATTGGTCTCTATGTCGATAATGTTTTAATGGCTGGCGAAGAAGGTCGTTGAACAATGGAGCCTTTGAGCCCACCCGTTAGTCTGACTCCAACGACCACGGTGTACCACCGATTGTCGCGCCCTTTATGGGTAGCACTCATGGGAGATTAATCCTTTTTTGGTCGTCGCGCTAGCCTCTACTTAATTTGCTATGATTGGAGGTTTTTGTTTAACGATTTACCAAACTTAAATAGATCACTCATAGGGCTCAGCCTTTTTTAAAAAGCGTTTTTACTGGGTCTATTTTGTTGTGGTGGATTTTGAGCATTTTTAATTTTCATGGGAGTTCAAGAAGGAATAGCAGTTTAATGGTATTGAAACCAAACAAACCATCCTTTTTCCTTACTTTTAGCTAAAAATATTTGACCTTGGCCTAAGCTAGCTCCAGGTGCTTTGGGGAAATCTAAACGTACAAGCCATGATTTTTCAGCAATTTCTTTGCCACAAAAGGTCTTTGCCATTCCAAAATAGTCTTCTTCATCTTTATTGCCAACTGTTTCGGGAAAAGGTTTGGCAGTTACTACATCCCACTTAGTATATATGTCAGGAAAATCATCTATTCCAGTTCCATAAGTTTTTGGTATTAAAGTTAACGCTTTTATTACCTCTTTTTTATCCTTAATCGATGTTTTCTCTAATTCACTTAACACAGGACATTCTTTAGGTTGTGCGTATCCTTGAATTGAACAAAAAAACAACATCGGAATGGTAATAATCAATATATATATATATATATATATATATAGCATTTTCATAAAACTAACCTCATAAGTTATCTTTCCTAATTTCAAGAAAAATAGTCCAGTTTTTGAGGTGTAATAGCTCAATTGTTATTCAACTAATCTGCCCCGTTAGTTCATTTGATACATTGCTGAAAATAGGAAAAACCCTTATGTACCAAGGGTTTAAACTGTACTCTTTCGTTCTACTTTAATACTGTAAATAATTGGTGTTATGTAAACTAAAATGAGCTCACTTTTCTGATAACCTTATATTGAGCATAGTAAACAGAGCAAACCACAAATGTTGAACTTCCGTACTTGGACCTGTAAATGCATATTCATTATTGCACCCTGCGAAGGAATCCCGAAAGGACTATTATAAAACTCCTAGACCACAGTTTATAAAGAAGCAACCGTTTTATATCCAAACGGTTGCTTTTTTTCATTGCTATAAACGATTCCAAATTCTCTTTAAATCTATTGGTACGAATACTTTATCCTCATGTATTTCCTTTTGTATGATGCGGTGTGAAAAGTATGGTTCTAAACTTAACCCTTCTGTTTTATGTCTAGCTGGATTTATTGATGATAGGAGCCCATTCAGTGCACAAACACCATTAGATTTAAATCTCCACACACAATAACTGACAAAGAACTTGAATATCATTTACAGGCATCGTACTCAATGAAATTTAATTGATTGAAGTAGCATACAGAAAAGGATGGAGCATTCGCTCCTTCACTTTCTGTATTATGGCACATAAATCGAAGAATTGTCTTGGTCTACGGCTATCAGATGAACTTTTCCACCTTATTTAAGGGCAGTTTTTATAACATGGTGATTATCATACTTATACCTTGGCTAAAAGCTCCAAAGGTTTACTGAGCTTTCTTGAAAAGATTTCCTAATCAAAAAGGAGATAGAGCAACATTTTGGTCTAGATCATATTTAAGCAAAAGTTGCAGTACTAAAATACTTGCTTTATTATTTAGGGTATAGTATATTAATTGACGCATCAACTATTGAGCTATCAATTATTTTGTCTAACGTATGAAAAGAGGGTGTTTCTTGACGAATTCATGTTCTAATGAATCTTTTATTTTATATATAATGAGCTGCCTTAACAAACAGATAAGTTCAAAATTTGAAAGTTGTACGGGCATTAGTCAATCAAGACATGATATCTTATATCAGCTTTATCAAGTTGATGAAATTAGTCAAACAGCACTTCAAAAAGAGGTTAACATTGACGGTGCAGCGATTACCCGGCATTTAAAACAACTTGAAGCGACTGGAATGATTTTAAGACGCAAAGATCCGGAGGATAATCGATTTACTCTTGTCTGTCTTTCAGATCATGGTCGCAAACAAATTATTCTCTACCAAGCTGAAAAGGCTCGTTTTGTCACTTTGATGCTTAAAGATTTTAAAGAAGAAGAACGTCAAGAGTTAACAGATATGCTGACACGCATTCAAAAAAATATAAGCCAAGTCTAACACTTGATTCGTTACAATTTGTGAAATGAGAATAACTATAAATTAAACTACTAAAGTTAAAAAGAGGAGATTATCAACTATGACTACTACAGCACAATTAACAAATGATTTCAAAGAAATTGTCACAGGACGCCGCTCCATAAAAAATTACGACAAATCCGTAAAAATCAGTAGGGAAGAAATGGAGGAAATACTTACCTTAGCAACACTTGCTCCTTCTTCAGTTAATATGCAACCATGGCGCTTCCTTGTAATTGATAGTCCTGAGGGAAAAGCAACACTTGCACCTCTTGCTCGCTTTAACCAAAATCAAGTCGAAACATCTTCCGCAGTAATTGCCGTATTTGGTGATATGAACAATTTTGATAACGGCGAAGAAATCTACGGTAAAGCTGTAGATTTAGGGCTTATGCCTTTAGAAGTAAAAGAAAACATATTAGCCTCATTTGCTGGATATTTCGAAAAAATCACTAGTGAAGAGATGAAAGAGGTCGTTCTAGTTGATGGTGGTCTTGTATCCATGCAACTAATGCTTGCGGCTCGTGCTTATGGCTATGATACAAATCCAATCGGTGGCTATGAAAAAGACCAGATTGCAGAAGCTTTTGGATTAGATAAAGATCGATACGTACCAGTTATGCTAATTTCAATCGGTAAAGCAGCAGATAATGGCCATCAATCAGTTCGTCTTCCAATTGATAAAGTCGCACAATGGAAGTAATGTAATAAAGAATCCATTCATTAAATTTTTTATGCTTAACAAAAGAGAGGATGACGTTTAATGATTATCATTCATGCCGTATTCAATATTAATCCAGCAAAACAAGATGCATTTCTAGAGGAGATTCAACCGCTAATCGCAGCTTCAAGAGCGGAAAGTGGAAATGTTTCTTACAATCTTCACAAAGCTACAGAAAAAGACAATGAATTTACAATGGTTGAAGTTTGGCAAGATCATCTAGCGGTTGCAAGCCATAATTCAAGTGAGCACTTCACCTCGTTTGTTGGTAAAGCTAAAGAATTCCTCTCTTCACCTTTAAATGTTAACGCATTTGAAGGACAACCATTAAAATAATGAGTTAAAATGTATGGGATTTCCTATATCCCATCTTATAAAACAAAGAGTTGCTGCTTCGGTAAAACAAGCTGCAACTCTTGTTTATTTCTATTCCATTTTCTCGAACATCACGTGCTTATTTGGCGTACATAATTTGTGTGACAATTTCCATGGAAAGAGGAATGCAAATAGTTCCATTTATTTATCGAATTTCAGTTTTCCCCACTTTGTTTATCCATAAAGATATCTCGTTCATCTAATCCTTTTTCTTTCATGGCCTGAAGTTGACGTCCTTCATTTTGATCTTTGCTACTAACTCTTATGTATCCGAATTTACGAACTTCCATCTTTTTACTCCTTTTTCTACTTACTTTCCTATTATTCTACCAAAAGCGTTCGTAAAAGTGTATGTAAAATCACGAACGTTCATAAAGTGTTTTTCAACTTTAATTGAACGTGAAAATGAGTTTATTTTATAAAAAAAAGAACCGTTCGTAAAAATCTACTTTTACGAACGGTAGCAACAATGCTATACCACCCATTTCGGAGAATTTTTTTTATCCTATGAACAGAGATGGAGACTATTGTGTCATTTTCCTAATTAGAGCATAAGGTATATAACCCATTTAATTAATTTCCTCCTTAAAAACAATTAAGGAGATGTCTTATGTCAGGTTGTGAATCAAGGTGTGACGACGGTTTTGGATTTGGTGGAGGTTTCGCCTTTATAGTCGTCTTGTTTATACTCTTAATCATTGTTGGAGCTAGCTTTGTTGGTGGCTACGGCGGTGGTTACGGCGGCGGTTACGGATATGGCGCCTGTTGTTAAAAATAGTATGAAAAAAGCTGACCTTTATTGGTCGGCTTCTTCAAATTTGATTCCTATTTCTGGGAATGACAGCTATTTTGAGGACTCTAATTATGGTCCAGACGACAAAGCGCGAAAAACTATAATAATACATTCTATGAAAAATAAAGCCCCGAATTTCCTACGCTTAGAATCTTCAAGGATCTCATATCTTAATGAACTCCCTCAGTTTAATAGATAATGCTCACGAATACTCGCTTATTCGCAGGATTTCAAACCACATGGTATAGGTTGCTTTAGATGAACGAAAGAGATAGGAACGTTTTGATAAGATGAGGGCAGATTGAAATAGGGGATCTATTGAGAATCCCATATTATTACATATGCTGCACGCATTTTCCACGCTGCCCCTGGAGGCTTTCCCTCCCATGTCTCAACGGGTCATAATCATATGCCCTTTCATTCCTTCGTCATGCCTATCCAAGGGGTGGAGGCTGGTTTTGCTAACGGAACGGGTCATTGCCCTTTTGTTCATTACATCCAGTACTTCGTGCTTTCTTTGAAATCCTACGAATAAGCCAACTTTCGTTAAATAACAATGTGAATGTAAATTTACGCTGCTAGTTGTTCAAGAGGGAAGATCATTTCCGGTTTATAGGCAGAGCCATTACGAGCAATCCCTACTAGGACACGGGCGAGTTTTCCACATAGTTTCATGATGGATTTCATTTTCTTAATCTTCTTCACCTTAACATTGTTCGAGTGTAGGGCTTTAAACTCAGGGTTATTCATCACCAGACTCATGGTCGCAAGGAAGAGGTAACGCCGCAGGCGTGATCTTCCACGTTTGGAAAGAACAATTTGGCCTTTCCACTTCCCAGAGCTTGCCTCAGCGAGATGCAATCCTGCATGACGAAGGAGCGCATTCCCGTGAGCGAACCCACTCAGATCTCCAGCTTCTCCTAAGATGCCCGCCAGTGAAATTCCGCTGATTCCTTTAATGGCAAGTATTTGCTTAACGAATGGAATCTGTTCCAAGACGTTTGTGACTTCTTGCGTCACTCTTTCGAGTTGGGATGAAGCGAGATCATATTCCTCTAATAACTGTTCCAAGTGAAGTTTATATGCATCAAGGGCTTGTTTCGTACCAATTGAACGCTTGGCCAATGTAAGCAGGGAACGGGCTTTTTTATGCCCGGAATGTCGCTTCATACATGATTTCCACCCGGTTACGATATCTTGAGGCTGTAAGGAACTTAATTCAGCTGGGGTAGGAAAGAGGCGTAGGGTTGCGATTGCCCCTTTACATGATACGTCTTTAAACACTTGCCGGAGCTCGGGAAAGACAACATCCACCCAGCGATTAATTTGGTTGATGGAGCTAACAAGACGCTTAACGATCACATCTCGGTTAGCCATAAGGACACGAAGTTTTTCAAATGATTCTGAAGTGGAACGAACGAAGGCATAATAGCCATTCTTCACCATATCAGCGATGACAAGGGCATCTTTTTTATCACTTTTGGATTGCGTATTATCACGATTTTCTTTGTTTCTTTTGACATGGTGAGGATTGACCGTAACGACATCAATGTTTTGTTTGACTAGCCACTTTGAAAGGTTCATCCAATAATGACCGGTAGGTTCCATTCCGACTATCGTGGTGTCTAGGTTTTTCATGTGTTTTAGTTCCTTGATCCAGTTTAGTAATCTAGTAAAACCCTCTTCGTTATTTTCAAAAGACAAAGGTTTCCCGATCACAATGCCCCGATAGTTTACAGCACGGGCCACGTGTACGTGTTGGGCGATATCCACACCAACAACTAGATGTTGATCCGTAATTCTTTCAATTAGTTGATTTTGTTTGTTTTGCATTTTAAAATTCATAGTAGGGCTTCCTCCTTAAGACTTTGAGTTAGATTGGACTCTATACTCGTATCTTACTGAGGGGCTCTATTTTTTTCAAACCTGATGTTTAACGATCTACAGGAATGCTAACGCACCCGTTAGTTTAAGTACATTTTTTCACAATCTTGCATTGTTCATATCTTCTACTGTGTCCAAATTTTAAAAATAACTTGACCATCTTTAGTTATTTTCTCTGTATAGATACTAACATTCACATTATTATAACGAGCCCATTCTGGTAAGTAATTTACTAAGTATTTGAATACCTTCTCGTCAGGTGTAGCATATCCAACATTAATCTTATTAAATAAATACGGAACAAAATCTGGATATAAGGCATCCACCCATTCTTCGGCTTGAATTTCTGAATCAAAAATACGATTATCTTCTTTATAACTTCCATTTATCCATTTAACATTCTCCATTGGAAACACCTGCTTTCCAAGTTTATCTACCGTTTATTGATATATTCTTATTATGTTAACCTGCCCCGTTAGTGCCATAAGAAAAGGCTGCCTCAGCAACCTTCCTTATTGAAGTAAAGCACCCGTTAGTTGAGGATGCTAAACTCAATAATTTTCTTTTTTCCAACGTTTATATTCTACAAACTCTAAAAAACCATAAGCCGTTATCATTGATAAAATGGGGACAACATAATACTTCGGAGGTCCAAATATAAAGATAACAACAATGAAACCTGCAATAAAAAGTGCAGTATTTAAAAGATATGATTTCTTTCGATATTTTAAATAAAGTTTTACCTTATCCATTACTTTTCCTTTCACGCCAAACATATTCACTAATATTTTTTGTTATCTTTCTTGAACTTTTCTGCCCCGTTAGCATTCCTGTAGAGCGTTAATTATTAACTTTGAAAAAAATAGGGCTCCTCAGTAAGATATGAGTAAGACATCACTCTAACTCAAAACCTTAGGAGGAACCCTAATATGAATTTTAAAATGCAGGACAAACAAAATCAACTCATTGAACGAATTTCTGATCGACATCTCGTTGTTGGCGTGGATATCGCCCAACAATTTCACGTTGCTCGAGCTGTAAATTATCGAGGAATCGTGGTAGGTGATCCTCTTACTTTTGAAAATAACGAAGAAGGCTTTAACAGATTTCTAGAATGGATTAATAAACTAAAAGGTAAAAACAGATTAGACACAACTATTGTCGGTATGGAACCTACAGGTCATTACTGGATTAATCTATCGAAATGGTTATCTAACGAAAAGGTTGATGTCGTAACAGTCAATCCTCACCTTGTAAAAAGAAATAAAGAAAATCGAGATAACACTCAGTCCAAAAGTGATAAAAAAGACGCTCTCGTGATTGCGGATATGGTCAAGAATGGATACTATTCTTTTGTTCATGTGGCTTCAGAGTCTTTCGAAAAACTTCGAGTTCTTATGTCCAACCGTGACGTAATCGTAAAACGTCTCGTTAGTTCTATTAATCAATTAAATCGATGGGTAGATGTTGTCTTTCCTGAGCTACGACAAGTGTTTAAAGATGTGAAAGGAAAAGGGGCAATCGCAACTCTACGTTTGTTTCCGACACCAATCGAGTTACGATCGATGCAACCTCAAGATATTGTAGCCAAATGGAAATCGGTAATGAAGCGTCAGCCTGGGTTGAAAAAAGCTTATCAACTTATAGATTTAGCTAAACGCTCTATCGGATCCCACCAAGCACATGATGCTTACAAGCTACATTTAGAACAACTACTGGAAGAGTATGATCTAGCTACAACGCAACTCGAAAGAGTGGAACAAGAAGTCACTAACGTGCTTCAACAAATTCCTTTCGCAAAGAAACTGTTGGCTATTAAAGGGATCAGTGAAATCTCTTTAGCTGGAATTTTAGGGGAAGCTGGAGATTTAAGTGGATTCGCCCATGGTAATTCTCTCCTTCGTCATGCAGGGTTACATCTTTCCGAGGCGAGCTCTGGTAAATGGAAAGGTCAGATTGTCATTTCTAAACGTGGGAGATCCAGACTGCGGCGTTTCTTATACCTAGCGACGATGTGCCTTGTCATGAATAACCCTGAGTTTAAAGCGTTGCACGCTAATAATGTTAAGGTGAAAAAAATAAAGAAAATGAAATCAATTATGAAATTGGTTGGTAAACTGGCTCGAGTATTTGTAGGCATAGCCAAACGAAATGAATCTTATTCCCCAGAAAAATTACAACCTTTTTCAGCTCTAACAGCCTAGTTTTTATTGAATAAATCATGCTTTACAGGTTCTCGAAGGGAACCTCACTTGAAAATAATTAATACTTTATTTTCAGCTTATCTTTTGTCGAATGTTTTCTTATTCGTAGGATCTCAAAGATGCACGGAGTACCAGATTTCTTGAACAAAAGGGCACCGACCCATTAGGTTAGCATAACTGGCCTCCACCCCTTGGATAGGCATGACGAAGGAATGAGAGGGCATATTTTTCGATGACCCGTTGAGACATGGGAGGGAAAGCCTCCAGGGGCGGCGTGGAGATTATGTGCATTATATGGTAGAATATGGAGTTTCCTATTACTCCTTTATTTAACTATGCCTCCATGAAACCAAAATGATCTGAGCTCATTGCTTTTAACCGTTAATGTATTTTCAAGGGTTATGAAATCCTGCGAATAAGTGAGCATTCGAGAGATATAGCTATCATACTGAGGGAGTTCAACAAGAAAAGGAACGACGTAGCATTCATATATTGGCTATTGACCCTTGTTCACTCTCTGTTTCAAAAAGCTTTAATTGCTGACCACCCGTTATACTTCCCTTTATATTTTCTTGAATATAGAGACATAAGTTCCGTTTGGTAATCCACAAGTGCTAGAGCTTCCTTTTTGGTTGCCCTAAGAATAATGGAGTCACTAAGCTTCTGTTCAAAATTAATTTCAAAACCTGTTTGTGTCATCTCACTTAAACATTCTTCTGCAAATTCTTTCGGAATTTCGAATTCATGGGTGATGTAGCATGTGTTAACTTGATATAGATTAATTCCTGTTTCCTTCACCTTCTTTTCGTTTAATTCAAGTCTTTTTTCCATATCTTCTGGTGATTCATAAATATTGAACAGGCCTTGTTCAAACATACGGTCAAATCGGATACGGTCATAGTCTAAAATCCACTTTCTGAATTTATAGTATAAAGGCAGTAACTTTTCTTTTTCTAAACCATAAACATCACATCCTCGATCATCATACATATGAAACAACGTCTCTTTCGTCAAATTTAATAAATAAAAAGATCCGTTAACCCTTGGTTTCATTCCAAATTCTTTAAAGCCTATTGATTGAATAAGATAGCCTAAACGAATATCATGTTTCTTAACTTTTAAACTGTATTGTTTTGTTTCCATTTCTGTATCTTCTTCATCAAATTCAAAAGCTATAGTTTTACATTTCAAATCGTAGATCAGCTTTTTGTTTTTAATAAAACGCTTTATATTAGGACTATCAATTTTTTTGTAATCAATAGGGTTACTAATACAAACAACGATCAAAATGTCATCATTTTTATCGAATATAGAATTGAGTATAGTCGTTGCTCGATGATGCATTTCATCGAAATATTCCTTACCCTTTAATTGGATAAGTCCCAATTCAAAACGAATCGAATAATTTGAGTTCTTCTTTAATTGATCCAATAATCTCATCTTTATCTCCTTATGGTTTAAGTCTGTTATTTTCTTCGATTGATATACAACCAACAATAGCCCCATAAAATCACTCATTGCTATTTTAACATTTCCTTGTTGAACTAAACTGCCCCTTTAGTTGCATAACAAAAAGGTTGCTGCAGCAACCTCCCTTATTGAAGTAAAGCACCCGTTAGTTGAAGAACGACTACTTATTTCTTTCTTTTGTCTATATATTTACCGATAACATATATAACTAAAAGTGATGTACCTAATAATACAAAAATCCCAATAAAACTGATTGAAAATCCATTTCTACGGGGAGTTATAGCATTTAAGATGTCAGTGTTAAATAAATAACCAATAAAATAATATATAAAGTACACAGATAAAATTACTACTAAACTCAGTATTGTTAATTTTTTATTTTTAGACTTCATATCCATAATGTTATGTCCCACCCTATTTAGATAAATTAATAATCATTTTCTCCAACCTTCTTCCGCTAACCTGCTCCGTTAGCTCAATAAGAAAAGGCTACTTTTTTAGCAGCCAGATCTTCAACTCTTGCACCCGTTAGTTTAAGTACAATCTTTCACAAACATTTTTACAAAAGTTAAAGAAGAATTATTAAAAAATAGAGAAGTTTCTTTGTGTCTTTCAATAAAATAATTACCTAAATTTAATACCATAACAACGCATTGCCTCTAGGCTTCCTTCATATTCAAAAATTCCCTTTTCAATTAATTTTCTAACCCTATATTCCAAATAGCCGTCGCCGATATATTGAAAAATATGTCCATACACTTCACCGACTAATCTTGCACACATAATAAATCCCTTTTTCTTCCCAATCAGCTTCTTGGCTTTTTCTATTATAAAATAATCGTAATAGTCTTCCGAAACAATCTTTATTTCTCCGTTTTCCCATATTCTTAACGTACCAGGATTTTTTGATAGATCTAACCATTTTGTTTCAAAATGTTTACGCTCTGTGTCAGATGTATTTTTTTGATTCTCTTGACTATATTTATAAATCGTTTGTAAGTCTTTTAAAATTAGTCCCCCAGAAAAAAATGATACATATTTTTTAGCCTTTTTTTCAAACAATTCTCTATAAAATGTTGCAGTATCAATGATAAAGATATTGTTCTTCCTTTCCCTTAACAAGTACATTGTAAATAGAAGACCTGTTTGTTCATTTGCATTTTCTGATACCCATATGTAAATAGGTACATTTACAGGAATTGATAATAATTGAGAAATTACTCTCGGAAAACTCTCTCGATAATCTTCAATTTCATATTCATCTGGTAAGTTGTTTTTTAACCAATTAAATCTATCTGTTTGTCCTTTTTCTGTATCCAAATTACCTATTGGAGCAATAGCAATATTGTCGTCGAAAGTAATTATAAAATCTTCTTCAAGTAAATTTAATTCTTTTAATGTTTGTCTTAAATATGGATATCCAAATTGTATATGAACTTTTTGGTAATTACCTTTATCAAATGTATTTTGGTTTTTGTCTTTTGGATTAAGAATTTTGTTATAAATTTCTTTAAGATCATTTGTAAACTCAACCAAAGAATTTTCCTTATCCTCCAACAATCCAATCTTTAAAAGAATAATTTGCAGATATAACTTTACTTCCTGTTCTGGTAGGTCCTTAACTATTTTTTTTATATCGAGAATATCCATCTAAAAAAACCCCTTATCTTATCTATTAAAAGTAATCACATTAACGTATCCTTTTTAGGATATTGTTCCCAAACCTTCTCCCACTAACCTGCCCCGTTAGTTGCATAAATCGAGTAGGAGGAGGCGCCTAGCCTCCGACCTCTCACACCACCGTACATACCGTTCGGTATACGGCGGTTCAGTTTAAGTCTGACGTAGTTTTGTATATCGTTCATATAGATTTACTAACCCATGATGGAGCCAATAAACATTATTAAGGGTTTTGTCTAGAATAGGACTATGCGCTATGCGCCAATAACCCTTTCTGCTATTTCCCCATTCATATGCTTTTCCAAATGGGACGCCTAATCCTTTGAGTTTCTTCACCCTCGTTCTTGGCAATTTCCATTGCTTCCATAGGCACATCCTGAGTCTTCTTCGAATCCATGAATCTAAATTCTTCAATACGTTCGGAGTATCAATGAGGGCGAAATACCCCATCCAACCTCTAAGGTATTGCTTTAACTTATTTATTCGGAGTTTCATGGGTATCGGTAATTTTCTCGAGGTCATTTCCCTGATTCGTTTCTTTACTCTCTTCACCGTTTGTTTAGCCAGTAGAACCTTCGGGTTCTTCTTTGACTTCGTGAAACTAAAACCGAGAAACGTTCTGTTCCAAGGGCGATCATACTTCGACTTCTCGTAGTTGACCTTTAGCTTCAGTTTATTTTCAATGAAGCTTGAGATATTTCCCATTGCACGTTTGGCGGCTTTTCGTGTCTTCACAAAGATAGTACTGTCATCCGCATACCTTACGAATCGAAGATTGCGTTTCTCTAGTTCTTTATCTAAATCGTCTAACATGATATTAGATAATAAAGGACTTAACGGACCTCCTTGCGGAGTTCCCTCCTCACTTTTATGAAAAAGTCCGCCTATCATAATGCCTGCTTGAAGGAATTTACGAATCAGTTTGAGAACTCTTTTATCTTCAATTTTCCTCTCTAACATTCCCATGAGCTTGTCATGATTCACTTTATCGAAGAACTTCTCCAAGTCCATATCCACTACCCATGTATAACCTTCGGTTATATAGGACTTTGCCTTTCGAACCGCCTGGTGCCCTTGTTTGTTAGGGCGAAATCCATAGCTATTCTCCGAAAAGGTTGAGTCATATATCTTAGTCAATATTTGGGCAATGGCTTGTTGAATGAAACGGTCTAGAACGGTTGGAATACCCAATAGCCGAACTCCGCCGTTTGGTTTCGGGATTTCGATACGACGGACGGGCTGCGGTTGATAGGTACCCTGTAAAAGGGCAGTTTTCATGTTGTACCATTCGGTTGCGAGGTGCGGTCTCAGGTTTTGAACCGGCATTCCATCTACACCATGGCTTCCCTTATTTCTTTCTACACGCTTCAATGCCTGTATTAAGTTTTCCCTCTCTAGTATCTGTTCCATTAACATCGTTGATATCCTTTCCCTGCGTGGACGAGATGGTCTATTTGTGCCTTTATCTGCTCCGCCCTTTTGAAGTTCCCCGTGTATTCACCACTTCTTCCTTCAAATAAGTTCCGTTAGGAATTGTTTGCTTCTTCGCAGATAACGAACGCCTAGTATTCATCCTCCTTAATCTGTTCGGTCCTTCCTTATCTTCTCGAGTAGACAAGTACTATGACCTCTGCTGACTTCTGATGATTCAGCTGTCCATCACTGGACAGGTTACCAAGTGTACTTGGCTGTCATCAGACCTCCCCGGGTAAGAGTGCAATCTTTCCCTCCATCTATCTGCTTCATTTACTCTGTACCACCTTCGGCAGTAAGGACTTTGTTTTGTTTCGCAAACTCATCCAATGATACCTAGCCTTATATGAAGTTCGTGTTCCTCAGACCGGAGGTTTGCCGCTTGCTTCCTTCAGATTCCACGTCACCGTGGACACCCTTGCATTAAGCTAACCACTACTACTGCCTTCATGGTTCGGGACTTTCACCCTATAGATTGCACCCATGCCGGGCGCACGAAAAAGGTTGCCGCAGCAACCTTCATTGTTGAAAAAGCACCTGTTAGTTGAAGTAATCATATCCTTGCTTAGTTTCTCAAATTTACGACACTGTCGCTTCTTTCTACTTGAAAATTTAAATCATCCTTAATATTAAGCATATAACCAGCATCTTTATAATTCTCAGATTCAAAAGATATACCATATCCATTATTACCAGGATAACCATATAAATAGCAGACCACTTTTCCATCTTTCAAAAATACAACTTGATTCATTCCTTCACTTACAGTTTCGCTAATAGTATCCCATTTATAACCTACCGTTTCATATATATCATCTTTCGGGGTATATGGTTTAAAGGAATATACTACATCCCAGTCAAACGGTGTTACATCTAATAAATTTATTGTTTCAAGGGAATGTCCAATTGATAATACTTCTTCTTTTAATAACTCTTCGTTTACATCCCATAAATCCTTCTTTAATAGATTTATAAAGATAGCTATACATATTATACCGAAAGCAATAATCACTACTGTCTTTTTAGATTTCATATCTATACTCCACCTTGACCAGGAACTGTACTAACGAAATTATTCACTTTATTATAACAATGATTTCCAAAATAAGTGTGAATTCTTAATGTACTAACCTGCCCCTTTAGTTCCGTATGAAAAAGGTTGCCGCAGCAACCTCACTTATTGAAGTAAAGCACCCGTTAGTTCTATAAGACCTATTGTAGAGTTGACACAAATTGTGCAACAAAATAAATGAAAAAACGAACACCATAGGATGTTCGTTAAGAAAATTAACTCTTAGTTGCAGTATTGCCCATTGCAATAGAGATTCTATTCCAACTGTTTATTTGATTAATAATAAGAACTAGATCAACATATTGTTTCTCATCATAATGTCCTCGGACACGCTTGTATAAGTCATCAGGAACTCGTTTTGTTGGTATCAAGGTAATATGCTCAGTAAGTTCCAAAGCAACTTTTTCTTCAGGTGAATAAAAATCGCATTCTTCCCAGGTATTTAAACAATAAATTCTTTGTTCAGTTTCACCCATCTTACGAGCATCGGATGTATGCATATTGATGCAGAAGGCACAACCGTTAATTTGAGAAGCTCTAATTTTGATCAACTCTCTAGTAGTTCGATTAATAGAAGAGTTTTTAGTGTACTTCTCCATATCCATCATAATTTTCATACCATCGGGTGCAACATCATTGTAGGAGATTCGTTGACTCATAAGGCACAACCCCTTTCCTTTAAGATAATTTTATTATACCTGCCGACGACCGACTTTACCAATATTTTACTTTATAGATATTTATAATCAAGAGAAATTTTAGCTGAAATAGTACATCTAGTTGCTTCGCAGTACGTTTAAACCGAGAGACTGTACTGCACATATCCATACAGTCATATTGTGAAAGCAAACGTCATTAACTGTGCGTTTACATTAAGCTTCTTCAACTAAACTACCTCTCTAGTTCCATAAGAAACTTCTATGGCGGCGATTCTCGCCGCCACCATCTACCACGAAAACCTGCTCTTTACCCAAGATAAAGTCTAACCCATTAAACCCTTGACAATAATGGATGATAACAATACAACCAGGCTGAATCTTTTTTGGTGGATCTTAAGGAAGATACCCTGTATAAGAAACTGGTTGTGACAGTATTGAAGAACCATTTAGTGTACTACAAGTACGTATACAAAAATTTTTGTAACAAATCTCCTGTCATATGTATTGTTAATCTTTTATTGAGGTGATTCTCCTATGGAAGCAATGATTGAACGGTGTGCTGGCCTAGATGTACACCAAGAAACAGTAGTAGCCTGTGTATTATTTGGTCCATTAGATAAAAAGCCAAATACCTCTATTGAAACTTTTTCAACTACAACAACAGGACTCTTGGCTTTAAGTGATTGGTTAACTACCCTTCAGGTATCCGATGTTGTAATGGAAAGTACTGGAGTCTACTGGAAACCAATATGGAATATACTCGAAGATTCTTTTCACCTTGTTCTTGCCAATGCCAGACATGTCAAAAATGTTCCAGGGCGTAAAACTGATGTGAAAGATGCCGAATGGCTTGCCAAGCTTCTAAGATGCGGACTTATTGAAAGCAATTTTGTTCCACCGGAGGATATTCGTGATTTACGAGATCTTACTCGTTATCGAAAAAAATTGATTCATCATCGCACCTCAGAGCAGAATCGCATTCATAAAATTCTTCAAGATGCTAATATCAAGCTAACATCCGTTCTATCAGACATTTTTGGTGTATCGGGACGCCGTATCCTTGAAGCGATTCTAAACGGTGAAAAAATAGAGACCGATGGTCTTCGAAAAATGGTGGATAGGCGAACAAAAGCTAGTATTACGGACATTTCCAGTGCAATTAATGGTCGTATTCGCCGTCATCATCGTGATATGTTGCGTTACCATTGGGGACATATGGGTTATTTAGAAGAAGCCATAGAAGAATTGGAAAAACAAATCGATCAACTCCTGTCCCCATATCGTAAGGAAGTAGAATTATTGGATGGTATACCTGGTGTGAACAAAGCAGCCGCAGCAACTTTTATCGCAGAGATGGGCGTTAATATGACCGTATTTAAGTCGGCTAAACATCTTGCCTCATGGGCTGGCGTGAGTCCCGGAAATTATGAAAGTGCTGGTAAAAAAAAACAAGTAAAACCACAGAAGGAAACAAAGCATTAAAAACGATGGCCGTAGAGTGTGTACTGGCAACCTCAAGGCAAAATAATCGAATTGCTTCACATCGAAAAAGGATTACCAAACGACAGGGGAAAATGAAGGGACGAATTGCTTCTGCTCATTTACTATTGACGATTGCTTACAACATCTTAAAAACCGGAGAACCCTATCATGAACTAGGCTCAAATTACCTTGAAGAAAAACAAATGAACAAAGAATTAAAAATGATCGAATACCTAAAAAAGAAAGGCTATACAATCGATCCATCAGAACAAAAAACTGCATAACCAGTTAAAATAACGACATAGTACATTTACGTCCTTCAAAAAAATTAGAATATGGTGGGCTTATTTAAGTATGGCCTTTCACTAAAGTGTTTTCATACAAAAAAGGCTGCCGCAGCAACCTCCCTTATTCAAGTAAAGCACCCTATAGTTTAATTGAATATTTTCACAAGAACCCCTAATAAATGCATTCCGGCAGTATTATCAAAAGCTATTTATAAAGAAAAAAGAAACAATTCGAAAGTTGCTTTTTCCAATTTATCTTATTCAGAATTTTGTACGCTAGGAGAACTTCAGCCTAAAAAAAGTCGAATTCCTTACTATGCTAAGGATCCGACTTTTTTAAAAGAGGGTTCTTACCAGTTATAAAAATTGACTAGTATCTATCCTAGTGGAATTTTTCCCTTTAACCTGCTTTAACGTCGCTACTATAAGAAAGCTAACAATCACTAATAAGAGCCATGAACTTACCTTTCCTAGATGAACGAGACTCCATGCATCGGTTTGGTTTGGATATTCCCAAGCTCCAAAGAACGTTGCGATATTTTCGGCTATCCATATAAAAAATCCGATGAGCACAAAAGAAAGTGCGATTGGCATACGATAACGAGTTCCAGCAACCTCGTATATGACCCATGATCGCCAAAAGACGATAATGACAAGTCCAGACAACAACCAACGAACATCAATCCAATAATGGTGGGTGAAAAAATTCAAATAAATCGCAGCTGCAAGAGGAACAACTACCAAAAACGGTGGCCACTTAACCAGTTCAACCTCTAACCTTCTCCACGCCTGGCAAAGATAACTCGCTACACTTGCGTACATGAATCCGCTATACAAAGGCACTCCAAAAATTTTGAAAAACCCTTCCTCTGGATAAGACCAGGAGCCCATATGTACCTTGAAAAGTTCAAGAGCAAGACCAATAAGGTGAAACAATGTGATAACCTTTAGTTCATCCCGTGTTTCAAGCCCAGAACGCACCATCCACCACTGCATCAGAAGGCAGATGATGAGCAGCCAGTCATACCTTGGCAGGAAGGGAAGCGGCATGAATTTTGTAAAAGCCAAAGAGGCAAAAATAACGGCAGGAAATAAACATGATAGGACCTGCTCCCAACCAAAACGAACGAGTTGTTTTAGTGCTCTCATGATTTGTGCCTCCATTTTTTTAATGGTTAAATTCATGAGTAACTCCCCTTTTATGAAATCTTTCTTTTCTTTTCAATCTTAAATATTCCCACTTTATTAATTCTGGGTGTCTTCATCATTTCGGTATTCTAAAATATCTCCGGGCTGACATTCTAAAGCCTTACAAATCGCCTCTAAAGTTGATAATCGAATCGCTTTTGCCTTGCCGTTTTTCAATATAGAAAGGTTAGCCATCGTTATTCCAACCCTCTCAGAAAGTTCTGTAACACTCATTTTCCTTTTAGCCAGCATCACATCAATATTGATTATAATTGCCATGTTATTCACCTCAGACTATTAAGTCATTCTCTGATTTTATATCGATGGCTTCTTGTAAAAGCCTTTGAAGAACAGCAGCAAAGACTGCAATGACCATTGAAGCAAAAATTATGACCAATCCGATTAATATGATACCTGGGGCGTCGTCCAGCTCCGCTATGAGATAAAAGAGCGGCATGCCTACCACATACAAGATACTGATTGTGATTGCACAGTATTTTATTTTTGTTAAAGCTCTTACAGATAATTCCGAGAAAGCTTTGTTCTTGTCAATATAGCTTAAAAGTTTAAAAGCTTGATATAGAGCAAAGTAAAAAGGTATCGCCGATGCATACAAATCGATTAATACGAGATATTTGATATAAGTCATATCCGGATACAATTCTGCTGCAAACTTCGCTATCTCAGGCACCAAAAATATGCACAAAGCAAGAACTGGAATTCCAATAAGAATAACAGCTATCTTTAAAAAGAGTGTTGTTCCTCGTTTCATAAAAAGCACCTCACTTATTTATTGTCAATTTAATTTAACACGCTATTTATCGTTTTACAATAAAACATTGTTGTTTTTTATTATATAATTATTGTTACCGAAATATCCTTTCATTTTAAAAAAAGATAAAAAAGCATTCCTCATTACGAAGAAATGCTCTATAACTTTAAACTATTCAATTCATAACTTGTTCTACTAACCTGCCCCGTTAGTTCCATAGGAAAAGAGCAACCACCTGTTATTGAAGTAAAACACCTGTTAGTTTAATAAGGTACAATAAATTACAGTACAAATGCCATAAGAGCCACAACTAAAAATGGAAAAAAACAAGTAAAAATACTATTACTCCTGTCTTCCAATTGTTTTTATTTGAAGTAATTCTTTTTTAGCCTTTTCCATATTTCTTAGTGACCAAATAATTATTCCAACCCAATAAATTGCTAAGAATATAAGACGAGTACCCATGAATACACCTCTTATAACTACTGGATAGTAGTCAAGCGTCTCTACTTAGGGGATTGTAACAAATAATCACCATTCAGTCTTTGGTGATTATTGGGGTTATCTTATTAAACTATCCTGCCCCTTTAGTTGCATAAGAAAAAGCGATCCTTCTTAATGGGGTACCGCCAGCAAAACGCGGATTTACAACGTTAAAGATATTCCAATATTAAAAAATCCCAATCTCTCAGTGATATAAATGAGAAATGGGAATTATTCAACAATTGCGCCCTTTAATTGAAGAATACTTTACTAATATTAGTTAGTATTGCTGTTAACTAATTGCAAAAATATCAGGTGAAAACTCAATGGTATTGTTGCTTTAAATAAAGTTTGATCAAATTGATACTAATAACCTTGATAAACGAACAAAAAGAAAAAGCGTGTTTTGAAAAAAGATTGATCAAAATACGCTTTTAATATAATCAATGAATCATTCTTTTATTAAAAAAACTTGCCGTAACTTGATTAATAAAAATTAGAATTACAGCTGCAATCGATTTTATAGATTGGGCTTTATACAAACCCCCTTTATTCACGGAGACTGACATGATTGATAAAACTGGAATTTTGATAAATTTATTTTAATAATGATAATATCATCGCTACAGAATTATCTACAAATGAACGCTCTGGACGAGATTTCATTAACACGGTAAGTCCGATTAATGAAACGACTAGTGTCTGTGCTAAAACTTTAGCATTAAGGCTGCTTTCGAGCTCACCTGAGCGAATACCTCGGACAATCGTTTCTTGAAATATGATCGAAAGATACATCTGATGCTCCCTTGTAAGGATTTCAAATTTTTCATCGTGAGGGGCAAGTTCCACCATTGTATTAATGCAAAAACATCCCTTGTTCGTACTTTCTTTATATTCCTCTTCCACCAAATCTTCAAAAAATGTGTTAAATGCTTCCTTTACAGATAGATTGTTTTGAAGTTTTGTTCGAACATGGGAAGCATGTAGCTTTGTATATTTGCGTAATGCAGCTTCAAACAATTCCTCTTTGTCTCCAAAAGCTGAGTATAAGCTTGGTCGTTGTATCCCCATTTTGGCAGTCAAATCGCTTAGCGAAGTAGCCTTGTACCCCTTCTCCCAAAAAAGCCACATAGCATCATCCAACGCTTTTTCCTCATCAAATTCACGTTGTCGAACCATAATAAATCCCTCATTTCAAAAAACAAAATTTCTTCACTAGATAATTAATCTTGTTCTTGATTCTTTTTTATTTGCTCAATGATTCCGAATCTGTCCACTTGAATCCAGTATTCCACTATTTTTCGATCCTCTAATCGGTATACGGCACTACCTATTTCAATAACCTCTTTATTTGTAGGCAGATAATCCTCATACTCTCCAATATGCATTCCTGTCTGCTTCCATCTGACATGAACTTTTTGATTTTGAGAAATTAATTCTTGAATTTCTATTTTAAATTTCCCCCATGAATCTATCATTTCTCTTATATGATCGGCATAATTCTCAGGTGACCTTATAATTGTCACCATGCTTTCTGAATTCACTTGATGTGCTCTTACCTCTTTCGCCATAAAAACCTTAGCTTGTTCGGGAGTGCAACCTGATCTGACAACTTCAAAGAAGCTTTTTATAATCTGTTCGTTTGTCTGTAGGAATTTTGGAGATGGTGAATCGCCCCCAGATATTTCAGTTAATTCGTTATTCCCCGGTAATTGATTCAATTCATCTAATGTCCTTTCCTTATCAAGTTGCCGAATTCGATCCATGGAAAATTAATCCTCCTTTTAATTACCAATCGGTATATTATGATTTTATTTAATTAAAGTCCTATTGTCAAATTGTGATGATTCTTTCAAGAACAGTATTCAAACAACTGCATAACTTACTTGACATCAAAACATTTTGTTGGTTATCCTTATTAGGAATTATTTTATACCGAACGATATATTATACTGTTAAGTATAAAAAGGGGATGTAAGTAATGGTAAAGGTTAAAGAAAAAACAACAATTAAAGTTGAAGATCATGATACGAGAACGGATCAGTTACAAATAGTATCCAGATCAACCATGACTCGCTATATGGCACTATTGTTTGCAACAGCCTGCGGGATGGCTGTCGCCAACATATACTATGCACAACCGTTGCTAGACTCTCTGGCGACCGAGTTCGGTATCGCCCATTCATCCATCGGCATTGTCATTACCATTACTCAGCTTTGTTACGCGCTAGGACTGCTACTGCTGGTACCGCTCGGTGATCTACTGAATCGACGTCGGCTAATCGTCGGTCAGATGCTTTTATCCGTGTTGTCTCTGATTGTGGTTAGCATCGCCCCCATCATCACAGTGCTGTTCACGGGGTTAGCTGCGGTCGGACTGCTTGCCGTGGTGACTCAGGTGCTCGTAGCGTTCGCATCGACTTTGGCTGCCCCAGCCGATCGTGGACGTATAGTCGGCTTGGTGCAAAGCGGAGTCGTGATCGGCATTCTGCTCGCACGAACATTCGCTGGTGTACTAACCGATCTCGCCGGTTGGCGTTCGGTCTATCTAGTTTCTGCCGCGATGATGCTCATCATGACTGGCGTGTTGTTCCGAGTACTTCCGCGTGATGAAAGCGAAAGAGAGTCACTATCCTATCCGCAGCTGCTTCGTTCGGTGCTCACATTGTTCATGCAAGAACGAATCCTACTCATCCGCGGAGTACTGGCTTTGCTGATTTTTACCGCGTTTAGTACATTGTGGACTTCGCTGGTGCTACCTCTCAGTGCTCCACCATACTCTCTTTCACATACCGCTATTGGAGCGTTTGGTCTCGCTGGAGTTGCCGGAGCATTAGCTGCTGCTCGTGCTGGGGGTCTGGCTGATCGAGGGTTAGGGCAGCGAACAACCTGCATAGCCCTAGTTTTATTGCTAGCATCATGGTTCCTAATCAGCTTTACCGAACACTCACTGATCGCATTAGTTATTGGCGTTATCTTTCTTGACCTGGCTGTGCAAGCAGTACATGTCACCAATCAGAGTATGATTTTCACAGTGCGTCCTGAGGCGAGAAGCCGACTTACTGCTGCTTACATGATTTTTTATTCCATCGGCAGTGCCATGGGTTCAATTGTTTCAACCAATATATACGCAAACTATGGATGGATCGGAGTATGTCTATTTGGTGCCACTGTCAGCGCTTTGGCCCTTTTGTATTGGGTAATAACCTACCGTCTAACGGAGCAGATTAGAGAGAAATAATACCGATTTTTATGTTGGTTTGAAATTTTTCAAGACCTAAAATCATACAAAGTTACAAAAAAGGATGATACATATTAGTCATGTATAATATGTATCACCCTTTTACTTCTTGTTCAACAAACGCACGTATATATACAGAGTTTTTTCAAAGCAGTGCAGCTTTATTTCAATATACACTTATTCATTTAAATGGCCCTTTAATGGAATAACACGACTAACGTTTTTAAACAAAATTAATAAATATAGCAACTTTATTTACTGGTTTAAACATCTTTATTGCCAATTAACAACAGTAATACAAGGTATTTTTCATGTTGTGGCTACTGTCAAAAAGCCATTTGAATAAATTCGCGAGGTTTATAAAAAATTTCGGCCGTTTTCTCGCTGTAGGTTCAATAAAATATGAGATCCGATACTAGAAATAGTGTCTTTTTTGTTATTTATGTTACAGTTAAAAAAGAATATTGAATATTTAGATATTTATTATTCGGACAGTAGTATTAGACAAGGAGAAAGGCTTATGAAAAAATACGAGTATACATTGGTCGATGTATTTACGACGGAATCATTCGGAGGCAATCAACTTGCCGTTTTTGAAGATGCAGAAGGGCTTACTACAAAAATGATGCAAGTGCTTGCAAATGAATTGAATTTATCTGAGACTGCCTTTGTATTTTCAGCAAGTGAACCGCACAAGACGAAAAAGGTGCGCATTTTTACACCGAAGTTAGAACTTCCAATGGCAGGGCATCCGACAATAGGAACAGCCACCGTGTTAGCAGCAAAGGAAATCGTTGCTACAGAAGAAGGTCGCAATGAATGGGTTTTTGAAGAAGGAGTAGGCGATATTCCACTAACTGTACATAAAGAGAAGGATGTCATTAAAAAAACTGAAATGGAACAGCCCCTTGCGGAGTTTGGCGAAAAGTTTTTGGATGCGGAAGTGGTCGCACAGCTATTATCACTCCATACTGATGATATTGATACAACACTACCTATACAAACGGTTTCGACGGGTGTCCCATTTTTATTTATCCCAATTTGTTCTTTAGAGGCGATGGAAAAAATTCGCTTCCGCACAGATATTTGGAAAGAGCATTTTAGCGCAAATCTAGAACGCCAGCATATTTTTACTTTTACGACAGAAACAGTTGAGAAAACCTCCCATGTACATAGCCGTATGTTTGCACCTGCCATGGGAATTGCAGAAGATCCAGCAACAGGTGGAGCAAGTGGACCATTAGGTGCTTATTTAATAGAATATGGTGTTATACCTAGTACAGAAGAAGGAGTATACCATATTCGCGGTGAGCAAGGATTTGAAATGGGACGCCGAAGCTATATCGACATAACCATTCAAAAAACTCAAAATACAATTCAACAAATTAAGGTTGGCGGGCCAGCAATAATCATCGGTTCGGGTCAAATTTATTTACATGACGAAGTATAAGCAAATTTAAACATAATATAACTGGCGTAGATAAGGTATAGGTTAGATGATATCTAAGCTTTTTTATTTTCCTATGAGGCGAAAATGGAAGATTCGTCTACCGAAATGATTAAACTTTTTTACAAACAGAAATGTTATTATCCGAAAATCATAAAAGGTTTTACTCAAATTTTTTCAAACCGGTTCGTTTTTATTTGTTTCTAAGTAAGGCTTTTCACGATACTTTTAATCAAACTTTATTCCAAACCAACAAAAGCCACCAAATTGGTGGCTTTCTTATACTACTAACGCACCTGTTAGTTCAACAAGCGACATAATACCATAGGATTTTTTTTAGTTAGAATGTACGATAAAAACTTTTACCATCAGATATAAAGAAAAACCCTTAGAATTTAGAACCTGCTAGAAATAATGTAAGTTATGCGACAACACTTGGTTACGCATGTAATCCTCCATTTTAAATCTTGACCTAACTTTCTTTTTTAGTAGTAGGATAAAGCTAATCAAGGTTCTTGTATATTAAATCTTTCTTTAATCCTTTCTAATTGTTCTTCTACTTCTGATTTATCTTGGGGATAGTCTTCAAGATAACTAACACAATCTTCTCTTAGATATCTATAGAATGTCAGATAATCTAAAATAATTTCTTCGTCTTCCTCTACTGCAGGACGATCAATGTAATAGGCTATTCCTTCTTTACCAAAATAATCTTCTTCCCACTCTTCATAATAGTCGGCAAACACAAACCTTGCATATTCGGTTCCATATCCTTCACCATCCGCATAACTTCTTAAGATTCTTAAAAATTTACCGTCTCCCATATGGTGATAGAAGTACCTTATCAATTTTCTCTTTTTATCTTCCACGATGCTTCCAACTCCTTAATAATTAATCTAGTGTAGGGAAGAAATTTGATATTTCTCCGGATTCATTAATAAATCCTCTAAATTGGAGTCCGTTAGGGGAAACACCTGTTATCTCTCTCCCAACGATCTTCCCATTTTTCATAGCTTCTTCTCCCCATTTTAGTATCTGTTTGTCTGATATTGTGTTAGGATCGTAAACTGTTTTTGGATGGGAAACATTCTTAAGTTCTCCAGGTATTAACTTCCCCTCCATGTCTAGTTTAGGTAAGCCATATTCTATTTCATATACTCCCTCGATAGATGGGTGCTTTCTTTTTGATATGATACATTCCTCTAAATCCCACCCCTTCTCTTTAAATGCTTTTTCGAAATTATGGAGATTATGTCCTCCAACTACACCCTTGCCTTTTTTCCTAACAATATCTTCTACTTCCGCTAAATGTTTTTCATATCCTGGTTTAAACGTAATATTTTTATTCAGTTCCTTAGTTTCTTTAGAATCATCTTTACTATCGTTCTTATTCTGAGGATCTTCTTCCTGGTGAGCTTTTTTCCCAGAGGAATTCTGGTCATGGTGTTGTTTGTTACTATTACTTTTCTTTCCAGTGAACGATTTTAAGAACTTTTTTATATAAGGTTTTAGTTTCGGTGAAACCGAGTCACCTAGTTTTACAAGGGCTTTCCCAAATGGAATTCGACTTAACAGTGCACTAATTCCCAGTGCAAGAGCCGTTTCTGGCGTAAGTAATTTTTTAGGATTGCGGATGATGTCTGCAATCTGACTACCACCTGCAGCAATTCCGATTCCAGTCGATACAGCACCTATTGCCGACCAGAATCCTAATAACGGGAACGTTAAGGCAAATGCTCCAAGTACAATCAACCCTTTTTCCCAAGCAGATAAACCATTCCACCAGTTTTGAAGATTATCAAATAAACAGGCAATACAAGCCTCGGTGCCATTGGCTGTAATTCCCCAGTTAGATAGAAACATAGCTGTGAATAATGCTACAAACACGACGATTAAAGCTTTGTAGTACTTCTGAATATTGACTTCTAAGCCTGATAAAAGTTCCCTGGCTTCTGTTTTACCGTGTAACAGTGTAAATCCTAGTTCTCTCCGTTCTCGATAAAATAGTAGCAAGTATCCAAAACGCTGTCTTTCCTCAAAAACACTTCTGAATAAATTCCACAATTCAGAAACAGGATTGATAATGGTTTCCCCATCCAGCAGAAGAATCTTCTCTCTTACTCGGTTCAATTCCCAATAATCGATGATTACCGCAGCACCGAGCATCATTAAAAACACCGGTTTTGCGGCATAGCCGCTTCCTAATAAATCATGAATTCCGGTTAACCAATCCGGAGCTCGGTAACTAGCATTCCATATTGAGTGATCAAAAATGGCCCAAACTAAAAGGATAACAGGAAAAATATAAGAAGATCTCTTTAATTTACTTTTAAACCTCACTGCTAACCCGATTCCTAACGTTACCATAGCGGTTAGCAACGAATGTCCAGCAGACATTTTGTCAGGTAAAAAGCCCTCCTCAAAGTAGCCAGGAAATAGTGTGAATAAATCCCAATGGAGCACTTTCCCTCCAAATAGTGTCACACCATAATCGAAAATACCTCCAGAAACCAATCGACGTGTGGTTTCCTCCAAAAATTGAAAACCAGCTCCCGTTGCCGCACCAATAAGGGCATAATCGCTTAAACTTAAACTGGATGCACGTCGTGACAAAAATAGATAAACTCCAATGGGGATCAGTTTTAACACTTCTTCAGCAATCGGGGTTATAAATGCTTGACTCCATACATCCTGTTCCATCCCACCGAAAATAGCCGTAATGAAACTAACGATAAAAGAATTCAACGGTACGATTATCCATGCCCCCACCAAAAAGAAATAGGTGTACTTCTTCCATGTTAAAGTTTTACTACGACATAAAAACCAAAATTGCAAAATGACGTAAAATGACCACAAAAACTGGACGAACATTTTTCGGGAGTCTTCCATAAAAATTAAGCTTAATACCAAGGCACATAGCGATATCCAAGAAAAAATCGTAAAGATTCTTAAAATGTATGGATGGTTCTGAATCCATACATTCCAAAGGTGAAAGATAGACTCGAGCTTCTTCCTTAAAGTCACTCTAAACTTTTCAACCTGACTCGTCATATTGCACCACTCCGATGCAGTTATTTTCATTCCTACATGATTTAAATAAAGTTTATGAGGATAACCGCTTCTTACGATTTCATACTATACTCCAATTAGCTAAAAAATGGAATAGGTCGAATTTTACAAATATTTTTAATTCATTATTCCTATATTAATATCTAGAAAAGGACATATACATAATTGGATGGTAAAAATAGGAACTCAAAAAAACCTAAAGACAACAACATCAGGGTTTTAGAGGATAAAAATCTGAGCTATGAATGAATTATTTGTTGATATATACCTTGGTTGTGACAAGAATGGATACCATAGCCCTTTTTTACAAGCGCCTAGTTCGCACCCAGTATTAACCAGTTTCTTCACCCCTTATTTATACACCTAAGAATCCACCTATCATCATACATCCAATAACACCAGCACAAATAACAGTCTGTAACTTTTGGATTTTTATAGTTATTTCCCCTTTGATTCCTCTAAATAGAACCATTCCTCAAATGGTACATCGTTTTTAACTTTTAATGAAAATTCTAAACTATGGATTATAGATGAGGTAAAAGATTACTATGCATTGAATAAAGAATTTATAGAAGGAAATGGCGTTGTGAAAAGTGAATTTAAATAATAACTAAAAAGCCTACGATCCTTGCTGATCAAGGATGTAGTTTTTTTTAGAAAGAGGCTTTAATGCAATTACAGGCTATAAAACATATAGAAAGATGTAATATTTCAAAAAAGCTGATTGGTGTTAGTTGCCAATCAGCTTTTTATATATGAATAATTCTTAGTATTTCAGCTTCATTCCCCTTGAAAAAGGCGGCTATTTTATCAGCAGTTTCTTTTGACTTGATTCTAGAACTCGCTGTTCAACTTCCACTTTCCTTGATATTTCTTTCCATCCATCTTGAAGTCAGCAAACACTTCCTAAAACAGTTCAGACTTGAGCTCAAAGCGAGGGTATGCGTCTGAATCCTGCCAGCTGTAAAAACATCCGACACGCCCCTTTGTTTCTATAAAATACTATACGCTCTTGATGCATTCATACCCACAACCTGTCTGCACAAGCTTTAGCATAGAAGTAAATTCTTTAACCCATATATTAATAGGAACTTCTGATATGCCATATTCGCTGCTTAGTTCTCGTACCGAATACCCGTGTGATAAAGATTTACTATGATTTTCTTGAATTTATTATTATATTTTTCACCTGTATTCTTTCGTTCCATGACGATCACATCCTCTCAAAAATCATTGTAAGGACTTAACTAAAATGTGCCCATGAAACTATACAAACTCCAATTATCATTCTACAAAATTGATTAACTCTCTTATCTTTTCTAAAAATTGTTATTTTCTATGTTTAACTTATCGAAAAAACTTTATTGAAGTTAGCTGAATAAGAAAGGAGATTAAGCAATTTACCCAATACCACTCGTTTATTAAAATAAATTTATCTTCCATTGTGTTTTACTTTACAATTTCTTAAACATTTTAGCCTCGGTTTTAAACTGTATTCCATTATCCACATTTGTAATTTCATTCAATTTGTTTAAACTTTTTTTAAAAAAAATATTTGTTAGTATTCTTTTTAACAACCTGTCCAAACCAATTAATACTTTCCTCATAGAATGATTAAAAGTACTTATATCGAAATGGAGGAAACAAACCATTGAGTGACACAGATTTATTACATGATTCTCCCAAGGGCCCAAAAGGAAGACTAATTACTGGCCATTCAAAGGAGTTTATTTCAGATACACTTGGCTTTCTTACCCACTTAGCAAAAGAATATGGAGATGTTGCTAAAATTCGTTTTGGACCTTTCCAAAATGTTTACTTCATTTCAAATCCAGATTTAATTAAGCAGGTACTTGTAACAAAACAAAAATCCTTCTTGAAATCTAAGGACTTCCATGCTTTAAAACCATTACTTGGAGAAGGCCTTCTTACAAGTGAAAAAGAAATTCACATGCGCCAAAGAAGGCTTATTCAACCTGCTTTCAAAAAGTCTCATATTAGCAATTATGCACAGGATATGATTGATATAACAATGAACTATATTTCCACTTGGAAAAACAGGGAAGAACGGATTATGACGGAGGATATGATGAGCCTTGCTCTCGGTATTATCAGCAAGACCATGTTCAGTATGAACCTCAAAGAAGGATATGACGAGCTCGGGGAACCTATAGAATCATCTATGAGAATTGCTGTTAAAAGGATGAGAACACTTCTTCAATTGCCACTATGGGTTCCAACTAAAAATAACCGTGAATTTAAAAATTCGATACAAAGACTTGATACAGTGATTTATAGCTTTATTGAAAAACGTAGGGCAGATGCAGAGAGACATGAGGATATGCTTGGGATTCTAATGGATGCTCGAGATGATGAGGATGGTTTAGCTATGACAAACCAGCAGGTACGTGATGAGCTAATGACCATTTTCCTTGCCGGTCACGAAACAACTGCAAACGTACTTTCCTGGACCTTATACTTGCTTTCACAACACCCTGATGTGGAAACTAAACTTTTCAATGAAATAGATAGCGTAATCGGTAATCGTAACCCTACACCTGGCGATTATATGAAATTAACGTACACACAAAATATTATCATGGAATCAATGCGTATATACCCGCCTGGCTATATCGTATCACGGAAAGCGGAGGAGGATGTAGTAATAGGAGGATATCATTTTAAAAAAGGCGATATGATCTTGATAAGTCAGTATGTTATGCACCACAAGCCTGAGTATTTTGATAATCCAGATTCTTTTAATCCTGAGCGATTTGAAAACAACTTTGTGAAAACTCTACCTCAGTTCGCTTACTTTCCGTTTGGCGGAGGTGCGAGAGTTTGTATCGGTAATCATTTCGCAATGATGGAAGCTGTGCTTGTCCTAGCGTGCATTGCTCAACGATATCGGATAAGGCTTGCGCCGGACCATCATGAAGTAAAACCACTTCCGTCTATTACACTTAGACCAAAGCGTGGATTGCGCATGATAGTCGAAGATAGAAAAGAGTCTTTTCGTGAACCCTTAGTTGATGAATAGTAATATAGATTTAAATGACTTGAGGCGGCCATTTGGGTTTGGAGTATTTGGGTGTGTTGGCCATTTTAAAAGATCCTATTCTTTCAGTAACCATTTTTAGCAGATCTTTCGTAGGAGACATAATATCATGTGATAGATTTCTAAGAAAACACTATTCATTTTAACCTCTGAAACAAAGAAACAAAAGGCTGCAATGTTCTTCTTCAAGAAAGCATTGCGGTCTTTTCATGTTTCTAGGCATTATGCCAAAATGATAGATACATATATTTAAAGCTTCAGGATAGCTATTAAATTATTGGACACATGAATTTATATCACCGGCATGAAAGATTGTATGGCTATTTTTTACACTCGCTGATTTTGAAAAAAGGATCATTTCGAATCTAGTAAATTACGTTGTTAGCTTGATTGCATGGGGTTCCGCCAACATTTTGACATAAAACCTAGGCTACGACATTTTATGTCAATAAAAGCCAACTTCCTTACAAGAAAAAGAGAGAGAACATTAATTGTCTCTCTTCCTATTATACTAAATTTCACTTAACTATTAAAGGTATAAAATCTGCAGTTGCCCAATTGTTCATGGGTACTACTTTATATTTTACACCAGTCTTCAATGTGTTATTTGTAACATCGAAAATACCAACCGAGCCTTTACGAGAAGAGAAACGATATTGTGCTTGTACCGTGCTTCCATCTTCGCCTTGCAATTGTATGCTTCTGCCTGCAAATAACTCCATGCCTGGGTCTTTATCTAATACAATTTTAATGGTCTTGTTATCAATAGCTTCTGCCGATTGAAGTTTAAGTGGGGCGATGTATTGTGCTTTAAACCTTTTATTTTCAAGATCTGCCCATTTTGATGTCACTGTATATGTTACACCTGGTTTCAATTGTTGTCCTGCTGGTAATCGAAATTTTGGGGCTTGTCTTCCATCTGCTGCTTGTGTAAAAGGAACGTAATTCGCAACGAAACGTTCTCCGTTTCTGCCTGTAATCGTTACAACACGATCACGTAAGGACGAAATAATTTCGAAACGTTTCCCATTTTCGTCTTTGTTTCTGTTATCTAATTCAAATGCTAAATCACCTCGACCTGCCCGATACGCTTCGATAATATTTGCGTAGTCTGTTACACCATCTTCTAAAAATGATTCCAATTCAAATGTGTCATTTGTTACTTGTTGGGTGTTACGAATATTAATTTTCTCATCTGTTCCTTCAAAGGTTTTTACTCGTTGCCCTTTGTAGCTCATTGAGTATTTGGTGTCATCCTTTTGTATTGTAACTGGCACGATGTATGTGCTTTTTGCTCCTGTTTTCAAACGTGGAACATTGACTATGCTCATGCCATGATTAAATTCGAATTGTTTCTTAATATTCTCCAAATTGTTTGGATCCACATCTTCTGCAGCTAATGGTTTATTAAAAGTGACCTGTAAAGTCATCGTATTCAATACATTTATGTTCGTAATCCTTGCTTCTTGTTGTTTCTTTTCTTGTTCTACTAGGTGGTTACCTGAAGCCTCTACGTTTAATGTTTGGTTATATGTCGCTATTCCAGACGATATTACAGATACAACTAATACAGCTGGTACTATACGTTTTTTTATATTCATTTTTCTCTATCTCCTTTATTTTGTTATTTGTTATAAAATTTATAATACAAGTAACATCTAAACTGGCTATAAAAAAATTCTTAATAAAATATTAAATTTATTAATTTCTTTTACTATGAAAACTACATAAAATAGGGAACTCTGGACGAATAGGATCCCTCTTTTCAGCTTGATATATTATTGAGTTCTTATAGATTCTCTTCTTATTTTGCTGTTAATGTGACTGTATCTGGGTTTGCCCAGTTACCCATAGTTACTACTGAGTATTTGACGCCTGATTTAAATGTATTATCGTTTAACACATCAAAGATTCCGTATGGTCCTTTGCAGGGGGAGAAGCGGTATTGAGCTTCTATATTTCTGCCGTCATCACCCTTTAATTCCACTTTACGACCAGGAAATAGCTCCATACCCAGATTTTTATCAAAAGTTATCTGGAACAATTTGTTGTCGATTGCTTCTGCAGACTTGAGTGGAGGTGAGGCAATCGCTTCAGCAATAAAGCTTGGATTTTTGATTTTTGCCCAATCACATATTACGGTATATGTCGTATAAGATGTTAAATTTTGACCTTCTGGTAAATGCAACAGTTTGATTTCACCACAATAGGAAGGCTTAGACCATCTGGTTATTTTGCCCCTTCTTTTGTCAAAATCTGTTCAATCTCTTTAAAGCCTTTCTCGCGGGCATGTTGCAAAGGGGTCACATTATTATGATCAGCTATGTTCACATCCGCCCCATGATCTATCAGCAATTGTACTGTTTGCTGCTGTTTTTCATCTCCATTACTCAATATAATTGCCTCCAATAGAGCCGTCCAACCTAGGTTATTAACGTGATTTATATCAATATCAGTATTGGTAAGAAGTTCTTTGATCACATTCACATAGCCATGTTCCGAAGCAGGGATCAAAGCAGTTCCTCCATAACGATTGGTAATCGTGGGATCCGCACCTGCATTAATTGTAAGCTTCAGGATTTCAAGGTAACCTTCTGCACCCGCATATAGGAAGGGATTGTTTTTCATGTCATCTTGGATATTAACATCTGCACCTGCTGTAATTAGGATTTTTGCAGTCTCAACATCATTGTTATAAGTCGCAATCATAGTGGCAGTTCGCCCTTCGGAGTCCTGTGTATTAATATCTGCACCTTCCTCAATCAACCTGCTTATCGTTTCTGTTTCTTTTCGTTCTGCTGCTTGAATTAGTTGTTCATTCACTCCTTCTCTCTCCTTTCCCTGTATTTTCAGGTCTTCCTTGTCTTCTGAGACACACCCTTGAAGCAAGAGAATGCATCCTATGATTACTGCCAGCCACTTCCGCATAAAATACACGTTCCTTTAAAATTTGTTATTATCACTGTTTTTCCTTGACCCATAAATCAAAGGCCTAGATGCACTTTTCATCTCAATATTATGAAAGTGTCCTTCTTTCTCATCTCTCCTAAACACGTAGGGCAAGGTCGCCACTGGCTTAAATCTCTCAAACGGAGAGAAATTCGCTTCCCGAATGCTTTCATTTCGGTGTGATTTGTCGGATTCCTTGTTTCCAATGCATCATTAATACCGATAGCAATGATTTTCCCGTTTTGTACAATAACAGCCCCTAAAGGACGTTCTCCTTTTTCAGGTACATTCTGATGTGCAATTATTGAGGCTCCATGAAATATTCCTCCCTTATAAATTTTCAGTTAAACTTTTTTATTCCGTCTTAAATTATGTTAGTACTTAATCTTAAACTCCCTCTAAACAATTTCTTAAAAAAAGATAAACTTATTAATAAAATTTATTAATGTTTATAAAAAATACCCGCCACCTTTGTGACGGGTCAAAACACATTATTTAAACATTAAAGCGATATCCGGCTCCCCAAACGGTTTCCAAGAATTTTGGATGTGCAGGATCTCTTTCGATTTTTTCACGTAATTTTCTGATATGGACGGTCACAGTTGAAACATCCGCAGCTGACTCCATCCCCCAAATTCTTTCATAAAGTTGCTCTTTGCTCAACACTTGGTTCGGGTGCATCACAAGAAACAGTAACAAATCGAATTCCTTTGTAGTAAACGGAATTTCCTCTCCATTAACATGAACTTTTCGCGCCGACTTATCGATTGAAATTCCATGAACGAAAACTGTATTTGTTTTGGCTTGACTTCCTGCTAAACGTTCATAACGGGCTAAATGCGCTTTCACTCTAGCAACCAGTTCATTTGGACTAAAAGGCTTTGTAATATAATCGTCTGCCCCTAAACCAAGACCTCGAATTTTATCAATATCTTCATTTTTGGCGGACACAAGCAAAATTGGAATGTCTTTGACAGCACGTATTTGTTTGCATATCTCAAATCCATTTACTCCTGGAAGCATGATATCTAGAATAATTAAATCATTATTTTCTTGAAGAGCCTGTTGAAGTCCAGCATCACCTGTATGTTGAATATTGACACTAAAATCATTAATTTCTAAATAATCTCTCTGCAATTCTGCAATGCTAACATCGTCTTCAATAAGTAATATTTTTTTCATATTTCCTCACCTTTCTTTAGGGAAAAGAAGACACTTGTGCCTTTTCCTATTTCGCTAGTAGCCCAAATATCCCCTCCATGCTCGTAAATAATTTGTTTTGCAATCGCAAGTCCTAAGCCACTTCCGCCTGTCTGAGAATTTCTAGATTGTTCTGCGCGGTAAAAGCGATCAAAAATGTAAGGTAAAGCAGATGGCTCTATTCCTTGCCCGTTATCTGTTACTTGCACGACTACATCATATGGTCCTTCATGCAGAGAAATGGCAATGTTCTTTTTTTCTTTATTCGTATACTTCACACAATTACTGATTAGGTTAGCCAATACGCGTTTTAATTTCTCTCTATCTGCTGTCACGTTTTTCAGTTTATACATAATATGAAGTTCAATCTGGATCCCTTGTTGAAGTAAATCCAAATGAAGCTCTTCTACGTAGTCTCTCATATATTTATCCAGTTCGACAGTTTCAAAAGTGAATGGTTCTTTTTTTAAATCCAGCTTAGAAAATAAGAACAGTTCATCTATCAATGAATCCATATCTTTAGCTTTTAAGTATACAGTTGATAAATACTTTTCCATTTTCTGTGGGGTGTTTGCTACACCGTCTTTTATACCCTCAACATATCCAATAATCGAAGTAATCGGCGTTTTCAAATCATGTGAAATATTTGATAGAAGTTCTTTTCGATTTTCCTCATACTGAAGCTGGATAGTAACGGACTCTTTTAATTTTATTCTCATTTCATCAAACGTTCTATTTAATTGTCCGATTTCATCATTCGAAGTAGCTTTGATTTCAAAGTTTAAATCTCCTGATTTTATTCGTTTGGCACCTTCTTTAAGAACTGAGATGGGCTTGATGATGCTTCGTGAAACTAAATAGTTTAAAAGCCCGATAATCATAATAAACATAAATAGCAATAGACCAAATAAAATTGGAAACAACTCTCGAGCCAACTCGGCATAGGAACTCGCCTTTCTCAATACAAAAATACTTCCTTTGCTTTTATCCAAAAAATAAAAATCAAACTTCACATACGTGAAAAAAAAGTCTTCGATTTTAATCGTATCTCGCGTATTGATGTTTGTTTCTTCAAATCCAGGAAGCGACTTAACCAATACCTGCTTATCCAAAGAGGGGGAAGCATACTCGATGTTCGTATCTTTTCTAACAACAATCTCGATATCCTTCTGTTCAATTTTCTTCAGCTGCTCTTCGTTTAGAAGCTGTGTAGGATTATTTTTAGCCAATAGCTTTAAATCGAGAAACGCACTTTCTTCTATTGTAGTCAATGGTTTTTGGACATAAGATTTTTTGTAAAAATACTCTATAGATTTTATATCGCCCGTTATCGCAATAATAATTAAAAACCCAGCCGCTAACAATAAAGTGATAGAAAAAAGTATCACTCCAACATAAGACAATAGAAATCTCGTTTTAATTGACATGTTAATCACCTCAGTACTTACTTTTCACTCTGCTTCTTAAAAGTATATTTGGCACTATATAAACCATTTTCCTTAGAATTTTTGTTTTTTATTCAGTATGGTGTATTAAACACCTTATCACTAGCTTGTGCTTAAAATGGGGATTTACCATTTACAAAGAAACTAAAAGAACAATATCATACAAACCTTAAAACTTTCTAAAATATGTATGAAAAATCCCTAAACATTTTAAAATATCTTGTTGAAATATCACATCAGACGAACTTGGTCGATTTCAAAATGGGATAATTCCAACCGATTGACAGCGCTAGGTCTTCTTATTGTTTCATGAAATGGCAGAAGTATTTTTTCAGGGAATTAAAAAGGATGAATAGGATGAGTCAGGTAAATGCCACTTCTCTAAAATTTTCTAAAAAACGGGATATTATCAGTGAGCTTACCCTATCAGGATTACAATCTGCAAGAATGGGTCGATACAGAAGAAGACCTTCAAAGACCATAAGATGGTAGAAGGTGCTTTAAAACTACATACTTCTCATCAATTTAACATCAAAGAAATTACGGATATGACGGGTGTTAGTAGATCAGTATTATATCGAGCTTAGGAAAAAATTTAACCTTGGGGTTGGAATAGAGGGATTATCCTGTGGACATAAGAGCAACGGAACTACTTGCAACTGATAAAAGAAAGGATCTCTTGACAATCATTTCTACTTTAAGCAATTGAGAATTAGCATACGACTATACCCTTACACAAGATGATATGGAAGAAATACGAAAACACTACGGTTTTTCTAATTTTTCTGCCCACTCAGATCGGGTTATTTAACAGTCATTACTAACATGCTGACACACGAAAAGGCGATCCTTCTTAATATAGAATCGCCCTCTTTATATTTGGTTTTCAGGAATCAAATATATCACTTACAAATTATTGTACCTATTCATTTTTCACTAACAATTTTTATTAGGCTTAAGAAAAATATTAAGCGATTATCGTCAACGAGTTTCTTCTATTGAAAACAACAACTTTTTATCACATGTTCCGTACTAAAGCTGACACCCTTGATAATTAAGGGTATTACCTTAATTGGTTGTTATAGGAAGTTATATGATTGACTATCAAACTACTCAATTCGTCGTATTTTCACTCCCAAACTACTTCCCCAAAACAAATTACCACTATTTTTTGAGAAGTACGTTTTAGGATAACTGCTTAGAGTCCATATCATCCTTTTAAATACTTAAAAGTATTAGCGTGGATTTCACTTCAAATGTACCCAATTAGAGTTGAAGACAACTTACCTGTTAATATCGTAGTCCTCTCACTTTTTGCTTCTATAGCCTTTTACTAATTATGATAGTCGCTCCATATTCATTGTGAATTTATATCGATCTGCACGGTAGACGGATCTTACAACCTCAAGTGGTTTTTTTGTATCAAGCGTGCTTATTCGTTCAATTAGCAATACCGGGGCCCCTTCAGCTATCTCTAGCATTTCCGCCTCTTTTTTTTGAGCAATTGATGCTTCAATCACCTGTCTGCCATGCTGAATTTTTAAGCCAAACGTTGTTTCTACATAGCTATAAATGGAGGTTATGGCTATTTCTTTCGTTAGACCCAGGGCAAGATCTTTTGAAATATATAGCATTTCATATGCCATCGGCTGCTGATCAGCAAGCCTTACACGTTTCAGCTCGAAAATAGGAGTTCCTGCTTCAACCTCAAGCTTTGCAGCGAGATCATGATCTGCGTTGACCTCTGTAAAACTGATAACACGTGTACTTGGTTCAAGTCCTCTTGAACGCATATCCTCTGAAAAGCTTGTTAATCCTTGCAGGGGTTGCTCGATTTTCTTGTGGGCAACGAATGTTCCTTTTCCGCGCTGCCTGTATAAATAACCTTCATTCACAAGATTAGAAATGGCTTGTCTCACCGTCATCCTGCTTATTTCATATTTTTCAGTGTATTCTCTTTCTGAAGGTGTCATCTCGCCTGGCTCTAATTCATGGTTTTGAATCGCTTCTTTAATCGCCTCTTCAAGTTGATAATAAATCGGAAGCGGAGAATTCTTTTGGATCATTTAGCGTACATCTTCCTTTCATCGTGATGTAATTTTGAAAAGGCATCCTGATCGGGATCATCTCAAGCTAAAATAGCGTAAAATCATTCCTGATCCTACCAATGCTTTTTGAAAGTAAAAAACACACGATAAAAAATTTCAGCAGATTAGATTCACTTTTCTAAAGTATCTAGATTTCTTTTTGTGAATTTTAATACAGACTCTCTTGAACGTTCAATTTCATTTTTATTCTCATTATAGAACTTTGAAACATACGCATAGAAAATAATACTAACCGTTAGAAATTGTGCAAACAGGGAACTTGTTGCTGCGCTTCGAAATTTAGCCTCTGGTGCACGTACATGGTGTAAAGACATATCGACTTTTTTAGTTAATCCATTGTTCCCTAATCGTGATAAGCCAATTGTTTTAATACCATATGCTTTAGCAATATCAACAAGTTGCAGAACTTCTTCAGTTTCGCCACTATTAGATATACAGAAAAAAACGGTATTCTTTGATGATGCAGCAAGCGCTGTGGCAGTAATATGAGGGTCTTGATTTGCACTTACAATCTTTCCTAATCGTAACCATTTCTGTGTAATATCTTCAGCAATGAGCCATGAAGCTCCTATTCCATAGACGTAAATTACATCTGCACTTTTCATGGTTTCAACTATATTGTCTAGAACGGCTTCATCCAAATAATGTGCGGTTTCTTGTATAGCTTGTACAGAGTTAGAAACTATTTTATCTTTAATGGACGCTATTGTTTCATTAGGTTCAATGTCATAGAAACCTTTTTTCTCTGGTTGCGAAATAAGAGATGATAAAGATACCTTTAGTTCTGAAAAGCTGTTAACTTTTATAGAACGACAAAATCTTGTTACAGCCGAACTGCTGGCATTGGCTTGAGCAGCTAATTCATGTATAGTCATTCTTATAATATCCTTTGGATTTTCTAAGATATATTGTGCAATTTTTCTTTCTGATTTAGGCAATTGATTTAATAAACTTTCAATTCTTAATAAAACATTTTCAACGTGCATATTATTTTCTCCCTTGATCTTTAATTAACTTATATGCTTCAATGCTATGTAATAACAACCTAATGTAGAAGATACGTCTTCTAAAACAAGTTTTACTTCCGGTTTTTCAAGTTTAATATGATTAATAAAAGAGCTTTGCACCAATGGTATATTAGTCAATATACTACCTTTAATTGCAATTGTAACATTCTCTCTAAAATTCAACTTCTTGCAAACATCAAGGGTATTCTTAGAAAGGTGATATCCTGCCTGTCTCAGAATATTTTGCGAGAAATCATCGCCGGTTTCTGCATGTTGGACAATTAGTGGAACAAATGCAGCAATCTCGGCTTTCGTTGCGGTATAAATAAATTTCTTCAGTTCTAATACACTGTGATAGCCAAGTTTTGTAAGTATTAACTTAGTTAAATGGCTATAATTTAATCCCTCATCTTCTTCTTTCGTCATTTTTATAAAAGTCTGCATGGCAATCCAATAGCCGCTTCCTTCATCCCCAAGAATGTGTCCCCAGCCACCAGCCAATTTCTCAATACTATTATGAATTCCAATACTTACAGAACCTGTTCCTGAAATTGTCAAAATGCCATCTTTTCCTTTTAGTAAAGCAGCATGAGCAATAATTCCATCATTTACAATTGTAAATGGGATATTAAATGCCTTGCTTAATGCACTTTTTATCCCCTGTGGATTTTTAACTCCTCCATACCCTGCTAATCCTAAGCAAATGTAGTGACAATTTCCATTATTAATAGGAGCTACGCATTGTTCAATTGCCTGAATAATGTTAGAAATGGCTTGTTTTTCATTTATAAGCAAATTTCCATATCCCGATTTGCCTTCACTTAATTTATTACCCTCTAAATCATAAGCAACTGCTTCGGTTTTAGAGCCACCACCGTCAACACCGATAATATAACTCATATCATTCTCCTATTCAGTAAAAAAGGAAGGAGTATCACTGTTCCTTCCCTTTATCTTCTTTGAAGATTCTAATTAATATTGAATTGGAATTTCCCCCATGGTTCCAAATAATCTAGCAGAAAAATTTCCTCTTCTGCTAATCGGCCAACTACATTTGTTTTCCCTGAGTTCTTCATTTCTTTCAATGCAATCTGCAATTCACCTTTATATTGTCCATAGAGCTCATTTTCAATTAAAATATCACCACGTCTAATATCAGGGGTGAATGTTGGTTTAAAATCTTCATTCTTATATTTTACGCGTGATTGTGTGGAGCGAATAAGATAATCAGATACGTCTCCACGGTAAAAATGAAATTCTTCCAATACTATTTTTTTCTCTAAATCTGTTATAGTGTCGTGAAGATTAACATTAAATGTTATCAATCCACTGTTTAACATACTAAGATGTTTTAATTCATCTTCAGATGCGTAGGCATTTGCAATAATTACATCATCAATTAATCCAGTTGCAAATAAGTGCTTCGCTTGTGTAGTAATGGGTAATTCCCGGTGCATTTCTAATGTACATAATCCTTCAGTTATAGGCCAAGGTCCGTACGTCGCTGCATGTGAGCTAATGAAAGCTGCCGTGTGAATATTATGCTTTTTGAATTGTTCACAGCATTTTATAAAATGTGGATAGCTCAATCCTGCATAGCGATGAGGATAGAAGTTATGTGATCCAACTAAATTTTCTTTTTTAGGTTTGTAATCCATGATATTTTCTAAATATTTTGTTGCATTGCTCATGTTTATTTCAATTTTTAAATCATATGGATTATGTGTCATAATGGACTCTTCATTTCCTGTAAAACCCATGTCTAGCCTGATTCCATACGCACCTAACTCTGCAAAGAATGATAAATCATTATAAGATATACCTAGCGCCCCAAATACTCGAGGAGCAATATCGACCATCACTTCCATATTCAGTTGATTTGCAAACAAAATCGTTTCTTTAAATTCTTTTAAAATCTTCTCTTTATCGCCTTCAACTGAAAGCAAGCAAGTAAAAATTTTTCTGAATCCATATTTGTGTGCAAGCGCAATGTATTCTATGTCTTTATCAACGGTTGAATGTTCTGGATAGATAGAAATACCAAGTTTCCCCATAGTTTAATCACCTCTTTGTTTATTTTTTTACTGTTGTGGGGCTAGTTTTTTTATAATACGAATCATATGTTCAATTAGTTTTTGTTCACTCATTGCCGTCATTAAGTGATCCTGAGCATGAATCATTAATAAAGTTTTTTCACTGGGAACTCCATTCAATTCAGCCTGAATTAACTTGGTTTGTGTCTTATGGGCCAAGTTTAATTCTTCCTCAGCTTGTTTAATTAGGTCTACTGCTTTTTCAAAATTAAATTCTTCCGCTTCTGCCAATGCTTCAAATGCTAATCCTCTCGCATTTCCACTATGTGATATTATTTCAAAAATTTCCATTTCGTTATTGTTAATTTCAGATGACATATAATTACACTCCTATTTAAATATATTATGAAAGCAATATTCTCATTAAAAAGATTGGATTATAATATTCCAGTTTGAATTACTGGAGAAAATTTACTAGATGTTAGGTAGACCATTTTGATTGAAGAATTGTGGTAAGTATTCTTCATGCGCTTTTAATAGTTTTTGTAAAACCAATTCAGCTAGATCATCACTTGGAATAAGGGGGTTAATAGTTAAAGCTAATAACGCTTTATCATAAGAACCTGTAACAGCTGCTTCTGCACCTATTCTTTCAAATGATTTAATTTGTTGAATTAAGCCATGTACTTGTACGGGTAATTTACCCATTGTCATAGGAATTGGTCCATTTTTGGTGACGATACAGCTTACTTCGACTGCTGAATCATAATCAATTTCAGTAAGCGCTCCTTTGTTTTGTACATTTAAAACTTGAATGTCTTTTTTATCATTATAAATAGAAGAAATTACATTACACGCTGCATCGCTATAGTAAGCACCGCCGCGTTGCTCTAATTGTGGAGGCTTGATGTCAAGGGTTTCATCTTTGTATAGGTCAAACAAACCTACTTCTAATTTTTTCACAATTTCAGCTCGAGTTTCCCCTGATTTGAATGCTTCTAACTCATCATCTAAAATAGTTTGTGTTTTGTAATAATAGCGATGGTAAGGACAAGGTACAACTCCTAATGATTTCAAAAATCTTCGGTTCCAAGCCAGAGGAGCAATATTCTTCATCGTCATCTGAATTTCTGGATTACCCAGCATTTCAAGCACTTTATCTGTTACTTCTTGATCATCAACGAACACATGAATCCCGAATACCATATGGTTTAACCCAGCGAAATCTATGTGTACTCTCTCCATTTCAACACCCAACATTTTAGAAATAGACATATGCATATTAAATGGGACATTGCATACCCCAATGACCTTTTTATGCTTGCTGTAACGGAGAAGAGCTTCCGTTACCATTCCAGCTGGGTTTGTGAAGTTAATTAACCATGCATTGGGGCAAAGCTCTTGCATTTCTTCTGCGATTTCTAGTAGAACAGGTATGGTTCGTAGTGCCTTAAACAAACCACCTGCACCATTGGTTTCTTGACCAATTAATCCTAATTCCAATGGGATACGCTCGTCTTTGACTCGTGCATCAAGTAAACCAACTCTCATTTGCGTAGTGACAAAATCAGCATTATGCAATGCTTGACGGCGGTCTAATGTTAGATGAATTTCCATTGGAACTCCTGCTTTTTCTACCATTCTCCTTGCGAAGGTTCCTACAATCTCAAGTTTTTCTCTTCCTGCTTCGATATCCACTAACCAAAGTTCTCTAATAGGTAACTCATCAAAACGTTTAATAAAACCTTCTATTAATTCTGGTGTATAACTAGAGCCGCCTCCAATTGTAGCAATTTTTAATCCTTTTTTCATTTCCATTTTCCTAACACCTCATAGTAAGCATTTATTTAACAAAAACCTGCAATTTTTCATTTACGCATAGATAATTGCATAACAAACCAGTGCGCTTACTGCTAATAAAGACAAGAATAAAAGTGTCGCTTGTTTCTTGTTTTTAAACTTACCTTCAACCAAAATAATAACAATCGTCAATCCTGCGCTTATGGCAAAGGTATTTCCTAAGTACAGTGATAATTGTTTATCTATCCCAAAGGCATTCATTAATGTGTTAAAGATAAAATTAAAAACAAGAATAAAACTAAAAAATAGAAAGGCACTTTTGTAACTAAAAAAGTGAATTCTGGTTGTTGAATTCATGTTTATCCTCCCTCTCTCTATTATATTAAAAGGAGTTTGGAGCTTTTAGTCCCAAACTCCCTTTCAGATATTCCTTATAAAGCGATATTTTTATTATCTGTTGTTTCTACCATGTTTTCCTGTGCCAAAAGCTTTTTATCGTACATTTTAAAGAATGGCAGATAAATAACAACTGAGATTGTTAAATTCACCAGCACGAGAATAATTGCTCTCCAATCACCGCCTGTTGAAAGATAGGCACCTATTGGAGCTGGTAATGTCCAGGGAACCATTACATATGTGGGGTTTACTAGCCCAATAGACGTTGCTATATATGCAAGTGTCGCACCAATTAGTGGAGTTATGATAAATGGAATAATCAATATTGGATTTAATACAATTGGCATCCCAAAGATAACTGGTTCATTGATGTTAAAGATGCTTGGAACAATTGTTGCTTTCCCCATGGCTTTACTATAAGTAGATTTTGCAGTTAAGAGCATAGCAATTACTAACCCCAAGGTTGCACCAGACCCACCAATCCAAATAAACCATTGAAAGAATGTTTCAGGAGCTACGTGAGGAATTGCAGTCCCAGCTGCGACTGCTGCTGAGTTATTAGCTAAGTAAACTTCCCAAACTGGACGAGCAACGGCACCTACTACTGATACGCCATGAATACCAAATGACCAGAAGAATGTAATCAAAAACACTGGGATTAATACACCTGGCAATGTATCGCCTGCACTAATAAGGGGTGCAACCGCCTTATCAACAAGTGAATGTAAATCTACAGCAAAAACGACTGTAATTAAGGTCATAACAAGCAGAACAATTGTAACCGGTATTAATGCTTCAAATGATCGGGCTACTGAAGTTGGAACAGAATCCGGCATTTTTATTGTAATATTTTTGGTCTTACATAGACGTAAAGTTTCAACAGCAAAAATGGATACAAGCATTCCTACAAAAAGGCCATGGCCTCCGAGATTTGTCATTGGCAAAACAAACCCTACACCATCCATCATTTTTACACCTATTGTGAACAAGAAGGCCGCTAATGATAGTAAACCTCCTGATAGTGGGTCCAATTTATAGCTTTGAGATAAACTGTACCCTATACCAAAAGTAATATATAGCGTCATAATAAACATCGTTAATCGATATGGTATTAAAATTTCTGCTATATGTTTTGCCGCCCATTCACCTAATGCAGTGTCTGCTGCAACTGGTGGAAATGCAATGATAAGGAATAAACTCCCAAAGATGATGAATGGTAAAGCAGAAACCACACCATCACGAATTGCGCGTAAATGTTTTTGCTCAGACAATTTAGCCATGGGTGTTGAAAGATTGTTTTCTAAAAAAGCAACAAACTTGTCCATTCGTGTTATCCCCTTTTAATTTTTAATAGTTAAGACATACTTGTTAGATTATTTTTTTACTAGTTCGGTTATTAGTTTTAATAGCGTAGGGCCACCAAGTGGACTGTATGCTTGAGCTGGAATGACTTGACATGGGACTCCAGCTTCATCGGCAGAAACCTTAAAGCCATCAAAACGATGTTTGACTTGAGGGGCTACCATTGCAACATCCCAACCGTTTCGAACCTCTGAATCAAATTCTTGAGTGCCAACTGCTAATACATCTATATTTACACCCTGTTTTTCCCCTTCTTTTTTTAAAGCGTTTACAACAATTGCACTTGACATTCCACCTGAACATACGAATAATACTCTCATTTTTTGTTCCTCCTATTATTTTTTTATAAAAAAGCTTTAAATAGCTTTTCTTATGAATCCTTGTGCCATTTTTAAACGATTTGATGCTTCTTCATATGAAACATTCGTTAAAATCATGACAATTGCAATTTTGGGCTGGGAATGTGCCTTTTCTAAAAATTTATTTGCAACTTCATAACTGCAGTCAGTAGCGTCCATAATAATACGTTTTGCACGTTCAACTAGCTTTTCATTTGTCAGTTGTAAATCTACCATTAAATTCCCATAAACTTTTCCAATTCCCACCATTGAAGCTGTAGAAAGCATGTTGCATACTAACTTTTGCGATGTTCCAGCTTTTAACCGTGTAGAACCAGTCAGTACTTCAGGCCCGTTTATAACTTCAATAGCAACATTTGCAATTTTTCCTATCTCTGAACCTTTGTTGCAGCTTATCGATACTGTTCCTGCTCCAACTTGATTGGCATATTCCAAACCGGCAATAACATATGGAGTGCGTCCACTAGCCGCAATGCCTACTACAACGTCTTTGTTTGTTAATTGAATCTTCTTTAAATCTTCAGGACCTAATTCAAAACTGTCTTCAGCACCTTCAACTGCTTTAATGAATGCGCTTTCTCCTCCAGCGATCAGACCTACTACTTCACTAGGAGCAGTATTAAATGTTGGCGGGCATTCTACGGCATCCAATAAACCAATTCGTCCACTTGTTCCAGCACCCATGTAGATTAATCTTCCGTTCTTATTCATTGCTGCAACGATCATCTCCACAGCTTTTGAAATTTGCGGAAGTTCTTTTTTTACACAATGAGCAACTTTTATGTCTTCATCGTTCATCACCTCTAAAAATTCAATCGTTTTCATTTCATCTAAACACATAGTCTTTTCATTACGACACTCTGTCGTTAAATGCTCTAGCATACATATCATCCTTTTTTTATCAGTAGTGAAAGTTTCGAAATTTCTTAATCTATAGAGAATATAACACTATTAAAAATAAATTTCAATAATGTGTATACTTTTCTAAAAATTAATTTTAAAATAAACATAATATAAATTAATAATTTTTAATATTCAACTAAATATGTTGTTCTATCCTAAAAGCTACTAGCTATTTCATTAACCAAACCTTTGTATTTTTGAATGACCTTTTTATAGTTTAGAAATTATCCTCTATTCATTTAGACGACAAGTAAGTATATTCATCATTTGTTACCGCTTACAAATGATCATATATAAATAAATATTAAGAAATGAGGTTGTACTATTGATGAATGAAAGAATTTCAAAGAGAAAATTAGGTTCATTGGCAATAGCTGCTTTTGTAGGGGGATCACTTCTCCTGCCATCTAATTTGATTGTAAGTGCAGAATCCGAGTCTATCCCTCAACAAACGGCTTATATAAAACAGGAACTGCGCGCAACTTGGATTGCAAGTGTGTTAAACATTGACTGGCCCTCAAAACCCGGTTTATCAGTTTCAACTCAGAAAGAAGAATTTATAAAATATTTGGATGAACAAAAAGCAATGGGTATGAATGCTGTCGTTATGCAAATCAAACCCACTGCTGATGCCTTTTATCCTTCTGAATATGGTCTTTGGTCACAATATTTAACAGGAGTTCAGGGAAAAAATCCAGGATACAATCCTCTTTCATTCATGATTGAAGAAGCCCACAAACGAAATATGGAATTTCACGCCTGGTTCAACCCGTATCGTATTACTATGCCTTTAGGAAAAACGGCTGAACTCTCAGACCTTGATAAACTACCAGAATCTCATCCTGCTAGAGAGCACCCAGATTGGGTCATACCATATGGACAACAATTGTACTTTAACCCGGGTATTCCTGAGGTACAGCAATTTGTGATTGACGGTATTATGGAAGTTGTTGAGAATTATGATATTGATGCAGTTCACATGGACGATTATTTCTACCCTTATAAAATTGAGGGTGTCCCTTTCCCTGATCAAGCTTCATACAAAAAATATGGTGCAAGTAAATTTACAAATGTAGAAGATTGGCGGAGGGATAATGTAAACAATCTTGTTAAGCATATTAATGAAGAAATCAAAGCAGAAAAATCATATGTGAAGTTTGGTATTAGTCCATTTGGAGTTTGGCGTAACAAAGCAGTAGATCCCACTGGATCTGACACTGCTGCTGGACAAACAAATTACGATGATTTATATGCGGATACAAGAACATGGATTAATAATGGATACATTGATTATATTGCCCCCCAATTATATTGGAATATTGGATTGCCAGTAGCCGACTATGCAAAGCTACTTGATTGGTGGACAAAAGAAGTCAAAGGTAAAAATGTTCAGCTCTATATTGGACAAGCTGATTATAAAATTAATACAGAGTCTAACGGTGTACAAAACTGGTTTAATCCAGAAGAAATGCCAAACCAGTTAAAATTAAATCGAACATATAAAGAATTTGATGGAAGCATGCATTTCAGTGCAAAAGATTTACGTAAAAATCCCCTTGGAGTAGCAGATCGTTTAAGCAACGACATTTATAAATATCCCGCATTAGTTCCACCAATGCCTTGGATAGATAATAATGCTCCAAAGGCTCCAAATGTAAGCAGATCAAAACAAACAGGTGCTGGAATCCAATTTGAAATTCAAGATCACAAGCATTCAGATGCATCATATTATGCAATTTATCGTTTTGATGGGAAGAAAAAAGGAAACATAGAAGATTCAACGAACTTACTGGCTACAGTTCATAAAGAAAAGAAAAGTCAATTATTTATTGATCACACTGTACAAAAAGGAAAGACTTACACATATGTTGTGACTGCCTTAGACCGTACTCACAATGAAAGCAAACAAACAAAACAGATTAAAATAAAAATAAAATAATCATCAAAATATATTTTTAGTGTGAAATAAATGAAAAAAAATCTTGTAAGCGTTTTAGAATAAATATAAATCCTTGAGGACATTACAAAAGACGAAAGTTATACATTTAAAACCATGCTAGAAGGGCCTCAACTTTAGTATAATTTTATTCTTTAAAATTATTGATTAACTAGGATTTTAATAGACAATTAAAAGTAGGTGGAATGACAATGTACATAGTAGGATTAATGTCTGGAACATCTTTAGATGGAATTGATGCAGCACTTGTTCGTGTGAATAATACTGGACTAAAAACTGAAATAGAAATGATTGAGTTCATAACATATCCTTTTCCAAAAGATATTGAAAAAGAAATTATGCAGTCTTTGTCTGTAGAAACATCAAATGTGCAGTTAATTTGTAGTTTGAATTTTAAGCTAGGAAAATTATTTTCAGATGCAACAAAGGAAGTTTGCGAGAAAGCTGGACTCCCTATTGAACAGTTGGATCTTATAGGATCCCACGGACAAACTATTTACCATCAGCCTTTGCAAGAACAAAACTGGGTACCTTCAACTTTACAAATTGGGGAACCTGCAGTAATTGCCCACGACACAAACACAATTGTAATATCTAATTTTCGTACGATGGACATGGCTGCAGGAGGACAAGGAGCTCCTCTCGTTCCTTTTACTGAATATATTCTTTATAGAAGTGAAACAAAGGGAAGATTGCTTCAAAATATAGGAGGCATTGGAAATGTAACTGTTTTACCCAAGCAAGCTTCTCTGAATGACATGTATGCTTTTGATACAGGACCTGGGAATATGATTATTGATGAAGTATGCCGCCAACTTTTTAATTTAAGATATGATGAAGGTGGTAAAATAGCTAAACAAGGACTAATTAATGAAGAGCTTTTATCATATTGTTTCAGCCACCCATATATTATGAGCCCTCCACCAAAATCAACAGGTAGAGAATTGTTTGGTAGGCAATATGTAGTAAAGCTATTAAAGATGTTTGAATCACTTCCAAGCCAAGATATTTTAGCAACTGTAACGATGTTTACAGCAAAGTCTATTGTGGAGAACTATCGCGCTTACATCTTTCCAAAAACCAAAATAGAAGAAGTAATTATTGGTGGTGGTGGCAGCTACAATAAAACGTTATTGGAAATGATCCAGTCATTACTTGGAAATTCTATTCAAGTCTTGACTCAAGAAGAATTGGGATACTCTTCTGAAGCAAAAGAAGCTGTGGCATTTGCTCTACTTGCAAATGAGACTTTTCACGGTAACCCTAGTAACGTTCCCAAGGCTACCGGTGCTAAAAATGATGTCATTCTTGGAAACATAACCTTCCCTCCATCTAAATCATTGAATTTAGAAGAAAGCATCCTATAAAAAATGTAAAATAATTAGATGTATTGTTTCATATTCCCCTTCGATGATAAATCTTAGGGGAATTTTCATTAAGATTTCCATAAGTAAACATCGAAAATAACCGTTTTATATGATACTTATTGCAAAGGCTAAAGAATGGACGGAACGATGAATACACCTGATGATGATCTGATGATTCCCGCTAAGATAATGGAGAAAAAAGAAAGTAATGATTAAAATAATTCAGTCCTCACCTACAATCTTTAAAATTCATTATACGGATACCGAACTTCTATTGAGAACAAGATCCTCCTTCTTATTCATATACTACGTATATTTATTCCTTCAATAAAAAAAGGACTTACTTCCAAATAGCAAATAAATTCTCCTTTGGAAATAAGCCTGATATTAGAAATTACCTATTCACTTCTTCCATAAAGGACTGCAAATCTGCTTTTGTTGCTTTAGAGAACTGTTTGATTTTTTCTACGTTTTTAACCGGGTTTCCAGATTCCCCAATTAAAGGATAAAGATTTTTCTCAATTCTCTCATACCAATCGGGGTACTGATCTTCTACTTGCTTTTCAATCGTATCCCAGCTAGAACTAATTTCTTTGCCAATTTCCTGAATTTTAGCTGAGTCTGCCCTCGCATTTACTTCTTGATCCAAGGTACTTATCGATTTAAGTACAGTATTGACTCCATTTTTAATAGCCTTGTTTGTCCCATTATTTTCTTTCATATTAGTAACTGGATTTGCTTCCTCTAATTGTTGTTTTAGTGTACTCCCAGTTTCTTCCGGTTCGGCTGTATTATTGCATCCAGCCAAAAAGAGTGTTCCGAAAATGAATCCAACTACATATAAACGAAAAATTTTCAATGTTTTTCCTCCCTTATACTGTAAAATAACAGGTACCTCCCACAACGGTATACAAAATGATCCCTTCATTCAATCCATTTTGATTTACGCGGGCCAATAGCAACCTCTCCATCAGTTGGTATTTCCATCTTCCCCATTTTATAAACACCCCTTCATTAGGGAGGTAATATCTTTATCAAAAATTCAATTCTGTATAAAAAAGTTTTAACAAACGTCTTATTGAGCTTTATTGCCCGTTTGATGAATATTTGGTATGAACTTATAATCTTTCATCCTGCCGTGTATTTTTTTGTAAAAGGTCGCGGATTTCCTTTAAATATTGATCGGATGCTGGTACCTCTTCCACGTTCACTTGTTTTTTTACAAAATAGAATTCGCCATCTTCATAAACAGGAAAATCCCATAGAATTCCTCCTTAGTTTTGAGTTAGATTATACTCATACCTTACTAAGGAGCCCTATTTTTTTCAAAGTCGAAAAAATAACGATCTATAGGAATGCTAACCTGCCAAATTAGCACAATAAGAAAAAGCAGCCACATATACAGCTCCGAATGTTAATGAATCTTTTCTCATTGATTCAGGAACTAGTTCGTGAAAGAAGATAAAATATTAATCCATCTAAAAAAGTATTGGATTTTTTTTTGGATCAATTGTTCATACTAATATAAAATACCGTTACAAAAGGAGAATATATGCCAAATCAAGAAAATAATAGCCTTAATCCAGTCCCACATAAAAATCAAGTTAATCGATTAAATAAAAAGATTGATACATACGACATACTTAAACAAGCAATGGAAGTGGATACAGATGTCAATGAAGACCCAAATCGGGAAAGATTATTGGATGAATCAGTCGATTCTTTTCTAGAATCGAAAGAAGAATGGGAATATTAGAGCAGGAAATGTCGTCGCACATGTCCTGTTTTAGGAGCACCTAATGCTTTTATATTCAATTATCCTTCCATTATTTGAATAAGAAAAAACGGTACTTTAATTATCACGCCCTTTAATACAACAAATTATTGCGTAAAAAACCCTCTTGCACGTACAAAGAGGGTTAATTTTATATAGGTTGAATTATTAAGAATCGTTCATTTAATTGAAAACCTGATTTTTTAAATGGTGTTCCATATGTTCAAGATAGTCTTGAATAAGCCATTCGAGAGTCTTCATTTGATTATTACCAATATCACATTGATACGCTAATTTTTCATAAGGCGTCTTAGCAATAATTTTTATTATTTTTTTATTTAAGCCACACCATAGATTTATTATTTCTTCAATTGATATATCATGATAATCCTGTATATCCACCCACTGATCTTGATTATATGGGGTAAGGGCAAATGGTTGTTCTTCATATTGAATTTTGATAAATCTTTCAAGATTATTAATAGCAGAATCACATAAATGGCCCAAAATCTCTTTTTTTGACCATTTATCTGGCATAGGTCTTTGTGACACCTCTAATTCAGACATCCCACTGAACTCATTCGGGACCTTAATTATCCAATTATTTATTTTATCAACTACGCTCTGCATATTTTTCTCCTCTCATTGTTTAAAGTATTTCTTCATTTTATCAAGCCTCTTTAATAAAAAAAAAGAATAAACATTTAAATCATATTCATTAACCTTCTTCAAGTATCCTGACCCATTAGATCCCCTAGATTAAGAGTGCTGCAGCAACCTCCCTTTTCGCGTTCAAGTGGATATACCTAATATTGATTCCAATTATTTACCTGGATATTATTATAGTGGAATATAAAAAACGACTATCTTTATAAAATAGTCGTTTTTTATGAAAATATTGCATTAAAAATTTGTTATTTAAAAATGGTAGAGATAATTTTTTCTGTCGTCATCTCACTATCTACCACATATGTTCCAGGACGTAATCCGTTGGCCTTACCTTTCTTTTCAACTTCATCAGAAAAATCCTTTGCATTCTTAATAACTTTTGCTCGTTGAAGGGTTTTACCAACGTCAATACTTGTCGAACCTTTAGACACTTTTAGAACTGTACGGTATACGACCTTTTCTGTTGTTTCTGTTTTCGCTTTATCTTTAATGGATTTCGTTTCAGCAAGCTGATCTTCCCACTCTTTTTCTGAATGTATGACATATCCTTCAGAAGACAGCAAATCTTTCATATCATCTTCTGACAGCTTCTCTGAAGTCTGTGTTCCGGTCGCTTCACTGGGACCAAAGAAGTATACTGCACCGCACAAACCCGCCGCAACAATAAGACCTCCTGCAAAGCTGCGCATTGATTTAGATGTCATTGGCAACGTTTCTCCTTTCATTAGTTTTTATGTAAGGAGTAAGCAAGCGTTCTATCTCATTTTCTGACTGTTGTGTTTTCAATGCGATGCTTTCAAATGAATACCCGCGCTTATGTAAGTCGAGAACCTCACGTAACAAGAGCCGCTGTTCAGAAGAACCTGCAAGAATGCCTGTCTCTTGTGCTGTAATTTCAGTATCTATCTCGATTTTCCGTATTTTTTCTTGTAGTTGATTTACTTCATTTCCAAAAGTACTAGCAAACTGTTCTAATTGTTTATCCACTTTTATCGAATCCGTTTTAATAAACGACAAAATGAACAGTAAAACTGCTACACCAAACAAAATGACTAACGCCCATTCCATCATTCTATGTCCCTCCTTAATCTTTGAATCTATTTTCTCGCTTTCTAATTATATATTGATTCGTACGAAAACTCGATTTAAATGAATAAAATACCACAATAGTCTCGTAGTTTATACAGAAAAATACATAATTAGCCTATTTCCGAGTTTATCAATAGCCAACACACTCATATCTATCATACCATATAAGGACAATGTTACCATAAAAAAAAGACTTGTTGCCTATCAGGATAATAGGATGAAGATTTTTTATCATGTTAGTTTTTAGCCCACTCTACTATGAGGTAAACTCTGACAAAAAGAACAAATTGTATTAGTTCTACTTGCAACAGCTAATCAAGATGAAAACGTATTTGAACGAGCTCATGAATTTGATATTCACCGTAATCTAAATCCTCATATTTTTTTGGACACGGTAATCATTGCTGTATCGTTGCGCCTTTTAAGCTAACATTGCCTTAACGGAATTGGTGAAAAAGTTTACTTCACTCACGTTCCCGAAACCATTTACTGATGTAATCAAGAACAGTGCGGTATATGGACAAAAGAGTTTACCTATTCAATTGAAAAAATAAAAATGTAACGCCTTCTACTATTTTAGAATGCGTTACATTTTAGAGTATTGTCCCTGGTGGAATTGGAATGCAGAAATAAACCAGAGCAAAAGATAGGTAAAGCTTTGAAGCTATATAAAAAAAGAAAATTTACTAATTAAGATCTTTCGAGATTAGAGGGCACGAATCTCATTTATGTACTAGATCTAAATATGGATTTTATACTTCTACTGCAAGCAAAAAAGAACGATACCTTTAAAAGGAATCGTTCTTTTGTTTGTGTTTAATTTTCAGTAGTTTCGCTTACTCCTGAATAGCTTTTCTTATGCTTCACGACAAAGTAAAGCAGTGTCAATATCATAAAACCAATTGTAAAGCCAAGTAAAACATAGACGTTTTGCCACATTAAACCAAAGTTACCACTTGATATTACTTCTTTAAATCCTCTTACTGAGAAAGTCATCGGTAACCAATTATTGAATATTTGTAATGGTTCTGGTATTAATTCAAGTGGGAATGTTCCAGCACTTGTCGTTAACTGCAAGATCAAGATAACTATCGCGATGAAACGACCTGGATCTCCCATTGTTGTTACAAGCAACTGAATCAATGTAATGAATACCAAACTCGTTATAATCGAGAATATTACGAATAACGGTACACTTTTCACTTCCATATCCAGCAGTACTAAAGTTAATCCTGAGGCAATAATTGCTTGGATAATACCTACTGAAGCAATAATGCCAAATTTACTTAAGAACCAAGTGAACCCGTTTTTCGGAATTCCAATCGGCTCTCTTAATGGAAAGACAATTGATAGCAATAGGGCACCAACGAACAAACCTAGTGATAGGAAATAAGGGGCAAAACCAGTTCCGTAATTTGGAACTTTATTGATACTCTCTTTTTCAACCTTAACAGGTTCTGCAACCATGTTATACGTTTCTTCACCAGCATTAATATCTGCAGAATCTTTAGCAGCTTTATTGATTTTATCCTTAAACTCTGTCGACCCTTCTGCCAACTTACTTGTTCCACTTACAATTTTACTAGATCCATCAGCTAATTGACTAGATCCATCAGCTAATGCTGCCGATCCTGCTGTAAGTTGATTGACTCCATCTGCAAGTGTCGTTGAACCTGCAGCGAGGTTTTGGCTACCAGTTTTTGCTTCTGATAATTTCTCACCGAATGTTACTAGTCCTACTCTTAATTGAGATTGACCTTCTTTTAATTGAGCTGCCCCTGTTGCTAATTGAACTGCTCCTTCATTTAATTGAGAAACACCTGTTTGAAGAGCTTTTTGCCCATTATTCAGTGTGGCAATATTTTCAGAAAGATTAGCTGAACCTGCTTCAATTTGACTTGCAGAGCTAGCAAGCTCTTTATTCCCAGCTTCAAGCTTTGTTGCACCTTCTGACAGTTGTGCAAATGCTTGCTTCAAAGCTGCTTGCTGTTCTTCAGGTAGTGCTCCCATATACGGTTCTAATTGCGATTGAAGGGTAGAAACTCCTTCTTTCAATCCTGATGCCCCATTAGCTGAGCTATTTGCACCTGTTTCAAGCTTTTGTAAGTAACCAGTAAGCTGCTTACTTCCGTCATGGATTTTTTCAGTACCCGAAACAACCTCATTCATCTTCGCTTCAACTGTACCAATGCCAGAATGAGCTTTTTCTATACCTGCTTGAAGGCTTCCTGCCCCATCCTCTGCCTTTTTCGCTCCGTCAATCAATTGATTTTGAGCGTTAGATAACTGGCCTAAACCATCAGCAAGTGATTGTGCTCCTTTTTGTAACTCAACGGTACCGTCCTGAACTTTCTTAGTTCCACCTGTAAATTCTACTTGTTTCTCAGCTAATGAAGTTAATTTTTCTTCTAAAGTTTTTACACCATTATCAACGTCCAGGATTCCATCTTTCAGTTTCCCAGCTGCTTCATCCGTTGACTGAAACCCTTCGCCCATTTCTGTTATGATGTCAAACATCGTTTCTGCATATGTCTCAGTTACTTTTTCTGCTAGAGCCATTTGGATTTTTTGAACAGCTGTTTCTCCTATTTGAGCTGATAAGAAGTTAAAGCTTTCATTTGGAACATACTTTAATTCGAGTTTTTGCGGCTTATCATCCATTAACGTCGTCGCGTTTTTCGAAAAATTCTCTGGAACTTCTACTAGTAAGTAATATTTTTGATCCTCTAAGTTTTTGTAGCCCGTTTTACGATCAACAAACTGAAAATTAAAATCCTTACTTTTCTTCAGTTTTTCTACAAATTCATCACCGAGTTTTAATTCTTCTCCCTCTAACTTAGCACCAGTGTCATTATTTACAATGGCAACTGGTAAATCTTCTAGGCGATCATACGGATCCCAAAAAGCCCATAAAAACATACCACTATACAAAATAGGAATAAATAGAATTGCGATAATTGGGATAAGCAGTTTTTTATTTTTAAACAGGCCAAGTAACTCCTGTTTTATCAAACTAGATTTCAAAGAATTTCCCCCTAAGAACGATTGACCAATTAGTTCATTTGGTCATTTTTTTGTAAATAATAAGGACTATCAGGAGTGACAGCCAATCCGTTAAACAAATATAACTGAAATAGTTCTGCTATTTCTTCTTTTTCAAGTGGTTTATGATTTCTTTCCCAATCGAATATAAGTGCTAAATAAATCTTCAACATGATAAAAGCTGTTATTTCAGGATTACATGGAGAAATATCTTTCTTTTCGATAGCTATTTTAATTTTCCAGTTAATATAGGAAATGATTTCTATTTCTAATTCATTTAACATTTGTAAAACTGCTGGCGTTCCCATTTCTTTTTCTTCCTGAAATAGCTTCAGTGATAATTGATGCTCCTTTCTGAATTCTAAGATTCGATATAGTGCACTATGCAGGTTTTCATAAAAGGTTAAGTTTGGTTTAATTGACTGCTCAGCCTCATATTTCATTTCTTCAATCATTCGTAACACAATCTCTTTAAACAATTGCTCTTTATTGGCATAAAAAGTATAGATGGTCCCCTTGCCGACATTTGCTATTTTCGCTACTTGTTCCATAGTTGTTGCTTTATAACCAAAGAGTGAAAAAGACTTTGTCGCAGCTTCTAATATTAACTTTTTCCTGTCAATTGACATATATCACCCCGAACTGACCGTTTGAACAAATCGGTCATTAAGTTATTTTATGATATTAACAAATTTTTTTTATAATAGCAAGGCTTCTTTTTTTAAGTTTAGGAACATCATATCTTTCTATCATCTCTTTTTGCTTTATTACCCATATTGATTACTTACTATTAAAGTATAATAAATGACAAATAAGTATCTAAGCGATAAGATATAGACAATTAGGTTCCTTTTCCTGATTTCTTAAATAGGTTGGTGTAAAGATAAAGACCATGAAATGAAACAAAAGGTAACCAATACAAATATGCATAGTATGCATATTAAGGAGGACACCATGATTATTAAGATAAATAATATACCGCGTTTCATGCAGGCCGAAATCAAAAAACTTCAATCAAAACTGTCTCCATTATTGAAGAAAAATATGAAATACGGTTTTTTTTCAACCGTGATGATAGGGTTTTCCATCATAAATCTATTTTTTCTTTTATTTAAAAATGACTCATATCCAATCTCTAAAATTGCCCTTGCAATATATGCATTAGTGGGTGCTATAGGATTTGCCCTTTTAAAGGAAAACAAACACAACCAAAAAGAAATAGTGAAAATGAGCCAAAAATATATGCTGGAGAGAATGAAAGAAAGCAACTATTTAACCGATGCCAGGAAAAGTAATTACTATAAAAAGGTAAATGAGCAGCCGCTATCTGCAATGAATGTCTTTTTGGAGTTTCTCGCAGAAGAGGAACAAAGGAAGAACCAACCCTTCCAAAATGAATAAATATTAAATGGAAGTTCGCAAATTTTTATAACTTTATCGGTCGTTGAAATAAGTCAACAAACGATTAGTGCTTTTTAAAAATATAAGGTTAAAAAAACAACTCAACCAGTATGCTCCGGTAGACTACCGATTCATACTGGTTGTTTGCTTAGGCTTTTAAACTGTCTACTTAACGAGGTAAGACCACTTTTCGATAGATCTATTCCAAAAAAGGTTGAATAAAATTTCTTGGCATTCACAAATTCTTTGTATTCTCATTTCTTTTTAATGCTGTGTATTTATATTGGCAGCAAAGTAATTAGTCATGGAGGGCCTTATCAATTAGTTCATGAAAATAGACTGCTGCATGTTCTGTTGGAGAAAAGATACCATTTGTAAACGCCTGGGAATTTAATCCTTTTTGCAATTTTTCCACCAATTCAAAATCTTCCTGCCGTACTTGATCAACAAATTTAAAATAGTCTTCTTTTTCTATTGTTGTTTTTTCATTGAGGGAGTAATCACGATAAATACCTAGCGACGTCTCTGCATCAACAGGAATTACTTGAATGGTATTCACATTCCCGTCTCCTGGATAAACGTTAATCATCATATTGGGCCAAATCCAATAAAAACGTGCTTGGTCACCTTCAGCATTCTTACTTGCTGACATATATTGATAGGTAAATTTGTCGTGTGTCGTTGTGCAAAAGTTCGATATATCAAAAGATTTTGCAAAGCCAGGATGAGCAATGGAACAATGATCACATTCAAGGTAGTTGTCAACAACAGCTTTCCAATTAGCTTTAACTACTCGACGAGTTTCCCTAACTAGTTTTAGAGAATCAAAGAAGGGATACTCTTTCATTTCTACTAAAAATTCCTGATATGCTTCTGCCAGAGAAGGAGCATTTTTGTCTAGATTGACAAAAATCATTGCATTCTGAACTTCTAAGCGAATGGATTTCATACAGCTGTGTACTCCCAGTTCATTCGTTTTAAAATTAGGAGCTCTATTAACATTTCCATCTAATTTAAATGTCCATCCATGGTATCCACATTGTAAAACTTTTTTATTTCCTTTATCAGATTGTTCTACTTTCATTCCGCGATGCGGACAAATATTGTAGAAAGCACGCAGTTCACCATCAGTACCGTGAGAAACGATAATAGGCTCCCCGGCGACATCTAATGTCAAGAAATCGCCTACTTTTTCGACTTGGCTGGCATGCCCCACTAATATCCAATTTTTCCTAAAAATCTTTTTTCTTTCTTCATTAAATACCTCTGGATCGACATACCGTGAATAAGGTAGTGTTGGGCTAAACTGTACATTTTCTTTCGTACTCATATTGAAAATCCCTCCTGATAATTATCTAATTTTAAAGTTCAAAAAACCGCTTAGTACATATTTAATTTCTAGTTATACCCGATCCATATATACTGTCTTGATTTCTGTATAAAATTCAACAGCACTCTTCCCTTGTTCACGGCTGCCTGCACTTGAATTTTTACATCCGCCAAATGGCATTTGCGGTTCGGTTCCTGCTGTTTCCGAATTGACATGGACAAGACCCACTTCGACATCTTCAATAAACCGTTGAGCCGCCGTTAAATTATTCGTGCAAATTGCAGCGCTCAATCCATACTCTGTATCATTCGCCATCTTAACTGCTTCCTCATAATTTCCGGCCTTAAAAAGTGCGATGACTGGTCCAAAGATTTCTTCACGTGCAATGCGCGCATGTTGAGGAACATTTTCAAAGATAGCCGGTTGGACATAAAAACCATTCGTCAATTCCTCTTCAGTCGGAATCTCTCCTCCACACAAAAGCGTTGCTTCTGATTTCCCGGCATCAATCATTTCAAGCACGCCATCGCGTTGTGATCTAGATACAGCGGGACCGATATATGTTTCTTCGTTAAGCGGGTCGCCCACTTTTAATTCTTTCGTACGCGCGACAAGACGTTCTCGGAATGCTTCGTAAATTCCTTCTTCGACAATCACCCTGCTAGTGGCTGTGCATTTTTGCCCTGTGGATTTAAAAGCTCCGCCTACAGCGATCTCCACTGCTTTTTCAAGATCAGCATCTGCGAGAACGACGAGCGGGTTTTTCCCTCCCATTTCGACTTGCACTTTCTTCCCATGTTCAATGGCTTGTTTTTGAATTTGCTGACCTACTTGATTCGAACCTGTAAAAGATATAGCCTTCACATCCGGATGTTCCACTAATTCAGCACCAATGACAGAACCCCTTCCGAATACACAATTAATGACACCAGCCGGAAGACCCGCTTCATCTAATGCTTTTATCACATGATAGACCGACTTAGGTGTAAGATCAGCCGGTTTAATCACGACTGTATTTCCATAAATAAGGGCCGGCGCCAATTTCCACACAGGGATAGCAATTGGAAAGTTCCATGGTGTAATCAACCCCACCGGACCGAGCGGAGTACGAGTAGTGTACAAAAATGTATTGGCATTCGCTGAAGGAATTACTTCTCCAAGTGGCTGCCGAGCTTCAGCAGCATAATATTCAAGTATGCTAGCAGCACGATTGGCTTCTCCCATCCCTTCCAAGAATGTTTTCCCTTCTTCCTTTATCAAATCCTGACCTACTTCCTGCACATTCTTTTTCAAAATATCAGCTGCTTTCTGCAAATATGAAGCCCGTTGCTGAAACGAAAGTTTTTTCCAAGCAGGAAATGAATTTTTTGCGGCTGCCACTGCATCATGTAAATCAGCCGCAGCACTGGATGGAAATTCCCCTAAATTTTCTCCATTATGGGGACTAAGATTTTCCCTATACTCCCCTGTAGTTGGTTCTTTCCATTTTCCATTAATATAATTTAAGTAACGCATATGATTTCCTCCCGTATTCTATTTTTCTAATTCTAGATGATAGATTTGCTTATTACTGGAAACTTCTAAAATAGATTCTTCCACCATTCGTGTATACTCGAATGGTTGCACGTTTTCATTTGTCGGCATATTAAGAATAATTTCTATTGAACGAAATCATTAGGCTGTTCATTTGTAAAGGTGGGCACATCTACCTTCCTTCTCGTATACCTAAAATAGTAAAATATATAGCAAGCAGCGACGAAACCTAATCCCCAATACAACGAAGTGCGCTGTGTCGAATCATAAGCGGTGAACACGAAAATACCTAGACACATAAGGATGCAGAGAATCGGGGCAAACGGGAAGAAAGGTACTCTATACTTCAGATCTTCAACCTTTCCTCCTTCTCTGATATACTGCTTACGGAATCTGTACTGTGCGAACGCAATCGCCATCCAAGTAAGTACACCTCCAACCCCGCTTATAGAAAGTAACACAACAAATAGCGTTTCTTCTGCTACTACACTTGTAAGTAACGACAGCAAGGCAAAGACCAAGGTGACGAGTAAGGCATTAATAGGTACACCGCGCCGATTTAGCTTTCCAAATGAAGGATGCGCCATTCCGTTTTGAGAAAGGGAGAAAAGGATCCTTGTACAAGCAAACAGACCCGTGTTCCCTACAGAGAGGACCGCCGTCAAAATTACGAAATTCATAATGTCAGCGGCATAAGGAATACCTACCATTTCAAACACGGTAACAAATGGGCTTTCCAGTACCCCAACTTCTTGCCACGGAACGATAGCCGACAAGATAAAGATTGCTAGAACATAGAAAAGCAGCACACGTATTACGATGTTTCGAATCGCTCTCGGAATACTTTGTTGGGGGTTTTCCGTCTCTCCTGCTGCAACCCCCATGATTTCTGATCCCTGAAATGCGTATACGACCGTCATCATCGATATAAACACACCCGTGAATCCTGTAGGAAATAGTCCATCACCCATAAAATTAGAAAAAAACGGAGCAGGTTGTGCATCCATACGAATCAATCCAAACATCGCTGCCGCACCGATAATTATGAACAGAATAACAGCAAGTACTTTAATCCCTGAGAACCAATACTCAGTCTCAGCAAAACTTCTCGTTGTTAAGGCATTTATAGTGAACAAAAGTACGGTAAATATCATGCACCATACCCATACTGGTATATCAGGAAACCATCTAGTCATAAGCAAACCAGCCGCTACAAATTCTAAGCCTACGTAAAGAGCCCAACTCAGCCAGTAAATCCATCCAATGACAAATCCAGTAGCGGGTCCAATAAATTTCGTTGCATGGACCTGAAAGGAACCGGACACCGGCATCACTACCGATAATTCACCGAGACAAATCATCGCCAAGTACATTAATAAACCACCGAACAAATAGGCAACAATCGCTCCTGCGGGTCCGGCTTCACCGATCGCATAACCTGATCCCAGGAAAAGACCTGTTCCAATAACCCCACCTAAGGAGAGCATAAATAAATGTCTGCTCTTCATCGAACGCTGTAATTCTTTTGGCTGATTTTCATGTCCTGTTTGCATTAATTCCCCCCCGTTTCTAATCGATAAACTGCTCTATACACTTTTATGATTAACACAAGATAACGAGAGTTCCCATTATTCTGAAATTAAACCACATTATTGTGCAGGTAACGCTTCGGAGGGTTCTGCATATTCTAACAAGTCGCTGATTGTCGGTTTAAATATTTCATAAGCTACTTCTCTTTGATATTTATTTTGGTTTTTTGCTTCTGTAAACAACTGATACGTATTTTTCCTACAAAGTTTTTCAATATCATCAACTACAGCCTGCGGATTTGGTTTAACTAGTCCGAAAATAACCACTTCATAAAATCTTATCGCCCCCAGGTTGGCCACGAAATCATTGACAACATCAATTCCTCTTTGTTTTATGATTTCGTCTCCCTCAGAAGAAAGGGGAATGTTTGCCGCTTCCACAATTAAGCTTGCTTTTACACTTTTAGCATTGGATTTGTGGATGACATCCTCTAGTGCGCACGGAATTAAAATATCGCAATCTATATCGAGCCATTCCGTGTTTGACCTTACATTATAATGCGGTTCAAAAAAGTCTTTATCCATTTCTCCGTACAAATTCTTATGATCAATAAGCTTTTGGACATCTAATCCTTCTTCACACGTTACTAAAAGGGTTGCATCAGAAATTCCAACAACTTTATAACCTAACTGGGACATTTTCAATGCGCAGCTTGCTCCTACACAGCCGAATCCTTGAATGACAACTCTCGCTCCATCTTTTCCGCTTTTAAATTTCCAGGCCTCATCTGCCGAAAATGCTACACCATAGCCTGTTACGACATCGTTTAAATACAACCCGTCAATTTTTGTTTTCAACAATTCATCAAAGTCCTTTATCCCTTGTAGAACATTCGGATTCTGCTTCATTGATTTCGTAAGAGGGATATCAATACCAAATTCATTAAATATTTTGAGCACATCTTCATATTTGGTACCTAAATCACTGCCTAAAGATACCCCGATGTCTATATAAGGCATCATCGCAATTAGAAATCTTCTTAATACTGCATACGCGTCTGGCGCTTTATAGTCATAGGCAATGCCCGCTTTACATCCGCCAGTCGTCTCAGATTCACCGGCTACATACTTATAAGCCATCGCCTCAGCTAACCTTTGGACCTCTTCTTTTGTGACCGTTGGATGCATTCTTGTACCGCCGCCTGCGTAGCCTTTGACAAAGTTATGCACGACCAGCCAACCTTTTGCATCTGTTTCCGTATCATTCCATTCCACAACTAAATATGGTTTGAACATCTGTGAAACCTCCCCAAAATCTTTTATTATTCCTACTAACTTCTAATGCAAAAACAATGCCACAGCATATATGCCCCGCAACTATTTGTTGGACAATAGCTTTTGGTGCACTTCCTTCTTGTCTTGGCCAACAGATAGAATCTTTGGATTGACTGCAACTTCAATTACAGCCGGAAGCCCTGAAGCAATCGCCCTTTGCAGTGCTGGCGCAAAATCACTATTTTTTTCAACCTTTTCACCATGCGCTCCAAATAAGCGGGCCAATTCGGCAAAATTAGGATTGGACAAGTCAGTTCCAACGACCCGATTTGGAAAATGCCTTTCTTGATGTACACGGATTGTTCCGTAAATATTGTTGTTCACAACAATTGATATGATCGGAATTTTATATCGTACAGCCGTTTCAATCTCTTGGAGAGTCATCATAAAGCCGCCATCTCCTGAAAAAGAAACAACATGTTTGTGAGGCTGTGCTAGCTTTGCCCCAATTGCCGCAGGCAGTCCATATCCCATGGCTCCCGACGTTGGCCCCACGTATGTGTTTTCATGTTCAAAACGATAATATCTGGATAGCCATCCAAAAAAGTTGCCGGCATCATTTGTAATAATGGTATCCTTCGGAAGACAGACAGCAATGTCATGCATTAATCCGTCCATATCCACGAAATCTTCTGTGTAGTCGGCCTTTGGTTCAGAAAAATCCATAAATTTACCGTGCAATTCTTTCACATTATCTTCGCTTGAAATAGAAGAATCTGATCCTGACGCTTGCACCGCTTGTTCTAAGAAACTCTTGGCATCTGCTTCAATGGCAAGAGAAGGAGCATACACTTTACCAAAAACATCGGGACAAATATCTACATGGATCAGTTTTGTATTTTTAGAAAGCAAGGTGTAATCTTGTGTTCCTACTTGAGAGAATCGCGTCCCTAACGCCAAAACTACATCTGCATCTCGAATTGCATCAAGTAAATATTGAGGTGTCCCAAACCCAAGCCATCCTGCATAGCAAGGGTGTGAGTTCGGAAACGCGTCGAATCGACGGAATGCTGTAATAACAGGAAGTTTCATCGCCTCGACAAACTGTACAAGCAACCTGTTAGACTTAGCATGAATCACACCGCCACCGGCAATCAATACGGGGCGCTCCGCGTTTCGTATCGCCTCTATCGCCTGCTTCACATCTTCCATATGTGGTTGAGGAGGAAGCGAGCGATAAGTAGGATAGATGTTCAACTCTGCCTCATCTTCTAACATGTCATGCGGCAAAGCCACTAATACAGGGCCCGGACGTCCCGATCGCGCCATATGAAACGCCCGTTGCAATAATTCTGGGATTCTTTCCACACGATCAATCTCTACCGTCCATTTACATAAATGACTGAAAAAACCCGTCAAATTTACTTCCTGAAATGCTTCCTTTTCTTTAAAAGGGCGTTCAACTTGGCCAATAAGCGCAACCATTGGGGTTGAATCTTGAGCAGCAGTATGAATACCGATAGCTAAGTTTGTAGCACCCACTCCACGCGTTGCCATACAAACTCCTACCTCACCTGATGCCTTCGCATACCCTTCCGCCATAAAAGAGGCACCTCCTTCATGCCTGGCGGAAATAAGTTCTATTTCAGGATGTTGATATAGTGCATCCATTACACTAAGATAACTTTCACCTGGTACACAAAAAGCTTTTTTTACCCCTTCTTTAGCCATTACTTCTACGACTGCCCTACCTCCACTGACTTTCATAAATAAGCCTCCCGCTTTCAAGAACGTGTTTTTGTTCTAGTAATTTATGTTTATATTAATCTTGAACCCATCCTTACTATCATTTAACGAATTTTTCCATGCCGGAAACTTGTTTATTATCTTCTTCCATCTCAATTGAAGTTTTTCTTGTAACAGCACTTACTCCCAAAGTTACTGCAATGTTGATAATTAATACAGCTAACCCCACATCAAGATCCTGTATCACTTGCGGTAGAGATGGAAATAATGTAGCAAGTGTCGTACCTGAAGTAGTCGAGTATATGACAATTAGAATTCCAACGATCATTCCGGCAAAAGCTCCTTGAACGGTAACAGGATTCTTTTTCCACAGACTGAAAAATAGTGCTGGGAACAACTGTGCCATGAAGCTATATGCCATAAGATACAATGTAAAAATCGACTCCCCGCCATTGAACGTAAAGTATAGAGTCACTATAGAAATGACAGGTACTAACATCCTACTCAATCTCCGAAGCTGGTCATCTGATGTATTCGGTTTCCACACCTTATATACATTTTTTGAAAGTATTGTGGCTGTAGCCGTCAACACGAGTGAACTAGGTATAAGGGCGGCCATCGCTCCTGATGCTCCAATCACTCCAACAAACCAGGGATCAAATGACATCTTTGCCATTTTAAATAAAGCCAAGTCTGCTTCTGCTCCCTGTAAATTCGGAACTTGGAGAATCGCAGAAAAACCAATAAATAGTGAAAAAATGATGATTACTTGATAAATTGGCATAATCCCAGCATTCCAACGAAGGGATTTTGGACTTTTTGCAGAGAAAACTCCCGCTAACATATGAGGAAACATATAGAATGCAAGTGCTGTCATTATCGTAGCGGAAATAAACCAAGAGATACTCAAACCTTGTTCTGGAAATATCAATAGACCTTGTTTGGCTGTATCGATTGCTTCAAACATTGGCTGCAAGCCACCGTAATAATGAAGGGGAAAATAAATCCCCATAAAGACGACAACCGCCAAAATCATGATATCTTTAATTACCGCGGTCCACGCTACTCCATGCATCCCTGAAGCAGTTACATAAATTGTGATCGCAATTACACTTACAACTATGGCCACATTAGGAGAGATGGACCCATAGGAGGCTTCCGATACGATAATTCCTAACCCTTTTAACTGCATGATCAGATAAGGAATAATTGAAATAACGCTAATTACTGCCACAAGCACACCTAAAGCCGGACTATTGTACTTTTTGTCATAAAAATCAGATTGAGATATGACATTGTTTTTTTTGGCATATTTCCAAATTGGAGGCAACAGCCAATAGGCGATTACGAAATAGAAGCAATTGAAAGCGTATAAGGCAGGAGGCATACCAGATCTATAAGCGCCGCCGCTTGCCCCCAAAAACGTATATGTCGTAAACATTTCACCGGCAATCAAAAAGAAGAGCAAAAAGCTGCCGAAACCTCGTCCACCTATAGCCCATTGTTCCAAACTCATATTTTTACCTTTTCGTGCTTGAAGCCCTAACCAAATACACAGAACTAGAAAGAAAAGGATAACAAGAAGGGCTGCATTCATTACTCTTCTTCCTCCTTGGTTGCAGGATCAAGTTTATTAGCAATTATCAAAAACACTGATGTGAGACAAACCCATAATATGGCCCAAAAAAGAACAAATGGCATTCCTAAAACATAAGGTTCAATTCGATTGATAACAACAAGCGAACCAAGTGCTGGTACCACACTTATCACATAGATTATTTTCTTCATTTGTTCACCATCCTTATCAACAAATGCCCAACTCGACCTTTTAATATCTTATTATTCTAAAAATAATCAGATAATAAATCATGTATTATTATATTGACAATCCTTTTGTTAAGGGTTCATTTACAGCCCAATTCGGTTTCACACCAGTAAGAACTTGATCCACTTGCATTGCTGCATGTACAGCCATGCGTATCGAACCTTCCTTCGTCAATGCCGCATTATGAGGACTGACAATCACATTATCCAATTTAAAAAGAGGATTCCATTTATCAGGAGGCTCAACTTCAAATACGTCTATTCCAGCGCCGGCAATTTCGCCCGCTTGCAAAGCATTTACTAAATCACTTTCCTTCACTACGCCTCCTCTGGAAGCGTTTACAAAATAGGATGAAGATTTCATCCAGGAAAACTCACGGCTTCCTATTATACCTTTTGTTGTGTTCGTTAACGGCAGATGCAGACTGATAACATCAGAGTTTCTGAATACCCATTCTAAATCTGTTGCTATCTCTAACTCCGAGTTCGTGCTAGCTGTAACATATGGGTCGTAACCAATTACTTTCATATCGAAGCCTTTAGAAGCCTTTTTTGCCAGAATTCTACCGATTCTCCCTAGTCCAATAATCCCCAAAGTCTTGCCTTCCAAGTCCATGCCAAAAAGTTGATTACGGATAGCAAAATTCCCATTGCGTAGCTCTTTATCCGCCAAGCTTAAGTTTTTGGACAAAGATAAAATTAATGCCATTACATGTTCAGCTACAGCATTCGCATTTGCCTCTGGCGTATTTGTTACATAAATGCCACGCTCAGTAGCGGCTTCGATATCAATATTGTCCAAGCCCACTCCATACTTAGCAATTACTTTGAGATTTTCAGCTGCTTGAATAACTTCTTTATTTATAACAGCCGTTGATCTCGTTAATACTGCATCACAATCCTTGATTTCTTCCATAAGAATTTCTTGCGCCAGATCAGACCCTACTTTAATCTTATAGCCTTTCTCTACTAAATAACTTTTCCCCTCTTTCTCAATATCTTGAGGAATATACACTAAATGACTCATATGCCCACACCCTTTCATGTTAATCTGGAAGGAAGTATCTTTCCTACTCTATTGTATATATACAATAATCGTGCCAACATAAAAAACATCAGTTTATCCAAGAAAGAAGCCAATTAGTTCTCTAATTAAGAAATAAATAAAGTTAACAAATTGTTTCAAATTGAATTAAATAGTTTCATTTCGTTTCAATTTGTTTCAATATTCAAATTCTTCAACTTTCTCCAAAAAGTTGTGCGACTCATCCCTAACTCAGAGGCAGCTTTTCCTTTATTATAGTTAACCTTTTTTAACGTTTGAACAATTCTTTCACGCTCGGATAAATGTATCCCTGGTGACATATCCCTTTCTTCCTCTTGATTCGACAGTATTTTCTTTTTACTCTTATTCGGAAAGTACATTTCGATATCGTACACATCAATTAACTTGTCTTTATAAAGAACGCTTAATCGCTCACAAAAATTTTGCAATTGACGAATATTCCCTTCCCAATTCCCTTCACTCAGCTTTTTCTTTGCAGCATCTGTAATCTTAATTTGTTTTTGATCCGAAAGACCTTTCTGAATAAAAGCATTCACCAATAACGGAATATCTTCTCTTCGTTCCCGAAGTGGAGGCAATACAAGGTCCAGTACACTCAAGCGATAATACAGATCCTCCCGAAAGTCATTACTTTTGACCATTTGCATGAGGTCTTTGTTCGTTGCCGACAAAATTCTCACATCAACCGGAATTACTTTATCATCACCGATGCGCATGATTTCCCGCTCTTGCAGGACACGAAGCAGCCGGCTCTGCATTTTTGGAGAGATTTCTCCTATTTCATCTAAAAAGATCGTACCTCTATGAGCCAGTTCAAAAAATCCTTGCTTTCCGCCTTTCATAGCCCCTGTGAAAGCTCCTTCTGCATACCCAAATAGCTCACTTTCCAATAAATTTTCGGGAAGCGCAGCGCAATTAATGGCTACAAACGGGTTATTTTTCCGGTTGCTATGATTATGTATGCTTTGGGCGAATATTTCCTTGCCCGTTCCGGTTTCTCCAATTATAAGAATATTTGAATCTACTTCACTATAACGTTGAGCTGTTTCAATCGTCCTCTTAATTTCGGAACTCTGATACAATATATCATCAAATGTGTACTTAGCCACATGTCCGCGTAAATGAATCTTCCTAAAGAACTTCCCTTCCATCTCCTGAATGCGTGTAACATCTTGAAAGGCGACCATATCTCCTACTTTTTTACCTTTTAAAAATATCCCAACTTTTTTTACCGATAATTGAATAGATTGGTAAGCAACAATATCTTTTTCGTATTCATCGTCACTTAACAGCATATTACGAAATTTTCCCTGTTTTATTATATCGTATATAGAATTTCCAATTAAGCTCCCCTTGGAAATGGATAATATCTCCTGAGCGGCAGTATTAAATACAGATATTTGTCCTTTTAAATCTACAGCAATAACTCCTTCATAGGCATAATTAAGAATCGTTTGGTAACGCTTGGTCTTCTCCTGTTCCCTTCTACTGACTAGAGCTACTCTTTTCGCCTCAATCAACGCCTGCCGAAATGATTCCTTTCCAGTGTCAACTAGAATGGCTCCCAATCCTATCTCTTCAGCATATTTACAGGTACTTAAACCACTTAGCACCACCTCACAGCCGTCACTGGCAGCTAAATCTACTAAACTGGCTGAGGACTCGATATCATTTAATATATAGGACTGAATTGGCAAATCAACGATATCCGAAAGGTTTTCCACTCCATAAATCATATTTAGCGCTCCTATAACGGCCACTTTTTTACTGCCAAAACGTGCCTTGCAATCATATAGACAACGAATGAGATCAATACCTTGTACAGGTATATCAACGATAGGAATAAATTCATTGCTTTCTTTTAAAAGTTTCGTGATTAATCCCCTTGAGATGACAACATCAGCATCAAGCTTCAACTTCACAATCTGATCAGCATCCACAACTACCTCCTCTAACACAAACTTCACTAAACCATTATCTTTATTTTCCAACTCTTCCAACTGGTTGAATTCCTCAAATCTTTCAAACGCATCCGTAATATACCCTTTTCGAGGAACAACGAGTTTAATTTTTATCAACACACACACCTCCAGCGTAAAATCATTTTGGTTTATTGAATATTATAACTCAGCAACCTCTTATTAAAGCTCTAGTCAAACCAGGACTTGATATTATCGAGATAGCTAAGAATACCAAGCAAAAATTTTTGTTCAAAACCGCAAAAGAATTAATTTAGAAATTAGATATTTCATTTTTAAAAATCACTTTTGAAAAATAAAAAACCCTGTTATCGTGGGTTTTTTCAATACACAGCCTTTTCACTTTTAATTCTAAACCCTAGTATTAAGATTGGTTTTGATTATCATCAAATATGTTATTCACCTTCTTAAAGGGGGATCGGTGTCACCTTCAAAGCATCTCATTAAAACTTTTTAAAGTCTCTTTACTTACATTACGCCACTAACCTTTTTCTTTGTCCCCTGCTTTTCATCACTAGAATACGCTTTTAACATTAACTTCTTATAAGCGTAAAATCATTATGAGTAAAATTTCCACCTTAATTTCTTAAAGTTTTCATTATTTGGTGATTCAATGAAATCAAAAACTGAACTAAAAATGGGTGATCCCCCTTCTCTTCATATAACCAATTACCTGGTAAGGACATTTCATTTAATACCTTTTTTATTTTCCGAAATTTTCATTCCTTTCACACTAATAGGACAATATTCCTTATATTCTTCATACAAATGTGGAATTCCTTTTGATTTTATAGTTACTGACAATAAAATTAAACACAATAACCCCGTTCAAGAAATCCTGAACGGGGTTATTCAATAAACACTACCTGTTTCATATTGAGCATTTGAGACCAGGGAACTCAGTTGTCCATCATCGTAGATCTGTTCAATTCAAGGAGGTTTTACTTACGACTTACTTAAAATAGGATCTGCTATGACGAGAATTTTCCCAACCTTGATTTCCTCCACATACTGATCGATTTCTGCTTCATCTAGACCAATATCCAATAATGGCTTCTTCAATCCTCCGGCACCTGATGCTGCCCCAGCTGCCGCTCCTCCAAATGTGGTGATAATAGGGCCTGCAGCTAATATCGGGCCGATTCCAGGTACAGCCAATGCACTCATCCCAATAACTAAACCAGTTAAACCAAGAGCCCCACCTGCTGCTGCACCGGCTACGAATCCATCAGTCTTTGTAGGACTCACTTCCTCGGCTTCATTTGGTAATTTATCAATATTTTTAGCGACTACTGATATTTGATCGGATGAATATCCTTTTTTCTTTAAATTTTCAACTGCTAAGGTTGCTTCATTTTCATTATCATATATTGCTATAAATCTATTGTCCATGGTATCTTCTCCTTTAAAAGTAATGTACTATACAATACCCTTTAGTGAGTTTTGATAACCATCTATTAAAAAATGGAATTACTCCCGGATTTGTCCCTCGCCATAAATAAAATATTTGCTTGAAGTTAATGCCGGCAAGCCCATTGGTCCACGCGCATGAAGCTTTTGTGTAGAAATGCCTATTTCAGCGCCATAACCGAATTCAAATCCGTCAGTAAAACGTGTGGAAGCATTATGATAAACTGCTGCTGCATCTACTTTATTCAAGAAGACCGCCGCATTTTGTTCATCTTTAGTCAGGATTGCTTCGGAATGATTTGTTCCATATCGATTAATATGTTCAATAGCATCTGATACACTACTGACGGTTTTCACGCTGATTTTCAATGCTAAATACTCTGTTGACCAATCTTCTTCCGTGGCAGTTTTCGCTTCAGGAAAAGCGTTACAAACCGCTTCATCACCGTATATTTCAATGCCCTTTTCGTTCAGGACTCCCAAAAGACTCTTCCCATTCTCTTCGAACCATTTTTCATGAATAAGCAGGCTTTCAATTGCGTTACAAACGGAAGGACGCTGTGTTTTACCGTTTAAGACAATATTCTCTACCATGGTTAAATCTGCCGTCTCATCGATGAAGATATGACAATTACCTGCCCCCGTTTCAAGGACGGGGACGGTGGACTCCCTAATTACTGTTTCAATTAAATTCTTTCCACCGCGCGGAATCAAAACATCTAAATAATCTTTAAGGTGAAAAAGTTCCTTAGCTGTTTCACGACTTGTATCTTCAATTAATTGAACAGCATCTACAGGAATTTTCGTATTCTTCAATGCTTTGTGAATAGAAGAGACAAGCGCCATATTGGAATACTTTGCTGAAGAGCTTCCCCGTAATATGACCGCATTCCCTGTTTTTAAAGATAATGTAGCTGCATCAATAGTCACATTCGGTCTTGCTTCATAGATCATTCCAATAACACCGATTGGGACACGTAATTTTTTAATTAATAAACCGTTTTCTTTTTCTATCATTTCCAATTTTTCACCTATTGGATCTTTTAATTCAATCAATAGCCGTATCGCCGCGGCAATGTCATCAATACGTTTAGGGTTTAACATAATTCGGTCTAACGTAGACTCACTAAAACCTTTTAGCCGGCCTTGTTCGAGATCCTTTTGGTTTTCTATTAACAAACTTTCTCTATCAATAACTAGTTGCATGGCGATTTTCTCAAGCGCCTCATTTTTCTGTTCGGTAGACAGTCCGATTAGCTGATAACTTGCTATTTTCGCTGCCTTTCCTTTCGCAATCACTTCACTCATTTTATAAGCCCCCTTTACCTTCGATAAAATTGATATACCACTATGCCTTCACCCATTTATCACGATGGATTACTTCAATGGAAGTTAGTACAAGCTCCGTCGTTCGTTTGCCCATCGCCTGTTTTAACTCCGCTTCGGAATATAGAACCTCTCCACGTCCTAATAATCCATTTGCCCCGAAGACCTCGACGACATCTCCCTTATTGAAAACTCCTTTAATATCATAAATCCCAGCCGGTAATAGACTGCTGCCATTTGAAACTAGTGCCTTTTCTGCACCTGCATCGACATAGATTTTCCCAGATACTTTTGAATGAAGGGAAATCCACTGTTTGTTTTTTGTAACAGTTGTTAAGACATCATTGCCAATATACGTGCCATCACCATTTCCTGAAAGTATTGTAAGAAGTTTTTCACTGCCCTCTCCTGAACCGATAAATACTTTGACTCCAAGAGACAGTGCTGTTTGCGCTGCAATCAGCTTGGATTTCATTCCTCCCGTACCAACACTTGAACCCGCTCCTTCAGCCATTTGTAATAACTCTTCGGTAACTTCGGAAAGCTTATCAAATCTGTTAGCCTCTGGATTTGTTTGGGGATTGGAATCATAGAGCCCATTAATATCAGTTAAAATAATCAGGTTGTTGGCATGGACAAGCCCGCTTACAAGAGCAGATAGCATATCATTATCACCGAAAGTCAACTCTTCTACCGATACGGTGTCGTTTTCATTTATTATCGGGAGAATGCCCCGCTCAAGCAATTCCATTAATGTGGCATAGGCATTTTTATACCGATCTTTTTTTGAGAAATCTTTTCTTGTAAGTAAAATTTGTGCTGGAACAATTCCAAAGTGCCCCAATTGTTCCATATAAGACTGGATCAACAGGCTTTGCCCGACGGCTGCAGCTGCCTGTTTTCCTTTTAGAGTAACAGGTCTTGAAGGGTATCCGAGCTTGCGAAAACCGGTTGCTACAGCCCCTGATGAAACAAGAACAACTTCATGTCCAGCCTTTCTTAATGCTGCCACTGCCTGGATATGATCGGAAAATTTCTTTTGGTCGATTTCACCTTGTGTGTTGGTTAAAGAACTACTTCCTATCTTTACAACGATGCGCTTCTTTTCCATCGATTTTTTCCTCCAATTAATATCTTAGACATGAAAAAAAGCCCTTTTCGTCCTCGAAACAAGGACGAAAAGGGCTTCTCTCCGTGGTACCACCTTCATTGAATGCAAATTTATGCATCCCACTTTGCCTGATAACGCCAGGATTTGCGCCTATGTTTCGCATAGGACTCAAGAAGCAGGTTCTGCGCTTTTCTGTCGCGGGTCTTCCAGCAATTAACACCGCTCTCTGTCACAGTAAATTTTCGCATACTAATCTTCCTTCAACGTTCATGGTTTTAATATAGTATGCAAAATTATCTTCTTGATGTCAACACCATTCAAAAACCTTTATTAAATCTTAAAGCGCTATCGCTGGGCCGAAGAATTCATAGTGGATTTTTTCTGGATCTATCCCAAGCTCTTTCAGACAAGTAATAATAGCTTTCATAAACGGGACCGGACCACATACATAATAATCTGCTTCAGGTTTTACATGTCTGCTTAATAGTTCCGCATCCATATAACCTTGCTTCTCAAAATTCGGTAAGTTCTTATCTTCTTCGCTCGGATTTTTATAAACAAAGGATAATTGATAATTAGTCAATTTTCGAGAAAGTTCTGTCAACTCACTTCTAAACGGCTGCAATGCACCATTTTCAGAGGCATGAATGAATTGTACATCACGTTCGGGCTTTTGATCAGCAACCGCATGTACCATGCTCATGAAAGGAGTTATTCCAACGCCGCCGCTAAGAAATACTAGAGGTGTTTGTTTTTCCATGTTGATAGTGAAATCTCCAGCAGGAGCGGTTACGTCTATCATGTCTCCCACCTGAATAACTTCATGCAGATAGTTTGAGACTCTACCATCTGGAGAGATTCCCGGCTTTTCTTTTTTGACAGAAATCCGGAAGTAATCTTTTCCAGGTGAAGCTGATAAACTATACTGACGGTTGAATAAGTAACGTTCACCCTGTATCTCCATACGTATGGTCACATATTGTCCAGGTAAAAATGATGGAACCGCATCACCATTTGCTGGCTTTAAATAAAAGGATGTAATTACATCGCTTTCCTGTACTTTTTCCACTACAGTGAATGGTTTGAAATCAGACCATCCTCCGTCCTGATTGGAAGCTTGATCGTACATTTCCTTTTCTATGCTAATAAATACACCGGCAATGACTCCATATGCTTCTCCCCACGCATGGATGATTTCCTCGGTAGCCGCATCTTTTAATACTTCTTTAATTGCTCCTAATAAGAATTCTCCTACAATAGGGTAATGTTCCGGTTTAACAGCCAGACTTCTATGTTTTTGTGCTATTTGTTTCACAGCTGGTAAAATCGTTTCAAGTTGATCTATATATTTAGCTGCGGCTAATACGGTGTTAGCAAGTGCATTTTGTTGGCGTCCTTTTTTCTGATTGGCGTGATTGAAAACATTCAATAGTTCAGGATGCGCTTCGAAAAGATTTTCATAAAATACAGTTGTAATAGTTGTACCATGTACTTCTAAAACAGGTACAGTGGATTTGATGATGTCGATAGTTTTTTGGGATAGCATGTGTAAACCCCTCTTCTTAAACAAGTATTTTAAATACATGTTTATCTTAGAACTTAATGACTTGAAAAGCAATATATAAAATACATCTTTTTATACTATTAGTATTAATGTTTAAAAAATGTTCACATTTATGATATAGTCAAATAGGGATAGAATGTGAGGCGATAAACATGAGGTTAACGAGTTATTCCGATTACTCACTAAGAGTGTTGATTTACCTGGCTTCCCAAGATCAAAGCAAATTGTCAAATATTAAAGAGATTTCTGAGGTTTATCAACTATCAAAAAATCATCTCATGAAGATTGTTTATAATCTCGGTAAATTAGGTTATATTGAGACAATACGCGGACGAAATGGCGGTTTCCGGCTCGCAAAACCTCCTGCTGAAATAAATGTAGGGGAATTAGTTCGGAAAACTGAAGAGGATTTTTATTTAGTGGAATGTTTTAAAGATCACGATAACTGTGTGATTTCTCCCGTTTGTTCATTAAAATTCGTACTTAATAATGCCTTAGATGCTTTTCTAAAGGTCCTTGACCAATATACTATTGCTGACTTCAGCGAAAATAAAGCAATGCTCAAAGCCTATTTCGATTCGGTAAAGCATAGTGAGAAAGAGCCCGATTTATAATAATCGGGCTCTTTCCTCATTTACCTATAATCCGTTCAATCTGCAATTCTTTTTCTAACCTTAAATCTAAGATACCTGAATTAGTTTTCATTAAAACTTTAAGAGGCTCGTAAGGATTTATCATGATAATTGTTCCGATTTGTTGATTAGTAAGCATGACTTCTTTCCCAACTAAGGTACCCATCAATTGGTTAATGAATACTAGCAACATTTTCGGATTGATTTTCCCAAAAACATCGCGGTTCATTTGCTCAATCACCTTATAAAATGGCATAGCCTGATGATAAACACGATCTGATGACATAGCATGAAATACATCAGCTATTGCCACGATCTTCAAAAGATAGTAAATATTACTTCCTTTCAATTTATGGGGATAACCTTGCCCATCTTCCCTTTCATGGTGCTGAAGAGCCGTTAAAGCAATCGAGGGTGGAATGCCCGGGATACTTTTAAGGAGCTCGTATCCATAAATTGTATGGCGTTTTATTTCATCATACTCTGTCGCAGTCAGTTTCCCCGGTTTTTCTAATAATCTCTCAGGAATCCTCGTTTTACCTACGTCATGCAGAATAGCTGCCAATGTCAGATCTGAAAGACTTTCCTTCGATAAACCAAGCTTTGTTCCCAAATAAGTGGCAATGATTCCTACACCAATATTATGCTTATACGTATATTCATTTTTTTCCTGCATCTCTTCGAACAGGTAATAAATATCAGGGTTCTTTGCAGCCTCCTCGATGATAGGTACAATTTCAGCTTTAATTCCTTCAACAGTTTCAAGCTGAATTTTTTCTTCTTTACGGATGTCTTCAAATAAATTTTTAATTTGCTCAGAAGCGCCGTTAATTTTTTCATGAATTCTTACGTTGGGTTGTACATGTTGTTTAACTGATTCGCTTTCTTTCCCTTTATTTATTTCTTCCATTATGAAATCAATTTCAGGAATTGTAAGAGGGGAAATCTCATTATTTAGCTTCCCTTTTCTATATTTCATTTCTCTCACACTTTTCTCTATTTTTTACCTAAATACCATATTATTCATTGGTTTTGTGTGAAAATGAAAGCTATTTTCTTTGCCTAAGAACGGTCGTTAAGTTCATTGCCGAGCTGTTTTAATTTCTCACCAACTGTACACTGAGAAATGCAGAATTGGTGAGCATATGAACGACCATATTCTTTTCGAAAATGCTTTTGTAAAAAACATTCATGGCAAAATGAGGAAATTACATCTTCTACTTCTTCATATATTTTTTTCCTGTTCATTTTTGTTACTACTCCTTTAACTCAGCAATTTCCGATTTGCTAAATATGACTTCTCCCTGAAGAGCAAGTGTTGCCAGACGATCGGCTTCCTGGTTCTCTTTCCGTGAAATTGGCTTATAGACCGGGATAATCTTTAATTTTTCTAACTTCGCTTCTATACGGTCCAGCCATTTATTTAAGTTTTCCTCCATACAGGGCCATTCTCCAGAAAGTTGGTTTAATACAACAAGAGAATCACCTTTAAATAAACAGCTTTGGTGGTGGACTCCAAGTTCCTCCATCTGCCTCACTGCTTCATAAAAGGCAGCATACTCTGCTTCATTATTGGATTCAAATTGCTCAAGCCTTAGGTTAGTCCGTATACGCCAGTGTTTTTTCCCTTGTCGATAATATATAGCTGCACCAATTCCGGCTACTCTTTGCTCTTTTTGAAAACCACCATCAAAAAAAACCGTCACATCCTGAGGTTCCTCCTCTACCTCTGTTAAGAGTTTCTTTAACTCTTTTTTTGTCCAAATTGTATCGAATTCATCCTTGAATTCCACTTCCTTCAAACGTCCCGCCTTTTCGAGATCTTCTGTAATGACTAAGGCAGTACCAGCATCCAACCAATCGGAAACAAAATCGGCAGTTGGTTTTTTTGAAGCATGATATGTCCATTGCATAATTACCTTCAATGATTTTCAGCTCCTTGTCATCTATTCCATGATAAAGTTTGTCAATTTTCATACCTATTTTTCGTAATACCATTTATAATATAATTTAAACAATCAAATATTCTTTTAATTATTTCTTTATAGTTCCCATAACAGCCTGAAATTCTCTTGTTGAATTAGAATCTTTTTAATTTCATGATTCACATCTTTCAGTCTTTAATTATTATATGAAGCAACTACTAATCATAGCATATGAACAGTGTAAACTCGAGGAGGAACATCATGATTGAAGTGTATATTGATGGAGCCAGTGCGGGCAATCCGGGGCCGAGCGGCGCAGGAATTTTCATTAATAATAACGGTGTAGTCGAGCGTCATTCCATCCCACTTGGAAATATGGAAAATCATGAGGCGGAATACCATGCTTTAATCAAGGCATTGGAGATATGTATATCCAGTCATTATCAAGTCGTTTCTTTTCGGACCGATTCCCAGGCCATCAACCAGGCCATTGAAAAAAGGTTTGCTAAAAAAAAATACGCCATCCTGCTTGATCAAGCACTTAAGTTATCAGACCAGCTTGAGTTATTTTTTGTGAAATGGATTCCAAATCTCGAAAATAAGAGAGCGGATGAACTAGCACGACGGGCCATTCGTTTAAACAAAGTTGAGGAAAATAATGAAAAAGACAGCTGATGTTTCATTATTGTTTGTTGTATTCATTTGGGGTGTCACATTTGTTATGGTGCAGAATGCCCTTTCTTTTCTTGAACCTTTCACATTTAATGCTATCCGGTTTTTTATGGCCTTTGTTTTCTTGTTTATACCTTACTTATTAACTTTACATAAAAGGGGAAAAACCTGGAACAAGAAATTGTTAATTGCAGGACTTCATATCGGGGTATGGCTTTTCTTGGGTTATGGCTTTCAAACAATAGGCTTGAATTATACTACTCCTGCCAAAACTGGCTTCATAACAGGCTTAAGTGTTGTCATGGTACCAGTTTTTTCTTTGTTACTATTAAAACTGAGGCTATCACGTAATACAGTAATGGGTGTCGTTGCCGCAACGATTGGGCTTTATTTAATGACTTTCGCCGACCGCTCGAACTTGAATGTTGGTGATTTTCTAGTATTTTTATGTGCGATCAGTTTTGCCATGCAGATTATTACGACTGCTAGGTATGCTAAAACCCTTCCTGCCTTACCGTTAACTCTGATTCAAATTTTCACGGTTTCTTTTTTATCCTTAGGTTCAGCCATATTATTTAATGAAGATTATTCTATAATCTTTAAGTCGGAAGTCATGTTACAGCCAGAGGTCTGGACCGCCTTATTGGTCACGGCTGCTCTTGCAACGGCATTTGCCTTTTTCGCACAAACCTTCTTCCAGGCTTATACCACACCTACAAGGGTCGCATTAATCTTTTCAATGGAACCGGTTTTTGCGGCGTTTTCCTCATTCATATTGATTGGGGAAAAATTGACTTCTGCTTCAATCATCGGCTGCGTATTCATTTTCCTTGGCATGATTCTCGCTGAGTTGCCATCGAAGAAAAAGAAATCGATAGCAACTCAAGATTTTTCTTAAAAGATTAAATAAAAATAAATCGGACTTCTAAATTACGAAGTCCGATTTATTTTAGCAGTCCCTGCTTTTTTGCAAATGATACCGCTGCACTGCGAGTTTCAATGCCATTTTGTTTTAGGTTTTCTAAAAAGGAAATATAAAAGCTACCATCAAAATTCTTTTGAACTTTCAATGTCAATTCGATTGCTACATTGACTATATTATCACTGGCGTTTGTATAGCGTTTGCCAAAATAAATAAAACCAATAGCATCATTCCCAAAAGTGAATCCCTTTCCTTCTAAAAAACTCACATACTCTTCAGTTGATTGCCCCACTTCTGCATCCACTCCATAATACTTGCCTTAATTTCATCTTACCGTAAATATAAGATTTTGCCTATCCATTTTTCGACAAAATACTTCCTATAAAAATAAACGGGGCTCCTAAGGGAACCCCGCTTCATTTATTTTACAGCATTCGCAGTAAAGTCCTAAATTCATGGTCTCTAGCCAGATTTTTCACTTTTTCACGGTCATACTGATACACCGCTTCATCTAAGGAGCATGAAACAGGTACGTCACACTTGATTTCGGCAAGTTTTCTCGATAGGTGAAGCATATCGACAGCCGATTCAATCTTAGATCGCTGCCCCTTGGTTAATGAAGCAACATTTTCAAGAATACCTTCTATATTTTGATACTGAATCAACAATTTCAAAGCTGTCTTTTCCCCAATTCCTTTGACGCCGGGGTAGTTATCAGCTGTATCTCCCATTAAAGCCTTTAAATCAATCATTTGTCTTGGTGTAATCCCTTTCCATTCAAAAAAGCTATCGGGATTATGCACTTCATAATTACCATACCCTTTTCTCAATAAAAGTACAGAAATGTTTTCTTCAATTAACTGAAGCATATCTTGATCTCCTGTCAATATGCCTACTCGACTATGTTCAGCAGATGCTTTTGCTATTGTCCCAATACAATCATCAGCTTCGTATCCGGAAAGCCCAATGTTCGGGATATCAAAGGCTTCAACAGCTTTTTTCGCTAAATCGAATTGAGGAATCATTTCAACTGGTGCTTCTGAACGATTAGCCTTGTATCCATCAAATAGTTCATTGCGGAAAGTTTTGCTTCCCATATCCCAACATACTGCTACATGACTAGGAGAAAAATGATTCACCGCTGTCAGCATATGCTTTAAGAAACCCTGTACGGCATTTGTTGGAATACCTTTTGAGTTAATCATAAATTGACCTGTAACGGCTGTTGCATAAAAAGCTCTAAATAAAAGCGCCATCCCGTCGACAAGCATAAAGGAAGGATGCTGTTCGTTTTCTTTCATTAACACATTTATCACCTCTATCATGATGTATATCTATTTTAACATAGCTGTCCACCTTTTTGAGGATCGTTAATTGGAAAACCTAATCATTCAATAGGATTATCAGAATAGGAAATCCAGTCACTAAAACTACCGACATATACCTTCACATCTTTAAAACCAGCTTCTTTTAAGGCTATATAATTGGGAGAAGCCGTCACACCTGATCCACAGTAAACGATAATCTCCTTATCTCGGCTGATGTCTGTGAAATTTAACTGTAATTCTTCCGATTTTTTATAATATCCATTTTCAAGAACCTTTGTCCATACCTTGTTGACTGCCCCAGGTATATGTCCCGCTTTTTTATCAATCGGCTCTTCAATCCCTTGGTACCGTTTAGACTCCCTTGAATCAATTAAAACAACATCATTAGGCCTTTTTACTGTATATTCCTTCACTTTTTGATAAGAAGCCAAAACAGATTCATTTAAATCTATATTATAATCCGTTGAAGCATATTTCGACTGATTCGTTTCGAGCGGATAGCCCGCATCCTTCCATGCCCTAAAGCCGCCGTTAAGTACAAACACTTTCTGATGACCAAGATAGCTCAGCAGCCAGACAAACCTAGAAGCAAAGGAACCTTCTCCCCCGTCATAAGCAATAAGTACCGTATCATTGGTAATACCATTTGATTCAAGCCTCTCTTTTAATGCATTAAGGTCAGGAAGAGGATGTCTACCACCATGTTTTTCAACCCGTCCGGATAAGTCTTTTTCAAGATCAAAATAGACAGCACCCGTAATATGTTCTTTCTCATATTCAATATAACCCATATCAGGGGCTCCTAGCTGAAAACGACAGTCACAGATTCTAATATCTCTAGAATTCAACAGCGACAACAGCTCTTCTTTTTCCATTATATAACCCATCTACACATCTCCCTATTTCAAAATGGACCAAATTAATTGATTAAGATCCTCTTCCATGTGCTTCCCTATAGGAAGCTTAGTTATTTCATTCTTTATGGAAGGTAATTTCCCTTCCAAAAACTCAAGACTTTTTATACTTTCATGTTTTGAAAATTCTTCTTTTTGTTTTGCTGTAAATATTCGCGTCATTCTGCTTTTCATTTCCTTATCAATTAATACAGAATCGAGTAATTCCCAAACGCATAAAGGTGGAAGAGCTCTAAACAGGATTAAATATTGCAGTACTAAATAGGAACGATAAACTTGTACCCATGTTTTCAGCACTCTTTTTTCGGAACTACTTGTTTTTGTCAATTGCTGAAGATTGCCTGTCATCATCCGGTAGTAATGATGTCCTAAAGCCTTTTTGGAATAGCATACTTCGATTAACCCCTTCATCACCCGATAATAATCCGGTTGAGCAATCAGTTGGATGGGCGACTGAAATAATTCAAATAGTGCGGGATTGCTCTTTAACGTCAGCCGTGATGTTTTAAATAGATCCCAGCCTTCCACATCACAAAAGCCTTCATTCAATTGAATCACTTCGTCGGGTTGACTAAGTGAGAGATAAGACCGCCTATCATTATGAACATATATAAACCGGACATCAATATCTGAATTGGCTGATGATAAACCAAAAGAATGGCTGCCAGTTACAGCAGCCATTAATATTGTGATATTCTTTTTCTTTTCTAGGTTTCTCAAAATTGAAATAAGGTTTTCTTTCATAAACGAACCTCGTTTCTATTACAAATGCATTTTTTCCAATTCAATTACAGCCTTTTCATAATACGGTAAATCAACCTTTTCTTCTAAGGCTGCACGTAAGCCTGCGAAAATATCCGATATTTCCGTTTTATATTCATTTTGAATGGAAAGTAACTCTTGATCAAGAATTTCCGTATACATTTCGAATATTCTCCCACCTTGCTCTTTTACATATATAAGGGCAGGTTCATCCAAACGCTGCTGAAGTCCCTCGCTCATTTTCACTTTCTCATTTTTTTCAAAGAAAGCCTTTGGATTTTTAAACAGCGCCAATTCTTTTTTGAATTCACTCGTGTCTAATTGGACAAAAGCACCCGAAAATTCAAGGGAATCCCTCTCATTTGGTTCATATGGCTGTAACGAAAGAGTTTTTCTTACTTTCTGTATCTGCTGAAGCAATCCGACTTGTTTCTCATTCAATAATTTATTGACGAACATTTCAGTCCTTAACGCCGTAGCACGCATTTCCTGTGCAAGGTCAAAGCCTAGTGCTTCTAATAAATTCTTTAATGCTTGTTTAAGGACCAGCTTCAAATCCTGCCCATCGTCTTTAATGACAGCCGGATTGAAAGATTCCTTGAAGAAATCATTAAACCGGAAAAATACGCGTTGTTTACTATAGAAAGTCAATTCATCAATCTCTTTTTTCAAACGTTGTTTTTCGGCTTCCCCTTTAATGACTTCCAGAAGACCAGAAATAGACTGCGCCTCAAGAGCGAGAGTCTCGAGCGCTTTTTGTTTCGCTTTTTCATCCTGCTTGGACGCTGTAATAACATCTCGAAGCAGTTCTTCTGTTCTTTTTACAGCAGCTTGCGCTGATTCAATTGCCAGTCCTGTTAAGTCGTTCTCGATGAAAGAATCAAATTGTAATTGGAATTCCGAAATTCCACTATTAGGAAGGAAAGAGTGCATAAATGAACCTGGAATTTGTTTTTCTATCAATGCTCCCTTACTTGTAAGCGGGAACAGCTTTGGAAAACGGATTCCGAATCCATTTAATTGATCTTTCACATAATCCATAACTTCGTCCAGTTCATCAGTAGTTTGAGCAAGATCGACCGCATTGACAATAAAGAACATCTTATCCATAGCAAAGGAATCTTTCACTCTCCCAAGTTGGATTAGGAACTCCCGATCTGCCCGAGAGAATGGGTGATTATAATAGGTCACAAAAAGAATGGCATCAGAATTCTTAATATATTCGAAAGCAGCACCAGTATGCCGAGCATTTATTGAATCCGCTCCAGGAGTGTCAACAAGTACCATTCCCTGCTTTGTCATTTCACAGTCATAACGCAATTCAATCAAATCAACGAGACACGATTTGGACTCTTCGGCAGCAAAACGTTTAAACCCTTCAAGGTCCACTGTGATGACCTTTCCTAAATCACTTTTGTGAGGAGGCAATCCTTGATAAAAAGCCCTTAGGAAAGATAGATGCGTTTTCCCTTTATCCACTTCCCCTGCTGTTTCAATGATCTGTCCGGCAAGATGGTGAGCCTCATCGAGTGATTTTGCTGTCTTACCAAAAGCAACTAAAGCTAAGGTTACATCTTCTAGCAGCATAGCTTCGGTTTTTAATTTAACTGTTGCCGTACCATGTGGATGCTCAGCGTCAGATGACATGATTTTGTTAATGGCAGCAGTAGTAGGATTTGGCGAAACAGGAAGAACGCTTTCTCCCATTAACGCATTTGCAAATGAAGATTTGCCTGCACTAAATGCACCGAATAGCGCAACTGTGAAAGTCTGCTTTTCTAGTCGGTTTGCCTTATCTGTTAATTCTTTATAAAGTGATTGAAAACCTTTCAAAGGTTGAATTAGTTTGGCTGCCTGCTGTAAATTTGATGCAGTCTCCATTAACTTTTCCTTCCCACGTAAATCTATCGTATTAGATAATGGAACGCCTACAGTTGATTCTGCTACCTTAGTTTCGATTTCAAGATCCGCCGCATGTAGTTCGTTAGCCTGCTTAGCCCTATTGTCATCATTCGTGTTCATAATTTTGACTGTAATATTTTTTTCTTCTTCATCCCATTCAGTCAAAAGTGTCTCGACATAACGCTCATCCATTAGCGATACCGTTTGATTAGCAATACCATCTAATTGTTCTGTTTGGGACTCGATTTCTGCATTCATCGCTGCGGTAACTTTGAGGGCTTCCGCAAATTCAGCAAAACCTTCAAGTTCATTATCGATGGATATCGTCTGTTGCTCCACTATACCCTGCATGACAGCAATCATGCTGTGCAAAAATTCTTCAGCTTCATCACGTGCCTTTTTTTTGATAGCAGAGGCCAAATCATTTGTATAGTTTAAAACGTATTCACCTGTAATATTGACTTGGGGCTTTAAAGAATTTTTTATGTAAGCTTCTGTCACCTCGATGTGCAGGGCCTGAGCCTTACTTTCAAGCGTTGGGTCATGGACTTCAGCTTCAGTAAGGGTTTTAACCGCTAACTCTTTAAGATGCCATTCAAGCTGGGTTTTGACCTTCTCTTGTAAATCTGCCAAGAATACGTTAAGACGCTCCTCGCGCTCGGCCTCCGTTTTTTTCTTGGCAAATAATAGCCCCATTTTAAAATCGGGCTGTGCTGATTCCAAGAATGATTTACCTAGGTCCCGTGTAGCCGCCGGCATGATGTAAGCACTTTTCAAAATGGTTTCTAAATCTTTGGCAAATTGCACTTTCACATTCTCTAAACGTTCTGTTAATGATTTTTTTCCCTTTATAAGGCTGTCCACTTTATTTGTTAGGTCGATTCGCTCTTCATATGGAAGTTCTGATAAAACTTCAAATTCACTGGCATGATCCTCTTCATACTGTTCCTTCAGCCAAATAAGGTGTCTTTCGATTAGGGCCTTTGCCGATTGCATTATGGCATCTTTCCCATCATTTTGACCTTTCTCTGCCATTTCATATATAAATTGACGAACGGTTTCGATTTCATTCTCGCTATTGTTCAAGTCTCTGACTGATGTATAAAATATTCCATCAGGGTATACATTCCAGTTTGCAAATGCTTCAGAAACAGATAATTTAAAATCTTGGAAGCTGAGCTCATTTTCATCATGTTTATCAATCATATTGATAATTAAATATGTTGGTTTTTCCGCTTCTAACAATTCTTTAGTAAAAAGAAAGTTCACTTCTGATTGAACATGATTATAATCCATAACATAGAAGACTACATCAGCAAGATGCAAGGCCGATTCAGTAGAAACTCTATGTGCATCATCTGTCGAATCAATCCCTGGCGTATCCATGATTGCACATGACTCTGGCAGTGAAAACTGATTGGAGCTTATTGTTATTGCCGATACTGAATCACCATCTTTAGCAAATTTCTTTACCTCTTTAAAATCATAAGGTGCGGGAAATACGACCGGTGCCTGATGATGATAAAAGACTTTGGCATAGTCCTCCCCTTTTTGAACCTTAACCGTATTGGCACTCGTTGGAATCGGACTTGAAGGCAATACTTGATCATCTAGGAAGAAGTTGATCATGCTTGATTTCCCCGCTGAAAAATGCCCGCAAAAAGCAATGATAAATTCCTCATTTTTTACTTTCATGATTAGCTGTTTCAGTTTATCAGCATTGCTTGTATCTCCTGCTGATTGAAATTTCTCATACATGGCAGTCAAAATCCCCAATTTAGACTGTTGCTTTAACGTTTCTTGAATCATGAATCCATACCCCTTAATCTATCGTCATTTTAATAATCTTATTGTAAACGATTTCGATTGTTATTCATACCGAAAGCTTTTAGTTTTACTATATGAATTCTTACAAAACGTGTTCAGAAAACAAAAAAATCCACCGATTGGTGGGTTCCACTTTGTTTGTTTACATCTTCGTAATTACTTTCTGATTGCATAAAAAAACCAGGTAATTTACCTGGTTGTAGGAGATGGGTTATATGTAGCTCGGTTTTCAATTGTTGACTCCGTATAAGCTTTTACTGCCTTTGCCGGTTTTTGAATATTACTTAATACATGTTTCATCACAAAACTATATGTAGCGATTGTCAATAAAATGAATAACCAGACCATTACGAACACCATCCTCTTTTATATTGGGTAGCTTTTAAGTTTCAAAAATATTTATCAGTAAGTGAATGAGAATAATTTTCATCTTCAATTAGAATCTTATCACGAACGATAATCATTTTCAATAAGAAAAATGAAACTTTTATTATTTTTGCTTAAAAACTGTAGAATATTCTGTGTGTGTTTTTAAAGCCTTCTCTTCCAAGGGGATTCTCACCGCCATCATCCAAGCGTTCAACAAACTAAAAATAATAGCTGTATAATAAGCATTGAATAATAAGGAAATGACGATAATCTCCGTTGCTACAATGAGATAGTTAGGATGTTTGAAGTATTTATAAGGGCCTTTAACTACAACTTCGGCATTTGGCACCACAATGATTTTTGTATTCCAATGTTTTCCTAGTGAACTGATAACCCAAACCCTGCCTGACTGAGCAATGAGAAAAAGAGTCAGCCAGATCGGCCAAAGCGTAGCAATTTTCCTTTCATAGACCATTACCTCGATAGTGAGTACAATAAAAAAACTCAGGTGCATCAGAACCATCCACCGATAATGGGACTCACCGAACTCAACAGCCCCCTCCATTTTCAACTGCTTTTCGTTTTGTTTTGCAATATATAATTCAACAAGACGCTGAATAGCAATCAGCGCAATAAAAATGGTAAAAATCATCATTTCCACCTCATTAACACTAGTTCTGAAGAAAACCCTGGCCCCAATGCAGCTGCCAAGCCATATTCACCTATATTCCCGCCACGAATCATGAATCTTTCTAGTACATACAAAATCGTAGCCGAAGACATATTTCCGAACTCCCTCAATATACCCATTGACTCTGCTGTCATGCTTTCATTAAATCCCAGAGCTTCGTGATAGGCATCGATTACTTTTTTTCCGCCTGGATGCGCTATAAAATCTTTCACATCCCCCAGCATCAATCCATTCTCCACTAAAAAAGCTTCCACGTTAGGTTTAAGCCAATCTTTGATAATGGTTGGAATATCTTTTGAAAAAACCACGTACAACCCTTGATCTTTAACTTCCCACCCCATTACATCCAACGAATTTGGCATAAGCGTTGATTGTGAATCTAAAAATTTTAAATGCTGATCTTTTTTCGAGAACTTTTCAGCTGACACTTCATCACCACAAATTAAAACGCAGCTAATTCCATCAGAAAATAAGGATGTTCCAATTAAATTGCTCTTGGAAATATCGTTTCTTTGAAAGGTTAAGCTACACAATTCCACACTTAATACTATGACCTTTGCTTTCGGATATGCTTTACAATATTCAAAAGCACGCGATAGCCCACTCGCTCCCCCCGCACACCCTAGCCCCCATATGGGAATTCTTTTTGTATGTGGGTTAAAAGGAAGTTCATTCATTATTCTTGCATCAATGGTAGGAGTAGCCATCCCTGTACTTGATATATAAAAGAAGGCATCAAGCTCACTTGGCTGCAGTTTATCTATTAAAAATTCAGTGTTAGCTAAACATTTTTCAATTGCTTCTTTACCGAACTCGACTGCTTGTTGAATATATATATCATTCTTTTCCGCAAACGTATGTTCCTCTTTGAACCATTCAAGATCATTTGAAAAATAACGATTTTCGACTTGGCCATTTTTAAATGCCCGCAATAATCGTTCAATATTCTTAAAAGAGGAACCAAAGATTTCCCTGGAAAATTCCATGATCTTTTCCTGTGAAAGTAAATAAGGAAGTTTTATATGAGATGCGGATAATAAATATGGCATGAACCCACCCCTAAATATACATGATATGGTTAATATACCCACAAAAACCCATTTAATGCTTTAACGATAAATAGTGATATATATATGTTTTTTATTAATATTTTGTTTTTTCATTTTATAAAGTAGGTAAAAAAACCTATATATTTGATAAGATATTCAAAAGCCTTCTCTTTTTTCTAATCAGCCTTCAAACAGGAATCCATCAGCGTGCTAATTGGCATGACAGTTGAGTTCCGAGAAAGATTTTTCATTGAGGAACTCGTGGATGCATGAGTAAAATAGTCGAGCCATGTTTGGTATCCCTCTAGAAGGAGAAATGCTTGACTCATTTGCGCTGAGCTTGGCAATATGCTAGCTGTTAATATAGCAACATCCTTAACATTGGATGAGACCATTATGGATATTACCCCTCCAACCGTTTTTGTCGGTCAAATATACGGCTTTAATCAAGTAATCATTTTCCCGATTATACTGAATGGGACCCATAAGATTCATATTATCTTGATGATTGAAATGTAGTTTTTAAATCATAAAACCCCCCTTACCTTCACAAGCGGTAAGGGGGGCCTTCATTCTTCCTTCTTTATTGAGGATTGGTTTTGTACTTGTATAATGATATTTTGAAATTCCTCTTTTCCGCACACACGGCATCTAAATTCCTGATTTAATATAGTTCGACAATGAATACAATATTTTTTTTCCATCTCTATCACTTACTTTCTTGTATAGATACTATCAATATATTCAAAAAGTGAAGAGAGTTTCCTTTTATCTGTTAAATCTTTTTTTCATTATAATTAGAATTCTCTGGAGGGCTTTCTTTCAATCCGGTAATGTTTTACTAACCAATCAGAATAAAAAAATACTGCCTCAAACGCAAAAATATCTGTGCGTTTGAGGCAGTTTACTCTAAGGTATAAATCTATCAGCTTTTTCAAAACTATTTAGGCTACTTTCCGTCCTTCAATATGTGCTTCCTTCACTTTCCCGTTTGTAGGGACGATGTTGAAAACAATATTCAAGAAAATAGCAGTCAAACTTCCGGCCACAATTCCGTTATCTGTTAAAATTTGGATACTTTCTGGAATTTGAGCAAATAGTTCAGGAACAACCGTTACCCCAAGACCCATACCCACTGAACATGCGATAATCAATAAATTTTCTTGAGAGGCAAAGTCCACTTTACTTAACATTTTAATTCCCGCCGCTATAACCATTCCGAACATGGCTACCATCGCTCCGCCTAAAACGGATGAAGGAATAATGGTCGTGAACGCACCTATTTTAGGAACAAATCCGATCAAAATAAGCATACCTGCAGCTGTATAAATGACATTTCTTGTCTTAATACCGGACAATTGAATCAGACCTACATTTTGTGAAAAAGCGGTATAAGGAAATGCATTAAACAAACCGCCTAGCATGATAGCAATCCCCTCAGAACGATACCCACGTGCTAGATCATCTTCCGAAATCTCTTTATCTGTAATCTCCCCCAAAGCATAATAAACCCCCGTTGATTCCACTAAACTAACTATCGCCACCAATGTCATTGTAATAATCGCCGTGATGTTAAATGTCGGAGTACCGAAGTAGAAAAAATGAGGTAAATGCAACCAAGTAGCACTTGCTACTGAGCTGAAATCCACTTTACCCAGGAAGAAAGCTACAAATGTTCCGACTAGTAAACCTAATAAAATAGAAATAGAACGAACAAATCCCGTTGAGAATTTATACATGAAAATGATAAATAGCAATGTTCCAAAACCAAGACCCACATTATTCAAGGCACCGAAATCAGCAGCACCTTGGCCGCCCCCCAGATTGTTAATCGCAACTGGAATGAGAGTGATTCCAATAATCATAACTACTGATCCTGTAACAACAGGAGGGAAAAACCTTGCCAATTTACCAAAAAACTTACTTATTATAACCACAATCAATCCTGAGACCAAAATGGCTCCATAAATGGTAGTGACTCCATATTGGGTACCAACCGCAATCATTGGGCTAACTGCTGTGAATGTGCAGCCAAGAACGACTGGCAGCCCAATTCCAAAGAATTTATTTTTCCACACTTGTAAAAGCGTTGCAATTCCGCACATTAAAATATCAATCGATACTAAATAAGTTAACTGCGCTGCCGTTAAACCCAACGCCCCACCGACTATCAGGGGAACAACAATCGCACCTGCATACATCGCAAGTACATGTTGTAATCCTAAGGAAGCAACTTTTATTGGTGATTGTTTAGACATTTACAGTTGCCCCTTCCTGTTCCTCAGCGAATGTTATCTCGCCGAATTTCAACTTTGCGATTCGAGCTAGAGATTCCACTTGGAAGCCTTGTTCTCTAAGATCCTTTCCACCACTTTGGAAAGCTTTCTCAATTACAATCCCAATACCAGTCACTTCTGCTCCAACTTGGTCACAAATATCCACCAAACCTCGGGCTGCTTGACCAACTGCAAGAAAATCATCGATGATCAATACCTTATCACCAGCTTCAATATATTTATTGGACACCGTGATTGTATTCGTTTCTTGTTTAGTAAAGGAATGAACAGATGCTGTCACTAAACCTTCGGTCAAAGTCAGTGATTTACGTTTACGTGCAAAAATTAGCGGAACTTCCAATTCTAAGGCCGCCATCAGTCCAGGTCCAATCCCTGAAGATTCAATCGTCAGTACTTTTGTTATTTCCTTATGTTCAAAACGTTTCACAAATTCCTTACCGATTTCTTTCATCAGGATAGGATCCATTTGGTGGTTTAAGAATGAATCTACTTTTAAAATATCTTCTGATAAAGCTTGACCCTCGGACAAGATTTTTTCCTTTAAAAGTTGCATGAAGGTTCCTCCCAATCTTGGATGTTTATTTAACCCATAGTCATGCAGATGTTTCCAGACAAACAAAAAGCCCAAGAAACATTGCAGCACTTTTTTTAGAGTGAGGCAATATTTCTCGGGCATAAATGAAAAAGGACTCAACAAAACCCTTTCATTGTGCGACAAGATCTATTACTCACCCATAGTCGAATTATTTACGGTAATTCGGTAGAAACTTGCAGGCCATATCCCTGCTATTATACGAGTGAAACTTTATATTTTTGTAATATATGAATTATAACAACGCTTTCTCTATTTGAAAAGGTATTTTTAACAAAAACCGAACTTTCACTTTAAATAATAAATGATCATTCGTATTTTTAGAAAATTTAGAAATTGACTGATCGTTTCATAGGATTTTTTCCTACCATCTATGTGTGAAAAAATCCAGACTATATAATCTTCACATTTTTTTCACAACTTGATACACATCAAAAGCAAATTTTTATACTTACCTCAACTTTACACTATATCGAACTTATAAAAGTAACGATTGAACAATTTGTGAACAGAGAAAAAGTGGATTCTAATTTACCATTACTTTTGTATGATGAACATGTACTCATGTCTTTTTGGGAATTAGAAAGGAGTGAAAACGATGGCCGCACCTAAACTTAAGAACAAATCACAAATAAAAGAGACTTCTAATTTAAAAGGTACACTTGCTTCTGTTTTAATACTAGGAATTATTCTAATTATTGTATGGGTCAGTATCTATTTTATTTTTGTAAATCGTTTAGGTTAATTGAGGAGGAGAAATAATGCACATGCACAAGTTTGAAAAGGTTTGGTTGATTTTCGGTACAGTAGCCCTGCTAGTATTCTTGACAGTGCTTGGGGTTAGTGCTTTCTATCTAGGGAATCAACCTCCCAGCTGTTTAGTTACAATTGATCCTGAAAAAGTGGAGGTCACTGCTCCATTTAATGCCCCTGGCTTACATGAAGTCACAGGAAAAGATTGGGACTATGAATTAGTGTTTGTAGCTTCTGCCTTTTCGTATAGTCCTGCAAAAGTGGAGATCCCTAAAGGTTCAACTGTCAAGGTTATCGCAACATCAAAAGATGTTATCCATGGCTTTGAGATAGCTGGGACTAACGTTAATATGATGCTTGAACCTGGATTCGTCAGTGAATATACCACTAGATTTAATAATGAAGGAGAAAATTTGATTATTTGCAATGAATATTGCGGGGTTGGTCACCACATGATGAGCTCCCGTATCGAGGTGGTTTCAAAATGAAAAAAACGGCTGAAAATGAAAAAGTTCACCCACTGGATGCAAAACTATCCATGGCTCATTTCTATGTAGCCATTATTGCTTTAGCACTTGGAGGATTTGCAGGATTACTTCAAACTTTGGTTCGCTCAGGCAGAATGGAATTACCTGCCAGTATAACGTATTATCAATTACTTACGGTTCACGGAGTTTTACTTGCTCTGGTGCTAACAACTTTCTTTATCATAGGATTTCAGCTATCAGCAGTTAGTAAAACAATCGGTCCATTGTCCACCCCTTCCAGAATTGCAGGCTGGATTGGTTTTTGGACAATGACACTCGGAACTGTTATTGCCGCTGTTATGGTTTTATTAAATGAAGCATCTGTCCTTTATACTTTTTATGCACCTCTTCAAGCGCATCCTATTTTCTATGGTGGCTTAACACTTGTGATCGTTGGCAGCTGGATTAGTGGTGGAGCCCTTATAGCGGCATACCGCAAGTGGAAGAAAAACAATCGCGGCCAAGCAAGCCCCTTATTAAGTTTTATGGCTGTTGTAAATACTCTACTTTGGATTGTTGCTACTATCGGAGTGGCAGCTACCGTGTTATTTCAAATTCTCCCATGGTCATTAGGCTGGGTGGATTCTATTAACGTTTTAGCAAGCCGAACTTTATTTTGGTATTTCGGGCATCCGCTCGTATATTTTTGGTTGCTACCAGCTTATATGTGCTGGTATGTAGTGATTCCTAAAGTCATTGGCGGGAAAATTTTTTCAGATTCATTGGCTCGAATGTCTTTTATTCTTTTCCTGCTTTTCTCTATACCTGTTGGACTTCATCACCAATTGCTTGAACCCGGAATCGATCCTGTCTGGAAGTTTTTACAAGTGATTTTAACCTTCTTAGTCGTTGTTCCATCTTTAATGACTGCCTTTTCTTTATTCGGATCTTTTGAACAATACGGACGTTCTCAGGGTGCCCAAGGGATATTCGGTTGGTTTAAGATGCTACCTTGGGGAGATGCGCGTTTTACCGTTCCTTTTATTGGAATGGCGGCTTTCATACCAGCAGGTGCCGGAGGATTAGTCAATGCCTCAAACCAATTAAACCAGGTTGTCCATAATACTATTTGGGTTACAGGACATTTTCATTTAACGTTGGCGACTTCCGTAATCTTAACTTTCTTTGGGATTTCATATTGGCTCGTTCCCCATTTAACTGGACGCACCTTAACAAAAAAATTAAATAAATTAGCGATTATTCAAGGGGTCTTTTGGGCAATTGGGATGTCCTTTATGTCTGGGGCCATGCATATCGCTGGATTGCTGGGAGCACCTCGCCGCTCTTCGTACTCCACTTATGGAGATTCCACACAAGCACTTGATTGGATTCCTTATCAAATCGCCCAAGCTGTAGGTGGAACCATACTCTTTATCGGGATTATTTTATATATCATTATTTTTATACAGTTAGCCTTCTTTGCTCCAAAAGGCAACGAAGAGTTCCCTGTTGGTGAAGTTACTGATAAAGCCGAAAAAACGCCACTCGTTTTTGAAAATTGGAAATTATGGCTTGGAATAACTGCAGCACTTATTCTCTTTGCGTATACAATTCCGTTTATTGATATTCTCCAAAATGCACCACCGGGATCAAAAGGATTTAAATTATGGTGATCCTACACAATAAAAAAAACCTTGGCAGATTTGCCAAGGTTTTTTTATTTGAAGATTTTATTTAATTTTATAAACTTCCTTATACTTACTTTCAAGATAATCTATTAAATACTGCACGTTTAAGCCTTCCCCTGTTGTTTCTTTCAAAATCTCAAGCGGCTTTTTAGTTTTTCCGTATTTATGTATCTTTTCATTAAGCCATGTTCTAATTGGAGCAATATCACCTGATGCCAACAAAGCATCAAAGTCAGGCAAATCTTTAAGCATAGCCTGCTTGATTTGGGCCGCATACATATACCCTAATGCATAGGATGGGAAGTAACCAAAGCTGCCGTCTGACCAGTGTACATCTTGTAGAACGCCCATGGCATCATCTTCAGGTACAATCCCTAAGTATTCCTTGTATTTTTTATTCCAAACCTCCGGTAAATCCTTCACTTCAAGCTCTCCATTAAAAAGTGCTTTCTCCAGTTCATAACGAATCATAATATGTAAAGGATATGTCAGTTCATCAGCTTCAATACGGATGAAGGACGGTCTTGATTCGTTAATGCCACGGTAAAAGTCATCAAGTTTCACATCAGCAAATTGATCTGGTGCATACTCTTTTAAAAGAGGGTATTTATTTTTCCAGAAACTATAGTTTCGTCCAATAAAATTTTCGAAAAACAATGATTGTGATTCGTGGATTCCCATTGACGTACCATCATCTAGCAGTGTCCCCGTTAACTCTTCAGCGATATTCTGCTCATAAATAGCGTGTCCACATTCATGAATCGTACCAAAAATCGCCCCTCTAAAATCATATTCATCATAGCGGGTCGTCACCCTTACATCACCTCTGTTGATTCCAGTCGCAAAAGGGTGGACTGTTTCATCCAACCTTCCAGCCTTGAAATCGTATCCAAGCTGTTTTAAAACTCGAAGATTGAGTTGATGCTGTTGTTCTTTAGGGAATTCTTTATAAAGGAAAGCAGTTTCAGGTTGATGTTTACTCTCCGCTATTTGTTTTACTAGAGGAACTATACTTGCTCGCAGTTGACTAAATACCTTATCAAGAATGTCAACGGTCATACCTGGTTCATACATATCTAATAGGGTATTATATTTCTGACCCTCATAACCCCAATATTCAACGAATTTACGAGTATAGGCAACAATTTGTTCCAGATAAGGTTGAAATAACGAAAAATCCGCCTTTTCTCTTGCCTCTTCCCATGCGCTTTCAGATCGGGATTGTAAAATAACGAATTCTTTAAATTCGTCTGCTGGGATTTTCTTATTCCTTTCAAACTCTTTTTTACATTCTTGTACCATTTTATTCGTCGTTTCACTAAGAGAAGCTTCCTCTGTTGTAAGGTCGTCGATGAAGCACTCCATCTCTTTACTTGTGATCATATTGAAAACTTCAGAGGAAAGTACCCCAATAACTTCAGAACGCTGCTCTACTCCCTTTTTGGGTGCACCTGTACGTAAATCCCAATTAATTAATGCGAGGGCTTCATTATAGGCTGAAATTTTCTTCACATATTCTTGAAATTCTTTTTCTATCACATTAGTACCCTTTTTCATATTCACTGCCCCTTCCATCTACACTTTACCATATTATACAAAAATTTTTCATATCAGAACTACCAGCAGCTTAAAAATAAAATAAGAGCCAAGGGCTGGCTTTGCCCTTGACTCTCAAAATAGATTAATTAAAGCGATACAGGAAGAACAGAAATAATTTTCTCTTTCACCTGTTCCGAAAGATCCTTCTCAATCAAAATCTGTACGGTCCCCGAGTCATTGCTGGTACGGATCAAACGTCCGATTCCCTGACGCAAGCGAAGAAGCATATATGGAAGATCCACTTCTTCAAATGCATTAGTAACCGAGTTTCGTTTGGCCTCGAATACTGGATCATGTGGCGGGAATGGAAGTGAGTGAATCACTACATTTTGTAATGAAGCCCCCGGAACATCGAGCCCTTCCCATAAATGATATGAGAACAGAACAGATTGCTCATCTTCTTGAAACCTTTTAACAAGATCGCTAATCTCCGCTTCACCTTCAAAATAAAAGGGATATGCTGTTTTCTGGCTGTTTTCCTTGAACCATAGCAATTCTTCTTTTGATTGGAATAATACTAGCGTTCTACCTTCATTTTCCTCAATCGTCTTCATTGTATAATTTAGTTTAGCCAATTTGTCTCCATTTTCAAAGACCGGCATATTCATTTTCATGACTTCATCATAATCAAAAGGCGATTCAACAGAGAAGCTATCATACTTATCTATCCCTAAGCTATCTGCAATGTATTGGAACGATTTATTATCAGATAATGTTGCCGAAGAAAAAATGTAAGGGATTTTTTTAGAAAAAACTTGTTCAGACAAAATATCTTGTACAAGCCTTGGCATAATGACCAATGTTTTTGTCATTTCATTTTCTTCAAACCATGATACCGCCTGTTCATCCTTCACAAATAGAGAAAGTGAGTATCCTAGCTGTTCTAAGTATTCTTCTGTCACTTTTAAATCATAGTCATTAATCGTGTACATTTCCGCTTCAAAAACAAGGTTTTCTTCTAACTCTTCAACCTTTTTATGAAGCTTTTGTGCAAAGTTTGTAATTTCTTTGGACATCGGAATTTCATACCGATTAGAACCACTAACATGAATGGCCTTTTCATCAAGCAAATCGAAAAACTCTTCATTAATGTCAATTAAGTCTTCAATGATGTAAAGCGTTTCTTCACGCACCTGGTTGGCTGTTAGCAATTCTAAAACCGAAGCAAGAGTTTGTTCACCAACTTTATACGTTAGTGCCTTTTGAGCAGAAAACTCCAATAAATGGCCTTCATCAAAAACTACACAGCTATGTTCTGGCAATAACGGTAACTGTCCTTCACGCTTACGTTTTTCTTTTGTCCAAACATGCTCCATAAAGAAGTCATGTGAACAAATGATCAAATCACTTGATTTTCGGTAGTGGTCTCGTGAAAGGGTTTGTCCACAACGATGGCGTTTATCACAAGTAAAACAGTTTTGAAGCTGATCCCAGCCTACTTTTGACCAGTCTTCATCATTCAAATATGGATATTGTTTACGGTCCCCGTAAGCAGTATAAGCATTCATGGATGAGTTATCATGGACAAACTTGGGAAGTTCATCATAGAGCTGATCTATTCCCTCTGAATCTTCATGATTCACTGCATACTCCAATTTCTTAAGGCATACATATTGATCATGATATTTGGCAAGACGTACATCCACATCAATACCTAATGCGTTCTTAATTTTTTGAATGTCGCCTTCTTCTTTGACAAGCTGTTCAATCAATGTTTCGTCTGCACACGAAATAATTGCCGGTTTATTAGTATATCGGGCATAACAAATGGCATATAGTAAATAGACCAATGTCTTACCAGTCCCTACACCAGCTTCTGCAAAACTTACATTCTTTTCTTTAAAGGCTTTTTCTAATTGAAAAGCCATGAAGATTTGTTCGTCACGCAGCTCAAATCCTTTTTCGGGAAGAATATCGTAAAAAACATCACCGATCCATTCTGAAAGCTTATCGTAAAAAGAATCTTCCTTTGTAACCGAAAAAGGCAGTGTTTTAAGCATCATGGTCTCCCCTTTTATCTATCATCAGTATATAAAATTTCGTATAATAACTTATCTAGGCAAAAGTATATTATCCTTTATTCTACATTGATAGTCAAGTTATTTACCTTTCTACAAGAAATGAATTTTCCCGTATATACTGCATCTTCTATGTATGTATGTAAGCAAGCGCTCCCAACTCGTAAAATAAAAGACAGGCTCTTCATGAGAGCCTGTCTGTAAGTACTATTTAGTTGAATTAAGCTTTGTTTACGTTTGATGCTTGTGGTCCACGTTGACCTTGTTCTACATCAAATGTAACATCTTGGCCTTCTTCAAGTGTTTTGAAACCTTCGCCTTGGATAGCTGAGAAATGTACGAATACATCGTCTCCACCTTCACGTTCGATGAATCCAAAACCTTTTTCTGCGTTAAACCATTTTACTTTACCTTGTTCCATTTTTGTTGCCTCCTAGTGTGTTCGCCACACATTATATTACTATCCTTGCTCATTGAATATTAAGGCATTCCTTAAATCTGAACAAAAATAATTCATTATTAGAATAACAGAAAAGGAAATGATAAGCAAGACTGGAACCTATTATGAATAAAATGTCCTGACTATTCTAAATTTTCCATTATATTATACCTATTTATTCATTTCTCGGTTGTTTTGGCGGCCGTTTTCCCCAATACTGATAAAGGTCCGCTCGGATGAATCCATTGAACAACTTCCTTTTTTTAGTTGCAGGCTTACCATAAAACTGTTCAAAGTCAGGGTTCGAGGTAATCATGTACACTGACCAAGTATCAAGCTTCTTGAAGGCCTGCCCCATTTCTTTATACATCTGTTCAACAGCTTTTTTCTCCCCTAGACGTTCACCATAGGGTGGGTTCCCCACAATAACACCATATTCTTTCCTGGTCGAGATATCTCTCACTTGCATTTGTTTGAACTCAACAAGATCACCAAGTCCTGCTTCAAAACTATTGGCTTTTGAAATTTCAACCATGCGATGATCAATATCACAACCTGTTATGTCTAAATACTGATCATAATTCGCTAAATCTTCAGCTTCAATTCTCGCTTCATCCCAAACCTTACTGTCCATCCAAGCCCAGCTTTCAGAAACAAATTCCCGGTTAAAACCAGGAGCGATGTTCTGCCCAATCAATGCAGCTTCAATAGGAATAGTTCCAGATCCACAAAATGGGTCAATGAAAGGTTTATCCGGTTTCCAATTAGTCAGCATGATCAATGCAGCCGCCAAAGTTTCTTTAAGGGGCGCTTCCCCCTGCCCTGTACGATAACCGCGCTTATGAAGTCCTGCACCTGATGTGTCCATGGTAAGTGTCACTACATCTTTTAAGATAGAAACTTCAATTTTAAACAATGGACCTGTTTCTTCAAACCAAGATACTTGTTTATACTTCCTTTTCAATCTATCAACAATCGCCTTTTTAACGATAGCCTGACAATCAGGGACACTGTAAAGCTGCGATTTAACTGATTTACCACTTACAGGGAACTCAACGTCTGCAGATAAGTAATCTTCCCAGTTCAAGGCTTTTGTTTTTTCAAACAGCTCATCAAAAGAATAAGCTTTAAATTCAGCGACTTTAATTTTCACACGGTCTGCACTGCGCAGCCACAAATTAGAGCGAGCAATGGCTGATTGGTCCCCTTTGTACATAATTTTCCCGTTTTCTACTTGACAATCGTAACCAAGATCCCGAACTTCCTTGGCAACAATTGATTCCAATCCCATTGCTGATGTTGCAATAATATCGAATTGTTTCATTTCTTCATGCACCTACTTTCCATTAATCAAAATCGGTTCCCGCATTTCCAAATTTTTTTTAATTTAGAAACAGGTAGCGGTTTTGACAAGTAAAACTCTTGAATGATATCACACTTTTGCTTTTTCAAAAAGTCTACATGCTTTTTTATGTTCAACGACTTCAGCAATGATTTCCAGATTAAGTGTCTTCGACATCGTGATGGTAGCTTTTACAATGAGCAAGTCACCTTTATAATTGATCAACTTTTCATTAAAACTTTGATAAATTTTCATTGTATCAATCGGAAACCATTTAATATAACTAAAGGAAGAATAACCAGTACCAAGATCATTGATAGACAAAATGATCCCCTGTTTTATAGAATAACCAATTATTCAACAGAACCCTCTGCATTTGCCATAATTCTGCTCTCCATCAGTTTCAATCCTTGCGCAATTGGGAAATGTTCTTATTTTCAATAAGGACAATACCTTTTTCTAACATTATTCCTGTTAAAATACAAACTAGAAATGTTGATGCAAACCTTGTAATTAGGATACCCAGAAATATGGAATTACTTAACATACTCACAAGTTCATTTTATAACCAACTGGCTGATTTAGGTTAACAAGGCCTGTCTCTTTTGGAAAAGAAATGAACTCTCCAAGCTGATATGTATTCCAACCCAATTACATCTCCTGTTTCCAAGTGAACTTGCGGAAGATAATGTACCTGCAACTCATTTCTTTCAATTGCAGTCAAGATCCAAGTTTAACACAGAAAGATATTGATTATACCTCTTGAAAGTTATTATTATTATACTCATGATTTAGAGTTAACATTGCCTTACCCATCAATACGTCTTACTGACCACTTTTGAAACTGATCTTTTTTTCGATTGGTAATGTCCAAAAATAGAGCAACGTAATACACATCCCGATTCGACTCTTCGGAAATGTGGGAACCTTAACCATAAGGTAAAGAACTCTCCCTTTATGGATAATCACTGGTGAATCACTATACATATCATATTGCTGTATAAAAGTATTAGTAAATTAAAAAACCTCTAGAATACTGACCTGTTCATTTATGTCACTCACATAATCTTCGAATACCTTCACAAAGTCATTTTCACTTCTATGATAAGGTATTTTGCACCTCTAGTGTTAAGATATTGAGGGAAATTTTAAAATGGACAATTTTTTCACAAACAAAAACTCTCCTTTTACAAAGGAGAGTTGTGCTTTAAGTGTTATATGGTAACGTTCTGTAAGCCATGTTTTGTTCCTCAGTACTGCAAGCGACTCACGTCTCGTACTTCGGCGGTAATCATCTATCTACAGAAGCATAGCTTCTGTCCTTCTCCTCGTTCAATTCCAAGGAAGAAAGCGCCCCTACCATTAATTTGGGTTTCTCGCTCGTGGGGTTTACCTCGTTCCACCCCTTACATTTCTGTAAAGGCTCCGTCACTGTGGCACTTTTATAGGTATTCATGCCATATCCAAAAGGACTTAGGCATTTTCCCAGCCGTCAGCAATCCAAGACTGCTGCCCAAGCTTATTTTTTCGCCAGGCACGAACACTACGGACATCTCAGTCCGTGCGAGCATGGACTTTCCTCTACTGCAAAAAAATGCAGCAGCAATTACCCAAACGTTAACATAACATTATTGATTATAATACATTATTCAAGAAAACACAATACAAATTATTTTACCTTTTAAAAACATTAATCAAAAAGCTTGTTTCCAAATACGTGCTTTTCCAAGTTGGATAACCGTTTAAGGATATCAAAGTTAGTGGTCCCCGGAGTTGCACCAGGTGCAGGTTGGCTCGGACGTTTTGTACTCTCTTCGGCCTGTTTTTTTAATTTAAGATTTTCTTGTTTAAGATCATCAATTTCCTGATGAAACACTTCATAATCTTTCATGATTAGATCCAGAAATTGATCCACATCCTCAGGTTTATAACCTCGCATGGCTGTTTTAAAATCTTTTTCAAGAATATCTTTAGCCGTTAATTTTATCTTATCGGATAGCATAAGACTTCACCTCAATACTTTCGCCAATACAATCGACTTTTTATTATTTTTTCAAATCTACTTGGGTTTGTCAACGAAACAGTTTTTTTATACGTCATACTTTTTTTAGTGCACGATATGTACTCCCATAAATCTGTATCTAATTTTCATCATAATATGAATATGCTTTTGAAACAACTTTTAGTCCATAATTATTTTTACTGTGCTAATCTTCGGACCAACTGTCTTCTTCTGCAGCCAGTTGCAGATCATCAAAGCTTATCTGTAAAATTGGGTATAGTTGAGTTTCCGCTTTTTTCATTGCTTCGTAATAAGGATATTGGGCGGATCCTTCTTTTTCGGGATCAAAAATGATTAGCATGGCATCACTTTTATGGACCATATAACGATTTTTAGTTTTCAGCTGTTGTGGTCCTTCATACGGTTTTTTGAAGATGGATTCTATAAAATCAGCACGTGCTAAAATGGAACGGTAATAGTCTTGATTCGTCTCATTCCATGACTCTTCCTGTTTCAGGAAGGGAGTAAGTACCCCTAATTTAAGCTGGGTATATTCTTCCTGTATCTCGAATACTACTTCTGCACTCCATAGTTCTGTGCCTAACTGGCCTGAAATAATTACCCATTCTAACCCCTCTTCCACCAATGGTAAAAGACGTTGCTTAATTGCTTTTTTTATATATTTTACTGCTTCATGATCATTTTTAAATATTCCCAATTCAAAAGCTTTGTAGCCAGTTATATACAAAACCTTCATTACTTGGCCAATCTCCCTTTTCACATGATTATGTAAGAAGATAAGGGCTTAAAATAAGCCCTTAAATTTCAATATCCGAAATGCCTAGGTGGGCAGCAAGGATTGTGTGGCGGCCTTCCACAAATAAAGTTTTGAGTGTAACACTCATTCACTACTGATTGAGTATGTGGAAAGTAATGTTTATACGAGTTTACATGTTTATTAACAGTTGTAGTATGTGATGGGTGAACGACAGGTATCACTGTGTTCGAAACGTTTGTATTAACAAATTGCTGCGTTGGAGATACCTGTGCTGGGGCTACTTGAGATGGAAGTGCTTGTGTTGGACCATATTGCGCTGGAGATACAGCAGTCGGATAACCACCAGCCATCGGACCATATTGCGCTGGAGATACAGCAGTCGGATAACCGCCAGCCATCGGACTAGTATAAGCTCCCATTACATGGGAAGGTTTTTTTCCAGTTGAAGCACCCATTACATTTGATGCTCCCATAACATTCGATGCACCCATTACATTGGATGTTCCCATAACATTGGATTTATGTCCTCCACAATTACGAAAATTCATTTATATTACGTCCCCTTTCGTCATGATAATTTTGGTCTTACCATTATAGACTATGAAAAAAAGGGGATACGTGTACTGATGAAAAGACCTATTTATACTTAATAAGTATAAAACTCTATGTGGCAACCTAAAAGTACACATCGTTATATTTGGATAGCCCTACAAAAGTGCTTGCAGAGTGAATTTCTTATAAAAAGGAGTAGAAACTGTCTTTTAATGATGTAAATAAAACAATCGTTAAACAAAGGACAACAAAAAATAGAAATAAAGTCGTTTTATACATTTCTCCGCTCCGCTTTCACCTTGAATTTAAATGATGTAAGGCATGAAATGAATGTTTCAGAATTTCACCCTCAACCATTACCATTTTACACATAATGACTGAATGCTACAATATTTGTAACCATTTTTTTTAATTTCATAATCACCTATTTATTGACTATGTAGATTCCTATTTAAGACTATCTATATTATACAAGTCTACCCTTAGAACCTTTTTTCCTTTCGAGTCTTTGGATCCTTTTTTCCAGATCCAAGATTTTTTTTGCTAGATGGTTGCCATTCTCTGTCCTCATCATCTCCTGATGCGCATTTCTAGCACAATTTATTGCTGAAGCGATGTCCTTAAATTGATGTTCGAATAATTTTGCACATTCAATCTGAGCCTGTATCTTTAAGTGAACATCCCCTTTTAAAGCAACTTCCTTCCAAATCTCCAACGCTTCATTGAATTGCTTTTGCTTCTTTTTCTGAAAGGCTATAGCATTGCCAGCTATAATCCGATCTTCCTCACTTCCTACTTCCAATATTCTTTGATAGGTCTCAACCGATTCCTCTTTTTTTCCTAGATAATCGAGCCAGCGTGCAATTTCCATCGACTCTTCCGTATATCCATCTATTTGGAGAATTTTCCGGGACAAGTGAATATACAGAGTGATTAGTGATAAAATATCCACTTCATTATGCTTCATGATTCCAAACAAAATTTCCGGGTTCTTTCTTTCAACGAAATCAAAGTAAATCATCGGCGCCAAATATCCAGGAATATCATCCTCTCTATGTACACCTAAAATGTCTGTTTCGACAACGGATAATTTTACACGTTCTAATTTGTTTTTCCAAAGGCGTCTTGAAGCATGATACAAATCAAAATGTCCGAATTCAGGCAGTTTTGGAACATGTTCCTTTATCAAGGTATGTCTGGTTTTTAACTGTGGCCAATCAAATGACTTACCATTATATGTGACAAGGGTTTCATAATTGATGTTTTCCAGAAAGCTTTGGTAAAGCGGTATTTCACTACCAGGCTGTGGCAAGATATGCTGCTTAACGACCACTTCTTCACCTTCTAAATAGGCATAACCTAGTAAAAAAATTGTATTTCCGGCACCACCGCCAAGCCCTGTTGTTTCGGTATCGAAGAAAAAGAGTTCTTCGCTTTTTACACCTTTAGCGGAAAGGGGATGCACTAATGAAGTTTGATTCCATTCTTTCACAACCTTTTTCAACTCAGAAAATGAATACAACCCATGCTTATGATTAAGGGGATAGCGGACTTCACGGATGAAACAATAGTCATCATCGAAATGAAAGGAAACGGTATCGTTCTCCAGCCACTTATCATGAAAAGGAATATCTGTATTTACTGACGTGCTATCTTCCTCTATAGGAGAAGGATTGTTCACTGGTTCTAAGTTCATATGTGTTTTCATACGATTCAATTTATTTTTTAATGACAAAATACTGCACCTCTATTCACATACCCCTGCATTTGATGCATGGTTTTCCTTACAAAACAGATCCAATAACCGCTTAGCATCACTTTTGGCTGTCTTCGAAGCAGATTCCGTTCCGATACAGGAAGGACAGCCGTTTTCACAAGAACAATTTTCGATCATTGATTTTGTTTCCAACAAAATGACCGCAGCATTTTCAAACACTTTATCACTTAGTCCTATTCCACCTGGATAACTGTCATAAATAAAAATGGTGGGTTTTTCATTATGTGCTGCTTTAACTTGTGGATACACATGAATATCATGGGGATCGCACATTACATAAAGCGGAATCATGTAATTCAGCGCATGTGAGGCACCTATCATTCCTTGCTCGATTCGATTTTCATCCCATTCAAAAATATCAGGTTCCATAGAAAGCATGGCAGAGCTCGTATGAAGTTCCACTTCCGGGAGGCTGATTGGCCCTGATCCAATATTTTCATGAGTCTCAAATTTAATTTTTTTGAATATCGTAGGCATCGCCCGGATAGAGACATCTCCAAAAGCTGCTGTAGTTGAAGAGAATGTTTGCTGTTTATCCACTTCCAATACAGATAACTGAACAGCAAGGTTAGCATCCGTGTAATAGTCCACATTGACTTCACGTACATACGCTTTCTTTTCTTCCCAATCTAATTCTTCCACTTGGAATTGTATTCCTTGATGCAAATAAATTGCTTCATCGTGAAGAAGGGTCATCGCACTGAACGTATCCATTTCTCCGATGACCCTATTGTCTGGGGCATTCGTTTGATCGACGATGACAACATTTTCCTGTGCTGCAGAACGAAGACTGATATTGCTCGCCGGAAATGCGTCATTCATCCAATGCCATTTATCGCCATTTTGGTGTAAAACTCTTTCTTCTGTCAGAAATTCAAGAACGTCCATAATCTCCGCCTTGCCAAAGGCATCTCCTTTTTTAAAAGGAAGCTCATATGCTGCACATTTAATATGATCAACCAAGATTACGAGATTATCTGGATTAATTCTTGCGGTTTCCGGATTTCTCGTAAAGAAATAGTCAGGATGCTTCACGATATACTGATCAAGAGCACTAGAGCTGCCGACCATGATGATTAAAGCTTCCCCATGCCTTCTACCTGCACGTCCTGCCTGCTGCCAGGCGCTCGATATTGATCCAGGGTAGCCAGTCATGATGCAAACCTGAAGCTGACCGATATCAACCCCTAACTCAAGAGCATTCGTAGAGATCACACCATAAATTGAACCATCTCGCAGCCCCTTTTCAATTTCTCTACGCTGTGTTGGCAAATAACCTCCGCGATAACCTCGGATCGATTTTGGACCAAGCTGCTTGGACACTAGTTCCTGTAAATAGGTCAGTAAAATCTCCACACGGACCCTGCTTCGAGCGAAAACAATTGTTTGAATCTTATTTTTCAAAAACTCATTTGCGAGTTTCCTGACTTCCAACACTGCACTTCTTCGAATATTAAGCGGTTTATTAATTACTGGCGGATTATAAAACACAAAATGTTTTTTTCCGCTCGGTGCTCCATTGTTATTGACAAGAACCATCTCTTTTTCCGTAAGTTCCTCAGCCAACTCTTTTGGATTATTGATTGTCGCAGATGTACAGATGAATACAGGATCACTTCCATAAAACTGGCAGATTCGTTTTAGTCTTCTAATGACGTTTGCCGTATGACTTCCAAAAACGCCTCGGTATATATGAAGTTCATCGATGATCACATACTTTAAATTCTCAAATAAAGAAACCCATTTCGTGTGATGCGGCAGGATTCCCGAATGGAGCATATCAGGGTTGGTAATCACAATATGCCCTGCCTGACGTATTTTTTGCCTTATATTGGATGGTGTGTCTCCATCGTACGTATAACTATTTATATCAGCTTCCATCTCATTAATCATTTCGTTCAATTCACTTTTTTGATCATAACTCAATGCTTTTGTCGGAAAAATATAAAGTGCTCTTGTTTTTTCATCTTCAAGTACTTTTTGAAGAACTGGCAAATTATAGCATAACGTTTTACCAGAAGCTGTCGGAGTGACAGCCACAAGGCTTTTACCACTCACAGCAGTCTCAAAAGCAGTCGCCTGATGGGTATACAACCCATTTATCCCTCGTTTATTAAGAGCCTGCTTGATTTTATCATCTATTTGATCTGGGAAAGAGACGATTTTTGCCTCTTTCGCGTCAATAACTTGCCAGTGAACAATATTATCTTTAAATTCCTCATTTGTTTTTAAACCAGTGATAACTTCTTGTAAATTTTTTCGCAGTTTCATATAACCCACCTCATACTCCTATTCTACCGAATGAACGTTCTGTACAAAAGGGAAACTATTTCCTTTTACAAAAAAAAAGCAGGAAACGGTAAAATCCCGTGTTCCTACTTGTTATTTCTTCACTTATTTTCCTTCGACAAAACGTATAATTTCTTCGGCAAGTTTGCCTGGAGCTTCCAACATCCCCATATGCCCGCTTCCTTTGAGTATAACTTCGTTAATATGATCCCCTTTTACAGTAAAGGTTTTTTTAGCAGGAATAACCTTATCTTGTTCACCTGCAACCAAAAGGACCGGTAGTTTTGTATCTTTCAGTACATGATTTCGGTCTCTTCTTTTCCTCATAGCATGCAAAGAACCGATTGCTCCACTTTCACTTGTTTTATAACCTATTTCTTTTGCATTTTCAATGTTAGGATCATCAGATTTAGCAAAAAGCTTCGGTACAAGTCCATCAATAAAGGCAGGGATCCCGTCAATTTCAATTTTTTCAACAGATTTTAACCGCCCTTCCTTCCCAGCCTCATCGTCAGGCAATGCGGTGGAATGAATGAGGGAGAAACCACTCAATTTTTCAGCAAACTGCTCAGCAAATGACAATGTGATATAACCTCCGAGCGAATGACCGAACATGTAAACCTGATTGATTTGCTGTTCATCTAAAAATGCAGCAATATTCACTGCCATATCTTCAATCGTGAAAGATGCCCCTAGTGGCTCACTTGCACCATGACCTGGTAAATCAATGGCAATAACTCGATATTTATCTTTTAAACCACTAATGATGTCCCTCCAATACCCATGACTTCCGCAAAATCCATGGATAAATAGCAACGTTTTTTTACCTTCCCCGCTATCTATGTAAGAAAGCTTGTTACCTTTATTCATCTCTATCCCTCTTTTCTAAAAATAATCATTTAGTAACGTTATTCCCTTCCTCCCTATATCTAAACCCTTCTTTGATTCACACATATTAAGTCTCTACATAGCCTATATGCAAAGGAATTTTTAGAAAGGAGCACCGTGATGACCTCTTCTGAAAAAAATAATAACCACAAGGGCAAAAATGAGCCTTTTACCCATTTTATTCACAAGATGGATCGATTGTTTTCCGAGAGACCCAAAGGCATGCTGCAATCACTTGATGATTTCTTTGGTTCAGCAAAAGAACGAAGCTTTCCGGTCGACCTTCATGAGACGAATTCCGAATATATCCTCACTGCTAGCTTGCCCGGAATTGCACGCAGCCAAATTTCCATTGATTTGTTGACCCAGGCGGTAACCATCTCGGCAAATCATGTAGATAGCCTTGCTACGCAACATAAAACTCAAGGAATGTTTCAGAAAGATCTGTCAGCAAGCCGATTATCTAGAACCATTTCCTTTCCAAAACCAATTAATGAAAGAAAAGTAACAGCAAGACATCGCGATGGCATTCTCACTCTACATTTACCCAAGGTTAAGGGAAATCGAATTGAAATCAATGATTAATCTTTTTAAGCAATTAAAAAGCAGACTTAATTAAGTGGCTGGGTCACTTGTAAGTCTGCTTTTACTTTATTCAACATCTAAACTTTGAAGAAGCCCCCTACTCCTTTGACCATTGAAGAAACTTGAGAGACTGTATTCATCATTTGTCCAGCTGTGTTCATCATTTTCGTTATATCCATGGATCCATCTTGTGTTTTGAATTGATTCATAACCGACTTGATACCCGATGGCTGCTGTTTTTGCATGAATTGCTGCTTTGGATATGGATTGTGAGCCTGCTGCTGATTGTGTGGGGGACGTTTAGCCGGCTGGAGCGGGTTATCAAACGGACTAAAAGCTTGAGGCTGATGTTGCTGCTGATAGGGCTGCTGCTGATAGGGCTGCAGTTGCATTGGCTGCATTGGTTGCTGCATTGGCTGCATTACACTGTTGCCTGGAAACGCTCCCACAGGCATCACCTGTTGCTGCATTTGTTGAAACGGATGATAGGCCGCCTGTTGATATGGGTCATGATTTGTCGGCATATAGCTCCCATTTTCCTGGGGAGGATAAGGATACATATATGGTTCTTGATTACTGGGCTGAGGATACGGCATAGGTTGCTGGTATCCTCCCCAGTATTCTGATATTGATTGAGGATAATGTTCTTGACTAGGGGAGACTTGGTGATAACCGGATCTCATCATTTTCAATGAGCCCTCCTCATTATTCATGGCATGGTTCCAATAATATATGAAAAAAGAGGAAATATAGTGTAGGTGTTTTTATGATAATATCCGATCGATTTCTGATTTTACATTATTAAGAATAAACACAACCGATTGAACATGACTTTTAAATCGCTTGTAACTGGTTTTTGGAAAAAATGCCTGAACGGCTACATCGGAAAGGTTATGTGCTGTTTGTTCAATTTGCTCGGGGAAAAGATGTTTAAACTCCGTTTCTTTCATCCACTCCTTCATTCCGCTTTCCCATTCCATACAAATGGTTCTGACTTGATCTGCAAACGGCTTAACCTCAGAAAAGAAATCCTTTTCTTTTCCTTCCCTACGTACATTTTCATATATATCATCTGCTTTAACCGCATAATTCAATAATTGTTCAGTTAATCTTTGAAGATTTTCTTTTTGCACAATAAATTCCTCCGCACATTTGTTTCCAATAGTATAATCTAGTTCCTTATAAAATGAAATCCTGTTGGCTTAAAACTGCACTTCAGCTAAAATCTTGTGCGTCCTTTTGGATTTATCTAGTGTAATGGAATAGGAAAGGTTTTCTTTTTCAGTATTAATCCAATAATCTTCTGCTTTCTCAATGGCCTCCTGGGCTTCATTTACTAATGTATACTGCTCTGCCCATAGTTTACACCTTACTGTATTAACAGTTTCTCCATATGAATTTTCCAAACAGTCCAGACTGGTACTGATCTCAGCTATCATCCTTAGTATTTCCTCTGTTGCGACACTATTATTGACCATGCTGACCCCTCCCATTCATTACCTGTACTATTCTTTTTTTTATTAGAAAGCCCTTCAACGTTGACAAAACTAGAAGGGAATCGGCAAAGAAAGTGCTATTCACTTAATTTATTGGGACCTTCGACAACAATGGCAGAATGAAGAATGGAGTTTTAAACAAAAATACAGACAGGAGGTGAATTTTATGCAGTCGAATGAAAGCAGACAGAAAGAAAACGAAAAACGACAAAAGCCGCCCACCAACAAGGCAGGAACGGGAAATCCGAAACTTAGTGGAGAAAACCGGCCCTCTACCTAAGGCTGTAACACTTGCAGCACCATTAACAGGGAAGGCTTAATCAACGCCTTCCCTGTTTGTCATTTTATTAAAAAACCAATTTTTGACCATGACGGCTGTGTGTAGCTGTTTTTGTTTATGGTCATACCAGTCGGTCAACATAGGGTCTTCCTCCCATTTAGGTTTTATAAACCACTCCTTTTTAATTTTTTTATTTGAATCCCACTGTTCTATCTTTTCTGCTTTATGATGGATGATTGGATAAACTCCCCTCAGCATCGGTGTCTCGTGGTACCTTGGCCTTTTTCGATATTGTTCATAATCGAAGCGGGCTCCGGTTGGCTCAGTGCGGCAGGAAAATTCATGAAATAGCGGAAACAACTCCTTAGAAAATAAAAGATTAGCCAATTTTTTCCCCAATTTAATTCTTTCATCGATATTTCTAAAATGCGAAACGGACGAACCATACAATTTCCCATTGCAAGTAGGAAATAATACAGTACTAAAATGCATCCAGTCCTGCAGCAAAAATAATAATGAATGAAATACGAAAGATTGCTTTTTAATAACCGGTTTTTCAATGATATTTTGTTCATTTATTATTAGAGCAGTGACTAATTTTTCGTGATTTCTATGTTTCCAAAAAGATTTCCATTGATTTGTCATAAATTTGGTAATAAAAAAATAATGACATAAGTGAAACAAAGGACGCCCATACTTCGTCGAATAATGATAGAGCAGTAATTGTGGATAAGCATCCTGGAAAATACGCCAATTCGCTTCTTCATATGTAAGGAATAATTGAAGTCTGTATTTAGAACTAAGTAAATGAGAAAACCAAATCCCTTCAAGATCACACATATTCCAGCCTGCATTTCGGGAAACCATACCTGCCAAAAAGGACCATTGGATTTCTGGATGAACATTAAAAAATTGTTCATATGCTTTAGTTCTTGATATATTATCTCTATTCCCTTTTGCAGTTTGAACTTTTATGGAGTAGAGTAATTGCATTTCCGTCTTTGGAATTCGCATTCTAATGCTCGCAACCTTTCAAGAAGGATAAAATGTGACAATTGTGTTGTACTTAAATCCTATCGTTCTAAGAAACAATTCTTTTTATTCACATTTTAGATTCTTTTTTTGCTAATATAGATAAGTGAAAAAAAGGAGGGGTAAAAGTGGCATTTCATTATCCCAACGGACGAAGATTTGTACCGCAGGCAATGGAAGAAAAGAAAAGCCCACTTAATAAAATCAGTTATAGCAACCGGGGAAAAACATTAGAAGATGATTTGAATGAAACCAATCAGTATTATTTAGCACACGGTATTGCCGTCATTCATAAAAAACCAACACCTATTCAAATTGTCGATGTTCACTACCCGAAAAGAAGTGCTGCTGTTATTAAAGAAGCATACTTCAAACAAGCATCGACTACCGATTACAATGGTGTTTATAAAGGAAAGTACATTGATTTTGAGGCAAAGGAAACGAAAAACAGCAGTTCCTTCCCTCTTAAGAATTTTCATGACCATCAAATTGAACATATGAAACACATCGTTCAGCATGACGGAATTGCATTTGTAATCATCCGTTTTTCTGCTACGGATGATATATATTTAATGAGTTCTGAACAACTAGGTTTTTATTGGAAAAGAATGAAAGACGGCGGACGCAAATCTATTACTCTCCAAGAGGTCGAAAGTAGTTCAGAAAAGATTACTCTTGGCTTTCAACCGAGAATTGACTATATTAAAGTAGTAGATTTACTAATCGCAGAAAATTTTTAGTTTTTTTTAGAAAGGCAGGTTAGCTGTAATGGCTGAAAAATATAATACTAGAGAAGAACGCCGAAAGCAGGGGCAGACTCAGAAAAAGGCACCAAAAAATGGGCCGAAAAAGTCAGCAAGTATGCTCAAGCGCATTTTTCTTATACTCGTTACAATTGGAATTATCGGCTTAGTCACTGGAGGTGCTGCATTAGCTTACTTTATAAGTGATGCTCCCAAACTTGATGAAAAGCTTTTAAAAGATCCAGTTACTTCAAAAATTCTTGATGAAGATGGTAAATTACTGGCAGAGGTTGGCAGAGAGAACCGGGATTATGTCAATTATGAAGATATACCTGATCTTGTAGAAGAGGCCTTCCTGGCAACAGAAGATTCCCGCTTTTATCAACATCACGGGGTTGATTTTTTACGTCTGGGTAGCGCAGTCATCGCCAACGTCAAAAATGGATTTGGCTCAGAGGGTGCTAGTACTTTAACCCAACAAGTTATCAAACGTTCTTATTTAACGCCTGATAAAACTATTAAAAGGAAAGTCCAAGAAATGTGGCTATCCATACAGCTTGAAAGAAAGTATACAAAAGAAGAAATTTTTGAAATGTATGTTAATAAAATTTTCTTTGCAAACCGTGCAAATGGGATTTTGACTGCATCTCAAACATATTATGGAAAAGATTTAAGTGAATTGAAATTAAACGAAGCGGCCATGCTTGTTGGATTACCGCAAAGTCCAAGCCGTTATGATCCATATAAATATCCCGAACGTGCAAAAGAACGTCGTGATATTGTACTTCATTTAATGAATAAACATGGTTATATATCCGAGAAGGAAATGAAAGATGCTCAAAAAATCGATATTGCTGAAGGACTTCAAGAAGTTGATAAGAGTCAAATAGACACGACAGCTTATGATGCGTTTATCGACTTAGTAATTGAGGAAGTCGGGGATATGGGAGACTATAACGTCTTTACAGATGGATTAGAAATACAAACGACTATTGATAAAGACGCCCAAGAATATGTTTATAAAATGCTAAATAGTGATGAAGTCATCAATTACCCAAGTAAGGACCTCCAAGCCGGCCTTACCTTGCTTGATACACAATCGGGTGAAATTAAAGCAGTAGGCGGCGGTAGGAATACAACTGTTAAGCGCGGCTGGAATTATGCAACGGATGCCAAGCGTTCACCTGGTTCGACCATTAAGCCAATTCTGGATTATGGTCCTGCAGTAGAATATTTAAATTGGTCCACCTACCATCAAATCAAGGATGAGGAATATACCTACAGTGACGGAACACCGCTTAAAAATGCTTCCGGGCGCCATTATGGTACAGTTACGACTCGTGATGCACTGGCAAGGTCATTAAATATCCCTGCCTTAAAAACGCTTCAAGCAGTCGGCTTGGACCGGGCACGTGATTTTGCTGTAGACCTGGGCATTCCTTTTGATAAGGAAATCACCGAATCCGCTGCAATTGGCGGTGGCAAAGATGTTTCCACACTAGAACTTGCCGGAGCATACAGCACATTCGGTAACAGCGGAATCTATAACAAACCGCATACAGTGAAAAAAATTGTTTTACGTGATAAAACTACGATCAAAAACAAAATGGAAACGAAACCTGTAATGAAAGATTCAACGGCTTTTATCGTGACGGACATGCTGAAAAGCGTCATGAAAGAACCTTATGGAACAGGAAGGTTAGCCAATATACCTAATCTCCCGGTAGCCGGAAAAACAGGGTCAACCAATTTCACGCCTGAACAGCGTGCAGCGAATAACATTCCTTCCTCCGGTGTAAAAGATAGCTGGATGGCGGGTTACACTTCAAATTATACAGTCGCAGTATGGGCTGGTTATGATAATGCTTCAGGTGAGCAAATGGAATATCTGGGTGATTCATCTCAAAGAATTCCAAAAGCAATATTTAAGAATTTAATGGAACATATGGCTCAATCAAAAGAAACTAAAGACTTCGAACAACCAGACAGTGTAGTAAAAGTTGGTATCATAAAAGGCTCAAATCCAGCTGTTAAAGCCAATGAATATACGCCAAGTGATAAAATCACTTATGAATATTATGTTAAAGGGCACGAGCCAACACAAGTGACTACAGAATATAAGAAAATGGACTCACCTAGTATCAACGCTTCCTATAATCAAGAAAGCAATGAAATTCAGTTATCATGGTCATATCCTCAAAGTGATGGGGATCCGCAATTCGAAGTCAACGTGTCTGTTGATGGCGGAGCTCAAAGTGTGCTGAAAAAATCTAAGGATACTAGCTTGACGATTCCAAATCCAACCCCTGGAAGTAAATATACTTTCTCTGTTGTAGCTAGAGTTGATAATCAACAAAGTGATCCTGCTAGTACCTCTGTGGAAATTCCTGCAGAAGCGGAAGAACCTGAGAAAACAGACGAAGATATTGAAAAACCAGCCGAAGATGAAAATCTGGAACAAGAAACTCCAACCGAAGGCGAGGACAATCAAGGCAAAGACAATCAAGGCGAGGAGAACGGCAATGGCAACACCGAGAACAATGGCAATGGCAACAACGGCAATGGTAACGAAAATGGCAACGGCAATAACGATGGAAACATCGATGATGGAAGTGGCAACAAAGACGACGAAGACGTTGTTGATGAAGGAGATACTGAATCTGGAACAGTAGAGGAGAATAAACCAGAAAAACCAGTCGAGACTCCTGACCCCACTCCAGACCCAGATAAAGAAAATAAAGACTAACAACCAAAAAACGTCTAAGCTTTAAGCTTAGACGTTTTTTTATGGTTCTTATTTTTTAATTCTAGACTTTACATATTGTTTTTCAAATTCCCTAAACAATTCACTGAGCTGCCTATACGAATGAAAAAAAGCAGGTCTTGCAAGGATAAAAGAAAGCCTTTCAACCAAATTTACTGGAATATAAGTGAAGTCCTTTATCTGTCCCTGCCAGGCACTCATTACAACTGGCATTCCATGCATCCAATAGACTGCCGATAAAAATAAACCAATTCCCTGCTTCATAGGTTCCAAAGCCTGTCCCGCTTTTCTCTCTGAAAATAGCAGACCGCATTCAGCTTCGATTTTCTTCCACTTTTCCAGTAGTTCCGGGACATGCCCATCTCCATCCTTCCAAGGTAAATAAGACTCTACTTTATTATAAAAAAGTAACTCATATGGGAAATTCTCGAGTTGAATCAAACAATTCCACTCATTATAGTCTTCTTTTTCCAAGATGGTTTCCTCATTAGAAAAAAACAAAGGATGTTTTAATTCAGCAGGCACTCTTAATGAAAGCAATTGCGTCATTTGACCTCTATCCTTTTCATTCTTTTTTTCCCTTCACGGCACAGCTCTAGAAGCGGGCAGGTTTCACATCTTGGTGACTGGGCCTTGCAATGATAGCGTCCAAAGAATATCAGCCTGTGGTGCGTAACAGACCATTCTTCCTTTGGTATCTTGACCATTAATGTTTTCTCAACTTCGAGCACACTGTCCTTCCAGCGACATAATCCCAGTCGCTTGGAAACACGCTCTACATGGGTATCAACAGCAATCGCTGGCACGTCATACGCGACCGATACGACTACATTGGCCGTCTTTCGGCCGACACCAGGTAATTTAGTAAGCTCATCACGATCTCGTGGAACTTCCCTGTCGTATTCCTCAATCAGCATTCGTGACAACTTTTGGATATTCTTAGCCTTATTACGAAACAACCCGATTGAGCGAATGTCATTTTCCAACTCCTCTATCGGGACGCTAATGTAATCCTCAGGCGTTTTATATTTTTGAAATAGATCCTTAGTAACCTTATTGACTAATACATCCGTACATTGAGCTGACAGGGCAACAGCAATCACCAATTCAAATGGATTGGAATGATTCAGCTCACAATGGGCATCCGGAAACATCTCACCCATTGTATCCAAACAATAGCGAATTTGAGCTTTATTCAGCATGTTCGTTCTCCTTTAATTCACATTACTGCTCGAGCCAGTTATAAAAGGGCACATCTTTCATCGGTTGTGTTGGCTCTATTTTCCGGTCCCTTTTTTGATGCACTCTAAATTTTTGTCCTTGCTCCCTTGCTTGTTCCAGCGTTTTTATTCCATTCTTTTTCCACTCAAATAAAATCCGGTCAATGTAACGGAAATTCAATTTACCAGAAATGACAGCCTCCTTAAGAGCTGATTTAATAATTTCCGGTTGATGATCATCTTCCATCCACATTGCCAATGTCTCACATTCAAATGGAGATAATGGGCGCCCGAACTCCTGTTCAAAAATCGTATAAAGACTCTCCCCGGCTTTTTGTACCTCATCGGATTCAGCCTGTTTCAAAGACTTTAAGAAGCAGTCCATCATTTTTTCATATAGCGGAGCCAGCGAATATTTTTCCTGGCCGATTTCTTGATTACTTTCAACCAACATTTCAACAAACCCTCTTTGAACCAAACGTTGGATTAAAAATAGACATTCCGATTCTTGTAATGTCATTCGTTCAGATAGTTGGGATGGTGCTGGAAAAGGATTATCTTTATCAATAAAACTTTGCAATTGAAGTAATAGGACCATTTCTTGTTCATTTAGTCCCATTGTCTTATAGTTAGTCAACAAAAAGGATGGAATCGTTATCGTTCCTTCCTTAAACCACGCATATAAATGTTCTTTATTCATGTTATGGACACCTCTGAATAAGTATAACATGAATAAGGGTTTACGAATAAGCTTATAATTTTAACAAAAAACGGTTATCTGCCAAATATGACAAGATAACCGTTTTATCATGGAATCAAGGATATAATCGATTTAATAGGCGTGGGAATGGAATAGTTTCACGGACGTGTTCAACTCCACTAATCCATGCTACTGTCCGTTCTAAGCCCAAACCGAAGCCCGAATGCGGTACCGAGCCATATTTTCTTAACTCCATATACCATTTGTAAGCATCTTCACTCAAGCCATGCTCTTTAATTCTCTGTTCAAGCAGTTCTTGATCATGAATCCGCTCTGAACCACCGATAATTTCACCATATCCTTCTGGAGCAATCAAATCGGCACAAAGAACGACTTCTTCCCTGTTAGGATCTGGCTGCATATAAAAAGGTTTAATTTTAGTTGGATAATGAGTGATAAATACTGGCTTTTCATAACTCTCTGCTATTGCTGTTTCGTGAGGCGCTCCAAAATCATCACCCCATTGGATATCTTCAAAGCCTTGTTCATGCAGGAATTTAATTGCCTCATCATATGTAATCCGTGGGAAAGGAGCCTTAATTTGTTCAAGCTTCGCTGTGTCACGGCCTAGTGTATTCAACTCAAGCTGACAGTTTTTCAATACAGACTGAATTATTGATGAGACAAATTGCTCCTGAACTTCCAGGTTTTCTTTGAATTCAATGAAAGCCATTTCCGGTTCAATCATCCAGAACTCGATTAAATGACGTCTTGTTTTGGATTTCTCTGCCCGGAAAGTAGGACCAAAAGAAAATACTTTTCCTAATGCCATGGCTGCTGCTTCCATATAAAGCTGACCGCTTTGTGAAAGATATGCATCCTCTTCAAAATATTTCGTCGCGAATAATTCACTTGTTCCCTCTGGAGCACTTCCTGTTAAAATTGGAGGATCGACTTTAACAAATCCTTCTTCATTAAAGAATTCATAGGTAGCACGAATGATTTCATTCCTAATTTTCATAACAGCATGCTGACGTTTTGAACGCAGCCATAAATGACGGTTATCCATTAAGAATTCAGGACCATGTGCTTTTGGAGTAATCGGATAATCAACTGATTCATGAATGACTTCAATATCTTTTACCTGTAATTCAAATCCAAACGGCGAGCGCTCATCCTTCTGAATGACACCTGTAACGTACATAGATGTCTCTTGCGTAACCGTTTTCGCACGAGCGAAAACTTCTTCGCCCACATCTGCTTTCACGACCACACCTTGTATGAAGCCAGAGCCATCACGAATTTGAAGAAAAGCAATTTTCCCACTGGAACGTTTGCTAGCAAGCCAGCCGCCAATGGTCACTTCTTGATTGACAAATTTACTAGCTTCTTTTATTGTAATTTTCACGGAATTTCCCTCCAAAAATAGCTTATCTTACTAAGGAATTTACTCTACTTATTATACCTATAGCCCTCCATACAAGCAAATAAATCACATAAATCAGAGGTTCCAAAATTCATTTATATTCTTTTTATTCATACTTTTTTTGATAACTTATTGCCCTTGTACTTGTTAGATTACTTATTTACTAACGTATTTGCTGATACAAAATGCAATAGTCATTTTCAAGCTTTTGTTTTTAAAATTTATAGACTAAACATATTATTTAAAAGGGTTGACAATTGAACTGTCACATATATAAAATCCACCATTTAAAATTTGTTCCAGAAATAATCCTTTACCCTTTCACGAGCTTCAAATCCCGCTTTCTATTTATTAATTCACATCTTTATCTCTAGCTCTGGGTTTATAGTATTAACTTTTATAACACCTAACAGCAAAATTGGCCATTATTTTAATAACTACTTATCGTGATAAAGTCCTGGCAACTATCAACATGACTTTAAATACATATTCTTTTGTAATTCTTTAGTTAATTGAACTTCTGAAAGATAATCTTGAAGGAACCGATTACGCATAACTTTTATTATCTTTTTAATCAATATCTGAATCTACTTCACACAATATATCTAAAACAATTGGTCACATCCTTTTATAAAGGGAACCAAAGTACATCCTGTACCACTCAAATATTTATTAAACAAAAAAACCTGCTGACACCCACTTTTACGCGGAATGACTGCAGGTTTTAAAATATTTAAGCCATTTTTGACTTAACAAATGAATGGATTCTTTCAACCGCCGCTTCAAGCAGTTCCAATGAAGTCGCGTAAGATAGTCTGATGTTGTCCGGAGCACCAAAACCTGAACCTGGAATTACTGCTACCTGAGCTTCTTCTAACAATGCAGTAGTAAAATCATCCACATTGCTGTAGCCAGTTAATTCAACCGCACGTTTAACATTCGGGAACAAGTAAAATGCTCCTTGTGGTTTAATGCAGCTAACGCCTGGAATTTCCACTAATTTATCATAAATTGTATTCAATCGACCTTCAAATGCTTGGCGCATTTCTTCCACAGGATCCTGTGAACCTTCATAAGCGGCAATTGCACCGTACTGAGCAGTTGTCGTAGGATTTGATGTGCTGTGGCTAGAAAGGTTTGTCATAGCTTTGATGATGGCCTCATCACCTACTGCATAACCAATTCTCCAGCCTGTCATTGAATGTGATTTAGAAACACCATTAATGATGATTGTTTGCTTTTTCAATTCAGGAGAAATCTCCGCAATCGATGTATGTGATGCATTTCCATAAACCAATTTCTCGTAAATTTCATCGGAAACGATTAAGATGTCATGTGCTAAACATACTTCTCCGATAGCCGCTAACTCTTCCCTAGAATAAAGCATACCAGTTGGATTGCTTGGAGAGTTAATGATAACTGCTTTCGTTTTCTCAGTAATTGCTTGTTCTAACTGTTCTTTTGTAATTTTATATTGATTTTCTTCAGTGCCTACAACATATACTGGTTTTCCGTCAGCAAGTTTAATTTGTTCTGGATAACTTACCCAATATGGTATTGGAACAATAACTTCATCTTCTTCATCCAGAATTGCTTGAAACAATGTATAAAGAGCGTGCTTAGCACCTGAACCAACAATAATTTCAGAAGGCTTGTAATCTAAACCCTGATCACGCTTTAATTTAGCAGCAATAGCCGCTTTTAACTTTGGAAGACCTGCTGATGGCGTATATTTAGTTTGCCCTTCATTCATCGATTGAACGGCTGCATCAATAATATGTTTAGGAGTGTTATAGTCTGGTTCACCGGCCCCCAATCCAATTATATCAAGACCTTGAGCTTTTAGTTCTTTTGCTTTTGCTGTGATTGCCAATGTTGATGATGGCGTTAATGCCTGAACCCGGTTAGCTAATTTCATAATAAATTAATCCTCCATTCTAAATGCTTCGATAATACTTTAGCCATTCCCCTGTTTTGAAATCATAATAATCATAATTAAAGCGCTCAGATTCATCAAGATATGTTACTTCCCAAAGTGGAACGTTTTTTTCCATACCAAGCTTTACTGAAATGATTTTTTGAGGATTTAGCTTTTCATTAACAATGCTTAAAATCTCTTTTTTTGACTTACCATCTTTATAGTTTTCCACTACAATTTCTTTCTTCTCGTCCTCAGGAAGCCAGACTATTTTTTTAGTCCCATTTTCTCCCTTACCAATGATGACAGAATACGAATCCTGCCCATTATAAAGGTAGAACTCTTCCATGGTTTCAAGGCCGCCCTCTTTCTTCGCCTTTTCAAAAGCCTCATTACCAGCTTCTTTTTTAGGCTGCAACGCTTTAATATATGCCCCGCCGACAAATCCGATAAAACAAAGGACTAGGATAGAAGCAATAATCAACCATTTTTTCAAAGCCGCTTTTCCCTCTTTCTATGTACGATAAATTGTAAATATCGCTTTTTCTTGATTTTCTGAATCTAATGCAAGTCCGAACATTAAGTCGTCCTTTTTCAACGTCCGGTTCAAAGAATCTACAATCTTATACAAATCAGGAGAATTTTGCAACCTGACTGTCGAGATTACTTCAATTTTACTTTCCATGAAAACGCCCCTCCATTTTAATTAAAAATTGTCAACAATCACTGGTATGAATAGGATTAGAAGGCTTTACTACCTTTCACATTATAACAGCTCGAAGGTTATTTTTCTTTATTATTTCATAAAAATTCAATTGGATTTATGAATAATCTAAAGATTCTTTAAATCCACTCTTCTATCATATCCACCATCTCATTAATTGAGCCTTGATGCCAGTCAACGGCCGGTATGGACTTTTGAAATTCAAGACCGTATTTGGCGGTGATAATGCGGCGGTCCAGAACAACTAGGACTCCTCTGTCTTCAGGAGTACGTATCAGCCTCCCGAATCCTTGGCGGAACCTTAGCAAGGCTTCAGGTAAAGAATACGCAGAGAAGGCGTTTCTGCCTTGCTTTTCGAGAAGTTGGCATTTTGCAGCTGTGACCGGCTCATCCGGTGGTGAAAATGGCAGCCTGACAATGATTAGGCAGGATAAATCCTCTCCTGGAATATCAACACCTTCCCATAGGCTAGTTGTTCCAAATAGGACGGCTTTCTCGAAGTTTTGAAAATTTCTGAGTAACCTCATTCGGCTTCCACCAGAAATCCCCTGTGCAAACAAGGTATACTCATCTAGTACCCCTGAGTCTTTGATGGAAAAATAGGTTGCTCGCAGCATCTCATGCGAGGTGAACAAAACCATCATTCTCCCTTTAGCTGCCTGTGCAGCGGCAATAATATGGTTTGCCGCTGATTCCGAGAACTCCTCCACTGATAAGCAATTAATATCCGGAATATCGTTCGGAACTACCACCTTCACAAGTTCCTTATAACGAAAAGGGGAAGGAAATCTTGCGGTCTGTATTGGTTCAGAATCTAAACCAAGCTGCGCTTTAAAGTACTGAAATGAATCCTTCACAACGAGGGTTGCCGATGTCATGATCACACTTTTCTGGCGTCCAAAATAGGAATCCCACAACCATTTACTTCCTGCAATTGGCTGAACTGTCAATGTCACGCCATGTTGTGGTGCTGTATTTGTATAATCAAGCCAATAAATATTTTCTTCTTGTGGATTGATAAAAAATTCATGTAAGGAATCCCTTGTATCCTGCAAATGTCCAAGAAGCACTTCTATATCATTTAAATAAAATAAAGCATTTTTCCCTAACGTGGCCTCATTATTTAATAAAAGACTCAACCTTTTCTCCAGTTCCATGATGATCGATCCTAGCAAGTCTACTAACCGTTCAGCAACCAGAATCGCTTTACTCCATCGATGGTCATCTATCTTAAATGAGAGGCGTTTCGGACTCACAGAATGAGATAGTTTTTGGGCCTGGTTGGAGATGTAATAAAAAAGTTGTTCAAATTCATAGGCAAAGTCATTAAGCTTTCGATCTAGGTCATGCGTGGACTTACCTTCCGTCAAGCCGTTGTTTGAGAGCAATTTTTCAAGTTTGTATAATAATTGCTTTTGATCTGTGGTCCCTAGTCTGTTCAGCACCGTCTTCACGGAAATATAATTAAGTCTTCGTCCAAGCTGTTTAGAAGCAGCCTGTTCCAAATGGTGAGCTTCATCAAGAATTAAATACCCTTTTTTTGGAATGAGGGCATCTTCTGTAAGAAGATCAGTCATTAAAAAGGAATGATTAGTAATGATGATATCTGCTTTGCCCGCTGTCCTTTTTGCTCTTTCAAAAAAGTCCAATTCAAGCCATGGTTGTTTTAAACCGACATATGTAAGCCCGTCACTTTGAAGTCTATTCCAAAAAAGTTGTCCACCACTTGTGAGATTTAATTCATCTTTATCTCCTGTTTCCGTTTCCGTTAGCCAAACTAATATTTGCATTTTTGTTAATGCTGTTTCGTAATTATCTTCCTTTTCACGTAATGCCCGTTCAAACTTTGCCAAACTCAAATAATTACTTCTCCCCTTTAGCAATACAGCTTGAAAAGAATAAGGAAGGATTTTTTTCAGCTTAGGAACTTCGTTTTGAAGAAGTTGATCCTGTAACTGAAGCGTATACGTCGAAACGACTACGGGCTTTTGATGTTTCCTCGCAAAATAAACAGCAGGAAGCAGATAGCCTAAGGATTTCCCAATCCCAGTTCCAGCTTCAATGATTGCGTCTTGACTGGATTCGAAGGAATGATGAATCATATTCATCATTTCCAGCTGTCCGTTTCTCGCTTCAAAAGCAGGAAAAGCATTTTGTAGCATGGCCATTTTCTTCTCATCATCTTGCGGAAATTCTGCTTCTCTGTCTTTATAATTAGTTTCTTCGTCGACTTTTTTAAATGCAAGGCCTCTAAATGTAATAAGTTCAGGTGAATGAACTTCAGCTTTTGTAAGTTTGCTTGCAATACAAGCATCTATCAATTCGGAAATTTCACTTTGTAAGGAAAAAGATAAGCGGTATAACTGTTTAAGCGTCATCAACGGCAGATTCATGAGCTTTTTTTTCAATTCCAATAATAATAAAGCGGTAGCATATGCATCGCTATCCGCTTGATGAGGCCGAGAATGATCTAGATTTTCTTCTTTGGCCAGCTGATGTAGCTTATATCCATCGGATGTCGGTTTCAAAATTTTCGCTAACTCTACCGTATCAAGTGTGGAACCATAAAAAGGCTCCAATCCACAGCGTACTAATTCTTCCTGTAAAAAAGATAAGTCAAATAAAACATTATGGGCAACAAAACAAGCCCCTTCTATAAGCCGGGCAATATTTTCTGCGACATCTTCAAAGTCAGGTGCATCCTTTACCGTCTCGTTGCTTATTCCGGTCAATTCTTCAATAAACAAGGAAATTTCTTGTCCAGGATGGATGAACGTTGAGTATTCATCTACAATTTGATCATTTTCGATGACTACGCCGGCAAATTGAATAATCCGGTCTCCTTTTTTTGGAGAATTTCCTGTTGTTTCCAAATCGACCACTACATATCGTTGTGTCATGAATTGTACACCTCAAACTTCACTTTCTCCACTTCCTGATGGAATTCTCTTATCTTTTTTATACCATAATAATCGTAATAAAGGAAACACGCAGTTTATCGAATAAAAGTTTAATTAATTGAATCCACTTCAACCCCTACCCCTATCCTGGTAATACAATTCTAAGCAAATGAAAAGGGCCGGCTCAACATATGCATGATACATGCGCATAAGAGCCGGCCTTCCGCTTACATGATAGTAGCTGCAGGTTCGTTTGAAATCAGTTCAACAATTTGGTTATTTTCATTCATAATCGCAACTTTAGGCTGATGATCACTCAGCTTATCTTCAGCGATCATCACATAAGATATGATAATCACAATATCATCAGGCTGAACTAGTCTTGCTGCTGCTCCGTTCAAACAAACAACACCGCTGCCCCGTTCACCTGCAATCACATACGTTTCAAGGCGTGCACCATTATTATTATTGACGATGGCTACTTTTTCATTCGGCAGAATGCCTACCGCGTCAATTATGTCTTCATCAATTGTAATACTGCCAACATAATTCAAATTGGCTTCAGTAACCCTTGCGCGATGGATTTTTCCATTCATCATTGTTCGAAACATGTAAACTCCCCCTAAGCTGTAGGTTTATTCTACTGTCAATGTAATATTATCAATTAGCCTTGCATTCTTAAACTTCACGGCCATTGCTATAATGATATTTCCTGATAATGTTTCAATCGGCTTGAGCTCTGGATATTGATAAACCTCAATATAATCTATTTTCCCATTTGTATGGGCTTCTACATGTTCCCTTACTAGCGCCGTAATTGTATTAGGATTTCTTTCCCCTGTATTAATCACTTCTATCGCCTTCAATAAGCTTTGGTATAATTCTTTTGCTTCTATGCGTTCATCATCTAGCAGATATACGTTTCGAGAGCTCTTTGCTAATCCATCTTCTTCACGAACGGTATCGACAGCTACGAGTTTAATTGGAAAATTAAAGTCTTTGATCAAACCATCTATTACTGCGACTTGCTGTGCATCCTTCTTACCGAAGTAAGCTCTATCTGGAAGAATGATATTAAAGAATTTCGTTAGGACCGTCGCTACACCATCGAAATGGCCTGGTCTTTGTCTACCACATAAACATTCCGTCCTGCTTTGGACGACAACCTTGACTGATGGTTCTTCACCGTACATTTCATTGACAGTTGGGTAGAAAAGATAATCTACGCCTGCATTGGCTGCGACATTTTCATCACGTTCCAAATCACGAGGGTATGTTTCAAAGTCCTCATTTGGTCCGAACTGCAACGGATTGACAAAAATACTTAAAACAACGATATCATTTTCTTTACGAGCGTTTTCTAAAAGGGTGGCATGTCCCTCATGTAAGAAGCCCATTGTCGCTACATAGCCGACACTTTTGTCATTGCTTTTTTCCTTAATGATTATTTGTTGTAATTCAGCTGCAGAAGTAAAAGTTTTCATTTTTTTCCCCCGTAAAGAGCTGAAAGCTGCTCTTCCTTCATCGTAAATGTATGCTCTTTCGTTGGAAAATCTTTAGTTTTCACGTCATTCACATAACTTGTAATCGAATTGCTTATTAGTTCGTTCGCATTTCCGTACACTTTAACAAATTTTGCAACACGTTCAACACCATAACTGATGACATCGTGATAAACAAGGACTTGACCATCTGTTTCAGCACCTGCCCCAATTCCAATGGTTGGAATTGCTAGGTTTTGTGTGACGAGTTCTCCTACTTGATATGGTACACACTCAAATACTATCGCTATGGCTCCTGCCGCTTCACATTTTTTCGCATCTTCAACGAGCTGTGCAGCTGCTTCGGCATCTTTTCCCTGTACTTTATACCCACCAAGCACGCCGACTGATTGCGGAGTCAGGCCAAGATGAGCTATTACGGGGATACCAGCCTTTGTTAATGCGGAGATTTTTTCGACAACGTCATCTGCCCCTTCAACCTTCACAGCATCCGCATGGCCTTCCTGCATGATGCGAGCCGCATTTTTAAGTGTTTCATCTAAAGAAAGGTGATAGCTCATGAAGGGCATGTCTGTCACGACAAACGTATCGGGGGCCCCACGTTTTACTGCTTTTGTATGATGAATCATGTCATTAACCGTAACAGGGATGGTAGAGTCATAACCTAATACAACCATTCCTAAAGAATCGCCAACTAAAATCATGTCGACACCTGATTGTTCGGCTAACTTTGCTGACGGATAATCATATGCCGTAAGCATGACAATTTTCTCGTGATTTTGTTTCATTTTCAAAAAATCTCCGGATAATTTCATTACGTTTCCTCCTTTTTGATGGAGGAGATGAAAACATCAGCGTTTTAAAAACTGGTGCCTATACATTCATACGCAAAAAAAAGACTGACTAAATAGAGTATCTGTTACATTACAATAAGTGGCAAAAAACGCCTCATATTGTCAACAAAACAGCACTTGTCCTTTTAGTCAATCTCTTTGATAACATCAGAAGTTTCATCCCTCCGTCCTAGTCCAGTACGATGGATCAAGGCAGATTTTCAAATAATTTGGTATTTATGGGGGTGCAGTTCACATGAGATACTGCCCACTTGCATTATATCAAGCCAAAATCAAAAATTCTATTTATTTTTCACAGATTTGACAAAAATCTACTGAATTTCAATGTCTGCTGAATAAATCGAATGTACGGTTCCCTTTTTGTCTTCAAGGAGCAGAACACCTGCATCTGTTATTCCCAATGCTTTTCCGACAATTGTATCATTAACCGTACTCGCTTTAATAACCTGTCCCAGGCTGATGGCATAACTCTCCCATAGACCCTTTATTGGCATAAAGCCTTCTTGTAAATATAGATCATACAAATTTTCTAAACGAACCAACACACGTTGTATAACCTTTGACCTTGAAACCGTTTCTCCGCTTTCTATGAAAAGAGAAGACGCTTTCTCCTGCAGATCTTCTGGGAAATCTTCAATTTGTTGATTGATATTCATACCAATTCCGATAATGACAGAATGAATTCTGTCCGATTCTGCCTGCATTTCTGTCAGAATGCCAGTTACTTTCTTTCGGTTTATCAAAATATCGTTCGGCCATTTGATTTGAGGTTGTAAATCCGTTATATCCTCTATTGCCTGAACCACGGCAACCGCGGCCAGTAAAGTCAACTGAGGAGCCTCATGAAGTGGAATCTTTGGCCTTAAGATTAGACTCATCCAGATGCCACTGAATTTTGGAGAATGCCAAGATCTCATGAGTCTCCCTTTTCCAGATACTTGTTCCTCGGCAACAACAAGAGTCCCCTCCTGCACTCCTTCATTTGCAAGTTGATGGGCAATTTTTTGAGTTGATTCTACAGATTCCTGATAGTGAATCATTTTCCCGAGTTTTTTTGTTTCCAAGCCAAGCTGTATTTCACTTTCTGACACTTTTTCCGGTGTTGAAATAATCCGGTAGCCTTTTTTGCGGACAGCTTCAACATTATAACCTTCACTGCGCAGGTCTTCTATATGCTTCCAGACAGCCGTGCGCGAACAGCCTATATATTCAGCAATTTCTTGACCGGATATAAATGCACCATTCGCCTTTGAAAGGGCTTCCATCAGCTTTGTTCTTAAATCAGATTGCATTTCTCCAGCCACCTCATAATTTCATCTTTTTCATTTCTTAATTCTGCATTCAAAACAGCTTTCAAAATCAATTCCAAGTATTCTTTCACCCATGGACCCGGTCTTTCTTGACGCCATTTCAGTAAGTCCGTACCCGTTACCGCAAGATCAGACATTTGTTTAATTATTAATTCATTAATTCGTTGATGAATAACCTTCTCTGCATCCTTAACATTTCGTCCTGTTAAGACAGCTCGGACTTTAGCAGCTTGGACGGCTTCAATCTGACCTGCCTGAAATATTTCGAGAGCAGAATTTTCAAACGGCGGTTCTTTCTTTGCTAACTGAATAATACGTTGGACACTTCTAATTGTTTTCAGCGGCAGTTTCCACTCTCTTAACGCCGCTTCAATATCCTTGGCATTCGTATAAATCATGATAACAGACCATAATTCTGCCGCTTTTAAGTGATGAAGCGGCAGATTTAATAACTTCTCCAAATTTTCTTTTTGATTAGAAAATTGGGGCAAGTATTGGTATAACCCGCTCTCTAGTAAGAGCGAAAGGGCCCTTGTCTTGTAGGCTCCAGCTAAAAGTTTTTCAAATTCAATGAGAATTCTTTCGATTGCAATTTCGCTAATGATAGGTCCATTCTCTTGAAGTGAATCAAAAGTTTGCTGATCCAGTTCGAAATCAAGCTGGCTGACAAACCTTAATGCACGCATCATTCTCAAAGCATCCTCATGAAATCTTTCATGTGGATTGCCAACCGTGATAATTCTTTTTTGTAACAAATCACGCTTTCCGTTAAATGGATCAATCATATTCCCAGACTTATCCATAGCAATCGCATTCATCGTAAAGTCTCTTCTCTGTAAGTCTTCGGTCAAAGAACGGACAAATTGCACGGAATCAGGTCTGCGAAAGTCCGTATACCCGCTTTCCGTTCTAAATGTCGTAATTTCGTACGTACCAGACTCCTCAATTACAAGCACCGTTCCATGTTCGATTCCGATATCTGCTGTTTTAGGAAAGATTCCTTTAATTTCCTGAGGTGTAGCAGAACTAGCGATATCCACATCATTGATGGGCCTGCCAAGTATATAATCTCTTACAGAACCACCCACAAAATAGGCTTCGAATCCTGCTTTTTCAATCAATTCAAGAATGGGCACTGATTTTAAGAATAACTGATCCATCAGCATCCCCTCCTTATTCAATAGAATTAGTTTCGAGCGCTTGAACATAGATTGCTTCATACTCTGACATAATGGTATCTGAGTGAAATTCAGTATTGGCCCTTTCTAGAGCAGCCTCAGAAAAACGTTTATGTAAAATAGGGTTGCTTAAAAGTCCGACAGCCTTTTCAGCTACCATTTCGACGTCGCCCAATTCACAAATATAGCCGGTCTTTCCGTCAACAATAACCTCGGGAATCCCTCCTACATTCGTTCCTATACATGGAACACCACATGCCATTGCCTCAAGAAGTACAAGTCCAAAACTTTCTTTTTCGGATAGCAGTAAAATTAGATCACTAATTGAATATAATTCGGCAAGGTTGTCCTGCTTACCCAGAAACAAGACCTTTTCTTCGATTCCAAGATCTTTAGCCAACTTTAATACTGTTGTTACTTCCGGGCCGTCTCCTACGAGGAGAAGCTTAGCAGGCATTTTCTTTTGAGCTAAAAAGAACGCTTGGATAACATCTTTAACCCGCTTGACTGAACGAAAATTTGATACATGAATGATGACTTTTTCTTCATCTTGGATACCGTATTCGTCCCGTAAATATTCTGAATTGGTTTTATGATAATCCCTTTCATCAATAAAATTATAAACGGTTTTGATTTCCTTTTCCGGAGAGATTAACTCATGTGTTTGTTGCACGAGCGAATTAGATACACCTGTAACAACATCTGATTGTTCAATCCCAAATTTTATTAAATTGGATAGTGAAGGGTCATGGCCTAGCACAGTAATGTCTGTACCATGAAGAGTCGTGACGATTTTAACTTTATTTCCTGACATCTGCTTTGCAAGAATCGCACAAACCGCATGTGGAATGGCATAATGAACATGGAGAATATCAAGTTTTTCCCTCTTCACTACTTCCGCTATCTTACTCGCAAGCGCAAGGTCATACGGTGGATATTGAAAAACAGAGTAAGAGTTGACTTCCACTTGGTGATAATAAATATTATGGTACATCTTATTTAGGCGGAAAGGGAGGCTTGAAGAAATGAAATGAATTTCATGTCCTTTTTCTGCAAGCATTTTGCCCAATTCAGTTGCAACGACACCCGAACCTCCTACTGTAGGGTAGCAGGTAATTCCAATTTTTAATTTCATAAGATTATTTTTCCCCTAACAAATCGGCTTCGATCAGCAACGGTTTTTTTGACATAAATCCTTCCGCATAAGCGACACCCACTTCTTTGCCGAACATCTTTTCCCTTGCTTCTACTGTCTCGATATATCCGTTCACAAGCGGTGTCTCCACCGTTGTATTACTTTTTTCGAATTGACTTCCATATGCTCTAAGACTGTCCAATTTTTCCGATATAGTAGATGTAATGTCAACGACAAAGTCAGGTTTGTGAAAACCATTTATCATAAAATAGTACATATTTTGGACACGATGAGCTTCAAGACCATCTTCATCCAAATACTTTCTAACCCCAGCCGAAAAAACTGCTTCTTCAACTAATTTTGCACAATTCCCATGATCAGGATGACGGTCTTCCAAAAAAGGGGCAAATACAAGTGTAGGTTTATATTTGCGAATAACCGTTATAATTTGATTTATGTATTCTTCTTTCATATATAAACCACGGTCGGGTAAATCTAGGGATATTCTCTCCACCCCTAGGATTTCTGCTGCCTTAGCTGCTTCCTTTTGCCGTAATAGAACGGTACCGTTGGACGACATTTCCGCTTTTGTCAAGTCACAAATGACGATGTCCTTACCTTGTTGCGCATATTTAGCAATCGTACCACCCATACCAATTTCAACATCATCCGCATGTGCCCCGAAAGCGAGGATATCTATATTACTTTTGTTTGTCATTAATCTCACCTTGTTTTTTTCGTAGTTTAAGCCAGTCCATATATCCATGTTTCAAACCCTGAATAAGTACTTCTGCCGTTCCCATATTTGTGGCCAATGGAATTTCATATACATCGGAGAGCCTTATTAGTGCTGATACATCCGGTTCATGTGGCTGCGATGTTAATGGATCTCGGAAAAACAGGACCATATCCATTTCACCACGGGCAATCATTGCCCCGATTTCCTGGTCTCCGCCTAGAGGTCCCGAATGGAAACGATGGACAGGCAATGATACTTCTTCCATAATTCGTTTCCCCGTTGTACCAGTAGCAAATAATTCATGTTGTTGAAATACAGCTTTATAGGCTGTTACAAATTGAATGATATCTTCTTTTTTCTTATCATGGGCAATTAAGGCAATTTTCATCGTATTCCTCCTAATACCTACTCGATAATATTTTCTAGTCCATATACAAGTACATCCAATTTCATGACTGAATCAACAGCAAGTTTAACTCCTGTCATAAAGGACGCGCGATTGAATGAATCATGACGAACCGTCAATAGCTCTCCATCACTCCCGAAAAGTACCTGTTGATGAGCAACAAGCCCCGGTAGACGAACACTATGGATATGCATGCCATCTATATTTGCTCCTCGAGCACCTTGAATGGTTTCTTTCTCATTCGGATGACCCTGTTGTTTTGTCTCACGTACTGCAGCTATCATATCTGCCGTTTTAGCAGCTGTACCTGAAGGGGCATCCAATTTTTGATCATGATGCATTTCAATGATTTCTACATTCGGGAAGTACTTTGCAGCCATTTGTGAGAACTTCATCATCAAAATAGCCCCAATTGCAAAGTTTGGAGCGATAATGCATCCAATACCTTTTTCCCTAGTTAACGAATCCAGCTTTGCTAAATCTTCTTTTGTAAATCCTGTTGTTCCTACAACAGGACGGATACCATGATTCAGTGCCGTTTCTGTATGATACATTCCTACTTCAGGTGTAGTTAAATCAATCAATACGTCTGCATTTACAGCCGAGAAGCATTCGTTAATATCGGAAAAAACAGGTGCTTCAATTCCTTGAAAACCTTCAATATTTGAGAGGCTTTCCCCGTTATATTTACGGTCTATAACAGCTGCTAATTCAAACCCTTCTGTTCTATGTACTAACTTCACCGCTTCATTACCCATTCTGCCACGAGGTCCAGCTACAATCACTCTTACTTTACTCATCCTTTACTTCCCCCTCTACATTCTCTTCTTTTTTTGTCCATCTGTCTTTATCACGTGTTGCAAACTTATGCATGACCGTATCGTGCGAGCTTTGAAGGTCAATACCAAGTGAATTAGCAAAACAAATTAGCACAAATAGCATGTCACCCAATTCCTCTTCAACCGTATTCTCATTTTCAGTTGATTTCTTAGGTTTTTCACCATGGTAATGATTGACTTCTCTAGCCAGTTCACCAAGCTCCTCTGACAAGCGTGCTAGCATAGCCAAAGGGCTGAAATATCCTTCTTTGAATTGTCCTATGTATTGGTCGACTTCTGCTTGCATTTGTTGGATCGTCTTTTGCTTTTCCATTTAGTCACCCATTCTTGATTTTCGTTAATAAACATTATACCTTCTTTATGTTAGCTAAAAGTGAATCATATGACAACAGATACGTTCGGTAACAACAATTGCCCATAGTTGGTTAATTAGTTATAATAAGTAAATTAACCGCATTCAAACGTTTTGGAGGTAAAAGACATGCTTTTCGGCTTAAAATTGAAAAACACTATATTTATCCTTTTTGGAGCTGGAATCTTCGCATTTGGCCTCGTACATTTTAACATGCAAAATAACTTGGCAGAAGGCGGTTTCACTGGTCTCACCTTGATTATATATCAACTTATTGGGATAAATCCTTCTTATTCTAATTTGGTTTTAAATATCCCCTTATTCTTAATAGGGTGGAAATATTTAGGGCGGACTTCTTTTTTTTATACAATCATTGGAACAGTTGGTTTATCCGTTTGGCTATGGGTATTCGAAAGATATCAAATCGAAATAAATCTCGGGAATGATTTGATGCTGGTGGCATTGTTTGCCGGGGTCTTTGTTGGTGTTGGGCTAGGTATCATCTTCCGTTATGGCGGGACAACTGGCGGCGTTGATATTATTGCCCGATTTGCCCATCGATATTTAGGAATGGGCATGGGCCGGACCATGTTTATTTTTGATGCCGTCGTTATTGGCCTATCCATTCTCACCTACTTGGATTACAGGGAAGCGATGTATACCCTAGTGGCGGTATTCATCGGTGCGCGGGTTATCGACTTTATGCAGGAAGGAGCCTATGCGGCTAGAGGAGCAATGATTATCAGCGAGAAAAATGAGGAAATTGCTGATAAAATCATGAAAGATATGGAGCGGGGAGTAACAGTCTTAAGGGGGTATGGATCATATACAAGAACTGATCGAGAAGTTCTATATTGTGTTGTCGGTAAAAATGAGCTCGTTCGCTTGAAAAATGCCATCACTTCAGTGGACCCTCATGCTTTTGTATCTGTAAGTGAAGTACATGACGTATTAGGTGAAGGCTTTACCCTAGATGAGAATAAGAATCCAATCGAACGGTAGTATCCACTATGAAACCATTACAAATACATCATTTTACATGATTCCCCGAATAGTGAAGTTTTATAAGTAGTGTTAACTAAACCCGGTATACATCGTAAACGAATAAAAAGAACTCCATCATGTGATGAAGTTCTTTTTATTTAATCTTCTTCTCTCATACCTGTATACATAAGCAGAAGTCGAACTAGTTCAAGCACGGCTACAAGAGCGGCAGCAACATACGTCATCGCAGCTGCACTTAATACTTTTTTCGTTTCTCGTTCTTCATCATTACGGATAACTCCTACAGAAACGAGTTGATCCATTGCCCGAGAGGAAGCATTAAACTCCACCGGCAGCGTGATTACTTGAAATAATACTGCAGCTGCCATAAATACGATACCCGCTATTAATAAGCCTGGGATTCTGGCTAACACCCCGATTAAAATTAAGATCCAAGATATATTGGAACCAAAGTTAGCGACCGGTACTAACGCATGGCGAAAACGTAAGAACGCATAAGCTTCTTTATCTTGAATCGCATGTCCCACTTCATGGGCTGCAACTGCTACACCGGCAACAGAATGCCCATGATAGTTATCCGTCGATAAACGGACCGTTTTATCTCTTGGGTCGTAATGATCTGAGAGCATTCCGGGTGTTTCTTCGACCCTGACATTATATAAACCATTTTGATCCAAAATGGCTCTCGCCGTTTCAGCACCATTCATACCCGAAGAAGCAGATACTTTTGAATATTTTTTATACGTACTTTTCACTTTCATTTGTGCATAAATCGGGATTAAAATGATAATCGCCAAATAAATGAAATACATGGTATCCTCCTAAAACTATTATTACTCTCAATTCTATGGAATGAATGCTACCATGTCAAATATAGAGTTCTCTTCACTTACCTTCAATCGTTATGTTCTTTTCTAGGTTTTTCTCGATCTCCATTATATTTTCTCCAGCCGACGTAAGAAAGAGTCATTATAATAATACTGCCAGTAGTTATGATAACCCACCAAAGGGAAGGATCTGCATCGTCTTCTCCCATATCATTAAAAATAGACGTTAATTCATTTTGCAATGCATCCAGCTCTTTTTGGCTATCACTATCTCTAATTACTTCAGGACGGTATTGATTAATGTATTGAATCCTAGTATCCAGTTGCTGAATCTGTTCTTTAGAAAGGTCGACTTTCAAGCTTGGATATATCATTTCGTATTGTGAAAGGAATAAGTTCAATTGATTATTAAATGTTATTGTGTCTTGATGGATCGCGGCATCCTTTGTTTGCCTGAAGGAATTCATCATTTGATCCTCCATCTCGGTCCAAAGAGGCTGATGCGTTGACTTCACAGCATCCACAACAAGCCTAAATTTTGTAACTGAATTAACCTTCTCAGAATCTCCCTTATTCAAATCCTTTATTGTCATCAATGCTTCATTATGAGCTACAGTAATAATTCGAAGTTCGTCCATGTCAAGAATTTGTTCTTTCGCTGTCTCTTTTATAAACTGGTCAGAAAAAAACGTAAGCATCTTTTCCGAATCTCCGTATCGCTTCAACTTTGTCATTTCCAACGCTCTATCGGAAATGTTATCTAATTGCTCCAAACTTGAAGAGGATTCTGCATAGACAGGGAAATGTAAGACGACAAATAAAACAGCAATGGTTAATATGAATTTTTTCAACATGCTACTCGTCCCTCCTCATATCTCTACTAAAACGATATGAAAGAAAAAACATGAGTAGACCTTGTTCATCATAAAAAGTTAACCCCGCACTCACAAAAATGAATGCGGGGCTAACTTTTAGTTGATCATTGAAAGAGTAAATCGCTTTTTTCTAAAACCAAAGTACCATCCAACATAGATAGAAAGAATACTTAACCAAAAAGTAAAATAGCCTATTGAATTCATATAGACCAATAAATCACGATAAATAGGCATCATTTCAAAAACGTAATCAATAATATCATTATGTATGGTCCAAATCCCTGCTACAACCAAATGCCAAGGTTTTATTCGATAAAATGGTGAATATAAAATCCCTTGAATCGCCATACCCAAATGAGAAGCCATTAACATATAACCTTCCCAAGGTAATGAACCTGTTGTCATTAATGTCAGTACATTCATAACAACTGCCCATAAACCATATTTGAATAGGGTTATAATCGCCAATGCCTCCATAAGGCCAAAGTTTCTTTTCAATAGAAACCCTAGTAATACAAATACAAAAAATAGGCTAGCAGTCGGGCTGTCTGGTACAAATGCTAAAAAAATAGTCGGTGTGTTTGCTAATTGACTACCATACCAATAATATCCAAATAAAGTTCCGAATATATTAATCATTAATAGCAAAAAGAGCATTTGCCGATTTGCAAGCCAGCTGTAGATAATATTCATTCTTTTTACCTCTCTTACTATTCTCAATACAACCATTTTACAGTTCCTGATCTTTAAATCCAAGTTTTCATTTCAATTTCTTATCAGATTCTTTTCAATTTTCCAATAAAAAAGCCGACAACCGTAGTCGTCAGCTTTTCCATTCGGCAGCATATGAAAGAAAATGCTGTCGATAGATACTTTATTTTGCTGTTAAACCCGAAACAAATTCAGCTAATGTTGCCAATTCTTCATCAGAACCTTTGAACATACCAGCTGGCATAGCACCTTGGCCTTTGCGAGCGATTTTAGAGATTTCTTCTGGCTTTAAACCAGTGTCAATCAAGCTCGGTGCACCTGCTCCACCTGTTAACTCAGCTCCGTGGCAACTAATACAACCACTAGCATCCATAAGTTTATAACCTTCGCTGTCTTTATCAATGTCTGCACCTTCTACGATTGCACCTTGCTTCTTAGAAGCTTCCCAGTCGTGATGGGCTGCAGACTCCCATGTTAGGTAAAAAACACCAGCCATTGCTAATAACATAAAACCTACAGCAAATGGACGTTTTGCTGGACTACGCTCTGGACCACGGTCTAAAAATGGTGCCAAGAGCAATGCTCCGAATGCTAGTCCAGGTATAACGAGAGCCCCGATTGCATTATACGGACCCGATGCATAAGTATACTTAAGTAATTGGTAAAGGAATAGGAAATACCAGTCAGGTAGCGGAATATACGCTGTATCTGTCGGATCTGCTATTCTTTCTAATGGAGACGGATGTGCAATTGTTAGGCTCAAATAGCCAACAAGAAATACAGCTCCGACCATCCATTCTTTTAAAAGGAAATTAGGCCAAAATGCTTCAGTTTTCCCAGGATATTCTGAATAATCTTTCGGAATATTCGGTTTACGGTTCGCGGAGATACGCGAGTCACCTACGAATTTCATACCTTTCCCACGATGCATTGAACAATCCCCTCCTTTATGAAAAGGTTTTTATGATTCTCAGTTCATAATTCTTTTATAGTGGACCTGAAATACCTTGTTTCCGGATCATCAAGAAATGAGCCGCTAGTAAAGCAAATAATGCTGCAGGCAGGAAGAATACATGAATTGCGAAGAATCGTGTTAATGTCTGTGCTCCAACTATTGTTGGATCTCCTGCTATCAATGTCTTAAGTGCTGGTCCCATTAGCGGTACCGAATCGACAATTGTCAAAGTAACCTTTGTTGCAAATAGCGCTTTCATATCCCATGGCAGTAAATAACCTGTTAATCCTAATGCCAGCATAATAAAGAAAATTAATACGCCGACCATCCAGTTCAATTCGCGCGGTTTTTTGTAAGCTCCCTGGAAGAAGACACGAAGAGTATGTAAAAACATCATAACAATAACTAGACTTGCTCCCCAGTGATGCATACCACGGACAATTTGACCGAAGGCAACTTCATTTTGTAGATAATAAACAGATTCCCAAGCGTTTTTAATGTCCGGTACATAGTACATCGTCAAGAACATACCCGACAATATTTGGATGACCGTGATAAAGAAAGTTAACCCACCAAAACAATATACGAATGCAGAAAAATGATGCGCGGGGTTAACATGTTCAGGAACCTCATGGTCAGCAATATCCCGCCATAATGGCGTAATATCTAAACGCTCGTCCACCCAGTCATATAACTTTGTTAGCAATGTTTACGCCCCCCCATGCGGTTTTAGTTGACCCAAATAAAGAATTCCATCTTTCTCTTTCGTGTCATAGACATCCAAAGGTGAAACCGGTGGTGTCCCTTTCACGTTCACACCATCTTTCGTGTACCTGCCATAATGACAAGGACAGAAAAATTGATTCGGATTAGACTTATCCGTATTCCATGCTACCGTACAGCCTAAATGTTTACAAATTGGAGATAAAGCAACGATATTACCGTCTTCCATTTTATAAACCCAAGCTGTATTTGTTTCTTCAGACTCATACCACCCGTCGACCTGCTTAAAACTAAAGTCAACACGGGTTGGTTCGGTAGTCAGTTCACTTACCTTTTGTTTAGTTGCAATGTAATCCCCGCCTTTATCTGCTGATAATACTGGATCAATTGCAAACCTAACCATAGGCATCAACATACCGGCCGCCATAAATCCACCAACGCCAGTAAGTGTGTAATTAAGGAATTGACGTCGTGAAACATTATGCTTGCTCATGCGTTTTCCCCCCCTCTATTACTATACTGAGAGCCCAAAGGACCAATAAATAGCAACACTATAAAACTAGGACATTTCCATGATATCTCAATAATTTACCAAGGTCAATATTTGTAAAACCCAAAAGGTGGCAACTATGTGTCAAATAATGCGAAAAATCCTACTTTTTTTCATTTTTCCAATTATAAGTGAAAATATCAAGGATCTGGAGAACTTGCTGGTTAATCATTTCCCTAGCTTGGTTATTTTCTAGGGTTTCAAGAGGGATGGCTGGAATCCATACTAAATTATGTTCTAATTCCCGCTCTTCCTTTTTCCATTCAATATCTGATGTAAGAAAAAAAATATGTTTAAAATTATTTTCTTTCACTTTGTTAGTCCAACGCTTTAATAAATCAATCTTATCCTCCTCATCACTCAAATAATGAAAAGTTGGCATTAAAAGAATTCTTCCTTTCATCTGCTTTTCAATTTCCGAGCTTAAAATGGTAAGAAATTCATTCATTGAACCAGTTTGCTTAATTTGACTTCCAAATGTTATGGGAACCAAAGGAATTAAAACCGTATCCACATACTCTTTTGACTGGATATACATATCCAGATCTTTTGCTGTCCACTTCATATTTTTTCTTCACTCCCGATTTATTAAATCAACTCCTTATCATTTTACCATTTTTTTATTACATCTTTACCATATACCTATAGTCTTTACAAAAATGTGGATTTTATCAGCGTTTTATAAAAAATAAAAACCTTTCCTGATTACGGAAAGGTCGTTTTAGTTCATCCAAGTACTTTTAATTGATTTAGTTGTTCGGTTAAGTTCTTAAATGCCTGTTCGTCATGTTTATCGAGCGCTTCATCAATTTCCTTAAGTAGACGATCCCTTTGGAAATACAGCATACTTTTTTCCAAAAATTGCTCAGCCAGCAGCTGATCTTTTTCATTTGCAGCCGTGGATTTCGGCATGAAAGGGTTATTCTCAAGCACTGCTGCGTACTGATATGAAGAATAAGCGGATTTAAAATTGAGTTGAATATAAATATCTTCATCCCGGTTTAAGCGGATATCATGAAAAGATTTCTCTGCATCGGTCGTCATAATATTGGACTTATAGAACCTAAAAGGAACCTCTTCTACACAATGTGTCGACATAATTAATCCGCGTGGACAATATTGTGCATTTTCTACAAAATGAACCTTTTTCATTAATTGATCATGACTCATTAAATAATTTAATATCCAAACACATTCTCTTCTTTTCAGTTGATAATGATTTAAAAACCACCGAATAAAATCCTTTTTCTCATTCACAGAAACAGGGGCAGCCACCATGAATTCCCTCCTCTGTCTTGATATTATTTTATTTTCTCTTATCTACAATTCCTCTGGACTTTCGCCAAGCCGTTCCAAAATCATCACATACTCATCGTTTGCTGGGTTTAGCTCAAGCAGCTTATTAAATACTTCTCTAGATGTGGTTCTGTCTCCTTCTTCAATTAAAAAGAAACCATAGTTTTCAAGAAAGTCTGGATTGTTCTTGAATGAATTATATGCTTTATGATAGCAGGTTAATGACTCTTTAAATTGTTCGGTGTGTTGATAACATACGGCAGCTATCCATTCAAACTGCGGATCATCCTCACCGTATCTTCTAACCTCGCCAATACACTCTAAGATATCTTCATATCTTTCGTGATGCATATACAGTTTCAAAAGAGTAAGTGCAGCTTCTAAATAGCCGGGATCAATGGCAAGAGCCTCTTTGAATAAATTTTCTGCTTCACTATCGAGTCCGCTTTTTAAGGCTATTTTACCACCGAAGAAATAAAGCTCCTTATTGAATTCATCAGCCTTGATACCTTCTTTGACCGTTTTCAAAGCATTTTCCAAATCTTCAAGATGTTCATAACTCTTAGCCAAGTATAAATATAGGGAATGATATTCATGATCCAATTCCTTCAATTCGATAAACTTACGCACGGCGGTTTCATAAAGACCTGCTTGAAAAGCTGTAAATGCATACTCAAATAACGTATTTATTTCGAGCCCGTCATTTAGAGCCTTTTCAAAGTACGGAAGGGCCTCCTCAAACTTCCCAGAGCTGCTTAATGCTTCAGCTAGTCGTTGATTGACATTAACTCCAGCAATTTCTTGTTCCTGTTCCAAAACCTTTATGTAATTTGCAATGGCTTCCTGGTCTCTTCCTTGGTGATAGAACAGTTCACCTAGTGCAAAATCAATGATGATCTCATCTGGTAGTATTCCCTTTGCCTGCATCAATTTTCGCTCACTGACCTCATCCATCCCCTGTAATTGATAAAGGTCTGCTTCCAAAAGCAATGCACTTGGATATACTTCATCATCTACACTTACTTTTTCAAGCATTAACATCGCTTCATCTTCTTGATCCATATCAATCAAAATTTCAGCTAATGAAACAATCAATTCTCCTTCATCAGGATATAGTTCTAGTAGATGCTCAAAAAGATCTTTTGCCTCCTCTACAAAACCAAGCTGGAGCATTTCTTCAGCCAGCATCAAAATGTCCTCGGCTGACTCTGATGATTTAATTCGATTTATATGTTTAAGAGCCTCTGTTAATTCCCCTTTTTTTAAATGCTGAATAACTTGATCTATTGTGTTCATTGCTGCTTCCTTCCTTTTTGCATAATACACTTAGTCTCTAGACAAACACTCTCACGTGATAGTGTTATATTCTCTTCCATAAAGTACAAAATGTTGCATCTAATCGTGAGGTGCATAGTAAAAACAGTATTCATTAGTTTACCATACTGCAGCCCTGTATTCCATTGATGAAATTCTCCCCCCATTCTTATTTAAAAAAGGTTAATAGTTAATTCTCCATACAAAGGTAAATCTCCTTTTTGGTGATAATCACCTTTTTTATAATTCTAAGGAGTTATTATTAGAAAAGAGGCTATAATGATAGCGCTTTCAACAATCCCGAGAGATTAATCTAAGAAAAAAAAAATAAAAAAAAGTCTGCAGACTCTAATAAGGTCTGCAAACTTCTTTAAATCTTTACTTTATTAAATGAGTCAAATGCTCAAAAAATTGTGGATATGAGACATCAATTGCATCCGGATCCTCAAGTTCCACTTTCCCATCTGTGATCAATGCCGCTACAGCCAGCATCATCCCAATACGGTGGTCTCCATGGCTTGTAACCGTGCCACCATTTAGTGCTTTTCGTCCCTTGATAATTAAACCGTCAACAGTCGGCGTTATATCCGCTCCAAGGATGGAAAGCTCGTTGGCTACCGTATCAATTCGATTGGTCTCTTTCACTTTAAGCTCTGCTGCGTCCTTGATCGTCGTTATTCCTTCCGCCTGGGTGGCCAAAAGTGCAATAACTGGTATCTCATCGATTAGGCGCGGAATTAAATCACCGCTGATCGTTGTTCCTTTTAAACGAGAGCTTCTGACAGTAATATCGCCTGCCGGTTCACCTTCGCTCGATTTCTTCTCGACCGTTATATCTGCCCCCATCGCTTTCATAACTTCGATGATACCTGTTCTGGTCGAATTAAGGCCCACATTCTTCAGAACAATTTCACTATTTTCTGTAATTGTAGCAGCCACCATAAAGAACGCTGCAGAAGAAATATCTCCCGGCACATGAATATTGGTTCCTTTGAACACTTGGTTGCCTTTTACTTTTATCGTTTGACCGTCTTTTTCGATTTCCCCGCCAAACTGCTTGATCATTCGTTCCGTATGATCACGAGTCTCTTCCGGTTCGACAATGATTGTCTCCCCTTCTGCCTGCAAGCCTGCAAGGAGTATAGCTGATTTGACTTGTGCGCTTGCCACAGGCAATTTATAGCGAAACCCTTGTAATTTGCCACCCCTTATGAAAAGCGGCGTGTATTCGGCACCTTTCCGGCCATCAATGTGTGCTCCCATCTGACTGAGAGGATTCACTACTCGGGTCATCGGGCGTTTAGCTATTGATTCGTCACCTACCAACACAGCCGAAAAATCCTGTCCAGCCAAAATACCCATCATTAATCTGATCGTAGTACCAGAATTTCCGACATCAAGTACTTCATGTGGTTCCGTCAAACCATTAAAACCTTTGCCTTCAATACGGACCTGCTGCCCATCTTGTTCAATGTTTACTCCAAGCTGTTTAAAACAGGAAATAGTACTTAAACAATCTGCTCCAGGCAGAAAATTAGTAACTGTCGTTTCACCCTCGGCAAGGGCTCCGAACATAATCGAACGATGGGAGATAGACTTATCTCCTGGTACAGCAATCGCACCACGTAATGATTGAATGTTCGTTTTTAAACTTTTTGTATTCATACAATCATCCCCTTCGACTATTATTTTATTATGCCAGAATTGTTTCATATTCTGTATGTCTTGAAATACATTCCGATGCTTTAATACGGTCTACATCCGTTTGGAAGCTGATAACTAGAACACCGTATATTTCTTCCCTAGTTTCAATAATTCTAATGTTTGTTAAACTGATTCCTTCTTGAGCTAAATATCCGGTAATTTCAGAAATTACACCAGCATAATCCGGTACATCAATATATAAATCATAAAAGGCAGGGATGGCGCCTTTCGCATGGGTTGGCAAATCATCTCTAAAAGTCTTTGCATCCTTAAAGAAACGCAGAATCTCTTCACTATCTTCATTTTCTACAAGCTCTTTGACATTCTCCATTTCCTTCAGCCAATCATTCATTAATACCAGTAACACATCACGATTATGTAACAAAATGTCACGCCACATTTCCGGACTGCTTGAGGCAATTCTCGTAATGTCTCGGAATCCCCCAGCTGCAAGTCTAGAGATCAGCTCATTTTCCTTACTATATGTCTCTGCCTGTTTAACCAAGCCGGAAGCGACAATATGTGGAAAATGGCTGATTACTCCTGTCAGTCTATCGTGGGTACTAGGTGTTACTACCAAAAAGTTTGCTCTTGTGCCAATTAACCATTCTTTTAACTGCTCTATTTTACCTTCTTCTACAGTTTCATCTGGAGTAAGTAAATAAAACGCATTCTCAAATAAATGCAGTTTGGCAGCCCCTGCACCGCTTTTATGAGACCCAGCCATAGGGTGACCACCGATGAAGGCCACACCTTTATCTATCAATGGTCTTGCCGCTTTTACGACTTTATCCTTTGTACTTCCCGCATCAGAAATGAGGACATCTCTTTTCAAATCCAACTCAGCTAATTTCGCTAAAATCTGGACGGTTTCATTTACGGGAACTGCCAGCAGAATTAAGTCAGCGTCACACGCTCCCGCTTCAAGAGAAGAAACTGAATCATCAATGATTCCCAGTAGCCTTGATAGTTGAATATTCTTTTCGCTTAGATCAATTCCAACAATCACAGCTTCAGGATGTGCATGGCGTACAGCCATGGCCAAAGATCCACCAATTAGACCTAGACCTATTACAAAAACCTTTCCCTTCACACTTCTCTCCCCCGCTTCTTTTTGCTCCTCTATGCTTGCTGAAACGATTAAAGAAGGGAATTAGAAGGCGTAGCATCTTCATTTAAGAAAGATTTGATAGCGTTAATCATTCCTTCATTTTCTTCTGTTGAACCAATCGTTACACGCAGACTGTTCGGGAAACCGAACGATTTTCCAGACCTTGCAATGTATCCACGCTCTAGCAAATATTGAAATACTACATCCGCATCCTGTTTGAAATGTATGAAAATAAAATTACCTTGTGATGGGTAATAAGCTAGATTTTCCTTACTGCAAAACTCATAATATTGTTTGAGTCCTTTTTGGTTCTCAGTATTACACTTTTCAATGAAAGCTTGATCTTCCAGAGCAACAATAGCAATCTTTTGTGCGAAAGTATTGACATTGAATGGTTCTCGGGATGGGTCGAGCTTCTGAATAATATCATCATCTGCCAATCCGTACCCGACCCTAAAACTGGCAAGACCATAAATTTTTGAAAATGTGCGAAGTATAATCAAATTCTTAAATTTATTGATCCATTGATTTGTTTTCGGGTAATCCTCAGCCACTGCATATTCACAATAGGCTTCATCCAATACGACAAGAACATCATTCGGTACCTTTTCAATGAATGTTAATAAATCCTGTTCCGGAATGTATTTTCCTGTTGGATTATTAGGTGTACAAACCCAGACAACAGCAGTGTTCTCATCTATCGCTTTTAGCATACCTTCTAAATCATGTGCTCCGTCAATATGAGGAACTTCTCTGATTTCCGCGCCTTCAAGTGTAGCATTATGGCGATACTGCGAAAACGTGCCTGTTGCCATGACTGTGTTTTTACCAGCTCCCAATAGGCTTCTAGAAATGATTTGAATGTTCTCATCAGACCCATTTCCAAAAATAAGCTGTGTTTCTTTTACACCTGTATGCTTTGCAACAGCTTCTCTAAGCAATGTTGCATATCCATCCGGATAGATAGCAAAAGAATGGGTTGAGTTCTTAACGCTTTCTCTGACCTTTTCAGAACAGCCAAAAGGATTTTCATTTGAAGCTAATTTCGTGATTTTTTCAAGACCGTACATTTTTTTTACTTCATCGGTTGATTTCCCAGGTTGATAAGACTTCAAGGAAAGGACCGCATCATTCCACTTCATGTCATTCACCTCTATATTTTTATCACTTTAAAGTAAGAAAGTGTGAGAATAGTATATCATATTCTTTTTCCTAAAATCATATCTTATATTTTATTTGTCAAATCCGGCCGCAATATGACAGCTCCTGCTTGATAAACATGTTGTATCTCTTTTTGAGATTTTGTTGTATTTACATGAATCATTACCCGTATACAAGATGGAAGGGAGTTGCTTACTGGTATTTCTTGCATGCACGTTACTGGCACATATGTCCAACCCTCAAATTTACGTAGGGCTTTGGCTGGAAAGACAGAGCGTATCTCATCCGTTGCAGAAAAAAATACAGAGGCAACCATATCAGGATCAACCTCGTTGACCCGAATGATTTCTGCCATCAACTGCTCAACAGCAGCAATCACTTCCATTTCTGTGTCCTTCTCTACTGTTGTTGCGCCCCTTATTCCTCTTATCACACACAGTTCCCCCATTTCCTGTATTTTATTTCATTTCAATCATTTCCTCTATCAGCACAGAGTCGGCTATATCCATTAATAATGGAGACCCCAATTGTTTAAGCAAGACAAAGGTAGCACCTTCATTGATTGATTTTTTGTCTGTTTTCATTAAATTAAGTAAAGTTTCTTTTTCAAGTTGTAAAGGAATGGTTGTTTGATAACCTAAAGAAGATACCCAATTAATAAACTCGTCAAGTTTAAAATCAAGACCCTGTTCTCTACTGCTTAATTTAAGAGCATATACCATCCCGATTAATATGGATTCACCATGCGTAAAGTTTCCATATCCCATAGAGCCTTCCACAGCATGTCCAAGTGTATGACCGAAATTTAAAAAGGCACGAATCCCCATTTCTTTTTCATCTTCTTCGACAATGGACGCTTTTATGCCAATACCTTTTGTAATCATCGTTAAAAATTGCTCATCTGTTATATTATTCAAATCAACAATATTCGACTTTAACCACAGATAAAACTCTTTATCTGCTATCAAGGAATGTTTAATGACTTCAGCAAAACCCGACCGTAATTCTTGAAGTGGGAGAGTCTGCAAAAATTCAAGATCATATATGACTGCTTCTGGCTGATGAAAGGCCCCAATCATATTTTTTCCAAGAGGGTGATTGATGGCAACTTTGCCGCCCACAGCACTATCATGGGCGAGCAGAGTCGTCGGAACCTGGATAAATGGAATCCCTCTCATAAAAGTAGCCGCAACAAATCCAGCCAGATCACCGACTGCACCACCACCAAGGGCGATAATCAATGACTTGCGATTAAGTTGTTGAGATAAGCAATAGCTTTGGCATTCATAAAACACTTCAAACGTTTTAGCATGCTCTCCTTCTGGTACAACATAGTGCAGGACCGGTTTTCCCGTCTTAATCAGGGCTTTTTTCACAGTTTGTAAATGAAGTTCAGCTACTTTCTCATCGGTTATAATCAAAATCTTATTTAGTTGATTTAATTCATGTGTTATAAAATCGGGAAGCTCGTTAATCGCTTGTTTACCGATTAAAACTGGATATTGCTTGGAAGCCGTTTTTATTTGCATGGATTCCATAGTTTAAAACTCCTTTACTTCTTCCCGATAAGAGTTCATGTATTCTGCCAATTGCTCATAACGATCTGAAGGGAATTGATCAACAATCGCTGCTGCAAGTTCCCAAGCCACTACAGCCTCGGCAACAACAGCAGCAGCAGGAACTGCACAGCTATCGGAACGTTCGACACTTGCTTCAAATACTTCCTTTGTATCAATATCAACACTTTTCAACGGCTTATATAAAGTAGGAATTGGTTTCATAACTCCACGAACAATAATCGGCATTCCAGTTGTCATACCGCCTTCAAAACCGCCAAGGCGATTGGTTTTACGGTAATAACCATTTTCTTTGTCCCAAGCAATTTCATCATGAACATCACTGCCAAAACGATGGGCCGCTTCAAACCCAAGACCTATTTCTACCCCTTTAAACGCATTAATACTCATAATCGCTGCTGCAAGCTTTGCATCTAGTTTACGGTCATAATGAACATAACTTCCTACGCCCACTGGCATTCCTTCTACAATGACTTCAACGATGCCGCCAATCGAATCCCCTTTTTGTTTCGCTTCATCAATTGCATCTTTCATCTGCTGCTCTACGTTTTTATCAAAACATCTGACTGAAGATTCTTCCGTAACTTGCTGTAATTGCTGAATTGTTTCATATTGTGGTGGTTCAGCCTTTATTCCACCAATTTCCAATACGTGTGATGCCACTTCAATCCCCAATAATGACAGTAACTTTTTAGCGACAGCACCGGCAGCAACCCTTACAGTCGTTTCACGGGCTGAAGAACGTTCCAATACGTTTCTTAAATCACGATGCCCATATTTAATACCGCCGTTCAAATCTGCATGACCAGGACGAGGACGAGTAATTTTACGTTTGATCTCTTCAGCTTCTTCCTCTGAAAGTCCTTCACTTCCCATAATTTTAGTCCAATGTTTCCAGTCGTCATTCTCAACAACTAGAGCAACCGGTGACCCTAGTGTGTAGCCATGTCTGATTCCCGAAGATATAAAAGCCTGATCTTTCTCAATCTGCATTCTTCGTCCACGACCATGCCCTTTTTGCCGGCGTCCTAACTCTTCATTAATATCCTCATTCGTAATCGGCATCCCTGCCGGTAATCCCTCAATAATAGTAGTCAGCTGCGGACCATGTGATTCTCCCGCTGTTAAATATCTCATCTTCCAGCCCCCTTTTAGCACTTTAAAGTGTATATGTATCAATATACCACAATTTTATGAAATGTGGGTATATGTAAAACGTAAAAACCTTTGTTGTTTGAATTTATTCACTATTCATTTTATTTTACATGTTCTTCAACATTTTCGATATAGTTTAATCTCTCTTATCATAGACATACAGTCCCTGTTTTTTTATAGCAAGTAAAACGAAAAAGGACTGAATGCATTATCAGCCCTTGTATACTATTTACCTTTTTTTATAAAAAAATGTGTCAATCGTTTCAAACTCATATTTTCCGGGATTAAATATTTGCTCTGTACTTCCTACAAAAAACACTCCCCCACTTTTCAATGACGCACTGAATTTATCATATAAAAGACTTTTGGCATCTTCAGTGAAGTAAATTAAAACATTTCTGCATACGACTAAGTCAAATTCTTGATCAAATCGATCTGCAAGAAGATTATGTTTCTTAAATGTGACTCTTCGCTTAATTTTATCATCAACGCGATAAAAATCCTCTTCTTTTATAAAGTATTGCTTTTTTATATCAGCAGGTACTTCATTCAAGGAACGCTCAGGGTAAACTCCTAATTTCGCACGAGCTAATACATTCTCATCTAAATCCGTCGCTAGTATCTCTATCTGGCTTAAGGGAACAAGATTGGATAAAATCATTGCAATCGTGTACGGTTCTTCACCAGTTGAACAGGCTGCGCTCCATATTTTCAACCTTTTTTGGCTTTCTAATAAAGAGGGAAGAATATTTTTCTCCAATACTTCCCATCTTTTCGCGTTTCGATAAAACTCTGAAACATTAATTGTCATTCTGTCTAAAAATTCATTTAAAACGTTGGGACTTGTTTGAATGTCTTTATAATATTCACGAAATGAGTGATAACCTCTTTTTTCATAAAGAGAAGTGAGGCGCCGTTTCATTTGTCCTTCCTTATAAAATGACAAATCAATGCCTGTCAACATTTTGATTTTTCGAATAAACTCTTCATATTCTTGAGGCATACCTACGACTCCCTTTGTTTTAAGTAGTTCTTCTCTTTATATATCGGAGAGGGCTGAAAATTCTTAAAAAAACAGTTTTTACGACCAGTGACAGTTACAATTGTCAAGGATTATAATAAAAAAAAAAAGCAGGTACTATCGCATAAGGGCGACAGAACCCGCTTTTTTAAAATTTATTAACTAACTATTAATAAACCCACTCGTTAACAAGTTTAGAATATTCAACAAGTTCATCTTCTTTGAAGAATAAACCGATTTCACGAACAGCACTTTCAGCTGAATCTGATCCGTGAATGATGTTTTTGCCTACAGTTACTGCAAAATCTCCACGAATTGTAGCTGCTGCTGCATCTTTAGGATTAGTAGCACCCATCATTTGACGTGCTGTTGCGATTACATTTTCACCTTCCCAAACCATTGCGAAGACAGGACCTGAAGTGATGAAGTCCACTAATTCGCCAAAGAAAGGACGTTCTTTGTGCTCACCATAATGTTGCTCAGCTAGTTCTTGAGAGATAACCATTAATTTTGCTCCTGCTAGAAGGAAGCCTTTCTTTTCAAAGCGGGAAACGATTTCACCGATTAAATTACGTTGAACGCCGTCAGGCTTTACCATTAAAAATGTTCTTTCCATAATTGTCACTCCTAATATGTATCATTGTTATTTGCCTATATAAGGCAATCCTTTTAGAATATTACCATTGTTTGATGAGTTTCGCAACTCCAAGTCCTAAAACTTTCTTTTTCCGATATTTTTCGCTATATCAGATAATGTTTTCCTTGCCTTAATAGCAGGAAGACCTTTCAACTCGGAAAAAGCTTTTTCTAAATACATGTCACTGATTCTAGCAGCTTGCTCAATAGCGCCTGAAGATTTGATAGCATTGATTATATGGGCCATTTCGTCTTTAGACGTATCTTCCCGAACTGTTTCGATAAGCCTTTTCAACTTTGGATCTTCCATCGCAATCAATACTGGTAAAGTAATGTTTCCTTGAATCAAATCGCTTCCAGCCGGTTTCCCAAGTTCCTCTTCCGAAGCCGTAAAATCCAAGATATCATCAGTAATTTGATATGACATCCCGACATAATAACCAAATTTAAATAGCTTTTGATGAATTTTCTCATCGACACCCGCTGAAATAGCTCCCAACTGGCAGCTAGAAGCAATGAGTAATGCTGTCTTTCGTTTAATTCTTCGGAAATAAATCCGCCAATTTTGATTGAAATTGTATTTATCTTTAATTTGCTCGATTTCTCCAAGGCATAGTTCAACCATAGTATCCGCGAGAATTTGATGCGCAAGCGGCGACTCAATTACTGCCATCATTTCTAGTGCCCGTGCAAAAATGAAGTCGCCTGTATACATGGCGACACGATTATCCCATTTTGATTTTATAGTTGCAGATCCCCTGCGTAAGTCCGCATCATCAACAACATCATCGTGTACGAGAGAAGCAGTATGGATTAGTTCCAATGTTGCTGCAACATGCTTTACGACATGAATATCATAATCGCCAAACTTCGCACCCAAAAGGACGAATACCGGACGAATTCGTTTTCCGCCGGATTGCAGTAAATGCAGTGAAGCTTCCCTTAAAACAGTGGAGTCTGCTTCAATTGCGGCTTCTAGTTCTTTTTCTATTAATTGCAAATCTGTATTCAAAAAGGAATACATCATTTTAAATTTCATACATTTCACCCAGCTTTGTCCATTGCTATTATGCTTTATTTGAAGGCTTATACCCGAAATGTGTTGCTGCAACACCACCAAAATGGGCCTTGTAACTGACATTTTCCATTCCTGCCTGTTTGAACATACTTTCAAGCTTTTTCATGCCCGGGAAATCGCGCGCCGATTCCTGCAGCCATGAATATTCGTTATAGCTTTTAGCGAATAGTTTGCCAAACACGGGCATTATGAAACGGAAATAAAAGTAATAGCCCTGTTTAAATCCAAGCATTGTTGGCTGTGAGGTATCGAGGCAAACAACCATTCCACCCGGCTTAACAACACGGTTTAACTCTTTGAGTACTTGCATGTAATCAGGAACATTCCGCAGCCCGAAACCGATTGTGACATAATCAAAGCTATTATCCTCAAAAGGAAGTTCCATTGCATTCCCATGCATTAGAGAAACTTGATCTAACTTGAGTTCATTCACCTTTTGTTCGCCGATTTTCAGCATATTTTTACTAAAATCCAGACCAACAACCTTTCCTTCAGGTCCTACTTCATTAGCAAGGGCAATGGTCCAGTCCGCTGTTCCACAGCATACATCAAGTGCATGGGCGCCTTTTGGGACTTTCATTATAGCCATTGTAGCCTTCCGCCATTTAAGATGCTGCTTAAAGCTGATGAGGGAATTCATCTTGTCATAATTACCGTAAATCTTTTCAAAAACATGATGAACTTTTTGCTCTTTAGACTGCTCCATGACTCACCCTTCTTTCACGTAAGAAATTGCTTCACTCTCTGTTTGTTTCAAGATTACGTTTACTCTTTGAAGTAAATCGTCATTCTTAGTTACTAGCTTCTGCATCGAAAGCTTTACGGATTGCCTGGCATCCCTCAGACACTTGTCAAATTGAGTCCGTATCTGTGCTTCCTTTTCTGAAGTTAGAACATCATTACTATTCGAATCATCAAAAGATATGTCTCTTAAGACATCAAAAACTACCGATTGGCCTGACTTTAGATAGTTTCTCATCTCAGTATGCAGCCGATTCAAAAGAAGCAGGTCTTCTGAAATGTCAATCCAGGCAGGTTGATTATAATAATCAGCCAATTTATTAATCAGCGAAGCCTCGATCGCTTTAATTGTCGTTATAAGCGTTGGAACATCCTTAATGGACCGTTGTTGATAAAGAATGATTTTATGATCATTTATTTTTTTTATGGCGCTTGATAGTATACGAATCATTTCAACATTACCAACACCGGCAAGCCCTTGATAGTATAAGCCACTATAATAATCACCAGCAAGTACTTGTAATTGACGATTTTTCAATTCCTCAGGCAACTCTATTCCTTCGCCCGAATTTGACACTATTTCATGGGTATCAAGAGCTATTTGCACTAGCATAGTTGAAATAATGTATTGATTCCGTTCTTCGCTTAAAACGTCCAAATCGTTAAACAATCCCCAAAGCAATAACAGTTTATCGTCGTCTAAGCTTGGCTTTTGAATATATTTCAATAAATATGGATGTTGAGCTTTGGTTTCTATTAATTGTTTTAATTGCCTTAAGTCGTTCGTTATGTTTAACAATTGAGATCACCCTTGCATCCCCGAAAGATAATTTTTTTTCATACATATTGGTTTCTGTCTGTGTAAAATACACATTATTATACCATAAAAACAATCAGATGAAATGGACAACGTTTATAAAATGAAACTTCCATAAATAAGGAAACCACCGTCTTATGTTCATTCAAAAAAATGGATGCGGGAAATTTACAGCTTGTTAAAACGCGATATCAGGTGATTGATTTAAAACATAACCAATTAGGGACAAGATTTTACTTGTCAGAAGGATTCTTTTTCGAATCACTTTCAACCTCACCGAATGGAGTATAAATCTTTGCATGTCCTCTGATTTTAATCGCAGAAGTGTGCTCTGTGAATTGTGCGATCATCACTTCCCCTGAATCGAGTTTTTCAGAGTGATGAAACTTAGTATCCGTTCCTCTAGTTAAACCGATGACATTTACACTATCCTCAATAGCTTTAATTACCACAAAATCATTCAAGATCTTTTTTTCATTCATTTTATAACCCCCTATATCCTTAGTCTTTAATGAATGCCAGTACTTCAGCTCTTGTACGATGATCCTTAGCAAAAGTTCCTCTCACAGCTGAAGTCACTGTTTTAGACCCGGGTTTTTTGACACCTCTCATTGTCATACACATATGTTCAGCCTCTACTACGACCATGACACCATGAGGTTCAAGCTTTTCCATTATGGAGTCCGCTACTGTTGAGGTGATGCGCTCTTGAAGTTGTGGACGCTTTGAAACCGCCTCTACAGCTCGGGCTAACTTACTTAAGCCGGTAACTTTCCCGTTTTTCGGGATATATGCTACATGAGCTTTTCCGTAAAAAGGCACTAAATGATGTTCACAGACTGAGTAAAACGGGATATCTTTTACAAGGACAAGTTCCTCATGGTCTTCTCCAAAAACAGTATCAAAATATTCTTTTGGATCCTGAGTAAGTCCGGAAAAAATTTCTTCATACATTCTTGCTACACGGCTAGGGGTATCAAGCAGTCCTTCTCTAGTAGGGTCTTCCCCAACAGCCTCAAGAAGCATTTTCACCGCTTCTTCAATTTTGGCATGGTCAACATTAGCCATTTAAACTTACCTCCTAAAAATAAATAAAATAGTATGTATTCAGAAAAAAATGCATGGTGTTTCACCCTGACATTCATATTTCCTATTTTTAAAGCAACCTAAGCCTAACTGAAATGTATTAGCTTAAAGCGACCTCTAAACTTAGTTTTGTCGTGATTGATTTTTTCATAATGATATATCCTTTTGAATAAATTTATCAAAATCAACTTTTCTAAAATATTCACTGTCTTTTATATTATCACAGATAGAAATTAAGAAGCAAAAAAAGGGCCGCGTTTGCACGCGGCCCTTTTCCGGTTAAGCACCCGTATGTAATGGTAGAGTTACTTCACTGCATCTTTAAGTGCTTTACCAGGTTTGAAAGCTGGCACTTTGCTAGCTGCAATTTCGATTTCGTCACCAGTTTGTGGGTTACGACCTTTACGAGCCGCACGTTCACGTACTTCAAAGTTACCGAAACCAATTAATTGGACTTTATCACCGTTTTTTAGAGCTTCTAAGATTGTATCAAAAACAGCATCAACAGCTTTTGTAGCGTCTTTCTTAGAAATTTCAGTTGCTGTAACAACTTCATTAATCAATTCTGTTTTGTTCATGCCATTCACCTCCTCCCAAAAGGATCTTTATAAAAAATCATTATTACAACACTATAATAGTGATTTGATATTAGTTTCGGTCAAAAATTTTCATTCCCTGATAATCAGGGTTTACCAAGCTGAAATAATTTCCCAAAAAATGCACCTAGAAATTTTAAAATAGGTTGAAATCGCTGATATAACGCGTTTTCTGTATGTAGATTATCACAAATCCTATTAGCTTAGCAAGGGAATTCAAAAAATAATGGGAATCTTTTCATAAATAATTGTATATATTATAAATTTTGTCTTTCGCTATACATCATTTCCCTTTTTTATAGAAATTAAACTTGTTATATTACTGAAAATCCCATAACCATAGGCTTTTAGCGATTATACTGAAAAAACAACCAGATTTTCAAGAAAGAAACTCCCTTCAAGAGAAATTTTTCTTAGAATATAATAGTTTCCACTCTTACTTTGGCAACAAAGAAGCCGGTACGCCCTAATGTAAAGCCAAAAACGTATCATCCATTTTTTTATTTTTAGTAAATTCTAGACTCACATGTAAAAAGACCAATCCGATGAAGGAGTTGGTCCAGCTTTTAACCTTTTTTATAATATGATAGCAATCAATCCCCCACTGCCCTCATTAATAATCCTTTCCAGCGTCTCCTTCAATTTGTAACGAGCATTATCCGGCATCATCGCTAATTTCACCTGAATGCCTTCTCTTACGTAAGAACTTAGGCTTCGGCCAAAAATATCAGAATTCCAAATGGATAGTGGATTGTCTTCGAAATCTTGCATTAAATATCGAACCAATTCTTCACTTTGCTTTTCCGTTCCAATGATTGGTGAAAACTCCGATTCAACATCGACCTTAATCATATGGATTGAAGGAGCCACAGCTTTGAGCCTGACCCCGAACCTGGCTCCTTGACGGATAATTTCCGGCTCATCTAGACTCATATCATTAAGAGAAGGGGCTGCAACGCCATAACCCGTTTGTTTAACCATTTTTAATGCATCCGCAACCTGGTCATATTCGGCCTTGGCATATGCAAAGTCCTGCATCAGAGATAAAAGATGATCCTTCCCCCGTATCTCCACACCGACAATTTCTTTTAAAATTTCATCATAGAGTTCATCCGGTGCGTAAAGGTCGATTTCAGCCACGCCCTGACCCATCTCAATACCTGCAAGAGCGGCACGGTCGATAAACTCGAATTCATTGAAATGACCGACTACACGGTCTACATCTCTTAGGCGTTTAATGTCCTTCACGGTCTCTTTTACAGCTTCCTGATAGCTTTCTCTTAACCAATGATCCTCCCGCAGAACCATTACCCAGCTCGGAAGATTCACATTGACTTCAAGTACCGGAAATTCATATAGGGCCTCACGCAGGACGCTGTATACATCTGATTCCCGCATTCCTTCAACGCTCATGGCCAATACAGGTATATCATACTTTTCCTGTAAAGATTCCTTTAGTGCGACTGTATTTGGGTGATGGGGCTGAACGGAATTGACAATCATAATAAATGGCTTGCCAACCTCCTTCAATTCTTCAACAACCCTCTCCTCCGCCTCTAAATAATCACTGCGTGGAATTTCTCCGATTGATCCATCCGTAGTAACGACTACGCCTAAAGTGGAATGATCCTGGATTACTTTTCGTGTGCCGATTTCAGCTGCTTCATTGAACGGAATCGGCTCCTCGTACCATGGAGTATGAATCATACGGGGACCATTTTCGTCTTCATACCCTTTAGCCCCAGGTATTGTATAACCCACACAATCGACTAAACGAATGTTCACTTCAAGCCCTTCCGCAACCTGAATCGACGCTGCCTGATTCGGTACGAATTTAGGTTCTGTCGTCATGATCGTTTTTCCAGCAGCACTTTGAGGTAATTCATCCTGTGCCCTGGCACGGTCAGCTTCTGACGGTATATTCGGAATAACAACAAGCTCCATGAATTTCTTAATAAATGTGGATTTCCCTGTTCTGACGGCACCGACTACACCTAAATAAATGTCGCCACCGGTCCGCTCAGCTATATCTTTGAAAATATCTACCTTTTCCAAGGTATCCCCTCCCGAATTAGAGTTTTGGGATTTCGTTTATCCATTTACTTTATTTAGGACACTATATATCTATGATGTTGTCCTAAAAATTTATTCCAATTATTTCCCTGGTTTAATCCCTTCCTCCACCAGAAATTTTATATAAGGGTTGTTATTTTAAAAGTAAGATGAAATAAAAATAAAGAAATAACCCTTCCCCTACAATATATTTTGTAGAAGAAGGGTTATGACTATTTTGAAAGAAATTTTGGATTATTTGTTTTTTTATCAATTGTATATGGCAGTGAATAGGCCGGAACAAACTCAGAATTTTGTACAAGGAGTTCACGAATATCATCACCAGGATTAATATCTCCGTCATGCCCCTGCAATACGTCATATAAATCAGGGGTATAGTCAACAAAAATATTGCCGCCACCGTCAACCACGAAATATAAGTCTTTTTGTGAAAATGGACTCGTGACCGTAGGGGCTTCCTTTAGACCCATCTTTTCATAATCAAGAGTAAAGACATTATCCGCTAACCTTTCCTTAAATGGGGGGTAACCGTTGCTTTGCTGATAAGCTTTCAATCTCAAGGAAATATCCTGAATTTTCTGAGCCATCCGGACATCCAACAGTTTTACAGTCGGATCATCTTCAACATTAACAAGGACATATTGAAAAACTCCACCTGATTCATAGGCATTGTCAGGCGGTTCTGCCATATACTTGGGTGAAATCTTAGAAAACTTAATCACGTATTTTTGGTAAATTGGTGTTTCAGCCTCTTTTGTAACAATTGGCAAAATGCCGCCTTCATCTTTCTGAAATTGATCAACTGCGCTTTGGACAGATTGTATTTGCTCTTTATAAGGCAGTTGATTTTGCATTTTTTGCTTCTGAGGATACAAACACCCAGTCAATAATCCCGAGATGCATAATAAACATAATATTTTGAAAAAATTTTTCATCATTTCTCCTCACCTATCAAGTGGTTGGCCCGCTAAGAACAACGATAAGGATGATCAAGCCGGCAAGAATCATAAGTATGTATGCAATAATTGCTGTTAAGCCTTTAAAAAAACCTTTTAATTTATAGCGGCTTAAGTAAATAAGAAATATAGAGATAACCATAAAGCCCATAGCTATAAAGGATATCCACATTTTTTGCAGAGCAGGTGTCATATCATTATCACTCCTTTTTCCAGAAATTATTATAACATACCAAATTACGTTAAAGGAATTAAATCATTGTCCAAACTGTGTAAAAAATTGCTTGTCACAATCATTTGATAAATAATAATTTTCAATTTCACTACCCCTAGCCTTACATATAGTCCGATAAAAGACTTCCACTTCTTGCAAATTACCCGAATAAATAAATGTAAAACACTCCCATTCTCTTCCTTTAATTCAACCAAAAAAGCAGCCCCTCGGCTGCTTTTTTGTTGAATTATAATTAAGATTTAAGTGTTGGCAACACATCTTTAAACGCTTTGATTACTGTATCAACTTCATCCAAATGAATTGTCAATGACGGCTCAATCCGGATTGTTTTAGAGTTTATAAGCGTACCCGCTACCAAAATACCTTTATCGAAGAGAGCTTTTGAGAATTCATAACCTACTTCGTCTTTATGGAACTCAATGCCAATCATTAAACCTTGTCCACGGATCTCCAAAACCTTATCTTTATGCTCGTTAGCTACTTCTCTTAATCCATTTAGGAAGTATTCACCTACTTCTGCGGCACGCTCCGGTAATTTTTCTTCCAAAAGCACATCGATTGTAGCAATAGCTGCAGCACAGGCAAGTGGGTTTCCTCCAAACGTGGTTGTGTGCATGAACGGATTTTCGAACCAGCTTTTAAACACTTTCTCATTGGCTACAACTGCCCCAGCTGGCATCACTCCACCACCAAATGCTTTAGCTAAACAAATAATGTCTGGAACAACATCATAAAGCTCAGAAGCAAACATTTTGCCTGTGCGCCCCATTCCCGTTTGCACTTCATCCAAAATTAATAACGCATCATACTCATCACATAATTCTCGAACTTGCTTCAAATAACCTTGTGGAGGCAGAATGACTCCTCCCTCTCCTTGGATAGGTTCCAACAATACAGCAGCAACTTCTTCACCGACTAGGGCACTACTTTCGAACGTTTTCCTCATCATATCGATATCACCGAAAGGTACATGACGTACGCCCGGAATCAGTGGTAGGAACGGTTTACGGAACATGCCCTTTGCAGTAGCCGAAAGGGAACCGAGGCTTTTTCCGTGAAATGATTTTGTCGTCGAAATAATCGTGTATCGGTCGCTGTACATTTTAGCCAACTTCAACGCAGCTTCTACACTTTCAGTACCGCTGTTCGTAAAGAAGGAGTATTTTAAATCTCCCGGTGTAATATCAGCAAGAATCTTAGCAAGCATTGCCCGTAATGGATCTAGTAAGTCCTGGCTGTGAAGTGCTTGTCTTTGCAATTGATCAGTAACGGCTTTTACAACTTTGGGGTTACGGTGGCCAACATTATAGATACCAAAGCCGCCTAAACAATCAATATATTTTTTTCCATTAACATCCGTAAAACAGGAATCCTGGTCAGACCATTCTACTGCTGCGAATTGTGTATCTTTCGTTACCGTTTTCCGATATTCTAAAAAACCTGGGTTTACATGGTTACGGAAATTTTCAACAGTTTCTTTCGTTACCCATTGGGCATCTTCTTTTGAAATTTCTTTTTGTTCGATTAATTGAAGCACTTTTTTAATATAATCCTGTGTTTCTGTTTGGCTCACTTGATTTGTTTTATTTTCTACATTAATTGACATATAAAAAACTCCTTTTTTAGTAAACTGTAGTGGTTGGTTAATTATGATAACTCTGATAAAACTTTACTGTTTACCTCCCTTTTAGCTTATACATATATACAAGCAAGAACCATGCCAACATGTTTCATTAAGGATATAGCTATTTTTCTTTTAAAAATCTATAAAAACTATGCAAATATGCATAGCTTATTTTCTGATGCATACCTCCCTTTTAGAAGTCCTTCGAGACGCTTTCCAATTACTACATAAAAAAAAAGCCGTTGTACAAGTTAAACACTTGTCAACAGCTTTCATTCAAAAAAATACATTTTTTTCGCTTCTCTTATTTTGCTCTGCTAAGATTTTTTGATACTTTCTGCTCACTGACGATTGGCTGATCCCCAGCGCTTTAGCTGCTTTCGTCGTAGTTTTATATTGTTTCATTGCAAGCATGATCAATTGCTCTTCCACATAATCCTGTGCCTCTTGAAGAGGAAGAATTCTCGTTATAATTGGTTTTGCCTGTTTAAAATCGCTGCCAACCGTAAGGAACTTCTGGATAAAGTCGGCATCAATCATTTCTTCATCCGCGGAGACAACCAATCTTTCAATCATATTTTGCAATTCGCGAATGTTACCTGGCCATGAATAGACCTCCAGAATATTTAGAGCATCTGGCGAAAAATGGTAATTCCGGTGATACCGCTCATTTAGCTTTTGTAGAAAATGAAAAGCTAGCGGCGGTATATCCTCCGGTCTTTCCCTTAAAGGCGGAACATGAATGGGAATGACGTTTAACCGATAGAACAAATCTTCTCTAAATGTCCCCATCTCGACCATTTTTTCCAGTCTCTTATTCGTAGCAGCAACAATTTGAACATCAATCGGTATAGGTGTAGTACTACCAATCGGAATCACTTCCTGTTCCTGTAAAACACGAAGCAATTTCACTTGCAGGTGTATAGGCATATCTCCAACTTCATCAAGGAATAAAACGCCATTATTCGCCTGTTGAAAGTATCCTACCTTTCCATTTTTATCTGCGCCGGTAAATGATCCCTTCGTATAACCAAACAATTCACTTTCGAGTAAATTTTCCGGTATCGCTCCGCAATTTATTTTCAAGAAAGGCTGTTTGGACCTTCTACCCATTTTATGGATTGACTCAGCAATCACTTCTTTACCTACACCAGACTCTCCATTGATTAACACGGTAGATGAAAAATGGGCAATTTTTTTCACTTGGCTAATAATCTGCTCCATTTTAGGACTGGCGAAAATCAACTCTTTGTAAAATTGATCTTGTTTTTTGAACGAGTCAAGTTCTTTTCTCATTTCATTTAACTCTGATTTTAACTGAGTTGTTTCTGTAATATCCCTTGATGCAATGACAATTCGCTCAATGTCTCCTTTTTCATTGAACACAGGGGTTCCTACGGAAAGGACTTTCTTATTCATTTTCGTATCTTGAACAATCGATACTTTCTTCTTTTGCTCAAGAACTAACCGGGTGACCGAAGGGTTAAAAATCCCTTCATCCTCTATTTGCAAGAGGTTCTTCCCGATATAATCCTTTAAATCCATTCCCCAGAATCCAGAAATGATGCTGTCACTGTAGCGCAACAGTTCCCCTTTTTGATTAACGACCAGAATTTCATCATAGATATTCGCTAAAATGGCATTTAAATCCTTATTCGAACTCTTTATCAACTCTATTTCCATAGCCATTTCCTCAACCATTGGTAAGTCCTGAACGATGATAATAAGACCTTCCACTTCTTTTGTATGGTTTAGAATTGGGCTATAATCGACAAGCACACTCATTATATCGGTAATTTCCAGCTGATTGAGGATACTGCCTCCACTGGTAAACACACTATGTATATGCTGCTTATTGAAGATGGTCGCAGCAGGTTGATTAAGTACTTGTTCTGAAGGCTTTTTTATCATTTTCAAGCCTGATTCATTAAAGTTAACAATATTTCTTTCTTTATCAGCTACAAAGATCCCCATAGGAATGGATGTCAAAATAACTTTTAACAGATCTAAATTTTGTTTGCTGTCCTGCTTGAATAGTTCAGCTAACACATCTTCCCTTTTAACATAGCCAGTAAGCATGCCTTCATCCGTTTTTATCAATACGATAGGTTCACCGATAATTTGATAAAGAAGCGGCAGAGAGATGTTCGGAGGCAACTTACAGACATTATCAATTGAAAAGGCATACTGCACAAGCTGTTCGGCTGTTAATGTTCTATCGTTTAACGGGAGGTCCTCCATGCGGATATAGGCAAACACTTGCTGTTCCTTCATCAGAAAAAAGAAAGGTTCCTGTATCTCATAAACTTTTTGAGCTAAAAATGTAGGTTGATCAATTGTGATAGTTATGAATGGTCTAATTTTATCATCCGGTATGGATAGCACAGTTTCACTCTCCTTTTGTCACTAGCCTTTATTTTAACATAATTCTAAATTGCGAGATAAAAAATAAACATTTACTCCTGAACTCATCTTCAATATAACTGAATCTGTAAACATAAAAAAGGGCCCTCTATTGGACCCTTGTTACATGTACCGCTAATGCATCCCCAAATTGTTTTAAACTGACTTGTGCAAAAGAACATTTTTCCTTTCTAATTTTCATTCTCTTTTTACATTTTTTCATTTGTATTGTTATGATCCGATTCACTATTGATAGGATTAATCCAGAGCATATGCGCTAACGCCTTAAACGAAAAACCAAATAGAACAACAGGTATGAGCGTTTACGACCCGTTCATCCCTCTATCAGACATATGACACCCTCCCTTGTTTCTGATTTTTTTAGATATTTTGAGCTTTTTCAAATTGGAATTGCGGAGGAGAATTGGTAAACAATTTCGTCCGATAAAGAAGATAACCAATACCGATTACCGCCCAAATAACACCTAGAATCAGTGAACTCATTTCAAGATTAAGCCAAAGAATGAACACTGATGCTGCTCCTATTACCGGGGACAAGATATTACTTAGAAATCCTTTAACTGAACGAAAGCTTTTATTCCTAATTGCATGGATGATTACACAAATATTTACGAAAGTGAAAGCAATTAAAGCTCCAAAATTAATGAGTGAAGCAGCTGTTACTAAATCAAGGAATAATGCCACCAGTGATATAGCCCCAACAAAGATGACATTGTAAAATGGCGTTTTATATGTAGGATGGATAAACCCAAAAAGTTTTTTCGGGATCATCTGGTCTCGACCCATAACATATAGAAGCCTTGAAACACTAGCATGTGATGCAAGACCTGAAGCAAGGGTACCAGATAATGTACCTGCAAGAAAGAACGCCTGAAAAAGTTTTCCTCCTACATATAGGGCAATTTCAGGTGATGCCGCTTCCGGGTCAGCAAAACGGGAAACATCAGGGAAAAATAGCTGTGTAAAAAAAGCAGCTGTCACAAATAAAACTCCGCCAATAAAAGCAGTTAAAAAAATGGCACGCGGAATCGTTTTGGTTGGATTTGGTGTTTCTTCTGATAACGTAGTGACCGCATCAAACCCCAAGAAAGAAAAACATAGAATCGTTGCTCCTGTTATGAGAGTGGACATTTCCATATGTGACCCAATGAATGGTTGAATCGAGAAGACCTCTCCTGTACCTTCACCACCCATAACCCCTTTAACAACCAGTGCCACAAATATAATAATGACTAGCATTTGAAAAAAAACAAGAAAGCTATTAAAATTGGCAGCAAAGTTCACATTGAATAAGTTAATGACCGTCATTAAAAGAACAAATGCAACCACCCATATCCATGGAGACACTTCAGGAAAAAGAGCAGTTAAATATATTTTTGTTAATACGGCATTCACCATTGGTAAAAATAAATAATCAAGCATCGATGACCAGCCGACAAGAAAGCCTAAATGCGGATTAATCGTTTTTTGGGTGTAAGTATAGGCCGAACCTGCCTGCGGGTAAACTTTTACCATTTTCCCGTAACTGGCTGCCGTAAACAACATCGCTATTAGAGCAATAACATAAGCGGTCGGTACATGTCCCCCTGTTTTTTCAGAAACAATCCCAAATGTATCAAAAACAACCATCGGGGTCATATATCCAACACCGAGCAATACAATATGCCATAAATTTAAAGACCTTTTCAGCTGACCTGTTTGCATGTATCATTCCCCTTCCTAATTATCTGTGTTCATTGATTAAAATTTTACCAACGTTTTCTAGTGCCTCCTTATTGCGAAATTTCTGAATATATTACACTTCGCAATTTTCATACCAAAAAAAATAGTCGATTTTAAGCGAATAACAAGGAAATTAGTAGAAATTTCATGCAAACTTGAATAATCTATTCATTTATTCATAATTCGTGATGATCAAATTAAAAAACAATAAATAAGTAATTAAGCTGAAAATAAATTTTGTCATAAACGAAAATGTAAGGTGATTGGGTGATTTTTATTCATAAAAAAAAGCAGAAGATATCAAGATATCTTCTGCCCATTTGACTAAATCCCCCGTGCCGAGGTCAAATTACTAGTTTACTTTCGTTGCATTGTATGCTGATACATTGCAACGCGCATCCTCGAATGCCCATTTTAATGAAATTCTTTTATTGAAACTACAGATTTGAGGTTAATCCTGCTGTCTGCTATCCAAAATGTTAAAGAGTTCTTCCATTTCATTCGTTTTCGAACGATTCATCAAGAGGTCAACTGCCTGTTTCACTTCTTCACCATTAAACAAGACATCGTACAAGGCTTCAGTAATCGGCATATTCACTTCGTACTTTTGAGCTAGTTGATAGGCAGCTTTAGTGGTTCTTACACCTTCAACAACCATACCCATGTTTTCTAAAACTTCCTCAAGCTTTTGTCCTTTTCCAAGCATATTTCCTGCTCTCCAGTTACGGGAGTGTACGCTTGTACAAGTTACAATTAAGTCACCAATACCAGCTAATCCTGAAAAAGTGAGTGGGTTAGCGCCCATGGCTACTCCTAAACGAGAGATTTCAGCCAATCCTCGTGTAATTAAGGCAGCCTTTGCATTATCCCCATAGCCTAACCCGTCCGTAATACCGGCGGCTAAAGCAATTATATTCTTTAAAGCTCCCCCGATTTCGACACCAATCAAATCAGGGTTTGTATACACACGGAAATTATGATTGATAAAGATGTCCTGAACCTTTTCGGCCGACTTCATATTTTTTGAAGAAACGGCAACTGTTGTTGGATGACGTAAACTGACTTCTTCAGCATGACTTGGCCCAGAAAGGACCACAATATCTTTAAGCCAATCTGTTGAAGATACTTCTTCAATCATTTCTGAAATACGTAGTAGCGAATCAGGTTCAATGCCTTTACTCACATGAACAATTGTTAATGGCTTATCATGGGCTGCTTTAATCTGACCAAGCACTTCACGATAGGCTTTCGTCGGCACAGCTAATATAATTATTTCAATCCCAACTAAAGCCTGCTCGATTGAAGAATACCCTTTAATTCCTATTGGAAGTTCAATTCCCGGCAAATATTTTTTATTAGTATGAGCTTGATTTATTTCATCAATTTGTTTCGGATTATGTCCCCATAACCTCACTTCATGCTGATTATCAGCTAATACCATCGCTAAAGCAGTTCCCCAGCTCCCTGCACCAATAACTGCGATACTTTCTTTTGCGTTCACCATTGTACATACCGCCCTTTCTATTTTCTTTGGCGTCCAAAAATGCGTATCGGTGTTCCTTCAAATCCAAAGGCGTCCCGAATTCGATTTTCTAAAAATCTCTCATATGAGAAATGCATTAACTCTGGATCGTTAACAAATACAACAAAAGTTGGCGGCTTAATCGCTACCTGGGTCGTATAGTAAATTTTCAAACGGTTCCCATTATGAGTTGGTGTCGGATTCATAGCCACTGCATCCATAACCACTTCATTCAATACATTTGTCTGAACACGGATAGCATGATTCTCACTAGCTTGATCAATGACTGGTATCAACGTATGTGTACGTTTTTTAGTTAGGGCAGAAAGATAAATGATCGGCGCATAATCTAAGAATAGGAAATGAGCACGAATATTTTCTTCAAAGTCCTTCATGGTCTTTTCATCTTTCTCGATAGCATCCCATTTATTGACGACAATTATGACCGCTCTACCCGCTTCGTGGGCATATCCGGCAATTTTTTTATCCTGCTCACGGATACCTTCTTCCGCATTCAAAACGACAAGAACAACGTCTGAACGTTCAATTGCTCTCAATGCACGAAGTACACTATATTTTTCCGTACTTTCATACACTTTCCCTTTTTTTCTCATCCCTGCGGTATCAATAATGACATACTCTTTACCATTATATTTATACGGTGAGTCAATCGCGTCACGAGTCGTGCCTTCAATATCACTGACGATAACCCGATCTTCTCCAAGCAAGGCATTGACTAGTGATGATTTACCAACATTCGGTCTTCCAATTAAACTGAATTTAATAACATCATCAGCATAATCCTGACCACTGAATTTAGGGAAATGTTTTGCCGCTTCATCTAAAAGGTCTCCAAGACCAAGCCCGTGAGATCCAGAGATTGGGAATGGATCCCCAAAACCTAACGCGTAGAAATCATAGATTTGATCTCTCATTTCTGGATTATCGACTTTATTGACCGCTAGAACAACAGGTTTTCTCGATTTAAAGAGAATTTTCGCTACCTCTTCATCTGCAGCTGTTACTCCTTCACGACCATTCGTCATAAAGATAATTACATCGGCTTCGTCTATAGCAATTTCAGCCTGCTGGCGAATTTGTTCGAGGAACGGCTCGTCACCGATATCGATCCCGCCTGTATCAATTATGTTAAAATCATGTGTCAACCATTCACCTGAACTATAAATTCTGTCTCTTGTTACTCCTGGAACGTCTTCAACTATTGAAACACGTTCTCCCACTATTCTATTAAAGATTGTCGATTTACCTACGTTCGGCCGACCGACTATCGCAATTACCGGTTTTGGCATTGCTATTCACCCTTTCTGCTACTATATCTCTGTCAAAGTCACGAAATTCATGAATGCATTTTTTTAATCTTGCATCTGCATTGTTGATTTTCATTATTTCCTTTTCAAGGAAAAGGCTGCATCCACCATCATATAAAGGAAACTTCCATCAGTAAGAGAGTTCCCCACTGATAGTTAGTTAAACGTATCAAGTATTTACATGCAGATTGTCCAATTCACTTCCCCTGTTCCTCAGGTGACATGAAGCTGAACTCTCAGCATGGTAAAACGTGATTAAAAACAGCCCAAAAAAATGAAGATAGCCGAAAAAAGCTTTCGGCATTCAGCTTCCTTTTTATTTGATTAGAGCATATTACGATTTATCTACAGACCTCTAACTATCCTATAGTAACAAATTTCTCGCCAATCAACAATGTTTGTATGCATAAAAGCCTTCCGATTCCAATTAAATCCAAATGCAACCTTGCTTATTGGATAAAACAAGCATTTATCCTCATACCGTATATTCTGGCTTCATTAATAGTTAGGTCAGAATTATTCATTGATTAAAGTTCCCTTTTCTCTGCTTCGATAAAAACCTTGATTGAGGTGATGAAAAAATATATCTACTCATAAGTTCCAATAGTCTCCAGACTATGTTCGCACACAATATCAGTACTGCATTATCATGCCATGCGTATGTAAGTGCCTCATAGGACAATGAATGATAGACAAGCAATCCCGAATATACGAGGTCACCCATAATCAGTCCAACTAAAAGGACGAACAAGCGATGTTTCCAATTTTTAAAAAGTAATAGGATAAGATAATTCAGAAAAATACACAAAAGGTAAGAAGGTTTCATAATGAGCCATATCGGATCAAGCATAGAAAATAGCTGAAAACTTGCATAAGCAAGAGTGATTATAAGGCAACCGCTGATCAGCTCTATAATCTTGATGATTGATTCCTTCCTTATGTACACACAAAGTATAAAGATAAGATATAGACCGCTCATATGTATAGAAAGCAAGGAGACCTCCAGATTATATCCTGCTAAAACCATGACAGCTAACAGATGAAAAAGAAAATCAAAACGAAATGGAACAGTCTTTGGAATAAAATACATGACAATGACCCAAACTATCCATGACATCCAATAAAACAAAATTCCATCCATGTAGCGTCCCCCTTTTAGGAAACATTATGGCTTGTTTATTTAAAGAATAAACATTAAGCTCGATTTTTAATGAGTACTTGTAATATCTATACATAAAACTGTTCATTTAGTTATTTACAAAAAGGAGGTGTACTCATGGGTAAAGATCGTCAAGAAAAGAAATTGAAAGAAAGTAAACGGGTGGAATCTGATAGAGACCAATCACTGGATCATAAAGGGGCCACTAAAATGGAAAGCCCGGAAGAGGCAAGAAAAAGAAACAGCTAAATAAAAAAGAAGCATCCGATTGTCTTTGAACAATTAGAGATGCTTCTTTTTGTTTCATTTAGCATATGTCGAGCAATCAATACCTCTTTGAGCTAACCAATGATAGGTATTGCCAGCAATAACTATTTTTGTTTTCCTTAATTCAGAAATATTAGCAGCTCCAAGCGCCGTCATGATGATTTTTAAATCTTCATGTATGTAGTTTATTTCTTTAATTAACTGTGCCAAGCCCAATTCTTTATGTAGTTTTAGGAAATGGCCGGCTAAACCTACACCTTTTGCCCCTAAGGCGAGGCTTTTTGTAATTTCTGAAGGACTTTGAATACCACCTGATCCTATAACTGAAAGCGCAGGTGAAACATTTACCGCTTCTACTATTGAGGCAGCTGTTGGAATACCCCAATCATTAAAATAGCCGAGTATTTTCGCTCGTCTTTCATTTTCTATCTTCGCAAAATTCGTTCCACCGAACCCACCCACATCAATGATTGAAACTCCAACGGAAAGTAATTGTTCAACGGTTTCCTTACTCATTCCAAACCCGACTTCTTTTACAATCATAGGAACTCCAAGGCTTCTGTTGATTTCTTCAATTCGTGATAATGTACCAGAAAAATTCCGATCTCCTTCAGGCATTGTCAGCTCTTGAATGACATTGAGATGAATCTGCAGAGCGTCAGCCTCTATCATATCGCTCGCTCGCTTTGCTTGCTCTACAGTTGCTTCACCTCCCAGATTTCCAATCAGGACTCCATTAGGATTCTCCTGTCTTGCTACCTTAAAGGATGCCTGCTGACTGGAATCCTTTATGGCTGCCATTTGTGAACCAACTGCCATAGCAATCCCTGTTTCCCTCGCAGCAATCGCCAAATCCCCATTCAACTTTTCTGTTTCAAGACCACCGCCACCGGTCATTGCATTTATAAAAATTGGCGAACTTAAATTAAGTCCGCCAATTTCTACTGTGAGGTCCACATTATTCAAAGAAATTCCTGGTAAGCTCTGGTGAATAAACGAAATATCTTCTAGTCCGGATTTACGCTGCTGACCTGTTTTTAATGCAAAGTCTATATGCTCTAATTTTCGTTTTGCTCTCTCCAAGGCTATCACCATTATTTTCTTATTTTAGTTTTTTCAATTGATCACCAATCATTTCACCCAGCTGAAAGCCCTTTGTTTCTTCTGGGAGTTCATAATCTGATGTGTAATTGGACTGAGGATCTTCAAGTTCTTTGATGCTCAAGGATAAACGGTGTTCTTTTTCATTGACATCAAGAACTTTCACTTCGACAGACTGACCTTCTTTTAACACTTCCTGCGGTGTTGCTATATGTTTGTGTGAAATCTGCGAAATATGGACAAGTCCTTCTACTCCCGGGAAAATCTCCACGAATGCTCCGAAAGAAACAAGGCGTTTCACGATGCCCTTTTGTGTAGATCCTTTCGCCGCTTTATCAGAAATATCTGTCCAAGGCCCCGGAAGAGTATCTTTTATGGACAGTGAAATCCTTTCATTATCGCGATCAATAGAAAGAACTTTCACCTGCACTTCATCGCCTTCGGTAACGACATCTGATGCCTTATCTACATGCTCATGAGAAAGCTGAGAAATATGGACAAGTCCGTCTACCCCTCCAATATCGACAAATGCACCAAAGTCGGTAATCCTTTGTACTGTTCCATGGAGTACTTGCCCGCTTTCAATTGTATCAAGAACATTTGCTTTTTGTTTTTCTTTTAGATCTTGAATGACTGCCCGATGGGAGAGAATTAAACGATTCTTATCCTTCTCAAGCTCAACAATCTTGAATGTTAAAGTTTTGTTTCTGTAATCAGAAAAGTCTTCAACGAAGTAGTCTTCTACTAAAGAAGCTGGAACAAAACCACGTACGCCTAGATCTACAACAAGACCGCCTTTGACAACATCTTTTACTTCTGCCTCAAATACGTCTCCGTTTTCAAATTTTTGTTCCAGGTCATCCCATGCTTTTAACGCATCAATTTTACGTTTTGATAGAATAAGAGCTTCTTCTTCTACTTTAATAACTTCAAGCTCCAATATATCACCCTCCGAAACGGCATCTGACGCCTTTTCGACATGAAGGCTCGACAGCTCACTGATAGGAATAATTCCATCTGACTTGCTGTTTTCTACATCTACAATAACCTGTTTTTCTTCTACCTTTGAAACGGTTGCTTTTACTTGATCCCCAACTTTGTAATTGTTCACTTCTACCTGATTCATATCTTCTGTCATTACTAACTCCTCCTTAACCCATGACTGATCAGCAAATTTCCTCTTCATCGGCCACATATTTTATTTAAAGTGGTTCAATAAAAACACTTTCCTAATAAAGATAAAAACAGCTTTTTTTTAGAGTAACAAGGTTTTTTTCCTTTTCATCCCTAAAACGGAACTATACCCCTATTTTATAAATTCTAACAAAATCATAAAATTGTCAAGTATGAAGGATTATTTATGCTCAGAAATCAATTTTCCGATTTGGTCCATAATAATCTTGGTTGCTTCATCGGCTGAAACCTTCTTTTCCCTATATTCAGTGAAATTTATTGGTGGACCATAAACCACTTTTAATGGTCGCAAAAACTTATAGGGACCAATAATTGCACAAGGTATAATTACCGCATCAGAACGCAATGCGAAAAACCCAGCTCCAGCCATACCTTCTCCCAATTCACCTGTCTTACTTCTAGTCCCTTCCGGAAACAGTCCAAGCACCTTACCTTCTTTTAAAAGCTTTAAACCTTTTCTAAGAGATTCCCGATCGCTATTTCCCCGCTTTACGGGAAAGGCATTTACTCTTGGTAAAATACCCTTTAAAACCGGTGCTTGAAACAACTCTTCCTTCGCCATGAAGTGAATATCCCTTGGAGACGTTATGCCAACTATAGGCGGATCCAAATTATCAATGTGATTGGCACAAATCAATACCCCTCCATCTTTAGGGAAATGTTCCTTCCCAAGCGTTTTAACCCTATACGAAGGCATTAAAACGCTTTTAACGACGTTTTTGGCAAATGTGTAAAAATCCAATTTCATCTTTTCCTCTCTTCTATCAAAGACATGATACTTTCTGCCACTTCTTGAATTGATAATGAAGTCGTATCAATTTCTATAGCATCTGTTGCCTTTTTCAGGGGAGCTACTTCGCGTTCCGAGTCCAGCTTGTCCCTTGTTGCAATTTCTTCTCTTAACTTTTCAATATCGGATGGGAAACCTTTTAAAATATTTTCTTGATGTCTCCGCTGAGCTCGTTCATCTACAGAGGCAATTAGAAATACTTTTACTTCGGCATTAGGTAACACATGTGTCCCGATATCTCTTCCATCCATGACAACTCCACCATTTTCACCAAAATTCTGCTGCCTACGCACCATTTCTTCTCGGATACTCCGGTGCTTCGCCACTTCTGATACAGACCCAGTCACTTCATTGTTTCTGATTTGGGCTGTAACGTTTTCATTATCCAAGAACACCAACTGCCCATTTTCACTCGGTCTTAATTCAATTTCTGTATTAATAAGAATCTCAAATAAAGCTTGTTCATCATTCAGAGGAATCTGATGATTCAGAGCTTTATAGGTTAAGGCCCTGTACATTGCACCTGTATCCACATATATGTAATTGAACTTTTCTGCAACAATTTTAGCAACCGTACTTTTTCCAGCAGCAGCTGGTCCATCGATTGCAACTGATAATTTTTTTTCCATAAATCCTCCCAAGAATCCTACAATCATGCTGATTATTTAATACCCTTTCATTTTATCACAATTAGCGGGAAAATCATTAATAAAAGGGCGTGTACATCCAAATTCGCTTTTGTATACTTTCGATTTAAAAGGCCATTAATAGTTTTCCTTCCAGAAAAAAACTTCATACAAAAAAAGCGGATTGGCCGCTTTTATTTTGATATTCCATTGAAGGTTTCAATGATTTTCGTATAATTATTGCTATTGACACCTTCATACCTTGAGAGCTTAGTTAATTCGAAGATATGATCTTCCCTGCTCAAAAGGAACTGAAAAAAGAACAAACAGACCAGTTGGATAATAATCACTTTAATTAACAGCCTTTCAAATGTTTTCATAAGCTGCTCCTTCCACACTTGATTATCTTATCAGTATGGAAAGAATCGCTGTTTTTCATTCAAACATACAACCCTTTTTTCTTTACATCCACCTGCTTTTCAAAAATAAATCTCATTAATGTTTGTACATCATTTTTGGTTGGTTCAATGAATTGTATGTGCAGTAGCATATTACCCTGGTCTTTCTCAGTTACTCGAATGACTCGACTTTTTAACCGCAAGTAGTTGATTTGCCCTGATTTTAGAGTAAGAGCCATCCACAGATATAATTGTGAATCCGATTTTATATTTGCACCTTTTAAAAGCCTGATAGAAGCTCCGCCGGCACTGATGTCCTCAGTAAGTGCACGAAATGGAGTAAACTCAGAATGTTCGGGATGGATGGCTGTATCAAGCGTTACATCAAGACGAACGTAATTCCTTCTTTGAATCTTCACAAATGTTTCTACATCCGGCAATAGTAATTGAATCATCGGTATCTGACCCTTCACTTTTCCTAAAACCTCAGACTCAAAAACATATACAGCCTGTTCCTTATTAGAAAATGTAACGTTCACTTGAGTTCCGTCCACAAGAAATGCATTTTTTCCAGTCGCTAAATTGATGGGAAAGTCTATATAAACACACCCAGCTTCTATTTCTACAACCATACATTTGAACTTTTCATTTTGAGAAGAATATATCTGTTCCAATATTAATATATCGCCAATATTAATCATTGTGATTTCCACGTCCTCGCATTCTATGATAGCCACTAAAGAAGGAGATTGCATAAGAATTTCCCTATAAATTTTCCCACATAATCCATAAAATAGTTTATATTATTATGTCATGAAATAAGAAAAAGGGAAAGTGACTAGGCACATTTCCCTATGATAGTAAGTAAAGTAAATTATTAGAGAATTACATTAAATTTTCGTATATTGGCTCGGAATTTTTTAGTTTTTCCACTTTTTCTTCTTGGCCGTTATCAGCATTAATGAAAATACGGTATGTATCTTCGTTTATCGTACCCAGAAATTCATAACAGAGTACTTCTTCGCCAATATCATTAATGATTAACGCTTTCCCTTGATCCATTATTTTAACATTTAAGTTAATTTTTTTCTTTGCTTCTTCCTCAGAAATTTTTGGGTTTCCAATTTCCCTAACCTTATGTGATTTTAAAAACTCATCCGCTGAAAATCCAATAACAGATCCATCATCCAATGCTATTTTAACCTTGACTGAATCCGGATAAATCTTTACTCCATCTATTGATGTCACGAAATTTAACAGAGCGATATTATCGTATTGTGCACTTTCAAACAATTCAAGGGAACTGAAATCATGTTCTTTTAAAAAATCTGCGGCTTTAGTATATGCCTGATTCAAATCAATACTTGTTTTGTTAATGTCCCTATTATTGATATACCAAATTGGATAACCGCCTTTTTTGGTCAAATCCATATTCACTTCGTTATTGGTATCCTTATCAAGAATGCTTACACTGTAAAATCCGTAATCGGAACCTTTGCCGTTTTCTTCGACATTCACCTTCAAATTTCCGTTTTTAATATGGGCATAGCCTTTTGCAACAGCAACAGCTTCTTCTTTTGTATAGACTTTACCTTCTAAATTTTTGTAATTTTCCTCCTTCTGTTGTACAGAAGTAAAAGTCGGATTCATCTCATTTGTTTCCCCATACCCAGATACTTTTTTCTCTACCGTTTTTAATCCGTCGATGATCGTGTTATCCGAATTTTCTTTTCCTGATGCAAGAGCCATTTCGACATCCATCCAGCGTAAATTGTTTTTAAGGACTAGATATTGCACTTTTCTTAACTCGTCCTGGATGTCACCTGCCTGTGTGTACAAGGATTTTAAAGTCGAATATTCCTTATCATTCAATGGTTCTTTTTCAAGGTCACGTACAGCTGTTTTATAACTGAAGTCCGCAATTTTTGATAAAAATTCTTCCGTTTTATTGAATGGGAGCAGGGTCAACGGCAGCTGTCCAACATCACTTTGGGCTTCGGAAGTGATACGCCATACATCGGTTAAGGCCGGACTTAATGAATATCGAGAATTCATCGCCAATGTGCTGCCGACTTTATCATGCAATAAGTCTACTTGATAGCTTAAATCATGAAAGGCTCGCTGATACGTGTTTTCCGCATTGATTAATACAGCATTTTTTTCCTTATGTTCTTGATAGCCCCAGAATGCGGTTCCTGCAACGACTACAACAAGCAGGACAATCACTATATTCCTGATCATTTTCCTTCACCTCTTTACTTACAAAAGATATGTTTTCCGATTCTTTTAATTTGTTCTCTTGACCAGATCCACTTACTTGTTGCGGTATCGGGATTAAAGTAATATTCTGCATTACCGCTTGGATCCCAACCATTGATAGCATCCACTACGGCTTCTTTTGCCCTTTCGTTTGGTGTCAGCCAAATCTGTCCATCCGCAACAGCCGTAAAGGCCCCAGGTTCAAAAATCACTCCCGAAATGGTATTCGGGAAAGATACGCTCTCTACCCTATTTAAAATTACTGCTGCAACAGCAACTTGACCGGTATATGGCTCCCCCCGCGCCTCGCCATAAACGGCATTGGCCATCAGTTGTATATCATTCTGAGAGTATCCGCCCGGAAGATTCGCAGCTGTAGCAGTTTTGGAGGGTGTTTTTTCGGATGGAGCTTTGCCTCCACTTGGCTTAGATCCTGATGCATTCCCCTTCACTTTTACCTGCTTTTCAATATCGACTCCTCCATAATACGTAAACTCGTTACCTTTATTAATCTGTTCGTGAACAAATTTCCTATTAAAATTAGAGGCATTTGCCAACTTCTGTTTTGTAGAGGTCCCGGCAAAGCCATCGATTGGAAGTCCGAAATCTTGTTGAAAGTTTCGAAGTGCCCAATAAGTACCCCAGCCATAGACTCCATCAATCTTTCCATGATAGTATCCAATGTTTTGTAACCGTGCCTGAAGTTCAATTACATCATCACCAACCGCGCCTTTTTGAATAACTTGGCTCGAAAAGGCATTTGTTCTTGTTTCCGGGAAAATTCCGAAACAAATCGTTATACACGAAAACAGCAAAAGCCATTTCCATTTTGACGAAATTCCTTTCATCAAAAACACTCCTCTTTTTCTTGAATTAATGTAATTCTATTTTCTTCTTAAATGGCTTTTTTATTCCAAACCAATAAAAAACGGAGCGGGCAAAATATGCCAGCACTCCGTCATAGAAATATAAATTACTTACTAAGAAAATGATTTTGAGAAAGTTTTTCTGCATGGAACTCAGACAATAAACGAGCTTTTTTTACTTTTTTCATACCTAACCACCATAAGTAAATCATAAATGGCAAAATAAAATACACCCAAAATTTTTGTGATATTAAAATATAGTCATAAACCCCATGTAGCAAGATTGGTATGACAAGTGCCAAGAATAAATAGGACCTATTATTCGAAGTAGAAAATTTCGCCTTGCCCAAATAGTACCCCATGATTACACCGAATAAAGCGTGACTTGATACAGGGAGAATAGCTCTGATAAAAGCATGTTCTACTCCATTGGCCAGCAAATACAATATATTTTCCATTGTGGCAAATCCAAGGGAGACTGCTGCACCATAGACGATTCCATCATATGGCTCATCAAAGGCTATATGTTGATATATTACATATATGAGTATGAACCACTTGAAAAATTCTTCAAGCAATGCAGCCCATAAAAAAGCATTAGCAAAATCGGTATTTAAAATATGCTCCGTTTCCAGCACATATTGGATAAACATAATCGGCAGAACAAGGAATACACCGAAGAGAAAAGTTTTGATGACGACCGAAATGGGTTCGGTTTCATATTGATCTTTCAAATAGAAATAGCTGAGCAGCGCCAACCCTGGCGCAATAGCTGCTGACAACATGACCAGCATAAGCTGACCCTCTTTTCTTTTTCTTTTTATTAATCGTACCACGGAATGCAGAAAAACTAAATCTAAGAATCAAAGTCATGCTACATTTTTTAATTCCTCAGTACTTAAAGAATTTTTCATCTACGGTGTGTTCACTGGCTAGAACGACCGCTAACTTAATTCTTGCTTTCTTGCTGTCATAATCAGCACCTAATATTACTCCACGTTGTTTTAGATCAAATGCGCTACCTTCATAATCATATGCTGGATATACTTTTCCTTCTTCCGCACTTGTTGTCATGACGATAGTAACACCATTATCGATTGCCTCTTGGATGGCAGGAATCATTTCCGGTGTAACCTGTCCCCTGCCAACACCTTCGAGCACGATACCCTTAGCGCCTTTTTTGACCGAAGCTTCTATAAAAAGGCCATCAGCGTCAGTATGGCACTTGATGATATCCACCCTAGGGATACGATGATGGATATCAAAGCACTCCCGATGTAGTGGTTTTTGATATATGCTAACGATATCGTTATCAATAATACCTAAATACCCATAGCCAAAAGATTCAAATCCTTGCAAATTGGAAGCATGTACTTTTTTTACATATTTTGCTGAATAGATTCTTTCATTAAAAACAACAACCACACCAACGTCATAAAGCAACTCACTCGCCGCGCATAATATTGAATTTCTTAAATTCGAATACACATCAGTTCCTACATCTTTAGGAGATCGCTGAGAACCCGTTAAAACAATTGGGCGTTGATCCTTAATCGTAACATCCAAGAAATAAGCCGTTTCTTCTAATGTATCCGTACCGTGTGTTACGACAATTCCAGTAACATCTGGATCCTCCAATTCTTTTTGAATTGCACGTTTAAGTTTTTCCATTTTCCCAAAACCCATGGACATACTAGAAATCCGGAAAAGGTCTACAACTTTCATTTCAATATGGTTTGGTAGTTTGCAAAGTGATGCTAATTCTATCCCGCTTAACGCACCAGAAGCCAACATACCATTCGTGGTTTCTTTACTGGCGATTGTTCCACCTGTTGTTATTAATGATATTTTCTCCATACTTTCAGCTCCTGTAATAAAAATTACTTTTCCTTAACAGCCAAATGGTATGCAATCAAGCCTCCATGAAACCGACCATTTTCAATGAAGATTTCATTCGCATTATTTCCGGCTGCCAGAACTCCAGCAATATAGATACCTTCAATGTTCGTCTCCATCGTTTCCTCATTATAAGTAGGCCTTCCTGTCTCCTCGTCAATTTTGATGCCCATTGATGCTAAAAATGAATGATCAGGATGATATCCAGTCATTGCAAACACAAAATCATTTTTAATAACCTTTTCCTCGTTACCTACGTGATAAATGACACTCTCCTCTGTGATCTCGTCAATAACCGCATTAAATTCCATCATAATTGTCCCATTACGGACTAATGATTCAAATTCAGGGAGAATCCATGGTTTAATTTTTGAAGAGAATTCTGAGCCTCTATACAGGACTGTAACTCTTGCCCCTGACTTGACCAACTCCAGCGCTGCATCTACACTTGAGTTTTTACCACCGATGACTGTAACATCACAGTTAAAGTACGGATGACCCTCCTTGAAATAATGAAACACTTTAGGAAGCTGCTCACCGGGAATACACATATAATTAGGATGATCATAATAACCGGTCGATACGATGACTCGCAAAGCTGTATAGTCGCCTTTTGATGTCCGGACTAAAAATTTTCCATTATCCTGTTTTTCCACTTTTTCCACTTTTTCGAACTTATTCACACGCAGTTCTTTCCTTCTAGCTACCTCCCTATAATAGGCAAGTGCCTGATTACGGACAGGCTTACGGTTTTCCGTGATAAAAGCCGTGTCACCAATCTCCAATTTTTCACTTGAACTAAAAAAGGTTTGATGTGTTGGATACCGGTATATGGAATCCACCACATTGCCTTTTTCAATGATTAGAGACTGTATCCCCACTTCCTTCAGGGCAATTGCAGCAGCCAATCCACATGGACCTCCACCTATGATAATTACTTCTTCATAATTCATTTCTATTCCACTGCCTTCCTACACACTATGTAATTCGTTCTCTAATAAAAATAAAAACTCCTATCAATACATGATAGGAGTTTTTACAAATCTTTTCAATGATAATGCAATGAACGCATTTATTCGTTTACAATCCAAGCTTTGAACCTATTAGATCCAGCCACGGAAACGTGAAGCTTCAGCCATTTTTCTTACACCAATCATATAAGCGGCAAGACGCATATCAACTCGTCTAGACTGTGCAAGCTCGTAAATATTATTAAAAGATTTCACAAGGATTTTTTCAAGCTTTTCGTCCACTTCTTCTTCAGACCAGTAATATCCTTGATTATTTTGCACCCATTCGAAGTAAGAAACGGTAACTCCGCCAGCAGAAGCCAGGACATCAGGTACAAGTAATATGCCACGATCCGTTAAGATTTGTGTCGCTTCAATTGTTGTTGGACCATTTGCTGCCTCGACAACGATAGAAGCTTTAATATCTGCAGCATTTTCTTCCGTAATTTGATTTTCAATAGCAGCCGGAACTAAAATATCGCAATCTAATTCAAGCAGCTCTTTATTTGAGATTGTGCTTTTAAACAATTTAGTCACGGTTCCGAAACTGTCTCTACGATCTAGAAGATAGTCGATATCCAAGCCTTCAGGATCATGCAGAGCACCATAGGCGTCTGAAATCCCAATCACCTTAGCACCTGCATCGTGCATGAATTTAGCTAAGAAACTACCAGCGTTACCAAATCCTTGAATAACAACTCGTGCACCTTTAATATCAATTCCGCGCTTTTTCGCAGCTTCATTTATACAGATAGTTACACCTTTTGCAGTTGCAGACTCACGGCCATGAGAACCACCAAGTACAAGCGGTTTACCCGTAATGAATCCTGGTGAGTTGAATTCATCCATACGGCTATATTCATCCATCATCCACGCCATGATCTGGGAATTAGTAAATACATCAGGTGCCGGGATATCTTTTGTCGGACCTACGATTTGACTGATAGCACGGACATAGCCCCGGCTTAGTCTTTCCAGCTCACGGAAGGACATATTACGAGGATCACAAACGATTCCGCCTTTACCTCCGCCATAAGGCAAATCAACGATACCACATTTCAAACTCATCCAAATGGACAATGCCTTTACTTCTCGTTCCGTCACATTAGGGTGAAAACGGATGCCACCTTTTGTTGGTCCAACAGCATCATTATGCTGTGCCCTGTAACCCGTGAAAATTTTAACTGAACCATCATCCATACGTATTGGCATCTTCACGGTTAATAAACGTAAAGGTTCCTTTAAGAGCTCGTATACCTCTTCAGGATAACCCAGCTTGTCTAACGCTTTATGTATAACAGTCTGGGTAGACCTCAATACGTCGTGTTTTTCTTCCTCATTTACAGGGCCATTACCTTTTGCCGATTCCATCAATAGTACCTCCTAGAAAATCTCATCCATATATTTAGATTATAATTTACAAATAGTCCTCTTCAAGTGCTAGTATACACCTTCGTTATATTTATGCAAGAGTAAAAATGGGAATTTAAAAGTTGGAAATATTCAAAAAATGAAAACGTTATCATACCAAGGGTTTTCTTGCTTCTTTTCCTATACTTTATCTTAAACAGGGAATTTGAGACTAATAAGGCAAACCTCATTGGAATGTTCAATATGTGTCTGCCCTGTCTCCCTCTTTTTCAACTAATTAAAATGTGAGATTAATACATGTATGGCTTCTTTCTCAATGATGCATGTTCCATATTCATTGATGCGGTATAGCGTAAGTGTTGAAGCATGGCCATACTCAGCCGCTAAGGAGATGACCGTGTCATAAGTCGTATCTTTGACATTCTCAATCAGTAAATAGTATCTTCCCTCATAATGATAAAGAGTGCTATTAAGCAAGCCATGATATGACAATCTATGAGATAATTGAACGATATCTTCAAACTCATTGAAAACATACAAAATATGGGGGAAGTCATCAATTTTCACTTGCAAATCCAGGAACTCTTCTTCATCTGTTAATAACTCTTCTTCTTCCTTCGTTACAATGATAATCAACCCCTGAGCAGGCAGGGAAAAAATCTCGATTGCAATGGAACCACTCATTTTAAAGCTGAGTTCTTCACACGCTTCCTCCACCATATCCTGAAATAACTTATGGACTTTTAAAGAATTCCCTAAAATATCTTCTTTTGTTATTCCTCTATCAATTAAATCATCAAGGGTCAAAAAAATCTTGATTTTATTATTAGTTAATCGCTCCAGCTTCATAAAAAAATGCCCCCTGGTTACCATCTTCATACATCATATGAAGCCTTGGTCTCAGGGTGCATATCCATTATTTATCAAACACTAACCTCTAAATTTTCAACCAATCCTCCCAATCCGATTGAGATCCACCGATTAAAACTCTGCTGAAGGAGGTTCGGATTTCATCCGATACATGGTTCAGTGCCGCTCCTCCAAGACCAACCTTCAAATCTGGAAAATCCCGGCTTAATTCTTCGACAAGTCTTAAGGTTCCTACGAGGTTTTCATTAAGTGAACAAGACATAAATAAGAAGGATGGTCTTATGATTTTTAAAACGGTAAAAAGATCTTTGTCGGCGATGGATTCTCCCAAATAGACCGTTTCATATCCTTTTCGCTTTAAAAAGATTGTAAAAATCAACAAGCCGAATTCATGTTTTTCACCGGGGGCACAAACAGTAAGAGCTTTAGGAAGAAATTCACTGGTTGGAATCATATGCATTACGGAACTAATTCTGGACTTTAGAATGTTAGATGCAAAATGTTCATGAGCAGAAGTAATTTCTCCTCTTTCCCACTTATCGCCAATCTGAACAAGTATGGCACCAATCACATCAACTACAGTATGTTCAATCGTATACATACTGAAAGCTTGGCTGATCAACATTTGAGCTTTATTTTCATTGAAGCTTATGAGAGCTTCAAGTAGCTCGTCCGCTAACTTTATAGATTGCTCATTATATCGTTTTGTTTCAGGAACATCAGTCGCTACAGTGCTAGTTTCGAGAAGTGAAACGGCCTGACTGATTGTAAAGCCCTGATTTGTTTTATTAATTAGCCATTTGAGGGTTTGAAGATGTTTCTCTGTATACAGCCGGTGACCAGAATCATTTCTGACAGGCTCAATAAATTGATAGCGCCTTTCCCATGCCCTCAACGTACCCGACTGAATACCTAGCAGTTTTGAAACTGCCTTAATATTATATTTACCTTCTTGCATGGTTTTACAAAGCCTCCAATAACAGAACATTCATTTGTTGAAATTATAGTGGATTCTTTCAACTCTGTAAAATTTCGATATGCTTGTTTCAGAAGGCAGCTTAATAGGTCTTTTCCACGGCTTCGCCAATTTGCGTATGTTTTCCTCTTTTTAGCGTAAAAAGGTGAGTTTCTGGCTTCGCTTCAAGTCTTAATGGCACTGCGCTTGTCCCATAACCATTGCTTGTCATGTACAAGCAGTCACCCTCTTTTTTTATACTACCGATCTGATATGGCCCAAGCCCGAATATCCGAATCTGTCCTCCATGGGTATGACCTGATAGGACAAGTCTTATATGATGTTCTGGTGTTAATTGTTTTTTAACTAGCGGGTTATGACTGACCAAAATCCGGAATGGCTCATTCCCGCAATCTGATAGAGCAAGGTCAAGCCTATCTCTTTCTACTGATATATCATCAATACCTAAGAGAGCAAACTTATCCCCTTTTTGGGACTCAAAAGAAACGGCTGTATTATCCAGAATTTTCACACCATGCTTCAGAAGTGATGCATCTAGCTCATGAAAGTCTCCTTCGTAATCATTATTTCCCCAAACAAAATAAAGGGGACCAAGTACTTTTAATTTCAAAATATTTTGTTCAACTCTCTCCAGAGGAACCCCACTTTCTCTGATGTCACCACCGATAATAACCATATCTGCTTTACCGCGGGCTTCCTCAATCAATTTATCCGACACGATCCGTCGATGAAGATCAGATATAAAAAAAATCCGAACATCGCCAAATCCTTCAGGAAAGTCGTTGAAATATAAGTCTTGAAAAATTATCCTATCCTGATTTGCGGTACGCCACATATGCATAACAGTAGCAAATAACAGCAGAATTAAGCCTAAAAATAATCCATATACCAATAACATCTTCCGTTAAACCTTCTTTCTCTACAAATGGCAAGAGTTACCTTCATATAAACATAAAACCATATTACCCGCAATTAAATATTCTTAAAGCGAATAATCATTTATTTTCATGATATAAGTTTATATCATAGTTCTTCTTCATCATTTCAAAAACCTTATGGCGACTTTTCCATTCATCCTCTTTTTCCCACAGCTGCTTACTTTTATTAATGATTTCGCAACGAAGCAACTGAAACTCCTTTTCAGCTTTATCAAGCTTCTTTTTAATTAATATCATATATCCATACAGCCCAAATGCTGCTGCTAAAAAAAGAAAATGGCTGAAATGGTCAACAAAAACACTAAACATCTTGAAAAAAGAATAGGAATAAGGAACTACAATATAAAAATAAAGATAAACCAAAAAAAGAGCAGCAATAATCATTGTTGCCCATAAACTATGAAGATGTTTCTTTTTTAGAGCCTCGAACTTTTTTTTTCGATCTACAACGTTCTGCAGCATTTGCTTTGTTGCTTGATCCGTTTTTTCATCCAATAAAATAATTGTAGGTTCCATTTTCTTTCCTCCTCATAACTACCCTTCAAGTCATAATATGAGATTGTCCAGAAAAAAATGATAAATAACTAGGCATGATTAGCTTCTTTGCGGAACAAAGAAAAGCTGAATGAAAGTAAAAACACCCTGCCTCAAAAGACAGAGTGTTCATTATTATTTCTATTTCTTTATTGGAATTTTTAAAACCTGACCCTTGGAAATTTCATTGCCATTCAGGCCGTTCCACTCCTTAATTAGAGCAATTCCTTCCTGTGATTTGTAGTAATTCATGGAAATTCGGAATAATGTTTCTTCCGCTTTAACAGTATGTAAGACAACCTTATATTCATCCTTATTTGACTTGACTGCTGGTGCTCTTTCCGTTGTTTTTTTGTCTTCTGCTGCTTCTTTCTTGGCTTTTTCTTCAGCTATTTGCTTTGCCTTGGCTTTTTCCTCAGCTATTTGCTTTGCCTTAGCCTTTTCTTCAGCTATTTGTTTTGCCTTAGCTTTTTCTTCAGCTATTTGCTTTGCCTTAGCCTTTTCTTCAGCCTCTAGCTGCGCTTTTTCTTTTTCTTCAGCCTTTTTCTTTGCTTGTTCCTTTTCTTCAGCCTTCTGCTTTTCTTTTTCTTTCTTCTTCTCTGCTTCAGACTTGGCTGAATTTGTTTCTTCTTTCTCCAAATCATTATCTTTTAAATCATCTGCAGTTGCTGTAGTTGGTATCGTTTCTTTATCAGCGTCTTCATTTTCATTATAGTTCACTACTTGATTACTTCTTGGATCACGTTCAGGTCTTTCTTGAAGATATGTATTAAGACTGTAAAATCCAATCGGAAGCAAGATAAAAAACAACGATAATAACTTAATCATCGGAAACTTAATCTTCACTTTACTTTTTTTCTTTTTATTCTGATGGACTTGGCTACGCTTTGGCAGAGATGACTTCGCCTTCTGACGTTCGACTCGCGTCCCAAGTTCACCAGCCTGATCTTTGTCTTTCCCATTCTTTTTTACATCATTCATATAGGTCACCCCCTTTCTTGCTCAATCCGCTTTGCTTGTTTCTTCCTGATTAATACTCCAAGGATAAAGTCAATCAAAAAATGGGCCGTGATCGTCACCAGTAAATTATTTGTCCATTCAAACAGAAACCCGATAAAGAAGCTCAAAACCAAAACATTTAAAAATAAAAACCAATTAAATAAATAGCGATAATGAACCGCAGCAAAAATAATACTCGTCCAAAGTAAACCAAGATGAGTTTGTAACACTCCACGAAATAATAATTCCTCACTTATTGCTACCACTAAAGCAACAACAAAAATCATCGAGTAAGACAGACTACTGAAAATGCGTTCGTTAATCCCACCATCATCTTGATAGGATGATGGCGTCACTCTCATCATAAATAGATCAAATAGAACGACTATAATTCCTGCAGGGATACCAAATAACAAAATATTAAGGTCATTGAAGATAAATAAGTCGAAAAAAGTAGAACGATCATTAAATAAAATAATACCTAAAAAAAAGGCTAACGTTAAGAGAATAATTTGTGTAAGAAACAAATTATATAGCAACTGTTTATCTGTTAGCTGTTTTATTAATTCAGCTTGCTTATTTTTCATCCCAATTTTCCTTCTTTAATAAGATAAAAGCCAATTCCTGTTTCCAAGTGGTATAAGACTTAACTTGTTCTACCTTCACTGCGGGCAATAAATCGATCATCTTATTCGCATCCATTCCACAGAAGTCGCAGCAGAAAGGATTCAACTTTTGCTGCTTTTCATCAAAGTAATTCAGAATTCCCAAACGGCGACATTCCTGAGCATATATCCAATTGAGAAATCTAAGCAATTTTCCCTGATTCCGGGACTTTCTCTTTTGACAATACTCTTTCATCTCTGCCACATGCTGTAGAGGATCCTGATTTCCGGTAAGAAACTGTGTAAAAAAACGAAGCTGAATATCATTTAAGGAAAAAGATTGAGACAGCTGTTCTTTTTCAGAAAGAGTCAAATTGGCTCCTATCTTTTTTGCTTCGCTTAGGAAGGAACACACACCCTCTATTTGCAAATCAGTCGGCAATTGTTGTTCCATCAAATGAAGGGGAAGCCCTTCATCTCCTTCACTATATAATAAGACTGCTACACTTTGTTTCCGATCACGCCCCGCCCTACCTATTTCCTGCAAATAAGATTCCATTGTAGAGGGCATATGAAAATGGATAACATATCTGACATCCGATTTATTTACACCCATGCCAAAAGCACTCGTTGCGCATATTATTTTTAATTGGCCAGAAATGAATTGCTGCTGAATAAGCATTCTTTGTTCCTGATCCATGCCGCCATGATAAAAATTGACGCTATCTACCCCGTTTTCCTGTAAAAATCCAGTGACGGCTTCTGCCACCTTTTTAGATGAAAAATAAATAATGCCACTCCCCGTGAATTTTCTGACAAGCTCCAGAACACGGAATAGCTTTTCTTCGTAGCTGAATAGTCTCTCAGCAAGTATGGCAATATTATCCCTATCTACAGATGATACGGTTTCTTTAGCTTGATTGATATTGAGTTTTCCAATGATATCTTTCCGCACTTCTTTTGTTGCAGTTGCCGTTAAGGCGAGCGTTAGTGGATTGTTCAACTCACGTCTAACTTCTCCTAAATTCAAATAATCAGGTCGAAAATCATACCCCCATTGTGAGATACAGTGTGCTTCATCAATGACAAACAAACCTATGTCTAAGGTCTTTAAAGACTTTATCACACCCTCAAGGCTAAGCATTTCAGGAGATAAAAAAATAAACCGATACATATGTAAGCGATCGAAAGCCTCCCTTTTTTGATTTAACGTCAAAAAAGAATTAAGGGTTAATACACTTTTTTCACCTCTCATTTTGAGCTGATCTGCCTGATCCTGCATTAAAGATAATAACGGGGAAACTATTAAGGTCGTCTTATTCAAAAGGTAAGCAGGCAACTGATAACACAATGACTTACCTGACCCCGTTGGCAACATCGCTAAAGTATGACAGCCAGACATCAATGATTCAATCACTTCTTTTTGTCCTGGACGGAATTTATCAAATCCAAATTTTTCTTTTAAGACATGCTCTAAATTCATCATCCATCACCCAATTTCGCAAGTACAAGCCTTATTTGGAAAAAACTAATCTGTTTATTATCAACTTCCTGTTTGATTGCCTTTAGCTGCTTTGTATTGAGTTCCTTAATTGCAGCGATGATTTTCCCTTCATCCTCATGGGATACATATTCAGCAATTGGAAAGCTTTTATCCGATAAGACAATTTCAACAAGATGATCTTCAATGGTGTTGACTTTTAAACGGCGGATTTCTGCTATTTCAAACAAAGTTTTCCCCGCTTGAATATATCGCAATGTCGCTTGTGTAGAAAGAGTCAAATGAGGATTGCCACTCCTTTGCCAATCACTGAATAAGGATGCCAAAATAGGGTAATCTGTTACCTGTTCTATTTCCGCAAGCATTTGATGTAACGAGTCAAGAAATGTAAAGCGCACATACTCTTCTTCTACATCTTTCCTTTTCGCAATCTGTTCAAACGTAAGTCCAATCCTGTTTACCCCTGTTAATTTCAAAATAAAAATATCTCGTTTTAAATTACTTTGCAGCTCTAATAACGATATCAGTTCTTCATAAAGATGCTGCGCAATCAACCCTCGGTCCTGGCGATTGTTTTGTAAGAATTCCTTTACAAAACATTGGATTTTGGGGTTTCGTTGTATAGGATAAAAACGTCTTTCATTGTGGACAATATGGGATATAGTTTGTATGAGTAAGTTTAACCTCCCCCAGAATATCGGGGTGATATTTTGATATTTCCAGCCATTTAAGGATGTTGGAAAAGGATTCTTCTTCAAATAATCGGTTAACTTTCTCCCGCCTTGCCCACTGATTATATAAGCATCGGTTTTATCGGTTATCTCAATGAAATTATGCTCATGAAATAGTTGAATGTTTTGAATTAATTGTTGTCGGGTAAAACGAGGTATTGTCCCAAATATATTCGTTAACCCGAATAAGTGGGCATCCTGGATTGTCTGTGACGACTTTTTGCCCTGTAGCATATGATAAATAGCATAAATAGAACGTTCGCCTTGAAATTTTTTTATTGCATATAGAATGATTACTTGTAGATAATTATTCATGGGACTCACATCCTTGTTTCAATTAACCAATTAAACCTATTGTATCAAAAAACTGCAAAAATCGCCGTTTTTAATGATAAATACCATAAGAAATTGTGGCTAAATGACGAATGAAAGCAAAGATCAAAATAGTATTTTCTATATTTATCATTGACATTCCACATCATAATAGTTAGTATCAATACAATTTCTATTGAAAAGTTTGGCATTCGGTCTTACAATAGGAAAGAGATAATAATCTGAAATAAAAAGATTATCAGTTGTTAATCAACTTAGGAGGGGTTATATTCATGGCTAAATTTACAATTGTTGATAAAGAAACATGTATCGCTTGTGGAGCTTGCGGAGCAGCAGCACCGGATATATATGATTATGATGACGAAGGGATTGCATTTGTTACCCTTGACGATAACGAAGGTATCGTTGAAATTCCAGATGTACTTATAGATGACATGATGGACGCATTTGAAGGATGTCCAACAGATTCTATTAAAGTTGCTGACGAGGCATTTGACGGGGATGCACTAAAATTCGAATAAAGGTACAAGCCATTTTCAATCGAAAATGGCTTTTTTTTTGCTACTTATATCCCTTCCCCGACTAACCAAATTAAACAGACAAAAAACCGGACATAACTATCCGGTTTTTTGTGTTCTATAGTTAATGCCATTAAGCATTTTTATATAATACTTGCTTATTGATCCATGTCTGTAATTTAATAAACAACAACATGAATACAGAAGTGATAAGCACGCCTTTAATCACATTGAAAGGTAAGATTGCCGTCGTTACGAACTTCCTTGACTCGGGTGCCGACATTGCATCCCATCCCATAAAGAAGGTATATGCCGGTAAAAAGACATAATAGTTTAAAACACTCATAACTACCGCCATGGTAACTGTACCTGCAAGTAAAGCGAAAGTCATCCCTTTTTTTGAATTGATTTTTTTAAATACATAGTAAGTTGGCAAGACGAACAGTATTCCTGCTATAAAGTTAGCGATATGCCCCACAGGTACAGCAGTCATTGTCCCTGTCATGACTAAATCCAATAGGTTTTTAAGAAATTCAACTAGAATTCCAGCCATCGGACCAAAAATCAATGCTGCCATCAGTGCTGGAATGTCACTAAAATCAACATTCAGAAAAGGTGGAAATCCGGGAAACGGAAAATTCAAAAGCATCAATAGATATGAAATGCTTCCCAACATTGCCAGTGTGACCATTTTATTCACTTTGTTCTTTTTCATAGTTCTCTCTCCTTCTTTTTCTGATCTACCCGAAAAAGAGGTTAGTGCTCCTTCATCATGTTGATGTTCAATAAAAAACCCTTTAATTCCGACCGAATTAAAGGGATAAATTAAAGGTTTCATCAAACAAGCGTTCAGTAAATGACTGTTTGAACGCAATCAGGAACCTCCATCTTCTCCCATCCAGACTATACTGTCGGCTTTGGAATCACACCAAATCCTGCCCCGTAAGGCTCGCGGGCTTAGAAGAATTATTTCTTCATCACCGCCGGTGGGGAATTACACCCCGCCCCGAAGATAGACCTATAAAATTTTATTTTACAAATTCCATTATATATGACTTTCCTTTTTTTGAATAGTTTTTTTTAATTTGAAAGTTTATATGAAGATATTCATTTTTCATGGCCACCATAATTTCTTACATCTCACCATTTACATATTAATGAATTAAAGCAAAAATTATATTGACGATTATATCAATTTTAAGATTATTTAAAATAATTGTTCTTTTTCATACAATAGATGATAAATCCATTATTATTGCGGACTTATACAATTATTTCACTTAATAATAATTATTTTAAGCGCTTACATTAATAAATGCCAAATTGACATATTCGGCATTTCAATTGTAAAATTAACTGAAATTTAAGATAATTTTTTTCTTAGGAAGGTGTTTACACGTGTATCGGATTTTAGTAGCAGATGCCATCAAACCAGAAGGACTCGGACCGCTATCAGAGGCATCCAATATCCTTCTTATTCAAAAGACAGTAGAAGAAGCAGCAAACGAACTTGATCAGATTGATGCAATACTTGTTAGAAGCGCAACAAAAGTTACGGAAGATTTAATGAACCGTATGCCACAGTTGAAAATTATTGCACGCGCTGGTGTCGGCGTTGATAATATTGACATCCCTGCTGCGACTAAACGTGGGATTGTCGTAGTTAATGCACCTGATGGCAATACCATTTCAACAGCTGAACATACATTTGCAATGATGGCTTCACTAATGCGCCACATTCCGCAAGCATATGCATCTCTGAAGAATGGGGAGTGGAAACGTTCTTCTTATACTGGAACAGAACTACGCGGTAAAACATTAGGTATAGTGGGTTTTGGACGTATCGGAGGAGAAATCGCCAAACGCGCAAAAGTTTTTGGTATGGAAGTCATTGTATTTGACCCATTCTTAACTGCTGATCGTGCAAAAAAAATGTCTGTCACTTCCCTGCCGTTAGATGAATTACTTCCTAAAGCAGACATTATTACTGTTCATACACCTCTAACGAATGAAACTAGAGGATTAATAAATAAAGAAAAACTGCTTACCTGTAAAAAGGGTGTTTATGTATTAAATTGTGCCCGTGGCGGAATTCTTGACGAAGATGATTTATATGAAATGATTGTTAAAGGGCATGTAGCAGGCGCAGCGTTGGACGTTTTCGTTGAAGAACCTCCGCTTGGCCATAAGCTACTTGAACTTGATAATGTCATTGCTACACCTCATTTAGGTGCTTCTACAAAAGAAGCACAATTAAATGTTGCAGTACAGGTTGCACAAGAAGTGCTGACTTATTTTGAGGGAAATCCAGTTTCAAGTTCTATCAACCTTCCAGCCATTTCTAAAGAAGTGTTTGAAAAGGTTCAGCCATTTTATCAACTCGTACAGCAAATGGGATCAATTGCTTCTCAATGTATGAAAGAAGGCATCCAAGAGATTTCCGTTACATATGCGGGAGAATCATTGGACTTTGATACAGCGATTTTGACAAAAAGTTTAATATCAGGCTTCTTTAAATCAAGAGTTGACGCTTCGGTCAATGAAGTGAATGCCTTGCTGATTGCAAAAGAGCGTGGTATTACCGTTGGCGAAAAAATCTCTGCAGACTCTTTAGGATATTCTAACCTGATCAGCCTTAAAGTAAAAGGTGATAACCGTGAACTAACAATCAGTGGCACTTACATTGAAAATTATGGTTCTCGTATTGTAAATTTGAATGGCTTCAAAATCGACTTCCATCCGGAAGAAAATTTACTATATATCCAACACACCGATAAACCTGGTGTAATTGGTAACGTAGGTAAGATCCTTGGTGATCATGAAGTGAATATTGCAACCATGCAGGTAGGTCGAAAAGAAGCTGGCGGAGAAGCTATCATGGTTTTAAGTTTTGATAAACCATTAAGTGATAACATGAAGCAATTTTTAAAGGAAACAGAAGAAATTACATTCATGGCTCTCATTTCATTATAAGCAAAAAAGAATGTGCCCTTAATGCGGGCACATTCTTTTTTCTACGAGATTTTAGATACTCAGCAACCATTATCAGGATGTTTTATATAGCCCAGCTCCCGCTTCTTTTGACAACTTCCTCCCCTCAATTCACTTGGTTAGGGGCTTTGGGTACTATTATGTCTTCTGTTAGATTTAGATTGCCAACTTTTTCAATTGGAGCATTTTCAAACTTTACTCTGTTAAAGCCAAATTCCTTTGCAATAAAGAGAATAGCTTCTAAAGCTTGAAGAGAATCCTCACTATTTTCAATTGCCGCTTGTTCTGCTAATTGAATAGTCACAAGATCTCCATCTGAACTTATTTTTTCCCAAATTAAATCATTGGGGATAGCAGAAGATATTCCCGCTATGTCTGGCTCCTCTTTTCCTGCCTGAAGTGCCTCCTCAAAGTCCTGATAATCCATATTACTTGGTACAAGAAACTTTGGTGAGGATTCATCATTTTGATAAAGTAGAAATGTGCGATTTTTTTGTTGAGGTATATCTGCTTCCTTTAAAAATCCTGCATGGGCAAACCTTGCACCTTGCTTTCCATCTGTAGCAAAGGTCATCTTCTCTATATTAAGATAGGACAGCGTCTCTTCCATCGTATGGAGAAAGAGGATATCCTCATCCAATAACTGGCTGTCTTCATGTAGCTCAATATGAGCAGTATTCATTTCGGTTCCTTGGGTAATCTCAATATCAAGTGGGAAATAGTCAGAGAGACCATATTGTTCCTCATTGATATCCGACATTTGATTAACTAACTGATTTAGAGTATCCGATTCATCATAACGATTGACAACAATTGAAATCGGGATGACAAAATTCTGCTGATTATCTGGCACACCCATGGTAATCGTCGATTTATTTTTCAGATCGTCTGGGTAAATTGCAGGAGCAAGGGCTACTGCCTTGTCCTTTTTTACCGGTTCACTATCGAAAACTTCTTCTTTAGTTTCTATATCTTCTTCACGCTTACTCTGAAGCTTGCTATTTTCCTCTTTGTCTTCGGCAGACTTATCTTTTACCTTTGCATCCTGTTGTTCATGATCTGGCAGGCTTTTAAGTTCAGAGACAGCTAATTTCTTATCGCTGCTCTCCTCTTTGCTTGTAGTCCCTTCTTTCCCAATAATCAGTGAAGAGGCCAAAACAACCATTAAGAATAAGGAGGCAACACCCACAATAAGAGGAAACCATTGTTTTTTCCGCTTTTTATTATGAATCCCTGCATACACCTCATCCTTTGTTCGTTTGTCTTTTACTTTCGGAAGCTGGTGAAGCATGTCTTCAATTTCGTTTTCTTTCCAACGGGGTTTTCTCAATGGGGTCATCCTCCTTTCCAGACAAATCTTCCATCATCTTTTTAATTGCCTTTAACGCACGATGCTGGGTTGTTTTAACCTTACTTTCACTCCAATTCAATACCTCAGCGGTTTCTGATATGGACAATGCTTGAATATATCGTAATATGATGACGGACCTTTGATCGACCGTGCATCGGTTCAAACATTGATATATATCATGGATATCATCATTCATAATAGCCACTTCCTCCGGAATAGGCTGAGTATCTTTAATCATTTGCCTCTCCCAGTCGAAGTTAGAAAAGATTTTGTCTCTCCACCGTTTTTGTTTCCGAAAATAATCAATCGTCACATTTCTCGCAATAGAATATATCCACGTTTTTTCACTGCTTTTTCCCTCGAATCGGTCATAGGCCTTCATAACCCTGATATAGACCTCTTGAACAAGGTCCTCTGCCGATTCCCGATTTTTAGTCATATAATAAATGAATTGATAAATTTCGTGATGATATTTTTCATAAAGATCGTGGAAAACGGAATCCATCATTTCCCCACATCCGTTCATAAATATAGTCGTCATTCATATATAAAAGTTACACTTTACATATGATCTTATTACAAAATTCAGTGAATTTCTATATAAAAGAGTCCTATTCACTAGAATATTACTAACCTGCTCCCTTTCTAAGAAAAAAGACAAAGACAAGTTGGAAATAAATCCAATTGCCTTTGTCTCCACTGTTTCTTATGAAACAAGATTTTCTGGCAAACAACCAGTTATTCATTCAGTATTTTCCATTATTCGAGGTAGAATAATGCTGAATGTCGTCCCTTTTTTAGGTAAACTGTTTACCGAAATGTAGCCATCATGGGCATTAATGATATTTTTAACAATAGCCAATCCCAAGCCAGTACCCGATCGACCGCGTGTACGTGCTTTATCCGCTTTATAGAATCTCTCGAATACAAAGGGTAAATCCTCTTCAGGGATACCCGAACCAGAGTCCTTCACATCAATAATCAGCCCTCTTCGATCACTTGTCCTTTGAATGACATCAATGTTCCCGCCTGGAGGGGTATGTCGAATCGCATTATCAATTAAATTCGTCAATACCTGTTCAATTCGGTCGGGATCGAAACACCACTCGATTCCGTTGTCTTGAAGATTAGTGGATATCGTTATCCCCTTTTCTTTAGCTAACCCGGAAAATTTGCTTGTAATCCTCTTTAAATAAGATGAAATAGGTATGCACTCATAGTTGAGACTCATTTTTCCTGATTCCAATTTAGCTAGATCGAGTAAATCATTGACTAAACGGCCCATTCTTAGAGATTCATCATAAATAATCCTGGCCATTTCCATTTTTTCCTCTTCACTTCCAGCTATGTCATCAACAATTGCTTCACTATATCCTTGCAGCATTGAAATCGGCGTTCTTAACTCATGAGAGACGTTTGCTATGAAATCAGTCCTAAGTTTGTCCATACGTCTTTCATCACTCATATCACGAATGATAGCTACTGCTCCGCGAATATTGTCGGCATTTGTATATAAAGGACTGACAATCAATCCCCAGTCCCTTCCCTGCAATGTAATTTCCCCGACTTGCTCCTTATCGAAAGACTCTGATTCATCAAATAGATTCATCAGTACCAATGGGACATTTACATTATCTTCCCGATTGTAGCCTTTTTCAAAGTACCAAGATTGCAGAAATCTTTCCGCTGGCGGATTCGTTTCCAGGATAGTTCCATCTTTATTGAAGGTAATGACCCCATCCGCCATACTACTAAGGATGCTCGAAAGATGTTCTTTTTCCTGGCTAAGAGCATTCATATTGAATTTCAATTGCTTTCTCATCTGATTAAATGCTATTGCCAACTCACCAATTTCATCCTGAGTCAAGATAGGCACCTTTGTATCAAATTTCCCCCTAGCAATGGCTAGGGCGGCTTCCCTCATCTTCACCAGCGGAGCATTGATCCTTGTAGATAAGAAGAAAGCAAAAATCGTTGTTAAAATAATTGCAATCCCTGCTGCCAACAGAATGAATTGCGTTGTGGACTTAGTGGTTTCTTCCATGGATTCCAAGGATTGAAATAAGAAAACCTCGTCCTGCTCCCCATTTAGTTCAAGTGGCACTCCGACAACGATTGCAGATAATTCCTTATTTCCATTGTCATCAGATAGCGCCATTTCTTTTTTTACAGTCTTTCTTTCCGTAAAAACTTTCTGCAAATCGGGATCATTTTTAATTGACTCTGGCGTAATTTTAATCTCCTTATCACCGATTGATGAGAATATCATTTTGTCATCATTAAGGATTATCATTTTCGTTTCGTCGCCTATCAATTCCGAAGCTATTTGTAAAACATAATTGCTAGAGCCCTGATGATCATTTGTAACCTCTATGATCTGCTCTGCCGTTTTGGTTAAATCATTTTCAATATTTTCAATTTGAAAATTCTCAAAGAATTCTACTAATAGAACGGTTAAAACGATTAATACAAATGACACGAGCAATAGAATGGTTGCCCAAAGCTTCCCTACAACACTGCCCCATAACATCAGTCATTAATAACTTCGAACTTGTAACCGACACCCCAAACAGTGACAATCATCTTGGCAGCATTTTCGGATATACGGTTTAATTTTTCACGTAGGCGTTTAACATGCGTGTCAACAGTTCGAAGGTCTCCAAAGAATTCATAATGCCACACTTCTTTTAACAATTGCTCGCGATCAAATACTTTATCAGGTGATTTCGCTAAGAAATACAATAATTCATATTCTTTTGGTGTCAAAGATACCTCTTTATCATCAGCAAGTACACGATGTGCATCATTATCAATTGTTAAATGAGAAAAGACAATCACATCTTTTGTGGTCGTTTCGGTCTGCACGTAACTCGTGCTTGAAGAACGGCGTAATAACGCTTTCACCCTTAAAACAACTTCACGAGGACTGAATGGTTTGACAATATAATCATCAGTCCCTACTTCAAATCCTTGGACCCGATTGACTTCTTCTCCTTTTGCAGTAAGCATGATTATAGGTGTTGTTTTTTTCTCTCTTAACTCACGGCAAACTTCGATTCCATCTTTACCTGGCATCATAATATCCAATAAAATTAAATCATAATCATTTTCAAGAGCTTTTGATAAAGCAACATCTCCATTTTCAGCTTCATCAATTATGTATTCTTCTCTTTCCAAATACATTTTTAACAAACGGCGGATTCTTTCCTCATCATCCACCACGAGAACTTTAATAGCATTATACATTATGTAATCAGCCTCCCTACATATATTTTACAAAATGAAAACTTCTATGACTAATATTTTTTCCTTCCAAAGTACGATAAATAGCCAATTCTGTTTAGCTTCTATGAACTATTCACCATTTTGTCACAATAAACACACTCCTTCTGTTCCCTCACTAATGCCTGGTTGTTATTTCCCCCGGAATAACATGGAAATAAAAGGATAGAAAAAGGGATCATTCTTAGAAACATCGATAAGTATTTTCCTCGATGTTTCTATCAAAAGACCCCTTTAATCTAATTTATTAAATTACCGAATCAAGCATACGAATGCAAACCAGCAATAACAAGATTAACAAATATTAAGTTAAATATCATAATAGCAAAACCGATAACGGCTAGCCATGCTGATTTTTCTCCCTGCCAACCCTTTGACATACGCAAATGTAAGAAAGCTGCATAAAACAACCAGGTAACCAGTGCCCAAACTTCTTTCGGATCCCAGCCCCAGAATCGTGTCCAGGCAACTTGAGCCCAGATCATGGCAAAAATGAGGGCTCCAAGTGTAAAGATTGGAAAACCGATAAGGACCGAACGATAACTGATTTCATCCAATAAATTCAAATTTACATTTTTGACAATCGGTTTGATCAATGCGGCAACTCTTTTACGAGAAATCAGTCTAATCAGACCATAAAGAACGAGTCCGATTCCCATCGACCAAATGACTGTATTCAGTTTCTTAGCATTAATTATCGCAGGCATGTTCACCAGTGGTTCAAATCGTTCTGTATCAGTTAGTTCCCCTTCATGGGGACCTACAAGTGCAGGAAGGTTAAATTCCTGTTTAGCCAGCTCATCATGTTTATCGACCCAATCAAAATTCGCTTTATAGTCCATGGCTGCGAAAGTTGAAGTGATAATGACAAAACCTATGGTACTTACTAACGTGTACATGATGATTTCCAGCCAGAACGTTCGTTTGCTCGATTGAGATTGATCTACAAATTTGACTAAATAAATTATAGCAGCAATAAAACTAATCGCAAGGATAGACTGTCCTGCTGCTGCAGTTGTTACATGAATATGAAGCCAATCACTCTGCAATGCAGGAATGAGCGGTGAAATTTCTGTTGGGAACATACTTGCATATGCGATAATTAGTAGGGCAATAGGTAAGGCAAATAGCCCAAGAGCAGGCAATTTATAAAGGAAATAAATTAATATGAAAGCACCAACCAGCATCATTCCGAAAAAGGTTGTAAATTCAAATAGATTACTTACCGGCGCATGCCCGGCAGCAATCCACCTAGTGATAAAATATCCAATTTGTGAAGCAAAACCGAGAATGGTAATCATAATCCCCAATTTAGCCCATTTGTTTTGTTTCTTTTCCTCTGCTCCTCGTTTATCCTTAATCGATCCTCCGAATAGAAAGGTAGCAATCAGATATAAGATGAAAGCTGCATATAAAAAGTTACTGCTTAATTCAGCCATTTAAAACTTCCCCCTTAGTAGAAGATTTCTCCTCCTCAAGTTGATCCGATGGTTCGCAAAGAGAAGTGGATTCTATCGCATGTTTTATATCTCTTTTAATACCGTGCCAGTTTTTGTTTGTATGGCCGGAAATTAATATCTCCTCATTTTTCCTTTTAATCCAAATACGTCGGTGATTCCAATATGAACCTTGGACGACACCTACCATGAAAATGATTCCACCTGTGAACAGAATCCACAGTGTAAGATCTTTTCTAACCGTCAAAGCAGTGACATCTTTAGTTTCTACACCATTAAAAGCCATTTTATATGTATTTTCACCTAATGGTTCCACAGTCTCTTTTATCGCAACAAAACTGACTTCACCCCCTGGTTTATCCGGTGTGTACATTTTAAAGATAAATGCCGGATTATTCGGAATCTTCGATTTCGTTCTTGGGTGGCCTTTTTCATCGAACTCGAAATCTGGGAAGTAACTGATTAAATCTACTGAATATCCCTTATTTAATTCGTATTTCTTTTGAGGGTTATTCAAATCAACCTTCAAGCTTCCATAATTCTCTTCGGTTTTTTTATTAATTAAATTAAAAGCCATCGTACTAAGTTCATCTAGTTTATAGTCCACTTGGTAGAGAGCATAATGATCATGTTTCAAAGGTTCATTGACTTTAATTTTAAAATCTTTGAGCTTATCAAGGTCCACTTTTTCCCCAGGTATCGTTTCTCTCTGAGCTTCGTATAGTGTGACATCGGATTGATAGGTTTTAGCTATTGTACCGGTTTTGTCTATTGCAGCACTGTATTGCTCATCCTCTTTATTTTCCTTGTCATACACTTCTAGGGTAAACCCATTATTCTGGAGATAATATTCCCCATTTGTACCTGGAATTTCTTTCGTCTCGCCTTCTCGGAGCCAGAGAACTTTGTCAATATACATCCCGGGGACAGAGCGCAATAACGCCCCAATTAAAAAAATGATAAGTCCGATATGGTTTACGTAGGGTCCCCAACGTGAAAAACGGCCTTTTTCAGCAAGGATATTACCGCTTTCCTCTCGTATATGATAACGCTGCTTTTTCAATCTCTTTTTCACATCTTCAAGGTCGATATCTTGTTCATCCAGCTTTGTCACTCCATAAATTCTCTGACGTTTCATAAAACCGTCATGACGTGTGACTCCTTGTTTTTTCAATGAACGATATAAAGGAAAAAAGCGATCAATACTGGCAATCAAAAGTGATATGCCTAACATGCCAATAATAATCAAATACCACCATGAACTATACAAATTATGAAATCCAAGTTCATAATACACCTTTCCGAACCAGCCGTATTCTAATTCATAATGCTCTGCTGGCGTCGCAGTCGAAGGGATGTACATTTCCTGTGGCAATATTGTACCAATCGCTGAAGCAACTAAGGCAATGACAATGAGCGTCACTCCTACCTTAACGGAAGAAAAAAAGTTCCATATCTTATCAATGATTGTTTTTTTATAGGTTTGTGAGCGTCTGGCACTACCTTCATATCGCATATCAATAAGCTTGTTTTCTTTTTCGTTTCCAAGTACCATCCCGCATTTGCCACAAATTTTTGTACCAAACGGATTTACATGACCACAATCGCATTTTACTTCATTCATGTCAAAAACTCCCCAATATTATGGTTTAATTCTCTCCATATGCTTTTGGATGCTCTCTTCTGTCAAAGCTCCGGTAATGATATCTATCACTTCTCCCTCTTTATCAATCAAAAAGGTGACAGGCAAAATATCCACGCGATAGGCATTCTCTACTTTACTACCATTATCGATCATGACAGGAAAGGTAAGATTATGTTTTGCAATAAAATTGTTGACAGCATAGTCAGATTCCCCAACATTCACCGCTAATATCTCAACGCCCTGGTCTTTGTAGTTTTTATATTGACTTTCCATATAAGGCATTTCATATTCACATGGCTTACAATATGTACCCCAAAAGTTCAAAAAGACACCTTTTCCTTTATAGTCGGACAACTTATGCTCTTTGCCTTCCATATCCGTCAAAACGAAATTAGGTGCATCTGATCCTTTTCGAAGACTTTCATTCTTTTCTTTAGTGAAGTTTGTATAAAGGGCAAACACTAAAGCTGCACCTAACAGCAGAAGAATGATGGTTCTGCTAACTAGACGTCGCTTTTTTTTATCCATAGAAATCCTCCTAAGGCAACACTAAAATTTAACCATAACATTATACCATTTAACACCATGTCCATATTTTTTACATTTCCGAAGGATTTGTGACACTCTTTTCCTATTCATGAAAGAAAGGGTATTTACAGGTTGTTTTCCACCACCTATCCCTCTAGTTAGAAGAATGGGGTAGTGGTTTCAACCTATTAATACGGGATAACTTCTTTCTTACATTCTCCGTTGTTTAGGCTCGGTTGTTGCTAAAGTTCGCATTAATTTGACTTCATGTGGAGTCAATTCACGGGAGTCACCAGCAGTTAAGCCTGCTAAAGTTAAAAAGCCATATTGTTCCCGCTTCAATTTAATTACAGGATGACCAATTGCTTCAAACATCCGGCGGACTTGTCGATTTCTTCCTTCGTGTATAGTGATTTCCACAATAGCCGTTTGCTTTTTTTTGTCAGTTGACAGAACCCTAGTCTTAGCTGGAGCTGTCTTACCGTCCTCCAACTTGATTCCTTTTTCTAACTTTTTCAAGCTTTCACGTAATGGCATTCCTTTCACTTTTGCCACATACACTTTATCTACTTCATGTTTCGGATGCATTAACGTGTTTGCAAACTCACCATCATTCGTTAAAAGCAATAAACCAGAAGTATCATAATCCAGGCGGCCAACTGGATAAATCCGTTCACTAATGTAAGGGAAATAGTCCGTTACAACTTTTCTATTCTTGTCATCCGAAACTGCAGATATAACACCACGCGGTTTATAGAATAAGAAATATACCGGAGCTTCTTTTTCAAGTGGGACTTCATTAACCTGAACCTTGTCATTAGGACCGACCTTCACACCTAATTCCTTCACTACTTTGCCGTTCACTTTTACCTTACCTTCTAAAATCAACTCTTCTGCCTTACGACGGGAAGCCAGTCCAGCATGAGCTATCACCTTTTGTAATCGTTCCATCTATCTTCACCCCATAGTATAATCATTCGTTTGTTATTGTCTATACATACACAATCATACAATTATTACATATAGAGAGGCAAAAACAAAAGGTTTTTCGTGATTAAGAGCTTTTCTTTTATTATTACACCAATTATACAGACGGTTAAATGGGTTGGTTTCCATAATGAGTGTAACATAGCTTATTTTTCCATACAAAAAAATGTATCTTTTAGATGAAGGTTTGATTTTAATAAAAAAACTTGTTGGCCTTTTGCAAAAAAACAGTTTACGTATAAGGACAAAAAAAAGAAATGGAATGATCCATTTCCGTGACTTTTATTTCATTCCGAATACGAGAGTTACAACGACAACAGCAGCTACAATTCCGATTAGATCCGCTAAAAGTCCAACCTTGAGCGCATCACCCATTTTCTTGATTCCCACAGCTCCAAAATAAACGGTCAAAACATAGAATGTGGTATCTGTGCTACCCTGAATGGTGGCAGCTAAGCGCCCAACGAAGGAATCCGGCCCATAAACTGAAATTAAGTCACTGGTCATTCCTAAAGCTGCCGTACCTGATATCGGGCGGATTATCGCAAGTGGTAAAACTTCTGCTGGAAAATGAAGCAGGGCAAGCAATGGATTTAATAACTGTACAATAAAATCCAGTGCCCCCGATGCCCTAAATACGGAAATGGCCACAAGCATTCCTACTAAGAAAGGTATAAGGGAAAAGGACATGCTAATTCCTTCCTTCCCCCCCTCGACGAAGGTCTCATAGGTAGGAACTTTTTTCAATGTCCCGTACAGTAATATTGTTAGAATCAAAAGCGGTATCATCCAAATTGAAATGGTGGTCATCCAGTGCAACATCCTATTCCCTCCCGTTCCTTTTTCTCCTGTAATAAAAATATCGATCAATCGCAATCCCTCCAACCGCTGAAATGGCCGTGGCGATAATAGTAGGAAATACGATATCTGTCGGGGAGTGAGCATCATAATTCATTCGAATCGCAATGACAGTCGTTGGAATCAGTGTAACGCTTGATGTGTTTATCGCTAAAAAGGTGACCATCGAGCGGCTGACCGTTGCTTTTCCTCCATTAAGTTTCTTTAACTGCTCCATGGCTTTAATACCAAGAGGCGTGGCTGCATTCCCCAGTCCAAATGTGTTTGCCATCATATTCGATAATATATATCCCATTGCTGGATGATTGGGTGGGACCTCTGGGAATAGCCACCTCATGAATGGTCTGAACAAGTTGGATAACTTATCGAGCAGTCCGGATTCTTCCGCTATTTTCATTAACCCCAGCCAAAAAACCAAAATACTCATCAACCCTAGACAAAGGGTGACTGCTTCCTTAGCACTGACAAAAAGAGCTTCATTCACCTGATCCATCGTTCCATTTATCATTCCAAATACGATGCCGATCACGGTCATTCCAACCCAAATATAATTAACCATTGCTTTTGATTCCTAATACTGCTTCAAATAGCTCAGCCCAGGTAGATTGAAAGGATTGATGCTTGAAGCTTTCTTTTGTTTCACCATAAAAAATTGAACGTGAACCGATTTTTTTTCCATCGAGATAGATAGAAGCTTTGCCAATTACTTCAGGAATTTTTCGTTTATCTTTCCAAGCCTTCTGTGGTTTCAACAATTTCATTTTCACATTGACCAGTTTTCTTTCTTCTTTCGTGAGTGGATACGAAAAATCGTTTTTAATATATACATGGCCTCTATACGTTTTATTTTTCATATCTTTTACCAAGCCCTCAGGTAAAATTTCAGTTGGCTTATATTCTTTAAAAGCGGATTCATACATTTGAATATGATCATTCCAATCCTCGGGACCATTCAATGTTACAGCTATTAGATCATGTTGGTTTTTTGTAGCCGTCGTGACCAGGGTACGCTTTGCCAGTTTGGTAAACCCTGTTTTCCCCCCTGTACAATACTCATATAACTGTGTCAGAAGTCGATTTTTGTTCTTCCAGACATAATCCCATTGTTCTGTTGAATTAGGTGCTCGGTGCACCTTAGTACCGGCAATCTTTGCATACGTTTTATTTTGCATAGCATAACGAGTCAGTAAAGCCATATCATATGCTGTTGAATAATGGTTATTCGTATTATCCAAACCATGCGGATTTGAGAAATTTGTATTCTTCATACCGATTTCCTCTGCCTTTTGATTCATCATCCAGACGAAGCCATCAAGGCTCCCGCCCACCTTTTCGCTGATTGCGACTGCCGCATCATTCCCCGAACGTAACATCAATCCATAAACCAAATCTTCAAGCTTAATCTTTTCTCCTTCTTTTAAATAAAGGGAAGAACCCTCAGTCCCGAAGGCATTACTACTAATCTTTACTGTTTCCCCCATTTTTCCCGATTCAATAGCCAGTATAGCCGTCATGATTTTCGTGATGCTGGCAATACGGTTTTTTTCATGAGCATTCACCTCATAAATGACCCTTCCGCTTTCCTCATCCATTAATATCGCGCTGTGGGCACTAACGGCTACGTTAGCATTAGCGCTTTGTACCGGTGCTAGAAAAGACAAAAGGAGAATGATAATAAACAAACCTGATAACCCTTTATATAGAAAACGCATGAGTGCCCCCTCGTCTCTTAACTTGTTTTTGTACAAGTTTATGCAAAGGGACAAGGGTTATGAATAAAAAGAATGTGAATATCTATAAGATCCTAGGATTTATAAGGGCTTTTTCACATAAAACTTTAAATGACATTATACAAATTTACTCATGTACTAGAACATATCAGGATAAATCCAAATGCTCCTCCCACTATTGATGAATATAATTTTAGATAGAGTGAATTTCGGATCCATGTTTGAACCCATAAAAAAAATCGATAAGGGGACATGAGATGTCCCCCTATCGATTTAGCGTTCTATCATACTAACAATGCAGCGATTTCATCAATTTTCTTTGCACCGAATACTACTTCTTCATCATTGATGATCATAGCCGGCACGCTCATTACTTTATATTTTTTCTTGATTTCCTGGAAATTACTTATATCGACCATTTCAGCTTCAACGTTAGGGTTTTCAATAGCAATACGCTGTGCACCCACTACAACGTCTGGGCAGTAGTGACATGCCAATGATACCATAACTTTAATGTTCGCTTTTTTACTGATTGATTTAATCGAATTTAAAACAACTGAATCCAACGCTTGACCAGGTCCAGCTAGGTTATAAATAGCTAAAATGAAGGAATTCAACTCATGACCGCCTGGTACACCATGGTATTTGACACCACTGTATTCACCTCTCGAATTTATTAGAGAGACAACTGGGAACTTATCAGCATTGATTTTTTCTTCGATTTCCTTATTTTCACCTTTGTTATATAACTCAAGATGAAGCTTGTCACCTAATTCAGAAACATCCAACAAGAAATCACGCAATTCGACTGATTTTGGCAAACTTTCGTCTACAATAGATACCAACGTTACATCGCTTTCCATCTTGCCGAAGATTCCTTTTAATTGACCGCGTAGTGCGTCACTTAATAGAGCGCTCTTTCCTGCTGGAACAGCAGCCTGTTCTTTTTTCTCAGGTTTTTCAACAGCAGGCTCATCTTTAATACCTAAGCGATCTTTTTCTTCAGCAATGTATTTACCTGCATCCGTTGCTGCAATCGCTCCGTCAGAAACAGCGGTAATAATCTGACGCAAGGATTTTGGTCTTAAGTCGCCAGCTGCATATATACCTTTCACATTCGTTTTCATATCATCATCTGTGAGAATGTAACCAGCATGGTCCATTTCGATATGGCCGTTGAAAATCTCTGTTTTCGGTTCGTAACCAATGAATACGAATACTCCAAACGTACTGTCTTCTTTCTTCGCTTCATACTCAAACTCTTCCTTGGTAAGGTTATTGATGAAGCGGGCACTTTGAATCATTCCATCCCCATATACCCCAAGGATTTCTGTATTGAATTTCACTTCAATCTTATCATTTGCCATTACTTTATCAACAATAGAAGGAGCACATGAGAAACTTGATTCCCTGGCAATGATTGTGACTTTTGTAGCAAAACGAGTCAGGAAGATAGCTTCTTCAGCTGCTGCATATCCTGCCCCAATAACGAAAACTTCCAACCCTTCAAAAAATTCGCCATCACAAGTTGAACAATAAGCTACTCCACGACCAGTAAATTCTTCTTCCCCTGGGAATCCAAGTGTTCTTGGAGAGGCGCCAGTTGCAATTATTACAGCGCGCGCATGGTAATCCCCACTAAGCGTTTTAACGACCTTTACCTCACCAGAGAAATCCACTCCTGTTACATCAGCTTTGGCAAACTCCACTCCAAAATCTTCATTTTGAAGTTTCATTTCTTCAACTAACCTTGGGCCTGAAATATGACGAATACCAGGATAGTTTGCAATTTCTGATGTTGTTGCAGCTTGTCCGCCACCTGTACCTTTTTCAAGAATTATTGTTTTAATTTTAGCTCTACCTGCATATACACCCGCTGAAAGACCTGCAGGACCACCACCAATAATTAATAAATCATGTATTTTTTCCATAGTTGTTCTCCTTGCTGAATAATAATACTTACTAAAAAACAGTTTATTTTGAATAACAAAAGGCACTTATTTTAGGTAAGTGCCTTTTGTCATTAGAATCTTGTCAAACGAATTGTCTTCGTAATCAATGTGTAGATAGTGTCCAGTAACGAATTGGATTATTTCCTCAAAAGATTAAAGTTTACCTACTAGATCTAAGCTTGGTTCAAGAGTAGCTTCACCTGGAGTCCATTTAGCAGGGCAAACTTTATCACCATGTTCTGCTACAAATTGTGCAGCTTGAACTTTTCTCACAAGTTCTTCAGCATTACGACCGATTCCTAAATCATTCACTTCGTATGCTTTAATTTGTCCTTCTGGGTTTACGATGAAAGTTCCACGTAGAGCTAAACCATCTTCTTCGATTAATACACCGAATTGACGAGATAAAACATTTGCTGGGTCAGCTAACATTGGATATTGAATTTTACCGATTGTATCAGTAGCATCAGCCCATCCTTTGTGGCTGAAATGAGTATCTGTTGAAACTGAGTAAACTTCACAACCAATTTCTTTGAATGTTTCATAGTTGTCTTGAAGATCAGCTAATTCTGTTGGACATACAAATGAAAAGTCAGCTGGGTAGAAGAAGAATACTGCCCATTTTCCTTTAACATCTTCTAATGTTACTTCCTTGAATTCTCCTGCATGGTAAGCTTGTACTTTAAAATCTTCAACTTGTTTATTAATCAATGACATAATAAATTCCTCCAATAGATATATTTTTTAATCCGCTCCTATTTATAATAATTATTAAATAGAAACTAGTCAATAAATATACCTTAATAATTTTTAAGTTCACAAATTAGCCACAGTTTTTATATTGATATACATTAAACAATTTATAAACCGCATTGTACTTTAAAATAGCGTATTTATCACATCTTCAATGTTATATCAAGGTTAAAAATAACAACTATCCTAATTATTTCGAAAGATGATATTGATCTCCTTTTCAATAAAATAATAAATTCCAAATGAGAATCAATTGTCGATTTCATCCATACAATTTACTTCATCCTTCATATACTTCCCACATTATTCCTAATTAACCCCCAAAAACTAATCTGTACTTTCCTTTTAAACGAAAAAATGCCGAACCATAATGGCTCGGCCCTTCAACTGAAAACAATTCGTTTTTGGTAGAACAAATATTTTATCCGTTATTGTTGTTTCCAAGTAAGCTTTTTCGCTTCCGTAAACCGTAAAGCTGTTTGGGGCCAGTTTACAACGTCCCACCATTTATCCACATAAGAAGCTCTATTATTTTTATATTGTAAGTAATATGCATGTTCCCACACATCTAATACAAGTACTGGAATCGTATCCCATTGCGTTAAAATCATATGCAACTCTGATTGAAGAATTTCTAGTTTACGCGCACGTGGCACCCAGACTAAAATCGCCCAGCCAACACCTTCAACCTGTTTAGCTGCTTCACTAAAGTGATTTTTAAATGCTGCGAAACTTCCAAAATCCTTCTCAATCTGTTTAAGTAAGTCTCCCTTCGGCTGGCCGCCGCCTCTTGGAATCATCCCTTCCCAAAATATTGTATGCAAATAATGCCCGGATCCATGAAAGGCTGCTTCCTTTTCCCAATGTTTCAACAATGAATAATCCTTCGTCTCCCTGGCATTTTTCATCATTAATTCTGCTTTATTCAGACCATCTACATAAGTTTGGTGATGCTTATCATGGTGAAGGTACATGATTTCCTCTGAAATGGTCGGTTCCAACGCATTATAGGCATAACGCAGCGGCGGAAGCGTATGTTTTCCAATTGGTACAGATTGAGATTGAGTTTGTCTTTGCTGAGTACTGAGATCTCTAGCTATCTCTTCAATTTCTTCGTAGACCCGAGCCATCTCTTCTTCAATCAAGACCATATTCTCATAATCTATTTCCTCTGCAACGAGATCATTAGTCCATTGGGAAAGCCTTTCAATGTTTGCCAACACTGTCGAATCGGTGATATCTATTCTCTCAAGGTATGCCATTATTTCATCAATCCAATCACTTACCTCTTTTGCATACTGTCTTACATCAGACATCTTTCAACCCCCCTGTAACCTACTTACACATAAATCATCAGAGTATTTTATGTTACGAATAAGCGAAGATTCCATTTATAAACAAAAAAAACAACAAGGCCTATTAAGCCTCGCTGTTTCTTTATCTTGACTGTAACATTTTCGTCCGGTAATCCGTTTCATAATACTCTAATTCTTCTCGCATGGTCTGAAATCCACTTTCTACAGATTTCAGAATGGATATAATGCTGTCCGGTACACCTTGATGAAATTTAATCGAGTTTTTTCCCGTATAGGCAGATCGGCTGTCTTCAAACCAACGGTCCGATTTTGGCGAAAAATATTCTTCTATACATTGATGATACACTCTATATAGCGTCTTTTCAGCTGCAGCTTTATTAAAAACTTCATTTTTAAGGACGATTTGGCAAGCTTCTAAGCCCTCTTCACAACTTACAAGCATTCTTCTTAAACTAGAGAGGATTCCTTTATAATAACTTTCTTCCCCGCTTTTTTCCTGTTGAAGCTTAGAATAGGTCGTCTCATTTATGAACTCTTCTAACTGAGCTACTGTCGTTTCTAAAAAGCTTTTTACATCCTCAAGCTGAGATTTTACCAATGTATTCCCCAACCGTGAACCCTCCTCAAAATGATTATGAAAGAATATTAAAATCTACATTTGATTTAATATCATATGGTTTAGCTTGGTCAATAGATATAAACACTTTCTCCAATTTTCCAAAATTTATATTTTCGAAATAACCAGCTAACTCTTTTTCTGAATTAATATATAAACGTTTTCGGCTAGTCAAACTCGGGTCTTTGAAAAGGCAAACCATTGCAATGATATCAGCCATATAAATATCTCGGTCGAAACTTTTGAATAAAGGATTGGTGGAATATGGAGTCCACCGAGCGACCATCTCATCAAAATAACGAAGATACAGCACATTCAGTGTCTTTTCTTCTCCATCCTTTATGTATTCTATAACGGATCGGTTAAAAAATTCCTCCGGAGAATTGGACTTTTCTTTTTCAAGTCCAAATCCATTACATGCTACAATTCGCACCCGAAATCCCCCCGTATTCAGTTTTTTCTATATTATCACAATTTAAAGAAAAATGTTATTCGATTGTTTGTTGAAATTTCTCAAAAAACAAATCTGCTTCACCATTTTCGAAGCTTTCTTCTGAATTATCGGAGAGTGGCGGTAATTCTTTAATTGAGTTTAGACCGAAATAATCCAAAAACTCTTTCGTTGTCCCATATAAATAAGCCCGACCAGACCCCTCAGCACGTCCGACCTCTTTTATTAACACTTTAGTGACAAGTGTATGAATCGGCCGTTCCGTTTTGACACCGCGAATTTCATCAATCTCAGCTCTCGTAATTGGCTGCTTATACGCGATGATTGCGAGTGTTTCCAAAGCAGCCTGTGATAAACCTTGAGTACTTGAAGTTTCTACAAGTTTTTTTAAATAATCCGAGTGTTCTTTTTTTGTAGTCATTTGAAACACACCTGCTATTTCAATCACTTGAACCCCTCGTACATCCGATATATATTCTTCCTTTAAGCTTTCAATGATGTCTGTTGCTTGATATTCTGTAATTTCTAGGACAGAGGCAATTTGTTTGACTGAGAGGCCTTCATCTCCAGCAGCAAACAATAATGCCTCAAGAATCCCCTTCCAATTAATAACTTCCAACTGGTTCTACACCTTCCTTAGCTGCAATCATAATTTCCGAAAAATTATCTTCTTGTTCAACGATTATTTCATTTTGTTTCATTAGTTCCAATACCGCCATAAAAGTAATGACGATATGCTCCTTAACCGGTTGTGAAAAGAGCTCAAAAAAGCTTTTTTTTCCTTTAAATGATTGTAACTCAATCATGATTTCATCCATGCGTTTTTCAATTGATATCTCTTGTTTCGTCACTTTTGTATATAGGGGCTTTTGAATTTTTTGCCTTCGCAGCAGTTTTTGCAGAGCGCCCAACATATCGTATAGACTGATATTCAACTCTTGTTTTTCATTTTCCGTTTCTTTTACATAAACAGATAAATCACTTGGCGGTTTTGTAAACATCAAGCTTCGTTCTTCTTCCAACCCCTTAAATTCTTCTGCAGCATTTTTATACTTTTTATATTCTAATAGTTTTTCCACAAGCTCGTCCCGTGGATCTTCTTCAAATAGTTCTCCATCTTCATCAATCAATTGTTCATCTTCATGCTTGGGTAGCAACATTTTACTTTTGATAGCAAGTAGTGTCGCAGCCATTACTAAATATTCACTGGCCACATCTAATTCAAGATGCTGCATCGTATGAATATAGCCTAAATATTGCTCTGTGATATCAGCCATTGGAATATCATATATGTCTATTTCAAGACGGTTTATCAAATGAAGGAGTAAATCCATCGGACCTTCAAAAGCATCAATTTTAATATTATAACCCATAAAATTACCCCATTTAAATCTAATTGGCCAATGTTAGGCCTGTTTCTTGTACTAATCAAGTATAGTGGATTACCGGCCTTTATCCAATAATAATAATTTGCGGCACTTAGAAAAGTTCTTATAAGGGATTTGTGCTAATTGGGTCAATGCCCAATCACATCTGTAAAACTAACATAACCTAGGAATGTAAGAATAGCAGAATAAAGGAGGAACTTATTATGGGCAGTGGTGGTTTTGGACACGGCGGCGGATTTGCGTTTATTGTAGTATTGTTCATTTTGTTAATTATTGTCGGTGCTTCTTGGTGTTAATTGAAGACTGATGAATCAAGCTGATTGCATAGCAATCAGCTTTCCTTATTTTCCAGGGTAATTTTCTGTGATAAACTAAAGAGAGTATACACGCCCGGTGTAAAGCTGTTTAATATGGCTTTTCTACCTTAAATGAACCCATCAAACAAAAGGGGTGCTCATATTGAATTACCCGGAAGACTACCTGTCTTTCCTTGTCCATTTTCATGGCACTAGGGATTACTTTGAATGTCACGAAATACTTGAAGAATACTGGAAGGATACTGCACCAAAAGAGCGTGACTCGCATTGGGTCGGGCTGATTCAAATTGCAGTTGCCCTATATCACGACCGTAGAGGCAACAAACAAGGTGCTACAAGGACCCTTGCTAAAGCCGTTGCCAATCTCCGTTCGAAAAAAGTAGAGCTGCAACTGTTAGGCCTCGATCCCGAAGAACTGTTTAATTTGCTTCAGAACACCCATGCACGTATGTTGTCTAAAAAACCATATGAAAGCATCAACCTTCCTATAACAGATCAAGAGTTGATTGTACAATGCCAAGCCATATGCAGCCAGGAAGGATACGTATGGTGCACAGATAGCGACATGGCTAATTTATCATTAATAGACAAGCATCTAAAGCGTGACCGTTCAGATGTTATTTCAGAAAGAGCTCGACAACTATCCCTCCGAAGAGCAAGAATAGAGGACCACTCTTAAGAGTGGTCCTCTATTCTTGCTCTCATGATCTAAGCTTCTTCACATTTGTCTAAGAAGCTTTCCGTATATTCATTTGCTTTTATTTCTTTGTCAGGATATTGCTCCTTTAGAGCCCTGACCATTGCTTTACCGATACCTTGCTTTCGAAAAGATGGATTTACAGATATATGTTGAATCTCAATGTGATTTGGAGAGACTTCTATTCCGATCAAGCCTATAATCTCTTCATCTTTCCATAAGAACAACTGTAGATTTTCATCTGTTTCGTAATTCTTCATCGTATTCCGAAGCACTTTTATCTCTTTTTCATTTGGCATGAAAGATAATAATCCCATGGCAAACTTCTCATAACTTTTCTTATACTTAATCAACATAATATCCCTCGTTACTAAATAACGTTTTTATTATCTACCTGTTTCTAATTAATTCGCTTTGAATAATAATCCCCACTTATAACATTTCCATCATACATAAAATTTTCTTTTGTTTCAACATCACTTTCAGCACTTGATTTATAGATCTCCTATGTGCTACGCGATGAACAGCCAATATACGATTCCCCACATCAAAGCGATAACAAGCATCATAAGTAAAAGAGTTTTATTACTTTTCCTCATCCCATACTCCCTTTATTCAATGGTCTAAATATTTAAATAACGAATTCATTTTACTATAACTTAGCACAATCTGACAAATACCCCTTGCAATCTTGCATTCATTTTACTACATTGATAAAGTAAACTTAGGATTCATAGCATGTCTCACAGGTATATTAGACAAGGATACAATCACTTTTCGTTCTTAGTAAGAACATTAGCTATTTTGGACGAAATAAATATTTTTTATTAATCTGTATCTTTTTTACCTTTTGGTTCGTCCAATACTATGAAACTTTTATTTATAGCGGTGCTCTTTAAATAAAAGAATCCAATTCAGCAGGAAATGTTAAGGAGGATAACAATGAAAAAAATGAAAAAATGGGTCATTGTGACCATTTTATTATGCCTATTATTGCCATATAAAGCCTTTGCGGACGCGGCTGTTGGTGAAATGATCGTCACACTAGGGGAAAATTTGACAAAAGAACAAAAAAGTATGCTATTGTCAGAAATGAAAGCTCCTGATGACGTTGAGGTTTTAACGGTTACTAATGCAGAGGAACATGAATATTTAGGGGATTATATTGCTAGCCGGCTAATTGGCACAAAAGCGATTTCATCCTCTGCTATTACATTAGAAGAAAAAGGTACTGGCATTAAATTGGAGTCGAAAAACATTAACTGGGTTACTGATGAAATGTATATCAATGCTCTGGCGACTGCTGGAGTAAAAGATGCCACCGTCTATGTCACTGCACCGATACCAGTTTCAGGTACAGCTGCTTTAACAGGAGTCATAAAAGCGTATGAGATTTCTTCCGATAAAACAATTCCGGAGAATGTGAAGCAAGCAGCTAATGAAGAAATGGTGAAGACAGCTAAATTGGGCGATGAAATCGGTACAGAGGAAGCCTCTGCACTCGTAACAAAAATCAAAGAAGGAATGGCTGAAAATCCACCGACTACGACTGAAGAAGTCCGCCAGGTTGTCGAATCGTCTGCAAATGAACTTGGTGTTGTCTTAAATGAAGATCAAAAGCAAAGTTTGATTGATTTATTTAATAAGCTAAAAGAATTGAATATTGATTGGAACGCTGTTGGTGATCAGCTGACAGCAGCAAAAGATAAGCTGTCCAATTTCCTTGAATCCGAAGAAGGACAATCATTTTTAGATAAATTGAAAGAAGTTTTCAATAGTTTAATAGACGCAATCAAATCATTTTTTAACTGATTTAGATAAGAAAAGAGGATGGCTATGCCATCCTCTTTTCTTAATCCTTATTCGTAACGGCTGCTTCATGAAGTGCCAAATCCAAATGGATAAGATCTTCGAAGGTTTCGCGTTTAATGACTAAACGAGCTTCCCTATCTTCGACGAAGACGACAGCCGGCCTCGGAATCCGGTTGTAATTATTGGACATGGAATATCCATATGCCCCTGTACAAAAGACAGCCAATACATCCCCTCGTCCTGCTTTTGGCAAAGGTAAATCCCAAATCAACATATCTCCGCTTTCACAGCATTTCCCAGCAATGGACACTGTTTCTTCTACTGGATCAAGCGGCCGATTGGCAAGAATTGCATCATACTTAGCCTCATATAGAGCTGGGCGAATATTATCACTCATACCACCATCAACTGCTATATATTTACGAACATTAGGTACTTCCTTTTCAGAACCGACTTTATATAAAGTCACACCAGCGTCGCCGACTAATGAACGGCCAGGTTCAATCCAAATTTCCGGCATCTCCAAATCAGAATTAGCAACCAGGTTCTGCACTTCCCTAACGATTTCTTCTACATATTGAGAAGCTGGAAGCGGGTCGTCCTCTTCGGTATATCTGATTCCAAATCCGCCTCCAAGATTCAATACCTTTGGCTGGAAATCTAATAATTTATGCCAATTTTTAAGCTTGCCGATAATTTTTTGTGCTGCAAGAAGGAATCCAGTCGTTTGAAAGATCTGTGAGCCAATATGGCAGTGCAGTCCTAGTACTTCTATCCACTTGCTTTGTAGTGCTTGTCTAAGGGCCTCTTCAGCCTGACCGTTAATAAGATCAAAACCAAATTTCGAATCCTCCTGCCCTGTTAAAATATAATCATGCGTATGTGCTTCAATACCTGGAGTCACACGAAGAAGGATTTTCACTTTTTGTTCCCGCTGTGTACAAATCTCTTCTAATAATGTAAGCTCTGAAAAATTATCGACTACAATACAGCCGATTTTATAATCCAAGGCCATATGTAGCTCTTCTTCACTTTTGTTGTTTCCATGAAAATGAATACGTTCAGTTGGAAAATTTGCTTTAATTGCTGTATACAATTCTCCCGCTGAGACGACATCGAGTGATAGGCCCTCTTGATCAGCCAACTGGATCATTGCAATCGAAGAAAAAGCTTTACTCGCATAGGCGACTTGAGCAGAAATTCCCAATTCCTCAAATGTTCGCTTGAATCCTCTAGCACGCTCGCGAATTAACTCTACATCATAAACATATAATGGCGTTCCAAATTGTTCAATCAATTCGATTGTGTCCACTCCGCCAATCTCAAGATGTCCACGATCATTGACACGACCGGTTCCGTACAAATGCATGATAGCTCACCTTCCTGACTTAAAACTAACGATTAATAAGAAATGAGGCAGCCTCAAAGAGAGTTCCCACTTATGCAAGCGAAAAAGGTTCTCCCTCTTTGAAAAAGCCTCATTCAAATTAATCGATTATCCCGAATAAAAATGTTTTCTATCCTCTTTAATCAAACAAACTGCTTAGTAGTTCGAAGGGAAAGCCAGATTGGTTTAACTTCAAAGAGACGAAAGAGCTCTTTCTCTTTGTGAAGCCTTAACTTTACTGCTTTTTCCGAATAAAATTAAATTACCACAACTTTTCGACAACATCAACCTTTAGATTTTCTTGGCTGCCTATATATATCCTGGGGATGTACAATACTCGGACGTTCTATAGTGCCTGGATAAGGTTTTCTAAATATTATATGAGACAAAGCCTTTGGCTGAAACGGGAGAAGCGGCCATAAATACGGTGTATTTAACGTTTTTAAACTGGTAAGCAAAATAATATGAAGTGTGATACCTATAATTAAGCCCGGCACTTTAAAAAAAGCAACCAACAAAAGCAGTACTAAACGGGAAATTTTATTTGCAACCCCTAGTTCTAAACTTGGAGTGACAAATGTACCGATTGTCGCTACGGAAGCGTAGAGAACCACTTCAGGGACAAATAGGCCAACATCTATCGCAATCTGTCCAATCAAAACTGCCGCAACCAAACCCATTGCCGTAGAAAGCGGGGTCGGGGTATGAACGGCTGCCATCCTTAAAAATTCTATCCCAATATCCGAAATGAAGATTTGGACAATAATCGGTATATGCGTTTTTTCATTCGGCCCGATAAATTCAAGCTTATCGGGGAGAAGGGACGGTTCTAACGAAAACAATAACCAAATCGGCAGCAAATATAACGAAACGAAAATCCCTAAAAAACGGACCCATCGCACCAAGGTTCCAACAGCAGGTGCCTGCCGATACTCCTCAGCGTGTTGCATGTGATGAAAAAGAGTGGACGGGGTAATGATGACACTCGGTGAAGTATCCACATAAATAAGGACATGCCCCTCAAGTAAATGCGTTGCCGCTACATCAGCCCTCTCCGTGTATCTTACAAGCGGATACGGGTTATATCCTTGCTTGACGATAAACTCTTCAATCGTCTTATCCGCCATCGTTATGCCATCAACTTCTATACTTTCCAATTCCTTGCGTACGACTGCTATTAAATCCGGATCGGCAATATCTTTAATGTATCCGATTGCTATATCCGTTTTCGAACGTTCCCCCACCTTCAAAATTTCAAAACGTAATCTTTCATCCCGAATTCTCCGTCTGGTTATCGCTGTATTAATGATGATATTTTCGACAAAACCATCCCTGGATCCACGGACGACCTTTTCTGTATCAGGCTCTACTGGTTGCCTTCCAGGATAACTCCTGACATCTACAACCAATCCCGTTGCTCTACCATCGACGACGATGACTATTAAGCCGGACAGCACTTGATCAACAAGCTCATCCATTGTACTTATTTCTTCAACAGATTGATGGACAAGCAAGTTTTTGACTGTTTCAAACACTTTTGTCGTCATAATTTCAGCATTTTTGTTATGGATTAGCGAGTCAAGAATTCCAATGATGTACTCTGTATCCGTCAACCCGTTCACATAGTAAAGATGTACATCTTTTTTTAAGACCTTTATTCTTCTTACCCCTAAGTCAAAGCTGACGCCAAGACCGACTTTTTCTTCCATGAACGAGTCTACTTCCGCTACTCTATTCGGAATCGGTTTCATGTTTTGAGGATTTTCTGAAGCCATTATGACCGCTCCTTTCCAAAATAATTTCCACCGCAAGCTTCGTGATTGGTGCTCCTTTTTTAAAATCATCTTGATGGGACATTTTCCCGATATCCCCTATCCCCACCACTATCGGAACATTTAATTCATCGATGCAATACACTGTATCTCCTGTAATCTTTCCTAGTTCAAATTCCTGGGCCCCGTATTTATCAACTCCGTTTGGTGTTAAATTCCCATCCCGGTCAATACATACATCTACCTTTGTCCATTCTTCCCTCCTTGTCTTTGAAGCAACTGCAATAACCCCAAGGACATCTATATCAGGATGACCGGCAACCACCTTCATCGCCTGTTCTCCGTATCCTTCACCGATAAAACCACTATCATCAAACATAACCAGTACAGGATCATACTTTGCCTTTTTTATTAATTCAACTAGCTCATTGCCCGAATAACGGGATGGATTACCTTGGGACATAGAGATGCACCGTCCCCCTATTTCCTTAGCTACAAGCTGGACAGCCCGTTTTGCATACTCATCTCCATCCGTTATTAATATCACTTTTCGTTTGGTCACCATCTTGGCCCTTCTTTCATCATCAGGAATAATACTTAAGAACTTACAAATCGACAAAATAAATCCATTGGAATAAAGAACCGGCTATCTTCCCTAATACGAGTGCCATTAACAGATAAATAATCTTCTCTTGAATTCCGATTCGTTTAGAAAGAATCGGAAAAACATTCAAAACTTCAGTCAAAGCAGCAGCCAGCATCCCATTAAAAATCCCATCTGCCAAGCCAATCGGAATTAATAAAAAATGATGCAGAAAAAATTTCGTTTCCTGTAAGCCTAACCATGTTCCAGCGACAACACCTGCAATAATTGCTCCTTCATAGTAATGAATCATTTTCATCGTTTTCGTCAACTGAGTCAGTCTCGGTATCACTCCAAGTACAGTCAAAAACGCTACAAAACCGGCACCTGTTGCAAAACCTCCAGCTAAACCGACAAAGATTCCGAAGATAATTTTACCTGTCATCAAGATCGCGCACGTTTTCCTTATTTTCATTCATGGTGACATAACGGTCTAAATCCTGCTGGTAATTGAACATTTCAACTTCGAGCGGACTAGGTTCCTCATTAAAGCGTTTTTTAAAAAAGTGATTAAAAAATAAAATCATTCCTATGCCAAGTCCGAAGCTATAAGGTATCTGTATTAATAGTGGCTTTTCATCTAGCTTCCCCGTTATTAACGTAAAGACTTTTTGATGGACTTCCCCCATACTGACATCAACATGGAAATTCATAATTGTCATCCCAGCTCCAATAAATAATAAGAACCAGACTAGAGCAAAAGTCAGGTAAGACATTTTCTTTTTTGAATATATGACTTCGATGATGGTCTGGGATGGCCCAAATGTCTGCACATCAATTTGCGGATCCACTTTACGAATGGCCATGATAAGTTGAGCCAAATCAATGACAATAATATTCTTATCTTCCTTCTTGACCGTTAATAAAAAGGTCTCTTCAATTATTTGAATCACTTCTTCAGGTCCGATTATCCTTGCAATATCTTTAATCCTCACCGTTTGATTTCCCTTTACTTGTACACGGTTCCTCATCCTGATATATACAACTGCCATTATCATCACATCCCGACCTTTTATTTCCTTATGATAGTAGTATGGATTGGAAACACAGTGAAAATGCAGGAAGTAACGGATGTCCAAATATTACTAATTACGAGGGTGAAAGATATTACAAAAAAGACATGCTGAATGACAGCATGTCTTTTTTGTTTACATTATTAACTTAATGAGTTGGGAAAAAAATCAGTTGAACTAAAAATATCAATCCAAAAATATAAATAAGTGGATGAACTGATTTTCCTTTTCCACTAAATAACTTCATAAGGGGATATGTTATGAATCCAATTGCAATCCCCGTTGATATGCTTGAAGTAAGAGGCATCGTTAAAATAATCGCAAATGCCGGAAATGCATCATCAAACATTTTCCAATTGACTTTAGCTAAACCTTCCATCATAAAACAACCTACGATAATCAAAACAGGTGCAGTGATTGCTGAAACTGAAGAAATGGCCGAGATCAATGGAGAAAAGAAAATAGATGCTGCAAACAAGATAGCTACCACCGTGGCTGTTAAACCAGTACGGCCTCCTGCTGCCACACCTGTGCTAGATTCAACATATGCTGTGGAAGGACTTGTTCCAAACAAAGAGCCAATTGTCGTCGCAATTGCATCTCCTAAAAATGCTTTTTTCGCACGAGGTATTTTCCCGTCCTTCGTTAAACCTGCCTGCTCCGTTACTCCAATCAATGTACCTGTCGTATCAAAGATTGTCACAAGTAAAAAGGCAAAAACAACTGAATATAGAGAGTTCGTAAAGACCCCAGAGATATCGATATCGAAAAATACCGGTGTAGGCGGCACAGATAGCACTCCATTAAAGTTGAGAAGACCGATAAAGTAGCCAATGACTGCCGTAATGATCATCCCAATAAAAATTGCTCCTTTAACATTGCGTGCCATTAAAATTAACGTTATAAATAAACCTGCAAGTGCTAAAACTGTTCCAGGTTGATGCAAGTCGCCAAGCGTAACCATAGTTGAATCATTCGGTACGACGATTCCCGCGTTTTTCAATCCGATAAACGCGATGAATAAACCAATTCCAGAGGTGATTCCATATTTTAATGAATTCGGAATGGCATCAATTATCATTTTGCGCAAGCTCGTTACACTTATCAATAAAAATAGCAAGCCTGCGATGAAAACTGTTCCAAATACGGTTTGATATGAAAGACCTTGTGCACCAACTACACTAGCAAAATAAGCATTCAAGCCCATCCCCGGTGCAATCGCAATTGGATATTTTGCGACCAACCCCATAATAAGGGTACCTATAACAGCAGATATGACTGTTGCCATAAAGACTTGTTCAAATGGAATTCCGATTGAGGATAATAAAGCCGGATTCACAATAAGGATATAAACCATAGTTAAAAATGTCGTAACACCCGCCATAACTTCAGTACGGACATCCGTCCCATTTTCTTTTAGGGAGAAAAACTTTTCTAAAAACATCATTTAGACCTCCAGATCTAAAGGAAACACCGATACAATCGTTTGCATGCGAAGACAAAGGTGTCCTAAAATTGTACTGCATCTACACTTTTTTCAGATTAACCATATTCGTTGAATGAAAGATAAAAAACGAATGAAAAGCGCGACCTTTACTATAATATTCGTTTTTAATTCTAAATTCAACTAAAAAATTTCATCCCCTCTCTTATTTCCGTAAATTTCCATCACCCTCAAACTACTATGGGCTCCTTTTTAATATGATTAGAGTCTTTTTACCTTTTCCTAAAACCCAAATTTTTCTCAAATCAAATAAAAAAACCACATGAATCACTGATTCATGTGGTTTTTCATCTGCTGGAGAATTTTCTTTTCCAGCCGTGACACCTGTACTTGGGATATGCCAAGTCTTGCTGCTACTTCCGATTGCGTCTGGTCTTTATAGTACCTCAGGAAAACAATTAGTCTTTCACGTTCATTCAATTCATGGATGGCTTCTTTTAAAGCGATTTGGTCAAACCATGATGTTTCATTATTGTCGGCAATCTGGTCAAGAAGAGTAATCGGGTCGCCATCATTTTCATAAACCGTTTCATGGATGGAAGAAGGACTTCGACTAGCCTCTTGGGCCATGATAATTTCCTCTGGTGACAGCTCAAGATGTTCCGCCAATTCATTGACAGTTGGAACACGGCCGTACGTTTTTGAAAGTTCCTCTTTGGCTCTACGAATTTTATTTGCCATTTCCTTTAAAGAACGGCTTACTTTTACAGTTCCATCATCACGGATAAAACGTTGAATCTCTCCAATGATCATTGGTACAGCATACGTAGAGAATTTCACTTCAAACGATAAGTCAAATTTATCTACGGACTTCAAAAGTCCAATGCAGCCAATCTGGTATAAATCATCCGGTTCATAACCTCGATTGAGGAATCTCTGTACTACGGACCAGACAAGTCTTAGATTGCTATTGACAATCAAGTTTCTTGCGTCCTGGTCACCACTCTGGCTGCGTTGGATTAAATTCCGTAATTCCTCATCTTTTAAATGGGGCTGGCCTTTTTTGCTCTTCTCTTTTTTAACCTCCACATCCATATGCAAGTCTCCCTTAATTGCACAAAGCTCTGCTTGTAGTTAAGTGCTTTTTTAATCGAATGATCGTACCTTCACCCTTATGGGAAATAATATTGATTTCATCCATGAAGTTTTCCATAATGGTGAATCCCATACCGGAACGTTCAAGTTCAGGTTTTGTCGTAAATAGTGGCTGTTTAGCTTCCTCGACGTCTTCAATGCCCAGTCCTTCATCACGGATGGTCAATTCTACAGTATCACCTTCAATAATCACGGAAATGTAGACCCATCCTTCCGGGTCACTCTCGTACCCATGAATAATCGAATTCGTAACTGCTTCTGACACGACAGTCTTGATCTCTGTCAATTCATCCATTGTTGGATCTAACTGGGCAATAAAAGCCGCAACTGTAACCCTGGCAAAAGATTCATTTTGGCTTAGTGCAGAAAATTTCGTTTCCATTTTATTTTTCATCTTAGGCAACCCCCAGTCTTTGCAAAGCGTTTTTTTCGGATAGTTCCATTTTAACAATTTTAAACAACCCTGACATCTCAAATAACCGCTTTACTGCTGGAGAAATTGCGCAGACGACCATTTCACCCTGTTTATTGTTTACCTGCTTATAACGCCCTAAAATAACACCGAGTCCTGAACTGTCCATAAAATGTAATTCTTCTAAGTTGAGAATAATGTGCTTGATGTTATGCTTTTGAATTGCTGCCTCTGCCTGTTTTTTCAATTTTTCTGCTGTATGATGATCTAAATCACCTTTGAGACGAATGCATAATACACGATCTTTCGCCTCCATATTAATCGTAAGACTCATTATATACAGCCTCCTTCACTGTCTTATAAAGAGTCAAATTCTCTTTTTCACCTGCAGATTCCTTCTTCATAGCAAAACTAGTGGGCTTTCGCCTAAATTAGTACATTTATCAGGTAATGCGACAATTTATTCTATTTGACTTGAGTAAACATGCCGAAAGCCCGTTTATACAATTGCCACCAACTGGCTTTTTCAACAGTTTCCTTCGCAACAATTGGCGATTCGACATACACCTTACCGTTTTTCTTCAATTCAAGGGTACCAATTTGATCGCCTTTTTTGATTGGTGCATTCAAATCTTTATTAAGAGTAATTTTTTTTGTAAAATCCTTCGCTGTTCCGTTCTTGGTTGTCAAAACTGAAATAGGTTCACTTGTTACTCCTATAACCATTTTCTTGTGACCTTTACTTACCTTTGATTCTCCTAACATCTCGCCTCGTTTATATATAGGGTATGTGATGTATTGTGAAAAAGCATAATCAAGCATTTTGGTAACCTGCGCATTTCGTTCCTTCGGAGATGCTGCTCCGAAAACGACGGCAATGACCCGCATATTCCCTTTTTTCGCTGTAGCCGTCAGGCAATACTTCGCTTCATTTGTAAATCCTGTTTTTAGCCCATCTACCCCCGGATAAAATTTCACTAATCGATTCGTGTTAACAAGCCAGAATTTCTTTTCGGTATTTTCACGGAGATAGTCCTCATATGTACCCGTGAACCTTGTAATTGTATCGTATTTCAATAACTCCTTCGCCATGATGGACATATCATAAGCCGAGCTGTAATGATCTTTAACAGGAAGGCCTGTCACATTTTGAAACTTCGTGTTTTTTAGCCCGAGATCTTTCACTTTTTTGTTCATTTTCTTAACAAACTCTTCTTCAGATCCCGCAATTCGTTCCGCCATCGCCACCGATGCATCATTCGCCGAACCAATCGAGATGCCTTTAAGCATTTGCTCCGTGGTCATTTCTTCACCTGGCTCGAGGAAGATTTGAGAACCACCCATCGACGCTGCATACTCACTTGTCCTGATTTTTTCCTTCATGGTAAGTTCGCCTTTATCGATTGCTTCCATGATTAGCAGCATCGTCATGATCTTGGTCATACTTGCCGGTGAAAGACGATCATCTGCGTTTTTATCAAACAATACGGTACCTGTATCCCGTTCAATTAAAATAGCAGATTTAGCATTAGCCGCTAAGTCGACTCCTTTATCTTCCGCTGCTTTTGTATGTGGGATGCTAAAACCAGCAGCTATTAATACGGTTAAAAATAGAGAAAGAATCCGCTTCATCTCCATACCCTCCAATCTTTATATGATTTATTTTTTCCATTACACCCATTTTTATACAAATAAGTTCATTTAAAGATAAATTTTGTAAATATAAGAATTATTAGGAAAATTAACACAAAAATAAAAAGAGGATGCGCATAGGCATCCTCTTTTTAAAAATCATGGGATTTATTTTAGCTACATAAGCTAGCTAAGGTTACAAAAAGGTCACTCTCTAAAAAAAAGAGCAACATTTTTGAAGTTACATTATTCCATAATCTCTTTATAGATAAGCGTAGGTTTTTCAACTTTTTCTTTCGAGATAGATATGTTTTCATACAATTTTTCTTTTACTTCTGAAACATCTTCAAAATTACTGTAAATCGTCACTAGAGATTCACCTTTTGCCACGACTTCTCCGATTTTTTTACGGAGCACTAGCCCAACAGCTAGGTCAATTTCTGATTCCTTGGTCGCTCGTCCGGCTCCTAAAAGCATAGCCGCTGTTCCAACTTCATCGGCAACGATTTTTGATACATATCCATCTTCTTTTGCTTCAAGCTCAAAAGTATAGGCAGCCTGCGGAAGTTTTTCTGGCTGATCTACAACCGAACCATCGCCTCCCTGCGCTTCTAAGAAAACCTTAAATGAGTTAAGAGCAGAACCATCTTTAATTGCGTTTTCAAGCAGGGTTCTAGCTTCTTCAAGCGAGCTTGCCTTTTTAGCAAGGAACACCATATGACTGCCTAGTGTTAAGGAAAGTTCCGTTAAATCTTCCGGACCTTCACCTTTAAGCGTATCGATTGCTTCTTTCACTTCTAAAGCATTTCCGATTGCGTAACCGAGCGGCTGGCTCATATCTGAAATTACAGCCATCGTGTTTCGCCCAACATTATTCCCGATGCTCACCATTGCATGAGCTAATTCTTCTGAGTCTTCGAGAGTTTTCATGAATGCTCCTGCACCCGTTTTCACATCAAGTACAATTGCATCGGCACCAGCAGCGATTTTTTTACTCATAATTGAACCAGCAATCAAGCCGATGCTGTTAACAGTAGCCGTTACATCGCGCAATGCATATAACTTTTTATCCGCTGGTGTTAAGTTACCACTTTGACCAATGACAGCTATTTTATTTTTATTCACAAGTCGTATAAACTCGTCATTTTCTATTTCCACATGAAAACCTGTAACAGATTCCAATTTATCGATTGTTCCGCCTGTATGGCCAAGACCGCGTCCTGACATCTTCGCTACAGGAACTCCAACTGCAGCCACTAAAGGTCCAAGAACAAGTGTTGTCGTATCACCAACACCTCCAGTGGAATGCTTATCAACCTTAACTCCTTCAATCATAGTTAAATCAATTTGATCGCCCGATTCAACCATAGCCATGGTTAAATCAGCACGCTCTTGCTCATTCATACCTTTGAAATAAACGGCCATTGACCAAGCACTCATTTGGTAATCAGGAATCGTTCCATCAGTAAACCCTTGGATAATGAACTGAATTTCTTCCGTAGAAAGAGCCTTCCCATCACGTTTTTTCTCGATTAGATCAACCATTCTCATATTAGATTCCCCGCTTTTTTAAAGGCACCGCTACATTTAGCTGTGCTTATTTTATTTTAAATTTAAACTGTTTTATATGTCTTTAACGATTTGTTTAACAAACTCCAGAAAACTACTCTTTACTTTTTCCGTCGTTTCAATTACTTCTACATGTGACAACGGCTGATCCAAAATGCCTGCAGCCATGTTGGTAAGACATGAAATACCGAGTACTTTCATACCGCTATGTCTTGCCACAATAACCTCCGGAACAGTGGACATGCCGACTGCATCCCCGCCAAGAATCCTTGCCATTTTCACTTCTGCGGGTGTTTCATAGGTCGGGCCTGAATTCCCAATATAGACACCTTCTTTAATATCCATACCAAGCGATGAAGCAATTTTTTTAGCTTGAGCTCGTAGCTCTTTGTTATACGCTTCTGACATATCAGGGAACCTAGGACCAAAACGCTCTTCGTTTGAACCAATTAATGGATTTGCCCCCATTAAATTGATATGATCCGTAATTAGCATCAAGTCTCCCGGTGCAAAGCTTTCATTAACACTTCCCGCAGCATTAGTTACAATTAACTGCTCAACTCCAAGAAGCTTCATTACACGCACAGGGAATGTGACTTTCTCCATAGAGTATCCCTCATAAAAATGAAAACGACCTTGCATAGCTATAACTTTTTTGCCGCTTAAAATACCGATGACAAGCTGACCTGCATGTCCCTCAACAGTTGATACTGGAAATTCCGGTATATCGTGATATGGGATCGTAATAGGATTCTCAATTTCATCTGCTAATACCCCAAGTCCCGAACCAAGAATTAATCCTATTTCTGGAGAACCATCAATCTTACTTTTTATAAATGAGGCAGCTGCTTCTATTTTATTAAACATATATATTTTCTCTCCCCTTAATTCATATCGCCCAAAATATTTTTTCCGAAGGCAGGCATTTTCACATCAAAGTTAGCTGCGACTGTTGCCCCTATATCAGCAAATGTATCTCTTATTGGAAGCTCGCCAGCTTCTGTAAATCGTTTAGAATAAACTAATAATGGCACATATTCACGTGTATGGTCGGTCCCTTCATGTACCGGGTCATTCCCGTGATCAGCAGTGATGATTAATAAATCGTCCTCTTTTAGCTTATCGAGTACTTCTGGCATTCTAGCATCGAATTCTTCTAATGCCTTTCCGTAACCCTCTGGATCACGTCTGTGACCGTATAAAGCATCGAAGTCGACCAGGTTAAGGAAACTTAAACCTTTGAAATCCTGTTCGATGGTTTGGATTAATTTATCCATTCCATCCATATTAGATACGGTCCTTAAGGATTCAGTGACCCCTTCACCATCAAAAATATCAGAAATTTTCCCGATTGCCAGAACATCATATCCGGAATCTTTCAATTCATCCATAACCGTCCTGTTAAATGGTTTTAAAGCATAATCATGACGATTAGGCGTTCTTTTGAAGCTGCCTGGTTGGCCTGTGAAAGGTCTTGCGATTACGCGTCCAACCTTAAATTCATCAGCCATTGTTATTTCACGTACAATCTCACAAATTCGGTATAATTCTTCTACCGGAACTATATCTTCATGGGCAGCGATTTGTAAAACTGAATCCGCAGATGTATAAACAATTAACGCACCCGTTTTCATATGTTCTTCGCCAAGTTTTTCTATGATTTCCGTCCCGCTAGCCGGAATATTCCCAATAATTCCACGACCCATTTTCGCTTCGAGGTCATTGACTAATAATTCTGGGAAACCATTTGGGAACACACGAAATGGAGTCGATATATTCAACCCCATAATTTCCCAGTGCCCAGTCATCGTATCTTTTCCAGTAGACGCTTCTTTCATTTTCGTATAGTATGCGAGCGGTTGCTTCGCTTTATCAATCCCTTTGATTTCACGGATATTGCCTAAACCCAATTTTGCGAGATTTGGCATGTTTAATCCATTCATTTTTTCTGCGATATGACCGAGTGTATCTGACCCTTTATCACCGAATAAATCTGCATCAGGTGCTTCACCAATCCCTACTGAGTCCATAACCACTACAAAAATACGTTTAAACGCTGAATTCCCTTTCATGCTCATTCCTCCTAAAATAGTAAATCAGTTTTTATACTCTCTATATTACCCGTATACTGTTTAGTTACTCTTCAATAAAATGAAAATCACGAGAACGTCAGAAGTCTGACCTCTCTACATTGTAAACGATTACCATGATGGAGACAAATAATATATTTCTGAAAGAAAAAAGTATCACTAGATGTTCACAATGTCCACTATAGCGATTTAGTATCGACCGTTTGTATCCCCTTTCAATTTCGAAAAAGGCTGCTTCCTTCATCTGTTTTGCAGTGAAGTTCACAACCTCTCTATCATTCTATTAAACTTCTAAGCTCGTGGATGAAATTTTGAATATACATCCTTAATCCGAACGTTTGTAATATGCGTATAAATTTGCGTCGTCGATATATCCGCATGACCTAGCATCTCTTGGACTGCCCTTAAATCTGCCCCATTCATTAATAGATGTGTCGCGAAGGAATGACGCAAAGTATGTGGTGTGATTTCTTTTTCTATTTGCGCCGTTTTCACAAGTTTCTTTAAAATCTTCCAAAATCCCTGTCTTGTCAGCCTGTTTCCATGATGATTCAAAAAAAGTGACTCTGTTCGGTGCTTTGGACTAGCAAATTTTCCTCGGGCCCTATCCAAATAATGTTCAATAGCACCAAGTGCCGTTTGGCCAATTGGAATGATTCTTTCTTTATTTCCTTTTCCAATACAGCGGACAAAGCCCATCGATGCATGGACATCACTCACATCCATTGATATTAACTCACTTACGCGCATCCCTGTCGCATACATCAATTCAAGCATCGCCTTATCACGCAAACCATATTCATCTATTACCTTTGGGGCCTCTAATAACGCTTCCACCTCTTCCATGCTTAGCACTTTTGGGAGGCTTCGCTCTGGTTTTGGTGTTTCTATATGTAAAGATGGATCCTGTTCGGTCACCCTTTCTCGGAGAAGAAATTGATGAAAAGACCTAATGGAGGCGATATGACGCGCTACCGTTTTCGATGATTTGCCCTGATCCTTCAAATGAACGAGAAAATGCAAGATGTTCACCCTCCGCGAATCATTCCAGTTGGTAATGGTTTCTACATTTTTCAAGTAGCTCCAATATGAATTTAAGTCGCGTTCATAAGAAACGAGCGTATTCTTTGCAAGTCCTTTTTCAATGGTTAAAAAATGAATAAAATCCCTAATTTGATTCTCCATATTCATTACTCCCCGTTTAAATAAAGCAACATTAAGCGTTCAAGCCATGCATCATCACCTGTATCAACAGCCTTTGATACTTTTACAGCCATACCTTTTGGTTCGTCATAACGATGATAACTTTGATATTCCTGATTTAACCATACCATTCCTATATAAAAAAGAATAGTGAAGCTAACAAAGAGAATCATCACTTTAGCTGTATGTAGAACAAGCGACAATGAAGTTTTCATCACCTTTCCCCTCCCATTCGATCCTTTGTATCAATCTATGCCCAACAGGACAAGTTTTATACATGTTTCGGTAAGGAGAAAGCAAAAACAGCTATAAAAGAGAAAAGTGGCGTTATCCTAATTTCCTGAATTCAGCTACATGTCGAATGGACCTTGCTCTGCAGATATTTACCCTTTTAAAAATGCAGAAAACCTTCTCCATTTAATGGAAAAGGTCCGACTTTATTCACCTTTATTCTCGTCTTTCTCATGGCATCGATGACAAATACCATGAAAGGTTAATCTATGATCTTTTATCTTGAAGTTCCAGTCGCGTTCTACAATGGATTCTACGTCTTCAAGTAAGTCTTCTTGAATCTCATCTACCGCTCCACATTCCACACAAACAAGATGATGATGGAAATGGGCAGCCCCTTCTTGTCTTAAATCATAACGGGAAACCCCGTCTCCAAAGTTAATTTTATCTACTATCTTCAATTCAGTCAGCAACTCTAGCGTACGGTATACTGTTGCCAATCCAATTTCCGGCGACTTTTCTTTGACAAGGAGGTAAACGTCTTCTGCGCTTAAATGATCCTCTTCGTGCTCAAGTAAAACGCGGACGGTCGCTTCTCGCTGAGGCGTTAGTTTGTAGCTGGACGAGTGCAACTGCTTTTTTATTCTATCAATTCTGTTTTCTATTTCCATACCTATATTCCCTCCCGCGCCGCTATCTTATCCATTATATCAAATGAGGGAAAACTGTCAAAATAGATTTCTTGTTAATGATAAAAAAATTGTTGTGATTAGCAAATTCCCTTCAATGACCCAGGAAACTGACGACATTTTTCATTAAAGAGGGTGATAAGTATGCTTCAAATACAGCAGCTGTAATTAAAAATACTCCTGACAAAATTAATGAAAAAATATAGCGTGATATAATTGGCTTCAGCGGCTCTCGAATTTGCTTGAGGAAAATCCGGCTGATCATTTTCATTGATAGCGAGACAGCAAGGACCGTTATCACGATGAAAATCGGTACAATGAATATATTTTGTGGTAGAATTGCGACAAATGATAATAAGAACCCGCTCCACCCCATTTGATTAACTAAAAAGCCGACTGTAAACCCTACAACCATTCCTTTAATAAATAACAATATCAAGATAACCGGCAACCCAATAACCGAAATCCCAAGAATCCAGATGAGGCCTATATATTTTATGTTATGCATAATACTTTGGCTAAACATATCATGCGAAGATGCAAATTCTCCTTTGGTAACTTGTCCAAAAAATTGTGATAAATAATAGAACAAGTCCTCTTTTTGGGTAAAACTCAAACTATTTACGAGTACAGCGCCAAAAATGACACCCATTAAAAAAAGCACAGTGATAAAGACATATAATGAGGAATGTTCGTTAATGTGTTTCATTACGGCATTTTGTACGACAGATTTTTTTTTCATCTTTCATCCTCCCAACTCCGCTTACTAGAATCTATGTTTTCACTCTTTCATTTATGCTAAAGAAAACAAGTATGAATTCCCTAATCAGGAAGAACACCTCAAAGTAATATCATGTTATAATTTTCCATAACCATTACTTGGAGGTGTGATATGAAAGCTATATTAATGGATTTCCCAGAAAAAATTGAAACTCCACGGCTATATCTAAGACCTTGTCAACCTGGAGATGGCAAAGATGTGTATGAAGCCATTGTCCGTTCCCAGAATGAATTAAAACAATGGCTTCCATTTGCCCATCAGGAACCGTCCTTGGAAACCTCAGAACAGAACGTCCTAAAAGCCTTTGCGGACTTTATTTTAAAAGAGGATATTAGACTTCATATTTATAGGAAAGAAGACGACCAATTCATCGGTTCCACTGGTCTGCACCGAATTAACTGGGATATCCCCAAATTTGAAATTGGCTATTGGATTGATACAATACACAGTAAAAAAGGGTACACAACCGAAGCGATTGAAAAGTTAACCCAATTTGCTTTTCATCATTATGGGGCAAAGCGGGTTGAAATCCGCTGTGACCCTAATAACCTTGCTAGTAAACGAATTCCCGAAAAACTAAAGTATACTCTTGAAGGAACTTTACATAATGACTGTCTAAGTGCTGACGGCAAGGAATTGCGAGACACCTATATATATGCAAAAACAACAAACTAAAAAAAGTCCTGACAGTATAAACCTCCTCTGTCAGGACTCTTTTTTATTCCCTTACATAAACAAATAATTAGCTGTTCTTTTTTACTTTCCCATACTTACCTCCGCCCCCAACTTCAAAAGTAAGCTCCCCTTTTCTGGCAGAATCGATATAGTGGGCCAATTTTACAGGAACGATTTCTGTGAGTTGTTCAAGGGTTACCTCATGAAGGATATTCATCTCGGTTCCAAATGCCTCTAGCAGTTTTTCCATTGATTTAGGACCAAGTCCCGGGATGAAATCGAGGGGTACTTGATGGATATATGGCGGTCTTTCCCTTCGTTTCTCTCCATTCATTTTAGGAATAGATAGTTCCTCTATCCGAGTCGACACCCCTTTAATGATAGTCTTGTTTCCACATTCAGGACATTGTTCATTATCCCTTAACAATTGATGTAAACATCCTGAACAAACGGTTTGATGATATTTTCCCAATAAGGGATTCAACCCATAATTGGCTGATACCTTTCGTCCTTCTTTATCTTGAAGGGCTTTTGCCAACTCGTTAAAACTTGGTTCTTTAAGTCGAATTTTTTGATATTCACGAGCAATTTTCCCAAGCGAATGTGCGTCAGAATTCGTCACGAAGACAAAGGATTCCAACTCTTTTATATCCTTGACCATATCTGTATCAGAACTTAACCCAAGCTCGATGGCGTCGATTAACTCTGGATCGAATACTTCAGCCAGACTCGATCTTACCCCTTTACCATATAAACTTTTAAAGGGGGTAAAAACATGTGCTGGGATAAACAAGCCGCCAAGTGATTTTACTATTTTTTGCAGTGTTCTTCCGTCACAATAAATTCTTTGAGAGCTTAAGGTGATATTTTTAACATAACCGCTCATCCACACCGAAAAATTCTTCATCGCTTCCAATGTAGGAAAATAGGCAAGAACATGGATTGGGCCATTACAATGCTGATCATAAATTTCAATTTCAGAGCCTGGAATGATTGTTGTGTTCCGGTAAAGAAGACCGCCTTCATCCTTCTCTGTAATTTCCCCGTCCAGAATTCCTGCTTCAATCTCTTCGATAACTTCAGGAGAATGGCAGTCAATTATCCCGATTAAATCGAGACCTTTTCTCTCACTTGCCACTTGTATCACCTTGCTGAAGGTCAACGTTTTAGCACCGGTTATTTTTACGGCCTTTCCACTTCTTGTTCTGCCTATGTGGATATGCAGGTCAGCGTAATACTCTTTCATTTATGAAGTCATCACCTTTTTCAACTGCAGGTACTGAACTGCATATGCCGTTTTGGCATCCTGGATTTTCCCTTCATCTATATAGGTTTGAGCTTCCTCTACCGTCAGCTCAATCACCTCGACAAATTCATCCTCATCCAAGGGGGCCGCATTTTCTTTCTTTTTCAAATTGTGGGCTACATAAATGTGAACCAATTCATCGGCAAAGCCTGGGGACGTATAAAAGGATATGATGTGTTCCATTTTTTCGCATACATACCCTGTCTCTTCTTCAAGTTCCCGTTCTGCCGACAGAATCGGTTGTTCGCCTTTTTCGAGCTTTCCTGCAGGAATTTCAACCAGACTTCTCTCCAGCGCTTTACGGTACTGTTCGACCATGATGATTTTATTGTCTGCTGTAACAGCTATGATTGCAACCGCTCCCGGATGCTTGATGATTTCACGTTTACTTGTTTTTCCATCTGGAAGCTCTACATCATCCACCTGTAGGCTGATTACTTTACCGGTGAATACTTTTTCAGAAGATATCGTTTTTTCTTCAAATTTTTTCATCCTGACCACTCCTCTGTTCTAATTGCAGTATTATTCTTCATACATTTTACCATAATAGAGATGGAGGGCGATTCGATGAAAGTTTATGTATTGGACAAAGGCGTCATTTTATCTGGAAAGAGTTGGGAGATCGTTCAAAAACTAAAACAATTGCAAAATAAATATGTCTATATCAATGATTGGATTGCCGACATACACGATCAACAGGCAACCTCTCCTTTAAAACGAATCAAGTGAATTCTTTGAGCGAAATGGATTTGTCCTTTACAATGTAGGTAAAGGGAGTGGATAAAATTGAAAAATCGTAGACTAGGAAGTTCAGAGTTATTCGTATCTGAAATCGGGCTCGGCTGCATGTCATTGGGTACTGTCGAAAGTCAGGCATCTGAGATCATACAGGCTGCTTTGGATGAAGGAATCAATTATTTTGATACTGCTGACTTATATAATTTCGGTGTGAATGAAGAAATCGTCGGAAAAAACTTAAAATCGGTCCGCGACCAAGTATACATAGCCACGAAGGTCGGAAACCGCTGGAATGAAAATAAGGATAGTTGGAACTGGGATCCATCTGGCACCCATATCAAAACGGCAGTAAAGGACAGCTTAAAACGGCTAGGAACCGATTATATTGATCTTTATCAGCTGCACGGGGGCACGATTTCAGACAATATCGAAGAAACAGTTGAAGCATTTGAGGAGTTGAAAAAGGAAGGCTATATCCGGTACTATGGAATTTCCTCAATTCGCCCCAACGTAATTAAGAAATTTACCGAAAAGTCTGATCTTGACTCCGTGATGATGCAATACAGCCTACTCGATCGCCGCCCAGAAGAGTGGATGCCTCTTTTGGAAAACAAACAGATCAGCATCATTGCCCGTGGCCCCCTTGCCAAAGGACTACTTAGTGAGAAAATGCTTGAAAAAGCAAATGAAGATGGTTATCTTGACTATAGTTATCAAGAACTTAAAGATCTGCTTCCACAATTAAAGGACAAGCTTTCCGGCAGAAAGTTGAATGATACGGCCCTGCAATTTGTATTGTCACACCAAAGCGTTGCTGCTGTCGTACCTGGAGCAAGCTCAGTGCAGCAGCTCCGTGAAAACTGCCGTGCCGTTAACAGCTCTTCGCTTACTGAAGCTGAACTTGATGTGTTGAAGCAGTTGACCAAAGCAAACAAATATGAAAGTCATCGGGATTGAACTACCCACCACTTATCGACCTTACGGTCTGATTGAAGTGGGGGATTCCTAAGAATATTAGCCTATCGGCCAATTTTTAATTAGGCTACTCCCGTAGTTCCTACGGTTAGAAGCCTTATGGCTTCATTCATTAGATTGAGTCCTGCGTTAATATCTCGATCGTGGTGAGTAGAACAAAAAGGACAATCCCATTCACGAAGATTCAGATGTTTAACGTCTTTATTTTGGTAACCGCAGCTAGAACACAATTGGCTAGAAGCAAACGTTTTAGATACGGTCACGATTTGTTTACCATACCATTTTGCTTTGTATTCCAACATTTTTTTGAATTGGTACCAAGATACTTCACTAATAGCTTTAGCTAGTTTGTGATTTTTCATCATATTCGACACTTGCAAGTCTTCCATTCCAATAACATCGTGGTTTTTGATGATTTCGGTAGAAACTTTATGTAAGTAATCCATTCGGGCATTTGAAATTTTTTCGTGTAGGATAGCCACTTTTCGTTTTTGTTTTTGATAGTTTTTGGCTTCAGCCAATGGTTTATTTTGATTCAAGGCTATTTCTTGTCGCCTTGAAAGAATCCGTTGTGCTTTGGACAATTTCTTTTCGACCGTCCGGAAGAATTTTGGGTTTTGATAGACCGTACCATCTGAAAGAATAGCAAAATTCTTCAAGCCAACATCTACACCGCACGAACGATTCGTTTTAGGAAGTACTTGTACATTGGTTTCCGCTAAAACGGAAATGAAATATTTACCCGAAGGGTTCCGCCTGATTGTGGCATTGATGATTCGCCCTTCGACTTCGCGGCTTTTAGCAAAACGAACTAGACCGAGTTTTGGCAATTTGATTTTGTTTCCAACAATTCCAATATTCCCATTCGTATGTTTAGTCGTATAGGACTGGATAGGATTCTTTTTCGATTTGAAGCGTGGTGACTTGTTTTGCTTTTTATAATATCGACTATAGGAATCTGCTAAATTTTCCACCGATTTCTGTAAGGCAATACTGTCTACTTCTTTCAGGAAAGAATACTCTTTCTTTAAAGCTGGAAGTTCTTTGATTGTTGCGTATTTATTCAGAAAAGAACCTTTCCATTCATTAGAGGGTAATTGGCCGTTCTGCTTCATTTCTTCACAAATATACCAGTAGGCATCTTTCTCCTTTTGTTTGCCTAAAAAGAAGTTATAGACAAAACGGGAGCAGCCGATCGTTTTATTGATTAGAACTAGTTGTTCTTTAGTTGGATAGATTCGAAATTTATAAGCTTTGTTTACGACCATTGGTTTCACCCCCTTATAGTTATTATTAACCATCGAACATACGTTTGTCAAAAGATTACTTTGGCTTATGCCAACCGCCATTCATCTCCCCCTTACCGTTGGGCTCTCGCCCTTCACACGCTTGAAGAGGGAGTCTTCTGGCGGGAAATGATAAAAGGGAGACCTTAAACTAACCTAGTATTTCAAAGAAAAATATAACCCAGCATTAATAGGCTACCTTATTCCCTTAAAACAGCGGGCTGAGGTAGTCTATTATCGTTTAAACCCTATCGCTATCTTCATCATAATACTGCACTGATCTCTCCGTTTTTCCATCTGCTTATTTAATAGGGAAACCCTTCAACTTAGACCAAGCTTAAACCCATCTAATTGCACTCTTCCAACATTTTACCCTTCTCGATATTCTGTTTTTATTTTATTGTCTCTATTTTTTAGGTTTGCACAATATTGTTATCACTCCTAATGTTTTTCACTAATTCTTTTCTGTTGCTTTTCCTAAATGCATGCTATACAATTCAATTGTGCACAATTTAAATATGAAGCAAAGGAGAAAAATGATGACAAAAACATTATTTACTACGTCTGTAACGGTTGATGGGGGAAGAGAAGGAACGGCCATTTCTGCCGATGGAAACTTCACAGTTGATATTGCGATGCCTGGAACGCCGAGGGCTAATAAGATGCCTGAAGCATCTAATCCTGAACAGCTCTTTGCAGCTGGGTATGCTGCTTGTTTTGATAGTGCTTTGCAATCTGTTGGTAAGATTGAACGCATTAAATTTGATTCTAAAGTCACTGCTAGTGTCAGTTTATTGATGGGTGAGATGCATCAGTACAGCTTGGCTGTCACTTTAGCTGTGAAAGGATCTGGGATCGATAAAGAGACGTTTGAAACCCTTGTTCATAAAGCGCACCAAATGTGTCCTTATTCAAAAGCAATCAAAGGCAATGTGGACGTCACTATTGAAATCGATGTAGATTAATATATCCGACAAAAAAACGCTTGGGCTCCCCAAGCGTTTTTTCTTTTCGCTAAAATTTCTGTAATGTTTTCAATAGTTGGAGCAGCGAAGCTTTCAAATCCTCAACCACCCTCTTATCCTCACCCGACATAGCTGAAATGCGATTGGGAATGAAACAGGCATCTTCCTGTAAACCCTTTCCCTTTTCGGTCAGCTGAATCATGACAGACCGTTCATCTTGAGTGGAACGTTCACGGACAATCAAGCCATTCTGTTCCATTCGTTTTAACATGGGGGTAAGCGTTCCTGAGTCGAGGGCAAGTAAGTCCCCTAATTTTTTAACTGTAAGTGTATCCTGCTCCCATAGTAGAAGGAGAACGAGGTACTGTGGATATGTCACTTCGAGTTTATCAAGCAGCGGTTTATATTTTTTCGTCATTTCCCTTGAACTTGCATAAAGCAGGAAACATAATTGGTTTTCCAGTACATTTTCTAATCTTTTTTCCATCATATCACCAGCTAGTAGTAGTCCGTTTGATATTATGAATACATATCAAACTTATCTTTAATATAATCGTTATACTTTATAAAATAAAGCAATATTCGTTATTGAATAAATATCGGCGTACTCTTTCAGAAAGAGTGGTTTATCAAAAAGGGAGACAGTACCAAGTCTGCTCCCTTTTTACATTATTTATAGTTCTTCCAGTTAAGATTACTTTCTCCCAGCAGCTCTTCGAATGATTTATTTTTCTCACGCCGTTTTCTTTCTTCGCGTTTTTTTTCTTCTTCCGCTGCTTTTTTCTCTTGTTCAGCATCATTCAGTTCTTTTTGCTTTTGACGAAGCTGGGACATGATATCTTGATTAAGCATATCACCAAGTTTCAATGATGATGACTCTTTATCTTGTATTTTGCTTTGATTTTGATTCCGCGGCTGTTTCTTTTTCATCCCTAAAACCTCCTAGCCATTATGAAATTATTATATCACGACTGCGGTTTCTCTCGTTATGATTTTCAAACAGTGTTTTCTCCATTTCCCTCATGGTAAAATAAAGAAAATAACTGAGGAGGATTTTCATGAAAAAATGGTGGCTTGCATTGGCTGGAATTCTGACCTATATCATCGGCGTCGGCATTTATTTTTCTAATCGGATCATGTACATGAAAAAGAAGGAAGATGATTTTATCCAGAATCGTGAAATTATGGCTAAACGTCTAATTAAAGAGGATTTTGATATCCTACCTAAAACTGAAATCTGGGTACCTTCACCATCCGGATATCCCTTGAAATGTTTGTTTATCGAACCGTTTGAGACGAATAAGTGGATTATTATTTCTCATGGTGTGACGGAGAACAAAATTAATTCGATTAAGTACATGAACATTTTTCTTAAGCGCGGCTTCAATGCTATCATTTATGATCATCGCCGTCATGGAGATTCTGGTGGTAAGACTAGCAGTTATGGCCATTATGAAAAATTCGATTTGAAGGCCGTGATCGACGAATTGAAAAGACGTAAAGGCTCCGACGACCTTCAAATTGGCATTCATGGGGAATCCATGGGAGCCGCAACTCTGCTTCTGTATGCCGGGATGCTCGAAGATGGCGCTGATTTTTACATTGCCGATTGCCCATTTTCAAACTTTGAGGAGCAGATCAAACACCAAATCAGCGCGGAAATCCCTTTACCATCTTGGACCGTGTTTCCGCTTGGTCGTACGTTCATCAAACTTCGTGACGGATATTGGACTAAAGAAGTGTCACCGATCAATTATATAAAAAATATTAAAAAACCAGTACTGTTCATTCATAGTGAATATGATACCTTTATCCCCGTTTCCATGACAACGGAATTATATGCAGCAAAAGAGGGGCCAAAGCAGCTGTACATTGCTAAAAAGGGCGCCCACGCTCAATCTTATAATGAAAATCCAAAAGAATATGAAGAACAAATTGATCAGTTTCTTAAACAGCTTGTATTGAGATAGAAAAAGAGAGGATACCTATCATGAAAGCTTGATATCCTCTCTTTTTCTTCTTTTAGATTTTATTAAAGTAGCTCATTCTCGGATTTAAGATTTGATTCGGACTTTTTAACTGAAAGCTGTTCGCTTCCGGTACAAAGTCTATTTTCATAACTTCATCCAGAAAAATCATTTTTGACTTTTCTACGTATAGAGAGATTCCGTTTGTTTCCACTCTCTCGTTACCTTCATCAAGTTCGTTGACTAACCATAGGGCTGTCACACCACTCACAACGCAGCCACAGCCATCTGTGTCATATTTTAACTGTAAAAATCCTTCTTGCCCCTGTATCTTATCGGCTATTTTATCTGCCGCTCTTTCCGTCCATTCAATATACATGATTTACATACCTCCTCATGTGTTTTCGTTCCCTCATTATAAACGATAAAAACGTTTCTGTTAATGAAACTGCTTTATGCCATTTTCAAGATACTCAAATGAAGGTCCTTTCCACCAATGTTGCTTCCATTAAGAAAATCACAGCCCAATGTTACTCATATTTCCTCTTATTTTCGATAAAAAGGCCTATCTCTAGGAAACAGCCCTTCCACTATTATTCTATTAACCTTACGCCCGCTATATCGGCGAGACGGATATAGTGAACCTGTTAAAAACAAGCGACGATATGGATCTTTGGATAAGCTCATTATCATTATGAATCCCGCCAAACGGGTTCCTTCAAATTCCTGATTCAACTCCATAAAGAAATAGTAGCTTACAACTCCTCTCATTTATAAGGCACGATATTTTTTCAAACTCAAAATATTGAAAGTGATAAAAACAACGGCAAATGCAAGGAGAATGAGTAAATCCATCACTACCTCAGCGAAGGTTAAGCCTTTGTACATAATACCGTTCAATGCATCCGACGCGTAGTAAAGCGGCATGATTTTGCCAATTTGCTGCAGCCAGTCTGCCATACCATCTAATGGAAAAATACCCGTAAAGAAGATTTGTGGCACGATGACGAGTGGAATAAATTGTACCATTTGAAATTCAGATGTTGCGAAACTTGATAACAATGTACCGAGGGATAATGCCACAAGCGCGACGAGAATATTCGTCAATAAAACGAGCCAAATGGAGCCGACGAGCACAATATCCAGTACATTTACCGCGTATAGTACAACAATTATAGTTTGAATGAGTGCAAACAAACCATATCCAATTACATAGCCTGCAACAATTTCATATCGTTTAATCGGTGTCACAAGTAACCGTTCTAATGTACCACTTGTACGTTCCTTTAGCAGCGCAATCCCCGCTATTAAAAAAACAAAGAAGAAAACGAAAAAGCCCACGAGCATAGGACTAAAAATATCAAAAATCTTCGTATCGGCATCACCATACACATAATGCGCATCAATCGAAGGATTGTTTGCATCTCCTTGCAAGCCTTGCGCTAATTGCATTTGAACGGCCTTTGCACGAGACGGTTCATCGTTTAAAAGGGTCAGCTTCATGTTGCCATTTTCAAATTGCAGCCAGCCGTCGATGTTATTTTTGGCCATGCTCTCTTTTGAAAAATGCTTGGCAACCGTTACTTGAAAATCTGCTTGTTTCAATGCTTCAGCGATGTTTTCATTACTACCTGTAACAACGATTTTTAAATCACTCGCTTCTGAATGAAAAATAAAATACATGAGTGTTAAGATGAGCAATGGTGCAAAGAAGAGCAATGCGAGTGTTCTTCGATCTCGGAGCATTTGTCGTGTAATTCGTGTAACAAGAGATGTAATCCGCATTACAGCTCACCTACTATCTTTAAAAACACTTCATCAAACGTTTGTACCCCGTATTGTGTCTTTAATGCGGCAGGTGTGCCGGATGCGATGATTTTCCCTTCACGCAGCATCGCTAGATTATCGCAACGTTCTGCTTCATCCATTACATGCGTTGTAATGAGGATTGTTTTATGCTCATCATTTTTTAAACGTTCTAATTCCTTCCAGATGGATTGTTTCAACACAGGGTCCATACCGACAGTTGGTTCATCCAAAATTAGAATTTTCGGATTTTGGATAAGGGCAATAGCAAGTGACAGGCGACGCTTCATGCCCCCAGAATAATATGCAACCCGAATAGACAAATCATTCGTTAACTGTACAATTTCAGCTGCATACTGAATGCGTTCTCTTTGTTCCTTTTTCGATAAACGGTAAAGCTTTGCAAAAAATTCAAGGTTTTCAGCACCCGTCAGCTCTGTATATAAGGCATCGGACTGCGCCATATAGCCGATTTCTGATAGCAATGCTTCATTTGGCACTTCACAATCAAGCACTGTGATTTTTCCAGTGTCCGGCTTCATCATACCGACAATCATTTTAATTAAGGTCGTTTTCCCGCAACCAGATGGTCCTAATAAGCCGAAAATTTTTCTTTCTGCAATATTTAGGTTTAATGGCTGAATGACTTTTTTGTGTTTAAAACCTTTAGCAATTTCCTCAATGGTAATCGCATTCACTGCACGCACACCCTTCCTCTTTTATAATTAACACGGTGTTGAATGTATCAACATTCTAAGGTAGTATTTGGTCAAATACAATCAACACATTTTTGAAGACTGTTTAGTGAAGGAGAAATTCGATGGCGACGATTCATGAGCAAAAGGCTCAAAAAACGAAACTGCAGATTCAACAGCATTTTATCGCACTTGTTGAAAAAGAAGGATTTCAGCATGTATCGGTGAAAAAAATTGCAGATCGCGCGAGCATTAATCGAGGTACATTCTATTTGCATTATGCAGATAAATATGAGTTGATGGATCACTTACAACAGGAATTGTTAGTAGAACTTCAATTACGCATTACTTCTATTCTACCAAAAGAAGCTTTTTTAGCCCTCCATCAGCAACAACTATATCCACCCTTTATAGCGATTTTTCAATTCATTAGTGAGCATGCCAGTGCATTTCGTGCCATTCTTGGCGATCACGGAGACCCCTCTTTTGCCAAAAAATTGAAGCATGTATTTGGTGAAATACTATTAGAACGTTTAATTCGTCAACATCCAGCAGCACAAAATGATGCTTTTCGTAATTATATGCACGCCTTTATGACATCAGCCATTTTAGGTGTAATCCAGGAGTGGCTGGATAATTGCGAAGAGCAAACGGTAGAAGAAATGGCGAAAATCCATTTTCAAATTTTAAACTTTATCAGTCATTTGCGTGCATTCATTGAGAAATAACCTGAATGCTGTCCGAATTTTCGTTCGGGGAGCTATGAAATTTTAACTTGCCTTACTATCTAGTTGGTTAAATCGTAGAAATAGCCTGTTTTGATCAATCCTTTTGTTTTAAAAAACAGGCTATCCCTATTTTTCAATGGCAATTAAACCAAAAATCATACTTAATATTCAATTTCAATAATGTTTACTAACTTTAAGATACACTTCTCGGATGCATGACTAATAATTCGTAATTCTCCTTTTAGTCCATCGATATAATGAATATTACCAAGAAATTTTTTAATTTCACCTTTTTGATAATAAGTAAATTGTAGAGTAATGTTCTCTTCCATGGCCCTACAGATAATTTCATTGAATTCTTCATATTTTTGTTCATCTAAAACCGGCTTTTCGACTTTATCCAGACCTTCATTATATTCTCTTAGTAATTTTACATGTTCTGGTAACATCATTGAAACCCATTTGATACGGCCCCTGTCGCGAATCACCTCGAAACACCCACTTTTCCATTGCATTTTGTGTGACATTATTATATAAAATCATTTGTCACTACTGAGCTTTCTATCACGCCTTATGCCCACCAAGCAGCCTACTTCGGTAAACAGCTGTACCTCCTTCTGTATACGAAACCGCACGCAACAGTGATTTTGATCCATATTTATGGCGAATCCGGTCAACCGTATAACCCAACTCCCGTTTTTTCCAGCGCGAAGCATCAAATAAAGTCAGCTGCATCTCGTTATCATCCACAATATTTGAGAGCGTGACTGCTATGCTTCGAACTGTTTTTTGCTTATTATAGTTCTCATGAAAAAGCTCCAGACAGACTTTATATAACTCCATCATAATGTTAGTCGGTTCGTTAATCGAACGAGAACGGTGAAAACCTCCGCCAAACTCATTCTTGCTGTAGCCAATGCTTAGACTGACCGTCCTTCCTGCCTTTCGATGGGTACGTGCCCTTCTTCCAACTTCTTCGCAAATTTCCACTATGACCTGCTTGACCTCATGCTCCTCCTTATAATCCCGCAGTAGAATTTGACTTTTGCCAAAGCTGACCTGTCCTTCAATAATCGCTGCTCCCATATCCGATAAATCTATTCCCCAAGCGTGGTGGTAGAGCTGATTGCCCATAATTCCAAACTTCGCTTCAAGTAATTCAAGATCATAATTGGCAAGCTGGCCAACCGAAAATATCCCCATTCCATGAAGAGTTTTTTCTACGCGTCTTCCGATCCCCCACATTTCACGAAGCGGAGAAATCGGCCAAAGTTTGTTTGGAACATCTTCATACTTCCATTCGGCAATCCCTTTATGTTTGGCCTCCAAATCAAGGCAAAGCTTCGCCATCAGCATGTTTGGCCCAATTCCAATGGCACATGGGAGTTGCAATTCCCGTTCGATTTCATCTCTTATTTTTTCAGCTATCACCCGGGTGTCTCCCCATAAAGAAGCGGCTCCATCGACTTTCACAAAACTTTCGTCCACACTATATACATGAATCGCTTCTTTCGGGACATAGCGGTTGAACAAGCGGGTAATTTCCGTCGAAATCCTTAAATAGGTTGCCATTTTAGGTTCAACGAGGACAATTCTTGGATCATTCGGGATCTCAAACATCCGCGAACCTGTCTTAATACCAAATTCCCTCTTCATTTTTGGAGAAGCCGCAAGCACAATGCTACCCGTCCTATTCAAATCACCAACCACCGCTAGATAACATTCGAGTGGATTCAAACCAAGCATGACCGCTGAACAGCTTGCATAAAAACTTTTCATATCGATACACATAATTGATTGTTTCGGCATCGTCCTATAATCCATCATTTCTTCACCCTAATAAGAATATACGTTCGCTTTTTATTATATCCATAACTTTAACCGAATATACGTTCTCTTTCAATGGAAGTTTTATTACAAATTTCTACTTTTTAAGGTAATCGCCTTCAAAAAACAAAATAACCCTAATAAATACTCATTTTCCATAAAAATACATTATAACCAAATAGTTTCTTTAGAAATAGATTAATTAGTATCTTGAATAATTCAAAATACAACTAAATTCCCATTATTCATTTAAAACAACATCCCTTTTCAATAGCCTTTAGTCTAATCTTATTTTAGTCTTACTGCCCATCTTTTGTAATGAAACTGTAATCAAAAATATGTCGTATTGTCACAATGGTATTGTAGGATAATATTGTAAAGAATAATAGAAAGATAGAGAGAGAGAGAGGAAATGAGAATTATGAAGAAATGGATTGCTTCAGCTGCCGTTGCTTCTGCAATGATGCTAACCCCACTGCAAGCCTTTGCAAATATTGGAGATCAAACCCTCAGACCCGGAATGACTCATAGCGATGTCAAACAACTACAACAACTTTTAAAAACTAAAGGTTATTTCACATATTCAGGTTCACTGACTACATATTATGGCACCTATTCTGTGTCCGCAGTAAAAAAATTCCAAAAAGCCAAAGGGTTAACTGCCGACGGAATTGCCGGCCGTGGCACATTTAATGCGCTTGGTGTTTATAAGGTCAATAATACAAGCTTGATCAGCTATGCAAAAACCTTAATAGGCAAACCCTACAAATGGGGCGGAACAACACCAACTGGATTCGACTGCTCAGGCTTCGTCTATTATGTATTTCAGAAATCACAAGGAATTACCTTACCACGTACAACATCATTGCTCTATTCCAATACTGGTTTAAAAGTATCTTCACCATCTAAAGGTGATCTTGTATTCTTTGATACTTCTTCTGGAAGAACAGGAGTATCACATGTTGGAATCTATATCGGAAATGGTCAATTCATTAGTGCTACGTCTTCAAAAGGAATAACCATCACTGATATGGATAATTCTTATTGGAAACCGAAATACCTAGGTGCGAAAACTTTATAAAATACTGATAAGAACATAGGCTAAAAATAAACCGGACAGAATTTATATATGATTCTGTCCGGTTTATTTTATATATAAAATTTCATCCGTGAAATCTTCTACAGTCACTATAAATGATGAATCTAAGTTAGAACGATTCATCATTTCGATGTTATACACATGCTCTGAAGGTAAATGCATGACTTCAAGTACCATGAATCGCTGACTTTCCGCTTTGCTCATGTGCTCAATTGCAGCAGTTACCGCCTTTTGTTCCTCCAAGCTCTTTTCGTCCGTTAGCACGCGAATCAATTCTGCTTCCGCTTTCGCAGGATATGTTTTCTTAATACCACCCCGATGCCATGGTTTTACTTTCATCCCGATAACCAAGTCCGAGTAGCTGAGGTCCTTCCCATGTTGATCTTGTATATATGTACGATTGGTTACCTTGTAGTACGTCCCTTTAATCAAAATCCGATTATCGTCTAGATCCGTAATAAAGCCTTCTTCCCCCTTATCAATGGCCTCCTGCGTGTTCTTTTCTGAAGAGGATTGACAGCTTCCCAGAATAAAAGCCACTAGTGTATATACAAAAAGGTTTAACATCATCTTCATGAAAATCCCCCCTATAAAATAGACGAATTTTCCAGTAAAAGAGTTACTAATTTATCTGAAAATAAACTGAACCTCTTGTAAAAGGGACTTATGTCCCAGCTCCTCCATTTTTCTAGCTTTCCTTCATACAAAAAAGAGGAATGTCATTTGACAGTCCCCCTTTTAATTATAGACCACCGTTCGTTTTGTCCCGATATCAACAGTTTAGCCTATTTTTTAAAAAATGCTTTTTTCCCAAAAGTCTCGGTGATTCTTGGAAACATGTTATACCATTTCCCAGCTAAATCCATCCAGCCAGGGAGGTTGATTTCCCTCTTATTAGTCAGCATAGCCTCCACGATTTTGGCTGCGACATCCCCCGGCTTAAGCATAAATTTTTCGATATTTTTCACATATGTCCCAGATTCATCCGCAATGCTAAAGAAATTCGTTTCTATTGGCCCAGGATTGACGGTGGTCACAAAAACATGATCTTCCATTAGTTCAAGTCGAAGCGCGTTTGAATAGCCAAGCACCGCAAACTTGGTCGAAGAATACAATGTAGATTTGGGAGTGGCAATTTTACCGGCCTGTGAGGCAATATTAATGATGTGCCCCGATTTTCGCTGCTTCATATAAGGGAGTACTAGCTTTGTGCAGGCCATCAATCCAATCACATTGACAGCAAACATCGCTTTTGTCTCATCTAATTCTGTATCTAGGGCTTCTTTAAACGTGCCGAAACCAGCATTGTTAACCAATACATCCACCTCACCGATTTGAGCATGGATATCGCCAAATACCATTTCCACCTGGTCGGTGTCTGCCACATCAAGTTTATATGCATATGCATCAACACCATATTGATTAGTTAGTTCATCCCTTAGCTGATGTAATTTATCCAGGCTTCTAGCCAAGAGAACAAGGCGCCCTCCCTGCTTTGCTGCTTGAATCGCCACTTCCTTGCCAATCCCTCCGGAAGCCCCGGTAATTACAATAACTTTCCCTTGCAACTTATTCAAAAAATTATCCTCCTCGAGAACGTTTAAGCGATTGAATACAGAATTACCCCTGATTGAGTTTCTGTTTCGATTTCACCCAAATCTTCTAGATAGTCTAGCTGACCGATCGTTTCCGATAGTGTTAGGCCGACTTCCTGAAGATATACTTTCGGGAAAAGCTGCTGACACACTTCAAATGCTGATAAAGGTTTATCTTGAAGCATACTTTTCACCTGCATGGCCCGATTATGCTGCCGCTCAAATCTATATTGAATCAAATCAGCAACCGCGTCTCCATCCACTTCAGATCCATGCCCAGAGTATACAGTGGATATAGATATTCCTAAGAATTTCTGAAGCGAAGCGTTGTATTGCAGTAACGGACGTGGACGGTCACCGCCCGGAAGTAAAGGCGGTTCCATTAACGGATTAGGTGAAATTTTCGCAAGTAAGTGGTCACCCGCAATCATCAAGCCATCACTTTCACGGTAAAAGGATAAATGACTTTGAGCATGTCCAAGAGTCTCGATCGCTCGCCATCCTGGAAGTCCAGGAAGTTCATCTCCCTCAGCTAAAAACCCCTGTAACTTTCTTTCACTAAGGAATTTGATTTCGTCGCGGTAATGAATCAAATTATTTTTCAACTCTTCAGCTACTCCAAACTTCGTAGCATAGTCCAGAAAAAAACGATTATGGGTTTCAAGGAACTCATCACTGATAGTCAGCCACCGCTGATTATTTTTATGTCCGTAAACAGGAACTTCCTTATCAAAGAAATCGAGTGCACCGGCATGGTCCGGATGATGATGGGTCAAGATGATTTGTTCGATATCAGACAGTTTTAGCCCCAATTCTCCAAGCCCGTAAGTCAAAACTTCTTTTGATTGTTTTGTTTTAACGCCAGTATCAATTAAAGTTAAAGCATCCCCTTTAACTACATAAACATTTACATCGCCAACTGCAAACGGTGTTGGCAAAGCCAGTTTAGCAATATCTCCATTCCAATTCACCATAATCATTTCCACCTTAAAATATTATATTTATATAAATCTTTTTATACACAATACCGATAAACCTGTCCATTTATCAAGAAAATGAATGTTTAATTACCATTTTACATGTATTCTTAAATATTGTCATTATTTTCACATAATTCACGTATTTTTTTTGAAGCTAAAACATATATTATCATTGACAGAGTACTGATGCATCCTTCATAATCACAAGTAATTAAAGACGGAATGGCTGTGATTAAGGCCAAGTAAATTTATTGATGGCGTAAAGAGAGTGAAGCTCGGAAAGTGCTGAAAGGCTTCATCGCCCTCTCATTATTGAACCTACCTTATGAGCCTTCAGGAAAACCTGACGTAAATCCCGCGTTAGAGGATTCAAGTGCAGCTTTTCTATTTATTTTTTATGGAAAGTTGAACAAAGGTGGTACCACGGAAGCTAGACCTTTCGTCCTTTATCGGATGAGGGGTCTTTTTATTTTTCAAATAAGCGGACCATAAATAGCATGTACAGAAGGAGCGAGAAGTATGAAAAAGATCGCATTTATCGGAGCTGGATCGATGGCGGAAGCAATCATTTCGGGATTGGTCACTCAACAGGTAATTGACTCAGAAAATATTTTTGTTACAAATAAATCAAATGATGAACGATTTGATTATTTAAAGAAGCAATACGGTGTGACTGCAACAAGGTCACTGCAGCAATTACTACAAGATGCAAATCTAGTCGTACTAGCAGTGAAGCCGAAAGATATTTTAGAAACGATGCAATCAATAAAAGAATACATTCACGAAGAAATGCTGTTCATTTCCGTTGTGGCAGGGGTTCATACAACTAGTTTAGAAGGAATTGCCGATAAGCAGGTCTCCATCGTCCGCGCTATGCCTAATACATCCGCAGCTGTCGGAAGATCAGCAACGGCTCTTGCAGCGAATAGTCATACAGACGAAGTACAATTACAAACAGCGATTACCCTTTTTGAAACGGTAGGATCGGTTTCCATTGTTGAAGAAACGCAGCTCGATGCCGTAACAGGCTTATCTGGGAGCGGCCCCGCTTATATTTATTACTTGGTCGAGGCATTAGAAAAGTCAGCAGAATCAATAGGGCTCGATTCTGAAACCGCAAAGCAATTAATCCTTCAGACACTGATAGGTGCGGCTGAGATGTTGCAGAAATCACCGAAAACTCCTGCCGTGCTTCGAAAGGAAGTAACATCACCCGGTGGAACTACAGAAGCCGGTTTGAAAGCACTTCAAGCGCATCAAGTCCAGGAAGCGTTCATTGCCTGTGTTGAAGAAGCGACCGAGCAATCTAAGCGGATGGGTAATCAAATTAGCAAAGAGCTCGCTAAGTATGTAGTACCGCAGTAAAAAGCACATCATAATAGGCTGTTGACTTACACCCCATAATCGGAAGTGTTAAGCCAACAGCCTATTTATGTAGGAAGCTAGTACCTGTTAAGGAATTTACCAGAACAAGAGAAACACTAAAACGTTGTTTTTTGTTATCTCAGCAAAAAGGGACCAATTCCCTTCAATTGTTGATAACTATTACTTAATAATCAGCATATCTGCTTCATCAAAACTCCAATCCTCCGAATACGCAACTTCCCAATAGTAACCATCGAGGTCTGAAAAATAGCCGCTATATCCTCCCCAAAAAACACGTTGTGGTAATTTCTCGATTATTCCTCCAGCCTTTTCAGCCTTTTTAATAATGTCATCAACTTCTTCAATTGATTTAGCGTTATAAGCAAAAGTAACACCTGAAAATCCATTCCGTTTAGGCTGTTCTTTCTCATTAATGTCTTTTGCTAACTCTTCTATAGGATATAAAGCAAGTTTTGTTCCTGCATTATTAAAAAAAACAACAGCAGGATTGTCCTCTTCACTAGGTGTATGGAATCCTAATCCATCCCTATAAAATCTTAGAGATTTATTAATATCTCTAACCCCTAAAGTAATAAGGTTTATTCTGTTCATACTTGTCCCCCCCATTTTATTTCTTCATATGATAGTTCGACGCTTAGAATTTTTTTCCTTTTTTTATCACTTCATCACTGTTACTAAAATAGCTCTAAAAAATCCATTCTTTATCAACCTTTAACAAAGGAGCAGAAATGCCGAAGTGATTCCTTTAATAATCCATATGGATGCAAATTACGTAGGAAATTCACTTTCTTTGCCGAATGATTACTTGTTTTGTCATCTGTAAAGGAATTGCCTCTTCCATCTCGAATTCTACACACAAAAGGGGGAATCTCGATGAATACAAGTGCAGTTGCCCGGTTACTGAACGTTTCCCATAGTACGATTCAACGCTGGGTTACCCAATTGAATATGGAGGTAGAACGAAATCAGCTCGGACACTATCAGTTTTCAGACGATGACATTGCATTATTGAGAAAAGTTCAAGATCAGCTGAACGAAGGAATCATTCTCCAAAAGGTCAGCATATCAGAGAAAAAGATTAGAAAGGCAACAGTACAGAAACAACATTCCGAAACGAATAAAGAACATGATCGAATGATAGAAAGGATTGTTAGGCTTGAAAATGGACTAAAGACAAAAGCTGATGACGTTGTCTCCTATCAAATTTTACAGCACAGAAGCGATATGGAAGACTTACAGAAACTCGTTAAGAAGCTTGAAGCACGTATTGAAGAGTTAGAAACAAAAAAAGTTCCGCCAATCGATTATTTTCTGGCTGCTGAAGAAACGGCTGCCACTAAAAAAACGAAGAAATGGCCATTCATGAAAACGATTTTTGGAAATAACTGAACGTGATGCTTCTTCGAAGAGCACAGCCGTCAACGATTAATACCAAAGAATATGATAGCCTTCCTTCTTCTACCTGCAAATTTAAGATCATACAAATACCATTAGACCTCGATGTACATCCTTTAGCCCATGACTCTTCGAACTCACAAATAGTTCAAGAACCCAAGCTAGTAATTACCTCAAATATAAAAAGGCCGCGGCCCCAAGGTTAAACTTTCACCTAAGGGACGGGCCTTTTCATCATTTAAATAAGCACAGCACGGTCGTTGAGCATTTTTTCACCTTTAATACGCTGGAATTCGTTCAGCAGTTTTTCAACGGTAAGCTCCTGCTTTTCGACGCCCCTTGCTTCAAAAATGATTTGACCTTTATCCATCATGATTAATGAATTTCCAAGATCTATTGCCTGCTGCATATTATGAGTCACCATAAGTGTCGTTAACTGGTTTTTTTCAACGATTTCCTTCGTCAGATTTGTAACGAGCTCTGCTCTAGAGGGATCAAGAGCAGCTGTATGTTCATCTAGAAGCAGGATTTTAGGATCGGTAAAGGTGGCCATCAGCAATGATAATGCCTGGCGCTCCCCTCCCGATAATAATCCGACTTTTGCACTCATTCGATTTTCCAAGCCTAAATGAAGCGTACTCAAACTTTCTTTAAAAAGTGCTTTCCTTTTTTTTGTCACCCCAAAGCCAAAGCCTCTTCTATTAGTTCTGCCATAGGCAATGGCCATATTTTCCTCAATGGTCATATGCGGGGCTGTACCAAGCATCGGATCTTGAAAAACACGGCCAATCATTTTCGCACGAGCATGCTCCTCAATTGTCGACACATTTTCGCCATCAATGATGACTTCACCGGCATCAGGGAGAATCTTACCGGATATCATATTCATCAACGTCGATTTACCTGCGCCGTTACTGCCAATGACCGTTACAAATTCACCCTTTGTCATTTGCAATGCAAGATTTCCAAGGGCCAACTTCTCATCCGGTGTGCCTTCATTGAAGACCTTATAAATCTGATTTAGTTGCAGCAAATTCTTATCCCCCCTTCGATAAAGTCTCGATATGACGCATCTGTAATTCTTTGAGACGCTTTTTCTTGCGGCTTTTTTCTTTTTGTTTATCAGAAATTTTTGGAATAACAAGTGCTCCAACCACGATAAGCGCGGTAATTAATTTAACATCACCCGTATCAAGGAATTCTACACGAAGTGCCAAAGTAACGACGATCCGGTATATAATCGCTCCACCAATAACTGCAAGCGTCGCCCGCGCAATCGTTTTTGCACCGAATAACGCTTCCCCAATAATGACGGATGCCAATCCAATGACAATGATTCCAATCCCCATCCCAATATCACTAAAACCGTTATATTGAGCAACTAAAGATCCAGAGAAAGCAACAAGTGCATTTCCAATTGCGAGTCCTAAAATCTTCATATTACCTGTATGGGCGGAAAAACTCTTAACCATGGCTTCATTGTCACCTGTCGCACGTAGTGCAAGACCAATTTCCGTTTTTAAAAATGCAGACATTCCAGCCTGAATAATTACAGCTACAATAAGCATCACAATTAAAATAGCCCATGTTTTTGGCAAACTATCACCAAGGCCCATGATTGATAATAGACCATTCAACATATTGTCCAACCCAGTGCCAGCCCAAGCATCCTGAATATTCGTGATAATTGTTGTTTGAGAAAGCAACGGAATGTTCGATGCACCCATAATTCTTAAATTGATAGAATATAGGGCAATCATCATTAAAATTCCTGCAAGAAGTGGATTAATTTTCCCTTTCGTATGCAGCAGTCCCGTCATTGTCCCTGCGATAAACCCGGCAACCATGGCACAAAACGTGGCTACAATCGGCGAGAAACCGTTAACAATCATAATAGCGGCAACAGAGGCCCCTGTCACAAAACTACCTTCCACTGTCATATCCGGGAAGTCGAGAATCCTAAATGTTAAATAGACACCAAGTGCCATAATCGCATAAATCATTCCCGACTCAAAAGAGTTGAATAAGGCTGAGAACATTTTTTTCTTCCTTCCCTGAACTAAAGCAGAGTTTATTTTACAAACTCAGCATCTGCTTTCCATTCTTCTTTTATTTCAACACCCATACCTTTTGCTGCTGTTTCATTAATAACCAATTTCAACTTTTGTGGATATTGAACGGCGATGTCTCCCGGTTTTTTACCATCCTTTAAGATTTCAACCGCTTTTTGTCCTGCCTCATAGCCAATATCATAGTAACTGAAGCCATAGGCTGCGAAACCACCAGCTTTCACAGAATCAAGTTCACCAACAAATAATGGAATATCTTGATCATTCGCCACCGAAATGACTGATTCCAATGCTGAGACTACTGTATTATCAGTAATGATATAGAAAGCATCTGCTTTCCCGATTAATGATTCTGCTGCCTGTTTGACCTCAGCAGAAGTCGAGACAGATGCTTCCACGACTTTTAATCCGGCTTTTTTCGCTTCCGCTTTTACGTTTTTTATTTGGACGACCGAATTTTGTTCCCCTGTATTATAAACGGTCCCAATGGTTTTGGCGCCAAGTTCTTCTGCTAGGAATTTCATAGATTTTGCAATGGCTTCCGGATGAGAATCCGTCGTACCCGTCACATTTCCACCTGGTTTATCCAGGGATGTAACAAGTTCGGCTGCGACTGGATCCGTTACAGATGTAAATACAATAGGAATATCCTTTGTTGCATTTAAAGCACTTAATGCACTTGGAGTCGAATTTGCAAAAATCAAATCCACTTTATCCCCAACGAAGTTATTGGCAATCGTCTGACTGTTGTTTTGATCCCCTTGTGCCACCTGAAGATTATACTTGGCATTGATGTCACTATCCTTCAATGCAGCCTGAAACCCTTCATATGCTTGATCCAGTGAATCATGCTGAACGATTTGTGTTACCCCAATATTGAAGGTATCCTTACCGCTTTCATTTTTCGCAGTATCATTCGCTTTGTCATTTCCACAGCCTGCCAGTAATAATCCCGCTACTAAGGTCATTGCTGCAGTCGAATATAATTTCTTCATCATATTTTCCCCCCGCTTTTTTCTTATTTTAAGATTCTGCCTTTCTAAGATGGCAGCTTTTACGCTTTTATTTACTAAATTATAATCGTTTATTCTCAATTATATCAATATATTTTTTAACTTTTTAGAATTTTACAAGTTTTTATGTTTAAAACAATAAAAAAAGCTGCTGTGAAAGTTATTATTACTTTCACAGCAGCATACTAAAATGTCAGTGTTCGACGACTTGGTTAACAATTTTGGTAACAGTCGCCCGGTCGATTTTTTCTTTTCCTTCTTTCAAAGCTTTTAAAGTAGCTTTTGCCAATTCTAATGGTATTTTACAGAATTGGATAATTTCCTTTGTTTCAATCTCTGCTATATACGTATCAGCTAATGCAAGATTATGTTCCGTATAGGCAAGCATCTCGTCGAAACCCCAACCATCTGGATAAAAGTTAACACCGCGCTCTGCATCTTCCTCACGGTTTCGAAGAATATTAACAGTTTGAAGTCCACGGCCAAATGCAATAGCAAGATCACGATCTGTTTCAGTTCCATCATACCAGTTCCAAATATCAGATAGCATGACTCCAACTAAACCCGCAACATAATATGTGTAATCATCAAGCTCTTCCTTATTGTGTATCTGCCAGTCCTTCGCAACCCACTTTGCCATGCCTTTGGCCATTTCCTGTGTCGAGCTCAAGACTTTTGCGGTCGCACTAGGCGGACAATATTGAATCCAATCCGAAAGAAGCAAGGTCACTTCCGGTAAATCGTCCTTATACGGTTCAAACAAGGTCTGAAGTTCCTTTTCACTATAATCATCAGTCTTAAGCAGCTCACTGATAGTCTGTAATAAGGAAATCTTACTATCGGCAGGCAATTCGGGATGGTCTTCAATTTCATCGATAGCCCGCATGCAAAGGTAAGCAGCTCCAATGGCTTCCTGTAATCCCTTTGGAAGGTAGCTGATTGGAATGAAAAAAGTCCGGCTTGTTTTTAAAAGAAAATCCATTGCCTTAGTATGTAGATTGCTTTGGTCAGTCATTTTTTACACTCCTTTGTATATCCAATAAACAATTGAATTATTATATCAAACAATCGCTTTGATTTCAGCTTCTCTATTCCTCTACATATAAGGGAATTTTAATCGCCATTAAATCTTCTGCCATTATCGTGTTTGCGAAAATTGCCTTACTTTCCTCTTTTAGCCGTTCCGAATCCTCGAGAGTGTAGCGAGAACTAATATGAGTAAGAATTAGCTGCTTAGCTCCTGCTTTCATCGCCGTTTCTGCAGCCTGCACGGTGGTCGAATGAAAATAGGCCGATGCCATTTCAGTTTCTTCTGCCGAAAAGGTAGCTTCATGAACAAGAAAATCCGCAGATTCAGCAAGAATAAGAGCATTACTGCATACTCTTGTATCACCAAGAACTGTGATTATCCGACCTTTTTGAGGATCACCAAGATAATCTTTTCCATTCAAGACGCGACCATCGTCGAGTCGGACCATTTCACCGTTTTTCAACGCTTTAAAAAGAGGTCCCGGCTTCACACCTTCCTGAAGCAACTGGTCTACAAGTAAGCTTCCTGGACGGTCTTTCTCTACAATTCGGTAACCGACACTATAAATACCGTGATCAAGAGACAAAGCAATCACTGTAAACTGCTCGTCCTCAAACACTATGCCTTCCTCTATTTCAATAATTTCTAATGGATATTTTAAATGAGTGCCACTGACTTGTAAGCTTGTCGTAATATAGGCATCAATACCTTTTGGGCCATACACAGTCAATTTTTCTACCCCGCCCTGAAAAGACCTGCTACTTAATAAACCAGGAAGCCCAAAGATATGGTCACCATGTAAATGGGTAATAAAAATCTTTTCTATTTTACGCGGTTTAACTGCCGTTTTTAAAATTTGATGCTGTGTTGCTTCCCCACAATCGAATAACCAAACCGTTCCTCGTTCTTCCAATAATTGAAGAGCGATTGCCGTCACATTACGCGCTTTTGCAGGAACACCAGCGCCTGTACCTAATAAAACAAAATCCACATTCCTACCTCCGTTGCAAAAACTTTATAATTTAACTATAGCATAACAAAGGTGCTCTTTCATTTATGACTCTTTTAAAACTAGAGCCATTTTAAACTTTTCATGAAATATGAGAAAAAATGCGCAAATTGATTGCTTTGAGGGTAAGCTAACCGTAAAATTAGAAATTGGTACATATACAGAAATTCCAACTTCATACGACGGAATTAACGGAAAGTTGAGGTTTTAACATGACAGAAAACAATAAACCCACAGCATTAATCATGATTTTTGGTGCTACCGGAGATTTAGCGAAACGGAAACTGTTTCCTTCCATATATCGACTATTTCAAAAACAGAAAATCAACAAATTTGCGGTCGTTGGTGTAGCAAGAAGACCATTGTCCACCGAGGAGTTTCAATCAAGTGTTAAAGAATCCATCCTTACGTTCGGACATGCGGAAGAAAGAGTCGATGAATTCATTTCCCATTTCCATTATCATTCTCATGATGTAACGAGCTCTGAATCGTATTTGAAGTTAAAAGGTTTTGCTGAAAATTTAGACGGACAGTATCAATTAGAAGGTAATAGAATCTTTTATTTAGCGATGGCACCGGAGTTTTTCGGGACAATTGCCGAGCAGATTAAAGCACAGGGCTTGACTGATACGACTGGCTATAAGCGTCTTGTCATAGAAAAGCCGTTTGGACACAGTTTCGAAACAGCACAAATATTGAATGAGCAAATTCGTACCGCTTTCGCTGAAGATGAAATCTATCGAATCGATCATTACCTAGGAAAAGAAATGGTTCAGAATATTGAAGTCATTCGTTTTTCCAATGCGCTCTTTGAACCGCTTTGGAATAACCGCTATATTTCTAACATTCAAGTTACATCAAGCGAAACGCTAGGGGTTGAAGAACGGGGTCGTTACTATGAAACCAGCGGTGCCCTTAGAGATATGGTCCAAAACCATCTGCTGCAGATGGTTGCCCTACTTGCTATGGAACCTCCGATTGCTTTGACAACAGAAGAGATACGCAGCGAAAAAGTACGAGCACTGCGTTCGCTTCGGCCAATGAAAGTGGAAGAAGTCAATCAATACTTTGTCCGTGGTCAATATGGCAGCGGTAAAGTAGGCGCACAAACACTTTCGGCTTATCGCGATGAATTGAACGTAAATCCAGATTCCAACACAGAAACCTATGTTGCAGGTAAATTGATGATTGATAACTTCCGCTGGGCCGGTGTTCCCTTTTATATCCGAACAGGTAAGCGAATGGATGTAAAATCAACAAAAATTGTCGTCCAATTTAAAGATATTCCAATGAATCTGTATTATAAAACGGAAGAAACCTTGAACCCGAATCTTCTCGTTATCCATATCCAGCCTGATGAAGGAATCACTCTATACTTAAATGTTAAAAAATCTGGGACAACGTCGAATACGAAGCCTGTGAAGCTTACCGTCTCCAACAAAGGAATTGAACATATTAACTCTCCTGAAGCCTATGAGAAGCTATTGTTTGACAGCATGCGTGGAGATGCTACAAACTTCACACACTGGGACGAAGTGGCCCTTTCATGGAAGTTTGTCGACACCATTTCTAATGCATGGGAAAATACTAAAGAAGAATCGTTCCCTAATTATGAAGCAGGATCGACAGGCCCCCTTGCATCCGATGAGCTTCTAGCCGAAGATGGACATATTTGGTGGCAAATCGAGAAATCAGAAAAGAAAAATGATTAATTAAATAATAAAGAGGATGCAGTGAATCTGCATCCTCTTCTCTATTCATGAGGCACTCTTCCTGACTAATTTCGCTCGGATAGTATGAATCATTTCCTTGGATTTTGACATTTCTTTATCTGTTTCTGAATTAAGCCAAAATGATACACCAAATTCAAAGGCAATAAAAAATAACATTATAGCTAAAGCCACCCAAATGATATACACAGTTACCCGCTCCTTCTCTCTCTCTTAACGTCATACTGTATCCTTCGATCTTCATTCCTTATATTGCAGGTGTTTAAACCTAAAGAACAAGATTAAATGACATATAATACTATGATTTTTATCAAAAAAGAAAATACAAAGGCCCTATTTATTACCAGTATAACATTACCATTTTATCCTTCTCCAGCCAATATATAAAATTTTATTCACCATATTTCGTCCACATGCTTTAATTCGTACACCCCTTTTTATGTTCTATGTGAGGAGAAAGTGGCTTACATGGTAAAGTGACCAAACTGCATTGGCGTTAAAAGGCCAAAAAAACCGACTTAAAAAGGAAATCTCCCTTTTAAGCCGGCTACTTTCATTTATTTTTCCATCCATTCTGTATGGAAAGTTCCTTCTTTATCGATACGTTGATACGTATGTGCACCAAAATAGTCGCGTTGAGCTTGAATCAGGTTTGCTGGTAGCGTTTCTGTACGATAACTGTCAAAATAAGCAAGTGCTGATGACAAGCATGGAACAGGAATTCCATTCATAACTGCTGTAGAAACTACCTCACGTAAAGCACCTTGATAGCTTTCTACAATACCTTGGAAATAAGGATCAAGAAGCAGATTGTTCAAGTTCGCTTTACGATCGTACGCTTCTTTGATTTTTTGTAGGAATTGTGCACGAATGATACAGCCCCCACGGAAGATCATTGCGATTTCTCCATATTGGAGATCCCAGTTATTTTCTTCGGATGCTGCCTTCATTTGGGCAAAGCCTTGTGCATATGAACAAATTTTACTCATATATAGAGCTTTCCGAATACTTTCAATCAATGCCTTTTTATCACCAGTAAATGACTCAGCTTTTGGTCCACGAAGGATTTTGCTCGCTTCTACACGCTCTTCCTTGATTGCTGAGATAAACCGCGCAAATACAGATTCCGTGATGATTGGAAGCGGAACCCCAAGGTCAAGGGCACTTTGGCTTGTCCATTTCCCTGTTCCTTTTTGGCCTGCTTTATCTAAAATGATATCGACCATTGGCTTGCCAGTTTCATCATCATATTTTTTGAAAATATCAGCAGTAATTTCGATTAAATAGCTATCAAGCTCTCCTTTATTCCATTCTGTAAACACTTCATGGAATTCTTCAGCAGTCAGACCAAGAAGGTTTTTCAAAAGGAAATAAGATTCGGAAATCAACTGCATGTCTCCATATTCAATTCCATTATGCACCATCTTAACATAATGTCCGGCTCCATCTGATCCGATATATGTACAGCAAGCATCGCCATCTACTTTAGCCGAAATATCCTTCAAAATTGGTGCAACAAGTTCATATGCTTCTTTTTGACCGCCAGGCATGATTGAAGGACCTGTTAAAGCTCCTTCTTCCCCTCCTGAGACACCCGTACCGATGAAATGAATACCTAGCTGGCTTAATTCCTCGTTACGGCGCTGAGTGTCCTTAAAGAACGTATTTCCACCATCAATGACGATATCGCCTTTTTCAAGCAGTGGTTTTAATTGTTCGATTGTAGCATCAGTTGCAGCACCAGCTTTAACCATCAATAAAATTTTGCGAGGTGTTTCCAGAGAATTCACGAATTCTTCTAGGGTATACGCTGCAAATACATTTTTACCTTCTGCTTCATTCATCATTTCGTCTGTTTTTGATCCTGAGCGATTATAGACGGAAATTGAATATCCTCTGCTTTCAATATTAAATGCAAGATTCTTACCCATTACGGCTAGTCCGATAACGCCAATCTGTTGTTTTTTCATGGTTATCTTTCCCTTCTCTATATCTTTACACAACTTATAAGCTAATCTTTGTCATCAGAAGGATTTTTCCTCCTTGATTGTTCAAAGAAATCTTTGCTGAAGCTTGTGTCTGTTCCGATCGAACGGTTTTTCAAGGATAATCCCTTTTTAATAATATTTTCTCCGTACTTATTTTGCAAGTGTTCCATCGCTTCGTACAAAGGTTCTTTTTCGGCGTCTTCTTGAAAGGAAAATATATCAAGCTGTTTGAAGGCCGATTCTTTTTCAATAACATCATAAGCAGTGACACCAAGAAGCCTAATTCCTTCCCCATTCCAATTTTTTAAAAACAGGTCAACAGCTCTATTCAAAATATCCAATTTTCCAAAAAACTGGATTAGGAACTGTTCTACTTCTGGTAATGGTGCGACGGTCTTTATAGCGGATCGTCACACCAATTTTCTGACCAAGCAGACGTTTATTTTTTAATCGGACAGCAACCTTTTCTGAAAGCTTTTCCAATATCCCAATCAGTTCCTTTTGATTAGTAGAATCATGGGGGAGAGTTGTCGAATTCCCAATGCTTTTATGATCAAAAATCGCTTCCGGATCAACAACCCGAGGATCGATACCATTTGCTCTATCCTTTAAACGAGCGCCATTGATTCCAAGCAGTTGCTTCAGTTGCCTATCGTGAGCATGAGCAAGGTCCCCTATTGTCATAATACCGATGGAGTGAAGTTTTTCCGATGTCTTACTGCCGATGCCATGCATTTCGCCCACTTGTAAAGGCCAGAGCTTCTTAGAAATATCTCTTTTTCTTAACACGGTGATGCCCATTGGCTTTTTCATATCAGAGGCAGTTTTGGCCAAAAATTTATTAGGGGCAATACCGATGCTACAAGGAAGGTCCATCGTTTTATAAATTCTTTCCTGAATGCTTTTGGCAATTTCTAGAGGCGAACCTAATTCGACGCATTCGCTAATATCCAGATACCCTTCATCGATGGAAACCGGTTCAACCATCTCTGTATATTGTCGCAATACCTCAAAAATAGCCAGTGATGCTTTTCGATAACGTTCAAAATTCGGTTTCCGAATAATTAATTGAGGGCAAAGTTTTTTCGCCTGCCAAATAGGCATAGTCGTTTTAACGCCGAATTTTCTTGCTTCATAGCTGCACGTGACGATGATGCCTCTTCTTTCCTCTACATTACCGGCTATGGCAAGCGGCTTACCTTTCAATGAAACATCATAGGACATTTCCACTGAAGCATAGAAACTATTCATGTCTACATGGAGAATGACCCTGCCATTTTTGGGATACATGTCCTTCATGTGACCGTCACATCCTTGTACAAGAAAAAATACCTTATAATAGGGCCAATTAAAAATAACTATTTCTTTTAAGGTACCCATATTTATCCTTGGTAACCAGATTGAAATGATACTTCTACTCCAAGAAAAACAGCCATCATATTATTGATGACTGTAGATATATTCCTGCAATACTTGAACGCCTTCTAGAGATGATACGAATATTTGCGAATCAATGATTGTAATCAAAAGGTTACCTATACTGGCAACCCCCTGCATATATCCAGTTTTTTGATTGCCTAATAAACCGATTTGTTCATTAGGTAAGTCTGTAAAACAAGTATTTCATCGAGCTGCTTGCACAACAAGTCCTATGGACAGGCCATCTGTCCTTATCGCAATCCATCTCTGTTCATGCATGTCCGTCTCAGGTTTACCTGGAAATAGCACCTTATTTATTTCAATCAATGGTTTTAAGGGTGATTACTATTCCCCAGCAACTTCCTTAATGATACTGACTACCATTTCAGCAAGCTTCGTTAATTCTTCAACAGGAATTCTCTCATTCGTAGTATGAATATCTTCATAGCCTACAGCTAGATTGACAGTAGGAATTCCAAACCCTGCAATCACATTCGCATCACTTCCACCGCCACTTTTAACTAACTCGCATGGACGTCCGATATTCTCTGCTGCTTTTCTCGCGATTTCGACTACATGATCACCAGCTCCATATTTAAAGCCAGGATACATGACGTTGACTTCTACTTCGGCCCGTCCACCCATTTCGATGGCTGCGGTCTCGAATGCCTCTTTCATTCTTGCTACCTGTTTTTCCATTTTTTCAGGAATTAAGGATCTTGCTTCTGCTAAGATTTCAACATGGTCGCAAACAATATTGGTTTGCTGTCCGCCTTGGAAACGTCCGATGTTGGCTGTTGTTTCATCATCGATACGGCCTAGGGGCATTCTTGAAATTGCCTTAGCAGCAATCGTAATCGCTGAAACGCCTTTTTCAGGAGCAACACCAGCATGAGCTGTCTTACCTAAAATTACAGCTGAAACTTTAGCCTGAGTAGGTGCGGCAACCACAACATTTCCTACTTTTCCATCACTATCGAGTGCAAAACCAAATTTGGCCGTCACAAGGGAGCGATCTAGTGCTTTTGCCCCAACTAACCCTGATTCTTCACCAACAGTAATAATGAATTCAATCGTTCCATGTTCGATATTCTGTTCTTTAATCACTTTAAGCGTTTCTAACATAACCGCTAATCCAGCTTTGTCATCCGCTCCTAAAATAGTCGTTCCGTCTGACACTATGTATCCATCTTTAATGGAAGGCTTGATTCCGTTCCCAGGCACAACCGTATCCATATGAGACGTGAAATAAATGGTATCTACGCCCTCTTTGGTACCTTTTAGAGTACAAACCAAATTACCTGCACCATGGCCAGTAACCGCCGTTGTATCATCTTCAAAAACATTTACACCAAGTGCCGTGAATTTTTCTTTCAACACTTTGGCAATTGCGGCTTCATTTTTTGTTTCAGAATCAATTTGTACTAATTCCATAAATTCGCTAACCAAACGTTCTTCATTAATCATAAAATAAAACCTCCAAAAAAAGTTTTCCACTTTAAGTATACTTCTAAAAGTGGTAACCCGGCAAATAATCCGAAAAAAAGAGCCTTCATTAAAATAGTTTGTGTCTTCTTACATGTCGATAGATCAAATTGAACTATCGAATGCCGAGGAGGACACGGATCTATGATAAGTGATTTACTACTTCATACTTAACTTCGCCAAAAAGAAGCCCAAAACAGATTTGTTTTGGGCTCCTTACAAGTTAGAATTACAACGGAATATTTCCGTGTTTTTTCCATGGTCGAGTTTCTTTTTTGTTGCGTAGCATTTCAAGAGATTGAATAATCTTGATCCTGGTTTCTCGAGGATCAATAACGTCATCTACCATCCCAAGACTTGCAGCTACATATGGATTGGCGAATTTCTCACGGTATTCTTCAATTTTATCTGCACGAGTTGCTTCAGGGTCTTCACTATTTTGAATTTCACGGGCAAAAATGATATTCGCTGCTCCAGCAGATCCCATAACCGCAATTTCAGCATTAGGCCATGCAAACGTAAGGTCCGCACCGATTGATTTACTATTAAGAGCCACGTAGGCGCCGCCGTATGCTTTACGGAGAATGATTGTCAATTTTGGCACTGTTGCTTCAGAATACGCATATAGCAGCTTTGCTCCGTGACGAATTATGCCACCGTGTTCTTGTTTAACACCAGGGAAGAAGCCAGAAACGTCTTCAAACGTAATTAATGGAATGTTAAACGAATCACAGAAACGAATAAAACGGGCAGCTTTATCAGATGAATCAATATCCAGCCCTCCTGCCAATACCTTTGGCTGGTTACAGACAAGTCCCACCACTTTTCCTTTAATACGTGCCAGACCGACCACAATGTTTTTCGCAAATCCAGCTTGTACTTCCATGAACGAACCATCATCGACAACTTGCTCCAATACTTTACGAACATCATATGGACGAATCCCTTCATATGGAACAACATCCGTTAAGTCTGGTCGGTAGTCATCTTCATCGTCTACCTCCAAAACTGGTGGCTTTTCTTCATTGTTTTGTGGCAGATAACTTAGAAGACGTCTAACATCCGCTAAAACTTGTTCCTCTGATGCTCCCTTGAAATGAGCATTGCCACTTATTGTGTTATGTACTGTTGCCCCACCTAATCCTTCAGATGAAATCTTTTCGCCTGTAACCGTTTCAATAACTTTTGGTCCTGTAATGAACATCTGACTCGTTTTTTCAACCATGAAGACGAAGTCCGTTATCGCTGGAGAATATACTGCTCCACCAGCACAAGGTCCCATAATAACAGAAATTTGTGGAATAACACCTGAATATATAGAGTTACGATAGAAAATTTGACCATATCCGTCCAGAGAAACTACTCCTTCTTGAATACGTGCTCCACCAGAATCGTTTAAACCAATGAACGGGGCTCCATTTTCCGCTGCCAAATCCATAACATTGGCAATTTTCAGAGCATGCATTTCCCCTAATGCTCCACCAAATACGGTAAAGTCTTGTGAGAACAAATAAATATCGCGCCCATTGACTTTTCCGTAACCAGTGACAACCCCTTCTCCTGGCCCTTCTGCCTTTTCCATACCAAAATTAGTATTACGATGTTTGATAAAAGGATTTAGTTCAATGAACGTGCCTGGGTCCACTAAAAGTTCAATTCTTTCCCTTGCTGTAAGTTTACCCTTCTCATGTTGCTTATCGATTCTTTCTTCACCGCCACCTAGTTCTACTTTCCGGCGTCTGTCGTACAAGTCATTAATTGTTTCATATATGTCTGTCATTTCTGCTCCTCCTTTGATTCAGCTCTTTCACAAAGCTCATATAATACACCCGCTGTTGATTTAGGGTGAACGAAAGCAACATCAGCATGGTGCGCTCCTTTTCTTGAGGTATCATCAATCATTCGAATGCCTGATTCTTTAATTTCTTTAATCCGATCTTCGATATGTTCTACACCTAGGGCAACGTGATGAATACCTTCGCCCCGTTTTTCGATAAATTTGGCAATTGGGCTTTCTGGTGACAACGCTTCCAACAACTCTAAACGAGTATTTCCTGCTAAGATAAATGCCACTTTAACGCCTTGGCTTTCTACTGTCTCAATTCCTTCGAGCTCCAACTTCAGTGTATCAGTGTAAAGCGGCAAAGTTTCATCAAGTGACTTAACAGCTATGCCGATATGATCGATATTTTTAATCATTCAAATAAACCCCTTTTGCTATGTACTATTAGACAACTCTATTAAAATTCTACTAATCTGGTTGAAAAGCCTTTAACTTTCGGAATAATAAGAACATTATACTTTTGCTTGTTTCTACTAAATGTTCAAGTTAAAATAATATTAATCAAACTGTTTTGAGGAGAGAGCATAATGAGAAATAAAAAAATAAGAAAGATCGTTGTTTATTTAATGCTTATCTCGATGATATTAACGACCTTATTATCAGGTATCGCATTTCTTTTGTAATAGATATCCAGAAGGGAGAGGGGAGCCAAAAGCTTCCCTCTTCTTTATTTAATGGCTCCATATTTCTTTGCCAATGTTTTAAAATCCTCGTTTGATATAGTAATTAACACCTTTGATCCAATAGGGACTTTTTCGTACAAACGCTCTACATCGGATTTATGCATTCGTACGCAGCCATTTGAAATATATTTTCCAACTGATGCAGGTTGATTTGTACCATGTATCCCATAAATCCTGCCATCGGTATTTCGTGCGTCAAATCCAATCCACCTTGATCCAAGTGGATTCCTAGGGTCTCCACCCGGAATATTCTTTTTTCGATAATAGGGATTAACCGCTTTGACCTTAACCGTAAATAATCCTTCAGGTGTCAATTCTTGACTCTTTCCTGTGCCGACCGGTAGTATCTCCTGAACCGCGTTATCATCGATAAAAGCCAATTTGTTGTTAGCTTTATTGATGATTATAAACGGGTCGCCGGTCTTTACAGGTTGAGCCTGTACCTGAAGTGGCAACATAGACAGGATAAGCAATAAAGAAAGGATCCATTTCATTTCTATCAATTCCTTTTCTTTTTTGCTTAGTTTAAGCCAAGTGCCTCTTTTTCATTCGATTATTGGTCGGCTTAGGTAATCCCTTGAAGGAATGCTTAAGCAATAAGTAGCGCTCCATTTCCTTCATGAGCTGCAGTAACGCGGCCCTTGATTCAAACTCTTCTCGGGTTAGCGGAAGTTCCATTCCCCTAAAAAATATCTCCATTTCTTCAAGCTTCTTCAGATAAAGTATGGCTGTATTTTGCGGGTGAACATTTTCTGCAAGATCTTCTATAAAATCAGCCACTATCCCGCTTTGCTTAACTATCAGAGGAATATTTGTAACTAAAGGAAGAATCCGCTCAATTATTTCAAATTGCTTTTCACGCATCTTGAAATAATGGTAATAAAGGTCTTCTTCCCTTAAAAAATGATTTTCTACGTCTCGGAAAGCAAGGCTTTTGGCTTGATTAAGAAGATTAGCTGTTTCTGTAATTTCCTTTCCATCCCAGGTGTGATCATTATCCCGTAAATAGCGAACAATCCCCATCAAAATCGCACTAAAATTAGATTCAATTTTTTCCTGATAGGCCAGCAGTTTCTCATCAAGACTAGGCATGTACAGATTCATGACAAGCGCTACCCCTACTCCTACGGCGATTAATATCGTTTCATTAATCAGAAGAGCAAAAGAAATGTCACCAGACCCATATAGATGCATGATAATGACGCTGCTCGTTACAATCCCTTCATTAATCTTCAAAGCAACTGTAGTTGGAATGAAAATCAAAAGAATCAATCCTATTATCAATGGATGGAAGGCAATAAACTGAAACAATAGGGTGGAATAAACCATTGCGATTAAACAAGCCAAAAATCGATGCCAGGAGGCATACACCGATTTCTTTTTTGTAACTTGTATGCATAAAATCGTAATGATTCCCGCAGCCGAAAAATGATCCAGGTTAAGCATTTGTGCAATAATAATTGCCAAGGTTGCCCCCAAAGCAGTTTTAATCGTTCTGTATCCGATTTTAAACATTGTTATGTATCACCTGGCTCTTTCACTATCTATTATAATACTATCAGCAATTTAGATAATTTTACAGTCCTTAGAACGAAAATTTTCAATTTTTAAAAATACATTTTCTCAAAAATACATTATATGGATAAAATAAAAAAAGGTAACCAAAAGTTACCTTTTTTATAATTATATACTAATACTTTGGCTTATAAAACTTTTTCTAAAAAGTCTTTTGCACGCTGACTTTTCGGATTGGAAAAGAATTCTTCAGGAGCACTTTCTTCAACAAGCAGGCCTTCGTCTAAGAAAAGTACACGATCGGCCACTTCTTTAGCAAATCCCATTTCATGCGTTACAATCAGCATAGTCATCCCTGTATGAGCAAGCGACTTCATAACGTCGAGTACTTCTTTTACCATCTCAGGATCAAGTGCTGAAGTAGGCTCATCAAAAAGCATTACTTCCGGGTTCATCGCCAATGCGCGAGCAATAGCGACCCTTTGTTTTTGTCCACCGGATAGACGGTTAGGATAAGATGATTCTTTATCAGCCAACCCGACTTTTTTCAAAAGCTCACGAGCTTGATTTACCGCTTCTGCCTTCGATAATTTTTTCACCTTCATAGGCGCGTATGTCAAATTCTCTAGCACGGTTTTATGAGGGAATAAATGAAAATGCTGAAATACCATCCCTACATTTTCACGTACTTTCATTATGTTGGTCTTTTTTTCAGTAATAATTTGATCCTTAAACCAAATTTGGCCATCAGTTGGTGTCTCAAGCATATTGATACATCGTAAGAAAGTTGATTTTCCTGAACCAGAAGGACCGATAATCGCTAACACTTCACCCTGTCCTATCTCGGTGCTAATTCCCTTTAATACTTCGAGCTTACCATAATTTTTTTTGAGTTTATCAATTTTAATCACTGCGTCTCATTCTCCTTTCAATTACTTTGCCTAAGATGGTAAGAACCATTACCATCACATAATAAATGAGACCGGCAAATAAAATCGGCTCGAAGAATTTATATGTCTCACCGCCGACAATATAAGAACGGCGCATAATATCTCCTAATCCAATAATTGTAACAACTGCAGATTCCTTTGTTAAAGAAATCAATTCGTTCACAAGAGATGGCAAGATATTCTTGATCGCCTGCGGCAGAATAATGTTAAGCATCATGCTAGAATAGGGCACCCCAAGTGCAAGCGCAGCCTCACGCTGACCTTTATCAACCGCTAATATACCTCCCCTGATTATCTCTGAGATATATGCGGCAGAGTTTAAGCCGAAAGCTAAGAACGCTGCTTGAAATGCTTCGATTTGAATTCCTAATATTTGTGGTGAACCAAAATAAATAAGCATCAATTGCAGGACTAATGGTGTACCGCGGAAAATCGATGTATAAAAGTCAGCAATCCAATTTAATGGCTTAATTCTACTGATTTTCAGTATTGATAATAATATCCCCAATATAAAACCGATGACAGCCGCAACCGCTACAACCTTTAAAGTAGTCGGTATTCCCTCCATAATATATGGAAGGGACGGCCTAATCGTCTCAAAATCCAGATTCACTCCATTCATCCTCTCTTATGAAGGCCAGTACCTAGGCCCTTCTTGCTTCATTTTCAAAAACAATAAAGCGCGGAAAAACGTTCAGAAGGCATACTAAATGCTTCTGAACGCTTTTCATCTCTCTGTATTATTCAGTTTCGCTGCCGCCAAACCATTTTAGTATTAATTTTTCCATTTCACCATTCTCTAACATTTTTTTCAATTCGGTATTAAATTCTTCCGTTAACTTGCTCCCTTTTTGGAAAGCAATTGCTGAACCAGCATCTTCTTCACCAGACTCAATAACATAGCCTACTAAATCTTTATTGTCTTTTAAATAGCCCTTAGCCACAGTATCTTCCATTATTACTGCATCAAAACGTCCTGAAGCCATTTCTTGAACAACTTCTGGAATCCTATTTCGTTTTTCAACTTTCATCCCGATATCTTTACTTTTATTCAAGTCAGTTGCCAATGTCTCTTGGATGGACGCTAGCTGTACACCTACCGTTTTCCCTTTTAAATCTTCAACGGTTTTAATCTTACTGTCTTTTGTGGTAATAATCATGTTTTTAGCTGTATAGTAGATATCACTAAAATCGACTGATTGCTCACGTTTAGGTGTCGGAGTCATTCCAGAGATAACAAAATCGATTGATTTATTTTCAAGTGCCGGTACAAGGCTATTAAAGTCAATATCCTTCACTTCAACCTCATAACCTAATTTTTTACCGATGGCCTTAGCGATATCAATGTCAAATCCTTTTATTTCATCGCTTTTCGAAGTTTCAACATATTCAAAAGGCGGATAATCCGCAGAGGTTCCCATTACTAGAACTTTTTTGTCTTTATTATCAGCTGTGTTAGTATCTTTTTTCTCTGATGTTCCGCATGCTGCTAAAATACCTACTAATAAAACAGAAGTAAGCAACAATGCTAACTGCTTTTTCAACTTCATTATTATTCCTCCAAAATGATATTTTCAATTCTCTTGGTATTAAATTTAGTTTTTGTTAAATTATTAATTAATTTGATTAACTAATATTCATACACTAATATGTATTTTAACACACTCTAGTAATTATTCAATAACGTTAAAAATAGATTTATTTTTTAGAATATTCTCATAACTAATTTTATTTTTCATATTTTCACTTCATTTAAAGCATATCTGTTTGCCTTATTTATCTTTTTTCCTAAAAGTTCCTTAATTATGCAGAATAATGAATAAAAAAACCCGCCAAATTGGCGGGTTTCATCCTTACAAGTCAGCTTACAAAAAAGCAACTTACACTTCTTCGCAATATTGATCGAAGTAATCTTGCAATTTTTCGACAACAGACATTGGATGATGCCCTTCGATTTCATGACGTTCTATCATCGTAATGATTTTTCCATCCTTCAGAAGAGCAAATGATGGTGAAGACGGTGGATAACCTTCGAAATAATCACGGGCCTTCTCCGTTGCTTCTTTATCTTGACCAGCAAAAACAGTTACAAGCTGATCAGGGCGTTTATCATTATGAATGGCATGAGCTGCAGCCGGTCTAGCAATCCCTCCTGCACAACCACAAACAGAGTTGACCATAACAAGAGTCGTTCCTTTTTGTGCAAAAACTTCTTCTACTTCCTCAGGGGTAGTCAGTTCTGTATATCCAGCAGTCTTAATCTCATCGCGAGCTTGTTTGACCACGTCGTTCATTAAAAAATTGAAATCCATATTCATAAGTATGTGCTCCTTCCAAGTTTTCTCTTCAATCCTATCATAACAATTGCCTCATCTTGATTCAATATATTTACCTTCTAAAACAACAGAAAGCACAGGACTAACATGTTTAAACGAAAAAGAAGCGGGAATCATATAGTTTACAACAAGGTAATTTCATCTATAAAAGGATGGGGCATTATGCGTAGCATTTATGCCCCACCCTTTTCTTTTTTAATTTGACTTAAAAGTATCCGTGAAAGATTGAAATGCTTGCTGAACAGCAGTAGTAACCGTTTTATTCCCGGACATTACCTGGTTTTCGAGCACAGGCAGCAGACCTTTAACGGTTTCATTTTTATAGAACATCGTTTTGAGTTGGTGATCAATTAATGAATATAACCATTCTTTAGATTGCATCCTTCTCCGCTCTTGAAAAACACCTGACTCCTTCGTTGTATCAGAGAACTCCTGCAGCACATCCCAAAGCTCGGGAATCCCTTTACCAGTTACAGCAGAACAAGTGTATGCTTTTCCTGCCCATCCTTTGGTTGCAGGCTGAAGGAAATGCAAAATTCTACTGTATTCAGACTTTGTTCTAATCGCAAGCGGAATGTTCTCACCATCTGCTTTATTGACCACAATTCCATCTACAAGTTCCATAATCCCTTTTTTCATGCCCTGTAATTCATCCCCTGCACCTGTAAGGACAAGCAACATGAAAAAGTCGACCATGCTCCGGACAATTGCTTCACTCTGACCAACACCTACTGTTTCTATCAATATGACATCAAATCCTGCCGCCTCACAGAGCAACATCGTTTCCCTCGTTTTACGGTGAACCCCGCCCAAGGTTCCTTCCGATGGGGAAGGCCTGATAAAGGCACGAGGATTTCGTGCAAGCTCCTCCATCCTCGTCTTGTCCCCAAGTATACTTCCTCCATTGATTGAGGAACTCGGATCGACAGCCAGGACTGCCACCATATAACCCCTATCACATAAATAGTTGCCAAACGTCTCGATAAATGTACTCTTTCCGGCACCCGGTACGCCAGATATCCCGATGCGAAGCGAGTTCCCTGTATGAGGCAAAATGGAATGCAATAATTCTTGTGCCAAATCAAAGTGGTGGGGAGCATTACTTTCTACCAGTGTAATCCCTTTAGCAAGCTTTGCTCTTTCGCCTTTTATGATACCTTCTTTAAGTTCAGGAATCGAAATCTTTACATTGTGCTTTTTGACGAATTTGTTTTTCGAAGCTTTATTATGGCTGGCTGCTAATTCCACACCTGGCTTTAACGAAGAAGCAAAACCTTCCTGATTGTTAAGATCGACCCATTCCGGCTTCTTGTCTTCACTCATTACTGCGCCACTTCCTCATATCCGAGGCGATTGTATATTTCCTGAAGCACTTTTTTCGCTGCCTGAGGAATGACTGTACCAGGACCAAAAATGGCAGAAGCACCATTTTGCATTAAATAATCATAATCCTGCGCAGGAATAACACCGCCGACGATGACAATAATATCTTCACGACCTAATTTTTTTAATTCTGACATCAGCTGTGGCAACAATGTTTTATGACCGGCAGCAAGCGAACTCATACCGACAACATGAACATCATTTTCAACGGCTTGAAGCGCAGTTTCTTCTGGCGTTTGAAATAGCGGTCCTATATCAACATCATAGCCTAAATCAGCAAAACCTGTTCCGACTACTTTCGCTCCACGGTCATGTCCGTCCTGACCCATTTTAGCCATCAGCAAACGTGGTCTTCTTCCTTCATTTTCAAGGAATTCTTCTGTCATTTGGACGACTTCCTCAATCTCTGCTTCTTTTGAATAAGCAGAGCTATAAACACCACTGATAGAACGGATTGTTGCTTTGTGACGTCCAGCCACGTCTTCGATAGCATCAGAAATTTCACCAAGCGAAGCCCGTACGCGGGTAGCCTGCACAGCTAATTCAAGCATGTTGCCTTCACCTGTTCTAGCAGCCAGAGTTAGCGCTTGAAGAGCTTCATCGACCATAGCCTGATCACGGTTCGCTTTTAATTCGCTCAAACGCTTTAGCTGACTTTCGCGAACTGCCGTATTATCAATTTCCAGTATTTCAATCGGATCTTCTTTTTTCAGACGATATTTATTGACGCCAACGATTGTTTCATCTTGAGAGTCAATTTTAGCCTGACGTTTCGCTGCCGCTTCTTCGATTCTCATTTTTGGAAGACCAGTTTCAATTGCCTTAGCCATCCCGCCAAGTCCTTCGATTTCTTCAATGTGAGCCCAAGCCCGTTCAATTAATTCATTAGTGAGCGACTCAACGTAATATGAACCCGCCCATGGATCGATAACCTTTGTAATTCCTGTTTCCTCCTGCAGGTAAAGCTGTGTATTACGAGCAATACGAGCCGAGAAATCAGTTGGCAATGCAATCGCCTCATCTAATGCGTTCGTATGCAGGGATTGTGTATGACCAAGTGCAGCCGCATGTGCTTCAATCAAAGTCCGTGCGACATTGTTAAACGGATCCTGCTCAGAAAGGCTCCATCCTGAGGTTTGAGAATGGGTTCTTAATGCCATTGCTTTTTTATTTTTCGGTTCAAATTGTTTCATTAGTTTTGACCAAATAAAACGACCCGCCCTCATTTTCGCTACTTCCATGAAGTAGTTCATTCCTACAGCCCAGAAGAATGAAAGACGTGGTGCAAATTTATCGATATCGATTCCGGCTTTCATTCCTGTACGTGCATACTCAAGTCCATCAGCCAACGTATAGGCGAGCTCGATGTCCGCCGGAGCACCTGCTTCTTGCAAATGATAACCGGAAATGGAGATCGAATTAAATTTAGGCATATATTTGGATGTATACTCAAAAATATCAGCTATAATTTTCATCGACATCTCAGGTGGATAGATATACGTATTCCGAACCATATATTCCTTTAGAATGTCATTTTGAATCGTACCTGAAAGTTTATCCTGTGTAACCCCTTGCTCCTCAGCTGTCACAATATAAAAAGCCAGAATAGGTAATACCGCACCATTCATCGTCATGGATACTGACATTTGATCAAGCGGAATTCCGTCGAACAAGATTTTCATATCAAGAATGGAGTCAATTGCAACTCCCGCTTTTCCAACATCACCGACAACACGCGGATGGTCTGAGTCATAGCCACGGTGAGTAGCTAAATCGAAGGCAACTGAGAGACCCTTTTGCCCCATCGCTAGATTACGTCGGTAAAACGCATTGGATTCCTCAGCTGTCGAAAAGCCTGCATACTGCCGGACGGTCCAAGGGCGATTAACGTACATGGAAGGATATGGCCCTCTTGTAAACGGAGCAATACCTGGCACACTTTCCATATGCTCCAACTTGTGATTATCTTCTTTGACATAAAGCGGTTTAACCCTTATTTGTTCATTCGTTTCAAACAAAAGGTCGTCAATATTTTGTTCAACTGCTATCTCGGCTTCTTTTCTCCATGCTTCAACCGTTCCTTTTATCTCAGCCTTAGCAGGATTTATGGTAGAAAAATTCGGTTTTTTCATCTTAGTTCACCCCTAGCGCTTGCAGTAATTCTATCAAAATTGCTACAGCATTCGTTTTAACATGGATAAATTCTTTAACTCCGGCTTCACTTAGTGAGATTTCCAATTCTTCTGTCTGCTTACCGGCTATATAAAGATTAATTTCAGGGAACTGCTTTTTAATTTCTTTGATTGTCGTTTTTGCTAATTCCGAGTAGTCATTATCACTGCCACAAACACAATAGATGGGAAGATTTGTTGATGCTACGTAATCGACTGCATCCTGGATTGATTGACAGCCTGCACTTTCTACTGTTTCAATGCCCCCTGCTGCAACTAGCCCCTTAACAAAATCAGCACGAGGTTTGTAGGATTTAAGTTCTTTTAAATTAATTAATCCGATTTTCGGGGCTTCTCCACTACTTTGTTTAAAAGTTTCACTCCGTAATCTTAACTGTTCGAATTGGACTGAAATGCGCTCCAACGTAATTGGTGTAATCTCAACTGGCTTCTCAACAACCATATATGACACCTGTTTTTCTTGTGTTGGAGTTTTGATCTTATCTGCGGGATTCGGATATACATTCGTTCCGATAATGCTTTCTTTTCTTAACGCAGCATTTTGAATTCTTCCTTGGTAAACTTCAACTAAATCTGCCTGTAAGGAGCCGTGCTTAATTGCTTCAAAAATTCCACCAGCTGTATCAATTTCAAGGAACTTCATCCACGCTTTTTCAGCCAGTTCATCCGTCAATTGCTCTACATACCAAGAACCTCCTGCAGGATCGACCACTGTCGTAATATTCGTTTCTTCTTTTAATATCAAGTGTGTATTTCGTGCGATTCTTTCTGAAAAATCATCAGATTCCCCGAATGCATGATTAAATGGATGAATTTGTAAATATTGAATTCCTCCAATCGCAGCAGAAAAAGCTTGATTGGTGGTACGAAGAATGTTGACGTGCTGATCATATAGGGTTTCTGTCAATTCGGACGTTACAGCATGTATTGCCATTTTAAAATGATGTGGAGCTGTATCAAAGGCTTCAGCAAGACCAGCCCAAAGTCGCCTAGCCGCTCTCAGCTTCGCAATTGACATAAAGTAATTGGAGTCAACTGCAAAAGAAAATACGATTTTTTCTGTAATCTCAGATATAGAAAGCCCTTGTTTTTGACCTTCCAATACATATTGGACAGCTACAGCCAATCCGTAAGCAATCTCTTGAACAGCATTGGCCCCGCCGTTATGGAATACAGCCGTATTAACCAGAACTGTCTTTAAATTTGGTCCAACTTTTTGATAATCTTGAACTGTTTTTATCCATTCAGCAAAATATTGGTCTGTATCTTCTGGGAGCTGACCACCAATAAGCCATTCTGCAATTGGATCCTCTGCCAGCACACCTTTCAACTGGGCTTTTTGCAGATCCGCAACAGCTTTGATTTGTGGGAAAAATTCTTTTTGTTTCCCCTTAAGGTCAATGAACACTGGGAGTTCCTTTAACGGGATATTATTAAACAATTTTTCAATCCTTGCCCCCTCAGCAAGTAAACGAGCCGGGTATGCAACGACATTTTGACCGCGCTTAAATGCCGCTTGCATCTTTTCATTTGCCTCATCTGCTGTGATACCGCTTACAGGCTGAACGACAAGCCAAGGTTGTTCATAATAACCTGTCGGAGTAATTCCGCGAGTAAATGGAAAAAATCCCGGTAATTCTGCTGTTTTTGCTGATGAATCCTCCTTTTCTGTATAGATTGGATTTAAAGTAATACCCTCATATGTATATGTTTTTAATTTTTCAACACTTTTACCTTTTAAACTGACTTCTGTAGCTTCTTTCCACTCTTCTAACGAAGGTTTAGGAAAGGTTATGTTTTTTACATCTTTCAGTTCCATCTGTAATCGCTTTCTTATCGTTTACTACCCGAATCGTTCTATCCCTTAATAACGGAGACCGAACGCTCAGTCAGTTAAATAAGAAAACCGCCCTCCCATCAAATAATCTGAATTATAATAACATTCTATCATAATTTTCTTGAAATTTAAGCTAATAGAAATTAGCACAGTCTGTTGTATAGAAAATCTATACCACCTCTATTGAAGTACAGTTAGCTGTGTATTAGAACAGCTCTCTATAAAATAATAAGCAAAAATAAAAATTTTGTCGATGTTTTTCTATATTCCAATAAAAATTTATTAATAAATAAGTAATTAAGCACAGAAAAAAAAGGAAGAAACCTTCTAGGCTCTTCCTCCTTCCTTTTCCCTTATTCTAGTAAATAGATGTATTGTCTTCGGTAATCTTTTCGATGATTTCTTTAACCCTTGCAAGGAATCGGCCGCATACCAGTCCGTCCAATACACGATGGTCTAGTGACAAACAAAGGTTTACCATGTCACGGACCGCAATCATGTCGTTAATAATCACAGGCCGTTTTACTATTGTTTCGACTTGTAGAATAGCTGCCTGTGGATAATTAATAATTCCCATAGATTGGACGGAACCGAATGAACCAGTGTTATTTACAGTGAACGTACCTCCTTGCATGTCCTCCGATTTTAATTTACCTGCCTTCACTTTAGATGCAAGTTCTTTTATCTCCCTAGCAATACCTTTAATTGATTTTTCATCTGCATTTTTTATGACAGGTACAAATAAGGCATCTTCTGTGGCAACGGCTATTGAAATATTGATTTCTTTCTTTTGAATGATTTTATCTCCTGCCCACATCGAGTTGATTTCCGGAAATTCCGTTAGAGCTTGAGCAACTGCTTTTACAAAGAATGCAAAGTAAGTTAAGTTGTAGCCTTCTTTTTGTTTAAAATCGGTTTTTAGTGAATCACGTAACTTTACCATGTTGCTTGCGTCAACTTCTACCATCGTCCAAGCATGAGGAATTTCATGCTTACTTTTCAACATATTGGAAGCAATCGCTTTCCTCACCCCGGTAACGGGTATTTCCCTGTCCCCAGTCGCAGTCGGAATTATGATTTCTGTACTAGCTCGCTTAGTGACTGGTGAGATAGTCTCTTCGCGAACGGATTCAGGAATAGCGGAAGGAGCATCCGCTTTAGGAAGAGTACCGGATTCAAGAAGTTTCAGTAAATCTTTACGGGTAATCCGTCCCTCACTTCCTGTACCTTTTACTTGGGAAAGGTCAATTCCATGTTCCTGAGAGAGTTTTAATACAGCTGGTGAAAAGCGGGTTTTCCCTGATGCTTCACTAGATGTGTGAACATCCCTTGTTTCATTTGAATCATTTTTCTCACTATATGACTCTGCTTGACCTTCCGTTTTTTCTGCTTTTGCCGTTTCAACTTCAATCGAACAAATAACTTCTCCTACTGCCAACGTTTGATTTTCGTCTGCTTTCAATTCCTTAATGATACCGGTAAAGGAAGAAGGAACCTCAGCATTTACTTTATCTGTCATCACTTCAGCAAGCGGGTCATATTTAGTGACACGATCCCCTGGCTTAACAAGCCATTTACTGATAGTTCCCTCTGTGACACTTTCACCTAGTTGAGGCATTTTCATTAGTTCCGTAGCCATGATTTGTTCCTCCTACTTATCAGTCATTAAAACTCAGCCAGTTCTCTCATCGCTTTTTCCACTTTATCTGGATTCACCATAAAATGTTTTTCCATAGTAGGAGCATATGGCATGGCAGGAATATCAGGACCGGCTAACCGTTTAATCGGAGCATCCAAATCAAATAGGCAATGTTCGGCAATGATGGCTGCGACCTCACTCATAATGCTACCTTCTTTATTATCCTCTGTAACCAGTAAGACTTTCCCCGTTCTAGAAGCCGCTTCAATGATAGCTTCCTTATCTAATGGGTACACGGTTCGCAAGTCCAGAATATGAGCAGATATACCATCTGCAGCTAATTTTTCTGCTGCCTGGAGTGCAAAATGCACACAAAGACCATAGGATATGACCGTGATGTCTTCCCCTTCTCTTTTCACATCTGCCTTGCCGATTGGAAGTACATAATCTTCAGTTGGTACCTCACCTTTAATCAAGCGGTAAGCGCGTTTATGTTCAAAGAAAAGCACTGGATCTTCATCTCGAATGGCTGCTTTAAGCAACCCTTTTACATCATAGGGAGTGGAGGGCATGACAATTTTCAAGCCCGGTTGATTTGCAAAGAGAGCTTCAACAGATTGCGAATGATATAGGGCTCCATGAATCCCTCCCCCATAAGGTGCACGTATGACGATAGGACAGCTCCAATCATTATTAGAACGGTATCTAATTTTGGCCGCTTCTGAGACAATTTGGTTTACAGCCGGCATGATAAAATCAGCAAATTGCATTTCAGCTATCGGCCGAAGACCATACATAGCGGCTCCAATTCCAACTCCTGCAATTGCTGATTCAGCTAGGGGAGTATCAATAACTCTGGCTTCACCAAATTGGTCGTATAATCCATTAGTAGCTTTGAAGACCCCACCTTTTTTCCCTACATCTTCTCCCAGTACAAACACACGAGAATCTCTTTCCATCTCTTCCCTCATTGCCATTGTAACGGCATCTATATAAGAAATCACTGGCATTCTATTACCCCCTTACTTTTGTGCATACACATGATTCATAGCACTTTCAGCCTTCGGATATGGAGCATTTTCGGCATAGTCAGTTGCTTCGTTGACTATTATCATCACTTCATCATTCATTTGTTTTTCAAGCGCATCATCCATAATTCCTGTTTCCTTTAAATACGCTCCAAAGGTCTTGATGGAATCCTTTGTCTTCGCTTCTGCCACTTCGTCCGCAGTTCGGTAGCTTCTGTCATCATCATCACTTGAATGAGGGGTGAGCCTATACGAAACCGTTTCAATCAAAGTGGGTCCCTTGCCCCTGCGAGCACGGTCAGCCGCTTCTTTCACCGCTTCGTATACTTCTAATGGGTCATTGCCATCCACAGTTATTCCAGGCATACCATAGCCAATCGCCCGATCCGAAACATTTTCACAGGAGAGTTGTTTCGAAATAGGAACAGAAATCGCATATTTATTATTTTCACACATAAAGATGACCGGAAGCTTATGCACACCTGCAAAATTTGCTCCTTCATGAAAATCTCCCTGATTGGATGAACCCTCTCCAAATGTGACGAATGTAACTAGATCCTTCCCTTCCATCTTCCCGGCAAGGGCAATTCCTACTGCATGGGGAACCTGTGTCGTTACAGGGGAAGACCCAGTGACAATCCGGTTTTTCTTCTGGCCAAAATGACCTGGCATTTGCCGTCCACCAGAATTGGGATCTTCCTCTTTTGCAAATCCTGAAAGCATCAAGTCCTTTGCGGTCATTCCAAATGTCAGAACCACTCCAACATCTCGGTAATAGGGTAATACATAGTCCTTTTGACGATCCAATGCAAACGCAGCCCCAACCTGAGCTGCCTCCTGTCCCTGACAAGAAATTACAAAGGGGATTTTCCCGGAACGGTTCAACAGCCACATCCGCTCATCAATCCTACGGGACAAAAGCATTGTCCGGTACATATCTAAAACTGTTTCCTCATTTAAGCCTAATTGTTCATGACGTTTTTCTACCATCATAAAACCTCCTGACCTTATTCTTTATGAATGAATGGCAAGTCCATCGACTGCTAGCGCTGCCTCGCCGATTGCTTCAGAAAGACTTGGATGTGGATGAATCGTTTTTGCTACTTCCCAAGGTGTCGCATCTAGTACTTTTGCAAGACCTGCTTCAGAAATCATATCGGTTACATGTGGTCCAATCATGTGAACGCCTAAGATATCATTCGTTTTTTTATCTGCAATGATTTTGACAAAACCATCTGCTTCCCCGAAAACGAGGGCCTTACCCACTGCCCTGAACGGAAACTTTCCGGTTTTAAGGTCATAGCCTTCCTTTTTTGCCTGTTCTTCTGTCAAACCGACACTTGCAGCTTCGGGACTTGAATATACACATTTTGAAATAAGCGAATAATCTATACGCTCAGGTTTATTGCCTGTCATATGTTCAACAGCTGTAATACCTTCATGGGAGGCAACGTGTGCCAACTGCAAACCACCGATACAATCACCGATTGCATAGATATGTGTTTCTTTAGTTTGGAAGAACTCATTGGTTTCAATAAAACCTTTTTCTTTCACTATTTCTGTATTTTCAAGGCCGATTCCTTCAACATTTGCCGATCTGCCTACGGAAACCAGCATTTTTTCAGCTGTGAATTCCTCAGTGGTTCCATTTATTTCAGCAGAAATAGATACCGAATCTTCTATTTTCAGCGTTTCCGATAATACCTTAGCCCCTGTAACAAACTTGACGCCTTTTTTCGTTAGAAGACGAAGCATTTCACTTGAAATCTCATGGTCCTCAGTCGGAATGATTCTATCTGCATATTCCAGAACCGTTACTTCCACACCAAAATCATTCAGCATCGAGGCCCATTCAATACCAATCACACCCCCGCCTACAATAATAATTGATTTTGGCAAGCTCTCTAGCTTTAGTGCTTCATCAGACGTAAGTACATATTCTCCATCAATAGGTAAACCGGGTAATGTCTTCGGGCGTGAACCGGTAGCAATGATGATATTCTGAGGGATAAGCATTTCATTTTCACTGCCATTATTCATTTCTACGGAAATCGTTCCGGGCATCGGTGAAAATATAGATGGACCAAGTATACGCCCTAAGCCTTCATAAACCGTTATCTTCCCTTGTTTCATTAAGTGTTGAACCCCTCTATAAAGTTGATCAACAATTTTATTTTTTCTGTCTTGCACCTTAAGGAAATCTACATTTACATCCCCGGTAACAATACCAAATTCCTCACTTTTCACTGCAGTCTGATACACTTCTGCACTTCTTAAAAGCGCTTTTGAAGGGATACAGCCTTTATGTAGACACGTCCCGCCGAGTTTGCCTTTCTCCACGACAGCCGTTTTCAAACCTAATTGAGCAGCCCTAATTGCTGCCACATACCCGCCTGTTCCTCCGCCTAGGATAACAAGGTCAAATTCTTCAGCCAAAACCACTCCTCCTCACTTTTAAACAGTTGTTACCGTTTTTACTTGCCCTATGTTTATTACGTTATCAATGTTGAAAATTCCTGTGTTTATCAAAAAAAAACACAGGAATCTATATCTTTTACAACTTAAATCATCTTCGTCCATTTAAGATATGCTTTTCATTTTGTAGAAATTGACTCCGTGAATTCCGCATACGTTCAATGCGCTCCTCTGCCATCCTATCAGCTGCTTTATAGGTTGGGATATTATCACGTTTTGCAATCTCAATGACTCGTTCAATGGTATCATAAACCGTTTCCACTTTCTTAAGAGCTCTTTCCCGGTTATACCCTAAAAGCTCATCAGCCACATTTATGACTCCACCTGCATTAATTACATAATCAGGAGCATAAACAATTCCTTTTTCATGTATTTGGTCACCATGAACAGGTTCTTTTAACTGATTATTAGCTGCACCTGCAATGACCTTAGCTTTGATTTGATTAATCGTTTGATCGTTTATTACAGCACCTAATGCACAAGGTGCATAAATATCACATTGAACACCATAAATTTCATCAGGATTTACGGCAGTTGCACCAAAGGATTCGACTGCTCTGGCTACACTCTCTTTATTAATATCCGTAACGATCAGCTTAGCGCCCTCCTCATGAAGGTGACGGCATAAGTTATAAGCTACATTTCCGACACCTTGGACTGCAACCACCTTGCCTTCTAGAGAATCAGTGCCGAATGCTTCTTTTGCTGCAGCTTTCATACCCCGATATACCCCGTAAGCAGTCACAGGTGAAGGGTTACCTGAAGAACCGAATGCAGGGGAGATACCTGTCACAAAGTCTGTTTCTTCGTGAATGAGATCCATATCTTCAACCGTTGTTCCAACATCTTCAGCTGTTATATAACGACCATTCAATCCTTGGATATACCTGCCGAATGCACGGAACATTTCTTCATTTTTATCCTTGCGTGGATCGCCGATGATGACCGTTTTTCCTCCGCCTAAATTTAAGCCAGCGGCTGCGTTCTTATAAGTCATTCCTTTTGAAAGCCTTAAAGCATCTTCTATGGCTTCTTCTTCTGTAGCATACGTCCACATCCGCGTGCCTCCAAGAGCAGGCCCTAAAGTCGTATCATGAATAGCAATAATCGCTTTTAATCCAGATTGTTTATCCTGACAGAAAAGAAGTTGTTCGTAATCATATTTTTCAAGATATTTAAAAATTTCCATAAAAGAATCCTCCCTAGATGTTTTTATTAAGTGACAGATAAGAGAGGCTGATAATTACTCCTCATTCTTACTGGGTTACTTCGTTCATGCAAATAATATCCGCTAATTTCATGGTATTTTTCCCTTTGGAGAATGGTTCCCGGAAGAAACCCATGTACTATTCAATATGCAAATTACATGCCAATAAAAGGTATCTTTTTAACTAAAAACGAATATTCCGGTTAATAAGCGGCCAATAATACCCTTTACATAATTTTTAAATATTTCATGTTAGAAGTTGAACCAATTTACATGAGAATATTTTCTAAAATCATACGCAAATTATTTCACATAATGCAATATTTTGCACGCAAATAACTTCACAGTTCTAACTTTTCCATCTTGTAATATAAATTTCTTACTGAAATTCCAAGGGCCCTAGCTGTAAGTGTTTTATTTCCCTTGTGAGTATATATCGCTTGCTGAATAATTTCGGCTTCATACTGATCTATTATTTCCGAGAGCGGTTTCCCCGATACGTAGGCAGAAGGTTTTGTCACGACTTTATCCTGTTTTAATGGAATCGCCTCAATAAAATCCGGAATATGCTGTATATCTATAATTGTCTCATTTAATTTCATGAAGATAATCGCTCGCCCTAAAATATTTTCCAGCTCTCTTACGTTTCCTGGCCAATTATAGATTTGCATTTTATGGATGGCTGCTTCGGTAATCCCTTCAATACTCCGTCCGTATTCTTGATTGATTTTATTAATTAAATGCTCCGCTAATTCTCGCATATCTTCTTTTCGTTTTCGTAACGGGGTAATGAGAATGGGCATGCGATTTAACCGGAAATATAGGTCTTCCCGGAATGATCCATTACCAATGGCTTGTTCAAGGTTAATATTGGTAGCAGCTATTACCCGGACATTGATTGGAATAGGCTTTGTTCCACCAACTCTGATGATTTCTTGTTCCTGCAATACTCGAAGTAATTTTGCCTGAATGTTAGCTGGTAATTCACCAATTTCATCCAAAAATATACTTCCTTGATTTGCCTCTTCAAAATAACCGATTTTCCCGCCTCTTATCGCACCGGTAAAGGCTCCTTCCTCATAACCAAACAGTTCACTTTCAAGTAATGATTCAGAAATTGCCGCACAGTTTACACGTACAAACTTATTAAATTTCCTATCGCTCGCATTATGGATAGCATGGGCAAACAACTCCTTGCCTGTCCCTGATTCCCCTCTCAACAAAACAGTGGCCGGGGTTCTTGCAGATAATTTCGCCTGTTCAACCGGAAGCTTCATTTCTTCAGAAGCTCCAATTATATCATCAAAGGAGTATTTGGCCTGCAAAGTCCTAATAATTTGACGTGCTCGATTCAATTCGTGAGTTAAAGCTTGAATTTCTGAAACATCATGTATGACCCCAACACTCCCTTTTAGACGTCCGTCTACAATAATCGGAGCAACATTAACAATTACTTCCTTATGCTTTGGACCGACACGCATATTGACACCACGAACCGGCTTTTTTGTTTGAAGCACCTTCATATGCATACTTTCACCTTCATAAATATCTATAGAAGCCGGCTTTCCAATCACCTGATTCTTTGTTAAACCAGTAAGTCTTGTATATGCCGGATTGATCAAAAGCCCCCTTCCTTGATCATCAACGACAGATATAGCTTCATCACTTGAGTGAATAATCGCTTCAAGCATCGTCTGAATCTCTTTTAAATCAGTAATCTGTTCAGCTAATTGTACCGCTTCCGTTTTATCCTTAAACATAGAAAATGCCCCTATAATTTCTTCCTCTGCATTCATTAAAGGGATTCTTGTCGTGATGAAATCCATCCCATTCTCGAGGGTGATCCGTCGATTTTCTTCCCTCTGTTTAGTTTCCATCACTCTCAGTAATCCACTTGAAGGGATGATATCTTTAATATGCTTACCAATCACTGATTCACGCTTTGTATTCGATACTCGTTCCGCACTATCGTTAAACATTATGACATATCCATTGTGATCGATGACTATCATTCCGTCACTGGTTGTATTAAGTATTAAGTCCATTTTTGCTGAAGCATTCTCCAATTTATTTATAAGACGATTTTTCTCTTCAAATAGGTTGGTAAGAATATGAGCGACGATTCCTGGGATGAGTATCGTTTGATCATCCATATCTTTTTTTATCTTATTAAAGACAGACGGATTTCCTGTTGTATCAATAATAATGTCTAAGCCTTTATCTAGCGCACTGCTCCAATTTGATACAGTAGAAATCCCTCGTTCTTTTGCAGCAAGTATTCCTTCAGCAGCTTCGTTCGTATCTGCCATACAAATAATTGAGAATTCTTCGATTTCCGAAAGGAGCTTCAACACCGTTGTCCCCCCTAATCCTCCTCCTACTATCATGACTTTTTGCATTTTCATTCCCCCTTTTTGTTTTGCTATTTTTTTCTCAATTTTTATTATCTCTGCAATTTTTTTCATACTATATACCCTCATTTTACCATATTAGTATCGACTATAAATAGTCACCATCTTCCAGGCTTTTTCTAAGTTCCCGAAACTTGACAAATTTCTTATATCCTTTATCATTTTTTAAAGACGGAATTTTTTGAAGGGATTTGACTGCATGAAACGTTTAATCGCTTTTTTAATTCTTTTTATTCCTGGTGCCTTTGCTGCCTATGGTATAAAAATAATGCGGGACATGGTCTTTGGTATTTTACAGCCCCCCTACCCAGTCCTTTGGCTACAATTTTTAATTGGGCTGATTATCACAGTTGGTGGAATAGCCTTTATAGCAGGATTTGTTCTTCATCGGGATCGGAAACAAAATAAGGTCCAAAGCAGGTTTAATAAATTCTAAAACGTAAAAGAAGGTGCCATGAATCATGGACACCTTCTTTCTTACTTCTATTCAAATTCCTCTCTGACTCGGTTCGCTATCTCCGGAAAATCGGTGATGATGGCACTGCATCTCAAGCAGTATAATCGTTTCATATCTGATTCTTTATTAATGGTATATGGTCGTACAGGAACACCCGCACTCAACGACGATTGAATGATGATATCAGAGGCAACTCGGATATTTGGATGAATAGCACTTCCTCCGATTGCCTTGGCATAAATCCATGGCATATACAGACCATCTCGGTAAAGGGGTGCCGTTTCTATTTCAGGTGCCAGTTGATGACAATTAACTAAACTATAATGATTAAAAGAAGAAATGATTATCCTCTCTTCCATATCGTAGTTACGAATGAGCCTAATGACTTTTTCTTCTAACCCTGGATACTGAAAGAGGGTATTTTTCAATTCAATAATGCAAAAAAGCTGATTATTCTTTAGCCATATCAATAATTCTTCAAGTGTAGGAATTCTCTCATTACCCATTTTCCCTTTATAACTATTGGACGCATTAAAAGTTTTTAACTCCATTAAAGTCCGGTCCTTCACAAACCCAGAGGCATTCGTTGTTCGATTAAGCTTTTCATCGTGAATAATGACTACTTCACCATCTTTCGAGAGCTGAACATCCGTTTCAATACCGTCCGCCCCAACTCGGGCAGCTTCTTTGAAAGCCGACATCGTATTTTCCGGATGGGTTCCTGCTGATCCTCGATGAGCAAAGATTAAGGTCATAATGAAATCTGCCCCTCTCCCTAAAATCGCTATATCCCCAATTTTATGAAAAGAAACAGAAAATTATTTCACTACGGTTTTTTAATAGAAACTAATCGAAATGCAGGTAATTATTTTCTGCATAAAAAGTTCCTTTTGTAACTTTGAAGCTCCTTTAAAATATTGTTCATAATTACTGAATAATTCTCTTTCAGATACTCTTTTGAACAATTAAGTTTGACACTAGCTGACATTTTATCTTCAGCTATATCCAACTCTATGGTCGGTTTTTGTTTTCCAATTTGAATTTTCGCTCCACTTGCTTGTGTAAGGGCATCCTTTAAGTCATTAAAATTCTCTAGTAGGATTTGTGGGAATTTTATTAAAATAGGATTTAAATGCAGAATGGAAAAACCCTTTTGAAAAACAGTAATATAAATCATTTCATTTTCCAATCCTAGTACAAAATACTTATTTTTCTCATATATCATATATTTCCCCTTTGTGATTATAATTATATATACCTAATTATAATCTAAAAATTGAGAGAAAAATAAAAACATACATATTTCACTAACTAATAATTCAGATAGTAAATGAAGTAGCAAGATGTTACTGTCTCTGATTACTTCCTAGGAGCCTATAACAAACCCCAAACAAAAACGCCTTTTATTTATTGGATTCTTCCTGTAAAATCCAATAAATAAAAGGCGCTTAATTTTTGTATTCGGCAGCGTTAAAAATAATGAAGTTGCTGATTAGAAAAAATCACAAAGCAACTTCTTCATGTCTGCTTATCATCTAGACGGAGAATTACTATATATATTTAGCGGCTCTAGCCTTTATATGGTCAATTGTTAAATATTAAATCTCAACAATCGGTTCTCCCCCTACCCCTGTCAAGAAGCTTTATGCTCAAGACGAAGCTTATCAGCAACCATTGCAATGAACTCGGAATTCGTAGGTTTTGCCTTAGTCATGCTAACGGTATAGCCGAATAAAGATGAAATTGATTCAATATTTCCCCTGCTCCAAGCCACTTCAATCGCATGTCGGATGGCACGTTCAACACGGCTGGCGGTTGTATTGTATTTTTTTGCAATGTCCGGATATAGAACCTTTGTAATCGATCCTAATAGTTCAATATCGTTATACACCATTGAAATGGCTTCCCTTAAATATAAATAGCCTTTAATATGCGCAGGCACTCCAATTTCGTGAATTATGCTTGTGATGCTAGCATCAAGGTTTTTCGGCTTTGATTCATTTTGAGGACGATAACTAAACTGACTATGATTTTTCAATACAGCCTGTCCTTTGCCGCTCACCTGACGAATATGATTGGCCAGATTCTCCATATCAAATGGCTTTAGAATAAAGTAAGACGCACCCAAATCAACAGCTTTTTTCGTAACATCTTCTTGACCAAATGCAGTAAGCATAATTACATTAGGCATTGCACCCCGTTTTACTTCACGAAGTTTTTCAAGTACACCTAACCCATCTAAATGAGGCATGATAATATCGAGAATCAAAATATCCGGATCTACGCTTTCTAACATACCCAGGCAATCTTGACCATTATGTGCAACCCCAATTACTTCCATGTCTTCCTGTGCTGAAATGTATTCTTCCAGAAGGCCAACAAGTTCTCTATTATCGTCTACAACGCACACCTTAATTTTTTTCACGCTTGATTTCCTCCTCAACTACAATTGGTCTTTTTTTCTATATGACTAAATTCTATTGTAATTGAACTTTTCGACAATGGAAACTAAATTCCTTTTATTTTTGAAAAAATATAAGGAATTCAATATTATTCTCCGGATATCTCTTGTTTTCGACTTCGTTTGCTATTCGAATAAACAGATTGTCGAAAAATCTTCATTTTGTTATCATTTTATCACATCAATTCAAAAAAACCTCAATTTTTGAAGAAATCATTTTTAAACCTGATTATTTTCCTTATAAAACGAAGATAGAATGGTCCGACATTGCCCATTTAATTAAAAAGGGGCATCCAAATGGATACCCAGACTCTTTAGCTTGCCTTTTCATAATTATCTTTGTCGTATATATTGATACCGGCTTCGTTTAACATCCATTCGATATGGACACCATACCCACTTGTAGGATCATTAACAAATACATGGGTAACTGCACCGATTAATTTCCCATTTTGTATGATAGGACTGCCGCTCATACCTTGAACGATCCCACCCGTTTTTTGAAGCAATTCTTTATCTGTCACTTTTAAAACCATTCCTTTAATTGCAGGGAACTTTTGTGGAATGGAACTGACTATTTCCACATCAAATTCCTCTACTTTAGAACCATCCACTACAGTAAGGATTTTTGCTGGTCCTTCCTTCACTTCGTGGGAAAGAGTTATTGGAAGGGCATTGTCCCTTATTCCATTTTTGAAATCTTGATTTAACTTCCCGAAAATCCCAAAGGGACTATTGCGATTAATATTTCCTATTTTTTCTTTGTTAGAAGAAAAACGTGCTAATTTTTCTCCTGGGTCACCATTGCTTCCCTTTTCGATGGACGTAACAGTCGATTGAACAATCTGCCCATCCTTTACAACAATTGGCTTTTTTGTATCCATATCCGAGATGACATGCCCTAGTGCTCCATATTTTTTCGAATCGGGGTGATAAAACGTCATCGTCCCAATTCCAGCCGCTGAATCGCGGATATACAAGCCCAATTTGTAAGTTCCTTCATTCTTATCCTTTAGAGGCAAGAGTATACTGTGAAGCACTTTATTATCACGGTTGATAACAATATTTAACGCTTCTCCCTTTTCACCTGCCTGCTGAACAAAAGGGGTTACATCCCCCATCTTCTTTATCGTCTGACCATTGATTTCTGTTATAATATCACCGATTTCAATTTTCGCTTTTTCTCCTGGTGATTTCTTTCCCTGCTCAGTATCAATTAGATGATGACCTACAACGAGCACCCCGAGAGTATTAAGCTTTACTCCAATAGATTGGCCTCCAGGCATAACTTTAAAGTCTTTTAACACCCTAATATCGACCTTTTTAGCAGGCAAGCCTGCTACATCAAGTAATACCTCATTTGTACCTGGTTTCTCAGCACCAAGCGTGATTGAAGCTTGCTCATCATGAAGCGAAATCCCATCACTGGATTCCGAAACTTTTGCAGAAACGGGTAATGATTTGGAAATACTATATTGACTTCCTTCAAATAGTACAAGATGATTTGGAATTAAAAAATATTCACGAGATGGCTGGTATAACCCTAATGTTAATAGCGAAACAAGGAGAATTCCACCGATGATTCTGTTAATCCATACAAATTTCAATCCATTCACTCTCCTCGCTCTCTGACACTTTATGGCTACACCTTTAATTTAGCCTTCATGACAGTCATTTATAACAGAAGCACAAAATAAAAGCTATCCGTTTTTGGATAGCTTTACAATGAATGCTTATGATTAGTTGCAAGTACTCTTATAAAGACCGTTTCAAGACGTGATTTTCAACCTTTTGGCTAGCTGAATTAATTCATTGGCATGTTGCTTCGTTAAATCCGTAATCTCGACACCGGAGATCATTCTGCCAATTTCTTTTATTTTTTCACTTTCTATAAGAGGCTTCACCGAAGTATTGGTTCGTCCTGCCCTAACATTTTTTGCAATAAATAAATGGGTATCTGCCATTGCCGCGACCTGTGGTAAATGTGAAATACAAAGTACCTGGGAACCCGTTGCCACTTTATAGATTTTTTCGGCAATAGATTGTGCAACCCTACCGCTTACACCTGTGTCCACCTCATCGAATATAATGGAAGTAATGCCTTGATGTTTGGAGAAAATACTTTTCAAAGCCAACATTATCCTAGATAATTCTCCGCCAGAAGCAATTTTCGAAAGAGGTTTTAACGGCTCTCCTGGATTGGTGGATATATAAAACTCCATGGAATCCAGACCCGACTGATTAATTCCCCTGTCTGATAACTCATCGAAAGTATAAGCTGTTTGAAGAAAATGCGGTTCGAAAATTGTTTTTTCCATGTATAAATCTTTTAATTCCTGATGTATTTTCTTTGTTAACTGCTGTGCGAATGTTTGCCGAAGTTCAGACAGGTTTTTTGCTTCAACAATTAAATCAGCTTTAATCGATTTTATTTCTTTTTCAAGCTTCGCTATATGGGTTTCCCGATTTTGAAGCTTTTCGACTTCTTCCTCAATCCCAGCACCATACTCCAATATTTCCTCGATGGTCCGTCCGTATTTACGTTTTAATTGATTTATTTCATTAAGGCGACTTTCAATAAATTCGACTCGTTCTGTATCATAATCCAAAGAATCTAACTGATCTCGGATGGTCGAGACCGCTTCTTCGAGAAGGAAATAGCTATTTGAAACAGTTTCCGAGCTATTTTTTAAACCCTCATCGAGACCCGCTGCTTCTTCGAGGTTATTCATGGCCACGGATAGCCAATCAATTGCATGTTGCTCTCCATTTAAAGCATTATAGCTGGTTTGCAGCGCTTCATGAATTTTTTCGAAATTATTAATTTTTTTCCGTTCTTCCATCAATTCTTCATCTTCGCGTAGTTTCAAATCTGCTTTCTGAATTTCATCGAATTGAAACTGGATTAAATCGAGACGATGAACCATTTGCTGTTCATTTTGACTTAAACTATTCAGTTGTTTAGAAGCTGTTTCATACCGTTTAAATAACTTTTGATATTCGGCAAGAGCTGAAGCAACTTTTTCGCCGCCGAACTGGTCAAGCAAAGGAAGGTGGAGTCGTTCATCCATTAATTCCTGATGTTCATGCTGACCATGTATATCTATTAAAGTCCGTCCTATCTCACGTAAAATTGCAATCGTTACGAGCTTTCCATTTACCCGGCAGACGCTCTTGCCGCTGAGTGAGATATCTCTTCGGAGGATAGCCATCCCATCATTCATATCCAAGCCAAATTCTTCAGCCTTGGCAAAGACCGGATGTTTGTCATCATCAATTTGAAAGAGCCCTTCTATTTCGGCCTTCGACTCACCATGTCGAATGAACTCTGCCGAACCACGGCCACCAACCAATAAATGAACTGCATCTATGATAATGGATTTCCCTGCCCCTGTTTCGCCGGTCAATACAGTCAGGCCTTTTTCAAATGAAACAGACAAGCTGTCAATGATCGCAAAATTCCTAATCGAAAGTTCTGTTAACAAACTAGGTCACCTCACAAAATTATTAGAGCATGTCCAAGAATTTGCCGGAAATGATCTTCGCATCTTCCTCAGAACGGCAGATAATTAAACATGTGTCATCGCCGCCGATTGTTCCGAGTATTTCTTGCCAATTTAAATTATCAATTAATGCACAGATTGCCTGGGCATTTCCCGGGAGCATTTTCATAACAAGCAAATTATTTGCCGCATCAATGCGAACAAAAGCATCAATCAGCATTCTCTTTAATTTTTGAAGTGGATTGAAGCGTTGGTCGGCTGGTAAGCTGTATTTATACCTTCCGTCTGTTAACGGGACCTTAACAAGGTGGAGCTCTTTAATATCCCTTGATACAGTAGCCTGAGTAACATTGTATCCAGCAATTTTCAGTTCTTCAACTAGCTCATCTTGAGTTTCAATATCGTTATTCGTAATAATTTCCCTGATTTTTATATGTCGTTGTCCCTTATTCATAAGTAGAAGCACCTCTTCTCGACTGTTGCTAATTTAATTTAGTAAATAACCGTTATATAAGCGTTTAAGCAAGCTGCCAAGCAGGCGTTGCTTCCGCATTATAAACACATCTATATTGCCTTTAACAACGTCCCTTGCGTACAAATCTGATGCTATAGGATGTGCTAATATTAATGTTATCGGATTTTTATGCAATTGTACAACTTTTTCTCAAAAATACATAACATGTCTATATTTTGTTCTTAAATTTTTTAATGTAAACTCCCCCTATAAATCGAGGGCCTTTTGCCTCTCACTTCCTAAAGTGAAAAAGCTCCTTCAGCCAACCATTCAGCTAAAGGAGCTATACATAGTTCTATTTATTCTTTTTTAAACTGGGCATGTGCTTCTCCAACTATGTCATCAACCGTTTTTGAGAGCATTAGGTCTCCATCTACTTTCGACCCTTCCCAATATAAATGAAGCAAAAATTCAATATTTCCATCGCCACCTGTAATCGGAGAAAAGGAGGCATCCTTAATATCGTAGCCTTCTTTTTTTGCAAAAGAAATTATTTTATTTAACACTTCTTTATGGATTTTGGGTTCACGAACAATCCCCTTTTTACCGACTTGATCCTTCCCAGCTTCAAATTGCGGTTTAACTAGGGCTACAACGTCGCTTTTGGGTACAAGCAAGGTCTTTAGAACCGGTAAAATTAACGTGAGCGAGATAAAAGAAACATCAATGCTTGCAAAGTCTGGCATCTTCCCATCGAGATCGGCTGGAGTGACGTACCGGAAATTGGTCCGTTCCATTACTTTAACCCTCTCATCCTGTCTAAGCTTCCAAGCTAGTTGATTATACCCTACATCAAGCGCATAAGACATGACGGCACCATTTTGTAAAGCACAATCAGTAAAGCCTCCAGTAGATGAACCGATATCAAGGAGAACTTTTCCATTCACATGTAAATCGAATTCTTTTAATGCCTTCTCTAGTTTGAGGCCACCTCTTGAAACGTAAGGCATTACTTTCCCTTTAATCGTTAATTCAAGATCAACCGGTACTTTTTCCCCCGGCTTTTCGTATCTCTCTTCATTTGCATAGACAAGACCTGCCATAACCATACGTTTAGCTTTTTCACGCGTTTCAGCTAAGCCTTGTTCTACTAGTAATACATCTAATCTTTCTTTCATTACTTTCATATTGTCAGGCCCTTTTTTCTTTTTTGGGTGTAATCATTTTAATCTTTTTCATAGCTGTCTTAGTCGTTAAACCTATTTCTTCAAGTAGCTCGTCAACACTTCCATGTTCAATGAAATAGTCAGGGATTCCCATTCGGTCAATAATCGCACCATAAAATCCTTGATCATGAGCATATTCAAGTACAGAACTACCAAAGCCACCTTGAAGGACAGCTTCTTCTATTGTTAAGATAGGCATTTTCTCACCCAGAAGGCGACTTAGCATTTTTACATCCAGTGGCTTTATGAACCGAGCATTAATCACCTTTACAGAATAATCCTCTTTCTCCAGAAGTGCTGCAGCTTCAAGTGCCATAGGAATCGTTGTCCCGAACGTTAAAATGGCGGCATCTGTTCCTTCTTTCAGGACTTCCCAAGAACCGATAGGAATCTGCTGTAATTCTGTATCCATTACAACTCCCCAACCATTTCCACGCGGGAAGCGCATAGCAATCGGACCATCATTATAGTTTAAAGCCGTATTTACCATATGCTGACCTTCATTTTCGTCTTTTGGCATCATCAAAACCATATTCGGAATATGGCGTAAGAATGCAATATCGAAAACGCCTTGATGTGTTTCACCATCGGAACCGACAAGGCCGGCCCTATCAATTCCAATAAAGACATTCAAATTCTGGCGGCAGATATCATGTACCACCTGGTCATATGCTCTTTGTAAGAAGGTTGAGTAAATCGCCAAAAATGGTTTCATTTTCTGCGTTGCCAATCCAGCAGCAAAAGTTGCTGCATGCTGCTCGGCAATCCCCACATCATAAAAACGTTCCGGAAATTCCTCAGAAAACCCTACCAATTTCGAACCTACAGGCATCGCAGGTGTAATCGCGACAATTCGTTCATCTTCGCGTGCAAGTCTGCTTACAGTATCACTTACAAGTGCACTCCAAGCAGGACCTTTACTAGGGGATTTAACGAAATCACCTGTTTCAATCTTGTATGGACCTGTCCCATGCCAATTCCCTGTTGTATCCAACTCAGCAGGAGAATACCCCTTACCTTTTTTCGTGATGACATGTAACAGGACTGGTCCTTTTGTTTTCTTGGCATACCTTAAATTCTCTAACAGTTCTTCATAATTATGACCATCCACTGGTCCAAGATATGTGAAACCTAGTTCTTCAAAAAAGATCCCTGAGACCAATAAATACTTCATACTGTCCTTCAAGCGTTCAGCAGTAGCTGCAAGTTTCCCGCCAACTGCAGGGATTTTTTTCAAAAGCAGTTCCAACTCGTCTTTTGCCCAATTATATTTACCTGCTGTCCGTAATCTTCCCAATATCGTGTGTAAAGCACCGACATTAGGTGCAATTGACATTTCGTTATCATTTAAGATTACAATCATGTCCTTTTTTTCATCACCGATGTGATTCAAGGCTTCAAGTGCCATTCCCCCTGTAAGCGCTCCATCACCAATTACAGGTAAAATAAAACTTTTCTCTCCCTTAATATCACGAGCAGCTGCCATTCCCATAGCAGCTGAAAGGGAAGTAGAACTGTGTCCGGTTTCCCATACATCATGAGGGCTTTCAATCATTTTAGGAAACCCGCAAAGACCTTTATACTTCTTTAAAGTATCAAACTCTCCAGCTCTTCCAGTCAGGATTTTATGAACATATGATTGATGTCCTACATCCCATAATATTTTATCCTTCGGGCTATCGAATTCTTTATGCAACGCTATTGTCAATTCGACTACGCCTAAATTGGGCCCAATATGCCCACCGGTTACCGATAATTTTTCTACAAGAAACTTACGAATTTCTACACTTAATTCGACAAGCTCTTCATTATTCATATTCTTCAAAAAAGAAGGGTCTTTTATAGATAGAAGATCCAAACTGGACCACTCACTTTCTGTCATTTTCGGTTGTAAGCATAAACAAAGCCTCAAAAAAGAGTGCTATTTAGAAGACTTGACCGAAAAATTCGTTATAAGGTAAAAATAGCCGCCAACACCCAGGTGATTTCGGCGGCTTATTTTTACCTATTTTATCACGTATCTTAACTAAAAAATTCATCTTTATCTTTACATATTTTTGCACAATGAGTATACCATAAAACCTCATTTGATAACAAATTTAGCCACACTCAATGGTCACGGGTCGCAATTAAATCGGTTAGTTCGTTTAATAAACTTGTTTGTAAATTTGTTTTTCCTAAAGCGTTATGGGCAAGTTTAATATGATAATCCAACTTCTCCTTTGCCCCATCAAGCGTAAGTAAAGAAGGATATGTGCTTTTATGATTGCCTTCATCACTGCCAACTGGCTTGCCAATTAACTCTACTGATCCTTCAATATCCAGAATATCATCCCGAATTTGAAAAGCAAGTCCCAGATGGTAAGCAAAATCACGTAAATGCTGGTGCTGTTCGTTATTTGCTCCAGCTAATATGGCACCTGAAATGATACTTGCAGTCAATAGCTTCCCCGTTTTATGTTCATGAATATATTCCAATTCTTTAAGGGTCAACTGTTTACTTTCACCTTCCATATCGGCAACTTGACCTCCAACCATCCCTTCAGCGCCAGCAGATTTAGCAATTTCACTTACTAAGTTTAACTTCATTTCCGCAGTCACCTCAGGATCAATCATATCCGTCACCAATTGAAAACTGTAAGTAAGCAAAGCATCCCCTGCCAGGACAGCTACCGCCTCACCGAAGACTTTATGATTCGTAGGTTTTCCACGTCGAAGATCATCGTCATCCATCGCTGGAAGGTCATCATGAATCAAGGAATATGTATGAATCATTTCAATGGCCGCCGCTGCAGGGATTCCTGTCTTTAAATTTTTTCCGAACGCCTCTAAAACCGCAAAAACCAATAAAGGACGAATCCGTTTACCTCCTGCTTCCAATGAATAAGTCATCGCTTCTTTGACAACAGCTGGAGCTTCAAGCTTATTTACATATTCAACGATTTCTCTCTCTATTACAGCTTTATATTCTTTTGAAAACGTTTCAAAGGACGCCGTACTCATATTATTCTTCCTCCTGTACAGCGAAGGTTTCAAGTTCCCCATCTTCGCGTAAAATTTGAGTCAATTGTTCTTCAACAGTCTTCAACTTCGAATGGCAAAGTCGAGATAAATCCATCCCTTGTTTATATATGGAAATTGCTTTTTCGAGAGGCACGTCCCCTTCTTCCAACTGCTCTACAATTTTTTCGAGATTCTCCATTGCTTCTTCAAATGTAACTTCTTGTTTCTTTGTCATGGTTCAATTCGCTCCTTTATTTCTTTAATTTCACATTCAAGGGTTCCATCTTTTATTGAAACAGCTATCTTATCCCCTTTGGATACTTGCTGTGTACTTTTTATTAATGTTTCATCCTCAGCAAAAACCAGCCCATAGCCCCGTTCCATAATCTTTAATGGACTGAGGGCAGACAAAGTTGCAGTGATATGAACAAACTGCTGTGACTTTTGACGATAAATGGCTTCCATGGCCCGACGTAATGCTTTTTCTTGCTGATACAAATCATCTTTTGAATTTTTCACAGCCTGTTCAGGATGCTGCTTTTTCAGAATATCGGTCACCTGATTTAGCTCATCCCTCTTTTTCATGAAATACCGGGTACTTGTCTTCCCTAACCTGTCCAAAGTCTTGTCAAGCTGTTCGAGTTTCTGCTCATACATTTTGTGTGGATAGCGAAAGGCATACGATCTTTCCATCCTAGTCAAGCGGGTACGTTCGAAATTCACCGTTTCCTGGATGGAACGCGTCAAACGATTCTTACGGTTCATCAGCCGTTCAAGTATTTCATTCAGATGAGGAACCGCAAGCTCCGCTGCCCCAGTAGGAGTCGGTGCCCGCATATCTGCTACAAAATCCGCAATTGTAAAATCTGTTTCGTGTCCAACAGCTGAAATAATTGGAATATCCGAATCATAAATGGATTCAGCTACTATCTCCTCATTAAAGGCCCAGAGCTCCTCAATGGAACCGCCGCCCCTTCCGACAATCAGTACATCGCTTTCAGCCCTCGAGTTAGCCATCGTGATCGCCTGGGCAATCGATTTAGCGGCATTATTCCCTTGAACAAGAGCTGGATAAACGATGATTTTAGCAATTGGATAACGGCGCTTAATGGTTGTTAAAATATCCCTCAGTGCAGCACCTGTTGGAGATGTTATGACCCCTACAGATTTAGGGTATAGTGGAATCGTCTTCTTATGTTCTGCTAAAAACAAGCCTGCTTCTTCTAGCTTTTTCTTTAACTGTTCATATGCAAGATACAGGTCCCCAACACCATCAGGAGCCATGCTTTTCACATAAAGCTGATACTGTCCACTCGCTTCATATAATGAAATATCGCCCTTCACAAGTACCTTCATCCCATTTTCGGGAAGGAATTTCATCCCTTTGTTATTTGCAGCAAACATAACGGAAAGCAAGCGAGCCTTCTCGTCTTTCAAAGTAAAGTACATATGGCCACTTGTATGTTGTTTGAAATTGGAAATTTCACCTTTTATGTATACATTTTGCAAATGAGGATCGGCATCAAACTTCCTTTTAATGTACTTCGTTAAAGCCGATACACTCAAATATTGTTGGTTGCTCATATAATGTCTCCTTCCGACAAGAATCGGATATAAGAAAGCTCACCTATAGGTTACACTTAAAACTTTCGTAAATCTATGAATAGAAAAAAAGCGGTCTCTCGTTATTATAAAACAAGAGGTCCGCTTCTTTAAAATAATTTAGCGATTTTTTTAACTTTTTAGTGCTTGTTTGTTCAAGTTAAGTGTTTTTTGAGCAGATTTGACTGTATTCTTCATTAGCATTGTGATCGTCATGGGACCAACCCCTTTAGGAACAGGAGTAATGTATGAAGCTTTATTTTTCACATCTTCAAACGCAACATCGCCGCAAAGCTTCCCTTCATCATTCCTGTTCATTCCGACATCAATGACGACTGCACCTTCTTTAATATGGTCACTAGTAATTGTGTCTCTTTTTCCGACAGCTGCAACAACCACATCAGCCTGCTTCGTATAATAAGCAAGGTCCTTTGTTTTTGAATGACAATAGGTAACTGTTGCATCCGCATTTAAAAACAGTTGTCCGGCCGGTTTGCCAACGATATTACTTCTCCCTACTATTACCACATGCTTACCTTCAAGTTCATAGCCAATATGCTCAAGCATTACCATTACCCCGTAAGGCGTACATGGTAAAAATGCATCCTGCCCTGTCATCATTCGCCCAATATTAATCGGGTGGAATCCATCAACATCCTTTTCAGGGGAAATCGCTTCAATGATCGCTTTTTCCTGAATATGTCCAGGCAATGGTAGCTGCACCAAAATACCATGAATGCTATCATCCTGGTTTAATTCATCAATGTTCTGAATTAATTCCTCCTGAGTTAAATCTGCAGGCTTTTTAATCAATACAGAATGCATTCCTAAGTCCTCACAGGCTTTTTGCTTATTGCGCACATAGGTTTGTGAAGCTTGATTGTCACCGACTAAAATAACTGCCAAACCTGGTACAATATTTTTTTCACGTAATTGTTGAACTTCCTTACTGATTTCCTGTCTAACTGCCTCTGCAATTTCTTTACCATTAATGATTTGAGCTGACATGTGTAATATTTCCTCCCAAGTTAATTTTGCTAAAGAAATTGCTGAGATTACCCTTTTTTAAAGGGCAGCTGCTTTAACCGATTTTCACCTTAACCTTGGATAAAACGGCATTCACAAAGCTGCTCGATTGATCATCACCGAATTTCTTAGCAATTTCAATAGCTTCATTCATAGCAACACTTACAGGAACATCTTCACTGTGAACCATTTCATAAACCGCGATACGCAGTAAATTCCGATCAATGTTCGCTAATCTTTCCAACGTCCAGTTCTCTAAATTGTCCCTGATCATTCCATCAAGTTGTTCACGATTTTCCGTAATCCCAGTAACTAATTTTTTGAAATATTCATCAGTAGGAGCGCCATTCAGAACGCTTTCCATTGCTTCTTCTGCATCTGACTTGGCGATATCTATCTGATATAGTGCTTGAAGGGATTTTTCACGGGCTACTCTTCTTTTCATAATCTTACTCCTTTAACATCTACTATTATATATGAAAATGCTAGAACAAACGAACATTAAATAACTTTTTTTCGAAAATATTAAGATTTTTGCTGTATTTTTTCAAGGTTTAGCTAAATTTCACTAATATTAAGGTCAAAAGACCCTCACTCACCTATTATTCATAACATTTTTTCCAAGGTGCTTTTAAGTTAAATTGAAAACCTTATATATGTTTAATTCACAACAGAGATGTATACATTTCGAAAGTGTCAAAAAGCTCTTGCCTAGCTTTCATGCTCATATTTCATCTTTTACACTCTAACAGAAATCACCCTTGAATTAAAGGGAAACTTCCAGACACCGCCTTATTATGTTCATTTAACGTAATATTATAAGCAGGCTTTTTATACGAACGTAATCGATGGGGTAAAAATAAAAAAACAAAAACCCGGCCTATTGCCGGGTTTTTGCAGGTGTAAGTTGAATGATGCTAATTACACTTCTTGTTCGTAATCCGCTTCCTGTTTTGCGTTTTCAAATGCTATACCGACAACATGAATGTTCACTTCGCCCGCGTCGATAGCGGTCATATTTAATAAAGCTTCACGAATGTTGTCTTGTACTTCCTGCGCAACTTTCGGAATAGAAACACCAAATTTCATGACACAATAAAGCTCGACTTTAATTGTTTCTCCAGTTAAGTCTACTTTAACACCTTTACCGTGGTTCTTTTTGCCAAGCTTTTCAACTACGCCAGTAGCAAAATTCCCGCGCATATGTGCGACACCTTCAACTTCCGATGCAGCTATACCCGCGATTACCTCTATCACCTCAGGCGCAATCTCCACTCTGCCTAGTCCACTATTGTAATCATTCATTTCGAGTAATTGGCCTTCCATTTCACTCATTCAAAGCACCTCCTGTCTTCCTTTACATTATGAGTTCATTACGTCATATATTTCAAGGAATTTGGTATTAAATTCTCCAGAAACAAATTGGTCATGCTGAAGTAACTTAATATGGAAAGGAATTGTAGTATTGATTCCCTCAATGACAAACTCACCTAGAGCACGTTTCATTTTCTCAATTGCCTCTTCCCTTGTCGGTGCATGGACAATTAATTTAGCAATCATAGAATCGTAATATGGCGGTATCGTATACCCAGGATATGCTGCAGAATCAACACGTACTCCGTAGCCACCTGGCGGTAAATACATTTGAATTTTACCGGCAGAAGGCATAAAGTTTTTCTCTGGATTTTCGGCATTGATCCGGCATTCGATTGACCAGCCGTTAAATGTAACATCTTCTTGTGAAAGAGAAAGTTTGTCACCTGAAGCAACTTTGATTTGTTCTTTAATCAAATCTACACCTGTGACCATTTCTGTAACTGGATGCTCAACCTGGATACGTGTATTCATTTCCATAAAATAGTATCTTCTATTCACATAGTCATAAATAAATTCAACTGTACCAGCACCAGAGTAGTTAACAGCAAGGGCAGCCGTAACTGCAGCCTGCCCCATTTCCGCACGGGTTTCACCGTCAAGTGCAGGAGAAGGAGTTTCTTCAACCAGTTTTTGCAAACGTCGTTGTACCGAACAATCACGCTCTCCTAAATGGATTGCATTCCCATGATTATCAGCCATGACTTGGATTTCAACGTGACGGAAGTCTTCGATGTATTTTTCAATATACACGCCTGGATTTCCAAAAGCTGTAGCAGCTTCCTGTTGCGTAATGCTAATGCCTTTAATAAGATCTTCTTCCGTTCTAGCGACCCGGATACCTTTACCGCCGCCACCGGCTGTAGCTTTAATGATGACAGGGTAGCCCATTTCATTAGCAAGGGCTACACCCTCATCTGTATCTTTAATAATTCCTTTAGAACCAGGAACAATCGGTACACCAGCTTTGCGCATGGTTTCCCTTGCTACGTCCTTTGTCCCCATTTTATTTATTGCTTCGGGACTAGGACCGATGAATATGATATTACATTCACGGCAAAGCTCTGCAAAGTCAGCATTTTCGGCAAGGAATCCATAACCAGGGTGAATAGCATCCGATCCTGTTTTCTTGGCTGTGCTGATAATGTTCGTTGTATTTAAATAACTGTCTTTTGATAATTTAGGACCGATGCAATAAGCTTCGTCGGCAATTTGAACATGTAATGCTTCTTTGTCGGCTTCTGAATAGACCGCTACAGTTTCAATACCTAATTCCTTGCATGCCCGGATAATTCGGACTGCAATTTCCCCACGATTGGCAATTAATACCTTTTTGATCATTTAGAAACAGCTCCTCATTCCGGCTTTACTAAAAATAATGGTTGACCATATTCTACAAGTTGGCCTTCTTTTACAAGAACCTCAACAATTTCACCGCTTACTTCGGCCTCAATTTCATTGAAAAGTTTCATAGCTTCTACGATACAAACAATAGAATCTGCTGTAACTTTATCCCCTGCTTTCACATATGCAGCAGCATCCGGAGATGGAGATTGGTAGAAAGTTCCCACCATTGGAGAAGTGATTTTATGTAAATTTTCTTGCTCAGTGATGGCAGCAGTTGGCTTAGCTGGTTCAACAGCTTTTGGCGCTGCAGGGGCAGGCGCTGCTACAGGCTTAACTTCAACAGCTGCTTTAGCATGAACAACTTCTGGAGCAGCCGCTGGGTGTCCTACTGATTCTGTTTCAGGTTTCTTTAGTTTAATTTTTGTTCCTTCATTTTCATAAACGAATTCACTGATGTTAGATTGATCGACTAGCTTAATAATTTCACGAATTTCTTGCACTTTCATTTGTGGCACCCCTTGTCTAATTTGATATTAATTTTTTGAGGCAATATTTTATGTACCTTCTAACTTTAGCTTGTCCATACCTTGTCCAATTCTTCACAATGAAGCCGCTTTCTAAACCAGAAAGCGATTGACTGAATAAATACCTCATCTGTATTATAACAGAAATTTCACTTTCTTAAAATATTGTTATCTATAGAGGACTGAAAAATTTATGACCAGCTTCTAACATCATACAATATTAGCTTATAAAAATTCAATGATAGATTAGTTGCAACTCGATATCTATACTCCTATATTACACCTTTATTATAAGATTGTGAATATTTTTTGATTTAAAAATTGTAAGCGTTTTCTAGATTGTTTTACCAAATTACCTAAGAAAATCAGCTAAAAATTTACATTAATTACTTTTCTAGAATATTACGAAAGTTCAATATCACTATTTCTATTTGAATTACTGGAATCAATTTACACCAAAAAACCTTTTTTTTCAAAGTTTCCCAGTTGTTTTATACTGATAAAAAACAAAAAAAAAAAGTCCTTTTTTTCTAAAAAAGAGGACCCTTCTAATTTTTTTTATTTATAAACTGTTGTGTATCAGCTCTTTTTTTAGAATGTATGATTACTTTTCTGGTTGGAAATCCACAACTACATTTTGAGCATCATCCACTTCTTTACGTACGAGGCGTATAATGTTATTGGCCTCTGTTTTTGATTGTTTATCAGCTTTGACACTCACTTTTACATCCGTTCCATCGACTCGCACGAGTGCCGCATTATAATCCATGGCCACAATTAGGTTTTCGATGATATTTTCCTTTACTTTTGTCTCGCTTAATTGTTCGATTTTCGCATATGCATCTTCTCTTTCCTCAGCTGATAGTTCTGTATTGCCCATCTTCACAGTCAATTCTTCATTCAACTTTGCCCGTTCATCTTCAATCTGCATCCTTAATGATTCGAACTCGTCGCCTGATGCTATGGTTACAGAAGAACCAGCAGCATTCTTAGAAGAGGTCTCTTTATCACTCTTAGTTTCACCCTTGCTTTCTGTTTTACTTTCTGTTTTGCTTTCCGTTTTACTCTCTGTTTTACTTTCTGTCTGTTCAGTGGCTGTCATATCAGCAGCATTTTCTTCAGGAGCGGTTAAATAATAGACAGACAGTACCACTACCAGACTTAGCATAGTCAATAACCAAACGGTTTGTTTTTTTAATAACATGTAGATTTTCCCCCTTATTTTTTAGGCATAACAGATACCCGGTGACTTGGTACATCAAGTGAGCGTGTGACAGCTTCGATAATCCACTTCTTTATTTGAATATTTTCGGCCCCTTTAGCGACCACTAGGACCCCTCGTACACTAGGTTTTTTTGTTTCTGAAATGATTGGTCCTTCTTTTTCACCGCTTTTGATCAAGACTAGCTGCTCATCAACAGATGTGTCTTCAACCGTTCTTTTACCGCCTTCCTGGTCGGTTTCTTCAGTTACTTGTTTTTGAGTGACTTTATTTCTTTCATATACTTTTTTCTCGGATGCATCCACGTATATTACGACTTTTACATCCTGGACTCCTGCGATGGATTCAAGCGCTTCCTTCATTTCATTCTGAAGATATATTTCATAATCTTTTGTCGTCTTGAATTCGGATTTCTTCTGGCCGAATGTTTCAACATCCCCCTCATCATCCTGTTTATCATTATTGAATACGGTCTTCACTTCAGGTGTTTGTCCCGTCTGGTTGGTAGTTAACAAATTCCCGGCCAACATAATTCCCGCTCCCAAAAGGACAACTATTAGAGCATAGACATACAGGGAAGGTTTTTTTTCCTTAGGCTCTTTTTGGTCAGGGTCTTTATTTAATAGTTTTTGCAGCCAGGATAATGGACCTTTGTCTTTGTTCAATACTCAGTCACTTCCTTTCCCCGGCGATTTCAATGATTTCTTCATCGACAGACCAACTTGTTGCCAGAAACCTTTTTACAGCATCCAGATTGGCATCATTCGAAGAGGATGGACTCTCTGCATTGATATTAACCTTCGCTACTGCCTCTATCTCCGAGTCTTCTTTCCCTTCTGCCTTTTCCAATGATATGGTTATGTTTTGCAAATCATCAACGCTTGGTTCTTCAGCATTCTTGACTCCTACATCAATTGAACTAATCTTCATGTTATAATCCACCATCAGCTCCTCTTCTACTTCAGCCTGTAAGTCAACAGCCATTTGTTTTAAAATATATGCACCCTGGGTAGCTTGTATTTCTTTTTTCTTCATTTCTGTCAAATTTCCTAAATCTTTTTTTTTCTGATTTTCAAATTCACTTGTAGCCGCTGACAGAATTTCGTCGAAATCCTTATTGAATAATCCCAATATAGGAGTGATGATAATCGCAATCAGTAAAAGTCCGATTACCATTTTGGCATATTTCTGTAAAGCTGAATTGGGAAGGAGCATATCGATTACAGTAGCCAGCAATACAAATACGATAATATTGGATACCCAGCCAGCTAAAAAACTCACCAAGCCCTCCTCCTTTCTAACGAACCATCAGTGTAATGTTTCCAGAGGCTATAATTACTGTGATACTTAAAAAGAACATGAGTGAGACAATGGCCAATGCTGCGAAAATATAAATCATGCTTTTACTTATAATGTCGAGACATTTTATTACAGGCCCTCCACCAAGCGGCTGCAAAAGACTCGCCGCTAGTTTATAGACAAAGGAGATCATTAAGATTTTTATAGCTGGGAATGTAGTTATAAGCAGGAGGATAATGACACCTGACAAACCCACTGTATTTTTCAGAAGAACGGAGGCACTAATGACCGTATCGGTTGCATCAGTAAACATGCGCCCTATTACCGGTATAAAGTTGCCTGTCACAAATTTCGCCGTCCTGATTGTCACTCCGTCTGCAACAGCAGACGATGCTCCTTGAACGGATATAACACCAAGAAAAATGGTCATAAAAGCACCCAGAATCCCGATAGCAAAGTTACGGAGCAATTGGGCTAGCTGAGTCACTTTATAATGTTCGGTCAGCGTGCTGACTATGCTTAAAATCGCTGCGAAGAATAATAATGGTAGGACGATATATTGTATCAAGATGCCACTGGTATTCATTAAAAACATTAAGACAGGATGAAAGAACGCTGCAGATACAAGTCCTCCAGAAGCTGCTATTAAAGCTAATAGCAAAGGGATGAGCGCCATTAAAAAAGAAATCATCAAATCTATCGTATCTTTTGTATATTCAATCGCCACATGAAAGCTGTTCAACGCTAAAATGATTAATACCATATAAACGATTGCATAAGCGACCTTACTCACCGAGCTTTGCTCGAACGCATTCTGCAGAGTTTGCAGGAACATGCTGAACACGGTCAATAAAATGAGTGATCCTAGGAGCTTCCCGTTCACGAGCAGTTCATGAAAAACGAACTTTATAATCCCTTTTATCCATTGATCAAATGAAAATTTCTTATCTCCGCTTACAAAATCCATAAAACTTCCTTTCTGACTTTCAGGTAAAAACCCTCCATACTCCGTGACAATGTCATCCCAATATTTCTTGAGCTCATCAACGCCGAGTCTCTCTATTTGAGCTTGGACCAATTCAGACTGCATAATTGGCTCTTGATCAACTTCTCCACTTTCACCATTTTCGGCAGCTTGTCCAACAGATGTATGCAAAAAAAAGAGTAAAACGAATAGAATGGATAAGTAAGGCATCCGCTGCTTCATACTTTCACCTCATTGACTAGTAGGAATAGTCCATTAACTTGGAAGCATCTGTATAATTGTTTCAATAATGACGGTTAAAATCGGAATTGCCATCGCCAGAATCAAGATTTTCCCGCTCAATTCTATTTTGGAAGCGAGTGATCCCTGCCCTGCATCTTTTGTAATTTGGGAGGCAAATTCAGCGATATAGGCGATTCCGATTATTTTCAAGATAGTCTCCAAATAAACGGTATTTACATTTGCATTTACCGCAATTTTTTCTAACATTAAAATGATTTCGTATATTTTATCTGCTAAAAAAAGAAAAATGGAGCAACCTACAAAAACGACAAGCAGGAAAGCGAAATTAGGTTTTTGCTCCTTGACGATTAGGGCCAAAAAAGTGGCAACTAGGGCAATGCCCACGATTTTTATGATTTCAATCGCGAATCCCCCCCTTACTGAAATAGGAATACTGATTTAATTTTTTGGAATAAATCCTCTACAACAGAAGCTACCATGAATAAAATATATATAAATCCAAAAAGCGTTACCCACTGGGCATATTCTTTCTTTCCAACTTGATCGAGTATCGTGTGAAGAAATGCCACTACCAGCCCAACACCAGCTATTTTAAATATGATGTCCACATCAATGCCCATTTTCATTCCCCCCACTTATTCCTACATCAGCAAAATGATTAGTAATAATCCCGTTAAAAAACCAAGGCTTTTCATCATCTTTTCATATTTTCCCTGCCGGTCTAGTGCATCGCTCTCTTCCCGTTCCAAGTGTGCCATCGTTAGCATAATTTGTTTTTGCTGATGATATTTATCACTTTTTCCTAGAGTCTCACCAAACTGTGAAAGAATTTCGAACTCTCCCTGCTTTAAGGCAAGGGACTGCCATATTTTCTTCAAACTTTCATCCCATGCATCTTTTACAGTGGTTTCACCTGATTCAAGTCGATTCGCAAATGTATCAAAAAATAAGGATAAAGGTTTGGGCATCTGCTTGGAAAGTTTCTGGGCCGCTTCTTTCAACGGTGTATGACCATACATTATTTCAGCCTCCAGAGATTGCATGGCGACTTTTAGCTGCCTCAGTTGGCGAGGACGCATACTTAATTTTTTTGCAGCTTCAAAGCCTGCCCATGTTGTGGCTAAGATTATAATTGCCGCTCCTATTAACTTAAACATGTGGATTCACACTTTCACCCAAATATAAAGGGAGGCCCGCTGAGTCGAGAACATTGTAGCTCCGCTTACCAGATTTACTTCTTTTCAATTCTATAAACCGTTCAAAAATGTTTTGCCTTAAGATTTCGGCGAAAAAGGGCCGTTTTTTAATTTCATCCAAAGTATGACCATGTGTAGTTATCACAAGTTTAATACCGGCGTTTACGGCCTCTAGTACTGCTTGTGTATCCTCTGCGCGACCAATTTCATCTACGACTAACACATCCGGAGACATAGAACGGATCATCATCATCATTCCTTCCGCTTTAGGACATCCATCGAGCACATCCACCCTTGTTCCAAATTCGAGCTGTGGTACACCATGAACACTTCCCGCAATTTCTGATCGCTCGTCCACAATTCCCACCTTTTGAGGGGCAATACCTCTTTTTTCATTTCCACTAGATATCATCCTTGCAATATCACGTAATATCGTCGTTTTTCCTGTTTGTGGAGCACCGATTAACAAAGTATGCTGCCATTCGCCATTATATAAATAAGAAGTGAGCGGTTCCGCTGCACCTATTTTTTCGCGTGCTATCCGAATATTGAAGGAGGAAATATCCCTTATCGCTTTGACCGCCCCATTTTCAAGAATTACCTTTCCTGCAAGACCAACCCGATGTCCACCTGCTATAGTTATATATCCTCGCTTTAATTCTTCCTCAAGCGTATATAACGAAAATTGACCTATTTGATTCAGTAATTGTTCGGCATCCGAATGGGTCACTTCATATGAAAAGAAGAAAGGGTCCCCCCCTACAATAACCTCTAGAGGCCTTCCAATCCGAATTCTCAACTCTTCCATTTTTTCAATCATCATCGGTGTCATACCCCGGAGCTGCTCGTATAATTTTTTCGGTAAAAAAGAAAGAATCGTTTCCATTTTGACAATCCTCCTGTATACACCACTTTCAATAAAATATATGCCGATCATCCTGTAATAATGACAAGCTAATAAAGAAACTGACCTTTTAGTAATCCTGTTGAGAACTTCTTAGCTACTTCAATCCCTAGCTATAGAAAAAGTCATACATAAAAAGGAATGAAAAAAGACAAAAAAAAAGCCCGAGATATAATCTCGGACTTCTTCTAATTATGCGCGTGATACGTATGAACCTTCGTTTGTATTGATCAATAATTTGTCACCTTGATTGATGAAGAATGGCACTTGAACTGAAAGGCCTGTTTCAAGTACAGCTGATTTTGTTCCACCTGAAGATGTATCGCCTTTAATACCAGGCTCTGTTTCTGCAACTTCAAGTTCAACTGTGTTAGGAAGCTCGACACCGAGTGTTTCGGCTTGGAAAGTCATAATATGCACTTCCATATTTTCTTTTAGGAATTTTAATTCGCGTTCAATACTTGAAGCTGGTAGCTCGATTTGATCGTAAGTTTCGTTATCCATAAAGACATGGCTGTCTCCACTTGCATAAAGGTACTGCATTTTACGGTTTTCAATATGCGCTTTCGCCACTTTTTCACCCGCACGGAATGTTTTCTCTTGGATGGATCCTGTACGAAGATTACGAAGCTTAGAACGTACAAAGGCAGCGCCTTTACCTGGTTTAACATGTTGGAACTCGATAACCTGCCAAATTCCATTATCTACTTCAATTGTAACACCTGTGCGAAAATCGTTTACAGAAATCATAAAATTGTCCTCCTACATGTACATGTTTACAGAATGATTAACTCTTTTGATGAATGTGTAAGTGCTTCGTTACCTTCTATTGTAACGATTGTATCATCTTCAATCCGTACTCCGCCAACTCCCGGTAAATAAATACCCGGCTCAACGGTAACAGCCATACCTGGTTCTAGAATGATATCAGACCTCAAGGATAATGCTGGACCTTCATGAACTTCAAGACCAATTCCATGTCCTGTTGAATGTCCAAAATACTGTCCAAATCCTTTTTCTTCAATTAAATTACGAGTTAGTGCATCCGCTTCCCTGCCTGTCATCCCAGGTTTTATCCCGGCCATGCCACGCAGTTGCGCTTCTAAAACAATGTCATAAATATTAATAAGTTCTTCACTTGGCTGACCAACTGCTAATGTCCGAGTTATATCAGACACATACCCGTTATAGTACGCCCCATAATCTAATGTGACAAAATCGCCTTTTTCAATGATTTTATTCGTAGCCACTCCGTGCGGAAGAGCAGATCTTTTACCAGAAGCAACAATAATATCAAAGGAAGAAGAGGTGGCCCCTTGTTTCCTCATAAAGAATTCAAGCTCATTGGACACATCCAGCTCTGAAATTCCTGGGCGCATAAAATCCAGAATATGTGTAAAGGCAGCATCAGCAATAGCAGCCGCTTCCTTTAATATCTTAATCTCTGATGAAGTCTTTATCAAGCGTAAATTCTCAATTACTCCCGACACCGGCAAAAGTTGTCCTTCAATGACCTTTTCATATGCCTTATATGTCGCAAAAGTCAGATGATCTTGCTCAAAGCCGAGTATGCTTATATTCATCTCTTTAGCCTGTTTACCGACTTCTTCAATAATTGTCCCCTTGTGTTGAACAATTTCAAAGTCTGCTGCCTGCTTGCCCGCTTGTTCTACGTATCTGAAATCAGTAATGAATTTAGCTTCTTTTTGGGAAATTAAAACAACACCGGCACTTCCAGTAAAATTGGTCATGAATCGGCGGTTATATGTACTGGTAATCAAAAAACCATCAATGCCCACCTTTTCCATTGAGGCTCTTAAACGTTTCAGATTATTCATTTTATTTCTCCCCCTTTGCAATCTTTGTAATCGCCTGCAAAGCCAATTCATATCCGTGTATCCCCAAGCCGACAATCTGTCCCGCCGACACCGGTGCGGTAACTGATTCATGCCGAAAGCTTTCACGGGCATGGATGTTCGAAATATGTACTTCCACAACTGGAACATCAATTCCGGCAATTGCATCGCGAATCGCATAGCTATAATGAGTAAATGCTCCTGGATTAATAATAATCCCGTCTATCCCATGATCTTCTGACCAATGGAGCTTATCGATAATCGCTCCTTCATGGTTAGATTGAAAACAAGTGATTTCCACATTTAACCCTTGAGCCTGCTGTTGTAATAGAGTTTCCACATCCAAAAGCGTCGAAGACCCATAATGCGCAGGCTCACGTTTCCCTAAGCGATTTAAATTCGGACCGTTAATTAATAAGATTTTTGTCATTATCAAACACCTGCTCATAATTAAAAGAATGCTTTCCATGAACATTCTATCATAATTACAAATTGTCTTACTACTTTTTTACAACCCAGGCGTTCAGCTTCTCGACTGATTTTCAGCACCTTTATTATTATGACGAATATATTCCTGATGGTCGTAAGAAATAGAATATCCGACAAAAAGACCGTATAAAATAAAAATACAGATACTGGTTATAATGGACTTTGACGACATTTCCGAAAAGGATGGCAAATCAGAGAACATCGGTTTTAAGACAAATATCAGCAAAGCCCAGCAAACGGCACCAAAAAAAACACCTAAAAGAATACTTTTCATTTTTCTAAAAAGTCCATAGTATATTAAAGCAATCCCCACGGACAGAATTCCGAAGACGAGCATGGTCATCACCGTACCAAGCCAGCGATCAATCCATGTCATATTCGACCAAGAAGTAAGTATAAATTTGGGGCTAAACTCCATAAAATTAAAATAATGTGCTATTATTCCGGCAAAACTGGCAAGGAGCCCTCCAACAAAACCGATAGCTAATGCATTGTTGATTAACATGATTCTATTTTCCTGTTGATTTTGTCCTTTTTCATTAGAAGACATATCAAACACCTCCGCTACGTAGTATGCCCTTTGTTAAATAGAACTATTTTATTTTATCCGTAGTGAGGAGATTTACTAGAGGTTTTTGGATTTATTCTGTATGATAAAAACATAAATAATGTGCTTTTTTCAGAGGATTATGTCCATCCTCTGTTGAATTTTATATGTACACAGGATACTTCTTTCCTGCGATTCATCATTCATAAAGTATTTGCAAGGAGTAGGCCTCCATTTATTCGTCCATTGATCTTTGAGAGGGGCGGTTCTATAGGGTCTTATACCTTGTGAATACTTGATAATAAACATGATAGCACCCATGAGAGAGCTACGTGAATAACTATTAGGTTGGTGTAGAAATGTCTGAGGTTCAAAAACCCGTTTATGGAGGGCAGGCTGTAGTGGAAGGCGTCATGTTTGGCGGCAAACACCATACAGTCACTGCTGTCCGCCGCAAAGATTCAACGATTGTGTATTACCATATACCGCGTGAATCAAAGCCTGCTGTCAATCGCTTAAAAAAAATACCGTTTTTACGGGGAATTGTCTCACTGATTCAGTCGAGCGCTACCGGCTCAAAACATCTAAACTTTTCCACAGAGCAGTATGAAGAAGAAGGCGGGGAAAAGAAAGAAGAAAAGAAAACAGAAACAAAGGAATCTTCAAAACTAAGTGTATGGCTTGGAGTTGCCGTAATCGGGGTACTTTCCTTCTTATTTGGTAAATTGCTGTTTACACTGATTCCAGTCTTTCTTGCAGCATTAACAAGACCTATTTTTCCTGGTCAAATGGCTCAGGTTTTAATGGAAAGCTTGTTTAAGTTGATATTACTGCTCATTTACATTTACCTAGTATCCATGACACCATTAATCAAGCGAGTCTTTCAATATCACGGTGCAGAGCATAAAGTGATTAGTTGTTTTGAAAGCGGGAAAGAATTGACTGTCGCCAATGTGCAGGCAAGTTCACGGCTTCATTATCGTTGCGGCAGCAGCTTTATTTTATTTACTGTCATTGTTGGTATGTTTGTCTATATGCTCGTCCCAATCGACCCTTTATGGCTACGTGTCGTGGATCGAGTGTTACTTATTCCCGTCGTGCTCGGCATTTCCTTCGAGGTATTGCAGTTGACAAACAAAGTGAGAGATATTCCAGTTCTGCGTTACCTTGGTTATCCTGGTCTTTGGCTTCAATTATTGACTACAAAAGCTCCTTCCGACGATCAGGTCGAAGTCGCATTGGCTTCCTTTCATGAACTGTTAAGGTTGGAAAAAAGGACGGAAGAAGGTTTAGAAACGGATGTTATTGTGTAAAACATCTATCACAATATGATTATGAAAAATCATATACTAAACAAAGAGAATAATCTTCATTTTTTCAAATATTTTACATGAATAATGTTTAAAATAAGCTAAAAATGCTTATGATGCTCTTAAGGAGGTGGCTTTGTTGAAACGTTTCATATCATTCATGATATACGGAATCATCGCCCTCGGAGTCCTCGGACTAATGAGCCGACTGTTTAATGACCCGATTGGCTTTTTTAGAAACATTCTTATAATTGCCATTGTCGCAGGGATTATTTATATGATTTATACCGGATTAACAAAGGGAAAACCAGTAAAAAAAGAGCAACAGGCATTTCGAAAGGCTGCACGCCAATCGAAAAAAAGGCTAAAGAACCGAACTTCGAAAAAGGATAATGTGGCTAGCTTCTCTGCAGCAAAATCGTCTAAAAAAATAAAAGTGAGAAAGAAATCAGATAGTCACTTAACCGTCATCGAAGGGAAAAAGAATAAAAAGAAAAATCGGGCTTCTTTTTAAGAGCCCGATTTTTCTTTTTTAATATGTCCAATGCTTTAAGAATTCTCTAGTAAACTGACGACCACGATTCATTACCTCTCCTTTTTTTTCATCATTCAAGTTGAAATCCATAGCGGAGATCCCCTTCATCGGGATAAATACAATATTCTGAACATGTTTCTTGGAAATATAACGTGCATCATGGGCATCTTTCATTGTCTTGAATAGTGCTGAGAACAATTCAACCGAATTATCCACTTTATGCGGCTTCCATATCTCATCTGCACTAAGACGTAAGCCTATGACTGGTCGTTCCTTTCTTACATGGTCTGAATTAAATAACCACATTGGAAAATTGCTTAACACGCCTCCATCAACAAATAGAAACGTACTTTTCCCAACATTCAGCTTTACTGGTTCAAAAAAATATGGAATGCTACAACTCATTCTTACCGCCTTGGCCACTGGAAAAGTGATTGGATCGATTCCATAGTTCGGTAACTCATCAGGAAGCACTACCAATTTCCCATTTGTAATATCAGAGGTAATAATACGGAGAGAATTTGGTGGAACATCATTAAAGGTGACTACATTCCTTTCTGCTAGCTTACCCGCAACCCAATTTTCCAAGGCCTCCCCTTTATATAAACCTAATTTCCAATAAACAAGTAGCCACTTGGCAAGTGGGATAGGCAAAAGGCCCCGCCTCTTATCCAACAGGCTACTTAATTCTATATCAAGAAAAACCTCTTCCATTTCTTTTCCTGTATAACCTGCAGCTAAAAAAGCTGCTATAATTGAGCCTGCACTCGTTCCAGCTGTCCTTTTAAATACAAATCCACGTTCCTCCAATTCCTGCAGGGCTCCTACTAAACCATATGCCTTAATCCCGCCTCCGGAAAAAACGCCGTCAATAATCATTGCTGCCCTCCTCTATTCCGGTCTTTACATTTTTAAGCAGGATTAGAGCGATTTATGACTGATTTATATAGAAACAACCTTTCATCAGGTAAAATACTGAATTTCCGATTTTGGGAAAAACTTCGCTATATACCCTCGGATAGTTGATTCAAGTTCTGCTGCTTCTTCAGTTTGATACACATATTTCCCAATGCCATAGCGACCCCATTTATATTTCCGTTTCGTTTCATCAAGTTCCAATTTTGTTTTAGGGTAATTTTTTTGAATCACTTTTTTTGCAGGACCAGTAAACCTATGCTGGATTAGCTCAAAAGTTAAATCAGGAATATCCACCCCTTCTAATGCCTCACTTAACAGCTCGAATAGTTCAAAGTAGCCTTCCTTCCATGCTTCATGACGATATATTGGCGCAACGATAAAACCTAATGGGTATCCTGCACCTGCTACCTTGCGTGCCGCTTCCATTCTTTCCTCAAAGCTCGAAGTTCCAGGCTCAAAATTCTTGATCACGTAACGTGAATTAATACTAAACCGAAATCTTGTTTTCCCATTATGTTCGGCATCCAATAGATGATCGACATGATGAAATTTGGTTACAAATCGGAGAACACCGTATTCACTTTTACCAAAATATTCAATGGCCCTTTTTAATGAATGTGTCAAATGGTCAATGCCGACAATATCAGAAGTACATGCCGCCTCGAAGCGGGTAATTTCAGGTTTTCTTTCGTTTATATATTTTTCAGCTGCTTCGAAAATCTCATCAAGATTCACGTATGTCCTAATGTATGGTTTTGTACCTAGCGTCGTCTGTAAATAACAATAGTGACAGTGACCCATACACCCAGTAGCAAGCGGGATAGCATATTCTGCAGATGGCTTAGATGAGTCGAACTTCAACGTTTTCCTAATTCCCACAACCAGCGTCGACTTGGCGACACGATATTTTTGCAAATCATTATCCCCAGGTAAATCTCTAATTTGATTATGTGAAGTAGTTTCACGGATCTCAATATTCATATCCTCAAATTTCTTTTTTAATTCTCGGCCAAGCGGGTATTCCAGTGCTCTTGGCTCAATATATACTAGCTGTGGGATAAATGGTTTCATATACTTCTCCATTCTTTTTCGGATTTGTTCATACTTTTATTCAAACTAGACAATCTAACTTATAAGGATAGTTTTTCTTAATTCAATTATCCTCATGATTGATTCTAATTGGTAAATTCAAGTATGGGAGATGTAATATGACTAAAAAGCAAGACTTCTTGACAAATGGAATGGGTAAACAAGTAATTACCGTACAAACAGATAATAAATATCCCAATCCCCGGAATGTCCCTGGAGACTCTGTCGATGAATACTCGGTGTTAAAGGATGGAAACCAATACTTGGCCGAAAAGGAAATTGCCCAACAAAATGAAAATGGCTGACAAATGAATGCAGCAAAGAAGACCGAATCCTAAGACTCGGTCTTCTCTGCTGCTTTCATTTTCATTGTATTTTCTTTAAGGAGTTTAAACGCAAGGAAAAGCAAGATAATACCAAATACTCCGGCAATAATATAACTTATATTTAAATAGTTTTTCATTAACACTGACATGAGTGGTGGTCCTGCTGCAACACCAATAAATCGTGCAGAACTATAGAAAGAGGAAATTGTTCCCCGCTGTGTCTTTTCAATATTTTCAGTAATGAGCGCATCCAAAGTTGGCAGCATGGCACCAATCGCGATTCCTAATACACTTGTTATTATAAGCAGCAACACAATTTTTTCCTTCGTATAGCCAACAAAAACTATACTTCCTGACATTAATATTAAGCTAATCAATATAATCTTTCTCATCAACGATATGCTTCCTTTTATCTTCCTTCCCGCCACAAAAGAGGAGATACATAAGAAGAACAAAGGGATTGCCAAGACAAAGCCTTTTTTAATGCCTTTTAAATCATGTAATTTTTCTAGACTTTCCGATAAAAAAAATAACACTGCAAAAAGAACAAGCATGACAAAAACGCCCAATAGGAATACAACGGAAAGCCACTTCCCTCCCTCCTCAAAGGTTACTTTCGTTTTATTTAAAAATTCTTTGAACTTTATTGGTGCATGATTATTCTTCGGTACTTTTATAAAGAAAAAAACGAGAACAATCGAAATTAAACTAAAAAAGGAAATAGAAAAGAACGGTAAAAACCAAATAAGTGAAGCGAATAAGGATCCTAAAATCGGACTTAACACTTTTCCGAAGGTATTCGATGTTTCAATTATGCCTAAACAGGAACTTGTTTTCTCATCATCAGCTTTATAAAGGTCCCCTACTAATGGCAAGACGATTGGAGTTGCCCCAGCAGCACCAATCCCTTGAAGAACGCGGCCCAAGATAATCCAGGTATACGGATTGTCCATCTTCCAGGAAACAAAACCAGCAATCAAACCACCTATCAAAGCTAAAATAAGGCTGGGTAGGATAACTTTTTTCCTTCCAATGCGATCAGACAAGTAACCTGCTACTGGAATTAGAAAAATGGAAGCGATTGAATAACTGGTGATTATCATACTCGACTGAAAGGATGTTATGTTCACTTTTTCTTCAAAAACCGGCAACACCGGAATAAGCATAGAATTTCCTAGTGTCATGACGAGCGGAATCGAAGCCATGCTTACAATACACCAAGCACTTACCTTCGTATTATCGCATTTCTGATTTTCCATTCATACACCCCATCATAGTTATTACATTGTAGTTTAACCATATATAAAGAAAAGCCTTCACGAGAACTAATAACAATTAATAGTTTACAAACCAATAAAAGGTAACCTTTAAAATTTCAAAATATTGAATACACTCTTAGATTTGCAAAAAAAAAGCCGTTAAGATCAGCTTTTCAGCTATACCTTAACGACTTTCTTAAATTAAACTTATAGGCCGCATTTTAATTGTGCGCCACAATTCGTGCATGTATTACATCCGCCCATTTCCTGAACTTCACCTTTACGGCAAACAGGGCAGGTGTTACCTACTTCCGACCCAATCGTAACATTCGTCGAACGCAGTTCATTTATCGTATCAACCAATACGACTTTTTTCTTTTCTTCCACATCTGTTAATTCATCCATTTCAAGTTGCTCATCCATTTGGTTTTCTTCCGCTTTAAGCGTAAGAACCTGACTGTCACGGCTTCCATCTACATACACCGTACCGCCTTTTGCTCCGCCTTTGTATAGACGTTCATATACTTTTTCTACTTGTTCAACGGTATATCCTTTAGGAGCGTTAACCGTTTTACTAATCGAACTGTCAATCCATCGTTGAATAATGCATTGAACGTCAGCATGAGCTTCAGGAGCCAATTCCATTGCAGAAATGAACCATTTCGGAAGCTTTTCTGGATCCGCTTTTGGATGACGATCCAAGTATTCCTGTACGATGTCAGCCTTAACCTCAATGAATTTACCAAGACGACCGCTACGGAAATAGGTGAAAGAGAAATATGGTTCAAGACCAGTTGATACCCCAACCATCGTACCTGTGCTGCCTGTAGGAGCAACTGTCAATAAATGAGAATTACGGATGCCATGTGCAGCAACACTTTCTCTGATATCTTCTGGCATTTTTTCCATAAATCCGGTTTGAGTGAAACGCGTTCTAAGCTCATTCGTTTCTTCATCAGTTGACCCGATTAGGAACGGGAAACTGCCCTTTTCTTTAGCAAGGTCTACTGAAGTCCTGTAAGCTGTAGTTGCAATCGTTTCAAACACCTTGTCTACCAGGATATTCCCTTCTTCAGACCCGTACTCCGTTTCACAATAGATTAACAAATCATGTAGACCCATAACACCAAGACCAACCCGTCTCTCGCCGAGTGCTTGTTTCTTGTTTTCATCTAAGAAGTAAGGGGTTGCGTCAATGACGTTATCCTGCATACGCACACCCACTTCTACGGTCTGCTTAAGTTTCTCAAAGTTAACTGTTTTGTTATCTTTATCAGCCATTTCTGCTAAATTGACAGCTGCTAGATTACATACAGAGTATGGAGCCAGTGGCTGTTCACCACATGGGTTGGTTGCTACAACTTGTTGTCCGTATGCTTTTGCATTTGTCATCTCGTTAGCATTATCAATAAAGAAAATACCCGGCTCTGCAGAATAAGTAGCACAAATATTAATTAAGTTCCAAAGCTCTTTAGCTCGGATTTTACGGTAAACACGGACTTTGCGGCCCATTTTTTCCCACTCGCGTACATCACCGACATTGTGCCATTCTTCATTATAAATCGCCATTTCTTCAGCATTATAGCTTTCAACATCCGGGAAACGCAATTCATATTCGCCATCTTGTTCGGCAGCTTCCATAAATTCCCTAGTCAAGCAAATCGAGATATTGGCGCCTGTTAGAAAATCGGCATTATGGACACTGTACGTTCCGCCTGTACGAACCTTTTCCTCGGCCTCTCTAATGATTTTCTCGCTAAATCCGCCTAAACCCGGAATCTCTTTATAGTTGATAATACCTTGGTACATAGCCGTTTCCTGTTCGGTATGCGGAGTGAATTTTAATTTATCTGTAGCGTACTTTTTGATGGTTTCATCTTTTGTGTTTTCCACTAAGTAGCGAAGAATCCGTGGATTTTGCATTTTCGAAATAATGAACTCAGCAATATCTGGATGCCAATCCGCAAGCATAATCATTTGTGCACCGCGTCTGCTTCCGCCCTGTTCAACAAGATGGGTCAATTTCGCAATATCATCAAGCCATGAAACTGAACCGGAGGATTTTCCATTTACCCCTTTTGCCAACGTATTTCTTGGACGAAGTGTCGATCCGTTCGTACCTACACCGCCTCCGCGGCTCATGATTTCCATGACTTGCTTTCTATGTTCGGAAATTCCTTCGCGTGAATCCGGAACAAATGGCATTACATAGCAATTAAAATAAGTAACATCCGTGTTAGAACCGGCTCCATATAATACACGTCCTGCTGGGACAAAATTAAGGTTCTTTAATTCTTCATAGAACTTATTGAACCATTCCGTTCTTTTTTCTTCAGTCTTTTCCACTGAAGCCAATCCCGTTGCATTACGTTTTGCAATTTGTTCATAGTATATTTCAAGCGGCTTCTCAATGATATCAAGCGGTCGATTTACAATCCCCGTTTCCACTTCTTCCGGGTTATCTAATGCTCCGCGGAATTCATTATCCACTAATACCTTAGCTTTTTTCGTTTCCCAATCTATTTCAACGATGTAACCAAGACCCCGTGCAGGGAATTTCGGATCTTCCTTAATCGTCAATACTACAAAATCGCCAGTCGAGAGCGTAATTTTTTCAGTATCCTTAAAAGAATAGCGGTCAAGCATAACTAGACGGGACACGCCTTTATGCGTCATTTTCATATCAGCTGTTACAGGATGGACCTGGGGAAATAAAGAAATATCCTTATTCAACCTTTCTAGATCAACCTTTAAAGCTTCTTTTATTACAACCGACATAATTCCCTCTCCTTTATATGTTTCAAGATCCGTTCTTGCTGCAAAAATCTATATGTAGTCTTACATGTCCGTTTCGCTTAACAAGTTACCCTAAATTTATCATAGCGAAACTTAAAAATCAATATATAGTGTCGTAATAAATATTCCGACTACTATATATTGTGTTTGTGTTGATTAACTTTTAATTTTGTCAAACGATAAATCAATTAATATAGTTAGTAAAAGGGAGGAAAATGTCGATTTATAATAATTTTTCATCAGATTTCAATTAATTTGAACCTTGCTTTTTCCCTGTCCTTGTTAGTGCTTATCGTTGCAAGGAAAAGCTTATTTGTTTGCAAAAATCTGAAAAAACATTTTTATTATCTGTTCTAATTATCCTGCTTCTTCTATCTCAAAAAATTCCATTCATCGCTTTCATATTTGCTTTCTGCAATGGCTTTCACTTCCTGCAATTGCTGTTCAGTGAGGACGTATGGCTCTAATTCAATCGAAAGTCCATCGGCAAAACCTTTTTCAAAAGCATCTTTTGCTTCTGGGATGGTAATCTTTCTTCCGGCAATGTCATTTATGGCCACGGCTTTGTTTTTTAAGTTTTTTTGCATTCTCTCTTTAACCCTGTCATTTGAGAATTTAAATACGCTAAAGAGCTTTTCATCATCAAGTTCAAGTAAAATGGCCCCGTGTTGAAGGATGACGCCCTTTTGCCTTGTTTGTGCACTGCCAGCTACCTTACGGCCCTCAACGACCAATTCATACCAGCTTGGCGCATCAAAACAGACGGAAGACTTGGGTGCTTTTAAAGCCGCTTTCTCCTGATCGGTTCGAGGTACAGCAAAATAAGCATCCAATCCAAGATTCCTGAACCCCATTAATATCCCTTCAGAAATAACTCGATATGCTTCAGTAACAGTAGTAGGCATTCCCGGATAGGATTCTGGGACAATTACGCTATAAGTCAATTCATGTTCGTGCAGTACAGCACGTCCTCCTGTTGGTCTGCGAACAAAACCGAGGCCCTGCCTTTTAACTTCTTCTATATCAATTTCAGATTCTGCCTTTTGAAAATAACCAATCGACAATGTAGCTGGGTCCCAACCATAAAAGCGTATAATCGGTGGTATTTCCCCTTTACTCTGCCAGTTTAAAAGAGCTTCGTCCATCGCCATATTAAAAGCCGGTGAACAATATCCAGAATCTATAAATCCCCATTTTTCTTTTGTCATCCTTACCCCTCATTTCATGTAGACTGTTTAAAAGTAAGTCAGTAATTCCGTCATAAAAAAACTCACATTTAGTAGTTTAACAGACTTTAACACTCTAAAAAAGAAAGTACCATTAAGTCGATAAAGAATTTTACGAAAATATTTTTTGATTATTAGTTAAAGCAATTATATAATAAAGATTGTCTGTATTCGTTAGGTAGAAGGGAGTTTTTATGTTTGGAATTATTATATACACTGCTCATCATCATAGGAGTGGTTATTGCGTATTCACTTTTTAATTGGTACCGCCAGCGTAAAATCGTTAAAACGTTAACACAGGATGAATTTATTGCTAACTACAGAAAAGTACAACTAATCGATGTGCGGGAACCAAATGAATTTGATAATGGTCATATCTTAGGCGCAAGAAACATCCCTATGACTCAAATGAAAACACGCCTGGTCGAAATTAGGCCGGACAAGCCTGTATACTTGTACGCTCAAAGCGAAATCATCAGCGGAAGAGCTGCAGCCATGCTATACAAAAAAGGCTACAAAGAACTGTTTCACCTAAAAGGCGGTTTCAAAATGTGGACCGGTAAAATTAAAGCAAAGAAATAAGAACCCATCTCCGCATGGGCTCTTTTTAATTAAAGAGCTATCATACTAAAAATTGAAATGAAATGCAGTCTTATAGCTTATTATGTCTTATGGTATATTCATTTCCAGCCGGTCATTCTCTATACATATAAAAATAAAAATCCCCGCTCAGATGGCGGGGATTTTTATTTAGGCTATTAAGCTTGATAACGGAGGACTGGTTTTCTTGCAGCAAGCGTTTCATCCAGCCTTTTAATAACTGTTGTATGTGGCGCTTCCTGTACGATCTCCGGAGTTTCTTCCGCTTCCTTAGCTATCTGAATCATCGCATCAATGAACGCGTCAAGAGTTTCCTTTGACTCCGTTTCAGTCGGTTCTATCATCATTCCTTCTTCCACGTTCAACGGGAAGTAAATAGTAGGTGGATGATAGCCGAAGTCTAGTAATCTTTTGGCAATATCGAGTGTTCGGACGCCCAACTTCTTTTGCCGGCGGCCACTAAGCACAAACTCATGCTTACAATGGCGATTATATGGTAAATCAAAATATGGTTCCAACCTACGCATCATATAATTCGCATTGATGACCGCATTCTCCGTGACAGCCTTAAGACCATCAGGACCCATGGAACGAATGTACGTATAAGCCCTCACATTTATTCCGAAGTTTCCGTAATAAGGTTTAACTCTTCCGATGGATTGCGGGCGATCATAATCCAGCATAAATTGCTCATCTCGTTTGACCACGAGTGGTTTAGGCAAGTAGGGAATCAAATCCGATTTTACACCGACAGGACCAGAACCCGGGCCACCGCCACCATGTGGACCTGTAAATGTTTTATGGAGATTTAAATGGACCACATCAAAGCCCATATCACCTGGGCGGGCTTTAGATAGGACTGCATTAAGATTGGCCCCGTCATAATAAAGCTTCCCACCAGCATCGTGGACAAGTTTTGCCATTTCCAAAATATTCTCTTCAAACAATCCTAATGTATTGGGATTCGTCAGCATTAAAGCCGCTGTATCCGAACCTACAACGCGCTTTAAATCTTCAAGGTCAACTAAGCCATTTTCATCTGATTTTACCGTAATCGTTTCGAGCCCCGCAACAGTGGCGGAAGCTGGATTCGTACCGTGTGCCGAATCAGGAACTATCACTTTCGTCCGTGCTGTATCGCCGTTCGCTTCATGGAAGGCACGAATCATCATTAATCCTGTCCATTCACCATGTGCACCTGCTGCTGGCTGTAAGGTCACTTGATCCATCCCTGTGATTTCTGTTAAATGTTCTTGCAAGTCAAATAATAGTTCCAAGGCTCCCTGTACAGTCGCCGGATCTTGATATGGATGGATATGGGCGAAACCGTTAAAACGCGCCACATTTTCATTTATCTTCGGGTTATACTTCATCGTACAAGAACCGAGTGGATAAAAGCCCGAATCCACCCCGTGATTCCGTTTGGAAAGAGCTGTATAATGACGCATGATATCTAATTCCGATACTTCTGGAAGCTCAGCTTCTTCTTGACGGATGTATTCGGCAGGAAAAATCTCTTCAAGCGAAATTTCTTCAACATCCATTTCCGGTAGACTGTACCCGATTCGACCGGACGTACTGATTTCAAAAATGAGTGATTGATCTTGATTATTCATGTTGATCCCCCAATTCGTGCGCAAGTGCATCAATTTCTTCTTTTGTTCTAAGTTCTGTTACAGCCACAAGCATATGGTCTTTCAGCTGTGGATAAACAGTCCCTAAGTCGAAGCCGCCGATAATTTCTTTTTCAAAAAGACTTTGATTAATTTCTTGGTAAGATGCCGGCAGTTTAATGACAAATTCATTAAACGATGGTCCCTCAAATACCACTTCTATTCCTTTTTCCTTTATAGCTTTTTTCGCATAATAGGCTTTTTGAATATTATTCACAGCCATTTCTTTGACACCTTTTTTCCCAAGTGCGGTCATCGCAACAGAAGCTGCCAAAGCATTTAACGCCTGATTGGAACAAATATTGGATGTGGCCTTGTCACGACGAATGTGTTGCTCACGAGCTTGAAGCGTCAGCACAAATCCCCGTTTACCATCTTCATCCACTGTTTGCCCGACGAGACGACCTGGCACTTTTCGAACAAGTTTGTTCGTGACCGCAAAGTATCCGCAATGCGGTCCGCCAAAAGCTGCTGGAATACCGAATGGCTGAGCATCGCCTGTTACGATATCAGCACCAAGGGCACCTGGAGGGGTCAATGCACCTAGTGCAAGCGGGTTACTCGAAACGATAAACATGGATTTCACATCATGAATGATTTCTTCCATTTCTTTCAATGGTTCAATTCGTCCAAAGAAGTTTGGATATTGCACAATGATTCCCGCAATATCGTCTTTCGCCAATTCCTTTAAGGCAGCTAGATCTGTCACACCATCTTTAAATGGAATTTCAATGACTTCCACTCGCTGACCTTTCGCATACGTCTTAACGACTTCCCTTGATTCAGGATGTACTGCCGCTGAAATTAGAATTTTCTTACGTCGTGTATGACCGGATGCAAGCATCGCTGCTTCCGCTAATGCCGTCCCTCCGTCATACATGGAGGAGTTGGCGACATCCATTCCTGTCATTTCACAAATCATCGTTTGATATTCAAAAATGGCCTGAAGCTCCCCCTGTGAAATTTCTGGCTGATAAGGGGTGTAGGCTGTATAAAACTCCGAGCGGGAAAGAACATGATCGACGATGACCGGTGAATAATGGTCATACACGCCCGCACCAAGAAAGGAGGCATAGTTTTTAAGATCAGCATTCTTGGAAGCAAGTTTTGATAATTCTTTCATTAAGGCTGGCTCTGATTTAGCTGGTTTAATGTCATATTCGCCTTGAAAGCGGACACTTTCAGGAATATCGTTGAAAAGGTTCTCAACAGAAGGGACCCCTATTACCTCCAGCATTTGTTGTTTATCCTGCTCTGTCATGGGTAAGTAACGATGTTTCATCTTAATGACCATTCCTCTCTATTTACGTGGTTTTTTATAAAAAGGTGTTTGTATAATAACAGCTTTCAATCGTTTTGAACGAATTTCCACTTCGACTTCAGAATCCATCACCGAATAATCTTTATCGATAAGTACCAATCCTACATTTTTCTTCAATGTTGGTGATTGAGTGCCAGTCGTAACTTCACCAATGACTTTATCCCCACTGTATACCTTATAGCCATGACGAGGAATGCCGCGGTCAATCATTTCAATTCCGACAAGCTTACGTGGTGCCCCTTTTTCCTTTTGTTCAGTAAGAACGGCTTTCCCGAAAAAGTCGGCTTCCTTATCTACTTTAACCGCAAAACCAATCCCGGCTTCAATTGGGGTAATATCCGGTGAAAGCTCCTGTCCATAAAGCGGAAGTTTAGCTTCAAAGCGGAGTGTGTCACGTGCCCCTAAACCTATCGGCTGTATCCCTTCTTCTTTTCCTGCATCTAGAATAGCTCTCCATAGGGCCGGGCCATTTTCACTGTGGCTATATATTTCAAAACCATCTTCACCCGTATATCCTGTACGTGAAACCATCGTGGAAAGCCCATTTATCAGGACATTTTCCTTGAATTTAAAAAAGCCAATTTCACTCAAAAGTGTATCATTAGATAGTTTTTGTAATATTTTCTCTGCCAAAGGTCCCTGCAGTGCCAACTGTGTATAATCGCTTGATACATCCGAAAGTTGGACATCCTCTGAACAATTAGCTTGTAGCCAGTTAAAATCTTTTTCTGTATTGGCGGCATTGACCACGAGCAGATAGTCGTCTTCTGCCTTTTTATAAATGATAAGATCGTCAACAGTACCGCCGTTTTCATAACACATAGCCGTATAAATTGCTCCGCCCTGTTTTAGCTTTGATACATCATTGGTCATCATTTTTTGTAAAAAGGCAAGACTCCCTGGGCCCTTCACATCAACCTCACCCATATGGGAAACATCAAATAAGCCAGCTTTTGTACGAACTGCTTCATGTTCGTCCTTGATACCCGAAAATTGGACAGGAAGTTCCCAGCCGCCAAAATCGATCGTTTTTCCTCCGTATTCTCGATAAACCTCAAATAGTGGCGTTCTTTTTAAATTGGTCAAAAAATGACCCCCCTTAGATTTTTTAGTTTACTTTGCTCACTTTTCTAAAAGCTTCTTTCCATCCTGTCAGATCTTCTTATACTTCTCATCCTGATTCATAATGTGGAAAAAAGGGCACAAAAAAGGACAGAGAAAGCCCTAAAGAGCTTTTTCTCTGTCCTGAAACCTGAAAGTTTACCTATATAATAGGCTTTCCCCTTTGGTGGCCGTTCTGCAACGAGCGGCGCTCTCCAGAGTTGCGTCCAATAAGAGTTCTTTTGCCTGAGAGATTCACTGCTAAGTTTGCTCCTTCGGCGCTACATTCGTAGTCTCTCCCCTTATCTTCACCCGCATATAAATGTGTCTCCACCAATTAGGAAAGTAATTAATCCTACTGATAGTTAGTAAAACCTCTGTGCATTTACAAAATGCTTTCTCTACCAACTCTCCTTAAAACTTCAGAACTTAATGAATGATCTCTAGTCTGTTAATCTGGGATAAAGTAAGAGGCAGTTGCCCATACTATGAAAAACATGACTACATTCATAAAAATGTACGCTTCTTTTAAGCGTTTTGGGATATTGGAATTTTCTAAATATACTTACATCCTACCTTAAGAAACTTTTCTCTGCAATATCTTTTACAGAGAAATATTTTTCTTACTTCACATATAAAATGTTCGGGTTTCAACCTTAAATAAGAAAATTATGATTTTAGAAGGAGTAGTTTCAATGAAAATTAATATATCCTTCAGTTCTGATTGGAATGACGAGTTTCTACAAAAGATGGAAAATGACGGTCCATGGGGTAATTGGGAGCTTTATAAATTGGCTGTTCAAATGGAAGAAAACCTCATTATTCCTGATTTTGAAGGTTTACAGGCACCCAAGCATCTTCCACAGCTCACCCCGCTTCCCCACCAATTGGAAGCGGCAAAGCAGGTAGTTGAAAAGATGAATGGAAAAGCCATTTTAGCTGATGAAGTAGGTCTCGGGAAAACAATCGAAGCTGGCTTGATTCTTAAAGAATATATGATCCGAGGTCTTGTTAAAAAAGTATTAATTCTTGTCCCCGCTTCACTTGTAAGTCAATGGGCTTTTGAATTGAATACCAAGTTTCATATTCCGGCTGTTGTTCAAAGAAAAAGCTATGTGTGGGAATCATGCGATGTTGTTATATCATCCATTGATACAGCGAAACGCGCTCCCCATCGAGATATCATTTTTAATCAGCAATATGACTTTATCATTATTGATGAAGCTCATAAACTTAAAAATAATAAAACGAAGAACTATGAATTTGTCCAAAATCTGAAAAAGAAATTTTGTTTATTGCTGACAGCTACGCCAATTCAAAATAAAGTCGAAGAAATTTTCCATCTTGTTTCGTTATTGAAACCGGGACACTTGGGAAATGCAACACTCTTTTCTGAGAAATATAAAGGCAAAGGCCGAAATGTTATTGAGGATGAGCACCTAAAGGAACTCGTCAACACTGTAATGATTCGGAACCGACGGGCTGATACTGGAATTGAATGGACAAAAAGGCAGGTGGAAACAATCATCATTGAATTTTCTCCAACTGAACAAGCCTTGTACGACGCTGTTTCCAAATTTAAGCCTATTTCAGATGGATCGAAGGGAAGTTCTTTTTCAGCACTCACGCTCCAAAGAGAAGCATGCAGCAGCAGAGAAGCCGTTTTTTATACATTGAAAAACATGAAAGCCAAATATGAACAGCCTTCCCCTGACTTTTTAGCAAAGCTAGATGAGCTGTTTGAGAAGGTAAATGAAACAGAACAAAACTCCAAGGCTGAAAAAGCTTTAGAACTCATCAAGAAAATTGATGACAAAGTGATTATCTTTACCGAATACAGAGCCACTCAGCTATATTTACAATGGTATTTACAACAGAATGGAATTTCCTCAGTTCCCTTCCGCGGCGGCTTTAAGCGTGGAAAAAAAGACTGGATGAGAGAATTATTCCAAAAGCAGATTCAAGTTTTAATTGCTACCGAAGCCGGTGGGGAAGGAATAAACCTTCAATTTTGCCACCACTTGATTAATTTTGACCTGCCATGGAATCCAATGAGACTTGAACAAAGAATTGGACGGATTCACCGACTTGGCCAGGAAGAAGATGTCATGATATATAACTTTGCAACGAAAAATACAGTTGAAGAACATATTTTGAAATTATTATATGAAAAAATCCATTTGTTTGAAAAAGTAATTGGTGAATTGGATGATATTTTAACGAAGCTGGATATTACCAACATCGAAGAATATTTAATTGACGTGGTCGGCGAGTCCCGAACTGAGGGTGAAATGAAAATCAAGATGGATAATTTTTCATCGATGATTCAATTCGCTCAAACTATGAAGGAAGGTGAGATTCATGCAGCAACAGGAAATTCATGATTTTTTAATAACTTTCTTTGAAGCTAATGATTGTGAAGTACTAGAGAATGCCCCATCCCATATCACTGTTCAACTGACGATTGAAATGGATAAAGAGTTAATGAACCGTCCCTTTTATTGGCATTATCTTGAAAAAACGGGCGGGATTCCAAACCCAGCCCAGATTACTTTCATTACTGATCCTGAACAGGCTCCACCCAATATGAAAGGAGAACGAATTCACTTTGGTTCGCCCCGTCTCCATCAAATTATCGAATCAACAAAAAGGCTGGCTGGATATACTAGACTTTTCGAGGATACACTCCCCTCAAATGGTCGGCATAATCCATTGTTCCCCTGGCTTACACTAAATGTAAAAATATCTTATCAATGTGATCGAAAAAAAGATACCTTTATGTCTGTCGGATTGAATTTAATCTCCGGGGAGATCATGGAAGGATTTCACAATCGTGTTTTACCGGTTAAAGTCACCCCAAAGATACCGGATTACTCCTTCACCCTCTCACCATTAATCATGCCAAAGAGTGGGTTAGCAAGACTTGATACATATATCCGAACCAGCTTCGAGAACGATGACCATTCTTGGGCGGAAGAAGCCATGGAGCGCTGGCAGAATGACTTAAATTTATTGGAGCATTTTTATAAGGATATGGATGAAAAAAGCGAAAGTTATTTCACTGAAAAACAGGCATTACAGGCCCAATATGAGCCAAATATTCTAATATCAATCATCAATGGCGGTTTATTTTACTTATCAGATAGAGCGTTAGGATAAATGGATCTATTTTTTCAGAAATGATTTCTCTACTACAACCGCCTAGCTAGGTTTGCCTGACTAAACAAAAAAAACAGATGTCCAAAAGCTTAGGACATCTGTTTTCTTTTTTTGATTTTTTTTCTTACAAACATCGACAAAGCGAAAGGGACAATACCAAACCAGTGGGACACACCAGTATTTTTATCCTCTTTCCGATGACGACGTTTTTCTTTCCGTTCTTTCTTAGTCAAATTAAGATATTCGACAAGCTGCTGTGTAAGATATTTGATATAAGCGTTAGTAGACATACAATATCACCCTAAATAAAGTATGCCCCGCTTATGCTTCTTTTATTCTTTCTAGTTTACCCGAGATGGTTACTATTTGGGCCTGCTTGTTGTATCGATGGTAAGTTCTCCATTTCCATTTAGGGGAAGCCTGACATTGGACAAATCATTCCGTTCGTAATCCCATTCTCAGTCAGCCAAAAACGTTTTCCTCCTTCCTGAATCCTTTCTCCACTTGTTACTGACACAGTTTTCACACTGGAGTATTTTCAGTCTATCAACTCCATATCACTGAATCCGCGCCTTCATACGGGTTATACGGACTGTTTTTCTATCCATTCTACAACTCTACCTAACTCTTTGTCATATTGAATAATGATTCTACCAACTCGGTTATCTTTAGTCGAGGAAGCAAATTCAATAAAGGCATAACGGGCATCTTGTTTCGTTAATATATAATGGACATCACCATTGGGATATGAGATATCCCCCTGAAGGTTCTTCGGTATATCTTCACCCCATCCAGCTGTTACCTCATTAACGGCTAGATGCACTAAATGATCGGCCACAAGCGTTTCTTCCACTTCTTTATAAAATTTTTTATCGATGACAAATTGATCGATCATTAATATCGTGAACATGATAAAAACACTCGCTACAATCATGACCATCGGGAAAACGACCCCTTTTTGATTATTCATCAACTTTCGTCTCACTTTTAAAGAAAGGATGAAACCTGCGAATAACAGTATTCCCTGCTTTATCCGTTATATTTAACACAATGACGTTACCATCCTTCTCAACCTTAAATTTTGAAATGTTCTGCAGGATGACCTCATGACCTTTTCCATTCACTCGCCTGCGGAGCTTATCTTCATATTGTTCAATAAAAGATAACTGGTCACCTGAAAGTAAATATAATTTATTTTCTATTACATCCTGACTTTTAGCACCCCTGACCTCCTGTTGCATTTGCATCGTAAAGATCTCCCACTCTTTAGGATGCAATTTCTCTTTTGATTCCAACTGTGTGTGAATAATTGAAAAAAGTTGTAAGATGAAAATAGAGGTGGTCATTAATATCATTAAAGAAAAAAGCATTTCAATTATTGTAAAGCCATCATTTTTTCGCAGCATCACAAATGGATTCTGATTTACCCACTTCATTTTCATATCGTACACATCCTTCAATCATACCTGGGAAATCCTTCTGTTCCTTCCATGTTAGTTCATACAATCTTTTCTGATAATGGATTTCCTGGTCGACAGCATTTACCTCCCCATCCATGAAGGCGGTCAATCTTTCATATAACAAATAGTGGGCTTCTGTCCTTAAGACAACATTTTTCCGATTGGTCATTATCTCCTCAAGTATCGGCAGAATCGAAATGACCAAGACTATACAAATCGAAAAAGCGGCTATCATTTCTAAGTAGACGTACCCTCTACTGTTTCTCAATCCTAAACCTCCCTTTACCGATATTAAGGACTAACTTGTACTTCCCTTTTGTCGTATCAATCATCATCGTCCCTGCTTTTGAAGCATTTCCATACTGATTAAAATGAAACGTAAGTCCTAATGTTCCACTTAAGAACTGTATATCCTTTGGTATGCTTCTCTCAAGCACAACCCCCTCCTTATAGGATGTTACCGTGTAAATCCTATTCGTATTATCCATATGAAGGTAAATCAGACTTTCATGGCTGATGGCATACTGCTGCGCATAGAAAATGTCCTCTTTCAATTGAGAAATGAATATCTTATTTTCCATTCCTTTAATAAAGCTTGGATATAAATTTAGACCGATGCCACTTAGCAGTACAAAAATAACGAGGACGATGAGGGTTTCTGACAGGGTATAACCTCCACAGGAAGGCCGCACAATCAATTTGCTGCTATTCAATTACCGTAACCTTTCCCTTGTTATCCAGACTAATACCATCACCATTCGGACATGATTTTTGTTTAAGGTACCCTTGACTTTCCATTTCATCAATACTTGCAGGAAGTTTGCCATTATCTATTTCATAGGCTTGCACCTGTGCTTGAGCCATCTTAACAAACGCTTCACACCCTTTAGAGTGAATCGTCGATTGATGCTTTGTTATATTTGGGATTGTAATAATCAATAGAATGGAAATTACGAGTAAAACAATAAGCATTTCAATTAATGTAAAACCTCTTTCATTCAACACTTTCTTCATATCATTCTGCTGCTAAAAAAATAAAAATAGATTAGAAATTTCACACTTCCTATTCCCAAAATTATTTCAGCGCAGATTCACCTCCAGAATTTATTAAGAATATTCTATATCCCCTCGAGCAGAGAAAACATTGGCAGTAAGACCGCTAAATAAATGGAAACAATCAGCAGACCAATCAATGAAAACATAAGAGGCTGAATGATTTTCAAAATTGAATTCATTCTTTCTTCAATTTTCTCTAGCAAAAAACGACTGTAATGAAGTAACTCTGAATCAAGCCTGCCGTACTTTTGACCATTTGCGGCTATTAATGGTAAATTTCTATCAAAGTAAGGCAGCTCCTGAAAAATCATTTCTAGCGATCTGCCTTCAATTAAATCATCTTTAATAATTGAGCAAAGTTTCTGGTAAAAAGGCTGCTGCTGATTTACGGAGAATAATTTGATGCTTTCGTTAATGGAAAGCCCTCCAGAGAGTAAGCCACTGAATTGGCTTGCAAAAAAATACGTTTCATATAACTTAATGAATGTGCCTGCGAGAGGAATGTTTAATAATATTCTTCGCTGCCTTAAGGGGCATAACTTGTTAAACCAAAATTGTTTGAGTAAAAAAAAGAAAAGGAGCAATGCGAGCAAGATGAAGGGGATGACAGGGAGGATAACTGAAGAGGCTACCAGTAATTTCAGGATGATATTCTGTTCAACATCCATCGTAAAAAAGATTGTCTGGAATTTTGGAAGGAGGACACTCTGCAGGATATAAAACACGATGTTCACAAAAAAGAATAAGAAAATTGGATACACCATCAACTTTTTCACTTTATCCAAATCTTCCGTCCTCTTCTTCCAGTATCTACCTCCTTCTATCAACGCCCTATTGAGGTCGCCGCATTGTTCTCCATAAAATATATAACTTACAAGTTGTGGATGAAAATTAAGATGGGTTAACACTTGATGCAGCGGATGCCCGTTCCTTAAATCCTGAATAGCCTGAGTAAAATCCTCAGCTTTCTTCTTTGATTCCTGAAACTCCAGAAAATGTATCGCCTCGGCTAAGGGATAGCCATGACTTAATAATTCCCCCAGCTTCGAGATAAAGACAGCTTGTTCTTTTATCCTCCATTTACTTTTTGCCTTCATCGTATACCAGCCGTTCAAATTCATGTGAATCCACATAGCCCATTGCCACCGCTTTTCCTATCTCATCCTTTAATTGGCGGTAGGAGACCGTCCCCTTCCCTTTTTCCTCTTTCGTCATCTTCAATACTTCTGCCAAGCTTTTTCCATATAGCAGTTCATACACACTTGCCCTTTTATTACGAGCAATCATTTGGCAAGCAGATGTACAAACCTCTTTACATTGCAGACATGTTAGTTCAACTAGCCGCTGAGCCGTCACACCAATCAAGCTCTGTTCTATCTCAAGCAAGCTGATTCCAAATTCGAGCAACCTAGAGATAGCTCCTTGTGCATCCCTTGTATGCATGGTCGTGAGGATTAAATGACCCGTTAATGCAGCGCGAACTGCAATTTTTGCTGTTTCAGAATCCCTGATTTCCCCGACCATAATCACGTCAGGATCATGTCTAAGCACAGCTTTTAGACCAACAGAGTACGTAATACCTGCCTTTTCATTAATTTGAACTTGTAATACCTTTTCTGACACATTTTCAATGGGATCTTCAAGGGTAATGATGTTCCGGTTTATCATCTCTTTTGAATGATGAAGCAAGGAGTATAATGTTGTGGTTTTCCCGCTACCAGTCGGACCGGTAAATATGAGCATGCCATGGGAATGTTTCAGAAGGGCAACCAGTTTTTGAACGGTGTTTGGAAATAGGGATAACTGTTCTAGAGGAAGGATATTCTGCTGGGGAATCAAGCGGATGACCAAACTTTCGAGATGTGCAGTTGGTAATGTGGAAAGGCGAAGTCCAACCACTTTTTTTGATAAATTGACGGTAATTGAACCACTCTGAGGTCTTCTTTTCTCACCTATATCCATAGCGGCAAGGAACTTTAAATGGGAGATCAGTCGTTCCGTTTCAAAGAATGACAATGTTTCCTGAGGAACGAGTTTGTTGTCAATCCTGAATTGAATGAGAGGGCCCTCTCTGCGTGGTAAAACGTGAATATCCGATGCCGATAATTGAATGGCACGGGAAAGGATTTTTTCTGCTTTCTTTTCAATCGATATCAAATCTTTCATCACCTCCTAAGTATCTTGTAGTAGTGTTTCGACATTGCACGACAAATTCCTCCTTATAAAATAAAAAAATCCCCGAAAAAAGATTCGAGAATAAACTTATATGCTCATTTTCAAATTTTGCTTTTATGAAACCAAATTTCTTAACGCATCTTCATTATGTCCAACCACAAGCTTTTTTCCATCAATGAGGATGGGTCTTCTTAATAATTTAGGTTCTTTTGTTAATAATTGGATGACATCAGAAAGTAGCATTTCGTCAATATTAACATGTAAGCATTTATAGGCTTCACTCCTTGTTGCTAAGACCTCATCAAGTCCTTCCGTTGTCAATTCAAGGATTCTTTTTAACTCTCCTTCTGTTGGAGTTTCTTTGAATAAATGACGTTCATCAAAGGATACTTGATTGGTTTTTAACCATTTTTTTGTTTTTCGGCAAGATGTACAGCTTGGGTATGAAAAGAAAGTTAACCGTTTTAACCGTCCCATTCTTAACACTCTCCGTTCACATTTTGTTTTTTAAAGATTCTATAAAATAATTGTATAACATTTGTTTAAGTTTTGTATATTCATTTGCACTATATCTCTGTTTGAAATGTGAACTTTTTCTTAACTTAAGGGAGATTGCTGTTTCTGTTATTCCATTTTTTTCTACCTGTATTATAATGGAATATAGTTAAACTATTGGAACAGCAGGAGGGTATAATGGAACAAACGTTAAGAATTACAAACGTATTAGCAGATCCCACCCGATATTATATATATCAATATATCGTTAACAACCATCAAGATGTATCTGTACAGCAAATTGCCGATTCTTTTAAAATTCATCCAAATGTAGCACGACTACATTTATCTAAACTTGAAGATGTGGACATGCTTACCTCGGATGCACGTAAGACAGGGAAAGGCGGACGCCCTAGCAGGCTTTATCGATTATCCGATAAAGTCATTCAACTTCATTTTCCATACAGGGACTATCAGCTTCTTTCAAGAATTGCCATTAAGACGATGATGACATTAGGAGAACATGGAAAAAAGGCTCTTTATGAAACAGGGAAGGTATTTGGCGAGGAATTAATCAATCAGCAGCTATCCCTAAGCTCAACTTCGATTGACGATCTGACTTTTGATGAAAAAGTCAGCATGCTTAAAAATGCAGCTACCATTGCTGGGTTCTCACCTGAAATACAGGCAAGCGAAGAAGAAAACAACATTCTCTTTCGAATATTCAATTGTCCTTTTAAAGAGGTTACCAATGTCGAGCCTAGTACAATCTGTGCAATGCACAATTCATTCTTAAAAGGTATGTTTGAAGCATTGTTTGACAATGTCAAAATTGTGGAATTAGGAAATATGATGGAAAATTGTGTAACATGTTCTTATCAGGCGTCGGTTCTCGCATAGAAACAAAAGGCATCCTTTACATTACCTTACAATTTCATTTATAATTATTTTGAATGCACACGACTAGACAAAAGGAGGGATTCGGATGGAACGCATGTTCAGAGTATGTGGTTTTTGGACAGGAATTATGGCAATATTCTTTTATCTTGGCCATATGCATCAAACTTCTTTACTTTTCTTCGCACAAACCGGCTTTTTTGTACTCTTAAGTTATTTGAAATTATCTGAGCGCATGTATATTTATGTTTTTGGCGCCTATCTTACCGTTTTCTTTGCAGGATTTTCCTACTGGAGCGTATTTATGATGACGCCAGGTACTGCACATTAAGGAACAGAGCAATATACATAACCCATGAATCTTGATTCATGGGTTTCTACATGTCCTTATTCAGGAAATAGTCTCACTTTCTCGGATAAATTCTTCGATTGCAGCAACACCCTAAAATACTCACTATGGCCACCAGGAACAATTAACCCCCGTATTGCTCGGTTCCGCTTTGCTGTTTTTGAGAAAGGATCCGTCTCTTGGTGGTCTTTCAGTTCCTCAAGAATCCCTATTTTGAGTAAAAATTCATTTTGCTGAAATAGTCCTTCCATAGAAAAATTCACATTTTTCCCGCTTTCGATTAATGTGTCAAAATGAATATGTGATGTCAGATCCATCTCACCCGGATACTCAAGTACTTTTTTCATCATTTTATGCTGATAATACCCTCTTAAGCTTCCCTGAAGATGGGCTGGTTCCTTCCACTCCTGTTCCGTATAGCCATAATCGATTGTAAGAAGAACACCTGATTGAATATGCGAAACGATTTTCTCATATTCTTGTATCATTTTAAGTGGTACTTCATAGCGCTGTTTTTCATATAACATGATATTCAGTTTTGATAGGTAGTTAAGAATATCTTGATTTTTCAAAGGTTCCTTTATTTCTACCAATTGTCCTTCCTCTACAGTGATAAATACCTCTACTAGAGCTCCCTTATACATTTCAATGACATGTACAGGCAACGCATCAAAAAGTTCATTAGAGAAGACAATTCCATTTACATTCGGCAAATTTTCTAAACTATCCATAAAAGCAACCTGGTTAAACACCCCTACACGCTCTTGCTGAACCTTTCTGTGGTAAGGGCTACTGTCTACTAGGATATAAGTGAGTGAGCTCCACAGCACCGGCTCTGTTTCTTTTATAAAGGCCAGGATATCATAGGCAAGCTTCCCATCCCCTGCACCGATTTCGATTATTCTCGGAGGCAATCCGCATTCTTTTATCAAATAGATAAACCATCTGGCTAGCGCCCTCCCAAATGCATCCCCAACATTACCAGATGTATAAAAATCCCCAGTTATACCGATTTTCTCCTTTTCACGCATATAATAACCTATATTTGGTGTATATAAGACGGCTTCCATATAATCATGATAGGAAATTCTATCTTGGGGACTGTTTACAATCATTTCTTTCAGGAGATTTTTCATTTTAACACCTCTTCTTTGATCCCCTTCCACAATAAGCTCATGCACAAAATAGTTATTGATTATATTACTTCTTTGTTCAATAAACTTGTAATTTGATCTGCTCCAAAAAAAACAAACTCAGAACATATCTTTTGATACTATAGCTATAAAAGCCTTCCCCGTATCTATTAGTGCGATTTCGTCAAAATCAAATCGAGGATGGTGATGAGGAAAATGGGTGTTGTCATTCTCATTTCTTGCACCGATTTTAAAATAAGTACCTGGTTTCTCTAGTAAGAAATAAGAAAAGTCCTCTGCTCCCATAGAAGGGGAAAATTCAACTACAGCTTCTTCAGAAAAGGTATTCACAAAAATGTTTCGAACCATCTCCGTTTCCTCCCTATGATTGTATAAAGCAGGATAACCATTCAGATAGTCAATTTTATAGGCTGCATGATTTGCCTCGGTTATCCCTTTCACTATCGAGCGAATTTCTTCTTCGATTTGGAATCTTACTTCTTGATTGAATGTACGTACGGTCCCTTCGAGTTTGGCCGTATTCGCGATGATATTAAAGGCCGAGCCAGCATGAAAAACTCCTATAGTTACAACCGCAGATTGTAGAGGGCTTATTCTTCTGCTCACGATTTTTTGCAATGCTTGGACAATCTCACTTCCAATTACGATCGAATCAATGGCTTCCTGAGGTCTAGCCCCGTGACCGCCCTTTCCTTCAATGGTGATTTCAAATGCGTCCACTGCAGCCATTTTGTACCCGCTACCCACCGCTATTTTCCCTACAGGTATATCTGTGGCTAAATGCGCCCCATAAACGGCATCCACGCCCTCTAAGGCCCCATCTCCCAGCATATCCTTCGCACCGCCTGGTGGCTTTTCTTCTGCATGCTGGAAAACAAAAATAACACGCCCCTTTAATTTTTCACGGAACTTGCTTAATGTTCGGGCTGTTCCTAATAGAGCCGCAGTATGACCATCATGACCGCACGCATGCATAACTCCTGATTTTAAAGACTTATAGGGTGTCTCTTTTTCATCCTGAATGGGCAATGCGTCAAAATCCGCTCGCAATGCAATGGTTTTACCAGGATTCTCTCCGGATAATATGCCTATCACACCATTACCACCAACATTTTTCCTAACTTCTAATCCAAAACTAATTAGTTTCTCTGCAATAAATTGCGAGGTTTCCGTTTCTTGAAAAGATAATTCAGGATACTGATGCAAATGCCTTCGCCAATTTACAATGTCAGTAAAACCACTTTCTAAATCTAACAAGGCCTTCTCCAATATACCTTTGTTCTCACTCTCCATAATCCCAACCTCCTTTCATGTTTTTAAAACCTAGAAAAGCAGCACGATTTATTTTAATATTCAGTATAATTGCGAAAGGAATATTTTTCAATAAATTCACATTTTTAAATTCAACAATAAAAAAAGGTGCCAAACCTGGCACCTGCAAAAGTTTTTATCTCAAAAAGGGGTTTGTATTCTTTTCATCTAAGATCGTCGTAACTGGCCCATGACCAGGAAAAACAATAGTATCATCAGAAAGCGTTAGCAGTTTTGTATCAATGCTTTTTAAAAGCACTGATTCGCTTCCGCCTATTAAATCGGTTCTGCCAACACTTCCCTGGAACAATACATCCCCGGAAAAGAGCAACCGCTCTTCCTTCGCATAATAAGACACGCTGCCCGGTGAGTGCCCAGGGGTTTCGAATACTTCAAAAGTGAACCCACCAATAGTAAGTTCCTGCTCATTTACGAGAATATGGTCGGCCGGCTTCATCCGCATTGGGTTTTCCGGGAACCACTTCTGTGAACCATTTAATGCAGGATCAAGCAGCCACTTTGCTTCCTTTTCATGAATATACGCAGGTATCTCATAATAGTCGCGGATTGCATCAAGTGCTCCGATATGGTCAAAATGAGCATGTGTTAATAAAATCGCTAGCGGCTTTAACTTTTTAGTTTGTATGTACTGAATAATTTTCTGCGGCTCCTCACCCGGATCGAAAATAATGCAGTTCTGTCCATCGGAAACTACATAGCAATTCGTTTGCAGCGGGCCTAAAGGAATTTGAGTCCATTTCATTTTCATCAACTCCATTATGATTTTCTACCCTTATCTTACACCAATTTAAGCTGCTATTGTTAATCCAGTTTACTCACGCCATAGAAGTGTCACCTTTTAAACCTCGACAAACAATTGAAAAAATATTAAAATATTAACAAATGCAATCTTTTCTACATATTTTTGGTAGTTACTTTATTCTCTGGGTATATTATTAGAGATTAGGTTTTCATTACTTAAAAGGGGGTTTTGATATGATATTAATGGTTGTTTTCGGACTTGTGGCTATCCTAGGTGCAGCAGCTGTGGTTACCTCATTAAAACACAGAAACTTCTTAGGATTCATTTTTGCAGCAGGCAGTGCAGTCGTGTTTGGTTGGTTTACTGTTATGACTGTCATCAACAGCGGTTTTCCTGTTGCACATTAAAGAAAAAAGCTCGCCATGCGGCGGGCTTTTGTTTTAGGTCATTAACTTTCTTTAAATAATCTCTGTATTTGATGGGTTTTCATATCAATGATTTTCTCAAATTGATATCCATATAAGCATAGTCTGCCATCAAGCGAACAGCTTAATGGTTCATTTTCCATGTCCTTCATCAATTCTTCTTGTGTGCCTTTTTCCCAATTTAATTTAGTTAAGGTAAACCTGCCATCATATTGGTCAACATCTTTTGATTCATTAGGAATAAAGGTTATAAATTCCTTATTTTTTTCGATGAAATCATAGGATGGAATCACCCAATCTGAAAAGCTTTTCAATAGCGGTACGGAAAAAGAGTGGATCGGTTTGTTTGTCTGATCATAAAATGCATATGTACCCCGATCTTGTTTTTCTGTCTCCACTTGAATCGTCATTAGCGCCTGTTTCATTTTTTTAAAGTGAATAACATCGAGCATAAGGCTTTCTACTCCATCATCATTCAGCGCTTTTCTTTCTAAAGGAGCCGTCAAAGCGGGTTCTTCCCTATTCCAATCAAGAAACATCAGTTCTTTTTCACTTGACCACTGAGCAAATGGCTGCGGAAAGTCGAGCGTTTCCATTGTTTGCTCTTCTGGATTTAACACATAGCTGCTGTATGTCCAGTCTTCATTAAAACTAGATAAAAACAACATGCCATCTTGATGTGAATTCCACTCATAAGTTAATTCATAGGCTGGTATTGCCACAGAATACAGCGGATTTCCTGTTTGATCAAGGATCGCTATTGATGCTTTACCTGAAGACGTGAAGGACGATACCAAAATATGCGTACCAGCTGGACTGATTGATACTTCAGAAAGCTCAAAAGACGGCTGATAAAAAATGGAAGTATCATTCGTTTCCAAATTCCATACCATCAACTGTGATAAATCATTACCATCCTGCTTCACAGAATATAAAATGGTTTTAGAATCAAGCCATCCATAAATAGCTTCGATCTTTTCTGTTTTTGAAGCTGGGATCTTTAATGTGCTTAATGAAGTTTCTTGGTTAGATTGGGAGTGTTCTTTTTCCGTATCATTTACGGGTTTACTAAGGTCCTTGGAAGGCTCACAAGCCGAGATAAGTAGGATAGTGGAGATAAATAATGCGACGAAACACAACATCTTACAGATAGACAGCTGCTTACAAAGAGCTGCTTTGGATACTTTAATCTCCACACACCTCCCACTTCAAAACTAAAACGCCTGGCATATGTGAGCGAGACATTAGAAAGAGTAAAGATTTCCAATCGAAACCCTTACGACTTTCATTATAAAGTAAAAAAGAGAAAATGTGGCGAATAATTATCTTATATTTTCGTGGAAGTATATTCCTTCAAAAATCGTCATCACATATACAGCCCTGCCATTAAAATCTTCACTGAATCTTCATATATGGTAGGCATATGCGATAGTGGAAGTGGATTAATTCCCTTACCCAACTCAATTGTGAATCCTACCCGCTTGAACTCCTGAATAAACCAATCCTTATACCCTGCATGGCTGTCAACATATTGGACAGCACGGTATCCGCTCCTCTCCTCAAACTCTTTTGCTATATTTGCTGCCTGCTCTGGTTCATGTCCTTCATATCCCCAATAAAACTCTTTTCCCTGTGTATGAAGCGCTAGCACTCTTTCAAAATTTCGTCTTTCAGCCAACTCCTTCATTGCCACTGCTTCTGGCTCTGATAAACAGGTCTCTCCTGGAAAATCCCTCGGTGCAGGCGCCTTTGGAACCTTCCTCTTCTTTTCAATCTCCCAATTAGCTGGATATTGATTATTCAGATCTACTCCACGGATATTGGCTTTCCAGGCATAAAATGCAGGGTTATCATTATTTATTTTCAGCACATCAACCTTTTCCTCTGCAGCCACCTCCCCCTTAAGGACAAGATCAACCCCATCCGGGTTTACCATTGGAACCATCGAAATAGTCACATCTCTATAGAAGGGCAGGCAATCCATTCCGCAAAGAGAACTACCATTCGTAACTGAAAGTAGCAAATCATTCAACCATTTCATCAAGACCGCCGATGTAATCCATTCATTTGCATGAAAAGAACCGTTGTAATGAATAACCTTATCACCTTTACCTATTCTTACTTCAAGGAGCTCTTTCCCTAACACACTCAAACCAATCGATTCAACTTTTATAAAAGGGTAATGAAAAGATAAAATTTCTAGGTCATCAAGAAGCGACTGATAATCATAGAGCTTTTCGGTGACAAGGAGAGGTTCCATGATTCGAACGGGTACAGAAAATGGTCTTTGTTCAACATGATTTACCATTAATAACGCATCAATAGGCAGTTGATATTGTAAAGCAATAGCTGCTAAATCGATATCTAGCCGGGTTTCCTTCTGAAGAATGAAACCCGGAATTTCCACATCCAGGCCTTCTGGCAAAATTCCTTCATGAATATCGGGATTGGCATCCTCAATTAATTCTTTTGGGATTTGAAACAAATCACTGTAATACGCCAACCTATCACCGCTTCTGCTCACAACTCTCATAGCCTTCGCCCCTTTCATTGTTTAATCTTTATGAAACGAAAAGCCGAAAGATGTTCACCAAGCTCCAGCGTTTTATAAAAGGATGCCTTTATCCTGAATTCCAGTTGAATTATCTTTAGAAAAACAAAAAACCTGGTTTTCACCAGGTTCCTTACATCAATGCTCATAAAATCGAAGCAAATCTCCGTATATGATTTTGTCTGAGTATTCAAGCTCTTGCTTTGCCTTTTCCAAATACCTTTCACATGATTCCTTTTCCGTAGGCTCTCCGGTTTTTTTATCATAGCAGGTATCCATAGTATAGAGATAATTCTTCATGATGAAGCTGCTATCGCGAAGAACGGTAAAATCAATTTTCTCCTTAGAAAATAAGTCTTTTCCGAATTCGATATAATCATCATTTTCAATACCCAGTAAATGAAGGAGAGTAGGCCTTACATCAATCTGCCCAGAAACGGTGGAAATGGTTTGTCCCTTCTCTCCAGGAATATGAACGATCAATGGGACACGCTGAAGTTGAATGGATTCGAACGGAGTGATCTCCTTCCCAAGGAACTGGCTCATCGCTGAGTTGTGATTTTCCGAAATTCCATAATGGTCGCCATATAATACAATAATAGAATCTTCATATAAACCGTCACGTTTCAAATCTGTGATAAATTGTTCTAACGCTTCGTCAGTATAGCGGACAGTCGGAAAATATTGATTCAATGTTTTGGAATTAGAATTGTATTCTTCCAATGTCCTGTCTTCTTCATTCAAAGTAAATGGGAAATGATTGGTTAAAGTTATGAACTTTGCATAAAAAGGCTCCGGCATTCCCTTTAAGTGAGCAATTGATTGCTGGAAAAATGATTTATCATTCAAACCCCAATTGACCGAATTTTTTTCTGAAACCTTATAATCATCACTATTATAAAAACGCTGGTACCCAAGAGATTCATACATCAAATCACGATTCCAAAAACTTTTGTTATTGGCATGCAAGGAAGCTGTATAGTAGCCATTTTCCTTTAATATTTCAGGAGTAGCTTTATATTCATTCTGGGCATGTGTAAAAAATACCGCGCCTCGTCCTAATGGATAGAGAGAATTTTCAATAATGAACTCGGAATCAGACGTTTTTCCTTGACCAGTTTGGTGATAAAAGTTATCAAAGTAATAGCTCTCTTTAATAAATTTATTCAAAAACGGGGTGATTTCTTCACCATTCACGGTTTTATTGATGACAAAGCTCTGGGTGGATTCCAATGATACAAGAATCACATTTTTTCCTTTGGCAAGCCCATAGAAGTCATCATTCTCTGCTTTTTGATTGGCGCGAACATAATTTTCAATCTCAGTCAATTCACTGCCATCTGCTAAAGCACGCTGAGCCGATGACTTTGTCTGTAATATTGCATCATACAGGTGGTAATGGTACGTACCGATGTTTTTAACGAGGATTTCACGGTCAAAAGTACGAGTAAGGAGTTCAGGACGCTCCGCTTCTGCTAATGCTAGGTTAAAAAACGTAATTCCTATCGTCATTAGTAAATAGAATTTTCGATCCTGCAGATTGTTCGCTCGATTAAAGAATAATTTCGGTTTATATTTTAAAAGTATTATCAAGAAAAGAAGATCAACAAAATACAAAAGGTCACTCGCATTAATCAGTTCATGAACACTGCTTCCAAGGTCGCTCATATTGCTCGTCTGAAAAAGCACTGGAATGGTTAAAAAATCATTAAAAAAGCGAAAAAAAACAAGGTTGGCAAACAGTACTAAGGTAATTAAAAAACTCATGGTCAACAAATAGGCTGTTCGTCTGGTTTCTTTCAAAAAAATATTTATGCCAAGAGCTAGTAAAAGGAAGCTGACCGGATTAATGAATAATATGATTTCCTGAATCCAATTTTCAATATCTATCTCAAAACTTGTTTTATAAGCGATGTATGTTTTAAGCCAAAGTGATAAAAACACAACCCAAAATAACGAATATTTCTGATTCTTGAAGTCCCTTTTCAATCTGGTCCCTCCTAATAAAAAAAGCGTTGGAGCTATAATCTTTTACTTCCAAACAACAAAACACTTCCATCACGATTCATTGTTCACTTACAACTGATAGTTAGTAGAAACATTGAACTTCCTAACTGAGATGAAGCCTTACAATTTGTTAGATGCACAAACTTTTTTGAAAATTGCATTAATTAACCTTATAACCCTGTTTGTACAGGGTTATAAGGAAAGAATCATGGATTTAATTGATTTTTAATAAGCCAAGCTGCTCCAATTACCCCTGCATCATTGCCTAGTGTTGCAAGGCTAATTTTCGTTGATTTACAAACCCGCTTAAATGAATATTTTTCAAATGCCGAACGGACATTGGCGAGCAGAATGTCTCCCGCTTGTGAAACGCCTCCACCAATAACGATTTTATCTGGATTCATGACATTCCCAACATGTGATAAGGCTAACCCTAAGTAATTGCATACCTTATCTACCACAGCTTTAGATAGAGGATCACCTGCATTTGCACATTGGAATAACAATTTAGAAGAGAGCATAATTCCCTCGTTGATTTTCTGCTGAAGAAGGGACATTTGCTCGGAATTGTGCAAAGCCTCTAAAGCCAGTCGGACGATTCCTGTTGCTGAAGCAACCGTTTCCAAACAACCCGTTTTCCCGCAATTGCATGGAGCTCCACCATCTGTTACAACGGTTATATGTCCGATTTCACCCGCCGCCCCACTTGTACCATGGACGATTTGCCCATTATGGATGATTCCGCCACCTACACCTGTTCCAAGAGTAACACATACAAGGTCCTTGGCTCCATTACCCGCGCCTTTCCACATTTCCCCCAATGCTGCCATATTGGCATCATTATCGATTACAGCCGGAAGAGATGTCTCCACTTCCAATAGATCTTTTAAAGGATAGTCTTTCCATCCTATATTGATGGCTTCATAAATGGAACCGTTAACAAATTTCACAGGACCAGGGGCGCCCATTCCTATACCTAACACTTTACTCTTCGGTTCATTGAGTTCTTCAAGCTTCGCATCAATCGCTTTGGCTATGTTCATCGTAATGAATTTACCATTTTCGGAGATGTCAGTGCTGATTTCCCATTTATGAATAATCTCTCCGTATAAATTAATTAGAGCAAGCTTGGTAGTTGTACCGCCTAAATCGACACCCATCAGCCACTTTTCCATCATTCTCACCTTTTTATCAATTTTTTTTCTGCTTTTCTCTTTCAAGAGACAATTGCTGCCTAATTAAAAGTATCGCCATTTGATAATCTTTCGTGTCCATCATCTGCATTCGATGAATTTCTCTGATTTCTGCTTCCATCAGTTCAAGCTCGGCTAAACGATCACCAATATAAATAAACGTCCCGAATCTTTTCAAATATTGTTGAAGATCATAAAATGTTTTCATAATAAACCTCTTTACTCTATTCTATAGGAAAGTATAACGAATCCGCCGCCATGTAACAAGCGCAGATTTCCCCTTATGATAATTTTTCCCATCCCCTCATAGATGTCCAACTCTATTCATATGATGAAACATTAGGAAAGTGAACGTTCATTGAAGGTCTTTTGAAATTTCCATATTTCATTATTCGAACCAACCTAGTATTTTGAACAGTCATCATTCGTTAAAACGGAGGGGAAAAATGAAACTACAATTGAAGTATACTGCTTTTTTAGTACTAACTACCATTTTTGTCATCCTTTATTTTTCAAATAAAAATCAGGTAGAGGAAACCATTATTTATTTTCCTATCGATACCTCTCTCCATTTTGAACAAGCTGCCACTCATTTGACGCCGAAAAAAATAGGAGATTCAACATACTCTATAACTTGGAAGGTCAATTCTTCGTTGGACCGGTCTGCCTACCTGCGCCAAGATGTCTCCCTGCTATACAAAAATGGGAAATTGACTGGATCTTTAAAAAATTGGAGACAAAATAAACAAGGACTCTCCCAAAAAGCTAAATCCAAAGAAAGCGAAAGCGGGCGTTATGAAGCCGTAACTTTTCACTATGCCGAGGTACACCCAACTGAAACCATTTTTACCAGTGCTCAACAACTAAGTAAAGATAAACTTTATACCGTAACTACACCAACTTTTCAATATTTCCATAGACCTCTTTCCGAAGTACAGAACGAATGGAAAAAAACGCTGGACAACTTGACCGATGAAATTACTCAAAACAGTTTGGAGGAAGCTAGTAATACATTTCAAATTAATCAAGATCAGTACAAAATTATCTCATTAACCGAGTTACCTTCAAAAAAAAACCAATGGCTTTCTGCCTTTCCCCAATTCCAACGTGAAGAAATTGTAGGAAAGCTTTGGGAAGGACTTTATAAAAATTATGTGTTAGGGGTAAAAAAGGAGGATGGCTCTACTGTGAGTTCACAAGGTAGCACCATCCCCCAATTGCTTGTAGCAAAGAATCAAAGTGAAATACTTGTCTTGTTTACACTGGAAGACGGTACCCCTATTATGCTACGTCAGAAGCTATAGTTGATTTTCAATTTTTTTTAACAATTTAGTATATGATTTTTTCTCTGGAGCAAGCTCAATTGCCTTTTGAGCTTGTTCTTTAGCTTGATCATATAACCCTAGATTCACATAAACTAAAGCCAGATTGTAATGGGCTTCATGTAATTCAGGATTTTGTTCAATCGCTTTTTCATAATAATCACGAGCCTGATTTATATCCTCTGCGCCAAAAGATAAATTCCCTAGTATAAAAAGTGAAAGCGGTGCGTCAGAATTTTCATTCACATATTTGATCAATATATCCTCCGCTTTATCTTCTTCTTCATTGTCAATGTATTCCTGGGCCAACATAGCCATGGTTTTATCATCTATAGCTGCACTATTCTGATGGTTAAAACCGAATTGCAGCAAGATATATGTCAGTACTGCCGTTCCTATTAAAAAGGCCAGCTGACGCAAGAGATTTTTAGCTTTTGGAAGGTGGACCACTCCAGCAGCCAAGAAGCCGCCAATCAATCCGCCAATATGCCCTGCATTGTCAATGCCTGAAACAGTGAAACCATAAACTAGATTAATAATAATTAAAACGATGACCGAAGAGCCCATAGATCGCATAAATAATTTCGGATATACAATTCCAAAATACAGAAGTGCCCCAAAGCAGCCGAAAATAGCACCGCTCGCTCCTGCTGAAAGATTTGGTGTCATAATAAAGCTGCCCAAAGTCCCGGCAAACCCAGCAAAAATATAAATGAATAAGAACCTGGCGTTTCCATAAATCCTTTCTACTTCAGCACCGATTAAATACAACGAAAATGTATTCATAAGTAAATGGATAAAGCCAATATGGACGATCATCGGGCTAAAGAATCTCCACCATTCCCCTTGTATGATGTAGGGAGAATATTTAGCTCCAAACTCAATCAGCGTCTTCGAATTGGTGCTTCCACCATTGAACTCCATCAAGATAAAAACAGCTATTTGTATAGCAATGAATATATATGTAAAGAATGGTTTAGAATTTTGAAACACTTTTTGCTCAGCCTTAGTCTTTTTAACGGATTCCGTGATGGCGGCCTGCTTTAACGTGAGAACTTTTTCTTCATCTAAATCTTCAGCTTTCAGATCGTGAATGGTTAGCGGTTTTTTTAGGACATGCTCAAGATTTTGTAACGAAGCGGGAAACGTTTCACAAGCTAAAATAAACGTGTTAACCTTCGATTTTTGAAATGATGCAGGCTGCAAACTAAATTCATAATCATCTACAGGAGCAAATTTACTAACGTAGATACTTAATATCGAAATAGGTTTTTTGTATAATTTTCTTCGGATTTTTTCCCCATTCTGCAAGGTTCGGTCAATATCGCGTTTCAGCCAGTTTGCCCAATCCAAATCATGACGAATAAGTCTGATGACCGGGAACTCCTTATTTTTATCGCTTTCGAGCCAAATCTCCTGATGGTTTTCCGTGACAGTGATCATTCGATAATCATATTGGGTTGACAACTGCCTTACAATCTCCCAAAACAAATAATCCTCTTTAAATCCCAATACCTTCCCCACTTTCCAATGAATCTTTTCCTTCTAAAATTCCTGTTTCATTTAATTAAAACTATAGACGAAATTAAGAAAAAAGTAAAAAAAGAGACTGTTTAATTCCAATCTTTCTCTCCTTTTAAATAAAAAAGGAACCCTTATTCAGGTTCCTTTTTAAAAGGCTGACATCATCATTTGGTCTGACTGAACATGCTTTGCATCATTTTATCCCTGACAATTGGCATATCCAAGGATTTGGTCACTAGAAACCTTCTTACTAAGCCGTTAGATAGCGCAACATTTATCAAGCGATACCGGTTTTGATAGCCTGCATAAACCACTAATCCAACCAAGAAAATCTGAACAATTAATCGAAGCATAACAATCCCTCCTACCGTTAGTGTGATACAGGATAGGATTTTTATGAGCTAAAAATGATAATTAATGAACTTCATCTTCTAATGGGCATATGTCCGTAAAACCTTTGTTGGGGTAATAAGTTTACCCACCGCGATATCATGCACCTCAATAGGCAGATCATCTATTATTTGAACTTCGTATGTAAGAGCTAATGTAGCTCCTCGGTAGTAAGAGAGAAAACGGTCATAATAGCCGCCCCCAAACCCCAGTCGATACCCTTCTTTTGTAAAAGCAAGGCCTGGTACAACTAATACATCTAATTCCTCAATAGTAGCTTTATTTGTTTCAGCTACAGGTTCAAGTAGTCCATAATAAACAGATTCCAGCTGATTAAAGGACATAATCTTTTTGAACTCCATCGTTTTCTTTTCAGGGTCACATTTTGGAACGGCTACTTCTTTTCCCTCACTCCATGCTTGCTCGATAATACGGACAGTTGGAACTTCCGGAGGAATTGAAATAGTAATCCCAATGGTTTTAGCTTTTTTCCATTCATCAAGGGAAAATAAGTTTTCAGCAATTTTATTCGATAATTCTTCGTGCTCCTCTTTGGTTAGCTCCATTAAACGAGATCTAACTTCCTGCCGGAGCTTTTTCTTATGTTCTCTCATCTTTTCCGACTCCTTTAGTCTACTTCTATTATTATCTCATAATATTTATTCATTTACTAAATACGAAGTAGAAAATTGTCGAATTATTCCGTGCATATTAGAAAAAGGTTCATTAAAAGGGGCTAGATTCTTTCAAAAATCGAATATTAAAGTGGGGACAATCAAAAAAGCATAAAAAAAACAACAGGAAAAATCCTGTTGCTTACTTTGTTTCACGGTGAGTGGTGCTGCGTTTTTCTCTTGAGCAGTATTTTTTAAGCTCAAGACGGTCTGGATTGTTACGTTTATTTTTTTTAGAAATATAGTTACGGTCTCCACATTCAGTGCAAGCTAACGTAATATTCACGCGCATGTGTATTTCCCTCCAAACATATTGACTTTTTCACATAGGACTTTTCTATAATAGCATTATTTAGTGTGAATTGCTAGTATGTTTTTCGGGAAATACAACATAAACTTTTTTTTATAGTTTATTTACCCATGTTTTGCATCGTCAGGAGAAGCTGATTATTTATGACTTTCGCTTCTTCTCTAGTTTCAGCATGAATGGCCCAAGCGACCGCCTCCACACATTCCTTCGGCAAGATCTCCGTCTCTAAGGTAAACATACTCGTGACCTCTCCCTTGGCAAGCGGTGAATAGGCAAGTAGTCCTTCTTTCAGTGATTTAAAACACCCCTCTTGATAAAGGCTTCCTTTACCTTGAATGCAATATTGCGAGATGCTTTTACCCTTTACCAATCCCCCTAATAAAGCAATCGATTGAGGGGCAACATGTAAAATCGCCCTTTCATTTGGACTGTAAAAAGCCACTGCCTGCCTTTCGAAAGCGTTTTCATAGTGAAAAAACACCTTCGGATGTTTAGGCTCAAATGAGGTATTCCTTATCGTAAACTTTGAAAAGGTTACCTGTCCCTGATTATAAGTTTGTACAAGCGTCCGTATCTCTCCATTAGGATGACTCATTATATCCTCTTCAGGATACCAATCAAAACTCTCGTCCATCCATAGCCCAGCCTTTAACCCCTTTCGATATAATTCCTGGTTATCCTGCGGCATATACGCGGATAGTGAACTCATACAATCATCCCTTTCTCTAATTAATTTATATATAACTTATCGTTAGGCGCTGACAGCGTAACTATCCTTATTAGATTCTGCACACCATATTCTTCTTTAGTTTCACTTATAATTAACTATTCAAAATATTTCGTCTTTTCTTTTTATTCTATCTTCATGTTAGCATTGAATTGGCTTATGGACAATAAACACATTTTGTCGAATTTTATGTAAGTTGGCTAGCAAAGGGTTTTTTCCCGTTTTAAAATCAAAAATTTTCCATCTCAGTAAAAGGCATCATGTTTTTCGACAAAAATTTGTTACAAATAAGACATAATTATGAAGCTAAGCAGTATTTTAGATGATATAAAAATATGAAAATCACCAATTTTTCTTAAATATGTGTAAAATATAAGTAAATGTCGAAAATTCTCTTCTGAGGTGAAAGCATGGAAGCCCTTATTATCCTATTATTCTCATTAGCCACCGTTATACTTATGATATCTTTTTTCAAACAAGATAAGATTGCCAAGTTAGAAGAAGATCTAGAGCAGATGACCTTAACCTATATGCAGGATATCTACCAATTAAAGAAGAAAGTGAAGATTCTTGAGGAGGAATTTGTTATTCAGGATGAGCTGATTAATCCTGAATCCAAATTCCAACAAGCTGTTTCTTCCAATGAATTGGAGCCTATTCATAAAATTTTAAAAAGCCAGGTTCTTTCTTTATACAGCCAAGGCCTTTCTTTGAACCAAATCGCTGAGCAATCCTCTTTAACAACGGAACAAACCATCTCTGTCATCGAACAACATAGATTGCCGGGAAACGAAGATGAATAAAGCAACACTGCAGGGTCTTTCCGCCGGTATCATTTTTTCCACCGCAATATTTGCTGGCTTTTATTATGGCACAGGGGCGAATGCAAGCCACGCTCCGACTACGGAGGAAGCTAAGGAATTGCTCGTAAAAAAAGGATTTGTCGTGTCATCTCCGACGGATGAAGGCGAAATAGCAGGCAAGCCCTCGAAGAATGCGGACAAAGAAAAACAGAAAAAACAAGATGTAAGTCCGATTCAGGAAGCGAAAGAGAAAGAGATTTCCAAAAAGGAAGGCTCGATCGTCTCCTATACTTTAAAAGTGAAATCGAATATGACCACTACAGAAATTACCCAGATTCTAGCTAAAGAGAAAATCATCGATGATGCTGCTGGTTTTGAAGCTTATATGAATGAACATGATTTCTCTAAAAATGTTCAAATCGGCGACTTTGTCGTTACAAATAATATGACATACAGACAGTTGGCCCATACTTTAACTCATTAAAAAAAAGAGAGACTTTTTAATTGGACTTTGTCCGAAAAAAAAGTCACTCTTTTTCCATTTAGGAATGTATTCATTCATTCCTGCCAATATATCTCCCTCTTACCAGAAAGTAGATATTTTCAGCTATATTCGTTGTATGGTCAGCCGTTCTTTCTAAATAACGGGCAATTAAAGAAAGCTGTGTGATCTGCTGAAGGTTTTTTTCATCTGAAAGTCGAAGGAGACTTCGAATCATCTCTCCATAAAAGCGATCGACCTCATCATCCATTTCAATGATTTCTCTTGAAAGAACAACATCTTCCTTCTCGAATGCATCTATCGAAAGTTCAATCATCTTTAATGTAATATCATGCATCTGCTTTAATGGTGTTAAAGGCAGAATAAATGGCTGGTCACCGATTCGGATGGCTGATTTAGCGATATTGACGCCAAAGTCCGCCATCCTTTCAATATCTGAAGCTATTTTTATAGCAGCAATGATTCTCCGCAAATCAATCGCAACTGGCTGTTGCTTAGCAATCAGTAAAATCGCAAAGTCATTAATTTCCTCTTCAAGTAAATCAGCTATTGTATCATCATCAATAACTTCAAGAGCCTCTTCAAGATTCTTGTTTTCCAGTGCGGTAAATGATTTTGATATCGCACCTGAAGCTAAATTTGCCAACTTCACTATTTTCTCTTGCAATTCTTTTAATTGAAGCTCAAAATTTTCACGAACAACCATTGTCGCATCTCCTTTTCATTAGCCAAAACGTCCGGTAATATAATCTTCTGTTCTCTTATCATTCGGGTTCGAAAAGATGGTGTTAGTGTCGGAATATTCGATGACTTCCCCATTTAAGAAGAAGGCCGTTTTATCAGAGATACGAGCAGCCTGCTGCATATTATGAGTAACGATGATGATACTGAAATCTTTTTTTAGCTCTTGGACTAATTCTTCTATTTTCAAAGTGGAAATAGGATCAAGAGCAGAAGTCGGTTCATCCATTAAAATGACATCAGGTTCAATCGCCAGACAACGAGCGATACAAAGGCGCTGTTGCTGTCCACCAGAAAGTCCATACGCATTTTCATGCAGACGGTCTTTCACTTCATCCCAAATGGCTGCCCCTTTTAAACTCTTTTCTACGATTTGGTCTAGAATCTTTTTATTTTTGATACCGTGGATTTTTGGTCCGTATATAACATTTTCATAAATTGATTTAGGGAAGGGATTAGGTTTTTGGAAAACCATACCAACCTGTGTCCTTAAATCTTCTACCTTGTAAGACTGATCTAGAATATTGCGGTTCCTATATTTAATCTGCCCAGTCGTTTTAACATCTGGAACAAGTTCAATCATCCGATTTAACGTTTTGATGTAGGTAGATTTTCCACATCCTGAAGGCCCGATAATGGCAGTCACTTCATTTTGATACATATCTAGGTTAATATTTTTTAAAGCATGGTTTTCACCGTACCATAAATTGAGATCTGACGTTTCATACACCGTTTCCTTTAAGAAAACAGAATCTGCATTTTCATTTTCTATTCCAACTGTTGGAGCCTTTTTGGGTCCCGTTAATGTCATATTCATTCTTTCCTTCCTCCAATCAGTATCTTTTCTGGAATTTATTACGGATTATGACAGCTATCGAATTCATTAAAATTAACAGGGCAAGTAAAACGATGATACCTGCAGCCGCAACCTGCTGAAATTCTTCCTGTGGCCGGGATGTCCAGTTATAGATTTGCATCGGTAGCACCGTAAAAGTATCCATGACCGATTGCGGTAAAAAGGCGATGAACAACGGGATACCAACCACCACTAATGGAGCCGTTTCCCCAATCGCCCGGGATAAAGCTAGTATTCCACCTGTCAAAATACCAGGTATCGCAGCTGGAAGAACCACTTTTAAAATTGTCTGCCACTTTGTTGCACCCATTCCATAAGAAGCTTCCCTTAAGTCACGCGGTACAGAACGTATGGCTTCCTGAGCTGCAACAATGATGACTGGCAAGACGAGTAGGCTCATCGTCAAACCTGCTGCCAACACGGAGCGATCCAAGGCTAGAGCCCTAACGAAAACCGTCAAACCGAGCAATCCAAATACAATTGACGGAACACCTGCCAGGTTGGATATATTCAACTTTATAAAAGATGTGATCCAATTCTTTCGTGCATATTCCTCTAAATAAATCGCCGTTCCCACACCGAGAAGAAGGGAAACTGGGGTAACGACGGCCATTAACCATATCGAACCGATAAGAGCTGCCTTTACACCAGCCTCTTCCGGTCTCCTTGAAGCGAAATTCTGGAAGAAATCTAAATTTAAATGACCAATTCCTTGAGTCAATATCCGATAAAATAAAATGGCCAATACCAGAAGGCCAAATAAGGTTGCTAAGAAGAATAATCCTTTACATATCGAGTTAACCGCCAGCCGAGTGGGCATTTTTTTTACAACATGATTTTTGTTTATCAGTTTCATGTTTTAATATTCCTCCCTGAACTTGCGGGAGATGAACTGCGCCAATAAATTCATAATAAGCGTAAAGACGAACAGTGTCATTCCAACCGCATATATGCTGTAGTAAATCGTTGTCCCGTACCCTGCGTCTCCAGTACTCACCTGTACGATATAGGCAGTCATCGTTTGAATAGAATTTGTGACGTCCATACTCATACTTGGAGTCGATCCACCTGCGACACTTACGATCATGGTCTCTCCAATTGCTCTGGATAAAGCCAGGACAATTGAAGCAACGATACCGGACATGGCTGCTGGCAATACCACTTTAATCGTCGTTTCCAGCTTTGTAGCTCCTAGAGCATACGCACCCTCACGAATCGATTTCGGTACTGAGACAAGTGCATCTTCCGATAAAGAGGCAATCATCGGCATGATCATGATTCCTACCACAATCCCAGGACTTATAGCATTGAACATGTCAAGGGAAGGGAATATATCCCTCAATACTGGCGTTACAAAGGTTAAGGCAAAGAAGCCATAAACGATAGTAGGGATTCCAGCTAAAACTTCTAAAATCGGCTTAATGATTCTCCGTGTTTTCTCTGATGCATATTCACTCAAGAAAATGGCGGTTGCAAGACCTATCGGAACTGCAACTATCGCCGCTATTACCGTTACCTTTAATGTTCCAACAACAAGTGGCATAACCCCAAAGGAAGGCGTGGATGCAAAGGGTAACCATTTATGTCCTGTTAAAAACTCCACGATGGACACTTTCTCAAAAAATATAAAAGTTTCAAAAATCAACGTAAGGACTATCCCAATGGTTATAAATACAGAAATCACTGCTGTAAGGAACAACAGCTTAGGAATGAGTTTCTCTATATTCAATCTTTTTTTGCTTTTCTTTTCTAGAATTAATTGCTGTACAGAATAGGTATCTGTTTGTTTCGGTTCCAACATGTATCCTCCATTTCAGACACGCAATATTAAGGGGCTACCCAATCCCTCTATTTATACTAAGAGATTGGGCAGCCTGTTAAACTGATTATTTTTTTAGTTCGTTCAATTTTTCAAGATCCTTCTTGTACTCTTCTTCCGGTAAGCTGACGTAGCCTACTTCTTCAGAAAGCTCTCCAGCATTTTCAATGACGAATTGAGTATAATCAGCCACTTGTTCTTTTTCAGCTACACTTTTATTGGATACATATGTGTACAAAGGACGAGACAGTGGTGCATACTCTCCGCTTTTAATCGTTTCATGTGTCGGCTCAACAGCACCCTTACCATTATCGATGGATACAACTTTTAATTTATCCTTATTTTCTGCATAGTAAGCAAATCCGAAGAAACCAATCGCATTTTTGTCACCTTCTACCCCTTGTACAAGAACGTTATCATCTTCAGAAAGAGTCGCATTTTCGACCATTGGTTTTTCCTCTAAAATAACTTCGTTGAAATAATCATATGTGCCAGAATCAGTTCCCGGAGAGTAAAATTTAATTTCTTCCTTCGGCCATTCCGGACGTATATCAGACCATTTCTTCACTGATCCATTGTCAACCCAAAGCTTTCTTAGTTCGTCAACTGTCATTTTATCGATGAACTCATTATCTTTATTGACAACGATAGAAATACCATCAAACGCAAGCTTCATTTCTGTATACTTAACTCCCTTTTCATCAAGTAACGCACTTTCTTCGTCTTTGACTGGTCGGGACGCATTAGTTAGATCCGTTTCTCCAGCGATGAATTTTTTAAATCCTCCACCTGTTCCCGATGATCCTACAGATACTTTAACATCAGGTTGTGCCGTCATATATTCTTCAGCAACTGCTTCCATGATTGGAAATACAGTCGATGAACCATCCATAATCACTTCGCCCTTGAGTTTATCTGAAGCCGTTTCATTTCCTTTACCGCTGTTTGAAGTATCATTAGATCCACATCCAGCTGCCACTGCTATTACTCCACCCATTACTGCAGTCATTGCCATAAATTTGAAACGTCTCATTTGTATATCCCCCTAAGAATTTTATATGAATATTTTGTCCTACAAACACATCATACGTTTTGACTGTAAATTCCGTTTAAAGCAATTGTAAACATTCAGTAAATAATTGTTTATATATTGTAAAGGTAGTCAAAAAGTAATATGGTACTAATTAACAACAGTATCTTTTACATTAATCACTCTCTTATTTTGTGCCCAGTGGTTATTTACATACGGGGGAAATTACTCCAACTCCAACTGAAGTGATTATAAGTCTTTTTCATAAGGGGAAAGTGCAAAGGTCGAGGCAAACTGATAGCATGACACCACGGAGCAATTTTACTTTATGACAAAAAAACACGCTTTCGGTTTTACCCAAAAACGTGTTTTACGACTTTTTATTCATTTTCCTGACTTTTTCTTATTTCAGCCTGCTCTTTTTGAACGTCTTTACCATTCTCTACCTTCAACTCAGTCGTTTCTTCAGTCTTCCCTTTCTTAGCACGCTCTTTTTTCAGTTTGAAATAAGTATCCATAATCTCTTCGCCAATTTCTTTACTCATATTATGTCCCGAATGGCCCTGGTACGCCCACGGGACAACAACAGCAAAAGCAACTTCAGGGTTTTCAGCAGGTGCATAGCCGACCAACGTGATATTCATCGTATCTTGAGGTTCGCTATAATCCGCTCGGTTCGGACCGTCATAGAACGCTTGCGCCGTCCCAGTTTTAGCCGCTACCGTATATGATTTATTCCCAAAGTAAGTATATGCTGTTCCGCCTTGTTCCATCGAAACTTTCTCGAAACCGCTCTGCACACGTTCTATCCATTCTTCCTTCATTTCAAGACGATTAAGGACAGTTGGTGAAACGTCTTCCGCAACAGGACCCAATTCCTCATTATTATCAACAGGATCACGGATTTCCTTAACCATATGCGGCTTCATACGATTTCCACCATTCGCAATGGCTGAAACATATTGCACAAGCTGCATCGGTGTGTACGTATCGTACTGTCCGATTGCGAGGTCAAGCAGCTTACCTGGTGACGTTTCCGAACCTTTGAATCCACTCATTTCATTCGGGAGGTCGATCCCCGTACGGACACCCAAGCCAAACTGGGCAAATGAATTACGCATAGTTGAAAAGGCGCTTGAACTTATATTTAATGGTTCGTTCGGAACATAATTTGCACCTGCAATATTAATCGCTGTCCTAAACATATAAACGTTCGAGGATACTTTTAAGGCGGTTAAATCATTAATATTCCCGAAGTTACTATATGAGCCTTTTTCCTTTGTACCCTTGATTTTCAGCTTCGTATCATAAAAGTAAGTACCCGGCTGGATGGCACCCTCTTGATAACCGGTCAAAACAGTTGCACCTTTTACGGAAGAACCCATCGTATAGGAAGTCGTAATATTCCCTAATGCAAAGTCCTCTATGGAAGATTTCCCTGTTTTCGGATCCTTCTCATATTTCTTACCAGCCATCGTTAAAATTTCCCCTGTATTAGGATCCATCATAACGACAAAGGCTCTATCCAAGAACTTAGTGTTGCCCATTTTTTTCTTGGCAATCAATTGCTTTTCAATGATTTCCTCTGTTGCAAGTTGTAAATCCATATCAACTGTCAATATAAGATCTTTTCCTCGCGAACCTTCTGTAATCACTTCGGAATCCACAATGTTCCCTGATTTATCGGTCACATTCCTTACCTTAGCTTTCTGTCCTTGAAGAATATCCTCATATTGCGCCTCAATATAACTCTTACCTACTCGGTCATTCCGGCTATAATCGCGTGCTAGATAATAGTCCAGGCTTTCACTAGGTAATCCTTCTTCAGAAGAAGAAACTTTCCCTAACACAGATTTGAGCGTTTTATTATACGTATAGAAACGATCCCAATCCGTTGATACATCAACCCCAGGAAGCGAATCAAGGTTTTCACTCACCTTTGCAAATTCTTCCTTCGTTACTTTCTTGTTTTTCACAATTTGCGGAGTCAGAGCATATCCACTTGCGAATTCTCTATAAATAGCAAGGACTTCCATTTCTTCTTTAGGAATCTCCATTTCTTTTTCAGTAATTCGATCAAGCTGAAGCTTATACAAATCACCTTCTTCAAGCTCGCCCTCTTCTACTTTTTTTCTCTCTTTATCCGTAATCTTTTTCTCGGCAAGCTCTGGATTATTCAAAATCCAAAAATCCTTTTTATCACGATCCGTCACTTTATTCGTTTCTTTATCAATCAACTTCGCAAGTTTCTCAGCCGTTTCGACCATTTCAATTTGTTTCGTACCTTGCTTTCTTGTATATGTAATTGCATCCAGTGGTTGGTTGTCGACCATCAGTTTTAAATTACGGTCATACATTTTCCCACGGGGCACCGAATTATTCACGGTCACTTCCTCTGTTCTTTCAATCTCGCGCCGGTAATCATCACCATACACAATCTGTACAACACCCAAACGCAAAACTAAAGCAGAAAACAAAACAAATACTAAAAAGAAAAGAATATTCAATCTGAAAGGCACATGCGTCTTTTTCTTTTTCTTTTTATTCACACTAAGCCACACATCCTTTTTACATAGTCATAATAGTCCTATACCATTCTATAGAACATTTATATTTTTTTCTACCTTAGTGTACTAGAAATATTAAACATCTAACGAACTTTACATAAAAAGTGACTTACGGCTCATAATTTCAAAAATCGTAAGTCTTAGATATTGAAAAGAGGCCTCTAAGGCCTCTTTTTCAATTTTGGTCATTGATGTCGATTTTCCGCACAAACCAATAAATCATAGTATGCCCCGCCCCGACGATTAACAGATATATTGGCAGGATCTGTTTTAATTCGAAAAACATGACTGACAGAATAAATCCTAATATAGAAACGATTCTTCCAAAATGAACGAACAGCTCACGAACTACGATATATTCAATTCTCATTTCTGCGGCATTCCAAGCCCGGCCTATAATATCATAAGTCAATGATATATACGGTACGAGTAGAATTGGGTAGGCGGTTGCAACGATTGCCCCATAAATGAGAAGCTTTCCAAATGTGATATCAAAAGCAATTAGCAAGATCCCTGCATACAACAGGATTCCCCCAACAAGAATTGCTTTTTTTCGCATCGGCTGTTTTATATATCGAGAAGCAACAAAATAAGCAATAAAAGATATAGCTGAATTTAAGAGCCCATAACCGCCCAAAGCAAGTTCACTATCCGTCTGAATAAAAACAATAATCGAAATGATAAACATGAATGTTCCTTCTCGTATTCCCTGAAAAAAGTGAGCACGAGTTATTAAAAGCCAATTTCGATTATTTTTTCGTTCCTTCATTATCCGTATGAAAAAGTATTTCCCATGAGCCGGACGCCTTTTTAATGAAAAGCTGAGAAACACTGCTATGGAAAACAAAAGTAACGATAATCCGAAAACAATAGAATAACCTGTGAATTTCTCGAGCCTCGAAATGATAAACCCTGAAAGAATGGGACCAATCATCCCTCCAAATGAAGATAAAATCCCTAAAAATCCATTGAAGAAGTCTCTTGTTTCTGGTTCCGTAATCTCAAAAGTCAACACATTATAAGCAAGCCAATAGAACCCATACCCAATCCCTAACAGTGCACCAAGTAGCCAAATGAAATCCGTGGCCCTTGTGCCGACCAAAAGAACTGATAAATAAAATAGGGCCAAAAAGATAACACCCAAACGCAGGACAATGATCCGGTCTACTTTTTTCGCTAATCTGCCAGCGAATACAAAGGTTAGCGGTTGAAAAAGCACCACGGTTAGATTATATACGGCAATATCAACAATTTGACCGGATTGTTTCCACAGATACACATTAACGAATGTATTGGATAAAGCGATACTGAGGCTGTACAGGCCGCCAATCAGCAAGAGGAGATGCAAATCCTTCTTCGCTCCCGCTTCACCCATCCATCTCTCTAAAATACCCATTGTTTTAACTCTCCTTTAAATTCCACTCTAGTGTTTGAAAAAACAAGGGTATTTATGTGAAAAAAAGTAAAGAAAACTCATCGATTGGCTAGCCTGTAAGGCGTAGACAGAGATGTAGGTGCCCTTACACTTGTTACCTTAACCCGTTACTACCTCGAATTTTCTTCCTCTCAACGGGTTATAAGAAGTGTAAAGAAAACTCTTCGATTGGCTAGCCTGTAAGGCGTAGACAGAGATAAACAAAAGACGGGAATCCCCGTAAAAGGGATTCCCGTCTTTTTAATTCCTACTAATTATTTAGCTGCGCTGTAACGTTTTGCAACTTCATCCCAGTTAACAACATTCCAGAAAGAATTGATGTATTCAGGACGACGGTTTTGGTAGTTTAGGTAGTAAGCATGCTCCCAAACATCCAATCCAAGAAGTGGAGTTTTACCTTCTGATAATGGGTTGTCTTGGTTCGGTGTGCTTGTTACTTCTAACTCACCGTTGTTTACAGCAAGCCATGCCCAGCCAGATCCGAAACGAGTAGTAGCCGCTTTAGCGAACTCTTCTTTAAAGCTGTCAAAGCTGCCAAATTTAGATGTGATAGCATCAGCTAATTCACCAGTTGGTTGTCCGCCACCGTTTGGTGAAAGGATTTCCCAGAATAATGAGTGGTTAGCATGTCCACCACCATTGTTACGTACAGCTGTACGAACAGCTTCAGGTACTGCATCAAGATTAGCAACAATTTCTTCAACGCTTTTGCTTAGAAGTTCTTGGTTGCCTTCTAGAGCATTGTTCAAGTTTGTCACATACGTGTTGTGATGTTTAGTGTGGTGAATGTTCATTGTTTCTTTGTCGATGTGTGGTTCTAATGCGTCATATGCATACGGTAATTGTGGAAGTTCGAAAGCCATAATAAAATTCCTCCCTATGTAAGCTGTTTTTTTGAGGGCTCTAGTTCTCTTAAGATACCTAAAGCTCGCTAGCAATAGAGTATCAAATTTTTGAAACGGTTTCAAACCTTATGCCTCACTTTTTCAATTCAATTCTATTTCCTATGAGAATACCACGAATAAAAAATACGCAATCATCAAAAGTTGGATGATACCTTTTGTAATCACACTGCTTATAAATCCGATAACGGAACCAAGGCCGATTTTAGATGCAGTAATAGGGTCTTTTTTATGGACTATGATTTCTGCCAGGAATGCGCCTATAAAAGGCCCTATTAATATCCCGACAAATGGTATCACAAATGGTCCGACAAGAAGCCCGATTGTACTGCCCCAAACCCCCGCTTTGGTCCCTCCATATTTTTTGACCCCGACCATGTTTGCGATATAATCTGCTGCGAATAAGAGAATGACAAATAAAATTTGGACTGTCCAAAAGAACCATCCAAAAGGTTCAAAGGAATAAAATAGCCCATATAACAAAATCCCCCCAAATATAAATAAAACGCTTGGAATAACTGGAAAAATTAATCCGACAAAGCCCACTATGAACATCAGGACTATAATTATCCAAAATATTGTATCCACAATTAAAACGCCCTTTCACATTTCATTTATAATTTGCCTCTATCTCTTCATAATTACCTGTTTACAGATATGTGAAACCATTGAAGTAGAATACAGGTTGTTTTATTTTTACCATGTAGTTAAAATTGGATAGGTATATCACAATAGATAGGTGCTGAAAACATTGAACATATTCAAACAACTATGGGTAAGCTTGTATTCACCTAAAGATATCGCTTCCTTTCAAAACCAAGGAATTGGAAAAACGATTCTATTTGTATTTTTATTAAGCCTTGTTGCCTTTCTCCCTTCAGCTTTTTACTTCGGTACAATGGTTGTGGACGGGATTGATGCGATGCACGAAACAGTATCTGAAGATTTGCCGGAATTTGAAATTAAAAATGGCACATTAACGTCTGAAAGTAGCGAGCCCTTTATCTTGAATAAAAACGGATACCAAATTTTTGTAGACGGTTCAGGGACCTTGACCCCAGAAGATGTGGGCTCTAAAGCTGATGAGGCAATCGCCCTTTTAAAATCCGAGCTGGTTTTCGTTTCTGGTGGTAACGTTCAAACTTCTCCTTATTCCCTTTTAGAAGGAAATAATCAGGACATATCCATTTGGCTTGATTCAGTCGATTCTGTGCTGCCGATTATCCTTTCGCTACTGCTTCTCATATTATACCTGTTTACTGCTTGTGGAACATTCATTAAAGTGACAATTCTAGCCGCTTTTGGTCTTCTTTTCAAAAGCACTCTTGGTCGTTCGCTTGCTTATAGGCATCTATGGAGAATTAGTGCATACAGTATTACACTTTCCACTATTTTCTTTACCATCATGGACATCTTTAAGGCAAATGTTCCATTTGCTTCGCTCCTTAGCTGGTTTGTGACATTAATTATAATGTACTTATCAATTAAAGAAACATCAGCTGTTAAGGAATAATGAATTATATGCTAATGAATTGCAAAAAACCCGCGCCGATAAGGCCCGGGTTTTTACTTTGGAAATATCACTGTTATACAATCACTCAGTTGTTATTTATTAGGTTTATTAACCTTTAATCGTAATAATGGAGGCAAAAAAAGATTGATCTGACGCCAAAGGAAATCCGCTACTTTCTTAACAATTCATATAAAAGGGCTTTTACACAACAAAATAAAAAAGTCGTACAAGCAAGTCCTAATTTTCATTTGAAAAATCTGCCCAATATTAGGCATAATCTTTAAACCTTCCAAGTATATATGTATTAAAGACAAGCTTGGAAGGATGGTAAAATGAAACGGCTACTGCTTTTTATCTCATTCTGTTTCATTATATTTATTATTTATTTTGATTTAACCACAGGTACACTGCCGGATTCCCATCCATCAACCACTTCAGTCGAGCCATCTGTTCCGGCAAGTAAGCCTGCATCTGTCCCTTCAGTGGCTTACAATGAAATCACCATCAAACCTGGTGATACATTACTCTCCATCGTTGAAAAGGAAATCGGCGCATCAAACCAGCCGATTGAGACAATTATATCTGACTTTCAAGGACTGAACGAAGGGTTGAAGCCCGAACAAATGCAAATTGGCAAAACATATAAAATTCCTGTTTATAAATAGCTATCAAAGGGTCCACGGTTTCAAAAACGGAATACTTTCTTGATACAAAAAAAAGATAATGCATCCTATTCCTTGTAAAGCGGTATGTACATTGATACAATATTTTAGAGAAATAAATTAAAAATCAAAACTGATTTTTTCCTAAAGGAGAGAATTCCACTTGAGTGAAATCATACATCGCACTAAGACGCGGCCAATTAAAGTCGGAAACTTAACAATTGGCGGCAATAATGAAGTTATTGTACAAAGCATGACTACAACAAAAACACATGATGTTGAAGCAACAGTTGCAGAAATTCTTCGTCTTGAAGAAGCTGGTTGCCAAATCGTACGTGTCGCCTGCCCAGATGAAAGAGCGGCTGATGCCATTCCTGAAATAAAAAAACGGATAAACATCCCACTTGTAGTTGATATTCATTTTGATTATAAGCTGGCTCTTAAAGCAATAGAAGGCGGAGCAGATAAAATCAGGATTAATCCTGGTAACATCGGACGACGTGAAAAAGTTGAAGCAGTTGTTAAAGCTGCGAAAGCAAAAGGAATTCCGATTCGTATTGGAGTCAATGCAGGTTCTCTCGAGAAGAAGATCCTCGATAAATATGGATACCCAACTGCCGATGGCATGGTTGAAAGTGCCTTACACCATATCAAGATCCTGGAAGATCACGATTTCCATGACATCATCGTTTCCATGAAGGCTTCTGATGTAAATTTAGCCATCGAAGCATATGAAAAAGCTTCAAAAGCATTCGATTATCCTCTACACCTGGGGATTACGGAATCAGGTACACTGTTTTCCGGAACTGTAAAAAGTGCTGCCGGACTAGGTGCCATCCTAAGCCAAGGTATTGGAAGCACGATGCGTGTTTCCTTAAGTGCTGATCCTGTCGAAGAGGTGAAAGTGGCAAGGGAGCTTCTAAAAGTATTTGGACTTGCTTCTAACATGGCTACTTTAATTTCTTGTCCTACATGCGGACGTATCGAAATTGATTTAATCTCAATCGCTAATGAGGTTGAAGAGTACATCCAGACGATTAAAGCACCAATTAAGGTATCTGTTCTAGGTTGTGCTGTAAACGGCCCTGGTGAAGCTCGTGAGGCGGATATCGGCATTGCTGGAGCACGTGGTGAAGGTTTACTGTTTAGAAAAGGACAAATCGTACGTAAAGTGCCTGAAGAAACGATGGTCGAGGAACTGAAAAAGGAAATTGACAAAATCGCTGAAGAGTACTATGAAAAACAAAGAGCAGAAGCTGCTGCTGCTGCAGCCTTAACTAAATAAAAAAAGTCCCGAATTTTATTTTCGGGACTTTTTTCTTTTTAATACACTAATTGCACTAAATTCTAATAAATATAACTCACCATTGGTCGATCCGCTATTAGAAAAGTGTTAAGCATAAAATTTGTACTGATTACAAACAAAAAAAGCGCCTTCAATGTCATGAAAACGACATCGAAGGCAAGCTTATGCTCCTTTAAAAGAACGGCAGAATAAATAGGCCGACAATGATGGAGACTGCACCAATAACTATGGCCCATGTACCCATTTTCGATCCTCGAACGCGAGCAAAAATACCAACAATTATCCCTAAAGCCCCTAAGATGAAGGGCATCATAAATAACGATATTATGGAGATGATTAAGGATATAACTCCAACAACGTTTCCTCTTGAAGTCATATCTTCAGAATCAACCGACTCGTCATTATATCCTCTGCTTCGCTGAGGCGGTGTTGATATTTCGGCAGAAGTTTCTTCACGATAGCGGTTATCCGTCTTTACATTAGACTCCCGATTTTCATAACGCCTGTCATCTGCAGCTGTATCTTCATTATAATAACGCTCATGATGCTGATCATCTACAACAGCTGGTACACTTTCCTCTTTAGATCGCATCTCATCGTCAATACTGGAGTATTGATCTTTTTCCATTCGTGCATCCCTCACTTTCATTTGTAGGAGCATTTATAGTGTATGTACAATCTATAGAAACTACCGTGAAAAAGGTTTCATATCTTGGAAATAAATATGGTTTTTTTCCATTGCTAAGTTGGTATATGGTACACTATTACAAGTATTGAAAATGAGGAGAGATTCATCATGAAAAAACGTTTTGGCATTGATATAGATGGGACTGTTACAAGACCTGATACCATGGTCCCCTATTTAAATAAAGCTTTTCAACTGAATTTAGCTTATGAGGATATTACTGAGTATGACCTATTCCCGTTTGTAAATGTACCAAAAGAAGACTTCACCAAATGGTTCATAGAAACCGAGCCACTCATTTATTCCGAGTCTATATTGGCTGAGGGAGCAAAAGATGTATTGGAAAAGTGGACAGACCAAGCTGACTTATATTTTATCAGTGCCAGAAGCAACCGCCTGCTGGATGTAACAAAGAATTGGTTTTCAACGAATAAGGTCATTTATAACCACCTAGAGTTGGTTGGTTCACACGATAAAGTTGCTACAGCCAAAAAATTTGCCGTCGATCTCTTTTTGGAGGACAAGCATGATAATGCGGTGGCCATTTCTGAAGAATGCAAAATACCCGTAATTTTATTTAATACCCCTTATAACCAAGATCCTGTGCCCGATAGAGTGATACGAGTCAACAATTGGCAAGAAGCCTCTCACTGGGTGAATAATTGGATGGCAGAAAAGCCCTTACTATAAAATAAAAAGAAAAACCATTGACTGAAGTCAATGGTTTTTTACGCTTCTACAGAAACACTACATGCCGGACAGCGTCCATAAATTTCAAATTTATGTCCCGAAACATCATAGTCCTTCAAACTTTCCTGAAGTTCCTGCATCGGGCATAATTCGATTTCCTTCGTTTTACCGCAATTCAAACAGATGAAGTGGTGATGGTGTGAAGAATGTCCGCATGTAAAGCGAAAATGCTTTTCTCCTTCCAACTCGGTCGCCTCAAAGATTCCGAGTTCGACAAACAAGGAAAGATTACGGTAAATCGTATCGAAACTTAAGCCTGGATATTCCTGTTTCATATTCTCCAACACATCTTTAGCGGTTAAATATTTATCACTGGAAGAAAAAAGCTGAAGCATTTCTTCTCTCTTTCCTGTATGTTTAAAGCCTTTATCTTTTAGTAATTGCATGGCAGTTGTTACGTTCAAAACATCACCCCATCTATCGATTTTTCCACTTATCAAACAAAATTGACAAGATGAGAATTAGCACTGCGATAATAACAATTGTCCCACCTGGAGCGAGATCAAGATTGTAAGATAAAAATAATCCGCCGATAACGGAAATTTCACCGAATAATACGGAATATACAATCATCTGCTTAAAACCCTTCGCAAAGCGGAGGCTAGCTGCAACTGGTAGCGTCATGAGCGAGGATACTAGCAATATTCCAATAATTTTCATCGAAGCAGCAATGACCAATGCTACCATGACAATAAAAATAAAATGAATCGCTTTATAAGGTATTCCAGATGCTTTCGCATGCTCTTCATCAAATGATAACAGAAATAGTTCTTTATACAATAGGGTAAGCATCAAGGCAACGACAATCCCCACTGCCAAAATGACATACAAATCTGAACGGCTGACTGCACTGACACTTCCGAATAAATAACCATATAAATCCGTATTGAAACCATCCGCAATTGAAATAAAAATTACACTCAGACCCATGCCACCGGACATAATGATTGGGATTGCAAGTTCTTGGTAATGCTTGTATACCCCTCTTAATTTTTCAATAAATAAAGAACCCCCTACCGAAAAAGCCATCCCTATATATAGCGGATTCAATCCAGCAAGTGATAGAAAGCTCTTCTGAAGCAATAAACTAAATGCTATTCCAGCAAGCGCTACATGACTAAGTGCATCGGAAATCATCGACATCCTTCTTACCACGACAAAAACGCCTACTAATGGCGCAAGCGCTCCGATGATGATTCCAGTCAAAAAAGCGTTCTGCAAAAATTCAAATTGCAATATCCCCGATATCATTGGGCTATCCTCCAAAACATTTTAATGATTATGATTTAACAATTGGACGCCGTGCCCATAAATTGATGACAATTCTCCCTCATCCAAATCATTATATTCACAGGCATCCCCATGAAAATGAAGCTTTTTATTCAAGCAGGCGACATGTGTGACTTTATCGGTCACCGTACCAACATCATGAGTGACTAAAATTAGGGTAATTCCTAATTTTTCATTTAACATTTCCAGCATTTCATAAAATTGGTGGACGTTCTTTGAATCCACTCCGACCGTAGGTTCATCCAGGATCATCAATTCCGGCTCACTGACAAGTGATCGGGCAATGAATACCCTCTGCTGCTGGCCCCCAGATAATTCACCGATATTGCGGCTCTGATAATCGAGCATGTCCACAGATTCCAAAGCTTTCTTTACCTTTTGCTTATCCTCTTTACTTGCAAATTTAAATAAACCGATTTTTTTGGTCAAACCGCTTTGAACCACTTCAAATACAGTTGCAGGGAATCCTGAGTTAAAGGAGTTCGCCTTTTGTGACACAAACCCGACCTTTTGCCAATCTTTAAAGCGTCGTATATCTTCCCCAAATATTTCAATTTTTCCTTTTTGGAGCTTAAACAAACCAAGTAGCAACTTCAAAAGCGTGGACTTACCGGATCCATTTGGCCCGACAATTGCTAAAAAAGCCCCTTTAGGGATTTCAAGCGAAACATGTTCCAACACTAGATCTTTTGTATATTTGTAAGATATATCTTCTAATTTAACAATGGGGTTTACTACATTATCCAAAGAGATCACCTTTTTTTTAAGAATCATTACGATTAACAATGGTTAGTATAAATCAAAGAAGTTCAGATGTAAAGAATCCGGCCCTCTAATCAAGAGCTTTTTCGCCCTGAAATACCAAAATTCATTATTTACATCAATTTCTCGAGAATCAAACAAAGTTTCATGTTCACATACGTCTACCTTCTTCATATGTTTTAAAAAAGGAGGAGATCGTATGAAATTATTTGAAATGATGGTTAATCATAAAATTAACAATATACGACCCGATGAACTACTTTCCCTTGCGAGGCAGCACCAGGTTTCACTAACTCAAAAACAAGCACAAGATATCAGCGCACTTCTAAAAGGTAAAAACATTAACATTTTTGATATACGTCAAAGACAGAACGTTCTTGGTCAAATTACTAATGTTGCCGGAGCCAGCACAGCCAGGGAAATTGAAACCCTCTTCAACAATCTTACTTCCAATTTTTAAATAACTCTGCCGGCTGTCTGACTTAGTTACCTAGGCATTCGTCCACATTGTAAGTAAAATGAAAGGACGATTCATCGTTATTTCGATGAATCGCCCTTTCAACATTATTATTTTTGTAACATGATTTTTTCCAATACATCTTCTTCGAATTGATTGTTCTTAAACATATCAATTTCAAATTTATATGGTGCCTTTTTGTCTTTCTTGTCTTCTCCTACATAAGGTGTTTCCAGTATTTTCGGAACATCGCTTAATTGCGGATGATGGACAATATAATTCAACGCATTAAAACCAATATGGCCAAAACCAATATTTTCATGGCGGTCTTTACGCTTACCGCGTTCGTTTTTGCTGTCGTTGATATGAAGGACCTTGATGCGGTCAATACCTACTAGTTTATCAAATTCATTTAGTACACCATCGAAATCCTCGATGATATTATATCCAGCATCATGAGTATGGCATGTATCGAAGCATACCGATAACTTATCATTATGGGTTACACCGTCGATGATCATCGCTAACTCCTCGAAAGAACGGCCACATTCAGTTCCTTTACCAGCCATCGTTTCAAGGGCAATTTGAACTTTATCATCGGCAGTGAGCACTTCGTTTAAGCCTTCGATGATTCTCTTGATTCCGAGTTCACTGCCTGCTCCAACATGTGCACCTGGATGAAGAACAATCTGTCTTGCACCTAACGCTTCTGTCCGGTCGATTTCACTACGTAAAAAGTTGACTCCCAGCTCATATGTGGCTGGATTCGTCGTATTTCCGATGTTGATGATATAGGGGGCATGGACCACGATATCACTAATTCCATTTTCCTCCATATGCAATCTACCGGCTTCGATATTTAAATCCTCGATTTTTTTACGTCTTGTATTTTGAGGGGCTCCCGTATAGATCATGAATGTGTTGGAGCCATATAAAACCGCTTCTTGACTCGCAGCAAGAAGCATATTTTTCCCGCTCATTGAAACATGCGATCCAATCTTCAGCATCTAATTACTCCCTTATTATTTCTTTCTCTGTATACGACGTTCACGTTTTTTAAAGTTTTCCACATCACGTTGAATTTTCTTCTTGTAACCAGGCTTAACTTTAGTTGGCTTCTTAACATGCCTATTTGCTTTAACATCAATATCAGATTTTTGTTTCTTACGGTTTTTCCGTTTATTGCGCTCCTCTATATTAACCCAATCGCCGTTTTGGATATCGGCATCATGAAATTCGATTCCCATCTTTTCAAGACGGTTCAATGAATCTTCATCAGATGTATTATAGATTGTTGCGGCGATACCTGAATATCCTGCACGAGCTGTTCTTCCTGTTCTATGGATATAAAAGTCCAAATCTGATGGCAATTCATAGTTAATGATATGGCTGACACCTTCAATATCAATTCCACGCGAAGCCAAATCTGTCGCAACAATAAATTGATATTCCAAATCTTTAATTTGCTTCATCATTTTTTTACGCTCACGAGGTGTTAAATCTCCGTGAATACGACCGACATTCAACCCTTTTTCAATCAAGGAATTAGCCACATGATCCGCCATTTTTTTGGTGTTTGTGAAAACAATCGCCAAATACGGATTATAACGAACAATGATATCATGCAGTAACTGCTCTCTGTTACGATGGCGGAGCGGAATTAAGACATGTTCAATTTTTGCAGCAGTCGCCTGTTTAGGGTTCACTTGAACATATTTCGGATTCTCCATATATTTATTCAAAAATGGCTTTAATTTTTCTGGTATAGTTGCTGAGAAAACAAGCATTTGAATTTTTTCAGCCATACGTGATGCAAATAAATCGACATCTTCAAGGAATCCCATGTCAAGCATAAGGTCCGCTTCATCGACTACAAGCATTTTTGCTGTATACACTTGTAAGGCCTGAGCTTCAACCAAATCCTTAATCCTACCAGGAGTCCCAATAACCAGTTGTGGCTGTGTCTTCAATTTATCAATCATTCGCTGTTTATCAGTACCACCGATAAAGCAACGGACTTGAATCTGCTCATCCTCTGGGAAATGGTCTGCAATTTTCAAAGCTTCTTTGTAGATTTGGTTCGCTAACTCACGGGTTGGTGCGGAAATAATCGCTTGAACTTCATTTTTACCAGCATCAAGCTTGTTCATAATTGGCAGCAAATAGGAATGTGTCTTACCCGTACCTGTCTGCGACTGTCCTATTAAGCTACTTCCCTTTAAAAGCGACGGAAGCACACGTTCTTGAATTTCCGTCGGCTTATCGAACCCTAAAGTACGAACCGCATCTAGAATGTAGCTTTTCAAATTAAATCGTTCAAATTGGTTTTGTTTCATCAAAAAACTCCTTTATCCTTGTCAGTCAATAGACATGTCCTGTTATTATAATAAATTTTATACAAAAAGCGCAAGCGCCTCGGGTAGCTCGTGAAGAAAATAGGGATTGACCCATAAGGCGATTTTTGCCTTTTGAGGTCCATCATCTTTTTCACAACGAGCTAGGCGCTGAAGCTAAATTATACAAAAAGCGCAAGCGCCTTGGGTAGCTCGTGAAGAAAATAGGGATTGACCCATAAGGCGATTTTTGCCTTTTGAGGTCCATCATCTTTTTCACAACGAGCTAGGCGCTGAAGCTAAAAAAATATAAAAAGCGCAAGCGCTTTGGTTAGTTCTCTTAAAATGGACTCTTGCAAACGAAAAGCCCCTGTCCTGGCCATAGCGTATCCCCCGCAGACATGGAGCTAAAAGACTACCGTTACCATCTTACCTTCTTTCCGGTTACTTCACAACAGCCCAGTCATTCTTTCCTCAAACCTTTTTTGTTGAACTGCATAATTTATATAGAAGAAAACACCAGCATATAAACTTAGAGGAGGTGAAACCTATGTTCCCAGGTAGAAATCGGCCACCCGGACCCGGTTTTCAACCACCTAATGGAAGGCGAATGCCGCAGCCACCAGGCCCATTTAGAGGACCCCAGCAGCAAAATCCAAACGCTTTTCAACAGATGCGTCGGCCTGTTGCACCAAATAGACCTCAAGTACCTCAAGGTTTCCGAGGCCCATTCAATCAGCCACAGAGGCAGGAACAGCCACCTGCGAAGAAAGAAGGATTGCTATCAAGAATTCTGGGTAAGTCCAAACAGAATGCAGCTTCCCCCAACTTATTTGCGCCAGCTGCTTCTTCCACCAACCAAAATTCTTCAAGAAGTAGTGGAGGTGGGATTTTGGAGACATTAAAAAACCCTGATTCCCTGAACAATATGCTCAACAACACGCAAAAAGTGCTGCAGGCAGCCGAACAATTCACCCCAATGGTAGAGCAATATGGCCCAGTTATTAAAAACTTGCCGTCCATGTGGAAGGTTTTCCGAAGCATATCATCCAGTGATGATACAGTGAAATCAGAAGGTGAAAGTGAAGTTGAAACAAAAGCAAAGGATGTGTCACCAAATACCAATGAGTTAAAGGAGGATACAACTAAACAAGAAACCGTTATCCCTGATAAACCAATCTCTAAAGTTCGTCCTGAAACCACAAGGGTAAGGTCTTCTGGCCCTAAGCTTTATATTTAAAATTCGAAAAAGCTAATTTTAGGCAAATAGGATGTTTTGTAATATCATCTATGGTCTTATATAATAGAAAGGTATAAATAGTGAGAGTTTCTTGCCTTTGAAGGAGGACACATAGATGAAAGTGATTAAAATTTCCCCGCGCGGCTATTGTTATGGCGTTGTCGATGCCATGGTCATCGCCCGAAATGCGGCTTTAGATAAAACCTTGCCACGTCCTATTTACATTTTAGGTATGATTGTTCATAACAAACATGTAACTGATGCTTTTGAAGAAGAAGGAATCATCACGTTAGATGGCAGTAACCGTAACGAGATCATCGAACAAGTGGACAGCGGAACCGTTATCTTTACTGCTCACGGTGTTTCCCCTGAAATTCGGAAGATTGCTGAGAAAAAAGGGCTTGTTACACTCGATGCTACTTGCCCTGATGTTACCGCAACACATGACTTAATACGGGAAAAAGAAGCTGAAGGGTATCAAATTATCTATATCGGCAAAAAAGGCCACCCTGAACCAGAGGGCGCTGTTGGAGTTGCCCCCGATGTCGTTCACCTGGTTCAAAAGGATGAAGATGTTGAAGCCTTAACTTTGAACAGTGAAAAGATTATTGTGACCAATCAAACCACCATGAGCCAATGGGACGTATTGGATATCATGGATAAGGTTAAAGAAAAGTTTCCACACGCTGAAGTTCATAAGGAAATCTGTTTAGCCACACAGGTACGTCAAGAAGCAGTTGCCCAGCAAGCTGGAGAAGCCGATGTTTTAATCGTTGTTGGTGATCCGAAAAGTAACAATTCTAATCGCCTTGCACAAGTATCCCAAGAAATTGCCAGCACAACCGCTTATCGCATCGCTGACATTTCCGAGCTGAACCTCGAGTGGCTAAAAGATGCAGAAACCGTTGCTGTTACTTCTGGTGCTTCTACACCAACACCGATTACAAAAGAAGTTATTGCATTCATAGAGCAATATGACCCAAATAATGAATTGACCTGGAATACGGAAAAGAAAACACCATTGCATAAAATTTTACCTAAAATCAAAGTAAAGAAATAAATTTTCAAAAAAAGGCAGCCATAGTGGTTGCCTTTTTTCGTATGTTTAAATAAATCGAAAAGGGTCGGTATTTATCTCGGATGGAATGAACTCTACATCGAAGTTTCTTTCGTGACACATTTCTTTTAGGATTCGCGCAACGCCTTTTTTCATCACTTTTTCAACATTGTGGCCAGGGTCCACAATATTCAAACCAATCATCATCGCGTCATGGGCCGTATGATAATACATATCACCTGTAACATACACATCAGCACCCTTAAATTTCGCGGTCGTAAAGTATTTATTACCGTCTCCTCCAAGAACTGCTACTTTTTTTATCGGACTATGCAAATCTCCGACGACACGTACCTTATCAACATCTAGTGTTTGTTTCACATGTTCGGAAAATTGCTCAAGTGACATTTCTTCTGCAAGCACACCAATTTTACCTAATCCAAGTGATTCTCCTTTGTTCTCCAGCTTATAAATATCGTAAGCGACTTCTTCATACGGATGGGCTTTAATCATCGCAGAAAGCACTTTCTTCTCGATATTTTCCGGGAATATCGTTTCAACCCGAACTTCAGCAACCGCTTCAAGCTTTCCTAGTGAGCCAATTGCCGGTTCACTGCCTTCGCCTGGTAAAAATCGTCCAGTACCTTCACCTGAAAACGAACAATAGCTGTAATTTCCAATTGCTCCTGCTCCCGCCTTACCTAAGGCTTCTCTTATCTTTTGTTCATCAGCCTTAGGCACATACACGACCAATTTCTTTAGAGCTGTTTCATGAGTAGGAATAAGTACCTCTGTATCCTGTAATAGAAGAGCATCAGCAAGTAAATCATTTACCCCGCCCTTAGCAACATCCAAATTAGTATGTGCAGCATAAACAGCAATATCATGCTTGATCAGCTTTTCTATGATACGTCCGCCAGCAACGGTTGTATCTATTTTCTTTAATGGACGGTAAATAAGGGGATGATGGGCAATGATTAGTTCCACGCCACATTCTATTGCTTCGTCCACAACCTCTTCTAGCACATCAAGGGCAATCATCACTTTTGTAACCGGCTTATTCAATTGTCCGACATGTAATCCGATTGGATCTCCCTCCATCGCATATTGCTTTGGGGAGAACTGTTCAAACATCTCAATGATTTGAAAACCATTTGCTGTCTTCACCCTTTAAGCACCTCCTCAATTACAGAAATTTGAGCTTCTAAATCATTACGCTTCGATTCTAATCCGCTTCGGCCGCTTTCATCCAATTGTTCGATGATTCTTTCCAAATGTCTTTTCTCAAGCTGCCATTTTTTTATGAAAGTGTCACTGAATTGCTTTGTCAAGAACGGCCCAAACATGAGGCCAATTTGCTTATTTACACGATAAGGTTGAAGCGGGTCCCCCTTTTCAGCAATTAAGATTTCGTAGATTTTTCCATCTTCCTCGAGGATTTCTTCTCCAGTTAATGCCCAGCCGTTATCGATTAGCCAGCTACGAACATTTGCTGCACCAACATTCGGCTGAAGGATAAGCCTCTCTGCCTTGCCCAGTTTTTCTTTTCCACTTTCCAATATACTTGAGATTAATGTCCCGCCCATGCCTGCAATCGTAATGCATGTAGCTTCATCAGGATTTAACACCTCAAGTCCATTTCCTTTACGGACCTCAATCTTGTCCTGAAGCCCTGTTATAGCCACTTGCTTGCGAGCTGACTGATATGGTCCTTCTACAACCTCCCCGGCTATAGCCTGGTCACACAGTCCATTACTCACTGCATAGCAAGGCAAGTACGCATGGTCTGAACCAATATCTGCAAGGATGCTTCCTTTTGGTATATGTATGGCAACACGTTCTAATCTCATCGATAGTTTTTCATGATTCATATTATCAACTCTCTTAACTCAAATAATGTCTTACATAGTTTAGTTTCCCATTCGATTATAACAAGTTCTATGGAAAAATTACAGAACGAGAGAAATATGGCTCTCTCTCAATCACTAGACAAAGGACAACTTCCATCATTGGAATCTTTGTTTTGCGGAAGAAAAGAAAAACTGACTCAAAAAGCTCGCCTTCCAACGATTTTTTGAGTCAGTTTTCATAAATTATTTCAGTCCGTGAATATACTCGGCCATGGCATCAATGTTTTGCTCTTCGACTAAACCTGGTGGCATGGCACCTCGTCCATTAGTAATTACATTTTTAACTTCGTCTACTGATAGACGATCGCCAACTCCTTTTAGAGCTGGACCGACACCACCCTGATAGGCATCACCATGACAAGAGATACAGGTCTGCTTATAGATGTCTTCAGGTGATGCTGAGGCACTTTCTGTTTCTTCTGTCTTTGCGCCGCCTTCTTTTTCCTTAGCAAGATCTTTGGCATCACCCAAACCTTTAAACGAAAGTAAAAACATAAGTCCAATACCAAAAACCATGATAATAATAAAAGGCATTACTGGATTTTTCATAGTATTTCCTCCCCTATGTAGAACCTAAACCTACCATATTTAATATTATATACAAACAACTATATATTATTTTACTTGAAAAGAGTTTCAAGTAAAAGCCCAAAAATAGAAGATATTATATAATTTCTTAAAATTGTCAAAAACTTATGTATATTTCCAAACAGTTTTTTCTTTATATATATTCCATAATACCCTAAAATTTCTTTTAAAACACTTGATTGTCCATTTTAATTATATTAATAAAAAGTAAAGTGTGATAATAACCCCTAGACACCCCGATATGGAGAAATAGAGCAGCTTTAGTTTTTTCCCTATTAAAATCCAGAGCCCGCAATGGATAAACAAACAAGTATTAAGAATACTTTCTCTACCAGGGGCAATTAATTCAGTCAATTTAACTGTAAATAAAAGCATTAATAATGCCATTCCTATTAACGTCAATTGAAAAACAATCTTTTTGTTAATAAAGCGGCGAACTAAAAACCCAAAGATGATGATAGAAATTGTTGTCACAACAATTTGCATTCTTATGGGTATTTCAGTAAAATAATTCAAAAATACAATAAATACAAAAAAGGCTCCCATTATCAGCCCTGAAAGAATGTCTTTTTTGTCGTTCCCGGTTTTATTCGAATAAGCAGGTGGTAATTCTCCTTGACAGTATAATGCAAGTAAGTAATTACAATATTGCTCCGGAATCATATGACTTTCCTTCCAGGAGTTAATTTCTTGAATGATAATTTTCTTTCTCGTCTCATCCATGAATACACATCCTCATGCCCGTTTGTTCTTTATATCGGCTAATAAAGCCATTCATTTAAGATTGATTTTACAATTTTGCTCGGCACTAAGGGGAACGTTCGTACGATACCAGTGGCTACCTATGTTCCTATTAATAGATATTTAATGCACTGAATCTCGTCTCCATTATATAGATAAATACATAAATATTGTTCTTATATGTATATTTTTACATTTAATCACGTGAAAAAAAGCCGCTCCCGAACGCTTGGCATTCAAAGAGTGGCTCTTGTGAAGGGCATATTTATTTCTATTCTAAGAAGTCTTTCAAGCGTTTGCTGCGACTTGGGTGTCTCAGCTTACGTAATGCTTTCGCTTCAATTTGACGGATACGCTCGCGGGTAACTCCAAACACTTTACCTACCTCTTCAAGCGTCCGTGTACGGCCGTCATCAAGTCCAAAGCGAAGTCTCAAGACATTTTCTTCACGATCTGTCAGTGTGTCTAATACGTCTTCAAGCTGTTCTTTCAATAGTTCATATGCTGCATGTTCAGATGGAGAAGTCGCGTCCTGATCTTCAATGAAGTCACCTAAGTGGGAATCATCTTCTTCACCGATTGGCGTTTCCAAGGAAACAGGCTCCTGAGCTATTTTCAAGATTTCACGAACTTTTTCCGGAGTTAAATCCATATCCTCTGCAATTTCTTCTGGAGATGGTTCACGTCCAAGATCCTGAAGAAGCTGCCTTTGAACACGAATTAATTTATTGATGGTTTCAACCATATGCACCGGGATTCGAATCGTTCTTGCTTGGTCAGCAATGGCACGAGTAATGGCCTGGCGAATCCACCATGTTGCATACGTACTAAATTTGTATCCCTTGCGATAATCAAATTTTTCTACCGCTTTGATAAGTCCCATATTACCTTCTTGAATAAGGTCAAGGAAGAGCATACCGCGTCCAACATAACGCTTAGCAATACTGACAACTAGACGCAGGTTGGCTTCAGCTAAACGGCGTTTTGCTTCTTCATCTCCTTCTTCAATTCGCATCGCTAAAGAGATTTCCTCTTCGGCTGATAAAAGGTCAACGCGACCAATTTCCTTTAAATACATACGGACAGGGTCGTTAATCTTTACGCCAGGAGGAACACTTAAATCATTTAAGTCAAACTCTTCTTCTTTTGCAAGTTTCTTCTCATCGGGATCATCTTCATCTTCGTCTTCCTCACCATCAGTGAGTATTTCGACTCCGTTTTCAGTTAACACCTCATAGAACTCATCCATTTGATCGGAATCTAACTCAAAACCGCCAATTTTTTCTGCGATTTTTTCTAAAGTTAAAGAGCCCCGTTTTTTACCTAGCTCTATTAATTTTTCTTTCACCTGCTCAAGGCTAAATTCATTATCAACTTGTTTGGAACGTGCTGGTTTTTCAGCCATTAGTTCCCCTCCTTCCAGGACTTACACCTAAACAACTTACTACAACAATTTACGCAATTTAATGATTTCCATGGCAATTTGTGCAGCAGTTACATAATCACTACGTCTAACTGCATCTTTTTCTTCAACTTGTTTTTCTTTTATCTTTAACAACTTTTCATATTTCAACACTTGATTTATACAATCGGTCAGTTCTTTTTCGGTAACTTCCTCATTCACTGACATCATTTCTATTTCCGAAACGATCCTTCTCAAGTTTGGATCCGGTAAATAAGTAAGGAAAAAGCTTGTATCCGGCTCGTGTCCATCTTCATAGAACGCATATAAATAGGTGATGATTGCCTGATGTTCATCTACATGAAAGACTGTTTGCCCAAGCAACTGCTGAATTTTGAAAGTCATATCCCTGCTTTTCAGCATATGGGCAATTAACTTAGTTTCAGCATTATGGTGAGCTGGCTTTAACTTATGCTCATATTGCAGGGTCATTTTCTTTTGTATTGCAGGCTGCGGCAGTGTCCCCTTCTTGCGTTCTGCAAAAAATACCTGTCGCTGCTGCTGTTCCAACGCATCCAATGATAGAGAAAATTCAGAGGATAACTGCCGGAGATAATGATCCCTCTCCACAGCATTGGGCAATCGCGAAATTTCTCTAAGAACTTCTTCGATATATTGAATTCGATCTCCTTCATTATTTACGTTTTTTCCTCGTCGTAAATAATGCATTTTGAATGCCATGTAGGTTAAACTGGCCCCTATTACTTCAGAAACAAAGCTTTTTTCACCGAATTCCTTTATGTAGTCATCGGGGTCCAAGTTATCAGGCATCAGCGCGACCTTAACTGTAAAATCGTTGTCCTGTAACATATTAACTGCACGGTTTGCCGCATTCAATCCCGCAGAGTCCGAATCGTAGCAGATTAGTATCTGATCAGTATTTCTTTTTAATAGCTGGATATGCTGATCGGTTAGGGCGGTCCCCATCGTAGCGACCGAATTCTCTACACCCGCACGAACAGCTGAAATACAATCGGCAAAGCCTTCAAAAATAACTACTTGTTCTTTCTTTCGTATGTGAGGTCTTGCATGATGAAAATTATATAAAGTTTTACTTTTATTGAAGATTGGCGTTTCGGGACTATTCAAATATTTGGGCTCATCGTCCCCCATTGCTCTCCCCGAAAACGCAATCGTATTCCCTTGGTGATCCATAATTGGAAACATGACTCTATTTCTGAAACGGTCAAAATATGACTCGTCTTTTTCCCTAAAAATAATTAGCCCTGCTTGCTCCATAAATTCCGCTGGAAACCCACGTTTTAAAAGAAACTTGGAGACAAAGTCCCATGAATCCAATGAGTAACCAATTTGGAACTTTTCTATCGTCTCTTCTGTAAATCCGCGTTTAAGAAGATATTCAAGAGCTTCTTGACCCTCCTTCGTATTTACGAGGAGATGGTGGTAAAACTTTCGCAACAAGTCATGTGCTTCAAACATTTGCTGCGAGCCAGCAGGCATATTAGAACGCTGGGAGTCCTTATTTATTTCAACATCTAAAGGAACATTTCCTTTTTCAGCTAAAACTTTCGCTGATTCCACAAAATTGTAGCCTTCTATATCCATTAAGAAAGTGAAAATATTCCCGCCTGCCCCACAACCGAAACAGTGAAAGATTTGCTTATCAGCTGAAACGGAAAACGACGGCGAGTTTTCACCATGAAAAGGACAAAGACCAAAGTAATTTCGCCCTTGCTTCTTCAGCTGGACATATTCTCCAATTAAATCAACAATGTCAACAGCTTCACGAATTTGGTTTATTTTCTCGTCTTCTATACGGCCATTTGTCATTTTTCCACCTTGCAATTTTGGTGATAGTTTCTAATTCGATACCGACTTCTAAATCCCTGCAAAATTCGACAAAGTTTTCAAAAGTTTATTTGTAAAACATGTTCGATCTTCCTTTGTGAATGCTTTCGGCCCTTTCGTATGTTTACCCTGCCTGCGAAGTTTCGCTGACTGATAACGCATATCTAGGAGCATAAAAATATTCTCGTCTGTGTATTCTTTTCCCCTCGGTGAAAGAACATAAACGCTTTTTGGAAGCAGGGTTCCAGCCAATCCAATATCTGCAGTTACAACGATATCACCCTTTTTTACTGAATTTACTATATAAAGATCGGCCGCTTCTTTGTCCGCATCGACATATACCCATTTACCCTCAGGGTTGTTCATCATATTTTTATATGACGCAACAAAACAGACTTCGACATCGTGCAATCGTGCACAATGAAGGATCTCGTCTTTCACCGGACATGCATCGGCATCGACGTGTATGGTTGGTTTATTATTCATACCTTTTAATTCTACATCTTTCTGCATAATCCTTTTTCTCCCCTAAACTTTATCGAGATATAGTGTAACTTTCAGCCATGGGTCAGAGAATATTCTCTAAAAGAGCCAACCTTTTTAATTCAAGGAATCTCTTCTTAGTAAAGTTACAATGCTGCTTTTACCTTGATTCAGAGTCAGCCAATTTAAAATTATACGGAACATGTCGAATTATTTTTATGATAAAAACCTTGACTTCTCATTAACCTTTAGTTTATTCCTTATTAATTAAGTCTAAACCTTAAGATTACTTTTTTCTCACAATTTTTTATTATAGTCTATTTGATTAGAAGATGCCAACATTTAAATTCCGATTCTTATTTTATACAAATCGATGGAATTTCAAATGTAAAAAGAGGAGAAAATTATGTAATCATTTCCTATTTTTGTGCGAAATTCCCTTAAATCCCCTTAGCATTAAAATGTGAGCTGACACTTAAAGTGTCTAGCTCACATTTTGGTTTACCATAATTTAAGAATTAAATAAATCCACCTATCAACGATCTTTTTTTTGAAGGATATTGATAATCAAATTGGCTGTTTCTTCAACAGCTTTATTCGTAACATCAATGATTGGACAATTCAACCTCGAAATGATTGTATCAAAGTACGTCAGCTCTTCTTTAATCCGTTCCACATTTGCGTAAATAGCATGATCATTAAGCCCCAGGGACTTTAATCGCTCTTTACGAATATGGTTCAGCTTTTCCGGACTAATCTTTAAACCAATACATTTTTCAGGTGGGACCAGGAATAATTCTTCTGGTGGTTCCACTTCAGGCACTAAAGGTACATTAGCGACTTTATAACGTTTATGTGCCAAATATTGAGATAGAGGTGTTTTTGAAGTGCGTGATACACCTACAAGGACGATATCTGCTCGTAAAATACCACGGGGATCCCGCCCATCATCATATTTTACCGCAAATTCAATGGCTTCGACTCGCTTGAAATAATCATCATCAAGCTTTCTAACGAGACCTGGTTCATTAAGCGGTCCTTTTGGCGCTCTTTTCTGAAGGATGTCCATGAGCGGCCCTAAAATGTCATAAGCAGACAGATTTTCTTTTTCGACCTGTGCTTTCATGTAAGCTCTAATAGTTGGCTTAACAAGGGTATAGGCAATGATCGCTCCATCTAATTTTGCCAGTGAAATTACTTCATCCACGTTTTGTTCATCTTCAATATACGGAATCCGTTTTATGGAAAAAGCAGATCCCGAGAACTGGCTTGCAGCTGCTTTTGTAACCAATTCCGCTGTTTCCCCCACTGAATCCGATACAACATATATAATAGAACCGTTCATATTCTCCGTCATTCCTTTTGCAAGCCCCCTAATAGCCTTCATCAGCTAAAGCTACGAATGCTTTTGTTATATTGGTTTTTGTAATTCTTCCGATTACTTCATAGCCTTTTTCTGTTTCTTTGACGACCGGTAATGAGTCGATTTGTTTATCAATCAATTTCTTGGCAACATCAATCAATAAGTCTTCTTTTGAACACATTGTAATATTGGGCATCCTAGTCATAATAATATTGACTGGAATGGAGTTAAGTTCTTGCTTACCTATACTTGCACGCAACAAGTCTTTCCTTGATAAGACACCAACTAGCAGAGCATGCTTATCGACAACAAACATGGTACCGACATCTTCTAAAAACATCATGACGATTGCATCATATACGGAAATGCCTTCATCAACAACGACAGGGATCGATTGATAGTCTCGTACATAAAGATGGTTCAAACTATCTGTCAAAAGCTGTGTTCCTGACCTGCCTGTATAAAAATACCCGACACGCGGCCTCGCATCAAGAAAGCCTGCCATCGTTAAGATAGCAAGATCCGGACGAAGCGTCGCTCTTGTAAGGCTCAGTCTATCGGCAATATGTTCACCTGTAATCGGTCCATTCTCTTTAACAATTTGTAAAATATGCTCCTGACGCTTATTCAATTGGATTATAATCACCACCCCACTGCTTTCGCAGAGAAAAGTAACAAAAGTTATTCATCTAACAATTATATACTATATTTTTTAATAAAAGCAGGTTTGTCCTATTTATTGACCATTTAATATTTTAAGAAATCGGAAACCTTTATATAAAGTGTCTCCGATTTCGATGAATCCTTTCAATTATGAAAGGATAATTTTATTCATAGCCGCAAAGCCTGAAACTAAATCGCTAATTTCTTTCATTAGGGATAAGCGGTTATTACGGATTGCTTCATCATCTGCCATGACCATTGTATTCTCGAAATATGATTCTATTTCCGATTGAAGCGAGATAAGATGTTCAAAACGCTCTTTCTCTTTTTTAGATTCAACATATCGCAATGCTACTGTTTGATATTTTTCATAAAGCGCTTTTTCCTGCTCATTTTCAAAAGCATTCGGGTCAACTGTCACTTTATGGTCACACTTTACAGCAATATTCATAACGCGACTTAATGCTTCGAGGCTTTCTTTAAAGCCTGCTTCATCTTTTTTCGCGTCCAATACATGAGCACGTTCTACTAAAGAGTGTATAAACCCAATCTCATCGATCAGAACGGCATCAATTAAATCATAACGAATCTGCTGTTCTTGAAGTAAATGTTTTACCCGCGCTTTAAAGAAGGTAAACATGTCTGCTTTTACTTCCTCTAAATCGCGTTTTAGAAGACCTTTTGATTCAAGTCCTTTAAGTCCTAGAGTAATAAGCTCTTCTAAAGAGATATTCCATTTTTTCTCCGCTAAAATTTGAACAACACCGCTTGCCTGTCTTCTCAATGCGTATGGATCCTGGGAGCCGGTTGGAATGACGCCAATAGCAAAGAATGATGCGAGAGTATCAATTTTTTCGGCTATACTTACAACTGCTCCAATAACAGAAGGCGGCACATTGTCATCCGCATGTCTTGGCATGTAGTGTTCATTGATTGCAGCCGCTACTTCTTTTGCTTCTCCTTTTAGGAGCGCATACTTCTCACCCATATACCCTTGTAATTCGGGGAATTCATAAACCATATGACTTACTAAATCAAATTTAGCAATTTCAGCAGCACGAACCGCCAGATCCTTTTCTGCCTTTAAATTCAAAGCATCTGCCAGAACGCCTGTCACCGCTGTTACACGGGCTGTTTTCTCAGCTAAGGTACCTATTTCTTCATGATAAACGATGCTGTCGAGTTTTTTCAAAGCATCTGCTATCTCTTTTTTCTGATCTTCTTTAAAGAAGAATGCCGCATCCGATAAACGGGCACGCAACACTTTTTCATTTCCTTTAGATACCTTTTCTAGATGACGGTCATCTCCATTACGAACGGTTACAAAGAATGCGAGTAACTTGCCGTCTTGATCTTTAACTGGGAAATAACGTTGGTGCTCCTTCATTGAAGTGATCAAAACTTCAGCTGGAAGTTCAAGGAATTCTTCTTCAAAGTGGCCAAATAACACCGTTGGGTACTCAACCAAATTATTGACTTCTTCAAGCAGATCTTCATCAACTGGGATAATCCAGCCTTTTTCCTGCTCAAGACTTTTAATCTGTTCTAAAATAACACTACGACGTTTATCTGGATTAACCATGACAAACTGGTCTCTTAACGTTGCTTCGTACTGTTCAGGAGCCTCTATCATTGCAACTTCTCCTAGGAAGCGATGTCCCTTTGTTTCACGGCCTGTTTCAACATCAGCTATGGAAAATGGCACTACTTCGTTGCCGAATAATGCAATCAGCCATTTAATCGGACGGACGAAACGAAGGTCTTGGTTGGCCCAACGCATATTTTTCGGGAACGTCATCCCGCTGATAATTTCCTGTAAATCAGATAAAAGCTGGGAAGTCGGTTGTCCTTTAATGAATTTATTTACATGGGCATATTCAATACCCTTAAGTTCTTTAAAATAAATATCCTCAGCGGTCATCCCTTGGCCTCTAACAAACCCTAATGCTGCTTTAGACCAGTTTCCTTCACTGTCCAAAGCAATTTTTTTAGCTGGTCCTTTTGCTTCTTCTTCGATATCTTTTTGTGATTCTGAAACGTCTTTTACCAATATGGCCAAACGTCTTGGTGTGGAAAAAGCTTCAACCGCTCCGAATTCAATTGCTTTTTCCTTAAGCCATTTCTGTACTTTATCTGACAACTGTTTCATAGACGCTGTCACAAAACGAGCCGGCATCTCTTCCAATCCAATTTCCAATAACAAATCACGCTTGCTCATTTGTATTCTCCCCTTTCACTTTTAGAATCGGGAAGCCTAATTTTTCCCGCTCTTCATAGAAGGTTTTGGCAACCTTACGTGCTAAGTTACGGCAGCGGGCTATATACCCCGTTCTTTCCGTTACTGAAATCGCACCTTTTGCATCCAAAAGATTAAATGTATGTGAACATTTTAAAACATAATCATAGGCAGGATGTACAAGCCCTTCTTCCATTTGGCGATGTGCTTCCTTTTCATACATTGTGAAAAGTTGAAATAACATATCAAGGTCGGATGTTTCAAACGTATATTTTGAATGCTCGTATTCCGGCTGTCCAAAAATATCCCGTACTGTAAATCCTTCTGTCCATTCTAGATCAAACACATTTTCTTTTTCCTGAATGTAGGAAGCCAGACGCTCGATTCCATATGTAATTTCCACGGAAACCGGCTTACACTCAAGACCGCCTACCTGTTGGAAATACGTAAATTGTGTAATTTCCATTCCATCAAGCCAAACTTCCCAGCCGAGACCAGCACAACCTAGTGATGGGTTTTCCCAGTTATCTTCTACAAAGCGAATATCATGCTCAAGTGGGTTAATACCTAATGCGCGCAATGAATCCAAATACAGCTCTTGGATATTGTCTGGTGATGGCTTCATGATCACTTGGAATTGATGATGTTGATAGAGACGGTTAGGATTCTCTCCATAACGACCGTCTGCTGGACGGCGGGATGGCTCCACATAAGCAACACTCCACGGTTCAGGTCCAATTGCTCTAAGGAACGTATAAGGGCTCATCGTTCCTGCCCCCTTCTCGACATCATAAGCATTCATTAATATGCAGCCTTGTTCAGACCAATGCTTTTGTAAAGTTAAAATCATATTTTGAATATTCATCGTACACCTCCAGATTATTTAAAACGCCTCTTTATGAATTAGGGACGGGAACTCCTATACCAGTAATTTTGAATCGTTTATCGGCCACGCATGCATTTCACCAATTAATTCAAGTGTTTTACCGGTCCATTCATTGTTATTCTTTCGCATTTTTGCAAACAAAAAACTCCCGTCTCTATGCGAAATGCATAGGGACGAGAGTTTACCCGCGGTTCCACCCTAATTGCCGTTAATAAACCGGCCTCTTTTCAAAGCTACATGCTCCGGAATGCCTTCCCTGTAAATCCATATCCCGGCTTTCACCATCCCGGGTTCGCTTTTTATGGAGAATGACAGATACTCTTTTCCATCAACGCAATCTTCTTATTTTAATGATTAGAATTTTATACAATCAGGCCTGGAATGTCAATAGGTCAAATCTTAAAACATATCTTTCATCGTATCAATCTGTTTTAAGAACTTTTTTGATTTTAAATGGAGGCCTGAATACTCTTCATAATAAGCATCAATGATTTTCTGCAGTTCTTTTTTCGTTTCAGGCTTAACCGAAATGTTTCCGAGCCTTGATAAATCCAAATAATAAAATATTCGCAGCAATTTAACGGCTGCGGGTGAAATTTTATAGTGATATGGGTCTTTTCCCAGACAGCGGTGACAAATAAAACCACCTTCCCGTAGCGAGAAGGAGAATTCCCCTTCTGTTTCACCACAAACAGCACATTGATTTAGTACTGGGTTAATCCCGTTGACGGGCAGCATCTTCATTTCGAAAATAAATTTCAAAACCTCCGCGTCATATTCTTCGTTTATGTAATGCAAGGTTTGCGAGAGTAATTCAAACAGATATGGATTTGGTTTCTTATCATCAACGCTTTTATCAACCAATTCAACAATGTATGAAGCATATGCAGTGGCAAAAAGGTCCTCCCTTATAAAACGAAGCGAGTCGACCATTTCTCCTTGTTGAAGACTTCCGAGTCCGCTTGATGTAGAAACAAGGAAATACCCGGAGCAAAAAAGTTGGGTGACGGCAGCAAGCCTGCTATTAGGTTTACTGGCTCCTCTAGCCATAACTCCAATTTTCCCTAGCTCACGGGTATAAATAGTAATAATTTTGTTGTTTTCTCCATATGCAGTCCGTCTTATGACAATGCCTTCACATTTTTGGAGCATACCAAGACACCACCCATGCTTGCCAAGACTATCTTATGAAACAGGAAAATCAATATCTGCTAGCTCTTCACTCAATACTAAGGGTCTTTCCTGTCTTTCGACTTCTATCTCCTTAAACAGCAAATAGGTGTCCACATTACCTGTTTCACTAAATAACTCCCAGGTAAAATCCAACATATAAAGCCCACCTTTCATTTTTAACTAGCAATATAAATATCCGACCATATGATTAGCTTGACCTTTTTCCACACTTTCATGAAGCGTAAATTTTGCTAATTAATACTCACTCTCATTGAAACCATAATCGCGAAGTTGGCTTGCTTTGTTACGCCAATCCTTCTGTACCTTCACCCATAGTTCCAGGAATACTTTCGAGCCTAATAAATTCTCGATATCAACCCTCGCACGGCTACCGACTTCTTTCAACATTTTCCCTTGCTTACCAATGACAATACCTTTTTGTGAATCACGTTCTACCACAATCGTAGCCATAACATTAATCGTATCACTGTTATCCATTTTTTTTATTGAATCGATAACAACAGCCACTGAATGGGGAATCTCCTCCCTAGTCAGGTGCAGAACTTTTTCGCGGACCAATTCGGAAATAATAAAACGCTCCGGATGATCGGTTACTTGGTCAGCTGGATAAAACTGTGGACCTTCAGGAAGATGCTCCTTGATTTGCTCAAGCAGTGTATCGACATTATTGCCCTCAAGCGCTGAGATTGGAACGACGGCCGCGAACGGATAAAGCTTTTGATATTTCTCAATAATTGGAAGCAAATCATCAGGGTGCATAGCATCAATTTTGTTGACTACAAGGAAAACAGGTGTTTTTACGGTTTGTAGTTTTTCAATGATAAACTCATCACCACGTCCGTATCCTTCTGTCGCATTAATCATGAAGAGAATCAAATCGACCTCTTTCAATGTATTTGTTGCTACCTTCATCATAAAGTCCCCAAGCTTATGCTTCGGTTTATGAATACCCGGTGTATCAATGAATATCATTTGTGAATCGTTTTGTGTAAGTACACCTTGAACCTTGTTTCTAGTTGTTTGCGGTTTATCACTCATAATGGCAATTTTTTGACCAATAACCCGATTCAAAAATGTACTCTTGCCAACATTAGGTCGTCCTATAATTGAAATAAAACCTGATTTGTAACCTTTTACTTGTGTTTCGTCAAATAGTTTATTCATTTAAATCCTCCGGTGAAAAAGCTCCTGGAAGCAATTCCTGTACTGTTAGTTCTTTAATATCCCCGTTTAAGTTGGTTAAAACAACCATCATATCTTGTTCACATAGTTCTGAAATAACCTGCCTGCACGCTCCGCATGGAGAAACTGGACGATCAGTATCTGCCACGACTGCTAGTTTTGTGAACTTCTTATCATTATGGGCATAGGCACTAAATAAAGCGGTTCTTTCTGCGCAATTGCACATACTATATGCAGCATTTTCTATATTGCACCCATGATAAACCTTACCATCGGCAGTTAATAAAGCAGCCCCTACTTTGAATTTTGAATAAGGTACATAAGCCTTTTCCCTTGCTTTTTTAGCTTCCTCGATCAATTCATTCGTATTCAATTCACATCTTCCTTTCAAATTGGATACCATTTCAACCACCTATAGACCAAACTTCGGCAAAAAGATAATCAATCCAACTATTATAGAAAATATAGCATATATGAATACAGCTCCCGCTGCAATATCTTTTGCCTGCTTAGCAAGGGGATGGATTTGGTCTGTTACCAGGTCTACAACCCTTTCAATCGCTGAATTAACGAGCTCTAATGTAATCGTACCAGCAATGGCAGCCAAAATGAACAGCCATTCCATCCCATTCAATGAAAAATACCAACCAAAGAATACGACGATTACTGTTAATACGAAATGAATCTTTATATTACGTTCTGTTCGAACTGCTTCCAAAATCCCCTGACAGGCAAACGAGAAGCTTTTTATTAAAGGATACTTTTTTTTATCCTTCTCTTGAAAGTCCATATTCTTCCAAGATCTCCTTTTGTTTAGTAAACATCACTTTTTCATCTTCTTCAGTCATGTGATCAAAGCCTAGTAAATGAAGAAAACCATGAAGAGCTAAAAACCCAAGTTCACGGTCAAAAGAATGTCCGTATTCTTCTGCCTGCTCCTTTGTACGCTCAATGGAAATGATAATATCACCAAGCATACGAGGCATTTCGGCCCCGATAATTTCCACTTCATCTTCACCCATCTCTTCCAGTGCAAAAGAAATGACATCGGTAGCTGCATCTTTATGGCGATATTCTTTATTGATTTCCTGAATTCTTTTATTATCTACAAAAGTGACAGACAGTTCCGTATCTTCTTCAATATTTTCTTTTTTAGCCGCAAATTGCAGAATACTTTCAACAAGGTTCTGAGCTTTTTCCGTAACTTCGTTCGTTTCATCCATTAAATCGATTGCTAAAATCATTCTTTCACCTTCTGTCCTAATTTATCCGGCTCCGGATATTCAATCCTAGAGTGGAAGATACCATTAAGCGATTCACATAAGGAATGCTTCACAATACTTAATTCTCTCATAGTAATGTCACATTCATCAAATTGACCGTCTTGAATTCGGTCCTGAATAATAAAACTTACCAGCTCTTCAATCTTCTCAGGTGTAGGGTGCTGCATCGATCTCACCGCGGCCTCTACACTATCAGCAATCCCTATGACAGCGACTTCCTTCATTTTCGCCCTTGGGCCTGGGTAACGGTAACAGGCTTCAACTGTCGAATCATCCTGCTTCTTCGCCTTATGATAGAAAAATTTCAATAAAGTAGTCCCGTGATGTTGCTCCGCAATATCAACAATCTCTTTCGGGAATCTATGACTGCGCAACATCTCTCCACCATCAACAGCATGGGCAATGATGATATCCCTACTCGTTTCCGGCTGCAGTCGATCATGCGGGTTTTCCTCATTCATCTGATTCTCGATGAAAAAATGCGGACGTTTCGTCTTGCCTATATCATGATAATAACTGCCGACCCTTGCAAGCAATCCATTTGATCCAATAGCTTCACAAGCTGATTCCGCTAAATTGGCCACCATTACACTATGATGGTAAGTCCCTGGCGCTTCAATTAAAATTTTTCGTAGTAAAGGGTGGTTTGGATTTGAAAGTTCGATTAGCTTCATCGATGATAAGATCCCGAAACCTGCCTCAAAAAACGGTAACAGGCCCATTGTCAAAACAGCTGAACCCACTCCCGATCCTATAGCTGCAGCAGCATAGTACAAATACTCCATTTTAGTATAATGCCCGTCCATTATAAAGATAAGCGAAAATACAAATGCCATATTGATTAAAGACATCAGAAGTCCTGCAATCAGAACTTTTGATTTGAAATTGGGGCGCGATAATATAATGATTGCCGCCAAACCCCCGAAAATAATATAAAGTCCCATAGAGAAATCTAGATTTCCAGGTGTATCACCATTAAATATAATCGTACCATACGAACCTAATAAAATAATCATTGCTACAGCTAGCTTATCATTCAATAAAATCTTAATAAGCATAGCCGCCATGGCACCTGGGAAAATGTATTCCAAATTCGAATTTTTAAGATCTGCCAAAACACTGACAGTTTTCATAGTTGCCATTGAAAGGATAAAGACAAGACTGAAGATCAATAACTGATTGTATTTGTTATCCCTTTTGGAAATTGAAAAGTAAAAAAAGTAATAAAAAGCTCCAAAAGTTAAAAGGATAAATAGCAGTAGCCCAATATAAGGATAAATGGTAGACTCTGTACTTAAAAAACCTGCCAGTTCAAGTTGCCTGTACACATCCCGGTCTACTAACTGATTTTCTTCAACAATAATCTGCCCCTGAAGAATTCTAATAGGCTCTACGCTTTCGACTGCTTTCCTACGTTGCTCCTCGGTTTTATCCTTATCGAAAAACACATTTTGGATGATTGCCGTGCGTGCAAGGGAATTAGAGGCTTTTTTCATATCGCTATTAATGCTCATATACCCTAATTCTTCTACAACCTTTTTCTTGGCATTTTCGACATCACTGGCCGCAATTCGTGAGCTCATCACATTATTAACAGCCGTGATCGTTGAGTCTTTTGCAATTTTCAACTCATCTTCATCCGCCTGTACTAAAGCAAGGAAAACAGAATCCTCAATATTTCTATTGACTTCATCTGTCAATTTTTCTTTTAAAATGGAAACCTTCTGAGCATCAGTTTTTATTGGTTCCTTTTTATCTTCCTTTCCTTCCTCTTTTTTATCTCTTTCAGGATCTGTTTCTTTATTCACCTCAATCGCCGAATCAAAAATGGATGAAATCAGATCTACTTTATTTTTGGCGTATTCTTTTTTTAATGTATAGACATCCGCCACTTGTTTTGAAATCTCTTCTTTTTCTTGTTCGGTCTTATATGTATCTTCTACAGTCTTTGTTGAACGAATAGTTTGTTCTGCCGGCTTAAAAAGCTCTACCTGGACTTTTTCCGGTTTGACATTGGAAAACATTAATCCATACGCAAACAAACCAAGTATCAGAAACAACAGTACTTGAAAAAAACGATGGACCAATAGCCCCTTTATTTTAGTGAAAAATTTCTGGATACGATTCAAGGAAGGTCCTCCTATAAGAAAGTGATGTAATATTCTAGATATGTAAAATCATAACAGTTTTCTTGTTAATTTTCACCCTGGTTATGATAAATGTAAAGCTTCTTCCGTTCTATTTCTACTTTTTGCTAATAAAGACACATAATCTACACACAGCACGAAAAATCCGCCGAGTGGAATTGGCGGATTTTTTTCTTATTCCTTTGCCTGCTCGTAAGCAGTAATGATTTTGGCTACAAGTGGATGTCTTACAACATCAATTTGTTCAAAATAAACAAATGAAAGACCTTTAACATTTTTCAAGATTTCTTCAACCCGAACCAAACCAGACTTCATTCCTTTGGGAAGGTCAATCTGTGTACGGTCTCCCGTAATGACCATCTTTGAACCGAATCCAAGCCGAGTTAAGAACATCTTCATTTGGGCTTCAGTCGTATTTTGTGCCTCATCCAAGATGACAAATGCATCTTCAAGCGTACGTCCCCTCATGTAGGCAAGAGGAGCAATTTCAATCGTTCCACGTTCTATCATCCTTTGGGTCTGTTCCATCCCCAGAAGGTCATGTAGGGCGTCATATAACGGCCGTAGGTACGGATCTACTTTTTCCTTCAGATCTCCTGGCAGGAAACCTAGGCTTTCACCCGCTTCAACAGCCGGTCGAGTCAAGATAATTCTTTTAACATGGCCATTTTTTAATGAATTAATCGCCATCACTACAGCAAGGTAGGTCTTCCCGGTTCCAGCAGGTCCAATTCCAAATACTAAGTCTTGCTTCTTTATAGCTTGAATATAGTATCTCTGACCGATTGTTTTGACTTTAATGGATTTCCCTTTAGCTGTTTTAGCGATTTCCTCTTCATATAATTCACCGAAATATTCCAAGGTCCCTTTTCTAGCCAATTCAATTGCATATAGAACATCCCTGGAACTGATTGTAATTCCTTTTCTAATTACTGTTAATAGTGCTTTCAATATTTCCTGACCCATTGTTACCCGCTCGATTTCTCCAGCAACACTGATTGCTTCACCTCGGGTAATAACTGAAATTCCAAGCTCTTCTTCAAGCACTTTTACATTTGAATCTCCATTGCCCAATAAAGCAATTGCTTCATTAGGTGATTCTATTTCTAGCTTAATTACTTTCACATCATCTGCCATTCGTTAGTCTCCTTGAATGATTGGCTGTCCAATCGCTATATCTTCAATAACTTGGTAATGTATAGATAATTTAACTTTACCATTCTCTATGCTTTCGTGCAAAATTTTTTCTCCCACGATTTCATCTTCCTCATCGAGCAGCTTTTGCAAATCGGCTCGGGCCATTTTTTTACCTTCCTTTATCGCTTCTTCCTTCGTATAACTTCGGACAATATCATCCTTGCTCCTTAAGGTCACAACTTTATAGGAAATAGGCAGTTCCCATTGAAGAAAGTGAAACGGCCTCACAGTCGTTTCTTTTTCCTGTTTTTCATATCCCGGATCTTTGAAACCCCAGATTGGCAAAGAAAAGCTACTCATTTTTATATAGTGCTTACTCGTTTCATTTCCGTTTAAAACAGAAAATTTAGTTTTCAATGGAACCTTCACTTCCGCCTTGTACCAGGTTTTCCCTTTTATTACTCCCTGAGCTGATACAATTTCCGGCTTGTCTTCTTTCCCTATCACACCTGAAACAAGAAGCTGCCCTTTGCCGACATAATCATTTACGTTTACTATAGATTGTCCTTTTTTTACGAACAAATCAGTGATTATTGCTTTTTTCGAAGCTACCAAATTCTGTGGAGACGTTTTCTCGATTTCTTTCGGCTGCCGTTTTTCAACAACTCTAAAATGGTAAGTTGTCCCCTTCAGCTCAACTCCCACCCACGTTAATGCGCCAATCCGATCAGATAGTTTACGCTGGATTGTATCCACATCATCAACAAAAAATTGCACCTTACCAATTTTCACGCCCATCTTGTCCAACTCTTTTCGGATGGCATGCTCGGTTGCCGGCTTTGCATCTTGCACGTCAATGCCCCAAACCATATTGGAAAGTACAAAAATGCAAAGCAGGAAGGCAATTAGACCAGCCAAAAACCCGCTATTTTTCATAACTCTCTTCAATAGGAACGGAACGCCTTTTCCCTGCATGAACTTTACTTTGCAGTCACTTTTACGCATAACCTGACGGAGCTTTGGAATATCTCTAAAATCCATATGAAAAATTAGAGATTCACTTCCAACACGCTTCACATCCCAGATATGAAGCCCTCTCCTTGTCAGCATGTTAATCAACCGTTCCGCACCTCTGCCATATGCCTTCACTTTAACATAGCCTGTATAGTAGTTTGTCCATTGGTTTTTCATGGAGACCTCCCGGGATCATTCATTGATAAAATATACCTTGTCAATCTTGCCTTCTAGCATGATTTCTTCCGGCAAAATCGTCTTAATGACAAAGGCTGTTCCCTTTATTAGCAACTGACCATTTTTCAGCATCAATCGTACTTCACTGTCAGTAAAAGCTAATAAGCCACGATGATTTTCAATATAAATATGTAATTGTCCGATCATAGTAATTCGCGGCAGGTCCATCATGACATCTTGCGGAAGGTCCATTGTTTTGGTCATAAGCTGTTTCATTTTTTTTCCCCAATTACGAGCCATAAAAAAGAACCCCCTTTCATCTCAATGTATGAAATGAAAGAGGGTTCTAGCACAAAATTATAAAGGAACAAAAGTCTATTTTTTTATTGCATCAAATACATAATGCAAACAGGTCCCCTATCGAGTTATCTCCTTGACCTCTGCAGACTGCGCTTTGCCCTTGGCGGGCCCAACACCTCTGACATGATAATTCCATCAATCAGCTGCTTTTTGCCATAAGATGGACCTTTACGATAGACTGAACTGCTGTTATCTGAAATCGCTGATGTAATTTGATCAGCCTTTGCTTTTTGATACAAACGCTCTTGATCGTATTTCTGCTGCAGACGCCTAAGCTCCGCAATCCTTTTGTTAGCTTCAGTTTTCGTCTCATCGATAACTTCAGCAGCCTGAGTTGCCTGCTGTTCGACTTTCCTTACGGGAGCAGGTGTAGGCCTTTGCTGTTGATTACCTTGTGCCATTTCACCTTGAAGCTCCCGGATGACCTCCTGCCATTTCTTTTTCGGAGGCGTGTTTGGATCATCACTTTGCTGAGGCTGCTTTTTCTTTCCTAACATGGACGTTAAAATACCGATCAAGACAATGATAAGGAATGGGTTCTTGAGAAAGAAATCAATAAAATCTCCCATTTAAAGACCTCCCTTCCCTGATCTAAATATTATTATTGTTATTATTATTATTGTTAATGTTGTTATCTTTTGGATTGTCGGATATTTTACTGATGGAATCACGCATATCCGTATCAGCCGTGATATTTTGGATATTCATATAATCCATCACTCCAAGGTTTCCACTTTTTAGTGCATCTGCCATAGCCAACGGAACTTCCGCTTCGGATTGGACAACCTTCGCTCGCATTTCCTGAACGCGGGCAACCATTTCCTGTTCAAGCGCAACAGCCATGGCACGTCGTTCTTCTGCTTTTGCCTGGGCAATTTTCTTATCCGCTTCGGCTTGGTCTGTTTGCAAGATCGCCCCGATGTTTTTCCCGATATCCACTTCAGCGATATCAATGGAGAGAATTTCAAATGCTGTTCCTGAATCCAACCCTTTTGATAAAACTGTTCTTGAAATCAAATCGGGATGTTCCAGTACATCCGTGTGCATTTTCGAAGCACCAATTGTCGATACGATCCCTTCCCCTACACGGGCAATGATCGTCTCTTCACCGGCACCACCGACTAGACGTTCAATATTGGCACGAACCGTGATCCTTGCCTTCGCTTTTACTTCAATCCCATTCATTGCTACACCAGAGATGAACGGAGTTTCGATCACTTTCGGGTTAACACTCATTTGAACAGCTTGCAGTACATCACGACCAGCAAGATCAATAGCCGCACCTCTTTCGAAAGGTAACACGATATTCGCACGTTCCGCAGCAATTAATGCATTCACGACGCGATCGACATTACCGCCTGCAAGATAATGGCTCTCCAATTGATTCGTTGAAACATTGATTCCAGCCTTATGGGCCTTAATAAGAGGATTGACAACTCTGCTTGGTATAACTCGACGAAGCCTCATACCCACCAATGTAAATATACTGATTTTGACTCCTGCCGCTAAAGCAGAAATCCATAACATTACTGGTACGAATGTGAAAAACACTGCCAATACGATGATAGCAGCAATCACTGCCAGTACAATAAAAATCGTTCCTGAAGTTATCACTTAATGATTCATCCTTCCTGTATCTTTTAATTTGATTCCGGAATTTCCCGGACGACAACCCTAGATCCTTCAACTTTAACAATTATGATTGACGAACCTTTGGAAACAAAACTTCCTTCAGTCACGACATCAACTCTTTCATCATTAATCAAAGCTGTTCCTGAAGGCCTTAAATCTGTAAGGGCCTTCCCTTCAACACCTAATAAATCCACTCGATTCGGATTGCTCACATACCCTTGTTCCGTTTTTGTTGCATCGGTTAATATCATTTTCCTGAAAAATTTCATCTGTTTTCCAAACACCTTTACAAGTAGGATGAATACCAAAATGGATACGGTAATCGCAATTAGCAAGGAAATCGTCATATGAACAGGATCACCTGATGCGAGGAATAGACTTCCCACAATCGAGGTAAACCCAAGCAGCCCGATAATCCCCCCTGGGACAAAAAATTCTACTAGTACAAGAATGATTCCAATAATGAACAATGCTAACGATTCGTACCCGGTGATACCTGCGACAAGATGGCCATAAAAGAACAACACAAGACTGGAAATCCCTATAACACCCGGAATTCCAAAACCAGGTGAAAACAATTCAATCACAATCCCGATTCCTGCTATTGTTAATAAAATAGGAATGACAATTGGATTGGTCAAAAAGCGGGCAAGTTTCTCAGGAAAGCTTTCTTCGATAGATCGAATATCGGCATCCTCAACCCCAAGTATACTATACAGCTCTTCTATCCCAGAAACGGTACCTTCACTATAGCCAGCCTTTTTAGCCTGTTCCGCTGTAAATGTCAGCAGCTTTCCGGTTTCTGCACCATATTCAGGAAGGTTGATGTCTTCATCCGCCATCGCCTGGGCAAAAATCGGATCGCGTCCATTTTGTTCAGCAGCAGTCGTCATGGCAGCAAGCCAATAAGATTGCGCTTTCTTTCCTGCAGCGTTTCCTGATGAATCAATAACAGCTGCCGATCCCATCGTCGCACTCGGAACCATATAGATCTCATCGGCACTCAGAGAAATATAGGCGCCTGCAGAAAGAGCTCTGTTATTGACGTAGGCAACTGTCTTTATTGGTGAATCGGACACTAACTTAGCAATTTTCCCTGCCGCATCAACAGCACCACCAGGGGTATTCACCTCGAAAACGACAAGATCTGCATTAGCGGCTTCTGCAGTGGTCAACGCACGCTCTAAAAAAGCAGAGAGTCCCTTTTCCACCGTTTCTTCAATCGGAACATGGTAAACGATCTTCTCCTTTGCAGAAACAGCCGGCACCATCAGTGAAGACATGGTAAACAGCAATCCAAATAAGAGCAAAGAAATATAACGCCAAATTTTCAACGGAACGCCTCCTTTCCCGTACTTAACGCTGTAAGCGGCCTCCGATTTTCCGAAGAATACTTACTAGATAAATTCAGCCCGTAACTAAAAATTGAATAAGAGGCCCCTGCAAATGAAGCTACCCTTTACTCTGTTCCTTAGTTATTACGTATGTATATGAAAAAGGTTTCAAAAAAAGCAAATAAATTTAAAAGTATCCATAATATCTCGCCATTTGTCCCAATAATATACGCATAAATATTGTAATCTAATCCTTTAATACACAAAAACCACAGGCAATTTGCCTGCGGTTAGGTTTCGAGTTTAAGATAGATGTTGTTGTACTAAGTTGTTTACTAGAGAACCATCTGCTTTACCTTTAACTTTAGGCATTAAAGCTCCCATAACTCTCCCCATATCTGCTTTGGACGTTGCATTGACTTCTTCAATTGTTTTTTTAACAATTTTAGAAATCTCTTCTTCTGAAAGTTGCTCAGGCATATATGCCTCTACGTATACTAGTTCGGTGCGGACTTTATCCACGAGATCGGAACGACCTGCGTTTTCAAACTCCTGGAGGGAGTCTTTGCGTTGTTTTAATTCGCGAGAGAGCACTGTCAATTCTTCATCATCTGTTAAATCTTGTCTCAGCTTTAGAGCTTCGTTTTGAATAGAAGCTTTCAGCATCCGAATAACAGATAGTTTGTCCTTTTCCTTGTTCTTCATCGCTTGTTTCATATCATTATTTAAACGCTCGAGAAGACTCATCTTTCCACCCTCTCTTAGAATTTACGTTTTCTTGCAGCTTCAGACTTTTTCTTACGTTTTACGCTTGGTTTTTCATAAAATTCACGCTTCCTAGCTTCCTGAAGCGATCCTGCTTTAGATACAGTACGTTTGAAACGACGAAGAGCATCTTCAAGCGATTCGTTTTTACGAACGACGGTTTTAGACATCTCTTTCCCTCCCTCCGAAAACAACACACTAACTCAAGTTGTCAACATGTTATACATGTACTAAACAATTATAATATATCATCTTTAACAGGTCAACCAATAAAATCAAACTTATTTCGAATATTATCATGTTTATGTCATAATTTTTCACAAAACAATCATCCTAGAGCAAAGAAATCCTTTTTATAGCATGTCTACCCCCTTTGGACCATAAGCTGATTAAGGGGTGAGAGTCATGTATGAGCTAATTTTATTTCTATTATTCATTGCGATATTTTTAGCCGGTATGGCTGTTTTACGTATCGGATTGTTCAATATGTCCGGTGCTGCATTAAAAACTTTCCTCTCAAAGGTAACAGATAGACCCTGGAAAGGTTTTTTTGCCGGTACCATTTTTACAGGAATCCTCCAGAGCAGCTCAGCGGTCATGGTTATGACGGTCGGCCTTGTTTCTGCAGGAAGTTTAACTTTCCCACAAACAATCGGTATTATTCTAGGAACAAATATCGGCTCTACCTTCACAGCAGAATTTATGACCATTTCCTTGGATCGTTGGATAATTCCTGGTGTCATCAGTGGTGCTATTCTTTGTTTAATGCCAAAAGTATTATCGAAAAGCGCTGGGATGTCCCTGATCGGTATCTCAGCTATCTTCGCAGCGATGAGTGGCTTTAAAATGCTTTCGAAACCTATTGCAGTCTATCCATCGGTTCAGACTCTAATCAGCAACATAGAGGATCATATGAGTATTGCTCTATTGGCTGGTATCTTGTTAACGGCAATGATTCACTCTAGCTCCGCGACTATAGGAATAGCAATGAGCTTTTTAATGAGCGGGGAGTTATCCGTCTCTTCCGCCATTATCATGATGCTCGGCTCTAATATAGGCACTTGTATCACCGGCTACATGGCCAGCATCGGTTCTGGTAGACAAGCTGCTTTTACAGCTTATGCACATATTTGGTTAAATGTAATCGGAGTTGCAGCTTTTCTCCCTCTTGTGGACGTCCTAGAACGAACAGCTGCTTTTTTCACCGATGATAAGGGTACACAACTCGCGCATGCTAGTGTTATTTTCAATATCGTGACTTCCTTGATCGTTTTACCATTTGCACGCCAATTTTCCAACTTTATTTTATTGATCCATCGTCCGCATATAAAAAAATAAGCCGCACTCTTAAGAATGCGGCTTGTAAATTAATAATCAGAGTCAGCTGTTAAGCCCTTTAAGATGGAGACACCTGCACTCGCTCCAATTCTTGTTGCACCCGCTTCAATCACTTTCTGAGCATCACTCGTGTTACGAACTCCGCCTGAAGCTTTAACGCCGATATCTGGTCCTACTGTTTTTCTCATAAGCGCAACATCTTCAACGGTTGCACCGCCAGTTGAAAAACCAGTTGAGGTTTTAACGAAATCCGTTCCCGCTTTTACGGCAAGTTCGCAAGCACGGACTTTTTCTTCCTCAGTAAGTAAAGAGGTTTCAATAATTACTTTTGACAGAGCTTTACCTGTCGATGCCGCTACCACAGCTCGAATATCCCGCTCTACCAATTCATTATCCTTGTCCTTTAATGCGCTGATATTGATCACCATATCGACTTCGTGTGCGCCATTACTGATGGCGTCTTTTGTTTCAAAAGCTTTAGTTTCTGGTGTAGTGGCACCTAAAGGGAAACCAATTACCGTACAAACTTTTACTTCTGAGCCTTCTAAAAGCTCACTTGCATACTTCACCCAAGTCGGGTTTACGCATACTGAAGCAAAATTATACTCTCTCGCTTCTTCACATAATACCTTTATTTGTTCTTTCGTTGCATCTGCTTTTAATAAAGTGTGGTCAATTAAACCTGCTACATTTTGTGACATATATAATCCTCCTTAAAAACAATTTAAAACTAGTTGTACGTACCTCTCATCATACCATAGTTCTTCTATTTTGACGATATATATAGTCTTTACCCTAATGTACTAAGAAAACACATTAAACAAAGAAAAAAGACAGCGAAAAAATCGCTGTCTTATATATTAGCTACTTGCTGCAACGGAATATCTTTCACAACCGTCACGAACTGTCCTTCGCTATGTGGATAGCCAGACTTTGTAATTTTCACTTTTACAATGTCACCAACCATTTCCTCTGTAGCCGGGAAGACTATTTTCATGTAATTATCCGAGTAGCCTTCATAAAGACCATTTTCCAACTTAGTCTCAGGAATGACTTCAAGTACTTCTCCCTCAAATCGAGAAGCGTACTCTTTTGCCAACTGATCCGATAATGAAATTAGACGGTGAACGCGTTCGTTTTTCACATCTTCATCCACTTGGTCTTCCATGCGTGCGGCAGGAGTCCCTGTCCGTTTTGAATACGGGAAAACATGAAGTTCGGAGAATTTATATTTTTCTATAAAATTATACGTCTCCATAAATTCTTCTTCGGTTTCACCCGGGAAGCCTACGATTACATCAGATGTAACAGCAAGACCTGGCAGTGCAACTTTTAACTTTTCAATTCGATCACCGAAGAAAGCCATTGTATATTTACGTCTCATCCGTTTTAAAACCGTATCAGAACCCGATTGGATAGGGATATGCAAATGACGAACTACCTTTTTCGAATTCGTCAGTACTTCAATGATTTCATCTGTAATTTGACTGGCTTCAATGGAAGAAATACGGATCCGCTTTAGCCCATCAATTTTTTCCAAGTCACGTAGTAGCATCGCCAAATTATAATCCTTCAAGTCATCTCCGTAACCACCGGTATGAATGCCCGTCAAGACAAGCTCTTTATATCCTGCCTCAACAAGCTGCTCAGCTTGATGAATGACTTCCTTTGGATCACGGGAACGCATTAAACCACGAGCCCATGGGATGATACAGAAAGTACAGAAATTATTGCAACCTTCCTGAATCTTAAGTGAGGCACGAGTACGATCAGTAAATGCCGGTACATCCAATTCTTCGTAGACACGATTTTTCATAATATTCCCAACCGCATTGATCGGTTCACGTTCTACCTTGAACTGCTCGATGTATTCAAGCAATTTAACCCTGTCCTGTGTTCCAACAACAATATCTACACCTGGAATTGCCATGATCTCTGCAGGAGATGTCTGTGCGTAACAACCCGTTACTGCAATAACAGCATTCGGATTTTTACGGATTGCACGACGGATAACCTGACGGCTCTTCTTATCGCCAGTATTCGTTACCGTGCAAGTGTTGATGACGTATACATCTGATGTATTTTCAAATTCAACACGATCATATCCCTCTGTCTTAAATAATTGCCAAATAGCTTCTGTTTCATAATGATTTACTTTACAACCTAATGTATGGAAAGCGACCGTTGCCATTTTTCATCACCTCAAAAGTTCTACATGATAAGAAACAGCGGAAAGTGCATATAAAGGTGCTGTTTCAGTTCTTAATATTCTAGGTCCAAGACCACAAGCTACAAATCCGGCAGCCGACAATTTTTCGATTTCCTTATCTGCCAAGCCCCCTTCAGGACCAAACACGAATAAAATCGATTGTCCGGCAGTGATATCTTTCAAAACAGAAGCAAGTACAGACGTTTCTCCACGCTTTGCTTCTTCTTCAAAAGCAATTAATCTATGATCGAAACCAGAAGCATATCCAGCTAGCTGATCTGCCGTCATCGGTTCCTTGATGGCAGGGATAACTGTGCGGTGGGACTGTTCGGCCGCTTCCTTTGAAATCTTCTGGAGTCGTTCCAATTTCTTACCAACCTTTTTGTGGTCCCATTTTACCACCGAACGAGCAGCAATAAAAGGGATAAATTCAACAGCACCTAATTCCGTCCCCTTTTGAACGATATATTCTAACTTATCCCCTTTAGGCAGACCGCTCGCTATCGTAACTCTTATCGGAAGTTCCTTTTCTTCATTCTTCCATTCAATAATGGTTCCTATAACAGCGTCATTTGTTATTTCAGAAATTTCCGTGACCGCAGTCATTCCGTTGCCCTTTACGGTGATGATTTGCTCCCCTGGTTCCATTCTCATTACCCTGGAAATATGGTGAAAATCATCGCCTGATATCGTCACTGTTTTACCATTAAAGTCTTCCTCGTTAAGAAAATACCGTTGCACACTGCCACCTACTTCGTCTAGTCTAAAAAAACTCACAGGCTAGCAGTCAGAGGCTTATTTTCCGATTGCGCGCCATGCAAAAACTCAAGCTAAAAAAAGGTACTCTGACTATCCAAATATACGATAATCAGAGTAACTTTTCATTTAATCATTTCTTTTCGCGATGATTGCTACCCAATCTTCCATCAAAATGGTTTCCTCAACTGTGAATCCGGAAGCTATAATTGCATCCTTCACATCCTGTTTCTTTGGCTGGATAATCCCAGATGCTATAAAATATCCACCAGGTTTAACCACTTTTGCTACATCATCTGTAAAGCGCATAATGACTTCAGCTAATATATTAGCTACAACGACATCTGCTTGTTCGTTTACGCCGTCCAACAAGTTACCTTGAGAAACAGAAACTCTGTCTTGAACGTTGTTAAGTTCTACATTTTGCTTAGCAGACTGTACAGCTACGTCATCCAAATCAAGCGACTGAACTCGTTTCGCCTCTAATAATGCCGCTGCAATACTTAAAACACCGGAACCCGTTCCTACATCAACAACTAAGTCACCCGGCTGAACTGTACGTTCAAGTGCTTGGATACACATAACCGTTGTCGGGTGGGTACCTGTTCCAAAAGCCATACCAGGATCAAGTTCAATGATTAATTCATCACTGCTTACAGGAGTGTAATCTTCCCATGTAGGAACAATGGTAAAACGTTCAGAAATCTTGACCGGATTATAATATTTTTTCCAAGCCGTTGCCCATTCTTCTTCATTCACTTCACTAATTGAAACAACATTCTTCCCAAGATCGATATCAAAAAGAAGGAGATTATTAATTGATTCCTTAATAGCATCAACAGTTTCGCCAAGGAAGCTGTTAACCGGCAAATATGCCTTAATCAACACACCTTCATCCGGATAATCAGCTGGGTTTAGGTGGTAGATTTCGCCAAAAACATTTTCACGTTCTTTGACTAATTCAAGAGGATCCTCAATGACAACACCGCTTGCACCTGCCTCATGAAGAATATTTGAAACAGGTTCAACCGCTTCATTTGTTGTATGGATTGCAAATTCAGACCACTTCATAATCTACCAACTCCCAATTTCTTTACTTGTCTTCACCTATCTTTAAAAGCACGCTTTACCTTTGAGAAAAAGCCATCTTCTTGTTCATCTATACCTGATTGTCCGCTGATATCGTTGAACTCACGAAGAAGGTCCTTTTGTTTTTCACTTAATTTTTTAGGTGTAACCACTAATACGACCACATGCTGATCTCCTTGGCCATATCCTCTTACATTCGGAACCCCTTTTCCTTTTAAACGGAAACGCGTGCTTGTTTGTGTTCCTGCAGGTATCTTCAACTTAACTTTACCATGCAAAGTCGGAACTTCAATTTCATCTCCTAATGCTGCCTGAGCAAAAGTAACCGGCATTTCACAATAAATATCATCGCCATCTCTTTCAAAGAATTCGTGGCTACGAACATGGAAGACTACATAAAGGTCTCCAGCTGGACCACCATTGAATCCAGGCTCGCCTTGACCGGATACACGCAGTTGCTGCCCATCATCGATTCCGGCTGGCACCTTGACTTGGATTTTTTTGCGTTTTTGAACTTTACCGTCGCCGCCACAAGTTGAACATTTATTAGGAATGATTTTTCCTGTTCCTTGACAATGGTGACATGCTCTCCGGTTCACAATACGTCCGAATGCCGTGTTTTGTTCAACATTTAATTGACCTGTTCCATGACAGTGTGAACAGTTTTCCACTTTTGTGCCAGGCTTAGCACCCGATCCTTTACATGTATCACAATTCTCTTCACGCGGAATTTCGATTTCAGTATCTTTTCCGAATGCAGCCTCTTCAAAAGAAAGCGTCATCGTATACTGTAAATCAGCCCCTTGGCGCGGTGCATTAGGATCTCTTCTACGTCCGCCTCCACCAAAGAAACTACTGAAAATATCTTCAAAACCACCGAAACCGCCAAAGTCCTGGCCACCGAAGCCCTGATTTGGATCTGTATGTCCAAATTGGTCATAATGAGCCTTTTTCTGCTCGTCGCTTAATACCTCGTAAGCTTCCTTAATTTCCTTGAATTTATCCGCAGCATCTTCCGCTTTATTAATATCAGGATGATATTGTTTGGAGAGCTTTCGATACGCTTTTTTGATTTCATCCTTCGAAGCACTCTTCGAAAGGCCTAACACCTCATAATAATCACGTTTACTCATATCTAAAATCCACTCCCGATTCGATTCACATAAAGGTAATATTATCACTGAACGAAGATAATAATCAACTAGAAAAGTACAAACGGCTTGAACACTTTTTCGTAAAAGAAGACATCTGCCTCAAATTTGCACCTATTTTTCTCCATAGTCTTATGATTCCCCACTAGCGATTGTAAGAATAAAAGAATACCAGCTGCCATTACTTCCGGACTTTGATTTCACCCATTGTAAAAAAGCCAAAGCCAAGATAACCTGACTTTGACTTTTCTACAATTACAGGCAGAAATCCCTGCCCAATATATCAGCGTCCCAACAGGGTCACTTTTTTATTTTTTCTCTTCTTCGTTTACTTCTGTATATTCTGCATCAACTACATTATCGTCTTTTGCACCAGCTTCGCCAGCACCCTCTTGGCCTGCTTGCTGAGCTTTTGCAGCTTCTTCATAAAGCTTCATTGTCAAAGCTTGAACGATTTCGTTAAGTGCATCTTTTTTCACGCGGATTTCTTCAAGCTCATTTTTCTCGATTGCTGCTTTCAGTTCATCCTTCGCTTCGTTTGCTTTTGTTACTTCCGCTTCGTCTACTTTACCTTCTAGATCTTTAAGCGTTTTTTCCGTTTGGAAGACTAGTTGATCTGCTTCGTTACGAAGTTCAACTTCTTCTTTACGTTGTTTATCACTATCAGCATTTTCTTCTGCTTCACGTACCATGCGGTCGATTTCTTCATCAGAAAGTCCTGAAGATGATTTGATTGTGATTGCTTGTTCTTTGTTTGTGCCAAGATCTTTTGCACGAACGTTTACAATACCATTTTTATCAATGTCGAAAGTTACTTCGACTTGTGGAATTCCGCGCGGTGCCGGTGGAATGTCACTCAATTGGAAACGACCAAGCGTTTTGTTGTCTGCTGACATCGGACGTTCACCTTGAAGAACATGGATATCTACAGCTGTTTGATTATCAGCAGCTGTTGAGAATACTTGTGATTTACTTGTTGGAATTGTTGTATTACGGTCGATTAATTTCGTGAACACGCCGCCCATTGTTTCAATTCCAAGTGAAAGTGGAGTTACGTCTAAAAGAACAACGTCTTTAACATCCCCTGTTAATACGCCACCTTGAATCGCAGCACCCATAGCTACTACTTCATCAGGGTTAACACCTTTGCTTGGTTCTTGACCGATTTCCTTTTTGATTGCTTCAACAACCGCAGGAATACGCGTAGATCCACCAACAAGGATGACTTTATCGATTTCAGATGCTGAAAGACCTGCATCTTTCATCGCTTGACGAGTAGGTCCCATTGTACGTTCCACAAGACTTGAAGAAAGTTCATCGAATTTAGCTCTAGTCATTGTTACGTCTAAGTGAAGCGGGCCAGCATCTCCAGCTGTGATGAATGGCAATGAAATTTGTGTAGAAGTTACACCTGAAAGATCTTTTTTCGCTTTTTCAGCTGCATCTTTCAAACGTTGAACTGCCATTTTGTCTTTAGAAAGATCGATTCCATTTTCTTTCTTGAATGCTTCTACTAGGTAATCAATGATGACTTGGTCGAAATCATCTCCACCTAGACGATTGTCACCAGCAGTAGATTTAACTTCGAATACGCCATCGCCAAGTTCCATGACTGATACGTCAAATGTACCGCCACCAAGGTCGAATACAAGAATTGTTTGGTCTTCATCCGTTTTATCTAAACCGTATGCAAGTGCTGCAGCTGTCGGTTCGTTAATAATACGTTCTACTTCAAGTCCAGCAATTTGACCAGCATCTTTCGTTGCTTGACGTTCTGCATCATTGAAGTAAGCAGGTACAGTGATAACCGCTTTTGTTACTTTTTCACCAAGATACTCTTCAGCGTATGATTTTAAGTATTGAAGGATGATTGCAGAAACTTCCTGCGGTGAGTATTCTTTTCCTTCAATTACTTCTTTATGATTAGTACCCATATGACGTTTAATAGAAATAATCGTGTTCGGGTTTGTAATTGCTTGGCGTTTTGCCACTTCCCCTACTTGTCTTTCACCGTTTTTGAATGCCACTACGGATGGTGTTGTACGGTTTCCTTCTGGATTCGGGATAACTTTTGGTTCCCCGCCTTCAAGTACAGATACACAAGAGTTTGTTGTACCTAAGTCAATACCAATAATCTTGCTCATAGTTTCACTACCTCCCAATTAATTGTATGTAATTTCTATTATTCGTTTACTTTTACCATTGCAGGACGAAGCACTCGGTCTTTAAGAACATATCCTTTTTGGAACTCCTCGACAACGATGTTAGAACCAAAGTTTTCATCTTGAACTTGCATGACCGCTTGATGTAAACGCGGATCAAATTCTTCACCAACCGAACTAATTGGTTCGATGCCTTCTTTAGTCAATGCATCAATAATCGCTTTGTAGACCATTTCCATCCCTTGAAGCAGGGATTTTGTCTGTTCATTATCAGCTTCGATTTTTGTCGCTCTTTCAAAATTATCAAGAGCCTCGACTAAATCACCAGCAATACTTTGAACTCTATATTTTTGAGCCGCTTCCATATCAAGCTTGGCACGGCGTCTTGAATTATCAAAATCGGCCTGCAGACGAAGATAACGGTTATCCATTTCTTCGATTTTAGCCTGTAGCTCAGCAATCTTTTCATGAGCCAATTGAAGTTCATCTTTCTCAACCGGAGTTTCCTCCTGATTTTGTTCCGCTGGAATTTCCTCTTCAGCGAATACAGCTTCTGCAGCGCTTTCCTCGATTGTTTCATTTTCTAATGTTTGTTCTTCGTTTTTATTTTCTGTCACAATCTCACCTCCCTAAAAGGGTTATACAATTTATGCTTAAGCAATAAGTCAGGCTGGGGAATTTACATCCCCGCCACCTTAACAATATTACCTTTGCTCCTATTTTTGATACAGTTTAGTCATCAGAGTCGTTAAATCTTTCGAGAAAAACGAAAGCAGACTGATTACTCTCGAATATTCCATTCTCGTTGGACCTAGTATCGCTAATGTGCCCACTTGTTCCTGTCCGATTGAGTAGGTTGCGGTAATTAAGCTGCAGTCATCGAGTACCGTATTTTGATTTTCACGGCCAATCTTGACGTGAATGCCCGCTGGATTTTGAGTAATAAGATCATAAAACCCTTGTTCCTGCTCAATCATCGATAAAAGTGTGCTTACTTTTGCAATGTCATGGAACTCCGGCTGCCTTAGCATATTCGTTTTCCCGCCGAAAAATATTTTTTCAGGCTTTGTATCCGTCAAGGTATCCGCTAGAACTGAAACAATCGATCCATAATTATGAATGTGGCGGCTTAATAGAGCAGCCACCTCCTTATAGATCTTATCTTTTAAATCAACAAGCGGAACATCGACTAAACGGGCATTTAAAATGTTCACCATCTTTTCAATTTCATTTATATCAAAAGAAGGGGGCAAGGAAATCATTCGATTTTCCACATGACCTGTATCAGTAATAATGATTGCAATTGCAGCATCCGGACTCAATGGAACAATCTGAATTTTTTTCAACTTATGTTCATTGACTTTTGGACCTAGTACAATTGCCGTATAATTCGTCAGTTCAGAAAGAATTTTTGCTGACTTTTGAACAATCTTTTCTAGCTCATAGATTCGCTCAACAAAAACAGATTTTAACAATTTCATTTCATTCTTTTTCGGAGCTTGAGGAGAAAGCAAATGATCCACATAATATCTATACCCTTTTTCAGAAGGTATTCTACCAGAAGATGTATGAGTTTTTTCTAAAAAACCCAATTCTTCAAGATCAGACATTTCGTTACGGATTGTGGCAGAGCTGAACGTAATTTCATCTTTCTTCGACAAGCTTCGCGACCCGACTGGCTGGGCAGAATGGATAAAATCCTCGATTATCACTTGCAGAATCAATAATTGACGATCAGTTAGCATGTATGATCACCTCTGTTAGCACTCTGTCTCTTTGAGTGCTAATATACTAATAAATTATCAAATGAAGCTTATGATGTCAACAATGAAAACCGCTAATTCATTGATAAAATAACAAGAGATTTCCATCACTCGGAATCAGCAACACCTAAAAACGATTGGAACACTTCATTACCAAGCAATTTCCCCTGCTCAGTCAATCGGACAAACCCACCTTCAATCGTAAGCAGACCCTTTGCTGATTCTTCTTCGAGCGATTTCCCGAAAATTTCCGTCATTTCAACAGAAAATTTATTTTTGAAGTTTTCCAATGAAACTCCTTCTGTTTTTCTAAGTCCTAAAAACATCTCCTCTTCCATCTTTTCATGGAGTGGTACAGGATGTTCTTCCAAAACAGGTAACTCGTTCACCGTCAATGGCGTAATGTATTTTTTCACTGGCCCATGATTGGCCACTCTTTTTCCCCCAGTATAGCCATGTGCTCCCGCACCAATCCCATAATATTCTACATTATCCCAATATGTTAAATTGTGCCGGCTTTCAAATCCAGGACGAGCAAAATTACTGATTTCATATTGATGCAGACCATGTTTCTCCATCTCTTCCATCAGCCGTTCATACATGGAAGCCTCAAGCTCCTGAGGCGGAAGATTTAATTTCCCTCTTCTCATCTGATTATAGAAAACCGTCTTCGGCTCAACAATTAATGAGTAACTGGAATAATGAGGAAGCTGTAGTGCAAGGGCCTTATCTAGCGTATCCTTGAAGTCTTCCATCGTTTGACCTGGCAATCCGTAAATCAAGTCGATACTTATATTTGTAAAGCCAACCTCTTGAGCCAAATGAATCGTTTCATATACTTCAGATGCCCGATGTGTCCGACCAATTCGCTTTAATAATTCATCATTGAAGCTTTGTACCCCAAAGCTAAGCCTATTCACACCGGAATGAAATAGTATTTCAAGCTTTTCTTTTGAAAGATCCCCAGGATTAGCCTCGAATGTATATTCAGCCTTCTTTGAATCAAATGGAAGGGTTTCATTGATTGCTTCACATAAGAATGCAAGTTGTTTTTCATCTAGAGAGGTAGGTGTCCCTCCGCCGACGAAAACCGTGTCCAATCCTGTTGTTGGATACTTTGCAAGTTGCATTTCCATTTCTCTTTTCATCATCCGTAAATATTCGTCGACTGGCTGCCCCTGCAAAAACACTTTATTAAAATCACAATAGTGACAAATATGTTCACAAAACGGTATGTGGAGGTAGGCACTTTTAATCATTGTGTTCACAACCTTTAATCGATTGAGTCGATAGAAAAAGAGGCTAGATCTTCTCTACCCTCTTTTTTCTATCTATCATTTATTTTTTTGGAGTCGTATCATCCATTTTCAAAACAGCCATGAAAGCTTCCTGCGGTACTTCAACAGAACCTACCTGTTTCATCCGCTTTTTACCTTCTTTTTGTTTTTCAAGCAATTTACGTTTACGGGAAATATCGCCACCGTAACATTTAGCGAGTACGTTTTTACGCATTGCACTAATAGAAGAACGAGCCACGATTTTTTGTCCAATAGCTGCTTGAATTGGAACTTCAAACTGTTGTCTTGGAATCAATTTCTTCAATTTCTCAACAATAACTTTACCACGCTCATAAGCGAAGTCCTTATGAACGATGAAACTTAAAGCATCGACCGTCTCAGCATTCAGTAAAATATCCATCTTCACAAGCTTGGACGGTTTGTAGCCGATTAATTCATAATCAAATGAAGCATAGCCCCTTGTATTTGATTTCAATTGATCAAAGAAATCATATACGATTTCCGACAATGGTATTTCATAGTGAATACTTACACGTGTCTCATCGATATATTCCATATCAATGAAGTTCCCGCGTTTATTCTGACAGATTTCCATGATTGTGCCTACAAATTCTGTTGGTGCCATCATTGTTGCTTTTACATATGGCTCCTCAACACGTTCAATCTTTTGAGCATCCGGCATGTTAGATGGGTTATCAACCTTCAAAACCGTTCCATCAGTTTGAACGACATCGTAAATAACACTTGGCGCAGTAGTAATTAAATCAATTTTGAATTCACGTTCAATACGCTCTTGGATGATTTCCATATGAAGAAGTCCTAGGAAACCGCAACGGAAACCAAAGCCTAATGCTTGAGATGATTCCGCCTCAAACTGCAGCGCTGAATCATTCAATTCCAATTTCTCTAATGCATCCCGTAGATCATTGAATTTCGATGCGTCAATCGGATACAAACCGCAATATACCATCGGATTCATTTTCCGATAACCTGGCAGCGGCTCTGTCGCACTATTCACAGCACTAGTAATCGTATCACCAACTGTCGTATCACCAACGTTTTTAATAGCTGCTGTAAGGAAACCAACATCACCTACGTTTAGTTCATCAAGCAGTTGTGTTTTTGGATTAAAGACACCCAATTCCGTGACATCAAATTCTTTGCCTGTGGACATCATTTTAATTTTGTCGCCCACTTTAATAGACCCTTCAACAACCCGGATATAGGCAACTACACCCCGATATGCATCAAATAGCGAGTCGAAAATAAGCGCCTTAAACGGTGCTTCAGGATCTCCTTGTGGTGCCGGTACTAATTCAACGACCTGCTCCAAAATCTCCTCGATTCCGATACCAGCTTTAGCTGAAGCCAAAACTGCATCAGAAGCATCCAACCCGATTACTTCCTCAATTTCATTACGAACACGTTCTGGATCAGCACTCGGCAAGTCAATTTTATTGATGACCGGGATGATTTCCAAATTGTTATCCAATGCTAAATATACGTTTGCAAGCGTCTGGGCCTCAATACCCTGCGCCGCATCGACAACAAGGACTGCACCTTCACACGCAGCAAGGCTTCGCGAAACCTCATACGTAAAATCGACGTGCCCTGGTGTATCAATAAGATGGAAAATGTATTCTTCGCCATCTTTCGCATTATATTTTAATTGAATTGCATTCAATTTAATCGTAATTCCACGCTCACGCTCTAAATCCATGGAATCTAACAGCTGACTCTTCATTTCACGTTGAGTCATAGCGTTCGTTTTTTCTATGATACGATCCGCCAATGTAGATTTACCATGATCAATATGAGCGATGATGGAAAAGTTACGAATCTTGGATTGTCTTTTTAATTTTTCTTCTCTATTCATAACGTTCACTCCCACTAGTCGACACAATACACTATTTTTTATTATATCAATAGAAAATGCAAGATTCAACAGAATAGTTACAAAAGAAGCATCATTGTAGTGCCAGGGATAAAAAAAGGCTGCATTCCGAATTCTCGGATGCAGCCTTTCGACAGAGTTACTCGACTTTTCTTGCGCAAGCTTAAATCATATTTATAAGCGCTTGAAAGGCCGCTGATATCGTTTCGCCGAGAGTCTTTCCAAGAGATGAGAAAAAGTTGAAAGCCTTCATTTCTTCAAGCTTTTCTTTTTTCGTCTCTAAATCATGACTTGTTACTTTTTCACCAAGGATATCCGCCTCCATCTCCCCTTGGTCCGATTGGTTGATAATAAATGCACTATTCAAAGAGGGGTCTTCATATCCCTTCATTTTTTTCATGCCGTCATTCGCCTGCTGCATTCCAATAAGGACGCCTAAAAATAATACGAGTATAATCCCCGTGCATTTTAACCAAAATCGAACCATGTTAGAGAACTCCTTTCAAATTACTTCGCTTCTGATTCTCCAGTTGTTTTATCCACCGCTTTAGCATCCCAATAAAATTCACTGAAAACATCGGTAAATGCATCAACGGTTAAATACATTTCTTCAAACGTATTATCAACACCGCCAATTTCAATGAGCATGGCATTGCCTGACAAATCCTGATTGTATACTCCATTATGACCCGCTCCGCCTTGTTTCATAACCCCTCGTGAAATGCCTGGGTATTTTTTTTCCAGAGCTTTATGAAGTTTATTGGCAAGCGCTGCATTTTTCTCAAAGTTCGGGTTATTTCCCCCAATGACGAAGGCAATCTTGGCATAATCTTTACCGTTAATGTTAATGGTCGTATGTTTTTTTCGTTTTGAATCACGATGGATATCAATCATATATTCTAGATCTTTGTTGGTAGCCAATGCAGTTTGAACGGATTTACGAGACTCTTGATATGATTTGTTGTAATTCAATCCCTTATTATTCAAATTGCCCATAATATCCGTATTATCAAGCGATGAGCCTATCCCGTTATCAGCCAAGTCCTCCACCATTCGTGCCCCGAGTTTTGTAATATTGATTTTAGAGTGATAGGCGAGATTAGGATTTGTAACCCCTTTTAAATAAGGGAGATATGACTCCCGATTATGGCTATGATAAATTTCAACAACTTTTCGCCCATTGGTTGTCTGATTTGGCTGATTAGCCACTCCTTTTTCAGGTTCTTCGATTTCATCCAGATTTTGCAGGGATGCATCCCTTTCTTCGTTCAGGACATCTACCGGCGGCGAAGATTCATATGGCATATTGGTATAATTGGTTCCTTCACCAGCGACAAGGATTTCATTATCAAAAATCGAGAAGCCTGGAAGTTCCCGACCAAGCAAGCTTCGCGGATCCTCCATAGAAATATTAGTCGAGATTTTTATCAATTGATTTGTGATCACCGATTCTTGTTTACCTTCAGGCAGGGCATTAAAAAAGTAATGATTTTCATTAGCCAGCATCGAGAACAGCATTTTCCCAGAAAATTGGTTCGCTACGGTATGTACGGAATCCGAAGATATCCGATACTCCGGTCGTAGAGACGTCATGACCCCGCTGACGGAAAAAACAAAAAGAAGCAAGGCGAGAATACCTAGAAAAGTTTTTACTATAGTTGAACCGTGAATAGCTGTTATGATCCCTGGGGAATTTCTTCTTTTCATCCTTCCACCCTCTCTATAGCTTGTCTATTAATACCTATGACTTTGCTAGAAAGGGTAGAACACCATTTTTGGGCACTAAAATGAACTAGCGGGTATAGTAGCCAGTATTTTCTTGATTAATTGACCCATGCAACGCTGCATTCAATCCATTGGCTATCAAATTGGCCATGTCCTCAATGAAAACATCGACTTCTTTTGGTGTAACCATTAAATTTTGACCGAGCGGTGATAGCACTTCATAAATCAGTTTCCGCTTTTCTTCATCCGGAAGGACACCAATCATGCCCAAGAAGGTTTGCCGTTCCTTTTCACCTGGCATATCCTCATCAGTCAGCTTTTTACGTTTCCCAAAACTAAATCCTGCGGGGGCTAACGAACGTGATGGGCGGTCACCCTCATTCAGTTCCTTGCCAAAGTGCTTCAAAATATAATCAATTGAGTCGCTAGTAATTGATACAGCATCAACGACGGTAGGTATTCCAATTGCTATAACAGGAACCCCTAGTGTCTCCTGACTCAATTCCTTTCGTTTATTTCCAACACCTGACCCTGGATGAATGCCTGTATCAGTTATTTGAATCGTTGAATTTACCCGATCAATAGAACGGGCTGCCAAGGCATCAATGACGATGAGAAAATCAGGATTGCTTTTTTCAATGACTCCTTTGATAATGTCGCTCGTCTCGATTCCTGTAATCCCCATAACACCTGGAGAGATCGCACTTACCGGCCGATAACCTTCTTTAACAGACTCTGGTTGCAACTCGAACAAATGCCTTGTGACTACCAGGTTCTCGACCACGGCTGGCCCCAAAGCGTCCGGGGTAACATTCCAATTACCGAGGCCGACGACTAAACAACTGCTTTCTTTCGTGACTTTATTTCTTTTTAAGAAGTAGGCTAGCTCGTCAGCAAACACCTTCTCCACTCGTTGCTGTGTGTCCGTATCCTGTTGGCGGATGCCCTGAACTTCAATGGTTAAATAGCTCCCCTGTTTTTTACCAATCTCTTTTTCTCCCTCAGCCGTGACCTCGACTAAAGAAATTTTCAGATCATCCACTTCTTTTTCCTTTATTATGACCCCTTCGATATGGGAAACATCAACTTCTTCAACAACACCTTTATTTTCAAGAGCAATATCTTTTGCTTCAATCGCCAAATCTGTCCGAATTCCGAACTTACTAAGGTCCAAATGATTTTCCATAGCGGCCTCCTGATGTTTGATTTGTATCTAATCTAGTAATTTCCATAGTCTCTCTTAAACATTCTGTCGTTTTAGCTTTTTTATTATTCATTTTTTTGGTACAATAAAATATGACGAGATGAATTTATTTACTGAAATTATAATTCCTTTTCGATTCTCAATCTGAAGTATTGCATATTCATGAGCAGTCTGATAGAATATCACTTGTGCTATTTGATATGGATTTGAAAAGTCGAGTTCATATAATCTCGATTTCTTTGTAGGAGGTGAACGGAATGCCAAACATTAAATCTGCTATTAAACGTGTGAAAATCAACGACAAAAAACGCGTTCATAACATTACTGTTAGATCAACTATGCGTACTACAGTGAAAAATGCTGAAGTTGCATTAGCTGGTGAAAACGTTGAAGCTGCTAAAGAAGCTCTTTTAACAGCTGCTGTGAAATTAGACAAAGCTGCATCTAAAGGATTAATCCATAAAAATGCGGCAGCCCGTAAAAAATCTCGTTTAGCGAAAAGACTTAACGCTCTTAACGCATAATGACAAAAATTAAACGATCCTTCTGGATCGTTTTTTTTTACGCACCAAAAAGGTGACAGGGATTTCTGTCACCTTTTTTTGTTATCTAATTTTCAAAAGCAGCAACTCAAGTGTGATCGCCTTATCGGCTTGACCCGATTTCATCTTATAATCCGCTTCCGCTAAATCGTTCATTATGCTCAACAACTCGCGTTCCTGGAATTTCCCCGTTTTTTCTAGGGCTAGCTTTACTCGGTATGGATGCACCTTCAATTGCCCTGCAATTTTTTGCTGACTATACCCTTGACGGGAAAGCTCCTTCACTTGATACATAAGCCGGATCTGTCCGGCCATTACACTCAAGATTTTAATCGGCTCTTCATTCTGCCGAAGAAGATCGTGAAAAATCGTCATAGCACTTTCCATTTTTCGCTGCAAAACATGATCAACAAGTGTGAAGATATTCTGTTCTAGAGATTTAGCGACTAACTTTTCAACAACCTCAACGGTAATCCGTTTGTCAGCTTCTACATAAAGTGCCATTTTATCAAGTTCATTTGTCAACATCATCAGATTCGTTCCTGCAAGTTCGAGCAAAAGTTCTGTGGCTTGTTCATCTATTTGGACAGAATAAGCTGCAACACGCTCCTTAACCCATGCCTTTAATTCATGATCGCCAAGCTTTTTCGCTTCAACGAGAACCGCATTACGCTTCAGTTCTTTGGTAATCTTTTTCCGTTCGTCCAGTTTTTCATAAGGAGCTGTCAGTACAACAATAGAATAAGGAACTGGGTCAGCCAAATACGCTTCCAGTCTTTTTACATTATGTTCAACTTTCGATTTCGTTTTTTCAGCTGTCAAAAAAAATGGATTTTGCATGAAAACAAGGCGTTTTTCCCCGATAAAAGGAAGAGTTTCAACGTCCTCAAGCGCTGTTTCAATCGGCGTCTCTTCTAAATCAAATTGAGAAAAGTTAAAATCCATTTCATCTTCGTGAAGGACATGCTCAATCAAAAGCTGCTTTGTTTCATTAATTAAATAAGCTTCTGTTCCATATAACAAATATACAGGCGCAAATTGCCCTTTTTTAATACTTTTCCATACGTCTAATACCAATAGAATCCGCCTCTTTTTTATGTATTCTTCTCTAATGGTATAGGTGGATGAACCATTTGACAAGCTATAAAGGGAACTAGCCCTCTAAAGGACTAATTCCGGATCTATATGAACACTTTCAAGAAAGGCCCGGGTAAACTCCCTTGAAAGCGGGTAAAGTATTCATGTAGAACAAAAAAGTGAACTTTTCTTTTTCGCTTGCTTTGTTTGTACCTTTATTTTGACCTCAAAATTTCAAACTATTTGTGACAACTCTTGTCAGTAAAGGAAATGAAGAAATGTGGCCTGTAGATTTTTTTTTGGTAATGTTTTATACTATTAGCAGAAATAGGAGGGGTAAACAATGAACGAATTCGAAAAGAATGTTCAATCAAAGACTGATGACGTCGCTGATTCCGCTATGGGATTCATCGGTTCTTTTGTATTTTTCGCTGCCATGTTCACCATTGCTGTCGTCATTAAAGCAGTCGGATCCTGATTTCATTTTTCAAAATGCACTTATTTTTCCCTGAAGGAGGCTGCTGATGCAGTCTCTTTCTTTTTGATTTCTACATACTATGGAATAGTCTTCCGAAAGGTTCCTTCACTTTTGTAATACTTGTAAATAATAGAACCATCTTCATCCGTCCTAAACAAATAAATATTATATTCTTTCAAGGCCTCAATAACTTGTTCATGTGGGTGACCGTACCTATTCTCCTTTCCAACTGAAATAAGCGCTGCTTTTGGCTGCAATTGTTCGAGAAAAGGCTTCGAGGAAGAAGTCTTACTGCCGTGATGACCGACCTTCAAAATATGCGCCCGCAACTGTGGGTAAGTATCCATCAATTCTTTTTCCCCCTCTTCCCCCATATCTCCGGTAAATACCCAGGACAATCCCCCTAACTCTGTATATAAAACAATGGACGAATCATTCTTATTTTCTTCTTTTTTATGTGGATCTAGAACGAAAAACTCAGCTTCCCCAACTTTCCAATGTTCGCCCCTTTGTACGACTGTCACTTTTACCCTCTTATCTCTTGCAATGGAAACAAAGTCTTTATCTCGATAATCGTCCTCACTCCAACCTCCAATAACTATCTCCTTAACTTTGAAATTTTCAATGAGTTCTTTTGCACTTCCTATATGATCAGCATCGGCATGCGTTAAAATCAGCTTGTCCAAATGGTGAATGCCCTTACTTTTCAGCAGCGGGATAATGATATCATCAGCCGTATTATAAGTCTTTCGCTTTTTTTTCCACATTTCCATAGGAAACGTAATTTGTCCCCCCGTATCAATCAAGTAATTTCCTCGGTTAAACGGAAGAGTAATTAAAATTGAATCACCCTGTCCAACATCAATTACCTGTACTTCACCGAATGGAGATAGCTTTTGTAGATTGTATTGAAAAAGTAAAAGTAAAATCATTATTCCACACCAGATTTTACATTTACTAAAAGATTTCTCCCAAGTCAGGAACAGTCCTAAAACTGCAACAACAAGCAACAACATCATAATGAAAAGTGGCTTTCCAAACGGAATGGAGGCAAGAGGAAGATTCGATGCAGCATCGGCGACCTTATTACTGAGCAGGAAGGTGAAGTTTAATAACGAAATAAGGGGTTGACCTAAAACAGGAAGTAACAGATGGATAAAGAGGGTGATTAGTGAAAAAGGCAGCAAAATGATGGAATAAAGAGGTACATACAGTACATTTAGAAGCACACCAAGGAAAGATACTTCATAAAAGTGAAAAAGTAAAATCGGAAGGGCTGCCAATTGGCAGATTGAGCTGACAATGAAAAGTTGTAGTGTCTTTTGTGGGTACTGCAAAATGATTTTCGAAGACATAATGATTGAAAAGGTGACAGCGAAAGAAAGCTGAAACCCAATATTATAGAGCATAAGTGGCTGAAAAAATAGCAGCGTCATATAGACCGCACCGATTGTGGCACCTGCTGAAATTCGTTTCTTGAAAAGCATGAGCAAAAAGAATACCATAGCCATCAAACATGATCTCATCACTGACGGGCTTGCTCCTGAAAGTATCATGTAAATCGGAAGAAAGATAAGGATGGCAATCATCATTCTTTCGCGAGTAACTCCGAAGCGGATACCAAGATAAAACAACATCCCCGTTAAAAAACTGACATGAAGTCCCGAAATCGCCAGTAAATGAACAAGACCTAGACGCTGATAGTTAGTAAGATCCCCTTCATCGATATCCGTCTGATCACCGAAAATAAGGGCTGTGACAAATCCGCTCGATTCTTCTGGGAAGTGTTTTTTTATATACGAAATTCCTTTCATCCGCAAATTTCGAATTGAAACGACAATCGAATTTCCAACCTTTTTGCATTTCGAAAAAGAAATAGAACTCGCTTTAAATATCCAATGAGTGTTTTGCTGGAGGAGATAACGTTGATAATCGAAGCTGTTTTCATTACGGTGTTTGTCAGGAACCTGCAGATCTCCCTCGGCCGGACAAGATAAACCGATGCGAAGATACTGATTCAGCTTTTCCTTTTCTTGTTCGGAGGCTACTTTATATCGAAGCATCAGCCGTTCACCTTGTTCACTGATGATGAAACCTTTTAATAGATTTCCATCTATTTTCGGTTGGTCTGTAAATGTAATAACAAAACGACTTTCCGTTCCCTGATAAGAAGAGATGTTTCGATGTTCGGAGGCAGTAGCGGACCCTAAAAAAATCCCCATAATCACCACATGAAGTATAAGGGTCTTCCCTTCACCCGCACTCGAATAATAAATAAAACAGAGGAAAATAAGGAAAACGATTAAAAGTCTTACACTAAAAAATGAATGGGCCGAAACGCCAAACGTGGCCGAAACGGCTAAAAAGAGAAGTTGTCTTGCCATGCCAACCCCCTGTCTAATTATTTGTTAAATAACAGTTTTGCCTCCTTTTCTAGCTCCAGCACAGCTTCTTTCTCTAAACCGGATTGTTCTAGTTGACCTAGCAACGAACGTACAAAGTCCTGTTTTTCTTTTCCGTATACATCGATGGCTCCTCTTGCTTCAACCTTTTCCGTTTTAACCCCAGCCTGCTCAAACAATTCAATTGCATATGGATGGTTTTTATAATCCTCTGCATAATAAACAGCTTTGATTCCAGCTTGAATGAGTGATTTACAGCATTGCAGGCATGGAAAATGCGTCACATATATTTCCGCCTCTGCCGTCGGCACACCGAATTTGGCACATTGTAAAAGTGCATTCATTTCAGCATGTATCGTTCTAATACAATGATTATCTATTACATAACAACCATCATCAATACAGTGCGTTCCCCCGGCAATCGAACCATTGTAGCCTCCCGCAATAATCCGGTTATCCCTAACGATTGTTGCGCCTACAGTTAGTCGTGTACATGTGCTTCTTAAAGCTAATAAATGGCTTTGAGCCATGAAATATTGATCCCAGCTAATCCTGTTCATGTTGTGGTCCCCTTTTACTTAATAAAATTGATTTTCTTCAATTTTACCTTCTTCCTGTCCATTTGTGTAGAGAATTCAATCAATCATTTTACGGAAATAGAATCCTTTAATTTTTCAAACGTTTTATCACCGATCCCTGATACATTCTTCAATTCATCTATCTGCTTGAATTTCCCTATCGTATCTCTGTATTCAAGGATGGCCGTTGCTTTTGATGTGCCAATCCCAGACAAGGTTTCTAAATCCTCCTTTGTGGCTGTGTTCAAGTTAACCTGGCCCCTTGAACTCTCAGATGCCCCTCCAGTAGCCACAGTTCCGCTCGAGGCGGCTGATGCATTCTCGGGAATTTCTATGCCCTCTTCACCTATTTTGGGTACGTAAATGACCATTTGGTCCTCAACAAGTTGGGCAAAATTCACTTTATCCTTATCGGCCTTGTCTGTGAAACTTCCCGCTTTCGAAATCAAATCAATCACCCTGTCACCTGCCTCCGCAGTAAATATACCAGGTGCTTGTACCGCTCCCTTTACATCGACTTTAATGATAAGAGGTTCTGCCTCCGTTTCAGTTGTCATTTCATCAATGCCATCGTTTGCTGATACTGCAAAGATATCTTCTGTTTCAACCAGTTCCTTCCCAGGTTGAAAGAAAAAGTAAACTCCTACCGCCCCAGTAGCTACTGCAGCGGCAATCATCGCCATTTTCTTTTTTAATATTTTATCCATTTCTTAGCCTCCTTCTTTGATTTCGAACATTACATTGTCATAGGACAGATTAAAAATACATAGTGTTTTTAGGAGATTCGCTTTTAGTGAGAGGAGTTGAAAGTATTGAAGAAAATCGGTGTAATTGGAACAGGCAATATGGGAACGATTTTAATCGAAGCGTGGCTGGAGGCTAAAATACTAAATCCGGCTGATCTACTCATTACAAATAGAACGCTCTCCAAAGCATTGGTGCTGAAAGAAAAGCATCCCGGTATCGAGGTAGCGAAAAGCGCCGCCGAGATCGTCCAACAGGCAGACTTTATTTTTCTCTGCGTAAAACCATTACAAATTCACAGCCTTTTACAGGGCATCAAACACCATATAAAAAGAGAACAACTACTTATCTCCATTACAAGCCCGCTTTCAGTGGCACAGCTTGAATCAGAAGTGAATGCTCCATGCGCCCGTTTTATCCCAAGCATAACGAACCGTGTGGGATCAGGGGTATCGTTACTGAGCTTCAGCAAAGGGTGCAGCAAAGAGACACAGCAATCCTTATTTAATCTGGCATCTGCCATATCGGCACCGGTCATCATTGAAAATGATATCACCCGGGTAGCTTCCGACATTGTAAGCTGCGGACCTGCCTTCTTTAGCTTTTTAGCACAAGCTTTTATTGAAGCCGCATGTCAAACAACGAAGATAGATAAAGAAACCGCAACGACTTTGACCGAGAACATGCTGATTGGGTTAGGTGAATTGCTTGGTAAGGGAGTTTACACATTACCGACCTTACAGGAAAAGGTTTGCGTAAAAGGTGGGATCACAGGGGAAGGAATTAAGGTTTTAGAAGCTGAAACCGGAGAAATGTTTCATCATCTGTTTCAAGCGACACACGAAAAATTCGCAGAAGATCTTCACGAGGTTGAAAAACAATTTGGCCATCCTTATTAATATTCGCATCCGAAATCTATTCTCCTTCTAAAAATATAAAAAAATAAAGGGTCAGGCCTCCTTTCGCACAGTGGTGTACGATAGGAGGCCTGACCCCTTGATTTATTTTCTGGCTACAAATAAGATTCTTTCGGTTTCTTTACCGACCGGTGCTTCTTCAAGGTCCGCCAGAAGTTCAGAAACTTCAAAACCTGCTTGTTGCAACCATTTTTTATATTGCTCAACCGGATAGGTACGCTGATAATGCAACTCATCAAAACGGTCGTACAAGCCACTATCATTGTCCCTCACGAAAAAACTTAAATCATGTTCAACACTGTATGCTTCTTCACCCGGGAAGCAATCCCAAATATAGGAGACCTCTTCATCATTGACGGCAAACGTATTATTGTGAAAGATTTCTTCCATCTTATAAATAGTATGAACATCAAACAAAAATAATCCGCCATCCTTCAGATGTTCATGCACCCTGGAGAACGTTTTTGCAATATCCGCTTCCTCACGTAGATAGTTCAACGAATCACAAAAAATCGTGACACAGTCATATAGACCAAGCCCTTCGAGTTCTGCCATATTCTGCTGAAAAAAGGGAATCGATAACCCTAGCTTCGCCGCTTTTTCATTGGCAACCATCAACATTTCATCAGACAAATCTACACCAGAGACATCAAATCCATGCTGCGCTAGTTCTACTGTTATTTCCCCTGTGCCGCATGCTAAGTCCAGGACTTTCCTTCCACCAATTCCGTACTGTTCCAGCTTCGCCGTCAGGATCATCAGCCATTTTTCATAGGGAGCGTCCTTCATCAATTCATCGTATACATAGGCAAAGCGTTCGTAAGTCATGGAGTCAATTCACTCTCTAGATCTTCAAAAGGTGCATCTCCCCATAAACGTTCAAGGTTATAATAATTTCTTTCATCCTTATGGAAAATGTGGGCTACAACATCTCCAAGATCAACAAGTACCCATTTCGCTTCCTCAAAACCTTCAAGGCGTTTTACATTGATCCCTGATTCGTCTGCTTTGCTCTTCATTTCTCGAGCTATAGCTTGTACTTGTTTTTCAGAATTACCATGACAGATTAAAAAGTAATCCGCCACCAAAGAAATACCTTGCATATTTAGAGCAACGATATCCTCCGCTCTTTTATCGTCCGCCGCTTTTGCTGCAATTACAAGAAGTTCACGTTCAGTCATTACATCTTCTCCTTCAAATTCATGATTAAATCATTATATGTCTTAAATGTATCAGGGTAAATTGCCTGATTTCTTTTCATTAAAAATACAACTGTATTCCTTAAAGCTTGAATGACAGCACGATCCAAGTTTTCCTTTGCTGTCTGCCTTACTTCGTCGACTCCAGGAAAAGAACGCCCAGGCTCAATATAGTCAGCAAGATATACGACCTTATCCAAAAGGCTCATACCGACCCTGCCTGATGTGTGATAGGCAATCGCATCCAATATTTCACGGTCAGTGATACCGGCTTCTTTTTCTACCAGATAAGCCCCTACAGGAGCATGCCACAGTTCCATATTGAATTCAAGTAAATCTTGCGCCATTTTTTCAGAGATTATTATTTGCTCCATTTCCTCTTTTGGACGAAATTTTGCGTAATCGTGGAAAATAGCTGCTAGTTCCGCTTTTTTGACATCTGCACCATACAGTTCGGCAAGTTCTATTGCTGACTCGACCACGCCCAACGTATGAATATACCTGCGCTCGGTTATTTGTTCTTTGACGAGCGCTAATGCTTTCTCACGATTCATATAAACCATTCCCTTTAATATACTTCACCACTGGATCTGCTATTAAATATTTCACGGTTTTTCCTGTTCGCAATTTCCTTCGTATCATAGAGGAAGAAATGAACATTTGTGGAACCTTCACCATCGTGATTGGATATTCTGTCTTTTCATTATAGCCGGGACGTTTCACTCCGACAAAATTGACTAGGTGCATAAGCTCGTCGATCCGGTGCCAATTAGGTAAATACTCAATCATATCTGCACCTATTATAAAATAAAATTCATTGCTTGGTTCGCGTTCTTTTAGCAATTTAATCGTATCATACGTATAGGATGTGCCTTTTCTTTCTATTTCAATATCCTCAATATAAAAAGATGGGTTTCCAGCTATGGCATTTTCCAACATAGCCAACCTGTCCATATCGGTTACTTCCTCCGTTTTTTCCTTATGAGGAGGAACATGATTTGGCATGAATCTAATTTCATCTAACTCTAGAGCATCCAGCACTTCATTAGCTATAATTAAATGACCGATATGAGGAGGATTAAATGTACCGCCAAGAATTCCAATTTTTTTCATAGATAGGTTCCTTAAGGTAGTTTAAGTTGTTTGTTTTCTTTTGATTCTTTATATAACACAATTGTGTTACCGATAATTTGAACCAATTCTGCTCTTGCCCCTTTTGATAATGCAAGACCCACATCATTACGGTCTTCTTCACAGTTTTGCAATATGCTAACCTTGATTAGTTCGCGTACTTCTAGCGCCTCACCAATTTGTTTAATGAGATTATCATTAACCCCGCCTTTTCCAACTTGAAAAATTGGATTTAGGTGATGGGCCTTTGATCGTAAAAATCTTTTCTGTTTACCTGTTAACATGTGTTACCTCCTAGTTTGTTCGAGACAATATCTGTCATTCTTGCTGTATTAGGCATGATGCCCGTCCATATCTCAAAAGCGAGCGCACCCTGGTAGACAAACATACCAACACCATTTTGCGTTTCCGCCCCTTTTTCCCTCGCTTCACGAAGTAATTTCGTTTGCAAAGGGTTATAGATGATGTCACTGACAAATGCATCAGCCTTCAATTGGTCCAACTTCAACGGAGAATGTTCAATGTGCGGACTCATTCCAGAAGAAGTTGTTTGGATGATTAAATCATATTGTGATAAGCTTTCTTCCGCTTCGGCAATCGTGAGCGCCTTTGATTCTTTATCATATGGGCAATCAGAAACAAGGTGGGCTGCTGTTTCCATTGTCCGGTTTGCAATATCAACGTGCTTTACACCTTCTTTTACAAGTGTAAAATAAATCGCACGTGCAGCACCGCCCGCTCCGATCACTAACGTTTTTTTAGCCTTAATGTCACCTGATATTTCATCGCATAAAGATTTATAAAATCCTATTCCGTCTGTATTATACCCTATAAATCGTCCATTTTCGTTAATAACTGTATTAACCGCCCCAATTGCAAGGGCCAGCTCATCTACTTCATCAAGAAGTGGGATGACCGTAGTTTTATGAGGAATCGTGATGTTAAACCCTGCTACACCAAGGGCTTTCATACCCTGTACCGCTTCAATCAAGCTCTCTGGTTTTACATGAAAATGGTGATAAACCGCTTCTATATTTTCTTTTTCAAATGCATCATTATGAATGTCCGGAGACATCGAATGCGCAATTGGATCTCCTATTACCCCATATATCTTATTCATAGACAGACGACCCCTATATTTAGATTAATGATTTACGAACTATGACGTTCACACCTTTTGGAACGTGCGCAACGATCTTCGCACCTGGTTCATTGACAGTTACCCAGCCAAGGCCTGAAAACACAATATCCATTTTACCATCTTTTAAGGAGAATTCATGAGGAACAAGCTTCGGAAATTCTTCCATCTGTTCAGGACGCGGAGGCGTCAGCAATTCTCCTGCATGATTTTTATATAATTCATCCGCTTTTTCCAGTTTTGTCCGGTGGATATTTAACTCATTCGAAAGATAGCAAGTCAGCGAGCGTCTGCCACCCGAAACATAGTCCAACCGAGCCAAACCGCCGAAAAATAGCGTTTGCTCTTCATTCAGCTGATACACTCTCGGCTTGATTTCCTTCTTCGGCATAATCACCTTGAAATCACGTTTATCTACATAATGAGCCATTTGATGATGATTAATGATTCCTGGTGTATCGATCAAGGCCTGTCCATCATCTAGAGGAATTTCAATCATATCCAAAGTTGTGCCTGGAAAATGAGAAGTCGTGATGATATCCCCTTCACCACTCACTTCTTTAATAAGACGGTTGATGAAAGTCGATTTACCAACATTCGTACAGCCAACAACATAGACATCTTTATCCTGACGATACCGTTCAATCGCATCAGCAGCTTCAAGAATATGCTTTCCTTTTTCGGCACTGACAAGGAGAACATCAACCGGATTCAATCCCAGTTCCTTCGAAGATTGTTTCATCCAATTAATCAATTTGTTCGGCTTTACTGATTTGGGCAGTAAGTCCACCTTATTACCAATTAAAAGAACATCATTTCTGCCTACAAAGCGATGAAGGCCCGGCAGCCAGCTTCCATTGAAATCAAAAATATCGACGATTTTGACGATTAATGAATCGGTTTCGCCTACTTTATTCAAGATTTTCAAGAAGTCATCGTCTGTTAAGGAAACATCCTGAACTTCGTTATAATGTTTCAGTTTAAAGCAACGCTGACAAACAATGCTCTCTTTTTCAAGTGCTGATTTAGGCGCAAAGCCTAATTCCTTCGGATCTTCCGTCTGGACCTTAACGCCGCAGCCGATGCACACTAATTCTTGATGATTGTTCAATTGTGATCCTCCCATTCTATCATTCCTTTTCGTTTAAAAAACGCCATAATCTTTCTTTCAAAATAACGATTGATTTTCGTTCTGAATTCGTCAGTCTGTGCGACAGGGACCACTAGGATGGTATGAAACCCACCTCTATTTCCGCCCAATACATCCGTCAATAACTGATCGCCGATTACCACTGTTTCCTCTACCTTCAATCCCATCGTCTTACGGGCTTTATGGAAAGCTTTCGCCATCGGCTTTCTAGCCTGAAAAATAAATGGAATATGAAGCGGATCGGAAAAAGCACGTACCCGTTTTTCATTATTATTGGACACAATCGTCACTAAAATCCCATGGTCCCGCATATTGTCAAACCATTTGATTAAATCAGGGGTAGCGGTCGGCCTGTCCCATTCAACGAGTGTATTGTCTAAATCAGTAATAACTCCCTTAATCCCTCTTTTTTTCAAATCTTGAGGATCTATATTAAAAATGCTTTTAACATGTTCACTCGGCAAAAATAATTTAAGCATATTGACACCTCTATAATTTTCATAAAATTTACCGTCTCCATCATATCGAATTTTTGGCTTACTTTCAAAAAAAATTAGGAACGAAGGGCTATCGGTAAAAAATCATCATAATGTAAGTTTTCTAATATGGAAAGGCATTTTTCGAAAAGACTAGAAAATCCAACTGTCTGAACAGACGAAAGAACTAATTATTACTAAAAGAATTCGACAAAAATTTCATTAACCTGACCTGTGGATAACTTTACTAACATTTTCCATACTGTTGTGTATCTATTCGTTCACCTTGTAAACAACTTAACCACAGGTTATCCACTTTCAACTGTGGATAACAGAACGATTGTTCTCTAGGTTTATTTCTGATACAGTAGGGGTACATCATGGATGACCTACTAATATATGCAAGTAATTACAAAAATATTCCTCGCAATCCCTACTGGAGGTGAGCAGCCGTAAATGGCGTTCTGATGCAAAAACTATCTGATGATCTGTTGCTGGAATCCTATTTTAAAGCGCAATATTTAAAGTTAAGTACCGATTTCATCCGCCTCATAGAAACGGAAATTCATCGAAGATCTTTGACACATAAAATCCGATCAATATTATAAAATGAAATACATAGGCTGACAAAACATGTCAGCCTTCTTATTTTTATTTGATGATTATTAAACCACTCTCATGTACCCAATCTTTTCACCGACACGGACATCAGCGGGAATAGATAAGTTTTCATCGAGTTGATAACTGTTTTTCTCAAAAAGCATCACGACTGTTGAACCAAAACTGAAATAAGAAAATTCCTGTCCTTTTTCTAAGTGATTCGATTCATCAGTAATAACGATGGAATTAATATACATGGCACCGACTTTCACCATTGCTAAACATCCCGCCTCATTTTGAAGCTCTGTTATTGTACGATAATTTTTCGATAATGGCTCTTTTCCATATTTCATTCCCCATTTATTAACAGGGTAAGACTTCTTTCCAAGCGTCCAACGTTTTACCACAGAACCCGAAATAGGCGCATGAATCCTATGATAATGACTCGGGCTTAAGTATAACACGAGATATTTACCACCTAGGTACTTTTCTAAAAAAAGCGCATCCCCTAGCATTTCCTCTATCGAATATACTTTTCCTTTTACTACAATTTTTTTATCCGCTCGAATTTCCCCTGCATCCTCGAGCACACCATCTACAGGACATGCTACTGCAGAAGATTCCGCCGTAATTGGCCTTGCCTCCCGCTTTAAGTGTCTTGTAAATAACTCATGCAGATTGTTGTAAGTTTTTAGGTCCTTACCAAATTCTTGTTGATTAAGGTTAAAAGTTTTTACATAAAATAAAATCAACGGCTTACTCCAACGAGATTGGCTAAAATGCTTTAATATACCTGACGAAAACCTTCCATTCGTCAGTTCAATAAGAATACGATAAAAAGATTGATACAAACAAAACCACTCCAAATTGTAAAATAATTCTAAAACCCCTTGCATAAATTGTGTTAAATAAAATATTATTATATAATAAATACTTATGTTTACTATATTTTGTTTTTATTTGTTTTATTTGAAAGGAGTGAAAAGATGTTTTTATTACACGCCCTAGATCAAACCATTAAAAAAGTGAAAGCCCAAACAGCAAATATACTTACTTTAATGAATTTATCCCTTGGTGGATTTGCAATAATTGCCGTGATGCACGGCCAATTGAATTTAAGCTTGCTTTTAATTTTCCTAGCTGCCCTTGCAGATCGCTTTGACGGTATGGTTGCCAGGAAGTTTAACATTGAATCGGAATTAGGTAAGCAACTTGATTCCATGTGCGATATTATTTCTTTCGGCGTTGCACCAGCTCTATTATTATACCAAGGAATTTTAATAGAATTCGGAGCTCCAGGCACACTATTTACGGTTTTTTACATCGGCTGTGGCGCATTTCGTCTAGCCCGTTTTAACATCAGTGAAAGCAATGGATATTTTACCGGCGTTCCGATTACCGTTGCAGGCTGTTTAGCCACCGTTAGTTATTTAGCCATTCCTTATCTCCACCCGGTCTTTTTCTTATCCCTCATGATTATATTATCATTACTTATGGTCAGTCCATTTAAACTGAAAAAAGTGTAAATGGGAAAGCGGATGTCCTAAACCGGACATCCGCTTTTTTGTTCTTATTTTAACAAGACCAAGTTTATGCTTTTTGAACTAGAGGATCGGTCAAACGCATGAACTCTTCGACATCCTCCAGACAGGCAGTAACCGCTTCTTCCCAAAAATCACGGGTAGTTAAATCCACGCCTAAATGTTTCTCTGCCAAGTCCTCGACCTTCATGGAACCGGTGTCCTTTAGTAAAGCAATATATTTTTCTTCAAACCCAGAAGGTTCTTTAAGCGCATTCGCGTAAATGCCTAATGAGAACAAGAATCCGAATGTGTATGGGAAATTATAAAACGGTACACCTGTTATATAGAAATGAAGCTTTGAAGCCCAAAACGTTGGATTATACTCACTTAGCGCATCACCATAGGCTTCTTTTTGCGCTTCAACCATTAGTTCATTTAAGCGGTCGGCACTGACATATCCCTGTTTTCTCTCATCGTAAAATCTTGTCTCAAATAAGAAACGAGCATGGATATTCATCAACAATGACACAGAGCGTTGAATTTTATCTTCTAAAAGAATCAGCTTTTCTTCCTCATTTGTCGCTTCTTTCACTGCTGCATCCGAAACGACCATCTCTGCAAACGTAGAGGCTGTTTCTGCCACGTTCATTGCATATGATCGATTCAATGGATGGATATCCCTCATCGCATATGAATGGAAAGCATGCCCCAATTCATGAGCCAATGTCGACACATTCGAAGGGGTGCCCGAATACGTCATAAAAATCCGGGATTGCTTATCCAAAGGGAAACTTGTGCAGAAACCGCCTGGCTTCTTTCCTGGTCTGTCTTCTGCTTCAATCCAGCTGTCTTCAAATGCTTTTTGAGTGAAGTTCGCTAACTGAGTTCCAAATTTAGAAAATTGCTGCACGATAAAATCTGCACCTTCTTGATAATCCATTACCTTTGACTCTGCTGTAACAGCGAGAGGAGCATCCAAATCAGCCCAACTTAATTTCTCCAAATCAAGTAATTCCGCCTTCCTATGTAAAAACTTCACTAGCGGCTCCTTATGTTCAGCAATTACGGTCCACATGCTCTCGAGGGTTTCTTTCTTCATCCTGCCGATTTCTAGCGGCTCCTTCAAAATATCATCCCAGCCTCTTTTTTCATTCACACTGAGACGAAAGCCTGCTAAATGATTCAAAGTCCGGGCAAAAAGATCACTTTTTTCATCCCAAGCCTGTTCCCAAGCAGTAAACAATTCATTCCGGACGTTTTTATCCGGATCAGAAAATTTATTAGCCGCCTGACCAACAGAAAGTGCTTCACCCTTAAAAGGGATGGTCATCGAGCCCACAATTGTATCATACATTTGGCTCCAGCCTTCAAACCCGTCCATGGATAGCTGGGTGATTAGTGACTCTTCCTTAACAGAAAGCCTTTCCTTCGCTCTTTCTCTACGTTCATTCAATACATATTTCAGTTCATTCAACGGCTCTTTATTGAGGATACTCTGAAAAAACACCTCATCAAGCTCCACTAGCTTTTCATCCAGTTTACTTACCACCGTTTTTAGTGACGCCACACTCTTCATTTGTTTTATTCGCAGTTGACCTGCCTTTTTATCCTGTGCATTTTGAGCTTCCAGGCATCCTATAAAGGCGCTAGCCTGTCTCGATTTCATATTTAAATTTTTATAAAGATCAAATGCCTGGATCAAACTGATTTCATCATTTTCTTCTGAATTTATCTTGCTTACAAGACGATCAAATTCTTGAACCTCTTGATTGATTTCATCTAAAAAAAGCAGGAATTCCTTAGAAGAGCTTCCTCCTTTAAAAAAGATATCCAAATCCCATGTTAAAGAATATTCCATTTTCTGTTTGCCCCCTTTTATCAATATACCTATTATAGAGGTTTTACCTATATTTTTCTAACTAAAAAGAATTTTCAGTAATTTTTCAAAACATTTTTCTATATCCATAATTAAAAGCATGTTATGATGGTTATATCCTTAGGAAAGGGGAAGGTTTACATGAAACTATTTATCCAGCTGTCAGCCATTACCCTGCTTCTTTGGACACTGCATATACCTCTTCAACATCACACACAGCCATTAAACCTTGAAGAACACACTGATGTTCATCACTGGGATAAGGCCGAGAAAAAGCTCCCGTTCATACCTTTCTTAGGTTCCTGGCAGGACGTTATCCTTTTTCTTACTTTCGAATTTTGTATTTTTAATTTTCTTTATTTTCACTCAAATCTTCGACGGAGATTTCTCAGCCCAGTCTTTTTCCAGGCGAATTACGTAACCACAAACTCTAAGATTTTATAAAAAAATAAAATCGAGGAGTGATGAACATGTGGTTCCGCCTAATAATGATTGGTGTCTTTTCTTTAACTGCTTCACGTCTGTTCCTTTCCCAAGGTATTGAGATTTATCATGCCTTTGCAGAACTATTCAGAAATAAATATTAAAACAAAAAGAGTGCGGGAAGTTTGACCCGCACTCTTTTTGCTTTAAAAAATGATTTTTATCCTTTTGCTTTCTTTTCTTTCTCTTTTTCCGCTCGATAAAACTCATGGAACATCTTCATCAAGGCACGTTTTTCAATACGTGATACATAGCTACGGGAAATCCCAAGTTCTTTAGCAATTTCCCGCTGGGTTTTTTCCTTTTTTAAATCTAGTCCGAACCGGCCAACAATGACTTCCTTTTCCCGTTCATCCAAAATATCAATATACTTTTTCACCTTTTCAATTTCCATATTGAGCTGAATCGTATCAATGACATCTTCTGATTCTGATTTCAACACATCAATTAAACTGATTTCGTTTCCTTCTTTATCCTGACCAATCGGGTCATGTAATGAAATATCCTTTTTCGTTTTTTTTGTTGCTCGTAAATGCATCAGGATCTCGTTCTCGATACAACGTGCTGCATATGTGGCCAGCTTCGTACCCTTTCCATCGGAATAACTTTCAATGGCTTTTATCAAGCCTATTGTCCCAATCGAAATCAGATCCTCTGTATCTTCGCCTGTATTCTCGAATTTCTTGACGATATGGGCAACAAGCCTGAGGTTATGCTCGATAAGAATGTTACGGGCATCACCATCACCCTCACCCATGAGCTTCAGGTATTTCTTTTCGTCCTGGGATGACAAGGGCTGGGGAAAAGCGTTGTTTTTTACATAGGAAACTAATAAGTAAAATTCTTTGATAATATAGCCTACAGCTGTAAGTATTCCGGGCATTGGTCTCATCCTCCCGTTTCTTTGGTTTCCCTATTCATAACTATGCAACAGTGGGCTTGTTCGTGTCTGTACCACTAAAAGAAATCATGAAAGTAAAAAAATGTCTAAAACAAGAATGGTTGAAATCCCAATCGGACAAATACAAACATTCATATAATGATAGTGAATTTTTAGGGAGAGGGGGTTTTTACTATGTATAACTATGGACCATACGGGTATAACTATGGTTATCCGGGTCCAGCACCTTGTTATGGAGGAGGATGTTACGGGTTTGGGTATGGCCTATTTATTGTCCTCTTGATTTTATTGCTCATATTCGGCTTTTGGTGGCTCCCGGGATGTGGGTTTGGAGACGGTGGACTCGGTCCTTGCTGCTGATAAAAGCATATAAAAAACTCGGCTGAAATGCCGAGTTTTCTACTTTACATTATTACTTCAAACTGTGAAGCGGCTGATCGGCATCGACGGAAACATTTACAGCGATTACAGTTCCGATAACAGTAGTAAAAATAAGGATCATTACCATTGAGAACATCAAGAATCACTCCCCATATCTAATCTTATCTTCAATTTATCATGTTTCCGCTGCTCTTAACCGTTGCTTATTTGAACAATTTACATACAAACCATGGCAATACTGTGAAAGGTAAACGAATCCATTAGCCGGTATCCTTCTCATTCCAATAACAATACTTATCTCCTTTTATATAAACCAATTTAATCATATTTACCTCCACCTTTCCTAAAATTTATAAATCCTAACGGATAACCGTACATATCAAGTCTTAGAAAAAAGGACGATGCTTCATTGCATTGTTTAAGTGCTCTTCACGAAGCTTGTGAATTCTCTCCTGTTGCAAACATTCTTCAGCAGTCATTTTTTTCATTTTAATTGTGATTGTAAAAAATAGCATATTCAGTGTCATAATATCACCTCCTTTAAGGGAGCGGCTTACCAAAAAAAGCATAAAAAGGCCGCAGAAAGTTACTTCCTCCTGCGGGATTTTTAAGAGAATATAAAAAGACCGCAGGATAAAAGAATTCTCCCTGCGGCCGCTATGTTTGAATGATTAATAAAGCCAAAATTGCTTTAGAAATATTCCGCTTGGCACAGGTCGAATAGTATGTGATTGTTATTTGAAACAGTCAAGCCAATCTGATTAGTGATGGATCCTTGTAGATACAATTTCATTTTCATCGACCTCCTTTGGAATATTTTTTATTACCTGGTAAGTATATCCATAAATAACGTTTTTGTAAACGGCTTTTGCCTATTTTTTTGAAAGTTCTTTCTTTTTTCCTATTTTCATTAGAAATTCACAGGTAAGGGAGGAAATAAGTATGAAAAAGCAGTCCTATCCTGTTATTGATTTCCTCTAGATGTTTGAAAAACAAAAAAGCCTGATTCTCCGTCAACATCTACGAAGAATCAGGCTTGCTTTTATTGTTTTAAAGAGTCATGGTCATCCATTTCTGCCAAAATCTTTTTATATTTATTAGATAATCTGAAAAATAGAATAGACATACCGAGGAACAAAATTGTGGCTCCCATATAGACATTCGTGGAAACCATCGTTTTTTCAACAGAAGGGAGTATGGTTCCTAAATAAAAGAACGAGCCCACACATAGCAAGGTAATCGCAAATTGTTTAAAATCCGTCTTTTTTGATCGTAGAACTGCAGCCGTTTGTTTTTTACGATTTTTCATGCCATTTCCACCTTCTTTCAAGCTAGTAAGTAATCGACATCTCATTCTACCATATTTATTCCAAATGATACGGTGTAAATAATGGCAGTAAGCCGAGAAGATGATACTGTCCGTTTAACCTCTTAGCGCCTGTTCCAAGTCTTCCACTAGGTCTTCCGCATCTTCAAGACCTACGGAAATACGAATTAATCCATCGGTGATTCCAAGTTCAGCACGGCGATCTGCCGGAATAGAGGCATGCGTCATCAAAGCTGGAACCGAGATTAAGCTCTCCACTGCACCAAGGCTTTCAGCAAGGGTAAAGTATTTTACTTTCTCCAGCACACGTTCGGCCTTTTCTGCACTGCCGACATCGAATGAAACCATACCGCCAAAGCCACGTGATTGTTTTTTGGCAATGTCATGGTTTGGATGGTTTTCAAGACCTGGATAATAGATTTTTGAAACTCCTTTATGCTCGGTTAAGAAACGAACGATTTGAGAAGTGTTTTTTTCATGCTCTTCCATCCGGATGCCAAGCGTTTTCATGCCACGCATCAGCAGCCATGAATCTTGAGGCCCTAGCACGCCCCCTGTAGAGTTTTGGATGAAATGAAGGTCATTACCAAGTTTTTCATCATTCACCACGACAAGACCCGCTACAACATCGCTGTGCCCCCCAAGGTACTTCGTCGCGCTATGAAGTACGATATCTGCTCCAAGGTTAAGTGGATTTTGCCAGTATGGCGTACTGAACGTATTATCCACAATAGTAAGCAAGCCGTTTGCATTAGCTATTTTAGATACCGATTCAAGATCAGTAATTTTCAATAATGGATTCGTAGGTGATTCAATGAACAATGCTTTTGTATTAGACTTGATTTCTTTTTCGATAGTGTGAATATCACTCGTATTGACGAAGGTCGCCTCTATGCCGAACCGGTTCAGCACTTTTGTCATGATCCGAAAAGAACCTCCATATACGTCATCGGTCAGCAATACATGATCACCTTGATTGAGCAACATCATGACCGCCGTCATAGCTGCCATTCCTGAACCGAAGGCGAATCCTCTTTTCCCTTCTTCAAGCTCCTTGATTAATTCCTCCAGAGCATGGCGGGTTGGGTTACCGGTACGGGAATACTCATAGCCTCGATGATCTCCTGGACCATCCTGCTTGAAGGTGCTTACCTGATAGATCGGCACCGAAACTGCACCTGTTTTTTCATCACCAAAAATGCCGCCATGAATTAATTGTGTTTTTTTCCTCATTTCACAAGCCTCCCTGATAAATTTTTTTGCTTAAGTAACGTTCACTAGAATCCGGAAAAATCACGACAATATTTGTCCCTTGAGCAGCCTCTTCCGCTTCTATCATTGCCGCAGCAAACGCCGAACCGGAAGAACTCCCAACAAGCAGGCCTTCTTTGATTGCCAATTCCTTCACCATCTGAAACGCATCACTATCGCTTATCGTATGAATCTGGTCAAAATACGTTTCATCCATATAGGGAGGTAAAAATTCCATGCCGATCCCTTCTGTTTTATGAGGCCCAGCTTTGCCTCCGCTTAAAATTGATCCCTCTGGTTCAACAATAACGGTTTTGACCGCTGGATTTTTTTCTTTTAAATAACGTGATGTCCCCATGAAGGTCCCTCCCGTCCCGGCACCGGCAACAAACACATCCACATTGCCATCCAGCTGCTCCCAAATTTCCGGTCCTAGCGTTTTATAATACGCATCCGGATTAGATGGGTTGGCAAACTGCTGAGGACAATAGGCATCCGGAATTTCGGCCAGCAACGCCTTTGCCTTAGCAATCGCTCCTGTCATTCCTTCCTCTGTCGGGGTCTGAATCACTTTTGCACCAAGGGCTCGCATCAATTCCTGTTTCTCGATACTAAATTTCTCCGGTACACAAAATATTACATCCACGCCACGGTTAATCGCCGCCAGAGCCAATCCAATCCCAGTATTTCCAGCTGTCGGCTCGATGATGGTTCCGCCCTCCTTTACTCTTCCTGACAGAAACGCTTGCGTTAAAAGTTCCTGACCAAGCCGATCCTTCACACTGCCCCCAGGGTTAAAGAATTCCAGCTTCGCAAAAATCCGGACTTCATTTGGAAGGGGGAAATGGGTGATTTCCATAAGGGGCGTCTCGCCAATCAAATCATGAATGTTTTGAAAGACCTTCATATTTGGACATCCTTTCAGAGTTTACCTACCAATTTAGTTGGTTATACATATAAAGAAATGATCAACGGAATAGCTTCCGCTGATCGCTAACATTTATTTCATTTTTTCAACCATTTTTAAAATCAGAGCGGATGAATGAAGCGCCGCCGTTTCTAAGAACTTATCAAAGGAAATATTCGACTCCTTGCCAGCGATATCTGAAAGGGAACGAATGATAACAAACGGTGTTTGGAATTGGTGTGCTACCTGAGCAATAGCTGCCGCTTCCATTTCCACCGCGTATAAATCTGTAAATTTCCCTCTGACGAATTCAACCCGAACAGGATCATTCATGAAAGAATCTCCCGTCACGATCAAACCTTTCGCCACTTGAATATCTTCAATTTCTTTCGCCGCTTCTTCTGCGATAGCAAAAAGCTTCTCGTCCGGGATAAATGCTGCTGGCAATTGCGGTACTTGACCGTATTCATAGCCAAAGATTGTCACGTCAACATCATGGTGGCGCACTTCTGTTGAAATGACCACATCCCCTACATTAAGCGCTGGATGATAACCTCCAGCAGATCCTGTATTAATGACCGCATCCGGTTTGAATTTTTCTAAAAGAATCGTTGTGGACATTGCAGCATTCACTTTACCGATTCCCGATTTAAGTAAAATGACCTCAATGCCGTTCAGTGTCCCTGTGTTGAATTCGGATCCGGCAATCGTAACCTGCTCCAAACCTTCCAATTTATCACGTAAAATCGTAACTTCTTCTTCCATTGCTCCGATTATGGCTACCTTCATTAGTAAAAACCTCTTCCTATAATTTTTCAGCCTCCATAATCCAGACAAATTGATTGCAGCGCTCAAAGTTCACTTTAAATCCATGTGTTTCAAGTGCTTTTTCTAAAAAAGGAATGGTCGTATAATATTCCGTTTGCAAATCGTTTGCCAAATTATGAAAGCCTGCATGCTTTGCATCTTGAATCGCTTGTTCATGCGCGTCTCTCGATTGATACATTGTATCCGCAAACACTATTTTACCACCTGTATTCAGTAACTTTCCATAGTTCGCTATAGCTTTTTCTTTTTCTTCATCGGTTAAATGGTGAAAAGCATACGTACTCACAATCGAATCTACTTGTTTAGGCTCCGGAAAATCCATAAAATCACCATCGATAATTTCTGTTTTTCCCCTTAACTTGCTAATCGCTATTTCCCTCATTGCTGGTGACGGCTCAATTCCAGACACCATAAGACCTTTCTTCAGCAGCCTTGCCGTTAAATTCCCGGTCCCTACCCCAAACTCCAGCACATGACCATGAGCCCGACTCGTGACGCTGTCTAATATGTTGTCATAATGTTTAAAAACCTCTTGATATTCAATATCGTGTCCACCGACGGTATCATCATACGATTTCGACCATTCCTCAAATAACTCTACAAATTCTCTGCCCATTTTAATCACCTTTTTATAATAAGATAATAAAACCTATAAGCATAATATGAAATGAATCTAAGAACAGTTCTTATTTTTTAGGCAAATCTATCATTCAAGTTCAGATTCAATTCATTTGGTGTTAAACTAACACTATTAAAACGTTGGAGGAATACAGAAATGAATTTTCAACTCGACTTAAACTTATTCGAAGATAAAATTGAATTTTTTGAAGCAGAAAGCATCAAGAACCTAGAAGAAAAAATCCAGTCACAAATCGAAATCAATAAAGCGATCATGCTTCAAGTCCACTCCGTATCGCACCAAATGTATGTCAGTGAAGAGGGCAGAAGATTTTACAGTGCAGTCGTTCACTTTAAAGCCAAAAAGTAATCTTTATTATCAATGAAAAACCCCCGAAAAGAGACATTCTTTTCGGGGGTTTTTCATTTTGAAGATATATTCATATAAACTCTTACTTATATTTCTTATCGTTCGTCTTCAATTCTTCAACCTTAACGGGCTTCCAACCTGATCCGTCTACCCATTCAATATAAACGCGGAAGGTTTTAGGGTTGTCCCCTTCTGATACGGTACCGATTGCAGTGTTAGGTGATCCGCCGTTTTGAAGCCACCACAGTTTCATGTTACCTTGGTCAATACCTGCTCCATGAGCAATCGCTTTACTCATTTCATTCCAATCAACAGAGTTCTTTTGAAAGCTTGTTGTGTGTTCACCGGATTGCTCTGTGCCAACTGGTTTCCAGCTCTCGCTCTTGTATGTTGTCGCGACATTGCCATCTCCGCTTCCTTCCACTTCGACAAGCTCAGCGTCCTCTGCTTTATCTGTGTCTGTATCTGGATTTGTGTCTGTGTTTGTGTCTGTGTTTGTGTCTGTGTTTGTGTCTGTGTTTGTGTCTGCGTCTGTATCAGTGCCATCTTCAGTATTTTCTTCTGTACCTTCTTCAGTTGCTTTGCTATCCTCGTCTTCATCTTCCTTAGTCAAATCAGTATCTTCTTCTTTGCCAGCAGGTTTATCCACTTTCTTCTTCGCATCTTTTTCAACGGTCTGCTTTGGTTCAGTTGTAGCTTTTTCTGTATCAGTGCCATCATCACTTAAGAAAATAGAGACGGCGACAATGACAATAAGAATCGAGACAACGGTGATTGCGATATTATATATTTTATTTACTTTTCTTTTTTGATCTCTCTGATTGAATCTTGAGCCCAAGGTCCATTCCTCCCTTACCATTTCGTACTGCCTCATTTTAACATGATTTGGCTAGAGATAGAAGGGAAGGCTTTCCTAGACTTTTCGTCAATTCTTGCACTAGTCCTGGTCCTTGGAGTACATAACTTTTACAATATCTGAAAAAAGAGGCGTCATGCTGGCACTATCTTCTTTCGTTTCAAAACTGACTGTAACCAATGCATATTTAGGATTTTTATAGGGGAAATAGCCTGCAAACCATTTATTGAGCTCCCCTTTTTCAGTTTTCGTCTGTGCTGTTCCAGACTTGCCTGCGACCTCTACAGGCAAATCCTTCAAGGAAGCACCAGTCCCTTTCTCTTCGGTTACGACTTTCCGTAAGAGATGCTGCAGCTTCATTGTTGTATAGGGAGAAAGGGAATTTCCATCCATACTTTGATTTGGAAAGCTTACAACGGTCGTACTATTGTTAAATTCAACCTTTGACACGGCTTTAACTTGTTCTTTCTTACCGCCACGGGCAATCGTCGCCATCATGTTGGCTATTGCAAGCGGTGTCGTTTGGACATCCTTCTGACCAATTGCTGTTTGGGCAATCAATTTAGGGTCCTTTTTTAAATCGTCATCATGCCAGACCTTTCCTTGTTGTTCATGATACAGTTGAGTAACTGCTGTATGATACACATCCCCCTGCCATCCTGATTCGCCGATTAAGCCTAACATTTTCGCATATTTATCAAGATAATCAGGGTCTTTCACAGCGATTTCCTGTGACAACTCAGCAAATGTCCTATTACAGCTTTGAGCAAAGCTATTTTCAAAATTAAGCATGCCCAGATCCCTCTGTTTATCTGTTTTTCCGTTAATCGTCAAATTACAATTGAATGTTCTTGTAGGACTAGCTGCTTCATAATCAATTGCTGCTGCAGCTGTGACCGTTTTGAAAACGGAGCCTGGCGTTTTTTGAGTTAGCATCATATTGATGGCTCCTTCGCCATTCGGATCCTTTATATCAAGTGCTGGACGTGATACCATGGCTACGATCTCACTTTTTTCTATATCAATCAGTACGAGACCCCCTTTTTTTATTCCGCGTTCGTCAACAAGCTTCTCCGCTTTTTCCTGGATTTCTTTATCAATCGTTGTTACAACCTTCACTGGGTAGAGCGGGTTTGCAGGTTCTACGTATTTTACATCCACACCGAACATTGGACCGCCAGTGGCATCTACATGAAAAACGAGCTTTGATTCTCCTGCTGAAAGCAAGAATTCGTCAAAGGTTCTTTGCAGTCCGGTATTGCCGATCTTCGTTTCGGCAGCTAGTTCCATATCCGGGTAACGCTTTTTCTTTTCGGCATCTGATATATTCGTCGTGCCAATCAATTGCGCTGCCGGAGTTTGATCGTGATATAGCTTTTCTTTCACAGCAAAAACCCCAGGGATCTTCATTTCATTGATAGCCTTCGATTGGCTGGCCGTTAACTCAATCGGTTTATCTCCGCCAAAAACAAATGGTTCATCCGATTCCGCAATTGCCCTTTTCAACTCCGATTCCGGTCTGCCGATAATCGAGGCAATTTCATCTATAGGCCATGTCATTTTGTTCAAAAATGGAAACAGCACAAGGGTTGGAATCTCTTCATGGGCAAGCGGCTCTCCATTTCTGTCATAAAACTTCCCCCGCCCATCATCAATCTTTAAAATCTGCGACCGCTGGTTTACACTTGCTTCTATTAAATTCACATCATGTTTAGAGAAAGATTCTGTCGATACAAGTTGGATGTAGGCAAGCCTGCCTATAAGCATTAGCATCAAAGTAGCCAATACAATAGCCAGCATCCTCATTCGTTTCTTTTTCATAAAAATACACCTCGTAACCATTGTTGACGAGGTGTGAATTTTTAAACAATTATGAACAAATTTAAAGTAGCTTGCTTTTCTACTTTCATTCAACTTATAGAGAGACTAACATGAAACCGACAAAAAGAGGATGCCCTAAGGGGCATCCTCTTTAAAGGTCATTAGCTAATAGACACGATTTTGACGCTCATTTCGCCGCCAGGTGTCATAATCGAAACCTTGTCGCCGACTCTTTTTCCAATTAAGCTTTTGGCAATTGGTGAATCATTTGAAATTTTCCCTTCGAATGGGTCCGCTTCAACGCTACCCACGATAGAATAGGTTTCTTCGTCACCGTTCGGAAGTTCTACAAACGTTACAGACTTTCCAAGTGAAACTGTATCTGTATTCGAATCATTGCCTTCAATGATTTTTGCATTACGAATCATGTTTTCGATTGTAGTAATACGCCCTTCAACAAATGCCTGCTCTTCTTTTGCGGAATCGTACTCTGAGTTCTCAGAAAGATCTCCAAAACTGCGGGCGATTTTAATTCTCTCTACAACTTCTTTTCGTTTAACTGTTTTTAATTGTTCCAGTTCCTGTTCAAGCTTTAACTTACCTTCTTTAGTCATTGGATATTCTTTTTCAATTGCCAAAACCCTTCACTCCTTCAAATTCTTTACAGCAAGCATTCGCTGTGACAAGTTTATGTACTATATAGTTCTTAACCCTAAAACTTGAATCAGATTTATAAGTGCACGCCTTTAATAAAGCACGCGCTTTGATACTAAGAAACAAACTGTTCCTTAGTATATAAACCGACTGCATTGAACAGCCGGTTCGTTCTGTATCAAGAATAGAGTATTGCGTTTTCCAACATTTGTCCAGTCTTTCCCAATAAATAAATGGGATTTTTATAAAAAACGAAGGAAAATGGCACCTATCATTATTTATGCTATGTTATTACAAAAAAGACTTTTGTTCAAGGATTGTTTGAATTTTTGTCACCATAAGGTCAATCGCCACATGGTTTTGACCACCTTCAGGAATGATAATGTCGGCGTAACGTTTTGTCGGTTCGATGAACTGATTGTGCATCGGGCGAACGACACTGATGTATTGATCGATGACAGAATCTATGGAACGGCCGCGTTCTTTAATATCGCGCGTCATTCGGCGAAGTATCCGCAAGTCTGCATCAGTATCTACATAGAGCTTCATATCCATCAAATTTCGAAGGCGTTCATCTTCCAGCACCAGAATCCCCTCAAGAATGATAACATCCTGTGGTTCAACGGTGATGACTTCATCTGAACGTGTATGAATCGAATAATCATAAACAGGCTTTTCTATCGTTTCATTGCGTAGCAACGCATTAAGATGCTCGATTAACAAATCATTATCAAATGCGAGCGGATGATCATAATTTGTTTTCAATCGTTCTTCAAACGGCAGATGGCTCTGATCTTTATAATAATAATCTTGTTCGATCATCAAGATTGAATGCCCTTGAAAGAATTCAAAAATTGAACGGGTAACACTTGTTTTACCTGACCCTGATCCGCCGGTAACTCCGATAACTACTGGTTTTTTCCCTGTCATGTTAATTCTCCTTCCGCATCATATTGTTCACATATACTTGCTTATCTACTTGAATGCGGACAATTTGAAGCGGATGGCGTGCTGCGTCCAACTCATTACCTGACTCATCCCAGATCGTTCCAATTTTTTGAGTGAAGTTTTCGATTTCCGGTCCGAAAAATTCCACTTCATCACCAGGCTTGAAGAAGTTACGCTGCTGCAGGGTGACGATTTGAGTTTCCTCATTGTAATCAAGTACCTGTCCAGCGAAGTCGAAGCGAGTCTTTACGGTATGATTCCCGAACATTTGCTGTTTATACCCAGGAATTTCTCCCTCCATGAACGCTGATGCTGTCTCGCGGTTCGCACATTTGTCCAACTCTTCCAACCATTCTTGCTTAATCTTGAAATTATCCGGATCGGCACAATACGCATCAATCACTTTACGGTAGACACTGACTACTGTAGCGATATAATGAATGGACTTCATCCGGCCTTCGACTTTTAAGCTATCAATGCCGATTTCAATCATGCCAGGCAAAGATTCAATCAATTTCAAGTCTTTCGGACTCATTGCGAATGGTGCATCTTCTTTATCAAATAAAGCTTTTTCCCCGTCTTGATTTAATTCATATAAATCATAATCCCAACGGCAAGACTGGCAACAGCCACCTCGGTTCGAATCACGTGCAGTCATATGGTTTGAAAGGGTACAGCGTCCAGAATAGGCAATACACATTGCACCGTGAACGAACGCTTCGATCTCAATATCGACTTTCTCTTTCATTTCACGGATTTCCTCAGCACTTGTCTCACGTGCTAAAACAACACGCTCCAGACCTTCCTCTTTCCAGTACTGAACAGCCTTCCAATTCGACAACGACTGCTGTGTGCTTAAATGGATCTCAACGTTAGGAGCAACCCGCTTACAAGTTTCAATGATTAATGGATCAGCAACGATAATTCCATGAACTCCGGCTTCCTGAAGGCCTTCCAGATATTCTTCAAGTCCATCGATATTTTCATTATGAGCGAAGATATTCGTAGTCACATATACTTTAGCACCATATTTTTTAGCGAATTCGACGCCTTCCTTCATTTCCTCAAAAGTGAAGTTACCCGCATTTGAACGAAGTCCGTATTCCTGTCCGCCAATAAACACGGCATCTGCGCCATAATGGACAGCTATTTTTAATTTTTCCAGGTTGCCAGCGGGAGCCAGCAATTCTGGTTTTTTAACAATGACTCTCTTTCCATCAACTATTTTGGAAATTTTATTAGCAATAGCATTCAAGGCTATTCCTCCTCTTTCTCTTACCCTTTTCTTTAATAAACCGATTCTTTAAAGAAGAATCCTGTATCCAACTCACGGTTTTCCGGCTGAATCGCTTTAACTTTTTCATATAGTTCTGTTTTCATATCATCATAACGGTCCGTATCTTCTACACATACATCAATCGCTTCACGATATAATTTTGTTATTTCTACAATATACTCAGGCGTTTGTAACACCCCTTCAATTTTCAAAGAATCAATATCCGCTTCAATTAATTCCTGAAGTTCATCAATCATGCACATATCGTTCGGACTCATGATATGCGTTCCATTTTCGTCTTCATAAATCGGATATTTATTTTCACGTTCCTTGTCATGCAGGAACATACTTTTTTGTTCCTTCCGATTTTCCACTTCTAACGCTTTGCCTTGGTATTCGAAATAGTTACCTAGCAGCGAGCGCTTCGATTGGAACATGCACGTCATGCCATGGACCTGCACTTCAATCTCGACTTCGGCATTTTCCTTCATTTCAACAATTTCGTCCAAACTTATTTCACGAGCAGCCAAGGCACGGACAGCACCGCGTTTCCCCCAATAATTACACGTGTACCAGTTCGTTACCGTCATCTCTGTATTCCAGTGCAACGGCATATCCGGCGCTACAGCTCGAACGGCCATCAGGACAGCAGGATCTCCGAAGATAATCCTGTCTGCCCCTGCTTCCTTAAGGAAAACGACATATTCTTCAAGCTCGTCCACTTTTTCATTATGAAAAATAGCATTCATAGACACGTATACTTTTTTACCTGCTGCATGTGCAAGTTCAATTGCTTTCTTAACGTCCTCACGTTTGAACTCCCCTGCTAGACGAAGCGCATAACGTTGTTCCCCGATAACGAATGCATCAGCACCCGCATCGATAAGCGCTGTAATATGAGTGACACTTGTCGGAGTCACGAGTAATTCAGGCTTTTTCATTTTTGTCACCTCTATGTTTACTTATGGCCACACCATCACCAATCGGCAGAATTACTGTATCGTAATGTGGATGGTTGTGTAACCAATTGTTAAAGTCTCTAATTTTTTTTATAAGAGCACGTTTTCGTCTCGTCATTTCCATTTCTTCTATGTTTTCAGCAACCAAGCCTTTAAATAATACATTATCAGTAATAATAATGCCAGCATCCTTCAGGAATGGCTCAAACAGCTCAAAGAAGCGCTTGTACTGCCCTTTAGCTGCATCAACAAAGATGATATCAAACGGACCATGTTCTTTTACTAGCGGCCCTGCTTCAAGGGCATCCCCTTCAATGAGGGTAATCCGTTCCAAAAGGTCAGCCTTAGCAAAATTAGCTCTCGCTTGTTGAATTCGAGCTTCATTCCGTTCAAGTGTGACGATACGTGCTTCTGGCAAGGTTTCAGCCATTCTTATAGCCGAATAGCCAATCGCTGAACCAACTTCCAATATCGCCTGCGGTTGATGAAGCCTCAAAATCTGGAGTAGCACCTCTATACCTTCCGGCTCCATGATCGGCACATTATTTTCCAGTGCAAAATCCTCTAACTCCTTAATTAAACCCGTACGTTCCGGGATTAAGGAATGAAGATATTGTTCTATTTTTCCGTTCAAGACATTTCCTCCAATAATAAGAAAAACGAAAGCGCTTTGGTTGGTTCAAGCAGAAGATGGGCTGGACCGAAAGATAATCAGTACCTTTCAAGTGCCATCATCTTTACACAACATGCTGAAACCAGTATGCTTGACGATCTATATTTCCTTATCTTTCAAAATAAAACCCGGCAATCGCCGAGTTACAGTCATCGATAAAAATCGGATCTGAAATTTCACTTTTACTATTCTATCATAAAAACAAGGGGAAAGTAATATCCCTCCCCCCTAGTCGCTTTAGCTATCAGCTATTATTTATTGGTAATATGTTCTGCCTTTTTAATATTGTGATCATCCAACGTTTTCGAATAAAGAACTTCTCCTTCAGGTGTTGCCAAGAAGTATAAGAAATCTGTCTTCTCAGGCTTCAACACCGCATCAATCGATGTCGTTCCGGCATTGGCAATCGGACCCGGCGGCAACCCCTTATTCTTATACGTATTATACGGAGACTTCACCTCAAGGTCTTTGTATAGCACCTTACTTTTATGTGAACCTTTTGCATACAAAACGGTCGGATCCGTTTGTAGCGGCATATCTTTCTTGATACGATTATAGAAGACGGAAGCAATTTTCCCACGGTCTACCTGGGCAGTTGCCTCTTCTTCAACAAGCGAAGCAAATGTCAACATCTTGTGAACAGAATAATCTTTTTTGTTCATCTGAGTTTCATATGCCTGCAAGGTCTCTTCCGTTTTCTTCAGCATCTCAATTACTACTGCTTCTAAAGACGGTTTTTCCTCATAAAAGTCATAGGTCGCTGGGAATAGATACCCTTCAAGCGGATACAAAACATTTTTATTCTCAATCTCCGACGTTAACAGCTCCGGAAATCTCTCTTGCATGGAATTAACGAATTTCTCACTATTCAATTTCTTGAAAATTTCTTTCGGATCTTGATCCGTCTTCACGGCAATGATATCAGCAATCTGAATTAGCTGCTTTCCTTCTGGAATCGTTATTTTCATGGTCGCTTCTTTCATAAGTTTCCCGGTTTTGATGCTAGTCACAATATCTTGAATTGGCATGGATGGTGATAATTTATACTCCCCTGCCTGAAAACCGGATTCATTACGGAATTTAATATAATATTTGAATACACGGGCGTCCTTGATTATCCCCTGCTCTTCAAGCAATGTTGAAATTCCATTCACGGTAGAACCGATTGGAATCTTCACTTTCTTAATCGTGTCATCGTCAGGATCAACTGGCTTCATGGCTGAGTTGATATATAAAAAGCCCACAAGACCAACTATCCCGATTAATAAAATTAGCGAAGCTATCGTAATCATGATAATTTTACGAACAAGCCTTGCTTCTCCTTGCTGTTCTAACAATTTCATTCGAATATGTTCCTTTTTTGATAAATTATGATCTTTTTCATCCATTTTCATTCCCCCTGCAAACTCACACCAACTACATAATGATTCCTAGAAGATGCTTTCTCTAATTAGACTTTGCTTCGAATATTATACTAAAACCAACAAATAAATACATGTTTTTTGCAAAACTACATTCGTTAATACTCTATTTATGGCAAAATCGCACTAGTTTTGTCAATATACAGGTGTTATTTAATAGGGAATTAGTGATATTTTTTAGTAATCAGCTGTAATAGACTTTCATGAGATTTTCTTCGAATACGAGTGGTGTTTCAGACATCTGATAAAATAAAAAGAATATTTATGTGGTTATGCTACTATTAATTTTAGATAAAGAAAGGTGTGAAGGAGTTGGATAATTCTTATTTTGTTGGTTGGGGGACACTAGCACTCATTAATGCCGGGCTTGCTCAAGGTAAAAATAGAACGGCTTTGAATTGGTTCATATTATCATTATTTTTAGGTCCACTCGCCACTTTTATTCTTTTGTTTGTGGAGAAAAGATAAGGATTTTTTGGTACATAATGAAAAAAACTGACCTTGGTTTAAGGTCAGTTTTTATATATATTATTCTTCTTCAGCTTCTTCTTGGTCAAGGAATGTGTTTAACATTTCTTCGACTAGATCCCACTCTTCTTCTGTTTCGATTGGTGCAAGTTCACCATCTTTATTATCTTCGCTTGGTGTGAATGATGAAGCGTGGATTTCAATTTCTTCCTCGTCATCTTCAGCAGACATCGGATAGTAAAGTACATAAGATTTGTTAAATTTATCAGAATCGAATGTGAACAGGATTTCGCAAAGCTGCTCGTTTCCGTTTTCATCTACTACTGTAATGTTGTTTTCGCCGTGTTCCATTTGTATTCACCTCATATTGAATTTGTTTGTCTGTCTAAGAAACCTTGTAGAATCATGACAGCTGCCATTTTATCAATGACTTTCTTACGTTTGCTTCGGCTCACGTCCGCCTCAAGAAGAACACGTTCAGCCGCCATCGTTGTCAACCGTTCATCCCAGAGAAACACCGGCAGCTTGAATTTGTTTTCTAAACGTTTGGCGAAATCTTGGCTGATCTCACCGCGCGGTCCAACGGTTCCGTTCATATTTTTGGGTAAACCGAGGACAATTTTAGAAACTTCATGTTCTTTTATTATTTCATTGAGACGTTTAAAGCCGAAGTCATTTCCAGCTTCGTTAATTTTGATTGTTTCCAATCCTTGTGCAGTCCAACCCATCGCGTCACTCACGGCAACGCCGATAGTCTTTGAACCTAAATCAAGTCCCATTGTGCGCATTAGTATTCCTCTCGATGGTTCTTAAGATACGATTTAACCAATTCTTCAATGATCTCATCGCGTTCAAGCTTACGAATAATGTTTCGAGCATCCATATGGCGCGGGATGTAGGCCGGGTCACCAGATAATAGATAACCGACAATCTGGTTAATCGGGTTATAACCTTTTTCCTGAAGTGCAACATAAACTTGAGACAATACTTCCTGTACATCTCTTTCGAATGGTTCTTCGGGAAAATTAAATTTCATCGTTTTATCAAAGGAACTCATTATCATGCACCTCTCCTCAGCGTCCAGAATCCATTATTATCTTCATTGTACAACACTTTTCATTGATTATGAAATCGTTAAGACCCATTCTTCAACAAAATTAAGTGCTGCATCTAATTTTTCTGGGTCTTTTCCACCGGCTTGTGCCATATCTGGACGGCCGCCGCCGCCTCCACCGCAACGAGATGCGACTTCTTTAATTAATTTACCGGCATGGAAACCGCGTTCGATATAATCCTTCGTAACTCCGGCAATCAAATTGACTTTATCGCCTTGAGCCGATCCTAATACGATAATGACAGAATCAAGCTTTTGTTTCAAATCATCTGCCATAGCACGTAGATTATTCATGTCAGTAGCTTGAACTTTTGCCACTAATACTTGTACACCATTAATTTCTTTTACGTTAGAAACAAGGCTTCCTGCTTCAATATTACTTAATTTTGCAGTCAAGCTTTCATTTTCACGATGAAGATCTTTCACTTCCGCTAAAACTGTTTCAATTCTTGAAGGTACATCTTTCAAGTTTGTTTTCAATTTAGCAGCTGCGTCTTTTAATACACCGATTTGGTCAGTCATCAATTTGTATGCTCCTGCTCCTGTTACTGCTTCGATCCTGCGTGTACCCGCACCGATGCCGCTTTCAGAAACAATTTTGAACAAGCCGATTACCGCTGTATTCGGGACGTGAACACCGCCGCAAAGCTCAAGACTATAATCGCCAATTTGAACGACACGGACTATCTTGCCGTATTTTTCGCCGAACAAGGCCATCGCGCCCATTGCTTTTGCTTCTTCAATGTTTTTATAATCCGTATTCACTTGTAAGCTTTGCCAAATTTTTTCATTTACAATCGTTTCAATCTGTTCAATCTCTTCTGCTGTAATCTGACCGAAGTGAGAGAAGTCAAAACGAAGACGCTCAGCTTGTACCAGTGAACCAGCTTGGTTAACATGTGTTCCAAGTACATCTTTCAAAGCTTGATGTAAAAGATGTGTCGCCGTATGATTTTTCGTAATATGGATGCGGTTTTCTTGATCTACCGCAGCAACAATTTCAGTGTCTGTAGTCAAAGTGCCGGCTACAACAGTTACACGGTGCAGGTTTTGGCCATTTGGTGCTTTTTGAACATCATGTACATTCACTTTAACGGATTCACTAGCCATCGTTCCTTTATCAGCTATTTGTCCGCCGCTTTCTGCATAGAAAGGTGTTTGGTTCAGAATCACCTGAACTTCTTCGCCTTCTTGCGCTTCTGTTACAAGCTCGCCATTTTTCACGATTGCCGCAACTTTTGCATCAACTGCCACCTGATCATATCCGACAAATTCACTTTCAACTTTAATGTCGCCTAATACTCCACCTTGAATCTGCATGGAATCCACATCTTGACGCGCAGAGCGAGCACGTTCACGCTGTGCTTCCATTTCTTTTTCGAAGCCAGATTGATCAATCGTCATGCCTTCTTCTTCCGCATATTCTTCCGTTAATTCGATTGGGAAGCCGTATGTGTCATACAAACGGAATGCATCGCTACCTGGAATGACTGTGCCGCCTTTTTCTTTTTCTTTTTTGATGACTTCAGAAAGAATAGCTAGTCCATCATGAAGCGTTTCATGGAACCGTTCTTCTTCATTCTTGATTACTTTCGCAATGAATTCTTTATTAACGAGAACTTCTGGGTAGAAATCTTTCATGATTTCACCAACCACTGTCACAAGCTCGAACATGAATGGACGGTTAATGTTGATTTGCTTCGCATAACGAACCGCTCTACGAAGTAAACGACGTAGCACATAGCCGCGACCTTCATTGGATGGAAGTGCTCCGTCTCCAACAGCAAATGCTACTGTACGTATATGGTCGGCAATGACTTTAAATGCCACATCTTTTTCTACATCGACACCATATTTCACATCAGAAATTTCTTCAACAGCTCTAATAATTGGGATGAACAGGTCTGTATCATAGTTTGTCGCCACATTTTGCACGACTGAAGCCATACGCTCTAGACCCATGCCTGTATCAATATTTTTCTTCGGAAGCGGTGTGTAAGAACCGTCCGGATTATGGTTAAATTGAGAGAACACAAGGTTCCACACCTCTAAATGCCGTTCATTTTCGCCACCTGGATATAGTTCTGGATCATTCGGGTCATCACCATATTCTGGGCCACGGTCATAGAAAATCTCCGTATTCGGGCCACTTGGACCTTCACCGATATCCCAGAAATTTTCTTCCAAACGGATGATTCTTTCAGCAGGAACACCGATTTTTTTATTCCAAAGCTCAAATGCCTCGTCATCTTCCGGGTGGATTGTCACCGCTAATTTCTCTTTGTCAAAACCAATCCATTTTTCGTCGGTCAAAAATTCCCATGCCCATGTGATTGCTTCTTCTTTGAAGTATTCACCAATTGAGAAGTTACCAAGCATTTCGAAAAACGTATGATGACGCGCAGTTTTCCCCACGTTTTCAATATCGTTTGTACGAATTGCCTTTTGTGCATTTGTAATCCTTGGATTTTCAGGAATCACCCGTCCGTCAAAATATTTCTTTAACGTTGCTACCCCAGAGTTGATCCATAGCAATGATGGATCTTCATGAGGAACCAATGACGCACTTGGTTCAATGTTATGGCCTTTTTCACTAAAAAAATCTAAATACATTTGGCGGATTTGAGCACCAGTTAAATACTTCATCTATATATCCTCCTTTAAAATTATGTAATTTTGAGCACACAAAAAACTCCCATCCCAAAAACAGGGACGAGAGTTAACTCGCGGTACCACCCTGATTATGGACGTAGAAAAAGCCTTCGTCCATCACCTTCATAAAAGCCTTAACGCGGCATGACGGCAGGTATTAGCTGCTCTCCGGACTAGCTTTCTGCTGCTCTTCACCTTGCAGTCCCTTTCAGCCAGGGGGACCCCTCTCTTTTAGATGGACTTCAGCATACTTCATCCTTCAACGAATTATCTTATGTAATGGATTATATTCACAAGACTTTTATTTGTCAATAAGGGGCGGCTTCTTTCTGAAGTGAACACGGGCATGAAGCACAAAAACTTTCAGTACAGCCAAGATAGGGATTGAAAGTACCATTCCCGTAATCCCGCCTATTTCACCTCCAGCTACCAATGCAAGCATGATGAAAAGTGGATGCATATGGAGGCTTTTCCCGACAATAAGAGGTGACAGAATATTCCCCTCAAGAAATTGAAGCACAAGCACGATGACTATGATAATCATCACCATTTTCACAGATATTGTGGCGGCAATTATAACCGCAGGAATGGCCCCGATAATCGGTCCAAAATACGGTATGACATTGGTTATTCCGATAATCGCTCCTAACAACAACGGATATTGCATTCCGACTATCCAAAAAAGAATGGATGAGATCACTCCAATTGCAACACAGACGATAATTTGCCCGCGGATATACCCACCTAGGGAAGCGTCAACATCCCGTACGAATGCACGTCCCTGCTTGCGCCATTTTTTCGGGGTCATATACCAGGCCATTTTTTTTAACGCAGCAAAGTCTTTCAGGATATAAAAAGCAATGAATGGAATAAGCGCAATCAGAACAACGAAATCTAACAGCTTCATCGCATACTCCATCGCTTTTTCCGGCATACCTTTCAGCCAGCCTTCGAAAAGAACGACCCCTTCTTCAAACCTTTCATGTATCCCGAACGGCCAGGCCGCCGTTTGATGATTGAGCCTGTCTACCCTGCCTTGATACTGCTCGACCAGCTCAGGAACACTTTCTGACAGCTCACGCACCTGACTAACCATTACTGGAATGCCTTTATAAACCGCAAATCCAATGCCTCCAAAAAACAGCAAGTAAATGATTGTAATCGAAAGCCAGCGATGCATACCTTTCTTATTTAAAAATTCCACAACAGGGTGCAATAAATAACTGATGAATGCACCAATGAGAAAAGGCAGCAGTACTGTTACACTTATAGTTACAGCCGGTCCCCACATAGGCTTCAGTTTCATAAAAATATATATAACAAAAAATAAGAGCAATAAAAAACCAAGCCTATAAAACCACTTGAGACGAATACTCACAAAATCTACACCTCCCGCTCGTTTATTCTTCGAAAGGTGAGAGGTTTTCATACATAAAAAAGAGTGCCCTTAGCATCAGGACACCCATTCCCTTTAAAGTAATGATTTTATTCTTTTGCGTATTTTTTTGATACTTCGGTTAATCATTTTTGTGTTCATCATGTTCATAAGACCATTACGTGAACGTCTAGCCATTGCAAGCACCTCTTCCGTTAATTACATGCTGAAGCGGCGGTCATTTTCCTCAAACAAGTCGTCTAATGAGCTTAAACTTCCATCTTCTTCGACCTGGTGCGTATTAATGATTCCCTCAGAAATGGTCATTTCAATAAAACAATTCCAACAATAGTATTGATTTACACCAATCTTCCCAACATCTTTACTGCGGCAATTCGGACAATTTATTTCCAAAATGGACACCTCACTGTTCATAAACTGAAACAATGATGGTATCCTTCCCTAATGTAGGCGGCTGTTTAGATTCAATCACTGTCGTCTCCGAGAAAAAACCATCCGTTGTTTCATACGCTATAATCGTGCCCATTTTTTCCCTGAAATATACATCCTGCAGTAAACCGAGCTCCTCGCCCATTTCTGAAAGAAGCATTCGTCCCAATACTTCATCCTTTGTTAGCCAGATGGAATCATCAGGCACCTTCTTTGGGGTTGACTCCTGTTGTATGATGACAATCCCATCCGGACCATATGAAGAAATATCGTCCAGAGTCAAATGAAAAGATCTCTTAAACAATGCTTGTTGATGAATGACCAAACCTGTTACCTGACCCGCTTCAGAAATAGATAAATCATGGACCGTGCCGATTCTTTCTCCTTTGATAGTAAAAACCGGCATTCCTTTCAATACAGAAAACGTCCGCAAGGTCATCCCGCCTTTCCGAACATTTTTATTATTTCTTTCATCTCGTAAATAGATGTGCTGAAAGGTTTTCCATTGTTGAATCATCTTAGAAAACGTAAAGTTTCAGGCATAAAAAAAGACCGGTTTCCCGGTCAAATCTACCTTACCATCCACGGCTAGAACCTCCGCCACCGGAGCTTCCTCCGCCACCGCCTCGTGAGCCACCGCCACCACTGCCGCCTCCGCCTCCGCGACTAATGAACATCAAGAGGATATTGATGATAATTTGAAGGAAAAATCCTTTAAACAATTTGGCATCGAGGATGAACAAAATGATGACCACAACGATGATGAGAAAAATCTGTAAACCTGATGGCTTAAAAGTTCCTGTATCTGTCTGAACGGAAAGATCTTGATAAAACTCGTCACCTAAATTATATTCCTCGGTGACCTCGTTATAAACAGCCTTATAGGTTTCAGTCAGAGCAAGATTGTAATTACCTTCTTTCAGCTGAGGGATTGCCACATTGTCCAAAATCTGTCCTGATTTTATATCAGTAATGGCACCTTCTAACCCGTAACCCACTTCAATCCGGATTTTCTGCTCCTCTTCGGCCAGAACTATGAGGACTCCGTTATTTAGCTCTGCATCCCCGAGCTTGAATTTCCTAAATGCTTCGACCGAGTATTCCTCTATTTCAGAGCCTTCCATTGAGTCAACGGTCAAAACAGAGATTTGTGCTTTTGTAGCATCATCTAATCGTTTTCCCAGTTCTATAAGCTCTGATTTTTCCTGATCATCGAGGACTCCAGCAAAATCCTGGACATAAATATCTCCAACAGGTTTTGGAATGTTAGGTTCTGCTGCGACTACGTTTGCTAAATTGAAAGTGAAAATAAAAAATAGCGCAAACACAGCGAGTTTTTTCATTATTTATCGCTCCCGAAATCAACTTTCGGCGTTTCTTTTTCTTGATCAGTCACTTCAAAATATGGTTTTACATCGAACCCAAATGCGCTAGCCATCATATTCTTTGGAAAGCGTTTAATGGTCTTGTTATACGTGGTTACTTCGTCATTATAGTCTTTTCTTGCGACGGTCAATCTATTTTCTGTTCCTTCTAAACTATCCATAAGGCCCTTAAAGTTCTCATTGGCTTTCAAATCCGGATAGTTCTCGACGACCACTAAAAGGCGGCTTAACGCCCCACTCAGTTCTTGATCTGCATCAATGGCATCTTCCGTTGAATTAGCACCTGCCAACTTTGAACGTGCATCACTGACCGCTTTAATGGCTTCAGTTTCGTGCGATGCATAACCTTTTACCGTTTCCACAAGATTCGGAATCAAATCTGCTCTACGTTTTAATTGGTTATCTACCTGTGACCACTTATTGTCGACGTCTTCATTGGCACTTACAAGACCATTGTAAGAAGAAACCCCATATATGACAATTAACACGACAACAACTAATCCTATAATCCATCCCTTTTTCATCCAAATCCTCCTTACTCTTTCTGCATATAAACTATATTCTATATTAGTTCCACTAAAACTATGAATTTTAAACAAAATTTATCCAAACCAGGTAAAGAACTAGACATTAATCTCCACCTACATAAAATCATAAGGTGTGACATTGCCCATCCCAATCATCGGATCTTCATGCATCAGTATGTCAAAATAACTTTCCTCTTGCATTGGCAACTCTGCAGATTCAGCTGGCATTTCTTCATCATTCAAAGTTTCACGAAGTTTTTCAAGTAATGTAGTTTTCCGGCGCATTTCATCATTGCGCTCGATACCTAAACGGAAAGCATCTTCTTCACCACAAAGTATCAAGAAATTCTTGCTTCGGGTAATCGCTGTATACAATAGATTACGTCGGAGCATCCGATAATAACTTTTTACAACAGGCAAAATCACAATGGGAAACTCGCTTCCCTGCGATTTATGAATTGAACAGCAATACGCGTGGGTAATCTGGTTCAAATCCTGCTTCGTGTAAGTTACTTCAATGCCTTCAAACGATATAATGATCTTATCGACATGATCAGTATTTTCCTTCGCAAACAAAATTGACACGATTTCACCCATATCACCGTTAAAGACGCCTTCTTCCGGCTGGTTAACCAGTTGAAGCACTTTGTCTCCCGTTCGGTAGATCACGTCTCCAAACTTGATTTCCCGCCGCTTTTCATTCACATTGCTATTAAACACTTCTTGTAGCATTTTATTCAACGCATCAATCCCGGCAGGTCCTCTATACATTGGGGCCAGCACTTGAATATCTTTGGCAGTGAAACCCTTCGTCCTGGCATTCGCAACAACTTTCTCAATAACCTGAGCGATTTGGTCAGTCTTACAGCGAATGAACGATCGATCTTCCTGCTGCTTCGTAACATCATTTGGAAGCCGGCCTTTTTTTATATCATGGGCCAGTTCAATGATTGATGAACCATCCGCTTGACGATAAATATGCTCAAGACTGACAGTCGGCACACAATTCGAAGCAAGCAAATCCTTTAGCACCTGTCCCGGTCCGACTGAAGGCAGCTGATCTTCATCACCAACTAAAATCACTTGGCAATTTTCCGGCAAGGCTTTAAATAATTGATGAGCTAACCACGTATCCACCATAGAAACCTCATCAATAATGACAATGCGGCCTTCTAACTGATTATCTTCATCATGGGAAAAGCCTTCACTTCCGTTCCATCCGAGCAAGCGGTGAATCGTAACAGCGGGAAGCCCCGTCGATTCAGCCATGCGTTTCGCTGCACGTCCAGTAGGTGCCGCAAGCACAAATGGGAACGGATCGCTGCCCTCTTTTTTATAATCGTTAATGTCCATAGATACACCATGAAGTTCGGCATATAACTCGACAATCCCTTTGATAACCGTTGTCTTCCCCGTACCAGGTCCACCCGTCAGAATCAACATAGGCGACTGCAGGGCTGTTTGTATCGCCTCTTTTTGGGCTGAGGCATAGGAAACATTTAGACGCTCTTCCAGCTTACCAAGTGCCAGTAAAAATTCCGATTCTGGGAACTGGTCTTCATACTCGGTTTGTGCTAGCATCCGCTTGATGTTCATAACAATTCCCTTTTCAGAATAGTAAAGGGATGGCAGGTAAATTCGTTGATCTTCGACAACGATTTTCCCCGCCTCCGTTAATTCGATTATTTCCGAGGAAATGTTTGTGAACTCAATTCGATCGCGCTTATTTTCCTCAAGCAGCCGCTTGACAGCTTCCAACAGCTGCTCAGCTTCTATGTAGATATTTCCATCCTGCAGACATTGTGATTCTAGTGTATATAGGCACGCAGCCTTGATACGATCAGGATGGTTACCGGAAATGCCGAGCTGATGCCCAAGCTCATCCGCTCGCCCAAAACCAATTCCTTCGATATCCTCCACAAGCTTATATGGATTCCCCTGAACCATGGTGATTGTATCATGCTTATACATTTGATAAATCTTCATAGACAGCTGTGGGCCAAAGCCATATTGATTAAGAGCAATCATTACCTGTTCCAGACCTTGATGTTCGACTAAAGTATCATAGAGACTCTTCGCCTTTTCCCCGGATAGCTTCGGAATATCATCAAGTATGGAAGGCTGAGCCAGAATTTTAGAAATTGCCTTCTCCCCGAGTGTTTCGACAATGCTTTCTGCTGTTTTTTTCCCAATACCTTTGAACAGTTCACCAGATAAATAACTGACGATTCCTTCCTTGGATTGGGGCAAATCCTTTCGAAAATGCTCGACATGAAATTGAAGACCAAAACGTTGGTGCTCTTTCATTGCTCCATAAAAAATATACGTCTCATCCTCATGCATCCTCGGAAAATAACCCGTGACGACCGCTTCCTTCTCGTCATAGTTCAAATTCGTTTCATTCACACGGATTCTTACAACCGAGTACATATTTTCTTCATTATGAAAGATCGTCACTAAATGACTTCCTTTCATAAACATTTTCTCTTCTGCAAACAAATCCATCGAATCTTGCTGGCTCAACGCTTCTCCCCACCCTTCCATACATATGTCGTCTATTTATTCAGCATTCATTTCTTCCATCAATTTCTTACCGTGTGCCGCCAACATATGGTCTGGCTGTGCTTCCAATGCTTTTTCAAAATATGTTATCGCAGCTTGCGGATCTTCACGGTACCCTGCAAACGCAACCCCTAAATTATAATAAGCATCCGCATGGCCTGGATCCTGTTCAACCACTAAATTCAATTGATTGATCAATTCATCATACAGTTCCGCATTTGCTAGGCAAAGCGCATATTGGAACCTTGCATCCACATCCTCAGGACTCAATTCCACCGTTCTCTGTAAATAAGGCATAGCCAATTTCGGTTGATCTAACGCCATCAACGTCAATCCAAGCATAAAGTAAGCATCGCTGTTCTCAAGACCCAAACGGATTGCTTTTTCAAACATATCTTTCGCTTCGACTAATTTAGCATCTGATTCGTAGTATAAGTTCCCTAGCGAATAATAAGCTGCTGCTGCATTTTCATCAAGCTCAATCGCCTTTTTATAAAACTTGATGGCTTTTTCCGTTTCACCGACAGCTGTAAGTACATTTCCAAAGTTTATGTATGCAACCGGCTCCTTCGGGTTTTCTTCTATAGCCTCATTAAAAACTTTAGCCGCTTCTTCGTATTTTCCTTGTTGCATAAACTCAATACCTTGTTGATTTTTATCCATGATCATTCACGCTCCATTTTTATATTAAAAAGTATAGCATAAGCTAGCAGTGTAATTCAGACGATGCCGTTCACAATCCAAAAGAAGTCCCCAACCGCAAACACAGCTGGGGACATGATTATTTTACCCTACGTAAGTCAGTTTTTCACCTTTTTTAAATACTTCATCAATCGTACCGCCACCTAGGCATACGTCGCCATCATAGAAAACGACTGCTTGTCCAGGTGTAATCGCGCGGATTGGCTCGTCAAATATGACTTCGACATCGCCACTTTCCAATACTTTCACCGTAACGCCGCTATCCTCTTGACGGTACCGGAATTTTGCCGTACACGTAAATTCCGCTGCAGGTTTATGTTCCGCTACCCAACTGACATTCACAGCATTCAGGGAATTGGAATAAAGCACATCGTTATCAAAGCCTTGACACACATATAAAACATTGCGCTTCAAGTCTTTTCCCGCAACGAACCAAGGCTCGCCGCTGCCGCCAATACCAAGACCGTGACGTTGCCCGATTGTGTAATACATCAAACCGTCATGCTTACCCATTACCTTGCCTTCCATCGTAACCATATCACCTGGTTGTGCTGGAAGATAATTGCTTAAAAATTCTTTGAAATTGCGTTCCCCGATAAAACAAATACCGGTTGAATCTTTTTTCGTTGCCGTTGCAAGACCCGCTTCTTTCGCAATTTCACGAACTTCCTTCTTATCAATGTGACCAAGTGGGAACATGACTTTTTCCAACTGTGCTTGAGTAAGCTGGTTCAAGAAGTACGTTTGATCTTTATTATTATCGACACCGCGAAGCATTTTATATTCGCCATCTCTGTATTCAACCTGTGCGTAATGACCTGTCGCTACATAGTCAGCACCAAGGCTTACCGCATGCTCAAGGAATGCCTTGAACTTAATTTCCTTGTTACACATTACGTCCGGATTCGGCGTACGGCCTGCTTTGTACTCATCCAAGAAATACGTAAAAACCTTATCCCAATATTGCTTTTCAAAGTTGACTGCATAATAAGGGATACCGATTTGATTACAAACGGCAATCACATCATTGTAATCTTCCGTTGCTGTACAGACTCCGTTTTCATCTGTATCGTCCCAGTTTTTCATGAAAATCCCAACTACGTCGTAGCCTTGATTTTTCAATAGCAGGGCTGACACAGAAGAATCGACGCCTCCTGACATCCCAACGACGACACGGGTGTCTTGTGGTGCTTTATTCATTCTGTCACCTCATTTATTTAAAGAAAAAATTATTGTTGTACCAATCTTTTAACGATCTTCACGGTTGTTTCAGCAGCCTGCCTAACTTCCTGTTCGGTGTTGTTCAGACCGAAGCTGAAACGAATCGAATTCTTCGTCCGCTCCGAACCTTTTCCAAACATCGCTACGAGCACATGCGACGGTTCAATTGACCCAGCTGTACAAGCAGATCCACTTGATACCGCAACACCGGCTAAGTCCAGATTAACGAGCATCGATTCAACATTCGTACCCGGAAAACTAACATTCAGCACATGTGGCAGCGACTGCTCCATAGATCCGTTAATTTCATATTGTACATTCGCCTCGTCAAAGACGGCAAGCAATACGTCTTTAAATTGCAAGTATTGCTCCGTTTTCTTATCCATCATACTTTTAGCAATCAAAACCGCTTCGGCAAAACCAGCAATTGCCGGCACACTTTCCGTACCAGCCCGGCGTTTACGCTCCTGTTCTCCACCATATAAATGGGGATTCAGCTTTAACCCTTCGCGCATATATAAAAAGCCGACTCCTTTTGGTCCGTTGATTTTATGCGCTGATACACTCAGCAAATCCACACCCAACTCGCGGACATCAATATGGATCAGTCCATATGCCTGTACCGCATCAGTATGGAAAAAGGCTTGATGATCTTTAAGCAATTGCCCGATTTCAGCAATCGGCTGGATTGTCCCAACTTCGTTATTGCCGAACATAACCGAAACCAAAATTGTATCGTCCCGCAATGCCGCTTTTAAATCGGCAATCGAAATAAGCCCCGCTTCATTCACAGGTAAATATGTGACCTCAAAGCCAGACTTCTCAAGGAATTGGCATGTATGCAATACTGCATGATGCTCAATCTCTGTCGTAATGATATGCTTTCCTTTTTCTTTATACGCATTCGCAACCCCAATGATCGCCGTATTATCTGCTTCTGTTCCACCGCTCGTAAAAATAATTTCATTCCGCCCGGCACCGATACTTGTGGCAATACTTAAACGCGCTTCATCTAAAACATGGCGCGCTTCCCGCCCGAACGCATGAATACTCGACGGATTACCAAAGTCATGACTCATGACTGTCATCATCTTATCAATCACATTCGAATGCATCGGTGAAGTCGCAGCATGATCTAAATATATTCTGTTCACTTTTTTGTCGCCTCCATTAAAAAACGCAAGCGCCTATATAATAGGCGCGTTGCTAATCACTTAAATATAATACATATAAGAATTGATTTCACCAGTATCCTTGTAGTTCGCCAAATCCATCAGCGTAGTATTATCCAATACATCCTTCACAGCATCACGAATCCGAATCCAAAGCTGACGTTTTACCGGCTCTTCATCCTCAATTCCCTCAACCGGAGTAATCGGTCCTTCCAATACGCGAATGATATCACCAGAAGTAATCTCCTGAGGATCTTTTGATAGGACATACCCACCATATGCACCACGAACACTCTTCACCAATCCTGCATTACGAAGTGGCGCAATTAGCTGCTCCAAGTAATGCTCTGACAAACTATGCGTCTGAGCAATCGATTTCAAACTTTTCGGACCTTCTCCATAATGTTTAGCAAGCTCAATCATGATCGTTAAACCATAGCGGCCTTTAGTAGATATCTTCATTAATATACACCTCATATTATTTATCCGTTTATAAATTCTGTTGAAATTATAGCATATTCCCACTAGAAATGCATTCACCCGCCCTTCATTTGTCAAATTATCCTAATTGGAGAGGTAGGAAAAGAGCAAGAATATATTGCTCAAGGACGAATTATTCCGCTTGACGGACGAATTAACTTCTCTCATGGACGAATTGTTCCGCTGACGGACGAATTATCTTCTCTCTAGGACGAATTATTCCGCTGACGGACGAATTAACTCCTCTCAAGGACGAATTGTTCCGCTGACGGACGAATTATCTTCTCTCAAGGACGAATTATTCCGCTGACGGACGAATTATCTTCTCTCATGGACGAATTGTTCCTCTTGACGGACGAATTAACTTCTCTCAAGGACGAATTATTCCTATTGACGGACGAACTAACTTCTCTCAAGGACGAATTATTCCGCTTGACGGACGAATTATCTTCTCTCAAGGACGATTGTGCCGCTGACGGACGAATTAACTTCTCTCAAGGACGTATTGTTCCTCTTGACGGACGAATTATCTTCTCTCAAGGACGAATTATTCCGCTGACGGACGAATTAACTTCTTTGTAAAACCAACGTACATTTTTTAAAACGAAAGTTCTGTTCTTTGACACATTTACTTTTACTAAAAATACAGGAAACCTATCATTAATAGAGAATATTTCTATTAATATATCGATAAGGAGTGGTTACATGATTATTAAAGAATACGAGATACCTTTAAAAGTACATATGATAGAAGCTCTAATGAGGCGCTTACCACCTGATCATGCTAGGCAACCGATATTAAACTTAGATATCAAAAAAATCAAAGCTGGATATAGTGGAGAATATAGAGTCTTATCTACTCTAAATGCCCTTCCTGAAAAAGAGTATCTACTCTTTCATGACCTCCGTTTAATCGGATCACCCTTCCCCTTCCAAATGGACATCCTTATTCTCACTTCTTATTTTCTATTAATTATTGAAGTGAAAAACATGGCTGGTGAAATCTATTTCGACAACACATTCAATCAACTTATCCGCACAAATACAGATGGAAAAACGGAAGCTTTTGATGATCCAATTCTGCAAGTGAACCGGCAGCGCCAACAGCTGTTAGAATGGTTAAAATCAAAAAAAATCATCAACATTCCAGTAGAAACATTAGTCGTCAGTGCCAATTCGTCAACTATAATACGAGCTGAGAATAGAGATATTAATAGAAAAGTGATACGTAAAGATAGTATTCTTATAAAAATTGGAGAATTCAAAAAAAAGTATAAAAAGAAAATCCTTTCAACTAGAGATATGAAGAGAATATCTACTTTATTGCTCGACGAACATACACCTTATATTCCAAAGCTTTTAGAAAGTTATGGAATTCCTATTAACGCCCTTCAAACAGGAGTGTATTGCCATAAATGCTATGCATTTTCTATGGAGAGGCGATTAAGAAAGTGGATTTGCCGCATATGTTTGCATTCTTCCCATGATGCCCACATCTCTGCTCTTCAGGATTATGTATGCCTCGTTAAACCTACCATTACCAACAGCGAATTCCGGCAATTCCTCCAACTCAAATCTCCATCCAGCGCAAAAAAGTTATTAACTTCATTAAAGTTAAATCATTCTGGCCACACCAAAGGAAGAGTTTACTCTTTACGTTCGATTATTGAGGATAGGACGAAATAATTGGTGTGAAGGACGGATTATTTTCTTGAAGGACGAATTAGTTTGACCCACGGACGAATTAACTTCCTGAAGGTCGATTTAGTTTGACCCACGGACGAATTTTCTCACTGAAGGTCGATTTATTCCGACCCACGGACGAATTAACTTCCTGAAGGTCGATTTATTCCGGCCCACGGACGAATTCATTCACTGAAGGTCGATTTATTTCGACCCACGGACGAATTCTCTGACTGAAGGTCGATTTAAATACTAATTCAACTGCATTCACAGCATAATCAGAGCATTTTACCCTTTATTTGTGATACCTTATATAAAAAGGAGAGGTGCGCAATGAATATTAAACCGCTTGCTTTCCGGATGCGGCCTCGGTCGATTGATGAAATCATTGGGCAGGAGCATCTGGTCGGTGAAGGAAAGATTATCGCAAGGATGGTCAAAGCCAAGCAGTTATCTTCAATGATTCTGTATGGTCCACCTGGAATTGGTAAGACATCGATTGCTAGTGCGATTGCCGGAAGCACGAAGTTTGCGTTCCGGACGCTAAACGCGGTAACCAATAACAAGAAAGATATGGAGATTGTCGCAGCCGAAGCGAAGATGTCTGGTAAAGTGATTTTGCTGCTTGACGAGGTCCATCGCCTTGATAAAGCGAAACAGGATTTCCTATTGCCTTATCTCGAAAATGGGATGATTACCTTAATTGGCGCGACGACTAGTAATCCTTATCATGCAATCAATCCGGCAATCCGCAGCCGGTGCCAGATTTTCGAGCTCAAATCATTGGAAATCAGCGATATCACAAAAGCCCTGGAACGTGCACTTCATGATGAAGAGCGTGGACTTGGTCAATATAAAACAGAGGTCGGCTTTGATGCCCTTACGCATTTTGCGACCGCTTCGAACGGAGATGTCCGCAGCGCTCTGAACGCCCTAGAGCTCGCTGTTATTTCCACCGAACCTGACGAGTCTGAAACGATTATTATAGATTTACAAATTGCCGAGGAATGCATGCAGAAAAAAAGCTTTTCACATGACAAGGATGGAGATGCTCACTATGACGTCCTGTCCGCTTTCCAAAAATCAATCCGTGGCAGCGATGTGAATGCTGCCCTTCATTATTTAGGGCGTTTGGTGGAAGCCGGCGACCTTGTCAGCATTGCCCGCCGTTTGGTCGTCATTGCTTACGAGGACATTGGTCTTGCTAATCCGCAGGCTGGCCCGCGAGCCCTCGCTGCAGTTGAAGCCGCTGAACGGCTCGGTTTTCCAGAAGCCCGGATTCCACTGGCCAACTCAGTTGTCGAGCTGTGCTTATCACCGAAATCAAACACAGCCTATATCGCTATTGACGCGGCCTTATCTGATATTCGCAGCGGCCATAGCGGTGACGTGCCTGACCATCTTAAGGATGCCCATTACAAAGGGGCAAAAGATCTCGGCCGAGGCATCGACTATCTATATCCGCATGACTACGAAAATGGCTGGGTGAAGCAGCAATACTTACCGAACAAACTGCGCAACAAAAAATATTATAAACCGAAAAAGAGCGGGAAATTTGAACAAGCCCTTGCCTCGGTCTATGAAAATATTGAGAAAAAGAAATAACTCCGGATCACACCAGACCCGGAGTTTTTTCATTGTGGAAAATGAAAGCTTTTCACATGTCTCATATTGACAAAAAACGTATCACCTTGAGCATTCACCATCTCAATGATGCTGTCTTGCAGATGATTGATTTTCCCAATATCCATCGGATGCCTACCTAAATTGAGCACGACCAGTTTATTAGTTAACTTTTTTAACTGTTCCTCTAATGTCCGTGCCCAGCTTAAAGTAGAGACCTGAAGAAGTTGTTCACTTTTGTTCAAGCCGTACAGCCCTTTTTCTTCATCACAAACTGTAAGCCACTTCAAATGATCCATCGAGATGAACATCGTTTTAAAAACAGGTGAATAAAAGACGAAGTAGTTATTCATAATGCCCACGATATAGCCATAGACCGGATTTGTTTTAGCGAGTAAAATTTCAACAAACATGCCCTTCGCGTTCATCAACAATTTGCGGAACGACGTCTCACTGATTTCTGGATCTACCCCCTTCTCAATCTCCTCATCCGTTATTGGAAAGGAAAAATTTTTAATGTGCCTTAATGGAATGTAGCGGTACACTTTTCCCGTATACAGGACAATAATGTCCGAACTTGCTTCTATTAAAATCCCAACTACTTGAATATTTCCAGAGAGTTCTAGTTCAATATACTGACCAATATTTTTAGATAACAAGTTGTGACCACCTTTCTATTTTATTGTTTAAAAAACTCAAATCCCACCAATAAGCCATTTTGTCCAAATCATCCACAGGCAGGATGTAAAACTGTCAGTTAAACGCTAAGACTAAGCCTTTCTTATTTTGTAACCGGAACACTTAGCTAAATTACATTTGAATCGCCTTGCTTGGCCAATTTTTCCCGGAAATTAGTCCACACGATGTTAGGGTTTCATCAGTGAGAAACAACATTTCAATCTCTCAATTCTATCTCGATAACTTTTACATCATTTAAATTTAGACCATTGTGGACTGCTATCGACGCGCTTTAAGCCGCAGTAAAATCACTCCTCGTATCCAGTAAAAGGATTACACTTTTAAGAGTAATAGAATACATTTTCCATTACGAGCACTAGCGGCATGTCCACTTTTCATAAGAAGGCACAACAACTTTGTTGGTTGCTGTACCTGTATGGTCAATCTTCTTCTTTATAGATACCCTTCGATGCTTTAATCATATTTTCAAGCCACATTTGCTTAAATATATTTACACGACGACGACGACCCTCAGGTCTGACATTCTCTTCACCCTCAGGATCTACACTCTCTTCACCCTCAGCTGGACTTTCATTTAAATTACTTTCTTCTGTGGAGAATTCAATTGTACCAAACCCCTCGATAAGGCATTCAGTTGAATTGCCTTCTTCTGATGAGCTTTCTGTTGAACTACTTTCATCTGATGAGCTTTCTGTTGAACTACTTTCATCCGATGAGCTTTCTGTTGTATTTCCTTCTTCCGATGAGCTTTCTGTTGAACTACTTTCTTCTGATGAGCTTTCTGTTGTATTGCCTTCTTCTGATGAGCTTTCTGTTGTATTGCCTTCTTCTGATGAGCTTTCAGTTGAATTACTTTCATCCGATGAGCTTTCTGTTGTATTGCCTTCTTCTGATGAGCTTTCTGTTGTATTGCTTTCTTCTGATGAGCTTTCTGTTGAATTACTTTCATCCGATGAGCTTTCTGTTGTATTGACTTCTTCTGATGAGCTTTCAGTTGAATTACTTTCTTCCGATGAGCTTTCTGTTGTATTGCTTTCTTCTGATGAGCTTTCTGTTGTATTGCTTTCTTCTGATGAGCTTTCTGTTGTATTTCCTTCTTCTGATGAGCTTTCTGTTGTATTGACTTCTTCTGATGAGCTTTCTGTTGTATTGCTTTCTTCTGATGAGCTTTCTGTTGTATTTCCTTCTTCTGATGAGCTTTCTGTTGTATTGACTTCTTCTGATGAGCTTTCTGTTGTATTGACTTCTTCTGATGAGCTTTCTGTTGTATTACCTTCTTCTGATGAGCTTTCTGTTGTATTACCTTCTTCTGATGAGCTTTCTGTTGTATCACTTTCGTATGATGAGCTCTCTGTTGTATCACTTTCGTATGATGAGCTCTCTGTTGTATCACTTTCGTATGATGAGCTCTCTGTTGTATCACTTTCGTATGATGAGCTCTCTGTTGTATCACTTTCGTATGATGAGCTCTCTGTTGTATCACTTTCGTATGATGAGCTTTCTGTTGTATCAGTTTCGTATGATGAGCTTTCTGTTGTATCACTTTCGTATGATGAGCTTTCAGCTGTACCACTTTCGTATGATGAGCTCTCTGTTGAATTATTGTTCTCTGATGAGCCCTTATTTGAATTACTGTTTTCTGATGAGTTCTGATTTGAATTACTGTTTTCTGATGATCCTGTATTTGAACTATTTTCATCCTCATCCTTTGCTAAGGACAAAACTTTGATTTGTTCGGTTGTAACATAAAATATTTCTTCATTTTTGACAACAATGACGTGCTCGTCAGCCACTTCAACCAGTACACCGCCCACCTTTTCAGGTCCGCCGGTATTAATCGAAACCCAGTTGTGGATAAGCAAGGATAGGACGTCATTAAGTGTAATTGCACCCGAAAAGGTAACCTCAGATAAATCATCATTAGATTGGCTTTCCAAGATGGTTACATTTTTAACGTTTGAAAACGGGAATACGACAAGCCCGTCCTTCTCGGTGGATAACACTAAAAACTCCTCTTTTGCATCTAGAACCCGGCCAATCTTTGATTCCGGCCCTCCACCATTCACTTTAATGGAGCTAGCGACAAGTGTTTCCAATAATCCCAAATAAGTATTTGGAAAAACACGCGCTTCATCTACCGGTAATACATCAACACCTGATTTTTTCGCTTGCCCGATTACCATTTTCAAATACTGATTGGCATAATAAACTAATTGATTATCTTCTGTTTGAAGAACAATATAATCGTCCTTCACTTCTAATAGCTTGCCTTCTCTAGAATCTGGCCCGCCTTTGAACACCTTCACAAATTTACCTTTCAAAGCTTCAAGGTACGGTAAACTAACAGTCTCTGCCATTTTTCCTTTAGCCTCCAATAGTTATTTATACTTTAATGATATCCGTACTGCATATATATGCGCCTTCTTTCTAATAGGGACTTTGCTAATCACCCATTTTAAAGTAAATCCTTGACTCAATTTTAATTAGATTCAAAGGCTTTTCTCCTTACAAACAAAAAAATAACCTCGGAAACTTTTCCGAAGCTACTTGATTATTTTCCCTTCATATATGAAATTAGCACACGGGCACTTTCCTTTTGCCCGGATCTTGTAACTGTCATATAGACCTTTCCTGATTTTTTACCGAGTTGCTTAATGGAAGATGTCACTCTTTTCCCCTTTATAGTAACCAATACGTTTTTTCACAATAAAAAAAACTCCAAATACTAATTTGGAGTCATACAATTTACCTATGATGTCCCTTCAGCCACCCGACCACCGATTTTCCACTACTTTCGCGGAGGTCCTCGACATTTTCCTTGGCGATGATCTGGCCATCCTTAATCAGAATGACTTCATCAAGAATTTTCTCGAGAATCACCCTTCATCGGATGAGCTTTCAGTCGAACTACTCTCGTTTGATGAGCTTTCAGTCGAACTACTCTCGTTTGATGAGCTTTCAGTCGAACTACTCTCGTTTAATGTGTTTTCAGTTGAATTACTTTCATTTGAAATTGCCATTTTTCCTTTAGCCTCCAATAGTTATTTATACTTTAATGATATCCGTACTGCATATATATGCGCCTTCTTTCTAATAGGGACTTTGTTTTACCGCCCATTTTAAAGTAATCTATTTTAATTAGATTCAAAGGCCTTCTCCTTGCAAACAAAAAAATAACCTCGGAATCTTTTCCGAAGCTACATTATTATTTTACCTATGATGTCCCTTCAGCCACCCGACCACCGATTTCCCACTACTTTCGCGGAGGTCCTCGACATTTTCCTTGGCCATGATCTTCCCATCCTTAATCAGAATGACTTCATCTAGAATTTTCTCGATTTCCTCGATTTCATGAGTCGTGATGATAACCGTTCGCTTTTCAAAATCGATATAAGACAGCAAACTACGTACAATCGACTCGCGGACCATAACATCCAACCCTGAAAATGGTTCATCTAATAGCACGACCGGAGCCTCCCGTGACAGAGCGAGCACTAATTTAAGCCGCCCCCGATTACCTTTCGACAGCGAGCGTACCTTCTTCCGGACATCCAACTTCATGAATGCCAGCATTTCGATTGCCTTATCCCGATTAAAATCAGCAAACTGCGATGCATGATAATCAATATACTGAGCCACCGTAAAATTAGGATAGAAAAAATCAATCTCAGTTAAATAAGAGACTGCCGAGGCAATCCTCCTGCTCACCGCCACTCCTTCGACCGTCACAACACCATGATCCGGTTTCGCCAGACCAGCAATCAGCTTGAGCAAGGTCGACTTACCGCTTCCATTCGCTCCTAACACCCCGTAAATCTTCCCCACTTCAAACGTGAGCGAAACATTATCCAGGGCAACGACGCTTCCATACTTTTTCGTTATTTCACGCAGTTCAATTATCATTCTGCTTCCCCCTGCTTCATCAAAAATTGCTGTACCGCTGCCAACATTTCTGTTCTGGACAAGCCGATTTCTTTCATGTTTTCAACGAACGTTTCAATAACTTCTGTTTGAATCCGGGTACGCAGTGAAGCAATCAACGCCGGATCATTTTTAACGAATGTACCTTGCCCCCTTCTCGTCTCCACAATTCCATCCCTCTCAATCTCGGCGTAGGTACGCTGAATCGTATTCGGATTAACCCCCATCTCAACAGCCATTTCGCGAACAGATGGCAGTTTTTCACCGCTTTTTATCTCGCCACGCACAATCGAATAACAAATTCGATCGGCTACTTGTAAATAAATTGGTTTTGATGCATGAAAATCCTCTGACATCAATCACACCTCAATCTTTCGGTCTAGCAGCCAACATGAAGCGAGAAACAATAACACTACTCCAATAACATCCAACCCGCTTGCCAAAAGTGAAGTATCCCCTGCTTTAAAATAAAACCCCAGCTTGAAATCAGTCATGGTCATCGAAGTTTCGCTTATCGTCTTGATAACCCACATGTCATCAAGCTTCTGATAAAAGACCGTATTCACAATCCTATCCCGAAGCATAATCATCCCTATACAAAGAGCAGAAACAAGCAGCCAACGAAGATTTTTAATAGAATGAATCCGGGCGAGCGCATGATATACCACCCATAAAAACAGTAAAAACACGGCAATTACGATACTAACCGTTAACATAAACGCGTCTACCTTAAGTAAGCCCATTATTCCCAAGCTATTTTCCACCTGAAAGTCTGCCTGAAAATAACTCACCGGTATCGTCGATGCCACAAAAACAAGACAGGAGGAAAAAATAATCGAAACCATTTGAAATACCATACTAATTAATAACTTACAGCCTAGCAGCATTCCCGCAGACTGGGGATTATAAATCCACAACTGCGTCTTCCCATCAGAACTCAAGCAGCCTAAAATGAGCAGAATCATGATAAGCGGATGCATCATAATGATCAACCATGTGCACATATAAAAAAGACCTGCAACTTCCCAATACCTGGATACTAAAAAAGAAATAAACACTAACCCCCCCTGTACAACCAACAGCCAGAGCAGAGCATTTTTCCCAATCAGCCACTCCTTTTTCATTAAACCTTTAAATGAATTCAACTTCTCAACCCCTTTACCACTGTGTTAGTTACATAGTACACAATAACACCAAAAATTGTCAAAGGTATTATAAAATAACAAAATAAACTATTCTTTTAAACTGAAATTAAATATAATAGACTAAGTGATTACAAAACGAGGAAGGAAGTAAGATATGAGAAACGAAAAAAAGAAGAAAAAGAAACGGACATGGCTGAAAGTAGTCGGAATTGTCGTCCTTCTTATTATATTAGGCGGTGGAGCCTTTGCCTTCTCCGTATGGAATTCCCTAACAAAAACTGTAGAAACGATGCATACGCCCATAGACCGTAACACGGATAAACGAACTAAGGACCTTGCCCTATCAGATCAGGAGCCCTTTTCTATACTCATGCTCGGTGTCGATGAACGAGATGGCGACAGAGGCCGTTCTGATACAATGATCGTCTTAACCGTTAATCCACAAAAGAAATCGGTTAAAATGCTGAGCATCCCGCGTGATACACGCACCGAGATTGTCGGACACGGTACACAGGATAAAATCAACCACGCGTTTGCATTTGGCGGCGCGGAAATGTCGATGGATACTGTCGAGAACTTCCTCGATATCCCGATTGACTACTATATGAAGATCAATATGGAAGGCTTTAAGGATATCGTTGACGCAGTCGGCGGTGTGACTGTGCAAAATAATTTGGACTTCAGTTCTGATGGTGTTCATTTCGCAAAAGGTACGCTTACCCTTAATGGGAAAGATGCGCTAAGTTATGCACGAATGAGACATGATGATCCGAATGGTGATTTTGGCCGTCAATCCAGACAACGTTCCATTATCGAGGCTGTTATCAAAGAAGGCGCAAGCATTTCATCGTTGACGAAATACGATGAAGTTTTCGGTGCACTAAGTAAAAATATTCAGACAAATTTGACGTTTGATGACATGATGGACATCCAAAAGAACTACCGGGCCGCAAGCAAAGACATTTCCGAATCATCCATTAATGGCACTGGAACGAAAATCGACGGAATCTACTATTATATTGTGTCGGAAGAAGAACAAGAAAAAGTTCAAACCGAATTAAAAGAACATTTAGCCATAAAATAATAAAAAATAAAAAAGCTGTCTGGACCCGCATCCAGACAGCTTTTTCATTTTCTTCGTCCAATATTCTGACAAAAAACGGACATCAATTGTAGAGATTTGTTGGAATCTTTGTTGTTTATTAGGCGCAAAAAGACGGTATAATCTAGTATGAGTTGAATATTCCTTTCTTCCACTTGAGCCATTTTTATCACTAGACACTATTATTCTTTGGACACGAAATTATGTTAAATATCCTTCATATTCTATATCATAAAAGGAGTGAATTGTATGAAAATCAAGGCAGGTAGTTGGACAATGCTAAGCAAACAGGACAAAATGTTTATTCTGAAAGCTATCAGTGATCGCTCTAAAATGAAATATGTTTCATGAGAAGGAAAACTGTTGATTTCCTAGGTATATACCCTCTCCATTTTCAATAATTAAAGGAATCTTAAACCTCGAAAAAGGAGAGGAATTTATTCAAAACGTAATCCCATAACAAACGCCATTCGCCTTTTTCCTTTACCACATAGCAATCCTGTTCTATTGTAAACACGCCAAAGCGAGAATCGAAGACCTGTGTTACAGGAATCATATAGGCAGTTTTATGCACTTTTCCATCCTTAGCCAGGCTCCAGTTCTTCACTTTCTTAGATCGACCTACATCATACTGAAAGGTTTCCACTTCCATATGCTGCATAAAAACATGGGTCCGATTTTGCACATAATCGCCTCGATTTGGGAACCGCAGCTTCATTTCAGAACTTAATAAATCCCATGACTTCCCGAACTCCGCCCCACTCTCATACTCATAAAAATCCTCCACCAAGCGTACAGAGCCACTCGGCCAAAGAAAAATGATACAACCTCCTACAGCTAAAACTAGGAGCATACTTGCCAATATTCCTTTTGGACTCTTATTTTGTCTTTTCATCTTTCATCACCTTCACAAAGGTCATTGCTATAATATATATGAGATAAACGATAAAAAAGAAGCATGTTGTTAGACATACTTCTTAAGGTATATGTATCGGTACGGTTTCATGGGAGATTTCTTATTTATAAGGAGTTGAAGTATAAAGGGGAAATCATTCAATGACGCTTTCGCCGTCGATTTATTATAAGAAAGCATAGAATACCTAGTAATCCACCAAATGTATCAAGCATAACATCCTGCCACAAGGGGGTACGTCCACCTGTGAATGTTTGATGCAGTTCGTCCGCACTAGCATAAAAAAGGACACACAAAAGAGAACCTGAAAACGAAATTATGCTGTTTTTTACAAAAGTGCGCCAAACACTAATCGTCAAAAAGCCGAACACAAAAAAGATAATAAGATGGGCACCCTTTCGAATAAAAAACTCCAGAAATCCAGCCACTCCAGCTGTATGAACACTCACCTCAAGCCCACCATACATAAATGAAATACCACCGAGTTTTTCATACAAAAACGGAGTATTTAACTGTCCTAAAAATGGAGAAATCCTTTGCTCATCATACGTCTGTGAGGAAAAAAAGAATATTAACATGGCCCATAAAACGAACAAAGCTGGGATTAACCACTTACGGAACCTACGGATCATATTCTATCATGTTCCTCAATGATACCGCTTAGTTTTTCCTTAAGATCTTCCACAAGATCATTTACTGTAACATCCTGCTGAAACTCGCCCTTTGTATACGTATCTATTAATATATCAATAAAATTCATTAGAATATCCACTCCAATTTGAATAGAGCCACTATGTAAAACAGTTGTACTAAACCTATTTTTCTAAAATAAGGAATATAGCTCTTTTAATTGATAATCACATATAAAAAATGTATTAGCAAGCGGAATAAATCCAAAAAGGGTAAAATCAGAATTTTTAAAGAAATATTAAAAGATATGATCACAAAAAGTTCATAATTGACGGATTATTAATATCATCAGTTGAATATTTGTAGTTCATTATGTGTAAAAGACCATAAGAAAACTAAACAAAAAAAGACTGATTTCTCAGCCCTTTTTGATAACCACCCGTTACGATTGACCGAGAAAAAAAGTCAATAAAGAAATCAAGATTAAAATAATAGTAATATAAGACCCAATAAAAATTTTCTTGCTTCTTTCTTTCTTTTCATAAACTTCCTCGAACGTAATATATTTATTTTTTGTCATCAAATTATTCTCCTCGTATTTTGATGGCAGCTTGACATCGCCTTCTGCGAAGTCCTTTTAGCTTTATTATAGTATCGTCAAATACACAAAAATATTAACTGTTTTATTCACTATTTTTTTGATTGGTCGCATTTTATAAATGAATATTTGTTCCTACTATATAGTTTACTATAAATCATACAAAATACATTTATTCAAAATATTCCAGTATACCAATTACCCTATTAAACTTACCAAGGTTTCATTCACCACTAAAAAGTTTTCTATCTGTATCTTTTGCTAAAGAACTGTTTTTAGGGCTGCAATTTGTTTAAACCATTTACTGTACTTAAATAATACCGCTTCTTTGTACTTACTACCTTCTTCATATTAATCCAATAAGAAAACGCTTACAATAGTACTATATACTTAAAATTTTTTATTAAATATTTTACTACTTGTTGAAAGGTCTTAGAGCCGGAACATTCTAGTCAGGAAAAATATCTAATTATATCCGAATATTCTATAGATATATTGGTACTTACAATTTCCGAACAATACTATAGGGAACTAACAATATATTGTGCTAATCTATAAGAAACTCTTAGGTATCAGCTCACGCAAATGACTAATTTGGTTGATAACAGATCGCTTCATCCGCAAGCTTTTAAGTTATAACGAAAGAAAACAGTAGAATCCAGTTCATAAAAAAAAGGCTGAATAACAGCCCTCCAAAGTATATATATTTTTTTGCTTATCTAATTCTAATTCTAATTCTTGTGGGGCTGATTAATCAATTTCTGTTCGTTCTGAATAAAAGCTCTCACTTCTTGAATGGAAACCCCTAAACTTTTTGCTTCCAAAATTAAATTAACCCATTCTGCATCAATTTTTTTCTGCATATCTTCTTTTTCACCTTATTTGTGGTAACACAGCCGTCTTAGCATAGCCTTAGACCTGTAATTTTGCGTCCCTACTTTTCAATAGGTTTGCGTTTCTCAAGAGTATTGAACATTTTACATAATCTCCTTACAATGGTGGTTAAACCATGATAAAGACACTTCCATTATCTATTTATAAAGCTTAACTCCAATTAATTTAATTGGTGTCCAGATTTCTCTTATTTGAATTAATGGCATAAATTCATTTCATCCTTTTTGAGGTAACCCAGTCATCCATGACCTGTGGTTTTGCTCCCTTACTTTTCAATTACTATATTGAGATTAATTATACTTAATAAGTTAACAATTGTTAATAGATAACTATTAATTACTTTATAACATTATTCGATAAAGTTTTAATTAGTAAGTAATTCAAAACCTCTTCTTATAAATCTTAAGTTCTATATTCTCTAGTCTTTATTTATACGTATAAAAAACTACTATTATTGAGTTATAAACATTATTAAACATCCTAGATGCTTAATCACCCATGAAAGTCTTCCTATCCTTACCTGCTGCCAATGAACTGTTTTTAGAGCTACCAACCTAACCCGCTAGTCATTTGTTTATACCCGAAACAATTTACTGATGGTTACCTTGTGCATTGCAGGGCTTTAATTCTAAAGCAGAATATGTATTATTTCCTCTATCATTGTCTATCTCAAACTCTTTTATTTTATAATACTCTTTATAAATTTTCTCCAACCAAAAAATGACAACCACAATGGTAAACTGAATAATGTTCTCCACAATAGACCCCTAACAAAATTGCTAGATTCATAATAAAATATCCCTCATTTATATGATTTTTTATTATTGTGACCTTGTTCTTGTTTTAAAACACCAATTTAAACCAAAAGGAATAGAAACAGTTTGTAGTTGATTAGAAAACAGTTCATAAAAAAAGAAGGCTGATTAACAGCCTTCCCCATGTACACATATTCTTATATTTTCCATTGATATGATGACTTTTCTAGTTCAGTTCTCTCATAATATCAAAACATATTACTTTAACCTTCTTCGATGTTGGTTAAAAACCTTGATGAAAATACTATTATCATCAGATTTAAAAAACTTAACTCCAACTAATTTTAAGGGTGTCCATATTTCTCTCATTTGGTATAAAGGCATTAATAAAAAAATTCATCCTTTCTTAATTAACCCAGTCAATAGAACAACCGCTCTCTAGATATGAGTCATAGCTTTTAATAGTTACTCTTTCTTTAATTACTTTTAACAATACCCATTATTTGATTGATTAATCCACATAATAGAAATTCATTTTTTTATTTCTATTCTTTTTTAACTTATGCATTGTTATGTCATATAACCCTGACGTTTAACCTATTCATAAGAAAAAAGCTGGTTACTTCATAACAACAACGAAACTTTCGTTATTTATATCAATAAAAAATGCTTGAAATACCATTTTTTATTGTAATGTTAATTAATTTCATTTTCATATTGTGTCTACCCAATGTTATAAAGAAAGGTCGGCAAATAATTAGAGAATCACATACTTGATTCTATTTGGATACCTAGTAAATTGCTAAACATCCCTCTTTTTTCACTCGCTAGTTGGTTATATTCACCGACTTGAATGATTTCTCCCTGATCCATAACCAATACTTGATCCGCATTACGAATCGTCGATAACCGATGAGCAATTACAATAATGGTCATGGTTCCTTTTAATCTTTCGATAGCGGCTTGGATCTTCGCTTCATTTTCCGTATCTAATGCACTTGTTGCCTCATCTAAGACAAGGATAGATGGTTTACGTAATATGGCTCGAGCCAGTACAAGTCGCTGCCTTTCTCCTCCTGACAGTCGAACTCCTCGATCACCAATGAGTGTATCAAGACCTTGTGGAAGCTTACTGACGAAATCATCAGCAGCAGCGAACTCCAAAGACTCCCAAATGGATTCATCGCTTGCATTAGGGTCAATAATCATCAAATTTTCCCGTATAGTTGCATTAAATAGAAATGGATCCTGCGGTATATAGCTAATCGATTTCCTTAGTGATAATAAGTGATCACTAGTAAGTGGGATATCATCTATACTGACCTCGCCCCGATCAGGTTGATTTAATCCCATTAAAATATCAATTAAAGTACTTTTTCCCGCCCCTGATCGTCCTACTATAGCCGTCATACGGTTAGAAGGTATGTGTACATTTATATTTTTAAGTGCATACGTACTTTCATTTTGATTATATCTAAAATAAACATGACGACAATCTAGCCCATGTTTAATTTCAATAGACTTAATATTTTTATAATCTGAATCATATGACTCTCTTGCTTCTCTACATTCATTTTGTAAATCTAACAATGCTTTAAAAGATGGAAGAGTAGATCCTATTTGCTCTAAATTAGATTGGATACTTGTAAACCTTGGCCATAACCTTGAAAAAATAACCATTATCAACATTAATTGTGCTGGCTGGGCCATGAACATTTTTATTGAAAAAAAGACAAAAATCGCAATTAAAAATGATGAAACAATTTTGAAGATCATTTGAGAAGTAGTATTTAATGTAGTTAACTTAATTCTGTTTTTTTCCATTTTTTCAGTTAAGGAAAGAAACCAACTTAAATGAGAATCTTCTAATGAATTACTTTTGATATCCTTCATTCCATTAAGGTGATCAGTAATACCCGCTAAATATGTTTGTGTTAGTTGAAAGGTTTCTTTTCCTAAAGTCTGAGACTTTTTGATGAATTTCCTGGAAAAGAAGATTAGGATCAATCCAAAAACTATGATAAAACTAGTCATTGTAACAGATAGATAAAGTGCTATAACGATTTGAATGAAAGTAAAAATAAGAGAAGATAAGAACTGTAAGAATAAATTAATACCCGCACTCACATTAAAGGTTTCATTTGTCATGATGTTGATGATATCAGTTTTCCTCTTTTTCAGGTAAAATCCCCAATTTACTTGCAGCAAATTTCCATAGGTCTCATCTCTTAAATGTCTAATAAAACCTTGTTGGATTTTCACACCTAGTATTGTTTGATTCCGCTTAAAAATACTTTGTCCCACCATTAATAACACATAAACTCCCAGTATCAATATAAGACTAATCGTTTCAGGAATTCCTATGAATAATTCATTAACCCAACTTAAAAAAGGAACCTCCTCTGTACTAATATCTAAAATGCCGGTCAATCCAATCAACGGGATTAATAAGAAAATTCCTACACCCTCTAAAAAACCTATTAAAATCATACAAATAAGATTGATATATAGAATTTTCCCGGAATAATCATGTATCCGCTTGGTAAAATGCAAGAGATGCTTCAAAATCATATCCTCCTATCACAGAGCTTGTTTCTTTTTTATCCCGAATGTCTACATAGCATTTTACAATATTGCTGAGTTACGACATTTGAAGGAAAGGTATTGGGGCACATTGTAGGTTTATAACAAACTTCTACCTAATGGATATAATAGAATAAGAATGGGGTTGGTGATTCGTAGAAATAGGGATTTGTTTCTATATATACTTTCTATTATAAAGAACCTTTTCTAGAGGAAAACGTGTTTAACGTTCCCCCTGTTATTATAGGTATCGAGAACGTTAACTAGATTCTTGTTCTTCCAGCTTTTCAACACTGTTCTTTTTAGCGAACTTCGAAACAACCGTGAATCTATCCATCACATCAGCACCGGTTATATAAAAAGGACCGCTACGTAGCCAAGCGTGTGCAATGAGTTCTCCATTCTCATCTTTAGCTGTCCCTAAATAAAGAGTACTCTCAATATTTCTTTTCTCCAGCATTTTCATGCCAGCCATTGCCTTTACTAGGCATTGGCTTTCCCAAAAAGTATAACGACTCATAATTCGAATGGCTCGCGATATACTAGCTAATACCTCTTTATTCGATGAATTGGAGGTATATGATGTCTCTTTCATTTGTTCACCTAGTAAAGGAGCAACTTTTGAAAATGAGATACTCTTAAGATAACGGGCTCTACCTAAATGTAAAAAGGCCTCAATAAGCAGCAGTTTTGTTTTAAAGTTCAATCGAAGAAAAGTATGAGCTTTCTTTGTAATATTCATTATTTCCTCCTAGAGCTAAAATTTCATGATACTAGGAATTAATGCTTTCTTTAATATTAACTAAGTCTTGCTCTAACAATTGACTTAAAAAAGCAGTGACTTGTTCTTCACACTCGGTTTGAGTTACATCATATTGAGACAGTAATTTTGTAACTAACTCATGAATCGTAATGGGCTCCTTCATTAGCTCCCATATTTCTCCACCCAATTCCCCTAAATTATAATACTTACCTTTGTGAACGCTTAACATCACTTTTTCTCCATCCATATCACTAACAATGTTTCCTGGACTTTGGCTATATAAATGTTTCTCAGAAACTCTATGGTTTTTAATCATGTACTATTTCCTCCATTTTTAGCATGTTTACTATTAAATCCGATAGGTCTGGAGCGGTGAAACGGTTTGTAGGTCGACGTAATTGATAAAAATCAATTTTTTTGATCATTTTAGCGGAGATATTAAAATGCCAGTCCATTAATCCAGACTGTTGAATAAAAGAATTACGATATGTATGATAGTACAACTTATAAAATCTTTGGAGATGTTCTATAGGTTTCACTTCAATCTCGTCATTATCTCCCTTGACCAATTCAAATACACCAGCAAGTGGGAGTCGATCGGTAACAAACTGATTTTGAACAGGGATAGCGAATTTATTTTCTCTAACAGTGAGTGATTGATAATTAGTTGAATCCATTTCAAAATGATTTAAGCTTTCCAACCATAATTTCTGTTGAGGATAGGAAGGTGTTACAAATGGTACATTTTCATTAGTAAGTGTTACTGGTATGACATCATCACTTATGAGCTGATAGCCTTTTTTTAATAACGCTGAAGCAAGAGTAGATTTCCCAGCACCAGAATCACCAACAATCGCATATGCCTTTCCATCTATGGCTACAGCACTTCCATGTAAAGGAAGAATCTTTCTTTGCATCAATATTGCTCCCATACAAGTACCGAGGATATACAGTCGAATTTCATCATCATAAGCCCCATTAAATGGTGAAACTACTATTCTATTTCCGCTTTGTATCAAAAAAATGGCTGTTCCTGACACATGGAACATAATCCAATCTTTATTAATGACAAAATCTTCATTAGGATCCGAATGCTCGTTCCATAATGGATAGAGGTCGGCTTTTTCAATAACAATATCCGTTATATCACCCTCTATATTAATATGAAGTAATTCCGGTAGAGGGATTTCACTTGAAACTGTTAAACCAAAAGCTTCATAAACAGTCTTTTTTTCAATACCGATCATATAAATACCCCCAAATATTAACGATTTCATCTAAGGAAGTAATAAATTACTAAATGAATTTTCAAGACAGACCCCTATTAACTCGATAAATAGGGGCTCAGGTCTTTAACTTTGCAATCTACATGTACGTAAGGGAGAAATTAACTAAAAGTTATATCCCCTTTATTAGTGCCTGCTGGAAATGAGGCATCCGTGTAATCACCATCTGTTCCAAGCATTGTTTTATTAACATCAAGAACTTCTAATTCAGGTTTTTTCCATTCCTTTTTCATATGTATTCACCTCCTTTTAATTAAACTGTTTTAAAAATCGATACACGATTAAACTGCGCATTAGAAACTTATATTCAGGATCAGGAGCAAATTCTGGCCTAGCGCCTTCTTTAATCTTGATTAGCGCTTTGTTTATCGCTTGACCATCTAGATATTCTAGAGCTTCTTTATCTGTGCTAAGCTGCTCTATCTCCTCTATTAATTGTCCCCATTTAGGAAGCATACGGTGAACCCAGTCAGCTCCTTGGACACCCCTGTATCGCTGGTTTAATCTGACTTTATCAGGTAAGTAATTTACTGTTGCATTTCGAACAAGTGCACGATCCACACCATTTTGTACATATTGATTTTCTGGGAGAGATAAACAAAAACGAATTACACGTATATCATTGGTTGGATCTCGTTTCCACAACTTATATCGTAAGGAAAGCTTTGCGGAAAGTGTACTCCCTGCATTCCACTGGAAGACATCTTCAAAGTGCTTTTTTCTTTCATTAAATATGTCAGAATTTGAATACCATCCTGTTTGATCAATACCGTGTTCTTTGAATTTTTCATATACGCCCGTCTTTTCTGCGAAGCCAGGATTTATTAAAGTAGGAATTTTATATGGAACACCTTCTGGAAAGACACGATCAATAATTGGAAATCCAATCCTCGCAATAGTTTTCACTTTACGTAATCTAGATCCACCAACATTTCTCCTATATTGGTCCAACTCCTGATAAAGGCGAATCCATTTTAATCTTTTTAAAAGGAGAGAGTAATACTCTAAAGGGAACCCCCATGAAATTGAAAAATTCCCTCTATCACCATTAAGTAATACCCCTATGTCTTCCTCATTTGCCTTTTCAAACATCCCCTTCAACCAAAAGGAATTTTCAAAAAACTTATATGGCATTTCCATGATGTCAAGAAAATCTTCAATTTCAGAATAGGAGTCTTTTCCCTTAAAGTCACAGTAATGATCTGTAATACCACCAACATGATTTACTGTAGATTTAATGAAAGGCCGCTCATCTGCTAATAAGTTTTTAGGAGTAAAGTCTTTAAAATCTTCGGGAGGAATATAACTATATGTATGCAGTTTATTGTTTTCACTTTGTAGCTTCTTTACAGCAAAGCCCACAACAGCTCCTGAATCTAAGCCTCCACTCAATTGCGCTCCAACTTTTCGATGTGTCCTTAATCGAGAGGTTACAGCCTCCTGAAAGACACTTTGAAATGCTTCGATATATTCTTCATTTGACTTCAGCTTTAGTCTTTTCCCTTGAGTTAAATAGGAATATCTTTTTAGAGTCAGCTTATTTTTCTCAATTGTTATGCTATGAGATGGTGGTATCTGATATATATTTTTATAAGGCGTTATTGTAGAATCTACCGCATCTATCATTCCGGATATCGCCAAATATTCAGACAACCACTGCTCATTTAATTTTTTTTCGATAAATGGTAGTGACAAAAGCGGATCAATAGTTGTACAAAATGCAAATTTCTGATGACTTTGGTGATAATAAAGCGTCCTGCTGCCTGAGAAATCTCTTGCCCCAAACATCTTCTGTCTCTTTTCGTCCCAAATCACAAAAGCAAAATCCCCTACTAAGAACTTAGGTGCATCTTCCTCCCACTTATAGTAAGAAAGGAGAATCAGTTCGCTATCAGTCATGCCTTTTTGATCTAATGGTTTAACTTGTAACATCTGAAATAAATCTTCACGATTATCAATAATAGCATCAGCAGTGATTGTACATCGCCTTTCAAAATCGTAAAACGGGAGCTGTTCACCTACAGATTCAGGAGTAATCCATTGAGCGTGACAACCGAGAAAAACCTTATCTGAATGCCATATTTGGATAGAATCAGCAGGATATTTTTGTAATCCTGACATCAATATACGACACTGCTGGAGATTAACAGGCTCTTCATTCAAATGATAAATACCGGTTATAGCACTCATGGTTTTCCCCCTGCTTACTTTGTTATGTATATAAATTTCATAGAGTACTAATATATTCTACTCATTCTAGTTTTCTATACTCATAGTGACTAGTATTTTCATTCCATTAAATTTGAAAAAAATGTACAGTTCAAAGTACATCACCATTCACTATTACTTTATCTTCCTTCGATGTTTATTAAAAACCTTGATGAAAATACTTCTATCATCTGACCTAAAAAACTTAACCCCTACTAACTTTAAGGGTGTCCATATTTCTCTCATTTGAAATAGAGGCATTAGAATTCACCCTTTCTTTATCGACTCAGGCAACCACCTTTGAGTTATTTGTGTTCAAAATCTTTAGATGAGCGTATCTCCCTCAACGTAAGAATAAACAATATTACCGTACTATTTTAAGAACTTGTTGTTCTTAATAACGAATTACATAAGCTAAAATTACCACCTATTTATGCCCATGTCAATAACTTTTAATCTATATTTAAAAAGCCTATACTAGTCCTTGTTATCTTCTTTGAATATATATTAGAATACCAATCATTCATACATGTTCTTCTTCCTTTTCCCTTCATAAAAAGGTCAATATTCTTTATTTGTAATCCAATCCTGACATCATCAAATCTTATTAAAAGACTTATTAAACCTGAAACAACAGTCAATATCATTTAAACTAAGTTTTCAATAACCATGTCATTGTTTAAAGTACCATCAAAAAAATAAAGATATTTTCTTGTAGTCGTTCATTTAATTTTTCAACATCTCAGTCAGGTCTGATAGAGCTTGATCAAACCCTAAATGGCAACATGTAAGTTGGTTATAGTTCTCATACTGGGAGACTGGGAATCATTAAAGGGATTCTTCGTTTGGGAATTGTTTATTGCGTTTACTATATTTCTTAATCTGCTTATTAATAGATTCAATTAAATTAGTGGAATAGATGCTTCTCCAAATCGATTTAGAAACTATAAAATGTAAGATATTGGGGTTTTGCTGTAATAATTTCGTCACTTTTTATATTTATTCCCAATTGTCAACATTAGTTAGAAGGGCTTTTTCTCCCACCTCAAGATTCTCACCACTATAAACCAATTTGAAGTCTTCATAAATTTCTCCACAGTCAGAAACACGGAATTTATACAATACGTGAAATATGGACGCAGTATGATTGATATTAGCATTTGAAAGATAGAGAAAATACTTATGTGAAGCCCTTTAATAAGACCAAAAAGGAAAATAGCTATTATAAAAGCAGATAAGACTCAGGTAAAACCGATGAGAAACTATAATCAGATGTCAAACATCAACGCTTATGTTCTTCAGTAATTTTGGTAAAATCATAAATAGCAAGTTATCTAAAACGGACACCCTAAATTTTTTTAGAAGAATATTATTGGGGGCTGGTAGAAAACATAATTACGGAGATATCATTTTAGCGCCAACGCTGACAAGTGTAAAAACCCACATTTAATATGTGGGTGATTCACTCAATTAAAAAGATTGTATATTAATTGAAAATTCGGGATAAATAATATCAAAATAGAGTTAGAACTCAAGCAATAGCAAGCTGCAAATACAAAATTATGCAAAGAAAGTCTAAACTCTTACAAGAGAAAAATCCATAAAATAAATTCAATTATTTGTCACCCTTCATTTTTATACACTCTGTTTCCTCGTCTTTCTCCAAGCCCATAAAAAAGGGCGTAATGGAAAGTATAAAAAATAAAGTGGTTTAGGCAACTTTAATATTACTGAATCCTCATGGCTTGGATAAAGTAATTGTAAAACGAAAAATATCTTCTGCAGATTCGATTTCATTGAAAACAAATAACGATTTACTAACGACTTTTGCAAATTTAACTTCATTAAATTATTACTATAATTTAACGATTTATCATTATATTGGTTTATTTCTAAATCACCCTTTTTCACTATATAAAAAATAGAAAATTGAGCTAGTTTACTTGTACGTTTTCCTGTTGATATTGATTTCATCTCTTCAGGGATTGGGGTATTCAATAACTTATTAGCTAAAATAAATGCTTGTCCTATATTATTGTAATGTAGATATTTTTTTAGAAGTAAATTAATATTTTCTTTATCATTTCTTTTTCTTATTATTTTATCAATATCAACTAACCACCGAAGCCGAAACCAACCATGCCTTGCGCCATGATCCACAAGGTAAATAAACAAATCCTCTTTACCAAAAAAATTGACTGGATAGGTAGTTAGTGTACTGACCCTTTTTCGTTCCCACAATTCATCAAAACTTGGTTCTTTCCCAGGAGGAGGGTGAAGTCTCCAATGTATTTCAATCTGAACTTTTTTTTGAGGATGGAAGTATGTTACGTGATGTGTCATCCATCTCCAATTGTCAAATGCCATTGAAGATTCCTCTCTCATGTATCCATACTTCAAAAGAAGCTCTTCTGCCTTACTTATGTCGTTTATTGGTACTAAAATATCTAAATCCTTTGAAGTTCTTAACGATATATCTCCGTACATATCTTGAGCAATAACTGGTCCCTTTAAGAAAAGAAGACGAATATGATTTTCGGTAAATATTTTACTCACAATTTCCATTTCTGCCGCTAATCGGAGCATATGATATGTATTTTCTTTATATTTTTGATGCAAAATTTCGATAACACGTGTTGGTATCATATTTCCATCAATCATTTTTATCTTTAAATAAATTATTGGGTAAATACGATGATGATTTGCTAATTTAAGGAATAACTCCCAATCAATATCTTTTACCAATTCTTTTTTTAGCGTCCATATACTGTCCTCATGTTCCCTCTTCATAATTTCAAGTAATAATCTTAACTCCCTAGATATTGTAGACAAATCCAAACTGTAATTTATATTCATTATTTCTCCTTAGAATTTTTTATTATCAAGCACAAAAAAAATGTAAAGTCCTAATAAAAGTAAATTATCAATGTGTAGTCCTCTTATGGTAATACAACTAACTCAACCTAAAAAACCCTTAGATCAAGTACCTCAATCAATTTGCGGAAAATTAGGGAGAGTAGATTAGATGTATTTAAGCCATATGTTCTTCAAAGATTTCAAGAAGGAACGGCGAGTTGTATGATCCTTTTTGAAGAAATTCCTACCCCTGGGTTAAAATAGGAAAACAACAATTCTTCGAGAGTATGTTAAACACTATTGGGTTCTCCCAAAAAAACAAGCCACAGTAAGATTTGAAACACCACCAGTAAATCAAGCTCAGATGGATTGAGCGGATGTAGGCATGTATGAGGTGTATGTCACTCTTGAAAAATGCATTCATAATAGTTTCAAGTTAATCCACGTGGAATTAAAAACAAATGCCATATGAATGCCCCTTTCCTACTTTAATGGACTGCCGGAACAAATTCTCTATGACAATATGAAAATAGTCGTTATGAATCTTAGAAGATATTCGTAATTTTCTAGCTTATTAATGAAATGTCCCAATAGCATGTAAACTTCATCGCCTACAAACCAAAGGAAAAATGGAAAGAACTCTTCTGTATCTTAAGAATAATTACTTCCAAAGAAAACATGAGCCAACTTTGTATCACTTTAAACCAGATATCCGTAAAGAGCTAGATATCACGGCCAAAAGAAAGTGTTCAAAAAAGACAAAGAGCTTTTCAATGACTCTCTGTCTCTTTTAATCTTTCGAGTAATTTCTAATAGACAGGCACCCGAAATTCAAAGATGTTTTTCATTGCCTGTCCATCCGTCACATCTTTCTAATTAAATACTAAGCTTCTTCAGTCGTTTTACTTATAACCTATAATACTCCACATACCAATCCGCGAAATTCTGTAAGCCTTCTTCTATCGAAGTCTCTGGTTTAAAAGCCACAGCCTTCTGCAATAATTCAGTCGAAGCATAAGTAGCAGGTACATCTCCTGGCTTGATAGGCTCGAAAACCTTTTCAAATACTACCTCTCTGCCAATAGCATTACTCAAACATTTCTCCAAAGTTTCAATAAAAAACATCAACTTTTCAGGATTGTTATTTCCAATGTTAAATACTTTGTGAGGAACAGTATTATCTCCAACTGAAGGATTGGAAAGAAGCCGCTCAATACCTTCCACAATGTCATCAATGTAGGTGAAGTCTCTATATAAGTCATTTTCAAAATCACCATTATTAAAGATTTTAATTGGCTCATCGGCAAAATACTTATCAGTAAATCCAAAGTAGGCCATATCCGGTCGTCCCATAGGGCCATAAACCGTAAAGAATCGAAGCCCGGTAGCAGGGATATTATATAGATGACTATATGTATGAGCCATCAATTCATTGGATTTCTTAGTAGATGCATAAAGTGATACAGGGTTGTCTACAAAATCTGTTTCTTCAAATGGAACTTTTTTATTGGCTCCATAAACTGAACTGGATGATGCGTATACAAGATGATCTACTGGATTATGTCTGCATGCTTCAAGGATGTTATAAAAACCGATGATATTGCTTTGAATATACACATCTGGATTCTCTATTGAGTATCGTACTCCAGCTTGGGCAGCTAGATTTATCACAATATTAGGCTTGTGCTCTTCAAAGATACTGGTGATCATCGTCTTATCTGAAATATCTCCTTTAATAAAGGTAAATTTATCATAAGGTTCCAGTTGCCCCAAACGAGTATATTTAAGATTCACGTCATAGTAATCATTTATATTATCAACACCGATTACTCTACAGCCCTGTTCTAATAGTTTCCTAGATAAGAAAAATCCAATGAAACCTGCTACACCAGTGATAAGATATGTTTTATTATGATCTAGGGATTTGTAATTCAAGGTTCTTAGACTCCTTTTTACCTTCTCTAGTTGCAGGTTTTCTTCCAATAGAATGATACTCTACCCCTGCATCTTGCATCTCTTCAACACGATAAACATTTCTTCCGTCATATACTAAAGGCGTTCTCATCAACTTCTTATACGTTTCAGGCGTTAATGCCTTCACTTCTCCCCATTCCGTAAAGACAAAGCAGACATTTGCCCCTTCTAAAGCATGCTCTATATTCGCGACATATGTTATACTGCCTTTGCCATTCTTACCTTCTGGATGCACCCTAGCAAAGTTCTCCGCTCCAACAGGATCATACGCATAAATATCTGCACCTTGTTCTAATAATAAAGGCACGTTCTCAAGAGATGCAGCTTCTCTTAAATCGTCAGTACCAGGCTTAAATGTCAATCCTAGTACAGCTACCTTAAGACCGTTAAAAGTAATGAGTCTTTTACTAGCCTTTTTATATAACATCGTCTTTTGGTCTTTGTTTACATCAATGGCTGCTTTGACAGTTTTTAGCTCATAACCGTTTTGTCTTGCCAGATACTCCAACGCTTTAGTATCCTTAGGAAAACATGAACCGCCATAACCAATACCAGCATTTAAAAACTTGCTTCCAATACGATTGTCGAAGCTCATCCCTCTAGCAACATCTTGAACATCCGCACCAACCAGTTCACAAAGATTTGCAATATCATTCATATAAGAGATTTTAAGGGCAAGAAAATCATTTGATGCATACTTGATCATTTCTGCGGATCTTCTATTAACTGAAACAACAGGTAAATGAAATGGCTCATAAATATTCTGCATCCGTTCTTCAGCCCATTTACTTTCTGTTCCGATAATAATCCTTTCGGCATGTAGCGTATCATGGACAGCAGAACCTTGTGCCAAGAATTCTGGGTTCGATACAACTTCTACTTTTACATCATTAACTAAAAAGTCTTGAATAAACTGATCTACTTTATCATTCGTGCCAACCGGGACTGTTGACTTCACAACTACAAGGCAGTCCTTTTCTACCGATTCAGCAATTTGCCTTGCAACCGTTGCGATAAAGGAAAGGTTAGCAGACCCATCTGGCTGCTCTGGAGTACCGACGCCAATAAATATTGCATCTGCATCTTTATAAGCTGATTTATAATCCGTAGTATAATCAATTCTTCCAGCTGCATAATTCTTCTGCATTAATTGTTCCAAATCAGCTTCATAGATAGGAGAAATCCCTGACTTCATTACGTTTACTTTATTTTCATCTATATCAACACAGGTTACTTGATGACCGACTTCGGCAAAACATACACCTGCCACTAAGCCGACATAGCCTGTTCCTGCTACTGCTATTTTATACATATAAAACCGTCCTTTGCGCTCGCTTATTTGAAATTGTATTTTAGTTAATTACACAATTTTTTTAAAAAATTACTTATACTTATTTTTCTTCTTAGTAGTAAATCTTTTAACCAAACCCATAATCCGCCTAATATCTTCTGTATAAAATATTAAACTTAAAAATATATTAATTGTTAATGATATAATTGTAATGCTTATTGCATATACAACCCAATCTACATATGTGTTGATTTCGATAATAGGTACTAATTTTATAAACAAAACAGTCATTAACACGGCTATTAAGCTTACAAGAATTCTTTTAATAAATACAAAAATGTCCCTTTGTAAAATGTTTTTGGATAAATAGACAGCATACTGGACAGTTCTATATATCATAGCAACAAATGTTGCTATAGCAGCTCCCAAAATACCCATGAAGTTAACTAGTATTATTGATAAAACAATATTAATTATTGCTTCTGTGTAAGCACCCTTTTTGGTTTGCTTAAAATGACCTGCTGCTAGTACAACTGCATGATAAGGTAATCTAATACAATAAATAGCCTCTGCCGCAACTAATACATAGGCAAATAACGGCCTATAATAATCAGCATCTGTTATGCCATCTGTATAAATTTGAACAAATGGTAATATCAATAACGCAGTACTAGTAAATAGTACGGTTGTAGCTGTATATGATACAAACTCGAATAATCTGAAATTTCTTTGTAGTGCAGTTTTTTCTCCTTTTGCAATCATATCTCCAAACATTGCTTCTACACCAGACGTGAAAGTATTAACAAGTTTTTGTATTCCTACAACTACCATATAATAAACAGAGTACACCGAAACTTCTCTTATATTTGTGAAAAAGGTCAATACTACTACAGCTGTATTTCTATGCAAAAAAAAGGCAATATGATGTCCTAGGCCATCCCATCTCTGTTGGATTGAAGTACTATCCGCTTCGCAATTAGAGATCAATTTATATCTTCTCTTAACATATATTTGTAATAGAATTGGTCTCAACACAAATATAGCTGCACTACCAAGCATTACAATGTGAATACCAAAACCCATATTAATCAAAACTACAGTAATTATAGTATTTACAATTAAAGTAATAATTTGAAAAAATGAGGTGATATATAAACTCTGGTCTGCTTGTAATAACACACTATAAGTAATACCAAAATAATACTGTATAAATGTGCTTGTACCTATTATTAGAACTAATATAGTAAGGTAAATACCCTCAAACTCACTGGTAACGATACTTGGAAAAAGAAAAGCAATAATAAGAATATAACCTATAAAAAGATAGGCTATTACCTTAAAGAATTTTTCCGAAGCTTTAATAATTCTGCTAATTTGAATGACATCTTTATTTGCTAATGGTTTATATAATGCAGCTCGAACAACACCTCCAACTCCTGATTCTAAAAGTGTAATATAGCTAAGAAATTGAGTTATCGAGACAATAACACCATTTACATTTGATCCGAATGTTCCAATTATATATATTGGGATTATGAAACTAGAAACAATAGTAACTAGTTGCAACAAAAAAGAATAAGAAATATTTAATAAAGCCTTTTTGCTTCGCATTATTGCCTCCTATATAAACCCTGCCACTACTACTGCTCCAAGTAAAAGTAAAGAAGCGGTATAAAATTATGCTATGCTTTACAAATAAAAAGGCACAAGGATTTGCCTCAATCGATTTAACTATTTGCAATGGATTCTAGCAAAGATACATATCTATAAATAACTTTAATTTTAATTGAAATCAATTATATCAATAAAACAATTTGAGAGGCTTATATAACGAAAATACATCGAAATACATAAATAAAACTACACTTATGATCATACAAACCAATATCCAATGTTTTCGGTATTTTGATTGCATTTTAATAGCTGGATAGAACATTAAGATTGGAATCAAAAACCAAGCATATGCCGCCAGTCTATCCGAATAACCTATAAAACCAAATAGTATATACACACTACTTAATGCGATATAGCATTTGAGCAACCAGACGTAAAACTCATCACTACTCAAATAACGACTACGAAACCATAGACCCCAAAGAATCCAAGTAGATGTAAAAATGAGGAAGTCGATACGGTTAGAGGAGCCGTATCTGGATAAGATAGCCTCAGATGAATAACTAATTACCGCATCTCCTAAACCACCTCCAAAGACTACTGCTACGTCTGACATTAGTCTCTGGTTAAGTCCAGTTATCATTAATAAAGAGCTAACCGCAAAAATAACACAAAGAAATCTAACTGAAACATTTAATCTTTTTATGACCAACAAAGGGCCAGCAATAATAGAAGATTGGTGGAATGTCAGGGCTGTCAAAAAAATCACAATTGCCTTTCTGTATTTATTGTTTCCTAAATATACAAGCATAAGAATTATTAGTGGTGCTGCAAACCCTTGGCGTACCACGTTCATAGAAAAATTGTAAAAACAAAAAAGACTTAAATACCCAAACATAAGAAGTGGCAAATATTTAACTGCTACCACCTTTTTTAATGCACTAATTAGTATTGCCCACATGACAAACATTGAAATTCCAATAAATACAATGTGTGACGTAGTAAATTGTGCTAACAACCATTGGTAAGAAACAAACCCTGGCTCCCATCGAACATTCGATATTGCCCCAAACCAATTTAAATTACTATTAATATCCAATACATCCAAATAAAGTTCCATATCGCCCGTAATTGGGTTGAGAAAAACAACCGTAGCCATAAGGGCAAACATCAACCATAAGTAGCAAAAAGAAATATTTTTAGTTCCTAAAACTGATTTCGGAACTAATTGGCCAACACTAACCCAAAATGCTATATATAAATAATAAACCATTAGATCATCCTTACTATATCATCTACAGTAAAACAATTTTTTCCAAATGCTACTTATAGAGTAATTTAACCCATTCAGGTAATGACTTCTTTTCTTAATTTCTTAATATTTTTTGATTTTATTGAATTGCTAAATACCTCTTCAATGCTCTATTTTAATATCTTTTCATAAACTACATCCTATGAATTTTTCAAAGTCCCATGGCCTATCACATGTAATTTTTCAAAAATTTATAACCTATCTTTTCTAAAATAATTATAAAGACCAAATTACTTAGCGGTAACGCAATTTATATACTAGCCATCCTAAAGGGAAGTACACAATTGTCATTATTTTGTGTGGCGATTTTCTTAACCAATCCTTATCTCTACTTAAAATACAACCAGATATATACATTACACAGTGTTTACTCTTTGCTTTAAAATCCTCAGCTAGTTCAAAAGATTGACGTTTAACCAAAGTGTATCCTTTTGGATTTTTCTTAATTACATTTCGTTTGTTTTTTGTTAATCCATCAGGTAAATACTCGCAATAACAAAAAGTATTTCGAGAAACTAAAAATTTATACATTTTTCCTAATTCATGTTCTATATATGCTGGAGAGATGAAATTTTCCCCTTGGATTTCGGGAAAACGATGTTGGCTAATCACTCCCGTTTTATAAAAACAAATAAGTTCTGAACGCATTTTAAATTTATTACTTATATCGCTTAGAGTTGTTTCTTTTATTCCATCAGGTATTTGTTTACCTCCTAATACTTCTCCATTTGGAGCAGTCCTTAGAGCTAAAATGCCACAGTATTTTTTATTTTGTTTTATTTGCTGTAATTGATTCAAGGCTAACTCAATTGCATTAAATGCAAAAGTGTCATCAGAATCTAAACAAACAAAGTACTCTGATTCTACTTTATCCAAAGCTAGATTAAGCGCAGAAGCCTTCCCACCATTTTTTTTTTTGAAATAATGGATATCTAATATTCCTTCATTTAACCACTTGTTTACGAGTTCTTCAGTGTTATCCGTAGAACCATCATCAACAATCATCCAAACAAAGCTTTTAGATGTCTGTATTTTCAATGATTCGTAGCACTTATTCAAAATATATGCTCTATTATAAGTTGGTGTTACCACACTAACTATTTCTTTTGTTCGCATTATAAATCCCCACCTTATGATTTTCTAATCGGTAACTGAAATTCTCCCCCTAAAATAAAATCAAACTCATCAGGATCAAATTGAACATATCCCGTCCATGGATAAAATGTTAATTCCCCGAAATAAACTGTGCCATTAACCCAATACAAATCCACTCGGACAAACGGGAAATCTGCTGCCAGTATATTAGCAACTCTTAACATTTCATCAAGCCCTTCCGGCATTGGAACAGTGTCACCAAAATTAGGGTAGTCTGTACTAACATCAATAAAATTCCAATCCGCGTCATAAATATTTCTTTTATGATCTATATTCCTATCGACATCAAGTACAATGTATTTTGCCTTTCCATTGAAACAAATGAATTTATAATCATTAATACCATCAAAAGGATTACTTTTATCTTCTAGATATTCTTCCACAATTACTTTTGGTACGATATCTTTATAAGACCATTCACGACCTACTGAAAAATTATCCCGATACATCCAATCATTTAGAGATTGTTTGACCTTATCTAGGAGCAATTGAGATTTATCCTTACACAAAATGTTTGTACCACTGCCATTAGTAGTTTTTATAACAAACTTTTGTGGTAACAAATCTAAATTAAACTGATCAGCACTATCATATACAGCATATAACTTATTTAATATACCCTCTAAACCTTTAGACTTAATATATTCACGAACCTCAAGCTTATCTGCACATTGCGTCATTAGGGGCGTTCTGTAATATTTCTTGTACCACTGCAGCTTTTCTGTCCACCGTTGCGGATCCTTCCAATTTAGCTTTCTACCCATTTTCATTCTATATTGTAGCTTAAGCATCAAAGAATCTGGTACAAACTTCAAATAATGTAATATCTTAAATCGTAATTCTTTATTCTTAATAATTTTCTTATAATCCACTCTTTGTCACCTCAAGGCTTTCTCAATCTCTTCTAAATAGGAATACACTACAATTTTCCTATCAAACTCATTCACTACTTTCTTTCTACCTGCTAACCCCATCTGCCTTTTAGTTTTATAATCTAAGCTTAAGAATTTATCAATCTTCTCTATCAGGTCTTTGCTATTTTGCTGCAAAACAATGTACCCATTTACATCATTGTCAACTATCTCGCGACAACCACTCCTATTGGTAGTTATAACTGGCCTACCAGAAGCAGCACTTTCCAGTAATACATTTGACATTCCTTCCGGGTAATATGTGGGATGAATTGTACAGTGAGAGATTTTGTGAAATCTTCTAACATCACTTTGCATACCATGATATTTGATAATATCTTTGGCTTGCATTTCTTTCAGTTTATCTTCATAAGCATCTTCACAAAAACCTAGGATATGAAACACTGTATTTGGATACTTTACCTTAATATAATCAGCGGCTTCTAAATATTGATCGATCCCTTTTTCTTTCATTACACGAGCAATAAATAGAAAATTGATTGTTTCATCTGATGGATAGTCTAATAGAGAGTAATAATCCAGATTAACACCGGATCCTGGTATTATTCTATGATTTCCACTAATAATCTTCTTCTTTATAATAAACTCTTCATTCTCTTTATTCTGAAAAAAAACACATTTTGCTTTTTTTAAAGATACCTTATACAAAAATAAAGTAACTTTTTGCAATACCCCACCATTTTCAACTGCGGTTCCTAGTCCTGTAATATTAGCGATACAAGGTACATTACTCATTCTACAAGCCAAACCACCGTAAACGTTTGGTTTAATCGTATATGTTAAAACTAGATCGGGCTTGATATCCTTAATAATTCTTCTGTAATTTATTAATAATTTCAAATCAGTTATCGGATTAGTGCCTCTCCTGCTAATTGGTGTTTCAATAAATTTACATCCCAACTCTTTTAGCTTAGGTATAAAATCTCCATTAGGTAGAGATACATGCACTTCATTATCCTTAACTAATTCCTCTATGAGTTCTTTTCTAAATTTATATAATCCCACATCGTTATTAGCCAATATTAGAATCTTTGCCATTATTAACTCTCCTAGCTGGAATCCCTATATAGATTCCAGATTCAGTTATATCCTTAACCACAACAGCACCTGCACCCACATTGCAACTGCTAGTGATGTTAATGTTATTGCTTACTACACTACCAATACCTAACCACGACCCTTGCCCAACTTTAACCGTACCAGCTAAGTGAGAACCTGGTGATATATGAACATAATCTTCAATTGAATTGTCATGATCTATCGTAGCCCCTGTATTAATAATGCACCCTTTTCCAATTTTGGTGCAGCAGTTAATCACAACTCCAGCCATTACTACTGTTCCGGATTCCAACTCAACTTGTTCTCCAATAACAGCGCTGGGGTGAATCAAAGAAGGTATGCTTGCACCTTCAGCTTCAAGCTTCTTCTGGATCTTTTCTCTTGTAGAATTATTACCTATACCTACAAAGATGTCGTAGTCTTGAATATTTGTAAATGCCTCGGCTGATTTCCCAATGACTTCTATCCCCATTGAAGATTTGATACTTGCGTCATCATCTAAAAAAGCAATACTCACCCATTTTTTCATTTTCAAAGCAATGTCAGCCGCCACTTTCCCATGCCCACTGGCACCGATTATGAGAAGTTTGTTTTTCATAGCTCTCTTCTTTCCTGATTAGTCCCCTTGAAAGGCTCCATTGTTGCAGCAACTTCTGAATTAATCCCTTCCCTGACAAAAACCTTTTTTATAGTTAGAATAATAATCTTCCAATCCCTAATAAAGCTTACATTATCAACATACTCTACATCGAGATGAAATTTACCTTCCCAACTAATAGAATTTCTACCGCTAACCTGTGCCAAACCAGACAATCCAGGTCTAACCTCATGGCGACGCTTTTGATACTCATTGTAAAGTGGCAGATACTGTACCAACAATGGTCTAGGTCCTATAATGGACATATCCCCTTTTAGAATATTAAAAAGTTCTGGAAGTTCATCGAGGGATGTAGAACGTAGTAGCCTTCCAAACTTCGTCAACCTAACACTATCAGGAAGTAACTCTCCATTTTCATCTCTTTCATCCGTCATTGTTCTAAACTTATACATCATAAAAATATTCCCATTCAGCCCTGGTCTATTTTGTTTAAACAACACTGGACTACCCAGCTTAACTCTTACAAGTAACGCAACAACAACAAGTATGGGACTGAGGATTACAATAGCTATCAAAGATAGTATGAAATCCATCGATCTTTTTATCAATCTTCTATAAATACCACCTTTAGAAGGTTTCATTACCTTACCCACAATCCTTTAATGATTTCTACAACTCTCTCCAAATCCTCATCCGTTAACTTCGTATCAGATGGCAAACAAACACCATTCTCAAACAGATTCTCCGAAACATTCGTTCCAACAAAGTCATACTTCTCAAAAAACGGCTGCATATGCATCGGCTTCCAAATTGGTCTTGACTCTATGTTCTCTTTTTCAAGAGCTTCCATAATATCTATCGGTCTAACCATACCATTCAAAGTCATAGAACTTAACCAGTAATTCGGTTTGTTCCACTCATTGCTAGGCATGAACTCTACACCGTCAAGTTCACTCAGTTCTCTTTTATAAAAATCAAAGATATAATTCTTCTTCTCAACTCTCTGATCTAATACCTTAAGCTGACCTCTACCAATCCCAGCAACTACATTGCTCATCCGGTAATTAAATCCTAATTCGCTATGTTGATAGTGCCTTGCTTGGTCTCTACTCTGAGTCGCCCAAAACCTTGACTTCGCAATACGTTCTTCATTATTAGAAACTAGCATCCCACCACCAGAAGTAGTAATAATCTTATTTCCATTAAAAGAGAAAATACCATAATCACCAAATGTTCCTGTATGTCTTCCTTTATAATAAGTACCTAAGCTTTCAGCAGCATCCTCAATTACCGCTACCTTATACCTCTTGCATATCTCCATAATCTTTTCCATATCTGCAGAAAGTCCATAAAGATGGACTACAATTACGGCTTTCACATTAGGATATTTCTCAAAAGCTTCTTCCAAAGCTTTAGGACACATATTCCAAGTCTCGTAATCACTATCTATAAAAACAGGAATCGCATTTTGATAGATTATCGGGTTGGCCGTTGCTGAGAATGTCAGTGTCGGACAAAACACAATATCCCCTTCTTCAACTCCTGCTGCTTTAAGAGCCAAATGAATCGCAGCTGTTCCCGAAGATAAGGCTGCAGCGGCTTCACTCCCTACCTTAGTTGCCAGTTCTATTTCAAATTGATTCACGTTTTCCCCGAGAGGAGCAATCCAATTCGTATCAAAAGCTTCCTTTATATATTCCATTTCATAACCTTCATCACTCATATGTGGCGATGAGAGGAATAATCTATCTCTCATTATCTAAAACTTCCTTCCTACATTAAGTCACTCTATATGTAGATTATTTTTAATCACTTAGTACTTAATTTGAATATCAACTCTTTCCATTCAAAATATGTATCCAAGGAATATTGCAGATAAAACAACAAACGAGGAAAGACAAACCCTCCCTTGGTTAACTATAATTCGTGGTTAATGAAAAACATTGATTCCTATGCATTGATTTTTTGCGAAGAAATGCTATTAATCATTTGTTCTAAGAACTCTACTAACTCATCTTTTATTTCTTCGTTCTGCAAAGCAAACTCTAACGTCGTTTTTACAAACCCCAACTTCTCCCCAACATCATATCGTTTTCCCTCAAAATCATAAGCAAAAACTTGTTGTATCTGGTTTAACTTTTGTATCGCATCTGTTAACTGAATTTCTCCTCCTGCACCAGCTTCCTGTTGATCAAGAAAACTGAAGATTTCAGGAGTAAGAATATATCGTCCCATTATTGCTAAATTAGAAGGGGCTGTTCCTAATGCTGGTTTTTCTACAAAGTTTTCAACTTGGTAAAGTCGGCCATCTTGAAAAGCAGGGTCTATTATTCCATAGCGATTCGTTTCTCCATTAGGTACAGTTTGAACTCCAATTATAGAATGATTTGTTTCTTCATACTGATTAATCAGCTGCTTTAAGCATGGAGTCTCACTCTGTACAATATCATCACCTAAAAGTACAGCAAATGGCTCGTCCCCAATAAATTTACGTGCACACCATACAGCATGACCTAATCCTTTAGGCTCCTTTTGTCTAATGTAATGGATATTAGCAAGGTTAGTAGAGTACTGTACCTTATCGAGCAATTCTGACTTTCCTTTTTCCATTAGATTTTGTTCAAGTTCAGGAGCGAAATCAAAATGATCTTCAATTGCACGTTTGCCTTTTCCAGTTACGATTATTATATCTTCTATTCCTGATGCAACAGCTTCTTCCACGATGTACTGAATCGTTGGTTTATCAACAATTGGTAGCATCTCTTTTGGCATCGCTTTTGTGGCAGGCAAAAACCGAGTACCCAAACCTGCTGCAGGAATTATAGCTTTTCTGACTTTCTTCAATCAAATTCCTCCTTAAATCTATTTCACTACTGAAAAAATATTGTTCTTTCTCCTATTAGCTAAATTTATAACGAATTCTTTAAGTTCTATTGAAGATAGAGTATCATGTGAGCTTAAAAGATACTGTATTTCCTCTTCCTGTTCCAAGACCGCTTTCCCAATAAAGATCTTAGGGAACACAGCTTCACTATGAACCTCTTTCTCCCCTAATAGTTCTTCATACATCTTCTCACCCGGTCTGATTCCAGAAAATTCAATTCCAATTTCCTCAACTGTATAACCCGAAAGTTGTATAAGATTTGTCGCTAAATCTACGATTTTAACTGGTTCACCCATATCAAGTACGAAAATCTCTCCACCACGTGCTAAAGAACTAGCTTGAACAACCAACCTAGATGCTTCCGGTATAGTCATAAAATACCTGGTCATATCTGGATGGGTGACTGTTACTGGTCCACCAGCTTGAATTTGTTTCTTAAATAAAGGAATTACACTACCTCTGCTTCCTAAGACATTTCCGAAGCGAACGGCAACAAACTTTGTTGTGCTATTTTTAGCTAACTGCTGTATGATCATTTCGGCAATCCGTTTTGTCGATCCCATAACGTTTGTTGGGTTAACGGCTTTATCAGATGAAATCATGACAAACGCCCCTACACCAAACGTATCTGCCGCCTCTGCAACATTCTTTGTACCAAAAATGTTATTCTTAACCGACTCACGTGGATTGTATTCCATTAGTGGAACATGTTTGTGTGCAGCCGCATGGTAAACAACATCAGGTCGGTGGGTGCCCATCACTTCAAAAATTCTTTCTCGGTCCTGAATATCTGCAATTACAGGTATTATCTCGATATGATCTGCATATAACTTTTTCAGTTCCATATCAATTTGATAAATACTATTTTCTCCATGTCCTAGTAGAATAAGAGTTCCAGGAGAGAATCTGCATATTTGACGACAAATCTCTGAACCAATTGATCCCCCAGCCCCCGTTACTAAAATGGTCTTGCCGGTTACGTATTTCGAGATACTATTAATATCTAACTCAATGGGTTCTCTTCCTAATAAATCTTCTACTTCCACTTCTTTAAATTGATTAACAGCTACTTTTCCTAACATAATATCTTCAATCATCGGCATGATCTGTGTTTTGGCATTTGTTTTCACACATTCATCAAAGATGACCTTTAATTCTTTTTTACTTAATGAAGGTATCGCAATAACAATATTATCAATGCGATATTTTTCAACCATTTCAGGAATATGTTTAGAGTTGCCCACAACAGGTATTCCTAAGATGTCTAATTTGTCTTTTTTCGGATCATCATCAATGAAAGCTACTGGTTTAAGCGCAGTATCATGATTATTAAGAAGTTGACGAACAACCATGGTTCCTGCCGATCCCGCTCCAATAACCAATGTATTTTTGATTTCCATTTGATTATTTACTAAGCGGTCACGCAGCATTCTCCACGAAAAACGGGAACCACCAATAAGGATGACATGCATCATCCAAGTTAATGCCATAGCTCTTACATACACATCCTGAAAAACCACAACCTGGATTATGACTGTAGTGATAACTGATAAGGTTACAGCTTTTACTATGGATATTAACTCTCCGATACTTGCATACTCCCATGCCCTTTTATACAACTTATAAATAGAAGCAAAAATATGATGACTAATTAATAGAGAGACTGAGCTGACTAAGAGTGCTGTTAACTTAAATATTTCTAAATATGGATGTAGTACTAAATAACTTACATAAATGGCCGATAATACAATTAAGGAATCTAAAAGCGCCAGTAGTGTTAGTCGATTTCGGTAGGCCAACCAAATTTCCCCCTTTTACTTTTAATAATGTATTCATAATCATCACATTTAAATTCAGTATAGAGCACTATCCTCTAATGCTCTCAAGCCCTTTCTTTTTAATAAAAAAGGTACTTATTTCATTTAATAATTAGATTAAATTTCGTTCTACCATTATCATGACTCTCAAAGTGCAACGTTACACTTTTGTGGAGCTTCTTTTCTTAATAGTCAAGAGTATTTCTCAGTGTCGTATTTAATTGGTGTAATAAGACTTAAGGAGCATCTTGTCTTATGTAACGTAGTGCTTCCTTATGGATTTTGGATAAATCCATCTACACCAAATCCATTATTTTTTCTAAATACCCCTACAAAACTTTACACATATTCGAAGGTTATATTATAATTATGAAAGCGTTTCCTGATTAACTATAATTCTAAAAGATTCCTAAGATTTTCTTTTTAAACGGTACTGGTTTTTCAATAGAAGGACTTTGCCCCTGGACAAGCAGTTCAGCATTTTCTTTGAAATAAAGTGCACGCTCAATTCCATATATTTTTGTGATTGTTCCATAAGCCTCTTGTAAAGTGAATCCCCTAGAGGCAATATTATGGGCATCTGTTGCAATAAAATGAGCCAAATTATGTTCAATAATTTTTTTTGAAAATGACTTAATATTTTTACCAAAGAGACCGATAATACTACCAGAAGTAAGTTGAGTTAAGGCACCTTCATGAACCAATTTAAATAATAGATTATGATTCTTTAACAATTCCTTATTTCTCTCAGGATGTACAATAATTGGTGTAATCCCTTTTAACACAAGCTCATAGATCAGTTCTTGTGTGTATGTGGGTACATGTCCTGACGGGAGTTCTAGCAATAAATACTTGTCGGTATTATCAAGCGTTAGTACTTCTCCCTTTTCAAGGGAAACAAATAATTCTCTATGTATTCTCAATTCTTGTCCAGGATGAACAGAAAGAGGAATATTCTCTTGTTGTAAGCACTCATTTAACTCAAATACACGATCAATAATGTTATCCTTCACATTTACATATCTCTCATTTAAGTGATGTGGTGTGGCAAATAAATCGGTTATCCCTGCTTCTACCGCTTCCTTTGCCATGGCCATACTTTTCTGCATATCCGGGGATCCATCATCAACTCCAGGGAGAATGTGGCAATGTAAGTCAATCAAATTTCATACACTTCCTTTATACAAACGGGATAATAGGCATAATCACTTAGCAATCATATAGGAATTAATACCCTGTTAATATTAGCATAAAAAACAGCTAGTAAATAGGGTATTAATTTGTCGAAAAATATTTTATTTAGGATTGATAGTAATAATAATTGCTGGTATTTGATTCAATTCCATTCAAAACGACTCCAAGTAATGCTGTATTAGTTTTTCCTAAAAGTTCTTTTGCTTTTACTGCACTTTGTTTGTTTGTCTTGCCGCTTGCCACTACCATGATCACGCCATCACATTTATTAGCTACAATTTGAGAGTCAGTGACTACAAGAACTGGCGGTGTATCAAAAATGATATAATCATAGATACCCTTTAGTTCATTAATAGCTGTTTCTATCGCTTTGGAATTTAATAACTCTGAAGGATTAGGTGGTATCGGTCCACTTGTTAAAATGTCTAAATTTGAAACATTTGAATTCGAGATAGTTTTTCTTAAGTCCATTTTCTTTGTCAATACGCTAGTAAGTCCATGTATATTACTAAGGTTAAAAGCATAATGAACCGATGGTTTCCTTAAATCCGCATCCACAAGTAATATCTTTTTCTCTTCTTGAGCCAGCACAATCGCTAGGTTGGATGCTGTAGTCGATTTCCCATCATTAGGCTCCGCGGAAGTAACCACAATAGTTTTGATTTCTTTATCCACTGAAGAGAATTGTATGTTTGTCCTAATTAATCGATATTGTTCAGTAATAGGCGATTTTGGATTAGTCTGCGCAATTAAATTCACTTGTTTTTCATCTTTACTTCTCAAAATCCCACTTCCTTTCTTAATGTCACTGAATGGTTCTTTATTTATGTTGCGATATTTTTTGAATTGATCCAAGTAATGGCAAGTCAAGGAGTGTCTCAATATCCTTCTCGTCTTTAATCGTATTGTCCATGTACTCTAATAGAAATGCCAAGCCAATTCCAGCCATCAACCCAACTACCACCGCAATAGCAATATTCAATAATGGAGATGGTTTTACTGGTGTAGGATTTTCCTTTACTTCTGCCTTCGCAAGTATGCTAACATTGTCGACATTCATTATATCTTTGATTTCCTTTTGAAATGTTCCAGACACTGCGTTTGCAATTTCGACTGCCTTCGATGGATCACTATCTTGAACCGTTAAAGAGAAGACTTGAGAATTTTCTTGGCTGTTAATCATAATTTTTTGACTAAGTTGATCCACGCTTTGTGGAAGATCAAGATCATCAATAACCTTCTCTAAGATTGCAGGACTTTTTATGATCACACTGTATGTATTAATCATGTCAATATTAGATCGTATTTGATTAGAGTCAAGTTGATTCCCCGATTGTTTCTGATTAACTAAAATCTGTGTGGATGATTGGTAAACAGGTGTTAATAAAAAATAAGATATTGCACCACTAATCAACGCGGCGATTAATGTTAGTAACGTTATTAACTTCCAACGTTTCTTTAATGTTTGAAAAATATCTTTAATACTAATAGTTTCTTCCATATTATCCTCCCAAAATATTAAAAATGACCTATTGCATTATACCATAATATTACCTATATTTATGTTTTTTCTAGGAAATTTACATGAAATTTACATTGATTGAATACTTTTTCAATGAAAAAATGCTTTCAAAAATTATTAATAGTATTACGAACGAAACAATTACAATAATTTGTGTCAATTTAGCGATTTCATATAAAAACCCCGCCTAGGCGGGTATTCAGTAAATATTAGTAAACACTACATCTACCTTGAGAACTAATGATATTAGAAATAATTATGAAAAGCAAAACCTAACTAAATGCCTATATAAGCAAGAAAATCTGTTTATACATATGATTGGGTCAAGTATTTTAGTGCCTATTTATCATTAAAAATAGAGAAAAACTGTGTAAACTTAAAGTGGTGATAGTTAACAATAAAGCTTAGTAACTATTAAAGTGTTTTTTTGAAAATATTAAATAATTAATAATACATATCAATGGGTAGGTGTGATATACATGATAGGTTACCGTGTTAAAATGCTTAGAGAAGAAAAAAAAATGTCAATTAGTGAACTCTCAACAAAATCTGGAGTGGCAAAATCTTATATAAGCTCACTGGAAAGAAACCTTCAAACAAACCCTACTATTTTAGTTTTGGAAAAAATCGCAAGTATCCTTTGTATAACTGTTGATGCCCTACTCTATGAACAAGTAGACCACTGCATGGATGACGAGTGGAAGGAAATCATGAAAGATATTATGGGTTCAGGAATATCGAAAGAGGAAATGCGCGAATTTATCGAGGTTAGGAAATGTACTGTTCGTTAAACATGGAGAAATTATGATAGGGTCTCTCTTTTTGAATTAATAATATTGAAAATCCCACTTAGGATTCATAATTCAAACTATTTCTAGAGAGGGAAAAGTGGTTATAACCACTTTTTCCCTCATTACTCCCTATTAGAAGACTATTTTTGACACTACTCCCCCTTAAAAAATTCGTACAACACCTCGAACCATATGTAATGCCCTTGATCATTGGGATGGATATTATCATTTGTTAATATATCAGCCAATCTCATATTCTCTTCTTTTAGTTTTTTTTCAATCCCTTCCATGCTATTCATATAAGTCCATTTATTTTTTTTAATAACCCCTTCAGAAACTTTAATATAATCCAAATAATTCAGCTCTAAGCTATTCTCTGATTTACTATTGGCCACTGGATTCGGTGAAATAATTAGAATCTTTGCATTTGGTAGCTCTTTTTGTAATTTTGACATGATGTTTTTTAAATCTTTTTCCGTCTGTTCCAAACTAATGGATTGATATTGATTGTTAATCAAGGGGTTTTCAAATATAACCAGATCAGGATTATCATGAATGACCCCATCAATTTTTTTACCTTCTAACAAATCCTTTGTTGAATACCCCTCTTGGCCATGATTGATAAAACCTAATGTTTCTAATTCATCCCTTTCAGAACGTAAACTCTTCTCTAAGCGTCCTGCCCAACTATTAGAAGAATTCCTTGCACCAGTTCCTGAAGTACCATTACTGCCCATAAGGGATACAATAACCTTATCTTGTGTAAGCGACTTGTAATGCAGGTAATCTATTAGTGACTGCTGTTTATTATTTTCTGGTTTTAGACTTTGTATCAAAGCTTCCCTTTCTTCTTTTTCCTTTTCTTTTATTCTTTCTTCAGCTTTTTTACCCTCTATACCCGCTGCCTGACTCATGTTTTTCCAATGAAGATGACCAAAAACCAATACTACTAAACAAATTCCAGCCATAAATACTAAACCATATTTCTTCATCTTTACCTCCAAATTTTGAACGTTAAGGACTGACGTTGAAGTCTTATCATTAGAATGCTCTCTATGAGTAGTCTTCAAAAGCAAACTATTCTTTACGCAGCAACTCCTGATTTTCTATTTCTATTTCTATTTCTATTTCTATTTCTATTTCTATTTCTATTTGTTTTTCTCTTATTAATTATACCTATCAAAATAACAGCAATAAAGGATGATTTTCCAAATAATTCCGACATAACTCGACTTTGTGAAACACAGGAACTCATTAGCATTCCTATATTTCCGCAAAAAAAAACAGCATTTTCTGCTGGGTATCTAAAGAACTAGGTGCCAATCACTTAACCAAATTCAATACTTCTAGAAGTCTACCACCTGAATTATAGTTAAAAGTGACCATCTTATCATCATGAATGTGATTGGTTAAACAAAAAACTCTCCGGCATCTGGAAATCTTTTTATAAATTCATCCAGTTGTTCTGAGTTTAATTTAACAACCATCGGTTTCTTCCTACTACTTAGAGAATCTTCTTCCTTTTGCATTATATTTCTATTATTACCTTCTTTAATTTTCATTATAAGATACCTTCTTAATAGAATTGAATAGAATATAATAGATACTTAATTTTGAATTTATACTATATATAATTAAATTAATATGGATGTATCTTCTTTAACAAGTTTATTGATATAGAGATGATTCAGAAAATGTAATGAGTTTAAATATCATTTTTGGAAAAAATATAAAAGTTTATTTCTTTTACTGTAAGGGAGAAACAGGTTGTAATAGAAGATTTATTATTAGGAGATTTAACATGAATAGTTAAAATTCTTGATTATATATTATTTGAGGACTAGCTACTTATGGAGATTCGTTTTTAGATGGAAGTATTCCCATCCGGTTAAATCGTACTTTAACTTTATACAATACTAACGTTAGGGCGACTTTACAACATAGTTAGTTATAAAAGAGGAGATGTTAAATCATTGATATAATTATACCTGAAAAATAGAATTTTTTAAGAACGACTTATGTTGAACAAAAAAGAAGAAACTGGATTTGAGTCAATATTTTGGACACTAAAAAGTTAAATCTTAAGCTGTATTCCTAATTCGATCTTCAATGGCTTGTGGGGTTTGATAGCCTAGGCTGCTGTGAATTCTTTTTCGGTTATACCAACCTTCAATAAATTGGAACATCGCTAATTTAGCTGTTTGATAGTCTAGATATTGTACGTGGTTGACTTCTTCCTTTTTTAATAGGGCATGAAAGGATTCAATACAGGCATTATCGTACGGGCAACCTTTCTGACTAAAGGATTGCTTAATATGATGGTTTTGGATATGTTGAGTAAACTCACTGCTTGTATATTGTGAGCCAAGATCTGTATGAAGAACTAAGCCCTCCGAGGGCTTTTGTGAAATGTGTGCGTTATTGAAAGCTTTTATGACCAGTTCTGTCGTCATTGAACGAGAAAATGAATACCCTACTATTTTCTTAGAATGAAGGTCCAATACCGAAGCTAAATAACACCATCCGTCTTTTAACGTGTGGATATACGTAATATCTGCTACCCATTTCTCATTAATGGTCTGAGTAGTGAAGTCTCGTTTTAGCAAATTATCCAATTGAATAACCTTTTCTTTAGATGGATAGGGACGGTATTTTTTCTTAGTAATAGAACGAATTCTTGCCTTGCTCATTAAACGTTGAACACGCTTTAGACTTAGGGAAAACCCTTTGGTTAATAAGCTTTCATGAATCTTTGGAGCCCCATATCGTCCCTTGCTTTCCAGGTAAATCAGATGAATTTCCTTCGTGAGTTCTTGGTTTTCCTGTTCGCGATTTGATACGACTATTTGAAGGGACTGATAATGGCTGCTTCTTGGGATTTCTAGTATTTCACACATCTTCTGTACGGGATATTGTTTCTTGTGTTCCTCAATAAATTCGGTAAGATCTGTCTCGGTTACTTTTTCGCGAATATGGCCATAGCCTTTTTTAAGATTTCAACTTCTTGCTTTAACCGAAGGTTTTCCTTCTGTATGGCGGCTAATTCCTTTGGAGTCATGGACTCTTCCTCTAAACCGATAGGAGTAAATTCTTTAACCCATTTATAAATGGTAACTTCTGATACGCCATATTCGCCGCTTAATTCTTTGACCGAATTACCCGAGTGATAAAGATCTACAATAGTCTTCTTGAATTCATTATTATATTTTTTACCTGTATTTTTACGTTCCAAGACGGACACATCCTCTCAAAAATCATTGTAAGGACTTAACTAAAATGTGTCCATGAAACTATACTAACTCCAAAACGTTTGTGAAAGGGGGAGGTTGAAAGTACCAGTAAATAGGGTATTTTCTAATCTCATTTCACAAACATTTTTTATTAAGTTCAGTTACAATTATCGTTTTATAAAAAATTTCACCATTTGAGTTCTATACAGCATACTCCTAGTCCCATACTTTTATACAGTTATATTGTTTGTTTTGATGGTTTCTAGTGGAAGATTGTCAACATAAGCTCCAGATGGGATTGTTCCATCCACTTGTTTATTTACATGAATATTATTAGAATAAATTACATTTGTTGTATTTTCACCCCTTGTGCAATAATTCCACGAACCTCTAGCGTAAAAAGTATTGCCGTCTATAAAAATTTTATCTCCTTTTGCAAATATACTATATCCGTCTGTTTTAAAAGAACAATTCTTTATTTTAATGTTTTCATAATTTCCATTTCTTAAATCAATTGACACACTTATACTGTTAATATTTTCGAAATTACACGAATCAATAACTAAGTCTTTCATAGTAGTTATATAAAGCCCATTCACACCCCTTTGAGTGTTGTCCGTTAGTTTACTTGTTAGATTCTTTATATTCACCCCTTGAAATCTTCCCACAAACATTACAGTTCCATAGCAATTATCTACACTTATTTGCTCTCCTGTACCAGCATCTGATGATTTAAATGTAATACCAATAATATTACTTAAAGTACAATTAGAAATTCTTATGTTGTTGTAACCACCAATGCCAGCCCCTGACGTAGCTGTGTTGTGAGAAAATATTATTTGTTTCATGTTGCAATTATCAATTGTTATATTTCTGAAAAAACGCGGGTTAGTTTCTGTGGATTCAGTAATGAAAGAAATACCCTCATTATCTGAGCTGTAGCAATCTTTTATCGTAATACCATCACAGTTTCCAGGTCTTATATCAAAGCGAAATCCAGTAACATTGTTTTTAGTAATACATCCTTCAATAACCCTACAACTGAATATTTGGTTATCATCAGGTTCACAATGATAACCACTTTCAGGGTAAGTTCCTTTGGTATCAGAAAAAATACAATTCTTAATATTTACATTGTCCAACGCATTATCTGTCATACCATTTCTTGTATTCATTATAAATGAACAGTTTTCTATGACTGCTCTTTGTGGGGAGACTGCCCTAAATAATAAACCATCTGACTGACAGTTATTTATTGAACACTTATTTATATGAATGTAACCGGTTTCTGCTAATAATGTATTTCCATAAATACGAATACCGTGCATGCCTCCAGCTTCTCGAGCAGAGGTATGCATTTGATTTTCTTTGTTTCCGTTAATAGTAACATTCTCAATATTAACAAATGAATCTTTAGGGGAGTATATATTTAGGACTGTTGTGAAATCCTTACAATTATCTTTGAGTTTGAATTTCGCATTTTTAATCGTTAAAGATTTATTAATATACAAACCATAATCTATTCTTGTTGAACCTGCACTCGATGGTATTTTTCCCATAGCATCAGAAACAAGATAAGTTTTACCAAAGCCATCCAATGTCGCTCCTGTATCTTGAGCAAAGTTTATAGCATCTTGGAAAGCCCGGGTGTCATCCGTAATGGAATCTCCAATTGCCCCGAATTTAATTGGAGAAACTACATTTATTTCAAAATTATTCATCATCATAATTTAGTCCTTTTATTATTTCTAGAATTTAATATTAACCTATTTTCAAAAAGTGCTAATGAACTAACAACTTCTAACGTTGATGCTTGATAACCAAAGCTCACAGCGTGAGCAGCTGCTGAGCCCGGCAAATTCCTATATCTCTTTTTCCACGCTATAATAAATTTACTGATAAGCACTTTTGATAAATTGGTATTATATGATGTACCAAAGTCATTCCATATAAATTTATCTGCGGGTGTAATGTAATTATGAAAATTACGCTTCCCCTTATCTGTGACAATAATGATATCTTCTACTCCTGAAGTAACCGCTTCTTCCACAATAAATTGAATCGTCGGTTTATCAACAATTCTTGTCCCTAATCCAGCAGAAGGTTTGATTACTTTCCTAGCTTTTTTCACCACCCCGCCCCCCTAGGAACGTTCATATACTATTTATATTCAATAAAATTCTTGTTGATATAGTAAAGGTCCAAAGTATTTTTTTTTTCTAAATATACTTAATATTTTTATGCGGTATTCCCTGGTAAGCTGGTTTCTTTGAACGCAAAGCTCCACTTTCTCTATAAAGAGAAATATCATATCGAACCAAATCTATTTTCTTCGACTTAAGTCTGACCCATATTTCATACAGGTGTTCAACCGGCTCTTCAAGCGTGGTCTCTTCAACAAGCGGCTCGAAATCGAAAAGGCATGGCCAATACCACTTTTTATTCCTTCTTTGATCCTGGAATCGGTTTCGGTGCCATCCTCTTCGGACAAATCGGCTATTTGTTTGGCTATAGAAGTATTTATAAGCTACCGAATGAATTCTCGGAGGTTTTTTATTCATGTTTCGACATGTCTTAACACCGTCCTAATATGGTTGCAAATAATAAAGAAACACTTCATCATTTTTCTTCATTCTTCTTCCCCACTTCCACACCGCTCTCAAAGTATAATTTCACCTGAATACTTGCAACTTTACAAAAAAAACCTCCGAATTCACTCAGAGGCTTCACATATTTAACAGTTGTGTTCTGGTCACTTTTTAACAGTAATTTTCTATGACCCACTTACATTTTTCTCTTTATCCTTGGCATAGATATACAGGTTTTTTCCGACTTTTCACCTAGAAATTTTGACCGTGAGTTTTCCTTTACTCGTGGCTTTAGCAGAGCCGATGAGATTTCCAGATGATTGTACTTATACAGTGGAGTTGGCATCTGCTTTGCCGGTTACTTTTGTCGTTGACTACCGGTTTATTTGTGCTGTTTTGTCTGCGTCGGTGACCGTTTTGACCGAGCTCGTATTTCTTGCCTTGTCGGTTGCTGTTACGAATAGAACTTTACCGGCCTTTTGTTTTACGTCATCGTAACGGTGAACTTCCCTGAGCTATTGGATTTTGCTTTTCCGAGCTCAGTCCTGCCCATTTTGACAGTAATTGTAGAGCCCGCTTCCGCTTTGCCAGTTACTTTTGTTGTATTGTCACTGACTGCATTTATATTCGGTTTCGTAGGAGCTGTTTTATCTTCCTTCTACATCACTCGACTTTGATAATCACAAAACCTCATTAATATACCTATATTTAGGATCAAAAAAATCCAGCATTTCTGCCGGATACTCTAAAGTACAATCACTTAACCAAATTCAATACTTCTAGAACTCTTCCATCTGAATTATAGTTAAAAGTGACCGTCTTATCATCATGAATGTGATAGGTTAAACCAAAAAACTCTCCGGCATCTGGGAATTTTTGTATAAAATCGTCAAGTTGTTCAGAATTTAGTTTAACAACCATAGGTTTCTTTCTACTATTAAGAGTATCTTCTACCTTCTCCATTAATATCTCTGTACCCATAATTAACTCCTTTAATCTCTCTCATTTACCCATCATAATATACATTAATAAATGGAAAATAAAAGGTCCTTAATTAAAATTTCACATTAATGATACGAACTCTTAACAACACTACCTAATTTCTTACAAAGTTACCCTACTTTCTAAGGAGAATTATTGGTCTCCATTAGAGCTGCACGATAAAGATAACACTTACAACTACGTTTGTTCCCTTGGTATGCAAAGGAACTCCCACTCTACATAAGGATTCTGTATAGGCAGGAACATGATCTTATGACAATCCAATAATAATCCGCTAATAAACCCCTGTGAATTCTTGTTTCCTGATTCACTAAAGCGTTCAAGTCAATAGATTCCACTTTCAACACTTCATTTAGTGCAGCCACTTTTTCCTAAATTTCCGTTTTCGTATTTTCAAAGAGACCATTTCTATGAAGAGGCGTGGCAATAATGGTCAAATTCCTTCTGAAACAGCGAGCTTCGCTATGGCTATACTTTTTGTCTCCTCTTAGCACCTTCATATAAGGTAAGATATAGAGCTATTATCTATCACCTAAAAAACCCATTCCTCTCGTCGGTCTATTCTCTTATTTATTTACCTAAATATAACATCTTTATTAATTTTTACAAATTTAATTAAGTATATTCTGAATATAAAGTGACCTCCATCCTAATTTTTTGTTTCTGTAATAATTTTACAAACTAAATATTAGTCAATATTACTTAGATTCATAGTGATCAGATATTTTGTATTTCTAATTTTTATAGATTGTTCTCTATAACTTTAGTAAAATGAGAATGATAATTACTATCAATTAAGGAGAATAACTATTATGGGTGTACCCTTGTTAAAAGAAGAACTTCCGGTTTCTAATAAAATCTGGACGCGTGATTTTATTATGATTTTCTTAGCTAACTTCTTTGTTTTTTTATCCTTTCAGATGACTTCCCCTACCCTCCCGCTTTTTGTAAAAGAGCTTGGTGGAAATGAACGGTATATTGGGTTGGTTGCTGGCATGTTTCTATTTTCTGCTCTGATTGTCCGCCCCTTTGCTGGACAGGCCTTGGAAACAAAAGGAAGACGTTTTGTTTTCCTGTTCGGTCTAGCCTTTTTGGCTGTTGCGATTGGCTCGTTTGGATTTATGATGAGTATTTTCCTTCTATGTGCAATGAGGGTTGTCCAAGGGATTGGCTGGGGATATACGACCACCGCTTCAGGTACGATTGCCTCCGATCTTATCCCAGCAAAGCGTCGTGGTGAGGGAATGGGATACTTCACTTTATCGGGAAATTTGGCGATGGCTTTTGGACCTTCATTTGGACTTTTCTTAGCGGATGTGTTAACGTTTCAACAGTTGTTTCTGTTTTGCGGTGCATTAAGTCTAGCCGCTTGGATCATGGCATCGACTATTTCCTATAAGAAAGTAGAACAACCTTCTGCTCCCACTAAAACTAATAGGTTTGACATTTATGAAAAAAGCGCTGTTGCGCCGTCCGTTCTTGTTTTTTTCATTACGGTATCTTTTGGTGGGATTGCCACCTTCTTACCGCTTTATACAATGGAAAAAGGCCTGACAGGTATTCAAGTTTACTTTTTTCTATACGCATTAGCTCTTATTTTCACACGAATGTTCGCTGGCAAAATCTATGATCAAAGAGGACATCAAGCCGTCTTCATTCCATCTACCCTTTTTATCGTAGCGGCGATGCTACTGCTTGCCTGGATGCCAAGTAACATGATTTTGTATATTGCTGCTATTTTTTATGGCATTGGATTTGGTGCTGTCCAACCGGCTCTTCAAGCCTGGTCACTTGAACACGCGGCTCGAAATCGAAAAGGCATGGCCAATGCCACTTTCTATTCCTTCTTTGATCTCGGAATCGGTTTCGGTGCCATCCTCTTCGGACAAATCGGCTATCTGTTTGGGTATAGAAGTATTTACATAATGGCAGCAATCTCAGTTCTGATCTCCATTTTGGCTTACCTATGGATTTTGAAAAAAAAATGAAGTAATTCTATGGATCATTTCTAAAATCTAAAAATCTTTCCACATTAACCGATAATATTTGTAGGGTACAATTTGGGGGGAATTCGCATGAAAAAGTTATGGCATACATTTAATATACGCTACTATGAAATCCTTTTTAAGGATTGTTTAAATCATAAAATGAAATGTGAATTTCAAAGAAAAATATCTTACCATAAACTTAAACTGGGTGAATTAAATTATGCATGCAGACACACTTCCTGAAAGTTTAAAAGGAAGTTTAGGCCGTTCCATTTGGGCGGCTTTTTTCATGCAATAAAGAGATAGTTCCTCTCACCCTACTTACATCTTAATAAACTAAGCCATGAATCGTATCAGGTAAAGTTTTTTTTGATTCTATGTAAAGTTTGTAATGAATCTATGTGTATTTCGTAATTTTGTCGGAATCCTTGTTCGTTTCGTGGCTTTTAGTAGTATGATTGAAAAAAAGGGGGTTCTTGGGATGAATTTTTCGAAGTATATTGTAAAATTATTTTCAATCATACAAAAGGAAATACCAGTAACTCATAATAAATGTCACGTCTGTGACGGAACAGGTGCATATGATATATATACGGACTGTCTTACGTGTAATGGAAAAGGGCTAATAAGTAAAATGGAGTATAATAGGATGATTGAAGAAGGTGAAATTTAATGGTTTCGTATAGGAAGAAACTTCGCGACAACTCTAATTCACCGACAGCTATCAATCTCAGTTATACTAGTGAAATATCTGATATATGGAAGAACAATCCTTATTACTTAATTTATTGTGAAGATCCAATCGGTAATATTATTGAACTTTACAGTCGAAGTACTGAAATGATGTATGAAAATAAAGAGTAATGGTATATAAAAGTATAGGCTTTTTTTAAGCAACCGAATGATTCTCGGAGGCTTTTTATTCATGTTTCGACTTGCCTTAACACAACCACAACTAATATGGTTGCAAATAATAAAAAAACAACTTCATCAGTCTACCCCACTTCCACCCCACTCTCAATGTTTACTTCAATAGAACACTCCCAGCTACATAAAAAAATCGGCATAGATATACAAGTTTTTTCCGGCTTTTTGTTTAGGAATTTTGACTGTGAATGTGCCTTTACTCGTTGCTTTGGCAGAGCCGATGACATCGACTATTGGATCACGGATTTCAAATTCTGCTATGCAGTACAGTCATTATTAACCTACTTATAGAATGTAGAGATCCCTTCCTTATCATCAACCATAATTATGACAACAAGACTATACCTCCTTTTGGTTAAGCAATTCATTGTTCGTATTCCTTACTAATTCTTTCTAACTACCAAAGTATCCCCAGTTTGGAGATTCTCAAGAAGTTTATTAAACTCCACCCTATTATTTTTCTGCCACTTGCTCTTAACACTAAATCGGATTATACTATATGGTAATATTTAACTATAATGTTATTTTATTAAATTTAGAGGAGATAAAATAGTTTCAAATTTACATTTAATAAAGTGCAACTTATTTATTATTAACATAGAGAATTTATCTTTATTGTTTGACTTTATTACTGTAGACATATTGAATTTCATTTGTATGTAACATGCTGAGAAGGATCAATAATTTTTATATTTTTTAAGACGCACATTTACAACCTTGAGTAATATTATGGGCTAATATACTAGGAGTTTTTTAGGGGGAATGATGTGAGTGTTAAAAAAAGTTAGCCTATTATTTCTTTTACTCGTACTTGTATGTAGTATTGGGGGTTTTTCTTCTGCATCTGCAGCAGAAGATAAAACAAGTAAGGTTGTCTATTTAACGTTTGACGATGGTCCGAATCAGTACACGCCAACAATTTTAGATATCTTAAAAAAGAAAAAAGCAAAAGCGACCTTTTTTATGATTGAAGGAAATATTAAACGTAATCCAAAAACCGTAAATCGAATGATTAAAGAGGGAAATTATCCTGGGTTACATAGTGTTTCCCATGATGCAAAAAAATTATATAGAGGGAGTTCAAGTAATGTCGCAATCGAAATGGAGAAGACAAGACAAACGTTATTAAAGGTTTCAAAGTTTGACAGTAAGCTGACTAGAGTTCCATACGGTAGCAAACCCTATATGACAAAACCGTTTCGAGATAACTTAGCCAAAAAGGGGTTCAAAATGTGGGATTGGAATATTGATACACTAGATTGGAAGTATAATAAAACAAACCCTAGCAAGATAACGTCTAACGTTAAAGCAGGTTTGAAAGGAAAAAAAGGTCCAATCGTCATTCTTTTCCACGATTCAAAAGGAACCGCACAATAGCTTCCGGAGATTATTGACTATCTAAGAGCACAAGGGTATAAGGTAGAGGTTTACAATCCAAAAAACCATATTGTCATGAATTTTTGGGAAGATAAAAGATTTTAGGATACCAAAAGAATGGAACACTAACATACATTGATGTTATATGTGAGGGCTAACAAAAGGTATTTAGCGACCTAGGGTAGCAGATTTCTGAATTTCAAAGAAAAATAGCTTACCATAAATTTAAACTGGTTGATTTAAATAACACAAACTTCCTGATAGATTAAGGAAGTTAGGCCGATCCATTTGGGCGGCTTTTTTCATGCAATGAAGAGATAGTTCCTATACCCCTACTTCCACCCCACTCTCAAAGTATAATTCACTAGAAAACTACCAGCTACATAAAAAAAGCCTCCGATAATCGCTCAGAGGCTTTTCATATTCATGTTCTGATCACTTTTTTACAGTAACTTTCTTTGACGGACTTACGTTTTTCGCTTTATCTTTGGCATAGATATATAGGTTTTTCCCGGCTTTTTGCTTAGAGATTTTGATCGAGAATGTGCCTTTACTCGTTGCTTTGGCAGAGCCGATGACTTTCTTAGATGCTTTTACGTATACAGTGGAGTTGGCTTCTGCTTTACCGGTTACTTTTGTCGCTTTTGTTGTTACTGTATTGACTGAAGGTATACTTGGTGCTGTTTTGTCTGCGACGGTAACTGTTTTGACCGAACTCGTATTTCCTGCCTTGTCGGTTGCTGTTACGGATAGAACTTTACCGGCCTTTTGTTTTTTCGTCATCGTAACAGTGAAATTCCCTGAGCTATTGGACTTTGCTTTTCCAAGCACAGTGCTGCCCATTTTGACAGTAACAGTAGAGCCTGCTTCCGCTTTGCCAGTTACTTTTGTCGTATTGTCACCGACACTATTCACAGTCGGTTTCGTAGGTGCTGTTTTATCTTCTACCTTAACTAAAACAGGAACACTTTTATTTCCCGCATTATCGACAACTCTAGTATAGATATTCGTGCCAGCTGTCTGTTTAGCGATAGTCGCTGAAAACGTCTTTTCCCCGTTAATCTTCACTGTGGCGAGTGTTTTTTCATTGGTATAAATGGAAAGGGTGCCTGTTTTGAAATCACTTGGAATTTTCCCTTTGATCAACGTATCCTTATCAGAAATCGCCGTCACAGTTGGCCTAGTCAGCGTCTTCATTTCAAGCGCTTTTTTGGCATTCACCCGGCCATTTCCATAGTATATGTCTTTCCCTTTTGTACCTAGGTCAAGAGCTGAATCATAGAGACGGTATTCCACCTCATATTTAGTTAGTTTTGGCTCATTAGACCAAATCAGTGCTGCTACACCGGCCACCATAGGCGTAGCCATTGATGTTCCACTCATCCAACCATATCTATTATTTGGTAATGTTGAAAGAATATAGTCGCCAGGGGCGGCAATATCGACTGTTGAATGATAGTTGGAATAACTAGTACGCTTATCTTTTGAATCTGTAGCGGCCACAGAAATGACATGACTGAATGCAGCTGGATACACGCGCTGTACACTTTTCCCCATATCTCCTTCATTTCCGGCAGCTGCGACAATCAATAAGCCTTTATTATAAGCCTCTTGGACAGCCTTGTTTAACGCTTCCGAATAACTGGTCTCGCCTAGACTCATATTAATAATGTCTGCCCCCTGCTGAACGGCATAATGAATGGCCTCAATGATATCAGCCGTATCGGCATATTTGCCATTAAAAACGTTAATCGGCATAATTTTAATGTTTGGCGCAACACCTGTTCCACCTAAGTCATTGTTGGCAGAACCTGCGATGATTCCTGCAATATGTGTTCCATGTTCCCCTACTGGTACAATATTCTTCCGATTGCGTACCGCATCATAGGGATGGTCGATTTTCCCTTTTAAATCTTCGTGATTACGATCAATTCCATCATCAATGATGGCCACGACCATTTCTTTTGAACCCATGGATTTTGTCCATGCAGCTTGTGTACCAAGTGTTTTGTGATGCCACTGGTCTATGTAGGCTGGATCGTTCGGGCTTTCCATCTTCTTAAAAAGATAGTTAGGCTCTGCATATTCTACATTCTTCTGATCTTCAAGTTCCTCGATAAGATTGTCGGTTGTTTCCCCTTTAGGAACGTCGACCGTCTCTATTAAATTTCTGATTGGCTCATTGTTCGTCTCTTTATATTTGACAAGAACACCGTCAGTTTGTGGACTCTCAGCAGCTTCTGGCTGATAGCTCGGTAGAATCATAAGTATTAATATAACTGAAAGGCTCAACTGAATGAATTTGTGCATAAAATCACTCCAAAAGTATGATTAAGAATAGATATGGATGAGGTTTGATACTTGAACCAACTCTACTATTATTCCTAATTAGATTGTATACCTAGTGATTTAGATTTACTAACCTTTTCATCTAGTTAAAATAGCTCATTTCTGGCAAAACAAAAAACCGCTATATGCGGTTTAATGTCCTCCTAAATATGCATTCTTGATTTCTTCACTTGCGGTTAGTTCCTCGGATTTACCGGATAGAACGATACGGCCTGTTTCGACGACATAGGCTCTGTCCGCGATAGATAGGGCCAAGTTGGCATTTTGTTCGACAAGCAAGATGGTTGTACCGGTTTTATTGATTTCTTCTATAATATTAAAGATTTGTTTTACTAGTAATGGTGCAAGTCCCATAGATGGCTCGTCCAATAACAGGAGGCGTGGCTTTGCCATAAGGGCTCGGCCCATCGCAAGCATTTGTTGTTCCCCTCCGGAAAGAGTTCCGGATTGCTGCTTCAGTCGTTCAAGCAAACGCGGAAATAATTCATAGACTTTCTCCATATCTTGCTTGATGCCTGCTTTATCTTTTCGTAAATAGGCACCGAGCTGAAGGTTTTCTTCCACCGTCATATTCGCGAAGACGCGGCGTCCTTCTGGAACATGAGAGATTCCCATTTTCACAATAGACTGTGCGGCTTTTCCGCCAATAGATTGCCCTTCGTACATTATTTTTCCTTGTTTCGGTTTTAATAGGCCGGAAATTGTTTTCAGCATCGTACTTTTCCCTGCACCGTTAGCCCCGATTAAGGTTACGATTTCCCCTTCGTTAATAGAAAGTGAGATACCTTTCAGCGCTTGAATGTTTCCGTAATATACGTTAATGTCCTCGATTTTTAACATTATGAAACCTCCTCGCCAAGATAGGCCTCGATGACTTTTGGATTGTTACGAATTTCTTCTGGCTTTCCTTGAGCGATTAGCTGACCGTGATCGAGTACGTATATGCGTTCGCAAACACCCATGACAAGAGGCATATCATGTTCAATCAATAAAACGGTCAGATCAAATTTTTCACGAATGAGGGCAATCAAGTTCATTAGTTCATGCGTTTCCTGTGGGTTCATCCCGGCTGCCGGTTCATCTAGTAAAAGCAGTTTCGGATTTGCTGCAAGCGCACGGGCTATTTCCAAGCGTCGCTGCTTACCATATGGCAGGTTTTTTGCCTTTTCATCCTTGTATTGATCCAGGTTAAAAATTTTCAAGAACTCAATGGCCTTATCATCCATCTCCTTTTCCCCTTTAAAATGGATAGGCAAACGGAAGATCGAACTCAAAATGCTATGTTTCGAAAGAGAATGATAGGCAACTTTTACATTATCAATCACTGAAAGTTCACTGAACAAACGAATGTTTTGGAATGTCCGACTGATCCCTTTTTGCGTGATTTTATATGGGGGCAGTTTTCTTAAGTTCTCACCTTCTAAAGAAATCGTGCCCTCTGTAGGGACGTAAACTCCTGTCAGCAAGTTAAAGAAAGTTGTCTTCCCAGCGCCGTTCGGCCCAATCAAGCCAATTAGTTCTCCTGGATATAACTCGACGTTAACATCAGAAACGGCTTTAAGCCCGCCGAACTGGATGCCGACCGAATCGACTTTAAGCAGCGGTGTTTTTGTTTTCATGTCTGCTGCCTCCTTTACGTTTGAACATGGATGTTATTTCTTTTGTACCCATTAAACCTTGTGGACGATAGATCATCATCACGATAAGCACAAGGCTGTAGATGATCATTCGTGTTTCCGGGTAATCTTGCAGGAAAGTCGTAACAACCGTTAGTAATATTGCGGCCAATACGGCACCGGAAAGACTTCCAAGACCACCAAGTACTACTAAAATCAAAATATCAAATGATTTCAAGAATCCGAAGTTCGATGGCTGGATAATATAGAAGTTATGTGCGTATAACCCTCCAGCAATACCTGCAAAAAAAGCACCAATCGCAAACGCGACAACTTTGTAATACGTCGTATTAATTCCCATCGAATCTGCAGCCGTTTCGTCCTCGCGGATCGAAATGCAGGCTCTTCCGTGGGTTGAGCTTGTAAAGTTTCGGATAACGATGATCGTAACGAGAACGGCAGCAAACACCCATGGCCAAGTAGTGAAATGGGAAACCTGCATGCCACTCGCCCCTCCAACATAATCAATATTCAAAAGAATAATCCGGACGATTTCCCCAAAACCGAGGGTCGCAATCGCCAGGTAGTCTCCTTTAAGACGTAAACTTGGGATTCCGATGATCAAACCGGCCAACGCTGCCACCAAACCGCCAACTATCAATGCCACAACAAACGGCATTTCTAACTTCATGGTCATTATTGCTGAAGCATAGGCACCAACTGCCAGGAATCCAGCATGTCCGATGGAAAACTGTCCGGTCACCCCGATGATTAAGTGTAAGCTTGCTGCTAGGATAATATTAATCCCGATGAACATGAGCGTATTTTGATAAAAAGGATTTAGCGATCCGCCGCCGATTAAAACTTGAATCACGGCGAAAAAGATCAGTGATAGCGAAATCGAGAGCCAAAAACCTTTTGCTCGCTTAAATGTAGTCATTGCTTTGTCTCCCCTATACTTTTTCTTTTTTGTTTTTACCGAATAAGCCTTGTGGCATGAAAATCAAGATAAGAATCAGTACGATAAAGGCTACAGCATCACGCCATAATGAGTAACCGGCGGCACTGACCAATGCCTCGATGACACCAAGCAGTAAACCTCCAACCATCGCGCCCGGTATAATCCCGATTCCTCCAAGTACGGCAGCAACAAATGCCTTCAAACCTGGCAGTACACCCATAAGCGGCTCAATTTTAATATAATAAATACCGAAAATGACACCTGCTGCTCCAGCTAAAGCGGAACCGATTGCAAATGTAGCCGAAATTGTATTATTAACATTTATCCCCATCAACTTAGCCGCATCCGCGTCAAAAGAAACGGCACGCATGGCTTTTCCTATTTTTGTTTTATGAACGATGATTTGTAAAATGATCATTAAAACTACAGCTACACCGAAAATTAAAACCGATTGACTGTTAATAGAAACTCCAAAAATATTAAATTTGTCTGTTGGCAATACATCACTTGGATAAGCCTCTGGCTGTGCACCACGAACGTAGATGAATCCATATTCGATTAAAAGCGAAACCCCTATGGCTGTGATTAGTGCGGCAATACGCGTTGCGTTCCTCAACGGCTTGTACGCAATCCGCTCGATTAATACCCCAAAGAGAGCGCAAACTGTCATCGAGATTAATAGAGCAGGTACGAATGATAGATCCAGAACCGTTATTGAGTAAAAACCAACGAATGACCCAACCATGAAAACATCACCATGGGCAAAGTTAATTAATTTAACAATCCCGTAAACCATCGTATAACCGAGAGCGATAAGGGCATAAATACTTCCTAGTGAAACCCCGTTAATTAGCTGTTGTATCAATTCCATGTTCGACTCTCCTTGAAAAATCTAATTTTATAATATGGCATGTTCAGACTCTCGTTTCCACTCAAAATGGAAGTTTAATAAGCCTTTATATACTAGAATAATGAGAATTCGCCAGCACCTTCTATTGTAAGAAAGGCCGGCGAAAGGATTAAAACTTTTACTCAATCATTAAGGATTGATTTTTGTGTTAAATACTTGTTTCCCATCTTTAAACTCAAGAATGGTAGCAGATTTGATTGGATTGTGTTTTTCATCCAATGTAAATGTCCCAGTTACAAGTTCTAGGTCTTTTGTTTTCTCAAGGGCATCCTTAATTTTTTCTGAATCTGTCGAGCCTGCCCGTTTAATAGCATCTGCAAGGTAATATCCTGTGTCGTATCCTAAAGCATTAAAGGCATCAGGAGATTTATCTTTGTATTTCGCTTTAAATGCTGACACAAAATTCTGAATTTTCTTATCAGGATCACCTGAAGAATAATGATTCGTGATGAATGTGTTATTTAGCGCTTTAGCACCGGCAATTTCTATTAGCTTAGGAGAATCCCAACCGTCGCCGCCCATAAATGGTACTTCAAGTCCTGTTTCACGTGCCTGTTTTACAATCAGACCAGCTTCTTCATAATAACCAGGTAGGAAAATAAAATCCGGTTTTGCTGATTTCAAACGAGTCAATGTAGAACGGAAATCAGTATCCTTCGCAATGTAAGCTTCTTCCGCAACGATTTTCCCGCCATTTGCAATGAATTGTTCTTTAAAGGCTGCCGCTAATCCTTTAGAATAATCACTTGCGCTATCAATATAGATGGCAGCACTTTTTGCTTTGACTTCACTAGTTGCAAAATTCGCAGCAACTGTACCTTGGAACGGATCGATGAAGCTTGTTCTGAAAATATAATCGTTCAATTTATCATCTTTATATGTGATTTCTGGGCTTGTCCCAGAAGGGCTGATAACTGGAACTTTATTATCTTGTGCGATCTGTACTTGTGCAATCGTGTTCGTACTTGTAGCAGCACCAACAATTGCTGTAACCTGATCTTGTGAAGTCAGCTTGATAGCACCGCTTGTTGCTTCAGAAGCTTCAGATTTATTATCAACTTTTATAAGTTTGATTTTTTTACCGTCAATTCCTTCTTTGTTAATCTCTGCAGTCGCAAGCTCTAGACCTTCCGCAATCGATTGACCATATGAAGCTACACCACCTGATAATTCAAGGTTGACCCCGATCTTGATTGTTTCTCCATCCCCACTTGATTTCTCTGATGAACCAGAGCCACCGGAACAACCTGCTAGAACGCCTGCAGCAAGTGTTAGAGAAAGGAATGCACCTGCTAGTTTTTTCTTTTTCATAATTAACCCCTCCATTTGTAATCATAGCTCTGATGCATGAATATTTATTCAAAGCGCCCCAGAAAAAATTGATTAGATGAAATGTTTATAATTAAATAAATATTTCGAAAATTAGTTTACCGCATAATTTTCATTCCGTCTATACAATAATTGAATGAATATTATGTTAAATGGGATATTTTTCACAGAGGCTACTCACTGTTTCTATTTTTATATATTTTAATTATTGCGATAATAGCCTGTATTATCAGAAAAATCAGATTAAATTTATTATATTGATATTATGAAGTTCTAAATTAATACTAAAAAAATTTTATTCTACTTTCCATTATTTTCATCCTATTTAATACATTTTTTCCAAAAAACAAGTATAACGATAGGAAATTAAACCCATTTATTTACTATATTTTAGTCTTTGTTCCTAGTTTATAATTGAACTAGATTCTCTTAAATGTATAAAATGCTGTATATAATTCTATTCTATTTCATATCTGGAATGGTGCTTTCTTGATTGCATAATGAATAATGATCAGAAACAATGTTCTTTCTCTCGACAACAAAAAACCGCCAAACGGCGGTTTAATGTCCTCCTAAATAGGCCATTTTAATTTCTTCACTCGAAGTGAGTTCATCGGCGTTGCCAGAAAGGACAATCCGTCCTGTTTCAACGACGTAGGCCCGATCTGCAATGGATAGAGCAAGGTTGGCGTTTTGCTCAACTAAAAGAATCGTTGTGCCAGCCTCGCTGATCTCTTGTATGATGTTGAAGATTTGTTTCACCAGCAACGGAGCAAGTCCCATGGAAGGTTCATCGAGCAGTAATAAACGTGGTTTCGCCATTAAAGCTCGCCCCATTGCAAGCATCTGCTGTTCACCACCTGATAGTGTGCCAGCCTGTTGTTTGATCCTTTCTAGTAACCTCGGAAATAGTTCATAGACTTTCTCCATATCTTTTTTGATGCCTTCTTTGTCTTTTCGTAAATAGGCTCCAAGCTCCAGGTTTTCGGCAACCGTCATGTTGGCAAAGACACGACGGCCTTCGGGGACATGGGAGATGCCCATTTTCACGATAGATTGGGCTGCTTTTCCTCCAATCGAACCCTCTTCGAAAAGTACCTTTCCTTGTTTCGGTTTTAACAACCCCGAAATCGTTTTGAGCAATGTGCTTTTTCCGGCTCCATTTGCTCCGATTAAGGTGACGATTTCCCCTTCGTTAATTTCCATCGTAACTCCCTTTAACGCTTGGATGTTCCCATAATAGACATTGATGTCCTCGATTTTCAGCATTATGAAACCTCCTCGCCAAGATACGCTTCGATAACCTTTGGATCATTGCGGATTTCTTCAGGCTTTCCGTGGGCGATAAGCTGACCATGATCGAGTACGTAAATACGTTCGCATACACCCATGACAAGTGACATATCATGTTCGATGAGCAATACCGTAAGATTGAATTCCTTCCGGATAAACGCAATTAGGTTCATCAATTCTTTCGTTTCATGCGGGTTCATCCCAGCTGCTGGTTCGTCAAGTAAAAGAAGTTTCGGATTTGCTGCAAGAGCCCGAGCAATTTCCAGTCGTCTCTGCTGTCCATATGGCAGATTCTTCGCTTTTTCATCCTTATATTGGTCCAGGTTGAAAATCTTCAAGAACTCAATCGCCTTTTCATCCATTTCCTTTTCACCAGAAAAGTGTCCCGGCAATCTGAATACAGAGCTTGCAATCATATGCTTGGCGAGTGAGTGGTAAGCAACCTTGACGTTATCGATCACGGATAACTCACTAAAGAGGCGGATATTTTGAAAGGTCCTGGAAATTCCTTTTCTCGTAATTTTATAAGGCGGCTGTTTTTTTAAGTTTTCCCCATTTAAAGCAATCGTTCCTTCTGTAGGAACATACACACCCGTCAACAAATTAAAGAAGGTCGTTTTCCCGGCACCATTCGGACCAATCAGGCCAACAAGTTCCCCCGGAAATAATTCCACGTTAACATCTGAAACAGCTTTCAATCCACCGAAGCGGATTCCCACTGAATCTACTTTAAGCAACGGTATTGTGGCTTCCATCCTTAGGTCCCCCTTTAGTTTTTTTACCAGTGAACAATGTCGTAATTTCTCTTGTCCCCATTAAACCTTGCGGGCGGAATATCATCATCAAAATCAGTACAAGGCTGTAAATAATCATCCTTGTTTCCGGGTAATCCTGGAGGAATGTGGTCACGATTGTTAATAAAATCGCGGCCAAAACTGAACCTGATAGACTTCCAAGACCACCGAGAACCACGAAGATCAGAATATCGAATGATTTTAGGAAACCGAAATTTGACGGCTGGATAATATAGAAGTTATGAGCGTAAAGCGAGCCAGCAACCCCGGCAAAGAAGGCTCCAATGACGAAAGCTGCCACTTTGTAATAAGTCGTATTGATTCCCATCGCGTCAGCTGCCGTTTCATCTTCTCTTACGGAAATACATGCACGCCCATGGGTTGAATTCGTGAAATTACGAATCACAATAATAGTAATCATTACACAGGCAAATACCCATGGCCACGTTGTCAAATGGGATACCTGCATCCCGCTTGCTCCGCCTACATAATCAATATTCAAGAGGACTATCCGGACAATTTCCCCAAATCCAAGTGTGGCAATCGCCAAGTAATCCCCCTTCAGACGTAAGCTCGGAATTCCAATTACCATACCTGCTACAGCGGCTAAAATCCCCCCTGCCAATAAGGCAATAATGAATGGTAGTTCAAGCTTCATTGTCATCACAGCGGAAGCATAGGCCCCTACTGCTAAAAACCCGGCATGTCCGATAGAGAACTGTCCGGTGATTCCGATGATTAAATGAAGACTCGTTGCCAGCATAATATTGATGCCGATAAACATGAGCGTATTGATATAAAATGGATTGAGCATGCCGTTTGAAATGGTAAACTGCATGACCGAGAAAAAAATAAGTGCCAACACAATCGAGAGCCAAAAACCCTTTGAATTCTTTAAAGTAGTCATCGCTATGTCTCCCCTATACTTTTTCTCTTTTATTTTTACCGAATAAGCCCTGTGGCAAGAAAATTAATATCAAGATGAGTACGATAAAAGCCACACCATCACGCCATAAAGAGTAACCGGCGGCACTTACCAACGCCTCAATGACTCCAAGCAGTAGACCGCCGACCATTGCTCCAGGAATAATGCCAATGCCGCCTAAAACTGCTGCAACAAAGGCTTTAAGGCCAGGAAGGACACCCATTAACGGCTCAATCTTAATATAGTAGATTCCAAAAATAACACCTGCCGCCCCTGCAAGAGCCGAACCTATTGCGAAGGTAGCGGAAATCGTATTATTGACATTGATGCCCATAAGCGTAGCCGCTTCGGAATCAAATGAAACGGCACGCATGGCTTTGCCGATTTTTGTTTTATGTACAACAAATTGTAGGATGATCATTAAAATGATGGATACAGATAAGATCAATATCGATTGACTGCTGATGGAAACTCCCAATATATCGAGTTTATCCATCGGAAGGACATTATTTGGATAGGCTTCCGGCTGAGCGCCCCGGATGTAAATCAGCCCATTTTCTATCAGAAGGGAAACACCGATGGCCGTTATCAAGGCCGCAATCCGTGTTGCATTACGAAGGGGTTTATATGCAATCCGTTCAATTAAAACGCCAAAGATGGCACAAGTGACCATCGAAATCAATAAAGCTGGGATGAAGGATAAGTCCAATACCGTAATTGAGTAAAAACCAACAAATGAACCAACCATAAATACATCACCATGAGCAAAGTTTATCAGCTTGACGATCCCGTATACCATCGTATAGCCAAGAGCAATCAATGCATAAATGCTGCCGAGTGAAATGCCATTTACCAATTGCTGAATCAGTTCCATATTGCACTCTCCCCGAAAAGGTGTTTTTTTAGTGAAGATAGAATAGGGGGACTTGCCCCCTATCCGCTTAACTATTATGGATTGATTTTTGTTTTAAATGTTTGTTTACCATCTACATATTCTAAAATAGTAGCTGATTTGATTGGATCATGATTTTTATCGAGGTTAAGAGTCCCTGATACTAATTGAAGATCTTTGACATCTTCCAATGCTTGTCTGATTTTTTCGGGAGAAGCATCTCCAGATCTTTTGATAGCGTCAGCCAGGTAGTACCCAGTGTCATAGCCAAGGGCAGCAAAAGCATCTGGTGTTTTATTGTATTTCTTTTTGTAAGCTGCAACGAAATCTTGGATTTTTGCATCTTCATCTTCTGGAGAATAGTGATTAGTGATAAAGGTATTTTTCAATGCCTCTGCCCCAGCAATTTCAACGACTTTCGGAGAATCCCAGCCATCTCCGCCCATGAATGGAAGGTCGATGCCGTCTTCACGAGCTTGCTTTAAGATAAGTCCAACTTCTTCATAATAACCAGGAAGGAAAACGAATTCCGGTTTTGCAGATTTGATACGTGTTAATGTTGCGCGGAAATCAGTATCTTTCGTTACATAGGCTTCTTCCGCTACAATTTTACCGCCGTTTGCAGTAAATGCTTCTTTAAATGCAGCGGCTAATCCTTTTGAATAATCACTTGCGCTATCTACATAGATTGCTGCAGTCTTCGCCCCAATATCGTCAGATGCGAAATTAGCTGCAACCGTCCCTTGGAATGGATCGATAAAGCAAGTTCTGAACACATAATCGTTTAATTTTCCAGCTTTGTTTGTTATGTCGGGATTTGTTGCCGTTGGTGTGAGTAGAGGAACTTTATTATCTTGAGCGACTTGAACCTGTGCCAAAGTGTTTGTGCTTGTAGCTGATCCAACTACAGCCACAACTTTGTCCTGACTGACTAATTTAATTGAACCACTGGTAGCTTCTGCTGCATCAGATTTATTATCAACTTTAATGATTTCTAGCTTTTTTCCGTCAATGCCTTCTTTATTAATTTCTTCGATGGCCAGTTTCAAACCATCCGCAGCCGACTGACCGAATGATGCAGTTCCGCCTGACAATTCAAGATTGGCACCAATTTTAATTGTGTCACCCGAGGTGGATGAGCCTCCACTTGAACTGCTAGTTTTCGAGTCGCTATTACAACCTGCCAGCGCCCCAGCTACTAGTGAAAGTGATAGAAACACTCCTGCTAGCTTTTTCTTCTTCATTTGAAACCCCCTAATTTAGTATATTATTCTCATTGACAGAATATTTAAATAAAAATAATATTCTGAAATTAGTGTATCTCATTCTATCGACTCCGTCTATATGTCATAGAAAAAAATGTTAATAAAAAATATTTTCATGATAATATGAACAAAAAAAACTGACTCCGTTTAGAGTCAGTTAAATGTCTATCAGTCATTAACACGGCGAACTTCAATGTCTTTTACAATATCATTGATTACCCAACTGGCCGCAATTAAGCCAGCTACAGATGGTACGAATGCATTGGAAGATGGCGGCATTTGAGCTTTACGGATTTTTGCATTGTCATTGCCGACTTCTTTTCGAACATCCTCACGAATGACAATCGGGCTTTCATCGGAAAAGACGACAGGAATTCCCTTTGTGATGCCCTCTTTTCTCAATCTTGTACGAATGACCTTGGCAAGCGGATCTGTATGCGTTTTAGAAATATCAGCAATTTGGAAACGGGTCGGGTCCATTTTATTGGCAGCGCCCATGCTTGAAATCACCTTAATATTTCGTTTCAGGCATTCCTTCATCACATGTATCTTATAAATGACCGTATCTGATGCATCAATGACATAGTCAAGATTATAACTGAAGAACTCTTCAAACGTTTCTTCTGTATAGAACATTTTTAGCGCGATTACTTCGCAGTCCGGATTAATATCTTGAATGCGGGTCTTCATCAATTCCGCTTTCGGCTGACCTACAGTTGAGAGAAGAGCATGAATCTGTCTGTTCACATTAGTAATGTCGACATCATCTTTATCAACAAGGATAATTCGACCTACTCCTGTACGTGCCAATGCCTCAGCTGAAAAGGAACCGACGCCACCTACACCTAGAACAGCAACGGTCGTGTTTTTCAGTATATCTATGCCTTCCTTACCAATCGCTAATTCATTTCGAGAAAACTGATGCAGCATATATATTCAACTCCAATAAATTCTGTTCTTATTTAGATTCCCAATTAACAATATATCATAAACATCATTTATGACAAGTGAAATATGAGCAGAGTTATCGGAATTAGTATACTAGTTCATTGTAGACAATTTTTGAAGAACTGTTGCTAGAAGTAGCGTTCGTTCTGTTAGGCTAGGAATTTCTAAATACTCGTCTTCACTATGTGCATTCCCGCCAATTGGACCTAGCCCGTCTACGGTTGCAATTCCTAATTCAGATGTAAAAGAAGCATCTGAACCTCCCCCCGTAGCCGTATCGGTGATATTGATGCCGATTTCCTGCCCCGCCTGATTGATAGCCTCTAATAGAATGGTCGTTTGTTCGTTCTTTTCCATGGGTGGCCGGTCCATTTTGCCGCTAAGCGTCGTTTTCGTTCCCGCAATATAAGTGTGAGCACAGATTTTTTTCATTTGTTTTAGGATAATAACTTCCTGTTTTTTTTCTGAGATACGCACATCCACAAAGGCAGCGGCGTGGGAGGCAATGGTATTGACAGCTGAACCGCCTTCAATTATCCCGACATTTACACTAATCCCCTGCTTAAGATCATTTAACCTGTGCAGTGCGATAATCTTATGAGCCAATTCTTCAATTGCACTTCGTCCTTTTTCCGGTTCTATCCCCGAGTGAGCAGACACTCCTACTATGTCCACTTTAAATTGCCCGCAGCCTCTTCTCGCCGTAACAAGTGAACCATCCGACCTCGCCGGCTCTAGAATTAACGCAAATTTCTTATTTGCCGCATTCGCTGAAATGAGTGAAGCAGAAGAAGGAGACCCTATTTCTTCATCACTATTGAGAATGATTTGAATATGTTTATACCCGGTCTTCCCTGCCTGTTTCATACAAAGAATCGCATAAAAAAGTTCGACTAAGCTTGCCTTCATATCAGCAACACCAGGTCCGTATGCGCGATCTCCTATCACTTTAAAAGGACGTTTTTGTACCGTCCCTTCTGGAAAAACTGTATCCATATGTGCGACAACGAGAATATGTGGTTGAAGCGCATCACGATGCTGAATAACTAGTTGATTGCCATAATTCTTTTGTTCCACAATATTCACAATAAAATCAAGACTCTCAAATTTCGTTTTTAAAATCGTACCAATTTTATCAATTCCCTGTTTTGTATAAGAACCACTATCAATATTCACAAGCTGCTCCACTAATTGAAGCATTTCTCTCCTCTTAGCATCCAATAAGTCTTTCAAAGCCCTCACTACTTTCTTTTTCCTTGCTCTAATTATTTCAACCTTACTACATACTTTACGAATGTATATTGTAGAGTGTTCCTTAAATGGGGGTTTTTGATGTTAACTCGTGAGTTTCAGCTGGTTACTCGTGAGTTTCAGACGTTTACTCGTGAGTTTCAGACATTTACTCGTGAGTTTCTGCCGGTTACTCGTGAGTTTAGGACGTTTACTCGTGAGTTTCAGACGTTTACTCGTGAGTTTCGGACGTTTACTCGTGAGTTTCAGCTTTTTACTCGCGAGTTTCTGCCATTTACTCGTGAAATAAGCCATCAAGGTTATATTCTCGATTTTTATATTGCCCTGTATAAGGCAATTCCATGGTAGAGAGTATTCTTTGCATGATATCTATCGATTCAATTTGTAAAAATAACCGCGCTTGTTTATTTGTAATCTTGGGCCTTATGAGGAGGGCATAATCACGAAGAGTTTGAATGTGGGCATCTTTGGAAGTGTAAGAACATTGCGCGCATGTCCATTTTCCCCAGTGACGTTGCATTTGGAGAATTGAACATTCTGGGCAGTGAACACTTTTGAGAAGATCTGTTTCAGAGATTTGATACCATTTGAGTATATCTGGATTATGTGGAGTATTTTTTTGAAGGAATGTGTTTGATAGTTTATTGCGTTGCCTTTGGGTTAATTGCGCAGATGGATACTTTTTTTCAAGAGTTTGAATTTTTGAGATGAGTGTTTCTTTTCCGGTGATTTGCTTGAAGATGGAGGCATGACCAGGAGTAGTCTTAATGATGGTGTTCGAGTTTGCATTTGCAATGAGCGTTTCAATCGGAAGCAGCGGGAGTTTATGAAGGTTAAGCCAATTGATTAAGCGTGATTTTTGCACATCAACCTGGATAAGCGGATCAAGATAGGCTTGTTCCTGTCCATCTTTTGTCCGAATCAATTGAGGATAGGTGCGGTCAAAATAGAGCAATCCGGCAAAGTTTTTCACCTCGATGATAATGCAGCAATTCGTAGATACGATAAGAAAGTCCATTTGGAAAAAGCTGCTCTCATCGCGGCTCAGTCTGAGGTCATGAAATACTTGATATTTTTTTGAAAGATCCTTTAACTCTTTTCCAATACTTGATTCTCCATTAAAACCAGTACGGATTTTCCGGTAATCATTCGTTATTTTTTTCTGTTTAGGATGGTTTGGTGAGAGCCTTCTGCTTAATGCCTCCAGTTTAAGCATTTTCATTGGCTTTTCACATGGTTTTTTCATTAATTCATCACTCCTTCTTCTATATTTTCTGTGATCATGCTTTTGATTCCTGCCTGGGCATCTGAAAAATAGTGGTTACTCGTGAGTTTCAGCTTTTTACTCGTGAGTTTGGGCTTTTTACTCGTGACTTTCACCTTTTACTCGTGAGTTTCAGCCTTTTACTCGTGAGTTTGGGCTTTTTACTCGTGACTTTCACCTTTTACTCGTGAGTTTCAGCCTTTTACTCGTGAGTTTCAGCTTTTTACTCGTGAGTTTGGGCATTTACTCGTGACTTTCAGCCTTTACTCGTGACTTTCACCCTTTTACTCGGGAGTTTCAGCTTTTACTCGTGAGTTTCAGCTTTTTACTCGTGAGTTTCAGCTTTTTACTCGTGACTTTCTGCTTTTTACTCGTGAGTTTCTGCTTTTTACTCGTGAGTTTCACCCTTTTACTCGTGAGTACAGATTTTTCAGCACAAAAAAACCCATGTTTACTCAACATGAGTTGCTTTGTAAGTTATAAGAGTCCCAATTGTGCCGTTTACGCCTTTGTTTTGAACCCGCTCTCCGCAGGTGGGTGCTCGGTTCCTCGCGTTTGTAAGTCCTCTACGAGGGAGGCATGTACGCGGCCAGGAAACTAGTGCTCCCGGTAACTATAAGTGTTCGGTCAAAACTTATAGGTTAAAGAACGAACACATCAGGACTCTTACTTGTTGAAAATATCATATCATAATGCTTTACTCCGTTTCAAGAGAAAGCATCTAGGTAAATTTTCATATTTTTTCCCAATAAAATTATTTCTTTAATGCAGCAAGTCTTAAGCTAAGTTCTGCTAATTGCTTATCACTTACAGTACTTGGAGCGTCAACTAGCAAGTCGCTTGCGCTTGCTGTTTTCGGGAACGCGATGGTGTCGCGAAGGTTTGTACGACCCGCAAGCAACATTACCATACGGTCCAATCCAAGTGCGATTCCGCCGTGTGGAGGTGTTCCATATTCGAAAGCATCCATTAAGAAGCCGAATTGTGCGTTTGCTTCTTCTTCTGTGAATCCAAGCACTTTGAACATTTTTTCTTGAACGTCGCGTTCGAAAATACGCAGTGATCCACCGCCAAGTTCGTAGCCGTTCAAGACAAGGTCATACGCTTGTGCACGGACACTGGCTGGGTCTGATTCCAGTTTTTCCAGGTCTTCACGGAATGGCATTGTGAATGGATGGTGAGCTGCATAATAGCGTCCTTCTTCTTCATCGTATTCAAGTAATGGCCAGTCCGTTACCCATAGGAAGTTGAATTTGCTTTGGTCGATCAAGCCTCTTTCTTTACCTAGCTTGATACGAAGCGCACCAAGTGCATCCGCAACAATGCTTTTCTTATCAGCAACGAATAAGATCAGGTCGCCTACTTCTGCTTCTAATACTGCAACTAATTGCTGTTGGTCTTCAGCGAAGAATTTAGCAATTGGTCCTTTTACGCCATCTTCTTCTACTTTTAACCAAGCAAGGCCCTTTGCACCATAAATAGCTGCAAATTCAGCCAATGCATCAATGTCTTTACGGGAATAATCTGCATTTCCGCCTTTAACTACGATCGCTTTAACTTGTCCACCATTTGCAACAGCACCTGTGAACACTTTAAAATCACTGTCTTTCACGATTTCTGAAACATCTTTAAGTTCCATTTCGAAACGTGTATCAGGTTTGTCGGAACCATAACGGCTCATCGCTTCGTTATATGTCATTCTTGGGAATGGCAGTGTTACGTCCAGCCCTTTTACATCCTTCATAACTTTAGCCATCATATTTTCAGCCGTTTTAATGATATCTTCCTGGCTCATGAAGCTAGTTTCAATATCGATTTGTGTGAATTCAGGCTGTCTGTCAGCACGTAAATCTTCATCACGGAAACAGCGGGCAATTTGATAATAACGTTCGAAACCAGATACCATCAATAGTTGCTTAAAGATTTGCGGTGACTGTGGCAGTGCATAAAACTCACCTTCGTGTACACGGCTAGGTACTAAATAATCACGTGCGCCTTCTGGTGTACTTTTCGTTAAAATAGGTGTTTCGATATCAAGGAAGCCTTCGCCGTCCAAGTAATCACGAATCGCCTTAGTTGTTTGGTTACGCATTTTCAACGTTTCAAACATTGCCGGACGACGTAAGTCCAAATAGCGGTATTTTAAGCGAATATCTTCAGAAACATCTGTTCTTTCATCAATGATGAAAGGAGGTGTTTTGGCTTCATTTAAAATTGTTACGCTTTCTGCTTGAACTTCAATTGTACCTGTTGATACATTCGGGTTGAAGTTAGCTTCATCACGTTTGATGACTGAACCTTGGATATCAAGAACGTATTCATTACGAATTTTTTCAGCTGTAGCCAATGCTTCTGCCGAGATGTCCGGATTGAAAACAACTTGTACAACTCCGCTTCTGTCACGAAGGTCGATAAAGATTACTCCGCCCAAATCACGACGTTTTTGTACCCATCCTTTTAATGTAACTTTTTCACCAATAGCTGCTTCTGTAACTTCTCCATTGAAGTATGTTCTGCCAAACATGGTATTTCCCCCTTAAGCCTGTAGCTTTTTAAATTGTTCAACGAATGTAGCAAGATCCATATGGACTTGTTCACCGGTTTCCATGAACTTTAGATTAATTGTATTATTTTTCAATTCATCATCTCCGAGTGTCGCCACGTATCTTGCTTCAAGGCGATCGGCTGATTTAAATTGAGCTTTTACTTTACGGTCTTGGTAGTCTTTTTCGACTGTAAAACCGGCATTACGCAATTGGTAGGCAAGTTTGACATTATAATCCTTAGCGGACTCACCTAGTGAAACAAGGTAGCAGTCAATGCCCTTTTTGATCGGAAGTTCGATGTTTTCTGCTTGAAGTGCTGCAATCAGACGTTCAATGCTGAGCGCAAAGCCAATCCCAGGTGTTTCCGGACCACCAAGTTCTTCAGCAAGCCCGTTATAACGGCCGCCTCCACAAAGTGTCGTAATCGCACCAAAACCTTCCGCATCACTCATAATTTCAAAGGCCGTATGATTATAGTAATCCAGGCCGCGCACAAGCGTCGGATCTTCAACGAATTCAATTTCCAAATCCGTTAAGTGTTGTTTCACTTTTTCGAAATAGGTACGCGATTCATCATTTAAATATTCAATGATGGAAGGTGCCGTTTTCATCAATTCGTGATCGTGATCTTTTTTACAATCCAGAATACGCAATGGATTTTTTTCAAGACGGTTTTGACAATCGCTACAAAACTCGCCAATACGGGGTTCGAAATGCTTGATTAACGCATTGCGATGCGCTGTCCGGCTTTCATTATCACCAAGGCTATTTATCACGAGCTTCAGTTTTGTCAACCCAAGCTCTTTATAAAGATTCATTGCCAGCGATAAAACCTCTGCATCAATTCCTGGATCTTTACTTCCTAATGCCTCGATACCAAATTGAACGAATTGACGGAAGCGACCTGCTTGCGGACGTTCGTAACGGAACATCGGCCCGATATAATAAAGTTTGACCGGTTGATTTGCCCAACCAAACATTTTGTTCTCAATGTATGATCTAACAACAGAAGCAGTGCCTTCAGGACGAAGGGTCAAATTCCGTTCACCACGGTCCTGAAATGAGTACATCTCTTTTTGCACGATATCGGTTGTGTCTCCCACACCACGTAAGAAAAGCTCTGTGTGCTCAAAAATCGGTGTACGGATTTCTTTATATTGATAACGGTGACAAATCTCACGCGCTGTCTTTTCGATATACTGCCAAATTTCCGTTTGACCTGGCAATAAATCCTGCGTACCTCTAGGAATCTGAATAGACATATTTGTTTCCTCCTTTAAAGCAATGCGTCATTTCTTATACGACGCTGTACTGAATTTTTTCCAAACAAAAAACTCCCGCCCCTTGTAACATAGTCGTTACAAGGGACGAGAGTTGAATATCCCGTGGTGCCACCCTAGTTGAAGCACAATTAAATAAGTGCCTCCGCTCAAAAACAGTTAACGCCTGCTTTACGTCCATCTCCTACTAAAAAAATTCGTTCAGAGTGAAGCCTACGGAGGGTTCTTTCATTAAGTCATCATGTGGAATGCTTTCAGCCTCGGCATTTCCTCTCTTTTCATGTGTTTCTTAATTACTCTTCTCCATCATTGGTTATTGCAGTAATAGGTCTGATACTTTATAATCATACGGACGTTAACATCAAATGTCAAGATAGGCTAAGAATTTTGTCGTATTTTATTGGTTCAAATGTTTTTTCATATTCTTGATTGTTCGGACATTGACTCCGAATTCGGATGCTAATTCAATTAGATTTGCGCTTTGTTCCTTTTGAATAAAATCGTGAAAATCGACTCCTAGTACTTGATTGCCCCCACTTAAACTCGTTTGGTCTTTTTCGCTGAATTTCATATGGCTTCCCTCCATTAGTTAATAAGACTTATTCTTTCCTAAAAAGAATGTTTTTTGCACAATTAAGGAGGGAAATTTTTTATTGAACGAGAATACATACAAATAGATATAAAAGGGAGAGACAACTTATGAAGAAGAAATCAGGATTATTTGGCCTGATCCTATTGCTGATAATAGCAGCGATTTTCCCCGTCAATCAAGCATTTGGAGAAAACGAAGGGGAAATTGTCGTGACGACCAAGGTGGTCAATGTCCGTGAAGGCGCAGGCCTCAGTTTTCCTATTGTGAAAAAACTTACAAAAGGGGAAACGTATCCGATTGTGAATGAAGATGGCGATTGGATTGAAATTCGGATTGGCGCCGGTAAAACGGGATGGGTTGCCAATTGGCTTGTGGGAAAAAAATCAGATTCAAATCAGGTTAAGCAGGAATCAGGTCAGGGAATAATTACCGGTAGCTCTGTCCGCGTCCGTACAGGCCCCGGTACTACATTTCAAACAGTTGGTTCGATAACGAAAGGAACGGCTGTTGACATTATTGAAAAAAATGAAAATTGGATTCAAATCAAACATGCAGAAATCGAAGGTTGGGTCTCTTCTGACTATCTCAAGCTCACTAAGGCTTCCGAGAATGCAGTAGAGAGAGAGACGAAGCAGAAGAAAGAAGAATCGGAACAATCCGTGCAAACGGGAGTCACTTTGGTCGACCGTCTCAATGTTCGTTCTGAGCCTTCAAAAAGCAGTGCCTCGCTCGGTAAGCTGAATAAAAATACGATGGTTACTGTTTATCGAATTGAAAACGAATGGGTTGAAATTGATTTTCAAGGAAGCCATGGCTGGGTCGCCGAATCTTACATAGAATTGGGCAAGAATAAGAGTGAGAAGAAAGTCAATAAGGCAGGTGCCACTGCAAGAGTAACCGTTTCTGGTTTAAATGTGCGGAAAAAGGCCTCTCCTAACAGTAAAATCATTGGTTCGGTAAACAAGGATGAAACCTACCAAGTTTTGCAAACAACAGGCCAAATGACACAGCTTCAGCTTTCTGATTCAAAAAAAGGCTGGGTGGTGAACTGGTATTTAGAAATAGAGAATGCCGAACAAACATCAAAGAAAAAGAAGATTGACGTAAAAGGCAGTAAGATTACCACCATTCATGATGGGACAATCCTTAGAAGTAAGCCAGATGGCAACTCGCAGATTGTAGCGCAGGTGAAAGAAGGTGAAACGTTCTCCGTTCTCGGTATGGAGGGCGATTGGTACTCCATTAAACTCAAGAATGGCCAAACCGCTTATGTTGCTGGTTGGATTGTGACGATTGAAGGTAATGCTGAGCAGATCCAGCGTCCAGGCGTTGAAAAATATTTAGCGGATAAAGTCATCGTAATCGATCCCGGCCATGGCGGCAGGGACAGCGGTACAGTTGGAGTCGGTGGTACTCTTGAAAAAAACTTAACAATCCGTACCGCTGAGTTGCTGCGGGACAAGCTTCATGCGGCAGGTGCAAAAGTGATTCTGACAAGAAGCAGTAATACATATGTTCCACTGCCTTCAAGGGTTAGCACTTCACATATCAATAACGCGGATGCATTCATCAGCCTCCATTATGATAGCACCAAAGATCAGATTGCGAGTGGAATAACTACATTCTACTATCATGACTATCAACAGAATTTTGCCTCAACACTTGCCAATTCACTAGGATCCACGATGCAGGTGCCTAATCGAGGTTCCCGATACGGAGATTACCATGTTATCCGTGAAAACAATCGTGTAGCTACACTTATTGAACTAGGCTATTTAAGTAATCCTGTTGAAGAATTGAGGATTACAACGAATGAATATCAAGAAACCATTACAACCGCTATCTATAATGGATTGGCGCGGTATTTCAAATAATGACAAGCCAGCTTCCCATGGAAGCTGGCTTTCAATTTGTTTACAATCACTTTTTCGCAACAAAAAAACCTGCCGCAGCAGGTTACTTTTTACTTTCCATTATTAATGTTACAGGTCCGTCATTAGTAAGCTGAACGTCCATCATTGCGCCAAATTGACCGGTTTCAGTATGGACGCCTTTTTTGCGTAGTTCTTCATTGAATGATTCATAAATTTTGTTCGCCTCTTCAGGACGGGCGGCGTCCATGAAGTTCGGACGACGGCCTTTACGGCAGTCGCCATATAGCGTAAATTGTGAAACTGATAGAATCGAACCACCAACGTCTAGTAGTGAGTGGTTCATCTTTTCATTTTCATCTTCAAAAATTCTAAGATTAACAATCTTATCGGCCAAATAGACGGTGTCATCAATTGTATCGCCATGGGTGACACCAACTAGCAGGACTAGTCCGCTGTCAATTTGCCCGATTGTTTGGCCTGCCACAACAACTTTGGCAGCTTTGGAACGTTGTAAAACAACACGCATAGTAATAAAACTCCTTAGTTCATAATCCTTCTAACGGAATAGACATCTGAAATTTGTTTTATACGGTCGACGACCTTTTGTAGATGTGCAATGTTATGGATATAAATCGACATGTGAATGGTCGCCACTTTATTCCGGTCCGATTTACCTGATACTGCTGAAATATTTGTCTTTGTTTCGTTGACAGCTTGCAACACTTCGTTTAATAAGCCGCGGCGATCATACCCGCTGATCTCAATTTCAACGATATATTCCTTACGTTCGTTAATCCTGCTTTCCCATTCAACAGGCACAAGACGATGATCGGAATCACCGCTTTCTAGGTTCGGACAGTCTTGTCTATGGACAGAGACTCCACGGCCTTTTGTAATATAACCAACGATTTCATCCCCAGGAACCGGATTACAACAGCGTGATAAACGGATAAGGAGGTTCTCAATTCCCGGTACACGTACACCTGAGTCACGTTTTTTGGAGGAATTAGGGAAAGTTTTCAGATCAGCAACTGCTTCCGAAATATCTGCTTCTTGCTCGACCATCTTCTGCTTACGCCATTTTTCAGTAAGGCGGTTCGCTACCTGAAGGGCTGTTATTCCGTTATAACCAACCGCTGCATACATATCTTCTTCATTCAGGAAATTGAATTTATCCGAAACGCGCTTAATGTTTTCAGATGTCAGGATTTCCTTCAGATCAAACTCCATGATCTTGATTTCTTTTTCAACAAGTTCTTTGCCTTTTTCGATATTTTCTTCTCGGCGCTGCTTTTTGAAAAATTGACGGATTTTATTTTTCGCCTGAGATGTTTGCGTGAGTTTAAGCCAATCTTGACTTGGACCATATGAATGCTTGGATGTTAAAATTTCAATAATATCGCCTGTTTTTAGTTTATAATCCAGCGGTACCATTTTCCCGTTCACTTTGGCCCCTATCGTTTTGTTACCGATTTCCGAGTGAATCCGGTAAGCAAAGTCAATCGGATTGGACCCTGACGGAAGTTCAATAACATCGCCTTTTGGCGTAAAAATGAACACCATATCAGAAAAAAGATCGATTTTAAGGGATTCCATGAATTCCTCGGCGTTTGTTGCGTCATCCTGGAATTCAAGAATTTCCCTGAACCAAGTCAATTTTTCCTCTAATGAAGGCTGTTCACCAACATCTTTTCCTTCTTTATAAGCCCAGTGTGCGGCAACCCCGAACTCGGCAATGCGATGCATATCGGAGGTACGGATTTGCACTTCAAGCGGATCGCCTTTTGGCCCGATTACCGTCGTATGTAAGGATTGATACATATTCGGCTTCGGCATCGCGATATAGTCTTTAAATCGGCCAGGCATCGGCTTCCAGCATGTATGAATGATCCCTAAAACGGCATAACAGTCTTTTATGCTATTGACGACAATCCGAACCGCAAGCAGGTCATAAATTTCACTGAACTGCTTATTCTGCAACGCCATTTTGCGATAAATACTGTATATATGTTTCGGTCTGCCAGAGAGGTCTGCTTTAATATTGACTTCTTGCACGTTTTTACGCACTTCATCAATGACTTCTTCTAAATACTGTTCACGTTCTGCACGCTTTTTCTTCATAAGGTTGACGATTCGGTAATACTGCTGCGGGTTCAAATACCTTAGTGCCGTATCTTCAAGTTCCCATTTAATCGTACTGATCCCAAGACGATGAGCAAGCGGCGCAAAGATTTCTAATGTTTCGTTCGAAATTCTTCTCTGCTTTTCCTGCGGCAGATGCTTCAATGTCCGCATATTGTGCAGTCTGTCGGCAAGCTTAATCAATATGACCCGAATATCCTGGGCCATCGCAACGAACATTTTCCTATGGTTTTCCGCCTGTTGTTCTTGCTGTGATTTATACTTAATTTTCCCTAATTTGGTCACACCATCAACGAGCATGGCGACTTCAGGACTGAAATTCTCTTCAATATCCTTCAGAGTGACCTCCGTGTCTTCAACAACATCATGTAAAAAGCCTGCCGCAATAGTTGCAGGATCCATTTCAAGATCAGCCAGAATACCCGCTACTTGAATCGGATGAATAATATATGGTTCTCCCGATTTACGAAATTGTTCTCGGTGAGCATACTCTGCATACTTAAACGCTCTATGAATAAATTCAGCTTCTTCCGGCTGAAGATATAAGCTGGCCATTTCTACAACCTGCTCGGCAGTCAATATTTGATCGTTAGCCATTTAATCACCTTAACCCCACTTTAACTGCCACCGGATATTAACCGGATTGAGTATGATTGGTAGCACTTCCCTTTGTTCAGCAAAACGTGACAATTTTTGCGAAAAAAATAAATCCGCCGAAACGGATACAAGTGCAAATAAACTTAATAGCAGAAAAACTCTTTATTATTACTATTATCGAAAAAAATGGCATGGATGTAAAGGGCTAAACATGTATTTTATAAAGAATAGTTCTTTTTTTCACTGGAAATTCGACAAAATCTATGAAAAACGGGTATAACAGAAAGAGCACCCTGGTCAGAGTGCTCTTCTTTATTAAAAGTTCATTAGTGTTAAAACATCATAGCCTTCTAATTTATCTTTACCATCTAGGTCTGTTAATTCAATAAGGAATGCAATCCCGGCTACAATTCCGCCAAGCTCTTCCACTAATTTGATCGTTGCTTCGATTGTACCGCCAGTAGCAAGTAAATCGTCCGTAATCAGGATACGTTGTCCTGGTTTAATGGCATCTTTATGGATAGTCAATACATCCTTACCATATTCTAAGCCATATTCGACTTTTATCGTTTCACGTGGAAGCTTTCCTTCTTTTCTCACTGGCGCAAAGCCCACTTCCAATGAGTATGCGACTGGACATCCGATAATGAATCCGCGTGCTTCCGGTCCGACCACTAAATCGATATTTTTATCGCGAGCGTACTCGACGATTTGGTCTGTTGCGTATTTATAAGCTGCGCCGTTATCCATTAATGTTGTAATATCTTTGAAGACAATACCCGGTTTTGGCCAGTCTTGCACAATTGTTACATATTGCTTTAAATCCATTGCTTTGTTTCCTCCTCAAGGTCTGTTGCCTCATGAACTAAAAAATGATTGAACCAATCGAATAATTGCTGATAGGAAGAATAGACAAGCTCTTGTTCAAGCTCAAATTGCTCTTTCTTTCTTATAAACGATTCAGACTCACTGAGATCGCGTTTTTTCGCATTGGCTGTGAGCATAATTAACCCATTCTCTATTGTAACAAAATCAAGCTCAAAAAACACCTTTGAAATAAAATCCACTGTATCTCTTGACCAGCCTCGGTATTTGGCAAGATCATCACCATACCTTTTCACATCAAGCGGACCCTTTTTAGCAAGAAAGGCATAGAACCATTTAAAATCGTCCCGTGTTGGCACCGTACTTAAAAAATGATCCTGTTCATGAGAAAAATGTGCGTATATCCGCGACGGCTTCTTATTTTCAATCACCCGTTTTAACAACTCTCTTAACGGGGGCATATCCATAAGAACCACATGTCCTTGCATGCAGTCGAGCTGATCTGCTTCCTGTTCATTCTTGATTAAAACAAGATCGGGATGGTTTTGTAAAAAAGGATATCTTCTATAAATATCTTCTGAGAAAATAACAATTTTCCGATTATGAACCGGTATCTCAGCTAGCCACTTCTCTGCCTGTCCCTTGCCGCGATAATCGAAAAGCTGCCAATGATTGACCGAGACATCCTGAACAAAGATTTGCGGCTTTTTGATATTATTCCACTCATTAATGGAAAGCTCTCCGATCACGGAGACTTCTGCATGCGGAGCTATTTCATCCACATAATGACCTAGACCAAACCCAACGCCGTCGAGTTTATGATTCTCACTATCTTCAAGCTGCACCTTCAAGTGATTCTGATTGGCGCCAATTTTACGGACACTTGAAAGCTGGACGGAATCTATCAAGATTTTCGGCTTTGGATTGGTCACTCCAAATGGCGCTAGCAGGCTCATTTCCTGAATCGTTTGAATGGAAACTTCCGCTAATGTTGTGGCTCCATCCAAGTTGGTAATAGGTGTGAAATCTTCTTCGCTGAGCTGTTCTTTCGCAATAATGTTCATGCGATCCCTAAGCTCCTGTACGTCTTCTATTTTCAGGGTCATTCCCGCAGCCATCGGATGTCCACCAAAATGAGGCAGCAATTCGCGACAGGTAGAGAGACTCTCAAAAAGGTCGAATCCAGCAATACTCCGGGCTGAACCTTTCGCGTGCCCCTTTTCTCGGTCATAGCTCAACACAATGGTCGGACGGTAAAAGCGTTCAACCAGTTTGGAGGCTACAATACCCACTACCCCTGCGTTCCAACCTTCTCTCCCGATAATAAGCACACCATTTGACTCCGGTGGGAAGTTTTCCTCAACCTCTTGAATCGCTTCTTCCGCCATTGCAGCAACCATCGCCTGACGCTCTTTATTAATATCATCGATTTCATTAGCCAGTTCCGTCGCTTCAGCCAAGTTTTCAGACATCAATAAATCAACAGCCGGGTCCGCATCACCAAGGCGGCCAACTGCATTGATTCGTGGTGCCATTGCAAAGCCGATTGATTCCTCATTCAATGCTTCCTGCTGAATATTCGCCACTTTCATTAGGGCAACAAGCCCCGGACGTCTAGTTAAGCGTAACTGCTCAATCCCTTTCGCTGCAATGAGGCGGTTTTCTCCTTTTAAAGGTACCAAATCCGCAATGGTACCGATTGCCGCAATCTCCAGCAAATCCTCTGGCAGTTCGCCAAGCAAGGCATGTGCCAGTTTAAAAGCAACCCCTACGCCAGCAAGATCTTCAAATGGATATGAACTGTTCTCAAGTTTTGGATGAATAATCGCTAGTGCTTCGGGAAGTTCCGGACCAGGTTCATGGTGATCCGTCAAAATATAATCCATGCCAAGCTCGCTAGCAAGTTTCGCTTCATCAACTGCGGAAATTCCCGTGTCCACGGTTATTAATACCTTTACCCCTTGCTCAGCTGCCAAGCGGAATGCCATTGGATTCGGACCGTAGCCTTCTGTAAATCGATTTGGGATATAAAAATCCACATCGGCTCCTAGTCTAGTTAGCGTCGTCATCATCACCGTAGTCGATGTCACGCCGTCCGCATCATAATCACCAAAAATCCTGATTTTCTCTCCGTTTTGAATGGCTTCTTTTATTCTATATACTGCTTTATCCATATCTTTCAGTAAAAATGGATCATGAAAAGTTTGATTTTTTACAAATAAAAATGATCGGGCACTTTCAATTGTATCCAGGCCACGATTCACAAGTAAGGCCGCAACTAAGGGTGTGATATGAAGCTCTTCCGCTAGTTCAGCAACTTTGTTTTCATCGGCAGTTCGTAAGTTCCACCGTGTTTTTGGCTTTAACATAAATTCACCCCTCAACTTACTTATTATACAAAACGACAATAATGGTTTCAATTTTATTTTAAACTCAAAAATGGCTGTATTTCCCTATTCAAAAAGCTAGTCTCACAAAAAGAAGGCTGGCATCATGCCAGCCCCTTCTCACATATTAAACTTGTCCTTCAAGACTTTGTTTCTTTTCTTTTGCCGTATTCAGTGGTCCTTTTTTCTTCAATTCTCTAATTTTCAAATCAAGCCAGAATTGGGAAGCGATTAATAGAGATGAATACACGCCACATATTAAACCGATAAACAGGGCAATTGAGAAGTTTCGGATGGCTTCACTACCGAAGATCGCCAACGCGATAACCGTAATGAGAACGGTTAGTACGGTGTTAATAGATCTCGTTAATGTTTGCCTGATACTGATATTTACAATATTCTCAAGCTCTTCAACTGTTTTGACTTTACGACTGAAGCGTAAGTTTTCACGAATACGGTCAAAGGTTACGATCGTATCATTGATCGAATAACCGACAATCGTCAGAACCGCAGCAATGAAGGTGATATCCACTTCAAGTCGAAGTACACTAAATATCGTAATAATAAAGAACGCGTCATGTATTAGCGCTACGACGGCAGGTACAGCCATCCGCCATTCAAATCGTACGGATACATACAAGATAATGCCGAGTGATGCAATCGCTAACGCAATCATAGCATTTTTCGCAAGTTCTTTTCCGACTGTCGGCGAAACGGTGCTGACATTCGGTTCTGCTCCATAATCTTTCTTAAAGTGGTCCTTCAATTCAGCGATTTCTTGTTTATTAAGCACACCGACTGTACGAACGACAGCATTTTTATTTTCTTTTCCAGCGAGCCTAACATCCTTGATATCCTCCGCGTCAATACCGACCTTGTCCATTTCGGTTTCGACTTGCTGCTTCGTTAAAACATCTTTGGACGCAATCTCAATTCGGGTACCACTAGTAAAATCAATACCAAGATTTAATCTAAATACGAATAAGAAAATAATCCCGATAAGGGTAACACCGATTGAAATACTATAAAAGACTTTCCTATGTTTGACGAAATCGATTTTATCAAAGCGAGTTGGCAATGACATTAAATTAATTTTCTCAGATAAATTGTGAATGTATTTCTTCTTCACGCCAAACCATGTTGTACGTTTGTCCAAGAACCCACTATTCACCCACAGGCTCATGAAAAGACGTGTACCATAGACGGCTGTTATGAAACTCATTAAAATCGAAATGATCAAAGTAGTAGCAAACCCTTTAACTGAGCTTGTTCCATAATAAAACAGAACGGCCGCAGCCAGCAATGTCGTTAAGTTCGCATCCGTGATCGTAGCAAGTGAGTTTTTCGTACCTTCCTTATAAGCTGCTTTTACAGAACGGCCAAGTTTCAGCTCATCCCTGATTCGCTCATAGGTTATGATATTGGCATCGACAGCCATACCAACCCCGAGTATCAGTGCTGCAATACCAGGAAGAGTAAGGACTGCATTCATCCAATCAAACACTAATAGCGTCAAGAAAATGTATATGCTTAAAGTGACGACTGCAATGAATCCTGGGAAGCGGTAATACACTAGCATAAAGATAAAAACAAGTGCAATTCCGATGATTCCTGCAAAAATAGTATCATTTAGTGCACCTGCACCAAATTGGGCACCTACAGAAGTGGAGTACTTTTCTTTTAAATCTACAGGCAGGGCACCTGCATCCAGAAGGTCTGCAAGCTCTTTCGCTTCTTCCACCGTAAATTGACCGGTAATATACACCTTCTTCGTATTAAAAACTTCACTGACAGCTGGAGCTGAAATCATATTGTCTTGTGAAGCTGTATCTTTAATGGAATCTTTTCCTTCCTCGAAATCCAACCAGATTGCAAGTACATTCGTCGGGCTTTCCATTGAGGAAATTTTTTGAGTGATTTCTTTAAACTTATTCACGTCTTTCAGCGTGACTTCAACAACTGGTTTATTATCTTGGAACGTTTGTTTCGCGCCGCCTTCTTTCAGGTCAGCACCGGTCATCATTTCCTTATCGTTATAATCACGGAACGATAATTTTGCTTGAGTCGAAAGGATTTCCCGAGCGTTGTTTTGGTCTTTAACACCGGCTAATTGAACGCGGATCCTGTCTTTCCCTTCGATTTGAATATTAGGTTCACTTACACCTAATACATTGACACGCCGCTCAAGTGAGCTTACTGTAGCCCTCAAAACTTCCGGAGTGATCTTTTCTCCAGATAGCGGTTTTACTTCATATAACACTTCAAAACCGCCTTGAAGATCAAGACCCAGCTTGATATCCTTTAGGATTCCTTTTGAAGTCGTTCCCATCGCTGCGAAAATCAAAAGTACGATTAGAAAAAACGCAACGATCCTGCTTCTTTTTACCATTATGTAGTAGGCCCCTTTCTATAATACGCCTGTTCATGGAGTTTCAAAAACTGTCATTTTTTTTTCGTTTTATAAGGTTGCATTCTCTTCAAATCGTTAGAAAAAAGACACCGCTCTCCATACTCTTTTTCCAAAAAAAAGCATAACCATATCTATTATGATTCATTTACAAACGGCTGTCAATTTAAGTATTTCGCAGTTTTATTCTTTCAAAAGTTCTTTAAGCTCTTCTTCAGAAAGCGGTTCAAAAAGATTTGGTGATTTATAAGCTTCGACCATTTGAAAGGTCATGAACTGGTTGCTCGAAAATGTCACAATGTCGGCTACGAGTTCGTGAAGGTGAATGTTTTCCTGAGGCCGCTTCCATTTGTTCTTGGTTAAGGTTGCCCATATATCTTCCTCTGAAACAGCATTCAATCCAACCATTTGGAATTCCTCACGTTTGCTCTTCAAGAATGGACGTACCTTTACATAATAACGTTGATATGGGTGATTCTTTTTCGTCATCACTTTGCCTCCAGTAAAAATGATTCTCAATTGAATGCGCATTTTCTAAGAAGGAAATTCGATCATTTGTAAGAACGCAAACACTTTTGTCATGCTTTGTCCAAGTACAAGCATATAGATAATTGTATAGCATAACCGCTTTTTTGAGAAGGCAGGGAGGGAGTTCAATGTCTAAGTTTTTAAAAGGGACGCTGATTTTATTAATCGCAAGCCTGATAACAAGGGTTCTTGGGTTCATTAACCGCATTGTCATCGCCCGTTTTATCGGCGAAGAAGGCGTTGGTTTATATATGATGGCTTTACCGACCCTATTTCTTGTCGTCAACATTACCCAATTAGGCCTGCCAATCGCCATATCCAAATATGTGGCCGAAGCCAATGCCCGAGGTGATGAAAGGAAAATCAAGAAAATCCTTGTCGTCTCTTTGGCCTGTACATTTACTTTATCGATGATCTTTACTCCTGCGATGCTATTTTTTGCGCCGGTTCTATCCGAATATTTATTCACAGATGAAAGAACGGTATGGCCGCTTATGGCGATTGCCCCTATTGTTCCAATTATCGCTATTTCATCTGTCTTGCGCGGATATTTCCAAGGCAAGCAAAATATGAAGCCCTTCGCTTTCTCACAAGTTATTGAACAGGTAGCCCGTATCACTTTCATTGCCGTCCTGACAAAGGCCTTTTTGCCATACGGAATCGAATATGCCGCAGCTGGCGCAATGTTTGCCTCAATAATTGGTGAGCTTGTATCACTTGTCTACCTATTGACAAGCTTTAAATTAAAGAAACATTTTAAATTCCGGAAAGGCTTCTTCAAAAATGTCAAATCCGGGAAAGGAACATTTACTGAATTGATGGGGATTGCACTGCCTTCAACTGGAAGCAGGATGATTGGGTCAATTTCTTGGTTTTTTGAACCAATTGTGGTCGCTCAGAGTTTGCAACTTGCCGGTGTGACCGCGGCCGCAGCTACCAGTCAATACGGAGAGTTAACAGGATACGCACTGCCTTTGCTCATGCTTCCTTCTTTTGTTACAGCTTCTTTAGCTACAGCTCTTGTTCCTGCAGTTAGTGAAGCAAGGACAACAGGAAACTTTTCACTCGTTGAACACAGGCTTCAGCAGGCCCTGAAAATCACCTTTATTACAGGTTGTTTAGCTGTCGTCACTCTGTTCATCTTTGCTGAACCGATTTTACAAGTAATGTATGGCTCTTCCCACGCTGCTGTTTTCATTAAATTTCTTTCACCTTTTTTCATACTCTATTATTTTCAATATCCGTTGCAGTCGATGCTTCAGGCACTGGACCTTGCAAAAGCCGCAATGTTTAACAGCCTCGCAGGGAACATTCTTAAAATTGGTGTAATCTGGCTGATGGCATCCAAGGAAAGTTTCGGTATTATGGGGGCCGCAATCGGAATAGCGGTCGGTTCGATGCTCGTTACCTTTCTGCATTTTTCAACTGTGTTAAAAGTTGTTCCTTTTACACTTCATTTTCGGAGTTATATGTTGGCTTTAGTTATTGCATTAATTTCCGGTTGGGGTGGTTATTATATTTATCAAGATCCACTCTCCTCTCAGCCTCTAGGAACCCGACTGTTGCTTTCAGTTACCGTTGTGTTCCTGCTGTTCACATTTTTCATGCTCTTGACTGGCTTCATAAAAAAAGCAGACTTAATTCGAATCCCTGTAATCGGCGTGTTTTTATCAAGGTTTGCATGGAAATAGAAATAACCGAAGTATTCAGCAGCTTCGGTTATTTCTTCGTTTCATTTGTATCAATGTAAAATTGGCCATCTATGTATCCGCAAATCGATATCTCTTTAACCTTTGTATCCCCATGTTCTTTTAACTGATGCAGAAGCCAAAAATGATTTTTTCCAATTTTATTAAGATTTTCTTCCTGTACCACTCCGTCGACTATTAGCGGATAGGGTATTGATTCACTTTCCGACCTTTCTTCTTCGCTATTTTTAATCACCGAGAGCTTTCCTGAAGTTTCAAGGATGGCAAATCGAACTTCGTTTAAATCAATAATTCCTTGTTCACGAAGCTGGGTCAATAAGTCATCAAAATTATATCGTTGTCTGCGCATCGCTTTTTCATCTATTTTTCCCTGATTGATGATGATCTGTGGCTTACCATCCATGAAATAGCGAAACTTGACACTTTTCAATGAGATGAATGCTAATGTAATTTGGAGGGTCGCGAGGACAAACATTGGGATAGTCTGTCGGATAAACGGTTTTTCCAAATCTTCAAAGGATAGCACAGCAATGTCCCCTATCATGATAGATACCACTAAATCAAGAACGCTCAGTTCCCCTACTTCCCGCTTGCCCATCAATCGAAAAAGGAACCAGATGACTAAATAGATTACCGTCGTTCGAAAAATAATACCTAGATAGATATCCACTTCAATAACACTTCCTTCATCCATAGCATGGCTTTGAAAATGAAAAATTACTCTATTTTCTTTTTCAAATTTCATAGAACTTCTTAAACCAGGTCTAAAGGTTCCAATAGAAGAATATGCTTGTACAAACACATCAACAGGCTAAATGTATCAGCCTTTTAAAAAGGGGGAATAACCATCGAAACTAAAAAAATGAGTGTCGCCGTAATCTATGGCGTCGGCTCCATCTTTGCCATAGCGATGATTGCAAGCTTACTCTTTTCTATCCTTCTTCGTTTTACTTCACTGACGGAATCATCCCTGACATACGTGATCATGATTGTGTCCTTTTTATCGCTGTTCATTGGTGGATTTATTTCAGGAGGTAAAGGGAAAAAGCAAGGACTTTTCTTAGGTGGAAGTACTGGTTTGCTTTACCTTTTAGTTGTGTTTCTTTTTCAATATTTAGGTAATGATGCACTTTTCACCATCAAACAATGGATTTATTACGGCTGTTTTGTGATCACAGCCATGATGGGTGGCGTGCTTGGAGTAAATATGAGTTCAGAATCGCGAACCAATTAAAAAACCACAGCAAAAAACCGGGCACAATAGGCCCGGTTTTAGTTTGTCTTATACAGTTACTTCTTTATTTGGTGCGCTTTCCGTAATTTCACGGATGGCAGCACGGTCAAATGTAAGCTTTGAACCGTCTGGTGATTTAATGACAATTTGCAATTCATCGATTGCATCGATTGTTCCGTGCATGCCGCCGATAGTTGCAACTTTATCACCTTTTTTCAAACTGCTTTGCATGTTTCGCGTAGTTTTCTGGCGTTTTTGTTGCGGACGGATTAATAAGAAATAGAACAATACGAACATTAAAATTAACGGAAGTATTTGTGTTAAATTACCCATTTTTCTTCACTCCTTTCATTCTTTAAAATATTTATGGAATTAGAAGTTTTTTGCATTTGGCTTATTGAAACCATATTGTTCAAAAAACTCTTCCCTAAAGTCTCCAAGGCGATCTTCTCGAATTGCTTGTCTGACCTGTTCCATCAAGTTTAACAGAAAATGAAGATTATGATAAGTCGTAAGACGAATACCAAAGGTTTCTTCACATTTAATCAAATGGCGGATATAAGCCCGGCTATAATTTTTACAAACATGACAATCGCAATTTTCATCTATTGGACCAAAATCACGAGCATACTTCGCATTTTTCACAACCAGTCGGCCATTGCTTGTCATCAACGTACCATTACGTGCAATACGTGTAGGGAGTACGCAATCAAACATATCGACGCCGCGGAGCGCACCATCAATCAATGAGTCCGGTGAACCGACTCCCATTAGGTAACGCGGTTTGTTAGTTGGCAGTAATGGACTTGTAAATTCAAGGACGCGGTTCATGATATCCTTCGGTTCCCCAACAGATAATCCTCCAATAGCATAACCCGGGAAATCAAGGGAGACAAGGTCTTTCGCACTTTGTTTACGAAGATTTTCAAACTCTCCACCCTGAACGATACCGAACAACCCTTGATCTTTTGGACGCTCATGCGCATTCAAGCAGCGTTCTGCCCAGCGTGATGTCCGTTCAACTGATTTCTTCATATACTCTTCAGTTGCCGGGAATGGCGGACATTCATCGAATGCCATCATGATATCAGAGCCAAGTGCATTTTGTATTTCCATCGCTTTTTCCGGAGATAAAAATAATTTATCACCATTGATATGGTTTCTGAAATGTACGCCCTCTTCTTCAATTTTACGGAATTCACTCAAACTGAACACTTGAAAACCGCCAGAGTCGGTTAATATCGCCCTATCCCAGTTCATGAATTTGTGCAATCCGCCAGCTTCCTTGATAATTTCATGTCCTGGACGCAGCCATAAGTGATACGTATTGCTTAGGATGATGCCTGCCCCCATTTGTTTCAAATCTTCTGGTGACATCGTTTTGACAGTAGCCATTGTTCCAACCGGCATAAATGCTGGTGTTTCAAAAGAACCATGCGGCGTATGAACACGACCTAGCCGTGCCCCTGTCTGTTTACATGTTTTGATTAACTCATATCGTATTGCAGTCAACGCAATAACTCCCTTCAAGAGCATCTCACTCTTATATTACTTAATTAACATTGCATCTCCAAAACTAAAGAACCTGTATTTTTCTTCCACAGCCGTTTCATAGGCATGAAGAACATGCTCCCTGCCTGCGAGGGCAGAAATAAGCATGATTAAAGTTGATTTTGGTAAATGGAAATTCGTAATCATCGCATTAATCCCTTTGAATTCATAACCAGGATAAATGAAAATGCTCGTCCAGCCACTCTCTTCCTTAAAAACTCCATCATTACGGGACGCAATCGTTTCCAGCGTTCTCGTCGACGTAGTACCGACCGTGATGATTTTCCCACCGTCTTCTTTAACTTTATTCAGTAATCGGGCTGTTCCTTCGGTCATTTGGTAGAACTCAGAATGCATTTCGTGACTGTCAATATCGTCCACGCTGACTGGACGGAACGTACCTAGTCCAACATGAAGCGTGATAAAAGCGATATGAACGCCCATGCCTTTAAGTTTCTCAAGCAAATGCTCCGTAAAGTGCAGCCCTGCCGTTGGGGCTGCAGCCGACCCGCGTTCACGTGCATATACCGTTTGATAACGGTCTTGGTCGTCGAGCTGTTCCTTAATATATGGAGGCAGCGGCATTTCGCCAAGTTCCTCTAATATCTCATAAAAGATACCTTCATATTGAAACTTAAGGATTCGACCGCCATGTTCAAGTACACCTGTGCAGACGGCACTCAGCTTACCATCGCCAAAGATGATTGTCGTGCCTTCTTTAATTCGTTTCGCTGGTTTTACAAGTGTCTCCCATACATCATCATGTTCTTGTTTCAACAGCAAAACTTCTACTTTTCCACCTGTTTCTTCTTTACTGCCGTATAGCCGTGCCGGCAGTACTTTCGTATCGTTTAACACAAGACAGTCACCAGGTTTAATATACTCCGTGATATGACTGAATACATCATGCTTTAGCTCACCAGTTACTTTGTCTAGCACCATCAATCTACTTGCTTCCCTATCTTCCAAAGGAACTTGGGCAATTAGTTCCTCTGGTAAATGAAAATCAAACATATCCAATTTCATCTGTTCCACTTCCTAACCTGTCTATCAAAGCAGTAATTTGTTATTTAAAACGGCTGATTAGATAAAAAATAGCTGACAACACAACACTGACAATGATTGATGTTACGATTGGAAAGTAAAAAGTTGTGTTCCCCTTTTTGAATAAAATATCTCCCGGCAGCCTACCAAGATGTATATATTTCATCGCAAAACCAATCACAAATATAATCACGCCAAGTATCATAACCATTTTTGGTACATTCATCATTCAGGCATCTCCATTTCGAAATGCTCATAAACAAGCGGCGTTGCCATTCGTCCTCTTGGGGTCCGTTGTAGAAAACCGACCTGTAACAGATATGGCTCATACACATCTTCAATCGTATGCGCTTCCTCACCAATTGTTGCTGCAATCGTCTCCAACCCAACGGGACCACCACGAAATTTCTCAATAATCCCTTTAAGTAATTTATGGTCAATATGATCGAGTCCTAAACGGTCGACCTGCATTAATTCAAGTGCATAATCGGCGAGTTCCGCCGTTATCGTCCCATCTCCACGGACCTGGGCGAAATCCCTGACCCGACGCAAAAGACGGTTTGCAATTCTTGGGGTTCCCCGTGATCTTCTAGCAAGCTCGCCTGCGGCCTGATCATCCATTTCCGTGTCCATGATTCTTGCCGTACGGATGATGATATCAGTCAAGTGATTTTCCGTGTAATATTCAAGACGACTCAAAACGCCAAAACGGTCCCTGAGCGGTGCCGACAGCGAACCTGCCCTTGTCGTGGCCCCAACGAGGGTAAACGGAGGCAGGTCAATCCTGATCGAACGTGCCTCTGGTCCCTTGCCGACTACGATATCAAGACAGAAATCCTCCATAGCGGGATATAGAACTTCTTCGACAACACGAGGCAAACGGTGAATTTCATCAATGAATAACACATCACCGGGTTCGAGCGCACTCAAAATTGCCGCCAGATCTCCCGGCCGCTCAATGGCTGGCCCGGAAGTCGTGCGGATATTGACACCCATTTCGTTGGCGATGATGACAGCTAGTGTCGTCTTCCCAAGTCCTGGGGGCCCATATAAAAGAACATGATCGAGCGTTTCTTCACGCATCCTTGCCGCTTCGATATACACGCTCAAATTCGCCTTCACTTTATCCTGTCCAATATATTGCTTTAAGTTTTGCGGTCGCAGACTTTGTTCAAAGGATAGTTCGTTCAAATCGGCTTCCTGATTGAATACTCTCTCCTCCATTGCGCCACTCCTTATCTTAACATCATTTGCAATGCTTTCTTAATATATTGCTCGGTCGTCATTTCTTCCGTTTGTAATTTCTTTGCGACCTTTTGAATTTCTTTTTCAGAATAACCAAGAGCCTTTAAGGCGAGAATTGCTTCATCCAGCTCCTCGGTATAACCGTTTTGGCTGATTGCCGCTGTAATGCCTTCGTTAAACAAGTTTGGAAACGCATCCGGAATTATGTTCTCAAGTTTTCCTTTTAAATCAAGAATCATTTGGCGTGCCGTCTTCTTTCCGACTCCTGGGAATTTAACAAGAAACGTTTCATCCTCATTTTCAATCGCTTGCACCACTTGATCGACCTGGCCTGACGCTAAAATGGCGAGCGCCCCCTTAGGCCCAATTCCAGTTACATTCAACAACTTGGTGAACAATGCCTTTTCTTGACGAGTCTGAAATCCGTAAAATGCGGCCATATCCTCACGCACATAATGATACAGAAAAACTTGAATCTCTTTTTGATATTGAGCGGAAAAAATAAAAGGATTCGGCGTCATCACTTGATATCCGATCCCCCCATTTTCCACAACTATGTATTCAGGTCCGATATAATCGACCTTGCCTTTTATATAATCATACAAATTATTTCTCTCCCTGATTTTGCTGTACCTCTCATTTTATCATAAAAAAGGGTGGAAGTTTATTAAAAGTTATTTAGCAATTGATTAGGGCTATTTCCCTAGAGCTTGCTTCCTTTTAACACCTTGTTTATTTAATTGGAGTTTTATGTTTCTGCTGAAAAACGGTGATATAATTTTTCCACTTGAATGAAATTCACTTTTAAAAAAAACCTGTTCCCATACAAAAAGGACGGGTGTTATTCCCATCCTAATTTACCGAATATGGCTCATATTCTTTAATGAGCTGTTTATATTGGTCTTTATTCACGATTGGTATGCCTTTTTGCAATTCTTCTTGCTTGTATACTTCGAGTTTACCAACGTCTATTTGGTAGAAAGTATGAATGATTTTAGCGTGCTCCGGTCGACCAATAAAAATGGATAACGTACCATCTTTTTTCATGCCTAGATATCCATTTGCCTTTAAAAGCGGAGATATATCATTTTCTATTTTCTTAAGTACAATCTGGTCTTCATTCTGATCGACTACTTTCCAGCCTTGATATTTTAACCAAAAGTCTTCCATCGTCCTAATTGTTTCTGTCAATTTTTCCTCACTTAACTCACCATCAAGATACATACGCTGAAGAATTACCTTTCTTTCAATTGGATTATTTTCCTGTTGAACCAACTCTTCTGCAAAAACGGTAAAGCAAAATGGCAGTATAAAAAGTGTCAAGAAAAACTGAATTTTAAGTTGATTAGTCAATATTCTCACCTCTTAAGGGAGTTTACTTTTTAAGTAGTTTGACCCGAAATAAGGATTATTAACCAGAAAAAATCCGGCCGGGTCGATAAAACAAAAAAAGCTGACTCCAAAATTTAGTCAGCTTCACATAATCATTTTAAGTGATTCTCATGAATGTTTAGGTTATCGAACATGTCATTGGCATCCAGAATGATTGAGTCTCTCGTATCGCCATCACGAAGGTTGTTATCGAGTGTCATTGTCCGGAAATACACGCCTTTATCAGTCGTTACGTTAAGGGTCCGGCCTTCAGTGAGTGGTTCGACTTTTTTCATTACTGATTCTTTAACAGCTTTCGCCTGGTTGTAGTCATCGAGCAACAGAGCTACAAGCATTTCATCTTCCATAATAATGGCCCGGGAGTCAATAACTGCATCCTCTGAATTGGCCACCCCATTAACTTGGTCGGCTAATTCACCTTCATACGCATTATAATATGATGATCGAGCCCGAAGTGGTTTACTTTCATGACCATGGTAATTACGATCCCGCTTACTATACTCATCATCCTTGTTGTAAAGGCCTTGAACCACATTCTGATAATTAATGTTGCGAACTAACGCATCTTTTTCAGTGGAATGATATCCTGTCTCATTCGTAATATTCTCGTTTTCCGCTGCATTATTATTAGCGCACCCAACCAAGCCTGTGGCAGCTAATACCGTGCAAAGCGGCAATGCCCATTTTATTTTCCGCACCAACAACCCTCCCCATTACAATAGAGCCTATATTTCGCTCATAATTATCATGGTTGTCTAAAGGGGATTTTACTCTGTTAGTTACGGCCAAAAGCACGTTTTATTTCCTATTTAGGGAGGAAATCTTTTCTTTCAGTTTTTCATTCATCTCCATCCGCTCTGAAAAATCTTCCACCGTCATTTTCCAAACAGAATGAAGTTGAGAAGAACTTTTATTTTGGCGGTTCCATTCACGGAAAATATCCGTTGGATAAGTTAAAGCATATAAAAAGGCTGGGTCTGATTGATATTTTTTCAGTTGAGGTATTTGCCATAACATCGTAGCAGCGTCTTCTAAATGATTAGATATTCGATTTGCATACTGTAAATAATCAATGCACCTTGGAGCGCTGGCCATTAAGTCAAAATCGATTAAGGTTAAGGTGCCATCTGCTTTCCGCAAAAAATTATGATGAGCACAATCACCGTGAATGATTACTTTTTTTTCCTTATTCCACAAAGACTGATTTTTTTCAAAACCATCAAGGGCCCACTCACCCCAGCCAATCCATTCCTTAATAATCTCTCCGGAAACATATTGGCGAATATAAGAAAAGTTCTTTTTAAATAGCGATAACCGTTCTTTCCATTTTTTTGATTGATCAAAAACTGGCGCTTTAATATACAGATGTTCCGAAACATCATGGAAGCTTTCAAGTAACTGAATTCCCTCAAGGCGATCCTTTTGATTGGAATATCGGAATTTTTTCTTACTAGGTGGCAAATAGTCTATACTGCCATACCATTTCCCTTCAAATTGGAAAGGCATTAAATTCTGATGAATATAATACGTTTGAGTGAATCCCTTTTGTTTTAACAAAGAAGTCAATTCTCTTTGTCGATCCCACTTTTCAAAACTGTCAAATCCTTTAAGAATCAGTGGAGGATCCTTTTCAAAGGTAATTAAATAGACACTACTTTGAAGATGGTGGATATTCTTTGGCCTACGATTTAAATAAGAGAGGAGACGAGTGTAAAATACACTGCCTTGCTGATAATTAGTAGTCATCGCTTTCATCTACATAAGTTGGCATTCCAAACGTTTCAGGCGCACGAACGCCCCCGAATTGACCTGGTTGCCCCCCCATTTGTCCAGGTAACATTGCTTCCGGCCGACCACCAAATTGACCTGGCATCATTCCTGGTTGACCTCCAAATTGACCTGGCATCATTCCTGGTTGACCTCTATACTGGCCTCCCATCATTCCCGGCTGACCTCCTTGCTGGCCTCCCATCATTCCCGGTTGACCTCCTTGTTGGCCTCCCATCATTCCCGGTTGACCTCCTTGTTGGCCTCCCATCATTCCCGGTTGACCTCCTTGTTGGCCTCCCATCATCCATGGTTGACCTCCTTGTTGGCCTCCCATCATTCCCGGTTGACCTCCTTGTTGGCCTCCCATCATTCCTGGTTGACCTCCTTGTTGGCCTCCCATCATCCATGGTTGACCTCCTTGTTGGCCTCCCATCATTCCCGGTTGACCTCCTTGTTGGCCTCCCATCATTCCCGGTTGACCTCCTTGTTGGCCTCCCATCATTCCCGGTTGACCTCCTTGTTGGCCTCCCATCATTCCCGGTTGACCTCCTTGTTGGCCTCCCATCATCCATGGTTGACCTCCTTGTTGGCCTCCAATCATTCCCGGTTGACCTCCTTGTTGGCCTCCCATCATTCCCGGTTGACCTCCTTGCTGGCCACCCATCATTCCCGGTTGACCTCCTTGCTGGCCTCCCATCATTCCCGGTTGACCTCCTTGCTGGCCTCCCATCATTCCCGGTTGACCTCCTTGCTGGCCACCCATCATCCATGGTTGACCTCCTTGTTGGCCTCCCATCATTCCCGGTTGACCTCCTTGCTGGCCACCCATCATCCATGGTTGACCTCCTTGTTGGCCTCCCATCATTCCCGGTTGACCTCCTTGCTGGCCTCCCATTCCCATAAAACCGGATTCTGATGACTCTTCTTCATATTGATGTTGCATCTGTTGTGGTTGAGCTGCTTGATATTGATGATAATCAGGATGGTGATGTGCATAAGGATTTCCCGCCTGATTGGCATGGTACTGACCCTTCACTTCCGGTCCGTATGATCCAAGTATTCCTTTATTACAGCCGCAATCTTCCTCTTTTTTACCCGCATGCTGTGTAAAATGTTGCTGAGGGTAATTTTGATAATCGTGGAAAGATGGCGATTCAGCAGATGACTCATAAGCTTCTTGCATATGAGAACCTGCTACTGGAGACTGTTGCGCCATTCCTCCATAAAAATGGTGTGGAACCGGTGCTGATGCTTGGTATGGATAATTTTGCTGGGCCCCTTGGACATATCCTTGACCCATTGTATGCATGTCAGGAGATTCTCCCCATACGTCTGAACTTTCTTCCATCATTTGATAGCCATGCATAGCTGGAGCAGGCTGAAACCCAGGAACACCTTGATAAGGGACTCCTTGCATAGGCATACACGCCCAAGGGGGCGGCTGAATACAAAAACCACTTCCAGGCATGATTGGTGTTACGGGAATACAATCATCGACAGGCTCACAAATTTCCTGAACAACTGGCTGCTCTTCGTAAACCTCCTGAACTGCTGGCTTTTTCTTTTTTGGTGCCACCGCCTTTTCTTTTTTCTTTGGTAAAGGAGGTGGCGCTGGGGGCTTTTGCACACTCATATTAGTCATATTGACCATATAATAATTATTAATATCGATTTCCGGGACTACCGGAATGGGTACCGGTACTTCTTTCGGAACAACTATTTGTTTTTCTTTAATAATAGGCTTTGGCTGAACAATTTGCTGTTCTTTTTTAGGAATGATCTGCTGTTCTTTCATAGGCGGTTTCGGCATAATTTGCTGTTCTTTCTTATGTGCAGGCTGAATTTGAGTTTCTTTCATTCCTGATGGAATGTTTGTGCTGGGTATAATGGTTTCTTTTTTTACAGCTCCAGATGTTCCAGGTATTTTAATTTTCATTCCCGGCATCATCATATCCGGGTTGCTTAATTGCGCGTTTACTTTTTTCAGTTCTTCAAAACTGACGCCGTATTTTTTGGCGAGCTTCCAAAGCGTATCGCCTTTTTGGACTATATGAATTTTCACGCTGTTAACCCCTCCTGTGCATATGTCCATATATACTATGATGTAGTGGGTAAATTGCTATTATTTTTATCATGAAAACTTATGCATGAAAATTGACTTTTATGATTGGATCACTGAATCAGGAACAAGGATGGAACTTTTAAGAGAAGAAAAAGTTACGGTTCACATACTGAAAAAAGAAATATCATTCACTTTGGAGTCATCCTTTTTTCAGGAAACATTATCTTTGATTGATGTAGAAAAAATATAACTAGAAGTGAAACCACTGCATGAATTCCTAGAAAAGGGATCGCAGTGGTTTTTTATCATTGGATCCTTCATGAATTGAAATTCTTCCTGCAAAGGCTTCCCTCTGTCTAAACTGAAGGAAATTCGGGTATAAGAAAGTAAATAACCTAAGGCTGTATTTCAGGTACATAAATTGCATTCTAGGAGGAAAAAAAATAATGAAATGGAAGGGAAGACAGAGTAGCTCAAACGTTGAGGACAAAAGAGGAATGAGCGGCAAAGGTGTAGCTGGAATTGGAGGCGGAGTTGGATTAGTCTTGAATTACAGTCCGACTATTTGGCCGGAGTTTGGGCCCATCATGCCCAGGGAGAGAATTTACTTGAGGAAGGTGATCTCGAGAAAGCATTGAATGCAGCCAGCGGAGTTGGTGATGACCGTATTCAAAAAAAAGCACAAGGCTATGTTGTTCCGGATAGCTTCACGCATGGTATCTCCGAACAGAGAAAGCGGTGGTTTAATAAAGGATTTAAATCCGGAAACATGAATGAAGGCGATACCTTTAAAGCAAGTAATCTCTAGGTACGCTTTATAGATTCCTAATTTTTTCTATTACTATACCAAATTGAAGTTTTCCTTTACCCGCAGACCTCAGTTTCTTTGATAACTTGCACACGTTTGTCCGCTACCATTATATCCTAATACATATGATTCACCGTATCACCCGAACCCAGGTATTTAAAATTGGATTTTACAATCCCATTGGAGGAATCCGGCGCAAAAGCCTTGCAAAAAAGTTCTGCAAGGCTATTTCTTTTCAAGCGTTTTCGCACTTTACTGCTTTAAACTTTAGTTGAGTGGGTCTCAGCCTAGAAACAATTATATTTCAGTTCCCGTTTCTATTCCTTTTTCCTTCATAAATTCAAGGATGGTTTGGCTTGAAGCAACGCCTCCACGAGCTCCCATAATGGTAACAGCTCTAGCTGCGGCAGCATTGGCAAAATTGGCTACCATTCTTAAATCATCACATTTATTCATGGCATACATAAAGGAACTGCAAAAGGTATCACCAGCGCCAGTAACATCGACCACATCAACCGATATTCCTTGTACTTGAATATTCTGATCTTTCGTGTAAACCAAACAGCCTTCTTCGGCTAATGTAACAACTACTATTTCCGTTCCATAGCTCAGTAAGCCTGACACTGCTTGCTCATAGGTTGCTCCGTTTCGATACACATCAAATCCAACCTTATTGAAAAATGCAATATCAATTTCTTCAAAGAAAATTTCGTCTCCTTCCTTGATGTTAACCACATCAAGATCACAAACGATCTTTGTACCTGATTCTCTAATCTTTTTTATAATCTCAATTGCATTCATCTTACCACAGCGCAATGGTCTAATTTCTACTATCGTTGTGTATACATATTTTGCTCGACACATGGCGTCGAGTATCTCTGGAGTAATCTCTATTTGCTGAATACCTAAAGTGGGTATAAATAAAGTATGATCATCCTCAGCTAGAATAATAATATTTTTTGCATCCGGAAGGGTATCATCAAATAAAACATAGCTAGTATCAATTCCTTGCTTTCGTAAATCCTCACATAGCATTTGTGAAATATTTCCACTATTGAGCAATGAAAGAAAATAGACAGATTCGTTATAGGCAGTATATACACTAGCTGCATTGGCTATGCTTCCACCCATTTGAGGTGGCAATGCCTCGACTAGTACCTTTTCTCTGATATTTGGCCAGTATGGTGCTCTATAGTATTCGTCAAGCGCAACATCTCCAACGAAAAATGAATAGTCTTTATTCATAAATAAACCTCCGTGATCTTTTGTGCACATTTGAAAAATGAGGGATGTCAAGCTTAAGGATAAGCTTTTGCCGTTATAGAAAAAAGTAAAACAAGATTTCTCCTTCCGTCTCCTCCATTCCCAACACATGAATATCAACCTTAATTACTTGCATTTTTCCTTTTCGCGGCATTTTTCTAACTCGCCCATAAAATGTTTCACATGCACAACACTTACGTTCCCATAATCTTTATAATTATCTTTCAGATAGCTGCCTATAATTGCTGCATCAGCAATGGCAAGTTGTGTGTCACAATTTTCAGCAGTCAATCCAGCACCAACGACCAATGGAAAATCATCACCTATAATTGCGCGAAACTCTTTAATTTTATCCAAATCCGTTTCCATGCCTGTCCCTGTGCCCGTCACCACGATCCCATCACATCTGCTCATGCCGATTTTCAAGTCTTCTTCTAAAGATTTTCCTGATAGATATGGCTGATATTTGAATCTGACTCCTCCAAGGACAAAAGCATTTGTTTGTTGGCGCATTTTTTGAATAAAGTCATGAAATTCGACATCATCTTCCACATTTAAGTGTCCTGCAACAGAATCTAACTGAATAAACTTAGCATCATATTTCATGGCGAGCTCAAAAGCTCTTTTGTCGTTGTCAAGAATATTTATGCCGTAAATCATATGATTTCGTTCTTTACTAATATACTTCAGCACTTCCTCGACATCTTCTGGGCTGCCAAAATAGTTTTCTATGATTACAGCATCGATCCCATTTTCTATTAATTGATCTATTTCTGTTTTAGCAATTTCCAGCTTTTCCTCCCTGCTATCACCTTTTAAATGAATCATTGCTAATACAGGCTTTTCTGTTTTGAACAATTCTAGAAATCTACTTTTTTCAGAACACATATTCTTTCACCTCAAAAATAATTTTTATAATGAAACTCATTCATGAACTCTTTCCACTGACAAAACTTTGTTCGTTAATAATTCCACAAGCTCATTTCTAAATAGGACATCGCTGCCTACTCCTAGTTCATTAGCTAGCTCAGCGATTTGAGTCTTCTTTATCTTTGCTTGCTTTACAACTTCCTGATTCCAAAATATTTCTCGAGCAGTACCATCTGCAATGATCCGCTTATTAGCCATGGCCACTACTCTTGAAAAATTATCAGCAACAAACTCCATATCATGAGTGATCGTAATCACGCTCTTTCCTTCATCCCTTAGAACATCCATAAGAGTTGTAAGCGTTTTAATTCCATTCAAATCCTGCCCCGCAGTCGGCTCATCCAAAATAATATAAGGTGTTTCAATAGCTAGAATAGCCGCAACTGATATAAACTTCCTCGTTGAATACGGAACGTCATATGGATTCATTTCTAAATAATCTCTAATGCCTGTTAATTCAACAGCTCGATTGACACGACGATCAATCTCTTTTTTGTCAAGCTTTAGATAGTGCAGCATGTATTCAATTTCTTTCTTTACATTACTATTAAATATTTGATCATCGGGATTTTGAAACACATACCCCACTTGAGCGGATATGCGAGCAGTTGTATTTTCTTTTGTATTGATTCCGTTAACGAGAACATCGCCTTTTGTCGGTTTATTCAAACCATTCATAAGCTTTACTGCAGTTGTCTTTCCTGCTCCGTTTTGACCGACAATGGCTACTCTTTCTCCACTTTCTATGGTGAGATGAAGATTTTCGTTGGCAATATGTCCGTTTGGGTATGCAAAGGTTACGTCTTTTAATTCTATGGCTCCCATTTACAATCCCATCCTCTTCATAATTTGTTCTTTCGTCTGTGATTTGGTAATCGTTATATAATCAAAAGGCTTATCTAGCATCTTCATTTCATGACTCAACAGTGCTACTTGGGGAAAGGCCGCCCCCCTTGACAATAAATCCTTATTTGAAAAAACCTCTGAAGGTGACCCATTATAGACCATTTGTCCTTTTTCCATGACGATAACCTCATCAGAATACTCAGCAATTAAGTCCACTTTATGTTCCACTAATAAAATCGTTTTCCCCTGAGCTTTCAACATATTGATAATCTCGAATACATCAGAGGTCGTCTCCGGATCAAGCTGTGAAGTAGGTTCATCAATAACAAGAATGTCATTATTCATTGCAATAATAGAGGCAAAAGCGACTCTTTGACGTTGGCCACCTGATAGATTATTGGGATTTTTCTTGATTAAATCCTCAATCTTTAAAAGTTTTACTACGTCGATTACTCTGTCAATCATCTCATCTTTTTCTACACCGAGGTTTTCAAGTCCTAAGGCGATTTCTTCTAAAACAGTCTCCCTCACACCACTTATTTGGGTAAAAGGATTTTGAAAAATATAGCCGATCTTTGTGGATAATAATTGGCTGTCCCACTCACGGACATCCGTTCCCTCAATAAGAACCTCTCCTGAAAGATCACCTTGGTAAAAGTGTGGAATAAGTCCTCGGACAAGATTACAAAGTGTGGTTTTCCCTCCACTGTTTGAACCGATAATTCCATAAAACTTTCCTTTTTTAAATGTAAAATGAAAATCTTTGAGAGCAAAGGCTTCACTAAGTGGATATTTATACGAAACATTTTTTAATTCGATATCATTCATTAGAATATCCTCCAAATGATAAACAGAATAAGCGCAAGATTTATTAATACAACAAGAGTTTTCTCCCAAACAGGAACATTTCGAAGCTCACTCATATGCGTATTTTTTGCAGGTGCGAAAAATGCTCTTGCATCCATTGCAATCGCTTTTTCTTCCGTACTAGTAATGGCTCCTAAAACAAGTGGCCCCATAATCGGCATAAAAGCTTTAACCCGCTTAAAGATTGATCCTTCGGTTTCGATCCCTCTTGCTCTCTGTGAATCCATAATAAGCTTTGCCCGATCCCCAAGATCAATAATCGACTGGAAGGAAGCTAGAATAATATATGACGTAGATTGTGGTGCACCTAATTTTTCGATAGCATACATTAAATCCTTAGTCCTTGTAACAAGACTATATAATACGATCGAACCACATATCGAAAGGACTAATGTTGAAAACCAAATACCTTGATTGATCCCTTCTTGCGTAATCGTAAATAGCCAAAACTTATATAATGAAGTCTCTCCAGGGATAAACAAAGCTCTCATAATGAACAGCAAAGAACCAATTAACAAACCTAATTTTATATACAGCTTTGCAAAAGGTTTAATACGACCAGCAAGGGCAGCTAAAAGAAAATAAAAAGCAATGATACTAACGCTCACTTGCCAATTTTTCGAAATTATTGAAACAATGGCAAGGGCAATAACGATATTTAATTTGGTTAATGGATTAAGATCCAAAAACCAATTGCCTGTTAGCTGTGGTTTTTTAAACGAATGGATAAATTCATAATCCACATGTATCTCTCCTTCCAAAAGAAAAAAGTGAGTCTAGCTTCAGTTAGGAGTTTTCTTCATTCCCCCAACTATTAGTTCACAAATTAGACTTTGACGGGAAGTTATCCCTCTAGGCTTCATCTAATCTATAAAGCGGGGATAACTGCCCGGTATGATGGAATCCATGATCCCATTATTATTTGTTAATAAAAAGTTCACCTTGCGGAAGCTTCACTAAAGTTCTCATTGGAATACTCTTAAGGATGAAATAAACAATAAGAAGCGTTGGTATTTTGTCTAACAGATCAGCAAACAGCTCGGACATAAACGCACCGACCTCGACTGAAAAACCCATTGTCATCAACATGCCAGTAATCATTCCTGTTGTACCAGCACCTAGTCCACCAAACATTAGGATCGTAATAGTAGCACCTAATCCGCCTCCGATAACGGCAAACCCTAAGGAAGCCACAATTGTTTTCCATAAACTTTTAAAAATTCCCCGTTTTGCTAAGAAACCTGCAAGTAGCCCGTATAGGATACTGAGCCAAATATAGGCGAGTGTGGTTGGATTAGTTATTGAAATCGTTAAATTCGTAATGGCACCCACAACCACACCTGGAATTCCGCCACATAGGGCACCAACAACAATTGTACCGATTGAATCGAGATACAATGGGAGCTTTAACAATAAAACAATCTGACCTCCGATAAAGTTGACTGCAATACCGATAGGAATTAAAAAAACGGTCAATTTAAACGAATTTTTCATTAAATCTTCCTCCTTGTCTATTAATCTCAGAATTATTCCGAGCTCCAAACGTTGATTACTATTTCTATGATGCTACCTTTTCATCACGGAAAAAACTGTTTAGGTAACTTTTTCTCAAAATTTAAAGGGATAGAAATTAATGATTAATTCAGTTCGGTCATAATATTAAATTCAATATTTGGCGCATAAATGATCTTTACTTTCTCGATTTCTATGTTATTTTGGTCAAAAATACTACCTTCCGCCTTCAGTAGAGCATGTTCATTTTCATGGACCTGCAATATTTCCCTCGTCTGCTTATCAATGGATACAGGTGAAAGGGCAATTTCTGTGCGTTTCGGATAAATTAGATATTTTTCTCTAAGTACTTGATAGAGAGACTCTTTTTCAAAGTCATATTGATCCAGCCCAGGAAATAAGTCGACGGGGAGTATTGAAGTATCTATCATTAGATAAGTAGTGGTGTCTCCTTTTTTGACTCCTCGTGCTCGAATCAATTTATAGAAACTTTTCCCTTCCAATGACACGATGCTTTGATCTAATACTTTTGAAACACCAACTTCATTCCGGATATTTAAATAATCCGTAAATCCACCGAAATTTGTAATATTGTACTTTAATGGCCTCAACAAAACGAGAGTGCCTTTCCCACGCACTTGTTGGACCAAACCATCATTAACCAGTACTGAAATAGCATTTCTTACTGTTCCCCTTGTCGTCGCAAACGCTTTCATAAGTTCTGTCTCAGAAGGTATGAATTCTCCTTGCTTATATTCCCCGTTTAATATCTGCTCTCGTAGCTGTCGATACAATTGAACATAGAGAGGAACAAAATTATTTTTATCCAGCAACAGATGACCCCCTTATCGTTATACAGTTATCCACTTATGTGTACAAGTTGATTTTATCAAATCAACTTTTATTTAGTCAATGATTTTTTTAATTCTTCTTACAATTGTGACTATTAAGTGGGCAAACGAACGAAAAACATGCCCAATCCTTTTGCAATGTTTTCACTAATTAGATAGGTTTTACCATTCTTAACTTCGAGAACACCAATATCCCCATCATCTCTTGTGCCTCACTTGAGTATTCTCTATTCTCAATAAGAATGTTAAACAAATAGTTATCATCTAATCATGATCATTCTCATTATTCTGTTTTTATTGAATGAAAATTTATTAACTAAGATATAGAGTGACAGAGTTTGTATCATCTTTTATAGTTTCCTAAACCACAAAAAACCCTCCTCGATAATCCGAGAAAGGGCTGCAAACGTTGATATATAAAGGATATTAACGTTTCGTTTTGAGAACTGAGGTGCACGACGAACGCCTTTAAAACCGTATTTTTTACGTTCTTTATCTATTCAAACACGTTCAAGCATTCGGTTCAAAGCTAGAATGGCGTTATCCGCAATCTTCTTTTCTACTTTTATCGGATTAATTACTGTACCTTCTGCAATTGATTCGAGAGCCCAAAGCAGATGCGGCAGATCAATTCGGTTCATCGTGAGACATGGACACATATTCGGGTTCAAAGAGATAATATTTTTGTCAGGATTATTTGCGATAAGCCGCTTGACAAGGTTCATTTCCGTGCCAATTGCCCAGGAACTTCCTGATTTTGCTTTTTCAATCATGTTAATGATATAGGATGTCGAACCATTATAGTCTGATAAGGCGACTACTTCACGGCGGCATTCTGGATGAACAATTATATTCATTTCCGGTTGCTCAGCCCTAAGCGTTTCAATATTCGCTGTTGTAAAGTTTTCATGAACAGAGCAATGCCCTTTCCAAAGAAGCACCTTCAAGTCTTCTAGCTCCCCTTCATAGATTAATTCATCATTATGAGGGTCCCAAACAGCCATCTGCTTCAACGGGATTCCAAGGTCATAGGCTGTATTCCTCCCAAGATGCTGATCCGGAAGGAAGAGAATTCGTTCTTTTTGCGAGAGGGCCCAAGAGACCATTCCCTGTGCATTTGAAGAAGTTACAGTCGCTCCGCCGTTTTTTCCGACAAAAGCCTTGATTGCCGCTGTTGAATTGACATATGTTAGCGGAAGAATCGTATCACCAAACATGGACTGCAGCTTTGTCCAAGCACGTTCTGTTTGGTCAATATCCGCCATATCTGCCATCGAACAGCCCGCACGCATGTCCGGCAGGATAACTGTCTGTCCTTCTGTTGTCAAAATATCGGCTGTTTCAGCCATAAAATGCACGCCACAAAACACGATGTACTCCGCTTCACGATTTTGCGCAGAAAGTTGAGCTAGCTGAAGTGAATCACCAGTTACATCCGAAAATTGAATGACTTCCTCACGTTGATAATGATGACCTGGAATATACAATCGGCTCCCAAGTTGCTGTTTAATCTTACGGACCCGCCTCTCCATTTCCTCCTTTGTCATCGCTTTATATGTTTCAGGTAATACATTCCCTGCTGTTTTGGCCATCTCCAGTATGTTCATTTAATTACCCCCTCACGTTCTGCAACCTTTGCACTAATATCAAGTGCCCTAACACTGTGCGTTAAACTGCCCAATGATATATAATCAACCCCTGTTTCCCGATATAAAGCTAAATTAGTCAAGTTAATCCCACCTGAAGCTTCAGTGATAATATGTTCAGGCACCAATTTGATCAGTTGTTTAATTTCTTCAGGACTCCGGTTATCGAACATGATAATATCGGCACCTGCTTCAACTGCTTCTTGCACTTGATCTGCTGATTCCGTTTCCACTTCGACTTTCGTGGTATGTCCCAGCTTAGCTTTGACTGTTTGTACTGCCTTCGTGATAGTACCGGCAAAAGAAATATGGTTGTCCTTAATCATGACGGCATCATACAATCCATATCGGTGATTGAAGGCCCCACCAGATCGGACCGCATATTTTTCAAGCATCCTCAGACCTGGTGTAGTTTTCCTAGTATCACAAGCCCTTGTTTTTGTACCAGCTAAAATCATGGTTGCTTTATGCGCCTGTGTTGCAATAGCGGACATGCGTTGCACTAAATTCAAAACTACTCTTTCCCCTTTTAGAAGCGAAGCCATATTGCCGGTTATTCTTGCAAGCTGCTGTCCTGTTTCAAACACTCCTCCATCTTGAACAAACAGTTCAACCAGTATTTGGTGATCCAGTAGCGCAAATCCCGTGTTGATGACAGCACTCCCACTAAAGACGCCATCTTCTTTTGCGATGAACGTCAAAGTCCCCTGTTCATCTTGATTAAAAATCGTATCACTCGTTACATCGCATTCACCTATATCTTCTATCAAAAATTGTTGCAGCATCTGCTTAAGCTTCAATGTGTTCATATAGTCTTCTCCCTTTCACTCGGTTTTTCACATCCGTGCAAGCAAGGATAACAGAGTTTTTCAGCCATAAGGAGTCATCTTCCCTTGGATAGTCACTGCGAAAATGACCGCCCCTGCTTTCCGTTCTAGTCAAAGCGGATTCAGCAATCAGCCACGCTACGAGTATGGCATTGATTTTTGTTATTTCGTTTATTGATAATGCAGTAACTTCCATATGCAGAAATTTTTCTATATCAAAAGATTCAAGATAGTCCTTTAAACGAGTTAAACCCGCTTCATCTCGAACAATTCCTGCTTCGCTCATTAACATTTCCTGCAATGTAGCCAAATCAGGTATTGCGGATAAAAGGGTGTAACATTTGGAATGCTCTGTTTCTAACGGTATGGTTCTTGAGGGCATATGAGCAAGGAAATGACCAAGCGTATTTCCAAAAACAAGCCCTTCTAGAAGTGAATTGCTTGCCAAACGGTTTGCTCCATGAACGCCAGTACAAGCTACTTCACCAACTGCATATAAGGAGGCGACGGAAGTTTGTCCCCATTGATCCACTTCAACTCCACCCATCAAAAAATGGTTTCCAGGTGCAACCGGGATTTTTCCGAATTTAAGGTCGATACCGCTTTTTTCACATAATGAAGTCACAGTTGGAAAACGTTTTTTAAAATCCTTAATCATCGAAATATCCAAAAATACCTTTTCACCGCGCTGCAAATAAGAAAAAATCGTCTGTGCCACAATATGTCTTGGTGCAAGGTCTTTCATTCTGTGGACATCTTCCATGATGGGCTTGCCCATTTCATTCACTAATTGTGCACCATCACCGCGGACCGCCTCTGAAACGAGCCCCTCTGCTTTACCATTAATAAAAAGAAGAGTCGGATGAAACTGGATAAATTCCATATCACGCACTCGTGCCCCAGCTTTGAAAGCAAGTGCGATTCCATCTCCTGAAACAGTCTGTGAATTCGAAGTAATTCTGTATAGAGAACCGCAGCCACCTGTTGCCAAGACAGTTTGTTCTGCATAGTAAGATACAAATCCGCCTTCCTTTTGCAGCGTTTTGACACCAATACAAGAACCATCTTTTCCTATAATCAATTCCACCGCTGCAGTATCCTCGAGCACCTGTATCGTTGATTTTTTCAAGCCATCTATTAGATGCTCCATAATGTACTTACCTGTAGCATCTCCATGACTATGAAGGATTCTTCTTTGGCTGTGCGCACCCTCCATGCCAAGCATAAGTCCGCCATCTTGATCGCGGTCGAATTGCATACCGGATTGGATGAGTTCAGATATCACCAAGGGAGCCTCTTCTACCAATTTGACGACAGCATGTACCTCGTTATATTTCTGACCGGCTGCCAACGTATCTTTTTTATGATAAGATACTTCGTCCTGTTCAGATATTGCTGCAGCAATGCCGCCTTGCGCTAAATAGGAATTACTGTGACGAATCTTTGATTTTGTGATGAGTATCACATGCTTATGTTTGCTTACTTCTAACGCAGTTTTCAATGCAGCAATGCCGCTTCCTATCACTACGACTTCCGTTCTTTCCATTATTTCATTCCTCCTGTTTATGACAGGTGTCTTGACAACTATATTTACATATTATTAAACTATTATCAAGAGTTTTTTAAGTTTAGAGGATGGAAGTGATTTCTTGATTTATTTAGATTATGCGGCTTCGACACCGATGGATAATGAAGCACTAGATGTCTTTGTTGAAGCATCTCGGAAGTTTTTTGGCAATGCGAGCAGTTTGCATGATATCGGATCAGATGCAGCACGTTTATTGGATATGTCACGGCAGCAATTAGCGGAAATGCTAGACATAAAAAAGGAAGGGATCGTCTTTACGAGCGGCGGTTCAGAAAGCAACATGATCGCAATAGATACATTCATCGCCTCAAAGCCTGCCTGGCAGAATCACTTAATTGTAAGCCAAACTGAACATGCATCCATAGCCAATTATGTCAGCAAACTTGCTAACAACGGCTTCGATGTTACGTATTTACGTCATTTGAAAGACGGCCGTGTTGACATCGAACATCTACAAGATTGTATTTCGGGGCGGACTTGCTTAGTCATTGTCCAACATGTAAATTCAGAAATCGGAGTCATTCAACCTATCGAACAAATAAGCAAAATCGTTCGCGAACATGATGCCTTTTTGCATGTAGATTGTGTTCAATCATTTGCTAAATTACCGCTTGAGGAGATATCTGCCGTATGTGATGGTCTTGCTATTTCGAGCCATAAAGTATATGGCCCAAAAGGCATTGGGGCCGTCATTTTCCCGGGCATCCATCATCTAAAGTCTTCAATACCCAATATCACTCATGAACATGGTTTTCGTGCAGGGACTGTCAATGTTCCCGGTATAGCTTCCTTCGTTACGGCTGCAAAAAAATTAGCGAAAACTATGGAAGATGAACGAAACCGGATTTTTCAGATTCGGCAGCAATTGATTCGGCTACTCAAGGAAAAGAAGATTGATTTTCAAGTTATCGAAGCGTCAAACCAGCAATTGCCTCACATTCTGGCGTTGACATTTTCCGGATTACAAGGACAATACATCATGCTAGAATTAAATCAGCAGGGCTTTGCGGTATCCACGGGTAGCGCTTGCCAAATCGGCAAACAAAATCCGTCAAAAACAATGATAGCTATTGGAAAAAGCGAAGAAGAAGCCCATCAATTTGTCCGGCTTTCTTTTGGAAAAAACACGACGGTGGACGATATTCGTATCTTAGCAGACTGTCTTGCAGGAATAGCTGTGATTCGATAAGATTCTCTATTCTGTGGTAAACTGTTTGTAAATAACGAGGTGAATTATTATGGAAAAAAAGAAATTACTTGGTGAAGAAAGACGGACGAAACTCTTACATATATTGCAAACAAGCGAGCAACCAGTAACCGGTAGCGAGCTTTCACAAATAACGAATGTAAGCCGGCAGGTTATCGTCGGTGACATCACACTCTTGAAAGCACGAAATGAACCTATCATCGCTACTAGCCAAGGCTATATGTATTTACAAACAGGGAACACTCAAAAGCCGGAGCGGACCATTGCCTGCCAGCACGATCCTTCTCGTGCCCAAGAAGAGTTATTTTTACTCGTCGATATCGGCATTACGGTGAAAGATGTCAAAATCGAGCACCCCGTTTACGGTGACCTAACTGCTTCCATTATGGTCAGCAGTCGTAAAGAAGTTCAGCAATTCCTCACTAAAGTAACTGCAACAAATGCTTCTTTTTTATCAGAACTAACAAGCGGCATTCATCTCCATACACTTAGCGCGTCTTCTGAAGAACTACTTGACGAAGCCGAGAACGCCTTGAAAAATGCCGGCATTTTAGTTGATTGAATAAACGAAAGCATCCTCAAAAGTTATACCTTTTGAGGATGTTTTTATGAAAAAACTTGCTTAAATTTGATTGTTGCCATTGTATAAATTTGCACAAAAAAATGCCCCGGAATAGACTTCTGGGGCACTTTTCTTATTAAGTATTTTCCCTCATCAATGCACTAAGAGGGTTGTACCATTTATCTCTCTGTGAAAACAGGTTGCAACCTTGTAAGCTTAAACGGTTCAATTCCGCATCTGGGTCAAACTTTGAGGAAAGGAACCTTTACTCTCAACCTTAAAGAAATCAACTTTGCGGTACACCATTTTGGACTTTAAAGCATGGATAGCTGCCCATAATTGAAACGGTACATCCAAGAGCCTCAAGCTCAGAAATCGCACCTGGGATGAGAACATCGTCTAGAGCCATTCCGACGTCGATAATGAAAAAGTAATTGCCTAATCCTGTTTTCATTGGTCGTGATTCAATCTTAGAAAGGTTAAGTTTCCTCCAAGAGAAAGCGGAAAGGACTTGGTGCAGCTGCCCTGAATGATCGGCAGGAAGCTGAACCATAAGCGTCGTTTTCTTGTCACCCTCAGTAGTCAAATGCCCTTCAAAATCTACATCGCTATTAGATACGACGATAAATTTTGTATGATTATGTTCATAATCATGAATATTTTGTTTTACAATCGTCAAACCATACTCCGCCGCAGCCATGTCATTTGCAATCGCAGCAATATTGATATCGGAATTCTCCATCACCATTTTCGCAGCTGCCGCAGTGGACGTGACATATTCATACGGTATGCCCCTTAGTTCTTTATGTAGAAATTTGCGGCATTGTGCGATAGCATGTGAGTGCGAATAAACCATATCCGGTTTAAAACCAGGATATGCATGATCCGGATGCACCATATAATGTTGTTGGATTGGAATCGTTACTTCCCCTTTAATCGGTAATGTCACTTCATGGACTAAGTAATCCATCGTAATATTTACCGAACCCTCCAAAGCATTCTCGATTGGGACGAGTGCGTGATTCACTTCCCCGTCACGAACAGCATCAAGGCAGTCTGGAATCGTGTTCATTGGTATTTTTATATCATTAGGAAATAGTCTCGATACAGCTAAATCCGTGAACGTTGCTTTCGGTCCAAGAAATGCTATTTTTGATGTCATATTATAATCCCCTTTTCACGGAAAATCTACTATTTATGTTATGCCATTTTCTGATTTTTTACAATAGTTAATCGATAAATCGTCCCCTGATAAAAAAACAGCCTGTACATGTGAATGTACAGGCTGTTTTTTATGCGCCGTTCCCAATAATTTCGACTTTTTCGACGAACTCCATTTTACGCAGTTTAGTAAGCAGATCATTAATATCCATCGTCATCCCACCCGTGTTTAGAGATAGGGTAACATTGGCTCGTCCCTGCAAGGGAATCGTTTGGTGAATGGTCATGATGTTGCAACCTGATGAGGCGACGAGCCGTAAGAGCTCCGATAGAGTACCAGAACGATCTTCGAGATAGAAGAACAGGGTAATCAGCTTTTCTTTAACAACTGTATGAAATGGAAAAACCGTGTCACGGTATTTGTAAAAGGCACTTCTACTTAAGTCCACTCGCTGTACTGCTTCCCAAACTGATTCTGCTTTTCCCCGTTCAATCATTTCTTTTGCATCCAGCGTTTTTTTCATCGCTTCGGGAAGGACATCCTCTCGAACGAGGAAAAATTTCTGATCGGCCTTATTCAAACTCAGCACGCCTCCTTTTGCCTGCCATCATGGTATCTAATCAATCAACGAATTCAAATTCATATTCAAGGATACGGACGATATCACCATTTGTCGCACCTTTTTGGCGAAGGCCTTCGTCGACTCCGAATGAACGAAGTTGTCTAGCGAAACGACGGATGGACTCTTCACGAGTGAAGTCAGTCATTTTGAATAGACGCTCGATCTTGAATCCAGAGACGGCAAAACTTCCATCCGATTCGCGTTCAATGTCAAATTCATCTGACTGTGATGTATGTTTATAAAGAACACGGTGGATTCCAGTATTCTCTTCTTCATGATCAAGAGGGAACTCAGGTGTTTCTTCGATTTTATCAGCAATCGCATAAAGTAGCTCTCGGATTCCTACACGTGTTACGGCAGAAATCGGGAAGACTGGGAAGTCTTCTTCAAGCTTTTCTTTGAATGCGGCTAAATTCTCTGCTGAATCCGGCATATCCATTTTACTTGCTACAATGATTTGCGGACGTTCAGTCAAGCGCAGGTTATACTCTTCAAGCTCTTTGTTGATTGTCAGGTAGTCTTCATAAGGATCTCTACCTTCAAGGCCTGACATATCAATTACATGAACAATTACCCTTGTTCTTTCAATATGGCGTAAGAATTGATGACCAAGACCTACTCCTTCAGAAGCACCTTCAATCAGGCCAGGCAAATCGGCCATTACAAAGCTACGGTGATCTTCCGTTTCTACCATTCCAAGGTTTGGTACAATCGTTGTAAAATGGTATTCGGCAATTTTAGGTCTTGCTGCAGATACGACAGAAAGTAAAGTGGATTTTCCGACACTAGGAAAACCAACCAAACCTACATCAGCCAATAATTTCAATTCCATAATTATATCGCGCTCTTGTCCAGGTTCACCGTTTTCCGCAATTTCTGGAGCAGGATTAGCTGGAGTCGCAAAACGAGAGTTTCCACGACCGCCGCGTCCACCCTTAGCGATAACGGCGCGTTGTCCGTGTTCTACTAAATCAGCAATAACTTCCTTGGTTTTTTCATCAATTACAACTGTACCTGGTGGAACTTTAATAATCATATCTTTAGCAGCAGCACCATGCATGTTTTTGGACATGCCATGTTCTCCGCGCGGTGCCTTAAAGTGGCGCTGATAACGGAAATCCATTAACGTACGCAGGCCTTCTTCTACTTCAAATACGACGTTCGCTCCATTACCACCGTCTCCGCCGGCAGGTCCGCCTTTTGGTATGAATTTTTCACGACGATAAGCAACTATCCCGTTACCACCGTCTCCGCCTTTTATATAGACTTTCGTTTGATCGACAAACATGCTATCACTTCCTTGTTTTCTGCAAGTCATTTCTTGCTGTATACTTCTCTAAAACTTAATGTCCATCTTAAAAAATAATTCATCTTCATTACATTCGAGAATATCAATTGATTGCTCCGCAGTTAACGACTTTTCTAAAAATCCCATCACAGCGGCTTGGTCGATAAATCTGCCATGCATATGAAATGAACAACGCATATCGCTTATCTCTTTCTTACACATAGAAACAGCTAGAATATTTTCAAAAAATGGGTCTAGATTCTTTTCCAAAACTTTAAAGTAATCATTCGTCCAACGATACATCAGCTCGTCCAGCTCAGTAGAGCCTTCAAAAACATCAATAATTTCATATTCGCAATAAAATGATCCGTTATTCCAATTCGACGTCAACAACATCTCGCTGAACTTTGGCAAATTCAAATTGGTAAGGCGTGCTTCATTCTGGGTTTCAATAATGATTTCATCAATAATGCCTTTGACACGATCAATTTTGTTTAACTCCAGATTCCCTTTTATTATTTGAATTCTATTCAGCCAATCATGCCTGGTTTGACGAAGAGTTTCAATAGTCGTCCAATTTTTATCCATTATTAACACCTTCAATTATGATAAAGAAACTTTTTTCAGCTCTATCATGTTGAATACTTCCATTTGTACAGTATATCAAAAAAACAACAAACAGGAAATGAAGCTCGATTCACATGCCTTCACATGAAAGCCCCCGTCCAAAAAATACAGCCACACACCCTGAGTTCTTTGGACGATGGTAGAGCCATTTGAACTTATAAAGAGAATGGGCCTTATTTATGCACCAATTGGAGATATTATAGTTGAATTGGACTGTCTATTTGGCCTAACCAAATGTGATGGATAAAGTAATCTTAGATTTTCCCCTAAAAGGTAAGAAAGCCCGCCTATTGGCGAGCCTTTTGTAAGTCAGAGGTTGTTTTTCTTATACTAATGACTAAAGTCTCCTGCAAAACGCTGGTTATTTATCGTTCCTATAGTATAAATAAAGGGCCGGACCCCTTCTTCACTATATAGCATACCATTATTAAAAATGACGCGATATATAGTGTCTTGTAGAAGGAATCAGACCCTTTTGAGTCAGCCTCTGTTCAAAGATGCCAATTATGCTTCTTGTGCAACTGGATATACGCTTACTTTTTTACGGTCACGTCCGAAACGTTCGAATTTAACAACACCGTCTACTTTAGCGTATAGAGTATCGTCTCCACCACGGCCTACGTTCTCACCTGGATAGATTTTTGTTCCGCGTTGACGGTAAAGGATAGAACCACCAGAAACGAATTGACCATCTGCACGTTTAGCGCCAAGACGCTTAGATTGAGAGTCACGTCCGTTCTTTGTAGAACCTACTCCTTTTTTCGAAGCGAAGAACTGAAGATTTAATCTTAACATTTGTTCCACCTCCTATTGGCTGAGGATAATTTTCATGTATTTACCATAATCACGTTCGATAGTTTGCAGTGATATGAGCATACTGTTCAAGAGCAGCTGCACCTTTTCTTCGGATTCCGGTGAAAGATTCGCCGGAATAACGCAGCGAAGATAGCCGCCCTCTCTCCCTTGCTCAATCTCAGGCTCTACATCCGTTAAGGACATAATCGCATTGACTGACCCGAAGGAAACAGCCGATACACCTGCACAAACGATATCAGAACCTTTTTTAGCAAAATTAGCATGTCCGCTTAAGGTGAACGAAGTAATCCGTTCCTGCGGAGCATCAAAGACAACTTTAATCATCTAGAATCAGCCCTTACGCGTTGATTGCTTCGATAACAACTTTTGTGTATGGTTGACGATGACCTTGTTTTTTACGATTGTTTTTCTTCGCTTTGTATTTGAAAACAGTGATTTTCTTTTGCTTACCTTGTTTCTCGACAGTACCTGTTACAGTAGCGCCTTCCACTAGTGGAGCACCGACTTTCACGTCTTCGCCACCTACGAATAAAACTTTGTCAAATGTAACAGTTTCGCCTGCTTCTGCGTTTAATTTTTCAATGTAAACCGCTTCGCCAGCTGCTACTTTAATTTGTTTACCGCCAGTTTCGATAATTGCGTACATACTTGCACCTCCTTAAATGTCTCAGACTCGCCAATCACAGGCGTCTTGTCAAAAAGACAAAAGCTTAAGACCTGTTGTTGAGCGGTTGTAGCACGGGTGCTACAAACATAACATTAAAATCCTATCATGAAACCGGAAGAGCTGTCAATATATTTGTAAGAATTCTCGTCCATCACTTGAAAGCTCGTTCGATTTCCTGAATGCTCCCGAAGCGCTTAATAGAATACGTATTTATAGAACCGGAGACAAATGAAAGAAATAACTTTTTAGAAATCAATTCTTCCAATGTCGGCCTATATGATTCATTTTCACCTAGCAACACGTCTGCCACGGCTTTGCTTACTTCCACCCAGACCGCTTCATCATCCGCTTTACGATGTTCCAGCAATTCACGCTCCAACCGGAAGGCCACTGTTTCAGCACTCTCAACTTTCCCGCTTCCGCTGCATACAGGACAAGGTATCGTCAATATTTCGCTTAGTGACGGTGAGGTTCTCTTTCTCGTCACCTGTAAGATGCCTAGTTCTGTAAAGCCAATAACCTGGACGCGCATCTCATCCCTCGCTACTTCCTTTTTGACAATGTCGATAATTTCAAGCTTATGCTGTGGCTTCTCCATATTGATGAAATCTATTAGGATAATCCCGCTAATATTTCTCAATCTCAGTTGACGGGCAACTTCTTTCGCTGCCGCCTGATTCACTGCAAACAGCGTTGCTTCCTTTTCCACTTTACCAGTGAACTTACCCGAATTGACGTCGATTACAGTGAATGCTTCCGTTTCTTCAAAGATTAAATAGCCTCCGTTATCGAGCCAGACTATTTTCTTCATCACTTTCTCAACTTGCCCATCCGCATTCCGTTCAGAAAAAATGTTTTTTGGACCCGTTTCATAGGATAATATCCATTCCTTACCGTTTTCCCGTATCCATTTTTTCACCTCTTGATATGCCTCGAAATCATCGATAGCAAGTTCCCCTGAACCCGTTCTCGACATTTCAGAGATAATCATCTCTAAGAAATTATCTCTCTCATAGAGGAGAGCTGGAGCCTTTAGGGAGGCTGCCTTCAGTTCAAGATTTTTATAGAGCTGACGCAATGAAGATAACCTGTTCAAAAAAACCGTTTCGCTTTCATTCTCCATCGATGTGCGGACAATCAACCCCTCATTAGGCTGTTTAAACTGTACAGCCGTTTCCCGCCACTGTTTTTGCAAGTGCTCGTTTTTGAATTTCTTAGAAACGCCAACATAATCTATTCCATGTATGTAAACGAGGGAATCTGTTGAAAACTCGATCAACCCTGTCAATTTTGCTCCTTTTGTACCGGTTTCATCCCTAGTCACCTGAACTAGCAGCTTTTCTCCTTGGCGGACGTATTGACCAATTGCCGCTTTTCCGTCTCGTTTTGTCAGTTGGAAAGAAGGAATTTCGTCACGATGCAAAAAGCCATTCTTGTCTACTCCATAATCAATAAAGACTGCATCCATACCCGGCAATACCTTTGTTACTTTCCCAAGATAAATATTACCGACCGTACTGCATTGGTGAGGCGGCATGATTTCAATTTTACGTAGCACATCATTCTCCAGCACAGCCACTCTTTTTTCGCGCGAAGATAGGTTAGCGATCATCTTTTTCATTAAAAAAAATCCTCTCCTCAATTTGAAGAAAGGATATCATATTTAATAAGAATATAATAGGTCACCTATTTTCCCATTGGTCATTTTCTCTGAAAAATAGGCATGGAGGATTTCCGTTTCATCCAACGAACCACTCTCTTTGCCGTTTTTCATAATGATAACGGGGTGCTTACAGCCGCGTTGAAACATTTCCAGCACCTTATAGATCGGTTCTTGGGAATCCACCATAATCGGTTTTAGTTTAGCCAAATCGTTTGTATGACCATAATGACGCTGTAAAAGAAAGCGGATAAAAGCGTAATACCGCTGCCGCCATTCCATAACGAGTGAAAGACTAATAAAAAAGATAATCAGCCAGATATTCAAGTTAAGTGGTTCAAGAATGAGCCAAGTTAAAAAAGCCAGGAGAGCGAAAGCGGCAGAAAAATAGAGCGTATATTTCTGTGCTTCAAGGAAGGTGCAGTAAAGAGATACACCAATGAATAAAAGCCTCCCTCCGTCCAAAGGCCAAATTGGCAGCAAATTAAAAACCAACAACATAAGATTCATATATAAGAAAGGCTGATACAGCTCATAGGAAATAAAGGAAAGGGAATAGAGCAAAAAAGCCGCTCCGATGAGCCAAACATGTTGTAGTGGACCGGCAAGCACGACGGCCAAATCCTCCTTCAAACTTTTATTTCCATACTCCTCAGTCTCGACCGCCCCTCCAAAAGGAAGCAGATGGATTGACTTAATTCGCCATTTAAAGTGCTGAGCACAGGTTGCATGCCCCATCTCATGAATAAAAACGATGAGTAACAACATCATCACTTCAACGAAATGGGCCGTAAGGATGGCGATTCCAATGACGAACCACAGTGTCGGATGTACTCTGATTTTAAATAGTAATTTTCCATACTCACTCAAAGGATATCACCTTTTTTGGATCGATGAAGGCGTCATTTTCTTTTATTGCTAAATAAAACCTGCCCTTGGAACCGTCTTCACTTACTGTAACCTGTCCGACTTCGTTCCCTTTATTAACAAACTCATAAAGTTTCACATTAATCTTTTCTAGTTGCCCATACCAGGATTCACTTTTGTTAGCATGCTGAATAACAACCGTCTTTCCAATCCCCTCCTTTTCACCGGCAAAAATGACCACTCCTTCATTGATCGATTCAACCTTAGATCCTTTGCTTGTTTCCAATATGATTCCCTCGCCGTTTGTCTCAAAGGTTTGGGTAATTTTCGCAGAGGCAGGCCTCGCATAGCCTTCACCCGAATCGACTGTTTCTGTCCCAGATTTATTCGGTAAAAAAGCGATAGGCTTGCCAAACTCACTTTCATACCAATTGGAAATTGAAGCAAACTGAAACTCCTGGTTCATGTTTTCCGTGACAAAACTCCTTGCAGAATCCAGCCGCGTTGAGGGATGCTTAAACATCACCGCAATAATAAGAAATAGACATACACTGGCCAAGATTTTAAAAAAGAAATATTCTTTCTTAAAGAGCGGATGATCTTTCTCGGAATACCCGTTAAATGAATCAAAACCATACGGTTCCTCATTATTGATCTCCGTCCAACTACCATTTCCTGCTGGTTTATCATTAAACTTCCGTCTCTTGGCGATACGATTGCGGATATCTTTCCTGCGATCATCCATTCCAAGTCCACCCCCTGCTCATGTCAAAGCGCTATATTACAACGTATGAGCAACTTGTCCAGACTATGACGGAGAAAAGATTTTCTTTCTAAACACCTCTGAATTTTTCTTTCTAAAATAAATTTTGGAACAACAATTTAATTGAAAACTATGAGTTTTGATGTATTTTATGCTTTGATTTAGAAAATGAAATCATTGAGAAAAAAAATCCAATTGATATTGTTCTTCTTAATTTGTTATAATGAAGTTGTTTTAACATTATTGAGGGGGAACATTTTTTTATGTCAATCGAAATAGGCAGCAAAGTACAAGGTAAAGTAACAGGTATCACTAATTTTGGAGCATTCGTAGAATTACCAGGAGGCTCAACAGGTCTTGTGCATATCAGTGAGGTAGCGGATAGCTATGTAAAAGACGTTAATGACCATCTTAAAGTAGGCGACCAAATTGAAGTAAAAGTGATTAGTGAGAAAGACGGAAAAACTGCCTTGTCCATCAAAAAGGCTATAGATAAACCCGAAGGGCAAACCTCTTCTTATACCAAACGCCCACCACGCCAAGGGGATAGCCGTTCTAAAGACTTTCGTTCAAAAGGTAATTTCCAACCAAAGGAAAATTTCGAAGATAAAATGGTTCGCTTTTTAAAGACTAGTGAAGAAAATTTATCTACTCTTAAACGTAGCACCGAATCAAAACGTGGCGGTAGAGGCGGAAGACGCGGATAACCTGTCGCATTTATTAATACTTAATCAACACATAAAAAGGCAAGCCAAGATAGATGGCTTGCCTTTTTTTATATAAATCTAACTCTCCATCCTTATAGCTGCGATAGGATAAAAGAAAAAAAGCGAGGGCATTGAATGCACTCACTTCATAATTTTTGATTCAAATTTACCGCACGCTAAAGAATTTTTTCAATTTTGACATAAAACCTTTTGGTTCGACGCCAATCGGAGTCAAGGGCACAGATTCACCAAGAATCCGTCGGGCAATGTTCCTATAGGCAAGCGAGACTCTATTGTCCGGATTATAGGCAATGGGTTCCTTTTTATTAGCTGCTACAATGACCTGGTCATCATCAGGAATGACGCCGATCAAATCAATTTTAAGAAAATCGGTTACTCCATCGATATCCATTTCCTCATCTTCATGAAGTAAATGGCCGCGTATCCGGTTGATAATCAATTGAGGCGGTTCAATCTGCTCTTCTTTTTCGAGCAGACCAATAATACGGTCCGCATCCCTGACAGCCGGTCTTTCGGCAGTCGTCACGATAATTGCTTTGTCAGCACCAGCTATGGCATTCCTAAAGCCCTGCTCAATACCTGCAGGACAGTCAATGAGGATATAATCATAGTCGGGTTTCATATCACTAATGAGTTTCCTCATCTGCTCTTCGTTTACCGCTGATTTATCACTATTTTGTGGAGCCGGAAGCAAATAAAGCAGATCCTCGAAATGCTTATCTTTAATAAGCGCTTGATGTATTTTGCAGCGCCCTTCGACCACATCGACCAAATCGTAGATGATTCGATTTTCCAATCCCATAATCACATCTAAGTTCCGAAGACCAATATCCGTATCAATCAAACAAACCTTTTTACCTAGAAGAGCTAACGATGTTCCTAAGTTGGCGGAGGTGGTTGTTTTTCCGACACCACCTTTACCAGATGTTATAACTATTGCCTCTCCCACGATTAGAGACCCCCTTCTAATCTATTTAAATTAGGTCTATATTTCTTTAAAACTTGCAGCTTTTCTATTATTATATTTTCTTCTTCGTCCATGTAGGCACATTCCAAGTCATGCCCCCATTTCGTATATTGGTCAGGAGATAAATTCACTTGTCCAGCTATACGCAACTGAGCGGGTTTCATAACAGAGGCTGCAATAATAGCCTCATTATTCCCCTTATATCCGGCATGGGCTATCCCTTTTAACTGTCCCATAATATATATGTTACCACCCGCACGTACCGTTCCGTCCGGATTAACATCTCCAATTAGCAGTAGATCGCCGGGAACTTCAAACACCTGTCCCGATCTTATCACCTTGGTCACAGTTGTCACTTGGTTTTCATCTTTCCAGCGTTTCGCTTCATCCTTTGTCAGGACATTCGAAAGCATCTCGTCAACGAAAAGTTTTTTCTTTTTATGGATAACCTGTTTAATCTTTTCCACTTGTTCATCATTTAGATAGCGGTTCCCTGTATGTACTTTTACGGAAATAGACGGGTCATTTTCTTGAAACTGATAGTTTGCAGAAAGCTTCGCTTCTAACTCTTTCAATAATTCGGAAAATGAGCAAGAATCATCGAGATGAAGCATAAACCCGTCTTTTGTTCCCTTAATCATAACATTTTGCTGAATTCTTTTATTCATGACGTTTGTTTCACCTCAATGAAATATAATTCGACATAGGAAAACAAATTTCCTTTTTCTACTTACATGGAAAAGTGAAAATACATTTTTAACCTACTATTAGAACACAGAAACGTTATTCTAATTCTCCTTGCAAATCAAGCTTTTCGATAATTCTCTTTAATGGATAGCAACTAATAATAATAAATACGAGGTTCAATAATAATGTCGGGACGAATCTCCGGTCCATATATTCCGCAAATCCCATATCTGCAAAAGATAGGATGATATTCATTTGAAAAATAACGACCTCTAAAACTGCCGTAAACAAGAGAGCCACAAGGCAGGAAATAAGTATATTATTTTGCAAGATTTTCATGCATTTTGAAATCAAATACGCAAGAAAAGGGATAAGGAACATGTAAACCCCTAAAATTTCTGTATATACGGCATCATATGTTAACCCAAGAATTGCTCCATAAAGCATCCCTATTTTTCTAGATCCGAACATAGTCAGGAAAAAAACAAAAATCATAATAAACCGAGGAACTAGGATTTTATCAGCGCCAAATACATCACTTGCAAATAACTGGGCAAAGATGCTTTCAAAAACAAAAAAAAGCAAGGCTATAAAAGAAAGGATGAAATGTTTCACTTAACTTCATCCTCCCCATCCATCTCATCTTCTACGCCGCCAACTTCACGTTTGACGACCATTACATTATTAATATCATAAAAATCCGTCGAAGGTTCAATATACGCGGTTTGGTTTAATCCATATTGATCCACTTTAACATCGACCACTTTTCCGATTGTCAGACCTTTCGGGAAGATCCCTCCATAACCAGAAGTGATGACCAATGAATTTTTCTTGATTTTTTTATCATAAGGAATCCGTTTCATTAATAAAAGATTCTTTTCATCATCGAACCCTTCAATCAAACCAAATGCTTTATCTTTGCCTTGAATGATTGCAGAGACTCGGTTAGCTTTGTCGATTGAGCTTAAAAGTTGAACAGAAGCAGTGAAATCAGTGGCTACTTTTACCTTACCAACTAAACCAGTGGATGTAATGACAGCCATATTTTTTTCTACTCCATTACGCTTTCCTTTATTAATCGTAAGCATTTCATGCCAGCGTTCAGGATTACGCCCTATAACCGTCGCCTGAATTGGCGAATACTTCCGCAGATCGTCTTCCTTACCGAGGTTATCACGAAGTTCTTCATTTTCCTCTTTTAAATCTTGCACCTGGGTTTTCAATAAAACATATTCATCCAAACGGGCTTTCAACTTTTTGTTTTCATCGTATGTATGTTGAAGGTCTTTTAAGTCCCCTACAAACCCCGTTATACCCGATACAGGCTTATTAAACACATTTCCGACCCAGCCTGTTGTATCCTTTAAGAATTTCTCGGGCCAAGTTAACTCTTCTCTCTCTCTTAATGAAAAACCGATCAATGCCACGAGAACGATAATGCTAACGAGCAAGAGAAGGAGTTTTTTATTAAAAAACTGTGGCATGATGATTGCACCTCTATTTTTAATTTACTCAATTGTAATGATTAACACATTAATAACAGCTAGCCATCAAATGTTTTTAGACAGCTTAAAGAAAAAGCAAAGCCGGCTCAAAATTGCAACCTTTTGTTGAGCCGGCCCTATTTGAGAAGTAATGCTTGTAATGCTTATCTTGAATCTCTTGATTTAGTCTTGAACAAATGAATGTGGTCCAATGCTTTACCAGTTCCGATTGCAACACAATCAAGCGGATTTTCAGCAATGATTACTGGCATTTGCGTTTCTTCACTGATGACTTTATCCAAATTGCGCAGCAAAGCACCGCCGCCTGTTAGTACAATACCTCTGTCCATAATGTCAGCTGCAAGTTCAGGTGGTGTTTTTTCTAAAGTGTTTTTCACTGAATCTACAATCGCAGAAACTGTATCACTTAATGCTTTAGAGATTTCCTCAGCTGTAATTTCGATCGTTTTTGGTAATCCAGTCAATAGGTCACGGCCGCGAATTTCCATATTTTCAATACCTTCCGTGTCACCTGCAGAACCAATTTCCATCTTAATCGCTTCAGAAGTACGTTCACCGATCATTAGATTGTAGTTCTTACGAATGTAAACGATAATGGCATCATCCATCTCGTCACCAGCAATGCGAATTGATTGGCTTGTTACAATTCCACCAAGGGAAATAATCGCTACTTCCGTTGTTCCCCCGCCAATATCAACGACCATGCTGCCTGTAGGTTCCCAAACAGGAAGATCAGCTCCGATTGCTGCTGCAAACGGTTCTTCAATTGGATAGGCATCACGAGCTCCAGCTTGTCTAGCTGCATCGATAACTGCACGCTGTTCAACTGCTGTAATTCCAGAAGGCACACAAATCATGACATACGGTTTGTTACCGAATACGCCCTTTTTTTGAGCTTCTTTCATATAATACTTCATCATAGTAGCCGTTGTTTCATAATCGGCAATAACTCCGTCCTTCATCGGGCGAAGGGCAACCACGTTTCCAGGTGTACGACCGATCATGTTTTTCGCATCATTTCCGACTGCGACAATCTGTTTTGTATCTGTTTGCACAGCAACAACAGATGGTTCACGTACGGCAATTCCTTTTCCTTTTACATAAACAAGCGTATTAGCTGTTCCTAAATCAATTCCTATATCTCTAGCGCCAATTCCAAACATTATGGTATCTCCCTTTCGTAAACAAAAATGCCTTTTTATAAGTTCAAATAATAATTTGTCGTTTTTTGACAATAAGAGTTTTGAAAAAGTTTCCTCTTTTAAAAATCATAAACAATATTATATCGTATCATCAAAAATTTTGATAGTGTCATAAATAACCTTTTTCCTTCAAACTAACATATTTGTGCTCCCCAATAATGATATGATCCAATACTTCAATCCCAATTATTTTACCACATTCGACTAATCTTTTCGTTACTTCAATATCTTCTCTGCTGGGAGACGGGTCTCCGGAGGGGTGGTTATGAAGACAGATGATAGAGGCAGCAGACCTTCTGAAAGCTTCTTTGAAGACCTCACGCGGATGCACAATCGAAGCATTGAGACTGCCGATGAAGACTGTCGTTTTATGAAGAACTTGATTTTTCGTATTTAAATAGAGACAGACGAAATGTTCTTGTGTCAAAAAACGCATTTCTTCCATGCAATAATTGGCACCATCTTCAGGAGAGCGGATCACATAGCGGTCTGGATCATTTAATTTTTGAATTCTCCTGCCAAGTTCGACCGAGGCTAAAATTTGAATCGCTTTCGCTTCACCAATCCCTTTAATCCCGGTCATTTCTTCGACAGAGGCTTCTTTTAACAGACGCAGACCCTCGAAAGATTTGATGAGACGACTAGAAAGCTGAAGGACAGATTCTTCCTTTGTTCCAGTCCTCAACAGCAGAGCAAGCAATTCTTGATTGGAGAGGCTTTGCGGCCCGTCTTGCAGGAATCTTTCGCGAGGCATCTCTTCTTTCGGGTAATCCCGCATTTGCATTTTTTCACTCAAAGCATCCACCCTTCCTTATAAAGGGAGAGGGCCAGAGGAGAAATCTATTACGTCAAGTCTGATTGCATCACCTTAAGTTCGCGAGCTAGTCTTGAAACCGGAAGTCCGACAACAGTGAAATAGTCCCCATTAATTTGTTTGACAAGAAGTGAACCGTATCCTTGAATACCATAGCCGCCTGCCTTGTCAAAAGGTTCGCCGCTGTCCAGATAACGTTCGATTTCAGCTTCTGACAGCTCCCAAAAAGTCACTTCCGTTTTTTCTACAAATACTTTGCTGTGCTTACCGAATATAATAGCGACACCTGTGTACACTTCATGTGTTCTTCCTGATAACATCTCGAGCATTCTTTTTCCATCGGCACGGTTGATTGGCTTGCCCAATATCTCACCATCAAGGACAACAACTGTATCTGAGCCAATTACCCAGCTTTCCTGATGATCAGCCGCAATGGCTGCCGCTTTTCTAGAAGCTAATTCTTGTACCGCCTCTTCCGCACGCATGTTTTCATCAATACTTTCATCGACATTGGAATTCATACTTTCGAAGGGTATTTGAAGGAATTGTAGAAGTTCTTTACGACGCGGTGATGATGAAGCTAAAATCAATGGTTGCATAATAAAAAGTCACCTTTCTTTACATAGGGAGATACATTTCTATCCTATCAAATTATGGAGAAATCCACAATTATTGTTTACTAGAAATCGACAAATGGCCGTATCTTATTTCCCGGAAAATAAAAAAAGTTGTCATAAAGGGGAGCTTGTCCTGTTAAATCACTCCCCTAGATCATCAACTCTCACCCTGTTATTTTTTGGTAATCCAATAAAAAGTCAAGCAGACTTCCTTGAGCCTGTAAAAGATATTCTTCCTTTTTTGATGTTTCATATTCGGTTATCAACTTTGCCGCAGCTGATAGATTATTATTCATTTGGGAAAGTTCTGATGATAAGTTCTCCCCCTTTAGCTTTTCCATATTTTTTTTCAGAGTTTCCTCGTTTACTGTTGTTTCCTTACCCCGAAGCTTGGTTGCGGATGTTTCTGCTAATGAAGAATATACAGCCTTCATAGTGTCGAGTGTTTCCTCATCTTTTTGGCTTTTACTCGCCGCTTCAAAATTGATTTCCTTCCAATAAACGTCTACATCATATGACTTTAAAAACAATGCCAGCTCCTTACTTGCAGTTAGGCTCTCCGCTGATCCTAAAAATAAATAATAGCTGTCTTCTAATTTGAAAATTTCAGCAGGAACCTGCTTTTCAATGATTTTTTTTTGAATTTGTTTCGCGGCATCCTCGCTGCTGAATACACCGCCTTGTACAAGGAATGTTTTCAGCTGAGCTCCTTGTTCCATAGTTTCTGGTTTTGTATCCTCAGCAGGAGATGCCGTTGTGATAGAGGTCTCAACTGAAGTATCAGCTGCCTTTTCCTTAGTAATGGTTTTAACGGCAATTAAGCCAAGAATCGACCCGAAAAACACCGCACAAATGACTGCAATCAAGAATGGTTTTATTGGTCTTTTGTCCGGACTATTTAACGTGCCAGTACCAAAACCGATAAGCTTCGGCATTTTCTTCTTTTTCGGGGCAGGGACCAATACAACCTTGTTCTCGATTGAATCATCCGGTAGAATCCATTCAAAACTATCATCAGTTTGTTCCTGCTCCTCACCCGCTGCCTCTTGATCTACATTCTTATTTTTATCGGCAAATACTTTTTCTTCCCCATTTATTTTTATCTTAATACCTTTGCTTTTTTCGGACTTGTCCACTTTTTTTCCTCCTCTCCTGATCATTTTTTCCATCCTATCATAGAGGCAAAAAAAAATAACAAGACTTTTGTCGGCTTGTCATTAATAGGTTTCGTCAAATTTCTCTATTCATATTTCCCTAAACTAAGGACATTCTTCAAAAGGTATGGGTTCCGTTATTTCTGATCCTTTGCCGTCGCATAATTTGCGTTTCTCACCTTAAATAAATTCCTAGTAAACTATTTTCAGTTAAAATAGTAACCCTGTCCTTTAAGTTCAAAAACGCAAGCTGTCCAGAAAGTTTTTGACAAATTTCATCAAAACAAGGATCGTCCCTTTATGAAATAGATTCCCCTAATTATTATCATCTTAAAAAGTGCACATACCACTGTAAAATGGACTCGCCCCAAAAATAAGCAGTCAATGTCCCAAAAACGATATACGGTCCAAAAGGAATCAGTGTTTTCTTTTTAATCACGCCTGTTAGCATACCGATGATGCCAAAAAATGCCCCATAAAAGCTCGCAAACAGAAACGATAACAGCACCAACTTCAATCCGAGTGCAAAGCCAATCACTGCAAACAGCTTGATATCACCGCCACCCATACCTCCCTTGCTCACCACAGCGATTAATAGAAGCAAACTAAAGCCAACCGTGGCCCCTACAATTGAATCCCACCAAGGAGATAGTGGAAAGAGAACGCGTAGAAATAAAAAAATCACTGCAAAGAAAAGTAGTACCTTATCAGGAATAAGCATATAGGCCACGTCAGAAACAAAGATGATCATAAACAAAGAAATCAATGCCCAGGCAATCCAGAGTTCGTCCACCCTACCAAGGAATAAAGGAGCTGAAGCAAACAAAACACCTGTTAGCATTTCTACAACAGGATAAAGGAGGGAAATCCTGGCCTTACAGCCACGGCATTTACCGCCTTGCATCACATAAGAAACAACTGGTAGTAACTCGAACGACGTCAAGGTTCGTCCACAAGATTGACAAGCAGAGCGCCGATTGGTAAATGAATTTCCTATAGGAACACTTAAGCCGACAACGTTATAGAATGAGCCTAAAATTAGACCTAGGGCGAAGAGAAAGAGATAGAATGGCATCATTTATTTTACTTGCACTCGGAATCTATTTACTTCGATTGAATCCTTAGCATCAATTGTAAAAGTGCCTATATCAGAAATTCTAATTCCTTTTACAGAACATTCTACTTTGTCATAATCACCAGGGTTCTTCATAATTAAACATTCCTCTCGTTCTTTAATTTGCCATCTCTACTTCTGCCTTCAGTAGATCTCCCTCCTAGTAACTAGTGTATTTCTCTTTAGATTGCCGAACTATTCTTTAGTCCTATAGAATCAATACTTAAACATATTTTAACAAAAATACAGGATAATAGGTAATTAATATATAGGCTTTTATTAAAAGTAGTTTTCTTCTTTTAAGGCTCTGTTAAACGATAATGTTGATAGTTATCAAAAATAAAAAGGACCCTGAACAGGTCCTTTTTGTGAAAATAACTCATTTTGTCATGAAACCCGTTATTGATTATAGATCTATCAAAATTCAGATATAAATTCCCTCACAAGTGAAAGGAAATAAAGGGAACCTGTAATGACAAGAATCTCTTTTTCCCCTGTTTTCTGTCTCCCTTTCCTTATCGCCGCCTGCCAATCCTTATCTATGCTTTTATTTTCATGACTGCATTGTTTATAAAGTTTTTCCGCATCAGCCGCTCGTTCATGGTTGAATTCGGTAATGATGATTTCAATCGCTTCCTTTTCCAGCATATGCAGCATCTGTGAATAATCTTTATCCCGAAATGAACTGAAGATAAATCGGTAAGTGTAATCTGGATAATGTGTCTTAAGTGTTTCTATCAGTACTTCGATGCCAGCAGGGTTATGTGCCCCATCAATGATTACCAACGGCTCGTCCGATATTTTTTCAAAACGGCCTTTCCATTTCGCCTCCCCTATTCCCTTTCGAATGCTTTTTTCATCTATGCCTTCTATAACTAACATGACAGCAGCGACGGCCAGTGCTGCATTATCTATTTGATGACGACCTAACATCTGAAGGTCAATATTCCGGATAGACCTATTATCAAGTGAGATTGAGAAGCTTTGCCCATGTTTACTTTGCTTCACATCATTCACATAAAAGTCCCTTCCTAATTGATAATAGGGTACGTCTGCTGAAGCTGCTTTTTCTTCGATTACTTTTGCTGGCTCCTCGGCCGTGACTCCACTGATAATCGGTGCACCACTTTTAATGATGCCAGCTTTCTCTGATGCAATTTCCGCAAGGGTGTTTCCTAGAATATTCGTATGTTCCAAAGAAATAGAGGTAATGATCGAAAGAAGCGGCTGGATGACATTCGTTGTATCGAGCCTGCCTCCAAGTCCCGTTTCCATTAGAACTAGATCGACTTCTTTTTTGCTAAAATAAGAGAATGCCATCGCTGTTAAGATTTCAAATTGAGTGGGTCCGTTCCCCGCACTATCCATCTCTTGTACAATTGGCCACATTTCCTGGAAGGCAGCGACAAAGTCATTGTCACTGATTTCATCTGTATTTATCTTCAGTTGTTCATTCATGCGTATTAAATACGGCGATGTGAAGGAAGCTACCCGAATTCCTTCTGCCAGCAGGATTTCTTTTATATAATGCAAGGTAGATCCTTTCCCGTTTGAGCCTGCAATATGAATATACTTTAGACCTTCTTGGGGATTACCTAATTTAGTTAATAATGTTTCCATTCGTGATAGGCCAAAATTCATACCTAATTGAACCTGTCGTTGTTCGAAAAAATGATTGATTTCTTTCATGGTCTTTACCATTTATCAATAAGCCTCCTCTTTCTTTACACCGCTCTTATGCGTTAAAATTATTTTATCAATATATTAACGATTTACCTAGATGAAAGGTAGTGATTTACCGTGAAACCTTCTGCACTCCACTGTTGGATTGTCGTCAACGGCTATTTACAGCATGATAAGTTTTCTAGTTTAGCTTTATTTATTAAAGAAGCAGCTGAAAGAAAAGAGATTTCGGCAACCCTTGTCCGTAATTCCGAACTTATTCCTGTTATTGAAAAAGGATTGCCTATGCTAAAAGGAAATTTTGAAAAGTTGCCTGATTTTGTCCTGTTCATGGATAAAGACATTCATTTGGCTCGCCATTTAGAATTGCTCGACATTCCCGTATATAACAGCAGCACAGCGATTGATATTTGCGATAGCAAAGCAAAAACACATCAAGCGTTAGCAGGGCATGGCATTCCGATGCCGAAAACCTTATTTCCTCCGTTTACGTATGAAGGAATTGAAAGAATAAATGTGGATGCTTTTAAAGATATCGGCCTTGAACTTGGATACCCGCTTATCGTAAAGGAAGCATACGGCTCATTTGGTGAACAAGTGTATTTAATTCAATCAGAGGCTGAATTTTTGAAGACAGTCCAAAAGCTTGGACACAAACCATTTATTATTCAAGAATTCATCGAGCACAGTAAGGGCCGTGATATTCGCGTGAATGTCGTCGGAGATCAAGTCATAGCTGCAATGCACCGCAAATCCGAGCATGACTTCCGAGCTAACATGACAGTTGGAGGCCATGCATTACCATACAGCCCCACCAAGAAAGAGGCGGATCTGGCCATCCGATGTGCGTCGATTCTCGGTGCAGACTTTGCTGGCGTCGATTTATTGTTCGGTGAAGATGGCCCGCTTCTATGCGAAGTGAATTCGAACTCGCATTTACTAAATATTTACGACTGTACTGGGATCAACATCGCTGATAGCATGTTTGATTATGTGTTGGACAAATTAGAAAAAGGAAGTATATCAGATGAACAAACAAACAGGTTGGTTGATCTATAATCGTGATGATGCCGAAAAAAACAGAGGATACATAGACTGGATGCTCGACGAAGCTAAAGGGCTTGACCTTGATTTACATTTTTACTTCCGAGAAGACATCAAAATTGGTCATCGTTTCAATGAGTTGTTCGTGGAACATAAGCAACATCCTATTGAATTGCCAGACTTTGCGATTGTTCGGACCATCGATCCTTTTCTCACAAAACAGTTGGAGCAAGTGGGTATTGCCTGCTTTAACTCCTCTTTCGTATCCGAAATGGCGAATGACAAAGCAAAAACGCATCAATATTTGACCTCAATCGGAATTCCGATGGCCGATACCGTGTATTGCCAAGGAAAGCCGAGTGCTGATGATATGGACTTCCCGTTCATCGCCAAAGAAGCCCATGGACGCGGCGGGAAACAAGTATATTTGATTGAACACGCACATGATTTAGCCGAATTGTCGGAAGGAAATTGGATTGTCCAAAAGCCCTGCGTATTCGGCAAGGATATCCGCGTTTTTGTGATTGGTAAAAAAGTGGTGGCCGCTGTACTTCGAGAGTCCTCCTCCAGCTTCAAGGCAAATTATACGTTAGGTGGATCAGCTTCATTATATGAGCTGTCTGCAGGTGAAAAAGCGCTTGTTGAAAGAGTAATCGCAGCTTTTGAGTTTGGCATGGTCGGAATCGATTTTATTTTTGCCGAAGATGACAGCCTAATGCTCAATGAAATCGAGGATGTAGTGGGTAGCAGGACACTTAGTGCACTAAGTGACATTAATATTGTAAGAGAGTATCTTATTTTTATTAAAGATAGAATTTCCTCTCAACCGGACATTTAATCACGACTGATTGAAGATTAATATTTATTAAACAAAAAAAGGATGAACCAGCATAATAGGCCGGTTCATCCTTTTGCATTTTACAGCTGTTTCAATTCGTTGATTCTGTGGATCACAGAGTCACGTTTTTCGCTGTAGTCTTTTTCTTTGGCACGTTCTTCATCAATAACGCTTGCTGGCGCCTTTTTAACAAAGCCTTCGTTGCCTAATTTTTTCTGTACGCGTTCGACTTCTTTATTAAGTTTGTCGAGTTCTTTTTCAAGACGTTTCACTTCTTCGTCGATATTGATCAGTCCTGTAAGCGGAAGGATTAGTTCAACACCAGTTACAACTGCCGTCATTGCTTGAGCTGGTTCTTCGACTTCGATGCCGATCGTCAAGTGTTCAGGATTACAGAAACGCTCGATATAGCTGCTGTTTTTCTGTAATGTTGCTAAGATGGACTCGTCTTTCGCTTTTAAAATCAAATTGATTTTTTTGCTTAAAGGTGTGTTCACCTCAGCACGAATGTTACGAACGGAGCGGATGATTTCAACAAGCAGCTTCATTTCCTCGGCTGCAGCTGAATCTGTCAATTCTTCGTTCACTTCCGGCCAAGCAGCAACAGTGATCGACTCACCTTCATGAGGAAGGTTTTGCCAGATTTCTTCGGTAATGAATGGCATGAAGGGATGCAACAATCTCATCGTGTTATCTAGCACGTAAGCTAAGATTGAACGAGTCGTTTTCTTAGCTGCTTCGTCTTCGCCATATAACGGAAGTTTCGCCATTTCAATATACCAGTCACAGAAATCATCCCAAATGAAGTTGTAAAGCACACGGCCGACTTCACCGAACTCATAACGGTCAGCGAGTCTTGTTACGTTTGAAATCGTTTCGTTCAAACGCGTTAAAATCCATTTATCGGCTACAGATTTTTCACCGCTTAGATCGATTTCGTCATACGTCATGCCATTCATGTTCATTAAAGCAAAACGGGATGCGTTCCAGATTTTGTTGGAGAAGTTCCAAACCGCTTCCACTTTTTCGGTGCTGTAACGAAGGTCCTGACCTGGTGAGCTGCCCGTTGATAAGAAGTAACGCAGGGAATCAGCACCGTATTGATCGATAACATCCATCGGATCGACTCCATTACCAAGCGATTTGCTCATCTTGCGTCCCTGTTCGTCACGAACAAGACCGTGAATCAGTACATCTTCAAATGGACGTTCGCCCGTGAACTCAAGTGCTTGGAAAATCATCCGTGAAACCCAGAAGAAAATGATATCATAGCCTGTCACAAGTGCTCCGGTTGGATAGTATCGTTTGAAATCAACGCTATCTTTGTCTGGCCAACCCATAGTTGAGAACGGCCATAAAGCAGAGCTGAACCACGTGTCCAAAACGTCTGTATCTTGTTCCCAGTTCTCAGCATCCGCAGGCTCTTCATGTCCTACATACACTTCGCCTGTTTCTTTATGATACCAAGCCGGAATGCGGTGGCCCCACCAAAGCTGACGGGAAATACACCAGTCGCGAATATTTTCCATCCAGTGCAGATACGTTTTTTCGAATCGATCTGGAACGAAATGAACTTTTTCATCATCAGACCCTTTTTGAAGCTCAACTGATGCATCCGCAAGAGGTTGCATTTTGACGAACCATTGAGTCGAAAGATATGGTTCAACAACAGCACCGCTTCGCTCTGAGTGACCAACTGAGTGAAGGTGATCTTCTATTTTAAAGAGTACTCCTTCTTCCTGAAGGTCTTTGACGATTTGCTTACGGCACTCGAAGCGGTCCATACCTTCGTATTTACCGGCCTTTTCATTCATCGAACCGTCTTCATGCATGACAAGGATGCGCTCCAAATTGTGACGGTTCCCAATTTCAAAGTCATTCGGATCATGGGCAGGTGTAATTTTAACCGCACCAGAACCGAATTCCATATCCACATAATCATCACCGACAATCGGAATTTCTCGACCTGTAATTGGCAAGCGAACCATTTTACCGATTAAATGCTTATAACGGTCATCTTCAGGGTGTACGGCAACAGCAGTATCGCCAAGCATAGTTTCTGGGCGAGTCGTAGCTATTTCAATTTCACCTGATCCGTCAACTAATGGATATTTCATATGGTAAAATGCGCCCTGAACATCTTTGTAAATAACCTCGATGTCAGATAACGCTGTTTTCGTTGATGGATCCCAGTTGATAATGTATTCGCCGCGGTATATCAAGCCTTTGTTATAAAGGGACACGAATACTTCGCGTACTGCTTTAGAAAGCCCATCATCAAGCGTGAAGCGCTCACGTGTGTAATCAAGACCAAGACCAAGCTTTGACCATTGTTCACGGATATGACTCGCATACTCCTCTTTCCATTTCCATGTTTCTTCTACAAACTTCTCACGGCCTAAGTCGTAACGGCTTACGCCTTCTGCACGAAGCTTTTGTTCAACTTTTGCTTGCGTAGCGATACCAGCATGATCCATACCTGGCAACCATAAAACGTCATAGCCTTGCATCCGTTTCATACGAGTTAATATATCTTGAAGTGTTGTATCCCAAGCATGGCCTAGGTGCAGCTTACCTGTTACGTTCGGCGGCGGAATGACAATCGTATATGGCTCTTTTTTGTCATCACCTTTTGTTTCAAAAAACTTTCCATCAAGCCACCACTTATAGCGGCCTTTCTCTATCGTCTGCGGATCATATTTAGTCGGCATCGAAATTTGGTTCTCTTCCATAATCATTTCCTCCTTTTAAGGGCATAAAAAAAACTTCCATCATCACAAAAGGACGAAGGAAGTTGTTCGCGGTGCCACCTTTTTTCCGAAAAAGAAAAGAATCTTCTTCGGCTCTCAAATGGGATAACGGCTCTTCACCGGCCATCGCTACTAAATAACTTTCACGAAAACTGCTCGCGGACGACTTCTGATGCTGCCAACTTAGAAACCTCTCACCAACGGTTCCCTCTCTGAAAAGCGCATTTCATCTTACTATTTCCGGTCTTTGCATTCATTTATATTCATATGTAAAATCACTAAACGCATATAGTATATAGTACAAAAAAAATAGGGCTCCAGTCAATCATCTTTCGAATACTTTCTTAAAGTATTCCACTTTAGGCTATTAAATCTTGCCATTCAGTCTTTTTCTTTATTCTAACCTCTAAGATAAGTTCCTGTGACGGCTTTCTCACCTTTTCCACCTCATACCCATAGAATATAAGAAGTCCTACAAAGGAAGGTAATAATATGAAACGAAAATATTCCCCTTATACTTTACCGCCTTGGATGAAAAAATTCCGCGGTGTTTGCCAGCAGTTCATTATCCCTTTTATAGTATTCCAAGGGTTGCGGACGCTGATTTTCCCTACTTTCTTCGATATGCTTCTGCTAATCGCATTTATTTTCTTAGCTATGTCTTTATATTTCGAATGGATTTAATTATTCCCCTACAGAAAAAAAATATACATGACTGGAGGTAATCCAATCATGTATATTTAGCTTGGGGGTGATTGCTCTTCTTTAACAGCTTCAGTAGCCGCCTTTTTCTTCTGTTCAATCTCTTCGATTTTCATCACCATATATTCAATATTCTTCAGGAGCCAAAATTGCCGCTGCAGTTGGGTTACATTATCTAGTTCTGTTCTATGGCCTCTGCCGTCCGAATAATTCTTCACTATATCTAGAGCCGATCCCGGAAAAGCAAGATAGCTTTGCATCAGCAGCAATTCTTCTTCTTTTAACGGGAAATAACGGAGATAGTTATATAGCCAATCGACACAGTCATCACATTGGACAGGATAGGTCCTCGCCGATTTGACTAGGAATGGGAGTAAATCGAAATGAGGCGGTGCCGTATTCGAATTCTCGAAATTAATAAAGTAACCATATCCACGTTCATCATAAACAAAATGCTTTAATGAGACCTTTCCATGCGTGACAACAGTCCGGATTTTTTCACTTTCCTTTGTTTTTTCATACCACGTTTCAAACTTCTTAATCGAGTACCTCAGTGCCTGTGATATATCTGTGAAAAAGGAACAAACCATCATTTCAAATGGAGACATATACCACTTCTTTTCACAGCTATCAATATACTCATCCATAAAATCCTTCTCGTTATTCCAGGAATCCAATGTTCGCTCATAATGAGATTCTCGTTCCTCAATATCCACTTCTATTTCTTTTACAGACAACGTATGCATCCGGGCAAGCTCCCTGAACATTTGCTTATGGCTTTCATCGCGCTCTCCGTTTCTCTCGTTATTCAACCAGGGCATCAGGTAATACAAACGACCATTATGAAGAACCGCATAACGTTGATCCATCGTTTGATAAATGGGAACAATTCGGTTATACCCGCGATGATACAGTTTTTGAACATTTTTGATAAAATCAATGCCGTTGTGCGGTAAAATGGACTTCAAGGCAAATGTACCGCGATCACTATAGACTTTTTTCACTCGTCCGAAATCCTCTATATATTGTACATATAGGGCATATTCTTTCAAAACTTCTCCTGTGTCCCTATCCCAATTATTAGTCTGCTGATTCTCGTTTTCCCTCACGAGACTCACTCACTTTCTCTAAAAAAACTCGCCAATTGGATTCCTATAGCCACCAAAGGCGTAGTCACATTCAATCTTAATTTCTTAGATTGTCTTTCATATCTACCAATGTTTATTAAATTACAACTCAATTACTATAGTAAAAAACAGGAGCAGTGCCATCTGCTCTGCTCTCTGCCGTACTTAATTTTTATAAGCAATCGCCTTCGGTATATAAATGACTTGCCCTTCATGAACGTTCTGATTCGACTCCAATTCATTGCTGAAGAGTATAGATTGAACAGTTACATCATAGCGCTGTGCCAAATCATCCAACGTTTCCCCTTGCTGAACAATGCAAACCTTCATCCTGACCAGTTCTTCCTCTTGTTTTCGTCCGAATAAATCCATAATGGATAAATGCTTATTCGCGTGCTCTGTCGTCTCTTTATCATCACGTTCCGAGGCTTGTTTTCTGCCTTTATAATTTTTAACTTCTTTGGCTGGTTGCTCTGGATTTTCTTTTCTTTTAAACAAATCCCTTATAGACGATTGGTGTTCCTCTTCGTTTGCTACTTTCACATGCTCATTGAGGATAGGTCCTGCTTCATTAACAGCTTTTTCCTGCCGGTCGACTTCCTCGGATCCAAATGGCGATACAGGATTCTTACTAACTGGGACACTTTGTTGATTACTTACATAAACCGATTCTTCTTCTTTCTTAATCTCCGAGTTCTCTACGGCTTTTACCAGTCTGCTAACTTCTGCCTCTAGATTCTCATCTTGAATGGGTGACTCCGGAATCTTATCAACTGGATGACTATGGCGATCAATTAGGTAAATCACTTCTTCTTCTTCTTCCTCTTCGGCTTCTTCCCTGTTTACTTCTTCCCACTGCTCCTCTTCTGGATACGGTGAAACAGGAATTTCAAAAACTGGAGCATTATGCTGTTCACTTAAATAGATAGGCTCCTCATCATCTTCTTCCTCAGTTTCAGACACTCGTTTTGCCTCGGCAGAAAATGGCGTGTATAACTCTTCTTCCTGCTCATCACGAAACACCGGTTGAAAATCTGGGATTGGCGGGACCCCAGCCGCATATGGAATGTACGACTCATTTTCTTCGTCTGTTTCTTCTTGTTCCTCGGTTTCTGTTTCCACGACCTCCAGTTCCGTATCGGTACGTTCTTCCACATATGAATCATTATAGATTCCGGTTATCAACAAATCCGCCTGCAATTTTAAACAGTTATGCTCAGGTAGAGCATAATCAAAACTTTGAATCGAGACATCAATTTCATCTAATGAGGCAATCCGATTATTCGGAATCGTTATATCAACCGGAAAACGGTGTGTGAACTCATTAAGTCCATCGAGATTCCTCTCAACCTTTTGAACGGATCTTGGCAAAAAGGTCTGTGAAAACTCCTCTTGTTCACCATTTTGCGAGTCCTTGTATTCACCGCATAAATCTAACGAGCCTCGTATAAAAACATATTGATCACTTTCTTGAATCGTCACATTTGGATCGAGGGAAATGGAATATAGCTCAGCCACTTCCTGTCCCTTCTGGAACCAAACGGATTCCTCTAAAGAAAATCGTAAATACGATTCATTTTCTTGCGACAAGACAACTCCTCCTTTCAGCTTCAGTAAACGGTACCTATACCAATAACAATCTATGAAGAAATGCTATTGATTATTCCTTAATTTCATCGGAAACCATCTTGCCCTTAAGCCCTTCAACCACTTTTATTCGGCTTTTCCGCCATTTAATTCGGCCTTCAACCATTTATTTCGGCCTTCTACCATTTAATTCGTCCTTCATCCACTTTTATTCGGCCTTCTACCATTTAATTCGGCCTTCAACTACTTTAATTCGGCCTTCAACCATTTATTTCTTCCTTCAACCATTTAATTCTTCCTTCAATCATTTATTTCGCCTTCAACCATTTAATTCGGCCTTCAACCATTTATTTCGGCCTTCAACCACTTTTATTCGTCCTTCAACCATTTAATTCGTCCTTCAACCATTTATTTCGGCCTTCAACCATTTATTTCGGCCTTCAACCATTTAATTCGGCCTTCAACCATTTATTTCGGCCTTCAACCATTTATTCGGCCTTCTACCACTTTTATTCGTCCTTCAACCATTTAATTCGTCCTTCAACCATTTATTTCGTCCTTCAACCATTTAATTCGGCCTTCAACTACTTTAATTCGGCCTTCAACCATTTATTTCGGCCTTCAACTACTTTAATTCGGCCTTCAACCATTTATTTCGTCCTTCTACCATTTAATTCGGCCTTCATCCACTTTTATTCGTCCTTCAACCACATTAATTCGTCCTTCATCCACTTTCGGCCTACAAACTTTTTTCGGCCTACCTATTGATTGAAATTCAATAAAAAAACAGGCTACCTTTCTCCAAAAGTTTTTGGATAATGGTAGCCTGTTTTAAGAGATTTATTAGTGTTTCAATTAGCTAGGTAGTTCAGGAAGTCCTTTTTAGACTATTTTTTTAATTTCGCAAAAGCCTGTTCAGTTGCTGCAATGGTCTTTTCGATATCTTCATCACTATGTGCAGTAGATAGGAATAAACCTTCGAACTGGGAAGGCGGCAAGTAGATACCTTGGTTCGCCATTTCCCTATAGTAGGAAGCAAAGAACTCTAAATCAGAAGTTTTTGCTGTATCATAATTAACTACATCTTCATTCGTAAAGAAAAGTCCGATCATTGAACCAGCACGGTTAAATGTATAAGGAACACCATATTTTTTAGCAGCTTCTCCAATGCCTTTTTCGAGCATGTCACCTTTACGGGTAAACTCTTCATAAGACTCTGGAGTCAATTGGCTCAGCGTTTCAAGTCCGGCAGTCATGGCAAGCGGGTTTCCGGATAATGTTCCTGCTTGATAGATTGTTCCACTCGGTGCAATTTGTTCCATGATTTTACGTTTACCTCCGAAAGCTCCGACCGGTAAACCTCCGCCAATAACTTTACCAAGACAAGTCAGGTCCGGCTCAATGCCAAAATAGCCTTGTGCACAATTATAACCGACTCGGAAACCTGTCATAACTTCATCAAAAATCAATAGAGCCCCGTATTGGGTCGTCAAGTCGCGCAGGCCTTCCAAGAAACCAGGTTGTGGTGGCACGACACCCATGTTCCCCGCAACAGGCTCCACGATGATACAGGCGATGTCTTCGCCAAATTGCTCAAACGCATATTTTGTTGCTGCAAGATCATTATATGGCACTGTAATTGTATTTTTTGCAATGCCTTCTGGTACACCCGGGCTATCTGGTAGACCTAACGTTGCAACGCCAGATCCGGCCTTAATTAATAAGGAATCACCATGTCCATGATAAGAACCTTCAAACTTCAGGATTTTATCACGGCCAGTATATCCTCGCGCTAATCTTAAAGCACTCATAGTCGCTTCTGTTCCTGAAGAGACCATACGAATCATCTCAATCGAAGGAACCCGTTCAATGACGAGCTTAGCCAATTCATTTTCAACCACGGTAGAGGTTCCGAAGCTTGTACCTGATTCCGCTACCTTTTTCAGTGATTCAACGACACGATCATTCGTGTGTCCCAGGATAAGCGGTCCCCAGGAAAGAACGTAGTCTATATATTCATTGCCATCGATATCATACATTTTCGAGCCTTTGCCACGCTCCATGAAAATGGGGTCCATGTCCACAGATTTAAAGGCACGGACCGGGCTGTTCACGCCGCCCGGCATCAAATTTTTTGCTTCAGCAAACGCTTTTTTCGATTTTTCATATGACCGCATGATTCAGTCCCCTTTTCTCTAACAGGTTATTTTTTTATCTTTTATTATCTTCGTCAATCCAGCGTGCTACCTCTTTTGAAAAATACGTAATGATTAGGTCCGATCCTGCACGTTTTAAGCCTGTCAGCATTTCCATTACAATTGCTTTTTCATCAATCCAGCCATTATTGGCCGCAGCCTTTACCATGGAATATTCTCCGCTCACATTGTATGAAACAACAGGAAGATTAAAGTTATTTTTTACATCTCTGATGATGTCCATATAAGAAAGGGCTGGTTTCACGATCAAGAAATCCGCACCTTCAGCAACATCTGATTCCGCTTCACGGAACGCTTCAAGACGATTCGCAGGATCCATTTGGTACGTCTTCCTGTCACCAAATTGTGGCGCGCCATTCGCTGCTTCACGGAATGGGCCGTAAAAGGCTGAAGCGTATTTTACAGCATAGGACATAATTGGGATATCTTCATAACCCGCTTCATCCAAACCTGCACGAATGGCCGCAACAAATCCGTCCATCATGTTAGAAGGTGCAATGATATCAGCGCCCGCTTCGGCCTGGCTAATAGCCGTTTTAGCAAGAAGGTTAAGAGAAGCGTCGTTTAAAATCTTGTCTCCCTCAACGACTCCACAATGGCCATGGCTTGTATACTCACAAAGACATGTATCAGCAATGACGATGATTTCCGGGTATTGTTTTTTGATAAAACGGGTCGCCTCTTGTACAAGACCGTTATGATGAAAAGCACCTGTTCCATGTTCGTCTTTATCATGATCAAAAGGGACACCAAATAAAATGACTGATTTAATGCCTAGACTCACGACTTCATCCATTTCTGCTCCCAGATTATCCATAGAAAGCTGATAAATACCGGGCATCGAGCTAATTTCATTTTTTACGTTTTCTCCGTCAATGACGAAAATCGGATAGATTAAATCCTCTTTATGCAATTGTGTTTCACGGACTAGAGCTCGCATGCCAGCACTTGCACGCAGGCGACGGTGGCGATTGAATGGAATGTCTTTCATTTTAAAGTTCCTCCCCTATTATTCTTTTTTACAATGAATTGTATTAATTCCTCAACCATTGCTTCTGTTGTATAAACATCTGGACACACATCGACAGTTAAACCATGTTTAGAAGCCGTTTTAGCAGCAATTGGTCCGATGCAAGCAATGATAATGCTTTCTATGTATGTACCCAATTTATTGCGGTCTATAATCTGTAAGAAGTGCTCTACCGTTGAAGAGCTAGTAAAGGTTATGATATCAATTTTTCGACTCACTATCAGTTGAACAAGTTTTCTTTCACTCTCATCAGGAAGTACGGTATGATAAACAATCACTTCATCACAGGATGTACCAGTTTTATTAATCTCATCCGCAATGACCGCGCGCGCCAGATTTCCTTTTGCCAGCAAAACACGGGATCCTGGTTGAAGTAGTGAAATGAACTCCGAAACAAAACCTTCAGCAACAAACTGAGATGGAATAAAATCCGCCACATATCCATGGCGCTTCAGTGCTTCTTCTGTTTTTGAACCGATAACAGCTATTTTTGGAAGCCTAACAGGCTTTTTTCCGAGAAGTGCAAAGAGGAATTCAACCCCATTTTGACTAGTTAAAATAATCCAGTCGTAGCTATCTAATTCTTCTAACCGCTGCTGCACTTCTTCCCGACGATCAGGAAGAGTGAACTCAAGCAAAGGAACAAGAAGCGGAGTTCCACCATTTTTTTCAACCGAAGCTTTTAATCCATCAGCCTGTCTTTTCCCTCTGGTGATTAACACCTGATAATCTTTTAGAGGTTGAAAGGGCTTCATTACTGATCAAGCTCCTCTTTTACACGATCGATTAACTCTTTACCGCCAAATTCACTAATAAGTTTAGCAGCATTATGTCCAACTGCTTCTGGGTCGGACCCTTCAACCATTTCTTTATAAATCAATTTACCATCCGGAGAAGCGACCAATGCAGTTAATGAAATATCTCCATTGTCTTTTGCTACCGCGAAGCCGGCAATCGGCACCTGACAGCCGCCTTCCATTTTATCTAAAAATGCACGTTCTGCTTCAACTGTTCTTTTCGTTTTTTCACAGGTGAATTTCGCAAGCTCAGCCAGTAAATCTTGATCGTCAGCACGGCATTCAATAGAAAGTGCTCCTTGGCCAACTGCTGGTATACAAATATCTTCATCTAAAAATTCTGTTACGACGTCCTGCTTCCATCCCATTCTTGAAAGTCCGGCAGCAGCTAAAATAATAGCATCGTAATCTTCAGTTTTCAGCTTATTCAGGCGGGTATCGATATTACCGCGAATCCACTTAATTTCAAGGTCTGGTCTTCTTGCTAGGATTTGAGCACCACGGCGTAAACTGCTTGTCCCAATGATAGAACCTGGCTTCAGTTCAGAAAGAGTTTCATGGTTTTTTGAAATCAAGGCATCTCGGTGGTCTTCTCTCGGTGGAATGCAGCCAATCGTCAAGCCTTCTGGAAGTACCGCCGGCATATCTTTCATACTATGTACAGCCATATCGATTTCTTTATCAAGCATAGCTTGTTCGATTTCTTTTACAAATAAGCCTTTGCCTCCTACTTTAGAAAGCGTTACATCGAGGATTTGATCCCCTTTTGTGACAATTTCCTTCACCTCGAACTCGTATGGAACACCAAGCTCTTTGAGTTGATTAATAACCCAGTTCGTTTGGGTAATCGCTAATTTACTACGTCTAGAACCGACAATAATTTTTCTCATAATTTCCTCCTATGTATTCCAAAAGTGGAATGTTGAAAGGCTTCCAAAAAGGAAAAAGTTAATTAACACAATCATGAAAGATCCAATATTCAGAAAGGCTAGTGTCCTTCCATACATTTGTTTCCGAATTTTCAAGTATAAAAACACGCTGTAACCGATGAGCAAAATAAATGAGCCGATAATTTTCATATCCAGCCAGGATACTCCAGGTACTTTTATATAGGCCCATTGAATACCCAAGATAAGGGAGACCACTAATAATGGGACTCCGATTACTGCAAGGACATATGACATATGCTCAAGCTTTGTTAAATCTCCGAGACGAAGCAGCCGTTTCCCCCATTTTTTTCGTTTCAATAAATCATATTGAATTAAGTAGAGTAGGGAAAATACGAAAGAAAGCGTAAAAGCCCCATAAGATAGAATGGCAAACGTAATATGTATGAGCAAAAGCTCTGAAACGAGCTGCTGTGCGAGCACTTCTGATTCTATCTGAACTGGTGCAAAGGTATGAATAGCCATAACCATAAAGCCTAATACATTTGTAAAGAAGACCGTAAAATCGACTCTAAGCAATCGATTAATAATTAGTGATAACGAAATGAGGACCCATGCATAAAAATATAAGCCTTCAAAAATCGTCAATACCGGAAACCTTCCCGTTTTCATTACATATAGAAACAAAAAAATTGTTTGCAGCACCCAAACAATAGAAAGCAACCAGAAGGCAACTTTATTCGCCTTCTGGTTATTATTAAGGAAGTCAATAAAATATAAAAGCATACTGATGGCATACAACAATACAGTGGCTTCATGTAATCTTGTCATTAGTAATTCCATATCTACCTCATTACTGGACAGGAACTGGATTTAATAGGGATGTCTTGGCGCTGTTCCGTTCATTTTCATCATCCACTACCAATTGTTCTTCAATCAATTCCTCTAAATGAAAGATCTTCACGAAATTATTTAATTGCTCTTTTGCATTCGGCTCATCTGCAAGTTCTTTGGCATATAAAATCGGATCTTTCAGCATTTGGTTGATGATGCTCTTCGTATGCTTGTTCAGAACTTTTTTGTCGCGTTCGCTTAAGTGTGGAAGCTTTCTCTCAATGCTTTCCATCGTTTCCTTTTGAATCGACAGTGATTTTTCCCGTAAAGAGGAAATAACAGGAACTACGCCAAGCAAATTAATCCACTGATTAAAATCAACAATTTCTGATTCAATCATTAATTCGATTTTCTCAGCTGCTTTTTTACGCTCCTCAATATTTGCTTGCACTATTCCCTCAAGATCATCAATGTCATACAAGAAGACATTCTCAAGCTCAGCTAATTTTGGATCAAGGTCACGCGGTACCGCGATGTCGACCATGAAAATAGGACGACCTTTGCGAAGCTTGTTCACGAACGTCATCATTTCTTTTGTTACGAGAAGATTTTTTGAACCAGTGGAGGTAATTAAAATATCCGCTTCCACTAAGGCACATTGCAACTCTTGAAGCTGTTTTGCTTTACCATTAAATCTTTCAGCCAAGTCGACTGCTTTCTGATACGTACGGTTAATAACCGTAATACTATCTGCACCGTTACTGTGCAGATTTTGAATAGCTAGTTCTCCCATTTTTCCTGCACCAAGAATCAAGACATTCTTGCCGTTTAGTCCACCGAAGATTTTTTTTGCAAGCTCGACTGCCGCATAGCTAACAGAAACTGCATTCGTATTAATTTCCGTTTCTGAATGAGCCTTTTTTGCTAATGTAAGGGATTGCTTGAAGAGATGGTTAAAAACCGTACCAAGCGTATCTTCTTTCTGTCCTAACATATAGCTTGAGCGAACCTGTCCCAAAATCTGTGTTTCTCCAAGAATCATGGAATTCAAGCCGCAAGTAACTGAAAATAAATGCTCGACTGCTCCATCGCCTTCATAGATAAACAGATATTTAGAGAATTCTTCCTTATCGATGTTAAACCATTCTGAAAGAAATTCCTTGATATAATATCGGGTTGTATGAAGTTGGTCACCGACCGCAAATATTTCCGTTCTATTACATGTTGAAATAATAACATTTTCCAAGATGCTTTTTTTATTTTTAAGAGCTTTCATTGCCTCGGCAAGTTCGGCTTCGTTAAACGACAGTTTTTCCCGAATTTCTACAGGGGCAGTTTTGTAATTAATACCAACCGCTAGAATATGCATCCTTTTATTTTGCACCCCCAAAATTTTTCATGTAAATTTATTATACCATGTACTAAAATTGATTCACGCAAATAATATGAACAGTTTATGAAAACGTATGCTACCATTAAAAAGACTGCCAAAACACCTGAATAGCTACAAAAGGTATTAGAGCGGTGGTTTGTAATTTATATACATACTTCGACATTGTGTACAAAAGTACCATATCAAAAATGCCCAAAAACTTCAAGTAATCGAATTGGATAGGAGGACAAAATGAAAACGCAACGTATTTTCCCTGGAATCGTTTTAATCGGTTTCGGACTCTACTTTTTTCTTGAACATTCACAAATAGAAATCTTTCCAGGCTTTTTTAGCTGGCCCACCTTATTATGTATCGTTGGTATCGCCTTCTTAATACAGGCTTATAGCGGTAATGAATTTGATTCAATCCTTCCCGGCGTCATCTTACTCGGGTTCGGCGCTCATTTCCATATCGTTGAGAACCTAGATATTTGGCCGGATAATATAGGTATCTTTATTTTAATCATATCTCTAGGATTTATTCTCCGGGCCCGCAAAACAAATTCTGGAATGTTACATGGAATGATATTATTTATCATCTCAATCCTTATTTTATTTTATGATAAAATCTCTACTTCTTTCGGCATCCTCGAAACAAGTACGGCAAACATTGAAAAGTTTTGGCCGTTTGTGTTGATGGGAATTGGGGTTTACATATTAATCCGAAAAAAATAAAGCTTTAAAAAATTAAGGCGAATTTATGCAGAAAAGGGTATTTCCATATACGGAATACCCTTTTCTTTTTGTTACATATATTTCTTAAGAACGCCCCAGGCCTGTTCTTTTCCTTCGCCTGTTTCTCCTGAGAAAAGAAGCAATTCATCTTCCCTTTCCATATTAAGCGTTTGGCGTGTGACTTTTAAGTGCTTCTGCCATTTGCCTTTTGGAATTTTATCCGCTTTTGTGGCGATAACAATCCGTGGCAGGTCATAATGCTTTAGGAATTCGTACATTGCGATATCATCCTTAGTCGGTGGATGACGCAAATCGACGATTAAGAGCGCAGCACGAAGCTGGTCACGGGAGGTGAAATACGTTTCGATCATTCTCCCCCATGCATCACGCTCAGTTTTAGAAACCTTTGCATAGCCATAACCCGGTACATCCACAAAATGAAGTGCTTCATTTATGATGTAAAAATTCAACGTCTGCGTCTTACCTGGTTTAGAGGAAGTACGCGCCAAATTTTTTCGATTAATCATTTTGTTAATAAAACTCGATTTCCCTACATTGGAACGACCCGCTAAGGCAAACTCCGGGATTGGAGTGTTTGGATATTGTTCAGGCTTTACAGCACTTATGACAATATCTGAACTTGTTACTTTCATTCGTTCACACCTACCAATGCATGCTCAAGGACTTCATCAACGTGTGAAACTGGAACAAATGTTAATTCTTTACGGACACTTTCCGGGATATCATCAATATCCTTTTCGTTATTTTGCGGGATGATGATTTTCGTAAGTCCTGCCCGGTGAGCCGCTAAAGATTTTTCTTTAAGGCCGCCGATTGGAAGAACTCGTCCGCGTAATGTAATTTCGCCTGTCATGCCTACCTCTTTTCTGATCGGCCTATTAGTAAGGGCCGATATTAACGCTGTTGCAATCGTGATGCCTGCAGAAGGACCATCCTTAGGGACAGCACCTTCAGGAACATGAATATGAATATCATATTTTTCATGGAAGTTCGTATCAATATGAAGTTTCTCGGTTTTCGAACGGACGTAACTAAAAGCAGCCTGAGCCGATTCTTTCATTACATCGCCAAGTTTTCCTGTCAAAATAAGCTTGCCTTTACCTGGTGATAAAGAAACCTCGATTTGTAGCGTATCGCCACCTACCGACGTGTAAGCTAACCCATTAGCGACACCGACTTGGTTCTCGACTTCCGCTTGTCCATAATGGAACATTGTTTTCCCTAAAAACTCCTCGACATTCTTTTCAGAAATGACGACCCGTTTTTTATCTCCGGATACGATGATTTTCGCAGTCTTCCGACAGATGCTTGCAAGCTGTCGTTCCAGACTCCGGACACCAGCCTCCCGGGTATAATAACGGATGATTTTAGTAAGGGCTTCCTCACGAATTTGCAGTTGGGTCTTCAATAAACCATGGTTTTCTAACTGTCTAGGCAGTAAATGATCCTTGGCAATATGAAGTTTCTCTATTTCAGTATAACCCGCAATCGAAATGATTTCCATACGATCACGAAGCGGCCCCGGAATTGTGCCCAAACTATTCGCAGTTGCAATGAACATAACTTTGGAAAGGTTATAGGTTTCCTCTATATAATGGTCACTGAAATTATGATTTTGCTCCGGATCGAGCACTTCAAGCATCGCTGCAGATGGATCTCCCCTAAAGTCATTTGACATCTTATCCACTTCATCCAGTAAAAAGACAGGATTAATCGTTCCAGCTTTTTTCATACCCTGGATGATCCGGCCTGGCATTGCCCCTACATAGGTACGGCGGTGTCCACGGATTTCTGATTCATCACGCACTCCACCTAAGGAAACCCGAACGAAATTCCGGTTCAGGGATGCAGCGATTGATTTAGCCAAGCTTGTTTTCCCAACCCCAGGAGGGCCCACTAAGCAAAGGATTGGTCCCTTCAACGAATTGGTCAATTGCTGAACAGCTAAATACTCAAGCACCCGCTCTTTTACCTTTTCCAACCCATAATGGTCACGGTTTAGAATTTTTTCAGCTTTATGAATATTCAAGTCGTCTTTCGAAGCTTTAGACCAAGGGAGCGAGATTAACCAATCAATATAGTTGCGGATGACGGAACTTTCAGCTGAGCTTGACGGAACCTTTTCATAACGGTCCAATTCCTTTAATGCTGTTTCTTTAATATGCTCCGGCATATCCGCTTCTTCTATCTTTTCAGTAAGAACGGTAATTTCACCTGTTTTACCTTCTTTATCTCCCAATTCCTTTTGAATCGCTTTCATCTGTTCACGCAAATAATATTCTTTTTGCGTCCGCTCCATGGAACGTTTAACACGCTGACCGATCTTTTTCTCAAGAAAAAGAACTTCTTTCTCGTTATTAATGATCTCAATAACACGGCTTAAACGTTTTTTCATATCAATAGTCTCAAGTACTTCTTGCTTTTCCTTCAATTTCAAAGGCAAATGCGAAGCAATTATATCAGCTAGTCTTCCCGGCTCTTCAATATCGGAAGTAGCTGAAAAGGTTTCACCGGTTATCTTCTTGGACATCTTTATGTATTGTTCAAAATAATCCAGCAAAGTACGCATTAATGCTTGATGTTCAGCATCTTTTTCATCGCTGTCTTCATATATTTTAATCTTGGCACCATAATGTGTCTCATAATCGTAAAATTCGATGACCTCTGCTCGGTTTAATCCTTCCACCAACACTCGGATTGTACCGTTTGGAAGCTTCAACATCTGTTTTACCTTTGTTAAAGTCCCCATTGTAAATAAATCTTCTTCACCTGGTTCGTCCAACGAAACATCTTGCTGTGTCGTCAAAAATATAAGATGGTCTTCCACCATTGCTTTCTCAAGGGCTTGTACCGATTTATCTCGGCCTACATCTAAATGAAGTACCATTGTTGGATATACAAGCAGTCCTCTAAGCGGCAGGAGGGGGACGATGATTTCTTTATCAGTCATTTCCTGACACCTCCATCTAATTAGTATCGTCGTTGTAAACTATTTACCCATGTTCTCAACCTTTTAACAATTCTATCCTATTTATATAGAAGTGTCTATTTGTTTACCTTAACACGTTTCTACTGCTTTTATTATCTCCAATATTAGATAAAAAAGCACGTATGAACAAGCTATTATTTTTCTGTTAGGTTTATTTCTAGAAATTGTTATGGTCCTTAAAATGCCCCGGTCTGATCAAACCGGGGCAATTCTTTTATACACTTTCTTTTTTCGATAGGTCCAAGGATGTGAGAATTTGTTCCGACATCAACTCTTTTTTCAGTGCCCGGTCAAATACTTCTTTCACATTCGAAACGGGAATGATCTCAATATCCTTGATTTCTTGGAGCAATGGCTGCATGTTTTCTGCTGGAATGATTACTGTCTTTGCTCCAGCCAGTTTTGCAGCCTTGATTTTCGGAATGACTCCTCCAATCGGTTTAACGCCGCCATGAATGCTGATTTCTCCAGTCATCGCTAGTGTGTGATCAACAGGGATTTTATAGATTGCCGAGTAAATACCTGTAGCCATTGCAATTCCCGCTGAAGGGCCATCTACAGGACTTCCACCAGGAAAGTTTACATGGATATCAAATTGGTCAGCCGGCACTCCCATCGAACGTAAAACCGTGATTACATTTTCAATTGAACCTTTTGCCATGCTCTTGCGGCGAATTGATTTCCCATTCCCCCCGCCGATGCTTTCTTCTTCAACAATACCGGTTATATTTATCGAACCGGTTTCATTGGAGGCCGCCATAACCGTTACCTCAATTTCTAGCAATGCCCCGCTGTTGGGCCCATAGACGGCAAGACCGTTAACGAGGCCAATTTTTGAATTAGATTCAATTTTCCGATCCATTCGCGGTGTCAGTTGGCTGCTATGAGCCATCCAATCAATATCTTCTTCCCTAATAAATGATCGGTTTTCATTAATCGAAATACCCGCGAGAGTCTGAATCATATTAACAGCTTCTCTACCATTTCGGGCATAATCCGAAATCGATTGTAATCCTTTTTCACTAATCGTGATTCCTACTTTATCGGAGGCATTTTTAGCAACTGTAATGATTTCTTCCCTGTCAAGTTCACGGAAAAACACTTCAATACATCTCGAGCGAATCGCAGGTGCAATTTCATTTGGCGTCCTGGTTGTGGCTCCAATCAAGCGAAAGTCAGCCGGGAGTCCATTTTTAAAAATATCATGAATGTGAGTAGGAATATTTTGATTTTCTTCTTGATAATAGGCACTTTCGAGAAAAACCTTACGATCTTCCAACACCTTTAACAGCTTATTCATCTGTATTGGATGAAGCTCTCCTATTTCATCTATAAACAATACGCCTCCATGAGCATTGCTAACAGCACCCTGCTTTGGCTGTGGAATACCAGCCTGGCCCATTGCTCCAGCTCCCTGATAAATTGGATCATGCACAGACCCAATTAATGGGTCGGCAATTCCCCGCTCATCGAATCTAGCTGTAGTCGCATCCAATTCAACAAACACAGCCGAATTTTTAAAAGGAGATTTCCCATTTTTTTTCGCCTCTTCTAATACAAGCCTAGCAGCTGCTGTTTTCCCTACCCCTGGGGGACCGTAAATAATCACATGCTGAGGATTCGGCCCACATAAGGCCGCCTTTAAGGATTTAATGCCATCTTCCTGTCCGACAATTTCGTTAAACGTACATGGCCTAACCTTTTCGGCCAATGGCTCTGTTAACGAAATCGACCTCATCTTTCGTAATTGATCCATTTCTTTTCGTGAATCACGGTCAATAGAAACCTTTTGCGTCCGCTGACCTTTCAATAAATTCAAAAAATACAATCCAATTACAATCCCAAAAAACAGCTGGATAAACAACGCTATTCCTGTCCAATTCATCGTATTCCCTCCTGCACTCGCCTAGTTTGTCATTTCTGTTAGTATCTCCTAGGGCAGGTCGAAATAATCCAAGAAATTCAGGTTGTAAATTTTGGAGTTTTAATCGTAAACATCAGCAAATTTCCATCATGACATCCTAAAAAGCAAAAAAAAGACTGCCAGCATGAACTGACAGTCTTTACGTTTTTATTAAGTTAAGCAGATGTTTTCTTTTCTTGTCCTTTGATGGTTGTACCGTCTTTAAGGACTAGCTTTGGAGATTCATTTTTCGAAATCGTGCTACCTGTGATTACGCATTTTGCAACATCGTCACGGGAAGGAAGATCAAACATCACTTCAAGAATGATGCCTTCAATAATAGAACGCAGACCACGTGCACCTGTTTTACGTTCTATTGCCTTTTTAGCAATTTCACTTAGCGCTTCCGGTTCGAATTCCAATTCAACATCGTCCAGCTCAAGTAATTTTTGGTATTGTTTTACAAGAGCATTTTTCGGTTTTGTCAGGATTTCAATCAATGCAGCTTCGTCTAATTGCTCAAGAGTAGCAATTACTGGAAGACGGCCGATGAATTCCGGAATCAATCCGAAACGAAGTAAGTCTTCAGGAAGAACTTTAGAAAGCAATTCTTTTTCTGCAACATCATCCTTTTTCACATCAGAGCCAAAACCGATAACTTTTTGACCAAGACGGCGTTTGATGATTGGTTCGATGCCATCAAAGGCACCGCCGCAGATGAATAAAATATTGGTAGTGTCGATTTGAATGAACTCTTGATGAGGATGTTTACGTCCCCCTTGTGGCGGTACGCTAGCAACCGTTCCTTCAAGAATTTTTAGCAACGCTTGTTGCACACCTTCACCAGACACATCTCGTGTAATAGAAGGGTTTTCAGATTTACGGGCAACTTTATCAATTTCATCGATATAAATGATGCCTTTTTCCGCTTTTTCCACATCATAATCAGCAGCTTGGATCAATTTAAGAAGGATGTTTTCCACATCTTCCCCTACATATCCAGCTTCCGTTAATGAAGTTGCATCAGCAATAGCAAAAGGAACATTCAGAAGACGTGCTAATGTTTGCGCAAGAAGCGTTTTCCCGCTTCCCGTCGGTCCGATTAAAGCGATGTTACTTTTAGAAAGCTCTACATCGTCGACTTTGCTATTGGAATTGATACGTTTGTAATGATTGTAAACAGCAACAGCTAAAGATTTCTTCGCCTGTTCTTGTCCAATCACATATTCGTCAAGAATTTCACGAATTTCCATTGGCTTAGGTACATCCCTGAATTCAACTTCTTCATCAGTACCAAGCTCTTCTTCAACGATTTCCGTACAAAGCTCGATACACTCGTCACAAATATATACACCTGGACCAGCAACCAGTTTACGGACTTGTTCTTGTGTTTTACCGCAAAAAGAACATTTTAACTGTCCTTTTTCATCATTAAATTTAAACATAAACATTCACCCCTTTAAATACTCTTCCAACTCTATTACAGTAGCGGTATCTAATTCCTAATAAAAAAAGACACACATCTACTAAAGCATTCCAAAACTCCTAGTATGTTTTGCATTTTATCATGTTTCTTGGAAGTTTAGTAACAATAATGCTCACGCTTGCGAGTTGTTCATTAAGTACAATAAATTCAATCAATATGTATTTGCCCTTTACCAGTATGCCCAAAACTTTTGATTTTTAAAATAAGGATTTGTTGTATAAATATGTATATGCGGTATTAGAACTAATCTACACTGAAATCCAAAAAAAATCAATCAGGAAATAACTGATAATTTCAAATTTCCACAAATTCTCAATATGTATAAAACAAGGCACGATTACTCGCGCCTTGTTTTTTTGAAGAAAATATTAAAATCTACTTACTTATTAAAATTATTTTGCTTCAACTGTTTTGCTGTTTTCAACCAAGAAGTCAATTGCTTTCTTAATTTTAAGATCGCCTTTAATTCCATCTAAGTTTCCAAGAGCTTGTTTGATTGCTTCTACTTCCATTTTGTACATTTCAGCCATTTGACCAAGTTCAGCTTCTACATCTTCGTCAGTTGCTTCAAGTTTTTCAGCTTCAGCAATTGCTTCAAGAGTTAGGCTTGTACGAACTTGTCCTTCAGCTTCTTCTTTCATTTGTGCTTTTAAAGCTTCTTCGTCTTGACCTGAGAATTGGTAGTAAAGATCCAAGTTTAGTCCTTGTGATTGAATGCGTTGAGAAAACTCATTCATCATGCGGTCTACTTCGTTTGAAATCATTGCTTCAGGAACGTCCATTTCTGCACCTTCAACAGCTTTACCAATTACAGTGTTTTGTACGAAGTTTTCTTCTTCGTGTTTTTTGTCATGCTCTAATTTATGTTTTGTTTTCTCTTTAAGTTCAGCTAATGTTTCAACTTCGTCGTCAACATCTTTCGCGAACTCATCATCCAACTCAGGAAGTTGTTTTGTTTTGATTTCGTGAATTTTCACTTTGAATACAGCTGGTTTACCTGCAAGTTCAGCAGCATGGTATTCTTCTGGGAATGTTACTTCGATATCTTTTTCAGCGCCAGTTTCAAGACCAACTAGTTGTTCTTCAAAACCAGGAATGAAAGAGTTAGAACCGATTTCTAATGAATGGTTTTCAGAAGCTCCACCTTCAAATGCTTCACCATCAACGAATCCTTCGAAGTCAAGAACAACTGTATCGCCTTCAGCAGCTTGTCCTTCTTCTTTAACAACAAGCTCAGCTTGACGCTCTTGCAAAGTTTTTAATTCATTTTCAACATCTTCGTCAGTTACTTCAGTATTGAATTTTTCAACTTCAACACCTTTGTAATCTCCTAATTTAACTTCAGGCTTAACTGTTACAGTTGCAGTGAAAATTAAGTTTTCGCCTTTTTCCATTTTCTCGATGTCGATTTCTGGACGATCTACAGGCTGAATTCCAGCTTCTTCGACAGCATTTGCATAAGCATCTGGAAGAATAATATCAAGCGCATCTTGGTAAAGAGATTCTACGCCGAATTTTTTTTCGAACATTTGACGTGGCATTTTACCTTTACGGAAGCCAGGTACGTTTACTTGTTTTACTACTTTTTTGAAAGCTGCGTCTAAACCTTCGTTTACTTTTGCAGCGTCAACTTCGATTGTTAATACGCCTTGATTACCTTCTTGTTTTTCCCATTTTACAGACATGTGTTTCCCTCCAAAAAATCTATATACTTCAATAATAAGCATTGGATGAATATGCTTTGCAAGTGTTAACAAGTCATCCTTCAAAAATACCCAAAAAAATTATTGGGAAATCGTCAAAATTAGACGATTATACATTACAACCACTACATTATACCACAGGATTAATCGGTTACAACAGCTATAGGTTAAATAATGGGATAAGAAATTTCCTCGATTTCTTTAATATAGGATAGAATATCCTCAACTGCTTCCTCATCGGCCAAGTAAATGTCCGCTATCTTCCCGCTGATATTTTCTCCTGCCATGTATTCTTCTGCTAATGCATGATAGGCAGCCGCCCATACTGGCAGGCTTTCTGGTTCCGGTTCAAACGGATATAATAAAAAGGAATGCCGCTCGATTAAACTATGCACCATTTCAAATAAGCTTGGGTTTTTCTGACTGATTTCCGCTTCTGTAAGACTGGTAACCTTCTTATAAAACTCCGTCTCCTTCAAGCCTGCTAATTCATTTGGAATTACGGACTTTGCTTTAGAGAATTTCTTAAGTGTTACTTCTTCGTTATATTCCTGGTCGGCAAGGATGTTAAGGAGCATCGTTTTAAAAAACGGATGGCCTTGTTCTTCTTGTAGAAATTGTTCGATTTGAGGGATAAATGGTCGAATATTTATATTCGTCAGTTTTGAAATAACTAAGAACATTTCATTATCCGTTTTCCCTTCAAACAGCTCATCCTCTTTTAATTCCTCTGCAAGCTGCTGTTTTTGCCTGTCCGCTTCCTCTTTTTTATCTTCAAGAGCCCTTTTACTGAACTGAAGCATCTTTTCAAAATGTTCCTCTTTATCAAATGGTATTTGATTTTCTTCAAATAGCATTTCAATAGTCGTAACCATTTCCTGATGCTCGCTTAATTGTAAAAGCACCATTAAATAGATATTGATGAGTTGAAAATAATCACCGATGCCTTTGTTCAGCATCTCTTGGCACAACTCTTTTGACTCCTCATAATACTCAAGTTCAACAAGTGAGACCACAAGTCCCATACAAACTTCATCATTTTCGGGCTCAAACTCCCGAGCTTGGCTAAAGAGCAGTGCAGCATCTCTAAAGTTTCTGTTCCCGAGCTCATCTAACCCTTTTACTATCAACCTTTCACCGAGATTTGGAAAGGAGATAATCTTGGCCTCTTCAGCTTTCTTTTGGTTGTTCTTATTATCCATCCTATTTTCCGCCTCACCGTCGCTTTTTGAAAAACAGTTTAGCATGTAATAGTATGAAATACAAAAATTATAAGGGTGAATGAACACTTTCCACCTTTTTTTCTTTACAAAAAAAATCCCGGCCCCTTTCAAATAAGAAAGAAAGAACGGGAGATTTGTTCTACAATTAAATACTAGAAACAACCTTTTTTTGTTGTTCATAAGCAGAAATCTCTTCATCATATTGAAGTGTAATAGAAATTTCATCCCAGCCTTTGACTAGCATTTCCTTCCAATATGGATGAATCTCAAAGCTTGCTTCAAACCCTTGACCATCTATCAATGTTTGATTAGGCAGATCAATCGTCAACTCATAGTCAGGCGCTGACACTCTCTCCATTAAATACTTAACTTCATCCTGCATTAAAGCAATAGGAACCATCCCATTTTTCATGCAGTTACTTTTAAAAATATCAGCAAAAGACGGTGCGATGACAATATCAAATCCGTAATCTTTCAACGACCATGGAGCATGCTCACGTGAAGAACCACAACCGAAATTTTCACCTGCAATTAAAATGGACGTGTTTTGATTATGAGGCTGATTTAATTCAAAATCGGGCCGTTCCTTTCCATCCTCATCAAAACGCCAGTTATAGAATAAAAATTCACCAAATCCGCTTCGCTCGATTCGTTTTAGAAATTGCTTTGGAATGATTTGATCTGTATCCACGTTTTTACGGTCAAGTGCCGCGGCTCTTCCTTTATATATAGTAATGGGTTCCATTCTCTGCACCTCCAGCTAATTCGTATTCTTAATGAACTTGTTCAGCTTTTTTCAAGTTTCTAATATCGACAAATTTCCCATAAATGGCCGCTGCTGCAGCCATTGCCGGGCTAACTAAGTGAGTCCTTGCTCCAGCACCTTGACGTCCTTCAAAGTTCCGATTACTAGTGGATGCACAGTGCTCACCAGATGGAACGGCATCCGGATTCATACTTAAGCACATGCTGCATCCTGATTCACGCCACTCAAAGCCTGCGGATTTGAAAATTTCATCCAAACCTTCATCTTCCGCTTGTCTTTTAACACTTTGTGAACCTGGTACGACCATCGCTCGAACACCTTTTTGAACAGTCTGACCATCTATCATTTCTGCTGCTTGTCGCAAGTCCTCAATGCGGGAATTTGTACAAGATCCAATGAATACATGCTGAACAGGAATATTCGTTATTGGCATACCTTCTTCAAGACCCATATACTCCAGAGCACGATTCAGTTCTTTTGAATCGATTATATCTTCAGCAAAGGTCGGCACATTACCGTCAACTCCACTCGCCATTCCTGGGTTTGTTCCCCAGCTGACCATCGGCGAAATTAGGCTGCCCTCAAGATTTATTTCCTGGTCATAGACCGCATCTTCATCACTGGCAAGCGACTTCCAATCCTGAACATATTGTTCAAATTCCACTCCTTTTGGCACATATTTACGACCTTTTAAATAAGAGAATGTTGTTTCATCAGGAGCCACAAGCCCCGCTCTTGCTCCGCCTTCAATCGACATATTACATACCGTCATTCTTTCTTCCATTGACATATCTCTGAATACTTCGCCACAGTATTCAATGATATGTCCAGTACCAAAATCGACACCGAATTTAGAAATCACATATAAAATGACATCTTTCGCCATAACACCTTGACCAAGCTTTCCATTAACCTCAAGCTTTAATGTTTTTGGTTTTGTTTGCCATAGAGTTTGTGTAGCCAAAACGTGTTCGACCTCACTTGTTCCTATGCCAAACGCAATCGATCCGAATGCGCCATGTGTAGAGGTATGACTGTCACCACAAACAATCGTCATCCCCGGCTGTGTAAGACCTAATTCAGGACCAATAACGTGAACGATTCCTTGTTCCGGACTGTCTAAATCAGCAAGGCGGATGCCAAACTCCTTACAGTTTTGGTCAAGTGCTTCTAACTGTTTTCTTGCAATATCATCCTCGATGAAATAGCGATTAACAGTTGGCACATTATGATCCATTGTGGCGAATGTACGATCCGGTCTTCTAACTTTACGCCCTTTTAATCTCAATCCTTCAAACGCTTGAGGAGAGGTTACTTCATGAATATATTGAAGGTCTATATACAATAAATCCGGTTTATTTTCCTCTTCATTTACAATATGCCGATCCCATATTTTTTCTATTATCGACTTGCCCATCTGTATCCACCTCGATTAATTTTATATTTTTTTAAAAAACACGGCCTAATGTTAGGCCGTGAAAGAAGTTTATGCATAAGCTCCCATGATGTTGGAAATAGCTTCCTGGTCTAAAAGATTCGCTTTTATTTCGGCAATCATTTCTGAAGTAGAAGTAATGTTTGATTGCCCATTTGCAATATCACCTGTTCTTAACCCATAATCGAGTACGGTTTCCACAGCTTGCTCAACAGCATTTGCCTCATTTTCCAAGCCAAAGGATAAGCGCAGCATCGATGCCGCCGATAAAATAGTTCCGATAGGATTAGCTAAATTTTTGCCTGCAATATCAGGTGCAGAGCCATGAATTGGTTCATATAAATTCGGCCCTTGAGTAGATATTGAGGCGGAAGGAAGCATTCCAAGCGAACCAGTTAATACGGACGCTTCATCGCTTAAAATATCGCCAAACATATTCTCTGTTACGACAATATCAAATTGTTTTGGATTTTTAATAAGTTGCATGGCTGCATTATCCACAAGCATATGTTCAAGCTCTACATCCGGATAATCCTTTGCAATTTCTTCAGCCGTTTCACGCCACATCCGGCTGGATTCAAGCACATTGGCTTTATCAACAGATGTTACTTTTTTCTTTCGATCAGATGCTAATTTAAACGCAAGTTCAATGATGCGCTGCATTTCGATTTTTTGATAGAAAAGAGTATCGACAACCGCTTCTTTTCCTTCTCTTTCTACCCGTTCACTCGGCTTTCCGAAATAAAGGCCGCCCGTTAGTTCTCGGACAATAACAAAATCCACATCTTCAATGAATTCCTTTTTAAGAGGTGAAGATTCCGATAAGCTGGAATAATAGCTGATTGGTCGAATGTTAGCATAGAGATTCAAATCTTTTCGAATTTTTAATAATCCTCGTTCCGGTCTTAGGTGCGCAGGTTGATTATCCCACTTCGGTCCCCCAACGGCACCTAATAATACCGCATCGCTGTTTTTACAAATCTCTACTGTTTCATCCGGCAGGGGCGATCCAGTGTTGTCGATTGCCCCGCCACCAATTTCACCATATTGAAATTCAAAATCGTGACCATATCTTTGGGCAACGGCTTCGAGAATTTCTACAGCGCCTCTTGTTACTTCTTTCCCGATGCCATCTCCTTGAAGCACCACAATATTCCTTTTCATCGAAATCTCCCCTTTCTATTGTAATACTGCTTTTTCTTCTAATTCCTTCATGATGATCACACGGTTCACCGCGTTCAAATATGCTTTAGCAGATGCTTCCAAAACGTCTTGATCGAGACCACGTCCGCTCGTTTCCACACCGTTAAAATCGATTTTCACAAAAACCTGTGCAAGGGCATCCATTCCGCCACCTACAGATTGAATCCGATAGTCTTTCAAGTTAATCTCGCTACCCAAACATCTTTCAAGCGTGTTATAAAGCGCTTCAACACTTCCTGCACCAGTTGCCGCTTCCTGAATTTCTTCGTTATCGCCTTTTTTCAGCGTAACAGTTGCTGTCGCAACCTGATGTGTACCGTGAGAAATCTGGAAAGAAACCAGGTCGTAAAAACTGATATCTGTCGCTTTTTCTTCAAGCACTAGTGCCACGATATCTTCATCCGTCATTGTCTTTTTGTTATCAGCCAATTCCTTGAACTGAACGAATAAAGAGTTCATTTCTTCATCAGTTACCGAAAAATTCAACTCTTGCAATCTTTCTTTGAAAGCATGTCGTCCGGAATGTTTACCTAAAACGAGTGAATTTGATGCAACGCCGACAAGTTCCGGTGAAATGATTTCATACGTTGTTTTTTCTTTTAACATACCATCTTGGTGAATACCCGATTCATGCGCGTAAGCATTGGCACCAATTATGGCTTTATTAGCTGGAACCTGCATCCCCGTTAGACGGCTGACCAAATCACTGGATCTTTTAATTTCATTTAAGACAAGGCCCGTTTCTGCTTGATAGAAATCTTTACGAATGTAGAGAGCCATTGCTACTTCTTCGAGTGCCACGTTACCAGCACGCTCTCCAATGCCGTTGATTGTACCTTCAACTTGTGTTGCTCCGCCTTCGATGGCAGCCAAGGAGTTAGCTGTTGCCATTCCAAGGTCGTCATGGCAGTGTGCAGATAAACTCACCTTATCAATAGAAGGAACGTTTTCACGTAGGTAACGGAAAATGTTGCCGTATTCGATTGGAGCAGCATAGCCTACTGTATCCGGAATATTAATAACCTTTGCACCCGCTTGAATGACCGCTTCGACGATTTCAGCCAAATAGTCAAGTTCTGTACGGCTCGCATCTTCTGCAGACCATTGTACGATAGGAAAACGTTCTGCCCCGTACTTAACCATCGCAATCGATTGTTCAATCACTTGTTCTTTTGACATTTTCAGCTTATATTCACGGTGAATGGGAGAAGTTGCGATGAACGTATGCAATCTTGGTTCTGCCCCGACTCTTAATGATTCCCAAGCTGCATCAATATCTCCTTTTACAGCGCGCGCCAGCCCTGTAACAGAGCTGTTTCTGATTTTGCGCGCGATTTCCTGAACCGAGTTGAAATCTCCTTTGGATGCTGCCGGAAAACCGGCTTCGATAATATCTACACCCAATCTTTCTAACTGATAAGCAATTTCAAGCTTTTCTGTAAAGTTTAAATTTACACCAGCGGATTGCTCCCCATCTCGAAGTGTAGTTTCAAATATATTAATTTTTCGCAACGGCTACCACTTCTTTCTCTTTTTGTTGAGGTTTTACAAATGGCATCATTTTTCTTAACTCACGACCAACTACTTCGATTTGATGTTGGTTTTCACGATTATTGATAGCATTGAAGACTGGACGATTTGCTTGGTTTTCCAAAATCCATCCTTTAGCGAACTCACCGTCTTGGATGTCTTTCAAAATAGCTTTCATTGCTTCTTTAGTAGTTTCTGTTACAACGCGTGGTCCAGAAACGAAATCTCCCCATTGTGCTGTATCAGAAATGGAATAGCGCATGTTTTCCATTCCGCCTTCATACATAAGGTCGATGATTAATTTAAGTTCATGTAAACACTCAAAGTATGCAACTTCCGGTTGGTATCCAGCTTCTGTCAAGGTTTCGAAACCGGCTTTTACAAGGGCAGTTAAGCCGCCGCAAAGAACTGCTTGCTCTCCGAATAGATCTGTTTCTGTTTCTTCTTGGAATGTTGTTTCCAAGCCACCAGCTCTTAATGAACCGATTCCTCTAGCGTAAGCAAGTGCTAATTCTCTTGCTTCCCCTGTAACGTCTTGATAGATGGCAAACAATGCTGGTACACCTGCTCCTTGTTCATATGTGCGGCGAACAAGATGTCCAGGACCTTTTGGAGCTACCAATAACACATCTACGTCTGCTGGCGGAACGATTTGATTGAAATGAACGTTGAATCCGTGTGCGAACATTAACGCTTGGCCTGCACGCAATACTGGTTTAATTTCTTCTTGGTATACTTTTGGTTGAGTTTCATCCGGTAATAGATTCATGATAACATCCGCTTGTTCAGCTGCTTCTTTAACTGTGTATACATTGAATCCGTCTTCTACAGCTTTATCGAAGGATTTACCTTTTCTGATTCCGATGATTACTTCAACGCCGCTGTCACGTAGGTTTTGTGCGTGTGCGTGTCCTTGTGAACCGTATCCGATAACTGCTACCTTTTTATTGTTGAAGAAATTCTCGTTTGCTTCTGCGTTATAATATACTTTTGCCATAATAATTACATCTCCCTTTTCTTATCCATTAGTTTTTTGTTTTTGTTTTTAGTTTTTAGTCTTTAGTCTTTAGTCTTTAGTCTTTAGTCTTTAGTCTTTAGTCTTTAGTCTTTAAACGATTGTTGCACTTTTTGCATGTGCTAATTGCATTCCACGTGGGAATGCAGCTGTCCCTGTTCTTGCCAATTCCTTGATTCCATAAGGTTTGATTAGTTCAATAAAAGCTTCAATTTTGTCTGACTCCCCAGTGATTTGAACCGTCAGACTATCTTTACTCACATCTATTACAGATGCTCGGAAAGGTTCAATGACTGAATAAATTTCAGCACGGGTCTGGGTACTCACTAATATTTTAATGAGTGCCAGCTCCCTGGCCACAATCGATTGATTCGTAATATCATATACTTTTAAAACATCAATCTGCTTGTTTAATTGCTTTGTGATTTGTTCAATGACGTTTTCGTCATCAACATCGACCACGAAGGTCATCCTTGATATACCTTCCTGTTCGGATGGTCCGACAGTCATGCTTTCAATGTTATAGTTTCTTTTTGTGAACAGATTCGTAATCCTATTAAGGACGCCTGGCCTGTTGTTCACGGTGAGGCTAAGAATTCCCTTCATTGATTAAACTCCTTCCATTTCATCAAGCCCTTTTCCTTGCGCTACCATCGGAAAGACATTTTCTTTTTGTTTAACACGGAAATCAATTAATACCGGTCCATCAATTGCTAGCGCTTCATCGAGGCAGTTGCTTGCTTCTTCTTCCGTAGTTACTTTGAATCCCGGAATTCCATATGCATCAGCCAATTTCACGAAATCAGGGTGAGATTGGAAAATGCTGTGTGAAAAACGGTTATCATGAAAGAGTTCCTGCCATTGTCTTACCATTCCAAGTGCTCCATTATTGACGATGATAATTTTGATTGGTAGATTCATTTCAGCAATAACCGAAAGTTCCTGAAGGCACATCTGGAAGCCACCATCTCCGGATATTGAAAGTACTGTCGCTTTCGGATCTGCTATTTGCGCTCCGAGTGCGGAAGGTAATCCAAAGCCCATCGTGCCAAGTCCCCCGGAAGTGACCCAAGAATTTGGTTTGTTAAACGGATAGTATTGCGCTGCCCACATTTGATGCTGTCCAACATCCGTTGTAACAATGGCTTCTCCACTCGTTTTTTCATGAAGCATTTGGATGACTCGCTGAGGTTTCAGCACGCCTTCTTCCTGTGTATAACGCAATGGGAATTCTTCATTCCATTTAGTCAGCTGTGTGGTCCATTCTTTAATATCCGGCATTTTACCACTTTGCCCAATCAACTCGGTTAGGGCTTCTTTCGCACTGCCGACTACCGGAATCTTTGTTGGTACATTTTTACCGATTTCTGCTGGATCAATATCGATATGGGCAACCGTTGCATTCTGTGCGAATTTTGCTAAATTCCCAGTCAATCGGTCATCGAATCTGGCACCGATATTGATTAATAGATCACATTTTGATAACGCCATATTTGCTGCAAAACAGCCATGCATACCGCCCATTCCGATAAAAAGCGGATGGTCAGCCGGAAAGCCGCCAAGACCAAGTAGAGTGTGAACAACTGGAATCCCTTGCTGCTCGACGTATTCCTTTAATAGATGGGATGCCTTTGCATGCAGGACACCTGCCCCAGCAAGAATGACCGGTCTTTTCGCTCCACTTACCGCTTCAACGAGCTTTCTAATTTGCAAATAATTTGGCTTCGTCGTCGGCTGATAACCAGGGAGATCCATTACAGGCTCATCATCCGTTGATACTCCTTCTAAAATGGCCATATCTTTCGGAATATCGATCAAAACGGGACCCGGTCGGCCGCTTGAAGCGATATAAAAAGCTTCTTTTATAATACGTGGGAGGTCTTCCGGCTTTCTTACTTGATAGTTGTGTTTTGTAATTGGGGTTGTAATCCCTAGTACATCAGCTTCTTGGAAAGCATCTGTACCAATTACACTAGTAGCAACCTGACCTGAAATAACAACAAGTGGTAAAGAGTCAATCATTGCATCCGCTAAACCGGTAACAATGTTTGTTGCTCCTGGACCGGATGTGACTATGACCACTCCCGGCTTGCCGGTAATCCTGGCGTATCCTTCTGCTGCATGGATTGCGCCTTGCTCATGTCTTGTCAAAATATGAAAAAGCTCTGAACTGTATAGCTTGTCATAAATCGGCAATACAGAACCACCCGGATAACCAAAAATGACTTCAACATTTTCCTTTTTCAATGCATCCATCAGGAATTCAGCACCGCTATATTGTGTCTTTCCACCTTTCCGATCAGCCACTACTGCTTTTTGTGTCATACGTAAAGACCTCCTCCACTTTCTCACTCGATATTTTTTCTTAAAATTCGGAATTTTCTGCTTTTTTAGCATACAAAAAAGCCTTCCCACCCCAAATGTACTTGCACTCTGCAAGTTAAAGGGGTGAAAAGGCTTGATAAGCCACTCCACGGTACCACCCTTTTTCGCACGAACTTCCATGCGCACTTTGAATAGTCTACACTATTCTCTGTTTTGGTAACGGGTACTGGTACGCACCCGTTCAGCTCTACTAGTCTGACGTTCAAGCCGAAACTCCAAGGTGAGTTCATCTTTCGGGACAATACCGGTTCTCAGCAACCCGGCTCTCTGTGAATGCCTTGTAAAAAGACTACTTATCCTCTTCAATGCTTTTCGCATAATTCATATTTTTAGAAACGCTTATGTTTGATGTCTTGTATTTGTGATTATCTTACGCGTATTTCGGGTACTAGTCAACAGGTTTTTAAAGAATTTTTTGATAATTCTAAATTGCAAGTTTTACTGTATACGCTTACATACCTACTATTATCCCATTCTCTAAATAAATAAATTGTATTTATTTATTTTAAAAAATGTTAAATATTCTATATTTTCAAATTACAAATCAATTTAAAGATTTTTCTCAAGGACCTTCATAAAAGCAAATAACTTATTCCGCAAGTTTTACCCAATATCCCTTCTTCCTGTAAATTATGTTTTTTCCGAAAGGCGATTACTGCTTTTTTTGTTTTACCCAAAATGAACGAACTAAAAAATCTGATATATAAATACTTACATCTCATACGGAAGACAGCATAAAATCAAATTTCACATCATAACATCTGTTTTTAATTTATTAGTATAAATACATAGAAAAAGGCTGAATACATAGGATAATGGATGAATAATCATGTTCATCCTCCTCGTATCAGCCCTTTAATTATTTGGCTAAAACATCCTCGTAATCGGCATTTTTTTCAAATTGTTTTTGAACGAATGTACATACCGGAACGACTTTTAGTTTTTCTTCACGTGCAAACTCAATCACCTTTTCAACAAGAGAATTACCTACCTTCTGCCCGCGAAGCTTGTCAGACACAACAGTATGGTCCACCGTGATTTCATTATCACCTGATTTATAGAACGTAATTTCCGCCAATTTCTCGCCAGATTCCGCGACAAAAAAAGAACCTTCACCTTTTTGGATATCCACCATTTTGATGACCTCCTTTTATATCCCTTTATCATATCTCACAAAATGAAAATTAAACAAATATTTAAAACTAAATTAAGATTGAACCGTGCAAATTACATCTTTTTTTCGATAAACACTTAACACAATACCGAAATTGAACTACCCACCACTTATCGACCTTACGGTCTGATTGAAGTGGGGGATTCCTAAGAATATTAGCCTATCGGCCAATTTTTAATTAGGCTACTCCCGTAGTTCCTACGGTTAGAAGCCTTATGGCTTCATTCATTAGATTGAGTCCTGCGTTAATATCTCGATCGTGGTGAGTAGAACAAAAAGGACAATCCCATTCACGAAGATTCAGATGTTTAACGTCTTTATTTTGGTAACCGCAGCTAGAACACAATTGGCTAGAAGCAAACGTTTTAGATACGGTCACGATTTGTTTACCATACCATTTTGCTTTGTATTCCAACATTTTTTTGAATTGGTACCAAGATACTTCACTAATAGCTTTAGCTAGTTTGTGATTTTTCATCATATTCGACACTTGCAAGTCTTCCATTCCAATAACATCGTGGTTTTTGATGATTTCGGTAGAAACTTTATGTAAGTAATCCATTCGGGCATTTGAAATTTTTTCGTGTAGGATAGCCACTTTTCGTTTTTGTTTTTGATAGTTTTTGGCTTCAGCCAATGGTTTATTTTGATTCAAGGCTATTTCTTGTCGCCTTGAAAGAATCCGTTGTGCTTTGGTCAATTTCTTTTCGACCGTCCGGAAGAATTTTGGGTTTTGATAGACCGTACCATCTGAAAGAATAGCAAAGTTCTTCAAACCAACATCTACACCGCACGAACGATTCGTTTTAGGAAGTACTTGTACATTGGTTTCGGCTAAAACGGAAATGAAATATTTACCCGAAGGGTTCCGCCTGATTGTGGCATTGATGATTCGCCCTTCGACTTCGCGGCTTTTAGCAAAACGAACTAGACCGAGTTTTGGCAATTTGATTTTGTTTCCAACAATTCCAATATTCCCATTCGTATGTTTAGTCGTATAGGACTGGATAGGATTCTTTTTCGATTTGAAGCGTGGTGACTTGTTTTGCTTTTTATAATATCGACTATAGGAATCTGCTAAATTTTCCACCGATTTCTGTAAGGCAATACTGTCTACTTCTTTCAGGAAAGAATACTCTTTCTTTAAAGCTGGAAGTTCTTTGATTGTTGCGTATTTATTCAGAAAAGAACCTTTCCATTCATTAGAGGGTAATTGGCCGTTCTGCTTCATTTCTTCACAGATATACCAGTAGGCATCTTTCTCCTTTTGTTTGCCTAAAAAGAAGTTATAGACAAAACGGGAGCAGCCGATCGTTTTATTGATTAGAACTAGTTGTTCTTTAGTTGGATAGATTCGAAATTTATAAGCTTTGTTTACGACCATTGATTTCACCCCCTTATAGTTATTATTAACCAGAGAACATACGTTTGTCAAAAGATCACTTTAGCTTATGCCAACAGCCATTCATCTCGCCCTTCACACACTTGAAGAGGGAGTCTTCTGGCGGGAAATGATAAAAATAAAGCTGTCAAACGCCAGTCTACTTTTGGCCGATTGTAATCGGGCTTCCCATCTGTTGAACGGCCTTCACTTCGGCCTCTTCTTCTGTGTATCCTTGTTTCTTTAGAGCCTCAGTTGACTGCTTCAGATGGAATTCTAATTCCGCTGTTACGAATCGCTTCGCCTCTTTGGAACGGATGAACTGTTTTACTTCATAAAGAAATTGTTCTTTTTTCACCATTTTCACCCCTCTAAAACCGTTTGTAAGATGTAAGAGCCTGCATTTTGTTTAGATTCTTACTTTGCTAGCATTCGGCGCCCTTTATTACTAAGGCGGTATGATTTCTTCTCCGTCTGTTCCCATTTGACCTCAATGAAACCCCTCTGTTCCAAGTCATGCAGCATATACAAAATTCCCTCCTGCTCGGTGAATTTTTCAATGCCCCGCCTTATTAAGGATGACATAATCTGATAACCGCTTTGTTCCTCCTGGAGAATTCGAAAAATGGCGATCATTACTTCCTCATCACTTTCCTTTGCCTGAACAAGTCGCTGTTTAATAGCCGTCTTTTGTTTGTCAGTAAACTTTACATCAGCAAAAACAGTTCTTTTCATTGCACGTTTGAGCTGATTCAATTTATCTTCCATCGTTTTACCCCTCCAGCTTCTCTTTTAGCATCGCTTTCGCCCTCCGCATCCGGGTTTTTATTGTACCTTGGCTGATTCCCGTCATTTCAGAAATTTCTTTTATCGATAACTCTTGAAAATAAAATAAATAAATCACTTCCCTGTATTTTATCGGCAGATTCATCACGGTATGGGAAAGCATTTGATCCTCATCAAGCTTAAGAATAGTTTCTTCCACACTCACTGTTGCCTGTGGCTCCACCCGCTCATCCACGGTATATTCGATGTTCCGATGGTACCAGCTTTTCAAATAATCCTTACAGTGATTTATGGCAATCTTCCATAGCCATGTTCTCAACTTTGATTGCTTCTTATATGTAGGCAATGCTTTATAACACTTCACAAAAATCTCCTGCGTTAAATCTTCGGCAACAGTGAGATTTTTCACATATGAGTACACAAGCTGAAGAATATCCTGACCGTATACAGTCGTAATCTCATCCAACCATATATCTTCTTCACCAGCCTCCAGATATTCTGTAAATAACTCCTCCATAACCCTCTTCCTTTCTTTCTAATTTATAGACGATTGTCAACAGGTTAAAGTTTTCTTAATTTACCCTTTATAATCAATGGAAGGATTCTTTCCATATTTATGTAAGGATAAGTATATAATAGGAAGAAACAAAAAAAACTGCCCTATACTGGATAGGACAGAATGTTAAAATTTTATAAAAAGAAAATATAAAATAATCATCAATAACATAATCACCATAAAGACCGCAATGAGAATTACCTGCACACTAGAGGGTGTGAACGTCTCCTCGTTAATTTGTCGCTTCTTCTGCAAATAACCGAAAGTTGCCAATACAGTAATCACTAAGCCCAAAGTACAAGTAAACATCCCCAACACAATACTAATCAAATCAATCCGGTCGTCCCGATACTTGCCGATCGTAAAATGCAAACTCGTGGTTAAAAAACCAACCCCTACAATCGCAATCACCGTTCTGATCCATGCCAAAAAGGTGCGTTCATTGGCCAAATGCTGCTGTGCATACTTTAATTGATTTTTTTCCATATCATCACCTTAGCTTGAATGTTTTATGATTAAATCATATCACAGTGATAGCTTTTTCACATTGACACTGGAGCTAATAAAGAAAATCATATACCCTTTTACTTTAAACAGACTGATACACCAGAGACCTCGATTATTCCTAAATCCCCCTTGGTATACCAACCTTTTTATTTATTGTTTTATCTCTTAAGGAGCGAAAAGGCTCTAAACATAGATCCGACAAACATAAGCCCCGCACCACCAAGTAATAAATAAATACATAGTGTTTTATCAATAACATTCAAAGGATAAAGCAAGGCACCCAGTGCGAAAAAAGCCCCTATTCCTGTTATAATCCATCCCAATTTTTTCATGCGCAACTCCTAAAAATTAATTATTTAGTGAAGCTCCTCTAAGGGTCTCACCATCTATTGCAAAAACTACTCTGTCTTATTCCCATAATAATAGCTTAAACCATTTAAAAATTTACAACAAGTACGAGCTTATAATTATCTTTCTAAAGGGTTTATTTAAAATAAACTAGAACTAAGAATCTCTCTATACTAAAAAAGGAACCATAACTGGTTCCTTCAGACTGTAGACAAACTCTATGAAAATCGAGTTTGTCTACAGTTTTTTTGAGGGGTTGTAAAAATTCAAACGTTGATTTCCACTCCAGGCACTCGCTTTCCGCGGGCGGTCAGGGAGCCTCCTCGGCGCCTTTGCGCCTGTGGTGTCTCCCTTGGACACGTTTTTCCCGCAGGAGTCTCGCACCTTCCGTTCCAATCAACTTTGTTTTAACAATTAGAAATAAACACTTTTGCCTACAGTCTTTTTTGTTTTAATATAGGAGTATTAAAACTTGAAGTGATGACAATGCTTTCGAAACATAATTCTATTCAGCGAGATCAACTTGAAATGTTACTTTGGACCCCTTTTGTCTACAAACTGAAGGAACCATAACTGGTTCCTTCAATTGAACGTATTCATATTTTGTCAGACATCCTTTTTATCCTTTTCCATGAATTCCTTTATCTTTCTTTCTTCCCATTCTGATCCGAAGTTACCATCTGCAAAAGTTGTTATACCGTGTACCAGAACTCCAATTCCCCATCCTCCAAGTGGATAGAGGAACCACCAATAACTAGTATCCGTTATTAGGTTCATAACAAAAAGCATAGCATTAACCAAGAAATACACCGTTAGATGAATGTAGAATGCCTTAAGGTTTTCCACCCTCTTTTTCGCTCTTAAATATTTATCTTCATTTTCCATTCCCTCGCCCCCTTATCGTAAACACTTAAATATATTATTCTCCACATCAATAATACCTTATTTACCCAATTTTCATTACCAAAAGGAGACGATGTGCATCCTATGATGGAATGCCGGGAATTCGGTTAATAATCGAAGATTGTTTAACTGCTATCTTTGTAAACTTAGATACACTTCTAAAAAGTCAGCTGGATTTTACCCTATTGTATCCTCTTTCTTCATATGGCTGTATTTTTTCCAACCATGCTTCCTCAAGTTTTTTCAATTCGCGTTTGGCATCAAAGTATCCTGTTTCTTTCGGTTTTAGAACCTCTAGCACCTCAAAGGAAAAGACTTCTTTCCCATATTGATTCCACTCATCTTGCAGCATTTTATTAGTACTTGTTCCCATTTCCAATTCAAATTGTTTACCCTTTAATGTCTTTAGATTCCTGGTGCTTCCTATAAATACTTTATTATTTCTCGTGTTTTTTATTTGGTAAACTCCCGCTTCAACTTTTGTTTCCTTATATAATTGCTTCAATTCTTTTTTTCGATCCATCTTCATTGCCTCCATTCGTCATTTCTTCAGCCAATATTGGCTTCCATCAGGCTTTCTATCCAAGAATCCATATTCTATTAAATACCTTCTCAAAAGAACATAGTCATGATAGGCCGCTTCCAATATTTGATTGATTTCTTTTTCACTATATTTCTGGTCATTTTTAAAACGTTTCGAAATTTCTTGAAGAACAATAAACCTTTGTTTTTCCTTTGGTGGAAAAGTACTCAAAGCAGCCTGACTACCTTGTGGAAAGAATTTTTTCAATATGACCTCTTTTTCATCCTGCGTAACATTATAACGATCATCCACCATCCTTGCTTTTTGATGAAGAGGGACAAATGCAGGCGCATGTTTATCTTTATCTTTTAAAAGTTCCATCATGGCCAAAAATAACTTAGCTTGACGCTCTTTCTCTTTTAATACAAAGCGATGGTTCCGAATAGTAGAAGAACTTCCAATTCCCATTTCCTCTTGCACCTCAGCATCGTTTTTCCCATGATAAAAAAGACGAAGAAGGCGATTTTGATGATCTGTGAGACCTGTTAGTTTCTTATCGAGATCAATCAAGTATTCGAACACCGATTGATGTGCATTTTCGATATGAATACGCATATACCTTTCTGCTTCATAAAGAGTCCCATCTATTGGATACACTATCCCTTTTTGAACTGTATTTCCGCACAGCAAACAAATAAACTGATTCTCTTCTTCGATATACCCCTGTTTTAGCTCATCATGCGATGCACTCCAAAACATTTCTGCATCCTGCATAAAACAAACACTTCCTTATAAAGTTTACAATATAATGAACATAATATTAATTTGTTTATATTATGTCAACATTTTTTGTGAATTAGACATTTTTATATCGTATTTATTCATTTTCCACATTAGTTTCGTTGCATTTTCACAAAAGGGGTTAGACTTTGGGAACATATAGTTTAGGGTAAAGAGAGAGCTTTTAAGAAGTTTTTGAGTACATGGGTTAATGGGAGTTTATTACTGATTGTCTGATTATTTACGGAGTGTATTGGACGCTCTTTGATAAGCGGAGGCTACCGACAGCAGATTTTCTTACAAAAGAATCATCTCTTGTCGACGAATATACGTTGAATGTTGACTTTCGAATGGCGTTGCGACGAAAGACGGTAATTATTAAAAATTGCGAAATTATTAATAACTTATTACCCTTAAACATTAAATAGGAATTGATGTACCAAGTCAAAAAGCATCCAACTAGTTGGATGCTTTTTTTCAAATAATAATATGAAATTGGTTGAATTTAGTATAAATCCTTTGATCCGATAAAGAAGAATAAGTATTAGTTAGGCACAAACTTAAGTATTCCTTCCAGATAAACACCTTGTTCTTTTTTCGTACACGCTCTTAACTTAATTCTTCCCTCCTCTTCTAATTCCTTTGCTAATTGGACTACCTTAGTTCCATCTTCGGCTATCTCTACTGAAAAGAAATTCCCCCGAGTGGAAGTTTGAATGAACTTAAATAATCTATCTTTATTCATCTAAACAACTCCTTATTTATTACAAATTCGACACAAAAGATAATCTACCTGCGATAAATAGAAATAAAAAACTTCCTTGAAGGAATACGAACATGAATAGTTCTAGAATCACAAATCAATAGACATTCATTCTTGTAATTAGAAACCTAATTATTCTCCCTCTGATTTTTCCCAAGGTAAAAATGGAGTTCATACAATCACTAGATATTAACCCTTGCTCACTTGACCTAAAACGAAAAAAACCTACGACAATGTAAAGGACTATGAACATACATAATAATAATACTAATACCGAAAATAAGGAATCCCCCCAATCAATCATTTTAACTTTATCCCGATAAAAGAAAAACAGCCAAAACCTTAAAAAGGTTTTGGCTGTTTTTGTTAGTGTCCCAGGAGAGATTCGAACTCCCGACCGACGCCTTAGAAGGGCGTTGCTCTATCCAGCTGAGCTACTGAGACATATCGCTATTTTTCTTCAGTTCAGAATAACGGTCACTTTTCGACCTCAGACCGTAATCGTGCTCTTTATTATAACTTAGTATAATACTCATTGCAATACTAGTAATAATAAATTTTGAAGAGTTATAGAACACCCCTACCATTAATTCAAATTTATCATGGTATTTGAATGAAGCTTGCAGTAAAAAAATTCAGAAGACACTCTATCGAACAATTCGAAGTGATCATAATAATCAACAAAAGGAGAACACTTCGTTATAAGCGTTCTCTTCTTTTATCATTTATAACTTATTAATTCATGATGACCTACCCATGTTATAAAAGGCAGCTAGAGAAAGCAATGTCATCCTGTTTATTTTAGTTAGATAAGTTACAAAACTGAAGAATGAATTTCCGGAGTCTTTGGCATAGTAAACTTTTCATTCCTTCATAAAACCAGTAATTTGACGATACAGCTTCTCGGGATGGGTGAAATTGACCATATGGTCAGCACCTGGAATTTCTATGATTCGAGCGTCTGAGTGCTTTCGAAAGTAATTGGCAGCACGAAGGTTATCGGGTGAATCCTCCTTACCGATTATCAATAATGTTTTGGCCGTCAATTCTCCTAATCTTTCGATGGCCGGTGATTGCGGCCAAATCAATTTAACAGCCGGCCATTCAAACATTCGGTTCATATGGTGCCGGAGCATTTGAACCATCAAATCCCGGTGAGGACTCATTGTTACAACACGATACGATGGATCACTGAGCAAAAGCTCAATCATCTTATCGATATCAGGGGCAGCTTCATGAATCGTCTTCATTCTCTCTTCAAATTCCTTTGAATAGCTAAACCCAGATAATCCAGGCGCAAGCAAAACAAGTTTTGAAACCCTTTCAGGATAATTCAGAGCGAATTCAGTGGCAATTTGGCCACCCATTGAGTGACCGATGAGTGTCGCCTGATTGATTTCTAGATGATCAAGCAGCGACAACAAATCTTCAACCTGGTTGACATCTTCTAAAGGGGACGGTGATTTCCCGGTCCCACGTCCGTCAAAAGCAACGACCTTGTAGTGTTTCGCTAAAAGAGATGCGACAAATGTCCAGTTCCGTACATCAGCACCACCAGTGAGGAGAACCACAGGATGACCATTTCCATTAACTTCGTAATACAAATCCATTGAAATCCCTCCACCCATTACGATTTAATAATTAAAAATATGTTATCTTTCTTAATAATCCTTCCTTTTTCTGGCTTATCTTACAATTCAAGAAGCACCTTTTAATTTCCTTCCTTATTCTAGGATATGGCCCGATTCGGAACAAAAACAAAGGAAATATCTTCATCTATACTACACGTTACTTCAAAAAAACCAGCCCCATAAACGGTCGTTTATGGGGCTATTAATCCCTTTAATAAAAAAAACAACTTATTTATGTCTATTCATAGAATCAAAACTCATTCCCAAAAACAAAGTAACATTTTCGATCATTTACACCTTTTTCGGTGCCGATATATGTAAAAAATATATTGGAACGCCCTTGGTTTAGAAGCGATAGAACTAGAAACAGGTATTTCCTCTAATAGTCCTCTTACGTCTACTTCAACATCTAATAATCCTTTTCTTTTGGTCATACGAAAAAACCTCCTATATCGTTAGTAGGATAAGTCGATATACGGTGTAATTTCTTACATGACCGTTATACTGACCGTTTCACTAAACGATATAGAAGGTTTTCGTATCGGGCTTTAAAGCCACTTTGTTAGTGTCCCAGGAGAGATTCGAACTCCCGACCGACGCCTTAGAAGGGCGTTGCTCTATCCAGCTGAGCTACTGAGACATTTATGATATAAGTTGCGGTAAAACTTATGTATGTATTACCTTAACTGTTCCCTTAGGACACTTCTTATTATAGTAGGATATCAAAAGAAAGTCAACGGTTTTTCATAAAAAAGTTTTTTTCTTTTTTATAAGCCAGGAAGCGGGGAAAAACGCTTCCTGTTCATTATACATTAAGTTAGTCGATTCGATAAACCCTACATAGCTCCTCAACGATTTTTCCTTCAAGATCATAATAGATGATTTCAAGTTGGTCGCTTCCAATATCCAAAATGGCATATGTTTTCTCTTTTCGTCCGCGTGGCTGACGTATGCTTCCTGGATTGATGAAGAGCTTGCCGTCAATCAACTCGGAACCAGCGGCGTGGGAGTGACCGAAGCAAATAATATCGGCACCGATTTCTTCACTTTTATAAGACAAATTCATTAAAGTCATCTTAATGTTATACAGATGTCCGTGGGTTAAGAAAAAGCGCTTGCCGCCAATGTCTTCAACAGCGTCATCTGGATAGGTAGCATCATAATCACAGTTCCCCCGTACTGCTAAAAAGCCCTTCATGAGAGGGTCTTTGCTTTCTAGCTCTGAATCACCGCAATGAATCATGGTAGCAACTTCTTCTTTATGACGGTTGGTTATCATGCTGATTTCATGAGTTAGGCCATGACTGTCACTCATTATTAGCACTTTCATCGTCACATTCCTTCTTCCCTTTTTAGAAATTGACCCAGTTTTTCATCCAAAGCCTTCAATGCATGGGCACGGTGGCTGATTTGGTTTTTTTCCTCTTTTGTCAGCTCAGCATTTGTTTTCCCCTGCTCTTTAACAAAAAAGACTGGGTCATATCCAAATCCATTCGTTCCTGAAGGCTGTTCGGTAATCAAGCCTTCCATCGTCCCAGAAACGGTGATTGTTTCCTGATTTGGTGACGCTAACGCTAAGGCGCAATAAAACCTTGCTGTTCTTTCCGCTTCTGGTACACCCTCTAGTTCCTGCAGAACTTTTTTCGTGTTCGCTTCATCACTCTTTGACTCGCCAGCATAGCGCGCAGAGTATACACCAGGACGCCCATCTAATGCATCGACAATCAAACCGGAGTCATCAGCTATCACGAAGTGACCTAGTTGATGGGCAATGGCTTCTGCTTTTAGAATTGCATTTTCTTCAAAAGTCGTTCCTGTTTCCTCCACATCCGGTGCGTCCGGTACGTCAAGAAGTGTTTTGACTTCATATCCTTTTGTTGAGAATAGACTTTCAAATTCCTTGGCTTTTCCTTTATTTTTCGTTGCAATAATTACTGTCTTCATACTTTGTCTCACCCTTTTGTATTTTATCGGCAATAACTCCAAGCGCTTCTTTTTGCACCTCGAATAAGGTTTGAAGTCCTTCTTGAGCTATTGAAAGTAATTGCTGTAACTCGTTATATGTAAAAGTTGCCTCTTCCCCTGTGCCCTGCAATTCGACAAATTCACCACTGCCTGTCATGATGATATTCATATCCACAAGGGCTGCTGAATCTTCCTGATAATTTAAGTCTAACACAACTCCTGCTTCTTCAATAATCCCGACACTTGTTGCTGCTAGATAATTTTTCAACGGAAATACCGCCAGTTTCCCCTCTTCATCCAGCCTATTTAAAGCAAGAGCCAACGCGACGAATGCGCCCGTAATTGAAGCTGTCCGAGTGCCGCCATCTGCCTGAATAACATCGCAATCAATCCAGATCGTTTTCTCACCTAGCGCCTCTAAATCGACCACTGCCCGCAGTGACCGTCCAATTAGCCTCTGAATTTCCATCGTGCGCCCTGTTATTTTCCCTTTTGCCGATTCCCTGATTGTCCGTTGATTGGTTGCTCGCGGAAGCATCGAATACTCCGCATTAATCCAGCCTTTCTTTTTACCGCGCATGAACGGCGGAACCCGCTCATCAACGCTTGCGGTACAGATGACCTTTGTGTCACCGACGGTAATTAATACCGAACCTTCAGGATGCTTCAAATAATCTTTTTGGATCTGTATCGTCCTTAATTCAGTATTCAGCCTGCCGTCAACGCGCATTTTGTATCCCCCTAATTTCAAAAAAAGAATAAGAGGCAGCGAAAGGCTGCCTCATTGTGTTATATCTATAGTATACAAAATCGTTTCTTTAAAAACTACCTGTGTTCACTTTTTCCGGACGGACCACAGGCTCTGATAATTTCTTTCCTTCTTCGTTAAGAATATCTGCACTGCCTTGCACCTGTACTTCAACACTTTCAATTCCCTTTTGCTCCGTCAAAGATAAAACTAATGCATCAAGAACATCTCGAGAAACCTTTTTCTCTTTAAAACTACCAAGAATGTTTTCGTTAAAATTGAGGGTAACCTTTCCTTCTGCCATTTTCGGCTGATCAAGTAAGGCCACATCACTCATGAAGCCCGTTTGCAGGTTTGTTCCAGAAGGACTCTTCGTTAATTCCTTAATAACTGCTGTTACATTATCGGACACCGTCTCGCTAATACGGCGTGTTACCGGTACATAATAGGTGTACTCCTCGTCCCCGCCAATGTAATAGACAGTCAACGCTTTCGTATTCGAAATATCTACCACGTCACTGGTATCAATATTGATTCCGGAAGACCGTGAGATATTTTCATCTATCGGCGTGCCATTGACTGGCATTTCCGTAATATCTTCCCCATTGATTCTCATTTGGATTTTATCAACCGAGTCGAATTGAGTTAGTGTCCATGTAATAGCTTGAAGAATTTTGAGTTCATCTTCTTTTTGATAATTTTTGAACTCCGGTGAAAAGTCAGCCACAGCCACTCCTTCTTTTATGTTTACACTTATTTGAGTATCGGCAGGAATAACCGCTCTAAACCCATTGGGAAGCTTATCTGTAACTGGTCCATTATCCACGAGGTAGTCAAGGGCCTGTTTTGCGACGGCTTCCGATTTAGGAAGTTCCATTGTCTGTGGAACCACATAACCACTTTTATCAATTAAATACAACTCGGTCTTCACTGTTGCTGTTTCACCAGCAGTCTCTTCCCCATCTGTTGCCGGCTTTTGATCCCCGTTGGTCTCTTTTAATGAAGATTCATCCTCGACTAATGAAACATCCTTAGGCGGGTCAATCTCCTTTTTCTCTTCACCCCCAAATAATCCACATCCGGAAAGAAAAAAAGAAGATGCCAGAATGGTCACAGCCATTGTTACTTTTGATTTATTGGACATAAAATCACTCCTAGGACAGTTTGTACTCCTATTTATACGAGCCCTAAGGGAAAATAGACCAATTATTTTTCTCTCTGATAATGCAGCTGAGCAATCTGGCCGTACTGTTGTATGTTTGTCAGCTTTAATTTGACTTCAGGATTTCCTGCTTGAAACAAAGAAATCCCTTTACCTAATACTGTAGGAATAATAGAAAGAATCATTTCATCCACCAGCTGTTTTCTCATGAATTCACTAACTAACTCCGCACCACCGACTAGCCAAATCCTTGAGTCACCCTTTAGATTTTCGATGAAATCTCCCACATCTTCATTTACAAATTCCACATGCTCGTCTTTACCTTTCGCACTTCTAGAAAAGACGTAGCAGGTTTTATCTTGATAAGGAAATTCTTCTGCTAGTGTATGAATCTGTTGATACGTTTTGTTTCCCATGATCACCGTATCAATATTTTCAAAGAAATCGCCGTATCCATTATCCCCTGCACCTTCTGTCTCTTCAAGCCAATCTATACTTCCATCCTCTCTTGCTATATATCCATCCATGCTTGTAGCTATATACATAACGATATGCTTTTGTGATACCATTTTTTTTGCTCCTTTCTACAAAAAAAAGACCTCCAAATGGAAGTCTTATAGGTGGTCAATTTTAATTGTTTCTATTGCATTGATATGAATACCGAGCCAACTCGATGCGATTGACCCAAACATATCTCTTGAACCAGTTGTGTAAAAACGATGAACCGGACGCTGCTTGCTTTTATTGATTAATCGATAGTAATCCAAAATAACACTTGCCTCACGGGCTGTCTCTTCCCCAGAGGAAATGACTTGTACTTTATCTCCCATATACTCTGAGATTACAGGCCCTAACAGCGGATAATGGGTACAGCCAAGGATTAATGTATCGATGTTCGTTTTCTTTAACGGGTTTAAAGTTTGAGCCACAACCCTATTCACGATTTTCCCTTGAAACTCTCCGCTTTCTACGATGGGGACAAACTTTGGACAAGCTAAACTATCCACTTTCACATCCGAATTGATGGAGGCAAGAGCGTCGTCATAGGCCTTGCTTTTCACTGTACCTTCTGTGCCAATTACTCCAATATGTAGAGAATTAGAAACTTTCAATGCCGCCCTTGCCCCTGGATGAATAACACCCAATACAGGAATCGGAAGTATCGCTCTAATTTCATCGAGCACCGCTGCAGTCGCAGTATTGCAGGCAATGATTAACATTTTAATATCCTTCTTCAATAAGAACCTTGTCATTTGCCAAGTGAAGGTTTGGACATCTTTTTTCGACCTTGGTCCATAAGGGCATCTTGCGGTATCGCCCAAGTAAATTATATTTTCATTTGGTAGCTGGCGCATGACTTCTTTAGCCACTGTCAAACCACCTACCCCCGAATCAATTATTCCTATTGGTTGTTTCAAAAAACTCGCCTCATTTTTCTTTCATTTCTTGATGTAGTTTTGCTAAAGTCCCACTTAGGGAAACGATATCGGATTCGCTGAAATTGACTAAAACGCCACTCAAGTACTGCTGCCGTTTTTTGATCACTTCTTCGATAATCCGTTCGCCTTCTTCAAGAAGGTGAATGCGAACCACACGCCGGTCTTTCTCATCCTTGACGCGCTGAACAAGCTGATGTTTCTCCATGCGGTCAATCAGTTCCGTCGTTGTGCTAAAGGCAAGAAACATCTTCGTAGACAATTCGCCAATCGTCATGTCGCCCGCTTCAAAAAGCCATTGCAAAGCCAGAAACTGAGGAATAGTAATTTTATATTCACTAAGAATTTCCCGTCCCCTTTGCTTAAGCCATGACGAAACATAGCGCAATTCCCTTTCGATCTCGACCACATGTGCAGCCTGATTCTCTTCACCCATACACCCAGCTCCCCACTTCATGAAACTTATCATACTACCATTTTGGGGGAAAGTGAAATAAATTTCAAGATAGATTATCTAAAGGATATAATGAAACCCCCTCCATTAAAATAAGCAGCATCTAAAGAAGTCAACACCATGAGAAATTATCTCAGACTTCCTTATATGCTGCCAATGAATGGGAGAGAAAAAATATATAAGGCTTACGTATTAATGAGTCAACACATTAAAGCTTAAGTTCTCCCATACGAAGGAGTTCTATAACTGCCTGCGAACGTCCTTTGACTCCAAGCTTCTGCATCGCATTTGAAATATGGTTTCGAACTGTTTTTTCGCTAATAAACAATTCACCTGCGATTTCTTTTGTTGTTTTATCTTGTACTAGTAACTCAAATACTTCTTTTTCTCTTTTGGTGAGTAGTGGCTTATGAGTGAATTCGTTCTCCTTCAAGTAATGTTACCCTCCTTGCCTTCACCAGCATAAAACCCGGAGTGGGTGTCTATTTAGTCAAGATATAGTATGTCAGCTGGGGCAAGGGAGTGACTCTTTTACTGTCTAATTGAAACTTTATTTAAGAATGTTTGACCTTTGTTCGCGCCATACATTCCTTCATCTCTTCCGGCCAAGGAATCGGATTCCCAGTGGTTTTAGAGACTTGGACAATAGTTCCTCTACCCGTCAAGCAAACCGAACCATCTTGTTTGGTTCCCATGTAATGAATGTCCACAGAAGAATTCCCGACACGGGCCGCTTTTACATGGATCATCAATTGATCGTTAAAAAAAACCTGCTGGATATAATCACACTGTAAATCGGCAACAACCGGTATCTCATTGCTTCCATCCGAAGTCCAATCCTTCATAAAACCCATGCTATTAAAATACTCAATTCGTGCTTCCTCAAAATAGGTAAATGGAACCGTATTATTCAAATGACCGAACATATCCGTTTCCGAAAAACGGACCTTAATTTCATGTTTAAAAGAAAAGTCGCTGCCCCACTCTTTTATATTATCGATATATGATATTCTGTTCAATCTGTGCCCTCCCCCTTATAAAATGAATGACTATTCACTCATTTTATAAGAAAAAATAGATAATGGAAAGGATTTAATATTCTTATCATGTAAATTTAATGATTTCGACCACTTTATAATTTTACACTACACTATTTTTCAATTACAGAGGACGAGGAATTTACTAGCTTGAGAGCTATTAAGGAACTTCCTGCAGCTGCTGAATCAAGCATCAGAGAAGCATTAAAAGAATTTGAAAATGAAAAGCCCGCAATTGTTGAAGCATACATACACCCAAATAATAGCTTTATTGTATTAGATCCCGGATTGAACGATCACGATATCGTAGAAGAATGCACAGCTGATTTTGCTAATAAGACTATCGTTAACATCTATTACAACCACGATGAACATCTATATCAGATAGAACCTAGATCTGCAAATGAGATAGTTTGGTATCACAGTCGTCCAGATGAATCCAATCAATTCAGCGTACTGAGTGAAATTTGGGATATCGATGATATGATTCCATTTACAAAATTTCAATTAGAAAAATAATACGTATCCGGTTCATAGACAACACATTTGTGTCATTTTTATGGGCCGTTTATTTCTTTACCTCACTCTTTCTACTAAATTAACATTATGTTGAAAGAGTGGATTTTAATATTTGTCCCCTCTTTTTCAAAATGTGACACAAAAGTGATGTCTTTCCATGTTATGCTTTTAACAAACAAATAAGGAGCTGTAACATGATTAAAAAACATGCTGTCATTTTACTTGCTGGCCTAATGTTAATTGGTTGTTCTTCTCAATCGAATGTAAAGGCATCTAAAGAAAAGACTTCTAAAGAAGTATCTGAAATAAACGATCCCGCAGACGTTATTTACGAAACAGACAAAACTAAAAATCCTAAACACAAACAAACAGTGATACTTGAAATCGAATCGAAATAATATTCAAAAAGAGCGACTGCATTTAATTAGCAATCGCTCTTATTATTTATTTTACCTGGTGGTATAGTAGTTTTCAGCTGTGTAAATAGGCCAGTCCCAAAACACTACGCCTTGTGAAATAATGTAGCGGTCTAAGAAAATTTCGAAATTAAGATTTGGAGTTGCGAGTTCTGTAAACTCCAAAATGTTAAGGTAATTTGGATCCGAACTCTTTAGTTTTTCTGTATCTAATATGAGAAAACAATCTTCCAATAAATGTCCAATCGGAATCCCCAGTCCCTCCATTAACTCAAGTTCTTGAGCTTCCTTTACTTCATCTAAACTAAATAAATGAAGCCCGCCCCCTATGTTAATATCGTCTTCTTCGATCAATTCATATATTCTTGCCCCATTATGGAGTGTTAAGAATGCCTTGTAGTCTTCAGGAAGCTTGATGTTATTTTCCCTTTCAAACATTTCAATTTCAGTTGTCTGTATTGGAGCGTTAAAAGAACAAGAAACGTTACCAACTTCCCCTTCGTGTGATATTGTCTTCATTTGATCTTTGTTATTCAACAATTTTTTAAGTCCAGATAGGGTGTTATGCACGAAATGACTCATTTATTTATCCCTCCAAAATTAAATTAATATGCTTTCCACCAAGGAGATACTCTGTTCCAATGGAGATCTTCTGTCAACGGAAATACATTAGACATCGAATTCGTTCCGCCATATTCTAATGGTAATTCATGATGTGCTTCAAGCCCTGGCCAAGTTGCACCCCAGCCTGGATCTCCATATTGTTTTTTATACCATGTCCTAAATTTTCTCTTAAGATTAGGATCCCTCTTAGTTCGTTTATCTTTTGGTACTACCTTTATATTAGCTTTTGTCGGAGTCCACATAGTCGTTTTATTGTGTGAATTGTATATTTCAGGATAAGCAACTGTCTTTGTATTAACTAACACCTCTTCTGTTACGTTATCACTAGTTTTTGTGCCACTACCTGTCCATCCCGCCGTAGTTCTTGAACGGGTTTGGTAAAAATGCGTAGTTTTATTATTGTAAGTCTTGGATGTTTTTTTACCAATTTTTATATCTGTACCTTGCCACTTCGTATCATATTTGATTACTTGAGTATATTTACCATATAAGCCTGTACCAGCATAAAGTTTTGAACCTGTCCATATGGTACTTGGTTTTTTCCCGGTCATCGCTACAATTTTAGACGAAATGGTAATAGTTCCTTTTTCTTTTGTAGAGTCAAATACTGTTAAGTGTTCTATTCTCAAGAAATTAACAGGTGCTTTAGCTTTAGCTGTCATTCCTTTACTATTTGAATTAGACTGTCCCTTTTTGTTATATATGGTATTTTTCTTCTGATTTTTAAAATACTCTTTCTCTACTAATTTTTGAAATTCACGAGATTCTTTAGCGCTTAAGCTTCTCGTTGCACCTTTCTTATCTACTGCAAGGTCTTCATACTCTTTCTTCTTAACTACTTTAGGGTCAGATACAATAAACCCTTCATTACTTGTAGTGGCAGCACTAGCACTATCTCCACCTATAAATGGAAAGAACATGCTTAAAACAAAAACAAATGATAACAAAACTCCGGTGAACTTCTTCAACTTAATCATACTCCTTTTTGTAAATATTTTCTAACTTTGTATATATTCTAAAAAATGTAACTAATTCCCTTTTATTTCGCTAAAATATACCAAACAAAAAGTGAGTTTTTATGCAGGAATTTGTTTAATTTCGTATAATGTTTTAGAAAAAATTCTTATAAATAAAAGGTAAAGTATAGAATTGACGTTCTGAAGACTAAAAGGTTTTATTAATAAAGTAAGTTACCTCACAAGTTTTACCTTCACACCTCCCGTGAATCCAACTTGATTAAACCTACCTTTACCTTAGTTCGACATTTTATTTTCCTCCCTCACACATCGAAGAAGGCAGCCACCCCCGGCTGTCTTTTTCATTTCTACTAATATATGAAAGCGGGTATCTTATGAGTAAAACAAAAAAGAAAACAATTGGTGAAATGACAAATAGCCGGATGCGATGGGCGTTTGACCCTTCGACTCGCGTCATTAAAAACAAAAAAGGCAAAGGTTCTTATAACCGAAGAAAAGAGCAATCCTGTTGAGGATGCTCTTATTTTTTTCTTATTCGATTATTTCTTCATGGCGGTAAGGTAGTTCAAGTTCTCGTAGGATAGGTACTTGATCCCCGGCTGTCTTTAGTATTGTTTTTACATATACAGCTTGCAACGGTTGGAATATATCTGTTGAAAAATTGAACTTCTCAGATAGGCCTTCATCAAAATATAATTCGTGTTTTGCTGTGTAATCGTTAAATGGCGGGCATCCTACTGGTGTTGTTATGTTTGGTGAACCTACATTAGTGACGCGACGATCTGTCCCCTCTAATGAAAACTTCGTAACAAACTCTGCCGTATCTTGTGAAACTCTTTACTCCACAATATCTTGGAATCCATACAGAAAGACTCTTTTATTGTCATGCCGGAACCAGTAAGGCTGTTTCACCTTGATTTGCAGTTCTGTGATCTTTCTCTTTGGGAAAGTGAATACTAACTTCCCTGCTTCCGTGATTTCCACCGGAACTTCTTTATTATCAACCTGCTTAGTCGGGTACGTTTCAATACGGCGACATTCTCCATTTTGGTCCTTGTATTGAATATCTAAAACACTCATTGAATATTCTGGGGATGGATGTAGTAGCAATGTATTCGTGTAGATATTGTTGGAGATATCCTGAGGAATTGTTACATGAATGATTCCATACACCTCTGTTACACATTCGTTCTCGTTTTTTTCAGACTGACGAGCTTCCAGCATTTCGTTAGGCTTGTTTTCTATACTAGAAGTTTGTTTTTCCGTATTTTAATAAACGAATAAATGACACAATTAATAAATCTTTAATAAAAAGAACCCCAGAAAAAACAATATAAAGATAATATCCCCACCATTAAAATCCGTTATTTCTCACCTTAGATTTTAGATGTGAAGCTGTTCACATTTTTTTAGACAAAAAAAGAACCTATATCCTAAGATACAGGTTCTTTTCTCATTATTAAACTTCGTCGCTTCCGAAGAAGTTACGGAATTGTTGAATAGTAGTATCACGGTTTAATGCTGCAATCGATGTAGTCAAAGGAATTCCTTTAGGGCAAGACTGCACACAGTTTTGTGAGTTACCGCAGTTTGCAAGGCCCCCATCAGACATAATTGTATTTAAACGTTCAGCTTTGTTCATTGCACCAGTTGGATGTGCGTTGAATAAACGAACTTGTGATAATGGTTGTGGTCCCATGAAGTCTGAATTGCTGTTTACGTTCGGACAAGCTTCTAAACATACACCACAAGTCATACATTTAGATAATTCGTAAGCCCATTGACGTTTCTTTTCTGGCATACGTGGTCCTGGTCCAAGATTGTACGTACCATCGATTGGGATCCAAGCTTTTACCTTTTTCAATGAGTCGAACATACGGCTACGGTCGACTTGAAGGTCACGAACAACAGGGAAAGTACGCATTGGAGCAAGACGAACCGGCTGTTCTAATTGGTCAATAAGAGCTGTACAAGATTGTCTAGGTTTACCATTGATAACCATTGAACAAGCACCACATACTTCTTCAAGACAGTTCATGTCCCAAGCGATTGCTGTAGTGTGTTTGCCTTGTACTGTTACTGGATTACGACGAATTTCCATTAGAGCGGAAATTACATTCATATTCGGACGGTACGCTAATTCAAATTCCTCATCATAAGGAGCTGAATCCGGTGTATCTTGACGAGTGATTATAAAACGGACTGTTTTAGTCTCAGATTTAGTTTCAACCATTTTTTTGCTCCCCCTCTTTAATGTTTCGTAGTGTAATCACGTTTACGCGGTGCGATCAGTGATACATCAATATCTTCATAATGGAATTCAGGAGCTTGATCCAAGCCTTTGAATGTTGCCATTGTCGTTTTCATGAATTCCTCATCATTACGTTGTGGGAAATCAGGTTTGTAATGTGCTCCGCGGCTTTCGTCACGGTTTAAAGCACCAATTGTGATAACACGTGCTAATTGCATCATGTTTTGAAGCTGTCTAGTGAAGGCAGCTCCTTGGTTGCTCCATTTAGCAGTGTCATTGATGTTAATTTTCTTGTAACGTTCCATCAACTCAAGAATCTTGTTATCAGTTTCTTTCAACTTGTCATTGTAACGAACTACAGTAACATGCTGTGTCATCCACTCACCAAGTTCTTTGTGTAGAACATACGCGTTTTCATTACCATCAAGAGACATTACTGCATTCCATTTTTCTTGTTGTTGTTTTTCGTAACCATCAAACAATGAAGAAGGAATAGACTCTGAAGTTTTATCAAGGCCTTCAATATATTTAACTGCATTCGGTCCAGCAACTGAACCACCATAGATTGCAGAAAGAAGTGAATTCGCACCTAAACGGTTACCACCATGTTGAGAGTAATCACACTCACCTGCAGCAAATAAACCTTTAATGTTTGTCATTTGGTCATAATCTACCCAAAGTCCGCCCATAGAATAGTGAACTGCAGGGAAGATTTTCATTGGAACTTTACGAGGATCTTCACCCATGAATTTCTCGTAGATTTCAATGATTCCGCCAAGTTTGATATCAAGTTCTTTAGGGTCTTTATGAGAAAGATCCAGGTAAACCATGTTTTCTCCATTAATACCAAGCTTCATGTTCATACATACGTCGAAGATTTCACGAGTCGCGATATCACGAGGTACAAGGTTACCATAAGCAGGGTATTTTTCTTCAAGGAAATACCAAGGTTTTCCGTCTTTATATGTCCAGATACGTCCACCTTCACCACGAGCAGATTCACTCATTAGACGAAGCTTATCATCTCCAGGGATTGCAGTTGGATGAATTTGAATGAACTCACCATTTGCATAATTTACACCTTGTTGATAAACAATGGATGCTGCTGAACCTGTATTAATCATTGAGTTAGTTGATTTACCGAAAATGATTCCAGGACCACCGCTCGCCATGATGACAGCGTCGCCAGGGAATGATTTGATTTCCATTGAAGTCAAGTTCTGTGCTACGATACCGCGTGCTGTTTGATCGTCATCGATAACAGCTCCAAGGAATTCCCAGCCTTCATATTTGGTTACAAGGCCTTCTACTTCATAACGACGAACCTGCTCGTCCAATGCATAAAGTAATTGCTGACCAGTTGTTGCACCAGCAAATGCTGTACGGCTATGTTGAGTACCACCGAAACGACGGAAATCAAGAAGACCTTCCGGAGTACGGTTGAACATTACGCCCATACGGTCAAACATATGGATAATCGATGGTGCTGCATCGCACATCGCTTTAACCGGTGGTTGGTTAGCTAAGAAATCTCCGCCATAAACTGTATCATCAAAGTGGATAAATGGAGAATCCCCTTCACCTTTTGTATTTACTGCCCCATTGATTCCGCCTTGGGCACAAACTGAGTGAGAGCGTTTAACAGGTACTAAAGAAAATAAATCAACCTGTTGTCCCAGCTCTGCTGCTTTGATCGTAGCCATTAAACCAGCTAGACCTCCACCAACGATAATAATTTTACCTTTACCCAATTCTGTCACTCCCTTATTTCCATTAGCCAAGCTATGTTTTTCCTAATACTTATAAATAAACTCTATCTTCTTATACGAAAGCGAAAATTGCGCTAACTCCGATATAAGAAAGAAGAACGAAAACGATCAAAGTAAAGTAAGTCATGATTTTTTGCGATTTAGGTGAAACTGTTAGACCCCAGCTCACTGCAAATGACCATAATCCATTACAGAAGTGGAAAATTGTCGAAATGAGCCCAACTAAATAAAATGCAATCATAAATGGATTAGAGAAAATCTCTGCCATCATGTCAAAGTCAACCTCTGCACCTAATGCTGCTTGAATTCTAGTTGACCAAACATGCCAAACTAGGAAAATCAACGTAATGATTCCGCTTAGACGTTGTAAAAAGAACATCCAATTTCGGAAAAATCCAAATCTACCCAAATTGTTTTTTGCTGTAAAGGCAATATAAAGTCCGTACACAGCATGGAAAAGGATTGGTAGATAGATGACAACCCATTCCACCAAAATCTTTACGGGCGTAAACTCAATTAAATGAACTGCCCCATTAAAAGTCTCTTCTCCTTTTGTTGCCATAAAGTTTACCGATAAATGAAAAATTAGGAATAGACCAATTGGAATTACTCCTAGAAGTGAATGAAGCCTGCGATTCCCAAACTCACGATTTTTTGCCACTAAGTGCCCCCCCTTAATTTGTGAAAAATCATGCAAAGATAAACTGGTGGCTACCTTTTATCTCCGCGTGAAAATAAAGTATAGAGTTTGAAACATCCCTATACTTTCTTACAATTATGTGACATGTCCATTTTACTCCTGACTTCTATGTGCGTCAAGAAAACGGATACAAGTATTCTTTTTTTCAGAATAGATTTTATTGGATATAATTGTATAATTTTTAATTGTCAAGATTAAAACTTGGTGAAATTACTAATTAATCTATTAATATCCCGGAATAATTTCTCATTTTTTCCCAATTGCGATTGAAATAATAAAAAAACAGTATAATTTGCAAAAGAAAAACGTTTATAATAGATTTACAGAAAGAGGCGATAAACTATGAAAAAAAATATTGCTGCTGCGATAGAAGAAGAAGAAATTCAAACAGAAGAATCTCAAGTTCCAGCTTTTGGCTACGAATTAATCAGAGAAGTTTTATTGAACGATATTCTCGGAAAAGATTCTAATCAAATTCTCTATTGGGCAGGTAAACAGTTAGCGAGAAAATTCCCACTGAATGGCGAACAGGAAGTTGTTGCATTTTTCCAAAATGCAGGCTGGGGCCATCTTGAAATCATAAAGTTTTCGAAAACCGAGATGGAATTATCCTTAACAGGAGAAATAATCAGCCGTCGCTTAGATCTTCATCCTGACTGTCACTTCCAACTTGAAGCCGGTTTCCTTGCCGAGCAGTTTACACTGCAGAAAAAATTCTTAAGTGAATCGACAGAAGAAATCAAACGTCGCGCAAAAAAAGTGACATTTACCATTCAATGGGATCCTAGAGACCCAATCTAATGAGCCCAAAAACAGACTTACCTTTTTTGTCGGAAGTCTGTTTTTCATTAGACTCCAAGCAATCAAACAAGCACTTTTGCATGCTGCCCTAATTTAAACGCTTCATGAAGTGCTTCGACTGCCTTCACCATTTCCTTTTCATTGACGACAGTTGAGACTTTAATTTCAGATGTGCTGACCATTTTCACTTGGATACCTGTGTTAGCCATCACTTCAAACATTTCGGCAGCCACTCCCGGATTAGATACCATTCCCGAACCGACGATAGACACTTTGGCCAATCCGCCCTCCGTTTCTACTCTATCGAATCCCAATTGGTCTTTATTTTTTTCTAGCACGTTTAAAACAGCTTCCGTATCTTCACTTTTTATGGAGAAAGAAAGGTTTGTTGTATCCTCTGCTGTCATACTTTGGATAATAATGTCAACGTTTATCCGGTTTTTTGCAAGTGTCATGAAAATTGTGGATAATGATCCTAGTGATCGGGGCAAACCATTCACTGTGACCCTTGTAATACTGTCTTCAAAAGCAATACCGCGTACAATTAAATTTTCTTCCATAGTTGCTTCCTCCTCAATGGTAGTTCCTGCTTCTTTCTCCATACTCGAACGGACTTCAAGCGGAATCTGGTGGTTTTTCGCATACTCAACAGCTCTTGGATGAAGGACACCCGCCCCTAGATTGGCAAGTTCTAGCATTTCATCGTAAGAAATAGATTGCAGTTTTCGAGCGTCTTTTATGTAACGTGGGTCTGTTGTAAATACACCCGTTACATCGGTATAAATATCGCATCGGTCCGCATTTAATGCTGCAGCAATAGCCACTGCAGTCGTATCGGAACCGCCCCGCCCTAGTGTCGTGATTTCTCCATTTGCATCATTCCCTTGGAAACCTGCAACGACCACAATTTTCTTTGCCTGAAGCTGAGCTTGAATTCTCGAAGCATCAATGTTTAAAATCCGAGCATTCCCATGAACGGCTTCTGTTTGCATGCCAGCCTGCCAGCCGGTGAAAGAAATAGCTTCACGCCCCGCTTCAATTAAAGCCATCGTTAACAGGGAAATCGTGACCTGCTCTCCAGTCGTCAATAACATATCCATTTCTCTCTTGCTTGGATTTTTGGAAATATCTTGAGCCATGTAAACTAATTCATCTGTTGTTTTCCCCATAGCTGAAACAACGACGACTACCTCATTCCCATTCTCTGCTTCCTCGATTACTCGATTTGCAACATTTTTGATTTTCTCGACACTACCGACGGATGTCCCGCCAAATTTTTGAACGATTAATGCCATCCTAATGCACCCTCTTTATCTTTTTTAGGCAATAAAAAAAGCAATGAGAAATATCTCATTGCTGTGATCACGTATTTAATACAGTAAACACAGTGAGATAGCTCTCCAGGGTATACCCCCTGACAATCCGCCATTTATTAAATGTCAGACCAGAAAAACAAGTAATGAGTCTTGTCTTCCTTCGGCGTTATCCCCTTTCAAAACCTTTCATCGAAGCTCATACTTCTTCAGGTTTTTACTATTGAATTCCGCACCTCTATCAGCACTTTTAAGTTGTCTAGTTGAAAATTCCTTCTTATCATAGCATAGAGAAATGTAGGTAGCAAGATTATTCTTGCAATTTTCTAACGATTCCTTCAGCTACCCCTTTTGGCATGCCTGCCTCTATAATTTGTTCTACCGATGCCTCTTTAATTTTTTTCAATGAACCAAAATGCCTTAACAATTGCTTTCTTCGTTTTTCTCCGACTCCAGGTATATCATCAAGCTGCGAGTGAACCGCATTTTTCCCGCGTAGCTGGCGATGAAACGTAATCGCAAACCTATGCACTTCGTCCTGAATTCTTTGCAACAGATAAAATTCCTGGCTACGCGAATCAAGCGGTACCAGTTCCAGCGGATTGCCAATCATCAATTGCGATGTTCTGTGCTTTTCATCCTTAATGAGACCAGAAAGCGGAATATCAAGACCCAGTTCATTTTCTAAAATATCTCGAACAGCCTCCACATGTCCCTTTCCACCATCAATAATGATTAAATCCGGAAGTGGCAGCCCTTCTTTTAAAACTCGTGAATATCTTCTGCGTACAACTTCACGCATCGATTCATAGTCATCGGGTCCCTGGACAGTTTTGATTTTATATTTGCGATACTCTCTTTTTTCCGGCTTACCGTCAATAAACACAACTAAAGCGGAAACCGGATCACTGCCCTGAATGTTCGAGTTATCAAAAGCCTCAATCCGATGCGGGGTATAGATGCCTAATTGCACCCCAAGATTTTCCACCGCATTGATCGTTCTTTCTTCATCTCGTTCAATCAAAGAAAACTTTTCCTGAAGGGCTATGGCGGCATTTTTATTCGCCAATTTAAGCATATCCTTTTTCGATCCCCGTTTTGGATGAATCGTCTTCACGCCAAGCAGCCCTTCAGCCATTTCCGCATCTACTGACTCTGGCAGCAAAATTTCCTTTGGTTTAAAGTGATTGGTAATCTCGTAAAACTGACCTAGGAATGTAAGAAGTTCCTGATCCGGTTCATCATACACTGGAAACAGGGAAACATCCCTTTCTATCAATTTCCCTTGTCGCACAAAAAATACCTGAACACACATCCAGCCTTTATCATAGGCATAGCCAAATACATCACGGTCGATAAAATCAGTCGTCATCATTTTTTGCTTCTCCATCGTGATATCAATGTGGGCAATTTTGTCACGGAACTCCTTTGCCCTTTCGAAATCAAGCTCTTCTGATGCCTCTAACATTTTTTCTGTCAGTTCTTTTTTTATCTCAGTATGGCCGCCGTTTAAAAATCGGTTGATATCATCCACCATTTTTTTATATTCCTGTTCCTCTACATCATACACACATGGAGCCAGGCACTGCCCGAGGTGGTAATAGAGACAAACGCGATCCGGTAGGGTATTACATTTTCTAAGAGGATAGATGCGGTCGAGTAATTTTTTCGTTTCATTGGCCGCAAAGGCATTCGGATACGGACCGAAATATTTACCTTTATCTTTTTTGACTTTTCTCGTAATGATTAGACGCGGATGCCGTTCAGCAGTCAACTTGATGAATGGATACGTCTTGTCATCCTTCAGCATGATATTATATTTTGGATCATGTTTTTTGATTAAGTTTAACTCTAAAATGAGAGCCTCAATATTTGACGAGGTAACGATGTATTCAAAATCGTCTATCTCATTAACGAGTCGTAACGTTTTCCCATCATGGGAACCGGTGAAATAAGAGCGCACACGGTTTTTTAATACTTTCGCTTTTCCTACATAAATGATCGTTCCCTGACGATCCTTCATTAAATAACAACCTGGTTGATCGGGAAGAAGGGCAAGTTTATTCTTTATTTGTTGGTTCATACATTCAGCCTCCTGTTCTCCCTTTTTACAATTAATTATATATCAAGATAGCGAAAAAAGCTTCAAGTCCGCAGACTTGAAGCTTTTTTTAGCTAACTTAATATTAAGCGTGTTTTGCAATAAGTTCAGCAAGAGCTTCTTTAGGTTGGAAACCAACAACTTTATCTACTACTTCACCGTCTTTTAGAACGATTAATGTCGGAATGCTCATTACGCCGAATTTTCCAGCTGTTTCTTGGTTTTCGTCTACATCCACTTTTACGATTTTAGCTGTGTCGCCAATTTCAGTATCAAGCTCTTGAAGAACAGGAGCAATCATTTTACAAGGTCCACACCATGGAGCCCAGAAGTCTACAAGAACGACACCTTCGCTAGTATCAGTTGTGAAAGTTTGGTCAGTTGCATTTACAATAGCCATATATATATCCTCCTCAAATTTACTCAAATAACTAAAGACAGTATACCATTGTTACTAGAATCGATGCTAATATTTTGCTTCAGTGGTAGGATGTCCAAAAACAGAGTAAATATACAGGTTTCTTAGCTCTTCCTGATAGCTTAATAATTAATTAAAATTACAACACAAAAAAAAACAAGGCATTTATCAGCTAACTGTCAAATGCCTTGTTCCTTACCTATATTGTTTATACTTTAAATGCTTTCTATTACGCGTTCACTTTTAACTTTTTGAATTCTTCTGTTAGTAATGGAATGACTTCAAAAAGATCTCCGACAATTCCATAATCAGCTACGTTAAAAATGTTAGCTTCTGGATCTTTATTGATGGCAACGATAACTTTAGAGTTGGACATACCAGCTAAATGCTGAATAGCTCCAGAAATTCCGCAGGCAATATATAGGTCCGGAGTAACAACTTTACCCGTTTGGCCGATTTGCAAAGAGTAATCGCAATAGTCTGCATCACATGCACCACGAGAAGCACCGACTGCACCGCCAAGAACTTGAGCAAGTTCCTTTAATGGTTCAAAACCGTCTTCACTTTTTACGCCACGTCCGCCGGCAATGACTACTTTTGCTTCTGAAAGGTCGACCCCTTCACTTGCTTTTCTCACAACATCTTTAATAATTGTACGCAAGTCTTTAATATCTACACTTAATGTAGAAACATCACCAGAACGGGACTCATCTTTCGCTAATGGTTCAATATTGTTTGGACGAACAGTTGCAAACACAATTCCAGCTGTGACAATTTTCTTTTCAAATGCCTTACCAGAATAAATCGGGCGGGTGAAAACGATATTTCCGCCTTCTTCTTCAATAGAAGTAACATCGGAGATCAAACCTAATTCAAGCTTGCCAGCTAGTTTTGGCGCTAGATCTTTTCCTAGTGCAGTATGACCGAAGAAAATGCCTTCTGGTTTTTCCTGCTCTATGACAGCAAGCAAGCTTTGCGCATAACCATCTGATGTATATTGTTTTAATTGATCATTTTCAACTGCAACAACTCGGTCTGCACCATACTGGATCAATTCATTCCCAAAATTTTGAACACTGTCACCAACTAAAACACCTACGATTTCTCCGCCATCTGCTGCAAGTTTAGCCGCACCGATTGCTTCAAATGATACATTTCTTAGTGAACCGTCGCGAACTTCGCCCAATACAAGAAACTTTCTAGCCATTTATAAAAACCTCCTGTGCTCTATTTTATCTTTTTGTTGTGTGTAGTATATTTTGAAAAGAACCGCTTCTATTAAATTACTTTTGCTTCACTGCGTAATAATTGAACAAGTTCGCTAACTTGATCGCTAATCTCGCCGTTCAGCACTTTTCCAGCCTCTTTTTTAGCAGGAAGGTAGATTTCAATTGTTTTTGTTTTTGCTTCAACATCTTCTACTTCCAAATCCAAGTCGTCCAATTCTAATTCTTCAAGTGGTTTTTTCTTCGCTTTCATGATTCCTGGCAAAGAAGGATAACGCGGTTCGTTTAATCCTTGTTGAGCTGTTACTAGCAATGGAAGAGAAGCTTCGATTGTTTCAGAATCTCCTTCAACGTCACGGATAACGCTTACATTTCCAGCAGCGATGTCCAATTTAGTGATTGTTGTAATATATGGAATTTCCAAAATCTCAGCAACGCGCGGACCTACTTGGCCGGAACCGCCGTCGATTGCTACGTTTCCAGCAATGATTAAATCAGCATTTTTACCTTTTAAGTATTCACCAATAATTTTGGCAGTCGTGAATTGATCGCCATTTTCTATGTCGTCTTCAATATTTATTAATACGGCTTTGTCAGCACCCATAGCAAGCGCAGTGCGCAATTGCTTTTCAGCTTCTTCAGTTCCAACGGAAATAACCGTTACTTCTCCACCTTGTGCATCACGAACTTGGATTGCTTCTTCTACAGCATACTCATCGTATGGGTTAATGATGAATTCTGCTCCATCCTCATTAATTTTCCCGTTAGAAAGTGTAATTTTTTCTTCTGTATCAAATGTTCTTTTCAGCAGCACATAAATGTTCACGATAATACCTCCCGAATAATTTGAGTTTTGAAGATTATGAATTTTTTAAACATACTACTTTGTATTCTTCAGATTTCATCAAAATCCTGCATAATGTATAAAAATAAGTTATTAATTCACTAGTTTTGACATGAAACACTACTATTTCCCTTTAAATATTGCTTCTCTTTTTTCGATAAAAGCACCAATTCCTTCTTTTGCATCAGCAGTATCGAAGGCTTGGCAGAATAGGACAGCTTCTCTTTCTACACCTTTATAGTAGGAATCATGCTTAGTATAATTTAATAGTTCAATAGTCGACTTTAATGCAAGAGGGCTTTTCTTAGCGATTTTAAAGGCTAATTCCTTCGCTTTCGGAATAAGTTCTTCATCTGTGAAGGCATGATTAGCTAATCCACATTGCACAGCTTGTACTCCTGTAATTGGCTCACTTGTAAATAGCATTTCAGCTGCCTTTGCCGTACCGACATAACGAGGTAACCGTTGTGTGCCAGCAAATCCAGGAATTAATCCAAGCTGTAGCTCAGGCAAACCTAGTTTTGCTCTTTCTGTTACTAAACGGATGTGACAGGCCATAGCCAGTTCCAATCCCCCGCCAAGCGCTGCTCCATGAATAGCTGCAATAACCGGTTTTGGAAAAGATTCAATTTTTTCAAATACAGATTGACCATTTTTGGTCAGTTTCTCGAAAGCTTTACCGTTTTCTACTTCTGTAAACTCTTTAATGTCTGCTCCAGCAGAGAAAAACCTACCTTCTCCATGAAGAAGGACAACCCGTACGTTCTCGTTCTCCCCAATTTGATCGAAGGCTTGTGACAGCTCTCTAATGATTACCGAAGACAATGCGTTTGCAGGTGCATGATTAATCGTTATAAAAGCAACATGATTCTCGATTGAAAGCTTAAGGTATTCCATATCTATCCCTCCCGGCATGCTAGTCAAACTTTTTTGAAAATTCAATATGTATCACTTCCCCATAAAACTGGAAAGCTGATTAATCGATTTTTTTGAGGATGACTAAGCCACCCTCTATTAAAATCGTTAACTTTTCAAGCTGCATCCACCCAGTAGAAGGCGGTGAACATCTTTTGCAAGGTCTGAGAGTGAATACTTTTGCTCATTCATCACCCAAGTTGTCACTGTTTCGTCAATCGTTCCAAAAATCATCTGCCTAGCAAGTAAATGATTTAAATCCGGCAGAAATTCGCCGTTCTCTTTTCCTTCTATAATGATCTGATCAATTAAATTTAAATATCCTCTTAACACATCATTAATTCTTAGGCGTAATTCTTTATTCGACTGTCTTAATTCCAACTGTGTGACGATTGCTAAATTCACGTCTTCTGAAAGGATTTGAAAATGTTTTTGAATGAGCACATACAGCTTTTCTGAAGCTGAGCTCTTTCCCTTAAGTTCTTCTTCAATCTGTTCTACAAAATAGCCCATCTTTTCATGAAATAATGATATTAAAATATCTTCTTTATTTTTAAAATAAAGATAAATGGTGCCATCCGCTACGCCTGCTTGCTTGGCGATTTTGGATACTTGTGCTTGATAATAGCCATTTTGGGCGATGATGATAACGGCTGCATCAATAATTTGATTATACTTCGGTCTGTTGCTTTTCACTGGATGTCCCCTTTCAGAAAATGAATGAATCATCATTCATATTTCTATCATAAAATGGCGACCCTTTACTGTCAAGCAAAAACTTCTTAATAGTCCTACACATTCCAATATGTTTATTGTACAGCTCAGGTCTTTAGGTTGTCCAGTTGTTCTGTAAAAACACGGAGCTAAATGAACAACTGCTCCGTAAGAAGGTTAAGCTTCTTTACGCTTCTTTTCTTTCCTCTGATATTTTTTTCTTTTCTTCATCAATAAGAACTCTGCGTAATATCTTTCCAATCGTCGTTTTAGGAAGTTCCTCTCTAAATTCATAGCTGCGCGGTACTTTATAGGAAGCTAGACTCTTTCTCGCAAACTTATTCAATTCTTCTTCTGTCACACTTGCACCTTTTTTCAGAACGACATAGGCTTTGACCGTCTCACCACGATATGGATCTGGGATTCCTGCCACGACTACCTCTTGAATGGCCTCATGCTCATATAGTACTTCTTCGACCTCACGAGGGTAAATATTGAAGCCGCCTGCAATGATTGTATCTTTTTTCCTTTCAACTACATAAAAGAAACCTTGCTCATCCATGTAACCTAAATCGCCTGTAAGCAGCCAGCCGTTTTTAAATGTGTTTTCCGTTTCTTCCGGACGATTCCAGTATCCCTGCATTACTTGCGGCCCTTTTATTGCAATCTCACCAATTTCATTCGGCGGAAGCTCTTCGCCACTTTCTAGTGACAGAATTACTGAGTCCGTATCCGGCCAAGGCATTCCAATGCTTCCTTTAACCCTAGGCTGATCCCAAATAAAGTTGGCATGGGTAACCGGAGATGTTTCCGTAAGACCAAAGCCTTCCACCAGCTTCCCGCCCGTAATTTTCTCAAACTGCTCTTGAATCTCTAATGGAAGTGGTGCTGAACCGCTTATACAAGCATTGATAGAAGAAAGATCATATTTTGCAATATCCGGATGGTTCAAGAGACCGATATACATCGTTGGTGCGCCTGGAAACATTGTTGGTTTCTGCTTTTGAATTGTTTTCAGCGTTGCTTCAACATCGAACCTTGGCATAATGATCATCGTGTTCCCTTCCATAACGGAAAGAACCAATACAGTCGTCATACCGTACACATGGAAAAATGGAAGAATCGCTAGAATCCGTTCTTCACCACGTTTATTTTTATAAAGCCAAGCATTACACATTTTCGTATTTGCAAGCAAGTTCTTATGGGTGAGCATAACCCCTTTAGGAAAACCGGTTGTTCCTCCTGTATATTGTAAAAGGGCCAGGTCATTCTGCACATCAATCGGCTCAGCGACTTCCTCTGGTATTTTTCGTTTCATGATTTCAGTAAATAGATGGTGATTACCCGCATGCTCCACATTGATGACAATACCGTATTGCTTTTTTTGAATAAAGGGATAGATAAGATTTTTCGGGAAAGGCAAGTATTCCTTGATGGCGGTTATAATGATGTGTTCTATTTCTGTTCTTGGGGCAACCGCAGTGACACGGGGAAATAAAATATCCATCGCTACGATTATTTTCGCTCCGGAGTCTTTCATTTGATACTCGAGTTCGCGTTCCGTATAGGTTGGATTAGTTTGAACTATGACTCCCCCAGCCATTAGTATCCCAAAAAAGCTAATGACACCTTGCGGACAGTTAGGAAGCATGACGGCAACTCGTTCTCCCTTTTGAAGACCGATATCTTTTAAATAGGCTGCGAACTTTAAAGCTGATACGTACACTTCTTTGAAGGTTAATTCCTTTCCCTGGAAATGAATCGACACCTTATCAGGAAATTCATCAGCAGACTCTTTCAAAAATGAATAAAGAGGCTTATCTTCATACGACAAAACAGCTGGTATTTGTTCCGGATAAATAGCTTGCCACGGCTTATTGCTCATTTGCCCCCTCCTTCTGAATATTCTCAATACTCTTTTTCATTATAATACAACCGGGATTTTCTTACAATTACTGAAATTTAGAAAAAGTAAGCATAAAGGCTGATAATCAGTAGTAGAGCAGTGAATATTACCTGAACACATAAGTCGAATGACGGCAAGTACAATAGTTTTTTTACTTTTGTTGATAAAAAGTTTTTTAAAGTATGAACAATAAAAGGAGCAGCTTTTACTCTTTAGTTTTTAATTCTATACCAATATTTATATTTTTCTTCAAACCCTAATTTAGCGTACAGGTTTAATGCAGGGGCATTCGATAATATAACCTGTAGGTAAGCATATTTCGCCCCATTTTCTTTTCCCCAATGCAAGAGATTTTTAATGAGTTTTGCTCCATACCCTTGGTTTCGAAATTTTTCTTGCGTAACAATATTGAACAACCCTAAGTATTCGCCTTCTAAAACGCCCAGTCCACAATTACGAAACCAGTTTTCATGTAATTGATTATAATTGAACTACCCACCACTTATCGACCTTACGGTCTGATTGAAGTGGGGGATTCCTAAGAACATTAGCCTATCGGCCAATTTTTAATTAGGCTACTCCCGTAGTTCCTACGGTTAGAAGCCTTATGGCTTCATTCATTAGATTGAGTCCTGCGTTAATATCTCGATCGTGGTGAGTAGAACAAAAAGGACAATCCCATTCACGAAGATTCAGATGTTTAACGTCTTTATTTTGGTAACCGCAGCTAGAACACAATTGGCTAGAAGCAAACGTTTTAGATACGGTCACGATTTGTTTACCATACCATTTTGCTTTGTATTCCAACATTTTTTTGAATTGGTACCAAGATACTTCACTAATAGCTTTAGCTAGTTTGTGATTTTTCATCATATTCGACACTTGCAAGTCTTCCATTCCAATAACATCGTGGTTTTTGATGATTTCGGTAGAAACTTTATGTAAGTAATCCATTCGGGCATTTGAAATTTTTTCGTGTAGGATAGCCACTTTTCGTTTTTGTTTTTGATAGTTTTTGGCTTCAGCCAATGGTTTATTTTGATTCAAGGCTATTTCTTGTCGCCTTGAAAGAATCCGTTGTGCTTTGGCCAATTTCTTTTCGACCGTCCGGAAGAATTTTGGGTTTTGATAGACCGTACCATCTGAAAGAATAGCAAAATTCTTCAAACCAACATCTACACCGCACGAACGATTCGTTTTAGGAAGTACTTTTACATTGGTTTCCGCTAAAACGGAAATGAAATATTTACCCGAAGGGTTCCGCCTGATTGTGGCATTGATGATTCGCCCTTCGACTTCGCGGCTTTTAGCAAAACGAACTAGACCGAGTTTTGGCAATTTGATTTTGTTTCCAACAATTCCAATATTCCCATTCGTATGTTTAGTCGTATAGGACTGGATAGGATTCTTTTTCGATTTGAAGCGTGGTGACTTGTTTTGCTTTTTATAATATCGACTATAGGAATCTGCTAAATTTTCCACCGATTTCTGTAAGGCAATACTGTCTACTTCTTTCAGGAAAGAATACTCTTTCTTTAAAGCTGGAAGTTCTTTGATTGTTGCGTATTTATTCAGAAAAGAACCTTTCCATTCATTAGAGGGTAATTGGCCGTTCTGCTTCATTTCTTTACAGATATACCAGTAGGCATCTTTCTTCTTTTGTTTGCCTAAAAAGAAGTTATAGACAAAACGGGAGCAGCCGATCGTTTTATTGATTAGAACTAGTTGTTCTTTAGTTGGATAGATTCGAAATTTATAAGCTTTGTTTATGACCATTGGTTTCACCCCCTTATAGTTATTATTAAGCATCGAACGTATGTTTGTAAAAAGATTACTTTAGCTTATGCCAACCGCCATTCATCTCCCCCTCACCGTTGGGCTCTCGCCCTTCACACGCTTGAAGAGGGAGTCTTCTGGCGGGAAATGATAAATTTGCGTTTGCAGTGCCGGTAAAGCGTTCATTGATGTTTCTTCAATCTTTTGTATCAGTTTAGACTGATCCACTTTTCGTCCTCCTCTTCCAAACTGTCAATATAACCATTGATATTAATTAATATTTATACACTCAAAACATCATTTTTTAATAGGAGCTCAAATAAAAGAAGCGACACAAAGGCCGCTTCTATCAGGTGAAGAATATCATATAAATGATTCCAAACAGAAAAAAAATTCCGCAACAAACGATTAAGATTTTTGCAAGTTTCTCCACAGTTTTCTCCCTCTCATGCAGAGCATTAAGAAATTCCAGCGCCGATGACAAAAGATAAAGCGATTGAAATGATCATCGATAGGAATCCAACTGCCCGATTATCTTTTTGTATCTCTTCATCTATTTTAAATCCAGGCGTCATAAATTCAAAAATAAAATAACCGATCAGCAGCAGGACAAATCCGTATACGCCCCAGCCAATCATTGTAATTATCGAGTTCTGAAGGAGAATAGATTGTTGAAATACATAGGCAATCCCAAAAATCTTGCCGCCTGTGGCCATCGCGACAGAAAGATTTCCCTGTTTGATTTCCTCCCAATTTTTGTACTTTGTGACAAGTTCAAAAATGGCTAAAAAAACAATAATGCACAAAATAACAACACTGTAACGAGCAGCTATATATACATATTCATTTTCCCACATGTTCTCCATGGTACAACTCCCGAATGGTAACTGACCATCCGGCCTGGCAGAATAGCCGGAATGACCACTTTCCTTTATTTAAATTCTACCACCGTCACACCTGTTCCACCTTCTGCAGCCTCGCCGAACCGAATTCGTTTGACAGAGCGGTGATGTTTCAAGTATTCCTGAACACCTGACCGGAGAGCTCCCGTTCCTTTACCGTGTATGATAGAGACACTCGAATATCCGGCCAGCAGAGCATCATCAACATATTTCTCCACTCTGGACAGTGCATTTTCGAAACGTTCCCCACGAAGGTCAAGCTCAAGGCTAACGTGATAATCTCTTCCCTTTATCGTGGTAAGAGGTTTCGTTTCTTTTACTTTTGTAGTCTTAATGAATTCTAAGTCAGATTCCTTTACCTTCATTTTCATGATTCCGATTTGAACCTGCCATTCATTACTTGAAGCTTTCTCAATTAGATGACCTTTTTGTCCAAAGCTAACAACCTTAACTTCATCTCCAGGTTTTAAGCTTTTATCCAACGGTTTAGCCACTTTATTTGTTGATTTTTTTATTTTAGGTGCTGCATCTTCAAGTCGCTTTTTCGCGTCGATTAATTCATGCTCTTTGACGTCAGCATGCTTTTCAAGACGCAGTTTACGTAAATCAGCAATAATTGCTTCCGCTTCTTTTTTTGCATTTTCCACAATGGCAGCTGCTTCTTTTGCTGCCTTTTCGACCATCGCATCCCGTTCTTCATGGTATTCACCAATTTGCTTTTGAAGGTCTTTATGAAGAATTTCAGCCTGTTTCAGGTGATCCGCGGCTTCTAGTTCCTCTTCTTCGGCCTTCTTGCGGCTATCTTCAAGGGACGCTATCATATTCTCAACTTTATTTGTATCTTCACCGATATGGCTGCGGGCGTGGCTAATAACGCTCTCTTCCAAGCCAAGACGCTTGGAAATTTCAAACGCATTACTCCGCCCCGGTACACCAATCAACAGTTTATACGTTGGACTCAAGGTTTCTACATTAAATTCAACGCTTGCATTAATGACGCCTTCCCTGTCATATCCATACGCTTTCAATTCTGGATAATGGGTCGTTGCAATCACACGTGCACCGCGCTTATAAACTTCATCCAAAATCGAAATGGCTAATGCGGCACCTTCCTGAGGGTCAGTTCCCGCTCCAAGCTCATCGAATAAAACAAGGCTATCATAACCGACATTCTTTAGGATATCGACAATATTGACCATATGGGAAGAGAATGTACTTAAGCTTTGTTCAATCGACTGTTCATCGCCAATATCGGCATAAACAGAGGAAAACACAGCCGTTTCAGAACCATCCAGCGCAGGGATTTGCAGACCGGACTGGGCCATTAACGTACAAAGGCCAATCGTTTTAAGGGTAACGGTTTTACCCCCTGTATTGGGACCAGTGATGACGATTGTCGTAAATTCATCACCAAGGAAAATGTCATTGGCCACGACAACATCACTCGGAATGAGCGGATGCTTCGCTTTGAATAATTTCACGCGTCCCTCATTATTTAGAATCGGTTTAGACCCTTTTATCGCTTTTGCGTACTTTGCCTTGGCGACAAGGAAATCGACTTGTGCGAGCACCTTAACATTGTGAAGCAATTCCGGGGTGAACTCACCGACTTTTTCCGATAACTCGACTAAAATCCGTTCTATTTCCTGTGTTTCCTTCACTCGTGTTTCCTGAAGTACATTATTCAATTGAACGATTGCCTGTGGTTCAATAAACAACGTTTGTCCGGATGAAGATTGATCATGAATGATCCCGCCATACACACTTCGATATTCCTGTTTTACTGGGATAACAAAACGGTCATTGCGGATTGTGATAATGGCGTCTGACAACATTTTCGACGCATTGGAGGAACGAATCATACTTTCGAGTTTTTCCCTGACACGGCTTTCGTTCGTACGAATCTGGTTTCGAAGGGTACGCAACTTATCACTCGCAGAATCCATCACTTCGCCGTGCTCACTAATAGCAAAAGTAATTTCCTGCTGCAATTCAATCAACGGATGAAGTGAATCAATATATTCTGCTAAAAGTGGAACTTCGATTTCCTGCTCCGCGATTTCATCAAAGAAACGACTCAGAATCCTGCCGGCACGAAGCGTACTCGCAAGCTCCATCAATTCCATCGGTGAAAGCATACCGCCAATCTGAGCCCGTTTTGCATGTGGACGGATATCAAAAATTCCACCCAATGGCAAATTTCCTTTTAAACGGACAATTTTGGCTGACTCATCTGTTTCTTCCTGCCACCTCGATACTTCCTCAAAGTCAGTGGAAGGCATCAATTGCTGTGCCTTCTCCTTTCCTATGGAAGAGGATGCATGTGAGACTAATTGTTCTTTAATTTTATGAAATTCCAATGTCTTTAAAGCTTTATTATGCATGGAGTTAAAGCTCCTCCTCTTTTGTGGGCAAATAGTTAGTCATTTCTCTTTAAAAACGTTAATAATCCATCAGTATTCTTTGCATTAAGGACAGTGGATTTTTTAATCCAGCCTTTTTTAGCCGAAGAAACCCCGACCGGCATATGTTCAAGCATGTCAAGGCTATGAGCATCGGTATTGATCACAATCGGAACGCCTGCTTCCTGTGCCTTCCGTAAATGAGGCGGAGCCAAATCTAATCGATTCGGGTTAGCATTCAATTCCAGTGCTGTATTCGTTTCAAGCGCTAGTTCAATCAGCATATCAATATCAACATCATAACCAGTTCGTTTGCCGATAATTCTTCCAGTTGGATGGGCGATGATATCAACATGCGGGTTATTTAACGCAGTTTTTAAGCGCTCCATGATCGTATCACGAGGCTGGGAAAAACTTGAGTGGATTGAGGCGATAACCAAATCCATCTCTGCCAACAACTCATCGTCATAATCAAGTGTTCCATCAGGAAGTATATCCATTTCAATCCCTGAAAGCACGGTAAAATCATCATATTTTTCATTCAGGTCATGAATGATTTGTTTTTGCTCACGTAAGCGTTCCACGGTCAGACCGTTAGCCACTTTCAAATATTGTGAATGGTCAGTGATGGCCATATATTTATAACCTTTGGCCCGGCACGCTTCAATCATTTCTTCAATCGAATAAGCCCCATCACTCCATGTGGTATGCATATGCAGATCACCTTGAATATCTTCTACCGAAATAAGTGGTTCATCTGCATCATATTGCTCCACTTCCGTTCCATCTTCACGTAATTCTGGAGGAATAAACGGCAGTCCAAAATGATTATAAAAGAGTTCTTCTGTTTCAAAAGTCAATACTTCACCCGTCTCAGCCACTTCTACTCCATACTCACTGATTTTCTCACCGCGATCTTTAGCCAGTTGGCGCATCCGGACATTGTGATCTTTTGAACCGGTAAAATGATGGAGGGTCGTGATAAATTCCTTATCCTTCACGATTCGGAAATCAACAGATATATCATATTCATAATCAAGTACAACTGACACCTTTGTATCGCCGGCTGCAATCACCTGTTTTATGCCCGATAATGAAAGAAGCTGATCCTTCACCGCTTCGGGATGATCAGTCGAAATAATAAAATCGAGATCTTTAATCGTTTCCCTCATACGACGAATACTGCCGGCTCTTGATGAACGGATGATATATTCCATGTTGGTAATAGCCAATTCAATATCATCCGCAATCGGTCTCATGAAGGCAAGCGGAAGCCGATCAGGCCTTGAACCAGCCTCAGCAATCGCAGACAAAATCTTCTCTTCCGTTTTTTTACCGAAACCGGAAAGTGCCGCGACCTTGCCTTCTTCACAAGCGAGTTTCAGGTCATTCACATCATTGATATGAAGCTCTTTATGCAGCTTGGCAATTTTCTTCCCTCCCAACCCTTGAAGTTGTAAGAGCGGAATCAAACCTTTTGGCACCTGCTCCTGAAGCTCTTCAAGAACAGTCGACTTTCCTTCATTGATATACTCTTCAATGACGGCTGCTGTTCCTTTCCCGATTCCACTTAAAGTGGTAAAATCTTCGATTGCCGTCAAACTCCGATCATCCGTTTCTAAGGCACCTGCCGCCTTGCGGAAAGCTGAAACCTTAAACGGATTCTCTCCTTTTAACTCCATATATATTGCAATTTTTTCTAGTAATTTAATGATATCTTTTTTATTTACTGTCATTTTTTTCACCGCCGAAAAAATTAGTAGGGTGTCCCTTATTTACTTTCTTAAAGATACCTTTCTTGGAGGTAAAGTACAAGCAGTCCGATTCTTACTATACGAATCAACAAGAAAGAAGTTTCATCGTTCTCCATACAAAGGGGCCTCACCCTTTCAAAGTATAGGAATCTAGGACTTTGAGAAAGGTAGATAGGCCCTCGTTTACTGTCATTAAGATTATTTCACAAACCAAAGATCTTTAACTTGTTCGGAAAGGAATGGCGTATGTTTCACTATAGATTCTGCCAGAAAAGAGCCGGTTAATGGTTCCTGAATGGAATCCATTGGCAGCAAGGCAGCTATGTATAATATAATAAACATGATAAGATAGACTTCGACAAATCCTAATATCCCGCCACCCCAGCGATTTAGCTGTTTTAAAATCGGCAGATAGGTAATGAAATTGAGCATCGATCCAAGCATTTGCCAGAGAATTTTGGTAGCGAAGAAAATGATTGCAAAGGCAATAGCGTTGTAATACGCCGTTTCAAGCCCTACTGTCTCGAAAAACATATTAATGGTCGAAGAATCACCTATCGTCGGGAATGGGATCCACAATTTCAAATTGGGAGCAAGATCGCCGTAGAACACATAGGCGACAATGAAAGCTACTATAAATCCAGTCATATGAACAGTTTGTAAAATAAAGCCACGCTTTAAACCGATTAATAAACCGATTAAAAGAATGGCCAAAATTGCTAAATCAAGCATGTACTCAGTCCTTCTCTCTCTTTAATTCCAGTTGAAGCTGGTCTAGTTCATCTTTTAATTTAATATATTCGTGGACGGTATTCACGGCCGTTAATACCGCAAGCTTACTCGTATCCAAATATGGATTTTTCATACTGATTTCTCTCATTTTCTCGTCAACCAGCGAAGCAACCTGGCGCATATGACTCGCGCTTTCTGTACCGACGATTGTATATGGTTGTCCGTATATATCAACTGTTGTTTTATTTCGTTTATCGTCTGACAAAATGATGCCCCCAATCTAAACAATCCTAATTCTATCATATCATGAAGTTTTTCGTCATGAAAGAGAGTACAACGTCATTTCTTGCATAAAATTGCAATAATTTGTCAAACGAAATCGACCTTAGGTTGAGGACTCCCTAAAAAAATAAAATTGAGTTAGGAGTTTACTAATTATGTCTCATGTTGTTTTACTTATCAGTCCTTCACAAATAACGGAAATGAAATCTCATTATTCCTCTTCCTTAGCCGCAAAACTGCCACCAGGAAGTATCTTTTCAGCTAAGCCACCCCTATGTACGGTGACCGCTTATAAATCCGGAAAGGTCCTTTTTCAAGGAAAGAATGCTGAAGCAGAAGCAGAAAAGTGGCAGAAAGGTGCTGCTGCTCCAAAGAAAAAAGCAGCATCTACCGCATCAGTCAATGTCCATCGTTATTCACCGCCTGCCCATATTGGCACCATGTCTGTTATTGGTTCGGATGAAGTCGGGACAGGAGACTATTTCGGACCCATGACCGTCGTTGCTGTCTATGCAAAAAAAGAGCAGCTGCCTCTATTAAAAGAACTGGGTGTCCAGGATTCTAAAAATCTGAAAGACCCACAGATTATCGAAATTGCCAAACAGATTAAAGATGTAGTGCCATTCAGTCTGCTTACTTGTGATAATCCGAAATATAATACACTTCAGGCAAAGGGGATGTCACAAGGGAAAATGAAGGCCCTCCTTCATAACCAGGCCATAAAGAATCTTATGCAAAAAATCCAGCCAGAACAAGCAGAAGCCGTCCTAATCGACCAATTCGCTCAACCTGATGTATTTTTCAACTACTTGAAAGGCCAAGAACTATTTCAGGCAAACGCCACCTATTTGTGCACCAAAGCGGAAGGCATTCACCTTGGGGTAGCTGCCGCTTCCATCCTGGCACGCTATGCATTCGTAAAACGCTTTGATTTACTGAGTGAAAAAGCCGGTTTCAAAATCCCTAAAGGTGCCGGCTTTGCTGTCGATGAAGCAGCAGCACGATTGATTCACGAAAAAGGAATCGACTCTTTAAATGAATTTACGAAAACCCACTTTGCCAATACGGAAAAAGCGAAGCGACTATATCAACAGAAATATCATAAATAAGGAACTATTCTGAGTCTACACTCGTATTTTTCATTGCTTTACTCGTGAGTTCGCTCCGTTTACTCGTGAGTTCATCCTGTTTACTCGTGAATTCGCTCTGTTTACTCGTGAGTTCTGATTATAAAAAGACAGCTTCCCAAAATTCAGGAGGCTGTCTTTTTGAAATTATCCTCGTAGTTCTGCGCCAGCTTTTTCTTTAACAGCCGCAAGTACATTATCATGTGCTTTTGTAATATCCTCGTCCGTTAGTGTGCGTTCCGGATCGAAGTATTTCAGTGAGTAAGCGATGGATTTCTTACCTTGCTCCATTCTTTCACCTTCGTATAAATCGAAGATGCCTACTTCTTTCAGCAGCTTTCCACCGGCTTCTATAATAATGCTTTGAATGTCCCCAGCTTTTGTTGCTTTATCAACAACAAGCGCAATATCGCGTGTGGTCGATGGGTAGCGCGGAATGGTTTCATAGGCAATTGGCGCCACTTCCGCTTCAGCTAATGCTTTTAAGGAAAGTTCAAAAATGTATGTTTCTTTAATATCCAAGTCTTTTTGAACCGTTGGGTGCACCTGTCCGATGAAGCCAATCACTTCACTATTCAACAGTACCTCAGCTGTCCGTCCTGGATGCATATCATTGATTTCCGCTTGGCGATAACTGATTTGATCAGCTAAACCTAGTGTATCGAATAACGCTTCAATCACGCCTTTAGCTACATAGAAATCCACGGGTTTCTTTTCGCCTTGCCATAGGTGGGATTCCCATAGGCCAGTGATAGCCCCAGCAATATGTTCTTTCTCTTCAGGAAGCTCTTGTCCGTCCTGCTTAAAGAATACTGAACCGATTTCATATAAGGCAAGTGAATCAAGTTGGCGAGCATTATTGTATTTCACGACTTCTAATAATTGTGGCACGATGCTCAAACGCAATTGGCTTCGTTCTTCACTCATTGGCATTGCCAAACGAATGGATTCGCGAGTTTCCAATGCGAATTGGGCCGCTTTTTCCTGGCTCGTCAGTGAATAGGTCACTGCTTGGTAAAGGCCTGCTCCTTCAAGGGTACGGCGAGCTTTCCGACGTTTGATTTGATAGTCCGTCAATTGACCTGGAGTTGCTGAACCGATTGGCAAAGTTGTGGGAATGTTGTCATACCCATATAAACGTGCCGCTTCTTCAACTAAATCCGCTTCAATCGTAATGTCACCGCGGCGGGTCGGAACTGTGATTGTGAACGTTTCATTGTCAAGCTCTACTCCAAATTGCAGGCGTTTGAAGATCGACTCTACTTCAGATACCGTCATGCCAGTACCAAGAAGTGTATTGATTTTTTCAAGTGTGATGCTTATTACAGCAGGTTCCATTGTTAATTCGTCAACTTCTGCTGTTCCTTGTAGAATTGTTCCGCCTGCATACTGTGCAATTAATTGAGCCGCACGCTCTCCAGCTTCACGTACCCGGGCTGGATCGACTCCTTTTTCAAAACGAGCACTGGCTTCACTGCGTAAACCGTGGTCTTTTGAAGCTTTACGAACAACCGTACCGGCAAAATAAGCACTTTCAATAATTATATTCGTTGTATCATTTTTCACTTCGGAATTAGCTCCGCCCATCACACCAGCAATCGCAACCGGCTCGTTGCCATTGGTGATTACTAAATGTTCAGGTGTCAAAGTACGTTCCGTTTCATCCAATGTGACCACTTTTTCTGCATCTTTCGCTCTGCGAATGACAATTTCTTTTGAACCAAAACGATCATAATCAAATGCATGTAGCGGTTGACCATATTCAAGCAAAATGTAGTTCGTAATATCGACTACGTTATTATGCGGACGAATACCTGCAGACATAAGGCGAGTCTGCATCCAAAGCGGTGACGGACCGACTTTTACATCTTTGATGATTTTAGCGATGTATAATGGATTATCTGCTTTCGCTTCCACTTTGACACTAATATAATCTGATGCTTTTTCAGCTGCTTCTTCATTCTCGATAACCGGCCATTTTACTTCCCGACCAAGAATAGCTCCTACTTCGTAGGCAACACCAAGCATGCTCAAAGCGTCAGAGCGGTTTGGGGTTAAGCCAAGTTCCAGCACTTCATCGCTTAAGCCAAGCTCTTCTAATGCATCTTTACCTACTTCCGCATCATTTGGAAACACGAAGATGCCTGTTGCATAGTCTTTAGACACAAGCTTGGATTCAAAACCCAATTCTTGAAGCGAACAAATCATACCGTGCGATTCTTCTCCGCGAAGTTTTGCTTTCTTAATTTTGAAGTTGCCCGGAAGCACAGCGCCGACAGTAGCCACCGCGACTTTTTGACCTTTATCGACATTCGGTGCACCACAGACGATTTGAACGGGATTTTCTGACCCGATATCGACTAGACATTTATTCAATTTATCGGCATTTGGATGCTGTTCACGTTCAAGTACATGTCCGATGACAACTCCTTTAAGCCCTTCACTTTTCTTTTCTACCCCTTCAACCTCAATACCGCTTTTTGTGATTTTGTCAGCAAGCTCTGTTGCATTGATGCCGGAAAGGTCTACATAATCTTGCAACCATTTATATGACACAAACATGGTAGGTCCTCCTTTTTAAAATAAAATTTATGCTTCGTGATGATGGAATTGTTTTAAGAAACGAACATCATTTGTATAGAAGTGACGGATATCATCCACACCGTATTTCAACATTGCGATTCGTTCCACACCGATTCCAAAAGCGAATCCTGAGTATTTTTTCGAATCGAATCCAGCCATTTCAAGTACGTTCGGGTGAACAATCCCGCCGCCCAGCACTTCAATCCAGCCTGTTTGTTTACAGACGCTGCAGCCTTTTCCACCGCAGATTTTACAAGAAATATCAACTTCAACAGATGGTTCTGTAAATGGGAAGAAACTTGGACGAAGACGGATTTCACGGTCTTGACCAAATACTTTTTTCGCAAACACGTCAAGCGTACCTTTCAGGTCGCTCATGCTGATGTTTTCATCGATGACCAGGCCTTCAATTTGTTGGAATTGATGGGAGTGTGTCGCGTCATCGTTATCACGGCGATATACTTTACCAGGGCAAATAATTTTAACAGGGCCTTGGCCTTTATGTTTTTCCATCGTTCTAGCTTGTACCGGTGAAGTGTGTGTACGCATTAGGATTTCATCTGTGATGTAGAAAGAGTCCTGCATATCACGTGCTGGATGGCTTTTCGGCAGGTTCAATGCCTCAAAATTGTAGTAGTCGCTTTCGACTTCTGGACCTTCTGCAACTGTGTAACCCATACCGATGAATAAATCTTCAATTTCTTCTACAACACGTGTTAATGGGTGAAGATTCCCCTTGTTAACCGGTCGTCCTGGAAGTGTAACATCAATGGTTTCTGTTGCTAGCTTTGCATTGACAGCAGCTGTTTCAAGAGCTTTTTGTTTCTCCTCAATTTTTGAAGCGATTGCTTCACGAACATCATTAGCAAGAGCACCGATTTTCGGCCGTTCCTCCGCTGACAATTTACCCATGCCACGCAATACCTCAGTGATAGGCCCTTTTTTCCCTAAATAAGAAACACGGACTTCATTCAGTTCCTTTAGTTCGGAAGCTGCGGCAACTTTTTGCAACGCTTCTTCCTGCAGTTCTAGTAAACGTTCCTGCATCATGTCTTCCTCCTTTATTTTCCTTTTGTAAAAATAAACACAAAAAAACCCCAATCCCAGAAAGGGACGAGGTTTATGTATCGCGGTACCACCCTTATTAGTGCACAAGCAAAAAAACTTCGCACTCACTTCATAAAAATAACGGCTCTTCACCGGAACATTTTTCGGACCCTATGTCTTCCCAATGCCAACTCGAAAGGTGAATTCCCTTAAGCAGCGCCATAAAAATGCTTTCAGTCACGGCATTTTTTCCCTGGTTATGGATATCTTAAGTTACTACTCTTTGTCATCGTTGTTTTCATTATAAAATTCTGTTTTATTATATTATAATTCGTCAGCCGTTTCAAATTGATTTTCGTAAATGGTACATTAAAATCCCAGCTGCAATCCCTACATTAAGAGATTCGCTTTTCCCGTAGATAGGAATATAGAGGTTTTTCGTAGTTTTCTCTAGCAATCCCTTTGCTACTCCCTGTCCTTCATTACCGACAAGCAAAGCAAATCGAGAGGACTTTTCCACTTCTTCAAATGGCGAGGCTCCTTCAAGGGCTGTGCCGTAAACCGGTGTGCCTTTTTGCTTTAATTCATCGATGATTTCAGAAAGGTTTCCTTTGATGACAGGCATATGAAACAGGCTTCCTTGCGTCGAACGGACCACTTTCGGATTATACAGATCTGCACAACCTTCTCCGAGAATGACAGCATCAATTCCAGCCGCATCTGCCGTCCGAATCATCGTTCCGAGATTCCCTGGATCCTGTACCGCATCTATCAACAATAGTTTATCCGGATTAATGGACGCCATACTAATTGATTTCTGCTCACATACAGCTGCAATTCCCTGAGGGGTCTCTGTATCACAAATCGCTTTCATAATATCATTTTTAACATAAATGACTTCTGTGCCTTCTAGTGTAAAATGGGCAGGCATTTCTGTTTCATCATTAACAATCACTTCAATGACGATTTCTTCCTTTAACGCTTCTTCAACGAGGTGAAAGCCTTCGACTAAATATTTCCCTGTTTTGTCGCGCTCTTTCTTCGTCAATAGCTTTTTCCATTGCTTCACTTGCGGGTTTTTTACGGATTCAATATATTTCAAGGTTAAACGCTCCTTTAACTTTACACTGATTGTCCTATTATAACGCAATTTACATACATATTGCATGCCAGTTTGTGAAATGCTATTAATGTGAGTCATTATGTGTAAGAGGAGGAATAAATGTGAATTTAAACCTAAGGAATGCGATCATTCAAAACGTAACCGGGAATACTCAAGAGCAGCTAGAAGACACGATTGTCGATGCAATTCAGAATGGCGAGGAAAAAATGCTTCCTGGATTGGGCGTATTATTCGAGGTCATTTGGCAAAATTCATCTGAGCAGGAAAAACATGAAATGATTACTGTTCTCGAATCAGGATTAAAAAAATAACAGCCCTCGCAGGCTGTTATTTTTTTGTATTCGCTTACTTCGGCACTACTTTATCAAAGCCTGACTTTAGTTCATCGATAGAGACTTCTTCATCGAGCAGTAAGATGAATTTTTTTGCGCTCACTTCTTCAAGCATTGCTTTTGTCTCATCATAAGAATAGCCGTATTTCGTGAAAAAGCTGCGTAAATCTCCAGATCCTTCATCTGTGAAGTAGTGGAAGATTCTTAAAAAAAGAGTGTCCTCCTTATCCTGATTGGCGATGATCAGGATATCCGTATGTTCATTTCCAAGCTGCACATCATTTTTTATATTAGCTGCTACTGTCATTTGGGGGCCAGTAACGCCTTTAGCTTGTAATTCTTGAATTGCAGCAAGTAGTTCCGGATTAGAGTCAAAAACACCATATACGTTTTTTTCCATGTTTCTCCCCCTCCTTGTTACTCTACTTAGAATAAATTCCTTTGTAATTATACCTTGCGGCTTGATCAATAAACAAGCAAATTGTCTAATGAGAAATCCTAACCAATCATTAAAGGAATCCTTTGCATAAAAGGATTTCCACCCATTCCTTAAAAAAATAACAGCCTTGCGCAGGCTGTTATTTTGCGTCTTATAAATTATCGGTGTTAATTCGATTTTTGATGTATTCATCCTGCATGATATCCTTTTCTTCTTGCTGCACACTTTCAACATTCGGGTTCATAGTCCGATCCAGTGCCCCTGCTGTATCCAGTGCTTTTTTAGTATCAGCAGAAAATGGGTCTACATTGGGGTCGCTCGCTAGTGTTCCTTCATAATCCCCAGGCTTTTTCACCTTATATTTTTCGGTGGAGTTCGCCTTTATTTCTCTTTCTTCAGCTCGATTCGTGTTCAGGTATTGATTTTCAAATAAGTTGGCAGAATTCACATGAAGCTCTTCGCTTTTTCCTGGCTGGGCTTCTACTTCCCTTGTTTGATAAGCATTAGCTGTTGTTTCCGGGAAAAGGTTAGGGTCCGGATTATTCACCATGCCTGTTTTAAGTGGGTTCTCTGCAGTAAGCCTGTCCGCTTTTTGCAAGGTGTCGGTAGTTACTTCTTCCTCCGGTGATATGGTTTCTGATTCATCCAGGAGAATCAGGGATTTCCCAGCTTGAACTTCGTTTATATAAGCAGTGGTTTCACTATCGGCAAGTCCCATATCTCCTAGCCGGCTCCTCATGTCTCCCGATCCTTCGTTTAAGAAAAAGTGTTTGACCTTTTCAATAAAAGAATCCTTATATGAATTCGTAATGACGTCTACATCCGATTCCTGCTTTTCATTCCCAAAATTCAAATCTTCTTTTTTATCTGCTATTACGGTTATTTCTTCATCACGAACTCCCTTTACTTTGAGAGTTTGTATTTCCTTAATAACTTCCGGATTAGAATCAAAAACACCATATAATGTTATTCCCATGCTTCTTCCTCCTTTGATAATTCCGATTTGAATCTTAAGTGTATTTATACCCGGATGGCCCAAAATTAAACAAATGATGACTTACTCCAAATGCGGTTTTCTAAAATCCAAAGTAATCATTTCAAGTTGATCTCGCTGAATAGAATTATGTTTCGAAAGCATCGTCTTCACCTCAAGTTTTAATACTCCTATTTTAAAACAAAAAAGACTGTAGGCAAAAGCGGTTATATCTAATTGTTAAAACAAAGTTGATTGGAACGGAAGGTGCGAGACTCCTGCGGGAAAAGCGTGTCCAAGGGAGACCCCACAGGCGCAAAGGCGCCGAGGAGGCTCCCGGACCGCCCGCGGAAAGCGAGTGCCTGGAGTGGAAATCAACGTTCGAATTTTTAAAACCCTTAAAAAAACTGTAGACAAACTCGATTTCCATCGAGTTTGTCTACAGTCTGAGAGCCTGCAGTTTTAAAAAACTGCAGGCTCTTTTTATTACACTTTTAGAAGCGCTCTTTTCTTCGTTCAGTTGCCTTTTTTTCATGTACGATTGTATCATCAGTACTATCAAGCTGGATATCTTCTTTTTTGAAGGTATCCTGGACTTGTTCAGTTTCTTGTACAGCATGCTTCTTGATAACAATTTCATCTGTAACAACTGGTATTTTCGATCCTTCCCACTTTTCATCCACAACCGGGATACGCAATGTTTCCCCTTCATTAATACTGCCTGTTTCCAGACTATCTTCACGGCCTCGTCCATTTACTCCATAAACGTCGTCTTTATTTAATGCATCCGTTTTTTCGGTACCGTTATAAAGGGGGGTAGCTGAGTTCGTATCCAGCGTTGTTCCTGACGTTCCAACACCCCTTGCTCCGGTAGTGAATTTGTTTCGTGACGTCCTCAGATGTCCTTCTCCCTCTTCTACAAGAACTAGAACTTTCCCGTGTTCTACATCATAGACATGTTCTGCCGCTTCACTGTTTGAAAGCCCTGCATCCGCTAACCTGGTTGAAATATCAGCCGTATCATTCGGCATGAAAAAACGTGCTACCTTGTCCATAAAGGACTCGTCGTTTGGGACATTTGTCATCGTACGAACATCAGTTTCTCGTTGATGATTCGTAAAATCTAATGTTTCTTCTTTGTCTGCAACAACCAAAATATCGTCTCCCTCAAAGCCCTTAGCCTTAAGTGCATTAATTGCTTGGATTACTTCTGCATTCGATTCATATACACCATATACTGTTTTATTCATGTTACATTCCTCCTTAGGTTTTGTTAAGTGGATGTTATATATAAACTCTACCCGCTGAGTCCCTAAGTAAACGAGGATGTAATATTTCATTTTTGGATATAACATTACAATTCGTTCTCAAAACAGAACGATATTTCACTTGAAACCAAGTCACAACAAAGGCTTACGCATATATTAAAATTTAATGTTTACCCAAATACTACCATTCCCATACTTTCATTAACTACTTAAGTCAATCAATACATACGCTTTCTTCTACTATAAAACAACAGCCTCTAAAAGCAGATCCACAATATGAACCGCTTTCGTACACTCGCTCAAGTTTTCTCTTTCGATTCCCAATTGCATTTGTAGCAAACAACCAGGATTAGCTGTAACAACAATATCTGCCTGTGTCGATTTAGTGTGTTCCATTTTTGAATCGAGAATTTTCATAGACATCTCTGATTCTACAATATTATAAATCCCAGCTGAGCCGCAGCAACGATCGGCATCTTTCATTTCCCTAAAATCAATTCCTTCTATCGATTGAAGGAGAATTCTCGGCGCCTTTGAAGTTTTCATCACATTCCGTAAGTGGCAGGAATCTTGATATGTCACTGACTGTGAGGGCAGTTTCAAGCGAACTTTTTCCTGAAAGCGTAAATCCACAAGAATTTCGCTGATATCTTTCATTTTGTTTTTAAAAGCAATGGCCCTTTCGTACCACTCCGGCTCATCTTGAAGCAAATGATCATAATCAATAAGGAATGCTCCACAACCCCCGGCATTTGTAATAATATAATCGACTTCGTCCGCTTCAAACGCTTCAATATTACGCTTGGCTAGTTTTTTTGCGCCTTCTTTTTCACCACTATGACCATGCAGGGCTCCGCAACAAGCCTGGGCTTTCGGGATTACGATTTCACATCCGGCCAGCTGCAGAAGTTTTAGTGTAGCCTTGTTTGTATCCAAAAACATGGTATCCATTAAACAGCCGGAAAAGAAGGCTACCTTTTTGACCGGATTTCCTATCGCAGGCAGCTCTGTTGGCCGATTTTTCATTTCGGATTTTTTGGGAACTTTCGGCAGCACTTTTTCCATGGTCGCAAGATTATCCGGAAGGATGCTTAGGACACCAGTTTTACGAGCAATGTACTGAAGACCAGAACGCTGGTAAAAGCCAAGTAAACTTGTCATGTTCTGCATCCGCTCTTGATGAGGAAATAATCCGTTAAAAGCCGCTTTACGCATCGCTTTTACTGGAAGACTGTGTTTTTTATTCTGATGGATGATATCCCTCGCTTCTTCTAGTAGATGTCCATATTTAACACCGGAAGGACAGACTGGCTCACATGCCCTACAGCCGAGGCAAAGGCTTAAAGAGCGCTCTACATCTTCATCCGGTTCAATCAAGCCATCCGTTACCGCTTTCATAAGTGCAATACGGCCCCTTGGTGAATGGGATTCCTTTAATCCTGATTCAATATATGTCGGGCAATGGGGTAAGCAAAAGCCACAACGCATACAATTAAGCAATTCATCCTCATTCATTTTCTCCGCAAATTGGTCGGCAATGATTTCCCTCTCTTGGACTGTCGTCACGATGACACCACCACCCTTTTCCTACTTTCTTTGGCGAATACCTTGCCTGGATTCATGATGTTATTCGGATCGAATGCCTGTTTAATTCCCTTCATCGCGGCAATGCCCTCTTTTTTCAGCTTCCATTCAAGGTAAGGGGCCTTCATGGCTCCAACTCCATGTTCACCGGTAATCGTGCCTCCAAGGTCAATAGCCACAGCAAAAATGTCGGCAAAGGCAAGCTCTACTCTCTCCATTTCGTCATGATCACGGGCATCAGTAATACACGTTGGGTGAAGATTTCCATCCCCAGCATGACCAAATGTACAAATGTTCACATTATGTTTAGTAGCGATTTCATTAATGGCTCTAACCATTTTGGCAATTTCCGAACGTGGTACTGTAGCATCCTCTAAAATTGTCGTAGGTTTCAAACGTGCAAGTGCAGAAAGAGCTGTCCGTCTCGCCGTTTTCAAGGCCACTGCGTCGAGTTCCGTTTCAGCAATTTCAACAGAGACAGCTTTTTCCTCTAGACAGATATCCGCCATTCTTTTCATATCACGTTCTACAACTTCTGGCGGTCCATCCTGTTCGATTAGGAGAACTGCTTCCACATTGGTAGGCAAACCGATTTTCGCGAAATCCTCAACCACTATCAAGGTTGGCCGATCAAGAAATTCAAGGGTGACTGGAATGATTTTATTTGAAATGATTTTAGCCACAGATTGGGCCGCAGCATCCAGGTCTTGATATAAAGCAAGCATGGTCTTTGTCGTTTCCGGAATGGGAATCAGTTTTAAGATCGCTTCCGTTACGATACCAAGTGTGCCTTCTGAGCCAACAAACAGCTTTGTTAAATCATAACCGGCTACATCCTTGGCAAGCTTTCCTCCTGTTCGAATGATGTCCCCATTCGGAAGAACTACTTCAAGCCCGATAACATAATCACGAGTGACCCCGTATTTTAAACCTCGTAATCCACCAGAGTTCTCATTTATATTGCCGCCAATTGTGGAAATCTTCATCGAACTTGGATCGGGCGGATAAAATAAGCCCTTCTTTTCAACTGCAGAAATCAAATCCAATGTGATAAGCCCAGGCTGGACCGTAGCCGTTAAGTTTTCCTCGTCTATTTCAAGCAATGAATTCATCCTATTGAATAATAGGACAAGGCCCCCTTCTGTCGGGCATGTGCCTCCGCTCAAATTCGTTCCCGAGCCGCGTGGAATGATAGGAACTTTGTGTTCGTTACAAACTTTGACGATTGCGGCCACTTCATTCGTGCACCCTGGTTTAATAACGGCATCCGGCATCGATTGATATCCCGGCGTCGCATCGTATGAATAAACAAGGCATTCCACTTTAGAATCATCGTAATTTTCCGGACCAACAATGCTCAGTAGTTGTTGCTTAACCTGTTTTGTTAACATATACATCCCCCTTATGTAATAAAAATAGTTCACGAATTTTTTATGTAGTTTAAGTATAGAAAAAAGCCAGTCCATCTTCTATGTATGAACATATAGACTTTCCGGCTTTTAATATTATTAATTTGTATGTTTATCTAATATTTGTACAGCTATATACATAGTGACTAAATCTGACAGCTTCCTAGGATTTAATTGGGTCAACTCTTCAATACGTTTGAGCCTGTAATGGAGAGTATTAATGTGTATATGCAGGGCTGCAGCGGTTTTCTTCAAAGAAAGATCACAGGAAAAATACATGGACAGCGTTTTAAGTAACTCCTCGTTAAGAAGTAGGTTCTCAATCGTCCGGGTTAAATATTCCTGTCTTGTTTCAGGGGTAACTTCATCGAGCAGGACTTCGAGCTTCAAGTCCTCATCAAATACAATATTCGATGAAGAAAGCGCAATTTTCAAGGACCGTTCTGCTCTAAAAAAGGCTTGTCTAAATGCGGAACCTGGTGAACGTGAACTAACCCCTACGCTCACTTTATATCCGGAACTTTCCTCAAGTTTTTTTTGCAATTGGCTTAATTTCGTTAATTGATGGGTTTTTGAACCGATAAAATCAGCTAATGAAAGAATGACGAACTGGTTCCTTCCCCAACGAACTACGATGTCCTTTGGGTGCTGCTGCCTTATGTAAATCTGCAGCGTCCTCCACACATGCTGTTCAATGATTTTTTCTGTCTGAAATTCACCAAGGATGATAATTCGGTCAACCATAACATCGATTCCCAGCAGCTTTGCCTTCTGAAGGAAAGACTCATTGAACCTTTGAAGCTGATGCCATTCAAACACAAAGAATTCCATCAGGCGGGACTGCGATTCTTCTTGTTCGATATGGTAGCTTTCCTGAATAAACATCTCCGTCATCTTTTTTAAAAGTTCTGCATATGGAGAAACCTGTTTGGGATCACCGGTAATACCAATTACACAAACGGCTTCCTGATTAAAAAAAATGGGCAGGTTGATTCCCGCCTTTACCCCTTTCCAATGTTGTTCATCTTGTTTATTGATAATCAGTTTCTCACGGTTTTTAAAAGCATGGATGGCTCCTTCATGGTAGGAACCAATACGACTTTTATCCGTGCTGGCGATAATCGTGCCAGCATGATTAATAATGATGATTTCCTCATCTATCAACTTTCGAACCTCATGAACTAATTTTTCTGCCACAGCTGCTAAATGCATAAGTTGCCTCCCTTCGTATAAGATCATAAAAGCATAGAGGACTCTCCCTTTTCAAAAGGGAGAGCCTCATTCAAATTATGGAATCATCCAGGATAAGACGCCATTTTGCAAGAAGGTAATTATACAAACAAGCAGCAATAAGAACAAGCTATGTTTAATCGTGAATCTCAATAATTCTGATTCCCTGCCTGCCAATCCTACAGCAGCACAAGCAATGGCAATCGATTGAGGCGAGATCATTTTACCGGTAACCCCTCCGGATGAGTTCGCCGCAAGTGCCAGAACCGGTTCCATCCCTACCTTAAGTGCTGTAACTTTCTGAAGACTGCCAAATAAGAGATTAGCAGATGTATCGGATCCAGTAATAAACACCCCTAGCCAACCGAGAACCGGTGCAAAGAACGGAAACAAATCCCCTGATTTTGCAAGTGTCATTCCTAATGTTGTCGACATGCCAGAAGCATTCGTTACGTACGCAAAAGCCACAACAGAAGAAATCATCAAGATTGGTTTTGCCAACTCTTTCATTGCTTCGGCAAAAGTGTTAAAGAAAACTTTTGTAGAGATGTGTGCAATAAACTTCGTAACGATTGCAGCCAGTAATATAGCTGTACCCGCTGCCCCGAGCAATTCTATTTTGAAGAAAGCGGCAATCGGTAATCCATTGCTCCCGATAATCTCGTTATGCAGACTTGGTACTTCAATTTGGAAGGTTAATAGTTTTCCAATTTCATTGATGCCGCTCAGTAACATATTGTCACCTTCATAATGTCCAGAGAGCGCAGGTTTTATTGGATTCATCCCCCATATCGTTATGAAAAGCGTTAACAAAAGGAATGGTGACCATGCATGGAATATTTGCCATTTCGTATACCTTTTTTCCACTTCTACTGAATCATCCAATGGTTCAACAGCTGCTGCAGTTTCTTCAGACGCAAACCGGAAAATTTTTTTTGGCTTCCAAAATTTCAGGAAGATTGCTAAAGCAAAAAGTGACACTAGAGCAGAAAGGATATCCGGTAACTCAGGTCCAAGAAAATTCGAGCTAAAGTATTGGGTAATTGCAAAGGATAGACCAGAAACCAAGATAGCTGGCATAACCTCAAGTGATCGTTTCCACCCAGTCATAATCAAAATGAGGTACAGAGGAATGAACGCTGAAAGGAATGGCAGTTGGCGACCGACCATTTTTGAAATCTCCATGGCAGCAATCCCCGTAGGCCCTTCCATAGCAATAATCGGTATTCCAACGGCCCCAAATGCGACCGGAGCTGTGTTGGCAATTAAACAAATGCCAGCTGCATATAGCGGGTTAAACCCAAGACCTACTAAAAGTGCTGCGGAAATCGCAACCGGTGCTCCAAATCCAGCAGCCCCTTCTAAAAAGGCCCCGAAAGAAAACGCAACCAATAAAGCCTGAAGGCGGCGGTCTTCGGTAAGCGAAAGAACCGAAGCTCGAATAATATTGAATTGTCCGCTTTTAATTGTCATTTTGTACAAAAATACTGAAGTGATAATAATCCATCCAATTGGCAGTAGCCCGTACACCGCCCCTTGCGAAGCAGACATTACGGCCTTTCCTGCTGGCATTCCATACACAAAAACGGCAACTGCAAGGGCCACTAGCAAAGTCGTAAGACCAGCAATGTACCCTTTCATTCGCTTGATCGTGAGAGCCCAGAAAAAGTAAATAATTGGGATAAGTGCTACAAGGGAAGATACGACTAAATTATCGATAATCGGCGTAAAGTTTTGTGTCCATGTCATTCATTTCGACTCCTTTTGCTTATTTTTTTAAAATTTCAGAAATTATGCATCAGGTGAAAACCCTTACATATCTAAATATTCAAAGTCATCAGATGACTTGATGAGTATTTATTTAAATTAAATGATAAAAAATATAAAATCAAGATTTTTTTTAGATTTTTAATCTTCGACAAGTGAGAAAGATCGTTTGTGTTATATAATATTAACCAGAGAAACTCATAGAAAATAGAGGTGTTTACTACTTGGTATATAAAAAAATTAAACCGAAAAAAATTTATGAAGAAGTCAGCGAAGAACTTTATGAAATGATTCGGTCAGGCACCCTGAAACCAGGTGAACAATTAGACTCCATTCAACAGCTTGCGGAAAATTTCCAAGTCGGACGACCGGCAATCCGTGAAGCATTAAGTGCATTAAGTTCAATGGGACTCATTGAAATCAAACAAGGAGAAGGAACATTTGTTAAAACATTTGACCCTAGCATCATGAACCTCCCATTAACTGCTGCTCTTTTGATGGATAAGGACAATATCAAGCATTTGCTAGAGGTTCGGAAAATCCTTGAGTCAGGGGCGGCTGAAGTGGCTGCGAAGAAACGAACAAATGAAAATCTTGCTGAGCTTGAGTTCAGGCTTTCTGAAATGGAAAAGGTGACTGAAGATGAAGAACTGAGTGATAAAGCTGATATAGCCTTCCATGTCGCAGTCGCAAACGCTTCCCAAAATGAATTGCTCATTACGCTGATGCATCACGTTTCAGAATTAATGACGGAAAAGATGCGTGATATTCGGCGAATTGCTCTATATTCCGAAGAAATGACACTTAAACGACTTTACCAACAGCATGCGAAGATTTATGACGCGATTGTGGCTCAAGACGAAGCAGGAGCCCGCAACGCTATGCTTTTTCACCTTCAAAACGTTGAGGAATCATTAGATAAAGTCATCCTCACTAATCAGCAAACAAATATTTGATTATTCATTAAATTTCAAAAATACTCTATACAACCAAGGAGAAAATTGGTATATTATTTTGAAAACGATTTCTTCATTTATAATCCTGGAATTGGTATTTTCTCTAAACCATTTCCTTTTTCTATTATCTAGTCATCAGATGACCTGTTAACCTATTTTGAAAAAGGAGGAGACCAAATTGAAAGTAACTCTCTTTGCAACTTGTTTAGTTGATTTGTTTCAATCCAATGTCGGAAAAGCAACAGTAGAACTACTCGAGAGATTAGGCTGTGAGATTGATTTTCCAGAATCGCAGATTTGCTGTGGACAGCCGGCATACAATAGCGGGTATACAAAGGAATCAAAGGAAGCTATGAAAAAGATGATCCAAACGTTCGAGGATGCTGAATATATAGTAACCCCCTCAGGTTCCTGTGCCGCTATGTTCAAAGAATATCCAGTCCTTTTTAAAGGCGATGCTGAATGGGAAACGAAGGCTGCTGCATTGGCGGCAAAAACATATGAATTGACCCAATTCATCGTGAACGTTCTAAAGGTAACTGATGTTGGCGCAACATTTGAAGGAAAAGCGACTTATCATACTTCCTGTCATATGACTCGGCTGCTTAAAGTGAAAGAAGCCCCAGCCATTTTGTTAAGCCATGTTAAAGGACTGGAAATGACACCTCTTCCGGACGCTCAAAATTGTTGCGGATTCGGGGGAACCTTTTCAGTTAAGATGGGTGATATATCCGGACAAATGGTCGAGGAAAAAGTCTGCAATATTGAAGATACCGGAGCCGACTTTTTAATTGGCGGCGATGCAGGCTGTTTAATGAATATCGGCGGACGTATCCAACGTAAGGGTCAACCTATTAAAGTTCTACATATTGCCGAAGTATTGAATAGTATTTAAAGAAAGCGAGGAGGGATAAACCATGGCTATGAAAACCAGCTCTGCCAAGTTTAAAGACCGAGTAGATGAAGGAATACATAATGATTTTATGCGACTGGCGGTATCGAGTGCCCAAGAACGATTACACGGACGCCGGCTGACTGCCGTTGATGAGTTGGGAAGCTGGGAGGATTGGCGGTCCCTTGGGGAAGAAATCCGGCAGCATGTGCTTAGCAACCTTGATTTCTATTTGCACCAGCTTGCAGAAAATGTTTCGAAACGAGGAGGTCATGTCTTTTTTGCTGAAACAGCTGAAGAAGCAAGCGGATACATTAAGGACGTTATCGTAAAAAAGAAGGCCAAAAAAGTCGTGAAATCCAAATCGATGGTCACGGAAGAAATTAATTTAAATGCCACTCTTGAAGCTGTTGGACTTGATGTCGTTGAAACAGACCTCGGTGAGTACATTTTACAAGTTGATGATCATGATCCGCCTTCCCATATCGTCGCGCCTGCTCTCCATAAAAACAAAGAACAAATAAGGGATGTTTTTAAAGAGAAGCTTGCCTATACGAAAACCGAAAATCCGGAGGAGCTTACCGCTCATGTCCGGGGTATTCTTCGGAAAGATTTCTTAAGTGCGGATGTTGGCATTACCGGCTGTAATTTTGCGATTGCAGAAACTGGCTCGATTGGTTTGGTAACGAATGAGGGCAACGCTGATTTAGTCACGGCCCTGCCAAAAACGCAAATTACCGTGATGGGGATGGAAAGGCTTGTACCTACATTCGATGAATTTGAAGTTCTTGTCAGTTTATTGACAAGAAGCGCGGTCGGTCAAAGATTGACCAGCTACATTACCGCACTTACCGGTCCACGTGATGAAGGGGATGTCGACGGACCTGAGGAATTCCACCTTGTCATCGTCGATAATGGACGCTCTTCCATTTTAGGAACTGAGTTTCAATCTGTTCTCCAATGCATTCGCTGTGCAGCCTGTATCAATGTCTGCCCGGTCTATCGCCAGGTTGGCGGCCATTCCTATGGTTCCATTTATCCGGGTCCAATTGGTGCTGTGCTTTCACCATTACTCGGTGGCTATGATGATTTTAAAGAACTACCTTATGCATCAACTCTTTGTGCAGCTTGTACCGATGCCTGTCCGGTAAAAATCCCTCTGCATGATCTGCTAAGAAAGCATCGTGAAGTCATCGTAGAAAAAGAAAAAATGGCTCCCTTCTCTGAAAAGATGGCTATGAAGGCATTCGGAATCGGCGCCGCTTCTCCAATGCTTTATAAGTTTGGTTCAAAAATGGCCCCTTCAGCTATGTCCCCTTTTAAAACGGGAGATATCATCTCAAAAGGACCCGGACCACTTAAAACTTGGACAGAAAGCCGTGAATTCCCAGCTCCTAGTAAAGAAAGCTTTCGGGACTGGTTTAAAAATCGCGAGACAGGAGGGAAACCATCATGACTGGAACTATCCAAAATGAAGGCACGTTTTTAAATAAAATTGCCAAAAACCTAGGAAGAGCTCCTATAACCGAAGGCATAACCCGTCCTGTTTGGAAGCACGCTCCCCAATTCGAGGTTCTGAAACATGCGACACCAGATGATCTTGTCAACGAATTACAGGAGCAGTGCAAACGGGTCCATACGCAGTTTCACCTTACCGACTCAAAGCAAGTTGCACACCTTTTAAAACAGGTGATTGAGGAACTTGGAAATGGACAATTAATCATTCCAAAAGATGATCGATTCTCTGACTATCAGTTAGTTGATGTGCTGAATGAAAAAGGTGTCCACGTTTGGGACCATCAAGCAGGGAAAAAAAATATCGAACTGGCAGAAAGTGCTAATATCGGAATCACATTCAGTGAAATAACACTTGCGGAATCAGCGACCGTCGTCTTATTTAGCAGTAAGAACCATGGCCGTTCCATCAGCTTCCTGCCCGCTTGTCATGTCTCCATTATCCCAAAGAGCACCATCGTTCCGCGAATGACACAAGCTGCAGCGGCCATTCGCTCTAAAGTTAATCGCGGTGAAGTCGTTCCTTCCTGCATTAATTTCATAACCGGACCGAGCAATTCCGCTGATATCGAAATGGACCTTGTCGTTGGCGTTCATGGTCCAATTAAAGCCGTCTATATAATTGTCGAGGATAAGTAACTATCAATGAAAAAGGAGAGGCCCTTTAAAGGAGCCTCTCCTTTTCTAAATTTCTCTATGTTATTCGTAAATAATACGGTCCACTGCTTCACGGTCGAGGCGTTTGATCACTTCGACAATTAGTTTAACTGCATTTTCATAATCATCACGATGAAGCATTGCCGCATGTGAATGAATGTAGCGTGTTGCAATCGTAATTGCCAGTGCAGGAACTCCATTTGCTGTTAAGTGAATGGAACCTGCATCCGTTCCACCGCCTGGAATCGATTCATATTGATAAGGAATGTTCATTTCGTCAGCCGTGTTGGTAACGAAATCCCGCAGTCCTTTATGAGCTACCATCGATGCATCATATATAACGATTTGCGGACCTTCACCCATTTTACTCATCGCTTCTTTATCGGTTACACCTGGTGTATCACCAGCTATACCGACATCAACGGCAAAACCAATATCCGGCTGAATTTTGAACGTTGACGTTTTAGAGCCACGCAGACCAACCTCTTCTTGTACTGCACCAATCCCGTATACAACATTCGGATGGTCGCTATCTTTCAACTGTTTAAGGACGTCAATAGCGATTGCACAGCCAATTCGGTTGTCCCAAGCTTTAGCAAGCAACATTTTTTCATTATTCATGACTGTGAATTCAAAATACGGTACTACCATATCGCCCGGCTTAACGCCCCATTCCTTTACTTCTTCCTTGCTAGTTGCACCAATGTCAATAAACATTTCTTTAATCTCAACCGGCTTTTTCCTCGCTTCTGCTGATAAAATATGTGGCGGCTTTGAACCGATAACCCCAGTTACATCGCCTTTATTTGTGACGATCGTCACGCGTTGAGCGAGCATCACCTGTGACCACCAGCCACCTACCGGCTGAAAACGCAAAAATCCTTTATCATCAATTTGAGTTATCATGAAACCAACTTCATCCAAATGTCCAGTAACGACGATTTTCGGACCGTTTTCATCACCTGTTTTCATAGCTATCAAACTTCCCAAACCATCAGTCGATATTTCATCCGCGAAAGGGGTTATGTATTCAGCCATTACTTTCCTTACTTCACTTTCATTTCCAGCAATGCCTTTAGCATCCGTTAAATCTTTCAGCATCCTTAATGTTTCATCCAATTGAGCCATGCATTAACCTCCCTCTTTTTTACACTACAAGAATAATTATACAAAATATCGGTTGCACAAACAATTAATAGCCTTGTTTTTGTCTTTCGTAATTCACTTCATTTTTGGTGACGTATGCGTTTTCCACATCCTCTGCGGAAAATCCTAGCAACTCCCCTAAATGTAGATATTCAGCAAAAACCTTTTGAAACGCGGACTCTGTTAATTGCACACGAAACTCGTTGATGTACCCGTATATCAAAGTGAATTGAGCCGTTAAATCAACATGACCCATTTTGAAAGCTGATGGAACTTTTGGTACAAAACTCTTTTCAATCCCAAGTGACAAAATAAAGTGAATGCCATCCACGTATTCAGCCAAAATCGTTTCTTTATCCGAAGGACCTTTAAGACTCCAGAATTTAAAACATCTCGTTTCGTTAGCCAGCTCCCCAAGCTCCACTAAAAGTGCAAGAGTCTTCCTCTCGACCAAGTTTTCTGCACCCAGATCGTGCTTTGTCTCTATATGCTTATCTAAGGCCGCCTGCATGTCCATCAATTTTGCTATGTTCACTTTTATCACTACTTTCTATCTTAATCCCTTAAATTATAACAAATAAATGAAACTTATTAAAAACCCATACGTAAATGAAATGAATCACTCTGTTTAGGGAGGTAGCTACATGGTGTTAATATTGCGGTTCTTTATTTTGGCTCTCATCATCTTCTTAATATATACGGCTATCAAATACCTATTTAATCCAAAACGAAAATTAGAGCTGGCACATGAACAGAAAAAGTTCTTTCTGCTCGATGATACAAAGAATATACACAAGAATTTTTTATTGACGTACAATGGGGTCATGTTTGAAGGGGAAAAGTATTTAGGAACGACTGAACGCTCCTTCGAGGTTATCTCCATCTTCATTTGGCCTAAGAAAATAGCCGATTTGAAAGGTTTGAAGCGCAATGACTTTTTAAAAATCGAAGCATCCATAAAAAAACAATATCCGGATGCCATGATTGATTGGAAAAGCCCTGTAAAGGAATTTTTGGATAACTAAAACATATCGAGTGGTGTTACAACTGCGTACTTAAGAGCCTTGAGGAAATTGCACTCAAGGCCCTTTATTTATCATGTGAGCGGAAAAATTCTTTCCAGGGAACGACCGTCTGCTTTTCTCTTAATAAATAAAGCAATAAGGTTAATGATAATAAAATAATGACGATTAATGTCGGGCTGAAATCTGCGATATAATGGCCAAACACTGTATATACGAAGGCTACAGGGATATTCGTCATGAAGGATAAATAAAAATAGTTTTTCAACCCTTTATTGGATTCCAACAAGCAAAGCGACAATAAAAAAAAGTGTATAAACGGAATAAGCCTCAGCACCGCAATTTGTCGGCTGTTAAGCTTTCGGTTTCCAAACAGCTTATTTTTAAGTCGTAGAAGCTTATCCTTCGTTTTCGGAAATTTACCTATTACAAAATAAAAGGCCATACTGGACAACGTCAAACCGATTATGGAATAGATAGTTCCAAATGCTGCACCGAATAAAACACCGCCTGCCATGCAAACCACGATAACAGGAATGAATAAAAATTGCCGTAATAAATGAAAGGTAATAAAGATTAATGGCGCAAACACGCTGCCGGATTGAACGTAGCTCATCACAAGTGTCAGTTTATCATTCATGTTTTCCCCCCAGCTACTCTTTGCTGCTTCTACAAGCATATACACTAAACGAGCTACATATGACTATCGAATTAAGATCTTGATAAGTAACCCTATTTGGATGACCATCAAAACCGGCAGTCCCCACTTAAAGGAGGTATGCTTCGTTTTATGATGGAAATGTTTCATTCCAAGAAAGGTCCCAGTTCCCCCACCTATGACTGCCCAAAACCAGAGTGTCTTTTCGCTGATACGATACTTCCCATTGCGTGCTTTCTTTTTGTCGACTCCCATTATGACAAAGCCTACGATGTTAATGATAAACATAAAGGCAAGAATGATCCAAACTCCTTGCATTCCTCTCTCCCCCTTTAAATATGTAAAAAGCCACCCTCTTGAAAAAGAGAGTGGCTGATATCAGTCAGACTTATTTGTCTAATTGTTGTTTAGCAGCAGTTGCTAATTGAGCAAAAGCTTGTTCGTCAGCAACAGCAAGATCAGCAAGCATTTTGCGGTTTACTTCGATACCAGCAAGCTTTAAGCCATGCATTAAACGGCTATAAGAAAGACCGTTGATGCGAGCTGCAGCGTTGATACGAGTAATCCAAAGTTTGCGGAAATCACGTTTTTTCTGACGACGGTCACGGAAAGCATAGTTTCCTGACTTCATTACTTGTTGGTTAGCTACTTTGAAAAGAATATGTTTCGCGCCATAGTAACCTTTAGCTAATTTTATTACCTTTTTACGACGTTTGCGAGTAACAGTACCGCCTTTTACACGTGGCATGTTATTTCCCTCCTATTTAACTCGATAAATCGAACTTATTTAATATTGTCTAGCATATGACGAATACGTTTGAAGTCACCTTTGCTTACAAGGCTAGCTTTGCGAAGCTTACGCTTTTGCTTAGTAGATTTGTTAGCAAATAAATGGCTTGTGTAAGCGTTAGAACGCTTAAGTTTGCCGGATCCAGTCTTTTTGAAACGTTTAGCAGATCCGCGGTGAGTTTTCATTTTAGGCATAAGGTATTCCTCCTCATTACAAATTACTTTACAATTACTTTTCGGCTTTTGGTGCTAAGATAATGAACATGCTGCGTCCGTCCATTTTTGGATGTTGCTCGATTGTAGCCACTTCTTTACATGCTTCAGAAAAACGAACGAGTACACGTTGACCAATTTCCTTATGTGTAATAGCACGTCCTTTGAAACGGATAGAAGCTTTTACTTTATCGCCTTTTTCAAGGAATTTAATACCGTTGCGAAGCTTAGTATTGAAATCATGTTCTTCAATCGTCGGGCTCAAACGAACCTCTTTAAGACTGATAACCTTTTGATTTTTACGTGCTTCCTTGTCTTTCTTTTGCTGCTCGAAGCGGTGTTTTCCGTAGTCCATAATCCGGGCTACCGGAGGCTTTGCATTTGCAGCAACTAAAACTAGATCAAGATTTACACGAGCGGCAATTTCCAATGCTTCGAGTTTCGTTTTAATTCCAAGTTGTTCTCCGTTTTGGTCAATAAGACGAACTTCACGGGCTCGGATGCCCTCGTTTACCATCGCGTCTTTACTAATAGTTAGCCACCTCCAAAGATATTGGCGAATACGAATATTTGAATCAATTCGGTCACGCTCACAACTCGCTTACAGGATATAATCATAATAAAAAAGTGTGGATGCATGCTGCACCCACACTGATAGACTAATTCAGAAAGATCCAAATAATCAAATCATGACCTGTTAACTGCATCGTTTGCGTCAACCAGGTGAGAAGCGGGTGCTTCTTCTTTTCCTCAAACACGTATTCAATTCACTTTAGAAATATATCATAAACACTGATGACTTGTCAAATGCTAATTTATTCGTTTTTCACAACAGAATTAATCTTATCAGACATTTTGTTATTTGACAATACGTTTTTTTAAAGTAATTTAGACAAATAGTATTCGTCATGATACATTTCATCGAAAAATAATGAGTCCCGCTTCGTTCCTTCTAGTACAAAACCCATCTTTTTATAAAGGGAAAGTGCTGGTTCGTTGTTAGCAATAACGGTCAATTCAAGGCGCCGGATTTCATATGCCAGTGCCTGCTCCTCCATTTTTTGAAACAGCTTCGTTCCGACTCCTTTTCCTCTCTCTTGTTCGGATATGCCAATGACAATTTTGGCAGAATGCTTTGTTCTGCTAAGTTCATTGCCCAATAATATGAGATATCCTATCAAGTCGTGGCCGCTTGCTGCAACGAGGAAAATGGAGCGGGGGTTATTTTCAATTTGCTCGATTTGCCTCTCCAATTTGTTCTCCGTTGCTTTTCTTTCACCCGGATTGTACAACATGAACCCGGAATCTTCAACATGATTGAACAGAGCTGCCAATTTTCCGGCATCTTGCCTTGTAGCCTTCCGTATCTCCATTTCTCCCCACTCCCTCATATAAATATTTTTTTGGGTAATTAGCTGAATTTACATCTTGGATCTATTAACTAGAGTCTTCAAATGTTACGGGTTTTCTTTTGCCTTTTTCTTTTTCTCAATAGCATCCCACGCAAATAGAACTATCCAAAACAGCAGGACCGGGACAATAGCATATTGTCGATAACCATCCAGTAACAATAAGATGATGACGACAAGAAATGTTGGCCCGAATAGATAGGAAAATTTCTTATTCATGCTGACCACTCCTTTTCATTGTTGACTATACTTTCACATGCTGTTGTTATTAATCATGCATTATGCAAAAGAGAGACACAACAATATGTGTCTCTCTTTTGATGTTAACGACTTACTTCTGCTTTAATCGCTGAAACAAAGTCTTCAAACGCGACTGTTTCTGATTTTTGTTCACCGTATTTACGTACGTTCACACTGCCTTCTTGGGCTTCATTGTCACCAACAACCAGCATGTACGGGATTTTCTGCATTTGCGCTTCACGGATTTTATAACCAATTTTCTCGTCACGTGTATCCAAATCAACACGGATGCCTTCTGCTTTAAGCTTTTCTTGCACTTCTTTGGCATAATCCAAATGAACTTCTGGTGAGACCGGAATCACTTGTGCTTGGATAGGTGCCAGCCAAGTTGGGAATGCCCCCTTGTATTCTTCGATTAAGTAAGCAACGAAACGTTCCATTGTGGAAACAACTCCGCGATGGATAACGACCGGACGGTGCTGCTTGCCGTCTTCACCGACATAGTTAAGATCAAAACGTTCAGGAAGCAAGAAATCAAGTTGAACAGTTGAAAGAGTTTCATCTTTTCCTAAAGCTGTACGTACTTGAACGTCAAGCTTCGGACCGTAGAATGCTGCTTCACCTTCTGCTTCAAAATAATCTAATCCAAGTTCATCCATCGCGCTTTTCAGCATGCTTTGTGCTTTTTCCCACATGGCGTCATCATCAAAATACTTCTCTTTATCCTGCGGATCACGGTAAGACAGACGGAATGAATAATCCTTAATATCGAAATCTTTATATACTTCCAGAACCAAGTTCACAACACGTTTGAACTCTTCTTTAATTTGATCTGGACGGACGAAAATGTGAGCATCATTCAATGTCATCCCACGTACACGCTGCAGACCAGAAAGAGCGCCTGACATTTCATAGCGGTGCATCAAGCCAAGCTCAGCAATCCGGATTGGTAGCTCGCGGTAGCTGTGGATGCCGTTTTTATATACCATCATGTGATGCGGACAGTTCATCGGACGCAGGACCATCTGTTCGTTTTCCATCTCCATGACTGGGAACATATCATCCTGGTAATGATCCCAGTGTCCAGATGTTTTATAAAGGTCAACGCTTCCCATTACAGGTGTGTATACGTGGTCATAGCCCAAACGTTCTTCCTTGTCAACGATATATCGTTCAATTGTGCGGCGAATTGTCGCACCCTTTGGTAACCACATTGGGAGACCTTGTCCAACTTTCTGTGAGCTCATGAACAGGTTCAATTCTTTTCCGATTTTACGGTGGTCACGTTCTTTAGCTTCTTCTAGGAAACGTAGGTGTTCGGATAGTTCTTCTTTCTTAAAGAAAGCAGTTCCGTATATACGTTGAAGCATTTTGTTTTTGCTATCGCCTCTCCAGTATGCACCGGCGACGCTTAATAGCTTGAATTCTTTAATTTTCCCAGTAGATGGAACGTGGATTCCGCGACAAAGGTCAAAGAATTCACCTTGCTCATAGATCGTTACTTGCTGATCAGCAGGAATAGCATCGATCAATTCCAATTTATACTCGTCACCAATTTCTTTGAAACGAGATATGGCTTCGTCACGACTTACTTCGATGCGAGCAATTTCCAAGTTTTCATTAACGATTTTCTTCATTTCTTTTTCAATCAAAGGAAGATCTTCAGGTGTTAATGATTCCTCTAGATCCATATCGTAGTAAAAACCGCCTTCGATGACAGGGCCGACACCGAATTTAGCATTTTTGTAAAGACGTTTGATCGCTTGTGCCATCAAATGAGCTGTACTGTGGCGAAGCACTTCAAGCGCATCTGCTGCATCTTGTGTGACGATTTCAATTGTACCGTCTTCTTCAATTGGACGTTTCAAATCATATAATTCACCATTGAACTTTCCAGCAATGGATTTTTTTCTTAAACCAGGGCTGATGGATGCAGCAATGTCTTCAGTAGTTGTACCTTTAGCAAACTCCTTCACCGCTCCGTCAGGAAATGATATTTTCAGTAATTCAGACATTCAGTTTCACTCCTTCTTATTTTTAGAACAATCTGTTTTCAGTTATAGGTATCCGAGCGAGAAATCTAATTACAACACAAAAAGCCCGCCCCTGTATAAAACAGGGACGAGCTTAATAATCATAATCATTAACCCGCGGTTCCACCCTCGTTTCACCTTGCTTTTCACGGCAAAATGACACTTGTAACTTGGTAACGGCAGCTTCCCGTCAACTCATAGTCGCAATCTAATTGCTTTCCGAGCCGAAGTTTAAAGGTGGTAAGTGATCTATGCGAATAGGAAGCTTACAGCCTTTTGGCTCCCCTCTCTGAAAATCGGCGACTAGAATACCCGTGTCCTCATCATAACTTTTGTTTTTAATAGTATGTAGGAAATTATAATTTGTTATACGGTGAAAATCAAGGTTAATTTTCTGTTTTGTTCATTATCCCCAAAAAAGATTATTCAAACGCCTTCGAAAATGCTGAAAGCGGCAGGACAGTCGCCCGCTCCTCGAAAATCCGCGCCATTGTTTGAATTAGGCCTTCTTCCTTGTCATCGGTATAGATGTACAAGTTTTCCGGAGCAATCGATAACAGCGGGGCAAGTATCACCGTATCGAGAAAAAGTGAACTTTTGGCAAGGAGCCGCCTGTCAATCATACTATTGATTTTTGGACGGTCAAGCTTGCTGAATTCCTGATCATAGAATTGAAAACCGTCTCGATTGACAAGATGAAGCTTTGGTAATTTCGACTCCTGCCCATGCAGGCAATCACGGAGCGTAGCAATAAAATTTTGATAGTCCTGTTCCAACTTATATTCATCAATCGCCTTGACCACATACTTTTCCAACGTGTGCTGAAATGATTTTAAACGGAAAGTCGTAAAAGAATCGAAAGAAAAAGACACTTTCCCCGCCAAAATGCTTTGAAGCCCTTCCTCAATCAATTTTTTTTCCGTACTGAATAACATCCCTTGACACCTAGCTCTTTCTCCTTCAATAATCGATGATGCAATTTCGGTAATCGCTTCAATTTCTTCTCGTTCTCTATAGAAAAATTTACTAATTATGATTTGTTCAATCACAGGAAGCATCTTTTCTTCCAACAAAAAAGAATGAAATACTTCACTGAGCAGGATTAGCCATTTATCACCTACTGACTCTGTCATATCCACATACATACCTTGTTGTGGAAGAAATCGAATGTATGGTTGAAATTCTGCCCCTAACGGATGGACAGAAACTAAATTCAGTAATTTTAATGCCTCTGAATCATTTTGAAACGAAATTTGCACTACGACATCCCCCCTTCCCCCTTGCTTCTTTTTTCATGTATATGGGGATAGGGACTTGTTTAGAAGTAGGATAAGGCTTGTAATAGAAAAAAGTGACCTCTAATAAGAGACCACTTTCCACTATCTTCTCCGGTTTATTCCATCAAGCTTGACCGGTTCTGCTAAATATTGAATTCTTTCCAATACTCTGGCCGCTTTCACTTCTTCCTTCTCACCGCGCTGTGAAAAGGTTAAGTGATTTTCAAGGCCATTCATGTCAAAATTCGAAGTGAAAAACGTAGGCAGGTTTTCCAGCATCCTAAATTGCAAAATTGGCCCAAAGACTTCATCGCGTCCCCAGCTTGTCATAGACTCGGCTCCGATATCATCCAGCATAAGAACAGGTGCCGTTTTGACCATTTCAATTTTCTCATTGACGGTATTATCGCCAATCGAGCCCTTTAGTTCTCTTAAGTAGTCCGGTACATAGACGATTAGTGAGGATATTTGCCTTTCAGCGAGTTCATTGGCAATTGCCCCCAATAAATAAGTCTTGCCAACGCCGAACTTCCCATAAATATATAATCCTTTTTGTCTTTTACCCGGCTCATACTCCATAATGAATGACATCGCTTTACCTAAAACGCCTAAACGTTTGTTTTCATCATCCGTTTGTGAAAAGTCTTCAATCGTAGCCTTTAAAATATCCTTTGGCACATAAAGACTGCGAATCAATTTTTCGCGTTTTCGCTTTTCATCCTCTGCCAATTTCCGCGGACAGATTTCATAATTCAAATTAAGGGCCTTCCCTTGAACAACCAGTTTGGGATAATAGCCATGCATCATATTGATACAGCCATCCAAACTTGGACATTTATCACACTTATTACTTTGCGAAGTAAATTCATAAAGCTTCCCTAAGTTTTTATCAATCATTTCCTTCGTAACAGTCGAACTATTGGCATTCAAAAATAGCCGCACCTGTTCGTCTTCAAAAATTTCCTGTTTTAACTTTTCATAACGCTCCTGAAATTGGTTTGTATTAGCCAATTTATTAAGGGAACTATTAATCTTTTCCATCGTTCATTTCACCTCCAGCTTTCCACTGCTTCCATTTCTCCTGAAGCTCGCGTTTCTGTTCATTCAATTCAGGCTGATCCACTTTCTGCTCCTGCTGTGTTTCTTCTTTTTTCTCAAGCCATTCGGGAACCACTTCTTCCCGAATCGTCTTTTTCCGACTGCCTTTTGCAACGTTTCTGCTTCCCTGAGCCCAATCCTGATATTTCCGGTGCTCTTTTTTAGCTAGTTCCATCGCTTCGATGACATTAGACACCTTCAGACGTGCCCAATGGCCCGCCAGTTTTTCCACATAGCCCTTTGTGAATTTCATATCTGTTTTGAGCATAACATATTCAATTAAGACATTGACGACCCCCGGATTTAGCTTTTGGTTGATCATCACACCTTCTACCACTTTCAAATCACCGCTGGATGGCTCTGCACCGCCTGACAACTGCATCAGCCGGTCGCGCGGGGAAATCGTCTCCAAATGACGGATTAGCTCTTGCTCCTGCGTTTTCGGTTCTTCTTTTTGTGTTCGTTCACGTATCGGCTGCACGCGATTGACAAGGGAAGGCATATCGGCCTGTCGCTCGATTTGGTACCAGTCCCTTGCCGCCTTTCTTAATATTTCCTCATCGATCTCATCATCCAATGAAACGGCATCCATAACTAGTTTTTGCATTTCAAGCGGATCAATGCCATATAAAAAGGCAAGTTTGGCAATCGTACTTTTTATTTTCGGAGTAAAGGCCTTTTTCGGCACGATTGATGATTTTATTCCGGCTAACAAAAGGTCAAAATCAAATAAGCCGTCAAATCCCGATGGCTCGACTCCATCCGCTCGATTGATATATTGCTGTTCGGGCAAAGGTTTCCATTCGTTTTTCGCTTCATCTGTTACATACAAGGAGTCCAAATGATCTGATGAAAACACCTCTGCAAAAGATTTTGTCACACTTTCATACTGATCCGTTAAAATGTGATCATCGCAAAAGAATCTCTTTAACCGGTTAAATTGTACTTTGCCAATTTTTTTGTATAAGTATATATTCAGCATACCATCAGTGAAAAACTGTTGAGGGGACAGCGGCGAATTTAATTCGTAAATAAATTCCTTCGTATCTTCTTTCGATTTCTTATACACATTCAGCAGTCCGATTCCCTCAAGCAAAAGGCGTGCTTCGTAGATATCGCCTAATTTAAGGCCAATTGTATTCATTAATTGATAATGTGAGGAAGCTTCCGACCAGAGCCGATTTTCCTCTAACTCACTCCATAACGTCATGTATAGGCTAATACAGATCGGTCCAATAAGAGGTTGATATAGTCGGGTTAGTATTTTCCGATCATAATCATGAAGCAGCCCCGCAGATGAAACCAAGTATGAATCCGCTGGGAGCAATTCTTGCCAATGCATTGACATCTCCATTCAAACCTTTCAAAAGATGTAGTGAAAAAAGAGCCAAAGTAAATCTTCAGCTCTACTTTCTTTCTTTATTTATTAAATCTTTCAATTCATCAATAAAGACGTTAATATCTTTAAATTGTCGATATACGGAAGCGAATCTAACATAGGCAACCTCATCGACTTCTGCCAGTTTGTCCATCACCATTTCGCCGACATTGTCACTTTTCACTTCTGCGATGCCCTGGTTGCGTAATTCCTTTTCTACATAACTGGTAATTTGCTCCAATTCCTTTAGTGGAACTGGACGTTTTTCGCAGGCCCTGATTAAGCCACGTAGGATTTTATCACGACTGAACTCTTCCCGTGTCCCGCCTTTTTTCACTACAATCAGCGGCGTTTCCTCTACCTTTTCAAATGTCGTGAATCGAAAACCACATGCCTCACATTCACGGCGTCGTCGAATCGATTTACTTTCATCGACTGGCCTGGAATCGAGCACTCTTGTTCCATTATATTGACATGATGGGCATTTCATCATTATCAGCTCCGTATTTTATGTAGGACTCCCCTATCTAAATGTTCCCCAAGGATTTACTTTTCTATCTCAATCTTATATTAAAAGGAACAACCAGTACAAGTAAAAAGTGTAACTTCCAACAGTAGGCACTTTTTTGAAGGAGCGTTATCAGAGTCTTTATGCTTTTTACTAGTCACAATCTTTAGTTTAAAGCGGGCTTGCTAATTTATTGCATTAAAAAAGAGATGCACCCATGGCATCTCTGTGTATACGTTTTTATAGGGCACTTATATTGGCTTTTTTCATTTGTACCGGACCTAATCCACGTGGAAGTTCAATGTTTTCACGTGTTTGCGCATTCAAAGCTTCAGCAATATAGTTTGCCGCAATATTCGGATCCAAATTACCACATGTATAGACATCAATGCTTGCATAGCCGTGTTCTGGAAAACTGTGAATCGTTAAATGTGATTCAGAAATGATGACAACCCCACTTACTCCTTGTGGAGCAAACTTGTGGAATGCTACTTCGCGAACCTCTGCACCTGACTTCAAGGCAGCATCAACAAAAATCTTTTCAATCAAATCAATATTGTTCAGTTTTTCAAAGTCACAACCCCAAAGTTCAGAAATGACATGTCTACCCATTGTTTCCATAGTGTAAGCTGTTTCCATTTTATGCTTCCCCCTTACCATGATTAAAAATTACATAACTTCTAACAACTACCACGGGGGAAAGTTAGTCCAAAGAGGTCCTAACCCTTTAAGTAGCCATCATGCAAACTCTCTTTTGAAGAAGTTCACGATTCATAGTATATATTGTTTGATTTTTTTTTGCAACTGCCATTTTGAATTTTTGGCAAGATAATGTTTATACGAAAAAAATGTAAGGGCTTTCTTAATGGAGTCCTTGCCCTTTGAATCATTTCATAGCAGTTTATCACTTCGCAAAAAAAATTTCACATAAACCGCTAAAAATAGAATTAAAAATTCGCTAAAAATAAACCCGAGCCCGCTAAAAGACTCAGCAGACTCGGGTTTATTCAACTAATTAGCAGATAATTGAACTTCTGAAGTTTTTTTCAACTCGGAAGCTACTAAATTTACAAGATCCACTACACGGTTTGAGTAACCCCACTCGTTATCATACCAAGCAAGGACTTTCACTTTTCTATTCCCAATCATCATCGTTGATAGACCATCGATGATTGCAGAGTGCGGATTAGTTTTGAAGTCACTCGAAACAAGAGGTTCTGTCGTGAATTCCATAATGCCTTTAAGTTCATTTTCTGATGCGTCAATGAATGCTTGGTTCACTTCATCAATCGTTACATCATGATTTAAGTCCACAACAAGATCGACTAAAGAAACGTTAGGTGTTGGTACACGTATCGCCATACCGTGAAGCTTGCCTTTTAATTGAGGCAAAACTAGAGAGATGGCTTTAGCCGCTCCTGTTGTCGTAGGAATGATACTTTCTGCAGCTGCACGAGCACGTCTTAAGTCTTTGTGCGGGTTATCGATATTATTTTGGTCATTTGTATAAGAATGAATCGTTGTCATTAAACCGTTGTCAATGCCGAATTTTTCATCGAGCACTTTCGCAACTGGTCCAAGGCAGTTAGTTGTACAAGATGCATTGGATATAACAAAATGCTTGTCAATTTCTAGCGCTTCCTGATTCACGCCCATTACAATGGTAACGTCTTCATTTTTACCCGGAGCGGATAAAATAACTCTTTTTGCCCCTGCATCTAAATGAAGAGCCGCTTTAGAACGATCATTGAATTTGCCCGTAGCTTCGATTACAATATCTATGTTCATCTCTTTCCAAGGCAATTGCTTTGGATCGCGGTTATTGATTAGTTGTACACGGCGGCCATTCACTACAAGTGAATCATCTTCCGCTACAATTATACCGTCGAATTTACCATGGATCGTATCATATTTTAGTAAGTGGGCTAAAGTTTCAGCAGGATAGCTTGCATTAATGGCAACAATGTCCAAACCCTCATCTAATATGGCCTTTCGGAAAACCATTCTTCCAATTCTCCCAAATCCGTTAATCGCTATTCTTGAATTCATTGTTCGGACCCTCCTGAAAATATTAATGTTATACTTATTACCTCTCATATGTAATTAGTATAACATAATTGAGTGCAATTGTGCTAATAAAAATGCGGATTGTTGTTATTTTTTCAAAATAAAAGGAAGAAACCATAAGGCTTCTCCCTTTTTTCTCATTTATAAGACATTCCAATTGCAAAGTACGGTTTTAACCTGCTTCTTTGTTTCCTCAAGATTCCCATTATTATCAATGACCGCATCCGCTAAAACTTTTTTATCAGCTAACGGCATCTGTGAATGAATTCTTGCAAGTGCATCTGTCTCTGATAATCCATTCCGGTTCATTAAGCGTTCCAATTGAACGCGCTCATCTACATATACCAATAGAGTCTTTTCAACCATGAATGTTAACTTACTTTCGAATAGGAGCGGAATATCCATAAATACCGTTTCTTCCCCAGCAGCGAGTGCCTTTTCCGTTTTTAGACGCATCCACTTCCTAACAGCAGGGTGCACGATACTATTTAAAAGCAATCTCTTTTCTTGATCATGAAATATAATAGACCCTAATTTCACCCGATCAATATTGCCATCCACCAATAAAATATCTTCACCAAAAGCTTTTACTACTTGATGGTAGGCTTCTTCACCTGGCTCTACGACTGCACGGGAAGCCACATCTGCATCTACAATCGTGAAACCGAGTTCCTGTATATAGAGGCTGACGCTGCTTTTCCCGCTTGCAATCCCCCCGGTGATTCCAATGATTTGTCCCATAAGCTCCCCCTTTTAAATCCATTATTATAACTTGAATACACCAATTAAAATCAATAGCACGCCCGGAAGAAAGGTTAACTGCTGCACAATTTTATTATTTGAAAGCAATTTCCCGCTTTGAAGTCCGCTCCAAATGAAGATTGAACTCATTACAGCGATGCATATTGCGAGAATAATCGGAGAAATCCCGATCATAGCTGCTCCAACTCCAGCTCCGAACGCATCAAGCGAAAGTGCAAACCCGAGAACAAGTGCTTCAATACCAGTAATTGTTCCTGATTTGTCAAAATCAGCATTCAATGGTTTTTGTAAAATATTTATGACTACTCCAAGTGATTTAATTTCAAAGTTAAAGATGATTTTTTCATGATATCTCTCGTCGTTCAATTCCTTATCAGGCTTAAAATACTGGTATACCATCCAGGCACCAAGAAAAATGAGAATGATGCCCCCAGTTTTTTCAGCCGCTCCGACAGAAATAAGCTGACTGATGAACTGCCCGATGACCATCGCAATGCCTAAACTCAGTGCCGAACAAAATGAGATGACCGCTATTGACTTTAAGGGGATTTTCATCTTTCGCATACCAAATGTCAAACCTACGCCAAAACCGTCAATACTTACTGCAAAAGCAAGAAAAATAATTTGTAGCCACATCGGAATTATTACTCCTTCCCTTCTCGTTGCTACCCTAGTATATGGAAGGAGCCCATCCGATGTGTTTGAAAAAACATTGACTACTTAAGTCGCTGACACAACGGGCATATATGTGTGCCGCGTCCGGCTACAACTAGCTTTTCAAGTGGTGTACCGCACGTTTTGCAGTTCTCTCCTTTACGTCCGTAAACATTAAGTTCTAACTGAAACATGCCGATTTGCCCTTGAGAGTTAATGTACGAACGAATCGTACTTCCCCCTTTTTCCACCGCTTCACCTAATGTTGCAATGATTTCGGAATGCAGCTTTTTAATTTCCTCTACCGTAAGTGAAGAAGCTATTCTCTCTGGATGAATCCCGGAACGGAATAAAGACTCGTCCACATATATATTTCCAATTCCAACGACAACAGTTTGATCTAGAAGAACTGGTTTAATCTTCCTACTGGTTCTTGCCAGCTTCGCACTAAGCCCCTCGACTGTAAACTCTTCTGATAGCGGTTCAGGACCTAAATGCGATAATGGCAACTGCTCAAGTTCTTCCCCTTTTGTAAATAAATGCATCGTCCCGAACTTCCGGACATCCCGGTACCTAAGTTCACTGTCATCCGTAAAAGTAAAAATAACATGAGTGTGCTTATCATACGGCTCTTCTTTTGGATGCACTCCGTATTTCCCTTCCATCCTTAAATGCGAAACCATTGCATAATCATCCAGTGTGAAAATGAGGAACTTGCCTCGACGGCCTATTCGCTGAATTGTCTGCCCTCTTAAAGCATCCTGAAACTGTTCGACAGGTTCAGGTGCTTTAATAATCTTAGGCCAGAAGACGGACACTTCCTTGATTTCTTTTCCAAGTACGAGCTGCTCTAATGTTCTTCTGACTGTTTCTACTTCAGGAAGTTCTGGCATTACTAATCACCTATCTTTTATTATTTGGCATCAAACCATGTTGGCCCGTAAGCATAATCCACTTTGAGAGGCACATTTAATTCAATAGCATTCTCCATTTCCTCTGGTACGATTTTCTTAAGGATTTCGAGTTCTTCCGGAGGTGTTTCAAAAATTAATTCATCATGCACCTGCAGAAGCATTCTCGTTTTTAGCCCCTCTTTTTTCAGACGCTTATTCATATTAATCATGGCAAGCTTGATGATATCTGCTGCACTGCCTTGAATTGGCGTGTTCATGGCTGTCCGTTCGGCAAAACTTCTAATGTTGAAATTACGGCTTGTAATCTCAGGAATATAACGCCTTCTTTGCAGCAAAGTCGTACTATATCCTTTTTGACGAGCTTCATGTATGCTTTCTTCCATATATTCCTGTACACCAGGAAAGCTTCTTAAATACTTCTCAATGAACTCTCCCGCTTCTTTTCTAGTAATGCCAAGGCTTTGTGAAAGTCCGTAGTCACTTATACCATAGACAATCCCAAAGTTAACCGCTTTTGCTTGGCGTCTCATGTTCGAATTGACTTCCTCTGCTGATACATGGAAAACATCCATCGCTGTTTTTGTATGGATATCCATCCCTGCCTGAAACGCTTCAACTAGGCCGCTATCATTGGCGATATGTGCAAGTACTCGTAACTCAATCTGAGAATAGTCAGCAGCAAAAATAATCCAATCCTTTTCAGAAGGGATAAACGCCTGCCTGATTTTCCGGCCTTCCTCTAGCCTGATTGGGATGTTTTGAAGGTTAGGATCTGTCGAGCTTAATCGGCCGGTCTGAGTCAATGCTTGGTTGAAACGAGTGTGTACCTTATCTGTTTTCCGATTGACTACTTTGAGCAAGCCTTCAATATAGGTGGATTGCAACTTACCAAGCTGACGGTAAAGTAAAATTTCTTTCACAACATTATGCTGGCTCTCCAATTTTTCCAGCACATCAGCTGACGTAGAATAGCCTGTTTTAGTTTTCTTCAATACTGGAAGCTCCAACTTTTCAAAAAGAATTACCCCAAGTTGTTTCGGTGAATTGATATTGAAAGCCTCTCCAGCCAGATCAAAAACTCGCCCTTCGATGGTTTTTAATCGAATAGCTAATTCCTGCCCCATGTTTTTTAGTCGTCCAATATCTACCTTAACACCCTGCCACTCCATATTAGCCAAGATAATGGACAAAGGCAGCTCAAGTTCCGTTAACAAATGGTATTGCTCAAACTCCTGCAGCTTTTCAACCATAGGTTCTTTTAAAGAAAAGATAGCCTTCGCTTTTCTGGCGATATGATCTCTCAATTCAGATTCTTCGGGTACCTTGCGTTTTGCACCTTTTCCATAAAAAATATCATCGGTTTCAAGACGTATGGTTCCTTGAGTTTTCGTGATTTCGGCCACTTCATCCACTGACTCTGCAGGATCTAGGATATATGATGCTAAAAACACATCAAAATCAATGCCTTTTATTTCGACTCCTCGATGGCGCAGTGCTACAACCGTGCGCTTTGCGTCAAAAACCGTTTTCTTTTTTGTCTCATCTTCTGCCCAAGATTTAAATATATCTGAAGTCAGTGCCGTCTCACCATGGAAGTAAAAATGGCCATTTTCATTGCTGACGGCTATTCCAAGAATGTCTGCATGATGATAATTATCTTCTAAGATTTCAACATATAAAGCACTTCCATCAGCAAACAACTCTGCAGTCATTTCCGAAGTGTGAACCTCAATTTTTTCTTGTTCAATCGGTACACTTTCTGAAACATCCAATTTATCGAGCAGCGTGGAAAAACCAAGCTCTTTATAAAATGAAATAACCCTTTCCTGGTCCATTCCGTTGTACTCGGTCTCATTGACCATAACTTGAATTGGCGCTTCCCTTGTAATCGTCGCAAGCTCTTTGCTTAACAAAGCAAGGTCTTTATGTTCTTCAATTTTTTCCTTCAATTTTTGACCGCTTACCTCATCAATCGAACGCAGCAGGTTCTCAACCGTTTCAAATTGGTGTAATAATTTAAGTGCCGTTTTTTCACCAACTCCCGGTATGCCAGGAATATTATCGGAAGCATCACCCATCAACCCTTTTAAATCAATGATTTGCAGGGGTGAAAGGCCGTATTTTTCATGTATATGCTTTGGTGTATATTCCTCAATTTCAGTGATTCCCTTTTTCGTGATTGAAACCGTCGTACTCGGGGAAGATAATTGGGTTAAATCTTTATCACCGGAAATGACTTTTACCTCAAAACCATCTCTTTCCGCCTGTAGAGACAGTGTACCGATAATATCATCGGCTTCGTAATTTTCCAATTCATACCTTTTTATTTGGAAACAGTCGAGCAACTCGCGGATAAAGGGGAATTGCTCGGATAATTCAGGCGGTGTTTTCTGGCGTCCACCCTTGTATTCTTTAAATGTCTCATGTCTGAATGTCGTTTTACCGGCATCAAAGGCCACAAGAATATGCGTTGGCTTTTCTTCTTCAAGAATGCGGTTAAGCATCATGGTAAATCCGTACACCGAATTCGTATGTACACCCTTATCATTATTCAAGAGCGGAAGCGCAAAAAATGCGCGGTAAGCAATACTATTTCCATCTATGAGTACTAACTTTTTATCCAAATTCGTCTTCCTCCAGTCACACAGGGTTATGTAGTTCAGCTTCTATTTATAAACGCAAAAAGCCGTGCATTTTCTTTCTCTATTCTACCATGAGTAGAAGTGGAAAGAAAAATGACGGCGACTATGCTATTTTGTATTTCCCATTAACAAGCTAGCGTACGGTGAATCTGATGGCAGAACGATGACCGTTTGATCACCAATCGTTTTTTTATAAGATTCAAGCGTCCGGTATAGTTTATAGAAATCAGGATCTTTGGAAAACGACTTATTATAAATTTTCGCTGCTTCCCCTTCTCCCTCAGCCCGAATCACTTCTGCATCTGCCTCTGCAGTCGAAAGCAATTCTTTTACCTTTCGATCAGTATCCGCAATAATTCGGTTTTTCTTCGCATCTCCTTTGGATAGGTACTCTTGCGCTTTCGATTCGCGCTCGGAAATCATCCTTTTAAAGACGGATTCTTCATTTTCCGCAGGCAGATCCGTCCGTTTTATCCGGACATCAGTTAGGCTGATCCCGTAACTGTCCTTTTGTAGCAGTTCGTTAACTTTCTCCGTAATACGGTCGTTCAAACTTCCCCTCGATGACTTCTCATCATTAATAATTTCATCATAATTCAACTGACCCAACTCTGAACGTACTGCCGAATAGATGAACTCTTCCATTCTCGTTTCCGCATTCTCGAGTGTCCTTGCATTGGTGATCAATTTTTTTGGGTCCTCTATCCTCCAGACCGCATAGTTATCGATGAGCATCCGCTTTTTATCTTTTGTATTGATTTCCGCCTCTGACACATCAGAACTCATTTGATATTTTGGCAGGGTAACCACACTTTGAATGAATGGTACCTTCGCCTTTAATCCTGGGGTTTTATCGATTCTAACCACCTCACCAAATTGGCGGACGACTTTATATTCACCCTCCTTGACGATATACACATTGGTGAAGATAATCAGCAGCAACACGATAAATATAATGAAGAAAATCCCTATTTTAACATAGCCTCCCCAGTGAAAATTACCTTTCCTCATCTCATTAAAATCAATTACTTTTCCGCTCATTGTTTGGTGCCTCCTTCCCCTGTCGCTTTTTCTTCAGGTACAGACTCCTTCTTCGTTTCTTCTTCAGGAATAGGCGTTTTTTTCGTTTCCTCTTTTTCTAGTGAGCGAAGTGGTAAGTACTTCATTGTATTTCCATCATCATTCATGATATAAATCTCTGCATTCGGCAATACTTCTTCAAGCGTTTCAATAATAAGACGGTCTTTTGTAATACCCTTATTGCCTTTATATTCACTATATAATTTTTCAAAGACCGCTACATCCCCACGAGCAGCCTCCGTACGAGCGGCTTTATCACCATTTGCTTGTGAGATAATGGCATCTTTTTCCCCTTCAGCTTCATTAATACGTTTGTTTTCATATTTATCCGCTTCATTTTTTTTCGTATTCGCCGTTTCTCTAGCATCTGTGACATTCGTAAAGGCTTTCCGCACTTCTTCATTCGGTAACTCCACATCCTGGAGCTTAACCGCAGATATTGATATGCCTACATCATATTTCTCCATTAACTGTGTTAGCAGTTCCCGGACATCTGCTTCAATTTGTGCTTTACCGGAAGTAAGTGCATCATCAATTTTCGTGCTTCCGATAATACTTCTTAAAGCAGCGGAAGTGGTGTCATATAAAATTTTCTCTGGATCATCTGCATTGTACAGGTATTTTGGTGGGTCTGTGATTTTCCATTGAACCACTAGGTCAGCAAGAACAATATTTTCATCCCCCGTAATCATCTTGGTCTCTCTCGGATAATCTGTTACCTCTCCATTCTCCTCCTTGTATCCAAATTTAAGACTGAATGTTTCTTTCGATAGTTTTTCAACCGACTGAATCGGCCAAGGCAGCTTAAAGTGAAGGCCTGGTTCTGTAATCGTCTGCTCTACCTTACCAAACGTCATAATGACAGCCTGATCGGATTCATCTACCGTGTACCAGGTCGATATCGCAACTACACCAAAAATTAAAATAAGAAATACTAGTCCTGTGATTGTATATATCCTTTTTAAACTGACGATATGTATCACCCCTTATTTGCCGTTATATCTTATTTACGCAAGGAAGGGTCTAAAGTTTCATAAAAATCAAATATTTTCCTAATGAAAATAGTATAGAAGGTAGGTAAAGAGGAATATAGACAAAAGAAAAGACAGAGACTTAGTGTCTCTGTCTTCGCCTAACTCCTTGGATGAGGGGTTGTACAACCATTTTAACCCTCCATTATGAAGTCAGTTTAAAGAAATTGTAAAGGACATGTAAATTCACACAATTCCTACACTTTTCCTTTTAAGCTTTTATTTAACGTTACCGTAAAAGTCGTACCCGACCCCGGCGTACTTTCTACTTTGATTTTACCTTTATGGACTTCTATAATATGCTTGACGATAGCGAGTCCGATGCCTGTTCCTCCTGAATCACGACTCCTTGCCTTATCAATGCGATAAAACCGTTCAAAGATTCTTGGAAGTTCTTTTTCTTCAATACCGATACCGCTATCTTGGACTATAATATCCACCGTTTGTTCATTTTCAGTGACGTTCACGGTGACCCACCCTCCATTTGGTGTATATGTCAACGCGTTAGTAATCAAATTTATGAAAACCTGTTTGATCCTGTCTGATTCCCCTTCAATAAAAACAGGTTCCGAAGAAGCTTTTATCTCAAGAGAAACTTCTTTTTCCTTCAATTTACCAATAAGCATCTCTTGTATATCACCAAGGACATTTGTAATATCCACGTCGCCCGTTTTTAAAACAAATTCCTGTTGCTCCATTTTTGATAAATTAAGAAGTTCCTGAATGAGTTCTTGCAGCCGATCACTTTCTTTCAAAATAATGGATAAAAAGTGCTTCAATGTTTTTTCGTCTTTTAAAGCCCCATCGAGCAACGTTTCTGAAAAGCCTTTGATAGAAGTAATCGGTGTTCTCAGTTCATGGGATACATTGGCCACAAAATCCTTCCGCATTTGCTCGAGCCTTTTCAATTCGGTAATATCATGGAAAATGAGGAGAATCCCCTTCCATTCGTCATGAGTACCGATAATCGGAGCCCCGTATATCTCAAAATGCTTACGTTCAATGGCAAGTGGTATTTTCACTTGGCGTTTTATTGTCTTTTCCGTCCGGAAAATTTCTTCTATTATAGAAATGACTTCTTGATCTTTAATGACCGAGTAAAATACTTGAAACAAAAACGTAGCCGAGTTTACACCGAAGCTTTTTTTGAATTCCCGGTTAATTAGGGTCGTATAGCCTTTACTGTCAATTAATAGGACACCACTACCGATATTTTCAACCAGTGTTTCCAAACGATCCTGATTCATTTCCCTCGCCGTTTCTGTTTCCTGTAAATTCCTCGCTAATATGTTTAGCGAAGTGGTGAGCATCCCTGTTTCATCAGAGTGTTGCTCGAATGTCCGAGTTCTATAATTCCCCTTTGCCAATTCAATGGCTGCCATCGTTGCTTCCTCAATCGGCCGGGTATAATAAGAAGTGATTTTACTCGCAAGCATGAGGATAATGATCAAGGCTACCCCTAAACAAATGATCAATATTTGCCACATTTGCTTATTAACTTGGTGGATGGCCTCTATTTCGTTGCTATGAACGACAAATCCTTCAATTTCTCCATCCTTTTCAACCGTTTTCCAATAATAATGGAGATCCGATTCTCCCTCGATAACTTCATATCCTTCTTCTTGCTTAAGACCTTTTTCCAAGATGATCTTTCGAAGGATATTTGCATGGTTTTTATGTAGCTCATTTGACGATGTTGAATCGTATAAAATCTCTCCACTCGCTGAGAGGATGGTTAAGTTGGAATCTAACAGGGGTGTTAATTTTGCCGTTTTCCCTTCTTCCAAAAAGGAGGTGATCCCCCCATGCTCCTGAATATATGTAGAAATGAAAAATGTTTCGTTCTGTATACGCTCATTAAATGTTTTAATATAATAACTTTTGAACAAATGTCCCAATAAAAAGCCCACGGCCATCATGACGACCATCACCAACATGATGAGAGTATAAAGAAGCTTTTTACGATAGGTGGTCATTCTTTTTTGGCTCCTCAAGCTTATAACCCAAGCCCCTGATCGTTTTGATATAAAGAGGTTTTCTTGTATCTTGCTCTATTTTTTCACGAAGGTGGCTAATATGGACATCCACGATTCGCGAATCTCCTGCAAAATCATAATTCCAAACCGCACTTAAGAGCTGATCTCTCGTTAAAACTCTTCCTTTATTCTTTGCAAGGTATAAAAGTAATTCAAATTCCTTTGGAGTTAATTCTAATTGTTGTTCATCAAAGAATGCTTCGTAACGTTCAGGATAGACTTTCAAGCCGCCTAATTTTAGGAACCCATCTTCCTGATCAAGATTTGTTTCACTGCCATTCGATTGAAGCTGGGATCTTCTTAGTATTGCCTTAATTCGGGCAACTACCTCACGCGGACTAAAAGGTTTGGTTAAGTAATCATCCGCCCCTAGTTCAAGACCAAGCACTTTGTCAAATTCATCGTCCTTAGCTGTCAGCATCAAAATTGGTATATTGATTTTTTGCTGACGAAGCTGTTTACACACTTCAAGCCCATCCATTTTAGGCAACATCAGATCCAATACGACTAAATCCGGTCGTATATCCACAGCAGCCTGCAGACCTTCTTCCCCATCTAAAGCTGTAACTACTGAATAGCCTGCCTGTTCTAAATTATACTGAAGTAAGGTAACTATTGATTGTTCATCATCCACTACGAGAATTTTCTTTGACATTAGATCCTCCTGAATTATGTATTACCCCTGAGACTTTTTTCAGTCTACTCATCCAACTCTATTATAAAGAATATTATATGAAATTTACACATAAAAAAAACATCATTGAAAAGTAATCCTACCATTAGCAGGGATCATCGTCTCCTTTATGGTTATTAAACATGGATTAATTAAGTCCCGGTTAGAAACGGCCAGAAAAAAAACTGCCCGGTTGGATGGGAGGATATGGCCTTAGCTTAGCCTTCCCTTCCATTCTTCCGGGCAGTCTTATTAAGATGCTTTCAATGTCTCTTATTGTAAAACTTGCATTACTGCTTTAACTGATTCAACTGATTTAGAAAGTGAAGCTTTTTCGTCTTCAGTTAATTCAAGTTCGATAATTTGTTCGATACCATTTGCACCTAGTACAGTTGGCACGCCAAGGTAGATTCCTTTGAATCCGTATTCGCCTTCAAGGTAAGCAATAGAAGGTAGAACGCGACGTTGGTCTTTAAGGATAGCTTCAGCCATTTCTACTAGAGCTGCAGCCGGTGCATAATATGCACTTCCGTTTCCAAGAAGGTTAACGATTTCTCCGCCACCAGTACGTGTACGAGCAACGATTGCTTCTAAACGATCTTGAGGAATCAATGTTTCCAAAGGAATTCCGCCAGCGTATGAGTAACGTACTAGAGGAACCATATCGTCACCGTGTCCACCAAGAACGAAACCAGTTACATCTTTAACAGACAGGTTTAATTCTTGAGCTACGAAAGTACGGAAACGAGCTGTATCAAGTACACCAGATTGTCCAATTACGCGTTCTTTAGGGAAACCTGATTCTTTATAAACAGTGTATGTCATTGCGTCTACTGGGTTTGTTAAAACGATGATGGTTGTATTTGGAGAATATTTAACCACTTCTTTAGTTACAGATTTCATAACTTTTTGGTTAGTTTGAACTAAGTCGTCACGGCTCATACCCGGTTTACGAGCGATACCAGCAGTGATGATGACTACGTCAGAATCAGCTGTATCTGCATAGTTAGAAGTACCGATGATGTTAGCGTCAAAACCTTGAACTGGAGCTGCTTCCGCCATATCAAGTGCTTTACCTTTTGTTGGGTTTTCAGCTTGTGGAATATCAACTAAAACGATATCACCAAGTTCTTTTTGAGCTGCTAGGAACGCTGCTGTAGCACCAGTGAAACCAGCACCAACTACTGTAATTTTTTTGCGTTTAGACATGTCATTTCCTCCTTAAAATATGTAAATATTTTTGGAAACTTTTAACGTCTTTATCCACACATATATATAAAGCTCCCTGAAAAAGAAGACCGTATCGGCTCTTTTCCAGAAAGCATCATAAGTAATTATTTAAGGTTTTTGATAAGTTCGTCAGCGAACTCAGAACATTTAACTTCTGTTGCACCTTCCATTAGGCGGGCAAAGTCATATGTTACAACTTTAGAAGCAATTGTTTGTTCTACTGATTTTGTGATGCTGTCTGCAGCTTCGTTCCAACCAAGGTGTTCAAGTAAAAGAACGCCTGAAAGAAGAACTGAAGATGGGTTAACTTTATCAAGACCAGCGTATTTAGGAGCTGTTCCATGAGTTGCTTCGAAGATAGCATGTCCAGTTTCGTAGTTGATGTTTGCTCCTGGAGCAATACCAATTCCGCCAACTTGTGCAGCAAGTGCATCAGAAATGTAATCTCCGTTTAAGTTCATTGTTGCAACAACATCAAACTCTTTAGGACGAGTTAGGATTTGTTGTAAGAAGATATCAGCAATAGAATCTTTAACGATGATTTTGCCTTCAGCTTCAGCAGCAGATTGTGCTTTGTTAGCAGCTTCAGTGCCTTCAGCTTCTTTAATTTGATCATATTGGTTCCAAGTGAACACTTTCTCAGCGAATTCTTGTTCTGCAACTTCATAACCCCAAGTTTTGAATGCGCCTTCTGTAAATTTCATGATGTTACCTTTATGAACAAGAGTTAATGATTTACGGCCTTCTTTGATCGCATAGTTAAGTGCAGAGCGAACAAGACGTTTTGTTCCTTCTTCAGAAATTGGTTTAATACCAATACCAGAAGTTTCAGGGAAACGAATATTTTTAACACCGAATTCATTTTGTAGGAAATCGATTAATTTTTTCGCTTCGTCAGAACCTTTTGCATATTCGATACCAGCATAGATGTCTTCAGTGTTTTCACGGAAGATAACCATGTCAGTGTCTTCAGGACGTTTAACTGGTGAAGGTACACCGTCAAAGTAACGTACTGGACGTAGACATACGAATAAGTCTAATACTTGACGCAATGCAACGTTCAATGAGCGGATTCCGCCACCGATTGGTGTTGTAAGAGGTCCTTTAATAGCGATTAGATATTCATTAATGACATCAAGAGTTTCTTGTGGAAGCCATTCGCCTGTTTGGTCAAATGCTTTTTGTCCAGCTAAAACTTCTTTCCATTCGATTTTCTTTTCGCCATTGTATGCTTTTTCAACAGCTGCGTCTAAAACGCGTGAAGCTGCTGCCCAGATATCAGGACCGATTCCGTCTCCCTCAATGTAAGGAACGATTGGGTTGTTTGGTACGTTAAGAGCACCGTTAGTAACTGTGATTTTTTGGCTTTGTGTCATGTCTCTTTACCTCCGATTCAAATTCAAAGGTTAGCTGGCCGCTTAATTTAAGCAGAACCACTAACCTTTTTTACTCACATCTATTAATTTACTACAAAATCGATGAAATAAAAAATAAAATTTCGAAAAAACTTTTATCTATTCAAAAATTATCGGTTTTCAATCGGTACGTATTTTTGCATACCTGGTCCAACATACTCTGCACGTGGACGGATCAGACGGTTGTTTGAATATTGCTCTAGGATATGAGCAATCCAGCCTGAAGCACGGCTTACAGCAAAGATTGGTGTAAATAGGTCATGCTCGATACCTAAACTGTGGTATACAGAAGCAGAGTAGAAATCAACGTTTGGTGGAAGATTTTTTTGACCAGTTACAATTTCATGAATTTTGATAGACATATCGTAGTATTGTGGTTGACCAGTAAGTTCAGTCAATTTTTGAGACATTTCTTTAAGGTGTTTAGCACGTGGATCACCTTTACGGTATACACGGTGGCCAAAGCCCATGATTTTTTCTTTATTAGCTAATTTTTCGTTGATATAAGGCTCAACGTTTTCTACAGAACCAATTTCTGTAAGCATTTTCATAACTTGTTCGTTAGCTCCGCCGTGAAGAGGGCCTTTTAATGCGCCGATAGCAGAAGTCACGCCAGAATAGATATCAGATAATGTAGCCACACAAACACGTGCAGTGAATGTAGAAGCGTTTAATTCATGGTCAGCATGTAGAACTAATGCTTTGTTGAATGCTTCTTCTTCGATTGCTGTTGGTTCATTACCGCTTAACATATATAAGAAGTTAGCAGCAAAGCTTAGATCAGTACGTGGTGCAACCGCTTCTTTTCCTTGACGGATACGAGCGAAAGTTGTTACCAATGTAGGGATTTTTGCTTGGATGCGGATTGCTTTACGATAGTTAGCGTCTTCACTCATTACATCTGCTTCTTCATCATAAAGACCAAGAAGAGATACTGCTGTACGAAGAGCTCCCATTGGATGTACTTTATCAATTGGGTATGTTTTGAAATGATTAACCACTTCAGCTGGAATTGCAGCATTTTCAGCAAGTTGTTTAGTTAATTCTTCTAATTGGCTTTTGTTTGGAAGAGCTCCATGCCATAAAAGATAGATTACTTCCTCGAATGTTGCGTTTACAGCTAAATCATCGATATCATAACCTACATACGTTAACGTATCATCGATAATAGAGCTTACTGATGAAGTTGTTGCTACCACACCTTCAAGACCTTTTGTTGCTGTCATACTAAATCTCTCCTTTTCCTAAGTATTCCCCTATGCCCTTGCTTATTGCGTATAAATATAGCGCTTCCAAGAAATTAGCTATTGAATACAACCATCTATTTTTTAGCAGAAGACATACATCTTGTATTGGAAGCGTTCACAGAATATGACCCCAACAATAGTAAAATGTACGATAATCCTTTATACGAAATTCTAAAAATAATGCTTGTAGCTATTCCTAGTGAGCGCTTGCTCAATAACTACATCTCTTTTTAAGATTCCTCAAAAATATCAATGATATTCTGAATCCTATTTTTAATAAATCAGAGCAGTTACATGATTATTATAAACAATAAACACTTTTTTGGGAATCAAAAGCACCTAAAATGTGAAAAAATTATTATTTTATTAGAAAAATTAGCTACATATTCTCTTGCTTTTTTTAATGGGATCCAAAACGTTTTTTTGAAAATTTGTTACAAAGCAGAATAATCGAAACATTAAATAGAATTTTTTCATTTCCGCTCTTACAATCCATTCTATCATTTACCATTTTGCTCATTTAAAAAAATCAAAGATTTGCATGCATAGATAAGCAATTCCTGCCCCAATTAACGGTCCAACAGCGACACCTTTGAATAATGCGACCGCAAGAATCGTCCCAAAAACAAGAGCCGTTGTAATATGCGGATCATGTGAAAGGAGGGTAATTCCATTTTTCGCTATAAGTGCAACAGCTATTCCAGATGCGAGCGCAATCCAGGCATAAGGTGACTTTATGGCGTCACCGAGTTCCTTGAAACCAATCGCTCCATTTGCAATGGGGATTAGCACTGAAATCGTAATGATGGTGACGCCTAAGTTGATCCCTTTCGCTTCTAAATATGGAAACACTTTTGTATCAAGGCCGATGAGTTTCATGAGTAAAAGAAAACCCGCAGCCGCAATCAGTGATGTGTTTTTTCCAACCCAACCGATAACTGCAAGTAAAATTAAAAATACGACAGGACCGTTTATCATTCTCCCTTCACCTTCTTTCTTTTTGTTATTTTAACATAACAACCTCCACTCTTTCTCAATAGGAGATTGATTTATAAAACGATACTAAAACGGAAAAAAATTAAGCAGAAAGACGAAAGAATCTTTCCTTTCTTTTCCAACGTCGTTACAATTATAATACAAAGTTTATGTTAGAAGGAGGGTATGTCTTGAATCCTGTTTATATTTATCGTTTCATTCGTTCTTTACTGGTCATCGGAGGCATAATTTTAGGTGGAATTGCCTTGTTCTATTTATCTAAATATACATATCCATTCATTATTGCCATGATTATTGCTTTCTTGATGAACCCTCTGGTTACTTTTTTTGAAAAGAAAGGCCGGTTACCAAGAGGATTGGCTGTGTTCGTTTCCCTTTTACTCATTTTTCTTTTATTTGCAGGACTCATTACCCTGCTGGTTACTGAAATTATTTCAGGTACCAATTACCTTGCTGGTGTCATACCTCAACATATTGAAACTATAGTAGATTATATCGAAACATACATCGCGACCACTATCATCCCTTTATATAATCAAACAACCGCTATGTTCAATAATTTAGATATCGAGCAGCAAGACACCGTCCTCAAGAATATCCAAAATATTGGCGAATCCATCACTACCGGTGTCAGTAGTTTTATTCAAGCGTTCTTAAAAAATATTCCCGCAATCATCGGCTGGTTTCCAACTACAGCAACAGCACTCCTCTTTACCCTACTGGGCACTTTCTTCATTAGTAAAGATTGGGATCACTTCGGCCGCATAACGGGAAAGTTTTTACCTGATAAGATTTTTGCAGGTGCCAAGCGTTTATTCCGGGATTTAAAACGAGCTTTATTCGGGTTTATCCGGGCACAATTCACACTTGTTTCATTGACAACGGTTACGATCTTGATTGGTTTACTCATTTTAGGAGTGAACTATTCAATTACAATTGCATTAATTTGCGGATTGGTTGATATCATTCCCTATTTGGGTACCGGGACCATATTTATTCCATGGATTATTTTTGAATTCATTACAGGGAATACCAGCCTTGCAATTGGTTTGTCTGTGCTTTACATTATCGTAGTTGTCCAGCGTCAATTAATTGAGCCTAAAGTTCTTTCTTCTAGTATCGGATTGGATCCACTTGCTACTCTCGTTGCTTTATTCATCGGTTTCAAATTAATCGGTTTTCTGGGACTTATTGCAGGGCCTGTGGTCCTTGTCATATTTAATACACTCCAGCGCGCCCATGTCTTTAAGGCCATTTGGGCATTTATTATCGGAGCGGATACAAATAAAACCACCTAAAGCTTTAGAATTAACTTTTATTCAGAAATCTCTCGTTCCTATAAAAAAGTCCGCCTCGAGTTTGAGGCGGATTTTTTTATAGTCTATCTATTATTTTGAAGTCTCAAATTGTTCTGCTTCAGTAGAGCCAGCAAGTGCTGTTGTAGATGATGTTCCACCAGAAACTACTTGTGCTACTTCATCAAAGTAACCAGTTCCAACTTCACGTTGGTGACGAGTTGCAGTATAGCCGTCAATTTCACTAGCGAATTCTGCTTGTTGAAGTTCTGAGTATGCAGCCATTCCACGGTCTTTATAACCAAGAGCAAGGTTGAACATGCTGTGATTCAATGAGTGGAAACCTGCAAGTGTTACGAACTGGAATTTATAACCCAATTTCCCCAATTCAACCTGGTAACTAGCAATTTCTTCATCACTTAATTTTGCTTTCCAGTTAAATGATGGTGAACAGTTGTAAGCAAGTAGTTTACCAGGGAACTCTGCATGAATCGCTTCAGCAAATCGGCGAGCATCTGCTAGGTTTGGTTCAGAAGTCTCGCACCAGATAAGATCAGCATATGGTGCATATGCTAGACCACGTGCAATCGCTTGGTCAAGACCTGCGTTTGTACGGTAGAATCCTTCTAGAGTTCGTTCACCTGTGATGAAAGGTGCATCAACCGGATCGATATCATCCGTGATCAAGTCTGCAGCATCTGCATCAGTACGAGCAATTAAGATAGTTGGTGTTCCCATTACGTCTGCTGCTAAACGGGCTGATACTAAGTTACGTACTGCCGTTTGCGTTGGAAGAAGAACTTTACCGCCTAAATGACCACATTTTTTCTCGGAAGATAGTTGGTCTTCAAAGTGAACGCCAGCAGCTCCAGCTTCAATCATACCTTTCATTAGTTCGAATACGTTAAGAGCACCCCCGAAGCCTGCTTCAGCATCTGCTACGATTGGTGCAAACCAATCAATATCATCTTTTCCTTCAGCAAAGCTAATTTGGTCAGCACGTTGCAGTGTTTGATTAATGCGTTTAACAACCTGTGGTACAGAGTTAGCTGGGTATAAGCTTTGGTCAGGGTACATTTGTCCAGCGATATTAGCATCAGCAGCTACTTGCCAACCACTTAAGTAGATTGCTTTTAAACCAGCTTTTACTTGTTGCATTGCTTGGTTACCAGTTAATGCTCCTAGTGCGTTAATGAAATCCTCTGTATTTAAAAGGTTCCATAGTTTTTCAGAACCACGGCGAGCTAATGTTTGTTCGATATCGATAGAACCTCTTAATTTGATAACTTCTTCAGCAGAATAAGGCCGTTTAATTCCAGTCCAGCGTGCGTCATTTTCCCAGCTTTGTTGTAGTTGTTGCGCTCTTTCATTAGTCATTATAATTTCCTCCTAATTTATATAAAAATATTAATTAACTAAACATTAAGATAATTGTTCATATGCCGGATTTGTTAAGAAATCCGCAAAGTCATCTGCTGCAATCAATTCTTCAAATAGTTTAGTAGACTCTTCAAATTTCCCTGATTTGAAAGCTTCTTCTCCTACCTCTGATTTAATGACTGCTAATTCTTCTTCTTTAATCTGATGGAATAATTCTTCGGTGATTTTTCTACCATCTTCTAAAATACCTTTTGGATGACGGATCCACTGCCAAACTTGAGCACGTGAGATTTCAGCTGTTGCTGCATCTTCCATTAGGTTATGAATAGGAGCAGCGCCTCTTCCACTTAGCCAAGATGCAATATACTGGATGCCTACGTTAATGTTCGTCCGTAATCCAGCTTCCGTTATCGTTCCTTCTGGTACTTCTAGCAATTCTTCTGCTGATACTTGAACATCTTCACGTTTCCGATAGATTTGATTCGGTTTTGGAACAAGGAGGTCAAACACCTCTTTTGCTGTACTTACCATGCCTGGGTGGGCGACCCATGTCCCATCATGACCGTCTCTCGCTTCGCGTTCTTTATCAGCGCGTACCTTAGCAAACGCCTCGTCATTTTTGACCGGGTCATTTTTGACTGGAATTTGTGCTGCCATCCCGCCTATTGCCGGAGCATTACGAGTGTGGCATGTTTTGATTGCTAATAAGGAATACGCTCTCATGTTCGGGACAGTCATCGTAACCTGTAACCTATCAGGGAAGATAACATCATCCGAGTGACGGAATTTTTTCAGGAAGCTGAAGATATAATCCCAGCGGCCACAGTTCAGGCCTGCGGAATGATCTTTCAACTCGTACAGAATTTCGTCCATTTCGAATGCTGCAAGAATCGTTTCAATCAAGACAGTTGCTTTTATAGTTCCTTGCGGGACTCTTAAATCGTTTTGTGCATAAACAAAGACATCATTCCATAATCTTGCTTCGATATGGCTTTCCATCTTCGGTAAGTAGAAGTATGGACCGCTTTCTTTTTCGATTAATGCTTTTGCGTTGTGATAAAAGTATAGTCCAAAGTCGAAAAAGCTAGCTGATATTGGCTGTCCATTTAAAAGAACATGCTTTTCTTCTAAGTGCCAGCCGCGAGGCCTTACTTTTAAAACAGCTGTTTTTTCATTTAATGCGTATACTTTTCCATTTGGATTTTCAAATGAAATGGTACCGCGAATTGCATCGCGTAGATTCAATTGACCATCTATACAATTTTCCCAAGTGGGTGAATTGGCATCTTCAAAGTCAGCCATGAAAACATTGGCACCTGAGTTCAAAGCATTAATGATCATCTTACGGTCAACCGGTCCAGTGATTTCAACCCTGCGGTCTTGCAAGTCATTCGGGAGGGGCGCAATTGTCCAATCACTTTCACGAATATGCTTCGTTTCTTCAAGAAAATTAGGTAGCTTGCCTTGATTTAGGTCCTCTTGAACGATTTTACGTTGTTCTAAAAGTTCTTTTCTTCTTTCACCGAAATGCCGTTCAATTCTTTCGATAAATTGAAGAGCTTCTGTTGTAAGTATTTGTTCATATCCAGGCTTAATCGTACCTGTAATTTGTAAGCCTTTTGCTTCAGTAATCATGTTGCTTCTCCACATCCTTTCAAGCTCTTATATGTTATAATACAGTTGTTTCTTTTCTTGATTGTATTATATAACACGATATGTAAATTTGTCACCAGTTTTTTCTAAAAAAAATTAAAAAAGAGAATATTTAACTTGGAAAAGCCTGGTATAACAACATTTCTCTTAAAAAATAATTAAAATATTCTGATATTTTATACTAGTTTAACTTCCAAAAATCCATTCTTGATCAGTGAAACAGGAAAAATCTCACCCCCATAAATTTCTCTCATGATTGGCCTCTATAATTAAAAACTTAAACAATTCAAGAGCCTTTTCAGTAAAAACGCAAAAAAACATCCTTAGAAATACCTGGGATGCTAATGATAAATTCATTTCTCTAACCAAAAGAGGCTGTCTAAAAAGTTTAGCTTTTAGACAGCCTCTTACTATTTATGGCGAATAATCGTTACTTTTCCTTTATTCATCCTGTTCATAATAAACCGGATAACGATCGGTTTGAGGAGATTCCGGGTTGGCGGAAATACTAGGATTAATCCTATGATATCCGAGATAAGTCCCGGTGACAGCAACAATGCAGCTCCAAGAAAGATACAGATTCCATCAATGATTTCATTTCCTGGCATCATTCCGTATCGAATCTGTTCCTGTGCCTTTTTCCATGTTTCCATTCCTTGCCGCTTGGCCAAATAGGCACCGATTAAACCGGTAGCTACAATCAGGAACAGTGTTGGCCAAAAACCAATCACATTACCTGACAACAATAAGACAATAATCTCAATGACCGGCATCGCAATGATAAACAATAAAAAATATTTCATCTACATTCCTCCTGCACAGCCCACGTATGGTGCGGTACACTCATCTTACCTCATTGGACCGAAATCATCCAAAATTTCGTTCTATAAAACGTTAGCATGTCCATCATAAATGATTCCGCGACTAGCATCGACCGTAATTCTTTGTTTATCCTTAAAGATTTTGGTCGCATCTTCTGCTCCAACGATAACCGGAATGCCTAAAGTGACTCCCACAACAGCTGCGTGGCTTGTCAAACCGCCTTCTTCAGTAATCAATGCAGCACACTTTTGAATTGCCGGCATCATATCCCGATCAGAACCAATTGTAACTAATACAGATCCTTCAGTTACTTTTTCCAAAGCTTCCTTGGAATTCCTAGCTATAACCACTTCACCTTTCGCAGATTTCCTGCCGATTCCTTGAGCCTTCAAAAGAACCTCTCCTAATACATGAATTTTCATCAAGTTAGTCGTTCCTGTTTCACCTACAGGCACACCAGCTGTAATGACAACTAAATCTCCATGGGATACCAATCCGGAATGCAGACTTTCATCGATTGCCGTTTGGAGCATTTCATCCGTGGTCGTCGCTTTTGGTCCAATCTGCGGGTAAACTCCCCAGGCCAATGCAAGTCTTCTTGAAACATGATCATTAGATGTAACAGCGATAATCGGTGCCTTAGGACGATATTTAGAAATCATCCGTGCCGTATGACCGCTCTCGGTAGGTGTAATGATTGCGCCGACATTTAGATTAAGCGCCGTATGGGCAACAGACTGGCCAATAGCATCAGTGACATTATGACGATTCACTTTGCTTCTTACTGATAATATTTCCCGATAATCAAGGGCTGTTTCTGCACGAGAAGCAATGTTATGCATCGTTTGAACGGCCTCAACAGGGTAGGTCCCAGCTGCTGTTTCACCGGAAAGCATGATGGCATCAGTTCCATCAAAAATGGCATTGGCCACGTCACTTGCTTCTGCACGGGTCGGCCGTGGGTTACGCTGCATCGAATCGAGCATTTGGGTAGCTGTAATAACTGGTTTCCCGGCATTGTTACATTTTTTGATCATTTGTTTTTGGACTAGTGGCACTTCTTCTGCAGGAATTTCCACTCCTAGGTCACCGCGAGCTACCATCAAACCATCTGACACTTCCAGGATTTCATCAAGACGGTCGACGCCTTCTTGATTTTCAATTTTAGGGATGATTTGAATATGTTCCGCTCCATTCTGTTGCAGAAGTTCACGCACTTCTAGGACGTCAGATGCCCTACGAACAAAAGAGGCAGCAACAAAGTCAATTCCCTGTTCAATTCCAAATAGGATGTCCTGTTCGTCTTTTTCCGTGATGCCTGGTAGGTTAACTGAAACACCTGGCACATTTACACCTTTTTTGTTTTTAAGTGTTCCACTGTTTAAAATTTTCGTATGGATTTCTTTTTTGACTTCATCCACCTTTAACACTTCAAGACCAATTAAACCATCATCTAACAAAATTCTGGATCCCGGATGGACATCATAGAGAAGTCCCTCATACGTAATAGAAAATTTTTCAGGCGTTCCAAGGACTTCGTTCATAGAAATACTGACTTCATCACCAGCAGTCAACTCTATAGCATCGTTCTCCATATTATTCGTCCTTATTTCCGGACCTTTTGTATCTAAAAGGATAGCAACCTGTTTCCCTGCTTTCTCTCCCGCTTCCCTAATGTTACGGATTCTAGCGGCATGCTCCTCATGATTGCCATGAGAAAAATTCAGCCGAGCTACATTCATTCCTGCTTCTATTAATTGAACCAACTTTTCTATACTTTCACTTGCGGGGCCAATTGTACAAACAATCTTGGTTTTTCGCATGGTGTCAACCTCCTCTAAGAAAAACTCGCCGACTGTCCACCTTTTGGCAGACATGGCGTAGTATTTATAAGCTTACTTTTTCTAATATTTGAATACTTTCTCAGTACTGATTTCTTTCATTAAACCTAAACCAGTACCAATTAAATTGATAACTCTGCGGATAGATCATACATTTTCTTGTCAATTGTATGCTGTTTCGCAAGTGCTTCGATGATATCATAATCAACTAGTATATTTTGTTCTATCCCGACAGCCTTGCCGCCTTTGCCTTCAAGAAGCAATTCTACAGCACGTGCTCCGAGTCGGCTTGCCAACACTCGATCAATTGCTGAGGGAGATCCGCCGCGCTGAACATGGCCAAGCACTGTAACACGCGTTTCAAAACCTGCTTTTGCTTCAATTTGTCTGGAAATATCAACGGCGCTTCCAACACCTTCAGCAACAATAATGATACTATGCTTTTTCCCCCGGTCATGTCCGCGGTTCAACTTACCAATCAACTCTTCCATATCGTATTTATATTCAGGACATAGAATCGTTTCTGCTCCGCCAGCAAGACCTGCCCAAAGAGCAATATCGCCCGCATTTCTTCCCATTACTTCAACCACATAAGTTCTTTCATGAGAAGTTGCTGTATCCCGAATTTTATCGATAGCATCGATTACCGTGTTTAGAGCCGTATCAAAACCAATTGTAAAATCTGTACCTGGAATATCATTATCGATCGTTCCAGGAACCCCGATACATGGAAAGCCTCTTTCAGTTAATGCCTTCGCTCCCCGGTAGGAACCATCTCCACCTATAATAACAATGCCCTCAATACCAAACTTATTCAATTGTTCAATAGCTTTTAGCTGACCTTCCTCAGTCTTAAATTCCGGACAGCGAGCCGTATGTAGCATTGTACCGCCGCGATGAATGATATCACCGACCGATCCAAGTTCAAGTTTCCTTATATCTCCATTTATCAGACCTTGATAGCCATGATAAATTCCGAAGACCTCCATCTCATGAAAAATCGCTTTCCGGACAACAGCTCGGACTGCCGGGTTCATACCTGGAGAATCTCCTCCACTGGTTAATACACCTATTCTTTTCATTATTGTCACCTCTCTACAGCACTAATCAAAATTAAGCTCACATTAACTTTCGTTATTACATTGTACCCTTTTTCTACCTTCAATAAGCAATCACTTTTTCACTTTTGCTTACTTGATGTTCTAAGCCTAACCGATTCTCTTCAGAAATTGAAGTAAAAGGGCGTAAAAGTTTGGATTCTTCACTCAAACAGATATATATATGTATGTATGCTTCCCTAGTAAGGCTGAAAAAAACGTGTTGCCCTTGGCAGCACGTTTTTTCCAGTTGCTAAATGCTTATGAATGCTGTTCAACTTCCTTAGGTTTCCCCTCTGGTTGTTTTTCAAATTCATATTCACCAATTTTCTTAAATTTCATATAACGTTGATTGATCAGTTCATCGCTATCCATAGGAAGCAATTCATTAAATGAACGTTTCAGAATATCCTTAATGGCTTCAGCCTGTACATTAGCATCTCGATGGGCGCCGCCTTTCACTTCAGGAATAATCTCATCAATGACCCCTAAGCGATTTAAGTCAGGAGCCGTGATTTGCATTGATTCCGCAGCCCGTTTAGCCTGGGAAGCATCCTTCCAAAGCAAAGCAGCAGCACCTTCAGGAGAGATTACTGAGTACGTTGAATTCTCTAACATGAAAATTCGATCTCCAACTCCTAGAGCCAAAGCACCACCACTGCCCCCTTCACCGATGACAATACTGATAACCGGCACCTTCAGTCCTGCCATTTCAAAAAGGTTTTTCGCGATGGCTTCACTTTGTCCGCGCTCTTCTGCCGCTTTACCAGGGAAAGCCCCCTTCGTATCTATGAAACAAATAATCGGACGATTAAATTTTTCAGCCTGTTTCATTAGACGCAAAGCTTTTCGATAGCCTTCTGGATGGGGCATACCAAAGTTACGACGGATATTTTCCTTCGTATCCTTCCCACGCTGATGACCAATGACAGTCACAGCCCGTCCTTCAAATTCGGCGATACCAGCCACAATTGCCTCATCATCTCCATAATAACGATCACCATGAAACTCGATGAAGTCATTAAATAAAAGCGGAATGTAATCAAGCGTTGTTGGACGAGCCGGATGTCGAGCAATCTGTACACGATCCCATGGTTTTAAATGATTATAAATATCGACTTCTAACTTCTCGAGACGTTTTTCCAAAGTTTCGATTTCAACCGTCAGGTCTACATCCGCATCCTTCGTTATTTCCTTCAGCTCTTTAATCTTACTTCGAAGCTCTGTAACAGGACGTTCAAATTCTAATTCGTAAATCATAACCATTCACCACCCGGGGCATGGATTTTAAGGATTGTTGTCAAGGTTTCTTTTAATTCCGTACGTTTAACTACCGCATCTAATTGCCCGTGCTTCATCAAAAATTCAGACGTTTGGAAATCTTCTGGAAGATCTTCGTGGATCGTCTGTTCAATGATTCGACGTCCCGCAAAGCCAATTAGGGCTCCAGGTTCAGCAAGGTTAATATCCCCAAGGGACGCAAAACTTGCTGAAACTCCGCCTGTAGTAGGATGTGTCATCATCGAAATAATCAGACCGCCTTCATTACTGAACATCTTTAGAGCAGCACTGGTCTTAGCCATCTGCATCAAGCTAAGAACACCTTCCTGCATCCGCGCGCCGCCTGATGCTGTAAATATGATAAACGGAATCTTCAATTCTCCAGCCCGTTCAATCGCCCGGGTGATTTTTTCCCCAACGACTGAGCCCATGCTTCCCATCCTAAAATTGGAATCCATGATAGCCGTGGAAACTTGGTAGCCATTAATGCTTCCTACCCCTGTGACCACTGCCTCATTAATCTTGGCTTTCTTTTTATCCTTTTCCAGCTTCTCCAGATAATCCGGGAACTGAAGTGGGTTAACTGAAATCATTTCTTTATCAAATTCATTAAAACTACCGGCATCAAATAAATATTCAATCCGCTCATGAGAGGACATTGAATGATGGAATCCGCAATGCAGACAGACTTTCTGGTTTTTCACTAATTCTTTTGTATACATGATTTTTTTACAGCCGGGGCATTTAGTCATAATTCCTTCTGGTACATCTTGTTTCTCACGATCTAAAGGAACCGTTGCATATTTCTTCTTAGACTTCGCAAATAGCTCTTTAAGCAAGCTTAATCCTCCCTTTACCACCAATTATCTATATTATGATACTTGGCCCAAACTATATCAAAAATAAAATTAGTATCGTGTAAAAAGGTGTCACTCGTCCTTCGACATATTTCTAATTCTAATTAGATACGTTTCAATGGCTTTTTCTTCATCTCGTTCGAGCAAATATGTAAGTAATGCAAGATAATCTTCCTTTTTTGTATTACCCAGTACCAACTCTGATGTTCTAGCATAACTGTTGACAATGCGCCAAATTCTTTCAAGCAATCGATTGCGATTTAATATGGCAATTCTTAAGAAGAAATCATCATCAAGAAACTCGTCAGCTTTGACCCAAACGATTAATTGTTTGATTTCTTCAGCTGTAGCGAAAAAGGCTACAATCCGTAAACAGTCAATTTCAATCAATCTTTTCGTCTCAGCTAAATCTTCTTGTACCTTTTTGTCTTGCAAAAAAAAGGTTCCCAGAAGCTCTACTAACTTATGCTCCTGGAAATCCCTGATAAACGTCCCTTCACCACGTCTTGTTTCTATCAATCCTAATAGCTCTAAGGCACGCAATGCTTCACGGACAGAGGAACGTCCCACATTCAGTCGATCCGATAACTCCCGTTCAGAAGGGATTTTATCTCCTGGTATAAGGCTGTCCGCTTCAATCATGCTACGTAGGCTCTCAACAACATCGAGATAAATTTTGGATGAAGAAGTACGATCCGCCAAAATAATTATTCCTCACTTTTTCCAATGATCGCTAATTTTCTTGTTTTTTCTTTAATTTCTTCTGGATCCACTTTAATTCTCGCCACTCCTGTTTCCATCGCTGCCTTGGCCACAGCCGCCGCAACGGCAGGTGCTACTCTTTCATCAAAAGGAGCAGGAATAACGTAGTCTTCGTGAATCTCATGTTCTTGTATTAAACCGGCAATTGCCTGAACAGCAGCTACCTTCATTTTTTCATTGATATGGGTCGCACGTACATCTAAAGCCCCACGGAAGATTCCAGGGAAGGCAAGAACGTTATTGACCTGGTTTGGAAAATCGGAACGTCCTGTCCCAACTACCTTGGCACCAGCTGCTTTCGCTTCCTCCGGCATGATTTCCGGATCAGGATTAGCCATAGCGAAAATGATTGCATCCCGGTTCATGGTGGAAACCATTTCTTTGGTTAACGCGCCAGCTGCAGAAACACCGATAAAGACATCCGCATCTTGAATAACTACTTCTAGAGGTCCTTCAACCCTATTTCTATTGGTTACTTTGGCCACTTGTGCTTTTATCTCATTCATGCCTGTCGGACGACCCTCATAAATGGCACCTTTCGTGTCACACATAATAATGTCACGTACTCCATAGCTATAAAGCAATTTAATGATTGCAATGCCAGCAGCACCGGCTCCATTTGCTACCACTTTAATTTCTGATATTGATTTATTTACAAGGCGTAAAGCATTTACAAGACCGGCAACAGTTACAATTGCTGTCCCGTGCTGATCATCATGAAAAACAGGGATATTCATTTCTTTCTTAAGCCGTTCTTCAATTTCAAAACAATTCGGTGCAGCAATGTCCTCTAAGTTCACTCCGCCGAATGTAGGCTCAAGTAATTTAACAGTCTCTACAATTTTATCCACTTCTGTCGTTTTTAAACAAATTGGAAAAGCGTCGACTCCTGCAAAACTCTTAAATAAAACGGCTTTACCTTCCATAACTGGCAAAGCAGCTTCTGGTCCAATGTTTCCTAGTCCCAACACAGCCGTTCCATCAGAAATGACAGCCACAGTATTCCCTTTCATCGTATAGTCATAAACAGTCTCAGGTTTCTCGTAAATTTCTTTACACGGTTCCGCGACACCAGGAGAATAAGCCAAGCTTAAATCTTCGGCATTCCTAACCGGTACCTTTGAAACTGTTTCTAACTTTCCTTGATTCAAGCGATGCATATGTAATGCTTCTTCTCTTAACGTCATAATTTCACTCCTAGAACGAATTGGTCAAACCGAATATATATGCTGAAATCTAGTGGTCAGACCACAGCGGCCTATTTTCAATATAACATAACTATTAAAGTTGTAAAACAGTTATTCTCTCTTATAGACTACATTCCCTTTTCCGACCATGTCAATTAATGCCTTAATTAGACTGTCTGTAGGATTGACCCAATCCCAATAAGATAGCTGTACATAGCGATTTTCCCGCTGATAAAAAAGCATCACCTTCGTTTCACCACTATGTTGCATTAAAATTTTTTTTATTTTTTGAAGAGTATCCTTCGTTTGCTTTTCAGCTTCAATTTTCAAGAATAGTGTTCCATTTATCCCCTGTTTCATCTTTTTCACTTGTTCAAGCGGGTATACATGCTGGATAATGACCTGGGTTTTCCCATCCCGCTCTTCCAATGTCCCTTTAAGCATAACAAGCTGCCCGTGATTCAAGACCGCAGAATGATTTTTATACACATTTGGGAATACGACTGCTTCAATGTCCCCTTCTTCATCACTAACGGTTAAAAAGGCCATAACATCGCCTTTTTTTGTTCTAATGGTTTTAACCGCCGTTATATATACTCCGAGTAGGACTTTTGACTCTTTTTTATTAATTGCTTCGTCAATGGTTAAGCAACCGAAATACTGAAAAAGATCTCTGTAGCTTGTCACTGGATGATTTGAAAGATATAGCCCCAGGACACTTTTTTCCAAGGAAAGTTTGTCTTCAACGGGAATAGGGTCGACATGGTTATATTTTGGTTTGAGTGAAAACTCCCCATCCGAAAACATATCAAATAAATCATCATCTGGATTAACCAATTCGGTATGGCTGATTGCTACGTCCAAACTCGCTAATAATGTAGCGCGGTCTTCACCGAATTCATCAAATGAACCTGAATGGACAAGCGCCTCCAACACTTTTCGATTGACAATTTTCCCGGAAACTCGCAAACAGAAATCGAATAAATCAGCGAATTTCTTTTGGCGCCTGGCCGCAAATATTTCTTTTAAAACTGTACCGCCTATTCCTTTGATGGCTCCAAGGCTAAAACGGATCCCTTCCTTTTCTGGCAAAAACGGGAAGCCGCTTTGATTAATAGAAGGAGGCAGAACCTTAATCCCTTTCTTTTTGGCCTCACGGGCATATTGGGAAATCTTTTCATCATTCCCGACGACCGATGTCATAAGGGCTGCCATAAAATATTCTGGATAATAGGTTTTTAAGTAACCTAGTTGATAGGCTATGACACTATAAGCCACTGCATGACTCCGGTTGAATCCATAGTTAGCAAAGCGAACAATTAACGTATAAATTTCTTCAGCCGTTTTCTCAGAATATCCTTGGTCCAAAGCACCACTTACAAAATGCTGCCGCTCCTGGTCTAGAACTTCCTTCTTCTTCTTCGAGACAGCCCGGCGTAATAGGTCAGCTTCCCCAAGTGAGAATCCGGCAAGGCGAGATGCAATTTGCATAATTTGTTCTTGATAAACGATGACTCCGTATGTAGGTTCAAGGATATCCTGCAAATCCGGGTGCAGGTAGTCAATTGGCGTTAATCCATGTTTCCGCTCGATAAACAGCGGAATGTTTTCCATTGGACCTGGACGGTACAAAGCATTGACCGCGACAATATCCTCAAAACGGTTCGGTTTCAGCTTGATTAAAACCTTCCGGATACCATCAGATTCAAATTGAAATACACCCGTTGTTTCGCCTCGGCCTAACAGAGATAACGTCTCAGAATCATCCATCGGTATGTTGGCCAAATCCAGCTTTTTCCCAGTTCCTTTTTTGATGTTTTTTAAAATATTATCAATGAGCGTTAAATTGCGAAGTCCTAGAAAATCCATTTTAAGAAGACCTAGTTCCTCGAGGATGTCCATCGGATATTGGGTCAGGTGGATGCCCTCATGCCCTCCTTGAATCGGGATATGCTCGGTCAAAGCCTGGTCACTGATGACCACGCCGGCCGCATGGGTCGAAGTATGACGTGGCAGCCCTTCAAGCAATAATGCTGTTTGAAATAGCTTCTGATTTAGGTCACTTTCATTTACGAATTCCTGAAGACGCTTGGATTCTTTGAAAGCTTCAGGAAGCGTGATGCCAAGCCGACCCGGAATCATTTTCGATACAGCTTCCTGTTCCTTCGGATTCAAGCCGAACACACGTCCAGTGTCACGCAGCGCAGCTTTGGCAGCTAATGTTCCGAATGTAATGATTTGTGCTACATGAAATTCCCCATATTTTTTCGCGACATAGGCAATCACTTCTTCACGGCGATTATCAGGAAAATCAATATCGATATCCGGCATCGACACTCGCTCCGGATTCAGAAAACGCTCGAACAGCAGGGAATGTTCAATCGGATCGACATCCGTTATTGATAATACGTAAGCAACCATCGAACCTGCGGCAGATCCCCTTCCAGGGCCGGTCAAAATCTGATTGTCCTTGGCGAATTTCATGAAGTCCCATACGATTAAAAAGTAATCGCTGAATTTCATCTTATTAATAATATCCAGTTCATACCGAAGGCGCTCTTCGTAATGGGCGGATGGCTCAGACAGTCTTTTCTTTAATCCTTGGAAACAGACAGCTTCAAGCATTTCTTCAGCCGTAACTCCAGCTTCAGTAGGGTACTTAGGCAGCAGGGAACGATGAAACGGAATATCGAGATTGCATTGCGTGGCAATATGGAGCGTATTTTCGAGTGCATCCGGCCTGTCATGGAATAATTCTGCCATCTCAGCTCGACTTTTTAAATAATACTGATTGGATGCAAGTACCGTCCGTGTCTCATCTGCGAGCTTGTCACCATTTCCGATGGCCAGCAGCACTTCTTGAGCGAGGGCATCACTTTCATTCAAATAATAGACTGGATTCGTCGCTACAATATTTATCTCTAATTCTTTCGCCAACAGACTGATGGCTTCTTTTTGTTTCTCTTCTTCTGCAATTGAAAGTCTTTGAAGGGAAAAATAAAAGTTATCATGTCCAAAAATCTGCAGATATTGTTCAGCTACCTTTTGAGCCTCTTCCGGCTTTTCTTCCCTCAGAAGCGTTTCTACTTGCCCCTCCGCTCCTGGCGAGATGGCTATCAATCCCCGTGAATAGGCTTTAAGCCAGTTCATTGGAAGTCCTGACGGAGATTTTGTTTTTATGGCACTGCTTATTTTAAGCAGATTTTGATATCCTTGAAGATTTTTTGCTAATAAAAGAAGGCGATGTGCTGCTTCCTGTTCATCAAGAACATCTGCAAGAATACCGATAATCGGCTTTATCCCCTGTCTCTTACATTCTTTATAAAAATAGACCGAACCATACATAACATTTCGATCGGTTAAAGCAAGACTTGTACAGCCATCCGCTTTCGCTTTGGCCACTAGTTCACTGATTTTCACCGTACTTGTCAGCAGGCTGTATCCGCTCTGAATATGGAGATGAGTATACACGTTTTTTCTCCCACCTTTGTAAGGCATGTTTCTTTTCATTATAGTGTTTATTTCAAAAAAAGAAAATATGTTCTCATTGCCAGTATCTTTTTATCCCTTGATTTTGCCCCACTATCATATTACCTCTGTACTTCCCATATAAATAGAGTAGAAGAATATAAAGCCAAAAGGATGATGATACATGAATGAAGCCTTTGTTCCGGCATTTATCAACAGCTTTTTCATATCGCTTGGAGTTTTGCTTGGCGGGTCGATAATCGGAGGGCTGGCTGCTTTTTTCACGGGACAAGCCCCGATGACGACTGTGTTTCGATTATCAGACAGCCTGCGTATTTGGGCGATTGTTGCTGCCATCGGAGGTACTTTTGATATGGTCTATAATTTTGAACGCGGTATTTTCCACGGGGAAACGAAAGATATTGTCAAACAGGTTCTACTAATTATTTCTGCTCTTGGCGGAGCACAGACAGGAGCGCTGATCATCAACTGGTTCACCCAGGAGCATATATCCTCATGAGGATTCCTCCATTTCACCGGTCCCCCACCTGGCAGCGTTTTTTTGCCGGGGCTGCACTTGGCGGATTGATCAGCTGGGTGATTTTCTTTTATATGTATGGGGTCCAGCAAGAAACACAGATTAGAATCATTCACGACCAAAGAGAAGAGATCAAGGATTTGAACGAAAAAATTGGGATCTGGGAGCAGGAGTATAAAAAATTAAACCAGCAAAACGAAGAGATTTTAACGATTCAAGAAGTGGAAGTAACCATTACGAATGGAAAAATATACAGTCTCGATCAACTTAGTGTCGCTGAAGCAGAGGATGTGATAGAAGATGACCTCTCATCTCTTCTCGCCAAGGATGTCGTAAGCGTTTATAACGGAAAAATGCTGCTAAAAAAATCAATTGAAAATAAAATCGTGAATATCAATAAAAAGCGTTATACTCTTGAAGTCGTTGAAATCATGTTTTATACGAAAATGAATATTGAAATCAAACTAAAGAGGACTACTTCTTAATAGGAAGACGAAAATGATTCTGTACGTCTGTTTGGTAGGTGAATGATGAATCCAATTTTAAATATCCACCAAAATAAAGACCAAATCCATATGTGATTTGGTCTTTAAATGTTATTCAATTATTGCTCAGTAAAACAAAACTATTTACTGTTAGTTATTCTGCTTTATTCAACTCTTCTAAATCAGCAAGGATATTGTCCACTTCATCCCAAGAATAGATGGAAGCCCCTGCTGCAAGCGGATGGCCTCCGCCGTTATATTTCCGGGCAATCGTATTGATGATTGGCCCTTTAGAGCGGAAACGAACCCGAATTTCTTTTTCCTCTTCAATGAAAAAGACCCATGATTTCACGTTTTTAATCGAACCAAGCGAGGAGACAAGCTGAGATGCTTCAGAAGTCGACGCATGAAATTTTTCAAGGATATCTTTCGTGATGATCATTTTCCCTGTGCCATATGGCAGGATTTCGAAATGCTGCAGCACATAGCCATTTAACCGGACGATGCTTTCATTAACGTCATACATCTCCTGATATAACTGCGGACGGGAAAATGAATAGTGAATAAGCTCACTAGCAAAAGCAAATGTTTTTTCAGTCGTGCTTTGGAATAGGAAACGCCCTGTATCGCCAACGATGCCTGCATACAAAAGACGGGCTGCTTCATCACTCATCTTCAAGCCTTGGTCTTTGCCGAACAGATAAAATTCATAAATCATTTCACTCGTAGAACTTGAAGATGTATCGACCCAACGCATATCACCATATGGATCTTCGTTAGGATGATGATCAATCTTAATTAATTTATCTCCCGTCTTGTAACGTCTATCACAAATCCGGTCTGTATTTGCGGTATCACACACGATGACCAAAGCACCTTGATACGTTTCATCTGAAATCACATCGAGCCTTCTTAAATAATTCAATGATGGTTCTTCTTTCCCAACCGTGAAAATTTGTTTTTCAGGGAAAGATGCTTTCAGAATTTCCGCCAGTCCCCCTTGGGAACCATAAGCATCCGGATCCGGACGGACATGACGATGGATAATAATAGTATCGTAACGCTTAATATCAGCTAAAATCTCAGCTTTCATATAATTCTCCTTCTATATATGTATTATCGTGCTTAATATAAAGATGATATATATTATTTAATCAAAAAATTGGAGAAATAGGAAGAGTCATCTTGTTTACGGTGGCATTCTTCTAAGTTTCCCGCTACAATAATAAGGTACATATGTTAAATTGGGGGAATTATTAACAATGCCTATTCTTGTCACCTTGATTGTTCTTTCACTAGGAGTCTATTTCTTTTATAAAATTAAATCGGTGCGTACAAAAATGCCGATGGAGAAAAAGTGGATTTCTGGAAAGTCTTCCATTGCCCTCGGTGCTTTTGTCTCTCTATTCGGAGTCAATCAGCTTTTTCTATTCCACACAACAACAACTTATATCATCTCTGCCGTTTTCATCTTCGTTGGAGTATTCAGCATCTGGGGAGGCTATAAAATGTATAAATTTTACCTTCCACATGCGATTGAAGAAGCTGCAAATCAAAAAGGATAATCGAATTCGATTATCCTTTTTGATTTATTTTTTTACGAACGATCGAGCAATTGGCAAGTAAGCATCGCCTTACCGACAAGTTTGCCTTGGTTAAACACCTCGACATCTACTTTTCCGAATTTACGTCCCACATCAAGCACTCGCGGATGGATTTCAAGCGTACTGTCGATCTGGACTGGCTTGATGAAGTAAATTGTCATATTTTCAACGACTAAGTCACCACGCTTATAGCTTCTAAGTGCCCGGTTTGCTGAATCGGTAACCAAAGTCGTGAAAACCCCGCTTGAAATGGTACCAAGATAATTGGTCATTTGCGGAGTGACGCCATAGTTATACACTTCCTCGCCCTTCCCGCGATTCGAAGTCATAACAAGCTGACTCGTAATTGTATCGTCAATCGTTTCGCCCACCTGCGGCTGCCTTTGACTCATTTGCAGTGCCTTCAGTACATCCTGCCTGCTCACTATTCCCTTTAGAATATGACTGTCGTTTACGACTGGAATCAACTCGATGCCTTCCCACACCATCATATGGGCAGAAGACGCGACACTCATCTTATCGCCTACGGTCATCGGATTTTTCGTCATCACCTTTTCAATGAGCGTTAACTCTTCCTGACCCATAATATCTTTTGATGTGACCATACCTTGAACCTTCATATTCTCATCCACAACAGGGAAACGGCTGTGCCCTGATTCCTGATTAAGTTCATGCCAAGTCTGAACCCGGTCACCTACTGTTAAAAAGGTCGTTTCTTGAACAGGAGTCAAAATATCCTCTACCAACAAAATTTCCTTTTTAATCAATTGGTCATAAATCGCCCTGTTGATCATGGTTGCTACGGTAAATGTATCGTAACTCGTAGAAATGACTGGCATTTCCAATTCATCGGCTAATTTTTTAACAGGTTCTTCAGTATCGAAACCACCGGTAATTAGCACCGCGGCACCCGCTTTTAACGCGTGCTCATGGGCCTGGGTACGGTTCCCTACAATCAGCAGATTTCCTGCACCTGTATATCTCATCATGGCATCTAGCTTCATAGCCCCAATAACAAATTTATTTAATGTCTTATGAAGACCCGTTTTCCCACCTAGAACTTGTCCGTCTACAATATTAACTACCTCAGCGAACGTGAGCTTTTCAATATTTTCTTTTTTCTTTTTCTCAATACGAATCGTACCAACCCGCTCAATGGAACTTACATAGCCTTGATTCTCTGCCTCTTTAATTGCTCGATACGCCGTACCTTCACTTACATTCAATGCTTTAGCAATTTGGCGGACGGAAATCTTCTCGCCAACAGGCAGTCCATCGATATGTTTTAATATTTGTTCATGCTTTGTAGCCAAGCGCTTCACCCTTTTCACGGTATTCCTATTCTCCATTATAAGGTCAAAGAGCCTAGTTTATCAAACAACTACTAATATTGACGCAACCTTTTGTATTCCATCTTCCGTTTGACTTTGTGTTTCTTAGGAGAATATAGAATCCCCGTCAAGTTTCCGGCTACCGCCAATAACGCAAACAACAACCAAGATCCAGCAAACAAGCTCTCCAATCCGCCGCTTTCTAGCGACAGACGTGGCACTGCATAATACAGCATCACCCCGCACAAAAGCAAACACAACAATAACCTCTGTTTCATCCAATCCCTCCTTTTTTCCATCTATTCATTTTATGCCTGCAAAAGAAAAAAAGAATCTTACTCATATGTGAATGAACTAGATTTATTTTCTCCTTATGTTCATGACTTCTGCTCAAAATATATAATTATTATTATTATTATTATTATTATGAAAAATCATCCTGACCACTTCCAGTTAATTTCAGATAATTCTCTCTAGCTCCTTTTTTGATACCGATAGTATCTAAACCTAATTCCTCCATCATCCATTCGGCTAATTTTCACACATATAAAAACGGGAGCCCCTTAAGGCTCCCGTTCCTCTTATAATTCGATTTCATCTCCGACTTTCATGACTAGTCCATTTTCCTCTTCAAGCAAGTCAATGAATTTGTTCGGATCCTGTTTAATGACAGGGAACGTATTGTAATGAATCGGCACTACTAGCTTGGCCTTAAGGAATTCCGCTGCAAGTGCTGCATCCTCCGGTCCCATGGTATAATTGTCGCCGATTGGCAGAAATGCCAAGTCAATTGGATGTCGTTTGCCTATCAGTTTCATGTCAGAATACACTGCTGTATCACCTGCATGATAGATTGTTTTTCCTTCTGCAGTAAGTAACACGCCGGCTGGCATCCCTAAATAGATAATTTGGCCATCTTCTGTAGTGAAACCTGTTCCATGGAACGCTGGTGTCAGCTTCACTTTTCCAAATTCAAACTCAAATGCACCACCGATGCTCATTCCGTGGGTCCGAACGCCTTGAGCTCCTAAATAGTCGGCAATTTCGGCAATGCCGATGACAAGTGCATCATGCTTCTTCGCCAATTCAACCGTGTCACCAACGTGGTCATTATGACCATGTGTTAAGATAATCACATCCGGTTTCACATCTTCTACCTTCAAATCCGTTAATTCATTTCCTGTAATAAACGGGTCAAATAAAATTGTTTTTCCTTTCGTTTCAACTTTTACAATTGCATGTCCATGAAAAGATACTTTCATTTCTGATGCTCCCTTCTGATACCCACTATTTTATTAATCAATAAATTCTTAAGGCTTTGCCATTTACTATTTTTTCATATATTGCTAAGGTAATTATATCTTATTAATGGAGGTATAGTCATGAATGAACGTTTGAATGAATTACAAAATTGGCTGCAAACCAATGAAATTGAAGCAGCCTTACTTACATCCCCAGATAGCATCTTCTATTGCAGCGGTTTTTTAAGCAATCCGCATGAAAGACTTCTTGCACTTGCCATTTTTGGCAACGCCGAACCATTCCTGGTCTGTCCACAAATGGAAGTTCCGGATGCTAAACAAGCTGGATGGAATGGAGACATCATTGGTTACACCGATATTGAAAATCCATGGGAAAAAGTTCAGCAAGCAGTTAGCAAACGTGGACTAACCATGAAAAAAATGGCCATTGAAAAAGAACATATGAATGTAGAACGCTATGAAAAAGTTCAGCACTACTTTGCTGCACCAAAACTCGTTTCAGCTGAAGAAAAACTTCAAAGGATGAGGATGATCAAGTCAGAAGATGAAATGGTCAAAATCCGTGAAGCATGTCGTCTCGCTGACGTTGCAATTGAAGTGGGTGTCAATGAAATCCATGAGGGTAAAACGGAAATGGAGATTCTCGCAGCTATTGAATTCGAAATGAAAAAGGCTGGAGTGAGCCAAATGTCATTCTCTACCATGGTCCTGACAGGTAAAAATGGCGCTTCTCCTCATGGCACACCAGGTATTACGAAAGTTCAGCGCGGCGACCTTGTCCTCTTTGACTTAGGCGTCGTCTTTGAAGGATACTGCTCTGACATCACTAGAACCGTTGCTTACGGTGACATCAATGATAAACAAGCAGATATCTATGAAACGGTAAGAAAAGCTCAAGAGGCTGCGGTTACAGCCAGTAAACCTGGTGTTTCCTGTTCGGAGATTGACTTGACAGCCAGAAATATTATCAGAAATCAAGGATACGGTGAATACTTCCCGCACCGCCTTGGTCACGGACTCGGCATCAGCATCCATGAATACCCGTCCTTAACGGAAACAAATTCACTCGAACTGCAAGCAGGAATGGTTTATACGATTGAACCAGGTATATATGTACCAAATGTTGCAGGGGTCAGGATTGAAGATGATCTGTATATCACCGATACAGGCTGTGAAGTTTTGACGAAGTATCCAAAGAGTCTGCAAATCTTAAGATAGTACGATTGAAACATTCGCTAATTTGTTACAATTGAGACAAGGTGCACCTGGTAAATCATTATATAATAGGAATGAAATAGAAGGAGGAGATTCACTATGAATAGTATAGATTATAAAAATATTCTAGTAGCAGTGGACGGTTCGGAAGAAGCAGAGTGGGCCTTAAAAAAGGCAATCTATTTAGCAAAACTCAGTGACGCGACCCTTGTGCTTGCACATATCGTGGACACAAGGAATTTCCCTACTATTGAAGCTTATGATATGACTATCCGTGATCACTCTGAAACCTTTGCCAATGAATTATTGGAAAAGTATAAAACGGAAGCCATTGCATCCGGGATTGCCAACGTAAAAACTGAAGTGTCATATGGTTCTCCTAAAGTTCAAATTCCAAGAGATTTAGCGAAAAAACATACAATCGATTTGATTGTATGCGGTGCAACAGGTCTTAATGCTGTCGAACGTTTCTTGATCGGCAGTGTGTCAGAAGGCATCGTTCGCCATTCAAACTGCGATGTAATCGTCGTGCGTACGAATATTGATAAAAAATGATAGTCAAAAAAGCTCGTTCACCGAAATTGGTGAACGAGCTTTTTTTGATGTTATTTACTAACCAGTTTTTCCGCTTTTTCAATCGCCAGCTGTACTTGTGCAAAGCCTGTACCACCAGCGCTGTTACGACGTTTAACTGCTTCGTAAGGATTTAATGCATCGTAAATATCATTTTCAAACAACTCTGAAGCTTCCTTAAATTGTTCTATGCTAAGGTCTACCAAATAGCAGCCATTTTGGACACAGAATAATACAAGTTTGCCGACAACTTCATGCGCTTTACGGAAAGGCATACCCTTTGAAGCAAGGTAATCGGCCAATTCCGTTGCATTAGAGAAGTCATTTTTTGTTGCTTTTTCCATGACATCTGTTTTCACTTTCATTGTCGAAATCATACCAGCAAAAATTTTCAGTGAGCCAACAGTAGTTTTAACCGTATCAAAAACGCCTTCTTTATCTTCTTGCATATCTTTGTTATAAGCAAGCGGCAGTCCTTTTAATACTGTCAATAATCCTGTTAAATTCCCATAAACCCGTCCTGTTTTACCACGGATCAATTCCGCCATATCAGGGTTTTTCTTTTGTGGCATGATACTGCTTCCCGTTGAGAACGCATCGTCTAATTCAACAAATTGGAATTCCTGGCTTGACCAAAGAATGATTTCTTCGCTGAAACGAGATAAATGCATCATCATAGTCGCACTGTTACTCATGAATTCGATGGCAAAGTCACGGTCACTCACAGCATCCAGACTGTTTTCATAGATACCATCAAAGCCCAGTAGCTCGGCACTTAGAGCGCGGTCAATAGGGAAAGTTGTCCCAGCAAGCGCCCCTGCACCTAATGGTGAAATATTTATTCTTTTGTAGCTTTCTGTAAAGCGCTGCTTATCCCGCTCAAGCATCCAAAAATAAGCCATTAAATGATGTGCAAATGAAATCGGCTGTGCCCGTTGTAAATGTGTATAACCTGGAATAAGTGTTTCCACATTTTTCTTAGCTTGTTCCAAAATCGCTTCTTGCAAGTCATTAATGAGTTCCACAATGACTTTCGTTTGGTTACGCATGTATAAATGAAGATCTGTTGCAACTTGGTCATTACGGCTTCTGCCTGTATGCAGCTTTCCGCCAACTGGTCCAATTTCGTTAATAAGCATACTTTCTAGGTTAAGATGGATATCCTCCATCTCAACCTTAAAAGTTAATTCGCCCTTTTCTGCTTTTTCCTGTAAACTTTTCAGACCTGAAATAATCTGATCTGCATCTTCTTCAGGTAAAATGCTGCACTGCTTTAACATGGTTACATGAGCCAGACTGCCTTGAAGATCTTCAAGGACAAGTTCCTGGTCAAAGGAAATAGAAGCTCCAAACTCGTCTACCCATTCTTCTGCAGACTTTGTGAATCTTCCTCCCCAAAGCTTGCTGCTCACACTGTCACCTTCTTGTTATTGACCATGCTGTTCACTTTCGTTGGAAGTCCCCATAATTTAATGAATCCAACTGCTGCATCATGATCGAATTCGTCTGCTTTTGTATAGGTCGCTAATTTTTCGTCATATAGAGAGTACTCAGATTTTCTTCCTTCAACAATCGCATGGCCTTTGAAAAGTTTCACACGAACTGTACCTGTTACATTCACTTGCGTTTCTTTCAAGAATGCAGCCAATGCTTTTTGAAGTGGAGAGAACCAAAGACCTTCATAAATCAATTCAGTCATTTTCTTCTCGATTATTGGTTTGAAGTGAGCCAATTCTTTTACAAGTGTGATATCTTCAAGCTCTTTATGTGCAGCGATTAATGTCATAGCACCTGGAGCTTCGTATACTTCACGAGATTTGATTCCTACTAATCTATTTTCTACGTGATCGATACGTCCGACCCCGTGTTTACCAGCGATTTGATTCAATTCAACAATCAAGTCAGCCAATTTATAATTTTTGTCATTTAATGTAACCGGTACACCTTGTTCAAAACCAATTTCAATGATGTCAGCAGTATCTGGCGTATTTTCAAGGCTAGTTGTCAGATCATAAGCCTCTTCTGGCGGAGCTGCCCATGGGTCTTCTAGGATCCCGCATTCGTTACTTCTTCCCCAAAGGTTTTGGTCAATCGAGAATGGACTTGCTAAGCCGATTGGAACCGGAATGCCATTTTTCGCTGCATATTCAATTTCCTCTTCACGAGACCATTTCCAGTCACGAACAGGAGCAAGAACTTTTAAATCAGGGTTTAAAGCTGAGATGGATACCTCGAAACGCACTTGGTCATTTCCTTTTCCCGTACAACCGTGCGCAACTGCTACCGCATTTTCTGCTTCAGCCACTTCTACTAGTTTCTTAGCGATTAGTGGACGTGATAGAGCTGATACTAATGGATATTTTCCTTCATATAAAGTATGGGCTTGAAGAGCCGTTAATGCGAATTCATCAGCGAATTCATCTTTCGCATCAATCACATATGAACTTACCGCACCAACAGTGATTGCTTTTTCTTTAATGAAATCTAAATCTTTTCCTTCACCGACATCCAAGCAACATGCAACAACTTCGTATCCTTGATCTTGTAACCATTTAATTGCAACGGAAGTATCTAGTCCTCCGGAATATGCTAATACAACTTTTTGATTTCCCATATTTTATCGTCCCTTTCGTATGAATAAAAATTCATTCGTTGTTATTTTTATTCAATCTATGATTAGTACTTTATCATTTTTACAAACGGAATACAAGGGGTATTTTAAAGATTCTGCTAAATAATTTGTTAATATTTTAAGGCCCTACACATAATGGATGCATCCGCTAAAATATAGTAAACTAGAGGTATGAAAAATTCGAAAAGGGGGGGAAATATGAAAGAGCTATTTACGTATGATGAACGGCTTGGCATCTCCATTCCTGACCTGTCCCGGGAGTGGGATGAATATACGAAAAGCGAGCAACAGCAAATACTCGTGCAATGGGAAAATATCCGGGGCAACATCCCAGATCGCATTAAGGAACTAGAATCCTTCATTAACCGGAAACAGCTACAGCTCTCAGACGAAAGTAATTTCGTATTATCCTGCCAGCTCAATTCTGAAATTGCCGAACTTGCTTCTATCATCAATGACTTATGGCTTTGGTATCGAGCTAATCAAGGCGTGAGTGAAAAGATGCATAATTAAGGCCGATTCCATGCAAAAAGCCACAGCTTTGAGAGCTGAGGCTTTTTTACATTTTTCTTATATATCCTTCCGAAGTTCACCAACGACATGTCCCAATTCCGGTAGAATCAATTTATTCATCGCCAGCCGAACCGCACCCGAAGATCCAGGGGTGGAAAAAACTGCCTTGTTGTTCACTACTCCGGCAATGGCCCTCGATAAAATGGCCGCCGAACCAATGTCCTCTTGATAACTAAGCATCCGGAACAATTCACCAAAACCAGGGATTTCTTTTGTCATCAATTCTTTAACTGCCTCGATTGTTACATCTCTTTTGGCAATGCCAGTGCCTCCATTAGTTAGGATGACATCTACCTGGCTGTTTTCGCAGCCAGCAGTAACCGCCCCTTGGATCGCTCCACGTTCATCTTTGACAATTTCATATTCCGTCACTTCATGCCCTTTTAATTTCAATAATTCAATCATTAGAGCGCCGCTTTTATCAGTCTCTTTATTACGTGTATCACTAACGGTTATCACCTTACAGCGAATCGCTTCCGTGATGGCTTTTTTGTGTTCCTTGACACTCATTCTTCATCAGCCTTCTTTTCCTGTAAATACCGATACTGATAGAACTTTTGGGCAAATTCACTTACATTGCGGGTCATTTGATAATTGGACCCAGCTCCGATGGCCATGCTGATAAATGGGATGCCCCTAACTAGTTTTTTTCTAAAAATAGTAATGGATACGGCCTTCAGCAACTGCTTAAGTGGCTGTTCCATCCAGGTCGGATTTGTAAGTTCTTCAATTCCCAAATAAAAATAGTCATCTTCTGCAGTCTGAACTTCCCGAATCAATTCTTCCCAAGCTGTTCCTCGAAGCCTCTTCGGCATTGCTCCTGCATTAAATACCTTTAAAGCCAGCATCATTTCAAAGGGCGTATTCACTTCAAAACCATAGGACATCGCAATCAACTGTACGGTCCTAACATTGATGACTGTCATGGCCGGGATATCACTTCCAAGTAAAAGTAGCCCGCCGGACCCGCTTATTCCGCCTTGTGCAAAAGAATATAAGCGGTGCTTAGCAATATGCTGATTCGCTATGTAATTCAACTGATCGATCGTCAAGAGATTTAGGTCACTAAGTGTCTCGATATCTTCATTAAACATCCGTGCTGATGCTAAAATCTGCTCTCTTGCATCTATTTGAACTTGTGAGCTCTGAACCATGGCATGCAAATGAAAAAGCCAGGTATCAAGCTTTTCAAAAAACTGCTGTTGGACGTTTTCTGGGAGCAGTGAAAAACCCTGCTCTAGCCATTTATCATACAATGCTGCCAGGTCTGTTGGCTCATATTGATAAAGGTTTTCCTGCCATTCACTAATTTCATTCCAAATTGTTATTTCCCGATTCGTGAATTCCATGCATCAAGCCTCCTATGTACAGAATTGGTGGATTCTCCCTTAATTATACCATAGGTAGACTTTTCAAGAACCTTTAGATGATTGGTATGAGGATTCAGTACTCGCGGATATGTTAACTGATAAGATATCAAAAAGATAATACGAAGGGTCCATGTGAGGATTCAAATCTATTGAATCACCTTTTAACAAATAAGTTGATTGCAATCATAGAAAAATCTCCTTACCCGAAAAATTAATAGGTAAGGAGATTTTCTATGATTCAAGAAGTCACGTTTTCAATGCTTTCACTCAAAGCTATTTTTACAGTATCTCTAACAATCATGATTTCTTCATTGGTCGGAATGACCATCACTTTCACCGGGGAATACGGTGCGTTAATAAACGCTTCCACACCCAAGGTACGATTGAGATCCTCATCCCAGTATACGCCCATAAATTCGAGGCCATCCAAGATTCTTCCCCGAATGGTTTGACTGTTTTCACCGATACCCGCTGTAAAAATGATGCCGTCCACACCTCCCATTTTCGCTGTATAGGAACCTATGTACTTGTGGATCCGATCAGCAAACACTTCAAGTGCGAGTTCCGCACGCTCATTGCCTTTATCTGCTTCCACTTGGATGTCGCGCAGATCGCTGGAAAAGCCAGAAAGAGCTAGAATGCCGCTTTTTTTATTCAAGACATCCAGTACTTCATCAGCTGTTTTCCCTGTTCTTTCCATGATATAAGGAATCAATGCAGGGTCAATGTTGCCTGAACGCGTTCCCATTGTAACTCCGGCCAATGGAGTAAACCCCATCGATGTATCAATCGACTTTCCGCCCTTAATAGCCGTAATGCTTGCACCATTTCCTAAATGACAGGATATTAAGCGGAGCTGTTCAATCGGCCGACCAATCATTTCTGCGGCACGCTGGGACACATATTTATGTGAAGTACCATGGAACCCATACTTCCTGATTCCATATTTTTCATAATATTCAAATGGTAAGCTATACATATATGAACCTGCTGACATGGTTTGATGAAAAGCAGTGTCGAATACAGCTACTGCTGGAACTTCGCTTAGTATTTGCCGGAATGCCTTAATTCCAGTGCTATTAGCAGGATTATGAAGGGGAGCTAAATCTGAAAGCTTCTCAATCTCCTCTATTACATCCTCTGTAATCAAGACTGAGTCACTAAACACCTCACCACCATGCACAACACGATGCCCTACACCATCTATCTCTTCAAATGAGCCTATGATGCGATGGTGAATCAGTTTTTCTAATAAAAGCCCGACAGCTACTTCATGATTGGGTATGTGCAGCGTTTCAGAAACCTTTTTGCCTTCAACGCTTAAAGTAAACGTGGAATTTTTCAAGCCGATCCTTTCTACAAGACCTTTTGTAATTACTTGTTCACTCGGCATCTCAAAAAGCTGAAACTTCAAAGAAGAGCTGCCTGCATTAATAGCCATAATTTTAGACATCCATCCTGCTCCTTTACTCTAAGCTAGTCTACAATTCCTATGATCATCACTACGAAACGTGCAGTATATTGTATAATCTTATCATGGTAAGCGGATACAACCAATAAAAATTTAAAAATTTAAAATAATCACTTTTCCCTAAAAATAAAAGCCAATGCCTGTGGCACCAGCTTTTATTATCTATTTTTCCTCTTTAAACCAATCATCCATCTGTTGCATAACAGACCTTGTCGCTTCGAAATCCGATAACTTCGGAAGTTGTACGAGAAGGGCCTTCTTCGGTGCTTCGATATCCTCTTTTTTCTTTTGAAGAATAAGAATGCTTTTCGCAGCCTCTTCATTTTTAAACATGGAAAGCGGTAGCTGAACCATCCCTTGGATATGTGTATGTTTTTTCAAGAAATCATTGAGCTTAGGGGCTTCTTCCGAGACAAATAAGTTATTCGGAACAATGAAGAATAAATATCCGCCATCCTTCACATGCTTAACACTTTGCTCGATAAATAAATGATGCGCATAAGAATGTCCGTTTTCAGCCTTCAACTCATATTCAGTTGCACGAACATCATTCGGATAATAACCAATCGGCAAGTCACTGACCACAACATCTGAAGGATCAATGAAGAGCGGCTCTAAGCTGTCCTGATTGAAAAATTGCAGCGGGTGTTCTTGTAGATTGGCACCTGCATAAGCAAGCCTAATCAAGGTTTCATCAATCTCAACACCATATGACGCGATGGCTTTGTCCGTTAGTTGGTTCAAAATCGCAAATAGTAAGTTACCCGTTCCGACGGCAGGATCGAGCATTACTAACTCTTTTTGATTCTTCGTAAATTTACCAACTAAATAGCTGACAAACATACCTACTGCATCCGGCGTCATATGGTGATTCGGCTGTACGCTCTGCTGCATACCTTTTAATATAGCTAGCTGGTACGCTTTACGAATGGCTTCCTTTTCATATTTCTCCGGTGAAAAATCCGCATATTGCTTTGCTAACCTTTTCTTCGATACTTCACTAATTTCCTCTTGTAATACTTTCCCTTGGAAGAAATTCTCTCCGGTTTCTCCTAAGGCATCCAGATATGTACATGATAGTTCACTTTGCAATATTTGGGCTGTTTCATCAAATTCATAAAATAATTGTTCAACTGGGGTAGACTTCACTTATTTATTCCTCCTGTTTGCTTCTGTCCCTATTTTATAGGTAAGAAGAAAGAGATACAAGTCGTACGTCCTGCTTATCATTCTTCGCTTGTTTAACGTACTGTTTTCCTATTTGAAAGTCCGCATATAAGGAATCTCGCGCGAGCCATTCTTTTTTTCACCATGAGTAAATATAAGGTAAATATGTTAATTTAATAGTGTTGATGACTTGGGGGTTGTATTTTTTTGATGATTCTAAAAAAGATTCTAAAGTGGGGATTTTATGTTTTTATTTGCCTATATGGAATACTTACTGTTCTATGGATTATCTTTGTGATTTCACTTGGATGGTTAGAATTTAAAAACCTCTGAACAATTTCCTCCTTTTAAACTTTAAAACAAAAAACCGGGCACAATGAGCCCGGTTTCTAAGAATTCGTATCTTATTTTGCTGCTTTAGCTGCTTCGATTGCACCTTCGTAATTTGGATGAGTTGTACCCTCACTAACATATTCAACGAATGTGATTTCATCGTTGCTGTTCACAACGAATACAGAGCGCGCCAATAGACGAAGTTCTTGCATAACGACACCGTAAGCTTCACCGAATGAAAGGTCGCGGTGATCGGAAAGTACTTGAACATTGTCCAATCCACTTGCAGCACACCAGCGCTTTTGTGCGAAAGGAAGATCATTACTGATCGTCAGTACTTTCACATTATCCAATTTTGCAGCTTCTTCATTGAACTTACGTGTTTGTGCATCACATACACCTGTATCGACAGATGGAACTACACTGATAATGCGGACAGACCCTTTAGAGTCGCTTAATGTAACGGGTGATAAATCATTAGCCAATACGGTAAAATCAGGAGCTTTGTCCCCCACTTTTAGTTCTGGTCCTACTAAAGTGACCGGGTTGTTTTTAAATGTAACTGAAGCCATTAAAAATTCCTCCTTTTTCTGCTTTATGTACAAGCCTAATAATATTTGTTTTACCGGAATTTTGCAATTAATTGAATTGAGAAAAGTGAAAACCCCTATGCGTTAAACTTAAACGTTCCAAGCCTTTCAATAATTTTGTAAAATATACGCAAAAAGAAAACTCGGCGGATGCCGAGTCGCAGTTAGAAATCTAAATTCTGTTTAGGCTCTTGATTTTTCGTTGTAGATTGTTGACTGCTGCCTTGCTTTTGATTACTGTCTTTTTTAGAAAGCATGGACTGAATCTTATCGACTACCTGTGGCGCTAAATCCATCATTTTTTCAAGAAGATGCGTCCCTTCATCCAGATGAATCATTTTCACGCCATGTGAGCCGACAATCAGAAAGGCAATTGGTGTAATGGATACTCCACCACCGCTACCGCCCCCAAAAGGCTGCTTGGAAGCGCCCTGCTGACCTTGCTGGCCTTGATGATTTCCGTCAATCAAAAATTCGCTGCCACCAGCTGCAAACCCAAACCCAACTTTGGATACGGTTAATATGACACTACCATCTGGAGTTTCCACCGGATCTCCGATAATCGTATTCACATCAACCATTTCTTTCAGATTTTCCATTGCCTCTTTCATCAACCCTTGGATCGGATGATCTGACATCTAAATTCCTCCACTCTAAAACGATTGTTTGTTGGAATCACCTGACAGCTTCGCTAATTTCTTAGACTTAAACTTCACTCTTCCGCCTTTCCAGTATCGAAGCAGTTTTATTCCAGTCACCATAGCTTGCCCGATTCTAAATTGTAATATGCAGGAAATTGACGTATTGGCCTGCCTCCTCTGAAAGTCAGGTGTAATTGAATAAGAGGGCATGATTTTAAAATTTAAATAGGTTGTTAATATGCCAATGATGGAACCTTTAAGCGCCCAGCAGCCCCCTGTTAAGACCCCGGTGTGTGCGGCATTTTTAGTACCGACCATACTATGCCAGGCAAATTCTATAACTTGAACTTTGCCTAAGAAATGACGAATGACCCGATGGAAATTGACTATATGTTGAAGCAGTGTCTTCATGTCAGCCAATCCATCCCGAAAATCTTCCGGTGTAATTTTATCTAATCCTTCTTTTTTAGTTTCTTCCTTCATTCCTTTTTCTTTCTTTACTACTATCGCTACCGAGTCATCGTCCTTCTTGATGACAGGTACCTTGAAGGTATAATGAAAAAGTCCATACCATGCTGATGCTTTTATATGAATTATGTCATTTTTATGAACACGTTTGTAGACAAAGTGCACTCTTATTTTCGTAAAAACAAGAAGAAGCAGCACCACAATGATGATAGTCAAAATTAGCAAAAGCCACTTCATACATCCACGCCCTTTCAGCCTATCATTATCGGCTTGGGCAAAAAAAAATAAACCTGCAGAAGCGAAAATTACGCTCTTACAGGTTCATAATTAAAACAAATTATCTTCTAACTAAAACAACACTTGTGTCTGCAAAGACATCATGCAAAGCCTGTTTCTTTGGTAAAAGACCCGCCAACACATAGCCAACCCACGTGACTTTTGAAATATAGCGGCCAATCAGCTCCCTGAACAATACTGTACCCCAAGAAATAGACTCTGTCTCTTCTTTCAATGCCACAACTTTCAGTCCAAAAATCATCTTACCCAACGTCTGGTTTAAGTATTTGGTCATCAATACGAAGTAAATAAAGAATACAATTCCCGTTAAGAAAGCCTCTGCCGAAAACCAAAGATTGTCTGTACCATTATAAAACTTAAAAATAGGATGAATCAAAATCCGGTTTAAGCTCCCGATAATCAACAAATCCGCTAAATATGCCCAAAATCTCAACCAAAAACCAGCAAAGTAAACTACCTTCACTTCGCCATCATCCACGATTGCCTGTGCCGGTAAAAGCTCTTGCTGAACGATTTCTTCTTCTTGCTTTGTATTTAGATTGGATGAATCGATTTGTTCATTGTTTTCATTTCGTTCCGTCATCCTTCAGCCCCCCTATTCCGCATACAAATACATTAAGCGTGGAGAATTTGAAGAGGAAAGGATTTTTGTCAAAACAGCCGTTTCCACATCATTGCCCAACATTTTTTGCGCTCCCATACTGAATAATGAACCGAAACCTGCCTCATCTGTATAACGGATTACTTGCGCGTCTTTTTTACCGATATCCGTTTTCATCGCGGCAATTACATCATCCAAATGGCCGAAATCATCAATTAAATGGTTTTCTTTCGCCTGACGTCCATCATAAATCCGGCCATCAGCAATTTTACGTACTTCCTTCTCTGTCATACCGCGCCCGTCGGCAATGATTTTAACAAATTGATCATAAGAATTATCAATCATATTTTGGAGGATTTCGCGTTCTTCATCAGTCATTTCCCGAGACGGACTCATAATATCTTTGTGTGGACCGCTTTTGATTGTTTCAAACTCAACTCCATACTTTTTAGCTAGTTTCTCGTAATTATACCCATGCATAATGACTCCAAGTGAACCCGTCATTGTTTCTGGGCTAGCATAAATCTTATCAGCTGGAGCAGAAATATAATATCCGCCAGAAGCTGCCATTGAACCCATAGAAACATAAACTGGTTTTTTCACCTTTTTAATATCAAGGATCTTATCATAAATCTCAGCACTTTCCACAACACCGCCGCCAGGAGAATTTACACGCAAGATAATTCCTTTAATATCGTCATTTTCTTCAGCCATTTTCAACTTATCCATGAAGGCTCTGTGATTATATGTTGCTGAACTAAGTAATGAAGCTTCTCCAGTATCTTGGATTGTACCTTCTACATCAAATACCGCAATAACATTTGAGAAATCTTCGCCTTCTATAACTTCTTCGTAAAACTCGCTGTCGGAAGCAAATAATTCATCAATAATATTTTCCGTATCAGCTGTAAATACAGTCGTTGCCGTCCCTACAACAATAGAGACAAAAAATAAAACGGCTGCGATTCCAAGTGCTGCCCAACGCTTTCCATTCATCTGTGTTCCCCCTTAAATATATATATCCTTCTTACCATACGAACTGCATACAAAAATGTTTCAATCCATGATAAACTAAGACATATAAAATTGTAGCAAATAATCCTCTAATTGGAAATGAGAAGGTACACTTTGTAATATCGGCTTTCCCTTATACAGAAAAAAGAAAGCCCTTTCATCACTATGCATACTAGGGGGATCATGATGAACACTCGAAAGAATATTTATTTTTTCCACGCTTCAAATGCAGAGATGCTGAACAAGGTCGAACGTCTAACGGAGTTGGCAAAGCAATATTCGTATGAAATCGTCCAAGACTTCACAAAAGCCAACATTATCGTAAGTATTGGTGATGACGGCACCTTTTTGCAGGCAGTCCGTAAAACCGGATTCAGAGAAGATTGTTTATATGCTGGCGTTTCCACCACAGGAAATTTGAATATGTATTGTGATTTCCACCTAGAAGATACAAACAAAATGATTGATGCCATGACTAGAGAGCAAATCGAGGTGCGCAAATACCCAACTATTGATATTCAACTAGATGACCAACCTTCCTTTTATGCCCTCAACGAACTCAGTATCCGCACTTCTATCATCAAAACGTTCATCATGGATATTTTCATTGATCAAATCCATTTTGAAACCTTCCGTGGGGACGGAATCATTATAGCGACACCGACCGGAAGCACAGCCTATAATAAATCGGTCAATGGGGCCGTTGTGGACCCGCTTCTCCCATGCTTTCAGGTAAGCGAGCTCGCTTCAATCAATAACAATACCTATCGGACCTTGGGTTCTTCATTCATCCTAAGCGGCGATAAAACATTGACTGTTCACCTTGAACAAAACGGGCCAAGCTATCCAATCATTGGCTTGGACAATGAAGCCTTGAGCATTAGTTATGTCGAAAAGGTTAAGGTCCGATTAAGCGGTAAAGTCATCAAAACCGTTAAGCTGAAAGACAACTCCTTTTGGGAAAAAGTAAAACGGACTTTTTTATAAAACTTCCTAAAAAGGTACCAGATATAATATCTGGTACCTTTTTATATATGATAAAAATCTTTGGTATTTTGATAAAGGGTTTGATATACAATCTCAATTGGTAAGTTTTTAATTGAAGCAATTTGACGTGCACTGTCATGCATCATGCCCGGATGGGTCCATTCCTCTTTGAAAACCCCTTCAAACGGCCATGGGCCATCCGTTTCAAGCATCATCTGCTTAAGCGGATAAACCGAAACTAACTCCTGTATTTCTTCTTCGTAACAAACATCAGGTGTGATGGAAATGTGGTACCCGTTTTTGACCATTCTTTCTACTGTCTGGATATCCCCTTTAAACCAATGAAAATGGGCCTTTGTAATTTGATTTTTCTCTAATAGGTCGCAAACAACAGGCGCATCATCATAGACCGCATGAAGAATAACTGGTTTTTCAAACTCTTTCGCAAAAGCAAGGAACCTATCAAGTATCTCTATGTACTCTGACGTATCTATACTGGGATTTTCTTGCCTTAAGTAATATGGCAGCCCTACCTCACCTACAGCAAACATATTGTGCCTATGTTCCCGCATCCAACTCAATAAATCATTCACTTCTTCTTCACTTGGGATGGACTGCTCAGGATGAAAACCAAAGGCAGGCTTAATACGTGAATCTTTGATGGAAAGCTGATAATTTTTTATGGACGAGGTCAAATTCATGGAAACAGATAGCAAGGATTCCACTTGTGCCTTTTCCATATCAGTGAGAATCTGCTTCTGCTTACTTTCATCATACCTATCCAAATGGATATGGCTGTCGATGATTTTCATTTTATATTGCCTCCTAACTTAAGTAGTAAAAGTTGGCTTTAGTGCGGCATATAATTCTCTCTTCAAATTGAAAAATTCATCACTAAGAAGCTGTTCCTCACTTCTTGGCCTTGGAAATGGAACTACAACTTCTTTGATGACAGTTGCTGGTTTTGCTGATAACACGTATATTCTATCGGAAAGGAAAACCGCTTCATCAATGCTATGCGTAACAAAAAGCACCGACCTCCGATTTTCTTCCCAAACAGACATCAGCCATTTTTGCATTTGCAATCTTGTCAGTTCATCCAAGGCAGAAAAGGGTTCGTCCAGGCACATCAATTCCTGTGGACTTAAAATACTTCGAATAAACGCAGCTCTTTGCTTCATGCCGCCAGATAATTCGTGTGGATATGCTTTCTCGTACTCTTCTAATCCGGCTTTCATCAATAGAGCTTTTGCCATTTCTTTATCTTTAACACCCGAAAGTTCGCTTCCTAGCAAAACATTTTCTAATACCGTTCTCCAAGGTAAAAGGGATGGCTGCTGAGGCATATAGCTTATATGACCCTTTAAGCCATTTATTTTTTTACTGTCCAGTGAAATGATGCCATGATGCGGCTTCAAAATGCCCCCGATTAGGTGAAACAATGTACTTTTACCACTGCCAGATGGCCCAAGGATGGTTACAAACTCTCCATCATCCACATAGAAATTTATATTATCTAAAATATTCTGTTTACCATCAAAAGAATAGGAGACATCTTTAATTTGCAGCTTCATCCTTTTCACCCTCCTTTCTCTTCCATGAAACAAAGTATTTTTCAAGTATGGTAATGATTCCAAAAAAGAGAAGACTCAGTCCCATAATGATAAAAATGGCAACAAACACCCGATCTGTCCTAAATGAAGAAGATGCGAGCGTCATATAAACACCTATCCCCGATTTAGCCCCAAGCCACTCCGAAATAACCGCCCCCATTACACTGTAAGTGGCCGAAATTTTCAGTCCGGAGAAAATGAACGGAATCGAGTGAGGAAGTTCTAGCTTCCAAAATAGTTGCATTTTCCCTGCTCCCATCATCTTGAAATAATGCTTAAGTTCATAAGGAGTCTGGCGAAAACCGTCCAATGAAGCAACAGCGAGAGGGAAAAAACATACGAGAGAAATCACAATCAGCTTCGGCAGCATACCAAAGCCAAACCAGATGACTAGAAGCGGCGCCAAAACGATGATAGGAATATTTTGTGATAGAATGAGAAGCGGATAAACCGCATCTTTTACACCAGGAAAAAGGTGTAAGAGAGCAGCAATTACTAAGCCAATACAGCTTCCAATAAAAAAACCAGATAATGCAAGGTTAGTAGTTGATATAAGGTGTCCAAAAAGGCTATGAAACGACTCTATTCCCTCGATAAAAATGGCTGATGGAGCAGGAAGTAGCCATTTTTCAACCTTTAATAAGCCTGTTGCTAACTCCCACACTATTAGCAACAATAATAAAAGAAAGAAGGGAGCCCCCTTCTTCCAAATCTTTCTTCCGCTCATGGCCGATATTTCTCCGTTAACGTATCCATCGTGATTCCGCTAGGCTGGTACAATATTTTCACTTGGGAAATGACATTCGGCGAACCTATTTCAATCATTCTTACATTCATTTTTTCTATAACGGCCAGAAGCACAGAAAGCTCACCTTCCATTGTTGTTTCAAGCGGGTGCACCTCGTACTTGACACCTGATTCATCGATGATTTTGATCGCTTCATCGACTAAGGGGATGACATTTTCCCCTTTAGGAATAATTTGTATACTAATTAATGAGTTTGCCATTGTAGTTCCTCCTATTGTGGTAAAAATTCATTGGTAAATGCTTTCTCAGGATCGAAATCACCTTCAAGAAGATTATTTTCAGTCATCCACTCACTATAATTCTTCCAAATTTCAAGCTTTTGTTCACCCCATCTAGGAGCATCATCCTGATACTTAGATGCAAGCCACTTCTGGCTTTTCTTCACTAGCTTTTTATCTAGATCTGGTGCAGCCTTGATTAAAATGTCTGCTGCATCATCAGGATTCTTAATCGCAAACTGGTACCCTTTCGAAGTTGCCTCTACGAACGCTTTAACAGTATCTGGATCCTCTTTAATCATCTTTTCATTTGTGGTCAAAACAGGCGTATAGTAATCGAGCTTATCTGAGTAATCAGTTAAGTAAACCATATTCAGCTTTTCATTTCGCAATTCAGCCTCAATACCTGTCCATCCATAATAAATCCAAGCGAAATCAATATCTCTTTTCACTGAAGTGAAAAAATCCGAGTCGCCTGTATTTACTATTTCCACTTTATTTACATCCGCATTGTCTTTTGTCATGAGAGATTCGATGATAGCCTTTTCAACTGGAGACCCCCAGCCACCATACGTTTTCCCTTCAAAATCCTTAGGCGTTTTAATATTTTTAGCCACAGGAGAAGCGAATCCTGAGGTATTATGCTGGATGACAGCCGCTAACGAAACAATCGGCACGCCTTGCACGCGAGCCTGTGTAATGCCCTCCTGGTAGCTCACGCCAAATTCTGATTTCCCTGAAGCCACAAGCTTATCAGCTCCTGCCTCACCTGGCATGATAATTTCTACATCCAGGCCTTGTTCTTTAAAATACCCTTTTTCCTTCGCTACATACAATCCTGTATGGTTTGTATTCGGTGTCCAATCGAGAACAACCGAAACCTTTTTTAATTCTTTATTGTCTTCATTTTTACCTGCTTCTTCCTTTTCAGTAGTGCCGCCAGCACCACATCCAGCTAAAAGGAATAACAAAGTTAACAGTGGCAATAATTTATTCACTATTTTTCCTCCTACACATTATATAAGGTCCATATGCCGAAACTTTATTGGGTGCCAGTCCCCATCCAAATAATAGATTAAAAAACAAAAACGCCCGAGGATGAATTCGGACGTTAACATACAAAACAGAAAGTCAGTCATAATATGTTCCCTCCGCTGGCATCATCCAGATCAGGTTCAAAGAGTCAGCATCTTAAGGACGCAATCTCAGCCAGCAATACCGGCTCCCCTACATTTCTTGCACATATGAACTTTTCTCTCTCATTATATCAATTCATACAGAAAAGGGAATACTAATTTGCTTCTTCTAACGATTGGCCATTCTGATCATCCTCAGTAATAGGAATAAAATTTGATCAGTATTGTTCAGCAACTCATATAATAATTATTACACTGTAATAGTTCTTGAACCACTTGAATTAATCATTTAATTTTGTGACCAAGAGGTGGATATGATTATGATAAAGATTAATCAAAAATGGATAGATGTCAGTCAAATCCAACCAGGTATAATATCTGAAAAAGCATTAGAAATTCTCCAATTAATGTGGAGATATCCGAATATTTTTGTATATAAGACAATGGAAGATCTTAAATTCGATATAGAGATGAGGCTGCAAGTCAATAAAGCTGCTGTTTCGTTAGATAAGAGTAATCCTGAATTTACAATACTCGAGGATTCTGTATGCAATGAACAATATTGGCGACTTACAAAAGATGGAGCATTTGAGCTTAAGCCAAGGGTCCCCCCCCATCTGGCACTTGAGGATATTTTCATAAACGGAAGTCTTTACGCTTTCGAATGCGGGACAGCGATAGTCATTGTTTTTTTAAAAGCTGTTTTAGATACGGTTGGTCCTAAGAATTTTGACCGTCTTTTTTCAGGCCTTACTCTATATGACTGGCACTATCCGCAGAATTTGATTCTTCGATTTCATGAAGGGAAAGATTATGTACCAGGCGACTGTGTTTACTTCAAAAACCCAGATTACGACCCGAGCACTCCAGAATGGCAAGGGGAAAATGCGATATTCCTTGGAGAAAACCTCTTTTATGGCCATGGGATTGGGATTACCAATCAGCAAGGAATCATCGATGAATTAAATAGCAATAGAAAGTGGAATGCCATCATTTCAGCGTTCCTAACAAAGCATATTATAAGCATAAATAGTTCCCACTATAGTCAATTCAAGCCAAATATCCCCCGTAATAACCCCGTGTCACTTCATGACTGCCTATCCAATATAATTGTTTCTGAAATAGGCTCGAAAACCTTTCTAGCGTAGGATTAACAGTTTCTCTTATTAAAGATATAGATTTAAAATCTCTTTTAGTTTATTTTAATAGCTTGTGAAACTCGACACTCACTAACAATTTTTTTCAGGGTGACGTGTATCACTATAAAAAAAACGCTTGGGAAATGGATTTCCTCAAGCGTTTTTTCTTTTTATGCACCAAAGTTTCTTTTTTCTTTAAACCTACGTGTCCCTGCCTTCCCCCATTTTGTAATGGAAAGCGTATAAACCACCAAGGCAGACCAAATGAATAAAAAGGCTAAAAGATGTGCTTTTGTAAAACTTTCATGATAGACAAATACCCCGATTAACAAGGTTAAGGTTGGAGCAATATACTGAAAAATGCCAAGCATCGATAACGGTATCTTTTCTGCCCCTTTTGCAAAATATAATAGCGGTAGAGCCGTGGCAATCCCACCGCCAACTAACAGCAAGCTTGTGCTCCCTGAGGTTAAAAATTGTGATTCGGATTGGAACATCAAATATATCAAGTAACCTAGAGCAAGAGGGGTTACCATCATCGTTTCGAGTGTCAGTCCGATTGCTGATTCTGCCTTTATCATTTTTTTTGCCAGACCGTATAACCCAAATGTCATGGCTAAAACTAGAGAGACCCAGGGGATCGTACCGAAATGAATACCAAGTATCAATACACCGATTCCTGCGAGCAGGAACGACACAATCTGTGCCCCGCTCAATTTTTCCTTTAAGACTATTACTCCCAACAAAACACTGACTAGCGGATTGATATAATAGCCGAGGCTCGTGTCGAGAATCCGGCCCGAATTAACAGCCCAGATGAACACTCCCCAATTAGCTGTAACAAGCAGTGATGCCGTAAGCAATGCCGCGAATAATTTGGGATTTCCCATTATGTTTTTGACATAATCAAGAAATGCTCCCCATTTTTTCATAAACATCAATAAAACAAGCATGAAGACGAAAGACCATAACACCCGCTGAGCTAAAATCTCTATTGCACCAACTCCCTGAAGGAACTTCCAGTAAATTGGTACGACTCCCCACATTAAATAAGAAAGGGCGGCATATATCGCCCCTTCTTTTTGTTCATTTATTTTCATAACCTGCCTTCTTTCTAATTACATTCCTTTATCGAAATCCTATTAATATTTTGCTTACCTATTTCATGTTTTGCAACTGTTATTTTTTATCATACATTATTCGGTCGTCAATGACCGTCATGACCGCTTCAACTTTCAGAAGATCATCTGGCTCTATAGCTAAGACATCCCGGTTAAACACGGTAAAATCGGCGTCGTATCCCTTAATGATCTGACCACGCCGGTTTTCAAGACCAATCGCAGCCGCACTGCCTTTTGTATAAAGCGCGAAAGCGTCATAAACAGAAAGCCTTTCATCCATGCCGTACACTGTTTCATCATCACTGTTAATCTTTTTCCTTGTAACAGCTGCATGAATCCCCAAAATTGGATTTAATGGTTCAATCGGTGCATCTGACCCTCCCGCACAAATGATCCCCAGCTTCAAATACGTTTTCCAGGCATAAGAGGATTCCAATAATTTTGCTGAAACCTTTTCTTCGACCCATGGAAAATCGGACGGTACGAAACCTGGTTGAATATCAAAGATGACCGGTAGTTTTGCGGCACGCTCCAAGAGTTCTGGGCGAACAATCTGTGCATGTATAAGCCGGTCCCGAAGACCCTTTTTAGGTGGAAAAGCTTCAATCGCATTCAGGACATAATCAAATGCGAGATCACCAATGGCATGAACAGCAATCGGCATATCAGCCTGCCTTGCTTTTTGCACCAATTCCTGCAGTTCCTTTTCAGTGAAAATAGCCACACCATTCGTATCCTTTTGATCTTCATAAGGCTCACTCAACAGGGCCGTACGTCCTCCTAATGAGCCATCGGTAAATATCTTCATACTATCGAATTTAATATATCGGGTGCCTCCTTGATACCGCCCACCGGATGCCAGCATCTCTTCAAATGCTTGGTGATGAACGAGCAAATTGGCACGAAAGGTCATGTTTCGGCCCTCAATGACCGATTTAAACGCCTGATAAGTCGGCATGAAGCCATTGTAGTAAAAAAGATCCTCTGTATGCCCACCAGTCAAACCAAGCTTATATGCGTCTTGTATGGCCTCTGTAAGCGCGTTTTCGATATAGCCCTGGTCAATGCCGGGAAGACGGTCTAACACAAGGTTCTGGGCCTGATTTTCTTTAAACAAACCATTTAGACGTCCATCGGGATAACGGCAGATTACTCCTCCTGACGGTTCTTCTATTTCTTCTGTAATCCCTGCTTCTAAAAGGGCACGAGAATTAACGACCAGGGCATGACGACATACCCGTTTTAATACGATTGGATGCTCTGTAGATATGGCATCTAGTTCATCTCGTAGAATCAATTCAGAACTAGGCCATTCATTTTCATTCCAGCCCTCAGCAACAATCCACTTTCCAGCCGGTGTTATTTCGCACTTTTTCTTTACGGAACTCATGATGGACTCCCGGCTATTCATCAAAGAAAGGTCTAAACGGAGCAGTCGTTCACCATGCCCGACCAAATGAAGATGACTATCTACTAATCCCGGTAGCATAGTTTGTCCTTTTAAGTCGATTTCCCTGGAAATATTGTCAGCATATTTTTCTTTTATATAGGCAAGCCTGCCGGTATCAACGATCACACCATTGTCAGTGAAGACTGCCTCCACTTGATCTTCTTCTTTTATCATCGTATAAATCGACCCATTGAACCATAACGTTCCCATCACCGTTTTACACTCCTTATTAAATGTTTCGTAATATGCAGTAAGTGTAACATCTCATTTCATGAATTCCCATATTTTTGATTTTGAAAAATCCTCTGTTATTTAAAAAAACGCCAGCCGGAGGGCTGACGGTAATGATTTTGATTTATTTATTAAGAAGTGTCTCTTCTCTTTTCCTTAAATCTACTCGTTTGATTTTGCCGGAGGTCGTTTTAGGAAGTTCTTCTAAAAATTCAATCTTCCTTGGGTATTTATACGGCGCTGTCAATTCTTTTACATGCTTTTGCAGTGTCTTGATTAAGTCTGGGCTGTTCGGATCTATTTCGTCTATTAACACGATGTACGCTTTAACCACATTTCCGCGTATTTCATCAGGACTGGCTATAACAGCACATTCTTTCACATATGGATGTTTAACGAGTGCATCTTCTACTTCAAATGGTCCAATGGTGTATCCAGAGCTGATGATGATATCGTCAGAACGACCTTCAAACCAGAAATAGCCTTCTTCATCCATTTTCGCTTGATCGCCAGTTATATAGTAGTCACCACGGAATTGCTTTGCTGTTCGCTCTGGATCTTTAAAATATTCTTTAAAGAGAGCAGGTGTATTTACATGCACTGCAATATCCCCTACCACACCAGGAGGACAAGGCTTACCGGTATCATCAATGATTTCTACATGGTTGCCCGGAGTTGGTTTGCCCATTGAGCCCAGTTTAATTTCCATGCCTTTTGTTACACCTACCAACAGTGTGTTTTCAGTTTGTCCATATCCATCGCGGACTTCGATATGAAAATGATTTTTAAAAACCTCAAACACTTTTTGGTTTAAAGGTTCCCCCGCTGATACAGCACTATGAAGATCGGATAGATTATAGTCGTCAAGGTTATCCACCTTGGCCATCAGACGGTATTCTGTTGGTGTACAGCATAGCGCATTCACTTTGTAGTCCTGCAGCAACTGTAGATATTTTTTCGCTTCAAACTTTCCGTGATAAGCAAGGCCAGTTGCTCCTGTGCCAAGAACCGCCAAAAACGGACTCCAAATCCATTTTTGCCACCCAGGTCCAGCCGTTGCCCAAACCACATCTCCTTCACTAATGCCCAGCCAGTTTGCTGCAGACGTTTTCAGATGGGCATACGCCCATCCATGTGTGTGGACGACTCCTTTGGGATTTCCTGTTGTTCCGGAAGTATACGATAAGAAGGCCATATCCTCACTCTTTGTAGCTGCCATAGGCAGCTGATCAGATTCCGCGTCAGCAAGCTCATTCAAATCAAGCCAATTCTCCATTTGTTTTCCGATTGAGAATTTAAGAAGATTTTCCGCTCCCTTTACTTCATCAAATTCATGAGTGTATTCATGATAACTAACAATTCCTTTTACATCACCGTGATTGATTCGAAACTCCAAATCCTTCGCGCGGAGCATTTCAGAACAAGGAATGACAATCATGCCGATTTTCAAAGCGGCTAAATACACTTGATAAGCTTCTACTAAACGCGGGATGATGATAAGGACCGTATCACCTTTCCCAAGCCCCTTTTTCTGGAAGGCATTCCCGATTTTATTTGCACTTTTTATTAAGTTCTCATATGTAAGTTGTTTTTTGTCTCCGGATTCGCTTTCCCAAAGTACAGCAACTTTTTCTGGATTTTTTGCAAAATGTTCCATTTCACTCACTAAGTTGTAATGTTCCGGAGCTAATAAATCTTCACGTTTCATTTGCTTCCCCTCCAATTATGAACTCTTAGTACCTACTCATTATACAAGATACTTCTCTAATATATCTATGTATTTTTACAAATAAATAAAGAGAGCGGGTTAAGAACCCGCTCTCTGTAGCCATATTTATTAAATTATCGTTTGTATCCTCCGCCTAATTGTTGTTCAGCCATTTGAACAAGGCGTTTTGTGATTTCTCCACCAACTGAACCGTTAGCGCGAGATGTTGTGTCGGCACCAAGTTGTACGCCGAATTCTGAAGCGATTTCGTATTTCATTTGTTCTAGAGCTTGTTCTACTCCAGGTACCAATAATTCGTTTGAGCTGTTGTTGTTTGCCATGTGTTTTTCACCTCCTTGTGATTATAGAGTGTGTTAAAACACATGGCTTCATTCGTACTTATTTATTGGTAATTCTAGGATATTAAAATAAATCTTCCATTGCTTCTTCTTTATCGAATGTCTGCCCCGGTGTAACCGTCAATACTTCTGTGTCCGACACCGCTTTTGCAATTAACGATTCGAAGTCAACGAAGCTTTCATAGTAATTGACTTTTTCACGTTTCGGTTTTGTTTTAGGGCTTGCTGGCGTAAAGACCGTGCAACAATCTTCGTATGGAAGATTGGATATTTCAAAGGTATCGAGCTCTCTGGCAATTTTGATGATTTCCGTTTTATCCATTGTAATCAACGGACGTAGAATTGGTGTATTCGTCACCTCATTGATGGCATACATGCTGCTCATCGTCTGACTCGCTACCTGTCCAAGGCTTTCACCGGTGATCAGTGCCATTGCTTCTTCTTTTTCACGGATTTGATCGGCTACTCGCATCATTAAACGACGAGTTGTCGTCATAGAATAGTTCTCTGGAATCTGTTTTTGAATTAACAGCTGAATTTCCGTAAACGGAACGATATGCACTTTCATGCTGCCATTTATCTCAGCAAGCTTGCCGGCCAAGTCAATTACCTTTTGACGTGAACGCTCACTTGTGAAAGGAGGGCTGTAAAAATGGATGGCTTCTACATCCAATCCACGTTTCATAGATAGGAATCCGGCAACAGGGCTATCAATCCCTCCTGAAAGCATCAGCATTGCCTTTCCGCTTGAACCAAATGGAAGACCACCAGCTCCCTGAATGATCTCACCCGTTAAATACACTGCTTCACGTCTTACTTCAACAAGCAGATTCAAATCGGGATTTTTTACATCCACCTTTAAATCTTCTGTGTTGCGAAGCAAATGGCCGCCAAGTGCCCGGTTAATTTCATCGGTATTGTATGGAAAGTCTTTATCTGCTCGTTTTGTCGTGATTTTAAACGTGCCCACTTCTTCAAGAGTATGATTAAGATAATATAACGCAGCCGTTTTCATCACTTCTAAATCACGTTCAATTTTAATCGCAGGACTTAAAGACTGGATGCCAAAAATTCCTTTTAATCGTTCAATAACGGGCTTATGGTCGACCCCGTTTAAGAGAACATACATCCGTTCCCGATTGGCTGTAAGCACAACGCCCTCGATATCCTTTAAACTCCAGCGGATATGCGCCTTCATCTTGTCCACAAAGCCTTTACGGTTTCTTTTTTTCGTAGAGATTTCGCCATAGCGAATAATTATATGATCAAATTTCATTTTGCAACCCTCATTATTTTTTCTAAATTAGCGACTATTTTCTGTATCGCCGCCAGAACTTTTTCTGCTTCTTCCATTTCATTGCTATAGGTAGTACTGATTCGGATAACACTTTCGGAACGAGCTTGATTATGGAACATTGCATCTACCGTTTTGCTTACCGTTCTCTTTTTCGAAGAGCAGGCACTAGTCGTCGAAACATATATCCCATCCACTTCAAGAGCATGAAGCAATACTTCTGATTTGAGTCCCGGAACGGAAAAATTCAAAATATGAGGTGCTCCCTCTTCAGGACTGTTAACTAGTACTCCATCCATCTCTTGCAAACCTTTATATAAATATTTATTGATTTGCTGTAGCTTATCATGATACAGCAACTGGTTGTTCATACTAATACGGAAGGCTTTTGAAAGAGCGACGATTCCCGCGACATTTTCGGTGCCGCTCCTGATTTTCGTCTCTTGATTGCCACCGTGAAAAAGTGGATCGATCCGGACGCCATCACGCATGTAAAGGATGCCTGTTCCCTTTAAGCCGTGAACTTTGTGACCGGATATGGTACATAAATCCACATTAGCATCACGCAGTGAAAGAGAAATCTTTCCAGCACCCTGAACGTTATCAACATGGAAGAGTACCTGTGGGTATTCCCTCAACAATTTTCCAATTTCAACAATTGGTTGTATCGAGCCCACTTCATTATTAACATGCATAACGGATACTAAAATGGTATCTTCTCTTAAAGCATGTTTGAGATCTGCTAATGCTATCTGACCATATTCATTTACAGGAAGATAAGTAATTTCATATCCCTGTTTCGTTAATGAATGGCATGCATCTTCTACAGAAGGATGTTCAATTGCTGTCGTGATAATATGTTTCCCTCGGTTAGCATGTGAAAAAGCGGCTCCTTTAATCGCCAGGTTGTTTCCTTCTGTACCCCCGGAAGTAAAATAAATTTCCGAGCTTTTCACCTTTAATAATTCAGCTATCTGTTTTCTTGCAGCAGAAAGCAATTTTTCTGACTGAACCCCAAGCCCGTGAAGCGAAGAGGGGTTGCCAAAATAGTCAGTTGAAACCTTTATGAAAGATTCAATCACTTCTGAATATGGTTTTGTTGTTGCACTATTATCAAAATAAATCATGGGTTCACCTTCCATGTTTTTGTATCTATGATGGTCACACTTCTATATGTCGTTTCAAATGTTGTTGTTGCGACTTCTAATATTAACATAATTGAAATTGAAAGAGAATGTAAAACGCTGGTCAAACACCTGTGAAAACATGAAAGGAGAGTTGTATGGATATTGTCTTAATAGACATTAATTATATTTTCTTCTCAAAACTCGTTCTGCAAGAAATCTATCACGTTTCACGCTTTTTTTAGTCAATATTTTGGATAAGGAAGTATGAAGTTATCTTAACTTTATTGTTTCTACCATTAATAAAACACACGAAAAAACCCGCCATAGCGGGTTTTCAGGAAAGAACTTCTTCTATATTCTCTCCAATTTTTCGTAAGCTGCCTGGATCGACCTTTTCAATAGCCGCGGCTGCTGTTTCCAATGCAGCTTGATATTCATAGCTTCGGAATTTCGCTTCTGCCTCTCTTAAGCTATCAGCAACGGTATCGTGGCTGCTGCGGTAGCGATTTCCGAATTGAATCACTTTTTCCGCTAAATACATATGCTCGATTAGCTCTTGCGCCTTTTCGTAGACCTTATTGACCTGTTCGACTGCTTTTTCTAAAAAGATATAAACAACTGCCATGTCAAGCGGCTTTTCTTCAAGTTTGTTTTGAACGTCATCTATGCTTTCTTTTGCATCATGAAGCACCACTTTATACTCTTCAGGCAGGCCAGGAATATTGCTTTTTGCAATTAATCGGCTTGTATCAACCATTTTCCGTTTCAACTCCGCCAGTGATTCACGTGCATCCATTTCATCTTTTCTTAAAGCTTGTAATTTAACAGTAAATTCTTTCTGGTATTCCTGCAATTCGTTCAACTGTGCAGCAAGCCCTCGCATCTCTTCGCTGATAAGCGAGCTTGCCATCACATTATCCTCCATCTTCAAGACAAGCAATTGATGGCGTTTCGAAATCTGCACAATTTGCTTTTCCATTTTCCGTTGTGCATCCAACTCATTTTCAGTTAGATGATAGGTGTGTTGAACATGTATAGTCTCAACTTTGAGTTTATCGTTTTCATATTCAAGGTCACTTATCGTTTTCCTGAGGACTTCATCATTTTTCAAGACATACTGTTTGGAAAGCACTTCTTTCTCCAGAAGGTCATAAAGCACCTCAATGCTTTCGCGCATCTCTTTAATCCCTTTATCAACAGCTTCAGTTTCGGCATTTTCCAATTGTGTTTTATATAGATCCAGTTCTTCCTCAAGCCGTGAAATCTCCTGCTCGAATTGAATATGACTTAACTGATACCCTTGTCCGGACATTTCCTCATATCCATCCTTTAATTCATGAAGTTGTGAATGCAGCTCGGATTGACTATCAACCAATAATTTTGGAAGCATCTCCATTTTAGCAGATAAGACTGCAAGCTTTCCCTTTATGGAAAGTACAAGCTCCCTAGCGTTCAAATAATTTCCATTTTCAGTTTCTTCTTCATACTTTTGAAGGATCTGCAATACTTCATCCAAAGAGGCCTCTAGCTTTTCAGCAGCTTTCCCATAATTATGGCGGTGTGCAAGCAATGATTTCTTCAATTGACGGTAAGATTCCTTAATATCTTCAATTTCTAATCTATTCTTTTCCTCACTTCCTACAAGTTCATTTAATTCGTACAGAATCTTTTTAATCATTTCTTCAATTTCATTCAGCTTGACTGTAATTTTCCGCTGTACCTCTTTTGAACGGCTGAAACGGTATTTATCGACAAACTCCTCGGCATCGAATAAAAGCTCCTCGACTTCCGGCATATGATCCGTGATGATAGCGTCCCATTCAATACGCCAGTTTTCAAACATTTCCTCTGTTTCACCAGTCATGTTCAATTGTTTGACTTTAGAAAGCTCTTCTAGCACGGGGCGGTGCATGATGCTTATTTTCCAGGATTCCAGACGATCAATCTCTTTAAAAAATCTCTTTTTGAAAAAATAACCCCAAATAATAAAAATTAAAATTAATACAATTATCCCAAGTATGTAATCCATGGTAAGCCCCCTGTTCTAGTCCTTACAGCCTCGCTCTTTTATATATCAATTTTAAAAATGTTAAATTTAATGCTTTTATGATACCATGTTAGCAATAATTTTTGATGAGAAAAAGATTTTTTTGTGGAAAATTGCTACAAAATACCGGGTTTTTGGGAGGGAATGGCCATGAAAGCTGACAGACATGTACATACTCCGTTTTGCCCACACGGCTCTACGGACAAATTCGATGAATATATTACGCGGGGAATTGAGCTAGGATTAAAGGAAATCACATTTACAGAACATGCTCCTTTGCCACGAAATTTTCAAGATCCAACACCTGAAAAAGACAGCGGTATGGAAGCTTCCATGCTCCTAGATTACTTTCAAGAGCTCCGCGTCCTGAAAGAACACTATAAAGACAAAATCCTGATCAAAAGTGGTCTAGAGGTTGACTTTATAGAAGGTTATGAAACTGAAACAAAAGATTTTCTCAATGAAGTCGGCGAATTCCTTGATGACAGCATCCTTTCCGTTCACTTCATAAAGCAGGAAAGCAACTGGCATTGCATCGATTTCAGTGATGATGCGTTTGGTGAGATTGCCAATAAACTAGGTTCCATCGAAGCGGTTTATGCCAAATATTACGATACCTTAGAGAAATCAATCACTGCTGACCTAGGCATCTATAAGCCAAAAAGGATAGGACATATTACACTTGTTCATAAATTCCAGCACCGATATCCACCTACAAAAAGCTTTGACGACCGTGTTTACAGGGTATTGGATATGATCAATGAACAACAATATGCACTTGATTATAATGGAGCAGGGTTCGTAAAGCCACTATGCCGTGAGCCCTATCCTCCTGAACGGTTTGCAAAGCGTGCCATAGACCTTGGCATCCCGCTTATTTATGGTTCCGATGCACACCAGGCTAAAGACTTAGGCCAGGGATTTGAATCGTTGATTCCAGAATTCAACGGGTAAATCACGTAAACACTTCAGGCCCGTCCCGCAAGAAGGGGCTGGAGGTCTTCGGCAATAAATAATGTATCTTGCAGAAAACGAGCGACTTCCTCAGCATATAAATTTGTGTAATAGGCTTCCTGTGGGAACACATGAAGGACCTCCATTGCATAATGGGTATGCAGGACCGGAGCCGATAGCAGGCCCTTTAGTTGCAGCATATACAAGGGGATAGAGACCGACTGAAAACTTCTGCTTTTAATGCCTTGTTCCAAAACATATTGAAAATAAGACTTTTCCTTTGTAAAATAAGTCGAATGAATTTCCCGGTTTAAATTTGAATCGAGTGAAGATTCTCCATATATAAATCGAGCTGCCAGGAAGTTTTCTCTTTGGAATGTTAGAATATCCTTTACCAAATTCATCAAGCATTGCTTTGGACCTTTATGATCCAGCAGCGTCATGTTCGTCTCAAGGACGAGAATATACTCTTCTAAATAGGAAGTGAAGCAGAATTCTAGCAACCCCTGCTTATTTTTAAAATAGTAAGCAATATTAGCAGCATTCACTTTCGCTTTATTCGCAATATCCCGTATGGATGTCGCATGATAGCCTTTTAAATGAAATAAATGTAAAGCAGCTTCCACAATAGCTTGTTTCGTTGGCGTCTGGCGATTCATTAGGCAATCCCTCGCTTTCTTTGAGACAAGTCTTGTGGACTATTTCTGCATTGAAGAGCTTGAATCCTTTAGTAAGTTCTCGACAATTTCTCTCCAATCAATCGGCTTGACTAGAAAGTACTGTAAAATTATGAGGAAGACAGGTGAACCCTTTTGTTTAATGTCGAAATGTATCAAGGAAAAAAAGAAAAAAACTATGAACTTGTCCAAAAACAGCTCTTTGCCTTAATAGAAGATGAACCAAACCAGATAGCCAATTTCAGTAATGCCGCTGCCTTACTGAATCAATTTCTCGTTGAGATTAACTGGGTCGGCTTCTATTTACTTGAAGAAGACCAATTGGTGCTAGGACCCTTCCAAGGCCTTCCAGCCTGTGTCCGCATTCCAATGGGCAAAGGCGTATGCGGGACCTCAGCGGCCACAAAAAAAACCTTGCGCGTCGATGATGTCCATCAGTTCCCAGGACATATTGCCTGCGATGCTGCATCACGTTCTGAAATTGTCATACCCCTTATGAAGGAGGGCAAACTAATTGGCGTTCTTGATATCGACAGCCCAATTACGAACCGATTTGACCAAGTGGATCAGCAAGGACTCGAGAAATTCGCGGACATCCTAACCAAGCGTTTATAGAGTAAAAAGGGAGCGACAGTCCATGCCGCTCCCTTTTATTGTTACAGAACTCCATGTACATGAACTTTGTTTTTCCCTGAATTCTTCGCAATATATAACGCCTCATCGGCCCTTTTAACTACCTCTTTCATGTTATCTAAATGTTCTTTTGACCAACAGGACACGCCGCAGGAAATCGTCACTCTAGGATTGGATTTCTCCCAGACCTTATCCTTTACTCGTTCGGCAATGCGAACTCCTGACTCTAAAGGAACACGTGGAAGGTAAATAGCTAGCTCTTCTCCGCCCCACCTGGCCCCGATATCCGTATCACGAATATTATGTTGAATGAGATCAGCGACCTGGATCAGAATATCATCTCCAACCTGATGACCATATGTATCATTAACCCTCTTGAAGTTGTCAAGATCAATCATAATGAAAGTGCCCTCTTCATCTTCTTCCATGGATTGGGACATTTTATCATCGAGATAACTCCTTGAATACAGTCGGGTTAAATGATCGGTAATGACCATTTTTTCAAGCTCTTCACGAAGCATGGAATTGGCCATCGCCAAACTTGAGTGGTGGATAAGCGACTGTAACAACTTAAACATTTCAAATGAGAAGAAATAGGCTTCCTTATGCAGAATAACAGCGAACCCCATAACATCATTACTTTCCATCATTGGAACTGCCATTAGGGAATGATATTTCACATTCTCATTCGGACAATGAATATTTAAATCCCCGATAAACAGTGATTCCTTATCAACATCAATCTTACCTTTCAGAAAAGATATATACATACTCGCCTCCTCTGAATCAAAAAACTCAGAGCTTCCTGTCAATAAACTCACTTTGTCACCAGGATGGAGCAGAATAAATCCTGTCTGATCAGCATGAAAGGACTTTATAATTTGCTGCTTCATATATTCCATGGTTTCACTCAAGCGCAGATTGGAATTTAAATGCTGTGATGTCTCATTTATAAGCTGTAAATCTGAAACAAGTCGTTTTGATTGTTGATACAGTTGGGCATTCTCCAAGGCACTTCCAGCAGTATTAGCCAACAATGAAATAAACTCAATTTCATTTTCAGGGAACACGAGTGTATTAGGCGCAATAACCTGAAGAACGCCATAGACCCCTTGTTTACCTTTTAAAGGAGCATATAAAATAGAGTGATTTTCAGATGAGTGATCCTCAAATTGTATGCTACCGTTTACATAAGCCTTTAGTGCAGCCACATTCTCACTATCATATTCGAGGTCCTTGATTGGCAGGTTTTCATGGCTGTCATTATCATGGGAGAGCAGCAGGTAATAATCAAAGGTTGGGTAAACAGTGTGCAACGTCGAGATAATTTCCCCTAAGACCGCGTCCATGTTCATTGAAGAATGAAATTTTTCTGTGACCTTGAAGAGTTGTTTATATCGTCTTTCCTCATCTGATATCTTAGAAATTGATAACGCAGCTTTCAAGATTGTGGTGAATTCTTTAGAAAAAGCAGCCCCTTCTTCCGGAGTAAGGCTTGTAAGAGAGCCATTTTTCCGTTCTTTGAAGGCCGTTAATCCAATGATCTTACCATTATCCCAAAGTGGTATAACAGTCTGGAAATCCTTTACTTCCTGCTGCATACTTACTGTTACATCTCTATCATCTTTCTGTTCTTTAAAGATCATTTCTATATACTCTTGTACAGGAACCTGCATGTTATAATCGTGAAAACTTTCGGTAGAGATTTCTTTATAAAATTGCTGTTTCCACTCGTCAAATTTAAAGAACATTACCTCTTCCATACCTAGCAGGTCTTTCGTCTCAAATAAAAAAGTCTCCAAAAATGTTTCGTAATGGAGTTCACCTTGCATATTCTGAATGTGTTTAAAGAAAAGTACTCTTAATTCATTAATCAACCGAGCTGTTTTAATCTTCATCTCTATCATCCCTATATTACAGCCTATTTTTTAAAGAACCTTTTAAGGTTTCATAATACTCCCACTTTAAAACGAAGCAAAAAACTAGATTTAATCGAAACTTATAGTAATAGTTCCCAGGAAACTATTTATTGAAATTCATACTTTTTACTTATTATAACGCTTTCATCGGAAAAACTCCCCCAAAAAATAGTACTTTTTTATGTGATTGTAATTTTATCCCTTGAATTATCTTTAAACTCCCTTTTAATGAAAAGCTAACAGTCCTTGACTCATTGAGCAGAATATTATACAATACTCCTTGTGTAAAATATTGCAGCCTATGTGACAGCTTTTATGTTCTCATTTTGTTCCTCCATACAGAGGTGTATCTCGTAACTCTCTGCTGCTAGGGCGAAGGTACATGAAAACAAAATGGTCATAACCGTTTATTCACACGGTTTTTATTTTACCAAAATAAAAACATTTAAAGGAGGAGTCATCCTATGGCTCGTTATACTGGCCCAAGCTGGAAACTATCCCGTCGTTTAGGAATTTCCCTAACAGGTACTGGTAAAGAATTAGAAAAACGCCCTTATGCTCCAGGACAACATGGTCCTAACCAACGTAGAAAAATTTCTGAATATGGAATTCAACTACAAGAGAAACAAAAACTTCGTCACATGTACGGAATCACTGAACGTCAATTCCGCACAATGTTTGACCGCGCTGGCAAACTTAAAGGTGTTCATGGTGAAAACTTCATGGTTCTTCTTGAATCACGTCTTGACAACCTAGTTTACCGTCTTGGTTTAGCTCGTACACGTCGTCAAGCACGTCAACTTGTTAACCACGGTCACATCACTGTAGACGGAAGTCGCGTAGACATCCCTTCTTACAAAGTGTCTCTTGGACAAACTATCTCAGTTCGTGAAAAATCACGTAACTTCTCAATCATTAAAGAATCAGTTGAAGCAACTAACTTCGTACCTGACTTCCTTACTTTTGATGCTGAGAAATTAGAAGGTACTTTCACTCGTTTACCAGAACGTTCTGAATTGCCTGCTGAAATTAACGAAGCTCTTATCGTTGAGTTCTACTCTCGTTAATAACTTCAAAAAAAACCTCATCCTTGGATGGGTTTTTTTTTGTGTACAGAACTCAACTTCCAGAGAAAACAAGGCCCGACTGAGATTCAGCCGGGCCTTGTTTTCTCATTTCACTAATGTATATTTCTTCTTACCGCGACGAACAAGGATGAACTCTCCTTCAATCTTAACCTCTTCAGCCACGACATATTGCAGATCAGTCACTTTCTCGCCATTGATGGAGATTGCACCATTCTGAATATCTTCACGAGCTTGTCGCTTGGATGGAGAAATCTTCGCTTCAACAATTAAATCAACTAAGCTGATATCTTCCTTACTTTCACGTTCAAAGGTCGGAACATCTTTAAAGCCCAATTTAATTTCGGCCGCACTTAAATTTTTCACCTCACCGCTGAATAGAGCTGCAGAGATTTTGATTGCTTGGTCAAGAGCTTCCTGCCCGTGAATCAAACGTGTCATTTCTTCCCCTAAAGCTTTTTGCGCTTTACGTAAATGCGGTTCAGTCTGCACGGATTGCTCTAACTCTTCAATTACTTCACGTGATAGGAATGTGAAGAATTTCAAGTATTTCACTACATCAGCATCCGCTGTGTTAATCCAGAATTGGTAAAATTCATAAGGAGTCGTTTTTTCCGGATCAAGCCAGATTGCTCCGCCTTCCGTTTTACCGAATTTCGTTCCGTCCGCTTTCGTCACGAGCGGAATCGTCATGCCGAACGCTTTTGCTTCCTCGTCATGCGATTTACGAATCATTTCAAGACCGGTCGTAATATTGCCCCACTGATCACTTCCGCCAATTTGCAACTTACAGTCATGATTATCGTATAAATGACCAAAGTCGATCCCTTGTAAAATTGTATACGCGAATTCCGTAAAAGAAATCCCTGTTTCCAAACGGGAAGCAACCGTGTCTTTTGCCAACATGTAGTTAATGCCGATGTATTTCCCGTAATCACGCAAGAACGTAACCATGTCGATTTTACCGATCCAGTCATAGTTATTGACCATAACTGCGCCATTTTCACCTTCAAATTCAAAGATTTGGGATAGCTGCCCTTTAATACAGTCGGCATTATAAAGCACTTTTTCCAACGTTTGCAGCTGGCGTTCTTCTTTTTTACCGCTTGGATCACCGATAAGTCCAGTCGCTCCGCCTACAAGTACAAGGGGACGATGACCGTGCTGTTGAAAACGGCGCATTGTCAAGAATGGCAGTAGATGTCCGATGTGCATACTATCCGCTGTTGGGTCTACCCCACAGTATAAAGAAATTTTTTCTTTTTCTAAAAGGTCCTTAAAACCCTCTTCATCCGTTTGTTGATAAATAATCCCTCTCCACTCGAGTTCCTTTAGCAATTCCATTTTATAATTCCTCCTTCAAATCCGAAAATATCCCGCAAAAAGCATACAAAAACGCCCCTTCATATAAATATGAAGGGACGAATAAATTCGCGGTACCACCCAACTTGAGGACATAAAGCGTCCTCCGCTCGAGACGAATAACGGTCGTCAACCGTTTCCTGCTACTAAATCATTTCACAGCAAATGCTCAAGGAAGTAATTCATCTCACTATATGTACCGATTTCCACTGACCACCGGCTCTCTAAAACAGGGATAGTTTGACTACTGGGTCCTATCATCGCGCTTTTTTAATAAATTTTATTGTTAATAAGTTTTTATCATACATAACATTCATTGTCAACATCACCCTTACAGATTCTAGAAAAATATGAAAGTTCGCCTTTCCCTTCCGTGTTATATGCTATAATATATGTGATTTCAGGGGGTATGATACATGAATAATAATCAAAAAGATAGATTTCAAACAGCATGGAAACAGCTAACCCGTTTTTTTCAAAATGAAAAAACACAAAAAAATGCAAGGGTTACATACCAAGTCATTTGGAACCTAACGTTGATCCTCATTATTGTTGGGGTTCTAGGATTCTCATTCGCCGGCGGCGTTGGAGCCGGCTATTTCGCTGCCCTCGTCAATAATGAGCCGGTACGCTCAAAGGATGATTTAAAAAAGGACATTTACAATTATGAAGAGACCTCTGAGGTATACTTTGCGGATAAAGTATACTTGGGCAAGCTCAAGAGTGACCTTGATCGTGAAGAAGTGTCCATCGATAAAGTTTCCGACCATCTTAAAAATGCAGTCATCGCTACAGAAGATGAGTATTTTTATGAACATAACGGAGTTGTTCCGAAGGCTATCCTGCGTGCAGTTTATCAGGAATTTACGAATGCATCCGTTCAATCAGGTGGAAGTACTTTAACACAACAGCTCATAAAAAACCAAGTCTTAACGAACGAAGTATCATTTGAACGGAAAGCAAAAGAAATTTTACTTGCGCTCCGGGTCGAGAAGTTCTTTGAAAAAGAAGAGATTTTAGAAACCTACCTAAACGTCTCCACTTTGGGACGAAACTCTTCCGGACAGAATATTGCTGGTGTCCAGTCGGCTGCCGAAGGTATTTTCGGAGTGGAAGCTAAAGATCTATCTTTACCCCAATCTGCCTTTATTGCTGGATTACCGCAAAGTCCTTTTGGGTATACTCCATATACCCAGCAAGGGAAACTTAAAGATAATCTAGATCCCGGAATTAACCGGATGAAAACCGTATTAAAACGAATGTATAGCAATGAATACATAACAAAAGAACAATATGATAAAGCAATCGCATACGACATAACAAAAGACTTTATCGGTAAAAAGGCGTTGCCCTCTGAGAAATATCCATGGCTCACCTATGAAATAGAAAAACGCTCCATTGAAATTTTGTCACTTAGCTTAGCAAAAGAAGATGGATATGAAGAAAAAGATTTAGAGAACGATGATTTAAAAAAGCAATATTTAGCACTAGCTGATCGTAAACTGCGTCAAAATGGCTATAAAATTTATACGACAATCAATAAAAAGGTCTATGACAAAATGCAAGAAGTAACTAAAAACTATCCAAATTTCGGATATGATAAAACCGAACAGGTCATCGATCCGGATACGAAAGAAATGAAAACTGTAAAAGAGCCCGTTGAGGCGGGAGCTATCCTTATTGAAAATAAAACAGGGAAAATCATCAGTTTTGTCGGTGGACGTGACTTTAAACGGGAACAAACAAACCATGCAACATCATCACTACGGTCAAATGGATCAACGATGAAACCGCTATTGGTATACGGTCCAGGCATTGAGCTAGGAAAGATTTCACCTGGGAGCGTAACAGCCAACGCACCAATTACCATTCCAGGCAATACGCCGTGGCGGCCGGGAAACTATGGCGGCGGAAGCCTCACCGGCTTAACGACAGCTCGGGAAGCGTTAAAGAATTCGTATAATATTCCAGCTGCCCTATTTTACATGAAAATCATCAACCAAAATCCGGTTTCCTATTTGGAAAAAATGGGCTTTACATCTTTAACAAAAGGGGATTACTCAAATCGTGCCATGTCATTAGGTGCCTTGCAAAAAGGTGTAACCGTTGAAGAAAATGTCAATGCGTTTGGCACATTTGCCAATTCAGGGGAATTCGTTGATGCTTATATGATTGACAAAATCGTATCAAAAGATGATGAGGTCATCTATGAACACAAAGCAAAACCAGTAAAAGTATTTTCACCGCAAACTGCTTATTTAACGCTTGATATGATGCGGGATGTCGTAAACAGCGGTACGGCGGCTTCGGTCAGGAACCGACTTGCTTTCTCCAGTGACTGGGCAGGTAAAACTGGGACTGGACAAAACTATTGGGATGCTTGGTTTGTCGCCACTAATCCAAATGTAACGTTCGGTACATGGATGGGTTATGACACACCGAAGTCTTTAAAAGGAACCTATAATGGTCTTGAATATAATAAACGTAATATCTATTATTGGGCAGATTTGATAAATGCCGCATACAAAGTCGATTCAAAACTCGTCGACCCTGATAAGCGGTTTGAGATGCCCGGCGGAATTGTCAGTCGTTCCTTCTGTGGAGTTTCAGGCCTTCTGCCTTCAAGTTCATGCCAAAAGGCTGGACTTGTCAAGTCTGATTTATTCATCGCCAAATATGCCCCATCTAGAGCAGATAATAGTTTCATAGATGGACAATATGTATCAGTCGGCAGCAAACGATACGCGGCTCTTCCACAAACACCGAGCGAATTCACAAGCGGCGGGTTCATGCTGAACCCTGCGTCCTTTGAAGATATCGGATTGAAATATGTGGATGATCCCGGATCCTTAATTCCCGGAGGAGAAAAAGGGGGCAATGTCGTCGGGACGAAAGCGACACTTAATGATAATGGAAAAGCGCCTAATGCCCTTTCTATCACTGTAAGTAACAATAAGATTTCATGGGGGCTTCACCCTGAAGGAGATGTCGTCGGCTATCGCGTCTACAAAAATGGTAGAAAAGTGGCGAGCATCAATTCTGGGAATAGTCTTGTTTACACTGCCGGATCGGGTGGATCTTATTACGTAACAGCTGTAGACATAGTCGGCAAAGAATCAGCACCTTCGCAACACGTTGAAATCGGCGCTAAAAAGACAAGTGCAAAAGCGGAAGATAAAGATAAAGACAACAAATCAAAAGATTCCACTAAGAATAAAGATAATATCGCAAATGAAAAAATAGATACCGAAGAGAAAAAACCAGACTCAAAAGAAGAGAACGTTACTGCAGAAAAAGACAAAGATACAACCAACACAGATAAAGAAGATACAGGCAAAGATACAAATATAGACAAAGAAACAGACCAAAATACAGACCAAAATACAGAACAAAACAAAGGTACAGATAAAGCTGAAGAAGAGGAAGAAGAATAACACGCTTCTTGAAGTAACTTAGCAGGCTGCGGGGAAACGACCCGACAGCCTGTTTTTTTATAGATTTATTATTTCCTATGCTATTTAACTTGATTAGCATAGGACCCTTAAACTTGAGACACATGAAAAAGGCATCCATACCAATGAACATGGATGCCTTTTTTTCTACTATTCTTGATTCCAGATAACTCGGCTTTTTAATCTTCCATTGATGATAAATCGCCAGTTGGAAGATCAAGTTCCCAAGCTTTCAAGACCCGGCGCATGATTTTACCACTTCGTGTTTTCGGAAGTTTATCTCGGAATTCAATTTCACGTGGTGCGGCATGTGCTGCGAGACCTAGCTTAACAAATTGACGAATTTCTTCAATTAATTCATCGTTGGCTTCGTATCCGTCACGAAGGGCAATAAACGCTTTAATAATTTCGCCCCGGACTGGATCTGGCTTCCCGATAACCCCTGCTTCAGCAACGGCTGGATGCTCAACCAACTTGCTTTCCACTTCGAAAGGACCTACTCTTTCCCCGGCTGTCATGATGACATCATCTACGCGGCCTTGGAACCAGAAATATCCTTCTTCATCCATATAAGCGGAATCCCCAGAAACATACCAATCGCCTGGCATAAAGTAAGATTCATATTTTGACTCATTATTCCAGACAGTCTTCATCATTGAAGGCCAGCCTTTTTTAATAGCAAGGTTCCCCATTCTGTGCGGAGGAAGCTCTTTACCTTGATCATCCACTATTGCCGCTTCCACACCTGGGATCGGTTTCCCCATCGAACCCGGTTTGATTTCCAGACAAGGATAATTACAGATGAGTTGAGCACCTGTTTCCGTCATCCACCATGTGTCATGGATGCGGTGATTGAATACTTTCATCCCCCAGCGGACCACTTCCGGATTCAACGGTTCACCGACACTTAAGACATGGCGGAGAGAACTTAAATCGAATTGTTTAACGATTTCGTCTCCTGCACCCATCAGCATCCTGAACGCAGTCGGTGCACTATACCAGACCGTAACACCAAAGTCTTGCAGAGTTTTGTACCAAGATTCAGGCTTAAATCGACCACCTACGATGACATTCGATGTACCTGTCAGCCATGGACCAAAGATACCGTAAGACGTCCCTGTCACCCATCCAGGATCCGCTGTGCACCAATACACATCTTCTTCCTGTAAATCAAGGACCCATTTTGCCGTTTGATAATGCTGAACCATCGCATTATGTACGTGGAGCACACCTTTTGGCTTCCCTGTCGAACCGGATGTATAGTGAAGAATCAGTCCATCAGCGCGGTCCACCCATTCAATCTCAAATTTTTTGTCCGCCTCTTTTAGTTTTTTATTAAAGTGATAATATTTTCCTTCTTCTTCGATATTTTCCCCCACTAAGAAAATATGCTTCAAATGGGGCAATTCATCCACCGGGACACGAGGCAAAAGCTCAGGAGTCGTTACTATCACACTTGCCTCGCTATCTTGCAGACGATCTCTTACGGCGCCCTCCATGAAAGCTTCGAACAACGGACCGACGACTGCTCCAGTTTTAATGGCACCTAGTAATGCAAAATAAAGTTCCGGGGAGCGAGGCATGAAAATGAAAACACGATCACCCTTTTCCACCTTGGCAATGTTCTTGAACACATTGGCCGCTTGGTTTGAATAATCTTTCATTTCCTTAAATGTATACTTTTCATTTCTTTTTTCATCTTTGTAATAAAGGGCGACCTTGTTTTTTCTGTATGTTTCAACATGGCGGTCAATGGCTTCATATGCGAGATTCACTTTACCTGTTTCAGACCAGGAGAATTCCTTTTCCGCTTCAGACCAGTCAAACGTCTTGTATTTTTCATCGTAATTCTTTAAATTAAAATTACCCTCAACTACTGGCAGCGCTTTCACATTCATACGACATACTCCCCCTTTTTTCAGCTTTATATTTTGTATTATAGTATAAAAATCTAATTTTCTCAATTTTTAAAATACTTATTTTTTCCATATTAGGGTAAATTCATTCGCTATAAATTTTGAAAACTTAAGGCGAATATTGCTAAAGAATGATTACGTATTGATATCCGGAACATAAAGCCATGTTGTAACAAAAGATTCAAATATGTCTCGAACTTTCAGAATTATGTCACTTGTTTTTTATGTATAATTTATGTAAACTTTCCATTTGGTTAGTTTTCAAGCATAATGAATCTTATACTTTGGGATATAAGTATAAAAGATAACTATTTTACGAGGTTGGTGAAAGAATGGAATATAGTAAGACCTATTACGCTAAGGAATTGCAGACATTAAGCGGCACACTCATCATTGAAGGCCCGCTTAATGGACAAAGAATGGCATCCTATGAGTTTCACGAAGACTTAGTCGCCTTTCGCCCACCTGCTCTGCAGCATAAAGCGTTAATCGAGATCGCAGACTTGCCTGAGGGAAGAATCTTTATAGCGCGTGAAAATCAGACCATCGTTGGTTATGTAACTTATTTATATCCCGACCCCTTGGAACGCTGGTCAGAAATCAAGATGGACGACCTGATTGAGCTTGGTGCAATCGAGGTCATCCCTAAATATCGGGGTGCCTCCGTCGGGAAGAACTTAATCCGTCTCTCCATGGAAGACGATTCGGTAGAAGACTTTATCATCATTACAACTGAATACTATTGGCATTGGGATTTGAAAGGGACAGGATTGAATATTTGGGACTATCGCAAAATCATGGAAAAAATGATGAGTGCCGGCGGCTTGGTCTACTTTGCAACAGATGACCCGGAAATCAGTTCCCATCCAGCCAACTGTCTGATGGCGCGTATTGGTAAAAGAGTGCCGCCCGAATCTATCCAGACGTTTGACCAACTACGTTTTATGAATCGATTTATGTATTAAAAAGGTGAGTAAAGAGGAGGAACAAATATGATTGTTGAAAAAATTATGAATGAAGATATTATTTCTCTCACTCCTACAGATACAATCCATAGCGCTGTCTTAATCATTAAGGAGAAACGAATTCGCCATATACCCATTGTCGATGACAACTTTCAACTTGTGGGATTAGTCAGTGACCGTGATATACGGGATGCTGCTCCTTCGATTTTCCGCACCTCAGAATACAAAAATGATTTACAAAAACCACTAAACAGCATCATGAAAACAGATATAATAACAGGGCATCCGCTAGATTTTGTTGAAGAAATCGGGGCTGTATTTTGTGAAAACAATATCAGCTGCCTGCCAATCGTGAAAGAAAAAAAGTTAGTAGGCATTATAACCGGTTCTGATTTGCTTCATTCTTACGTTGAATTAACGGGGGTTAATCAGCCCGGTTCCCAAATTGAAATCAAAATTCCGAATAAAGCAGGGGCGCTTTACGATATTGCCCTCATTTTCAAAAAGCGCAATTTGAATATCCTGAGTACTCTTGTTTATCCAGAAAAAACTGAAATTGATTATAAGATTCTTGTAATCCGTGTGCAGACAATGAATCCATTTATGGTGGTGGAGGATTTAAAGAAAGAAGGCTATACGGTTTTATGGCCTAGTCTACCGGGGATTTCTCATGACTGATAAATCACTGTTTGTCTATTCCGATGAACTCCTTACCTATAAATTCAGCGACGAGCATCCTTTTAATCAAAAGAGGCTTAAGCTCACGCTAGATTTGTTAAAAAAACACCATGCCATTAGTGATGATCAAATTATAAAACCTAGAATCGCTACCGATGAAGAATTAGAACTGATTCACGACCACCATTATGTAAACGCTGTCAGATTGGCGGGCGAGGGAAAACTTCCTCTTGAAAAAGCCGTAAATTATGGATTAGGAACAGAAGATACTCCAATTTTTTCTAATATGCATGAAGCAAGTGCCTTACTAGTAGGTGGAACCTTAACGGCCGTGGATGCCGTTATGACCGGTCAGTCTCTGCATGCCCTGAATCTTGGTGGGGGCCTGCATCATGGTTTTCGCGGCAAAGCTTCGGGCTTTTGTATTTATAATGATAGTTCGGTCGCGATTAAATACTTACAAAAAAAATATAGCGCACGTGTCTTATATGTCGATACGGATGCCCATCATGGTGACGGCGTACAATGGTCGTTTTATGATGACCCAGAAGTCTGCACCCTATCCATTCATGAAACAGGACGTTATTTGTTTCCCGGCACTGGCAATATTAACGAACGAGGGCAAGGAAAGGGCTACGGCTATTCATTCAATATTCCCGTCGATGCGTTCACGGAAGATGACTCCTGGCTCGAATGCTACACAGCTTCCTTTAAAGAAGTGGTTGAATTCTTCAAACCGGATGTCATCTTAACACAAAATGGTGCCGATTCTCATTATTATGATCCGCTCACCCACCTATCTGCCACAATGAAGATTTACAGGGAAATACCAAAATTGGCTCACGAATTGGCCCATCAGTATTGTGAAGGCCGCTGGATTGCAGTTGGCGGCGGAGGGTATGATATCTGGCGTGTCGTTCCGCGTGCCTGGTCGAGGGTCTGGCTTGAGATGACGAATAATGATATATCTGGCCCCCTATCGAAAGAATGGCTTAATACATGGCAGCCTGAGTCCCCTGTGACGCTCCCAAATGAGTGGGATGATATGGAGGACATATACGAACCGATTCCAAGGAAACCAGAAATTACCGAGAAGAATGCCCAAACGCTCGAAAAGGCTCTTTATCCCATCCGAACTTCCAAACAAACATCAACAAGTAATGATAAAAGCTGACTAAAAAGGTCGTTGAAAAACGATCTTTTTTTTCGTCAAGACCCTTCATATAGTTTTCAAAACTAAAAGAGAGTGCCCTAAGGACACTCTCTAACCAGCTTATTTCGTTGATTGCCGCTCTTCAATTCGATGTGGTAAGATCACTTTTTCATGACCCTCCTCCACTTGTTCTTTATTCATCAATTTTGTCAGAAGCCTCATTGCAACCGCTCCGATATCGTATAAAGGCTGAACAATCGTCGTAATTTGCGGGCGAACCATTAAGGTCAATCGGGTGTTATCAAAACTGATCACTTCAAAGTCTTCCGGTACATTATAGCCTTTGTCCTGAGCAGCATGGACAATTCCTAGAGCCATTTCATCAGCGCCGACAATGAACGCCGTCGGTTTCTTTTCAGCTTCCAGAAACTTATCAAAAGACTCAATCCCTGAATCATATGTATAATCGCCATCAACAATATAACTCTCATCGAATGAAAGCCCCGCTTCTTTCAACCCTCGTTTATAACCAGCTAATTTCTTTTCATTAATTAGCGCGGACAAGTTTCCAGTTACAAAAGCAATATGCTCGTGACCCTTTTGGGCGAAGAAGGTAACTGCGTCAAATGCAGCTGCTTCATAATCAATATTAACGGATGGGACTTGTCCGCTTTCTTCTACCGAACCAGCCAATACGATTGGAACAGGTGAATTTTTAAACTCTCTCACATGTTCATCCGAAATATTGCCACCCATGAATACGATACCATCTACTTGTTTTCCAAGCATCGTATTTAACAAATGAAATTCCTTATCTATATTCTCATCAGAACTGCTTAGAATGATATTGTATTTATACATAGTCGCAATATCTTCTATGCCTCGTGCTAACTCAGCAAAAAAGATACTAGAGATATCCGGGATAATAACCCCTACTGTTGTTGTTTTCTTGCTGGCAAGACCCCTCGCCACTGCATTAGGACGGTATCCTAACCTATCAATCACGTCTGAAACTTTCTTTCTTGTTGCAGGCTTTACATTTGGATTCCCGTTTACTACGCGGGACACTGTGGCCATAGAAACATTCGCTTCGCGTGCCACATCATAAATGGTTATATTATTCATTCATCCATTCCTCCATTTCTTTCATTTTTCCCATAAAAGACTCGAAATATTTGAGAAAAATTCTTTTATACGTTTTTCTTCTAAAAGGAAGATTATTTTAGGAACAATCTGACTAACAAAAATGCAGTCCTACTCTTTCTTCTCGCCATGATTCATAATCTCTACAAGTATAAAATTCACATAGATATCACTTTATGTATGACTCAACCTTCCGAACAGTTCTCATTCTTGTTATTTATCATACGATAGTAGAATCTTTCCTGCAATCCAATAGTGCCTATTTATAGACTTTTTCTGCAAAAACAAGTATTTTACCATTAAAAATAGCCCTTGCCAAGATGGTAAGGGCCGTAAGTGCATATTTTAAAAACCTTCTAGCTTATACTGTTACCCAGTTCAAACGTTTAATTTCTTCGTAGAATTCATCAAATTGTTTGAAGTCCATTTGCTGTGCAGAGTCTGATAAAGCAACAGACGGATCAGGATGAACTTCTGCCATGACACCATCCGCACCGATAGCAAGAGCTGCTTTAGCTGTTGGAAGCAATAGGTCGCGTCGTCCAGTAGAATGCGTTACGTCAACCATAACCGGTAAGTGAGTTTCTTGTTTTAAAATCGGAACAGCAGAGATATCAAGTGTATTTCTTGTTGCTTTTTCGTAAGTACGGATACCGCGCTCACAAAGGATGATGTTACCATTACCTTGTGACATGATGTATTCCGCTGCATGAATGAACTCCTCGATTGTTGCAGCAAGTCCACGTTTTAAGAGAACAGGTTTATTTACGGCACCTGCAGCTTTTAACAAGTCAAAGTTTTGCATGTTACGTGCTCCGATTTGGATGACATCAATATGTTCAACCGCAGCTTCGATGTCGTTTGCACTCACGATTTCACTGATTACAGCTAAGCCGTATTCATCAGCTACACGCTTAAGAATTTGTAAGCCTTCCAAACCAAGTCCTTGGAAATCGTATGGAGAGGTACGTGGTTTATATGCACCACCGCGCATTAATTTCAAGCCTTTTGCTTTGATGACTTCAGCTACTGCAGCTGTTTGTTCATAAGATTCAACGGCACATGGTCCGAAAACAAAGCTTGGAATTCCGTTCCCAATCAATTCGCCTTTAATGTCGATGATTGTATCTTCCGATTTTTGTTTTCTAGAAACAAGAAGCGTTTTCTTCTGGTCATCTTTTTGAAGTTCCAAGCCTAATTTGAAGATTTCTTTGAAAATATGTTTAATCGAACCAAGATCAAGTGGTCCTTGATGATTAGCTTCGATAAGGTCCAACATTGTTCTTTCACGGACCGGATCGTAACGGTTTACACCTTGTTTTTCTTTTACGCGGCCAATTTCCTGTACAAGTTCAGCACGTTGATTAATAAGATGTAATAACTGAAGGTTCACATCATCCAGTTGATTACGAAGTCCATCAAGCTCTTTGTTGCTCATTACAAATCCATCCCTTCGTTTTTTAAAATTAAAACCGGTTCAGCGATTAAAAGCCCAAATTATCTATTTGAATTTTCACTCATTTGCCCCGATTATTTTATCCAATGAAAAATTTTATAATATTTCATGTATAATTAAATCAATTATAAATGAAGTATCTTTAAATGTCACTACATTTTTCTTTAATAATTAAACGCTTTTAAGCATTAAAGTCATTATTACATAAAAGTAGGTGTTTGCCATGTACGAAAAACTGTTTGCTTTAGATATTGGAACACGATCCGTTGTAGGAATTATATTGGAAAAAAAGCAGGAAAGCTATAATATAATAGATATTTTATCTGAAGAGCATTCTGAGAGAGCCATGCTCGATGGACAAATTCATGATGTCCTTGCCGTATCCAAAGTCATTACTCATATCAAAAGTCAACTTGAAGAAAAACACGGTCCCTTAAAGAAGGTTTCCGTGGCTGCTGCCGGAAGGGCCTTAAAAACGGAACGGGCGGAAATGGCGATCAATATTGGAGGCAAGCCGATGCTGACACGTGAAGATATCCTTCACCTTGAATTCAGTGCCGTCCAGGAAGCACAGGCCGTTGTTGCCAAACAAACCACTTCCCATTCCATGTATTATTGCGTTGGTTATTCTGTTTTATACTACCGGCTTGATGGACAGGAAATAGGTAGTCTAATTGACCAGAGCGGTGATGAAGCATCTGTTGAGATCATTGCTACCTTTCTTCCGAAGGTTGTAGTAGAATCACTTCTGTCAGCCTTAAAGAGAGCGGATTTGGAAATGCAGGCTCTCACCCTTGAGCCTATAGCGGCTATCAATGTACTCATTCCGTCATCCATGCGGCGCTTAAACGTCGCTTTAGTAGATATTGGAGCCGGGACATCAGATATTGCCCTGACAGATTCAGGGACCGTCATTGCCTATGGGATGGTGCCAATTGCCGGTGATGAAATAACCGAGGCAATCAGTGACTACCTGCTTCTTGATTTCCCATTAGCCGAAAATGCAAAAAGAGAGTTAATCGATCATGATCATATAACAGTTACAGATATCCTCGGTTTTGCCAACGATGTTTCCAGGGAGGAAATCATCCATAATATTCATCCCTCACTCGATCGTTTGGCCGAGTCAATCAGTACGGAAATTCTATCTCTGAATAACGCAAAACCGCCAAAAGCAGTGATGCTTGTTGGTGGCGGAAGTCAGACACCAGAGCTTCCCCGCCTTTTGGCTGAAAAATTAAATTTGCCTGAGAACCGTGTCGCTATTCGTGGTATAGAAGCCATCCAAAACCTCGGGATTTCAGATACGATTCAAAAAGGTCCCGAATTGGTTACCCCAATTGGCATAGCCATTGCAGCCGATAAAAACCCGATACAGTATATGAGCGTAACTGTTGACGACCGTCCCATCCGTCTATTCGATATGAAACGGACAAGCCTGGGGGATTGCCTGCTCACGGCCGGTATCCGGATGAGTAAACTGTACGGAAAGCCTGGGATGGCTAAAATTGTACATATCAATGGGCAGCAGATTACGCTTCCAGGAGGACACGGGAAGAAATCTCTTATTACATTAAATGGGAAAGAAGCCTCCTTAGATGATGAAGTTAAAAATGAAGATGTCATTATAACCACAAAAGGTGAAGACGGTGAGCCCGCTATTTTACGGATAAGCGATGTGCTTGATGACCACTCCAGTAAAAAAGTTACCCTTAATGGAACAGAACATAGGATTTGGGCATCTATCACCAGAAATGGAAAAGCGGCGTCTGGCAATGAACTTGTTGAGGACCATGATCAAATAACCTGCGACATGCCTGGAACAATCCAAGAATTAATTAAGGCGGTTCAACAGCCTGAGCTCCTTACTCGTCTTGAACCTTTTTCCTTTCAGTTAAATGGTAGAGCCATTCGGCTCCCGGCCTTAACAGGAAGAATCACTAAAAATGGTTTAGAATCGAAACTTGCCTACTCTTTTGATGATGGAGATGAAATAGAAATCACAAGACGGACCCAGCAAACATTACTGGATGTTGCTGACGCCCTTAATATTCAGCACACCTTCTCCATCCCTGTTTTTTATGAGGGTAATCAAGTTATCCTTTCTAAGAAACTAGCTGAGTTTCGTCGGAACAACGAACTTCTTGAAGAGAATGATTTCATTCATACAGGAGATTCAATCAGCTTAGTCCGACAAAAACTAGAACCATTTATTTTTCAGGATGTATTCCGCCATGTCGAAATTGACTTGCCCACTCAAGGAGATAAACGCTTTACCCTTATCAAAAACGATCAAGAAACGACCTTTCATGAAGTAATTTCTCCCGGGGATCATTTAAAAATCCTTTGGCCAACTACTGTATGAATGAAGGCGGAATAAAAAAGCCGGATCCCTCAAGCAGAGGGATCCGGCTTTTCAACTTATTCAGAGATAGCTTTAGTTAGTGAATCGTATGTAATTCTCCAATGAGATTCATTCCAGGCTGGTTTTCCATTTTTAAAAAGAATAACCTGTGGCGATTGATGTTTAATATCAAATGTTTCTGCCACATAATTGGATAGAGGACGCGCTTCTTGAACGGCTAAATAGGCCGTTTTTAGTTCCTCGTTCGCTGCCATATACTTTTCATATTGTTCATATGCTTCAGCGCTGACTGGGCATGTTAAACTATGCTTGAAAAGAAGGAACGTCTCCTCATTTAAAAGCTCATTTAATTGTTCTTCTGAATCAATTTTATTTATTGTCATTTTTTGAAGTCTCCTTTCATTATTAGCATAGTTTATCATCAAAAAGACGATGAAGCTATCGTACCGCTTCATCGCCTGATTCTTGACAAACTACTATGCGCCTTCACCAGTAATATATGAATGAAGATTTGAGTTTAATTTTTTAATTTATTTTCTGTTTCATCAAATGCTTTTTTCGCTTCATCAAGCTTTAATTTTGCCGTATTCTTGTTTCCGCTTGTAGGATCGGCTGGAGCATTTTCTGAATCCGTGTTGCTATCGTTCGTATAATTGGTTTCGACCGATACGATTGGAGCATCTGAAGTTCCAGTTACATCAATATCCTTATTGCTCGAATTTGTAGTATCATCGGCAGCATCACCGTTTTCTTCTTTACCCACTTTTAAACTTTTCACTTTATTAACAATACCAGATGATTTATTAGAAACAATTTCAGTGACAGAGCTTGTTTTTTCTTTGGCAGTATCGGCAAGAGCTGTACCTTTTTCCATAGCCGTTTGTCTTAGTTTTTCTGTTTTCTCTGAAAGATTTTTAGCTTGTTCATTTAAATCACTTCTTAATTCCTTACCTGTTTTCGGAGCCATAAACAGCGCTGTTGCTGCTCCAATCATGCCACCGATTAAGGCGCCAATCATAAAGTCCTTTGAATTGATAGAGTCGCATTCGTCCTCATATGATTTCTGATAGTCCTTTGTCGGAAATTCTTTTTGAGTCATAGTACATTCCCCTCTCAATTTTCAGTTTATTTTTATTTAACTAGATTTTAAGATCTAGAGCGTAAAAACCTTTTTTTAGGTAAGTTATCTGTTTCTAGCGCTTCCCGTTCTAACTCCGCTCTTTCATTTGGAGTCGGGGCAGCCTGCTTATTTCTGGATTTCCATTTGTCCCGAATTTCCAAGGCTACATTACTCCATTGTACAATTTGGGAGATTCGCTCTTGATTATTATCAATCTCCGTCTGCACCTTATGGGAAACCTTTTGGACGGAAGTGTTAAAGCTTGAGATGGATGTGCCGACATCCTTCACAGCATCTACTACTGTGTTCAGATTTTCTGATTTTTGTTGCAAGTCTTCAGCCAACGTATTTGTTTTATGTAATAGCTGGGTAGTTTCGAGCGTTATGCCCTGCATTTGGCTTTCAAGTCCTGTCAGCGTCCGGGCCACGCTATCCAAGGTTGCTTGAAGTGATGTTAGTACCTTGGTTAAAAAAATAACAAGGACTAAGAAAGCAATCGCTGCAATTGCAGCACTTACGTATAAAATAATCTCCATTGGAACACCTCCGAAAAAAATCGACTATTAAGTAACTGTTAGTTATTAGTTACCCCTTCCCTGTTATTATAAACGTTTTTATTTTTTCAATATACCCTACCAAACCCTAATCTGGAAATATTATTGTCTAAAACCATTTCCTCCATAGGAGTCTATAGATGAACTTATGGCAATAAATCGGGTATGATAGAAAGATAAGTCGAATTTAAACAATGGAGGTATTTTTTATGAAAGATCCTAGAATTGAAACATTAGCAAATAACTTAATCAATTATTCCGTGAAGCTCCAAAAAGGTGAAAAAGTCTTAATAGAAAACTTTGGATTGCAGCGTGAACTTGTTAACGCCCTTGTGAATGAAGCCTATGCAGCAGGTGGTTACCCGTTCGTCCTTTTAAAAGACCACCAGGTGGATCGTGCCTTGTTAATGGGTGCTCAAGAAGAACAATACAAGATGATGGGTGAGTTTGAAGCAAACGTAATGAGCCAGATGGATGCTTATATCGGGCTTCGTGCCGGGGATAATATCAATGAGCAGTCCGATGTCCCTGCAGAGAAAATGGCAATTCAGGGACAAACAGTCGGGAAAGTACATAGAAATATCCGCGTACCAAAAACAAAATGGGTCGTACTTCGCTACCCGACAAATTCCATGGCGCAATTAGCCAAAATGAGTACAGAAGCATTCGAAGATTTCTATTTCGAAGTCTGCAACCTCGACTACGGCAAAATGAGCGAAGCAATGGACAACCTTGTTGAATTGATGGATAAAACAGATAAAGTCCGTTTAACAGGTCCCGGAACGGACTTATCTTTCTCCATCAAAGACATTAAAGCCATCAAATGTGCAGGTGAGCTCAACATTCCTGACGGTGAAGTATATACGGCTCCTGTGAAGGATTCAATCAATGGTGTGATTTCATATAATACTCCGTCCCCTTATCAGGGTTTTACTTTTGAAAACGTGAAGTTAACATTCAAGGATGGGAAAATTGTTGAAGCAATTGCGAATGATACTGAACGCATCAACAAAATTTTTGATACAGATGAAGGCGCACGTTATGTCGGTGAATTTGCGATTGGTGTAAATCCTTATATTCTACACCCGATGCAAGATATCCTCTTTGATGAAAAAATTGATGGAAGTTTTCATTTTACCCCTGGACAATGCTATGATGATGCCTTTAACGGAAACCATTCAAACATTCACTGGGACCTAGTCAATATCCAGCGCCCTGAGTATGGCGGAGGAGAAATTTATTTTGATGATGTCTTGATTCGTAAGGACGGACGCTTTGTCTTACCTGAACTGGAAAAATTAAATCCAGAAAATTTAAAATAACATTTATAAGTTGTACCGGATTTTAAAAAACCAGCCGCAGTCTATTTTGCGGCTGGTTTTTTTCTATGGATCTAAACTGAAAAAAAATGGCCGACCCGCTAGCGGATTGGCCATTTTTTTTATTTAACCTGTAGTAACTGCTCATAGGCCGCCTGGAACTTTTGAATGTCCCCTGCACCCATAAATAGTACGACACTGTTTTCATGATTTTGCAATATAGATGTTGTGTTCTCCGTTATTAGCTCGGCACCAGGAATTTTCTCTTGAAGATCTTCAATCGACAACTTTCCTTGGTGTTCACGAGCAGATCCAAAAATTTCGCATAAGTATACTTTGTCGGCTAAATTCAAGCTGTCGGCAAACTCATCCAGGAATGCTTGCGTTCTTGAGAAAGTATGTGGCTGGAATACCGCAACAACTTCACGCTCTGGATATTTTTGACGCGCTGAGTCAACAGTTGCTGAGATTTCAGTCGGATGATGCGCATAATCATCAATGATGATCTGACTTCCGATTTCCTTTTCAGAGAACCGGCGTTTGACTCCGCCAAAAGTCCGCAATTGGGCTTTCACAGCTTCCGTATCCAAGTTTTCATATTTACAAAGAGCAATGACACCTAGTGCATTCAACACATTATGCTTTCCGTAAGTCGGAATAGTAAATGTATCATAATAATTGTTTCTTACATGCACATCGAATGTAGTGCCTTCAGAAGTGACGAAAACATTTTTCGCTTGAAAATCATTTCCTTCCGCGAATCCGTAAAAAATAACTGGTACTTTCGCCTGAATATGTGGTAAATGCTCATCATCTCCGCACGCAATAATGCCTTTGTTGACTTGAAGAGCCATCGTTTGGAATGCCTCAAACACGTCTTCAACATTGGCATAATAATCAGGATGATCGAAATCAATATTTGTCATGATTGCATAATCCGGATAATAAGAAAGGAAATGTCGGCGATATTCACATGCTTCAAATACGAAGTAATTAGAATCCACAATCCCTTTACCCGTTCCATCCCCAATCAAATAGGATGTTGGTTTTACGCCACCCATAACATGGGCCAGTAAGCCGGTTGTCGATGTTTTACCATGCGCTCCCGTAACTGCCACACTAATATAGTTTTTCATGAAATCACCAAGGAAACGGTGATAACGGATGATTGGCAAACCCAGTTCCATTGCCTTTACGATTTCCGGATGGGTGTCCGGGAACGCATTCCCTGCAATAATGGTCATTCCTGGTTGTATATTTTCCTCATTGAAAGGAAGGATTTTTATCCCGGCTTTTTCTAACGCTAATTGTGTAAAAAATTCTTTTTCATAGTCGGAACCCTGCACTTCAATATTCATATCATGCAGTATTTGAGCAAGAGCGCTCATACCCGATCCTTTAATTCCCACAAAATGGTAAGCAGTCATAAAGCGAACCTCCACCAATCGTCTACCTGTATGACAGTATATGACGTCATCTTTTATTTGTTTTTTCATTACGAGACTTGAAGAAATGCAATTTCTTCATAGGTTTTTTTATACTTATATTTTCAATCACTCATCAACAAAAAACTATTATATCACTTTTTTATTCATTCATCCATGTCAAGCAGATACCAAATTATCAAATCATTGGCTATTCCGTCATGAAAGGTGATAACACCGCGTTTTCACCTTTAACATTATATACAATTTCCTTTTAATAGGTTCTCTTAATTCACATGCAAAAATTCAAGTTCTTCTTCTGTGATTAAAACATCACGGGGTCTGCTGCCTCTTGATTCCGAAACAACCCCCTGCTGCTCCATCATTTCTATTAGACGCGCTGCCCGGTTGTAACCGACACGGAAGCGTCTTTGGACACTTGATGCTGATGCAGCCTGCTGACTCACAACAAATTCACATGCCTCAAAGAAAAGCTCATCTGCATCTTCAGTAACCTGTGCCCGATTTAACAAATCTTCTTGCTCAAATAAATACTTCGGCTGCTGCTCTAGTTTCACGTGGTTGACGACTTGATCAATTTCTTCGTCACTAACAAAAGTCCCTTGCAAACGCACCGTTTTTGATGAGCCGTTTTCAGCAAATAACATATCCCCTTTTCCTAACAGCTTTTCTGCCCCTCCGCTATCGATAATCGTGCGTGAGTCGACTTGGGAAGAAACAGAGAACGCGATTCTTGTCGGAATATTTGCCTTGATTAATCCTGTTATGACATCGACTGATGGTCGCTGTGTGGCCACAATTAAATGAATACCACAGGCACGGGCCTTTTGAGCAATGCGACAGATCGCTTCCTCGACATCAGCTGGGGACATCATCATTAAATCCGCCAGCTCATCAATAATCACCAAAATATAAGGAAGCTTGCTTGAATATTGTCCGGCTTTTTCTGCTTGGTCATTAAAGCGGCTAATATCACGGACGCCGGCATGAACAAACAATTCATAACGCCGTTCCATTTCCTCTACCGCCCATTTCAGGGCAGCTGTAGCGGCCTTCACATCAGTAATGACTGGACTGACCAAATGCGGAATCCGGTTATATGGAGCAAGCTCGACCATTTTCGGATCGATTAATAGTAATTTCAACTCCTGAGGCGTCGCTTTATACAGCAAGCTAACCAGCATCGTGTTGATACAGACACTTTTCCCTGATCCGGTTTGTCCGGCAATCAGGCCATGTGGCATTTTTCTTAAATCAGTGATAATCGGCTGACCTGATATATCGAGTCCAAGTGCCACAGCAAGCGGTGATTCATGCTCTTGAAATTCAGTACTTTCCAAAACCTCTCGCAAAAATACCGGCTTACTTTTCCTGTTTGGAATCTCGATACCAATTGTATGCTTACCCGGAATCGGCGCTTCCATCCGCATATCCTGAGCAGCCAGACTTAATTTGATATCATCCATCAGGTTTGTTACTTTATTCACCTTCACACCCGGTTCCGGATGCACCTCGAAACGAGTCACTGCTGGGCCTTGAGTGACATTGACAACTTTTGCCCGGACATTAAAGTTCTTCAGTGTCTCATCTAGTAATAATGTCTGCTCCTCAAGCCACTCATCATCATGCTCTGCGTAAGTAGGAGGTGTTAGCAAATCAATCTCCGGAAACACATAATAAGGGTTGTCGTCCACTTCTATAGACACCAGAGCTTCTGAGATATCCTTGATGCCTCTTCCTTCTACTTCTGTTGCAGCCTCTGTATTCGGTTCTTTTTGCTCAACATTTTCAGAGGTTTTCACTTCCGGCATGAAAGGCGATACATAGACCCCACTTGATTCCATATTGGATTCACCGGCATTCTCAGATTCGGCTACCGCTACGGATTCATACTGCGTTTTCCGGAAGCTTATAGGTTCTGGCATAACCGGCTTCTCTTCCAACACGACTCGGTCTGCCTCTGTTTTCAATTCATGAACGGATCCGGATTGTACTGCTTGTCCAGACCCTGCTTCATCAGGATTTATTGTAGGTTTCTTTTCAAAAGAAACTACTCCCCTCTCTGAATCAGGGCTTTTTTTTTCCGTTATAATCTTATTTAGGTAATGAGTTTTTTCCCGATCCTGCTTAAGCATCATCACATTAAAAGGAATATGTTTTTTTGGGCGTTTAGGCTGTTCTTCCGTAATAGTCGCCGCTGGTTCGCTTTCTAAATCAATCACTTGACTTTCGACAGGTTTCTCGACATATTCCGGTGTTGGTTGTATAACTTCTTCCTTTGGAGCTACATAAGCTTTGGTCGGTGTCGCTTCCACCTGTTCCATAATCGAAACAGCCACTTCCCGCCCAAAATCACCCTGATCCTGCTCGAAGGCTTTTATTTCTTCCACCTGTTCAGAAATAGGTTCAGAAGGCTCGCTTGCTACTTCCTCAAGGGGTGCTGCAGGCGCGTTTTTACGGAAATAAGCGGGAATCTCCATCTCTTCTTCCCTTTTTTCTTCCACTTGTTCTGGTACAAGAACAGAAGGTTCAATTGTTAATTCCTCATAGGCCACTTCTTTTGTGGTGTTAGGGATATACGCTGGAACTTCTGGCTCTTCTTTTTTGAGAACAGGTAGCTTGCTTTCTAATTCATACTCGACAATGTGCTCAGTAGTGACCATCTTTTTTTCTGGACGACGAAACCCATATATAGGTGAGGGGATTTCCGTCGGACGGAATGGAGTTTTCGATGGAACTATTTTGTTTGTTGATTCACGTTCGACGTTTCTATGCTTTGGTTCAGGTCCCCTCACAGGACTTCTAGTTTTGGTCACTTTTTCCTGCTTAGGCTTAAGCATAGGCTTAGGCTCACGTTCACGCTCTTCCCTCTTTCTTTCCCTAGGCTTTCTTCTATGCTGCTCTTGGTCAGGAATGAGAGGAAACTTAAATTGCCCTTTCGGATATTGAAACAGGATTTTTGTATCCGGATCATTCACCTGGGACATCTTCTCCACTGTTTGATTGTATTCTTTTATATCTTCTTTCCTTTTGTTTGTATGCTTGGAAAAATCCATATTTTTTAATGTTTCTTCATCTAGCGGTTCATCTATAATAATTTCTTCAATCTCAATAATTTCCTCTGCTTGGAACCATTTCTTCATCTTATTTAGCCATTTCAAACCTATCACTCTTTCTACTATCTGTAGTTATGTAACTTATTCTACCAGTTATTTATAAAATATCGAGAGAATTTAAGCTGAATAGGAATTTGTATGTGCTTTTTTTTATTTATTTGTACTTACCCTTCGATTTTCGCATAACTCTTATCCTATTAAACCCCTTCTGAAAAGAGTATAAACCTATTCTATATAAAATAACGTTAGCCCTTAGTCTACTATTTAAATAAAACACCGCTGTTAAATGATGTTTACAAAGAGATTAAGTTTTAATACAAACCATATCATTCTTGGTGAATTCTTCTAGTTTTATTAATGTAGCGACAAGATTCTACAAAACACCGTTCGATTAAACCGAACGGTGTTTTGGGGGTTATATAACTATTTTAGAAAAGTAGGGCTACAGTTGACTAATCTAATTCATAAAAACTACATACAACTTGCGCCACTGATTTGGCCGCAATCAGAAGCGCATCTTCATCGATATCGAATTTAGGATGGTGATTGAAATACACCTTCTCTACCCCTTTTGGTTTACAGCCTATGTAAAAGAAACAACCAGGCGTTTTTTCCGCATAATATGAAAAATCTTCTGATCCTGAGAACATTGGGAATTCTAAGACCTGCTTAATATCTGGGTCATTCATGTTTTGAAGGCTATTTTTCACAAATTCAGTCATTTTAGGATCATTATATAAAGGTGGATAATCCGGCATATATAAAAGCTCACACTGAACATCAAATTCTGTTTCTATCCCTTTAACAATCCGGTGTATTTCATTGTTTATCAGCTGTTCGGTCTCCTCTGTCATATAGCGTACATCCCCTTCAATCTCTATCCGATCTTTTATGACATTAAAGCTTCCTTTTCCATCGAAAGAACCGATAGTGACAACGCCCATATCAAAGGGGTTCAAGCGCCGGCTGATTACGGTTTGAACAGCTGTTACAAAATGGGAACCTGCAACAATAGCATCATTAGCCAAATGTGGGGAAGAACCATGGCCGCCTACACCTTTTATCCCTAACTTGAAATATGTCCTGCCAGCCATCGAATAGCCGCTGCGATACCCCACCTCTCCAGCTGGATGTGATGGGAACAAATGCGTTCCAAAAACAGCGTCTAGATCATCTAGCACCCCTGATTCCACGATGCTTTTCGCACCTCCTGGCGGTACTTCTTCAGCATGTTGATGGATGATCTTAATGGTACCAGAAAGGGAAGACTTAAGCTGAATGAGGCAATCTGCCAAGACTAATAGATAAGCTGTATGTCCATCATGTCCACAAGCATGCATCACACCTTCATTTTTAGACCTAAATGGAACCTCGGTTTCTTCTAAAATAGGCAGCGCATCAAAGTCTGCACGAAGACCTATCGTTTTTCCTGGTTTCCCACCTTCGATTGTTACGATGATTCCTAATCCATTTCCAACATTCGTTTGAATGTCCACATCTTTTCCCTTATAAAAATCAATGATATATTGTGCTGTTTTTTCTTCCTTAAAGGAAAGCTCCGGGTTTTCGTGTAAATAACGACGAATTTGAATCATTTCATTTTTACGCATTTCTAACATGTTCATTAATTGATTTTTCATAGTTATTGTCCCCCTTTAAATATCGGCTTGATAATTATGTGAAAAAAATATTAATTAAGGAATGTTCCTTTCGTCCAAACATCGGAATGTTAACGAATTTTCTTAAAGAAGACTTATAATAGTTTAAGAACTCTGTGTATACCAAAACCATAAGAGCAATGATTTTTAATTTTTGGGTTAAGCAATTTGTTTTATTCAGTTCATCTTAAACCCGAATAAGTACATCCTGGCAGCATAAAAACAAACTACCTTACAGTTTCGCTTTAACTGTTCGCACTTCCTTCTTTTGTAATAGAATGATTAAAGTCCCTTTGCATCTTTTATCTATTATTACTCTAAACTGATGCTTCCTCTGTTCCTAGCTTGTTTGAAGATTGTCTGGGAAATAATACTGCGAATCTCTGATATAAGTTTGCTGTATCAAATTTAAGAGAAATTAAATTAATACTTTACATTTTTAATGTCAAATCCTCTTTCTATTGGCGTTTTGCATTTGTGAAAAAATATTTATACGCTTTTGGCTTGGGTTAAAGGCGTTTTGTTATGGGATGCAATGGAAAAGCTTACAGAAAAAGAACCGTATGAACTTGTTGTACACGCTGATGATATTTTAAAGAGCATCCACTCTATAGATGTTGATAGGACAGATATACCTAGTAAAGATAAAAAAGAAAGAAAACTTTCGAAATTAGAATAATCTAGTTCTTTAAAATAAAGAGCCGACACTATAACAAATAACGAGTTGGCTTTTTCCATTTAATGTAGAATCAATGTAGCGAGTATCATTCAACTAAAGGACGGAATATTGGGGGGCAATTTGTTGTATAGTCCAAAATGGAGCAAAGCAAAGAAACGGTTATCGGATTTTCTATGTGAGACATTGCGCTCGAGAGTGGATTTTCAAGTTATCAATTACCGTAAAGCTCATGATCAATTAGGTAGAGCTGTAATTACCGTTGATAAAGTGGAAATATTGAGCATGTGTACAATTACAGCTGCAAGAGAAGAATTTTATAGAGAACGTGACATACGAGATAAATCTAATCAGTATGACTTTGATGATGTACCCAAAAATCGGGCCTTACAAGATCAGGCTCATAAAATACTAAAAGCAGATGGAATTTATGGTCAATATGATTTTTACTTTGCATTAGAGGAATACTTTAACTCACCAATTGAGGAATTATTAAAGTCTTCGGATGTTTTGATTAACATTCTTTGTCTACTAGATCGTCGTATCGGAAAAAGAACATTACTCAAGATGGAAAAAACAATTTTAAAAGAGCATGAGCTTATTCAATATTTTTATAAACTACGCTGTGATGCAGAAAATATAAAAATTATGATATAGTCCCTTATAATGATCGGTCGCTATAGTTCAAGAAGAATCAAATAACTTTATTTGCTTTTGGAATTGAGCGGGATTATGTATATAAGTAGAAGACAAGCAAGAACCTGTTTTATAAAACTAACGCAGCAACATTTCTGTAATGAATGAGTATGAGATTACTCTAGTGAGGTGTACAATGAAAAGTTCAACAATTAGAAAGGAACAATCTGAAAATATACTAAGAACATTAAATGTACCCATTAATGTGCATTTACCCTTAGCAGAAAATGAAAATGAGGTTTTTCTTAGAACAAAAGAAGAAATTATAAACAGAATAATACCATTATCTATTGTTTCAGCGAAAGCACTGAAGGCTCCAAAGGCAGAAATCAAAAAATTCATCAATAGATATAATGCTAATGAATTATTTACAGAAGAAGAACAAAAATTCATCTCAACATGGCGACCTAAACAGAATGATTTAATCGCTTATTCCTGGAAATTAGAATGTATATGGGTTCTACTTTGGTCTGTAAATTTAATATCTGAGATAGATACTCCTGCTGATATGTGTGATGTAGATTTGGTGTTTGAAACGGTTTTAAATCATTCGAGACAAGAATTGCTAAATATGGCCACTTTAAAACCAATTAACGTTGTCTTGGATAATCTAGATTTTATTTATCGCGCACATTGGGCTGTAAGAGAAGCCCAACTAAATCAGTTGGAAATTCCCCCTGCTCTAAACGAAGGTGTAGTTTACGAAAGACATTATGCTCTTAATTGGTTGGTTAATTACATGAATCAAGAATGGGAAGAGATTAGTACAGATACATAAGACTAATTTTTATTCAATCCATCAAAAGAATCTTGGGAAATAGTTGCTGTTTATGTAGCTCATGCTTCTCTTTCTTTGATGTTTGGGCTGGAAAATTGGGAGAAAATGAAATAGCTGAAATGAAAAGACGCTGTTTGATGACCTTTGAAGACTATGATTACTTTCAAATCATGATACCTAAAGACAATTTTATGAAATATAAAAATGAACCAATTTATTTCGTCTGGTATAGCGGTAAAAAAATAGCCATAAAACATTGTTTCATAAAGCACATAAAAAAATAGGACCCCTGACGAGCTGGAATTTTTCCATACTTGCAAGGGTCCTTATATTTTGTGCATTCTGCTTTACTTATTGTTCACGCTTTTTGTTTTTACCCAAAATAAAGATAGGCTCCAGCTCGTCTTCTTCGTACAGGAAGGATAAAGCAGTAATCGGTACGTGGCCACTGGCAAAAAAGCTCATCGCCATTTGTGCGAGCACATCATACCCAGTATTATTCTTCACATCTGCAATGATAATGACATCCTGATGAGGAATCGCCACTGCCATTGTTCCCTGAATTTTGTCCTTCATTTCTCGAAGCCATGATTCATTAAGGATTCTGCTTGCGTCGTAGCCATCATTTGTGTTCAAAAAGTAAAATGTATTATCCGCGACGATATCCGACTTCATTTCTGTTGAGAGGGAACGGACATTGAAACGGGCAATCTCCCGGATTCGGTCCCCCTGCCAATTTTCCCGCTGAATCATTTTTTCATCAATCAAACGGTAGGTTTTTCCTAAGTCCAGTGCATAAAAGACACGTGTTTCGGCCGTATGCTCATCGAATAAAAAAGGGTTTCCTTCTTCCGATTCCATTGGAAAGGACGTCGAACGAATGACTGGGAAAATGAATTTCTCCTTGCCTTCCATGCTGTGTTCTTCCCCCATTACATTCAGACCCTCTTCCACATAATAGGCAACTTCATCGATGGCTTTTTCCTGAACGTTTTCATAATTAGCTAGCACCGGCGGCAATTCGACGGTGATACCTTTACCCGTTTTCACATTTTCCACCCGTAACGTATCTTTCTTGCTATCGAATTTAAACGTGCGATTATCGTCTTTTAAACGTTCTTTTAAGATGTTTTTCAGCTTCGTGCTATCCATTTTCAAGGTTGACCCTCCTCTTCATTGAAAAATCCCCAGCGAGAAGGGGATTTTGATTATAATGCTTGAATGAATTCTTCAATTTGTTCTTGTGTTTTACGATCTTTACTCACGAATCGGCCAAGCTCTTTGCCATTATCATAAGCGATAAAACTTGGTATTCCGAATACATCATTGGCTACACAAACATCGATGTATTTATCACGATCTACATAAATGAACGTAAATTCAGGAAATTTCGCTTCAATCTCCGGCATTATTGGTTCAATCACACGGCAATCTCCACACCATGTCGCTGAAAAAAGAAAAATATGTTTGCCTTCATTTTTTAATACATCATATTGTTCTAAAGTCTGTAAATTTTCCATTTTTATATTCCTCCAGCTCTAAATTATTATCTTAATTTTTTATAATTCCATCATACCAGACTCTGCATAAATCAACCATTAATACGGATTAGGGTTGAATTACTTATTAAAAATATTACTAACTCTTAATAATTCTCCAGCAAATAAAAAAACTGATTGCTGAATCACAGAAATTCGAAGAATGTAAATCGATACAAAGCCAATCTATCTCCTTTACTAAAACAGCCTCTAAAGACCTTGTGGTATTACCGCAAATATATCAAAGGTTAAGCTGCGAAACGCATCTAATATCTGAACAATAATCAGAAGCTTCCGAAGAGGTTAGTACTTCGAGCAAAAATCAGTTACTAGCCATTACCTAAGTCAACGAAGCTCCTTCCGAACTATGTTTCTTTGCCAATGGTATACAATCGGTCACTAGCCAGTTTCATCTTTATGATAACGAAGCCTAATAAGTGAAAGCCCGGAATGATACTTCCGAGCTGCTCCTTATTTTTGAGGCACTGATGAAACGATTTCCATCATTTGTTTTGCATCGTGTTTTATTTGATCTTTATCGGTTTCAGTTGTCAGCTTGACTCCACCGATCCCTACCGCAAGCTCATACTTATCTTCCGCTAACTCTTTTATTGTGATAAACCCAAATTTATCATCAGTTTGAAAGGAATGCAGCACCAAATATTTATCCCCCTGTTCTTTAATCGCCAGAAATAATACGGAGCTGTCTTCATTTTCATTTGGATTCACAAATAATATATAAGCCTGATTATCACTTTTTAAGATCAAATTATTATCATGTTCTTCTTCTACCTTAAAATCCTCTGGCAGATATACCTGAATGAGACCCGCCTCTATATTTGGCTGTTTCTTATCGTCACGAAATGCCAATTCTGCGACCTTAACTGCTTTATCAGTTTGCCTTTCAATGCCCGAGCAACCAACAACAATCAGACTGCTCATTAACAGGAAAATAAGAATTTTATTAATCGATAGAGCCATCGTCATTCCTCCAGCCTTCTCTTTTCCTAAAGATTGATTACAGAATACACTCTTATGCATACTATTATCCTTATTTATGAAATTCATCCATTTTCTCAAAACATGATACAATGAAAGCAATTTATATACCAAGGGGGAACAATTATGAAATTAACTGTTTATCTTGCTGGGGAAATCCATTCAAATTGGAGAAGTGAATTAAGAGATAAGGCAATCGCCTTGAAACTTCCGTTAGAATTTGTCGGACCGATGGAAAACCATGAGCGTTCCGACAATATTGGAGAAGAAATTTTAGGAGTACAGCCCACCCCGATTTTGAAGGATGCGGCCGCTTCCCAAATTAACAATTTACGGACAGGTCTCTTGATGAAACAAGCCGATCTTGTCGTCGCACTTTTTGGTGAAAAATATAAACAATGGAATACTGCCATGGATGCAAGCACTGCCATCTCTCTAGGCAAACCGCTTATTTTGATTCGTTCGGAATCCCATCACCATGCTTTAAAAGAAATATCGGAAAAGGCGAGTGTCACAGTCGAAACCGTGAACCAAGCTCTGAAGGTGCTTTCTTATATATTTGAAGATGGATTGTGAAATCTTCCATTTGCCTGAGACTATAGTTTTCCGACAATATACACCAAATTATGTAATAGGAACATTAATGCATTTTAAAGTATTAATAAGACGTGGATAATCTAGCCTTTCAAATCCAAAGTTCCTTCAAAATAAAAGGCTTGTAGGGAAATTAAAATAAACTTTCTCTACAAGCGAAAACAAATATAGTAGACCTTACTCTTCTATCTATTTAACAGGAATCCAAATCTCGGAGTAGTAATCAGGGTTTGAAGCATCATCGTCTGTGTATACTTCCATTTCAGGAGTTCCAGCATGTTCATAACCGCTTGTAGGAAACCATTCCGAAAAAATTCGTTTCCAAACTTCTTGAATAGCATCTGGCATTGGTCCGTGAACTTCAAATATAACCCATTTGGAGGCCGGAATTGTTAGGCTTGAATACCCTTCTGGCACTTGACCGTCATACTCTGTCGCTATCCAATAATCCATAGTCTCATTTTGTTCCAATATTCGTTTGTCAACACATACTCCCAGTAGCCCTTTTATTTGGCCATTGTTCAACTTTCCTAACTGATCGTCGGTTCCATCCGAATTCACTTTGTCCCAAAGCTTTGGAATTCCAATTAAATTTTCTCCATTAACTAATGAAAACTCTCGCTTGATTCCAATTAATTGAAAGGAATCTCTTTCAATAATATTGTATTTCATCGGTATTTCCCCTTTCAGAATTACCTGTATTACCAGGCGTTCATAGAATGTCAGCTTCCCAATATACTTTCGTGCTTCACTTGGAGATACTCCATGCTGCCTTCGAAAAGCCTTTGAAAAAGCCTCGGGAGTGTCATAGCCATACTTGTATGCTAAATCAATGATCTTGCAATTTGTGCGTGATATCTCCTGAGCAGCTAAAGTCAGTCTTCGACGCCGGACATATTCACCAACGGATATGTCCGTTAATATGGTGAACGTCCGTTGAAAATGAAAGGCTGAGGCATTCGCTTGTCTGGAAATACTTTCAATGGTTAGGTCATCTAGTAAATGCTCCTCCATGTAGTTGATTGCCTTTTGGATTGATTCAACCCATCCCAAACCACTCACTCCTTGTAATCTATTCTAGCAACCCTGTTAACTTAAATCCTGTCAATTTCTGCTTTGTTGTGACTGTCTTCTTTCTTCACCTATCTTTTCAGTCAATCCCTTCAAAGCAATCCTTTGCATTTGGCACATCGATTGCATTATGGTTGAACCCTATAAAACCAGTGTCTCACAAACTTTTAGATGGCTTTCAAAAGGTCAAAATAGTTAAATCAAAAGCCATTAACAAAATCTCACTTTTGCATTTTTTTCTTATACTCGTGCTGACCTGCTAGCATTCTCATAATATGAAGGAACATTTCAGCTCGAGTGATTTGCTCATTTGTAAACACTCCGATTGCTCCTTCTTTTTTGCTAATATTCGCTTTCTTAGTGAAGTCGTCCATGACCGGACCCAACTCTTCACCGTTTAGTAACCGTTCAGCGACAATTTCCGGGAGTGGAATTCTAGCTCCACCGGCGATGTAGATCTCTCCATCCTTCGTAGCCATCGCCCCCCAGTTGCATACGAATATACCGTGATTCATTTTTACGACACCGCCTTCAAGACCGATTCCGATTTCGGCATCGCTTTGGCTCAAGCAATTTTTGGCGCGCGTTACCGCTCCATTCATTGTTTCCTCATCAGAAAATGGCTGTTCCGAGACCCCGCTTTCTACTTGAAGTGAAATGATTTCAGCTTCTTCGTAAACGTCGAACACTGCCTTTACTTTCGCCGGATTTTTACTGCCTACTGCTATTTTCAAAATAGTTACCTTCCTTCTATGTAAAAAAAGCTGCTGGAAAAGGATACATGACTGCACCCCTTTCCATTTCAGCTTCCTCTATTAGCCGTTATTTTTTAATGTCTCAAATGTCGTTTTATCACATGCACGAACTAATTTCCCAATCAGTTCACGAGCTGCCGCATAATCATCAATATGAATCATGGACGCATGTGTATGAATATAGCGCGAACAAATGCCAATCACGCCACTTGGAATACCTTCATTTGCAATATGGACTTGCCCGGCATCCGTGCCGCCTTGGGAAACAAAATATTGATATGGGATATCATTAGATTCAGCAGTATCAAGGATAAATTCCCTCATGCCGCGATGTGTGACCATCGACCGGTCAAAAATACGGAGTAGGGCTCCTTTTCCAAGCTGGCCGAATTCACTTTTACTGCCTGACATATCGTTTGCTGGACTTGCATCTAGGGCGAAGAAAAGATCAGGTTTGATCATATACGCTGCTGTTTTTGCACCACGCAATCCTACTTCCTCCTGTACCGTTGCTCCGGAGTATAAGATATTTGGTAAAGTTTCATCTTTTAAATCTTTTAACAACTCAATCGCCAGTCCACATCCATAACGATTATCCCATGCTTTTGCAAGAATTTTTTTCTCGTTAGCCATCGGTGTGAACGGACATATCGGTACAATCTGCTGACCTGGTTTGACACCAATTCTCTTCACATCTTCCTTATCATCTGCTCCGATATCAATCAGCATATTTTTAATGTCCATTGGTTTTGAGCGTTGCGATTCATCTAACAAATGAGGCGGGATCGAACCAATGACGCCAATGACCGGTCCGTTATCAGTGATGATTTCAACTCTTTGCGCCAAAAGTACCTGACTCCACCAGCCACCTAGAGTCTGAAAGCGGAGCATTCCGTTTTCTGTTACCGAAGTGACCATAAAGCCCACTTCATCCATATGCCCAGCAACAAGTACAGTTGGTCCTTCTTCATTCCCTCTTTTTACACCAAAGATTCCACCCAGGCGGTCTTGAATAATTTCATCTGAATATTTTTCAAGCTCACTCTTCATGAAACTCCGAACAGCATGTTCATTTCCTGAGGCACCTGGTAATTCTGTCAATGTTTTAAAAAGCGCTAAAGTCTCATGATTCATCTTTCTACCCCTTAACTATGTGTTATTTATTACTATTTTACAGAACTTAGAATAATGTTACACTTGAAAGTTCTAATTTATCAGTTAATGGTTAAAATTTCAAATTATTAGTCAAATAAAGAGTTCTTCTGTATACTAGAAAGCGTGATGGAAAAAAAGCAATGGAGGAGAAATTCATGAATTGGAAAACGTTTTTACTAGGTACTGTAGCTGGGTTCGCTGCCGGCTATGCGACGAAACAAATTTTGGATCAATCAAGTAATCCTTCTCCGGATAAAGTGTTAGCCCAAGTGAAGGAAACAGTCAAAAAGGACGGAAACATATATGGCTCATGGATTTTGATGAAGCCGGAAAACTACAAAAAAAATAATTTAGACTATGAAGTGTATAAAGGCGGCATTACTAGAAACACAGAGGGAAAACGCGAGCAATTCGAATTTGTAGCGGATGCCTCTACAGGAACAATTTTGGAGCTTAATGCGCAAAACGATTGAAACAAAAAGGAGGTCGTCAAAATGACGGTCCTCCTTTATTGTTATCCTTATCGCTTTCGTTTCAGTTCAGCCGTTATTTCTTTACCCGTTTCATTCCATTTTATGGCACAATAGTGGGCATCATGGTAAAAGCTGTACCACGACCCGTTTTCCAGTCCGGATTTCATCCACTTTTCCTTCGCCTGGATGGAAGTCATTGGGTAATCATCGTAAGCGAGTACCCAAAGTACATTCGCATGGGCATGTGTCGGCATAATATCAGCCATATGAATCAGCCTGTCCAAACCATCTTCAATGATGATAATCGCATGTCCATCACTATGTCCGCCGGTATGAATCATTTTGATGCCTTCAGTGATTTCTTTCTCTCCATTAAACGGGCGAACAAGAGAAGCAACAGCTTCCCAGTTTTCTGACCAATATGTACTTTTTGAACGAATATTCGGGTTTTGCATTTCATTCCATTCAATTTGAGTCGTAATAATTTCTGCGCGTTCGAAAACAGGAACCCAAGCTTCACCTTCACGTTTCGTCAATCCGCAGGCATGGTCGAAATGCAGATGAGTCATTAAAATGTAATCGATATCATTTGGTTGAATCCCAAGCTTGCCTAAATCCTCGATTAGTTGGGATTCTTCCGTTACCCCAAAATTTCGTTTTTGCTTGTCATTCATCTTCCCGTTACCAATTCCGGAATCTATAAGCATATTTAATCCATTTGCTTGAACTAAAATCGGATCCGTCCGCAATTCAATCTGGTTATTTTCGTTAACCGGATACTTCTTGGACCAAAGCGGTTTCGGTACAACACCAAACATCGCACCGCCATCCAAGTGGGTTACACCACCATTTAGCCATGTTAATTTAATTTCCCCTATTTGCAAAGTTTCCATTTTTACCCCTCCTCTCTCTTTAGTTTAACATCCGCTTCCATTTATTGAAATTGATAACATCCAGCTCTTTATTTCCCGTGAAAGGCATTGAAAGAGATTGCGAAAATATGGCCTAACCTTTTTCAAAATGGAAGCGTCATAATCACTAACATCACTAATTTATCTAAATCTGCCCAAAAACAAAAAACCAGATGCTGTGCACCTGGTTTTTCATCAATTATTATTGAAACTTTGCTTCCAACCGGTAAATCCGATTGCCTTTACTCGAGAACTTCTCTTCATATTCAGTCATGATATTTCCTTCAAAGCTGCTGTTATGCAAATCAAGACTTACATATTTTAAAAGCATGCCGTACTCGGAAATACTCATCAAGGAAGACTCAAATAGTCCTTGGTTATCCGTTTTAAAGTGGATTTCCCCTTGATCTGGAAGAATGCCTTCATAGACCTCAAGGAAAGTTTTATACGTTAACCGGCGTTTGGCATGACGTGATTTCGGCCATGGATCAGAGAAATTCAAGTAGACGCGATCTACGTCACCTTTAGCAAAATATTCTCCTAAGTTCGCTGCATCAACATTTAACAACTTTAAATTTGGCACTTCTGCTTCAATTAACAAGTCGAGTGCCGCTACAATGACGCTTCTATATACTTCAATTCCAATGAAATTCACATCAGGATGGGCTTTCGCCATTTCTGTTATAAATCGGCCTTTTCCCGTACCCACTTCAATATATAACGGATTATCATTACCGAATACTTCATGCCATTTACCTTTATGGCTCACTGGCTGCTGAATCACATATTGCGGAAAATCATTCAAACGGTCTTCAGCCCAAGGTTTATTTCTTAAACGCATGATGACACCCCTATTTATAATATAATCGTTCAAACCATAACACGAGTAGATGGATTCCTGCAAGCTGATTTTTTCAGGAACCGCCGGCGCGGGCCCATTCATTAAATAAAAAAACTGCCGGCCATCATGGCGACAGTCTCTGTAGTTTTCATGTATAAAACTTTCCGCAACACACACTATAAATAAGTGAAGGGCAGGGAAAATCACCTGAGAATCCCTTTTATCCAGGCTCACTTTTACAATTTAAGAAAGGAGTGGAATTATATGCCGCTATCCCACGAACATCAAATGGCACTATTAAAAGATATATTAACCAACCATCAAACAGACTGCTGCGGTTCCGTTTCTGAATGCGAACAGGTTGAGAGGCTCGCCAAATCCTTGATGATCAATATGGATATTGATAGTAACGTGAAAACAGTACTGACGGAGATTTACGAATACAGTCAGACAGGAATCGGTGCCGCCGATTTAGAAGCACATATAACAACACACCAGAACGACTTGTCCCAATGGGTGGATGACATTGATCAATACTAATCAGCCAGCCATTAATAGCGTTTCAAGTTTATGAAGTAAATCGTTTCTTTCCTCGTACCGTTTTCTACGATGATGCCATTGGATGGAAAGCACAAGTTGTGAAACCGTGTGCCATTTCATCCTCATCTCCAGGCCTGCGTCAAGCTTCTTGCCATAACGGGCAAGCCACTCATTCCATTCTTCCCTTGGGACGTAGGAATACAAGAGTATGCCCAGGTCAATGGCTGGATCGCCAATGACTGCTCCGTCCCAATCAATTAGAAACAATCCGTCAGTTTCGGTCATGAGCCAATTATTGTGGTTCACATCACAATGACAGACGACTTTTTCGTCGCATTCAATCAACAGAAGATTGTTCTGTAAAAAATGAATGGCTTGCTTGATAATCGGAATATCCGTAACATCCGAAGATAACCCGGTTTCTATTTCTGTAAGTATACTTTCAGGTCGTAAAGGGGATTTCCCAAGCCTTTTGAGCATGCTTAACAAAGGATCGGATTGATGAATTTTTTGAAGCAGCTTTGCGACTCTTATATTGTTCATTTCCTGCTGAGATAGCTCCCTGCCTTCCATCCAATGCTGGGCCGTAATTACATCCCCATTTTCCAGGCGTTTTGTCCACATTAACTTTGGAACAATGCCCTCAGCTGAAAGAACAGCTAAAAATGGCGATGAATTTCGTTTCAGGAAGAGCTTCTGTCCATCTTTCTCGGCAATAAAGGCTTCTCCTGTAGCTCCTCCAGCAGGGGATATATCCCACTCCTGACCTAATAAATGTTCCAACTGGTTCACCTTCGATTTCCTCGCTTAATTATACAAATGTGGGTACGTTTCACCTAGTGTATGTATTACCACTACTTTGAGTCCATGTTTAATAAAAAACCCGCCTGTTGGCGAAGCTGCGTGTATACGTGCATCGGGATGATACCCCGCAATTAAAAACATCCTCATATTAGAGAAATAAAAAAATAGCTATTGAGCAATAAAACAATAGCCATAAATTAAATTTTAGTTGAAATACTGTTTCTTCGTCAAGTACTATAAAACGATTATACGCATAAAACAACAACAAATAAATCATTTCAAAACTTATAATGAAATACGGCCCTTAAACATGACACTGATTTTCTCTTTCAGAACCTCTACTGCTACTTCATCCATCCCAACAATTTCTCCATCTGACTGAATTTTTACTGACCCAAAATTCTTAATTTGAATCATTTTACCTGAAAAGAAATCAACGTTATTAATGTTTAGATGACCGCCCCATAAAACGGTGATGAATACGGTCAATAATTTCATAATCGAAATGTCATGGACTGCAATCACATCCAACATGCCATCGTCTAGCTTTGACTTCGGTGAAATTTTCATCCCGCCACCAAAGTAGGGCTGGTTTGCGATAACAATGAACCATACCTTTTTTAACTGATGTATGTTGCCATCAACAGTCAAATTCATATAACTAGGCCGATAAGTGAATAGCTTTTTTATAAAAATAAACAGATAAATTAATTTACCCGCTTTCACAAGATTAAACCATTTTTTTAGAGGAGAACGGTCCGCTTCATAAGATATTTCAGCATCAATACCCATTCCAAGGCTGTTCATAAAATAACCGGTCTGACCATTCGTCTCAAACTGCCCGATGTCAATAACCCTGACGACATTATCCTGAAATAAAGAAAGGGCTTCCTCTGCACTCTTGGTTTTCTGAACTCCCCTTACATAATCATTGCCAGACCCAGCTGCAAGGGAGCCAATGATTGCATGAGGAAACTCAGCAGCACCATTTACCAATTCATGTAAGGTACCATCTCCCCCAACTGCAATCATTCGGGTTTTCTGATTAGTCTGGGAAAGAATTTCCTTCGTCAACCTTAACGCATGCCCTTTTTCTTTCGTAAAAAAGACCTCATAGGGAACATCTTCTGATTTCAGTATTTCCTCGACCTTTTTCCAGGTTTTAATACTTCCTTTATTTCCGGCCATTGGATTGACAATGAAATACATCGTTTCATTAAGGCGCTGCATGCCCTTTTCCCTCTGCTTGATTATTATCGATATCCCATTCTGGTCGTATGCTTGAAGTAGTTTGGCAATATTCCAGCAAAGCCTGCGCACCTTTTAACTGCTGAGCCTTAAGGGGAGAAGAAATTGTCCGCATCCTTTCAAACCATTCCGGGAATGTCCGTTTATCCAATATATCGATATCATACGGCGTTTCCGGGTAATCCACATATCCATTTCGGGAGAGAACCACTTTTTTTATCGGCAAGTTCACTTCATATAGTTCAAATAACTGGGAGACGATGTTTCCCATCCGATTGACAGCCAATAATGGATTGAGCACTTTTTTGTCAGGATACTTATGATGCCGGCGGACCCAGAATCGATCGCTCGATCCAATAAAAGCCGAATCTTCCTCCGCTTCCAAAAATGTGATGCACCAGGCATCCACAGGCGTTAATAAAATGACATCGACTTCGACAGGCGCATTTTTCAATAGAAAGATAGGTTTGTATAAAACGAGAAACGTATCCGGAAACCGCTGCAGAAAAAAGCGGAGCCTTTCATCCAAAAAGAATGATTGGTCCACAAATGACTTTTCACGAAGCGTCGAGCTGCCCCATTTCATTTGAAATCGGAGCAGCTGATTTAAAAAATTCTGTTTTAATTCATCCAGATTAGCTGGATTAGAGGGAAATCTTAATGAAAAGACATTTTCATTTCTAGCCGGGTTCGGTATTTGTTGCTCTTCGACCTCTAGCGCTTGTTTATCTGAACGGTGGAATAGGCCTTTCACCTTGTTGAACAGGCCCTGTGGCTCCTCCTGAGGTGTATCGTCCTGTACAAGGGTTTCCATTACATCAGGTTGGCTATACAGCTGATTTAGCTCGCCCGCGTGATATGCAGCCTTCAATTTATCCCATTGCTGTTTTTTTAATTTTGCAAATTGTGTTGGATATCGATAAATATCCTGCTCATACCGAGAAATATAATCCTGCATTTTTATGAGCTGTGCCATTCGAACACCACCCATCTTCCTCTATTATTGAAGGTTTATTGTAAAAATCTGTTCGTATGAAGGGGAAGCTCCAAGATGTGTTTGATAAAGCGCAATCTGAGCTGCTTCAAAATGCTTAGTCTCCAAATTTGCTATCTGCCGGACCCTTTCTATCGAAAAGAGACTCTCACCCTCGAATTTTCTTGCCAGCGTTATATGCGGCTTAAACGGTTTTTTATCCAGTTCAAAGCCGGCCTGCACACACGATTCATAGATTTTTCTTTGAATGGTAAAAAGTCTGTCTTGCTGTTTGACACCTGCCCAAAGAATTCTTGGGCTCTCATTTTTTCCAAAAACCCCAATATCCCCGAGTTCCAGGTCAAACATGGTCTCATTGGCAAGCTCGCTTTCCACTCGCCCTAGGGCATCCTTTTTCATAGAATCAGGAGCATTCCCTAAAAACGCCATCGTAATATGATAATCGGCTTGATGCAGCCATTTCTTAAATGGAAACTCTGATTTAATTTGTTCTGTTGCATCATTTAAATAAGTCTTTATATCATCAGGTAATACCAAAGCAAAGAAAAAATGAGTATTCATTCGTCACTATCATTCCTTCCTGTTCTCCATTTAATTTTACCATAATCCCAATTGGGAATACCTGCCTTTAACTTGCATTTAGGGAATTCCTTTAAGCAAAAAAAGACTGAAAGTTCTCAGTCTTTCCTTAACAGCAATTCTTTATGCCATCTCGTTATCGCAGGTTCAGTGTCTCGACCAACTTGCCTTTTTTACATACATACCTGCAGTCTGGTTGCCGTCTAAAGCAGTGACAGTATTCTTCACCTGGCAGAATTAAAATTCGCTGACTTGCCGATATCCATCCAATAATCATGGGTAATCCCAAATGCCATTAACATAATAGGTAAATTTACGAAGGAATTTTGTAAACCTTAACTAAAATTCCTGACTATCACCGAATTTTACGTAAAGTTTAATCACATAACGTTCGAATAACCGCATGTATTTTATTATGAATGGTTATTCATTTATTATTTAAACGTGTTATATTTTATATGTTAGACATTGGAAATCTAGATATTATAGGGAGGAAGAAACATAATGCTGAAACCTGGGGATGTATATACGTGGGAACGGACCTTTACTGAAGAAGAAACGTTACAATTCGCTGAACTTTCAGGAGACCAAGGCAGACATCATATGGAACGCGATGAAAAAGGGCGATTAATGGTACATGGATTATTAACAGCAAGTATAGGGACTAAAATCGGAGGCGATTTGAATTACATCGCCCGTGAAATGGTAAATGAATTCATTCGTCCTGTATTTACAGGTGACACCATTACATGTGAGTTAATTTTGACAGAAGTAGAACAAATGGAAGGTTTCAAAAAAATTGCCCTTAAATTCGTTTACCGCAATCAAAAGGAAAAGGAAGTTTTGATTGGGACAAGTCACGGTATTATCAGGGATTAATCGGAGCCAAGGACGGATTATCCTATGTGTAGGTCGAATTAATTAATGGCACGGTCGAATTAATCTAATGAAGGTCGAATTAATTAATCGCAAGGCCGAATTAATCTAGTGAAGGTCGAATTAATCAATCGCAAGGCCGAATTAATCAATGGCACGGTCGAATTAATCTAGTGAAGGGCGAATTAATCAATCGCAAGGCCGAATTAATCTAGTGAAGGTCGAATTAATCAATTAAAGGTTCACATTCAGCCATGTCAGCCTCCATCTGACTGTTAAGAGCAACGGAAAAAGGACCAGTACCTGGTCCTTCAACTTTTCTTTCATTCTAATTAATGCTATGGGAATAAGGCTGTACCGAATCATGCTGCTCCATAAAATCCACGTTCCATTCTCCAGACATAACCTCTTTAGCTGAAAATTGTTTCATAAAGCAGGAACAAATTCAGCCCGATAATAAGTACAGCGATAAGCCCGGCTATGCTGGAGGTGACTTTATGATTGACTAGATTGCCCATAACTTGTTTATTGCTCGTAAACATGATTAACGGAATTAAAGCAAACGCAATTCCAAACGAGAGAACCACTTGACTCATCACAAGTGCTTTAGATGGGTTTACTCCCCACAATATAATAGCTAAAGGAGGAACTGTCGTAATGACTCTTCTCAAATAAATCGGTATATGCCTTTTAATAAAACCCTGCATGACTACATCACCTGTCATCACACCAACGGAAGAGCTTGATAATCCTGCAAACAATAGTCCTATCCCAAAAAACATCGCGACAGAAGGTCCAAGCAGGGCACCAAATTGTTGATACGCAACATCTAAATCCTCAACAAGTATTCCACTTTTATGAAACAAAGCTGCTGAAACAATTACCATGGCGGCATTGATTGCACCTGCAATAAGCATAGCTATAATAATATCAATTAGCTCAAAACGAAAAATCTTTTTTCGTTCTAAATCGTTTTTACCGACAATTCTTTTCTGCGTTAAAGAAGAATGAAGGTAAATCGCATGTGGCATGACGGTCGCTCCAAGCATACCCGCAGATAGTAAAATACTATCTACCCCCTCGAATTTTGGAGTGAAGAGTCCCAGAACAACTGCAGAAGTATCAGGTTTTGCATAAAAAACTTGAGCCCCAAATGCAATAACTACAACAAAAATCATGACCGTGATCAAGGCTTCGAATGTCCGATATCCTCTACGCTGGATTTCCAATATGGCAAAAGAGCCTATCGCCGCAATAAAGGCAGATGTGATAAGCGGCAGATCAAAAAGCAAATAGATTCCGAGTGCCGCACCAATAAATTCAGCCAAATCAGTTGCCATGATAACCGCTTCAGCCTGCAGCCATAATAAGAAAGATGTCTTTTTTGAAAACCTCTCCCTGCATAGCTCAGGAAGATTTTTCCCTGTGGCAATTCCTAATTTAGCAGACAATGATTGGATTAGAACAGCCATTAAATTAGAGGCAAAGATAACCCATAATAATGTATAACCATATTTAGAACCTGCTGTAATATTTGTAGCATAATTCCCTGGATCAATATAGGCTACAGCGGCTATAAAGGCTGGACCTAGATAAGGAAGCAGTTTTTTAATTCCCCTAGAAGAGGATTGATGTAATTCACCATATTCAGACATAACTATTTCAACCCCTTTTTACACGCAACTCAAAATGTTGCGATAGGTAAACTTTTTAAGTTATAAGCAAGTATATTCCTGAATCTTGAAAATGTCAAAAGGAACAAACTGATAATATTGGAAGCAGTTTTGCGGTAAAAGTTGAAGAACAAACCTGATCGAGGGCGAATAATAAAATTAAAACCGGCTTAGTGAACATTGTCATTTCTCGATAGCATGTAATCTTTTTTGGGTAGCTAAAACAAAAAAACTGAAAACCTATTGGTGTTTCCAGTCGCAAAGGGGGATAGTTTAGACTCAGCTCCTCAAGCCCAAATAAAAATGTCTTTCAAGAGCTAAGCAAGTGTCTTAAGCAATGTAAAAACGGGGAAATCGTCGGAGAGCCAAGCCTTTTGTTATAAAGCTGCATTTAATAATATTTAATTCGACCTTATTGAATACGACGCTGAGTAAAGGGTAAGGAAGTTAATAATGAAGTAACTCTAATAGCACAAGGTTTTATAACACTTCTCCTCCAACCTTCAGAAATAAAAGGCCCAATAAAACTAGCAATAAAATACTTAGTGTCCAATAATCTAAACTCTTAAATTTTAATAGTTTAAAACGAGTTCTATCACGTCCATCACGATAGGCACGAGCATCAATCGCAAGCGATAAGTTTTCGGCCCTTTGAATGGAAGTTAATAACAATGGAATAATGACCGGAATATAATTCGTAATTCTTTTAACTTTGCTTTGATGATCAAACTGCACACCTCTTGAGCGCTGTGCATCAATGATGCGGTCTAGCTCCTGAATAATAGTTGGGATAAATCGTAATGCAATCGACAGCATTAAGGCAAATTGTTCTACTGGTACATGCAGTTTTTTTAAAGGTCTCATGATTGTTTCTAGACCGTACGCTATATCTAATGGCTTTGTCGTTAAAGTTAATAATGAAGTCATCAAAACAAGGAGGACAATTTTCAATAGGACGCGGCAACCTTCGACAATTCCTTCCATATAAATATGCAAGTAGCCAAATTGAAATATTAGATTCTCCCCTTTTGTTAAAAATAAATGATACACAAAAGTGAAGCTCAAAATAAATAGAATTGGCAATAATCCTTTTATAAAAAAGGATGGTGGAATTTTTGAACATGCTAGACAACCTAAAACAAGACAAGTTACTAGCACATAACTTATATAACTATGTAATAAAAAAACCAATAACATAAAAATAGCTATGGCCATTAGTTTTGTTCGCGGGTCTAAACGATGTAAGATGGAATCTCTAGCGACATACTGACCAATAATGACATTTTCAATCATATTGGTATCTCCTTCCCTTTAGAAGTGTAAGCACTTGAGGCATCACATCTAATTCTTTCAAAGATGCTACCTGGATCCTTTGCCCTGTCACCTTCTCTATTGCTAGTAACAATTTCGCTGTATCGGGTATATCTAATCCCATGGATTGTAGTTCTTCCCTTTTATCCAAAAACAATGACATAGGGTTCATTTGAAATTGCAGCTTCCCTTTGTGTAACACAATGACTTCATCAGCATATTCCACTACGTCATTCATTTGATGTGTAATCAATATAACCGTATGATTGCCTTGTCGTCGCCACTCCTCTATGTTTTGTAAGATGCTCTGCCTACCGAGTGGATCTAATCCGGCAGTCGGTTCATCTAAAATAAGAATCTTGGGCTCTAACATAAGGACAGACGCAATCGCAACACGTCTTTTTTCTCCACCACTTAAATGAAGCGGAGATTTTTCTAGGTAACTTGCATCCAAGCCTACTAAATCAATTACTTGCTGTGCCTTATTTACGATAGCGTCTTTATGCCATCCTCTATTTCTAGGGCCAAAAGCTAGTTCTTTTAAAACAGTCGTTTCAAATAATTGGTGTTCAGGATATTGAAAAACAAGACCCACATCTGGAGAAATTGTCGGTTTTCCTTTTTTATTAGGTTTTATTAGCTTCCCATCCATCGTATTCTGGCCTACTGTCGGCCATAATAATCCTTGCATCACTTTGGCTAAAGTGGACTTTCCTGATCCCGTTTGCCCGATGATAGATACCCATGCTCCAGATGGAATGGTACACGAGATATCTGTTAATACTTGTTTTACTTCGCGAGTTGCAGGGCTGTAATAATCATATTGAATATGCTCTAGCGCGAGTTCCATAAGTATTCTACCATCCCTTCTATATCCGTTATATGCATTGGCACTTCTACTTCCTCCTGCTGCATCTGCATTTTCAATTTTAATGCAAAGGGTAATTCCAAACGACAGTCTATTAGCATCTGTGGCTTATGGAAGATTTCAAGCGGGGTTCCGGTAGACACAATCTGCCCTTGATTAATTACTATCACTTTTGTTGCTGATAACACTTCGTCCATATGGTGCGTAATATGCAAAATGGTAATACCTTCATTATGCAATTGACGCATGATGGATATAATTTGATGTCTCCCATCAGGGTCAAGCATGGACGTAGATTCATCAAAAATAATGAGTTTTGGTTCCATTGCTAATATCGCAGCAATGGCCACACGCTGCTTTTGACCACCAGAGAGTTTATGTGGCTCAGTCTCTCGAAAAGGAAGCATCCCTACTTTTTCAAGTGCAGCCTCTGCTCTTTCTACCATCTCACTGGGAGGACAGGCGATATTTTCAAGACCGAAGATTACTTCATCGAATACATTGGTCGTAATGAGCTGTTCCTCTGGGTTTTGAAAAATAATGCCTATTGATTTGCGGATTATTGCTAGATTTTCCTTTTGTTTTGTATCAAGGCCTTGAAACAAAACTCTGCCTTTTTTCGGTAATATCAGTCCATCTGCCAATTTGGAGATGGTCGATTTACCAGAACCGTTTGGGCCGACAATTGCCACAAACTCTCCCTTTTCTATTTGAAAAGAAAGTTTTTGAATAACATGCTTCTTATTAGGATAAGAAAATGATACATCTTCAAAACATAGCATAATGGAAACCTTCTTTAATCAGTAGTTGTGTCACGATGTTCATGCCATTTTGCTAGGAGCATATCTGCAGTTAGCCCCTGATCATTTGAGAGCATTCTTTGTTTAGGCTTCTCCCAAACACTGATTTTCGAGCCGTTCACGCCAAATACTTCGCCTGTTAATTCCGAATCGTCGATAGTCGTTAATAAATATATAAGATGTGCCACTTCATCTGCTGTGCCTACTTGCCAAAAGGGTGGAAATACTTCGTTATTCGCAGTACATTTAGCTTGAATATACTCAATAACAGACTTTGTCATATCAGTGAGCGCTGCAGGAGAAATCGCATTGACCCGAATATGATCTTTTTTCAGCTCTTCTGCCAAAGTCCACGTCATACCGAGGATTCCCGCTTTTGCTGCACTATAATTCACTTGACCAACTGAGCCTAATAAACCAGCAGTTGACGTCATATTGATGATACATCCGCCTTGACCGCGTTCCTTCATAACATTTATCGCTGCCTTTGTACAAGCGAAAGTACCCGTTAAATGAACGTCTATCACATCCTGCCATTGAGCTGCCGACATATTGATGCATTTTTTATCACGCACGATGCCAGCATTGTTCACCAATATATCCAACTGACCAAATGCGTCCATTAGCTGAGGGACGATTATTTCACCGCTAGACACTGATGCTATAGACTCACAGATCCCAATAGCCTGCCCACCCAATGTGTGAATTTCTGATACGACTTGTGCTACTTTTTCAGGATTTGTTCCATTGACACCTACAGCTGCTCCTTCTCTTGCTAAACGTAATGCAACGCTTCGTCCAATTCCCCGGCTAGCTCCTGTCACTAATGCCACTTTCCCTGTTAACATCCTGGATCCTCCTCTAAAAACCATCAGTATCCCATTTACTAGCGTTGAGCTCTTAACACACAAATCATAGTGAATAGCTTATTCACTATATACGAAACTGTTAATGAAAATGGAAGGCTTCACTCCTTCGAAAATCGTTCAACTAATGTGGCTAGCCCAAGTCCTCCCCCAATGCCAAGGGTTGCAAGTCCTCTCATAAATGGCTGCCGTTTCATCTCTGCACAGAGTCTGGTCATTAAAATAGCTCCTGATGCTCCATATGGATGGCCAATGGCAATGGCACCACCACCACGATTGACCTTTAATTGCGGAATGCCTAGACTTTGAATGGATGCTAATACTTGAGAGGCGAATGCTTCATTAAACTCAACTATATCGATATCATCGGCTGTTAGGTCATTCCTTGCAAGGAGTTGATTGACGGCAGATACTGGACCTATGCCCAAATAATTTGGGTCTACACCAACTGCTTGCGCATCAATAAATTTCATTAGTGGCTGCAGTCCTAGTTCCTCGCATTTTTCTAAAGACATTATTAATACAAGCGCTGCACCATCGTTGATAGGACATGCATTTCCTGCTGTTACAACACCATCATTTTTAAATACAGGCAATAACTGCTGTAACTTTTCAAAGCTCGTATTGGCTCGTGGACATTCATCTTCACTAATAATGATTGAATCTTTACCATACTGAACCGTGATCGGTACTATTTCATCGGTGAATCGTCCTTCACGTTGAGATTTTACAGCCTTTTCATGGCTGCCTAGCGCAAATAAATCTTGTGCTTTGCGAGAAATCCCATATTTCTCTGCAACATTTTCAGCCGCAATACCCATATCTGGATCGCCTATACTGTCTGGTGAAAAACGAGCACGCATATAAATTTCCGGCGGTTGATAGGAATAAAGCGAGGTTGGCTTTTTCATTCGCCAAGGTGCTCGACTAGTGCTTTCAACTCCACCTGCTAAATAAATATGACCTGCTCCGCTTTGAATCATACGGGCAGCCTGGTTCACTGCTTCTAACCCAGATCCACATTGACGGTCGACAGTCACACCAGGTACCGTGTAGGGTAAACCTGCTGTTAATAAAGCATTACGTGCAATATTTCCACCAGGTCCCACTGTATTACCAATGATCACATCATCAATCTCTGTAGCCGGAATATTATTTTCATGGATAAGGTGTTTTATGAGTGGTGTTAGTAAATCCTCTGGTTCTAGATTTTTGAATACACCACCTAATTTTCCTATAGGTGTCCTTTTCGCTTCTACAATAACAACTTCTCTCATCGGCACACCTCTATCATTTGTTGTTTTACAAGGTTACGCGCAATTTTCCCGCTACTTGTATAAGGAAATGCTGTGACTTCGATTAGTTCTTGCGGGGTTTTGTAGGATGCCAGATACTTCCGGCAATGGCTTTTTACTTCTTGTAAGTTGAGTGTGTATCCCTGTTTCCACTGTACAAGTACGATGACCTTTTCACCCCAGTAAGCATCAGGTAAACTTGTCACCATTACTGCTTCAATTTCCGGTAATTGCATCAATACCCGTTCAATTTCTTCCGGAAATATGTTCAGACCCCCACTTACAATCATGTTTTTTGCCCGACCTTCTATGTAAAGATAACCCTCTTCATCCCGCCTTGCGTAATCACCTAACTTTAACCAATTGTCTTTCAAAACATTATTTGTTTCATCCTCTTGCTGAAAATAACCCGAAAATATCATCTCACTTGAAACAAATAACTGACCCACTTCCCCTGTCTTCACTTCCTTGCCATCCATATCTCTAATTGAAATTTTCACTTGCGGAAATGGCTTACCGACTGTATCTGGCTTTAAACTATTATTTTGAGGCGTTAAATAGGAAATATAACTGGCCTCTGAAGAACCATAAAATTCATAAATATCCAGATTCGGAAATACCTCCATTACCCCTTCTTTAGAGGCTGCTGACCATTTTGCTCCTGAAGAAATAACCGCTTTTGGCACATAATACGGATGCGGAGTCCTCACTGCGTAATCCATTATTGCTTGAATCATAGTCGGGACAAGGAAAATAGTTGTCTCTTCTACTTGCTGACAAACTTTCAGTACATCAGCTGGTGTAAATTTACGAATAATATGAAAAGTCGCACCTATAAACAATGTTTGGATTGCTGCAAATAATGACAATGAATGGACAAGAGGTCCCGGCGCTAATATATGGTCAAAGAACTTGAGATTAAATACCTTATTCGTTGAATAAAAGCTTTCTAGCCAAGATAAATGTGTACGAATATACCCTTTTGGTGTACCTGTTGTTCCTGATGTAAAACCTAAAAATAAAACTTCATTTATCAATGGGGTTATAGGTTCTTCCACTGCATTAGAAGCAAGCCAGTTTGAAAAATCGTCCTCCGTGCCATCTGGCTCAACTATTATAGTTGGAATACCTTCCTCTTCCACTTTATCCGCTAAACTTCCTTCGATAAACAACAAAGCAGGCTCACATTTTGTCAATACGTATCGAATTTCAGATGCACTCCATTTCGGATCAAGTGGTACAGGTATCAAACCAGCTTTGACTACTCCAACGAAGATTTGAATGAATTCAACACAATTAGACATTAATATGGCTATATTCGATTTTGATGAATGTTCCACATTCGACAAGCCATTTGCAATTTGATTCATCGAGTCAACTAAAGCACTGTATGTTAGTTGTCGAATTCCAAGCTGCACTGCCACTTTTTCAGGACAGATGTCTTTGTACATCGTTATTTGGTCAGTTATATTCATGTTATTATTACCTTTCATTCACATTATGCAATCCAAATAAAGAAGAAAACCGTCCCACCATTTGTTGTCATTATTCCTCTTCTGCTGCTGCCAGTCGTTCTTGAATTGGACTCACTGATTTTAATTGCACAGCAATTATCGCTGCAATGAATGCTTTAATTAAATCCCCTGGTAAAAACGCAATACTCGCCATTAAACCTGCCCATACCGATGTATTTGTAATAAGAGCCATAATAGGTGCACCAATTAAGTTAATCAAAAGCACCCCGCCAAATATGTTAACGATAACGACTTTCCATGTTTTGACGTTGGACCAGACTTTTTCAGTGAAGTAACCGATGATAAAAGCAGCTAGCGGCCAACTCCAAATATACCCTGCTGAAGGCCCCACCAATACAGCAAGTCCACCACGGCCACCTGTTAATAACGGCGCACCAATTGCAACCAATACTATAAAAACTATTAAACTCAATCCGCCCATTTTTCTACCTAAAAAGCATCCCGCAAGCATAACGCCTAATGTTTGTGCAGTAATTGGTACCGGTATGAATCCTAAAGGAATTGGAGGGATTAGCCCTAAAACTCCGATTAATGCTGCAAACAATGCTGAATAAACCATTTCTTTGGTTGTCATATAATTTCCCTCTCCATTTGCACTATACAAATTAAATCATTTCAATTTTGCATAGTAACCATTATAAAAATATTAAATTCCTAAACATTCTAAATAGATTGAATTTTTTTATACATACATTTGATTAAGGTTTAGACCGGTCGACCTCCATGCCTTGTTTAAATAATAATAGTAGAAAAGATTTTTGTAAACCACATTTTTTTTCAGTTAACACATATTATATATCTCAGCTTTTTAACTATCAGATTGGAATACAAAAAAATCACAAAAGGTTTTAATCGTTTTAAAATGCTTGAATTCCGAAAGCGAATAAGAGGAAAACGAATGGGGATATAAGAGCTTGAAATGTAAAACCCCCCTTGCCGCGTGGCAGGGGGGCACTTATTAATTCTCTTTAAACGGCACCGCATTGTCTCTCAATTTCTTCAGAAAACAGTTTTTGCAGACTTTTGGTAATCGGTCCTGGTTCTCCATTAGCAATCGGTTGTCCATCGATGTTAATAATCGGTGTCACTTCTACACTTGTACTCGTGTAGAGGACCTCATCAGCTGCCATCATTTCCTCGACTGTGAAGGCTTCTTCGACATAGGGAATATCATTATCGGCACATAGTTTTAGCATCACCTGACGGGTAATCCCATTCAGAATCAAGTTGGTGGCCGGATGCGTTTTCAATGTCCCATTCACCATGATAGCGACGTTAGATGAACTTCCTTCCGTTACCGTCCCATCACGATGCTGAATTGCTTCGTCACAGCTAGCTTCCACTGCTTGTTGCTTAGCCAATATGTTACCTAGTAGATTCAAGCTTTTAATATTACAGCGCAACCAGCGGATGTCGTCGGTCGTCACGGCCTTGACCCCAGGCTTCACTTTTCCTGTATAGGGCATTTCTTTCGTATAGGCGACAAAGACCGGCTCCACCTCATTAATTGGAAAAGCGTGAGTGCGCGAGCACACTCCCCTCGTCAATTGCATGTAGACAATCCCGTTCCGTAGTTTATCTTCAGCGATTAGTTCTTTAACTCGAGCTTCGATTTCCGCTACAGTTAAAGGGACCTTCAGCTGAATCATTTTTGCACTGTCCATTAGACGGTTTACATGCATATTACTCGCAAATACTTCGCCGTTATAAACTCGAATGACTTCATATATCCCGTCACCAAATTGATAACCTCGGTCCTCAATATCAACCTTTACGTCCGACCTTGTTTTAAGTTCGCCGTTATAAATGATTTTTCCCATGTCTTTCTTTCTCCCTCTCAGCCTCTTATTTAGCTAATTCATGAATGGCACGTGCATAAATTGCCGTTGCCTTAAGCATATCTTCAATAACAATATATTCATCCTTTTGATGCGCAATATCTTCACTGCCTGGGAATAGAGGCCCGAATGCGACGCCTTCCTTCAATGAACGGGCATATGTGCCACCGCCAATTGAAAGGAGCTCTGCTTTATCACCGGTCTCTGCTTCATACACTTGCTGCAGCGTCTTAATCAGGAAACTTTCGCTGTTCACATAGTGAGGCGTTGAATGCGAATTTGACTTCACACGCAAATTATATGCTGCAAGTCTTTCTTCTAATGCCGCTTTTTGCTGTTCCCATTCAAATGTTACCGGGTAGCGCATACTGAAGCCAATGGAACTGTCACCCTGTTTGGAATAGTTGAATACTCCGGCATTAACCGTCAATTCACCTGTTTGCTCATCTGTGTAAGCCACACCTAAATTATTTCCACGGGAATCTTCAAACAAATAATTCTTAATGAAAGTAAAGTAGGATTTCGCATGCGGATCAAGTGTTAGGTCTGCTAAAAATACAGCTAGATGCATACCTGCATTGACTCCATTTTTCGGCTCCATTGCATGAGCTGAAACGCCGTTCAGTTCTAGAAGCACTTGATTTTTTTGTGGTACGGCTTGCCCCTTCAACGAATATTTTTGAAGATAATTTTGATAGTTTGTCACAACTTCAGCGGGATTTACAGCTTCCACTGTGGCCGTTGCGAAATCTGGTACCATATTCGTTCTTCGGCCTGATGAAAATTCAATAACATTCACTTCGGAGTTCGTTCCATTGCCTGCATCGGCTGGATGTATAACTGAGAAATCCCAGATTCCCTTTTCCGCACTGATGATTGGGAAGTCAGCATCTGGCGCAAAGCCCATCGATGGCATTTCTTCCACTTCAAAATAACGGCCAACACAGCGCCAATTTGATTCCTCATCCGTTCCGATAATCATCCGCACACGTTTGTTCAAAGGCTTACCAATCTCCCTGACAAGCTTCATCGCATGATAGGCAGCCATCGTCGGCCCTTTATCATCGATTGCCCCACGAGCATAAATACGACCATTACGGATTTCAGCGCCAAACGGATCCGAACTCCAGCCATCTCCTTCAGGAACAACATCGACATGACATAAAATACCGATCAACTCCTCGCCTTCACCCATTTCAATATGGCCGGCGACATTATCGACATTCTTCACAGTAAAACCGTCTTTTTCGGCTAACTGAAGCATGTAATCAAGCGCTTCCTTTACCCCTTTACCAAATGGAGCCTCTTCTGTCGGATGTTCTTCATCCAGTACGCTTTTTATTTTTAATAAATTTTGCGTATCCAGTAGTATGTCCATTTTCCGTTTCTCAACTTCTTCACGCCAATTCATTTCACTCAAAATACGACAACTCCTCTTTTATATATATTTTTTATTTTATCACTTTTATTATCTGATTCGCCAAGCGTTGATACCTTTTTTAAGTATTCCCGTTTTATCACTAACGTCAAACTACTGTCAAAATGACCGTTGCAACTAAAAAACACCCTCTCTCAATTATAAGAGGGTGCCTTCACTAAACTCTCTTCGTCCATTAAAATCATTATTTTTCTGTTTAACCTCGGGATGTATAACGCTAAAAATAAGGAACGACCTAAACTGAATACAAGAAAGGCAAGCCATAATCCATGATTGCCATGTTGCGGGACGGCCAAAAACTGGACAAACAGAAAGGCCAGCAGCGCAAGAAGCATGGAGTTCCGTACAGGAACAGCTTCAGTAGCACCCGTAAACACTCCATAGAAAATGAGTCCGATAAAGGCTGTGAATGGGAATATGACTATCCAAAGTCCGTATACATGGGTCAGTTCAATGACCCCTGAGATATTCGTGAAGAGCAGAATAATTTTATCGCTAAATAACCAGTATAAAACAGCAAGTATGAGAGAGGCATACAGGCCCCATTGCGCTGAAAGAGCTAGCGTTTTTTTATAAAGGTGTACATCTCTCGAACCAATGGCTTTCCCAATCAGAAGACTCGATGCATTTGCAAAACCATCAAAGCAATATGCCATCAGATAGTGAATTTGAATGAGTACAGCATTGGCTGCCAAAGTCTCTGTCCCAAAAGTGGCTCCTTTGGCCGTGAAAAGATTAAAAACCGTAATCAAACAAATTGTCCTGATAAATAAATCCCTGTTCACCACCATCATTTTTTTCAAGGAAGTATAATCGAATCCCGCTCGTAAAGAAAAGGTTTCAGGTATGGAAACTACCTTCCTAATCACCAACAAACCAACGAAGAAAGCTGCAATCTCTGAAATCAATGAAGCCGTAGCGACTCCTGTTACAGACCAGGAAAACCTATTTACAAAAAGCAAGCACAGGACAATATTGATCAGGTTCATGAAAACTTGAATGAACAGAGATGTTTTTATGCGGGATTTTCCAATTAACCAGCCTAGAATGACATAGTTCATTAACGCAAAAGGCGCACCCCAGATCCGAATACTGAAATAGTCAGATGCAAAGGCGGCAACATCCGACTCCGGCGTGATTGCAGCTAAGGAAACATTTAAAATGGGCTTCTGAATTACGATAAAAAGAAGACCGATAATTGCCGCTATCATAAAAGGACGAATCAAGGCCATCAGGCTTTGTGTCTCATCCCTAGCCCCCTCTGCTTGTGCAGCGAAGGCAGATGTACTAACTCGCAGAAAACCAAAAAGCCAATACATCGTATTAAAAATAATGGTTCCAACAGCTACCCCGCCGATATAAGCAGGATCACTCAACTTTCCAACCACAGCCGTATCAACCGCCCCAAGCAAAGGCGTACTCATTGTCGAAATCGTAAGAGGAATGGCCAAGGATAGATACATTCTGTGATTCATCAATAGATTACCTCCTTTTTACATAAAAGACTTCTCAAACGCCTGAAAAACAAGAAATGGAATGAGGTTATAAATTTTTGTATTGAAAGTACAAAAAGTTTGCAGTATTCGATTTTAATCACTAGAATTGAACATATGGTACTCATCAACAAAAGTTGCTAGGAATTATATAGTGCTTTTCTCAAACGAGGACCATGATAACGTGCGAAAGGATCTACAAGGTTGCTGGTGAGTATTATCAAATAGAACGGTTAAGCTATTTTTGTATATTGACAATTTACGTAATCAAAATTTGAATTTTAAAAGGTTGACAACGCTTTCAACTATACCTGTATGTTTTGTTTTTGAACCAGGGAGTGGGAAGTCTATTTAAATATATCAACTTTCCCAGATTTACAACATCTTTTTTCCCAGCAAGAAAAAGGCAATGTGTAAACGGAAAAATAAAATGCTTGACGGATTCATAAAGGAGTAATAATATTGCTCGTTGATCATACAACTTTTGCACTATACGTGGTCATATTGTCCAGCTTTTAAAAATCTATTAGGAGTGATTATGATGGGAAGATTAACTAATAAAGTGGCACTTATTACTGGAGGAGCATCCGGTATGGGTAGAGAAATGGTAGACCTATTCACAAAAGAAGGAGCTCAAGTTATTGCTGCTGACATCAATGAAAAAGCTGTTGCAAAAGTGAACGAGCTAGATAATGTCTATGGTACACTTCTTGATGTATCTTCTGACGAAAGCTGGAAAAAAATGATGGATACTGTTATTGAGAAATTTGGTAGAGTTGACATCCTAGTCAACAATGCTGGAATCTCAACAGAAAAACAAATTAATGATACAACATTGGCTGATTGGCAACTAATGTTAAGTGTTAACGGATTTGGACCTTTCCTTGGTATGAAACATGTTGTTCCTTACATGGTTGAAGAAGGAAAAGGCGCTGTTGTAAATATTTCTTCCTTTACAGCTCAAATCGGTATGGGTTTAAACGCTTATTCAGCTTCTAAAGGTGCTGTTCGGGCTATTTCTAAGGCTGCTGCAACACAATATGGCCGCATGGGCGTCCGTGTTAATGCCATATTCCCTGGTATTATCGAAACACCAATGACACAAAAATTAGAAGAGTCAAAAGAACTTGTGAACCAAATGGTTAAAGCGACTCCATTACAACGTTTAGGTCAACCAGCTGATATTGCAAATGCAGTGCTTTACCTAGCATCTGATGAAGCTTCATACGTTACTGGTGCTGAGCTAGTTATCGACGGCGGATATTCTGCTCAATAATAAAAGTTAACAATAGACAACCCCGTTTCTGAAATTCAAAAACGGGGTTTTTTTGTTTCATTATTTTAAAACTCGGGCCCACTTAAGGAAGTCAGTTCTCCCCCAAATAATTTAAGTTAAGACACCAATAAAATAGCCAAAAGCTGTAAATACCAAACACCAGCTGAAAGCTCCTGCACCTGCGAAAATAATATATTTTCGTTTCCCCATCCCGTTCATCCCAGAAAAATAACTGGCGAAGTGGCGGACACCTGGGATGAAATATGCAATAATAATGGTCCACGGACCGTATTTATTGAACCATTTCTCCAGCTTTTCCAGCCTTGTCGGAGTCATCTTAATCCACTTGCCGTGCTTTCTCAAAAAAGGCTTGCCTACCTTTTTACCAATAAAGTAACTGACCAGCATTCCAGAAATCGACCCAAGAAAACTGACGAGGAATGCCCCTTGGACATTTAAAACAGCAATGGACGACAAATAGCCGACAAAAGTCATCATAAACTCATCAGGTACCGGCAAACCAATAATTCCGAGGGCCAGCAGTCCATATATCGCAAAATAACCATAGTTTGATATTAAATCTTTTACCATGTCCATCTCTAGTACTCCATCTCAGACACCCTTTTAATAAAGTAATCCAATTTCTGATACGGGCCTGGTTAACGTGATTACTTCTTTATAATAGGATAACCTAATTTAACCCATATAAGTTGGTTTTAATGAAAAAAGAAAAAAAAAGAGAATACACAAACTCCAAATTGGTTTATTAAGGAAGATTTAAATTACAATGATAGAAACTGAATGTAGAAAGGTGATAAATATGCTGATTAAAAAAGTGAGTCTTATTGCGAGTGACATTGCTGAAATGAAGAAATTTTATGTTGAATTGCTAAATGCCAAATTGCTAGACGAGAGTCATCATGGCTTTACTATAAAAGCAGGGGCAAGTGAATTGGTTTTTACAGAAACAAAAAACGGAAGTAAACCCTTTTATCATTTTGCCTTCAATATCCCGTCCAATCAATTTCAAGAAGCGAAGCAGTGGATCAAAGCACGGACTTCTTTAAATACGGAAGATGGCGATGATGAAGTTTACTTCAGCCACCTCAATGCACACTCGCTATATTTCACCGATCCGACCGGCAATATTGTAGAGTTTATTGCCAGGCATTCAATTGCACCAGAATGTGAAGTGCCTTTCTCAATGGATTCTTTATTAAACATTGGTGAGATTAATTTAACAACTACCAAAATCGATACGATCGGCCAGCAACTAATCGACTTTGGTATTTCCCCCCGGGATAACGGCACTTTGAATCCTAATGGCATTTCTTTCATGGGCAGCAATGGTGTGTTCATTTTATTAAGCAAACCGGGACGGCGCTGGTTCTTTTCAGACCGGGCTGCAGAGATTCACCCATTAACAATCGAAGTAGATCCTGGGAAAACGATTCATCAAGATGAAAATGGGAACATTCGGTTCATCTCTTCACCGATATAAGTTTTTCCAACAATAAAGCGGACTCGACAATCGAGTCCGCTTCCTTTTATTTTACAATTTTTATTTCCTTGATCGGCCAATACACTAGATTCGCTTTGCCGACAATTTCGTCGACGGAAATCGTGCCGATTTCACGGCTATCCAAACTATTTTGGCGATTGTCCCCCATAAGGAACAGCTGATCATCTGGCACTGTCATGCTGCCGGTTATATCCTCGAGCTTGAAAGAATCGGTCAGCGGCACTCCTGCCATCTGATTCTTATATTTGTCTAGGTAGGGTTCTTCATATGCTTTTCCATTAATATAAAGCGTATCATCTTTATATTCTATATGGTCACCTGGCAGACCGATAACCCGTTTTATATAATCTTTATCTACCGTTGCATGAAAAACAACAATATCAAACCTGTCAATACTATCGATGTTTGTTCCAAACTTATTAAGTACAATTCGTTCGTGGTCTTGTAGAGTTGGCATCATTGACTCTCCATCTACGACAATAGGTGCAAAAATATATGTTCGAATTAGAAAGGCCAGAATGACTGCAATCCCGATCGCTTTTATCCATGAAAAAACTTCTTTTCTTTTTTCCAAACGAAGTCCCACTCTCTGTTTTTTATTCATGCCATTATATCATAATCCATTCATAATCACGTCATACAAATACCCACATTTTGCACTTTATCTATCACTTCCATTTTTCATACTGAACTTCGATGCTTCCCCACTCGATTTCCCGACGTTGCATTTGTGTCGGACAAATACCATTATATGTACGTACTTTCTCATTAATTTCTTCAATTCGTTTGGTTAATTCTGATTCAGATGAATTCATTTTTTTTAATCGAACCACGTCAGATAGCTCTCCCCGGATTTCTTTTTGCCATTTAATCCAAAGCGGAAGGAAACCGGCGTCTTTGGCCTTCGTTAAGAAATTATCATACATATTTCCCGATAATGCCGACTTCGGAAGCGGTTTTCCAAAGCCAGGATTATTCTTCAGACCGCCGTCCTTTTCATAGTCCCGAAATATCTGATCCATCCAATTAACATGACCCTCTTCTTTGCCCATTACACTATCTCCCCCAGACAACTTTGATATTACATCTATTTACAATTATAACATTTAAATCAATATTTGCTCATATACACCAACCAATAACTTCATTTATTAAGCTCTTTCTACTATTATAATTACATTGTTCTGCCGAAAACATTCCAGCATGCATCCGCATTCAAGCAAAAAGGAATTCCAATATTCCGGAATCCCCTTTTTTCTATCTATTTAACTGTGATTTTCCTTTTTACTAATGCGTTGTTTTTGGACTTATCCGTAACCGTATAAGTCAATGTATAGGTACCCTTTTTCTTGGTATTTACGGTCCCTGTGATTTTGATCTTACTTGTTAAACTGCCATCCAAATTATCTTTCGCCGTTACCCCTGATTTAGGGTTAAATTCCGAGTTATAGCTAATGGTTTTATCTTTGGCTCCGGAAATGACTGGCTTGGTGCTATCTATGGTGATCTTTCTCGTAACAGTTGTAACATTCTTCGATTGATCAGTGACTGTATACTTTAATGTATACGTTCCTTTTTTCTTTGTATTTACCGTACCCGTTACCTTGATTTTACTAGTCAAACTGCCATCCAAATTATCTTTCGCAGTTACTCCTGATTTAGAATTAAAAGCTGAGTTATAGACAACGGTTTTACTTTTGGCGCCGGAAATGACTGGCTTGGTGCTATCTATGGTGATCTTTCTTGTAACTGTCGTAACATTTTTTGATTGATCAGTGACTGTATACTTTAATGTATACGTTCCTTTTTTCTTTGTATTTACCGTACCCGTTACCTTGATTTTACTAGTCAAACTGCCGTCTGCATTATCATTAGCACTCACGTTTGTTTTTGGATTAAATGAAGAATTAAGTCTGATTGTTTTGTTCGCGGCACCTGAAATCACTGGCTTAACATGATCATATACTGTTATTTTCCTAGTAACTTTTGCGACATTTCCAGCTTTGTCAGCTACAGTATATGTTAAATTGTAAGTTCCAATTTTCTTAGTATTTACAGTACCTTCAACACGTATGGCGCTTGTTAAATCACCATCAGATTCATCCTTAGCTTTTACGCTCGATTTAGCGTTAAAAGTTGAGTTGAACGGAATGGATTTACTGGTTGCACCTGAAATGACAGGTTTAACCGTATCCTTAATTGGCACACCAGGACTTGATTGTTTCTTCGCAATGTAAGCTGATGAAACATAGCCCTTCACCTTTTGATCTTCAGTTTGTACGGGGTACCAGACAAATTTATTAATCTTAGAACTGTCATAGACAAAATCCCCGCTGATGACCAAGTTTGTACCGTTTGGCACGGTATTGGAACCTGACGAAGTATTTGCTTCTTTCCGTATTCTCACATCTAGTGTCGTCACCACTTTGTCTCCTGCCTTGAACCAATAAGCAGAGTCATGTGTTTGATCAGTCAGTATGTATCCCAACTCTTTAAATACTATATTTTCAGTGCTTTCACGATCATATTGAAAGTCGGATGTCCTGAATGGATATTTTGCTAGTTTTGTATCATTCAAATAACTTTGTTTTTCTATCTCAGCAAAAACCTCTTCTTGATATGCATTCGTATTTATTTTCCCAGTTTCCTGGTAAAGAGGACTGTTCACAGGTTTTGTCCCATTGTATGCCATGACAGGGAAATACCAATTTTCAATAACTTTACGCCCTGCACCTTTGATTTTCGGCAAATCTTTTCTTGAATACATACTGCTCAGGACCTCGACGCCAGCTTCGATATTATAAACTATATCATTTTCCAACTTTTTCTGGTCATACCCACCTTTATCGGTAAGCTGCATAAGACCGATACCGCCATCGTCGGATTTAATAGGTTTGCCAGCATCATTAAATTGCCTCCATTCCCCGTTTTCCTGCGTAGCCACGGCTTTTACCACTTCAGGGGGGATTTCAGCTTTTAATGCTGAGTTAGTGAGTAAGCAGTTAATCTGTGGATAGGAAGGATTTACATTCGGTTGAATCTCACCAAATGATGAGCATGCATTGGTTAATTCAGACGCTGCAAAAGCCTGTCCATTGAACAAACTGAATGTTAAACAGGTTACTATTCCAGCCTTTACTAAAGGTAACTTCATGAATCAAACTCCAGTCTATTTATATTTAAATTTATAATAATTCTAACATGATAATCTAGTAATTGTAACGACTGCTGGAATAAAATTGGTTTTTTGAAATGAAATTCCTAAAAAGGATAAACAATTTGTTTATTACCTAGAACAAAAGAAGCTGACTCACATTATCGAGTCAGCTTCTTTCTTTTCCAATCACAAGAATATGTATTTATTATGGTTAAAATTTCCCCTATCTTATGGTTAGATTTTTCGGCGCTATGTGGCTATTCTATTATACAATCACATCTACCGGTTCTCTCGGTTTCCGCACCAGACACATGATACCCGGCACGATGAAGAAGATAAGGGGCCATACATGAAAGATGGTCAGAATGCCTGTAATGATGAATAAGATTCCGGCTGCCTTCACTTTGCCGCTTTTTACTAGAAAGATAGCAATCAGGCCGCCAGCCAATGCAAAAAACAAGGATATAATCCCAGCCCATAATAAGCCAATAAAAAACTTGATTGACATATCCATATCAGACGTTGAAAACTCTGACTCTGTCATTAATGAGTAGTCTACTATTTCTGTTACATCGATACTGTTGATATAAACCGCTGCTATAATCGTCACGATTAATGAAATCGCAGCGATACTCACGCCAATAATACTTAATACAAATTCCCATGTCCGTTTCAATTCATTCGCCTCCCTAGAAAAGTTACTTATATATAATACCCAATCTGGGAAGGAATAAAAGACTTTTCTTAAACATCCTCAGGCTTTTTTTAAGAGTATAAACACGGCTCTGCTATTCTATTATTATTTTTTCTTCACTTCATCAATAAGGCTAATAAGACAAATGCATAATAAAATTAATCCGATAAACGTACCATTGGAACTTGGTTCTTCACCAAAAAATACAGGTGATATGAAAAAATTTAATATAAATATGATTATTGCGAGACTAACTAATACTCTATTAATGAAAAACACCCACCCTTCCATAAGACTAGTTCCGAAGCTACAGGATTGAATTGAAGAAGACTCATAAAGGCAATAAAAAAACGACTCAGATATAGAGCCGTTAATCATCCTTCTTTTTTAACTGTTTGTTTAATTTATCTACTTTATTTTCTAAATGATGCATTTTTGTCATGTGTTTTATAAAGAAACGGAAAACCTTCACAACCATTACGACTAAAAGTACAAGAAGAGCGAGGTAAAATAATTGCCATAATATATCACCAATATTATACATAATATCACCACCTGAAATTAAATGATTAACAATCGTTTAGTTACAAAAACCTTGTAAAGAAACTAAAAGGACAAATAAAGCCACTAAGATACAAACATACCCTCGAACTTTTCGGTCATTCCGAAGTTTTTCTATTCCCACAAACAACACAAGAGCTCCTATTGAACTACCCACCACTTATCGACCTTACGGTCTGATTGAAGTGGGGGATTCCTAAGAACATTAGCCTATCGGCCAATTTTTAATTAGGCTACTCCCGTAGTTCCTACGGTTAGAAGCCTTATGGCTTCATTCATTAGATTGAGTCCTGCGTTAATATCTCGATCGTGGTGAGTAGAACAAAAAGGACAATCCCATTCACGAAGATTCAGATGTTTAACGTCTTTATTTTGGTAACCGCAGCTAGAACACAATTGGCTAGAAGCAAACGTTTTAGATACGGTCACGATTTGTTTACCATACCATTTTGCTTTGTATTCCAACATTTTTTTGAATTGGTACCAAGATACTTCACTAATAGCTTTAGCTAGTTTGTGATTTTTCATCATATTCGACACTTGCAAGTCTTCCATTCCAATAACATCGTGGTTTTTGATGATTTCGGTAGAAACTTTATGTAAGTAATCCATTCGGGCATTTGAAATTTTTTCGTGTAGGATAGCCACTTTTCGTTTTTGTTTTTGATAGTTTTTGGCTTCAGCCAATGGTTTATTTTGATTCAAGGCTATTTCTTGTCGCCTTGAAAGAATCCGTTGTGCTTTGGCCAATTTCTTTTCGACCGTCCGGAAGAATTTTGGGTTTTGATAGACCGTACCATCTGAAAGAATAGCAAAGTTCTTCAAACCAACATCTACACCGCACGAACGATTCGTTTTAGGAAGTACTTGTACATGGGTTTCGGCTAAAACGGAAATGAAATATTTACCCGAAGGGTTCCGCCTGATTGTGGCATTGATGATTCGCCCTTCGACTTCGCGGCTTTTAGCAAAACGAACTAGACCGAGTTTTGGCAATTTGATTTTGTTTCCAATTATTCCGATATTTCCATTCGTATGTTTAGTCGTGTAGGACTGGATAGGATTCTTTTTCGATTTGAAGCGTGGTGATTTGTTTTGCTTTTTATAATATCGACTATAAGAATCTGCTAAATTTTCCACCGATTTCTGTAAGGCAATACTGTCTGCTTCTTTCAGGAAAGAATACTCTTTCTTTAAAGCTGGAAGTTCTTTGATTGTTGCGTATTTATTCAGAAAAGAACCCTTCCATTCATTAGAGGGTAATTGGCCGTTCTGTTTCATTTCTTCACAGATATACCAGTAGGCATCTTTCTCCTTTTGTTTGCCTAAAAAGAAGTTATAGACAAAACGGGAGCAGCCGATCGTTTTATTGATTAGAACTAGTTGTTCTTTAGTTGGATAGATTCGAAATTTATAAGCTTTGTTTACGACCATTGGTTTCACCCCCTTATAGTTATTATTAATCACCGAACATACGTTTGTCAAAAGATTACTTTGGCTTATGCCAACCGCCATTCATCTCCCCCTTACCGTTGGGCTCTCGCCCTTCTCACGCTTGAAGAGGGAGTCTTCTGACGGGAAATGATAAAAATAAGGTGTATGAAGAGTAGTCTACATTCCTAGTGATCAAACTATAAGATGATAGGGCTATTATACTAAACACCAACGAAATTTGAACCTTTATCAGCAACAAATCCCCTCCAAAGAAAAAGCATATCATTTATCACCATTCTTTTGGCTGGAAAATGGAAAAAAGGCTCTGTATCAGAGCCTAAAAACATTCCTATTCACAATCAAAGCCACCAAATGCTCGACAGACGGTTCATGCGGCATCATATCCGGCGTAAACCCAAAGTCTTTAAGTTTCCTGCCGGTACTTTTCCCGATTACCCCGATGGTAGCTTGAGTTAACATCCCGCTAACATCAACGCCTGCCTTGTCCCCATAATCCATCAGCATATCCACTGAATGCTGATTAGAAAAAAGAACCGTATCAACAGCATTTTCTTCTAGCATTCTCGGAAGAATTTCAAGAAATCTTTCATCCACATATTTTTCGATAGATTGAAAATAGTCATCGTCCCCATAATTTGGATCCAAGTGTTCCTTTTTCCGATCTCCTATAATCAACAGAGTTCCGTCTTCCGTCATCTCTGATTTGAGAGCTGCAATTAACCCGCGTTGCTGTAAGACTTTCTTCGATTTCCTCGATACCACATAAAGCTTGGCCGAAATTTGGCGGAAGTCTATAGCATATTCTGTGAGTAAATCTAAAAACCCATGAACACTCTCTGGTGAGGTAAAGAGCATCCGATCATACAAAAGGAAAGATAGCAGCTGACTTTTTTTAGCTTTTACTTTTGTCGTAATCCATTTAGGAAACTCGATGACATCGCCCCCAAGTTCATAAAGGTTCTCCGCCAAGGAACTTTTTGTCGTTCCCGTTCGAGCTACTAAAAACTGTTGCCCATATAGTGGTTTCTTTTCAAACCATTGCAGCCTTTTTCTTAGTAAAATGATATCCCCGACCAAGGTGATAGCCGGGTTCTGAAGCGACTTTTCACTCACCATTTCCACTATATTGGCCAAGGTCCCCTCCACCGTTTCTTGTCTTCCATAGGTGCCCCATTGAATGACGAGTACCGGCGTGTTCTTTGATTTTCCATGACTGATCAAGTTTTCACAGATATTCGGAAGGTTGGCTACTCCCATATAAAATGCAACGGTATCTACACTATGTACAAGCCCAGTCCAATCTATTTCCTGTTTGGTACGTTCATGGCCTGTCACCATCGCAAAGGAACGTCCATAATCCCGATGTGTCACGGGGACGCCTGCATACATGGAAGCGGCAATGCTCGACGTAACTCCTGGAATGATTTCAAATGGAATGTCTTTTTCTTTCAACGATTCCGCTTCCTCCCCAACTCTTCCGAAAACGGCAGGATCGCCGCCTTTCAAACGGACGACATTGTGTCCTGCCAGAGCTTTGGAAACGAGCAGCTCATTGATTATCTCTTGCCTTATACCCTTTGTATAAGGCGTCTTTCCACAATACATCAATTCACAATGAGGAGGGGCAGCTTCCAAAAGCTTCGGATTGAGCAACCGGTCATATAAAATTACATCCGCTTTTTCAATCGCTCTTTGCCCTTTGACGGTAATCAGACCTTCATCGCCTGGACCTGCCCCCACAAAATAGACTATCCCCTTGGCCTTGGTCATCACTTCACCTCTATCTTCTTACTTACTTGAAATGGCATGATAATATTTCACCAGTTCGATTAATGCACTACCCATTCTTTGATCTTCTGGATAAATGACCCGTTTGATTCCTTCATCGATTACGACCTGCGCCGTTACTTTTCCAACTGCAAGAGCAATCACATCGGATTTAAACCAGTCGATTATTTTATCTTCCACACCTTGTTCACGGGCAAATTTCATCAAATTACGAGGCTGCGGTGCGCTCGTGAACACGACAGAATCTATTTTCCCTCCAAGAATTTCTTCGATCAGCTGCTGCATCGTTTCTGTTTCCGGCGGAATATGTTCGTATGGAAGAATTTCTTTATGCTCTACCTTTTGTTCATCCAACCAATTCATTAAAAGAGGTGCCGGGTCCCCGTGCAGTTGCAATGCGACCTTTACATCTCCAAACAAATGGCCCTCTAGATTGCGAACGAGCCCTGCCGTACTTCCATCATCGTCACGGATTAATGGCTGCAGGCCTAGTTTTTTCAGCATATTCGCCGTTTTATAACCCCTAGCTGCGATTTTCATAGACTGCAAAGCTTCTATAAAACGAGCCTCCGCTTCCATCTTCACAGCGGTTTTATATAGAAGTTCCGTTCCCACTCCCGTCGTGAGAATGATCCAATCAAACTCTCCTGCAATTAAACGGGTGACATCCTCCTCTAGATGAGAATCATCAAGGAAGACCGTCCCCTGTGCTGGACGAACTAGCGGTACGCCCCCAAGATTATGAACAATTTTACTTATTTCTTCCGTTTTCCTCGCTCCCAATAGAGCAATGGTTCTGCCATTAAGCTTACTCATTCATAACCCTCCATATGTATATTCAATTTTGAAACCTCTTAGCTATCTCACCTATTATACAAATTTTCAGTCTATGAAACTATAGAAAACAAAAGACTCTTCATTATCTTTCCATAATTAGATACACAATCCCATCAATCCAAGGTCTTAACATTCATTTTGAAAGAAGTAAAAAAGAGACCCTGATTTCGGGTCTCTGTCTTCATATCTGCTTTATTTTTCCGGTACGTTACAAGAACCGTCCGTACAAGCTTCACCTGTTGCTGGATCATTCACCATTTGAAGCGGATTTTCCTCAGCCCATACCTTTTTCAGCGTATCCAGGAACGCCTCTGTTGGCTGAGCTCCTGAGATGCCATACTTGCGATTAATGACGAAGAATGGGACACCTGTAATTCCAAGCAGGCTTCCTTCTTGCTCGTTCCCTCTAACCTCCGCCGTGAATGCAGTGCCTGCTAGCATGGTTTCTGCCTCAGACTTTTCAAGGCCGGCCTCTTCAGCCAAACTAGCCAATGTAGCATGATCACCAATATGTTTGCCTTCCGTAAAGTATGCTTTAAAAAGGCGTTCATTCATTTCATTATCTTTACCTTTTGATTCAGCAAAATGCATCAAGCGGTGAGCATCAAACGAATTCGTTAAGACCACTTTGTCAAAATGATAATCGAGTCCCAATTCTTTAGCCTGTTGGGTCAGATTTTGGCTGCTCGCTTCTACTTCCGCTTGCGACATGCCATATTTCTTCGCAAGCATTTCATTCGAGGTCATCTTAATATCACGTTCAGCCTCCGGGTTCAACTCAAAACTGCGGAACGAAACCTCTACCTGATCTTTATTTTCAAATTGGCTCAAGGCCTCCTCGAACCGACGCTTTCCTATATAACAAAACGGACATTGATAATCCGACCAAATTTCTACCTTCATGTAAAAACCCCCTTCATTTAATGCAATCACATTAAGCACATTATATAATCTTGGGTATCCTCTTGCAAGGATATTACCCTAGACACTCTTTTTCAAAATTGGCAAAGTCGACTTTTTTCATAAACTCTTCTAACGTATACCCCTTTAATAGGCGCAATGTTTCCTGTTCTGCTTCATTCATGATTTCTTCCAAAGCCGTATCCAACTGCTTCCCAACTTCGCCGCATTCACTCGTTTCCATACAAACAAGACATTCTGGGCGTACGGCTTGATACACATCCGCTAAAGTCAGCTGAGAGGCAGGCACTTTCAAACTATATCCACCATCGCGCCCTTCCTTTGTTTCGACAATCCCTGCAACAGCAAGCTGAGCCATCACTCGGCGTAAAAACGTCGCATGTGAATTCACCTTTGAAGCTATCGCTGAACTCGTCAAAAGCTTTCCGCTTTGAGCAAGCCAAACCAGTGAGTGAATGGCAATAGCAAATCGCGGCGGCCCAATTTGATTATTTCGATTACCTGAAGACATGCTTATCCCCCCTTACAAATCCTATCTCCACTTTTTACATGATATATGTAAGGCCATTATACTATGTTCCGTTCTTCCGAACAAATGACCCCAGCCTCTTTCCTATTTGATAAAGGGAGCATTATTGATATACTTTTATAGTCTGAATTTTAAATCTTTAATGACAGGAGAACGTTCATGAATGGTAAATACCCATATTTACTCGTCATACTTGGCGCTATGCTTTGGGGAACAACCGGAACAGCTCAATCTTTCGCCCCTGATGGCGCCCACCCAATTGCGATTGGTTCCGTCCGCCTGGCTGTTGGTGGTACTGCCTTATTGCTCATTGCAATCTGGCAAAAAAAAATAACGCTACACAATTGGCCAATAAAAGAAACCATTTTGGCGACGCTAGGTATGGCCTGTTATCAACCGCTATTTTTCACAGCTGTCAGCATGACCGGAATCGCCATCGGAACCATTATTACACTTAGCAGCGCCCCTATTATCGCCGGCTTCCTTGAATGGCTATTTGGTAAAAAACGTCCGTCACCGAGATGGTGGATGGCAACAGGTTTATCAATTGCCGGATGTTTGCTTCTTTTTTCCAATCAAGGTTCTGTTACCATTGATCCAGTAGGTGCCTTGCTTGCGCTTGGTGCAGGGGCTTCCTTTACAGTATACACACTGGTAAGTAAAAAGATTTTGGATAAACAGCCTCCAGAAGCAACCGCTGCGGTCATCTTTTGTTTCAGCGCCCTGCTTTTGGCACCTATGTTATTTTTATTTGATATCAGCTGGATAGGAACCACAAACGGGTTGGCCGTCAGCCTCCATCTTGGTCTTCTCGCTACCGCAGTTGCCTACTTACTTTTTAATAAAGGGCTTTTATCTGTTCCATCATCAACAGCCGTTTCTCTGTCACTCGCTGAGCCGCTGACAGCCGCGCTTCTAGGCGTATTCCTCATCGGAGAGAGCTTGACTCTAATGTCTTGGTTTGGTGTTGGACTACTCTTATGCGGGATAATTTCACTGACGATTTCGCCAAAAGCGTCAAAGAGTCCTGCTATTATGAACCATAAGTTGTCTGCAAAAAAGTGACGCTTTTACAGAGTTGGATTTTGCAGCAATAAATAAGCTAGGATTTTTCCTAGCTTATTTTTTTGTATGATCGCAGCATAAGCTGTAAATGGATTAATTCGACCTTCAAAAAGATAATTCGTCCGTTGGGCAGGATAATTCGTCCTTCACGCAAATAATTCGTCCCTCAAAAGGATAATTCGTCCTTCATGCAAATAATTCGACCCTCATACGAATTAATCATCCTTTTAAGCCGACTAAGTAATATAAAAACCACACGGCATGATTTTGCTCATCGGCGGCAGCACGATTGAATGCCTTGCTTACGGATCGATCAGCCACACCATCTGCCACTTCTCTATAAAAATCTACGGTTTCCTGCTCATCCTGGAACGCAAATTCCACCCCGTCTCTATAGGACTCAGGGCACGATTCCGTCACTTTAGGCTGTGGCTGCACCCCCGTCAAGCTGGTATAAATCTGAGCAAATCTCTGAAAATGCTTGACCTCATCTTCCCTAATTTCCATAATCCGCTTCCGCTGCTTCTCATCCGGTGCTAATTCAGCTAATTTCTCGTAACACTGGATGGCGCTGTACTCGCCATTTATCGCCTTTTCAAGCTGACGGACTAATTTATTCTGCTGTCTACTCCAATCATCTTCATACGTTTCGTACCCATACATGTATAAAAACCTCCCTGTTCCTTTTCCCATTATGTTATGAAAAAACTGAGAAACATGTCATTGTAAGTTGTCAAAACATAAATGGAAGTGATGCCTCTTCCCCGGTTTTCAAATCCTTTATTTTAATGATGTTCGCATTCACCTCATTTTCACCGATTATTATGACAGCCTGAATCCCTTCTTTGTTTGCCCTATCCAAGGCCTTGCTTATCTTTTTGCTTGATAATTCGACTTCCACTTTATATCCCTTTTGGCGGTATTCTTTGGCAACACCTAATGCTTCTTTTTCCATACCAATTGGAATAATATAGTAGTCAAGATTAGAAACATTTTTTGTTTGGTTTCTACCTTTTATAGCAGTTAAAATCACATCCAGACCAAAAGAAATGCCCACAGTCGAGACTTTATCATTGGTACCTGCAAGCCCTCCGATTGCATTGTCATATCTTCCTCCACTTCCAATACTCGACTTTAATTCGCCGTCTGCCAGAAAAATTTCATATACCGTTCCAGTGTATATCTCAAGTCCTCTAGCTAAAAACGGATTAAAGATGCAGACATCCTCAAGTTGTAAGTATTTCAATAACCCTTTTAACTCCGATAATTCCTTTACTCCTTCTTGGAGTAGAATATTATCTGTCGCCAAGCCTTTGAAGAAATTCAAGTCGATTGTTTCCCCTTCATTTAGCCAACTTCTAATTGCATTGATCGTTTCAACTGCCACTTGTTTTCTCTCTAACTCTTTTGAAACACCCTCTATCGATATTTTTTCAAGTTTATCCAAAGTTAGTGTCACATCAGCTATTTCAGACTTAGGGACACCCAGTACTTCAAGCATACCCGCTAATAGCTTCCGGTTGTTATATTGAATACGCACATCTAAACCCAACTTCTGAAAGGCCTCAATCGCCATCATCATTAGCTCTGCCTCCGCCGCCTGTGATTCCACGCCAACTATATCAACATCGCATTGGGTGAACTCACGAAACCTCCCTGCCTTAATTGGTCCATCACGAAACACTTTTCCGATTTCATACCGCTTAAACGGCTTCCTTATTCCTGGGTTCATTGCGACGACCTTTGCAAAAGGAATGGTTAAGTCATAACGAAGGGCTAATTCCCGTTTGCCCTGATCAGTCAGTGTGTACATTTCTTTTAATATTTCCGCTCCTCCTCCATATTTCGAAGCAAGTAATTCTGTATAATTCAAAATTGGTGTTTCAATTGACTGACAGCCATAAAGAAGGAAAACATCCTCTAAAGTCCTTTTAACCTGATTACGAATTGCCTCATCTTGTGGTAAATAATCCTGTGTACCTTTTACATTTTGATAAGCCATCTTCTTCATTAAAACTCCTCCTTTTGTTAGAAAAAATAAAAAACCGCATCTGATTAACTTACTAATCAAATACGGTTCATGATAAATAGCTTTCCTATTCACGATTTTTCAGCAATCGGATAGCAAAGCTACTGTGTATGATGATGAAGTTGTGAATTCATAAAGGTTTTTCCTTCTTCCATTTTCATCCACTCCTAATTACAAAGTATTTTAACACACTCCATAAAAAGGAACAATATCCCATAGCAATCTATTGAATAATCTCCACATTTTCATACAAATAAGCTTCTTCCGGTGCCTTTATTTTCTTCGACTCTTTTAAATCAATAACCGGTACCGCTTCACCTTTGTAACTCCCTTTTTTTAATGTGCCTGTAATGGTGTACCAATCATTCGTCTTCATATTTTTCACATTTCCATTGACCATATAGCCGTATAACGTCGCGTCGACCACACAGCAGGACATGGAGAGGCGGGCGATTGCCATTTGTTTTTCTTTAAATGAATCTTCACGATAAATAAACCCGGAAAGCTCTATTTCCTTCCCCTCGATTGTATCGAGGTTGTTCAGTAAATCATCCAATACTTCAAAGTAATTGTCATCTGTGACAGAAATCTTTTCACTGTTCACATGTTTCCCTGCATCGTATGAACTTACTAAGGGAGTCTGTTGCTGCGCCATCCCTCTTTTTGCCAGCACTTCTCCGCTCAATGTAAAGTCCGTCAAAATGAAGCCAAGCATAATCGGAATGAAGAACAAACTATATTTCAGGACCTTCATGGCCGGAGAAGACTCTCTATGGGATTCACACTCACAATTATGCAGGCTCTGTTTTTGTTTTTTCATACGCAGAAGACTGATTACTAAAAAAGCAAAAAGCGCAGCCAACGCATATGGAACCATTTTGGGTGCAATTAATTTCGTTAAATGACCAGAAACGTACAATTTAAAAATCATAAGACCCAATCCAAGTAGCAGCAGTCCCTCAAGTCTTTGGATAAAAAAACTTTTCATTAGATGTCCCCCTTACTTATCATTACACCTGCGAGCAGACACAGACTGAAGACGACTGCGAAAACAAGCAGTACATATGTGACGACAAATCTCCGTTTAAAACAGGACAGCATAATCAGAACATTTTTCAAATCCAGCATTGGACCAAATACAAGGAAACCAAGGATAGAACCCGGTAGAAAACTATGAGAAAAGGAAGCGGCAACGAATGCATCTGCTGATGAACAGAGCGAAAGTACAAATGCGATTCCCATCATCAGTGCTGTGCCTTGAATCGGAGTCTGACCGATATCGGCCAGAATAGTCCGATCCATTAAAACTTGAAATACACTGGCAAACAAGGCGCCTATGATAAAGTATCTGCCGACCATAAAAAATTCCTGTGAAGTGTGATCGATGAAGCTTGTCCATTTACTAGGCCCAGGAGTAACGTGATCATGCTCATGAACAAGTTCTATCTTATCTTCTTTTACCACGTCTTTACTGCAGAAGATATAAATAAATAAACCTACAATAACGGCCGTAATAACACAGAGAATGATTCTTCCGTATAGAATGGACGGGTTATTCTGAAAGGCATAATAAGTTGAGCCGAACACGATGACATTTAAGATTGGGGCGGTAACGAGTAAAACAACACCTGCATGAACCGGGACACCCTTCACAATTAACCTTCGCACGACCGGTATGATTGCACACTCGCAAACCGGGATAATCAGTGCCGCCGCAATCGCAGCAAAAATAGCCGTAAGAGGTCTTTTTGGAATCATCCGCTGAATGATTTCTTCACTAACAAACAACTGGATAAACGAAGATGCAATTGCACCCAAGAACAGAAAAGGAATCGATTCTAAAAACAACCCCAAAAATACAACCAACACCGAATGAAGCATCGGGTAGGCTGAGAAATCAAGTGCTTTTGGAATAAACACATCGCCTAGAAAAAAGAATGCAAGTAGCAAAAACAGCAGAATCAATAACAGCAGATTGCCCGTGTATCGTTTCAAAAGCATTTTATCAACCACCTTTACAAATCATAATTATTACGATTTGAAATTTTAATTTGGTCTAGTATATGCGTTTGATAGAGTGAACATGACAAAAAACAGAGAGTGAACTAGTCTCTCTGTTTCAGGTTGGAGCTTTCTTTATTTATGGTAAGGTTTACAGATTCTAGCTAAGTTCATGCATGATGAACTACAGAAGAAGAAAAGTAGAAGGCATCGTAATACACTTATTTATCTCTTCTATATAAATCCCGACTTTTGTAACCCTCTCCAAGAATCACTTTCATTTCTTCGCGTCGCTTTTCTTTAGTCTCCTCTTGTTTAGCACTATACACATAACGAGCCCAATCTTTACGGTACCCTGGAGTGAGTGATTGATAGTACGCAAGTAAATCCGGAGAATCCTGCAAATCTTTCTCTATATCCTGAATCATCGCGATATAATCATCTACACATTGACTTGCTTTGGAAGATGGTTGATTCTTGTTTCGGGAATCTTCTTTAAGACCGACAACCGTAAAGACATCATCTAATCCAACCATACGTGCAAACTTAATGTTACTCGATCCAATATAACCATTTTCATCTGCACCTAGCCCAGCTAATAAATCATCACGATGAATATACGTTGGATACACTTTATTCCCCTTCTTGGGATAAGCCAAAAAGATATAGCCGCTTTTATTCAGATAATTTTTTTCAATTACCTTGTTTACGATTCCTTTTAAAGACTCCATATCTAATACAAAAGCAAATATAAGATCATACGTACTTTCAGAAAGCTCTGTTTCATATTCCGCTAACTCCGCTAAATAATCTGCACCATCTGGTAAATGCAAGACTGCCACCTTTTTATATTTTTGTAAATTCAATTTTTCAACTATTGTTTTAGCCATCAAGATCCACCCGTCAAATTTAATATTGTATATCTTTAGTGTAAAAGTTCCCCATTTCATTCGCAACTTTTCCTGTTCAAATTATGAAAGTATACTTTTATTTTCAAATCTATCTACTGAAATTATTTATTTAAGAGTCAAAAAAAGACGAGAGAATTAATCTCCCGCCTTTTCTATTATCATTGCTTTAAGGAATATTAACGGTGTTATAATTTAGAGGTAATTAGTTCCAAAGCCCAGCTTCTTCGAGTTTCTTTTTACCTTTGAATGCTAGGACAATCAATAGTAAATTGATAGTCAACATAATAGCAATTGCAACCAGTACTGATGTATAGCTACCTGTAAATTCAAAGATATAAATGTATCCTGGTAAAGCGACAATCCTGTTTAATCACGCTTCTGTCAATCTATCCATTTTTTTCTAAAAATGCTTCAAATCTGTTAAAATTATTAATGGATAAAGAACACTTTTTTGAAATTTTGACTCCCTGAGAATAAATCAGGGAAACCACCTAATAGACGAACGATTTTTAATATAAAAAGAATATACTTTTCGGATTCAGTCATACGTATCATGAAAAACGTGTTCGAGTGATACATTCAAAAACGAGGTGTCATTAAAGGGGGAGGTTCGTATGAATTTTATAGAGTATGATTTATTATTCGAATCGAGAAACCAGCTAATAGAGGAAATTACAGAATTGGAGGACAAGACACTCAATCACAAACCTGTTCCTGATATATGGAGCATCGCCCAAATTTGCCATCACTTATATCTTTCTGAGCAGGCAATTACTGAAGCTATAGCCAGAGGTATTCGGGATAAGGATTACAAAAATATCATTCAAAAAAATATTTACTTAATTTCTGATATGAAAAAAAAATTCAAATCTCCTGACATCGTTTTACCCTCACAAAAACCTTTTCAATTATCAAAAATTATAGATTTACTGGCTGAATCAAGGGATCAATTATTGCAGGTTCTTTATGAAATGGATAAAGAAATTGTTTTAAATAAAAAGAAAGCCAAACATCCCATGTTCGGGGACCTATCATTGGATCAATGGATTGAATTATTATCCTTACATGAGCAAAGGCATACCAAACAGATACAAGATATTAAATTCAATATTATGTAATCCCTTCAATCGCAATGTCACCTTAGACTCTTCATCAGCTGTATTAACATTCTAATTTTTTGGATTCTTTGTCTATTCAATATACGACCAAATATCAGTTTCCTCTATGTTAATTATACGATGATATACGTTTATGTTACCCCTCTGCCTATCAATTTGTCATAACTTTTCTGAAGTGACACACAATATAACTATTAAAAATTTTGACTTACTGAGAAAAATGATGTACATTACCTAGTGGGCGAACAATTTTAATATAAAAATATAATAACATTCGTATATAGAGGTGCATATCATGGAAAACGTGTTTGATTATGAAGATATTCAATTAATTCCTGCAAAATGTATAGTAAATAGCCGTTCTGAGTGTGATACAACTGTAACCTTAGGTAGACATACATTTAGGTTACCTGTGGTCCCTGCAAATATGCAAACAATTATAGACGAAAAGGTTGCCATTTACTTAGCGGAGAATGGTTACTTCTATGTGATGCATCGTTTCGAACCAGAAAAGAGACACTCATTTATTAAAGATATGCACTCACGTGAATTAATCGCATCTATTAGTGTGGGCGTCAAAGAAGAAGAGTATGGTTTCATACAACAATTATCAAATGAACATGTTGTACCAGAATTCATTACGATAGATATCGCACATGGTCATTCCACTGCTGTTATAAATATGATTCAGCATATTAAAAAACACTTACCTGATACTTTTGTTATTGCAGGAAATGTGGGAACTCCAGAAGCAGTAAGAGAATTAGAGCATGCTGGTGCTGATGCTACAAAAGTAGGCATTGGACCAGGGAAAGTATGTATCACTAAAATTAAAACTGGATTTGGAACTGGTGGCTGGCAATTAGCTGCACTTCGTTGGTGTGCAAAAGCAGCAAGTAAACCTATTATTGCTGACGGAGGCATTCGCACACATGGTGATATAGCTAAATCAATTAGATTCGGTGCCTCTATGGTTATGATTGGTTCATTATTTGCTGGACATGAAGAATCTCCAGGAGAAACAATTGAGAAAGATGGAAAGGCCTTTAAAGAATACTTTGGTTCAGCTTCGGAATTCCAAAAAGGTGAAAAGAAGAATGTTGAAGGCAAAAAAATGTTTGTCGAGCACAAAGGATCTTTAGAAGATACATTGAAAGAAATGGAGCAAGATCTTCAGTCCTCTATTTCTTATGCTGGAGGAAACAAGTTAGAAGCAATCCGTAATGTAGATTATGTTGTAGTTAAAAATTCAATCTTTAACGGTGACAAAGTATATTAAGATTATTATATTTCACAACCTGGTGAGCAAGATACTTTATTAAGTACTTGCTCATCTTTATATTGTTAATTAATTCCTTTTTTTAATTGGTAACCTCTTTAATCCTATTGTATATCTCAAACGTGATTTATGAATAATTTATCAGACAAACAGGGTTAAGCCATTTCCATATGCTAAAGGTCCCAACCTTTAGCATATGGAAATGGCTTTTTATTTTTATTCGTATCATTTTTTTAAACTTGCAAGACTAGTAAAATCCAGATAATTAAGCTAAAAGAGCAATTTTTAATAAACATCATCTGATAACTAATCATATTAGTTATCTCAGTTTATATACATTATTAGTCTCATAACCAGTGTTTTGGATACTGTCTTGCTTGAAATAAGTTATTATAGATCATTGATATAAAAACTAATAATATAGTACCTATTGCAATCGAAATAAGGAATCCCCATCCAGCTTGAGAATTAACAGCAACAAGGGCACTTGCTGCTGCGGGAGGATGAACAGTTTTTGTAAGAGTCATTATTAATAATACAATAGCTAATACTAGACCAATAATGAATAGACTCTTACCAAATATGCTCCAAATAATAAGTGCTGAAGTGGTAGAAATTAAATGTCCTCCAATAACGTTACGAGGTTGAGACAAGATACCTTTATGGGCGCCAAATACAATTACACAGCTTGCACCTAGAGGAGCTAATGCCATAGGATATCCTAAATAGACAGCTACAAAACTAATGATAATAATAGCAATGAGTCCACCTATAGCTGAAACAAAGGAATCAATATAATCAATTCTGTCTTTATCTCTAGTTTCGCCCTTCATTTTCTTTAAATAAGCTTTTAAGCCTATGTTTGGTTGATTATTCCAACTTTTCTCAAGATTTTTTTCAAAAGCCATAATTTACGTTTCCCTCAAGCTTCCTAAATAATTTGACAAGAAATTTGACAGAGTTTCTGCCATATAAAGTTATTTTACAGGAAAACAATGAACGTTTAAATATATATCTGGATTTTCTTTATTTTGGAAATCACGAACTCTTCGACCCTCTTTTCATCCTGCATTTTCAATACAAAAAGTTAAGATAAAGCCTCTGTAAAATGCCGAGTACAAGATTGCCCGCTAGACCTTATAACTGAGAAGAATGATAGAATCTTCCGTAAATAATCACGCCTCGTTTGCCGTATAGACTGCCATGAAAACTCTCCATCTATTTTTTTACAACTATTCCTCCAATAGTGAAACTTTTCAGAAACTAAAAAAATCCTGGTAGAATTTGAATATCTACCAGAATTGATAATAGAAAATATTTTCGGTTCAGTTGCATAAAAAAAAACTGCTTTTATACCTTTTTAACAAATTCAGATTTTAATTTCATAGCTCCAAATCCGTCAATTTTGCAATCTATATCATGATCTCCATCAACCAAACGTATACTTTTTACTTTTGTACCTATTTTCAGGACTGATGAACTCCCTTTTACTTTAAGGTCTTTAATTACTGTTACAGAATCACCATCGTTTAAGACATTTCCATTTGCATCTTTGATAATTTTTTTATCACTATTTTCAGTTTCTAATTCTAAAGTCCACTCATGAGCACATTCCGGGCAAACAAAAAGACCTCCATCTTCGTACGTGTATTCTGAATTACATTTTGGGCAATTTGGAAAATCAGACATAATTTCATTTCCTCCATTCGTTATGGTCCATTCTAATATAATAGTGGTTTACATACAACCGGTAACGATGAACAGGCTATTACAGCTCCTTTTCTCCCCCCTATAGAACCTTTAAAGGTTTTACTATATAATTTTAAGAAAAAGCTGGAAAGTGCGGTGAACCCTTTGTTTAAACTACTATTAATAGAAGATGATACGACGTTATTCAATGAAATTAAAGATAGATTGGCGCAATGGTCTTATGATATTTATGGAATTGGCGATTTTAGTAAAGTGGTTCAGGAATTCACGGACATAAAACCTGATTTGGTCATCATTGATATACAGTTACCGAAGTTTGATGGATTTCATTGGTGCAGAATGATCCGGACCCATTCCAATGTTCCCATCATCTTTTTATCTTCACGTGATCATCCTACCGACATGGTGATGTCCATGCAGCTTGGAGCTGATGACTTTATTCAAAAGCCCTTTCATTTCGATGTACTCATCGCAAAAATACAGGCCACCCTTCGCCGTGTCTATAATTACAATACCGAAAAGATCGAATTGAAAACCTGGTGCGGCGCAACTGTGGATTACGAGAAGAACACGGTATCGGCCGAGACTGGCACAATCGAATTGACGAAAAATGAAATTTTCATCTTGAAAAAGCTCATTGAGCAGAAAAATAAGATCGTAAGCCGGGAAGAATTAATCAACAGCTTATGGGATGACAAACGTTTCATAAGCGATAACACCCTTACAGTCAATGTGAACCGTTTACGAAAGAGGTTGGATGAACTGGGTTTAGGGCATTTTATCGAAACGAAGGTCGGACAGGGCTATATCGCAGTAGAAGAGGCAAATGCATGATCAGAAAATATTTCGTGGAAAGGTTCAGCTGGATCACATTCTACATACTTCTTCATCTATTCATTATCTTTGTCGCTTATCTTGATTCGGCCATTCCGTTAAAGCCAATTATGTATATTGTCTTTTTATCATTGCTCATGTTCAGTATCTTTTTAATTGTCCGTTACAAAATAGAAACGAAATTCTATAAAAGTTTAGAAGACCGGGAAGACAATCTTGATTTAACAAATATAGCCGATCCAGACAGCCCTTTTGAAAGAATCATTGAAAACAGCATCATGAATCAAACCGAATTTTTGAAACAGTCTGCTTCGCAAGGTCAAATGACTTTAGAACAGGAGAAGGATGAATTATTATCTTGGATTCATGAAGTGAAGACACCATTGACGGCGATGCATTTAATGATTGACCGCTTGGATGATGAATTGCTGAAATCCCATTTGACTTATGAGTGGCTGCGCATTCACCTTCTTCTTGACCAGCAGCTCCATCAAAGGCGCATTCCTTTCATCGAAAATGATTTGTATATTGAGAATACCGATTTGGAAACAATAATCTTTGATGAGATTAAAACGCTGCAATCATGGTGCATTCAAAAAGGGATTGGCTTTGACATTCATTTAGAAGTAACCGAAGTGCTTAGTGATGCCAAATGGCTGGCCTTCATCATGAGGCAGCTCTTGACCAACTCCATCAAATACAGTGAAAACTCAGATATCACGATATATAGCCATGAACAAGCTGAACAAACGATTCTTGAAGTGAAGGATTCTGGACGGGGCATCGACCCAAAGGATTTATCCCGCATATTTGATAAAGGATTTACATCCACGACAAATCATCGTGACAATGCGGCAACAGGCATGGGGTTATATTTAACCAAGAATGCTGCTGAGTCCCTATTCATCTCCATTGATGTAAAATCAGAGCTTGGAACCGGAACGACCGTTACCTTGACCTTCCCAAAAAGAAATGATTTCGTGAATATCACAAGCATGTGACAAAAGTGTCACATGCTTTTATTCTTTGTTCGTCCAAACGAAGGAAAAGAAATACATTGCCTTTTATAATGAGGATATAGAAAAAAAGGAGTGTATCCAAATGAATATATTAGAAGCGAAAAAAATCCATAAAAGCTATGGTAATAAATTTAATAAACAAGAAGTATTAAAAGGACTGGATATTAACATCCAAGAAGGCGAATTCGTGAGTATCATGGGAGCATCAGGTTCAGGGAAAACGACATTGCTCAATGTTCTCTCCTCGATTGATAAGATTAGCAACGGGAGCATTATAATCGATGGAAAAGAAATTTCCGGTATGAAAGAAAAGAAACTGGCCGAATTTCGAAAGAACCATTTAGGCTTCATCTTCCAGGAATATAACTTATTGGACACACTGACTGTCAAAGAAAATATCCTTTTGCCCTTATCCATTACAAAAACACCCAATAATGAAGCGGCACAAAAGTTTGATACCGTGGCGAAGGAACTGGGCATATATGAAGTGAAGGATAAATACCCAAATGAAATTTCCGGTGGTCAAAAACAGCGTACGTCTGCAGCACGGGCTTTCATCCATGATCCAAGCATCATTTTTGCGGATGAACCGACTGGGGCGCTAGACTCCAAATCAGCTTCCGATTTACTGAACAAACTGAGCGAAATGAATAAAAAGCGCAAAGCAACGATCATCATGGTAACCCATGATCCAGTGGCGGCCAGTTATTGCAGCCGAGTCATTTTCATTAAAGATGGACAAATCTATACGCAATTGAATAAAGGTGAAGAATCCAGACAAACCTTCTTCAAGGACATCATGAAAACACAAGGCGTTTTGGGAGGGGTTCAAAATGAGCATTAATCAACTCATCTTTCGAAACCTGAAAAAGAATCTGAAGAACTATTACCTGTATGTGTTTGCCCTAGTCTTCAGCGCTTCCCTTTATTTTGCCTTTGTCACCTTGCAATATGACCCATCGATGGATAAAACGGAGGGTACAGTGAAAGGGGCCGCCTCCATCAAGGCTGCATCGATCCTGCTTGTTGCGATTGTTTCCATATTCCTTTTATATGCCAATAGCATTTTCATAAAAAGACGCAGTAAAGAAATTGGCTTATTCCAATTGATAGGCATGACCAAGAACAGGATATTCCGTATCCTGAGTGTGGAAAACCTAATCTTGTATTTCTGTTCCGTATTCCTGGGAATCTTTGTAGGGTTTGCGGCTTCAAAATTAATCATCATGATTTTATTTAAAATTACCGGTGTCCAGGCGATCGCGACCCTTCAATTTTCTTTTCAGCCGCTTGTTCAAACCGTGCTCGTTTTTAGCGCCATCTATCTTTTCATCATGTTAATGAATTATGCCTTCATTAAAAGGCAGACCATTTTATCATTATTTAGAGTGACTTCAATGACGGAAGGAAAAGTGAAAAAGGTTTCGATGTTCGAAATGATCATCGGGATATTCGGGATCATCCTGATCATTGCTGGCTATGTCGTTTCATCCAAATTATTCGATGGAGCTTTTTCAGAGATGACCGAGCTTTTTATGGCCATGGTCTTCATTCTGGCATCCGTCATCATCGGGACCTACCTATTTTATAAAGGATCCGTAAGCTTTATTTTTAATATCGTCCGTAAAAAGAAAAATGGATATTTGAACATCAATGAAGTATTGTCCCTTTCATCCATCATGTTCCGGATGAAATCGAATGCGGTATTATTGACGATCATCACGACCGTTTCCGCTTTGGCGATTGGATTATTATCATTAAGCTATATCTCCTACTACTCAGCAGAGAAGAGTGCACAAAGCAGTATCCCTACCGATTTTTCCATGACGGATATGAAAGATGCGGATGCATTCAAAGAAGCTTTATCAGACAGTAAAATCGATTATAACGAAAAGGTGATTGATGTCATTCAAGTGGATGTCAATGTAAAGGAAATAATGGAGACCAGCCTGGAAACTGTGAACTTTGATCCAGACATCATGACTGTCCCCGTCATCAGTGATGAATCCGTTAAAGGAATCAACCTTGCTGAAGATGAGACCCTTTTCAGCGGATACAGTAATATGATGGAGAAGGTCATGTCCTTGAAGGATTCCGGAAAGATTGAACTGAAAGGCAAACACGAAGTCATTCCGCAAACATATATGGGATTGAATGATGATACCTTCTTGTCCTACTATTTTACGAGTGGCGGTTTGCCCGTTGCCATTGTAGACCAAACGATATTCGACCGTTTGAAAAAGGATATCGACCCGAAAATCCAAAAAGTATCATCGGTGAATATCGGGATTGATGTGAAGGATGAAGCTGAACTCGAAAAGGCGAATGATATTTTCAATAAAATGAGTTTCAAAGAAGAACATGTAAATGATTCCCAATTAGAAATGTTCAACACCCAGAAGAAGAATATGGGCCTTATCATGTTCATAGTCGGCTTCTTGGGATTAACCTTCCTCGTCACATCCGGTTGTATCCTATATTTCAAACAAATGGATGAAAGTGAAGGCGAAAAATCCAATTATACAATCTTAAGAAAACTGGGATTCACTCGTGGTGACTTACTAAGAGGAATCCAAGCAAAACAAGTTTTCAATTTCGGTATTCCTTTAGTCGTCGGGTTGCTTCACAGTTATTTCGCAGTCCAATCAGGATGGTTCTTATTCGGGACCGAAGTTTGGACACCGATGATCATCGTCATGGCATTATACACGGCATTGTATTCGATTTTCGGAATCCTATCCGTTTTTCATTACAAAAAGGTTATTAAAGAATCACTATAAAAAGAAGTTAATAAAGCTCCATGCCAAAAAGGGCATTGGAGCTTTTATTAACAGTTAAAGAATTTTAGATGGTTTCATCATTTGTTTAACTAATTCTCTATTGCGCTTTTTAAAGATTTCATTATGTGACGAGACCATTCCAATTTCATTAGCGTCAGGCTGGATAAATTGTTTTGCCTTGTTTACAGCATTTGCTGCATCTTGGAAGGTACCTGCTATTAAATTTAACTTCCCATCGTGCTTTAGAATATCCCCAGCGGCGTAAATTCCATCTATCGAAGATTCACTAGTAGCATTACCTGCAATAAAGTAATTATCTGCTTTAGCAATACTCACTTTACTATTTTCAAGTAGAGAAGTATCACGCTCATATCCATGATTTATAATCACTTCATCAATGGGCAAGTACGAAACCTCTCCAGTTTCATGATTTGTCAATTCAACATGTTCAATTAATTCATGATTAGCACAGGCTACTAGTTTTGTAATCGAAGTATTCAAAATACAAACTGCGGAACTGTTCATTAATTGTGTTGCTTGTGATTCATGACCTGCTAAACTATCTTTTCTGTATGTTAAATAAACTTTTTTGGCGATAGGCTCTAATTCATTTGCCCAATCTATTGCAGAATTTCCACCACCGGAAATGATCACTGTTTTATCTTTAAATCGTTTAAATGACTTCACTATGTAGTTCAAATTAGAGACTTCAAACCTTTCGGCCCCATCTATCTCTAGCTTTTGAGGATTCAATATTCCACCGCCTACAGCCACAATTATTGTTTTTGAAAAGTGCTTTTGGCCTGAAGCAGTAAGTAATACAAAAATACCTTCTTCATTCCGTGTGATTGACTCCACTTTTTCATTCAACACTACTTCTGGGTTAAATGTTAAGCCTTGCTCTACTAGCTGTTCAATTAATTTTGCTCCCGTAATTGGTGTCAGCCCTCCCACGTCCCAAATCATTTTCTCTGGATATACATGAATTTTCCCGCCTAATTGTGGTTGATATTCAATAAGCTTTGTCTTCATTTCTCTTAACCCACTATAGAAAGTGGAGTAAAGGCCTGCTGGCCCTCCTCCAATAACAGTTACATCGAATAAATCTTGCTGTTCCATTTACACTCACTCCTCGGTAACCAATTGTAATTGATTATCATTCTCATTTAATGGTACACTCTTTTCTTACTTTTTACAATAAGGCTTTGTTAAATAACTTTGTTCATTTTAAAAATCAACAGAGTTGTTTATTTCCAATTACTGCAACTCATCATTCATTAAGAACGTATGAATGATAAATGGCGTATTACCATTAAAATGAAAAATTAGGTTAACAATAGAGTAGGAGGTATGGGGCGTCAATGAATATTATTGCTAAATTGTTTTTAATCCTCGGAGTCTTAATATTATTATAGATAGTATTCCCAATAGGTTCGAAATCTTACTTTAATAATATGAAAATAAAACTTGCAAGTGATGGGTGCTACGACATACTCCTACATGTAAGTATCATTATGCTTTTAAAGCATATAGCTTTTATCTCAAAATAACGTATTAGATTTACTTCTGTAGATGTAATGTTGAAGTTAACCTGCCATATTCATAGATACAGCAGTTTAACAGGATAGCTCTCTCTCTATTCGTATCATTACTCTTAGAAAGTAGACAAGAGATATTGCGGAACACAATGTTGCCTATTCGCCCCTTGGTTGGACAATGACAATCATAAACTCCCCCCTCAACTTCTACTTCCATAATAAATCGATTTCTTCGTTTTAGAATTACACCCTCTATGAGACATAAAAATCATCTTGTTAGCTTGGTGAGCATGTAGCGTTACCTCTTTAATATTTTTTCCGGTAACAGTAAGTTGTTTTATCTTCAATATCAAGCAATTTTAAGATGGTCACTTTGTTAGCATTCTTAGAGCCATCTATACATTTACTATCATTTACTTTGCGGTTGATAACTACTTCGTAGGTACTCCCACTTGTTGTATAAGTTGAAATGCTTTCAAAGCCATTTCAACGTTTAATCTGTTCTCCGGCATATCAAAATCAAAATCAAGAATCTTTTTTATTTTTTCCATTCGATGATAGAGTGTTTGTCTTACAATATGCAATTTTTGAGCCGTAAGCTTCTTTGAGCGATCAAACTCAAAGTATTTCGTTAAAGTCAGAAGCAATTCCGTTCCATATTCCTTATCATAGTTTATTAAAGGAGAGAGATAGTCCTCAATAAAATGTGCTGTATCTTGATCATGCTGAATTAATTGAATTAGCCGAAATATGCCAAGGTCTTCGTAAAAGGCACTTGTTGAAAATGTACGATAATTTAAAGCTAACTGCGCTTCTCGATAACCAGTATGAGCATCCAAAAGTAACTGGTATTGTCGCCCAACACCTATACGGATTTGGCTAGATTCACCTTCTCTAACATATAGCAAGGTATCGATCACTTTCAAGAAGCGTTCCTTAGAGGAATCGGCAGTTCCCAGATCAATAGCTAATACAATAATTTGATTTCTTATTGAAGTGATATAGGGTGTAAAAGAATATTTTCCGAACCCAGATCGAATTTTTAAAGAATAATGATAAATAGCAGATTCATTTTCTTCATCCGATAAACTTAATGAAGACGGATGAAAAACATCTTCGATATCAATGATTGCAATTCGATAACGTATAGAAGAGTGCTTAGATTTTAACGAAATAAATCCCCTTGCTTGTTCCTCATTATTGATGCGTCTATAAAGTAAATCATTTAACCATGTGGATTCTAAACGCAATCGTTTTTCATCCAAATAATGTTTGCGCAATAAGTCTTGTGAGATCGCTAGGGAAGCGCGATCAAGGATTAGGAAATCAAATTCATCCGATTCACGATCTAAAGCCATAACAAGGTACGCCCAGATTTGATCCATTGCCCCGATCGGTTGGAGAAGAATAGTATGGTTTAATGCCTTCCATTCAACGGGCGAATCATTTGTAATTCGGTCGTGCCAGTGTTCTTTATCTTCGTAAATGGTTTGGAGTAGCTGTTCCATAAAGTCATTTTTCAATCCTGGAATCGAAAAAGGAGTTCCTTCTAAAGGAAGATAGATTATTGGTGCTTCTGTCTTCTGTTGCAACAACTTTAGAATATTTGATAACCCATGAGTAGTGAGTGACAATGAATGGAACTCTCTTGAAATCGAATCTAATGTAACCAACTTCTCATGATGAGCATTAATGAAAAACGAATGTAGATCCTGTGCTATTTCGACGAAGTTTATGAATTCTTTGAAAATAATAATCGGAAAGTCATACTCATTTGCCATCTCGATCATTTCTTTAGGAATCTTTTCGAAGTAATGTCCAAGTTCTATACATAAACATGAGGCGTTGCGTTCGATAAGATTTAACAAAAATGAAGTATTAGAGGAGTCTCTCCATTCAAACCCAAATCCGGTGGAGAGTATCAGTTCCCCTCCCTGAAAGATGGTATCATCAAAAAACGGAATTTCAAGGACATGTGTCCATTTGACTTGACGGTGCAACCCGTTTTCCCCTGCAACTACCTCCGTCTTTGAAAAGAGTGAGCGCTTAAGAACATCTTGTACTGTAAGCATATGTACCTCCTCATTTTATAATTGTTAGCTGTATCATATTATAACTATACTAGAAAGTCTAAGCCCTAAAATATGGATCCCTTTCTCTGTTTACCCCCAATTAATGCGTTCTTTTACGTGCTTTGATGAAAAAACTTAATCAACCTGAGAATCTTTCATAATAGTATCCATTTATACCTTTTTTCATCTATTATAGGTGCGGATGAATCTATTCTATAGAATAACAGTGGAGTACTGAAACTGAAAACAACCAAAACATTAGATGAACAATGGAAAAATTATCACTTTTTACCAATTCTGTATTCTTGAAAGTCCAGATAATCTGTCCTAAGGGATTTAAATAAACGTGCTTGGTTAAAAAAAAACTAATATAAATTTAACCTCGTGTCTAATGTAAGGGTTGTCATTTTCCTGTAAGATTTTAGAATGTTCAATTAATTAAATGCAATTAAAAAGGAGAATGAATAATGATAGTAGGAGTTCCTAAAGAATTAAAAACTGCAGAGACTAGAGTGGGATTAAATCCAACATGGGTAAAAAAATTAACAACTTTCGGTCATGAAGTACTTATACAAAGCATGGCAGGTGAAGCTAGTGGTTTTTGTGACGAGGAATATGTTTTGGCTGGAGCAAAAATAGTAAACACGATTGACGACATTTATGAGAAGGCAGAATTTGTTGTTAAAGTGAAGGAACTTCAACCCTATGAATACGGCCTTCTTAGAGAAAATCAAATGATAATGGCATGGTTTCATTTGGCGGAAGATGTTAATCATGAAATGACACAGGCATTACTAGATACAAAAGCAATTTCATTATCAATGGAATTAATCGTTTTACCTGATGGGACGAGACCTACGATTAAACCAATGAGTGAAATTGCAGGAACATTAGCAATGCTTGAAGCAGTCAAATATGCACAATATGGTTATGGCGGAAAAGGAATACTTCTTCGGAAACTGGCCGGATTGCCCTCGAGCAAAGTATTCATACTTGGTGGTGGCAATGCTGGACTCAATACTGCGCAAGTTGCTGTGGGTCTCGGATTGAATGTAACAATCATGGAAGCATCAATGAAACGCATTGATTATTTGAACAATCAGTTGCCACAGGTGGACATTTTGTGTTGGGATAAAGATACGATGTTCGAAGAACTTATTCAAAGTGATGTTTTAATTAATACAATTTATCCGATGCCAGGGGTAACCGAACCTCTCATAACACGAGAGATGGTCAGTAAGATGAAACCTAAATCTATTATTATTGATATTGCAGGAACGGGTATAATTGAAACCTCACGTTATACGACTTTAGAGGAACCAGTATATTATGAACAAGAAGTCCTACATTACTGTGTCCCTAATATGCCGGCTCTATGTCCACAAACCTCGACAAACATGATGTTGATGACAACCGGCCCATATATTATGAATATTGCGAATAATGGATTGAAGGAAGTTATAGTAAATGATGTAATCGTAAGAAATTGTATCAGCACTTTGAACGGTGAAATAGTTCATCACGAAGTTGGGATCAATCATAACATGCCTTATACAGATATAAATACAGAGTTACTAGTGTCCAAATAATAAAACGTCCTTAGAGTCATCTCATATTTCTACGTTTCATTTCTATGAATAGAAATCAGTATACAAGTTATTGAACGAGTCGCTACTAAAGAAATTCCAGGAGTCAGTAAAGATGCCAGCGAGAAGATTTTTGAAGGAATTATATAAGATATAATATACATTCCAATGAATTATCCATTCTGCAGACGGAATTCTTTACGAGGAATGGGGAGATAAGTTCTACACAACAAATTCATGGATAATTCAAAGTATGCTCCCTAGCATCTTACTGACTTTTTTATGATTTCTAGAAAACCACGTATTAAAAAAGCTATGGAAGTAATAATATAGATCCCATTTCTTGTAAAAGGTTAAATCAGGTAAAGGAGGAGAGTATTTTACATGTCAAATTTAAGGAAAACAGATAGAACACTTACACTCATTCCAGTTGTGTTGTTTGGTTTTTCATTTATGGGGTTAACCACAGCTTTTACTACGTATGGTATTGCGGCTAATATTTCCCACGGTACGGTTCCGGGGGCAATGATAGTTGCTCTAGTGGTAATGATGTTTACTGCTTACAGTTATGGGAAAATGGCAATTGCGTTTCCATCTTCCGGTTCTGCTTATGTTTATACGCAAAAATCGATCAATCCCTCTGTTGGATTTCTTGTCGGATGGGTGATCTTAATGGATTATTTATTTATGCCAATGGTAAATTATTTAGTATTTGGTATTTTTTTCTCAGCAGCCTTTCCTACAATTCCAAGTTACATATGGATTGCAGGTATGCTGATGCTCGTCACTTTTATTAATATTAAAGGATTGAAGTTTGCCACAAATGTAAACGCATTCATAACGATTTTTGCTTTTCTTTTTATCCTTATCTTTATAGGTTTTTCTATTAAGGAAATTTTTATGGGAGAAAGCACGGCAACTCTTTTATCTCTTGAGCCATTCTATAATTCGAAAGAACCCTTTTCTTATACAATAGCTGGAGCAGCATTATTATGCTTTTGTTTCCTTGGGTTTGAATCAGTTACAGCGTTTGCGGAAGAGACAGTGAACCCTAAGAAAACAATTCCCCGAGCTGTTATATTAATTACTCTTGGTGGTGGTTTAATCTTTACAAGTGTTTCATATTTCTCGTATCTTGTATGGCCAGAGTATAATACATTTAATAATCCTGATTCGGCTGCCTACGAAATTATTAAACTTGTTGGTGGAAAGGCGATGTACTCAATATATCTTGCGCTTTACGCTTTAGCTGTATTTGGTAGTGCTATGTCGTCCCAGGCAAGTGCATCACGAGTCCTCTATACGATGGGGCGAGATGGACAGTTTCCTGAAAAGTTCTTTGGCACCCTGCATCCGAGATATAGAACACCCGTAAATAATATCCTGATCATTAGTTTTGTCTCTTTGCTTGCTTTATTTTTAAGTTTAGATCTTGTAGCATCATTTATTAATTTCGGGGCGTTTCTTGCGTATACTTGTGTTAATATTGCCGTAATTGCTCATTATTATATTAGAAATAGAGAACGTTCGGTAAAAGGAACTGTCTTATATTTATTTATTCCTATTATTGGAGCTGCTCTTGATATTTTACTACTTGTGAATCTTGATGTGCACTCAAAGGTACTTGGAGCAAGTTGGTTAATAATAGGCTTCATTTATTTACTTGTATTGACAAAAGGACTTAAAAAACAGCCACCAGTATTGAAAATTGAAGAAAATATGGTGTAGATTTAAAATAAAGTCACGATGTTTATAAGAAAGATGTAAAACGGCTTAGACACAACTATTGTCGTTATGAGACCTACAGGTCAGATGGATTAATCTATCGAAATGGTTATCTAACGAAAAGACTGATGTCGTAAGTCAATCCTCACCTTGTAAAAAGAAATAAAGAGAATCGAGATAACACTCAGTCCAAAAGTGATAAAAAAGACGCTCTCGTGATTGCGGATATGAAACAATCAATGAGATTGTTGTTACACTCACGGTTCTTCCCAACCAATCCGTTTTTGACGTTGGTGAGCACTACGGTTCTCTACAACTTCTCTGGAGGAAATCCAGTGGTAGAAAAGGATTTCTTGGCGCTTAATTACTCTTTCTCTTATTATGATAAAATTAAGAGAAAGCAACCTTTTGTTGTCACCAGAGGAAGAGAAAGCAAAAAAAGTGCAGCCATATCTCATTCCCATCAAGAATAGAGTATATGCTTCACTTTTTTTACTGTAATTAATGTTTAGTTTGTACGAGGTCTCTTACCATCTGAAATAAGACTATTAATTCTTTCGATAATATCGGGAAGTTCACTCATCGTTTTAATCGTAAAATCAGCCCCATTTTGCATAAAGGAGTTTGCAGTTTTAGAGATTACATTTTCTTTATCAAATTCTGATAGACTAGTAAACTCATCTAAACTTAATCCCATCTCAGAGCTCCCAATAATGACTCCAACTGACCAAACTCCTGCATTTACTCCCTCTTTAATATCTGTGTGTATAAGGGAGATGTGGTGTAGTACTTATATCGGAATTTTCTGTTTTATTAACATCTGTTTGTTCTGATATTGCTTTTTCTTGATCCGCATTGGACTTATCATCTGTGTTTGCACATCCACTAAAGAAGACGACTAAGGGGATCCCTAAATCGGTGTGCTAACCTTCGGTAAGAGCTAAGTAATACTTTACTTTCCCGTTATATTCAACGATTAGCACGTCATCCCGCTCTTTTGTTGAGTATATTTTTGCTCCTATGGGTAATTGATTGGCCATACCATCTTTTAACGATTTACTGAAACCATTTGAGAATACCTCTGTAATTTCTCCAACAGATTCGTTCTTAGTCAGTTTAAGCTCATTCACCCATTCAATATCCGTTTTATAAATTATTTTTTCCCATTGGAGAATGTCTGCATTTTTATCGAGTTTTAAAACTTCTTCTGCATCTGGAATTTTAGATGTCACGGTTTTGATTTCTGTATTAAAACAACCAGACAAATAAAAAATGCATACCATTAACATGAAAACCACTATGTTTTTCTTCATCATACACCTCCATTCAATTAGACGTATGGATTTAACTTTCGTTACTGAATATAGCTATAGATTGCGTTTGAAAGTTCCGGCTAATGGCAGCCATCTATTTTTTGGGTTATTCATTCATTTTTATCCAAAAAATGCAAATGCCCTTGTTACCAAGGGCATTCGCTCAATCAGATTTAATTAACAAATAGAAATAACTTCCTATGATTTTCCTCAAACGTTTGTTGACTCTTTTCCGTATAGTCCATCCACTTCACCTTTTTACATCTTTCCTCTAATCTTTCATTCAGTTCTTCTTCAATTTCATGCATGAAACGAATGATTTCACCATACGGCATATTAAAATGACGAGCAGCGAGCCGGGGTGGGGAATGCTTTACCAGTAATCTCATAAAGTGATCGACCGTGTCCGCTTTTGAAGCGAGATAATCTTCTTCATTCACGATGAATTCATACACTTGTTTTTTCACGCCAGAAAGTTTGGTCACCTCGTCACGCAATAAAAACTCCATTAATCTTTCGTTCATATGACTCTACCTCGAATTTGATTATATTTAAACTCCTTGAGATTATGTATGAAAAAGCTATACTGCTCAACACCTCATTATGACATCGTAAACGTTACCCATCAAGCAAATCCTATCCTCAAACACAAAGCGTAATAATTACGATTTAAATTCTATATGTAAAGTAACATGTATACTCCCCTTAGTCAAGGCTCTCAACGGTTATAGCTGAGCAAGGTTTTTTAAGATCGATTAAATGATTTGACTTTGTATGTAAAAAATATCTTGGCTGACCATGCTTTATGCTCATTAATTTAGTAAAAATCAGCTGAATGCATATTTTGTTTTGTTTAATGTAAAAATATGAGTATGAAATAAATAATTACCTCTATTATTATTTACTGTAATATTTTTGTTAAAATTTGATATAATAAATGTAATATTTAGTCAATTGTCACTTTTTTATAGAATTTAGTTTTGTAAAGGGGTAAAATATAGCTAATGACATCTTGTTTTTTCTAAATGTTTCCGAGGAGTTATAGGGTGGGTATAGCAAGTACATAGTGACAGCTGAAATGCTGTCCGACATATCGGTTGTTTTCATTTGTTCAGAATAACAATGAAAAGAATAAGGAGTGATTTTTTGAAACCTTCAACAAATCGCATGTTAACCCGTATTAAATCCGTTTATATGTTCATTAGTAATAACGGTACGGTTTCTACTCAAGAGCTTGTAGAAGAATTTGGCATCACTCCTCGAACTGTGCAGCGCGATTTAAATGTCTTAGCATACAATGACCTTGTTCAAAGCCCAAGCCGTGGCCTTTGGACGACAACAAGTAAAAAGGTAAAGATGTCATCTTAAAAAGAACGACCACCCGAACGAAAATCGATATGTAAAATAAGTTTGAGGCGGACATAATTGTCCGCCTCATTTTTTCTTGCTTATTTATTATTCAGTCGGCTGGCCAGCTTTCAGTTGTTCGAGCTCTTCTGCTGTTAACTCCCTGTATTCGCCAAGTTCAAGTTCTTCATCAAGCTGCAGGCTTCCCATCGAGAGACGCTTTAGATACACGACCCGTTTCCCTACGGACTCAAACATCCGTTTCACTTGATGAAACTTCCCTTCCATAATCGTTAGCTCAATATCCGATGTAAGCCCTGATTTTAAAATATTTAATTCACCTGGTTTTGTTTCGTACCCATCATCTAGGGTCACGCCGTTGCGGAATGCAGCAATGTCTCGCTCCGTTACTTCGCCGTCAATGACAGCAAAATACGTTTTAGGGACGTGTTTTTTCGGGGAAAGTAGTTGGTGGGCAAGCTTTCCGTCATTCGTGATCAGCAATAGGCCTTCTGTATCTTTATCCAAACGCCCGACTGGGAATGGTTCGAATACCGAATCCTCTGGCTCTAAGATGTCAATGACCGTCTCCTGGTGTTTGTCTTCAGTAGCCGATAACACACCTGGCGGCTTATTCATCATTAAATATATAAATTCTCTATATTCAACCCGTTCACCATGAACCGTTACGATTTCTGTATCAGGATCCACTTGTTCCTTCGGATCCTTCAGTAGTCGTTCATTGACCTTAACTGCTCCAGATTTCAAGAGTTTTTTTACTTCTTTTCTGCTTCCGTAACCAATATTGGATAATATCTTATCAATTCTCATTATTTCCTCCTAAAGCCTATTCAGTAAAAAGCCTTGCCCACTTTTATGACAGGCAAGGCCAATATATTTTAATCAGGGGATTACACCATTCATAATACCCTTTATTTTCCACCATAAACTTCTATCTTATAATCCCAATTTCTGCTTTAACCTATCGATCCGACTACCGAATAAGCGATGTGCTAGCTTGCTTTTCAAGGAAAGCGCCGCATAAATGAGGGCTCCAAAAATCGCACTAACCGCACAAATCAAAATCGCCTGGAATCGCCCTTCCGTTGTAAGCCACAGCGATAATAAACTGAACATGCCCCATGCAGCCAGTCCCATTATCGTTGAAAACACTGTGATCAGCACAGTCCTTCTGATAGTAAGGCCGTAACGATATCCAGTAAAGTAGGTAATGACATACAAATTCAGCAACACAGCAGCCAAGTAGCCGAATGCCGTGGCATAAACGGATCCTTCCGTTTCAAACAACTTGATCATCGGGATATTCAAACTCAATTTGATTAAAAAGCCAACAAGCAGGCTGAGCACCGTATATTTTTGCTGATTGATGCCTTGTAAAATGGCCGCCGAAACGGAAAAAAGCGCAAATAAGATGGAAACGGGCGCATATGCCTTCAGGACACTGATTCCAAGTGGATCATGGCTGTAAAAGGCACTATAGATTGGATCGGCTAGCACCGACATGCCAACGACCGCTGGAATCGTAATGAACAACAAAATTTGGAAGGCTTGGTTCAACTGGCGGTTTAACTCTTCCGAATCCTCACTTACATATGCCTTCGTCACCGAGGGAAGAAGCGCCATGGAAAACCCGGTTGCAAGCGTCATCGGAATCAAGACAAGCTTTTGGGCATATACATTCAAAACTCCAAGAGCATCTTCTGCGACATGCTGTAATCCGATGGATGCCATCGCTTTATTAAAAGACAACAAGTCTGCAAACTGAAACAATGGCATCGCGATTCCGACAAATATGAAAGGAATCGACGAAAGAAATATTTCTTTATAGATCTCCTTCAGGGAAATTTCCATCGTCCCCCGGTCTTTCTTCATCAAGCTGTCCAAATGGGGTTTTTGTTTTTTCCAATACCAAAATAACACCACTAAACCGCCGACAGCCCCTACCGTCGCCGCGAACGTAGCTACTTGGATGGCTCTCACTAACTCTCCATCCAGGACATTCAAAACAACATACACACCAGCCAAAAGGAACACGATGCGGACAATTTGTTCGATAACCTGAGATATGGCCGTTGGTTCCATCGCTTCATGACCTTGAAAAAAGCCGCGGATGATGCTCATAAACGGTACAAAAATCAAGGCGAAGCTGACTGCCCGTATGATCTCCGTGACATCCCTGACATCTTCCTGCCTGACCCCAAAGACTCCAGTAAACAGCGGGGCCATCGTATAGAGAATCAAAAAAGCGAGAAAACCGGTGACAACCATTAATTTCAGGCTCGATTTAAATAACTTCTCACCGACGGCGTACTCCTCGAGCGCATTATACTTCGAAATGAATTTAGAAACAGCAAGCGGCATGCCTGCCGTTGCAAAGCTAATGAAAATGGTATATGGAACGTACCCATATTGATAGAGGGTAGCCCCTTTATTCCCAACCATATGTTCAAATGGGATGACGTAAAATAAACCAAGTATCTTGGAAATAATCGCTCCCAGCGTTAATATAAAAGCCCCTTTTAAAAACTTAGATGACATCTAATCCCTTCCTGCCTCTGTCAGTTACGTTTCACACGCTCTTTATCTTATCATATTAAAGTATTTTTTCTATAGAAAACTACACTCAAGTTTATCGTTTTCGAAGATAATACACAAACAAATAATTCCTTTTTTTCTACATTCGCAATCTGACGGGCTCTTGCTATATAATGAAGGGACTGAAAATGATAAAGTGGTGATCAATTTGAAATATGATGTAGTGGTAATTGGCGGCGGTCCTTCCGGATTGATGGCAGCAATTGCAGCCGGAGAAAAAGGGTCACATGTATTGTTAGTGGATAAAGGCGAGAAGCTTGGAAGGAAACTTGCGATCTCTGGCGGCGGACGCTGCAACGTGACGAACAGGCTCTCGATAGATGAAATCATTCAGCATATCCCTGGAAACGGGCGATTTTTATACAGTGCTTTCTCAGAATTTAATAACGAAGACATTATTCAGTTCTTTGAAAAATTAGGTGTGGCTCTAAAAGAAGAGGATCATGGCCGGATGTTCCCGGTCAACGATAAGGCGCAAAGTGTCGTAGATGCACTTTTGACACGCCTTTCGAATTTGAAGGTAACCATTTACAAGAACTCTCCAGTTGCTGAGGTTCTCTATGAAAATGGAAAAACAAGCGGAGTTCGGTTAAAAGATGGACAGACATTTGACACAAGTGCGGTCGTGATTGCAGTCGGTGGAAAATCAGTCCCTCACACCGGCTCAACTGGCGACGGCTACGCTTGGGCAAAAAAGGCGGGCCATACGATAACCGACCTCTTCCCGACTGAGGTACCTGTACTTAGCCATGAAACATTCATAAAAGATCGAACGCTTCAAGGGCTCGCACTTCGGGATGTTTCATTGAGTGTGCTGAACCCAAAAGGCAAGGCTCTGATTACACACAAGATGGATATGCTATTCACCCATTTTGGTGTCTCTGGTCCAGCGGTTCTAAGGTGCAGTCAATTTGTCGTGAAAGCGATGAAAAAATGGAATCTATCCGAAGTTACAATGAAACTCGATGCCCTTCCGGATCGAAACAAGGAAGAAGTCTTCCAGGACATCATGAAAGAAATCAAAGCTGAGCCGAAAAAGGCCATAAAGAATACATTAAAAGGCCTGGTTCCGGAACGCTATCTACACTTCTTACTTGAGCGGAGCGGCATCGACCTTCAGGAACAGGGAGCGACGATATCCAATGAAAAAATTCGCCGCTTCGCCGAACTATGTAAGGACTTCCAATTTGGAGTACATGGCACCCAGCCGCTTGAAAAAGCCTTCGTCACAGGCGGCGGCGTATCCGTAAAAGAAATCCATCCAAAGGAAATGGCCTCCAAACTAATGGACGGACTATATTTCTGCGGTGAAATTTTGGATATACACGGATACACAGGCGGCTATAACATCACATCAGCATTAGTAACCGGAAGACTAGCCGGCATGAATGCTGCCGTATATGCTCGTTCATAATTTAAGAAGAGGCCGATCCGTTGGGATCAGCCTCTTCTTTTTTGAGGAAATTCGTCCTTCATGTCGAGTAATTCGACCTTCGTGGAATTAATTCGTCCTTCACATCGAGTAATTCGACCTTCGCGGAATTATTTCGTCCTTCACATCGAGTAATTCGACCTTCGCTGATTTATTTCGTCCTTCACATCGAGTATTTCGACCTTCGCTGATTTATTTCGTCCTTCACGTCGAGTAATTCGACCTTCGCTGATTTATTCCGACCACAAACCGGATTATGAGAGCATTCAATCCACCATTAAAAACTCTCAGGATGATAGCGATATACTTCTAAATCAATTGTGTCCCGATCTGTGAATGTGACTCCTTCGCTTTCTAGCATCCATTTCTGGTGGGACGCGGCGCCTTCTGCTTTTATACCAATCTCACCTTTGGCATTAATCACCCTATGCCAAGGAAGGTTATATTTTTCGCTGCTAGAATGAAGAATCCTAACAACCTGTCTTGCACCGCGCGGACTTCCAGCCAGCTGTCCAATCTGCCCATATGTCATCACTTTTCCGGCGGGAATATGTTGAATAATCGTAATCACTCGTTCAGTAAAACTCTCCAAATCCCTCTCTCCTTATTAGTAATTTCAGTTAGCCAAAATCGTAATTTTTTCATCGGTTATGAGAACTCTATGATATTTAATCAAGTTTGATTTAAGCGCGGCAGGCACTCTGTAATCATCATAAGCACATACAGAAATCAAACCTCGTTCAGTAATCAATTTATCAATACCTTTTTCATATTCACCTATTGCATCCATAGCTTGGTCGTCATTTCCCCATTCAACATGGCCCCAGGTTCTGACGAACATATTCCTTTCAGAATATGTATCGATATTTTCCAAGAAATAATTAACCATCGTTGAAGGATGGAAATCGCCATGAAAACAGTAAAAATCAAAATTATTAATATGATGCACTTTCGCCAACTGCTCCTCATTTAAATGAAGTTGCAATTTCTTATATACGAAAGGAAAGATTCGATCATTTTCGACGACCAAGATATGATCCCCCTGCTCAACACCGGAAATAATGAACATAGCCTCATTCTCCATGTAGGTTTCCAGTTCATTAAAACAGTATAATATATGGGCCCCGTTCGATTGCTGTATATCTTTAATCAGTTGTTTCATATTGTTATCCAAAATGGATCTCCCCTTTTAATACATCAGTCACCACAGTGTATTATGTCTAACTTTACCTATTATTCGCTTGTTTGTAAAATTCATTGAATACTATAATCTGTTTTCACTAAATAATATACAAAATTTATGTAGAAGCTAGTGTGAATATTTGCAATATAATATTATAGCGAACTACCTCTGTCCGCTTGTTTACGAAGCAAAGGTAGCCTAATTCAGTATGATATATCGCTTAATGTACAAATTCCGATGTTAAGCGTCTCTCTTTAAACTACTAATTTATTTAGGCTGTGCACTATAATCACAATTTAAATCACAGGATAATAGGGTACATAACGTGGATTACAATAATAAGGCGGTCTAGGTCCTATGAGGGGCATTTCAAAAGTGTAGGAATTAGAATCGTATAACAACTCTACTTTTTCATCCGACTGTCCGACCAAGAGCAACTTCACTTCTTCGCTAAAATAATATTGCATAATGAGGCCTCCAAAGTCTTTTTTTCTACCCTTCAGCATATTCAAATTGCACAGCAATGAGCACGTACTTAAGCTGGTTTATTCGATTTTATCATGCACGGCAATAGCCTATTTGACATAAGGTAAACCGACTATATTCTTTTTTAGGAGGATTCCTCATGTCACAAGACAATCAAAAGAAGTCATCCGATCAAGACTATCCCATACATCCCAACTATGGAAAGATCACACGTTACCAAGACATTCCTATCACGGTTCCGGAACAGCGCCAATATCGCCAACCCGGTGTAGAAAAACTAATGGTGCCCCAACCAATCATTGAAAACCTTAATTACTGCGGCAGCGGGAAATTAACAGGAAAGGTGGCACTTATAACAGGAGGTGACAGCGGGATTGGTGCAGCAGTAGCGATTGCTTTTGCAAAAGAAGGCGCAGATGTTTCTATTGCTTATTTGGATGAACATGAGGATGCCAATCGAACAAAATCGAGAATTGAAGAGCTTGGACAACATTGCTTATTATTGCCTGGTGACTTAAGAGAAAAACAGCAATGTATCAATATCGTGGAAGAAACCATCGAAACATTTGGAAAGCTAGATATTCTTTGTAACCACGTCGGTATTCAATTTCAGCAATTAAGCTTGCTAGATATCACGGATGAACAGTTCGATAATACCTTTAAAGTAAACATCTATTCACACTTTTACACAACTCGAGCAGCCCTTCCGTACTTAAAAGCAGGAAGTTCTATCATTAATACATCTTCCGTTGTGACCTTTAAAGGGCATAAACAATTGATTGATTACACAGCAACTAAAGGGGCTAACATTGGTTTTACTCGTGCACTGGCAAACAGTCTAGTAGATAAAGGCATCCGGGTAAACGCTGTTGCTCCTGGACGGGTATGGACGCCCCTCATCCCCTCTAGTTTCTCCGCAGACGAAGTTACCCAAGTTGACAATCCAATGGAACGCCAAGGCCAGCCCTTTGAACTAGCCCCTACCTTTGTCTATCTCGCTTCCGATGATTCACGTTTTGTTACCGGACAAACACTTCATGTCAATGGCGGGGAAGTGACATCATCCTAACGGCTCTCTATAAATCTAGGATTTACCCTTAGCTTAGACGACATGTCCATTTTTCATTGATTAAAGACTGTGACTCCTTAAAAATTATTTTAGGACCTTAGGAGTTTGTCTTTTGCGAATCCTTACAAGATCGCTTTCGGTTTTGAAGGTTGTAGAGCTACAAAATTAGACTACCTCAGTCCGCTCGGTTAAAAGCAAAGGGTAGTCTATAATGGTTTTATATATATGACTTAAAATGATAGGGCAGTTCAGCCTTTATCTTTTCTTATAAATAATCATCGCGCTAAAGCAGTAAATCTGTTTCTCTTCCTCTTCACCTGTAGTGGCGACATTGTATTTGATATCGACAATTTGATTATCACGGATGTCTTCAAGGAAGACATTCATTTCATCTTCTAAGTCCTGTTCATGCTCATAATCAAATAATTTCACTTGAATCATCGGCTCTCCCCTGCCCTTTTTACTATAATGATAGTTATTGAGCAGGATTCCCATTTTTCCTTAAATTTATACCTGACTGGTTTTCAAAGCGGATAATAAAGCCACTACTTCATTGCCGACTTCTTCTGTAGAAGATACCCCGCTCATATCAGGAGTCAAGGTCTTTTTATCAACCATTACCTGTTCGATCACATCTAATACTTTTGCGCCCCAATTTTCATGCCCAAAGAAATCAAGAATCTGACTCGCTGACCAAAGAGCAGCAAGTGGATTGGCAATGCCTTGATGAGCAATATCCGGCGCTGAACCATGAATCGGCTCAAACATCGAAGGATAGACTCGTTCCGGATTTAAATTAGCACCGGCCGCCAGACCCATCCCACCTGCAATGGCTGCACCTAAATCGGTGATGATATCACCAAACAAATTGGATGTGACAACGATTTGAAACCGTTCCGGCTGTTTGACAAAAAACATGCTTGCCGCATCTACCAAATAGGAGTGTGTTTCTACATCAGGATATTCCTGTCCGACTTCTTCAAAAACCTGATCCCAAAAAACCATTGAATAATTCAATGCGTTAGCCTTACTTATACTAGTTAGTGTTCTTCCTGTTTTGCGCGCCAGTTCATACGCATAGCGGATGATCCTCTCCGTTCCTTTTCGCGAAAAAACCCCCGTCTGCAGCACGACTTCTTCTGGCTTCCCTTTGAATAACCAATCACCAGCACCTGCATATTCGCCTTCGCTGTTCTCACGGATGACTACCATATCGATTTGATCACGCGTCACGTCTTTTAACGGACAAGGTGCTCCCTGAAGCAATTTAACAGGACGAACATTCACATATTGATCGAATTGCTTTCTGATTTTCAGCAGAAGTTCCCTTAGTGATATATGGTCCGGAACGCCAGGATAACCGACAGCCCCAAGATACACGGCTTCAAACTTCTTCAACTGCTCCATACCATCGTAGGGCAGCATCTTCCCATGCTCGAGATAATATTCGCAGCCCCAAGGAAAATATGTAAACTCGAACGAAAAATCCCCAGCTATTTCAGCCACCTTGTTTAGTACTTTCACGCCTTCATTGATCACTTCGGGACCAATTCCATCTCCCGCAATGACCGCTATTTTATAAACATTCATTCAGCGGACGCTCCTTTATCTATATTTTCAGATTTCAACATCCTAATTTTAACATATAATCACCATTTTCCTCTTTCAAACTCAGCCAAATATCCGTTTTCCGCTGCTTCACCTATAAAGCCGCAAATCTTCTATTTGAAACAGCCATGAGTTGGGTGAGAGAAAAAAATCTATCTGGAACCACTACGCTATTTTTATGAAAAAGCATGGGCTTAAGAGTATCTGCGTTAAGGATTTGCCGAAGAATTCCCCAGTTATAACCATGATAAAAAGTTCTATAGATATAGGATTGACTAAAGACAAAAGAGCCCTTTCATGGTGAAAGGGCTCCTGCGTCATGCCTTTAAATATGCGCGTCTTTCCGCATATTCCCGGCATTGTGAACAAACAGTAATCTTTTTTCTTTCTTTATTGTAATAAATCGTTACGTTCTTAGATTTCCGCTTACAAAAGTAACAAGTTTTTTTGAAAAAACCCATTACTTAACGATAACTTCGCCGTCCCATTCAAGCATTCCGCCAACCATGTTTGCCACTTTATAGCCTTGTTCCTGAAGATAATGGCACACATTTTCACTGCGGCGTCCTGAACGGCAGATAAAAATATATTCTTTTTCTTTATCAAAATAGTCAAGGTTGGCTGGGATATCATTCATACGAATATGTTTAGCGCCTTCAATCATGCCTTCTTGCACTTCTTCGTCTTCACGTACATCAACAAGCTCCATAGCTTCGCCTGCCTCAAGCTTAGCTTCCACTTCTTCTGTTGTAACGATTTTGATTTCTTCCATACTTAGCACCTCAAATTATTGTTTAATTTTTCTTATTTATTATAACAAATATTCCAGCCAAACATTACTTTATGGATTATGGGCATTTAAGGTTCACATACAACCGACCAGCTAATTGAAAATGCATTTTCACTTTTTTCTACCATAGGCATTCCATTATGATCAAAACATTTATTACTGGCATCCATTATACCTCGATGACTATAATAAGAATTAATAAAAAGCATGCACATTATCATTAGAAATGTTAAAAAACATGCTAATCCTAGAAATTGTTTTTTATTTTCCCCCATGTTACTCCTCCTTCCATTAACTAAAGTCCTTTCGCGAAGTACATGTCTAATAGTATGGTATATACCCTCGGAAGTTCAGCCGTATTTGTAATATGTTCCCATATTTATACTACATGAAAAAAGTCCAGTCCTCCATCCATTTAGATGGTGAGGAACTGAACCCTATTTTAAAAAACACTCATCTTTTTATTATGTCTATAAACCATTCTGATAAAAGCCCCCTAACAAGGCAGCTAATTAAAAAAATAAAACGCCAGCGAATATCATTTTCGCTAGCGTTTTATTTTGAACTAATGAATCATTCTTAATGTCTGAAACCTAACTCATATTGTTTAGGAATCTCAACTTGTTTATTCAAAGTTTTAGATGCTTCTAGAGACCAGTAAGGGTTTCGCAACATCCCTCTTCCTACGGCCACCAAGTCTGCTTCTTCATTTCCAATGATTGAGTTTGCAAGAATTGGATCATCTAATCTACCTACAGCAATCACTGGAATATCCAAAGCTTTTTTAATTTCCCTAGCCAATGGCGTTTGATAGCTAGCATGCGTGCCCGGTCTTCCGTCTGCTCCAATCGGGCCTTCTCCGCCAGAGCTGACATGGAACATATCCACACCGGCTTCTTTAAAGACTTTGGAAAACTCAATACTTTCTTCCAGACCGTATCCGCCTTCCACGTATTCTTTTGCAGAAATACGCATAATTAAAGGCATATCAGCTGGCATTTCGCTTTTCACTGCTTTAATTACTTCTACTCCAAATTTAGTTAAGTCTTTTCCGTATTCATCTTCACGTTTATTCGTAAGTGGCGATGTGAATTGGTGAATTAAATATCCGTGTGCCCCATGCAATTCAATAACGTCAAAGCCTGCTTGAACGGCTCTTCTAACTGAGTTACGGAATTTTTCGACCATTTCCCTAACTTCTTCCGTCTCCAAAGCTCTTGGTGTCTTAAACGTTTCGTCAAACGCGATGGCTGATGGTGCTACCGGCGTTTCTGCATCCTGCGCTTTACGCCCTGCATGAGCAATTTGGATACCGATTTTTGCACCGTATTGATGAACTTCTTTAACAATTTTGGCGAAAGCTTCAACTTGATCGTCAGACCACAATCCAAGATCACCATTCGAAATACGTCCGTCCGGCTCTACATCGGTCATTTCCACTATAATTAATCCAGCTCCGCCAACTGCTCTGCTTACATAATGATGAAGATGCCAATTTGTAGGGATACCATCCTCAGCTTCGACAGAGTATTGGCACATTGGTGGCATAACAACCCTATTTTTAAGTTCAAGCTCTTTTATACGATAAGGTGAAAATAAATGAGTCATATTTTTTATATCTCCCTTACTGATTATTTTTTAATGCATGCACATGCATTTATATCATCTTGATAACTTTGTGTCAATTAATCAGATTCTCTTGAACACCTAATTCTGATGTTGTAAACGTTATCCTCTGTTGGTACATTTATTTTTATTTATGTTATATTTAAAATAAGTAAGCAGAGGTAGGCGAAAATAATTGTCCAGTGAACAAAACCTTTTAAATACATGGCTATCCTTTACACGTATTCATGCCGAGCTCTCAAATGAGCTAGATCGAATATTGCAAGCAAGACACCAAACGACTTTAAATGAGTTTTATGTTCTATTATTTTTATCGAAAACACCGGCAAAAAAACTGAGGCTATTAGAATTGCAGCAGTTAGTAGGCTTAAGCCAAAGTGCAATGTCCAGACTTTCTGTAAGAATGGAAAATAAAAGTTGTGGTGTCATTCAAAGGCTTGGATATGAAGATGATCGCCGTGGTGTATGTGCAACCATAACAGACCGGGGAGAGCTACGACTTCAAGAAATACTAGCAACGGTTAATGAAACACTTGAAAAATCATTAAAGACCAGTGATATCGACACTGCACTGAAATTCTTTATTAATGTAAAGAACAGTCTTCAGGAGAATGAATGACTCATCTTGATAACGCTGTATAGGTTACATAAAATTTTGCGCCCCATTCATCAGAATGCGGGCTTATTTCCTATGTCCGACTTCCTAAATAAGGTTATGAGAAGAATGATAACAGTTATTGAAAAGGAGATAGACGCACACTCTCGTCTATCTCCCTACATTAATTAAAAGTCGAAATTGTCAGGATCTGGACCAACCCGATGATTCTGATTCAATTCGCTGATTCGATTCATATCTTCTTCAGTCAATTCGAAATCAAATACTGATGAGTTTTCTACTATACGGTGTTCTTTTGTTGATTTTGGAATCGTTACAATCCCATTTTGTAAATCCCAACGTAAAATGACTTGTGCAACAGATTTGCCATACTTAGTCGCAATTTCTTGTAATACCTCATTATCCAGTAATTCACCTTGCATTAATGGAGACCAAGCTTCTAGTTGAATGCCTTGTTCCTTACAAAATGCTTGTACTTCTTTTTGAGTCAAGCGTGGATGACATTCGACTTGATTGACCATAGGCTTCACTTCTGCGTCCTTTATTACGTCTTTAAGATGATGAATCTGGAAATTACTTACTCCGATTGCTTTTACTTTTCCTTCTTTATAAAGAGTCTCTAATGCTTTCCAAGCTTCTTTATATTTTCCTTCGACAGGCCAATGTATAAGATATAAATCTAAATACTCTAAGCCCAGTTTCTTTAAGCTTGTTTCGTATGCTGCGATTGTGGATTCGTATCCTAAATCTGCATTCCAAACTTTTGAAGTTACAAATAAATCCTCTCTTGAGATTCCAGCTTCTTTTAGCCCCTCACGGATTCCTTGCCCCACTCCTTCTTCATTTTCGTAAATTGCTGCCGTATCAATGCTGCGATAGCCATGTTTAATCGCCACTTTGACCGCATTTACTAATTCAGGACCTTCTTCTACCTTAAATACTCCCAAGCCGAACCAAGGCATTTTAACACCGTTGTGCAACGTTGTTGTATCTTGTAAATTTTTCACCATAATCAATCTACCTCCAAATTTCTATTAATTGAAATCATATAATGCCCTAAAGGATCATTACATCCCTTCAAGGAATCTTCCGCATTCACTGAAGGGATGCAATGATCCCTTGACATATTATTTGACCGTGGAAATTATTAATAAGTTTCTTACCCTAACACGCTTCACCTTTCTTACTATTCCCTTCTTTCATTCCTTCCAACTTTCTATCTTTACTTTCTAGAGCGCGACTCCAACCTGTTAATATTACGGCTACAAACACCATCACTCCACCTATCCAAGCTGTATGGATGAGCCCGATAGAATCCGTAATGATTCCACCTAAGTAGGCACCAATAGCAATTCCTGCATTAAAGGCAGCAATATTGATAGCAGACGCCACGTCAACTGCACTCGGGACAAAACGCTCAGCTAACGTCACAACATAGACTTGAAGTCCTGGCACATTCATGAAGGCAAATAACCCCATTAAAATAATAGTAATTAAACCAGCTACCTTAAACGGAGCCGTGAAAGATAAAATCACAAGTACAATAGCCTGTATAAGAAACATATAGAATAGGGCATTAATAGGATTGCGATTAGCTAGCTTTCCGCCAATTGTGTTCCCTATAGCAATGGCCACTCCATATACTAGCAAAATTACGGCAACTGTTCCTTCTTTAAATCCTGTCACCTGCTGTAGTAAGGGAGATAAATAAGTAAAGACAACGAATGTACCTCCATATCCTAATGCTGTAATAATGAATACAAGCAATAAGCGACCATTTGTTACTAATTTGATTTGATCACGGAACGTGGTGCGAGTAGCTTTTTGTAAATCAGACGGAACAAGGATGCTGTTCCCAAGGAAAGCAATTATGCCGATTGCCACAATAATAATAAAGGCAAATCTCCAACCAAAATGTTGCCCTATAAAAGTTCCAAAAGGAACACCTGTCACAGTCGCTACCGTTAGCCCTGTAAACATAATGGCAATCGCACTTGCTCTGCGATTTTCAGGTACTAAATCTGCTGCAATCGTAGCACCTATTGACATGAAAACACCATGAGCTAAGGCAGAGATGACACGGGCTGTCAGTAATACCCCGATGCCAGTAGCACTAGCCGCAAGCGTATTTCCAGCAATAAACACAATCATAATCCAGAGTAATAAAGATTTGCGAGACATATTAGATGTTAGAGATGTCAGAATAGGTGCTCCGAACATTACTCCTAAAGCATATAAGGAAACTGTTAATCCGGCAGTTGTCACTGTAATGTGTAGATCTTTTGAAATTAGTGGTAACAGTCCCACACTAATAAACTCTGTTGTTCCAATTGCAAAGGCACTGATTGCTAAAGCCAGCAATGCCAACGTACTTCTTTTTTTATCTATAATCATATTATCTTCTCCTCCTAATTGATTTGTTCTATCATGGAATTGCTTATAGCAATAAAATGTACAGTGATAATCTGTCGACAAATGTTATTATGATTTATAATAGAAATAAAAAACAGTACGTACTTTAAAGTGTTATAGGCACCTTTAAGTGCCTATAAAGTAAGGAGAGTTAAAAAATTATGCAGAAAAAGAAGTACAATATTTCAGTCGAAGCAACACTGGAGGTACTAGGTGGAAAATGGAAATGTGTAATTCTTTGCCATCTAACACATGGTAAAAAACGTACAAGCGAATTAAAACGTCTTATGCCAAACATTACGCAAAAAATGTTGACCCAACAATTACGTGAGTTAGAAAAAGACGGAGTGATCAATCGGATCGTTTACAACCAAGTTCCGCCCAAAGTTGAATATGAACTTAGTGAATATGGACAGAGTTTAGAAAGTATTTTAACCGCGCTATGTACGTGGGGAGAAAATCATATAACCAAAGTATATGGGGATAAGTTTGCCGTTCTTGAGGAAAGTATATTAAATGATTAAAGTAATTCACTTAAATTAAATGTGAATGTACTTAATTTAGAATCTAAAAACACCAAAAACGAAATCCACTATAGGGGGATTTCGTTTTTGGTTAGGGAAAAATGAGTGCCAAGTAAATGAGTCACTTCTTAATCAAATAAATAAAGCCACCCTAGATTGAATCAGCTTATTCCATATTCCCATATCGAATCAAACAAACTTTGCAACACACTGGATTGCCATTTTTCCATGGTCATGAGATTGCATAACATGCTTTTATTAGTTCTTTTTCTTTTGGTATAATAGCATGATCGTCTAAAAACCAAATCAATTAAAAGTCATAAATAAACTTATGGAGGAAATATGAGGGTCATTTTAGAGTTGATACGTATTTTATTAATATTAGGATTAGGCGGAGCGATTATTTCCACCGTACTAATCGCCATATATACAAGCATAGGCGTTAACATGAACCAGTATGGCTGGCTAGGTTCTATTGCGATACTTATCTTATTATTTGTTTGGTATAGAAACAAGTTGCAGTTCAGTGGATGGTACACTGGAAATGGGAGAGAAAAGCTGCCCAAAAAGGTCTCACAGGTACTGATCCTGTGTTCACTCTTATTGTTAGTTTCACCACCCCTTTTAAGCTTATCTATTTAACCAACAATAAACAGGAGAATAGTTCCTGAATTTCAAATAGAGCAGGAGTGAACGATTTGCGGAAACTGTTTAATATTGTTGTTCTCTTACTCCTACTCGGTGGATTTTGGTACGGATATGGTAAAGACATTCAGGAGTCTGGGTTTAAGGCCGGGGTTAGATCCTTTGTATCCGATGTTCGCTCCCTTATAAACGGACCAGAGGTTTCGACTGCCCTGGACAAGCTGAATACCGGAGTCAACTACCTGATAGACGAGCTAACAGAAACGTTGGATAACGCTTCTAAAGAAGAACAACCTGAAACGGAACAAGTGAAAAAACCAACATTGGAAGCACCCGCTGAGGCCTCCTTTTCAGTCCGTAATATCGAAATTGGCGACACTAAGGCTGCTGTTGAAAAACTGGCTGGTGAAGCAAAGCGGCAAACCCGGAATGAATATGGCGTAGACTGGTTCGCTTATCACGAAAATTATCAAAACTTCTTCATGGTTGCCTACGATACTGACGATAAAGTTGTTGGATTATATACGAACCAAGATTTAATCTCCTCAAAACAAGGAATTAAACGCGGCACGTCTAAAGAAGCAGTGACTGAAAAATTAGGAGATCCTGTAACAAAACTCCTTAAAGGAAACGTCTATTACCAGATTCGAAGCGATGGCGAATACGATATGTTTGAAATGGATAAAAGCTATGTGACTATCTTCTATGACAAACATGAGAAAAATACAGTTACATCAATCCAAATTATCGACGCAAAATTGGAAAAACAAAAGAGTGCCTATTTTGCAGAAGCCAGTCCGGAGTTAAAGAACGGCTTTGAATATCAACTATTTGACCTGACTAATGCATCAAGGGTCAACCATGATCTCTCGGTCCTTTCTTGGGATAAACAAGTGAAAGTGACCGCTCAGGATCACAGTGCCGATATGGCAGTGAATCATTACTTCAACCATAATAACCTTGAAGGAGAATCCCCCTTTGACCGAATGGAAGATGACAAAATCACTTTTCGAATGGCTGGGGAAAACCTCGCAGCCGGTCAGAACAGCAGTATCTTTGCTCATGAAGGGTTAATGAACTCCATCGGACACAGGGAAAATAAATTACAAAAAGATTTTGAATCTCTCGGAGTCGGCGTCGCCTTTGAAGATAATGCAAAACCGTATTATACAGAAAATTATTTAACGAAGTAATATCAAAAAGCCGTTTCTGGAGAAATCCCGCACGGCTTTTTTTGATTCTATCCTCCTGATTTTAAAAGAATCTCAACACTGTCCTAGAGTTATCTTCTTTACTTTATAGTTGTTTTTTGTTTTTTATAATATTCAGTTTATTTTAATTGACTGGAACTTTAACACTATAAGATAATACTTAAGAGTAATATAATGACAAATTAAACTTTGGGGTAACCGATTTATGATTAAAAGAGGTAGAAAAAAGGGTGCCAACGGTGAACAGAGTCGAGCTTTACTACTCTTCATCGCGGCAGATGAGTTTGCTCGGAAGGGTTATTTTGAAACAAAAGTTAGTACAATCGTTCATAGAGCAAATTTAAGTCAGCCTACTTTTTATCTGTATTTTGAAAGTAAAGAGGCCATTTTTAAGAAGTTAGTTAAGAAATTCCGATATGAATTATTTAATCTTACTATACAGAGCCGACTTGAAACTGGGCTTGATTTAAACGCTATTCCCCTCAAAATCACCCAAGGATTAGCCGCGATATTTCGTTTCTTTGCTGAAAATCAAAGTTTAACTCGAATTGGTTTTTTTCTCTCTCAAGAGGCTGAAGAAATAAAGAAGCAGTTAGCGGCACAAATAAAAGAAAACCTGATTTATGAACAACAAAATGGCTATTTCCATCCAGATGCTAACATGTTGATTATAGCTGAAAGCCTGGTCGGAATTATTGAACGTTTAACCATAACTCAAAATTTTTGAAGAAAACATTCAACCTGAAATATTAGCGAATGAAATTGTACACCTTTTGTTGGATGGATTGCTAGTTAAGACCTAATAATTCTTTTTACGTTTCTAACTATTATTCCTCTGCGAAATTTAAAATATAGTTGATAGGGAGTATTATTATGAATTCTATAAAGCAATCGCAGCAGGAACCGCTAGAAAGAATGTGGATTGCACTTATGATTGAAGCCAAACAAAGCGGAATAACAAAAGAACAGGTCAGAAAATTTATTAGACAGCATCAAATGAATAATACTTTCGAAACAGATTTACAGCCGCAAATGGAAGATTAGTTTGTAGGAATAATAATTTCAAAACGAATAAAAGATGGACTCCATATGGAAGTCCATCTTTTATCTGAAAATCTAATTAATTTGTACTTCATCTATATTATTTTCTTGTGATAATCATTGGTCAAAAGCTCCATACTAAACCTTAAACCCCATTAAACAAGGATGTGAGTTTAGGATGGACTTTTTTCACGGCCAAGAAGCACTTACTATAATTCAGTGGATCTTAAGGGCCATTGTATCTTACTTCTTTTTACTTTTTGCAGCTAAAATAATGGGGCAACGAGCTATTTCTCAGTTAAGATTACTTGATTTTTTAATAGCATTAATTATTGGAAACATCCTTGCCCATCCTTTATCTGATGAACAGTTAGGTTTAAAGGGACCATTGATAACGACTGCCGTATTAGTACTTTTATATATTTTTTGCGTTTTTTTGAGCCTAAAGTGGGGAAAACTTCGAAGTTTTTTTGAAAACTCTCCCTTTCCCCTTATAGAAAATGGGCAAATTATTTACAAAAGCTTAGCCAAAGCAAGAATCTCTATCGATTTTTTATTATCTGAATTAAGAAAAGAAAAAATTGAAGATATTCAAAAAGTTGCTCTTGCATTATGGGAACCAGATGGTACAATTTCATTTTTTTTAAACCCTCAATATGAAGCCGTAACCCCTGCCGATTTAGAACTAGTAACAAAAACCTTTTCTTTTCCTAGAACGATTATTAAAGAGGGAAAAATTGATTTTAGTGAATTAACCCGCATTGGTAAAGACGAAGAATGGCTTAAAAACCGAATAAAAACTGCATACAGTGAGGACGTATATGATATTTTATTAGCAACCATTGATAATAACGATACAGTGAAAATCTTTTTATACAACTAGATTTTGAAGCTAAACCATATATAGTAAGTCCTCTTAGCTATGCCTCTATTTAATACGATTTACTTTTACTTAAAGAGAGAGTAGTTTTATACCCTGAATATGTTAAAGGCCACCAAATTGGTGGCCTTCTTAGGACAAGATTACCCCTGTTTATACATAGAGAAAGTTTCCCTCTGCTTCTACCAAAGTAGTGTATTTAAGAACTTATACACATCTTCATAAACCTGCTCACGTTCTTTGCCTAATGTGATTATATGGCCAGAGTTTTCGTACCATATCAAGTGTTTATGCTGCGTATCGACTTCACTGAAAATCGCTGTAGCACTGTTCGTATAGTCGGGATCATCCAAGCGCCCTTGTAAAACAAGAGTTGGTGATGTGATTAAATCTAAATTTTCACCAGTCTCATTTATTATATTCACCACATCTTTCAGTGAAGTCATAGGCTCTTCTTCCAACAGCTTCACTTCGGCAGCAATTTGGTCTGCATCTTTGCCTTCAAACTTCTTATAAGCCTGTGCATAATTGAGCAAGCGGTTTTTTTGTCGATCGATACTTTTTCCTTGCGTCGGAGCGCACATTGAAACCACCCCTATCACAGGAAGTTCAATTCCTACTTTTAATGAGAACACTCCTCCTAAAGAAATTCCTACAACAGCAATTTCCTCGTAGCCTTCATCTTTAAGGAATTGATAACCATCCACTACGTCTTTCCACCATTCCTTTGGACCTGTTTTAGCAAGTTCCTCGGCCGATACTCCGTGCCCTCTATAAAGAGGCCCGTGACAGGTATAGTCGCGATCATTCAGGTATTTCCCTAATTTTTTCATATCTCCTGTACTTCCGGTAAACCCGTGAAGTAAAAGAACAGCTCTATTTCCACCTCTGTATGTGAATGACTCAGGTGCTTTCACTTTCATCTATCTAGGACCTTCTTTCTGCTCTTGTTGATAAATAGAATCTAAATGATTTTCAAAAAAAAATCAATTAATACCCCTTGAGTGGGATTTCTTCTATCCTATTCCGTATTTTCATTAAAACAGTTAAATCAAGTATATAGTATCCTTACCACACTCTTTACAACTCATCCGTTCAGAAGCACATTTTACTATGATTGATTTTATTTAGCAATCGTCATTTAACCATTTTTTTTTAAAAAAGTAAAATATACCTTGTAATACGATGTACATCGTATTACACTAAAGCAAATGAAAAAAGAAGGTGATTTTTTGGATAAAGAATTGATGAAGGGAAGTATTGACCTCCTCCTGCTTTCACTTCTTTCACAAAAAGAGCTGTATGGCTATGAAATGACGAAGATTCTAAGGCAAATGAGCGAGGGGCAATACGAAATCAGTGAAGGCACCCTATATCCGGCTCTTAAGCGTTTAGAAAGAAAGGAATTTATAGAAGGGTATTGGAAAGAGTCCGAGTCCGGGCGCAGGAAATATTATCGTATCACAGACAGCGGCCAAACCGAGCTTGAACGTAAACGCAGCAGCTTTACCTTCCTTGAAAATTTAGTTCGGAAAAGCGCAGAGGATTTCTGATGAAAACAACATTTGAAAGGTATGTAAAAAAAATAGTCAACCAAACCGATTGTACCAAGGAAGAAAAAGAAGATATGTTTGAAGAACTGCTTCTCCATCTGGAGTTGAGCCGGGATGATTTAATAAAGCAGGGGAAGACCCCAAAAGAAGCCGAGAAAATGGCATTAATCCTTTTTGGCGACGAATGGGAAATCGGCAGTCAAATTCAGCAGGCCCTTTTTCCATACCGAAAAGAGCTTATGCTGACTTTATCCATCGTTTCAATTCTTTTTACGTTTTCGGTGTATGCGTTGCAACTATTCCAAGAAGGAGATGCTTACATCGGCTGGCTTCTTTTTTCGATACTGACTAGTGCAACTTTACTCTCACTTACACTTAACCTCCTAGTCTCTATCAACCGGAAAATCATGGTCAACATCGTGTTAGTGACCCATGCCCTTGTCTATATATATGGATGGGGAATCGCGTCCGCCCTTGACTTTACATTATTTCCTTTATTCAGCCTGATTATGGCAGCGATTCTCCTACTATCCCTTTACCTCATTTACAAAACAGCCTTGGTTCTTCCAGGATATAGTGGAAAGAATTTAAAAAAAGCAAAACTTCTGCACATTTCCAATATTACACTCGGCATCTTGATTTTGTCAGTTACCTTATTTTTCTTATATGCTTTTTTAATCTTCTCAAGTGAAGTCCAGCCGTTTATGCTATTATTTTTCATCCCGACTGTCTTATGGATTTCGTTATATATCCTACAGATTAAACTGTTAAAAAAGCATCCTACGGCATCAAATATATGTGCTGTTCTACAGGTATTACTTGTTCTAGCAATTATTTTTACGATGATGATACTCTACCGTTAAGGAGTCCTTCAAATGAAAAAGAAGCACATCTATCTCATTCTGATCACGCTTGCGATTGTGACTGTCTTGTTTGTCATCGCCGGCTTGGTCTTTAAAAAAGAAGAAAATGAAAAGCAGCAGGGCTTAACCAATCAATACGACGTATCCACTCAAGGTACAATTGCATACGTCACACACTTAAAGGGAAAACCACAATTAAAACTCTATAATCCTACATTATCCGTTGAAAAAAAAGTCCTTGAATTGAGCAACGATGAACAAATCCTCGACCCGACTTATTCCTACGATGGAAATATGCTTGCATTTATTGTAGCTAAAAAAAACCAAGAAGAAGATTCAACTAGTTCCATTCAGCTTTTTGATATGAAATCACAGAAAATCAGTGAATTATTCAAAGCAGACTTCCTGATCACAGAACTCGATTTCACAAAAAGCGGCCGCTCTCTCTTTTATATTGGAGCCGGTTCGTTTAAAAACTATTCGCCGATCACGGGTCCCCGCCCTCACGATCTCGATATTTATGAATTTGATATAGAAAAAAAGGAGTCCACCCAACTGACCTCTTTTAAGAAATATGGTCTTAGTTCTCTAAATGTCAACACTGATGGAAAAGCCGCTTATTATCAAACCGATGATGATGCGGATGCTAAAACGGCTGATGAGATTTTCGAAACGCATCAACGGATTTTCAAAGTGAAATTTGACCAAACGGGTATCGAAACCGTCACAGACTCTAAACGTGATGTCGATATTTTTGATTTCACAATTACCCCGGATGAAAAAACGATGATTTTCCAGTCCATCTCCAACGAGCAATCAGGTAGTACCTATATTTATGAGCTTTATAGCTATGACCTCAAAACCAAGACCGAAAAGCAGCTGACCCATCTTCAAGAATACACAGATCGCCCAGTCATCAGCAGCGATTCAAAAACAGTCTATTTTATGGTAGATAAGAAATTCGGCAAAAGCGATCCACAGTATCACCTATATAAAGTGGGGATTGATGGAGACAACCCAGAAGAAATTTTGTTACCTAATTAATAAAAAAGCTTCCGACACCAATTATTGACGGTGCCGGAAGCTTTTTTTATGGGGTTACTCATGAATTTGGCTGATTTACTCGTGAATTATCACGATTTACTCGTGAGTTTGGCTGGTTTACTCGTGAATTATCACGATTTACTCGTGAATTATCACGATTTACTCGTGAGTTTGGCTGGTTTACTCGTGAATTATCACGGTTTACTCGTGAGTTTTCACGACTTACTCGTGAATTTCTGTGTTACTCGTGAATTATCACGATTTACTCGTGAATTTGGCTGGTTTACTCGTGAGTTTTCACGATTTACTCGCGAACCTATAATTCACACAAAAAAAAGAACCAAATTTGGTCCTTCCTTCTCGACTTATACAGATCGTTTCCTATTTATATTAATGTTTACGTTTCTCATGATTGTCTATTCCCTTATGCTTCCGATAATTGGCGCAGGAGAGCTTCATACAGTCTCCTTGGACATCCGGACCATATTTTTCACGAAAAGCTTCCAGGCAATAGCATCTATCTTCTTCCTTTTTGGGTCCATCCATTGAGTGCTTCCCTCCTACTATTTAACCGGAGATAACGCGCTTCTCCAGTCTTACATTGATCCGGCCCAACAGCGCGGCACCGATTGACTGAATGACTGTTTTAACAATGATTTGGCCAAAAATCGCAGCGGGTACGGCTTCCCATGGCAGAACGTTGGCACCCAGTGGGCTAAGTCCAATCACAACAAATATCACCGAATCGAAAAATCCTCCGACAATCCCGCTGTAAAATACTCTCCAACTCATCGGAAGTTTTAACCGGGTATATATCTCAGTATCAGCTGTTTCTGCCACCACGAACGATAGTGCAGAAGCAAACACAATTAATAGGGTATCTCCTAATAAAAATGATACGCATGCTGATAAAATTAGTGCCGTGACAATGCACACATACGTCTTCACTCTGCCAAATTTATTCTGAACTAGATCCCGAAAGATAAAGGTTCCCCCGATGAGTAATGTCCCCATCGGTATAATAAACACACCAAAATGTAATGGTTCAAAAGCTGCTGTAACCACATTCGCGGTGACAATGGACACTAAATACAATATAATTCTTAACATTTCTTACATTCTCCTTATACAGAAAAAACAGCACCCTAAGAAAGAGTACTGCTCTTCTTAGTTTTTTTGAGAGGGTAGCTAGAACCTCTTCCGCATGAGCGGATTATCTTTTTCCTAATTTATCGTAGCTTGAAAACGAATGGAAATCAAGAAGTTTCCACATTACCTATTTATAAAACGAATTCAGTAAATACTTTATTAATAATTAGACTTATGGCTGATGTTTCGAATTTTGTTACTACATATGTGGATTGGAGTAGCTCCTGTCAAATCATTTTATTCTAATATTTGACAATTATAAAACACTGCTATATGATGTTATTAACCACTGGTCAATAAATATGGAGGTGATACTATGTCACCAAGGAAATCAGATGGAAAAGAATTATCTAAGGAAATGGTATTGAATGAAGCCCGGAAACTCTTTGCATCCGTTGGGTATTCAAAAGTTTCAATGCGGCAATTAGCTAAAACATTAGATTGTAGTCATGGCGCTATTTATTATCATTTTAAAAATAAAGCCGAAATATTTTATAGTTTGGTAAAAACGGATTTTTCTCTATTGAATAATAAAATAGATGATATCATCCTAACTGAAAATAATGCTTCTCAAAAAATAGAGAAGATATTACTATGCTTTATAGAGTTTGGGTTAACCCAGCAAAATCATTATGCAATCATGTTTTTATCTAAAGAAAAAGAAATTCAACATTTACTTCAACTTGATTCTAATAAAACATATGAAAAACTAATCAGTTCTCTGACTGACCTTACAGAAAATAAACTAAACCCCGCATCAATATGGTCTATTTTCCTTTCGCTCCACGGCTTTATAACTTTTTATATTAATACACAACTTTCATATCAAGATGTAAAAAGCTTAGCTAATTTTCACGTTAAAAATATTATGAAGAGTATTGTATAATTTTTTTCACATTAATTGACCAATGGTTAATAAAGATTAGGAGGCTTAAATATGGTGAAAAAATTAATACATTCTGAAGGGCTTATGGTTCTTATAGCGATAATTTATATCTATTCAATAAATGAATTTAGCTGGTGGATTTTCCTTTTATTACTATTAACACCTGACATATCTATGTTAGCCTATCTAATCAATAATCAAATTGGTGCCAAGGTTTATAACTTGTTTCATACTTATACAATATCAATACTCATCATTTTACTAGCTGTTTCTCTAAACCAGGATACAATTTTAATGGTAGGTTTAATTTGGACGGCTCATATTGGAATGGATCGTTTTTTAGGATATGGCCTTAAATACACAACGGCTTTCAAGGCTACGCACATTCAGGAGGTATAATAGTGGTATTTAGTTTATTTTCCGTATAAAAAAAGCAGTGTGATTGATCTTGCGCATCACACTGCTTCTTACTCTCTTCCTTTACACTCCCCGCTTATTTCCCCATATATACGTATGCAGCTGCGGCAGCACTTTCACATTTCTAAGTTCATCATCAGATATTACTTTATCAATTAGCTCTTCATATTTTTTCAAAAGTCCGCTAATCAGCTGCTGATCATTAGCCGTCCTGCTGTCATCATTGCCAACCTGCAAATAAAAAGGAATATCCGGGTACCGGAAATGTACGTTTTTGGCATACTGATAATCTTCATCATCAAAGACTACAACCTTCAACGAGACATGATTATCGGGATTTCGATTGGCAAGATTAGATATTATTCGATCAAGCACCTCAAAGTCCGTGTTCATCCTAGAACTCGGCGGCTTAGGTGAAATAGTCAGTTCATCAATATCGAGAAACCAATCCTGCCAACGGCTTCCCTGCGTTTCCACGCCGATTTTCATTCCATTATCTTTTAAAATTGCTATCAAGCCATCTAGATTTTTCAGCAGTGCTGGATTTCCACCTGATATTGTAACGAAGGAAAAGCCCTCACCGCCAATTCGCTTCAGCTCATCCCATATATCTTCGGCAGTCATTTGAACTGTATCTTCCTTACCAGTGCCGTCCCAAGTAAACGCGGAATCACACCAGGCACAAGAATAATCGCATCCTGCCGTCCGAACAAACATGGTCTTTTGTCCGATGACCATGCCCTCCCCTTGGATTGTCGGGCCGAAGATTTCCATAACAGGCAGTTTACTCACTTTCCATCCACTCCCGTCTAGCTTCAGCATAACTCGTCGGCGTTTCATATAGACGAACAAATTCGACTCTAGCACCCTCATAATTCTTGGTTAAAAGGGCTTCGGCCATTTTTTCATAAATCCAGACAACCATATTTTCAGCTGTTGTATTCATGAGCGGCAGTGTTTCATTCAAATAACGATGATCAAGGTGGATTTCAATCTCATTTTTCCAAATTTCTTTGATGTCACCAAAATCTATCATCAAACCGCGTGAATCCGTATATCCGCTCAATCCGAAAATGACCCTATACGTGTGGCCATGCAAGTTCTTGCATTTGCCTTCATAGTCATGAAGATGGTGCGCGGCATCAAAGGTGAATTCCTTGCTGACCATGACCCGCTTACTTGAGTAGTTTAATTGATTCCGCTGAATATCTTTATCTATTTTTTGAAGCTTATCCACGATAGTAAAACCGTACATTATTTAAGCACCTGCCGTCTGCTTACATAGTCATCCAACCCTTTTTTCCGAAGCTTACATGCCGGACACTCACCACAGCCGTCGGATATAATCCCGTTATAACAAGTCAGAGTCTTCTCACGGACGAAATCAAACGCGCCAAGCTGATCCGCAAGCTCCCATGTTTCCTCTTTATTCAGCCACATAAGCGGCGTATCAATCACAAATGACTGGTCCATCGACAAATTCAAGGTCACGTTCAACGATTTAATGAATACATCGCGACAGTCTGGATATCCGCTGAAATCCGTCTCGCAGACACCAGTGACAATATGCTTAGCCCCAATTTGGCTTGCCAATACACCGGCAAACGAAAGGAACAGCAAATTCCGCCCTGGTACAAACGTTGACGGCAGTTCCCCGTCTTCTCCGTCCTCTACTGCGATATCACTTCGCGTTAACGCATTCGGCGCTAGTTGGTTCAACAGCGACATATCCAGAATATGATGGGTAATGCCCAGTTCCTTAGCAATCTTTTGCGCGCATTCGATTTCCAAGCTGTGCCGCTGATTATAATCAAACGTAACCGCTTCTACTTTCTCAAATCGCTCCATTGCCCAGAACAAACACGTCGTACTATCCTGTCCCCCGCTAAACACAACCACTGCCTTTTCCTTCTTCATCATTTCTATAAAACTCCTTTTTACGGAAAAAAACAGCACCCTAAGAATAGAGTACTGTTTCTCCTTAGTTTTTTTGAGAGGGTAGCTAGAACCTCTTCCGCCTAGCGGAATATTATATTTTTCCAAATTAATAGTAACTTTAATATGAAAAGAAATCAAGAAGTTTATATCAAACTGATTATTAGACCGAATGGTAAAGTTTGTTATACAACATATCTTCCCTTACCTCCTTAAATATCCTATTATTTTTCCGATAAAAAAGGGTAAACAAAAAATATAGCAAAAGGGGTCCATTAACGTGAAAAGTATTAAAGGAAAGATATTGGTGGCATTTTCACTTATTATATCTTTGTGTATCATCTTAGGAGCATTTAATATCTATAGTAGCAATAAGTCACTTGTGCATTCCAAAGATATTATTAAACATGAATTGCCGGTTCTTATTGATGAAGAACAACTACTCAATAATCTTGCACAAAGAAGCGCACTCGCAAGAGGCTATATTCTATTTGGCGACGAAAGTAATAAAGAGAGGTTCTTAAAATATACCGAAGAAAGCAAAGTCATTCAGGAGAATCTTTTAGCCTTGAGTGATTCTGACAAAATGAAGGAATTGATTCAGAAAAGCGTGGATTGGAGAACGATTATTATTGACCGCGTATTTACACAATATGATCAAGGAAATGAAGAACGCGCTAAAGAAATACTAAAGGATGAAGTTGCACCAATAAGCAATGAATTGATGGATGGGTTTAGGGAGCTAGCTTCCGAACGCGAGAAATCGATTGTCGCTTCCGGAGAAATCGTCATCGCAAGTGGAGAATCAGTTAAAACGACTAGTATCATTATATCCATTGCCGCTGTCATCATAGGCCTTCTGCTTGCGCTTGTAACAGCCAATATTATTACAAAACCTCTCCTTAAAATTAGGGACAGAATGAAAGTAGTGGCGAATGGTGAGCTGAACCATGAACCTTTAGAGCAAAAGTCAAATGATGAAATTGGAGAATTAACGCTGTCCTCCAACCAGATGCAGAAAAACCTTAGTGATACTATCGAAAAAATGCTAGTTGTCTCTGAATCTGTTTCGAACCAAAGTGAAGACTTAACTCAAGCAGCAAATGAGGTCCAACAAGGCAGCAGACAGATTGCGACTACCATGTTCGAGCTATCGGAAGGTTCAGAGTCTCAAGCCAACCGAGCAGCTGATATGGTCCATATGATGGAAGAGTTCACCAGAAAGATCCAGCAGGCCTATTCTTGCGGGGAAGAAGTTTCCCAAAGCTCCACCGAGATTCTATCCTTGACCAAGGAAGGAATCATATTAATGCGCAACTCGGTCCAACAAATGAAAATGATTGATGAGATTGTCAAAAATGCTGTCGAACAAGTGAAAGGACTTGACTCACAATCAAAGGAAATCTCACAGCTTGTACAGGTCATCAAGGATATTTCCAATCAAACCAATTTATTGGCCTTAAATGCGGCTATAGAAGCTGCACGCGCCGGCGAACATGGAAAGGGCTTTGCCGTCGTTGCAGAAGAAGTACGAAAACTCGCTGAAGAGGTCACACATTCAGTTGGGGATATCACAAATATTGTCACAGCTATCCAAACTGGTTCAAAAACCGTCGTCCACTCTTTAGAAGATGGATACACACAGGTAGATGAAGGCACGAGACAGATTACCCTCACCGGCCAAACCTTTGAAACAATTAATAATTCAGTCGGGAACATGGGTACAAAAGTACAGCATATTACAAATGACTTAAACTATATCACTACCAATAGTATAAAAATCAACCAAGCTATCGAAGACATCGCAGCCGTGTCTGAAGAGTCTGCGGCAGGTATTGAACAAGTCTCCGCCTCCGCCCAGCAATCCAGCTCTTCGATGGATGAAATCACTAATCATGCCCGTGAGCTCGCCTCTGCTGCTGAACAGCTAACTGACCAGGTTAAAAAGTTCCAATTATGATACTAGCAATTTCCTGCGTGTTGCACGAGGGAAATTGCTTTTTTTGCTTTTCCTTTCTCCCCTCTACCTTCTATTTCCCTAATGTCTCTTTTATAGATTGTGTTTCGTTTTCGTTAATTTAGGGAATATATTACTAAACACAATAATAAAAAACATATGGATCCAGGCACGTATCAAACAAACATTTTGATTTATTTTCAGAATATTTAGTGTATAATACATATAACTACAAGAATATTTTTTTACCACTAAAATTAATAGTATCATCTACTTCTACTTCACCTACTTGCTGGCAAGTTCCAGTATCAAACGCTCATGATCCAAGCATCCCATTTTAACCAATTGCATAGGAACTTCTTCTCAAGAAGGGTCTTTTGTTATTATTCTTTCAAAAGTGAATAAAACACAACCAAATAACTAATAAAACGTACTTTTCTCTCCATTATTGTAAAAAAGGGTTAAGTTTCACCAAACCTATGTTACTATTAAACTAAGACCTTTTAACCCCACAAGGAGGAATTCATATGAAACGTTTTTTCAAATTCATAGCAGAGTTTAACGAAAAGAAAGCCCTAGAACGAGAAACGGACGAGTTCTTTCGCAAAGAATACGAAAATTATATGAAGATGAATTCTGAAAAACAAGGAAAAAAGAGATTAGCTCCTAAGCTTTATGTTATTGATGGTGGTAAAAAGGACTCCAATCCTGAGATTTCTGACAGAAAGAAATCCAGTTAACCTTAATTATTCCAGAATCAGCTACTTTCGTCGTGGCTCCTTTCCCACAAATTACGAATACTCCATAACTAGCGGAGATTTCTTACCCATTCTATTATTCTAAAAAATTCAAACGGAAAGCTCAGATATCCTTCTGAGCTTTTTTTCTTTTCATTCTTCTATTAACACCATATTAATAGAAGAAACTAGGCATTTTTCCAAAAAAATTGACTTGAATTTAGTTTATTTCATTTTAAAGAAAGAAGTCACGCTATAGCCCCATGGGTATTTTTCATCTAAAAAACCGAAAATCATAAAAAAAAGAGGGGTGTTCTTTTACTCATCTTTGTTCATATTCAAAAGAGTCCAACTATTTGAGTCGATAGATGCAATCTCTTACATTGAATGACAAATGCATGATTATTGTTACGTAGAAGTCAAACAAATGGGTATAAACAATTATTAAACTGTAATAAACCTCACTTTCAGAAACAATTCATTATACAAATATAGCCATTAAGAATTGGGTTCAAATACTCACGAAACTATTTTGATGCTATTCAAAATGAGTTTTTATTTACAATTTCCATATTTTAGTGTAAATGAACCGAGGTTTTACTGGATTTTCACCCATATCTTTGTACTCATAAAACATTTAATCATTTAGATACTATTACACTTATATATACATTTATTTGTAAAATACGATAATAACTATATTGCGATAGAATTTTTGACCCTTGCTTCTTAAGTTTAAAATCATGTAGTGTGTATTCAGTAAATCAAATATTTGAAAAAAGAGAGGTTAAAAAATGGCACCAATATTTATATGTGCAATCTTTTTGCTTTGCTTTGGCATAGTCGAACAAAAACGCCATCAGAAGCGTCTCGACTCCATCCCAGTACGTGTAAATGTGAATGGGATCCGAGGGAAATCGACTGTAACGCGTCTAATTACAGGAGTAATTCAGGAAGCTAAGTACAAAACAGTAGGTAAAACAACCGGAACATCAGCAAGAATGATCTATTGGTTTACGGACAAAGAAAAACCGATTAAACGTCGTCCAGAGGGACCGAATATTGGAGAGCAACGCCGTGTAGTTAAAGAAGTTGCCGATTTAGGAACAGAAGCATTAGTTTGTGAATGTATGGCTGTTCAGCCTGACTATCAACTAATCTTCCAAAATAAAATGATCCAAGCCAACATCGGAGTTATCGTAAATGTTCTAGAGGATCATATGGATGTCATGGGACCAACATTGGATGAGGTTGCACAAGCCTTTACAGCAACTATTCCCTATAACGGGCATTTAATAACCATCGAAAGTGAATATTTAGAATTTTTCAAACAAATTGCAAAGGAACGTAATTCGAAAATAATTGTTGCAGATAATTCAAGAATTTCGGAAGACTTTTTACGCGAATTCGACTATATGGTATTCCCGGATAACGCATCCCTTGCTTTGGCCGTTGCAGAAGCATTGGGCATTGATGAAAAAACAGCTTTCCGTGGCATGTTAAATGCACACCCGGATCCAGGTGCCATGCGTATCACTAAATTCGGAGACCCAATCCAGCCAACTTTCTTTGTAAATGGCTTTGCCGCAAATGACGCGTCATCGACGTTAAACATCTGGGAACGTGTTAGTACGTTCGGATACAGCACAGAAGATCCTATCGTCATCATGAACTGCCGTCCTGACCGAGTGGACCGTACAGAGCAATTTGCAAGAGATGTATTACCTTACATAAAATCTGAAATCGTCATTGCTATAGGTGAAACTACATCACCGATTACCCGGGTATTTGAGCAAGGTAAATTAGATACAAAAGAGTATTGGGATTTAGAAAACTGGTCAACTGAAGAAATCGTAGCCCGTCTCCGCCCATTAATGAAAAACCGAATTGTATACGGTGTCGGTAACATTCATGGTGCAGCAGAACCATTAATTGAAGCATTTATGAAATCTAAAACGAAGCAAAAAGCGAGTTAAGTAGGAGGAACCTTAATGTTTGGATCGGATTTATATGTAGCCCTAGTACTAGGGGTAACACTAAGCCTTATTTTTTCAGAAAAAACGGGTGTCGTGCCCGCAGGACTTATTGTGCCAGGTTATTTGGCATTAGTTTTTGACCAATGGCAAATTATGCTAGTTATTGTAACTATTAGTGTCGTAACTTATTTAATTGTCACTCACGGGATTTCTAGATGGGTGATTTTATATGGAAGAAGAAAATTCGCAGCTATGATGATAACCGGAATTTGTTTAAAGCTCCTATTAGATTTCGTCTATCCTGTCATGCCATTTGAAATTTTCGAGTTTCGAGGAATCGGTATAATCGTGCCCGGTTTAATAGCGAATACCATTCAAAGACAAGGAATGCCATTAACTCTTGGCAGCACGCTTCTATTATCCGGTTTAACTTTCGGCTTAATGAACGTGTACTACCTATTCTGAGGTGCATAAAATGAAACGAACTTTAAATGCAAAAGAAAAAACACTTATCTTTATTAAACATACGAAGACAAAGAATCTTAAGTACGCTGGAATCATTCTCCCTATTTTACTTATAACATTAGTCATTACCACTTGGATGGGACGGGCTGAAGAAGTGAACACAGTCGCTTCAAAATCGGATCAAACATTAACGATGACAATGGTCGGTGATGTGATGATGGGACGATATGTTGAAAAAGTGACAGATAAACACGGGTATGATTACCTCTTCCGTTACATGAAGCCCTATTTTACTGCTTCAGATTATGTTAGCGGAAACTATGAACACCCTGCTTTAAAAGAAGATGTATCTAAATACAAAGAAGCAGACACAGCGATTCGATTAAACTCACATCAAAGTGGTGTAGAAGCTGTAAAAAATGCTGGCTTCTCTGTAATGACCTTAGCCAACAACCATATGATGGACTTTGAAGAACAAGGCCTGCTTGATACAATTGATGAATTCAAAAGTGCGGATATGGATTACGTCGGTGTTGGATCAAATACTACAGATGCTAAAGCAAGTATCAATTATTCAGATGTTAATGGCGTACGTGTGGCTACTCTTGGCTTCACCGATGTTTATGGCAAGGATGCAGTATCCAAAAATAATCAAGCTGGTTTATTAAACTCTAATCCGGATTTATTATTTGAAATGATTGGTAAAGCTAGAGATGCTAAGCAAGGAAATGCAGACTTAGTTGTGGTAAATATGCACTGGGGACAAGAATACTCTACATCTGCTACATCACGTCAAACAGAATTGGCTAAAGCAGTCATTGATGCTGGTGCGGACGTTATCATCGGCCATCACCCCCATGTCCTTCAATCGTTTGATGTATATAATGACGGAATTATCTTTTATAGTTTAGGAAACTTTGTATTTGACCAAGGTTGGACACGCACAAAAGATTCAGCCATGGTTCAATACCATTTAGCAGAAGACGGACAAGCTACCATTGATGTCGTTCCCCTGCAAATTGAGGAAGCAACACCAAGACCAGCTACCTCTTCGATCGACCAATCACGAGTTTACCGTCAGTTGACGAAGGAAACTAGTGAAAAAGTTCAATGGTCTAAAAAAGAGAATCATATTGAGATTACCATGAATCATAAGAAGGTAATCGACCATAAGACACATCGTGAACAAGAGGAAAAAGCAGCGCAAGAAAAGAAAGCTGCACAACAAAAAAAAGCTGAACAAGAAAAGAAAGCAGCGCAAGCAGAGAAAACTGCTGTACATCAAGATATCCAACCAATACAGTAAACAACTATAAACAAACACGTGAATAAGAATCTTATTAGAGACGCACAACTTAGATGCTCACCGAAAAGAGGGGATCAATTAGTGATTAATCGTATGACGAGGAAAGTACTTCTTTCCCTATGTTTGCTTATATATTTAGCAGGATGTTCGGAGCCATCCCCTCTTTCTGACACGAATAAACCGATAGACAGTAAGTCAGCCAATCAATCGTATGGAGTTAGTTCTTCCAGCCCTATCGCAATAGATGTTGGAATGGAGATTTTGGATAACGGCGGAACAGCTGCAGATGCCGCGATTGCCGTATCTTATGTATTAGGTGTAACTGAACCCTATGGATCTGGAATTGGTGGCGGCGGCGGTATGCTGATTGTACCCGAATCCGAAGATCCCAATTTTATCGATTACCGTGAAACGTCACCTGAAGACCCAAGTTCAAAACACAATGCGGGCATCCCTGGCTTAGTAGCCGGCATGCAGGTTGTTCACGATAAGTATGGAAGCGTACCGATGGAAGATCTTCTTCAGCCGGCGATTGACCTGGCTGAAGAAGGATTTACAGTCAATGAAATGTTAACATCACGCTTAATCGCATCCCAATCAAGAGTTTCATCTGAAGAGACTCAAATATTTTATCCTGATGGTGATGCCATTAAACCAGGTAAAACTCTTACTCAAGAAAAACTTGCTGAAACATTGAAACTGATACAGCAGAAAGGCCCTGACGGTTTTTATAAACAGGACATCGCACGCGATATAAAAAGAAAAACAGACATCGACTTGATGGATTTAAAGCACTATGAGGTTAAAGAACGGGAGCCGGTTCAAGGAACATTTGCCGGGTATGACATTTTGTCAGCCCCTCCTCCCTTTTCTGGAATTACAGTTCTTGAAATGTTAATGCTTGCTGAGAAAACAAACCTTGGTGATTCTTCCGGCAAATCAGATTACATGAAGGAGCTAGGGGCCATCACAAACACTGCCTATCAAGACCGAGTTACTCATACTGGGGATGGAATCAGTGCCTCTAAGGCTGAACAACTACTATCCCCCATTCACCTAAGCAATCTGAAAAATAAGATCCAAGAGGGAGAATGGAAAAATATAGAGTCTGGAGATTCCGAAGAACATGAAAGTACAACTCACTTTGTGATTATGGACAAATATGGTACTGTCGTTTCTGCAACAAATACGCTCAGTAACTTTTTCGGTTCAGGTGATTATACGAATGGTTTCTTCCTTAACGATCAATTGAAAAATTTCCGATCCGGTTTGAATTCTCAAGATGCGTATAAACGGTCAAGAACCTTTACAGCACCGACGGTTCTCAAAAAACAAGGGGAAGAAACGATTGGAATCGGTTCACCCGGTGGTGACAGAATACCTCAAGTACTGATGCAAGTCCTTTATTCATATACACAGAATGAAGGCTCATTTCAGGATATTATTGACCGCTATCGGTTCGTCTTTGATGGAAAGACCATCTATACGGAATCTCGGCTTTCAAATGAAATAATCTCATCATTAGAAGATTCAGGGTATAACGTCGTTCAAAAGGTTTCCCCCATGTATTATGGCGGAGTTCAAGTTCTAGTTAAAAACGAGAAGAACGGCCGGTTATCCGGAGCTGGAGATCAAAGAAGAAATGGTAGCTGGAAAGCACAGCAATAAAAAGAGCATCCAGCGTACCAGTTCATCTTTAAACATATAAATTTTTAAAGATCTATAAGGGGACGAGAATATGAATATTGTAAAAAAAGTAACAAGCTGGGTTATCCCTGTTATTCTTATAGCAGGCCTGCTTGTAACCATGAATACGTTTAAACGGTCGGAAACATTAACACCGGATGAACAAAAGAAAATAGAACAATATACTAATATCCAAGAATAGAAAAAGCCGGGATTTCTCCCCTGCTTTTTTTATTTTTGATTTCAAGGGGTAATAATCTACAAATTGGGAGTGGAAATCATGCTGAAAAATAGCTATACAAATTTTGCTGAACTGCAACAGAAAGAACAAGAAAAAATTGATTACAGCATCACCGCTTATTACAGAAATCCTGATATAGCAGTCCTAGCCATACATGGAGGAAATATCGAACCAGGCACAAGCGAAATTGCTGTAGCTCTTGGAGAAAAACTGAATGCTAGCACCTATCTATTTGAAGGTCTGAAACAAAGAAATAACCAAATCCTCCATATAACATCCAACTTATTCGATGAACCAATCGGTGTTAGAATAGCATCTAACGCAATGACCAATCTCTCCATCCATGGTCATTATGACATTCATAATGCGCTAGTCTATATTGGCGGGAGAGATGAAGCCTACAAGAGCTTGATTGAACATTCCCTAAATCAAGCCGGATTTCAAACGGATGACGCACCTAGGCACCTTTCAGGCATGTGTGAAAGGAACCTCACAAATTTAAGTAAAACTGGGGAAGGCGTTCAATTAGAGCTCTCGACTAAACTACGAAAAAGTTTTTTCAAAGAAGATAACTTCACCAGAAAAAACAGGAAAAACCAATCGGAACTTTTGAATCGATTTGTCAGAGCATTAGAAAAGGCGACTATAAGTTATAAACAAAACTTTTATTCATAACATCTTTTATTATGTGAAATTAATTCAAAAAAAGACTACCCAGAAACATCTAAGTTAGTCTTGTGATCACTCGTATATATCATTAGTTCATAAGGTTTTCGACTTGACCAAAGCTTTCGAACTTCTCGGCAAAATAATCTGACTCAAGGTTGGAGATATGAACGCCAGCTTTCTCTGTTGTATGGATAAAACGGCCATCCCCTAGATATATACCTACGTGGGTTACGCCTAGTCTTGTACCTGTATCCCTAAAAAATACTAAGTCCCCTGCCTTTGGATTTTCGATTTTCGGCAACAAGGAAAAGTAGTCCTCTGCGGAACCGCGTTTTACTGAAAGGCCCTGCTCCTTCATGACCCAATAGATGAAACCGCTGCAATCCATTCCAATCATTGGATCATCTTCTCCGAAAACATAGGTAAATCCACGCAGAGTGTATGCATACTTAATGACATCATAAGCTTTATCATAGGAAGCCTCTTGATTTTCATAAAATGGATACAAGGCATTACTGTATATTTGAAGATACTGCCCCTGCATCAAGCTATCAGTTGGTAAAGCGTTACGCTTTTTGATCGTCTTAATCGAAATACCGTAATTAACCGATATGCTATTAAGTGTTTCCCCATTTTGAACGATATGCTCTCCCTTAGGTGTATACGTTTTATAAACGGCTTGGTATTTTGCAAAATATTCTTCTGTGGTCGATCTCACCTGAACTGTTTCTGCTCCATATCCAGAATTGACAAACTGATCTTTCCCCTGATAGATTCCAGCGGTCACGACTTTTGAACTGCCTCTTTCAAGAAAAAATATAATATCTCCAGCCTTAGGTGTATCTGTATCCATTCCTTGCTTATAATAACCTTCTACTGTCAAACGGTCGATGGGCACATTTTGTTGGGAGAGTACCCAATGAATCAATCCGCTAGAGTCAAATCCTTTTTTAGGCGTCTCTTCTCCAGCTGTTTTTTTAAATCCTGTAAAAGTTCTCGCGTAGTTTGCAATTTGTTTTCCTCTCTCCGCCCATTGATAGTTTGTAGGAGTATAAGCCGTATTAATGATTCGTATCTTCTGCCCCGCATATAACTTACCATCCGGTAAACCATTCGTCTTCATTAATTGCTCTTCCGACATATCATAAGTCAATGCAATCGATTCTACCGTGTCTTTAGAGGATACAGTATGAACTCGATCAGCCGCTTCAACTTTTACACCAGGGGAAAAAGTAAAACTAAACATGACTAGTAATACAAGCAAAATACTGCCTAATGTTCTTTTACCCATTTTAACCCTTCCTTTATAACCAGAAATATTTATTAAAACATGCAGTTATCTAGTCAAAACACTTGATTATAAAGATGTTTTTTTAAAATAAATCAGGTATATATATAACTTTTATCTCAATACCTTTTTCAACATCACAACTTAATACTCATCCACTTTTATAATATCGGTAATTACCCTATGCCTTTTATCCTGTTATCAACAAATATATATATATTTGTTTAGTTTTTTAACAAATTCCCACACCATTAATAGTTTTTTATACCCATATCACATGATAATAAATCAACATCTAGTCGATAAAATTCCCATTCTAAGATTTTAATTAAACATAAAAAAGGAGCCTCTTCTTCTGAAATTCAAGAGACCCCTTCTCTTACCTTATCAGAACACTTCTTATGAAAAACGGATATAATTTAATGGGGAGGGATTTAGTTGAACAAAAATTCATTAAAACAAAAGGCTATCGAAATAGGGAAGGTACATAGTGGATATACATTAGAAATTGAAGATTTTCATAAAAAAAGTGGGACATTGATGTTCGCCTGGAAATCAGCTTGCGGAGATAAGGAGATAATCGTAGAGCTGGATGTATTCGGCAATCTGCTAGATTTTCATCTTGATAAGGAGTCTGTATCTAAAGTGGTATTAGCGGAAAAATCACTTCATGAAAGAGCCTTACAATATGTCATGGTCTACTATCCCGAAGCAAAGGATAATTTTATCCTGGAAAAAATAAGCGTGAACAATGATAAGAAATCTATGCAATTTACATATGTTCAGCAGCAATTAAATTTACCGCTTCCTCGTACTGGATTTTTCGTGGAAACTGCTCTAGACGGCGAGGTTATCCACTTCCATTATTATGGAGCTGCAAAAGAAATCACCCTGCCAGAAAACCTTCTTGCTAAAGAGCATGTGATGGAAAAATGCCTGAAAGATCTCGATATGAAGCTTTCTATTGCTATGATTAACTCGGATGTCCATGAAAACGGCAAGGACTTGCCTCGTCTAGTATATGAACCGGTTCTCCCCTTTTATAGCCACCCTGCCGACCCTTCATCTGTAATGAAAAGGGATGAACAAGAGGATGAAAATGAAGAGGACTCATTATTACTGCCGCTTCCTCAACAGGAAATGCCATTACCTGATATAAATAAAGCTATCGGTTTTGAACTCGATGCCTATACGAAAGTACGGGAAGTCGATTTAGGTGATGAACTTGTTACGGTTTGGAGACAAGGAGAACCGCCAGAAGTTCAAGATTTAAGTGTAGACAGCTATTTCATTACTCAGAATGACCAGGCCTTCAAAATCAAGACAAACAAAGAAACTGGCATAGTATCATCGTTTGCCAATTTTGAAGACACGAGGGGCCCCCTTTCCTTATCCATCACAGAATGTAAAAGAATCGCCAGCCAATTTCTTTACAAGCTGTATCCTGATGCTAACCGTTACTTTTATATTAATGAGGTTATATCGGATACAGAGAATCATAAGGTCGCTTTTCACTTTACGCTGATATATGAAGGAATACCTTTTGGGCTCGCTTATCTATCAGTTAATGAAACAACCGGTAACATTGATTCCTTCTTCGGACCTGATCTTGATCCACTTACCCTGTCGCAACTCCAAACGCTGCCTGCAATTTCCCCTGAACAGGCCAGGAAACGATTCATTTCGGCTTTCGAGCTCGAGCTACTCTGGGATAATAACTACAAAGAGAACAGCGATGAATATTATGAACTTGTCTATAAACAATCCTCTAGGAGAATATCATACATTGATGCACAGACTGGTGAAATCATATGGTCGAAGTTACATTAGAGACATTCCATATCCAAAGAAATCACTACTAACGCATTTATTTTAAAATTTCAAAGGAGTAAAAAATGCATACCACTTATTGAATTATTGTCATGGATTATATCCTCAAAAAATACAAATTTTTTAAGAGGTTCTAAAAATCGTTTGAGTAAAGAGTAAATGGTATCGATTGTAATGTTTATCATGATAAAGTGAGCCTAATGTATTGGAGTGAACATCTTGATAACAATAACAGTTAAAGCCCAGGAAATAATTAAAGGCATGCAGCAAAGTATGGAAGAGGAAACATTTTTGAGATTTGGTGTAAGTAGAGCATGTTGTAACCAGATGAACTATTCATTAAGTTTGACAAGATTTAAAACAGAACAAGAAGAAGAACTAGTTTTACATGGTATTAAAATTTTAATCGATCCATCTGATGCCCGATTTACGGATCAAACAGAAATTGATTATGAAGGTGATGGTTTCTTGATAAATAACCCTAATCCGTTAGTTTCACCATTAATCTATTAGAAGAAAAAGGGGGAACCACATTTGTAGCTTCCCCCTTTTCTCTAAATCTATGTCACTACCCTGAGTAAATCTATGCACATGTAACATCGGAAAATATAGAAACTGTTGTCCATTAAATAACACAAGAATATCTGAACTCAGATCAGTAAGAATTCCTCTATAAGATTTACTTCCTGAGAGTTGAGCATCAATCTGTTCACCTAGTAATGCGCCCTCAACACTAATTACTAATTCCTCCTAGGGTATTATTAGCTAAATACCATTTGCACCCAAAAGTATAATAAAAGCAGCGTCACCACGGTAGCTAAGGGTATGACTATTAGGGATACGTTTAAATAATCTTTCCAACTTATTTTCATTTTATTTTGTTTCAAGATATGCATCCAGATAAGGGAGGCAAGCGTACCAATAGGTAATAACAATGAGCCCATGTCACTCCCAATTATATTCGCGAGATAGATCGTTTTTAACGTGATTGGATCAAGTCCCATTTCTGTTAAGGTAATGGTACCAATCATTAAGGCTGGATGATTATTAAAAATGTTTGATAGAATCGAAACTAATCCTCCCATGACAAAACTCGCACTTAATAACCCCTGGTTTACAATTGGTTCACATATTTGCACGAGTATTGCTGTAAGTCCTACATTATGGAGACCATAAATAATGACATACATAGAGAATGCAAATATTAGAATATGCCATGGTGTCTTTTTTAAGATATCAACAGGATTTGTTCGCAAATGATACCATCTCCACACCAGTAAAGATAAAGACCCAAGTACAGCAACCAATTCAATTGGTATGGAAAGATACGAAGCAACAAAGAGCAAACAGCGCACCACAAAGACATAGAGCAATACCTTTAACATAAATTTAGTACGTTGACGTTTTGTTTTAACCGACATTTTTCCCTTTAAAGGATGGAAATTCTTAGTGAAAAAACTATCCTCAATGTCATAAGACAGATCTGGCAACTTTTTGGGCAATTTTTTCTTTACCACTACGAACATCAACCATGACATAAAGATTAAACCCAATGTTGCAGGTACAAACATCATGGCTGTATGCATATAAAGTGTCATATGCACAATTTGCAATGCGATTAAATTGACAATGTTACTAACCCCAATAGGAGCGCTAGAAGCAGTTGCAATCAGTGCTCCGCTCAAAAGATATGGAATGGCTTCATGCGGTTTCAGTCTAAGATTTTTCAGAAGCAATATCAATATGGGTGTCGTAATCATGATGCTACCATCGTTATTAAATAACAGGGTCATTAAAAAACATAATAATTGAATGTACCAATATAGGCGATATCCTGAACCTCTAGCAAGGGTAGCAAGTTTTGCAGCCGCCCAATGAAAAAAACCGAAACTTTCTAGTATGACAGCCATGACAATCGTTGCCATGATGGTGATCGATGCGCCCCCGATTTTATTGATAATATCCAAAATATCTCCACGTGATACTATGCCAGTTAGTAAAATAATACTTGCACCGATTGAAGCTGGCCAAGCTTCATTTATACCTCCTGGCCTCCATAATATGACTATCATTGTCATGACGAACACAAAGATAGTCATTCCAATTTCGATATGCATGTTATTCTCCCCTTTTCGGGCCTTGAGCCATTGGAACCCTACTTGTCCGACTCCTATATATATATTCCCCCTTATTAAAAAAGCACAAGATAGTAGACCACTTCTTCTAAATTGTACCTTTGTCCTTCTAGTAAAAATGTCCACTAAAGAGAGAAGTCTAGACCTTTGAATCATGGTTAGTTACCTACTACATTTCACATATCTTCTAATAAGATCTATAGATTCCACTATTCCGGTTTGAAAAAGGAGAAACCACTATAGTGGTTTCCCCCTTTTTAAAACCTATATGGCCATCTGCTATTTCTTCATCTAAAATTCTCCCAACATATCCTCTAAGTCATTTATTAATTGTGTAAGCTAATTCGTATATTGAGCAAATTCAATGGCTGAAGCCGCTTGTTCCTCCATCGACGATGCCAATCTCTTCAGATGAAGCAGTTGTTTGCCGAGATACAGTATTTCTTCTATCATCCTTACCCCTAATGGAAAAACCCTTGAATTCTATAGAATCCAAGGGTTTCACATGGGGAATAATACGAGTTATGTTGTAAGCAAAAGATTTAGCGTAATGCTGCAGCTAAGCTTTCACCAAATTCTTTAGCTCCATCTGGGCCGTCACCTGTGATAATATCATCATGTGCAACAACATGTTGTTCCACATATTCAACATGATTAGCTTTCAATTCGTCAATTTGGACATCAACTGGGTAACATGCTGCTTTTCGTCCAGAAAGTAAACCTGTTTTAGCCACAGTTATAGATCCTGCACAAATTCCTGTGACAAGAACCTTTTGCTCATGAGCTTGTTTCAAGTAGCTTTGTAATTCTTGATTGCCCCATAGATGATCGTTCGTACCAGATCCTCCAATTACAGCTATAGCATCAAAATCACTAGCTGAAACGTCAGAAAAGATCACTTCAGCATTTGCCTTACCTTGATAGTCACCAGTAATCTCACCTGTCTTTGTACTTGCAATCGTTACTGTAACGCCTGCATTTTCTAATACTTCTTTTGGTTGAAATAATTCATCTTCATTAAAACGTTCTGGTGGTATAATAAGTAATGCTTTTTTACTCATATATGTCTTCCTCCTAATAATTGAAATAGATTGTCTGTCTGACTACTCATATTGTAGCGCTGGTTATAAACGTTGTGAAGAACGCACTTTTATGTGCGGAGGTTACCTAAAAGTTACTGGTAAAATAAAAAAGGAGTTAAATATCCATGTCAGAAACATTAAGAGATGAAATCAAAGAAAAAATCTTAAATGGCTATTATAATTGCGAAAAAGAACTTACTTTATCAATTTTCAGCGGCAAATGGAAAATCGTTATTCTATGGCATTTAGGTGTAGAAGGCACACACCGATTCAGTGACTTACAAAGACTTTTCCCAAAAATATCTCATAAAATGTTAACGAATCAATTGCGTGAACTTATAGAAGATGGTGTTGTTCACCGAGAAGTTTATCCTGAAGTTCCTCCAAAAGTTGAATATTCCATGACTGAACTTGGAATGACTTTACTGCCAATTGTTGAAATGATGTATGAGTGGGGAAAAAACAGGATGAATGAAATCAAACAAGAAATGCATTCTGAAAATGATAAGAACAATTAATGCGTACGTTTAATTACATAAATTAGACCGACACTGAGATATGTGTCGGTCTTTTTTAACACTATGAAATTGGATATTTCCGAAAGTTGTTTAAAAAATAAAATAATATGTAGGGTTAGAAGACTTTAAAATGGAGAAAATCTCTTTCAATTTGGCATTTAGAGGACTGAGTGGACTGCACATACTGTTTCTCCCACATAGAATCCCCCCTGGAATATTTCCTTTTCTGAACTACGACTTCTAAAAAGCCGTTTCTATTAAAAGCTCTGTCTACTTCATCGTAGAAAGAACACTTTCCTGTATCATTATCACTTCGGTTTTTAAATCAACAGGTCGACATTCATTATCTATACATTCTTCCCAGTATTCTAAGTGCTTCTTATCAATTTCGTGATTCGAATCTTGAACCTCGATTCCAACATCACCTTGGACAGAGTACCAATAAAGATATTCAATCCCTTCAATCTCTTCTCGAAAAATAGTCTCTACATACATTTTTTCATCATTAAGTGTTAATAAAACACTACTCATATTATCATTTAATAGCTTCATCCATTGGTCAACAACCGCCGTTTTCCCAGGCTTAACCTTAAATCTCGTAAGTTCCACTTTAAGTGACATACATAAACCCTCTCCTTTTACATATATTTTTCAACTGTAGGAATGACTTCAAATTCGATATCACATTCTTTTTATCCTTCAATCTGATTGACTACGATAATATACTTCTCATGCCATTTTTCCCATTCACCCTTAGGAAAGTCCATATAATGACCATTCAATAATGTACTCAGCATATCGAGGCATACATGCCATCCTGCCAAATCTTTTGATGTATGGTCACTTATTGTGCGGATAGATTCTTTTAATACTAATAAACAACCCTCAGTTTTAGGGGATAACTCGAAACGAACCCAACCGTCACCCCATTCGAATTCTAGGACGGAATGTTCTTGGAAGTCTCTTATCTTCATATCAATAAATGAGCCAGTCCCATCATTCATATTAAATTTTATGGTCCCTTCTTTACGAAGTTCCTCAATTTCAAGATTCGACATCCATTTTTCCAACTTATCATTTACTGTTAAAACAGCCCAGACCTGTTCTACTGAATGCTTTAGTAGACGTTCAAAGCGAGCGATATTTCCACCTTCAACTTTTTCTATTACTGCTAGCATATGTAATTCCTCCTCATTCAAATTGTTTAAGCATGCAGATCAATATTTGCGGTTGGATTCTACCCAATGTGTTTTTATCACAGAAAACAGTTGATGACTCTTTACTTTCCAACAGATCCATTTACCATCCCTTACGATTCGATAAAGAAGTAATATGCGCAAGATGATGTCGACCATGCCACGAGTAAATACCTATATTTTCACCTACTGAAACTTCTCCTGAATCCGGATGGATAAATGTTTTTTTTAGATCAGCTGAATTAATACTATATAAAAGGTTAGCCCAGCGTATATGTAACGCTTCAAGTAGGGATAGCGAAATATCAACCGGCAATTTATTATCAGGTAGCTCTGCCCATTTTCCCTCATCATAAGGCTTAATGACAGGATTATCTTCCGTAAGAGCCAATTTAAAGCGAATATAAGCATTCATATGGCTATCCGCAAGATGATGCACGACTTGGCGAACAGTCCATCCGTCCGTACGATAAGCCGTATCAAGCTGTTCTTCATCCATGTTTCGTACAGCCTCTCGCAACAATCCAGGCAAAGCCTCAATCTCCTTTATCCAGCCCTCAGTCACACTTTTCGTTATCTCCCCTTCAAACTGAAACTTCCCTATTGGGTATCTTGCTTCCATCTTTATTTCCTCCTGGTGTTTTCATAAAAAACTTAACAATAGTACCTTTATTACATTCTTTATCCTTACCAATAAATCCTTTATGCCTACATATCTTCTCTGACTACCTTTTCTTTTCGAATCCAAACCAAAAAGGCTGGCGCAGCAGCCTTGATATTGCAGGTATACTATTTAGAGCTACTTCATAGACCCGGCAATTTTATTTATTCTATCTCACTGCTTACATGCTTAAAAAGTTCTTCATAAGTAAAATGAAACCTAATCATTGAGCAGTCGTATATGTATTTATATGTAAAAAGGCAGGTGTTATTTTGAAAATATTACTCTTTTTAATCGGAGGTATTGGACTATCTCTATGTTTGATTCTTGGAATTGGGATGTGGATGTTTAAGAAGGATATCAACAAAGAGGATCCAGAATATATAGTTCAGTTTATCAAGGAGAATGCAGAGAATAAGAACGTTTCTTTATCCATCCATCTTAATGATGAGAAATGGGTAAATGTTAATGCCAACACCCTGCTTCCATTAGCAAGCACCGTCAAAATCATCGTAGCCATTGAATATGCACAACAGGCGGCAGTGGGGCAAATCAATCCAGAGCAAGAAGTGAAATTAGCCGACATAGACAGATTTTATGTTTCTAAAACAGACGGGGGAGCACATGAGGCATGGATTACTCAGGTCAAAAAGGATAAAGAGATAGATAGAGTTCCTTTAAGTGAAGTAGTAGATGGAATGATTGCTTACAGTTCTAATGCGAATACAGATTACTTAATAACTATGCTTAGCCTTCAAAACATCAATCATGTTCCAGAGAGCTTAGGCATTACCAGTCATGAGCCAATGTATCCCATTGTAAGTTCGCTGTTCATACCTGACCAACTTATGAAAGAAAAAAAATTATCTAAACAAGATACCCTAAAGGCCCTGAAAAATATGGACAAAGGTGAATACCGTGATCGGGCGATTGCTATTCACAATAAGTGGCAGACTCACCCCCCAACAGATAAGGAAAAGAAACAAGCAATGAAAATGATGGGTAGTGATTTTCAAAAAAATTGGTCTGATCGTTTGCCCCGAGCAACTACAGAAGACTATGTCTCCATAATGAAAAAACTAAATAGCAAGACGCACTTTGATAAAAACGTTTATGTGTATCTCGATCCGGTATTAGAACAGTTAATGAAAAGTCCAAGCAATCGTGAGTGGCTTGTTCATGCAGGTCAAAAGGGAGGCTCTACTGCCTTTGTTCTTACGATTTCGATGTATGCGAAGGATAAAGATAATAACCAAACAGAGCTTGCATTTTTTGCAAACGATTTAACCTCTATTGAACAAGCAAAACTATCCAAAAATATGAATGCGTTTCAGCTTAAATTTCTAACAGATACGAAATTTCGAACATACGTCAAAAAAGAAGTATCCAATCTATGAAGCATTATGCGATGAATCGTTTAGAATGATTTTCACCAACAACAATGACCAGCAGAAAATTCTTCTGGTCATTTTATTTGTCTATCAAAAACATTTAAATCCCCTTACTTAATCCCTCTTCACCATACAAAAACTTCTAAATATACATTACCAAGGAATCACAATAGAGCTTATTAGTTGTGTTTAAGATTTTTCACGTGTTCTTTGGTGCAGAAGCTTTTTTTCAAACATATAACGTTCATTCCTATATATGGATTATAATATTGGAAAGGAGTTGTATGCATTGAGGAATTATCCAGTTATGTTTTTAATGTTATTCATTTCAAGTATTTTTGGAGGATTGGCGTTGAATAACATTTTTGAAAACGCCATGTTAATAGGAGTTAGTTTAGGTATGTTGTTTCTAATTTTCGCACTTGTTTCTATAGGAAGAAGAAACCGAAAACAAAATATCCATTAACACAGACCCTTTTTTCTTATAGGTCAACAAGACCTCAACGGATAAGTTTATTCACAGCCACTTATCAATAAATGGTAAATTAAGAGTATTCTATAAAATAAACACTGGAGGTTCATTACATGGGTATTCAAAAAGCTACTTTAAATGAGCTTGATTCCTTAACAGAACTTTTTGATTTATACAGAGTGTTCTATGAGCAAACGTCAAATCTTGAGGGTGCAAGGGAGTTTTTAAAGGAAAGGTTAACGAACGAAGAGTCGGTCATTTTTATGGCCTTTGATGGGGATAACCCTATTGGTTTTGTTCAATTATATCCTTCATTTTCATCAGTGAGCATGATGCGCTCATGGGTGTTAAACGATTTATTTGTGAAGGGAAATGCTCGCAAAAAGGGATTTGGTGAGAAGTTATTAAAAGCCGCTATTTCTTTTGCAAAAGAAACTGGTGCAAAAGGAGTGTCGCTTGAGACAGATAAGGATAACGGCCATGCACAAAAACTTTATGAAAAAATTGGTTTTATTCGAGAATCTAATTATTTTTATTACTTCTCCATTTAAAATGAAAAAAGTGTAGAGAAAATAAAATTTTCTCTACACTTGAATGCTTTTTATTTAAAATGAATTATTTAGCAGTTTCATAGCTTGCTTGAATTTCTTTAATTAGAAGTTCAGCACCTTCACGGCTAAGTATTAATTTACCGTTTGCAAGTTTCATATTGTCATCAGATATATCGCCCGTTACCTGACAAGTCATGTTTGCTTTGTATTTTTGAAGGATTATACGCTCTTGTTCTACGTAGATTTCCAAAGCATCTTTCTCTTTAATTCCTAGAGTACGGCGTAATTCGATAGGAATTACTACCCGTCCTAATTCGTCAACTTTACGTACAATACCTGTAGATTTCATTTTTATTTACCTCACTAATTTTCTTTCAAATTTTACATCTATACTTTTCGTCAACATTCGACATAATTTGCACTCCTATAAATATACCACTCCCTCCCAAATTCGTCAATTCTCGTATCTTCGTATATTATCTACCTCTATATGATTATTATCTTATATCTCAATAAATCCTCTATAAATAGCGCTATTATGCTATTTTAAAGGTTTAAATAAGGCATTTTTTGTATACTAAACATAAAATTGGCATATTAATTTTTTCCATATCCAAACGTCAATACTCTTATTTAAAGATATAATTTATGTCGAATATTGCAGAAGACATATTCACAGTCTTAAAGAATGCAGTTGATTTTTTTGTATAACTGAAGGACAATTTAGTATGATTGTTAGATTTAATATTTAGAATATTCACCTTATCTTTCCGTAACAAAGCTCCTCATTAGCTCTTGAAGGGAAAGTACGTTAAAACATGACAACCTGGTTCCTTTCTCCAACCCTAAACTTTTATGGTTTGAATCTCGTAAAAGGTATGTTCTAAATTCTTTTCTAATCATAAGAAAGCCGAAACGATTGCCATACTTCAGAGGCCTTGGCTAATTATTGGCTCATAAAACAGATTGAGGTGAGTCGATTGCGACCAATTATATTAGGTATTTGCTCTGCTTTCTTTTTTGCATTTACGTTTGTGTTAAATCAGTCAATGGAATTATCTGGTGGAAGTTGGATATGGAGTGCTTCGCTTCGATATATCTTTATGGTTCCTTTTCTAGTATGTATCGTCCTAAGTAGAAAAAACCTCCGACCACTCTTGCAGGTGATGAGAGAACGACCAGGGCCTTGGTTGCTTTGGAGTTTTGTAGGGTTTGGATTGTTCTATGCCCCCTTATGCTTTGCATCTGCCTACTCACCTGGCTGGCTAATCGCCGGCACTTGGCAAATCACGATTATCTCAGGTGCTTTACTTGCTCCGTTATTTTTTGAAAATGTTCAAACACAAGATGGACTCGTAAGGAAAAGAGGAGAGATTTCTTTGAAAGGTCTTCTCATGTCCCTTATCATTCTGTTTGGGATCATACTTATGCAACTAGAACACACTAAGCATATTTCTATGGCAAATCTCTGGTTGGGCGTAATCCCAATCGTCATCGCCTCATTTGCATACCCTTTAGGGAACCGCAAAATGATGGAAGTGTCTCAAGGACGTTTAGATGCATATCAGCGTGTGTTAGGGATGACTTTAGCGAGTATGCCATTCTGGTTCTTACTTTCGTTGTATGGTTTTTTTACGGTAGGAGCACCAACGAAAATGCAGAGTTTTCAATCCCTTTTGGTAGCACTATTTTCTGGAGTTATTGCAACGGTCCTTTTTTTCAAAGCGACCGATTTGGTAAGGGGAAATATGCAGAAGTTAGCTTCCGTTGAAGCCACACAATCAATGGAAGTCCTTTTTGCTCTTGCCGGGGAATTACTATTTTTATCTTTACAATCCCCTTCTCCTTTATCGTGGTTCGGCATCTTTATCGTTATTATTGGGATGATTTTGCATAGTTATGTTTCTCATATAAAAGAAGTCAATCCTCGAAATCAGTCAGTGAGTGACTAATATAAGAGTAAGGCAGGACTATAAATGCATCTGATAAGACCAACGTGTTGGTACTTATCAGGTGCATTTTTATTGGAACACTTGAGATAGTATGTAATTTTCAATCTTAATTAGCGGTAATTTATTGAGGTTTCATTCGAGCATTTTATTTGACCTCATCCTGTTATCGTAATTATAGAAGGCTGGAAAGGATTTGGATGCCTTTTTCGAATAGATTCATCATTCATTGGAAAAAGTAAATAGCCCTTTAACCTTGAGTAAATTTAAAATGTATGTATAATATAATTTAATTGTATATGTTAAATGTTTTCTAGGGTTCCGTAGCAAGTGTCTGTGCTAGTCTGGTCCGAGAGAAAACTCACAGCTTTGCTGTGTCACGGAAGGATAAAAGCCTGGGAGAAACTGTTTTACAGTTATCTCTTAGGCTTTTTTTGTTTTTTGGTAAGAATAAAATTGGAGGTGTTATTTTTAATGAGTACAAACTGGATTAAAGTATTTATTGCTGCTTTTTTTGAAGTTTTTTGGGTTATTGGTTTAAAACACTCAAATGACTTTTGGACTTGGACTGGAACTGTTATTTCTATCATCATCAGCTTCTATTTAATGATAATGGCTGGACGAAAACTTCCCGTTGGAACCGTATATGCAGTATTTGTAGGAATGGGGACAGCAGGAACCGTTTTTTCCGAAATCATATTCTTTGGAGAATCATTTAAATTAAGTAAAACACTTTTGATTTTACTGTTATTAGCAGGGGTAATCGGCTTGAAACTAGTGACTAAGGACAATGTTGAAAAAGGAGATGAATCCTAATGGCTTGGGTCTCTTTAATCTTAGCTGGGCTATTTGAAATGTTTGGTGTTGCGATGATAAATAAATTGCACAAAGACCGTAATTGGCAATCCTTGGCGCTGTTGTTTTTCGGATTTGGGGCAAGTTTTCTATTTCTTGCTTATGCCATGAAAACACTACCAATGGGGACGGCTTATGCAATCTGGACAGGAATTGGTGCGTCTGGTGGAGCAATAATCGGCATGCTTTTATATGGTGAATCAAAAGACTGGAGAAGAGTCGTTTTTATTGCAATGGTGTTAGGTGCAGCAATAGGTTTAAAACTAGTTTCATAAGAAGTTTTCACTCCTTCTTTGTATAAAAAGTTCTTATATCAATTTAGAACAAATCGATTTGGGTTTTATCACTTACCTACCTACTGCTATAAAAATTTGGTATGATAAATTAGTTAAATAAAATAGTGAAGGTGATTTTACTTTGTCTGAAGAAATTCCAGAAGAAAAAAAGGAATATGACACCACAATTATTTATGACTACGCAGATTATCCTGACATCGTTAGTGGTCGCTGTGACAATTGCGGTAAAGCTCAATTTGAAAGTTCGGTTAAGAACTATGTATATATTCGTAAATGCAGAGAGTGCGGCATGAAGAAATCGATTTGACCCTATATAGTTATAGGGTTTTTATTATTTTTTACTTTTTGTTCGTTTGGATTTATCACATATACTCTTTCCTTTCTTCGGAGATCAAAATCAGAAAAGGTTATAGCAGTAAGTGTATTCCTTCAGTGAATCATGGTCTATGACAGTTCTCAGTATGACCTGATCTGATTGTTTTCTTTTTAATCGGCTTTCTTCTTTCATAGTGGCGCCCGGAGCCCTCTCTAATTTCATGTTACCCTTCAATAGGTAAAACATAAAAGGCCGCCAATTGGAGGGCGGCCTTCTTGGGCTAACACTATAATTGACTAGGAACGCCGTTAAAAATCCTACTACATTTTGTATAGTTGGAATGCTATATATAGAGCGACAATCCATATCATAATTGCAGATACTTTGTTGATTACGTTTATAAATCTCCCATCGGTATCGATATCTCCTACCTTTTTTCCCACGATAGCCAGACTGAAAAACCAAATCCAAGAAATTAATATAGTTGCAGCGGTTAACGCATTTTCTCTATCCCGGTATAGCTAAGAGAACTGATTCCAATAACCCCAACGGTATCAATAATCGCGTGGGGGTTTAGTAATAACGGACATAGCAAACATAATCTGTTTTTTAGAACTTAATGCTTCTGCCTTTTTGTCTAATTATAAGGTTTACTTTTCCAGACAACCCACCCCATATATAGAAGAAATACCGATCCTATAATAAAGAAGGTGGAATGGTTAATACGACAACAGAAACACCTAATATTGCTAATAAAATAAGCACTGTATCACAAAGAGAAGCAGTTAAAACAACTGGTAGTACGCCCCTAAAATTCGGTTGTGATGCTCCTTGGTTAAAAACAAAAACATTCTGTAATTGCCCTCGCTCTCTATATCATCAATATTTCCCGAATGTCCTCTTCAGTAAGAGCAGATGACGATTTCTCCTCAGGGTCGATGATTTCTTCAATCAGATGCCTCTTTTTCTCTTGCAGTTCATTCATTTTTTCTTCGATTGTGCCGCGGGCAACAAGTTTGATGACCTGAACAACATTTTTCTGTCCCATACGATGAGCACGGTCTGTTGCTTGTTCCTCGACTGCTGGATTCCACCAAAGATCATATAAAATGACAGTATCGGCACCCGTCAGGTTAAGACCTGTACCGCCTGCTTTCAATGAAATGAGAAATATATCACGTTCACCTGCATTAAATCGATTACAGATTTCAACGCGTTCTTTTGATGGTGTTTGTCCATCTAGGTAGAAAAAGGGCTGCCCTTGATTCGCTAAATCTCTACCCATGATCTGAAGCATTTTCGTAAACTGTGAGAAAATCAGTACCCTTCTTCCAGAAAGCTTTGATTCCTCAACAATCTGCATTAGTTGCTCATATTTGGCTGAGCTTCCTTTATAACCGTCCACAAATAAGGCGGGGTGACAACAAATCTGTCGTAACCGAGTCAAGCCAGCGAGGATTCTAATACGATTTTTCCGAAGTGTATTTTTATCCAGATGTTTCAATGTGTCTTGTCGCAGCTTTGCCAAATAAGCAGCATACAGTTTCTTCTGATCAGGTAGCAGTTCCATCGATTCCATAGACTCGATTTTTTCTGGAAGCTCCGATAATACATCCTCTTTCAACCTCCGAAGTAAAAATGGCCGGATCCTACGAGCAATTTTTTTCCTTGAGAGGTTACTGTATTCCTTTAACCCCATGAATAGTTCAGGAAAGACAACGTGAAAAAGGGACCACAACTCTTCTAGTGAATTCTCAACCGGGGTACCAGTGAGGGCGAAGCGATGATTCGCTTGTATCTTCTTCACCGCTCGTGCCGTTTGTGTCCCTGGGTTCTTAAATGCCTGTGCCTCATCAAAAAACACCGTGTGAAAATCTTGTTTCTCAAACCACATAATGTCCTTACGTAATAACGGATATGAGGTAATGACAACATCTATGCCCGTTATTTCCTTCTGTATCTTTGACCTTTCTGTTTTATTGCCATCCACGACGATGGCTTGTATATCCGGGGAAAATTTCATGAATTCACTCAGCCAGTTATATGTCAAAGATGATGGACAAACAATAAGAGCGGGGAGCTTCTTCTTACGGATGTCTGGAAGCTCGGATAAAATGAATGCGATGCTTTGCAGTGTTTTACCCAGTCCCATATCATCTGCGAGAATTCCTCCAAAGCCATAGCCAGCAAGTATTTTCATCCATTTGTAGCCGCTTTTTTGATAGTCCCGTAATATTGGCTCTAAACTCTTTGGCACCGCGAACTCCAGGTTACTTGGATTGCGGATGTTTTCCAAGAACTTCCGGAATGACTCCTCTATTGTAAATGTATTGCTGTCATTTACAGAATCAAGAAGCTGAAGCCCTCTTACGATTGGTACATTTAAGCGACTTTCCAAATCTTCATTCTGGACCGGAAGTGCATTCAGAAAACGATTGATTTCTTCAAACTCCCTTGTCTCAAGGGAAAGCAACGATCCATTCCTCAAACGATAATACTTCCTTTTTTCCTCTAGAGCTTCTAGAACTTCTCGTATTTGTTTTTCAGGAATGCCATCCATTTCAAATTTGAATTCCAGCCAATTAGTCCGTTCTTTTTTGATTTTCACCCTAATTTGCGGAGCAGCATTCCCTCGGGAAATCCGATTTCTTACAGCAGTCGTGGCATATATTTGAACAAGCTTTTGAAGTTTCGGAACGACATGGTACAAAAACTCATACTCCAACTCTTCATTATGTAAAAAATATCCACCGTCTGTCTTGGCAAACATGCTATCATCCATCAGTTGCAGGATCTCTTCCTCTTTATCCATATCTCTTATAAGCTTGGAAACTGACTTGAGTTCCTGATTTTCCAAAGGATTAATCACAATATTTTCATAGTGAAACTCCAACCCTGCAAGCAGCCTATTTTTCACGCGATCTAAGTATAGCTTAGCAATCAATGGTGTCTTCTCGAACTGCTCAGAAATGGCCCCTGAGAAATGAACATCACCTAGTTTTTTCAAACCTGGTACCACTTTTTTCAGGAATAACTCTAATTGCTCCTGATGAATTGGAATTTGATTCATTCCTGAATCTTCCAACATCTGTTTTAAATCTGAGAGACGTTGGCAGTCTTCACTTTCGAGGGGAACCAATTTTCCTTCAGATAAAACAGATCTGTATGCATTCATCACAATTATTTCATTCAACCCTTTAATATTCAGTTTATATCCTTTGCCCTCACTTTCGGCAAATTCAAACTGTAAAGGCAGCGGTTCGCCGGATATCTGAAAACTATCAAACGTATTCCCGTCATACGCAAGCTTCACCAATGGCGCGATTGTAAGGATAGGGACAAGCCTTTCAAAAGAAGTTGGCGGAATGAGTAACAGGTGATTGCTCATTGTATAGTCAGATTTGTACGGAAGCGCGTCAAGATAGACCTGTTCATCATAAGTCACTTGGATAAGCTGCTGAATCACTGCATCTGTTTCACGCTGAAAACAATGGAGATCAGGATCATACAGAAATGAAAGGGACACTTGGGCAGGTTTTCCTTCTTTTACCTGCTTCAGAAAATCCCTGAGATTTGGTACATTTGCCGAACCAATCTTCACTTCAATTCCGAACATGTATCTGCTCTGGCCTATCGTGATGGGCTTACATGTAAACTCCGCATCAAGCACCTGCCTGTTTTCAAAGTGGAGCTGATGGCCACTTGAGCGTACAGGCTGATTATTGAAAAGCGTAAGCAAACCATCTGTCAGCTTCATATTTGCTGAAGCGTCAGACTGAGGTTCGTTTAGACCTTCAGGAATTGTTCCTTGACGCTGATGTTCGTATACCGACAGTAATACGGCCGCAATATGCTGACAATCCCGTTGAAAAGAAGCAAGCGTTGGGCAGCTGCATTTCGTGCGAAAGCCTCCGGCAGCATCCACTTCAATAGAGACATGGAAATCTTCTATTCCTTTAACAGTTGCTTCACAACCATCAGGACAGTAACTTTCAAATGTCACTTTATTAGCACGATAAAAAGCATCTCCTCTTTTGAAGGAGACTGTCCCGCACATATCTTTAATGATTTTTTGATTTAATTTGATATTCAAAATGCCGTTCTCCCTCCTGAGGACCTCTGTGCTATTGTTATCTATGTAAAGGTGGTTTTCCATTCTATTTGAAAAATAAGCTCATTTTATCATCATACTATGAAATGGGAATCCGAGGTGGTAAAAAAGCAAAAAGACAAACCCCCTTATTCAAATCAAGATTTGAAATAGAGTTCATCTATAGTACAGCAACGGGAATATGTAAATCTTTATTGTTGTCCTTTGGCTTTGTTGCCTTTCTTTTTTTTTCGATAAAAGAAACTAAACAAAAGGAGGAAAAGAAGAACGAGAAAAAGGATAAGTTCAGCGGGGTCCTTCACCAGAAAAGGGTTAAAGGCATGTTTAATGGAATTATCCAAATCAAACCCTAAAAGAATATCCATGCCTAAAGAAAAGGCCACTAAAGTAATCAGCATCAAAACCGTAATACCGAAGATTTTCATTTTTCATCAACTCCACCTTTTAGGAACTTATTTTGGTGTTAGCCTTGCTTTTTTTTCGATTCTTAAAAAAAGCAAGGATCAAGAGAAGCAATGGGATGATCACTTGAAATGGAAGGTGGATATAAATCGGCACGGCACCTATCCCTTCATGGATATGTTCCGAATAGCTACTTGAAATCACAATGGATATTAGTAAAATGACAAAACCAACTGGATAAGCCAGCCGAGAAGGTTCTTTAATGTTGAAAACATTCGCCGTACCCGTTACTGCTACATAGGTAAACACACTTATCTTGATGAACCCTCCAATCATGAGTTTAACCAAAAAATAAACATCGAGTCGTTCCAAAAAGCCCGCGATCTCAATTGACTGTATGAGGGTAAGAAAAGGATATTGCGAACGTGTTGTAAGGTCCACCCCAAGCACAGCTACATTCAAAGCCATAATAAACGCGAGAAAAATACCGCTTGCAGCCAAGCTACCTATACCTATTTTTTTTAGTCTCTGAGGTTCGTTCAAATAAGGAAAAATCATTAAAAAGACAATGATTTCGCCAAATGGAAAGTATATGGTTTCAGTAAAGGCCATTTTCATCATCTCTACCCCACTGGTTTCAAAAACAGGTTTTAAGTTGTTTAAATGAATCATACCTGAAACAACAATCAGAAGAATGAATGTCATGAAAAGTAAATTCTCTAAAACAAAGAATAGTTCCCCTGACCTTGCCAGTACCTCTATCCCTTTACGAACCGTATACACCACGACCAAAATGAATGCTGCGTTCGCAAAAAATAACGGAACATGAGGATAGGCAAAGGTAAGCAGTGTCTCTCCGAAATCCCTCAACACTCTTGCTGCAAGATACATGAAATATAGGATGTATAGAAAAGCTACTATCCTTCCTAAAAAATTCCCCATTATATGTCTTACATATTCAGTTAGCAGCTGATCAGGGTAGTATTGAAAAAGGCCATAATAAACGAAAAATAACAAAAAACCGCCTATCATCGCAATGAGAATGACTAGCCAAGCGCCCTGTTTGGCTTCACCTGCAAGCGGAACCAAAAGTGCACTGCCTATTTCAAACAGGAAAATAAGGACGAATAGCTGGTAGCCGCTGATTTTTGCCTTTTCCACGAGGATGCCACTTCCTTTCCATTATTGATCGCTCTTTTTTAAATTTGAAAGATACGGCTTATTACGTAATCCTGTACGGCGAATGAAAGTCTCTACCTGCACATCTACTTCCAGCTTAGCAAAAGAAACATCGTCCCAGTCCTTTTCGATTTTTTTCCATTCTTTCGGATGGGATTCGTGCATGATTTCACCAAAGCCAAAAATATCGGATTTATTTTTTTGGGCACGAACGATCGCATCTTCCATCACCTGCTTTAAGTCTTTTGCTAACTTCTTTTCAATGTCTATCAGAACGTGCGGACTGTTTAGATTCACGGGAACATTTGCCTCGCGGATATCTCCTTCAACAAGGACCTTTATCAACATTTTAGGTTTGCCATTTTTCATTTTTGCCGCGACGTTGGTTTTTTGGCGTTGCACTTGATAGGTGATTGCGTCTTTTTTATCATTCCAATCAATGTTTAAATTGGTATGTTCAATCCTATCTAAAACCCACATCGAACCTATTGCCTTATTACCATCCAGCCAGTCAATCAATTTTCCATCTTTAAAAACACCTATTCCAGCGGCATTTGGGTTAGCCTCAATATCAGAGGTCTGAGTATTCTCCATTTTATCCTCTTTATCTGTGTTACCCTTCACGGTAAAGCCACTAATTATCGGTTCTTTTCCGGTACTCACAAGGTTTTTAATCACTTCTTGAAGATTGACACTGATACTTCTCCCCTGCTGTTTTTCCGAAGATTCAATCGTCCTAATGACTTTTTCAGCTGATACTTTATCGATTGCCGTTAATGTTTCGACTATATCCCTGGCTTTTACACCTCGGGCAATCACGATCCTCGAAGTTGCCCTAAATTCAGGGGAGCGCTCAAAGGCATCGAAAATAGCGTTAATGCCCTCTTCTTTTGCTATTTCCTCACCTATGACGATCAGGTTTGCATGAGCGAAATACATATCTCTTGAAATTTTAGTTGAAGCAATACTATCTAGTCCAAGCACATTATTTCCAGTGGCCCTATAAACGGATATGGCGGGATTTTCCCCGCCTCCTCCCTGAAGAGCCCCCGCAACATTGCCTGGGTTAATGATTTGAAACGTTCCCACTAACTTTCCTTCTTTATCTTTATCGATTCCCATTGCCGAGACGATGGCTATCTCGTTTAACTCTTTTTTATCCCAGCATCCAGAGGTGAACGTGGTACCGATCATCATCAATAACAGAACTAGCCATTTACGATTCATTGCCTTCACCTTTTTTCTTGTCAGATGTTTTCATTCCCCGCGATGCAGGAGGCAGGGGTCTTTGATTATCGCCTTCCCGTATCAGATTATTATTGGAGCTTAATAATTTTGGTCTTTCTTTGAACGCCCACATAGGTCTTCTGAAGAATGTGTCACCTAATCCTTCCGGGTTCAGGGGGGCGAGCGGTGACATATAAGGAACACCGAATGAACGAAGGCTGCATAAATGGACGATGAGGACGATAAAGGCTAAAATCATACCATAAAAACCTAATACCCCAGCACAAATGATAAATACGAACCGCACTAAACGGGCAGAAATGGCGATGGAATAAGAAGGGGTTGCAAAACTGGCAATCGCCGTGATCGAGACGATGATGACCATTGCCGGCGATACGATGCCAGCCTGGACTGCTGCCTGCCCAATCACCAATGCTCCAACAATGGACATGGTCGAACCAACCGCCTTTGGCATCCTAAGGCTTGCTTCCCTTAACATTTCAAAGGTTATTTCCATGATTAGTGCCTCAATAACGCCCGGCAAAGGAACCGTTTCCCTTTGCGCTGCAACAATGACTAGCAACTTCGTTGGGATCATTTCCTGATGAAAAGTTGTGGCTGCAACATAGACAGCTGGTCCCACTATAGAGATTATAAAAACCAAGATCCGTAAAAAACGTGTGAATGAGGCAATGTCGAAGCGATTATAGTAGTCTTCGACAGATTGGAAAAACTGTACGAATAAGGCCGGGGCCACCAAGACAAAAGGCGTTCCGTTTACAAATATCGCCACTCTTCCTTCAAGAAGATTACCCGCAACCATATCAGGTCTTTCTGTATGATTAAGGGTGGGGAATGGGGTCATAACCTGATCTTCTATCAATTGTTCTATATATCCTGATTCAAGAATACTATCTATATTTATTCCTTTTAAGCGCTCTTTGACCTCCTCGACGATTCCTTCTTTAGCAATCCCATTTATATACATAATGGAAACATCCGTCTTTGTCACAGTGCCTATTTTCATAGACTCTATCCATAAATCGGGACTGTTAATAATGCGGCGTAACATGGCGATGTTTGTTGCATTCGATTCAGTAAACCCCTCTCTTGAACCGCGAACCGTCAAATGTGTGCTTGGTTCCTGAATGGAACGCCGTTCTCCCCCTCTTGTACTGGCAACCAGGGCTTTGTTTACGCCGTCAACAAAAATGATGCTATCCCCTGATAATAATGACAATAATAATTTTTCCCAGTCCGTAACAGTTTCTACACCACCGAGAGAAACCACGTCTTCAGAGATCACGTCCAGCGCTTCTTGTGGAAGTAGTTTTTCTTTTAGATGAGGGTTTTTCATGATTGATTCAATTAAAAAGTCCGTAACGCTTGGATTATCAATCAAACCCTGCACATACAAAATAGTCGTTTTCATCTCAGGATTTTGACTGATTTTCAACGTTCGAATAATAATGTCCGGGCTGTTACCCGTTTTCTTTTTCATATGGTCTAGATTGGCTGAAATAGAGCTATCTATATATTCAAGTGCTTTACTTTTAGATTGGTCTTTATCATCTATCTTTTGCTTCTCACGTTTCTTCATTTGTCCTTTATTTTTGAAAAAAGAAACCATCGCGCCGAACCTCATTCCTTTTTCGTTTCACTCATTTTGTCCAATGCACATTCCCTTTATTCTACGTTCAAGCTCATCCTCTCCGCTTTCCCGTTCGAATGACATAAGAAAAAGGCTGTCATAATGACAGCCTCTGATGTTTATATAAGATTATGTAATGAAAGTTCGGACTTGAACGGTCCTTTATCATTTTTTAAATCTACTATAATCACTTTCTTTTTCCCTTATTTCTTCTAAAAATTAAAACAACGAAAAGAATAAACAGTAATACAAGTATTGCATAAACGATGTTTGAATAGATGTCCATATACCCTACGATGTCTTCCCATGAAGATCCTACAGCGGCTCCAACATTCACCAGAATCACGTTCCAAATCAATGTTCCGGTTGTTGTGTATAGTAAAAAAAGCCAAAAACTCATATGAGACATGCCTGCGGGAATGGAAATTAAGCTTCTAATCAACGGAACGAGTCTACAGAAAAAAACAGTCCACGCTCCGTATTTGTCAAACCAAGAATTTGCCTTATGGACGTCAGTTACTGTTAACCGAAAAATATGCCCCCATCTACCCACAAACTTCTCTATCCTTTTCACATCAATCAGTAAACCAATCCCGTAAAGTACCACAGCCCCTGCCACTGATCCAAGAGTTGATGCAATCACGACTCCGACTATAGTCAAATTTGTTGATACCGTGGTCATAAAACCTCCAAAGGTTAAAATGACCTCTGACGGAATAGGCGGAAAAATATTTTCCAATGCTATTAATAGAAAGATTCCAATATACCCAAAATTATTCATAAATTCCGTAATCCAGTTTTCCATTTAAAAGCTCCTAACTATTTCAATCATTTGATATAATCAGCAGCTAACTAGTTTAGTCCCTAACTGCTTTCTTACTGAATTGCCTGTCCTAACTTTAGTTAATCTCTTTGTTTTTCTGGCTTTCTTTATGCTTTTGGAAAACCCAAATAGAAATGGCAAGCCAACAGCCACCCGCTAAATATCCTCCAATAATATCACTAGGATAATGGACTCCCAAGTATATTCTACTTATTCCTATTGTAAGGATCATCATCACGCTGAACAAAATCAACAGAGTTCTCCCCCACATAGGCGAAATATGCCGCCATAGTAGAAATGTGAGAATACCATATAAAGTGAATGCATTCATCGCATGTCCACTTGGAAAACTGTATCCCCCTATCTCAATGAGTCGATGTAAATCAGGACGGGCTCGTTGAAAGAAAAGTTTCAATATCAAATTGAGGAGAGGTGAGCCAACCACGACAGCACTAAATAAGACTAGCTCCAAACGATGTTTCAATACCTTATACAAGTAAAATAATACAAGTAAGGAAAGTATAATTATGGAACTAGATGAACCAATAAACGTAAAGACCTTCATGATGGTTGTTAAAAACGGAGACTCTAAGCCTTGAACGAAGGAAATCACCGCTCTATCAAAATTCAAGAATTCATATGCACTTATTGTAAATGCCATTATACTGAATCCAATTAAAAAAATTACACTTATTACAAAGGCAATAGACAATTGAAACTTTAATTTCATAATAACATCCTTTCACTTTTTAAAACCGGTGTTCCATGATTGAAGTAAGATCTCATTATAGAGTTTTAACTTCATTCTATATGATCTAAACCATAACAAGGAATGAAAGGAACTTGCATTTCTTTCTGTTTATCCAGTGTATATACTAATAATTCATTAGTTAACTCATTTATGATTGTATGTAGCAAGCTTTATAAAACGTCTTTTTGATTTCCCCCCATCTTTGTAATAGAGAAAGATTTCTGTTAATAATAAACAGTGGAATCGGAAGGACATATGATGCATCTTCAACGTATCCATTATTAAAGTATACATACTGAATGAAGAAGGAATAAGATTTTGATTAGATTTTCATTAAAATTTGCTAATCTTTCTACAAAAAAATAAACAGGTCGGTTATCTTCCTCAATTAGTTCCACAATTTATTCAAAACTGCTCCCGCTAAATAATTTAAAATCATTCTATCTTTTAATACTACTCTATACAGCTTAACCAACTCAACTTAAGGTTACGGTAAATATATCTCCTTATCCAACTTCAACTTGCTGGATTCTACACCAACATGGTCTTAACCTTAATGATGAAAGTAATATCTATATCAAATAACCCTTATGTGTTAAGGATATATTTTGCTAAAGAATTTTTATATATAGGTATTTCAAATTAAAAAGGTTCCTAAATTTCAGGTACGATAAGGCAGCAACGCCTCTTTTTGTCTTGTGAAAATTAGAGACACTTAACTTAAACAAATACCTTTCTCCTAAAAGTTATTGCTCATTTGGAGATCATCTACCTTTCCTTCTATATCGATAACATCAAATTTACTAATCTATTAGTGACTCGCCAAATAAACAAGCAGTAACAACCATTATTATAAATAAATCTCAAGTATTTTTTTCAACTTAACGTCCTCTTTAGCTTTGGTGCTATCTAAAATACTCCTATTACATTTACATAATTACCCATTATGATACAATCAAAGATATACATATTCTGTCATCCGTATTTGAAAGGTAATTATTATGAGGGATTTTCTTTCTAGCTTTCTACTTATTACTGGTTGGCAATATTTGTTGATATGACTTTTTGTATGGTTAATAAAGCTTGATAAACACAAAATTGCTTGTTTCTTAATAGCTCAATCCTATCACTAAAGATCACCTGAGTCTGAGCAAAAAAAAAATAGAAGGTGGAAAATGAATGAAAGTGAATTTCGGAAAAGTAGCTAAAGATTATGCTAAATGGAGAAATGATTTACCTGGTGAATTAATAGAGAGCTTAAAAATCAGAGGAATAAACTTTGCTAATGTTCCGGTTGCAGACTTAGGTTCTGGGACTGGCGTTTTGAGTAGAGCTTTATTTAAGGAGAGAGCTAAGGTGGTTGGCGTTGAACCATCAAAGGAATTGATAGAAGAAGCGCATAATATTGATAGACAAGAAAATAGTAGAATAAAATATGTTAATCGATATTCAGAGGATACAACTTTAGAAAGTGATACTTTTGACTTTGTAACCGTTTTAAGGGCTTGGCACTGGTTTGATCGAGAAGCAGCCTTGAATGAAATAAAGCGGATTATTAAAGAAAATGGCACGTTAATAGTGATGGATTCAGGATTCGTTTCTAAAAGTAACGTAATAAAAGAAACGCTTCAAATCATTAAACGTCATATGCCGGATGGCAAACTAACCTCTGCAGGATCTAAAGCGAATGTCCAACAATTTATTAACGGCTTTCCGGTTGAGTGGTTTAAAGAATGGCAGGAACATCAATTTGATTTAACAGATACATATAAATTCTATTACGATGTGACATTTAAAAACGAAGAATGGTGTGGAAGAGTGGGGTCATTATCCTGGCTTTCAAGTTTTTCCGAAGATAAGCGGGTACAAATCCTCGATGAAATCCACTCACATTTGGTAAAAGAGTTTGGTAACATTCAGCATACCATTCAACATGTATGCAATGTAGTAATTTTAAAACGAAAAAAACCTTATGCTGGTTAATGGCATAAGGTTTTTCTTTTTAATGTTTACTGAATGCCTTAAGTGGTAAGCTAGTTAGAGTTTGACCGGTCGCTGAATCGGTCAGATTCTCTTCCAACTGAAACGAATCCACTGATTCAATATGTGAGTATTTCTCTAGAAATGTGGTAAGGGCAATTTTTGCTTCCATTCGTGCTAGCGGAGCACCTAAGCAGAAATGCGGCCCATTTCCAAAGGCTAGATGTTTCTTATTATTAGGACGGTGTATATTAAGAGTGAATGCGTCTTCAAACATCTCCTCATCCATGTTTGCTGCACTCATCCAGGCAACCACGACATCCCCTTTCTTCAAATCTACTCCTAATAAATCGTTATCTTCCTTTACTGTACGATCTAATTTGGTTAAATTGAATCGGTAACGCAGCATTTCCTCAACGGCTTGTGGAACTAAATCCAGGTTATTACGTAACTCTTCATAGACTTTATTGTCATCATATAATAGTGAATAAAAGGTATTGGCAAGTAAATGACTGGTTGTCTCGACTCCCGCACCTAAAATCAACATGGTCGTACGCACAACTTCATCATCTGTAAAGGTTTCACCATCTACTTCGGCCTTCAATAGATCGGATATGATATCATCAGCTGGATGTAACCGTTTCTGTACAACAATTGGATATAAATACTCATAATATTCTCTTGCTGCCACTTGCTTCATTTCATTTACTTTTTCTTGTTTTTCTTTGTCAAAGGGAAGGAATAAGATATCTACCCATTTTTTAAACAGTAAACGATCTTTTGAGGGAACGCCCATTAAGTCTGACATGACAATAATCGGAAGCGGACTTGCCAATGATTGCACAATATCAATTTCCTTGTCTGCCCCCATCTGTTCGACTAATTCATCTGCAATTTCCTGAATGCGAGGTTCCCAGTTTTGGAGACTTCTAGGTGTGAATGCTGCGGCCAACAGTGAACGGCGATTTCTATGCACAGGTGGATCCGCTTCAGTGATTTTGATCTTTTCAGGTGCTGAACCTTCCTTGCTATCCGTTCCAACCGATATGGTAGTCCGTTCCCGCACACTCGAAAAATGTTTATAATCACTAAGAACACGCTTAACATCTTCATATTTAAAGACATTCCACGTATCTGTTCCTTCGTGATAGCTCACAGGATCATTTTCTAACATCTGTTTACACCAGGCATATGGACTAAATTCCTCTGCACGGGACTTAAACTGAGTGACTTCTTTAATAGCAATAATTTCTTTCATGATACCGACTCCTCCTACTTCTCAAAGATACCTAACAAAAGGATTGAATGTTTAGCATTCTTCATCTCCGACACTTAGTTATAGGGTCATCATTCATGTACGTAAATTTTTGATGGTTTGTTTGTATTTTCTTTATTTCCCTTAAATATCTAACCCACTCCATTATAAGATAAGAAGCCATCACAAACCATGCATCATCTATACCAACTCCTTAACATGCAATTTGCCCAACAAATGTCATGCATTCCACCATCTCGCCATGTAAAACTGCTTATTTTTAACAAATCCTATTTCTTTTTATGATTCGTTATGTCTTTCAAAAGATGAAAAAAACCTATCTTCTTTTCAAATTCTGAGACAGGGGTTTTTCATTAGCTATTTTAATTGATGATTCCCTGACTAACCTTCACAACCATCAAAGCGGTAATTGGACTGTACCCAATGACTCTTTTGCATAGAAAAAACGGCCACAGAATGTAGCCGTCAATCGCTGTCCTTTTTAATTAGTTCATATAAATCATCCATTTTCTTTTCCATGATATCCAGTCTAGTTTTGCGTTGCTTGACGGAACGGAAAAGCGATACGATACCTACTATGATCAGGATTAGAAATATAAGGCAAAACAATTGGTATATCATATCCGCCATATTAAAACTACTCACTATGTAATCCCCCTAAATAGCATTCTAAGTTTTCTATTATACACCTTAAAATTAACAATTTAACCTTTAAAGGGGAATCAAGAATTAAAATCCATTTTTTCTTTCCTGATCTTTTTTATCTTCCAAAAACTCCATCGTATATTGAATGAAGCTCTTTACAATATGATTACATGGCCGGCTTTTATGCCATACCAACCCAACTGTTCTGGAGCAGTGAGGCTCAATGATCTTCAATTTTGCCGTTTGTAAATCATGCAATCTTTCATTTGATAGCAATGATGGAAATAAGGCAACGCCGAGGCCTTTTTCTACGAGCTCATGAGTGATTCCCGTTTCGTCTCCTTCAAAAGCAAAATCAGGATAGAAGCCTGCTTCTCTGCAAAATCGTTCCGTCATATCGCGAAAATCATAACCTAATGGCATAACGATGAAAGGAGCATTCTCCACTTCTTTTAGATAGATGCTCTTTCTATTGGCCAATGGGTGGGAAAGGGGCACGGCCAGATGTATTTCTTCTTCCAGGATGGGAACCCACTCAATATGTTCCCCTATCACAGGTACTGTTGAGATACCGACGTCTATTTCCCCTATTTCAATCTGTTTTTTGATTCGTTCGAAGGAAGCCTGATGTTGCCTAAATCGGGCATTGGGATGTTTCTTTAGAAAACCGCCTAATAACTCTGGCAGAATACTCGGAATGGTAACAGCTATGGAGATTAATTTATCCTGCTTATCTGCCAGGTAGGCTAATTCCTTTTCCCCTTCTTTTAATTGTAAAAAGACCTGTTCGACAGTTCGCAAATAGGATTCACCGAGTTTATTTAATTGAATTTGCCTGCCTCTTCGATCAAATAATTCATAACCAAGACTATTTTCCAATTTACTAATCATTTTACTGAGGGCTGGCTGAGTGATGTTCAATGCTTCCGCTGCTTTTGTTAAATGTTGATGTTTTGCAACGATTTGAAAGTATCTCATTTGTAAAAGATCGATCGGGGACGCCCTCTTTCTACGTATTTTAAAAACCCATTATATACTATAAGACTTTTCATCACTTTTTTGGATTTTCTTCAAAACAGGTTTCCTTTGACCAACAAAGGCACCGGATATAATTAATAATACAGTAATGAAAATCAGGATCAGTTTTGGTAATGCCCAACTATGAGTAAGATCATGAATCAAGCCAATCAAGATTGGTCCGATCGCGGCAAGTAAGTATCCAATAGATTGTGCCATTCCTGAAAGATCAGCTGCTTGCTGTGCACTTTCCGTACGTAATCCGAATGTGATCATGGCAAAGCTGATGGCCATACCGTTCCCTAAACCTATCAAAACCATACAAATTGGTATCAGCGAAAGCTGACCGAATCCCACACCCACCATACCGATGGTCATTAAAATCCCTGATATGATTCCAAGAATGCTCCTGTTTGAGATGCGCATCGCGACAATCGGAGTGATGATGGTTGCCGGAAGCGAAGTGAATTGATTAATGCTTAGCATCCAGCCGCTTTTAGCCTGATCCATGCCTTGAGCCATCAACATATCAGGAAGCCATGCTGACAAAATATAAAACGGTAATGATTGTAAGCCCATGAAGAGTGTGATGTTCCAAGCTGTCGGCGATTTCCACATTTCAAAAGAAAAAATCGATGTTGTTGATTTTGAAGCGCGATTCTTTCTTTCTCCCCGCTTTCCCTTCACTTGGGGCAACCAAAGAATCAATGTGGCAATAGCTAGAATTGCCCAACATAATAAAGACCCTTGCCATCCTAAGCCTGCTTCTTTGGCTAATGGAATACTGATTCCAAAACCGATGGCTGATGAAAGGTTCATGCTTGCTATATAGGCACCAGTCAAGATGCCTGCTTTCTCTGGATGTTTCTGTTTGATGATACCTGGAAGTAGAACATTCCCAACTGCAATGGCAATTCCCATAAAAGCCATTCCGGTCATTAAAGCCGTAACTGATGAAATCGATCGAAGGAATAATCCCACTATGAGTAGCAGTAATGAGTATAGTAAAGTCCATTCCATTCCAATTCGCTTTGCAATCAATGGGGCCGCAGGGGAAACCAAGGTAAAGGCTATCAGCGGAATAGTCGTCACCATCCCTGCGACTGCATTATTGATTCCTGTATCATCACGAATCAGGCTAATTAATGGACCTATTGACGTAATAGGTGCACGAAGATTGGCCGCTATGAACAGAATGCTGATTACCCAAATGGTGCTGATCTTTGCTTTATTGTCTTTGATTCCTATGGTTTTTCTCATTTTTCCGTTTCTCTCCTGAGCGCATAGAGCCATTATTTTTCGATTCAATCTCATTATACTCCCGCTCTCGTGAGGAAAATAATAGAAATTCAATCATCATTTCATAACCGAATGGTTATGAATGGCTGTGAAATAAGATCTGCGGCAGGATATGAGAAAAAGCCAAAGGACTCCCTTGGATTCGTTCCATTTTTTATTAAAACAAAGCAGTAGTCTACAATATTATTGTTCTCTTATATGATTACTAACAATAAAAAAACCGATAGCAATTTTGCTATCGGCCAAGGGTTTATGCTTCTATTTGATCGTTGTCAGAATCATCTTGAGGTACAATTAATTCATTATAGAATGCTGCCATTGTTGTTCCCGCATAAGGAACCAACCATAAAAGTCCAATCCCTAAGGTGAATATACATAGTATTCCCCATCCTATAAAGCTTAAGTGCATTAGGAAATACTTCCATTTCAAACCCTTCATTCTTTTTCTGCTTTCTGTAATGGCTTCAAGCACGGTGTATTCTGGATGATCCTTCAATAAGAAAAACGTTTGCGAATAGGCGATGCTTTTGATGAAAAATGGAATGAGTAATAATAATGACCATAAAAATAGGAAAATAGCTTGTAAAAAGTATGCCCCAATCAGCTTGAAAGAGGTTTTTCCTTCTTTGTAGATAGCGAATACCTCTGGAATATCAGGGTTTCCTTTCCTGACTATATTCAGGTAAAACCAAGTTGTTGCTATAGTCAGCGGGATTAAAGCTATAGATAGTACGGTTCCGAAGATATCCGACCATACCGGTGTTTCTTCTTGCGCAAACCACTGTGTAAACCCACCGCTTCCGATCACTTCAACAATTAAAGGTAAAATGACATGGATCAAGAACAAGAGCAACATAAGTGAAACGGCTACTCCCCATTTACCTTTCAAAGAAAGTAGGGCTTCTCTTTTTAATTCTGAGATTCTCATACGTTAATTAACCTCTCCCTTTTTAAATGGCAGAAATCTGAAAATACACTCACTTAGCAAGTATGGGTAAATTCAGAAAAACGACTATTTATTTGATGTTTAAATCTCCTGTTGTATTCTAACATAATATTTCTAACTATAGGCTTAAATTCCTATAAACTTCTCTCAGAAAAATATCCCTACGATAATAACCCGACTTTTCTAGAAAAAGAGAGAGAGAATCTGTTTCGAATAATCCTTTATCACCTCCCAAATTGCACTCAAAAAGTATATTACAATTCTTTTTAAAATTTCCTGCCTTGTCTTTTATCATCATATTTTATACAGTTTATGAAAGGGAATATAACAATATTCCATCTATTACTTAAGGCACAATGAAAGCCTCGAACTTCAGCAAGCCATATGGTGTTTAATAGAACAATTGCTCACATAATGTGAACTCCGCAGATAAGCGTGCTATGATTCCTTTCAAATAAAAAACACCTTCGTTGAATGTACAATGAAGAAAAGTACATGCAGCAAAAGTGTTTTTATTTATAATGCAAGGAATCCACTGTTCAATATTCATGCATCCAATGTCCTTGTCTGATTCAAACCACCAAGATATAAAAGATCATTTGTATGGACACTTTTTAAACTGCTTTAGGAAGTCTCTATATCAAATTTAACTATGATATCTGTTTGAACAACAACAAAAAAGAGCATCCCAAAAGTCGAATTACCGACACCTTTGGAACACTCTCTTTTCTATAATTAATCAGAGCCTGTTATAACAAAATCGTCTTGGAGCAAAGCTAAAGGAAGCTTTCTATTAATAGGATCCCCTGCCGTGACATTAATTTCAGTAATGTGACCACTGGCACCTATTGAAACATCAATCAATTTCCCATCTTCTGTTTTCACTAAAAAGAGCCTTTCCCATTCATAAACATAGGAATTCTTTTGAACATAAACTTGTTCGATGGTCCCATTCTGAGCACACTCAATTGTGTAAATCGGTTTTAACAAGGAATCACCCCTCCACTATCTATCATAATATTCAGCTTATACCCAACCCCGGAATATCGAGGCTTCTGCCATTTTTCTGACACCCACCATATATGCAGCTAATCTCATATTCACTTTTCTTGTCTCAGCCATATCATATATTTGATTAAATGAGTTGACCAATAACTCTTTTAATTTTCTTTGAACTTCTTCATCTTCCCAGTAGTAACCCTGATTATTTTGAACCCATTCAAAGTAAGAAACAGTTACACCGCCTGAACTTGCTAATACATCAGGTACAAGAAGCACATTGCGTTCTGTTAAGATTTTAGTTGCCTCCAAAGTGGTTGGACCATTCGCTGCCTCTACGACAATTTGCGCTTTTATAAGATGTGCATTTTCTTTTGTGATTTGATTAGAAATAGCAGCTGGCACTAAAATATCACAATCTTGTTCTAGAAGCTCTTGATTGGTAATTTTATTTTCGAATAGTGTTGTTACCGTTCCAAAGCTATCCCTTTTATCAAGTAAGTAATCGATATCGAGGCCATCTGGGTTATATATGGCACCATATGCGTCAGAAATACCAATCACTTTCGCACCTGCATCATGCATGAATTTTGCTAAAAAGCTTCCCGCATTCCCAAATCCTTGGACAATAATGCGTGCACCTTTCAGTTCTATGCCCTTACGCTTTGCGGCTTCCTCGATACAAATCGTGACACCTTGTGCAGTTGCCTTTTCCCTACCGTGTGAACCGCCCAGCACTAGTGGTTTACCTGTAATGAATCCAGGAGAATCGTGTTCTCTTATTCTACTGTATTCATCCATCATCCATGCCATGATTTGAGAATTTGTATAAACATCCGGGGCCGGAATATCTTTAGTCGGCCCCACTATTTGGCTAATCGCTCGAACATATCCGCGGCTAAGCCTTTCTAATTCACCCATAGACATTTGGCGTGGATCGCAGATAATGCCACCTTTTCCTCCGCCGTATGGCAGATTCACAATCCCGCATTTTAAACTCATCCACATCGAAAGTGCCTTTACTTCTTCCTCATCGACTTCAGGATGAAAACGGATTCCACCTTTTGTAGGACCAACAGCATCGTTGTGCTGGGCACGATATCCAGTGAATATCTTTGTTGAATTGTCATCCATCTTAATTGGAATTCGGACGGTCAGCATACGAAGAGGCTCCTTTAAAAGCTCAAACACTTCTTCCGAATAACCAAGCTTACCCAGCGCCTCCTTGATTACGACCTGTGTGGATTCAAGCAAGCTGGCAGTTTCTTTTTTTTCTTTGATCGTTGTACTCAATGGAATTCACCTCATAGGGATATTAGGATAAAACTCTTTTAATACGTTCAATTGCCCAATCTAGCTCTTCTTTAGTGATCACTAGCGGCGGAGCAAAGCGGATAACTGTATCATGTGTTTCTTTACACAGTAATTTTTCTTCTTTTAGTTTTTCACAATAAGGTCTTGCCGCTTCAGTTAATTCCAATCCAATAAATAAGCCTCTTCCACGAATATCTTTAATCATAGGATTATTGATTTCTTTTAAACTATCCATGAAATATTTCCCTAGCTCTAATGAACGTTCTGCCAGTTTTTCATCTTCAAGAACTTCTAATGAAGCGATAGAAACTGCACATGCTAATGGATTACCACCGAATGTAGAACCATGTGAACCAGGATTAAATACGCCAAGAATTTCACGGTTTGCTGCGACACATGAGATTGGAAATACTCCACCACCAAGTGCTTTTCCTAAAATATACATATCAGGAATCACTTCATCCCAATCGGAGGCAAACATTTTTCCTGAACGGCCAAGTCCTGATTGAATTTCATCCGAAACGAATAGTACATTATTTTCTTTACAAAGTTCGTAAGCTTCTTTTAAGAATCCTTGTGGAGGAATGATAATTCCCGCTTCACCTTGGATCGGTTCAATTAAAAATCCAGCTGTTTGAGGAGTAATCGCTTCTTTCAATGCATCAAGATCGCCATAAGGGATAAGCTTGATCCCTGGTAACATTGGTCCAAAGCCCCTTCTATATTCTTCATCGGATGACAAGGATACGGCTGCCATTGTACGGCCATGGAAATTCCCAATACAAGCAATGATTTCAGCTTGATTTTCTGCTATTCCTTTTACGTCGTAGCCCCAGCGTCTAACAGCCTTGATAGCTGTTTCAACTGCTTCAGCACCAGTATTCATAGGCAGCGCCATGTCTTTTTGCGTAATGCGGGAAACCATTTCATACCACGGGCCTAATTTATCACTATGGAATGCACGGGACGTTAATGTTACGCGATCTGCTTGTTTTTTTAGTTCATCAATAATTTTAGGATGTCTGTGGCCTTGGTTCACTGCTGAATAGGCACTTAGCATATCCATATATTTGTTGCCTTCAGGATCTTCCACCCAAACTCCTTCTGCCTTCGAAATGACGATTGGAAGTGGATTATAATTGTTTGCACCATATTGTTCCGTTTGCTCGATTAATTTTTCTGTAATTGTTGTCATGTTGATTCCCCCTAAAATTTATAGCGTTTCAGATGTTGTTTTTCCTTGAAGATGTAGAACTAAATAATCAGGACCGCCCGCTTTTGAATCTGTACCTGACATATTGAATCCGCCAAATGGTTGGTATCCGACGATGGCTCCTGTACAGCCACGATTGAAATACAAGTTTCCAACATGGAAATCTTCACGCGCTTGTTCGATATGTTCAATATTGTTCGAGATGACCGCACCTGTTAATCCATAATCTGTGTTATTAGCAATCTCAATCGCATGATCGAAATCTTTTGCTTTACAGAATGCTACTACTGGTCCAAAAATTTCTTCCTTCATAACACGAGCATTTTCATCCACATCTGCAATAATTGTTGGTTGGATAAAGAAACCTTTTGAATTGTCTCCTTCTCCTCCTGCAACTAACTTCCCTTCTGTTTTACCGATCTCTACATAGCTCATGACTTTGTCGTAAGCAGCTTGATCGATAACTGGACCCATAAAGTTATTTACATCTGTTGGTTCTCCAACTGTTTTTTCTTTTGTTAATTCAATAACACGATTTAAGACTTGGTCATATACATCTTCCACTACGACGGTACGTGAACAAGCAGAACATTTTTGACCGGAGAATCCGAATGCAGAAGCGACGATTGATTGTGCCGCCAATTCCAAATCAGCCTCTTTATCAACAACGATCGTATCTTTACCGCCCATTTCAGCAATGACACGTTTCAACCAAATTTGGCCTTCATGAACTTTTGACGCACGCTCATAAATACGAATTCCAACATCACGAGATCCAGTAAAGCTGATGAAACGTGTACGAGGATGATCTACCAAATAATCGCCAACTTCAGCACCGCTTCCTGGAATGAAGTTCACAACTCCTGCAGGTAAGCCCGCTTCTTCCAACACTTCAATGAATTTAGCTGCAATGACCGGTGTTGTACTTGCTGGTTTCAATAAAACGGTATTTCCTGAAACAAGAGCCGCTGTCGTCATGCCTGCCATGATCGCAAACGGGAAATTCCAAGGTGAGATGATGACACCGACACCAAGTGGAACATAGTTGAAAGCATTGTGTTCAATCGGACGGCTTTCCACTGGCATGCCGTCTTTAAGCTTCAGCATTTGACGTGCGTAGTATTCCATGAAGTCGATCGCTTCCGCTGTATCTGCATCCGCTTCATTCCAAGGCTTTCCTGCTTCTTTAACCAATAAAGCCGAGAAATAGTGTTTTCTTCTGCGAACAATGGCTGCTGCTCTGAATAATATATTTGCACGCATTTCTGCTTTAGTTTTTCTCCAAGTTTGGAATGTCTTATCTGCCGCTTGCATTGCTTGCTCTGCAAGGTCTTTGTTTGCTTTTGACACAATCCCGATTACTTCTTTTTTGTCTGCTGGGTTTACAGAGGTAATGACTTCATCTGTAAAGATTTTTTCACCGTTAATAACTAACGGATATTTAATTCCTAATTCTTTAGCTACATCATTCAAAGCTACCTGAAATGCTTTATTGTTTGCCTCATTATTAAAATCAGTAAATGGTTCGTGTTTGTATGGTTGGACCATTATGTCTCATCTCCCTAAGATTTATGTTTTTACTTCTCCCTTTATAAATAGCAAGTTCCGTGCCAACTTTTCAACTTTTTTGAAAAATATAGACTTTTCTAATGGAAATGCAAAGAAATTCAGCACTTTTGGTGAAAAATAGCATAGTGTGCCATTATTTTTTGCTTTAATTCTTATATTTGTGGCTTGAACGCTATAGTTTTTATTAATGCAAGATTTGTGCCAACTTGTTTTTTCACGAAAAACAAGGAATTTTTATCTTTTGTGCAAAGAAAATTTGCACTTTAATGCAAAATAATCTTGCTGTGCAAATTTTTATTGCGCCTTTTCTGTAAATCCTCTACAATAATCTCTAAGAAATGAATAAAAGTAGGAGGCATTAATGAATTTAGATCAGATCATAAAAATAGAAGGTTTTCAATCTATCCTATATTCACTCGTAGATGTAATTGATATTGGGATACATATAATAGATACAGAAGGTCTAACCATTGTTTATAACAAGAAAATGGCTGAAATTGAAGGAATGGATTCAGAAGATGTATTAGGGAAAAAGATCCCTGATATTTTTAAGTTCCAAGAGGAAACTGAGAGTACGCTAATACGGGCTCTTCATTCCGGAAAAGCAACTGAAAACTCAAAACAGACCTACTTTAATAATCTCGGACAGGAAATTACAACAATCAATAATACGTTTCCAATTTTAGATCAGAAGCAAAATATTATCGGTGCTATTGAAGTAGCAAAGGATATAACAAATCTTGAAAGAATTATAAAAGATAATATTTTAAATAAGGGCGATACCAAATATACCTTTGACAGTATCATTGGAACTAGTGAGAATTTCTTAGACGTCATTGAAAAGAGCAAGCGCTCCACAAGAACCACATCCTCCATCTTGATTGTCGGGGAAACAGGTACCGGAAAAGAACTCTTTGCCCAAAGTATCCATAATGGAAGTAACCGTTCGACACATCCTTTTATTAGTCAAAACTGTGCTGCACTGCCAGATAGTTTAATTGAGGGAATTCTCTTTGGAACGAAGAAAGGGGCTTTCACAGGATCCATTGAAAGGCCTGGGTTATTTGAACAAGCACAAGGCGGAACCATCCTTCTTGATGAAATCAATTCTTTAAACCCGAATTTGCAAGCAAAATTATTACGGGCCCTTCAAGAAAGAACGATTCGCCGAGTAGGAGATACAAAAGACAAAAAAATTGATGTTCGAGTCATTGCAACGATAAATGAAGATCCAATAGATGCGATTTCAAATGATCATTTACGAAAGGATTTATATTATCGATTAAGCGTTGTATCCTTATTTATCCCTCCACTTCGTGAGCGGAAAGAAGATATACCATTGCTGGCTCAATCCTTTATTGAAAAGTTCAATGCGTTGTTTGAATTGGATATTGAAGGAATCAGCGACGAGGTCTACTCTCTTTTTTATGATTACGAATGGCCAGGAAATGTAAGAGAACTTGAGCATATTATTGAAGGGGCTATGAATTTACTAGAACCCGGGGATACAAAAATTGAGATCCCGCATCTTCCAACTTTATTTAAAAAGAAAGCTCATATGGAAGAAACTCAACTGGATATAAAAAATGACCTTATTCAAAATGAAGAATTACAAGACACAACCCTATCTCTTGATGATTATATTGCTAATACAGAAAAGATTTATTTGGAGAAGATATTAAAAGAGCATGGCATGAATATCTCTAAAGCAGCTAAAGCCTTGAATATAAGTCGCCAAAGTCTTCAATACCGCTTGAAAAAGCATCAGGTCAAATAACATCATTCCCGCACAAAGAAGGCCCCCATTAATATGGCGGGCCTTTTGTTTATCGACAAAAGGGAGTTTGGAATGGTCACATCCCGAACCGTGATTTTTAAAAATGGTTTAATTCTGCTTTACGGAATCCTCAATGGATGGAAGAAATTTGCGACAATCCTGACGAATAACTGGCTAGCCGAGACCCCACAGACGCTTGCGGCGAGGAGGCTTGGCAGACAGTCGGCGGAAAGGGAGCGGATTTCTGAAATCAACTGAAACGTTTTTCAATAAAAAAAACTGCAGGCAAACTCGCTTTCTACGAATTTGTCTACAGTCTGAAGGCCCCGATTGATAGTGAGGGCCATCCTTTGCCTGCTATTCTTTTCACTTCACAATCAGAATGTTTCAGCTGCTTTTGCAACGTTTTCCAAACCATCCGCGATGATTTTTTGTGTGCGATCAGGATACTGATTATGTCCTTCAATAACCACTTCTTCTGGATTTTTGATGCCCCATAGGCTAATAATGGTTTTTACTAAGTTTACAGCCATTTCAGCAGAAGCCATTCCTTCTAAGGAATAATCTGAGCCACGAGCGTTTAAAAGCATGACTTTTTTATCACCAGCATATCCAACAGGACCTTCCGCTGTATAATTAAACATTTTACCAGCTTGAGCCAAATAAGAAAGGTACGTGATTAGCGGAGCAGGTACCGTTGAATTCCATAAAGGAAAAGCAAATACTACTTTATCCACAGCAAGGAATTGATTTAAATATTGATCAACTAAACTAGCTGCTTTTTCTTCTTCAGGTGTCAGTTCAAAACCTTGGTTTCGTTTATACATCCCAGTTATCGCTGTATTGCCATAGTACGGTAGCTCTTCTTTAAATAAATCTAACTCGATCACTTCATCCGTACCATTCGCTTCTTTATAAGTTTTTACAAATGTATCATACATTTTTGAGCTAATTGCCTGGTCTGCTGGACGATCGTTTGCTTTGATAAATAATACTTTTGTCATTTTTTTATTCTCCTCTGCACTTGTATCTTTATTTCCAAATAACTTACTGAAAAATCCCATTTTTTCTCACCAATGCTTTCTGAATATACTATAGTTCCAACCCTAAAGGCTTTAGATAACTAAATGAATCTCATTTCCTGACGGATCTGTGATGACATAAAAGCCGTCTTCTTTTGTAGCTTCAGCCCCAATTTTGTTTAGTTTTTCAATCACTTTGTTTCTCGCTTCTTCATCTGCAAAAACAAGTGAATACCAGTTGAGCCCTACACTGTTTTTCTTTGGAGCAGGAGCGCCAACGCCATTCCATGTGTTTAATCCGATATGATGATGATATCCGCCGGTTGAAGTAAAGAGAGCCCCTCCGAATCGATTCACAATAGTAAACCCAAGACCCAACATGTAAAACTCTTCTGTTTTTCGTAGATCCGCTACATGTAAATGAATGTGTCCCATTAACGTACCAGCAGGCAGTCCGTTCCACTCGGCGTCACTTTCTGCCAGAAGGCTGTTTCCATCTAACGGGTCCGTTCCCATCGCAACTTCTCCATTTGACCATTTCCAGTCAGAAGATGGACGGTCCCAGTAGACTTCAATGCCATTTCCATCCGGATCAGTAATGTACAGCGCTTCACTTACATCATGATCCGAAGCTCCAAACCGGTATTCTGTTTGAAGTAAATGGCGTAAAAAGATCGACAAGTCAGCACGGGTTGGTAGCAAAAGAGCAAAGTGATATAAGCCTGTTGTTCTTCCTTCTTTTGGAATTACATCAGCGGGCTGCTCAAGCGTAAGCAACGGGGTTTTACCATCTGTTGTTAAAACAGCTTTACGATCCGTTTTTTTCAATAATTGGAGACCTATGATATCTTGATAAAACCTGATGGCATTATCCAAATGCATGACATTAATACTAACTTCCCTAACAAACGTAACGGGCTTTTGATGAAATTCCCCCATCATATTGTTACTTCCCTTCTTTATTAAAGAGTTTATTATCTAAAGAAAAAAGCGAGCGATTTGCACATGCAAGATAAACGGACATAGCAAGCAGTGCTAAGTCCAGCTCGTATCCTGCCATTTGTCCATTGCCAAGAAATCCAGCAGGTAATTTAGCCGTGAAAATGGCACCCAGCATAATAACGACAAACAAGATAGAAACGATTCGTGTTCCAAAGCCAACTATTAATGCAAGACCTCCGACTAATTCGATAAATGCTACCACATAAGCCATGAACCCAGGAATTCCGAGGCTATCAAAGAAGCCTGCCGTGTTACCTATTCCGCCTTGAAACTTTGAAACTCCGTGAATGAAAAAAGTAAGACCTAAAATTATCCGTAAAAAAACTTGACCAGCTTCATTTCTATTCATGTTATTTATTCTCCTTTTTTGTTGGTTACTTTATGTAAGTAATTATATTTTCATAAGCTCATAATGTCAAGTAAGTTTTATAGACTTATATAAAGCTTAACAAATCCCCCTATGTATCTTTCAATATATCGAATGAATTTCGAAGGACTATCTTGTCTAGAACAGCTGAATTAGTTGGGATCTTATTGGAGATAATAAGTATCAGTACATTTGAAGGAATAGTAGAAGTAAATAAACCTATAAGGGTTTTTAGGAGCTAAACTCATAAATCGTGAAAAAAATAAAAAAACCTGAATACCTCAAAAAAGAAGTGAGGGATCCAGGTTTTAAGGTTAATTTTTCTTTGATAATTGCAATGCATTTTTGATGCTTTTTAGTGATTTTGAGCTTCCATACATCAGGACTCCACCACGATAGATTTTCGCTCCGATAATACCAAGTAAAATAATTGTTAAAATCAATACAGCGATGCTTATTGCGATTTCCCAGAAAGGGACATCAAGCATTCCTACGCGCAAAAACATAATCATTGGCGTGAAAAATGGAATGAATGATGTAATAGTGATATAACTAGCTGAAGGATTCCCTAGTCCAAACATCGCAATCATAAAGGCAATGACAACAAGCATGGTCATCGGTGAAATCATTTGCTGGACATCTTCAATTTTGCTGACAACGGACCCAAGACAAGCCGCAAGTGTCGCGTACAGAAGATAACCAAGCAATGCGAAGATGATCGCATAAATGATCGTTGAGATATTGATGCTGCCGAAACCAAAAAATGCAAAAAACCCTTCATTCATGCCTGTCAAGTTTTGCTTAATTGATAAATAACCCCATCCAAAAAATAAAATCATTTGTGTAAGACTAAGCAAAGCTACCCCCATTATTTTGGCAAACATCTGCGTGACTGGCGGGACACTTGAAATCAGGATTTCCATGACCCTTGATGTTTTTTCAGTGGCTACTTCCATTGCAATCATCGTTGCATACATCAACACACCGAAGTAAATAACGAATAAAAGCACATACACGAGACCACGGGCTTGATTGAGGTCTTCTTCTGTTTTTGCATTTTCCTGAAGTGCAATCGTTTCAAAGGCTGGCGGCGTATTCAATTGAGTGATTTGCTGCTCTGTCAATTTCAATTCATTCGCTGTGATTTGGCTTTTCAATTGGGTAAGTGCGAGAAGCAAATCATTACTCACCATTGAATCTGAAATTTGATTCGCTTTATACGTTCCCTTAAAACCTAGGCTGTCATCCTTTTCGATTAAAAGATACCCAACGATTTCTTCTGCGCTAACCATTTCATCCGCTTCCTTTTCATCTTGGGCGGTTATTATCGAGAGCTCATCGTTCACACCTGCTACGGCAGTCTTATAAGAATCAAATAAGCTATCTTCAGTCAGATCGATAACGGCAACCTTTTCCTGATCCTCACTATCGAATGTATCAATAAGCTTCGAAATATTTGTAAGAACAAGAATCAATGCCATCATAATGACTGTAGAAATGATAAAGGATTTCGTTTTTAATTTTGATAGATATGTATGGGAAAGAACAATCCAAAATTTATTCATAGACTGCACCTACTTTTTCAATGAAAATATCCGTCAGCGATGGTTCTTCCAATTCGAATTTTCGAACGAACCCTTTTGGAACAAGATCACGAATCATGCTCTCAGCTACATCTTCACCAGTGACTTGAAGAATTTTCCCTTCCATTGTGTTCTTAACTTTTGTTACACCAGGATAAGTATCCAAGAAAGATAAATCAAAATCAGCTTTAATTGACACATTCTTTTTGCCAAAAGAACGCTTAATTTCTTTCAATTTCCCAGCCACTACGGGGGATCCTTTATGCATAATGCAAAGATGCTCACACATCTCTTCAACATGCTCCATACGATGACTTGAGAAAACAATCGTCGTGCCGCTGTCCCTCAAGTCGATGACCGCCTTCTTCAGCATTTCCACATTAACAGGATCTAGTCCGCTAAAGGGTTCGTCAAGAATAAGCAATTCCGGTTTATGAATCATGGAAGCGATCAACTGAATTTTTTGCTGATTTCCCTTTGAAAGCTCTTCAACACGCTTATCCATGTACTCTGGCACCATAAAACGGTCAAGCCAATATTCTAACTCTTTCAATGCATCTCCTTTTCTCATGCCTCTTAATCTAGCTAAATATACAATCTGATCGCGCACCTTCAGCTTTGGATATAGTCCGCGTTCCTCAGGAAGGTAACCAATTAATGAACTGGTCGTATAATCGATTTTCTTACCATCCCAAAATATTTCTCCTTCGGTTGGGTCAAGCAAGCCAAGTATCATACGAAACGTGGTTGTTTTCCCTGCACCATTCCCTCCTAAAAAACCAAACATTTCTTTCTCGGGGATAGTGAAATTTAGATTATTAACAGCTGTGAAATCTCCAAATTTCTTTGTGATTTCTTTGATTTGTAAAGCCAATGTACAACCTCCTATTACATTATTCATATTCCATATTAATAGAAAACTTTTCCAATTACAACTACCTTAGAGGAGCAAGAACATCTCTCCGCCACCATTCCGTTTGTAATTATATGCAAATATCCACAAATAAAGTTCCAATATTATTGGCTGTTCACACCTACTGGGGGTAACTACTCCCACCCAAACCTTTTAGTTTAATAACTTACTCATATAAAAAACGAATTGCCGAAGCAACTCGTTTGATGGGTTTTACTGTTTGTATGTGTATAATATTGTTGAATTAATGATGAAAGAATCTGCAATAGTTCTGCCGACTTCTTCACATGCCACTTTGTGAAACTTTGTTGCATCGACAGGTTCATATAATAATTGATGTATGCCATCCACCGATCGAATGGCCACTATAGCCTTTGGATTCGTCTCAAATATTTGTTTTAAAATATCCTCTTTATTAGGAACAAGGCCGGCAATCCAGATAAGATCATATCCACTATAATCATGTAGAGCACCATCTTTTAAAATATAGCTTGAGTTCCTATCAATATCTAAATCTTGTATGAAACCCTGGCCATATGTATAAGCCTGCTTATCAATATCGAGACAGGTCATTTTTGAACCCAATTCTTGTTTAAGCAGTAAAGGGCTTAAAGGTAAAGGACCCGCTCCTATAAATGCGAACGAATGAAAATCATTTTTTACTTTTTTTAGTTCATGTATTTCTGTTTTGATCAGTTCTTTGTAGTTATCCCAATAAATAAATGAACGAAAGTCATCTAAGGAATTCACCTTGCCAATAAATAATTTGGCATAGTAATCCTCCATTAAGGTTTCGGCAATCGTCAGCTTTTCAAGCATGGTTCCCCTAATTGATTTAATCTCCTTATCGTTAAGAATATCTTCTGCTATGGATTGATCTATTGGTTTAGAAAGAATGGAAACTAGTTCAGATAAAACGTGATTAATTATCTCATTATTTGGTGATAAATCCTGTTCTGCTAGTAAGATTTTATATGTTTCTGTATATGTATTAATGATTTTTTCTTGTTTTCTAGCTAATTCGATTGTCTTCATGTCTAACACTCCTCTTAGGAAATAATTTATGACTTAACTGTGGTATATACAGTGCTAAAAATACTGAACGCCCTAAGCTAAATACAGTAAAGGCCAACCATAACGCATGGTTTTGAAACGAAGGCACAAAGATATATAAGGTTATTAAAAAAACAATTAAGGAGTAAATCATTGAGTTCCGAATAGGCGCAGCTTCTGTAGCCCCTGTAAAAACACCGTAGAATACGATGCCTACACTTGCCAAAAGAGGAAACAAAATAAGCCAGATTCCATAATCATTTGCCAAATCAATGACACTAGGTATGCGTGTAAAAAGTGAAATGATGTAATCACTAAATAGATAGTAACTGGCAGCAATCATTAGAGAGGATAGGCCCCCCCACTGCCAGGACAACATAAGGGTCTTCTTATACAAGTGCTTATCCTTCGAACCAATGGCTTTTCCAACAAGAATGCTAGAGGCATTTGCGAACCCATCAAAGAAGTAAGCCATTATATAGTGAATTTGAATAAGGACGGCATTGGCTGCCAATATCTCTGTTCCATATGACGCGCCCTTTGCCGTAAAGATATTAAAAACAGTTAGCAAACAGAGCGTTCTGATAAATAAGTCTCGATTCACCGCCATCATTTTTTTAAAAGATAACGGGTCAATCATCTCTTTAAAGGGAGGCATTTTAATTCGATAGGGCGTCGCTTTCCAAATAATAAATAGCCCAATGAAAAAGGCTGTTACCTCTGATAGAAGAGTCGCTATAGCTACTCCAGATACACCCCATGCGAAAACATGGACAAACAACAAATCCAGAACAATGTTCATGAGGTTCATAAACACTTGTAGCACTAACGAAATCTTGATTTTGGACATTCCCATTAGCCATCCTAAGATAACGTAATTCATTAAAGTAAATGGAATTCCCCAGATTCGAATGCTAAAGTATTCAGAGGCATATAAGTGAACGTCAGTGTCCGGGTTTATCAAGGTTAATGAAATATGTTCAATCGGACCTTGAAGCAGTATAAAAAATATTCCTACCGCAATCGCTATTAATAACGGCCTGATAAAGGCTAACATTCCTTGCTGTTCATTCTTTGCACCAAGTGCTTGTGCAGCAAATCCAGATGTACTCACTCGCAAAAAGCCGAACAGCCAATACATGGTATTAAAAATAATTGTACCTACAGCTACACCTCCCAAATAAGCCGGATTGGGTAACTGACCCACTACTGCCGTGTCCACCGCACCTATTAGAGGTGTCGTTATCGTCGAAATGGTCAAAGGAATGGCTAAGGCTAGATATGATCTGTGATTCACCGCATTTCCCCCCTTATGGTTCAAATCCTTATCTGTCGTTAATCAACATCATTACGATTTATATTTTAAACAGATAGAGCGGTTTTCCTGATGTTCTTCATCATTCAAACATTGTTAATAATTCTTGTGTGTATGAATGACGGTCCATAGAAAAGAGGTTTTCCTTCTCGAATGAATCAACAATGACACCCTCTTTCATCACCATGATTTTTTGACTCATCTCATGCACAGCCGACAGGTCATGAGAAATAAAAAGATAGGAAATATCCAACGTCACTCGTAATTCATCTAACAAACGCAATACGGCTGCTTGTGATAGCACATCAAGGCTTGAAGCCGGTTCGTCTAAAATTATAAGCGCTGGTTCAATACTAATAGCGCGTGCAATGGTCACCCGCTGCTTCTGTCCTCCACTTAGTTCATGTGGAAATCGTTCAGCAAGCCCCGTTGGAAGTTCTACAGCTTCTAATAGCTGTGCGACAAAGTTTTCTTCACTTGTATACTGAAATTGTTTCATCTTAGCTTGACTGCTGTATTGCAGGTAAGGATCTATTAGCGAATCTTTTATCCTTAGTTTTGGATTCAACGCTGAAGCAGGGTTTTGTAAAACCGCTTGGATGTTTTTTCGGTACGGCTTTAAATTGCGCTCGCTTTTGTTTTGCAGAGGCGTCCCCTCGAACATGATCATACCTTTATTAATAGATTCAATCTGTAAAATGCAGCGAGCAAGCGTGCTCTTCCCACACCCACTCTCTCCTACTAAACCTAGGCACTCTTTCCTCTCCAGGCTAAAATTCACGTTCTTAAGAACTTCCACACCGTTATCGTACGTTTTATGGACATTTTTCACTTCTAATAAACTCATCCTGACACTCCTTCAAGTTTTAATGGACTCCTGCTTCTAAGTGATGGCGATGATTGAATCAGTTTATCTGTATAAGCGTGCTGCGGATGATTCAGCACCTGATTTTTATCACCGGTTTCTATGATTACTCCTTCTTTCATAACAGCAATTCGGTTCGCATATTTCTTCACATGGCGCAAATCATGGGTAATGAACAAAATTGCACAGCCGGTTTCTACTTGCAGCCGGGATAACAATTGCAAAACCTTAAAAGAAGATACACTATCCAAAGCAGTAGTCGGTTCATCTGCTATCAATATATCTGGTTTAAGCAGCAGGGCTATCGAAATGGACACACGTTGAAGCTGCCCCCCGCTTAATTGAAACGGATATCTTCTATAGATATCTTCATAAAGGCCAACGGAAATAAGCGCTTCCACAGCTTGCTGCCGTCTTGCTTTTTTAGACAGTTTAAGGTGCGTCCGCTGATACTCCTCGAAGTGTTGTCCAATGGTAAGAAACGGAGTAAATGACCCTTGGTAATCTTGAAAAATATAAGCTAGGTGCTTTCCGCGAATTTTCCGCATTTCAGAGGAAGACAGCGTTAATAAATTCTTTTCTTGGTACCATATTTCTCCCTTTGCTTGGAGATTTGGCGCTAGCAACTGTCCGATTGCCATTGCTGTCATGCTTTTGCCGCTACCACTTTGACCAACAAGTGCGAACCACTCTCCTTTATGGATGTCTAACGAAATATCTTTGACAATCCTATTTTGTTTTCCTATAACAGATAGATGATTAACGGTTAAAATACTCACGATTCCACCTCCTTTTTCACATCAAATTTATCACGCAAATAATCACCGAATAAGTTTGATAAAAGAACGACAAATCCAATAGCAAGTCCGGGATAAATCATCAGAAACAGATTGGATTGAAAGTAAGGACGGGCGTCATTGAGCATTGCTCCCCATTCTGGTGCTGGAGGCTGCGCACCGAGTCCAATATAAGACAGGGAAGATATGAGTAAGATGATTTTCCCTAAATCGAGACTTGCCAGTACGAGTACATTCCCAATAAGGTGCGGAAATAGATGTTTTCGCATAATTCGGAAGGAACTAACTCCATTAATTTTAGCTACCGTCACATAATCTTTCTGACGCTCAGTAATCACCGTACTGCGCACAAGCCGAGCATAGTTCACCCATTTCACTACAACAATGGCCAACAGCAGGTTCTCTATTCCCGGACCTAATAGACCACTCAACACAATAGCTACGATCGTATCTGGAAACGATAAAAAAGCATCTGCAATACGCATGAAAATTCGATCGATCAGACCTCCTTTGAATCCAGAAATTACCCCAAACGGGACGCCGATTATAACAGCAACTAACAAGGATAAGAGCCCATAGCCAACCGTCAGCTTTGTACCAAGCAGCAGACGCGTTAATACGTCACGCCCTAAGTGGTCCGTGCCGAGCGGATGTTCTAAGCTTGCTGGCAATAATCTTTCAGCCAGATTGACTAGTAGCGGATCATGCTTCAGGCCAAGAAAGGTGTACGCTGCAACAGCAAACACAAAAGCCATCGTTGTATAAATAGCGGCAGCTTTCCATCGTCTTTTGATTTGTTTTCTGAACACTAATTCCATCAACTATTATTCCTTTCCTTTAGTCTTAGCTCCGGGTTTAAATATCTGTAAGATAAATCCACTGCGCTATTTACCATAAATACAATAATAGCCATGATCAAAATGTATCCTTGGATGACTGGGTAATCACGAGACCGAATGGAGTCAACGACCATCTTCCCAATACCTGGATAGGCGAAAATCACTTCAACCACGACAACCCCGCCAATCAAGCTGCCAAGGCTAACACCGAATACGGTAATGACCGGCGGTAAACTATAGCGAAATGCATGGGCAAAGAAGATACGTATTTCTGAAATCCCCCTTGACCGGGCGGCTCTGATAAATTCATGACTAAGCGAGTCAATCAAACTCGAACGCAGCAAGCGGACGTATACACTTGTAATGGCAAGGCCCAAAGTAACTGACGGCAGGACCAAAGAAATGAATCCGTCCCTCCCCATTGTTGGAAATCCCCCCCACCTCACCGCAAATAAATCAATCAAAAGCAGTCCCAGCCAAAAGCTAGGGATAGCTGCGCCTAATAGTGAGACTCCACGACTTATCTGGTCAATCCAACTCCCCCTATAAAGAGCAGCAAGCGAACCTAAAGGAATGGCTATACTAAGCATGACAAGTAACGCACCCATTGACAGCTCAAGTGTCGCAGGCAGACCGCTTATAATCATTTTCATCACAGGCTGATTCGTAATATAGGAATTTCCGAAATCTAATTGAACAAAGTCCGCAAACCAATGACCATACTGTACAAGCAACGGATCGTTGAATCCCAATTCTTCACGAAGCTCATAGACTTGCTCGTTTGTGATCGATACATCATCCACTTGAAGAATTGATAGTACCGGATCACCTGGAGCGAGCCGCACAAAAAGAAAGCTGATAAATGTAATAACAAGGATAAAAATCACAACCTCGATAAATCGCCTGCCTAGAATGCGGAACATTTACTTCACATCCAGTTCATTCGTCAGCATGTAGTATTCACTTCGCGAAGTGATCCAGTTTTCAACTTTATTGGAGTTATATGCAACAAGTGTGTTGGGATGTAAAATAAATGAGTTATATACTTGTTCATCCACATACATCGCAATTTCTTCAGCTAAATCTGAACGTTTTTTCTGCCCAACCGTTACGTTTAACTTGTCAATAAGTGCCGTCAAGTGATCGTCATCCGCACCACTGAAGTTTAAGGCGCCATTTGGATGATACGTTGCATTTAAATAGTAACCGGCATCTCCGCGCGGTGCCGTTAAATTACTGTACGTTGTTAAATCCCAATCCCGATTGGCTGCCATATACTCTTCCGGGATTTCAATCTGTTTGATTTTCACATCAATTCCTAACTGAGCAGCATCCGATTGAAATACTTGAGCGATTAACGGTAAATCGGCACGTGAACTGTAAGTAAGAAGCGAAAACGAAAGCGGTTTGCCGTCTTTTTGCATAACATCATGTACTTTCTTATATCCTGCTTTTTCAAGATATTCTCTAGCCGCTTCCATTCCGTTCTCTTTTTTTGGATAGTCTGGAGCAAATGAGAACGTAGATGGAAAAGGTCCTGTGGCAACTTCTGCATGACCTTGTAAAATCGTATCCGCAATGGATGAACGATCTATCAAAGCATCTATAGCCTTACGAACGTGTATATCTTGCAGCGCTTTCCGTTCTAAGTTCATCGTCATTTGATGTACACGGAAAGTAGATGTGGACTCCACAGTTACCCCATTTATAGCTTCTAAATTTGCTAGGCTTTCAACTTCTGGACGGAAGACAATATCAGCATCTCCTGATTCAAGTGCAAGAGAGCGCGCGTTGGCATCTTCATTAAACGAAAATCTGGCTTTCTCCAGTTTCGCGGCTCCACCCCAGTAAGAATCGTACCGCTTAAGATCCACTGCAGTTCCTGGTGTGAATTTCGACACAGCAAATGGGCCTGTCCCAACTGGTTTGTTTATAAAGTCACTTTCCGTTACGTCAATAATCGATGTGTTTGGATGAACCAATTCAGATGGGAACTCCGGAAAGGGACCTTCTGTTTTAATCATTAAGGTATTTCCTTTTGCTTCTATCGAATCAATGCGCAAGGCATTCTTAATCGCCAGACTATCTTTCATCGCCCTCTCTAAAGATGCCTTTACCGCCTCGCCATCCATAGGTTTTCCATTCTGAAACGTCACTCCCTCCCTTAGCTTGAACTCCCATAATTGTCCATCTTTACTATCCCAGCTTTCAGCCAGCCAAGGCTCAATAGTCAAGTCCTTATCATTGAGATGTACCAAAGTTTCAGTAATTCCTGCACGAAGTGACACATAACTTGTATCAACATTAGGATCAAGCGAGCTAGTGGCAAAATTAAAAAGTAAATTCACTTCTTTTTTCTTTTTCTCTTGTTCTTTTGCAGTCTCGGAAGAACATGCTACCAAAAGAAAGACTGTTAGAAATAGAATAAATAATGATTTGTATTTCCTGAACATAAGGTAATCCTCCATTAATATTGTTAGTTTTATATCAGTTGTTATAAATCGTATTAATTACGATTTAAATCACAGTTTTACTATCATGATTTGCCAGGCAATAATTTCCTGATATTACTGGTGAGAGATTTCTCCAATCAGAAATCATTCAAATTGTCCCTTGTTTATAGGTTCCTTACTATGTATGGATTGGATAATCTTCTACCTTCTTTCCTGCTTCTCCTTTCTCCAAACTTACTCGTAAAAGGACTAAACTCGAGTGAAAGAACGAACCCATGAGTAAATGCACTCAATTCACGAGTAAAGGCGCCAAATTCACGAGTAAAAGTACCAAACTCACGAGTAAAAGTACCAAACTCACGAGTAAAGGCGCCAAATTCACGAGTAAAAGTACCAAACTCACGAGTAAAAGTACCAAATTCATGAGTAACTACACCAAACTCACGAGTAACTACACCAAACTCACGAGTAAAAGTACCAAATTCACGAGTAACTACACCAAACTCACGAGTAACAGCGCTAAACTCACGAGTAACTACACCAAACTCACGAGTAACTACACCAAACTCAAGTAAGAGCTATATTCTCAACATAAAAAGACCCCTTCATCACACAAATCAAAATAATTACGATTTATACTATAAAAAATCCTTTTTGTTCAAGAATTATCACTATAGATGTAACGCTTTTCTTGACTGTCTCCCATTATAAAACGTAATGATTACTATTTACAAGTGTTAAATTTATATTCCTAAGAAATATCCTTTTTCTTTTTACCTTAAAAACTACAAAAGCACCGTAGAGATTTCTCCACAGTGCTTTTGAAAAGTTAAAAGTATTTATTCTCCTTGGTTCTGATCAGTAGCTATTTTTGCTTGTTCTTCCCCATTTAAAATCAGCCGGAATGAGATATCGGCTTTCAAAGAATCTGATACCGCACAGTATTTTTCTTTGCCCAGATTAATTGCCCTCCAGATTCGTTTACTGTCCACTTGCCCATCAATGATGAAAGTCACAACAATGGATGTGAATCCTTTTGGCAATTCTTCTTTTCTCGTGCCATCTGTTTCAATTTCAAGCTTGTCCACAGATGACAAATAAGGTTTCAGTATCATCGTGACATCAATTCCAATGCAACCAGCTAGAGAAGCCAGCAGCATTTCGGTTGGTGTAGATCCTTTACCTTCGCCTCCATATGCAGGAGTTGCGTCCATACTTACTTCATAACCTGAATCTCCAACAGCTGTGAAAGCACGCTGGCCATTCCATTTTGTTACCACTTTCATAATAATTCCTCCAGCTCTCCTTATATTAACTACATTTTCTTCAAAAATTTCTTAGCTCGATCGGTTTGTGGTTGTGAAAAGAATTCCTCTGGTGGACCTTCTTCAACAATGACACCATCTGACATGAAGACGATTCGATCAGCAACTTCCTGAGCAAAAGTCATCTCGTGTGTAACGATAGCCATGGTCATTCCATCTTGAGCAAGTTCTTTAATTACAGCCAACACCTCTTCTACCAACTCTGGATCTAATGCAGACGTTGGTTCATCGAACAATAAGATATCCGGTTCCATGGCAAGTGCTCTTGCAATCGCAACCCTTTGTTGCTGACCTCCAGATAATCGGGAAGGATACACATCTTTTTTATCAATCAAACCTACTCTTTTTAACAGCGTTTCCCCTTTTATCTCTGCATCATTTTTCGACCATTTTTTCACAATTAACAGTGCTTCGATAACATTTTCCAATACCGTTTTATGCGGATATAAATTAAATTGTTGAAAAACCATTCCCGTATGAAGACGGACTTTTTTAATTTGTTTATTGCGCTCTTTATGACTTTTTTTCGCATCAACGACAATGTTGCTCACTTCAATAGTTCCACTCGTTAATTCTTCGAGACCATTTATACATCGAAGCAATGTACTTTTACCTGAGCCACTCGGTCCAAGAATCACAACAACTTCGCCGCTGTTCACTTGTAAATTAATATCCTTCAACACTTCTAATGTTGAAAAACTCTTCGATAGGTTGTTGATGTTTATCATTCTACTTCACCATACTTAGTCATATATTGATAACCGTTTTTCAATTCTTTCCAAGACAAAGGAAAATCCTGTACTCATGATCCAATACATTAGCGCAATTGCTAAATAAAATGGCATGTACACATAGTATTGAGCGATTAATAATTGGGCTGAACGCAATAATTCGGTAACCGTTATAACGGAGACAAGTGATGTCTCTTTTAACATCCCAATAAATGTATTGCCTGCTGGCGGGATGGCCACCCGAATCGCTTGCGGGAAAATAATCCTGCGCATCGTTTGATATGGCGACATTCCAGAAGCATATGCCGCTTCATATTGCCCTTTAGGGATAGATTGAATCGCCCCGCGTAATGTTTCAGACAAGTAAGCCCCGATGCTAATACTTAACGCAATATAAGCCGCTGTTAGTGGTTGAAGATTTAATCCGTAATCAGCCAGTCCATAATACACAATAATAATTTGGACCAAAGTGGGAGTACCTCTTATGATGGAAACATATGCACGAGCCATCCACCTAATAAACTTATTACCTTTTAGTCTAGCTACCGCCACAATCACAGCAATAATCGATCCAAAAAACATTGAAATAATGGTGATAAGGAGCGTATAATACGCTCCCTTCAATAAAAATGGTAGGTTAACCCAAATAACATCCATAACTTTGCTTGTATCCTTTCTACTACTAAAGGTTTATTCTTGTGGCTCTTCCCCAAACCATTTCACAAAAATCTCATTATATGTGCCGTCTTCTTTCATATCAGCTAGATGTTTATTCAATTCTTTCAATAATGATTCATTGCCTTTACGAATCGCGATTCCTGCTTTATCAGATTTTACCGGTTCACCAACTGCTTTGATCTTAAATCCATTACTCTCTACAACTGGTTTCAACGCATACATATTATTAATGGTTGCATCGATTCTGCCAGAGTCCAAATCCTTTAATGATGTAATAACATCATCATATGTTTTAATTGTAAAATCTCCCACCTCTGGAAGCAGCTCTGTACGAAGATATGTTTCGTCATTAGTACCTAGCCCCACTCCAATGTTCTTGCCTTTGAAATCTTTTACAGACTTAATCGAGTTATTATCTTCTTGAACGATTACCTTCACATGGTTAGTGATATACGGTTCCGTAAAGTCCATTTGTTTTTTACGTTCATCAGTAATGGTCATTTGACTAATAACTGCATCAAATTTTTTTGTTTGTAATCCTGCCACCATACCTGAAAATTCTTGAGAAACAAATTCAACATCCACTCCAAGACGCTTGGCCATTTCTTTCGCGATATCAGCATCAAATCCATCCATCTCTTTCTTATCATTCAAGAAATTGTATGGCTGATATGTACCCATAAGCCCTACTTTAAGTGTTCCGCGATCTTTGATTTGTTGTAATAAATCTGCACTGCTTTCTTTATTTTCGCTTGCCTTATCATCTTTCGAACCACAAGCACTTAATATCAAAGTAAATGCTAATAATAAAACCAATGTAAGGTATGAATATTTTTTCTTCATAATAATCTGTCTCCTTTTTATGTTCCTAATAATCCAAAAAATTCGAATCTGACTATTTCTTTAGCCAGTTCCGCCGTTGTTTTGTTTCGTATATGCGAACCCTCTGAGACCGGTCCGAATAACCACCTAGATAGGATTCCTTCAAATAAACTCATTAATAATGCAGCTTGTAAACCAGGATCCCTTTCCGGTAGAATGTTTAGCTCCATCGCTCTTTTAATATTATTTTGAAAAGCTTCTTCCACCTTCAATCGAGTTTCAATAATCACCTGTTTAAGTGACTCTTCACCGTCAATTCCTTTGAATATCATTTCCATCATATATCGATTAGATGCGGAAAAATCAAACAACTCTTCAAATAACTTTTCAGAGGAATTCACAACATCCTTAACAGTTCCAGGAGATTTTCGATGTCCGTGCGCTACAACTTCCAGAAGTCCGTTCCGCCCTTGTTGAATAATTTCTAAAGCAATAGCTTCTTTACTTTTAAAATGCCAATAAAAAGTTCCCTGCGCAATACCCGCTTCTCGAACGATGTCAGAGATCTTCGTTTTATGATAACCAAGTGAAGCAAAAAGTTGTTGCGAAATCTCTAATATTTGCTCTCTTCTATCCACCTTTTCTGTAGAAATTCTTTCTCACCTCCCGATTGATTAGTCAGTCAGTATTATCATATAAAATTACTGTTCTGTAGTCAATTATCTTTAGTGGTTTAGTTGGTATTGAGGTTTTATCCTTTTGAGCATTGTATAGCATAAAGCAATTGATCACGTAAGTACTTTGCATCCCTTCAGCAATATCCCTAAGTTAAAGAGCTCTTGAAAATTCATTTCAGGAGCTCTGGTCATAAACTATTTATTTCTTTAACTCATTGTAATAACTGACAACTTCTTTGGTAATTTCGCTATTTTCGTCTAAACCACTAACTTCTTTAAGAACAGAAGGTACACCGTTTTCTTTCACCATCGCTTGCAGCCTTAGTGCTTCTTCATCTTCGTTATAGTTAAAGAGTAAAGCTGCCGCTATTGCCTTCGCTAGATGTGTATAGGAAAGTCTAGCTTTCTTCGCTTCTACTGCAGGGCGTACAAGACGGTCGTTTGGTCCAAGCTTACGCAGAGGTGAACGGCCTACTCTATTTACTGAGTCATTTAAGTAAGAATTTTTAAATCGGTTAATAATCTTGTTAATATATTGCTGATGCTCGTCTGGGTTCAACTGGTATTCCTTTATTAAATAGGCTCCAGTTTCATCTAATGTTTTCTTGACTTGCTTTACAATGCCTTCGTCTTCCAATGACTGGTCAATCGTCAATTTGTTATCCTTAAGATAACCCAAGTAAGCAATGACAGCATGTCCTGTATTAACGGTAAAAAGTTTTCTTTCAATGAATGGAGCGAGTTCTTTTACAATGGTCATCCCCTCAACTGCGGGAATGTTTTCATTCGTTTCAACGACCCATTCATAATAAGGTTCTACCAAAACATCGAGGGAACCCTCGTTATTTTGAATCGGAACAATTCGATCAACAGCTGAATTAAAGAAGAATACTTTATCAGCTAAGTTTGCCTTTGTATCTTGATCTAAGTTTTCTAGAATGTATCCTTCTAAAAGATCTGTTGCTGATATTTGGTTTTCGCAAGCAATCACATATAGTTTTTCATCGGTTTCCTTCACTCTTGAAGTTAACCCTTTTGCAATTAAAGGTGCGATGTGAGGCAAAATATTCGGACCGATTGCAGTTGTAAGGTATGTTGCTTCCTTAATTGCCTTGATGATTTCCTCTTCCTGCTTTAGGCTGTTTAAACCTGATACATTTTCTACTGTGACCGATTCTTGCTGATCAGTCGCCAATTTGACTTGGTATTGCTTTTTATCATTTAACTGGTCGATGATTTGATCAGCTATATCTACAAATGTTACATGATATCCAGATTGTGAAAAGAGTGCCCCAATAAATCCTCTTCCAATATTCCCTGCACCGAAATGTACTACTTGTTTCATTTCTATCATCCCTTTATCAAGTTAGTATATAAATAATCCAAAAATATGGCTTCCATTCTACTGCGAATTACTTCTTCGTCTGATGATGAAAAAATCATTATAGATTCATTGCTTTCAATTAAACTTGAACTGATTAAGCTGACGATTTCCTGCTGCTTCGCACTTAATTCTTCAGGTGCAAGCATCAGCAATAGGTTTTTCATATACACGTCTTTTCCGTCCATTCCTCTTACCATACAGAGTTCATCTAAGTGGGCCACCTGGAAAATCAGCTCTTTCACATTCTTATGTCTGGTATGAAAAAGGCCCATTCCAGTGCCTGGAATACCTAAACCACCTTTTTTTTCCCGTTCGTTAAGGGATCCAATCACATCATCCGCATCCATTAGCAGCTCTTCCTTTTCAGCCATCCGAACCATTTCTTCGATGATTCGCGGATGTCCTTTCAGATGCGGCAGCCGATAAAACCGGAAATTATTGATAACAGCGTCTATTGCTTGTTGGACGTCTTTCAGTTCCTGCAATACTTCTTTCAATTCGCCATTCTCTTTTTTTGGCAGGGAATCCTTTTGGGCTGAATGACTGCCATAACGCTTATTCTTAGTGAAGTTTTCAATATTCTTCCTTAAATAATTCCTGATGTTCAATATATTCTCTTCACTCAAAAGAGGGGATACGAGGATATAATCCATATCGATATACGGAAGCCGAACGGTAGAAATGATTACATCATAGTTTTTCAGGCTGCCCTGCTGCTGGATATCTTTGATCGTCTTGATTTCTACAGTCTGGATTTCTATGATTTCTTTTTTGATCCGGCTTGCAAGCATCTTCGACGTACCTATACCTGTCGGACAAACGATGAGTGCCCTTATTGATATTTCTTCCTCCCGCATCACTAATGCAGATCCGAAATGAAGGACGATGAAGGCTATTTCATCTTCAGGAAAATCTTTAATTTCTTTGAATCCCTTTTCCAGACTGGTCTTTACTGCTAAAAAGAGAACCGGATACTTTCGTTTAATATCTTCCGTTAAGGGATTATATAATCCCATTTCCTGTTTGATCCGGAAAAGCGATGGTTCCATGTGGGCAAGGAGCCCTTGATACAATGGGAAATCCTTGGTCAAATCGATTTGCAATTGAGCAGAAACATCTTTTATCAAATTCCTTATCAGCTGGCCCAGCACCACACTGTCATATGGAACTGCATCCGCCGCATGAAGCTTGGAACCTTTAAGGATGGCGGCCAGGTAGCTTATATCATCGATGGTAAAAGAAACTTCCAGCATGGTGCTGAGTTCCTTGCCTATTTTATTCATAAGATTATTCTCATCCGAAAGTTCTCTTATTTTCTTGAAGTCCTTCTCCAAAAAAAATTGGCTTTCATTCCTTTGCAGGGTTACATAAATATGCACAATTAACCCTATATACCCGCTATCCGCCAAACGCGAATGGACACTGTTAAAGGTCGAGTTCAGCACCCCATCAATAGCCAGAAGATAATCGGGATCGAAATAGTCGAGGATTTTCCCTTCTGGGAATTTTCCTTCTTGCAACAAAAATAAACTTTCAATCAGCTCTTCATTAAAGAAGTGCAAGAAATAGGCAGCCTGAGCTTTCCGTTTATTTTCTTCAGTGCCGGTAAGCTCTATTCCGACTCCCCTTTTTCTGGTAATCACGATATTAAAATTTCTTATCCACTCAGTCAGTTCGTCTAAATAGGTTGAAAGAGTGGTTATGCTTATACCGAGATCCCCCGCTAGAGCTTGAGTTTTATATGATTCTTCCTGCAATAAAGCTAAAAGCAGATGCAACTTTCTTTCTTGTGGTGTTTGATCAATCGGATGATTACCCATCAGGTGCTGTACAAGCCTAAAGACTTGTTCATTCTTCCCATCGATGGACAGCCCTTCATGTGTATTGCGTGTTAAATGCAACTCAAAAGATTGCAGGATTTTTTCTATGGCCTTCAGATCACGTTGAACCGTCCGGACACTTACATTCAGTTGTGTTGCAATGGATATGGCCGTATGTTTTCCTGAAGTTTTTATGATCAATTCTATGATTGATTTTTCCCTTGAAGTAATATACATGCTACCAACTCATTTCAGGTGGAGTAACACGAGAAAATACTGAATAGAAAAGCGTAAAACGCTTTTCTATTCTTGGTTAAGAGTATTTAATTATTTTTAACGTTTATAATATCCATCAATTCCCTGGCTGATGTGGCTTTAACCATCTTTTCAATATTCTCCATCTCCGAGCAAGTAACCGCTATGCCAGATAGAATTTCAAGATGTGTGCCATCCTTGCCGGCTATTCCGAATATTAACCGAGCCTTTTGCCCGTCAAAATCGACACCGTTTGGTATCTGTAAAACGGTAAATCCAGATTTAAGGACATCTTTTTTAGCTTCCTCAGTTCCGTGTGGAATGGCTACATCATTTCCCATATAGGTTGAAGTCATTTCATCACGTGCAATCATCGCTTCAATGTAGCTTTCCTTTACGTATCCTGCATTTACCAAAGCTCTTCCCGCAAAGCGGATCGCTTCTTCCTTATTGTCAAAATGTTGATTAAGGAAGACATTTTCTTCGCGAAGCAGATCATTATCATCCGGTGCATCTTCTTCACCTGCATCGATGCCAGGTTCAATTGAATGCTCACGAACACCTGGAACTTCCTCTTCAGCATCTTCGACAATCTCATGAAGCTCGTCAGTACCATCATCCTGAAGCCGTGCTAGCAATGAATCGTATTCAGGACTTGATAAGAAGTTATCGACAGATACATGAAAAGCATTCGGCACTTTATTTTGTGCTCTTGGAGTTAACTCTTCCTGTGTAATAACAATTTGTGCGTCAGAAGGAATGTTGCTGATTGCTGTATTTGTAACATCAATATTCAAACCAGCTTCCTTTACCTTTTTGCGCAGGAGGGAAGCACCCATTGCACTTGAACCCATACCAGCATCGCAAGCAAAAATAATTTTACTGACGTTTGTTGGCATAGTACCCGGATCTGAAGCAAATACATCAGCAACAGAGCTTTTCTTCCCTTTCATTTCTTGCATTTTTTTCGCAGCATCTTCGATATTTTCCTCCGTCTGTTTACCTGTTTTCAAGACGAATGCAGCTACGATGAATGATACAATTGCAGCTACGATCACACCTGCAAAGTTAGCAATATATGCGCCCATATTATGCGGAGTTACCGCTGTAATGGCAAGAATACTGCCTGGCGAAGCGGGAGCGAACAATCCGCCGCCTAAAAGAACTAAAGTGAAAACTCCGCTCATGCCTCCAAGAATGACCGCTAAAAATAACATCGGCTTCATTAGAATATAAGGGAAATATATTTCATGGATACCACCGAAGAAATGAATGATGGCAGCTCCAGGCGCCGATCTCTTCGCAGTACCTTTTCCGAAGAAGCAATAAGCAAGCAGAATACCAATACCGGGTCCAGGATTTGCTTCAAGCAGAAACAGAATGGAAGATCCAGTTTGTTTAACTTGCTCTACACCGATTGGTGAAAGGACGCCATGATTAATTGCATTGTTTAAGAACAATACTTTGGCAGGTTCGATTAGAATACTTGTTAATGGCAGTAAACCTGTACCTACAAGCCAATCAACACCTGCTACAAGCCATCCTGTAAACACGTTAACAGCAGGACCTATCGCTAAGAAAGATAGAATGGATAGCAAGCCGCCAAGAATCCCAGCTGAGAAATTGTTAACAAGCATTTCAAAACCGGCTTTTATTTTTCCTTCAATAAATTGATCGAATTTCTTGATAACATAACCGCCAAACGGTCCCATGATCATTGCACCAAGGAACATTGGAATATCAGATCCAACAATAACACCCATAGTCGCAATAGCACCAACTACGCCCCCTCGGTGATCATGAACTAACTTACCACCTGTATACCCAATTAAAAGCGGAAGCAAGAAAGTAACCATTGGGCCAACCATTTTGGCAAGGCTTTCATTTGGGAGGAAACCAGAAGGAATGAATAGTGCAGTGATTAACCCCCAAGCTATGAAAGCTGATATATTTGGCATGACCATTGAACTTAGAAAGTTACCGAACTTTTGAACAGCAACCTTTATATTAAAGTGAGCCATTTTGCTCTCTTCCCTTCTTAATATAGTTTCACCTAATGTTAAGGTACGGTACATCCACATTCAATAAAAGAAAAAGCTAACTTTGTCGCGAGAGAGAAGACAAACATAATGTTTCTCTTAATTCTAGTTTTATCATTTCCCGCCAGAATACTCCCTCTTCAAGCGTGTGAAGGGCGAGAGCCCAACGGTAAGGGGGAGATGAATGGCGGTTGGCATAAGCCAAAGTAATCTTTTGACAAACATACGTTCGATGGTTAATAATAACTATAAGGGGGTGAAACCAATGGTCGTAAACAAAGCTTATAAATTTCGAATCTATCCAACTAAAGAACAACTAGTTCTAATCAATAAAACGATCGGCTGCTCCCGTTTTGTCTATAACTTCTTTTTAGGCAAACAAAAGGAGAAAGATGCCTACTGGTATATCTGTGAAGAAATGAAGCAGAACGGCCAATTACCCTCTAATGAATGGAAAGGTTCTTTTCTGAATAAATACGCAACAATCAAAGAACTTCCAGCTTTAAAGAAAGAGTATTCTTTCCTGAAAGAAGTAGACAGTATTGCCTTACAGAAATCGGTGGAAAATTTAGCAGATTCCTATAGTCGATATTATAAAAAGCAAAACAAGTCACCACGCTTCAAATCGAAAAAGAATCCTATCCAGTCCTATACGACTAAACATACGAATGGGAATATTGGAATTGTTGGAAACAAAATCAAATTGCCAAAACTCGGTCTAGTTCGTTTTGCTAAAAGCCGCGAAGTCGAAGGGCGAATCATCAATGCCACAATCAGGCGGAACCCTTCGGGTAAATATTTCATTTCCGTTTTAGCCGAAACCAATGTACAAGTACTTCCTAAAACGAATCGTTCGTGCGGTGTAGATGTTGGTTTGAAGAACTTTGCTATTCTTTCAGATGGTACGGTCTATCAAAACCCAAAATTCTTCCGGACGGTCGAAAAGAAATTGGCCAAAGCACAACGGATTCTTTCAAGGCGACAAGAAATAGCCTTGAATCAAAATAAACCATTGGCTGAAGCCAAAAACTATCAAAAACAAAAACGAAAAGTGGCTATCCTACACGAAAAAATTTCAAATGCCCGAATGGATTACTTACATAAAGTTTCTACCGAAATCATCAAAAACCACGATGTTATTGGAATGGAAGACTTGCAAGTGTCGAATATGATGAAAAATCACAAACTAGCTAAAGCTATTAGTGAAGTATCTTGGTACCAATTCAAAAAAATGTTGGAATACAAAGCAAAATGGTATGGTAAACAAATCGTGACCGTATCTAAAACGTTTGCTTCTAGCCAATTGTGTTCTAGCTGCGGTTACCAAAATAAAGACGTTAAACATCTGAATCTTCGTGAATGGGATTGTCCTTTTTGTTCTACTCACCACGATCGAGATATTAACGCAGGACTCAATCTAATGAATGAAGCCATAAGGCTTCTAACCGTAGGAACTACGGGAGTAGCCTAATTAAAAATTGGCCGTTAGGCTAATGTTCTTAGGAATCCCCCACTTCAATCAGACCGTAAAGTCGATAAGTGGTGGGTAGTTCAATCAGCCAGTAATAAATATCATTATGAACTTTGATAGAAAGAGTGTTAGTGAGGAAAGCGAGCAGTAGGATATAGGGCCACCTTTCAATCGAAATTAAAGAGCCCCATTCGTACTAGTACTAGTACGAATGGGGCTCTTTACAATAAAAGGGTACTTTAAAAAATCGAGGAACTACTTGCTATATCTCTTATAGTGGGATTATTCCTAATACAAGAGATACCAAAATCATGACAAGTGTCGATCCGCAAGCCCACTTCAAGAAAGTACGCTGCAGGGCTCCAAAATCTTCTCCTACCATCCCAATCAATAGATAGGTAGATGGAACAAGCGGACTTAATAGATGAACTGGCAACCCTAAAAGAGAAGCTCTTCCTATCATGGCAGGATCAATTCCATAAGCAGCACCTGCCTTAGCAAGTAATGGAAGTACGCCATAATAGAAGGCGTCATTAGACATGAAGAAAGTAAAAGGTGCGCTAATGATAGCTGTGATAACGGCAAAGTGTGCACCCATTTGGTCAGGAATGTGCTGAATCATAGAGTTTGCCATAGCATCTACCATTTCCGTTCCGGAAAGAATTCCGGTAAAGACACCTGCTGCAAATATCATCGAAACAACTGATAAAGCATTGTCAGCATAATTGGCTACACGTTCTTTTTGATCACTTACTTTCGGGTAATTAATCGTAATCGCAATGGCAAAACCTATCATAAATAGGACCGCTGAAGGCATAAGTTCCATAATCAGCGCCACTAGCAGGGTAAGTGTTAACGCATAATTAAAGACAATTAATTTAGGACGCTTAATGTAAGCATCTTCAGTTGCAGCCGCATGTTGAGCTACAGCATGATAATCTAGTTCTATTATCCCAATTCTTTTTCTTTCTTTTTTACCCATACAATATGCCATGAATAGAACGAATAGCACACCGCCAATCATAGCAGGAATAACAGGCGTGAAAACATCGGACATTTCTAGTTTCAAAGCAGTCATCACCCTTGCTGTCGGGCCTCCCCAAGGAAGAAGATTCATGACTCCAGATGACGAAACAGCGATACCAGCTAATATAAGCGGTTTCATTCCAATCCGTTTATATAGCGGAAGCATGGCAGAAATAGTGATCATATATGTGGTTGTACCATCTCCATCTAACGAAATAAGTAAAGCCAAAACTGCCGTACCGATGGCAATTTTTACAGGATCTCCTTTTACAAGTCTAAGGATCGTATTAATGATTGGATCAAAAACTCCAGCATCAATCAAAATACCAAAGAAAAGGATTGCAAATAAAATCATGATTCCTGTTGGCGCCACACTTTTGATTCCTTCTAGCGCCATTTCACCCATTTGACTACCGAAACCACCAATAAGTGCGAAGGCACTAGGTACTACAATCAAAGCTATCATGGCTGAAAGTCGCCCTGTCATAATTAAAATCATAAACACTAAAATCATCAAGTATCCTAATAAAGCGAGCATATCTATCACTCCTATCTTCTAATAAAGTAAATTGTATATGAAAACGCTTAATCTGTAAGCGTTTTCAATTTATTGTGTTTTAAAACTATTTTGTTAATTGTGTTCATTGTGTTCACGGAGGTACTTTTCATCTTCAATTTTCAGACTATACCGGATGCCATGCCCGGGGTTTGAATGGTTGGTTTTTAAATGATTTTAACAATATTGGTAATCTCTAAAGCACTTTTCTACCCACCGATTTTCCCATACAAAAAACACCTCCATTTACGAAGGTGTTTTTATATTTCCTAGGTTATCTTTCTCTGAATCAAATCTTATAATATCTACGTTCTGGTCTCCCCACTACTCCATATATTACTTCTGCCTTACATTTCTTTACGGATATCAGGTATTCCAGATAACGCCTTGCTGTTGTTCTAGAAGCGCCGATTTGAGAGCTCACTTGCTCAGCTGACAAACCAATGTCGCTTATTTCAAGAACTTCCATTACTTTCGTTAATGTGATTTCGTCGACTCCTTTTGGTAATGCAGGTCCATCATTGATTTCCGGCGTAGCCGATCCCTTTTTTAAAATAAGATCAACAAAATCCTGGTCTATATCTTGTTTAGATTGCATCAGGTGGGCTTTCTTAAGATACTCCACTATGACTTGGTTGAAGCGCTTCATTTCTACCGGTTTAATTAAATAATTCTCTACACCATAGTGAAGGGCCTTTTCAAGTTGTTCTTTTTCTGTGGCTGCCGTAATCATGATAATATCCACATTCGGGAATTTCTGACGAATGCTTGGAAGTAAGTCTGTACCAAGCTGATCCGGCATATAGACATCAAGCAGAAGCAGATCAGGGCTTTTTTGTTCCAAGATCCGAAGAGTTTTTTTTGCATTTACTGCTTTCCCGACCACTTCTATTTCTTCAAAGTTTTTTAAAAATTTCTCATGGATATCCGCTACACGAAAATCATCTTCTGCAATGACCGCTCTTATTTTTAGCATTCTTTCCCTCCTGTCTGCTCTTTAGGAAGATACACGGTGAATACGGTGTTTTCTTCCTCGCTTTGAACTTCGATGATGCCACCCAACTCTTTTACAACATGATCAGCATTTGATAGTCCATATCCACTTGGATTTCCACTTGTTTTCGAAGTGAAACCCCGGTCGAAAATAAACGCGATATCATTCTCGGGTATTCCCTTTCCATTGTCACTTACTTCAAATACCATATCATTTCCGATATCGGTAGCGAAAAATTTCACTAGTGGCTCATCCATGCCAGAAACCGCTTCCAGCGCATTATCGATTATATTGCCAAGAATCAAGGTAAGTTGGGACAATTTTATATGGTCCGGGAGTTTCTCTAAGTAACTTTGTGAGTCTATTTCAAAGGGAATCTTCTTTTCTGATGCTTTTCCTATCTTCCCAAGTAACAGAGCTTGTACCTTTGTATCTTTAATCTGTTCGAACACAACACGGTTCAGAGAGTACAATTCGGATGTTTCGCTTTGAATCATATCTATTGCTTCATCATATTCCCCTAACTGTATCAATCCGGATAGAACATATAATTTATTGGTAAATTCATGGGTTTGTGCTCTTAAATCCTCTGAATGCATCTTCACTTCCGATAATGTGTTAACCATTTCCTCTATTTCTGTTCGATCACGGAACGAAGCGACTACACCGCTTACACCTTCACTATCGAAGATCGGCGTGCAATTCACAATAACAGATTTATCTTTCCAAGAAATTTCTTTATCCACTTGCGGTTCCCCTGATTTCAACACTTCATATAAATATGTTGAAGGAAACAACCCATCTACATTCAAATGGCGAACAGGTTCCTTTATATCCAGCAACTTTTTTGCCGGCTGATTCATAGATGTAATCAAACCATTTTGATCAATGGCTAAAATACCTTCTTTCACCGAGTGAAGTACAGCATTTTTCTCTTTATATAAATTAGCAATTTCAAATGGCTCTAACCCTAATGTATCTTTACGTATGCTTCTTGCCAGCATATAGCTCCCGACGATTGATATCATAATGGCTACTAAAGACACAATCATCTCTTTAGATAAATCCTTAAAAATTTGGGCACGAACATCGTTCACTAAAAAACCGACAGAAACGATTCCAATTATTTTTCCATCCTTATCAAATATCGGTGACTTTCCTCGAATAGAAAGACCAAGCGAACCAGCCGCTTCAGAAACGTAATATTCACCATTTTTTATAGCTCGGTTGTTATCCCCACCTTTCATTCGCTTCCCTATTTCAGAGGCTAACGGATGAGAATAACGAATTCCCTCTTTATTTCCTACAACGATGAATTCAGCCCCCGTTTCCTTGCGAATTTTTTCGGCAATCGGCTGGATCGTCCTAGCAGGATTTTCGGATTCAAATGCCTCCGTGACGGTAGGCATAAAACTAATGGTTCTTGATAACTCCAAAGCTAACTGACCTTTATCCTTCGCTATTTGTCTTCCTTCCATATAAGAAAAGGAGGTCGTTAATAGGAGAATCAAAAATAAGCTCAATGATAAGACTAACCCAAGAATCTTGGTTTCTAGCGATACTTTCTTCATATTCAACAGCATCCTCTATTTTCATTTCCACTTTTTAAATTTTATAGGAATATAACGATTTTACCATTTCTAATAAATAATGAACATGAACCCTGATAAAAAGAGAGAGCTTGTTTTGAAAAAGATTTATCAAACCAAGCCTAAAACCTGTTCAATAATAAACGGTATTTTTATTATTCAATGCTCCTTTTACTTGATTTATTTCTTATAAAGCTTGTGGAACTACTTGTTGAGTTTTACTAGAATCAGCCTTTTCTACGGGATAATTTAACCAGAGAGGAGGACAATCAACAGTAGGCATTTTGTGAATAATGGTTTTCTTTAGCTTGTCCTGCTTCTATCTTGCTTTGAAACCCTTTCTAATTGGAAGAAATCAAAGCAGTTTAAAGCTTAGGTTATCAAATTTCTCCAATGTTCAAAGGGGATATTATGACTAACATCCCCTTTGAATACTTTATTTTCAAAAACATGTAAATGAATTAATTTGTCTTGTATCAATGCCAAAAACCGTCCAGAACCTGCCATTCCATCTGAAGCCTGCAACAGATCGCGGACCGACAAAAATGGGATAATACCAGAAACTTGCACCATTATTTAGCCATATAAAAGTATTCCGGAATAAGCAAAATGAAATGGCTCCTGGATCTACAGCAAATGTTGAAGCCGATTGTTGGAGAGGGATAAACGATGGCGGAGGGGCCGTTGGCGCTTGTGAACTTGGTGGTGATCCTGGTTGACCCGGAGATCCTGGTGCACCTGGAAATCCTGGTTGGCCCGGAAATCCTGGTGCACCTGGAAATCCCGGTTGACTAGGAAGCCCTGGTAAACCAGGTATACTTGGAAAGCCGGGTAGACCTGGAAACTGTCGTACAAGATAATCTTGATCTTCATAATGATACATTGGGAACATATACATAGTCATTCACCTCTACATGATTGAATGTAATAAGATATGGTGAATAGGCTTGAGATGGTTGGGCTACTTTGTAATTATTAGGGGGATTCTCACTTAGTACGCTCTGTAAAACATTATTGTAAGCGAAAGGGGAAAACATTTTTGACTCAATACATCTATATCGCTTCGCCAATGAAACTTCCTGAAGGTTCGTTTGGCCTTAAGCCAGTCTCACCTGAACAACCAAATGTTTTCAAAGATAAATTGGATTTCACACATTTACATTTTGAAGATAATTACGATAGAGCATCAAAAACAAGATTTTCATATAGTTCCCACTTTTCATTCAAACATCAGGTTGCCATTAACCATAACCTTTTACCTCCAAAATACCTATCCAAAAGCAATGTAGATATATTGTATTCATATATAGAGGAAGAACTGCACGCTAGCGGAGTTATCGAGTATTCACTAGTTTGAATGGCCAGGAAGACTTGCCCATAGGAATTAATCGAAGCGTTAGTTGGACTGACATTAAAACACCTTATAATCTAGTTTTAGCGGACCGTGAATTTTGGTATATTACCTTGTGAGCCCACTAGTCTCCCACATTGAAAAATGAACATTCAAAAGCCCGCTTGAACCCAATTCAAGAGAGCTTTACCATGGCTTTTCAATATAGCAATCTCCATAAATAGAACGTCGCATAAGACTCCCAATTGGCCCACGCTCCTGATAATTTGAGAATTTCTTCTTTCGTAGGTTTTGCTTCAGTTTCCATAACCAATTTCATTGAATTATGCAACCCGACATCATCAATTGGAAAAGCTGCTGGAAAACGTAAACAGCGCATCAATACATAGTTCGCTGTCCACGGACCGATTCCACGAATTTTGGTCAGCATTTTTTCAGCCGCTTTAACATCCTTAGCATTTAACAACTCTTCTTTTGTGAGATCTCCTCGAACCATCAGTTGGGCCACGCCAATTAAATATTCGCATTTCTTCACGGTCATCTTCATTTCTACAAAATCTTCTACGGTTAAATTCGCGATCACTTCAGGCGTTGGGAACAGCCAATATTTCTCTCCTTCATATTCAACAGATTTACCGAATCTCTCAACAAGTCTCCGTTTCAATGTATAAGCATACGTCAAGTTGATTTGCTGTCCAAGAATTCCCCAGGCAATAGCTTCAAATAAATCTGGGATACCTATATTTCGCAGACCATAAAATTGACTTACTGGCCTTTGCAAGATAGGATCATTTTTTGCTAACTCATAAAAAGGAAGCAGATTTGTGTCCAGATCAAACCATTGTCGAACGTATTGGGAAACGGCTTCTTGAACATGTTTTTCTATTGAAGTAGTACGACCTAAAAATCGAACAAAAATCATCGTATCGTTCTCAGCTCGGATTTCCACTAATATTGTCTCGTTTTCTACGAATAAGGCACGATAAATTTTTTGATCAACAATTTCAAATAGACATTCATTGGAGGATCGTGACAGGTAGCTCAAGTTTTCCGAAAAGCTAAACTCTTTGGGGGGGTGGATGATTAATTCATCCTTCTCTTTATCAAGTAATTCTTTGTTCATTTTATATGGCTCTTTCATTTTGCCCCTCCTTCTTCACGTTCTCTTTATTCTAATCCTATTTCCCAAAAATTAATTACGTTATCTTGCACTTTCCTTCTAAATTTGGACGGGGTATGAAAACAAACAAAAAAAGTAATGAATCCTAGAGGCTGAAAGTTGAGAAATCATAAGTAAACCAAAAGAAAAAAGACCATTATTTTTGGTCCTTCTTAGTGTCCATCGTCCATATATTAGGTTTTCCTAAGACCCTCTCATTGTTGACGGATTTGCAAAAGGGAGGAATTAATTTAATAAACCTAATCGAAAAGCAAGGGCAACGACTTGCGTCCTATTTTTGGCTTTTAGTTTAGTCATTAAACTGCTCACATAATCTCTCACCGTATGCTCGCTTAAGAACAATAATTCACCTATTTTTTTATTGTCGTACCCTTCCGAAAGCAAATCAAGAATCGTGGTTTCTCTTTCTGTTAAGTGAAGATCGGAAGTTTTTGCCACTTCTTCACCTTTTCTTGAAAAATATAAACCAAGACGGTTCCCGACTTGTTCTAGTAAATCTAGTTCACCTTTTGAACAATCAAATTCTTCACCTAATTGATCAAAAGTAAGCCATCCAAACAATTGATCTTGATGGGTGATCGGTATAAAGATAACGGAAGACAGATTAAATAATTTTACATGTTCCTCTTTCACATAATTTTTTGGATTTTTTAAATAAATCGGCTTTTTGGAACTTAAAACTGTATTCTGCTCACTCAGCTGTCCTTTCATGCTCTGTACCTTTGGAAGCTCTGCACCAATGACACCATAGAATTGATTCGACCATGGGATATAAGCGTAAAAAACACATCGTTTATAGTGAAAATACTCTTCACATTTTTTTAATATATAGGCTAAATCATGAACTCCTGAAGAGCGAATCAGGAGTTTGTTTAATTTGTCTAATAATTGTAGCCTTTTAAGTTCCCTATTTTCATGGGGATTTTTCTTGGTAAGATCTGTAGTATCTGCATCTACCCAATTGTTATAACTATGGACAAGGTAAGTAAAAATAGATAATGAAAACATTAATATAGGAATGATTCGGTTATGTTTTATTTGGATCATGAGTGTAATCAAAGATTTTTGGAAAATCAATTGAAACAGGTTAAAACTTTTCATATTTAATATCGATAGCTGAGATTGAAGCCAATTGTCAAAGTGGCTCGCTAAATCTTCATCGATACCTACAATATTCGATTGGGTTAATAGTTGAAAAAATGAATGCAGCAACGTATCAGTTATTTTTCGATCTGACTCGGAAATGGAAGGTTCTAGACTGAGGTAGATATTTATATTTTCTTCAATCTGTTTGCTATGAGTTTTGATGAACAATACGAATTGTTGAAACGTAATTTCTTCATATGGATGAAATGGCTGAGTCATAAGAAATTCTTCTCCTTCAAACAAAATAACCCTATAAATGGAGGATATTCACTCTATTATTATACATCATCTTATAGGATAGTATTTCAAAATGAACGTAGTAAGATGAATGTGTAGCAAGTTAGTAAATCTTTTTGAATCCGATTTCGAATAGTAAAAAGGTTCTTTGTACACAATTTTACACATGATTTTAATCTTGAAAGGATGCGTGTTTGTAATGAGACTTGAAAATAAAGTAGCTATTATAACCGGTGGAGGTACAGGAATCGGTAAAGAAACAGCCTTATTATTTGCTAAAGAAGGAGCAAAAGTTGTTATCACTGACATAAATCAAGAATCTGGAAATCAAGCAGTAAAAGACATTCAAACAAACGGGGGAGAAGCACTCTTCGTCCGTCATGATGTCAGCAAAGAGGAAGACTGGAAAATGGTTGCAGAGGAAACCATCAAGACTTTTGGCAAAGTTGATATTCTTTTCAACAATGCTGGAATTTATAAAATAAAACCTCTTGCAGAGATTGAAGTAGAAGAATGGAATCTTTTAATGTCTATTAATGTGACTGGCGTATTCCTAGGAATGAAACATATCATGCCTTTGATGGCCAAACAAAATAAAGGTTCAGTGATTAATGCTTCCTCCATAGCAGGTTTGATGGGATCTCCAGGACATGTTCTATATGGTGCTAGTAAAGGAGCAGTACGTATTATGACAAAAGATGCGGCGATGGAATATGCTTCTGCGGGGGTTAGAGTGAACTCTATCCATCCTGGATACATCGATACTGGAATGGCAGACTATGCTTCTGAGGTAACTGGAAATTCAAAAGAACAATTAGGTGCAAATTTATTTCCTTTAGGACATCTAGGATCTGTAAAAGATGTAGCAAATACAGTACTATTTCTTGCTTCTGATGAATCAGCTTACACGACAGGTGCAGAATTTGTGATTGATGGTGGAGCAACAGCAAGATAAAAAGATTTAGCAATGTTAACAATAGGATATCGACTTGAATTAATTGCAGAATGGAGAGATTGATATGAAATTAAAAGACAAAGTAGCAATCGTAACAGGTGGCGCAAGTGGAATTGGTGAAGCGACTGTTCGCCTTTTTGCTGAAGAAGGAGCAAAAGTGGTCATTGCTGACTTTTCAGAACGTGGTAAAGACATATCAGTAGAATTGAATACGAATGGATATAATACGTTATTTGTTAAAACAGATGTAACAAATGAAGAAGATATTAAACAGATGATCAATGAAACCGTGAATAAATACGGCAAGCTAGATATTATGTATGCAAATGCTGGAGTTGCTGATGATGCACCAGCACATGAATTGTCCTATGAAAGATGGAAACGAACCATCGATATTAATTTGTCAGGAGTATTCCTTTCTGATAAATATTCGATTGAACAGTTTCTTAAACAAGGTACAGGCGGTGTCATTGTTAACGCTGGTTCTATTCATAGTTTTGTTTCATTACCAAATCCAACAGCCTATTCCTCTGCAAAAGGTGGCGTGAAGCTACTAACTCAAAACTTATGTACTGCTTATGCAAAAGATGGTATTCGTATTAATGCGGTTTGCCCAGGTTATATTGACACTCCTTTACTTGCAAGTGTTGATCCTCAAACGAAAGAATATTTAGTTTCTCTTCATCCACAAGGCAGGCTTGGAAAACCAGAAGAAATCGCAAAAGCTGTCTTATTTTTAGCAAGTGATGATGCTAGTTTTGTTAATGGTACAACCCTTCTTGTTGATGGGGGCTATACCGCACATTAATTTAAATTAAGGGATATCTTTTAATAACAAAGCAGTCTAAATCGTAGATCATTTAGAACTGCTTTGTTATTTCATTTTAAAAAAGTGAACTAACTCTTTCATCAACAAATAGACCCTTTTGTGATTCACATCTATACTAAGTTATTCTCCCGCAAATACTCCTGGAGCTTTATCTACCTTCCTTATTTTAACAGATTCAACCTATTTATAGTCACTTCCAAATTTTCACTAGAGCAACTCTTTCAACTAAATTAGCATTATGGTGAAATGGTGAAAGAGTGTGAGCCAGATATTCCCCCTACTCCTCAAGCTAGGCCTTCCTTTTTATTTTTTTGACTTAAGCCCTTGAATATCAAGAACATCTCTTTTTCATTATAATGGAAGTTATGTATATTACGATAAACTGAAAATGTAAAGGGAGTTTTATCTTAGCCATGAGAATATCAAAGAAAAGATTTTTTATTAGCTGTTTAGTAGCTATTATCTTGATGTACCTTGCTACCTCTATCATACAATACTCCGATGGTGAACCGATAAAGTGGTTGGGTAATTTAGGCTATTCGATTTATTTTACAATCTTTATAACCTTTTTCCATTGGTTATTTGGAGATTTTAACAAGAAAAAAGCCGATCACTAATATAGTGAAAGGCTTTTTTTCTTATTTTTCCGGTCAGCCATCTTCGGCTGTCTTTTCCTATTCCTATTTGAAAGAAATTACGTTATCTTGCTTTTATATTATCGAAATGTTTGTATATCAATACTTTCTTGTATACTAATTGAAGAGGTGAATGTGATGAATTTGAAAAAAACAGACATTCCTAATGATTACTGGAAAGCTATTGTAGTGTGTGACGCAGCGTATGATGATCATTTTTTATATGGCGTAAAAACAACAGGCATCTTTTGTCGGCCCTCTTGTAAATCCAGGGTGCCCAACAAAGAAAACGTGCAGATTTTCAAAAATGCTAATATGGCTTTAGAAGAAAATTTCAGGCCTTGTAAACGCTGTAAACCCGAAGGCTTGAATCTGCCAACAGATGAGTGGATTGAGCAAATAACTGAATGGATTGAGCAACATTACAGCGAGCCCCTCACATTGAACACATTGGCGGATATTTCTCATGGCAGTCCCTACCACTTACAAAGATTGTTTAAGCGTGTGAAAGGTCTATCGCCTACTGAATATATTCAACAGCTTCGCCTTGAAAAAGCAATTAGAATGCTTGAAAGCTCCGAACAGCCGGTAACCGAAATAGGATTGGCTGTAGGATTTTCAAGCACCCCCTATTTTATAACGTTATTCAAAAAGAACACGGGATATACACCATCAGGATATCGAAAAGCTTACCATCAAGACTTGAAAAAGGAGCGTGAACAACATGATGAATGTTAAAGAACAAACAATAGATTGGGCCATTTTAAAATACGATAAGTGGCAATTTTATGTAGCCAAGTCTGAAAAGGGACTTTGTTATGTAGGTTCACCTGGTCAATCGTATGATGAGCTGAAAACTTGGATACAAAAACGCTTCCCCTTGGCGAACCTTGTTGAAAATGAAGAAGCCTTAAAGCCCTATCTAAAAGAACTGTATGAATATTTCGAGGGAAATCGGCAAACTTTCTCATTACCCGTAGATGTTAAAGGAACGCCATTTCAACAAGAAATTTGGGCAGCATTGAATCAAATACCCTATGGAAAAACCTATTCCTATTCTGATATTGCCGAGCACATTCAAAGACCTAAAGCTGTTCGCGCGGTCGGAACGGCTATCGGTGCCAATCCAGTTCTGATTACAGTGCCCTGTCATCGGGTAATTGGAAAAAATGGAGCCATAACTGGGTACCGCGGAGGAACGGAGATGAAACAATATCTGCTTCAATTAGAAGCACAAAATGGAGGGAGATAAATGAATAGGAATTTGAATTCACCAATCTACACACTTGACTGGGGCCAAATTCATCAAACATTGGACGACCAAGGCTTTGCAAAATTGCCTGTCCTGCTTACTCCTGAACAATGTCAAAACTTTATCAATTTGTATGACCAAGAAGAACTATATCGAAACACAATCAACATGGGACGTTATCGCTTCGGTGAAGGCGAGTATAAATATTTCGATTATCCTTTGCCAGCTATACTGCAGGAGCTACGTACGGCATTTTACCCTGAACTCGCAATAGCTGCTAATCGATGGTTGCACCAGTTAGGGAAAGAAGCCATTTATCCTGATTCGTTAGATGTTTTTTTAGAAGAGTGCCATGAAAAAGACCAAACCCGTTCAACCCCTCTTATACTTAAATATGAAGCAGGCGGCTATAATTGTATGCATCAGGATCTATATGGAGACGTTTATTTCCCATTCCAAGTTGTGTTTACACTAAATCAGCGGGGAGTCGATTATACCGGAGGCGAATCCATTCTTGTGGAACAGCGGCCCCGAGCCCAAAGCCGAGGGCATGTCATCACGCTAGAACAAGGAGAAGCACTCCTCTTCCCTACGAACCACCGGCCAGTAGAAGGTAAAAAAGGATATTACAAGAATACGATGCGTCATGGCGTAAGCACTCTGCAATCGGGCACCCGCTACGGGATGGGGATCATTTTTCATGATGCTAAGTAACGGTACAACACAATAACAATGGGATTTTCAGCTTTTTGAACACAACTTAAGCCCCAACAAAACTCGGATTGTTTTGTTGGGGCTTAAGTTTTAGTTAGCTTTGGTCAGAACCTGAATGCTATGATAAGTTTTCTCTGATCAACCTAATTATGCTTTTATAATAGGAAACTTCATGCGGCACAAATTTATCTCTGCCAACATATTGATCTATCATCATTCTATGGTCATCTTGATTGATTTCAAATCCCTGGATATTCACTTCTTCTTTTGTTCCGTCCCACAGGTCTTCAAAATCATCCAATTCAACTTTTACCATCCCTGAAACTTCTTCTTTTTGTAAGGTGAAGTCATCGAAACACTGAGTACTTTCATATAGAAATACGTTAGCTAATTCTTTGTCGATGAAATTTTCTTTTGTTACATGATATTCAATAACACCTAGTGGGACCAACTCAGCGAATGAAACATCGATGCCTATTTCTTCTTTAATCTCCCTTACACCGTCGTATATCGTTTCATGAGCCAGCAAATGTCCGGCAGCTGTAATATCCAATAGGTTCGGATAATCTTTTTTCATCGCACAACGATGTTGAAGATAAAGATAATCTCCCCCCGCTTCTCTACTAACGAACCAACAATGGAAAACCTCATGCCAATGTCCTATTCTATGTACTTCTTCACGCGTAGCCACGCCGATTTGTTTACGATCCGCATTAAATACTTTCAACATCTCATTTTCCATATTTCGCTTCTCCCTACGTTTTATTTTTTACTTTTCGTCTCCAAACATTAAAAAGAAACTGCGACATAGAGGACAATATGGGATGCAGGCTAGATATAGGTGGTGAAAAAGAGCCAAGATTTAATGTGGTTCCATACCCTCACTCTTTTTTACACTACCTTCTAAACTTTTATTTTTCATTTTCCTGCTTTTTCTTTTTTCCAATTTTTCGGGTTTAAGTAACTTTTAAATTTAGCAGCTACTTCTTTTCCGACTAAAAGTGCACCTACCCAGAACATTACTTCTGCAAAGACTATTGCACCTGTTATGACCCCCGCTTTTACCGCAGTTGGAAATGGCGTAAAAGGAGCTATTACAGGAATAATCCAAGTGAGAAGAGACACTATTAGAAAACCCATTCCTATTTTGTAAAACTTCGATTTCGTTACTTCCTTACCTTCTTTATCCAATTAAATAACCTCCGTTATGATTATACTCATTTAATTTTTCCGGCAACCATTTTACTTTCAATATACCATTCTCTAAATATATTCTTTTTTTATACGTTTGAATGGACATTTCGTTTCATTATAAATGAAAATAAAAAAATAGTTGATAGTGAAAGCATAATCAATAAGCCACTGAGGTTACCTGGGATGAAAAATAGAGTAGCCAAACAGGATGATTTATAGGTAACAAATGTACAATCCTCCTCCACAATTGGGCCATATAACGGCATTGTTACTCGTGTTTTGGGCCAGACTTAGAAAGAGCAATGCTAGTATTTGTAAGTTGTATAAATAATAAATATTCAAATCGGTTTTCCATTGTTTCCCAAACTTGTATATGATATAGTATCATCGTAACTTATTAAAGATCTTTAATAAGTTTTTTATATTAGGTGGTGAACATTATGAATGAGTTATTCGTTACTCCAAAATCTATGAAGAAGGTTATCCTTAATGGTATTCGTACAACTCTTTTAGAACTTGGAAGTGCAACAAAAGTTGAACTCAGCGATAAATTAGGAATTAGTTTCCCGACAATAAGTAAATTCCTAGCGCAGATGGAGAAGGATGGGGAACTTATTTTAGTCGGCCTCGATGATTCTAGTGGTGGAAGAAGAGCAAAACGATATGCATACAATCCTGAACATATGTTAGGTTTAGCACTATTTTTAGAGAGAACAGAGACAAATTATACAATTTTTAATTGTTTGGGTGAAGTGAAGGAACAGGGAAAAACGTCAAGTGTATTAATAGATGATAATCTAAAATTATTAACCAAGTATATTGAAGACATTATAGCTAAATACTCAAAGATTAGTTCTATGGCAATTGGTGTCCCTGGTTCGGTTGATAATGGTCGGATTTTTTATATACCAGGCTACGAGCATTTTCAAAATTTTGATTTAAAAGGATACTATGAGGATCGTTTTTCTATCCCTGTGGTAGTAGAGAACGATATGAATGCTGCAGTTCTTGGATATCACAATAATAAGGGGAATAATGACAATCAATCCCTTATATATTTGTATTCCGGTCAAAATGGTCCAGGTGCAGGAATTATGATAAATGGAGATGTGGTGCGAGGAAGTACTTTTTTCTCGGGAGAGGTTTCATTCGTCCCGCAGTATGATAACCGAAATTTTCTGCAAGCTTTAGAAAATGGAAGTGGACCTAATAAAGCAACTATCCGTGAGGAATATGAGATTGATGCAATTAGCCGTTTAGTAGCTACGTTTGTAGCAATTATTAACCCTCATACGATCATTTTTTGCAATGATGAAGTGAACAAATTAATAATAGACCAAATTGTAATAGGGAGCTCAAAATATATCCCAGTAGAACATCTTCCAGAGATAACAATGAGTGATTGGAAACAAGACTATCTATATGGATTACAAAATCTTGGACTTGATCTCATGATCACTGGAACAAGCAGGTAAAACGAATCAGAAGTAAAATGGAGCACCGCAAAAAAAATTAAAGGCGGGTTATATACATGGCTACATTCTTTTTAGTAATCATCTATTTGGCTTTCATCAGCTTAGGTTTACCTGATTCATTGTTGGGAGTTGCATGGCCTGTGATGCAATTGGAATATGGAGCACGGCTTGAGACTGCTGGCTTGCTTTTTATGACGATAGCAGGTGGTACAATTATTTCCAGTTTAGCAAGCGGAACTGTACTTAAACGGTTCGGAACTGGGAATGTTACATTTGTCAGTTGCTTAATGACTGCTGGGGCTTTGCTAGGTTTCACTTTTGCTCCATCGCTTGTTTGGTTAATTATTTGTGCCATACCACTTGGATTAGGTGCAGGATCTGTTGATGCAGGATTAAACAATTATGTTGCTACACATTACAAAGCACACCACATGAGTTGGCTACATTGTTTCTGGGGAGTTGGGGCTACACTTGGTCCAATCATTATGTCTCAGTTTATTTCAGAGCAAAATTCTTGGAGACAAGGATATCTTGCTATTGCTGGAATTCAGTTCGCATTAGTTGTAATCCTATTCTTCACTTTGCCTTTATGGAATAGGGTCGCAAGAAACAGCAATGTTACTTTAAGTGAAGAGCCGGAAGATTCAAAAAGTGTATTTTATGATGAAGATGCTAAAGATATAAAACCTTTGAAGATTAGGGGAGTTAAGCTAGCTCTGATATCTTTCTTGTTTTATTGTGGTGTTGAAGCAACAATGGGCCTATGGGGAAGTAGCTTTCTGGTAAATGTTAAGGAGTTACCCGTAGCGGTAGCTGCACAATGGGTTTCGCTATATTACGCAGGAATAACAATTGGCAGATTTATTACGGGCTTTATTACTTTAAAGGTCAGTAACCGTACTCTCATTCGGGTAGGCCAAATAACAGCATTAGCTGGTGCGGCACTTCTATTCTTACCATTGCCGTCTAGTTTCTCACTTGTAGGCTTTATCATGATTGGATTAGGATTAGCACCGATATTTCCGTGCATGTTACATGAAACACCAGCACGTTTTGGAAAGGAGCATTCTCAGACAATTATGGGCTATCAAATGGCTGTTGCCTATACAGGTAGTACGTTTATGCCTCCTCTTCTTGGTTTCATTGCATCTCAATCAACAATAGGAATCTTCCCGTTTTTTATTGTTGTTTTTGTTGTAGCAATGATATTGGGTTCAGAAAAATTAAATGTCTTATTGAAAAAGAAGGATATTTTTAAGGGGAAAAATACGAATTCTAAAGTACTTTAGTGATATAGAGTCTGCATTGATAACTAAGTTGCTTATTTTTATATAAATGTAAATAAAGATTAGTAGTTGTTTAGTATGAAAAAAACTGATAAAGAGACAATGTTGAATGATTATGTAAAAAATAATAAGGCAAAGCGTTAATTATACAAACGAATAAGGTGAAGATGATGAAAATTGAACATGTAGCTATTTGGGTGAATGATCTGGAATCAATGTGTGCGTTCTACGCGCAGTACTTCAAGGGCACAGCCAATCGTTTATACCGTAATACGGAAAAGCAATTTGAATCCTATTTTATTTCTTTCGAAACTGGATCACGTCTAGAAGTTATGCGACAGAAAGGAATACAAGATAAAATGACTACCCCAATAACAGGATATGCTCATATCGCTTTTTCTGTGGGCAGTAAAGAGAATGTCGATCAATTAACAGAAACGTTAAAAGCAGCAGGATACCCTGTGTTGAACGGCCCACGTATCACTGGGGATGGTTATTATGAAAGCGTAGTAAGTGACCCTGAAGGAAATCAGGTAGAGATAACAATCTAACAGAAAATCAGACCTCATGATAAAATTGATTGTGACTGTAGTTACGTTACATAGGTTTAAGAAAGCTGATTTCGTTTCTAAAAAACCACCCTTTTTTTGAAAATGAAATGCTTATTCTTTTGTAATGAAACTTTCTTTTATAAACCAGTTTATTGTCACTGTTCTTCTGACACTTAAATTGTTTTATCCAAAAATTAAACAACAGCAACAAAATGATATACTTTTATTATTGTGATTCCTATGAAGGATACCAAAGAACTTGTTAAGAAAGGAAAATCTAATGTACATTGAATTTATTGCCACAACCATAGAAGATGCCCTTTTAATTGAAAAATCAGGTGCAGACCGTATCGAGCTCGTTTGTGCTTTAACTGAGGGCGGTTTAACTCCCAGTTATGCCCTGATAGAAGCTGTCGTCAGTTCGGTAAGCATTCCAGTCAACGTGATGGTAAGGCCTCATAGCCAATCATTTCAGTATTCTCCTGATGATCTGAGTATTATGAAAAATGATATAAAGATTATTTCCTCATTGGGGGCAAACGGCGTCGTATTGGGTGTATTAAATGAAAAAAATGAAATCAATCAAATATACCTCAAAGAACTATTAACAGCATGTGAAGGTTTGGAGATTACATTCCACCGAGCCATCGATGATACGCCTGACCCAGTACGAGCTGCTGAAATGCTAGCACAGTATCCGGAAATTACAACGATATTGACCTCCGGTGGACATGGGGATTTCTCCAGCCGTATGCAAACCATTCACCAAATGAAAAAAGCCTGCGGCGACATCTCGATTTTAGTCGGCAGCGGCTTAAATAAAGATAATATCCTTTCTATCCATTCCGAACTAAATACCGGTTACTATCATTTCGGTACAGCTGTTAGAAAAAATAGCAGTTTCATTGAAGGGGTTCAATTAGAAAAAGCGAAAGAAATTGTAAACATGCTAAAGGATTAATGAAAAGGATCTCTTATGTTAATTTCATCATTAGGAAAGGGACCATTTTTTTGGTCCCTTCAGTTTGTTGAAAAAGCGGTTATATCTAATTGTTAAAACAAAGTTGATTGGAACGGAAGGTGCGAGACTCCTGCGGGAAAAGCGCGTCCAAGGGAGACCCCGCAGGCGCAAAGGCGCCGAGGAGGCTCCCGGACCGCCCGCGGAAAGCGAGTGCCTGGAATGGAAATCAACGTTCGAATTTTTAAAACCCTCAAAAAAACTGTAGACAAACTCGATTTTCATCGAGTTTGTCTACAGTTTTTTTGGTCCCTTTTATGATTGATTCATTAAATTTTTGATTCGTAATAAAACCCAATTCATTGAACAGTTATATACTCAATTCAACCAAATTATTGTATGATTAGGAAAACATTATGAAAGTGAGCTGAAATCTGATGATGTATTCACCACTATTTGAAAATGATGTACCTGTAGTTATTCTCCCTTAACGGTAGAAAACTACAACTCCGTTAAGGACAGAATTATTTGTCTAGAGAAAACGGAGGGCGCAAAATGAAAAACACCTTATTAGGTTCTTTATATTTATCACTCGCTGCTAGTATTTGGGGCGGGATGTATGTTGTGGTAAAGGTTGTGGTAGACTCTGTTCCACCACTTGAATTAGTATGGTTCCGCTATGTAATTGCTATTGTTGCATTGCTAATTATTGGCGTTGTAACAAAACAATCCTGGCGTATTGAAAAACGAGACTGGTTGTTAATTTTCATGATTGGGCTTATTGGAAATACAATTTCCATTGTAACCCAAGAAATTGGTACGATGCTTTCTACCGCACAAATGGGTGCTATTATTACTTCAACAACACCTGCATTCATGGTGCTATTTGCGCGAATTATTTTAAAAGAAAAAATTACGTTTAAAAAAGCACTTTCAATTATTTTAGCAACAATTGGTGTCTGTATTATAGTCGGAAATGCGCATATCAATTCATCTAATCAACTTGGTGCGGTATCGCTACTTATTGCAGCACTAACATGGTCGCTTATGTCTGTTCTTATTAAGCGTGTCCCCGGGCAATATTCACAAATTGTGGTAACAACCTATGCTATTCTTGTTTCAATTGTCTTACTTACGCCTTTTACAATTAATAGATTGGATAAACTCGACTTCCAAGCCATGATGCATCCAACTATTTGGGGCGGTCTTTTATACTTGGGAGTCATATCGACAGCATGTGCCTTTTTACTATGGAATCGCGGATTACAAATGCTTAATGCTTCAAGTGGCGGATTATTTTTCTTCTTCCAGCCTATAGTCGGTACCTTTTTAGGGTGGTTATTGCTAGGTGAGCAAATTGGCCTGCCTTTTTGGATGGGTACTATATTAATCTTTATTGGTGTTATCTTTGTCATTCGAGAAGAATAAGCATCAGGAAAAAGCTGATTGGTGTTATTGCCGATCAGCTTTTTATATAACTACTATTAATTTTAAAACACTTTATTATTTTCTAAACGACTTTATTAATAGATAAATGAGTTACTTAGTAAGCAATTCATCCCATTCTTCAAGTGAAAGTTTTTTGGTCATATGCTTATATGCATCAGGTACTTCTATTGAACACATAAGCTCCAAACTATTACCATCTGGATCATTAAAATAGACGGAAGCGTTTCCTTGATGAGGACGAACAAAAGGTTCAATGGACGTTCTTTTTCCAAAAGGGACAACTTCAATTTTCAGGGATTGAAGCCAAGTCAAAGCATTTTTCATGTTTTCATAAGATACTCGAAAAGCGATATGCCGTAGTGAAGGGTGATATGGAGTTTGATATTCTTCCCCCTCCCACAGACCTACCCAACTTTTGTTTTCCTCGATCCAAAAGAAGGCAGTATCTTCATCCATCCATGCCATTTTCAAGCCTATTTTCTTATAAAATTCCATTGAAATGGCTAAGTCTTTAACAGGTAAATGGGCTTCATATAAACCTTCTATCATAGTAGATTCTCCGTTCTCATTCTAAGTAATGAAAGCTTTTACTATTCTTGCGAAACATTCATGCCGGTAACATATTTTGGGAATGTTGTATGTTCTATCATTTTTTTCATTGGTTCATCTCCTAAATATCTCGATCGCCTATTTTTCAGTCCGAATTTTTATATTGTCCTACAATAATAGATAAACGTTTCCTTTTGACCGTGTTCATTTTTTTCCTCATTAATAGAAATCCGTATAAATCCGTTTCTTTCTAAAACTTTTTGAGAGGCAATATTGTTACTTGTTGTTTTCGCATGTATCTGGTTTACACTTAATTCTGCCGCTGTGTTTACTAATAGCTTTAATGCTTTATTGGCTATTCCCCTTTGCGTATACTTCTCTCCAATTCTATAACCCACATGTGCCGAGCCATTGGTATTATCAATATCTACCAAGTTAATTCTTCCGACAATTGAGCCTGAGTCATTCTTAATGAGATAAAAATATGAGATATTTTCTTCTTGTTCTTTTAATAATTCCCTATGTCTATTTTTGAACGTTTCGAAGGTATAATAATCATCTCCACGACTTGGGACCGTTTGTTCAAAAAACCTTCTATTATTGCATTCAAATGTAAATAACTCTTCCGCATCTCGTTCATTTAGCCTATCAATAAATATTTCCATCACTACTCATCCCTTTCCAAAACACTTGGCTCATCTTTACAAAGTTTGATAACTTCAATACCCTATAATTCAAGAAACCTATTTACATATCCTTCCTGATAATACCTTCCCTATCAAGTTCCCAAATCTTTTTGAGAACAACGAAAAGGTTATCAATAAAAGTGTAGATCAATATGGAGTAAAGGTGTCCGTTGAAAAAATCGCGATATCACCGATGTCATTTGTCGTTCATTACAATCAAGAAGTTTCCAACTTGGTTTAAAACAAGTGGGATGATGTCTATGTTGAATTGACCATTAAAGATGACTTAGGAAATGTGTACGCTGGTGAAGGCAACGGAGGAAAAGGTTTCGGTTCTTATAATATGAGCTGGAGTAAAACCTTCCAAAAAATTGATCAGAACGCTACGAAACTGATTGCAACCCCTCATTTGTCCTTAGGTAATTTCACTTCAGAGAATCATGGGGAAGTAACCATAACGGAAGATGGTAAAGAAAAGGTGTCATCCTTCCCAACAAAACCAGGAAGTGCTCCCAAAGAGTTGGTATTGGATGATATCGTGATTGATATGAAGAAGTAATAATTGTATCTATGAGAGGTATACTGAAACCCTGATCCGTGAGTGGAGAAAGGTTCATGTATACCTCTCTTTTATTGTTCCTTCTTATTCAGTTCTTGAATATGGATAAATACATGAATTCCTCTCCAAGTCAAAAATAAATAATTTTCTTCTGGTAAATAAATAAAAAATGATGTATTATAATTTCAGATATTAATTAATCTTATTTGGATAATCGGAATTGAGGAGGGAAATATATGATTGGTTATGTATTTTTAAATCTTGCTATTATGCTCGTACTTTTAGGCGTTTTATTTTATATGAATAAGAAACATGTTTCTTTTACAAAAAGGGTCTTTACTGGACTTGGATTAGGGATTGTATTCGGACTTCTTTTGCAGTATTTCTATGAACCTCAGTCAGAAGCGATTGTTAAATCAGTCGATTGGTTTAACATTGTAGGTTCTGGATATGTTAAGTTTCTGCAAATGATTGTTATGCCGCTTGTTTTCATCTCTATCTTGTCAGCCTTTACAAGGTTGAAACTAACTAGCAATATTGGAAAGATCAGTGTCCTGATTATCGGGATCTTGCTTGGAACGACTGCGATTGCAGCAGCCGTGGGGATTACATCCGCAACTGTGTTCAATTTAGAAGCCGTTCAAATTGAGCAAGGAGATGCAGAGTTAAGCCGTGGGGATCAAATAACGGAAACATACGGTACCATTCAAGATAAAACGATGCCGCAACAAATCCTTGAATTGATTCCGTCAAATCCGTTTCAGGATTTAACGGGAGCCCGTCCGACTTCAACTATTTCTGTTGTGATTTTTGCTGCATTTCTTGGGATTGCCTATTTAGGGGTCAAAAGGAAGCAGCCTGAACATGCTGAGTTTTTTGCTAAAATAGTAGATACATTGCACAGCATCATCATGCGCGTGGTAACGTTAATTCTACGTTTAACGCCTTATGGAATCTTGGCTATCATGACTAAGACGGTAGCGACAAGTGATCTGGACGCTATCCTGAAATTAGGAAAATTCGTGGGAGCCTCTTATGTCGCCCTAATTGTCATGTTCTTGATTCATTTGTTATTGTTGACGCTTGCCGGATTGAATCCAGTTGTATATTTGAGAAAAGCTTTCCCAGTATTATCGTTTGCCTTCACTTCAAGAACAAGTGCGGGTGCTCTGCCATTGAACATCCAAACACAGAAACAATTAGGAGTGTCTGAAGGAATTGCCAACTTTGCTGGATCCTTCGGTTTGTCGATTGGTCAAAACGGCTGTGCCGGCATCTATCCGGCCATGTTAGCCGTCATGATCGCTCCAACAGTGGGTATTGACCCTCTAACACCATCCTTTATTGCCATGTTAATTGCCATTGTAGCCATTAGCTCTTTCGGAGTTGCTGGCGTAGGTGGAGGAGCAACTTTTGCTGCTATTCTAGTATTGTCAGCAATGAACTTGCCAATTGCCTTGGCAGGACTTTTGATTTCCGTTGAGCCATTGATCGATATGGGAAGAACGGCTGTGAATGTCAGCGGAAGCATGACTTCAGGTATTCTAACAAGTAAAATAACGGGTGACCTGGATAAGGAAAAATTCAGCGAAGAATCATCATTGAAAATAGAAGCTGAAATGTAAAAGCAAAAGCACCAATCTTCTTATTTCTTGAAGATTGGTGCTTTTTTCATTGGCTGTATAATGATTTTACTTAAGAAGCCTATATAAAATGCCACTGTAAGATATACGTATCTTACAGTGGCATTTTTCTTGTAAACGGATCAAGGCATTTTCTCAAAAGACCTATAGATCCGTATTTTTTATTTCTTTTTTTATTTGTCTCCCTGCATAATGATTGATCTGATAGGCTGATAGTGCTTGGAACATATACTGTATCGAAACATACACCCCACATGCAAGGAGTATTCCTGCTAGTACATCTAAAACAGCATGCTGTTTCGTAAATAGCGTGGATAAGATAATCAGTGTTCCAAATGCAGTGACACTAGCAAACTCCCATTTATGCTGGTCTTTCCGTTTATACACAACGATCATCATAATAAATGTTGTCAGTACATGAATACTAGGTAAACAGTTAACAGGTTGATCATGACTATAAACAAGTCGAACTAAATTGGCAAAGATATCGTTCCCCACCACTTCTGGACGTGGTACGGTCGTTTGCCAAAAACAATATACAATAAAACAGAGAAGTTTTCCGCTAATCAAACTACCTAATGCAACAAAATAATGCTTGCGGTCAACAAAACAGTAATAAATCATCAATCCATATATATACGGATACCAAAGTAAATAAGGAACGACAAATTCTTTAATAAAGGGAATCTCTCCATCTATTATAGTCGTAACATTGACAGCATGACCTGTTGATTGATTGATGATCGAGTAAATAGAACTAGTAAGTACCAAAAGTAATAAATAACATAATGGGTGAAAAGAGAAAAGAGTATTGTTTTTCATAGTTCGCTCCGACTTTCAATAAATTAGTTATTTTCCAAAGATTATTATACAACATTTAGCACTCAATTGGACTCATAACATGCTAGATTTAATGATTCCCAGGAACTATTAAATGGATATCTTTGACTCTTTCTAATAATAGACCTTCTCATGATAAAAAAAGCCATGGTATGTTAATATATACCATGGCTTAAATAAGTTGCTTAATCCAACTCTCTCATTCGTTCGATAATACTTTTCTTGACCATATGAAACTGGAACTGTACCTATAAGAGAAAAAGGGTTATCCATCCCTCTTCCTTCTAGATTTTATTAAAGCGTCTTTTCCATACATAAGTTAAGGTAATAAAGAAGTAGATGCTAAGTGTCATAATCGTTACGATGATGGATGTAGTGAAAATGATTCCAATCAGGATCGTTATTAAAGCGATGATCGCAGCCCAAGTTGTATAAGGGAACCATTTAACCGAATAGGCACTTGTTTTTTCAGGATTTTTTTTACGTGATTTCAGATGAGCTATAGCTATGATTAACCAGATAAATAATACGGTATATCCCAGCGATCCCATTAGGAAATCGAAGGTCTTGCTTCCAGCAAATAAGGAAATCAGTACACCGCCATATAAAGCTGAAGTACACATTAATATTGCATAAACAGGAACTTTCTTCTTGGATAAACGTGAAAAGATTTTCGGAATGCGACCGTCCACGGCTTGTGTATACAAAACGCGAGATGAACCATACAGTCCAGAGTTCATCGATGAAATGATTGCTAGTAGAACAACTGCGTTCATAATATGGTCGGCACCTGGAATCCCTATCATTTGAAAGACCATCACAAACGGACTTTCAGGCACCCCGTTTACTTCGTTCCAAGGAATTAAACTAACGATGATGAAAAATGGAATGATATAGAAGGAAATGATCCTGACCAATGTACTGCGAACGGCTTTTGGAACCACTTTTTCGGGATTTTTCGTTTCAGCTAACGTGACCCCAATAATTTCAGTACCACCATATGAATAGATCACAACAAGCATCGCAGTGATTAAACCTGTTGATCCATTCGGAAAGAAACCACCATGGTCAGTCAAGTTAGAGAAACCGACGGCTGTATGATCACCAAAAGTTACGAGCAGTAACAATAATCCAGCCATGATGAACACAATAATGACGGTAATTTTAATTAACGCAAGCCAGTACTCAGTTTCAGCAAAAACCTTTACCGACAGCAAGTTAATCGCTGTAACTAACACAGAAACAGCTAATGCCAGTATCCAAATTGGATATCCAGGCAGCCAATATTGAATGAAAATCGCTGCAACGACGGATTCTGCCGTTATGTTCAATACCCACATTTTCCAATAAATCCAATCTAGAAAATAGGCAGGATACTTTCCTAGGATCGATTGAACTAAGTCCCTGAATGTTCTTGCACCGCTATTGCGGACCGCCATTTCAGCTAAACCTTGCATAATGAATAATAAGATGATTCCACCAATTAAGTACGCAATAATTACGGATGGGCCTGCCATATCAATGGCTGAACTGCTTCCTTTGAATAAACCTGCTCCAATAGCACCGCCTAATGCCATCATCGTAATATGCCGTGAAGTCATTGTCCTCTGTAAATTTCGTTTGTCCGTTTCCATATCATTACCTCCCAAAATCAAAAAAGGCATATCGTCTCTTCCTTCATAATCAAATGAAGAAAGAGACGATATGCCTTATGCTTACCGCGGTACCACTCTTATTGGTTCTTTTGAACCCTGCTTTAAAAACCTTGTAACGAAGGTTAATCGTTAAAACAAAGAGAATAGGTTTGATCTAATCTTTTGCTTTACCACTCCCAGGCAAGTTCAAAGTATTATTGGACTGCGTTACACCACCCCGCAGCTCTCTTTACCGAATAATTTGCTTTTACTACTCCTGATCTTTGCGTTTTGAAAATTATATCTGAATATTTTTAATAATATCCAATACTATACGGATTCGATGTAAATTTGTCAATAATTTTTTTAGAATAACATTTTAAAAGAAACAAATCTTAGTGAATTGTGGTGAACTTGCTATATAAAATCAGTAAAATACTATTTAAAATTAAGTATGATGTATGTCCACTGGAGAACTGCTGTTTCAGGATTTATTGATTCTGTCTCTTATAAGTATAATAGAGTTAAAAGTGAAAGAGGGTTATTCAAGATGATTAGTCATGAACCTAAAGAGTTATTAAAAACTCTTCTAAATGATTATAAAATGCCTGCAGCATCATTAAGTAAAATTACCGGAATATCTGAACAAGTTCTTTTAGATTTTACAAATGGTCATAATATTCATTCTTCGATAACTCAAACAGAAATGACGGACCTAATAGATTTAGTGGGCCTTTTAGTCATAGGGATTCCTTCAACCGATGCAAATGAAAGGGTCTCCGCTATAACTCAAGCACTGAACAATGAATTTGGTATACCAGTAGAGACGATCTCCTTATTCTCTAATCTTGAGTGTGAAGATATCGAAAAATTCATGAAAGAAAATGATTCTCTTTCAATCGAGAAAAGATACAAACTTGCAGTAACAGTCCTTTTTTTGCATTATATATTTAAATGATTTGTTCTTAACTTTATCCTAATTCTTCCGAAAAGAGGATATACCGCAGAATAGTTAGGGGCACCCTCTTTTCTTTATTAAAATTAGCAAATCATTAGCTCATTTAGTAAGTATGATACTCAGAAACCAGTAAAGCCTCCAAATACATAATTTGTTAGGAAAGAAGTCATGTTAGTCATCCAATCAAAAAACAAGAAAACACCCATAACAATCGTGAAATATCCGCCAATTTTAGTGAAGTTATGATTATACTTCCTTATCCAGCCTGATTTTCCGATAAAAAATGACATGATAAAGAAAGGTATTGAAAATCCAAGGATATAAGCAATCATATATAATAAACCTTGTCCCGTATATAACCCAAGGGTCATTACGGCACCTAATATCGGACCCACACAAGGAGTCCATCCAGCTGCATATCCTATTCCGATCAAAACAGAACCTAGATAGCCAGATGGACGGCTTTTAAAGGTTATTTTCCTATCCATCATTAAAAATTTCGGCTGAAAAACTCCGACAATGATTAGTCCAAACATAACGATTAAAATGGCTCCTGCTTGTCTAATAAAATCAATATATTCATAAAACAGTTCATAAAAAAACGATGTCGAAAGCCCTAGCACCACAAAAATGATTGAAAATCCGACCAAAAAGAAAAAGGTATGAAACAGTGCCTTACGATTTAATTTGTTACTTTCTTCTTTTAACTCACTAACTGAAAAACCTGTAATATAAGATAAAAAAGCAGGATATAAAGGCAAACAACATGGAGATATAAAAGAAAGTATTCCTGCGCTAAATGCTAAAAAGATATTTAAATCTACCAATCTATTTTCCTCCGCTTCTAAATTTCCCTAATACTCACCTCAAGTGTTAAAACTCCGTCCCTAACCATGATGCAAGAACCATTAAAACCCCAACGACGACCACAACAACCGGTCCAACAACAATTAAGCCAAATAACAAAGATACTATAGCATCAATAAAGGTACGAACTGGTCCTACCTTCTCTTTTTTATTCGCTTGCTCCGTTAATAAGTCTTCAAGATGACCGACTTTTTTCTTCAATACTTGCAACTCTTGAATCACTTTTGTGTCTTGATCCATTATTTATTCCACTCCCCCTCATTAACAATAAGTGTTAATTCTATCATTTGCATCCATTTTTAAAAAGTAAAAGTGAGGATTTTCCAAACCTCGAAACCAACTCTATCTATCTATTTCCATCCATAAAAATAAAATCTATTTTTTCAAAAACTGTCATCAATGTTACAATAACAAAGTTGAAATTAAACCAATCTATAGAACACGTGAGGTATCATACTTTTTATGAAAGCACTACGATTATTAAAAAGTTTTAACTTTTTATATTTTGGACTGCTTGCCATTTTCATTCCGTTTCTCCCAGTCTATCTGGCTGATCAAGGTTTGCGTCCAGCCCAAATCGGATTCATCATTGGTACAGGAGGTTTTGTCACCCTCATTACCCAGCCTTTATGGGGAATGATCAGCGACAAAACGAGGACTATACGTAAAGTCCTGTTGTTACTTATCTTTTTCTCGAGCGTAATCGGATATTTTCTATATGACTCAAGCAGTTATCTTCAACTCATCCTGTTTGCCATGCTGCTTTATTTCTTTCTGATGCCGATTGATCCCCTGACGGAAAGCCTCAACTTTACCATTGCGGAGAAATCTGGGATCAGTTACGGTTCCATCCGGACATATGGTGCATTGGGTTATGCGGTCATCTCACTGATCACTGGCTATGTTATGTCATATTTCGGAGCAAACAGCCTGGCCTTACTTTTTGCCGTCATAGGTTTGATCAGTTTTATTGTCAGCTGGATGATGCCTGATGCACCCGTTTCAGGGAAACCTGTCTCCTTAAAGAGCCTTAAGCATTTTTTCAGTAATAAAGAGACTCTTCTTTTCTTGTTATTGGTCTTTATCTGTGCTGTTCCAGCAAGGATGAATGATACTTTCCTCGGAGTATATATCCGTGAACTTGGAGGAAGTGCCAAGCTTGTAGGCTTGACCTGGTTCTTAGCAGCAGGAAGTGAAATTGTTGTTTTCGCCTTAAGCTTCTGGTGGCTGCGTAAAGGTAAGGAAATCATTATTATTTCGTTCGCAGCTGCGTTTTTCTTTATTCGTTACTTCGTCTCTGCCTGGATTACCGATCCACATCTATTAGCTTATTTGCAAGTCATGCAGCTATTGACTTTCCCGATCTTCTACTCTGCTGCCATTCAGTACCTGTATCGGATTGTTCCGGTGGAGTGGCGTGCCACAGGCCAGACCGTACTGGCGCTATTGTTCTTTGGAGTTTCGGGAATCATTGCTTCTTATATAGGCGGAGCAATATATGGGGCTTTCGGAGGCAAGACTCTTTACCTGTTCATCTCCTCCATCTCCTTTATAGGAATGGTATTTGCCTTGGTTCTTTATCGGATATATGGCAAGAGGCTCGATACTGCAGAGGAAGCTGTATAATCTGAAAACATAACTGTATAAAAAAGAGCATGTTTTGATTAAACTTAATCAAAACATGCTCTTTTTGCATTTAAATGAAGTTCCCATTAACGATATAAGGAGACAACCGTTATCATTAGCATGGAGAAACAAATTAGGGAGTACTTGTTTTGTTCGGCTTGTCTGTCATTTTTATAAATCCCTGAAAATTGAAGCCGGTTTTTCAATATCACTGTTCTTCTTGAACGAGCGAATGTTTAAATGCGTAAATCACAGCTTGAGTGCGGTCCTGCACCGCAAGCTTACTTAATATATTGCTGACATGTACTTTGGCTGTTTTCAGGGCTATGTATAGTTCATCCGCAATTTCCTGATTCGTTTTCCCTTGTGTCATCAACAGCAAAATTTCCATTTCACGATTTGTCAATTGTTCATGAAGCTGAGTTTTCTGCGGGCGACGTAACTTTTCCATCATTTTCCCAGTCACTTCCGGTTCAAGTACACTTTGCCCTTGAAAGGTGGAACGAACGGCTCTCGCAATTTCGCTGGCCTTTGATGTTTTCAACATATAGCTTGTCGCACCGGCTTCCAATGCCGGATATACTTTTTCGTCATCCAGGAAGCTTGTCACAATGATGATTTTTGCTTCAGGCCATTTTTCAATAATTCGCTTAGTCGCTTCTATGCCGTCCATTTCTGGCATGACCAAATCCATCAAAATGATATCTGGACGCAACTCCATTGCCAGTTCAACAGCCTTCAAACCATTGTCCGCTTCACCAATCACTTCGATATCTGCTTGTGCGGATAAATAGGCAGACACCCCTATTCTTACCATTTCATGGTCATCGACAAATAATACTTTAATCATCATGATCACCTCCAGTATTTAATAATGGGATTTTCACTTCAAGTTGTGTTCCTTTATTAGGAACACTTACCAGTTTCATCGTTCCGCCTAATTCAACAGCCCGTTCATGCATGTTTTGCAGACCATATGATCCGGTTTTCGATTCCTCGACGTTAAAGCCGATGCCATCATCTGTAATCCGTAAAATGATCAACCCATCACGAACGATCAATAGCACTTCAAGCGAGTTCGCTTTTGCATGTCTTAGTGTATTGGAAATCGATTCTTGTAAAATCCGAAACAGATGGTCCTCAATCCCCTTATCCAGAGTAACGGGCTCCATCTTCCAATTTATATCCATCGTCACTTTTTGGGCCAATTCCTCAAGGAGCTCCTTCATTCCTTCCTGCAATGATTTTCCCTTTAACGCGACGGGTCTCAGGTGCAGCAATAAAGCCCTCATTTCGAGCTGTGATTGATGGATCATCTCTTCCACTACCTTGAATTGTTTCATTTCCGTTTTTTCCATATTAGATTGTGACTCTGTAATGGCCGACATGAACATCGAAGCGGCAAACAATTGCTGGCTCACTGAATCATGCAGTTCCCGCGCCAAACGGTTTCGTTCCTGTGAAACAATTTCCTGGATCTGTTTCTCCTGATCAATGGCCTTTTCATTCGCCATTTTTTGAGATAATTTTGTCTGCTCATTGATATGCTTATGGATCTGATTCATCCGTTCAACCATTTTAGCCATCTCTTGGACTGGATACATTTCCTGTTGCGAAGGTAAGCGGCCTTGTTCAAGTAAATAAAGCCCTTCATCCATCCTTTGCAGCTGCCTCTTCCAAAACATCCCTGAAACGACTCCATAGATCAGCCCTACCGTAATGACCAGACTTGGCAGGAATATGACGAAGGGTAACCCCATGACCACTTTATCCCACAATAATCTCCAGTCAGATAAAGGAAAAACAAAGAAAACCGCTGCCGGCAAGGCAAGGGAAAGAACGAAAGAAACACAAAGGGCACTCAATATCTGACGTGTCAGTATACTCATACCCGCTTCACCTCTAAATCCCCAACTAAGATAGAAGTGATGATATGAACCTTTTGATCCGTTTCATTGAACCCTTCCGTTTGATATGAATAGATTTGATTAAATACCCTGGATTCAGGCTTATTTTCAAAAATCCGTGCTCTACCTGCAATGACCGAATGATGGACTCTGATTTCAATACCATACGGTACTAGTATTGTGATATTACCAACTATATTTCTGATGGAAATGACAGCGTCGTCTTTCGGTAAAATCGTCCGGCTTAAATCAATAACTGTATCACCGACCCCACCCTGAACATTTACGGAATTCCATTCATATACATGTTCGGCCGTTTGTTGATGACCGAACAACCTATTTTGAAATAGATAATTGGTTTTCAATAATCGCTCTTTATTGATCCGTTCTTCGTCAAACCCCTCATTGGTTAAAACGGGATTGATCCAATCAGGATTTTTTTTCGATTGATAATAAAGAAGTAATAGATAAATAAGAATTGCTATTAGGAAAAATCTAAAGACGAACATATTCAGAACAGTAATAATAAGAGATATTATTCCTATATAAAAAAGGATTTTCCCAATTGTCCGTTTTAAAAATTTCCTTCCTAAATAGATAAGTCCAATTGAAAATGCTAGGGAAAAAAAGAGACCTCCACCCTTAAATGAAATCTCTAAAATAAGCAGGACGATTCCGATGAGAAAGATCCAACCCATATAATCCGTTTTCATTTTGTTCAACATCGGTTCGCCTCCTCTGTAAGTTATCATGATATTCTTAAAAGGCACAGGAACCCGTGCCTTTTAAGAATACCATGAATTTATCACGTTATAACAGACTGTTTTCCCCCACCTTCGATTCCAAGTAGTTGGGGGATAACAGCAAAGCTTTAATAAGAAATCGACTATGCTTCTTTCTGTTCCATTTCCTTTTCAAGCTGGACAATCCTGGCATCGATAGTATGTCGATTATAATCTGAATGGACTTGATTCTCAATACGATCGATATATTGCTCCATTTCATCAAACATCGCTATCGGTTTGGCATCGGAGCTACCAGCATTCAAAACCCGATTGATCCGGTGGTTTGCCCGGGCAATATTCTCCCTGCCCATCAGTTCCATTCTCTTAAGATGCATATCCTTGAGCTTATGCTTCATTTCTTCATATTTCCGCTCCAGTTCATCTAACTGAACTTCTGCACTTTTTTGCGCTTCCTTCAAACTTAGCGCCCGATCTTCATAGTGCAGGTTTTCCTTTAAGGCGAATTCCATTAAATCAATTTCTCCAGCCTGCTTAGCAATTTCAGCCTGATGTTTACGCTTTTCAGCTAGATTTTGCGCTTGACTATATTCACGAGTGAACTCTTCTTTCAGTAGATATTGACGTTCAACCAGCTTTCCGACCTTCTCTGCCTCCTGCTCACATTGACGCAGATATTGATTTAACATTCCAATTGGATTTTTTTGCTCCTTTTTATCCAACAAGTCGTGAAAATCCGCTGAAATCGTTTGTTTCATTCTTGAAAATAGATTACTCATTCCAATTCCATCCCTTCTCCTAGTTTTTATTTAACTCTTTCCACTCTCTTTCAAAATTCGAGAATGGGTCTGTTTCTTTCGATACAATTTCATCATTTTTATTCCATTTTTTATAGACGAGGTAAAGAACGTAAGCTGCTACCAGACCTAATATCGCTGGGATATGAGAAACAGCAACTATTAGCACGATAAGGGAGATTGATCCCCAGGCAATTTTGGCTCCTGTCGATTCGGACTTCATGAACTGTTTGAATCCAAAATATAGAATAGCTAAGCAAATCGCCAAGCTGATTAATGGACCCACATTCGCTAGCAAGATAAATAATGCGATCAGCCCTACAATAAATAAACCAAATTTCTTCATTGTTTTCGTCCTCCTTTCCTTGTTTCTATCTTATCTAGTTTTGCAAGTTCGTATAATGAGCCTTAGCTATATTTTTAAGTAAGACTTAAGGCGTAGTGGTACTAAGCCTCACACTAACGAGGGCGTTTTGTTCCTGAATTTGAGAGGTTTACTCGTGAATTTGGGCGTTTTACTCGTGAGTTGGGCGTTTTACTCGTGACTTTGGGCGTTTTACTCGTGAGTTTGGCTGCTTTACTCGTGAGTTTGAGAGGTTTACTCGTGAATTGGGCGTTTTACTCGTGAGTTTGAGAGGTTTACTCGTGAATTGGGCGTTTTACTCGTGAGTTTGATTGCTTTACTCGTGAGTTTGAGAGGTTTACTCGTGAATTGGGCGTTTTACTCGTGAGTTTGGGCGTTTTACTCGTGAGTTTGAGAGGTTACTCGTGAGTTTGGCTGCTTTACTCGTGAATTCAGTCGTTTTACTCGTGAATTCAGCTGGTTTTGGTTATAAGTGGTTGTATAAGAAGTTTTCCGATAAGAGGTGTGTAGTGGGAAAGCCTTTAAAGTAGTTGTAAAACCTTGATTAAATAAAATAAAATCTTCCGACTGTATAAAACCGGAAGATTACTTGACATGCATGCTTTTAGTAAAATATATATTCATTGCTTATTGTCTAAAAATAAAGTTATAGATAAAGACCTTCGACGTAAACAGACGTGATGGTTTTAGCAATTTCTTCGACAGAACTCTGATGTTCGTTTCGGACAATTTCCCAAAGATACATTTCATTTGCGAAAAACCAACCTCTTGCAACAAGCTCATGGTTTAATTCAGCTCTTGCTAGCCCATTTTGCTGTGCATAGGCAACGTCCTTAGAAATTCGCTGTATAAACTTTACACGGATTGCCTTCCATTTATCTGAGATAACAGTTGAAATCCCAATAGCCTGCTCGAAAACTTGCATCATATTGCGTTCAGCTTCTGCCATTTTTAAAAAAGCATTAGCTTGTTTATTTATAATACGCTCTGCTTCGTCCTTCGATTTTGGAAAGAAAGAGGTCTCGGCAATTTCATAAAATTGCTCCATAACATTCTCCATTAATACAATTAAAAGATCCTCTTTTCCTTTAAAATGAACATAGGCCGTTCCATACCCGATGTTTGCCTTTTTGATCATTTGGGAAATAACCGCAGCTTGAAAACCTTCTTCAAGAAATATTTCCTTTGCAGCTTCTAATAACTTTTGACGTGTCATAATTGAGCGCAAATGTCGTTTATCCCCTACTTTACCATTATCCATGCCTATTCCTCCCCTTATCTTCTAGCATAAAGGATTTCAATAAAAATAAAAAACATTTGAATAATTTAATGTTTATAATTTTCTGAATTAACTTATTGACATCGTGTCATATTCTTTGGTACGATTCTCCTAGAATTATAAGAAAAATAGAATAAGGGAGGATAATTATGCTTTCAAACGGCTTTCAAGATTACGCAAAACAAATGGATAAAGAAGATACCCTTCGTTGTTATCGTGAAGAGTTTTATTTAAAGCCAAATTCCATCTATATGGATGGAAACTCATTGGGGCTTCTTTCGAAAAGAGCTGAACGTACTCTTTTGGAATCTTTAGAAGATTGGAAAGAACATGGGATTGATGGATGGACACAAGGGAATCACCCATGGTTTTTCATGGCAGAGAAATTGGGCGCGAAGATTGCCCAATTAGTGGGAGCTTCTCCTGAGGAAGTTATTGTAACCGGCTCGACAACTGTAAATCTGCATCAACTTGTAGCTACTTTTTATAAGCCTGAAGGAATGCGCACAAAAATTTTAGCAGATGAATTAACCTTTCCGACTGATATTTATGCTCTTCAAAGTCAGCTGCGTACACATGGATACGATCCGGAAACCGATCTCATCCGTGTGAAAAGTCGCGATGGAAGATTTCTTGAAGAGGATGATATTATCGAAGCAATGACCGATGATATTGCTTTAATCGTCTTGCCAACAGTACTGTACCGCAGCGGTCAAATATTGGATATGAAACGATTAACTGATGAAGCTCATAAAAGAGGAATATTAATTGGATTTGACGGATGTCATTCTATTGGTGCGATCCCGCATTCATTCAGTGAATGGGGTGTGGATTTTGCGTATTGGTGCAATTATAAACATTTAAATGGCGGTCCTGGCGGTGTTGGCGGCTTATATGTAAATCGAAAACATTTTGGAACGATGCCTGGATTGGCTGGATGGTTCGGGTCTAGAAAAGATAAACAATTCGATATGAAACATACATTAACACCAGCTGAATCAGCAGGCGCTTATCAAATTGGAACGCCACATGTATTAAGTTGTGCACCTTTGATTGGGTCATTAGAAATGTTTATAGAAGCTGGTATAGAGAATATTAGGGAAAAATCTCTTAAAATTAATCAATATTTAATAGACTTAATCGAACTCGAGTTGAAAGACCTGGGGTTTTTCATTGGAACTCCTAGAGAAGACGTACGTCGCGGAGGTCATGTGAGCCTCGAGCATAAAGAAGCTGCACGCATTTGTAAGGCATTGAAAGAAAACGGTGTGATTCCGGATTTTCGAGCACCAAACATCATTCGTCTTGCTCCAGTTGCACTCTATACTTCCTTCGCAGAAGTTTGGGAAGTGGTACAAATTCTCAAAAAAATCATGACAGAAAAACAATATGAAAAATTCAAGAATGAACGTGAAGTAGTTGCATAACGTGAATTCCGCCAGAGGAGTCTTCATCCCTCTAATGGTTAGTGTCGAATCAGTCGGTTATTATAGGCGGTTAGCCTGCGCTTAAAGAAGTGGGAACTCACTGCCCATTAGGGTAGGATAAAGTCTTTTTGAAAAAAAAGGGGATGAACTATGGAGAACAAAAATACTCAATTGAACTTTAAAGATGGGCCAGAGAAAGGGTTAAAACGTGATTTAGAAACAAATCAGCTTTCCATGATCGCGATGGGCTGTGCCATCGGGACAGGGCTATTCCTTGGCAGCGGGCTTGCCATTCAAGCGGCAGGGCCAAGTGTATTGCTCAGCTATGCACTCGGGGCGTTCATTGTTTTGCTGTTGATGGGCTGTTTAGCCGAAATGACGGTTGCCCATCCTACTTCCGGTTCTTTTGGAGCTATTGCTGAAAAGTACATGACTCCTATGGCAGGCTATCTTGTCCGCTATTCCTATTGGATTGGCAATGTTTTGGCTGTTGGGGTTGAAGTAAGTGCAGTCAGCGTGTATATGAAATATTGGTTTCCGACCGTGCCGGGAATCGTATGGATTTTGTTGTTTGCAGGTGTCCTGATTTATGTAAATGCTACCAGCGTGAATACATTCGCTACATTTGAGTATTGGTTCTCCTTTATTAAAATAAGTGCCATTGTTGGTTTTATTCTCCTTGGAGCCTATGTACTATTCGGTTCATCCGAACAGCCACATATAGGACCGGAAAACTTTGTGAATGAAGGCGGTTTTTTCCCATTTGGTTTAAAGGGGATGTGGATAGCCGTATTTATTTCTTTATTCAGCTTTCTTGGAACTGAAATGATAGCGGTTACATCAGGAGAAGCAAAAGATCCAGATGCAGCTGTTCCAAAAGCATTGAAAGCGACTGTCTTCCGTTTATCCACCTTCTATGTGTTGACAATTGGGATCATGTTGATGATCGTTCCGTGGAAAACGGCTGGGATCGAGGAGAGTCCATTCGTAAAAGTGATGGAAATCTTGAACATTCCAGGTGCATCCGGGATCATGAACTTTATTATTTTAACGGCTGCTTTATCTGCCATGAATGCTCAGCTCTATGCTTCAACTCGTATGATGTTTTCATTGGCGCGTGGAAAACATGCACCCAGCTTTTTAGGAAACCTAAACAAAAGAGGCGTTCCGGCAAAAGCACTTGCTGTCTCTACCACTGGGATTTTTATTGCTGCAGGCGTTCATGCGTTACTTCCTGGTTCCTCCTATGCCTTCATGATGGGGATTTCCATGTTCGGTGCTATGTTCACATGGCTTATGATCTTCATTTCTCATTTGTTTTTCAGGGTGAAATGGGAGAAAACAGGCGGACGCAAGTTACCGGTAAGGATGATCGGTTTTCCCTATTTAACGATACTAGGAGCCGTTCTTCTATTTAGCTTAATGATTACGACATGGTTTACAGATTTCAAAATTATGCTTCAATTCGGGATTCCTTGGTTACTATTTTTATCTGTCGCTTATTTTGTTTCGAAAAGAAGAAATATTAATCATAATGTAGTGGAGGAAACTCTGGAAGAGAAGATAGAATAGAATGACGGAAAAAATAGTATGGAGAAATCACAGTTTTTTGAATATGAAAAGTGAGGGGATTGCGGAATGAAGAAAATGGATAACAATGAACAAACAATAACTGGTCTAGAGAAAGAAATTCAAACCGATTTTCAAAAATCGATGTCTTACGGAGATTATCTCCACCTTGATAAGATTTTAACTAGTCAACATAGATGTTCCGATCATCATGATGAAATGCTATTTATCGTTATCCATCAAGCGAGTGAATTATGGATGAAGCTCATTTTACATGAGTTGACAGCAGCAACTGAGTGTATACGCCAAAACAAGTTGGAACCTTCGTTTAAAATGCTGTCGCGCGTTTCGAGAATTCAGCAGCAATTGATTCAGTCATGGAGTGTCCTTTCAACTTTGACACCGGCTGAATACATGGAGTTTAGGGATAAACTAGGACAATCTTCTGGATTCCAATCTTATCAGAATCGTTTGATTGAATTTGCACTAGGTAACAAAAATGTTCATACGCTATCAGTCTATCAACATCAGACAGATCTATACGAGCAAATGCAGCAGGCTCTTCATAAGCCAAGTATTTATGACGCGGCGATTAATGCTCTTGTGGCCCGTGGACTACCTGTTGATCAAGAAGCTATTAATAGGGATTGGTCACAAAAATATGAACCAAATACCAGTGTAGAAGAAGCGTGGCTGACAGTTTACCGCGATGTCGAGCAATATTGGGACTTATATGAGTTGGCCGAGAAGTTAGTGGACATTGGCAATCAACAGCAATTATGGCGTTTTAATCATATGAGTACTGTGGAAAGAATTATTGGTCATAAACAAGGAACTGGTGGATCATCAGGTGTTACGTATTTAAAAAGAGCTCTAGACCAACACTTTTTCCCAGAACTATGGAGCCTAAGAACGAAGCTATAAGAAGAAATTAAGTAGGTTATTCTTTTTGAAAAAGTGGCAAGAAAGCAATAGCCAGATGAGATGGAGGTAAGATGCATGGGTACATGGATTGATATTTCACAACGTCTGGATGAAAATGTCGCAGTCTGGCCTGGAGATACACCTTTCTCATACAAAGTCAATTGGAGTAAAGAGGAAAGTGGATCTGTCAATGTAGGCCAAATCAATATGAGTATACACACTGGTACTCATATTGATGCACCTTTTCATTTTGATAACGATGGAAAAAGAGTGATTGAACTTGATCTCGATTTATATATCGGAAGTGCCCGAGTTATCCATTTACCAAACAAGACAAGTATCGGAGTCAATGAATTATCCAATATAGATCTAGAAGGAGTGACCCGTCTGTTAATTCGCACAGATGCATGGAGGGATCGAAGTGTGTTTCCACAAACTATTCCTCATATCCAACCAGAATTAGCGGCTTATCTTTCAGAACTCGGTGTTCGTCTTATTGGTCTTGATTTACCATCAGTAGATCCATTAGATAGTAAAGAACTGTCTGCCCATCATGAACTTGCTGGGCATGAAATTCACATTTTGGAGGGGCTTGTATTATCTGATGTGTTACCAGGGGATTATGAATTAGCAGCCCTCCCACTTCCATTAGTTGAAGCAGATGGCAGTCCGGTACGTGCTGTGTTGAAAAAATTACCCTAAAAAGAAATAGATTTTCACTAGGTTTAAATAAAAAAAAACAAGCCGAGTCACAAAAATGATTCGGCTTGTTTTTTTTATCTTTTTTAATTAAGGTGCCCATGGAGAATTGCTATTCATCCCCTACTTATAGAAAAGGTTCCCATAACATTATTATCTCCTCCCTTAGTTCGATAAAAAAAATCAAAATCATAGATAGATTTCAGTCCATTCTTTATTTAAGAGGTTATTAATGCTGTGTTTCATAGTTTTTTCACATGATCACAACTACTACTTACAGGAATTCGGCTTACTTATTTACCTCCCCAAACTACGTTCATTTATGTTAAATTAAATGTAACAATTTTTAGAATTTTCATCTTTGAATGGAGGTCCATAAATGGAAAACTTTTATTTGTTTGTGATTACGTGTATTCTTCTCATTATTCTACCTGGTCCAGATACAGCAATAACAACAAGGAATACCGTTACCGTTGGGACAACGGGAGGTTTTAAAACGATGTTTGGTACGTGTTGCGCACTTCTTATTCATACATCAGCTGCAGTGTTTGGCCTTTCAGCAATCATTGTAAAATCCGCTTTATTATTTTCTATTTTCAAATACGTCGGTGCCGTTTACTTGGTATATCTAGGCATCAAGACGTTATGGGGATTAAAAAACAAGGAAGTGGCAGCAACCACTGAAACGGCTGTCAAAAATAAGTATGAAAACCAGTCTTACTTTAAGCAAGGGTTCCTTACCAACCTACTGAATCCTAAAGTGGCAGTTTTCTTCTTAACTTTCTTGCCACAGTTTGTTGATCATGGAACCAATACATTTTTACCGTTTCTTATAATGGGTTTAACGTATACCGTATTAACCTTAGTGTGGTTTGTATTTTATATCTATTTATTGAATCAGATTAGTGCTTTTATGAAAAAGCCTAGAACACAAGCGATTTTTGAAGGAATAACGGGTGCTATACTGATAGGTTTTGGGATAAAACTAGCTCTAGAAAAAGCTCATAATTAATTGGCTGTTTAAGCCCCTTCGTTGATAAAACGAAGGGGCTTTTATTGAAGGATAATTAGATGACTTAGAGATACACTCACTTCAAGTTCTATTTGAAATTTCCCATCTAATGATTACAAAATGCAATCGGCCGTAACGTCGGACAAAAGCGATTGTCTGGCCCTAGAAAATAATCAGCTGTGGATTTGAAATAAATTCGTACCGGTTATAAAAAAGTTGCACCGTCCGCCATCTGATCTAGCTCTAAGGGCAAAAAAGCATATTCTCCGTCCTTAATAATCTCACATTTACGAACTGGAATAGGAAATTTAAAAATGGGCCCATCTATTACTGTTGTATGGAATTCTCCACCTTCTCCGCAGGGGTCAATACCACGGGCTTCAAGCTCCTTCACGTATTCATGGGTTAATGTTCGCCCTAAATCGTTCTCTCGCATTCCGAATGATAAATTAACAGTTACAATTATCGTTACAAATCCTAGATTTATGAACTCTTCGACAGCTTCACGATGGTTCATTTCCCATAAAGGCATCCCAAGCTTTAATCCAGCATTCTTCGTAACCTTTTCATGCCAACAGCCATGAGCAGGCATATCTAAGTCTCCAGTTACTAACACTTCTGCTCCTTGATTTTTAGCTTTGTCTAAAAGGTACATAAATACTTTTTCATAATCTGTCCAACTTGCAGCTGCAGTATATACGGGCAAACCTATAGATTTAGCTTGGGCACGAATGAGTTCCGGAGGCATTCCATGGGATCTGGAACGTTTCCCTTCTTCTTCCAGCATGACGATCAATCCAACTGCTTCTCCAACCTTCACTGCTTTATATAGAGCTAAGACACTATCCTTTCCTCCGCTAAAAGAAGCTATAAATTTATGCCCGCGAGCACTATTTTTCCAATCCATTAATTCTGCCATTCCTATCTTTCCCCTTTATTCTAATGACTTTTTTCACGATGCCTGTTATTAGCCAATATCATATTTTATATATGAGGTTTCATAGCTCTATTTGTTTGGTTTTATCACTATTGGACCTTACAGATAATATATTATTGCACCCTGATACAAAAAAAACTTGAAATCTAATGATGAAGAAAAGAGAAGATTATCTCAAAGAAACTACTTCATTGTCGACAGAGAAAAGATAAGTCATACCGCTAAAGGAGGCTTTTCTTGAAATTACTACTGCAATAGTGATCAGGACGATCTTTCATTAAAGGGCGCGATTCTTTAATAAGAATCGCTTTTATTATAGAACTAACGGGTGCGTTAGCTCGTTAAGGAACACAAAAATGATCAAACTTTTTTATAAAAGAATAAATATTATAAGGGCATGTTTTGATTAATCTTTTTTCAAAACATGCCCTTTCTATTTATACATTTATCTGGGTTTCTTGTATTAATTTGATCAAAGCTACATCAGCACCATATATAGCCGCTTTTAGTCCTCGTAATTATTCAGCATATCCGTTTACAAAAAAACCAACTGTTTCGAGTTCACTTTCGGTTAATTTCCGGTTTAGCTGCTTGGCCAATTCCTGCTCCATTAAATCACGATTTCCCTGATAGTTGACGACAAGCCTTGCACAATCTTTCATTAGCTTTAGCTCGTTCTCCATTTCCTGCTTCGTGCTAGGCTTTTCGTGATGGGAGAGTATATATGTATCGGCATCATAGGCTTCAATCTTCTTAATGAGCAGCAAAGCTTGTTCAGCCGTATAATTCCATTTTTCAGCATAAAGATTGGCATAAAGACAATCTCCTAGAAATAATGTTTTTTCCTCCGGAACATAAATGATGCAAGAGTCTGCTGCATGATCACCACCAACGTGTTCAATTACACAGGTTATACCGCCAAGATCAATGGTAATCGCTGTTTCAAAGATAATATCAGGCAACGGCAGGTCAATATTTCTCTTTGTCCCGAGTTCCAATTTGATTGCATCGGCACAAAATGGAATCTCAATCCCTGCTTCGACCCGTTGATCAAGATCGTGATCTTCCCATGAAAGCTGCTGCATATCTTTAATATTGTTGTAAGTTTTCTCCTGACAAATTACCGGAATTCTCACATTTTCCAGTCCAAATACATGGTCCCAGTGGGAATGGGTAAGAACAAGAAAATTCCCGCTTATATTAGCCTGTAGTAATTCGTCCTGAAAAAGCTGTGCATGCTGGACAGAGTTACCGGCATCAATGATGATAGTTTTCTTAGCTCCAGAAACGGCGGCGAGAATGGGCCGATCAGTTTCTCCCACTGGAGTCAGGTAGACAATATGTTTCGATAGATGCTGTAAAGTTTGCATGTTTCTGTTCTCCTTAGGATAGTTTAATTATCTGACCAAAACTTCAATCAGCTTGCTTAAGTATAGCAAAATTACACATCTGTTGATTAGCTAATTATCCCCATAAAAAATTCACCTATTCTGTTACGATGATAAGCGTTGAAATCATCCCCTTTAATTAGCAGACACACCACCTTGTAACTTCCATGTTCTAAGCAACTTGATTTGTGGATTAAACTTCTGAATCAATTGTTCAATCTTCCTATCAAGACTCATAAATCTCCTCCTATAGATATTTTCAGAAACTCATTTTATAGCGTTAGCTTTATTTCTATCATTATAATAATTAAGGTTTCCAATATGTTGAATTTCATATAATTTTCTTTCGTTCCATCAAGCTTGGTATACTATTTCTCCAAACAAAAAGACAACAATCACTGAATTGCTGTCTTTATGCCTCTCCGTGCTATTTATTTATGTCCAATAATAAACGAGAAAAATGGCAACAGTTATTTAAATAAATCTTCTCCAAAATACAGTAACTTTTGAAAGAGCATTTAATAGTGTGGATTTGAAAAAAGACTCGTCCATTTTCTGATCTTTAGGTGGCTCAATATACCTTTTCTTGTTCGCAACAAGCGTACTTTCAGAGATTCTAGTCTCTATAGCTCCTGTCAACTGTGCTGCAAATTCCTCACCATCAATGACCACCATTGATTCCGTATTTAAAAGCGCAGATCGTGAATCCAAGTTAAAGGAGCCAACTGCACTTAATCGTTGATCATATACAACCGATTTAGCATGTAATGAATAGGGCTTTGAATACTCATAAAGTCGTACACCTGTCTTTACGATACTATCTCTAAGTCCCAAGTATCCAGAAAAGGCTATGGCATTCGGAGTTGATGCCACAGAGTTAGTGAGTATTGTCCAGTCGGCAGTTGAATTCATTTTCTCTGGTACGTACTTCATTATCGCATCTGCAGGTACAACATACGGACTCTGTATCAAGATGGACTTATCGGCTTTCGTTGCAATATCAATAAGAGTTCGCCAGACAAAAGGTTGTTTATTAAATCGTTCAATCGGATTATGAATGAAGGACACTCGATTTGTTGGAGTGGTTGAAGTGCTCCAATTGATAGATGGATTAACAAAATCCACTTTAGTTTGTATCGCCTCACTATATTGACTTGATAATGTATCTATTGCTCGTTTTCCTTTGTCCATTTGTCTTTTCGTAAGGTTAGCCTCACTTGTATATGGATGATTCCATAGTTCATTCATATAGTTCTTCATCTGAACAATCACACTATCCTTCTCTTGCTTAGCATTGAAGATGATTACATCCCGGTCGTAGACAAAATCTGTAGGCGGCTTGCTCGCTAAATACTTATCGGCGATATTTCTACCCCCGATAATACCTAATTTACCATCTACAGTCATAATCTTGTCATGAAGGCGATTGTGCCATGTCCAAGGCTTAAATAACTTAAAAGTTTCATAATACCTTAATTCAATGTTTTCATGCGATGCCAGAGCATAACGGGCGTTTCTTAATTCTCCTCTCAGGCCATAACAAATTCCGTCCAGAAGGATTCGAACCCGAACACCACGATCAGCAGCATCAATAATGGCTCCAAGTAGAAGTTCTGTTGACTCGCCTTTTCCAATAGAGTAATAGGATATATCAATTGAATTTTGTGCATCCTGAATCATTTCCATTCGAGCAAGTCCTGACTCATAACCGTTTTCGAGAAGCAGCACACGATCCACCGACTCCTCATCCCCCATAAAGGTACTTACGTTGTTTATCATTTTCCCTTCTTCTTTTTCTTTGGGGAAGTAGAAAAGAACTACCGCCGTCACTAAGACATAAAGGAAATATAGCAGAAGAACAATCAGCAATCCTTTAATCACCATTTTTGCAGTCACAGTTCATTCCCTCCTTAATAAACGATATTCTATTACTATTTGTAATAAGTAATGACTCTATACAATATCTTTAAGCAATATAAATCCTCATAAAAATAACCCCTCTGACTAGTTAGCCAGTGGGGCTTATTGATATTCATTTCCTTTTTCCACATAAGGATACATGTACCGGACTTAAAGACTCTTGAATCCTAGATGAAACTTTATTTCCCATTTAAATGTGACAGAGTGGTGAACATGTAAGCAGTTGCATACTATTATATAGAAGGAGGGATTTCATGATTAAACGACCTGATAAGATAAGTATTTTCAATTATTGTTTTGCATTAGGTGTTTCCGAAGTGTTCTTTTTATCTAGCTTTTATCTTTCCATTCTAGACGTTTCATTATTTGCTTTAGCTTTACCATTTTCCGCTTTATTTCTCTTAGTCTCCTTATACCTATTCCTTCGAACAAACAAAGCTGCAAAGACTTCACACAATCAAGAAGAACGAAGAAGTGAAATTTATGCTTTCTATCATCAATCTTTCGGGATCTTCACAATCATTTTTTTCGTTTTGCTCTTTGCGGCTTTAGCGTATATCCCCTTGCTCCAAAATGGAGGACATGTCTATATACTTTATTGTTTACCCATGGCGCTATTTTGTTTGATTCCTTCGATTACCTCGTACAAGGGAATGAAGTTATACAAACTGGAATCTGACAAGAACTTAACAAAAATCTAATCTGGTTATACATGGCCCTAAAGTGGATCCTCTTGGACTCCGCAAGCTTTAGTGCTTTTTTTATTTCACTTCGGGCATTTTACCAAGCCTTCAAGTTCCTAGATACGGCCTGGATAACGGGCACCGGCAGCAAAGCCTTTCGTTTTGTGCAAGATCTGCTTTGAAATAACTTCAAGATTTAATGAAAATGAATTGAACTTCATGTCCGTTACCGTTAGGCCTAACTCCATTTGCCATGTTTTTTAGTTGAATGTAAAGGTAAAATGAGGATATAATAAAGATAACTATCATATATAAAAAAAGACACTGGTAAAAACCAGCGTCTTAATGAACAGCAAACTGCATAAAGAGCAGCGGCTTTCTGTGGTAAGTCAGTAGCTACTCGATCAAGAAAGTAACCCTTTTCCTACATACATCTGGCCGGATGGTATGGAGGGGGTTACTTTTTTAATGTAACCGCGATTACTGCGACGATTAAAGAGGCGAATGAGATCATAAGCATCAAACCGTCCATTATAGAAATCACCAGCGACACCCCCTTTCTTAAAGGAGTCACCGCTGCCCACTATACCAAATTGCTGTCCATATTCATTATATATGTATTTTATTGTTATTTATAGAAAAATATAGATATATTTAATTTCAGTATTACTATCCATGTTTTTTTAATAAAAAATCCCACTAGAGAACAATTTTTACGTGATTTACCCCTTATTCTTCCACTACACGGCCATCTTTATAAATTTCGAACCACCCTATCGTACCTGCACCACCTTGATCCATCCAATGTATGTTACGTCTAACTCCACCAGAAGTTTTCCAACTTTCCTATGGTGTCGATTCAAAGAAAATAGCCGATTCATTATCGCCAGTTAAAGAGTCGGTCGTAATTGGTCCTCCTACAAAAAATCCCTCTAATAATAGAGATCATATCTCACAAAATACAAACCGTACCGAACCTGCTTACAATGAAAGGCAAAATGGGAAAGGTGAAAGAATATCCATAAATATTAATGAGAAACCAATTGATTTTTAATGTGTTTTTTTGTCGATGTCTTAATGTAACTAACCTGGTCCTTTCGTTACACAACAAAAAGGTTGCCGCAGCAACCTCACTTATTGATGGATAGTACCTTCTTCTCCATTAAATCCTGGTTACTTATAACCTTTTAAAAAAAGAATAACAATAGTCAAAATTATTACCCCGATAAATAATAAAGGTCCGATGCCTGAACTATACACGAAGTATATAGTAATGTGGCGGAAAACGATCACAACAAGAAATAAGAGTAACAGGATACACAAAATAATGATCAGAGCGGCATTTTTATTCCGATACAAAGTAACCAGCCCCATTTTCAAATCTTTATTTATACTAAAGAATAGGAAAATCAAACCATAGAAAAATATTGGTGATAATTAGAATAAACAATACAGATTCATTCCGTTAAGAAACAATATGCCCCCCACATTTTGTACTATTCTGTGAATATTGAAATATAACTTGCCCAGAAACCATAATAAAAAGGTTGCCGCAGCAACCCTGATTTTTGAAGTGGTTCATTCAGGTAGTTAAAAATACACTAATAGCTATATAACTTAAAAACCCTGAAGCTCATTAACAGTTACAAATGTATATCCTTCTTCTGATAACAATTTTAATACACCTTCAATCGCTTGAAGTTCTTTACCAGTATCATCATACATAGGATGCATTAAGATAATCGAACCTGGTTTAATATGATCCTTCACATAATTTACTTTGTCAGAAGCAGAAGTGTAATAGCTATCTGGCTCAATATTCCAGGTTATAGTGTCTCTATCATTTTTATTTAAGTAATAAGGCAAGCCTACAAGTTTTTTTCCGTTGGGTGGTCGAACGTCAATTTCACCCTTATATCCGAAGTCTTGAATTAATTTATCCGTTTTTTCGATTTCCTCTTTGATATAGGAGGACGATTTAAAAACCATTCGCTTGTGAGAATAGGTATGATTTCCAATTTGATGTCCTGCTTCTACAATTTTTTTAGCTTCCTCTGGGTATCTTTCTATTTCGTTACCGATTAGGAAGAATGTAGCCTTTACATTGTATTTATCTAATAATGGTAGAATCTGATTTACATTCTTCGATGGACCATCATCAAAAGTCAGAGCAACCACTTTTTGATTTGTCTCGACTTTTGCTGTTAACCCTCCGAAGAATTGGTGTGTTCTAGAATTCATTAATTTATATGTACTAAATAATAGAATGAAACCTAACAGTATTCCGATTCCAATAAATATTAATTTCTTTTTCATAATTACAACCTTTCTTTCTAAAAGTTTTTTTAATTATTTATTATAACAAAAACCATTAACCCCTCTTAAACAGCTATTTTTACTATCTAACCTTCTTTAGTTCAAAAAGAAAAAGGTTGCCGCAGCAACCCCTCTTTTTAAACTCAAGTACTCCTTAAGTGACGAAGAACCTAAAAAAATACTTCCACTTACCTATCACAATCTGGGATCCACAGGATCCGATTCCATGGCCAATGTTCCTAGAACACATTCATGGACTCTCTCAATCGATTCACCTTTTACATATCTTTGAATGCCTTCGATTCCCAGCGAAAATTCTCTCAGCGCTAGTTTTTGCTTTTTGCCTGTATTCCTGCTTTTCAGCCGCTCAAGATTTTTCGTTAGCAAGTAGTCCATTCCATAAATAATGTTAAGGTACTTCCTTCCCCTTACTTTAATTGCGGGCTGCAATAGCTTGCCTTTATTTCTTGAAATGTAGAATTCCGGCTTGATTACAATGCCTTCATGGCCTTCGCTTGTGATATCCTGCCACCATTTAATGACCTCTTCTTCACTTGCTTCACTCGTGATTAATTTGTATTCCGTTTCTACAAATAAACTAGATCGGATTGCAAACTCCCTGTTCATCTCCATATGCCATGTATGTGGCTGCTCAAAAAAGGTTTCATTGCTATGAGCAAGCACGTGGAATGGAGCGATTTGTATAGAATTTATATCTTCAATCTCCCAGCAATACTTTTGAAAGACTTCTTTGAAAGTATAGGCATTTTCCAGTTTTTGCTCATACTCTTTCAACCATCCTGTTAACTCCATATTCTCACGAGCTGCTTCCGCTATTTTTTCCTTCAGCATCGTTCGATCAAGAATCGCATTTTCAGAAACGTGGGCATATTGGCTGCTGATGAGCTCTTTTGCCTTCAGGTTCCAGGGCATGATTTCAGCGTCCAGGAGCACATAGTCCGTATCGTACTTTTCAAAATAGCCGCTTTCATGCAAATCTTGATTGATTTTCAAGACCAGTTCTTCCTCCGTCGCGACGTCAAAGAAACGTCTGCCCGTTCTGGTATAAATAACTCCCAAAGATTCGATACCTGTATGCTTCTTAGCAGCTTCAGTATCTTTAAATAGAAAAAGAATTGCCCGGCTCCCCATATGTTTCTTTTCAGCAATCATGGTTTGAATCCCATGGCTTCTGTAATAGTCGATTGCCTCTTTGGGATGCTCTAAATAATTTTCCAATGAGGATGGACTTGGTGTTGGACTCATTGTAGGCGGGATGTAGATTAATTGTTCAATCGGTATCGTGAAATGTGATACCGTATCAATCGCAGACTTTACAATATCCTGATGAATTTTAATCTCGCCCATTTTTTCTGTCAATACTGAATACCCATTGATGAACTTGCCAATATTCGGCGGATTCAAACGGTTTTTCTCCCATTCTCTTAGAGGATTGTCATCGGCTCCTGAAAAATCTTGACTCGCTTGTACCGAAATGAATTCCCCCTCCGGATAGCGAAAAGCAGTTAATGCTCCGCCAAAGACGACACCTTGATCGATGTTGATGGTATTGTTAATTAGCAGCGGTTGTGGCTTCGGATCATGTCCCCAGACAATCAGCGAGCTTTTCTTATGAGAAATATGCCAATCTTTACGCACTGGCTTTCCTTTTTCATCAAATCCATTCGTATCACCGTAACGGCAGAAGTCACGAACAGCTTCAGACTGCTTACCAATGAAAGCGTCTTTGATTCCGGCATGAACACAAACTAAAGTCTGTACATCATTCTTGGTAAATACATAATGGGAAGGAGCTTGAAAGAGGAACTCTTTAAGTGACTGTTTCGTTTCCTCTGCTTTTTCGCTTCCATACTCCTCTTCGTACGCTTTAAATTCTTCTTCCACTTTTTCATCACCATGATTTAATGTTACGTCTCTTCCATCTAGCCATCTAGCAATTTTCCAGCCGTGATTGCTGTCAATCATATAGGCGACGTCCTTTTGAACATGTTCATAGAAAAAGAGCATCGTTTTAAGTGACTCTGGTCCTCTGCTCATGACATCCCCAACGGAAACAAACTTCCTGCCATCGGGGTGAAGATAGAGGCCTTCCTCATTTTTTTGATAGCCTAGTTTTTCAAGGACGAGGATCATTTCCTTATAGCAGCCATGAATATCCCCAATGATGTCGATCCCATTCTGGATGTCTTTTTCAATTGGATTTGTACGTCTGATTACCTGAATATCTTCTGTTCCCTTTAACGTGTAAAGAGACGAATACCCTTCTTTTTTTAGGACGCGCTTTTCCCTTTTGAACGTCTGGTATTGCTGTTTAATACGTCTTTTTCCGCGTGGATGTTCTCTTTGTTCATCTCTGACAAGCAGATCCTCTTCAGGTATATCCAGAACAATCGATAGGATTGGGACATTATTTTTTTGAGCTAAAGAGATATATCTTTTCCGATCATCTGGGTGAAGATTGGTCGCATCAATAAAGGTTAATTTATTTAAACGGCATCTTGCTTCAATGACGGAATCCATCATGGAAAATGCTTCGCCTGAAATGGACTGGTATTCATCCATCAGATTGTCCGCTTCATCCTTTGGTCTGCCCCGCCAATCAATAAATTCAATATCACTCACCAATACCCGAAAGGCATCTGAACTAACGACCTCTGAAGGCAGAATCTCTTCTTTTTCAATCATGCTTTTTAACCATGTTGACTTACCGCTATTGGATGGTCCAATCAGCAAGACAATTCCTGCATGGGGCAATACGATTTGCATAGTTAGTCCTCCTTTCTTTCGAACACACACATTTGTGTCGGATAACCATATGTATCATGCTGTTCACCAATTCCTTCAAATTTAAGGCTATAGATATCACGGTGATTTCGCTCTGTACACCACTGACGAAATTCAGCTCTTGTCCACTCAAAACGATGATCGTTGTGTCGAAGAACATCCTCCATATCGTATACCTCGTTATATTCACGGTTTGGCGTTGTAATAATCAGGGCATTCGGTTGATAGTCATGTAATATCGTATCCAGCACCTTAGGCAGACGGTACTCGTCGATATGCTCGATGACTTCGCACAAGATAATGACATCCTTGTTCTTTAATCTTTCATCATAGTAGAAGAGTGAGCCCCATAGTGTTTCAGGAACCACAAATTTCTCTTTATTTTTCACTTTCTCGAATCGTCCTAAGGCTTTAATGGCAGCAGTTTGGGATGGCTCAACAGCCAGGATTTCTTTTATCCCTTCTACAAAACCAAGGCGTACTGAAAGTTTCCCTTCACCAGAGCCGAAGTCCACGATGCTTCTTGGATTCATTTGACTGACTGTATCAACGATTTTTTCATAGCGAAGATCATTCAGCCGAACTTTGCTTTCTTTTTCTTCCTTCTTCTCTTCAGGTTTCCTGTTCTCGACGATGCTGTATACTTCCTTAAATCTAAGTGATTGGCGATAGATATAATCTCGCATCGGATGATCTTTAAGCCACCCGTCTCCATATCTCTCAAGCTTTTCAATTTCTTTTTCATCAATGTAGTAGTGCTTATAGTTATCGATGACCGGAATCAATACAAACAAATGCCTTAACCCGTCTTGTAGTGTTTTCATTCCTTTTAAAGAAATGTATCTTGCCGAGCTTTTATCTTTAATTTGGAAAGAGTACTCAATTTCCGGACGGGTAATCATCACTTCATAACCAATCGGCTCAAATAAATCCTTTAATTGGTTATCAGAAAGAGAAGAAACCACAGGGCCAAACTCGAACTGAAACGAAAACGGATGATTCACCCACTCTGTATGCTCTTCCTTCGGCTGACCGTTCAAAGCTGTCCCCAGTGCAGACCTAATCAATGAACAAAAAATGCTGCTTACCGCAAACTCCCGATCATTTATGTAATGAGTAATGTCATAGGAATTGGAATTGCCTTTTACCAATTCGATCGGGTCAGGTGTAACAAAAATCGTCGCTTCCAGCTCTGTTTCTGTAAACTTGCTATAAAAAAGGCGCACTAAATGGCCTTTATGATTTCTCTCATATAAATTACTCGGGTTCTTAGACAATAAATAAGATATAGCTTGTACATTGTCGCCCGAAGCCTGAATCGTTAACTGCATTTGGAACACTCCTTTCAAACACTTCATTCATTAAAAAAGCTAAAGTAAAAGTCTTTCTTAATTTCCTATTATAACAACCTAATACTACCACATAATGAAGACTTATCAGCTTCAACTACGACATTACACTCTAATAGGGAGCATTTTTTAAAAATAGGCTCTGGTCATGAGGAAGGAATTTTTTATTATCTAATGGAATATTTATTACCTATCATAAAAAAGATTCGGAGTTGAAGAGAAAAGAATGAAAAAAATACATATTATCGGTGCCTCAGGTTCAGGAACTACAACTCTCGGAAAAGCATTATCAAACTCCATATCGACAGTTCATTTTGATACAGATGATTATTACTGGCAGCATAAGTTTAGTGAAAAAAGAGAAGTAAAAGAACGAAAACAAATACTCCGAAAAGATTTATTAACTTATGATGATTGGATACTATCGGGTTCGTTATGCGGGTGGGGTGATGAATTTATAAGCTATTTTGATTTAATTATATTTTTATGGATTCCAAAAAATATAAGAATAGAAAGGCTGCAGCAAAGAGAGGCACAAAGGTATGGCAAGGAAATTTTAGTTGGAGGCAGCCATTTCGATCAATATAATAACTTTTTAGAGTGGGCCTCCCTATATGACGAGGCTGGAATGGAAGTCAGGAGCAAGCATTCACATGAACAATGGGTGTCAGGCTTAACTTGTCCTTTATTAAGGATTGAAGGAGATTATACAGTTCAAGAACGGGTGGAAATTGTTTTAGAATATGTGCAAAATCTGCGAATGAATTAATTCGTCCGTCAGAAAGATAATCCGACCGTTGGGCAGGATATTTCGTCCTTTGCGCCATTTATTCGTCCTTCAGAAAGATAATTCGACCGTTGGGCTATTATTTCGGCCTTCACACATTTAATTCGGCCTTCGCGCTATTAATTCGTCCCTCACGCATTTAATTCGGCCTTCGCGCTATTATTTCGGCCTTCGCGCATTTAATTCGGCCTTCACGCAGAATAATTCGGCCTTCGCAAAGAATAATTCGTCCCTCGCGATTAATCGGCCTTCGCAAAGAATAATCCGGCCGATGCGTCATTAGTTCATTAGGCGGCACATATTCTACAGTGAATCCTTAAGCTCCTTAGAGATAGTAGAAAAATAATCCATGACAAATAAGCGAAATTGCTTAGCAACTGGTGTAAAGTATCGCTTTTCCGACCATCCCAATCCAATCGTCCTTTGGCAAGCAGGTTCTGTTATTCGAATTTTATGTGACAGCGACCCGGTTTGGTGCAGCCAAGTTAACTCTGATACAAAAGCGACACCTAAGCCCCTTCTGACAAGGTCTGAGATCACAGCCGGCTCATCGCCTTCAAATGCAATATTCTGAATAAATCCAGCTTCTTGGCAAAATTGATCCGTTAAGTTACGGAATCCAAAACCTGTGTTCATGCTAATGAACGCTTCGTCTTTCACTTCATTAAGATGAATGCACTCCCTCCCTGCTAGTCGATGATCGGGAGGCACAATCAGAAATATTTCTTCCGTTATCAGCGGTTCCCACTTAATATCGAGGCCTTCAATCGGAACGGACGAAATGCAATAATCAATCTCCCCTTCAATAAGCAATTGTTTCATGGAAGATACAGATTTAAGAAATTGTTGAAAACGAACATCTGGATATTCTGATAAAAATGTCCCCAGCAAATCAGGCAACACTCTTGGAATGGTAACAGCCAACGTAATATTCTTCTGATCTTGGTCCGCTAATTCCACAATCTCGCGCCTTCCTTCATTCAATTCTGCAAAAGCTCGTTCGACACGGTTCAAGAATATCCTTCCGGCCGCATTCAGCCTGATTTTTCGATGTTCCCGATCGAACAACGCCACTCCCAAATCTTCTTCAAGACGAGAAATGGTTTTACTGAGAGACGGCTGAGCAATTTGAAGTTGCTCCGCAGCCTTCGTCATATGTTCTAGGCGTGCTACGGTTTGAAAATACTGCAGCTGTAATATTTCCATTTTTATCACTCGTTTCGTATAGACTTAAATCTATTATTATATAACTAATTATGTATTATACAGTATTTAAAAAAGCCCTTATGATGAAATAATCTCATTTAGTTAGAAAGGGCAGGCTCATTAATGAAAGGATTACAACTCGTACTTCAAGACATAAAAGCAATGTGGAAACATAAACACGGAAGAATCGCCTTGATTTTTCTTTTAGTCGTTCCATTGATTTACTCAGGTTTCTTTTTAGCAGGGTATTGGAATCCTTACGGTAAGTTGGATCAGCTACCTGTTGCAGTGGTCAATCTCGATACAGGTTCCCAAATGGACGATAAGCCAATCGAGGCAGGAGATGACTTTGTTAAACAATTGAAGAAGCAGAAAGAATTGGACTTTCACTTTGTATCGGCAAAGGTGGCAGATACAGGGCTTAAAGAGGGCACCTACTATATGGTTGTCACGATTCCAGATGATTTTTCTGAAAATGTCACCACTTTAATGGATGAAAAACCGGAAGCCGCTAAACTTTTATATAAAATTAATCCGGGTAAAAACTTTGTTGCCTCACAAATTAGTACAACTGCAGTTGAAAAAATGACCACCAAAATCAATGCCAGCATCACGAAAGGCTATTCAGAAGGCATCCTTTCCAAATTCCAAGATATTTCTAAAGGCTTAGCAGACGCCGGAAATGGAGCCGAGGAGCTTCATCAAGGAACTGTCGATGCGAAAAGCGGCAGTGAGAAATTAACAGATGGAATTCAGAGATTAAATGATGGTGCCCAGAAGCTACGTACAGGAAGCACCCAGCTTTCGGACGGACAAGAAGCCTTTTCTACTGGCGCGGAAGGTCTAACATCAGGTTCCCAGACCTTGTATACCGGCATGAAACAGCTAACAGATGGACAACAAACATTAGAAAATGGTATGAACAAGGTTAGCAAGGGAGTTAAAGACTTGTCAGCTGGCAATGCAAAATTGGTTCAGGGACAAGAACAGGCGGAAAGTACAGCAAGTACCCTTAAGAAGCAATTGGATGCGTATGCCCAAAGTCATCCTGAAGCAAAGCAAGATCAAAACTTCAAGCAAATCCTTGCCTTATCTGATGGATTATCCAATGCGGCCACTACTTTAACCGCTGGGCAAAAGCAATTGGGGCAAGGAGCGGCAAAAGTGGCAGATGGGCAAGTCGCCCTTCAAGCTGGTATGAAAACGTTTGGTGATAAAATGGCGCAGGCTACCTCAGGTGCTAAGCAATTAAACGAGGGAGCAAGCCTTTTCACAAACGGATTTATAAAATGGACAAGTGGCTTTTCCACTCTAAACACCGGAATCACTTCACTTGCTGGCGGAAGCAGTCAACTAGCCCGTGGATCAACGGAACTTCAGGATGGACTTGCTTCACTAGAAACGGGCTCAAACAAGTTATCTTCCAAACTTAAGGAAGCCGCGGATAAAACATCAAGCCTTCAGTACAGCGATTCTACCACTTCGATGTTCTCTGAACCTGTGCAATTGGTCCAATCCAACCTTTCGGAAGTTCCAAACTATGGAACCGGAATCGCTCCTTACTTTCTGTCTCTAGCCTTTTATGTAGGCGGCATTATGGCTTCCAATATCCTGCCGCTAGGCCGTAGACAGAATCTTAAGGTTACCGGAACCGTTCATTTTACGAATAAATTAGGGCTAGTTTATGTAATCGGCTTGATTCAGGCACTTCTCGTGGATGCAGTTGTCCTCCTTGGATTCCAATTACATGTGGCTAGCGTTCCTGTATTTATTCTATCAAGCATCATCGTTTCATTTACCTTCATGACTTTCATACTTATGCTGGTAACCGTATTCGGAGTCGTCGGCAAATTCGCAGCCGTGACCCTTCTTGTATTTCAATTAGCTACTTGCGGTGGAACATTCCCGGGTGAACTTGGAATGTCGCTATTAACACAAATCGGTCAATTTTTACCTATGGCTCATTCCCTTCAGGAGCTACAAGAAGTCATTTCATTAGGCGGCTGGTCAAACTTACAGACCCAGATTTGGATTTTACTCGCCTATCTCGTTTCTGCAGCAGTAATTGGCTGGATTACGAGTCATATTCAGCATGCAAAGGTGAATTCAGAAGATATAGCGTCATAACCTAAAAGCAGTGCCATTCGATTAGAAATGGCACTGCTTTTTTATCTCTCCGCTTTTACTTGCAAAGAAAGCATGATCACAAGCATATTCCGAAAAGGAAACCGCCATGACCATGCCTTAATCTATAACCTATTCTAAAATTATTATCTGTACCATTTAGTCATTCAGACATTACTTGAGATTAAGCGGTCTGATCAGCTTTTTCAGCTGGCTTATCTTTTGCCGGCCATGCACGCTTAATAAATAATGTCAAAATCAACGCCACAGCTGCGATAAAGGTAGACACAAAGAAGGAAAAGTTAATCCCATCCAACATGGCCTGCATCCCGATTTGGGCCTGCATTTGATCCATCATCTCAGTAGTAGGCTGACCTGTTAATTTGCTCATCGCTTTAGTCATAAGATCCTCACCAGTCGAAGCTGACCGGTTAGACATGACCGTAACAAGTAATGCTGTACCGATTGCTCCGGAAACTTGGTTCAGCGTGTTATTCATCGCTGTACCATGCGGATTCATACGGGCTGGCAGCGAGTTTAAACCATTTGTCATAATAGGCATCATTGCCATCGACAACCCGAATGCCCGGATTGAAAACAACAGTACAATATGTGTATATGAAGTATCCATTGTCAGCTTACTAAAGAAATACGTCGTAATCACCGTGATAAGCAAACCAAGAGAAGCAAGAATACGTGCTCCGAACTTATCAAAGAGTTTACCGGTTATTGGTGACATAATTGCCATTAAAAGAGCACCTGGGAGCATCAATAATCCCGAATCGAACGGGGAAATGCCTCGGACCGTTTGAGTGTACAACGGCATTAAGATCATCGCTGAAAACATTGCCATATTTAATACGATCGAAATGGTTGCAGATAAAGCAAACATTGGATGTTTAAAAATCTTGAATTCAAGCATCGGTGTTTCCATTTTAAGCTGGCGTGTAATGAAAAGGACCAGTGAAACGGCACCAACAATTAATGTTCCGTATACCAAAGGGCTATCCCAGCCCTTGCTGCCTGCTGAGCTAAATCCATACAACAAGCCGCCAAAGCCTAAGCTTGATAAAATGACAGATAGAATATCAATTTTGATATCAACTTTTTCTTTCTTGTCTTTAAGTTTAAAGAAACCAAAAATTAGTATAAGTAAAGCAAGTGGAGTAATAAAGTGGAAAAGCATTCTCCAATCATAGTGTTCGATAATCCAGCCTGAAAGCGTCGGCCCGATAGCAGGAGCAAACATCATGACTAAACCAAACAATCCCATCGCCGAGCCGCGTTTTTCAACAGGGAAGGCAGTTAAAAGAACGTTCATTAATAATGGCATCATAATCGCCGAACCAGCAGCCTGAACCATCCGCGCGCCTAATAACAGCGGGAATACGTGTGCTACACCTGCAACAATCGTCCCGATTGAAAATAACAGCATGGCTGTCAAGAACAGATTACGCACCGAATATTTTCTTATTAAGAAGGCGGTTGTAGGAATCATGATTCCGTTCACCAGCATGTATCCTGTTGTCAGCCATTGGACCGTAGACGTCTCAATTCCAAGGTCTGTTTTAATTGACGGTAGTGCAATATTCAAAAGGGTCGAATTCAGTATGGATATAAATGCCGCGACCATTAAAATAATCAGGATACCATATGAGCCCTTTTTTTCAGTAATTTGAGCAGTACTCACTTTTTATCTATTCCTCCATTCAAACTAATAGTTCATTTTATTGTACGACTGGTATAATCCAATCCGCATAAAATCTATAATATACCTCTAGTTCAATTTTTGCAATAAAAATATACTGGTTTAAATAAGGGTTTGTACTGTAATAGAAAATAGAGTACGATTACATTTATACAGGCAGTATAATGGAAATTAGGTGATTTGATGAATAATCGAAGGCAGAATGTCATCGATACAGCTCATAAGCTGTTTATTGAAAAAGGATATCAAGCCACGTCCATCCAGGACATTTTAGACGGCAGCGGCATTTCTAAGGGTACATTTTATAATTATTTCCCTTCGAAGGGTGAATTATTTATAGCTATATTCCGTTCCTACCATAAGAAGCTTCGCCAAGCCCGTGAAGAACTATTAATTGGTCAAGATTTAGCAGATATTGAAATTTTTATTAAGCAGTTGGAACTGCATATGATGGTGAACAAACAAAGTAAATTACTTATCCTGATCGAAGAAGTGCGTGTGTCTAACGACGATGAATTAAAACAATTCATCAACCGAATCCAATTATTAAGCATACGCTGGGTGTATAGTCGGTTCCTCGATATATTTGGAGAAACCAAAAAACCGTATCTGTTAGATAGCGCCATTCTCTTTCTTGGGATGATGACCCACTTGAATCATTTTAATTATAAAGCCAAAACTATCAGTTCACCGGAAATAAAAGTCATCCGTTACTGCATGAACCGAATCGTCCATATAGTCAATGAGGTAGCTGAAAGCGGAGAGCAGATTCTTGACCCAGAGCTAATTGATACATGGATTCCTAATTTCAGGTGCAATCTTCATACAAGCCACAATGATCTGCTGCAATCCACCTTGGCATTGAAAAAAGCAACAAACAAAGCTCTACCTTGCAGCGAAGATCGAACCAAAGCAATTGAACTGATTGATTTCATCCATGAAGAGATAACGCAATCCAGCAAACCACGCCAATTTTTGATAGAAAGTTTGCTGAACACCTTAAAAACCCAATACGCAACAATTGCCCAGCAAAATGTTGAAAATTTCGAAGAAAATATCAACTCCTGCTTGAGCCAATTAGAAACAGAAATATAAAGTCTGATGAAAATGAATGGGCTAACCTAAAAACTAAAGACAAAGAAAAAACAGTATGTTATTGAACACATACTGTTTTTTTATTTTATGAAATGATGGAAGGTCGAATTATTTGTAACGACGGACGAATTATCTCTCTGAAGGTCGTATTATTCCTGGCCACGGACGAATTATCTCTCTGAAGGTCGAATTATCCCTGGCCACGGTCGAATTATCTCTCTGAAGGTCGAATTATTCCTGGCCACGGACGAATTATCTCTCTGAAGGTTGAATTATTCCTGGCCACGGTCGAATTATCTCTCTGAAGGTCGATTTATTCCTGGCCACGGTCGAATTATCTCTCTGAAGGTCGTATTATTCCTGGCCACGGTCGAATTATCTCTCTGAAGGTCGATTTATTCCTGGTCACGGTCGAATTATCTCTCTGAAGGTCGTATTATTCCTGGCCACGGACGAAAAATTGGAGGTGTTTTGCATGTGCAGAAATTGTGTATTCATGTGAAGGAAAATGGTCAGTTGTGGATATCAATAAAACCAGTTTTCATCATCTGTAACCCACTTGCTATAAATTCCGTTTTCTCCATACACTCAGATACCCAACATTTTCCCACCCCGCTGCCACTGCTGCACTAAGATTTTCATCCTGCTCATAACCGACTAAATGCTTGCCTACATGATTTTGACTGATTACATGAACAATATCTCTCCATATGGATGCAGCAGCATTTCCAGAGGAAAAAACATTTGATACGCCAATCGTGTCTCCACTGACATTAGCAATAAAACCAGCAGTTATTTCATCTCCTTCTTTTGCATATACAACAACATCAGGCTGAAATAAGATATCCGGTAACAGAATGCCGTTTAAACCGGAAACCGATATCCAGCACTGAAGTTCCTCTTCTGAGATGATTCTCCTGTATGCTGCCTTTTCAATATCTTCAACAATTGCAGGTTTATGGTAAATCCAACTGGCTTCATATAAAAGTTCAAAGTTATCTCCTAGTTTTAAGGATGAAAAACTGTCTTTAATAAACTCTGCTTGTGAGTCCTCTATAAAATTAAAGAATTCATCGTTACATACATCATTACTCAATGTAATGACATCTGGATAATAGGTCGGAGCTTTTTTATCCAAACCCCAGAGGTTATTTCCACTCCTAATTCGACATCCATGAAGTTTACTTATAATTCCGCACCAGACAACATTGTTCATTACAGCTAATTCTTGTTTTGATGTCAACGTAACCCTCCTCTTTATCTTCCGCTGAACAAACTACGCTTAATTATATTCGCTGTTATACATCGGAAACCCCTGTCAAACTCATATGTATAAAAAAAGTGTCGATCACTCTACCAGATGAAATTTAGAATAAGATTAAGGACGCTTACTTCTATAACGCTTTTAAACTTTCCAGTAAAAGATAAATCCCTGTAAAAATTAAAAGGATATATGTAAATATTCTAAATACCCTTTGGTTTAGCCGTTTGAAAATAATTTGACCTATATACAAACCCAGAAATACAATTGGAATTGCATAAAGACTTGATTCCCATATTACTTTGTTGGTTCCAGTAAAGATTATTTGGGTTATGAGACTGATGAAATAAATAAAGAGATAAAATGCTAAGGTAGTTGCTCTTAACTTTCCTTTTTCAGTATCTGTTCCTGTAAAGTAAAGCAATAACGGAGGGCCAGGCATACCGATACTTGTCGTTAAAACACCTGATATCCCGCCAACTATGAAATCCCTAAATTGTGTTGGTTTAACCCTAAAATTGCCTATCAGTAACAATGTTAATATTAAAAGTAGTATGCTAACCCCTAATTTTAAAGCATTAATGTTAATAGAAACAAAGATTAGAACACCCAATGGTACGCCAACTATACTTCCTAATATAAATCTTTTTAATAATATAAAATCAATGTCATTTCGTATCTTCAAAATTAATGATATTGAAATAACTAAAGATAAAGTAATATTTATTTGTATGGCTTCTTGCGGTTGGAATAACATTAGTAAGAAAGGTGTCGCCATTATGGAAAAACCAAAACCTGTACTTGATTGCAGTATAGAAGCCACCAATACAATGCATATGAAAATTAGTGCAGTCCCCAAAGTACAAACCCCCTATTTTATAACTTATCTCTTCTTTTCTTTGCTGTACTTTTTCTTTTTCTCTTCTAATTTCATATACCCTCTCTTAGGTGATTAATAAGTACTTGACCCTCTTGTTACGTAATAGCTTACATTAAATGTATCTTAATTAGAGTGGAACAATAAACCCAAACCCAATTTGAATTAACATCTCAAAACTAAGGTTCCATTATATAGTGCAATTTTTTAGGCTTCATTTCTTTAGGCATGCTTACTTTGGTATTTGTAACCGATGTATGAACAAGAAAGACCTTCATAATTGAAGGCCCTTCCTTTTTTAGTATCAATAAGACCATTTCTCATCATCTGTAACCCATTGATTTTTCTTTAAATCAAAGGATTCATAATCATCGTGAAGAGAAAAGTAGGCTGGCAATGTGATTGATTGTCCATCTGCTTTTTTCCAGCAATCTGCGACCCAAGTAGCAAACGCTTGTTTTTCTGCAAGGTTAAGTTCTTCTTCATTTTTTTCGTAGAAATCCCAAAAGTCATCTGTTTGATTACCTAAAAGGTGGGTGTATCTTACATTTTCAATCATACCCAGACTACCTGCAAAGATAGTAGAATCCTTACCCTCTTTAAAGACTTCATTAGCTTGTCTATCCATTGAGAACATAGTAATGGATAAGTCAAACTCTGAAGGGTCATCTACAAATGCTACAAAATCCAATAATTCCACTTTAGAGTAAATGGTGTATTTATGTAACTCCTGCATGTTACTGATTAAAATTTCCGATTTTGCTTCAAGGTTTTCTTCTACTGACTTCATATAACTGTCGACCGTATAAAGTGATTTAACTTCTTCATCTTCTTTGATTGATTTTTCTTCATCTTCTTTGACTGTTTTTTCTTCAGAATTGGCTTTCTTGTTCTCCGCTTCACAACCCAATAACCCTAATAATAATAAAATAGAAAATATAACAAGTGATACCTTTTTCAAATTTTTTCCTCATTTCTATAACTTTTCCAACATGATTCAACTTATTATAACAAACCTTATACCCAAAAGGTCTCTTCAGATGCATACGAAAAAAGTTGCCGAAGCAACCCTAATTTTTGAAGTGAAATTTCCCTCGCGATTCAACATGTCTATGGCATTCCAACAAATTCTTCAATAAGCCATTTCTTATCAGATCGTAGACTAAAAGCTAATTTTCTTTTTAGATGGAATAACTGATTTAGCTAGCCATCTGTTTTTGTTGTTTATATGCATTGTATTTATAGTCGTCATTTTATGAACAGACTTTCTTTTTCTAGTTTCTCCCCTTCTTTAAAATTGGAGCATAATCCTAAATTCCCTCACAAAACAATTTTCAGTAATTATAAGGGATACATAAGGAAAGACTAACCATTATTGCTATAAAAGGAGGGCCTAAAAATGAGTACGAAAGATAATGCTCTGTCCATACTAGCTTTAGGCGGAGTGAATGAAATCGGTAAAAACATGTATGTGATCCAATATTCAAACGATATTATTATTATCGACTGTGGTGCAAAGTTTCCAGATGAAAGTTTATTAGGAGTTGATTTAATTATTCCTGATATTACATTTCTGCAGGAAAATATAAATAATATCCGCGCTTTAATTGTGACTCATGGGCATGAAGATCATATAGGGGGTATCCCCTACATCTTAAAAAAAATAAATGTACCCATATATGCCACACGTTTAACACTTGGTTTAATTGAATTAAAATTAATAGAACATAGACTATTGGGTGATACTGAATTAATTCAGATTGACTCTGATTCAAAGATTGAATTTGGGAATATAAATCTAGATTTTTTCAAAACTAATCATAGTATACCCGACTGTCTAGGAGTCACCATACATACCCCAGAAGGTACAGTGGTTCACACAGGGGACTTCAAATTTGATTTAACTCCTATGAATAAGCAATATCCTGATATTCATAAAATGGCTAGAATCGGGAGTGAAGGTGTCTTGGTTTTATTATCTGAAAGTACTAATGCTGAACGCCCTGGCTCAAGTCCTTCAGAGCATCTTGTTGGTAGCCATATTGAAGAGGCCTTTATGCAGGCTAAACAGAAAGTTTTTCTATCTACCTTTGCTTCAAATGTTAATCGCGTCCAACAAGTTGTGAACGCTTGCCGGAAGACAAACCGAAAACTCGCCTTATTAGGACGAAGTATGGTTAACGTCGTATCTGTTGCCATGGAGCGTGGGTACCTCGATATTCCTGATGGGATGCTGATCCAAGCACATGAAGTCGATAACTTTGCTCCTGAAAGAGTCGCGGTTTTATGTACGGGAAGTCAAGGGGAGCCGTTTGCTGCCCTGTCTCGCCTTTCCAGTTCGAATTATCGCGATATGAGTATATTACCTGATGATACAGTGATTCTTGCCTCTACTCCAATCCCCGGAAATGAACGGGATGTATCACGTATCATCGACAACTTGTTTCAGCTGGGGGCCAAGGTCATTTACGGATCAGGAAGTGTAACAGGCATGCATGTTTCTGGACATGCCTACCAGGAGGAGTTAAAACTCATGCTTACCCTGATGAAGCCTAAGTATTTCATACCCATTCACGGTGAATATAGGATGTTGCACCAACATCGAATATTAGCTGAGTCAGTCGGGGTAGAGAAGGACAATATTTTCGTTATCAATAATGGCGATGTCGTGGATATTGAAAACTCGGTCGCCCGTCAAACCAGAAAATTTCCTGCTGGCAATACCTTTGTTGACGGTATGGGCGTTGGTGATGTTGGAGAAATCGTACTGCGGGACCGTAAGCAGCTTTCCGAAGACGGGATGCTCGTAATTGTCATAACACTAAGCAAAATGGAAAGAAAAATAGTGTCAGGACCGGATACCATTTCCCGTGGATTTGTATATATTCAAAATTCCGAAGATCTCCTTAGACAGGTAAATCGCCTTGTCACGAAAACAGTCAACGAATTACAAAGTGATAAAATATACCGTTGGAATATCATTAAACAAACTATTAAGAAGGAAATAGGGCAATATCTCTATAACCAAACGAAGAAGAAACCAATGATCCTTCCAATAATCATTGAAATTTAGCGTCAATCGAAAGCTCACAAAAATGGAACTCGACTATATGTAGTCGAGTTCCATTTTTTCAATCAAGTTCTGATTTACTTGCTTTTGCCACCATAACTGTTATTGTGATATTTGGTTAAAAAGATACCTCTACCATCCGCTAACTCCTTCAAAAACCACAGCCCATATTTTCCTTAAATGTTTCTTCTGTTAAATGCTACGTTCCTTTATTTGGGCCTGGGCTAATTACCGGAAACGAAATCATCCAAATTGCCCGTCAGGTAACTGGACAGAAAAGGATGTTCCTTCCCCTAACAAAAAACATCATTCAGATACTCGGCTTGTTTAACTCCTTTCATGAAGGAAGTAGTGGAAATCATGTATTTAACTAAAGAAGGATTCATTCTGAATGGAGAAAAATATGAAAAACGCATCGGCCCCATCCCTAAAACTCCATACATAGAAGGAATGGAAGAAACTCTGCGACTTTTAATGATGGAAAACTGAGTTCTTTAATTCCGAAGATATAATTGTGGTTTTCGTCGATATATTCTTATTTTCGGAGATATAACTGAGGTTTTCGTCCACTATGGTCTAATTAGTGCATTTCTATTCTATAAACGCTGTTTTTTGGTAAAAAACAGCGTTACTTCTCATTACTTCCCTTTATTCATCGAATTCAATTTATCTTCAACCCTGCTAAGCCTTTTTTCAATATCTTATACCACACAAATAAAAAAAGCATCATGAATGATAACATTCACAATGCTCGTTACGATACTGACTTTGAAATTCAGTTTACTTTTCCTATGCTGATTTCTCAAATTGACAATCTTTCAATGAAATTACCTTTGTCTTATGAAAAACCTTGTACCCTAACCATATCGCTAAAAATATTGGTAAACCAATATAGGAGACTGCGACCCCATACCAGTCAATACTGCCGCTTAGAAACGCCTCGTAATTCTGCCCTGCAATGACAACCATACAAAGTATAAATGAAAGAATCGGACCGAATGGAAACCATTTTGCTTTGTATTTTAACTCGTTTATGTCACCGCCCTGTGCTACGTACGCACGTCTAAAACGATAATGGCTTACGGCAATTCCAATCCAAGCGATAAATCCCGTTAATCCTGAAGCATTTAATAGCCATGTAAATACATGATCCCCGAAAACAGATGTTAAAAAAGCTAGTCCTCCAATTATTGCTGTGAGAATCAAGGCATTCATCGGGATTCCCCTGTGGTTAACTTTGGCTAGAAACTTTGGAGCCTGATTATCTTTTGCCATCGACCATAACATTCGAGTTGATGCATAAAGCCCCGAGTTCCCTGCAGAAAGTAATGATGTCAAAACAACAGCATTCATGACAGAAGCAGCGAACGCGAATCCTGCCCGTTCAAAAACGAGCGTGAAAGGGCTTACAGAAATATTATCTACATCCCCGCCTAATAAACTTGGACTTGTATATGGAATTAACAGCCCGAGTATCAAAATGGCTCCGATGTAAAACAATAAGATGCGCCAAAATACTTGGCGAATCGCATTCGGAACATTTTTTTCAGGATTCTCACTTTCACCAGCGGCTATACCAACTAGTTCTGTACCTTGAAAAGAAAATCCAGCGATTAGAAAGATACTAATGATCGATAAAAATCCGCCCTTGAAAGGCGCCTCACCCATGGTGAAGTTTTCAAATCCTATCACCTCTCCACCAAAAACCCCTAAGATTGTCAATAATCCAATAATGATAAAGAAAATAATGGCCACGACTTTTACTAGGGAAAACCAATATTCTGATTCACCATAACTTTTAATGGATAAGGCGTTCAGCATAAAGACGAGTCCAAGAAACAATGCACTCCATATTATGCTTGGCACTTCAGGCAGCCAGAATTTCATGATGATGGCTGCCGCAGCTATTTCCACAGCAAGGGTAACCGCCCAGTTAAACCAATAATTCCAGCCAAGTGCAAAACCAAATGCTGGATCTACAAAGCGTGTAGCATAGGAAGAAAATGAACCTGATACAGGCATATATGTCGCCATTTCCCCCAAGCTTGTCATAAGAAAATACACCATAATTCCAATGCATACATATGCAGCGAGAGCACCACCAGGTCCTGCACTTTGGATAGTTGTACCACTTGCCAAAAATAGGCCAGTTCCGATAGAACCTCCAATTGCGATCATGGTCATATGCCTTGCTTTTAAGTTTCTTTTAACTGTCGGTTCTTGATTTTCAATGAGATTCATGTCCATTGGTTACTACCTCATTTTCTATTAAAATTATAACTTTAAGAAATATTTAAAGAGATTTGTCTTAACAGCCGTATTGTTGGTAATAGTAGAGTTCATTAGATATGAATAGTCTCCCACAACCTATTTGCGGAAGACTATGTATTTACCCTTTTCTATCTGAAGGTAAGAACCTGATACGTTCACTACCAAGGTTACTTCACCAATTGAAGCTTCACTTTACTGGCTAAAAACAAAATAATTTCTTTTAAGTAAACGGGGCTTAGACATCAATTCATCATATCTATCTGTAGTGTGTTGATATTCAATTTCTTTCTCTGTCTCTTCCAATTAGTAACACATTGAATGGATGGAGCCCAATTAATTTTAAATAGACATTGTTCCATCAGGTAACTCCCAATTACGTTATCATTTGTCTTCATTACTTGCCAAGGCCACATAAGACTCATCCTGCAATTGTTCAATTCCACACCATTGAATTAAAGTAAGGGCAATAATCTCCGCTGTCGCGAACACATTGTCCAGTAAGATATATTCATTTGGATAATGGGCAACCTCTGTTACTCCAGGACCAAAAACAATTGCAGGCGTTTCACCGACATGAGTCAACAATCCTCCATCAGTTCCCCATGGAGAGGCTTCAATGACCGGATCTTGTCCAGCAACTTGCCGAAATTGATTGACGAGCGTATTCATTAGTTCATGTTCTACATCAATTGCCCCTGGAACCCAGCGTGCTCCGAACCATTCTAAAACGGGCGGATTATCCTTGAACCATTCATCAACTTCTTTGATCTGTAACAGCCAATTAGCCATTTCGTTTTTCGCCTGCTCCATTGTTTCCTCTGGCGCAACACCCATTCTACCTTCAATTTTCACGAGGTCAGGAACTGAGGAAGGCCAATTACCGCCTTCAATGACGCCTAAATTGATTGGAATCGGAATAGGTGTGTTCTGATAAAGCGGATCACTGATACGTGCATTTCGCTTTTCTTCCAGAGCACGAATATGATTTATTACGGTCATACTTTTTTCAATGGCACTTACACCTTCATACCTGGTTCCACCGTGAGCTGACCGGCCTTTTACCAAAACTCGGAACCACATCGACCCTTGCTGTTTGGGGAAAATCCTCATATTCGTTGGTTCAGGGATAAGGGCAGCATCGGCTTTGTATCCCCTCAAGACGGCTGCTAACGTTCCGGCTCCGCCGCTTTCTTCTTCAATCACACTTTGAAATATGACATCTCCCTTTAAATGGATGCCATTTTCCTTTAATGCCTGCATAGCAAGGATAAGGGATACATTGCCTCCCTTCATATCTGTTACGCCACGTCCAAACATTTTCCCATTCTTTATGGCTCCACTATATGGATCGTCATCCCACTGATCCCGATCACCATCCGGAACCACATCGATGTGTCCGTTCAAGATAATGGAGCGGCCGCCTCCAGTTCCCTTCATAATTCCTACCACATTAGGACTGTTGGAAAATTCGCTGCGAGGAGAATAGAAATAGGAATGCTTTTTCAGTTCCCCACCGTTAGGCTCCCAAATATCAACCTTCAGGCCCATTTCCTCTAGTTTTTGGGCGACGATAGCCTGAGCGTCTGCTTCATTTCCTTGGGTACTCGGTGCTTGCACCAACCTTTGCAATAAGTCTGTTCCTTCTTCCCGATGATCCTTGATCCATTGGTTAATTCGTTTTTTAAAATCCGGCACTTTTATCCTCCTTTTATACACATATTCTCATAGATTACTGAAAGTCCCATTCCACCTGCCATACATAACGTTACCATTCCGTACTTAACTTGGGAACGCAACATTTCATGCATCAGTGTGACTGTCAATTTTGCACCTGTTGCTCCTACAGGGTGACCAAGTGCAATTGCCCCTCCATTGACATTGACGATATCCGGATTCAAATCTAACTCCTTGATCACTGCAAGTGCTTGGGCAGCAAAGGCTTCATTAAGTTCAATCAGTCCGATATCCTCTAACGATAGACCTGCTTTTGCCAATGCCTTTCGAGTCGCTGGTACGGGTCCAATCCCCATAACTCCAGGTTCAACACCTGCACTGGCGAAAGCCTTGATTTTCAACAGCGGTTTTAATCCCTTTTCTTCTGCTTGCTGCTTGGACATTAATAGTACAGCTGCTGCTCCATCATTCATGGGACAGGCATTTCCTGCCGTTATGGTTCCTTCATTTTTGAATACTGCTGGAAGACTGGCTAGTTGACTCAGATGAATGTCCTCGCGTACCCCTTCGTCTTGATTGAAGATTTGAAGCCCTTTTCGATCCTTGATTTTGAGCGGAATAATTTCTCGATCAAAGCGACCCTCTTCCATAGCTTTCCAAGCCTTCTTGTGGCTTTGATAAGCAAATTGATCCTGTTCTTCACGACGGATACCATATTTTTCAGCCAAGCGCTCGGCTGTTATTCCCATATGCTCATTTCCCAAGGAACATATTAATCCATCTGCCAGCAGAGCATCCTCCATCGTTACGTTTCCAAATTTACCGCCCCATCTATTTTTCACGATATAAGGCACATTGCTCATGCTCTCCACTCCGCCGGCAATGATTATGTCTTCTTGACCAGCAGCGATAGTTAATGCAGCATTGGTAATGGCCTTTAAACCTGATCCACATGCTTTGATTACAACGTGGCCTGGGACACTATGCGGGAAATTTGCCATCTGCGATGAAATTCGGGCCGAGTTAAGTCCGCCTCCATGGACATAGCCATGTCCGAAAATCACTTCATTGACCTTTTCTTTGCCTAATTCAGATTTTTCCATTAAGCCTTCCAATACTTGACGGCCTAATTCGGTAGCATTAACATTCCGGAGTGATTTTCCAAAGGATCCAACTGCAGTTCGCGCTCCAGCAACGATGACAACCTCATTCATGCTTCTTCCTCCTCTTACCTATTCAATGCTGTTGACAGTGGCCCCGATTTTCAACGATGCCTCTGTATTCGCAATCACATCATCAACTGTATAAGGTGCCATAACTTCCTTTAACACCAATCCCTCTTTTGTAACTTCCATGACAGCCATATCAGTAATGATTAAATCTACACTATGTCTTGCCGTTAAAGGAAGTGTGCATTTCTTTAATATCTTCGATTCACCCTGCTTGTTTACATGATTCATCAAGACAATCACCTTTTTGGCTTTTTGGGCAAGCTCCATTGCCCCGCCCATCCCCGGTACCCGTTTGCCTGGGACAATCCAGTTGGCTAAATCCCCTGTTTCACTAACTTCCAATGCCCCAAGGATGGTAATGTCGATGTATCCTCGACGAATCATGCCAAATGCAGTTGCACTGTCAAAGTAAGAAGCCCCCATTACAGACGTAATCGGGAACCCTCCTGCGTTACAGAGAGCAGGATCTTCTTCCCCCTGATTTGGACTGGGGCCTGTTCCAAGAACACCGTTTTCCGCATGAAACAGCACATGGATATCTTGAGGTAAATGATCAGCCACTAAGGTAGGGATGCCAATACCTAAATTGACGATTAATCCGTCATGGATTTCCTTGGCAGCGCGTTTGGCGATGCGATTTCGTACATCTACTCCCATGCCCATTTCCAATTCACCCCTTTTGTTGGAATCACCATATCTACATAAATACCTGGCGTGGCAATACACTCCGGATCCAATTCGCCTACCGGAACAATTTCTTCAACTTCTGCTATAGTAAAGGCTCCTGCCATCGCTACCAGCGGATTGAAGTTGCGGGCACTCTTGTCAAAAACCAAATTCCCCAACGGATCTGCCTTTTTGGCATAGACGATACTCACTTCCGAGGTCAAAGCGGTTTCGATCAAATATTCCTTTCCGTCGATTACCATTTTGTCCTTGCCTTCTTCAGCTATCGTTCCAATCCCGACATCAACAAAAACCCCGCCCAAGCCTACTCCGCCTGCACGAATCCTTTCAGCTAATGTTCCTTGCGGAGAAAATTCCACTTGCAGCTTTCCTTCAGTCATGAGCCGACCGGCATTAGGATTAGATCCGATATGAGAGGCAATGACCTTTTTGGCTCTTTCAAGAGTCACTAGCCGACCAATTCCAATATCAGGGAATCCCGTATCATTGCCAATCAATGTTAGTTCCTTAACACCCTTGTCCAGGATGCCCTGTATGAGTGTTGGCGGAGTCCCCACTCCCCCAAACCCACCGTACATGAGAGTACATCCATCAGTAATATACTCGAGTGCTTCTTCCAGGGTCACAATTTTGTTTTTTTTCGAAATGACCTGCTTCATATGGTTCCTCCTAAATAGCCTGCTTGTTCTCTATCAGACCTTCCGAGTGCAATTCATGCTGCAATTCCTCAACTGAAGCTTCCAGTATCTTTACAAGACTATCAATTTCTTCATTTGTAATAACTAGCGGCGGAGATATAATAACTGCATCACCCGCGATTCCTTCGATTGCGCCTGAAGCAGGATAGATCAACAATCCCTTCTCAAATGCCTTATTGACAATTCTTGTGGTTATGCCATCTTGCAAGTCGAATGGAGTTTTTGAACTCCTATTTGAAACAAACTCAAGTCCCAGGAGAAGCCCTTTTCCTCGTACATCACCAATGATGTCAAATCTCTCAGCCAGCCCATGTAATTTCTCCAATAGATACTGTCCTTTCTCTTCCGCTGCCTGAACCAGATTCATTCGTTCAATGTAGGCAAGCACTTCTAAAGAAACGGCAGCAGATAGAGGATTTGCACTATATGTGTGTCCAGCCATGATTGACTTTGAACCTTTTAAAATGGGTTCCATAACCCGATCACTAACCAAAGTGGCTGCAATTGGAGTATAGCCAGCGCTCATACCTTTCCCCAATGCGATGATATCTGGGGTAACTCCCCAGTGTTCCATAGCAAACATTTTTCCTGTACGACCGATTCCAGTCATAACTTCATCGGCGATAAAGAGAATGTCATAGCGTTCGCATATTTCCTTAATCCTTTGATAATAACCATCCGGCGGAGTAACAGCCCCAGCAGATGCCCCGATAATTGGTTCAGCGATGAAGGCGGCAATATTCTCAGAACCAAGTCTTTGAATGGACGTCTCTAATTCATTTGCACACTGCAGTTTACAGCCTGAAGATTCATAAGGGCATCGATAACAATACGGAGCAGATATACTAGGAAAATCCTCTAATAACGGAACAAAACGTTTTCTTCTTGACACATGACCGGACATCGATAAAGCACCCATCGTAATCCCGTGATAACTCGTCCAGCGTGAGACGATACGATTTTTCCGCTCAAATCCTTTTTCTTGCCAATGTTGAATAGCTATCTTCATCGCCGTTTCGGTTGCTTCCGACCCACTGTTCACAAAAAACGACCAATTTAAATCTCCTGGAGCTAACTCACTTAGCTTTTCGGCTAAAGTCTCTGCGGCTTCACTTGTAAAATGAGATCGGTATGCAAAAGAAACTTTACTTGCCTGCTCTGTCATTGCCTCAACAACATCTAAAACTCCATGACCAATACTCGCCGTAACCGCACCTGATGATCCGTCGATGTATTGCTTTCCATCCGTGTCATAAAGATATATTCCCTTCCCATGAGAGACAGTGGGATAGTTATGATCTAGAATGGGCTTAATTAAATGATTCCGCTTCATTTCATCTCTCCTTTATTTACATTTTTACCTACTACACATTTATGAAGTTCTAGTTCACTAAAACTCTTAAACTATTGGAAAAATCCTATTAACTGATTGAAAGAATAGATGGCAAATATGAATCTATAAAACCGAGTTTACCAACTAAAAGGTTCATCCTGAATCAGGATTGATTCTGTAGGGCAGCCTTCCATAGCATCATGCATGTCATCATACAGATTCTCAGGAACTACAGCACTCCCATGATTATCATCCAAGATAACGAAAGCAATTCCTTGTTCGTCATAGTCATAAATTTCAGGACCTGTTGCACCGCATGCCCCGCACGCAATACAGGTATCTTTATCAACCCATGTGTATTTAGCCATAAACTTTTCCTCCTATTTAAAGAATCCATTTACAGAAGATAAATCTTTACCCCAAATATTCATGTCCTCATACTTATCCCAAATATTGCAATTCTTCGTAAATCTTCCTCCATATTCATATCCCAGCTGGTGAAAGACAGCGTTCATGCCCATTGACAAAGATCGCGCTAAAGAGTAGGAACAATAAATATTTTTCTTGATAAGTTCTTGTTCTAATGCTGAGATAAGTACCTTCATAAAACCATGTTTTCGATGATGAGGAATCGTTGCACAGTCAGTTAGTTCAGCATTATGATACATTTCATTTACTTCCGCGGATGCTGCACTAACGATGGACCCTTCATATTCGATAACACTAAAGATCGTACCTTCTTCCATCACTTTTTTGATATAACCCTCATCATTCATTGGTGTTGGATAGGTTTCAAAAATTGCACCGTATAAATTTGCCAGCTCATGTGCATCTTCAACTTCAGCAAATCGAAGGGAATAATTTTCAGGTAGTTGCTGCTTTTCTATTATTCTAGGAATATCAATGACATCTTGGAGAATCTTGTCTTCCTTCATCCAATAGTCGCTTGTTCGCCTTTCATTGGTTAAATACAATGCCATGCAATAAGCGTCATTCCCATTAAAATACTTACTCAATATTCCTTCCAGCATAAATCCATGGACCCATGTCGCAGATAAATCTTCTTGTCTAGCTTTAAGTATCACTTTTGTAAAGCCATGCTCTTGAGCGATGACTAGAGCTCGAGTTATCGCTTTTTTGATATTCCCCCGATAATCATCAATGCGTAAGCGATGATTTGCATGATCAAGATAGAGTTCCATCGTAAAACATTCCCCAGTCTCAATTCGGGTGAAAAAAGGCAGCTTTTGAACAGACATTATGTATACCCTCCTTAACTAAAATTCGGGAGAAGTGATGCATCATCTACTTCTCCCGGCATTCTATTTCCAATTAAACAATTTCTTTACAGGAGCCTGAAGAAGCTGTTCATACGTAAACTCATCAGGATACTCACTCACGTCATATATAGATAAGGATTCATCCACCTTTTGATTCATCGAATCAGACACATAGATTCCACAATTTGGACAGTTCAGGGCTGGAACCTGAAGAACTTTTATTGATCGTTTACCATCAGGCATAATCCAGTAACAATCCTTCTTTTCACTTTCCTCAACGTTGGGGGCATTACACCACAAGCATTCCATCTTTATTCCCCCTTGCCTTCAGAACTTCCGACCATGGCGTTCTTTTTTTCTTGGGCTAACCTTAATTTTTCCTTCATTTCATCACGTTTATCACGGCGATCCTTTAAAGAAGCATGTTCATCAGTAGTTTCATACGATTTTCTCTTGTCAAGGCGACGTAGGCCTTCTGGTACCAAATTGAATTTTTCGTCTGTCATCAGAGCAGAAATCCCCACAGCTCCTTTTCTTCCTTCGGTACCATACACTTCATCAAAGTAAGCATCTGCACTGCCGGCAACATAGTTCTTCGGTTCTGGATAGCTCGTGATAACTCCCTCAAAGTTCCGTAAGACCACTTTATCCGGACTTTGCGAAAGAAGGTAATTCGGAGTCAAGGCAATCTTTCCGCCTCCGCCAGGAGCATCCACCACAAAGGTTGGTACTGCATATCCTGATGTATGGCCACGTAACGCTTCAATGATTTCCAGTCCTTTTGAAACCGGGGCACGGAAATGGCCGATCCCTTCAGATAAATCACATTGATAAATGTAATAAGGTCTTACCCTTGCTTTAACACAGTCGTGCATAAGCTTTTTCATAATATGAACACTATCGTTAATACCAGCAAGAATAACAGCCTGATTACCAAGTGGTACTCCAGCCATCGACAACATATCACATGCCTTTTTGGCTTCTTCCGTCAGTTCAAGCGAATGATTGAAATGCGTATTTAACCAAACTGGATGATATTTTTTCAGAATATTACATAAATTTTCTGTAATACGCTGCGGGAATACGACCGGTGCACGAGTACCAATCCGAATGATTTCCACATGTGGGATCGCACGTAAGTTACTTAATACGTATTCGAGAATCTTATCATTGATTAATAGGCCATCTCCTCCAGAAATCAAAACGTCTCTCACTTCCGGAGTATTACGAATATATTCAATCGCCCCGTCTAATTGCTTCTTAGGAACGCCCATGCCAACCTGACCAGAAAAACGACGACGAGTACAATAACGGCAGTACATAGAGCATTGGTTCGTTACAAGAAATAGAACGCGATCCGGATAACGATGCGTTAAACCTGGAACAGGAGAATCTTCATCCTCATGCAGCGGATCTTCCAAATCATATCTAGTCTTGTTCATTTCTGCCGAAAGCGGTACAGACTGCAAACGAATCGGACAGCGAGGATCATCAGGATTCATCAAGGATGCATAGTAAGGTGTAATATTTAAAGGAATTGTTTGAGTTGAAATCCGAACCCCTTCTTCTTCTTCCGGTGTCAAGTTCACAACTTTTTTCAGATCATCCAAAGTTTTAATTGTATTGGTTAATTGCCAGAGCCAATCATTCCATTGCTCTTCCGTTACATCTTTCCACAATTCAATCTCATTATAATGTCTACGTCCACCAAGGTATTCCTCATGTTTTACTTCCATTCCCATCAAACTCATTAAAATTCCCCCCTCATTATCTTAAGAAGCTATATCTATACTACTTGCAAGAATGATGCCAACATCCAAAACAAGAAAAACATAGGAAAAAGAGGGCGGATCGTCCCCTTAAACCGCAAGATATTTTTCGTTATGCCTAATATTTTGCAGCCAAATTCTTTGCGCCAAAGTGATACGGATTTAATGCTTATCCTTTTGAGATTGAAAAAAGAGGGTCTCTATTCGCGAGATCCCTCTTCAAGTTACATACTTATTCTATTGAACAACAATTCGCTAAAAGTTTAAGTGAATGATAGCGCTTTCAACTACTCCCCATTCATTTTGATTCCTTCGATCCTGCGGCAAAAACTTTTTCTATACCGTACTTGTTTAACTTATATTGTAATCCTTGTCTTTTAATATTGAGGGCCTCAGCTGTTTTGCTGATATTCCCATTATATTTCTCAAACATATTTATTATCATTTCCCTTTCCATTTCTTCAAGAACGACAGGTAAATCAATCTTATCTTTTAATGGAGGATGATGGCTCTGCGCATTTGAGGCGGAATATTTTCCTGTAGGGAATAAATAAGCAGGAAGATGATGTTCTTCAATCATAACTTCCCCTGTGTCCATGACGTTAAATGCTAACTCGATGGCATGTCCCAGTTCACGAATGTTTCCCGGCCACGAGTATTGAAGAAGCCGTTGCATAGCCTTTTGGCTGATCCCGCGTACATCCGAAAAGAATGATTTATTGAATTTTTGAATAAAGTGATTTACTATTTCCGGAATATCCGTTTTACGTTCCAGAAGAGAAGGCATTTGAATGGTTACGACATTCAAACGAAAAAATAAATCCGAGCGAATAATTCCTCGCTCTAACGCCTCATCAGGAGAAATATTCATCGCAGCAATGATCTTTACATTAATTTTCTGCTCCTTCGAACCTCCAACACGGCGTACCTCGCCTTCTTGTAATACTCGCAGCAATTTTGCCTGCAGACCAAGGTCGAGGCTATTCAATTCATCAAGAAACAGGGTACCGCCATTTGCCTGTTCAAAAATCCCGAGTCGGTCCATCGCTCCGGTAAAAGCCCCTTTCGTTGTGCCGAACAGTAGCCCCTCCATTAATTCCTTTGGAACAGCCGCACAATTTTGCGCAATGAATGGTTGATTTCGCTGAGCACTTACATTATGTATACTTTGAGCAATAAGTTCTTTTCCTGTCCCTGTAGGTCCATAAATCATGACTGGAGAATGTGTACGAGCCGCTTTTTTTGCTAATGAAATAGCTTCTTGAAAAGCAGGACTACTCCCAATTAAATCACTAAAATGATAGGTGGCTGTCCCTTCAAAGAACTTATTTTTCTTATGGGTCTCGGCCAACTGGGAACGCAAATCAACAATTTGATCGTACATGCTCATGACCTTAGTAATATCCTTTGCTATTTCTACTGCCCCAATAATTTCACCGTCCTCGTATAGAGGATACGTGCTATTAATAGAAGTTATTTTTTTCTCTTTTAAATTAACATATGTTTGAATGGACTCAATCGTTTCGATGCCTTTTTCCAATGCTACATGCAGCGTACTGGATTCATCAGTCAATGATGGATACAGTTGAAAGATATTTTCTCCTAACACCTGTTCACGATCCAGCCCGTCGATATGAGCCATCATTTTATTATAGAATACGGTATCTCCATCCTTATTAACGATATGGACACCAACATTAATCACATTCAATATCCATTCAAATTGAGTGGAAAACTGATTTACTGAAGATTTCATTTCATCATCTCCGCCCCTGTCATTGATAGAACCACCTGTAAATTATAGCATTTAATGGGAAACATTCATCTACATAATCTGAAAACTCACAATTTAATAATGTCCAATAGTTTCCATGTCGATTAATCGTTGTTTCTAGGATTTTCAAGCAGGTTAATAGATAGAACAATAAATACATATAAATAAAGGAATCTCACACTCAGCAAAGAAAGTATTGATTAAGAGTATAATATAATGTCAGGGGTGAGCGAGATTTCAGAACGCAGCAAAGAAAACAGTTTACAGATTAAACCATGGGAAGATAGAAACCTTGATTTACTTTTTCACCTAAATTCCCCAGAAATGATGGAACATCTCGGAGGTCCAGAGAGTAAAGAACAAATTTTGAAACGCCACAAACGTTATCTTGAGATTGGAAGTAAAGGGTGTATGTTTAGCATCATCCTGTATCCAGAGGAAGAAGCAGTTGGTTCCGTTGGCTACTGGCGAACCGTGTGGAATGATGAAACTGTGTACGAAATTGGGTGGAGTGTCCTCCCATCATTTCAGGGGAAAGGGATTGCGTCCCGTGCAGTGAAGGCTGTAATAGCAAAAGTCAAAGCCGAACGGAAATACAAGTATATTCACGCATTCCCGTCCATCAATAATCCTGCTTCAAATGCAATTTGTCGCAAGCTTGACTTCAATCTTATTTCCGAATGTGAATTCGAATACCCTCCAGGGAGCTTTATGCGATGCAATAATTGGCGTTTGGAACTTCAACATCAATCAAGGACGGAATAATTAGTGTGTGGGACGAATTATTTCTTTGTAGGTCGAATTATTTCGTTTGTAGGACGGATTAATTAGTTTGTAGGTCGAATTATCTCTCTGTAGGTCGAATTATTTTGTGTGTAGGACGGATTATCTCCCTGTAGGTCGAATTATCCCCCTGTAGGTCGAATTATTTTGTGTGTAGGACGAATTATTCGGTGTATGGTTCGAATTATTTCGTTTTAGGACGAATTATCTCCCTGTAGGACGAATTAAATAGTGTGAAGGACGAATTATCTCCCTGTAGGTCGAATTATTTCGTGTGAAGGACGAATTATCTCTCTGTAGGTCGAATTATTTAGTGTGTAGGACGGATTATTCGATGTATGCGTCGAATTATTTCGTTTTAGGACGAATTATTTGATTTGTGCGTCGAATTATTCCGTTTTAAGTCGATTTGATCCAATCCACCATCATTCACCATTCACATTAGAGGTTATTGGTCTCATTCTTTATCAAGCAAACAATTCATTCCATGTTTCTTTGCCTGCTTTCTTATCTGCAGAAATCTTTCGTACCTTTTGGTATTTAAATAAGCACTTTCAAGGTCATTAATGAGTTAATTTAGTTGTTCCTTCAAATAACATTTCATTTCCAAGTATAACTAGCATTATATTCTTCTGGAGTCATTTCTGTTTCTTTGAAAGTAACTGGTTTTTCGTTTGGTAATGTAATAGTCAATTCCGTTTTATCTTCGCTTAATTCTAACGTAAATAATGAAGTTCTATTTTGTTTCTCAACACTATAAAGTACACCAGTAATCTTGTTATCGGTTGGTTCAATTATTTCAAAGTGCCTAATTGGTCCTATGTCATCTTTTGTGATCCTCTGCATTGTAAATGTGCTAATTTCATCTCTTAGAATAACAAGGAACGAACCTTCCGCTACCCAATAGCTATACAAATATTTCCCCAGATACTTCGGTGCATTGTAAGATGGGAGATTACTGGAGGATGTATCTTGCACTTCTGTTTTCTTTTGTATCTGAATCATTTCTTTTTTGATGATTTGTTGTTCGTCGCAAGCAGCAAGGCAACATACAACTAGGAATCCTACAGTCATTTTTTGAAAAAGCAAAGGTTACTCCCCCTAAAAAGTACTTCAACCCTTTTGATCATTCAGTAAACAAACCCATTATTTGTAATTATATCGAAATTTCCTTTTTTTAACTACTAAAAAAGCTATTCCTTACCCTTAATTTCTCCTTATTAAAACATGACATAATATAGAAGAGACAGTTAAAACCCCAAGCAATGTTCCATACGTCTTCGCCTTACCAAAACGGGTAGTGTATTATAGAAGCATGAGTATGATAACGTCTCTCTTTAGGAGGAATGTTCATGAATTCGGTCATTTTATTTGATGGTGAATGCAATTTTTGCGATTCGAGTGTACAGTTCATTATAAAGCGGGATCCGAAGGGGCTTTTTCATTTTGCTTCGCTTCAAAGTGAAGCTGGACAAGAGTTGCTGAAAAAGTACGATGTTCCTGCAAATATTGATAGTATAGTGCTGATCGAAAAGGATAAGACCTACTATAAATCGACTGCAGCTCTGAGGATTTGCCGTCGCTTACAAGGGGCATGGAAACTGTTTTACGTTTTTACCATCGTTCCAAGTTTCATCCGGAACATCGTTTATGACTTCATTGCCAAGAACCGTTACAAATGGTTTGGGAAAAAAGAAGAAAGCTGTATGCTACCATCGCCAAGTGTTCGAAAGCGGTTTTTATAACGTAAAAAAAGGTAATTCAACTGAATTACCTTTTTCAATGTAACTCCACCTACTTTTAAACGTGGAAATGAATAATGAGCAATCAACTTCTTCATCACCTCTCCCCTTTATAGGCGTTTCTTTCCTTTCTTATTTACCCATTTTAAACTCCCAACACACTTTACAATGTGCTAAAATAAAACGATTGTTGCTTTAGTAACTGCCGAAATACTAGAGTTTAAAAAAAGATTAGATACGTAGTCTTTAACATGCAATATTTCAATTGATTAACTTATGAAATTCATTTATGTCTATGTTAGTATGTCTTTTAAAGGATTTTGAAAAGTCTAACTTATAGCTATCATCTATTATTTTTTTTATTATGCTCAGATCATTATCTTCAATTATATATTTGATTCCATAATGTGATTGAGGATATAACTCTGTATGGTTTCTTCTTTGCATTGCCCAATCTTCCCTACTCTTCAACAATTCAAAATTAATTACTTCCTCTAATGGGTCCGTAGTCTCAACCCCATCCATAGTAACCGCAACGTACTCGGCCAATCCCTCATCGAACCACTTCGGAACGGCTGTAATTTTATTTTCATTTAGATATTTATTTAAATAATAATGTGTATACTCGTGACGTAAATCCCTTCTAAAGAACCATTCATCTGCTTCCCTAACAAGGTTATCGGGTTTAACCAATGCAATTAAATTATAATTTTTATCAAAAAAAGCTCCGATATTTTCTAATTCCGCATACTTTTGTAATTCCTCTAATTCTTCAAATACCATTATATTTATCTCAACATCCATTTTAATAGTTCCAAACATACTAGATAATTCTTTATTAAGATTCGTTATCTCATTAATAATTAGATTATTCAATTCATCATTTTCTGAATTGTAAATTTTCACCCCATCTAACAAATGATATTCTTCCCTTTCTAGAAGTTTTTCCAAATCTATTGTATTATTTCTAGATAAAAAATGATAAACAATTACTAAAGTGCCCAAGACTATTAAACTGATTACAAAACTAATTGCAACGCTTTTAAAAAAATTCATTCAAATGGTTTCCAATTCTTTAAGTTAATAATCCAAATAAAATAATCGTGTTAATTATTTATTAGAGTTGATTCCATAATTCGAAATAAAGGAAGTTCTTATCTTGTACCTCTCCCACAAGTTCTTGTTGTACACTATAAACTTCTGCCCCTTTACAGCTGGCATTTAATGAATTTGTCATGGATGAAATAATTATTGTTAGTGCTAAAAATGATGATAGTATTTCTAAAGTAGAATCCTCCTAGGGTGTGTAATCAATTTAATTTTCGAATCAAGCTTCGTTCAATATTTTAAATATTCAGTCTTTATAAGGCGTGAAAATTATTGAAATACATCTACCCATATAATCTTTCAAATATGTAATTTGAAAATACTCTTTTTTTGTTCGGATTTTTCTGACTTTTTTATACTACCACAACATTTTAATATAATTGTTACATTTTTAAAAAAAAATAATATTTTCCCTTTTCAGTAAACAATGTGCAAATAAAACCGATAATATACCGTATATTCTCGTTATTTTTATAAATTAAAATGTTCTCAAGATAATTTTACATATAGTATTTTTACTCGTTAGCTTAATCGGTATGTGGTAGGATCCCTTTTGCAAAAATAAAAAAAGCACTATGAATGATAACATCCATAATGCTCCCTACCTATCCTCTGAACTGACTTTGGAATCCCTCTTGCAAACGATCCGGCAGCTCGACAAGGGTTTCGTTCAATGTATCCAATTTTGTTTCAATCCGATGAAGCAAATAAAGGGTAACAATAATCGGAAATCCGATATCACTGATAAATGGCAGGATTTGATCCACTTTTGTTCACCTCTCTTCTGGTATGGTAAAAAACAGGCTCACCCATTTCAGGACACGTCCTTAAAAGATGAGCCTGCCTGCTGACAAGTTAGATAAGTTCAACATCCTCGACATTACGCTCGACAAGGCGTGCTCCTTTAATACTGACAAAGTCGCCCGATGATGCAAGGAAGGCATTCCCCGCAATCATTTGCTCCATTGCCAGTTTGACTGTATTTGCATCAACTGGTTCTTTTGGATTTTCAACGGAAATCGTCGCAGACTTTCCTTCCTCTGTTACGAAAATCATTTCCAATACTCTAGCCATTTTGTATCACCTCCTGTTTTTCCAACCTTTTGCTAAAAGCCGATTAGCCAATCAATGAATTCGTATCCACTCGGGTCACTTCACCCATTGGATAATTCTGCACGCTTGCAATCGCTGTAGCTGCCGAAAACAACTGATCCGCCGTCGCCTCAACCTTGATGTTCGAAAATGACCTACGCTTGAAAACAATAGACCCCTTTTCATTTAACCCCGTCTCAAAATCAATCCTTAACGTACTTGATACTGGAATTTGGTTTGCCATGTCGCTCACCCCCTTTCACACTCTATATAAACTTTTACGAGGTGAAAGTAGCATGGTGGTGAAAGTTTTTTTATTTTCTTTGGTAAACGCAAAAAAAACTGCCCAAGTATATGTACTTGAACAGGTTTATTCAATTTTCTTGAGATAGTCTTTCTTATGTTAAAGGACACAAAGGTTTAATTTCTGCTGCCATATGCGAGAGCCGGAGTTACAGAGAAGGCCGCCTTCAATAAATAAGAAAAACTAATGGGTAGTTTACGAACTAAATATTGATTAGAGTAAATTGTATTTCTACCCCGATATGGGCGGAAAATCCTGTTTAAATATTCCAGCCTTCTCAGAGATATATCAGTATTTAAAGCATATATTTAATTTTCCTTTAAATCATTTTTTTATGACTAATCAGCTCGAATTTTTTTACTTATTTTACCCTAGATTTTTAACTCCATCTAACCTAAATAATCCTCTTTCCATTAAGCTTCAACCTTAAGAAACCCTAACTTAACGAAGAGACAAAATGCATCTGGCTTTAAATGGAAACGACAGGTTCGCTTTTTCTGGGAAATAATAATTATGAAAGGATGTGGATGTTGGATGTCTTTAGAATGGTTCGACAGAGTAAGCGGGGAATTGCAGGATCATCTTAAATCAATTTGTGAAAAATACGATCGAAATGGCAGTTTGATCGTGGAGCGAGGAGCTAAACATCCACGTATCGAATTTTATACAGAGTTGGATGACAATGAGAGGGATTATTTTTCCACTCTGTTTTTCGATCCGCATAATGAAGAATTTTATATGGAATCCTTTGATCCGGATTTAGGCCAGGTTAGCAAGGTGATCTTATCTGATATTGAAGATATCGTTGATGCTGTCCATGAAAGCTTCCATAACTATTTGGAAGGGGATGGCATCGAATATGAATATGATCTCGATGATGAATACGATGAAACAGAACTAACCGAAGAGACTGAGATGTACGAAATCGATGTGGAATGGGAAACACCTGAAGTGACAGCCTATATTCAAGAAAATGAAGTGGAGGTCACCTATCAATTCGGAGTTGTTCAGGAAACCGGTGATGGAGTGCTAAAACGGATTAACCGGATTCGCACAGCAGATGATGATCTGATAAAAGATGAAACAAACTTTATATTCAGTAAGGAAGAAGCTAGCACGATCATCGCTATGATAGCGAGTCATATGGATTCCCTCAGCGAAATGGATTAATAAAAAAAATCTAAAAACCTTGTCCATGTTGATCATGGACAAGGTTTTATTAAACAAGAATAAGTTCGTATACCTCCGATAATTGAGTGACCCGTTCTGTATCACTAGCTTCCTTTGCATGCTCAATTTCCTGAGGCAGAATTCGATTAAGAAGTCTCGATTCTTTGACGGTAAGCTTATTGATGAGCTCTTCTTCAGAATGAAAGTGTCCATCCTTGATTTTATTATAAATTTCCTGCGCTTGGGGATATTGATCCGTATAGTTAGACAATATCTCACGTAAGTAACCAATCGTACGATCCATCATACCATCCCTCTCAACTATTAGGTTAAAGCTAACAAACTGCCTTTATACCTTCCCCCATTTTGTGATGAGAAATTCCTTGTTTTTTGGCCTTGAAATGAAGAAGGAGTATCCAATTCAATGATTAATCTTTTATTTCCTCATCCCAAAACAAATCATTTAACGTACGGGATAAGGCTATACAAATACCAATGCACAAACTTAATGAGGGATTATACTTTCCGGATTCAATCAATCCGATCGTTTGTCTGGAAACACCGACAATCTTGGCTAGCTCATCTTGTGACAAATCCTTTTCCACTCTTGCAAGCTTCAGTTTTATATTTTTCAAAGGAACGCACCTACAATTTCTTATTATCTTCGCTATTTTTCATTCCAATTTTCTTCGCTAGCAAGTATATACCACCAAAAAACAGAAGTAAAATCGGCAAGTAGATCATAACCGAAACACACCATACCAATACAAAATACCACAAGCCTTGAGAACTGCCATCCGCATAGGATACAGCACTATTCACCCCCATGATTGTAGCGATGATCAGGGCTAAAGCACCCGTTCCAAAAATTGTCTTCCTGCTCATCGGTGTTTTACTAGTGCGGTCATGCATTTCTACTTCATCCCAGAATACGCCTAAGAAAATGGAACGAGCTAGGTAATACATCCCTCCTGCAAAAAGGATTACTAATTCCAGATATACCTCCCCGCTGCCTACACCATATTTATATATTTTGAAAAGTACACTCACTAGACAAATGGCCATAATAACATGATACATTTCTTTATAAATTTTATTTCTTACATTCTCGATTCGTTCATCCGTGATTTTTTTAAATACTTTCATCATTAATCATCCTCCATTTACTCTTATTATATGATTTATTTAACATTTTGCAACATATATATTACATTTAAAATTATATATATTGCAAAATGTATAAAAAAAGGTACCCACACATCATGTATGGGTACCTCACTAGCTTTTTTAGGGTTTTACTCGTAAGTTTTGGGGATTTACTCGTGAATTCTTGGCTTTTACTCGTGAATTTTAGAGTTTTACTCGTGAATTCATTCTTTATACAATACCAAACCAAGTGTAGAGGGCAATGATGACAAAGACAGCCAATGATTTAATGACACAGTATTGGCGGCTCATTGCTTGCCGTCATGAACACCGATTCGGAATATGGTTTCGGCGGAGTCATCGCTGCCCTTCCAGGGTTTGTGAAAATCAGTGATGGAATATCCGGTGTGTTCTCGAATCAGCAAATACAAAAACTCCATTTTGAAAAAAGATTGATCAAAATGGAGTTACCCTTTTTATCTAAATATGAACTTTTTATAAAAAAGTTTGATCATTTCAATGATCCTTATGCCGCAAACTCTCCCATTGGTTAAAGAAGAAATTTATTTTCACCTTGGATTAAGCATATCATTATGCTTATCGATTACTCTTCCTTAAGATGATAGCAAAGTTGAACAACGCCAGAGGAAAATCTTTTTGTATCAACAAGTCTTAGATTCAATCTCTCCTTTATGTCAATAAACAAAGCTTTTCCTTCCCCTAAAATAACAGGGTGAACAGATAACCTAAATTCATCAACCAGCCCAAATCTTATAAAAGATGTAATAAGACTTGCCCCGCCATAAAGCCAGATGTCTTTACCAGGCTTTTTCTTTAATTTATTTACTTCTTCAACAATATTATCATTTATGATTGTTACTTTATTATCAGTCCTTTTTTTTGTTTTAGAAAACATAAATTTTTCTTTGCCATGAACTAATTCCCAAATTTCTTTTTCAGCATCAGATACCTCATTTTTTGGAGTATATTGTCCCCATAAATCATAGCTTTTTCTCCCATATAAAATAGTATCAATATCATTTAAGAAATCAATGAACCCCATTTCAGAGTCCATAATGCACCAGTCAACTTCTCCTTTCGGCCCTTCAATAAATCCATCTAAAGTAACTGCTAAATCTAAAATTATTCTTCTTGGTCTTTCGTTAATAGCCATACTTTTATCTCCTTTTGTCTTATAGAATTTCCCTTGTTGAAAAAAATCATAAGGCTTCGACCGCTCAACGAGACACTTGCACCTGGCCGATGACGAACAAATCGTGAACCAGCAAAGCCGTAGCATTATCCGAATTGAACGTACTCCTACTGTTTTTAAGCATTCATTCAAAAGTTTCTTCCGTTTCGATTACATGTTGTTTTATATTACAGCTTCTATCATAGTATTAAAAGATTGTATCAAAAACAAAGGAGACTCGCGATGAAAGCAATGGTATGCACAAAATACGGTTCACCCGAAGTACTGGAACTCAAAGAGGTAGAAAAACCAACGCCCAAGGACAACGAAATTCTGGTAAAGGTTCATGCGGCAACAGTGGCTTCAGGGGACATAAGGGTCCGGAGCTTCAAGAGCCCCTTCTTGTTATGGCTGCCGATGCGAATCTTCCTGGGTCTTAGAAAACCGCGAAAATCGATACTGGGAGTGGAGCTGGCCGGGGAAATAGAGGAAACGGGCAGGAATGTGAAAAAATTCAAAAAAGGCGACCAGGTTTTTGCCATGACTGGAATGAACTTCGGGGCACATGCCGAATACACATGCTTACCTGAAGACGGGCCAATCGCAATGAAGCCTGCCAATATGACCTACGAGGAAGCCGCCGCCGTTTCTTTTGGGGGAACGACAGCCCTGCACTTTTTCAGAAAAGCCAATATCCAGGACGGACAAAAAGTCCTCATCTACGGTGCATCCGGTTCGGTAGGAACTTCCGCCGTGCAGCTAGCCAAAAACTTTGGAACAGTAGTTACCGGAGTATGCAGTGCCGCTAATTTTGAATTGGTGAAATCATTGGGAGCAGATAAAGTAATTGATTATACGGAAGAGGATTTCACGGAAAGACAAGAGCGATATGATATCATCTTTGATGCAGTCGGGAAAAGCTCGAAAGCCAATTGCAAGAAAGCACTGACCTCGAACGGGCGATACGTGTCCGTTGAAGGACAAGGAATAGCAAAGGTACTTACGGAAGATTTATTACTCCTCAAGGAGCTAATCGAAACTGGAACAATAAAATCGGTCATTGATAAACGCTACCCGCTGGAACAGATTCCCGAGGCTCATAGATATGTAGAACAAGGACATAAAAAGGGAAATGTAGTCATAACTGTTCATCATGATAAACCCTGACAAAACCTTGCACATGTTTTAACTAGCCTCTTGGACATGGAAATGCCCCTTAAACAATTGGATCTGAAGGGGTATTTCGTCACATGATTCGGATGTCATTATGTAGGAAGATGTTGAAACTTTTACCAGGAACAAACGAATATGGATAACTATAAAACCTTTTAACATGAAAGAAATTAATGATATTAACGAACTACCCCCCCCTTAAATACGAACATTAAACCATTTCGTATATTTATTGTTCACCTTTTTGTTGATTATCTATGATAAGTTTGCTATATTAATAAAGTAATAATCTTAAATATCATTTCTCGTATATCCTCAGTAATATGGTCTGAGCGTTTCTACCTGGTTCCCATTGAAAGAACTAGACTACGAGTTAAAGTATTCGGCTGTTCGGCTTTTTTAGCAGCTTATGATTTAGCATTAGCTTCATTTTTGCTTTATTATCTATACTTTGACTTTCGTAGGTCTAGAAGGTAGAAATTATTCTACAGTTTCTAGACTTTTTTCTTTTGACCAAAACTACGAGGATAACAAACAACAAGGAGGAAAACATAAAGCAACAGTTTTTATAAAGGAAAGAAACAAAGGAATATGTAGAATTATTAAACCAATTTTTAATATTCGTATTAAATAATACCAATAATATTATTAGTATTGATATGTAGGAAGACATAGCTTTAGCTAATTGGCACTTTTCGATTTTTTATGTTAGAGAAAAACTATCACTAAGGAGATTATTTATGAAAAACAATATGTTAAAAAAATACTCTTTATTAGGAATTATTACTTTACTGTTATTATCAGTAGTTGCAGGTTGTAATTCTACTTCAAAAACTGCATCTGAACAAAAAAAGACTCAAAGGCCTATTATAATTCAAGGTCCAATGCCAATCGAAGCTGAAAATTTCGCAAAAAGATTAGAAAATGTTAAAGAAGAAAAATCAGGAGATTTTGTATTTTACATTGGAAAGTTAGACAATTATCCTGTAATAGTTGCAAAAACAGGCAAGGGAATGGAAAACACAGCAGCCGCTACAGCAGTTGCTATTGAAAAATTTAACCCTATAGCAATAATCAATCAAGGAACATCAGGGGGACATGATCCAAGTTTAAACGTTTTTGATATTGTTTTAGGAAAAAGAACGGTAAACATTGGTTCATTAAAAACAGCAGATAAGGCTGAAAACCAAGGAATTGATCCAACTATATGGAAACCTATGGACCTAATGGCTTCTGAAGGAAGTGCAGGAGAAGATCCAAATGCTGAAAAACCCCGTTTCTATGAGGGAGATAAGGATTTACTAGCAGCTGCTAATGCAGTTAAAGATAAATACACTAAGGGTAAGGTTGTCGAGGGTACTATAGGTTCTGCAGACGTTTGGAATAATGAAGTTGATAGAATTAAATGGTTCCATACTAAATACGGTACATCTGTAGAAGAAATGGAAGGTGCCTCCGCAGCACAAATTGCCAAAGCTTATGATGTACCATTCTTGGGTATTAGAGTACTATCTAATAATAAAGTGAATGGTGGTAAATACAACCCAAATACAGCAGCAGCAAATCAAGAATATGTTTATGAAGTAGTTAAAAAATATATCTCTACACTGCCAAGCAAATAATAGCTTTAATTGAATAAAAGAAGAGCACATATTGTACATGACAATATGTGCTCTTCTTTATTTAGGCCAATAGTAGAGTCGTTACGATTATCATAACTCCACTTATCATTAAATAGCGGGTACTATTCATTTCTTTTTTCTCATCTATTTCAATGGGGGTTTGTCATATATTTTCCTGAAATGGTAATCACTCCATATTTAGAGCCAATAATTCATGCAATCGATTAAAAGACTCTTGATCTTTAAAAGTTCATGAAGTCTAAGGTTTGCAAATTTACAGGACAATACGATAAAGCGAAGCAAAAAAACACCACAAATATCGATTTGCTTGTCTGCAAAAACGGATTGTGGCTCTACCATGCTTACAATTCCCACTATTTCTTATATTACGGATATATGAGGTTTTCCTTCCCCTTTTTCACTGACCTTTTCAATTTTCTCAACAAACATTTGGAAAACTTTTCTCTTTTCTTCCAGCTCTTTTATTGATCCTTTCAATTCGTTCACTTTTTGTTCAAAAGGTTTATGATAGAGCTCGCGAATGTTTCGAATAATTTCATCATTAATAGTGGATTGTACGACTTGTTTGGTGATATTGAATTTGTAGGAATAAACCTTAAGTTCAAGTTTAACTTCTTCATATTCTTTTTCTATCGCATTTAATAATTCACTAATTTCTTCTTTCCATTCACCTAAAGACTTTTTCACATGTTCCTCCAACTTTACTCCCCCTCTTTCACTGTAAAAAAACTTCTCCATAAAAACTCATTTTACCAATTCTTCATTTCGGTTTCTTTTCTGGTTAATTACTTAACAAATAAATTTTCATTAAAAAAAGATAACAGTGTACCCCAGCCTTTAAGAAAATGGAAAATGTTGAAATCCTTTTTATTTAAAATAGTACCTGCCATTTCACTGGTTACATTTGGGGGGATTTTTTATATAGAGGGACACCTTATTCCTCCTTGCTAAATGTTAAGCTGAGGCTATTTAATGTGTAGAGTCTAGCGGTAAAAATGAATAAATCATTGTAGTTATTTTCTACGTACTCTTCTATAATGCTCATCCCTTTTCTAAATCTATCAACTAATAAATGAGTGTAGTTTTCATCCCAGGTAAACCGATTGATTCTCAGAAGTTCATCTGCTAATACTTGAAACTTAAACTCCTCAACAAGAAGTTTTAATTGATACACTTTATCTGTATGTAAACAAAAGATATTGTTTTTAGTTTCATGATGTTTACGAACAAATTTAATGAAACCATTTATATTTTTAGCCAACATATTCGCTATTTGCATCTCGAAGTTCATTTCTCCATCTCCTCACTGTCTAAAATCTAATACATTACTATGAAGAGTGTATGTTTTGAGATGATATTTTAACACCAACAATAGGATTAATGATGCAACTCACACTATAGTTTTTGATTACCAAGAAGGAGATTTTGAAATCTTAATAGAAACAAACCGTACTTTTAATTCGGAAATTCACAAAAATTGCTGAAAAACTACAAGACATTTCAAGTTTCTTTAAACCTTATTATGAGTCCAATCATATGAAGAAGAAATTTCTTGGTCCGAGATTTTGTCCTGTATCTATTAAGAAATTAAAACAAGTACAACAACGATGACAGCAGCGATAACTGGATTTATTGATAAGAACAGAAAATAAGTAGCAGTTTATGAACTATACATGATCAGTTGAAACTATTTGGAGTTGAAAAAATCGATTCTAAAAAATTTAAAAGTGTGACAAAAAAAAAGAATAAGAATTTAATAGAGTGGATAGACTAATAAAAAAGGAGTGGGAGATTATGGAGATTAAAACTAAAGAAGCAACGAAAGAAATGTGGAGTGAAATTAATGATTGTATAACTCGAATAATTGATGAAAAACATGATTTATCTTTTCAGAAGAAGAGCAATGATAATTATATGAATCTATATATTCAAACAGCCGTATTACACACCTTGTTTGGACTTTTAGATGAACTTAGGAAAATTGAAAGGAAATATACCGGATTGTGATGTTTCTTGAAAAGTCATGGCTAAATTTAACTTTATGGTGGATTAGGATAAAAAACTCCCCAAGGGAGCCTTTAATACCAAAACAAAATCCTATCTTTCCTAATCCACGTTTTCTTTTCGTCCCTATATATACCTCTTTGTTATCCCATCCAAAATCCATTTTACTTTCCTCCCCTTTAATTTATTTTAAATGAAACCAAAAAGGCCCTTATTTTTTTCCTTAAAACCGATGTTTTTGGAATATCTTATGAACAAAAAAAAGAACCCCTCAACAGAGTTGTGTGAGATTCATGAACATTAGTTTTCGGATAAACTAACCGATTCTCTTTAGAGTTTGCATAGCGATTTCCTAAAACATTTCGAATTGTGCACCTCTAGATGCAAGAAGCTAAGAATCTTCGTTAAGCTGTAAGTACGATAAAAAGGGCTGTCTCAAAAGTTCATTTATCTTTTGAGACAGCCCCCTTTAAAATTAGGTTTCAACGTGATTAGATTCCCGGTGTAGATGAACTTTCAGGAATATTTTCATATTCTGATGGATTAAGATTATGAACCGATCCATCTGTTACACCATTGATAATACCCATTAGACCCGTTTCAACTGTTTTTACTAGCTGGCCTTTCTTTTTTTGCCCAAAGTTTTGTGTTTGTCCACTAACTTCAAATAGAACCGTACCACTTCCGTTTAAAGCAAACGTTCCTAAAGCAGTACCTGGCAGGTCAATAGATTGATCGTACAATGAAATATTTGTAAACACGGAATTCCCTTTTGCTTGTAGTGCGTTATAAGCAGTAAGTGTTAACTGACGGGAGAAATCATATTTAAAATTATCTGCATACTCTGCATATTTAGCCCCTGCAGGAGTGCTTGGGTTGGCAACAAATTTTCCGGATATTGACATCGTTACACGATCATCAGTTCCTTCGATATATGGGAACCCTTGGTGATGAAGGTCGATAAAAACATCCACTTTACCGAATTTCGATTTTAACCCTTTATATATGTCACGTACCGTTTGCGATTCAGGTGTTATAAACCAGCCCGGCTTTTCAGATGCCCCCGGGAAGTCTTGAGGCTTTGGTGCATAGTTTAGGTTTGGATTAAAGTCACGATTAACATCAAATCCCGGTTTGCTAGCATAGTCGTCTCCAGACCTAGGAGTCGTGTAATAGTTCCAAGCTGGTTTCACATTTGAAAGTTGTGGAAATTTCCCTACAACCTCTGACCATGTCATCTCATTTCCGCGGCGATCAAGCTCTGAGGCGTCTACGTTCATCATTGGTATAGCAACAATTGCTAATTCATCAAGCATTCTCTTTACCTCAGGTGAGTTACTTTGACCAAGGTTTTCAAGAATGTTCAATAACGCAACAGTTCCTGTTTTTTCATTTCCGTGAATTTCACTTTGAATAAGAACGACTTTGTCACCATGACCGACCGTTACTTTGTGAATGGAACGACCCTGATTTGTTTGTCCAGCCACTTCTACTTTTACTTTCCCTTTACTCACTTTCTCAAGTTGACTTAATTTTTTTACAAGCTCGTCATAATTAATAAATGCTTCGGTAGAAAGATTCGTCCCGCCTGTCGGATTTGGTCCTCGTTCAGCGAAGCTGACACTTGGGCCAAGTAATGCTGCGGCTATTACTGTTGAACTTAAAACCTTAAAAAATTTCTTTTTCACATTCATTCTCCTATTATAAAAATATTCAATATTCAGATAAATTCCTTGTTTTCCTCATTTTCCCTGCTTAATTATTTAAATCGCCTACAAAGGCCTACAAATTTTAGCATCACTCTATATCTTTTTTCACATAAATCAAAACTATCCGGCATCATTCTACACCCTAATTTCCCATTATTATAAAGAGACCTTTCTTCCAAAACTCTGAGAAAAAAGAGCAAAAAAATCAAATAATTGTTTTTCTATAGGGGTTTATGCCTGGAGAACTGGCTAGATACTCATACCAGGTTGGTGGTAAGAAAACTGAGGAAGTTGAAGAGTTTATCAAAGATTCTAAATAAGCTAGAAAAGAAGCTAGTGAAGCAGCTATCACTCTGGAACTCAAAGAAGTGGTTAAAGATAATTTCGAGTATTTTGACAAGATTATCAATAACGATTACTTCTACAAATCTCGAAATGCTGAAGATCCAAATGACCCGATGTTTATATGACTAGATCTTTAGATAGCATGTTCTGTTACTTCTAAATATAACTATCAACTCTAGATATTTTTCGTAAACTTCTATTAAACTTCGTGAGATTTAAAAGCAACTGCTTGCTGCGTGCAACGGAGGACAAGGTTATTAACAAATTTAGTAAATCTTGAAAACTACTATGATTGTGTGTCACAATCAAAAAGAGATACGCAGATTTACTTGTGACGTTAAGACAGACCTGGGCAACCCGCTGAAATGAAAGGTTGAACCATTTCTTCTCTGCAGGTGACGGACTCACACCATGTACTCAATTACAAATAAGGGGGACATAATTAATGAGGAAAATGAAACTTGGAAACAGTACATTAGAGGTGCCGGTCGTTTCAGTCGGCTGCATGCGAATCAATTCGCTGGACAAAGCGGAGGCTGAGCACTTTGTCCAAACGGCGATGGAAGAGGGTGCGAACTTCTTCGACCATGCTGATATTTATGGCAGTGGCGAATGTGAGGAAATATTCGCGGACTCCATCGGAATGAACGCGGGCATTCGTGAAAAGATCATCTTGCAATCCAAGTGCGGCATACGTAAGGGGATGTTTGACTTTTCCAAAGAACATATCCTCGAATCGGTGGACGCAAGCTTGAAGCGGCTGAAAACGGATTATCTGGATATTCTGCTTCTACACCGTCCGGATACGTTGGTAGAGCCGGAAGAGGTAGCGGAGGCCTTCGATATTCTTGAAAGTTCAGGAAAAGTGCGCCATTTCGGCGTTTCCAACCAGAATCCGATGCAGATCCAGTTGCTGAAGAAGTCAGTGAAGCAGACGATTGTGGCAAACCAACTGCAATTAAGCATCACCAACGCCAACATGATCTCCAATGGATTTAATGTAAATATGGACAATGACCACGCTGTGAACCGGGACGGCAGTGTGCTGGATTTTTGCAGACTGAACGATATCACCATTCAGCCTTGGTCACCTTTCCAATACGGATTCTTTGAGGGAGTATTCCTTGGAAACGACAAGTTCCCTGAATTGAATCAAAAGATTAATGAAATTGCGGACAAGTATGAGGTTAGCAACACGACTATCGTCATTGCATGGCTTTTACGCCATCCCGCACACATGCAACCAGTCATCGGTACGATGAATGAAGGCCGGTTAAAAGAGTGTTGTAAGGCAAGCGATATTCATCTTACGCGCGAAGAATGGTATGGCATCTATCGTGAGGCAGGCAATGTACTGCCTTAAACCATGCAAATCAAACTTTATTCTGTGCTATGAAGATCAGATTAATAATAAAGAAGTCCTTTCCTGGGCACAAAACATTAGCACCCTTAAGTCTTCAGAGGCTGAAGGGTGCTTTATTTTGACTAGACTCAGCTGAACAATCGATTATTAAAGTATTACTTGTTCCATTAATCACTTGGAGCCCACATATCTGGAAAACCAGGCATCCAATGCTCTTATATGACTTAATCTTTGATATCGATAAGACCATGTCTGGGTGTGTTCGATAAAGGTATGAAACCTTTTTTAATGGCGGCTCCTGCTATAAAACCGATCGACGTCGCCCAGATTCCTCCATCACGCACCGAATCAGAAAGCAATTCATATGCTGCCTCACCAATCAATATACTCGTTCCAAATGCCTAAACCAATGATATTTTTGTTTATTGGAATAAAGATGGCAGCAAGAGCACCGAGCAAGACAGCAGAACCCGAAACCCCTCCCCAAAAGACCGCATTCCACATGGTTTCTCTCGTTTCTTTTTTATAGAATAGTACCCATGTGGTTCTTGGGATAAACGGAGGGGCGTTCCTATTAAGATAAGTACTAGGCAGTTTTAGTGAATAAAAATCCATCCAAGTATATTCTCGAACAGGATTTCAAGACTATATAGGCATCGTTGATATCATCTTTCTAACCCCAGATTCATCATATTCCCATAACTTTTAAGAAGATTTGTCCGCAAAGTCGATCTGTTTTCTATACTCTGTCTCTGTTAAGGCTGTGAAAGACTCCTATATTAAAATATCATTTAAACTCTTTAAAAAGGCATCTAATTCAACTTCTGTTTTAAATTTAAAAGAATACCCATAATTTATTGGAGTTTGTCCTTTATTTAATTTCTTAGGAAATTGTTTTAAGGCAGTACTATGGTATTTACCATTACTTTTAAAATTCAAATTATTTTCGACAGTATTTGGATTCAATACAATACTTATTTCTTTATTAGTAAGTAAGTATAATACTTCTCCATTTTTTATACTTTTAAATTCTGTAGCCTTACTGGTTTCCTTTTTAAAATTAAAATTATTTCTTTTAAAAATACTATATAATATCGCCATTTCTTCACTTATTGTCATTTTATCTTCTTCATTTAATTCGTATTGCTTTACCCCTAATACTTTAGGAGTATCTTGAAAAGGTGGCAGATCTTTTTCTTCAGTCGCTGCTATTTCTGATTGCTGTGGGTTAACAGCTTCTAATATAGATGCCTCAGTTTGTACTCGTTTCTTTTCCTCTTTTATAGCTTCCAACTGACGTTGAACCTCTAACCACATCTCATCCATCTTTTGCATCGTCTGATCTACATATGGCTTGATCAAGACATCTAAATCCTTTGCTCCTAATGGGTTAGTTTCTTGAGCCGTCTTAATAGGCAGCTTGTAAATAGGTGCTTCAAAATCGTAGCTTACATATACTTGCATATACCAGACACTAATCTCAAATAGAAATTTGTGAACCTGAAGCACATCAGTAATGTTCACTTCTTTTATGTCATGTGCCGCTTTATTTCCTTTCTTTCTAATCCATTCTAATTTCAAATAAATATCTTCTTCAACCGCATTCTGGCGATATAATTTATGTATTCGTTCTGAGTGCTTGAGCGGATAGATATCCTCAATCCCTTCTTCTTTGCTAATAATCTTCACCAACTGTTCACTATATAAACGAGCCTGTATCAATGACGCAAGTGGTTGATCCAACAACTGATTTTCAATACGACAAGCAAGCTCGAATAACTCACTTGAAAATTGTCCAACAAACTCAAATAAAGAATGATTATGCATATTTATCCCTCCTGTGGCCTATTCAAACTTGAAACCTATTCATTTTTAACGCCTAGTCTTCGGTGAAACACAGTTTTGATACATCAAAAACCATAATGAAAAAATACAGAATAATCCTTCTTCTCCAAAAAAGTAATTCTCGTTTAACATTAAAGTGGATTTTTTACTATTAGAGGACATAATCATTAATACCTATAAGAGGAGGAGCCCAACCCCTCAAATGGGATTAGGCTCCTTCAAATTATTATGCTGATTTTTGTAGCAACCTTGTAGAGGAAGTATGTTCTTAGAATTATTTAACTGCGTTAAACACTACACATGTGTGGAGTGTTTGACTACAAATGGGATGTTGATTCGTCATTTTATGTGTGCAGAGGACTGATTTGCTTATTATTGAATTAGAACTAATAAAGGTAAAGATTTGAATTTCTTGTATTCATTGATGACTTGACGTTCAATAAATAGTATACTTCGACGGTAAGATTAATTAAAACATCCATGTATGAACATTGATAAGAAATTTCATTTTTACATTCAAAATATTTAAATTACATAAAGATCCTCATTAGGTTTTTTCGTAGCCACTATCCTTACATTACCACTTTGATTATAGATTGTGGGTCCATCAAACAATTTAGCCTGAACTTCATGTTGAGACATTATTCTTGATCCTGATGATGGTTCTATAACATTCTGAGCTCTTTGCGAAACTGATTTATAACCTCTTCTGCCACTTCCAATCCTTACTTTAACCTGCTTCGTTCTTCCGCGCTTCATTCTCAATAACAACCCCTCCTTTTAAAAGTAGACGTAGTATAGATATATACCCAGCATTTTTTTTTTCTAACTCTTGGAGCACTTTAGTTTCCACTTCTTTTCCAACATTTTTTTTACATTTAATATGTACGGTTAACACAGCCTCTTGATGAATAGCATTACAAAATATATACTCGAATGACTCCTCATCCTCATCATTGTACCGATCTTTTTTTTCACCTAACACCATAGTTTTTTGTTTATAACATTGTACTACAAATTTGTCCTCTTCAGCTAAAGATATTCTGTGATCAGATTTAACCTTACCAGAACTTCCAACCTGTACTAACTCATCTTTTTGGTAAGCAAATAGAGTAGCTCCTAAAACTTGTGGAAAGCTAAATTGATCTATTTCTGTATTAAAGTAACCCATTAGTGAAGAAAGAAAAGGATTGTATCTATCCTTACTACAATTATAGCTGTCCAGTGCTTCTTTTAGAAGTTCCTTTTTAGATTCTAATTGGAAGTAGTAAGCTTCTGTTTTCCTTTTTTCCATCTTCTTTAAAGCCTCTTTAATGGCAAATGCTGTTGTTCCTAAAGATCCTCCTAAATCTGGATGTTCATCGTCGTATCGCCCTGGCTCAGCACCTTTTAGGTAACTAGTTATTACACTTGTACTCATATCCTTGGGTAGTAAAACCATAAACCTATCCTTACCCAACTCACCCTTAAGTAATCCAAGAAGGAACAGAATATCATTATTATTTTGTTCAATGTCTGACTTTGTAAAAACAATCACCCCAAAGTCAGATTTTTCCAAATGTGAATTAATAAGCTCAAGCCTGTTGTACATTGGCTCACCAATACATTGATTCTCAAGAAAAGAATACGTATCCTCTTGAAGTAAAACTTGAAGCATATTTGCAATTTGTTGTCCCTCTTTTGAACACCCTATAAAAATGTATGGCTTATTTAACATGATTGTAACCTTTCTATTTTAGTGTACTTAAACTATTCATTTGCTCCATTATTGATGTACAAGCTCCACCGATAGCGGCAGCTATTTCAGGGTGTCCGGGGTCATAGGTAGCTGGATTAAAACCAATTAAATCTGTAGGTAAATGGAACTTTTCTTCTCGGGGTATAATGTAAAAGGTTCTTTCCTTACCTAACCTTCCTATAAATAAACCCATTTCAAAAATAACGTTATCCCTGATTGACATCTCTGTCTGATTTCTCATTTTCACAACATCTTCAGGTTTGAATACAAAGATTGCAAAGTCAAAAGTTCCTAGTGCTTTTATTAAGTCCTCCAGTGTAGTGCTTGAAGGTTTAAATATTCCTTGATTCCATACATTAACATAATAGTTGTGTTCTAAATTTCGTTGTATAGCATTTGCTATTCCAAGCCCCTCAACAGAGGATCCTACAAAAACTCTTGGTTTTGCTGTCATTGGAATCATTTCCCTTTCTATAGTAATATATGAGTATATAATATGGTATTTTTTTCTATAAAATTATGGTTATAATAACATGATTTTAATATAGTCACAAGTCTATCTTGTATGATAAATGTCTATTATATGAGATTATCTATACGGGGAGAATCATAAAATAACAATCAAAGAAACTTACCTATATAATATCGCTACCCCTGTCAAAACTCAGTCGTTGCTATTGCCGACATGTAGGGAAACTAGAAACAGAGTAATCGTGTGCTTTTATGAGTTGAGCTAATATAGAAAATCAACGTAGCAGTCATTAGACATGGTTTTTTTTCTGTTTATGATCGGATTGCGAGCTTATATAAGTGAAGATGACTTCTCGCAGAGCCAATGGTGCTTTTATTCAAAGCGAGTGAAGAGTTAAAGAAATTCAGGTATGAAACAGCGGCATTATCAGTTTCCCAAGTTTACACTAAAATATGAATGACACTTCTCTATCCTTTGAATCTGTTTCGATTTCTAAAGACAAGTTCGGCATTAATTTAGTCAGTAATAACACTGCTAATTAATATGAAAAAAGTGATTATTATACAAGAGAGCCAATCGCTTTTTTTATATCAATTCAATTCTCGCAACAGCCTCACAATGTGTGGAGTGTAATTGACAATACTTTGGGTTATTGTTGGGTTTACACTGAATTTGACTGAATCCAGAGAACCTATAGAGAGTAAAAACCTTAAATTGTGCATTCTTTATATGTAATTAGATAATTAGTGATATTACAAAAAAACTCCAATATCGGAGTTTTTAAATCAATATCTGGCTACGGATTTGAACCACAGGCTACCCCTTCATTTGGAACACTATATTTTTATTTGAACCCCTTTTAAAACTTACTTCATCTACCACTTTATAATATTGTATTAAGTTATTTACTGAAGTATAAAATCCCTTCCATGATTAACAAAAAAGCAAGAGAAGTACCCCTCTTGCTTATTTCACTTATATTTCCCCTATGCATCTTTTATATTGAATAGAGATCTTTTATTCTATTTAAGTCAATTACATCTTTCAACCCTTTATTTAAAACAACATTAGTTCTTCCACTTACTGTAAAGCAATCATGTATTTGTATCGAGAATAACAAATATTCTAGCAGCTTTTGTTTGGTCAAATTAACTCCTGATTGACCTGCTCCTATTAGGGGTATATTAATATCTTTGCCTTGAGAATTAATATGTATAAAATCTAGTAATGATTTCAGAGTAACTTGATAATCAATATTAAAGCTTTCTGCTTTATTTGAGTCGTTAAATCTAGTAAAGGCTACTAAAAAGTAATCCTTTCCATCTTTATTCACTGATATTGTTGTTCCCAATTCATATTTTTTACAATTGCCTCTTGGTCTAGATACTATAGATTTTTCTTTATAATTTTGGAGTTCCTTGTTTATCTTTAATTCTAATTCTTCTATGTTTCCACCAAATACTTTTTTTATAAACTGTCCATGTACAGTTGAAGAAGATATTATTCTTTCATCCACCAAAGTATCAAAATATTCATTTACCGGAATAATAATAATAATACCATTTTGATTAAATAAATCATCATAGTAAATATTTAAATCAATTTTATTAGAAATCTTTAGATTAATTTTTGACAATGGCCACCCTAAAACAAAAGCAACTCCGAAATTCACCAACATAAAAAGGAGTATTAATATAATCTTAATTATTGCTGATAATTCAGTTAGAGGATTATAAATGGTCAAATAAAAACTCGCTAAAGTAGCCGAAAAGCCTAAAATGTAAATTAAATTCTTTAATACCCTCTTTAAAGTAGCCATTAAATTTTGCCAACCTCTCTTCAGAAAAAAATCGTATCATCATCGTTCATATCATCATCGTTCATATCATCTTCATTCTTAACAGCAGCTACCTCTCTTCCATATAAGCCTTCATATTTCTTTAAATACCTTGGTAATTCTTTATTATGATTTTTAAAATAATCTATTTTTTGTCTTACCACGTTTTCAAAAAAATAAATTTCACTTGGGAACTCGTAGATATGTTCTTCTTCTTCACTTAGACTGAATTCTTCATATTTCATTGAATTAACACCTTTTAGAGGTTGAGAAGCATTAAAAGTGTCAACCAAGTAATCAAAGTATTTACTATCTTTATCAATTAATTTATTAATATAGCTTATTATTTTTTCTTTATACCCTTGTTCTATACTATTTATATAAGAAACGTATCCATTGATTTTATTAACATGACTATAATCTCCTGTGCTAATAGTGAAGTGTATTAATGCTCTTAAATTCCTTTTAATCTCTTTTTTCACCTTAAGTTTTTTATCAAAATCATTAATAGTAATACCAGTAATGACTTTGTGTGAATAAGGTGATAGAAATCTAGTTTTCTTCTTATTCAAGACAAAACCTTCATCAACTATAATTTCTACAATAACATTTTTTATCTTTTTTAATGTCTCCTTATTATCCGCTGAAAAAGTTAGATCATCTGCATAACGTGTATATAATACATCCCTTGTCGAACAAAGGCCTTTAAATCTATTATCAAGTTTATAACAAACTAAGTTCGAGATATAAGGTGAACAAACACCTCCTTGAGGAAGCGCACCATTAACAGTACATAATTTTGTTAAAATATTAGATATAAAGTTGTTATATCCTAACTTCCTAAAAATATTAAAGACTTTAGAAGAAGTTATTGACGGAAAAAAATCTTTTAAATCCAATTGTAATAAATAGATACTATATTTATGAAAATCTGCGTTTTCTTTAATTCCATTCTTCCCTTTTTGAAACGCTGTAGAATGATTAGAAACAGGGATTTTTTGTAAAATCTCTTCAAGTATCCACCTTTGCACAAGTTTCATAGGATATTTAGGGCTTTGTATGATTCTTGTAGTACCGTCTTTTTTTGGAAGAGTAAAGGATGTATAAAACATCTTTGTATTAGAGGATAATTGGTAAAGTAATTTATTACTTATACCAATATGATTTGATAGAGATTCAATGTCCTTTATCAGAGGTAAATTTAATGCATTTAGTATAAAACTATTTGTTCTATTACTCATATTTAATCGCTTCTCCTACCTTAAATCATTTGGGAAAAGTATGTGAAGGACTTCACTGATGTGGAGTCATTTGCAAACTTTTCTCAAGCATCTTTTAGCTTATAACCTAAGAGGACGAACCATCCTCCAACTACTCATTCTATTGTAAAAAAGTGTGCACGCAAAATAAAACAAGTAGTAACATCTAAGAGAAGCGATTAAATATAATACTTCCCTTTAATTATACCAAATCTTATTTGGTCAATCAAAAAAGTTTTATTTTGTGTATTTAAATTTATAATTATTTTATTCACTTCTTTATAGCCTTTTGGTGTCAACATATACATTGATTGTTTGTTACTTATAGTTTTAGTTATAGTTTTGTCTTTGAAAAGAAGCTTTAATGCTGAGTTAAACGTGGTATTAAATTCAGAAATAGGGTAATTCTTTTCGTTAAATAAGAATTTTATAAAAAGTGTTACTTCCTTATAAGTCAATGATTTATAAAAAAATAAAAGTAATTTAATAAAGTAATAACTTCCAAAAATAGTTTTTATAGGTTTTTCCTGTGAAGTCGGTCGGGACTGCCTAAAATTCTTAATAAGTTTATCATTTAATTCCTCTATTTTATTTTTTTTATAATAAATTACATTTTTCTTATTTTTCTTTGAAATCATCCTAATCGGGCCTAACATTATAAAACTTCTTTCTTTTTTCTTTTTTTCTTCTACTACTGCAACTACTTTGTCAAATGTTTCTGAATTATTGACAAATGCTCCTAACTCTACTAAAGAACCAGGACTCTCGCATATAACACAAATAACTTCACAATTATTTGCAAGAAACCTTTCTAAACTTAGTAAATCATAATCTTTATTCTTATTAATTTGTTCCACAAACAAATCTTCTGGATACATAATTCTTAGGTTTTTATACACTTTTAATTTATCTCTAATCCTATCTCTTAAAAATTCTTCTGATTTTCCGGCTCCTCCACATAGAAAAACATCAACATAATATTGATTAATCTTGACAAAAACTTCATCATGTATTTTTATAAGTGTTTGCTTTGTTCGAGTATCTAAATTACTTTCATTCATTGTATATTCACTTCTACCTTTTTATTTGTTTTAATTGAATCTAAATAATGATGACTCACATATTCTTAAGCTCTAAAATAATATAGTAATGATTACATAAAAAGGGAAATTATTAAACCGTGCTTTCTTTAATGAATTTTAGACTATTAGAACTATTCGAGTCATCCAATTTTAATATCAAATAATTATTTTATTGAATAATCATAACTTCAGTTTTGTCCAAACTTATTATCATACAATTAATTTTGTGACCTTTTCAAAATTATTTAAATAAATTATCAAATAAATCATTCCACCAGTTTTCTTGAGTCATTTATTCTATATAGTGATTTGATTTTACATGTTTTCATATAATTTCTACAATAACATAAATATTACAAATTTATTTTATTTCATATCTCTTTAAACCTTTAGACAAAAAATAATATTACCGCCTCTCTATCCTAATTCTTTCTAATCATTCCCTAGATAAGGTTGGTTAATTTCCCCTATTTTAGTCTATTATGTCGTATGAACTACTGAAAACATTCCATGAGTTGATACACAGTAAAGAGACAGAGCCAAAATCCCACCACAAAAAATCCATTATATCACTAAAAAAGCACTTAGGGGCTCCGCTTGAGAGGTGTTCTAAATAGATGCCTTATCGAAAAGGCAACTAACACACCGCGTTTTCCGCTAAAGCATTTCCTAATCTCTGAATTACTTTTTCTAGTTTTAAAGGCTAACAGAAATAGGGAAAAACATAAAACAGAAACTGCATATCTTCTTTAGAAGAGGAAGTAGTGCCAACCAAGATTTAGTCTCTCAAAGTGAGTTATAAACGGCCATACAGAATTATTCGATGAAGAAGAGATACTGATTATTTGATGAGGTGATTCATCCATGAATCTTAGTTGAAAAGCGTCCGAAAAATAAAGGATGTGTTCAGCTCATTATGAATGTATAACTAATCACTTAATCTGGGAAGAAAGTTGAAAAAACTAATATCCCTAAAAGATAGTCACCTCAAGTACTTCATTCATTAGTGGCTAAAAACAGCAATACAAATGACGGTAACATCTGGATTCAATACAATTTGGTAAATCCTTTACTTCTTTCTTCTCAAATAGCATTTAATGCAAATTTTATAAAAAAGGCAGGGACCTCCAGTACAATAGTATCGTTCTATCATTCAATTTATATTTATAGGCCATAATAAAAATGAGTGTAGTCACGATAATCATGACGCCGCTGATCATTAAATAGGCTGAGTATCTGCGGGTAATAGTCATTTCTTTTTGCTCGTCTATTTCAATGGGGGTTTGAAGGATATTTGCCTGAAACTCCCTTTCTTCCATGGTTATGGTTCCATACTTGGAGACAATGATAAGTGCGCCTATGCTTAAGATTAAACCAATGATTACAGGATTGAGGTAAACCGGAAGACTTATTCCGAACATGCCGAGGCTTTCTCCGAGAATCACTCCAAAGAAGCCGAATACGATGCTCCAAAAGGCTCCTTGGTAATTGTTCTCTCCTTCATAATACCTTTTAGCTTATTCTATTATAAAAATTTTAGACTTATTTCAAAAGGTTGGTAATCATCTTTACATACATTTGCTTATACTTAATTGCCCTTTTACCTATAGAGCAATAATATGGATGTTGTATGCGTTCGGCTAATGGATATCGCAATCGGTCATTTTTTATCATTTTCTTTAAAGTTTGTTCGACTTCTTTAGTTAAAGGAACAATTACTTTTGGTTGAACAATATCCATTTCTTCTATAAATGAATCAGTAAAAGTAGTTGGTTAAGGTGAAGGTAAATCATAATAATTTAAGTTGTTACCGTCTTTAATAAAGCCAAACCATGATATATTTGTCATATAAATATTTCTATAAAATGTTTCACTTCCAATTTCATTAATGATAGACATAATAAATTGGGCACTCTGTTCTCTTCATCTTTATCTATACCAGGAAGTATATGAGAAGCCGCTCTAAAGTCAAGGAATGGTATTCCAGTCTTACCAGCCCCATTTTTCCCTGGGTTGATACCGCATAGCACAACTCTTTTAGCTTTGACTGAATAGACGGTTTGATAGTACCTGCGGACAAGTTCAAGGTTCTTAATGAATCCATCCAAGACTGTTATGTTTTCATGTTCAAGCATCTCACTGACTTCAAGATTACTTCTTATATTTTCGTAAAAGTTCAAATGTAACTGAAATATCTTATCCATCCAACCACTCCGTATTATGTTATAAGCCTTTCATTCTATAATAAGCTATATATTTCCTTTTATTTATTTAATTGGTACTTTTACGGTTTATGATTTGCTTGAACCAGTGTTTATTTATTTTCAAAGGAGAGGAAACTATGAAAGAAGAAGTATTGATGTTAAAAATACATAATGGTCTTAAGGACGGAAAGGACTATTACGAAGCCACAAGGGGAAATTGGAAAGTAAATAAAAAGAGATTTGATCATATTAAATATGTAATTGGAATTAATCGAGGCAAAGTAATTTGTGCGTTTGAGCCAATAAGGTGGAAGACTGTCGAAGTAGGGTCGAATGCTGGAAGGAAAAACTTTGAAGGAGTTGAGGCAACAACAGCATTATTATCTACTTTTCAACATAATGAAGATCTATTGATGAAAAAGTTTGGTAGGGGACAATCAGTTGCATATGCTTACATGACAGATATTTATATTCCTTATTGATTTTTAATTAGGTTTAATAAATAGGACGTTATCTATACACCTTAACAAGTAGCACTTATGATTTCATGAATTGAGACACATTTTACGTATAAAAAGAGCTTGTGCGGTTAATAAGTGGTCCCGGTATTGTAAAATGATCCCCTCCATAGTAGTCAGAAAAAAGAAATAAACACTACCTGTCTATTATGGAGGGGGGGGGCTATGGCAAATATAAAGAGAACGTTTGATAAAGTTTTAAAGAATTGGCCGTTGATTTATACCTTAAAGGAGATATGGGTTATCAATCGGTCGTGATAAAATTAGAAGAGAAACGAGGGAAAGACAGGGGTCCTGGTAAGGGCAGACCAAGAAGAATCCAAGGGTGCAATATAAATTTGTTTATATTAACTAGCTGTTCTGTAATATTCATACTCATTGAAGATTAAAAATATTATTGATATGTAATCGACCTGAAATAGGCTTATCTACACAATAAATTCCTTCGATAACAGAGACTAACTGTTAGTAGGATCTTCTGCCTTTATCCAACCACTGGCAGACCCCACTAAATCAAGTAAATGAGTTAAATCTTTATCTAGTGTGGCTGATCCTGGATTTTGTAAAAGACATGCTCCAATAGATTCCTCCGAATCTCACCACTGAATGTAAGCTGAAGTTCGATAAATATTTTCTCCCCTTTTAACAAATGATCCATAAGCCTTTGCTCCATCATGTTTAATCTCCTTTTTGATTATATTAAATTATGAAATATGGTCTAATATGTTTGAATTTATCTAACCCACCCCATCCTTATATAAGCTTCATGAGAATATCTATGAACTTCATAGTCTTGTCTATGAAAGTTCCTACTCAGCACTTTATCTATTTCCTCATGAATATTAAGACCTAATCTCTCCTCTTTCTGACGATATGAAGAATAATATGTCTTGTTTTTTGACTCTTTTTTTAAATGCCCTCTAATTGCTAACATGAGATATAGTTTTTCAAGATTAAAGTACACATATATAAATAAAAGAAGCCCAACCCCTAAATGGGATTAGGCTTCTTCAAATTACATTATGTTGATTGTTGCTGTAACTCCATAGTGGTAGTATGATCTTAATATTTTTTAAAAAAACTATCCAAGTTATACACTCCATACTATGGAGTGAACGTGGCCACACAAGAGATGCTGGTTTGTTTACAAACAATAACATAAGGATTATTCCCATGTATTTTTTTAGCTCAAGTAGCTGTACAACAATAGGTGAAAAAATTTTCAGAAAAATATCTAGAATATATAATCGCCATCTTCTTCAGCTATACTCTCTAAATATACATCGCGAGGTTTTGTATTTTCACACATTAATTCTGCTTGCTTCATGACTACTTCCAGGGCTTCTCTTGCTTGCTTTGGAGGATAATCGTATTTTTTCAATAATCGTTTGATGATGCGGCGCATTCCAGCTTGGGCGCTTTTTCTAGCACTCCAATCAATTGTAATATTATTTATGATGGCAATCGTTAATTCTTGAGCAATTTTTTTCAGTGTTTCATCGCCCATCATTTGTTTGACGATTTCATCGGCAGTTAACGCTGTATAAAAAGCAACCTCATCATCATTTAGACCGAGTGCTTTTTCTTCCGCTTTTGCCTGTTTGATTTCATGCGCCATCTTGATCAGTTCTTCTATTACTTCCGCATTCGTAATGGCTTGATTACGATATTTGTTGATATTCTTTTTCAATTTTTCAGAGAATTTCTCAGATTTTACGAGATTGCTTTTCTCCATAACTTTTAGATTACCTTCAAGCAGTTTTCTCAACATTTCTACCGCTAGGTTTTTATGTTGAAGATGACGAACTTCATCCAAGAATTCTTCAGATAAAATTGAAACATCCGGTCGCTTGATTCCTAGACTATCGAACACATCGATTACATCTTCAGAAATAATCGATCGCTCTAGCATTTGGTTGACACGAGCTTCGATTTCTTTCTTGGATTTCTTTTTCGTACCTTTTGCTCCAAGTTTAGAAAGGCTTGCTCTCACCGCTTTAAAGTAACTTACTTCCAACGCTACCTTCTTTCCTTCATCAGTAGCGGCGCAGAGTGAATGGGCCTTTGCGACCTCAATCGAAAACTGTTTGAAATCTTTTTGTTCTTTCTCATCCAGTCCTAATATAAAGTTCATTCCGCCAGTAATGGCCCGAATCCTCCCTGCTTGAGAGGTACCCATATAAGCAGAATAATCGTATGAATGGAACATCCCACGTAAAACTTCGAGCTTTTCTTGCATAACCGCAATCGCCGCACTTGTATCAATCGCCGTATTTGCCCGATCACTATCTGTATATTGTTTTAACGCCTTTTTTAAGTTTTCTAATATTCCTATATAGTCAACCACCACTCCGCCCGGTTTATCCTTAAACACCCGGTTAACACGAGCAATGGCTTGCATTAAGCTGTGGCCTTTCATCGGCTTGTCAATATACATAGTATGCATAGAAGGTACATCGAACCCTGTTAACCACATATCACGAACGATGACGATTTGCAGCTCATCACTGGTATCCTTCATTCGTCTCGCCAATGTATCACGTCGATGTTTTCCGCCAACATGTTTCTGCAGGCGCTCTTCATCACCCGCACTGCCTGTCATAACGACCTTGACAACCCCTTTTTCAAGATCATCACTATGCCATGCCGGGCGAATTTTAACGATTTCATCATATAAATCAACACATATTTTACGGCTCATACAAACGACCATCGCTTTACCAGCGATCGTTTTTGATTTTTCCTCGTAGTGTTCGACAATATCTTTGGCCAGACGCTTCACACGATTTGGCGAGCCCACGATTGCTTCCATACGAGACCATTTTGATTTATACTTTTCCCGATCATTATCTTCATGACCTTCTGTAATTTCTTCGAATTCCTCATCGAGCTTTTTCCATTCTTCTTCATCTGTATCCAATTTAATAATTCGATTCTCATAAAATATCTTAACAGTTGCTTCATCTTCAACCGCTCTTGTCATATCATATACATCAATATAGTGACCAAATACAGCCTGAGTAGATTTATCTTCAAATTCAATTGGAGTACCCGTAAAGCCAATAAAAGAAGCATTCGGTAGAGCATCACGTAAATACTTGGCATAACCATACTTCACTTCACCCGTTTTACTGTCTGTTGTCGCTTCTAGACCATACTGACTACGATGCGCCTCATCTGCCATAATGATGACATTTCGGCGATCCGTTAGCACAGGCATTTCCCCATCTTCAGGTTTGAACTTTTGGATTGTGGTAAAAATAATACCGCCAGACTCCCGATCATTCAGTAAATCATATAATCCATTTCGCTCTTTGGAGTTATCATTGGCTTGCTGTTTCTTTTGTTCGTCAGATAATTTACGAATATGTGCTTGTTTAGGTGCTTGACGTAAAATATCCTCTGATTTAGAAAAAGTGGTATATAATTGTTCATCCAGGTCATTTCTATCCGTAATGACGACAATCGTCGGGTTATTCAGTTCTTTAACTAAGGACGCTGTATAAAATACCATGGAATAACTTTTCCCCGAACCTTGCGTATGCCACACGACACCAATTTTCCGATCTCCCTGTTCAGCTGTGGCTTGTTTCGTATGATCCACCGCTTTTTTTACGGCAAAATATTGATGATAGGCCGCTAGGATTTTGATAATCGTATTATTATCGCCGAGTTTATTCCCGTTTTCATCATAAACAGCTTCTTTAGATTCCTGAAATAAAATAAAGTTCTGAATAATATCAACTAATCGTTTTTTACCGAGCATTCCTCTAATGGCGACTTCATACTGGGGAACTTCTAAGGGTTCGATATTTATACCATCGACGGTTCTCCAATTCATAAAACGCTCTTCATTCGAAGTAATTGTACCTGCCTTGGCATTGATTCCATCTGAAATAATACAAAAAGCATTGTAGTTGAAGAGAGATGGAATATTATTTTTATATGTTTGAATCTGATTATAGGCTTGTTCAATTCCTACATTTTCATCGGAAGCTGATTTCAACTCAATGACAACAAGCGGGAGACCATTAACAAAAATAAGGACATCGGGTCTTCGTTCTTCTTTTTCAACAATCGTGAATTGATTAACCACTAAAAATTCATTATTCTCAGGATTTTCAAAATCCATAATCATTGCTTTTTCCGTTTTAACTTCCCCATTCTTACGAAAACTCACATCTATTCCTTCAACCAACAGAGTATGAAAATGCTTATTATTTTCATTTAAAGAAGGACTATTAAACGTGATAATCTTACGGTACGCTTCTTCTAGTGCTTCCTCTGGCAAATGACGATTCAATCTGAATAATGCATCTTGAAGACGTTGAGTCAAAACCACTTCCCGATAATCTTTCCGCTCCGAATGTTCTCCATCATGCCCAATTTCTGGACCAAATACATATTCATAATCCATCTCTTGAAGGACTTCAATTACAGCTTCTTCTAATCGATCCTCAGTGAAGTTTTCTAGTAAACTCATAGGGTTTTTCCCTCTTTCTTCTATAGATAATTACTGTTCCTCAACTGGGACACGGATTTCACCGGACATTAGTTTTGGGAGAATAGCGTCTCTAATTTCAGCTAGTTTTTTATTTTCAATTATATTATTTTCTATAGTTTTTAACATTGATAGAATTACTTTATCAAACATCTTAACAACATTTGAACAAGGAATTACAGTTCTAGTTGAATTAAGTAATCCTTGGTTTAACAATGGTTGCGCTGACCCACCAGCTTTTTCTCTTAATGAACTTTTCAATAAAGAGTAGTATATGTAAGAATAATAATAACATTCTTTAGGTAAACAAATTATTGCATTATCTGTAGTCCATGAAGATGTTAATGTACGTTGGATGGACCCACAATAAGCCCCAACTCTACCAATGATTAAACACGGAGTTTCTGTTAAAATTTCGTTGGTATGTCCGATTATTCCATTAGCACCAAATATATTATTCCTTCCTTCTTCATTTCTTAGACTTTGCTTTATTGCTTTACCATTCTTAAAAGTCGCTATCTCACTAAAATTACTTATTTTCCATCCTCCAGGAATCATTCCAAAATCACTGTCAACCATAGCTCCATCGCTAGATTTATATGGTTTTCCTTTTTCATTTGGAAACTCAAAATCAACAAACCATTGTTTAAAAATAGCTTGAGCCATCTCTTCTAGTTTTTTGTTTACTTCACTATTTTTCTCAATTTTTTCATCTAGATTTTTTAATATTTTTGTAATTCTTTTTCTTTCATTTAGTTCAGGTATCCTAAATTCAAGTTTTTTCAAATAAGCTAAATTAATATTATCTTGTACACTGCCACTCACTGAGCGTTGAATCACTCTTCTTAAATAACAAAATACATAATGCATATAATACGCATCATGTTTATCTTCATTTGGGACAAAGCCAACTATACTGTCCGGGAAACATGCATTAATATCTAAAACAGCGGTTTCGGCAATATTTGCTGCTATTGTTATACAAAGAGTTCCCTTTTCCCAGAGCTTACTTTGAGCAAGTCCTTTATCATTATAAGTATTTGAATAATCTCTTAAGTTTAAAGTGGTTGATTTAATTTGACCTGTTTGAATAAAAGGATACTTTCCTCCAAAAAGGGTCTTATCATCCCTCGGTCTATGCTTGGACTTCCCTCTTCCAAATTTACCTATATCCTCAAGTTTTTTCAAATCCCAATCTTGGTTATATTTCGTCTCATTTGAAATCATATCCAACCCTCCATAGATTCTTCTTAATCTCATCCTCTAGGTGACGGGATTCAGCAAATAATTCTCCAAGCTCACTCGTTAATTTCTCCATCTTTTCTTCAAAGGGGATACCATCATCTTCCATTTCTTCGATACCTACATAACGACCAGGTGTTAAAACATGATCATTCTCACTTACTTCTTCTAGATTTGCAGATTTACAGAATCCTTGGACATTTTCATAATTCCCATCTTCATTTCGCCAATTATGATAGGCTTCTGCCATTATATTTATATCTTCTTCACTTAATTCACGGTGACGACGATCGACCATTGTTCCTAAATTACGGCCATCAATAAATAAAATTTCATTTTCACGATTACGGAATTTCCCGTGTTGTTTTTTATTTTTATTTAAAATCCATAGACATACTGGAATAGGAGTAGAGTAAAACAAACTACCAGGTAATGACACTATGCAATCCACCAAATCTGCTTCAATTAGATTTTTTCGAATCTCGCCTTCATTTGAACTATTAGAGCTTAATGAGCCATTTGCTAAAACGATAGCAGCAACACCATTTGGTGAAAGGTAGTGGACCATATGCTGAAGCCATGCGTAGTTGGCATTTCCTTCTGGTGGCGTTCCATATTTCCACCGGACATCATCGGTTAATCTGCTTCCACCCCAATCGCTAATATTAAATGGAGGATTCGCTAAGATGTAATCCGCTTTTAGATTGCGGTGAAGTTGTTCATGGAATGTATCGGCCTGTTGTCCGCCAAGATCAGCTTCCAAACCACGGATCGCCAAATTCATCTTGCACAGCTTCCAAGTGGTGGAATTCAGCTCTTGACCATAGATGGATAAATCGCTTAATTTACCTTGACGTTCTACCACGAATTTTTCACTTTGAACGAACATCCCGCCGCTGCCACATGCTGGGTCATAAATCCGACCTTTGTATGGTTCAATCAACTCAACTAATGTCTTAACAACACTTGTTGGGGTATAGAATTCGCCTCCGCCTTTTCCTTCTGCGCTAGCGAATTTTCCTAAGAAATATTCATAGACGCGGCCAAGTAAATCCTGCTCCCCGTTTCCGTGCAGCTTAATAGTAGAAATTAAATCAATCAGTTCTCCTAGGCGGCGCTTATCAATCTCCGGACGCGCGTAGCGTTTATCCAGCACTCCTTTTAACGACGAGTTTTCTTTTTCAATTTGAATCATGGCATCATCAATGTATTGACCTATTTTCACATCTTTCGCATGATCTTTGATAAAACCCCAACGAGATTCAGTAGGTACCCAAAAAATATTTTCTACTGAATACTCGTCAATATCCTCTTCAAACCCTTCGCCTTCTTCAACGAGCTCATTATATTTTGTTTCAAATTTGTCCGATATGTATTTTAAGAAAATCAGTCCTAAGACGACATGTTTATATTCTCCTGAATCCATACTGCCACGTAATTTATCGGCTGCTTTCCATAATGTTTCTTCAAATCCTACATTCGCTGTAGTAATGCTCATAGTTGTTTCCTCCTTGAAAAACTATCTTTCATATTAGTAATTGTGGTCATCAAAAACCTCGAATATTTCACTTTCAAATTCCTCTTGTGCTTCATCGCTGTTAATCCAATCAGGGAGCACTTCTAAATAGTGACCCAGAGCCTCGATTGTTTTTTGAAGAATCGCTTCATGCTGTGCCTTTTCGAGTAATTCTACAATTAATGTAAATGTGTCCATATATGGATTTTCATCTACGATTTCAATGGCAGCTTTAAAACGGGCAACGAGCTTTGCTTTACCAATGGACCTCTCGATTTCATTCATTTCTACTTTATCATAAATTGGAACTTCAACCAGATATTCTGATTCTTCATTAGATACAAACTGTTGCTGGTGGCTTTTCACAATGGGTTGTAAATCTTGTTTTAACTTTTCCTTTTGAATTTCCAGTTTATCAAGATCTGATAATTCCTTCTGAAAATAGCTTGAAGATATTTTAAATAATTCTTCTAATACAGGAAGATATTTTTTGGGGATATTTTGTTTCCCTTTTATCCACATATTGATATTTTGTTTTTTTATACCCAGCTTTTCCGCTAATTCTATATGTTGCATGTTATATAAATTCAGAATAAATTCGAGGCCATTCAATCAATTACTCACCCCCGGCCCATATTGTCTTAGTCAATTTAACTTCATTTTACCTTATTATGATTAACTATAACAATAAGGGCATCGATGGGAAAATTATTATATAAAACGGGCAGAGATACTTACTCTACACATTTGATGATCTTATTTTAATTTAATCTTCTCGTATTCTCCGCCAGCCCAGCCGAGTCCACTTGAAACCTCTATTGAATAGGTTGATGAATCTTTCGGTAATTCAAATACAAGTTTTCCTTTTTTTGAGATTCCTGGATTAATGTCTTGTAAAAATAAATCCATTGTTTCTTCAAGTACCATCATTACATCTGAATCATTGGAAGGTTCAAATTCTCTACCTTGGTTGTCTTTAACTTTAAACATACTGCTGTCTACCATTCTAGCCTCTTTATCATTGTTAAATGCTTCAATATCAATTACAAGAAACTGTCCATCTGTTTTTGCCGATTCAATAAATTCATTGTTAGATTTTATTTCAGTCATAGATTCCGCATTTGTAATTTTATATGCAAGCTTTCCAACTTTCACCTTGTCTCCTATTTTGTAAACCTTTGTTTCCTTCTTTGAAGAATCAGTTTTATTATCTTTTGTTTGAGTAGAATCAGCTTCTTTTACCTTAGCGTCTGATGTTTCCTCTTCTCCGCCCATAAAAGAGCCAATAACACTAAGTGCGATAATAATTCCCAAAGCCATAAATATAAATTTACCAATTTTCTTCATTTCTAAATTCCCCCTAGAGTTTTATATTGACTAATAAAATTTCTATACTTTTTCAAACACTTTATCAGTTTATTGTCTCAGTCAATAAATTTATATTACTCTTTTTTATTGTCTGGGTCAATAAAAAGATTTGAACAAAGAAAATAAGATTAAGGCCATAGTACTTGTATTTTTTTCTTCAATGACAGACACCTGTAATTTAAAGATTTTTATTGAGTGATTTAACACTATTCTGGGTGTTGCATCTGATGCTACGTTGAAAAACAAAAAGCCCAGTCAAATGACTGGGCTTAAGTAATCTATTTGGATGTAATCTTCATCCCTACTACAATATGTATGGCGTGTATTGCAATACATGGGATGTTGTTGTGCTAACCATAATTTCAAAGACCTGACTTCATAAGGATTATCGAAGATAAACAGCATAACCTAACATGCACGTAGTACTTTATATGAAAACAACCTATATTTTCGCAACTTCCTCTTTTAAAGCATAGTACCCGGGTTGTTCTTGGGGTAAAGAGAGGCGGAAGTGTTTAACCTGACTCTGTAATTTATTACACCCCTTAATCATGATATTATTTAATCATAGCAAACCTATAGGAGGATAACATGAAAAAGCAAGTTAAAGTAGTTGCAGCCATCATTGAAAATGAAAAAGATGAAATACTATGTGCGTTACGCTCTCCCGATATGAGCATCCCGAACATGTGGGAATTCCCAGGTGGAAAAGTAGAAAAGGGAGAAGATATTTTTACTGCTTTAAAAAGAGAGATTGATGAAGAATTACAATGTAAAGTTGAAACGGAAGCTTCAACATTTAATGATAATACGCATGAATATGAAACCTTCATCATTAACTTGCTATCTATAAAGTGTAAAATCATTGAAGGTAATCCCATTGCCAACGAGCATTCTAAACTCCTATGGTTAAAGCGAGAGAATTTAAGTTCTCTAAAATGGGCTCCTGCTGACATTCCAGCTGTGGAACAATTAATAAACGAAAAAAATAGTTTTCTCAAATGAGAAGGCTATACTCTTTTAGTGAACTCCGTATATAAACTAGCTGGGACTTCATTCTCTAATTCCATTGTAGTGGTAATTGGCTTTTCCCCTTCATATTCCACCGTGTTACCGTTACCTATATAAATATACGGTTCTGTTTTTCCGTCTATTTCTATATACTTTCTAATAAATAAATGTAAATGTATCCCTCTATCCTGATTGAATACAATATTCTTTCCTCTCTCAGAACTTGGGGCAGTACTATTTGGAGTCTGCCATTGAAAAATGCGTTCATTTATAAATTCATCGTGGTAATTAATGCTCTCTTTAATATCCTCTTCCTTGTGCAGATCAATAAATAAGAAATAGTCATTTCCATTTTAAAGTAGACCAGAACCCCTAAAAGCACTGTGGCTTTTGCGATAATTTGATAGTAATGCAGCATCACCCATTTGATATTGTTCATACAGCTTCAAATGTGGCACACCATAGTAGTCTTCTTTGAATTCCTTTTCATATCTAAAGATTCCATAAATAATAAGATCTTCTATATATGTTCTATATTCTTCATTCTGTAGAACCTTTTGATAAGAAACTGTCTTAGATAAATGACCATCTTCAAGAGTAAATAACTTAAAGCTCCTCTTTTTCTGACCAGGATCATAAAAATCCTGATTTAGACACTGAAAGGCATGTAATACGCTATCATCATCTACCTCTTTAACCAACTTCAATATCTCACGTTTTGCGGTTTCTAAAGAAATATCATCATGATCCAAAAGATATTTAGCAATAGCAAATTCATACACTCGCTTTAGAGGTAATTTACTCGATAATTCCCTTAATACTCCTTCAAAAGCTTCGTCTAGTAACAGCCTTTTCAAGGAGTCGTCTTTTTCTACCTTTGCTACAAATTGTAAATATGTTTTATCGCGATTAATAAACTTAATCGGATCTGGAGCTCCATCAAATTTCATAAAATCCATTAATAATAAAGGAATTTTACCTTGATTCATTTTCTTAAATTCAAAGTACTCTTCCTTCAAATACTTCAAAGAATTAAAGTTTTCCTTATCAATTTGCGCTAATATCCGTTCTTCAGAGATTTTATCCATTTGAATATGCGTACAACCTGGTATATTTGCAAACCCAGTTGCAATAGCAACCTTCAAGCTTTCTTTATCATAATATCTACTACCATTCAATGCGATGGCAATTAAGAAGGTTTTACTATGATTCCCGATAAAATCAAGTACCGTTAGGAAACTCTTGTCTTTATGCTTACGAAGTCCTCGTCCTAGCTGTTGAATAAAAACTATCGGAGAATTAGTAGGTCTTAACATTAATACGGTATTTACAGAAGGAATATCCACACCTTCATTAAAAATATCAACCGTGAAAATAAATTCTAAATCATCATGGTCATCTTCTAACTTATTTATATAATACGATCTCAGCTCGACTGAATCATTTCCAGATAAACAGATACTTTGAATACCTCTACTATTAAATTCTTGTGCCATATATTGTGCATGTTCAACGGTTACGCAAAACCCTAGACCTTTTCTTTTGTCCCCGTCATGGCCATAGAAATTCATATTCTTAATAATAAAGTCGACTCTCTCGTTAACCTTTAATCTCTTCGTTATCTCTGCTACATCGTCAATATCTACATCACTTAAATCAATTCCCTCAATATCGGTAATACCAAAATAATGAAAGGGAATAACCAGTTCATCCTCTAAAGCCTCATGTAAACGAACTTCCAATGCAACATTATTATCAAATAGGTCAAAGACATTTTGTTGATCGCTTCTCTCTGGAGTAGCTGTCATCCCTAATGTGAATTGTGGGTCGAAATATTCTAGCACTGCCTGATAACTAGGGCTTGTTGCATGGTGGGCCTCGTCAAAAATAATATAATCAAATTCGTCTCGTTTAAATTCCTCGTAGCATTTAGACACAGTTTGTATGGTAGAAAAAATATAATCGGCATTTTTTTGCTTTTGATTCCCAGTCAGTAATCCAAATGTCAGTTTTTCATTAGGAAGGAGCTTTTCAAAGGTCTCTTTTGCTTTTTTTAATATTTCTTCTCTATGTACAATGAACAGTAACCTTTTTGGCTTTAATCCCTTTACGTCAAAAGCAGACATATACCTTTTACCCGTACCTGTTGCTGCTATAACTAAGGTCTTCTTTTCCCCAAACGATCTAATTCTTTCAAGGTTTTCAACCGCACGTTTTTGCATGTTATTAGGAATGATATATTCAGAGCTTTCATAAATAAATTGCTGCGTGTTCGTATAGCTCTTTAATTTACTCAAAAACTCTTCATACTTACTAATAAAATTGTCATCCGCAACGACGCTACTATTCCATAATCCATCATATTCCTTTAAAACATCTTTCAGAAATTGAGCATCCTCTTTAGCAATAATCTCAACATTCCACTCAATATTACTCTTAAGGGCACTTTGAGTAATATTAGAAGAACCAATAATCACCTTATAACTATCCTTAAATTCAAAAATATACGCTTTCGTATGAAAACCAATCGCCTTATCTGTTTCAAAAATCTTCAAATGGATATTACTAAACTCATTTATTTTCTTTAAAGCCTTCGCTTCAGTAAAATTCAGATAAGTAGAAGTAATAATCTTCCCCTTTACTCCCCCTTTCTCCGCGTTCTTGAAAGTATCCAACAACAGCTGAAGACCACTATAATTAATAAAAGCTACACTGAAATAAAACTTTTCACACTAATTTATCGAAGAGATTAATTCATTTAATAAATTACCATTGTCTGAATTGACAATTAGCTTTTTCTCGATGATCATGATTTGCTCCTGACTGTTTTTACATATAAGAGAATGTTTCAGATATAAAAAGATACATTGTATAACTTGTTGAATACTAATGTTTAGATAATGGTAGCATAGAATTCCCCATATAAAAATAGCTAACCAGGAGGGTCAGCTTCATAATCAATTTATTCGAAATCATAACTTGCTCATTTAATGGTAGAGTCTTTTATCTGTAGCTCTACATTCCACTTTATAAATTTGACTTTCCCCTTAGGAATAGGATAAAGATGGTCATACATAGATTCTGTAATTCCTAATAATTCAGTTCTAGTATTAATAATGTCTAATAAATTCGAGAAAAAATAACTTGCAGCTAAATCCTTAATAGCATAACAACTAAATTTCTCTTCATCATCCCACTTTTTTAAAAATGCTCCATCATTAGAGACAATATGATTGATGCCATTTTTTTTTGATAAAGCATCTAATAAAGACCCTTTAAATTCACCATTTCGTGGTTTTTTTAATATTTTTGATGAATGATTTTGATTATTGTAAGCTTCACCAAAAATAAATAACCCATTAAAAATTAAATTCTCTTTGATGAGCTCTCCTGCCTTACTGCCTTTATAAATCGCTTCTGCAATTTTATTTCTATCAGGATTTGATTTTACTTCAATTATTCCCAAAACACTTTTAGGTTGGACAATTATAAAATCATTTTCTTTATAATATAAAGGCAATAATGGATTATAAATAATTATATCAATTTGAGTAGATATATTATCTCCCTCTTTTATGAATCCTGTTCCTACCTCAATATTATTAGGGAGAAATCTTTTTAAGAAATTCATTAAAATTACTTCCTTATGTCTGCCATCTTCGCCCCAATGAGTTGAACCTATTAAGTATCTTATTCTATTTTTAGTAGCATTAAATTCAAGAGCAATAGATCTTTGATACTCTAGAGAATTGGGACCCACTATGCATTCCTCACCTTCATCTTTTCTACCAGTCATTTTGTCTAATTTTTTTATCGATTAATATAGCACATAAAATAAAGTAGGAAGGTGCTCTTTGATTTTGTTTGGAGTAGTATTTTAAAAAATGTAATAAACCTTCCTTAATAGTACCATTTGATATTATTTTTTTGGCTCTATTTGAATCCTAAATATTCCAATTACTATAGGTATAACCGAAAAGGAATTCATAGCAGCTTAGAATAAAAACTCTACTTCATTGAAGATCAAAATAGAAATACGGCTTAAGATTTAACTTTTTTGTTTCTTAAGGATTGACTCAAAACCATTTGTTTTTAACTACGTAACTTTTACTTAATAAAGTTTTGAATAGCCCCTAATAAATTTAAACCGAAACTAGCTAACGGTTCATATTTCATAAACAGTTTATATATCATACTCAATTCTTCTTTTTCAATAATTTGGTTACTTTTAACCTTTTCTAAAAAAAGTTCTATTGCTTCTGTATCTTCAATATTAACAATATGATCTTCTGATAGATAGTTTTCAATCTCAATTATCTCATTGTTAATCACATTGGTGCTGTAATCTAGACTGATGCGTCCATTACCATATTGGTTAATAATCACGTTATTGTAATTAACGGTTGATTGAGCTAATAATGGTTTTCCATAATATCTAATTTCTTTTTCAAAAAATACATCATTCGATGAATTGTATGTAAAACCCCCATGTGTAATTTGGTAATTAAAGCCTTCAACTTCAACTATGCTAGACTGATTATAAATCTTTTTTAGCTGTTCTTTTTTATTTAATTCCCATATGTAATATTGAAATACAAAAAAAACCTTGTCATTTCCATCAGGATACACAAAAAAAGGAAACTCTTCATAATTTTTTTTGGCATCTCTAAGACATAGAGCTACTAATAATATAAGTATCAATATACCTATAAGTATTATTTCCATATTTCCTCCTCAGCTTTCCTCATTATACTTATAATAAGGTTCACCCTAACCTTTAAAAGGCTAAATTAGATATAAATAAAAAGAAGAAGGAAAGCTTCTTTCTTCTTCTTTTAAAATTAAGTATATGTCGATTTAACGCTAGGTAATGGCTTATTCCCAGGAACAATCACTACTACTATAAAATTCGGATATTTATTTTCAACTGCATATAAAGGTTTAATATTATCTAAATAAACTAAGTCTCTCACATCATTTACAGGAGCTGTTTTCTCGTTTAAATCCAATACTACAAATATCCCCAATTGGTCATAAGCGTAAATATAAGTATGAAGTTGCTCTAAATACTTATCTCTAATAGAATCTTTTGAAATTGGATTTTTAGTTTTTTTCAACTCAATTGGAAAAGTATATCTATTGAGCTGAAAAACAATATCAATCCTACCGCCATCTGCAAAATTATTAATCTCTTCTTCCGCTCCATAAGCTATCTTACTGTATAAAAAATGCTTATATAAACTATCTTGAAAATCTCTTTCTGAAGCTTTATCGCCTTTTCCGCCATGTTTTTCTAAATATAAAAAATTAAAATCATCAGTTCGCTTGGACTTCACTGTAAGTATTAAGTATCTAATAGTTTCTTCTAAGATCCTCTTAAAAATATTCAATTTGTTCTCACTATAATGAGGTATAGCCGTTTTTATAGAAGACAACACACCATAGTAGATTTCTTCTCCAGTTATATCACCAGTATAAACATCAATTTCTCTTTCATATTTATGCTCCGTATAGGTTTTAATTAACGCAAGAACTTCTTTAACATCATTCACATCTTGAATATTTTGTAACTTTGATACTAATTCTTCGGTTTCTACTTCAGGTAAAATTTCTTTTATCTGCAAACAAATGCTTAAATACTGAGTATCATCGTTTTTTTTTTCGTTATTAGAAATTGCAGATTTTACAATACCTAAGAAAGCCTGTAATGTTTCATCATCAGGAAATTGATGCTGTATATTATTTATTTTTGCTTCATAATAAGCAAAATTATTTATATACATATTTTCAAGAATTTGAGAGTCGATAGATTTTTTAAAGTTCTCAATTAGTTGATATTGTACTTCATTATTAGAAAATGATATATTTAAAAACTCCAAATGATATTGAGCCAATCTACTAAATTCTCTGGCATAATCTATCCAGTTGTTATGATTATTAGAGTTTTCAAAAATTCTATACACTTTCAATAATACGTCATGAATCTTATTTTCCAACTTAAACGATTCTGTATTATAACTGAAAGCAGATCTAACAAAAGATAGATTCGTTAAGTTCTTCAAAGCAGCTTCTGCACTAATCTTATCTACACTTATGATTGCCATTAAGTAATTTGTAACTTCATAAAAATATTGGGCATCTACCCTATTTTCAACTGTACAAAATGCAGATTTAAATAATCGTGCACTTTGCTCAAGACATTTTAGAAAATTTATATTATCATTAAAAACACCATTATTTAATAATTGAATCAATCCAAGTCTATAATATGCTTCTGATGAAACATCCGCATCTAGAGACTCTTTAAAATCTTGAAGCTTTTTTAAAATATCATCGTTATTATCATAGAAAGCATATAAATACTTCAAAGAAGGCACTATAATTTGAGGTTCATCTGAATCTTCTATATCTAGTAGAATATCTATCGTTGATGACTTTCTTATCTTATCTAGTGCTGTTAAAAAAGATAAAAATTCAATACTAAGTTTTCTTAAATAAATATTGGATTCATTTTCGATAACCTCTCTAAAAAATCCTTTGACACTCTTTTCTGAACCAAAATTTATATTATCGCATCCTTGCATCCAATCTTCTAGGAGAACAACTTTATCCTTTATAGACTTTGTAGAAAAAGTTTTATAATTCATTTCCATAAAAATTCACCTACAATCTAATTTAAAATACTGTTTCTCCAACACTTCTAGTATCTACTTTACTTTCTACGCTAGCTTCTTTTAATTCCTCTAAAGCCGTACCAATAATAATTTGTAAATCATTCTCGAATTCATCTTCAATTTCTTTAAAAATACTAGCAAGACTAATTAAATCCTTACTTATAACCTCTTCTTTGCCTGGAGAATCAATTATTAACAGTCTAGGATGTCTCCCTACACTATATTTCACATCCAAAAGAATTAAACTAAGTACAACTGCAATTTTAGCCCTCAGCTGTTCACCTTCGTTTAACTCACTAAACTTATTTTCGACTCCATTTTGTATAAAGATAATTTCTAGATTATCTTTTATACTAACTCGATCTACATTTTTCAGTCCAAATCTAGTTAATTGATCAAAGATTAGTTTACATAAACTTGTTAAGATATTATTACTTTCTTTATATCTTAATAAGTTTAATAATTTTATTGCACAATCAACAACTTTTATCTTATTTTCTAATTTTTCGAACTCATCACTTGATTCTTCCGAGAATTTTTGCTCTATTTTGTATTCTAATTCAATCCGTTTTTCAATCAATCTAGATAGATCATCAATCTGTTCCTCATCAAATCGATAAGATTTAATTTCATCTTCATTACTACTTAGGCCTAATACCAATTTCTTCTTATCTTCATTCATTTGAAAAATGTTTTCTTTTAATCTCTCAATCCCAATCGAAATCTTAGTATGACCTTCATTCAAATCATTAATTTTATTTATTAATACTTCTTCATCTTGTTCATTTCTCGATTCTAAGCTATCTTCACATAACTTACATTTATGATTTGTTTTCTCGTTAATTTCTTTCTCGCGCTTAATCTCATGCTCACATCTTGGACATCTTTTTATATCTAAATTACTAAAATAGAAACCAAAATCAAATTCCTCTTTTAAGTTACTAATTCTTTTTTCTATCTGTACCTTATTATTCTGGAGTTGTTCAACTTGTGTATTTAAAGTTGCTACTTCTCTCTCCAAATCGAAAAGTTTTTGACTTTGTATTTTATAATTGTTTATATTAAGCGTTTTTTGGAAAGTTACTTTACGCTTTTCTCGCATTTCTGTAATTTCTTCATTTAATTTTTCTAATTCTTTTTCTAATTCATTCTTGTCTTGAGTACTTCCCTCAGTAGCCTCTTCAATCAACCGTTTCTTGTTTAAATTATTTTTAAGATAATCAATTTGTTTATTCCATGAATTAATTAGAGCTGTGAACTTTAATCCTAAAACCATTTCAAGGACCTTCTTATTTTGCGATCCATAATCAGTATTTAAAAAGAGCACATTATAATCCTTAGATTCTAAATAAATAGATTTATAGTATGTTTTCCAAGATGCATTATTCTCAATAAGTTCAAGACTTTTTTTAGTGCTGCTAGTCCAAGTTAAATTATAATAGGAGAATTGTTCAAAAAAGAAACTTTGCATATTATCTTTAAATGCTGTTTCACTATTCACCTCAAAATTTATTAATATATCTTCTAACTTTATGAAACCATTTTCGTTAAAAACTAAAGAGTCTATGGAACTTCTATAGAGTCCGCTTCTAGTTCTAGCACTTGTCAAATCTATGTATACTGTATAAGTAGTATTGTTTAATTGAAATTCAAATAATATTTTTTGTAGCCAACTATATACATCTTTCTTTATAGAAGTTTTATCTCCTGTCAGAGCAAATTTAACTATTTTAAAAACAGAAGATTTCCCCTTACCATTATCTGCAAAAACAACATTTACTCCTGTATGAAAGTACTTATCGTAATCTATTAACTCTCCTGTATTTTTTTTACCGCTCAATTTAAGCCTCTTGATGACCAACTTTTTCCCCTGTGAAATTGGATTATCCTTCTCATAATTACTTATATCAAGTAGTTCCGATATTTCTCCTATACTCAGTACCTGATCACATGATGTGTATACATCCGATAAAAAATCATTCCATTTCATTAAATTAACTCCTCCCCAAAAATCTTAAAAAACTTCGCTTTGACCTCTTCTTGAATTCCAATAATGTATTCATTCAATGGTGTGCTTTTATACTCAGGATGCTCATATTGTCTTATTTTTAATTCTGTCCCAGAAAGATTCCCAAAATACTTTCTAATCAATTCACATCTTTTTTTATACCATTTAACTTTTTCAAGATTTACTAGAATCTCATTTTCAATTTTATCTATCCCAAAGTCAGTTAAATAATAAACTTTTTCAAAAATTCTACCGTCAATACTTCGCTTGCTAGTATAATCAATAAAATTAACTGACATTAAAAAAGCAATGATGTCATCAATGTCTTCATAAGCACCAAAGAAGTAACGTAACATATCTTCTCTTCTTAGTTCGGGTTCATTTTCTTTAAATATAGAAACAATAACATTCTTTATTTCATCAACATCTTTATCATCTTTTCCTAATTCTATGAGTTCTAATAACTCTGCCGCTAGATAGTCTGGATAACGTATTAAGAAGTCTATTTTCTGTATACGAACTTCACTTTTAAATTGTTTTATATGACTTTTCTTTTCTTTCTCTCCCTTTATTTCTTCTGAAAAGAAATATAGTATTAATAAAATTCTTAATTTACTGCGGTATGAATTGGCTGAATCAGTTATAGTTCTCATCTCTCTTTATTCACCTCATAAAAAGTAGTGTCCTTCCAATATTACACCAAATAATGTAATTTGCTGAAATAAATATTTAAAAAATAAAATTATTCTTTCTATGTATAAACTTATTTTTCTTTCACTACCTACGTTGAGATTTTTCATTTAAGACTTAAAGAAGAAAACTGAACTCATTGAAATGATTGCTATCGGGGGTTTTTTTAAGTGATGTTTATGAGTTGCTTCGTTTCTTCTTTCATGCTTTAGAAGAATATTGGAGTCAATGAATATTTAATTAATGTTTCAAAAAAAGTTGATAAGACCCATTCCTCTCGAATTATCAACTTCTTTAAATTTCAGCTTTTTTGTCCTTTTACTTTCACTATTATCTTTTTAACCTTAGTTTAGAAATTAATGCTTCAATACTTTCTGAAATAACCTCAAATGAATTCCTTTCGAAGTCCTCTAACTTTACTTTACCGTTCTCATTATCAATTACCACTAACAAACCATTCCCTTCAATACCTAAAGGGATATTTTCAAGTCTATTGTTATGATTGCTCTTATATCCCTCTAAGGTCCCTCGGAATGAATCCAATTCGAAGTTTGGCAAAACCGCATCTAATTTAACATAGAAATCATTTAAAAATCCGTCTAAATCAGCGAACCAATACGAATTAAAATATTCAATAATTGATTTATGGAATACCACTTCTAAGTTCTCTTCTAACTGCTCTAAATCATGTGAAGTAGTTTTTTCTACAGGTTTCCATGTAATATAATCATCTTCGTCAACTTCACCTTCATAAATTATTGAATTAAGCTCTTCAGTAACTGAAGTCTTATATAAAAAGTCCATCCCTTCATCAGCATTTTCTTGTCTCAATCTGAAGTATTGGCGCATTGATTTCTTAATAGACAAAGATATCACCCATTTCGGTAATTTAATAATAGGCTAATAGAATTACAACTTAAAAAGTCGATCTCCTCTAAGTTAAAGAATCGAGGCAATCTCTATAACTTTAAACTTTGAACTATATAAGACATAAAAAACCTTGAAAAGCTTAAGCCAATCAAGGTTTTTTATCTAAATTACAAGTATTCTACTGCACCTAAAAACTCTAAATTACTTTTATTCATTGTGGTTTTCTTTTTAATTCCCTCATATTTAAAGTTGTATAGAAGAATTACAACATTATACTCACTTGGCAACTGTGCGCCACACAATGAAGAAAATTTAGGAATAATAGGAGTACCCTTCTAATAATCGACTAAGCAAGTTATCAGCTTCATCATAAAAATCCGCTTCTCTAACAGCGTCGTCATATCTATCGATGCCAAAGCCTCGAGCAAACATTGATGGAATAAAATCCCCATCCTCTGTATAAGAAATTTCAAGTAAATTGTCTAATTCCTCTGATGAGTTAATATTCCCTACCCAAAATGATACAAATCCTTCTTTTTGCATAAGCTACCTCCTATTTGGTTTCAATCCACCTAAGTGTTAAAGATTGACATTCAGGAGTTAATTGATGGAGTAGCTTCTCTCCATTATTATCGTTCCGTGTACGTGAAAATTCTCAAAATAAATCTAGTAAAACATAATATAGGGATTACAAGAGTTATTTAAATTCTTTAGATAATAAACGGTTTATCTGCACTGGAAAACACCACAAAAATAAAGACACTTCGAAAGGCATTTTACCAAACAAGAATAAGTCACATTGTACTATCTCTATAGCAAATACTATTAACCAGAAAGTCTCTTTTCTATTCTATTCTTTTTCATCCATCTTTTGCTTTAAATATTCAGCAATTTCTGTTTGCCCAAATTCTCTAGCATATTCATATGCGTCCATATTCTTAATACTCTCTCCCGTATATCTAATTGAAATATCTATTCCATTTTCAACTAGAAGCTCAACTACTTCTTTATGCCCACCATAAATTGCTCCAAATAATGGATTTCTTTTTGCTAAGCTCTCATCTAATTCTGCGCCTCTCTCTATTAAATACTTTACTATCTCCAAATGCCCCGCACCTGCTGCCAAATTTAATGCCGAAGCATCAAATGTACCACCTCTAGCATCAATATCTATCCCTTTATTAATTAGGTACTCAACCATTTCAAGGTGTCCCTTCTTGGCAGCTAAATGCAACCACGTTCCAAATGAAGTCTTTGTACTCAAAATTTCTTTATCATCACCTATTAAATGTTTTACTTCATTAATATCACCAAGTTTAATTGCATTCCTTATTGCTTTGTTTACACTTTTTTTATCCAAAACATATCCTCCTTACTTTCGATTATCTTCTACTAGCTAATTCACCTAATTCTTCGTGAGCTTCAACAACCCTTGCCATGTAAAAATGTCATCTCGCCGGTTTATCATACTTTTCACACGAATCAAGCATAAAATCATTTCTCCATGAGGTATAGCCATCATGAGCTATGAATTTCAGTAAAGCATCATCTATATCGTCAAAAGTTAAAATTTCTCACAAAAAAAACAAAAACACCAGTTGCCTAAAAGGCAACCAAGTGCTTAATGGTTAGCTATATGAAGTTATTCACTTACAAATTTCACCTTAAAACAACAATCTTGTTTAATTTCCTAAGTTTATGGTTTTGTTCTACTTCTTAGGTTTAAAATGTCATCACGCCTAGTTATCGTTCTTAATTCAATATCTAAGTATTTATAGCTTATTTAAACTAAATTACTAATTAGTTCTACTTGTATGGTACAGTACCAATAAATTTAATTTCTATATTTTCCGTTTCAGCTCCACTTTTTGCTTCATCGTATTGAAAATCATAGAGTACAATAACAGAATTAATCCAGTATGCTAAATTATCACCATTTACTAACTCTTTTATATTCGGAATAATTACTTCGCTATAAGAAAAATCATTTAAAATGTCGTCTATATTATTTTTTGGTTCTTCATAGAAACAAATTTCAATGTTATCTTCATCATAATAACCAAATTCAAAGTTTGTACCAAACTTTGAGTCTATTGAATCCCCATCTTCCGTATACTCTATATCAACATACTCTTCAAGATTTTCAAACGATTTAGAAACGCCAAACCACACTGAAACCATACCACTATATTCCATAATTTCACTCCTCATTTTTTTAGATTACCTGGTAAACCCTCTACTCCACCCTTGTATCTATAATGAGACCACATCTGTAACCGTCTTACAAATGTATCATAGTCAAGGGATGTGTCTATTATCTCTAATATCTCATTATGCGCTCTCTTAGAACCAGGAGCACGATGATGTCTACCTGGTGGATTAATAAACTCTACATCTTTTGTTGGTGTTCTCAATTCTTGGATTTGTTCAGCACTTATACCCCACCTTTTGAAAGTAGGTGCTCTTGCAATCATTAACCATTCATGTAATTTTCCAGGGGATCTCAATCTTGAAGAAATTACTTTTCTAACTTCCGGATTAGCCCACGCTATTTCTAATTCATCTAAGGTTATATTATCATACCATTTAATAAACTCACCATCTCTGACACTTGGGATATCTTCAGGGTTAAAAATATTAGTACGAGAAGTGATTTTAACAAAATTATTTTGGATAACTTCTGATTTTCTTTGATTCGGAGTTTGTCTTTTTACTGTAGTTTCACCCTTATCCCTACCACTAATCTCAGACTCCACTCTCGCCATTGAAATTAACTGTTCTTTTAACCCCACACCATTAACCGTATTATAAGGTACTCCACCTGCCAACGACAGTTGGTTTTTAGGATTGTATGGCAATAGGTTAGGAATTGAGACCAGTTCTTTTGCCTTCGTTGCACCTTTTACTGCAGCGGCTTTGGTTGTCACTACCCCAGTTTTCGTTACGGCTCCTGCGCCTTTTGTTCCCACTACTGATGTGACGACTGTTCCAAGGGCATAAGTTACCCAATGAGACCGCGAATAGGCATCGCCATTTACCATATCTCTTTCATATGAATCCGAGATGGACTTGGATATATATTTATAGGTTTTTATCGGGTGCATGATCGAATTTGCTACACCTTCAACTGTTTCCCCAGGATCTGTGACAAAATCCCAAACCCCTGTCACAAAGTCTTTCCCTACATCATACAGGCCTACGCCAATTCCTTTTGCAATGTCTGCCGTTTGCTTGGATGCTTCTAGCTGCATAACATATTGCTGCTGGGTGGGGCCTAAGTTTTCGTACCCGATCTGCTTGGCGATTTTGAGGAACTCATCTGGATCTGTTACATGATCGAGTTGTGCCTTCAAATCCTTGATCCGGCGATTCTCTGCTTCCTCTTTCTTAACCTTCAGATATTCCGCGGTCTCTTTTTTCCTAACTTCCAGGTTTTTATAGGCTTCACTATTTTTATAAGCTGTTGCATTAAAATAGAGAGGGGATACTACTCCTCCTCTTGTACTTGATACTTTCAATTGCTCCATGAGTGCCGTCACTGCCGCTTGGTCCGCTTCGGATTTAGCATATTCAGCCGTCCACTTATGATCGATCTCGTTTACTTTGTCTATCGTTTGGTTCCGTTTCCTTTCAGCTTTCTCCATACTCTCAAAGAACGCATCATCGGAAAAAGGCTCTAACTGAATGATATCATCAATTCCGGAGAATATTTTTTTCAGATCATTTTTTTGGGCTGTGACCATTTCCTTGGAATTTCGACTGGCGTTTTCCAGCTCTTCCTCTAAAAAAGGGACCGTAACCACGGTTTCACTAAGGTTAGCTTCGATTGTATCTCCTTGAATTCCACTTAAAAAGGCAACATGCCGATTAATCAGACGCAGCCAAGAATCCACAACATCGATCTGTGCTTTGTAAAACCCTTTAATGGCCTCTGCGCCTTGCCCCTGCAGCTCATCATCCAAATGAACGATACTCTCAAATCCTTTTTTTAATTCCGTGAGCTGTTCTTTCAGGTCCTTATATTGTCCGACACGCGTTTGCATGGCAGAAACTAGTGTTTGAGATTCGTAAATCATAGACATTATGGAAAGTCCTTTCAACTTCTTTTCTTATAACTATATTTTCATTTGTATGTAGTAATTTTATTTACTGTAAAATTATGGACTGATTATATTTTAGAAGAGTTTCTATATTTATTCAAGAATTGAAAGGACTTTTTACTAAACGGATTAAAAATGAAGTAAATTGTTATTAGTATACTAATAGAATATTTCTTTAAGCTTTGTAATATTGAACAAAAATGGGCTGTCCAGGAGCCACAAAATTGGCAAGCTGGACAGTATTTTAAACTGATACGTAAATAAGGGCTATTCCCGTTGAAGGAATAGCCCTTTCTTTGTATCAAAATTAAAATGCCGGGATGGCCGTTTCACTATATTTCTCTTCTAAAAATTTGCGTACCTCTGGGCTTGTCATAGCCTTGGCCAACTTTTGGACTGGCTCAGAATCCACGTTATCCTTGCGTGCCACTAATGTAATCGCAAAGTCATTTTCAACACCTTCTGTGAGAAGAGCGTCATTTTTTGGTGTCAAACCAAGCGGTGCGGCGTAAGCAGGTGTTATCACTATCGCATCTGCTTCATCATACGTTCTCGCTAGCATTAATAAATCCACTTCTTTAAACTGATAGTTTTTAGGGTTCTCAGTAATATCAGACATTGTATAGTATGGACCCTTTTTTTCCTTTAAAGTAATAACTTTATGCTGTGCTAGCAATGCCAATGAACGATCAATATTCGACACATCATTTGCAATGGCAATAACGGCACCCTCTGGCAATTGATCCATTGAATCGTATTCTTTGGAATACACCCCATAATTGGCAAAATAAATTGGTTTCACTGGTACAAGATCGGCATTTTTGTTTCGATTGAATTCCTCCATATATGGAACGTGTTGGAAGAAGTTCACATCCACTTCTCCTGCGGCTAGTGCGGTGTTAGGCTGCACATTATCACCTAATACAACCATTTCCAGGTTAATGCCCTCCTCTGCTAGCTTTGGTTTAACAAGCTCAAGAATTTCCGTCATTGGGGGAATGAGTGAGGCCACTTTCAATGTTACCTCTTCCTTCTCTTGATTCTGCGCATTTTCTTTCTCTTTTACTTCATTCGCCTTTCCACATCCTACTAAAAGCAACATGATTGATGTCATGAGAAAGAGTATTTTTTTCATGATGTTTCCCTCCATTATTTATCTTTTATCAATCATTCTGGCTACAGCTGTTCCAATAAATTGGATAAGCTGTACTAGAATAATCATAATGATAATCATATAAATCATTAGTTCTGTTTTAAACTGCTGATAGCCATACCTGATGGCAAAATCGCCGATACCGCCGCCTCCGACCACTCCCATGATCGTTGAATAGGAAATAAAGCTGATAATCGATGTTGTTAGTCCGAGGACAAGCCCTGAACGAGCTTCCACGTAAAGAAATTTAAATATGACATCCTTTACAGAAGCCCCCATTGAAATGGCTGCCTCGATCACACCCTTTGGCACGTCCAATAAAGATTGCTCGACTAATCGCGAATAATGGGCAATGGCAATGATCGCTAATGGAACGCAAGCAGATGCTGTACCAATGGCTGTGCCAATTATGAGTCTTGTAAACGGGATTAAAAAAACAACCAATAACAAAAATGGAAAAGAACGAATAATATTGACCAATAAATTTAAAATCGAGAAAGCCCACGGATTATCAAGCAAATGGCCCTTCCTACAAAGAAATAGCAAGGTCCCGACAGGCAATCCAATGACAATCGCAGCTAAAATGGACACACCAACCATGGTAATGGTTGCTCCAATTGACTGCCAAATTTCTGCCTCATATTGAACTAAAATCTCAGGCATGACCTAGCCCACCATTCTCTGCTAATTGTTCGATAAAGTATTCTGGACGATTATCCCTTTTTTGAATCCCATTTGGTTCAATTATGACAGTGTCATAAATCTCTCCATCTGCCATGATCGTAACACGATTGCATATGCTTTTAATAACATCCAGCTCATGACTAACAATGACAATCGTCACACCGAAGCGTTTGTTTATGTTCTCTAGCACGTCTAATATTTCAGCCGTTGTATTTGGATCAAGTGAAGAGGTCGGTTCATCACATAACAACACTTGCGGGTTATTTGCCAATGCCCTTGCAATGGCAACACGTTGCTTTTGTCCCCCACTTAATTGTGCAGGATACCTCTCCATCTCCTTCTCCAATCCGACAAACTGGAGACACTCAACAACACGGTTCCGACGTTCCTTCTTTGGATAATTTGCCAGCTCTAAAGAGGCTGCCGCATTGTCATAAACCGTTTTATTTGCCACAAGATTAAAATGCTGAAAGATCATGCCAATCGACTTCCGTGCCCCTCGAAGTGCTTTATTGTTCAATGTGGTCAATCTTTGGCCGTTTACCTCCACTTCGCCCGCATCTGGGGTCTCCAACAAATTCATTAGCCGCAGCAACGTTGATTTCCCTGCTCCACTTGCTCCGATTATTCCATGAATTTCACCTTTAGGTATTGTTAAAGTAACAGACTTAATGGCCTGAAACTGTGAAAATTTTTTACTCACTTGATGCAGGTTAATCATAAAATCCCACTTTCTATTTGTTGAAAGATAAGCATACCGCTCCTCATTATAGTTTCATCAAAGAAACACAGCTGATAAATCATTTTATCAACTAATGAGGACCTAATGCAAAGACACAAATTAACAGTTAAAGACTACCAACCCTATTAAACTCCCTCTTTCTATTGGCTACCATTCTTAGATATGAGTGATTATTTCATTATCATCATCCTTTATTCTATTAATCGGATTATTCCTTTTAAAATAATAGAGTGCGCATTATAATTGATAATGGTTATCATTATCAAATGTTGTTTATATTCTTAAAGGACGTGGAGGAAAATACATGATTCAGTACCTTGATGAGAAAATTGCCAACTATGAGGTATGTGTCATCTTGCCCTCAGGTTACGATCAAACCAAGAAATACCGAACGATCTATATGCATGATGGTGGAGAAACTGCCAAACAAGCTGCAAACTATATCGATCATTTAATTCTTTCAGGTCAAATTGAACCGCTTATCGTTATTGGAATTGAACCAATTAATCGCAACAATGACTATACACCGTGGGAAGCACCATCCACCACATGTTTCCAGATTTGAAGGACAAGCGCAGGATTATTTACATACTGTTGTAACCGAAATAAAGCCATATATAGATGCCCATTATGCTACGAATCCTGAGCCTTCACATACAGCTATTTCCGGCTGCTCATTAGGAGGACTTGTTTCGATTTTCGCCTCCTATTATTATCCAGAGGTATTCCATCAATATATCTCATTATCTGCTTCCTTTTGGTACGAGGACGTTCTTCGCTATCTTCAAGGAGAAAAGATTGAACGGCAAGGAAATATCCATATCAAACCAACTGTGAATCGTCAAGATCATCAGCTCTATTTATTTGTTGGGGAATTAGAGGGAATTTATAAAGAAACGATACAAAAGCATATGGTTGACTACACGAAGAAGGCCCACCTTGAATTTATCAAGGAAGGCTATTTGGAATCTAGACTATTATTTGAGTTAGATCCAAAAGGAACTCATGATGACCTGTTCTTTTCTACCTACTTCATTCAATCACTTCGTTGGTTATTTGGCATCGAAAATAAAAACGAAACAATGGATCGTTAATTAGCCTTTATCGATAGCATCACAATAGCCTGTTTCATATCACCATTTTTTCTGAAATACCTCACAAACCAATATTTTACGATTACTTTTATAATTTGATTTAATGTCACACATTTAACAAGGTAAAAAGAAAGGATAGATGAACAGTGAGGAATCCCTGTTTACATCTATCCTTTTGTACGACATTTTTCGTTAACTGGTTTACTTGAAAATTTCATTGATTCTTTACTTCCGTTATTTCGACGACACCACCAAAAACCGGACAATTTGATCCGAGAAGTTAAACCAGTAATGGGCTTTTCTAGCATCGAACATGAACGACTGCTGTTCATGGAGTTCTATTGTTTCTCCCTCTATTTCCACTGTTAACTTCCCTTCGATAATGAATAAAAATTCATGTCCGCTATGAGAAAAAGCGCTTCCTTTATTTTCTCCTGGCTTTAACGTGACAAGAATAGGCGAAAAAACAGCATCACGAATGTCGCTGGATAAATTCTGATAATGAAATTGTTCATGATTCGAATCTGAATTTTCTTGGGAGCGGTCCTCAGAAAAAAAGAAACTTGGGCTGACATCTAATGTATCAGCGATTTTTTTTAATGACTCTAATGTGACGCTTGATTTTCCCCGTTCTACTTGTGATAAAAAGCTAATCGAAACGCCTGTTTGTTCGGCCAGACTCTTTAATGTTAGTTTTCGCTCTTTCCTCAATAATCTTAGTTTTTTCCCGATTGAATCAAAAGGCATACAGATGCCCCCTTTTTTACATAATATTTAGCTTCATTATACATGACAAATTTTGATGAATGCCCCGTCATTAATAACTTATTAAAAAAATATTGACAGAAAATTTCTAATTATTTAAAATGAAGGAAATAATAAATTGAAGTGATACTTCAATTTTGAAGAGGTGACTAAAGATGGAAAAGAAACAAATGCGGCGAATATTAATTGCGAGTTTAGTCGGAAGTTCGATTGAGTGGTTTGACTATTTTTTATATGGGACCGTTGCAGCACTCGTGTTTAACCAGTTGTTCTTCGTGAATGAGGATCCGAAAATAGGGCTGTTGCTTTCCTATGCATCCTTTGCGTTAGCATTCTTCATCCGCCCTTTTGGCGGAGTGATCTTTAGCCATATTGGCGATCGTATCGGGAGAAAGAAAACACTTGTTTTAACACTTAGTTTAATGGGGGTCGCAACATTTGGGATGGGGCTTCTTCCTACCTATCAAGCCGTTGGTATTTGGGCGCCGATTTTATTAATCACGTTGCGCTTAGTTCAAGGTCTAGGAATTGGCGGTGAATGGGGAGGAGCGCTTTTATTGGCCGTTGAATATGCTCCTGCTGAAAAACGGGGCTTGTTCGGAGCTATTCCTCAGATGGGTGTTACGATAGGAATGCTGCTTGGAACCATTGCCTTATCTATTATGACACTGCTTCCTGAAAGCGCATTCATGACTTGGGGATGGCGTTTACCATTCATTTTTAGTGCTTTGCTTGTATTTTTTGGCCTATGGATTCGTAAGGGAATTGATGAAACACCGTCTTTCAAAAAGGTAAAGGAATCCGGAGAAGTTCCAAAGCTACCGATTGTAGAAACTCTCAAGAATTATTGGCGTGAAGTGCTTATCGCCGTGGGAGCCAAAGTGGTAGAAACAGCGCCATTTTATATTTTTAGCACATTTGTCGTATCATACGCTACTTCAAATCTCGGTTTCTCACGGACTGCTACATTAACTGCAGTCATGATTGCAACAATTATAACGACGATTTTAATACCATTCATGGGGAAGTTATCTGATACAATTGGCCGCAAAAAGCTGTTTATAGGCGGAACGATTGGGATGGCACTGTTTGCATTCCCATACTTCTGGTTGCTGCAGCAAAAATCGGTATTGCTATTAATCGTTGCAACAGTGATAGGTTTAGGGGTTATTTGGGCTCCCATCACAGCTGTTCTTGGAACGATGTTCTCGGAAATTTTCGATGCAAGGATTCGTTATACTGGCATCACGCTTGGATATCAAATCGGAGCAGCTCTGGCAGGAGGAACAGCGCCGCTAGTTGCAACGGCTTTACTTAATAGGTTTAATAACTCTTATGTTCCTGTCGCCATTTATATTATTTTTGCATCTCTCGTGTCATTAGCAGCGATTTGGGCAGTTAAGGATCGTAGCAATCAGAAATTAGATGAAACGCATAATAGTAAAGCCATGTAATCTATGGTTCTTTTACTTTAAGGAGGACAATTGAATGTTGGTTATAAGTGAGAAGGAAATTCAACAATCATATGGAATGAAAGACGCAATATCGGATGTAAAAGCCGTATTACGTGCACATGGTGCTAGAAGAATAGACAACCCTCATCGTACAGTTCTTGATTTCCCTCAACACGAGGCATCGGCACTTTACATGCCAAGCGCTGATTTATCTGAAGAAGTTTCGGCGGTCAAAATTGTTACCATTTTTCCAAAGAATCCTTCAAGGGGGATGGCAACAACACAAGGAGTCATCTTGCTGTCAGATGCAGAAAATGGCGAACATTTAGCATTGTTGAATGCCTCATATTTAACACGTCTCAGAACGGGGGCATTGAGTGGCATTGCCACAGACTTTCTTGCTCGTAAAGACGCCCGGGTTCTCACAATTATCGGAACAGGAGCTATGGGATTTGAACAAGCAATTGGTGTGTTAGCCGTAAGGGACATTGAGCGTATTTTATTAGTAAATCGCACACCAGAGAAAGCGGAGAAATTCGGTGAAAAGCTGCGGGCATTCGGAGTAACCGTTCCTTTTGAAGTTTTCGAAGATGTTTCAGCAGCTGTTCGTCAAGCAGATATTATTTGCTGTGCAACCCGCTCGAACGAGCCTGTCTTTAATGGGCTGGATTTAAAGCCGGGCACACACATTAACGGGGTCGGGTCTTATTTGCCGCATATGAAAGAAGTGGATAATACCACGGTATCACGCGCTGCTAAAATTATCGTCGACGATTTGGCGGGCGTGAAGGATGAAGCAGGAGAACTCATTCATGCAGCCAATCAGGGAAATTGGTCGTTTAATGATATTCATGGGGAGCTTTATGAACTTGTAATGCTGACCAAAACAGGCAGGGAAAATGAAGAGGAAATTACCTTCTTTAAATCAGTCGGTGCTGCTTACTTTGACCTCGCTGTAGCAAAAGGCGTTTACTGCCAATCGAAAGAACGGAACATTGGGATGGAGATTGAGGTATAAAAGAACCCAATACATTTTACTATCGCTGAATGTAATAACAACCCGATTTTAAAAAAACAAGAGTCGTTCAACATGAGACCTAACGCGTTTTTTTGTTTTATGGATAATCATTTGCCTTAACTTGCAGTAGCATTTCATCTTTAAAAAAAGAGACCCTTCTTTCGGAAGGGCCTTTTGAATAATCCTTATCTTTCACAAGCGATCAAGTCTTTATCACGGTCGCTTTTTTTATTGGCATCATATAGTGCCTTTGAAACATGGGCTTGTATTTCAGTCTGAATCCATCTTGAAAAAAGATGGATCATTTTCTATCTGTGTTGTTGTGTCGATTGCGGAAGATTGACTTAACAAAATCATTGCCTAACTGTTTCTGCTTCGGCTACTTTCTTGACACGTTCTAAAAATTCAACTACCACTTTATCGGTAGCAAACAATAAAAATAATTTCACAAACCACTTTAACGGGCGATTGGTGACTGTATATGTAAAGGAAGTCTTATTATCATTGATTTTATTTAGTTCATAAAAAGCTGTAATTTCAAACATTTTTGCTAGTGTAAAGCCTACTTTTAGCTTTTTTTCATTAGATGCATTCGAATATTCTAATGTTTCTATATCATACTCTTCTGTTCGTTTTCCTTCTCTATATTTTTGGCGATATACACTTCCAACCACTTCTTCCGTTATTTTAATGGGCTTCTGTTCAACTACTTGAGGCATGATTTGTTGCATATTTTCTACAGAACCATCAAGAAACTTCCAAACCTGTTCAATTGGAGCGTTTATTTCTATTTCTTTTGTCCATTTTTTCAATGAGAATCACCTCTACCTACATTATATTAACTTTACTATGTAAAACCAAATTAACAAATGATAAATCCTTGGGTCATTTGAATCATCAAGGATTATAAGGAATGAATTTGGGATAAGATGAATCTGTAACTGAGGTTTGTTAATCAATGGGTAGCGTGTGTTGAATTAAGACTTTTTATGAGGTAAAAAAGGAAAGGCTTAAGGATCCGAATTCACCTCAAGCCTTTACTTGCCCTATCTTAAAAACCCATCGATATATATTTTTCTTCTAAATATTCTTCAAGGCCTTGATGGCCGCCTTCCCTTCCCATACCGCTCTCTTTCATGCCGCCAAATGGAGCTTGTGCAACGGTGGGAATTGCGTCGTTAAAGCCGATAATCCCGAACTCCAGAGCTTCGGATACCCTGACTCCCCTGCTTATATTCTGTGTATAAAAGTAAGCGGCCAGCCCGTACTCTGTATTATTGGCAAGCTCGATCACTTCTTCTTCTGTATCAAACGGGATGATTGGTGCAACCGGTCCAAATGTTTCCTTGTATGTGATAAGCATATCCTTGTTCACTCCACCCAGAACGGTAGGTTCATAGAACAATCCATCAGCCAATTCCCCTTCAACTCTTTGTCCGCCACAAAGAAGGCGGGCACCTTTTGCCAAGGCATCTTGTACATGTTCCTCTACCTTTGCCAGGCCATCACTGCTGACAAGAGGCCCGACTTCAACGGTTGGATCAATGCTATTTCCGACTTTAAGAGCTTGTACTTTTTCAACAAAAAGTGCAGAGAATTTATCGATGACAGAACGCTGGACGTAAATGCGATTTGCACAAACGCATGTTTGTCCAGTGTTCCTGAATTTGCTTGCAACGGCACCAGCTGCTGCGGCTTCCAAATCAGCATCTTCAAAAACGATGAATGGCGCGTGTCCTCCAAGCTCAAGGGAAAGTTTCTTGAGCTGTGGGGCTGACTTGGTAACCAGCATTTTGCCTACTTCAGTAGATCCGGTAAAAGAAATTTTTCTTACTATTGGGTTTTCAAAGATTTCATCCGAGATAGGTCCAGCACTGCCCGTTACGATACTGACCACCCCAGCAGGCACTCCCGCCATTTCTACCAATTTACCAAACGCTAATGCACTAATAGGAGATTGTTTTGCAGGTTTAACAATGACTGTACATCCAGCCGCCATCGCAGGTCCTACCTTCCGCGTCATCATGGCCAACGGGAAATTCCAAGGGGTAATGGACGCTACCACTCCGATCGGCTGGCGGATCACCGATAGCCTTTTATTTGCAGCAGAAGCAGGTATCGTTTCACCATAAATCCGGCGGCCTTCTTCCGCAAACCATTCCAGGTAGCTTGCAGCAAAATCCACTTCACCCTGTGCTTCTGTAAAGGGCTTGCCCATTTCCAGACTCATGATTTCTGCTAATTCATCTTTATATTCAAGCATAAGGTCATGCAATTTTTTTAGATGTTTGCTACGTTCCTGAGCCGTCAATTTTGACCAGGTTTTAAACGCTTTCTCAGCAGCTGCAATTGCCACTTGCGTTTCTTGGCGTCCGCCATTTGGAATCCTTGCAACTACTTTCCCGGTTGATGGATTTGTTACTGGTAAAGTTTCTCCTTTATGTGCTGCAGTCCATTCACCGTTTACATACATTTTCAGTTCAGATAAATTGACTAATCCACTAGTTTTCAGCATGAATATGTCTCCTTTTTTTCGCTGGATTTGTAAAACGCTTCATTATATATGCATTTTTAAGGATCAACTGTAAGGCAAGGAACGATTAGAGTCCAGAAACGTTAGTTCCTCTGTCAATGTCCGAGTTAATGGATATCCTCTCATTTTTAAGAATGAAGGTATATCCCACAGCAGCAATAAGGCAAATGACTACCGGTATAATCAAGGCTATATTGAAATTATTGAACTTCACTATTAAGAGCCCAGTTGCGACTGGAGCTATCCAACCTGCGAGGTTCCCCACGAAATTTTGCAAGCCTGCAAGCTTTCCTTCCGCACCCTTTGGAGCAACATCCGAAACAGTAGCCCAGAGAATGCCCGCAGCCAATCCTTCACCGCCGATTGCGATGGAAATATACGTAAGTGCCATGATGGCGCTGTCTGTATAGATAGTCGGTATAATGGCTAATGGAAATAGCATGCCTATGGCTAAAACAGTTTTTCTTGCTTTGATGGGATTCCAGCCTCTTTTAATTAAGATATCCGACAACACACCTCCTAGAATATTTCCCAGAAAGGACATAATCCAAGGTAGCATCGTGAAAAATCCTGCTTTTAAAAGAGTCATTTGCCTTTCGACTACAAGATAAGTAGGAAGCCAAGTCATCATTAAATAAGTAAGATAGTTATGTGCAAACAAGCCGTATAACATTGGGTAAACATTTCTGTATTTAAGGAATTTAAATGGTGAGATGTTCAGTGTCGATGCTTTTTCCGTTTGAGTTTGCTCCTCTTTGATATAGGCTACTTCAGCATCATTTGCAATCTTACTTTGCTCTGGATGGTTTTTGAAATAGAATAACCAGAATCCCAGCCATACAAAACCGATGGATCCAATTACCACAAAGGCAGCTTGCCATCCCCAACTCTGGATAATCCATGCTAAAATAGGTGTCGTTATACCAATACCGATAGCAGTACCAGAATTAAAAATCCCATTTGCAATGCCCCGTTCGTGTGACGGCAGCCAGTCTGATATAACGCGCGTATTGGTTGGAAACGCTGGAGCCTCTCCGATTCCCATTAAAACGCGGATACCGATCAATCCGCCAAGAGAACGTCCAAATCCAGTAAACACAGTACAGAGCGACCACCATACGATGGCGATGGAATACGTTAAGCGTGCCCCTAATTTATCAACGATTATCCCGACCGGAATCTGCATTAACGCATACGACCAAAAAAATGCTGACCCCAATATCCCGAATTCAACCGCCGAGAGCGAAAGATCCTTCATCATCGAGGGACCTGCAATGCCAAGAATTGCCCTATCCATATAATTGATTGTTGTTGCGACGAAAAGGAGTACTACTACAAGCCATCTTCCATTGGTCTTTTTCATATGTCACCTCATTAGATAATTATATTCAGGTAGAAAAAATGCTGCGGGAAATCCATATGGTCCGAAAAAAGTTAAAAAGGGGAAAACTGATTTGAAATTTCCTTTACGATACAATTGAATATTCTCTATCGTCTTTATACATTCACGATGGCCGGTTTTAAACTTTTGGCACCGCTAGCATTTCGATTTCCATTATTAAAACCTTCAAAATCTCCCTCATAAGCCCTCTCTATAATCAGTTGAATATCCGATGCCTTCGTCAGCCTTGGATTAACGGACACGTTACCACTTCTCATGGAATCTTCCACTAATTTCGGCAAAACGTCCAATGAGACTCCAAGCTCTTTAATATTAAGAGGAATATTCATACTCCGATTCATCTCGATGATAGTTTCTATTGCTTTCTCGGCTGCTTGCACGTTAGATAAACCGCTTACATCCTTTCCTAAAGCTATCGCAATTTCTCGATACTGATTCTCACATGCCGGCAGATTGAATTTCATGACAAATGGCAATAGTGCTGCATTTGCGATGCCATGCGGTATATTAAAGACTCCTCCAAATGTATGGGAAATAGCGTGTACATTACCCAATCGGGACTGTGAAAAGGCTATGCCAGCTAACAGGGAGGCTACAAGCATGTTTTCCCTGCTTTCTATGTCCGTTCCCACAAAGTACGACCGTGTTAAATTTTCACCGATCATCTTAATGGCCTGCATCGCGAAAGCCTTGCTGATAGGGTTAGCAGATTTGGATGTGTAGGATTCAATCGCATGAGTCAGAGCATCCATACCAGTGGCTGCAGTAATCTCTTGAGGCAAATTTAATGTAAGGGCAGGATCCAATATAGCTAACTTAGGAAACAGAAGTGAACTAAGTACACCTAATTTAAAAGAGGTGTCCTTATTCGTTACCACTGTCGAATTGGTGGCTTCACTGCCAGTTCCAGCCGTAGTCGGGATTGCTATGATCGGGAGTGGTTGATTCGAAATCTTTCCAACCCCTTCATAATTCAGGATATGGCCGGGATTAGTAGCCATTGCCGCGATACCCTTGGCTGTATCAATGCTGCTTCCTCCGCCTACAGCCAGAACTGCCTCAATCTTTTGTTGCTTAAGATACACCGTCCCCTGTTGGATTGTTTGAGCTGATGGATTAGGCTCTACCTCATCGTAAATCTCAAAATAAAGGTTTGCCGAAGCAAGGGATTTTTCAATGCCTTGTAAGAGTCCGGCTCCTCTAACCCCTTTATCTGTAACAATAAGCACACTCGATACACCTAAATCTTTAATTAGTTCCCCTGTTTTACCAGATATTCCGTTGCCGCATTCCACCCGTGTCGGCATACTATATGTAAAAGGCATAAGAGACATTTTACATCTTCCTCTCCATTTATTATTCTATTAGATAGCGAAACTCTTTCCGACCCGGTCTGCAAATCCATTATGAATGGTTATGGTACTTAACCTTAAGTGCTTTTTACGATTCATTTATCTTACAAGCCGGGATGGATGGGACACTGGTTTCTATTACAAGCAATCTATAAAGCTTTTCTAAGTAAGTCTTCTAAACTGTGTTGGGTTGGCACTCTTGGGTTATTCCGAATTAGGCGATCGATCTGGAGGGTCTTCTCAGCAATATCGGTAATATCCTCTTCCTTAATCCCAATCTCCTTTAGCCTTGTAGGTAATCCGATTTCCCCAAGCAGGGTAAGCACAGCTTTTGAAGCAGCCAAAGCGACTTCCTTAGCGGAAAGGCCATCCGAATTCACATTGAATGCCTGAGAAATTTTCACCATTTTTTCTGTTTCTACGGATGCATTATATTCCATAACATACGGAAGCAAGAGCCCCGTAACCTCTCCATGCGGTGACTTCACAAGCCCTCCAATTGGGTAAGCCAATGCATGGGCTGCTGCTGTACCTGCATTTGAAAAGGACATTCCAGCAAGCAGGCTGCCCATTAGCATATTGGAACGGGCCTCGAGATTGCTTCCTTGCTGCACAGCAAGCGGCAGATTTTTTGCGATCAATTCAATTGCTCTGTAGGCGAGTGCATCGCTTATGGGGATTGAACCTTGAAATAGAATGCTTCCTTCTGCCTGGATATATGCAGAAGGTTTGGCTGTGTAAGCCTCAATCGCATGTGACAAAGCATCAATTCCAGAACAAGCTGTTACATAAGCGGGAAGCCCTAACGTTAATTCTGGATCAAGTAGAGCAACGGTTGGTCTTAGGTAATTATCCGAGATACCAACTTTCAGGTTATTTTCCACATCAGTCAATACCGCTACAGATGTCACCTCTGAACCGGTTCCAGCAGTCGTCGGAATCGCTATAAGAGGGGCGATTGGTCCGGGAACCTGGTTTTCCCCGCCATAATAATCCAGAGGATGTCCTCCATGGGCGACCAACAAGGCGACGATCTTCGCCATATCAATGCTGCTTCCTCCGCCAAGGCCAATTACTGCATCAATATCCATTTGAGATTCAGCAAACTTATAACAGTCCATCGCCGAATCTACCGGCGGCTCCGGTACGACCTGGTCATAGATAACTGTTTCGTAATTTGCTTGTTCCAACAACGATGAAATCCTATCCACGATACCTGCATTTTTGATTCCTGGGTCAGTAACGAGCAAAATGTTTTTCGCCTTTAATCTTTGAAGGATCAAATCCAATTGCCCGATCGCCCCGTTTCCAAATACGATTCTTTCGGTAGAATAAAAATCCCATGTATTTCTCATATCCCTTACCTCCAAAGTCTATAGATTGATGACGACCAGTTTTTCGTCTGTCATTTCTTGAATGGCATAATGCGGCCCCTCTTTGCCAATTCCGCTGTCCTTTACGCCGCCATACGGCATAATGTCGGCTCGGTATGTAGAAACATCATTGATAATCACACCGCCAAAATGGAGTTCCTGTGTTGCCCGCATGGCTAAAGTGATATCGGATGTAAATAAACCAACTTGTAAGCCGAACTTCGTATCATTGGCCTGATGGAAAGCCTCCTCGATGCTATCGAAAGGAATGATGCTGATGACCGGTGCGAACACTTCCTGGCAGACTACCTTCATTTCAGGTTTCACATCTATTAATATAGTAGGTTCCAGAATCGAATCCCGCCTTTTCCCTCCATATACCACTTTGGCCCCATGACGCCCAGCTTCCTGGATCCATTCTTCCGCACGCCTTGCTTCTTTCTCGGAAATCATAGGGCCAATGTCCGTGGAAGGATCTGCAGGATTTCCGACCTTCAAGCTCTGTGCCACCTTTACTGCCTTATCCACAAACACATCGCAGATATCTCTATGAACGTAGATGCGCTGTACAGAGATGCAGGCTTGACCAGCATTCACATACCCCCGCGTGACACAGAGCTCAACTGCTCTGTCTAAATCAGGGACATCCTTGTGAATGATGTTTGGGGAGTTATTCCCTAATTCCAAGGTAACCTTACGAATTCCTGTACTGCTCTTAATGTGCCGACCTACGCCGGGACTCCCTGTAAAAGTGAACATCGCAATTCGTTCATCCTCCAAAAGGTATTGACCAGTTTCCTGCCCAAACCCGTTAACCACATTCAGAAAACCTGCAGGCAATCCAGCTTCGGAAAAAATTTCTGCGATCTTGCATGCAATGAGTGGCGTCATTTCAGCCGGCTTCAAAACGATTGCATTTCCCGCTGCCAACGCAGGAGCTACCTTGTGTATGGTGAGATTGAATGGGAAATTAAACGGGGTGATCGCACCGATAACCCCAACAGGAACCCGGATGGTGAAAGCCATCTTATTGTCGTTTCCAGACTGCCCCAAAGGAACGCCTGTACCGGCAATCCGTTTTGCTTCTTCCGCTGAAGCAATCATCGTTTGAATTCCTCTATCGATTTCCCCTCTGGCATCCTTCAATACTTTACCGACTTCCTGAACCAGAATCATCGCCAGCTCTTCTTTTCTCTCTTTAGCGATATCCGCTGCACGCATTAGAATCTCGTAGCGTTGATTGGAATCTAGCTTTCTCGTATTAAACGTTTCCAAGGCATTGGTTACCGCATCAGAAACAATTTTCCGTGATGCCCTGCCGATCTGGGCAATTTCTTCTTTGTTATATTTGTTAATAACAGCTATTGTATTTTGATCGGATATCCATTGACCATTTATGAAATGGCCATAAAATGCGTTTTTTCTACTCAGCGTTGTGCTCATTGAAGATTCCTCCTTTGAAAAATAACGACCACATTTTTTCACTTCACAGTTATCTGCTAATAGATTCAACAAATTCATCAGGAAAACGCCTAAAATAAAGCGCTTCCATTTCAAACTTAAGATTTTGCCTGCCTATTAATACTCTTTAGTAAACTGTTTATCTGCTGTTTATAGAATCCTACTTCAAAAATCATATGTAATCGTTTCCAAAAATATATCACATAATATACGATTGTGTAAATATTTAAAATTAAAAATATTCAGTCTTTTTGATAGAAACCTTAATTTAACAGTGTTTATCACTTCAAATAATATAGATAGATTAAATAATTCATGATTATTTTAAAAATATTATATATAATCTATCCAAAATCCATCAAATATAATATATAATCATCAGTAATGAGGATATATTTTTGTAGCTTTCCAGCAGACTATGGAGTCTCCTTCTAAACTCTCTATTCTTGATATCAATATGGTTTCGCCTTATCTTATTGATAGGGTCAACAAGCCGAAAGCTGCTTCAGTTTTAATTTAAGTTGTTACATCTATATGAAATAACACTCGTTCTCATAGAAATTTTTAAGTTAGGGGCATTTCGATGATAAAGGAAAAAGAACGCGGAGAGACAACGGAATATGTCTACAATTTATTAAAGGAAAAGATTTTTGAATGGGATTTATCGCCGGGCCAAAAAATCAATATCAGCCATTTAACCCGGGAAATCAACATTAGTGCCATACCTCTCAGAGAAGCATTGTCTCGTCTCAACTCCGAGAACTTAGTCGTTTTGGAACCAAATAAGGGGTATCGGGTCAGCGACATATTAGATGCGGAAAATATGGCGAAAATGTTAGAAGCCCGGATTTTACTGGAGACGCATGCGGCCCGGAATATAATCCGCTTAAATAATGTAAGCGTGACGGAAGAAATGGCCGCGCTTACAGATGAAATGTTTTCCACAAACACAGGTGCTTCCAACCAAAAAATACTCGATTTCACTCATTTAGACCAACAATTTCATCATGCCATCATGAATGCTGGAGGAAACCCGTTTTTATTTGAAGCATATAAAGGCATGCACTGTCATCTTCATATAGGCCGGTTTTATCACGTCAAAGGTGAGATCGACCAAAAAGACGCACCATCGGAACATATGGAAATCATCGAGGCCATCCGGACAAGAGATGTATACAGAGCCGAGATTGCAATCTCCAGCCATATACAAGATTCCATAGATCGTTTATTGGAGAGGACAAAGAGATAATACTTGGAAGCTATTGAGGATAACCTTCCAAACGATGAATGGTACACTTCATATAACTAGCCTTTTGAATAAGGGAACAACGATTTCAGTAACACTTCCCGTTTATCAAGAAGGTTATTCTGTAAAGTAATAAAAAAAGTCCGCCATTATCGGCGGACTTTTAGTTCGTAGACAAAAGGGGTTCTATCTAAATTTTAAAAACAAAGTTGATTGGAACGGAAGGTGCGAGACTCCTGCGGGAAAAGCGAGTCCTAGGGAGACCCCACAGGCGCAAAGAGCGCCGAGGAGGCTCCCGGACCGCCCGCGGAAAGCGAGTGCCTGGAGTGGAAATCAACGTTAAAATTGTAAAAACCCGATTTTCATCGAGTTTGTCTACAGTCTGAGTCCGCCATTATCGGCGGACTTTTTATCAATAGAGTGCTGTTAAGTCATTAAAATTCATTTATTCTGTTCAAGGCATTGATAAACTGCCATCATATCTCGTTTGTTCAATTCACGAATCCGTGCGAAAATCGGAATATCGGCAACGGCCTCGGTACGTTCACTATCAGCCACGGCATCTTTTACTTTTCCTGTCAGCCAGGTTTGCACGTCGATGTCCTCGACGATTGCTTTACGTCCTTCATCATCGATGCCACTGGCATGACAACTCACACAGGGTATCGTTAATTTATACACACCGTCATGGATGTTATCTTCTGAAATGACTTTCTTGCCATTACAGAATGGGCATTTATGACTTGCTTTAATTTTATTGATTTGGGTAACGATTTTTTTGTAGCCAAATGCTTCATAGACATAGGTTAGTTTTTTGTATTCGCCATTGGTGAAGTATTTATCAATAATGGCTTCTCTTGTTTCGTTAATATTGGCAAAGTCACAGATGGTGATCTGGTTTTTGCCGCTGATTGCTTCGATATTGCCTTTAATGCTGCCCCAGAATGGCAGGGTATTTTGTAAAACCACTTCATACCCGACGAAGCTTGCCAGTTCCAGTTCGAGCATTTTCAACGCCGCTTTTATTTCCCGAGGAAGGAATGAGACATCATCTGTAAGTGCGATATCGCCGCCCACAATCGCTTTTAGTTTTTCCAGTTCTGGCAGATTCCCTACAATTTTGATGACTTGATCAATCGGCTGTTGGATGATCTCGCGAATATCTGTATCACCAAATGTTAGTTTTTTATGATGGTTCAGGACCGTTCCTTGACAGACAGGACAGGCGATCATCTCTTTTGATGCTTTCATCTGCTCTTTAATGATCGATTTCGATATGAACATATAACGTCCAATGATGAAATTGAACCCTTCCCATGTCCTTGATGCCTTGCCTGCTTTATCGTAAAAGGACTTTTCCCAATACCCATATAAGAAGGTCTGCTTTTCGGCATCTGTCATCTCATTATAGCTTTTACTAATGTCGTGACCGAGTTCATTCTTGATCTCATCAAACAGGAATTGCAGCTTTGAATGTTGATAAAACTTTAGTACTTCCATCACGTCTGGATGTAATAAGCCATCCCAGAATGGCACGTTTTTGTCTTGAATGACGACATCAAAGTCAAATTTTTCAATGACCCTGCGGCCCGAACAGCTTGGACAATGATTTTCTGCAGAATAGAAATCGAAGCTTCTTGTATCTTTATTGGTCGGATGTGCTGCCACTAGATGGTTGATCATTCCGCCCAATTCATAAAGAAACGTATATTGACTGTACAAGTGCCGTTCAAGATCGATGGCGATCACAGGTGCGATCGTGTCTGACTCGTATTCACCATAAATCACACGAGCAATTGGTGATAAGCTTTTTAAAATGCCGCCCTTATAGACGTTCTCTGCCTTTTTAAAATAGTCCAGATGATTTTCCTGTAAATAATTGATGCCATTTTTTGACCGAAGTGTGGAAGAGATTTGCAATGGCTCCACTCGATCTTCACTGTTTTTGTGTCGATAATGATCATCATGACTGACAACTTCAAGATGCTGGACAGGTGCAAGCTGTCTTTTACCAAAATCAACGATATAATCCGAGCTTTCCAGCATATAACCATTATGTTCAATCATGATGATGGAGACTGATTCATCCTCCAGGATGACCCTGACACTATCAATGAATTGGTTTAAAATGTTTTGCGATAACCCTTTTGAAGGCTCGTCAAAAATAAACAGCGTGTGTGGGTTTCTTGTCTTCGCAAACAGCTCGGAAACTAAGTGGACACATTGAAATTCACCCGTCGATAGTGTTTGTGTTTTTCTTTCTAACGTCAAATAACCAAGCCCAAGTTTGATCAATAAACTCAAGCGTTTATGAGCGATGTCTTCATTTGGCAATTCTTCGATAATATCTTCAATCGAACGCTGAAAGATATCATCAATTTCATCACTGTATTTGGTGAGTTTCTTTTTAATATCAAGAAACGTCGCAACGGTTGATCGACTGGTAATCGATTTGTTTCGGTCCTGCCCTACCATGACCAGCTTATCCTTTGGATACCGCTTCTGAAAATCTTTAGAGATACATTCATTGACAAGTGTAGATTTACCGCAGCCTGACTCACCCGTAAAGGTAACGAGCCTATTCTTAGGAATCCGAATTTCTTCCATTTGAATATTACGGCAGTAAAGATCCTGAAATTGATAGTATTCCGTTGGCGTTGCTTCATTTCGTTCCCAGCTGATTGGTTTGGGACGTGGTGATTCCTCAACAATTTTCCCGCCATATTTCCCACTGCCAGGTCCAAAGAACAATTGTTCATCTGTGCTATCTAACACCGTGTCTGAGTGATCAATGAGCCAAATTTGATTTTTATAACCTAATTGCTTAATCTGTTCTAAAATCTTCAAAAGGGTTTGATGATCAAGACCGACGGAGATCTCATCAATGATGATCACGGTATTTTCACTTGTTGCCATGAATTCGGCCAAATAAAGCCGTGTTAATTCTCCCCCTGAAACTGTCCCCATAATACGATTTAAGCCTAAATAACCAATATTCATATTGATTATATTTTGGAGAATATGCTGTTTAGCTTCACTAATATGTAATGTCTCTGCAAGTGAAAGGATCGTTTCAATGCTTAAGTTGTTAATATCGGAAATAGTATGCGGACGATCTAATAATTCAATGGTATATTGCTCGACTTCTTGATTGTAGCGCTTCCCCTCACACTTTGGACATTCGACATTTTTCGTCGTACCGCGTCCTTTACAAGTGGGGCACCAGCCTAAGGCATTATTAAATGAAAAAACTTCCGGAGAAAGGTTGAATTTTACTGCAAGACAAACACGAATCTCTTTAAACACACCAGTATGTGTGCCAATGGTTGAACGGGGATTGGCTGAAATGGATGATTTGCCGAGAAAAAGGACCAGCGGCATTTCTTCCATCTTGATGGCGCTGAAGTTGGTTTCCATAATATTAGGAAATAAATACTGATATTCAGACTTGGGCAATAAGGAAACGAGACGCTTCTTGGATTCTTCCCCAATGGTTTGACAAAAAGTCGTTTTCCCGGAACCGGATAATCCAGCAATTCCTAATGATTGGTCGTCTACCAGTGCTGCATCTAAATTGTTTATATTGTTCGCTATTAATCGATTTATTTTCATTTGTAACTCCTCTCCATTTTATTAAGCTCAGTCTTTCATATTAGCACAGCGACAAATGTATTTGGTATTTTTTTAACGGTAGCTCCATCCTTCTATTCTTTCACATTCCACTGCTCCAAAAACATATGATTCATCAACAAAAATCGTGGACTTAGGATAGGGCTTTTTTCCATAATCAATAAGATGATTAGAGCCTACTTATAGATATAAAAGCCCCTCTCGATTAAGAGAAGGGCTTTCTTTACGAAGTATGACCATATTTTTGCCCAATACACTTATTTTGTATTGGACTTTTTTGCCTTGTCTTCAAGCTGGCTTCTGGGCTCAGTGGAGAATTCGACATCTTTTCCATGTCCCTGCGGGTTAACACTTGGTGCGATTCGGCCTCTTCCTGCTGTCTTTTTACTCATTTCCTTCACCTCCAAGTATATTATGTCCGAACTGTTGTAAATTAAAATGGAGGTCGTTTCTTTCTGTAATCTGTAATTCTGCTGCATTCTTATCTGTTCATGCAATGTCAATTTTTACGGTAAGAATTCATCAATTTGATCTTACACTTTATTTTTCAAGAAAATATTTTGTAAATTTTCAATCTATTTCATTGTGTTTATGGTTTTAGTTATGTTTTCGTTGCTTAATTCATGGTTTATTATTTCACCATCTGTCTTGCTTCCATAAACAACACTTGGATAAACTTTTTCATGTTATTGCGGCTCTGGTTGCTTACTTTTTTGCTTTTGTCTTCTAGCTCCAGCATTTTCTTGCGGACTTCCGAGAAGTCAAAAAATGTGGAAGAATAGGCTTCGAATTTTGGATTCAGATAGTCCGTCAATCCTAATGAAGCGATATGGATGAGCGCCTGGTGAAGAGCGCGGCGGACACGCTGCTCAGAAGCTTTCATTTCTTTCTGGATTTCGGCCTCTCCCGCTTTATCTCCCAGCTTTTCAGCAGCAATTCCTGCAAAAATTTCCTTTAAATATGGAAATGTGTAGGCGGAACCGAGTCTTTGCTTTTCATTTTGGAGGAATCCTATAATGTTTAGTAAATCCTCGCTCCCCCCTTCCCCAATCATTCCTAAATCTGAAATTAAGGAACGTCCGGCTTCCATAATATTTTTTGTATGGGAGGTGGACATTTTCGGAGACTTCGGGTGGCCCGTAAATACGTTCAACGATTTTTGAATACCCTGGATCGATTGATCCACCAGTATTCGCTCGTTTACTTTATTTAATATGCATGAAATTTCAACTTGGTTGAGCGGTTTTGTTATGTAGTATTCCGCCCCTAATCTATACGCCTCTCCAATCAGTTCCTTCGCTTCCACTTGCGAAATCATCACAAACTTTCCTTGAAATCCATCAGCAAGAGCCCTGATCGTTTCAATTCCGTCCCTAATTGGCATGAGCAAATCAATTAGGACAACGTCTGCTTTTTTTAAAAACAGCAGGCCATTATTCACTAACGATCCGTCTTCTGCTTCTCCCACCACTTTTCCTAAATCTTCGTCTTCAATCATCTCTGTCAGCATTCCTCGAATGGCAGGATCGTCATCTATAATGAAATAATTCATCTCGTTAACCCTTTCTCTATAATCGCATCAATCGGAAGTTCTACGATGAATACGGTTTCTTTATAGTTATCCATAAGCCTGATATACCCTCCAAATTTTTCAACAGTTTGTTTCACATACGATAAACCGATACCCGTCGAAGGGTTTCCCGCCGCATCAAATTTCTTTGTATATCCTGCTGTAAAAATGACTTCCTTCCGCTTCGGTGCAATGCCAAGGCCATTGTCACTGATGCAAAACTCCACGAATTGATCTTTCCTTTTCACATGCAGCGATACGTATCCCTCTTCTTTAATGGCTTCCACTGCATTGGCCAATAAATTATTTATTAATGATAATACCATATATACATGGTAGGGAGGATGGTCCCCATCTATATTCAAGGAAAATGAAATATCTTTGCGAAGGGACTCTGCATATCGCCTATTGGACACGATCATGATGTCACCAAGCTCTTCGATATTCATATATTCCTGCAGGTTTTCGGAAGACATGAGTTCCGACAGCCCCGCATAAATCCGCTGATTATCTTTTTTGATCTCATGCACGAGACCGGCAATCTGCAACGCCGTTTGTGCATCGCGGCCGTTAGTTCCCTCTGATCTTAACCGACGGTAAAAGTCATAACACGTGCGAGTGATTTCTTCAGCATTTTGCATCGTTTTCTTCAGTTGAACCGATTCTTCATACAAACTTGAAATGAAAAGCAGCATTTGTTCCTTTTGCATGCGCTGCTCCGCTTCTGCGAATTTTGCTTCTCTCAGCTTTAATATATTAAAAAAGCCAAGAACGAAAAAGCTTCGAATAAAGGCAATTAACACGAGTTGGTCAACCGCTAGCAAGGGTGTGTCCTGATTTGCCAAGAAGGAACGGATCGCCATTTCCGATACACTTGCAAAAATCTCGATCAATACCCCTAAAAGACCGATCATAAAAGGCTGATCGTGCCGTTCGTTCAATTTAGTCCGATGAAATGCGAACGCGTAGATGAAGTAATAGAAAAAGGCAGGAAAATGAAGATACATCGCTTCCTCAACAGATATGTCCCGTATCCCGACAGCCAGTGAAAAACGAAAAACAAACACACTCATCCCCGTTAAAATGCCTGCAATAATCGGGTGGATCCCCCTCCCCCATAGCAAAAACAAGAAAAAGACGGGGGTTCCCAAACTGACTCTGAATGTATCGTCGAATGGATAAAACTTGAATTCACCCGCAAGAGGCACCGCAATCATAATCAATAGTAATATCCTTATACTCTTTTTCAATACGGTCCCTCCCCAGTCACTATATAAAAAACATAACACATGAAATGTGAAAAAAGAGAGAAGGGTTTTGACTGAAATTATTATTTTTTCTGACCCTTGTAAGTTTCAGTAGGCTTCAGTAGGTTTCAGTAGGCTGATTATAAAATTAAAATAATCTCAACAAATGAAAGCGTTAACAAAAAAACAACTATATAGGAGGAATTTAAATGAAAAAGTTCGGCTTGGCTACTCAAATTTTTGTTGCACTTGTACTAGGTATCGTTGTCGGTGCTTTATTCCATGGTAATGAAACAGCCATGGCCATTTTGGTACCAATCGGCGATATATTCATTCATTTAATTAAATTGATCGTCATCCCAATTGTCATGGCTGCATTAGTAGTCTCAATAGCGGGAGTCGGCGATATTAAAAAACTAGGAAAATTAGGTGGGAAGACTCTTCTTTATTTTGAGATTGTCACCACAATTGCCATTGTTATTGGATTACTGGCGGCAAACTTGTTCCACCCAGGGTCTGGTTTAGATACAAGCAATCTTGAAAAAAGTGATATTTCAAATTATGAAGAAACAACAAAAACAGCTGGAAGCAATAGCTTTGGAGAAACAATTTCTCATATTGTTCCTCAAAATATATTTGAATCAATGGCTCAAGCGGATTTATTACCGATTATCTTCTTTTCTGTTTTATTCGGCTTAGGTGTGGCTGCGATAGGAGAAAAAGGAAAGCCTGTTCTTGGATTCTTTGAAGGTGTATTAGAAGTAATGTTTTGGGTGACGAATTTAGTCATGAAATTTGCCCCCTTTGGTGTGTTTGCGCTTATTGGTGTAACCGTTGCAAAATTTGGTATTGCAACATTAATTCCTTTAGGGAACTTAGTACTCGCTGTTTATGTGACGATGGTATTCTTTGTGTTCGTCGTTCTTGGAATTATTGCGAAAATGGCTGGGACAAGTATTTTTGTTGTCCTGAAAGTGTTAAAAGATGAACTGATTTTGGCATTTACAACAGCAAGTTCTGAGGCTGTATTACCAAGGCTTATGGACAAAATGGAGAAGTTTGGTTGCCCGAAATCCATTACTTCTTTTGTTATTCCAACAGGCTACACGTTTAATTTAGACGGCTCATCGATTTACCAAGCACTTGCTTCACTTTTCGTGGCACAAATGTATGGTATTGATCTATCAATTACACAACAGATTACTTTGTTACTAGTATTAATGTTAACGTCAAAAGGAATGGCTGGCGTTCCGGGTGCGTCATTTGTTGTTGTTTTAACAACACTTGGTTCTATGGGGCTGCCGGTGGAAGGCGTTGCGTTTATTGCCGGTATCGACCGAATTTTGGATATGGGAAGATCAGCGGTTAATGTCGTGGGGAACTCATTAGCGGCGATTGTCATGTCGAAGTGGGAAGGGGAATTTGACCAGGAAAAAGCAAACCATTACGTTGATTCAATTAAACATTCAGACGTAGCATAAACTTGTTGCAAATAAAGGAGGAGAAGACACCATGTCAACAATCCAGATAAATCATAACGTACGTATTGCCTTTACAGACTATGTCTGGCAGATATTGAAGCAAACGAAGACCGTCTAAAAGAGTATGTGGAAAAAAACGTAGGGATTATTACTGCCGTCAATCCGCATATTGGATACGAAGTGGCAGCGCGTATCGCTCGAGAAGCCATTTTAAAAGGAAAATCAGTACGTGAACTATGCCTGCAGTATGATGTGTTAACAGAGGAAGAACTTGATCTTATATTAAATCCTTACGAGATGACAAACCCAGGTATTTCTGGGGATGAGCTGTTTGTTAGATCGTAATTTCCCCACATGCTTTTGATGGAATGGCAGATGTGCCAAACATCCCATTAAAAATTCAAAATGAAGTCATGGTTGATGAATAACAGAAGTCTGGGGAATTGATATAAAATATGATTGTGTGCAACTCCTGGAAATTAATTTATACCCTGGTGAGCCCTCCTTTAGAGGGGCTTTTTTTGTTTTGTAGGGTGAGTAAACAATAATTAAAAAAGTGGATAGCCCCAAAAAAAGAATCCAATTTGAAATTGGATTCTTTAGCAGATTTTAAGTTTCTGTATTAAATAATAGTTTAAGCATTTTCTATCTGTGTTGCTCCACAATCTGCCCGATTGCGGAAGATTGTTAAACCAAATTAACAACTGATAAATCATTGGTTCATTTGAATCATCACAGGTTTCAAAAATTCCCATTAATTTGTTAGCAGCCCCATATTGGAGACCTTTTTTGCAATACTTTGTCATAAGCAGTTTTCCATATTTGAATAGGGAGTTTGTATAAACATGAACCAATAATCCTGATATTCTATAACGTATTACCTTTAACATCCTACTATGCTGGAAGACTCTACTTTAAAATACGAGTGTAATTTATAGTGTCATAATTCAATGGAATATAACGATCTTCTAAACGGGTAGGCTGTAATTCTGCTATAACCTTCTTCCATGGGCCCCGGATAATGATAATGACCATCATTAACTGGTTGATTGGTTGGTTCACCAATGCATGACTTTCACCCATTACCACATGCCCTCTTTGTTAATCCAATGTCAGAAGTAAACTATCCGTTGCAATGTTGAGCAAGAAAGGACTGGGTTCGCCAACCGTATATATCTGTAAGTTATGCATAGCCCTGGTACATGCGGTGTAGAACAATCTTCGTAGGCTCTCATCACCGTATGCTTGCACAGATGCATCATAAATGATGACAGCATCAAATTCGATGCCTTTAGCCAAATAAGCCGGAATAACAACAACACCCTGTTCATATTCATTTGTGCCTTTCTGTACGAGTTTAATTTCACCGATGGTACTAAGGGCATCGTATGCAGCGGCACTTTCCGCAGCAGATTTACATATTATTGCGATTGTATTATACTCACGACTTTGAAAGTCTTTGACTTTAGACAGGATTTTGTGGTGCAATTCATCACGGCTCGGCACTTGAGTTAGTACAGGTTTTTCGCCTTCACGGTCGAATGCCTTAATTCGATGGCCATCGGGAACTAGTTCACGTGTAAATTCTATAATCTGCTTTGTGGATCTGTAGCTTTGAGCCAAGGTTATACTCTCGGTTTCACTTATTCCGTATAAACTGGTAAGAGTCTGGAAATCTACCCGTTCGCTGGCATGGGCGAATATTGCCTGGTTAAAGTCACCAAGCACGGTCATCCTTGCAGAAGGAAACAGCCGTTTCAAAAACTCGAATTGAAATGGAGAATAATCTTGTGCTTCGTCTATAAGCACGTATTTTATAGAAGTATTTGTCTGAAATCCTAGAATTAACTCCTTCAGCAGCAAAAATGGAGTCGCGTCTTCGTAATGCAATTTACCTTCGTCCAGCATTTTTTGCGTTGATAAGCAAATTTCCCTTTCGACAGGTGTTTTACCCTCGTTCCACAGTTCGATCCGTGTTTGATCGTCAAAAAGTTGCTTGTATATTCCCTTAATGTCGATAAAATGAAGTGCTTTTATCCGTTTGCGTAACGTCTTCAATTTCTTACGAACAATCATGCGCGCGAGCATTTTATTCTCTTTCTCATAATCGTCAAAGGAATCTTCAGTATCGCCGCGTTTTTTCTCTAAGTAGGTGTATACCTTCTGATAGTCTTCTTTGCTAAGATACTCGATTTCCTCCTGGACCCAAGGTTGTTTCAACTCAAACTTTTCCCTTTCATCAAGTAAGTCACATAACCACTCTTTCAACTTTTCAATCCTATTGTGAAACCTTAGTGTGGTGTCTGTGTTATAAAATCTTTCTAAGGTTTGTTTGGCGGAGACGAGCGTTTCCCCTCGAAACCTTAACCCTTTAAAGATCATTCCAGATAATTCTAGTGATTGGCTGTATGTTTTGATTATCTCAAAGAAGCGAATTGAAGCCTTAAATCGGATACTCGCTGTCCTAGTGCTATAGGAAGGATCATCCGCTGCAGTTAACAAAAATTCTAATTGCTCATAAGGGTCCTCAACTTGAAATGAGTCAGTCAGACGATGGTCCAAATATTCCTGGAATGTTACCTGCTGCATATTCTCTTCGCCAAGTTCGGGTAGTACATTGGATACGTAGTTATTAAACATTGAGTTAGGAGAGAATAGAATGATTTGATTGGCTTTTAGCCTATCTCGATACTTGTAAAGCAAGTAAGCGATCCGTTGGAGGGCAGCTGATGTCTTCCCACTGCCAGCGGCTCCTCGAACAATGAGCAGGCGTCCGCGATCGTTCCGGATGATCCTATTTTGCTCCCGTTGTATGGTGGACACAATACTGTGCATATGCTTATCCGTCCCCTTACCAAGCACCTGCTGCAGTATCTCATCTCCAATGGTGAGACTCGTATCGAACATTGATTCGATAACCCCTCCCTTGATGATATATTGCCACTTTTTCTCCAACATCCCCCGAATTATGCCTCCGGGAGTTGAATATTCTACAGGGCCGGGAGGATAGTCATAATAGACACTCGAAATCGGAGCCCTCCAATCGTAGACAATGAAGTTTTCTCCTGTTGCATCAGCAAGAGTGGAGGTCCCAATATAAATATGTTCCGTAAGGGAAGACCCTTCTTCAGTTAAATCAATCCGGCCGAAATAAGGTACTTCCTGCATGCGGCGCAGTGTTGACAACCTCTTGAAGGCATATCTATGTGCACCTTCGCTTTGTGACAAGTCTTGAGCCTGCTGTCTTAAGCCAATGATCGTCTCGAGGTAATCATCGAAAGTATCCATATTAACCTTGAGGTCATCCCAAAAGTGTTTACGGATATTAACAACTTCTTTTCTACGCTGGGAAGTTTCACCTTCTATTTTGCTGATTTGTTTCGTAATTGTTTCTATCACCTCATCCAAACGTTCTTGCTCCTGCCGAATTTCATTGTTCATATCAGACACTCCTTTAAAAAATGAGAAATTAGGGGTTGACTAGAGGTGAGTTTTACCTTATACTTATAGTAAGGGGTAAACTGTTTTTATATATTGATAAATGTGTTTCTATACTAATTTATCACAATTTCTGAATTATATCAATATATATTGCACATCAGTTGCCATAATGAACCGTCGTTTTAAACTCTAATTTAACATGTAAAGTCAGTAACCAGTTGAGCAAGTAGCTTGACTGGTTATTTTTATGACTATTTACATATTTGAAAGCCTCATTGCTTCGCTGGTCACTGATTTCATGGTAGCGGCGACACTCTCATCAACGGCGATTCGTAGTATCCCATGACATAACGGCAGATCCTATTCCACCCATTCCGATTATTCCTAATACTTTATAAAACGAGTGCTCCTTTGTAATCCTTAAAACATTTTGTAGGAGGAATTTATAATAAAACAATATAAAACATGTCAAAGTTGCGGAATGCCGCTTTCTAAAGATGAATTAGGTGGAGGAACTGAAAAAGATGGTAGTAAAAGCACTAAATATTGTAGTCATTGTTATATAAATGGTGAATTCACTCAAAATATTACTGCGATAGAAATGCAAAAATTTGTTCAAAATCATTTGATGGAAAATATGAAGATGCCTAAATTTATTGCTAAGTTTTTTACTAGAGGAATCCCAAAGTTAAAGCGATGGAATTAGACAAACTATTAGAAAATGAATTAACTGTTTTCATTCAAAGGTGATTGAAACGGAAGGTGCGAGACTCCTGCGGGAATAGTGCGTCCAAGGGAGACCCCGCAGGCAGCGCCGAGGAGGCTCCCTGACCACCCGCGGAAAGCGAGTGCCTGGAGTGGAAATCAATTATCGAGTTTGTCTACAGCCTAAAGCCCTCCTTTATAGAGAGGGCTTCTAATTTTTAAAACAAAGGTGATTGAAACGGAAGGCGCGAGATCGGAAAGCGAGTGCCTGGAGTGAAGATCAATTATCGAGTTTGTCTACAGTCTGAAGCCCTCCTTTATAGAGAGGGCTTCTAATTTTTAAAACAAAGGTGATTGAAACGGAAGGTGCGAGACTCCTGCGGGAATAGTGCGTCCAAGGGAGACCCCGCAGGCAGCGCCGAGGAGGCTCCCGGACCACCCGCGGAAAGCGAGTACCTGGAGTGGAAATCAATTATCGAGTTTGTCTACAGCCTAAAGCCCTCCTTTATAGAGAGGGCTTGTTTGTTCTGCAGGGTGAGTAAAATACTGAATAATCCAGGATTAAAAAATGGATAGCTCCAAAAAGACTATCCAGCGTCATTTATTCCACTATTCTCTAATGCTGTCTACCAAATCATCACTTTACCCTTACCCCAGATTTGATCAAAGTAGGTGGAATCCCCCCCCATTTTTTGCTTTCCATCACTTGTGATCCGGTTCTCCGTGCCCATTCTAACTGCAATTTCAAAAAAAAGAACCTTCAATCCATAGATAGATCGAAGGTTCCATGTTTTATTTTTCATTCATTGCCTTTTCAATATCTTCATCAAGGAAACATTGTCCTTTGATGAAAAATGTTGCTTAAGCTTTTTGAAGTGACTTTGTTTCTGCATCTAAAGAATTAACTTGGTTCGGCAAGTCTTCGTTTAGTCCAAGCGCCTGCGCTGTTGAAGTAAGAAGTTCGCGGAAAAGCTCTGGGTTCTCCACTAGTGACACGCCATAAGAAGGTATCATTTCTTTTAATTTCGGTTCCCACTCTTTTAGATGTTGCGGGAAGCATTTTCTCATTACTTCAAGCATAACGTGAACAGCGGTAGAAGCACCAGGAGAAGCGCCTAGTAATGCAGCTATCGTGCCATCAGCGTCACTAACCACTTCCGTACCAAATTGAAGTGTTCCTTTTCCGCCTTGAACAGTATCCTTGATAACTTGCACACGTTGGCCTGCTACCACTAAATCCCAATCTTCGCTTTTGGCGTTCGGAACAAACTCACGTAATTCTTCCATGCGCTGTTCTTTCGATAACATAAGTTGTTGGATCAGGTATTTTGTCAATGACATCTCTTTTGCGCCTGCTGCCAACATAGTTACGAGATTATCCGGTTTTACTGAAGTTACCAAATCGAGCATTGAGCCATTTTTTAAAAACTTTGGTGAGAAGCCAGCAAACGGTCCAAATAGCAACGATTTTTTGTTGTTGATATATCTTGTGTCAAGATGCGGAACAGACATTGGCGGAGCACCAACCGAAGCTTTTCCGTATACTTTTCCATGATGCTGCTCTGCAATTTCCGGATTGTTACACACCATGAATATTCCACTTACTGGGAATCCTCCAATATGTTTTCCTTCAGGAATACCGGTTTTTTGCAGTAAATGCAAGCTTCCTCCCCCGGCGCCGATAAAGACGAATTTTGCAGTATGGCGTTCGACAGTACCGCTATCGAGGTTTTTCACTTTCAATTCCCACAATCCGTCGCTAGTACGTTTAATATTATTAACACTATGTTTATAGTTTATATCGACATTCTTAGTCTTTAAGTGGTCAAATAACAAACGCGTTAAGGCGCCAAAGTTGACATCTGTTCCAGAATCGATTTTTGTTGCTGCTATAGGTTCATTTAAAGTTCTGTCTTTCAACATAACTGGAATCCATTCCATCAGTTTTTCAGGATCATCGGAAAATTCCATTCCTTCAAACAGTGGATTGTTTGACATTGCTTCAAAACGGTTTTTCAAAAACTTTACATTTTCTTCCCCATGTACGTAACTCAAATGAGGCAATGGCATGATAAAGTCCTGCGGATTACCTATCAGATTGCTATTTACAAGATAAGACCAGAACTGTCTTGAAAGCTGAAACTGTTCATTAATTTTTATAGCTTTGCTAATATCTACGGATCCATCCGGTTTTTCGACAGTATAGTTAAGCTCGCAAAGTGCAGAATGCCCGGTTCCCGCATTATTCCACTCGTTAGAGCTTTCCTCTCCTGCGTCTGCGAGTTTCTCAAACACTGTAATTTTCCAGTCCGGTACTAACTCTTTTAGCAATGTCCCCAAAGTCGCACTCATGACTCCGGCACCAATTAAGATAACGTCTGTTTCAGTTTGTCTGTTACTCATTTTTACCATATCCTTATACCCAAGATTTGCAGAAAGGATGTAGACGCTCCTGCTTAAGCGTCACGGTAAGCCAAGACGCAACCAAGGAACACACCTTTTCTGTATGCATTTTTAACCCTATATAGTATATCACTATTATTTATAGATTTAAATATCAACTATTATATAACACCAAGATCTTTATCCAGCTTCTTGCAAAGGTTAAGGCTTTGGTTTGCCGTTATCAGTGAACCTCCACGCTTCTTAGTTGCACTGTACTGGATTATTTTAGTCATGAAAAATGTTCCCCCTTCTTTTGCAGATATTTCAAAATAACGTCAGATTTTCGAACTCTGGGAATATCCCCCGTTTTATTTATTTTATTTAATCAAAAATATGCACTTCAAACATTATATAACAGTTTATGACGTAGTTGGATACTTTGTCGTTATATTAGATGAACTTTTTTAACTAACCTTTTTTTAGTAAAAAAAGATTCATTCTCGGAGTTTGCGATTAGTGATGATGCTCTCGCCATTTTAAAAGGAAATGCCCGCTACATTTTCCACAGAAAAGGACAAACATTTAAAGAAGGCAGTCGCTTTCAATATGTTGATGAGGATCGTAAAAAAATTAGCGGCTGTTTAGCCATGCGCGGTGAAACGATTTATATTTTTACGAACGATGGAATTTATAAAACGATGTTATCGCAAGTAAAGTGAGAAAACGGTACATAGAGAGGAATGGTATTTGTTTAGAGATTCCCATACAAGTAAAATAACCAAAAAGCATGATTTCCGCGGAAATCATGCTCCTTTATATTTATAGGGGATAAATCGGAATAATTAAATCCCGCCTGCAACGCCGATTTCTTCGCCTGTGATGGCTCCTGCACCGTCTGAGGCTAAGAATACAGCTGTAGCACCAATTTCTGAAGGCTCTAGTAAACGTTTGATCCATTGTTTACCTAGGATGTGGTGGTTTAGAGCCTCTTCTACAGTTGTTCCATCTTGTTCTGCAAGTTTTGGTAGTTGTTTTTCGATTAATTCTGTACGTACTGGGCCTGGCTCAATCGTATTACATGTGATACCTTTCAATGCGTTTTCTAATGCTGTTACTTTCGTAAATCCAACTTGGCCAAATTTAGCAGCACAATAAGCAGATTTATAAGCATCTGGAATTCTGCCATGAGCTGAGGAAATATTAATAATACGTCCTTTTTTCTGTTTTTGCATAGCTGGTAGAGCATGTTTAGTTAATAAGAATGTTCCTTTTAAAATAACATCATTTACAAGATCCCATTTTTCTACAGGGAAGTCTTCAATTGGAGAAATGAATTGAAGTCCTGCATTATTGACTAATACGTCAACTGTACCTCGTTCAGCAATGACTTGATCGACAGCAGCTTTTACGTTTGGTTCGTCTGCTACGTTTACTTTGTAGCCTTTTGCATTGCCTAGTTTTTCAGCTGCATTTATAGCTGCTTCTTCATTTAAATCAAAGATTGCTACAAAATCTCCATTATTGATGAAAGATTCTGCAATAGCGTATCCAATCCCTTGTGCCGCCCCTGTTACGATTACTGTGCGTTCGTTTGTCATAATCCCTATCTCCCTTTGTTCGTATTTTCGATTTAACTTTAATGTTTAGTTACTCGTTTCCAAATAAGTTTGTCTTCTGGATGAAGACCATTGAAAATAACCACTTGGTCTCCCTCAATTTTCGCGATACGAGGCTGAGCCTGATTAAGCCAAGTTGGATTCAAACTGACATCCATATGATGTATTAACTGATGGTTTTCTTCATCTACTTCAAACTGTCCTGAATAGGCCAAATACCCATGCGCAGCTGTAGCCATTTCTTCTAGAGTCCCTGTGTGCAAGTCACCAGATTGATAAGCAGGACGCCCAGATGCCATGAGTTGAGCTGACATAAAGCCATCTGGATTATACATAATGAAACCTTTTGCATCTTTACCCAAAGGATAAATCACGTGTCCATCAGCGTCTTGCGTTTCATATGAAACCAATGACCATGTACCAACTACTTGATCACGTATTGATTTCTCCATTCTTAATCACCTCCTTGAAATGTGGTAGCCTTCTTACATGTAAGCTTGTCCTGTACCCGTTTTTCGATTTCTGAGTAGTAGATAGACTTTTTATCACTAGATTTTTGTAATTAATAGAACATAATACCAATCACCAATGCGACGATTAGTCCGATTATGTTTGGTAATGTCATGCTATAGAAAGAATATTTAAAGGCATTTTTATGATTCAAGCCTGTTAATGCGAACAATGAGAGAATAGCACCAGCATGTGGTAAGCCTGTAAATACAGATGAAGCAATCGCTGAAATACGGTGCATCGCATCTGGATTCACGCCCATAGCTAGATAAGACTGCGCGAATGCCTCCATCGCAATTCCTAGTCCTCCTGATGAAGAACCTGTAATGGCACCAAGTGCGGCTGAAGCGACTGTTAAGCTAATTAATGGGTTACCCGGAATTCCTAAAATGAAATCTGAAATCACTTTAAACCCTGGTGCCATGGTAATCACTACACCAAACGCAACAGTTGTTGCTGTGAAGAAAATAGGCGTGATCGAACCATTCGCACCTAAGCTAAGTGCTGCCTTGTGTGACGGAATGTATTTGTGGAAAAATACAGCCGCTACTATAATTGCTGCCGCCAAGCCAATTAATACGATATTGGCAACCTTCATTGCACTCCCTGTAAAAATAATAATAATTAATATAAGAATCGGTAAAATACTTATAAAGAATGAAGGGATTTTTTCTTTTAAAATGGCTTTACCTTTATCTTCTTGTGCATAAGTAGCAAAAGTTTCACCATTTGCCAAGCTTTTATTCAATGCATACCTTAAATAAAAGATCCCTACTACAATGGCAACAATTGTTGCGGCAATCCCCATTAAAGGAGCTGCAGTTAAAGTAGTGCCTAAGTAAGTCGTTGGGACAACGTTTTGAATCGATGGTGTCCCAGGAAGCATCGTCATTGTAAATGTCCCAATCCCCATAAATACGGGAATAACGACTAAATTCCATCCGATATTTAATTGCTTAAATAAAGGTTTCGCTAATGGAACCACCACAAATAAAACGACAAATAAACTAATACCACCGAAAGTTAAAATAGCGCTGATCGCATAAATGGCAATTAATACGGAAAAGGGTTTTTCTGTACCTGTGATGGATAGTACCTTCTCTGCGATTGCCTGTGCTGCGCCACTTTTCTCTATATACTGTGCTAAAATTGCACCTAATAAAAATACGCCAAAGAAATTTATTAAAAAGCCCGTTAGCCCTGTCATAAATGATGTTTCATTTCCAATTAAAGAAGGAAAGAAATTCATGCCATTCGTCACAATGACAACAATTGAGGCAAGCGGGGCAATAAATACGATGCTAAAACCCTTCATTGCTAGAATGACGATTAGAGCAATCGCAATTAAAATACCGATTGTACCCATAATGTGTTTTCTCCTGTCTCTATCTTTATTTTGTAAGATAAATTCGCATGTAGTGTATATTGCTATAACTTAACCATTTCAACTCAGTAAGAAGTATCATTCATAAAAAAACACCAATGAAAATTTTCATTTGGTTTTCTTTGGATCACTACTTCATTATTTTGTTAAACAGACAAAGATTAAAATTTCCCCTTAACAAGTGCGTGCAGCACCACCGTTTTAAGTTGTTTCATGAACCATACCCCTTTCATTTCCCCCTGGACATAAGCATTTGTTACGTTCCTGTTTCCCCATCCCCCTAAATTAAATGAGTTACGAATTGTTTTAAGCAACAACTACTATTCAAATATAATATTTTAAAAAATATAAGTGAAATATATAATAATGATATATTCTATAAATTTTAGTAATAAATAAGGGCGTGATTGTATGGATTTTAAACAAATACAGTATTTTACCGAAGTCGTTAACCAAGGAAGCTTCTCTAAAGCTGCTGAACACTTATTTTTATCACAACCAAACATCAGTAAAACAATAAAAGATTTAGAAAAAGAACTGGATGCTAAGTTGTTAACTAGAACCACAAGGAAGATTGAACTGACCGATACAGGAAAATTACTCTATCATTACGGGCAACGCATTTCCCAATCCATCGAGCATTTTTATGACGAATTGGATGATATTAAGAATAGTAAAAAGGGAAATATAAAAATGGGCATTTTTTCAACACTTGGAACGGACATTTTCTCTGAACTCATGGCTCTATTTCACATAGAATATCCTCTTATCACTGTCCGATTCGTTGAGGATGGTGCCCTTCATTTAAAAAATACATTACTTAATGGCGAACTAGATTTAGTAGTAATGCCCTTACCCCTTGATGATGAGTTTGATAGCATTCCATTCATGAAAGGCGATTTACGTCTTGTTGTTCATCAGAACCACCCACTTGCCAATCAAGAGACCGTATCCTGGGATAATTTAAGAGAAGAAAGTTTCATCATCTTTCGGGAAGGCTACCAAGTTCATGAATTAATCATGCAAGCATGTAAGCTAAACGGCTTTGAACCAAACGTTATTTGCGAAACATCACAGTGGAAATTCATTATGGAAATGGTCTCCTTTAATCAAGGAATAACAATCCTCCCTCAAAGTGACCTAAAAGAAATTGATGTAAGCGAAGGAAAGATCAAAGTCATTCCACTTATCCCCCATATAAATTGGCAAATCGGTATCGCTTGGAAAAAAGACAGCTATATCTCCTACGCTACTAGAACTTGGATCGATTTTATTAAAACCAAGCTAGAAGCCAGCAAGAGAAAAGCCAAGTGATGTTTAGAAAACTTAATACCCATTATTTCCAACAGACAATAGTATTTTTATCGCTTTACACAAGGAAGAGACCACCAAATTGGTGGTCTCTTCCTTAGCGATTTCTTGGTTAATCATTCTTCTTTTTCATTCTCCTTCACCTTGTAATTTATCTCTCCAGGTTCTTTACAGAATGTTATTCCACTTCCCGGTTCGTAATAAAAGGTCTTTTTCAACGTAGAGCGTTCATAGAAGGTTGTGTGCAGATAGGCTGCTTGGTCTCTTTTGAATTCGAGTTGATTTGTACTCATCGAAACAGGTAAGCTGTGACCAAAGTTGGTATGAACCATAGTTTCTTTGTCGCTGATTTTTTCAAAGTGATTAATATGAATATAAGAAAGCCAGATCCCGCCGCCTTTTCGAAAGGAGCTACATGAGAACCAAGCCATTCCAAGCTGGGCGTTAATACAGATGGGCAGTTTGTATTTACCGCCGAGCACAGATTTTGCTCCGATAAGGGCACCATTAAGATCAGATCCAAAATAGTTCAGTGTGTCATTCAAAATTTCAAGTGGAGTTTTGATTACGAAAAACGTGTTCTTTCCTTCTATCACCCTTGTCATCTCCACTCCCTTTGAATCGTACTCAACCAGCATTCCAACCGTTTCCCTATTCATTAGATAACTATTTCGTATCATCATGTAAGTCGCCTCCCATTTAATATTTCATTAATAGGGGTATACTGAATATAGATCAGGTATACTCCTGCTCATGAGCCCTTAGGTGACTGTCTTCCCGGACTTTCTCCCCCTAAGGGTTTTTCTATTTTTAATTCACATTTTCCTCACCTCCTAAAAGAAGTGTAAAGACATCTTAGGTTAAATGAAATAATAGTGGACGCCCTTTGTAGGGCCGTAGATGTTTGATAAAAAGGAATCATCTTGTTTCCAAGAACAGGTCCTTTTTAATAGCAAAAGTTGGTTGGTTGATTGCTTCTTCAGAGGGGATATCATGATGTTTGTAGAGTAGATAAACGTATGAGCAAAGAAGATTCTAATGTTGAGATTTGGACTTGCGAGATTAATATTTTCTTCCCGAATAGGATAAAACTCTTCCCTGAAGTTGTAACTTTCATTTCTTGATATGCATTTCACATCACCTACGCGACCATTATCCTATTTTTCGCAATTTTTGTAAAACTGCTCTCGTTTGAATCTCTTTCAATTTTCATTACCTTTCTACCTAAATGACTAGTTAAATTGGGTTACTCTTAAAAAAACCCCATTAGAAAGCTATAATGATTGATTTCCTCATGGAAACTGGTAGTCAGTTTCAACATATAGTTGTTAACTTGTGTCTATTTTTAGAAATAATAAGCAAAAGCAATGTGAAAAGTGACTAGAAATGAAATTTCGGTGAACATATGATTCGAACGCAAAAAAGCCTATTTTTGATAGACTTTATTGGTTTCTATTATCTTTTTCCCACTCTAAGAATCTCCTTCAATCTATCTGATATATGTTTTACTTCAAAGAAATATGGCTTAGGAAGGCATCAAGAATAAACCAGATAACCCGCTTCACTATTATAGGGATCGTCTGGTTTATTGATAAATAATATGAATTGGCTACCACTTAATATGCCGTTTCGTTGGGTGTGGATCATTTTCAAGCAGGTATTGCTGTAAGGCTGAAAGGTCATCTGTGTTTACAAGGTCTACTCCTGCTTTTAGCATCTCATCCCATACAGCTTCACGGCTTGGTAACGCTGCATCTGGAGTTGCCCAGAAACGAACCATTTGACCGTTAGCATGCGCCGTTTTGACAATGTGATCCAGCTTTTCTCGTTCAGCTTGAGGCATCTCACCAACACCCTGCCATGTAAAATACTTTGTCCAGTTGTCACTGATAACAGGTATGAATTCATTAGGTGCATCAGATCCCAGGTCACTCATTCGGCCATCGAATGTGGCATAACGTACCTTCTGGTTTTCCATTAGCTCACGCGGTCGGTTTCCAGAAATAATGACAGTAACAGCACCTTGGTTTACCTTTGATTTTGAAAACTTTGTAAGCATTTTCTTGTATTCTACAAGTTGTTTATCAATTTCTTCATATGTAGCTTTGTCCTCGGATTTAATATCGATCCACAGTAAGAAATCCTGGTCACGATTTTTGTAAACAGAGCCTCTGTTTTGCTTCACTTTTTCTTTTAATGGATCTAAATAAAGGGACTGAAGTGTTCGCTCTGGTTTAACATTGATTTCATCATGGGCTACTAGTAATTCACCGTCTTTTAGCCAGACGTCCGCTTCTACACTTGTGAACCCATGATCCAGTGCATCATAGAGAGGACGTGCATGCTCATAATCATTGTGTGCGTGCGCTTTTGCAAGCGGCACTATAACTTTAGGTTCCTTCTTAACCTGTTCAGCGGAAGCATTTATTGATGAAAAAGGCATAGCAACAGCAACAGCTAAAGACATCGTTAGCCACCATTTATTCATATTCATTTTCCTCCTCTTTATCATTTCACTTCTATCGTAGCTTTTTATTCTAAGAAAACAATGGTATTTACAGAACCTTAACGGAATTTGAAAAAAGTGTTTACATGAAATAGTTCTTTTACACAAAAACAAGCGTAACTGAAATGCTCAGTTACGCTTGTTTTAAGAGGGTAATCTAGGTAAACCGCTAAACAAACAAAAACAGGATAGCTGACTATCCTGTTTCTGTTAAGAAAGTTAATCACAATTTATATATGGTTTTTAAGCATTTACGAAAATCGGCTCTTTATTTTCAGAAAAATAAAAATATATTGACGAAATGGAAAATGATAGTTTACTATCTATATATAAATAAATTTACGAACATCATTCGATAATGTCGAACGGAGGAAGATAATCGTGACTGAACGTCTTATCCAATCAGTGGAAAGAACTGCTGATATCCTTGAATTGTTTTTGGTCTCTGGTCCAGAATTAAGTATCAAAGATATTAGTCAACAACTTAATTTATCCAAAAGTACGGTTCACGGGCTGATCAAAACCTTAGTGCATAGAGGATACCTTCAACAAAATACAGATAATTTAAAGTATAAGTTGGGAATGAAACTTTTTGAACTAGGTAATTTCATTGGCGAACATCTTGATATTGGAAAAATTGCTCAACCAATCATTAAGAGTTTAGTAGAGGAACTGAAGGAAACGGTTCATCTGGTTGTACGTCAGCGGGATGAACTCATATACGTTGAAAAGGTAGAAGGACCGAGTGCTCTCAGAATCTATTCACATATTGGGAAGAGAGCTCCGATTCATTGCACAGGTGTAGGTAAAGCTATTCTTGCCTATCAGGATGAAAAAGAGATTGACAGAATTTTATCTTCGTGTGATTTGGAACCGTTTACAGAACATACGATGACTGACACAAAGGAAATTAAGAATCATTTAGGATTAATACGGGAGAAAGGCTATTCGATCGATGATGAAGAAATCGAGCTAGGGCTTAAATGTGTCGCAGCTCCCATTTTTGATAGCAAAGGAACTGTCATCGCTTCAATCAGTTGTGCATCTCCTAAAATGAGGCTTAGCCAAGAGAGGCTTCCAGAGGTAATCGCAGGAATAAAAAATGCTGCCTTTGAGATTTCAAAATGTCTGGGCTATAAAGATAATTCGCAATGATTTGAACATAGAGTGATGAGTGTTTTCATAATTAGGAGGGATTTATTTTGTCAAAAGTAAAAGTTGCTGTACTTGGCTCAGGAAATATTGGTACCGATCTTATGATAAAACTGGGACGCTCTGAAGTGTTAGAGTTGACTACTGTTATAGGGATCGATCCAAAATCTGATGGATTACTTCGCGCGAGAGAATTAGGTTATGTGGCCATTGATAATGGTATAGATGGGTTTCTGGAACAACCAGAGTTGGCTGACATTATCTTTGATGCAACATCTGCAAAGGCCCATATCTATAATGCAAGAGTGTTAAAGGAAGCAGGAAAAAAAGTCATTGATATGACACCAGCTGCTGTAGGAACATTAGTAGTTCCAGCCGTAAACCTCGGATCAAATATAGAGGCAGATAATATCAATTTGATTACATGCGGGGGTCAGGCGACAATCCCAATGGTCCATGCCGTAAACCGAATTAGTCCAGTAGAATATGCTGAAATTGTTGCCACGATCTCCAGTCGAAGTGCAGGACCTGGAACTCGGGCGAATATCGATGAATTTACCGAAACTACTTCACGTGCAATTGCAGAGGTTGGCGGTGCTAAAAAAGGAAAAGCCATAATGATCTTAAACCCTGCTGAACCTCCAATTCTCATGCGTGATACTGTTTATACTCTTGTAGAAGAAGGGACATTGGACGAGGAAGCTATCAAGCAATCTATTGATGAAATGGCTAAAGTTGTTCAATCTTATGTTCCTGGTTATCGTCTCCGCAGTGAACCTATTTTCGAGGGGAATAAAGTGACCATCTTCCTTGAAGTTGAGGGTGCTGGGGATTACCTGCCAAAATATTCAGGAAATCTTGATATTATGACAGCAGCAGGCGTTAGGGTGGCAGAAGAGTTTGCAAAAAACCAATTAATGAAAGCACCAGTTTGAGCTGTGGAAAGGGGCCTATAACACAATGACGAATAAAAGAGATATCTATATCACTGAGGTAGCATTGCGAGATGGAAGTCATGCGATCGCTCATCAATTTACTGTAGACCAAGTACTTAAAGTTGCAAAAGCATTGAATGATGCAAACGTTCCTTATATCGAAGTATCTCACGGAGATGGTTTAGCTGGATCATCCTTACAATTTGGTCTATCACGAACGAATGAAATGGAATTAATCGAAGCGGCTGTTTCTGTAGCTGATAAATCTAAAATTGCTGTTCTACAAATCCCAGGCATTGGTACTGTAAAGGAGTTAAAGGAAGCTGCAAGATTGGGAGCAAAAATGGCTCGTATCGCTACACATGTTACAGAGGCAGATGTGGCTCTTCAACATATTGCTGCAGCAAAGGAACTAGGAATGGAAACAGTCGGATTTTTGATGATGTCTCATATGGCCCCAGTTGAAAAATTAGCTGAACAGGCAAAGTTAATGGAAAGCTATGGAGCTGATACTGTATATGTGGTCGATTCAGCCGGAGCACTACTTCCAAACCAAGTTCGCGAAAGAATTCATGTCCTAAAACAAATTGTAGACATAAATATCGGTTTCCACGGTCATAACAATTTGTCCCTAGCTATGGCTAACTCATTAGTGGCTATTGAAGAAGGAGCTACTCGTATTGACGGCAGTGTTCGGTGCTTAGGTGCTGGTGCCGGTAATACGCAAACTGAGGTACTTGTTGCCGTTCTTGAACGGATGGGAATTCAAACAGGAGTCGATTTATACAAAATGATGGATTTAGCAGAAGACATTATTGCACCGATTCTGCAAACTCCGCAAGAAATTACAAGAGACAGCCTAACACTTGGTTACGCTGGGGTATACTCAAGCTTTGCCCTTCATGCAAAACGCGCAGCTGAAAAGTTCAATATTGATTCTCGTGATATTTTAATTGAATTAGGTAAGCGTAAAGTGGTCGGTGGCCAAGAAGATATGATTGTGGATGTGGCTGCAGAAATTGCAAAAGAAAAGCATAAGGCTGTTTCACGTTAAGATACTTAATTGATGCTAGGTCATGATATCGATTACGAACTTAGTCTGGAAAAAGTTTTCTTCTATATTAAAAAGTGAATGAATAATGCTCACTTCCTTCATTATCTCCATGGATACCTCTTTAGGTATCTTGGAAAATCATTTTTGTAAGCGCTTTTCTAGTTGAATTTAAGCCATATTCATGAGACGGGGGTTTTTTATGGAACTAATTATTATTCTTCTATCGCTTGGATTACTAATGTTTGTAGCTTATCGCGGGTTTTCGGTTATACTTTTTGCTCCACTCTGTGCGTTATTGGCCGTCCTTTTAACCGACCCAGGTCATGTACTTCCATTCTACTCCAATGTTTTCATGGCGAAGATGGTAGAGTATATTAAATTGTACTTTCCTATCTTCCTATTAGGCGCCATCTTTGGGAAGGTAGTTGAAATGTCAGGATTAGCAAAGTCAATTGCCGAAACAATCATTAAAGTAGTTGGTCCTAAACGATCCATGTTAGCCATTGTATTGCTTTGTGCGATCTTAACTTACAGTGGCGTCAGTTTAGTTGTGGTAGCTTTTGCTGTTTATCCATTTGCGGCTAATTTATTCCGTGAATCCAATATTCCGAAACGACTTATTCCTGGTACCATTGCTTTAGGAGCATTTACATTTACAATGGATGCTTTACCTGGTTCTCCGCAGGTTCAAAATGTTATTCCGACTACCTTTTTTAAAACAGATATTTACGCTGCACCAACACTAGGTTTCATAGCGGCTTGTATCGTTTTTATTCTTGGTATGTCGTATTTAGATTCTCGTCGTCGTAAGGCAGAAAAAATGAATGAAGGATATTATGGTTTTGCAGGAGATGCAAAAACAGAAATGGCCGCTGCGGCTGAGGCAGAGAAATTGCCAGTCGTCTCATTAGAGGCTGAGTTTTCCGTCGCCCGTCAAATCATTGCTTTTATTCCGATTACTCTCGTTGGTGTTATGAACAAGGTATTTACTATCTATATTCCAAAATGGTATCCTAATGGATTTGATTTTTCTGCTGTTGGGATGGATGGATACGCAAAAATTGAAACATCCCAAGTTGTGGGAATATGGTCTGTTGAAATGGCTTTAGTGATTGGGATACTCGCTACTATCGCTTTTAACTACAAAGGAGTCTTGACCGGTGCTAAAGCAGGACTGTCAGTTAGTATAGGCGGCGCTTTATTAGCTTCGATGAACTCTGCTTCTGAGTTTGGATTTGGTGCTGTCATCGCATCTCTTCCTGGGTTTGCATTAGTTCGAGATGGTCTTTCTCAAGCTTTTACCCATCCGCTGATAAATGGTGCTGTGACAACAAATATTTTAGCTGGAATTTCCGGTTCCGCAACAGCTGGGATGTCGATTACATTAGGAATTATGGCAGACAAGTATATTGAACTTGCCAATCAGTTTGGTATTCCACTTGAGGTTATGCACCGTGTCATCGCATTAGCTTCCGGAGGGATGGATACTTTGCCTCATAACGGAGCTGTTATTACCTTGCTAGCGGTAACAGGATTGACACACCGCCAATCTTATCGAGATATTTTTGCTATCACAATCATAAAAACCATCACAGCATTCGTTGTAATTGGAGTCTATATGCTAACTGGAATTATTTAATAATAGTACGGGTTTTAGTTTATAAGACTTAACAGATAGGTAGAGCTACAAGTAGACAACGTCTAATATTCAGACAAGTCTACTTGTTTTTTTAGTAGAGGGGGTTGATGAAAAATTACAAGAATTTCTTATTAATTTGCCAAAAAGGAAAGAGTTAAATTATTCATGGGCCATGAAGTAATCATTCCCGTTTTAATAATCCGTCTTTATAAATAGAAAAAAATGAACCAGTGCACCTCGTTCAAAAAGCGACACGCACTGGTTTATTTTACTGCTGCTTATTTGATAAGGAGTGAGACTAATGAAAACAAGTGGCATTTTTTCTATATCAACCTTTCCTCAATCCACCCTTATTAACTCCAAAATTTGATTAAGGTTATCCTTTGTTGTTATTCTGCCATTTTTATTTCAATGGCCAAATTGCGTAAATAATTTAATAAGGGCCGTACTTCCTCTGGAGCTGTTGTGTCAGTAAATGAGAAGGACTGTTTCTTTTTTTCATTTACTATATCCAGCTGATATGAAAACGCGTCCGCTCCTTGAGCTTTAGCTCCGACCATTTTACTTAGATGAGGATTAGAAAGATCAGCTGTCTTCATTAAGTTCTGTAATTCCTCATTTTTCCCCTTCGGCAATTCATTTGTATCTATCTGAAAATTCAAGTCGAGGTTGGCAAATCCCCCTATGCAGCTAAATTGGATATGCATGTTGAATGAAGCCTCCTATTCATAGAATATGACTACTCAGGCAGTCCAACCGCTTTGAAAGCATCTTCAATTGTTTTTATAGCTGTTTCAGTAACTTCTCCACTATCAACAAGTTTTTGCGCTGCCTTGATAACAATTTGTACGAATTGATTGAAATTTGCCGTTGCAAATAAATTCTGCATGACATTGAACCAAATCAAAGCTGCTTTGTCCGTTCCAATCTCCATAGATACAAGATAAAAAGCCTTGTTTGGTATCCCACTATTGATATGGACACCATGATTATCTCGCTCTCCTCGATAGAAGTTCTTCATATGATCAGGTTGCATATCTTTCCCCATTAATTTATTGTCAAATGCAGTACCTGGAGCTTTCATGGAACGGAGAGCTTGTCCCTTTAGTGTTGGTCCCATTATATCAGCACCGATTAACCAATCCGCCTCTTGTGCTGATTGCTTTAAATGAAATTGTTTGATAGTCACTCCAAACACATCTGAGAGATGTTCATTCAAAGCCCCTGACTGGCCTTCATACTCCAATCCACTGGTGAACTGCGTAACTCCATGTGTAAGTTCGTGTCCAATTACATCGAGTGAATTTGCAAAATTGCTAAAAATAATTCCATCGCCGTCACCAAATACCATTTCATCTCCGTCCCAATAGGCATTTGTAAATTTATCCCCATAATGAACGTTCAGAATAAGATCAAGGCCTTGGTTATCTATTGAATTACGGTGTAAAACATCCTTGAAATAGTCACGCACAACTCCACTATAATCATATGCAAGGTTAACTACAGAATCCCCACTTGATCGATCTCCTTCTTTCCTAGCCTCATTCTGTCGGAGTTTGGTCCCTCCTTTACAATCATAAACATGGCGAGCAGATTCACCTTTACGTTCTGATCCTGCATCAGTTAAAGCAATAACACCGTTAATATCATATTCTTTCATGATTCTACGTCTGCGCACTTGACGGCTTTTCGCTAAACTGATCCGTGCTGCTTCTACTTCATTTTGTGCCAAATTCTCAAGAATGTAGTTAGGTACAATGAAACACTGGCACAGCGATTTCGAACAATCTTTTTTGGACATATTTGACACTCCTTCATAATTTTTTTACAAACAGCGCGCCTAGTCTTCACCGTAATTCATGGTAATTAGTAGATTATTGATCCCTCAACCTTTGAAAATGCTGCTCTCCTATTTCTTCCACACATTTCTATAGATTACTTTCGCCACACTTACCTCATTTCCCTCCATTCCATCCTTAGTTCCAGTTGTATAAGGCTATTAAATAACAGGGAAGTTTAGTTGAAGTGGGAAATTTATTTAAATAATGATAATGCGCGGTAGAATAACTTTAATTTCCTTTTTTTTATAAAACTTCATATTTTTCTCACAATTCTTTTTTATCATCAATATAAGTGAATTTACTAGTACTATTCAAAGAAATAGGAGGTCCTGTATAAATGGAAACTGTTAAAACAAAAACTACTATACAAAATCAAAAAGAAACAAACACCTCTCTGTATAGAACAGTATGGAGATGGCATTTTTATGCTGGAATTATTTTTGCACCCTTACTTATTATTCTTGCAGTTACTGGATCAATCTATTTATTTAAGCCGCAGATTGAAAAAGTGCTTTATCAAGACTACCAAGAAGTTATTCCGCAAGGCGATAAAATACCAGCATCCCAGCAGATTGAGAAAGTGAATAAACTATACCCTGATGCAGTGGTGACAAAGTATCATCCCGGAGAAAATGCCTCCCTTTCGAGCGAAGTTAGCATTACTTCTAATAATGAGTCTCTTACAATTTTTATAGACCCCTATACAGGTAAATCTATTGGAGAGTTAAATGATGAAGACAGAATTATGGATAAAATTGAAGAAATTCATGGTGAACTAATGGCGGGCACCTTGGGAGATAGAATTGTAGAGTTAGCTGCATGTTGGGCGGTTGTGTTAATTGTTTCTGGTCTTTATTTATGGTATCCCAAAAATAAGCTAAGTCTTTCTGGTGTTCTTTTTCCAAGAATAAATAAAGGGAAAAATATTTTTAGAAGAGATTTACATGCAGTACCTGCCTTTTGGATATCAGCAGGAATGTTATTTTTAATTATGACAGGTTTACCTTGGTCAGGTTTTTGGGGAAGTAATTTTCAATCTTTAGCTACCAATTCTGGATCTGGGTATCCTCCTTCTATATGGTCAGGAAGTGCTCCAACATCCTCAATTAAAACAAAAGATATTGCAGATGTACCTTGGGCAGCAGAAAATTTAGATGTACCTATCTCAGATATTCAAGGTTTTATCCCACTGTCCATTGATGATGTAGTTACGATAGCGAATCGTGAGGGTATGCATCCAAGTTATAGCATTAATATTCCACAAGAAGCGGATGGCGTTTATACATTGTCAGCTTTCCCACCGAAAGCACAAGATGAAGCAACTATACATATTGACCAATATTCCGGTGCGGTTTTAGCTGATTATCGTTATGATCATTACGGTTTTATTGGAAAAATAGTTGCATGGGGAATTACCTTGCACAAAGGGACTCAATTTGGTTTGATTAATCAAATATTCAGCCTTCTTATTTGTTTAGGAATTATTCTTGTTGCCGTTAGTGGTTTTTATTTATGGTGGAAGCGAAAGCCGAAAAAAGGATTAGGTGCACCTAAAGCTCCTCATATAAAGAACATGAAATCCTTTCTAATTCTGTTAATAGGTCTAGGAATTATGTTTCCTTTGGTTGGTTTGTCGCTTATTATTGTGTGGCTAATTGACTGGTTAATTATTAAAAGAGTATCTGTAGTTAAGAAGTTTATGAATGCATAATTCGAAATGTAAAGGGTGGCTTTTGCTGTGAAAAAAAATATATGTATTTTTTCAATCTTTATTTTCATCATATTGCTAAGTGCATGTTCACTTGAAAAGGATGTCACTACTCTATACAAAGAAGAAACACCTCTTGAATCGGAAATAATCATACCAGAATCCTTTTCAGCTAATACACAGGAGACTATAAAGGCTGTTCTTACTCAAGGTGGTAAAAGGGTTGTAGGCGCAGATTTTGTTCATTTTGAGATATGGAAACAAGATGGCTCTCTCAAATATAGTATGGAACAAGCTGAGGAAGAGGGAAACGGCACATATAGTTTAAGGAAAAACTTTGATAGTGATGGTCTATACTATATAAAAGTACATGCTAGTAACGATGGTTCAATAATTATGCCTCAAAAACAGTTTATCGTAGGAAAAATTTCTGAAAGTGATTTAAAAATCTTGCAAAAAGGTATGCAAAAACAAGAAGAAAGTCATGAACATCATCATTAAATTTATTTAAAAATCCGGTTTTCTTTGAAAACCGGATTTTTTATGGATATTTGCTTACCGTTGTAAATCCGTTTTTTGTTGTTACTACTAATAAAAGGGATAATAATTTTGGCTATTATTTTTCTTTTCTTACGCAACCAACGGATCAGGTTAAACTCAACAAGAAAAGTGGAAGGTAAATCCAATTAATAGTATTTTTATGTTAAAGTTGCAATGTGCTACGAAATAGATTAAATTATGGAACGATATACAGGGAGGAATGGGACAATGGAAAATAAATGGCCAAAAGAAATGAAAGTAGCGCAAATCCGAGTTGCACGTCCTACTGATCAACTAAAAAAGGTTGTAAACTTCTATTGTGAAGGCTTAGGCTTGAAAAAAATCGGTTCTTTTGAAGGACATGAGGGATATGACGGTATAATGATTGGGCTTCCCAATTCAAACTATCATTTAGAGTTTACTCAACATAAAGATGGCAGTCCTTGTCCTGCCCCAACAAAGGATAATCTGCTTGTCTTCTATATTCCTGAAAGTAAAACCATAGAAGAAATCACAAATAGATTGAAAGGTATGGGCTATGATTCAGTATCTCCAGAAAATCCATATTTGGGAAAAGTCAGGTATTACAATTGAAGATCCAGATGGTTGGAGAATTGTATTAATGAATTCACCCGGCATAGGAAATTAAAATAAAAAAAACTGCAATTGAAAAGTAAGGTTATCTGAGCATGTCATTAAAAGGATTACATCTTTTCCTCATTCAACCAACGGGTGCGATTCTTTAATAGGAATCGCTTTTCTTATACTAACAGGTGCTAGTTCTATAGAAGACCACAATAAGTAGTCTCTTATATTTGTTCAAAAATCAACAGCATTACTGTCTAACAAAGCCTAAAATAAAAAAAGCCTCAACTCCTTAAAGGAATTGAGGCTTTTACTAATATTTATCATTTGAGCAGGAAAGTATGCTTTCTTCCTGTTCAATTAAAGTATGTTAAATAATACGAGTTGTAACGATGCCTGCGATTTGTTTGATTTTTTCCTCTAAACCAGGAATGATATCGCCGTTTACTTCACCGTCAATGTCAATCATCGTATACGCGTATCCCCCACGGCTTCTGTTAACCATGTCAGCGATGTTCAAATTATAGTCTGATATAGCCAGGGTGATCTGCCCAACCATGTTTGGAACGTTTTCGTGGAAAGTTGCCACACGACGCTTTCCTGTATAAGGAAGGGAAGTGTTTGGAAAATTCACTGAGTTTTTGATGTTCCCTGTTTCTAAAAACAACTTCACTTGACGAGCTGCCATAATAGCACAGTTTTCCTCTGATTCTTGCGTAGAGGCACCAAGATGTGGGATTGGAACTACATTTTTCATTTTCAATACATTTTCATTCGGGAAGTCTGTAATAAACCTGCCAACTTTCCCGCTTTCAAGTGCAGCTTCCATATCCGTTTCATTCACAAGCTCACCACGTGAGAAATTCAAAATATGAACGCCCGGTTTCATGATGCTAAATGTTTCTTGGTTAAACATTCCTCTTGTATCATCAGTTAATGGCACGTGTACAGTAATATAATCAGATTCAGCAAACAACTGTTCAATCGTCATAGCGCGCTGTACATTGCGGGACAAGTTCCAAGCTGTATCGACAGAGATGAACGGATCAAACCCAATCACATCCATGTCTAAACCTAGTGCATCATTAGCTACAAGCGCACCGATCGCTCCTAAACCGATTACACCAAGAGTTTTTCCCTTGATTTCTTTTCCAACAAATTGTTTCTTTCCTGCTTCTACAAGCTTTGGAACTTGTTCTCCTTCACCTTCTAACGTCTTAGTCCAGGCCACACCGGCAAAAAGGTTACGAGATGAAGCCATTAAAGAGGTTAGTACCATTTCTTTTACAGCGTTAGCGTTAGCACCAGGGGTATTAAAAACAACAATTCCTTGCTCTGTGCATTTGTCGACGGGAATATTATTGACACCCGCTCCGGCCCTTGCGATTGCTTTTAAATTATCGCCTAATTCTAATGCATGCATGTTAAAGCTACGAAGAACAACAGCATCAGGATTTTCACTGTCATTGTCGATAGTAAAGTTATCCTTATTGAATACATTTAACCCGCTTTCAGCAATATTATTTAAGGTTTTGATTGTTTTCAGTTTTTCTAAAATTAATGTGCTCATATTATTTCTCCTCTTTTAATTTATGATAGTTTTTAAATTCCTAAATTAATTAACAAGATGTTAAGCAAGCTACTAATCAAATTTCATAAAAATCTGTGTATTCTCTAAAAATGGATTTAAGTCTTCACTATCCTCTCCTAATAAACAGAAAGAGGCAAGGGATAATTTCCCTTACCTCTGCCCAGGCGAACGGCTACGACACTATATGCTCCCTCACGGTTATCCGCGTTTCGCCAGTCACACATAGTCTTTTTAATTAATTATATTTTATCAAATTCTCCAGCAACCTTCAACTACAATTTTAAAAGGTTATCCTATTTCAGTTCCTTTGGCAGAATTTTTTAGTAGAATTCCCCATTGCTCAGTCCCCTTAGCAAGAAGAATATTCTTCTAATAGATGTTCTTCTGGTAGTTCAATATTTTTCTTTAGCTCTTGTATTGGAAGGGTTAAACCCTTAAGCAGGTTTAATAGCTTTTTCCATATCTTGCTGACGCCAGTACTCTTCAATTTCTTCTAAAGTTTTCCCTTTGGTTTCTGGTGTTTTATAGTGAATAAATACGCAAGCAACTATTGATAATACTGCGTATATTAAGAAGACATTATTTCCAATGACACTTAACAATGGCGGGAAAGTATACGAAAAAAGAAAATTCAATGTGTACTGTAAAAATGTAATGACTCCCATTCCGATCGCTCTTGCTTGCAAAGGTAACACTTCAGGTATGAATAGCCAGAATACAGGACCTAGACCGATTCCAAACGCGAATACGTATAAGAACACACATACCATACTAAATATCGTAAAATCTGAAAATAGTGCTAAACCGATTAGTGGTAGGACCTGCCCGCCAATACTATAGATTAATAATGTTTTTCTTCCCAGTTTATCAACAATGAATAACGATATAGCCGTGGAAATAACTAAGGCAGTACCTATCCCGAAGTTGGCTATATTCGATCCGCTCCACCCGTTAATTTCCACTCCTTCAAAGATGATTGGAGCAAAGTATACTACTGCATTAATCCCAGTGAAGACCTGAAAAAACGTTAATATGAAGTTCATATTTAGAATCTTTTTATACTGTCCAACTAAATGTTTGAATCCGACAGTTTGCTGTTTTAGTGAATAATTAATATCGCTTATTTCATCTTCCACTTCTTTCTTCGATCCTCTTAGTTTCATTAATACTTTTCTTGCACGTTCTTCTTTTCCAGCAGTCATTAGCCAACGTGGACTTTCGGGTGAGATTAGCATCCCAATCGTAAAGATTGCAGCAGGAATAATACCTATTCCTAGCATGATTCTCCAAGAACCACTAGCAGAAAGGGAAGCTCCTACAATGTAAGCACTTAAAATTCCGACATTTACACTTAATTGATATAATGCACCAATTAATCCTCTGATTTTAGGTGGAGCTAATTCAACCAGATATATCAACGAACACATATTGGCTATTCCGCATCCGATTCCAAGGATAAATCGCGATCCTATTAAAACGCTTACATTAGTAGCGAAGGCACAGCCAATAGACCCAACAATAAACGTGATGCCTGCTCCTATTAAGAGCGATTTCCTTCCTAATACTTTAGATAAGGAGGTTGAAAGAACAATAGCAGGCAATGCTCCTAAAAGAAGGAAACTTACAATCAATCCTTGGCCGGCCGGGCTTAATCCAAATTCCTCGGTAATAAAGGGAATCGCTGGAGAAATGGCACCAGAATCAAAACCATATAAAAGTCCAGCCAAGCCACCAAAAATTGCATAAACATACATAATATTCGGAATTTTTTGCAAATAACTCACTCCTTTTAGATTCACTAATTAAAGTACACCTTTTTTCAATATAAGATTCGCATACTGTGCACGTTCACTTGTAGCGATAATGGCATATGCCGCCTTACTTCTTTCGTAAAAATCCGATCTTTCGATTTTTTCTATTTGGACAGGAAAGTCGCTCGTTTTTTTTATTATATCTTCATAGGTCTACCAGATTACAGGGTTTTTTTCATCGCCTTGAACAGGATTCATCAGCATGACTGGAAACGTAACATACGTATCTAGTGGAAAAAATTCTAATATGGCCCGTAAAAAATCAGCAACGCCATGTCCATGACCATTGATTATCCGGTTGGAATGACTTGCAGCCGGATAGTTTCCGTCTGCAAGTACAATCTCATCACCGTGCCCCATCTCCATCATAACTTTCATCAATTCTGGAGAAATAATAGGCGGGATTCCTTTAAGCATTAGTCAAAACCTTTTCACTTTCTTGAACAAATTTGTTCGTTAGTGTTCCAAGCTTTTCGATTTCAACAGTGACCACATCTCCTGGCTGAATATAAACGCGCTGATCAGCCGGTAAGCCTAATACGACTCCTTCAGGTGTACCTGTTAAAATAAGATCTCCCGGCTCTAACGTCATGTGCTGGGAAATATAACTTACGATTTCTGCGCATGAAAAGATCATATCGGAAGTATTAGAGTTTTGTCTTATTTCATTATTTACGTACGTTTTCAAATTAAGGTTGTTTGGATCTCCTACTTCGTCCGCTGTCACTAAGAAAGGTCCTACTGGACTAAAATCATCACAGGTTTTTCCAAGAAGCCACTGCTGTGTTCTCATTTGCAGATCTCTTGCAGACAAATCATTGACTGTACAATAACCAAAAACATGAGAAAGAGCAGCTTCTTGTGTTACGTTTTTTGTCTTTTTGCCCATTACAATTCCCAGTTCAACCTCATAGTCCAGTTCATTCGTTACATTTGGTATAACAATTTCACTTTGATGACCTGTTAACGTATTATCAAATTTGTTAAACAAGATAGGCACTTCAGGATACGGTGCATTGGTTTCATCTGCGTGTCTTCTGTAATTCAATCCGACGCAAATGATTTTATGAGGTTTTGTAACACTAGGACCGTATATAAGCCCTTCCTCTTCAATAGCGACTGCACTTCCATTTGTGACAGCTTCATTAACCTTTATTTCAAAATCTTTTAGTTCGGATTGATTGAATTCAATTACTTGCATCACATCTGTTACTATATTGTTCCATTCATTCTTCTTAGCAGTTTCTTCGATATCTATTAAGTTATTCTCAATCTGAACAGCCAGTTTCTGATTTTCACCTTTTATAAAAGTAGCTAGTTTCATAGTTTCATTCTCCTTTTATGCATTTTTCCCAAAAACAACTCCGCCATCAATATATAAAGGCGATCCCATCATGAACGTAGACTCATCTGAGGCTAGAAATAGTGCAGCCTTTGCCACATCACTAGGTCTTCCTAATTCTCCGCTTAACTGTCTTTTCTTGATCGTTCCGATTGCAATTTCAGGATCGTCATATGAATTTTTCAAATAATCCTCAACAAATGGAGTTAAGATGGTGCCCGGCAATAAAGCATTTACTCGAATATTATAAGGGGCATAGTCCACTTGCATGGCTTTTGTCAGAGCAAGTACAGCGCCTTTCGTTGCTGAGTATGCGGCACGTTTAACTAAACCCATTTCCGCAGCGCAAGACGACATATTGATGACTACTCCACTTTTTTGTTCCATCATATAAGGAAGCGTGTATTTAGAGGGTAAATAAACCCCCTTCACATTTACACTCATAATTCGGTCCCAGACATCTGGCTCTACTTCGTCCACTCTACCCACATTGCTGATTCCTGCATTGTTGAATAGAATATCTATTTTTTTATACGTCTCAATAATCTGTTGTATTGCAGATTGAACCGCTTCAGGATTCGTCACATCTACTTCGTAAAATGCTGCTTTTCCGCCATTTCCTTCTATTTCAGAAACTGTTCCTTGCCCATTTTCAGCATGAATGTCTGTGATGATAACAAATGCGCCTTCCTTTGCGAATAAACGGGCTGATTCCTTGCCGATACCGCTTCCTCCGCCAGTGATAACTGCTATCTTGTTGAGTAGTCTCATAATGTTACCTCCTGTTCATGATTCATATGATCTTCAGGCTGTGCCGCTTTAACCGTTAATCCGCCATCTACCATTAACAGATGCCCATTGATTTGCACGGCTTCATCAGAGGCTAAAAAGACAACAGAATCACCAATTTGTTTTTCTGTACCAAGTCTCTTCATTGGATTCGCTTCAATCTCTTTTGCTAGAATTTGAGGATCTGCCAAATATTCATCACACATATCCGTTGCAACGGTGCTCGGTCCGACTGCATTTACATTAATATTGTATTTGCCTAACTCAATCGCCAAGGCCTTTGTTAAATGCGAAGCTGCTGCTTTTGATGAGATATAATGCGGGATTACTGGACTTGTCACAAGAACACTCGCAGTTGATGTAATATTAATGACTTTTCCATATTTATTTTCGATCATTTTTTTCGCCGCTCTTTGGGTTGTCAAAAAGATCGATTTTACGTTCGTCTGATAGGTATCATCCCATGTTTTCTCTGAAAGACTCAAAAAAGGTTCAAATGGAGCAATACCAGCATTATTCACTAGGATCTCTACCGATCCTAACTCTTTTTCCACTTGGTCTATCATTTGGTCAACTTCTTCTTTCACCCCAACATTTGCTTTCACAACAATCGCTTGAATATGAAACTCTTTTTCTACTTTTTCTTTTAAAGCGTTTGCTTTTTCAAATGAACCTGGTGATGTATAATTGATAGCCACATTAGCGCCTTCTTCAGCTAATCTCATGACAATTGCTGCTCCAATCCCTCGGCTACCGCCTGTGACAAGAGCTGTTCGATTTTTTAATTTACTCATATATAGATCCTCCTTCTCCTATTTGTTTCTACAGGCTGATGCTGATTCGGCTGATACTAAATTCTTGATGGCCTAAAATTTCAGCTTTTGTCAGCTCACCTTGTGCTGTTTTAAGAACCGTTTCGAAAATACGATTTCCTGCTTCTTCTGTTGTTTCTTTTCCTTTCATTACAGGACTTGTATCTATATCAATGTTATCGATCATTTTGATGGCAGTATGTTCATTTCCCGTTATTTTGATGACCGGAATAATTGGGTTTCCAGTTGGTGTCCCTCTTCCTGTCGTAAAGCAGACCATATGAACACCAGCAGCAGCCATACCCGATACACACTCGATATCATTCCCTGGTGAATCCATGAAGTAATAGCCGTTCCCTGGAATTTCTTCTGCAAATGATAATACATCGTTCAAGGGAGCAGTACCTGCTTTGCTTATACAGCCAAGAGATTTTTCTTCGATAGTAGACAGGCCTCCCTCTATATTGCCCGGGCTTGGATTTCCGCCACGCATATCTGCCCCAATGCGTTCTACTTCTTTTTCAAATTTATTAACATAGGCATATAGCTTATTTGCCACTTCTTCGCTCACAGCTTTTTGAGCGACAATATGTTCAGCCCCGATAATTTCAGTTGTTTCCCCCATTACAATGGTTCCGCCCTGATTTAAGAGCTGATCAGCTGTTTTTCCTAAAGCGGGATTGCTGCACAGACCAGATGTAGCATCGGAACCGCCGCATTTCACACCTAGTATTAATTCTGAAATAGGAACATCTACTTGTGGCACTTTTTCGATTTCCTTGAATAAGCTTTTTGCCAATTCAGACCCTTTTTGAATAGCTTTTATCGTTCCGCCTGCATCTTGGATATCAAGCCACTCAACAGGTTTTCCTGTTTCTTCTTCAATTTCTTGTTTCAAAACTTTGGCATCAATAACCTCACAGCCTAAGCTAATTAAAAGAACTGCACCAACATTTGGGTTTTTCCCCATTCCTCCAAGAAGTCTGTGTGTACGTTCCTTGTCATCACCAATCTGGCTGCAGCCATGCTGATGCGGAATAGCTACAGAGTCTGGTACAGCTTGCTGGATTCTATTGGCTACGTGATTTGCACAAATGACAGTCGGGATAATTAACAGATGATTACGTATTCCAAATTTCCCGTTTGAACGACGGTACCCTTTTATCATGCTCATCGTTGTTTCTCCCCTTCCGCTTTATCTCCTCTTCCTCTGATTCCTTCAATATTATGTACATGGACATGTTCACCAGGTTCGATATCAATTGTCGCTGCACCGATTACTTCTCCATATTTGCTAACCGTTGCTAATTTTTCAATCGGTTTAATTGCGATTTTATGTCCAAATGGAATCGATTGCTTGGCTGTCAATACCGCTTTTTGGCCATTGATGACGTATAGTAATGTTTCTTCTTCTTCTACATCTTTCAAAAGAGTCGCTACATTATCTTGATCAGACATAACAATGCTCGTAACGTCCTGTTCATAGCCTACCTTACTCATGGCTATCTCCCCTTTCTTTTAATTTGTAAAAGGCTTTCGCATTATTAGAAAATATTTTATCCATTTCCTTATTGGTTAAATTTTCTGGTAAATTTCTTTTGATAATCTGCAGTGCGTCATCATAGCTTCCAGCTGATAAACATACAGGCCAATCGCTGCCGAAAAGCAAACGGGATGGACCAAATGTTTGAACAATATGATGAATATATGGCTCAAAATCTTCAATTTTCCACATAGCTGGATTCGCTTGCGTCATTAAACCCGACATTTTGCACCAAACATTCGGAAACTGTGATAGAGCGTTCATGTCCTCTTTCCACTCGCTTAAATCCCCTTTAGTAATATTCGGTTTAGCCATATGATCTATTACTGTCATTAAGTTCGGAAGCGTTTTCAATAAAGTTAAAACCGATGAAATGTGTTTATTATTAATTAATAAATCTAATGGAAGATTATATCTAATAAGCCATTTTAAATTTTCTATCACTTGCTCTTGTAATATCCAATCAGTATTTTCTAAATCCTGGAGCATTGGACGCAGACCTACAATTCCCGGTCGTTTCATTAACGAATCTAGTTGCTTCGGAAAAGCTGGAGAAGATAAGTCTATCCAGCCGACTACACCATAAATCCAGTCATACCGTTCATACAATGATAAAAGAAATAAAGTCTCTTCATATGTAGGAGCAGCTTGGATAAGAACAGTTCCAGAAATACCATGTTTTTCTAATAAGGGGTTTAAATCTTCTGGAAGATAATCTTGATAGAGGACCCCCATATCTTTTGAAAGCCAAGAATAGTCAGCTCGGTCAATCTTCCAAAAATGCTGATGAGCATCAATAATCATTTTGACCTCCTCTTGTTACTTGAATGTTACCGGTAACATTAAAATAACAACAATATTTTAAATTGTCAATAAATTAATTGCAACAATATCAAAATAAGGATTTGTTAAACAACACTGTTAATATTTAGAGATAAGAAAAAGGACCTATAGCGAGGATAGTTCAGTGGAACAATCTAAAAAAACCTGTATACATTTATACAGGTTTTTAATCAAACTTTTTATTAAATGGTCTTGTAAAGTGACAACAAAGAAATTCATTTTTAATACCTCAAACAACTTGTAACCTTATCCCTCATACGCTTGCTTTAATGTTTTGATGTCAATTTTTTTCATTTTGAGCATTGCATTCATAACTCTTGCTGATTTTTTTGGATCGTGGTCGCTTAGCATCTCAGTTAGGGCCGTAGGAATAATTTGCCACGAAACACCATACTTATCTTTCAGCCAACCGCACACTTGCGCCTTCTCGTCTCCGCCTTCGGAGAGTTTTTCCCAAAAATAGTCCAATTCTGATTGTGACTCGCAATTGACGATAAATGATATTGCCTCTGTAAATTTGAATTGCGGACCACCATTTAATGCTACGAATTCCTGGCCCTCCAGTTGGAATTCCACGGTCATTACTGTTCCTTCTAATATCCCGTGGATTTCATGCCCCTCTTTTCCATAGTGAGTGATTCTTCCAATCATGGAATTTTTAAAGATAGAAGCGTAAAACTTCGCTGCCTGTTCAGCTTGTGTATCAAACCACAAGTTTGTTGTGATTTTTCTTATTCCCATTTTAAAGCACCTCCATATATTCTCTAAGTCTTAACAAAAAAGGATGTTTTTATTTCCGCTAAGTCTAAAGTTGAAGTTGCAGTTATCTTAGAGTTACCCGGTATTCAAGAATATGGTCCCATTCAAAAAGGACACCTTCTTTTTTCATAAAAGCGTCCTTTAATGGAATAACTACATCACTTGAAATAGCTAGTAATGCGGAATAATAAGCTAATGTTCAAAAACAAGCCACCGCTTATTGGGTTTGATAATTAACTGGAGCCAGTCCGTTAGTTCAAAAGGGATAAAAATTCCCCACTCTTTAACATTTTAATCATTCCGTAAATTGCTAAGCAATTGGAAAATCTGCCCCCTATGATGTGATTCATGTTCAATCAAATGATACACAACCCACTCAGGTGTGACGTCATATTGTTCAAGTACTCTCGGTTTACGCCAATCCGTTAGGCCCATTGAACGGAAATGGGAAAGAAATACTTCACGTACCTTATTAAGGCGGTAAAAATGTTCTTCTAAAGTTTCTCCCTCAATATGGGTTAATGCGCCATCTTCAGAACGACATTCTAACGGAAACAACGAGCGTATTTCAGAATCCCATTCAGTAACAAGGACCTCTTCATATAACCAATCTGCCTCGACCAATGCAATGTGATATAACAGCGAGCCAATCGTTTGTCTTTCATCCATTTTTGTGTCGAGTATACTTTGGCTGATTCCAGTTAACTCTGTTATGAGAGTACGGCGAACATCTTCTAAACACCATAGCCACCGGCCAATTTCTTCTTCATATTCTGGTAATCGAGATACCAGTAAAGCTCTTCTCTCCAAACTGATCATCCTCCTCTTATTAAAGTCTTACATTCTATTAAAAATGGATGTTTCCTTCTTTAATACATAAAATCATATTAAATATAATAGTTATATTTCCCATTAAATATCTTTATTGTCCTTCAACAGGTCTCCCAATCGAATTAACTTTAGTTTTTAAAGAATAATAATTACATTTCTACAATTTACGACAACATTAGCACTATCTAGATAGTAATATATAACTATAATAAAATGAGAAAACGGCAAACTAATCGAAAGGTTAGGACGCAAAGCTAACAGGTCTAAGGTCAGATTGACTATGATAGCTGGGCTACCTCTTCAACGGAGGAATAGGTAATGTTACTTCAGACAAATGACAGAGTAGAAGAATTAGATACAGAATGGATTGAACTCATTCAAATGGCTATCAATGTAGAAATACCGTTAGAGGAAATTAGGGGATTTTTATTAGAAGGTAGACAGTAGGCCTATGCTTGCTGTCTGAGTCATTTTTTACACATTAACGCCTTTTTTCTATTTTAGCCAAGAGAAGGATTCCTCAACAAGACAGTCGAATATTCTTCACTAAGGGGTAAATTGGAATCCCTATAAATTACCTATCTTGATAGGAGGGCAAATATGCAAACTCATGAGTTAGAACTCGTAATAAAGAATGCAGACAGAGCAATAAATAACGAGGATTTCGATCAATTAATGGATTTCTATTCCGAGGATGCTACCTTAGTTGTAAAACCTGGAACGTTAGCTAAAGGCAAAGAAGAAATACGTCGGGCATTCGTTGCTATTGCTGATTATTTTAATCATAGTTTAATTGTTAATCAAGAAAAGATGGCAATAATCGAAACAGGTGATACGGCATTAGTTGTAGCAAAAGCCCTACTGAGTGCCAATCAAAAGACTGATTCGGCATTCTCAATGGAAAGAATGGCTAACTATGTTTTTAAAAAGGATTCTACAGGTACCTGGCGTTGCATAATTGATAATTCTTACGGTGCTGAATTACTTGAATAATTCATGTACAGATATTTGAATAAATAGAAAAGGCTCACCTTCTATTAGGTTATTAGGTGGTTTTTTCATTTGTGTTAATCTCCACAGCAGACGTTAAGAGTCAAAAATAAAAAAACTCCTATTATTTTATAGGAGTTCCAGATGATTTTCTGATTACCAATTCAGGCTTTAAATTTATTGTTCGATAATCAGCTGGACCGACTTCATCTACTCTTTCAATCACTAATTGTGTTCCTAAATATCCGAAGTCATAAGCAGGCTGCGAAGATACAGTCAAAAAAGGATCAAAGTCTGAAAATAATTCTAAATCGTCAAAGCAAACGACGGCAATGTCTTCTGGAACTTTAATCTTTTTTTCTCGTAAACTTTTTATAATTTTAATGGCAATGAAATTATTCGCTGCAAAAATCGCTGTTGGACGATCAGCAGGAGAAACATTAACCAAATGAGCGATTCCATTCCATTGCTTTTCTTGTTTATAATGAGTCTCTACTAGGAAAGCGGGATCTATCTTTAAATCATTAATTTTTAACGTTTCAATATACGCCTGATACCGCTCTTTCGAAGTGGAAATCGTAAGTGGGCCATGAACCATTGCTATTCTTTGATGACCATAATCAATTAAATGCTGAAGAAGCAATTTTGTCCCTTCATAGTTATCTCCAAGTACTCTATCACACGAAACATCTTCAATTTGCCTATCTATTAATGTAAATGGGATTCTGTTTTTAATAAGTTTCTTTAAGTTTTTGGTCGATTGATCACCTGTAGGAGCAATAATTACGCCATCTACCCTTTTAGAAATTAATGCATTGATATACTCACTTTCTTTTTCGTAGTTTTCATCTGTATTACATAAAATAAGCTGATATCCCATTTGATTAGCCTTATCCGCAGCGCCTCTTGCAACCTTTGTAAAAAAGGGGTTTGTGATATCAGTTATGATTAATGAAAGTAACTTAGTTTTTTTAATATTCAAACTTTGAGCAGCTGAATTTGGTATATAGTTTAACTCTTTTATAACAGCTTCTACTTTTTCTCTAGTCTTTTCACTGATATTTCCTTTATTATTAATAACTCTCGATACAGTCATCGGTGAAACATTCGCTTTTTTTGCAATATCGTAAATTGTCGTCACTTTTTGTACCCGCCTTTACATTTTCCCTTATATTGTATCATAAGTATAAATTGTTATTTTATACTTTAACAAGCAGGCAATCATGTTGACTCAAGTACGACACTGAACTTCAAAAAAAGACACAGTCCTTAGTGAAGGATTGTGTCTTGCATTAGAGTTAATTTTGATTAAATCCGCTTTCATCCATGTAAAATATCTCCCAAAGATGTCCATCTATATCCTGAAAACTCCAACCGTACATGAACCCATGATCAATGGCTTCATTAAAAGGCTTTCCGCCAGCATCCAGGGCTTTATTCACGATCTCATCCACTTCTTCCTTACTTTTAACCGATAATGCCACAATAGCTTCCGTACTTTTTGCTGTATCCGGGATTTCTCTCTTGGTAAACGTTTTAAAGTAATCTTCAACCAATAACATGACATATATAGACTCACTGATAACCACACACGTTGCATTTTCATTGGTCATTTGCTCGTTAAAGTCAAAGCCAACTTTTGTGAAAAATTCTATTGAGGCATTCAAATCTTTAACAGGCAAGTTAACAAAGATTTTTTCTGCTTGAACTCCCATCAAATTCACCCTCACTCGTTTATTTTATGTTCATTACCCTACTATTCGTTGCTTTTTTCGATAATCCTGCTCGCAACAAAAAAAGGAGATACCGCAGTACCTCTCATCCTAATGTAATAAGTACAACAAAGGTTTTTCAAGAACCGTTGGCGAACGCTAACCCTTTCTCAGAAAGTGCACGACGGATTTGCTCCTATGCTTTAGGTCTCATACCATGTAGCTGCAAGTCCTCTGCTTCACTTAGCTTAGGAAACTGCTCAAGTTACAAGTACCCAGCTCCAGCGAGTGCTCGTTGTGCAGGTTTAGCTAATCCTGTCGGGAGATCGCTTTCTTTATTCTTCATAATCCTTTCTCCTACTTGTATTATTAATAAATAGTATTTCAAGACTTCCCTTTGTTCTTATTAGCCATGAAAAAAGGACCTTCAATCAAAGATCCTTTTTATTCACAAATTAAGTTTACTTATTTTTCTCCTAAAATAGCGAGTGGGCTAAATACTTCATAATGGATATGGTCTTTTGATACACTCCATTGATTTAGCGCCCCATTGATTGCTTCCATAAAAGGAATAGGTCCGCAGAAATAAAAATTAGCTTCTTTTGATGGAACGATAGATTGCAGGAAGTCTAAATCCACGTATCCTTCTTTATCGAATTGTTGAGAGGTTCGATTGGCTTCGGTTGGTGAACCATAGACGACAAATGATTTTATATGTTGATGATCATTCGCTATTTGTTGCAGATGCTCTTTAAAAGCATGTGTTTGGCTGTTGCTTGTTGCATGGATAAACGTAACCTGACGTTGTGGTTGTTTTTCTATAATGGTATTTAACATGCTAAGCAATGGTGTAATTCCAATACCGCCACTAATTAGAACGACAGGTAAATCTGTGTTATCAAGTTCGAAGTCACCTGCAGGAGCAGAAAATTGCAGCGTATCTCCAACTTGCAGCTGTCTATGTAAATAGTTAGATACAATTCCAGATGGAGCATCCCCATGGGCATCTTCACGTTTAACACTGATTCGGTAGTAATCCTTACCCGGTGAATCCGAAAGACTGTAATGGCGTATGTGCGTATATTTCTCGCCAGGAATTTCCGCCTTAAGTGTTAGGTATTGCCCAGCATGATAGGAGGCAATGGGTTTTCCGTCTGTAGGCTTTAAATAAAAGGAAGTTACGGCATCGCTTTCTTTTATCTTTTTATCGATATTAAAGCTTCGGTATCCTTCCCATCCACCAGGCTGATGTTCTGTTTCTTCATAGAGGTTTTTCTCAATATCAATAAAGGCATCTGCAATATAGCCATAGGCCTTTCCCCATGCCTCTATGATTTCATCTGTGGCTGCGTCACCTAATACGTCTTTAACTGCTTGAAGCAACGTTTCACCTACAACCGGATACTGTTCAGGCTTGACCCCTATGGCACGATGTTTCTCAGTAACTCTTTTAATTACAGGTTTTATCGCTTCAAGGTTCGTAATATGTTCACCTGCAGCATAGACAGCATACCCCAAGGCCTCCTGTTGAATTCCTCTTTTTTGGTTGGTTTGGTTAAAAAGGTTATACAAATCAGGCGCTTTTGAAAATAGTAATTCATAAAATCTCTTTCCTATTGGTTTACTATGTTCCTTGAGAACAGGTGCTGTTGACTGAACGATTTCTATGGTCTTAGCATCAAGCATGTTAAAATGTCCTCCTCAAATTTCAGGGATATTTACTGTAAATAGCATTCCCACTAAATATAGGAGTAAACATGATATTTTGGCCACATTCAACTTATCACTAACCAACCCAAACTTCTTACTAAAGGCGGGCTTCCGCCCATTTGGAGATTTTGAAATTCCCTTAAGATAATTCAAAGACACCATACCTAATAGTACGATGTCTTTGTTTAGTATCCTTGTTAAATTAAACGGGCTCCATTAGCTCAATAAGAAAATAAACTGCTGATCAGTAGCTCTTGATTTTTAAGTAAAGCATCGGTTAGTTGAAGAAAAAAAGCGTTATAGGGTCCAATTGATGAGCAATCCTGCTTGTGCTAATCCACCACCGAAACCATATAATAAAATCTTCTCACCATTACTGAGCTTTCCTTCACTTACTCCTTTATCTAAAGCTAATGGTATTGATGCTGAGGAAGTATTTCCATACTCCACTAAGCTATATAATGTACGCTCAATTGGAAAACCACTTCTATCACATATTGACTCAATCATTCTTAAATTTGCACTATGCGGAACAAACCAATCAACATCATTCAAATGAAATTCAGTATTTTTCATCACAGTTTGCATTCCTTTTGGAACAGTAGTAACAGCCCATTTATAAACCTCACGTCCATTTTGTACAAGGTTACCACTATTATTTAAGTCTTCACCATTTATACGTGTCGATAGGTTTGTACTATATAAATGTTTTCCGCCTGCTCCTTCCGAATATAAATGTGAAGAAATAAAACTTGGTTGTTCTTCATCATATTCTACAAGAACTGCTCCTCCACCATCTCCAAATAAAATACAAGTGGCTCGATCTTCATAGTCCATAATTTTAGATAAAGTATCAGCTCCAATAACAAGAATTTTCTTGTTTAAACCAGATGTTACTAATCCATTAGCTACATGCAACCCATAAGTAAATCCTGCACAAGCAGCGTTTAAATCAATAGCTCCAGTATTCTTAATACCTAGCTTTGCTTGGACTAAAGAAGCTACACTTGGTGTGTTGAAATCAGGTGAAAAGGTACAGACAATAATCATATCAACATCTTCGACTGATTTATCATACCGTTCCATTAAATCCTTTACAGCTTTATAACTTATATCACTAGTAAACTCTTCTTCATGTGAAATTCTTCGTTCTTTAATACCAGTACGTTTAACAATCCATTCATCATTGGTTTCAATCATTTTTTCTAAGTCTTTATTTGTTAACCTTTTTTCTGGAACATAAGAACCTATCGCAGTAATACGTGCTTTAGATTTAATCACAGAGTAACCACCTCGTTGTATGAATTATATCAATTTCACCACTTGATATTATTACCTGGTACTAATTATAAAGTAAAAAAAATCTTATGCAACTACCCTTAACATTTAGCCACATAAGAAAAAGAGTTGCCCACGCCACTCACTTATTGAAGTATCGCACTCGTTAGTGAAAGAACTTTTCCATTTAAAGTGGATTTTTGCGCTTGAGCTACTCTGTACTATTTAGAATATAGGTAAAGTCCAAAATCTTGCATCACGGAGGTGTGCCCCATTTGACGCAGCATGGTAGCTATATTGCCACGGTGATATGATCCGTGAGTAACAACGTGTAGTACCGATTCAGAAATAGAAGTTTCAAGCAACCCAGCATATGGATTATCCACCACAATCAATTTTTCAATATCTTTTTGACTGTTCAGAAGTGCTTGGTTTCGCTCAGATAAGTCTAGAAATATTTTTTTCATTTCCTCAATACTTTTCGTTTCCACCTCTTTTCTTAATTGATCCGTAGACCCCATTGCTTCATTCATACTTTTACCTGAGATTATCTCAAACCATGCGTAATCTGTGAGATAAATGTGAGACAACACCTTTGATACAGAAGAAAAACCACTTTGAATTTCTAGATGATAAATGTCCTGTGGAAGTTCTTTTAAACGATCAATTATAACTCCATTTGCCCACACGTGGTAGTTGTACATTTTTAATACGGGTTGTGTCATATTAATTCCCCTCCATTTTCATAAGTTATTTCGTGTTAAACAATTGATGCCTAAATGACAAATAATTTTCCGGCAAATTCTTTAAGGTAATTATTCCCTACTACTCCTCTTATAGCGAATCATCGAATAATACTCATAAGTTTGTACAAAATACTTATGTTCAAAGGAGGTGTTTATATGCCTAATCTAAATGATAATAAGTTCAAAAAAATTCAATCTGAAAGTCAAAAGCAAGGAAAATCACAAGAAGAATATGCTGCGGAACTTGAAATGAACAAATTGAAAAGTCAAAAAAGGAAGTAACAACACCAAATAATGATCATTGGCAGGAAGTTGTTTCCTGCCTTTAATTTACCCTATTATTGGAATTTCTCTTCCAGTGTTTAAACTCCAGTATTTCTTAAACTCCCTCAGTTTAATACGATAATGCTTACAAATACTCGTCAATTCGCAGGTTTTCAAACCATTTGGAAAAGGATTCATAAACGAACGAAAGAGATAGACTGTTTTGGCGCAAGAGGGCAGGTATAAATATGGGATCTGCTACAAATCCCATATTATCCTACATAGACGGTCAGTATAGTCTTTCATTCAGCAGCCCTAAATATGTTCTTCAACTAATACTCCCTTTTGTTCTATTATGTACTTGTTAGTAATATCAAAAAGTTTACTAGTCAATCTTGTAGCTCTAGACTACCCTAGTCTAGAGCTCATTTTTTTATCTTTTCCGAGTGTCAAATTCCTATATTTTCTTTATACTTTTCTTTTAATAATAGAAAGATATAGCTTAGTTGAATATTTACACAATGAAATTAATTGTTTCTTCCAACGCATCATTTGCATCCGGAGATTTCCCCAGTTCGTAAACGATTTCCCCGTCAATCATCGTCATTTCAACTCGTAATTGATCAATACTGTCGATTGTTACATCCAATATTCGGTCGTTTAGCACAACCAAATCAGCTAATTTCCCTACCTCGATACTTCCTTTTCGGTCTTCCTCGAAGCTTGCGTAGGCTCCGTTCCAGGTGTACAGCCTAATCCCTTCTATGACGGAGATTTTCTGCTCTTCCCCAATGACCGCGCCGGACGGCGTCAGTCGGTTGACCGCCCCATGAATACCGATAAGCGGATTGCAGTTCGAGACCGGGCTGTCCGAGGCGCCTGCTACGACAATGCCAGCTTTCAAACAGGCTCCAATTGGGTAAAAATAGTCGCTGCGAGCGCCTAAGTGCTTAATGTATATATCCCCGAATTCAGCGAAAAAGTTCGGGTTAGGAACGGTCACTATGCCCAATTTAGCCATTCGCTCGATGAGATCGGGCATCGCCAAACCGGCATGCTCAATTCGATGTCTGTGATTGTGCCGCGGATATTGTCTAAGGGCTTCTTCGAACGTATTCAACAACATCTCAATCGCCCGATCGCCCTGGGCGTGAGCCGTAATTTGATAACCATCGCGATGGGCTGCGATGAGCGCGTCGTTCATATTCTCTTGCGTGTAATACAGAATGCCGCTGTCTTCCGGATTCGTCTCATACGGCTTGCGCGTCGCAAGCGTCGGCGCGGTGCTGGCTCCGTCTATAAAGATTTTCGCCGGCCCGATCCGAAATCGATCGTCTCCGAACCCAGTCGACAAGCACGTCTCTCTCATTCGGATAAAGTTAGGCTCGTGAACGACCATTGCATACACCCGAACCTTTAAGCGACCGGAACGAACCGCTTGCTGCAGGATGCGAAGATTGACCGGCTCGTACCCTCCGGCATCATGAATTGTCGTAATGCCTAACGATACGAAATCGCGCGAAGCGATTTCCGCCGCTCTGGCCAAGACCTCTTCCGTCGGATTCATGACACGTTTTACCGAATCCATGGCTGCTTCCACGAGTAACCCGTTTAATCTCCCGGACTCGTCTCGGCCAAACACTCCACCTTCCGGATCGCCCGATTGGTCGTTTACACCTGTCAATTCCAACACTTTACTGTTCGCAATCATAATGTGACCGCATTGTCGCACAATTAGAATCGGGTGTTCCGTCGACACCTCATCCAGCTCATGTCGGGTTAGATACCGCCCTTCCAACATAAACATTTCGTTGTAGCCTACTGCAATGATCCATCCTCCTTCAGGGGTAGATTCCGCCTTCCGTTTTAATTTCTCGATAATATCTGCATTGGATTGAATCGATGCGTCTTTGCAATTAATCGCTAGCCTCGAAAGTCCATAACCGAGCAGATGTAAATGCGAATCTATAAATCCTGGCAGCAGAGTCCTACCTTGCAAATCCATCACTTTGGTGCTCTCTCCGATCCAACGTTTGATTTTCTCGTTCGTCCCGACGGCTTCAATTCGGTTATGTTTAACTGCAACTGCTTCTGCGATCCGATTGTTCGAATCGACGGTAATGACCTGTCCGTTTACAAATACAACATCAGCAAACATACAATCACCTCTTATTTTTCTGTAATCAAGAACTAATGACTATGCTTTTGTGGGGTTCTAGTTTATCAGCCAATTCATCCTACAAAACGTAATTGATTTCTACTAAGCTTCTACTTGATTCATAGAATCGGCATCAATAATAGTGTTTGAGAGATAATTAAAAACTAATGCAATAAACATCTTTCCGATGTACAACATTGACTCTTCGTCCACATTAAATTTCGGATGATGATGCGGGTATATCGCATTCATCGCTGGATTCGCACCTCCCACGTAGAAAAATGTTCCCGGCACCTTCTGTAGATAAAAGGCGAAATCTTCCATTCCTGTTAACGTAAACGGCTGGATTTGTATTATTTTTTCCTCTCCCAGAAGATTTTTTGCTAACTTTTCCGCTTTTATTGTTTCCTCCGGATGATTCCACAAAGTGGGATATCCTCTCTCGTACTTAAATTTCACAGTGGCTCCTGCCCCTTCGCAGGTGGATGTTGCGATTTTCCCAATGGCTTCTTCTATCAAATCTTGCACACTTTCCTCGAAGGTTCGTACCGTTCCGGTAATTTTGGCCGTGTCGGGTATGATATTAGAAGCCTGTCCGCTTTGAAAAGAACCAACTGAGACAACAGCTGTTTTAGATGGATCAACGCGGCGGCTGACGATTTGCTGCAAATTGAGCACAAGTTGACTGCCCACCACAATTGGATCTACCGACAAATGAGGAGTCGCTCCATGCCCGCCTTTCCCATAAATCTCAATTTCAAATGTATCCCCGGCCGCCATTATATATCCCTCTCCAACAGCAACCATACCAAGCGGGAGAATGGAAGATACATGGGCTCCATAAATGACATCGACTCCATCCAGGCAGCCATCTTCAATCATGGGCTTTGCCCCTCCTGGGATTACCTCTTCCGCAAACTGATGGATAAAGACAACATTTCCTTCGAGCTCATCCTTCACTTCGCTTAATACTTTGGCTACTCCAATCAAGGCAGCTGTATGAACATCATGGCCACAGGCATGCATCACCCCAGGAATACGGGACTTGTATTCCACGTCTTTCTCGTCTGATATCGGCAATGCATCGAAATCCGCCCGTAGCGCTACTGTCTTGCCCGGTTTCCCTCCTCTCAAGAGTCCAACTACACCTCTTCCGCCAACTTCTGTTCTTACTTCCAATCCCAAGTTGGTTAATACATCAGCGATCTTTTTTGGGGTATTTACCTCATGGAAGGATAGTTCGGGATACATATGAAGATCTCTGCGAAATCTAACCAACTCCGGATATACCTCTTGAAGTCTACTAAATAATTTTTTGAACATCGTTACCACCCCGTTATTTGTTCTAGCATTAATCCATCGGATTGCTGATATTCGTGATTAAAATTTCCGTTCCACATTACTAAATTAGTATTCCCATTAGCCATAGACCACTATTTTACTTTGGCATTCGTCTGTATTTGATCAGCCACGTCCCCGTGATAAACTTGATTGCTGTTTCGAATGGTTAGTCCGAACAGCGCAGAGGACAAACCAGCCGCAATTAAGAACCAGAAAGCACCGTCGTAAGAACCTTTTAATGCTGAGATGAGTACACCCATCATGATCGGTGCAATGAATCCACCAATCATCGATCCCAGACTCATAATTCCAATAGCGGAACCAATCACACTCTTGTCAAACAATTTGTGAGGAAGTGCGTATACTGCACTAAACACAAAACCATAAAAGATTGATGCCAGTGTCAAATAGGTAAAGAACATTCCAACATTAGGTGCGAAGAGTGCTAAAAATAATAACGCTGTGTAAAAAAGCCCATTCATTACAAAGTACATTTTCTCCCTACCGGAAAATCTGACCAGCAACCAACCACCCGCTGCCGTTCCCAGAGTTGCGCCCATTGTCGGAATAACTGTCAACATTCCGGCGGAAACCAAATCTAAGTGACGTACTGTTACCATATACATGGGCAGCCATGAAACCGTTCCCCACGAAGCAATGCTGATTGAAAACCATGTGAGGACTAATGCCCACGTCTGACGAGTTTTCAACAAAGAGAGCATGGATTCCTTGTTTACTGGTTGTTGTTCTTTGGCTTCTTCCGATTGAATCGGACTCCGAATGTATTTCCAAAACAGCACTCCAAGAATGACACCTGCTGCTCCAAGAGCAAAGAACACGTTTCTCCAGCCCAACCAAATCAGGAGCGTTGGCACAAGAAGACTCGTAATTAGACCGCCAACGCTATTCGATGACATTAAGATAGACTGTGCTTTACCTCGTTCTTTCTTAGGGAAAAACTCAGAAATTGCTTTTGCGCTGGCAGCAGGATATCCCCCCTCCATAATTCCGAACAAAAAACGAATCACGATCAAAGCGGTAAACGACCAAGTAAAACCGGTGAAAACTGTAAAAAACGACCAGAGAAAAATAGAAAAAAGAATCACCCTTCGGTAACCCAACTGATCTGTCAGCCAGCCGGCCGGAATTTGCATGATGGCGTAAGCCAAGAAGAAGACGCTGATTACTGTTCCCGTGGCAGTCGGACTAAGATGGAATTCTTGCCCTATCGGCACCAAAGCAAGATTCATAACTAACCGGTCCATATAAGAAACCATATAACCCACAAATAGGAGAGCCAAGATGAACTTCCTGTTGTTCCCCTGAACACCCATACGTTTCACAAATCATACCTCCCCTAAAGATAAAAGATAATCAGCAAAAAAATCATTTCGGCTCACACCAAGTTTCTGTAAAAATACAACTTCCTCTTCGGACAGTTCTTCAAACTAACTCAAGTGCTTTATTTTTTGTTTTCTGATGGATCTAATTTCCTCCTTTCCACCAAATTGTTTATGCATGTTTTATGCCAAGAAAAAGATCTGTTTACAATGAAAAAATAACGCAAATAGGTAAAATTATGTGAAATTTCTAAATATTCAAGGTATAATTTTTATGAATTGATTCAAATGAATCGAAATCGAATCAACGCTACTCACTATAATGCTGAACTTTGAATTATTTTCGATTCAAAATAAACGGTGGATCCATCCGTCATTAAAGGAGAGGCAAGTGATGAATCAGAATATGTTAACCATCGAACCGGAATATTTATTCAAAATCATGAACTTCATGAATAAACCTATTTATATAACCGATAAGAACGGTATGATTCTTTTTGTTAGCGACATGAGCTGTAAGCTGATTGGGAAAAAGAAAGAGGAGCTAATCGGAAAAAACGTCTCACAATTGGAAAAAGAGGGGTTCTTCAAGCCGTCTGTTGCAAAAATAGTTTTAGATAAGAAACAAAATGTCAGCGTCATTCAACAAGGTGGAGAAGGAACAGGGGTAATTACAGGACATCTCATATTGGACAAGAATGATGAACCAAAATATGCTGTCACATTGGGTTATGATATTCCAGATTTCGTCGGTTACAGTTCTCAAATTAAAATTGAAGAATTGGATTCTGCTTTTCGGTATTATTTACAAGAATTACAAAAACTCAAAGCGAAACTTGTACGGACCAAAGAAGTCCCTTTTTTTATCGGACAAAGCCGGGCCTATGATATGCTCAAGGAAACCATTGAAAAAGTTGCCTGTGTGGAAACGACCGTTCTTATTACAGGGGAAACAGGTGTTGGAAAAACGCTTATAGCGGAACGTATTCATCATCTGAGTGACCGGAAAGATCGTCCGTTTATCCATCTTAATTGCGCAGCGATTCCGGAATTGCTCCTGGAATCCGAACTGTTCGGCTATCAAAAAGGGGCGTTTACCGGAGCAAATGCAAACGGCAAAACCGGACTTGTCAAACTTGCGGAGAAAGGCACCCTTTTCTTAGACGAGATTGGCGAACTCTCACATTCTTTGCAACCCAAACTCCTTCAATTGCTGCAAAATAAAACGTACATGCCGATTGGAGCTTCCCAAACGGTAAAAGCCGATGTGCGTATCATTGTAGCTACCAACTGTAATTTGGAGGATATGGTCAAAGAAGGGAAGTTCCGGGCTGATTTATATTATCGCCTCCATATTTTACCGATCCGCATACCCCCGCTTCGCGAGCGGAAGGAAGACATCTTTTGTCTCCTTCAGTATAATTTGGAGAAGTTTAATTACTTGCATAACCATAAACGAGTACTTTCTACAAAAGTGGTCGAAATGCTTCAAAACTATCAATGGCCTGGAAATGTACGGGAATTGGAAAATATAATTGAGCAGCTTGTCATTATGGCAAAAGAGAATGAAGTTGCAATTCAGGATTTGCCAAAACGCTTGCTCGATTCAGTCTGCGAAGAGGTTTCTATCCCTTTAAATGCAGGAAATTCTTTACATGAAGTTTTGGAAAGCGTCGAAAAAAGAATGATCACACAAGCATTCCATCATCATAAAACAACCCGCGATGCGGCAAAAGCACTGGGCATTACTCAGTCATTATTTATGCGCAGGTTGGCGAAATATGCGATTACGAAAGAAAAATAAGCGGGAATGGTAGATCCCGCCGTAACTGATAAAAATGTTAGGAAACCTTGACAGTGTGAGGAACCAACCAAAAGTCATGCTTTGTTGTAAAGAGCAAATTAAAAAAGTCTATTCCTGAGCGTACGGGAATTTCACTTTTTAGGTTGATATTCGCTTAGCGTACAATTTCCTGAAAAGTTGGCTGTACCCTTACCGCCATCAAGTTAAAGTTTTATAGCTCACCCAGAACAAAATTTTGGGCTTTCTTCTAAAAAAGAAGCTCATTTTTTTGGACCCATTTTCTTAGTGATGGGCAAGGGGTCTACCAACAAAACGCGGAAAACATACGCGAAGAGAATTTTTGGAGAAAAAAACCGATTTTCCCTACACTAAGGGGGTACGACCGATATACGTGTAAAAACGGGTCACACGCTGGATATTAATCCTAGATGTGATCTTTTTCTATTTTCCTTCTAATAACTTTTTACTACACCACGGGCAATACAAAATTTCGATAGATGATGAACCACCATCGTGAATTATCAACCCGTACTCATTATCTTTTTCATAATAGATTACAAGTTTATCTGGACATTCAAATGGGTTTTCGTGTATCTCACATTTGAAATTCGCGTGATATGCCATATCATCACAGCAATGTTTTTTCATTCGATTTCTCCTTAGGGGTAATCCTCACTTAGTTTGTTTTTTATATTATCAAACTTTATTCAACTAACCGCCCTGTTTGTTACATAAGAAAAAGCGCATTTCGTCATATCTCTTTAAAGAATGATTACACCCGTTAGTTGAAGTAAGTCGTATGTTTATTTTATTTATCCCACTTTACTTATCCCATTCCTTTAAAAGCTCTTGGTCGATTTCTTCAATGATTTCTTCAGCACTCCCCCTTTGAAATCGTTCTCTTTATTCTATTTTAACATCAATTCCTAATACATTCTGTCGCTCAAACTTTCGATATCCATCTAGAAAATCAAGCATATACTCACCTCCTATTTTAAATGTTTTATTTTTATTGGGAAAAATTATGCCGCTCTTGGTTATAAAATCTGTCAACTAATTCCTAAATGGAATCAACGTAGACTATCTAGTCAATAGGGTATATAATAAAAATTAAATTTTATATTGAAATATTAAAATTATCTGGTTATAATACGATACGTCTTATTAATTTTGTTCGTGTTTAATTTTTAGAAAATTTAATATTTTTTAAAAATAGTAAAATTTAGTTATCATGGAGGTTTTAATTTGTCTAATAAAGTACCATCTTCATTTATAGTAGTGATTGGTTTCATGTTATTCGCACTATTCTTTGGGGCAGGAAATTTAATTTTCCCGCCGATGCTTGGTCAATCAGCAGGAATGAATATCTGGACTGCTAATGCTGGGTTTTTAGTAACAGGGGTTGGATTACCGTTACTAGGTGTGTTGGCACTTGGTTTTTCTGGAAAAGATGATTTACAATCATTAGCAAGCCGCGTACATCCTGTGTTTGGGATTGTATTCACAATCGTTCTTTACTTAGCAATCGGTCCATTATTTGCAATGCCTAGAACAGGAAACGTTTCTTTTGAGATAGGTGTAAAACCATTCTTACCCGAAAATTCTGGGCCGCTTCCTTTGCTTATTTTCACAATCATCTTTTTTACAATTACGTGTCTTCTTTCGCTCAATCCCGCGAAAATTGTCGAAATTGTGGGGAAAATATTAACACCTATCAAGTTAACGTTCATCGGAATCCTGGTAGTAGTAGCTTTTGTTAATCCAATTGGGGATTTTCAAGCACCTGCTAAGGACTATACAGTTCAACCATTTTTTAATGGGTTTAGAGAAGGTTATTTAACAATGGATACTCTTGCATCTTTTGTTTTTGGCATCATTATCATTAATGCCATTAAAGAAAAAGGAGCAAAAACAAAAAAACAAATTATGATTGTTTGTGGAAAAGCAACTGGAATTGCTGCCGTTATCCTAGCAACCATTTATACAGCTCTTTCTTACATGGGTGCTTCAAGTGTAGAAAAACTTGGACACTTGGATAATGGAGGTATTATCTTAGCAAAAGTCTCGGATTACTATTTTGGAGCTTATGGTGGGGTATTATTAGGATTAATGATTACAGTAGCTTGTATAACAACGAGCGTAGGACTTGTTACATCTTGTTCTTCGTACTTCCATAAACTATTTCCAAAGCTACCTTACAAAACAATTGCTATTAGTTTATCGATTTTTAGTGCAATAGTTGCCAATATTGGACTAACACAGTTAATTGCATTTTCTGTACCTGTAATGACAGCTATTTATCCATTAGCTATTGTATTGATTTTCTTAACCTTCCTTCATTCTTTATTTAAAGGGAAGGCTGAAGTTTATCAAGGTAGCTTACTTTTAACTTTTATTGTCAGTTTATTTGATGGATTAAATGGAGCCGGTATACACATTTCATCCATTAATAATTTCTTTAATACAATTCTTCCTTTGTACGAGGTAGGACTAGGGTGGATTATTCCAGCTATTGTTGGAGGATTCATAGGGTATGCCGCTAGCATATTGAAATTCCGTCTTAATCATCAAGTAGATTAATTAAATAAATAATGTATTTTAAAAAGCAGTCTAGGATTAATGCCTAGACTGCTTTTTTATGAATATGGATATAACAAATGATCTCAAATTGGTCGACCACTTTGCCTTGTTTACATCTTTTATCTTTACTCTTATAGAACTAACCTACGCATTTCATTTCAAAAAAAAGGGCTGCCGTAGCAACCCTGGTTTTGAAGTAAATCAATAATTTAAAATCCAAAGTAAATTATAGGTTAGCCACTTTATCATCTGTCTGAGCAGCATCTACTGGTATACGTTTGTCTATTCCAAAAGCGTAATAACTAATTACAACGATACCTAGAAAACCAATTCCTACAATAAGCGATATACGCGTTTCATCATTAAACCACATTCCGATTAATACCATAATTAAGAAAGCAATGGTCAAGTAGTTTGTAACAGGTGCAAAAGGCATTTTGAATGGATGATTGACCATTTCAGCACTTTTTACTTTTCTGAATTGAATTTGACTAATCAGAATGACAAACCACGGAATCATACCAGGAAGTACACTGGCACTGTATACATGCACAAATAAATTTTCTGGTGCAATATAACTTAAAACAACACCAATTGCTAACCCAACAATCACACCGAACGTACCGAATAAAGGGACACCACTATTAGATACTTTCGCAAAGAATTTTGGCGCTTGTCCATTTATTCCCAAAGTATAAAGCATACGTCCTGCACTGTAAATACCACTATTGCAGCCTGACATTGCAGCTGTGATTACGACAAAATTAATAATTCCAGCTGCTGCTGTAATACCAACTTTCGCAAAGGTTGCAACAAATGGGCTACCAATTGAACTTAGTTGATCCCACGGGTAAACGGTTACAATAATAAAAATCGCACCGATATAGAAGATTAAAATACGCCAAATGGTACTTTGAATCGCTTTAGTTATCGTGTTTTGCGGATCTTTCGCTTCCCCAGCTGTAATCCCGATTAGTTCTACACCTTGATACGCTGCAACAACTAGTGAAAGAGCAAAGAAGAACCCTTTCCAACCGCCTGTAAATAAACCACCATGTTCCCATAGATTTGATAATCCTATCGCTTCTCCTCCGTTACCTATTCCAAAGAAAATAAGTCCAAATCCTGCAACAATCATTAATATAATTGTTACGATCTTAATCAGTGCAAACCAAAATTCAATTTCACCAAAAGATTTAACAGAAATTAGGTTCGCTGCTCCTAGAATAACCATTGCGATCAAACCTGGAATCCAAGCAGGAAGATCAGGGTACCAATACTGCATGTACGTCCCAACTGCAATAATTTCAGCCATCCCAACAATAACCCACTGAAACCAGTTACTCCATGCAGTCATATACCCTGCTAATGGATGAATATACTTATAACCAAATGTTGCAAATGAACCTGTACTTGGCTCTAAATACAACATTTCCCCCATTGCACGCATAATCAAAAATATAAAAATCCCTGAGATTGCATAAGCTAACATTACGGACGGACCTGTCCATTTGATCGCGCTGGCTGAACCCATAAATAAACCAACACCAATTGTACCGCCCAAAGCAATCATCTGAATATGACGACCTTTCAACTCCCTGTTCAAATCTTTGTTGGCCATTCCAATTCCCCCTACACTACTAATAGTCGAAATTTGATGCACGGCATATCGACCGATTGTTTAATTTTATACGCCAATAGAAAGCGCTTACTTTTTAATGGCTGTAAAAACTGCATCACATAACGTTTAAAAAAAATTCAAAACATCTGAATATAGTAACTCGAATAAAAGAGTTTTACAACTCTTTTATTCGGCTAGTAGCTTATTTATGCGGTAACTAAAAGTGACTTTACTCTCAGCTTTATCAGCATATCCCTCGTCATTTTCTCCAAATCATATTCCGCCTTAAATCCCCACTCTTCCTTTGCACAAGTTGAATCTATTGTATTGGGCCAACTGTCGGCAATAGATTGTCTTGCAGGATCGACCTCATAATTCATGACAAATTCCGGAATATGCCTTTTAATCTCGGCTGCAATTTGCTCCGGATCAAAGCTCATAGCAGACACATTGAAAGAATTCCGATGTTTTAATTTTGAGGCATCTGCCTCCATTAATGTAATGATGGAAGCTAAAGCGTCAGGCATATACATCATATCCATATACGTTCCCTCAGCAATGTAAGAAGTATATCTTTTATTTTTAATCGCTTCATAAAAAATTTCAACTGCATAGTCGGTTGTTCCACCGCCAGGAGGTGTAACATACGAAATCAGTCCCGGGAATCGAAGACCTCTCGTATCAACCCCAAATTTATGATGATAATAATCACATAATAACTCTCCGGATACTTTATTCACTCCGTACATCGTATTCGGTCGTTGAATGATGTCTTGTGGAGTCAAATCTTTAGGCGTGGTTGGACCAAACGCGCCAATAGAACTAGGTGTAAATAATTGGCAATCAAGTTCTCGTGCCGCTTCCAAAGCATTAACCAATCCGCCCATGTTTAAATGCCAGGCTAAAAGAGGCTTCTTTTCAGCTGTTGCTGACAATAATGCAGCTAAATGAATAATCGTGTCCACTTCATGTTTTTTTGCCATATTAAACATCGCTTTTTCATCTGTAACATCTAAAATCTCAAATGGACCTGATTGAACAATATCGCTTTCTGTTTTTCGAATATCTGTTGCAATGATATTGTCTGATCCATATATCTCTCTCATTTTCAGCGTTAGTTCTGAACCAATTTGACCTAAAGCCCCTGTTACTAAGATCTTTTTCATCAAAAATCCCTCCCCTTTTTCACTCTGCAGCAAGCAATTCCTTAAATAATCGACATCTCTTTTCCTACTTTTTCATAAATGGCTAATGCACGATCCAGCATCTCTTTTGTATGAGCAGCTGTCGGCATATTCCGCACTCTTCCTGTTCCCTTTGCAACGGTAGGAAATACGATAGATTTAGCATACACACCTTCTTCATTCAGCCTCTTACTGAATTGCTGTGTTTTTGCTTCATCTCCTATTATGCAAGGTGTAATCGGTGTTTCGCTCTCTCCAATATCAAACCCTAATTCTTTTAGGCCCTTTTTCAAGTAATTGCTGTTTTCCCACAGCTTATTTTGAAGATCTGAGCTATTCATCAAAATATCAATGGCTTCTATACAAGCTGCAACTGCTCCTGGTGTGACAGCCGTTGAAAATAAAAATGGACGGCTTCTCACTTTTAACCAATCAATTAAATCTTTCTTTCCTGCTACATAGCCTCCTACAACACCAATGGCTTTGGATAATGTTCCAATCTGGAAATCCACCTTATCCGATAACCCAAAATGTTTTACTGTTCCTGCACCATTACCTAATACACCCGAACCATGCGCATCATCAACATACGTAATTAAATCAAACTCTTCGGCAATCTCCACAATTTCAGGAAGCTTGGCAATATCTCCATCCATCGAGAAAACTCCATCGGTAATGATCATGACTTTGTTATACAATCCGGACTCCTTTGCTTGACGTGCTTTTGTCCGTAAATCGTCCATGTCGGAATGTTTAAAGGGAATGATCTTTGCTTTAGATAATCGACATCCATCAATGATAGAAGCATGATTCAGTTCATCTGAAAGAATGGCATCATGTTTATCCATCACTCCTGAAATCGCTGCCATATTACAATTAAATCCAGACTGGTAAGCAATGGCTGCTTCTGTATGTTTAAATTCGGCAAGCTTTTCTTCTAATTTGACATGAATATCTAATGTTCCGTTGATCGTACGAACCGCACCGGATCCGACACCATATTTTTTCGTTGCTTCAATGCATGCCTCTATTAATCTCTGATCTGTTGCTAAACCTAAATAGTTATTGGATGATAAATTAATTAGCTCTCTGCCTGCAATGGTAATTACCGGACCATTTGGACCTTCTACCGGATCAATAATGTTGTAAAGTCCTTTTTCTTTTAAATCTTCCAAATTTTCATTCAAAAATTGATTTAATATTTCACTAGACATTTCATATACCCCCTCATTGATGGTTGGAATAAATGCAGGATTTTTTTTATGATTTACCTCTATTCTCAAACATTGCATTTAAGAATATTGAATTTTACTCATTTTCACGAAAATACATGTGTCCTCTCCAAAAATACATGAAGAAGTAACCTAAATCCTTTTGTACTAATAGTTATAAGAATCATAATAATAGAAAAAATTATAGTTGTCCATATTGTGTGGACAAAAAATTTTGGAATTTTTGTAGCTTTGTAATAAATCCCGCTCAAAAATGCGTTTAAATCGTAGAAAATACGAAGAGAATTCCATCATCAATTTCGAAGTTAAACATGGAGATAGATGTGAAAAATGAATACTAAAGGCAGTTTTCTTGTTTATTAAAGTGAACTTCGAAAGAGCCCTGATCAGTACGTGTGTCATCGCCTATGAAATATGTTTTTTAAAAAAGAGTTGACATGAAATTTGTACCTTTCTTAAACAAAAAAAGCCCCCCTAAGGAAACTTTCCCCAAAAAAATTAATAACTTTTAATCACCAAATGCAAATATTATTTCTGTTTCGCAAACTATTTCCCCATCAACTGTAGCTATACCTTTGCCTTTCCCAATAGGACCTTTTAATCGCGTGATTTCAACTTCAAGAAGGAGTTGGTCTCCTGGTTTTACTTGCTGTTTAAAACGACATTTATCTATACCTGCTAAAAGCCCTAATCGTCCTTGGTTTCCTTCTTTAGTTAACATCACAACTGCACTTACTTGAGCTAATGCCTCTACAATTAATACACCTGGCATAACTGGATAGTTAGGGAAGTGCCCGTTAAAAAAATCCTCATTTGCTGTAACATTTTTTATACCAACTGCTCTTTTTCCTTCTTCTAATTCCAAAATCCTATCCACTAAAAGAAATGGATAACGATGTCTAATTACTTCCTTAATTTTTTGAATATCTAACATCATTAAGGCCCCCATAACAATAATAATATTTTATTACTAACGATTCATTTAATTCTATCATCTGGTATTAATAGTTGGTACTAAAATGATCCTTCTTCAACCTATACTTCCCTTTAATCCATAAGAAAAGGAGCTGCTGATCAGCTCCTAATACTGAAAAAAATTACCCTAGTTGAATAGTTTTAATTTAAGGTGCTTTTGTTTGAAATAGCTTTATTCCTAATCCAATAAAAAGGATACCCGTTAATTTATTTAATAAATATTCAATTTTAGAATTATTCCTTAACTTTTTAGTTACATATGAAGAAAAATTAGCGACTATTAAACACCAAAAAGTTCCCGTCATAACAAATGAAAGACCTAAAATGATAAAAGGAAAAGGACCATAGGAATTATCTGTTGCATTGAACTACCCACCACTTATCGACCTTATGGTCTGATTGAAGTGGGGGATTCCTAAGAACATTAGCCTATCGGCCAATTTTTAATTAGGCTTTTCCCGTAGTTCCTACGGTTAGAAGCCTTATGGCTTCATTCATTAGATTGAGTCCTGCGTTAATATCTCGATCGTGGTGAGTAGAACAAAAAGGACAATCCCATTCACGAAGATTCAGATGTTTAACGTCTTTATTTTGGTAACCGCAGCTAGAACACAATTGGCTAGAAGCAAACGTTTTAGATACGGTCACGATTTGTTTACCATACCATTTTGCTTTGTATTCCAACATTTTTTTGAATTGGTACCAAGATACTTCACTAATAGCTTTAGCTAGTTTGTGATTTTTCATCATATTCGACACTTGCAAGTCTTCCATTCCAATAACATCGTGGTTTTTGATGATTTCGGTAGAAACTTTATGTAAGTAATCCATTCGGGCATTTGAAATTTTTTCGTGTAGGATAGCCACTTTTCGTTTTTGTTTTTGATAGTTTTTGGCTTCAGCCAATGGTTTATTTTGATTCAAGGCTATTTCTTGTCGCCTTGAAAGAATCCGTTGTGCTTTGGTCAATTTCTTTTCGACCGTCCGGAAGAATTTTGGGTTTTGATAGACCGTACCATCTGAAAGAATAGCAAAGTTCTTCAAGCCAACATCTACACCGCACGAACGATTCGTTTTAGGAAGTACTTGTACATGGGTTTCGGCTAAAACGGAAATGAAATATTTACCCGAAGGGTTCCGCCTGATTGTGGCATTGATGATTCGCCCTTCAACTTCGCGGCTTTTAGCAAAACGAACTAGACCGAGCTTTGGCAATTTGATTTTGTTTCCAATCATTCCTATATTTCCATTCGTATGTTTAGTCGTGTAGGACTGGATAGGATTCTTTTTCGATTTGAAGCGTGGTGATTTGTTTTGCTTTTTATAATATCGACTATAAGAATCTGCTAAATTTTCCACCGATTTCTGTAAGGCAATACTGTCTGCTTCTTTCAGGAAAGAATACTCTTTCTTTAAAGCTGGAAGTTCTTTGATTGTTGCGTATTTATTCAGAAAAGAACCTTTCCGTTCATTAGAGGATAATTGGCCGTTCTGCTTCATTTCTTCACAAATATACCAGTAGGCATCTTTCTCCTTTTGTTTGCCTAAAAAGAAGTTAAAGACAAAACGGGAGCAGCCGATCGTTTTATTGATTAGAACTAGTTGTTCTTTAGTTGGATAGATTCGAAACTTATAAGCTTTGTTTACGACCATTGGTTTCACCCCCTTATAGTTATTATTAACCAGGGAACATATGTTTGTCAAAAGATCACTTTGGCTTATGCCAACAGCCATTCATCTCCCCCTTACCGTTGGGCTCTCGCCCTTTTAATCATTAACTAACTACACTTTACCAAAATCATCCTTATTGAACTTAACTTTCCCTCTAGCTCAATTAGAAAAAGGTTGCAGTAGCAACCCTGTTAGTAAAGCACTGGTTTGTTGAATAACTTATTTTATCTGAATTTCTTCAAACTACTCATTGCATCGCTTTTACCATGGTTTCAAGCTTTTTGATCGTTTTCCAATTGCGTGCTGTGGCTGGAACACCTAACTTTTGAAGCTGTGAAGAAAGCTTGGAATTTCGAACACCTTGACGTAAATATAGATAAACTTCTTTACCCTTTATATAACATTCTTCCATTTCACTTTTAAAGTTGAGTAAATGATTTATACCTTCCTTTGAAGGCTCTTTTGCCAAGAGAGAAAGGTGCACACTCTCACCTTCCAATAACAAGTTAACTGGGTATGGACAATTGTTAATAATCTGTTCCAACTCTGTAACCGTTCTCAAGATAACGGTTACTGAAAAACCAAAATAATTTCTAATCTCTTGCATAATTTGATGTTGTAATTGTTCTGCATTTTCCTCAGACTGAAATACAATATTTCCACTTTGAATATAAGTATTAACTTTATCTAACCCCATATTTGTTAATAAGTTCCTTAATTCTTGCATCTTTATCTTATTGTGTCCACCTACGTTAATCCCTCGCAGAAAGGCGATATAGATAGTCATTTTTGCCCCTCCTTTTTTTCATTTCACATTTAACCTATTTCTAGCATTAACTCCTACCTCACTAATCTTCCCTTCTAGCTATATTAATTTAAGTGAGATGTACTATTAGTAAATCGGATAAGTTGCACGTTCCTAATATATTCAAGGAGATGAATTCCTGTATTATCAGAATTAAACCATACATTATTATTAACTGTTGGTAATTGCAGAAAACTTTCAATAATTTTAGTTATCATTCCACCGTGTGAAATGATAGCAATTCTATTGAACTCTTTACTGTTTTCTTTAATAAAAGAAAAAATTTGTTCACCACGAACCCTAAATTCTAGTTTACTCTCAGTTTCTTGCTTTTCTATAAGGTCATCTAAGTATTTCACTGGGCAACCGATAGTATTAGATAGAATCTCAGCTGCTTTACTAGCTCTTTTCAAAGTACTACTCCAAATAAAATCTGGTGGAAACTCGTTTAACACACGATTAGACATTTTCTTAACTTGAATGAGACCTTTACTTGTTAATGGTAAATCAGTAGAACCTGTGTAATCCTTCTCTAAAAAATCATCTTCTGATTCACCGTGACGAATCAATAAAATTTGCATTTAATCACCTCTACTTTATTTATATTCCTATATAAATTCTTCAAGGTACTATATGATTCCTCTTACTGGTTCAATTGCTTAACTTTATCAGGTTACTTAATTATGATTCTATACGCTATTCGCATTAGAATAGCGTTCAGATAGTTTCTTTTTATGGGCATTAATAATCTCTTACCCATTGTTGAAATTCAGTTACGTTCATATTAACCCACCTTTCATTTTAATAATTTAAGTTTAACAAAATCCCCATATTTCTGTATGATAAGTAAGCAAGACTACTTAATAGGATGTGATATTAATTGAAGACTCTAGCTGTTTTTTGTGGATCAAGTAAAGGAGCATCTAATGTCTATTTAGAAGCTGCAAAAAAACTGGGTAAAGAACTGGCTAAACGTAATATTACACTGGTATATGGGGGAGCATGTGTAGGAATTATGGGGGCAGTTGCAGATTCCGTTTTGGAAGCGGGTGGAAAAGTAATTGGAGTAATGCCTAGTTTTCTAGAAAAAAGAGAAATATCCCATAAGAACCTAACCGAACTAATTGTAGTGGACTCCATGCATGAAAGAAAAGCAAAAATGGCAGAACTTGCCGATGGTTTTATAGCATTGCCAGGTGGGCCAGGAACATTAGAAGAGTTCTTTGAGATTTTTACCTGGGCTCAGTTAGGACTTCATCATAAACCTTGTGGACTGTTAAATATTAATCATTATTATGATCCTCTTGTTGCTTTATTTAATCATATGTCTGATGAACAGTTCCTGCATGAAAAATACCGTTCTATGGCGCTGGTAGATGTAGAACCAAATGGCCTACTTGATCAATTTAATACATATGAACCACCAACCGTAAAATCTTTTATTACTGAAAAACAAACCTGATTATTCAAAAATCAACAGGCCCGCACTCTTCTGCCCCTTTAGTTGAAGAAGTAAAAATCCTGGTACATATCCAACAGGATTTTTATCAAACTTTATTCAAAATCCACAAAAAGTCCCTATCGACATAGATAGGGGCTTTTTGTGGATTTTGATTTAGCAAACTACGATTCTTTTGTTTTTTTGAAAAGCTGCCTAAATATCCAAAAATGATAATGGGAACTTGGTTTACTTTCCTGTTTGTCAATTCACTTCATATTATAAGAACAATTGTAAGAAATCATTTTAGTCATTACAAACTCATTTCACCTTAGTAAATATAACCTATTATATGGCTCAATCACGTAAGCCTAGCGAAGAAGGGGGGCAGGGTATCAATGAATTCCATCGAAATTATAAGCTTTACTGCTGAATTAGTAGGATTATTGTCAAATTTAAATGAGTTTCTAATATCAGATTCTAATGCTAACTTAGGTATAGTATTTGTTGGATTTTTTCATAATTAAAAAAGAAAAGGACTCTAATTTAGGAAATTAAGGTACAGTAAAAAACTTTTCTTTTTAGTGTAACCACCAATGAGTTAATGCACCCGTTTAACAAGAAACCTGTTTTATTCTACAAGAATCGAAATTGCACTATACACTAATAACAAAGCCATAATTAGATTAAACTGACTTCTATACTTTTTTAGGAACCTTTGAAACAGCGAACCAAACACACTCCAGCTCATAGTACTAAGAAAACCAACAAACGCTAGAAAAAATGAAAAAAATAGTAAGCTGAAATTTGAAGTATGATATGGAATGATAAAGGTTGATACTGCTGTTATGCCATATAAAATACCTTTCGGATTTACGAATTGTAAAAGCATAGCTGAAAGAAAACGGTTATTTTTATCCCCATCATCGTCTTTATCATTATTTTTACTACTTATTATTTTTATAGCCAGATACAACATATAGATTGCAGCTAGGAACGTCATAATAAATTCAATTTTCGGAATGAAATTTTTAAGCAAAAGATTAAAATAACTCGACAATATCATGATTACAAAGAAACCTGCACCTACTCCTAAACAAAATCCAAGTGTCTTTTTAAACCCGTATTTGTTAGCAAATAACATTGCCATAATATTATTAGGACCTGGTGTAAAACTAGTAACAAAAACATATAGCAAAAACGACAATAAAGGCATATTGGGCCCTCCTTCTGTGATGTATGTTATAATGTCTAAAATGAACAATATAACGATTTACTTTTTATTGTACAATACGGACGTTATATTGTATATAAAGGAGTGTATTTATGGAGGAAATAAATCTTATACTTGCAAAAAACTTAAAAGCCTTTAGAGAAAGTAAAAAATTAAGCCTTGAAAGAGTCGCAGAGCTGACTGGAGTAAGTAAAACAATGATTGGTCAAATTGAAAGAGGAGGATCGAGTCCCACTATTACAACGATCTGGAAAATTGCAAATGGCTTAAAGATCTCTTTTACTTCTCTAATAAATAATCCGCAGCCAGATACAAAAGTTGTTCTAAGAAGTGATATTCAAACATTATCTGAAGACAATGGAAAATATCGAGTCTATCCCTACTTTCCCTTCGAAGATGATAAACGCTTTGAAGTTTATTCAATCGAGATAGAAAAAGGTGGATTCCTAAGTGCTGATTCGCACAGAGAGGGAACTGAAGAGTTCTTAACTGTTTTTGAAGGGGAACTAACTGTACGTGTAAATAACAATGAATACACAATAAGAAATGGTGATTCTATCAGATTCAAAGCTGACAAACCCCATGACTATCTTAATTCAGGGGAAACATTAACTCGATTAAGTATGATCTTATATTATCCAACTTAAAAAACCCCGTCTTACAAGAACGGGGTTTTTCTTCTGTTTTTATTTGTGCCTTTGTAACAATGAAGCTATTACTAAACCTACCAATTGTAGTAATCATACTTTAAAAAGGCCGCCAAAAAGGCGGCCTTCTTATGACGCTAACGCACCAGTTAGTTGAAGAAGAAGGTGTTATTTTCTACTTAAATAAAAAGTAAACCTCTCTTAGAGTCTATAATCCAAAATTTATTCCCTGTTTTACTCGTCTGATTCACTTTCTTCGAAATCCTCAAATTCATCATCATCAACTACGATAGGGTGAGGATTATTTTGAATGAATCTTACAGCATTTAAACCAATCATCTGAGCAGGTATTGAAGTGTTACCGTCTGGTAAAATAGGAGCGACAGAAAGATCAGCGACTTTAAGATTTTTGGTACCAAAGACATTTAGGAATTCATCGACAACTCCTTTTTTAATTTTCTTCGCCATCTTACATTGCCCGCCATAATGGAAGAAATTCGAATAAGATGCTTTGACATAATCTCCAAGCTGCTTTCTTTTTTCTGCCTCATCCGTTAAAGTGAAGATTTGCTCCGGAGGGTATACCACTTCATGAATGCCGCTGTTATTTTTTCTAGCCTCTTTAATAATATTGTAAGTGTTGATATATTGATCCACCATGAAATCTAGATCATTCGTATCTGGCTGTAACGGATTGAAGGAAAACGACGGAAGAGCTTCTGGATCGCTATGGGAGGCCATAATTGTCCCCTTACTTCTTGGATTAAGGTCTATAATGCCAAAACTCATGATATTGGTAGGCTTGGTTAAATCTTGATTCCACGCATTACTAGCTATATCCGAAGCAGGAATAAATAGGGGTGCTGGGGCTCCTATCAGTTGAAGGCGGCGGCCCTCCAAACTATCCTTATGCTCTGCTTTAAAAGCACCTAAGGCAATAGGCTGATTAGGATCGGCTACAGCTATAGGAATTATCTGAGATGTATCCACCCTGACTCCCAGGCCGGCATACGCTTGAGTTTGCAGATTGTAACCAACATTTGGATTTTCAATCAATGGTGTAATCCCTGCGTTAATCAAATCACTGGATTTGCCAATCCCTGATCGTTGAAGGATTACTGAGGAGGAAAATCCTGCCGAAACGATAATACCTTTTCGGGCAAACGTTTTATAAGAAACACCGTCCTTGATATATTCAACTCCGATCGCAATCATCTGCCCTTTCTTTTTCTTAAATAAGATTTTGTTCACCGTTGTTTTAGCGAAAATGACCAACTTTCTCTTTCCAACTCCAAACTCATCTGGATGAAACTCGTTTCCCTGACTAACAATACTCTCATTTAAATATCCTGTTGCGGTCGAAGAACGGGTAGTGGTATTACCAACCTCCTTCTGGTTAAATTGGGATTTGTAAAAAGTACAGTCACGTACGCCTGTGTTATAGTCCTCAACAATGTCAATGTCCAATACTTTGGCAGTTGCATTTGTCAGCGTTTGTATGAGCCCATTCGGAGGAATATGCTGTTGTCTAACAAATATTGGCCCCTTACTTCCCCTTTCGTTCGGGCTTTGTGTTTGTCCAGTATAGGTTTCATTTTCGATAAACAAAGGAAGAATTTGGTTGTAGCTCCATTGGTCGTTATCAACAAGATCAGCCCATTCGTCATACAGCTCTTTACTCCCGCGGACAGAATACATATCGTTAACTTCTGAGCTTCCACCAATGGCCCTCCCATTAACCGTAATAAGCTGCCGTAGAATGGAGGACTCTATTCTGGATAGAAGGTTTGAGGCAAACTTATTATCACTGGCCAAAATAATGGCATCTAAAATGTTCGGGGTGCTTAACTGAGCAGTCATATTTGTTCCAGGCTCAAACACAAGTACGGAAGTTTTTCGGTCATCCGTTAATTTCTTAGCGACTACCCCGCCTGCCGTTCCAGCTCCTATGACAATATAATCAAATATATTGAATTTATCAGTACCAGGTCTTATACCCATACATATCTATCTCCTTTCATTAAATTAGTTTATGTTCATAGAAGTCCGAGGTAATGGGGTATAATCTATTTTTCATAAATTGTGTCTTATCGCACTATCCTGCTCCTTTAGCTCCATAAGAAAAAGAGCTGCCGAAGCAACTCCCTTATTGAAGTAAAGAACTCTTTTAATTGAAGAGAGTGAAAGTTAAATTATACCTTTCATTCTAATTACCTTCCCACCTAACTCAGATTTAAGTTCTAGCATTCCGTTCTTTTTATAAAAGGCAATTGCTTTAATGTTATTCAACTAACCTGTCCCGTTAGCTGTATGAGAGTTACTGTTGCTCCTTTTTGGGTGATCATGGTCATATACGGCAGTTAGAGAGGGTTTTTGGCATACAAGGTTGCCGAAGGAATTCAAGTTACAAATGATCTCCCTAATAGTTACCCCCAACAAAGTAGAAGATTTGACGTCCTGCTTTGTTGGGGGTTTTTTCCTCTGCATAAAATTTTTCAATTGACTTATTGAAAAAAATAAAATAAAATTCAAAGTACTTCTTTTAAACTACTCTAATTTGAGTACTTTGAATAAAGTAACATGTTAAAATTAACTCAAAAGGATGGATTCAACAGATGAAATTTACTAAATTCTTAAAAACAAGAGGGGCAACTGCGGCAATCTTTATGGGGATTTTCTATGCTGTTGCCATGCTAGGCATCTTCTTGCCTGGGTATACAGCCATTCCAGGAAATGTCGATAAATTACCTATCGCTATCATCAATGATGATGCCGGTAAAAATGGTGCGATGATTGCCGAAAAGTTACAAGAAAATTTACCCTTTAAAGAAATCGAGACGGATATAACCAATAAACAAGCCTTAAAAGATTTAGAGAAAAATGATTTGGCATTAGTCGTACACATCCCAAAAACCTTCTCTGCGAATATGCAAAAAGGTGAAGCGTCATCAAGCATTGACTTTACAATCAATGAGGCAGGGGCAACAGTCGTTTCTTCTACCATGAATGCTATCGTAACTGAAATTAACAATCAGTTAAGCACACAATTCTCACAACAAACAGCCCAGGGCGTATTGATGAACTTTAATGTACCAGAAAAGCAAGCCGCTGAATTAGCGGAAAAGATTGAGAAATCCTATGTCGGAAATGTAGTTACAATCAACGAAATACCAGATGGTATGAATAATAATATGCTGCCAATGTTCTTAACAATGGCCGGTTATGTTGGGGCGATGATTGGAGCGATGCAATTAGTAGGTGCATTTAAAGCCAGTCGAGGAAAAGCAAGTAAAACACGTTTATTCATTTATGTGCAATTAGCTGCGTTATTGATTGCAGTTATTTCATCACTCGTTGCTGTAGGTGTAGCGTATTTAATTGACAAGCCAAGCGGTGACCTATTCTTCAGTATAGTAGGTCAACAAATTTTAAACTATATGGTATGTTTTAATTTCACAGCGATTTTAATCTTCTTATTAGGTGAAGGCGGCATGATTTTAAACTTACCGATTTTATTAATTCAAACAATAGCAAATGGTGCCACTATCACACGTGATATGATGCATTTACCATATGAATGGATGAGCCACATTTCACCAATGTATTACTCGGTGCAAGCGTACTTTGCAAACCTATATGGCAGCATTAGTCCAAGTCCGTATATTTGGTCAATGGTTGCGGTTGGTGCTGTTTCGATGTTAATTAATATGGCTATTGTCGCGTTTATTCAAAAACCAATGCCAGGACAGGTTTCTGAAACAGAAGTTGAAAAGAATGCGGCTGAAATCACAGCTTAGGTTTTGCTACAATAAGGAGATAATACTTCTTAAAGGAGCGTAGGAAATGTCTATTCAAATTTTTATATTGAGCAAGCTGATGGAAGATAAAAATTATCCTTATAAATTAAAAAAGCAGCTTTCAGAACCCATTCCGTTGGATCGCCTAGGCGGGTTAACTGAAAGTAAACTGTACTACCATTTTGAATCATTAGTAAAACAAGGTTTAGTCGAGCCAGTTGAAGTGATAAAAGAAGAACATCGACCTGATAAACAGGTATTTGCGATTACGGCTAAGGGTCGCGAAGAACTACCAAATAAAATCTATAAATTATTTGAAAGTGCGGATGAAATTAAGGATATGATTGTTGGTTTAGCCAACATCAAGTATGTAGACCGGGATAAAGTAGTAGATATATTAGAAAAAAAAGTAAAGTCCATCAAGGCTATTTGGGAGCAGCTTGAGAATTTCGAGCCAGACCCTAAAGGCAACGAGAATATTCGTGAATTTTTGGATGGTTATTTTTCGACCAGAACAGATCACACAATATATTGGTTTGAAGAGTTAATTAGAAGGATTAAGACTAATGAATTATAAGTTTACTCAAGAGCAGGATTTTTGGCAGGAGTTCCATACTTTAGATCAAAAAGTAATTAGAGGTTCACAAAATGAATAATGTATATGTCATTACTGGTGGTTCAGGCGGAATGGGCAAAGCGATTGCTGAATTAGTTGGTAAAAAAGGAACACTATTATTAGCTGATATAAATAAAGAACGACTAGAACAAGCAAAACAAGAATTAGCAGTCGCAGGGGTTACTGAATTGTAGATGAATTAAACACCTTTGTTAACCCATTGAAAATTAAAAATTTTAAAGAGCCTTACTAACATTCTTTGTAGTAAGGCTCTTAGTTTTCTATTCATAATTAAATTGTTTCCCTATATGATTACAAAAGATTAAATTAAGTTTTCCCATCATGAAGTTTAATAAAATGGAGTGCCTAGGCTCTTTTCCCTTTAGCTCCATAAGAAAAAAAGAGTTTACGTGTACTCACTCACAAACTTTAAATTTTCATTCTAAATCTTAAGGCTGAATTATTTAAAATACCATTTTAACGCATTCGTGTACAATATTTTATCGGTAGCTTTTTCATCAAATAGACGCTGAATCAATTCAATATCTGCATACTCAAAAGGTCTTTTCGCCCTTGTAGATGGCAAATCTGTTCCGAACATAAGAGCGTCTGGGTTAATATCATAAATTGAGTGTAAGGCATTCTCAATATTCAATTCTACACGACCAAAACCAGTTGCTTTAACTCGAATGCCTTTATCCACCAGCCTTAATAAATGAGGTAATCCTTCTTCAGATAATCCTAAATGGTCAATTGATATGGCAGGTAATTTTTCAATAGTAGATGCAATTTCGGGTAACTCTTTTGCATCAATATAAAGTTCGCTATGCCACCCTACTAAATCATAAACTCTCCTTGCAAAGTAATCGAGTTTCGATAAATCTTCTGACCCACCTCGTTTTATATTAAAACGTAATGCTTTTACCCCATTTTTATTTAAACTTATAATCTCTTCGTCCGTCACAGTAAAAGGTAATTGCGTAACGCCACAAAATGTTGATCCCATTTGTTTAAGTGCCTTCAATAAATATTCTTGGTCAAATCCTTGGAATGACCCAGATACAATCGCTCCACCTAATACATTCAAATCAGCAGTTTCATTTTGATAATCTTCTACAACATAGCTGGGTGGCAAATATCCTTGGTTTTCGATGATTGGAAAATCAAAATCAATAATATGAAAATGTGCATCAAAAATTCTCATTTCAAATCCCCTTTCTTTTCTTTAACATATCAATTATGGTACATAAATAAAATTGTGGGTTATTAATACAGATTCATAAGTTTATCTTATTGCACTATCCTGCCCCGTTAGTGCCATAAGAAAAAGGCTGCCTCAGCAACCTGCCTTATTGAAAGAAGAAAACTAATAGTATTTGTAACAAGGAATTATTCACTCAACCTCGAGGTAGTTGTAAGGTTATTAAGGGCACAAAATCTAAATACGCTACAATAATATTAATGGTCCAGGTTAAGCTAACCTGAACCATTAAAAAGCTGCCTTAAGACAGCTTCGATCTTAAGCTAACGCACGTTGAATGGCTATTCAAGTAATAACTCGGACTTAAATACGATTACAGCATTTCCCGCAATCCTTACTTCCTCTGGTTCCTGATTACAAATTTTCACTTGAACATCAATGACACCCGCCCGGTTTATAGCTTCGCCCTGCACTGCTTTAAAACTAAATAAAGTATTATCATGTTTGACAAGTCCATGGTGTATTAAGTATGCGCCTAAAGGGCCGTTCGCATTGCCTGTAACAGGGTCTTCGTTAATACCAATTGCTGGAGCAAACATTCTTCCATGAATTAAGACTTCGGAGTCGGGAGCATTCATCGTAAACACATAGAAACCATTGCAATTAATTACTCCACTGACTTTTGTTAGTAAATCCATATTAGGGTTTAATCGGTGAAGAAGTTCCGAATTTTTAATTCCAATCATCACCTTGGAATGCCCGGTAGAAACGATTTGTACTGGACAATCTTCTAATAAATCATTTTCACTAATATTGAAAGCTGTAAATATTTTTTCTAAAGCTAGACCATCAATCACCGCATCAAAACTTATACTACCCTGGGTCATTATAATTTTGTAATCATTATCTTCTTTAATCACATCGACTGGTAAAATACCGGCACCAGTTTTATGATAAACTTTACCTGTATTTAAACTATTTTCAACTGCACGAGCATAGTGGGCAGCAATCGTCGCATGTCCACAGATGGGAACCTCATGAGTAGGCGTAAAAAAACGAATATGTACATCAGATTCGCTATTGTCTGATTTAAATATAAATGCCGTTTCCGAATTGTTAAGCTCTCTAGCAATCCTCTGCATCTCACCCGAAGATAAACCATCTGCATTTGTAATTACACCAGCAGGATTACCTGATAATTTTTCTTTCGTAAATGAATCAATTTGATATAATCGGTACTTTCTTGCCATGTCATTTCCCACCTTTAATATAGTTAATTTCCGGTCCTTTATACTATCTATAATTCTTATTATATTAAAAATTACCCCGTTTTAGCTCCACAAGAAAAAGGAACCGCAGCAACCACAGTTACTGAAGTAAAGCACCTGTTAGTTCAAAAAGGTTTACATTATCCCTGACGTAATATTTTTTGAAACATTTTTGGTTGATGTTTTTCAAAAACCTTTATCAATTCTTTTCCAAAAATAGTTATGGTTCTTTCCCAAGGGTGTCCTAATAATCCCCATTCAAAATTCTTATGAATAAAAAAGTAATAATCACCGTTTGGAAAAATAGGTACTTTCCATTCATCAAATTCACTTTTGGGAAACTCCAAACGGGGGTTTATCCAATAACCTGGATGTTGCCAATCTAACGCATACATATATTCATTTTTCTGTGTGAGTTCTTGAAAGACAAGCAATGATTTTTCCTCTAGATCATAATAAATCTCATCATAAGTGATAAATGGATTTGGCACTTCAAAAGATGGAAAGTCTGCCATACCTGGTTCAAATTTAAATGCATCATATACCCTATCCCATACCTCTTTATATTCTAATGTAGATAATTCAATCCAATTTCCCATTTGAATAGCCACCTTTACGATGCTTTTAATGAGGATTATTATACCATTTCTTGTTCAACTAACCTGCCCCGTTCCCATAAGAAAAAGGCTGCCACAGCAACCCCTGTTTTTGAAGCAAAGCACCCTTTAGTTCATTAAGAAAGTCTAAGAATCTCCTCATTCCAAGAACAAAATAGATAAAATTGAATAAAATGCATCCCATTATAAAGGGTTACATTAATAAATCTTAGCATATATAATTCTAAGTTTGTGTTGTATGAGAAAGGTAGAGGATCTAGCCAGGCTGGATTTTATTCATATAATTTCAGATGCAATCATAATGAGATCTACTTCCTATTCCAAGATAAAAATGGCAATAGAAAATCTAAGCTCTGAATGATGGTTCGGGAGCTATATGAGGAGCTTTTTCTGTTTTAAAGAGGGCTTAAATAAAAAATTATTTAGGTTTTATCAATAAAAAAAGCAGATTTTCCTTCGTGGAATGAACCCGTTCTTTTTGGATCTCATCTCATTAAACAAACACGTGTAGCCAGTCACTGTTATCCGTTAGTTGTGCTGTAAAACCTCGAAAGTTGACTTGTTTGTTGAAGTTAAAAAGACTGGGCAAGACGGAATCCAAGGTCGTCTATACAAAATGACGGATGGCTACGACGACGACACGAAGCCCCACAACCCCTGGCCTCTTCAGCCCAGCTACCCCCTCGAAAAATTCGGTAGGAGCCGTACACTTGTTCATCATATATATCCCAACACCACTCCCAAACATTCCCTAACATATCATACAGACCCCATGCATTCGGTTCCTTTCTTCCTACTTCATGGATCTTGCCTCCTGAATTTTCGTTATACCAGGCAATCTTATCAAGCTCTCCGTATCTATAACCAGTAGTCCCTGCTTTACATGCATATTGCCACTCTGATTCTGAAGGAAGTCGATAACCTCCTGATTCCCAATCACAAATAACGTTTTCACCATCATTACTTATAGAATAACACTCTTTCAGTCCAGCTTTCTGTGACAGTAGATTACAAAAAGAAATCGCATCATTCCAAGAAATATTCACAACCGGTTTTAGATCTCCGTCAAAAGATTTAGGTGATTTATTTGTAATAGCATAGTATAGACCCATAGTTACAGGATACCGGGCAAGAAGAAACGGTCTTATTTCAGCTTTCCATTTGCTTTTTATTCTATCGTCTCTTAATTCTATTTCTCCCCCTGGAATTTTTACCATTGGATAGTCAATGTATCTCTTTATTTTATTAGACACTCTACCTTCCTCCTAATGAGCTTGATTTTATAGTCTGTTAACCTTATTTCATCTTTTCTTAATCCCAATCTCATTATTTCAACTCCTTTAAATATTAAATTCACTCTTTCACTAAGAAATTCCTTCTTAAACTAACCTCCTAGTTCATTAAGGAAAACCAATATCAAGTATTGATTTCGGTTTATCATTTTTATAAACGATTAAACTTTATTTAAATCGGTACATCTTTTTTATAAACAGTACGACTTTATTTTAAAACTACACTTAAACACATGACAAAACCCCACCTGTTTCCATTTAGCAACTGGTGGGGTTTCTATTTGGCTTCTACATCTACATCAACCGGGAGGTCCATCTTGTGCAATCACGCCCTTTCATTTAAACGGCTAATTTACTGTATTCATCCAACTGATCTTTGGTTAAATTTTTGATGAAGTGGTCGAAGTTGATCGACTCCATTTCATACCTTTCACAAATCTTTAAATAACTTTCATAGGCTTTATCATACATGTTCATCATCTTGATTCCTCCTTCTGTTATATAACAATAAATTTAACTTATAAATAATATATAACAACGTCATTTTGTTGTCAATATAATTTTCTGAAAATTCTAAATAACAATCCTTCCCTTTAGTATTTCCCCCATTGTTCTTCGCTAACCGTCTACTTTAAAAAAAGCCTGACACAGCTCTTCAATTGGATAATTTGCCTTCAATGGGTAAAGTAGTTTTATGAATGCCCCCCTTGTGTAGCTTTAAAATAAAGTTTGCTTAAATTAACGCTTTTAACCTGGATAAAAAAACAAATATGAAGAGCATGTTTTGAAAAAAGATTAATCAAAACATGCCCTTATTAATTGGATTTATTCTTTTATAAAAAAGATTGATCATTATTGTATTCCTTATTGATCATTATTGTATTCCTTAATGAATGAACTAACGCACCAGTTAGTTCAACATGGATTTACTCTGTGTAAATAATTACTACTACCTTCGACTTATTGTACATTAAACTAAAAAAGGTTCGTGGTATCTAATGATAAAAGGAAATGGTTATATTCTTGTTTTCACTGTACTTGTCTCTTTAATAATCATACTTGTTTCAACTACACCAATAATAATTTAAATTTCTTTTATCAATCCCATATCCAAAAAAGAACTACCCCAGCTATAAAAAGAATAGGGAATATAATGATTAATACTCCTATCGTTGCAAATCCACTACCCACACTTATTCTATAGAGAGTAACGACTATCCCGAAAATAAAGGGGCTATTACGAACATTGTAGTTATCCCCCAAATGCTGTACTTCAATCTACAAACAACCAGACTTAATTATAAATTATCAAAATCCACAATAAACGAAATAGAGTTGATTCTACTGTATTGTATTGTAGAATCAACTCTATTCTTAATTTCTGACTAATCAACATTAAAATATGACATAGACTTTATAAAAAGTTTGATCATTTTTTCTATGCACTTACAAATCTATTTATTTATATGACTCATAGCTTGTCCATTAAAGACCTAAAATATTAAAACGCTTAAACAAGTTTTTTCAAACATAAAATACTGCTTTTAAACTGAATCAGCAAGCTTCTAATAAAAAGAATCAACTATTTGGAATGGCTGCATAAAAACCAAATTCTTTAAGAAATATAGACTTCTTTCAATAATTGCAATCTTAACACCAGAACCGGATATTACCTTTCACATCTTTCTTTTTGTTTTAAATTTCAATAAAAGAGAGAAGTATTGGCATATAGCGATGAGGCGCCGCCAGAGTGTACAAATAGTATATTATCATCCGGCTTAAAAGTGCCTTTTTGTATTAAATCAATGAGTCCCGCTGCCGCTTTACCCGTATATACCGGATCTAATAAAATCCCTTCTGTTCTTGCCATGAGTTTGACAGCTGCCACCATTTCTGGCGTAGGTAAAGCATAACCAGGTCCGACATACTCATCAAAACACATAACAGCGTCACGAGGGATTGAATTTGGAATGCCGATGTGTGTTGAAGTTTCTTTAACAAGCTGAAAAACTTTCTCTTCTTGTTCAGCTTTTCCTCTGCTTACGTTTATTCCAATTACCGATATTCCACTTTGATTTCCATGAAATCCGGTCACCAAACCAGCATGCATTCCCCCACTGCCGCTTACACAAACGACTGACTTCATATCGATTCCTTGATTAAATGACTGTGCCAAAATTTCCTGAGCGCAAGCAGCATATCCCGTTGCACCAATCACATTGGATCCCCCGACTGGTATTATGTAAGGTCGATTCCCTTTCTCCGTTACCTCATTAGCTACTTTCTGCATTTCTTGCATTAAGTCCGCTCCATTAGGCACAATTTTGATTTCTTCAGCGCCCAATAAATGATATAAGAAATAGTTACCGTTAAAATCTGGCTCAGGACTTTCTGAAAGTCCTTCTTCCAACACAAGGATGCACTTCATTTTCTCTTTAACTGCAGCGGCTAGTGTTAAGCGGCAATGATTTGATTGAATGCCTCCACATGTAATTAACGTATCCGCACCTTTTTCCATTGCATCGGCAACAAGGAACTCTAGTTTTCTTGTTTTATTTCCCCCAGCCGTCAGACCCAGTAAATCATCTCGTTTAAGATAAATGGATGGGCCCCCAAGAACTTCAGAAAAATGATGTAATTTCTCAATAGGTGTATCGGTTGGTGTATATCGCCGTCTAGGGAATTGTGCTAAATTCATATTAAATCTCCTCCATATTTCTCTGTTTAAGACTAACCATATGTAAATTAAAGAAAAGAGAATATCATTCTAACATTCTCTTTTCAATTATTATTATTAAATCATAGCAATGGCTTCGATTTCAATCATAGCATCTTTAGGCAAACGAGCAACTTCAATCGCACTTCTAGCTGGATAATTATCTGTAAAAAATTCTCCATATACATGATTCATCGCGGCAAAGTGACTCATATCACTTAAAAAAACCGTTGTTTTTATTACCTGCTGTAAGCTTGCTCCCGCCGCTTCCACAACCTTCTTAAGATTCTCCAATGACACCCTTGTTTGCTCCTCAATATTATCAGGCATTTCTCCAGTTTCAGGATAAATTGGAAGCTGCCCTGAAGTATACACTACATTTCCTACTTTAATGGCTTGTGAATAAGGACCGATAGCCTTGGGGGCTTCTTTGGTTACGATTGTTTCTTTTAACATATAAAACACCTCTTTTTTTTTTGTAATCCTATTTATACGGAATTGAATTTAATTTCCCTTTGAATAAAACGCTTACATTCAATTACAGCCTTACCTCTTATTCTTTGCGCTCAAAATCACACTCCATAAGCGGAACTATTTTTGTTTTCTTAATGATTTTATAACCAAGCCAGAGAAGCAAGAAAATAGGAAGACCAATGTACGTCGCTATAATTTCTGCCCAGCTAATTTGATGTCCAGAAAAAAGAGTCTGCCCAAAAATGAAAACCACAAAAAATAACAGCGTGATAACCGGTCCCAACGGGTACCATTTGGCTTTAAACGGCAATTCATTTAGATCTCTGCCTTGGGCTACATATGCCTTACGGAAGCGGTAATGACTAACGGCAATCCCGAACCATTTGATAAATCCGGTAAGGGCTGAAGCATTTACCAACCAGATAAACACTGAACCATTTCCAAAAAGGGAAGCCAAAAAAGAGACAAGTCCTATAATAGCAGTTGTACAAAGGGCCAACATGGGAATTCCCTTCCTGTTAAGCCGTGCAAAGATTCGTGGTGCCTTTCCTTCTTTCGCCAGTGCCCATAGCATACGTGAAGAAGCATACATTGCTGAATTTGCTGCTGATAAAACAGATGTAAGCAGCACGGCATTCATGACGGAAGCAGCAAATGCCAACCCAGCTCTCTGAAGAACAAGCGTGAAGGGGCTGATAGATACATTTTGAACGCCGGATTTAAGCAGGTTTGGATCCGTATAAGGGATAATCAAACCGATAACAAAAATCGTCAACACGTAGAAAATAAGGATTCGCCAGAAGATTGACCGAATCGCTTTCGGTACATTTTTCGATGGATTTTCGGTTTCACCGGCTGCCGTCGCAATAACCTCAGTTCCCTGGAACGCAAAGCCCGCGATGAGCACTACACTAAAGATAGATACAAGCCCGCCATTGAAAGGAGCCTCTCCATGGGTAAAGTTACTGAACCCGACCGAATGTCCTCCCATAATTCCAAAAATCATAGCAACCCCAATAACGAGAAATACGATGATCGAGATGACCTTAATACCGGCAAACCAGTATTCACTTTCCCCATATGCCTTAACTGATAAGACATTTAACAATAGCAACAAACCCAGAAATAGTGCGCTCCACAAGATAGAAGGTGAGTCCGGAAACCAATACTTCATAATAAGAGTAGAGGCCACCAAATCTGCAGGAACCGTTATCGCGGTTGTATACCAATAGTTCCAACCTAACGCAAAGCCTAACGCAGGATCAATATACTTTGAGGCATAGATATCAAAGGCCCCCGGGACCGGTAAGAAGGCCGATAGCTCTCCTAAACTATTCATGACAAAATAGACCATGATTCCTACCAGAATGTATGCTGCAAGCGCTCCTCCCGGCCCCGCAGTGCTAATCGTCGATCCACTGGATACAAACAATCCAGTTCCAATAGCGCCACCAATAGCCATCATCGTTAAATGTCTGGGTTTCAGCTTCCTTTGTAAGGATGCTTCAGAAGTTCTCTCTTCTTGTACGCTACTTACCTCTGCTTCTAATTTCCCCATATGTATATCCCCCCCTAATTACTCACCGTTCAAATACAATTTGTATGCAAGGCTCATCTGGCTGTTCTTAAGAAAAATCTCTTTATTGATTATTTTTAGAACTTTCAGTCAATTTTTAAAATACCTCTACCTTCTGCTTTTGTCCTCACCCCTCTCAAATTCAGGCGAAAAAAATGATATGAGCACTCTCTCTTTTATTTCAAGTAACTTTAATAGTAAAATAGAAATTTTTTATATGAAGTTAACATAATTTATATTTTTCCAACTTGCGATAAAGAGTAGACAGACTAATCTGTAGTTCCCGGGCAATTTGTTCTTTATCATGCCGATATTTTTCAGCTAAGAAATAGCTCTGGATTACGTCTTTTTCATATTCTGAAATCATTTGTTCTAAACTTAATCCGCTACTCTCCACAGTGAGATGATCCTGTTGAAATAGATAGTCAGGTAAATCATGGAAGGATACGATATCTGATTCAGCCATATTTGCCATATATTCTACGGCGTTTTCCAACTGCCGTATATTCCCCGGCCAATCATAACGTATAAGCCATCGCTCCAGCATGGGGTCAAGTCTCAATGGGTACCTTTGCATGATCTTACAATGTTTATGCATGAAATGTTCAAGATACAAAGTGATATCATCACGCCGCTCTCGCAAGGGTTTTGTATGGAGAGGGATGACATTGAGACGATAATATAAATCCTCACGAAAAGTACCGTTTCGCACCATTTCCTCCAGGTTTTGGTGAGTGGCTGCAATCACCCTTACATTAATCTCGATTGCTTTTTTTCCACCGATTCTTTCAATCTCTCTTTCTTGTAAAACCCGTAATAACTTTGGCTGCAAGAAAAGCGGCATATCTCCAATTTCATCAAGAAAAATGGTTCCGTTGTGCGCTAATTCGAATTTCCCCATTTTCCCATTCCGACTTGAGCCGGTAAATGATCCGCCCTCATAACCAAACAACTCACTTTCCAACAAGCTTTCAGGTATGGCAGCGCAATTAACTGCTACAAATGAATGCATCCGGCGTTTGCTTTCAAAATGAATCGCTTTCGCTAATAATTCCTTCCCCGTACCGCTATCTCCCCTAATCAGGACAGTGGATGGGCTGTTTATAATCCGTCTTGCTTTTTTAATAACATCTTGAAGCCCGGAATCTTTACCAAGAATGTTTTCAAAAGTAATAGATTTCGGGGGGATCGGGATATCTTCTTGAATTTTGCAACCCGGTTCTTTATCAGGGTCCAGCATTGCTAATTTATTGACTAACAAAGTACTAACATTGCGTAAAAACTGGATCAGATTCTCTGATTCTATAATCATTTTCTCCTTTTGTTCATGGGAAAAACCAATCATGCCGATGACGCCAACTGGTTTGTCTTGCTTTACAATAGGAAACCCGATGGTAGCGAGTTCTTTGCATTGATTTACGAATTTACAACTCCTACACTGCGACTCATCTTTTTTCACATCATAAACCACTCCTGGCTCCCCTGTTTCCAATATCATTCTGAAAAAGGAACCTTCAGGAGCCGTTTTGCCAATGAGATCTTTATAGTAACCAGTTCCGCTAATACGAACGCCCTTTTCATCAAGCACGGTTATATCCAGACCAAGGATTCCTGCTGTGTTCTCAGCGTAATCTTGAATAAACTGCTGCATGCCGATAAAGCCTGCCATATTATCCTCCTCTGCTATTGCGCTATATGAAATAATAAAATAAATTTATTATAAAATAAATTCTTACGCTTTGCACAAAGAGGAGACAGCTTTTTCTATGCCACCCAAAGCATTTTTCAACATCGAACGCGGGCAAGCGATATTAAGTCGCATAAACCCTTCACCTTCCATACCAAAAATGTGCCCCTCATTCATTGCAACCCTTGCTTCTTGCAACATAAATTGATCCATTTCTTTAACTGAAAACCCTAATTCCCGGCAATCCAGCCATACAAGGTATGTGCCTTCCGGCTGGATGACTTTGATTTGAGGGATGTTTTTGCTGAAGTAACTCAGAGTGAATTCCAAATTCTCCTGCAAATATTCAAGGAGCTGATCGAGCCATTCTTCTCCGTATCGGTAAGCAGCCTCTAACGCAACAACGCCAAATATGTTCGGCGAACCAATGGATAATGTATTAAGTTCTCGATTATACCTATCGCGCAGTTGCTGATTTGGAATAATGATACTTGACGTCTGTACACCCATCAGGTTAAAAGTTTTGCTTGGCGCAATGCAGGTAAGAGAATGATTCGCAAACTCTTCTGATATAGAGGCAAATGGAATGTGAGTATGTGTCTTATAAACAAAGTCAAAATGAATTTCATCTGCCACAACGAGAATGTTATGCTTCATACAAATCTGTCCCAATCTCGTCAATTCTTCTTTGCTCCATACCCTTCCGATTGGGTTATGAGGACTACACAAAATCAACATTTTTACCGTTGAATCTATCTTTGCCTCTAAATCTTCGAAATCTATGGAATAATGCCCATTTTCAAGCTTAAGCGGGTTGTTTACAATTTCACGGCCGTTCGCTTGGATCACCCGGGCAAAATGATGGTATACAGGAGGTTGGATAATTATTTTGTCACCTGCCTGCGTGAAGGACTGAATCGCCAACGATAGGGCTGGAATCACGCCTGGGCTGTGGGTAATCCATTCTTTCTCAATGGACCATCGATGTCTTCTTTTTAGCCAACCAACAATGGATTCCATATACGAGTCCGGTCTAAGCGTGTAGCCATATACACCGTGCTCCACACGTTGTTTTAATGCTTCGATGATAGGTTGTGGAGACTGAAAATCCATATCGGCCACCCACATCGGTATAACATCCTTTACGCCAAAATGATTTTCTAGATCATCCCACTTTTCGCAGGCTGTACCCAGTCGACAGATTTCTTGGTCAAAATTATATTTCATCGAGTATCTCTCCTTCTTAATGTTTGTTTGCACTATGCCTCATTACTAATTTGTATAAGCAATTGTCATGCCAACTCATTTCACTTATAAAATCTCCTTATTTTTATAGAGGTTCTTGGTTGAATCCCCTAATACCGCGGTCATTTTTTTAAAACCCTCTCATCATAAGTATTTGCACATTTGCAATCATGGTAAATTTTTCGCATGGATGATAAAATTCAAAGAAATCATTTAGCATCTCTGGTGGGTCGCAACTTCTTCTGTTTATTCCATTCCTCATAACCACCTACAAGGCTTTGTACTTCTTTAAAACCATGAACTTGTAGAAGGCTTGCAGCGATGGCTGATCTTCCGCCGGTTTTGCAATAAACCAAAATTGGTTTATCATGCGGAATTTTGTGTGCCTGTTCCTGTAAATGACCAAGCATCACATGCTTCGCCTGCGGAATATGGCCTTCCTCCCATTCACCCATGCTTCGGACATCAAGCACATATATATGGTCTGATTGAATAGCACCATCTATCTTGTCCAATGTCATTTCTTCATAATTCATTACACGCGAATCAGTTTCTCCTGCCTTCTCAATGATATATGGTTCCATTGTTGCAACGACGCGATCCAATCCAATGGACTGGAGATCATTTATCATATCTGCCAAATCCTCATTGCATGCCAGAAGATATATAGGTCGGTCATAATCCAACAGCCATCCCGCCCAAGTTACAAATGATTTGTTATAAGGGATATTAATTACCCCTCGTATATGCTTGGTGGCAAATTCACTGGCCGGACGTGTATCAATGACACTTCCCTGTTCCGTCCATTCCTGCACAATATCTATTGAAACCTCCATACAAAGTGGTGCTGCTATACTTCGAATTTGCTGCGATCCCTCTTTATTCAACCGCTTCATCATTGAAAAATAAGGGGGTGCCTCCGGCTGTCCAGCCAACAGCGCTTCTATAAAGCGATCCTCATTATCATATTGCAGTGCCCAATTTGTCCGTTTTTCATATCCAATGGTTGACGACGGGATTGCACCTAGCGCTTTTCCACAGGCACTGCCCGCTCCATGCCCCGGCCATACTTGCAGATAGTCAGGAAGGTTTTTAAACTGCTGTAAAGACCGATACATCATGCGTGCCATTTTTTCCGAGGACCCCTGCACCCCTGCGGCTTTTTCTAATAAGTCGGGACGCCCCACATCACCGACAAATACAAAATCTCCGGTAAATATGCCGAGTGGATCCTTGGTAGATGCACCCCCATCTGTTACGAGCAGCGATATATGTTCAGGTGTGTGTCCTGGTGTATTTACCACCTCAAAATTGATATTTCCAATGGAAAATACATCTCCATTTCTTAGAAAGCAGTGTTGATATTCAGTTGCGTACTCATATTTCCAGTCCGCCCCTCCTTCATCAGACAAATACAATGTGGCCCCAAGCCTTGAAGCTAGCTCCTTTGAACCAGACAAAAAATCTGCGTGGATGTGTGTTTCCGTTACACCCACGATCCGCACACCATGTGCTCTTGCCGTTTTTAAGTAAGCTTCTATATTACGTGACGGATCAACAATGATCGCTTCGCCAGTAGCCTGACATCCCACAAGGTATGAAGCTTGAGCCAGTTTCTCATCATAAAAATACTTGAGTAGCATAAATCATCCTCCTTTTAAGGGCCTTGCTTACTTTTGTTTTGTTATGCCTATCAGAAATGTTTTTACATCATACCTTTAAGCATCCCGTTCCAATACATAACGGGAAGCAAGTTTTTCTTCAATACATACATACTGAACCTCTCACGGGATTGATCGATAGGAAAAGTTTCTTGCGGCTGTAAATCATAATTGAATTCAGCCAGTATAAGCCGCCCGTATCCAGTAACAAGTGGACATGATGTATAGCCGTCATATTTATGAACCATTTGTTTGGCACGCATCCGATGAAGTAAATTTTGCACAAGCACGGGCGCTTGTTTGCGAATTGCAGCCCCTGTTTTTGAAGTAGGCAAGTTTGTGCAATCCCCTATGCCAAATATATTGTCAAAGTGTTCATGCTGCAGCGTATATTTATCTACATTCAGCCAACCATTACTAGCTGCGAGGGAACTATTCTTGATAAAATCAGGGGCGCTCATCGGTGGTACCACATGAATCATGTCATATTGCATATCCACACGCTCTTTTGTGTTCAGATTTTCAAATGTCGCTCGTTTCTTGTCACCATCAATTTCAATGAGATGATGCATAAAATATGTCTCGATTTCTTTCCGTTCAATTATTTTATTTAGTGCCTGTTCATATTTTTTCACATTGAAAATGGATGGGCTACCTGAAACAAAAATAACCGAAGATTGCGGGCGAACTCCTGATTTTCTGAAATAATCTTCTGCCAAATACATAATTTTTTGAGGAGCTCCACCGCATTTTACCGGCGTGTTCGGATTGGTAAAAATGGAAGTCCCTCCCTTGAAGTTTCGGATCGCCTCCCAAGTGCTATCAACATAATCATAAGAGTAATTACTACATACCCCATTCTTTCCAATACTCTCTTTTAACCCCTTGATTTCGTGCCAGTTAATTTGAATCCCGGCAGCGACAACTAGATATTCGTAGTGCAGTTTCTTTCCGGATGCTGTTACAACAGCATTTTCATCTGGCTGAAATGTGGTTATCGCATCCTGTACCCACACGGCTCCGCTCGGAATAACGGATGCTTCCTCCCTTTGTGTCACAGTTTTGTCAGCTTCGCCAGCTCCCACAAGTGTCCATAATGGCTGATAATAATGTTTCGTCGCAGGCTCAATGATGGCAATGTTTCCGCTCAGAGTGCGAGATTCACGCAGGAGACGGGCTGCAACCGTAATTCCGGCACTGCCCCCTCCTACAATCAAAACTTTGTAATGTGTCTCATTCTTCATCTTTGCCATTCTAATCTCCTCATCTCAATTTTATAAAGTAGCTCACCAATCTAATGCTTCAGCATTAATGATTAGCATGTAAATGGCGACCAACATAACAACACCGGAAAATACATAATGGAGCGTACGCTGCTGTTTGCTTAAGCGCACTGCCAGCCAAGCTCCGACTGTTCCGCCGACAACTCCCCCTCCAACAAATGCGAACACAATCCACCAATTTACAAGGCCAGATAAGCTATAGCTTATAGCTGTCATAAGCCCAAATGTGCCCACAGATACCAGAGAAGATCCAATTGCTGCAATCATTGGCATCCTTGTTACAAAAATTAAACCGGGAACAATCAAAAATCCGCCGCCAATCCCGAAAAAACCGGATAACAGCCCCACTAGAATGGCCATGGTGATCAACAGTGGAAGCTTCACTTGATTTTGAAAATCATCTGCCTGACTCTTCGTTTTCTTTGGCATAACCATTTTTACAGCTATGACGATCATCAAAATGGCAAAAAGAAATAACAACTGTTTACCAGGTACCAACTTTCCGATAATCGATCCCGTATAAGCACCTAGTGCACCAGATAGGGCAAAAGTAATCGCCGATTTCCATTGCACATGGCCGGCTCGTGCATGTGGAATAAGGTTTGCATAGGCATTTATAGCAATGGCTGACGCTGTCGTGCCAATTACCACATGCGGATCTTTCATACCAACAACGTAAAGCAAAAGTGGAACAGCAAGTATTGATCCACCTCCGCCGAGCAAACCAAGTACGAATCCGACAATAGTTCCTGAAAAAATGGAGAGGAGCACTTGAATCGTTGTCATTCTTTTCTGAGACTCTCACCAACAAAGCAGAGTAGACGGTGATTTTTCTCCTCCCTCCTTTCTCTATTTACTTATCATTTATATAAGCAAAAACCATGCCAACTAATTTCTCCTGTAAAACCGCTTGGTTTGCGCACCCCACTCTATGGAAATTCCCAATTTTGCTATCAATATATAAAAAAAGCCTTTATCATCAAGTTTAAATTCTTCCTAGGACTAGGAACTATTTTTGCATCTGTGATAAACTCTTCAAGCTATTTCTATAAAGTGTTTCAACTAACATATCTGTTACCAAAATTTTTTTTTAGATTTCGTATAACTGAAATAGCGTACAGGAACTTGTTAATGTGTTACCTCTGGTAGAAATGAAATAATTCACCTTTTGACATACAGATTAGAGCTATCATTCTACGTGTCATAAAGTATGCTTTTTGACAGTAGCTACAACATTGAAAAAAACCTTACATTTGTTTAAAAACGTTAGTCATGCTATTCCATTAAAGGGCCATTTAATGGAATAAGACTCTCAAACAAAACTGGATATTTATGTGACATTGTTAAGAAATGCACTTAAATAACGGACAGATTATCGACATAAGCTCCCTGTAACTTTCAAGCCAGGTCTGCTTGACACGACACCAATTAATGTCCTATTGTAAATCGGACACCAATCGGAGTCTTTTTATAATACGAAAGTAAGGGGAGGGTGATTTTGACCGATACAAAAAAAATGAGGGATGTGTATGTTGCCGTTGCCGACCCGACCCGACCCGACTCGACTTGAACTGATTAGTCTATGGGCAGACGTAGAAGAATTACCTCTTCACGTCAGCCTTAACCGATTCAAGCCAGCTTGCCAAGTGGGTCATGGAAAATGATTCAAGGTTGATGAATTTTTAAGTAAAGCCAAAAAGTGACAGAAAGAATTGGAGAAATTGAGTATGACCATTCTTGACTGTCAGCTGATCGAAAAATTGAAGAGGGGTGTTCCTTGATGACAAATAGTAGAATGAATCCTAAGGTTGATGAATTTTTAAGTAAAGCTGAAAATTGGAAGGAAGAATATGAGAAGTTGAGGAATATCGTTCTTGACTGTGAGCTGACCGAAGAATTTAAGTGGATGCATCCTTGTTACACGTTTGAGAAAAAAAACATAATTTTAATACATGGATTTAAAGAATATTGTGCGCTTCTGTTTCACAAAGGTGCCTTGTTACAGGATGCCAATGGGATTCTAATCCAACAAACGGAGAATGTACAGGCGGCGCGCCAGATACGGTTCACCAATGTTCAAGAAATAGTTGAAATGGAAACCATCTTGAAAGCCTATATTTATGAAGCCATTGAAGTTGAAAAAGCCGGTTTGGAAGTCGAATTTAAGAAGACGACAGACTTCTTAATTCCTGAAGAATTTCAAAATAAATTAGATGAAATCCCTGCCTTGAAAACTGCTTTTGAAGCATTGACGCCGGGACGGCAAAGAGCATACATTCGTTATTTTTCTGAACCCAAACAATCCAAAACTCGAGTGTCAAGGGTTGAAAAATGTATGCAGCAAATTCTCAATGGAAAGGGATTAAATGATTAGGGCACTTATATACTTGATGATAGGAGAATAAAACTAATGCTATTATGGAAAATAAAGAAAATGACAGGACACCAATTAGTGTCATATGATAAAGGCACCAATCGGCGCCCAATTTAAAGGGGGGGTGATTTTGAACGATAAAAATCAAGAGCGTGATGTTTATGTAGCCATCGCTGACCCAACAAGACGTAAATTGCTACGTTTGTTGGCAGATGCAGAAGAGTTACCTCTTCACGAATTGACCGCTCAATTTCAAATGGGTCGTACTGCTGTTTCTAAACATTTGACTATCCTTAAAGAAGCTGGTCTAGTTGCCGACCGTAAAGTTGGTAGAGAAACAAGGTATCGGCTGAATGCTGCCCCGTTAAGAGAAATTGAGGATTGGGTATCGTTTTACAGGAAATTCTGGAATGAAAGAATGTTGCTTTTAAACCAAATATTACAGGAGGAACAAAAAATGAATTTAACAGTATCACAAGATTTTAATTTTAAGAGCCCGATCAATAAGGTGTGGAACGCATTAACAGATTCGGATACTCTTGCAAAATGGATAATGGAAAATAACTTTAAACCAATCGTAGGACATAAAAGTCAATACCGAAATGAGCAGTGGAATTTAATTGTAGATTGTGAAGTATTAGTAGTGGAAGAGCCTTTTAAGTTATCTTACACATGGGTAGGTGGTCCGATAAACACTATAGTCACATGGACATTGAAGCAAGAGGATGAAACAACCTACTTACATCTTGAACAAACAGGATTCGAAAAAGAAGACCAATCGTTCAATGGTGCGAAACATGGTTGGGCGAAAATGGGCGAAGAACTTAAAAAAGTGTTAGAGGAAATGTAAGACCAAACCTCTGAACCTGTTTTTTTATACGTATAGGAAAAGCAAACGGCTCAACTGATGCGTTTGCTTTTTTTAGTAAAAATATTGATACAAAACACATTACAAATTCAGATGCAATTTTGATTACAATTTCGGATTTTGCAATAGGATACGGAACCCTTCCTCTTTTATGAACATAGATTTCAAGAAAAGACAATATAATAGGGGAACCGTCAGGAAAATGCGGATTTACAACGCTAAGCCGATTGTCCTGACGAATGTGAAGAGTTGTAAGGAACTACCCAGTAATGGTATTTCATTTTTAAATCAATGATTAAAGGAAGGGATCAAAGAATGAAAACAAAAGGAAAAATGATTGCTTATTGGACGGTCACATTACTACTCGCAGCAGCTATTATGTTAAGTGGTATCGGGCAACTGATGCAATATGGGGGAAACGTCGAGTTAGTGACGAATCTTGGTTACCCATTATACATCTTGACCATTCTCGGGATTTGGAAAGTGCTTGGAGTCATCGCTCTCGTTGTGCCAGGTTTGCCTCGGCTTAAAGAATGGGCTCACGCTGGTATCTTCTTTTTAATGACTGGTGCGGCTTTATCTCATGCGTTTGCTAACGATTATGGTGATTACGGGTTTCATATTATCCTTCCGCTTTCATATGCTGCACTCAATATCGCTTCATGGGCGTTGAGACCACAAAGCCGCATCTTCTACACCAATAAACGAGGCATTGGGCCAAATTGTTAATCAAATCTCCCAAACAAGAAATTAAAGTTTTATATAAAAGAACTAGGAGGCTTTATTTTCAAAAGAATGCGAAATAATGAATGTGCACTAATTACTGGTGTAAGAGAAGATAATAAGCTTATTTGCATCTGTGTTTTTCTTTTTGGTATTCCATTAAAGGGCGCAATTGTTGAATAATTAAATCCCAATTTCTCATTTATATCACTGAGAGATTGGGATTTTTAATGCTGGAATATCCTTAACGTTGTAAATCCGCGTTTTGCTGGCGGTACCCCCATTGCCATCAAGTTAAAGTTTTGTAGTACCCCAGAACGAAATTTTGGACTTTCTTGTAACTTCTAAGTTCAATTTATCGTTTTGAGGGTGACCGATTTTCTTGGCTTAATGGGCATGTTGCGGTACCCCTTACCGTTTATAGTCTGATACAAAATTTCTGATTTCTTTTATCGGTATTTCCAAATTATTAACCATTTGAATGAGTTTAAAGGCAGGTACTCGAGGTATTCCAGTACCATTGGGGGCATATGGAGAGTTTCCCTATTGTATTCCGAAATACAGTTAGTTTCTATTCAATAACCACAAAGAATCCCTGCCAAAGGTTTAACTGTTTGATCCGTTCGGAATATGAAATTGGAATTTATACAAAAATCGTATCTGACCTACCAGGGCAGACTTATCCAGGAATCAAATTTGAAGGAACCGACCTGTTAAAGATCAGCTTTTAGGTAATTTACTCTGAAGCTTTACGTGTACTTTTTAAGACCAAGCTCAAGATGAATACCAACACGATAGCACCAATTAACGCTGGAATAATCGCATAGCCGGCAACAACTGGACCCCAATTTCCTAGAATTAATGAGCCTAACCAAGAACCTACGAAACCAGCAATGATATTACCGACAATACCAAATGGAATATCGCGTCCGGTAATCATACCCGCTAACCAGCCAGTTTAAGTCTTCAAGCATTTTTTATTATATTGCTTTTATGAAGCTTATTTATTCTGCCGTTATATTTCCCTCCGTATTAAAAATTATTATCCGACCTAGAAAGGCGAATAAAAGATGGAAATAAAAGAATAATTTTAAGAATTAAAAGGTACTTTTTTGTTAGTAGCCAACACGAGCTAAACCCCACATATTGATTACAAATAGTTATTATAGTGATTAAAATACAGCGTTTTTTCGATGTTTGCCTTAAAGATCAGAAACAGCAATTATTGAAATAAAATTAATTTCGTTTATTCCCCGTGAAAACTAGGGCAGTATCCATAGCGATTATAAAGTTCTTTTTTTATGAATATTCCCGGAAATACAGCAGATAGTACTAGGGTAAATACTTTTAAAGGAGTGACTAACATGAAATACACATTTTTAACAAGCGCCTTGATTGCTCTATTCCTAACCGGCTGCGGGGTAAGTGATAATAATAATAATGATAATGGAAAAAATGTAGGAATGAATACTCGAAGCGATAAAAATAATGCCATGGACAATACCTTGAATGTAAATGACAGAAATGGGGACAACGATTACAATACCAGGCAATTAAGCAATGATGACGATGATAATAAAATGCGCGTGGCTGATGAAGTAGCAAATCGGCTAGAGGACATGGAGGATGTAGACGGTGCCTCTGTCATTATTACAGATAATAACGCATATGTCGCCGTGAATCTGACAAATGACAAGAACCTGACAAATGACTTAGAAAAGAGAATTGTTGATCATGTAAAAAAACATGATGAAAGTGTAGACAACGTTTATGTCTCTGCGAATCCTGACTTTGTTAAAAGTATGAATGAATATACCAACGATATTCAAAATGGAAAGCCGATTGGCGGACTATTTAATGAGTTTGGTGATATGGTACAAAGAATGTTCCCGGATGCCAAATAAAAGAGCTTAAAACCTCTGTTAATAATCGACTTGAGCTCATATTGCTTAGGTTCACTATCGGATCAAGATATCGATACAAATTGATAAAACGAGGAAGCATTTTGGTGTTTTTCGTTTAGGCCTGTGAGGCTTTTTGGTCAAAAAGAGGTGCTACCTATTGTTACAGGTAGCACCTTCTCATACTTCTTCAATCCCTAATAGGGGTACCTTTAGCAAAACGCGGATTTACAACGTTAAGGATATTCCACTATTAAACATCCCAATCTTCCAGTGATATAAATGAGAAATTGGGATTTAATTATTCAACAATCGCGCCCTTTAAAAGAAGACTCGATTTCAAGATAATCTTAACAGACGTTAATATCGATCTTCAGTTACTTCCCCCTTATATGTCCTAGTGACAGGGTTCTTAACATAGACCGCAAAGCACCATGATGTCAATGATTCTCCTAATTCGAATGCTCTTCTTTTATGATTTAAATGTAATGAATTATAGTATTTCTATATAACCTTCTGTTCCATTTACTCGAATACGTTGCCCATCTTTTATCAGCTTGGTGGCATTTTCAACACCGACAACGGCAGGTAAGCCATATTCACGTGCGATGACTGCTCCATGGGTCATCAGTCCGCCAACTTCGGTGACAAGTCCTTTTATGGATACAAACAATGGTGTCCAGCTAGGATCGGTGAAGGTTGTAACCAGTATATCTCCATCTTCTAGATCTGCATCTTCCATTTTTAAGATGACGCGTGCTCTGCCCTCTATAACTCCGGAAGAAACCGGTAGACCTACAATAGCTTCAGCTGCGAGATTTTCTCGTTTGTACTCACCTACAATGATTTCACCATCAGACGTGATAACACGTGGTGGAGTTAGTTTTTCATATAATTTGTACTCGTCTTTTCGTTTGCTGATGATCTGGTAATCTAGTTTATTTGTGCGTACGACTTCGTGAAGTTCTTCAAAAGTGAGATAGTATATATCTTCTTTTTCATGAATAACGCCCGCTTGTACGAGTTGTTCGGCTTCTTTCAGTAAAGCCTGCTTATAAACGAAGTAGCGATTAACCATGCCGTATTTTGGATATTCCCGATAACCGATGAAATTCCGTATTAGGTCGATCATTCGTTTTGTTTCTTTGGCTTTTTGTTCACCATCCGGTAATTGCTTCAATCGATCTAATAACTCTTGTTCTTTTTTCAAAGCTTCCTGTCGCCCTTGCTCAAATTTCCGATTGCTAGCATTAGGCTCAAAGTTTTTGATATTACTAAGAATCACGGGGACAAGTGTAGTTGGTTTTTCGCTCCAACGAGTTTTAGTAATATCGATTTCTCCGGTACATCGCATTCCGTATTTGCTGAGATAATCATAGATAGCGTCTCGGGTTTCCTGTCCACCATCAAACTTAACCAGTTCATCCAAAAAGTTTTCATCTTTTACATGTTGTAAATAATCAATAACTTCTGGATAAGGACGAATCACATCTGCGACATCCAATAGCGCCAGACCCATTTCCGAAGTAATATTGTTTGGTACAGATTGAGAAAGGGTGTCGGCTGCGTTTTTTTCACCTAACCACTCGTTCATATTTTCATTGATCCATGATGAAGCATCTATAGCAGCCATAAACACAGCTGAACTTTGTGGGTCAAATAAAATCTTCTTTAATTTCTGGATATCTTCCAGAATAAAATCAAATAAATCCGATCCTAATTTCGTTTGGATGTTTTGTTTTAACTCTTCTATCGATGTTTGACTACTCTTAATCAAATCAGAAACGATTGTCGGGTCGTTTTCGATTTGTGCCCTAGAATCCGCAGACGACACACTTTTATTGCTTTTACCGGAACTCTGTTCTTGCTTATCATTTGGTAAAGATTTTATGAAATCTCCTCGCTCTATTATGGTAATGAGTGCGTCTTTCATGAGCGGATCGTGTTGTCCCATGGCATCTAATAATATTTTTCTGCTGTCAGGTGAAGCCAGCCTATGTGTAACATCAACAAACAACCTTCCACCAGCTTTAAACCTGGGTCCAAATGATGTTAACTGGAATATCGACATTCCCAATGGTTTTATGGGGTCGGTCATCATTTGTTGATGACCAACAGATACGTAAACGTGATTTTCTTGATCATTCGCTTCAGGGATCGGGTATAAAGTAGTGATTGGCCGACTCTGGACAATATAAAATATATCATCAACCAAACACCATTCGATATCTTGTGGGCAACCAAAATAAGCTTCGATCTGTCTTCCTGTCCGTGCTAGTTGTAAAATTTGTTGTTCAGTAAGTGTTTGAGTCTTTTGCTGATCGGGATCGATCTGCTGGGTCTCTGTTCCGCCTTCTTTTAGTCCATAGATAGCCAATTTTTTGGTTGCTATCATCTTATCGACGATTTCCTCTTCCTGTACTCTATAACAATCGGCAGATACCAAGCCAGAGACCAGTGCTTCTCCAAGCCCAAAACTGGCATCGATTGATAGCAGTTTTCGGTTAGAAGTAATCGGATCAGCGGTAAATAAAATCCCTGAAGCCTGTGGGAAAACCATCCTTTGAACGATAACGGATAAATAAACTTGTCTGTGGTCAAATCTATTTTGCATTCGGTAGATTACCGCACGATCCGTAAATAGGGAAGCCCAGCATTTGCTGATATGCTGTAAGATTGCTTCTTTTCCGATGATATTTAAATAGGTATCTTGTTGACCGGCAAAAGAGGCGTGTGGTAAATCTTCAGCAGTTGCACTGGAACGCACTGCATAAGCATGTTCATCGCCAAACTGGGAGAGATAGTGAGCAACAGCCTTCACTACATCGGAAGGAATCTCTACTTCCATAATGATTTTCCGAATCTTCCTGCTGATTTCACCAATTTGATCTCGATCCTCTACTTTTAGCAGTGTTAGTTGATCCAACAATGCGTAGAAGGCTTCGTTTTGTTCGAGGGCTTTTTGATAGGCTTCTGTCGTAACACAAAATCCTTCTGGCACTTGTATTCCATGAATCTTCGATAGTTCCCCTAAATTCGACCCTTTTCCTCCGGCGAGCAAAAGTTGCGTTTTATCGATCTCCCGAAACTCTAGTACATATGGTTTCATTTCTTTCCCTCCCATTTATCGCTCAATACCAAGACGAATCATATTACAAAAATTGTTCATCTGATCAACCAATTACGCTGTCCACTCGTTCCTGCTCCTGGCGAAGTTCCATGTTCCCTTAAAATATAAAAATAGTGGTTGACTGAAAAGGACTTTATGAAGTATAATTAAAATAGGGATAATTTATACAAAAATACATAATTGGTGTATCTATATAAATTTACCACAGTTTCTCATTTTTATCAATGTATTTACACGACCATAATTGTTGCAAATTCAAAGGAAGAAAAACCCCATTTTACAAGACAAATGACTCACAAAAGATGATATTCAAATATCCAATCATGGGGTAGCGTCAGGAAAATGCGGATTTACAACGATAAAGAAATACAAATATGAAAAAGCTAATGTTCTCAATGGTTAATTGAAAACATTAGCTTTTCTTTATTCAGGAAATCATTGGTACCTTTATTTGGTTGTAGAAATCAGTTCAGAAATAACAATTTCACTTTCAAGTAATGGAGATTCTTTTGATTCCGAATCTTCAGAAGATCGCTTATGGACATTTTTGAACGCATCACTTTCACGCCAAACTTTAAAATAAGCTATCCCAGTACATATTCACATTCATTTCATCGAACGCTTTATTGCCATTGGAGACTAAAACTTCAGTTTTAATAAAGCCTTCAAATTGATGAACTTGGGAATCCTTCGTGAAAGCCGGTGCTAAATGATTGGCAAATCCTTTTTTTGTTTTAATGCGATTAGTAATAACAAACATGATTAACTCCCCTTCTTATTCAAATAATATTTAACTTTAAATTCCCATCTTCCATGTGATAAACCTGGTCGCAGTAAGCCAACATACGTTCATCGTGCGTAACCATTATCGCTGCTTTATTTCGCTTTTTCACTTCATCAGCAATTAATTTCACAACTTCATGAGCACGTTTTGAATCTAAACTTGCTGTTGGTTCATCAGCAAGAATAACGCTTGGCTGGTTGAAAAAGGCTCGGGCAATCGCTACGCGCTGTCGCTCACCGCCAGATAATTCATTAGGCATTTTGTGCATCTTATTTACTAACCCAAGTTCTTTCAGTAAACTTTTTGCAAATTGATGATCTTCTTTATTTACTTTACCCGCCATTCGTTTTATTAAAATCAACTGATCAATTACAGATAAGTAAGGAATTAAGTTAGATGTTTGTAAAATAAAACCTATTTCATTTAAACGGAAGTCGGCTAGTTGCTTCTCATTTAACGACCCCAAATCTTTTCCATTTACAATTACCTTCCCAGACGTTGAGTTTATTAATGCACCGATAATAGATAGTAAAGTACTTTTTCCCGAGCCAGATGGACCTACAATTGCCACCAACTCTCCAGAATTCACTGTTAAAGAAGCCTCTTTTAATGCTGTTAGAGTAGAAGTTCCCTCTTTATATTGTTTTGTAACTTGTTGCAACTGAATACCACTCATTTATTCCACTCTCCCTAAAGCTGTTAATGGATCAATTTTTGTAATTTGCCGGACTGAAACAAGAGAACTTAATAGACTTATAACTAATAAAGTAATTGCGTACAAGACTACTAGCTTACCATCTAAATTAAATGGCATATCTTTAGGGAAGGAAAGAGCTGTCAAGTATGTTAAACCTATACCTACTAAAATTCCCAAAAACGACAAAACGAACACCTGAGCAACAATAGCGTTAGAAATAAATCGATTTGAGGCACCAATTGCCTTCATTACACCAAATTGCGACGTCTTTTGAATTGTAATAACATAGAAAAAAACGGAGATTATAAAAGCCGAAATGACAATTAAGAATGAAAGCATCATTACAATTGTACCGTTCTCTTCCTTATATCCCGGCATCCCTTTTACAGCTGTTGATTTTGTAACAGTTTCAATCCCTTTGAACTGTTTATCCAGCTGGGCTTTATCTAATTGAGGAGCTTTTAAAACAATTGCTTGGACTGGATTTTTAATGCCGTTGTCAGCTCCTGGCGCTGCATACTGATACTCTCTCCAAGTATCCATATTCGCAAATAATACTGGTAAATGGTTGAAGGTTTCATTTTCGACAAAACCAATAATGTTTAATTTCATTTTGGAATTGGAAACACGAATTTCATCCCCAACTTTGTACCCGTCATCTTTTAAATTACTATTAGCTAGAACACCATACTTCTTATTAGTAGAAAGTTGTTTTCCTTCTATTACGTTTGGTTCAATAAATGAATCGGCAGTAATTCCAACTAAAGCTACATCTGTTTTCTTACTGCTATCATCAGTTTTTTCTTTGGAAACAGCTGCCATTGATGACCCAAAAACAGCTGCCTCCTTTACATCTTTATTTTTTTTAATATCGTCAATTAAATTACCAGACATAATAGATTTACTAAACGTAGCACCAGCACTTCTCTCATAAACTACATAATCTGCGGCCAAGTTTTTAATCGTGGCAGCACTTAGTGTTGAAAGACCATTTCCCAGTCCCGATAAAATAAATACTAGCCAAGCAATAAGAATGATAATAATACTCATCATTCCATAACGAAATTTAGCATGCTTTAATTCTTTAATTGCTAAAAACAAATCTAAAATCCCCCTTCAAATTAGTTACACATGTGTCACTTTTAAACAAAAAAATAACTTATATGTCTTATACAAAGATTATACACATAAGTTACATATATGTCACTTTTTTTTTAGAATTCCATTTAGAATCAACTTCTTCGTATAGATGAGCACTTGTTCAGCGTTCATTCCTGAATGATTAGGAATAGAAATACTTTGAAATATAAACCCTAATAACAATTCATTCGGCATGTCCATTTCGATGAAGCCTTCTATCTTTCCTTGCTGCACTACATGGATAAGAGGCTTATATAGTTCGCGGTGCATAAGAGAAAGATGGTTTTTCTTAGCTTCTAATTGTGGATCACCTTTTGTAGGGATGACATCTTGAATCCCAAGAATCAAATGTAAATCCTTGTGGGTGAATATCTTTTGCAAAAGTAAGTTTATCTTTTCTAAAAATGGCAAGGACTCCGAAAGAGAAGAAAAACTCGCTAATGTATTTTTCATTTCCTCTACCATAAAATCTAATAGTAACTCATCCTTATTTTGATAATACTTATAAATTGCAGATCGTGTAACATTTAATTGTGTTGCTAGTTGGCCAATTGTAAACCCTTCATACCCTGTTTGAATAATAAGCTTTTTGGTGCAAAGGAATAGGTCAACTGTATTAAATTTCCGATCTCTCCCCATGTTATAACCTCTTTTCAATTCGTTCCTTAATGTTTATTTATTATTTCATCCAGTTCTATTGTTCAATATATTCTTTCCATAATTTGAAGAGTGATTAATAATTAATCTCTGACAGTTTTCTATATAATGAAGCTCTAGACACGTTTGTAATTTCACAAATTTGATTTACAGTCATACCTCCTTCTTTATATAGCTTTACTGCATAATTCATTCCTGCGTGATTCTCATGATATTTCTTTAACCGACCTTTAAACTTTCCTTCTTTTTTTGCTAGTTCAATCCCTTCACGTTGACGCATACGGATAAGGTCTCGTTCTAATTGGTTAACACCAGCCATTACCGTAATTAAGAATTGGCTATATGGATTATCCTCTGATAAATCTAGCCAAGTATCCTTGAGTGACTTTATGCTTGCTTTTTTACTTCGTATTATATCAAGCAGTTCAAATAAATCCTGCGTACTTCGAGTAATCCGAGTTAAGTCTGTAACATATATAATATCACCTTCCTGTAAATCCTCTAACATTTTTTGAAGTTGCTCGCGATCCTTTGTTGCTCCTGAAACTTTCTCTTCATATATAATATCCATTCCGATTTCGTTCAAATGCTGAAATTGCCTTGAAGGATTCTGGCTAGTCGAACTGACACGAATATAACCAATTTTTCGCAAAATATCACCTCATTTTCGAGACAAGTCTTATGAGACACTCTTAACTATGATTTTATCAGTCTACTACACTTGTATCAATAGAGTACACTCTATTGGTATATAATTGTACTAATAAACTGAATAATTGCAGAGATGGGATGATACAATATGAAAATTGCGAGAGGAGTCAGCAATTCTTATTGCTCCATATTTACCATTTGGTAAATTTACAGCAAAAACATCTCCATTTGTTACTATGTTTTTAGCCTTTTCTTTAGCCATTTTGAATCCTCCTATGGAATAGATACAACCTTAATATTTAATTATAATAGACGATTTTCATCTTCAACTAAACTTCCCCTTTAGTGCCATAAGAAAAGGAGCTGCTGATCAGCTCCTGGTAATGAAGTAAAGTACCTGTTAGTTCTATAAAAAAAAGCGATTCTTATTAAAGAATCGCGCCCTTTTCTTGAATAAATAATTTAATTTTTTTATGGATTCATAAGGGTGGCTTGAAAATTTAATAAATCTCAAGTAAACCAACCTTATGACGACAAAAGAAAGAACCCCTTCAGTATTGAATAGATACATTAATTAATCGAAATTTGGAGAACAATCTAACGTAATAAAGGGAGACCTTTTCTTTCAAGACTCAATACCCATAACTTCTCATGTTCTACATTTTCACCGTCACCTTAAATAGTGAATTTCACGTTTATTAAAGGATAATTATATATTCCTGTTGCATTCTCCATTTCATCTGTGTTGATCTACAAGAATGGGATTACCATCAGGATCTTCAATTGTAAAACTTGCAGGCCCTTCGGTTGTTTCATCTGCTTCAGACAGTATTTTAATTCCATTTTCTTTAAGCTGATTTTGAATGTCTCGAATGTCCGTAAACGAATTGAGATTTTCGGCATTTTCATTCCATCCTGGATTAAAAGTTAGAATGTTCTTTTCAAACATTCCTTGGAATAGTCCAATTATGCAACTTTCATTTTTCATAATGAGCCAATTTTGGGTAATATCCCCTCCAAATACTTGAAATCCTAAATTTTCGTAAAATGATTTTGATTTGTTAATGTCTTTTACACTTAAACTTACAGAGAATGCGCCTAGTTTCATAATTCCTCCCCTTAAAAAATTCATAATTCAGAAAGTTCATTACATAAATTAAGTATACATCATTACTTTGAAGAACACATTTCAGTTTGTCCAATTTTTATAAAGTAAAACCAAAGCCCAGTTAATTTTCCATTAAATGGCCCAATTGTTGAACAAAGGTCAAACAGCACTCTTCAACTAATCTGCCCCTTTAGTGAAATCCACTTTTATTCCCCCTAAAATAAAAATAGTGCCAACTTCTCATTAATAGAAATCGGCACTTCGTTTATTCGCTATACTTTATCGAGTCGCTTTAGGCGGTTGGCACACGTCACATTTACGTTGGTTATTATTTTTAAATTTCGTAAATGTTTTTTCAAAGTTGCTACCACATGTACATTTAAATAGTAACTTTTGAGAAAAACCGTGATATTCCGTCGTTAGCAACTTACTTTCCGAATTGTTCTCAACAAATTCTTTAATTTTACCAATCGTCCATTGTTTATTCATTCTCTTACACCTCCATATTTTATCGCTATGCGGAGGCTTTTCTTGGCATCCGTTCAATTATAGGTAAAAGTAGTAATTATCTTAAGTTATCCATTATAACATGAGCTGGCACTCAATTAAACAGATGGAAGATATCTTATTAAACTCCCTCAGTTTAATACGATTTTCTCACAAATACAGCTACTGTCATAGATAATAATTTTTTATGTTTCTTTTTCATACGATTTCTCCCTCCTTAAAGAAACTATCATTTTACGTTTTGTGTAGAAGCGAACATGAGCAAATCATTATTATCTTTTCGTCCATAATAATGACCAAGTAACCTTTGTAGCTTTGGCTTGCCCGTACTGCCACTCAAACGTAGTCTCCTCTATCCTCGTCGGAGTATTTTTTTATATACTCGATGGAGTCTTTCCTTGGATGTTTAGCTACATAATCCGGTCCTGAAGGATTTCAGGTCAAAGAGGTATTCATTAGACACGAAATAAAACATATACTGAATGATACTTGTGATCAGATTAGAAAGGAGAAATCAGCTTTGACAAAATATCGGATCATGACCTTTGATGGAGGCGGTACCTTAGGTGCTTTAAGTTTACAACTTTTGAACAGACTGGCTCAGCAAAACCCAAAATTAATTAGTCGAACCAATGTTTTTTCGGGAAATTCAATCGGTTCATTCACTGCCCTTGCGTTAGCAAGTGGAAGATCGCCGAAGGAGACACTCCAGTTTTTTAAGGATAAAATCCTGCCGGCATTCAGCGTTTCCCGACCAGGTGGACCTGTTTACAACCAACAATTACCATATTCTGGTTTCATTAAAGCGGTACAAACATTTTTCCCACCAGATCTTCTCCTCAAAGACTTAAAAAGACGAATTGTTGTCCCTGCATTTCATTTATTCTCACCGGAGCTGAATCGTTGGACTCCTGTGTTATTCCACAACTTTCCTGGCTCTCCCTATTTAAATGAGAAAGCGAGTGATGTAATACTACGGAGCAGTGGTGCTCCCGCGACACAACGAGCCTATCAAAACTACGTGGATGGGTATACAGTAGCAACTAACCCCAGTACAGCTAGTATTGCGTTTGCAGTGGGGAAAGCCAAACAGCCGTTGGATCAAATTGCGGTATTATCCATTGGAACAGGTGAAGAGCCGACTCAATTAAGAAGAGATACGAAGGGGTGGGGGATGGTGAGTGCAGATAACATACGCCCCGAAAATATGAAGAACCTTCCCCCAAATTGGGGAGTTCTTTTGGACCGATCGCCCAATGAACCCTTACTGCCATTTCTTCAAATAGTCGCTAGTGGATCCGGTTACTATGAATCCATGGTCAGTTCTCAGCTTCTAGGAAATCGTTTTTTTCGGTTAAATCCACGGATTCCTAATTTATCCAAAACGGACCCTTCTGTGGTTCCCACTGTCATTTCAATTGCTAACAAAACAAATTTACAACCTGCAATTCAATTTATAGAGAAAAACTGGAATATAAAATTATCCCATAAATCTGATTGATTTTTTCATTTCAAGAATTTGGATTTTTTATAAAAAAACAGCCAGAACCTGGCTGTTTTTATTTATTTATTTATTTATTTATTTATTTATTCAGTTCTTCTTCAACTAAACTGCCCCTTTAGTGCCATAAGAAAAAAGAGCTGCCAAAGCAGCTCCCTTATTGAAGTAAAGCACCTGTTAGTTCATTAAGAGTAGGTTTTCTATAGGGGAACAACGTCCCCCCCTCTCTTGTTCACACTACCCGTTAGTTGAACTGTTAGTAAAAATGAAGCTTATACTAAACAATCAAGGAAACACTTGCCTACTTAGTTAATGGTATTTTAATTTTATTACCAACTTCAAGAATGCAGTCTTGGGGATCCTTAACTGGAGCAAAAATCATAATATATTCATCGTCTTCGCCTTCTACTTCCCCTTTACTAAAAACCGGTTCAACTTTTTCACCAGCTGATTTCAAAAATACACCAGATTTTTTATCATCTACGATATAACCGTATTTTTTATCAAATCTCCTTGCATTAAGGAATTGATGTTCCAATTTACTCATCACTCTATATTTCATTCCGGTTTCATCCCTCATAAGCTTTGTATCTTTTCCTGTAACAACAACTCTTGTTTCTAGTGCTGAAAACTCTACCTGCTTAATCTTGTATGTTACTTTTTCAAAAACGAAATCTTTATTTACTGCTACTGTTTCTCTTTCTGAGATGGCAGATTTACTGAGCTTGAAACTGAGTGGCCATATCGTTTGTACGCTGCGAGTCTCGTTGTTTTCATATATTGTTAAATTTTCAATTTCTAAACGAATGTCTTGTCCTTCATATTCTTTTATTGATTCAAAAGATAATGCTTCAACCACTTTGTTTTCTTTACTATCGTAATATCTGCTTCCCCAACCCACATTATCTAATGATTTCTTTTGTTCATTTCCAACAATTAAGTTGATAGAACTTTCACCCTCAAAAAGGTCGATATAAAAGTTTTTTAAATTTGTTTTTTTACTTTGATAGGTTAATAAGAGTTTTGTCTCCTTATCATCCATCATCACACTCTCAAAATGCACGGTTATGTCATGCTTTTCATCATAAAATGTTTGATCAACAGCTTGACCATGTCCTAGATCAATTGCAGTTCTTACACCTGTATCATCAATATGCTTACTCGAAAATATTTTATCATATACCTCTTGAATAGCTGCTAATACGGGTGTAAAAGTTAATGTCGAAACAACAATCAAGCAAACTGCTGCAGCTATTGAAAACCTTTTGTAAAGTTTTCTTTTCTTGTTGCTTTGTTGCTCTAATTTTGCTTTTTCTAAGCCAAGTTTTGTTCTTTCGTGTAATTCTTTTGGAATCTTAATTTTTTCTAACTCTTGCTTTATATTACTCACGAAAGATCAGCCTCCTTAAATTGTTTTCGAAGTTTACCTAACGCACGATATAACACCGATTTTGCTGATCCTATAGGCATATTTAACAAGTCTGCAATTTCTTTAAATGAATAACCCTCATAGAACTTTAAAATAACGATACTTTTTTCATCTTCATTTAACTGATCTAGTAATTCTTGAAGTGTTATAGAAAGAGGAATATCTTCATCCTCAAAGCTAATGCACTCATCATACTCTGGTTTAAGTTGGACCACATTTTTATTCTTTCTAACTAAATCAATGGAACAAGTGATTGCTATTTTTATTAACCACGTCTTGAAATACTCTGGATATTTCAATGTTTCTATTTTTTTGAATGAGCGATATGCCACCTCTTGAACCACATCTAAGGCATCACTTTCATTTTTGACATATACATAAGCCATCCGATAAATATCTTCTTCATATTGTTGGAAAAGTTTTAAAAAGGCTTTATCATCACCTTTTTGAGCTTTTTTCACTAATTTAATAATTATCATTCACCCTCTCCCTTTTAAGTCTTACACTCATTAGACAAACTAGAGTTTCATTTGGCTTAGATTTTTTTATATTTTCTCAAAAAAAAATCTGAGGCCAAAATAAACGAAGCTTTATCTATTTTGTAATCTTTCTTGCACTATTCTGCTCTTTTAGTGCCATAAGAAAAAGGCTGCCTCGATAGTTGCATAAATCGAGTAGGAGGAGGCGCCTAGCCTCCGACCTCTCACACCACCGTACATACCGTTCGGTATACGGCGGTTCAGTTTAAGTCTGACGTAGTTTTGTATATCGTTCATATAGATTTACTAACCCATGATGGAGCCAATAAACATTATTAAGGGTTTTGTCTAGAATAGGACTATGCGCTATGCGCCAATAACCCTTTCTGCTATTTCCCCATTCATATGCTTTTCCAAATGGGACGCCTAATCCTTTGAGTTTCTTCACCCTCGTTCTTGGCAATTTCCATTGCTTCCATAGGCACATCCTGAGTCTTCTTCGAATCCATGAATCTAAATTCTTCAATACGTTCGGAGTATCAATGAGGGCGAAATACCCCATCCAACCTCTAAGGTATTGCTTTAACTTATTTATTCGGAGTTTCATGGGTATCGGTAATTTTCTCGAGGTCATTTCCCTGATTCGTTTCTTTACTCTCTTCACCGTTTGTTTAGCCAGTAGAACCTTCGGGTTCTTCTTTGACTTCGTGAAACTAAAACCGAGAAACGTTCTGTTCCAAGGGCGATCATACTTCGACTTCTCGTAGTTGACCTTTAGCTTCAGTTTATTTTCAATGAAGCTTGAGATATTTCCCATTGCACGTTTGGCGGCTTTTCGTGTCTTCACAAAGATAGTACTGTCATCCGCATACCTTACGAATCGAAGATTGCGTTTCTCTAGTTCTTTATCTAAATCGTCTAACATGATATTAGATAATAAAGGACTTAACGGACCTCCTTGCGGAGTTCCCTCCTCACTTTTATGAAAAAGTCCGCCTATCATAATGCCTGCTTGAAGGAATTTACGAATCAGTTTGAGAACTCGTTTATCTTCAATTTTCCGCTCTAACATTCCCATGAGCTTGTCATGATTCACTTTATCGAAGAACTTCTCCAAGTCCATATCCACTACCCATGTATAACCTTCGGTTATATAGGACTTTGCCTTTCGAACCGCCTGGTGCCCTTGTTTGTTAGGGCGAAATCCATAGCTATTCTCCGAAAAGGTTGAGTCATATATCTTAGTCAATATTTGGGCAATGGCTTGTTGAATGAAACGGTCTAGAACGGTTGGAATACCCAATAGCCGAACTCCGCCGTTTGGTTTCGGGATTTCGATACGACGGACGGGCTGCGGTTGATAGGTACCCTGTAAAAGGGCAGTTTTCATGTTGTACCATTCGGTTGCGAGGTGCGGTCTCAGGTTTTGAACCGGCATTCCATCTACACCATGGCTTCCCTTATTTCTTTCTACACGCTTCAATGCCTGTATTAAGTTTTCCCTCTCTAGTATCTGTTCCATTAACATCGTTGATATCCTTTCCCTGCGTGGACGAGATGGTCTATTTGTGCCTTTATCTGCTCCGCCCTTTTGAAGTTCCCCGTGTATTCACCACTTCTTCCTTCAAATAAGTTCCGTTAGGAATTGTTTGCTTCTTCGCAGATAACGAACGCCTAGTATTCATCCTCCTTAATCTGTTCGGTCCTTCCTTATCTTCTCGAGTAGACAAGTACTATGACCTCTGCTGACTTCTGATGATTCAGCTGTCCATCACTGGACAGGTTACCAAGTGTACTTGGCTGTCATCAGACCTCCCCGGGTAAGAGTGCAATCTTTCCCTCCATCTATCTGCTTCATTTACTCTGTACCACCTTCGGCAGTAAGGACTTTGTTTTGTTTCGCAAACTCATCCAATGATACCTAGCCTTATATGAAGTTCGTGTTCCTCAGACCGGAGGTTTGCCGCTTGCTTCCTTCAGATTCCACGTCACCGTGGACACCCTTGCATTAAGCTAACCACTACTACTGCCTTCATGGTTCGGGACTTTCACCCTATAGATTGCACCCATGCCGGGCGCACGAAAAAGCTGCCTTAAAGACAGCTCTGATCTTCAGCTAACGCACCTGTTAGTTTAAGTACAATGTTTCACAAACTTAATGATAAAGATTTTTGAAAAATCTTTATCATAGTCATAATCAGCCAGTGTTTTCAGTTCCTGAATAAGCTTCCCATCAAAAGAGTTAGTGATTTACAATTCGTGTATTAAGAAATAATAATCCTAAACACCAGTCCTCATCCTTTTCTTCTATTGCCTTTATATTGCAGTTTTAAAAAAAGTAAATTCACTTCGAAGAATAAAGTTCTTCTTATTCAACTAAACTGCCCCGTTAGCAATAACAAAAAAGGATCGCGCAGCAATCCCGGTTCCTCAACTCTTGTACCTGTTAATTTAATTATAATCCTTCACAATTTCAATAGAGTAAAGTCTACTGAGACATAATCAAATCACACCTTAAATTAGGCTTCATAATATCTCATAAGACTTGTACCAAATGCTTATCATTCTAAATCCCATTTTCCTGATGCTACCCTGGTAGGATCCCTAGAATAACAATGACATCCTTTTAAAGTAGATTACTTTAAATAGGATGATTTTTTATGCAAATATGAATAAGGTATGCAATTTTACATGTTTTTGGAACTTAATTGTGGTCTCAAGTACAAATTTCATCTCATTTGATAAAGGATTTTTCTTAAGGCTTGTGTCACCACAAAAGAAGGTCGGTTACTAATTATGTGAAAATGGCATATTTTTTGCTTTGTTTTATGTGTAGAAACTAAAACAGAAATAAAGGGGGTTGTTATATGTCAGATTCAAAAGGGATGAAGAGGTCGTTAACGCTTATTCCTGTTGTTCTATTTGGTTTTTCATTTATGGCGTTGGCCACTGTGTTTAGTACATATGGAATCGCGGCTCAATTATCTCATGGTATGGTTCCAGGATCCTACTTACTCGCTTTAGGTGTGATGTTCTTTACGGCATACAGTTATGGACAGATGGCAAAGGTTATACCTTCAGCAGGTTCTGCTTATGCGTACACACAAAAATCAATCAATTCTTATGCTGGTTTTCTCGTAGGTTGGTCGATTTTAATGGACTATTTATTCATTCCAATGGTCAATTACTTATTATTTAGCATTTTCTTCTCGGCAGCTTTTCCATCTATACCGGCATATGTTTGGGTATTAAGTTTACTGTTGATTGTGACAGTGATTAATGTGATAGGCGTAAAAATGGCGACAAAAGCAAATGCTCTCCTTACAATTTTAGCCATTCTTTTCATCGCTATATTTATCGGATTATCCATTCGTGAAATTACCGGTGGCACAGGAACGGGTACACTTTGGAGTTTTGATTCTTTTTATAATACGAATGAGCACTTTTCTTTCATAGTCGCAGGAGCAGCACTTCTTTGTTTCTCATTTCTTGGGTTTGATTCTGCTACAGCATTTGCTGAAGAGACGATTCAACCTGAAAAAACCATTCCCCGCGCAATCTATATCATCATGTTTACAGGAGGAATTCTATTTATAGCCGTTTCATATTTTGCACATAACGTATGGCCTTTATATGATACGTTCAGTAATGCGGATGCTGCAGCTAATGAAATTATTACATTAGTTGGCGGAAAAACATTTGCTACTTTCTTCTTAGCTGTTTATGGATTCACCGCCTTTGGATCTGCAATGTCTTCTCAAGCAAGTGCATCACGTGTCCTCTATGCAATGGGGCGTGATGGACAATTACCGAAGCGATTCTTCGGAACTCTTCATAAAAAATATAACACTCCTGTTAATAACATTCTTGTAATTAGTGGATTTTCACTACTTGCATTAGTTTTAAGTTTGACATTAGTTGCTTCATTTATAAATTTCGGAGCCTTCCTTGCCTTCACTTGTGTTAATCTCTCTGTAATTTTTTATTACTTTATCAAGAACAAACAGCGATCCTTCAAAGGAACCATTCTATATTTAATCATCCCACTTATTGGAGCCGTTCTTGATTTATGGTTACTTGTGAACTTAGATATTCACTCAAAAGTACTTGGAGGGATTTGGTTCGTGCTTGGGTTTGTATACATGCTGGTATTAACAAAAGGATTTAAAGAGTCACCACCAGAAATAAACTTATCAGGTGAACATACTTAAAAATAAAGGGGAAATTATCATGATAAAAGAAGATACAATAATCAAAAGTAATAGCATTTTTATAGGATTAAGTGAACAGCCAGAGTTAATTTGGCATAGAACTTGCACTTTTTAAATAAAACAAGTGGCATGCGAAAATAAGATTTTACTATATAAGGAGAGGTTACAATGCCGATCATAGCAGATATTGTTATTAGTGGGAATGCAGTTTTAACCGGGTCAACAGACTCTCCCGCTCCAGCGTCTATATTAATCAAGGAAAATAAAATTATAGAAGTTTTAGAATTAGGTTGTTTTGCTGAATATGTAGATAGTCAGACGAAGATTTACCATTTTGGTGATCAACTGATTATGCCGGGTTTCCATGACTTCCATATCCATTTGTTGTTAGGAGGTTTATTGAATGATAGCGTTCGGCTCAATTCAGCGAAATCGGCAAAAGATGCCGCTGAGATGGTTAAAGCATACGCAGACACCAAAACAGATGACCCCTTTGTCATAGGGTGTAGCTGGGAACAAAGCCTTTGGGAGGATGGGCAGCCGCACCGATCCTTCTTGGACGAAGTAATTTCGGACAGACCTGTACTGTTATATCAGGCTGAATTTCATAGTGCATGGGTGAATTCCAAAGCGTTGGAATTGGCAGGGATCGATAAAAATACGAAAAATCCTCCATACGGCGAGATTGTTAGGGATGAAAATGGGGAGCCTACAGGATTATTACTTGAGCACGCTGTAGGTTTTGTCACGAAAGCATTACCTATTAATCTTGAAATGCAAGATAAGTTACTCAATAATTTTTTACGTGAAGCAGCTAAATACGGAGTTACTTCTGTTCATGATTTATTAAGGATCCCAGAAATGGGTGTGGAAGAAGCTGAATTGTATGGTGAATATGAAAAACAAGGTAAGTTAACTGCAAGAATTCATTTTGTTGCTCCCTTAAACGGAGATTTGGGACTGGCAAAAAGTTTACGTGAGAAATATACATCCAATTTGGTTCAATTCTGTGGCTTCAAGCAGTTTGTCGATGGAGTCACCACCAGTCATACTGCCTATTTGCTAGATGAATATGCAAACAATCCAACGACAAAGGGGAATACAGTTTTTCCTGAGGAGACGATTAAAAATTGGACAGTAGAAGCTGATGAAGAAGGATTTCGGGTTCGCTTCCATTGTATTGGGGATGGAGCGGTTAAATTAGCCTTGGATTCTTTTGAAGCAGCACAGCGGAAAAATGGGGTGAGAGATTCCCGTCATGTAATAGAGCATGTAGAAATGATTCATCCTGATGACATTGAAAGGTTTAACAAACTAGGAGTACTTGCCTCTGTTCAGCCAGAACATATCAACGTTTCACAAAGGGAGGTGTACGAGGACTTAATCGGGCAAGAGCGAATGAAATATACCTTTTTACTAAAAACGATGATAGATACTGGCACAAATGTTGTATTTGGCACCGACTATCCAGTTGTAAAGTTGGAACCGTTGTCAGGGATTTATCGTGCTGTTACAAGGCTAGATGATGAAGGTGTAACATGGGATGAAAAGGAACGAATTTCATTAAAGGATGCGCTACTTGCTTATACTGCGGCTCCGGCATATGGGTCTTTCCGTGAAAAAGAACTAGGAACAATTGAGGCTGGAAAACTTGCAGATATTATTGTCCTTGACCGTAACTTATTTGATGTCCCATATGAGGAAATCAAAAATGCAAATGTTGTTTTTACCATGGTAGACGGAAGGGTTGTCCATGAAATTGTTGAGGAGGTATCCATATGAGCAAAGTGAAGATAGGATTAATTCAATTGACTTGTGATGAACGAATTGAAGTGAATGTAGAAAAAACAAAAGTGAAGGTCAGAGAAGCTGCAGCTCAAGGAGCAAAGGTTATTTGTTTACAGGAACTCTATCATTCTGAATACTTTGCTCAAACAGTTTCTGTAGAGAATTATCAATTAGCAATCCCTTTAGACCACGTAGCTATAAAGGAGATGCAGGAACTTTCCAAAGAGCTAGGAATCGTGTTAATCGTTCCTTTCTATGAATGGGTAGCAAAAGGGATTTATTTTAATAGTGCTGCAGTTTTTGATGAAAATGGACAACATTTAGGCACAACACGGAAAAACCATATCCCAGACGGGCCTCAATACCATGAAAAATATTACTTTACGCAAGGAAATACAGGGTATCCAGTGTACGATACGAAATTTGGGAAGATTGGAATCGGCATCTGCTGGGACGAGTGGTTTCCGGAGGTAGCCCGTATTTTGACATTGAAGGGAGCAGATATACTATTCTATCCCTCCGCAATTGGTTCGGAGCCGGATCATCCAGAGCTATCCACTAGAAGAACCTGGACCAAAGCCATCTCTTCACACGGCATTCACAATGGAGTATTTGTAGCTGCGGTTAACCGAGTCGGCCAAGAAAAAGATATGAGATTCTATGGTGGAAGTTTCATAAGCAATCCAATGGGGGATATTGTCCAATCATTAGATGAAGAGGAAGGAATCCTGGTCCAGGAAATCAATATAAAAGAAATCGAGTTTGCAAGAAATCTCCTACAATTTTTAAGGGATCGACGAACGGATACATACGGGCCGATTTTGGAACAATGTTAGATAAGTAAGTAGGAATCATTTATATTACTTCATCTATTAGAAAATGTTGAATCCTATAAAACACTAATTGGTAACTCTTTTGAAGTTAGCTCAAATAAACCGAATAAATGTTATGTAGATACAAGAGCATAATGCAACTCTTGTTATATTTCGTTCGGATTATGTATATGAGGAAACAAATAATAATCACGGATTGGGGTCCTACCAATTTATTGAATTAAAAAAATAACATAATAAACTGAAGGGACTGCCTTATTTTATATAAGACAGTCCCTCTTCCTTTCATTCAATCGTTCGTCATCTTGCTGGTGATTAGACTTCATATGGATCGTCCTTCACCTTTTCTCAAATTTCATCTGTCATGATGAACTCTTCAATCATCGTGTTTAGATCGCCTGCCAATTCAGTGGCTTTTGGTATGGCGCTAGGAAGTTTTATTCACGCCTTCCCAATTAGCTGTATAAGAAAATTACTCTGCATTTCACTTTTTTGTACAATAGACGCACTTTTTCGAAGTAAAGTCCTGTCTCACTATTTAGGTTATAATTGCGGGACGATACCTAGCAATTTTTTAGCCTTTAGCCATATCGTCAATCCAGTTGTCCAAAGGATTAGTGCGGAGCCAAAGCCGATTATCGACAACGGTGCAATGATTTGATGTTCAAACAGCGTGACACTCTCAGGCACAACCAGTAATGTAATAATCGCAAGTAAACAGAGGAGTAATCCGGTAAAATAGTAGATTCTTAATTGAAAAAGATGCGCCAAAGGTAAAAAATGAATACCCACAATTAAGGCGATAATTGCCGGTATTAGATCAGTAAAATTAGTTGCGTTACAGATGGCAATTGCAATCCCGATTGCCAAACCTTCCGCAATGAAGGTTATGTTAAACCAAAACCTTATACGCTTCCAGCGCCTGGCATCTTCTTGTGAGACCTGATTAGATAATCGTTTTGATGCTCGTATTAATGAAATCCCACCAATAATCAACGTAATACCTACGAAAACAGCAGCTAACTCCACGTAAGGAAATCCCCAACCTTGCAATCCCATTACACCTGTGCCTGCCCAAAGCGTACCGAAAAACGCCATGAATAGTAAACCACTTGCAGATCCGCGAACAGCAGCTCTAGAAATGATTCTTGAAGTTTGTACCATAAATAAAGGTTTCCTTTCATCTTAAGTATTTGATCATTACACCTTTCATTGGCATTGGCGATAAAAAAAACTACATCCCTTTTTCATTATATTCGGGCGTGCAAATTACTGAACTATTCTGCCCCATTTGCTCTTCAAAAAAAGCGACACTTCATTATTGAAGTATCGCAACAGTTCATTCAAGAAGAATTGGGTTTAGAATAAATTCAGTTATCTTTTTCTGCGAAGCACCTTTATTATAAGTCCAAATAAAACTATACCAGTTAAAGAACCCACAGCGTATGACCAAGAGAAGTAATCAAAGATAAAATAAACTATCAACATACAAGCAAAATATCCTGCTGCAAAATATTACATATTATAAAACATGTATTTCTTGTTCAACAATCCTGCCCCTTTAGTTGCATAACTAAAAGGTTGCCTCAGCAACCTCCCTTATTGTAGTAAAGCACCCGTTAGTGAAACAAGAAAAAGGCGAAGTAATTTACTCTTCAAAGGCACCTTACCGAATGAAAGGTAACCTTGGGATACAATAAAGAATTAGATGTTTCATGACAATAAAATTATTCCGTTAAAGGGCCAGATTGTTGAATAAGATAGTAGTTTAGTTATATAGATTATAAAAACGCATAATGTTAAAATTTTCAGAGTATTAAAAAAATAATATTAAGGGGAGGATTATAATGAAACAAAAATTGTTGGTATTTCTGTCATTTTTGGCGTTAACCACAATGTCATTTTCTATTCCCAATGTAGAGGCTGCAAGTTATAACGGGAAGAGTCCAGTTTCTACTGGTTGTCAAAATGATGCCTACACGGCAGTTTCTACGAGTGTGAAGAAGGATAATGGAACCATTGTTGGAACAATTCAGGTAAAATATAGTCCATCCTGTAAGTCTGCTTGGGCGAAAACTACATTTAATTCTGCCTTGCCATCCGGTTATACAGGGAATGCCTTTATTCACCAGTTTAATTCCGATCATTCGATAAAGCTCCGATCATATGATTGTAATAGTTCTGGAGGAAATGGAAAAGTACTTTCCGGACAAAAATCATGTTATACCCCCATGGTTGATGATCCAGTGGGAAATTATGCGAAAGCAGAAGGATATCGATCAACAAGCTCGAATCCTTTTGAAGCTTATGGTATTACTGGATACTATTAATAGGGGTCCTGCCGACAAAACGCGAATACGATAAGACAATTTTTGGAATAAAAAGCCCTGAATTTTCTACGCTAAGTAGAAGATTCAGGGCTTTGTTTTAAAGACTTATCTTATTGTTGATCACACTTTTTCTTTAATATCTTTTTCATCATATTGTTTAACAGTTAGCCAAGGTTCAATTAGCATTTTTAAGTCCTGTTGAAATATGGTAGAATCCGCATTAATTTTGTTAATTCGATTATTTGGTTCGATAACTTATAACAATTGGAATTTTTTATACATGTGGCCCCTTAATCCTCGAATCGTTTCCGTGCCCCTAATAAAGTTGTATCGTTTTGAAAAAAGATTGATTGAAATATGGGCTATATTTGATGTTAAACGTTGATTTAACAACGTTTATAAATTTTTTTAAGCAAACTTTTTTATAAAAATTGAGTTGCTGTTATAAGTTATATCATTGGTTCTGATCAATCTTTTTTAATAAAAATGGAATGAATTCATTTACAAAACAAATGTTTAAGATCAATTCTTATCAAACTTTTTTATAAAGCTACATCTTTCACTATCCTGCCCCTTTAGTTGCATAACAAAAAGGTTGCTTCAGCAACCTCCCTTATTGAACTAAAGCACCTGTTAGTTCTATAAGGCTTAGTAGAGTTGAAACATACTGTGTCACAAATTATTTATATAAAATCAAAAAATAACTGCTCCCAAAAGAGCAGGAGCAGAAAAAAAGATGTTATTTCACAACTTTAAGAGGAACAAGTACTTTATTAAAAAAAGACGTTTCGAGCTTGGCTAACCAACCGTTTCCGTTTTCTCCATTAGCTACTTGAGCAGCGTGTTTTTTGTGAAATTCTGCTACGCGTTTATTATGCTCTTTATGCCATTGGTGCATAGAATTATGTTTCATTCTCATTACCTCCTTTCCGTTTAATTATATTTCTAGAAAAGTTGAATAGAAAGTGCTTTTTATTCAACTTTTAAAAGAGAGGAAATCGATAAGTTAATAAATATAAATATGCGCAGTTCGAATATACTACGCTTATTAAACAAACTAACTAACCTGCACCGTTAGTTGCATCATAAAGAAAGAGCTGCCTTAAAGACAGCTCCGATCTTCAGGTAAAGCACCTGTTAGTTCAAGTAGGCACTAGTGCAACTTTATTTATTTATCTACTCCTGCATCTATTTTCCAGCTATTTTGCAACTTCCGGATATAAATGATCTGACCAATGTGATATGCGTTATGAGTTGACACATTTCCGAGTACTGCCCACCATTTCACGTGTCCAGGATAACCATTAACTTCTCTCTCAACTTTTTCTTCAGATAATAACTCTTGCCAACGTAAAAGCACCTCTAATAGTTGTTTTTTTAAGTCAGCAAAAGTATGATTTTCAGGAATAATAAAGCTGTTATTATTATTTCCTATTGAAGGCACAGCATCAACGTGAGATTTTTGGTACCTTGTTTGCCATGTTTGATTCCAATATAGTAGATGCTGCACAATTTCAGCAATACTATTACTTTCTTCGTTTGGCTTCCAAAATGCATGTTCCTCAGACAATCTTTCTACTGAATCTGAAAATGGTAGGTACCAACTTGGGTCATTAGCATTTGCCAACAATTGATCCGATAAAACATCTTTTGCATGAACCATAACAAACACTCCTAATTTTTATATACTGTTTTTTCTAAATCTTTAAACAATGTCATCTTAATTATATTCTACATAGTATATTGATTGTCCTGTTCTTATTAAGCTAACCTGCCCCTTTAGTTCAATAAGAAAAAGCTGCCTTAAAGACAGCTCAGATCTTTCAGCTAACGCACCCGTTAGTTGCATAGCAAGTACTATAATATTTTCGCATTAACCCATATTTCCTCTAAAGACTTTCCATCCAATGTTGCCTGTTGTAGTAGCTCTTCCGTTGTACTAAACGATTGTAAATCGAATTCATAATCTGAGAGATGCCATTGGTTAGAATGTTCATTAATGTGATAAATGTGGTCTTGAAAAGAAAAACTGACTCTATTATCAAAACCCAAATCCCTTTTCAAATCTTCATATGAATAGTTAAGTTTTTCGATAATCATCTCAGCGTACATTCGTACATCAATATCGGTATCATTTTTGAAAACCTCAATAAATTCTTGGATTGTTTCATTATCTAATCGATAAGTTAAAAAATTCCATACAGTGTTAGCGATATCACTTCTTAAGTATTTATCAGGATGTTTACTCAATTTCATAAATTGTTTACTTAACCAATCTACATCAGACTCAAATTGCGACAGATATGTAATTACACTACTTATTTCCTCTACATTATCTTGTTGTATAAGGGTTTCAAATTCCTCTTTGCTATATCCCTCCATCTGAAGTTCAATCTCATCAAACGGTTCGGATTCTTCCGTATATAGACCTTCTAAAAATTCATCAAAATGGTTAGCTATTTTTATAATCTTTTCTTCTTCATTATCTATATAAACAATCGGAGGTTCAGAAGAAACATGGCGATAGTCAAAAGCAATCCAAGTATGGCCATCACCATTAAACAAAACCAACCCTTCAGGCATTTCCCATTCTTCTATAAAATATTCGCTTTTTAATATACCGTCTTCTAGACTTATGCCTAAAATATGGTCAACGTTAATATGGTCATCAGCCCACGATGTTGGAACGTCAGTAGGATACGAGTTAAATTTTATATATCCCCCGTTTTGATCTTTGAGGATATTTATGTACGATTGTGGTAATTTTATTTTCAGTTTTTCTTCTGCTTTTTTAACCATCTCATCAGTTAATGGTGCTAACTTGTAATAATCACTGTCTTCTTGCCAAATAACATTGCCCATTGAAATCACTTCCTAAAAATATAATATTTGTTGAGACATTAATTATACATTGTTAGTTATTGATTCATATCTCTTTATTGAACTAACCTGCCCCTTTAGTTGCATAAGAAAGAGGTCGCCTCAGCAACCTCCCTTATTGTAGTAAAGCACTCGTAAGTAGAAGAACAATTGAGCTACACTTATTGGAATAGATGATGAAGCAACCGATCTTTATCTTCAAAAAACTGTTTCATTAATAAATAGTGATTGGACTCCTCTAAAGTTACTTCACTCAATCCACCCTCTTTTATTTCAATAATTTTAGCATCTGGATAGGCCATAATTATCGGAGAATGGGTGGAAATGATAAACTGGGACCCTTGATTAACAAGTTCATTTATTCTGGCTAACATCGATATTTGTCTCAGTGGTGACAAAGCTGCTTCAGGCTCATCTAGGATGTACAGACCATTGCCTTGAAATCGTTCTATAAAAGCTGAAAAAAAAGATTCACCATGAGATTGTTGGTGAAGTGATTTTCCTCCAAAGGAATCTATAATTTTTCGACCACTCGATGGCTCCTTGTCTAATTCCTCTATATTTGTAGCTAAATTATAAAAGGTTTCCGCCCTAAAGAAAAAACTATCCTTCGGCTTATAAACCCCCTTTTTTAAACGGAGATATTGTTCTAAATTTGAGTGTGAATCATAACTGGAAAAGTTAAAATTTAAAGTTCCACCTTCTGGGTTAAATCCAAATGCAATAGCAATCCCTTCAAGCAAGGTTGACTTCCCCATTCCATTTTCACCTATAATATAAGTAACATTGGGATGAAAAGTTAATTCTTGCAAGTGCTTAATTACAGGTAGATTAAGTGGGAAATTTTCATATGAGGAAATTTGATCTCTTTTAAGGTAGGTACCCCTGATAAACTGTGAATCATGATATAGCTTCATTATTAATCACCTCGTGTCAAATACAATTCTTTGCTATAAACAAATAAACTTCTAGGAACCTTTACGACAAATAAAGCGAGCTTCATATGTATCTTAATAATAAAGTATAGCAGATCTATTTACACTATACTCCCTTAATATAAAGTGTAATCTCCCGTTTTCTCAGAATTTTATAGAGGTTTAATTTAGCTAGTTGGATTTGAGTCAATATTTTGGACACTAAAAAGTTAAATCTTAAGCTGTATTCCTAATTCGATCTTCAATGGCTTGTGGGGTTTGATAGCCTAGGCTGCTGTGAATTCTTTTTCGGTTATACCAACCTTCAATAAATTGGAACATCGCTAATTTAGCTGTTTGATAGTCTAGATATTGTACGTGGTTGACTTCTTCCTTTTTTAATAGGGCATGAAAGGATTCAATACAGGCATTATCGTACGGGCAACCTTTCTGACTAAAGGATTGCTTAATATGATGGTTTTGGATATGTTGAGTAAACTCACTGCTTGTATATTGTGAGCCAAGATCTGTATGAAGAACTAAGCCCTCCGAGGGCTTTTGTGAAATGTGTGCGTTATTGAAAGCTTTTATGACCAGTTCTGTCGTCATTGAACGAGAAAATGAATACCCTACTATTTTCTTAGAATGAAGGTCCAATACCGAAGCTAAATAACACCATCCGTCTTTTAACGTGTGGATATACGTAATATCTGCTACCCATTTCTCATTAATGGTCTGAGTAGTGAAGTCTCGTTTTAGCAAATTATCCAATTGAATAACCTTTTCTTTAGATGGATAGGGACGGTATTTTTTCTTAGTAATAGAACGAATTCTTGCCTTGCTCATTAAACGTTGAACACGCTTTAGACTTAGGGAAAACCCTTTGGTTAATAAGCTTTCATGAATCTTTGGAGCCCCATATCGTCCCTTGCTTTCCAGGTAAATCAGATGAATTTCCTTCGTGAGTTCTTGGTTTTCCTGTTCGCGATTTGATACGACTATTTGAAGGGACTGATAATGGCTGCTTCTTGGGATTTCTAGTATTTCACACATCTTCTGTACGGGATATTGTTTCTTGTGTTCCTCAATAAATTCGGTAAGATCTGTCTCGGTTACTTTTTCGCGAATATGGCCATAGCCTTTTTTAAGATTTCAACTTCTTGCTTTAACCGAAGGTTTTCCTTCTGTATGGCGGCTAATTCCTTTGGAGTCATGGACTCTTCCTCTAAACCGATAGGAGTAAATTCTTTAACCCATTTATAAATGGTAACTTCTGATACGCCATATTCGCCGCTTAATTCTTTGACCGAATTACCCGAGTGATAAAGATCTACAATAGTCTTCTTGAATTCATTATTATATTTTTTACCTGTATTTTTACGTTCCAAGACGGACACATCCTCTCAAAAATCATTGTAAGGACTTAACTAAAATGTGTCCATGAAACTATACTAACTCCAAGTTATCTTCTATTCTTTAGAGTTATTCTGCTTCCTAAGACATGTGCTTCACCATTCCCAGAAACAGATTCTAAATTAGGTTCTTTGAGTTAATTAGTTGTCACCTAGTCATATTTTACATAAATTTATATAGACATGTTTCTCTGTTTAAGAAGTTTCCTAATAGAATCGGCAATTTTTTGTACACCAATACTGATAGAATCATCTTCAATTTGAGAAACACTAAGTCGAATAACATTTTCTTTTTTACATTCTGGCATGTACATTTTTCCAACATCGTCCACATACACACTTTCCATCATTAAGTGTTCAATGAGATGTTTAGCTTTTAGAGGATAAGGTAATTCAATGGTTGAATAAAAACCCGATAATGAACCGGAAAAAGAAGCAGAAGAAGGCAGATGATCTCTATAGGCTGTTTGTAATAGCCTCCCTTTGTTTCTATACATCTCCCTCATTTTTTTTATATGTGCATGAAACATTCCATTTTTGAAGTAAATTTCTAGTGCACCCTGTGTAAGAACCGGGGTATGTAAATCTGCAGCAAATTTGGCCTGCAAAAATACTTCTTTCATCGAGTCAGGTATGACTGTCAGGCCCAGCCTCAAACCAGGAAGTAATATCTTAGAAAAGCTTTTTGTATAGATAACCCTTCCTGAGGTATCATAGGCAAACATCGGGTCCTGCTTCAAATTGAAATCAAGATCTCCCATATAATCATCTTCAACGATATAGACATCATATTGTTGTGCCAATTCCACAATCTTCTTTTTTTCAGCATTCGAATAACTGTAACCAGTTGGGTTATGAAACCTTGAAGTTATGTAAAAGAACTTGATGCTATTCTGTTTAAATATTTGTTCCAAATCATGCAAATCTATCCCCGTTTTCGTTACCTCTATTCCATAAACAACAGCATTCTGATGTTTTAGAGATTCAATGAATCCAGTGTGTGTTGGCTGTTCAATGCAAATATTATTCTTTCCGTTGGGAAATGGAAGTGAGACAAAAAGATGAAGGGCTTGTTGAGATCCAGTTACAACAAATATTCTTTCGGGTACGGTAAAAACCTGGAGGTCCTGTAAATGCTTCGCTAGCTCTAAACGAAGCGAACGCAATCCTTGAATCTCTGAATAGGAAAACATTTCTTCTTTATATAAATCAATCGCCTGGTTGATGCAATGTTTAAAGTCAAGATATGGCATTGAATGTTTATCGGGACCTGCAGACAAAAAATCTATTTTCTTATTCTCTATGTGATCCTTTTGGCGAAAAGAGTAGTCCTCGACAACATAATAACCGCTCTTGGGAACAGAATAGATTAAATGTCTATTCTCCATTTCCTGGTACGCCTTGATCACACTGTTTTTACTGCAAGAGAGCTCGTCCGATAAAGTCCTGATAGAAGGCAGCTTGCTCCCTGTCCCCAATAAACCTTGAGCTACCCGATGATTAATGACCTCGATAATCTCCTCGTATATCCTCACTATTTTCCCCTTCCCTTCTAATCTGTATGGGCACAGCATAAGAAAAACATCGTTTAGTTTCTCAACGGAAATAAGTATACTTTAGCTATCAAATCTTGTTAACTATTTTTGATTGCAGTAATGAAGGCCTGCATTGCTGCTGATCCATCAATCCATGACTTTAAGGAGAGTGTGAAATGAAAATCCTAAAGGTATTTCTAATGCTTATTGTACTCCTATTTAGTGGTTCAATGAGCAGCATTCAAGTAAGTGCAAACAACCAGAAGGTGAAAGTACTGCAAGTTGGGGAATCGTTCGATGGGGTACAAGGGACAACCGTAATACAAAACATTAAATCTGATACGGTATATATCTATAACAAAAAGAGAAGTAAAGTGCGCTTTACTCCAGAATCGACTTTTAAAGTGCTAAATGCATTAATCGGCTTACAGACAAAAGCCGTACATGATGAATATGAAGTGAAGCGCTGGGATGGTGTACTTAGGGAATTTGAGGATTGGAACAGGGATCATACACTGGCTTCAGGCATGAGACATTCAGTGATCTGGTATTATCAAGAAATGGCCCGAGATATTGGTGCAGAGGATATGCAGAAATACGTGAACCGAATCAATTATGGTAACAGGGATATATCCGGTGGGATTGATCATTTCTGGCTTGATAGCAGCATAAAAATATCTGCCCAAGAACAAGCTCATTTTATGGAGAACCTCGTAGAAGAAAAACTGCCCTTTGATAAACAGCATATGAGAACAGTAAAGAGAATCATGATTAATGAAGAAGCAGACTCATATGTTCTCCACGGAAAAACAGGTACACGCCTTTCCGATCTGGGATTAGGCTGGTATGTAGGTTACATCGAAACAGACAAAGGGAAATGGGTCTTTGCAACGAACATTAACGGAAGCGGAAGCAAAGCAAAGACGATTACAGTAGATGTTCTGAAAGAGTTGAAAATTATTAACGAATAAACCTTCACGTATGCTCCTAATCAGATTTTACAATATGAGGAAAAATTAAAAGGAACCGATTGATTCAGGTTCCTTTTCATTTCCTTTATGTTCTGCCTTCTCTTAGACTGATATTCCAACCAAAATTTAAGCAAAGTTTGCTCGTCATACATGCGGTTTTTTGAAGGATTTCGACCCGTGATTCTTATCCTTTAGTCATTAAAAAAACAAAAACTCCTTTCCACAATAGAAAAAGAGTTCAAAAAGAATTTTTAATCTATTACAACATAAATCTCACAAGTAGATTCCTGAGAAGTTGTTTATTTTTGGGTGAAGTTAATAATTTCTAACCGGTTGGTAATTTCATTTTATCTTTGATTGTTGAAAAATATTTTCTTACAGTCCCAATTGTGTTACTTTGCTGATTAGAGGGTTCAATTGTGGTTTGAGCATCGGCCAACAGTCCTAACACTCCCATTTCCTGTTCATTATTGTTGGAAGCATGATCTATAAGTTCTGGGGAGTAAATTCGCTTTCCATCCATTATACTGCGAATCGAACAGGCTAACTCGTCGCTTGGGCTGTCCTTCAATAAATATCCTCTTACATTAGCTTTTAACGCACGTTGAAAATAACCATTTTTCCTGAAAGTTGTTAAAATAATTACTTTGTAATCAAATGACTTTAAAGCTTCTGCTGCCTCAAGTCCACTCTTTTCAGGCATCTCTATATCCATGATACAAACATCCGGCTGTAATTGGTGCACAAGTGTAAGTGCCTCTTCTCCATTACGCGCTTGCCCGACAACTTCAATATCTTCTTCAAAATTAAGTAGGGAACTCATTGCCTCTAACAGCATTTCCTGATCCTCTGCAATTACAATTCGAATCATTTAAGTTCTCTCCTTACCGGGCAGTTTTATATTAATCAAAGACTCCCCCTATAATCAAGGGGAGTCTGTCCATAAATGGTGCAGTTATATCTCAGATTTCACTTTAGCAGAAACACTTTTTTCCGCTACATATCTTAAATCTTTGAAGCCAATAAAATTCTTATTTTCCTCATCCCACAGACGGAAACGGATTGACCGCAAGCTTGTTGCAAGAGTAATCGTTGGTACGTTCTTTAAAGGAAGGGTATTATTATGTGCCTCTTCTAGTTTATAGTTAGGTACCCTTGGACTTAAATGGTGCACATGATGGTATCCGATATTACCAGTAAGGAATTGCATCAGTTTTGGAAGCTTATAAAAAGAACTTCCTTCCACTGCTGCTTTTACATATTCCCATTCCTTATCTTCTTCAAAATAAGAATCCTCAAACGTGTGCTGAACGTAAAACAGCCAAATGCCTACTGAACCTGATATTAAGAATATGGAACCTTGTACTAAAAGAACCGACTGCCAACCAACTGCCAAGCAAAGTAATCCTACTAAAACAACGATTAGTACATTCGTCAAATAGGTATTCATTTTTTCTTTCTTTCGAGCACCTTTTCGGTTAAATCTATTTTTAAGAAGGAAAACATAAATTGGACCTATTCCGAACATTACCAATGGATTGCGATAAAAACGATAGGCTAAACGTAGTTTAAGTGGTGCTGCCAAATATTCATCCACCGTAAGTGTCCAAATATCTCCCGTACCTCGCTTATCTAAATTACCACTTGTAGCGTGATGAACAGAATGCTCATGCCCCCACTGATCAAACGGGAATAACGTTAAAACACCCATAGCTGTCCCCACTATTCTATTGATACGGCGGCTTTTAAAAAATGAATGATGGGTACAATCATGAAAAATAATGAAAATTCGTGTCAGGAAGCCAGCAGCTATCACGGCTGGAACTAATGCTAGCCAATAAGAAACGGAAAGGCTTATATATGTTAAGTACCATAAGATAATAAATGGCCCCAACGTATTGATAATCTGCCATATACTTTCCTTTGTCGTTGATTGTTCAAAAGGAGCAACTTGTTTTCTCAAGTTTTTAGTATTTTGTAAGGTCATTATTCAAATGCACTTCCTTTTGTTTTTGTTGTTAATTCATATTATAAAGGAAAGAAAATGACATTGTTAGTACCTGGTGTCATGACTAGGATATGACAAATGTCATGTACAAGTTAAATTTATACTACACTTGCCTATGAAATTTTCCTATAAATCTGAACAACGGACATAATATCAGAAACATCCTAGTTTCCTTAGCCTTCAATTCTAAGAGTAGTCAATGCCTTTGTATGGGGTCTTGGTAGAATGCTGCCCCCAAAATAGCTTCTAAATCTAAAAAAAGTTAGCCTTCACTAAAGACTAACTCAAAAGTTCAAATTAAGAATAAAAAAATCAAGAACTATGCCTTTAACCTTTAGGGCATAATAGGCATAGTTCTTCCAATAAAAATTCAATATATATTAAAGTTATTCTCGATCGAAAAGAGAAGCACCCGCTATACCAGGCTTTGTCATCTCATAAGGGTTTAGAATTAAATCTAATTCTTCTTCTGTTAACACATCATACTGTAAGCAAAGTTCGCGAACTGATTTACCTTTTAAAATCGCTTCACGTGCAATACGTGAAACCACTTCGTAACCAAGGTGCGGGTTGACTGCTGTAATCACTCCAACACTTTGTTCGACATAATCTTTTAAATGTTGCTCATTCGCTTCAATACCTTCTAAACAATAATCTGTAAAGACATTGAATGCATTATTCATAATGCTAATTGATTGCAATAAATTGAATACAAGTACAGGCTCCATTACGTTTAATTCTAATTGTCCTGCTTCTGATGCTAAGCAAATCGTATTATCATTCCCAATTACTTGGAAAGCAACTTGATTAATTAATTCTGGCATTACTGGATTTACTTTTCCTGGCATTATTGATGAACCTGGTTGACGTGCCGGAAGCGAGATTTCACCTAACCCAGCTCTTGGTCCTGATGCCATCAAACGTAAATCATTAGCAATTTTAGACATATTCATCATACATACTTTCAATGCAGCTGACACTTCAGTATAGGCATCCGTATTTTGTGTTGCATCTACTAAATGTTCTGCACCTACAAGTGGCAATTCACTAATTTCAGCTAAATAAGTAACAACATTTTCGATATAACGTGGATCTGCATTTAATCCAGTTCCAACAGCTGTTGCTCCCATATTCACTTCATATAAATGCTGACGTGATTGACTAATTCTTTTTATATCTCGCTCTAGCACGCGACTATATGCTTCAAATTCTTGGCCGAGACGAATTGGCACTGCATCTTGAAGATGTGTACGGCCCATTTTGATAACATGATCAAATTGTTTTGCTTTTGCCTTTAAAACTGACGCCATCTTTGTCATTGTTTTTATTAACTGCTCTAATAGTCGTAGTGTTGATAAATGAATAGCAGTTGGAAATACGTCATTGGTTGACTGCGACATGTTAACGTGGCTGTTTGGACTAACTTTTGAATAGTCACCTTTTTCGTGCCCCATTAATTCTAACGCTCTGTTCGCAACGATTTCATTGATATTCATATTCATCGATGTACCCGCGCCACCTTGAATTGGGTCAACGATGAAATATTCATGCCATTTTCCATCGATCACTTCATCTGAAGCTTTAACGATAACGCTTCCAATTCCTTCATACAAACGTTTTGTGTCCATATTTGCTAAAGCGGCTGCTTTTTTTATCATGGCTAGTGCACGAATCATTTCTTCATTGACTTTGTAACCGGTAATCGGAAAATTTTCTACAGCGCGCATAGTTTGTATTCCATAATAAACATCTGCTGGTATTTCCTTTTCACCTAGAAAGTCTTTCTCAATTCGGCATGTTCTCTCGTCTATCATCATTTCCCCTGCTCCCCCATGTTTCAAAATGTAATATCTTCTGCAATTGGTGTTTCCATCATTTCCTTCACCTTTTGTGGATCCTGTGTCTTGCCTAATACCCACATCAATTTAGGAACGATGGCTTCTGTATTCATATTTCTGGAACGAATGATTACATTCTGATTTACTTTTCGCCCCACTTCATATATATCCATATCCTCCCCTTCCTCTAAACATTGAGTAGTAATGACAACAGATATTCCAAGCTCGGCCAATTCATTCAATTTCTCCAAAATGTTTCTTCCGTGAAATGGAATACCGCCGCTCCCATAACTTTCTATTACAATCCCCTGATATTCGTTTTTCAGAAAATCAAAGAATTCTGGCTTAATTCCAGGATGTAACTTTACCAAAGCAACATCTGTACAAAGGGAAGTATCTAATTTAACTTCCTTATTCTTTGATAAATGAACAGACTTATTATACTCTATTTTATCTTTATATATAGTAGCAACATAAGGGTAATTAATACTTTCAAACGAGTCATAGCTTTTCGTTCTCAATTTAATGGCCCTTGTTCCCTGAATGACTCTACCATCAAAAACTACATATACTCCTCCGATTTCTTCACAAGCAAACCGAATTGCGTCCGAGATATTTCTTTTGGCATCTGTTTTTTTAAAGGCAATTGGGATTTGAGACCCTGTAACCACAATTGGTTTCTCTACATCTTGTAACATATATGAGAGCGCAGCTGAAGTGTAGGCCATTGTATCTGTCCCATGGGTGATAACAAAGCCATCGTAATCATGGTAGTGTTCATGGATGGATTTTGCCATTTCAGACCAATATTCCGGCTGCATATTTGTACTATCAATATTCATCAAAGGCTTACTATCAATCTGACAGAGTAAATCTAAACCCGGTAGATGACCTAAAATTTCATCAGCTTTCATCTCTGGAACCAGTCCATTTTTCCCTTCTAACGAAGCTATTGTACCACCAGTAGTGAGAAGCATCAACCTCTTCATAATTATACCTCCTCTATAACTTACCTATATCGGTATTTACAATTACTATAAGTATAACGACAGAAATAAATGCATTTTTCATTAAAATTCGCGTTCCGCGAACGCTATTTGTATTATAATTTTATAAAAGAGGGAAATCAAGCAAAATATTATTCGCTTCGCGTACACTTTATATTATTATAATGGTATAAGAATAAGAAAAAGAAGGAGTACTGGAAAATGATATTAAACAGAATTATCTCATTAAGAAAGAGAAAAAAATGGTCATTGCAATACACCGCTGATCGACTCGGGATTGCCAAGAGTACATATGCAGGTTACGAGTCCGGATATCGTCGTCCATCATTAGAATCTATTAAGTCAATGGCTGATTTATTTGAGACTTCGATTGACTACATTCTAGGTAGAGTTGAACATTCAACTTTTCTGCCTAAAGAGATTTCCACAGAGTCCGTTCAATTCATGGAATTAACGGATCCCTTAAATTTGGAGCTGGCTGTCGATGGAATATCTCTTTCTGAAGAGGAAATGATACAATTTATTGCTTTTATTAGAGCTAAGCGAGAATTGGAAGGAAACTGCTATAAACAATATGTGACAAGAGATTCATTGGGCTAAAGCCAGATAATTTGATTCTGGATCAACCACGAATTTTTTCAATAAAGTAAAACTATAACCAAAATACAGAATATTCCAGTTTTTAACCAAAAAAATTCAGCTTTAAGTATAATCCAAATAATATTTTATTAACTGAAATTCATTTTGTTTTTGCTATCTGTTTCTTTTCTCCCCAGAACCCAAAATAATTATTTCCCTAAAAACATATTCATCAGAAACAGAAGGTGGTTTATTTGAATATTTCAAGCTGATCCCCCGTTAACAGTGGCTCAGCTTGAAGAAGTCCCTTTTTACGTTCCAAACCTGCAAGCTTTTTTTGTAAAATAAAGATAACGTTACTTTTTGTAATGGATTGGTTTTATTATCAAAAAGATTAGAAAATCTTTGGAATCAAATAGAAATGGTTGCAATTGATGAGCATGATCCTTAAGATCACTTGGTGAGATGCTGCCTTTTGCAAAGGATTCTTTTTGACAAGTTTCTTCTATTGTATGATGATTTTTTTAAGATTCCTTGTCATATTCCCTAACCAACTTATAAATAGTCTGATCATTTAATGAATTAAATCGGGTTATCCACTCTCTTTAACAGAACATTACAATTTTCAAACTTCGATTTTCTCCATTTCTTTCTTCCTCTTCTTTGAAACACGTTCACGGCCTGATATCCAAATCCCCAGTAAGATTACTGTCCCAAATAAACCTAGAAAAATTAACCCTTTATCATTGCCAAGCAGAAAGAACCCATTTTGAAATAGAGCTAATCAAAATAGGTTCTGTACTTACATATAAGATTGTGATTTTTATCCATCTTCTTTTAGAAGTCCCATGTGTAACTCGCGGAAAAGATACCTGGACTTCATTCGTGAAAAAATTAAAAATAATCGTTCGTGTTAACTTCATAAGCTAGCAATTTTATGGAAACTGAGAATGTATGTTTCTAGGGAGTAGATTTTGCACCAGAACCAAAATACTTTTAATTATCTTGAGATAAACCAATTGGAATACAAAGTGGCGTTTGATCAACAGGGTTCTCAATAATACAGCAATCTAGTCCAAAGACATCCTTAATCATATCTTTTGTAAACACTGTTTCAGGATGTCCCTCTTTATAGATCTTTCCCTTAACAATGCTAATTAGATGATCAGCATACTGTGCGGCTTGATTTAGATCATGTAAAACCATGACAATCGTACGCCCATAAGTTACATTTAAATCTCGTAGTAATTCTAATATTTCAATTTGGTGTGCTAAATCTAGATACGTTGTCGGTTCATCTAACAGTAAAAGATCCGTATCTTGTACCAAAGCCATTGAAATCCACGCTCTTTGCCTTTGTCCTCCAGATAGTGCATCCAATGTACGATCAGCAAAATCAGTCATTTTTGTTGCAGATAACGCACGGTCTACAATAGCATGATCTTCTGGAGTTTGTCTGGAAAATAAGCCTTTATGTGGATGCCTACCATAATAGCATAGCTCTTTAACAGTTATATCTTCAGGAGCTTCCGGAGCTTGGGGTAAAATAGCCAATTTCTTTGCAACTTCCTTGGAAGATTGATGATGAATAGCTTTTCCATCTAAATAGATCGTGCCTTGTTGCGGTATTAATAATCTAGCTAGAGACCGTAAAATAGTAGATTTGCCACAACCATTAGAACCAATGATAATACTGATCTTACCTTCAGGAATTTCTAAATCGATATTATCAAGAATTTGAGTTGTTCCATAAGAGAGAGAAAGATTCTCTGCCGATAATGTTGTCATAATCTCCCGCCTTCCTTATGTTATTTTTCGTTCACGACGTAATAGATATAAAAAATATGGCACCCCAATCACAGCTGTGATAATTCCGGCGGGTATTTCTATTGGAGGGAATAATCCTCTTCCCAGGCTATCGGCAACGAGTAGAAAGATAGAACCAAAAAGAGCTGAAGCAGGAAGTAAAACCTTGAATTTTGACCCTACCACTCTCCGGGCAATATGTGGGGCAATTAAACCAATAAATCCGATAGAACCAACCGCAGCTACGCAGACTCCGATTAAAATGACAGAAACACTTAACAATATATAACGCAGTAATTTTGATCTTTCACCGAGACCTGTAGCTATTTCGTCTCCAAGGCTCAGTACATCCATTTTAGACGTTAAGGCAATCAATACCGGGACAAGAGCAAGACATGGAAGCAAAATGAATACTTGATCCCATCCTCTTCCCCATAAACTGCCAGTCAACCACAGCAGTGTCGTATTTACATCATCCGGGAACTTGACCATGAAATACTCTATCCCAGCTTGACATATTGCCCCTAAAGCAATTCCCACCAAAGCTATTGTATTTGGTTGAGCTCCTTTTTTATAAACAAATATCATCAAAATTGCCGCCATGACCGCCGCTCCGATAAAAGCTGAAAGGGGCAGTATGATAATGGGCGATTGCGGAAATAAAACAATGACGATAACAGCTGCCAAACCGGCACCTTTTGTTACCCCAATCACATCTGGAGAAGCCAATGGATTTCGAAGGACTCCTTGCAGAATAGCTCCAGCTGTTGCCAATCCGGCCCCCACTATCACGGCAATTAAAATACGCGGTATGCGGTAGTTGTGCAGAATGAATGCCTGACTTTGCATGCCATTTCCAAGGAAATTTTGGATGATTTCTATAGGTGAGATATAAATGGCCCCTAATCCCAGGCTCACCATTGATAAAATTAGCGTCGTTACCATCAGCAGAAGGAGAATTGAATAAGGGTACACATTTGGTTTCAACACAAACTTTTGTTTTAGTTTCATTGTTTAATATTCCTGCCTCTCTTCGCTAAGTAAAGGAAGAATGGCGCACCGATTATAGCTGTTACAATTCCTACCGGCGACTCAAAAGGATAGGCGATAAACCGAGCGAGAATATCTGCATAAACTAAGAGTAAAGCGCCGAATAATGCAGAAAAAGGGATGATTCTTCGATAATCTCCCCCCACTAGTCTCCTAACAATATGAGGAATAATCAATCCAATAAAGCCCACTGGGCCTGCGACTGCCACCGAAGATCCTGCCAAGATAATTACCAATATCCCTGCTAAAATGCGGATTCGATACACCCGTTGCCCAAGTCCTTGCGCCATATTTTCTCCTAATACAAGGATAGAAACAGATCGAGAGAACAATACAGCAACAAATAGCCCGGAAAGAGACCATGGAAGAATCATGTTAACATGCGCCCATGTTTTTCCATTAATAGATCCTACTAACCAATAGAGCACATCTTTCGCTTGTTCATTAAAGATAATCATACCTTGCGTTAAAGAAGATAAAAAAAAGTGAACAGCCATTCCAGCCAATGCCAGCTTTACTTGTGTCATTCCTCCTCCCGAAGCAAAAGAATAGACTGCCATTCCTCCCACTGCTGCACCAATAAATGCAATGCAAACTAGAGAGACAGAAGAGAGGTTAGGAAAAAAAACAAAAGATGTCACAATAAAAAATGAGGCACCGGCATTAACACCAAATACTTGTGGAGAAGCTAATGAATTCCGGGTTATAGCCTGCATAAGAGCACCCGCCACCGCTAAATTAGCACCGACTAATGCTCCAACTAAAGCTCGAGGTAAACGAAGAGTCCTTATAATAGTCTGTTCTTTAGACGAGTCCACCTCAAAAAAGGACTTCAAAACCATTGCTAAATCTATATCGGCTGCTCCCACAGAAATACTTGTTATGACTCCTAAAATTAACAAAACTATTCCAGCTATAGCTGTACAATACACTTTCATTTTACTTCTAACTACAGTTTCCATTGACTATACAACACACTTCCTAACAAAATTTATAACTAATAGAAAGAGAAGTAAGAATTAGATCTCTTACTTCGCTTTTGTTCCTTTATTTTTCATCTAGCATTTTTAAAGTGTCTTTAGCAATAGCCTCCGCGGATACAACACCACGGTATCTCGTCCATAAATCTCGATCAACACTATAAACTTGTCCGTTTTTTACAGCCTTTAGGTCTTTCCAAAGAGGATTGTCCTTCCACTCATCAGTAAGTAACTTCCCCTCATTGTTCGCTAAAAATAGCACATCTGGATTAATCTCGACAAGCTGCTCTAGATTCATCTCAGCATGTGGTTGTTCTTGCTGAATAGCATTTTTCAATCCCAGACGTTCAAGCAATTCTCCATCATAAGAAGAAGAAGTATGAGCTTGGAATGAAGTATCTCGAACAACTGCAGGTAAAACCGTCATATTTGAATTAACATTAAGCTTTGATTTAAGTTCCTTAATCGTTTTTTCATGCTCACTTAACCTTTTTTCTGCGGCCTCTTCCTGATTTACTGCTTTTGCAATCGTTTTAAAAGAATCCAAGTTTTCTTGATATGTAGATTCCCGACTTTTTAAGATAACGGTAGGAGCAATCTTCTGTAAATCTTTATAGATACCTTTATGTCGCTCAGCATCTGCAATAATTAAATCCGGCTGTAAAGAACTAATAACCTCTAAATTAGGCTGTTCACGTGTTCCTACAGAAGTATAATCTATTTCTTGACCTACAAGTTTTGTAATCATATCTTTTTTGTTGTCATCTGAAATTCCAATAGGGTTTATTCCTAGAGCATTTAAAGAATCAACGAAAGATAACTCAAGTGTAACTATTTTTGTAGGAGTATTTTGAATTTCTGTTTCTCCCATTTCATGCTTAATTGTTCTTATTTCTTGATTTTTTGTTTCGGCAGAATTCTGTTTCTTCTCTGCTTCTGTCGTTTTTTGAGAGGTATTACATCCTGTTAACAACATCATAATAGTAAATAACAGGATTAATATTCCCCCTCCAAATGTTCTTACTTTATTAAATCCTCGCATTTTTTTCACCCCTTCTATCTTCTATACCTATTTAACTAATTCTCCAACGAGATAATCATAATTGAAAATGATTATCATTACTGTTGTTATGATAAAGTCAGAGATTGATACCGTCAATATTAAAAAAGTTTTGTGATTAAAAATCATTATGACCATTAAGACAACCTACATGCATTTTATCTTTTACAGTTTTAACCACTGATTCGTGAAGTAAACCGGTTAGATTATAAGAGAAAGGATTAGGCAAGGCTTGAAGTAGACCTGGAAATTCCGTAAAAAACCCTAACTAAAAGAGATAGTTAGGGTTTTTAAAGTTTACATAAGTCAGATTGATAGACACATATTATATGAGAAATAAGAGAATAGATGAACGTTATGGGAATTCCTCTACAGCAAGGGGTTCTTTCTTAAGGTAATTGAAACATTTTCTTCAAAAAGCGATACAAGCCATCTTCTCTATATGAATGCTCCGTCACTTCATCAGCTTGTTCTTTGACCAGGTCAGTGGCGTTTTTCATGGCAACGCAATGTCCGGCGAGTTTAAATAGCGGGAGGTCATTTTCGCCATCGCCTACTGCCAGGATATTTTCCGGTGCTAGCTGGAAATGCTTCAGCAGCAGTTGAACGCCTGTTGCTTTTGTGATGCCTTCCACGGTCACTTCTACATTATGATGGGTGGAGGAAGCTGTGGTAAAGGCATTGTAATGCTTGATTTTCCCCAATTCCGCTTTCCATTTTCGAATCGTATTCATTTCATTGCTGAAGAAGTAGATTTTGGCTACGCTGCTTATATCCAGTTGTTCTGACCATCTTATTTTGTCTTCCACTGCATCCTGTCTTGATAGCCATTCATTTTCATCGACTGTCTCAGGCTTTGGCATCAAACCTTGTTTAACCATATAGTCTTTATCTTTAAGTAATGCCATCCGTGTTCCATCGTTCGGATGAACTTCGTAAAAAATCTCTTCCGCTCCTGCTTTGGCGACCAATTCCTCCACAAGTTCCGTCGACAGGGCGTGTTCGACAATTTGTTTCTTTCCGATAAATACGGACATTCCATTGGCAGTCACCATTCCATCGGCTTCCATGCCGGACGGTAAAACGTCCCTCACTTCTTCCAGCGTTCTTCCTGTCGCAATGAAAATCAGCTTACCACTTTTCCTAAGTTCGCCTATGTATTGTTCCAGCGTTTCATTCACAGTATTTCTTTCGTTCAATGTCGTGCCATCCAAATCGAGCACAATTGCCTTGTTGTTCATGCAAATCACCTCAAAAATCCAAATGATGATGAAAATGCCAACAGCCCATTATCTATAAAGATCTTAGGCTGTTGGTTTCATTCATTTATTTTTGTTTCTTTACCTTATCAGTATAACAGTTCAGGATAATCCTAAAAGTTTCATGACGCTCAGGATCAAGAGACCAACCACACCGAAGTCTGAATCACCAAATGTGGTACCTTCAAACCCTACATCTCCTAAGAAGACCAAGAGAACCGCCGGCAGAAAACTAATAATGATTCCGTTGGCAAATGATCCTAGCATCGCTCCACGTCGGCCACCCGTAGCATTTCCAAATACACCGGCAGCTGCCCCGGTAAAGAAATGTGGTACGAGCCCTGGAACGATTACTTTTAATCCTATTGCCGGAAGAAGGAACATGGATAATAGTCCAGCTAAAAAACTGAATAAGAACCCGATGATCACTGCGTTTGGAGCAAATGGAAAGATGGTTGGACAATCTAACGCAGGCTTTGTATCAGGCGCCACTTTATCCGCAATCCCTTTGAAGGCAGGAACAATTTCAGCAATTAACATCCGCACCCCTGCAAGAATGATGTACACACCGGCCGCAAATGTAATGGCCTGGATGAATGAAAATACGATGAAGTTAGAACCACCGGATAGTTTCGTTTCAATATAGTCTTGACCCGCAAACAACGCAACAATCACAAAGAACAATGTCATCGTAAGTGATACAGCGACTGAAGTGTCTCTTAAAAATCCCAAAGATTTAGGAACCTTAATCTGCTCCGTCGTCTTTTCCTTATTTCCAAACCATTTTCCAACAGTAGCGGAAACAAAATACCCGATCGTCCCAAAGTGGCCGATGGCAAAATCATCGCTTCCGGTAATCTTCCGTACGTATGGTTGAAGGATAGCAGGGAACAACACCATGCATACCCCTAATATAATAGAACCGACAAGGATAAGCGGAACACCGTTAAGCCCTCCGACCGACAAGGTGACCGCAATTAAACAGGCCATAAATAATGTATGATGGCCAGTTAAAAATATATATTTAAATGGCGTGAAACGAGCTAGTAAAACATTGACAACCATACCAAATACCATAATAAGTGCAGTCGAAGTACCAAAATCACTTTGTGCTGCAGCGACAATGGCCTCGTTATTTGGTATGACGCCTTGAACATTGAACGCATGATCGAACATTTGACTGAATATATCAAGGGCGCCAACAAGTACTGTCGCTCCCGCTCCAATGATAATGAAGCCCATAACTGTTTTTAGCGTTCCGGATACAACATCCGCACTGGACTTTCGCTGTAACAGCAAGCCAATGAGAGCAAACAGCCCTACTAGTATGGAAGGTGTACCTAAGATGTCATTCATGATAAGTTCCAGCATTGCCTCTCCCCCTCTTCATTCTGTTTTTTATTATAGATGTGACGCTAATTTCGATGTGATTTCAGGAATGCTCATCATGTTTTCCAGGGTAACAATCGTACGGGTCCCATCATCAAGCTGACCTACAATATCCGCTGCTCCAAGGAAAATATCCGCCTGTACCGTTTTTGCGGATGTTAGATCTGTATGATCTACCTCCGCCGTTTTTCCCATTTCCGTTAATGCCTTTTTCACATTCATCTCCATAATGAAACTGCTGCCTAATCCGTTCCCACACACTACCATGATTTTCTTCATATCAATCTCTCCTTTTTTTATCCTAAATGCGACTCTAATTTAGATTTGATTTCAGGAATGCTCATCATATTTTCAAGCGTAACGATTGTTCGGGTTCCATCATCTAGCTGGCCTACAATATCCGCTGCTCCAAGGAAAATATCCGCTTGCACTGTTTTTGCAGATGTAAGGTCTGTATGATCTACCTCAGCTGTTTTTCCCATTTCCGTTAATGCCTTTTTCACATTCATTTCCATTATGAAACTGCTGCCTAATCCGTTTCCGCACACTACCATGATTTTCATTCCGCTTCCTCCTTTGAATATTTATGAACATACTCCATAAGCACAGACTTATCTGCAGTCTGTAAAATCTCCTCAATATTAGCTGGTTCATTCAATAATTGAGTGAGCTGAATTAATGCCCGTAAATGCGAATCGTTATCTACAGCCGCCAATACAATAATCAGCCGGACCGGTTTATTTGGCGCAAAGTCCACAGGTTCATCCAATTTCAACAGACTCATGGATAAAGAGCGAACTCCCTGCTCCGGACGCGCATGAGGTATGGCCACTCCAGGCGTGATGACCACATATGGGCCATTCGTTTCTATAGCCTCAATCATGGCTTCCACATATCGATCTTCGACAGTTCCTAAATCTACGAGTGGCTGGGCTGCGACTTGAATGGCTTCTTTCCAATTTGAAACATGCGACTGTAATTGAATCGTTTGTATGTTGAGTAATTCTTCTAACACAGGCTTATCTGCCTCCTTTAAAGAAAATTGGGTTACTTTTGGTGTGTGATTATACACATTTGATTGAAGTGCCTTTTCAAGCTGATCCGGTTCATGAATGGTTGCATACTTGGAAATGACTTTTAATAATGCTGCAACATCTACATTGTCCGTCGTATACCCATACAATTCCTGCATGACTTGCTGACGCAGCTTATGTTTGTCCTGCATTTCTAATATAGGCGGTACAACAAATAAAGTTGCTTTTGTTCTCATATGCACCGTTGAAAAAACAAGATCGTACGACAGTCGATAATCAGCGGCATTTCGAACAGACAGAACATCCAAAAATAAAATATCCGGAAACAATTCTCTCAATGTATAAATGAGAATATTGCTGATTCCTATACCATTAGGGCATACAACAATCGCTCTTTTTCGATCATCCAATGTTGTCCCTTGCTTGCGCAGCCATCCGCCAAAATAAATAGTAAAGTATGCTATTTCTTCTTCAGATACTGAACGGCCAATCTCTTTTTCTAATAACCATAGAGATTTTTTGGTCAGATGATGCAGTTCAGGATAGACCTTCTGCACCCGTTCTGTCATCAGATTCATTTGTGGGAGCCCATATTTTAGACGATGATAAGCCGGTTTAAAATGAACGTACAATTGTTGGCATAGCTGTTCTTTATCATGTAAATGAACAAAAGCCAATCTCTCAAACTCTTCCACAATCTCCTGCAAAAGATGTTGAATGACTTCATCATCCTTAAGAGGGGAAATATCCTTCGTTCTATTCATACTTAGTAAATGTAAGGTTGCGTATAAATTTTCCGTTTCGCTCCATACTGATTGAAAAGCATCGGTTTTGGTCATTTCCTCAACCATTTTATATTCTTCAGTTGTAACAAAAGGCGCCCAGCTCTGATCAGATTGTAATTCTTCTCCTTTTCCAATGAGCTGATCTGTACATAAAAACAAATATGTCAGTTCATGAAGCCGCTCATCCGTAAAGGTAATGCCCAATTTACGCTCGAATCTTTCAAGCTGTATCCGGATTGAGCTTATTTGTTTTTCTTGATTTCCCCATATGCACTCCAAGATCAATTCACTATTTGGGCTGTTCAGTACATCATGTACGAGATGTTCGATGCTATATCTCTTTAATCGACTTTCACCCTTCATCACGTAACCATCTTGTTTGGAATACTGGATCTTAAGCGCTATGTTCCTGTTTTTCTCCTTAAGCCGCTTTAAATCTTTCAACACAGTATTTCGAGAAAGCCCTGTGATCGATTGGAAATGATAGACGGATAATTCTTCCTGGCTTAATAAAATCATGAGGTAAAAAACTTTTTCTCTATCTGTCTCTGAAAATATATAATTGCGTTTTGTCAGTTTTACGTTCAATTCTTCATCTCTGATATTTCCAGAAAAGGAATAGCCTGTTTCACGATTATATTGAATGGGCTGATATCCTTGAAATTGGAGCCAGTCATTCGCTTTATTCAGGCCATATTGTATTTGCCTTCTTGTCAGACCGGTTTGTGCTTCAAGTTCTTTCATTTTTGAAATGGGCGAATGCTGTAATAGTTTTAGTAAATTGGCACTTCTTTCATCTAAAAACATTCTCTTATCCCTCTCCCTGCTTCTACGATATCTTACTTCTTATTGAAAATGAATCGTTTCTAAGTCCGATTGTTGTCACATGGACTGCACAACAATATACTCTATAAACATTTGTGCACAATACCGCATTCACTTGTTTAAGATTTTTTCGTTCATGTACGTATGTAGGTTTAATAAATATGACGTATATTTTTTTCTTTCCCTTCACTAGACTACTATAGGATTATTCTATGGAATTCATTTAGCCTGTTACCATTACTTTTTATAATGATGTTTTTCCAGAAGATATAAAAGGGTTCTTTGTTTACCTGGACCTTATAAATAAAAGAATTAAATGTAAGCTTGAAGATCATACATTTCTTAATATTAAATTTACCAAGCATACCACGATATGCGTATATATTTGAATCCAAATTGACAATATGTATACGATTGTATACAATAATAAGCATAACGATATGTATACAATCGTATACACAGGAAGGGGTTTTATAATGAAAAATGAAAAATTCAAGGATTTCAAGAGAGAGGGACATCACCGTGGTGAGCATCACAAAGGAAAAGAGCATGGTTCACACCATCGTGGTCCAAAAACGTTTCGCCGCGGAAGGGCAATTGCTTTTTTAGAAATGATGAATCTTAAACGTTCAACCATCAAGGAGCAATTAGATAAACCAGAGTTTCAATCCATAAACCAAATCTTAGTCGGTGAATTGAAAGCCATTGATATGTTAATCAACGAATTTATTCAATTATTTGAAATACAAGAAAGTGAGACAGCCGATAAGAAAAATGAAGAAATGGAAACTTCCAATAATGATGAGAAAGGAATTGAAATGAATGAAACAAATTAACAGTTATATCGATTCATTGTTTTATACCCAAGATGCTCTTTTGGAAGAAGTCATTACGACCATACAAGAAAATGGAATGCCGTCCATATCGGTATCTCCCTCATCTGGAAAACTTCTTACCATGCTTATATCCATTTCAGGAGCTAAAAATGTTTTGGAAATAGGAGCTCTTGGGGGCTATAGCGGAATTTGCCTTGCCAGGGGATTCGGCAGCGAAGGAAAATTAACCTCCCTTGAATTAAAGGAGTCATACGCAAAGTTAGCTTATGCCAATCTATCCAAAGCTGGCTTTGGCGATCAAGTATCATATATGACCGGAGCAGCTTTGCAAAGCCTTGAAAAACTCGTTGGTGATAACAAGCGATTTGATTTTTTCTTTATAGATGCTGACAAGGACAATTATGAAAATTACCTGCAATATTGCATTAGACTGGCGGAACCGGGTGCTTTAATCGTCATGGATAACGTACTTGTGGGAGGCAGTGTGGCGGATCAGGATGCTGAACCTAAACATTATACTGCATTTATGAAGACATTCAATGAAACTGTGGCCAATCATCCTCAATTAGAATCCCTGCTGATTCCAATCGGTGATGGGCTGACCATTTCAAAAGTAATCGATCAAACTCACGAGTAAAACAGCTAAATTTACGAGTGAATTGCTCAAACTCACGAGTAAAACTGCTAAATTTACGAGTGAATTGCTCAAACTCACGAGTAAAACAGCCAAACTCACGAGTAAACAGCTCAAACTCACGAGTAAAACTGCTAAATTCACGAGTAAAGTGCGAACTCTGAGCAAAACAGCTAAATTTACGAGTAAATTGCTCAAACTCACGAGTAAAACAGCCAAATTCACGAGTAAAGTGCGAACTCTGAGCAAAACAGCTAAATTTACGAGTAAATTGCTCAAACTCACGAGTAAAACTGCTAAATTTACGAGTAAATTGCTCAAACTCACGAGTAAAACTGCTAAATTCACGAGTAAACAGCTCAAACTCACGAGTAAAACAGCCAAATTCACGAGTAAACAGCTCAAACTCACGAGTAAACAGCTAAATTCACGAGTAAATTGCTCAAACTCAGAATTTATCGCTCTAACTCGAGTTTATCGCACTAACTCCCGAGGATTTCGATCAATCTCTCGAGGTCATGCAGAAAAAATAAAATGAATTTCTATAATCTTGAATGAAAATGATAATTATTATCAATAATATAAATAAAGAAGGGTAACCAGTATGATGGTTACCCCCGATGATTTAAATTTCTGGATCAAATGTTTTGCAATCAGTTTCTTCGCTATTAGATGCTTGTTTCCCTTTATTACTAACTACATAAATAGCATCTGCACTACATTTGTTTCCAGAATCCCAAAATTTACAATTATTCACTTCACATAGAACATCTTTTGCCATAGTATCACACCTCCTCATCTGCTATCATTAACAAAGTTGGGGTTATTGATACTTCCTTTTTCAGGCTCAAGTTCCTTCACTTTAAAATAAATGTCATGAATCGGTAAATAAAAGCTTTTTAACCGATTAACAAAGGACTTTTTTCTCGTTAAACTGTTTAGATATTTTAGACATTAGGTCGTTTTTTTCTGTTCACAATATTCTTTTGAAGTTGATTGGATATAAATGAATCTGCCCGGATTCTTTAACATTATGCTGACTTTTCCAAAAGTTCGGCTTGTGGGATTTTCCAAAGCTCCCGCCATTTTTTCAAGGCTGAAATAAGAATGACTAATCCTAGGCATAACATGGTGATAGATAATACACCATTTAAGATACTAAATCCTGCAGATTCTGGATTTAAGTATACGTTTCTTACCATCCAGTACCCCGCTACATTAACCGTTACATATAAGTAGGCAAGAGGTACGAGGCATGTCCATATATACCAACGTTTGTCTGCAATTTTTAAGACGACAGTCGCACCGATGATGAGTCCAATCGAGGCCATAAGCTGATTTGATACACCAAAGAGTGCCCAAATTGAACCAATGTCACCAGAGTAGAGAAGATAGCCCCAAATAAAGCAGGCTAACGCACTGGCGAAGATGTTACCCGGTAACCAGTCGACTTTCTTTAATGGTTTATAAAACTCTCCGAAGAAGTCCTGGATTAAGTAACGGGCAACACGTGTCCCAGAGTCGATTGCGGTTAGTATGAAGACCGCCTCGAACATGATGACGAATTGGAAGAAAAATGAAGCCAGCTTGTCAAAGAAGGGAATTTCGGTAAAAATATAGGTCATCCCAACAGCAAGTGTAACTGCCCCACCTGTTCTTCCCTCAAGATTAATGCCAATTTCCTCACTAAGTTCGTTAAGATGTACGGTTTCCATGCCTAATGTTTGAAATACTTCAGGTGAGGAGTTAATGGCAAAATAATCGCCTGGTTGTAACGAAACTGCAGCAATCAATGCCATAATGGCAACTACACATTCTACAAGCATCGCACCGAAACCAACGGATTTTATATCACTCCAGCGATTTAACATTTTTGGAGTTGTGCCTGATCCAACAAATGCATGGAATCCTGAAATGGCACCACAGGCAATGGTTATTGAAATAAATGGCCAAACCGGACCGGCGACAATCGGACCTCCGCCATTAATGAATTCCGTAACCGCAGGAAATTGTATCTCTGGATTTACCACGAAAACGCCGATTATCAATGCGGCAAACACACCAATTTTCATAAATGTACTCAAGTAATCACGCGGTGCGAGCAGCAGCCAAACCGGTAATGCGGCCGCGAAGAAAGCATAGATTGGTAGAATAATAGCAAGTGTGCTTGCTTCTAGTGTCAATAATTCCCCAAGTGCTGTACCTTGAATGTTAGGCCCAAGTAAAATCCCGGCCATAATGAGCCCGAACCCGACAATGGTGGCACCTTTTAGATTGCCAGTTTTTTTATGGTAAATCCCAACACCCATTGCGATAGGAATTGTAATCCCAACAGCAAAGGTCCCCCATGGGTTATTTTCTAAAGCATGCAGAACGACCATTGAAAGTCCTGCCATCGTAATAGTAATGATAAAAAGCATCGCTAGTCCTGTACAGAAGCCTGCTACAGGTCCAAGTTCTTCTTTCGCTACTTCCGATAGGGATTTACCGTCTTTACGCATGGACGCAAAAAGCACCACGGCATCATGGACGGCTCCCCCGATTACAGCTCCGATTAAAAGCCATAATAAACTTGGCAAATAGCCGAATTGTGCAGCCAAGATGGGACCCACAAGTGGACCAGCAGCTGCAATGGCTGCAAAATGATGGCCAAATGCCACCCATTTATTTGTTGGTACATAATCTTTTCCATCTTCTAATTTATGAGCCGGAGTCGGCTTAGAATCATCGAGCTTTAACACTTTGAGTGCTATGAATGTCCCGTATAAACGGTAGGCAATCATTAAAATACAAATGGAGCCTATGACGATTGGAACCGCATTCATTTTTGAACCCCCTCTATTTCTTACATCGTAAAATGATGATATCACAATGAAAGCGGATTCAAATGATTTTCAAGTTATAATGCAAATAATGAGGGATGGGTTGCAAAATAAAGAAGTTAAAATGCAGAATTGTTAAAATATTAAAAACCAATAAGCTGCTTTAACTCTTTCACATATGTGCGACTTACTGGAATGTTTGATCCATCACTCATAATGAGGTTATAAGTCGAGTTGAACCAAGGTTGTATTTCTAATATATGGACAATATTTACAATGAAACTGCGATGCACGCGTAAAAAAGAGCGATTGTCGAGCTTCCTTTCAAGCACAATGAGAGGGTCACCTATTTTATATTCATTATCTCCGGTATTAATGATTGTCTTTCCTTCTATGAATCCTAAAAATATAATGTTGTCCCGATCAATCAAGACAATCCGATCATCTATTACAACAGCCAGTTTACTTGTTTGTTCAACCGCGGTTCGATTATCAGGAGATTTTATCCTAGATTCGTCTTCCCCGATCTTATGGAGTTTCATAATTTTATCCAAAGTTTGACGAATTCTTTTTTCATTAAATGGCTTTAATAGATAATCAAAAGCATATAATTCAAAGGCTTGAAGGGCAAACTCGTCATAAGCCGTCGCAAAAATAATCGAAGGCGCAGGGTCAAGTTCTACTAATTGTTTAGCCAATAGTAAACCATTTCCCTCCGCAAGCTCAATATCCAAAAAGACAAGATCAGGATTCAATCGAGGGATATCCCTCATGGCTTCTTCTATCCCATCAGCCTCGCCCACAACTTCAACCTGTCTGCTTCTCTTCAGAAGATATTTCAATTCATCTCTTGCCAATGGTTCATCTTCTACGATAAATGCTTTCATCATCGTTGACATATACTCCTTTTTCGTTAAGTGGTATTGATATTTTCACTTGTGTTCCATGACCAGTTTCACTTTCAATAGAGAGGCTGGCATGACCATTATATATACCTTCTAGCCGTTCACTGATATTATAAAGGGCGGTTCCTGTTCCTTTATTCGATTTTACAGCATGTTTACCTAATTCATCTAATTTCTCGCTTGAGATCCCTTTCCCGTTATCTTCCACAACAATACACATCATTTCGTTTTTAAAATATACATGAATGATAATTTCACCATTGTTCTTCACATGTGGAAAGGCATGGTGTATCGCATTTTCAACAAGTGGCTGTAACGTAAATGGAGGCAATAGAACTTCTTTAAGACTTGGCTCAATTCGATACACGATATGATATTTATTTGGAAATCGGGCCTGCTCTAGTGATAAATAAGCGTTGACATGCTCTAATTCTTTTTCAAGCGGAATTAGAATTTGACGAGCGCCTTGTAAATTGCTACGAAAAAAGGCACTTAGCTCCAACAATAAATTTCTTGCTTTCTCCACATCAGTCCGGCATAAAACAGATATCGTGTTGATCGCATTAAACAAAAAATGAGGGTGGACTTGGGCCTGTAAAGCCTTGATTTCAGCATCTTTTAATAATTTCGTTTGCATTTCCGCTTCGGCTAGTTCCAATTGTGTGGAAAATAGTTTCGCCAATCCCTCAGCTAACTCTTGTTCTACTTGGCTTAATTTATCGGGATGCTTGAAATACATCTTCAAAGTTCCGACCGTTTTCTGTTGGACTTGCAATGGCAGGACTACGGCAGCTTGCAATGGACAAAGTTCATGGAAACAATAAATATCCTTTCTTGTTTTAGCTATAATAATTTTGCCTTGTTCAAGGGCTTTTCTCGTTAAGCCTGTAGCTATTCCCTCCTTTGGGACATGGTGATCAGAAGCAGCACCCACATGAGCAAGGACACTATGTTCATTGGTTATGGCCACAGCGTCGGCTTCAGTCAGCCCCAAAATGATTTGTGCTATTTTCTTACAGGAAGTTTGATTTAATCCTTGTCGGAAATAAGGCAATGTCTGATCAGCAATCAAAAACGCAAGGTTCGTTTGTACAGCCCGCGTCCGTGCTTCATCCCTCATAGTGGATTGAATGATGAGCATAAATAGCAAAGTGCCAAACCCGTTGATAATAATCATAGGGAGTCCGATTACTTCTACGAGCTCCCACGCCCTTTCAAATGGTTTAGCGGTTAATAGTATAATGACCATTTGAATCGCTTCTAAGGCCATACAAATAGGAAGAGCAAACCAGGGAGTGATCATCCCATACTTTCGGCGCCTTTTACCCAAAAACCCCGATAAGACTCCAGCCAAAATTGCTGCTATCGCACAAGCCCCCGCTGTAAAACCTCCAAGAGAATAGCGGTGCAACCCAGCAATCAAACCGACACCTAAACCAACAAATGGTCCCCCTAGCAAACCACCGATCGCTACTCCCATGATCCGCGTATTCGCAATAGCGTTATCGGGAGCTATCTCAGTATGCCAAACACTTTCTGGTATTACATGATTCCCAATTTCGACTCCTGTATAGTTACTTATAATTCCGAATGCCCCAAAAAGTGCTATGAGCATGATTTTCTTTGACATTTGATGTTCATGACCAATCATTTGTCGAAAGGGTTTCATATAAGAAAGCAGGAATGCAGCTATCACAATAATCCCTACTTTTTCAATAAGCGACGGTAATAAATGAACCAAATCATTCACCCTTTTCATGGTTTTTTCATTCATCTTACAATTGCTAAGAAATCATTGTCGAATCTGGTTTTACGTTAGCTACTTAATAGTCATAGGGACTCCCCCAGACCAGTTATTCCTCGGGCACACGCGATTCCTAACTTCCTAACTACGTGCATACATAAAACTCCTGCTAGTATTTTTGGAATGGAAAAGACGATTTTACCTAATCCAAGGGGAAAATCGTCTGTTTGCTATTATTTCTTGCATGTTCGGGACAGGCCCAAGTTTCTGCGATTCATTCTATGTAAAGAGATATGATGCTCCCAGACCTTCATTTTGGCTCAGGAATGGTTCCAAGCTTTTGCTTAAATCTGTTTAACCGTACATTCATGATGAGCTTCAATTGTTTGTAAGAAGCTTTGCATGGAGTTTGTCAAATAAGCATCTTTACGGTGAATGAAGACAGTTGAAATATTGCCGTACTCTTCTGGAATTGCATGAACATGCACATTTTCATTGGCTGCAAGGTGATTTACCGCTGATTGTGGTACGAGGGTAATGCCAAGGCCGAGTGTTACACTGGTTAAGATGGTCTCTAATACATTGAACTCCATAATCCTTTTAGGCATCACTTCTTCTTCTTTCAACCATTGTTCTAGTTTAGAGCGATATCCACACCCCTGACTGAATACTAAAATTGGTTCTGTTAAAAATTCTTCAAGGTTTAATGTTCCATTTCTTGTAACTAAAACAAGTTTTTCTGTACAAACATCGTATTGCTGAATGAGTGGATGTTTAATCGGTCCTGTAACAAATGCGCCATCTAGCCTATGATCAATAACATCTTTAATTAAATCCTCTGTTAACCCAGCCTTTATGGATAAATCGACATTTGGATACTGTTTATGATAAGAGGCTAGAATCTTAGGAAGACCGCTGACCGTTTCAACTGTACCGATGTTCAATATTCCTGTAGGTGTTTCACTATCCAGGAAAACTTGCTTGAGTTCTTCCATATCAAGCAAAATTTTATTTACATACTCTAGCATTTTTCGGGCCTCTGCAGTTAAAGACATACCACGTTTATGCCTATTGAATAAAGGCGTCCGTAACTCATGCTCCAGATGCTTAATCCTCGCCGTTACATTGGATTGGACGTAATTCAACTCAACAGCTGCCTTACTTATGCTTCCATATTTAGCGACACACTGGAATATTTGCAAATCCCTCATTTCCATATAAGTGACCCCCCTTTCCAAAATATCATTAATAATGATGGTTATATTCATTTTAAGTCATTTTACATGATAATGACTTTATCATAAGGTGTGTATAGGAATTTAATCAATCATTATTTTTTTGAGGGGAAGCTTTTAATGAAGAAAAATCAAGTTTTAATCGGTGCACTTTTATGTTTGACAGCCAGTATTTCTTGGGGAGCCATGTTTCCAGTTGCAGAAAGGGCACTAAGGTATATTGATCCTATTTATTTCTCTTTTCTGCGATATTTAGCTGTTAGCATAATTTTAGGGATATTGCTTTTAATTAAAGAGGGAAAGAAGTCTTTTTGCTTGGAAGGTAAAGGAAAGAATTTATTGTTTTTTGGAACGATGGCGTTTACAGTATACAATTTTCTCATTTTCTCAGGTCAAGACTTACTGGGCCATAACGGGGTAATTGTTGCTTCCATCATGGAATCATTAATGCCTATGATTTCAATTATGATAATGTGGGTTTTCAAAAATGCAAGACCCATGAAATATACCATCGCCAGTATGCTCCTTGCCTTAATAGGGGCCATTCTTGTTATTACCAATGGAAACTTATCATTCCTATTTTTATTGAAAGACAGCATCATTCCTATCCTTTTCATTCTTATTGGGGTTATAGGATGGGTTATATATACGATGGGTGGCAACCAGTTTAGTGGATGGTCAACACTCCGCTATTCGACTTTAACGTGCATTTTAGGAACATCTGTATCAGGAATCATAACATTCTTTGCAACTGTACTGGGCCTGTCCGTCCCTACAGCAGAGGTTATTGAATCCATTTATGGTGAGATGATTTTTATGATTATTTTCCCCGGTGCCATAGCACTATTAAGCTGGAATTTAGGTATTAAACTTTTAACTCCCATTAATGGAATTCTATTTATCAATTTAGTTCCGATAACCACGTTAGTCATTGTTTTTATCCAAGGGGGATCACTTACATCATTCGAATTACTGGGAACTTTTTTAGTGATATATGCATTGATTCAAAACAATTATTATCAAAGAAAAAACTTGCCTTCCCAAGTTGAATTGAATCCAAGGAAAGTAAAAAGAATCGCTTAATTATAAAGGTACAAAACATCAATTGGGAGGACAACAATGGATTACTTGACGCTTATGATAATCTTTGGATTAGCTGTACTATGGGAATTGGCAACGATTAATAAGAATGTGAAAAAAATGAATAAGCAAAATGCAGAATTAATTAATCTATATAATGATAGAAGTAAAAGAATTCAGTAATAATCAAAAATAGACTTTTGGCAGTGCCTGTAAGCAAAAGTACACGAATAATATGCAAAAAAGCCTATCATTTAGAGGCTTTTTTGCACTTTGGTTAAATATAAAATGGTTTATTTACTGTTTCATGATCGTACTATTCACCAAGTTTCTTCCGTATATCCGCAGCTACAATCTTTAACGCCTTTTTTGATCCTCTTTCAAGGTCCCGCTTCAATTTCCTTTCTTCATAACTTACAAATAAAGAATTCAAGTCATAGCCTTCAGGATATAAATCGATGGCTTTTATTTCAAGCTCCATTCTATTAACGAGAACCTCTATGAATGTATCTTCGAAAAGCACAACTACATTATTGTAAGAATCCATTTTTTTATATACAATGCCATAACCATTCAGTTCAGTTAACTTTACCTTGTCTCCAACTTCAAATTCATACAATGCTTCCTTTGGAACCGCCGCTTTTTTCGGTTTTTTAATTTTACCTTCTTGGACACGTTCCAAGTCATAGTCTTTAGTGTCGATATACAGCTTAGCCTTTTGCAAAACCTTTTCACGCACATCCATTTTTTTCGCTATCCAAAGGGCATTACTTTCCCCGGATTGACCGATCAAAAGCTTATACTTTGGCTCTAGTGTTTCACTATTGAACTGCATGGCCGCATTCATAAAATCACTGTGTATTTCCGAATAGCGTTTGATTTCACCATAATGGGTTGTTGCAACTGTTATGCAGCCCATTTGATAAAATTCCTCGAGTATTGCAATAGCTAGAGCTGCGCCTTCATTCGGTTCCGTCCCGCTCCCTATTTCATCGAATAACAGCAATGAATTATTGGTTAATGTCCCCATGATTTCTGAGATGTTTTTCATATGCGATGAAAAAGTACTGAGTGCATTTTCAATACTTTGGTTATCGCCAATATCGACAAATACTTGATCAAAGACTGCCAGTTCCGTCCCCTCTTTTCCGGCAACATGAAACCCTGACATAACAGCCAATGTAAGGATACCGATTGTTTTCAGGACCACTGTTTTACCACCGGCATTAGGTCCTGTAATAATTAGACTGCGATAGTCCTTACCAATCTCGAAATCCAAAGGTACACTATTTTGGGGCAAAAGAGGATGTTTACAACCTTTTAACTGTATATAACCATGATTATTGATTTTCGGTTCAATGGCATCCATGCTTTTACTGAACTTTGCTTTTGCAAAAATCATATCGTATTGACTGATTAGTTCTATATTTATTTTTATTGGTTTCAGTTCCTCGCTAATCGTGCCGGTTAGTGTTGCTAAAAGTTGATACACTTCCATCGATTCTTCAGCTTTTAAACTAGCTAGTTCTACATTTAATTTGGTCACAGATGCTGGTTCAATGAACACTGTTGCCCCTTTAGATGATACTTCCACGATTGTTCCAGCCACCTGATTTTTATAAGAAGCTTTAATCGGGATCGTAAAGCGATCATCTTTTTTACTGATAAAAAACTCCTGAATGAATTCTTTGTTCGCTCCACTCTTTAAAAATTTATTTAAGCGTTCCTCTATTTTACTTTCTGTCTTAACTATTTGGTTTCGAATGCGCTTCAAATCCTTGCTCGCTTCGGAAACAACCATATTTCCTTTTATAATGAATTGAATATCTTCTTCAATACTCCTGAATTCAGTCATGGAGTGAGCATAGGCATGCAATGTGGGTGCGAAGAATTCTTTATCGTTCATAAACTTCTTAATATTCCTGCAGCCTCTTAAGAAATCTGCTATTGCAACTAACTCTGATGGTTCTAAAATCATTCCTTTTTCTAGCTTTTCAATTTGGTATCCAACATTAGATATGCCTTTTAAGGGAATATGGTTTTCAGCATTCAGTAAATTCCTCGCCTCAGTCGTCTCGTTTAAACGAATTTTAACCACATTCAGCTGAGTACTTGGCTGAAGTCGATCCAACAACGCTTTTCCTAAACCACTTACGCAATGGTTTTTTACCATTTCTTTCAGTTCTATAAATTGTAATTTTTCATATGTCATCTTATTCATTATGATTACCTCCTTGAATGAGTGAGAGATTTAAAATCCTCGATTCCAAAAAAATGCCCGCAAAAGTCCTCCTACCTTTACAAATGAACAGGCTGCATTGACAGCCATTCATTTGAGTAGAAAGCTCCTGCGGGCATCGGCCTTATAGATAATAAGGACCTTTATCGATAACAAAATCGGCAGATCAAATAGACCTACTTACAACGAAAAAGCATGGCAGGACAAATCCCACCATGCTTTTCGTCGTAACACCTTTATGTTACACGATTATGGAAAAGGAAGCAGTCTTAAGGTAGGTATTTACAGTGCATATTTACACTGTAAAAAAAGGCACACTTAATGCACTGATAAACCAGTGATTAAAAAACCTTATTCAACTAAATTAGTTGATACCTACTCCCGACATAAAACACCACACCTTTTCTTAGATTGGAAAAATTATACCATATCAGTAAAAAAGAGTCAATAAAATTCAATAACCATATAGATAAAATATTTATTAGCCTAAATTGGCAGCTAGATAGGAAAGCCAAATATTCAGGCAAAAAAACTGATGCAGTGCAAAACTTATCAATTAAAAAGAGAAAAAACTGAGCCAACCCCACTTTACATGGTTTTTGGTATCAGTTTTTTCCCTAAATGTAGAAATGATTTATATACTAAACTAATCCTCATCACTTACTATAAGAGGGACTATTTTCCCTTCATTTACGTTGATTAATCCATGGTCAGTTATTTTTAGAGCCGGGCTGACAGGAAGCGATAAAGTGCTTAATGACATAATTACATTGTAATGTTCATATCCTAACGACTTAAGTGCATTAGTTAGATGCTGAACCTGTTCCGATACAATGTCTAATGGCTCTTCCGAAAGAATTCCTCCTACCGGGAGAGGAATCATGGAAAGGACTTTACCATCTTCTACGCAACAGACTCCGCCTTGCTTCCTTATTACTTCGTTAGCGGCAATCAGCATATCCTGCTTATTGCGACCAATCACCAATAGATTATGGTTATCATGGGAATAGGTGGTGGCGACTGCTCCCCGCTTTAAAACATCCCCTGTGATTAACCCATGCGCACGATTACCGTTTTTTCCGTATCGTTCAAATGTTGCGATTAAACCGTAAGAGCTTTCTTCCCAGCATAACTTACCATCTCTTATATCAAGCATATCATGTGTTTCACTTGTAAAAGTTGAACCATTCTGCACGTTTATAATGCGGCATTTGCAACGGTCATGCTTGTGTGAAAGTGGGACATCAAAATCGTCTTCTGTAAGTGCCTCAAGCTTCACACTTTGATAAAACGCCTCAGGGAATTGTCTCTCCTTTACTACCTGCACGTATGGCTGTGAAGATTCATAAACAAGCTCACCTTTTTTGTATACCTGTTCAATGTCAAAGGTTTCCAAGTTTGATACAAGCAGAAAATCAGCCACTTTCCCTGGTGCAATGGTACCCCGGTCATACATTCTCATCCGCTGTGCAGGTGTGTAAGTGCACGCATAAATGGCTTTTTCCGGGGACAAGCCCATTTGTATCGCTTTCTTTAAAAGGACATTGAGATGTCCTCTTTTTTGAAGAGAGTCAGTCATAACATCATCGGTGACAAAGCAGAAATGCTCATCTACTTGTTTTTCCTTTAAGTAATCGATAACTTCTTTAGTCATTGATTTTTCTTGAATCTCAAGAAACATTCCAGCAGCAATCCTAGCATCCATTCCTTCCACTGTTTGGTGGGTGTGATCTGAATTTACTCCGGCATATGCTATCTTTTGTAAGTCTAAATCGAGCAGTTTCGGAACATGCCCCTCTATTATTAAATCGGGATAACGAGAACGGATATGAGACAAAATCTGATTCGTTTTACAATCCGGGTCGGAAATAATCTCATAGTAGTTCATGATTTCACCAAGACATTTAATGTCTTCTGTTTGGATCAATTCATCTATGTCGCTAATTTCAATAGAACCGCCTGTTGTTTCCATCGACGTCGCAGGAACAGAACTCGGGATTGCATAAAACATATCTGCTACGCACTCTTTACTCGCTTTAATCATTTCCTTAACACCTGAAATTCCGAATATATTGGCCATTTCATGTGGTTCCGGCACAATAGTGGTCACGCCATTTTTGATTACCCCATAGGAAAACGTGGACGGCGTTACCATCGTACTTTCAATGTGTAAATGGATATCAATCAGACCTGGAACCATATACTTACCATGCCCATCAATAATCTGATCCGGCTGGAAGGTCTCTATTTCCCGATCTCCAATATAATAAAACTTCCCGTCTTTGATAGCTGCATTTCCTTTAATAAATCTTTTAAAATAGCTGTTAAAAACGTAGATATCTCTTACCAGCATATCTATTTGCATAACTTACCCTCCTAAGCTAATCAACAAGCACCATCTGGTTTCTCGGAATTTCAAGGACAATTTCCTGACCAGCACGATAAGATTCTGTCATTTCCTTGTTCACAGTGAAATCTCCTATTGGAGTTTCAACAACATATTGAAAGCTTCTTCCCAGATACGTGCTAACTTTAACTCGGCCAGATATACTATTTTCCGAAACAACTTCAGAGATATCTTTTGCCCGAATTAATAGATCGTCCGGTCTGATAGCTCCTATTTTTCCAGATAAATTGGTCATTTGTGCGTCCTTTTGTATCACAAAGACATAACCCGACTTACTAAGTTCAATTTTATCCTCGTGATCCACGCGCTTATCAAAATCAATGAAGTTTTTAAAACCGATAAAGTCAGCGACAAATTTGGTTTCAGGATATTTATAGATAGACGCAGGATCGCTAAGCTGCTCAATGACACCTTTATTCATAATCGCTACCTGATCAGAGATGGAGAAACATTCTTCCTGATCATGAGAAACATACACCGTTGTAATCCCCAGCTCTTGTTGGATACGACGAATCTCAACTCTCATATTCACCCTCAAATTTGCATCAAGATTACTCAAAGGCTCGTCAAATAATAGGATATCAGGTTCAATGACGAGTGCCCTTGCAATCGCAACTCGCTGCTTTTGTCCTCCAGAAAGCTCTTGTGGATATCTCTTTTCAAATCCTTTTAGATTAACAATTTCTAGCACATTCATAACACGCTTTTCAATTTCACTTTTAGAAATCTTTCTAAGCCGAAGACCGAATGCAATATTATCGAAAATGGACAAATGCGGAAATAATGCATAGTTTTGAAACACAAAGCCAAAGTTCCGCTTGTTAACAGGTACTTTCGTATAATCCTTATCTTTAAATAAAAACTTCCCTTCGTTTGCCTGTAAAAATCCAGCAATTAAACGCAAAGTTGTTGTTTTTCCACAGCCGCTAGGGCCAAGAAGAGAAACTAGCTTTCCTTTTTCAATCTCAAGATTGAAGTCTTTTAAAATATTTTGTTTATTATAAGCTACAGAAATATCTTGTAATGTAAATAAAGCCATCCATTATTACCTCCTTATCGTTTTGTGAAATAGGACAAGCCCATTAGCCGTTCAACTATAAACATGAAGAAAGCCGTAATGATCATGAGTAATACCGAAATAGCTGAAATGGTAGGATCAAAGTAGTTCTCTACATATGTCAGCATCTGAATCGGAAACGTGCTTACCCCAGGACCTGTCATATACACTGAAATGTCTACATTATTGAAGGATTCTAAAAAGGCAATCATGACAGCTGCTAAGATTCCTGATTTTATATTTGGGAGGACCACTGTAAAAAAGGTTCCCACCTTACTCGCTCCTAGACTCTCAGCCGCTTCTTCAATTGAAAAGTCAAAATTTGATAAGCTTGAAGAAATCACACGTATAATGAAAGGAAGCATTATGACTGTATGTCCAACAAACAGGGCCGCATAAATCGGTAGCTGATACGTCCCCACAATGTATCGTAAAAACGCAAAGCCCAGCACAATTCCCGGAACTAATATAGGAGAAACAAAAAATGCATTTATGATTGTTTTCCCTTTAAAATCAAATCGGCTTAATGCATAGGCAGCTGGCACTCCTAGTAAAAGAGCCAAAAGATTGCCTGCAAGTGAAACTAGAATGGACGTTTTAAACGAAATTAAAAACATTTCCACATTAAAAATATTTTCATACCATCTTAAAGAAAATTCTTCTGGCGGGAATTTTAAAATATTGCCGCCTTCAAATGACGTAACGGATATGATAAGTAAAGGCCCTAGTAAAAAGAGAAACACCAGGAAGGTAAACAGGGCCAATCCTCGATTTTTTTCCTGCATACACCTCTACCCCTTTGGATTTAATTTTTTAGCCAAACCATTCATTATTGATATTATAAGAACAGTTACTGCGATCATTATCGTAGCGACAATTGATGCCACTTGCCATTCATTCAATGTAATGGCATTTTGATAGAGAAACGTCGAAATAACACGCTGTTTCCCACCAAGTAATGCTGGCGTTGTATACGCAGTAAAGCTCCCTACAAAAACAAGAATACTACCAATGACCAAACCTGGAACCGAAAGCGGAATAATCACTTTTGAAAATACCGCCAATCTTGAAGCACCTAAACTCTCCGCTGCTTTTAATAGATCCGTTTCGATATTTTCCATCACTCCTACCAGTGTTACAATAATCAATGGCAAAAATAAATGGACTAATCCGATAATAATAGCCGTTGGCGTGTACAAGATGTCGAGTGGCTTGTCGATCAAGCCCATACTCAACAGCAATTTATTTATCACGCCGTTTTTACCGATAATCACCATCCAGCTGAATGATCGAACAACCGGACTTGTTAATAGCGGGAAAATTGTTAACAGAAGCATGATAGCTTTTGTTCTTTTTCCTAGCTTAGAAATATAATAGGCTGCTGGAAATCCTAACAGAATACAAATAATAGTCGTGAACAGACTCACTCTAAGTGTCGTGAGCAGAATTTCAATGAAGTATCGATCTTTGAAAAAATCGAGGTACCCTTGGATAGTAAAGCCACTTTCATTAAAAAATGTCGTTCCAATCGTTAAGAAGATTGGAACAATCATAAAAATCGTTAAAAAAAGGACACCTGGCAACAGCAACAGGTATAGATAACGTTTTTTCACCTCGTAACCCCCTGTTCATATTATTTATGAATTGATTATGCGAATAAACAGGTTGAAAAACGCCTCCGCATTGACGTCTAGACAAACGTTTGCATTTGCTGGCTTCATCAGCCGGTTTTGAAAGTCGCAAACCATCTGCCCGTCACAAATCTCACTTCTTGTTTCTACATCCACATAGTATTCTTCACTAGTGACAAGATCTTTTTGCAAAGCAATACCTACAGCTAATGGATCATGCATAGCACACGCCCAAATATTATTACGTTCAAAATACCTTTTCCGATATTCAGACGTACTGTCTCTTATATAGTCAGCAAGTGTACTGTTTTGAATTAATTGTATATGCTCTTCTGTTAGAAGAACCTTTCTCGTGACATCAAGACCAACTTGTGTAATCGATTCGAACCCCGCTTGTAATACAATTTTGGCTGCTTCAGGGTCGACAAACGTGTTATACTCCGAGGTTGGTGTGACATTGCCAACCCCTTGTACAACTCCTCCCATAAAGATAACTTCTTTCACAAGTTTGGTAATTTGCGGACACTTTTTAACTGCCAGGGCCAAATTTGTAAGAGGTCCCGTCATGACAAGTGTTACTTCATTAGTGAAATTTAAAATGGAATTAATAATAAAGTCAGAAGCAAAGCCATCATCAGGCTGCTTGTTAACTTCAACATTCTTTAAGGCACCTCCAAGACCGTCTTCCCCATGAACTCGATGTTCAAAAAAGGAATTCCTGATAATTGGAGTATCTGCCCCCTTAATGACTGAAATTTCTTGTTCACCCAACAGATCTAGTATTTTGCATGTATTCCGTGTGGCAGTATCAAGTGATACATTCCCGTTTACTGTTGTAATGCCTAATATGTCAAATTGACGGCTTTTAACAGCAAGAATGATCCCGATTGCATCATCTATTCCTGTATCCACATCGAGAATCAATTTTTTTTTCATCGATTAAACCTCTTTTTCTTAGTGTGCAAGTTCACGATTCCAACGATCAATCCATTGTTTAGAGTTTTCATTAACAAACTTCATATCTAGTACAAATAATCTGTTAACAACATCTTCTCCATACGTTAAGCCTTTTGCTTCTGTTTTAGATAGCTTAACTTCTGTGTTAACTGGAGAGTCGATCTTCGCTTTCGCTGATTTTTCCTGAACTTCATTACTTAAGATGTAATTAATAAATTCTTCAGATAATTCTTTTTGATCGCTTCCTTTTACGATATTCATCGTATTCATGACTGCGTATCCGCCTTCTTTAGGGGAAACGAACTTAGCATTAGGAACGGCTTCCTGTAAATCGCCAAAGTACATTTCCATTATTGGACCTGCAGCAATTTCTCCTTGCGAGAACATGTTGACAAACTCAGATGTTTGTCCATATTCTTTAACAACATTTGGCAATACTTTTTTCATTTGACCAAAGGCTTTATCTTCATTAAACTCATTACTTCCACTGACTTTTGAAGCAGCATCTAAAAACATTGGTCCAGTTGTTGAAGTAATTGATGGAATTGTAATTTCACCTAAATCCTTACTCCAAAGATCTTTCCAAGAGGAGATTGGTTTACTCACTTCATCAGGGTTATACGCAATTCCAAATTGCGCAATTGTATAGGCTGGTCCATACTCATCGCCATTTGGAGCTTTTGCTTTGTCATAAATTTTATCAATATTCGAAATCTTGCTATGATCAATTTTTTCAAACAAACCATCATCGATTCCCTGTTGTGCATAGTAGTCGGATAGATAGATAACATCCACATCGGTGTTTTCTTGACGCACTTTGTTCAATCGATCTGCATTGTTTCCTGAATCTATTACAATTTCAACATTGTGCTCCTTTTCAAATGGTTCGTAAACTTCCGGTCGAAAGAAATCCTCAGCAAATCCCCAAGTTGAAATCACTAATTTTGTTGGCTTTTGTTTCCCATCAGAAGTATTTTCATTTGAAGAGCATGCAGCTAAAACTAATGCAAAAACCGATAACATCATAAATGAGCTAATTATTTTTTTCATCAATTAAACCTCCGTTTTTTATATGTTTAAAGTTGCCTTTCTTACTAATATAAATGTAAAAAAAGACAATCTTAAATAGAATAAAAATTCTACCCAAGATTGTCTTTTCTTTGTAAACAAAGATAAAACCTATCATTTGGTTCTTTTGTGGCGTTCCCTCCAGATAAATCCGAAGTGGAAATCCATTTATATTATTATATTATTTTTCTTTCAATACTATATTGGTAAATGCCCGTTGCGTCGCTGAGTCATAATCTCTTAGGACGGCTTCAATATCCCAATCCGTTTGCGTTTCTAACTTTTGTCTTAATTTCTTTTTATAAAGCAGTGACATATGAAAATCAACCTCCTGCTTTAGGCTAGGAACTTCTCCCTCTAAAGCTTCAGAGCGTGGGGCACGTCGATGTTTGGCCTGAAATGTAATCACATTCAGCTCAACAGTAACCTTTAGCAACGTCGTACCAAAGCCGAACAATTCTTTCGATACCTCATTATACATATGAGAAAGCAATTTCTTCGTTTCGTTAGAGTTTATCGGTAAGATGACTATCACCTGCCAAACCTGTTGTTTGAGGTAATTATATATACTTTTTGTGAATTACACAAGATAATATTCGGATTTTCAACAAAAAAAATGTTTTTTCTTCAGAAAAATAACATTTACCCACCAATACCCGAATTATACTAAAAATCATTTGGGTATTTTTGTGATTTTATTTACAACTATATATCAATATAATCACCCAAAATGTGGATTTCAACCTTAATCATAGCGAATCCCCCTATAACGTCCATACAACTACAGCTTTAAAAATTGCAGAAAACAGGGCAATTGTAGTTGTTAGTGAGATGTATCATAGGGCTGTAAGTTTTCAGTATGTTTTTGTTAGCTAAACCTGAGGGAAGGTCACATTCGATACTATTCATAATACTGGAGTTAAACTAACATTAAATATATTTACGACGGATTTTAATGACTCCGTTCCTTCTAAATAAGCAAAAACAGCTTTTAATGAATACTTTGTCATAAAAAAACTACACCTCCAATTGTTAGACGGTGTCTAACAATTGGGGTGCAGTTCCTTTTAAACTATATCCCTTATTACTGGCATAGAACGTTCTTGGAGGCTATCGGAAAGCAGACTATACGCAATTAATTTCTTCTTGTACTGTTTGACTACATCCACGTGGTCGTTGTAAATGTACACAAATAATCTAACATCCGTTTTGCCTCTTTTAGTATCAATGACTAATGGAGTCCCACCGTTCTCTGGATGCAAAAATAATTGCTCGTTCCCTGGAAATATATGATTTTTTTTCAAAAATATCGCTTTGTTAAAATAATTAATAACTTGAATCTTGTCTTCACCTTCCAAGCGTTTTCCGTCAATGGTTACGATGGCATTCGCGTCACTAAGTTCTGAATGCAGCTTAAATTTGCTGATAATCCAATTCACTGCATCGGTTGGAAGGCAGGTAACTAATATTTTTAACAAGGCTAAGAGAATTGTTAAAATCAAAATAGGCAATGTCATATTTCATCATCTCCGCTACGTTATAAATTAATTGTTATATCCAAGAGGCGGACAGTTTTTCTTAGAAGTGACCGTTCTATTAACGTTTCACTTTTGGTGAAAAGTTGTACTTAAACTAGAGACCAGTAAGTTAAGTTCACAATTTTGTCACATTTGTGAACTAATTCACAAATACTCACAAATAGTTAGTGTCATGTACATCACTCGAACAAACATGACCTTTATACAATTAAGCCTATATTTCTCTCCTGTCTTTTCATCTCCATTCTGTCAATAATCAGCAACTAGCAAGAGTTGGTTTTAAGTTGATAATTCTATCATAATAAAATTGGATGAAATTAAACCATCCACTTGGGCGGTATTTTGACCATCCACTTTATTTTTTTTAGAAAAAATACAAATTAGTTAACCTCTGCTTCATGCTATTAATCCAAATCTTAGCCATAAATGAACTATAAAAAACCTCAAGATTTGATTATTTTAGAAGTGCTTTATTCATTTATAAAAATACTTATTTATGGTATACCTTAAACAATAATTCATGCTAATTTTATTATGAAGTAGAAAATGCCTACAGTTAATACTAGTGCAAGACCAATATAAATATAACTAAGATTCAACAAATTCCCTTTCGTAGCTGAAGAATAATTACTATCACTCTTCCCCATTAGTGAAATGGTACTAACTAAGGCTACTAAACTAATAGCTACTACTAATATTACACTAATCGTCATCATCATACGCCTCCAATATTATTAGTATTTATATCCTTTAACCATTTAACATTATTCCGATTCTCATTATTGATGTGTAACGTAAATATATCAGGTCTGCTGTAATGACCAACTGGATCAAAGTCAAATTGGCTGTATGCTATTTGTTTAAGGTTCAAATCACTAATTAGTATTGCTTCTTCACCATACACTGGTTCATAGACATATTCACCAAAAGGATTAATAATTGCGCTTCCTCCCCGGCACATTTCAATAGGGGAAGTCTCTAATTCATCATAGCAGGCCAAGTCCTTGGGATACATATCCTTTGTTACGTATTGATTACATGACAAGACAAAGCACCTTCCTTCCATAGCAATATGACGAATAGTAGATTGCCAGGAGTCCCTTGAATCGGCTGTTGGAGCAATATAAAGTTGTATGCCCTGTGCATACATGGCGCTCCTTGCTAATGGCATATAATTTTCCCAACAAATAAGCGCCCCAATCTTTCCATATGGAGTATCAAAAACAGGTAAAGTGCTTCCATCTCCTTCGCCCCATACAATTCTTTCTGAGGCCGTAGGTTTAAGTTTACGATGTTTTCCTAAAATCAATCCGTCCGGCCCAATAAAAAGCACTGTGCAATAGAGAGTTCCACCGCTATTCTCAGAATCCCTTTCTATTACTCCAATAACAAGATAAATATTAGCTTTACGGGCAGCTGAACATAATAAATTCGTTTCTTCCCCTGGTACAAGTATAGAATTATTCCAATAACGATACCAATCCTCTCTTCCTGATTGAGAACGGCTGCCAATTTTTGTTCCGAATGAAAGCCCTCTTGGATACGCAGGGATGAACGCTTCCGGGAAAACGACTATATTGGCTCCTTTACTTGCAGCCTCGTGAATAAGATCAATGGCTTTTTTCACACTTGCCTTTTTATCCATTATGACGGAAGCAGCCTGAACAACAGCTACTCTGACATTCTCTTTGTTCTCCATCCTTGTACCTCCTCTTCTAAAGTGCAACAATACCTTTTTTTATTTTCTTTAAAATTTGATCATTTAAAAATAACACAAAACATTCAGTGTATATGAATATGAAATAATTTACATACCAAATTTAAATTGTCTAGGTAGACTACTCTTAGTTTTTACGGAGTAAATGTATTAGAATGATCCCTACTTCTCTATAATAAAAGAACGGCCGATTTTATGACCATCCAATCTTGTAATATTTCCACCCTCCACTTGTTGAACTCTTTTATTAATATACATAAAAAGGTAAAAGTACTTCTAAAGGAACAGCTAAGATACCATGTCTTGTGGCACCTCTAACCTAACTTGCTTCTTTGAAAAGACAAAAAAAGAATCATGACTTTGTCATGATTCACTCGAGAATATTTGAGCATACAGCTATAAGCTCCTTACAGCATCTGCAAATCTTTTGATCCCTTCTTGAATGGACTCCTCGTTTTCTCTCGCAAAGGTAAAGCGAATATATTCCTTGTTTGTTCCCAATGTTGAACCGGGAACGTAAATGACTCCTCTTTTGATAGACTCCTCTAGTAATTGTATTTCGTTTAATTGTACTTTCAACTTACACCACAAATGAATACCACCGTTTGGCGAATAATAATCAACTTTGTTTTTAAGAAATTGTTGGAGACTCGATACTATTGCATCCCTTCTTTTTTCTAGCTGTTCTCTTAAGTAGGTAATATGAGTTGGGAAATGATCTGAATCAAGAAAATCATTTGCTATCCATTGAGTGAATGAGCCATGACCGAAGTCAACCTGTTGCTTAGCATCAGACAGTCTCTCTATTACTGGTTTCGGTCCAATTATCCAGCCAATTCTTAAACCAGAAGCAACAATTTTTGACAAAGAGCTTATATATAAAACATTTCCGTTGTTGTCCATTGATTTAAGAGTAGAGATTTCCTCCCCAGAAAAGGAAGTTAAACTATAAGGATCATCTTCTATAACCGGTATTCCATATTCGGATGAAATCTCTAGAATCCTTTTACGACGGTTGATATGAAGTACAGTTCCTGTTGGGTTTTGAAAAACAGGGTTCAAAAAAATCATCCTGATTCGATGTTTTTTGTGGAGTGCTAGTAAATCCTCTGGGTTGATGCCATCCTTATCAACTGGTAATAGAAAAGTTCTTAGTCCTGCGGATTGAAAAATGGGAAGGTTGTAACTGTATGAAGGATCTTCCAATACAACGGCATCTCCTGGCTTTAACAAGCATTGGATAACGAGATGTATAGCTTGTTGTGCACCAGAAGTAATTAGTATGGAGGATGGATTCGTGTCAATTCTCCTATACTGTTTAACATGATTGGTAATGGTGTCCCTTAAAATCGCATTGCCCTGAGGATGATCATAACCTAAGCTACCAATAAAAGACCTATTCGAAATGATTTCACGTAGGGATTGGACTGGAAATAAGTCTTCTGATAACTCCCCACTAGCTAAGTTTATAAGGTTATGCCCTTCCGTTTCTTTACGTATTCTTTGGGTTACCGGCAAATTGGGTAAAAATGAACCAGCTTCGATATATCTATTCCAACTAGGTATACGTTTTCTGTTGATTCCCCATATATCCTTGCTGATCATTGTTCCGCTTCCTTTTTTTCGTTCAACTAACCCATTTGCTTCCAATTCATCATAGGCTGCTACAACTGTACTTCTGTTAACCCCAAGTTCATGTGCCAAGAAGCGCTCAGAAGGTAACGGCTTATCTAGTAAAAATGTTCCATCAGCAATACCACTCTCAATATAACCGGCTATTTGTTTATATAAAGGCTCCTTGGATTTTCTATCCGTTCTCCATTCCATAAGCTACACCCTTTAAAATCGTTTAGTTAAAAGCGTACTAAATCCTTATTTATTCCCTTAAGTGGAAAAACCATTTATGTCAGTATAATCCTCTATCAAGATTATTGCACGATTGGGATAGAGGTTCACAACATTTGGTGAGTTTCATCCATTTTTTCAAACTCATTGGAATTCTCTGCTGAAATAAAAACGGCCTCTATTCCTTATAGGGGAATGGAGGCTTTAGCTTATTAAGAATGATACATTCTATTAACTACGCAAACTTCCTTTCAGCCATGGGCGCTGTCGATAGGGACCGATTGGAATTTGTATGAGGCTTGTTTTTCCTTGGTGATTTTCCATCTTGTAAATTTCATCACACACGTTCACATCAAATCCGAGTAGGGGGTGACCATTCATCCCGAGTGCTGAAGCTGCTATAAGTAATCGTTGTACGAGCATACCTGCTTCCATTTGCTGGATTCGATATCCTCTATAACCTAGTTCCGGTTTGTAGTGATCCTTATTCCCCGCTACATGAAGGCAGAGCGGTATTTGCTGCAAATTCACATTATCCAGCGACATTCCGTATTGCAACGGAATCCGATGATCTCCGGGCTGTATCTGACATAACACATGATCCATGCTGTCATATTGATAAGCTCCATCAGGTATGTCTTCTACATTATATAAACAGCCATACAAGGAAACACGCGGATTTTGCTTTGTATCTGTTTCATCCAAATCATTTCGATAGGAAAAGGAAGTCGTCGCCTCCTGAAGAAGTGTGGCTAGTTGTGTTTGACTTACCTTTCCCAAAACGAAATCCATTTCCGGTGAAAATCGCTTTCGGCAAACCGAAGCCAAATCATACGACAATCGCTTCGTAGAGGGCAGAGCGATCTCGATTCCCTCACAATTCCTACCTTTCATTGCTTTCATTGGTCGAAACGACTCTGTTGACTCCATCATGGATGCTGCATTCATTTTGGTTAACATCGGATACTCTTTAATCGTCAGTGACCGAACATAGTGATTACACTGAATCGTTGTCAATTCCCTGTATAATTCTTTTGAATTGACAAACCCGCCTGTGTTGCCTACATTTGCAAACGAGTGAATCGGTTCCACAGATAAGGGAATCACCGCATACGTGCTCTCTTCTTCTTCGGATAACCCAAGCAAATGATTGATGGCACGATCTAAAAATTGGAAGTATACCATGGATGTAAAGCCAAACCGTTTTGCCACTTCTAGCAACTGTCCAATCAGCACTCCAGCATCCAATCCTTGCAGACGGTATGAAAAATTATTGTATTTATAGAAATTTTTCCAAAACATGGTCGACACAAAAACAGTGCCAAAACAGGATGAGATGTCACACCGATTCCCAAGAGCCTGTTCTAAATATTCATCAAAATTGCCTTCGCGCAACAACACCAATCGATGATGTGCCACATCATAATGGTACACACCTGCAGGCAACTCCTCCATCTTCAAATACACGTATAATTCGTTTGGATACAACGCTCCTCCTGAAGGAGCAAAACGCCGAAAGGATTGCATGAGATCCGCCTGATCTGCAGAACCCAAAGTCTGACTTACTTGTGTAAGTCCGAATACATACCAGAGAAAATGACCGATTCTATCGCAGTCAGGGTTCGAAGGCGTTGCCCCTTCTTCAAGCGTCAGCGGCATCTCCATGGATAAAGGAAACACTGGTCTATCACGGTAGAGCTTATACGTAAGCGGTGCATCATTCCAATCCACCACCCAATCTGGTGGACTTGCCTTCTCAACGTCAAAATGTAGATTGTGAAGAAATGCCTCTAGACTCATCCTCCTGCCTCCTAGTCACCGCTTATGGAAACGGGTGCGGATGTGGGTTGAGCTGTTCAAGTTTCAGAGGTTGTTTTGCATATCCGAGTTCCATTGGAACCTTCAATACCCTCTCCAGCCCAGTTGTACGGGTAAGATGATGTCCGAATGTCATCGGCAGCATTCCTGGAATCAGCACCTTTACGCAATGTAATCCGTTTCGTTTGATTTCCGGAGTCGTCTGATCTACCACAATCACCTCAAGTTTCAATCGGCGAAATTCTTGAAGAATATCTTGCAAATCATCAGTCAAATCTGAATGCTTCGCCTTTTGCTTGAATTCCTCATCAAATGTTCTCAATGGACGATTATCATCCAATAAGAACTCCAAGCGTTCTTCAGCATGTGGCAAGCCATACAGCATGCCATGATCATCCATCTTCTGCACCAGCGAGGAATCATGCAGCATTTTTTCAATCTCCTCTTGGTCCTCCTCCATTTTCTCGTCAAGAGTCAGCATCATGCCAGCCAACTCGAAAACTGCGCTTTTCACCGCCCTTATCGGATCAAGATGAGCTCCGGCCGCACATATGATATTCAAGCCTTTTTGCTTCCTGTTTTTCGCCATCGCCCATACGCTTGGAATGCCGTGTTCCATTGTCGAATTATACAAATAAATATCATATCCCGCCGCAGCCCTTGCCCGGTCAATCATCAACTCCAGTTCTTTGTCATTTGCAGAATAAGGGTCAAGACGCGGGAGAGACAACTGCGCGTACCAAGTCAACAGAAACGAATCACGCTCCACCACTTCCATAATGCCGTAGAAAATGGCCTCCTCCAAACTTCCACCTAAAGCGCAGCCATTGGAGGTTTCATAAACAAATCCTTCCCCGCAGCCTAAGCTGTAATAAGAAAGTAACTCCGGAACAAGGATCGGACGCTCCTGCAGAAATGAATGGCCCCATACCCAATCTATTGAGCGATCAGGATTAAACGGTGGAAACGGAAAATCAGACTTTGCATATTGTTCCTTGGCGTGTACGCCTACCTTGGTAGGATTAAGTGCATGATCTTTCAAATTACGATAGCTGTCATGGATTACTGTCCGTTTGCCACGGGGCTCCATCCCACAATACCTTTCCAAGCCCTCCAATATAGCTGTCATCTCACTTACGGCGTATGAGAGAGTCCGACCTGCAGCTCCCTCATCTCCAATGAACAAAGGCAGATTAACACTTACATCAGCAAATGGAGGCACAAGATCATACATTTTATTATTCAAAAATCCCATGCGGTGGTCCAAATAATCTTTGGCTAATACTTTACTCAAATCCTCCATCGAACGACAGCGGTAACTGTCGGGACTGATTTTCGGACTTGATTGTAATGAAATACGGGCCAGTTCTGGCGAGTCTTCAGGTAATTCGCTGCAAACTGCACACAGCGGATCAGGTAAAAAAGAATGCCATGAACTATTCAGTGTTTTCAGGTTGATTAATGCAACCCTTCCTTCCGAATGAGGGTGATCACCTTTCATTACCCTCCCTACCTCGGCGCCTATCAGGTGAGCCATCTGCATAAGTCCTGTACGTGATGCTGCCACATCACGCTGTATTCCTCCTTTTTCTTGTAACTGCTTGCGAATTTCCCACATCTCTTTACGATCACGTCCTGCCATGAGATGCCTTAAATCTGCACACTGAGAACACCCCTGAGTGTCCGGGCGTACCAGCGGACCGATTATTCCTTCTCCAAATGAAACGAAGCCCCGCAGCCAAGGAATGCCCGTTGGCCGTAACATCTCTTCTGCCTTTTGATGGGCAATAGGATTCCAAGCATCTTGTAACACCAGAACCATAGCAGTCGTTTGCGGTATTCCTGCCTCGAAATCGGTTTGGTGAGTGACCTGGTATTGGCCGGACAGGTCTCCATAAACATGGTCAGCCAACACTCCTTCTCCGACAACCAATACGTCAGCTTTCACCCTGATTCCTCCTCTCGCAACAACACCCCAAACACCCCTGCCAGTTCTTCTTTCAAAAACGATTCCAACTCTAGTTCGAAAACACAGATTCGCTTTTTATTCTTTTCCAAAACTTGCATGGCAGACTGAAAAACCTCAGAATGCGCTGTCACCTCGTACGCAGGAATCACAAGCTTTAGCGGCGCTTTGCCTTCCTGAAGCAAGCGTGAATCTTCTACCTCTTCCGTTGTGGGGCAAACTGTTTGATTTTGGGCTTTCGTAACGGCCTGCTGTAACGCATTTCGCAATGCCATTGTTATATTCAAACCGACAGAACCAGACCAGTCATCACCCGAAAAGACCGATACCACAGGGAAACCGGATATTTCCCCTCCTAAGCCAATGATTGGTTCACCTTGCAGCGTGGTCAGTGCCTGCAAGAAATACCTGCAGCGTTCATCTTCTACCGCGTCCAACTGCACCTTGGCAACAACATTCTCTTGATTGAATGGCTGCTTGTTTAACTCATCATCTAAACACCTTTGCAATCCTCGGCACATGCATTCCGCGAACGTTTCCCCTGCACCAACACCGACAAACCCCTGCACTTTCTCTACTCCCTGGAACGGCGATAAAGTCGTTACGAGCTGTTTGACTGTTGGGGACACATACGCTTCAATCCCTACAAGGCCCGCTTCCCTCCTTGCTTCTTCATGCGTCAAATCGGAACAGATTATTTCTGGCTGCAGCTCGCATGGTCCCTCTGACAATGGATCAGCCACCTGAACTCGGCATTGAGCCAGCGGCAGCTGCTTAAGATCTCCCTCATCCCAACGATGGAAAATTCCTGACTGTACCGATGTCAATCTGCTGAAACCCAAAAATAATTTCCCCTGCTCATCGCTTCCCAATTTCTGTTCGAGACGCTGACCGAAATCCTGAACCCATTTTGCTGCCGTATTTCCAATCACCAACGGGTGAGGCATGAACGAATGCCAGTTTCCCACCAATGTTTCCATATTAAGCAGGTAGAATTGATTATTTTGCCTCGATTCGTTCACTTCTGTCGTTTCTTTAAAAAATTCAAATACCATCACATTGGCCAACATCGCTCCTGCTGTGGAAGAAAAGGCGGGGAGCTGCTGGTCTTTGCTAAGCACCGATTGGTGGATACGACGCCATGCAGACTCCCAACACGCAATAGAATCCGGATTCACCAGCGGGCCTGCCAATCCTACTTGATTTAGACTTATTGCAGGGAGAAACATTTTTTTCTCTTGCCTGCAAACCGAATGAAGTTCTTGTAATTCCTCTACAGCACCTTCTTGTGACACATACAATATCGAATCAAACGGCTGTACAATCTCTTGCCAAGAAGAACCGCCCTCTCTCTCCAGCTGGACCTCATCTACGGCTACATCGGAGTCTGTCTTCCGTGCATGTGCCACGAGCTCCTTCAACCGCTGTCTATCAGTTGGTACCGAGTCTGTAATGAAAACATGGAATGTGGGTAATCCAGCTTCCATTAATGCAGAAACCAACGAAATAAAAAAGGGACCAGAACCAATAGCCAATACTTTTACTTGGCGAAAGCCTTGAAAACGGTATGTGCCCGACCCCCCAAAACTGTCCAAAAACTCTATTTGAGAATCATACTTTTTAAGAACCTGTTCCGACAGTTCATGCGGTCGATCTTGACTTACATCCCGAACAAACCCGTTTTTATATAAAACCTCTGCAATTTCGAACACTCGATTTCGGTACGGACCTGGCAATCCTTCAGTCAATTCACTCAATGTATGGTCCCCATTGAACATCGGTAATAGCTTTTCAATCCACGGAACAATCGTACTGCCCTCCATACGGAACGAACTTATGTTATTCCTGAAATACACACCTCTGTTTGGTTCAGGGAGAAAAAACGTGTCCCTTTTCACTTTCAGACGCATAGAAGGGGTCATATTTTCCATTCCGGTCCTCCTAACCCGAAGCTTTTCTAGTTCTGCTTCAGCACTTCACTTTAATCCTATGTATGACAATTTGTCTCTTATGTCTAATCTTTCAAAGAAAAGTCCCTGCAACATCAATGCAGGGACATCTCCTTCTCTTTAGAAAACCTGAACTCTTAACGACCGCAACGTCCACAACCTCCGCAGCGACCACAGCCGCCGCAACCGCCGCAACGAAAACCGCAACCACCGCAACCTCCGCAACGACCGAACCCACAGCCCCCAATAAAGCAACCTAAGCAACCAAAGCAACCAAAACCAAAACCAATGAGTCGAGAATCATCCGTAGAATATGGTTGCTGGAACTGGTTTTGATCCCAAAGAATTGGCTGGCTTACCTGAAAATCGTCAACATTCAACATTTGCAATTGATTTTGAAACTCATACATTTATATAACCTCCATATATTCATTAATAAGGTAATGCTTAGTACTTAATAACAGGAACGAAAATCGGACCGAAATTGTCTGGGAATCCACGTCGTGTACTCCCTCCAACAAAATATGTAAGGGGAATGGGGATTGTTACTGATTCAAAAGCCTATTTTTATTGAATCTTTATAAAACGGTTCAAGAGGAAACAGGGATAATCACATTATTAATATGTGGCTTAGTACAAATGAAAACTTAGAGACAAAGCTAAAAAAACTGGGACTAAGTTAGCAAGCCTAGAGTAGGGACTTAGCTTATCAACTCGAAAATCGCTCTGGTGCAAGTTAGAAACATAGAATCTCAATATCCTTTTCATCTATGAATTACGATGCTACTCCAAACAATTAATGTATGAAATCAATCTCGCTTCGGACCAAAATAAAGCCCTTGCACTAACTTATGCAAGGACTTTAATTAATCATTTTGAATTTTCTTTTGGTAAATCTAATGTTGGAGTACGATCAAAGAAATTCCACGGTTTTAACATGGCGTGTACCCATTCTGTTGGCATCATTGGCCATTCTTCAGCTCGTGCTATATGAGTTGCACCTGTAGTCATCCATACCACATTATCTGTATTTTCAATGGAACCGTTGTAGGGAGTCTTCTGGCGGGAAATGATAAAATTGTTAAACCTTAAACACAATCAAAAAAAAACCAGAAGGTTCCCCAACACCCTTCTGGTTTTCATGCATATGTAATTCTTTAATTATTTGTCTTACAAGTATTCCAATTAGTTCTGTAGTTGTTCATAACGCTTCCAGTTTACCGATTTTTCTAACACTATCGATATTAATACTCCCATTATGAGCCCATTTGTTAAAAAGGGCTGTAAAAGCATGGGAACGTTCGCAAATGCGTTGGGCAAGATGTTCATCAAACTCACTCCAATCAATACAGGTACTGCAAGCCTAAATATCGTGTCTGAAGTAAAATGCTGACCCTTGACGCTATTGAAAGCCGTTCCAAACAGTTGAAGGTAAGCAACAAACAATACAGCGTTCCCGACGGTTATTGGCATGGTGGCCAGGAAAGAGATAAAAGGAGGAATGAGTCCAATTATGGTCAACAACATGCCTCCAATTAGAAAAGGCCTCCGCTCATAGATTTGAGTACTTTGCAAAAATCCGATGGATGAGGTAAAAGGCGTATACGGAACAAGGCCCAGTACCGGAGCGAAAATGGTAAAACCGCCAGTCATAAATAAAGAATTTCTATATTGCTTGTGGCTAGCATCATCTCCCATTAGCTCGGATGCGGCTTGAATGGAAGCGAATGTGTTACACAAATTCAGTAATCCTGCAAAAAAAGAAATCGCTATTATACCGAATTCCAGGTTTGGAACACCTAAAGGGAAAAATGAAAAAGAGACACTTGTTGACCCTATTTCAGAACCAGTATTTGGAAATAGTAACGAGTGAAAAATCCAACCCACGATAATTCCGATCAAAATAGAGAAATTGCTAATATTTCTGGATCCTTTTAACTTTAATATACTTACTAAAATGACAATTCCTAATGATAGGAAACTGACCGGGATGTTAATTTCCCCTTCCTCTGTAATTCCCAGCATCCCTTTAAAAAAGACGAAAATGAGCTGAAATGTCAGAAGGAATAAGTAAACGGTCATGACCATGGGGGTGAAAATCTTCTGGACATAAGAAATCAGGTTAAAGGCAGAAATAATTAGGGTCACGACACCAGCTGCAAGTAGTCCTGTAGCTATTCCGCCTCCTATTTCGGCATAACCGAGCCCTAGTGATGGTGCAGATAATCCCAAATTCAACATCACTCCCCACAATAGCCCAGAGTGCCCTTCCATAATTGGATACTTATGTCCCTTCCAACCCTGTATAACACAAGCAACCCCTGTGAAAATAAGCGAGCTTCTCATGGTCATTTCCGTAACATCAGAGGGTAGATGAAAGGCAGCTCCGATTGAAATGGGCACTACTACGGTATTTGCAAAAATAAAAAACAGCCATTGAAAAGAAGAAAATAGAGTCACAGTTGATCTCAAGCTTTGCATTGTTTCCATCTCCTTTGAACTTTGAACACGATACTTTCTAAGCTTCTTGCGAATATCTGGCTTCCTCCATAACTCTTTTCCCCTTAAAGGCAGTTGAAAGGACAACACCAATGATTATTAATAGCGCACCGAATAGTTGTGATGGTGTGACGCTATTTTTCAGCACAACCAACCCGACCAACATGGCAACAAAGGGCTCTAAGTTAAGAAACATAGATGCTTTAGATGCTCCTACAATCTGAATTTGATTATTCCATATTAAAGTGCAAATTCCATGCATAATGATTGCGGTTACTATTAAAAGGACCCAAGGCCACGGCTCCCTGCTCATTTGTTGGGGCGACTCGGATAATAGAGCAATGGGCAACAGACCGCCAAATCCAATTAAGTTTGAATAAAGAGTTATAGTAATGGAATGGTTTCTCTTAGTAAGCTTCCTAATCATGATAATGGATATGGAAAAAGAAAGCATCGTAAGAAATATCCAAATTAGGCCAATTGAAAGATGGAGTGTTCCACCACTTGCAATAACTAAGAAAACACCTGCCAATGCAACGATTGATCCTAATAAAAATCTCTTTGTTAATCTTTCCCTCAGAAAAACTGCAGCCAAAAGGGCTGTAGTAATAGGGGCCAGGGCAAGTATTAATGCCGAAGTTGTCGGATGAGCTGTTTCTAGAGCGGCATAAAAGGACCATTGATTGATAAACGTTCCAATGAATCCTAGCAGAATCATTGTTAACCAGTCCTTTTTTTGAATCGAATTCCATTTCTTCTTCTTTAAAGCGTATAAGGCAATAAAGATAATGATAAATAATAACCTTGTTGCTGAAAGCAGCATAGGAGGGAAGTCCTTGACTAGTATAGCCCCAAAAACAAAATTACTTCCCCAGCATATTACACAAATAAGCAATAGTAAATAAGACCGGATCATGTTAAGCAGCCTGCTTTCTTTGTCTTTCATTAACCAAAACGAAAAAGGAAATCCGGACGTGTCCAGAGATCCTTTTTTTGGGTTAGCATTACACGTTAATTGATTGATTTTGTAGATATAGTGAACCGGAAACTATATTTCCCTTGTAAAATACCGCTTTACGCTCAGAGCGCCTTGCAACTGCTTCAGCAGAACAGCTGGCATCAATTAACACCAAGCTAGCAGCATCCCCTACTTTTGGCCATACCTGGTTACCATCTTTATCTAACGGGGTTTTGCCGCCAGTTATATACCTGAGTGTTTGGGACAGAGAGACTTCCTCAACCCACTTGAAACGTTCTGCTAGCCGTCCAGCTCTTTCTAGAATATCACCATTTCCTAGAGGTGACCATAAATCAAAGATATTATCGTTCCCTACTGATACCTCAACCCCTCTTTCATGTAACAAATCAACCGGAGGCATTTGTCTGTTAATAGGTACACTGGTAACGATGGAAATCCCTGCATCCCTTAAAATATCAGCAAGCTCATAGGCTTCTTCTTTCGAAACGTCTCCTATACCGAATGCATGGCTTATAGCTACTCTGCCTTCCCAGCCCGCTTCCTTAGTAAGAGCCGCTAGCCGTTTCATAGTAAACGTTCCCAGGTGACCAGGGTCATGTAAATGCAGATCAACATCAGCATTTGCTTCCACTGCTAAATCTATTAATTGTACTAATGAGGCTTCAATATTGTTATCGACTGTGGCTGGGTCGACTGCCCCTACTATTCCTGCTCCATTTCGCAATGCCTCTCTGACAAGCTTTGTAGAACCTGATCGCAACAATCCGTGCTGCGCAAATGCGACTATTTCTGAACTGAGTCTATTAGAATAGGTTTCTAGTGCCTGTTGCACTTGCTCTAGGTTTTGCAATCTTACTTCTGGGTAAATATCAACATGAGTCCGTACATGAGTAGAGCCAGAAGCTAAAAGTATTTCCAGTAAAGATTCAGCACGTTTACGTGTGCTGGCTGCAATAGTAGGAAGCACTTTTTTTTCATTTTCAAAGCGTTCAGTGACACTTGAAGAAGGGGTACATGCTCTCCATACATCCCCCATCAGGGTCTTATCAAGATGTACATGCTTTTCAATAAAGGAAGGAAGCACTAGCAATCCCTTTGCATCTTCCACAGGCACATCATTAGAAATGGGCTCCCCATCTTTGACAATCTTCGTGATCCTTCCATCCTCTATTAACAGATGAAATAGCCCAGTTATTGTGCCTGTAACTCTTTCATTCTCTTTTTGGTAACCACATTCTAAACGTGCATTCTTTAACCAAAAGATTGTATTCATGCCATTCATCCCTTCTTGTAATAGACATTCAATTTGCCTTCAAAGCAGATTCACAGTTGAGTCCACCGTAAACCAAATTTCCATTGACGATAACCGCAGCACGCCTTGATCTTCTAGCAACTGCCTCGGCAGAGCATGATGCATCTACTAACACCATACTTGCATCATCTCCAACATTCGGCCATAAACGATTTCCTTCATCGTCTAGTGTCTTAACCCCGCCCGTAATGAATTGGAGGGATTGAGTCAATGCATACTCATCCTTCCAGTTGTACCTCTCAGCTAATCTACCTGCCTTTTCAAGCATATCTCCTGTACCGAATGGAGACCAGGAGTCATAAAAACCATCACATCCAAGTGCTACGTGTACACCCTTTTCATGAAGTAAATCAATGGGGGGAATTACCCGGTTTATCGGAACAGTAGACATGATGGCTATTCCTAAGTTTGATAAAATACTAGCCAGATCATTTGATTCTTCAATTGGGACATCCCCAATTGCAAATGCATGACTAACAGCCACTCTGTTTTTCCACCCTGCTTCTTCGATTAAAGAAGCCAGTTTCTTGATTGTATAAAATCCAAGATGACCTGGATCATGTATATGGATATCAATATCTGCATCAAACTCAACAGCTAAATTCACCATTTCATATAGTGAAGCCTCTATATTATTATCAACTCCACCAGGATCTAAGCCTCCCACTAAGGACGCTCCTTCTTTCATCGCCTGTCTCATTAATGCAGTTGAATTTGTTCTTAGCAGTCCATGTTGGGGAAAAGCCACTATCTCGTGTGTCATTTTCCCTTTAAAACTCTCTAGTGCTTTCTGAATTTCTTCTAAATTCTTCAAACCAATGTATGGGTCAATATTAACATGAGTTCTGACATGTGTGGCGCCACCTTTTAACAGAAGATGAAGCATCTGCTCAGCTCGGTGTTGTCCTGTTTCGGCGAGTTCAGCGAGCTCCACCGCTTCTAAGTTTAAGCGCTCCATTAAATTCGGAACCGGAGTGCATGATTTCCATGGCAGTCCTAAATAGGTCTTGTCAAGATGGTTATGCATTTCTTTAAAAGCAGGAAGAGCAAGTAAATTTCTTGCGTCTTGAACAGGTAAATGAGTTTGCAAAGGAACATTAGCCAATTGAATTTCCTTAATGATCCCGTCATTTATAAAGATATTGTATAGGGCAGTCTTTGTTCCATCAATTCTTTCATTCTCAAATACATATCCGCTATCAAGTGTAACGTTAGTAAGCCAGTACGCTTTATACATTAAATCACTCTCTTTAATAGAAGATTAGACACCTGTCGTCTCAAAAGATGAAATAGATCCACTTACAACATTACCTCTAAAGATGACAGCGGCACGTTTTGACCTTCTAGCCACCGCTTCTGCTGAACAGCTGGCTTCAACCAGAACTATATTCGCTTCATCCCCAATATTAGGCCATGTCTTGACTCCTTCTTGGTTTAATGGAGTCTTTCCTCCTGTAATGAATTGTAGGCTACTAGCTAAAGATCTTTCGTCAATCATGCGAAATCTCTCTGCAAGGCGACCGACCTTTTCAAGATTGTCCCCGATACCAAAAGGTGTCCAATGATCAGTAATGCTATCATTACCCAATTCAACTTTTACGCCTTTTTCATGTAACAGAGGGATTGGGATCGTTCTGAAAATAGGCACTGTAGATGTAATGGATATTCCTAATTCCGAAAACCTTTCGGCTATACTCGTTGCCTCTGAAACTGAAAGATCGGCCAAACCGCTGGCGTGGCTCACAGTTACTCTTCCTTGCCATCCTGCGTCTTCCGTTATGGAAGCAAGGCGTTGCATAGTAAAGAGTCCAAGCTGATCTGGATCATGTAAATGGACATCAATATCGGAATTCGATTCAACAGCAATATCCATGATTGTTTCAAGAGACCGTTCTATATTTTCATCAATGGAGGCAGGGTCCACTCCACCTACAAGATTCGCCCCATTCTTCATGGCCTCCCTAATTAGCCCTACGGAGTTGCTGCGTAATAGTCCATGCTGTGGAAATGCGACTATTTCATGAGTTAATTTATCTTTATATCCTTCTAGCGCTTGTAATGTAGCCTCTAAATTTTTCAAGCCTATAACGGGGTCTACATTACAATGGGTGCGTATATGAGTAGATCCGAAGTCCAATAATAAATCCAACATTTTTTCTGCTCTTTCTTTGGCAGTAGGTAATAATTTAGGAAGTAATAAATGTTCTTCTTCTATCCGGGTTTTCACACCATTAATTGCTGGCATACAAGCCTTCCAAGGACCACCATAGTAAGTTTTATCAATATGAATATGCATTTCTTTAAACGAAGGGACCATCAGAAGGCCACGAACATCATATTGTGGGTTTTGATCTGTTATAGATTCCTTTGCTAAAATAATAGAAGAAATTTTTCCGCTTTCAATCCTAACGTGGTAATTTCCGGTTGCGGTACCAGTAATCGTTTCATTTTCATTATAAGTAAATCCATTTTCCAAACGTACATTCGTTAACCAATACGATTGTGACATTAAACTCACCCTTCCACTCCAGATTGAACATGCATCTATTTCATTATAATTCTAAAGGACATTTTATAAATTCAGGATTTTTACTCATTTTTATGTTATTTTTACTTTTTCATCTCCAACGAAAAAGCTCATCCTGGACTGGATGAACTTTTTCTTCATATATTATTATCACTTTAATGTTATGTCATTAATCTCTAGATAGCCTGAAGGACTGATTGAAAACCCTTTTACTTCTTTCGAGACTGCGGCAACATTTTCAATGACCCTTACAGGAATATATGGGGTATCACTCAGCTCAATCTCTTGTGCCTCTGCGTATAGATCTTTGCGTTTTTCCTCCTCTTTTTCTTTGCGGGCAGCATCTATTAAATTATCAACCTTTGGATTGCTGTAAAAGAAGGTATTTCCAGCCGCGCCCTGTGAATCCGTATGAAAAAGATTATATTGATTATAATCAGCATCTCCCGTTGCATTTCTCCAACTGATTATAAACATTTCCGATTGCCCTTTATTTACTTGTTCAACGAACGAACCGTACTCCATGACCTGAACCTTCAAATGAATCCCGATACCTTTTAACTGGGATTGAAGTACTTCTGCCAAATTAACTCTTTCTTTACTATCCATTGTTAGAATAGTTGCATCAAGACCTTTAGAATAACCAGCATCAGCCATCAATTTCTTGGCTTCTTTAAGATTGTAATCATAGGTTTTTAGATCAGCGTCGTACCCGAATACCTTAGATCCCATTAAGGAATTTGCCTTTACACCCACATTATTAAAGACACCCTTAATAATGGAATCCATTTCAATGGCATGGGCTATAGCTTTACGGACACGGACATCATTAAACGGTTCTTTATTGACATTAAATCCTATATATTCGGTACCATACCCTTCATTGCGGTAAACATCCATAGCCGCTGAGGATTCTACCTGGTCCATGACAGCTACAGGAAGAGGTTCTGCAATATGCGCTTCTCCCGTTTCTATCATGGATATTCTTGTAGAGTCTTCTGGGACAACCTTGAAGATAACTTTGTCCACCTTTGGCTTATCTCCCCAATAATTTTTGTTTTTCATCAATGTAATTTCTTGGCCTGGTGACCATGAATCAAAAACAAAAGGACCGGTTCCATTCGGTTCTTGGATAATTTTTTTTCCGTACTTTTCAATAGTTTTTGGACTTATAATCCCTCCTTCATGATTCGCTAAGATAGAAAGCAGTGGGGAAAAAGGTTCCTTTAGAATGAATTGCACGGTATATTCATCAACTGGTTTCACTTCTTTTACCATATCGAATACTACGGCTCTAGGAGAAGCAACATTCGGATCTAATAGTCTGTCAAACGTCTTTTTTACAGCATCCGCATTAAATGGTGTGTCATCATGAAACTTAACATCATGTCTAAGCTTAAATTCCCAGGTTGTGTCATTTATCTGGTTCCATTTTTCTGCTAGCATAGGCTGTATCTCACTATTTTTATCTCGTTGCACAAGCCCTTCATAGATTTTATGGTGAGTAACACTAGCGGCATTAATCGTGGACATAAATTGCTGATCCAAATTCTCAGCATCTGATAAACGAGCAATAACTAAGGTTCCCCCTTCCTTTGATGCTTTGTTCGGATCACTTGCTTTTGTGCTTACGTCATGATTAGAAGAACAGCCAGTAATTACGATAGCCACAATTATGACTAGAAAAAAATTCCTTATACCTCGTTTTAACCCCATGGACTTCGACCTCCTGCTTTTATTTTATTTCCGTGACCATTTATCTAATTATAGGAAATATTCAGAAAATTTATTTTGAAAATCTTTACTATATTTTTCATTTTCTTTACTTGTTTTTAATAAAATAATGTTCATACTTCTGTATGAGCTATCGATTCTACAACCTTAAACGACGGCTGAAACAATTCCTTCTCTGAAAGCTGCTGATAATCCCTTTCCATATATCCTCTTCTCATCTTGTTAAAATATTTTTGTCCCTTGTCTTTGATTACTTCCATATCAAGATTAGGAATATTTTGATTTTCCATGACTATCCTGCCATTAATGATAGATAATTTAACGTCTCTTCCAGATCCACTAACGAACATGGTTCGAATGGGATCATCTATTACACCCATATGAAAACTGTCTAAGTCAATCGCAATAATATCTGCTTTTGCACCTACAGCAATACGGCCGAGGTCGTTCCTCCCAAGGAAAGCAGCTGCACCAAGAGTGGCTGACCGAAAGAGATCGGCATACGTAGAGCCTTCAACCTCTTTTTCCACCAACCGTGAGAGCATGCTCCCTGTCCTAACATTCTGAAACATATCTGGAGGGAAGGTATCCGTTCCAAGCGCTATATTTATTCCTGACCTTTTATATTTTGCAAAGGATTCTAAAGCTGAACCATGCCTCCCGATAATTAGAGGGCAATGAATCACTGTTGTATTTGTTTCTTTTAGAAGCGCTAAGTCATCACCCTTGCCGTATCTCGCTTCACTATATCCTGACACAAAATGGGCATGCGGTATCCCTGTTCTTGGACCCAGAAAACCAAGATCGTACAAATACCTAATAGGTGTTACACCATGTTCTTCCAATATGGTGTTGAACTCAAAACTTCCTTGTGCAGCATGAAGCTTTATGGGAACCCCTAATTTTTCACTGTAATATTTTGTCTGAAGCAAATTATCTTCAGTTTGAGACTCGATACGTTCTGGGGCAAGCATCCCTCTAACCAATCCTTCAAAGGCTCCATCAAATCTTTCTACAAACTCTACAGCTCTCTGTAATCCAGCTTCCCCCGCTTTTTCATCCCAGTGCAGTTTGATATTTCCATCAGGCTGGACGACTCTAATCCCGGATTGATAACTGGGTCCTAGGTAAATTCTTAACCCTAAGCTAGCCGCATGTTTCGCTGCAGATGCTAATTCTTCATAGGTTTCAGCCCAGCCTTTATAAAAAACAGAAGTTATAGGCATGGCTGTTGTTACCCCATGAAGAATGAGCTGTGAATAAGCATATAAAGATTTAAAGGACTCTTCTTCCTCGGTCATTAATTCATGATGTCCCCTTTCTATATATTGCTCTGACCAGAGAAGGTTTTTCTGTCTATTAGAACCAGCTTCTAAATGTAAAATATCATGGTCAATGTCCCCTAATGCATTTAAATCTATAAAACCAGGACTAATGATAGCATTACCAGCGTCTATCACCTCATCTACTTCTTCAGTATAATTTTTTCCAACATACACAATCGTGTCTTTTTCATAAACAATCTCCGCATTTTCCAAAATGACATGGTCGCACCCATCATAACCAATTACGTATCTTCCTTTAAGTTTGATTTTCATCTTATTCTCCTTTCCACATAGCAGCAGTGTTTTCTCGTTCGTCATATCTCTTTTCATCTACATATGCACGGGCATGTCCCCAGAAATATTTCGTCGGCTGCATATATTTTTCGAGTCCAGCACGCTTTATCGTTGAAAACGCCTCTTCATTTGCCTCATTTAGTACTGTACTTTCATGAACTGTTCGTACATTTCGCCCTTCCATAATTAATTTGCCGTCGACAATGACATGCTCCACATCATTCGCCACTGCTTGAAATACAAGTCTATGGACATGCATGAATTCTGGAGTCAGATGCGGCTGATGCAGATTGACTGTGATGACATCCGCTTTTTTCCCAATCTCTAGGGAGCCTATTTCATCATCCCAGCCAATGCATTTCGCTGCATCTATCGTAATCATTTCTAATAGCTTGCCAGGGGGTAAATAATAATAGTCTCTAAGTGCTGCTTGGTGAACAAACTGTGTTTTCCTCATTGCCTGAAACATATCAAAACTTGTAGAAGGGGAAGTCCCATCTGTAGAGATTGCTACAGTTGCACCCATTTCTAATAATTCAGTTATGGGGGTACGTGCATGAACCTGCCCAAATCCAGGAGATGCACTAACATTAGTACCTGTTTCTGCAAGTATCCTTGCCTCATCAAAGGAAATACCGCGACAATGCTGTAAATGGACATCGGGACCCAACAAGGCATTTTTCTTATCCTGTATCGCTAAATGAATCATCCCACCAAAGGCATCAGAGTGTATCCTTGTGTCATATTTCCTGGCAATTTCTCTAATTTTTTTCGCTTGATAAAGATCATGACTATTTAACCCATAAAGCCTGTCAGGAGATGTGGGATTGGAGGGATCAACGGACGTAACAATGACAAATGGTGTAATAAACGCTCTCGTGCGGTCTTCATTTGCATGATTCAGCGCTTCAATTACAGCTTCTGCCCCCATTAATACTTCTTCATAGGAAACTTCCTTTACAATTCTTTTTCCGTCAATCCATCGGCTGAATGAATGAGGCCATGGAGGGTTGCAAGGACCCGTGCAGACAACCTCTCTAACACCTACTTCAGCGTACGCTTTCGCATGATTTATTGCGAAAATTGGATCATCGGATCGTGGCATGGAGCCTAAAACACTTACACCTGTTGTCACGCCAGCCTTTAATCTCTCTAGAGAGGAGAGTTTTCCTTCGTAGTACCAAAAGTCATCTGTTACAAAATGTTTATACGTGTTTGTCATAATAGGCATCCAAAAATCAATATTCTCCATAGCAATTGTTTTAAACATAGAATGTCCCCCATGACCATGAACATCTATTAATCCAGGCAATATACATTGATGGCTACAATCAATAACTTTTTTTGCCTCATACTTCGATTTCAGTTTTTCTGTTAAATCAACGTCTAAAATTCTTCCTTGGTTTATGGCGATGGCACCATCTTGAAGAATTCGTCTATTTTGATCCATGGTTATCACAGTCCCATGAATGAGAAGCAAATCAATCATATTTTCCCTCCTAATTGAGAAGACAGCATAACGGCCGTATGCTGTCTGCCCTTTTTGATAAATTCTCTACTGCACAGTTATGTCATCAAGCATTAAATAATTTGCTGGATTCAGCCAAAGTCCTTTAACAGTTTCTCCATAAACGGCAAGATGTTCATAGTTACGGATTGGAACATATGGCACTTCTTCTCTTTCAATTTCTTGTGCTTTCGAATATAGTTCCTTACGTTTATCTCCATCTGATTCTTTACGTGCTGTTTCAATCAATTTATCCACTTCAGGATTACTGTAGAATGAACTATTTCCAGCAGCACCTTGGGATTTACTATCAAAAAGATTGAATTGATTATAATCTCCATCTCCCGTAGCATTGCCCCAACCACCTATTGAAACCTGATGTTCACCTTTAGCAGTCGCGTCAATATAAGCCCCATATTCAAGAACTTGAATTTTGACCTTAATTCCAATTCCTTTTAACTGGGATTGGATTACCTCTGCCATATTTATTCTTTCCTTACGATCACTCGTTGTTAATGTAATCTCCAAGCCATCCTTAACTCCGGCTTCCTTCAATAGCTTTTTCGATTCATTTATATCATAGTCGTATCCTTTTATATCTGGATCATAACCGAAAACCTTCGGGCTCATTGTGGAATTTGCCTTCGTACCAACATCGTTATAAACGCCTTTAATAATAGAGTCAACCTCGATCGCATGCGCGACTGCTTTACGAACACGTACATCATCAAATGGCTTATTCTTAACATTAAAGCTTAGGTATTCAACAGCAAGTCCATCTGTGCGATATAAATCCATCGTGTCTGATGCTTCAATTCTATCAATCTCAGTCACGGGTACTTGATCAGTCACATGTGCTTCACCTGTTTCAACCATCGCAATTCTCGTAGCATCTTCAGGGACAACCTTGAATACTACCCCATCAATCTTAGGTTTATCTCCCCAGTAGTTCTTATTTTTTGATAGTGTAATCTCTTCTCCCGACTTCCAAGATTTAAAAACAAATGGTCCTGTTCCAACAGGATTTTGGCCTAGTTTGTCACTATTTTCTGTAATGGCTTTTGGACTTAAAATGCTACCTTCATTACTTACTAATATGGATAATAGTGGAGCATAAGGGTATTTCAGTTTAAATTGTACAGTCGTTTCATCAACTACTTTGATTTCTTTGATCATTTCCAATTTACCCGCCTGTGGAGAAGATGTTTTTGGATCTAATAATCTGTCAAAATTAGTTTTTACCGCTTCAGCATTGAATGGTGCTCCATCATGGAATTTCACTCCCTCACGCAGTTTAAACTCCCACGTTACATCATCGAGCTGTTTCCATTCTTTTGCGAGCAGAGGTTGTGGTTCCATGTTTTTGTCGGGAACAACCAATGTTTCATAAACCTTTTCATATACAACATTTGCTGAAGGAATGTCTGTAATGAAATGAGGGTCTAGGGTAGTCGCGTCAGATAGCCGGGCGACGACTAGTGTTCCCCCTTCTTTCGCTTCTCTTTCTGGTTCCTTGCTGCTTGTTTGATCTGATGTACATCCAGATAAAACCGATGAGATACCTAATAACGATGCAAATAGTAATCCAACCATGCCTTTTCTCATTATTTTTCCTCCCTTTCATAATTCCCTTTGTTTTCCAAGCAACTTTTTTCTATTAGTACATTGGGCATAATCAAATTATAAAAAAAAACAAAATTTTATATTTTCAGAATCTTTACTCATTTTTTTATTATCTTTACTGCTTTTCCGCATCATATTTACTTCAATACCTATTTTGAATAAATTTAATGAAAGAAAAGGAGGAGTTGCCATGAAGCCAGAGGTCGTTATAAATAATACCGAATTAAATCTAAACAACAAAAAATCTTCAAAACTAAAACACTGGAAAGCCTTTTATAAAAAGTTTAAGAGAAATAAATTGGCATTGATAGGCGGGTACATCGTACTTTTTTATATTTTATTAGCCATTTTTGCACCTTTAATTTCACCACAGGATCCCTATGAAATTGATTTAGTCAACAAACTCCAGCCCCCCACAACAGATCATTGGATGGGAACAGATGATAAGGGAAGAGATATTTTAAGCAGATTATTATATGGAACCCGTCTTTCATTATCTGTTGGATTTGTCTCTGTGTTCTTCGGGGCGTTTATTGGCATACTCTTAGGATTAACAGCAGGCTATTATGGAAAATGGATTGATACCGTCATTATGAGGATTGTTGATGTTCTACTTGCTTTCCCAGGAATATTGCTTGCCCTTGCAATTATAAGTGCTCTAGGGCCAAGTTTAATTAACGTAATGGTAGCAGTTGGTGTCTTTTCAATTCCTATGTTTGCACGTATTGTACGGGGTTCCACACTTTCAGTTAGGAAGCTTGAATATATTGATGCCATTCGTGCATTAGGTGCCACTGACTTCACGATTATTTTCAAACACATTTTCCCTAATATTCTTTCACCTGTCATCGTTCAAGCTACATTACGTCTAGCTACAGCCATTCTATCAGCAGCCGGCTTGTCATTCCTAGGGCTAGGAGCTCAGCCTCCTTCTCCAGAATGGGGAGCCATGTTAAGCAGCGGACGAGATTATTTGTTCAGTGCCCCTCACATCGCTTTGTTTCCAGGAATCGCCATATCAACACTTGTACTCGGATTCAACGTATTCGGTGATGGACTAAGAGATGCCCTAGACCCAAGAATGAAAAAATAAGGAGGAGAGAAAATGTTTGTATTTATTGTCCGGCGAATTTTGCAAACCATACCGGTATTACTAGGAGTAAGTCTTGTGGTTTTTCTCATCATGCAGATGGTTCCCGGAGACCCGGCAACCCTGCTTGCAGGTGAAGGAGCAACTAAAGAAACGATAGAAATGATTCGACATCAGCTTGGCTTGGATCGTCCAATCCTCTATCAGTACTTTGACTATGTAATCCATGCTGTACAAGGTGATTTTGGAGAATCACTTCGTAGTAGCCGCCCTGTTTTGGACGAGATTTTGGTCCGCTTGCCAATCACCCTAGAACTTGCTCTTGCAAGTATTTTTATAACCGTTGTCCTTGGAATGTTGGCGGGAATTATCTCAGCCACTAAGCAATACTCAGCAGCTGACATTTCTATCATGATCGTTGCTTTATTAGGAATCTCTTTACCTAGTTTTTGGTTAGGTCTAATGCTTATCTACTTTTTTTCCGTTAATCTTCAGTGGTTTCCTGTTTCAGGTTGGGGAACTATTAATCACATGATTCTCCCAGCTATTACCCTCGGGGCGGGAGGAGCTGCAATTGTAGCCAGAATGACCAGGTCAAGTATGCTCGAAGTTGTTCGTCAAGACTATATTCGTACAGCAAAAGCCAAGGGATTAAAAGAGCATGTCATTATATATAAGCACGGTCTAAAAAATGCGCTTATCCCTGTTATTACAGTCGTTGGTCTTCAATTCGGTGCGCTCCTTGGAGGTACCGTATTAACAGAGTCCGTATTTGCCATCAATGGACTTGGTAGGTTAATAGTTGATGCCATTAGAACGAGAGATTTACCAATGGTACAAGGCGGGGTCCTTATTGCATCTGTTATCTTTGTATTTATGAATCTAGCTGTAGATGTCCTCTATCGATACTTTAACAAGCGAATAGACTTAAATTAGGGAGGTACTAAGATGAAACAGTTTGAAGAAAAAATACTGGAAGTTAAAAATCTGCAGACCTACTTTTTTACTGATGAAGGAACGAGTAAAGCAGTTAATGGAATTAGTTTCACCCTAAACAAAGGGGAAACTCTTGGAATTGTAGGGGAATCTGGGAGTGGTAAAAGTATTACTTCCTTATCACTATTAAGGTTAATCCAATCCCCTCCCGGAAAAATTACCGGGGGCAGCATCCTTTTTAAAGGTGAGGATCTACTTACAAAGACTGAAAAACAGATGCGATCCATACGTGGTAATGAGATTTCTATGATTTTTCAGGAACCAATGACATCATTAAATCCCGTTTATTCAGCGGGTGAACAAATTGCAGAAGCTATAAGACTTCATCAAAAGCTAGGAAAAAAAGAAGCTTGGAACAAAGCAGTTGACATGCTTCGGCTTGTCGGAATCCCCTCTCCTGAAAAAAGGGCAAAACAGGAGCCGCATGAACTAAGCGGCGGAATGAGACAAAGGGTCATGATTGCAATGGCACTTGCATGCCACCCTGAGGTATTAATAGCGGATGAACCTACAACAGCCCTTGATGTGACGATTCAAGCCCAAATTTTAGAGCTAATAAAAACCCTGCAAAAGGATTTCGGTACGGCTGTCATTTTGATTACTCATGATTTAGGGGTCGTATATGAAACATGTGACCGAGTAGCTGTCATGTACGCAGGGAAAATTGTTGAATACACACTGGCAAAAGAGATATTCACAAATCCTAAACATCCATACACGATTGGTTTATTGAACTCCCTACCACGTCTCGACATGGACCAGGAAGAATTGACTACCATACCCGGGACTGTTCCAAGTCCATACAATATGCCCAAAGGCTGCAGCTTTGCACCCCGTTGTGCACACGCGAAGAAAATTTGTGAACAAGCTGTACCGGATCTTCAAACAACCGGCCCAAGTACCCAGGTCAGCTGTTGGATGTTTACCCCCCAATGGGAGAAAGAATATGACGCTCAAGAGAAAGTAGGGGTTTAATAATGGTATTATCAGTTGTAGAGAAAAAGGTTCTGCTAAAAGTAAATCAATTGAAACAATATTTCCCAATTAAGGGTGGGTTTTTCGGGAGAACTATTAATCATGTAAAAGCTGTTGACGACATTAGCTTTAATATCTATCAGGGAGAAACCTTGAGTATAGTTGGTGAATCTGGCTGTGGGAAATCGACAACTGGACGGGCCATTCTTCGATTAGATGAACCTACAAGTGGGAGTATACACTTTCAGGATAGGGATTTACTAAGTTTGGGAAAAAAAGAAATGAGGAGTACAAGGAAGGATTTGCAAGTTATTTTTCAGGATCCATTTGCCTCCCTTAATCCTAGACAGACTATAGGACAAATTCTCGGAGAAGCCTTATCCATACAAAATGTAGTGCCTAAAGAAAACCGAAAGAGCAGAATTGAAGAATTATTAGGCCATGTCGGCTTGAGACCAGAATCCATGGAAAGATACCCACACGAATTTAGCGGGGGCCAGCGGCAGAGAATCGGTATTGCACGGGCGCTTGCAGTAGATCCAAAACTGATCATTTGTGATGAAGCTGTATCTGCACTTGATGTCTCTATTCAAGCGCAAGTACTAAATTTATTAAAATCATTACAACGACAATTCGATCTTACCTTTCTTTTTATTTCACATGATTTAGGTGTGGTTAGACATATCTCGGATCGTGTAATGGTCATGTACCTAGGAAAGATAGTCGAAATTGCTGACAAAAAGTCCATTTTTGAACAGCCGCAGCACCCATATACACGGGCATTACTATCTGCTATCCCAGTTCCAAATCCAGTGCAAGAAAGAGAACGAATTCTATTAACGGGTGATGTCCCCTCACCTATTGATCCTCCAAGCGGCTGCCGCTTTCATACACGGTGTCCTTTTGCTATAGATATCTGCAAATCACAGTTACCTGAATTAAAGATTTCTGCCCAAAATCATCAAGTCGCTTGTCACATTGTGTCATAAATTGTAATAGATTTCCGAAGGAGTCTTTAGTAAGATACTAATAAGCAGAATTATTAAAGTTATATAAAAATATTATCATTAGAGGTTCATAATGCTTAGTTACGAGGGATTTACATTATTAATCATGCTTTTTATTTTAGCTCCTATCATGGGAGCTATTGCTCTTTTATTTCTGTTTGTATTTGAGAAGAGAATTGATCTTCTTGAAAATAAAAACAAAGAGATACGGCTGGAACAAGCACTCCAAGAAGCCCAATATAATAAATTAAACCAGCAAATTCAGCCTCACTTTTTGTTTAATACACTAAATGTCATATTAAGCTTGGCACGTTTAAACAGAACGACAGAATTGATACGTGCCTTAGAGGCATTTTCGCAATTCTTAAAATTCAAGTATAAAGCATCTGAACCATTAATTCCCCTAGCTCAAGAAATTCAGTATACTCAGCATTATCTAGACATACAAAGTCTTCGCTTTGGTGATCGGCTTAAGATAGATATGGAGTGCCCCGACCAATTATTAATTGCACTAGTTCCACCCTTCATTCTGCAGACTTTAGTTGAGAATTCGTTTAAACACGGTTTAGAAAAAAAAGTGGGAGAAGCACTTCTTAGTATCCGATTCTATCAGGATTCCCAGACGATATATTTAGAAGTAATAGATAATGGTTTAATGGTAAAAGCCACTTCCTTTACAGAGAAAGGCGGTCATGGCTTAGACAATATCCAAAAACGTTTAGATTTGTACTTTAGTAACCGTGCACAAATAATTATTTCTTCTAATGAGTCAGGAACAAGGGTAAAGGTAGTTTGGCCACTGGTTTATGATAAGAGAGTTGAGGAGGGAGCTTCGGAATGAATGTATTATTAGTTGATGACGAACCATTAGAACTTGAACAAATGGAATATATGATTCAGTCTATATACCCTTATTGGAAGTTTCACAAAGCCGCTGATGCCTGTCAAGCACTTACCATCAACCAAAATTTCAAAATAAACCTCGCTTTTTTAGATATTAATCTACCTGGGCGATCCGGTCTTGAATTTGGTGAAGACCTGAGGGCGGTAAACAAAGAAGTAGAAATAATAATGGTTACAGCACATCAAAGTTTCGATTATGCCCAACAATCCATAAGAATAGGAGTGGTTGATTATTTAACGAAACCTGTAATTGAAAGTGATTTGCATAAAGTTCTATCTAAGTATAATAAACAAGACTCATCTCATGATTATTCAAGCCTAATTCATCATTCGCTTTCATTTATTCATGACAATTTTGCTGAAAAAATCTCTCTTTCCGACATTGCTCGTGAAGTACATACAAACCCGACCTATTTGAGTAGGAAATTTCACGAAGAAGTCGGCGCTTCTTTTACAGAATATTTAATACATTATAGAATACAAGCCGCTAAACGATTTTTAACCAATAACACGAGTTGGAACATATCAGACGTTGCTGAAAACTCAGGATTTAATAGTCAACATTATTTCAGCACTATATTCCGTAAGATAGAAGGAATAACGCCCAAAGAGTTCCGTGAGAAAGGAAAATAAACATTGCGTCCTCGTTCATTTCAAGAATACGTACAAGGCCCTATTCAAATTGGGATAGGCTTAGGAATTATCTCCCTCCTGGCACGTTGGGTGACAGGAACCACGATATTATCCTCTCCTGAGTCCATGGTAAAGTATGGAGTTTTCGGGGGAATTGGCTATGCTCTAATGGGAGCGATCGCCCTGTTCATGTTCAGTTTCATCGGGAAGAGGGTTCGGCAGGATTTTCCCATGGGATTGACTATGGGGGACTATTTAAAAACCAGGCTTCATCCTTTGGGATATTGGATCTTGATGGTGATTCTGGTATTAACTAGTTTACACACTTTATTCATTCAGGGAATGGCAGCGTCTACTCTTTGTCAATTTCTTTTTGATACGCCACTTTATGTAGGGTTGTTCTTCTTTTTCTGTTTTTGTGTTCTTTTTGCTGGATTCGGCGGGTTAAAATTTATTCACGGAATCGCATCTTTTCAAGTCATTTCTATGTTTGCCGCCGCTATCTTAATTCCATTATACTTTTTCGTCAAGGAAGGGATTCAACCTGTTTATGATGGGATCCGTCTATATCACCCATATATGCTAGTAATCAATAAGTATGATTTATGGAATTTTATTTTTGCAGGGCTTCTAGTAGGGTTCGGTCAGTTTTTCTTTGACCTCACATCATGGCATCGTCTATTTATGATAGAAATAAAAAAAGTCCCCTTAACATTTTCCTTATCTGGTCTTATATGGATTACATTCCCATTATCCTTTTCATCTCTTTTTATCATGGTTATCTTTACAGGTGGGTTCACTGATATACATTCTATTTTAGTTGGATTAGCTAACAAGATTACGACACCTTTCATTTTTATTCTTTTCGTATTATGTGCATTTAGTGCAATCACCTCCACATTTGGTGCCTGTCTACATTCATTAATAAGCTTAATTGTAGCCAATATTTTAGAACCTTTCCAAACTAAAAAAAGTGACCAACAAAAAATAAGAATGGCCTATCTTCTATCAATCTTGATTGGAGGAATGATTTTTGTTGCTACACTCTTCAATTCTCCAACCCTATTAGAGCTTTTATTTTATTCTGGAAATATATATTCAGCATTGCTAGCACCATTTCTGGCAATAGTATTTAGTAAAGGCAAAGTTGCGAATTTCATTCCAATAAGCGCAGTCTTAGCTATAGTTATCTCATACATTATTCAACCTTACGTAAGTGATTTTCAAAGCATTTGGTTTAGTGGGTTAGCTTCATTTACCATTATAGTGATTTGTACGATTCTTTCGTTCATTAAGACTAAATGGAGATTTTTTAAAACTAAACTGAACTAATTAAGAAGTAAGTTTTATCGGATTTGGTGCAATTTTTAAAGAACGTCTAAATACTACCAACCCCATTCATGTACATTACGCTGTTCCGTACATGAATGGGGTTTCTCTCTTAATCTCGTAAAAAGTAACGAAAACGATTATCTTAGCTTTCCACCTTTTTGAAATACCGATATACCTTATCTAGTTTTTTTGTTTGTTTTCCATTTGAACTTTCCATATTACCAAATTCAAAAAACTTCACTTTTTTGATACCCACAAAATTAAATAAGGCTTTTTTCATCAATATTTTATGCGCATTATTCAACCAGAGAAGTGGATATTTTGTAGGTCCCTTCATAGTGGAAACACATACAACTGACTTTCCTTTTAAAAGTCCTTCTGGTAGAAGTCCCTTCTTATCCCTATAGGCAAAATTTGCAGCAAATAATTGATCAATATATCCCATAAGCATTGCGGGAGGCCTCCCCCACCAGATTGGATAGACAAAGACAATCTTGTCAGCCCAAGTAATTTGATTTCTATATTTTTCAAGGTGAGGATCACGGTGCATATCACGCCTTCGTTTATGCTCATTGAACACTAGGAGTGGATTAAAGCCCTCTTCATATAAATCTAAGACCTGCAACTCCTTTATGTTAGGGTTCTCATTACTACCTTTGATGATTTTTTGTAAAAACTCATAACTTAAACTTTTGTGATTAGGATATGTGTAAATGACTAGCATGTTCATGACGCACCCCCTACTTACTTATCATTTGATAACAAAACTATAACACTCACAGATTTTTATTGTCAAATGATAATTGTATTATGATAACATTTTTGTTATCTTCTCAGTAAGAGGTGAAAGTTATGGACAAAAAAGCTCTTTTTGATAAATGGGTGTCATTTACAACTTCTGTTCATCAGGTGACACACGAATTAACACAAAATGCTAAATCTGATTCCATCACGCCAGTTCAATATAACATTCTTGAATATATAACTGTCAGTCAGCCTGTCACTCCAAGTGAAATCAGTGACTGTCAGCATATATCAATGCCAAACACGAGTCGTGAGCTGAAAAAATTAAGCGAAAAGAATTTAATCGAAAAATTAAGTGATACTGAAGATCGACGAAAACAATATATTCGTCTCTCGAAAGAGGGGGAAACCATGATGAACGAAGCCTTTGCAGTCGTAGAATCTCGTTTCCAAAGTCGAATGCAAAATGCTTCGAAAGAAGATTTAGAGGATATTGAGAGTGCCATGGATATTCTTCAAACAAAACTATTTTACTGATGGACATGTAGTACAGAAAAATGGCTCCCTCGATTGAAAGATAATCGTTTAAAACTGATCATCTTTCAATCGAGGGAGCTCCTTTATTATCTCCAAACACTAGGCGGTTTTTATTCCAAAATCCATTTCATCCTCATTCACGCTTAATGAGGAGAATGTTCTAGGATCCTTCTTTTGTCTTTCAGCCTCACAAATTGACTTCTCTAATCCTTATAAATCAGGTACCGCAAAAGGTCCGGTAAGGTGTTGTTGACTCAGGCAGTGTGGAGTATTCAGCCTGTTCGGCGGAGTGCGCGTAAGGGTTTGAAAGAACATCCAAAAGCCGTTCCATCACGCTGAAGTCTCCTTTTTCCACTGCTGCTTCCAGTGCCTCTTCTACCCGGTGGTTCCGTGGGATAACCGCAGGATTGCTGTTTTGCATCAACTGATTCGAGGATGCTTTCGATTCCTTCTGCCTGCTTAGTCTCGCCTGCCAGAGCTCATGCCACTGAGCGAATTCCGGTGTCTCAAATAGGACCGTATCCTTCGGTGTATCAAAAGTTAATGTGCGGAAGGTATTGGTATAGTCGGCACCATGCTTCTTCATCATATTGAGGAGGTCATCAATAAGGGATTCATCCTGTTCCTCTTCGTTAAATAGCCCCAGTTTTGCTCTCATTCCTGCGAGCCAATTAGATTGATACAACTCATTAAATACTGAAATTTTATCCTGGGCCAGTTTAACAGCCTGCTCCTGATCATCATGCAACAGCGGCAATAATGCTTCAGCAAATCGTGCAAGATTCCACCCAGCAATATAGGGCTGATTGCCATAAGCATAGCGGCCTTGGGTATCAATGGAACTGAAAACCGTTGCCGGATCATAGGCATCCATGAAGGCACAAGGACCATAGTCGATGGTTTCTCCGCTAATCGTCATGTTGTCAGTATTCATTACCCCATGAATGAAGCCGACAAGCTGCCATTGGGCAATAAGCTTAGCCTGACGCTTGATCACTTCCTGAAGTAGCGAGAGATAGCGGTTTTCATCTACTTCAACGTCTGGATAATGGCGCTTTCTTGTATAGTCGGCAAGGGCCCGTAGTTCCTCAACCGTTCCCCATTTTGCAGCGAATTGAAAGGTTCCTACACGTAGATGACTTGCAGCCACACGGGTCATAATTGCACCAGGCAGCCCGGTTTCGCGGATTACTGATTCACCGGTTGTCACCACTGCCAGACTTCGGGTGGTAGGAATGCCGAGTCCATGCATCGCTTCGCTGATGATGTATTCGCGCAGCATCGGTCCAAGGGCAGCCCGGCCATCACCCCCGCGGGAGTAAGGCGTTCTTCCTGGACCCTTAAGCTGAATATCAACCCTCTCGCCTTGAGGCAAGATCTGCTCTCCAAGAAGCACCGCCCGTCCGTCCCCTAACATGTTAAAATGTCCGAATTGATGCCCCGCGTATGCTTGAGCAAGAGGCGAAGCACCTTCTGGAATCCGGTTTCCAGCAAACACCGCTACGCCATCTTCGCTTTGCAATGCCTGAACGTCCAAACCAAGGGATGCTGCCAACTGTTCATTGAGAATGATCAACTCCGGTGAACTTACAGGAGTCGGGTTGGTACTGGTGAAAAATTTTTCCGGAAGACGGGAATAACTATTGTCTAAATTCCATCCTGTTTCATTACTTTTTGTCATAGTTTCTCCTTTTCTTCTTTTGTCTTTTTGTATAATGGTTCCTCTCTCATCATTCAGTTATATACACGCCATTAAAATCAAGTGCAGTCCATTTTAATGTCTACTTCTGCCAATTTATTATACCGTTTCCACATAAAAATGGCTCTCTTTAAGTATGGATGATTGCCTGTCGCTGCTTGGGATTTTACGAAAACATCGGCATACTCCCACCATTATCTCTTCACACTGCTCCTAGAATTGAATTAAAGCAGGTACCCTTAATGGGTTCCTGCTTCTTCTCTTAAGAATATCTTATTTGATTATAATTTCTACTTTTTTGTTTACCATCACATGTGATACGGTTCTCCGTATTGTGTCTAAATGAGGTTTTGGAAGCACTCTTAATTAATTTACTTTAACTAAACATACTTTACTCTTGTTTCCAGACTTATCCTTTGCGAATACTGTTAAAGTAGCACCTTTCTTTTGCTTCGCAATTGTGATGCGAATATTGCCCTTTGTATCAACAGTACCTTTTTTCACATACTTGTTGCCATTATAAATATAGACTGTTGCGCCTTTTTCTGCTTTACCTGTCAGTATTTTTGTATTCGCTGTAACTTTATTTATCTTTGGCGTCGTTGGTGCAGTTTTATCGATGACTGTAACAGTCTTTGTTTTACTTATATTGTTTAATGGATCTTTTGCGTATACCGCAATTTTTATACCCGCTTTTTGTTTTGAAATTTTGATACTGTAGTTTCCTTTAATAGAAGCCTTCGCCGAGTTGATGATTGTTTGGCCCTTTTTCACATAAACTGTCGTATTCGGTGTCGCTTTTCCTTTAATTACTGTATGCGAATCCCAAATGGTACTCACTGTTGGTGTCGCTGGTTTGCCTTTAAAAATATTATTGATAGTAATTGATTTTGTTGCCAAATTACCAGCTGTATCTTCTACTGTGAATTTGTATTCACCTGATTTACTCACGACAAAGATGGTACTTGCGCCATTTAAAATCGTGCCGTCAGGTAATTGGATGTTTTTGATGCGCATGTTATCTGCTGTTTTCGCTACAATCGTTACATCTTTTTTCGTAGGTTCAGTTGTATTCGTGGATAATGTGATTGTTGGTTTGACTTTATCGATATTGCTAATTTTGATTGACTTTTTAATAACATTACCTAACACGTCTTCAATCTCGAATGTATAGGTTCCGTTGCCACTAACCGTATACACCGCTTTGTCTTTATAGACAATATCGTTATGTGGCAGTGTAATTGAGCGAATACCTAAATTATCATTCGCGTGAATTGTAATATCAATATTCCCATTCGTTAGTGATTTCGTGCTGGGTATTAATGTCGCAGTTGGTAGCTCTTCATCTACTACCGTTACTTCCATGCTATATTCTTTATCTGCTACCGCAGTGGATTCTTTACTTTTCGCAAGTACTTTCATCGTATATGTTCCTTGATGGCTTGGGCGCCATATAAGATTTGACGATGAACTAAATTTTTGAAGCACCCGTCCTTGCTTTGAGTTTCCTTCATACACTTCGAATTGATACAATGGCTCACGACCGCCAAATGCATTTGCTGTGAACGTATACGCTAATGGTGTTTTATTGCTTTTCATTGCCATCGATAACTCCGCTACTGGTGCTACAGCTGTTGTAAATTGAATCGTATGATTTGTCGTAAGTGATTTCCCTGAATAATCAGCCAATGCATCTTTACCAATCGTTAACGTATATGTTGTATGATCTAGTAAATATTCTGGAGTAATCGTTAATTGATCCTTATTTAGCGCCACCCTCACATTGACATCCCCATTAGGGCTTTGTAGCGTAATTTTTTCTTTATCTTTTAGTATCATATTATGATTAAACAAAAGCTTAAACTCGCTATATGTCGGTATGTTTTTTGATTGATTTGTTAAATCTTTCAATATTAATTTTTCGCCTTTATCATATGTAGTAAAAGATTGCTGATCAACAGTAAACTGACCAGCCCCATAATCTTTAATAAACTCTAAGAAATGATTCCCTTGAACATCTGTATAAATAGCTATTAAACCATTTTTAAACAATAGCTTATCTGCAGTAATATTACGCTTCAACGTATATACATATTCATTCGTATCATATGTATACACATGAATACCGCCATTGCGACTTGCCGCAAATGTGACATTGTCTTTCAGGCTAAACTCAAAATCGTTATATACTTCATCAAATGTAAATTTATTAAATAAATCTTGTGTTTTCTCTTTCGCTAAACTAAACACCGATGAAGCACTATATATTCTTTCGTCATCAGGAGAAATTTTCGCCTCCTTATTTAGTCGGAAATCTCCATGATAAGGTGAGTCATATATACTCGATATCACACCTTGATTGACATCGTGCGCTTCAATGTCTCTTGGAGATGAAGCCGAAGTAATCGTATATATTTTTGAAAGCGTGGGATTATAAGTAATTGTGGAACTTTGATAGCTGCTCGCACGAGAATTATTCTCTACTTCTTTTTTGTCCGCTAAAGAATAGACCTTAATATAAGAATGTTGACCCGAGCCAGATGTAACATACAAATAGCCATCCTTATCAACAATCACATCATAGGGATCTATCGTCACAGGCAACATCTCTTGAAATGAAAAATCATTTGCATCGACAATTGCCACACTACCATTATACGGACCGAAATTTGTCATACTATGCTTAAACTTCAGCTGTGTAACATAAAGTTTGTCATTATATACAGTTAATCTTTCTGCTATGTAAGGCAATTGCAACGTCTTTATTACACCAGTTTCATAGTTAACTGCATAAATCAATCTACTACCATTCTGCGTCATGTACACGACAGGTTCATTCGGATCTAACACTGTATCTAAAGGTTCAAATCCAAGATTGATTGCATCACTTGCTGCGTTTGCATGGTCTCTAAAATCAACAGTAATTAAAAAGCAAAAAACTACAAAATAAAATAAAATTATACGTATACTAGTCTTCAAAAAAACCCTCCTCATGCTGTATCTCAAATATTATATCATTTTCCAATATTAATAATCATTTCCTCATCAATTATATTTGCGTTCATATTATGTAAATGAAAAAACTGCACCTATTTATGGTACAGTTCTCCGTAACTATCTAAAATGCAATTTTCTCTATTCATTTTCCCCATATCGATTTTGCTTTCCCATCCAATCATTTGCTTCTCTCCACTTTAGCTTTTTTGCTGCAATCCAACTCACACCATTTTCAATTCCTTTTTCAGGCTGAAAATTATAGTCATCTGCCCAATAAAAATTGTCGTCACTTTTTAAAATAATGGCATCTCGGATAATTGAGTCATAATTTTCTGGCGTCGGGATAATATGAATACCCGTTACACTTTCAAAAAGCAATTCAATTGCAGATGGATTGCTATACTGACGTTGAAATAACATTTTTACATTCGTATCTAATTCTCCAGGAACAGTAATGGAAAAATCTTCATTTACATAAGTTCCTGTCCACATATGCATTTCCCTCAAGCATCCATCATGAAAATAACCTAATCGCTCTAGCAAATCCTTGATATCCGATTCCTCTTTCAATTCAATCCAATTCATCTCTGTTGTCCTCCAATAAATTTTATCTTCTTAATAATTCGTCATTAAAAGAAACCACCCCTTTTTATACAACAATTAAAAACCACCTGAAACGCTTTACTTCAAACGTTTTAGGTGGTTCTTTTATAAACCTCACTTACTTATGATACGGTTCACTACGTTTCATTCTAAACAAAAAAAACCTACCTATGATTCGGCAGGCCTTGAATGGATTTTTACATTCTCTATTATCTTCCCAAAGAAAGACATGCAACTCGAGTGGAGGCTTCATGTTTTCAGCCATGCCGCCTTCACCTTTTTTATAGTCCTCTCTCTTTCCTACATTGCCTTCCACGTCCCCTCTCCACTCCAGGCTATGCTCAATTCAGTATAGTCAGGCTGATAAAGGCAATGCCAAATATGCAGTATAGGCCGAGGGTAAGGGGCTGAGGAATAATAATGTATACCATCATGCTTACAATCACTAGCAGGATGCTAAAGGCATTTATTCTATCTCTCCACATACTCACCTTTGGTCAACTCCTTTTCTATTGCTTTTCTAGTTAAAGGTAATCATTCAGAAACTCTTTTTTGTATAATCATATTCTTCCAGTTTCTCTTCAGAAATAAGGTGTAGCATCTCATCATAGTTCTGCTCGGAGAATCGTTTTACATATTCATCGAATACTTCTTAAGTGTTGCCTGATCGGTTTTAAGGAAATGCCACAAAAACACTCCTCCTAAGGTCAAAGCGGATATCAGCAAGAATAGCAGTCCTTTCTTCATCCTTCATGCCTCTCTTAAAATGCTTGTGTGCCTAATTTGTATTTTTTTCATTTTTCGTTAGTATGTCAGCGTCTGATAATTTATAATTATATGATTGAACCCACTAAACAACCATGTAATGAAAATGATAAACCCATGAAAACAATCTAAATATTTAGACTTTTAAGGAGATAAGAAGTGAATGAGCATCAAAACTTTTAAGGTTGTATTGAGAACCATGCACAAAGGCCAACCTGAGGAATTCGCCTATGTCTTTGAAGGAAAAAGCCTCCTGATTGGCCGTGCCAGCCAACACTCCAAAGCTGATTTCAAGCTTTACAATGATTTCGTTTCCAGGGAACATTGCCAGATTTATATGAAGGAAGGAAAGCTTCTTATTGAGGATTTGTCGAGCAAACATGGCACCTCAGTGAACCAGATGCCACTTGTGCCGGGGCAGCCTTGCCTAATTGAACCGGGGGATACCATTACTTTGATTAATGGAATGATTGAATTCATGATTTCCATCGACAACGATTTAACACAGGATTTCACTCCGTTGAACATCACTTTTCACCAAAACGTGGTTATTAAAGAGCATCTTCAGACTGTGATCATCAATGAAAAAGCTCCCATTAAAATGCCTTTAAAGGAATTTACTTGTTTTAAGTTGCTTTATGAGAATTTGGAGAACCTTATTTCAAAGGAAGAGATTGTCCGACATGTATGGCCCGAAAGAATTGGGGACCCCCAGCAAATTGTGTCGGCAGAAGAAATCGCTTCACTTCTGTACCGGGTACGAAAACGGGTAAATGGCCATTTCGCAATAAAAGCTGTTGTTCAAAAGGGATATTATATGGAATCCACCCTTTCAATCAGCCTATCGGACCTGTAATGAACAATCACTCGAAACTCTAATTACAGGCATGAAAAAAAGCATTGCGAATAACAATGCTTTTTTTTCATGCTTTTATTGCTTTGGTAAGTCCAGGTTAGTGAATTGATCGACTGGGACGATGTCCTCGTCCATATCCATCACTTTCAGCACAACCCGGTCTCCTACATTCGTCAATACAATATCGGAGAGTGCACTGACTCCAGGGTCCACTGAGAATCTTTTGGCATTGCCTTCTACAATTAAATAGAACACGTAGCCATTTGAGAGATTGGCATCGTTGATCCTTGTTACTTTCCCTTTGATTTCTTTCAGTTCAAATCCTTTTTGAGGCGTTACACCGCTGACTTTCCCTAAAGAAGCAATTAGCTTTTTATAGTTCCGGAATGCTTCATCTTTCGTTTTCCCAAAAACCACTTGGGGATTATCGCTATTGGCATACACGATCGCTATCCCCTGAAACTTGCTGCCTTTTGTAACCGGAATTACATAAGTGGGCGCACCGTATATCGTATAGAAAATTCCATTAGTGGCTTTCCACCCTGGATATTTAGACAAGAACTCACTCGCATTTGCGTTGGATTTTGCTTCTTTTCCAGTTAGAACGGAGGTGACGCCTTTGTAGTAAGTCATTTCACCGGTTTTAGCATTGAAAACACCGTAACCTACTAGAGTTTTGGAGTTTCCTTTTGATTTTGCTCTTGTAAAATCAACTACATATATTAATTCGCCTTTTTCGTTAAACGTAACTTGCATATTATCCTCATTAGGAATCAAAACATCTTTCTTCGCTCCAATTAAGGATTGGTTTTTCCACCCGTGAACATATTTCCCCCAGTATGTCCAATATTCCAAGGCTGTTTCCAAGGTGAATGTTCTATCAACCCATTTAGGTTCTTTTCCTAACGGATAGTATTTTGTGTCGCCCGTTTCCGGATTCACTAATACCACTCCGTCCACAACAGACCCACTGCGGTATTTCAGATAATGCCCCACTGAAGCTACAAAGAAGGGCTTTCCATCTTCGTTTGGTTCTAGGTATGAATCATGTATGATTTTTTTCGGATATTCCTTACGAATCGTTCTTTCTAAATCATAATCAAGATACTGTGATGGAGCATACAACATTTTTCCTTTTACAGTACTTGCACCTTTATCTGTCGAAATGGCGGAAATTAGATTATAACCTGGCGTGTATTCGGCTTTCCCAGCTTTAAAAAATCCGTCCATTTCAATGGGTGAAGTATATGTTAATTCACCATTTATATTAGTTAGACGGTACTCGCCTTCAGTGAAATACGATGCGTTTGCTATTTTATTAATAGCTGCATCGCCTTTTGCGTCTGCCATTTTTACTGTTACAAGCGGCATGGTTTTAATGTCTTGAACTTCTTCTAGCTTATTTTTCTTATCAACTTTTGCTAAATCATGAAGTTTCTCGGCAAATGTTAGGGGATAAAACAACATGATAACCCAAGCTGCTATCAAAGCGATTCCCAGCAAACTGTTGAAATGTACATTCCAAGGTGTTCTTGTTGAATGTTTTGACCCCTCATTTTTCCGATTGCGGCGGGGTATTGAAGACTCTTTGGCACTGTACATGTACATTCTTGAATCAAAAATAAGAATAAGTCCAAAAATAACGGCAAAATTCGAAAAGAATGCAGTCGCAGTAAGATCTAGTAACATAATATCAATAACAAAAAATAATACGATAGCAGAAAGTAAAAGTCGCAGTACTTGCTCAATGAAAAAGAGTATATCCTTTTCCTTGATTGCGTTAGTCCATCTTTGTGGAATTAGGGAAAGTCCCAATACAGCAAATGGTATTTTTGTTAAAACCCCTTTTAAGATAAAAGCTATTAGTGAAAGTATCATGGTATTAAAAATCTCTCCTTATAGTATATGTTTCTATTTATTTACTATTTTATCACTTTTTGACCAACTAATTTACCATCTTCTTCTCCTCGTCCAAATATATCAATATAGCATTCCCTCCCAAATTATTCAATTTCTAATTTTTTTTCCTACTATGCTACTTTTTCATAATTAAAGTTTATATAGACAGTGAAGATTGTTCCTTTCGATACAGCTATCCCAGACACTCGGAAGGTTCAATCCAGACCATTTAGGAGGAATAGAAATGGAATTGGAAACGTTATTGGATCAGGATTACAGCTTGGGGTTCAACCCTTATTTAGCAGAAACAATCGGCATATCAATGGCGCTGATGCTGGCACATCTTCACTCAACAATAGAAGCGTATGGAATGGAAAGAGACGGAAGGGACTGGATTTACTCTACATATGATCAATTGCACACGCAGCTGCCGTTTTGGTCAAAAGGGACCATCAAGCGGATAATCCTTAGTCTCGAAAAGGAAGGCTTTATGGTTTCCTGCAACTATAACAATTCGAAAATGGACAAAACGAAATGGTACAGCATCTGTTATGAAAAGTACATCGACATGCGTGAAGACCCAGACGGATTTTTGCTTGATTACTAAGAATAAAATGCCCCCTGCCTCATAGAAAAAGGCGGATAATAAAGGAGACGAAACCGTATGATTTATGAAGAAACCTACCACTATTTATTGAGAAATGTATCTTCTACTGAATTTGATACGTGTTTGTACTCCTTACTTCATAGTGATTGGGATGGTGTTATTCAGAGCCCGCTTCATATGATGGCGAGCGGTGTGGGTACGACAGAAAAATACTTAAAGCAGATCATCAAGAAATTCACGTCACCTCAAGGATGTCTCCAAAAAGTTTTCGTACCTGTTGGTCAAGACGGAGATGTTTTATATAAGTTCAATCTTGGACCTACAAGTAATCTTGGCTTTAACAGTAAGACCGACCGTTATTGCAAGAAATACCGTTTCTTTTACAGTGAGGCTTTCAAAAACTTAACAATACATGCAAAGCGGCTGTTGCTGATGGGTGCTTTTCGAATGTCGGTTACGAAGTCCGAAGAAGTATTATTTGATTATAGTGAAATCGTTCCCGATTCCAGCTCACTTTTCACGAGGCAGCGTTTATTAGATGCAATAGATACAGTCCATAAGACTTTAGGTAATTTAGTGACAATTTCTTTCGCAAGCAAGGCTTTTTCAAAAAAAGAGGCTGTTGTGTTTACCTTCAATGAAAGAATGCTGGAGCAGTATATGGAAAATCGGGCAGAACGAGCATTTTTACGCAGAACGATTTTTAACACGGGCTTTCTTGGACATATCAGTGATTCCGTATGTATGGAATTGGAACGAGTCGGCAGATACATTTTCCGTTCGTTTCTTCAAGATGCGAAAAAATCAGGCATTTCTATGGATATACAATATGAACTGCTGAAGCTAGCACGGTTCGTCTATACCTATTCTCTTAAAAAACTCGGTCTGGCTCTTCCTGCCAATAAACACCTACTTGCGGCTCCTAAACAGGCATCCGCTTATTTAAGTACAATTATTTACCATGAAACGTTAGAACAGATGGCAAAGTATTCTCACCAAGCAGAATCGATCAAAAGCCTTCTTGACCGTGACCACTTTCATAAAAGCATCTCCGAGAAGGCTCTAGGCCGGGAAGTGAATTATCTGGAAGTAGATCAACATATCGAACCCATTCGCGTCAAGCTCAAGCAAGCCGATTTCATCCACAATGTGCTGAACAACTGGTGCGAGGAGTGGCTCATCTCCCGCGTGAAGACAGTGACAGAAGAAGGCGAAGAAGGGATAAGGAAAAAGACCAGAGATAATAAACGTACCGCATCCGAATTTATAACGGACCTTAGAAACGATACATATGATAAGTTGGACAAGCTGATGACACTAATCCGCAAGTTCGGCAATCATGCGGTTCCTCCATCCAGTCAAAATTCTTCCCTCACAATGAAAAAGGCAACCATTCAATCCTACTTTGCTATTCAAAAGGATCGTCTCGACGTGCTCTCTATATCATCTTCCTAACATTCACACTGAATGTATTCGTTCAGTGTGTTTTCCCCTGCCCTTTTTATTAATGGTTCTATCACTTTTATAAAATGACCATGAGAGCTGACCAGTTCTCTTTTTTTTGCCCTCATCGGGTTCTGTGGATAATAAATGCAGTCTGTGAATTGCAGATTTCCATTTGTAGATTGTGAATAACTTACTGTGGGTTTTACCTTTCAGTATGTAGGTTGCAAGTTCGCCTTGTTAATAGCGGTTATAGTCGGCAGTTTGTTTTTAAAGTAGGGGCCCAGCCCTGTGATAGCAAGGGTTTCCATTAATAAGTTATCTAAGGGTCTAAAGAAATGGTCTGTAAAAAGGAACTGAAAAAGATTCTGAATATCATTATAAATAAGGAGATGAATCGCCGAGCCCTTTATGAATTAATAAAGAATGAATGGAAGCAGCCTAAAAAGAAGTATTCGAGGACTACCTATAAATAAGCTAGCCCTCAAATACTTTATGGTATTAATAATATTTTCCCAGTACTTTTACGGCTTTCTAGAAGTCTATGTGCGTCTGCCCCGTCCTCTAAGGAAAAGAGAGTCGGTTCTTCGATTAGGATCTTCTTAGACATGATCCATTCAAACAACTCTGATGCTCTTTTTTTCCGTTCATCATGAGAAGTTAATACATTCCAGAGATCTCCTCCTATTAATGCTTTTGAAGTATCCATTAACATTCTAGGATCGATTTTCTCTGGATCCCCACCTGCCATTCCAAAGAATACGACAGTCCCTCTAATCTTAGTTGCTTCGAAACTGTCTAGCAAAGTTTTCCCAACTGATTCGTAAACAAGATCAACACCTTGTCCATTCGTTACATCCTTAATGGATTTCACCCATTCTGACTCATAAAGAAAAACATGATCCGCACCAGCTTGTTTTGCTACAGTTGCTTTGTCATTTGATGAGGTTAAGCCAATAACTTGACCACCCTTCATCTTGATTATTTGTGTTAGTAATTGCCCGACTCCACCTGCAGCAGCATGAACAAGGACGGTCTCTCCTTCTTTAACTGAATAACTGTCTTGAGTCAAATATTGGGCAGTTAATCCTTGAAGTAAAACTGAAGCGGCAGTTTCAAAAGAAATGCCATCAGGAAGCGGTAACAGCTTATCAGCAGAAACAGAAACTAGTTCAGCGTTGGCATGGGGAACATCAGCAAACCCGACACGATCGCCAACTTTCACACAATGAACATCTTCTCCAACATATTCAATGACTCCTGCACCTTCATAACCTAGAATAAATGGCGGATTACCCACTAAGTGATAATTCCCTTTCCTTCTATATACATCAGCAAAATTCAAGCCGATTGCTTTCATTCGAACAATTACTTCTGATTTTGAATGTTTAGGTTCCTCAATTTCTCTTATAGATAGGACTTCTGGTCCACCAAAATTATCAAAGACAAGTGCCTTCATTTTCATTTCTCCCTTCAAACGTTGTTCCTTCTTTACGATATCGAATGAAGCCTCTGATAGCAAGAAAGTCACTACCTTGAAAGAGAACTTTCAATTAGTTCTTTTACTAGACTAACCACATAGTACCTTTCTAATCATTACAAAAAATACCGCTATGCCCTAAAGGCATAACGGTTGTTGGAAAATGTAAGAAAGGATAGAGAGATACTCTCCTCTATCATTCAGTATTGGAACCAGGACCATTTTTTCGTTTTTTCGGAGAAAATTCTTCACCGTGTGCTTCTTGTTCGGCTATAATGGCTTCTTCAGGAATATGATTATTTTTTTTCGGTGCATTGACGCGGTTACGGTTTTTTTTACCCATCATTAATCTCCCCTTTATTATTTGGGTTGAACTTCTGCGACTTATATTTAACCTATTGTGGAAAGGCTAATGATAGCTTGTCCGAAAGCCCGCAAAAATATCTACAAAATGAATATTTCAAAAAAAAGGAAATACCTTCGATTTGAACGATCTAAAACTTTCATTCCTAGTTAATGGAACACAACAAAAAAAGGCTGCTGCAACAGCCCTCATTATTTAAGTAAAACATCCTTTAGTTTAAGAAAACCATACCTTTTATTGTGTTAAATTAGGTTATAATAATTATATAACCTATTAATGAGTTTTTTTATGGTTAGAATAAAAGGTGAAATGAGAGATAAACGTAATGACTAAAACAAATAAATTTCCACTTATATCAGGAAATCTTTCTCTTGATTTAGTGAACACAGAACTAGTAAAACGTGGACAGCGGCACGATTTATTGCTCTTGGAAAGAGATGTGCTGGAGTGGCTTCATGTAATAAAAGCGGAAAACGCATTTTGGGATGATCGGTTATTCTTAAAGATTGAAGAAAGAATCGGACAAGTATTTTTATGTATTCTAGAAATGCGTGCTGTTTTAAGAGAGCGATTTGAATTAATAGCAGATGGACAATCAATTCCAGATGAATTTATCTCTTTTTTAGAAAATAAGATTGAAAAAGCGCCATTCATCTATAAATTAATAAATCAAAAACTGATACCCTCACCTATTGGAGAGATAGAGGATGTCCTTTTGTCTCTAATTGCCTTTGACGCTTTAACGTTAATTGAAACAAACAAACTTCCCTCCCTCAAGAGATGCTCTAATACGGACTGCGTACTTTTATTTATTGATGAAAGTGGAAGACGTAAATGGTGTTCAATGAAAATATGTGGCAACAGAAAAAAGGTAGCCCGCTTTCAACACCGGAAGTCTGATGATGAATGAAGAACCAACTTATTTCAGAGTTGGTTCTTTTTTTCACACACTTTAACTAACCATTAAAAAATACTTTGACGGGTTAGTTCATTTCATGTAAAGTGAAATATGAATAAAAGGAGCGTGAATGATGGACAGTACAAAAATAGCAAGCCGAGAAGAAAAACATTTATTTAATGTACGATATTTATCTAAAATGAAAGGAAAAGGGAGAAGTCCATTACAGGTTAATGCAAAGGACTCAGTAACAGGTTTGATTGGTGGATTTTTAACCATTTTCGTTCTAGTTTATTTAACAAATATGACATCTGCCATGTGGTTAATGGCTCCATTTGGTGCAAGCTGCGTCCTGGCATTTGGTGTTTGGAACGCGCCATTATCACAGCCACGAAATATTATTGGTGGCCATTTTGTTTCAACATTTGTGGGTTTAGCTATATATCATCTTTTTGGTGATGAACCCTGGGCAATTGGCTTAGCTGTAGGCTTAGCAATTGCGGTGATGATGCTAACAAAAACAACGCATCCACCAGCAGGAGCCGACCCTCTCGTTGTTATGCTGGGCGCATACAGTTGGAGTTATTTAATTACGCCTGTTTTAATTGGCTCTATCGTGATCGTTTTCTTTGCACTAATCATCAATAATTTGCGCAGCAACCGGGAATATCCAACGTTTTGGATTTGACTTTTATTATTGGGGAGGAAAAAGTATGAAAAACTACATCTTCAAACAATTAAAGTTTGTTCGGGAAAACACTATTAGGTACGTGGCAAATATGAATGATGAGACATCACTTTTCATTCCAGTAGGATTCAATAATAATATCAAATGGAACCTAGGACATATATATGTTGTACAAGAAAGGTTCGCCTTTGATATTATTGGAGAAAAAATGACAATGCCGAATCACTTTAAGGAATTATTCTCTACTGGTACTAAACCAAGTGAATGGGGAGAACAAAAATCACCCGCGATCTATGACTTAATCCAATTGCTCGATAATCAAGTCAACCGGGTTGAGCAAGCATTGGAATATCGGTTGAACACAACGTTAGAACAACCATACACAACATCTACAGGTCTTACTTTATCATCAGTAGAAGAATTACTAACCTTTTGCTTATACCATGAGGGAATGCATTTTGGTGCGATTAAATCGATTTCACGAATGTTTCAAGATTAAGATAGAATGAAGTATTTTACTAAGAATTGAATGAATTTTTATCCCTTCCTTTTTATACAATAAGTTTTATAGTATTTTCAAATCTGTTTTTTAAAACCATTCAGCCCACACTTAAAACGAAATATGGTTAGCAGCTTTAAATAAAGTCTCCAGAATAACTAATAAAAATAAAATTCATTTACAAACGTTCAAATTTTATTTTAATTGATCAGTCTATTAAATAATGAACATGCAACCAATTGGATGGTCATCGCAAAAAGGGCTCTGAAGCAAAAATTACAATGAATGCAATCTTTGCTCCAGAACCCGTATATTATTAAACCTTAGTATTTATTCCAAGTTATTAAAGTATCAAGTGGTAAACGTACTTTTTCAAATCCTGCTTTCATTCCTTTTCCAAGGGAGATTAACATGACAGGTTTGAAGTTTTCCGGTACATTGAATGCATCCACAAATTTGTTTTCATCGAACCCTCCCATTGGTACTGTATCGTATCCTTTTGCTTTTGCAGCTAACATGATCTGCATGGAAACTAAGCCACCGTCAATCATTGCTACACTTAAAGCTTTTTCAGCAGAAAAGTTACCATAATTATGCATAATTGAAGCTACATATGGCTCTTTGATTTCATTCTTCATAATTCCTTTATTAACTAATTCACCATAAATTCGTTCAGCATTTTTGTAACCTTCAATATCAGCTAAAACTGCAATGACAGCAGAGGCATCAACAATTTGTTGTTGGTTATGTGCGATGGGTAGCAATTCTTGTTGGGTTTGCTTATCTTGTATTACAAGGAATCTCCATGGTTGTAAATTAGAAGAAGACGGTGCTTGAATCGCAATATCCAGGATTTCACGAATTTCTTCTTCAGTCATCACGTATTCTGCATCATATTGGCGTACTGATCTCCGTTCTTTCGCTATCGTAATAAAGTCTGTATCAGTAAGTACCTTTGGCTTTTCAAGTGATGTATTTATTTCATTTGATTTAGTTAGGTACTCTTCTTTACTCATTGTATTTTTTGTCATTTATAATGACCTCCATTTAACTGCGTTTATTACAAGAACAGTATATATCAGATACTGTTCTTATGCCAAATACAGTTTATAAAAGACGAAACCCTATTAGTTTCGTTTTTTACATTATGATTTTGATAGTAAGTCAGCAATCGTCTTTTGTTCAAGACCTTGTATAATCCAGCTCTCCATCTCATTTTTCAAACCGCATAAAGCATCACGAGAAGATGGTTGAAAGCATTTTTTATCATTCACATCAAGGAAGCCTTTTGAAAAAGGTTCAGATTTTATTGCAGAGTAAATATCGGCAAGTATGATTTGATCAGGATCTTTGGCAAGTGAATATCCACCATCCCTACCTTCCTTAGCTTGAATCAGCCCTGCTTTTACTAAATTACTTAATATTTTTCTAAGAAAACCAGACTCCGAGTTAAGCTTTGTTGCCAACTTACTACTGTTACATAATCCCTCATGATCTGCAAGAACAAGTAGAGCTTGTAATGCAAGACTGAACCACATTATACTTGAAACCTTTTCGGTCATTCCTTTCACCTCTCCTCTACTTTAAACTATTTTAATGCATATACAACGAGGTATCAAAGAATTCTGCCGGAAAGCCACTCTTTTTTCCAGAACGTTAAATGATTATTGATGGACATCTATCTGATACAAATTTATACCCATATTGGATTTTATCATTTCCCGTCAGAAGACTCCCTCTTCAAGCGTGAGAAGGGCGAGAGCCCAACGGTAAGAGGGAGATGAATGGCGGTTGGCATAAGCCAAAGTACCCTTTGACAAACGTACGTTCTCTGGGTAATAATAACTATAAGGGGGAGGTGAAACCAATGGTCGTAAACAAAGCTTATAAATTTCGAATCTATCCAACTAAAGAACAACTAGTTCTAATCAATAAAACGATCGGCTGCTCCCGTTTTGTCTATAACTTCTTTTTAGGCAAACAAAAGGAGAAAGATGCCTACTGGTATATCTGTGAAGAAATGAAACAGAACAGCCAATTCCCCTCTAATGAATGGAAAGGTTCTTTTCTGAATAAATACGCAACAATCAAAGAACTTCCAGCTTTAAAGAAAGAGTATTCTTTCCTGAAAGAAGCAGACAGTATTGCCTTACAGAAATCGGTGGAAAATTTAGCAGATTCTTATAGTCGATATTATAAAAAGCAAAACAAATCACCACGCTTCAAATCGAAAAAGAATCCTATCCAGTCCTACACGACTAAACATACGAATGGAAATATCGGAATGATTGGAAACAAAATCAAATTGCCAAAACTCGGTCTAGTTCGTTTTGCTAAAAGCCGCGAAGTCGAAGGGCGAATCATCAATGCCACAATCAGGCGGAACCCTTCGGGTAAATATTTCATTTCCGTTTTAGCGGAAACCAATGTAAAAGTACTTCCTAAAACGAATCGTTCGTGCGGTGTAGATGTTGGTTTGAAGAATTTTGCTATTCTTTCAGATGGTACGGTCTATCAAAACCCAAAATTCTTCCGGACGGTCGAAAAGAAATTGGCCAAAGCACAACGGATTCTTTCAAGGCGACAAGAAATAGCCTTGAATCAAAATAAACCATTGGCTGAAGCCAAAAACTATCAAAAACAAAAACGAAAAGTGGCTATCCTACACGAAAAAATTTCAAATGCCCGAATGGATTACTTACATAAAGTTTCTACCGAAATCATCAAAAACCACGATGTTATTGGAATGGAAGACTTGCAAGTGTCGAATATGATGAAAAATCACAAACTAGCTAAAGCTATTAGTGAAGTATCTTGGTACCAATTCAAAAAAATGTTGGAATACAAAGCAAAATGGTATGGTAAACAAATCGTGACCGTATCTAAAACGTTTGCTTCTAGCCAATTGTGTTCTAGCTGCGGTTACCAAAATAAAGACGTTAAACATCTGAATCTTCGTGAATGGGATTGTCCTTTTTGTTCTACTCACCACGATCGAGATATTAACGCAGGACTCAATCTAATGAATGAAGCCATAAGGCTTCTAACCGTAGGAACTACGGGAATAGCCTAATTAAAAATTGGCCGATAGGCTAATGTTCTTAGGAATCCCCCACTTCAATCAGACTGTAAGGTCGATAAGTGGTGGGTAGTTCAATTACCATTCCATTTTTCTTTGTATTCTTCATAAGCTGCTGTCCAGTGATACGGTTGTACTTCTGATAATGTTTTAAAAGTTAGGTCTCGTCCGGGTAAAGTAACAGCTACTTTAACTGTTGGACCCCAATAAAATAGTCTTTCTTGGCAAATTCCACAGGGAGAAAGCACTTTAAACTCTGACTTCTCATCATCACGAACTACACATATCGAATGCGTAATTTTTTTATTCAATTTATGCGCCTCTAAAATAGCTCCTGTTTCTATACACAGATTTGTCGAATCGTTTATTATATCAGGAGCGACACTTGTAAGTATTGAACCATCTTCTAAAGCCATTGCTGCTGCTCCGCCCCAACCTTCGGGGTATCTTTTTTCTATTAAGTTAGTAACTGCATCAAATAATTTTTGCTCGGTATTCAAGTCATTACCTCCTTTGTCATTAGTTAAATTCTAACAACCAATCTATTCGAGGTATAGTTTTTTTTAAGCGAAACTGCCCCTTTAGTTGCATTTGAAAAGAGGCTGCCTCAGCAACCTCCTTTACCAAAATAAAGCAACCGTTTGTTCATTTTGATCAGTTTAAGTTCGTTAAAATCTTACTTCCCTTCCAATATGGTATCAGATATCCGGTAAATAAAACTTTTAATAAACTGAACATCATGTTAATTACAGGGTTTTTTTAGTTTATCGTGAAAGGGTACCCTGTAATCGATTCACTTCGGCAATTACTTTTTCTTCATCAATCGTTAAGCTGCAGCCGTCTTTTACAACCATCTTGCCATCAATGTATACATCACATACATCATTTCCGCGTGCCGCATAAAGCAAATGCGAATATGCTTCACTAAGCGGTTGTAGATGCTCTTTATTATAAGGATAAATAGAAATGAAATCTGCTTTTTTATCTACTTCCAAAGAACCCGTATGGCCCATGCCAATCGCTTCGGCTCCCATTCTTGTTGCCATGGCCAGTGCCGTTTGAGCAGGGAATTTGGTGGCATCTTTATAAATGCCTTTTTGAAGCAATGCAGCCGTTCTCATTTCCTCGAACATATCGAAGTTGTTATTGGAAGCTACGCCATCTGTTGCAACCCCCACTTTAATTCCGGCATCCAAAAGACTGACAATATCTGCAATCCCAGATCCCAGCTTCAAATTACTAATTGGATTATGGGCAACCCTTACATCATGCTGTTTTAATATCGCTCGCTCTTCATCGTTGAGAACCACTCCATGGGCCATCACGGTTGGTTGATCGAAGAGACCTAAACGGCGAAGGTGCTCGACAGGACGAAATCCGTATCGCTTTTCAATGTCCAGAATCTCAAAATCCGTTTCCGAAACGTGAATGTGCACCATCAAATCATTCTCTTTAGCAATCCGTGCACTCTCAACAATCGCCTCAGGCGTACAAGCATACGGGCTATGTGGCGCGACCATGGTAGTCAGGCGGCCATCGGCAAACGTTTTATAGTTTTTAGAAAACTGCTCAGCCCCCACGAGATTCGCTTTTTGTTCTTTTTCCGTACCTAAGCTGAAAATCGTGTAGGAAAAGGCTCCGCGCATTCCTGTTTCGCCTATCGTCTCCATAACAGCACCCGCATCTATTCCATTAGGATTAAACATATCCGAAAATGTAGTTGTTCCTGATTTTAACATTTCTAAAATGCCAAGCTGAGTACTTACAGAGGCGATTTCTGTTGTAAACTGGCTCTCAATCGGCCATATTTTCGTTTCCAACCAGGGCTTCAGCAACATGTCGTCTCCGATCCCTCGTAAAAGGGTCATCACAATATGCGAATGAGCATTCACAAGGCCTGGCATAATCCATTTTCCGCCAAGGTTGACCACTTGATCTGCATCTGCCAATTGCTCTTCAGAATGCGGTCCGATGTAGGATATGAGTTGATCTTGCACAATCATCATGCCGTTTTCAAAGATTTGATTTTCCTTGTCCATGGTAAAAAAGGTACCGTTAATAAAAATCGTCTTCATTTGTATTTCCTCCAAAATTATTACGTATCATTAGAAAAACTTGTTTCTATTCCGCTTTATTTAAAAGCTTCTTTGATAATCCTCTGTATGCCTTCCAAGCTATGATTTGCCAAGTCTATTGCAGATAACATTAGCAAATGTTATTTTCTACCACACTTATTATTCTCTCCATATAGTTAGTAAACGACAGATATCTGTCTATATATCCTCACCCATAAAATATTAATTACTACTTCTTCTACATTTAAATATTTTTTAGGCTGTGAACTTTCCACAATGATATCTGCAATATCATCTGGATCCATCAGATTCTTCGTCTGTTTTAGAGTAAAAATTCAGTTCCAAAATTCGCTAAGATGTACTTTTACGAACCGTTTAGCAACTCGCATAAGACCGCCATATCCAAATGGAACTTCAAAAAAACACTTCAAACAACAAAAAAAGCTATCGCAATGACAGCTCCGATTTTAAAGTAAAGCACCCGTTAGTTCAAGAACAATATGATTTTTTCATAAATCTCCCTCAAATAAAAGGTTCTTCAAGTTGCCGTAGGCTGCGATAACTTTATGCGACCTCTATTAAATTGATCTTAACAAAGAGTAAACATTCGTACCTTCTTTATTGAAGAATTGCTCCCTTTTGTTGAATTAAAGCTTCATTTTTAGACCCTCATGAGTCGCTTTAAAGCCTAAACGTTCATAAAAATGCATCGCTTCTTCTCGCTTTTTATCAGTCGTTAGCTGAATAATATGACAGCCACGCTCTTTTGCACGCTCGATTGCCCATAGAATTAATTTGGTTCCTATCCCTTTTCCCCGTTCTGTAGATGCAGTTCGAACCCCTTCAATAGTAGCTCTCCAACCACCTTGATGTGTAATATATGGAGTAAAAGTAATCTGTTGAACACCAACAATTTCTTCACCCAGGCACGCAACAATCAATTCATTATTCAGGTCTGAATCAATTGATTCAAATGCTTTTAGATAGCTTTCAGGAAGAGGATTTTCGTAACGTTCTCTCGTCCTCCCCAATTCATCGTCCTCAAGCATTTGTACAATTTCATTTAGGTCTTTTGCTGTGGCCTTTCTAAATTTAACCATACTACCCCTCCAAGTTTTAAGATAAGTTACTTTAGTAACAATCATCATACTTAACGATTAGATAATGATTAAATTTTAATAAATTATTTACATTGATGACTTTTCCTTAATCAACTATCCAGCAACCATTTATCATATATCCCACGCTACCATAAAAACGTTGATACTTAACGTTTCCTCTTAAATGTTCATAGTTGGTACATTATTTATACCAACTATTTCATACCTGCCAATACTAGAAAAAGGCTGCCGCAGCAACCTTCATTATTGAAGTAAAGCACCTGTTACCGAAATAAGGGAGCAATCGTTATCATTAACATTGAAAAACAAATTAAGAAAATACTTATTTTATTTGAGAGTTTTTCTTTTCCTTTACCTTTATAAAACCCTGAAAATTGAAGACGATTTCTATAGAATACAAAAAGTATAATTAAGATTGCTACACCAACAAACCATCCACCAGTAGTATTATCTACGTTTATTTCCATACCCGCATAGATTAAGTTAACTAAAGCTCCCATTAAACTGCCAAGAATAAAAATGATAGTTACGATGCGAAGTAATTATAAGATTACCCTAAACATAATTCATCCCCTTATTCAAAATTTATACCTGCTTTTGCAACTCACTATAATAACTGTGTGGTGACTATCTTCAATTGCACTCTAATCATACAGTGTCTGCCCTACTCTTTTACATAACCTTGTTTTCGGATTCAGTAAGGGTTTTAGGAGCCTTAAGTACATAAAACAATCCGCTGAAAATTAATAAAATTCCAAGGCATTGAAGCAAATCTGGATGAAATCCAGTAATCAAGATATCTAAAAGTATAGCAACAAACGGGTCTACAAAAATCATAAAAGAGACTATGTTTGTAGGCAAGTGACGAATACTATTAAAAAACAAAAGGTACACAACTCCTGTATGAACGATACCAGTGAAAATGGCATAAAACCACTCCGCTGAATGTAGGACTGTGTAGGTTGAAAAATCAATAAACGGAACTAGTAATAGAATACCTATAAACATTTGAAGAGAAGTGGTGGCATACACACTTGTCTTTGTAATGCTCTTTCCTAAAATCATTGTAGCTGCATAGAAAAGGGCCGCAAGCACTCCATATATAATTCCTTCCCATTCAGGGGATGATGAACGGAACCCATCTGTTCCCATAATAAATAATGTTCCTATGAAACATAGAAAGATTGCTACGATAGAGAACAATGTCAATTTCTCTCTAAAGATGAAGCTCCCTATAATAAGAACAATCATAGGAGCTAAATGATAAAGTGAAATAGCAATCGTCACGGATATCAATTCAAACGATTTAAAGAGGAATATCCAGTTTAATAAGTTGGCTCCCCCACAGAGAATGATCAACGGTGTCTCTTTGATATTCCATATCTCTTTCTTATAATTCCCTGTCATTACCCAAGCAGTACATAAGAATACTGCAGCACATATGCAACGAACAAAAACCAGTTCCATTGCCGGAAGGCCTGTGAGTTCTGAGAAAAAACCGACAGTTCCAAATATGGTCATAGCCAAAGAGAGTTGGAATAGTGCATTTCTATTCATTTTTAATTTTCCTTTCTTCATTTCAATAGTAAGCTGGTCATGCTATCTTTCTCAGGCATGCCACCGCGCGTGACAATATTGGCCCACATTTGTTCTAGAATTACTAATCTATCCAGGTTATTGCGCGGCAAGACTGTCACAATCTCATCTTCCATACCTTTCATTAATTATTTAGCCTAGGCGGGTTCTATCAATAATTTCCTACAAAGTGCCGAGGCTTTTTATTCTAAATCCAGTCATTCGGTTATGTATATTATATCTGGGGCTTAATTCTAAAATAGAATTAAGGGTTGGCCCATTTTTATTGTATTTAACAATTCTCATTATATACTCTTGAATTAGGTTAACGGATGTAGTTTCTCCTTTATCAACTAAAGCTGCCAACTGAACAATGGTTAACTTTCACAGCTTGGATTTGGTCAGTACCCAAACTGTTCCCTTCCTTGCAGTACACATTGCAATACATTATGTGTTATACCTCCTTCCTATTTATATCTACTTACTTCAGTTCGACAAAAGCAATAAAGAACCTCCCTTTATATTCCATATTACCTACAAAAAAAAGTCACCACTACATGGCGACCTTTAACTGTTACGATTTAACTCACAACCATATAATCCCTTAAGGCCTGCTGTAGCGTTCCCTTTATTTGGCACATTTCCCCTGTGATTTTTGTTACTAATACATTCTCTATTGGCGAAGTTTTTTCCTTCTTAATTAGAAAGTTCCCCTAAAAGCTAAAAAAAGGTTCCGAATCTAATCGGAACCTCTCATTTACAAGTCATAATAATTTTTCTTAGCTTGGTAGTGTCAGCTTATTTCCAATAAGCTAGTGTACGGGTTTTCATAGATTCACGGAATTGTTTTGTTGATTCTGGCAGTACTTTATTAGTTGCATAATCTATGATGACTCCATGTTGACGAATGACATCCAGGTTATCTAGCTCACCATTCGCGAATTTCTCTTCAACAACTTGAACGTTCTCTTCAAGCCATTGTTTACGATTGTTTCTTATATATGATCTAGCTTGATCTGTTGCTTCATAATCTATTTCAAACAAATCCAGATCTTTATCGATTTCATTAATAACCACACCGTAATCTTTTTTGGCTCTCTCGATTGAAACATACTCATCAATAACATCTTCCATAACATCTTCTGGACTTCTTTCAAGCGGATCCCCTAAACCACCGCCCCCTGCTGATGGGCGTACAAAGGAATCCCCTTGTTGCACCTTTACATTTGAAAAAATCGCCCCTAAATATTGTTCGTTCTCCTTGCCCGGATTAAGCCATGCTCCATGTGGAGAAGAAGGCAGCCCTCCAAAAATACCCCATGTTATCGAACGAGAACGGTCACAGCAATAGGACATTACCGTGTTTTTGACATTTGTGAGTGTTCCGCCTTTTTCTACACCGCACCCGCCGCGGTATTTCCCAGGACCAGCTGAATCTGTAATAATTTCATGTTTCATCGTAACAACAGGTGACAATCTTTCTTGACCTTCACAAGGCTGAACGCTGAGTCCCAAACCGAATGTTGGTGAAGTGGCGTTCACACCGTCTCGATCGTAACGGCCTCCATGCCCGCCAGCCATCCAGTCATACCACATAAAGTATTTATCTTGTTCCTGACGTTGATCCCACCCGCCGATCAGTAAATACTCGAGGTTAAACGAGCAAGCAATGGCTCTCTCTGGCATAATGTTAGACCAAAGTTCAAAACAAGCACTCATGATTTTTTCATATGCCCCTGAACAAAATCCTGTTACAGCCACCGGTGCAGGAGCATTGACGACTGAGTTTTCAGGCAGTTCAACCTTCACCACTCTATAAAAGCCAGAATTCAAAGGAATCTCAGGGAAAAATGTCTTGGTACCTGAATACGTAGCCGATAACGAAGCCCCGAAACCTGCATTTAAAAAGCAGCCAATATAAGAGTGGGAACCAGAAAGGTCATAAAGAATTTCATCATCTGTGATGGTCATCTTCACCTTAATCGGGATTAACCCATCTCCTACCTCAGGATCCATATCAATATAATCAACAGTCTCCCATGTACCGTTTGGCAAAGCCGCAACCTTGGCTCTTGCTAAACGTTCTACATAATTCTGCACTTCGGCAAAAGCGGACAAAGTTGTATCGATTCCATACTTTTCGATGATGGCAAACAGCTGGCGCTCGCCTACTTTCGCGGCTTCCACTTGAGCTCGCAGGTCCCCTACCCTTTCTTCTGGTACACGCATGTTCGAAACGAGAACATTAACCACATCTTTTAAAAACGTTCCTTTACTATAAATTCTAAGAGGTGGAATTCTTACACCCTCACCGAAATGTTCTTTTGCATTAATATCAAAGGATCCGGGTGTAGATCCTCCCATGTCTGCCCAGTGACCATTTGTTTGCATGAACGCAATAAGCTTTTCACCATGAAAGACAGGCAAAAGCACCCGAGTGTCATTGAAATGAGTACCACCACGATACGGGTCATTGACTAAGAAAACGTCTCCAGGGTGGATATCACCTTCGAAGTCTTCCAGTACCGCTTTTGCCGTAAGATGCAGTGTTCCAACATGGACGGAAATATCCTGTGTTCCTTGCATAACTGTATTTCCTTCTGCATCACAAAGCGCACAGCTGAAGTCTCGGTTATAAATAACAAAGGAGTAGCATGTCCGAAGAATCTGCTCAGCCATCTGATCTACAAGGTTAACGAAGCCATTTTTTATCACTTCAAATGTCACGGGATCTAAACCGGTTCCAACTCCAGATTGGTCAATTAACTGTTTATTCGACAATAGAATCCACCTCTTTTTATTTATTTAGTGAAAGAATTAAGTTCCTATATTTATCAACTTTAGCCGTGAAGTTTGGAGGAATAACAGTTGTTGTATCGAGCTGATCTACTATTGCTGGCCCTTGAATTTCAGAGAAAGCCGGAATTAGTTCTCGGTTATACACGTTTGTATTTACATAACCTTCCTCTTCGAAATATACCTCACGCGTTTCTTTCAAAGCATCCTCAAGCGTGCCACCAGGTTCATAGGTAGGAAATTCAGGTTTTGGCACAGTTCCAATAGCCGTAACTAACAGCCCGTAAATTTCGACGGATTGTTCTTTATCAGAGAAAGAAAATTCCCGTTCATGTTCTTGATGGAAACGGTTCAGAGTCTCTTCTAATGAAGAGATTGGACAGTCAACTTCTATTGCCAATGAACGCCATTGCCCCATATACCTCATGTCAATATATCGCATCAAGGTAGAAGCTTCTCTAGAAACTCCTTCTTCTTGCAATAATTCTTCGGCCTCTTTTTCCATTCCAACAAACTCTTTCTCTAAATCCTCTAACGACACATCCTTAACATTTTTGACATATGTTTTGGAGATATCATGACGAACATCAACAAGCAGGCATCCCATTGCCGCGGCAACACCTGGGTGTGGAGGAATGATAACAGTTGGGATTTCCATTTCCTTTGCTAGGTATGCTCCATGTAAAGGACCAGCCCCACCAAAAGCTACAAGTGCAAAATCACGTGGATCATATCCGCGTCTTACTGAAATTAACCGTAGCGCATCACACATATTGGCATTGGCCACCCGTGTAATGGCATTCGCCGCCTCTTCAATTGTATAATTGAACTTCTTAGCGATTTTATCCACAACTTCCATCGCTTTTTCTTTATCCAATTCCATTTGTCCGTCTAATAGTTTTGTGCCAAGGCGTCCTAATACTATATTTGCATCTGAATTAGTCGGTTCTACTCCACCTCTGCTATAGCAAGCAGGTCCAGGAACAGCCCCTGCACTTTGAGGTCCGTTTCTTAAAGAACCACCTTCATCTACCCAGGCTAAGCTTCCGCCGCCTGCACCTATCGTCAGAATTTCGATGCTTGGAAATCCAATTGGATATCCATACTCTATGTACCAATCTTTTGTAATCCGTAAATCACCTTCATGCATCAAGGAAATATCGGTACTCGTTCCTCCCATATCCAGCCCAATCGCATTATTAAACCCGCAAAGTTGAGCAATATGTTTACTAGCGATGGCACCAGCAGCAATACCGGAGCTAGCCAATCTTGCAGCATAACGTGGAACAGTTTGTGACGTCATTACTCCGCCACCAGAATGAAGAACTAAAATATCATCTTTATATCCTCTTTTATTCATTTCTCCTTCTAGCGTTTTGATATAGTTACTTACAGTCGGTCCTAAAACCGCGTTGACAATCGTCGTACTCATGCGCTCATGTTCAAAAATTTCAGGGAGGACTTCACTCGAAATGCATATGTAGACATCCGGCAGTTCCTCTTGAATGATTTGTTTCACTTTAGCTTCGTTGCTTCCATTCACATACGAGTTAATGAAGCAAACTGCGATGGACTCAGTACCGCGTTTCTTTAATTTCCTAGCCAGTAACCGTACTTCCTCTTCATTGATTTCTGTCAGAACGTTCCCTGAATAGTCGGTGCGTTCTTCCACTTCAAAACGGTCTCTTCTTTGAATATACGGTTTGGCTACATCATCATATGTATCCCATAACTCGAGTTTGGTTCCACGGCGAATTTCTGAAACATCTCGGAACCCTTTAGAGGTGATCAATGCTGTCTTTGGCAATTTTCTTTCAATCAAGGCATTGGTACCCACTGTCGTACCATGGGAAAACACTTTAATATTTTCACAATCTATTTCCGCTTTTGCGATTCCATCTAATATACCAATCTCAGGATTTAATGGAGTAGACGATGTTTTGGTTATTGAAATTTCCTTCGTGCTTTCATCAAAAACAAAAACATCCGTAAATGTTCCACCTACATCTATTGCGAGTCTAGTTTGCTTCGTACCTATCATATAATTCCCACCCCTGCTTCAAGATTTAAAATACTTTATACCATTTTGAACATTGCTTTCTGCTTATCTCCTCCGGTGGATCTTTACATGTTTTAATGGAACTGTTAAAAAAATAGATATCGAATGGAGGTCAATCAGCAGTTGATTTTTATCGACTTAGGAAGAAACAGTAAAAAAGTGAATGATAAAATAAAAAAAACCAGTTATATCAATAAGAAATAATTGATATAACTGGTTTTGATCTAAGGTTAGCTTCGTTGCTAAACGAAGTCTATTAGATTTGACAGTTATTTTTCATATTCACCTTTTCATCTAAGTCAATTTTGAGACATTGAATACAATGTAGATCAGAAAACTTCGGCAATCTACCTGTATACACTATTACTATATACATTATATCACTTCAATTCCTAATAAAGTCAAGATTATTTTTAGAATATTGAAATAACTATTCACTTTGGATTTCGGAGGATTCCATACATAGAAGAACAAAATTAAGTAAGCATAACTATATAGCTATGCTTACTTACAATCATTATTTATTAGGTGTTTCTTTTTCATCATCATCATCCATATTAGTGAGATATGCTTCTTGAATTCCATTCATCCCGTTCATAAGTTGTTCTGTTGTATATTCAAGACTTCCGACTTTACTACTTTGCTTATTTTTATTATTCTGTTCGACCTTTTTAGAATCTGAATTATCCAAGTTTTTCACCTCCAATGTTTAGGATGTCTAAACATGGAAGAAATATGTATGATGGCTGGCCCTCAATGAAGGGGCTAGCCTTCACTCTACTCTACATTACTATGCTTGGAATAAGTTAATTCATGGCTTATAGACTGGCTTAATGAATAATTTAGGCATACTGCATCACACAAAACATGTACGCACTGATCAAACAATGAACTTAAAGGCTGGACACTTTTCGTTTCATGGTTTAAACGATTTTTCGTTGCAGCCGGAATCACCAGAACCTCATTAGAAACATTCGCTAAATCCGATTGATTATTCGTAGTAATGGAAAACACCTTGCATCCGATGTCTCTGCCTTTTGCAGCAACGGAAATCACACTATTCGTAGAACCACTCCCGCTAATCGCTATGATTAGATCTCCTTTCGCAAGAGAAGGTGTAATCGTTTCCCCGACTACAAAAACGTTTAAGCCCAGATGCATCAATCGCATCGCAAAGGCTTTAGCCATAAAGCCCGATCGTCCTTCACCTACAATAAAAACTCTAGTAGCAGGCTGTAGCTGCTGTAGGAGCAATTCCGTTGCTCCTACATCCATTTTGTTAAAAACACCTTTCACTTCTTCTAAAATAATCGAGATTTCCTTTTTCAAACTTCATTCACACCTTTCACCATATTTATCGTTTCCTTAAACAGACGGGCAGCTTCTGCTGGATCTTTTGCTTTTGTAATCGCCGAGCCAATAATAATAACATCTGGACCCTGCCTGATCATTTCTGGCAAGGATGCAAGTGTAATCCCCCCTGCTACTGCTCTTATTAATCCAGCCTGCTTTCTCATTTTGGCCACGGCATGATCAGCGATCTCCTGGCTATCCTTACTTACATGCTCACAAAACACTGCCTGATTGTATATCTGTAATTGTTCAAACCGGGAATCAGGTACATTCAATAAATCAATCATGATCTGCCCTTTGTATTCACTCGCTTTTTCCAGGCATTTTTGTATGGTTACATCGGGTGCAGCTCCCATCACCGTAGCAACATCTGCACCCTCCTGAAAACATAAATCCATTTCGTAAGCCGCATTGTCCATCGTCTTCATGTCTGCAACGATTTTTTTATCCGGAAATTGATTTTTCATTTTTTTAATACTAGTCGTTCCAAACTCTTTAATAAGAGAAGTTCCTACTTCTATCCAATCAATAGAGGATTCCACGGTTCGAGCCATTTCAATGGCTTCCTTCATGTTCATGCGGTCCAGTGCTAGCTGAATGATCATGACGAAACTACCTCCCTTTGCTCGACTGATGCAACCACTGGCTTTTTAACCGTCAATGTGAGCAGAGCTGAAATCAATAAGGAACCGGCCATAAAAATATAGGATGCTCCTGGCCCTCCAGTTAAGCCGTTCAAATATCCAACAAAATAGGCACCTACAAATGAACCAAGCGCCCCCATACTATTAATTAGGGCCATTGCTCCTCCAGCCACATTCCGCGGAAGAATTTCAGGAATGATGGCAAAGAAAGGGCCATAAGGGGCATACATAGCACCGCCAGCAATGACCAACAGAGCATATGAAAGCCAGAAATTCGATGTACCGATCATGAAGGATCCGAAAAATGCGACCGCCCCTACAAGAAGCGATGTCCAAACAAACGTTTTTCGATTTAATGTTTTATCTGAAAAATAGGATAATGTCAGCATCGAAATAACAGCTAACAAGTAAGGCCCGGATGATAACCAGCCCGTTGCTACAATATCCATATGGGAGGCCTTTTTAATAATAGATGGCAGCCACATAACAAACCCATATACTCCAATGCTCCACGTAAAGTATTGGATGCTGAGTACGATGACCTGCTTTGATTTAAAAGCTTCACGATAATCTTTTACAGGCTTTAATGCAGCCTGTTCTTCTTGAAGGACAGACTCCATATTTTTCTTTTCTTGATCCGTAAGCCATTTAGCATCTTTTGGACGGTCATTAACAAGCTTATACCAGATAAACGCCCACAGGACGGCCGGAAGTCCTTCAATTATGAACAGCCATCTCCAGTCAAATGCCTTCAATAAATAACCGGAAAGTATCGACATCCATAATACAGTAACTGGATTTCCTAAAATCAAAAAGGTATTGGCACGAGAACGTTCTTCTTTTAAAAACCAGTGGCTTAAGAAAACGAGCATCGCAGGCATAACAGCGCTTTCAACTACTCCCAGCATGAAGCGAATGGGATATAACCACTCCACACTTGTCGCCATTCCCGTTAATGTGGCTAGTCCTCCCCAGAGAATCAAACTCCAGAAAATAAGTTTCTTTGCACTTTTCTTTTCCGCGTAATGTGCGCCAGGAACTTGGAAAAAGAAATAACCAAGGAAAAATAAGGCGGCCAGAAAGGAAGATACTCCTGCTGTAATATTGAGGTCTTCCCCCATCCCTCCTGCTACACCAAATCCATAGTTGGCACGGTCGAGATAGGCGAGACTGTATGTGATGAACACCAAAGGGATTAATCTCATCCACCTTTTCCTCGAAGCTACCTGTAATTGAGCAGATTTCATGATTGAAGCACTCCTTTTTTCATAAAGTGTTCTAGCTCTACCATATTAGGAAACCCCTCATGATCTCCAGAAGACATCACGGCTTTTGCTCCTATCGCATTTCCTCGTACAACAGCTTCTTCATATGACAACCCTTCCAATAATGCGCTGATTACCCCGACAGCAAACCCGTCTCCCGCCCCAACTGTATCAACCACTTTCGTGACAGTAAAACCGGGCACCTGTTTCCTTTCATTTTCTGTAGCAAGATAGGCTCCTTCTTCCCCCAGTTTAATCACCACAAGCTTAACCCCTCGTTCTAGATAATAACTGGCGATATCCTCTTTGTTGCTATATCCTGTAAGAATTTCCCCCTCCTGAATTCCGGGAAGCAGCCAATCCGCCTTTTCTGCAAACTGATTGACGACGTTAATCATCTCCCTCTCATTCGACCAGAGGGTAGGACGAAGATTTGGATCGAATGATATGGTTACATCCTTTTGTTTCAGATGATTCAACACTTGCCACGACAAATCTCTGAAACTACCTGAAATGGCAGGCGGTATCCCTGTTAAATGCAGGTGCTGAGTTAAAGGGAGCTGTTCTAATGGAAAATCCTCTAGGGAAATCTTACTGGCGCTTGAATTCTTCCTAAAGTATTCAACGACCGGATCTCCTTTTTCGACTTTCGATTTCAGCTGGAACCCTGTTGGATTTAGCTCATCCACTAAAATATTCGAGACATCTACTCCTTCAGTTGTGAGCGTTTTCATAATCATTCGCCCGAATGAATCATTTCCGACCTTGCTCATCCATGCAGTCCTGATTCCTAACCTTGACAGGCCAATGGCTACATTGGTTTCCGCCCCCGCCACAGAACGTTTATAACTTAAGCAGTCTTCAAGGCTCCCCGGCTCGTCCGCTATGAACATCGCCATTGCCTCTCCCATCGTTAATACTTTAAGCTCGCTCATGGTTAACCCCCTGTTCCATTTTCATAAGTGAAATATAGGTTGCTACATTTTCCAAGGTTACTGGGAATTCAATCGCTCTCGGATAGGTACCACTAAACCATTCTAATAACTCATTCACATCAGACTGCAGTGGCAATGAAATCGGCTCAGTTATCCATTCCTCTTTCTCCCTCTTCACCTGTTTCAAATGAACATAGACAACATATCTCCCTAACTCTTGTGCAGCCTTCATTGGAACCTCATCTGTGTACAGCCAGTTGCCCATATCAAAAGTCAATCGAATCGGAATGTCCAACTTCTCAGAACGATTCAGAAAATGAGCGATTCGATTTAAATTTCCACCTTCAAGCGTTTGGTCGTTTTCGATGGTAATCTTTAATCCACTGTGGCTTTTCATCTCTTCTACCAAAACCTTATTTACTTGAGTCATATCAGTTTCCGTGAAGTGATAGTGTCCTAGAGGCAGCTTTAGCAATTCAGCTCCCAGTTCATCCGCTTCCCTAGTCAGTTGCTTAAAACGTTGCTCATCCATTTGATAGTGAGGGCCGATCAGACATTCAGGAGCAGAATAATAAATGTCTAAGTTAAGCTCTCTGCATAAGGCACCTAATTCTTTCAATGAATCATCTTGGCCCAATAGCTCTCTTCTGATTTCGATTCCATCTGCTCCAGCGGCTGAGATTGATTTTATGATTTCAAGATGCCCGATTGTTTGAAGTATTTCTAATGGTATTGAATTCATGCATACAAAGACTTTCATATTATTCCTCCTAATGAATGCGTTTTCATCAAAATGGTATCGGTACCATTTTGTGATGAAATAAGACTTCCTTTCTTAGAAGACTTATTTCTGGATATAAGGCGTTGTTTGTCTTATGTTCAGTTTCGCTTGATACGCCATTGTTTGGGCTGGAGACTCGTGCCCGTCAATACGACGCAATATCATTTCCATAGCAGCCACCCCGATTTGATACGTAGGCTGTTCAATTGTTGTAATTCCTGAATAAACAATCGTACTCCACTCTGGATTATCAAAGCCAATCATTGCTAAATCTTTTGGAACCGACAGTTTCTTTTCTTGTAAAAGCAAAATTAATTTTAATAGCACCACACTATTTGCGGTTAATATAACTCGTGCCTTGCCTTCTGAGTCATCTAAAAAGTGCTGAAGCTTGGAATCTACATCATTTAAATCGTCGACATTTACCTCATAAACATCTTTTGAACTCGGATGACCGTGGCTCAATAACGTTTGCTGAAAGGATAGCCGCCGTTCATACCGGGTACTTACTTTGCTTGCTGGTTCGCTGAAAAACGCTATTCGTTCATAGTTTTGGTTGACCAAATAATTGACCGCTTGCGAAGTGGCCTGAAAATTATCCAATCCTACAGTATCAATTTCAAGATCAGGTACTTTCCGATCCAGCAAGATAATCGGCGTCTTCTGGTCTTGCATCTGTTTTAACATGTCGTGATTTCCGCCGGTTGTATGAATAATAAGCCCATCAATACGATGGGATAGAAGCATTTCAAAATATCCTCTTTCCTTAACCGGATTATTATCCGAGTTGCAAATCATCAGATTATAACCGTTCTGGCTGCATATATCTTCAGCCCCACGAAGGATAGCTGTCGTGTATGGATTGTTAATATCTGCAACGATAATTCCAATCAAATAACTCTTATTGCTTTTAAGCCCCCTGGCCATGGTACTGGGGCGGTACTCCATTTTGTTGATTGCCAGCTCGATTTTCTTGCGGGTTTTGTCAGAGAGCTCATCATACCTCCCCCCTAAATAGCGGGAAACTGAGGTTTTTGAAACACCCGCTTCTCTAGCGACGTCGTAAATTGTAACTTTTGAATTTTCTCGTTTAACCATTTCATTCATCCATTCGCTAATTTTGGTACCGGTTCCATTTTTATAAATATTAACACATTACCAATGAATGTCAATCTATTTTCAATCATAATGCTCTTTCGAATTTTAAAAAAGAACATTACATTAAATCACTTGTATTCTTTAGTTTTCCTTTTAAAAAAGTTTATTTTCAGGTAGTTGCATAAACAAAAAAAGCGGCCAGAGGGCAGCCGGAACTTCTATGAAAGCAAGTTTTCAACCTTAAAAAGCCGATTAGTGTACGTTAAAGTATCGACTTCCTTAATTTGTATAGTTAAACTAACTCCACCATTAGCTTAAAAATAAGTTATCCGCAGATTAATAGTTAAATATGTTAAGAAGCATTCATGTGGCGGACTTTCCCAAAAAATTGTAAATATTAAAATCTGTCATAGGAGCATCGGTTAAACCAACATTTCGTCCAATAGTTATAATTTGCCCTCGATGATAGGTACTGTGATTCATTACATGGAGAATATATTCAAATCTTGGACGGGTTTCATTAAACCATGGAGTTTCCACATGGCAATCTTTTGTTATTGAACTTTCGGTAAGTGAATTCACATATAGGGCCAGTTCTTTGGAATTGTCCACAATCATTTTAAACACTTCTTCGACAGTCTTATTTGATCGATCACTGAAAACCCCTATATCCGGTGTTGACTCCTGCTTTAACACTTCCAACCAAAATTTCTCACCAACAGAAACATGCTTGAGTGTCCATTTGATACTCGGAAAACTCGAAGGTATTTTCTGTTCTATTATTTCAGATGGCTTTGTTTTCAGCCAATCTATCAATTGGACATTTGCCCAGAGGTTGTAGTTCGCATAGTCTTTCATGAGCGATGTTAAATTCATTTCTTTGTTTCTGGTTGTTTTTCTTTCATGTTTACCTCTCCTTTGTTTTAAGATTTTTTTCTACCCTTCTTTCTTACGTTGTTACCTTCAATCATATTCTTCCATATCCCCCTTTGACACCAATTATTGTAAGTTAAAAGAGTGTAAACTAAACGGCCACGTTAGCACAATAAGAAAAGAGTTGCCGCAGCAACCCCCACTTTAAACTTAAGCCCCCGTTCATTAAATAAGAGGTCATATTCAAGTCTATCGTTTAATAGTCATCTATCTCATCACTTTGAAGAACTGGACAATTGAAAAAAAACCTTAATAGGGTCCTAGTGAACCCCCTGGTATTTTAGGAACCATCCATATCTAATCTTAGTTCTATGTTTTCTTAACTTGGAAGCATTTCAATTACAACATGTATATTTTAGAAATTTGGAACAAATATTATTACAGTTGCAAATCCAAAGGAGGTGGCTAAAATAAACGCACAACGAGCAGAAGAAATTGCTTCTTCGCCAATTATGGCTAATGTGACCTATAATGGGGAAAGTATCTACATTGAGCACGTGGATGAACAGAATGGAATAGCTACAATCCATTCCCTTGATGAACCAAATAATAAACAAAGTGTTTCTGTAACCATCTTAGAAGAACAGTAATTTGTCGTGTATTTCCTCGATACAATAAGAAACCTTCACCTTCGGGTGGTGGTTTCATTTTAGATTAAGTTCAGTTGCCATCTTCTTCTTTAACAATCTATCTCCTTAATTAGAGCCTTTTCAATAAACTGCCAAATATGTAGTCATCCTCTTGAACTCCGATACCAAGATAAGGCTTTTCGTTCAATTTCCAATAATAACTTTTCTTTTCCTTTGATGTACGAATCCATATCGTAAGGAAATATATATGACAATTCCTCTTTAAGATCACCATATTTTTCTGCAGCAGAAGGATTTTCTCGTAAGTAATTTCGAAAAGCAAGATGACGTTCAATTCCGGGATTGCCTAATTGATAAATATGAACGTGATGAGTTCGGTTATCTCCTCCTTTTTGAAAGAACCTACGTCCAGATAATCCGTTTTCTCCTTTCGGCTCATAACCAATCCCTAACATATTCTTGTTAAACTCATCTATTAGATGGATTTTTCTTACCACAGGCATTATGTCAATAACAGGCTTTGCCTTTAGTCCGTAAACAGAAGTACTTCCTATATGATAAATTTCAATTATTTCAGGCCCGAAAATCTTATGTATTACATTAGCCTCTTCCTTATACATAGAAGTCCATTGGTTATTATATTCAGTTACTTCAACTTTTCTTATTTTTAATCCCTCCTCATACATTTCCCATTTTTTATTTTACAATATATTAGCTCTGTTGATCTTATCTATCTTCATACAGATACCGTCTATATTGAAGACCAACAAAGATCTAAAGGGTTTTGGGCAGAAAAAGTGGATTTTGAAGTTGTCGCAGACCATCCAATGGGTCCAAAAGAGAAAGCTTATGTAGTTCCAATTTTTCATTAAGCTTAGCTTCGAGCATTAACATAAAAAAACCTCCTATCATTTTCTTAATAGGAGGTTTTATAAGGTAAGTCTATAATACTCATTAATGTAGACTTTTTTGCTATAAGAGTATACCTTCAGAATCCTTCGTTCTTCTTAACGAATAGTGTTCTTGAAATAGAATTTTTAAATCATGTACTATCTGCACTCTTTCAGACGGTCAAAATTTGTTATGCCCCTATAATTTTCGAAAACTAATAGAAAACTAGTGTAGGTATATTCATATAGCCTCATAATTTTCTGGTTCTTTCCCCCGACTTAATGATAATATTCATATTCCATGAATCGCCACTTTCAATATGACTTTCCATCTGTGATACATCAATATCCGTATCGATTTTCACCCTTTTACGCTCTTTTCCACTTAACCTTACCTCATATGGAGAATCGGTATTCATAAGTGAAATCATTTTTACATCATCTTCGTACTCGTCAAAAAATTCAATAGTGAATTGTGCATCATCCTTGCTGTAGTTTTCAAAAGGAAGTTCACATTCCCCATGCAATGTTGTCTTATTGGTCATTTCAAAACTACAACTACTTATATCACGTTCATAGGAAATGGCGTAAATGCCAGTTGCAAAATATTTTTGAAACGAACTGGCTAAGAAAGGAGGAGTAAACATTGCAACCATAATAGCCAGCACTACAAATCTACCATGATATTTTTCCAATGATTTCACAAGAAAAAATAGGCTCATAATTAAAAAAATTAATGATGTAATTCCTATATACTGTAATCCATTTACTGATTCAACAGGTATATTTAAAACCCAAGCAACTGTTTCACCATAAGGACTTTCATGTGGGAAAGGGAAATTTAATGCCATAGACACAAATAAAAAAATGAGAGCAAAATATATAAATTTTTTATCTTTTATCAATATGAACCACACCTATTCATTTACTATTATTCAGCACACTTCTTACAACAGGTTTTATTATCTTATTTATCTTGTCACAAAACAGGATAAATTCCCCATCTACCCTGACCTTAGTTCAATAAAAACCCCTGTATAGAAACAAAGAAAGCATATAAAGAAACAATAATGCTCATATACCCCCAAAATCTTTTTCTATCTTTTTGAAGTTCGGCTAATCCTGTCACCAACATTAACGCTCCTAAGAAAAAAATCATATATGAAGATAGCTCGAAATTTTCAGTGATTAAACCATATCCTGATAAATAAAGAACTATTATCGAAAAAACGATTCTTAATATTTTTAACAAGGTACCCACCTGCCTTCCACATTAACCCATTATATTAGAATAAAAAAGCTATCTTATATAAAAAAAAAGGCCTAAGCTATTTCAATAACTAATTAGAAAATTTTACCGAACTAATCCCCATTATAATTCCCCCACCAATCCCAATCACTATGCCAAAAAGTGTCCATTGGGATATATAAATTCCTAATAGAAACAACGATAACCCTACTAGTCCCATTAACAAACCAATTTTTTTATACATAGGAGCCCCTTTCATAATCTTCCAATAGATATTTACGGATATAATTGGATAAAGTTCCAATTATATTATTTTTTTATTAACCTTTTAGCTTAATAAAGGACTGTTATTCAACTAATGCTGCCCAGTTAGTTGAATAGAAAAAGGCTTTACTCCTCATTGAAATAAAGCACCCATTATAAAATAAGACTGCTAATAAATATTAAGGTGTAAATACATTCCAGTTATGTTACGATAAATTAAATGGGTAATTTTAACATTTTCCCATAACCATAAAATAAAAACATTAAAGGAAGTGAAATATTATGAGAAAAAGAAAGGGAATTATTTTTATGACTATGCTTTCAGCAGTCCTTTTTTGTGTTTTATTGATTACAATCTCACTATCCCCGCTTGCAGATATAGGAGCGAATGCTAATCAATTCGGGTCTTCAGGAATGTGGATATCAATAGGAATGGTACTTGTTTTTTATCTATTGCCCTTAATAATATATTGGATAGGTATAGATATAATGAGATTCGTTTTAGCCTTGTTTTGTGGCGGCGGTCTACTGATAAATTCCTCAATAATTGTAGCCGTTCTAGTAATAGCAAAATTTAAAGACATTAGCGCTATATATATTGCTAGTATCACAGGTCTTTGTATTGTTGCAATAATTGTAAATATTTTATGGTTCTTCATAGCTTTTCGCTCACCTTCTACTAAGGATAATCCAAATCAAACCGTATTACCTTAAAAATTGACAAAGGTCTACAATAAATGCTCTTCGTAATGGAGAGCTTTTTATATGCTTATATTTCTTCTTAAATTATCCTGCTCAGTTAACTGCATAAGAAAATGCGATCCTTATTAATGAAGAATCGCACCTGTTAGTTTAATAATTATTTAGAGATTTTCTGTGTGGAATGGGAAATCGATTATTCAAGATGTCTTCAGCGGGTATTAATTTAATTTTTTTCCCTTGTTACTATAAATATTGATCTCATATTGATCGTTTTTAATTATCTTCTTTACTTTCTCTGAGTTAAGATAATCTTGAACTGTTTCTTCAATGGCTTCAACAATCTTTTCTGATTCTGAATCAGAAGATGACAAAGTTGTCTCTATAGAAATCGGTAAATAATCAAATTTATTTGTATATCCTACCATCTTCACTTTATATTCAGCTTTTGCGGTTAATCCATCAGAGATAGCATCTACGATAGGCATCCATCTTCCTTCTCGTTCTCTTTTCTGAGGATTAAACGTATATACCTTTATTGAAAATTCTCCTAATTTATTTTGTTTTAAACTTTCACTAACTTGTTTTTTAATTTCTTCAATTCTCGTTTCTGTTTTAGGTAATTCGAATTCAATTAACTCATCGCTAATTCCATTTCTTTGTCCTAGAGAGTTGTAACCATATTTTTGTAATACTTCCTCAACTATTTTATAAATTTTATGATATTTCTCTGATTCCTTCTTTTCTTCTGCAGTCTGCTCCTCCATAACTGGTGCTTTTGAAACTTTTACATCATAGGCATTATAATTTCTTGACTTCAATATATCTTTTATAAGATCTTCAACTTCTGATTTAACTTGATTATAATATTTATCTGTCCCAACTATCATTACACTAACTTCTCTTGGTTGAACCACAACACCTAATCCGTCCCATTTATATCCCTTACTATTAAGAGCCTCACTAATTTCATCAATTACTGGTTTTTGCTCAGATTCGAATAACAAATTTAGATATGGAATTTTAGATGCTATTTCTGCCATAGCAGGAGATACAAAAGCCGAACCAACGAAAAGACCAAAAGCTGCTGTAAGAGATAAGGAAAAAATAACCACCTTTTTCCTAAAAGTTGTTGCCTTCTTCTTTAAATCATTCTGAAACGCCTTCCACTCTGTATCAATTTGTTCTTCTACTTCCTTATTTATTTGCCCTTCCACATAACGCTCCGGTAGTTCTTCGATAAATTTATCAAGAGTTGTTGGAACCTGTAACTGGTCCAATGAATGGATACTTTCTTCTTTTTTAGATCCCATTAGTCTTAACCTCCTGAGAGAAATTCTTTCGTTTCCCCATTATTTCGGCCAGCTTTTGTTTTCCTCTTTTCATTCTGGTTTTTACAGTATTCATATTTTCATTGAGAATGAGAGAAATTTCCTTCACAGTCAAATCTTCATAATAATGAAGTAAAAGTGGGACACTCTGTTCTCTTTTTAATTTCATGATATGACTAATCATTTCATTTTTATTTTCTTTTTGGATAGCGATTTGTTGAGCTGACTCGGTTTTCTCTATCAATTGTTCTTCACTATGATTATCTATATCAATATGTAAATGACGATTGTTTTTTCTATATATGTCTATTGAACGTGAATAAACAATACGGAAAAACCATGCCTTAAAATTGGTCATATTCTTATTTTTCATTATGCTAATATAAGCCCCTTCTAGAGCGTTTTGAAGTGCATCTTCCGCGTGTTCTTTTGATCGAAGTATAAGATAAGCTGTTTTATAAGCAGACGGCATCAAGTCCTTTACCAATAGACTAAACGCCTCTTTATCGCCCCTCCTAATTTTATTGACTAATTCTTGATCATTCTTCAAATGTGGGACCTCCCTTTTTTCGCTGTACATATGTATAACGCTAGGAACGATTATTCGGTTTCACTTTTTCAAATAAAGATGGGTTTTTGATATTTTATTTATTACAATATTTGTACGTTTTTGTAGAAATTTGTACTGAAAAAGCAATAAAAAAAGGCAACCCCTTTTATTAAAGAAGCGCCTATTATCAGTTCATCCCACTTATAGCTCGTTCTTAATAACCTTACTCCCTTATTGAAGTAACACACACACTAGTGCAAACCGTGAAAATGCAAGCTGTAAAAAGTTCATAATGAATCTTTGATCGATTTTACCACTCTAAGAAACTAGTTCCATTTGCCGGAATCGATCCAAGTATCTTTGAATCTGGTACATTCAAAGGGACTTTAAATCGGATTATCAAAAAAAGGTTCTAGTAGGCTATGACACACCTTGTACATGTCCGTTAAATGTGCCATTCGTGATTGTCGCAAGAAGAAAATGACAGATGAAATCATCCCTCGGAACAAGAGATTACGAGAGTGTTACGATAAGAAACGTGAAGAAGGAAGCCCTTTAAAGTAGCTGTGATAGCATGAATAACTCAGGAATACACTTTTTCACAGTTTCTTCTTGTAAAGTCTTTTTTCGCAATCGCTCCAGCAGCCGTAAATCATGATTGACGATCTTCAAAAGCGCGCTAAATCAGGACTATTTTCCATCAGACTTGCCTTCATCAGACTTACCTTTTTCAGACTTGCCTTTATCAGACTTGCCTTCATTTGACTTACCTTTTTCAGACTTGCTTTCATTTGACTTGCTTTCATTTGACTTGCCTTCATTTGACTTGCCATTAGCCTTTTTCCCTTTCGGCATACAGACCCCTCCTTTATATAAGAATAAAATATAATATGCAAAATAGCTCTAACATGTACGTTAGTTAACAAAATCGAGCTAAAAAAAATTATATTATTATATTTTTTATAAATCGATTTTTTCGAGAAGTTTCAATTTTACGCGACCAACATTGTTAATGGAAGTCAGCTATGGGATATTTTTCTGTAGGGTTATCAGCAAATGTTTGGAAAACAATCCGACGATGATTTCCTTTATGAATTGATCAAAAAAAATCAATACTAGACCACTATATTAATTCCCTGATGAAGCCTCGTAGCATATTAATATTGATAAATACCTACGCTGTCTAGTTGGAACAGTTTGTACTATAAAAAATGACGGATATACTCACATCTATGCCCTGTATCATCAATAGTGAGTTTGTTCGAAATTATTCCTAGGGACTATGATGCTTGGGTACAGAAATTCAACAAGTGGGAATCATGGAGTACACTTACGTCCCTATATTTAAAAAAGCGCCTAGGGAATTTAGATTAAAATAGTACATTAATACTAGACTTTACAATTGAAAAGCAATCAATAATTTCAGAAAGGAGCTACTGCTGTGGCACCAATATGTATTAAAAATACTGGAAAGTATGGTAGAGGGGTATATTCTACACGTGATATTAAAAAGGGTGAACTCATTGAGGTATCACCTGTTATAATATCACCTGAAAAAGAATGGAAATATCTAGAGAAGACTATACTCTTTAATTACTGCTTCTTTTGGGGGGATCATAACGACATAGCCATTGCACTAGGATATGGAGCACTATTTAATCATTCATACACTCCGAATGCGACGTTTGATAATAATGAAGATAATTTATCAATAGACTTTTATGCAATAACTAATATTAAGGCGGGTGAGGAAATCACTATAAATTATAATGGTGATCCTGAAGATAAATCTCCGTTATGGTTTAATGTGATTGAGTGAACTACTCGCTACCTCAAGAACCGTCGGAAAGGTATACTTTTACGAACGAGGGATTGATAGCTATTTTGAACAATGTTTCTATATGTCAGGTTGTGACGGTGGTTTTGGATTTAGTGGAGGTTAATAAGGTAAAGAACATAACAAAATAGAAATCAAAATTATTGATAAAGCCCATTACCAACACGAACAATATTGCTAGGCTCATTAAGATTTTTATTATAATAAATGATTTTGTACTTTTCTTTGCCTTTTTTCAAAAAATAACCCCAATCTAAAACACCATTCTCATTCATTACATTCCTTTTTCTTCAAGCATAATATAAAACGAAATGAATTTGGTATAAATTCTCAATGTTCTTGTTTTATTAACGCCCTTGTCTTAATAAGAAAAACCGAAATCCAAGATCGATTTCGGTTCATTCTATTTATAAATGGAAAAATCTTAGTTTGAAATATCCTTCTTTTGAAAGAAGAAAAAGGTTAATGCTAAGAAGATAAGATAATAGATTGCTAGTACACTTATAGAAAATCCAAGAGTTGCTCCCTCAAACATTGAGAACGATTCAGAAATGTAACCTCTTAAATTGAGATGAGGGAATAAGACGAACTTTAACCACTCGTTTTTTTCAATAAGTGACTGTATAACTAAATTTAAAGGAGTTGAAGCAAATAAAATAGATATTGAAACTCCTACTGCAAGTGCTTGGCTTTTAAATAATGTGCTTAACATAAAAGCAATGGTTGTGATAACTAAAAATCCTGGTATCCAATAAACCATCATATCTACAAAATAATCGCCTACTATTACAGGACTAAAACCAAAAGATGCAGGATCTAGAATTTTATCTGAATACGCCCCATTTCCAAAGAATAAAATTCCTACTATATAACTGAATATAAATAGACTCACAAGTAATAACGCTGCAAATAATAGTGATGTTATATATTTAGAAAGGAGAATTTTCCACCGTTTATAAGGCCTGATTAACAATTGCTTAATGGTGCCATCTGAAAATTCAGATGAAACTAAGGAGCTGCAAACAATCACAACAAATAGAGTAACAAATGATGTTAATGATGTAGTCCAGTTTGCCATATACGTCCAGTTCGTACGCAAGTCAGGGTTTATATTAGCGTCTAAAAGTTGTTTATTTAAATCGATTTCTTCCATTATCACGGACTTTTCATCTTCACTAATTTTAGAAGTTTTTAAATCATTCTGCTGTACTTGTATTTCTGCTTGTAACTCTTGCTTCCAATCTTTACTTGATTCGACTGGATTTAGTTTATAATCAATCAACGCTGTTCCTACAGCTGCCAATAAAAGAAAAACGATAAACAAATATGTAGATCCTTTTGAAAAGATTTTCATCCATTCATTTCTTATCAAGGACATCATACAGACTCCCTCATTTCCTGCTCAGTTATTTCAAAGAATTTATCTTCTAGTGATTTTCTAGTAATGCCTATTTCATAAACATCTAATTGATTACCATTAAAACTTCTGTTTATACTAGCCGTTTGTTCACGTGTGGCTGATACAGAAATTGAATTCGCCTCATATTTAAGAATAGGTATATTACCAAACTGTTCTTGAAGGATTTTTTTAGCTAGCTCTCCATCACTGACAGTAAAAAGAACTTCACTAATTGTTTCAGTTTTTTCATCTACAATATGTTCTTTCGTATGTATGAGTTTTCCCTTTTCAATAACGGCAAAGCTATCACACATTAATTGCATTTCTGATAGTAAATGCGATGAAATTAAAATACCCACGCCCTCACTTGCCAGTACCTTCAAATAATCACGAAACTCGCGAATCCCTTGTGGATCTAAGCCATTAGTTGGTTCATCAAAAATCAGTAAAGACGGTTTATGCAAAATTGCTTGTGCTACACCAAGGCGCTGACGCATTCCTAATGAATATGTTTTAACCTTTTTATCTATGGCATGATCTAATTTAACAAGCTTTATTACTTCTTCAATTCGCTCATTAGATATTTTATTAGGTGACATACGAGCATAGTGAAGGATATTTTTTCTGCCTGTCATGTATTTATAGAATTCTGGATTTTCAACAATGGCACCTAATTGATTCATGGCACCTTCAAAATCTTTATCGAGGTCATTTCCATTAATCATGACTGTACCGCCCGTACGATTAATAAGACCCGTAATCATACGAATAATAGTGGTTTTACCAGCTCCATTGGGACCGAGTAAACCAAATATTTCCTTACTTTTTATTTCAAAGCTAACATTATCTACAATGGTGGCTTTTCCAATTTTTTTAGTTAAGGATTGGACCTTAAGAACAGTTTCATTCATATAATACCTTCCTTTTTGTATATTTACCAAAATCACACAAATGTAATATTACCATATTATGCATATTATTGCTATGCTGATATTTTTCCATATTGGCTATAACATAGTCTCTTAGGTGAACGAACATAGAAAAAATATATCTAGTGAAGATAATCTATTATAAAAGTATTATGTTATTCAAATGTTTCTATTTATTTGCCTTAGAGGTACATGGGATATATTAAATGAATATTCAAAGCTCGAAATATTACTTAATATAGAAATTATTAATCGACTTCCAGATATTCCAGATGAATTGATTGAAATAATGAAACAAGGATAGAATTAAAAATGCAGGAGCAGCAATGGTTTGAACATCAATTTTTAATAGCAAGAAAAGAATAATTCATAAAAAAAAGCCCATATAGGACTTTTTTTAAAAAACCTGCATTTACCTGACGCTGCTGCCCCAGATAGTAGTTATAAAGAAAGGGATATTTATTTGCTCGTTTTACCTAACCAATTTTCAACCTTTTTCTGTAGTTGTTCACCTAAATCAGCACCATCTTCTGTATCTTTCAATACCTGTTTTGAATATTTACTAGGAAACAAATCTTCAAGTGAGTCTATGAATTCTTCTCCCTCTTCTGTTTCTTTATATTCTTTTACTACATATCCATTTTCATCTTTCGCTAACCTAATATGTGCAGGATATGAATGTCCAGATTGAACTTCTGTCCCAGTCGATTTGTTGTACCCTTCATATAAGGCGTATAAATAGATGCTAATCAGGCCATCCTTTTCATCTGCACCATATATTTTATGTGCCTCAAATTGCTTTTCTGTTGGGAATAATGCATCTTTATTCTGTTCCATTATGGTATCTGAAACGATTTGATCCATTTCTTTAGTAATCGTTACTTCACCACTACTGGAATTAGAACATCCTATAAAAAGTATAGAGAAAGTTAAAAAAACGCTCAAAATCAAATACCTATTAAATAAAAATTTCAATTGAAAACCTCCTGATACCCTACTAATCAACAAATTGATTATAACATTTTTTTACATATATTATGATAATTTGAAGTTTTCATTTTTTAGAATAGGTTTATTGGTTTTACGTAACCAATTGATTGTGCGGAGGTTCTTCCAAATGCGAAAGGATGTATGTTGTCTCTAAAGAAAAATTAAGAGGAAGAACCCTATGTAAATTCTTCCTCTCAAAACTAAATTATCATTTTAATGGTAGTTCAATTATTTGATTGCTAAATGAAGTTATTGTATATCCTTCAATTTCTATACCAACTGGAACAAAATGCTCCTTTTTATCATCCCTTGACAATTCAATATGATGCTCAGTAGAGAAGAATCTAGGCTGTTCAAGGTCATTTAAACGGTAAAAATTTTCGAATCCTTTATACTTCTTACCGTCTTTATCAATGTAATATCCATCCACGTTGACACTTGATGATCCTTGACCGTCTTTGTCATAAAAATGATAATTAAGCATTTCGTAGGTCCTCTTTGGATTCAGCTCTTCAGTCATCTCAATTTTTGTCGGTTCACCGATTTCGATTTGATCAATAGAAATTTCATTTCCTAAATACTTAAATGTCTGTGGCAGCTCTTTTGAGGCATCGATTGCAAATCGTGCTTGATCCTTAATTGAAAATGTGGCAGAACCCATGTGAAGACGTATATTCTTAGGTTTTTCAAAATATAGTGATTCAAATGTCGCTTCCGCCGAATTCCAGCCCCCTTCACTCCCTCCGCTGCCATTATAACCACCAAATATTTGATTGTCATAAATACGCTTCCGCTTACTTTCGAGACTATCAAAATTAATGTATTCCATATTTTTGTCCGAATTTTCATTCGTATAGCGATAAGAAACTATCGTTATCGTCGGTGCAATCGTCACTTTATCAAAAATAACAGGATTACCTTCAATTTTAGTCTCAACTTTTATATCATGTACGATTGATGAGTATTTCTTTACAGGAATGTCAAAACGCCAATCTCCCTCAATAAATTCATCATTTCCACTAGGTACACTGCTTTGGGAACCTTCTGTATCTACAGGGGTACTTTTCAATTTTTCAAGTTTACTAAGCTTCAATTGAATGGTTCCCTCTTCTATGGACATTGGCGAAACACCGAGTCTGCCTTTAAAATTATAGTCACTTTCGGAATAAAGGCTAAGAGAATTCGTGACAGGCGAGTACGAAGAATCATCCTCACTAATCCAATTTTGATCTTGATTTGCGATTTTCAGACCATCACTGATATTGATCCTATATTTATTTTCCTTCTTTTGATCCTCAATTTCATAATATATCAGAGTCTGTATGTCATCTGCGACTACATTCGTGATGGTCACCTTCACTCCATTACTTTCTGCTTCTAAGTTCAGCCGCTCACCTATGCCATGATCGATATAACCTTGCATCTCCTCGTTTTGCTTGTTGCTTAAATCTTTCCACCAATCCTTTACACTTGCAAAACTGTTAGTTGCAACAGCCGTACCCACAAATAATGTTAGGAAAAGCGTGGCAACCAATCCCATCGTAACTCGATGTTTATTAACCTTCCGTCTGCTTTCTTGAGTTTTAGAAACTTTACGACTAACCTTGTTCATAAAACCATCCGGAACCTGAATCAAATCACTTTCTGACTCAATCCCAGCAACTATCTGCTGAAGCTCCTTCATTTCTTCTTTGCAACTTTCACATTCTATTAAGTGATTTTCAATCTCTTTTCTTTTTGTCTCGCCCATATCCCCTTCCAAATAATCAATAAAATATTCTTGAATATCATTACACTTCAATGTCCTCACCACCTTCTATTATTTTTCTAAGCGTTAAAAGTCCCCTATACAATCGGGATTTCACAGTCCCTACTGGCAATTTAAGAATGATAGCAATTTCCTTTTGTGAATAACCTTGAAGATACTTTAAAATAATAATTTCCTTATATATCTGATCAAGTTGATCCAAGTCTTCAAGTATTTCTAATTTGTTTTGAAATTGGCTAATATCCAGAGAATCTTCCGGATTTTCCATTTCCTCTGGTTTCCTTTTTCTGTATATAGCCCTACACTCATTGATAAATATCGAGGTCACCCACGATTCGAAATAACTGTCTTCCTTTAACTGACCAATTTTGTCATGCACCTTAATAATTGTATTGTGAAAAACATCCTCTACATCCTGATGGCTTTTCAGATAGGCCCAACCGATTTTATAATACTTTGATTGTCTTGTGTTAAACCAATCCATCACAGCACTCATATCTTGTTTTTTTATTTTTTTCAATATCTTATAATCTGAAATCGATGTAATCACAAATGCCAGTCTCTCCTTTCCAAGTCTTCTTTTACAATTAGAGTTTCTAAATATATTAAAAGTTCCCTTACAAATAAATTTTTTTTACCTATGCTCAATTTGCTCTTCTACATCTGGAACATTTCCATTTCTTTTTTGACTCCAATTAGAAAAAAACAATAAGAAAAACCGAAATCAAAAATAAATTTCGGTTCATCATTTTATAAACGGTAAAACTTTTTCATAATCCCATTCAATCAGTAGAGTCTAGTAGTATCTTCGACTTTCATTTGAATTTCCCCGTTCTTATTAATAGATTCTAAAGTGATTTTAATTCGTCCTTCAGGAAGATAATTCGTCCGTTGTGCAAAATAATTCGACCTTCAGGAAGATAATCCGTCTTAAAATAAGAATTATCGAAAATATCTTAACCCCCATTATATGCCACCCATTTAATTCAATATTTCATCAAAAATCTTTGAACACTGTAAGTTTAAAAATTTCCCGCATATTCATATCTAGAATTTAGTTGATTCAAGCTTCAAAATATATTCTTCAACCTCTTCGCCTCGTGCATTTGAATATCCTTTGTCCTCATCGGTAATTGCAAACCCGCATTTTTTCAATACTCGAATAGATGCGATATTATCCTTAGCCGCTCGGGCATAAAGAGGTCGAACATTTATTTCATGAAGGAATTTACTCAGTGCATCAGTGGCAATCCCCTTGCCCCAATATTGCTTTCCAATCCAGTAACAGACTTCTGGATTACCAAACTGTTCAAAGTTTAGAATGTTGCCCACCACACACCCGTTATAAAGTATGGTCTTTTTCAAGATATTCTGGTTCGCTAAAATATTCGTCCATTGTTTCAAAAAAGCCTCTCTGTCAGTAGGATCTTTAGATGTGAAAGCAGCCATATTGTTTGCAGTAGAATCTAATTGATGCTCGAAAAAGATGGATAGATCACTCTCTCTGACATCTTGCAGTTGGACTTCTTCGTCATTTTTAAGGAATCCCATAAAATTCACACTCACTCCCTGACAGATTTAGTGTCTATCTTTTACATTAGCATTAGGAAAAGGTTTCTCAGCAATCAACCTCATTGAAATAAATCAGACCCCATAGTTCAATTAGAACTATTTCTTTTCGGTAAATGCTCATTCAATAAGGTTCGTACTTCATCTACTCCCCTATTTCAGTAAAGAGTATACGTTCGTATCAAATGGAACATCATTTTGATACATATAATTCTTTAAAACCCCTTCCTTCTCAAAGCCCAATTTTATTAATAACTCATTAGATGCTTTGTTTTCTACAAACACAATAGCTCCAATACGCTTTAGATTAAGTTCTTTAAAACCATATGATATGACTTCTAAAACAGCCTCAGTGGCAAGCCCTTTACCCCAATTCTCTGGAAAAAGTGCATAACCTATTTCAGCCCTCTTATGTTCAGAAGACCAATCGTGAAATCCAATTGTTCCGATAATGCCTTCCTTTTCTTTACTTTCAATTCCCCATTTAATGCCGCGTTTTTCATTGTAGTTATTAGCAAAATTCACGACAATATTTTTCACCTGATCTAAACTGGTTAACGGTTTTTGTCCATAATAACGTAATACATCTGGATTTGAAAAACAGTTTAATATATCCTGGGCATCATCTACAGTAAGTTCTCTCAAGATAAGCCGTTCTGTTTCTAATTTAGGAAACATTCTCCCACCCCTTTTTTCATAGTCTTTCACGTTAATCAAACAACAAGCTAGGTAGATCTAATTTTTCAACTGGTTATTTACTATCTTTTCTAAAAGGGCCTTAATTTCTTCATTCTGTTTTGTATGTTTGTGTAAGTCCTTTGCTATTAAAGGTAAGTAGTAGAGGAGAAAAACAGTAATTGCTATAAAAAAGATTATAGATAAAAATTACATGAGTTCACTCCTAATGGTCATTTACAACAATGAAAAAATAACATTAATACGATCAAACTGCCTCGTTGAATAAAAAAGAACTGTCATATAGACACCCTGATCCACTAGTTGACTAGCAGTTAGACAAGTTTGTCGTTATCCTTTTTTCCTAATATGAATGTAAAGTAAGTTAGTATAGGTGTTAATATTCCAGTGCCAAATAAGAATTTAGATTTCCTCATCTCTAAATCTATTTCCATAATAGATAAATGTTACCATATTTTTCTTCACAATTGGGAGTTAATACATGACAGGAGCCAGAATTGAAAGGGATTAAGAGTTTATTATATTTAGTATTTTTCCTAAGTGGTTGTGTAAATGAAGAAAAAATCTTTCTTTTAAGTATGAATGTCCGATAACTGCGTATATGCCACCTCTTCTTCTTCTTCAAAAATGAACTACGCTATTACAACTAAGGATATTGGCATCATATATCCTCCCTATTCTTTTCTCTGTTTGTTACATGTATTAACAATTCTTTAGTGCCTTCGAGGTGTTTTTCCTTAACTGCGCCTGAAAAAGTGATAGTTTAGCGAATTGTTTAAGGCAAGAAACAACGAGGAGGACAAACATGAAAAAAATATTACTTACGATCATAACGGCTTCTATATTCATTATTGGAATTTGTATGCCAACTAGAGGTGAAGCTGCCGTTGGAGATCGCACACTTTCGTATGGAACGAGTCATAGTGATGTAAAGGAGCTTCAGGAATTATTAATGACAAAAGGGGTCTTCCCCTATCATGAAGCAACAGGCTACTTCGGTCCGATTACAAAAGAGTCTGTAAAGAAGTTTCAGGAAAAATCAAGACTAAAAGTTGATGGAATAGCAGGTTCACAAACGAACCAGAAAATAAAAGTCCTGCGCAGTGGGGATATTGGCAAGCCTGTAGCTGAACTACAAAGGCTATTGAAGGTATGGGGTGTTTACACTTCAACTGTCGATGGCATATATGGCAATGGTACAAAGCAGGCCGTTTCAAATTTTCAAAAGCAAAAGAGTTTATCGGTTGATGGAATTGCAGGGGCAAGGACTTTAGGCAAATTAGAGGAGAAAGCCAATTTAGTAAGCCAAAATGTTAAGGAGCTGACCGTTGCAAGCACAGCTTATACGGCAAGCTGTTCTGGATGCTCCGGCACCACGAGAATGGGCGTCGATTTAAAAAAGTATGATGATGCAAAAGTGATAGCAGTCGACCCGAATGTGATTCCTTTAGGTTCTAACGTGGAGGTTGAGGGTTATGGACAAGCCATCGCGGTAGATACGGGTGGAGCGATCAAAGGTAATAGAATTGATGTTTTCATTCCAAAAGAAGCGGATGCTTTAACGTGGGGAAGAAAAGAAGTGAAAGTAAAAATAATAGAGTGATTGAATACGGCTCCAGCGTTTCAATCTGAAAAATACATAAACAATTATTAGAAATATCAAATTAAAAAGAGCATCAAGTGTTGATGCTCTTTAATTTCTTATACTACATATAATATCTCTAGGAAACTTCAGATTAACCTATTTCTAATTCCATTTAAATATTCGTTAATCCTTCAAGAATGTACCTTGCCGATACTCTAGGTATGCTTGATCAATTTCCTCTTCTGTATTCATGACAAATGGTCCACGGGCAACAACTGGTTCCATCAAAGGTTCTCCCGCATATAAAACAATACGCAATGGTTCAATTGCTGTTATATCCACTTCACTTTCCTCTGATTCTTTCCCTGTACCCAGCCACAACACTTGACCCTTAGAAGCTTTCATTTCGTTTTTACCGAATACTCCACTTCCTTCTATTAGATAGATCATTCCGTTGTAGCTACCCGGAAAATTCTGTGTGACCGAAGCTCCAGGCTCTAGAAGCATTTCCACCATCGTAACAGGAACATGGTTTTTCGTCGCAGAGATAACATCCTTTGATGAACCAGAAAAGACGCGGATGATAGCTCCTTCTTCTTTTCTCACTGGCATATCTTTTCCCATTAAATTTTGATATCGCGGTGTTGTCATTTTTTTATCGCGGGGAAGATTGACCCAGAGTTGAAGCGAATGGGCAGTAACACCTTCAGAAGGCACCTCATTATGCACAACGCCGCTTCCGGCTGTCATCCATTGGACATCACCCGGTCCGATTATTCCACCATCCCCGGTATGGCTGTCATAGTGCTCAATCGTTCCATCGATAACAAATGTGACTGTTTCAATCCCTCTATGTGGGTGAATATCAAATGAACCTTTTTGAAATTTATCCTCCATCATTAAAAGAAAGGGATCACTCTTCTCCCAGTTTCCTGGTTCAATGACTGGACCCGCAGTATGAATCGGACTATATTTTTGAAGTTTCACATCTCTTACTTCAGCAATATCACGTTTGAAGATATTTTTACTTTCCATACCTCTATTCATCCTCCTTGAATTTACTAGTAAATTGATAAAGTGCCATTACGATTATTTCTTTCCTTTTAGCTACTCAATAACTCTCCTAATGCATTGAAAACAAGTTTCGCTCCAATCCCATACCTGATTTAGGATTCCTCCTGTATGGAATTAGGCACTTCCGTTTGTAAACTATATCTATGAACCTTTATCATCATCTCATGCAGATTCTTCTTTTCAGTGTCATCCAATACATCAAATAATGAAGCTTGAAAATCTGATTGAATTGGCATTACTTTTCCCATTAAATCTTTCCCTTTTTCAGTTAATGAAATATATTTAACTTTCCATTGTTGATCCCGAACAATCAGATTATCTTTTTCTAACCTTGTTAACATATGTGATACACCTCCACGACTGATCGTAAGGTGCTCCGCCAATTCCAGTTGTGAAACAGGTTGATGAATAAGCACTTGTGCCAACATATCAAATTGCGCAGCAGTGACGCCAAAATGTTGTAAATGATCATTCGAAAGCTGGTTACTTCTTTGATAAAAACGAACCATTCGAAGCCAAATCAACAAACTCAATTTATTATCATCGGTAAACCCTCGTCTATCCATGTTTGACCATCACCTCTCCTCTTGATACACCATCAGTTTACTAGTAACTTGATAAGTAGTCAAATGGCATTAGTCTATCATACAAATTCCCCCATAAGTATAGCCATTCTGTTTCTAATATAGAAGATATTCTCTCATCTAATGAGAGATTTTGGGGGAATTATTGTAGTAGCAAAATAAAAGAGATTGTTAAACTTAAAATAATATCAAAAAAACACCTCGTACCTTGGTTTGAGATTTACGAGAAATCACTACCAAACGGCTAAGGTGTCCTTATAGGATACTATAATTTAATTTAACATTTTTAATATCAATTCAGGGTGTATAAAAGAAATTTGCTTCTACATCTTTCTATATTAATTATTGATGTATATTTGTAATAATCGTGTTATCTTTTATTTCTCCATTCTCGGAGTAATTGTCCACATGGAAACTATTTTTTTCTGCACTGGTTGTAATTTCATTTTCTATGATAGAAAATCCTTTTGTATATTGTATAAACAGGCCAATTCTTCCAATATCCGAAAGAGTGTTGTGCCTTATTTTAATATTATTTGTATATCCCTTATGTTGATATTTCAAATCTGGTTCATCTATTAATAAACCATCCGTTCCTATATTTTCAAACTTATTATCACTGATTGTTACATTACTAGCAAACCCCAAATATATGCCGCGGTACGCATTAGAGATCCTATTATTTGAAATAGTTACTCCATCAATCCAGTTGAGATAGATATTAGGCTTTTGATTGCCACCAAGCTGATTATTAAAGACATTTTTTGATATAATGAGGGACTCTATTTTTGCAACGTTTGTAGGGCTAGGCCAACCCTCTCCATATATATTCTCTCTGCGAGTATTTTGAAAAATATTATTTGATATTGTTGTGTTACTACCTGATTGTGAGAGTCCTGTTTGAATACCATTAGATGTTTTCGAAGATTCCCCTTTTCCGTCTGGATTGGAGAGTGCAATACCTCTGTTATTATTTAAAAAGGTATTATTTTGAATAGTCGTATCTTTCCATTTAAAATTACGAATGCCTACGAAGGTAATACCTTCAAATGTATTATCTTTTATCTTGATATTAGTGCTAAACTTATTGTGAACAGAACCATGATTTCCAATGCCAACTGGCCAAGCAGTTGTTCCCTTGGTTCCACTTGCTCCAAAATAGGAGTTGCGAATTGTTACATTTTTTGAAGGGGTTCCATCATAAACGCCATATTGACTAAATCCCAATTTAGTATGCTCAGATATTTGGATTGCCTCTGAATAGAAGCGAGAATGGTCAGGTGTTGTGTCCTTAAATCCTAAAAATTTACTATTCTCTATTACAACCTGTTCGGAAGCATTAATATCTATTGCATGATCGCTTGCTACATCTCTAACCTCTATATTTCTAATCGTAATATTTTCCCCTCTTGCAATACCAATTGCATTGAACGGGTCTGGATAGTTTTTAATATTACCATTCCAAATACCACCCTCAATCGTGATATTACCATGGCCATTATAATCCGTATACATTGCCCCGGCATCACCATTAACCATTATCGTATTGTCATGACTGCGTAGCAGCTCAGCCCCTTCTTCAAGGACTAAATGTGTGTTCTTATATATACGTAACGTATTTGTAAGCTTATAGGTTCCTTTTGGAATGATAATCTTGATCGGGGTGCTACTCGTCTTAGCCAAGTCTAAGGTTTTTTGTATAGGTCTCGTATCGTCGTTAATTTGATCTCCTTTAGCACCAGCATCTTTTACATTAATAACAGACTCAGAAACAGTCTTTGAGACTGGCGAATATTCATTATTATTCAAAGATATGATTCCCTTGAAAATAACTAAAACGATTAAAACAAAACAGGCGATAGTCAAAGGCACTTTTTTGGGTACCTGCTTAAAACGGTGTATTTTTTTCATTTGAAAGACGATTCCTTTTTTCTGGATAAGTCATTTTACTACAATGTTTTGAGCGAAAATCCATATTCCATGACCTTCTATAACCAAATCCATTACTTTTAAAGAGTTTCGATTATACCATATTATCTCAAAGGAACTTTGAAAGCATAATGGGTAATAAATTTTCTACTCATAATCGTTTAAAGAAAAGCCTAAGTCCATATAAATTTAGGACTCAGGCTGCATAAAACGTTGTTTATTTAACTCTGTCTACTTTACAAGGCTCATTCGTAGTAGTTGCTTATAACTTTAGGTCAGCTTTAGTTAAGCCTTAATCAATTGTTTGTTCTCTTGTACTTGCCTATCACTTTGCAAATCTTGCATTACAAGTTTATTCAATCTATTCATAAATTCTTTATAATAACCTGACTGATAGTGGGAGAACGTTTTCCCGAATGGGTGATCATGTTGTCCAATATACTTAGTATCTTTTAGGTTAATTACCTTACAACCGGGAATGCACTGTATGAACCAAGAATTTAGCTTATCCCAGAAATAATTATTCCTTTGAATAATATGATTCCGTGGGAACTTTTTGATAGAACCATCTGCATCATAATATGTTGAGGTAAAGCCCCCAATATTAAGGATGATGCGATCTTCAGGAAGGTATTCTTTAATTTTTTCTGAAAACTGAATCATAGCTTCTTTCCATAAAGCAAAGTAAGTATCATTGTTGTCATGAGTAACTACTTCATAATCCATGAATTCCTTAAAGTATTTGCTTTGCCTTAAAGCAAGGCTTGCACTAACGATAGTATCATCATTTATTTTAATAATGTCACGTGCAGCATCTGCATATAAATCAATGATCAAGTATTCAGGACGCAATTCTTTAATCTGATCAAAGAAATTCTTCTCAAAGTCGCTCTGAATAAAATACTTGTTATACTCTGATACATCATCCATCTTAGCAACATCTATTTGCATAGGATTGGAAACCATGCTGATAATGGATGAATGGAATTGGGTTAATACACATTTGTAATTCTGCTTATAAGTTGGGTTAAAGTAGTTTGTTGAATTGAATGGATTTCTACTAAAACACGAGCCTAATACTGCAACTTTAACCGCATCATGTGAAGGTTTGTTAGAGTCTATAAAATAGAGAGAGAAGTTGCCTAATCCGTTTACATATGGTTTAAACTTATATGATGGATTAGCACTCATAATTTCGTATGTAAATTTCTCTTTTTTTAGATCTTCAAGTGGCTTAACCATTACATCTATGATTCTACCATCCAATGTAGTTAAACGTACAAACATATCCCATACATCTCCATGATGAATAACTTCATCGTTAAGAAGCTCTGCTACAGATAATTCTGCTTGAAAATGGGCATTTAACAAGGATAAATGCGATACTTTTTCAGTATAGTAAACATTTTCCTTTCCAACCGTATACCGCTTTTTTATAATTAGATATGATTCGAGCTCATCGAAATTCCAGACATCATATTCAGGAGAAGAAACTGTCCCTAAAAGATGCATAGTATTATTTTCAAATTTCAGCTGTGAAAGGTTTATTTTTAGTTCACTAGGCCTAATCAAAAGGGCGATAGAATTCTTCCCCGTAACATATGGCTTGGTTCTATATAAATCATTATGGGAAAAATTAAAATAATTGAAATTAAAAAGTCCTTTAGTTCCGCTTGAACATAGTAATGGAGCTTCAACAACTAATCCATCTTTGCTTGTTACTTCGATAAAAAGGTCCCAAATAAGGTTCTTATTCAATTGATAATTCTCAAATAAATCATTAATGTTTAAGGAGAAATTTAATGGATTTACACCTGTAACAGGATCAATTACCATAGATTCGTAATACTCGAAAAGGTGCTCTTGCTCTCGTTTTTTCACCATTAATCTAATAGAATAGTTATTCCAATCTTCTTGTTTTAAAATAGCTGAATTACTCATCTGAACTGATAAATTGAAGACTCCCTCATTAAATGAAGCTTTGCCGATGGTTGCTTTAATATCGTTTTTTAATACAAATATAGATACTCCGTTTTCTCCTGTAATGTACGGTTTTACTTTAAATTGTTTATTATCTAAACTCACATAATCATTTATGCTAATTTTTAGTTGGTTGTCTGTTTCTAGTTTGAAATAATCATCCCCAGACAATAAAAACAAGTCCCATATCATTTCATTATTTAGAGAAATCCCTTGAAGAAGAGTGTTTATATCTTTCTCAAAAACAAATTCACTACCGTTAATATTCAGTGGAAATGAATACTCCTCTGGATATTCTAATCCATGTTCAATTTCTCTTCTTCTAATACAAAGGGAACAACTTTCTTCTAATGAAACTTCTGCTTTACCATTTAGCGATAATTCACCATTACTATATCCTAAATTAGTTACTAAAATTGTCATACGTACCGTACCCTCCATAAGATTGAAAACCTTTAATTTATTGTTCAACCTAAGGAATTTATAGGTTGTTTATTCATGCTGTGAGTATTTTCTTCTATTATATCTTCCCAAATTTTACCGATGTTATCTATTTCGAATCGCTTAACACTTTCAAGGCCTTTTTCGGAAAATGCTTTCCTATTTTCATAATCCTCCATTAGCGCCATTAGGGCTTCTGCGAATTTCTCAACATTACCATCTTCAACAAGTAAACCATCTTCATTATGGGAAATGATCTCACTTGGCCCTTTTGGACAATCAAAGCTCACCACTGGCACTCCACATTGCATAGCCTCTACAATAACCATTCCAAATCCTTCAAATCTTGAACTTAATGCATAAATAGAAGCTTTAGAAAGTTCAATATCTATATGCTGAGTCGAGCCCATTAAAATCACATGATTATACAGTTTATACTCTGAAATTAAATCTTGAAGATTATCTTTTTCACGGCCGTCTCCAAAAATTTTGAGCTTCCAATCCGGATATCGCTGATTGACAATTTTGAATGCCTCGATTAATAAATCAAATCCTTTTTGTGGTACTAAACGTCCAGCGGCAATTATGGTCTTAGAATCCAAAGGGGATACGACACCTTGTAAATTTGGAATAGAGTTGGTGATTTTTCTAACTTCAACTCTTCCATCTTTAAGTAGTTCTTTGTAATCCTTTGTATCTTCATCTGTTAATGTGGCCAAATAATCCAACTTTCCATAATGTTTAATAATGGATTTCTTCATTCCCTCAGGATAGATGGAGAAGTTTAAGTGTTCTTGTCCAATAATGCGAACTTCTTTATTTGCATATTTACTTGCAAAGATGTTAAAGCTTGGTCGAGTGGTGACTAATATCCCCGAATTAATAGTTTTAATAATGTTATACAGCTTTATATCAGTCAGCAAGGAAAAGAAATGATACCCCTCGTCATCTGTATGAATAAGTTTACTTTTGATTTTAGATAATTTATTAGCTGTTCTCGTTTTTAAACTTGTATCATCTTTTCTTCTGCTAACTACATCGTGTAGGACAACAACCTTGATTCTCGGGTCTATTTCAAAAAAAGGCACTTTCCGATAACGGAAGACACTAATGATTTCTATATCGTAACCAGATTGAGCTAAATAGTTAGTTACGTTAAGAACAGTTCGTACTGTGCCACCCATTCCATAAATATCAAACACTAAGAAACGAATTTTCACAACAGCTACACCTTTTCCTATTTAATTTTTAAATACGGCTTCTACCGTTCGTTTAGAAGCTTGTCCGTCTTCTAAATGGCAGAACTTTTCTCTGAAATTCTTGAATCTTTGAGAATATAATTCTTCTACTTTATTAATATTTTCAATTGCATGAAAGAGCTGCTTTTCATTAAGGACAATAGGTCCCGGAGCTTCCGTCTGAAAGTCCATATAGAAACCACGAACCTGGGAACCATAACGAGATAAATCATATGTGAAGAAAATAATCGGTCTGTTTAAATTGGCATAATCGAACATAACAGATGAGTAATCCGTAATTAATAAATCAGAAATTAAATATAATTCCTGAATATCGTCATAACTTGAAACATTATAGATAAACTCTTCATACCCATGAAGCCTAATACGGGTAGCATCCCGGTAATGCAATCGTAATAGTAAAACATATTCATCCCCGAATTCTTCTTTGAACCTTTTTAAGTCAAATTTAAATTCATATGGCTTATGTTGATTTCCGTTATGAAAATCATAGTCTCTCCATGTAGGGGCATACAAAATAACCTTTTTGTTTTTAGGGATATTAAGCTTTTCCTTAATCTTCCCGGTTTTCTCTTCAAGGTTTGTTTTATAAAAAATATCATTTCGAGGGTATCCTACATCTAACATCTGTTTTTCAAATCTGAATGCTCTCTTTAAAATTGTAGACGTGTACTCATTTGGTCCAATGAGATAATCCCACCTTGCATTTCGTCTGCTTATTTGAGGTGATGTATTTTCCGCATAAGATAAAGAGTTAGGATCTATATCGAACCCTAGCTTTTTCAATGGTGTACCATGCCATGTTTGTAGGTGGACTGTCTTATTCCTTTTTTCATAAAAATCCGGAAAGTTCCCATTATTTACAAAATATTTTGATGTAGCCATATAATAGTAATATTTGAAAGAGTGTGGTCTGACCAGAATCGGATTGCCTGGAACTTCTTGTTTAAGATTATTTAAAACCCATATAGGTTTTATATTCTGTTTTTGCTCAAGCATTTCTTCATAGATCGCTTTTGGACTACATGAATAGCTTTTTCCATGGAAACTTTGGAAAATGACATTTTTCCGGTTAATTGGAAGAACCTTATTACAAGCCTTATAAAAGCGGAGACCCCATTTAGTCAAGATTCTTTTATACTTACCTTTTTGTTTAAGACGATCCTCTAAGGTTGAAATAACCTTTGCAGGGTCAATATTCATAGTAAATGGTACAAAACCTTTTTCAAGTTGAATTTCACACTGAATTAGATCAAAGCTAATATCTTTAAGCAATGAATCGCTCATTTCTAAAAGGCCTTGAGAACCTAAGTCTGCGGATACAATAAATTGAAACTCAAGCTTAGTTTTTCCTGTTTTTTCAGTTTGCCATGTGACAGGAAGTTCATATACGACACCGTATTGTGCTTTAATTGTTAATTTTCCTTTAGTAGTTGCAGGGAAGTCGATATTAGGAGGTTGTATATTTAGCTTTCCTACTATAGAAAGAATCCCTTTTTCTATTTCAACCTTTTCAATAGACTTAACGGCAAGATAGTCCCGAGAAAAAATGGATACTTCCTCATGGAGGGTATAATAAGGCTTTACAGCAAGAATTTTCCCTTCTGCATCGGATAACATCAACTGTGGTATTGAGATTAACTTTTGTTTATTAGTAATACCATCCAAACGCGTTACTAAACGGTTCATTTGTCCATCCACCAAAAGATATAAATCCCAAACCCCGTCTGTAAATATGCCCCTGTCCACAAGTTCTTTTACTTCGAATGTGTGGGTAAAATAAGACTCATTGATTTCAATATCTATTTGATATTCTTCAACAGACTGACGCTCTCTCACAACAATATGAGCGTTATTGTAGGATACTTCATTGGCTTTATCTCGTGAGATTACTCTTCCTGATAAAGTGATTTCTCCATTTTCGGAATAAATTGCTTCGACTTCAGCCTGTAAGTTTTCTTTTGTCACAAATAAAGCAATTCCTTGACTCTCTTCATCTATATTAATGTAAATATTCTTAATACCTTCAGAAGTCTGGAAAACTGCTGTTTTATTAAGGTCTACAGCAGGTGGAATTATTATTGGTAACATCATCTCTTGGTTCTCAAAGGTCATTTTGATGAATAGTTCTGTAGATTGTTCATCTAACAACTCATAAGAATTTTTTGAGAAGTCGAGGCGAATATCGAACCCTGTCCAATTATATTTATTATCTGGTTGACCAAAAAGTGTTGAAACATCACTACGAGCCACATTATTAATATCAATATTTATATCTTTATTACTAGAATGAAGAATAAGTTGCTTCCTCACATCTTCAGACTTTTTCACATCCCAAGATGGAACTAGGAAATAGCCACTTAACAATAGAGTTCCGTTATCTTCTAACGCTATGTTTTCTACTTTGAGGATTGCTTTACTTTCCTCACATCTAAAAGATAAATTTCCTTTGATTGTGGAATAGGGGAGAAATGAGATATTTGAATTTTTTACATAAAAAGGAGGGAATTCAATCGATTCTGAAAGTTTATTTTTAACTCGAGTTTTAATTACAGTTCCATCTTTTTCTTTTTGTAAGTAGGCATCCCATATTCCTGTTGTAAGATAGTTAATATGGTTATCTATTGAAATGTCCACACTAAATATTTCTTTTCCTTCATACTCGTTTATAGGAAACTTCAAAACCTGTCTAGATGTTCTATCGATTAAAGTGAAGAAAGCCTCGCCCTCACTTAACACTTCATCTGTTTTTAATATGATGCTAATTTTCTTTGATTGATACTTTATATCAAACAAAGAACACTCTGATTGTTCTTTAGGAAGCCATAATAATTCTAAAACCTTCAATTTGCATTTGCACCTCTCAGTTATTAACTCTTAATTTTTCTGTTGGTTTAAACCATTTAATAAAATATTCATTAAACAATTCGCTTGAGCAAGCAATAAATAATACGATTGTTATATAAAACTTATTTACAAATAATTTATAAATAATTTACAAAATCTTAATACCATTATATATATTTTTTAACAAAACTGAGTATATCATACCATTTAGTTACATACCATAAGGATTTTTTGGTTATCATTTTATAAGGATCGTTCTGTTTAGAATTATAAAATTTCATCAAATATATTAAACGGTTTATGGTACTTTAATTGACGTATAGGCTTTTTTGAGATTAAACACCTCTTCTATGTACTTTGCAATCATCCACCTTCGTATAATCCCTTGACCCTTGGTCTTTTCCTAATAACTTTTCCGAATTGTCCATGTAGGAGTATCTACTCATAAATATTTATCGAATAGTCATTCATTAAACACTATCTGACCTTTACTCTCCATATTGCTGAACTAATTGGATCTCAAGCATAAAGACATAGAAAATCCCGGATAAGGGACCTTTTTTCATGACCATTATTCGGGATTTTGTTCAAGTTCAAAATGAAGAGAGTTTCTTTATACAAACAGAGTATTTTTGAAAGGATTTAAAGTTAAAGATAAATTCTCATGAGATTTATGTAAAAAAACTACTTAACTGCCTTATGCTTTTTGAGTATACTTTCCAATTCTCTTAAAATGTCGTCTCTCAATTCAGGACGTTGTAGCGCAAATTCAATGGTAGTTTTTACAAACCCATCTACAACTCCGACATCATGTCTTTTACCTTCAAAATCATAGGCAATTACTGTTTGAATTTCGTTTAGTTTTTGAATGGCATCAGTTAACTGAATTTCACCACCAGCACCAGTTTCATGCTTAGCTAAAAAGTGAAATATTTCTGGGGTTAAAATATATCTCCCCATAATGGCTAAATTAGATGGAGCTGTTCCTTGTTCTGGTTTTTCAACAAAGTTATTAACTTCGTACCTTCTACCATCTTGAGTAAGCGGGTCAATGATACCATACCTATGCGTTTCGCTTTCATTAACGGATTGTACTCCAATAATAGACGAACCTGTCGCATCGTATTCATTTATTAATTGACGCAATGAAGGTACCTCGCTTTGAACGATATCATCACCTAATAGTACGGCAAATGGTTCATCCCCAATAAAATTACGGGCACACCAGATAGCATGTCCAAGGCCTCTCGGCTCTTTCTGCCTAATGTAATGGATATTGGCTAAATTAGATGGATATTGTACTTTCTCCAATAAATCAAATTTTCCATGATCCCTCAAATTATTCTCTAGCTCATAGGCATTATCGAAGTGATCTTCTATCGCACGTTTATTCTTTCCTGTGACAATAATAATATCTTCAATGCCTGATTTTACAGCTTCTTCTATAATATATTGAATAGTTGGTTTATCCACTATTGGTAGCATTTCTTTTGGCATTGCCTTTGTAGCAGGTAAAAAGCGTGTTCCCAATCCCGCTGCAGGTATAATTGCCTTTTTTACTTTTTTCATTAATTTGTAGCTCCTTCATATTTTAAAAATGTAAAATAAAAAAACCTTTCAACAATTATGTTGAAGTTTTATTAATCAAATGGATGCCTCTTATAATTTTTAAAAAATTCATATAGGTAATTAACTAATTATTTTTCCAGTATTTATAATGAATTGAAAAAACACTAAAAATTTCTTAATCCCATTATCGATAGTAACATAGACTCATTTTTTGTAAATATTTTAGCCTACATTCAATAAAATTTGTAATTATTAATATTTTGAGGTAATTTCATATTTTGATGATGCCTTTTACTAGCATTTCTCCCCATAGCTTCTTAGTATAACTACGGTGGAAGTGAACCTAATCCATCAGAAATTGATTTTTTTCAATTCATTAGATAGGTAATACTAGTAAATTGGTAGCAAAGAACGTGGCTCTAGAGGGTAAAAAGGACGTATCATCCATAGTTATATTGATATACTACATGGTAGTAATCCCAAAACTAAAAGGAGTATCGAGGTTCTCCGTTGATGAGGATATTATTGATAGTGTGTAGACAAAAGGAAAAAGTTAGAATTAGTAATCCAAGCACTGAGTTTGTCCAATGGCGGTATTCGCCAGTACAAGTTGACTCTATTATAGAATGGAAGAATATTGATTTACTTGTAAATATAAATACACCTATAATATATTCAATCTTTGCCATTCCTTGTTAGTCAGGTACGTCCACCCTTTTTATTTTAAAGGATACCCCTGACTTATTAGGCAATATTCTGAGATGCTCTCATTCTCTATTCTAGATAATCAAAGAGTTAAGTTCCCTTCGAATATTGTCACTGCATTTCCAGAAAGTTTAACTATATCTTCTACTACTTCAACCTTTAGTACGCCCCCTCTTTCTGACGCTTGATAAGCTTGAAATATATTTTTGTTCAGCTTACTTTTCCAATATGGCCCTAAACAACAATGTGCAGATCCTGTTACATAATCTTCGTTAAGGCCTTGGGCTGGAGAAAAGAAACGAGAAACAAAATCATATTCACTCGAATCTGATTGACTCGTTACAATGATGCCGCGAATCGGTAACTGAGCAATTAAGTCTATATCGGGATTTAAGTTTCTTACGATTTCTTCTGATTGAACTTCAATTAGGTAATCCAATTTGTTTTGACCAACATAAGTAGGAGCAACGCCTAAAGCCTTAATTAGTAAGTCAGGAGCAATAGCCTCCTTCTCCATTAATGACGGAAATTCCAACTGTACCATTCCATCTACCAATTTTGAAGTAAGAACTCCACTTTTCGTTTGATAGACAATTGGTTTATTTTTTTGTACGTATCCTTTTCCCCATAAAAAGAAAGAACTTGCTAGTGTTCCGTGACCGCAAATAGGTATTTCAATAGAAGGAGTAAACCATCGTAAATTACATTCATTTTTATGAAGATTAATAATAAATGCAGTAACAGGTAAATTAGTCTCTTTAGCTATCTGTTGCATCCACTCCGTGTTCTTTTCCTCGCTAAGAAAACAAACAGCAGCTGGGTTCCCTCTAAACGGTTGGTCTGTAAAGGTATTGATAATAGTTAATTCCATCAAGTAAGCCTCCGGTAAAAAGTATTGTTAGCTACATATTTCTACTCCAAAGATCACAATCCCTTTGTAAACCTTACTCAAAATTTTGGTTAGTTGTACAAGGAGGCTTGAACACCTTCTCCAACTTCGTTAACACATTTCCACTTTCATCTTTTCATAAAAAATCCTTCTACCAATGGTATCGGCATAAACTGCTCGTTATTGACCTACTTTATAAAAATAATAGAAACACTTATTTGGCAATTCAACTTCAAATGATAAATACAAAAAAAATAACATTTTTTTCAAACCGTTTTGAGGTTTGTCTCGTTACCTATAGTACAAAGAATTTTTCCTGAAAGGAGAGAAGGAAGACGTGAAGAAAATTTTTTTTGTTGTTGGATTGATATCAATAATGCTTGTCGTGTTAGGATTTTCAACCGTAATGGATTCTGACCGTGGTCTAGCTGTCAACGATGTTGTAAAAGTATACGGCCCAGGTGGACCTCTTGGACCAATCAAGGAATTGGCGGATCAATTTACTAACGAAACGGGAATAAAAGTTGAAGTAACTGCAGGACCCGAAGCAAAATGGATTGATCAAGCCAAACAGGATGCCGACATTATTTACGGAGGGTCCGAATATATGCTGACTGATTTTATGCTTAATCATCCGGGTATCATTAATGAAAAAACCCGTACAGAATTGTATTCACGTGCAGCCGGAATTTTGGTTAGAAAGGGAAACCCCAAGAATATACAGTCTTTAGAGGATTTAACGAAGAGAAGCGTAAAGATTATAGATGTTAATGGAGCTGGACAACTGGGACTATGGGAGGATTTAGCAGGAAGAAAAGGGCTTATTCCTGGGATTAGTAGCAATATTGCTATTTCAGTAAAATCTAGCGCAGAAGCAATCGATTTATGGAAGGCAAATTCTAAATACGACGCCTGGATTACTTATGAATCCTGGCATTACCGTCTGTCAGACGTGACAGAACTGGTTCAGCTTCCTGAAGAAGATAAGCTCTATAGAGGAACTCCAGTAAGTATAACAAGCAAGACCAACAATAAAAAAGAAGCAAAACAATTTATTAATTATCTAAAATCTGATGCATCCCATCAAGTGTTTCAAAAGTGGGGATGGAAATAAATAGGTGAGGAGTGGAATTATATGAAAAAATGGATGTTTATTTTAATGACTTTTACAATGGTGTTGGTTTTAGGAGCATGTGGAAATGACGCTAAAGATACTATCAAGAAGGATCAAGTGGTGAATAGCACAGCTGATGATACCGCCGATAGCCTGAAATCATTGGAGAGTGGAACAACGAGCGAGTACCTGGCTGATTCCAAAGGAATGACACTGTATTATTTCAAAAAGGATGAATCCGGAAAAAGCAATTGTGCTGGTGAATGTTTAGAAAATTGGCCGCCGTTCATAGCAAAGGATTTCAATGTGCCAAAGGGCTTTGACAAAAAAGATTTTGGAACAATAAAAAGAGAAGACACTGGGACAGAGCAAGTAACTTACAAAGGATTTCCGCTTTACTATTTTGTAAAGGATAAACAAGTGGGAGATGTCAATGGTGAAGGTGTGAAAGATGTTTGGTATATTGTAAATAATGAAACAGTTTTTCCAAAATAAGAAAATAGAGGGAACGATCAAATAAAAGTGATCGTTCCTGTTGTTTGTTTTCCAAATTTACTTGGTGAGGAGTTGCAGGTGCGATTGGAAGAAAAACTTGATAAAGAATTAATGGCATTAGTAAAGAATAAGTATCGTCCTGCTCTGGAAGAACTTTATGACCGGTATATTAAATTAATCTATGGCTTTATTTTTAAATTCACAAATGGAAATGAAGAAAAAACAAAAGAGATTGTGCAGTTAGTTTTTTTAAAGCTTTGGACGACAAAAAGCAGTTATAACCCCGAAAAGGGAAACTTTGTGAATTGGCTTTTGACTGTTACACGGAATGTATGCGTGGATTATGTTCGGAAAGACAGTATTCATATTCGGAATAACAAACAAATGGATTTGAGCAAGCCCATTGATATAGAAGATCCGAATAATGATATAGAAAATGGACTTATAAACAGTGAAATTGCCAAAGCAAAAAATAAGTTAAGCAAGCCGCAAAAAAGACTAATAGATTTACTATATTGGAAAGGCTATTCGCTAACGGAAATTGCCAAAATTGAAAATGAACCGATTGGAACCATCAAGAGCAGACTACATCAGTCTCTCAAGCAGTTGAAAAAGTATTTGGAAGTAGGTGATTTGTAAATGAGTATAGAATGCGATAACCTGCTTTCATTTTTATCAAATGAGCTGGAAGAAAAAGAAAAAAAGGCATTCGCGGAACACTTAATCCACTGCCCCGAATGCACCAGGGAGTATGATCAAATGACGGAAGCCTGGAATTCATTGAAGTGGGATTTCGAAGAATTTGCCCCCCCTTCTTCCCTAAAATCGGAAGTTATGAATTTTGTATTTGAGAGTAATCCTGAAATTCCTGTGCGAAAGGTGAAGAAATGGAGCAGTTTTTTCCGGAAACAGTTTACTCCTATTACTTCAGGGCTCTTGCTGGCCACTCTAGTTTTGGTCATCGTTCTGTTAAATTCCAATGTGCAACTAAAAAAAGAACTCTCAGCTATCAATCTGCCTGTAGAGGTTGAAACGACACTTTCTTTACAGCCTGCTGATAAGACGGCTGTAAATATGAATACTGACGGAGTTGCATATGTTTTGCAACAAGGTGAAGAAAGAAGATTAGTCGTACAGATTCAAAATTTGCCTACTCTTAAAGAGTCAGAGGTTTATCAAGTATGGCTGCTGAATAAAGGCGAACGGGCTAATGCAGGAACTTTCAAGCCTGATGAAGCTGGCACAGGATTGTTGACATACAAGCTTATATTAAATGATCAATTCAATCAAATCGGCATCACAAAAGAACCAGACCCAAATGGTACACAGCCGAGAGGTAAAAAGATAGTTGGGTCTTCATGACAATGAGAGACTTGCCTACATGGGGAGTCTCTTTTTAGGGATATTTTTCAGACCATACCTAAAGGAGTTTAATCATCCAATTGGCAGTTTCGATATTGTTCGATAAAATCGCAAATACTAAAGAAAGTACATATCGGATATGTACTTTCTTTTTTTATACTATTGAACTAAGCTGACGAACACCATAGAAGAATGGCTATTCATCTACTACGTTGTTCCTTTCATACAAAGAAACAGCTGCTTAAAGGTCCTTCATCCTTTTTAAAGTATAAACTAAATACTCCCAGTTATTTATTGCTGAAGGGATACTTAGGTGTTCATCAGGTGTATGTACGGCAAACATATCCGGCCCGATTGAAACAGCATCTAATCCTGGTATCTTATCTATGAATACCCCACACTCGATCCCTGCATGCACAGCAATGATTTCAATCTCGTTATTATACTTTTCATTATATGTTTGTTCAAATAATTTCTTGAGCTTCGATTCAGGATTATATGGCCATTCCGGATAATCCGCATCTATTAATAGTTCACATCCAAGCATTTCCGCTAACACTTTTGCCTGAGTAACCATATTGTATTTCATGCTTTTGACCGAACTTCTGATTTCACTTTCGAATTTCATTTCTGTATCCGTTGTTGTTACGACCCCTAAATTCGTCGAGCTCTCAACCAATCCTTCTATTCCCATATTCATCCCCTGAACACCATGTGGGATTAACAGTAAGGATGTAATGGCTTTACGCACCGTTTCTTTGGACAAAACTTTTGTAGAGGCGCTATCGCTTTTTTCAAATCCAATCCATACTTCTGGGTCGGAAGATTGTAGTTCATTTTTAAACGTTTCATCCCACTGCTGGATTTTCTCAGAAATCTTCTGAACATCGTCTAAATGAATCAGAACACTCGCCTCTGCTTCGCGAGGAATCGCATTCCCTTTTAGACCTCCACTAATTTGCTGTACAGAGCAAAGGAATTCTGTTGTTAAATCACGTAACAATCTACCCAATAGTTTATTGGAATTCCCTCTTTCCTTATTGATTGATATACCAGAGTGACCGCCTTTTAACCCTCTAATACTGATACAGTATGTTACTTCAGTATTTGACGCAGGTTCCCATATAATAGGAAGGATTTGCCTAACGCGTATTCCTCCTGCACTGCTAACTAGCAGCTTCCCATCTTCTTCTGAATCAATATTAATCAAAATTTTACCCTCAAAGTGAGATGCATCAACATCAAGAGCGCCGTTCATTGTCGTTTCTTCTTCAGTAGTGATAACTACTTCAAGAGAAGGATGCGGAATATCATTTGAATCTAATAAAGCTAAAGCATAAGCAACTGCAATTCCGTTATCCGCCCCTAATGTTGTACCCGTAGCATACAACATGTCCCCTATAATCCTTAATTGAAGAGGATCTTTCTCAAAATCATGAATAGTATCCTTATTCTTTTCGCAAACCATATCCATATGCCCCTGGATAATTACGGTGGGCGCACTATTATAACCAGCTGTAGCGGGCTTTTTTATTATGACATTTAATGTTTTATCCTGTACTACCTCTAGATTTCGATCTCTTGCAAAGCGAACCAGATAGTCACTAATCTCTTTCTCATTACCTGACCCTCTTGGGATATTGGATATCTCCGCAAAATAATGAAACACTGGATGGCTTGTTAACTCTGCTAAATTGCTATACATAGGATACACCCTCTCATTTATCTTATTTGTTATGCCCAAATTCAATATCTCCATCAACTTTTTAATCACATGTATCTTTTTCTTCACAAAATCATATTATCCTTTTCATTTTTCCTGAACGGAACGCAACCACTTTTGTAAACAATGGATACAGGATGTAACCCAGGTAAACGCCAATCATATTCAATATAAGGTCATCAACATCCAAACTTCCTCGTCGAAAAACATACTGACTGATTTCAATGCTCAAGATCGAGAAAAATGGATAAAGAAATTTCCGAAAAGAGGACAACTCTTTCCCCTCCCTGGACATCAAGTACAGCCCAAATGGAATAAACAATCCTACATTGGCGCTAAGGTTATAAAAAGACACAAGCCAGTTAGTTTCGTTCGACAAATAAGAAAGAATCGTAGAAAAAGGGATAAAATTATACGAATAATCCTGCCCATTCGGTCGAAAGAACAGCAGAACCAATAATGAAAAACTGTATCCAAGCATACCTGCCTGCCACCAAAACCGAGGAAGCATGATCGTTTCACCTCGAAACAAAAGAACCAGCATCGAGACAACAACCAAGATACAAACCCACACAACCACGATAACCAACGGATTCAAATATAAAAGGAGCTGAAGAAAAACAGACAGCCCACACAAAAACAAAGCTTGCGATAACAAAAGGGAAAGAATAATCGATTTTAGTGACATGTATTTTTCTCTCCCTTCTATTTCTTTCCAAAAATAACTCATATCTTTTTATCCTAGGACATCTTGTACAAGGCGTCAACAAACTATATGAAAAAGAGACAGAACATAAAATTCTCTCTCTTTTTCCGTTTATATAGAAAACTCTTAGTATACTAAGAGTCGCTAATATGAATGTATGATAGTAAACAACCAATTAAATAATAGGAAGCAGCTTCACAACAGAAGTTAAAAATGCGGAGAACATATGATGGCTATTATCTGACATAAAAAATCCTCCTCTATTCGCAAAATTACTAGGTTGTCTATTGAACTCCTGTCTACTTGTCTGGGTCACATTAAGGGTAAGTTATTATCTGCTCAACTTTATCAAGAGTAAGCGCATTACTTGGTATAAATTGAGCAGTTAATTGATAGTCACCTTTTGAAAGTAACTTCGAATTAACCTTTATTGTATACTCCCAAGTATCTCCTTTATTAAATTCTTTTTTGTGTTTTTCGGTCGGTTGAGATTCAATAGTAATAATATTGCCCTCTTTAATTGGACTATCAGTTAATGTGTGGAATTCTACGTCTATTTCATTACCTGTGCCAAATAGCAGATTAAAATTTTCATTTGTATTATTGGTAATTTTATAAGTAAAACTCTCGTAGTCTTTGGTTTTTAATTGATGTTCAATGGATTGTTTGACGTTAAGATCCATTCTGTTGTTCTTTTTGTCACTTTGAGCTATATAGTCAAAATATAAAAAGACGATAAGAAAAATAGCAACAATACATAAAACTAACTTTTTCATATATAACCCTCCGCAAAGTTTCTTACTGTTCATGTAGAAATTCCGTCCTTTTAATTTCGAGCTTGTACATCCCCACTAAATCATCTTCCTGAATAACGTATATATGGCAAAAAACCTTCCTCATCCTACTTCTACCATTATTTTCGTTAGGTAATTTTCGTAACCCTTTACTGAGACTTCATCTAACATATACTCTTCGTATGAAAACGTTTTGAGGTTCAAGTTTTGACTTTGCATAAAGTTTACTATTTTTTCATATGTTTCGGAAATACTCTTATAACTCCCTTTATGATAGGCAACAATATATTGTCCCTTGGGCTTTACATATGTAAAAGAGCTCGCATGATTGTCCATAACTTTCGTGTACAAATATGAATAGTTATCATGGTCTCCTTGAACTATCTTTTCTTTGTTTATCATGGCCCCAATAGGGAAACCCGTATAAAACTTATTTCTATTACAGTAATCGATAAATTTAGATGTTGATCTTAAAAAATCAGCATCAGAAGAATTCAAGATGGAGTCACTAAGGAAAAGTTGTTCTTCCTCCTGAAATTCTAATGTGATTTGAGAATAATCAATACGTATCGCTTTTTCAGTGAGGGATATTTTCGTTTCAATAATCTTCTGTATTCGATAAAGATTATCTATTTTTTTTTCTAATTCTATGGATTTTTCTTTAAAAAGGTTAATTAATTCTATAGGTGATCTGTTAGTAAGAAACCATTTAATCTCTTTCAAGGGCATTTTAACTTCTTTTAAAAGTGTGATTACAGAAAAAACTTCAAATTGTTGATAGGAGTAATACCGATAGCCTTTTTCATTTTTTATATCGGGAGAAAAAAGCCCAATCTCATCATAGTGAATTAGCGTTTGTTTTTTTACATTACATAGTTTGGCGAATTCTCCAGTAGTAAAATATTTGCCTGAATTTCCATCGACCAATACAATCTCTCCCTTGACTATATGGTAACCATATACCTTAGGCTATTAGTATATCATGTTAACAAAACGGCTAAACATGAGGGAAAATGAGGAAGGATTAATATTATGACCATCACTATTAATGAAGTCACGAACGAAAATGTAAATGATATTTTAAAGTTGGGAATAAACACAAAGCAAAAATCGTTTATTGAAACGACAGAACAATGTTTAGAAGAAGCCATGGAGTGTAAATATTATAAGCCAGTGGGACTTTATTCAGACAATAGCTTGGTCGGTTTTGCTATGTATGGATTTTTTCCCGAAGAAGGGGAAAATGGAAGAGTGTGGTTAGATCGGTTTTTAATTGATGCTAGATATCAAGGTCTTGGGCTTGGAAGTATCATGTTAAAAGCTTTAATACAACGATTAACTAAAGAATATAATTGTAATAAAATCTATTTAAGTGTAATTGAAGATAATCAAGCTGCACTTCACTTGTATAAGAAATTCAACTTTACATTCAATGGTGAATTAGATATTAACAAAGAAAAGATCATGGTTAAAAAAGTATAATACATCAGAATGGTATAAATAGATATACATGTAACATGCCACCTAATTGGTGGCATTCTATCTTGATAAACGCAATGGACAACAACTTGTTTTATTGATCAAGAATTTCATGCAAATAATCACCATGTCCTCTAACTAATTCTACTTCGCCCAACATAGATACCCAAAAGAATCGGAACGTTAAACCAGACTCTGCCCCACCACCTGTGGGATTATATGTCCATCCGTCTCGCGTCTCATGAACGGTTATTTTATAAAAATAACGCTCATGTATTGCCCCATCATCGCATTTCCATCGATCCTGTATAATTAATTGCTCTACATTAAAATTCATTAAACCTGTTTCTTCCCTGATTTCACGAATAACTGCATAATAAGGATCTTCTTCTGCTTCTACTGTACCTTTTGGTATCTGTATCCCAGCCTCTTTAATAGGATGTTGAAATACTAATACTTGTGGTTTTCCCTCTTTGATTCGTGTTATATATCCATAAGCTTTTTTTATAGCGGCCATTACACACCACCTTTTAAATTGAAGAATTAGATAAACTTCAATTAGATTTTTTGTTTTTTCTTGGTTTCCATTGCAGACCAAAAGCTTATAAATCTTTTGCCTCCACACTTTTAACGGAATAATATCTGCTCTTTGAAGGCTTCATACTGAGTATAAGTAACAAAATTGTAAGAGCAAACATGATTATTGACCCGGTAATGACTACGAACTGAATCGAAATGAACTGGGCTGAAACTCCCACAATTGTTGTCGTAATAATAATCAAACATGCTTCTAACAAGCCAAATACACTTCCGACTCTTCCCATAATCTCAACTGGTATATTGTTTTGATAAAATGTTTGGTAGCCTGTATTAGCAAAAGCCAGCGAAAAGGCAATGATAAAAAATCCTAACGCGGCAATCGAAAAGGAACTTGAAAAGGAATAGATTATATAACCTACCGAAACAAATAAAGAGCCTAAGCCAATTAGAAAGGATATTTGTATTTTACTCACAATCATTGTATTTACTAGAGCCCCTACAATTATACCTGCCCCGGCTATACTTACAAGGAATCCGTAATCTGTGTCAGTTAAAAAAAGCACGGCTTTTGCAAAGGCTGCCTCTTGTGAATCTATAGCTGTTGCCATTACCATCATGCAGCTAAATAAAAAGTATATAAACATAATATAAGAGTATTGTCGACTGAAATTCAGGACAATCGCCCAATCTTGTTTTATTATTTTCCAAGAAAGGGAACTATCGGATTGCTCAAGGGAACGATCCTTTTCAAGATTAGGCATAAATAAAGTTATGATTCCTGATAAAAATAATGCTACTGCGTTAATATAGATGGCTAAAATGGGTGTACCGATTAAAAAAAGGATGCCCGCTATCGCTGGACCAATTAAGAAAGCCCCAGAATCTATTAAGCTTCTAAGTGAGTTAAATCGTTTTCTCTGTTCAATGGGTATTAATTTTGTTATATAAGACCTTGATGTTGTTCCAAACATAGCCCCTGCCATATTAATCACAAAGACAACCGAATATATTACCCAAATAGAAGAAGTCAATGGTAGCAAAGCTATGAATACCGCTCGAAATAGGTCAAGTACCACCATTAGATTCCGCTTATTTATTCGGTCAATAACGCTGCCAGCCCATACATTCGTGAATAATGCAGCTATCGGTTTAACAATATAAAGTCCAGCTACGGCAAGCGCTGAGTTAGTCAAATCCAATACGATTAAATTAAGTGCAATAAAATAAACCCAAGCACCAAAGTTTGAAATTCCTATTCCAAGTAATAATATCGAAGGGTATTTCCAAGATAATAATAGATTTTTGAATTTCATCTTTTCTCCTTATAGTTATATTGAATTTTATTAAAAAATAGAAAAATCTCGTCTCCAAGACATACATCTTGAGGACGAGATTAAAAGTCGTGGTTCCACATCTGTTTATTAATATGTCACCATATTAACCTTATTAGGTATTCGCATTTATAAAAATGCGAATACCTTAGCTCTATAACGGAAGCTCCCGTCACACTTTTCCCCAAAACATAAGGTTCCAAAGTGAAGCTCAAAGGTTTGCTTCAATAAAAAAACTCTTACTCCTGTTTAGCTAACAGAGCTCTCTAAAGAGTTAATCTTATCTTCATTGCACTCTAGTCTAATTTAACTAAATATTAACATTTTTAGACTAATATTGTAAACAATATCCCAAAATCCCCCCAAATACTTTTTGGAATATTCTCTTTACACCATTAAGTGATTAAAGAAAGAATTCATACTTATCTCAGCAAGTATGCTTAGCACTAACTAAGTTATGAGGTATTTTAGAATTGAAGTCTCCACATATTCACCCCTGTACTTTATCTTCAGTAGCAAACTTATAATGATAACAAGTATAATACAACTCTTCTAATTCTTTTTTAGTTGGGACCCTCGGGTTATTAGCAGGGCTCCCGCTATCTATGGCGTCTCTTGCCATTTTACTGACTGAGAGATTAAATTTCTCCTCTTCTATTCCCCATCCTTCGAGATTAGGAATGTTCAGCTTTTGGCAAAGTGCCTTAACAGATTCTACCGCAACCAAAGCTGCCCTTTCTATAGAAAGGTTTTTATATTCAGTTTTAAAAATTCTCCCCAAATCCGCCAACCGCTCCATACAGGCTTCCTTGCTGAATTCCAATACCGCTGGCAATAGCATGGCATTCGAGTATCCATGAGGTACATGGAACAAAGCTCCAATTGGTCTCGACATTCCATGAACCAAACAAACGGAAGAATTCGAGAATGCTATCCCTGCTTGAAGGGCTCCTAATGACATCTTTTCACGGGCATCTATGTTATCCCCATCATCGTAAGCGTTTTCAATATTCTCCACAATCAATCTCATCGCGGACAGAGCCATTGTGTCTGTCATTGGGTGAGACCGTTTTGATAAATAGGCCTCAACCGCATGACTTAATGCATCCACACCCGTCGCAGCTGTTATATGTGGTGGAGAAGAAACTGTCAACAACGGATCGACAATGGCGACTAAAGGCATAAAATTCGGCTGTTTAATCATCATCTTCACATCATCATCGGTGTTAGTAATAACAGTAGCATCCGTCGCTTCTGAACCAGTTCCAGCAGTTGTTGGAATAGCAATGTGCGGTATTGCCGCTTTGTCTGCTATTTTTCTTCCGCCCATATATTCTCCAATATATCCACCATTCGTGGCCAGGACAGCAATTGCTTTCCCAGTATCAATACAGCTTCCTCCACCAAGGGAAATGATTAGATCACATGACTCCTTTTCAAAAAGTTCTAATGATTCTTCCACATATTGGTCTGTTGGTTCTGAATCAACTCCAAGATAAACTGCACTTGCTACTCCGTTGTCATGAAGATACTGACAACATTGATTGACACAACCTAGTCGGCTCATTACCTTATCACTTATAATGAGTGCTTTCTTCCCACATAATGCCGCTTCCGCTCCCACTTTCTCAAAAGATTGCCGGCCATATATAATAGTCTGTGGCATTCTGAAAAATTCAAATCCCTTCACTTGATAATCCCCCTTTTGTTTTCATACAAATAAATAAAGCAAAAACCAATACCCCACATCCTTATTGAAAAGCACTGAAGAGAGTTCTAGTATCCCTGTAGAAAACATACAGAGCCTTGCATCAGAAATGCTTGACCCTGGAAGATATCGTTCTCCATTACCTTAAAGTAAAAGAAAATGAAAAGGCAGCTGACATAACAGATTTAGTAAACTACCAATGTACTAATTGATTCTGCTTCTTTGTTTTTTATTTAGATAATACCCGTTTTTTATCCTGATTATTATCTATAAATATCATCTGATTAACTCTTGAATACATATGCACCTCTGCTAGTGAATACAATGTAATAAATCTTTTTCACTAGGGGCGAAGATATGCCTAATAATCAGTTAACGACTCAACAAATGATTAGCATTATTAAAAATGGTCTTAAAAAGTCGCAAGTTCCCAAGAATATTACTATTGTGGGCGCAGGACTAGCAGGACTGGTTGCATCTTCTCTATTGAAGGAGGCAGGGCACAACGTCACCATCCTTGAAGCAAACAACAGGGTGGGCGGACGCACCTATACAATACACTCTCCCTTTAGCAATGGGCTTTATTTAAACTTAGGTCCAATGCGTATTCCTGAAGGTCATTTTTTGACATTAGAGTATATTAAAAAATTTGGACTAACCGTAAACCAGTTTATTAACCGAACTCCAATGGATATTCTTTATCTCAATGGTATTAAAACACGTCTTAACATTTTTGAACGGTCTCCTGGTATTCTCAACTTTCCCGTTGCCCCGAATGAAAGAGGTAAAAGCGCAGAGATGCTGGTGAATTTAGCTACACAGCCAATTCTCGATTTTATTAAACAAGATCCAAAGAGAAATTGGGATCTCGTAGAAAAAGAATTTAAAAACTACTCACTAGGTACTTTCTTAAACACTTACCATTATCAATATGCAACGACTTTTTCAGATGGCGCGGTCGATATGATAGGTTTACTCCTTGACTACGAAGCATATATGGGGATGTCATTTGTTGAAGTTTTACGAGAAGCGGCGTCCTTCGGAGCAAATCGTTTCTATGAGATAACCGGTGGTATGGATCTGCTTCCAAGGGCATTTCTTCCGCAATTAAAAGATGTCATTATGTTCTATCAAAGGATGACGAAAATTGTCCAACATAACAACCGTGTAACCATCCATTCCACTCATCAGCACACCTTAGAGCATTCCACTATAACTGGTGATCTTGCCATCATAACTATCCCCTTTTCACTGTTACGATTTGTGGAAGTTGAACCATACCATTCTTTTTCCTATTATAAACGGAGAGCGATTCGTGAGCTCAACTATATGGAAGCTACCAAAATCGGAATCGAGTTTAAAAGCAGATTTTGGGAAAGGCATCATCAATATGGTGGTAAATCCATAACTGACCTTCCGATTCGATTCACTTATTACCCAAGTCAGGGGATTGGTACAAAAGGACCTGCTGTAGTTTTGGCAAGTTATACATGGGCGGATGAAGCTTTAACATGGAACGGTCTATCAAAGAAAGATCGCATTCAATATGCTTTAAAGAACTTAGCTGAAATTTACGGTAACCAAGTCTATTCTGAGTTTGTTTCAGGAACTTCCTTTAGTTGGGTAGATAATGAATATTCTTGCGGAGCTTTCACTGCCTTTGAACCGGGTCAGGAAACCGAGCTTTATCCTTATATCTCTATACCTGAAGGAAGAGTGCACTTTGCCGGTGAACATACTACACTTACCCACGGTTGGATGCAAGGGGCGATTGAATCTGGAATACAAGTAGCATATGAAGTAAATGATTTGCCAAAATAAAACAGAAAAAAAGGTAAATCAGCTGTTTACATAGGGACTTCACATGTTTCCTTAAAAATTTCATAGAGTCCTAAGTTTATTACCATTTAGGACATTGAATATAGATGTATTTAAGACTATTATTGGAGTAAAGGAGCAAAAAGTCAATAACTTCCAAACAACAAACTATCTAAAAAATGTATATTAAGTAAAAGGATTGTCGCCCTAGTGATTACCACATGTCTCATGGAGGTTCCCCACCATGTCTTAGAGACTAATCCAGGGCGAGGTTTCCCCCGCCCCGACTGGCTCTTGTTTCCAATTTTCTTACGATTCATTGTTTGCTAATGCATAATTTGCCAATGACACACTACCTTTAACTTCTTCTTTATTAGCAGAGTAATCGAAAATGCTTTTATCTGTGTCAATTCTTTCCCCGTTAGTCACTAGTGGATAATGTTTCCCACGTTGCATATTTACATAAGCCAATGAATCTATAAATCCTTTTTATTACTTCTCTTCTTTAAAAAAGAACTATTCTGACATGATCATTTCAAACATAAAACGACCGCAAAGTGAAGTAAACTTAACGGTCGTTTTATATTTTGCTTAGATTTTATCCAATGACATGAAACAAATATACTAGTCCTTTTTCTTTGATATGTTTCATGAAACTCTAAGATTTATAGGTTTCACTTCAATCCTAGCTTAGCATGAGCTATATTGCTCCCCGGGATAATTTGTAGTTAAAAATGCAGCCATCTCCTTACTTTTTTGTTTCCTTTCCTTACGCTTTCTTGCTCGATCTGGTGCGGTTTCATGTAATTTTCTCTCTTCTTCTGTTTCAGGAATGACTTGTGGAACACGTGTTGGCCGGTTATGTTGATCAAGTGCTACAAATGTTAATAGTGCAGTTGCAGCGATTTTACGTTTACCGCTTTTTAAGTCTTCCGCAATAATTTTCACAAAAACTTCCATCGACGAGGTACCTGTCCATGTTACATAAGATTCAAAGCAGACTGCATCTGTTGTTCGAACTGGATGTAAAAAATCAACGGAATCTGTTGATGCAGTTACACATTCCCTACGACTATGACGTGCTGCAGAAGTAGAGGATACTTGATCCAAATGACTCATCAAACGACCACCAAATAACGTATTATGATTATTCACATCATTTGGAAACACACGGCTTGTTCTTATAACTCTTGATTCTTTGCAGTATTTAGTTTCCATAAACATATCTCCCTATAATTTATAAACTTCTTTATATCCATTCCAAATAATTACTCAACCCTATATAGTAGTGAAACTGCCTTGTTCATATCGATTTAATTTGATTTTGAACAAGGTTCTAGTGTGCGTCTAGCTTTATATAATCCTGACTACCTTCAGGAAGAATGTAAAAATTTATAATTGACGAAAAATTCTAACAATTTACGATTTAACTAAATCATAATCATTAAAATAAATTACTTCTGTTAGGATTTTATAACCTTTAATTCCTTTGAAAGCTTCTTTAGCTTCTTTTTCAGTGTCAAACTCAAATATTTTATAGTTATTCCTTGAATAAACAGTGATTACCCACATAAAATCTCCTCCAATAAAAATTTTTTAAATCTGTTTTTCCATAGAATGATAGAAAATATTACATTTTATATCCAGCCACGGAAACGAGAAGATTCAGCCGGTTTTCTAATTCCCACCATATAGGCTGCTAAACGCATATCCACTTGAGCCTCAGATAATCTGTTCAAATTCTTTGCAATTGACATTATATTCACCTCATGAGTACTAGAATAAAATTTTAATCTTATCCCTTGTTTTCCTATCTCTGTTTATTAAGGTAGAACCTTAGGAATTTTCCCTTCTCCCAATCAACTCTCCTCTTATAACAAGTAAATATTCCTTACCGAGTTGCGATTTAACATAGAGAAATTCTATTGTATTTTCTTCTTACTTAATATCTGTAAAAGGTTCATGAGTATTGGCTTAATGACATATATGTTTTACCTCCTAAATTTTCAAATCTTCATCAATCTATTATGCAAGTATCGTGCCAACTTCCTTTCTTAAGGTAGCTCTTTCCGTTAAAGGATTTACTGACTATAAATCGCAAAATTTTTTTGCACCGATTAATTATTGTATGTTGATAGCAAAATGATTTTGCACAAAAAGAAGATGTTTGACTAAATATGAGAAAAGTTACTTAAAGGAGATTCAAATCCTGTTGAAAGAGTCGAAACGCCAGTTTTATTTCCTTTATATTCAATATTTTCATTATGCAAACTTTGTTTTAAACTCAAACAATTATGCGTATCACCCCATTTTTTTTTGCAGATAGCAAACAAGTTCTGCGTTTTCTCATTTATTAATAAGGAGATAAACTATTGTGGGAGGCTTGTCCTAATGCAAAATGGGGCTAAAACCCTGACTACTTTAGTAAACGACCTATAAGAATAAAACCCTTGATATTTACCTGGTATAAGGTATTTTGGTTTAAATTCCCTCGTATAAGGCACGTATTAGATAATAATACTATTTGAGATCATAAATAGAATTTTTTCATTAAATAACTAACAACATTTTACGGAGGTTTGCCTGGTGTTAGCTACCGATATGAGGCATGTATAGGGTGATAAAAATGTGGAAAACTGTGGTTTCCTACCTTCCAGACTGGCAAGTTTTTATACAAGCTTTTATTGCATTTTTTATTCCGTATGCTATCTCGCGATTGTTTAATTGGATCCGTACATCAGAGGAAGAGTGATGAGAATGAGAATATGGAAATCAAAAGTTCGAAAAATAGAAAAACAAGCTACTACAAATGAGAATAAACATGATTCTAAATCTCAAGATTCATCAGATCAGCTTACAGACGACTTAGCTTTAAATCTAGAAGCAATTAAACATGAAATTGGTCATAATTGGGATGTGCATTTTCGAGAGTATGTAATAGGACGTACTGGTATTCGAGCTGCCATTGTTTTTGTAGAAGGACTATCAGACAAAGAGCTCATTGATAAACATATTATGACGTCATTGATGGTGGATTTTACCGCAGAATATAAGCAAGAACTACCTTACGTCAAAGGAAGCATTTCAAAAGACTTTATAAAAAATCAAGTGTTATCTATAAGTGAGATAGAAGAGGTTAGTTCTATTAAAGAGTTAGCATTAAAAGTATTAACAGGTTCTACCGCGCTTTTAATTGATGGATCATTAGATGCGTTAATCCTTGGTACAACAAAAGGTAAAACAAGGGCTATTGAAGAGCCAGTATCAGAGGCATTAGTCAGAGGACCACGGGTTGGTTTCACTGAAGCTTTAAGTGATAATACATCTCTGTTAAGAGCGAATGGTGAAATCGATAATTTATCGTTAGTAAAATTCCAAGTAGGAACGCGTTCAAAAAAGGATTTAGTCGTTGCTTACATAAAAGAGATTGTTGATCCAGAATTAGTACGAGAGGTAGAAAAGCGAATTAAGAAAATTGACATTGATAATGTGCCGGAGTCAGGTTATGTAGAGCAATTAATCGAAGATAATTACCTTAGTCCTTTTCCGCAGGTACAGAGTACAGAGCGTCCTGATCGCGTGATTGCTGCCTTGATGGAAGGTCGGGTATCCATCTTATTAGATGGGACGCCTTTCGCTTTGATTGTTCCGGTTACATTTAGCATGATGCTACAATCACCAGAAGACTATTACGAAAGGTGGATTCCTGGCACATTCCTCCGTTTACTTCGTTATTTAGCAGCCTTTTTGGCTCTTTTTTCACCTGCTTTGTATATTGCTTTTATATCGTTTCATCCAGGGATGATTCCGACTAAGTTAGCCATTTCCATTTTAGGAACGAGGTCTTTGGTTCCGTTTCCAGCACTTATAGAAGCATTATTTATGGAAATAGCCATCGAGGTTTTGAGGGAAGCTGGGCTACGGTTGCCTAAGCCAATTGGTCCAGCAATGGGAATTGTCGGTGGATTAATCATTGGTGAAGCTGCAGTACAGGCAGGAATTGTTAGCCCTATTTTGGTGATTGTAGTAGCGTTAACTGCGATTTCATCGTTTGCCATTCCGCAATATAATGCAGGGATTGCGTTACGTATTCTCCGCTTTGTCGCCATGCTTTGCGCTGCCATATTAGGATTATACGGGGTCATTCTATTCTTTCTTTTAATAACCAGTCATTTGGTGAAACTAAAGAGCTTTGGTGTACCTTATGTGAGTCCAGCCGTTCCTTATCGCTTAAGTGATTGGAAAGACTTTATGGTTCGCTTGCCCCTTATGATGATGAAACGTCGACCAAAAATGATGCATACGAAAGATCCGATACGCAAAGGATAGCTCACTACGGAAGGAAGTGGACAAGCGATGATTCTCAGTCCAAAAGATCGAATTACCACGCCACAAGCAGCTGTTATCGTTAGCAACTGTATACTTGGTACAGGAATCCTCACCCTTCCCAGAACATCTGCGGAGAAGATGCATACACCAGATGGATGGATAAGCGTTATTTTAGGCGGTCTAATCGCGATGATGGTAGGGGTGATTATGGTCAAATTAAGCCAACAGTTTCCCGAAAAAACCTTTTATCAATACAGCCATGAAATTGTAGGAAAATGGATGGGAAGGTTACTTAGTATACTTATAGTAGGTTATTTTCTTGTAACTTCCGGGTTTCAACTCCGTTCAATGGCGGAAGTAGTTAGGTATTTGTTACTGGAAGGAACCCCTACCTGGGCAATTATAATGACATTTATGTGGGTAAGTCTCTATCTGATCATGGGCGGTATCAACTCGATTGCCCGTCTGTTTGAAATTATCTTGCCTATTACAATTTTCCTTTTTTTGCTAGTCGCCTTTGTGAGCCTAAAAATATTTGAAATCGATAATATACGCCCTGTATTAGGAGATGGATTCACCCCTGTATTAAAAGGGTTAAAGACAACGACTCTCGCATTTACTGGTCCTGAAATCATGCTAGTCCTTGTGGCGTTTATGCAACAGCCAAACAAAGCAGTAAAAAGCGTTCTAATTGGAATTTCCGTTCCTTTGATCTTTTATGTCATAACCGTTGTGATGGTCATTGGAGCGTTATCCGTCGATGGAGTGGTCACGAGAACATGGCCGACGCTTGATCTTATACGCAGTTATGAAGTCTCTGGTTTGATTTTTGAACGGTATGAATCTTTTTTACTTGTGATATGGATTATGCAATTGTTTACTACCTTTGCCATCAGTCACTACATAGCTGCTTTAGGGCTGGCTCAACTCTCGAAAAAGAACATTCGTCCATTTATGTTTGGCTTACTTCCTCTTATTTACGTCATTTCCATGACCCCAAAAAATATCAATAATCTATTTAAATTTGGGGATATGATTAGCAATGTTGCCTTGTTCTTATTTGGCGTACTACCCCTGCTTCTTCTCATTATCTCAAGAGTAAAGGGAGAAAAGCATGAAGAAAACCTATAACAATGTACGTTTTCCCTTGGTATCACTATCCGTTCTTTTGCTCTTTTCTCTTACAGGATGTTGGAGCAGTCATGAAATTGAAGAGCTTAGTTTAGGCGTAGGTGTGGCATTCGATAGAGGCAAGGAGTCCAACATTGAGAAAAAGTTAAATGAACAAGGGGAGAACTATTCAAAAAAAGACCTGATTACTTCAACCTATCAACTTATCACTCCACAAGTAGCAAGTTCAACAAATAAACAAGCCGGACCACAACAAAAATCTTATGTTAATGTTTCTGAAACTGGAGATTCCGTTCATCAAATGATTCGTGAATTATCATTGAGAAGTGAACAACACTTTACCAGTCACCATATGAAAGTGATTGTTATCGGTGAGGATCTTGCACGATCGTATAGTTTGACAAAATTACTTGATCAAAATCTTCGAGATAATGACCTTAGACCAAGCTGTCTTGTGCTCGTTAGTAAAGGGAGCGCCAGCAACACACTAGAATCAAAGAAAGCAGGAGAAATTCCAGCGTTTCGTCTGTTTGGAATGGTAACCAATGCATATCGAACAACAAGGATTTTGCCCCCTATGTCTCTTATTAAATTAGAGGGCAAGATCAAATCAGAATCCAGTTTTCTTTTGCAAAATATCGTATCATCAAATGGAGAAGTCAAGTTTGCGGGAGCTGCCATAATCAAAGGGAAGACAAACAAAATGACTGGTTTTTTGAATGAGGAAGAACTAGATGGCATAACGTGGATAACAGGTAAGGGGAAAGGTGGTTTAGTGAAAAGCTTTGATAAAGAGACAGGTCAGCTAATTGTGTATGAGATAGTGTCTATGAAAAGCAGTATTAAACCTCGAGTTAAAGGAAACAATATCTCTTTTGATGTAAACATTGAATCAGAGGGAAGGCTATCTGAAAATTGGGCGGGAAATCCTTTTAAAAATGAATTTCTAAAAAAAGCAGAAAAAACTTCTGAAAAAGAAGTGAAACGCTTGGTGAGGAATGTAGTAGAAAAAATGCAAAAAGAATACCAGGTCGACGTTGCTGGCTTCGGAAATCGATTAAGAATTGAGGATCCTAAAGTATGGAAGACGGTCAAAAAGGATTGGGACCAAATATTTAGTGAGATTCCGATCAACTACCATGTAAAATTAACTATTAAAGATTATGGAACATCGGGATCAAAGAATTAAGACTATAAGTTCAATACGAATAAACCTTTTTATCCTCTTTATTTGTGAAAAATAAAAAGATTAAAAGAAGATGTTTAGACTAAGAATGTCTAAACATCTTCTTTACATAGGATCTAATGATCTATTCAAAATGTTAGTAGCAATTTATTTAAAGTCTGTAAAAGTGTCCTTTTACGATGCTATAAATAAAATGGTTCTAGGGCATACCGGGTACTCCACAAAGAACTCATTGTGCTTTTCCAAGTTCATTGTCTTCACCACTTTTGTGCTTTTTTCTCTTCTTTATTATTATGTGGTAATAAATATAACAGGCTACCATGAAAGGTATACCACAGTATAACCCTAGTCTTTGATTAGGAATAAAAATAAGGCTAATTAACACAATTCCGTATGACACGAATCCCAAGATCGGAACGAGTGGATAAAGAGGTGTTCTAAATTTCAAATCTTTTACATTTCCACCTTCTGCTATAAACCGTTTTCGAAAAAAGAACTGTGATGCACAAATAGACATCCATACAACAATTGTAATCACACCAGAAATAGAAATAAGCCATACATAGACAGTTTCCGCAGCCACGACACTAGTAAGAAGTGAGAGGGCCGATATGGATATCGTGATAATCAGTGCATTCAACGGAATACCTTTTGAAGATAATTTACCTACCAAAGATGGGGCCATTTCAGTTTTAGAAAGTGACCAGAGCATTCTTGATGCTGCATACAGTCCTGAATTGGCTACAGATAGAACAGCGGTAAGGATAACAAAATTCATAATATCTGAAGCATATGGAATACCAATCATATCAAATACGGTAACAAACGGACTTTCAACCAAGCCAGCAGTTTTCCACGGTATTAGTGCAACAAGTACAACCATCGCCAAAACAAAGAAAAACATGGTACGCCAAATGATATTTCGAATGGAGCGAGGAAGTGTCTTATCTGGATTTTCACTTTCTCCAGCAGCGATACCAATGAGCTCAGTTCCCTGGAAAGAATAGTTCACAGTAACCATTGTTAAAAATATGGCGAGAATCCCATTTGGGAAGAGGCCACCGTCACCTGTGAAATTCGAAAAAAATGGGGCAGATTCATCACCTTTTAAGTTAAGGAAACCAAACATAGCTGCCCCCCCAAGGATAATAAAGAGAACAATAGCTGTCACCTTAATGCTAGAAAACCAAAATTCTGTTTCTGCAAAGCTACGAGTGGACAATGCATTGATTGAGAATACGATAATTCCAAATACCATACACCAAATCCAAACAGGAACTTCCGGAAACCAACGCTGCATAAGAATACCTGCAGATGTAAATTCTAATCCAATCGTATTCGCCCAACTTAACCAGTAAAGCCAGCCAATCGTAAATCCGGTAGAAGGACTAATATATTTCGTAGCATATGCTTGAAAAGAGCCCGAATTTGGCATAGCTACTGTTAATTCACCGAGACAAAGCATAACAAGATACATAAGAAACCCACCTAGTACATAAGCAAGAACGGCTCCCCCGGGTCCCGCCTGACTAATTGTAAATCCTGAACCGAGAAATAATCCAGTTCCAATGACACCACCAAGTGCAATCATGAACAAATGTCTGCTTTTCATCGTTCGTTTTAATTCATCGTTTTCCTTGTGTATCATTCCCATTTTTTATCACTCTTTCTTATATCATTAATAAAACCAAACATTTCGAATATTAGGAAGATTAATACCTTCTTTCTTAAACATTTCTAGGAAAGTAGTTTTTTTCTACTTTTGCAAAAGCCTCGAAATATAGTAAACTGCACAAACTTTTAGCCCCTTCTATTTTAAATAATTCGATAGCTGTTTAAAAAACACACATGCTTAATAAACATCAAATTTTCAGGGAAGATTGGAAAGAATAAAAGCTTCTTTCTCCCTCCAATCTCTGAAGCTATTACATTACCGGGTCTACTTGCTTAAAATCGCCTCATTTTTTTTAAATAACTTAAGCGTTACATTTCTTAAAAGTCCGGGTAAAACGCCAAAAGTATAAGGTTTATAAACCCGTTCTGTCCATTTATGAGCGTCTTTTCCATATACACCGATATTGATAGACGGGATATTAAGATTACGAATGTCCTTTATAGGCAAAGGATAAATAGACTCCCATTCTGGAAAATTATTCAATAACGACAGGATGTCCTCGTCGGTTTCGTGCAATGATAAAAAGCTGCCATCTGCCAAATAGGGGAAGAACTTTTTCAGTGCAAACTTTTCGTCGGTTTCTTTTGCTACCTCATCTAATACTTCTTTTAGCGCTTTTTCCAGATTAGCGTCCCTCTCATTATCTTGATTTAAATAGTTGTGTGGAAGATAAGGTGGCGCGAAAAAGATGATGACCCGCGGCTTTTTATTCGGATCAAGTTCTTGTAATGCTTCGACAATTTTGAAGCAAAGCATTCTTGGCTCTAAATTATCATTCTCATTAAACACTTTCTTCATTATTTCCGCTGTATTAATCCCCATCTTTTTCAACTCATCCACATAATCGGCCAAACTCGTTACTCCAATATTCCAGGATAGTGTTTTCGGTGGCAACCCTGTGCGCATGAGAAAATCGTTGTAATGCTTGAATAGAACATGTTCTGTTTCCCTGCAAGCCTCAACTGCAACAGCAGTTAACTTATCCATGACTTCTTTCGTCGTCGCTTTATAAACAAAGTAGTTAAAATAGAGGTAGCTACTAGTAGCGGTTTGAACATTGTAAAAATCTTTTGTATCGCGTTGATACAAACAAGAAGGTGGGAGAACCAATTCACCGTCAATATTTTCGGCTAGATCCAGGTTATTATGGACACGGCGCGTTATCTCAGCCGCAATAAAGTTTGGATCAATACCGGATAACGTGTCACCTACGTGGGCCTCCCGACCATAAATATAGAAACTCGGCAGAAGCTTTCCTGCTGCTCCCGTATAAATATAGCGGTGAGGGTCATTATCATATAAAGGAGTAATAAAGTCATCATTAATGGCTACCGTATAAGACAATCCTTGCTCCTCTTTCAATCGATTCAACTCAGCAATGGCAGATATCACTCCCTTATGCTGGCTCTCTTCATCAGGGTTCACCATTAACAGAATATTACCCGTTAATTCTTCGGGATGTTCGGAAAAGTGGAGAACATTGGCAATGTGTACTGCGATCCCGCTTTGCATATCTACGGACCCTCTTCCAAACAGCCACTCTCCTGATTGAGCATCTTTTTGTACATCTTTGTCAAATGCATACATTTTGAAAAAATCCTCTAACGCATCGGGATTCATCGCATCTTTTTTCATGTTGCTATAATCTTCAATTCCAACCGTATCTAAATGCGAATGGTAAATAATTGTATCTTTTGTCTCTGTTTTCCCTTTGACTAAAGCAAAAATATTTTTCCGACCTAGTAGATCGTTTGGAACCGGCTGTTCCCATACTTGAGATGGGTTTTGTTGAAAATACGGAAAGCCTAGAAGAGTTTCTTTTACAAAGTTAGCTACTTTCACCTCGCCAATTGTTCCGTTTATGCTGTTAATACTTACAAGAGCACGTGTAAGCGTTTCTACCTTTTCAGGCATTGTCATGTTGTAAATTTTGTTGTACATGATTGTTATCTCCTTAAAAAAATTTTTATTTATTAGTTGCTAACGACTTACACTTTATTGAATGGACAAATTGCTCCATTCGGTTTAATCCTTCTTCAAGCGTTTCAATAGAAGCCGCATAAGAAATCCTTACGTACCCTTCTCCAAACTCTGAAAACGCATCGCCAGGAACAACTGCAACACTTGTCTCTTGGAGCAGCTTCAGCGCAAAATCAAACGATTTCATCTTTGTACTTTTTATAGAAGGGAAAACGTAAAAGGCACCATCTGGTTTGACCACATCTAATCCCATGTCGGTGAGCCGTTTGCAGATGTACTCTCTTCTTTTGCGATACTCTTCAACCATCTGGCTCGGATCATCCTTCCCTTGGGTTAAAGCTTCGATTGCCGCATATTGGCTAATTGTGCTGGCACATACTGAATTATAAAGATGGACTTTTAACATTTGGCTAGATAAATAGGAAGGCGAAAAAGTAAATCCAATTCTCCAACCTGTCATAGAATGGGATTTTGCAAGTCCGTTAATGACGATAGTTTTCTCCCTCATACCTGGAACAGAGGCAATTGAAAAATGTTTTTTATCATAAGACAGTTCACTGTAGATTTCATCTGAAACAACAAAGATGTTTTTATTTCTAATTACATTAGCAATTTCAACAATTTCTTTTTCACTTAACATCCTTCCGGTAGGATTTGAAGGTGAGCAAAGAACAATGCAGCGTGTTCGTTCCGTTAGTTTATTCTTAATCATTTCAGCATTCATTTTAAAAGAATTTTTTGACGTATCAACGTAAACCGGAACTGCGCCGCATAATGTAATTAACGGTTCGTATCCAGGATAAATTGGAGAGGGAAGAATAACTTCATCCCCTGCTTGTAAAATGGTTCGGAACGCACTGTCAATAGCTTCAGATGCACCGTTTGTTACAATGATTTCATCCTCAGGATTGTAAGTGAGATTGTACTTTTGTAATACATAATCTGCAGCAGCCTTCCGTAGGCTCAATAGGCCCGCGTTATGTGTATAGGCTGTATGGTCTTGTCTGATCGCTGTTATTGCAGCTTCTTTTATATGTTCAGGTGTTGGGAAATCTGGCTGACCAAGGGTAAGATTGATCGCATCGGTATATTGGATAACCATATTGGAAAATGTCCGTATGCCGGGAATCTTGATGGTTGAGACGCTTTTATTTATCGAATTTTCCATTTGTCCTATCACCTTTTTTATTAATTTTGATCTTACATGGTGTTTCTAATTTTCAGCCGGAATTAATGGACGATCAGGTTTGATGAGAAACCATAAGAAAATAGCAAGTCCGATAGGGATGATGTTGATTAAAAGGGTTGTATTCCAACCCATTTCCTGCGCAAACCATCCGCAGATAATCGGAGACGTTATTCCTCCAATGCTTCCCCAAAGGTTCATCCAACCACTGACAGATCCTGCGTATTCTTGACCTAAATCGTTTGCAGTTGCCCAAGAAGTAACGATTGGAAGCCCAAGAGCGCCAAGTGCTAGTGTCAACCAGACAACGTTCATCCAAGGACTTGTGGAGTATGCAGCGAAATACAATCCGATAATGAAAAAAATGAATCCGATCAAGGCTAGACTACCTCGAGCCTTCATTCGCGAGTTTGTTCTTTGTAAGATGATATCCGATAGGGCGCCTCCAGCTAGAACAGTGAAGCAAATAGCCAGCCAAGGGAAACTTGCCGCTACCCCCATTTCTTTTAATGAGAAATTTCGTGCTTCCATTAAATAAGTAGGTAACCATGTTAAAAAGAAGGTGTTCATATAGATGACGACAAAGTATTGAATTCCAACTGCCCAAAATTGGATGTTTCTTAGATACAGTTTCCACGGGGCAGCCTTTTTTACTGTTCCGGTGATGCTTCGGTTTTCACAAATAAGCACTTTTTCTTTTTCAGAAATCCAAGGATGAAGTTCTGGTTTATCACGCCCTACGATATACCAAATTAATCCAATCCCAATGCCGAGAATAGCGAAACTATAGAAAACGCCTTGCCATCCAAAAAGCAGCAAGATAGCCACTGAAACTCCTGGTGCTATAACAGGTCCGAAGAAAGAACCAGCTAATAATGCACTTGCTGCTCGTCCCTTTTCATGTTTTTGGAACCAGTATGAATTGAAGACAGCGTTGGCTGGATACATTGGACCCTCTCCAACTCCAAATAAAAACCTTACAATGCATAATACAACGTAAGACGTAGAGGCCGCTGTAAGTGCTGTAAATGCAGACCACCAAGTAATCGCTATTATAATGATCTTCCTTGACCCGAATTTTTCTGCTAGCATCCCACCTGGAATTTGAGCAATGCAATATCCTGCGTAAAAGAGGGAAGACAAAAGTCCAAATTCAACTTTGTTCATATTTAGAGCATCCATCATCGGTTTAGCGACAACAGATAGATTGGCTCGGTCCATGTACGCTATCAAACCTATAATAAAAAAGATCAAACCCATTCCCCAACGTAATCCAATTTTTCTTTCCTTGCCTGGAGATTCGGCGATTAATTCTACCTGTTTTTCGATTTTCCCTTGTTTCATCTTTTTATCCACTTCCTTTATAAGAATTGATAACTGAAAAAAGTATAAAACAGGATTATGTTGGGAGCCTAGGTGAGAAGAAATAAGTATTTTTAGTAAATCGATTAACTCTGATTATTATTTAACATATTTTCCCAAAGAGGATCGAAACGACGAAGGTATTTTTCAACACCTAACTCTTGCAACTCTTGACGTCGTTTTTCATCTTCTTCTTCTTCCTTTTTGCCGATTTCAATAAAACTTAATGTTTCTTCTTGTGGAACAACTAACAGGCCATCATTACTTCCAACAATAATATCCCCAGGGTTAATGATGCATCCTGAAATGGATACCGGTACGTTTACGTCGCCATCAATACTATAGACTTTGGTAGTTAAAGGTGAAATTGCGTAAGAAAACACGGTGAATTGCAAGTTGTTAATTATTTTCGTGTCGGTAACTGGCCCGTTAATGATCGCCGCAATGGCTCCTTTTTCCATTGCAACTCTTGTCGTAATTTCTCCCCAACATGCAAAACGCTCTTCTTCGTTCATATCAATCACAACTACGTCACCAGGCTGTACTAAATCCAGTGCCTTATAAACTAATAGACCGTCATTTGGAGGGATTCGGACCGTCACTGCCGGACCAGCAAATGTGTTTTCAATCGGGAATAAAGGCTTGATTTTCTTAGTACTGATTAATTGGAAATTCAAATGATGCCCATAATCACTTGGTGAAATATTTCCCAATTGCTTTACTTCTTCAAGTTTTGGTCTTCGAGTTATAGAATTTACCGTTATCATTACATTCATCCTTTCCATGTAAACGCTATCATATCAATTACTTATACCTCTCACGACTTGTTGTATTCATGTTGTATATTATATGTATACAACAGATAAACTCATTAGTCAATCTATTCTGAATTTAAATGCGTGATTTATATGTTAGACTATAGTAAGTTAAAGAAATTAATTGTTGATTACTTTTTATATACTATTATGTAGTATTAATACTTTTTAAAAGGATAGATAAAATGAGCATACACCAACCCAAACGACTATTTTTAAAAGATCGAGCTTATGAGATGATTAAGAAACTACTTATGAACGGAGAGTTATCGCCAGGAGAATTTGTTAAAGAGGGGGATCTTAGTGAACTGTTAGAAATGAGCAGGACTCCTATTCGGTCAGCCCTTCAGCGTTTAGAACACGATGGATTGGTACGCATCCATCCAAAGCAAGGTATCTATATATGTGATATTTCTGTAAAACAAGTTAATGAAGTGTATGAAATACGAATTGCACTTGAAACATTTGCGTTACGTAAGCTTTCACAAAGTATTGAAAAACACCAAGTCGAAGAACTATATGACATCTTAAATCAGCAATACGAGTATATAAAAAATGAGGATTCCTATTCAGCACTTGAATACGATATGAGGTTCCATCTTAGAATAATGGAATTTAATAAAAATGAACAAATGTTAGAGATGTTTAAAAGCATTAGAGAAAAACTGAAATTTTATGGAAAAGAAGTATTAAAGAAAAAAATAGATCGCCTAAAGCAAACATATGATGAACACGTATTAATTGTAGAGGCCCTGGAAAAAGGCAACATGGAAGAAGTAGTTCGACATATTGAAGAACACTTACAATATGGCAGAAAAACTCTCCTGGATTCATGAACAGTACTGCAAAAGTGTTGAGTGATGCTAGTCTAAAAAATCCCCAAAAAGGACTGACTTCTTCTGTCATTCTCTAACAAGACAACAACACTATTTACAATTTGAAGTTGTTTATCAAAAATATTACTGTAAGTAACTCATTACTCTGCAAAGTAATATTCAAAAAGTCCACACCTATAATAGGTGTGGACTTTTTTGAATAATACTGACATATACTCTAACTTCCTCATATATTGCATTACATTTTCATGGTAAGTTTGCATAAACCAACTATCCGAACGAATGCAGAAATATCCTTTGATCCATATGATATAAGGCATAACTTTTTCCTCATCGGTTTTCGGTCTTCCAGGATTTTTCACTCGTTTCCTTTAGAGCCATTTTCGAAAACACTTTCTATTACATCAAACTCTTTTAAGCTTTTTTGAATATTTCCATCCCAATATTTAATATACACACAAAAAAACTCATTCAATATAAATGAGTTTGAAAATATAACGCAATATGGATGTTAAGTTTCAGATTGCCTGATTAACGCAGGAATTTAAATAGTTGAAATACTGCAAAAGGACATAATGAGTGAATTATTATTCAATATGCTTGACCCTCTACTATCTTTTAATGTTCAATTATTCGCATGATCCAGTTAATAAGGACCTATGGATTCAGATGATATTACCTTTGAAAAAAAAATTTATCAATGGATTCTTTTTCTTATCTGTTATCCTTAACTCATTCATTATTATTTGATCCTCATGATCGGCTATCCATTTCCTTAGTGCATCTTTATCCTGGCATTGAGTTAAATACGTCTGTCCACCTTTACCTGTAGCGTTAACAACATATCTATTAAACGTCTTCTCCATACTTGCCCGCCTTTTTTATATAATGTATTAAAATTTCAAAATACGAATGCAATGAACTTTGAGATTTTCTGTATCTAATTCCAAAAGGAAATACCATATATATATATTAGAAACATAGATTCGCAATGACATATGCTTCATGAAAAGATGTATAAAATTTTCAAATTTATCGAACCTATCATAATGTCCCAACTAATTTTTGTCAATAAGTTTTTAATATGTAAAAAAAACGTAAATTTTCTGTTTTGTTCTAGCAATATTTTTTTACAATTTAGGGGTTTACAACTAGTAAATGATGGGAGTAGAATACGTTTATCAATTTAATGCATTTCGGCCTAAACTCAAGTAAATTGAGTACGGAGGAACCAATCATTTGGGGTTAATTCTGCCTTGCAGAAAGGATGAGATCAGCTCTTTCGCCATCCTACCCGTCAGCTAACTTCGTCGGCTAAAGCGAAGGAGGTCATAAGACCGCCTATTTCAGGGGCTTTTTTGTTTGCTTTTTTGTGACAAAATAGCAGCCAGATGTTATGTAGGTCTTTTTATTATGCTTTAAAAAAGGATTTTCCAAAGAGAATTACCTAAGCTTGATTAAGGATAATGAATACCTTTTTCACAAATAAAAGGGCTTGTGCAGAATGGACGCATGTATAGCAAAAGGAACTTGGTCTATTGATTGTTTATCTAGATGGATGACGAATGGAATGCAGTACGAGCGAAATACTAACCCTATCACTGGATAATGGTTAGTTATCTGTGGATATATTACGTTTGTTAGTAGGTTGCTAATTCATTAACAGGGTAAGGATGATCAATTTGATAAAAGCAAAAGATTTGTTAGATCCGCCAAAAATTCTTGTACTTGGCTTTGCCTTCCTGATACTTGTTGGAGCCTATTTATTAACCCTGCCGATTTCCACTGAAAATGGGAATGGTCTTTCTTTTCTAAATGCTTTATTTACCTCAACCTCTGCTACATGTGTAACAGGGCTTGTCGTAGTAGATACGGGAACCACTTTTACAACATTTGGAGAGTTGGTCATTTTATCACTCATTCAAATAGGCGGCTTGGGGTTTATGTCATTTGCGACGCTTTTCTTTTTCTTATTAGGCAAAAGAATTTCTTTAAAAGGCCGGCTAATCTTGCAGGAGTCTTTAAATAATTTATCTATGGCAGGTGTAGTTAAGTTAGTAAAAAGGATTTTAATTTACACTGCCATTATTGAAATTTCAGGTGCCGTTATACTATCGATTCGCTTTTCTTTTGACATGCCAATAGGCAGAGCAATCTATTACGGCCTTTTTCATTCGATTTCCAATTTCAATAATGCGGGCTTTGACTTAATGGGAGGGTTTAGGAGCTTGACTCCTTATGCATCAGATCCTTTCGTAACCCTTACAGTCGCTTCCCTGATCACATTAGGCGGAATAGGATTTATCGTGATGAATGAAATTTACGAATACCGTGATACCCATCGTTTGTCTGTACATACGAAGGTTGTACTGATGGCTAGCTTAATCCTTACAATTGGAGGGGCCATTTTAATCTTTATATTTGAATTTGGAAATGCCAAAACATTGCAGCCTTTATCTTTCATGGGGAAAACGTTGGCTTCTTTGTTTCAATCCGTTACTCCGAGGACAGCAGGTTCTAATACATTGAATATCCCTGATTTAACACAACCCACATTGCTGCTGATCATTTTCTTGATGTTTGTTGGGGCTTCACCGGGATCGACTGGCGGTGGGATTAAAACCACCACATTAGCGACGCTGATTGGAACGGTTTGGTCACAGATTAAAGGAAAAGAAGATGTGGTATTGTTTCGGCACCGCATTGTGAATGAAACGATATTTAAAGCATTATCCGTTACCTCTATCGGGATATTTATCGTTTCAACCATCACCATTCTGCTGACTATTACAGAAACCGGAAGTGATTTCTTGACGGTTTTATTTGAAGCCACTTCAGCATTTGCTACCGTGGGTCTCTCAATGGGATTAACCCCTGAATTATCCCCCATTGGTCGGATGCTCATAATTTTCACAATGTTTGCGGGCCGGGTTGGACCTTTGACTTTTGCTTTTGCTATCGCAATGAGACGTAAACCAGATCCATTCCGCCGTCCAAAAGGCAAAATCATGATTGGTTAATCATTAATGAGGGAGTGTTAAAGATGGGAAAACGACAATATGCCGTTATCGGTTTAGGAAGATTCGGAACGAGTGTAGCTCATAGATTATATACAGCCGGTCAAGAAGTCTTGGGTATTGATGTAAGCGAGGAAAGAGTCGAGAATGCAGAATTAAGTGTAACTCATGCAGTTATGGCTGATACTACCGAAGAAGAGGCACTAAAATCCATTGGTATCCGTAATTTTGATTGTGTCATCGTAGCCATCGGAAATGATATGCAGTCAAGCATTTTAACTACATTGCTTTTAAAGGAACTAGGAGTGAAAAAGGTAATAGCAAAAGCTCTAAATAAACATCACGGTCAAGTGCTCGCTAAAGTTGGTGCTGACTGGGTTATCTACCCTGAAAGAGATATGGGTGAACGGGTCGCTAATCAACTCCTATCACCCAACATGCTGAACTATATAGAACTCTCAAAAGAATACAATATCGAGGAAATCATTATACCCATAAGCATGACAGGAAAAAGTCTCAGAGAGCTTGATTTACGTGCGAAGTATAATATCAGTGTTATTGCCATCGTGAGTAATGGAGAAATTATCATAGCTCCGTCACCTGATCAGAATATCCTTGAAAAAGATATGCTTTTAGTGGTTGGTAATAAAGAAGATCTAGCCGTGTTTGCAAATATTGAATAACCTAGGTCCCTAATCAAGGAGCAGGATACCCTCTCATCGGTTCCGGCTTTCGCTGGACGAGATGACCTAAAAAAGATTGGGCTTATCGGCCAATTAAGAATGCCTCATCGTATGAATCTGTGTCATAAATATCAATCCCTATAAAATCTAAACAGTCAGCATCCGAAAAGAGAAACACTATTTTCGCAGTATCTGGATGAGTAACTGACTGTTTTACTGATTTATCATTCAATCTGAAAGAGTAAAAAAGCTCATGATCTGCAGTAATTGCCTTTTTGAATATATGTATTGTATCAACAAGATGTTTAACTTTTATCGCAGTATCTCCTGCTAATTCAATTCCGATGATCGGAAGGTCGTTACCAAAATCCAACATTATATCATTATTTTGTGGGAGCTCACCCGTATTTGAAATTTTGTACTTATATGGTTCAGCCAAGTAAATATAGCCCATTTCTGCTTCATTATCATATGTTACTTGTTTATCCAATGGTCCACCGTCCTCAATCTATTTTTCTCTTCTACATGAAAACCAAATCTCCTTAATACTTCCTTACCATTCACGTAAGAATTCCCCCAGTTAAACCATTTTTAGCTTTATGGCCTTGTGTCCCAGCCTGTAGATAGTTTATTCATTTGTATTAATCGCTTGGGCCAGAGTGGATTTTATCGTTACTTTATCAAAAGGCAGTTGAAGTTGCACAGCAGTAATAGCTATGTCTGGACGAAGTCCCGAAAGAGTTGTATCAACCCCAATTAGATGTAAGGATTCAATCAATTTTGACAGTTGTTGAGCAGATACACTGTCGATTGCATGAACACCTGATAAGTCTATAAAAAGCCTAGTAACATTTTTTTCTGCACATTTTTGTAACGTGTTTTCAAGCAAGAACATCCCTCTCATTGTGTCAATATCACCAATAAGGGGAAGTAACGCGGTGTTATCGTTTAGTGATATGACAGGGGAGCCTAATTCATTAATCGTATCCTGTTGAGCTTTCATTATTTCATTAGAATATCTATTGTTAGCTTCAGTAAACCTCTCAAGAACTTCACTGAACACTTTGATAACAATTCGATACCATGAATTTATTTCCTTTTGCGAGTATTGACCTTCATTTAATGATACAAATTGCTCAATAAAATCTAGATATTGCTCCTGCGTTCGAAAAAATTCTCTTAATATAAAATAGATGGGTGTTTCTAAATGCTGCTCATCCTGTGCGATTTCTTCAATCCACTCATCAAAATGCTTAAAGAATTCAGATTCCTCTTCTATAAACACCTGAAAAAAATGTAAGTGAAAATCGTTATTTTGTAGCTTTAGTTTTTTAATTACTTCGGGATTAGCTGAGCTATAAACGCCTATCACATCATTTTTATTTAATGTTTCGTACCATTCCTCTGTCAATTGTGCTGCTTTGTCTAATAGAAATGAATGTAATTTTTGGTTTCTATGCATATATTTCTCCACCTATTTAATTTTTTATAAACATAGCAGTCTAGTACCCGCTTCTATTTACCTCGTATACTTCAATAGAAGTAGGTCCTCACTATATTCCCAACAATATCCACAACCTCATTGTTGTTATAGTTTAACATTTATGTTTTTTACCGACAATTTTTTCGCAGTCCAATATATTCAAGCTACCTTAAGGAACCTCTATCAAAATTGAATTCTTCACAAAGAAAAAAGGATCTACACTCAGATCCTTAAAGTTCAATTTACTATTTTCATCATAAAGTTCATCCACACTATCTACAAAATCTCATCAGAGATCTTCATTATTATCTGAATGCCATCGCCCTATGATTCCTCGAATTGCAGGGTCTAGTTCACAAAAATTACTTTTTCCTAAATAAAGCAGTCCATAAACCAGATACCCCAAAGACTTCATTAGACCGCTTAAATTCCTTCATTTTACGTATTTCTATCTCTTCAAAATCCTTAAAAATCGTTCTTAGCTTTTCCTCAGTAAAACCTAACCCGCCTCTAAGACTTCCTAATCTATATACTTCCCAATCTGAAATATCTGCACCACCTAATATTCCTCCTTGAACAAAACAAGTAATCGCATAGAGACCCTTAGGCTTTAACGCCTTTTTCACCATTTCTATATAATTCATTCTTCTATGTGGAGCAATATGATGAAAGCAACCTGAATCATAGACGGTGTCATATTTTCCTTCTTCAATATCTAAGTCAAAAATGTTTTTTTGAATAAAATTTATGTTCACTTTCTTTTCTGTTGCCCACTCTTTTCCCCATTCAAGAGCTTCTTTTGAAACGTCAACAGCATCAACTGAGCAGCCCTTTTGAGCAAAATAAATGGCATTCCTTCCAGGACCACATCCAAGTTCAAGAACCTCCCCTGAACCAAGTAACTCTCTGTCAAAATAATTAACTAAATTCTCGTCTGGTAGGTTTTCAAAAAAGGGAATCTCCTTTTCACGATCTTCATAAAAATCATTCCAGAATTTAGTTGGTTCACGCAATAACGAGTCCAGCATTTCTAATAAATCTTCATAGTTATAAATCGTTTCAGACAAAATATCCCCTCTTTTCAATTAAATCCTTCTAACTAATTGTACTGAATTTCAAAAAATTTATTCACCTGATGTTACTTTTGATTAGAATCAGAGTTAGCTAGACAACTTAGAACAACCTAAGTCGATTTGACAGCTCTTCCCCTTTTTCTTGAACTTCAAGACGGTTCTGTAAATGAATGGGTAGAATACAAGTTGTTTTTTCTAAGTATTCAGCGGTAATGTTTTCTTGGTTTGTATCACCTGAAATTTCTTCCCCTATCATCGCTAAGACAAAGGATGATTGATTATATATGTTTTCTGCTATTTTTATAAATATCTCATCAACTTTATTTAACCAGGGGTTAAGTTCTTTTGTAAGCGGATATTTATAAGGATATATCTGCTCGAATATTGCTTGTGGTATTGATATATCTAACCAATCAGATTCGCCATCGATTCTGACGATAGTGATTGCACAAGGCAAAGTATTTCCATCAGATATAAATAGTGTTCCATAAAAATGATTCACACTGTCATCTTCTATTTTTATTGGTAAAGAAATTGAATGCGTTTGAAAGTCCTGCCGTTCTTTCCAAATCCCGTTGAAAAATTTGTTTTTCTGCAATGAAACAAGAGCGTCATTCAATCTCTTATTATCTCCAACTGGGTGAAACTCAATTGATAGTTCATAGAAACCGCCAATCCAATTATCAGGGTTAATAACTTCACTATAATTCATATATTTTCACTCCATTTTATTAACTCTTTAAGAGTCCCATCAAACAACTAGTACTTCCCCTAACAAATGCATACTTGCAATCGTTCACCATTTATATCTTCTCACCGACAAACTATCTTGTATTCCAATCTTCTAATGACATCATTTCAAAGTATTCCTCAAAGTCCAATCTTAAGGGAGTAATTAATTCAAGGGAATTACCGTCAGGATCTTGAAAATAAATAGCAGCGTGAGCTTGAGGGTTATTAGGAAGAATAAGTGGCTGCTTTTCAGGAGGAAATCCAAACGCAGTCTTTATTTGTATTCCCTTTCCTTCAAGCCAATCCTTTGCATTCTCGACATCTTTTATGTCTATATTTAACGCAATATGCCTTAAAGAAGGGTGATATGGTGTGTCTACTTTATCTGTTTCCCATAATCCTAACCAGCTGTGTCCTTTCTTAATCCAAAAGAAAGCTAATGTATCATTTTGATAGGCTAGTTCTAACTCTAACTTTTTATAAAACTCAATTGAATTAGCAAGATTACTCACTGGTAGGTTTGCTTCATAAAGACCCTTAATCATTGTTTCCTACTCCTTAGAAAGGCACGTCATCTTCATTTACAAATTATTATCTTTCTATACATTCCATTCATCATAATCGATTGATCTTCTACGATTTTTAGATCTTTATCATGTCTACGATACAAGTCTTCAAACCGCAAGCCGATATCTGTACCTAAAACTCTAATAAAAGGTCTAAGAAGCTTCTTCGGTAATGATAGCTGTTTATTTTTAGAGATAAACTTATCGAATATAATTATTTTCCCATCTTGTTTTAAAACCCTAATCATTTCTTGAAAACATTTATTTGCATCAGGCACTACAGAAAGGATCAAACTTCCAACTATATAATCAAACGATTCATTGTTGAATTCCATATTTTGTGCATCCATTTCTAGAAACGTGATAGAGGTATTTTCATATTTCTCCATTGCTTTTTTAAGCATATCAGTTGAGAGATCTATTGCTGTTATCTCTAAGTCAAAGTGCTTGATTAACTCTAAGTCGGCCCCCGTTCCTACGCCAACAAACAGAACCTTTTCTCTGTTATTAAACGGTATCTCTTCAAATATTCTTCTTCTGGCATTTAAAAAAAGATATGAATTGAAAATATTGTCATAAATTGGAGACCAAATCTTATATATCACTTTATTCCAAGAATTATTCAAATTCTCCCCTCCTAGATATCTCTTACCACTACTTCTATAGATCATAATAAATTCCTTCCAAGTATGAATGTATATAGGACAATAGATCATCATGAAAGTTACAAATATCCCTTATTACACCAACTGTTTTTCTCGACAAAGGGATTTTTCTTTTTTAGTAAAAACAAAATTTCAACTCACAAAGCTAAGAAAAAAACACCAATAGCTAATAAGTAGATGATTCCGGATCAATTCCAGGATCATTTTTATTATATATAAGGTTTTTTTTCTTACGTACTAAATGATCTGAAATTCTTATGCTTTCCCTAATGAATAACATTACCTTGACTGTCATAGTAATATGTTATAAGTTATACCAAAGGAGGTGAGGATTTGGTTCAACGAAAACTATCCTCTGACCTGCTACGCGGACATGTTGATACGATGATTTTAAAACTCCTGCAAAGTGGCGATAAATATGGTTATGAAATTAGTAAATTGATATATGTGAGTTCAAATGAGCAGTACGAAATAAAGGAAGCAACGATGTATTCCAGCTTAAAACGTCTTGAAAAAGACGAATGCATCATCTCCTATTGGGGAGATGCTACACAAGGCGGCAGAAGAAAATATTATAAAATCACCCCAATCGGAGAAGACACATATACGCAAAACAAAAATAACTGGGAGCAAGCAAAGCAAATACTTGAACGCCTCTTGTAGAAAGGAAGATAAAATGTGATTGAAAAACTAAATGCACATGTTCACAACATTTTTGCTCCGTATCAAAATGCCAAAACAGCAAAGGAACTGGAAGAAGAACTGCTGCAAAACTTAATAGAGAAATATAATGACTATAAACAAAAAGGTTCTAGTGAGCAGGAGGCTTATAGATTGACGGTGGATTCAATTGGAGAAGTGTCAGAGCTCCTAGAAGCTTTTAACCTCCAATACAGTGAGCTTGAGCAGGCGATAAACATGGACTATTCCAGGCAACGCTTATTGGATTCCGACTTCCGCTCGGTTTCGGTGCATGATGGAAAATTTAATTCCTGCGATTTAACCCGTTCTGATTTCAGCCATTCCGACCTGACGAACAGCACATTTAAAAGCAGTAACTTAAATAATTGCATCTTTGAAAACGCCAATTTAACTAGTACCTTATTTAAAAGTGCAAATTTAAAGGGAGTCACTTTAAAAAATAGTATCTATAACAAAACCCACTTTAAAGGCTGTAATTTAGCTGGTCTCGTCTTTGATGGGGAAACATTTAACCAAACCATTTTTGAGGGCTCAACATTGAAGAAAGCATCATTTCGCGACGCAACACTCAAGAATGTTCAATTTCGAACGTCTGATTTAAAGAAAATCGACTTTGAGGGTGCTTCAATGGATAAACTTACTTACAACTTTTTAATTGGAGCTAAGGTTGATCTTAGCAACGTAACAATACTTTAAAGGAGGGATTTTTTATGAGTTTACCAATCGCCATTGTAGTATCTACCTCAATCATATGTGTGACTGTGTTCATAACTGCTGTAACATTAAAAGGGATGAGCATGGGAGACTAATTCAGCAGCAACTTCTTATCAATTTCCCCTTGCTAAGACTGAAAAAGTGTAATTAGCCTTTCTTCTTTCCTTAAGTAGAGTGGCTTTATACAAGATTTTATCTAAATGGTAATGTCTTAGCTTGGGTTTTTATGTTTATTTAACATTTCCCCACTAATTTAAGAAACAGAACGTTCCCCTTTATTCGAGTTATCAATGAACTTAAAGAAAGGAAGTAATATTCCTAATAAAGATACAGTGCAGATAATGCTTCCTATTAAAAAGTACAATGGACGTATCCCCCAGATATCACTCAAAAATGTACCTGTTATTACCCCTAATAGCATCGTACCTCTAATAATAAATAATCGAACCGAGGATATTTTCCCCATTAGATGATTAGGTACGCTTTGTTGAAAAATAGTTTTATTATGAATACTAAAAATAGCCATAGCTATTCCAGCAAGAATTTCAGTCAAGAATGCAACAACTATACTATTGCTAATACCTAATGAGATATAAGTTAGACCTCCGATAATTAAAGCTCCTAACATCAAGGCCCTGCGACTCTTATATTTTATATTACTTACAAGCATAGAACCGATTACATACCCTAAAGGGAAACTAGCCATAAAATATCCGTACTCTGCATAACTACCAGATAACTCACCAGTGATATAGGGAAGAGTGATAACCATCGTAACTCCCACTCCAAATTGTACAAACGCCAAAAAGACTCCTAACCAGACGATAAGGGGCTTTCTGAAAAAATAGGAAATCCCCTCAATAAATTGGTTTAACCATGATTTGCGTATAGTTAATGAAACTTTTGATTCTTGGATGAACAGTAGTATAAAACCACTTGCAATAAGCAATAAGCAATAAACAAACAAGTGGTAATGTGGTTTTAACACCTAAGTACTCTACAACGACTCCCCCTGCAATTGGTGCCAAGAACGTCATTAATCGAATCGTTCCATCTAAATAAGCATTCGCAACGCTTAGCTGGTTCGCGGGAACAATTGTAGGCATAATTGATTGATTAGCGGGTGAATATAAGGGAGTTATTAATCCTACGATGATTTGGACTGTGAAAATGTGCCACGCTTCAAGAGTACCAATTATTAATGAAATAAGTGGGATAATAAAAATTATTCCTCTACTCCACTGTGAAAGTATCATCGTCCACTTTCGGCTCCATCTATCAATAAAAGGACCAATAAATAATTGCAAAAGCAGGGATGGTACAAAATATAATATCCACATACTTCCCAAAGCCATAGTGGAACCTGTAAGTTGATAGATAAGAATTGAACTACAAAAGGTTCCAAAGGCAGCGCCTAATTCAGAGATCACATTACCAATCCATATGAAGAGAAATGAACGGTTCTTTAAAATATGCTGATTCATTTAACCTCACACCTTTCTCTTCATCTGTTAGTCCATCTTATTCTAAGATGACACCCGCTGAACTTCCTTTATTTGGTTTATTGCTAAACCAATGTATGACGTCTCCTAGTAAATGAATGATAATACTTTTAGTTAGTACTTCTATATTCTTATTAAAATCCCTTTTACGACCAGTTAATCTATATTAAGAGAAAGACTGAAATGATAGGGGTTTAATTTTATTTTTGAAATGAAAACGTTTATCTAAAAAGATTAAAGATCGAGGAAATGGAAAATTCGAGGCGAAAGGTAGAAGCCTCACTCCACTAACCGTGCAGGATAGTGACACCTGAAAAATAAAAAAAAGAACGACTTTTAAACAGAGTCGTTCTCTCAAATAAAACAATCGAATTTTTAATCTTTACTCCAGTATAGTGAACTAGTAAGAGCTTGCTGCTCTATTGGGTGTGTATTCTTTTAATTCATTTGAGATTTATGCCATTTCCATGCACTTTCAATAATCTCGTCTAAATCTATTGCTGCTTTCCACCCAAGATCTTCATATATCTTATTGGCTGAAGCAACCAGTCGAGCTGGATCTCCTGGCCGACGATCTGCATATTCTATATTCGGTTTTACCCCTGTGACTTTTTCACATGTGTCTATTACATCTTTAACCGAAAATCCTTTTCCATTCCCAAGGTTGTAGATTGCCGTATTCTTCTTCCCAGACAATAGGGCTTGAAGAGCTAATATATGTGCTTTAGCTAAATCCGTTACATGAATATAATCACGAATACAAGTACCATCTTGTGTGTCATAGTCTGTTCCAAACACGAAAATCTTCTCACGTTGACCTAATAAATGCTGTAAAATAATAGGAATTAAATGTGTTTCTGGATCATGACTTTCACCGATTTCTGCCGACTCATGTGCTCCAGCCGCATTAAAGTATCGCAAAACAACATAATGAAGTCCATATGCATGTGCAAAGTCACCTAAGATTTGCTCTACCATCAATTTCGAGCGACCATATGGATTAATCGGATTAGTTGGCTGTTCTTCATCAATTATATCTACATTTGGTATCCCGTAAGTAGCTGCCGTAGATGAAAAAATGAAGTTCTTAACATCATGCTTGAGCATAGTATTTAATAAAGTAATAGTTGAAGCAACATTATTTTCATAGTATTTATAAGGGTCTTGAACAGACTCACCAACTAAACTATTAGCAGCAAAATGCATAACAGCCTTAATTGGATATTTTAGGAATATATCATTCAAAACCGATTCATCCCCTAAATCCCCTTCTATCAAGATGGCCTTCGAATCAACCAGCGAACAAAAACCGGTAGATAGATTATCTAGAATAACGACCTCTTCTGTATTTACTAACTCTTTTACAAGATGACTTCCAATATAACCTGCACCGCCAACGACCAAAATCAAACTATTTTTCTCCTTTCGAAACTACATTTACTTACCCTTACACTGGGAGAGGCTTTTTTCTTACTAAATTTGCGAAATGAGGGCCCAATTATTTTATAGGCATTTCTTGAAGGTTTCCATGGCTAATGCATTATATTGATGGTAATCAAACTTTTCTAGTTTAGAATTATCATTACTAACCACAGTGGATAAACCTTTTTCAAGTCCATTTATGCTATTTTCAACAAGTAAACCATATTTACCGTTTTCCAAAACGGTTCGGTTCGCAACAATATCAGTAGCCATGATTTTCATTCCTAACGTCATTGCCTCTAATAAAACCATAGGCTGCCCTTCATAATGTGATGAAAGAACGAAACAGTCACATTTTTCCATGAACGAAAATGGATTTTCAAGCTGGCCCAAAAGATGAATAGAATGATTTAAATCCAGCTCGTCAATGATGGCCTGTAAATCTTCCTTTAAAGGACCTTGGCCTAAGATATACAGCTTGCTATTTTTGTGTTTCTCATGGAAGCTTGCGAATGCACGAATCAAATTATCTTGACCTTTTTCAGGAGATAATCTTCCCATATTGACAAAATTAAAATCATTTTTATTAGGATATGGGACGAATTGATTATTTACTTCCAACCCATGCACTTCTTGTACGATTAACGCCTGTTTATCCAACCAACCTAGGGATATCCCGTCCTTTAATATATGTGTATACGTACCAAGTTGAGTAACTGCTTCATTATCGAATTCAACAAGGTACCCATCAAAGGTTGGACCATCTTCCACGATCATGGCATCTTGTAACCCATACGGTTTATCCCAAATATTATAATTTCCTAACTGGATTTCTGCAGTGCCGCGCACTTCCCGTTCTTTTAACACGACGGGCTCGTCTATCATTTCAAAGGCCCCCGTATTTAGCCAGCCAATTTTCTTATTGTCTATTTCGAAAAGGTAATAGCCGCCTTTTCTGGTTCTGTTGTATTTTATGATTTTGACGGTTTGCCCTTCAAAATCGATTGCCTTAGTTACTCTTTTAGCCTTGTAATTCGGATAAGCCTTTGACCAAATTGTATGGTCTTCCGGTTTAGTTATTTTTCCATACTTCTGTTCACTGGTGTTTACTTCCTTCAACGTTCTATTATCAATCTTATCAATGAATTTTTTATTGCTTTTATAGTTTCTGGATATCATATACTTTCTTTTAAAAATGATTTGCAGCTTGTCCTTAAAGCTCGTGTTTTCATTGATTGTACACTGTTCAAGCATGGATAAAGCTGAATTATCCACCCAGCCGATTACCGTACGATTTACGGATATTCTACTATAAATCGAATGTTGGGTTTTTACTTCCTTATCGACCTTCACGATTATGCCTTTAAAATCTTGACTGCCAGAAACTTTGTATGAACCTTCAATCTTATATGGCATCGACCAAATGAAGTTTCCTCTTGGTCTTACTAGCCTTGCGATTTTATCAAGTTCCTTTTCGTAAATAATACTGTCTGGCAAGAACTCTACAGCCTCTTCGTTAATCCAGCCGATTATTTGATTGTTGAAGCTGAATTTGTAAAATGTATTATGATTAACATTGGCTTTTCTAGAAATTATAATTTCAGCATTTTCAAATCGTTCTTCTAGAGGGAATTGAACGGCATCCACATTCCCGTGAAGGGTATTCCAAGCACGATTATTTCTAACATCCCTTAATATCGCTCTTGCTTTGAAATTCTCTGTAGTAGTCAATGAACTTTCGTTATTTTCGACGAATTCAGTTTTCTCTGAATCTATTTGAAGGATTTTATCCGGGTTAATAGAATTCATTACATAATCGAATTTATCATAGTCTGCATACTGCATTAGATTCTTTCGGTTTAATTCCATTGTTCCCTTAGAAACACTTACAAGTTTATCAAATCGATTATATACGGAAAAAAGTCCCCTTAGATTTATCCGATGAGGCCTCCTTCCATTAATCACTCGCTCACTATCAGAAAGCAAATCATTATGCATATAACAAACTTTCTTTTTTGTGTCTGCAGCTAGGAGGAATTTAGCCCAATAATGGCTATACCCACTAAAATCAATAACAAAATCAAATTTAGTTTTACCGAATAAACGTGCATGTTCTCTAATATAGGCATTTTCTGGGTAACACTTTTTCCCTAAGAAGCCTGTTTCCCCTCTGTTATGGATGAATTTATCCTTATACACTTCCAAAAATTTATACACAGGCAATCCAGGTTTAAAAAGAAAACGCACATTCTTATTTACCTTGTCCATATTTTTTAAGACCTCATACGAGTGAGGAGTAGCAGTAAAACAGCTTACATCATATTTGTCATAATCAATGTTATTCATTAAGTTAAGAAAAGAAGATGTAATTCCGTTATCCCTCAATCCGCCAGGATAAATCAATATTTTTTCCTTTGAGGAATCTAGACCAGTAATTGTGTTTAGTTCTTTCGTAGACTTATTAAATAGATTAAGGACAATTCTCTCTGTTACATTCCCATCCTCGTAGTTCGTGAACTTTTGCTGCATGTTTTTATATTTATCAGAATAAAACAGTTTTACATTTTTAATATCTTTAATTGCATGAGCTAATTCTTTCGAGTTAAAAAGCATTGGGCCTGGAAGTTCATCGTTTTGAAGATATTGCCCTCTTTCCTCTGTATAAACATCCGTATCCCAAGTGTAAAATAGAATTGGCTTATTAGTAACAAGGAAATCAAAGAAGATACTAGAATAATCAGTAATAAGCAAATCAACAGTAGCAAGCAATTCATTGGTATCCACATAATCAGGGATTAACCTATTTTTAATTTCTGTATGCTTATTAGCTTCTTTATATAGAAAAGGGTGCACCTTAATCAATAAATTATATTGTTCACCGATTTGACTTTCTAAATAATTTATATCTGCAATGATTTGAAGAATATCGTTATCCACTTTGGCAAGATTTGTTCCCTTCCAAGTTGGAGCGTATAAAATATTCTCTTTGCCATCGTTGATTTTCAAATCTAGAGTTCTTAGATAGTCCTTATACTCCCTCGGATTTGTATTAAGAGTTAAATCGATCCTAGGATATCCTTCTTCTACAATTTTCCCTTTATACAATCCGTTTAACTTATAGCTTCGTGTAAATATGTCTGTAGTATGGGCATTAGGGCTCAAAATATAATCTGCACTTAAAAAGTTCCTTACAACGTTTTGAGAGACCGAGGGGTTACCTGGTATGTCAAAGCCCATATTCTTAAGGGGCGTACCATGCCAAGTATTAATGTAAATTTGATTGATTTTAGGTATGAAGAAAGATTGGAATGTTGAGTTATTGATTAAATACTCACTTGTTGCTAAATACTTTAAATACTCCTTTGAATTGCGTTGCACAAATTTAACATTAGGCATATCTTTATACTTTGATATGACACCTGAAAGAGCACTAAAATTCTGAATAGACCATATATGTATAAAATCTTTAAAGTCTTGATTTTCTATCATATATTTAAACATCGCGTAGGGACTGTCAGTTATACTGTTTCCATCACGACTCTCATATAGAATTGTGTTTTTTTGCACGTTTAATTTCTCATAATACTTTGCATATCTATTTACACGTTTATGTTTTTCCTTTAATAAGAAATTAGCAATCGGCTGTTTAAGGAAACTAACTTTTCTTTTTATTACCTTCTTATTCACCAAATAGGCATCCCCTTTTATGAATTAATATTCACCATTCAAAATTACAATTACCTTTCATTAACAAAAATAACAACTATGAATGATCAATAGTTGGAGATTTTTTGATATTTAATTAAAACGAAACAATTTGATAATTAGCAGCAAATAAACGAACCCCTTACTTACTGCTTTTTCGTTTATGACTTTCAATACTCTTTGTTGTGTAGAAAGAAACTTCCTTTATCCTTGGCAAGTAAATTATTTCACAAGGCCCTAAAATGAGAAATCGAAGTGTCCCATAGCAATAAACTCTCACATTTTTTACCATAATTTTCTTCAAACGGTTTTATCCAGAAAGATAATTGACAATTCCGTCATGGTTATGGGAAGCAATCAACGGACAATTTATTAAATTAATCCGTTGAAATGACAGCGATAAACAACCAATATCTTTGATAACTTACATAAATGGCTGAAAAGTTATTCATCCAATATTATCTAGAGAGTGAAAGTAAATAATCTATTTGCTTACTGCCTTATGCTTTTTGAGTATACTTTCCAATTCTCTTAAAATGTCGTCTCTCAATTCAGGACGTTGTAGGGCAAATTCAATGGTAGTTTTTACAAAGCCATCTACAACTCCGACATCATGTCTTTTCCCTTCAAAATCATAAGCAAATACTGTTTGAATTTCGTTTAGTTTTTGAATGGCATCAGTTAACTGAATTTCACCACCAGCACCAGTTTCATGCTTAGCTAAAAAGTGAAATATTTCTGGGGTTAAAATATATCTCCCCATAATGGCTAAATTAGATGGAGCTGTTCCTTGTTCTGGTTTTTCAACAAAGTTATTAACTTCGTACCTTCTACCATCTTGAGTAAGCGGGTCAATGATACCATACCTATGCGTTTCGCTTTCATTAACGGATTGTACTCCAATAATAGACGAACCTGTCGCATCATATTCATTTATTAATTGACGCAATGAAGGTACCTCGCTTTGAACGATATCATCACCTAAAAGTACGGCAAATGGTTCATCTCCAATAAAATTACGGGCACACCAGATAGCATGTCCAAGGCCTCTCGGCTCTTTCTGCCTAATGTAATGGATATTGGCTAAATTAGATGGATATTGTACTTTCTCCAATAAATCAAATTTTCCATGATCCCTCAAATTATTCTCTAGCTCATATGCATTATCGAAGTGATCTTCTATCGCACGTTTATTCTTTCCTGTGACAATAATAATATCTTCAATGCCTGATTTTACAGCTTCTTCTATAATATATTGAATAGTTGGTTTATCCACTATTGGTAGCATTTCTTTTGGCATTGCCTTAGTAGCAGGTAAAAACCTTGTTCCCAATCCCGCTGCAGGTATAATTGCCTTTTGGATTTTTTTCATTGATTTGAAGCTCCTTCATATGACCTTTTAAAAAACTACTAATTTTTTCATCTAATATTTATAGTAACATAGACTTGGTTTTTGTAAACAATTTATCCTAAAAAATCCATTTAAGTTGTAGTTGGATACATAATTGTAATTTAAAGCTAATTAACACATCCCAATTACTTAGGTACTTAAAGACCCATACTTAAGAGAAACCTTTTAATTGAGGGCGACTGCCTGTCTAACATTATTTCCAACTATATCACTTGGTTCAAACCCCTAATGAAACTACTTATTCGACAAAGTTGGAACTGCACTCTCCTTTTACCTCTTTGACAAGAGAAAAACATCATATTCCGTTCAGTTTTTTGTCTCTAAAACAAATACAAAAACGGAGAGACTGAAAATCCCTCCGTTTTTTGACTATATTTTAATTAAGCCATTAATTTTTTCTATCTGAGTTTACACTTTTAAATCGTTACGAATTATTCAGCCTCCGAAACAACCGTAAAGCGTTCATTTATGTGCTGAGGGCTTTCAATTTCATCTAATACTGCAATAGCAAAGTCAGCATAACTTATATAACTTTCACCTTTTGAGTTTACAAGGATGTTATCTTTCCCTAATTTATACACACCTGTTCTTTTGCCTTGTGGATCAAAGAATGCAGAAGGACTGATAAACGTCCATTGAATTCCACTAGTATTTTGTAAATCCTCAAGGTTTTTAGATTGATTAGATGCTGTTGCAAAGTATTCTTTAGGAAAATCCGGTGTATCTAGTACACGAGTTGTTTTCGCTTCATCAACAAACAGACTTCCTGCACCACCAACAACAAGCAATTTAGTATTAGGTGCATCTTTCATAGCTTCAATTAAGACTTTACCAGCTTCAACATGTAGATGTTCATGCCCTGGAGCAGCCCCAAACGCATTTACGACCACATCAAATTCTTTAACATCATCTGCCTTCAAAGCAAATACGTCTTTTTCTAAAACTGCAGCTCCTTGATTTTGTACTTTCGCTGCATCTCTGACAATAGCCGTAACCTCGTGGCCTCTAGCTATAGCTTCTTTATAAATCAAACTTCCAGCTTTTCCACTTGCACCAATAATAGCTATTTTCATTTTAAAACTCCTCCTATAATCGTCTTTATATTCAGGTTGTAACTAATTTGTTTACATGTAATAATATAAGTTACAGGATGACGTTTTGTCAATTTATTTTATCCAAACTTTTAGTTTACTAATAACTTTTGTGAGCAATACTAACTTGTAACTACTCGAATTACATGTTAAGCAATTTATACTTAAAAATAGAGATTTTAAAGGAGAGAAAAAAATGTCTATCAGCACCCGCTTTTCAGTAGGAATCCATATACTATCTCTTTTAGAAGTAAATAAAGAGGGAGTTAATACATCTGAATTTATCGCAAAAAGTGTTAACACCAATCCTGCTTTAATAAGAAAAATCACTGGCATGCTAAGAAATGCAGGTTTGGTAAATGTTCGGCCAGGTATTGCTGGAGCTACTTTGGCTAAGGAATTATCCGATATTACATTACTCGATGTTTATCAGGCTGTTAACGTGGTGCAGGATAAAGAATTATTTGGGATTCATGAACAGCCAAATCCAGCATGTACCGTTGGAAGAAACATACAAGATACAATTGGACCCATTTTTTCCGTTGCAGAATTAGCCCTAGAAAAGGCATTAGGAGTAGTAACTATTGAAGATGTTGTAAAAGATATTTTAGAAAAAGAAAAATTTAATAATCAGTAATGTATATAGAGGATTTTGGGGAAGTACATCAACTTTACGAAATGGTGCAAATTAAATAAAAGCACCATTCATTGTAGAGGTAAAATGAAACCATTTCCACAACGAAAGATGCCTTTATCAAAGGGTGTATTAATATAAAGATTACTTACTCAATCATTATTGTTCTTACTCATAAGTATTCCCATACATACAGTAATAAATGAAAAAGCAGTAAAAGCTAACAACGGAATGGTGATAAATCCAAGCCAGTTAATATATTCTCCTGAACAAGGAACACCACTTTGACACATTTCGAACTGTTGAAGAGCAGGGATTTTTTGCAAGCTATAGTGATATCCTGAAACCAGCATACCTAAAATCGACAAAGGGAGAATATAACGATAAATTTTTAGTTCCTGGTCATAAAAAGCACGGCCTAATAAAAAAACCAATGGATACATCAGGATTCTTTGATACCAACAAAACGTACATGGTACATAATGAAGAACCTCACTAAAATAAAGACTTCCAGATGTCGCAATGATAGATATTATCCAGGAAAATAACAGTGGCTTATTCATGAACTATTTCTCCTTCGCAGCTTCGTCTACCATTTTCACTAAATCCTCAAGTGTATTTCCTTCAAACTTCTTGCCATTAACAAATAAGGAAGGTGTTCCAGATACTCCTAATTCGGCCGCAGTCTCCATATCTTTGTTCCATAAATCCTCAGAAGAATCTGCTTTAAAAGATGTAACAACCTTTTTGACATCACTAGCATTTACGATTTCTTTCAAGGTTTCTTCTAAAAACTTGTCCGTAAACACATCTTCTTTTTCATATTTCTGATCATCTGGCTGTTTACTGTATAACAGCTCATGAAATTTCCAGAAGGTATCATTTCCTAATTCCTTATAAACAGTCTCCGCGAATTTAGCGGATCGTATTGAATCTACGTTAATAAACGAATAATTCATGAAGTAAAATTGTGCTTTTCCGGTGTCAATCAATTCACTTTGAATAGAGGGAAAGAAATTCTCCTCAAATGATTTACAGATTGGACATTTATAATCACCAAATTCAACAATTTGAACAGGAGCCTTTTTATCTCCTAAATAGGGTTGTCCTTTATAATCAATTTCAAAGGCTACATCTTTTTCTTTTCCATTTGCTAAAAATATAAAGCCGATAATAATAACAGCAATTAACCCTATGATCCAAAATGTGAATGTAGACGATTGTTTTTGTTTATTATTTTTTTTGTTTTTATTGTTTTTATTCATCTTATACCTCCATACTTATGTATTTGGGCAGAAACACTTCGTGGAGGTTCGGTTTTCAAACTCCATTTTGCTTCTCCATTTATTGATACTTACTACATGTCACGAAATAATCAGCTTCCGAAACAAAAAAATCTTTCATGGATATACTAAGGTTTTTCTATTTCATCTAATGCGGTACTACCAAAATTAGCACCTAAAATGCCAATTTCCCCCCTTCTACTTTTCCGCCCTGTAACTAATTCATTTACATGTAATAATATAAGTTTCAGGAGAGTGTTTTGTCAATTACACGTAACTTTTATTTTGGCTCTTAACATACCTTCCATTTTCACACACTTTTCAAACTAAAAACTGGGTTATCTCTCTAATTTTTTTAACTTGTAACTACTTGTATTACATGTTAAATAATTTATACTATTTAAGTATAGAGATTTTAAAGGAGAGAAAAAGATGTCTATCAGTACCCGTTTTTCAGTTGGAATCCATATATTATCTCTTTTAGAAATAAATAAAGAGGGAGTTAATACATCTGAATTTATCGCAAAAAGTGTTAACACCAATCCTGCTTTAATAAGAAAAATCACTGGCATGTTAAGAAATGCAGGTTTGGTAAATGTTCGTCCAGGTATCGCTGGAGCTACTTTGGCTAAGGAATTATCCGATATTACATTACTCGATGTTTATCAGGCTGTTAACGTGGTGCAGGATAAAGAGTTATTTGGAATCCACGATAACCCAAATCCAGCATGTCCCGTTGGAAGAAACATTCAAGATGCAATTGAACCTATCTTTTCAATTGCAGAACTAGCTTTAGAAAAGGCATTAGGCGTAGTAACTATTGAAGATATTGTAAAGGATATTTTAGAAAAAGAGGAATTAGGTAAACGGTCATTCTAAGGAAGATCAGCTTATCTATTAGTGATATTTGTTTATTTTTGTAGAAAAATCGATTTAGAGATAATTTCGAAGATAATATGCTTTTTTTGTAGATATATTCCTTAATTCGAAGATAATATGCCTGTTTCATAGATATATCCTCTCATAAGGAACAAAGTAGTCTGCGAATAATAGCTTAAAGTAAAAACACATGAGATATTCTCATGTGCTTTTACTTTTTTATTTATATTTAGGAATTTCAATCGTCAATTTATATGAATCTAACAAACTATACAAATTATAAATCTGTTTCACTTGTTTTGTTGCCCAACCAATATCAGTTGCGTACTGGTGTGAAGCATATCCATATTTCTCTGAGGCTGTGGGATTCCATCTCATTTTGTATAGCGTATCCTGTCCAGCAGAGATATATCCTTTGGCGATGAATTCAGCACCGCCAATGATGGCTGCTTCTGGAGTGAACCATCCTGCATTATAAGCATATTGTGCACCACTGCTTACCGCTGATCCATCATATGCTCCTACTCCATACATATTATAGACCGTTCTTCCATTCACCTTGACACCTGTCGCTAACGGTGAAGTCCCGTTCCCCGTCTCCAACAAAGCGTGTGAAATAAGATAAATCTCATTTACCCCATATTTTTCTCCTGCTGAAGTGAAGGTTGCAGCATGGCCTTGTAAGATACCTTTACCCGAAAGGATTCTATCATTCACTTCAGAAACATTCATGTTGGTCAATTGAGAGAGCTTAACGAATTGGAACGAATGGACTGGATCATTCACAAAATTATCAGGGTTGATATTATATTTTATATCTTCTGGACTAGCATTTACCCATGTCTTGTTATAATTCACTTCATACCAATAGTATCCGTCAGAGCCCTTTACTTTTGATTTAATATCCAATGATTGATTATTGCTGACAGCCCCCACTACCCAATAATTAGATCCGGCTCCGCCCCTTACACGCCAACTGGTTCCTTTTACCGTGCCTTTTGTTGAATTGATTAAAGTTAACCCATCCTCACGTATGTAGGTTTTATACTTTTTATCCGTTTGACCATTTACAGCCATTTGAATTTCAACCATCTTGTCCATCGTAAGATTATACTCTTTATCAACCCTGATGATCGTTCCATTCGAATTCCCTGGACTTTCTGGTGCTTTGGCTGATAAATATTGCGAACTTACATATCCTGTCTTTCCATTCGCCGTGATTCTTGACCACCCATTAGACTCCGAATAAACTGTTACTGCCGTATTGTTTACAAGTTTAGCTATAATCGAAGCTGAAGTTGATGCTGAAGAGCGCATATTTAAATTAGAGCCATCAACCACTTTTACATATTTAACTACCGTGGTTTCTTTATCGTCTGGATCCGGATCCGGGCTTTCCGGGATAGAACCAGGCTTCGTTGTTGATAGATATTGCGTACTAACGTACCCTTCTCCACCATACGCTTTAATTTTTGACCATCCATTCGATTCCGATATGACTTCTACCTCTACACCTTTTGCCAATTTCACAATGATGGAAGAGTCTTCTGACGGTTTATTCCGCATATTGAGCGTCCCAGAACTTACATTTACATATTTCGTCGTCGTTTTTTCAGGAGTGGATGGTGCGGATTCCGTTCCTGGCTTTGTTGTCGATAAATATTTGGTACTGACATGTCCTTCTTTTCCATTAGCTTTGATTTTCGCCCAACCTTTAGATTCCGAATACACCGTTACCTGCGTACCTTTCGACAGCTTCGCTACTATGCTAGCAGTTTCCGTTCCACTTTTTCGCATATTGAGCGTCCCAGAACTTACATTTACATATTTCGTCGTCGTTTTTTCAGGGGTGGATGGTGTGGATTCCGTTCCTGGTTTCGTTGTCGATAAATATTTGGTACTGACATGTCCTTCTTCTCCATTAGCTTTGATTTTCGCCCAACCTTTAGATTCCGAATACACCGTTACCTGCGTACCTTTCGACAGCTTTGCTACTATGCTAGCAGTTTCCGTTCCACTTTTTCGCATATTGAGCGTCCCAGAACTTACATTTACATATTTCGTCGTCGTTTTTTCAGGGGTGGATGGTGTGGATTCCGTTCCTGGTTTCGTTGTCGATAAATATTTGGTACTGACATGTCCTTCTTCTCCATTAGCTTTGATTTTCGCCCAACCTTTAGATTCCGAATACACCGTTACCTGCGTACCTTTCGACAGCTTTGCTACTATGCTCGCAGTTTCCGTTCCACTTTTTCGCATATTGAGCGTCCCAGAACTTACATTTACATATTTCGTCGTCGTTTTTTCAGGGGTGGATGGTGTGGATCCCGTTACAGGCTTTGTTGTCGATAAATATTTGGTACTGACATGCCCGTCTTTTCCATTAGCTTTGATTTTCGCCCAACCTTTAGATTCCGAATACACCGTTACCTGCGTGCCTTTCGAAAGCTTCGCGACTATGCTCGCAGTTTCCGTCCCACTTTTTCGCATATTGAGTGTCCCAGAACTTACATTTACATATTTCGTCGTCGCTTTAACAGGGGCGGATGGTGTGGATCCCGTTACAGGCTTCGTTGTCGATAGATATTTAGTACTGACATATCCTTCTTTTCCATTGGCTTTGATCTTCGCCCAACCTCTGGATTCCGAATACACCGTTACCTGCGTACCTCTTGTCAGCTTCCCTACTATGCTTGCACTTTCCGTCCCACTTTTTCGCATATTGAGCGTCCCAGAACTTACATTTACATATTTCGTCGTCGTTTTAACAGGTACTTCAGCTTTAGTTACCGTTCCTGGCTTCGTTGTCGATAGATATTTAGTACTGACATATCCTTCTTTTCCATTGGCTTTGATCTTCGCCCAACCTCTGGATTCCGAATACACCGTTACCTGCGTACCTCTTGTTAGCTTCGCTACTATGCTTGCACTTTCCGTTCCACTTTTTCGCATATTGAGTGTTCCGGAACTTACGTTTACATATTTCGTCGTCGTTTTAACTGCGGTAGTAGCTGTGGTTACCGTTACAGTCTTCGTTGTCGATAGATATTTGGTACTGACATATCCTTCTTTTCCCTCGGCTTTGATCTTCGCCCAACCGTTAGATTCCGAATACACCGTTACCTGCGTACCTTTCATCAGCTTCGCTACTACGCCGGCGTTTTCAGATGCACTTTTCCGCATATTGAGCGAGCCTGAACTTACATTTACATACATGTTACTAGTTTCTATATTATTTATTTGTTCTGCTGGTAGTGGAGCTGCAGATATTTTTTCTTCGAAAGCAACTGTAGACAATACTGCAAAACAGAAAGTCGGTATAATTAATTTCTTCATCCTATTCTCCCTACTAAAGAATTATATTTTTACCATTTATTTAAATATCGGTCAAAATCATAGTTGTGTTATAGGTATTTATCCTTATTCGTTTAAAAATATATCATATTTCCTAGTGTCTTCAGATCTATAGAATTGATTTTAACTAAATAGTAATCTAACAGACATTTAAGTAATCAAATAGATATAATTGTAATATAGTCCACGTCCCAAAGTTAAAACGGAAAAAATACGCTATTGGATGACAAATAAAAACCGAGCAGAATGAATGATGAATGCAAAAAAAGCCCCACTTCCAGAGGAGTTATTTAGAAAAAATATGAAGATTTAGTTTTGAATTTATTACTCACTTCAGAACAGCCTAACTCCAATTGAAATAATAATTAACGTTCGACTAAATAAATGCACATTTTTTAAAAAAGTCCGGAATATATATGTAGAGTAAGACGTCCAATCCTTTTGTTTGACGCTTTGTCATATTAAACTATATAATTACTTATATATACTTATAGGAATCCTTCTGTTAAGGGGAGTAGCTATACAATAAAGTCGTCAATACAGGATTTTATCCTCGGCTTTATTGGCAACTAATTTTCAGTTGTTTGCAAGACCTTGCCGATTATTTGGTGAGGTCTTTTAATTTTTAAAGACGGTATAACCAACAATCGGTTATACCGTCTTTTTTATTGAAAAGAATTTGAAGCGATAATACTACTAATAGAGGTGAAAAGTATGCAGCAATATAGTGAATTAGCTCAAAGTGTCAAGATTTCTCATGATAAAAATAATACATTACTAGATGCCGATCATTCTTTATCACTTATTGGAAAAGGCCGAAGTGCTTATGTATTTAGAATACATTCTACCAATAAAGCAATGAAAGTGTTTTTTCCGAACCATACTCACACGGCTAAAGTAGAAGCTGATATATACCAAACTGTTCAATCTATCGAATACTATCCAACTCTTTATGATGCGGGTGAGAATTATTTAGTTATAGATCACATCGAAGGCAACACTCTTTTTGAATGTTTAACATTAGGAATTCCGATAACGGAAGAAAACATAAAAGAGATTGACCATGCATTACAATTAGCAAGGAAAGAGGGATTAAATCCTTCAGATATCCATTTAAGAAACATCTTTATCACTTCTGAAAATAAGGTGAAGATCATTGATGTTGCAAGGTTTAAGCAAGTGAAATCCTGCAATCAGTGGCACGACTTGAAAAGTGCTTTTCATCTCTTCTATTCGAAGTCATTTTTCCCGAAGAAAATCCCTAGCTTTATACTGAATTCCATAGCAGCGATTTATAAAAAAAGATTCTTACCCATCTAATCATCACTATAAAATCACATTGGAGGAACATATGAAAAAAATTATAACCATTGCTTTTATGTCCATCCTTACATTAAGCGGGTGCTCGCTTTTGGGAGAAGTCAATTCATCATTGGAATATGCAGATAATGCGACAGGGTATGTAAGTACAGTTAAGGAATTTGCCAATGAAGTGCCCGCATTGTCCCAAGATGCCGTCACTGATACCGAAGCAAGAGAAAATCTTGAAAAAGAACTACAAATGATGAAAACGGAGATTGAAGAATTCAATGCAACTGAACCACCCCAAATAGCAGAAAGCATCCATGAAAAAATCGTCAGTTCTAACCAACAGCTGTCAGATGGAATTGATTTATACCTAAATAATATTGAAAATGGTCAATTCGACCCCGAGGCACTAGAAAATTCAGAGATAATGAAATCCATCGAGAATATAACAAGCCTGGCAAACCAAATTGAAGAATTGGGTAATTAAGAAGACCGGCTGGATTGTTTTAAGCGCAGTATTTCTCTAAAATCATGAATAAAAATAAATGCATGGAGACAAGTTATTATTGACATGAAACCAAAAGGTTTTATATAATCAACAAAAGCGAAACCAAATGGTTTTATATTTATGATAAAAAAGGAGAATTATTATGGAATCAAATCAGAATACACTACAAGATGTCAAGAAGACGGTTATTCTTGAAGCGCCTATCCAAAAAGTTTGGGATACAGTTTCGAATGCCGAGGGTATAGCTTCATGGTTCATGCCAAATGATTTTCAACCGAAAGTGGGACATGAGTTCCATGTACAATCACCTTTTGGCCCATCTCCTTGTAAAGTATTAGAGATAGATGCTCCACATCGGCTCTCGTTCTCCTGGGATACGGATGGTTGGATCGTTTCGTTCATTTTAAAAGAACTGGATGGCAAAACGGAGTTTACCCTTATTCATGGCGGTTGGAAAGAGCCTGACACGATTCTTCCGAAACCGAACGAAAAAAGCTCGATCATTCGCGATAGAATGGATCATGGCTGGGAACAGATCGTTAATCAAAAACTTAAAAAGGCTGTTGAGGGCTAAGTGTCTGCAGCAGAAAAGCATGATGTATTTCAGGCTATCGCCGACCCAACCCGCAGAAAGGTCCTGCAATTGCTTGCTGAAGGGGATTTACCCATTTCAGAAATCACTTCTCACTTTTCCATGAGCCGTACAGCGATTGCCAAGCATCTTCATATCCTTTCTGAAGCTGAATTGGTCAGTGGCCGGAAGGTCGGAAGAGAGAAACGCTTTCGGCTTCAGCCAGAACCTTTAGCGGAATTGAAACAGTGGCTTTCTTTTTATGATCAATTTTGGGATAACAAACTATCCATCCTTAAACATGTGATTGAAAATTCAGGGGAAAATGGATTGAAAGTCATCGAAAAAGAAAAGGACACGGATGAACCATCATAATGAAGAAAACCCCCGGCGTATGAACTATACCCCGGATAACGGACACACATAAAAAAGTGTCCCTTATCCGGGTTTTTTTATGTTTCAATAGATGTAATGAGTATGGACGGAGGGTTTATATGAGTAAGAATATATATACTGAATTTCAGATTAAAGAACTTGAAAAGAATCCAAATATCATTAGTGCTTCCGAGCGATCTATTTCCTATAGTCCGGAGTTTAAGACAAAAGCTGTTAAGGAATATAAAAAGGGGAAAGCCCCCTCTCAAATTTTCATTGACCAGGGAATTAATCTCGAAATAATTGGAAAGAAACAACCCAAACGTTGTCTACAGCGCTGGCGTAGTACCTTTGAAAGGTTTGGTGAGGAAGGCTTCCTTACGGAACGCCGTGGAAAAGGAAGTACAGGACGCCCCACTTCCAAGCCACAGTCTGTAGAGGATCAACTTAGGAAGGCCGAGGCGAGAATCAAATTCCTTGAAGCAGAAAATGACTTCCTAAAAAAGCTGGAAGAGCTAGAAAGGCAGGCTCTGAAAAAGAAATGATTCTAACTGCTGCTGAGAAGTTCTATCTGATTGAAAGGACGATCAGAATACACCAATTAAAGAAGGCTGTTTCTTATCTATGCAAATTGGCTGGTGTAAGTCGAAGTGGCTACTATGATTGGTTAAAGGCAGCTCCTTACCGTGAGCTTCGTGAAGAAGAGGATGAATTGGACATAGAATTGATCAGAAATATTTTCATCAGTAAAAAGGAAAAAGTAGGCGCCCTCCAAATCAAAATGATTATGGAGAATGACTACTCGGCCGTAATGAATCATAAGAAAATCAGACGGTTGATGACAAAATATAATCTCCTAGCGAAAATCAGAAGGGCCAACCCGTATCGGAAGATGGCCAAGGCAACCAAGGAGCACCTTACTTGTCCAAACCTCCTTAATCGTGAATTCAATCAGGAGGTGCCAGGGAAGGTCCTGCTTACTGACATTACCTATCTTTATTATGGGAAAGGCCAAAAAGCGTATTTATCCTGCGTAAAAGATGCCGCCACAAAAGAAATCGTTACGTACCATTTATCTACTTCATTAGAAATGGATATCGTTTACGAGACTTTAAATAAGCTAAAGCAGGCTGTGTGTCACGAGTTCCATCCGAGTGCAATCCTTCATTCTGACCAGGGGTTCCATTACACCCATCCGCTATTTCAACGCAAAGTGAAGGAACTTGGGATAACCCAATCCATGTCCCGCAAGGGAAACTGTTGGGATAATGCGCCAATGGAAAGTTTCTTTGGCCACTTTAAGGATTTGGCAGAATATAAAACATCTACTAATTTAACGGATGTGAAGGAAGAAATTGATCGAGTTATTGAAGAATATAATGAACATCGTTATCAATGGGGGCTAAAGAAAATGGCCCCGGTACAATACCGGGACCACTTATTAGCCGCTTAGGCACTTTTTTATACTGTCCGTAAAATGGGGCACAGTTCAGTATTGCACCGGGGGTTTTCTTTATAAATTTATGCATCCAGCTCAACATTGTGTTCTTTGCGCTTCCTGATGACCATTGTTAGCAATAAGAGTAGGTTAAATACAATTATGCATCCAGTCAGGAACACTATACTGGTTGTCAATGCACCCGCTCCAAGGCTCGTACTCATCGCTTGACGGAAGCCCATGACAGAGTATGTCATTGGTATGAACGGGTGAACCGAACTGAAGAAGTTATTGGTCAACTCCACAGGGAACATTCCTCCGCTTGCACCTAGCTGTAATACAAGGAATATCATCGCCAATAAACGACCTGGATTTCCAAATCCTACAGTCAAGAAGGTAACGATGAACATGAAGGTAAGTGAAGTCAGTATGGAAACCCCAATGAATTGCCCCATATTTTCGACCTGTAAATCCATTCCCCAAATCATGATCGCATCCAACACTAATGCTGAAAGCGTTGCTTGGATAAATAGGACCGTAAATTTACTGAACCACCATGCCACTCCTGATGTAGGTCTTGTAGAAGGCAACCCTGTCGGGAACCCCATATTGAAGGCAATAGCTCCTACAAATAACCCAAGAGATAATACATAAGGAGCCAGAGCATGACCATAATTAGGAACGTCACTGCTTTTTTGTTCTTTAACCTGAGTCGGTTCAGCAATCATGCTGTAATTATCATCGGTTGTTTTATTTTCACTTACTTCTTCTGCACCATCACTTAATTTTTCCGAAAGTTCAACCGTTCCATCTTTTAGTGAGGAGATTCCATCACCCAATTTACCGGAACCTTCAGCAAGAGCTGATGAACCTTCATTGATCTTACCTGCGCCATCAGCAAGCTGGATGACTCCATTGCTTAAAGTAGGCAGATTGCTTGCCAATTGTTCAGTGCCTTTAACAAGTGCTGATGAGCCCTCGTTCAAGGCCGCTGAGTTGGCATTCAGTTGATTGGCCCCATTAGCAAGTTTGTTTGCCCCTTCGCCAACTTGGCTAACACCAAATGCATACTTCTCAAGACCATTCCCAAAGGAGGATGACCCTGCTTGAAGTTGTGAAACTCCATCAACCAACTGACCAGAACCCTCAGTTAGTTTTGACAGGCCATTATTTAACGAGGAACCGCCTTGTGCTAACTGGTTGATTCCCTTCACTAGTTCTGGTGTCTTTTCATTTAAACTTTGTGTTGCCGCCGTTAATTGATTGCTGCCTTCAACAGCTTCATTCAAGCCGCTATTTAATTGGGTTGCACCAGGAATCAATTGTTCTTCCAGCGCGTTCCTTATTGCCGTATATCCGTTTAACGCTGAAACGGCGTTTGGATTGACTTTATTCACCGCATTATTTAAATTGGCCACTTGTTCTGGAAGCTGGCCTAATCCACTCAATACTGGCATTACTTTATCCGTTAATTGCGTTGATAAGTCGGATACACTTGCAGCAAGAGTCGATGCAATTTGTTTTTGTGCTTCCGCCTGGTTTTGAAGTTCATTTTGAATGGCTCCGATTAATTCGGATTGTTGTTCACTGGTCATGCTTTTGAATGCTTCCGTGTTTTGAACGGCATTGATTGTTCTTTGTCCATTATTCGCAATCGTTGATTGAAGTTCCGTTAAAGCTGCTTGGCTATTCTGTAGATCTTCAGTAATGCCAGATACGGTACCGGACGTGCCGCTTCCTGCTGGAACCGCTTCTTGCAATTGATTTACACCGCTTTGAATGCTTGTCAGTCCTTGCTTAAGCTGACTCAGCTGTTCTTCTCCGGGCAATTGGCCATCCATTTTTTTCAGGCCGTCATTTAACGCCTGGCTTCCTTCTGCCAGTTTATTGATTCCCTCATTTAAACTCTGCTGACCTGCTGCCATTTTTGGGATTCCTGTCGATTGGTCCGTCAGCTGGCTTGCATTTTGTGATAATTGATTCAACCCATCATTCAAATTCGCACTGCCTGTTTGCGCTTGTGCCAATCCAGTATTTAAAGTTTGGGCTCCTGGAACCACTTTGGCCAGCCCAGTGGAAAGTTGGGATGAACCTTGTATAAGAGCTTCACTGTTATTAGTTAATTCCCCTGTGCCTGATGCGAGTTCGTCCGCACCCTTTTGCAACTGACCGACACCAGAAGTGTATTGTGAAATTCCTTTATTTAATTCCGACGCGCCACTTTCAAGTTTATTGGCTCCTTCTAAAAACTCGCCAACGCCAATTTGAAGCTTATTCGCTCCATCTTTAAAAGTTAATGTACTGGAAGCTAATTTATTCAGATTTTCTGTCACTTCTTTGTTTCCATCATGCAGTTTTTCAGCACCCTCATCCAGTTTTGATGCCCCGTCTGCTGCATCGCCGAATCCATCTCCGATTTCATCCAGTTGTGAGAAGATCGCTTCAGCATATTCTTTTGTGACACTTTCAGCAATTTCCGTTTTCAAATTATTCGTTGCCTGTTTTCCGACCGTTTCAGAAACGAAACTGCGACCAGGATTCACGTCATATGTTAAATTCATTTTTTGGGGCTTATCATCCATGACGGTTGAAGCATTTTTCGAAAAGTCCTCTGGAATGGTGACCACCATATAATATGTACCATCATCAAACCCTTTTTTCGCCGCTTTTTCCGTTACGAAATGCCATTCTAAATCATCATTGTCCTTTAATTGCTCGACTAGCTCATTACCGACAGTTAAGGTTTTACCCTCATACTCCGCCTTCACGTCCTTATTCACAACTGCAACAGGCAATTTACCTGTATTTCCGTATGGATTCCAAGCAGAACTAAGGAATAACCCCCCATAAATAATCGGAACGAACAGTAAAACGATTGCGACACCGACCAGTTTTCGATTTGTAAGGAAAAGCTTCCATTCTTGTTTAAGCATGTTCACTCTTTTTCACCTTTCTTTTTCCGCAGTACTTCACTCAATGACGCCGAATTCCAATTAAGAGTCGGTATGTCCGTGGTGCCAAAGCTCTCTTTAAGCAAATCTGCTACTGTTTGTCTGGAAAAGAACTCCATTAAAAGTTCATCCGCCTGAGAAAACATCCGTCGAAGGACGTCCATCCCCTTCTCTGCATACTCTCCATCTTTAAACGCTTTTTCTATAAGTCCCGTATCCGGAAACATCGAAATGGGTCCTTCCATCGCTTCAATAATTTCAAGGTTTTTAATCTTATCTACACTTTTGGCAAGTGAAAGGCCGCCATTATTACCAGGAACGGAAGTGATTATCTGCTTAACGACCAATTTCCTTATGATTTTTTTCAAATAAGAAGGAGACACCTCTAATCTCCTGCTGATCTCATTAGACGAAAGCGGTACATTTTTATCCTGGGTAGAGAGTATAACAATGATGCATATAGCTTGCTCGACCCCTTTTGTTAATTGCAAATCAGTTCACCTCTTCAAGTATGTATGTGGATGTTTGATATCCATAATGGATATTCGGTATCTATAATTAAAACTCGTTTCATTATAAAAATCAAGTTATTTCTAGAAAAAATTTCAAAAAAAAGTAAACCCCACATGATAGCATCATGCGGGGTTCACCTTTGCAAGGATCTTTTATAGGTCATTTAGAAATTCATTGACTGCTTCTGGAGTTTTAGCATTTGCACTGTGCAAATGAGCAATCTTTTCACCATTTTTAAATACTAATAAAGATGGAATTCCCATAACCGTTTGCTCTTCAGAAATTTCCGGGAACTCATCACGATCGATTGTAAACCACTGTTTATCTTGATGTTCTTGAGTGATTTCATCGATGAACATGTCTAAACGTTTGCAGTCTGGACACCATGTAGTCGTAAAAATCCCAACTGTTAGTCCCTCTTGTTTGATTTGTTCACGGTATTCTTGTTCTGCACTAATATTTTTCATGATTTTCTCCTCCGAGCTTTTCTTTTCTTACCCATCATACTTTATTCCATGAATAAAGGTACTCTAGGATTAATATATAATTAATTCCTTCACAGTACAAACGGTTTATCCTGAACCTATCTTACTAATGCTCGGTTTAAGTTGATTGTCTAATGCCTGCTTATTGAACCTTCATATTTACTAACCTCAGTGTTCACAATTTTTTGCAGTCCAAATCTTTTATTTATGAATGAGGAAATCCTTGAAATGAATTCCCTATTTTCATCAATGAAAAGGTAGTGACAGCTTTTTTCAAAAATAACCAACTCACTGTCAGGAATCTGGCAAGAAATAGATTGGAATTCTCCTCTTATCTAATGATATTGGCTAACGGTATTAATGGTAAAAACATGGACGAGAAAGTCTTTATATCATCGAATCGTAGTTTCAACTCTCTCTTGTTCACACTTCATAATCCTCCTTTCTGCTGTCGAAAGTTATGTGATATTACTTTTAATCTAGCAATCCGCATGCCAGTGTATACTTCTCCGAATGTCCATGGAGTATGTAACAAAGTGCTTAGGAATGGAAAAACCTATAAACCAGATGATTCCATGAAAAAAAGCCACTAATTTAGTGACCTTTTCTATATCAATCATTATTCATATTGGAAGAGTAAGTTGCCAAGAAACACCGAACTTATCAGCTACCCAGCCGAATTTCTTACTAAAGGAATAATCAGCTAATGGCATTAGTACTCCTCCACCATCTGTTAAACTCTCATAAACCCTGTCAATTTCTTCTTCAGTATCACATGTAATAAACAATGAAAAAGAAGGTGTAAATGTAAATTCATGCTTGATATTACTGTCGATGCACATAAACTCCTGACCCTTTAACGTAAAGGTAGCTTTCATGACGCTTCCCTCAGCACCTGCTTCATTTGCTCCATACCGAGTAATGCTGGTTATTTCCGACTCTTCGATTAAAGATGTGTAATAATTCATGGCTTCTTCTGCATTTCCTTGGAACATTAAGAATGGTGTAACCTTTTTCATTTATCATCAAACTCCTTTTTATAGCTTCTGTTATTTTAAACAATGGATTTTCCAATAAGAAAAACGGATCATATTTAGGGTGCTCTTTGAAGCTTCTTCTTAACCTAATGTCCCAAGCACCCTAGTTGAAAAAGGTATAAAATGTTAATTTATATATCGAACTTCTTGTACATTTATGTGTTGGATTCTGGGGCCCACCAGTTACCCGAAACCACAATCATTGTCTGTAATTTAATCGTATTAGCAAAATAGTCATCATCGTCGTGTTCCTGAATCGTTCTGCTCCATAATTTGTTGATCCATAGCTGATTAGAAGAATCAACCATGGCGCTCACCATGAATGGAGCAACAAAGCTTGTACTATTTCCTTCCTCAACCGCTTTTCCATTTAGCATATAGCCAGATTGAATATTTTCTGGATTGCCATGTGTTTCCTCTTTAATCCAATTGTTCATCCTTTGTATTTGCCCCAACGCTCTAGTGTCACCGGTTAGTAAGTAATCAATCGTATAGCGCCAAGGGATTCTACTGCTGTTCCAGCTATAATTACCGTCATTTGGCCCCTCTAGAAAATCAGCTTGAGCCGGCTGATAAACTCCCTTAGATTGTACAATGAAATCAGGCATAAGACCGGTATTGCCACTTTTTGTTGTATAAATAGAATGAATAATCGTATAAGCCTTATCCGTTACATCTTTCCATTTATGATTCCCTGTTGCGGTCTCAAATGACTTCAAATGATTTAGAAGAAGGTCTGATGAACGAGTTGATTGCCCGTAAACATGATCTTTATCTTCCGCCCAGTCTCCTAGTTTTATAAGAGACTGAGACTGATTTATTTCATTCAACATGATGGCCTCAATAATGTCTTTGGCTCTAGCAAGATAGTCGATATCCCCTTTACTTCCCCACTGCTGATCAGCCAATAATAACGCATAAGCGATGTCCATATCACCATCAGTTGCTGAATCAACATCCCCTGGCGTATTAATAATTTCTCCATTTTTATTCTTTACCTGTTGCCAAGCCATTAAAGATGGATTATTTTCGCTGCTATGCGCCTTGTAAAATCTATAAAGTCCATCAAAGTTTTGTTTGGCCTTATGATCCTTTCCCGCCATGATTGCGGTTATCATCATCCCATAACCATGCGCTTCGGAAACGGTAACAGCGTTTTTTGGCTCTGCATACCCCTTATCATTGTAAAAAATATAATACTCATCATTTTTATCAACAGGCTGCTTAAGATATTTTTTTTTCCAGGTTTTATAAAAATCCGCTACTGCATCATCCATCACCTCTTGTGACACATTGTCTGGTTTTATAGTTCCAGATTGATAGACTGTATGTTGAGGAAACGGCCTTTTACTGGCAACCTCTTTTTTTGTATTTTGATACACTAATGCTATCGAGGCAATGATACCGACTACTATCACGCTTATTAATAAGCTAACTCTTTTTTTCATGTCTGGCTCCTTAGATTATGGTGTTATATTTACTTTAGAATATGAGCGAGCCATAAACATTTGTATGTAACTGACATTTTTCCATGTATTCAAAGAGCTGTTAGAATTTCCAATCCCCTCAAACACCGATTAAGTAATATACCATTGATTTACGATTATTTATTAAACTAATCTGCTCCGTTATATCAGTAAAAAAAGGGTGCCTCAGCAACCACTCTATACAGTGCACCTGTTAGTTTAGCTAGACAAATCTATTATTTCTTCTTACCTACTTTAGTTTCTGTACCCTTCAATATTCTCTTAATATTTTCTCTGTGAAGAATAATGACGAATAAGCTAATAAATAATGAGAGTGCTATAATTAGCTTGTCTTCAAATATAAAACTGTAAATAACAATTGAAATACTAGCTAAAATTGAACTAAGAGACACATATTTAGAAGTTAACAAACTAATAAGAAACACAATAAATGCAGTACATGTACCTAATGGAGATAAAAATATAAACACTCCTGCTGATGTAGCCACTGCCTTACCACCTTTAAAGCCCGCGAAGATAGGAAACGCGTGTCCACATATTACGAGTATGCCACACAATATAGGAGAAACCGTTGAATTAAAGATTTGTGGGAGTAGGCAAGCAACAGTACCTTTTAATATATCCGCAATAGCTACTGTAGTTCCTGCTCTTTTTCCCAAAACCCTAAACGTATTAGTGGCTCCAAGGTTCCCACTCCCATATCCTCGAATATCGGTTTTATAAAACAATTTACCGATAACCAAAGCAAATGAGATTGAACCAATTAAATAACTTGAAAGGAGAGTCATTATATTCAGCATAAGTTACCTTCTTACTTGAAATTTATTGTTTCAATTATATATTAATATTCGGTTTATTATGCTTATTTCCCTGCTATTTTTCTTAACTATTCAACACCCCAGTGTTGAACTAACGAACACCCTTCACATTAACGTCTTTATCATTATCTATTATCTTTCCATCGCGTATTACCATAACAACTTCTTGACTGATATATTTGAAAAATATAAAAGGGTCATGCATCCATCAGAATGATAGGCATGACCCTAAATAATAAATTGATACATTAGGTGTGTATAATATTGCGAATGGTTTATTGAAAGAAAAAACATTTAATGCTGTAATCCCTCATTTCTTGACGTTATTCCTTTAATAAAATAATAAAGTAGCTGATTTTCCCTAGTGTTGGAAAACTCGGCTTTCTTGATGTCATATTTTGCTTAGCGTATGTTTTCCGCTTTTGGCTTTCGAGACCCCTTACAGTTAATAAAATACCGAAAAATAAATAGGAGATTCGATTTTCTTTTGATTTTTTTAACCTACCATCATTTTTCCTTTGACAGTAAATTACCTAAATTAGATAAAACGACTAGTGATCCACTTATGGTACTCCACTTAAACCCGCCAATAAGGCCGAAAATTAGTAAAAACAGGCCTAATACTGTACCGAATACTGAACCTACTCGTATTGTTTTCCGACTAGGATTGGGAAGCTGAATGGATACACGAAAGAACTTATTAATTTTTTCAAATGAACCATTTAATTTACCAACAAATGCATGCATAATAATCTCTCCTCTTCTAAAGCGATCTCATAATTATTTGGATTATATGTGAAACGATAATTAAAGAACCGAAAACAATACATACCAACGATAGCGTACTTTTTTTATAAATTTTTATTCTTATAAGGCCAAGAATGGTCAGACATAATCCAATCGCAATAGATACTATTGAAGTAATTAATAATAACTGCGGACTTAAAAATGGGATATAAAAGTTAACATCTAAGTGCATCTCAATTTTTCTCCTTATAAATCAGATTTCAAGTTAAACTTTTAAATCATTTGCTGCCCACCAATTATCTTGCATAAATTGGGTACCTCTATTGCATAGGCCACTTTGAAATCTCCCTATTTAAAAATTTCATCTATGATATTGTCCAACATGAAGTTAAATACTTCGACATGGTTATAACTCAATTGTTCTTTTACATTAAGTATAGACAATAATGCACTGATGACAGAAAACGCTTGTTCTTCGCTCACTAATAAATTAAGCCCCACGCTTTTAATGTTCTCATGGAAAAAATTCTCATTATCAAATTTCAGTTTTGATACACTTTCTTGTGGCAATTTATTCAAAAAAGCTAAAAAATCGGGACTGTTCACAGAATATAAAAAACTGTTTTTTTCATACTCCTGATAGAGCAATTTTATTGCATTTGCGAATCCCTGCTTTGTTGGTTCTTTGGATATCATCTCCTGCATAAAAGCCTTCAAATTGTTTTGCAATGCTTCAACCGTTTCAACAAACAGAGCTTCTTTTGAGTTATAGCACATATAAAATGTGCCAACCGAGATGCCAACTTTTTCACATAATTCACCAACATTAGTTTTTTTGTATCCGTATACAGCCCAGCTTCGTTCGCATTCTAAACGCAACTTCTCTTTAATTACTGATTTTTCAAGTTCTGAAAATCCTTTTGGGCCTTTTGATTACATTGATTTTTTGTTTATGTCAACCCAACTGTTGTAGGTTTAAATGAATGTTTGCTCAAATTAATATTATTAATCTTGATAAACGAACAAAAAGAAAAACGTTAGTCAAGTTATTCAATAAAGGGGGCGATTGTTGAAAAGATATAAAAGGATCATATATATTAGTCAGGCTAATATATATGATCCTTTATTTGTTATCCACGCAAAATAAATATCAAAATGACATTTTGATTGATTAAGGGTTATTCAAAAAAGCTTCGGCACAAAAAAAAGCTGCTTATGAATAGCAGCTAATTCGTCCAATAATGCTCAGTTAACTCCAAAAGGCATAAAGTACATTTATACTCCAGTCTTATGTCTTTCTGGCATTTGATAATAATATAAGGCAGCAATTAGTACGGATATAATTCCACTTGTCAGAAAAAAAGTAGTGAAGAAACTTCCCCCTGCAGTCGGGGAATTAGATACCAATCTGCTTAAAAGTAATAAAAGTACGCCCAAACCAGAAAGAAATAAAGCTATTTTTTTGGCACTTCTTTTATATAGCATCGATCCCAAAAGAATGCTTATATAAAGTGCTGTAATTATCATAAGGCTAGGAAACAATGGTTTAAATTTAGCTGCATATACGAAATAATCTAAACCTGAAATATCATTTGCATCCACAACTTGATCATTCAGCATCTGTGAAAAGTGAGTTGAATATTTCCATTCCCATGGGTTATCTAAAATTTCGCTTCCTTCGTACCACGTACAAAATGTAAAAAACAAAAGAAACAGCGTAGCAATTACTATTTGAAAAATGTATTTCACTTACAATTTCACCACCTCTAGACAATCGCCTACATTATACCAATAATTTGAAAGTTAAAATATAACTAACTTTCCTCATCTTCTCAATAATTAGAAACGCTTCGATTAATTTCAAACGATGGGCTACCTCTCATTCCTAAAACCTGGCTTTGAAGGTTTATGTAAACATACACTGGTTTATGAATAATATAAAATAACCTCTTTTAAGGAGCGTTTGGGAATATGACATTTCGTGGAGAAGACCTCCTTCTTTCAGGAGCATGGGTACTAGGTATTGGTTCACTTATTGATACAATCGGGCAGACCCAGCAAACTTTCACCCACAGCGATCAGGGGAAAGATTTAATCATAAAAGGAAATGGGATTGAAGCATTCGGAAATTCGTTGCAAGCCATCGGGAGAACTAAGCTGTTAAAACCAGAGAGGGAGCTAGCACAAATATATACCATCTTCGGTGCTTGGCTTGAGGCTGCTGGTAATAGTACAAATGCAGTTGGAGTAAGTATTGAACTAAATGGTGCTGAGGAAGAGGGAGTAAAAATAGATACCCTTGGCAGTGGAGTCCAAGGTCTTGGCGCAGCTTTTGAAGCAGTAGGTGCATTTCTTGAAGAGGATTCATCCTATAGGGAACTTGCGATAATAGGAAATAGCTTCATTTCTTTAGGCTCTTTTTTAGCAGCGATCGGTAATATTTACGTTTTAAACGAAAAAAGTATAATTGGAGAACGGATTCTATTGGTCGGTAGCTGGATTCAAGTTATTGGTGCATTTATATTACTTCATGCTATTACCCTTGAGGTTGAACACATTAAACACGAGAAAAATCCGAAAAACGGAAACGGCAATTCTTATCCCTATTCTTATAATAATTATTCCTTCACTAATACCTGATAAAGGGCTACCTACAGCTAAAGATGGATGTCGTTAGCTCCTATTTATCATATAGTGCGGTTGCTTAGCAATTCTCCTTCATCTTATCAAACTAACTCCCCTATAATGGAAAATACTTAAGGTGCCACCAATTCAACTTTCATTCTATCTGGGTCTTCAAAGTAAACAGCATAATGCTCCTTTCCACCAGCGAATGGGTGAGTGTCAATATAGAGAATGCTTACTCCTTTGTCCCTTAATTTTTGAGTCATATCATCAACCTGATGACGTGAAATCGCGTGAAATGCTAAATGGTTAAGACCTACTCTCCCCCTATGATAGGGAACATCAAGAAATCGTTCCTTTGCTTGGACAAAGACTATATACATTTCACCTATGCTCCAACTCTTCCCGCTTTCCCACTCCTGAAAAGGTTCATACCCTAATTCCTCTAAAAACCAGCCCCAAAAATCAACAGTCCTTTTTAAATCAGAAACATATAGCTCAATATGATGAATAAGTCCTTTTGACAACTGTCATCCCCCACCTAAATCCTAATGAAAACATCCCACAGACCATCTTTACGTTTATACGGTATTAACAATATTAGAAAAAGATCTTGAAACCACTTTAGTTTGATAGAATGATTTTAAGTGGTAAAATATTCAAATTAAACAACATGGACAAATCAAAAAGTACAGTATACACGATTCAATGTGCAAAAGTATGGATCTCTTATAACTTAAAAATCTATGTATAGTTGCAAATTCAAATAATTCTTTAAGAAGTCAAGGCTATATGCAGTATTAAACTAAAGAGTACGGCACAAATACTAATCCAATAGTAACTTCTTTTTGATAAAACATTCTGGGATCTTTCAATATAACCAATTATAACAATAAGCCCTAAGACACCTATATAGGGTTTTAAATCATATAAATTATCATAATTCCAATTTATCTTCGCGAAACTAAAAAAGAACAACATGAGAAAAGTATTTGTTCCAAATACAAATAAAAACTCCTTGAATTTTTCACCTTTCAAAATCACACCCACTTTTTCTCTATGTATTTATCTAAAGTTGGTTTTATTCTATTAATTGAAATGAGTTGAAGTATCATGTCTGAAGTTCAAACTACTGAAGTCCAAACGAGACTATCAAAAGCCAATACTCTAGGAAAGCAATTTTTCAATTTATTTATTATAGTCGTCCTATCTTGAATCATACCTAAAAAGTTTTATCAGTACTATTTGGTATTGATAGCTGTTTTTTCTCTTCATTTTATATCAAAGTAAAGTAGGTTTTGGATGTGGTTTACTTTCTTTAAGATTCAGGAATATGATCCTTCTTATTATAAATCATTCTTTTAGTAACTTACTTGTAAGTTTTTTTGAGTGGGTATAAAAAGGTTTTTGTTCATATAGATAGTATGCACTCGAGATTTTATTATTTAGGGGTGATACTTTGAGTAGTAAATATAGTTTGTTTTCACTTGTTTTAAGTATCATAGGAGCATTACTGATTATTTTACTTTTTAGAGATGTTGGTGAATCCCGAAGTCAGATAGTATGGGCTTATGTATCCTTCATCTTAGGTCCTATCCTTTTGATAACTAGTATTATATTTGGGATTTTAGGTTTCAAATCCAAAGAAAAAGGACGGTTGAAGTATGCTGGAATTATAACCACAATACTCGTTATAATAGGACTCGCCATAGTGATTGCACTTTTTACTATCGGTTTTTAATTAGTTTTCTTCTATTACAAATGACAAAAAGGGCTGTCACAATACAGCCCTTTTGTCCGTGATTTCAAACAGCTCAGTGTAGTGACTTTTTATTTAATGACCTCATTAAAAATCTCTCCGCCACCGTTTATTTTTACGATTTTAAGGCGATTGGTATTTTTAACGAAAATGGTTTTATATTGTTTTTCACCCTTTAGGTCAATAAGTAAAACGCGCTTATTGTCATTATCCGTTTCCTTATTAAAATTATAATCTTCGTTGCCGATTTGCTTGATTATCTGTCCATATTCAGGTAAAGAAGACCACTTCTCATGATCTGCACTTGGAGTTGTTTCGTTTTGTGCGGATTCATTTTGTGTTACTTGTTCATCTGCTGTTTGCACAGGCTGTTCACTTTTTTCTGTAACCTCTTTAGTGTTTTCATCTGTTTCATTACTGTTACAAGCAGTTAGCATTGTTGCGACTGCAACTAATGCAATCATTGATTTGTACATACTTCACATCATCTCCTCTAGGTGTATTCCCCCTTAACTCTGGTAAAAAACCTAGCCGAGTTCATGAAGTGGCTTATATACCTAAATAAAAGAACTTAAAAGCGACTGGACATATTACTATAATTTCTGTTAATATAGTTACTCAGGGTAACAATTACTCTTGGTAACTATATATTATAAGGAGTGTTTCTGATAAAGACTTACCGAAAATTCTTTCAAGAACTATTGCTGCTGTACCGGCCTTTTGAAAACAATCTAAATATACAGCTAAACAAGCATCATTTGCACAGAGCGCAATGGTCAATTTTGCATTACTTATCCAATTATGGTTCTGCAACGCTTGTAGAGCTTGCAAATTATCAGAGTGTGGAAAAACCCACAATTACCAGAACCATTACCCGCTTAGAAGAATTAGGATATGTAGAGCATGTTCCGAGCAAAGATAGACGCGAAAAAAGAATGCAGCTTACAGAGCTTGGAACAAAGTTATATAGTGATGTCCGTGTGACCATTGACCAATACGAACAGGACATTTTAAAAGGAATCACTGAAGAAGAACAGCTCGCAGCCATCCGCATTATGAGCGAAATAAGAAATAATATTATAGAGTAAGGGGATAATAAAATGGATCAATCCAGACCTAAACTGTGGACGAAAGATTTTGTTATTGTTTCCTCCATCAATTTTTTCATAACATTAATTTTTTATTTATTAATGGTGACACTGGCTATCTATGCAGTAAATGAATTAAATGCTTCTACAAGCCAAGCCGGCCTTATATCTGGGATATTTATTATTGGAACTTTAATTGGGCGACTATTCATCGGCCGCTTTATTGATTCGATTGGCCGTAAGAAAACGTTATACATTGGTTTAATCTTTTTTACTTTGACTACACTTTTATATTTTGTAGATTTCGGCATTACCTTCCTGCTAGTTAACCGTCTAATACATGGTATAGCAATGGGTATGGCCAGCACAGCAACAGGAACAATTGTAGCTCAGATTATCCCGGCTACACGAAAAGGGGAAGGCATCGGCTACTACAGCATGAGTGCAACACTGGCCACAGCAATCGGTCCTTTCATCGGACTTTATATGACACAACATGCAAGCTTTCAAACGATTTTTAGTTTCTGCCTTGCTTTAGGGGTAATCAGTTTGATAACAGCATTCTTCCTTTATGTACCTGCATTAAAAGGAACGATCAAAGTATCTGAAAGTAAGGGATTCAAGCTATCCAACTTTATTGAGCCAAAGGCACTGCCCATCTCATTTATTACTCTATTATTAGCTTTCTGTTACTCTAGCGTTCTTTCTTTTATCAGTTTCTATGCAATGGAAATCAACCTAGTTAATACTGCAAGCTTCTTCTTTGTAGTCTATGCAGTAGCAGTATTGTTATCACGCCCTTTCTCAGGACCGTTAATGGACCGGAGAGGATCGAACTATATTATGTATCCGGCCTTTATTATCTTTGGAGCAGGACTGCTCCTTCTAAGTCAAACAAGTAATAGTTTCACTTTATTGGCAGCCGGATTCCTTATTGGACTTGGATTCGGTAATATGCAATCAAGCTCGCAAGCGATCGCCGTTAAAATGACTCCGCCTCACCGTATGGGAATGGCAACGTCAACCTTCTTTATCATGCTTGATGCTGGACTTGGATTTGGTCCTTATATACTAGGTTTAATCATTCCATTAACAGGCTACAGTACACTTTATGTCATCCTAGGTGTTGTGGTCATAGCAACTTCTCTTCTTTACTACTTCTTGCACGGCAAGAATGAAAGTGCAGCAAGAGCAAAAATCGCTTCAATTTGATCGAAATTAGAAAGGGATATCCTGTAATGGGATATCCCTTTTTTTAATACTTTTATGCCATGAGTTCGATCTAAAGAATAAGTCTGAGATAAGCAAATAGTTTTATTGCACAACTTTAATTCGGCCTTTGTTGGGGATAATTCGTCCGTTGTTGGTATTAATTCGACCTTCAGAGAGATAATTCGTCCTTCATTGGTATTAATTCGTCCTTTGCTGGATAATTCGTCCTTCAGAGAAATAATTCGACCTTCACTAAAAAAAGAAGCAGTCTCAATAGTTTTTGAGACTGCTTCTAGTGATAGGGGTCCTTATTTGACTTCTATATTTTCTACATAAAAACCAAGATTTTTGGTCTTCTTTTGTTCTGCTGATTGAATGACTGTTTCCCCTTTATATAAAGTCTTTCCGGTCTTTAAATCGGCAATCAGCAATCGAGGCGGTTTAGTTTTATAATCCATTTCCTCTGGATATCTGTCATTACCTAGAAGGATATACACCTTTCCATTCTTAACGGTGGCGAAGTATTCTTCATTCTTATGAACAGCTAGATCTAGCTCTAGATCCTTCGTTATCTTTTGACTGCTTAGATCAAACGTCTTAATGTGATATTTATCGGATTTGGTATCAACAGCGTATAGGTTTTTCCCATCAACATATCCTGATCTTGCCATGTCCAGGCTAAGCGATTCTTTTTCGGACCCATTAACCGTTTCTAATTTTTCCGTTTCATAATGATAAGATAGCAGTTTGCTTTCTTTTGGCTTTTCCTCATACGAACCATCCTCATGAATTACCCCTTTGATCACAGAAAATAAAATCATGTTGTTTGACTGGGTGGGAGCAACATCAATTGGCATCCCAACTTCGACTTGGTCATTGCCATTATAAGTTTCGGATAAAAGAGTTTTATCGCCTATTACTTTCTTATTAGCTAAATCGATCGTATACAGATGAACCTCTTTCGTTTGTTTGTCATCGTTGGAATTCACATCATTAGTCGTTAATACCTGTAGTTTTGAATGGACCAATTGCACATCCACGACATTCGTATTCATTTTTCTCTCTTGATCAGGAAGTTCCAAACTGAAAGAACTTTCATCGTTGCTTTTCTTCTCCAATAAAGCGATATCAAACTCCGCTTCCATGTTTCCGCTCTTTGTGAAATCTTCATTCACCGAGGCGTAAGCCAGGAAATCACTGTCTTCATAAAAAGAATCGATAAAATCCTTACCACGCATAAATGAACGATGTTCTTTCATTAATCTTCCCATTTGAGCATCTTGTCTTCCAGTTAAGCTTTCAAAGTAAGACTTTTCGCTGTCATATGTTGTTTGATTGGATTCAATCGTTAATGATTCAAAATAGGGATTGGCTTCATGTGAACCATTTATGATCACCGGATCAAGCTCTTTATCATTACCTTCTAGCGTCTTGAACGTATACTTTGGAAGGCCGGAAGCGGAGGAAGCTACTTTGACATAATAGGTCCCGATGCTTAAGATGACAACCATTCCTATAATGATGCTGCATATATAACGTTTCACCTTGTTCACTCTCCTTTAATAGTTGTTATACGGTAACGCGATTTTTCAATAACCAGGAACCAAGCCAAATCGATAGTCCTGTCACAATGCTTCCTAAAGCGATCAGTATACCTAATAATTCATTAGGATAAAAATAGAAATTCTCACTTGCCATTATGAAAACAGGAGCTAAAAACAACGCAGCGGCGATTCCGGTATACACCAAGCCCAAAATGATACCTTTTATACGGAAACTTCTTTCAAACATGATCGCTGTAAATAATATCGACATGACCATTAGACCGATCCCATAGGAAAGCAGGAATTGTGTGAAGGTGCTTGGGATAACCAAATTCAAGACACTATTCAATTTCGCAATGGAGTAAGTTGACATTTCCATATTTAAGAGCGATTCAGGGACGTATGAATTAAAAAGGGCATTTTCCATGGGTAAAATGATCAGCTGAAAAGCAATCAATCCTAGCACCATCAAGAAGATGGCGGTGGCTTTGGAAAGGTAGATTGATAATCTGGATGTCGGTAACATCAATAGACGATAAATGAACGTATTCTTTCCAAACCAATCACGATACCAAATCAGGAAAATATAAAAAATAAGGGCAACGGCACTCAGCGCGATCGGTCCTTGAAACCAGAGGGTATTGGCGATATGGCTAAAATCAATGCCTCCATAATTGGTAATATAAGCGGCTTCCGAAAGTTTTTCTTCCGACATGATCTTCCTGGCATCATTAAGAAGACTTTTCGTTACGATGATCACTCCAGCAAACTGCGACACCAATGTTATCAACAATAAGGATATATATATTTTACTAAAACGATTGATTTCAAAATTCACTAGTTTTAAATATCGCATCATGATTGATACACCTCTCTCATTACATCGACTACCGATTTCCCTTCCTCTTCACGCATTTCTTCTGTATTGAACTCTTTGAGGACTTTACCGTTATCCAATAAAATGACCTTATCGATTAAATGTTCAATATCACCGATTTCATGGGTCGTGATGATGACACCTCTGTCTTCAATAAGGTGGCTCGCAAAGACATCGGCAATTTGCTCCCGGCTAAACATATCAATGCCCGAAAATGGTTCGTCCATCAGTACATAATCCACATCAAGGGACAGACCCAGCATTAGGTTAAGCTTAGCTGTGTTCCCTTTTGACAATTCCGAAATGGGGGTCTCTTCGTCCAGTTTAAAAAATCCCAATAATTGATTAGCTCTTTCCGAGTTCCATGACGTGTAGAAATCTTCCATGAAAACCATTGCCTGTTTAACCGTCATTGACGGAAGCATTGTCGGGGCGTCCGGAATAAACGTGATTTTTTCATAACTGTTCTTTGTCATTTTTTGATCATCAATCAGGATTTCACCTTTATAAGGCGTCAATCCCATAATGGCTTTGAGTGTAGTCGTTTTCCCGACACCATTTATCCCGATCAGACAAGTGACTTCACCTTTATTAGCAGTAAACGAAACACCATCTAAGATTGTCTTCCGGCCGTATTTCTTAGAGATTTGTTTTACTTCTATCATTTTTCTTCCCCCTCCCTTATTTCTTCCGAATATTTTTCTTTAACCACTCGAAGCAGCTCTTCAACTGGCACATTAATAGGCCGAATCGCATCGACAAAAGAATCAACCGCTGCCAGAATAAGCTCCTGTCTAACAGCCTGTAAAATCGTTTCATTTGTTGTGATTTGACTAGGAAAATTTCTTTCTGTATGAATCAAACCCTGTTCCTCCATTTCTTTATACGCTTTTTGAGCTGTATTAGGATTAATGTTCAGTGAAGCCGCCAGTTCTCTTCGGGATGGAATTTCCTGTCCCGCTACGAATTTCCCAATGGCAATTTGTTCTTTAAAATGCCTCACAACTTGCAAATATACCGGTTCTCGGGTATTAACGTTCATAAAACCACCCCCTATTTATTTAGGAAAAAACTTCGATTTGAAATTTAATAACGAGTGTATGTATTAAGTAGTTCATACACCTTATAGATGTACTATACTCGTAATACACCTTCACTGTCAATATAGAATTTCCACATAAAAAAAACGATTGCGTGAAGCAGTCGAAGGTTTAATAGCTTACATAACAGTACGTCATGTGGTGATCAGCGCAAAAAGCGGCGAAAATTATGAGTATTCAATGGTTCAGTATTATTATCTACCCTTAACGGTTTCAAATTTTTCTGTTAAGTCCCTTATAGAGTAAAATCTGTAAATTAATCAAATAATAATAGAGCATGTAAATTTCTATAAAGGGGATGGTTTTTATCAAAAACCGGTTTTTAAAGTTAATGATCTTGTTTATGTCTTTTGCTTTGATCTTTTCTCCTCTAACTACTGAGGCAAAAGGAAAAGGGGCTCAACAAAGACAATGTATTAGTAAATCATCGGAACAGCTTAAACATACTTTACAGAAACTTTGGATCGACCATACTATATGGACAAGAAGCTATATGGTAAGTGCCTTATCAGATTTGGATGACAAAGAAAAGGTACTGACTAGGTTATTAAAAAATCAGGATGATATAGGAAATGCAATCAAACCTTATTATGGCGATGCAGCTGGCAACAAACTAGCTGAACTGTTAAGGGAGCACATCGTTCTTGCAGGAAAAGTGGTGGATGCAGCAAAAAGCGGAAACCAGGAAAATCTGAAAATATTTAATGCTGAATGGTATAAAAATGCTGATGATATTGCTCTTTTTCTTAGTAAAGCCAATCCAAATTGGAGCAATGATGAATTAAAGGAATTGCTATATACACATTTAAAATTGCTTACAGACCAAGTTGTATCAAGAATTAAAAAGGATACAGATGCGGAAATTTCTGCTTTTGATAAAGGTGAAGATCATATTATTAAATTGGCAGACACCCTAACAGAAGGGATTATCAAGCAATTCCCAAATAAGTTTTAAAACTTCTAATAAAAACAAATCCCGATTCTATCTCTTTCTTTCAAAGATAAAGTCGGGATTTAATATGATGGGATACTTTTAACGGGGTAGAATCATACTTTAGCTAAACCCCGTTTATCTGTTTCATCTCATAAACTTCGTAAAGCTTGTTTAACAATAGCCATTGTTTATGGGCAACTTAGATTCAACCTGAACCTACTTTGGATTTAAGGAAACATGCCGATCATTCAAAAAACGATCCATTTTGGATTAACTTTTATTAAACTTCCTGTAATCCTTATTGCAGGGTCCTTGACTCCAGAACTCTGAATTAAAGCAGGCAATTTATTATCCACGTACCATTGATGTGAACGATCCTTGTCCCATAATGAAGCGACCAGATATCTTCCATTTTTCTTTTCAGCAAATACTCCAGCAAGCATTCCTGGTAAAGCCTTCATCCCTTTGTTCCATACTTCTTTTTGCATGTGCTTAAACTCAAGTTGTTTATTTGTTTCTACAAAACAATCTGCCACTCGAAAAAGACTTCCCTTACTTAAAAAATCTGTCATGTCTGTTGTGCTTATATTAAACATTTTCTCGAAAATTTGAACAGAGATATTGGAATAAGTATTTCTTTGGTTACTCTTCTCGAAAATTCCATCATGCTGTTGCTCCATGAATGCTTGGTAAGAACGATCATCTCTCCAGAAAGAAATAATGCCTGCTTCAAACGGATTGTTTTTATCCCATCCCCCGATTTGGCCTATAAATCCATCTAACTGTTTCAATTCTCCCCAACCCTCTTGTGCGTTAGAAAATGAACTCTTGTTTTCCTCATTCACTTGGCATTTTATCCACTTTATTAACATATTTGATCCACCTACTTATTTATAGATTTCACCCAACTTTTGCTTTTTTATCTATCTCTTTTATGAATTGTCATATACCCCTTTACCATTTTCCTTATTTTAACACACAAAAAAAACATCTCTTATTTTATGTTTGTCTTAAAGCACTAACAGATCATAAGCGGTACATCTCTCAATATAGAAGATTATTAATCGTCGTTACATCACAAAAAGCGGCTAGGATATCCTATCCCAGCCGCTTTCTAGATAACGCTTACATTTATTCGGCCATTCTCCTTTTACTTCGCTCTTTTTAGAGAAGTGGCGTCTGAATTTTTCAAAATGGTTGGTTTCATACCTCTTCGTTGCGGTATACCTCTTTCCTGTTGTTTTTTTGCTACCCACATCGTCAGCATAGGTGTCAGAATGGCTGTTACTAATACACTTGTCGCGATAATCGCTGTTGCAGATTCTGCTACAGGAGCAAATTGCGGGTTTAACTCGGCAATAATAAATGGTACAGCCACTGCGGCACCCGCTGTGGAAGAAGCGGCAACACCAGCAACTCCATCAGAGCCTGTTACATAGCGGTCCAGTAGATATAAGACACCGCCGGAAAGGAAGACGACAGCAACACCCATTAAAATACCCATAAATCCGGATTTTACAATCATGCCAAAATCTAACCCGAACCCTAGAGCTAATGCGAAGAACGGGATAAGAACCGGTACCGCTTGTCCAAAGAATTCCCGGCTTTCTTTATCAATATTCCCTACAATCATACCGACTGCAAATGGAATCAAAGTGGAGACAATTGTTTGCCATGGAAACGTAGCAAGGCCTCCTACACCTAGGATGATCATTGTGAAGAACGGTCCGCTTTCAATACTGATGAACGGGAATGCGGCAGCATCTTCTGTTCGGCCCAATTTAGTCATAAGTGCGGTATATAGACCGCCATTCGTTTCATTAAAAGCTGCAATAAGCACTAAAACCGAAAGACCGGAAAAGAGACCGGTTTGGATTCCATTCTCTGGCAGAAGCAATGCTGCCCCATATCCTAATAATGCCGCAAATACGACTTTACCTATAAGCAACGTAAATCCTTTTCTTGCAATATACCCTGATTGCTTAACATCAATCGTAGCTCCGACACAAAAGAAAAAGACGGCTAATATCGATGCTGTACCTGTTAGCATGGCACCTGTAAATCCTCCAAAGAAAGTTGCTGTGTCAGGAAATATAGTATGTATCAAAGCACCTATGAACAGAGGGACAACCATCATACCACCAGGAATTTTTTCTATTGCAGCTTTTATTCTCATCGCAATCTCTCCACTTCATTATCAAATTTATGATTATTTGTAATTAGAAGTCTAGGTGTGGAGTTAACTGGTTGCAGGTATCAATCATTCAACATTTAAAAGATTGTTCTGACTTTCAATAAAGTCCTGTAATTTTTTCCGGCTAGGCATACCATCCATATCACCAGGAGACATGACTTGAAGTGCCCCAATCGCATTACCGCGAGTAACGGTTTCTATCGTAGATTTACCTTCAAGCAAGCCGCTAATCACCCCGACAGCAAAACCATCACCGGCACCTACTGTATCAACGACCTTTTCAGGTACAAAGCCTTTAATATACCCTTCTTCATTCGCATTTTTATAATAGGCTCCCTCTGCTCCAAGCTTGATGACGATCATTTTAACTCCTTTGTTCAAATAAAATTCAGCCACCTCTTCAGGTGTTTTAAGTCCTGTTAAAACTTCGGCTTCGGACATACCGGGAAGAAATAAATCACAAATGTAAGCAAGCTGATTAATGCAATCCACCATTTTTTGTTTATCTGACCATAGGTTAGGCCGTAAATTTGGGTCAAATGAAACCGTTTTTTCTTGTGTCTTCATAAATGTCATAGCAGCTAATGTAAATTCGTGGCAGCTTTCAGATAACGCAGATGGGATACCTGTTGCATGTAGATGTCTAGCTTGCCGATAATATTCTTCAGAAAAATCGTTAATATTTAGAGTGGAAGCAGCTGAGTTTTTTCTGAAATATTCTACTTCTGGATCTCCTTCAAGCACTTTTGACTTAATGAGCATTCCTGTAGAATGATCATTCGTAAAACGAATCCCTGTCGTGTCGACTTTCTCTTTATTTAATTCTTCAATGATGAACTTGCCGAAACTGTCGTTGCCAAGTTTGGTCATATAAGCAACATCTAAATCAAGGCGTGCCAATCCGCAAGCTACGTTTGATTCTGCTCCCGCAATTGCTCGGGAAAAGGATTTAACTTCATGTAAGGGCTGTACTTCATTTGCATAGAACATGGTCATCGGTTCCCCAAAGGTGATCACATCTAAATTTCCCATTCCTTATTCCTCCCGAAAAAAAGGTTCATTACGGTTTAGTAAACCCAAACAACAAGAAAGCGCTTTCTTTTTAATAAAATCAGATTATCATATAAACCAGTTTTTAACAATAATATTTTGAATATTTTTTTGCTGCATAAAAAATATAATATTCATCATTTTCCCCTTTTTTTACCCATTAATCTACTAAAATTTTCTATAAATATTTGACTATATGAAAAATTTTCTATATATTCTTAATATTGATAGCGCTAACATAGCGAGTAAATCCGATAAACCGTTTTACTATATAAGGAGGTTATTTACATGCATATGGAAAAACGTTATTCCATTCATCCGTCACAAGCCAAACATTTTGATACAAGTGAAATCCGTAAAAACTTTTTAGTGGAAAATCTATTTCTAGATGATGACGTTTCATTATGCTATTCCCTCGATGACAGGATCATTATAGGTGGAATCAAACCTGTTTCTATAGGGGTTAAGCTTGAGGGCCATGATTTCATAAAAGCTGATTATTTTCTGCAACGAAGAGAATTAGGCGTATTTAATATAGGGGGCTCAGGGAAGATTTCTGTTGATGGTGAAGTATATACCCTTCAAAATCGTGATTGTCTGTATATAGGATTAGGCTGTAAAGAGCTAATTTTCACTAGTGATTTGTACTCTGAGCCCGCGAAATTTTATTTAGCCTCTGCACCAGCACATAAAAATTACCCGGTTCAACACGTAGCATTCAAGGACGTGCAAGGTGATGAAATGGGTTCACAGGAAACGGCTAATAAGCGGACGATTCGCAGAATGATTCATGAAAAAGGGATCCAAAGCTGTCAACTGTGTATGGGAATGACAGAATTAGCTTCAGGAAATGTCTGGAATTCCATGCCTCCTCATGTTCATGACCGCAGAGTCGAAGTTTATATGTATTTTGACTTAGCCAAAGATGCCATCTTGTTTCATATGATGGGTGAGCCGGATGAAACTAGGCATATCGTAATGAAGAATGAACAAGCTGTCATTTCACCTCCATGGTCTATTCATAGTGGTTCTGCTACAAGCAACTACACATTTATTTGGGCAATGGCTGGAGAGAATTATACATATGAGGATATGGATACCTTTCCTATTTCAGAAATGAAGTAACATCCTAAGATCACAGCAAATGAATATGCCGCAAAGATATAAACATAAACAATAACCTTATAGAGATGGGGGAAAGAAGATGAGCTTACTAGATTTTTCAATGGATTTCTTCAGTTTAAAAGGTAAAGTTGCTATCGTAACAGGCGGGAATACTGGATTAGGACAAGGATATGCGGTTGCATTAGCAAAAGCAGGTGCAGATGTATTTATCGTTGCCCATGGTGATAATTGGACAGAAACAAAGGATTTAATTGAAATGACTGGCCAAAAAGCGGTCTTTTATCAAGCAGAACTTACGAATAAGGAAAGCCTTGAAGGCGTTGTAAAAGGCTGTCTTGATGCATACGGGAAAATTGATATCCTTGTTAATAATGCAGGAACAATTCGCAGAGCCCCTTTATTGGAATATAAAGATGAAGATTGGTATGCAGTAATGGACATTAACCTTAATGCTCTGTATTTTCTTAGTCAGCTCGTTGCAAAAGAAATGGTTAAGCAAGGCAGTGGGAAAATCATAAATATCGCTTCCATGCTTACATTCCAAGGAGGTAAGTTCGTTCCAGCATATACAGCAAGTAAACACGGCGTTGCTGGACTGACTAAATCATTCGCTAATGAATTAGCGGCTAAAAACATTCAAATAAACGCGATTGCCCCAGGATATATTGAAACGGCCAATACTGCCGCGCTTCGTGCAGATGAATCAAGAAACAAAGATATTCTTTCGAGGATTCCAGCTGAAAAATGGGGAACACCTTTTGATGTCATGGGAACCGTCGTCTTTCTTGCAAGCAAGGCCTCTGACTATATGAATGGCCATATCCTTGCCGTTGATGGCGGTTGGCTCGTTCGTTAATTCTTTGATAATGATTTATAAATGAATATTTGTAAGGTTAAACACCCTTAGCGCATGCTATCCAAAAGCGCTAAGGGTGTTTCTTAAATCCAGCGTATAACAAAATAGATCCCTGTTCATGTTAAAGAATGGCGTTGGAATCATTATGCTCCTTTGTTATGATGAAGGTATCCATTTTCAAGAAATAATATCCTTTAGGAGAACGCCATGAATAAAAAAAAGAAAACTACTATATCCGATGTTGCTGAGAAGGCCGGTGTTTCCAAAAGTACGGTTTCTCAATATATCAACCAACGTTTTCGTTATATGAGTGCTGAAACCAAAGACAGAATCGAGCAAGTCATCCAAGAACTTGACTTTCGTCCCAATGATAATGCTAGAAATTTAAAAGTGAAAAAAACAAAAGTCATAGGCATTCTCGTAGCTAATATTTTACATACTTTGTCCACCGAAATTATTCGTACCGTGGAAGAACAGTTTCGGCAGCACGGCATGAAGGTATTCATTTGTGACTCTGCTGATGATCCAGAGAAAGAAAAAGAATACCTTGATTTGCTGGTTTCTACGCAAGTAGATGGAATCATTATTTTTCCAGTAGGAAATGATTTTAAAGTCTATAATTATCTAATCGATCATTCGATTCCTATGGTATTCGTTGATCGGTTAGTTGATGGTGTGACATCTGATTCCGTCCTTTTAGACAATCACGCTGCAATCTTTTTAGCGGTATCCATGCTAGCTGAAAAAGGACACGAAAATATCGCGTTTTTAACCTTACCGATTGATATCCCTATCACGCCAAGGCTGGAGAGAATCGAAGGATTTAAAAAAGCAATGGCATCTTATGATTTTGAAGTCAGAGAAGATGATATCTATTCTTTACCCAGAAACCAAATTCAAGAAAAATTGGCCCAAATATTCGATACAGAAAAGCCTCCAACAGCCATAGTAGCAGGAAATGATTTAGTGCTCCGTGAAATCCTTAGCTATTTGAAAAAGAAAAAAGTCTCGATTCCTAATGAAGTAGCCATTATCAGTATTGATGATGTCGCCTATTCGGAATTTTATGAACCTTCTATCACAACAATTGGACAACCTATACAACAAATGGGAATCAAAGTAGCAGAATTATTATTGGACCGGATAACTAATCCTGTTCAGGCTCCGTTCATTACATATCGGTTTGCCCCGGAACTTATTGTTCGAAGTTCATGCTAAAAGGTTTTTACCCTAAGATTTCACACACAAAAACGGCAGTTTATATACACTGCCGTTACATCTGCCATGGAATAATAGAGAACATGTAAAAACCGAAAAGCGAACGACTCTTAGATTTGATTTTTCTTTCAGTACTCTTCATAAGCAGCTTTTACTTCATAGACTTTGACAGTTCAAGTTTTTACTGATCTTGTTAAGTGAATATAACCTCTAAAAAAACAATCTCCGACCATCCCTCCAATTAATTGGTCCCATCATAAGGAGAAGTGAACCTAAAATGGTCGCTAAAAAGATTGAAATGATATACTCCTTTTAATCACATACTATTTATCTTTTTTTTTGCTTCTTCTATGACATATCGGATAAATGGGGCTTTTGCTTGAGTATATCCCACTCTATCTAAATGATGCTTTTGAGATAAGTTTTGTTTTAATTGCTGGTATTGTTTACGAATATCAGGATGAGTGCTTAAATAATCCCTAAATAATAGATGATTATTCCACTCTTCACTTCCGAATTTGTAGATATGTAAATGGTGTGTACCCGCTCTCCATTGGCCTTTTCTAAAAAAACGCCTTTCAGGAAACTCCTTATGTGCGACAAACTCATAGCCAATTGTTTTTAAGGGATCAATAAACTTGTCCACTTCATCTAAATGTTGAACGCCTGCCATTATATCCAAAATTGGTTTTGCGCATAAGTCTTTTACAGAGGTACTCCCAATGTGCTCAACACAAATAGGTTTATCCTTTAGGACTCCCTTAATCTTCGCTTTTTCATGTTCGAACTCAGTAACCCAATTTGGGTTGTAATTCTCAATCGCAACTGGTTTTTCCATTTTTTCCCCGACTTTCATGTTAATCATGTTCATTAATTAAAAAAATCCCCCTAGAATTGGGGGCTCGTTTTAGACTATCGTTTTTATCTATAGTAAAAATGGGATAAGCGTAGTAATAAGAGTTGTCATCTAATCACATACCTTTTTTACTTTTTGTCACGTGACCACGCGATGATAGGATCCTGAGTACTCGGTTCATAGTACGTTCCGGCATACTCCTTTTCTTTTCCAGTTATTTTATTAGTCCGAATAACTGTGTAAGTTCCTTTATCGTAATTTTTGGTAAGATAATATTTCCGGTAGGTAAACCCTTTTTCAGGGCCAGTAAAGGTGACTTCGTGTTTGTACTCTTCTGGCTTGTTTAGGTTTTCCTTCACTACACCCTGAATATTCAGTGGTGTTTCTTCAAGCTGAACATCTGTGCGGATATTAACATCTTGGGTCTTTACTTTACCCAGAGGTACAGATGCCATTTCGATTGTTTCTTCGGTTTGTTCCAAGAATGACTTTGTAACGCTGTAGGAGTATAGGATTTTCATAGAGCTTATATCGTTTTTTACTTTGCCTGCCAACTCTGGCATGGCAAAGCTTAAGACAAAGGTAATGGATATTCCGATGATTAATAGTGTTAGCGGAATTTTTTTCATATTTCCTCTTTCTTAATAACGTATTTGTATAACAAGAATATTAATAGTGAACATCCTCTGACATCATCAATTCTGTAAATCCCTCTGTTTTGAATCATTAGGAATAATTCCAAATTTCGCGATCAATAGTAAGGCAAAAAAAATAAAACAACTGAAACTGGTGTTATCACTTGTAAAAAATACACTAGGTATAATACGTGATGTAAGAAGTACATTTAAGATATAGGCAATAAGAAAACCCGCATATGAAATGCAACTCAGATAGTTTCCAACTACTGTTCTTTTGTAATGAACATAATCTGATTTATTTCCTTTTCTGATACTAACTATTTGCCGTATTTGTCTTATGAGACCGTATGTGAACGCAATGATCAACATTACAATAATAAGAAAACTAATTATTGCTTCATTCACTTTTTTTATCCCCCCTGTAAATAGGTCTAACACTAATAGATAAAAGCTTTAGAACGGTTAATTACTATCCTTTTTTATGTAATAAATCTGCTTTTTTATCAGGATTATCAGCCCATAGTCAACTAAGAAATCCTCCAAGTACATATTCCTCTATTGCGAAACATCCACTGAAAGAGTCATAACGGCAAACTCATCGTAATGGTTCTGATGTTAAAGCCCATTTTTTCGTAGAGCTTAATAGCTTTGTTCTGGGCAAAAGCACTTAGACGGACTTCAGAATGCCCATCTTGTTTTAGAAAATCAATTGCTGACTCCATTAATCTTTTAGAAATACCTTTCCCTCTGTATTCTTCTATTACAAACAGTTCATAAATAAATCCATTCATCTTATCCGTAAACTGATCTTTACTTGCTCCTAATAGAATCCACCCCATTAGTTGATCTTCTTCTATCGCAATGACATAATAACTCCCTTTTGCAAGCAGTGGTTCAACAAGTTGTTTGATTTTTTGATTAGTTGGCTTCACTTCACCTAATGTGCCGTCAAAAACAGCTTGTGGCGAAAGTGATATAACCTTTTGAAGTTCATAATCAGTTGGTTTCCTTATTTCCATGAATGAAAGCATCCTTTCTAAGGGCTAGTACATGTTAGTTAAGTAGTTCCATTGCCATTTGAATATTTGTCCTATTAAAAAATATTACTAATACATTTTCTATACTATTTATAAGTATTCTATTGCTTCTATATTCCTTCCCTTAATCAAATTTACAAATAAAAGAATCTTAATATTATGAGGAAACCAAACAACGACCGTTAACCCCATCCATTTCAAATGATGTTTTCTTAAATGTGGCCTTGTTGATTTTTCACTTTCACTACTATCGTTCACATTATATACGGATAACGGATGATAAAGTTTCAAAATAAAGGAAGAAATACCAATCTATTTCCCCATAAATTATAAAAAAAGACCACCAAATTGGTGGTCTTTTTAATTAATTCATATTATAAAACCCAACTGCTTCCATCGAATGTCCCCTTGGAAAGCTATTACCGTCATTATCGATGATTCGTTGTGAAGTTTTTCACGTTTATCGGTTCCTGTTGTTATAAAGGCTTTTGTAAGTATCCTATTATGTTTCATAACAGCCCTTCCTTAAATCCATAAACTTCATAAGGCTTTGTTTTTCTTTTTTTTCATGTACCCGCGAATGAACATTCCTGCAATAATAAGAACCGCAACTACTGCGATTGGCTGGATATAAGGCTTGGCCATCTCATTAATCTGTCCCCAATTGCTTCCTAACTTCATCCCGAGAAATACAAAAAGCACAGACCATGGAAGTACGGCTAGTAGCGTATAATTCGTGAATTTTATTAAAGACATTTTAGAAATCCCTGCTGGTATCGAAATAGCATGTCTGACAACCGGAATGAACCGAGCCGTAAAAATGACACTTGGTCCATAGTTAGTAAACCAAGATTCCGATAGCTCAATATGTTTCTTGTGTATGAAAATATACTTTCCGTATCGTTCTAAAAATGGTCTTCCACCATAATATCCGATTAAATAAACAAAGATCTGAGCGATGGTTCCACCAATTGTTCCGGCAATAACCGCCCCTACAAAACTGATGTTTCCTTGGGATACTAAAAAGCCTCCATAAGATAATACAATTTCACTAGGAATGATTTCAATCATAAGACCGAGGGTAATTCCAAGGTACCCATAATCCATAAGTGTAAGTAGAATAGATTGGATAAAGTCGTTCATAAATCAGCTTCCCTCTTTCATTTTCAGCTTTTCTCTTAAAAAAATCTCGACCGTTGTTGATAATTCCCCTTGTAGATCACCCAATGGCGCCCACTACAAATTGCTGCTGATTAAACGAATCTTCCCGTCGATTCATCAAATTCAGAACAGATAATTTTAACACCATGTTACCTGAACTGAATTATCCCTAGCTATAAATAACTTTTGACTGATTGGTTAGATATGACGGCTTACTTGCTTGTTTAAGATTAAGGATCAATTTCATTACTTCCACCATTCTCTCAGGTTTTTCCAACTCTATTTCCTTTTGATAAGATTCGATGGATATATCCCACTGATCCATTTTTTTATGGTCCTTTAATATACTGAGTATTTGTTTTTCAAATGATAAATTGTGATTGAATTCAAATACAAGTTTATGGTCTTTTAAATACTGTAGATTAATTTCCTCCTGTCCTGGAAGCATTGAATGAACAAAAATCGGTAGCCTTTTTCGAAGTGCTTCACTAATGGTGACACCGCCGGGTTTCGTAACGATTGCGTCCACTTCTTCATAAAGTTTGTTCATTTCTGACCTTGATGAGATATAAGGTAATGGGTTAATATGAGCTAAATCCCACTTATCTATTGCTTCATATAGCTTTTTGTTGTTACCACAAAGTACAAAATAATCACAGTCGGTTGATTTCTTTAACTCATCTTCTAAATTCAATATCCCACCCAGACCACTGTTTCCTCCTGAAATTAAAATTTTGGGGCGATCTGCGTTTTTTAATCCACGGGCTCTTTTAGTGATTTCCTCATGCACAGGAATACCAGTTACCATCATACTATGTTTCGGTATTTGATTCTTGATTATTAGCTTTTCTTTCAATTCCTGGGTAGGAAGAAAGTGAAAATCAATCCCCTTGCTTCCCCACACATTATTAATAAAGAAATCCGTATACACGTTGATAATTGGGATATTGCATTTCCCTTTTATTTTCAACTGGCTTAAAAGATAGGAAGGGAACCCGTGTGTACACACAATTAAATCTGGCTTTTCCTCCGCTATCAATTGTTCCATTTTCTTCAAGAATATATGTTGATACCATTTATATGAACGTTCCTTCGGCAAGGAAACGTAAAAAAGGTTTTTATAGGCGAGATTATAGGTTTCAGGTGCATAACGGATCCATTTCAAATAACCAGTTGTTATCATTTTTTCTAAAGAGTTACTTGTATAACTTAACAGATCCACTTTTTTCAAAGTAACTCCGCTTGTATGTTTTTTTAACATATCCATTAAGGCCTCTGCAACTTGATGATGTCCTGACTGCATGCGAAAGAGAGGTAAAAACAAAATCTTCTTCATATATGTCATCTCCTATAGAAATCATTCTTTTAATACGATGATTACATACTAAGAAAAAAGACTATTTGCATGTTCAAGAGCTTTTTTCCTCTTACAATATATCACTGATTTTGTTAAAAACTTTCTTTTTAATCAATTTTTAATGATACGTTCAAGGTATCTTAAGTCCCCATCTCTAAACTTAATAGCCCGATTAGAAAACCAATTGTAGAAATTGGTTATTCCAATCGGGACGGGAATTATCCTTATGAAGTGGGCCTATTTTTGGGCATTCTTTTTTTTCTTTTTCATATAATTGATAGAAACGTATATCAATAAAAAAACTATGAATACGACACCTAAAAGTGGAACATATTCCGGATTTATATGAAAGGCATTGCCCAAATAATACCCTGCCACTATAAAAGGGACAGTCCAGAGAACCGTGCCTAGCAGGGAAAAGAGGAGAAATTTACAGAAGGGGATATGATTGATTCCTGCAAAATACGGACTAATTTGTCTTATTCCTGGTAGATAAAATCCAAACACAATTGTTTTTTGGACATTTTTCATATACTTTCCCTGTACTTTCTCCCAGCGATCATTTGTAATGCCCACGTATTTTCCAAATTTATTTATAAAATGATACCCAACGTATTTCCCACATACATAAGCGATAAGCATCCCTATAAAGGCTCCAAGAAATGCACTCAGCGTGGCTAAACCAAAAGAGAGCTTATTTTGTCCAATCAAGACTCCGATTAGAAATAGAAGAGATTCTTCTGGGGCGGGAATTCCCACAATGCCCATGAATAAAAAAAGAAAAATGATAAGATAGCCATATAAGTCAATAAAATGTAAGATACTATCTATATTCATAAAATCCCCTCGAATCAGTTTATAAGTCTTTTAATGTAATAAATTGTGTTCCCTTTTTTATTGTTTCTTGTAGGTAAACTTCCAAGGCTTCAATCATATATCGAGGTGCTTCTTTATCCGCCCCCAAGGTTTCCCCACAGTCATGGAGCAGGAGAATGGAACCTTCTGTTGACGTTTTTCGCAATTGATCAAGTAGGTCATTTTTGCATGTTTCCACTTTCCAATCTCCGAAAATGTCTGACCACATAATCACTTGATATTTCTTACTGGCTATTTGCGTAAAAATATTAAAATGGCCCCATGGAGGTCTGTAAAAAGAGACTTTTTCATGGGTACATTCCATTATGGCCTTTTCAGTCATATCTAACTGTTTCCTTAAATGAAATGGCGAAAGGACCCAGCTTGAAATATGATCAAAATGATGGATTCCAATTGTATGTCCTTCTTCATGCATTCGTTTAATGATATCAGGGTTGTTTTTCACTTTACTGCCCACAACAAAAAACGAACCCTTTATCTTATACCTTTTTAAAAGGTCAAGTAATTGTGTCGTATATTCAGGGTTAGGTCCATCATCAAAAGTTAAGGCTATTCTATTATTCCTCTTGATATTTTTGGTTATGCCCAGTCCGGATACACGAATAAATACCGTTGGGACAATCGTATAAACGAGAAATAGCAATAATAAGATACTCAAGCTAATCATCATATTAGTGTCACTCACAGAACACCTCATTCTTGTATTTAGCGGCAAATTATCTTGCACCTTCTTCATCCATTCAAGTCTGAATTTAGCAAGAAGCAGATTACCTTTTGGGTAAGGACAATACCACCTCTGTTCCTTTTCCATCGGTACTAACCACTTTAATTTCCCCATTATGTTGATTCATTATATTTTTGGCTATCGACAAACCTAGCCCTGTTCCACCTGTCTCCCGGCTTCTAGCCTTATCCACCCGGTAAAAACGTTCGAAGATATTTTCTATTTCATTCTCAGGTATTCCAATCCCATAATCTTTTACCTTAATGACCGTAGAGTCTAACTGATCCTTTACATACACATCAATTTTGTCTGTACTATATTTGATTGCGTTATCTAAAATGATAATGATCACCTGTTTTATCTTCAATTCATCTGCTATAACCATAATGGAATCTTCTTGATAATGAAAATCTATTTCCCGATCATAGACTTCTTTGAATTGATTAAACACGTTCTGACATAAAGTTATTACATTCAAGGATTTATAATCTAAAGTATTTTCCAATTCTGTATCGGCTAATTCTAGCAGCCTTTCCGTCATTTTCTGTATACGGGTTGCCTCTGAATGAATTACATCTATAACATCAAGTGCTTTCTCTTCGTTTTGTATACGACGTCTTCGCAGTAGATCAGCATAACTTTTTATAATCGTAAGCGGGGTCTTTATTTCATGAGAAGCATCCGAAATAAATTGCTTCTGTTTATCCAAATTTGCATCCAATCTGCCCATCATCCGATTGAATGTAACAGCCATTTTTTGCAGTTCATCCTTTGTTTCATGCTGGATGATGATTTTTTTTGGTATACCGCTTTGTTCAATATCCTCCATCGTATTAATCATATTGGAAATAGGTTTCATAATTACATTCGATAACCACCTGCCGCCTAGCAACGATAACCCCGCCCCTAATAACGTACAAAATGTCAGAATCGAAAGTAATACATCCTTCCCTAATTCCAGTCCTAGTAATCTATCTCCAATTTCTAAAGTTTCAACAACTTTACCTTTAGATAGGATAGGAACCCTAACAATTAATATTTGCTCTTCTTTATGCGCTTGTCTAATTGTACTTCTTTGCGATTCTTGTTCCCTTGAAAATTCTCCTTTAAATTTAGTAATCAAATAATGGTCACTGGATACTTCACTACTAATTTGAGAATCAGGTTGAATGATCCGTATAAATGAATGATTCGTTAAATATGTGGTTAATTTTTTTTCTATCTCTTGAGGAGAATCATCCTTTTGAATTTCAGCAACAATATTTTGCGCTTTGTGAAGTAATATATCCTCTTCCATGTTTACAGTAATTTTCATAAAAGAAATAAATACAACTGCATTAACGGCAACCAACACACAGAGTATCCAAGCAGTCGTGATCAGGTTAATTTTTGTAGTAATTTTCATTACTTAATTCTCCCTTACTGTATAGCCAATTCCTCTTACCGTCTGAATAATCGTTGGATCAGAAAAACCTTCTTCTGTTTTCTTTCTTAAATGACGGATATACACATCGATTACATTGGTCTCCCCTTCATACTCATAACCCCATACATTAATCAGGATATTTTCTCGTGTAACTATTTTATTTTTATTGGATAGTAGATAAACGAGTAGATCAAATTCCTTCGGGGTTAGCGCTATAGAAAAATCGCCCCTGTTAACTTCTCGAGTATCGAGATTAATGAATAGATCCTTAATTGATAAGATCGATTCCTCTTCTTTTGAAGCTTTGGCAGCTATTGAATTCTGACGAATACAAGAACGTATTCTTGCCAATAACTCCTCGATTTCAAAAGGCTTCGTTATATAGTCATTGGCTCCCTGATCTAGTCCCGTCACCTTATCCATCGTAATATTACGAGCTGTTAATAGGATGATTGGCAGTAAGGTGTTCTCATTTCGGATTCTTCTTAAAACTTCAATACCATTCATCTCAGGTAACATAACATCTAAAAGTATTAAATCTAATTTTTCCTGTAATGCCGCTTCCAACCCCGTCTTACCAGTATGGGCCACAAGCACTTCATACCCTTCGTACTCGAGTTCTATCTTTAATATCGTTGCTATCTGGACTTCATCTTCTACAACCAAAATACGCTGTTTCATTTAAAATCCTCCTACTTGAGTGCAATATGGAAAGGAAGCCACATCCACATGTATTTATCGAATTTAGCTAGGAATATTAATTCCATCCTAAATACAGAAAATTGTCGTCCGCTTATAATTCAATACCCTTCTATATTTGCTCCAAAGTCCTGCATTTTACTCGCTTTTACTAATTATTGAAATGCTCTTTCTACAATTTAGCATTATTTTGCTTTTAATTTCGCTTTTTAATTGATTTTTAATCCTTTTTTCAAGTTGCGTTAAGGTTGACTCGATATAGTGAATCTAGGGAACAATAGAACCAGCCAATAAGGTTTTATAGAAAACTAAATAAACCAAGAGAGGATAAGGAGGATTTATAAATGAATGATATAAAAAGCCCATCCATCGGACGTCAGATGTTGAACAAGGTTCCGGAAGTCACCATTTACTTCTGGATCATCAAAATAATGGCAACCACTGTGGGTGAGACGGCTGCAGACTTCCTGATCGGAAATCTGAAATTGGGATTGACCAACACGACCTTAATCATGAGTGTCCTTTTAATCATAACGCTTTTCTTCCAATTCAAAGCGAGTAAGTATGTGCCAAGTATTTACTGGTTCACGGTAGTGATGATTAGCGTTGTAGGCACGCTGATTACCGACAACCTCGTGGACAATTTCGGGGTCAGTCTAGTGACGACAACTATCATCTTCACAGTTGCGATGCTTGCGACGTTTGCGGCTTGGTACTCGAGTGAGAAGACACTGTCCATTCACTCTATCTACACGACCAAACGAGAAGCGTTCTACTGGTTGGCCATCCTGTTCACCTTCGCCTTGGGTACTGCAGCTGGTGACCTCATAGCAGAAGGGCTCAACATGGGCTATTGGAAGTCAGCACTTATGTTTGCGGCATTGATTGGGGTGGTGACCATCGCCCACTATGGTTTCAAACTAAATACAGTGCTTTCCTTCTGGATCGCCTACATCTTGACTCGTCCTCTCGGCGCCTCTCTTGGTGACTATCTGTCACAACCTCGTGATAAGGGTGGCCTTGGACTAGGTACGACCGGAACCAGTTTGGTCTTCCTCGTAATAATCTTAGGCTTGGTATTCTATTTGACCAAAACCAAAAGAGATGAGAGCAAAGTTGTAGAGTAGAGGTAGGTCAATTTCTGATAATTCAGCTGTCCATCACTGAACAGGTTACAGACCTCGTGGAAAGAGTACAATCTTTCCCTGATCTATCTGCTACATTTACTTGATACAGCTTTCATGTTCGGGTTTCACCCTATAGATTGCACCCATGCCGGGTGTACAAAGATTAAAGAAAGTACAACTGACCCTGAGAGTGGCTACTATGTAAAAGATGAACGAACAAAACAGTTTGCCTATTCATTTCATGCGGCTGCAGACCGCAACGGTTTTGTGCTGGGGACGATTGTAACACCGGGAAATACGCATGATAGTCATACCTTAGAGCCTCTTGTTGAACAAGTGATTGAGAAAGTTGGAAAACCTGAAGCTGTTGCCGCAGGTGCAGCTTACAAAACACCAGCCATTACAAGCTACCTTTTTGGGAAAGAAATCACACCAGCTTTACCCTATACACGTCCACGAACAAAAGAAGGGTTCTTTCGCAAGCATGACTATGTTTACGATGAACATTTTGATTGTTATCTTTGCCCATCGGGCGAGATTTTAAAGTACTCATTCATCACCTCAAGTTTTAATACTCCTATTTTAAAACAAAAAAGACTGTAGGCAAAAGCGGTTATATCTAATTGTTAAAACAAAGTTGATTGGAACGGAAGGTGCGAGACTCCTGAGGGAAAAGCGCGTCCAAGGGAGACCCCACAGGCGCAAAGGCGCCGAGGAGGCTCCCTGACCGCCCGCGGAAAGCGAGTGCCTGGAGTGGAAATCAACGTTCGAATTTTTAAAACCCTAAAAAAAACTGTAGACAAACTCGATTTTCATCGAGATTGTCTACAGTCTGAGGCCACCAAATTAAATTGGTGGCCTTTGTTATAGAACGAAATTTATCTTTATTTAGAATCTGATTAGTAAACAAAACTTCGGCATTAATTCAAATCTTCAAATCCATATTTTTCAAAAACCTTGATAGAATCTTCGCTTTGAAGATAGTCGTAAAATAGCTGCGCTTCTTTTGGATGAGAACTATCCTTAATCATGCCTACTGGATAAATAATCGGGTCGTGTAAATCTTCCTTAGCTGTTGCGACGATATCAACTTTTTCTGAGTTTAAGGCATCTGTTTTATAAACTAGTCCTGCGTCTACATTTCCTGTTTCTACGTATGTGAGCACTTGGCTAACGTCCTTGGCATATACCAATTTACCTTCAATCTCTTTCCAAAGATTTAGGTTTTCTAATGTTTGCTTAGCATATTGTCCTGCAGGTACTGACTCAGGGGTACCGATGGAAATTTTGGTAGCCTTTGTGATGTCATTTATTGTTTTGATTTCTTTATCCGATTCCATTGGGACCACCAGCACCAGTTCATTTCCTACTAAGTCGATTCCATTTTTCTCTTCAATTAGGTCTTCAGCTACTAATTTTTCAAATTTATCTTCTGCAGCAGAGAAAAACAGATCCACAGGTGCTCCTTGTGAAATTTGTTGTTGAAGAGCTCCAGAAGCTCCTAAGTTATAGTTTACTGTCACATTTGGATTTTCTTTTTCAAAAGCAGTTTTAATGTCATTTAAGGCAGCTTGTAAACTCACGGCTGCTGACATCGTCAATTCTACTTTCTCGTCAGCTTTTTGCGTCTGCTTTTCTGTGCCTTTTTCTTTATCACTTGAACACCCTGTGCCAACTATCACAAGTAGCATAAGCGAGAAAATCATAAGATATATTTTTTTCAAAGTCTCTCTCCCTTTCTGACTAGTTATAACTAGTTATATCTAATTATAACTAGTATAAAACAGATAAAAGGTTTTAATCAATGCCTTTTTTTGCTGTGAATTTACTTTTCAAAGGACTCTAAGCTACAATAAAGAATGGAGGGATGCACATGTCAAAAGAGCTTTCCTATACGATCGAGGAAGTGTCACAGCTTTTAAAGGTATCTAAATTGACAATTTATGATCTTGTTAAAAAAGGGGAACTGCCTGTATTCCGCGTGGGAAGGCAGATGAGAATGGATGCAAAAGACTTGGAGATGTATATTAATAACAATAAGTCCAGTACATCCCCAGTTCCTGTTGCCGAACCCCATAGAAACGATGTAAAGGATTCTCTAAACCTTGTCATTAGCGGGCAAGATATGGTGTTAGATATACTAGGGCAGCACATTGAGAAGGACTCCAGCTATAAAACATTACGCTCTAACACAGGAAGTCTAAGCGGGCTTATATCCATGTACAATGGGGATTCCGACATCGTTAGTTTACATATGTTTGATGGAGATACTGGGGAATATAATCTTCCTTATATAAAAAAGATTTTGGTAGGCTATCCTTATATATTACTTAATCTGGTTTCAAGGAGAGCAGGTTTATATGTTAAAAAAGGAAATCCTTTAGACCTCACAAATTGGACTGATTTAAAACAAAAAGACTTGTCCATCATCAATCGAGAAAGAGGATCAGGAGCTCGAATTCTTCTTGATGAGCAGCTAAGGATTCACAAAATCCCTTCAAAAAACCTTAAGGGATATGATAAAGAAGAGACCAATCACTTAAGTGTGGCTTCAGCTGTTTCTGCTGGGATAGCGGATGTAGGTGTGGGAATTGAAAAAGCTGCAAAAATCGTTGGAATCGACTTTGTTCCATTAATTACAGAACGTTATGACCTTGTTATTTTAAAATCTCCGAAAAACGAACAGCTTATAAACATTGTTAAGCGAATTTTATCATCAAATCCATTTCAAGCCGAAATCAAAGCTTTAGGTGATTATGATATTTCCCAGACAGGCTCTATCATTTACGAGACATATTAAACAGGAAGGCTACTGATTCAGCAGCCTTCCTGTTTAATATGCAGTTTTTTTACTATGTTAAAGAGCGCATTCTTCAATTTCAAAACCAAGGTCTTCGATAATGCCCCAATCCGCCGTAGGTTCTTGTCCAGCTGTTGTTAGATAATCGCCGACGAAGATAGAATTGGCTGCATAAAGTGCCATGGGTTGCATAGAACGGAGGTTCACCTCGCGACCTCCAGCAAGACGGATTTCCTTACTTGGATTAACAAATCTCATCATCGAAATTAATTTCAAACATTTAGTTGGAGTCAACTCGGAAGTTCCCTCAAGTGGTGTACCGTCAATCGCATTGAGGAAATTACAAGGAATTGAATCCGCGTCAAGACTGCGTAGGGATAGGGCAATCTCTACTGCTTCTTCATTAGACTCATTCATACCAAAAATGGCACCCGAGCATGGAGACATTCCGGCCTCTTTTACAGCTTCGACTGTATCTACACGGTCCTCATAAGTATGTGTGGATGTAATATTCTTATAATTATCTTGAGATGTATTCAAGTTGTGATTGTAGCGATGAACCCCAGCTTCGGCTAACTTACTGGCATGCGTTTCATTTAAGAAACCTAGACAGCAGCAGATTTTAAGATCCGTTGTCTCGCGAATTTCTTTCACGGCTTCAATGACATGATCAATTTCCCTATTGGTCGGACGACGGCCAGAAGCAACGATACAATACGTGCCAGCTTTGCGACGAATTGATTCTTGAGCACCTTCAACAATCTTCTCTTTGGTCAGCCAAGCATATTTATCGATAGGGGCTTCCGACACGATTGACTGCGAACAATAGCCACAATCTTCAGGACATAGACCTGACTTCGTATTAATGATCATATTCAACTTAACCTTTTTTCCATAATAGTGCTGACGAATAAGGAAAGCTGCATTCAAAATCTCTAAAACCTCGTTGTCAGGTGCTTGTACAATAGCAAGTGCTTCTTCCGCTGTTACTTTATATCCTTTGATTACGTTTTCCGCTAGCATCTTCCAGTCCTTTTTCACCAATGTTTCCAAACCTAATCCCTCTTTTCTTATATGTTGTACATCCCATTCATCCTATGAATCTAGCTTATTTCTTTATTTAACGTCCTCGCCGCGATAAACTTCCTTGAAAATCAAACAACCTATTTGTATCTATTGGTACGGATTGTTCTGAACACGTCGATAACATGATTCATTTGTTCTTCTTGATGTGTCGCCATTAACGTAAGTCGAATGCGCGAAGTTCCAGAAGGTACCGTTGGCGGACGGATAGCTGGTGCATAAATTCCATAATTATGTAATTCCTTCGAAAGGAACATGGCCTGTTCCGGTTCTCCGCAAATAATGGCAAGAATCGGAGTTTCTCCCCCCGACACTGTGTAGCCAAGGGAGGTTAATTCATTATATAGACGCTGGCTCATGGCTCGAAGGCGTACTCTGCGTTCAGGTTCTGATTGAATGATATCGACTGCTGTAAGTGCACTTGCTACTACTCCTGCTGATAAGGCGGTAGAGAAGACAAACGGTCTGGCTCGATTTAAGACATAGTCAACTAAAGACCTGCTTCCAGCGATATACCCTCCTTCTGCACCAACAGCTTTGGAGAGTGTCCCCATCTCGATATCTATCTTCCCCTTCAGTCCAAAATGTTCAGAAGTTCCCCTTCCGTCTTTGCCTAAAACCCCCGTCGCATGTGCGTCATCCACCATAACAAGTGCATCATAACGCTTGGCAAGTTCGACAATGCCTGGCAATGGCGCAATATCACCATCCATCGAAAAGACGCCATCCGTTACAATTATTCTTTTCCTGTAGCGGGTATTAATCTGGAGTTTCATTTCCAAGTCAAGTAAATCAGCATGACGATAAATGATAGTTTCCGCACGTGATAAACGGCAGCCATCAATAATACTGGCATGATTCATCTCATCGGATAAAATGAGATCGTCCTTACCAACAAGGGTCGTTAACGCTGCTATGTTAGCCATATACCCTGTGTTTAACACAATCGCTGAATCCGTTTGCTTAAACTCAGCCAGTCTTTTTTCTAGTTTTTCATGGACAATTGTATTGCCAGTTGTTAATCGTGAACCAGTAGAACCCGTACCAAATCTTTGGGTCGCTTGAACAGAAGCCTCGATTAATCGCCGATCATTGGCAAGCCCTAAGTAATTATTGGAGGCAAACATCATCATTTTGTGCCCGTTCACCATGGCATATCCTTGATCGCTCATTGTTTCAACGGTTTGGAGTTGTCTGTAAAGTCCTCCTTCTTTAATCTTTTCTAGTTCCTTCTCCCAAATCATCTTTCATTAACCTCATGAACCGATTGATATACAAGATCCCAATATTCGTTACCTAGGAGTGGAGCATCATCCGCTTCTCGCTGATAACTGGATTTCCCTCGAAGAAATGTTTCTAAAATGGGCGTCACTAATATAGCTGTTTCTCTAAAAAGTTCATCCTGTATTAACATTTCTCCTGTCATATTTGTTCCCTCCAAGCTTTTATATGTTAACTATATTTTAAAATAGTTAACATATAAAATGAATAATAACACACAAACAAAATATTGTTCAATTACTAATTTTCAATATTTTTCTAAGTCTGTCATTTTTAATTGTGTTTTATATGTTAACTAAAATAATAAATGGTTGACATATAAAATATAAATCATGCACACTAATAGTGGGCATTTTACCTACCAATTTCAAAAAAGGAGGTTGAAAACTTGAAAGCTAAAACGATTTCTTACGTGGCCCTATTTACTGCATTAACTGCCATTGGCTCCTTTATAAAGATCCCTATTCCCTACATACCTTTCACACTGCAAATTCTAGCAGTCTATTTGGCAGGGGCGCTGCTAGGACCACGTCTCGGGTTACTTAGTCAATTATGCTACGTCTTAATCGGTCTTATAGGAGTGCCGGTGTTTGCCGAGGGCGGAGGTTTTGGCTATATATTTAAGCCCACTTTCGGCTATTTGCTTGGTTATATACTCGGGGCCTATGTGAATGGATGGTTGATTAACAGGCTTAATCTCTCCACGATTCGTTCCATTTTCTTCGCTAACCTAGCATCATTGCTGACTGTTTATTTATTTGGCTGTATATGGCTTTATGGAGCGATGAAGTGGGTTGTAGAAACGCCTCTTTCAATTTACCAGACTATTTTTTACGGCTTCTTATTACCTGCACCCGGTGATTTGTTGCTGTGTGTTCTATGTGCCATCATTATTCAGCAAGTAAGGCCGCGTATTGCACGATTTACAAACATAAAGGAGCTGAAACACCCATGGGCCAAGCCTACTTTATAACCGGAACTGGCACGGATATCGGAAAAACCGTCGCCACGAGTTTACTCTATATGTCTCTTCAAACAATGGGAAAAAGCGTCACAATATTTAAGCCGTTTCAAACAGGATTGATTCACGAAACGAATACATACCCCGACATCTCTTGGTTTGAGCAGGAACTTGGTGTAAAGGCACCTGGGTTTTACATGCTTGAACCAGAAACATCTCCACACTTAGCTATAAAATTAACAGGGCAACAAATCGACGAGCAAAAGGTCGTGGAACGAGTTCACGAACTCGAACAGATGTATGACATCGTGTTAGTCGAGGGCGCTGGGGGATTAGCCGTACCACTCATTGAACGAGAGGACAGTTTCTATATGACAACCGATTTAATTAGAGATTGCAACATGCCAGTCATTTTCGTTTCTACAAGCGGTTTAGGATCGATTCATAATGTCATAACTACGCATTCGTATGCCAAATTGCATGATATTAGCGTTAAAACTATTTTATATAACCATTATCGGCCCGACGATGAGATTCATCGCGACAATATCCAAACCGTAGAAAAGCTCACAGGACTCTCTGGCCTCGCCTGCATACCAACATTTGTCGACGTAAGAAAAGATCTGAGAGTCTACATACTCGATTTACTTAGTAATCATGAATTTACCCAACAACTAAAAGAGGTGTTCAAGAATGAATAGTCATGACTTAGAAAAATGGGATAAAGAATATGTATGGCATCCGTTTACACAAATGAAAACGTATCGAGAAAGTAAACCGTTAATCATTGAACGCGGGGAAGGGAGCTACCTTTTTGATGTGGAAGGCAAACGATATTTGGACGGTTATGCTTCATTATGGGTCAATGTGCACGGCCATAATGAACCAGAACTAAACAACGCTCTCATTGACCAAGTGGAAAAAGTCGCACACTCTACACTGCTAGGATCTGCAAATGTACCATCCATATTACTGGCTAAGAAATTAGCAGAGATTACTCCTGGTCATTTATCGAAAGTCTTTTACTCGGACACAGGATCAGCTGCTGTAGAAATCTCCCTTAAAGTCGCTTATCAATATTGGAAAAATATCGATCCTGTAAAGTATCAACATAAAAATAAATTTGTCTCCCTGAACGAGGCGTACCACGGTGATACAGTTGGAGCAGTGAGTGTCGGCGGAATGGATTTATTCCATAGAATCTTTAAACCACTACTATTTGAACGGATTCCAACTCCTTCTCCTTATACATATCGCATGACTGAATACGGGGATCAAGAAGCAGTGAAAAACTATTGTATTGATGAGCTGGAAAAGTTGCTTCAAGACCAAGCAGAGGAAATTGCAGGATTGATTATCGAACCGCTTGTTCAAGGAGCAGCAGGCATCATTACCCACCCTCCTGGCTTTTTAAAAGCAGTCGAACAATTGTGCAAGAAGTACAATATATTATTGATTTGTGACGAAGTAGCGGTAGGATTTGGTCGCACCGGTACATTATTTGCCTGTGAACAAGAAGATGTCGTCCCTGATATTATGTGTATCGGTAAAGGAATTACTGGCGGCTATATGCCTCTGGCGGCCACTATCATGAACGAACAAATCTTTAATTCTTTTTTAGGAGAGCCCGATGAACATAAAACCTTCTATCACGGCCACACCTATACAGGGAATCAACTAGCCTGTGCCCTGGCGCTGAAGAATATCGAACTAATAGAAAGACGAGATCTCGTCAAAGACATCCAGAAAAAATCCAAGCAGCTATCTGAAAAACTGCAATCGCTATATGAACTTCCGATTGTCGGTGATATCCGCCAGCGCGGCCTCATGATTGGAATAGAAATCGTTAAAGACCGCCAAACAAAAGAACCGTTCACAATCCAAGAAAATATCGTTTCAAGCATCATCCAAAACGCTCGGGAAAATGGCCTGATCATTCGGGAACTTGGCCCCGTCATCACAATGATGCCCATTCTTTCCATGTCAGAAACAGAACTGAATATTATGGTCGAAACTGTCTACCGTTCGATACAGGACGTTTCTGTGCACAACGGATTGATCCCAGCAGCAAACTGATATAAAAAGAACCGGAAGAGCATATCTCATTCCGGTTCCTTTTCGATTCGATTTTCAGTTCTTCGCAGGGGACTTCGTGAAATACGCTGCCATTAAAAGAAAAATCACAGATAATGTCCACAGTGTGATTCCCTTCCATGGGAAATCAACTGTTAACCCAATCATCTGCACAGCTGCACTTAATAAAATGAAAATCATCACTAGCCTCTTTTTCATCCTGCACCTCCTCTGGCAAATTCCATCCTGCTACTTGTTTAAGCTCAATCAAACAAAGGGATTTCCGGCGGCATTCCGGCTTCTGGTAGATATTTCATATTTTAATTCGATGTCTCTATCTACAAGAGAGTGATTATTGATTTTTTGCTGAAAGTCGGAGGTTCTGCCAAATAGTATTTCTAACCCTGACAGCGATTGTATTTTGAGAATACTTTTTCGAAGGCAAAAGATGAAAGTTGATATTTCTATAGTTTTTTGTTAAAAAATCATTTCTCATGTTACCTCCAAGCTTTTGTTCTTTTTATTGATATAAATGGATCTTATGAAGGTATAGGTTAAAATTAAGCTTATAACTACAAAGGGTATAGAAGCAGCTATCAGCAATTTTTCCACACTTATGAAATAAGATAAATAAGGTAAAAGGCCAGTTAACATTATAAATAGAATTCCATCTAATGCATCCGCTATAGAAATTACCTTCCCTCTAATGTTATTTGGCGTAGTTTGAAGTTCAACATTTAATAAATTGGAAGGAAGAAACATTGCTATCCATAAAAATAAATATAATATGGGACCTAATATAAAGGGTGACAGAGCAATACCAATACTACTCAACGATAAAATGACTAAAGGTAATACATATCCATATTTAGTTATTTTCAAAGACAAATATTTTTCTCGCCAAGGAACAGTTAAATAATTCCCTATCAACATACCTAGAGCTGCAATAAATCGATAAACACCATAATATTTCTCACCATCTTGAATAGTGGAGTTTAGTAAGGGAACTAACAAAACATCTGTGATACTTAGACATCCCCAAATCAAAAAAGATCCGAAAATTAGATTTTTTAGAACCATGTGATTTTTTATATATTTGATACTAGTTATTAATCCACTTTCTTTAGAGCTGGTACTTTCCTGGCTACCTTCCTCAAGTGAAGAATCATTATCCAGATTTGCAGTGGGGAGCTTAGTCCAAGTTATTATTCCAGCAATAAAAAATGTAATGGCATTAAAAAGAAGCAAACCGGTTACAGTGTCATTTAATAATCCGAAAGCGGCAATCGCTGAACCGATTACTCTAGCTATACTTGTTAAAATCCCCATTAGCCCGTTAGCTAAGCCTAACTGATCTTTATTCACAAGAGATGGGATACTTGAGGAAAGGGCAGGATGATAAGGTAGCTCGATAATGCCAGTTAGTAATGTGATAATAAGAATGGTGGTTGTACTATGAGAATTAAAAGTCATTACACATGTTAAAAGTGCTAACAATATATTTATTATTGTTAAAGTAAACCGTCTAGAATATTTATCAACTATACTGCCGGCAATTGAAAAAAGTACAAATTGCGGTGCGAAACGAATAATGAGAAATAGACCAAAGATGAATATGGATTGGGATAAACTAAAAATGTATGCAGCAAGGGCTATTCCTTGTGCCATGTTACCAAGGGTGGAAAGTGACTCAGATAAGCATAAATAAGAAAACCTTTTTTCATTTAATAATGGTGTATATTTCTTATATTGATGAAATAAATGCAATAAGATACCCCCAACTAATTTGAATATTTAGCAGTATATGGTATTGCTAACGTGGTCTCGATATTAAATTGGGAATAGATCATTTTAGAAGCATTTTTAGTTCTATCAGAAAATATGTTACTGAATACAACAGAGTCTATTGGAAATCCTCCAATAAGTTTGCCCTGAACTAGAGCACTATCTGAATCTTCAATATGCACGATTCTTTTAAATATTTTTTCCGACCCCCATTTTCAAAAAATTCACTTTTAATAAAGATGATGATATTACAAATAAATGGTAAATTCTATATATTTTTGTAAAATGAGGAATTTGGAGTGGTGGCTTATTACAGCTCACAGGAGCTAATATATTCCATTTTTGATATAAGTAATTGACCGGGTTATCGAGGAATATTATTATCTTTGTTTTTATTGGGAATAATAATCAAAAGCTAGCTATCTTTTATTTCCGTGTAAAAATTGTAAGAACCATTGAGAATTCACTTAGGATATCATTCTAGTATTTTTTGTATGGGTAGCTTATTCGTATTACTCACATCCGCTTGTTTGCTTGTTAGATTATCCAAATTAGGATAGATCCTTATTGTCATATTCCCTTTTATAGTACTTGTTTTAAGAGTATTTTGTTTTACAAGAATTTTTTTCGGAATAATAAATTGCACAAAATGATTACTACTCGTTGAGGTATTGATGACCAATAAATCAGGAGACTTTTCATATGAAAGGCTTGATTTTTATTACTTTCGTCCTTTTCCCAAAATGCAACAAATTGCCCAACTTTATAGGTGCACGCATTTGAGTAATTAGTAGGTAATCACTCTTTTCCACAGTATCATTTATTTTCATTTCAAAGGTTTTGCTAAACCACTATTTTAAGACTTTCCAGTTGCCCTTTTTTAAGGGCTATTTTTTCTGTCCTAAAACAAGGAGGAACCCCTCAAATGAAATTTAAAGACAGTAACGAATTGAATCCCTCATAAATAAAAAGAAGATGACCCTTTTCAAAGGTCATCTTCTTTTTATAGTCTATTCTTTTTTTCCTTACTGCTGGCTAAGTGTTAGCGAATGCCTTTCATGTAACCTTGAATCTTTGGTGATAGGGCCATCAGAGCCACTCCAAGGATCATTGAAGCAACGCCGATCACTCCAAAATAAGCCATTTCGGTTTGAGGAGTGTAGAATCTAACGATTTGAGCGTTTAGTGCTTGTGCTGCTGCACTTGCTAGGAACCACAGGCTCATCGTTTGTGCCGAGAATGCAGCCGGAGCCAATTTTGTAGTTGCTGAAAGTCCAACAGGGGATAAACAAAGTTCTCCAAGCACTACAAGGAAATAACTAAGTACAAGCCATAGTGGATTTACTAATGAGTCTGATCCACCGAAATAAACAGGAAGCAGGATCACCAAGAATGATAAACCGGCGAACAGCAAACCTAATGAGAATTTTTGAGGTACGGTCGGCTGACGCTTTCCTAGTTTAATCCATAACCATGCGAATACTGGTGCAAGGGTAATGATGAACAAAGGGTTCAATGATTGGAACCATGCCGGGTTTATTTCTATTCCAGCAAAATTCAACTGTGTCCGTTTGTCTGCATACCTTGCTAATATAGTTGCACCTTGCTCTTGAATCGCCCAGAACATGACAGCTGCTATAAACAAAGGAATATAGGCTATCAATCGTGAACGTTCAACAGAAGTTGTTTTAGGACTGCGATACATGAAAATGAAATAAAGGGTCGGAATAACGATCCCTAGGATACCTACAAGATTAATAAAGGTTTTAATCGTTAAGATACCTTTAGTGGCAGTGATGCCGATGATGGCAGCTACGATCAATGCAGCTATTCCCAATTTGGTGAATACTTTTTTCTTTTCATTCTGTGATAATGGGTTAGCAGGAAGAGTCCCAGCTAGGCCCAGATTCTTTTTCTTTGTTGCAACAAAGACGATCAGCCCAATTAACATACCAATTGCCGCCAGCCCAAAACCAAGGTGGAAGCTGTAGTCCATTCCGACTGTACCAACAACAAATGGTGAAAGGAATGCACCCATGTTGATACCCATATAGAATATACTGAAACCGGAATCCCGGCGATCGTCATTTTCCGCGTATATTTCCCCAACGATGCTGGAGACATTTGGTTTTAATAGACCAGTACCTAGTACAATGAGTACCATTGAAACAAAGAACATGGAGAGACTGCCTGGTATAGCAAGGACAATATGCCCGAGCATAATCAAGATGCCACCGTAAAATACAGCTTTGGAAGTCCCGAAAATCCTATCGGCAAGCCAGCCACCAATTATACCGGACATATATACTAAAGATCCGTAGATGGATACAAGGGCAAGGGCTGTGGTTTCATCAAGACCTAGTCCCCCTTTAGAAACTTCGTAATACATATAGTAAACAAGAATGGCCTTCATGCCATAATAGGAGAAACGCTCCCAGAACTCAGTAAAGAAAAGGGTGAATAGCCCTTTTGGGTTTCCAAAAAAACCTTTTTGAGGTACACTATCCACAATTTTCTGTTTATTTATCGTTGCCATACCTAGCCCTCCTTTTATTATTGTATAATAACTTTTATTTTCTCTGTTGTAAATAAATATTTAGTATATTTAAATAATTGTTTTCAAAATAAAATAGTGCTTCTCACCTTGAAAACCGATCTTACAATCTCCAAAAGGGTAAACCACATTCAGTTTTGCCTATAAAGATGAATCCATCAATGATATAATACCTAACCTTCCCGACCGCATCGCAACAGATACACTGTGCAAAAAAAAGAGGGTTCGAAAAATATAAGAGCAAATAAAAAGAGTGTATTGTAAAAAAAATCCAACCAAACCAATTCAATACACCGTATAATATAAAGAAAAAATACTTTTTAAAAACGAGGAGGCACAAATATGATAGGTCTAGTAACAGTTGTAATGATATTTTCCATTCCCATTATTGGAATCCTGACGAGCCATTTCGAAAAACAAGCAAAAACCAAACACAATATGATTAAAGACGAATTAGAACTCGAAAAACTTAAACACGAAAACTTTCTTATTGAAACGGAAAAAATGAGGCTTGAACTGGATCAGATGAAATTTGGGGAATCAAAAGACGAACCAAAGTTACTGTAATCGCGTAACTTTGGTTCGTCTTTAATTAACGAGTATTTTGAGTTCTCTGTTTTAAAAACAAATCGCTCTTCATACATATAAGTTTAAATAAGTAAGTTCTTAATGAATATATTGATCCCCAACTAGAAGATCTGATATAACCTTGGTCGGGATCGTAAATTCAACTGCACCCATATATCCTGGTGCTGCTTCATAGCTGTTAAAAGCGATCACAAGCTTGCCATCTTTGTTGATATAAAAGTTTTGTGTTGCATCGATACCTTTAAATTCAACAAATTCATCGTCTTCCACCCAATATATTTTATTTGGGTCCTCAGCCATTTGCTGTTTCATCTGTTCCATAATATTCTCGTTTATTACCTGAAGATAGCGGTCATCTTTAAACAAGCTATTTAACGTTAATAGCACTTCGTTTTTCTTGTCAACTGTATCAAATTGGCTCTCTGTAGAACTGGAAGCTTGAATCTTGTCTGTATAACGCTGGACGGATAATATCGTGTCATTATCGGTTAATATCTTATATCCACTTTCCACCGAGATATTTCCATTTTCTCCTTCCTTCAGAGTAGACATGGAGTCCGTGAATTCCTTATAGAGCTGTTTGCTCTCCGCTAAGTATTTATCATTTAAGCTATTTTCCAGCTGTTTATTTTCCAGTCCTGTAATAGCTGGTGTTTTGATTACTGCTGAGGAATTATTTTCTTCTTCATTCCATTCAACGAATGTAATCACTTCGATGACTTTTTCAACTATCGGAATGTCGCTCATTGCTTTTGCCACTGCTGGGCTCATGTTTACTGAGGCTGTCACAATCAGCATGGCCGCTGCTGCTGTAATCCATATGGTTCTGGCAACCCTTGGCTTTTTCTTGGGTTTTTCATTCAAGGCCGCTTGAACGACATCGTTTAATTCCTTAGGGATTGGTGTTTGAAGATACTCTTCTCGCAGATCCTTTAATTTTTTTTCCATTTTTTCGTTTCCTCCTGTTCAGTCATGTTGATCCGCAATAGTTGCAGTGCTTTATATAATCTCGTTTTAATTGTGCTTACGTTCTCTTCCAACACTTCCGCTATTTCTTCCAACTTCAAGTCCTCAAAGAAGCGAAGAATGACTACCGTTTTATACTTGATCGAAAGTCCCTCCATGGCCCTTTGCAAATCCAGGTCCCGATAGTGATCTTCCTCTCCACTACGTAAGTATTCTATTGTTTCGTCATCCGCAATTGTCAGTTTCTTATTCTTTCGTAAAACATCAAGTGCCGTTCTGACTATGATCTTATATAACCAGCTGTCTATAGAAGCAGCATCTTTAATTTTGCTGCTCGAGGCTAGCGCTTTTCTGATTGATTCCTGCACGATATCAAGCGCATCCTCTTTATTTTTCACATAGTAAAAAGCAAGTCTGTACAAATTTTCTTGCCGTTCGGTTATCCGGGCCGCTATTAATTGATTTATATCTAGATTTTTCATTGCCTTAAAGAGCTCCTTACATTTAAATTACGTATCCTAGGTACAAAGGATAGACGCTCGACGGGTCTTAAAAGTTTGAAAATGGCTAAAGAAAGATTTTCATATAAAAAAAATGAAATTTTTTACAAACTATTAAGGCTTTTGGCGCGTCTATATAGTAGAATGATTATCGAGGTGGAATGCATCATGAGGAAATTAAATTATAAAAAGGTCTTTATTTTTCTATTTTGTCTAACAGCTACAGTGGGAGCAATGGGTTTAGCTATAAAAAGCCTAGCTTTTGATAAGAAGAAAACTGTTTCGGCTTATTCAAATGATCAAAATTACCCAGAAGCTGATATTCAAACGTTTGTAAAAGATGATACGAAAGGCGGGTATTCAGTAAGCAGGCCCGTTCTTCATATAGAAAATATCGACAAGCAACTAGAAGCTTACATAAAAAAAGAAATAAAAGATTACGAAAAGAAATGGAAAGCCATTGGCGGTAAAGCGTATTCTGAGCTTAACCTCACTTATACGATACTCCATTTCAGCAAGCAAACCATTACCATTTCCTTCGATAAATATGAACAAGTAGGAGGAAAGAAGCAGTCCGGATCCCGGATCTTCACTTATGATATTCCATCTCAGAAAAAACTCTCTATAGAAGACATTTTTGCCACGGATACTGATTATTTATCCGTTTTATCTGACATTGTTTTTGAAGAGTTAACCGAGAGTAAAGAAGAAGGCATTTCGAAAAGTCTTATTAAGAAGAAAACCCAACTAAAAGCAGCCAACTTTGATTCTTTTTCAGTGCTGAAAAATACGCTTGTATTCTATGTAAAGACTGATGAGGATGGAGACTCATCTAAGACTCATACCATCGCTATTAATAAAGAACTTTTCAAAAATAGTTTGCTAGATTCATATCAAAGTAAAGATTTAAATCAGGATCGTGTAAAGGAATGGCAACCGAAACATGTCGTCGCCAAGCTCCCAGTGAAAAATGAATGGATTGACCCTTCACAAAAGGTAATCGCCTTAACGTTCGATGACGGGCCACATCCAAGTCATACTATGTCTATCCTGGAAGCCCTAAACAAGTATGATGCACATGCTACCTTTTTTGTGCTTGGAAGCCGCGTGCAACACTATCCAGAAGTGCTGCAAAAGATGACTGAACAAGGAAATGAAATCGGCAACCATTCCTGGGATCATCCGCAATTGACACGTCTAAGCAAGAAAAAAATCAAAAGTCAAATTGAGCAGACTCAAGACACTATTGAAAAAGCTACCGGAACTGAGCCAGACCTTATTCGTCCCCCATATGGAGCGATTAACGATAATGTCCGGGAAAATATGGAAGATATGAATGTCACACTTTGGGATGTTGACCCTGAAGACTGGAAAGATCGCAATAAAAAGAAGATTGTAGACAAAGTAATGAGCAAAGCCAAAGACGGTAAAATCATTCTTATGCATGATATTTACCAACCTAGCGCCCAGGCTGCAGTGGAAATCATCAAACAACTGCATGACAAAGGATATCAACTAGTTACCATTTCCGAACTAGAGCAGGTAAAAAAAGACCGCGAACTTTACGGTATCGACTTACAAGAATAATAGATTGTTAGCAGATTAAACGAAAAAGAGAAGGATAGATAAAAGCCAAAGTAATTCGCTTTTATCTATCCTTCTCTCCTTTTATTTTCAACCTTGTTATGCACCTTCATTAAAGCCTTTAATATCTTCTTTAGTAGGCGCTGAGGTTCAAAATGGAACTGCCAATGATTTTTCAGTCATAAAAGAAACCAATTCATCAAGTCCGTCATTTACATAACAGGCTCTCAGTGCCCCATGAATGCAAAATAAGCAGGCCTTTGATTACATAGCAAAGGTCTGCTCAACTTTTTTATTCCCCAAGATCCACATTGTGATAGACCTGTTGAACATCTTCTAAATCTTCTAATGCATCGATCATTTTTTCGAATTGTGCTTGTGCATCTTCCGGAAGAGTTAGGTCATTTTGTGCAAGCATCGTTAGCTCTGCTACTGTAAATTCCGTAATGCCCGCATCTTTGAATGCTTTTTGTACAGCATGGAATTGTTCAGGTTCAGCATAAACGATAACCGATTCTTCTTCTTCAATAATGTCACGTACGTCAACATCCGCTTCCATTAATAGTTCAAGCACATCGTCTCCTGTTTTACCTTCAATACCGATAACTGCCGTTGCATCAAACATATAGGCTACAGATCCACTGACTCCCATGTTTCCTCCGTTTTTACCAAATGCAGCACGCACATCTGATGCCGTCCGGTTCACGTTGTTTGTCAGCGCATCTACGATAACCATTGATCCATTTGGTCCGAAGCCTTCATAACGAAGTTCGTCATAGCTTTCTTCAGAACCGCCTTTTGCTTTTTCAATCGCACGGTCAATAATCGCTCTCGGCACATTGTATGTTTTCGCACGTTCAAGTACAACTCTCAAAGCCTGATTGGATTCTGGATCTGGTTCACCTTGTTTGGCCACTACATAAATTTCACGTCCAAACTTAGCATAAATACGACTTGTATTTGCATCTTTTGAAGCTTTTTTTTCTTTGATATTGTTCCACTTACGACCCATTATATTCCACTCTCTTTCATCATTGAATATACACAAATTGATTACTATAATTCTTGTCTCTACAGCATTTTTTCATATAACTACAAGGAAATCCATAAATAAATTCCACGGAAGATAGGCTATACGATTACTAGATTATATTATACATCAATTGTATAAGTTTGAAAAAGTCCTGCACACCATCTCTAGGGACAAATTGATCCCAACTTGGCACTTTGTTTTTTTAATACTATGGAAAACGCCAAGAGTAGTATAGTATAAAATGATTACAAAGGAGAGATGCTACATGACGGATACTCAAATTATTATCGGGATACCTGGAAAGTGGAAGAACCGAACAGAATTGATTCAAGCTGTGGCTTCTCAAAGTGAAGGGTACCTACTAGCCGGTCATATTTTGCATAACAAGGATAAAAACATAACCTTCCAAGTGGAAGTCTATGATTATGAACCGAATTTAAAAGAGACCTTTTCCTATGCCAGTAAAGGGGCCTTTTCTGAGCGTTTATTAGAGGAAATCAATAATCATACTTTTACGGTTTATATAATTGCTGATGTATCTGACTTTGGAAATATTACAGATTTGATTGATGCTGGGGCAGCAATCCTGAAGGCTGGCGGAATGGCTGTAAAAATAGAAACCGCAGGCATTGCACATTCAAAAGAGGATTGGCAACAACTTCATCATACCCCGGATATTCTCTCGGTTTATGCCCATTTTGTTACGATTATTGGCGAGGAAGATTATTATTGTTCATTTGGAATGAAAGCATTTGGTCTACCAGATGCCGTGACACTTAACACGATGAGACCAAAAGAGGCAGCTGATTTACTTAACACATTTAATTATTATCATGCAGGAGAAAGACCCCTCCTTACAAATGGTGAAACCTTTTGTGTACAACCAGATGCACCCACCTATATATTGACGGGTCTTCAAGACTTTAGATACGAAGAAGACCATCCTTTCTACAACCCATTTGGATTATGGAATTTAGGGACAAGTAAATAGAGGAGCTATAAGCTCCTCTATTTTTGTTATTCAAACTGATCCCGTACTCTTTTCTTCCTCATTTTCTTTCTTCACGAGTGACATACCGCTTGCTTGGTATTTAAGGATTTTTTGAATGACCGTGCCGAGATGCGCTCCCGCTTCGACCGGTGGAATGCCGCCCTTATGGATGTTAGAGATAACCATCCGCTCTGCTTCAATGGTACCCAAACAAGGTTCGTAGCAAAAATAGGCGCTCAGTGATTCAGCACTGACAAGTCCCGGTCGTTCACCGATCAACAGGACAATGACCTTTGGTCTAAGAATTTCACCGACATCATCCATCACAGCAACTCTGCCTTTTTCAATATAAAAGGGAGTACCGACATCCAAGTTTGCCCTTAGCAAAGATTGTTTAAAAGATAGATAGACGTCTTCCACATTTTCTTCCACTGCCTTGGAGCTCAAGCCATCTGAAATGATGATTTGAACCATGGGGCCCTTTATGCATTTGGCTTCAATCATTTGCTTTGCTTCGTCCGAAAGCTTTCGGCCATAATCCGGACGGCGCAAATAGACTTCCTTATCACTCGCCCTCGTTTTCACTTTGAACAGATCCAACCGTTTCAATAAAACCTCACTAACGTCACCATATACTGCATCAACCGCCGCAGCGTGGTCAAACCTGAACTTCAGCCATGAATCTGTCCTCGGACGTGTCCCTGCTCTGCCTATCCCGATTCGAGCAGGAGTTTTCGTTATCAAGACTTCCAATTCTTCCTTATTAAATGGTTCGTTTATTCCCATATCATCCACTCCTAACGGTTAAAAATAGTCGGATCACCCGCGCGTTTCGTCAACTTGCCGTTTTCCATGATACCCATCTTCTCTAGCCAAGATTCGAATAAAGGTGCAGGTCGCTTGTTCATCGTTTGCCTCAATGTTGCTATATCGTGGAAACTCAAAGACTGATAGTTCAACATACAGTCATCCCCCATTGGAGTAGCGATGATAAAATTCACACCAGCCGCGGATAAAAGAACCCCCAGGTCCTCAATATCATTTTGATCCGCTTTCATATGATTCGTATAGCAAATATCCACTCCCATCGGCAGGCCATGCATTTTCCCCATAAAATGATCCTCTAACCCGGCTCGAATGACCTGCTTGCTATTATAAAGATATTCTGGACCGATGAATCCGACGACCGTATTGACGATGTACGGATCAAAATAGCGTGCAAAGCCATAGTTCCTGGCCTCAAGCGTCACTTGATCAATTCCAAAGTGGGCTTCCGCTGATAATTCTGAACCTTGCCCCGTTTCAAAATAAAGATGTTGTGGACCTGTGCCGGTTCCATAGGACTTTGCTACCTCATTGGCTTCTTCAAGCAATTCAACGCTAATCCCAAAAGAACGATTGGCCGCTTCCGTTCCGGCTATGCTTTGAAAAATCATATCAGCAGGTGCTCCCTGCTGTACGGCTTTAATTTGAGTGGTCACATGAGCAAGTACGCAATTTTGGGTTGGTATATTCCATTTTTGAATTACGTCCTGAGTGGCATTTAACAACCTTTTGATACTTTCCACTGAATCATCGACAGGGTTGATTCCAATGAGTGCATCCCCAATTCCATAGGAAAGCCCCTCCTTTAATGAAGCTAGCATCCCTTCCACATTGTCAGTCGGATGGTTAGGCTGAAGACGGGAGGCAAGTGTTCCTTTGTATCCGATCGTACTATTGTTTTTGGTAAGCACTTCGATTTTATTGGCTGCATGGATGAGATCGAGATTCGACATGAGCTTTGTTGCAGCAGCAATCATTTCACTATTTAGTCCTCTACTTATCCTCATTAAATCTTCGCCAGTCGTCTCATCACTTAATGTATATTCCCGCAGCTCGGCAACCGTCCAATTTTTCACAGATTGATAGATGCTACGATTGATGAGTCCATCAATTATTCGGGACACCTCATCCTCATCCGGAGAGAGTAATGGATAGTTTCGAATGTCTGCTAAAGTCACTTCGCTTAGTACCGATTTCGCAGCTATCCGTTCCTGGACCGATTCGGCTGCAATCCCTGCAAGTCTATCCCCTGATTTCTCTTCATTTGCCTTGGCCAATACGTCTTTTAGCGAAGTAAATTGATAGGTCTTCCCAAAGTATTGTGTAGATAATTTCATCATATCCTCCTCCATTTCTTAGTTGTGGAAAGTTAGTGTTTTAACAACAACCGGCACAACCCCTGACCGCAATAGCCTTCCTATATCTAAATAATCACCATGCTCCACCTGTGTTTGATCGATACAGATAACCGGCTTTTCCGGCTGATTAGCTAGTAAGGTCTGACCAAGCACCTTTCCATAATCACTATCCATGACGATTATCAGCGGCTGCTGCTGATTCGGTTTTTGCTTCAGTGCCTCAGTAAAAGCAAACGTGAGCAGCTGAATGTCCCGGAATGATAGATATGGTAGGTTCGTTAAATAAAAGGCAAAATTCTGTCCTTCCCGCTGGGGGTCATATATCGTAATCGCGTCCTGAACCGCTTTTGTCATTCCCTCGATACCTTGCTCTAGAAGACCCTGAAAATCGATTCGATAGACTGGGATATTTCGTACCGGTAGATGGGAATCATTCACTTCAATTGTTGCCCCGCTGATCTCGGTTGTATGGGTGCCGGCTCCAAGAACAGTCGCACGAATCGTTTCAACTGGCTTTTCCCACTCCCAATAAGTCAATTCTTTATTTTCTTTTATAGAAGTGGCAAGAGTCATGCCAATATCCTGAAAGCTGGTGCACATCAGTTCCTCATGATACATGCAGTCACTGACTCCACCCGAGAACATTAATCCATCAATGCGACCTGTCCAAGATGGCGCCTTTCCTACTAAAAGCTGTTCGTCTTCTTTCGTATATGAACTGTCCAAAAACCTCGCCAGCACCTTAGCCATCTCATCTGTAATTATTCCCCTATTCTCTTTCGAAGGAGAATACCCCTTTGTTTTCAGCCATTGTTCAATTGAAGGAGCGACTTTCATCTCCGCCCCCTCCCATTCCATCAAACGGCCTCCGATGTGTAAGGTGCATGTACCGCAAAGCGTACCCGAACGGTATACGGCAATATTTGCTGTTCCGCCGCCAATGTCAATGTTTGCTATAGTTTTTCTTGTCTCTATTGAATGTTGATAAGCACCGGAACCCTTTGCGGCAATGATTCCCTCTAAATCCGGTCCTGCTGCTGCGACGAGGAATTCCCCTGCCGCTTTAGACAGCTGGTGTACCATTTCTTCTGCATTTTGTTTTGTTGCCGTCTCGCCTGTGATGATGACTGCGCCTGTTTGAATCTTTTCCATCGTGATGCCTGCATGATGATATTCACTTTCTACTATTCTTTGAACCGCCGGGATATCAATCACTGTATCCGATAAAAGTGGGGTCCTGAAAATCGGACTTCGATACAGAACTTTCTTTTCGGTAATTTCAATTTTCGGGACCTGTCCCCCGCCCGCCACATTCATAAGTGAAAACTCGCTGATAACAAGCTTCGTCGTGCTTGTGCCAATATCAATTCCTGCACTGATGATTCGCTCCAACTGTTTATTTAGCAAAACCTCACCTCAGTTTTAAACCACTTGAATTTTATTGTCCTCTTCCTCTTGGTTTTTTTCTTTATATTCATTCAAACCGATAACACCTAATTCACGATCCTTTTTCTCTAATTCCAAAGCCTTCGGAACTGACAGCCAGTAAGCCAGACCGATTCCGATAACACCAGCAGATAGCTTCCCTACGATGATAGGTAAAATTAAGGAAGGTTGAAAGTTTGCCGTGAAGGATAAGTGATCCCCTAATAAGAAGGCAGCACATACTGAGAAGGAAATGTTAATCACCTTATCCTTTGGGGGCATATCTTTAATAAGTTTGAACATCGCTAATATATTGGCAACCGTGGCTAGAATTCCTGCACTCCCCTCCTTGCTCAATCCAACTTTTCTACCCATTGCTTCAAGGGGCTTGCCTGCATATTTCTGAATCAGATAAATCATTGGAAAAGCACCTGCAAGCATTATTCCGATATATCCTGCCGTCTCCAGGGCACGAAACTGATCCGCCTTATCGGCCATGATTGGATGAAATCCCCAAGCACCAAATACCTTAGAAAACAGCCCGGTGAAAATTTCTACAATCGAGAACACTAATACGAGTTTAATCCCCGCATCCATTATTCTCCCAAACCACATAAATCCTTTAATCATCATATCTGGCAAGAAATAAAGACCTAATGCAAGCAATACAACAAAAATAAGAAGCGGTGAAAGATTCAAGACGATTTTCAAATAGCTCAATGTGAATTCATATGTAGAATCCGCATTAGTAGAAATCACTTCGCGTACCTTTGAATTCGTTGCAACGACTAGTACGCTTGAGATAAAGGCACCTATTGGAATCGTCAAAATTCCAGACATGACGCCAAGTGCCATATATTTATGATCACGTTTCTCTAGCATCGCCAGCCCCATCGGAATCGAAAAGACAATCGTTGCCCCAGACATGAAACCTACAATCATCGCCATGATCCAGCCTTCATATGTCTCCTGTAGTTGAGCTGCTAATTGGTAACCACCCATGTCAGTTGCCAAAATCGCTGTGGCAGCGAGGGCAGGGTCTGCGCCTATCGCGGCAAAAATCGGGCCGCACACTTTATCAATGAACCATGATAAATAAGGAATCGACGCCATAATTCCAGCTGCAGGAATGAATATATGCCCAACGGTATGCAAGCCTTCCATGAACTGCTTGCCCAAGCCTTGCTCACTGTCTTTAATCGACGCAAAAGCACCTAGCACAGCACAAGTCATAATGATATAAATAACGAAATTCCCAACCATCTCCATACGTATTCCCCCTTGAATTATGATTTGGTTTTGCACATTTCAACTAGAAAAAAGAATATAAAAAAAGACGCATCGTATAGCCCAAATTAAGGTTTTTCCGTAGAAGTTTCTACGATACAACCATTTGGTCTATCAAAGCGTCATTGCTTCATCTATTCACTTGTTTTTGATCATTTATAATTATTAGTTGTGCAACTTTTTCAATCGATAGTTGCTTATTCATACTCAACCTTCGTAGCTTGTTATATGCGATTTCTTCGGTTACATTCTTTCTCTTCATGATAATTCCTTTTGCTTTTTCAATGGCTTTACGATTGTGAAGGGTTTCATCCAGTTGAGCCATTTGTTCCTGATACTTTTTTGTATTCTCAGCTTGCAGTAAGGCAATCTCTACCGCTGGGATTAGACTTGCTTCGGTAATTGGCTTTACAAGATATCCTACGATATTGGCTCGTTTCGCCTGGTCGATATATTCACGCTGGCTAAATGCCGTTAACAAAAGGACCGGAATCTGAAAAGTGTTAGAAATCACCTCACTCGCCTTGAGCCCATTCAGTTTAGGCATTTTTATATCCATTAAAACGAGATCGGGTTGCAAAGCATGTGCCAGCTCAATCGCCTTCTCACCATCACGTGCCTGTCCAACCACATCGAATCCCGCATCCTTGAGCATATATGTAATATCAAGCAGAACAATCGATTCATCTTCCACGACCAAAATCCTCTTGCCCATGTCTCACCTACCTATTGTATGGAAATCTTATGGAAGCCAACGTACCTTCCATGATTCGACAAACCGAAAATTCTCCATCCAAATCATTCTCGACCGTCATGCGGATAATATCTAATCCTAATGAAGGCTTAGCTGCCGGAGAATAACCAATGCCATTATCCAAAACTTGAATCTCTAATTCAGACCCATCCTTTTGAAAAGACACGGTAATCTTTCCAGCCGTTCTTCCACTGAAAGCATGCCTCACACAATTATAAATGAGTTCATTCGCCACCAACGCAACTGATACAGCTATATCGGAGTCAATGGAATGAAGCTCACCAATATATTCAATACTTAGGTTTTTACTTTCTTGATTCTCACTATACACAATCATATCACCGATTTTTTTAATGAGCTCCAGTAAATCTACATGATCAACATGGCTACTAGCCAAAATGATTTCATAAACCGACGATATGCTTAATACTCGGTTTAAACTGACCAATAAATGAGGTTTACTTTCTTCGGGAACCTCCATCCTCATCTGTAGCCGAAGCAAACTGGCAACCGTCTGCAGATTATTTTTCACTCTATGATGAATTTCGCGAATTGCAACTGACTTACTAATCAGTTCTCTTTCTTTTTCCCGCAGTTCAGTCATATCCCGGAAGATGATAAATGCTTCCTTAGATTTCTTGCCGCGTATATGAAATTTCTTTACTTGAAAAATTTTCTTCCCAATGTGCTGCTCCTTCATTAAAACTTCTTCTGTTGAAGCAAGTACATCAGCAAAGCTAGGAAAATAGTCGAAAATGCAGGTACCTAGTACACATTCGGTCAAACAGATATCCGTTACTAGATTAATAGCAGCCGGATTAGTATAGACAATTTGATTTTGATTATTAATCAGGAATATAGACTCTTCAATAAATTCAGGCACTAAAGAATTTTGTTCATCCTGTCTTTCAAAAAAATTTGAAGTTTCGGGTTCTTCTTGAATCGCCTTCTCCATAATCAATACGGCAATGACACGATTGCATTCCCCTCTAACCGGAACAACACTTTGTTGGACCATGACTCCCTCTTGAGTCAATGCTCGATTCACAAACATATCCTTCCCAGTGCGTAATACATAAAATACTGCCGGCTCGAAGGCTTCATAGGCGATCTTACCGATAACCGAATAATTATAAACCGACTTTACAGAATGGGCGCTTTGCTCCGCCACGACAATCGCATGCTTTCCTTCCCGTACCGGACAATCAATAAAGACATTGGCTTGATTCAAATTAGCAATCAATGTTAGATTATTCGACAGATTTTCAAGTATGCATATATCCTTGTCTATTAAGTTAGTATGCATTTCACATAATTCTCGGACCGAAAATATCTTCTCCATTGGCAAAACTCCAATAAAAGTTTAATCATGGATATTATTATAGATACCGCTTTCATTTTTGTCAATATTCCAAATATTCTAATGTTATATATCCTAACATCAGAAATAATATTTTCATAGGAGCATAATACTAAAGCAAATATCATACTAACGTTGCTTTAGTATTAATTTCAAGCAATTAAATAAACCCTCCATTGACTCTGATCGTTTGTCCCGTAACCCACTGTGCTTGTTCACTCACTAAAAACGTGATCACATTAGCGATGTCATCCGTTTCACCTAAACGTCCGAATGCACTCATTTTTTTCATCCCTTCGATTTGTTGCTCGGATTTTCCTACATTAAACAACTCAGTGTTAACGGGACCTGGAGCAATTGCGTTAATAGTGATCTGTTTAGAGCCAAACTCTTTAGCCAGTTGTCTTGTAAATTGTTCAACTGCCCCTTTTGTACCTGCATACATACTATACGAAGGGAACATCTGGCCTATTACAGAGGTAGAAATATTAACAATCCTACCATTGAGCTCCATATATTTTAATGCTTGTTGACAAGCAAAGTACGTCCCCTTAACGTTTACTGCAAATTGTTTATCAAAGTCTTCTTCCGTTGCTTCCGCTAGTGGTTTATTAATCATTAGTCCAGCATTGTTCACTAAAATATCAATTTTCCCATACGCTTTGACCGTTTCTTCGAAGAGTTTGACAATGTGAGTAACTTGGCTGATATCTGCTTGGATAGCGATTGCTTCTCCATCATTTTTCTTTATGCCTTTCACTACTTCATACGCCTTTTGTGAACTGCCTGAATAGTTGATTACTACTTTTGCACCTAAATCCGCGAGCTGTTCTGCTATAGCTCGACCTATTCCTCTTGATGAACCTGTGACCAACGCAACCTTTCCATCTAACCGATTATTCATTAATTTCACTTCTTTCTTTTCATAATAGTTATTCAATTTCACACCAAAACTTATTAGTCCATATTTTACCACCATTTCCTCGCTACCGTTTCTTTTTGTTCAATAAAAAAAGTTCCTCTGATTCTATTTTCAATAAAAGAAAATTTAAAAGTGCTTGTCCCCATCAATGCTCATGAATTACTCCTCTTCTGGTTATAGTAAAGAAGAAAATAACTTAGGAGGTTTTATCCATGAAAAGTTCAGAAGAGTTTGTAGAGAATATTCAAGAACAGCAAAAGAAAGATGCAGCCAATAAGCGTCGTCAAGGTAACGGCAATCCCGCCCAGAAATTACCGAATAAAAAACATTAATACAGCAACATTGTATTAGCTACGCATCTTCATATTCATTCTCCGCTCCTATTTTAGGGCGGGGAATTTTTCATGAGGCATTCTCTTTCTTGTTCATCGCTTCGATTTCTTTTGAAAAGGTCTCTTCTATTTCGTTTTTATTTCCATACAGAAAGAGATTATCACCAAGTTGAATTTTATGTTCATTTAACTCTTTCCTAATTTTTGCTTCTCCGCTTTCGATAAACAAGATATTGATGTCTACTCCTCGCGATACGATATCAAAAGTATTAACGTCAATGAACTCAGAGTCCTCATTAATATCAATCTGCATAACAACGTCTTCATTTTCTAAAAATAGAACCTCTTCTATCGGGTGTTCCCACAATTCATAATGATTGTGCATTTCACTTTGCATTTTATTCGATAATCTATTATTTATGAATGCTGTTTTAACGGTAATAGTCAAGATCGTCAATATCCCAATAATAATGCTTAACTCCATTAAGCGTAAATCATCTGTAAGCAGTGTACTAATTGATGAAATAATAACAGCAAGAGAAAAGGCTCCAAATAAAATTAAAAACATGCTTATTTTTCTTCGAACAGGATGATCAATAATAGACTTTGATTCGTCAGTAGTGAACCCAGTACCTGTTAGCATGGAGATAACTTGAAATCTAGCTACAGTGTTCTTTAACCCAGTCAGTTTTAATAAGGTAACCGATATTTCAATAACAAGACCAATGATTAAAAAATAAAGCACCATAAACACTACATTCATCATTATGATTATTACCTCCATCCAACTTTCGTCATTTATGGTTTACCCTAATTATTCTAAAAAGAATCTCAACATTATTTATTCTAATAGTTTACATCTGATTTAGAGTATTGGATTCATGCGAATAACTAGCGTGAAATACAAAAAAACACAGTAGAATTCATTGCTGAATCCTACTGTGTTTTAATCAAATTGGGATGTATTTTTCCGTTCAATATTTATTCAACCTACTTTAATGTTGCTGAATTCCCCCGCCTTGTATCGGAAATTCAACATATTGGCCTTAAAATCCTTGCATCGGGAATCCGCCGGGCTGGCCTTGACCTCCGGGCATCGGGAATCCTCCAGGTTGACCTTGAAATCCTTGCATCGGGAATCCTCCAGGTTGACCTTGACCTCCGGGCATCGGGAATCCTCCAGGCTGGCCTTGACCTCCGGGCATTGGGAATCCTCCAGGTTGACCTTGAAATCCTTGCATCGGGAATCCTCCAGGCTGGCCTTGAAATCCTTGCATCGGGAATCCTCCAGGTTGACCTTGACCTCCGGGTATCGGGAATCCTCCAGGTTGACCTTGAAATCCTTGCATCGGGAATCCTCCAGGTTGACCTTGACCTCCGGGCATCGGGAATCCTCCAGGTTGACCTTGACCTCCGGGCATCGGGAATCCAGGTTGACCTTGACCTCCGGGCATCGGGAATCCAGGTTGACCTTGACCTCCGGGCATCGGGAATCCTCCAGGTTGACCTTGACCTCCGGGCATTGGAAACCCTCCAGGTTGACCTTGACCTCCGGGCATCGGGAATCCTCCAGGCTGACCTTGACCTCCGGGCATTGCAAATCCTCCAGGTTGACCTTGACCTCCGGGCATCGGAAATCCTCCAGGTTGACCTTGACCTCCGGGCATTGCAAATCCTCCAGGTTGACCTTGACCTCCTAGCATTGGAAATCCTCCGGGTCGATCAAATTCACCAAACCCTTCCGTCATAGGGGCCCCATCAAAACTTCCAAATTCACCATAGTTTTGCATTGTACCTTCCATTTTTCTTTCACTCCCCATCTAGGTTACAGTCTAGAATATGAATGTTGAGCGAAAGAGTGCAGGTACATGTCTTTCTCAAATGGTCTTCAGTAATAGCTTCTTTAATAGCGGGGTAAAATGCTCTGGCAATTCAGCTACACTCGGAATCATCAGCCGTTCTTTGCCGTAGATGTTTTTCATCGTCAGTTCTTCACTTTCATCCACGCTTCCATCCGCTAAAAACATGCCAATGATTTCGATTCCTTTTTTCCGGGCTTCGGATACGGCAAGATGCGTGTCGACGATTCCATTTTGGTCATAATCGGCCGCGGCAGGTTCACCATCGGAAAATACGAGCAAGAAGCGATTCTTTTCTCTCCTTTTTTCCAATTCTTTTGTTGCAACCCTGATACTGTAGCCGTCTCGGTTGTCTTCCTCCGGTTCAAGCTGCATGATTTTTGCTCCTGAGTTTTGATAAAACGAATCAGAATGGGATTGGATCACGTGGAAGTAATTTGGCTGATAGCCTTCTTTCACCTCATTTGCATCCTCCCAAAAACCGACAATCGAGTGAGGAATTCTTAATTTTTTTAGCACCTCATGAAACAGGACGATCCCTCGTTTCGTTTCATCCATCTTGTTATGCATAGATGCCGAGCAATCGATCAATAGCGTGAACACGGCATCTATTTCATTGGAATCCCTATTCTTTTTGTAAAAGACCCTTGGATTTTCGTCGAGTACAAGCGGCAGTAATTTCTTTGATAAGCGGCCATAGACCAAGTCTTTTCTTGGTGCATTCTTTTTATTTTCGAGTGTTTTCTCAATCGTACTTGAGAGTTTTCTCTTGAACGGTTCAATATCTGCAACAAACTCGCGATAGCGTTTTTCCTCAATAGGAGAAGGCATTTTTGCTTCTTTAATTATCTGAACGACGTCTTTATTTTCTTCGCCAAATGGATGTTCACCACTTTTTCCGATATTCGTTTGCTTCTTTTCGAGCGTTTCCTGTTGCTTGTATTCCTTTTGTTCACTTTCTCCTGACGAGCCTTGAATCGAGGCCAGCGCCTGGTCAGCATCTTCCGCTTCCCGAGCTCCGCCGCCCATCAAGCTTGTTTTCGTTCCCTGCTCCAATTCAAACTGAAGGAAGGTCGAATTATTCTCGCCATTTTTATTCTCGCGATGCCATGTCGAGAATTTTTCATCAATAAACTCACTATTCTCTTCACTTACATCTTCTGCGTCATCGTTCACCAGTTCGTCATTTCTTGTTAGTTCATCAAATAACGTATTCGCTGTATACTTCTCCACATTAGCAACAGGAAATATGAAATATTCATTCATCGTATCCTGATACTCTTCGTTCAACCTAAAAACGATTTGTTCACAAATTCTAGTGATATCACTCGTTTTTGTTGCTTCAAAGACCGAATGAATAAGTGGTTTAATTTTTTCCAGTTCCTCTAGTTGGCGTTCATTAGCTCTCGGAAAAACAGGATCGGGCCTATCTGAATGAATTAGTAAATAAACGAGGCAATACAGTTCGTCTAGCGCAAAGCTTCTTGTGACATTTGTCGCTAATTGGCTTTCGAAATATTGTTTAAGGTACGTTCCCCGTACAGAGAACCACTTTTTCGTGCCAGGACGTTCTTTTTTCACCAATTCCTCCAAACGCAGATCTTCGAATATGGTGAACAACTGGGCAGCAAACTTTGGAAGCGAGCATTCTTCTATGATGTCCTGGTACTCTTTCATGCTTCGGATTGTAGAATGATGCAGCGTCCCAATTGTTCTAAGCAGCACATCTGTTTTCAATCCTGCTTCCTTTACCTCCTGATTCCCATTTTCCCAAAAATGGCTGGCTGTGACCTTAGTCTGAATCAGATCAATAAAGGAACCATAATTATATTCAAATTCCAGGTCAGGAATACCTGATAAGACAGTCGATAGATCCTGCAGCTGCAAAAAAAGGGCCGTATCAATTATTGAATCATTGAATCGAATATACTTCATGCGGCATTCTCCTAGTTAGAATAATGTATCTGCCAAATTCTTCACAAACTCCCGCTCTCGTTCCTCGTCCAACTTATCCACGATGGAGCGAAGAATCGCACGTTTCGGGGGAATCAATACACTGAGGTCACAGGCATCAAGCAAAGCCCGAATTGATGCTGCATCTTCAGCCACTTTTCCTTGATTAACGGCGTTTATTAAGTCACCTGACAGCTTAACGAACAATTCGATACTTCTTGAATCCTTCAACTGTGTATTCGATTGAATCAATTGCTTTAACTGCTCTCCTTCGATATAAGGAACCTCGATCACGACAAACCGGTTTTTCAGCGCCTCATTCAGCGGTACTGTACCGACATAGCCTTCGTTTATTGCAGCAATTACGTTAAAACCATCTTTCGCAGTGATGACTTCGTTCGTAAACGGGTTCGTTATCGTTCTCCTGTAATCGAGCACCCCATTGATTAACGGCAGTGTTTCCGGCTTCGCCATATTGATTTCATCTATGTATAAGAAATGTCCGTGATTCATCGAATTGATAACAGGACCTGGAACGAATTCAATCACCTGTTTTTCCTCTTTGTAAGCAAGCGTCTTGAAACCCAATAAGCTTTCAGCATCCAAATCGACTGAGCAGTTGACACTGAACATCGGTTGGTTGAATAAATTCGATAACGTCTCGGCAAATTTCGTCTTCCCTGCTCCTGTCGGTCCTTTCAAGAGGATGTTCTTCCCCATACTTAAGGCTGTAATGGCATCCACCATCAACTCCATCTCAGGAGGCAGATATCCACCTTTCCTTATCAGTTCCTCAAATTGAGAAGAATTTTTTTTATTTGTATGTAAAATATTAGCTATTTCTTTTGGTAAACGATTAATCATTGTCTCCATACACCCCTTTTTCATCATTTTAATGCTCTTTACCGGTAAAAACAAACACTAAGAAAAAGAGCCGTCATAAAGACAGCTCTAAGAGTAATCATTTACATTCAACGTTCTGATGCCTATTTTCATAAAGTGAATAACTAGGCTTAATACACTTCTTCGGGACTCCTTTTCATTAGGCTTATCGCAAAGCCTAATACACCACCAAAGATGGCTGGAAGCACCCATCCTATTCCTACACTATATAATGGAAGGAAATCGGTGAAAAAATCGGAAATAGCATAAATTTTAACACCGGAAGCCATTAATCCATCCAAAATACTGATGATGGCTGTTAATAATAAACTCCCCAAGTATACCTCGGATTTTCCTTTGAAAAAGGAATGCAAGAATGTTAACACAATTAAAACGATGGCCAATGGATAAATCGCAGTTAACACAGGCACTGTAATCGAAATTAGTTTGGTCAGACCTACATTGGCAACAGCTGCGCTAAAAACTGAAAAAATAACAACAAATGACTTATACGATATAGCAGGAATTACTTTATTGAAATAGGAAGAACAAGCTGTTATCAAGCCTATACTAGTAGTTAAACAAGCTGCGATTACAATTAACCCTAACAGTACTGCACCTGCAGGACCAAAAAAATAATTCGAAGCTTGCGCTAGAACGTCTCCACCATTCCCTAAATAACCAAGTTTCTCCACACTAGTTGCTCCGACATAAGTTAAAGCAGTATAAACAATTACTAATAGAGAAGCTGCTATAAGGCCGGCTTTCATACAGAAACCTAAAACTTCTCTTCTTGAAGTAATTCCTTTATCTTTGATTGCATTAATGATAATAATACCAAATGCAAATGCAGCAAGCGTATCCATAGTTAAATATCCTTCTTTGAAGCCTTTGAAGAACGAATTATCCGAATAATCTGCAATAGGAGATTGGATTTCCCCCATTGGATTTGCAATTGCCACTACAATTAGTATCCCGATAAAAATCAATAATAGTGGAGTTAGAATTTTCCCGACAATATCCAACATTTTCGATGGGTTAATAGATAATAAACAGGCAAGTCCAAAGTATATGACCGTAAATACTAGCAAAGGTAAAAAGCCGACTCCATCTGGAAGAAAAGGTTTAATCCCTATTTCATAAGACACACTTCCCGTTCTTGGAAGAGCGAATAACGGCCCGAGTGATAAATATAGAACGGCTGTGAAAATAAAACCGAACATCGGGTGCGCTCTGCTTGCAAGCGACTGCACATCACTTTTACCTGAAAAACCAAATGCCAATATTGTGACAAATGGCAATCCAACACCTGTAATGATAAATCCTAAACTAGCAGACCATAAATTTGTCCCGGCCGATTGACCGAGCATAGCAGGGAATATTAAGTTTCCTGCACCAAAAAATAAAGCAAAAAGCATTAATCCTGTAACAATAACAAAAGAAAGTGGTGCTTTCTTTGACATTTTGAAGCCTCCAATATTTTGATTCTCTTAACAAAAGAAAAGAAATGTTGCCCATCTAATTTCGATTTAAAAGTGAAATAAACTACTGAATTGACTTATTCCGTAGTCATGTATCCACCTGAAACTTAAACACAACACCCCTTACTATAAAATGCACTAGTACCTTTGTCAAAAATTATTATTCAGAAAAATCTTTCTTTTCCTGTTACCTTTATTAAAATGAGAGATGACAAAGCAATATATATAGCGATTTAACATAGAGGGTTATAAAATGGGTACAACTCATTGCCTATTAAAATTATTTTTATATTCAGTGATATTTTCACTTTATAACAAAACAAATTAGAAAGAGGGTTGAAGTATTGAAGACAGAAAAAGAAAAAATGGTGAAAGGGGAACTATATATTGCGGCGGACCCAGAATTAGTAAAAGATAGAGAGAATGCACGAAGGTTAACCCGACTATACAATCAGACAACGGAAACCGATGAATGTTAAAGAACTGAAATTCTGAGGGAGCTTTTTGGTTTCAGTGGGAAAAAGATATACATTGAGCCCACTTTTCGTTGTGACTATGGGTATAACGTTACCGTAGGGGAAAACTTTTATGCGAATTTTGATTGTGTCATCCTGGATAGTTGCGAAGTCCGTATAGGAAGGGATTGTATGTTGGCTCCGGGGGTACATATCTATACAGCCACACATCCACTAGACCCATTCGAACGCAGTTCAGGTGTAGAATACGGAAAGCCCGTAACGATTGGAGACAATGTTTGGATTGGCGGCAGAGCCATCATCAATCCCGGAATTACAATAGGGAACAATGCTGTTGTTGCTTCGGGAGCTGTTGTAACAAAAGATGTCCCAGATTGTGCGGTTGTAGGTGGAAACCCTGCGAAGATCATCAAATATATAGAAGGAATAAAATAGCAGAGCACATTCACTTCTGAATGGCCCTGCCTCTATTTTTCTTATTAAATTGTTTTTAACGCTTGAGGAATCGGTGTATCCCCTGTTATTAAGTCAAAGGAACGGTTATACGTATTTTCTTCGATTAATGAGGCAAGAATTGTTTGAGCCACATCCTCCCGCGCAATCGTCCCTCTTTCCAGTTCCTCAGCAGCGGCTACATGGCCTGTGCCAGGTTCGTTCACAAGTCCACCCGGCCGGATGATGGTATACGTTAAACTGCTTTGTAACAATGCTCTATCCGCATAGTGTTTGGCCACATAATATGGTTTGATGGCTTCATTCCAGTTTTCCCTATTATTCGCCTGAAAGGCACTGACCATGATGAATCGGTTGATTCCTAGGTTTTCAGCTGCTTCAATCGTTTTAACAGCACCATCTAAATCAATCAAAAGCGTCTGATCCGCGCCTGTGCTGCCTCCCGATCCTGCCGTAAACACGATTGCATCGCACCCTTTTGCCGCTTTCGCAATCTCATCCACTGATCCCGTTAAACTTACGATTACAGATTCGACTCCGATTTTCTCAAAATGCTTCCTCTGTTCTTCTTTGCGAATCATTGCTCGTACACTATGTTCCTGGCTATCTTTTAGCAAATCAACCAGGTGTTTACCGATCTGCCCATTTGCCCCAACTACGAATACTTTCATAAAAGTCAGCTCCCATAATGGTTAGTTTACTTTCTATATTCAATTATTTCATGTACAAAGTTCATTATCAAACAATCAGCCCATCCTTCTATCCATTTGGGTCCGTTCATTTTGCATCGTCATATATTGGAAATAGTTTGCAATCACATTTATATATTTTATAATAATTAAAATAAGTGTATTTATAACACAAAGGGGAGGTGTAAAGATGGCAATAAGACTTTTAATGCCACCTTCTGCAGCGTCTCATGCAAAGCCTAGTATTGGAGGCGATACTTTGCATGGGGTAAAATTAATCTAAACTAACATCGCCCAGCATATCATTTCTATATATTTGGCTTTGCACCTTATTTCATTCTTAAAAAAGAATAAGGGGCTGGCAGAAATGAAATATGTAAAAGCAACGACTGTTTTACCTGAAAAGCTGATTGTGGAAATTCAAAAGTATATACAAGGTGAAACGATATATATCCCTAAACTAGAAACGACTTATCAAAAGTGGGGAGCTAGTTCGGGATCAAGGAAATACATTGATGACAGAAATGCTTCTATTAAATATGCATTTAAAAAGGGGCATACAATTCATCAATTAGCCGAGGAACATTTTCTCTCCATAGAAACCATCAAAAAAATCGTTTATTCTAAATAGGTAATAAAATGGTAGCGCTGATAATATTATCAGCGCTACTCATATGTCGAGTATGTTTCTTAGTCGTTTTCTACCTTTCAATGTTGATGCAAATTCTGTAAAGTAAATAGAAACGGTACCAAGTTTAAAAGGTATCGTAGCAACATGAACAGGGGTGGAAAAATGGAACCTTTTATCAGAAGTGAGCAATATAACTTTATTAAGTCTCAAACTCAGATTCTCATAAATGGACACGCGACTGCGAATGATAGGGATGTTATTCATACCCTGAAAACAGTCGCGAAAGAAAGAGTGTTAAGCTTATTCAATGAATTGAGTGAGGAGCAAAGGCAAGTATTAGACCCAATTGATACCATCAAAGAGCCTGCACAAGCTGAAGTGTTTCTATTGAAGGTAAAGCCATTTGTGATTCCTTTTAAAGAAGTGACTGAAAAAACGATCAAAAAGCTATTTCCTAAAGCGAAGAAGTTAAAGAACCCTATGTTAGAGAACTTAGACTTGAGAGAGATTTCATATTTGGGATGGGATGATATCGGCTCCGGAAAAAAATTCATCATAGCACCTCATCACAATAAGCTATTGGGGTTGCATGGGACAATTAAACCTTCTAACAAAAAAGGTATCTGTGCCATATGCAGTCGCTTTGAAGAATTAGGAATGTTTATGTCCGAAACAAAAGGAACAGTACAAGGTACATTCATTAAAAAAGGTAATTATATTTGCTTGGATAGCTTAAAATGCAATCAAAACATCACCACATTGGATAAATTAAATGATTTTATCGTGCGAATAAAGTAGATAGGGTATCCGAATAAAAAAGCAATCCTTCATTATGGAAGAATTGCTTTTTGTGTTTTAATTTTAGTTATAGTATAGGATCAAACTTCAACTTTACTCGTGAGTTTTGTTCCTTTACTCGTGAGTTTCACTAATTTACTCGTGAATTTTGTTCCTTTACTCGTAAGTTTCACTAATTTACTCGTGAATTCACCAGCCAACAAAAAAAGAAGCGCCATAATCGTTTTTATGGCACTTCTTTTTTCTGTTTAAGGTAATACCGACGAACCCATCAAGTAGCGGTCTACTTCCCTTGCTACTTCACGGCCTTCATTGATGGCCCAAACAATTAGGCTTTGCCCTCTTCTTGCGTCTCCAGCAGCAAAAACACCTTCTACATTCGTTCTGTATTCTCCATAGACAGCATCAATTTTTTGATTGACGGTTTCTACACCAAATTGAGATAAAAGCGGCTGTTCTGTTCCTTCAAATCCGATTGCGATGAATACAAATTGTGCAGGCCATACTTTTTCCGTTCCCGGGATTTCTTTGAAAATGTATACTCCATCTTCCCCTTTACTTTTTTCCATTGAAATCGTATGCAGTTCTTTTAAGTTGCCATTTTCATCGGCGACGATTTTTTTAGTTTGGATTGAATATTGGCGCGGATCTGCACCAAATTTCGCTTCCGCTTCTTCATACGCATATTCAAGTGAAAATACATTCGGGTAGGCTGGCCACATATTATCGGAAGTCCGAGCTGTCGGCAGGATAGGATGCTTCCCGAACTGTACGACACTCTTACATTCTTGGCGAAGAGCAGTAGCAACACAGTCAGCGCCTGTATCTCCTCCACCAATTACAATGACATCTTTACCCTTTGTATTTAAAAATTGACCATCTTCAAAGTTGGAATCCAACAAGCTTTTAGTCGAAGTCGTTAGGTAATCCATCGCTAGGTGAATGCCTTTTGCTTCGCGCCCTTCAATTACTAAGTCACGTTGCTTTTGAGCACCTGTACATAGGATAACTGCATCATATTGATTTTGCAGTTCTTCGGATGAAATGTCTTTTCCAATTTCCGTATTCGTGACGAAATCGATACCTTCCTGGTTCAATAATTTGATTCGACGCGCAACGACATCTTTTTCAAGCTTCATGTTCGGAATGCCGTATGTTAATAGCCCTCCTGCACGGTCTGAACGCTCATAAACCGTGACCGAATGACCTGCTTGATTTAACTGATCAGCACTTGCTAATCCAGCAGGGCCTGAACCGATGATAGCAATTTTCTTTCCGGTCCTATATTCGGGGATTCGAGGTGTGATCCAGCCATTTTCAAACCCTTTATCGATTATAGTACGTTCGATGTTTTTGATGGCAACCGCAGGATCATTAATCGCAACCGTACAAGACCCTTCACAAGGGGCCGGACAAACGCGGCCCGTGAACTCAGGGAAATTATTCGTTTTCGTTAAACGGTCTAATGCTTCTTTCCATCTGCCGCGGTAAACCAAATCATTCCACTCTGGAATCAGATTATGAATCGGGCAGCCCGTTGTGACTCGGTTCAATTCCATGCCCATATGGCAGAAAGGGGTGGCGCAATCCATACACCGCGCTCCCTGTGTACTTAACTTTTCATCAGAGAAAGGAGCTGTATACTCTCTCCAGTCGCTTAAACGAGTGAGAGGATTCCGGTCTTTTGGCTTTTCTCGCGGATAATCCATAAATCCTGTTGCTTTTCCCATCTTTCTCTCCCCTTCCTTACTGCATCACAGCTTGCTTTGTGGTTTTTTTATCTTGAACGGCATTTGCTTGAAATGCACTCATAACCGCTTCTTCGTCCGTTAGACCTGCATGCTTTTGCTCTTCGATACTTTTCATCATCCGTTTGTAATCTTTTGGAATGACTTTTACAAATTTCTTAACGAAATCGTCCCAATTCTCCAGTACATAAGAAGCTTTGGCGCTCTCTGTATAATGTAGATGGCTATGGAGCATTTCCTTTACTTCATTCACATCATTTATATCCTCAAGTGTCTCGAATTCTATCATTTCTACATTGCATAATGCCTTAAATTCTTCTGCATTATCTGCAAGTACATAAGCGATACCGCCTGACATACCTGCAGCAAAGTTTTTGCCGACATCCCCTAGAATTACCACTCGTCCGCCTGTCATATACTCACAGCCGTGGTCGCCGATTCCTTCAACAACGACATTGACACCGCTGTTCCTAACCGCAAAGCGTTCTCCAGCACGTCCATTAATGTATGCTTCGCCGCTTGTTGCGCCGTATAAGGCGATATTTCCGGCAATGACATTATCTCCTGCTTCAATCTGATTACCAGTTGGTGCCGTGACAATGATTTTACCGCCGGATAAACCTTTCCCAACATAGTCATTGACATCGCCTGTCAAATACATCGACATGCCTTTGGGAATGAATGCACCAAAACTTTGCCCTGCTGATCCTGTGAAACGGAGTGTAATCGTATCTTCAGGCAACCCTTCTTCTCCATAACGTTTGGATACCTCACTACCGACAATCGTTCCGACTACACGGTTCACGTTCGTAATCGGGAAGCTAACATCCACTTGGGTTTGATCATCTAAAGCAGGTTGCACAACCGGTAAGATCTCCCGAATATCTAAGGATTCTTCAATTTTATGATTTTGAGGACGTTGGAAAGTACGAATGCCCTCTGGTTGGAAAAGAAGTGTCGTTAAGTCCAGATGTTTAGCTTTCCAATGCTTTTGAGCGCGTTCACTCACTTGTAAAACATCTGTGCGGCCAACCATTTCCTCCAATGTTCTAAAACCAAGCTCAGCCATTGTGTCACGAACTTCCTCAGCGATGAAGCGCATGAAATTTACAACATGATCCGGATCTCCTGCAAATTTACTGCGGAGCTCAGGATTTTGCGTGGCAACTCCGACCGGACATGTATCCAAATGGCAAGCACGCATCATTACACATCCAAGGACAACAAGTGGTGCAGTTGCAAAACCAAACTCTTCCGCCCCAAGGATCGCTGCCATAACTACATCGCGTCCCGTCATTAACTTTCCATCTGTCTCAAGGATTACACGACTACGCAGGCCGTTCAGCATCAACGTTTGGTGTGCTTCTGCAAGGCCTAGCTCCCAAGGAAGACCTGTATGTTTAATACTCGTTTTAGGGGAAGCACCTGTACCGCCGTCATATCCACTGATAACAATAACATCTGCAGCACCCTTGGCCACACCTGCTGCGATCGTGCCAACACCTGCTTTAGAAACAAGCTTGACGCTGATCCGTGCATCGCGATTTGCATTTTTCAAATCATGAATTAACTGTGCCAAATCTTCAATCGAGTAGATATCATGATGTGGTGGTGGTGAAATCAGACCAACACCCGGTGTAGAGCCACGAACTTCAGCAACCCACGGATAGACTTTGTTCCCCGGCAGCTGACCACCTTCACCTGGCTTCGCACCTTGCGCCATTTTAATTTGAAGCTCATCTGCATTGACAAGGTAATGACTTTTCACACCAAAACGCCCAGATGCAATTTGCTTAATCCCACTGCGGCGGTTATCACCGTTTTCATCCAATTGATAACGGCTTGGATGTTCTCCGCCTTCACCGCTATTGCTTTTTCCGCCTAAACGGTTCATCGCAATCGCTAATGTTTCATGTGCTTCCTGACTCAAAGAGCCAAATGACATCGCCCCTGTTTTAAATCGGCTGACGATGGATTCTACGGATTCCACTTCATCTATAGAGATACTTTGGCGCTTCTGATCGAATGAGAATAAATTACGTAAAAACCCGAGTCTCTCTTCATTCGCCAAGTTTGAATATTGTTTAAATAAACTGTAGTCACCTTTTCTGCAAGCCCATTGAAGTGTATGAATCGTTTTGGGGTTGAAAGCATGATGTTCCCCTGTTTTTCTCCACTGAAAGTCACTTCCGCTTTCAAGCGTCTGATCATAAGAATCTGCTGCAGCATTTTGGTGACGAATTAACGCTTCTTCTGCGATAGTTTCTAGCTCAATCCCGCTAAGCTGTGAAGCCGTACCACTGAAATAACGTTCAATCACATCTGCACTGATTCCTACCGCTTCGAAAATTTGAGCTCCGCGATAACTTTGAATCGTTGAAATACCCATTTTCGACATCACTTTTACGATGCCTTCTGTTAAGGAGCGAACGTATTTGTTTACCGTTTCTTCGTAGCTGATGGATAAACTGCCTTCTGATACAGCCTGCTTGTATGTTTCAAAGGCAAGATACGGATAAATGGCATCTACCCCATACCCGATAAGTGCCGCAAAGTGATGCACTTCCCTTGTTTCTCCTGTTTCAACGATAATGCTCACTTTCGTACGATTTCCATGACGAATAAGCTCTTGATGAAGGGCGCTCGCAGCCAATAAGGAAGGTATAGCAGCCTTTTCTTTGCTCATATTTTTGTCAGACAAAATTAAGAGACTAACGCCTTCAGCAATCGCTTGTTCCGCTTCACGGCAGATTCGATCCAGTTCGCTCTCTAAATCTTCTGAAAATAGAGTTTGAATGACCTTGCTTTTGAATTCCGGATATACATTTTCTTTTAGCTGCTTCATCTGACCTGGCGTCAAAACAGGTGAATCCAATTGAATCCGGCGGCTGTTTGTTTCATTTGGATTCAGAAGATCTCCTTCCGCACCTAAGAAAGTCATCGTTGACGTGACAATTTGCTCACGAAGCGAATCGATTGGCGGATTGGTTACCTGTGCAAAGGATTGCTTGAAATAGTTGAATAACGATTGCGGACGGTCAGATAAGACCGCAAGCGGGATGTCATTCCCCATGGAACCTAATGGATCTTTACCTTCCTTAATAACCGGCAGTAGATATTTTTGAACATCTTCATACGTATAGCCAAACGCTTTTTGTCGGAAAAGTAAATCAGACAACAGTTCCTCTTCAACCACTTGTTCTTCGTTATTTAATTGAACAAGCTGCTCGTCCAGCCATTGCTGGTAGGGATATTCCTGTGCCATTTCGGATTTGATTTCTTCATCTGAAATAATGCGGCCTTCCTCTAAATCTAGTAAAAGCATTCTACCTGGGCTTAAACGCTCTTTATATAATACATTCTCCGGCTCCACATCGATCACGCCGACTTCAGAGGAGAAAATGATGTAATCATCTTTGGTCACATAATATCGTGCTGGTCTTAAACCATTACGATCTAAAATGGCTCCAATTTGTTTCCCGTTCGTAAAGGAAATCGCCGTTGGACCATCCCATGGTTCCATCAGCATGCTATGATATTCGTAAAAAGCCTTCTTTTCCTTCGTCATATGTGGGTTTTCCGTCCATGGTTCAGGAATAAGCATCATGGCTGCATGCGCCGGTTTCCGACCTGCAAGTACGAAGAACTCAAGTGCATTATCAAGAATCGAAGAATCACTTCCATCTATATCTAATATAGGAAGGACCTTTTGCAAATCATCTCCAAATGCTTCTGAAACAAACTGCTGTTCACGCGCTTTCATCCAATTTACATTTCCTCTAAGCGTATTGATTTCACCATTATGAATCAGGTAACGGTTTGGATGTGCCCGTTCCCAACTTGGAAATGTATTTGTACTGAAGCGGGAATGCACTAAAGCAAAAGCCGACACAAAATCCTCTTGTTGTAGATCAAGATAAAAAGCATCTACCTGCTCTGGTGTCAACAATCCTTTGTACACAATCGTAGTACTTGAAAAACTAGCAAAATAAAAACGATTACCACGTTCACGAGCCCAGTTTTCAGCTTGTTTTCTAATAATGAATAGTTTACGTTCAAAAGCTAAATCGTCGGATATCTCCTCACTAGCCCCAATGAATACTTGGCGGATCGTCGGACATGTCTCCTTGCCGACCTCTCCGATTTTTGCTACATCGACGGGAACCGTTCTCCAGCCTAAAAGCGTTTGTCCCTCTTGTTCTATAAATGCATTTAGACGTGCTTCAATCTCATTCCGTTCCAAATCATTGTTTGAGAAAAAGAGCATCCCCACACCATAGCGCCCTTTAGCTGGCAAATTCATTTCCGGGCATGCCAGTCTGAAGTATTTATCAGGAATTTGCACCATTAATCCTGCGCCATCTCCTGTAAGGGGATCGCTTCCTTGTCCTCCACGATGATCTAATTGACACAGCATCTTTAGTCCTTGTTTGACGATGTCATGTGTAGCAAGCCCTTTTAAATGAGCGTATAAACCGATCCCACATGCATCATGTTCAAATTCAGGATGGTAGAGACCTTGTGCCTTTGGTATTTGATTGTATGTCATATTAATCGCCCCCATCGTATTCTTATACCGTTATTTCACTTACATTTAATTCTAGGTTTTCAAATCAATATAAACAATATATAATTCTATTAAAATCTATCTCATATTGAGATGGATGAATGGAGGATGAATAAATGGAACTACGTCAATTACGTTATTTTGTTGAAGTCGCTGAAAGAGAACATGTCTCTGAAGCCGCAGCGCACCTGCATATCGCACAATCAGCAATCAGCCGGCAGATCGCCAGACTAGAAGAAGAACTTGGGGTCCTTTTATTTGAAAAAGCAGGCCGTAATATTCAGCTAACTCCTATTGGTAAAATATTCTTAACTCATGCAAAAACGGCAATAAAGGCGATAGAATATGCAAAAGATCAAATAGAAGAATTTTTAGACCCTGAACATGGAACAATTAAGATCGGCTTTCCTACAAGTCTCTCCACCCAATTATTACCTACCGTTATTTCCGCATTTAAAGATGAGCAGCCGAATATCGGGTTCCACTTAAGACAGGGTTCGTATTCCGCATTAAAGGAAGCTGTCAAAAACCGCGAAATCGGATTAGCCTTTCTTGGCCCAGTTCCAACACAAGATCCAGATATCGAAGGCCATATTTTATTCACAGAAAACATTTCTGCTTTACTTCCCATCTCTCATCCATTAGCTGATAAGAAGAGTTTGCGACTTAGCGACTTACGAGACGTTCCATTCGTATTGTTTCCAAAAGGATATATTCTCCATAGCATTGCGATCGATGCATGCAAGCAAGCAGGATTCACACCGATCATTGCCTCAGAAGGTGAAGATATGGATTCCATAAAAGGACTCGTATCAGCCGGAATCGGAGTCAGTCTTCTACCTGACAGTACCTTTTATGAAGTAATTCCCAGACTAACTGTAAAAATCCCGATTGATACACCTGACGTCAAGCGGACAGTTGGTATCATCACACCTAAAAACAGGGATTTGGCTCCTTCCGAAAAAGTATTTTACCAGTTTGTCAAAAAGTTTTTCTCGATTCTAGAGCAGTACCAATAATTATTCCAGAATAATATAAATGAATGATACTTACTCAATGCATAGCTCTTGCATAGCCTATTTCCACTTCAATATTGAGAGTATATTGAAAATGGATTAAATATGTGATTGAAATGATGGAACTTTTGAAAAATCACCCTTCTTCCAAAACTAGCAATTTCGTCAATTGGATTAATGTTCAGTAGATCAGTGTGATTGAGTTAAATGGCTGGGTCCAGTAGTTTCAATAGCAAACTATGGGACAGATGAGCTCCATTAATATGTTATAATATTAAATAATTGTTTATTATTGGATTACGAATTAAATTTAGGGAGGGGAAAATAATAAAAAAAGTTATTCTATCAATCATGATATCCCTGCTCTCATTTTCTTTAGTTGCCTGTAAGAATGCTGATCCGAAATCTGAGAATTCTCTTTCTGTTTCTAAGTTGACCGAAAGAGAAAAGTCCATCCTTACGAATACAAGTGAACACTCCTTTCTTATCGATTTTGATGTTGATGATACATATAAGAAGATGTCCGTTTGGGTCGAAAAATATGAAGCTGGCAAACTTGTTGAAGATGAAATGGGCCTCATGACAACTGGGATTAAAGATAATGGTACGATCATCTTTACAACATCAAAAACGCCCGAAAAACAAAATCTATCGATGTTTAATATCAGTATTCAAAGCGATGATGGTGTGTCTACAGCTACTTATTTAGAAAAGATTGAAGAGAAAGATTCCATCGTAACCGACAGTATTGAAACGATAAATATGCTGAATAAAAACAAGCTCGTATTAGCGAGTATTTGCTATTCAAGCGGACATGGAAGCATGCACTCTCTTTCTACGGATTTTTATAATGATATGGATAGTCACATAAACGAATTAAAAGATTACGATGTTGTCTATCTTCTGAGAAGTGAATTTACTAAATAAGCTTTTTAGATCTGAATCTAAGGGTATCTAAGATGTTCATTAGCCATGTTCTTTCATTCGTTCCCCCTAAAGGTTAGATTATTAACTTTAAAAGTTTTCGTATAGGTTATTTCTATTTCTATTGATTAAATTTACTTCTACCATACAGTTCGAGATTCTATCCTCCCTTATACAGAGAAAAAAGACAGCATCCTCGGCTGTCTTTTTTTAATATCTAATAATTGTTATTCTTCAACTTCTATCGTAAATCTATAGGCAGTTTCAGCCATGAAAAAATTATTTTCATTTTTATTCTTAGTTGGGTCAGGTATTATAAAACTTGTAAATTCATATAGTCCTGGTTTATTTGGTGACTCTTTGCTGAAGTAGAAGCTACAGCACGGGGTTTTAGACCAATTGGGTTTGAACCTGAAAGTTTAGCATGTCCTACTGATTCACTTATTTCACCAGATGCTGAGTAAGTTGAGGATTCATCTAAGATAGGTTTGTGACAAATTTTCAACATCTTTAAAAAGTCTATTGAAGTAAAAGATATCTAAGTGTAATCTTTTAAAATAAAAAAATAGAAAGAAGATTTTTAAATTGAAGAAGCTCATCCTTTTCTTTGCAGCAGTAGTCATTGTAAGCTCTCTCGGACATCAAATAAACGGCGGATATAATGACCCCCGTAAATCCCGTCCTAGATATCATATAAAATAATGAATCTTGCTTTAATCAGTTTGATTCCTAATGCCTTTTGATAAAAGGCACAAAAAAAACGCCCTGAACTATATCCCGAATTTTTGACACATGGGTTATTTCAAAGGTCATGTCAATAACCCACTTGGTATGCGCTTGATGCAGAAAACTAAATGTAGTGAAAGAGAATATCAAAAAACAATATGTCTAAATTTTTGCTTTCTCAATAGTTTTTTGTATTTCAAATGGAATTAACTAGTATGACATTGATATTTTTGTCTTTATATCATTTGTAATAGAAGGGTATAAACAGTAACGCAACCCAAACAAAAAACAGCCGTTTAACATAAATGTTAAACGGCTTTACTTTTTATTTTTTATGCTTCTTAACCGTTACTTTTGCTGCTTTACTTGTATTGCCAGCTTTATCTTTTGCTGAGACATATAATACAGAACCTGCTTTTTTCTTGCTGATTTTAACAGAGAATTTTCCATTTTTATCAGCTTTAGCTGTGCCGATATTTTTATCTTGATACTTCACCGTAACAGTTGAACCGATTTCCGCTTTACCAGTTACGTTAGTGGATTTATCGTTTACTTCATTCACTTTCGGTGCACTTGGAGCTGTTTTATCTTTAACAGTTACTTTTGCTGCTTTCCCTGTATTGCCAGCTTTATCTTTAGCTGAGACGTATAATACAGAACTTGCCTTTTTCTTGCTAATTTTAATAGAGAATTTTCCATTTTTATCAGCGTTAGCTGTGCCGATATTTTTATTTTGGTACTTCACCGTAACAGTCGAACCGATTTCCGCTTTACCAGTTACGTTGGTGGATTTGTCGTTTACTTCGTTCACTTTCGGTGCACTTGGAGCTGTTTTATCAATTACAGTCACGGTTGCTGCTTTACTTTCACGTTTTGCCAAGTCTGTAGCTGTGATTGAAAGCTTAGTCCCCGCTTTTTGTTTGCTGATTTTTACTTTAAAATTCCCCTTGCTATCCGTGTTGCCTGAACCAATTACTTTTTTTGCATTATTTTTGATTGTGATTTTCATGTCGGCTTGCGATTGACCAGTTACATACGTATCTTTGTCACTGACAGCCTTAACAGTTGGCTTATTAGGTGTTTCACCCTTCTTCACAAACACTTTGATTGAAGAGACTGCTAGTTTGGAAGAATCAGATATATTCACAGTAAGAAGTTGACTTGCTTTTTGGACTGGAATCTTAATACTGAACGTTCCATTGGCTGCAGCTGTCGTTTTACCAAGCGTTTGCTTTCCATTTTTCACTTCGATTGTCGAACCTTTTTTTGCTGATCCTGCAATTTTTGTTTGCGTATCAATTAATGGATTAACTTTAGCTTGTAAATCCACTGTACTAAGTGCACTATAAGCATTCAGTCTTCCAAATCCCGATACGATATCTTTTCCAATAGGTAATTCTTCTACTGGGTATTGGATTTCTCCTTCCTCAGGTTCGTAGTCCTCATACGGATCTACATTATCTTCTTCTTCAAAGGCAACATATTCGGATGTCTCGTGAAGAATTTCTCTTACATCATTTAATTTCAAACCAGGATTCCCGGATAATAACAAGGCAGTAGTTGCCGCAACATGAGGAGCTGCCATTGATGTACCATCCATGTAGGTAACATTCCCATTCGGTACAAGGCTTGGAATGCCTGTCCCTGGAGCAACCATGTCTAATTTCGCGCCATAATTAGAATAATCCGATACTAAATCAAGGGCATTGGTTGCACCGACGGAAATGACATATTTAGAAGATGCAGGATAAGAAAGATCTTCCACCCCATCATTACCGCTTGCTACGACAACCATTACATTTTTGGCAGCAGCATCTTTCAAAGCATGTTCAATTGTTCTGCTGTATTCTCCACCTAAGCTAAGATTTATCACCTTGGCGCCATGGTCCACAGCATATTTAATGCCTAATGCAATTTTCTCCATGTCTCCATATCCTGAAGAATCGAGAACCTTTACAGGCATGATTTTAGCTACTGGATTAATTCCTTGCATGGAATACCCATTATCAGCTTTGGCCGCGATAATCCCAGAAACATGGGTACCATGACCATTGTCATCAACGGCATTTCCTTTTTTATCAATGAAGTTCTTACCTAAATCCATGCGAACTGTATCTTTCAAATCCGCCAGGGAATCATCAACACCTGTGTCGACAACCGCTACTAATGTATCCTTTAAATTACGTTTCTTAATAAGGTTTTGCAGTTTTTCGTTATCGATGTCTGCTCCCTTAAAGCCCTCTTCTCCACCGGGGTTATTTAAAGACCATTGATACGGTGACTGAATATCGGCTGAAAGTGCTTTGTACGTTTTAACCGCTTCGATATATTCCACTTCTGGAAGTTTCTCAATATTCGATAGAGCTGCTGTGCTCATTTTAGCTTGATTCTTTAACTCAACAACGTACATATCATCATACAGAACCTCTTGTTTCTTAGGTGTCGATAATGTTCCATATCCTTTTCCTTGTACCTTGGATTGGACTGAACTTAAAGACTTCCCAGGTTTAAGTTTGACAATATATTTGTTCTTTGTATTCTTCGAAGTTGGAAGTTCAATTCCTGCTTTGCTTGCGATATCGACGATTCTCTCACCTGCAAGCTTATCAAGGTTGATTTTCTTTGCAATGCTGTTCATTTCTTTTTTCAATCCAGCTGGAGCGACGTCTGCTGTCTTATTAAATAATGCTTTAATCGCTTCTTGCTGTTTGTTGCTAATGACTGCCGTACTGCTTACTCCATTTTCATTAAGATCCTCAATTAGAGGCTTAAGGACGACTAAATGATTATAGACAGCTTCTCTAGACGTTTTATTACTAGCCAAATGAAGAGCTAGGAATGGAGAGGCTTTATAGTATAAAGATGAAAGGCTACGTCCCTCAGATGACTTTGTGAGAACTTCGTCTCTAAACACGCGAAGTGTTTTCAACATAGATTCTCCCGTTTTCTTATCGGTTACGCTTACCTCAACTGGGCATGATTCGAGATCCATCTCTTCGTCCCCAGCGGATGGCGGCAGCGTTACAGAATGAGCATTGATAGAGTATTCAGCTTCATTTTTAGCTTCTGGTATAGGATTTCCCTCTTCATCCATTTCACCAAAATATTCAACTTTAACATAATACGTGCCTTCCCAAGCATATGGGAAATCCACAACAGCCTTTTCATCAGGATAAGCAGAGGCCATGTAATTACTCTCATCTTGTTCTGCTTTTTCTTTATCTTGATAAACGGAAATATTCAAGATTTGCTCCGAATTGACTTCGAACTCAATATGGGAGAATTTTTGTATTTCTTCTTCTGTCGGTTTAATTTGGTACCATTGAACATCCGGTTTTTCAAACTTCCCGACTATAGTATCTCCATTTTTAATTGGTTTTACGTTCTCAATGGGTGATACAGGATTTGGTGCAGCCTGAGATTTTTGTGGAACCATCAAGCTGAAAATCAGTGCAAAAATAAGTACAAACGCTGTAAATCGACTTACACTCTTAAATTTCACGGTTTCGCCTCCAATAAATAGTAAAAAATTACATCACTATACCAAACTATCATACTGTAAAATATTATCAACCAATTTTTTCCCTTTTTCATAAAAAATGCTTGATATTACTGAACAATTTGCTGAAAAATGGTTCACATGTACCAATTAGCAACCTCTAAATATCCAAAAACAGTATTTTTCTCAAAAATATTAAATGAAATTCACTTAGGCACCCAATAACTAGTTGATGATTTCAAAATCTGATATTTAAACCGGAAATCGACTTTTATCATAGAAATCACAAAATATATCGAATTTCAGTCTTATTTCTGCTCATGAAAAAAGCTGACCCTGCACAAGACATGCGGGCCAGCTCTCAACTATTTAGTTTGCGACAATGTTGACTAGTTTTCCTGGTACAGCAATGACTTTACGGATGGTTTTGCCATCAATTTGTTCTTTGATGGAGTCGTCGCCCATCGCAATTTCTTCTAGTTTTTCTTTCGTTGTGTCAGTAGGAACCATTAATTTGGCTTTGACTTTTCCGTTGATTTGGATGACGATTTCAACTTCGTTGTCGACTAGCTTAGCTTCGTCAAACGCTGGCCATGTTCCGTATGTGATGCTTTCAGAATGGCCAAGTTTAGACCAAAGTTCTTCGGCGATATGCGGTGCAACTGGTGCAAGCAATTTCACGAAGCCTTCGATATATACTTTAGGAAGCGAATCTGCTTTGTAGGCATCATTGATAAATACCATCAGCTGTGAAATCGCCGTATTGAATTTCAATTCTTCATAGTTCTCGGTCACTTTTTTTACCGTTTGATGATACACTTTTTCAAGCTTTCCGCTGTCATCAGTATCAGCCATTTTATCTGTAATCGTGCCGTCTTCGCTAATTAGTAAACGCCAGATACGATCAAGGAATCGGCGCGAACCGTCCAATCCGTTTGTCGACCAAGCAATGGAAGCGTCCAATGGTCCCATGAACATTTCGTACATACGAAGTGTATCGGCACCATGGCTTTCAACGATGTCATCTGGGTTTACGACATTGCCCTTTGATTTACTCATTTTTTCATTATTCTCTCCAAGGATCATTCCTTGGTTGAATAGGTTTTGGAAAGGTTCACTCGTTGGTACGATACCGATATCGTACAAGAATTTATGCCAGAAGCGAGCGTACAATAAGTGAAGAACTGCATGCTCAGCACCGCCAATATAAATGTCGACTGGCATCCATTCTTTTAATTTTTCCGGATCTGCAAGTGCTTCAGTGTTGTCCGGATCAATATAACGAAGGAAGTACCAGCTGCTACCTGCCCATTGTGGCATTGTATTCGTCTCACGGCGGCCTTTACGTCCGTTTTCATCCGTTACATTCACCCATTCCGCAATGTTCGCAAGCGGTGATTCACCAGTGCCTGAAGGCTTGATGTCAGTTGCTTTCGGTAAAATCAATGGTAGTTCTTCTTCTTTCACCGCGGACATCGTGCCATCTTCCCAATGGATGATTGGAATCGGTTCACCCCAGTAACGTTGGCGGCTGAATAACCAGTCGCGAAGACGGTACGTGATTTTTTTCGTGCCGATTTCTTTTTCTTCCAGCCATTTGATCATGGTTGAAATGCCTTCTTCTTTATTCAATCCATCTAGGAATTCAGAATTCACATGAAGACCGTCGCCTGTGTATGCTTCTTTTGTCACATCTCCACCAGCTACAACTTCCTTAATTGGCAATTCGAATTTAACAGCAAATTCATAATCACGTTCATCATGCGCAGGTACGGCCATGATAGCACCCGTTCCGTAGCTGATTAACACGTAATCAGCAATCCAGATCGGCATTTTCTCGCCATTGACTGGATTTATTGCATAAGCCCCTGTGAACACACCTGATTTATCTTTTGCCAAGTCTGTTCTTTCCAAGTCGCTTTTATGTTTCACTTCATCTAAATAAGCGTCAACTGCAGATCTTTGTTCAGTAGTCGTAATTTTATCAACAAATGAATGCTCTGGAGCCAATACAGCATACGTTGCACCGAATAAAGTATCCGGACGAGTCGTAAACACCGTGAATGTTTCATCGTGGCCATCGATATTGAACGTCACTTCCGCTCCCTCAGAACGGCCAATCCAGTTACGTTGCATATCCTTAATGTTCTCCGGCCAATCCACATCATTCAAATCGTCGATTAAACGGTCTGCATAAGCTGTGATTCGAAGCATCCACTGCTTCATCGGACGGCGCTCAACCGGATGGCCTCCACGCTCACTTTTTCCATCGATGACTTCTTCGTTAGCCAAAACCGTGCCAAGTGCCGGACACCAGTTCACAGCTACTTCATCAATATAAGCAAGACCCTTTTCATATAATTTCAAGAAGATCCATTGCGTCCATTTATAATATTCAGGGTCGGTCGTGTTGATTTCGCGGTCCCAGTCATAAGAGAAACCAAGCGCCTTGATTTGACGGCGGAATGTGTTGATGTTGTGTTCCGTAAATTCCGCTGGGTCATTCCCCGTATCAATCGCATACTGCTCTGCCGGAAGTCCAAAAGCATCCCAACCGATTGGATGTAACACATTATATCCCTGCGCCCGTTTCATTCTTGCTAAAATATCGCTTGCCGTATAACCTTCAGGATGCCCAACATGAAGACCCGCTCCTGATGGATATGGGAACATATCAAGCGCGTAGAATTTACGTTTTCCGCTCTCTTCCCCTGTTTTAAATGTCTTATTGCCTTCCCAATACTGTTGCCATTTCGTTTCTATACTTCTATGGTCAAAACTCATTTGATTTCCTCCTAATTTCCGTATAAAAAAACAATAAAAAAACCCCTCATCCCAAATAGGGACGAGAGGATTATGTATATCTTCCCGCGGTACCACCCACATTGGCGATACTTAAAAAACCGCCCAGCTCAAACATCCGTAACATGGATTAAACGCCAGGCATTACTATTACCTTCACACCTGTAACTCCAAGGCGAGTTCACAATCATTCCAGGTTGACTTGCACCATCCGTCAACTCTCTATACTGGTTCTAATCGCTACTGCTCCTCATCATAGTCTTTATGAGAATATTTGATTATATTACATTCTAGTCAATTTTACCGATAATTGCAATAGCCGTTCACCAACATTATCAACAGGTTTCTCATTATATATGCATATTTGAGAAAAATCGTTCGAAAATAAATAGGGGGCTATGCATCCATAGCCCCCATTCTTACTTTAATGACGCAGTAAAATCATCTCATTTTTCAATTGATTCAACTGCTGTTGCATCCGAGCAAGCATATCTCGTTGTTGGGCATTTGAGCTTGCATATAATCTTTCCATGTCCGTCAATGCCTCTTCGATATACCTTTGCGAATTCTGAAACTCTTCATCTTCATAATGCTCCTGCCGTGAGGCCTCGTTAAATTCAAACTCTGCAAATCGGAGAGCTCCTTCACATTGCTCTAAAAAATGATCAACGGATTGTCTGGTTGCCATTTAAAACCCTCTCCTTCGCGTCTCATTTGGATGATTCGGAATCATCTCGATTAGTTTGAGCAAATAACGAGTGGATTATCAGTTTTTTTGAGGAATCATTATTTATCCCAAAATTTCTCTCCTTGATGGGAAATAAACTGATCAATCCATTCGGCAAAGCCCATATGGAGTTTCTCGCCTTCTTCAAAATCGTCGATATGTCCTTTTACCATTAAATAATTCTTATCGCCTTTCGCAACGGCTTCCCCATCAATCACGATATTATCTTGATAGATGCAGGCAACCTTATAACATCCTTCGTAGGAGTCTTCATATGTGTAATTAATAATATCATCCAGGCTGTATAAATCATTTTCTCCCCCGGATTCAAGGTTATCGAACAGACGGCATCCATTCGTTATTTTCAAAAATTCTTTATAATCATCGGGCAGCAGCAATCCAGTTTTCTGTTCAAAGGAATGAATTTGTTCGTCCGAGGCAGGTGAATTGAAGGTACAAGTGGCTTTATATATAAACCCATCTTCATTTACTTCGATCACCTGATTATTTTCGGCTAATTTCTTTTTCATTTGATTAATTGCTTCTTCAACTTGACCAGTCATGTCCCATCAGCTCCCGATTGGATTTATCATTCACTAGATATACTGGCATTAGTAGCCAATGTTTAACCTTCAAGTATTCATTATACGCTTATTTTCAGAAAAAAGACCTAGCTGCCAGAATGTTGTATAATATATGTTGCGCTTTATTATTCTTAGGAGGTTGCTGACTTGAATCAAGCAAACCCGTTTATATATGCATCGGATAACAAACGATATCATACTTGGAATTATCACTTACGCAATCACTTTGGACATAAAGTTTTTAAGGTTGCTCTAGACGGCGGTTTTGACTGTCCGAACCGTGATGGCACCGTCGCACATGGAGGCTGTAGCTTCTGCAGTGTCTCTGGATCGGGAGACTTTGCAGGTAACCGCGTTGAACCGCTCGATGTCCAGTTTAAGAAAGTCAGTGAACGAATGCATCATAAATGGAAAGACGGAAAGTATATGGCCTATTTCCAAGCGTTCACGAATACGCATGCACCCGTGGCAGAGCTTCGTGAAAAATACGAAAGCGTACTGACTCAAGAGGGTGTCGTCGGCCTCTCCATTGCGACACGGCCGGACTGTCTGCCAGATGATGTAGTCGAATATTTAGCGGAACTGAACGAGCGCACTTACCTCTGGGTGGAGCTTGGCCTGCAGACCGTTCATGAAAAAACCGCCACGATGATCAACCGTGCTCATGATTTTGATTGCTACAAAGAAGGCGTTGATAAACTGCGCAAACATGGCATTCGAGTTTGCTCCCACATCATTAATGGCCTTCCTCAAGAAGACTACGAAATGATGATGGAAACAGCTCGTGAAGTCGCGAAACTAGATGTGCAGGGCATTAAGATTCACTTACTTCATCTATTAAAAGGGACGCCCATGGTCAAGCAATATGAAAAGGGCCTGCTTGAATTTCTTGACCGTGACGATTATGTCAATCTTGTTTGTGATCAGTTGGAAATAATCCCTCCTGAAATGATCGTTCACCGCATAACTGGAGACGGTCCGATTGATTTGATGATTGGCCCGATGTGGAGCGTCAATAAATGGGATGTATTGAATGCCATTGATGCCGAATTGAAACGCCGCAACAGCTGGCAGGGGAAAAATTATCATATGGAGGTACCATCACGATGAAGCTGGATCGCATTTTGCCATTCGCAAAACTTCTGCTTGAAAAAGCAGTTCAACCCGGGGACATTACCGTTGACGGCACTATGGGCAACGGCTTTGACACTGTCTTTCTTGCAGGACTAACTGGTGAAAAAGGGCATGTCTATAGTTTTGACATTCAAGAAGATGCCATTCAAATCACAGCAGCCAAACTGAAGGCTGAAAGTATGCATGAACGCTGCACTCTCGTTCATGACGGACACGAGCAGATGAACAAATACATCAGCAAAGAACATTTTGGGAATATTACTGGAGCTATTTTTAACCTGGGCTACCTTCCTGGTGGAGACAAATCAATCGTCACCCAAGCTAATACAACGATATCTGCAATTGAACAGCTGTTCGAAATGATGGCTCCAGAAGGTATCATCATCCTCGTCATCTATCACGGTCATCCAGAAGGTGCTACGGAACGGGACGCATTATTACACTATGTTCAGGATCTCCCTCAGCAAAAAGCCCATGTCCTGAAATATGACTTCATTAATCAAACCAATAATCCGCCATTCATAGTGGCAATTGAAAAGAGATAACCACAATTAACACCGTTCATTAAAACGGTGTTTTTCATATTCATCGAAAATCATTCCCATGTGTTATGAGTAAGCAATAGTGCACATGTTACAGGGCAAGCCAGTGACTATTACCAAAAAATATGATTTTTTTCCTCTTTGTTAAAGCAAACTTCCTGATAAGAATGAACAAAAAAAGCAGTCATTACTAAATTCGCTCTAGATTACATTTACTTTGAACACCTTTCCCCTTAGATAGGTTGAGATATATTCACCCCCTTGTTAAAGGGATACTATTCTTATTGCAAACAAATCATCTTAAAATATTACCAAACAGAACTTTTTGAATTTTTAGTCTATAACTATTATAATGATTAAAAACAGATAAGTAGGTGCAGAAAAATGGAACATTTGTCGACTGCAATACTGACAGATATATTGACTGAAAAAATCAAACGAGACACAAGTGAAGAATATGGAGAATTTGTCAGCTCCCTTAACTCATTAACAGAGAAACAAACAACGGTAGAAGACCTGAAACAGTTTGAAAATCATTTTGATAAATTCCTGCCTCAACTCGATTTAGTGATTTCCACTCAAGGACATGAAGAGATCATGAATATGAAGGCGACCCTCTTAGACCTATTCGCGAATGACTTAAGCTTCAAATCAATTTACCTTTTGTCTGTTGCCTTATCCAATAAAAAAGAACTTACACACTTGAACCAATTTATGTATCCGGTTACTTATTGGGCACCCGTCATTAAGTCGAACGAATTACTTACAAACGCTGGATAAAACAAAAAAGCTGCTGATAATCGCTTCAGCAGCTTTTTATATTTATCCAGCAGTATGTACCTTCAAACAACATACCCTAATATTTTTAAACGATTTTCAACAAAACTCAATGCGTATTGGAATACGTCATCCCGCTCTGGTTCGTTGAAGATTTCGTGATAAAGTTTTGGCCATTCTTTGTATTGTTTTTCACTAGCCAAGTTATAATTAAACCACTCACGAACCGCCTTTTTATTCACGATTCGGTCATCTCCGCCTTGCATCAACAAAAGAGGCACATCCTGAAATTCAGGAATCTCTTCAAAGGCATCCTTCATAGCCTGTGCAAGCTCACGATACCAGCGAATCGAAACCTTTGTAATGTATAATGTATCATTTTTATCTGATTCACGGACTTCAGAACTTCTCGTAGCCATTTCAGGTGTTAAGCCGGAATCGACTCTGAACTTAGGCATCACGAGGTTCAAACCATGCGAAATGGCTGTTAAGAACTTGCGGGGCTTCGTCACGAGGCCCAGACATGGTGAAGATAAAATCACCCCTGCAATGTCCCACTCTTCTTCCTGAAGTAAGCGTATCGAAATCAAACCACCCATGCTGTGTCCAAGCAAAAAGACTGGCAGCGAATATTCGAAGGCATCTTCTATCCAGCTTTTTACTTCGTCTAAATATTCGTCAAAGGAATCGATATGTCCCCGGTAGGCACGAGTTGTCATCCCCTGCCCAGGAAGGTCGCCCATGACAACATGATATCCGGCTGAAAGCCACATTTGCGTTACCCACTTATATCGGCCGTGATGCTCCATTGCCCCATGAATGATGACAATGACGCCTTTTGCGTCTCCTTCTGTCTCCCATTTCCACATTCGAAATCCCCCTTTCACTTTTCTCTTGTTGTATACGATCAAAGATAGCTGAAAAATAATATATATAAATTATAACCATATTCATGATTTTCGACAAAAAGGAACTCTAACAAGTTCTACATTTTTATTATAAATAGCCAAGTCTATTTACATACGGTATATTAAAATAATACATAAAAACATCTACTTCGGAAAGGAAATGATTAAAAATGATTATTTATCCATTTAAAGGTAAAGAACCTGAAATCTCTGAAAGCGCTTATATTGCTGAAAATGCAGTCGTGACAGGTGATGTGAAAATCGGCGACGAAACGTCAATCTGGTTTAATACCGTTATACGTGGCGACGTAGCCCCTACTATAATCGGTAATAAAGTAAGTGTACAAGATAACAGCGTTCTTCACCAAAGTCCAAATAATCCATTAATTATCGAGGACGAAGTAACCATCGGCCATCAGGTTATTTTACATAGCTGTAAAGTTCGTAAAGGAGCTCTAATCGGCATGGGCTCGATTGTACTTGATGCAGCAGAAATCGGGGAAGGAGCTTTTATCGGTGCTGGAAGTCTTGTTCCCCAAGGCAAAGTCATACCACCAAACACATTGGCATTCGGCCGTCCAGCTAAAGTCGTACGCGAAATTAACGATGAAGATCGCAAGGATATGGAACGTATCGTCCGAGAATATGCTGAAAAAGGACAATACTATAAACATGCAGAACGCATTAAATAATTCATGTAAACTCACGAGTAAACTTGCATAATTCACGAGTAAACTTGCATAATTCACGAGTAAACACTAAAACTCACGAGTAAAACTACATAATTCACGAGTAAAACACTAAAACTCACGAGTAAAACTACATAATTCACGAGTAAAAAACTAAATGGCTGGTTTAAATAGGATTTCTTGAATTATTCCCTCTGTCGACAAATTTAATCCATTTCACAATTGAAAAAGGTGCCTCGCTAGTTGCGAGGCACCTTTTACTTTTATTTGATTACGCTTGTGCTTTTAAAATCTCAGCTTTATCTGTGCGTTCCCAAGGAAGATCAACATCTGTACGGCCAAAGTGTCCGTAAGCAGCTGTTTGTTTGTAGATTGGGCGACGAAGATCAAGCATTTTGATGATACCAGCTGGACGCAGGTCGAAGTTAGCGCGTACTAGATCAACTAGTACTTCTTCGCTTACTGTTCCTGTTCCGAATGTATCAATCGAGATTGATACAGGCTCTGCCACACCAATTGCGTATGCCAATTGTACTTCCGCTTTGTCAGCAAGGCCAGCAGCTACGATGTTTTTCGCAACGTAACGAGCAGCGTATGCCGCAGAACGGTCAACTTTTGTAGCATCTTTACCGGAGAATGCACCGCCACCGTGACGAGCGTATCCGCCGTACGTATCAACAATGATTTTACGTCCAGTAAGACCAGCATCCCCTTGAGGTCCGCCAATTACAAAACGGCCAGTTGGGTTAATGAAGTACTTAGTCCCAGCATCGATTAATTCAGCTGGTACAACTGCTTTAATCACATGTTCTTTTAAGTCAGCTTGAATTTGCTCAAGAGTTACTTCTGGATCATGTTGTGTTGAAATAACAATTGTGTCAACTCTTACAGGTTGATTATTTTCATCATACTCCACCGTTACCTGTGTTTTACCATCAGGACGTAAGTAAGCAAGCGTTTCTTCTTTACGAACTTGAGACAAGCGGAATGAAAGTTTATGAGCTAATGAAATCGGAAGTGGCATAAGCTCTTCTGTTTCATTGCAAGCAAAACCGAACATAAGCCCTTGGTCCCCTGCACCGATTGCATCGATTTCTTCATCTGACATAGTTCCTTCACGAGCTTCCAACGCTTTGTCTACGCCAGCTGCGATATCAGCAGATTGCTCATCAATAGAACTCAATACGGCACAAGTTTCAGCATCGAAACCGTATTTCGCACGTGTGTAACCAATTCCTGCAATCGTATCACGAACGATACGTGGAATATCCACATAAGCGGACGTTGTAATTTCACCAGCAACAAGTACAAGACCTGTTGTTACACTTGTTTCACACGCAACACGTGCATTTGCATCCTTAGCAAGGATAGCATCTAAAATGGAATCTGAAATCTGATCACAAATCTTGTCCGGATGGCCCTCTGTAACAGATTCAGAAGTAAATAGACGTTTCTTTGACATCATATTTCCTCCTTGGAAGTTAGTATGTTGTAGGCAAAAGCCTGATTTTTTACGGAACTCGTTTTCCCTTATTAGCTTCAACTATAGACACAGAATTACTAAAAAACACAAAAACCTTCCCTGGCAAATGAGGAAAGGTTTAAAATTCTGTCATCTATCCTTTCACTCTTATCGTTCAAGGGTTTTTTACCTTGCTCAGGTTAGCACCATCACCACTATTCCTTGAAGAACTATCGCTTTATTTTCGGCGATTGATCTTGGAGTCAAGTTCAATATGGCAGGTTGCTGGGTTTCAAAGGGCCTGTCCCTCCACCAACTCGGGATAAGAGAATCCGTACAATTTAAGATATTATCGTATTTGGTCGGATTCTGTCAATGCTTTTCGAAAAAGAACATTTTTCCCCATCACAGCTTTCACGAAAAAAAATGTGCTAATGCTCTGTCATTATTGGATTTTCGATGTAGAAAACAAACGAAAATGTAGAAAATTACCATAGATATAAGAACTTGAAAAAGCGGACTTCGAACCGCATAATAACTTTTTAGGATTTTGCCTTTTGATGTAATAGCAAGTTGTTCTATTCTTAATTTCTTCCTATTAAATAAAAGAATCAAACCTTTTTTATATTCCTGAAACGAGACCCATTCGATCAAGATTCTAATCTTGATAATGGGCTTTCTTCCTAATTACACCACCCAGTTCAGATTCCTCCATTCAAGTATATGCAGGAACCCGTACTCGGTTCATAACGCATTTTAAAAAATGATTAAGGAAACCATATAAAAAATATCACAAAAAAAAATAAATAGTATAGACTATTTAAGTGAATGTGTTATACTAATTGTAATATAAAAACTTAAAACAAAGGAAGGTACCTCATATATGAATTCTGTAGATGTTTCTAATGAGTTACACCAATTATTGGCAGGAAATAATGTGCAAACTCAACTTTCAGTTCCCCAATTGGTTGAAAAAGTATTAAGCAGAAACGAAGGCGTTTTGACATCAACTGGCGCAGTAAAAGCTGAAACAGGCAAATATACTGGCCGTTCACCTAAAGATAAATATATCGTAGACGAAGCTTCTGTGAAAGACAAAGTAGATTGGGGTTCCGTAAACCAACCAATCTCTGAAGAAGTATTCAATAAACTATATAATAAAGTAGTTGACTACCTAAAAGCAAAAGAAGAGATCTTTGTTTTCAAAGGTTTCGCCGGCGCGGACGAAACATCACGTCTTCCCATCCAAGTTGTAAATGAATATGCTTGGCATAATCTTTTCGCTCACACTTTGTTCATCCGTCCAAATGAAGAAGAACTAAGAGGTCACGAATCAGAATTCACGATTCTTTCTGCACCTAATTTCAAAGCAGATCCAGAAGTGGACGGAACTCAATCCGAAACATTCATCATCGTGTCATTTGAACGCCGTACTATCTTAATCGGTGGAACGGAATATGCAGGTGAAATGAAAAAATCGATCTTCTCAATCATGAACTACCTACTTCCAGAGGCTGGAATACTTCCAATGCATTGCTCTGCTAACGTAGGACGTGAAGGAGATGTCGCTTTATTCTTCGGACTGTCTGGTACTGGTAAAACAACTTTATCTGCAGACACTAATCGCAAACTGATTGGTGATGACGAGCACGGCTGGTCTTCTAACGGTGTATTCAACATCGAAGGCGGCTGCTATGCAAAAACAATTAACCTTTCACGTGAAAAAGAACCGCAAATTTTCGATGCCATCCGTTTCGGTGCCGTATTGGAAAACGTAGTTGTTGATCCGGAAACACGTGAAGCAAACTACGATGATAGTTCATTAACAGAAAACACTCGTGCTGCATACCAAATGCAAGCGATTGATAACATCGTGAACCCAAGTATCGCAGGACACCCAAATACAATCATTTTCTTAACTGCTGATGCTTCAGGCGTACTGCCTCCAATCAGCAAACTTTCTAAAGAACAAGCAATGTTCCATTTCCTAAGTGGGTACACAAGTAAATTGGCTGGTACTGAAAGAGGAGTAACTTCACCAGAAGCTACATTCTCAACATGCTTCGGTTCACCATTCTTACCTCTTCCTGCTACACGCTATGCTGAAATGCTTGGAGATAAAATTGACGAGCACAGCGCAAAAGTATACCTTGTCAACACTGGATGGACTGGCGGTGCATACGGAACTGGTAGCCGTATGAAACTTGCTTACACTCGTGCGATGGTACAAGCAGCACTTGAAGGCGAATTAGCAAACATCGAGACAATCAAAGACGATATCTTCGGTTTGGATATTCCACTTCATGTTCCTGGTGTTCCTGACGAAGTGCTTCAACCAATCAAGACTTGGGCAGATCCTGCTGCATATAAACAAACAGCAACAGCTCTTGCTGCTCAATTCCGTGCAAACTTTAAAAAATTCGGAAACGTTCCAAGTGAAATTGAAGAACTTGGCGGACCGACTGCTTAATCTTAATAAATAGAAAACAAAAGGACCAAGCGAAACTTGCTTGGTCCTTTCTTTATAAACTGACTAATCTAAACGATAAATCGACCATCACGATCTCACTCCTGTAAAAGCCACATTAACCTGAAGCGCCAGTATTTTTGAATTAAAAACAGCCAAGAGGCTGTCACCTATGTTCCAGCTGGTGTCTTATCCCCTTTGTTTCACAAAAGCCCAGACAAAGGTCTCCTGAGCCAAATCCTCTACATCCTGTTTGCCAATATAATAAACTAGAAAGTTCATCATACTTTTTTCATACGTATGATTCCACTCCCTCTTGGTCCGCCACCTATAAATAGGGAGAAGGTGGCGCCAGGCCAACCAATTCTGCTCTTCCCATGTCCCATAGGAAGTCATATTTACAGAACATATAATAATTATCCGATCCCTATTATTATTTCAAATGATTTTTTTAACATGTTGTACAACTCTAAAGGGTGCTGACTGAGTCAACACCCTTTAGATCCCTATCATATCCGGCCTTGCAGAATCGGTTGTTTATTAGATAATCATTTTTTTCCTTACTTCTTTCAAATGTTCTGTTTTATATTCGAATACATTGCCTAAGTTGGCAATTTGGATGTTATGTTTATTAGCATCAATGCAATTCCGAGTATCCAAAATCATTTTATGAGCCATCTTGTTCGATAGTTTGTCATAATCCATTTCTTTAAATTCATTATGATCGGTTAAGACAAGAATCAGGTCGGCATCTTTTACAGCGTCTTCGACAGAAACGACTGGCATTTTCCCAGATTGGACATGTGGGTCATGCAAGGATACTTCCACCTGATCCATGCTCATTAGGATATTTACAACATCAATGGCTGGGCTTTCACGGATATCATCTACATTTCCTTTGTAGGCAAGTCCAAAAACCGCTACCTTTGGTTTACGGATCCCCTCAAGTAACATCCTGACACAATTGACGATATAATACGGCATCGAAACGTTCGTGTCGCGGGCTAATTTGATGATTCTAGCTGTCTCAGGAGCTTTAGCGACAATGAAATAAGGATCGACCGCGAGACAATGTCCACCTACCCCTGGTCCTGGTTGATGAATATTTACACGTGGATGCTTATTTGCCATTGATATGACATCCAATACATTGATATCCAATTCGAAGCAAACTTTAGCCAACTCATTCGCAAGAGCAATATTCACATCACGGAAAGTATTTTCCATCAGCTTGGACATTTCAGCCGTTTTCGCATCCGTACGAATGATTTCCCCTTTAACGAAAGTTTCATAGACAAGACTTCCTTTGTAGGAGCAGGCTTCTGTGATGCCGCCGACGATTCGGTTATTATGCACCAATTCTTCTAGTATTCTCCCTGGCAAGACACGTTCCGGACAATGTACGAGAAAGATGTCTTGCCCGATCGTTAGCCCTGTCATCTCAATCAATGGCTTGATATGATCATCCATGCTCCTTGGTGCAATCGTCGATTCGATAATGATGACATTTCCCTTCTGAACAAAAGGAAGGATCCTTGAAGTTGCTTGCATAACATAGGTAAGATCACAGGATTGGTGTTGATCTTCATTGTTTGGAGTTGGGACCGCAATGATGAAGACATCCGCAGACTCCGGATTCAAGGTAGCACGAAATCTTTTAGCATCTAGCACTTCATTTAACACTTCGTCTAGTCCAGGTTCTTCAATATGGAGCTTTCCATTATTCAATTTAGTAATAACATCAGGATGGATATCCACGCCAACAACATCTACACCGTGTTTTGCGAACATTAAAGATGTTGGAAGTCCTATATAACCTAGTCCCATTGTACATAATTTCATAATAACCACTCCTCATCATATTTTCTTCTAGTATTCTAGTTTTTGTTAAGCTGATTGATAGATTTGGATGAAGATTTCTTTCTCTTGTTTCCAATTGTATTTAAGGCGGGCATTCAGACAGTTGCTGCTCATTTCCGCTCTTTTTTCTGGATGCTTTAATAAATAATTGACTCCGTCCGCAATAGAACGGGGATCATGGGAGTCGACACACACACCAATTTCCTCAGTCTCGACTACCTTTTGAATTTCTGGAAAGCTACAGGCGATGACGGGTACTCCGCTCATCATATATTCAAATAACTTATTGGAAGAAGCAGAATAATGATTAAAGCAGACATTATTCAATACCTGAAAACCTAAATATGCGTTTTTGGTATAATGAAGCAAATCGTCAACCGGTACCTTCGGGATAAATTTCACCCGATGTTCGAGACCCATTGACTCTACCTTTTTTATTAATTCAGGCTTGATCTTCCCATCTCCTATAAAAACTAGCGTTCCTGCTTCCATCATTGGCACAGCCTCAACCACTTTCTCTAGCCCTCTGCCTGTTTGAATGCCGCCTTGATATAACAATATCGGCTCGTCCTCTGGCAGCATGAGCAACTCGTGTAAATCCACGACTGTACTTTCCTCAGGCAATGTAGGGATTGGGTAGTTATGGACCACATTCGGATACAGACCGTATAAGTCTTCATTATATTTAGCACGAGTATGATTTTCGGCGATCATTTCGTCGACAAATTTTAATAGAAACTTCTCTTGTATCCCGTAAATCCGGCTATTATAACCGGTTCTGCTTGTTTGAACTTCATGAGAATCATATACGAGCTTTTTACGTCTTAGAAATTTACTGCTGATTGCTCCCTGCATTAACGTATTCAAATCATTCGAATGGTAAAAGTCATACCTCTTTTTCCGGCCGTAATGAACCATTTGAAAAAAAATATAGCTTCTTGTCAAAAGTATTGGTAGTTTTGTTTTCGTAACAATTGTGGCGATTATTGCAAGAAGCGCCATAACACCGACTAATACGACAGTACTGATCCAGCCCGTTATCAGGTTCATGTTCAACAAGGTATTCCAAACCAATAAAGTGAGAACAGTCAATTCAAACATCTTATTTTTTGTTTTTTTTACGATACTAAGTACTCTATTAAGTCTTTCCCAGCGATTATTCACTCGAATGACATTAAATCCATTTTTATGTTTCTCTTTTTTTGGTAATTCTTCATTTTTCCAGTTATGAATCGCAATTAAGTCGACTTCATAACCTGCTTCGGTAAGAGCAGTGCATTCCCTTAGAACCCGTGCATCGTTGGTAAAATGATTCCACACAAACATACATACCGTCTTCGCCATTTTTACCTCCACTTTTCCAGATATCCGTCAGCTAGATGCTTCCATCACGTTAATGAGCCCTTGAATATTTTTTGACCATAGAAAATTTTGTTCCGCATATCGATGGCCATTTTCACCAAGCTCTTCGCGAAGAGCTTTCTCAGAGGCCATTGTTAGAATATGTTGACTGATTTCATCAACCTTTCTACTATCTGCCACCATCCCGCATTGCGCTTCTGAAATCATTTGTCTGGCACGCCCGGCGACATCACCGACAATCGGTTTCCCTACGCACATATAGTCAATGATTTTTCCAGGCAGCACCTTGTCAAAGACATCCTTCTCAACTAAGCTTACATACGCAATATGGGATGAGGATACTTCATTAAGAGTCACCCTCCTGTTCATCGCTTTGATGACCCTTATATTGGTCAACCCTTTAGAGGAAATCTCGTCTTGGACTTCGGACATTCGATAACCATATCCAATAATCGTAAACTCAATTTGTTTATGTTCTTTCAGTTTTTCAGCCACTTCTATTAACTTTTTAATATCTTGGGCAAGTCCGATATTACCCGTATAAACGACTTTAATCCTATTTTCCGAAATGGGTGGAAGCCTTTTTTTCAAGTTCAGTTCGTCTGCAGTAAGCGAGTTTGGAATGAATTGGATATCATCATTTTTGACTCCTTTTGAAAGGATATAATCCCTAAATCCAGGACTATTGATGATAATTTGATTAGAGTGCTGATATATTTTTCTTTCAAGGAAAAAAGCCATTTTCAAGATCCACTTATTCGTGAATACGCCTACTCCCTGCAGTGATTCGGGCCATAAGTCTCTTACATCGGTTATTAGCTTTGCCTTCATCTTTTTCTTGGCAATCAATGCCGCAAATATCGGGAAAATAGGTGGTGTCGTGACAAACACATAGTCATATTTTTTTTCCAGTCGAATGATTGTGTAAATGAAAAGCCACATCGCTTCCAAATAATGAAGCAAGCGTCTCCCCATATTGCTTGTATACCGCTTCACTTTATCTGGTTGAATCCTGATGATATCTTTCTCCTCAATATCGACTTCATCCCAAAAATGGGCATCTTGATATAAACTTTGGTGAGGATAACTCGGCTTCAAAGTGATGACTGTTACCTCATAGCCGCTTCGCTTCAAATTGAGATATACATTTTTCATCCTGTTTCCTGCACTCCCAATTTCAGGATAAAAGTTTTGTACAATCATCAGGACACTTTTCATATGAGCCTATCACCTCTATTCTTAAAATGTTCATCGTCCTGCTTTTTATTGTAAATGGGCGATATTAAGTGGGGGTTAAAGAAATATAAAGTCCTTATTAACTTTGTAAATATTCTGTTAATTGTTGTGTCAAAAAATTTTTTCTTAAGAACAACTCGTTATAATAGGGAGGAAATAAAGAAAGCGAGGAAATCATAATGCCTAAAAATCGTTTAAGGGTCATGACTGTGTTTGGGACAAGACCAGAGGCCATTAAAATGGCACCTGTCGTATTGGAGTTGAAAAAGCATCAAGAATCTATTGAAAGCATTGTAGTGGTCACCGCCCAGCATCGGGATATGCTTGATCAAGTCCTGCAATGTTTCCAAATAAGACCAGACTACGATTTGAATATGATGAAAGAAAGACAAACATTAGAAGAGATCACAACTCGCGGGATTGGGGAACTGAGCGCTCTTATGAAAGAACTACAACCAGATATCGTGCTCGTTCATGGAGATACAACGACGACTTTCATCGCCAGCTTAGCCGCTTTTTATAATAAAATTCAAATTGGTCATGTTGAGGCTGGTCTTCGGACTGGTAATAAGTATTCTCCGTATCCTGAAGAAATGAATAGACAGCTGACAGGCGTCTTAGCTGATTTGCATTTTGCCCCGACAAATCAAGCAGCAGAAAATCTCATTTTAGAAAACAAAAAGAGTGATTCTATCTATATTACCGGCAATACAGCCATCGATGCTTTGAAAACAACGGTTCGAAAAGACTATGAGCATCCAATTCTATCTGGTTTGAATGGAGATCGTATGCTATTGATGACAGCGCACAGACGAGAAAATATCGGAAAACCAATGGAAGAAATATTCCGTTCCGTCAAACGGCTGCTTGAAGATCACATGCATATCCAAGTCGTTTTCCCACTTCATAAAAACCCAGTAGTCCGCGAAATTGCTTATCGGATTTTTGGTGAAACGGAAAGACTTCACTTAATAGAGCCGCTTGAGGTGCTTGATTTTCATAATTTTGCGGCGCACGCCCATCTAATACTGACAGATTCCGGAGGGGTGCAAGAAGAAGCTCCTTCACTTGGCGTTCCTGTCCTTGTGTTACGCGATACGACAGAACGGCCAGAAGGAATTGAGGCTGGTACCCTTTTATTGGCAGGAATTGAGGAAGAACGAATTTATCAATTAGCCACAGACTTACTTACAAATGAAGAAACCTATAAAAAAATGGCGACAGCTTCTAACCCATATGGAGATGGATTTGCCTCGAAGCGAATAGTCGAAATACTTTTAGAGAAATTGAGTGCTGATAACAATAAGATGATAAATCGGCCAACCCTCTCATCCTAATTTTTATCATTTATTTATTAACGTTAGAAAGAACGATAAATCAAAAGAAGAAGCCTAACACTCTTTAAGAGGTTGCTAGGCTTTTTCTAATTCTTCTTATATATTAGATTTTAAAATGATTCACTTCCATTTTAAGACTCTCGGCCAGGGTTGCTAGTGATTGAGCGCCTTCAGAAATCTGTTCAGTCGCTGCATGCTGTTCTTCAGTTGCAGCACTTGTATCATTTGCCCTTTCTGCTGAAGTAACCGCTATTTCTTTTATTGCATTCGCACCAGCTGCTACATCCTTGGTCATCGCTTGAATTTCTTCTATGGCAGAGGATACGGATTCAATTTGCTCACTCACTCCTCCAACTGCGGATTTAATATGATTGAACACCTGGAGTGAGTTTGCTGAAGCAGAAAGTCCATCTTCTGCTTTCTTACTTCCAATATTAATTGATTCGACGCCTTTTTCGGTAGCCTCTTCGATCAATTTGACCATTTTTTCAATTTCTGAGGCTGATATTTTTGATTGTTCAGCAAGTTTTCTGACTTCATCAGCCACTACTGCAAAACCCTTTCCATTTTCTCCGGCACGGGCCGCTTCAATTGCAGCATTTAATGCCAGTAAGTTTGTTTGCTCAGAAATGTCCGTAATTAATGTCGTAACTCTTTGAATTTCACTTGAATGCTTCGACATTACTTCCATTATGCTCGCTGACTCGTGAATCGTAGTGTTTATATTATTCATTTGGGTAGTTACATCATCTATAATGTTAGATCCTTGTTGAACAAGTGCATTCACAGATTCTGCGGAGGCAAGCATTTCGACATTACTTTCAGTGATCTGCTCGATAGCTGCAGCCATTTCATTCATAGAGTTTACTGAGTTCTCTACAATAGTGACCTGCCGAGCTGTCCCTCTCATATTTTCTTCAGCAGTTGTTGCGACCATCTCCGAAGAAGCCAGGCTTTCTTCAGAGCTTGCCGACATTTGTTCTGCTTGAACAGCAAGTTGTGACGAAGAATCCCTCATATTTAAGACAATCGCTTTAAGTTCCGTAACCATTTTATTAAAAGCACCGGCCATTTCACCAATTTCGTCTTTGTTTCGAATCCGAATTTCTTCTATCTGTAAATTACCGCCTGCAACTTGACCAATTGCTTCTGTAAGTTTGCGAACCGGGCGAGAAATACTGCGACTCAGGACGATTGGTAAAATAATACTAAGGATGAATCCAAAGATTATTAGCAATACAATAATTCTTTCCATATCCTTTACTTTATCGTTCAAATCTTCCCGTGTCTCTTGTAAATAAGCATTTTGATTGTCACTTAGTTTTTCAGCTTTTTCCAAGATTGTTTTTTCCAAGACACTTGCTTTATCCGTTTTCTCAGTTATATCTAGATCCTTCGCACTATCGCCTTGCTGCATGCTGATAATTATCTCTTCAGCCAATTCCATATATTCAAGTTTTGCGTTATGTATCTCTTCCAACAATTCGATATCGTCTTGTGATGTAAATGTTTTTCCAAGATTTTCGTAAGCCTCCTCAAACATTTCGTTTTTAACTACTCTATTTTCCAAATATGTAGAATCCTTATAGATAATATAACCACGAATATCATTTGAAACAGCTTGCTGTTTGTTAATCATTTCATCTACCAGATTGATCTTTTTCACTCGATCATCCAATAAAAAAGTATATTGTTTATTCAAATCGGTGATGATCCAGAGATAAAAGAAACCTATAGTCATAAGAAATATAAGTATAGACAAAAAACCTGCCCATAATTTTTTTGATACAGATAATTTCACGTTAAATACCCTCCAATTAATCAATAATTTTTAATTTTCAAACTCTATTAATAATATCGGTTGCATAGTGCCTTTTTTCTAGTCAGTTCACTAAAACACAATAAAATAAACTTATATCAAAAAACTAAGCAGTTTGGGGGTAAAGTAAAAAAGAAGATATGATAATAAAGCGGGAAGTGTTGATCAGCATCGTCCATTTGAGGCTTCGTAAAAAACATGCACAGCATGAAACATCCTTTTGGCTTGCCAATTAGCGACCTAGTACTCAATCTTTTGATTACTTCACCTTTAGTAACTGTACGATTTAAAACTAAGCAAAAAAGACCACCAAATTGGTGATCTTTAGGAATTTCTAATTTTCATCTCTTATCCCTTAATTAACCGGACATTTTTCCCAAAGTTTGAACCTACGCTTTTTAAATAAAGTAAGACGGTTAAGAATATGACTACCTCAGATAATGGAATGGCCAGCCATGCTGCATTTATTCCAAATATAAGCGGCAATGTTAACAGGAATAAAAGCATGAAAATAAATTCGCGTCCAATCGTAATCCAAGCGGCCATCTTTACTTGCCCAATTGATTGGAAATAGGTCATCATAACGAAGTTGACTCCCATTAGGATATATCCGCTAAAGAAGATTCTAATTCCAATTGTAGCAAGCTCTTTTACATCTTGAGAAAAGTCTCCGAATAAATCTACAATATAAGGTGCCGCCACTTGTCCCACCAGGGTAATGGATATTCCTGCACCAATTGCTGTGAAAATGGCAATGCGAACCGTTTCGCGCTTCCGCTTTTCATCTTTTGCACCATGATAATAACTTACTAGTGGCTGTATTGCCGACCCGATGCCAAGAAACATCAACAGCATAACACTATGTGCATAATTGACAATAGAAAATGCAGCTAATCCGTCGGTACCAGCAAGGCGCGAGAACGCATTATTATGAGCAATAGTAAAGACTGATACACCTATTTCAGCTAAGAAACTAGGAAATCCAATCATCATTGTCATAATGAAAAGTGACTTTTCAAAACGAAACTTAACGAGGCGAAGCGTGTTCTTCTTCGTGAAAAAGTGCGTGCTGAGAACCAGTATGCCCAAGGCAGCTGCAATGATTGTTCCGTAAGCAATCTCGCGTACCCCTAAATCTAGTACATACAGGATAATGAAGTTCAAAACGAAATTGGAAATGGCTGTGACGATAAGAGATGCCATGGCCAGATTCGGATTACCATTGTTCCTGACGAATATGCTTAAGGTGTTTTCTAGGGTGAAAACAAAACCCAGCATTAAGAATACGTTCATGTAGTCCGTTGCAAAGGGAGCGGTTGCTTCATTGGCCCCTAGTGCATAAACAAGCTGATGGTGAAAAGCGTAGGCAATCAGACCAATGATTACGGTGAATATTGTGATTAGAATGATGGAATGGGTGAAAATAAAGCGTGCCCGATTATAATCCTTTGCCCCCATGCTTTGTGAATAAAGCGTTGCGCCGCCTACCCCGATCCAAATCGACATCGCTACAAAGATTGTATAAATGGGCCCTGCAATATTAACTCCTGCAAGGGCAACCGATCCAAGCTTATTGCCGACCATCACGCCATCGACAACAAAGTTCAATGCCATCAATACCATTCCGATCATAGAAGGAATCAGATAGCGCAGAAAGACCTTTCCTGTCGATTCTATCTCCAATAGATTTTGTTGTTGTTTTTCTCTTAATGACATTTATACCATCTCCTGCTATTGACCTTACTTTGAAATTCCTCTCCAAAAAATAGTCCATGACGCCGCAAGTTTTTCCGCAACTCGGTCTGGATTATCGGCATAAACCAGTTCGACCATAATGGCCACGATGACGCCTGAATACGCCAGTGTCAGGGTTCGCGCATCTACTGAGTTTAAAGCCCCAACGGATATCCATGTTCCGAATATCTTTTCCATTAAGGCTTCCTGTTGAACCTGAAGATCATCAGTCTCTTTCTGAATTTCATTGTATAGATGTGTTGGTGGAAAGAATCCCATACGAAGCCAGAACTTTAAACTCTCAACCTCCTGGAACATCTTTATCATTTCTTCCAAAAATCCGTATAGCGTCTTTTCCGGATCACTTTTTTTCATGATATTGAAATACTCAACATAAAACGACAGTTCCATTTCCTTGGCGTCTTTAAGTACAGATAAAAACAGATCGTCTTTCCCTTTAAAATGAGAATATATTGATTGTTTTTTTATCCCAACATCTTCGGCAATTTGAGAAAGTGAAGTACCCTCATAACCATGAATCGTAAAATATTTGAGTGCTGCTTTTTTTATTTCATCGCTTTTCATAATGTTCACCTTTCATTGCTGAATATTATTTTTTGTATTTCTGATAAACCTATCATAACCTAACGAACGTTCGTCAGGCAAGTTTTTTCATTTTGGAAATTTAAGGTTTACCTCCTATTGAAATACAGATTGGTCCGATTGAAACCATTCTATAAAGGAGGGTTCATGCTACTACATTTTTCCCTAGTATTAAAAGGATTATAATGTCTACCTGTCGAAATGATAGTCATAATAAAAAGGAGGGTTCAAATGAAACATCAGATTACCCCATACTTAACATTTGATGGACAAGCTAGAGATGCATTAGCATTTTATGAGGAAGTATTTCAAGCAGAGGTTTTTGATATACAATCATACGGGGAAGCTGATTTCCCAACACCTGAAGAAGCAAATGATAGGATCCTGCATGCTAAGATTAAAAAAGGTGAGTTATTGGTCATGGTATCTGATACGTTTCCTGGAAATCCCCTTGAAGTCGGAACCAATATTTCTCTCGTGCTGGATTGTGAAAGCGAATCAGAGATCCAGTATTTATACGAGACATTGCGTGAAAATGGAACAACCTTAATGGAACTTCAAGATACCTTTTGGGGTGCACGATTTGCTAAAGTCAAGGATTGCTTTGGCGTTCATTGGGACTTGAATTACACAAAATGATTCAAAAAAATGGCCGAAAAATACCAATAGTATTTCCGGCCATGTATTATTATTTAAAGTCTTTATTTTTGGTGAAAAAGTCAAAATGAACATATCAAAATAATATCATATATTACTCTTTTGAATGCCTCTTATTAAATCACGTGAAGATAATTCAAGACATTTTTGCCGATCAGTAAAATGGTGACACAAATAAATAATATACGTACATAGGCAGCACCTTTTTTTATCGCAAAGTTCGATCCTACTAATGCTCCGACAACCATTGCGAGGCCCATCGGAATTCCATAGACAAAATTGACTGACCCCATTGATAAGAAAATAATAAGTGCGGCAATATTGCTACCAAAATTAAGTACTTTTGCATTTCCAGCAGCCTGAACAAAATCAAATCCAATAATCAAAAATGAAAACAATAAAAAAGAGCCTGTACCAGGACCAAGAAAACCATCGTAAAAACCAATAGCAAATATTGCGATGATCAACATAATCATTTTCTTCCGTTTTAACCCTTTATATTTTGCGTCTTTACCCCAATCCTTTTTTACAATCGTATAAATTGCGACGATAACTAATAAGATTAATATGAGCGGCTTTAGGATTTCAGCGGAAACAAAATGAACCACATATGCCCCTAGAATCGCACCAATCACAGTAATCGGAAAAAGCTTCATGACAAATTTGAAATTCACTTTTCCAGCTCGAATAAATGAGATTGTACTCGTTAAAGAACCCATCGAGCTTGCCAATTTATTAGTAGCAAGGGCTGCTGAAGGTGATATCCCTGTAAATAATAAAGCAGGAATGGAAATTAACCCTCCTCCGCCTACAACAGAGTCAATGAACGCAGCAATAAAACCAGCAAGTATTAAAAACAACAAAGTATAGAGATTAATTTCCTCCATATATTCTCCTCCCTTCAAAAACAATAACTCTATTATACTCCCACTTTCTGTATCTGTATTTCTGGAATTTTAATGAAAATGAATTCTACCGATTACTCTTTTTCATTTAGAAATTCAAACAGTTTTCCCTCTGAAGTTACCGTAAAACCGTGTCGTTTTAGCAACGCAGCCGTAACTCCATTCCCAACCTTTTTCTTCCCCTTAAATTCACCATTATAAATCGTCGAACTTCCACAGGATGGACTGTCTTCTTTTAAAACTACAAGTGTGGCACCTACTTCTTGAGCCTTTTTTAATGTTAAATTTGCCCCCTTTATGTACAAATCCGTTACATCCCTACCAGACTTTTCGATTATTTTTGCTTTCCCATTAAGGACATCTTCACCATCACCGCCAATTATCTCAGCAGGTTCTCTGGGAGTTGAAAAGCCACCAAGCAACTCAGGACATACAGTGATTGCCTTTTTTTCTTCTAACAATCTCAGAATTCTATTATCTAAGCTATGTGTACCGTTGTATCTTACCTCTAAACCTGCTAGACAAGAACTTACTAAAATCATTAAAATCACCTCATCATATTAGCTTAACAATATTTTACCATTCTTCTTAAATAACATTATTTGAACGATTAAAATCTGCTGAAAATTGTTATGGTCGAATTATGGGTATGTAGGTCGATTTATTGGCGTGTAGGTCGATTTATGAGCGCCAAGGTCGATTTATTGGCGTGTAGGTCGATTTATTGACGTGTAGGTCGATTTATGAGCGCCAAGGACGAATTATTGGCGTGTAGGTCGAATTATCAGTGCAAAGTTGAATTTTAGCGTGTAGGTCGATTTATTTAGCGCGTAGGTCGAATTATGAGCGTGTAGGTCGATTTATTGGCGTGTAGGTCGAATTGTTGAATTTTAGCGTGTAGGTCGATTTATTTAGCGTGTAGGTCGATTTATTGGCGTGTAGGTCGAATTATTTAGCGTGTAGGTCGAATTATTGGCGTGTAGGACGAATTATCAGTGCGTAGGTCGATTTATTGGCGTGTAGGACGAATTATGAGTGCGTAGGACGAATTATTGGCGTGTAGGTCGATTTATTTAGCGTGTAGGTCGAATTATTGGCGTGTAGGTCGAATTATTAGCGCCAAGGTCGATTTATTGGCGTGTAGGTCGAATTATTAGCGCCAAGGTCGATTTATTGGCGTGTAGGTCGAATTATTGGCGTGTAGGACGATTTATTGACGTGTAGGTCGATTTATTAGCGCGTAGGACGAATTATCAGCGCCAAGGTCGATTTATTGGCGTGTAGGTCGATTTATCAGTGCAAAGGACGAATTATCTTCGCAAAGGACGAATTTATCCGCAAAAAAGGTCAAATTCCACCAACTAAATCAAAAAAAAAGCGCTTGCAGAGAAACTATTTCTCGGCAAGCACTTCATTTATTCAGTTGGTTGAGTTTAATGATAACAATTGGTACGTAATGGTGGTTTTTTCGTTGGTCCATTCAACTTTTTGAATAACTGCTGTTCCGCTTGAGTCAGATTGAATAGTTTTACGGACGTCAATTGGAATGTCGATTGGATATAACCGATAGCCTGCTTTTGTTAGGCTGAAAATATTTTCTTGTTCTCGAATTTCGTTTCCTTTTGTAACGATCATGGTGTTGAGTTCCATAGGCATGCCCATGTATATCTCCTCCTCTGGCCAATGTATACTTCATTCTAACATTATTCCGTTTTATTTTTCATCCAAGTTGTTAAATCTTCGACTACTTTTCTGTTGACGGCTGGCGGGAAGTAATGTGTGAATTGAGGAAAATACCAGCTTTCTACCTCTTTATCATGGGTTTTCAAACGTTTTTCCAGCCGGTACGCATGTTCAACCGAGACATTGTTATCCAGTTCACCATGAATAATCAGAACAGGAACATTCAATTCTTCAATCGCAAACAACGGAGTCCGGTATTCATATTGGTCTGGGTATTTTTTAGGTGTGCCGCCGATGACTCGCTTCATCATGCGTCGCATATCGACCCGTTCTACATAAGTTAAGAACATATCTGACACACCGCCCCACGTTACAATTGACGCCGCATTCTTACAATAGATTCCAGTCCAAAGCGCCATGATGCCGCCACGGGAAAATCCGAGAATATGAATATGTTCCTTATTCACTCGGGGATGTTGCTCAAGCAGCTTGAATCCGGATATCGCATCGAACCGATCTTCGCCCGCAAAATCCTCATCGCCCTCGCCACCTTGATTCCCCCGGTAAAAAGGGGCAAATACGATGAATCCTTCTGCAGCATACTGGATAATTCTTGCAGGCCTCACCTTGCCTACATTTTTAATTCCACCTCGTAAATATAAGAAGGCATCGTGCATCTCACCATCCACCGGTTCAGCTAGCAATCCCTTAACCTTCAAGCCCTGTGATATGTATGTGATTAAATAAAGATTGATTTCTGGATGCGGTGATGGAAACCGCTGTTTTGAAATAATCGATCCGTTCTCCAATTTCCACGCCCCTTTCTCTTTCCTTTATTGTAAAACATCCAACAGTTTTTATCCCCTGATAGGCATTCACATATTTTTTCACCCGTTCATACGATAAGGTAGGCAAAATACCTATTTATGAGGAGGAAAGAATTTTGAAAAAATGGTGTAAAGCAGGTGTGATGTTTTTGCTCATGTGTTTGCTTCTGATTCCGCTTGGAGCATGCGGCAGCAAGGAAAAAGAAACAACGAAGGTCAGGGTTGCCGAAGTGACCCGCTCCCTTTTCTATACACCGCAATATGTCGCGATTGAAAAGGGATTTTTTAAAGACGAGGGCTTAACTATTGATTTAAAAACGACAGCAGGCGGCGACAAGACGATGACCGCTCTCATTACGGATGGAGCGGACATTGCTCTCGTGGGCTCTGAAACATCGATTTATGTGGCGCAGGGATCAGACGACCCGGTCATCAACTTCGCTCAATTAACGCAAACCGATGGAACGTTTCTTGTTTCACGTGAAAAAATTGACAATTTCAATTGGGATATGCTGAAAGACTCCACATTCCTTGGCCAGCGTAAGGGTGGGATGCCGCAGATGGCCGGCGAGTTTGTGTTGAAAAAACATAACATTGACCCGCAAAAGGATTTGAATCTCATCCAGAATATTGATTTCGCAAATATCTCAACTGCATTCGCTTCCGGTACAGGTGATTTTGTTCAGCTATTCGAACCAACTGCCAGTGTGTTTGAAAAAGAAGGAAAAGGCTATATCGTCGCTTCTTTCGGCACCGAGTCTGGTCATCTTCCTTATACGGTTTATATGGCTAAACAAAGCTATTTAAAGGAAGACAAAGAGACGGTTGAGAAATTCACGCGGGCTTTGAAAAAAGCACAGGACTGGGTTCAGGAAAGTGATGCATCAGAAATTGCTGAAGTCATTCAGCCCTATTTTGAAGATACCGATCTAGACACGATGGAAACAGTCATCAACCGCTACAAAGAACAAGGCTCCTTTGCCACCGATCCCATTCTTGATGAAGAAGAGTGGAACAATCTGCAAGACATCATGGATGAAGCCGATGAGCTCCCTTCAAGAATTAGCCATGATGAACTGGTAAACACCGATTTTGCTGAAAAAGTGTCAAAGTAGCTAGAGGTAAGGAGGATGTCCGATGAGCTTTTTAAAAATCCAAGACATTCACCATACTTATTTTTCAAATCAGACGGCAGCGACCGCACTCGCGGACATTTCCCTCGACATTGAAAAAGGTGAATTTGTCTCTTTTCTTGGTCCGAGCGGCTGCGGAAAGACGACCCTGCTTTCCATCATCGCCGGACTATTCCCGCCCACTTCGGGAAAGATCCTGCTCGAAAACAACCCGCTGAAGGCCGACAGTGACTTATCAATCGGCTATATGCTGCAACAGGATTATCTTTTCCCATGGAAAACGATTGAAGAAAATGTTTTATTAGGATTAAAGCTGATTAAGAAGAATGAAGGCCTGGAGAGAATAAAGACGTTGAAACTGTTGAGTGATGTTGGATTGGGAGGCACCGAAAAATTATATCCGCGTGAACTTTCCGGGGGGATGAGGCAACGAGCTGCTCTGGCACGAACACTCGCAGTGGACCCAAAAATCCTCTTGCTTGATGAACCGTTTTCGGCCCTAGATTACCAAACGAAGTTGAAGCTTGAAGACCTTGTTTTTGAAACTCTGAAATCTTTTGGAAAGACGGCAGTGCTTGTCACCCATGATATTGGTGAAGCCATTGCAATGAGCGACCGGATTTATCTATTTTCCGCGAAGCCAGGCAGAATTTACAAAACTTTTGAAGTACCTGATGAACTACGCGAACTGACACCTTTTCATGCCCGTAATCACCCACACTATTCGGTATTATTCCAAACGATCTGGAAGGAGCTTGAGAGACTTGAATATTGAACAGCTTCATAGCCAGTATAAAACCTCTTTGAAAAAGGAAAACAGGCTAATTCGCTTTTATCAGATCCTGATTTTCATTGTCTTTTTCAGCAGTTGGGAGCTTTTTTCTCGGATGAGGTGGATCGACCCTCTCATCTTCAGTTCGCCCTCTAAAGTATGGCATCTATTTATAAAGAAATTAGGTGACGGAACACTTCTTTCCCATTCAGGCGTGACCCTATTCGAAACCGTGCTCGGCTTCATCATCGGGACACTGCTTGGAACGATACTTGCTTCCTTGCTCTGGTGGTCGCCGAGATTGTCGAAAACGCTCGACCCGTATCTCGTCATTTTAAATGCAATGCCAAAAGTCGCCCTCGGACCTATTATCATCGTAGCATTCGGGCCAGGTTTCCCGTCTATCATCTCGATGGGGGCTATCATTTCCATCATCATCACCACTATCGTCGTCTACACAGCATTTCGCGAAGTCGATCCCAACTACCTAAAAGTACTGCAAACATTCGGTGCCACAAGGGCTCAGTCCTTCCGGGAAGCCATATTACCGGCCTCCTTCCCGACCATCATCTCGACATTGAAGGTGAATGTTGGCCTCTCCTGGGTCGGCGTCATCGTCGGTGAATTTCTCGTCTCGGCAAAAGGACTCGGCTACTTAATTATTTATGGGTTTCAAGTCTTCAATTTTACCCTCGTTATGCTCTCCTTGATGATTATTGCCTTCTTTGCGACAATCATGTACCAACTTGTCGAACTACTCGAACGAAAATTAATCAAGGATTAACCTAACTGCCGATACTCGTCGGCAGTTTTCATATTTACCGGGTTATACTCGTGAATTAGATGGATTTACTCGTGAGTTTTCGGGTTTTACTCGTGAATCTATGCAATTTACTCGTACAAACCATCCAACCTCGCTAAACTCAACGGCACGATTTCATCTTTCATGATAAAACTAAACTCCTCACCTAGCACATCCGGCAACACATCCAATAGAATCGGTCCATCCGTTTCCAGATAATTTTCTTTCCACTCTATCTCACTCAACTTAGCAAAGTAAATCGATTTTACAAATGGCTTCACTGGATTATGAACTTTATACTGTCCCAAAAATTGCAGGTGTTCCACCACTCCTCCGGTTTCTTCATACACTTCCCGCTTGGCCGCTGCTTCAATCGATTCCCCAGCCTCCCGCTTTCCGCCTGGAAACTCCAATCCCCGCTTACGGTGTTTCGTCAATACCCACTTTCCTTTAATTCTGCAGAGCACGAAAACATGCCAAGCTTCCCCAAAAACAGGATCCACAGAGAATTCCACCCTATATCCGTTCATATCACAAAACTGTTTCATATTTCCCCTCTCTCTATTTAAGAAAAACTATTTCATTTTATTAGAGTCACCATTCATTATATGGAATAAGAAACCCGCTATCCAGCAAGAATTCTCATCATATGCAAAAAACGATGGCCTCTCAATATTCGAGGCCATCATCAGTTCGTTTTGCCTGTAAAATTCCCATACTCTCTATATGCCGCTTTCCTTCTTCAGTTCCAAGTTTATGAATCATTTCGTATATCTTTTGAAGCGTGATATCCTGTTTATCATTTTCCCGGTCAAAATGATATTGAAGATACGGGACGTGGGCGCGATAAAAGTTTTCTTCCCCTACTGAATAATTGTAATCAAATAACTCACGCAACTGCAGGATTTCGTTGTCGGTTGCTTCGATTTCAAAATTCCACGGAGAACCTTCCCTATCTTGTGAAATTTGCCCATTCGGAATCCAAATGTAATACGTTTTCCTATTTTCAGACACATTCATCCACCCTTTCCATAAATCCTACGCTTATTTTTTCACGTAACTCTCCACTTCATACAATGGAAAATTTTGTTTACAGAAAACCAAAGATGTTAAATAATAGATTAAAGTATCTTTCATAGGGTAAAACATATAATATAGGCAAGCATCCCTACAAATTTTTATATGCACCCAGAGGTTTTTTTGATAACCTACATATAAAGAGAAAACGGATTTCTAAAAAATGTGAGGTGAAAGTTTTGAAGTTAATTGAAGAATTATACAATATGTACCGTAATAAGTTGACCGGTGATGAAGAAGACATTGATATGCTTACTTTTGCGGTTCTGGAACAACTGGACAGGAAGGAAATTTTCGAATTGCTTCAAGAGATGGATGATCAAGAACTAACCAATCTAATGGGCCTTTACATTATTGAAACGTTAAAAGGGAAGTTCGCTCAAAACAGCATGAACGATACGAAACCTACACATTTTCCACCTCGGAATATTCATTAATACATACCATTCAGGTATCCCTCTTTATGGGATGCCTTTTTTCTTTCCGCTTTATGAAAGTTATTGGTGAAATAGACACAGAACCTCTTTCTATCGTACAAATATATTAAAAAAAGCCCTACCGAAGTAGAGCTTTTCCTATATCTTAACGTCCTAAATACGCACGCAGCATCCAAGCATGTTTGTTCAAGCTTTTCTTCATGCCTGTCAGCATATCAGCCGTAACCGGATCTTCTGTTTCGGCAACTTCGATGATTTCCAAGAACTCTTCGGAAAGCTTCTCAAAATCACTGATGACGCTTTGAACCATATCTTCTGTATTTTCGTTCCCTGTTGCTTCTTCAATAGTAGTCAATTCCAAATATTCTTTAAGCGTAGCAACTGGTTTTTCACCAATGGCTAAAAGTCGTTCAGCCAGCTCGTCATAATTAGCTGTCACTTCTTTATACAGTTCTTCCAATTTTTGATGAAGTTCAAAGAAGTGCGGTCCGTTTACGAACCAATGGTAATTATGAATTTTTGTATAAAGAACACTAAAGTTTGCAATTTCCTTATTCACTAATTCCCCTAATTTTTTCTGAGCCATAATATCTACCTCCGTAAATTGGTTATATCTATATAATTCCCTCTATTCAAAAATTGAAACATTTCCAGATTCAGTTCTTATGCTAAAATGAATCTAAAATGTGAACGTTAGGAGCTGTAAATTATGATCACGGTTTTAGTTATATCCATTATAGTGATTCTGATTGTGTTGGCATTATCCGTTCTAACAATTGGAAAAGGCTACAGCTACAAGCATACAGTGGATCCTATTGACCCTTTGCCCGAAAGTAAAGAAAAAAATAAAGAACCTGAAAAATAAAAAAAGGTTCCTGTCACAAAAGACAGGAACCTTTTTTTATTAACCAAAAACTTTATGAAGATCTTCTTTATCTTGTGACAGCCAGAAATTCATTAATTTCTTAGCTCCTTCAAGATCATGCAACTTCGCTTGGCCACATTGTTTTTCGTTGGCAGCTGGAATTTCTGTAATTTCTACAGCATCCTTGAATGTATCTTCAAGAACATCGATAATTTCAGTCACAGTCGGCTCGCCGCTTACTACAAGGTAATACCCTGTTTGACATCCCATAGGTGATATATCGATAATATCAAAATGATCGAACCGCTCAGAATGCTTACGGATATTGAAAGCTAGCAAATGTTCTAATGTGTGGATTGTATCCGGCTTCATCGCTTGTTTATTCGGCTGACAAAAACGGATATCAAATTTATTAACAACACCATCTGTTCCAACCTTATGGACACCGCAATGTCTAACATATGGGGCTTTAACAGCGTTATGATCTAATTCAAAGCTTTCAACTGAAGGCATTTAATTCACTCCTTAATTGTATGTCATTTCTATTTTACCTTGAATTACAATATATTTCACCCTTTAAAATTAATTCCCATTATTTCAATCGGATTTACCCTTGCGCTTGTTCCTTTATTAACCTTATTGGAAACAAAAAAAATATGCTATAATTAACGGTATTGAATTTTACTTGAAAAGAGATGAAAACGTCTTGCTGAAAAAAATATTAATGGGAATAATCCGTATTTACCAAGTTGTGATTTCACCATTAAAACCGCCTACCTGCCGTTTTTACCCAACTTGTTCCCATTACGGTTTAGAAGCGATAAGTCGATTCGGCCCGATAAAAGGAAGCTGGTTAGCCATCGTCAGGATTCTTAAATGCCATCCTTTTCATCCAGGCGGTATTGACCTCGTTCCCGAAAAAAAGAAAAAAGGTGAAGATCACTAGAAAAAAACCTTGCTTTCTTGTGTAATCTTTTGTATTATACAGAAGTCAAATCGTAATCATTTCGTTTTTAAATTATAGATCTCAAATCGTAATCAGTACGAATTATCTCAAAAGGAGAGTTTAATATGAAAAAAAGTGTACTTCTCTCCCTTTTTCTGGTTACAGCGCTATTTCTTTCAGGCTGTGGCAATTCAAAGGGAGAAACTACTGATACTGATAAAAACATTTTAAACGTGTACACTACCGTTTATCCTTTGCAATACTTCACAGAAGCAATTGGTGGAGAGTACGTAAACGTCGAAACTGTTTATCCACCGGGTACTGATGAGCATTCATTTGATCCCTCTCAAAAAGATATTGTAAAAATGGCTGAATCAGACCTATTTTTCTATATTGGTTATAATCTTGAAGGCTTTGTCACAAAAGCAGAACCGATTTTAAGCAAAGAAGGCGTCACTACAGTCGCTGTAGGTGAAACCGTTCATTTAGATGAAGATGAGCATGCACACGAAAACGAACATGCGCATGAAGAAGACGGTCATGATCATGGTGGCGTTAATCCCCATTTGTGGCTAGATCCCATCTATTCCATTGAAATGGCAAATAGCATTAAGGACGAATTAACGAAGCAAATGCCTGAACAAAAAGGCTACTTCGACAGCAGATTCAACGAACTTTCTGAAAAACTTAAAGCTCTTGATGAAAAATTCTCTACGACAATTGAATCGGGTCGTACCAATAAGATTATCGTTTCTCATTCCGCATATGGTTATTGGGAAGAACGATACGGACTTGAACAAATTGGCGTCACCGGCCTTACGTCTTCAAACGAGCCTTCTCAAAAAGAACTAGGGAAAATCGTAACAATGGCCGACAAAGAAAATCTTCACTACGTCATCTTTGAGCAAAATATCAGTTCTAAACTGACCGAGATCATTCAAAAGGAAATGGGTGCGAAATCACTTGAGCTTCATAACCTTTCCGTCTTGACAGATAAAGATATCGAAGCCGGTGAAGATTACTTCAGTTTAATGGAAAAAAATATCAAGACGCTACAAACTGCGTTGCAATAGACAAAGAAGAGGCAGACTCAAATGGGTCCGCCTCTTCTTTGCTATTGCCATTTTTATAGTTTAAAGTTTCTTTCTTTGTCTCGAGCTATATTAGTGCCACCATCAAACTGTAAAATATAAGGAGGTACATGGCTCAAGATGTAAAGTGTTCCGTTGACACCTGTTCCTTCTGGAAACATGGCAATCGCTGTGCTTCCGATCCGGTTCTTCTATTTCTCTAAGTATTTTTCACGAATTCTTTCCATTTTTTCCATCAGTTTCGTCCCAATTGTAGACTCGAATTCCGGATAGATGACCGTCATTTTATCCATCCACTCTTTTTTTTCTTTATCAGATAATGTGTATATGTCGATATTGGATTTTTTCTCAATTTCTCGAAGCTGAGCTTGATTCATTTCATTCGACTTGATCCATAGCCAATTCGTTGTATCGTCCATTGCCCGCTGAATTTGTTGCTGAATGTCCACCGGAAGCTTGTCCCAAAACGGCTTATTCATCATGACAACATAGCCTAAATACCCGTGATTACTGATAGTTAAATATTTTTGAACTTCGTATAGTTTCTTGGAATAGATATTCGAAATCGTATTTTCCTGGCTGTCCGTTTTATTGATTTCCAGGCTTTTGAACGTATCATTAAATTCCAGCTTAGATGTTGTGGCCCCGAAATGCTGAAATTGGCTTTCAATCACCGTACTTGGCATAATCCGGAAGTTCTTCCCTACAAAATCTTCTGGATGGCGAATTGGCTTATTGCTTGTAATTTGCTTGAAGTTATTCGACCAGAATGCTAGCCCTTCTATATCTATCGTATTTAACTGATCTAGTAGCTCATCTCCCACTTCTCCATTCAATGCTTCCTGTAAGGCGGCATCCGTTGGAAAGACATAGGGCAGGTCCAAAAGCATCCACTTTTTCGATATGCTTGTAATTTTAGAAGTGGTCGGAGCAATCATCTGCACCTTATTTTCGTGTAAAGCATTGATTTCTTCATGATCACTATATAAAGATTGATTAGGGTAGACTTCAATTTTGACACGGTGATCGGTATATTCATCAACAAGTTCTGCAAATCGGTTTGCTGCTAGCCCTTTAGGCGTATTTTCAGCGACTACATGGCTGAACTTAATTACAATTTGATCTTCCATTCCTACCTGCTCTTCATCCTTAGGTAGATCAAAATTGGAGCTAGTAAAGAACGATTGAAATGAAATATATACCGCAATCAGCAACCCTATTCCAATTAAAACAAAGTACCCCCAAAAAGCACGCATATTGACATCTCCTTACCGCTCGCTTCACAGTATATCTATTCTATCACAGCCTTTTTCCTGTCGTAATACAATGCGCGAAAAATAGCGAAAAGTGTTAGAAATTCTGTTACTATTAAGTATAGAAGTAATGGAGGAAAAATAATGGATAAATCCTTTCATATGCCGATTCAATTGAAGATTACCCTGCTATCATTCGTAATCGTAGCTTTTTCGATTCTAATAGGCGGGATTTTTATATTTGGAAACATCGTTTCAATCAGGGAGGATGAAATTGGCAAACGTTCCATGATTACAGCCCATACCATTGCCGAACTACCTGAAGTACAAAAGTTAGTCCGTGAATCAGAAGGTTGGACAAAACTAAACCCTATGATTGAAAACTTAAGAAAAATTCATCAAGCTGATTATATAGTTGTGCTGAACAATCAACATATTCGCTATTCCCACCCGGTTTTCAGCCAATTGGGAACACAATCAAAAAGCAACGACGAAAGCGCTGCTTTTGCTGAACATGAATATCTATCAAAGGCTTCTGGCGAACTTGGAATTTCAGTCCGTGCATTTGTCCCGATCCTTGATAAGGAAAATGAACAAATCGGTGTCGTTCTCGTCGGAAACATATTACCGACAATTCCCGAATTGATCATGGACTTGAAAGGCCAAATCGCGATTATTCTATTACTTACACTGCTGTTCGGCGTATGCGGCTCCTGGCTCATGGCCAGACGGATAAAAAAAGAAACCTTTCAACTTGAACCTCATGAAATTTCAAGAATGTTAGTCGAAAGGACCGCTGCCTTTAATGCGATGCATGAAGGTGTCATTGCAATAGATAATAATCAAACCATCACAATTTTTAATGAAAAGGCAAAGCAAATGCTAAATATCAGTGGCGCGGTGATTGGCAAGAATATCAATGACATTATTAGTGATACCCGCCTGCCAGAAGTGCTAGACCGGACATCTCCTATCTTCAATCAGGAAATTTCGGTTCAAAACAGAAACCTTCTAAGCAACCGGGTACCTATTAAAATAGCCGATAAAACCATCGGAGCTGTGGCAATCTTTCAGGATCGTACCGATGTAGCAAAGCTTGCTGAAGAATTGACGAGTGTCAAAGCATTCGTTGAAGCCCTGCGTGTTCAAAACCATGAACATATGAATAAACTTCATACGATAGCAGGATTGATTCAACTTGGGAATTTAGATGATGCACTACAGTACATTTTTCAAATTACAGAAGAGCAAGAGGAATTGACCAGGTTTTTAACGAAGCACATTCACGATGATAATTTAGTGGGGCTACTATTAAGTAAAATCTCCTTAGGGCGGGAACTTGGAATCGAACTCATCATGGATAAATATACGAAACTGGACCGCTTTCCAAATGATATGGATCATCATGATTTCGTATTGATTATCGGGAACTTGATAGAAAATTCCTTTGCAGCCCTCAAACATTTATCAGAAGAACCAAAGCAAGTCTACCTATCCATCTATCAGGATGAACAGCATTGCCAAATTGTACTTGAAGATAATGGGTCCGGTATCCCCGAGGAGATTCACAAAGATATATTTGAGTATGGTTTTACAACAAAAGGTGCGGAAGGATCAGGAATTGGTCTCTATCTTATAGACCAAATTGTAAAAAAAGCGAATGGCGAAATGAGTTTTACAACACGTCCTAATGAAGGAACAAGCTTTTTTCTTTCTTTTCCCATGCATGATATAGAGGAGAACCAAAATGACTAACCAAATTCGCGTACTTTTAATTGAAGACGACCCAATGGTCCAAGAGGTAAACAAGCAATTCATTGAGCGGCTACAAGCATTTAAAGTCTTTGATACAGCTTCCAATGGACTTGAAGGTCTTGAAAAAATCAGGCAATCTAAACCGGATCTTGTCATTTTGGACATCTTCATGCCTTCTTTAAACGGGGTAGATACACTCTATCAAATAAGAAAAGAACAAATTGATGTGGATGTCATCATCATTTCGGCAGCTAATGACCAGAAAACCATCCGAAAAATGATTCAAAACGGGGCTTTTGACTATTTAATTAAACCATTTAAATTCGAGAGACTAAAACATACACTTGAGCAATATTATGCTTTTCGTATGGAAGTTGAACCCGACCATCAGATTTCTCAAAATCAACTCGACCGAATTCTCTTTCAAAATAAAACATCTCCTGAAACGAGTCCGAAATACGATGTTCCTAAAGGGTTAAATGGTGCGACCCTTGAGCAGGTCACAAAATTCATAAAAACTCAGCCTGGATCTTTATCTGCGGAGGAAGTGGCCGATGGAATTGGAATTGCCAGAGTAACAGCCCGTCGCTATCTAGAATACTTACACGGCGAAGACGTTCTTCAGCTTGATGTCCGGTACGGCAGCATAGGCCGTCCAGTCAATCGATACCGTCTAAAAAAATCTTAGAACATATGGGGACCTACTAGAACCATAGCGGTTCCCTTTTAGCTTCTTGACCTATGCTCCCGTTGTTCTGTTATATATGCCCCACTTTCTCTTCAAGAGAAACAATTCACACTCAGCCAATGCTGTAACTTCTTTAATGACAAAATCCGGAACGCCTCTTCTTAATAGAATTTCTGCAATAAGGTATGGCTTTTTCATATACTCTCCCCTCCCTATTCCTTAGTTGTTTCACTTTTCTCTATTATACAAAATAATCCATAAAAGGAAAAATAGACAAAGCCCCATTTTTCGAAAAAAATATGACTTTTGGATAATTAGGAATTACTTATTTTTGAAAACCGTATCTGTTTTATGAGTCGTTTTATTTAAAGGAATAAGATGGATAGGGTAAAAATCCATTTGTATCATACTATTAAAAAAGTTTATTAAGGGGTGGATTTTAATCCAAGATTGTTTTATTTGTTACTAACACACAGGAATCATTCAGACGGATGGAGGTACAATTTGCGGGGAAAATGATGATTATGTTGGACATATTAATCATTACGAACAATCAAATTATTCAGGTTATATTATAATTGGCTTCACAAGATACAACCCTATCTTTTTCGATATGAATATTGAAGAAAAAGCATTTGGGTTCACTAAGACAAGTGCTAGAAATGCATTATTAGACAGTAGAAAGCGGAACATATTTATTCACGCGTCTCCCTTCATTCTATTTCCTATCTTCATATGCATCTAGCTCCTCGCTTGTTATCCAAACAGCCTAAGGAATATTAAAGACGATGGCTTTACGAATTAAAAGTACATTCAAAAGAGGAGGTGCGAATAGCACCTCTTTGTCGTTTTACCGGTACAGCTTACTATAGGTCGTCAATTCATTTAGTCGCTTTTCATTTATGGCAAAACCGATTCCTGCTTTATCCGGAACCTGAATGACGCCACTTTCGACGATGACTTCCGGTTCAATAATATCCTCTTCCCAATAGCGGGACGATGACGATATGTCCCCCGGAATTGTAAAGCCTTTTAATGTGGCTAGCGCGATATTATGAGCTCGGGATATGCCAAATTCAATCATGCCTCCGCACCAAACGGGCACGTTTTTTTCCACGCATAGATCATGGATTTTGACCGCTTCCGACCAGCCACCTACTTTGGCCATCTTAATTGTAATTACCCCGCAGCTCTCGAGTAAAAGTGCATTTTTCGCATCATGATAGGAATTAATGCTCTCATCAAGACAAATTGGCGTCTGTAGCTGCTTTTGCAAAACAGAATGTTCGACTATGTCGTCATGCCCTAGTGGTTGCTCAATCATCATCAACTTGAATGCATCAAGCTTTTGCAGGTGCGAAGTGTCTTCAAGCTTGTACGCCGAATTGGCATCCGCCATTAACGGGATATCTGGATAGGTGCGCCGAATTTCTGATAGAAACTCCAAGTCATTTTTAGGATTGATTTTTATTTTATACCGCTGATACCCGAATGCGGAAAAATCGTCAATCTGACGCATCGCATCACCGATATTATCCGATGCAACGACAACACCAGCCGCAACTTCGCTCCGTTCCCCTCCAAACAACTGTCCGAGGTAGAATCCCTTCTGCTTCGCATATAAATCCCAAATCGCCTGATCTAGAGCTGACTTCGCCATCGCATTCCTTCTTATTCCGCTCCATAAGCTTGGCAGTTCATTAGGGTGCTTAAACTGACCAGCCAATGTCAACGGAATTAAGAAATCCTCCAACATATGAAAGCAGGTTTTAACCGTTTCCTCGGTGTACCAAGGACTTGTAAATGGCACCGCTTCACCGTATCCGATTAGCCCATCTTGATCTTTGGCTTCGATAACAATCACTTCGCGTTCGCTTACCATCTCGAGGTGGGTCTTAAACGGTTGCTTTAAAGGGGCCGTAATGAGCCGTAATGAGATGGAGGATAACTTCATCGTTGTTTTCCCACTCTCTTCTTCAATTCCCTTCGCAGCAGCTTACTCGCACCATTCCTGGGAAGCTCCTCACAAAAAATAACATTCCGGGGAATTTTATATGCAGCCAAGGAGTCCCCGCAATAATTCAAAAGCTCGGTCTCTTTCAACTCTGCACCTTGATGTAAGACGACAAACGCGAGTGGTACCTGTCCCCATTTTTCATCTTCTGTTCCCGTAACTCCCGCCTCGAAAACAGCCGGGTGCTTACTTAGAACATTTTCAATTTCAGCCGGATAGACATTTTCGCCACCGGAGATGATTAAATCGGAGCGTCGGTCAAGCACATACAAAAAGCCTTCTTCATCAAGATAACCAAGATCCCCAGTATAAAGCCATCCCTCCGTAATCGCTTGCTGTGTCGCATCCAATCGTTTGAAATAGCCTTTCGTCACATTCGGACCTGAAACAACAATTTCACCCGCTACACCAGGTTCACAGGTCTTACCGTCCTTAACTATCCGTAACTGCGAAGGAAACAAAGGTTTCCCCGCCGACCCGATTTTTGTCATGCTATACTCCGGTGCAAGTGTTACAATCTGCGAAGATGTTTCAGTCATCCCATACGTCTGATAGACAGGAATCCCTTTTCCCTTACATACTTCAAGCAAATGAACCGGTGCCGGGCCGCCGCCTAACAGCATACAGCGGAAGGTTTCTGGATAGCTTGTCTTTCCTAAATCATGCAACATTCGGTTCAGCATCGTCGTCACGACCGAAATAATCGTCACGCCATTTTCCTGAATGTTCCGGTTCGCTTCTCGTTCATCAAACTTCTCTACCAGCACGACCTTCATACCATAAATTATACTTTTCATCAAAATAGACAGGCCGCTAATATGAAAAATCGGGACCGCACAATACCATGAATCTTCTTCCCTCAATCCAAGATTCAACATAGAACCAACCGCACTCCACCAGTGGTTGCCGAATGTTTGTATTACACCCTTTGGATTACCCGTTGTACCCGATGTATACATAATCGTAGCTGTATCTTCAAGATTAAACTCATGGAGAAATTCTGTCGTGCCTTCTTCGGGTAATTCTTCCTTTAAAAGAACCTGGAAATCCGTGAGAATGTCACGAATATCGGAGAGTTTTTCAGAGAAGGAATCCTCCGATATCAGACGTACTGCCTCACTATCCTCGATCTGCCAGGACAGTTCTTTTGCCGTTAACTTATTATTCAGCATCACGATCTTCACACCCAGATAAAAGAGCGCATGAATCACGACGACACTATCTATATGATTCCGGAGCAAAACCGCGCATGATTCGCCAGCCTTCACACCTTTGTTCGCTAGCTTACCGGCCATTTTCCCGGTTAGAGTATGTAGTTCAAGAAAGGTATACGTACGCCCTTCAAATTCAATCGCCGGACGATCCGGTGATAGATGTGCCCGGTTTTTCAGCCAGTTCGGCAACTTTTCTTCTGCCATCGTTGCTTACCCTCCCATACATTTAGATATAGAAAACAGCCCGGCGATTATCCGCCAAGCTGTCTGTCTTATCGATTCACGCGTCTCATTAAGGGAAACGAGGGAATTGTCCGAAGTCCGGATCGCGTTTTTCTTTGAACGCATCGCGGCCTTCTTTTGCTTCTTCTGTTGTATAGTATAAAAGTGTAGCATCGCCAGCCAATTGTTGAAGACCTGCAAGACCATCTGTATCCGCATTCATCGCTGCTTTTAAGAAACGAAGTGCAGTTGGGCTCTTCTCAAGCATTTCTTCACACCATTTAACTGTTTCTGCTTCTAATTGGTCTAAAGGAACAACCGTGTTAACTAGTCCCATATCCAATGCTTCTTGAGCATTGTATTGACGACATAGGTACCAAATTTCACGTGCTTTCTTATGACCAACGATACGTGCTAAATAACCTGAACCATAACCAGCATCAAAGCTTCCTACGTTTGGCCCGGTTTGTCCAAAGACTGCATTGTCAGCGGCAATTGTTAAGTCACATACCACATTCAATACATTACCGCCACCAATCGCATAACCTGCAACCATAGCTACAACTGGTTTCGGAATCACACGGATCAAACGTTGCAAATCAAGTACGTTTAGACGCGGAATATTATCTTCGCCGACATATCCACCGTTTCCGCGTACTTTTTGGTCCCCGCCTGAACAGAATGCTTTGCCGCCTACACCCGTTAAAATAATAACTCCAATGCTAGAATCATCACGCGCTCTTGCGAATGCATCAATCATCTCAGCAGTCGTTTTTGGCGTGAATGCATTATGTACATGTGGACGGTTGATAGACACTTTCGCAATCCCATTATATTTTTCATATAAAATTTCATCATACTCACGTATTGTTTCCCATTGTATTGTCATTTAAAATCCTCCTTTAATTTCGCATTAAAAACTCACTTATTATTTTACCAAACTTTTCTCCATCTTCCACATGAATCGCATGTCCGGCATCATTAATTATTTTCCATTCAGCCTGTTTCAGCATTTTTTGCATCGACTCCGCAATCAGACAAAACTTGGGATCGAGTTCACCAGTAACAAGAAGCACTGGAAAATCAAGAAATTCTAGTTCTTCCCAATAGGAAGCCTGACTGCCGGTTCCCATTCCTAAAAGGCTACTGGAAAGGCCCGAAGGATTATTTTCCAAACGCTGCTGTCGAATCGCCGCCTGGGTTTTAGATGATAACCTTTTCTGACTTTCAAACAGCGGGATGTTTTCCCACTGATCGACAAACGCCTCGATGCCGTTTTCAAGAATCTTTCCGGCAAGCTTCTTATCATTACTTCTGCGGATTACCCGCTTCTCTTCTGTTAAAAGGCCAGGTGAAGCGCTTTCTAACATCAATGTCTTTACATACTCAGGATACAAACAGGCAAAGCCCAAAGCAAGCCTCCCTCCCATTGAATATCCAAGGATATGGGTTTTTGGGAAATTTAACTCATCCAAAATATGCTTAAGGTCCTCTGTCACTTGCTTCATCTCATACCGACGATAATCGGCTGGTGATGCAGTCCCTCCATGTCCGATAATATCGACCATGATCAAGGTATATTTTTCACGCAAAAGCGGGATGAGAAATTTCCATGTATCTCGATTTCCCGTAAATCCATGCAAAAGTACAAGAGGTTCTCCATTTCCCGCTATTTCAACAGAATAAGTGACATCTCTGCAGACAATTTTCATGATATTTCCCTATCTAATACCACTTTTATTTCCTGGGAAACAAAATTCCACAAATTTCGATGCTTTTGCAAATTGGACTCCCTATCGGTAGGTACTTCGATTATTTTCAAGCCTTGGATTTCAAACGACTCTGTAAATACCTGCTTCAGTTCATCCCAATTTTGCACCTTGCTGTATTTCCCGCCGTAAAGCTGGGCAGTATGGGAAAAATCAAGCCCGTGGGGAGTGCCGAATAACGTTTCGAAGTGTTCCCTATCATTTGCCTGTGGAAGGAAAGAGAATATACCGCCGCCGTCATTATTAATCAGCAAAATCGTGATATTTTGTTTTTGCAGCTTAGCCGCAAGCAATCCGTTCATATCATGGAAAAAGCTTAAATCTCCGATTGCGAGTACTGTATTTTCTGAAACGGTGCTTACGCCAAGCGCGGTAGAAACAACACCATCAATTCCGTTCGCTCCCCGATTTGCAAAGGTTTTGATTCCTTTTTCATTACTCAAAAAGAATGTATCCAGATCCCGTATTGGCATACTATTTCCAACAAACAATGTCGATTCTATTGGCATCATATCCTGTAGCAGCGAAAACAGCTTTCCTTCACTTAACTCCACTTCATCACGGATGGAAGATAAGGCATTTTTCGTCGCTCCATTGACAGTTTTCCACAAACCAAGCCAGTTTTTCTCAGTAGCTTTCGGAATTTTTTCACATACACGTTGGCAAAAATCTTTTTCTTCGCAGTAAATCATGTTGGTTGCCAGTCCTGCTGGTTCACGCCACCCTGCTCCGCCATCAATGACCAAAGTATTTGCCTGTTTTTGTTTTTTCATGAATAACAATAAAGGTTTAGATACCGGCATAGAACCGAAACGCAACACTACATCCGGCCGGAAAGCTTCCTTGGCCGCTTCATCACGTAGAAATGTATCGTAGGTATCAATAATACCGTTTTTATCGTGTTTGCCACTTCTTAGCTGCGAAAGAGGGTCAGCTAGTATCGGGAAAGCAAGCTTCTCAGCTAAAGCTACAATTGCTTCCTTCATCTTTGGATGCCGTAATTCTCCACACACGATCATTCCTTGTTTCGCTTGTGATAACGTAGCTGCCAGCGCCTCTATATGTGAATCAGACAGTGATAGTGCACCATTTTCAATCATCACAGCCGGTGTCATTTTATTTTGCCTATATTCTTTAGCTTGTTCCAGATTTGGAATAAGTGGTTCACGAAGCGGGAAGTTCAAATGTACGGGTCCAGCCGGCTCAGTTGCCGCTGTCGAAACTGCCCTTGCACCGATTGTTCTCGCATATCGCATCATTTCATCGGTACTTTCCGGAAGCGCCATTTCGACAAACCACTTCACTTGCCTTCCGTACAGATGAATTTGATCAATGGCCTGTGGAGCCCCGACATCACGCAACTCATGCGGACGATCAGCCGTCAGCACGATCAGTGGCACCCTTGAATAGTAAGCCTCAATGACAGCTGGGTAAAAGTTAGCAGCAGCTGTACCAGACGTACAAAGAAGTCCGACAGGTTCTTTTAATGCCTTAGCCAAACCAAGGGCAAAAAAAGCAGCCGAACGCTCATCCACATTAATATGAACTTCGATATCAGGATGTTCTACCAGCAGCAAAGCGAGCGGTGTGGATCGTGAACCTGGACTTACCACCACATGCTTCATCTTATTTTGTGCAAGCTCATCGACAAATGAAGCAGCATACGCTGTCAATGCATCTCGGTCATTCATTAAGATTTCCTCCTAAAGCACTTAGCATTGGATTGAATTTAATCCCCGTTTCTTGGAATTCACTTTCAGGTGTCGAATCTTCCACTACGCCGCATCCTGCAAAAAGCGATGCCTCATTATCCTGTAGTAGGGCGGAACGAATCCCAACTGCAAATTCCCCGTTCCCATAGGCATCCACCCAGCCTAATGGCCCCGCATAAAAGCCACGTTCAAGACCTTCTATTTCCCGAATACGGGCGACAGCTTCTTCTTTCGGAAGCCCGCCCATTGCAGGTGTTGGATGCAGATTTTCTACAAATTCAAAAATCGTGACACCCTCATTGCAAATTCCACGGACCGGTGTATACAAATGCTGAATATGACGGTTTTTCATCAATTTCGGTTCGGTCGGAACTATTACCTTTTCACATACCGCCTCAAACGCATTTGATATCATCGAAACGACGTATTGATGCTCTTGTAAATTCTTTTGGTCATGAAGCAGTTCATCACCAAGACAAGCATCCTCTTCTTCAGTTTTCCCCCGTCCCATCGATCCTGCGAGACAGGTAGAAAAGACTTCATTACCCTGCTTCTTTATCAAACGCTCAGGAGTTGCACCCACGAAACAGTCACCGCCCGCTTCCAAACTAAAAATATAGCTTAATGGCTGCTCAGCAATCAATTGCTCGAGTACTTTCTCTGAATCAATGGAGCGCTCAAACACAAGGCGCAGCTCCCTTGCCAAAACAATCTTGTCGAGATCTGTTGTCTTGATTTCCTCAACAGCCTCTGCAACCGTCTGCTTCCATTCCTTAGGTTTGACTTCCTTCTGCTTAACAAGAGTATTGGCACGCAGTTCGGTGCCATTCAAGCTTTCGATAAGGAAAGATTCCCGTTCATTTATCATATCTATGAAGAGTTTTTCTGAATCATCCGGTGAACAAAGTAGGTTTGTCGTTAAGTAAGCTTGCTCCCCCACTAGCGATAGCATGAAGGCAGGTATATAAAACAGATTGTCCCCGAATTGATTCCAAAGGAGCGTACTGTTAGTTTCATAATCAAAAGAAAAGCCACCAAAGAGTAAAGGACCAGTTGCTTCTACATCGGTCACTCCTGTTTTGACAGCAGTATTCTGCAGTTTGATCCAGCTCATTTCGACTTCTCTATAACGGTCGGCATTTGATGCCGCTTGGAGTTTCTTAACGTTGCCTAAACCAGTAATGGTTATATCTTTTGCAGGGTCCTCCCAGAAAAAGCGTTCACCCGCATACCGTTCTCTTCCAGCTTGATAAAATGAAAGGGGGTTGTTGCAATTTATTTTCTTAATATGACTGAATAGAACTTGACCATTCAAGTCCTTTGCCTTTTGTATAGCTGAAGCCAGTCCCTGAAACTGTTCAGTTTCTTCTGAGATAGCCAAAAAAATCCCCCCAAATGTACATTTTAAAAGCTTTTTAACCTATTTAAAGATACACCTCTCTTCAACCCAATGTCAATAAAACGCCCCTTTATCGAACGATTCATGACTGCTTTTTTCCTTATTATATGATTCTTAGTGAATGAAGTAGAATATCCTTGATATTGGAAGTGATCGTCTATGAAATTCAATTGACACTCCACACCACTTTTCCTACACTAAATAGGATAACCTTTTGTGAACAATTTCAATATTTGATATAATTTCAAGGGAACTAATAATGATTTTGAGGAGAGAAATAATGCAAACAGAATACGACGACCTTCCCCTTAAACGAACCTGGAAAATTTGGTGGGAGTTAATTCGTCCACATACACTTACCGCAGCTTTTGTTCCAGTCCTACTTGGAACTATGATTGCACTTTTAGAAGATGGCGTAAATTGGCTACTATTTGCAGCCATGATGATTGCAAGTATCCTTATCCAAGCTGCAACGAACTTATTCAATGAATACTATGATTTCAAGAGAGGATTGGATACGGAAGAATCTGTTGGCATCGGTGGTGGCATTGTCCGTCATGGCATGACTCCAAAACTCATCATGACCTTAGCTCTTAGTATGTATGGCATCGCACTGATACTTGGAATCTATATCTGTGCAGCATCATCTTGGTGGCTTGCTGCGGTAGGCCTGGTCTGTATGCTTGTCGGCTACCTTTACACTGGCGGTCCACTGCCTATTTCATACACACCATTTGGAGAACTTTTTTCTGGATTGTTTATGGGCTTTTTGATAATCTTGATTGCCTATTTCATTCAAACTGGTTTTGTTTCTACCACAGCTATCTTAATTGCTATACCAAGCGGAATTTTAGTCGGGTTAATCAATTTATCCAATAACCTCCGTGATCATGACGGAGATAAGGCACACGGCCGTAAAACGATGCCTGTAGTAATGGGCAGAAAAAATGCCTTAACATTTATGGCAATTATGTTTGCCTTCTCTTACCTATGGCTAGTAGGATTAGTCCTAGCTGAAAGCGTTACAGCATGGATTTTGCTTGCCTTCCTAAGCATTCCGAAAGCCTTGGCAGCAATCAAAGGCTTCGTCGGTAAAACGTCACCTATTACGATGGTACCTGCGATGAAAGCCACGGCCCAAACGAACACCTTCTTCGGCCTGCTTATGGCCATTGGATTATTCATCAGCTATCTTATTTAATCGCTAAGGACTGAGTCGATTTTGACTCAGTCCTTTTTTGCTTCCTTCCAATTTGTTTCCCTCCCCTCCGATTCGGGTAATGGATAAGACACCCATCCAACCATTATTCAAATGAGATATAGACTTTCGAAGGAGTGAAATAAACATGGCAACCAAACAACAAACGCAACATTTAAAAAAAGAACTACTTATAGAAAAAGAAGAACTGAATAATAGGCTCAAAAATGATGAACAAACACTTCTAAATAAAAGTCAGACAGAATCTGTAGGGGAACTATCCTCCTATGACAATCATCCCGCTGACCTTGGAACTGAATTATTCGAAATGGAAAGAAACCAGGCACTAGATGAGCATGCACAATCTGAAATGGAAAAAGTCAAGAATGCATTGAATGCGATAGAAGCAGGCTTCTATGGCCATTGTAAAACCTGTGATACAGAAATCCCTTTTGAACGGCTTGAAGCCATACCTACCACTCTCTATTGTGTCGAGCACGCCCCAGAACGACCGACTACACAAGATCGACCAGTTGAAGAAGACGTACTGATTCCATCAAAGGGAAATAATTTTGAAAACCGTCATGGAAGTGAAATAGTAGATAAAGAAGATAGCTTTGGCGAAGTAGCCAAATTTGGTACATCTGAAACACCTGCGGATTACACGGGCGATCATGACAGCTATTATAATCTTTATAAAACAGAAGATGAAACCGATGGATTTTCTGAAGACTATGAAGGATTTGTAGCAAATGATATCGAAGGAAAAAAAATAAGGGGTATCCCGAATAAAAAGAAAAAGAACTATGAAGATACATTAGATGAAGAAAATGTTAAATCTCAGCTTGGAGACATTCCTTATAAACAAAAAGATAGTTATATCAATGAAGAGAAATAAATAAAAAAAAGAAGCATACAGAATGTATGCTTCTTTTTTATGACCCGTACGGGATTCGAACCCGTGTTACCGCCGTGAAAGGGCGGTGTCTTAACCGCTTGACCAACGGGCCAAATGGCGGAGAAGGAGGGATTTGAACCCTCGCGCCGCTCACGCGACCTACACCCTTAGCAGGGGCGCCTCTTCAGCCTCTTGAGTACTTCCCCATGGCTCCGCAGGTAGGACTCGAACCTACGACCGTTCGGTTAACAGCCGAATGCTCTACCACTGAGCTACTGCGGAACAATATGAATATGGTGGGCCTAAATGGACTCGAACCATCGACCTCACGCTTATCAGGCGTGCGCTCTAACCAGCTGAGCTATAGGCCCATAAATTGGAGCGGGTGAAGGGAATCGAACCCTCATCATCAGCTTGGAAGGCTGAGGTTTTACCACTAAACTACACCCGCGAAATGGGGCGACTGATGGGAATCGAACCCACGAATGCCTGAACCACAATCAGGTGCGTTAACCACTTCGCCACAATCGCCGTAATTTTTGAAATAATGGTGGCTCAGGACGGAATCGAACCGCCGACACAAGGATTTTCAGTCCTTTGCTCTACCGACTGAGCTACTGAGCCACATTTGTATTAAATTTAATAATGGCGGTCCCGACGGGAATCGAACCCGCGATCTCCTGCGTGACAGGCAGGCATGTTAACCGCTACACCACGGGACCTAATAATTGCGGGGACAGGATTTGAACCTGCGACCTTCGGGTTATGAGCCCGACGAGCTACCGGACTGCTCCACCCCGCGACGGTAATAATGAAACGATTTTGCATCAAGTTTTCGTGTAGATTGTTTCATCCGCTTCCTCTATGTAAAGGTTGTTTCAAAACAACTTGCTGCTTTTAAAGAAATGGAGGAGGTAGAGGGATTCGAACCCCCGCGGGATTTGACTCCCCTGTCGGTTTTCAAGACCGATCCCTTCAGCCGAACTTGGGTATACCTCCGTGGCTAAAAAAATTACATGGTGGACCTTGTAGGACTCGAACCTACGACCGGACGGTTATGAGCCGTCTGCTCTAACCAGCTGAGCTAAAGGTCCTTATATTTATTGGTAGCGGCGGAGGGGATCGAACCCCCGACCTCACGGGTATGAACCGTACGCTCTAGCCAGCTGAGCTACACCGCCAATATAATATAAGTTTTTGATGAAAAATGGTGGAGCCTAGCGGGATCGAACCGCTGACCTCCTGCGTGCAAGGCAGGCGCTCTCCCAGCTGAGCTAAGGCCCCATTCATTAGAAATCACGTGGTCGGGAAGACAGGATTCGAACCTGCGACCCCTTGGTCCCAAACCAAGTGCTCTACCAAGCTGAGCTACTTCCCGCAAAAAACATGGTGCGCCCGGCGGGAGTCGAACCTACAACCTTCTGATTCGTAGTCAGATGCTCTATCCAATTGAGCTACGGGCGCATATTAAGATGGTGCCGAGGACCGGAATCGAACCGGTACGGTAGTCACCTACCGCAGGATTTTAAGTCCTGTGCGTCTGCCAGTTCCGCCACCCCGGCACATACGAAAAGTGGAGCGGAAGACGGGATTCGAACCCGCGACCCCAACCTTGGCAAGGTTGTATTCTACCACTGAACTACTTCCGCATGAAAGATGCGGGTGAAGGGACTTGAACCCCCACGCCTTGCGGCGCCAGATCCTAAGTCTGGTGCGTCTGCCAATTCCGCCACACCCGCATAATATAATGGTGAGCCATGAAGGATTCGAACCTTCGACCCTCTGATTAAAAGTCAGATGCTCTACCAACTGAGCTAATGGCTCGTACGTTTAATAATAAAAGATGGTGCCGGCAAGAGGACTTGAACCCCCAACCTACTGATTACAAGTCAGTTGCTCTACCAGTTGAGCTACACCGGCAGGTGTAAAAAATGGTGGAGGATGACGGGATCGAACCGCCGACCCTCTGCTTGTAAGGCAGATGCTCTCCCAGCTGAGCTAATCCTCCATATGTGTAACTGCTTGGCGGCGTCCTACTCTCACAGGGGGAAACCCCCAACTACCATCGGCGCTGAAGAGCTTAACTGCCGTGTTCGGAATGGGAACGGGTGTGACCTCTTCGCTATCGCCACCAAACAATGTTAACATTTTTTTAAGACATATATTATTATAACGTCTTTTTGAAAAAATGCAAGAAGAAATTTTCATTCCTTCAAAACTAGATAATAAGAAGGTATTTCATTTTTTAAAGCGTGGTTAAGTCCTCGATCTATTAGTATCAGTCAGCTCCACATGTCGCCACGCTTCCACCTCTGACCTATCAACCTGATCATCTTTCAGGGATCTTACTAGCTTGCGCTATGGGAAATCTCATCTCGAGGGGGGCTTCATGCTTAGATGCTTTCAGCACTTATCCCGTCCGCACGTAGCTACCCAGCTATGCCTTTGGCAAGACAACTGGTACACCAGCGGTGCGTCCATCCCGGTCCTCTCGTACTAAGGACAGCTCCTCTCAAATTTCCTGCGCCCGCGACGGATAGGGACCGAACTGTCTCACGACGTTCTGAACCCAGCTCGCGTACCGCTTTAATGGGCGAACAGCCCAACCCTTGGGACCGACTACAGCCCCAGGATGCGATGAGCCGACATCGAGGTGCCAAACCTCCCCGTCGATGTGGACTCTTGGGGGAGATAAGCCTGTTATCCCCGGGGTAGCTTTTATCCGTTGAGCGATGGCCCTTCCATGCGGAACCACCGGATCACTAAGCCCGACTTTCGTCCCTGCTCGACTTGTAGGTCTCGCAGTCAAGCTCCCTTGTGCCTTTACACTCTACGAATGATTTCCAACCATTCTGAGGGAACCTTTGGGCGCCTCCGTTACTCTTTAGGAGGCGACCGCCCCAGTCAAACTGCCCACCTGACACTGTCTCCCACCCCGATAAGGGGCGCGGGTTAGAATTTCAATACAGCCAGGGTAGTATCCCACCAACGCCTCCACCGAAGCTAGCGCTCCGGCTTCTCAGGCTCCTACCTATCCTGTACAAGCTGTACCAAAATTCAATATCAGGCTGCAGTAAAGCTCCACGGGGTCTTTCCGTCCTGTCGCGGGTAACCTGCATCTTCACAGGTACTATAATTTCACCGAGTCTCTCGTTGAGACAGTGCCCAGATCGTTACACCTTTCGTGCGGGTCGGAACTTACCCGACAAGGAATTTCGCTACCTTAGGACCGTTATAGTTACGGCCGCCGTTTACTGGGGCTTCGGTTCAAAGCTTCGCTTGCGCTAACCTCTCCCCTTAACCTTCCAGCACCGGGCAGGTGTCAGCCCCTATACTTCGCCTTGCGGCTTCGCAGAGACCTGTGTTTTTGCTAAACAGTCGCCTGGGCCTATTCACTGCGGCTTTTCTGGGCTATTCACCCTAAAAAGCACCCCTTCTCCCGAAGTTACGGGGTCATTTTGCCGAGTTCCTTAACGAGAGTTCTCTCGCACACCTTAGGATTCTCTCCTCGCCTACCTGTGTCGGTTTGCGGTACGGGCACCTTACATCTCACTAGAGGCTTTTCTTGGCAGCGTGGAATCAGGAACTTCGGTACTATATTTCCCTCGCCATCACAGCTCCGCCTTAATGGAAACGGGATTTGCCTCGTTTCCGGCCTAACTGCTTGGACGCGCATATCCAACAGCGCGCTTACCCTATCCTTCTGCGTCCCCCCATCGTTCAAACGATGTATAGGTGGTACAGGAATATCAACCTGTTGTCCATCGCCTACGCCTTTCGGCCTCGGCTTAGGTCCCGACTAACCCTGAGCGGACGAGCCTTCCTCAGGAAACCTTAGGCATTCGGTGGAAGGGATTCTCACCCTTCTTTCGCTACTCATACCGGCATTCTCACTTCTAAGCGCTCCACCAGTCCTTCCGGTCTGACTTCAACGCCCTTAGAACGCTCTCCTACCATCGACACCATACGGTGTCAATCCACAGCTTCGGTGATACGTTTAGCCCCGGTACATTTTCGGCGCGGAGTCACTCGACCAGTGAGCTATTACGCACTCTTTAAATGATGGCTGCTTCTGAGCCAACATCCTGGTTGTCTAAGCAACTCCACATCCTTTTCCACTTAACGTATACTTTGGGACCTTAGCTGGTGGTCTGGGCTGTTTCCCTTTCGACTACGGATCTTATCACTCGCAGTCTGACTCCCAAGAATAAGTATTTGGCATTCGGAGTTTGACTGAATTCGGTAACCCGTTGGGGGCCCCTAGTCCAATCAGTGCTCTACCTCCAATACTCTCATCTTGAGGCTAGCCCTAAAGCTATTTCGGAGAGAACCAGCTATCTCCAGGTTCGATTGGAATTTCTCCGCTACCCACACCTCATCCCCGCACTTTTCAACGTGCGTGGGTTCGGGCCTCCATTCAGTGTTACCTGAACTTCACCCTGGACATGGGTAGATCACCTGGTTTCGGGTCTACGACCTCATACTCATTCGCCCTATTCAGACTCGCTTTCGCTGCGGCTCCGTCTTATCAACTTAACCTCGCATGAAATCGTAACTCGCCGGTTCATTCTACAAAAGGCACGCCATTACCCATTAACGGGCTTTGACTACTTGTAGGCACACGGTTTCAGGATCTATTTCACTCCCCTTCCGGGGTGCTTTTCACCTTTCCCTCACGGTACTGGTTCACTATCGGTCACTAGGTAGTATTTAGCCTTGGGAGATGGTCCTCCCTGCTTCCGACGGGATTTCTCGTGTCCCGCCGTACTCAGGATCCACTCAGGAGGGAACGAAGTTTCAACTACAGGGTTTTTACCTTCTTTGACGGACCTTTCCAGATCACTTCATTTACCCCGTTCCTTTGTAACTCCATGTTGAGTGTCCTACAACCCCAAGAGGCAAGCCTCTTGGTTTGGGCTAATTCCGTTTCGCTCGCCGCTACTCAGGAAATCGCATTTGCTTTCTCTTCCTCCGGGTACTTAGATGTTTCAGTTCCCCGGGTCTGCCTTCAGTACCCTATGTATTCAGGTAAAGATACTGTTCCATTACGAACAGTGGGTTTCCCCATTCGGAAATCTCCGGATCAAAGCTTACTTACAGCTCCCCGAAGCATATCGGTGTTAGTCCCGTCCTTCATCGGCTCCTAGTGCCAAGGCATCCACCGTGCGCCCTTTCTAACTTAACCGTTAAAAAAGATCTTACTGATGCTTTGAAAAAATTAATTGCCTTCTATCTATTATCTAGTTTTCAAGGAACAAAGAAGAAAGAATTCCATCACTACGTGATGAGATCTTTCGAATCTGAATGAATTACTCATTCAAAACTGAACAAAACAAAAGCGCTCTCGTATTTATCCTTAGAAAGGAGGTGATCCAGCCGCACCTTCCGATACGGCTACCTTGTTACGACTTCACCCCAATCATCTGTCCCACCTTAGGCGGCTGGCTCCATAAAGGTTACCTCACCGACTTCGGGTGTTACAAACTCTCGTGGTGTGACGGGCGGTGTGTACAAGGCCCGGGAACGTATTCACCGCGGCATGCTGATCCGCGATTACTAGCGATTCCGGCTTCATGTAGGCGAGTTGCAGCCTACAATCCGAACTGAGAATGGCTTTATGGGATTCGCTTACCTTCGCAGGTTTGCAGCCCTTTGTACCATCCATTGTAGCACGTGTGTAGCCCAGGTCATAAGGGGCATGATGATTTGACGTCATCCCCACCTTCCTCCGGTTTGTCACCGGCAGTCACCTTAGAGTGCCCAACTGAATGCTGGCAACTAAGATCAAGGGTTGCGCTCGTTGCGGGACTTAACCCAACATCTCACGACACGAGCTGACGACAACCATGCACCACCTGTCACTCTGTCCCCCGAAGGGGAACGCCCTATCTCTAGGGTTGTCAGAGGATGTCAAGACCTGGTAAGGTTCTTCGCGTTGCTTCGAATTAAACCACATGCTCCACCGCTTGTGCGGGCCCCCGTCAATTCCTTTGAGTTTCAGCCTTGCGGCCGTACTCCCCAGGCGGAGTGCTTAATGCGTTAGCTGCAGCACTAAAGGGCGGAAACCCTCTAACACTTAGCACTCATCGTTTACGGCGTGGACTACCAGGGTATCTAATCCTGTTTGCTCCCCACGCTTTCGCGCCTCAGTGTCAGTTACAGACCAGAAAGTCGCCTTCGCCACTGGTGTTCCTCCAAATCTCTACGCATTTCACCGCTACACTTGGAATTCCACTTTCCTCTTCTGCACTCAAGTTCCCCAGTTTCCAATGACCCTCCACGGTTGAGCCGTGGGCTTTCACATCAGACTTAAGGAACCACCTGCGCGCGCTTTACGCCCAATAATTCCGGACAACGCTTGCCACCTACGTATTACCGCGGCTGCTGGCACGTAGTTAGCCGTGGCTTTCTGGTTAGGTACCGTCAAGGTACCAGCAGTTACTCTGGTACTTGTTCTTCCCTAACAACAGAACTTTACGACCCGAAGGCCTTCTTCGTTCACGCGGCGTTGCTCCGTCAGACTTTCGTCCATTGCGGAAGATTCCCTACTGCTGCCTCCCGTAGGAGTCTGGGCCGTGTCTCAGTCCCAGTGTGGCCGATCACCCTCTCAGGTCGGCTACGCATCGTCGCCTTGGTGAGCCATTACCTCACCAACTAGCTAATGCGCCGCGGGCCCATCTATAAGTGACAGCTAGAGGCCGTCTTTCCATCTTCTCTCATGCGAGAAAAGAACGTATCCGGTATTAGCTCCGGTTTCCCGAAGTTATCCCAGTCTTATAGGCAGGTTGCCCACGTGTTACTCACCCGTCCGCCGCTAATCTCAGGGAGCAAGCTCCCATCGATTCGCTCGACTTGCATGTATTAGGCACGCCGCCAGCGTTCGTCCTGAGCCAGGATCAAACTCTCCGAAGAAATGTTTGACTTGCTCATTTTGCTTTTTTGATAGTGTGTGCTCACTTAAAAATTAACGTTGGCGCTTTGTTTTGTTCAGTTTTCAAAGAGCAATTTGTTGTCGTTTCTCTCAGAAGCGACTCCTATAATGTAACACATTGTGTCACGTTTCGTCAACAACTTTTTTTAAAAAGTTTTCAACAGCTTGTTGAGCTGTTTAAGTTGTTATCTTAGCGACAAGAAATAATATACCATGTACAAATAATGTTTGCAATATGTTTTTCAAAACTTTTTTTAAAAAAAGTGTTTTTTTCATTCTCCTTCTATATATTCCTTTCTAGAATAACTCTTTTTCGAATGCGAGAAGCCCCCCTACCTCTTAAACACAGTCCGCCGCTTCAGCTGAATTAACTCGCATATTTCCCCTTAAACCCAAATAGACATATAAAGATATCTTCTTTCTTTGAGGTGAAGCAATGAATCTATCATTAATCGCACTACTCATTTCTTACAGCATGGCTCTTTACTTATTTTGCACTGCTTATTATGAAGCCATAAAGTTCAGTAGGGAAAAAGGGAAAGTGAATGGTACAACGTTTTTGTTTAGCTTTACATTTGCCTTGATCTTTACTCGGATTACCTATTTGTTTTATCCCTATTAAATAAAAGCAGTAAGTCGGGTTCGACTTACTGCTTTTATATGGAGACTGCTTCTTTTTTCTGCACCTTACTTTTCTGTTCATCCTTTAGGAATATCATCAAGCCGGCCAATATGATGGTACCTCCTAGGATTTGCGTCCAGAGTATGGGTTCACCAAGAATGAAGTAAGCTAGAATTGTCGCTCCAATCGGTTCCAGTAAGATTCCCATAGAGATTGTTGAAGTACTTAACCACTTCAATGACCAGTTGAATAATGAATGCCCTAATAGAGTCGGGAAAATAGCAAGCAAAACGAAATAAATCCAGTCGACAGTAGGATATGGCCCCAGTGGCTCTCCCTTAAGGACAACGTATAAAAACAATGTAAATGCACTAATTGCATACACGACAAATGTATATGTTATAGAAGAGATACGCTTTCTAACATTTTGACCAAATAGTAAATAACCAGTTACTAACGCACAAGCAACAAGGGAAAGAATGTCTCCCCAAAGCGCCATACCGCTGATTCTAAAATCTCCCCAGCTGATGACAAGACTGCCGGCTATCGCGATGATCCCGCTTAATATTGCCTTCATTGAAAATCGTTCTTTAAAAAACAAGTAAGCCCCTGCAAACGCAAATAACGGCTGAAGGGTGACAAGCACAGTTGAACTCGCAACCGACGTGTAATTGAGCGATTCAAACCATAATATAAAATGAAAAGCTAGGAACACACCTGCCGCAATCGAACACAACCAGTCCTTTTTCTCAATGAATTTAAGTTCATGGCGGTATTTTATTATGAAAACCGGCAACATAAGCAGAACAGTAAATAATAAACGATAAAAGGCAATAACACCTGATGGAGCAGATGCTAATTTAACAAGTATGGCCGAAAATGAAACGGATGCCACACCTATCGCCAATGCAAAATAGGGATTTATTTTAGGTATTTGCACTCTTTTTCCTCTTTTCATGTTGAATTACCTATCATTGTACTCTATTTTACTATGGTAAAATTATTAGAGTGAGTTATTTGAAAAAACGGGTATATTGCACCAAATCATATAATTCTCGATACTCTTTCGGAAGTGGTGAACATTATGGAATGGACATTCGATCCTCAATCAGAACTACAAATACTTATTAAGCTGGGGATCTCAGCTCTCCTTGGATTAATTATCGGGCTAGAGCGAGAAATGAAACGAAAACCCGTTGGATTAAAAACAAGCTTGGTTATTTCCATCGTCAGCTGTTTATTAACGATTGTTTCCATGGAGTCAGCTTATAAATTCCCCGGAAGTGACGATGTAAATATCACAATGGATCCCTTACGTCTTGCCGCACAGATTGTTTCTGGCGTCGGCTTTATCGGGGCCGGCGTTATTCTCCGCCGTGACAATAACAGCATCTCCGGTTTAACCACCGCTGCAATCATTTGGGGAGCAGCCGGAATTGGGATTGCTGTCGGAGCTGGATTCTTTCTCGAAGCAATTGCCGGAGTCATTCTATTAATCATCAGTGTCGAATTGGTACCCGTAGTCGTCACCTGGCTTGGCCCGATGAAATTACGGCAAAAAGAAATCTTTCTGCAGCTAGTGGTAAAAGATAAAGATGACATCGCTTTAGTTCTCAAAAAAATCAAAGACGAAAAGATTTTCATCAAAAACCTAAGAATCAAAGATGTTGCAGAAGACCATCACCTCTTAACACTTAAAGTTTTGGTCGATCATAAAGTTAGAACCTCAGAAGTTTATTACACCGTCTCCAACCTTAAAGAAATTGCACGGGTAGAAATCGAGAATGCTTAAGCGAAAAAAACCGTTTGATACCCTCAAACGGTTTTTTCTTACTATTTTGCAAATTTCTCAATTTTATTATTGACTTTTCCTGAAATTTCGATAAAATAATTATTGTACCCTAACCCGGGGCATTAGCTCAGCTGGGAGAGCGCTACGCTGGCAGCGTAGAGGTCAGCGGTTCGATCCCGCTATGCTCCATACTTGAAAACCCTTGTGTATCAAGGGTTTTTTTCTTTTTCCACTTATAGAAACCTGACGATTCATTTCAAGATTGCACAATGCGTGCACCTTTAGCCCACTAAAGTGTTTGATCCGTTAAATGCGGAAAGAAGGATTGCTCTAGCCGGAGGGCTACTTCATTTTGGATAACGGATGATGCAATTCCTTAACCGATTTAGGTGACAGTCCTTCATCCAGTTTGTCATTATAGAACTCATCCAACATCTGAGTAGTGATTTTATCCATTGAAATATTGCCGAAATAAGTCAAAATATGCTTTTTAACCGAATACCATCTTGTTTCTGCTGTAGTTTCAGCTACACTCCTACGATAGGAAGTATTAAACCATTTTACCATCGTTACAGTATTTCTTCTTCGTTGAGAAGTAACTGCGCCCGACGTTAAAAACCATATAATAACTACTCCACCACAGCTACCGTCATATCTCCACTTAAAGCTATCTCTACACCTGGCGAACCATAATCCTCCGTTAACTTATTGATGCAACCATTTCTCAGCTTGCTCCTAATATAAATATCAGTTTATATCCCTTCGTATTTCGTGAGGGTTTCCCCCTAGTGATCCACTTTCCGTTTTCATCCGCTCCGCTTCTTCAAAACACTTTCATCCTTTATCACTTCGCTTACGATTTGGCAAAGACTACTCTAGTAAGGATACTAGGGCAGTTAACTGTTATTAGCACTTACCGTTTTTTCTTGATATCAATTATTTGCGAAACTATGCGTATATTTTTGTGAAAGATGGACGAGACTGCTAGTACAATAAATACTAGGAGGTACGCGAAATGTTTAGATTCGGGAAGGGAAAGCGTCGGAGTAAGGTCGGCAAATTAATAGATAAGCACGGGTATACACAAGAGGAGTTTGTAAGCGCGTCTGGAATCTCACGCAATACGATTAGCAGAGTTTGCAGTGATCCTAAGTATGTGCCTTCAGCTGGAGTATTAAAGAAAATTATGAAGGCGATCCGGAGTATAGATGCTGGCGCAAAGTCAGATGAATATTTTGATATTTAAGGTTGCCCTGATTATTTGATGTTTAAACGCAAAAAAAGCCCCGACCCAAACGAACGGTTCCACTTAAGGTCGTGGCTTTGCTACGCTACATGAACGCAGATATTTCTTTGTATTGTTTTTTGGTACACCTTCTATACAAACCGACCTCTTCGTTCGTCTTAGGATTAATTAGGTAAACGTAAGCTTTCGAGTTATCACGGAGACGTCCTCCGACTACAGCTCCAGCAATTGTGCCGATTGGTCCAATGAGAGCCGTTCCGAGGATTGAGCCGCCTGCCGCTTTCCCTTCTCTACGACGAGCGCTCTCTTCCCACTCGATACCATCAATCCGCCACTTATCCTTTGATAAGTAAGGAATATGAATGACTACCTCGCCGCGCTTGTCTGACTCCATCATTACGGCTGAGCAAATCCCCGCCGGTATTTCCTTACCCGTTAAGTTCAAATCGTTCCCGCCCGCAAGTATATCGAGGCTAATTTTCCGTTTCATTGTATCCTTTCAAAATCCCATATCAACAACTTCATTTAGCTGCCTCAAAATTGAGTAGAATAAACCCTCCAGGTTAAATTATGTTAATCTTCAGGTTATAGCAGCAGTAGCAGGGAATTGCGAGTCCGTGCTTGGCAGTTGGCTTTAAACCCTCAAAAAAAGATTGTTCGAAGTAAAATACCCCTTAAGTCGGCACGAAACCGGCATATACCTTTATGGTTTTGAAGAAAGTAAAATGCGCTTTTACCGGTAAGCAGCATAAAGGGCATTCGTATTCTAATATGATTTTCTTAATTTGAAAGAATTGTTCTTGTTCCTAAGAATGACGAATTCATTTACTGAATTTTAAATGACGAATGACCTTCCATCCCTACAGCGCCAGGCCTTCGAACAAAATAATCAGCATTATTCGGTGGAGACAAATGCGTGAGTTGACATATTAGTTCTTCAGAACCATTATCTCTACTACATCATGATTACTTATTAATCTAATATGTAGAATCCCCCACTTCTATATTAGAAGTGGGGGGATTCTTTTGCTAAAGTTATCTATTGATTACATATGTGAAAGGAAAAGAGTCATGTCAATCTTATTCTTCGCCGTATCTATTGCGTTGACACTTCATATATAGCGACTTCTTTTTGAGTTTATTCACATACTTCCTACTATTATAGACATACACGGTTGCACCTTCTTCAAGCGGGGCTTGATGGATTAGGGACAAAGGGGTATGTAATCTGCCACATCTATTTTCGACTAACCATTTTCTTTATCCTTCGAACAACAGGTGACACAATGACTTTATGTGCTTTTGTGAAGGCTAGTCCAATAAACCCTGTTATTACCAGAGCCATTATCAAGCCGATTATCAATCCAGATGTTTCTCTAAGTTCTTCAAATACCGCACCCATTCCTTATCCTCCCCGCCTTACCGATGGACTTATTTTTCCGGCCCACGCCATTAACTTCCGATCATGTAACAGAAGATGTACTCGGTTGGACCTATAGTAAGGTTCATTATATCGCATTGGATTATTATGGTCGAGCTACCACTTTTAAACGCATTCGCAAAGGTTTCATCTTTCACAGGGCTATTTTCTCCTAAGCACTTTTCTTCTAGCTTTTCTTTATAAGATAAATTATAAACCTTCCGTTTTATCTATTAAGATAGGAGAAAATTGAGTACCTCCCCCTTCATTGTCCCTAACCGACAAACAAAAGACAGAATTATTGTATTTTTAGAACATTGCGCAAATTGTCGAAAAACCATAAGATTATCTTGTGATTACAACTTCTTAGGGGGTGTGTTTTTTTAAATGGAAGCGATTACAAGGGACTTTTTCTTATTTTTATCTAAAAATAACTTACTTAATAATATTGCAAAGAAAAGCGGCGGTAGTTTTGCTGCTGGCAAGATCATTGGAGGAACTGATTTCCAAAGTTCCATTAAATTCATTAAACAGCTTAATAATAGTGGCTTGTCGGTTACAGTCGACCATCTTGGGGAATTCGTTGATTCTAAGGAAGTGACCCAGGAAAGGACAGCAGAATGCATCGAAACCATTGAAATGATCAGCAGAGAAAAACTCGATTCACAGGTATCTCTCAAAATGACTTCTCTGGGTCTTGATATCGATCATAATCTGGTCATCGAGAACATGACAAGAATTCTTGATACAGCAGAAAAACACAATGTCATGGTCACGATTGACATGGAAGATGAAGTTCGCTGTCAGGCAACAATCGATATATTTAGGCAGTTCAAAGAAAAATACAACTGCATAAGTACGGTTTTACAAGCTTATTTATACCGCACAGAGAAAGATTTGGAAGACCTTGCCCAGTATAAGCCATTCCTGCGTCTCGTAAAGGGTGCCTACAAGGAATCTGCCGAGGTGGCTTTTCCCGAAAAGAATGATGTAGATGAAAACTATAAAAAGTTGATTGAACAAAGTCTTCTTAACGGTAATTATACGGCCATTGCCTCACATGATGACCAAATCATCGAGTATACAAAAGCGCTGGCTAAAAAGCATAACATTCCAAATACACAATTCGAATTTCAAATGCTTTATGGCATGAGAAACAAAACACAATACGAGTTGGTCAAGCAAGGTTACAAGATGCGTGTCTATGTACCATATGGTCTCGATTGGTATGGATACTTCATGAGAAGGCTTGCAGAAAGGCCATCCAATATTGCCTTTGCCTTCAAAGGGATGGTCAGAAGCTAAATATACATTCAAAAATCTAATTGCTACAAAAAATCTATGAAAAGGTGTGATTATCAATGATTTCATATAAACATGAACCATTTGTTGATTTTAAAAACGAGGAAAACAAAAAAGCTTATCAGGAAGCTCTTCAAACTGTTGAAGGCTACTTAGGACAAGACTACCCTCTTTATATCGGGGCAGAGAAAGTGACGACTGATGAGAAAATCGTTTCATATAACCCTGCAGACAAACAAGAGGTCATCGGCCGAGTATCGAAAGCGAACAGGGATCTTGCTGAAAAAGCTATGCAGGAAGCTGCAACAGCTTTTGAAAGCTGGAAAAAAGTGAAACCGGAAATCCGCGCTGACGTTTTGTTCAAAGCTGCTGCCATCATTCGTCGACGCAAGCATGAGTTCTCTGCGTTATTGACAAAAGAAGCAGGAAAACCTTGGAATGAGGCCGATGCGGATACAGCAGAAGCGATAGACTTCCTTGAATTCTATGCCCGTCAAATGCTGACGCTTAAAGATGGTGTGCCTGTTCAAAGCCGTCCTGGAGAATTTAACCGCTATGATTACATTCCATTAGGGGTCGGCATCATCATTTCTCCTTGGAACTTCCCATTTGCGATTATGGCAGGTACAGCTGTAGCTGCTATCGTAACTGGCAACACAATCCTATTAAAACCAGCTTCAACTACTCCTATTGTCGCTGCGAAATTCGTTGAAGTGATGCATGAAGCCGGCCTTCCATCAGGTGTGTTGAATTTCGTTCCAGGAAGCGGAGCCGAAGTGGGCGACTACCTGGTTGATCATCCTAAAACACGTTTCATTTCCTTCACAGGTTCACGCGATGTAGGTCTGCGCATTTACAAACGTGCATCAGAAGTGAACGAAGGCCAAATTTGGCTGAAGCGTGTCATCGCTGAAATGGGCGGAAAAGATACGATCGTCGTTGACAAAGAGGCAGATCTTGAATTGGCCGCTCAATCGATCGTGAAATCGGCATTTGGCTTCTCTGGACAAAAATGTTCTGCTTGCTCCCGTGCTGTCATCGTAGAAGATGTGTACGATCAAGTTTTAGATCGCGCTGTTGAATTAACAAAACAACTTACTGTTGGTAATCCTGTAGAAAATCATTTCATGGGACCAGTTATCGATCAGGCGGCATTCGATAAAATCATGAGCTATATTGAAATCGGCAAAGAAGAAGGACGCATTCTGACTGGCGGAGAAGGAGATAGCTCAAAAGGATACTTCGTTCAGCCGACCATCGTCGCTGATGTCAATCCGCAAGCCCGTTTGATGCAAGAAGAAATCTTCGGACCAGTCGTTGCTTTTTCAAAAGCGAAAGACTTTAACGAAGCTCTTGAAATTGCCAATAACACAGAATACGGTTTGACTGGGGCTGTCATTACGACAAATCGCCTGAACATGGAAAAAGCACGTGAAGAATTCCATGTAGGGAATTTGTATTTCAACCGCGGCTGTACGGGTGCAATCGTAGGCTATCAGCCATTCGGCGGGTTCAACATGTCAGGAACAGATTCCAAGGCAGGCGGACCGGACTACTTGCAGCTTCATATGCAAGCCAAAACAACATCAGAAACATTCTGATAAATATTTCATCAAAAGCAATTGAAGAGGAAATGCCCTCGAATTGGTGATGTATCTTCAACTAGATGATACAAAACCAATACGAAGTAAAATGGAGGAAGTGACAAATAGGTTGCTTCCTCTTTTCAAACGAAAAATTATATACTTTCATCCTGAAGGGAGTCTTCCTATGATCGATTTCTCATTAATACTTTCCATTAGCATTTATATGGCGGGCATGCTGTTAATCGGATATTTCGCCTACAAAAGAACCTCTAATTTAAATGATTACATGCTTGGCGACCGGGGTCTTGGCCCTGCTGTAACGGCATTAAGCGCCGGTGCTGCCGATATGAGCGGTTGGCTTCTAATGGGTATGCCAGGCGCCATGTTCGCAACGGGACTCAGCTCGATTTGGATCGTAATCGGCCTGACGCTTGGTGCCTATGCAAACTGGCTGTATGTTGCACCGAGATTGAGAACGTATACGGAAGTCGCTAATAATTCCATTACGATTCCTGCTTTCCTGGAAAATCGTTTTGGTGAAGGTTCACGGATCTTAAGGCTCATTTCAGCTTTGGTTATCCTGATATTCTTTACCTTTTACGTTTCTTCCGGAATGGTGTCCGGCGGAGTCTTATTCCAAAGTACATTTGGCCTTGATTACCATACAGGTCTATGGATCTTGACAGGCGTCACCGTTGCCTATACTTTATTCGGTGGATTCCTGGCAGTAAGCTGGACAGACTTTGTTCAAGGACTCATCATGGTCGTCGCCCTGGTTCTTGTACCGATCGTCACCCTTTTCCATGTTGGTGGCTTCGGCCCTTCCATAGATACACCACGTTCCATTGATCCGGCCTTATTGAATATTTTTACTGGAACGAGCTTTTTAGGAATCATCTCATTATTTGCATGGGGACTAGGTTATTTCGGACAACCCCATATCATTGTCCGCTTTATGGCAATCAGTTCTGTTAAGGAAATAAAGAAAGCCCGTACTATCGGGATGAGTTGGATGATCTTTTCAACTGTTGGTGCCATGCTGACTGGATTCATCGGAATAACGTATTATTCCCAGAACGGTCTCAAGTTAGCTGATCCTGAAACGATTTTCATAGAGTTAGGGGAAATTCTTTTCCATCCATTCATTACTGGTTTCTTGATTTCAGCGATACTGGCAGCCGTCATGAGCACGATTTCTTCGCAGCTGTTGGTTACGGCCAGCTCTTTAACGGAGGATATATACAAAACCTTCTTCCGTCGTTCGGCTTCAGATAAAGAGCTTGTCTTCCTAGGCAGACTTTCCGTACTAATCATATCAATCATCGCGCTTATTCTCTCTTGGGAGAAAAATGACACGATTCTTGCACTTGTCGGTTATGCATGGGCTGGGTTCGGTTCATCATTCGGTCCGCTTGTCTTACTCAGTCTCTGTTGGAAACGCATGACAAGATGGGGTGCTTTAGCTGGAATGGTCGTTGGTGCCGGGACTGTGATTTTCTGGTCGATGGCAGGATTATCCGATACGCTTTATGAAATGATCCCTGGTTTTGGCGCAAGCTTGATTGCCATCATCGTGGTCAGTCTTTTTACAGAAAAACCATCAAAAGAAGTAGAAGAGCAATTCGAGGAATTCGAAAGAACATTAAAACAATAATAAATCACCTAAAAGGAACGGTCTATGAAATTTTTTTCATAGACCGTTCCTTCTTTGTGCCCCTATACACATCATCCGTTTAAAAGTATTATTAAACTTAGTTGTCATATACTTCAAAAAATAACAGGGGGCCATATATGTCATTAGAAAAAATCCTGACTCTCACAAACATCAACGATATAACGGATATGGTCAGCACTTATTTAAAAAAACCAGTCGTCATCGAAAATGACCAATTTTTATTGCTGGCATATAGTTCATATTATATCGAACACTTCGACCAAGCCAATCAGCAAACCATCTTCACTAAGCATTGGCCGATTCCAATCTTGGAAAAATTCATGGATGAGGGCATTGTCGAACAGCTTAAAACGGTGGAGCATCCATTTAGAGTGAAACAAATCGAGGAAATCGGTTTAAATCAAAGAGTTGTTGTAAGCGCTGTCCACAAAGGGCAGGTCTTCGGATTCATTTGGGTCCAAGAGACGGAAGTGATGCCTGATTCCGATTTGGAATTTTTACATGAGGTTTCCCATCATATCGGCAAGCTCCTCTATCAGAAAAAACAGATAAACATGAAAAAAGATGAAGAAAAAAATGAGTTTTACCAAAAGGTCATCGACGAAGTCTATCAAACGGAAAACCAAATAAAATGGGAAGCAGCCAATATGAGTCTTCTTATTCCGGAAACTTTCCTTGTAAATATCTTTACCATCGCTCAATCCGATGCGGAACATTTCGATGAATTAACGGATACAGTCAGTCTATTCGCAAATGCATTGAATCATTTTACCCATGTATTCACAAACCAATTGAAGATCATCGTCTTAATTGGTAGCAATGGAAAAGGTAAAGACCTGCTTTCTGATAGCGCCACTGATTTAACGAACACGGTTCTTTCCCAATTCAATGGCCAAAAGGTGTTCTCAGGAATCGGAAATGAGTATTCTTCGATTCTTCAATTAAGAAAATCCTATCTAGAAGCCCTGGAAGTGATCAATGCAGCCAAGTTCATCGGTAAACCTGAACAGCTTCCTTTTCAATATAGCAAACTTGGGATATTCCGTTACCTCGAAATGATCTCCAATCATCATGGTAAAACGAATTATATCAATATGGATTTACAGATTCTGCAAAAGAAGGACCAGGAAAGCCAAACAAAGCTCCTTCAAACAATGGAAATATTTCTGTTGAATAATTGCCGGATAAAACCGACAGCTGAACAGCTATACATTCATACCAACACGTTAAAATACAGAATGAACCAAATAGCCGATCTCACTTCAATCGATTTTGATGACTTTCATTCACGGATACAGCTATACGTCGACTTACAACTATTAAAGCAGAAAAAATAGGAAATGCTTCTTTTGCAGGCCAGACTTTCAAGCTAGCCTTTAAATCCGCTAAGAAAATAAGTAACACAACAACGGTTCTATCCCGCTATTCTTCATACTTTAAAGCCCTTGTGTAGCAAGGGTTTTTTCTTTTTATCCATCACTCCATTTTGATGTCCAGCTGGTCAGGTTTAAACTACACCTTATTGGTCCAAAAGCATCATGAAAATTCTATTTACTATCACGGTAAATCCATAGAACCAAGCTAATTTAACGTTTTTAAGGGACAAAAGTAATCCTGCTGGAACCAAGAAAATCAATGCTTCCAGTAGCAAATGAAGTTGTGCTGATAGTTGTATGCTGGCCTTAGGGGAACCAAATGCCCCCCAAAAGATCGCTATACCAATTGGGATAACAATGCTAAAAAAAACTTTCATGATGCTGGTATTTCCTACTTTGAAACCCCAATAACCGTATACAGCAAGTGCAAAAATTTCTAATAAAAATCGAACGGATAAGTTTACCATTTGCAAGACAGAAAGAAAACTCATTTTAACCTTCCACCAGCTCATATTTATCTTTATTTATAACTATAGAGTGGATTCCCTCAATATAAGTATTTAGCAGTATAGAAAAACTCTTATCGATATCAATCGGCATCCCAAACCCACCCATTTTTTCAATTGAAGTAAATCCATGTAAAATGCTCCTTAATCCTCTCACCAAGTGAATCGCCATTTCTTCCTTCAAATTATAGGCTTGTAGTACTTGGACAACAAGCTCTACAACTGATTGCTGTGCTTGCTGTAACTCCTTGTCTTCAGAATTTGGAAAACGGGTGGTAGCATCATAAAGTCCTGGATGAATTCTAGCAAATTCAACATATGCCTCACTGAGTGCCCTGATTGCATCATCACCGGAGCGTCCCACTGCTGCTTGAAGCATGTATTCATAAAGTTTTTTAACTCCATTTACTGCTAGTTTCTGTTTTAATCCATTTAGGCCGTCTAAATGGTTATATAACGAAGGGGGGCGTATTTGTAATTCTTCAGCCAACTTGCCTAACGAAAGATGATCAAGGCCGTTTTCATCAACTAGTTCTGTAGCTTTTTGTAAAATGATAGACAAATCTAACCTTATACGTTGAGACATCTCATTTTAACCTCCTATTTTCATGGTTGAAGTTTTAATTCTGCTTCAACTATTGCTCTGTCAATAGAGTTCCCAGGGTGTTCTAGCATCTTCCCATGACCTACAGCAAGTAAACTCGGTTTATAACTTCTTAATTTCTTTGCACTTTCAAGAGCGATGAGTTTATTCCATGTGGCAAAGGCCGGGAACGGAAATAAAGGTTTAATCATTCCAGACACCGCAGTTCCACCTCTAGTTTGTAAGGCATCCCCCACAATTAAACTATGATTCCGGGTGTCAAGAAGAGATATAGAACCAGGGGTATGTCCTGGGGAAAAAATAACTTCCAATGAACCAATACGGTCGCCCTCTTTGAGTAATAAGTCTGGTTGAGTTTGAATATTTTTAGGGACTCCTCCGCGGATTGGAGAGTTTGTTTCATTTTGTAGGAGGGTAGAATCACCAGCCAGTAATAACGCATCCCTAAAAGAAATACTCACTTGTAAATCAGGGATTAACGCTTTAAGCCCGTCTAGTGCACCAACATGATCATCATGTGCGTGGGTAACTATTAATCTTGTTATCGGTTTTCCAATAATCCGCGCCGCATTTATTATACTTTTTGTGCTGTAGGGTAAGGCTGCATCTATTAGTGTAAGACTATTCTCTTCTTCTACAAAATAACAGTTCACAGGAAATACACGTGGCATAAAAGATAGTTGATATACTGTACCAACCTTAGTCATTTTCATCTTTAATCAAGCTCCCCCCAAAACTAATATAATTAATATTATAACTAATATGATTAGTTTTTCAATAATATTCCATGTTTAAAGATTTAAAAGTTAATCGCCAAGTCAATTTCTGCACGTAGGTAGTTCTTTATAAGTTTGATGAATCTATGAAGGCGTGATTGTTCTATTTGCAAGCATTCTATCCTTGAATACGTAAAAGATGAGCCATTGCCACTCATCTTATACTCACACATCTATAATTCGAATAAAATCATGGAAAATAAGATAAACGCCAGCAAAGCCGCTGGCGTTTAATCGTTTCAGGTATAAGTTAAGATACTTTAATAGCACCATGTATTTCTTGTTCCAATTGGTTTGTTCTTTCCGTTTTTGTTGATTCCGTCCAGCCAAAATATTCAGCCATATATTTAATTACTGCACTTTTATGTGTTTGGACTAAATCGATATCAAATAATAGGGTACCGGTTCTGCGGAAGAAGAAATCAACCGGAGTTGCGGCCATTTCATGATCTAATGCGTATTGCAACTGTACGAACAACTTCTGTGGGAGGCCAGTGCGAGTTTCCACGTCCCCTTCACTTTTTGCGATATTGAACAAAACAGCCGCGTTTGATCCGTACATAGCCAATAACTCTTTGGAATCCTTAGCAGTGAGTCCTGAGTCAACCCCTATTTGAATATGTGTCTGGATATAATCAGAGAAATTGCTTGATCCTCCGACATCCCCTCCAGAAATCGGCATTTTTTTGGTACTGCTATTAGGGTAAGATCTATTTGTTTGCTGAGAAAGCTTCCCGGCTACGAGGTCGACTGTCGTTTTTGCCATTTTGCGATATCCCGTTAATTTTCCTCCGGCAATCGTGATAAGACCAGAATCGGACTCCCATATTTCATCTTTTCTTGAAATTTCAGAAGGGTCTTTGCCTTCTTCAAGAATTAACGGTCTAACTCCAGCCCAGCTTGATTCGATATCCTCATCCGAAACTTTCACTTCTGGAAACATATAACCAATCGCCTTTAATAAATAGGCACGATCTTCCGATGTAACGGTAGGGACAGCAGGATCGCCATTATAAAAGGTGTCTGTAGTTCCAACGTAGGCCTTACCAGCTCGCGGTATGGCAAAAATCATCCGGCCATCGGGCGTATCAAAGTAAATCGCCTGCTTCAAAGGAAATTTCGATTGGTCAATTACGACATGAACACCCTTTGATAACTTCAGCGTTTTCCCTTTTTTCGATTGGTCTTTTTCACGGATCGAATCAACCCATGGACCTGCGGCATTGATAACTTTGTCTGCATAAATTTCATACTGATTGCCTGATAGTATATCATTGACCTGGACGCCTACTACCTTGCCATTTTCATACAACAGTTTTTCTACTTTTGTATAATTTATCGGTGTCGCTCCTTTATCCACAGCCGCCTTCATCACTTCAATCGTCAGGCGTGCATCATCTGTACGGTATTCAACATAATGGCCTCCGCCTTTAAGTCCTTCTTTCTTTACAAGGGGTTCCATTTTCAGTGTTTCACTAACCGATAGCATTTTCCTTCGTTCACTTTTTTTGACGCCTGCTAGAAAATCATAGACTCGGAGTCCGATGGATGTACTGAATTTTCCAAATGTGCCGCCTTTATGCATTGGGAGCAGCATTCTTTCCGGTGTAGTCACATGTGGCCCATTTTCATAAACGATCTCTCTCTCTTTTCCAACCTCAGCAACCATTTTTATTTCAAATTGCTTTAGATACCGCAAACCACCATGGACAAGCTTTGTTGAACGGCTTGATGTTCCTGCAGCAAAGTCCTGCATTTCCACCAATGCCACTTTCATTCCTCGAGTCGTTGCATCCAGGGAAATCCCTGCACCTGTAATTCCTCCGCCAATGACTAACACATCAAATTTTTCTTTTTTCAGAAGCTCAATTGTTTCTTCTCGATATATATTTGAAAACCTCATGCCTAACTCCTCCTTTGAGTGATACCTGCTTTTGTCGAGTAGTTTTTGGTTCTTGTATTTAAATAAGTTATTTTGTTCTCATAGTTTTCCATTCATATAGATATTAATTACCCTAATCTGCCAATAAAAACAAAAAAAGAGACCATAAATGCACATTATCGAATTCTCGATAACGCATTCATGGTCTCTCCTGTTCTCCGGCCGATTTATTAACTTGATTTTAGTATATCATACTCTAGCTCATATTAGAAAGACTTCGCTTTGTTTTTATTTAACAGTTCAACTAAAGGGGCAGATTAGCTGAAGTAAAAACAAGGAAAGATGATTCCTATCTTATGCCGTATAAGACATATTATGTGCAACAATAAGAGTGAATTATTATCAAATTCACTCTTGAAAAATTATTTATCTTTTTATCGGACGTTCTAGAGTTAATATTTCATCTTCAAGTGAAGAAAATTGCTGTTCCACTACATGTTTAACATCTAAGACAGCAGCGTTATAGAAATGAGGAGCAAGTGACTCCTTAACGAAATCTAATACTCTTTCTGCAGCAAATTCAGTTATTTCTTCATCTCTTTCTTGTGAAAAAAAGTATTGAATGTCAGAAATCATTAATTGTTGCTGATCTTTTGTAAGTTTTATAAACAAGTAAAACACTCCCTAATAAAATATATTACAGCTAACTATACATGTGAAATTCAGTAAATCACAGGCTATATTTTCATGAAATATTATGTACAAGTAGGAGTGGTAAAGACCCTTTTTTAAGGGTAGTTGAAACTAGATTTAATGCAGATGAGCATACCTCGACATTATTTGGTTTAGGTTTTCTCGAATTAATTCTTTTATCATACCCGAATATTTTATTGGATTATCAGTTTTACAGGAACAAAAGAAGAGCGAATTTAAACGTGATTTTAGTTAATAAAAACAGAATTTTTTTGAGTTAAAGGGGCGATAGTTGAAGAAGATGAATACTTACAATAAAGTCGTTTAATTTTATAGCCATCAATCAAGAAAACCGATACTACTGATGTAGAATCGGTTTTCTTAAGTTCTGTAATTTAGTTGGAAAGTGATTACTACAGAGTAAAAACTTTAACTATAAAGTTGTTTAATCATTCTTTCACTAACGCCCTAAACTGTTAATAATCTTCTAAATTACTGAAATTTAATACAAACGTCATATAGCTGTACATGTAATAAATCACCTAAATTAAAAATCATGCACGGTTACACAAAGTTGAATAATTAATCCAAACGGATCTCGTACAATGGCATATCCTGGACTAAAAGCATTGGGTTCATATGGTACTAAAATGGCCACCTTTTCATGTTGAATAAGCGAGTCATAGAGATCTTTAATTACAATCTTATCTTGAGACTGAATACATAAAGATGAACTATTACCTAATTGCCAAGGTTGTGTATTGTCCATTTCTTTCTCCGCAAGCATAAGCTTATTCGCACCGATTTGCAAAACAGAATGTGTAATATACTCATCTTGACCTTCTCCATAAATAAAATTAGGATTCATTTCCTTCATCTCTTTATAATTTTTCTTAAAAAGAACGGTCGCCCCTAAATATTCCTCATAAAACTCAATAGCAGCTGCACCTTTACCATTCAACGATAGAAAGGGAATTACTTCAAAATTCATTTTATTGCCTCCTCAACAATTATTTATTACACTTACAAGTATATAAAATAAAGGTGACAAAAAACGGCACCATTAAGAGGTCATTTTATGAAAAAATCAGAACGCTTAAATCAAATGCTGCGTTTTATCAATCAAAAACAACAGTTTACACTCCAAGATTTAATGCAAGAATTTCATATTTCTAAAAGGACTGCATTACGAGACATTTCTTCACTAGAGGAAATTGGCGCACCAATTTATGCAGAATATGGTCGGTATGGAGGTTATCATTTACTTAATCAAATGACACTACCGCCAATTTCTTTTAACAGTCAAGAAATTTATGCGCTTTATTTTGCAATGCAGGCACTACGCAGCTTTTCAAATCTACCTTTTCAAGTATCGCTTCATTCTATTCATGAGAAATTTATAAACGCGTTAGCAGAAAAACAACGTCAGCATATAGAGAGAATTCAAGACCGGGTAACCTTTCGACACACGGAGCAAATCAAAGAAAGCGCATATTTAGAAACTTTATTACTTGCAGCCATTAAAAATGAAGTATTAAAAATCAGTTATCAAACAATGCATCAAAAAAGCACTCGTAGCATTCAGCCAATCGCTATTTATGCAATGAAAGGATATTGGTATTGTCAGGCTTATGATGTAACGAAAAAAGCTTATCGAGTATTCCGGTGTGATCGTATTACAACAGTGGAAATAACGAACATCGAACCATTAATTGACTTAAAGGAGATTAATGTTCACAATGCACATTCACTCTGGAAACCATCTGAAAAGGCAATTCAATTCAAGTGTCTAATAAATCAAGAAGGGGTTGAGCATTTTCAACAGCAACATTTCCCATCTATGAAGTTAATCACCGAGAGTGAAAGTACCTATATTGTTGGTTCGTATGAGCCAAATGAGCTTGAGTTTATAGTTAACTATATTGCTAGCTTTGGTAAATCCATAAAAATAGTAGAACCTAATATATTAAGAGAACTTTTAAGAAAGTATTATATAGATTTACTAGATAATTTATAGAAGGCTAGTTTGTAAATTATTTCGTCTTATTTAAAGACTTTATTATGGTAATCTGCCCGATAGTTGAACAACATATTTAAAGCATTTTATTAAGTTTCAAATGACTTTATTATAAATTTAACAACAAAAAGACCACTATATAAGTGGCCTTCTTTATTTGTTAAATTTAGTGTTTATCAGAACCTTTATTTAAAAGCCATTGCTGCTTGAACAGCTTTTTTCCATCCGTCATATAATTTTTCACTTTCCTGCTCATCCATGGATGGATTAAAGGTTTTGTCTATTGCCCACTGCTGAGCGATTTCCTCTTGGTCCTTCCAATAGCCAACAGCTAGTCCAGCCAAATACGCTGCACCGAGTGCTGTCGTTTCGTTTATAGTCGGCCTTTCAACAGGGACACGTAGTAGATCGCTTTGGAATTGCATTAAGAAGTCGTTCTTAACTGCACCACCATCCACTCTCAATGTCTTCAGCTCAATACCTGAATCCGCCTCCATTGCATCAAGTACATCCTTCGTTTGATATGCAAGTGATTCAAGGGTAGCACGGACAAAATGCTCTTTAGATGTTCCACGAGTTAAGCCAAAAACCGCACCTCGGACATCGCTGTCCCAATATGGAGTCCCAAGCCCAACAAACGCAGGAACAACATAAACTCCATCAGTACTTTCTACACGTTTTGCATAGGCTTCACTGTCCTCGGCATTTTTAAGCATCCGTAAGCCATCACGCAGCCATTGAATCGCTGATCCTGCTACAAATATGCTGCCTTCTAGTGCATATTCAACCTTGCCATTCAATCCCCAAGCAAGAGTTGTCAATAACCCGTGCTCGGAACTGACAGCCTTTTCACCCGTATTCATAAGCATGAAACAACCTGTTCCATACGTATTTTTAGCCATTCCTTCATTAAAACAAGCTTGGCCAAATAATGCTGCCTGTTGGTCACCTGCTGCTCCTGCAATTGGAATCGACTGGCCGAAGAAGTGATATTCGATCGTATGGGCATACACTTCGGAAGAAGGTCTAACCTCTGGTAGCATTGATTTTGGAACAGTCAATATCTCCAGAAGCTCCTCATCCCATTTCAGCTCATGAATATTATACATTAATGTCCGCGAAGCATTAGAATAGTCTGTTACATGGGCCTTGCCTCCTGATAGCTTCCAAATCAGCCAGGTATCAATGGTTCCGAATAACAACTTGCCTTCATCTGCTTTTTGTCGAGCTCCTTCCACATTATCGAGGATCCACTTCACTTTTGTACCGGAAAAATAGGCGTCTATTAACAATCCTGTTTTTTCTCGGAACAGATCATTAAGACCTCTTCCTTTCAATTCATCACAAATTTCGCTAGTTTGTCTGGACTGCCATACTATCGCATTATACACAGGGGTTCCTGTTTCTTTATCCCAAACGACTGTCGTTTCACGCTGATTAGTGATTCCAATACCAGCAATTTGCTCAGGCTTTACACTAGATTCCGATAGTACACCAGCAATCACTGCTAAAATTGATCCCCAAATCTCATTGGCGTTATGCTCTACCCAGCCTGGCTTAGGGAAATGCTGTGTGAATTCCTTTTGGGCCGAGTGGACGATCTCGCCCTTTTCGTTAAACAAAATCGCCCGTGAACTAGTTGTTCCTTGATCCAATGATAAGATATATTTTTCCATAATGTGTTTCCCCCCTTTTTAATTTAACTAGCAATGTTGCTAGTTTCTAACTCACGCGACTGCTTTTTTCCAAAAGTATATGCTAATACCAATATTATTAGGCTTGCTCCTAAAACAGTCCAAAAGACTGTCGTCAATTCACCTAAAAAGACCGCTTTATAGAAGACAGCTCCAAGTGCTCCACCGACAATCGGGCCAACAACCGGAATCCAAGCGTAGCCCCAATTCGAATTTCCCTTACCTGGTATTGGCAGCAGGAAGTGAGCAATACGAGGTCCAAGATCACGTGCAGGGTTTATGGCGTAGCCTGTTGTTCCTCCGAGCGACATCCCGATAACAACAATCAATAAACCGACAGCAAATGGGTTCAGACCTTCTGTAAACTTGCCGGCTCCAATAAATAATAAGCCAAGAACAAGGATGAATGTACCAATCATTTCACTTAATAGATTTGAAAAAGTATGTGGGATAGCTGGTGAGGTTGCAAACACACCAAGCTTTGTACCTGGATCCTCCGTAGCTTTCCAGTGAGGCAAATAATGCAGGAATACAAGAGTCGCACCTATAATTGCCCCTATCATTTGCGCCACAATGTACCCTGGCACATCAGCCCAAGGAAAATCTCCATTGATAGCTAATGCTACTGTAACAGCCGGGTTTAAATGTGCTCCGCTTATGGAACCCACTGCAAAGACACCCATTGTAACAGCCAGTCCCCATGCAATCGTGATGACAATCCAGCCTGCATCTTTGGCATAAGATCCCTTTAAGGAAGATCCTGCCCCAATACCTGCACCAAATAAAATTAAAATCATTGTGCCTACTACTTCTCCCCAAAATGGAGTCATACATAACTCCTCCTCTTATAGAATGATGCCTTACCAACAAATAAAAGGAGATTCACAGCAGAACTTTCCTCAAAAAATGAGTATGTCTGGTGTGAATCTCCTAATCTCCGTCACATGTATTAACTTGTAATGTAAATATACTAGGTAGTGAAAACGCTGTCAATTAATTTATATAAAAATAAATGATTTTTCTGTATTTTTTTTCCTCTATCACACAACAACTCCTATCTAAATTAAAACATCTCCCATAATTCAGTTTTTGAAGTCGTGATTGACGAAGCTCCTGCCTCAAGGGCATTCAAGACTTCATCTGAAGAACGTATGAGCCCACCAGCAAAGATAGGAGTTTGTAAGCGTTCCTTTACCTCTTTAATCATCCAAGGCATTGCGCCAGGCAAAACTTCGATATAATCAGGCTTTGTTTTCTGTACCAGCTTATAACTTTTCTCTAACGCATGTGAGTCAATTAAAAAGATTCGTTGAATGGCAATAACACCCTTTTGCTTCGCTTTCAAAATCACGCTGGATTTTGTTGAAATCAGGCCATATGGGCAATACTCCTGACAAATAAATTCTGTAGCGTATTCATCACTTTTAATACCATGAATTAAATCGACATGATAAATCATTTTCTTTTTATGCTGCTTTGCCATTAAGCTTACATTTTTCAATTGTGATATATGCAAATCAAGAAACACACCTATTTCATAGGAACTTTCTAGAAATCTTTCGAAATCCTTCATGCTTGCCGAAGCAGGCAAAATTTTCTGGTCCATTCATTTTCCCCCTTATCTACCGGAAAAACTCAAAACTTTTAGTTATTTAGTATATTTTAAAGAGCTTGATTTATCAAACACAATTTTTCTTATTGAAGAATCGCCCTTTACCATATCCTTACACTAACATACCTGTTATCCCCTTTAAAATAGTACAGGTAAGAATGCTATGTAAACATTTCCTTCATTGCTTACCCTTTCTTCTTTTCATCATAATGAAAGTTTAATTTTTAATGCACCTTCCGCCAACTCATACGATTTAATAGTGCCCACGGGTATTCTTTTCACGATGTTCCAAGCATTAAAATTCATTTTGATCATTCTATTTTCAAATTCAAAATATGGCGGTCTGTTAAATATCTTTTGGTTAATAAAATTCCTATCAATAGGCTTCATTTCTACTAATTCAAATGAAATCGTTCTTTTTTCCACGTGAACCGGTTTTAATGTAATACGGAAAGGCACGTTTTTCTTAAACATCATTTTTTTCACTTCCGTCGTTCCGAAAAGCACTATATGTTTTGGCGTAATCTCGACTTTAACATCCTGCTCACCTGATTTCATCTTTATAATTCGCTCTAGCATAGACGCAGTTAACGTTATCGGTAAACCATTCCCGAAAATATTAGATGGATTGAACGTATTCATCGTGGTTTTCCCCCTCCAACTTAACTTACAGGTAACTTCATTCCATATGGGTCATTACCCTATTCTATTTCATCCAAGCACCAAAAAAGAACGAGCATCATGCACGTCCCTTTTTACTTGCAACTATCATCATCATCCATTTTCTTCACCAATATATCATCAGTCACCCTATCTTCCAACTTGTTCCTCAAGGCCAATTCTGCAGCCTTCCCATCACTAGGCGACCCGTCCGAGAAATACATTGGAAACAAGGAGAAAAACATAATATAGAAGGAAAAATATATGAATTGGTACCATATTACCGAGCTTTCCAAGATATTCTGATACACTAAGCTATATATGATTAGCATACTGACTAAATTAAAGATAGAGCCCCCTAAATAAATCAGCATATTCGTCAATCGATTATCATGTTTCAATCCCCTAAACTCGCATGTCCCATTCCAAAAATAATATTTCCTCACCTCTATGTTACAAAAGGAGAAAAGTTTATTTCCACATCCGATCAAGATTTTCTTTTCTGATCCTCCGAAGATTGTCACAAAGAAGATATGTCCGCTCAAATGTATCAGTGTAACGATTGGCATAATCAGAAAAAAAGAAAATAGAAATTTAATGATATCATAGAGACCAAAGATTATTATCATCCTCCTTCCTAAAGCTTTTTTCTTATAAGTCCTTTGTTGAAGGTTGATACTCTGATACCCGGTAAACGCTAGTTATAACTGGTAATTTTCAGCATATGCGACTTGTTACTTTCATTGATAAAAGATCAATTTGGCCTTCATCCGCTTAATTCGACCTTTTTCCTACTTATTTCGTCCTTCATCCACTTAATTTGACCTTTCTCCTACTTAATTCGACCTTCCTCCACTTAATTCGTCCTTTCTCCCACTTATTTCGTCCTTCATCCACTTAATTTGACCTTTCTCCTACTTAATTCGTCCTTTCTCCCGATTAATTCGACCTTTCTCCTACTTGTTTCGTCCTTCATCCACTTAATTCGTCCTTCATCCGCTTTATTCGTCCTTCATCCGCTTTATTCGTCCTTCCTCCCACTTAATTCGTCCTTCATCCGCTTAATTCGACCTTCCTCCCACCTAATTCGTCCTTCCTCCGATTAATTCGTCCTTCATCCACTTAATTCGTCCTTCATCCGCTTATTTCGGCCTTTCTTCATTTAGCTCGGCCTCATAAATGTTGCCGCAGCATGAGTATATGAGTATTTACGTCGTTGCAGCGAAGATTAAATTCAAAAAAATTAGGCTATCTCTCTCCAAAAAGATTTTGGAAAAGTGACAGCCTTTAAATATATATCTCATTTTAGCTAGGTCCGTTTCTTTATTTAACGATTAAAGGTGCGGAGAACTTCTCCATTGCTTTGTCCTGGCTTCAGCCCTGTATGTTTATAATCAGGGGTAAAAACTGATGTTTTGATTGGACAAGCAATTTGCTTCTGGATGCTTCCTTTTCCGTCAGGTACTTCAACAATCATGCCCCGTTCCTTAAGTTGGGGATGATTGGTCGCTTCGGTAAAGGTCAGTACTGGTTCTACACAAGCTTCAGAATCAGCAAATATTTCTTTCCATTCATCAAAGTTCTTTGCAAGAAAAGCACGTTGGACGGCTGTTTTAAATCTACCTACACTCTCAGCATCTCTACTCAAGCTTAGTTCATACAATTCGGGCTTGAGGATTGCTTCACATAGAGCTTTACGGAATGTAGGCTCCAGGCTTCCTACCGAAAAATAACGCCCATCTTTCGTTTCGTAAAAGTCATAAAATGACCCTCCGTTTAACATCAATTTCTCTGGCTCAAGCTCCATGCCCCCTTGTAAATTCAGAGGTGCGGATATGGCATTTAAAGCGAAACTGCAGTCGGTCATGCTGATGTCGATGGATTGACCTTCCCCCGTTCTGTCCCTGTAAATGACTGCGGACAAAATACCGATAACAGCATGCATTGATCCTCCTGCAAGATCGGCTATTTGCGTTCCGTTCTTTGCTGGGCCGTCTTTTTTTGTACCGGAATAGCCTGATAACCCTGCAATCGAAATATAATTGATATCATGACCCGGGCGGTCTTTGTAGGGACCGGTTTGGCCAAACCCTGTGATTGAACAATAAATTAACTTTGGGTTGATTTGTTTTAAAACCTCGTACCCCAGCCCTAAGCGATCCATGACACCTGGCCGGAATTGTTCAAGGACGATATCGTATTCTTTCACTAAGTTTTTTACGGCTTCGATGGAATCCGACTGTTTTAAATCAAGGGTAATCGATTGCTTTGATCTGTTAAGATATTGATTCACACCCCATGAATCCCCTGCTGCCGGCCTTTCTACCTTCAAAACATCTGCTCCTAAATCAGCTAGCATCAAAGTGGCAAATGGTCCGGGCAGTAGCGTTGAAAAGTCCAATACCTTCAAATTAGTTAATAGAGTCATAAGCGCGCACCTTCCTTTTCTAGCGATTAGATACTTCAAACGGTTAAAGTATGGCTTTCTCTTCTCAAAGATGGCAGTTACCCCGTCGTACTAGCATGCTTTGCTTTTTTAAAAAAATTTGAAAGAGATTAGAATGATACATAGAGTCTCCTTTAGCTAATTTTATAGAAAAGCTCACATAGAGATTACGTTTATCATATAACATCCCTCTTTAAATTTGTATTAATTACCATTTATCGCAAAATAAAAAAGCCAGGAATCCCGCTCCCGGCTTTGAATAAAAATTTTGAATGGCGAAAGTACATGCACATAGCGGTTTACATTTAGACAAGTAAAAAGCCGGACAATTTAAAACAACATTGTCCGGCTGATTTTACTTAAAGCATTATCATTCGTATTTTTTGTCAAAGTCAAACTCCACTTCCTCAAGTTTAACGAATTTAGTTTTCCTTACCAGTTTATATCCAAACCATAGACCAAGGAAAAGTGGGATTCCTAGATATGCAGCTACTACACTGCCCCAATCAATGTGGTCTGAAAAAAACGCTTGAAAATTTTGAGATAGAATAACGATTAAGCCAATCATAATAGCAAAAATCGGACCAATCGGAAACCATAATGCCTTATATGGCAGCTTCTCCAATGAATGGCCTTGAGCTATATAAGCTTTACGGAAACGATAATGGCTAATAGAAATACCTAGCCAGAAGATAAATCCTGTAATACCAATAGCATTCATTAACCATATATACACTTTACCATCACCAAATATAGAAGCTAAAAATGCAAGCATACCGATGGCACATGTCAAAATCATACCCGCAACCGGCACTCCGCGTTTGTTAAGTTTTGCAAAAATGCGTGGTGCTTGCCCATCTTTAGCCATTGAATATAACATACGCGTCGAAGCATATAAACTAGAGTTACCTGCTGACAATACCGCTGTTAAAATGACTGCATTCATGAGCGAAGCTGCAAAAGCAACTCCAGCCTTTTCAAATATAAGCGTGAATGGGCTAACCATAACATTATCCCCTTGTAAACTTTGGCTTGTATAAGGGATAAGTAACCCTATCACAAAGATTGCCAATACGTAAAAGAGTAGGATTCTCCAAAAAACGCTTTTAATAGCCTTTGGTATATTTTTGGCTGGGTCTTCACTTTCACCTGCAGCCACACCGACGATTTCTGTACCTTGAAAAGAAAAGCCAGCTGCAATAAACACAATGAAGACACCCATAAAACCACCCGGGAAAGGCGCGTCATCGATTGTGAAGTTCTTAAAACCTACTGCTTCGCCACCCATGATGCCGACAATCATTAGTATGCCAACGATTATAAAAATAACGATGGCCGTTACTTTTATGAAGGAAAACCAGTATTCCCCTTCACCATATCCTTTAACGGATAAATAGTTTAATAGGAAAATGAGCACCAAGAATGATGAACTCCACAACAATGATGGACTATTCGGAAACCAAAATTTCATAATCATTGTTGAGGCTGCCAACTCCGCCGCTATGGTCATCGACCAATTGAACCAGTACGTCCATCCCAAGGCAAACCCAAATGCCGGATCGACGAATTTCGTTCCATAGGTACTGAATGAACCGCTTGTCGGCATAAAGGCTGCCAGTTCCCCTAAGCTGGTCATCACGAAGTACACCATTGCCCCAACTAAGGCATAAGCAAGTAATGCGCCGCCTGGCCCAGCTGTATGAATAGCTGCCCCGCTGCTAAGAAACAGCCCGGTGCCAATAGCCCCTCCTATAGAAATCATCGTTAAATGACGGGATTTCAAACCGCGCTTTAATTCTTGTTCTTCTTGCTTTGGAGGATGCTGAAAGATGTCATTTTCTTGTTTTGGTATCATAAATTTTCATCCCTTTCTATATAAGCGCTTACATGTATGGGGAAATCCATTTAATAAATTTTCCTATTTCATAGACTTTCAAATAGACCTAATTTACAATTCGAATATTCCTTTTCTGAATATATGCAATTTTCATGCCAAATTTCCCAAACCGCAATATTCAACAAATTATTTTAAAAAACGCTTTCAATAGACAAAATATTTTGCACTTTATGCCATGTTTTTTTGCACTTTATGCCATGTTTTTTTGCAGCATTAAAAAAGGGGGATTTATAAAATACTAAGCTCTATTTCATACGCCCTTAAATATATTCCAAATATTACTAGAAGAATATTCAGAAAGAACATTTCTATTAAAAACCATTTTTCTCCATTTTATTCCTTTAAATGTCATATTTTTTGCGTGTTTTCTCCATTTGATAATAATATGAAACGATGTAAAAATGAGGTATTCTCATGAAGGAGTTGAAAGGTTATGAAAGGTAAGGTATTTTTAGGAACCGCCCTATCTATCGGTCTATTATTTTCTGCTATTCCCCAACAAGAAGCTTTAGCGGCAAAAAACGTGTTAAGCGTTGAAAAGTATAATAAGCATAGAGATTCGCTAGAATTCAAGTCTGGGAAACTCACAGAACCTTCAAAGCAGACGGCAGAGGATATCATTCTTACCTTTTTTGATAAAAACACAAAGTCTTACAAGTTAGAGAAGCAAAAGGCGAAAGACTCCTTCATTATCCAAAAAGAAAGTAAGGATGAACTTGGAAATACCGCTCTAAGATTGCAACAAACCTATAAGGGCGTACCTGTATGGAATTCTACACAGGCAGTATTAATTGACGCTCAAGGTGTTTTAACAGTCGTGTCCGGAACAGTTGAAGCCAATTTAAACACTAAATTAGGGAAAAAGGCTAAAAAAGGCATCAGTAAATCAGAAGCAATCCAAATAGCCGAAGCAGATATTGGATTCACTCCTTCTTACGAACAATCTCCTGAATCAGAGCTATATGTATACGCCAATGAAGGAAAGGCCGACTATGTATATAAGGTCAATTTAAATTTCTTAGATCCGGAACCAGGAAACTATAATTATTTCATTTCAGTCAAAACAGGTGAAATATTGAATAAATATAACACCCTTGATGAAGTGACGGGGACCAATTCCGTCGGTACGGGCATCGGAGTCCTAAACAATACCGTATCGTTAAACACTACCTTATCGAGCGGTAAATATTATCTACAAGACAATACACGTGGCAAAGGTATTTTTACCTATAATGCTAATAACCGGTCAAAATTGCCTGGTACACTCTTATCCAATACAACCAACGCTTTTACTTCTTCTACCGATAAAGCTGCAGTGGATGCTCATTTTTATGCTGGTAAAACCTATGATTATTACAAATCCACGTTTGGACGGAACTCTTACGATGGAAATGGAGCCATCCTGAAGTCAACCGTTCATTATGGTTCGAAATACAATAATGCTTTTTGGGATGGTACACAAATGGTTTACGGTGATGGGGACGGCACGACGTTCATCCCATTGTCAGGCGGCTTAGACGTTGTTTCACATGAATTGACACATGCTGTAACTTCTACGGAATCGAATTTGACCTATCAGAATGAATCCGGTGCTTTGAATGAAGCGATTTCTGATATTTTTGGCACCGTTGTTGAATTTAAGAATCAAAGTGCAAAAGCGGACTATCTGATAGGAGAAGATATTTATACACCTAATATTTCCGGCGATGCCCTCCGTTCAATGGCCAACCCAACATTGAATGGCGACCCTGACCATTATACGAACCGTTATGCAGGATCGGGCGACAATGGCGGCGTCCATACGAACAGCGGAATCATTAATAAGGCAGCTTATCTTATTTCCGCGGGCGGCACTCACCATGGCGTGACCGTAACTGGAATTGGCATTGATAAACTAGGAACCATCTTTTACCGGGCCAACACGACTTATTTAACTTCCTCGTCTACTTTTTCACAAGCCAGAGCAGCAGTCGTCCAATCTGCCGCTGATTTATATGGTTCAAGCAGTGCAGAAGCCACTGCAGTCAAAAACGCTTTTACAGCTGTCGGTGTGAATTAAGAGATCCACCCTATGAATTTTTAAATGTCTAGGCTAATCTAATAAGTAAGACAACCTTAACACCTCCCTAAATGTACAGAAAAAGTACATGTTAGCTGAGGTGTTTTTTTATAAGTATAAGGTGCGCGACTTTTTAATATTGTGCTTATTATTTTTAGTAAGGACGTCCTGAAATGATAAATGATGGATTTATAGTAGACGCGTTTCCCTGCGCGGAAATGGTAACTCATGCGTCATACACAGTGGGAGCTCCGATGTACTCAGGTTTGGGTGCGGGTTGTTGCTTACATTTATAGTATTTTCGTGCTTTAACGAACGTTAATAACGGCTATTTTGAGAAGAAACCCCACCGTTCGAGAAAGTCTACTTTTACGAACGGTAGCAACAGTGCTATACCGCCCATTCCAGATTTTTGGAAAGCTCGAACGAAACCCGATTACGGATAAAACAATAAAATTAATTCCCAAAGGAACAAGATAACCTGTTGGTTTCAAGAAAAGAATGAAATAGTCTGTAAGATGCGATGATAAGTACCAAGTCCATTACACCTAACAGAATTAATACCCATTTAGTTTTCGTCATCGTAGATTCCCCATTTTAGTTACTTCAATTATTTCAAATAGTTAATACAGTCCTTCTACCACAATCTGGCCCTTTAATGGAATAACTTTATTATTACTCAACAGGTTCTTAATCTACAAGAAAAACTGAAATCCTTTTCAAAAACGGCTAAACTTTTTTCAAAACGGTGCGACTTTTATAAACAGTTCAACTTTATTTAAGCCACTCTAAGAATCTACATTTAAGATAGAATTAGAGAACAAAATTGTTTAATCAAAAAAAATGAGAAAAATTGAAACGTTATTCATTCCTAGTTTGTCTAACAGTTAGAGGAAGGGAGGGGCACTACATTGCAAGATATAAAGAAGGTTCAGCGTGCTAAAAAGGGAAATAACAAAGCTTTTCAAGAGCTGATAGAGGATGAAAAAATCAAACTTTATAAAATAGCCTATATTTATATGAAAAATGAAGACGATGCGCTGGAGGTTTTCCAAGAAACCATATATAAAGCTTTTATTTCAATTAAAAATCTTAAAGATGAACGGTACTTTTCAACTTGGTTGTCACGTATCCTTATCAACACAGCGATTGATCTCATAAACAAAAAGAAAAGAATTATTCCAATGGAGATAAAAAGCATAGAAGAAAAGCTGGCTCCATACCAAACAAACAAAAAAGATCCTGATTTACTTCAAGCTGTTATGGAATTAGATGAAAAATATAAAACGGTTTTAATTCTACGGTTTTATAAGGATTACACGGTTAAGCAAATTGCTGACGTTTTAGATTATCCAGAAGGTACGGTGAAAACTAACATTCATCGTGGGATTAATCTATTAAAAGAAAAATTGAAGGAGGATTGTGTTAATGAGTAGTAATCAATGGCCAGATTTGAAAAAAGAAATGGATAAAGTATCTGTCCCAATGGATAAGCTTGATTCGATTATTACAAATACAATCAATGGAAATCGAAGAAAAATGTCGAAGAAAAAAGTGGTTTTTTACTCACTTAGTGCTGCAGTATTAGGCTTGGGTGTTTTTATTGGGTCTGCCAGTGTTTCTCCTGCTATGGCGAAAATTGCCTCCAATATTCCGATTATCGGCACATTTTTCAATGATTCTTTGGATGAAGGGCTTAGAATTGCTGGTAAAAATGGCTTAACGCAAGTAGTCAACCAATCTTCAAAAGATAATGGGATTACTTTAACAATAAATGAAATTTTTTATGATGGAACACGCTTAACATTCGGTTTTACACAAGAATCCCTATTTGCAATTGGGCAAATCGAACATCCAACGATTGAAGTGAATGGGAAGGAAATCAATTTCAGTTCGGGTTATTCAGGTGACTTTGTCACACCACAAAAATATAAAGGGACTATGGATATTACGCCAACTGAGGAGCTCCCAGAAGAATTTGACATGCAAATGAGAATTGATGCTGTTGGTCTTATTCCAGGCAAGTGGGAATTCAATTTTCCGGTGAAGCAATCAAATGAAGTAACAGTGATTCGACCGCAGGAAGTGAAAACCATCGAAGGGGCAGAAATAGAAATAAGTTCTTTAAAAGTTGGCCCTGCCGGAACAGTTCTTAATGTGAAAGTGGTAAAAGATGAAGGAAATAATAAGCTTGATCCATATTCATTAAACTTTTACGTGATCGATGATAATGGGAATGTGTTAGATACGGTAACAGCAAGTGGTATTGGAGATACCAAAAATGGAAAAGAAATAGCAAAGCTTAATTTTCTGTATGCACCTTTAAAAGAAGGCAGCAAAAAAGTAAGAGTTGTTCCTTACACCATTCCGATGTCGGAAAAAGGCTGGGAAGAAGTGTCTTTGCCTTTAGATGAACAAACTTTACCTTTTATCGTGGATCAAGGTGATTTTGGGAAAGTTCTTGTTACAAAGATCATTCATCAACAAGATAAGACCGTTATGTACTTTGATCTTCAAAGTGATGCAATTGTAGGCAATAAACTTTCAAGAAATTCATTATGGCTAGAAGATGCTAATGGGAAAAGCCTATTGCTAGAGGATAATCCATTAGCGGAGCGAATTGAGGGTAATACATTTAAGCAAGAATTTGCAGCCAGCAAGAATAAAGGCTTGCAGATTAAAACTTATAAGTTTCCAAAACCTATTATGTATGAAGAATTTAAGATTGATATTCCCAATTAAATATGAGCCAATCCAGCCTTAGAAAGAGGCTCATATAAAGGGAGGGAAAGAAAATGAAAGTGGGAAAGCCATTTTTAATCGTTTTAAATCTAGTCTTTTCTGCAATTATTATTTATTGTACAGCTCTGGTTGGGAAGTTGTTTAAAGGTAGATTTTTATTCGAGAATGGATTATTTGACCCTAAATATATTTTCCTAGCATTAGCTATTGCAATCCCTGTTATTCTATATACCTTGATTGCAAATGGCAGGTATAAAAAGAATATTTTTGAGGTCATCTCCTTTTCTAATATCTTAATTTTGGTATTATGTGCACCTGTATATGTTACTTTAGTTTTTGAAGGATCCCTCAAAGACCCTATGAAATTCGTTATCACATTCCTAGTTACATCAGTCGTTTTAGTTGGCACGTCACATTTTGCAGTAAATTATCACAAATATCAAAAAGGTAATAACTTTAGGCGTTTTAATTAGGAATCTAATTTATTTTAAGCACCGTTCGGAAATTTGAACGGTGTAATTTTTAGTTAACAGCCCGTATTGTCACTAACAATAACTTTTAGTAGAGGAAGAAGATTTGCCCAAAGAATTAAATTTCCTTTATTTTTGTGTTCCTTAATCAACTAACGCACCTGTTAGTTTAAGTACAATATTTCACAATCTCGCTCGCACAAGTAAAAAAGGGTAGCCATCAAATAATTTTTCTCTATCTATATTATATTCCTCGTTTTCTTGCAAACATATATCATCCCATAACTATCATTTGTTATAGGTGTTTCATTCCAGTCCTTAAATATGTTGACTATCTCAAATCCATTGTCCAATAGAATTCGTTCCATTTCTTTTGGAAATACGTATCGTAATCTTATGTTCGTTCTTTGTTCATCTATTATTTTTCCTTCTTTATTTAAAAATTTTCTAATCGTCGAGCAGTGTTGAATCTGACTGAGTGAGTCATAGGTACTTATAGTATAAACATCCACCTTATTTTGAGTATCCTTATCTACATTGGTCTTCCAATATTCTTCTGTACTTGGAAACCTCGTACCAAAAATAAAAAAAACACCAAGTTCTAAATGTTTATTTACAGATGATAATAGTCCGTCCTGTGCTTCATTGATAGTTCAACAAGAAATTATAGAATTAACCTTTTAAGAATAAAAATAAATATAGGCTATGTAGGTAATTTATAATTTTTTGATTACAGAGTCGAAATCTATTTTGAAATTTTTCTAAATAGATATCGACTCTTTTTATGTAATAGTGTACAATTCTATTTAGAAATATTTCTAAATACTACAAGGAGTTGTTATGGTGGGGTTTCCAGAAACATTTAAAGCACTCTCTGACTCAGTGCGACGAGAAATTTTAGTAATGCTAAAAGATGGGAAAATGTCAGCAGGGGAAATAGGGCAACGATTTGATATGACAGGTGCTACAATTTCTTACCATTTGTCACAATTAAAAAAAGCAGGATTGATTTTTGAAACGAAATATAAGAATTTCATTTATTACGAAATTAATGTTTCAGTATTTGAAGAAGTAATGCTATGGTTTTCACAGTTTGGAGGAAAAGAAAATGACAAGAAAAATTGATATGACGTTGATTACTACTACTTTGGTTTGTTTGCTACCCATTATACTCTCGTTAGCACTATATAATAATTTACCAAATCAAATAGCTATTCATTGGGATTCTGCTGGGAATCCTGATAATTTTGCTCCAAAAGCAATTGCGGTTTTGGGATTGCCTGTATTAATGGCTGGAATTCATATATTTTCACATTTTATGATAAAAAACGATCCTAAAAAGGCTAATGCTTCTTCTGTATTAAAGCAGTTAGGAAGATGGATCATACCTATAATGTCAGTAATTTTAATACCAATAATATTGTTTAAACCTCTTGGATATAATATTCCAATTCAAATTATAGCCCCTGCGATGGTAGGTGTAATTATCATCGTGTGTGGAAATTATTTACCTAAATGCAAGCAAAACTATACAGTCGGTATTAAATTACCTTGGACACTTAATAGTAAAGAAAATTGGAATAAAACACATCATATGGCAGGTTATTTGTGGATAGTTGGTGGAATATGTATTGTTATTGGAAGTTTTTTAAATATAAACTGGCTACCAATAATTCTTATAATAGTAGCAGTTCTTGTTGGAGTACCGTTTATGTATTCCTATTTACTTTACAAAAAGGGTATATAGGTGCAATCTGTATGAAAATAAATTGAAGAAATCCTATAGTTCCATAAGAAAAACGGTTAAACTTTTTTCAAATCGGTACAACTTTATTGTAAATTAAACACCTTTAAGAATAAAGAAAGCCTACGATCCTTGCTATTTAAGGAAGTAGGCTTTCTTTTATTTCAGTTATTTTTTGGCTTTTCTCTATTTTTTAGGCTATGTTAAAGTTATTGGTTGATTTTGAATAAACCATAATCATTTGTGGTAGCCTGACTGAAGTAAGAAGAAAAGTTTTAACTTTCCTTCTTAACAAAGAATGGTCTTGAAAAAGACCTTACTATTAATTGTCCCACTAAAAAAACAACTGCAACAATGATTACTGCAACATCTCTACCTACTGGCTTAAACCAACCATCGTCAGGAATAAAATACATAGCTAAAAACATTGATAATAACCCCGTTATAACATTAACCAAAATAACGTAACGAATTCTTATTTGACCAGATAAAAGCCCAATTATAATAACAAAGATTACAGTACCTAAATATAGAAAAGATGCTTCTTCACGCTTAATGTGTTGTCCATATTCAAAAAAGTGAAACAAGAATGGAGCCGGTATTAAAGTAAGTATTAACCACGAGGTCTTCATGTCGTCCTCCTTTGGACATATATAATTAATTTAACCTTAACATTTAATAATTAGATTTTGTGATTTTCAGGAAATGCTATTCAACTCTACTTCGGTGTTAGTTAAAAATAAAAACAAATTAATCCCTATACTGATTATCAATACTGTAACTAAAATCTTATTCTTCATATATCCCTATACCTTTGTCTATCTCGATAGTCCCCACCGCCTGTAATTCATTTAAACGACTTAAACTCTCTTCTTTATTAAAAGAACTATGCCAACGATAATCATATTGATCCAATATACGGTAATGGTTACTAATCAAATTTTGTTGCAAACGAAAATCCCCTCTATACTCGATTTCTTTCCACCATATCTTACCACCCATTGTTTTTTCTTTAGGCGTACCACCATTTTTGCTAGCAATTAACTGAACAAAATCAACTGGATTGTCACCAATTGATGATATCAACAATTGGCTATGATTAAACAAAGCACAAAATGCAACAACGGTGGTCCAATTGGCTTCTGTTCTTCTTTTTTCAATTTGAACTAGTGTTTTTTTTGAAATCCCTAGAATTTCAGACATCTTATCTTGAGAAAAACTTTGTTCTGTTCGGACAAGTTTCATTTTTTCTGATATTAAATTGATGAATTCTTCTTTTTCCATATATACTAAATACTCCTTTTTAGTGTAATTTTACACTAATAGTATTATTTTTCAATAAAAAATACCCTTTTTGAATAAAAAGCAACTTTAAAACACAAAGAAAAAAGCAAGAAATAACCTTGCTCTAAATAAGTTTGAAATGGGGAATATTTCTTAATTAAAGCTTGTTGAACTAACCTGCCCCGATAGTTCCATAAGAAAAAGCTGCCTTAAAGACAGCTCCGATCTTCAGCTAACGCACCCGTTAGTTTATTAAGAATAGTAAATTAATCTTTTAGGAAAATACGTAGCATTTTACGTTGGGAATTTCGTTTTAACATAAAAGCTAAAAGTCCTAAAACTATAAAGATAATAATAAAACTATATGGAATAACGTAATAGGAACTAGGTGAAATTGCGTTAAAAGTTACTCCTTCTGCACCGATATATCCAACTTCGGCGTACCAATTTTTATTTTCATTTGAGAAAAACCAATTACCTGTCTGTCCGAATTTTATTACTTCTTCCATTTTACTATAAACCTTTGGGAAATCTTCTTGATCAATAATTTCTGGAGTTCCTTCTGGCTTTTTATATAAAGAAAAATTCACTAATTTATCATCAGTTATCTCTTGGAACTTTAAAATAATTTGATTTTTTTCAGCTTCTGATAATTCTTTATCTCCCGACATATTAATTATAGTATTAAGTGTAGCTTGTACTTCTAATTGTTTATCCCCAACTAATTTGTCGCTTACTATCAAACTTATTAAAATTCCTAAGCCAATAATCAAAAAAATAAACGCGGTGCGATATAGGATTTTAACTATTTTGTTTTGCGCTTTAAATAAATCAAGCAATCCCTTGGTAATTTGATTTTTATCACCAAAACGATTGATAGCAATAGAAATTGCTTCTTGTTCACTTTTCCCCTCTTCTTTTAATTCCTCGACAGTTTCTATTAAATGCGTTCGCATTTCTTCTTTCATTTCTTTTGCTTCTTTTCCACTAACATTTGCATATATTGAATTCACAAATTCATCAATTTGTTTCATTACTTTTCTCCTCCTTCTAAAAACGAATCAATCATTTTTTTTACAAATTGCCACTCTAAACGCTTTTCTTCAAAACCTTCTATACCTTTTGACGTGAGTTTATAATATTTTCTTCTTCCTCCTGGACCTTGTTCGTCTCCCCAATAAGGCTCAATCCATCTGTTTTTTTCTAATCTCTTTAAAGAAAGATAAAGCGTACCCTCTTTTAATTCAAATTGTCCTTCGCTTCTTTCTCGTACGAATTTAGCTAATTCATATCCATACATATCCCTGTTATGTAAAAGTGAAAGAATAAGTGTGTCTATATGACCTTTCAATACTTCCTTGTTAACTTCCAATTTTCCCACCACCTGGTATTAATATATTTTATATTACTATATAATGCAAGGTATTAATTTAAAAAAATATACGTCCCTTGTTCAACTAACCTGCCCCTATAGTTGCATAAAGAAAGAGCTGCCTTAAAGACAGCTCTGATCTTCAGCTAACGCACCCTATAGTTTAAGTGCAATTTTACACAAACCATTTCAATTAGCAACGAATCTTCCCAATTTTGAACTTTATAGGATTTTTTTATTTAATTAAATTTAATCCTCCCAATAAAAAATCGCATCCATAATTAAATATTCTCCTGGTTCTCGATAAATCGTTGGAATTTTCGTTTCAAAGGATAAAGGTTTATTAATTTTTTCTGCTTCCAAAATGTCATAATCAAATTCTTTTAACGCTTGTTTCCATTTTTCTGCAATTGATTGAAATTTCTTGCTTAAATGCAATCGTTTTGGACCATCAAGTAAGGAACCATAAGCCCCACCAACTTCTTCATTTGTTTCGATACAAATCGTTTTATATCTATCATCTTCACCCATTATAGCTACAGGTGCTAACCGACAAACGTCAATAATAATACCTTCCGTCTTTTCCTCTCGACGACCGTACTTTTCTTCAACGACTGTAACATCTTCTTTGAGATAGCAAAAAAATTCAACAAAAGAGGCATAGCCACTTCCAAAATGATTCCACTCAGCTTCACATTTTAAATTTGGAATACGATTAATTCGATAATATAATCGTCGTATATGAGCTTCAATTTCTTGTTCATTATCTGTATCATAAGGGAAACTGTTACCAACTATGTTCCCTGAAATTAAGTCTTTTAATTGTTTTTCTGAAAACATTCACATTCTCCTGTCCCTTTCATAACTAAAGTAACTTGTTTTCAAATCATACACTACGGGGTAGCGTCAGGAAAATGCGGATTTACAACGCTAAGGAAATGTCACCTATTAAAAAAGCCGATTTCCATCTCAAGGAATCGACTTTTTTAGTTATTCTTATTCAACTAACGCACCCGTTAGTTTAAGTACAATCTTTCACAAGCTTACTTTTAAAAATAAAAAAAGGAGTTCTTCATCTTGAAGAATCGCATCCATACATTAGTTTATTTAAGAAAATAACCCCTTACCTATTTCCAGTTATTTACTCTAACGTAACCTGTCTCATTAATCTATAATCACCATTGTTTTATTTGTAATTTGGCTTTTAACAGAATAATTGTTATTCATCAAATGTGATATGTTTCATTCACCCCAGGTTGCTCTTTAACCTCAACCGGGCTTTGACTTATGACCTCGTGGGGCTAGGTGTTGAAGCTGGACAAAAACAAAAACGCTATGCGTCTATTGATAAACACATGGCGTTTTTGAATGTAATTATATCGGTGAAATGTATCCCAATACAAACACTTGTCACATTAAATTTGCAAACTATTACTTGTCTTTTAATAATTGATTAATAGTAATCGGGAGCATTTCTCTTAATACGTCGAATGCATTGTCAACATCTAATCGTTCCGTCCATTTATGGGCATCTTTCCCTACAGGGCCAAGGTTTAGTACTGGAATATTTAGTTCTTCTAATACATCTAAAGGAATACTATAACCTTGATCCCAAAGTGGCATATTAGAAATAAGGCATCCTAAGCTGGAGGCAGTTTTCTCTAAACCTACATAGCTTAGATCGGATAATCCTGCAAAATAATTTTGTTCATTAAGCTCTAAGTTATATTGATTTTTCGCATAACCAATGATTTCATCAACTACCCGTCGAATACACGGATGATTTCGAGAGCTTACCGCTGGGTAATAAGGTGGAGCAAAGAAAAGCACAATCATTGGCGAAAGTTCTTTACATAGAATGGCTAGTTCATCAACCAAATGAATAGATACATCGCGATCGTCCTTCCTTCCTCTATTGTTCATCACATTTGCCTGAATATGTTCTACTTTTTCTTTCCCATAGGTTTGTAAAGCGTAATGCAATAATTCATCAAAATTGATAACTTTTACATTGACATTCCTCACTATGGAATCCTCTAGTGTAGAAAAGTGGATCGCTCTTTTTTCATACCCTTGTTCAATACTTCGTGCCACTTTTTCTGCACTTTCCCTTAGCTGTTTCACTATTTGATCCATCGACTGATCCATCATGAACAAGTTAAATAAGGTTACTGCGCGATGTGGAATTTGTACATTATATTCTTGTTTTAAGTCCTTCTGCATGAGATTTGTGAGAGGAGGAGTAACCTCACCCTCAACAACTTCACAAAAATCTGTATTTAGTTCTAACTCACATGTCAATTGAGAGGCCATATAATTCCCATTTAAACCTGAAAAAGGCTCACCAACATGCGTTTCCTTTCCATAGCAGAGAAATCCAGGCAATATTTTTCCTATTGATCCTGAATAGATATACTTATTCTCATCACCCGGATACCTAGCAAACATTGGCTCTGAATTTAAACAAGCTTTATATTCCAAATTATGCTGTTTCGCCATTTCCAAAAGAATCGGTGCAGCATTCCGCATCCCTACAGAGTTCACTTCTTCATCACATACCGTTAAAAGCAGTAAATTGCCATCAAACGATTCAGAACACGCTTCTTCAATAAGGGACATGTGAAGGACTAACCCACACTTCATATCCATTGTCCCTCTGCCGAACAGCCAATTTCCTTCTTCCAAGTCCTTTTGTACATCTTGAGGCATATCCTTCTTATTTTCATAAAATAATTGGGTTAGTTTTTTTGGATTAAAAGCAAATTCTTTCCAATCCCCATAATCCTCTACACCCACAACATCAAAATGACTTACGAGAATAACAGTCCTTTTTTCATTGATTCCTTTTTTAACAAGAGCAGTAACAAATTTACGATTATCCTCTGTTAAATGAAGATTTAAATACTCCTTATTCTCTTGAAAATAAGGAAGCTCACGAAGCTTTTTTTCAACATACTCAGCAACATTGATTTCATCAATAGTGTTGGTTACACTAGGAATTTCGACAAGTTCACACAGTAAGTCCACTAATTGATTTTTTGTTTGCCATTTATTTTCTAGTGCATTCATTTACTTACCTCTTCCCGTTTAGGTTTTTAGGAAAAAACCGGTGTTTTTGTAGTATTTGTACTTATATACAATCGAATATATAGTTGTGCCTAAAATACCTTGTTACAACTAGAGGTTGCAGAAGCTCCAGTTAAGTGTAAAATTAATCACCTTAATAGAGCGCTTTGATTTTGTAAGGATTTTTTTTAGGAGTCATACCAAATCTATTCGATACATTTTTCACATGATACGCTTTTAATCTTTTACCTGAACATAGATTAAGAGATGATTTACTGAACATTTACAACAGAGCTAAACCCTCCTAAATCCTTTAATAATAAGGTGTTAAGAAAATCAGGGTTTTTTGAACACGACCTAAGCGTATGTTTTCCGCGTTTTGATACCGGAACCCCCAGTAGGAGGAGTCTGTCCGAAGTATGGTGGAGCTAATTACCAATTATTCAATCTCACAGATAAACGACAGTTAGGAAGCTATGTGATTATCTTTCATTCGTTGTAATCCTTGATACCTCTAAAACGGGCCCCAATTTATTAAAACCCCAATCACCAGTGTAATGATAGCGATGCCCACCCAAATGAGGAAAAGGGGCAGCATCCATTTGAACCACTTAATATAGGGAACTCCAGCTATAGCAAGACTTGCCATTAAAGGCCCCGATGTAGGCATTATACTGTTAGTAAATCCGTCACCAAACAAATAGGTTTGAACCGCGACTTGTCTTGTAATTCCTAGCATATCAGCTAACGGGGTTATGATTGGCATGATAATTACGGCTTGTCCACTTCCAGATGGAACTACGACACTGATGACAGTATTGGAGATAAACATGGCCAACGTGGCCGTTATTGGCGACAGATCGGTAAATAAATTGGATAAACTATACACGATTGTATCTAGAATTTTCCCTTGTTCCAATATAACTAGTATTGCACGCGCAGCTCCAACAATGAGAGCTCCATAAAGTAACTTTTCAGCACCCTTTATGAAATGAGTGACAAACTGATTGTAATGAATTTTTCCTATCAGACCAACCACAATAGCAATTCCGAAGAAGTAGGCAGACATGTGATCAAGCGTCCACTTAAATTGTAGAGTGGCATAAACCATAAATGCAAAAGCAAGACCGATAAAGATTAATATAGCCTTATGTTTATTTGTAAATTTACTTTGAAGGTCATTTTCATTCCCGTTTGCATCAAACTGTAGATTAGAAAGGATACTATTATTAGGATTTTTTAACACTTTTTTTGCATACCGCCATGTGTACCAGATCGTAACCGCAACAATTACAATAAAAACAATGACACGGAAGAGTAGGCCGGAGAATAGCGGCAATTCTGCGATTTTATGGGCTATCCCAACTGAATAAGGATTGATGAATCCAACATTAAAACCTGCGAAGGTGGCTCCGAATGTGATAGCCACGGCGATGATAGGATCGAGTCGTAAGGCTTTGGCAATAATCATTCCAATGGAAACAAAGGCAATGACAGAGTTCGCGACAGCGCCAACGGCTCCTCCTAAGGCAAAAAGAATAGTAATTACGGCAATTAAAATAAATTCATTTCCCTTTGTTTTTTCTATCGCGCTCATTACACCTGCTTTAATAGATCCCGTCACTTCAATAACTTCCATTAGTCCACCGATAAACAAGACGAGGAAAATGATACTCGCAGATTCGATCATTCCCGTTTGTAGAGAAAGAAGTATATCCATAATCCCAATTGTGCTGCCCTCTACACTATGATAAGTACCAGGTACTACCACAGATAATCCATCTGCTACTTTTCGTTCAAATTGACCTGCAGGAACGAGATAAGTGGCTAGTGCAGACAATAGTAAGATAATGAAAAGTAAGACAAAAGTATCCGGCATTTTTAATGTAAATCGTCTTTCTGTTTTTATTTTTTTAACTTCAGTTTTCATTGGCCCCTCCTTCTGCAAAAAGTAAACTATAAACAACTCTTTTTACTTTTTACATTTAATTTTTCCGTGACTTCAGTAGTTGACGAAGCATAACTGACAACATATCATTTATGACATCAAACGCATTATCAATATAGCGCTCCGTCAACTTATGAGCATCTTTTCCCCTAGGTCCCTAATTCACTATACAGTGATAAGATTTGTCCATTAATCGAGGAGCTTAAAGGTTGCATGAACAAACATATTAACCCCGTTCAATAAAGCGCTTTCATCAATGTCGAAACGAGGATGGTGATGAGGGTAGTCAGTTCCTTTTTCCTTATTACCTGCACCTGTGAAAAAATAGGTACCCGGTGCTTTCTTCAGAAAAGCAGAGAAATCCTCGCTACCCATATTAGGTTTCATCAAAGTCAACGCTTCGTCTCCCCATAGTTCACATACAGTTTCTTCAATTACACAAGCCACTTTCTTATCGTTCACGACTGGGTGGACACCTTCATGGTACTCAAGAATATAGGAAGCGCCATGTGCTTCCGTTATCCCTTTTACGATCCGTTCCATCAATCCACAGATGGTTGGGCGAAGTTCGGTGCTAAAAAGACGAACTGTCCCTGCGATTTCGACGGAACCCGAAATGATATTCATTGCTGAACCGCCTGCTAATTTGGTAATGGAAAGGACTAAGCTGTCTAATGGATCCACATTTCGGGATACAATATGCTGCAAGTTAGTGACAACTTGCGCTCCAATGGCAATGGCATCGACGGTTTGATGCGGAAGCCCGGCATGTCCTCCGTGACCGGTAATGGTGATGGAAAACGTATCGGGTGAGGCCATCACGGGGCCGTGCGCAACACCAATTTCCCCCGTTTCCAGCGATGACCAGAGATGGGTTCCAATGACCACGTCGACTTCGTTCATCACACCCGCACGTACCATTTCTTCAGCGCCACCCGGCGCTAACTCTTCGGCATGCTGGAACAGAAAGCGAACTTCGCCTTTAATTTTATCCTGTAAAGTAGAAAGAATCTTGGCTGTTCCCAGTAGAATGGCTGTATGGCCATCATGACCGCAAGCGTGCATGACGCCTGGAGTTTTGGAGGAAAATGAAAATGAATTCTCTTCTTGGATCGGTAGGGCATCGATGTCTGCTCGAATCGCTAGCACTTTCCCTGGATGAGCCCCAATCAGGCGCGCCATCACACTGGTTTTCGTGGGGCGGGAAATTTCTAGATTGTCGAAAGACTGGAGGGTATCATAAATGAACTGTGATGTCTTTTCCTCCTTAAAGGACAATTCTGGATATTTATGAAGATATCTCCTCCAATCAATCACTTCATCCTCAATCGCTTCAACGAGATTACTAAATGCAGTATTTTTCAAATCTTAACCTCCTAAGACAATGTGTCTTAATTTTTATTTTAGGCTTATTTACGGCCGCAGCCATAATTATACACTGAATTTGATAATTTGCGCTAGTATTAATTTTCTGACATTTCAAGAAGGAAAGTGGCGAAGCGAAAAAACTTAGTAGTAAGGCTTCTCTGTAAAATATGATGTGAACGACTTCCTTTCTTACGTCCATATGCTTTTATCAAAGGTACCTTCCAACAGCTTTTTTAATGTGCTGTCTATTCCGTTTAAGAAAAAAAGACAAGATAGCAAAGTATCTTGTCATAGCATGATGCGATATATTTTTCTTGGCCTCCCTCTCGGGTGGGGATTTTCCTCAGCTACCACTTGTGCCAATCCTTTTGATTCTAACTCTGTCAAGATTCTACGGGCGCTTCGTGGCATAATATTCATATGTTGAGCAAGATCATGAGCATTGATTTCCATCTTTCTAATTTTTCTCAAGATGGATTCCAGTTTACTTAAAGTGGTAACACTAAGCGTTGTCTGTTCACTTAATGATTGTAGCTTTTCCGATGCAAATCCATAGGTGATTTGCTCAGGCTGTCCCAATGGTCCTTCAATCGTATTGTCGTCAAAGACGACCATCGATGATCCTTTTTGGTATTCTTTTGCATGCAACAAGGCGGTTCCAGCATTGATCTCTGCCTCATAGGCAGTTTGTCCAATTCCAATTCCGCATGTGACTGCGTTATTTCCGGTCAGTTGCAGGACCGCCAGATCCGGTACTACTGTAAAATCTTTGGTCATCTCTTGCAGGAGTCCGCGCGTCGTAAATATCACGTAACGTCCAGGCCCGGCGGATTTAAGAGACCCATTTATTTTTTTAGCGTATTCGAGCAGCTTTTCGGTCATTTTGATTTCAATTTTATAGATTTCATCAGTTGAGTAGGTATCCTTCGTTAAACTGGAAAAAGAATCGAATTCGATCATCTGTACCGCGATCTGGGAATCCTTAAAGTGCAGTGTTTCATGTGTCTGGCGAATAAGGGCCAAAGTCGAGACTACAGCTGATTGTGCTGGAAGGACTCGAAATGCGGGTACGCCAAGACTCTTAAGTTTATACTGAGCATTTTTGAGACAAGTGACAGCAGCCATGGTCTTTCCTTTTTTCCATAGTTCGTAGTGATATCGTACCACTTCATCCGTGTGGATCTCCCCTTCATAGTGTTTTAAATACAAGGGTTCATGAGTTATCTCGGACTCCAGGAAAACCCGTTCTAGTTCAGAAGGATGGAACGTATCAAAGCTTACCTGGTTGAAAGAGATCTTCTGATGATAGGCTATATGCAACAAAGTCTTATATAAACTGGATCCGGAAGATGGTACGTAAAACATTGGCTGGGCGATTCCAGCCCATTTTTTTGCATACCAATAGGGAATTTGTCCAGAAAAAAGCCACATATCAACATCTTGCATGTATGTTGTCAATTTTTCTATAATTTCGTCATCGTGCCAGTAGGAAATAGGAACGCAACTGAATTCAGGATATTTCAAGATCACTGATTCCATAATTTCTATAGAATCTTCCGCACCAAACAAACCCAATCGAATTTTCTTCAAATTTCTAATCAACCTTTCTATGGGGATTTTTAGTTTATTGTCATTATTATTTTAACATGTGTAAAACTTTACTCTGATTTATGAAATCAACCAACTCTAAAATTTAGCCTTCATCATAGATAAATTCATTATTGAATGGAGTGATGCAATATATGAGTGTACCTTGTATGAAATTTTGGTGGATTAAACTTAATCAACTAACTTTAAAATTTGTGAAGGCTTATATTTAAACGACTAATCATTTCTTTCATGGCTTCTGCCGATAATGTGATTTTCTATTTCACATCAATATCAAAATCAAAAGCTTGTTGTTTGCTTTGGTATTTGTTCATTACCTTCCGGTTCTACAGTAGGAGCAGATTCTCTCATTGCATACTCAGAACTGCTAGCAAACCTTTCTTCTTTCGATCTTAACATGGTATTTTCCTAACTTATTTGGTGCATCTTGTCTAAGCAGGGTACAAGGGCCGTCGCGAAGGTGATGCTGCTGCCGATTCTGGCAGATTGTTTGGTTAGGGTTGCTCATAATAGCTACTCATCAACCCGTTCGTAAAAGTTCCTTTAAGGATGTCTCCTTTATTATAGATTAATAGCCTTGAGACTATATTTTTATCCTTCAGGAGCATCCAATGGTTTTAAATCCTAAAGGGGTAACGTCATGTCTGTACCCCTTGAAGTAAAAAGACAGATTGATAAAGTTCCACCGATCTCAGAGAGAGACAAGGCAATCGAAGAAACGTTGAAGGGGATTTATGACCAATTGATTAAATTACAATTCAATGTGCTTTCTCACGGGTATTCCTATCCTTCTCCCAACTCAAATAAAGTGATAATCGAAATAGATGTTCCTAAAACTGAAAAAAGGATAGAAGAAATAAAGGGAATTACCAATGAAAGTTTAAGGGTAAACAATATTGAGTCATACTCTATTAAGATCAATAAAATAGATCTTGTTCAAAGAGAAAAGAAGCCAAGTGGAATGAAATATTTCCAGCGATTTATGAAGGATTAACGGCAATGAAGAAATACAAAGTAACAGGATTTGCTTACTCACTTCATCCAGCGCCACTTCAAATTATTATAAAAACATCAATAAATAGTTCAGATAAAGATGCACCTGAAAAGGTTCATATTATAGAAAAAACCATCAATGAATTCTTAAATTCTAAAGAAATAAAGAGTAAGATTGATGGAGAACCATATAAAATTATCATTAGAAGCAAAGATAAGCAGAAACTAAATTGATGATGCAATAGGCGTGTATAATATTGTGAATGGTTTATTGAATAATAAGAAAGCCGAATTTCCTTAGAGTAGGAAAACTCGGCTTTTTTGATGTCGAATTTTGCTTAGCGTATGTTTTCCGCATTTTGATTCCGAGACCCGGTAAGGCCTTATACAGGTCACCTTCAAAAACGTGACCATCGAAAATCGTTACGTTGCGTTCAGCACATCGTACTGCGACAGGGTCAATGTCAACAGAGTACAACACAACCCGTCCCAAAGCTGTAGCCAGTGCTACACCCACAGCACCTGACCCACAACATAGGTCAACGACGATATCACCAGAACATGACAGGGCTTCTGCCTGGCGAACAAGAAACTCGGTACGTTTGCGTGGAACGAAAACGCCCTGATCCACTTCTATCCGCAGACCACAGAAATCTGTGCATCCAACAACGTATTCAAGAGGTAAACCGTTGGCTCGCATTTCTACCATTTTATCGAGGTCCTCTAGAGTCCTTGCCTCTGAGATAATTAACCGGGTCTCATCTTCTGCGAAAACACAACCGGCGCTTCGAAGTCTGTTAATAATATGTTTTTCCGTTTTACAGTCCAAAAAGAAATTAACTTTTTTTCTATCTACCTCACCACTTTTGATAAGTTTATTTTAATTCTGTATTCGTTAAAAATAGGAAATATCCCTTCTTCTACAAAATGGCCCTAAAAAGGAAAATGAGCGCTTATCCTTGTTCCAGGATAGCGCCCGATTATCGAAGTTCGATTTTAGACTAATCCACTTCACATATTTACTTTATGAAGCTTCAAGATGAAGACTGCTGCCACGATAAGAAGGGACACCGTCAGAAAAGTAACTGCGAACGCGCTTTGCCCACTTGCGTACAAAGCTGCGGAAGCAACAATGAACACAACCAGCTTAAGCGTAGTTCGTATGGGGAAGGAGAAGATGGGGAGCGACGCCTTCGGGGAGAGAAACATACCCCATAGAGTGGCTATGACTAGTGGCGTGGCAACCGCGAGTATAATTTTGACCGCTGCCCCTGTCTTGATATGATAACCCCAGTAACTGAACGCAGCCATTGCACCAAGCTCCAGTAGAAAGAATCCGGTGAGGACGCTAACACCTATCCATTTTATTTCCATCCGACTCTTCCTCCCAATAAAAAGAATTAAGAAACTAATGTTAATTTTTTTATATACAATATGTTTCGGCCATATTCTAAAATCTGCCCTTTAACTTAATAACAATTATTTCAAAATTCCGTAATTTGAGCAATCGCTTTATTCCAGAAAATGGCCCAATTGTTGAACAAAGATTAAACAACACTCTTCAACTATCCTGCCCCGATAGTTGCATAAAGAAAAAGCTGCCTAAAAGACAGCTCTGATCTTAAGCTAACGCACCCGTTAGTTGATTAAGAAAGTTTTTGTTTTGATTTTTGACTTATTAAGATATGCCTTAAGCTAATATTACAAATTAATTCACGGTAAACCTGTCTTCGTTCAAAACGATATTTACAAGGTCCTCTAAACTTGAATCATTATTATCAATTATTAATCTTTCTGGAAATTTATTTAAATTAAAATCTTTAACAATTTGTCTAATTCTTTCTTCTCCTACATACGCAACTCCACTTCGTCGTCTATCCCTATTAATTAGGGTATTTATCTCACTTTTAATTACTATTACCTTAATGTTAATATCTAAATTCTTTATTCTATCTATAACAGAAAATATCTGTTCTTTAGAAAAAACGTAATCAGTAACTACATTCATATTATTTTTTGTAAAATTTTCAACCAGAGCAACTATATTGTCCCATAAGACATTCAGAAAAAAATTATCGTGATCATCACAAGGATGTACCCATCCTTTCTTTACCAAATTGTATAACAGATCTCCCTCTATATGTACACATAACCCGTTTATACTTTTACATATCTTATCAGCCAATGTACTCTTTCCAGACCCAGGGGGACCACTTATTAAAAAGACTGTTCTTTTTGTATTCAAAAAATCACTTCCTTTGAAATGAATTATTATTTTAACTATGATATATTACCAAACTTATTACGGAACTTAATATCCTGCGTTGATAGGAATCTTTATTGAGTATTTTTAAGATGATTTTAAATGTATAATATCAAATATCTTAATTAATAATGCAACAAATCCCCATTATCCCTCTTCCACTAACCTGCCCCTATAGTTCCATAAGAATAAGGGTTAAACTTTTTTCAAATCGGTACGACTTTATTGTAAATTAAACACCTATAAGAATAAAGAAAGCCTACGATCCTTGCTATTTAAGGAAGTAGGCTTTCTTTTATTTCAATTATTTTTTGGCTTTTCTCTATTTTTTAAATGGAAGTCGTGGACTTTCGTCTTGATATATAGAGTAAGTCCAACCTTCATTTTCCATTTTTGAGCATTGGTCATTATTACAAGAAAAAAGATAGGTCTGCTTATCAGTACGAACACTTACCTCAAAATATTTTGGGAACATTCCACCTTTATTTTTATCCATACTTCTATCAATAGCAATGATATTCTCTTTTTCTGCTATCTTTTTATAATCTTCACTCTCAACTGTTTTCAGCACCATTTCACTTAAAATAGCCTGTTCACTTTCGGACGGTTCATACGCTTGTTCCAAAAAATACCATCTTCCAAATGAAAACAAATTAATCCCTATACTGATTATCAATACTGTAACTAAAATCTTATTCTTCATATATCCCCATCCCTATACCTTTGTCTATCTCGATAGTCCCCACCGCCTGTAATTCATTTAAACGACTTAAACTCTCTTCTTTATTAAAAGAACTATGCCAACGATAATCATATTGATCCAATATACGGTAATGGTTACTAATCAAATTTTGTTGCAAACGAAAATCCCCTCTATACTCGATTTCTTTCCACCATACCTTACCACCCATTGTTTTTTCTTTAGGCGTACCACCATTTTTGCTAGCAATTAACTGAACAAAATCAACTGGATTGTCACCAATTGATGATATCAACAATTGGCTATGATTAAACAAAGCACAAAATGCAACAACGGTGGTCCAATTGGCTTCTGTTCTTCTTTTTTCAATTTGAACTAGTGTTTTTTTTGAAATCCCTAGAATTTCAGACATCTTATCTTGAGAAAAACTTTGTTCTGTTCGGACAAGTTTCATTTTTTCTGATATTAAATTGATGAATTCTTCTTTTTCCATATATACTAAATACTCCTTTTTAGTGTAATTTTACACTAATAGTATTATTTTTCAACAAAAAAAATACCCTTTTTGAATAAAAAGCAACTTTAAAACACAAAGAAAAAAGCAAGAAATAACCTTGCTCTAAATAAGTTTGAAATGGGAATATTTCTTAATTAAAGCTTGTTGAACTAACCTGCCCCTATAGTTGCATAAGAAAAGGAGCTGCTGATCAGATCCTGATAATAAAGTAGAGCTCTCGTTAGTTGAAGAAGACCGATTGTAGAATTTGACATCAACTGTACATTAAATGAAAAAACCACTGCATTAGAGTGGTTGAAAATCAAATTGAAAGATGGGCAGACAATGAAAATTAATCGTTGGGATTTATTATGGCTAATACCTGATGATCCTCCCAACGATCATTTATTTTTATATTTTGTTTTGCAATTCCTTCTTTATGAAAACCTGCCTTTTCTAAAACACGTATTGAACCTATGTTATGTGGCATAACGCCAGCCTCAATCCTATGTAAATTAAGAGTTCTAAAAGCATAATCTACAACCATTTTAACAGCTTCTGTAGTGTAACCATTACCGTTATTTTTTTGATCTAAGTAGTAACCTATCAATGCACTTTGAAGGGGACCGCGAATAATTTCAAAAAGGCTGATAGTTCCTATTAGTGCATGATTCTTTTTTAGAAAAATTCCAAACTGGTATTTAATATTTTCTTTTGATTTTTGTTCCCAAGTTATAATTAATTCCTTTTGTTTTTCTAAAGAATAGTAGTTAGATGGACGTTTTATTGAGAATGGTTCAAAGAAATCCTTATTTTCCACTAGCAATTGTAGTAAATTTTCAGCATCTGATAAATTAAGTTCTTTTAAATAGATAATCTCACTGGAAAACACAATTAATCCCCTTCCTTAATGGAATATATTTCATTATATACTATCTATTAAAGGCAAAGAGTATTTGTTTTTGCACAGTTCGTCTACACTACGCTTCTTCAACTAAACTGCCCCGATAGTTGCATAAAGAAAAAGTTGCCTTAAAGACAGCTCTGATCTTCAGCTAACGCACCTGTTAGTTCTATTAGAAAACAGTCTTTTCTATTGCGAGATAAGGTATTTTTCTTTGAAAATTGGACTTAATTCACTCCATACATCAAATTTATTACCATCTAAATCAAAGAAAACGAAATTCCTTCCAGAATGTCCTCTATTTTCAATTGCACCAACTCTAATCTGTTTATCGCTAAAATCTCTATGTATAGCTTCTAAAGCATTTAATCCATTAACTTCAAAAGTTATAGAAAAACGCTCAACACCGTAAATATCATAGAAATTTGAGCTTTGATTTTCTTTAGATTTAACAAGGAAAATACTTTGGTTCGCAAAATTAAGAATTGCTTTGTCTTCGTCTTTATAGCTTAACTCTGCCCCCAATTTGTTTACATACCATTCAGAAGAAAGTTCTACATTTGAAACTGGGATATAAGTAGTTCCTACCCTTAATAATTTTTTATTCACCCTGTTCGCCCCCTTTAATTACTTGAATAAACTCATTCTCCACTTATATATCTTACCCCTTTTAATTATCCATAATTACCCTTTTACATATTCAACTATCCTGCCTCGATAGTTGCATAAAGAAAAAGCTGCCTTAATGACAGCTCCGATCTTCAGCTAAAGCACCTGTTAGTTAATTAAGAAAAAGGTTGCTTCAGCAACCTCCCTTATTGAAGTATTTAATCCATCAATCTATAAAACAAAAAAAGATTAGCTCATAACTAATCTTTTTTGTTCTTAATAATACATTCTCCTAATTTTCCTAATAAATGTAATGTGTAAATAATCATTAAGGCTCTGGCTACTACAAAACCATCTATAGCTAAGTCATATCCGCCTCGTAATAAGGCTGAATCCGAAAACCAAAAATAAATTGATATTGCCAGAGGTATTAATAGAAAAATCAAAGCTAGTTGAGTTTTTTCATCCATAAGATCCCGCCTTATTATATGTATTTTACAAATAATAGCATTATTTCTGGAAAGAAAAAACTAAAAAGTGGAAATGATTTACTACTTAAATGGCTCTGTAAGGCATTTTAGTGAGAGGTAATATAAATACGTCAGTTCTTTTTTTGATATGGTGACCCCAGTAAGACAAATGTAAATGAAATAAGGAAGACAATTTGTGAAAGTATGTACTTAAACTAACCTGCCCCGTTAGTTTAAGTACAATCCTTCACAAATTTATTGAAATTAGTTCAATAATGAATAGAATAATACAGCATAAATTAGATAATGGTTAATAAACAAAATAGACAAAATAGACAAATCAATACAAAATATTTGATAGGGAATTTGTTTTTTTCCTTCTTAAAGGCACCTTTTTTTATATCAATACTAAAAACAGAAAGTAAAGATATTATGAGAAAAAAAGAAACTATTTCTTTCATAGAAAACAGTCTACTTGCTATTTCTATGAGAAGCACTATCCCTACTAAACACCCCAAAAACATTGTAATATATTCTGGTTTAAACATTATTTTCTTCATGAGTAATCCCTTTCTTCCTAACGATATCTATCCTAGCTTTAAACTTCAAAATTAGTTCTTTGACCTATTACTTATGTTACCATAAAAACCCAAAATATTTTCAACTAACCTGCCCCTTTAGTTCCATAAAAAAAAGCTGCCTTAAAGACAGCTCCGATCTTCAGCTAACGCACCCGTTAGTTCATTAAGAAAAGCGAAACTTCTTCAAGAATCGCGCCCTTTAATTGAATAAAACCTGAGCTCTATTAGCCCCATTTAGAACAACAACTCAACCTAAAAAAGAAAATAAAATGAGTTGTTCATTTAAGTATTATTTCATTGAATTTACAATCTTCAATATCTCTGATTTCGTAGGAGGATCCTGTGAAACATATTCCAGGGAATAGTAAAGTCCATCCCGTTCCCAATCTATCCTAGGGTCTCCACCTTCACTCACTGAATAAAAACCAATACTATTTTCAAACAAATGAATTTTTTTCCCATTTTCATTAAAATATTCTGGTTTTTGAGGGGCCACATAAATAACTAATTCAGTAGAGATCCTTTTTTGATAGCTTAGCTGAAGTTGGTCTAATTCCTTATCAATCCAACCGTACTCCTTAGTGGGTTTAAAAGGAATATAAGTGGGCGATCTCGTTTCATATCCAAAATCTTGAATCGCTTCATGGATTGTTTGTGTTTTGAATTCCTCAGATTCTTTTAAAAAGCCTAATACTATGCTCGTTAATAAAAACAACAAGAAGATTACTCTTAGTGGTGTGTCCACTCTCTTTTTAAATTGTGAACCCTTCAATCGTTCTTTCAGGTTTAATTTTTTCTCACTGTACCGATTGATAACACTAGCAATTGTGAAAAACGGAATATAAAGGTAATATAAAGAAAAATCCAGTGAAAAAAAATAATTGATGAATACTGCCAAACTAAATGAAAACATAAATACATAATCGATGATTATGATTCTGTTCACTAATTTAATATCGGGACCAAATCTTTGTTTTAACTCTTCCCAAGCACAAAATTCATTCATAAAATAAATCCCTCAAATCTTCTTTTAGAACAAGTCTATTTCTATAAAAATACCATAGGCATTTGTTTTCCTAAACAGAAACTAAACCTAAAGATGGGATATCACTCCATATTTAGGTTAGTCTCTGAAATGGACTATCAGTTGGGGATGTGTTGTTCCACAATATGGCCCAATTGTTGAATAAAGATCAAACAGCACTCTTCAACTATCCTGCCCCGATAGTTGCATAACAAAAAGGTGCCTTAAAGACAGCTCCGATCTTCAGCTAACGCACCCGTTAGTTTTAGTACAATGTTTCACAAACCTACACAATTACCACTTTCATTTATTACATGAATGCTGTCCGTCTATATGAGAACAAGAGATGGTTAGATAAGATAAAAAACAAAAAGGCTTATATTCCAAAGTGTATCATGTATTTATTTTCCTCTTTAGCCTGAAATATTTTAGAAGCTAACTCATTAAGTTCAGCAGATTTTTTATACATCGTTGAAGATGTAATCACATCATAAAACAATGATAAAGAATCAGGTGGAATAATTGTAATTCCCCAGTAAGCTAACCCAAACTCTGGGCGTTCAAGTGAATGAAAGTAGGTTTTCATAATAGATAAATGCTCATTTAAGTGATTAATAATTTCATCATCAACAGAAATACATTTATATTTTTGTGGTTCATAACCAATATTTCTTTTCAGATTTTCGATATTATCAATTATTCCAAAATCATGAACAGGCATTATTATCGACCTCCTGATACATAGTATAATGCTTATTGCACTAACCTGCCCCGTTAGTTGAAGAAGAAAAATCAAAAGCATTGTTTAATAGAGTCTATTTTAAAGAAGTAACAATCAAAAAAAAGTTCGTAAAAGTGTACTTAAACGAACGGATAGCTAATAAACAGATTAAGGTTTATTTGTGCACGTGGGTCTGTACATACCTATTCACGCTTACAGCCATAAGGATTCTATGTATGGTAAAATGTTGGTTAGGAGATTATATTATTGCCGGCCCTTATTTTTCTACGAGGTCTAGGGAAGCAGCAATAGTTTTTACATCCTACTTTCATTCTTTCAATTTAAATGGAAGTGTTAATATACATATAACAATCCCTTCTTTTTCATTTGAAAAAGATTAATTCCCTAAAATAGTTGCTTTTCTTCTTATTAACTGTCAAGCTTAGATGATCTAGACTATAAAGAATAGAACAAGTAGGTGACGAACATGATTGAAGTTAAAACTTCCACACTCAGTGATGGTGAGTTCAATAGAGGCGTATTCGCTACACAAGACATTAAAAAAGGTGAGCTTTTACATGAAGCACCTGTTATTGCTTATCCAAACGAAGAGCATGTTTTCATAGAGAAAACATTGCTTGCAGATTACGCGTTTGAGTATGGAATTAACCATACTGCCATGCTTTTAGGATATGGCATGCTGTTTAATCACTCTTATACTCCCAATGCTACTTATGACATAAACTTTAAGAACCACACGTTTGATTTCTTCGCTTACACCGACATAAAAGCAGGAGAAGAAATTCTTATTAATTATAATGGTGAAGTCGATAATGAAGATCCTTTATGGTTCAATAAAGAAGATAATGGTGAAGATGACGCTGAGTAACAACACCGTTACTTTTGAATGACCTGAAGGTAATACTTTATTAATGAGAGCCATTTACACAGACAACAAGGTTCAATAAAAAATCCCCTTTAAAAGGATTGTGGCAATTACACAATCACTTAAGGGGATTTTTTTTACTTAATGAGCGGAAGGCTTATTCGATTTTGATTTTGTTAAGGATTGGAGTTGGCTCTTAACCTTATCAATGTTTTCTGGAGTGGCTAGGGATTTTATTTGACTCATGGTTTTTTCACGAGTTTTTTTATTGCGCATTAAATATGCTGCTGCTCCTATCACGACAGTTCCAATCATTTTATTTGATGGCATATGAGTTTCCTCCTTGAAGTTGGTTATATTATAGTATTCCCTCTATCGGTTGATTTAAACAACAGGCCGCAGCTTCAGCCTGCATTGAACAGACTGGTAAAAACTCTTAAACTTGACCCGCGAAACCCAGCCTTCGCTGTTTTATTTGAGCGAGGGCTAAGCTTTGATAGTTGATTTTCCTTTTATTTCTCCAAGTTCAGACTGTTAATATACTCTAAGCTTTCAGGACTTTTCACCACTTTTGCAGCTTGACCTGGATCTACCTTTGTTTGCTTCATATTGTAGAGTTTATAAGTTAGAACTCTTTTCGTTGACTCGTTAATTCGCTCCATAGGAACTTCTCCTGCTTTCACAGCTTCAAGTAAACCGTTATATACCTCAAGCTCATGCGAATATTCATGACAGACCAATAATAAATCCGCTCCTGCAAGGATTGCTTCTTTCCCCATATCTTTATAGGAAAAATACTTATTCACAGCGCCCATTTCCAAATCATCCGTGACGACAAGCCCTTCAAATCCAAGTTTTCCTCGAAGCAAGTCTTCAATGATAACCTTGGACAGGCTTGCCGGTTTTTCTTTATCATAAGCTGGATATTTAATGTGGGTGACCATCACGAAAAACTTTTGGTTATCCATTTCTCTAATTATTTTCTTGAAAGGATAAATATCCGAGTTTTCCAGGTCGAGCTGGTTTGCTTCCACAGAAGATGTTTCGACATGCGGGTCAATCTCGCTGCGACCGTTTCCTGGAAAATGCTTCAATGCTCCAGTAACGGAAGCATCGTTCAAGCCTTGAATCGCTTTCGTTCCGTATTGATAGACCTTTTCTGGATCTTTTCCCAGTGAACGGTTGTCCGTCTTTGATAAATCAAGAACTGGAGCAAAATTTATATTAATCCCCATAGAGTTCAGTTCTGTCCCGTTCAATTTTGCCACCTTGTACATGTCTTCAACAGAAGCATTTTCCCCAAGTTCCTGTTGCGAAGGGATTGGCGATACTCGTTCCCTCATTCGGATTATGTCTCCGCCTTCCTGATCGACGGCTACCATAAGCGGAAGCGAATGCGAACTACGATCAGCCGATTGCTGAAGCGAATTGGATAACTTCGCCACTTGTTTTGGCGATTTCATATTGCGGTCAAAATAAATGATGCCCCCTATATGTTTTTGTTCGATTAGCTCCGTAATTTCACTGCTCTTTTCAGTTCCTTTGAAACCGACCATCATTAGCTGTCCAATTTTTTCTTCAAGCGTCATGTTTTCAAGCAATTCTTCTATTTTTTCATCAGTATCTGTGATGACATTGATGTCGGTTTCTTCCTTACCGCCTTGCTCTTTTTCTTTATCTGCTGTGTTTTCTACCTTCTCGGTTTCTTTGGATTTCGTATCCATATTTATTTGAACGAGCACCACCGTTAATAACGAAATGATAGCAATGAAGAGCAGTACGATATACTTATTTTTTTTCTTCATTGTACTTTTTTATCCTTTCGTTCCATATCAGAATCCGCAAGCTTCCTTCCGGAGATTCCCTTCATTAGATACCCATTGCTTCCCCATATATGGACTAACGTTACGCCCTCCTTACAGTCCTCGTTGAAAATATCAATAGAGACAGTCTCTTTACTATTCATTAATTCTACTTTTGCTAATGACACTTCATTACTCATATTGTCCGTCATTCCTTTTCTGCAAAATTTATTTTTCTTTTTCGACTGTACTGCTTAAATCGTAATTTCTATTTGTTCTCTCTTAATAATGTTCATAAATGACCTATTCTATTTCTTCCTTAGGAATTTATTGCATAAAGCATAAGCCACGTACCCCATACTATACATACCCCAATACAAAGGAGATACAAACCCTTATGGACGGAATCTTAAAGAATCTTGCCGATACTATTAGTCATGCAGTTGATTATGCAAAAGAAAAAGTAACAGACATCACAAGATCAACATCTGTTACGATTTTGCAGTTGAGTGAGCATATTATGAATCAGCCTGAAACCAAGCAAATGGAAAAAGACCTTTTAGGTATAGTTTATTCTTTTTATCATTTACAAAAAGAAGATGTTTCGTATTATTTGGAAATGAAAAGCTCACATATTCTACAGTTGGACGTGTATTCACACGACCACACGATTGTTTCTTACCGGTCTTATCGCGATCATTCTAGCTTACCCACTCCAATAAAATTTCCAAAAAACCTTTTATCCGAATTAATATCCTGAATCGTTTAAATATATGTATATCCACAAATCAACAACACAGAATCAGAAGCTAAGGTAGATAATAAAAAAAGCTGATATCCCACCACATTGGAGATATCAGCTTTTTTGTGAATTGTGCACTAGAAACAAAGGTAAAACAGGATCTACTAGAGTGAGAAAAACTGATCTCTTTCTCTCGATATCCAATTCTCAGCATCTTCATTATCCTTTTTAACTAGTCGGTTAACGAGGATATCATGCCAAATGTAGTTTTCTAGAAAATTGATATGAACCGGATCATCTGTGTAAAACGCTGTTTCTCTTTCTTCAGAAGAGGGGCCGTAAATTGTCTCCTTGCCATCAATGGATAAGATAAACCATTTGTTCTCTCCAATATTGTCTACATAACTGGTTTTACGATGAATATCTATCCCTGGTAATGGGTTGTCAACTTGAAAAACAATACCTTTGAGATTACAATACGCTGCTGTATCTTTTAGCTCTTGTTCAAGTTTCTCGTACATCTTATCCCATATGGAAACAATCACTCTTTTCTCAGCTTTTTGTAATAAAGTACGACAAAAGGATAGAATATGCCGTTCTCCTTTAAGAGTCATTACACGGTTATCGGAAATGGGCTCTGTTTTTTCAAATTGCTTTAATGTATCACTTATGGATTGATAGGTATTGTTCCATTTTGTTTGAACAGATTCTAAAAATACATCGACAGGTAAAGGTGAATATTGAACCGAATCATTAATTTCTTCTTTTAACACGATTCCCTCTTCTTGAAGCCCGTTTAATATTTCATAGATACGTGCTCTAGGAATTCCTGATTCCTTGCTCACTTGATAGGCACTTGTTGGTCCTTGACGTACCAAAGAAACATAAGCCTTTGCTTCATATTGACTAAATCCTAGAGACTGAATTTTTTGAATGATATCTTGCATAGTACCTCCTAGTGCAATTAGTAAGTTATATCTATCATACCAAATCTCAATTTGAAAAGTTAAGAAGTTATAAAATCGTAAAAGTCTTATTTACATGGATAAATTTTTTAGTTACTATTTAAGTAGTAACTAAAAATGCCTTACTCTAATTTTTTTAGTAAAGTAGATAACTTTGGATTAAGGAGTCCCCATCAGCGAGTGGTTCGTCTTTAATTCTATTGATACGGAGGTTTCTTAGATGGAAGATATTAATATTTCTACACTTTTGTTGTTAGTATGTTTCGGATTTCTAGCAGCATTTATTGATTCTGTAGTCGGAGGCGGAGGTCTCATTTCTATACCTGCTTTATTATTTTCAGGTCTCTCCCCTACAGCGGCAATTGCTACAAATAAATTGGCCAGTTCAATGGGATCTTTAACAAGTACCATTGCCTTTATCCGTTCAGGAAAAGTCGATTTTCAATTAGTAGCAAAGTTGTTTCCTCTTATTTTCACAGGGTCCTTATTAGGTGCCTGGGTAGTCAATTTTGTCTCACCCGAATTATTAAAGCCATTGGTATTAGTTCTCTTAATAGCCGTTGCTATTTATACGATTCTAAAGAAAAACTGGGGACATGAATCGACTTACCAAAAACTCTCTTTGCAAAAAGCCCTTCTATTTTCATTAACTATATTTGCAATTGGTTTTTATGATGGATTTTTAGGTGCTGGAACTGGATCCTTTATATTATTTGCCTTTTTGATTATTGGTTTCGATTTTTTACACTCAGCGGGAAACGCAAAATTTCTAAACTTCGGAAGTAATATTGCGGCGCTCATCATGTTCATTTTTCTTGATGCGGTCAACTTTTCCTATGGGATACCGATGGGGATATCTATGATAGTAGGAGCTTTAGTAGGTTCTAAATTCGCCATAAAGAAAGGAGTAGCATATGTAAGAGTGTTATTTATCTTTGTTACTGTTTTCTTAATCATAAAAAATATTATTGATTACATAAAAATTTTGTAATCGTTTAAAAGCCGGCTTACCCTTAAGTTAAATTAGACTTAACATGTTTTTCGATTTGATTACACTCTTTCACACCTCTAAATGTGACATATAGGAATTATTTGGGTATATGATAGATAGATATAGAATGTGTGGAAAGGTGTGGTTGGTGATGAGTGAAAAGTGGAATGGTGAAGAAATGGTAGATGTAACTGGGAAAACGATTGTGATTACCGGAGCTAATAGCGGTATTGGCTTTGAAACAGCCTTTGTGCTCGCTAGTAAAGGGGCCGAGATAATTCTTGCCGTTCGGAATACTTCAAAGGGCGAAAAGGCTGTCGAAAGAATTACCTCCGTCTACCCTAAGGCGGACGTACGAGTGATGCAGCTCGATTTAAGTGATTTAAGCAGCATTCGTCATTTTGCTGATTCCTATTTGGAAAACTATGACTCACTTTCTGTTCTTATCAATAATGCAGGTGTCATGATCCCGCCTTACAGTAAGACGAAGGACGGTTTCGAGCTACAATTAGGAAGCAATCATCTCGGTCATTTTGCTTTGACAGGTCTGCTTCTTCCGTGTATTCTCTCTACACCAAAATCGAGGGTAGTCACATTAAGCAGCTTAGCCGCCATCAATGGATTTATTGACTTCGATAACTTAAATGGTGAAACTAATTATAAACCGATGAAATACTATGGGCAAAGTAAGCTCGCCAATCTTCTCTTCGCCCGCGAATTACAGAACAAGTTCAATCAGCACCAAGCCGACTCGATTAGTGTTGCCTGTCACCCTGGCCTTGCTCATACGAATCTTATGTCACGCGGATCAGGAAAACCGGTAAATAAGTTCGTCCACTTTCTTTCCAAAACTATCACCCAGCCTGCAAGCATGGGGGCGCTTCCGACTCTGTACGCCGCGACTGAACCTGCCTTAACAGGCGGAGAATACATCGGACCCGATGGAAAGAAAGGCAGAAAAGGCTTTCCTAAAAAAGACGATATTATTAATACTTTATATAATGAGGAAACCTCGAAGAAATTGTGGGATATTTCGGAAACTATGACAGGTGTCAAATATAGTTTTACTGCAGACATATTCAATAAATAATCATCGGGTCAATCACTTATAAAACATTCGTTAAAAGAGCAATTTTCAATGCTCTTTTTTATTTTCCCCTTTTTAAAAGAATGGGTGAGCCTTTGAACTACCCACCACTTATTGACCTTACGGTCTGATTGTAGTGGGGGATTCCTAAGAACATTAGCCTATCGGCCAATTTTTAATTAGGCTACTCCCGTAGTTCCTACGGTTAGAAGCCTTATGGCTTCATTCATTAGATTGAGTCCTGCGTTAATATCTCGATCGTGGTGAGTAGAACAAAAAGGACAATCCCATTCACGAAGATTCAGATGTTTAACGTCTTTATTTTGGTAACCGCAGCTAGAACACAATTGGCTAGAAGCAAACGTTTTAGATACGGTCACGATTTGTTTACCATACCATTTTGCTTTGTATTCCAACATTTTTTTGAATTGGTACCAAGATACTTCACTAATAGCTTTAGCTAGTTTGTGATTTTTCATCATATTCGACACTTGCAAGTCTTCCATTCCAATAACATCGTGGTTTTTGATGATTTCGGTAGAAACTTTATGTAAGTAATCCATTCGGGCATTTGAAATTTTTTCGTGTAGGATAGCCACTTTTCGTTTTTGTTTTTGATAGTTTTTGGCTTCAGCCAATGGTTTATTTTGATTCAAGGCTATTTCTTGTCGCCTTGAAAGAATCCGTTGTGCTTTGGCCAATTTCTTTTCGACCGTCCGGAAGAATTTTGGGTTTTGATAGACCGTACCATCTGAAAGAATAGCAAAATTCTTCAAACCAACATCTACACCGCACGAACGATTCGTTTTAGAAAGTACTTGTACATGGGTTTCCGCTAAAACGGAAATGAAATATTTACCCGAAGGGTTCCGCCTGATTGTGGCATTGATGATTCGCCCTTCGACTTCGCGGCTTTTAGCAAAACGAACTAGACCGAGTTTTGGCAATTTGATTTTGTTTCCAATTATTCCGATATTTCCATTCGTATATTTAGTCGTGTAGGACTGGATAGGATTCTTTTTCGATTTGAAGCGTGGTGACTTGTTTTGCTTTTTATAATATCGACTATAGGAATCTGCTAAATTTTCCACCGATTTCTGTAAGGCAATACTGTCTACTTCTTTCAGGAAAGAATACTCTTTCTTTAAAGCTGGAAGTTCTTTGATTGTTGCGTATTTATTCAGAAAAGAACCTTTCCATTCATTAGAGGGTAATTGGCCGTTCTGCTTCATTTCTTCACAAATATACCAGTAGGCATCTTTCTCCTTTTGTTTGCCTAAAAAGAAGTTATAGACAAAACGGGAGCAGCCGATCGTTTTATTGATTAGAACTAGTTGTTCTTTAGTTGGATAGATTCGAAATTTATAAGCTTTGTTTACGACCATTGGTTTCACCCCCTTATGTTATTATTAACTATCGAACGTATGTTTGTCAAAAGATTACTTTGGCTTATGCCAACCGCCATTCATCTCCCCCTTACCTCTGGGCTCTCGCCCTTCACACGCTTGAAGAGGGAGTCTTCTGGCGGGAAATGATAAAGGAAAGATACTAATAACATTAAAGAGGGGCGGTAAATGCTTAAAATTGAAAAAAAACTACTTTATATCAAATATTCTCAACGAAAGTCTAAGATCCTGATTTGACGAAAAAAAGACAAGCAATTTTTTGATTAGCTGTTGGCTCCCCCCTCTCATCTTCTTTCCAGATATGCTATGCGGTCCACACTAACATGGATTTTAAGACAAAAAAAAGAGGAAGCATAATGCTTCCTCTTTCTACATCCATTATTCAGCGTCAAAAACTTCGACTTTCTCCATTTTGTCGCCATTTTTCATAGCTTTAGCTGTTTCAAGTCCAGATGTTACTTTACCGAATACCGTGTGGACACCGTTAAGATGTGGTTGCGGTGCGTGAACGATAAAGAATTGGCTTGAGCCAGTGTCTTTTCCAGCATGTGCCATAGATAGGCTGCCTGCTTCATGCTTATGAGGATTTCCTACAGTTTCACACTTGATTTGTGTGCCGCTTCCGCCTGCACCTGTACCTGTTGGATCTCCACCTTGGCTTACGAAACCTGGGATGACACGGTGAAATACTACGCCGTTATAAAATCCTGTGTTCGCTAAGTTTTCGAAGTTAGCTACTGTGTTTGGTGCTTCGTTCGGGAAAAGATCGAATTCGATTTTTTCTCCATTTGCCATAAGTATGTATCCTTTTTTAGCCATGTAAAACATCTCCTTTAATATAAACTGAATCAAACCTTATAGTAACATTTTTAGAAGAAGAAAGAAAAGATAGAGCCATTTATTTTGAATTCAATCATTATACAGCTTACCGTCTTTTCTTATATAATTAGAATGATTTAAATCAAAGGGGGAACTAATTATGGTACAACGATTTGATGCATTAGTCGTGGACAAGCAAGAGGACCAATTTTCCGTTAGCATTCAGGAACTAACACTTGATGACTTACCTCAAGGCGAAGTGCTCATCCGCGTTCATTATTCAGGTGTGAATTATAAAGATAGCCTAGCTAGCATTCCGAATGGAAACATAGTCACAAACTATCCAATTGTTCCGGGAATTGATTTAGCTGGTGTTGTCGTTTCATCAGAGAATTCCCGTTTTAAAGAGGGAGACGAAGTCATTGCGACTTCCTATGGAATCGGCGTTTCCCAATCCGGGGGCTATAGTGAATTTGCCCGCGTTCCTGCAGAGTGGATTGTTCCACTTCCTGAGGGCCTTACATTGAAAGAAGCGATGGTTATCGGGACGGCTGGTTTTACTGCGGCCTTATCGGTTCTCCGTCTAGAAGAAAATAACCTCACTCCTGATCAAGGAAGTGTTCTCGTAACTGGTGCAACAGGTGGGGTCGGCAGCTTCGCGGTCTCGATACTTTCCAAGCTTGGCTATTCGGTTGAGGCGAGTACAGGAAAAGAATCAGAACACGGGTACCTAAAGGAAATTGGTGCCTCAACAATTGTATCACGTGAAGATGTCTACAATGGCAAGCTTCGGGCACTAGGCAAACAAAAGTGGAGTGGTGCGGTTGACCCAGTTGGCGGAGAACCACTTGCTTCTGTCCTTAGTCAAATTCAATACGGAGGTTCTGTTGCGGTAAGTGGATTAACAGCAGGTACCAATCTACCAGCTACTGTCTTTCCATTCATCCTAAGAGGTGTTAATTTACTCGGAATTGATTCCGTGAATTGCCCAATGGATACGAGATTGAAGGTTTGGCAGCGACTCGCTACCGATTTTAAGCTGGCACATTTAGAACATCTCATACAACAGGAAATTACCCTTAAAGATTTACCGGATGTCCTTCCTACCCTTTTAAAAGGGGAAGCAAGAGGCAGAACAATCGTTAAACTATAAACCAAAAAGTGACGAGAGCATTGACTTCTCGTCACTTTTCATTGTGAATTTTTATCGATAGGGAGAATGATATCAACGATAGTTCCTTTTCCTACTTCACTACTAAATTGGATTTCACCCTTATGCTCATGAATGATTTTAGTACTGACCATGAGTCCTAATCCTGTTCCTTTTTCCGTTGTACTATAAAAAGGCTGTCCTAAATGCTTTATACGCTCTTCTGAGATTCCACTACCCTGATCAATAAAGGAGATAACTATGGATTCCTCTTCATATTTTAACTGAATATGAAGTTTGCCTCCTTTAGGCATTGCTTCTATCGCATTATTAACGACATTAGTAAACACCTGTTTTAACTGAGTAGGCTCACCAAGGACCCATGCAAAATCCTTTTTATATTCTTTGATAATTTCAACGTCATTTATTATCGCCTGAAACTCGGCTAACATAATTACACTGTCTAATATATCGGTAAGCTGAATCGATTCCCAAACCTTCGCTTCAGGCTCTGCTAAACTCAAAAATTCATTGGCTAAAATTTCAATTTTCTCAACTTCACTTACAGTCATTTCAAGATAGTCCTTTTTATCGGGGCTTTCTCTCAATAGTTGTAAAAATCCTTTAACCGTTGTTAACGGATTCCTTATTTCATGTGCAATACCCGCAGCCATCTGCCCCACCGCAGATAGCATGTTAGATTTACAAAGTATTTCTTCTGTTTTCTTACGCTCGGTAATATCTCTGCAAAACACCTGTATGGCTGGACGGTCCTTATAAATAATCGGAAGGCCAAGTGTTTCTCCATAAAATTCTTGTCCATCAAGTCTAATGAACTTTTGCTCCAATAAATCAACTGCTTTATAATCGTCTCTCATTATCTTGATTCGTTTTTTTACAGTTTCTAGAGAATCAGGGTGAACGAACTGAAAAACGGACATGCCAATAATATCATCTACACTATCCATACCTAGCATTTTTGCCCCCATAGGATTCATATACTCAATGACCCCATTACGATGCACAAAAATCGCTTCAGGTGATACTTCCACTAAACTGCGATACCTTTCTTCACTTTCCTTCAAGGCAGCTTCAGCAAGCTTTTGATCCGTGATATCCCGATAAACGAAGGCCAATGCACTCGGCTCATTTTTATTGTCTCGGATAGTAAAAAGGGAGATGCTCACATTGATTAACTGGCCATCTTTTCTTTGTCTAACCGTTTCAAAGCCTTTCTTTTGTTCCCCTTCCCTAACCTGGCTATGCAATTCATTTACTGACTCCTTCAAGAATTCAGGAATAATCGGAAACGGCTTACCTATTATTTCATCATTTTTCCAAGCAAAAAAATCTTCAAAAGCAGAATTAACTTGAAGGGTTTTTCCTTCCAGATCAACGATAGAAATGGCGTCCGCATTATTCTCCATGAAAGACTTAAGTTGCTCTGTGATTTCCTCCGACTGTTCTCCCATTTGCCTTTGCCCATAATTAATAAGCCTTTTACTCATCAATTTTTTTATTCCTTTCTTATCCGGAAATTTACTGTCTCAATTTTACAGTATCAGTAAATCATTTGCTAGTTTTATCATATGATATTTTGATTACATACTTGACACACAAAGAGGCCAAACCTCCATATAAGGTTCAGCCTCTTTCCTAAAATGTATTATAAATATTCTCACATTCTTCAGCTGTGGGTTCATAAAAACAATGAAGCTTAAAACGCCCTACTAAAGGCTGGTTATACCAGGTTGCCGGACAATCTCCCGGTGGCCGAAAGTACCATAGGCTAAATTTTGAAGGCCATATCCTTTCACCATTTACACTACGACGCGCAAGTCTTATTTCTCTCTCTCTTGCTCGTTGATAAAAATACCCCTTCTGCACAGCTTCAAAGGCATGTTCCTGATAAATCATGTCTGGAATCGTCCTCAACCCTTTGAAATCGGAACAATTCGACCTTATCCGATTGACCCCTACATTACCGATCATCAGCATGCCTTGATCACCTTCACCCTCGCCTTCTGCTCTAAGCAATCTTGCCAATAAGGCTAGATCGGCGTCAGTGTGCTTTACAACGGCCATCCTATCACCTCCACTTTTTTTATCCTATGCCTAGTAGGTAGAAAAATGACTTCTTGATTTAACAAAACCTACATACACACTACATGTCCTATCAACAATGCGGCACTATACTTATGTAAGGGTGGATAGCACGCGTGGCTATCATGGTATTTGGCGAAGGCGGGGCCAGTACTTTTCATACATATAAAAAAGACGACACCTAATGTGCCGTCTTTTCCATTTTCCCATCAATCCTGCGGATCAAAAGCTGCTTCGAACGCTAAGGATACCTTTTCGAACTCCTCGTCCGTTTCGATATCGATTAGCTCTCCTTCACCTTCGACTCTGAAAAAGAAAATATCGATATCTTCCTCTGTATCTTCTTCAATGTCTTCAAGCAAGCCTACTGCTACATATTCCGTTCCTTCTACATCTAATGATCCCAGAACTTCAACTTCATGGCCCTCGTCATTGTCATCAGTAAGGGTGAAAACTTCACCTTCTCGAATTTTTCCCATAATATCTCTCCTCTCATATCCATTAATAATGGCGTTGTTCCCATAGTATATCTACTATTTCATATAGAAACAAATTTTTGCTTACAAAAAGATAAATTCTTTTCTTTCTGTGAAATATGTCACTATAGCCTCAATATATTTTTCGTATTCCCCTGTCCTTAACAAATGACTTCTCCACTATACATGTGTAGACAATACTTTTTCTTCATTAAGTATTGTCTATTGATTTATCGATCACTTTTCACGATTTACCAGTCCATTCTTCCTTCATTAATCATTTTTTTAATAATCAGACAAACACTACCTCAAATTGTAATTTTATAACGAATAATGTTATATATACTAATATTAGCATATTGCACCTAAACAGAAGGAGGAATATCCTTGGCTATAAAAAGAGTCGATCATATTGGAGTTGTTGTTAGAGATCTTGAAAAATCCATAACCTTTTATCAGGATGTTTTAGATTTAAAATTGAAATCGCGGGTGCCACATACTGATGGGGTAATCCAACTAGCATTCCTTGGATACAATGATTCAAACGAAACAGAAATTGAATTAATTCAAGGTTATAGCGACACGCTGCCATCCGAAGCAACAATTCATCATTTTGCCATTAGTGTCGATGATATAGAAGAAGAATATGCTCGGATTCAAGGCTTTGAAAACGTCGAGCTAATTGATCAAGAAATTGTTACCCTGCCCAATGGTTATCGCTATTTCTACATATATGGACCAGAAAAAGAATGGATTGAATTTTTCCAAAGATAATTATTAATAAAAAAGCAGAGTTGCTAAAACTTCTGCTTTCTTTGCGTTGCATCATAAAAAAACACCTCTCTTTTACAACAATGCTGAAATATATAGCTATATCATACCTACTAAAGGAATCCCCCTTCTCTTTAACCAAAATAAAAAGAACCTTACAGGTTCTTTTTTGGTTTAGCTGTTAGAATGCATATTTGAATAACCCATAATATAACGGTCCAAGACAGACGACTAATGTGATTGCAGTCAATAATTTACTAATAGAATCAGGTAATTCTTCCGCTTTCTTATCACTATTGTAGTCTTTGCTCATAAAACTGAAAATAATATCCCATAGCAAAGAACCAACAAATACGAATTTCCATACCAGAGGTGTAAGGATAGAGGTTTTCGTTATGTACCCAAATAACCCTACCCAAGTGATAATCGAAATGACAAAATCCATTTTTGCAAGAGAGGTTTTATAAGCACCTTTAATGAGAAAACCAATCGCAGCCGTTCCTAATATTCCTAAATAAATCATCCAAAATATATGTCCCATTACTCATTCCTTCTTCCCTATAATTCTTCAATTATATGAAGAACCAAAGGAAAAGGAAATCTCTTAATAATTGAAGCCATTTTCCAAACGATGTAAGCAGAAGTTTTGCATACAAGAACCACCACATCCAGGAACATTCGATACAGGATTCAATGAAATAAAAAAGGAAGTGGTGTGATGACTATTACGAATAAAGATGATTCAAGGGACCCTACCCCTGAATCACCTTTGCTTTTATCCCCGTTATTACCAGCTTGCCTTTTTGACACCAGGTAAATGTCCTTTATGAGCGAGGTCTCGAAAAACAATACGTGACATGTTAAATTTGCGCATATACCCACGCGGTCTTCCTGTTACTCCACAACGATTGTGAACACGTGTTGGTGAAGAGTCGCGTGGGAGTTTGGCCAATGCATCAAAGTCCCCTTTCTCTTTCAATTCCCTACGGATTTCTGCATATTTTTCTACCATCGCCAACTGTTTTTGTGCTTTTACTACTTTAGATTTTTTCGCCATTTGAATCTCTCCTTTTTTAAAATATAGCGAATGTTATTTAGGTTATATAATTCTATAAACTGTTCACGATTCGTTCCGCTGCCTATCTTTCTTTATAAAACATAATCATTACGATTTAAATCTCAAAATCATTTCGTTTCACGGTGAAGCGTGTGTTTCTTTAAACGCGGGCAGTATTTTTTCAATTCGATTCGATCCGGGTTATTCCGCTTGTTTTTCGTTGTGATATAATTTCGGTCCCCTGTTTCTGTGCATGCTAAAGTGATGTTTACTCTCATCTTTGTTTCCTCCTATTTAGTTTTTTAATGAACTATTTCCGTAAAAGCAGGTAATGGATCTTCATACAGAGACCAATCCTGCTGCAACTCTATTTCAGTCAATAAGCATTGATCTAATTCATTTTCGATTTCCTGTTGTTTCATTTGAATGCCAATCATCACTAGTTCCGTCATCCGGTCTCCGTAAAGATCATCCCAGCTTTTCAACAATTCAGGTTCATCCTGCAATATCTGCTGTTGTTCATCTTTAGGATAAGCTGCAATCCATTTACCTGCTTCCTGGATCATTAATGACGGTCCAGCCTGTGATAGCAGGCCTGCTGTATCATTTCTCGATGCCAACCAAAGGAAGCCCTTTGCCCGCACCACTTCCACCGGCCAACTTTCTAACCACGTCATCAGCCGCGATGGATGAAATGGCTTTTTCCTTCTGTAAACGAAGGAGGCTATCCCATATTCTTCGGTTTCTGGAATATGCTCTTCATTTAATTCCTTTATCCAGCCTGCTCCTTGGCTTGCCTTTTCAAAATCGAACAGATGGGTGTTCATGACTTCTTTTAGCGGCACCTGGGAATGACTCGTTTCAATGATCCGCGCATCAGGATTTATTTTTTGAAGAACCGCGTTCAATTCCGCAACTTCTTCTACTTTCATTAAATCGATTTTATTTAAAAGAATCACATTAGCGAACTCTATTTGGTCAATCAATAGATCAACCACTTCCCTCTGATCGTCCTCATCGGTTGCCTGCATTCGATCAATAAGAGTTTCCCCTGAAGCGTAATCCTGCCAAAAGTTCTTCGCATCAACAACGGTAACCATCGTATCGAGCCGACAAAATTTTGATAAATCAATTCCCACGTTTTCATCAACATACGTGAAGGTTTGAGCGACTGGAACGGGTTCACTGATACCAGTCGATTCAATCACAATATAGTCGATATTACCTTTTGTGGACAGCTTTTCAACTTCAATCATTAAATCCTCACGAAGTGTACAGCATATGCAACCGTTCTGCATTTCCACCAACTTTTCATCTGTCCGAGTAAACCCTCCCTGTTTGACAAGGGACGCATCAATATTGACCTCACTCATATCATTGACGATGACCGCAACCTTCAGATTCTCTCGATTTTCAAGGATATGATTCAGCAGCGTCGTCTTTCCCGCACCAAGGTATCCACTTAAAACCGTAACGGGGATTTTCTTATTTCGCATTCACAAACACTCCTTAAACATATCTGCATTTTAAATCCATTCACAAATCAAAATCATTACGATTTATTCCATGGAATTACTTTCTGTTTAAATCCACCCCCTTATAATAAAACGTAATCATTACTATTTGCAAGTTTTTTTCAAAATATTTATTAATTTCATTTTTCCTTCTATTACACCTTTTTTAATAGTATAAGAATCATAAAAATAAAAACAAAAATAAATGGAGGCCCAATCACACATAACAGCATGTGTAAAGAACCTCCAGTGCGTTTTTTTAGTTTATTGTACTCTCATATCCAATATTTTATTGGATTATGTTCTTATTCCGCCATTTCCAACTCTGAAGATTTTACTGTCTCTTGTTCAAAAGATTCAATCTCTCGCTGTTTCGCCAGTTTAGAAGCTTGTGACACGGACCACGTTAAATTCCCAAAGGCAATCACTGTCCCTACCGAGATAACTAACACCTTTTTACAAAGTATTTTCTTCAATAGCAACCTCCTGAAAATGTATTGGAATACTTCAAATATAAACCAACAATGTTAACCTAACATCAAGAAACTGTAAATGTACGGACTTATTTTTGTACTTTAGATGTAACAAAAAAGCTGATTGCATAGGCAGTCAGCTTTCATAGTTGATTCTTATTATTTATAAAACACTTTGTCGATATTGTATTTTGCATGAAGTTTGTTGATCATGTACGTTTCATAGATTTCACGTTCCATTGCGTCTTCTACAACAAGAATGTCAATTTTTTTGACTTCATTACGGTGTAACTTAATTGGAGAAACATTATCCTCGAAATGTTTTTTGACTCTTTGTCTTAATTTACGTGCTTTACCGACAAAAATCAGCTCATCATTTTCGTTATAAAACATGATGATGCCGCCTTTATCACGGGGAATTAAATGAAAATCAATGAAACCGTAAATTTCTGGGATGATCGCTTCGTCTCCCTCTATTACTTGTTTCCTTTGTTTAATGCTTATATCCGCTGCAGGGATCTCAATATTTATCATTAAAAATCACGTCCTCTATTTGTGTAAGGTAAAACTTCCAACATTGGGCCTGTTTCCCCTTTGATGGTTAATATGCACAAAACCAAAATTGCTGCGCCCTGTGTCAACGCCTGCAAATTTACGGCCCGGCTCTGCTTTATTCCTAAAGGTAAATGTTATCATAATTATGAAGGAAAAGCCATGCATGCCTTATTTGAACGTTTATAAGCGATATAGATTGCAATCATGGAAATCAGCGAAAGAACACATATATTAAAAACCTATATCACGGTCCTATGCATACTTTACCCCAACATATAAAGAAGAAGACCCGTTAAGAGTCTCCTTCTTTATCAGAAATATCCGTTACCACTTGTGAGCCTTTGCATTACTTTTTAGTTTAATGTTTGTTTGCGATTCTTGCGTATGGCCATTTACTTGAGACTTGGAACGCTTAGGTCTTGTCCAGTTATGGTGAAACTTTTGAGAATGTGGATCTAATTGATCTTTATAACTCATTCTGTATCACCTCATCAATAGGATTTGGATATTCTGTACACGTGATAGGTCATCCCTATCACATGTCCTAGTATTTGATTTTTGCAAGGCATTCATACACCACTATTATTAAAAAGTAAATTCCATGGACTTACCTTTTGAAAGGACCTTCCCTTGACTATCAATCGCATCACTTGTCATAAAGGAAATTCCCTTCACATCTTTAGCACTTAGAATGAAACCAATGTTCCCCTGCTTTGAGCCATTTCCTTCTATTTCCCCGTTCAGCTCTTCTAAGTAGATGTCATCTTCCCATGTCATATGTTTCCCACTGTCAGTTTCCAGAAAAGCAACCGGGGAGAACATAACGTTTTTATCTGAAGTATTTTTGATTTCAACATTCACTTTTACGATATCGAATTCGTCATCATGTGTGTATCCATGAAAGAAATCAATCATACTGTAATCCGGGAAGGCATGCATCACCTTTATATCTTTGATTACTACCTCAATCGGACCGACCTTCAGAGACTCATTTGCCTTATTATAGGCCTTTAATGTAAGTTCACCTTTTGCATCGGAAACCGTTTGGCCGATTTGTTTCAGGTTAATATCATCAGGAAGTTGTGGATTCGGAACATAGACATCCTTTTTCACCAATGGTTGTGCAACTTCCTCCGTTTTTTCTTTCCCTTTCTGTTCGTCAAAAGCTGGTTGAGTGTTAAGCGCACCAAATGTGGTTAATAAAAGGGCACCAATAATTAGTTTGTTCATGGAATCCCTCCCAGAATTCATTACCTTTTCTTTAATAGATCAAAGATGATCTTAGCTTGGTCCGTATTATCAACCTGGCCGGCAAAGCGCTCTTTATATGGACCGTATGCATAGACCGGTACATCTTCACCTGTATGACCGCCAGTTGTCCACGCGGTATTAGTCCGATTATCAAATATTGCTTCTATAGCGTTGTCGATGTTCGTCACATTTTTTGTTTTAGCCGCATCTGAAACCGTTTTGATTTCATCGTTAGTTAGCTTGACTTTATTTTGATCGATATATTGTTTTAAAGTCTTTTCTACATCTGCGCCTTTTACGATCGCATCAGCCATAAAGTCAGGTGTTCGTTTAGCAGCCTTAATCGGTTCACCGAACCAGTTATAAATACCCTTTGCTCCAATCGAGAATCCTCCAGTAGAGTGGTCAGCAGTCGCAACTACTAAGGTATGCTTGTCTTTCTTCGCAAATTCAATGGCGGCTTTGTATGCTTTTTCAAAGTCCTCCATTTCACTCATCGCACCTACAATGTCATTATCATGTCCAGCCCAATCGACTTGGCTTCCTTCAACCATCAAGAAGAACCCATCTTTATCTTTGTTCAAACGCTGAATGGCTGAATTTGTCATGTCTTTCAAAGAAGGAGTTTCGTTTGGACGATCAATCATTTTCGGAAGTCCTTCTGGAGCAAACAAACCAAGTACCTGTTTATTTTTATCCTTTAGCATTTGATTTTTATCGGTTACATAACTATAGCCATCTTTTTTGAAGGCTTTCGTCAAATCAATATCCGGTCGGACAAAATTGGATTTCCCACCACCTAGCAGGACGTCAATTTTATGTTTGCCATTAATTAATTCCTTATAATAATCATCTGCAATAGCATTCATGTTTTTCCGGCTTTCATCATGTGCACCAAAGGAGGCTGGTGTAGCATGAGTGATTTCCGAAGTCGCAACAAGTCCAGTCGCTTTTCCTCTTTCTTTTGCAGCTTCCAACACCGTTTTGACCTCAGATTTATCATTATCAACAGCGATTGCAGCGTTATAGGTTTTCACACCTGCAGACATCGCCGTTGCTGCTGAAGCTGAATCCGTTATGTTTTGTGCAGAATCCTCTGGGTATGTCATCTGCTGACCAACCAAGTATTTATCAAACTCTGTCCTTTCTGCCACTGAAGTAGCAGGATTATCTTTTAAATACCGGTAAGCGGAGGTATAGGAAACACCCATGCCGTCACCTATCAAGAAAATGACGTTTCTAATTTCAGGTGATTTTTGTGATTTTTCCTTTGCCAACGCATCTTCATTAGTTGCGGACCATGTTAAACTTCCAATTGCTAAGGCAGAAACGAGGGTAATAGGCAAAAATCTTTTACTCAATTTACTCTTCAAAAAAATGACCTCCCATAAATTAGTTCGTATATTTAATTAAACTATAAGGGAAGAAGATGAACCTAGTGTCAAGGAAATGTAAAAATGCAGCGGTTTAATTGTTAAGACAGGGTAAATACAAATTAGGAAAAGACGGAGTCATCGTAATATAGTTCCAGGTGGACTGCTTCAACAAACGGATGCCAGTTCTGCTACTTCAGATGAGGTTTTCCAGATGATAAGAGAAAGTACTCCACTCCAAAAAGTGACTGCCCCTGAAGAGGCAGCCGATGCTGTGTTATTCTTCACATCCCCCTGGAGCCGGGCTGTAACTGGTCAAACTTAGTTGTGGATGGCAGCTTGAATATGGGTTAACCATGGAGATGGACAATCATGTCTAAAGTAAAAAAAAGCGCTCTATTCCAGAGCGCTTTTTAATATTACTTCTCTACCTTTAAACATTCCAAAGCACGGGCTGCATTCACTCGCGCAATTTCGACTGAATCGGCGGAAGATAAAGCAACAGCTACCCTTCTACCAACCTTCGTGACCGGTTTTCCAAAGACGCGCACTTGTGTATTCGGCAAAGCCAAAGCTTGTTCAACACCAACTATAGAATATTCCGATAACTCGACTGGCGCTTTTAACGGACGGCTGGCTCCTGGAGTAATCAGCGTGATTTCTGGAATTGGAAACCCTAGAATTGCTCTTACATGCAGGGCAAACTCCGATAAATTTTGGGTAGCTAATGTCACTAGCCCTGTATCATGCGGGCGTGGAGAAACTTCACTGAAATAGACTTTATCTCCAGATAGGAAAAGTTCTACCCCAAATAATCCGTATCCTCCAAGTTCATCTGTAATGGCTTGGGCAATTCTTTTCGCCTCTACGATTTGTGCTTCTGTCATATTATGAGGTTGCCAAGATTCAATATAGTCCCCACCCTGCTGAATATGACCGATTGGAGCACAAAACATCGTTCCATTTACTGCACGAACAGTAAGGAGCGTGATTTCCGAATCAAAACGAATAAATTCTTCAATTATCACTCGTCCATTTTGAACCCGGCCGCCTTCCATCGCAATTTGCCAACATTCTTCAAGATCATCTTCCGTACGGCAGACACTTTGCCCTTTCCCTGAAGAACTCATTAGCGGTTTTACGACATTAGGAAATCCAATCTCTTTGGCAGCTTGGACAAATTCTTCATATGTATCAGCAAATTTGTAAGCAGCAGTTGGAAGCTCTAGTGTTTCAGAAGCCAACCTTCTAATTCCTTCACGATCCATTGTTAACTTAGCCGCTCTTGCTGTTGGAATGACATGAAAGCCCTCATCCTCTAATTTGATTAATTCAGATGTGGCAATAGCCTCAATTTCCGGCACAATTAAATCGGGTTGTTCTTTTTCAACAATTTCCCTAAGCTGATTCGCATCCAGCATATCGATGACATAACTTCGATGAGCAACTTGCATTGCAGGTGCCTGTTCATAGCGGTCTACGGCAACGGTCTCTACACCAAGACGCTGTGCTTCAAGAATGACCTCTTTACCTAATTCACCCGAACCTAATAATAAAATCTTTTTCGATTTATACATCCAGTCTCTCCCCCTCTATGTCTTCAAAACCATTATATACGAACTATAAATGAATAAACACAAAATTTTATTCGTCTTTTCATTTATTTTTCTCTATTAATAGCAAGTGAACGTAATAAATACAGGTTTTTTAACAAATAAAACACTTAACACAAAAACCTGTATTTAATTCACACTTGACAACTAAGATTAATATGTTTTATGCTGGTTTTATATAATAAAATATATCGGCTGACTAGTTCACTAGAGGCTCTCTATTCAACAACATGAATAGGGGGCCTTTTCGTTATTATCAAATGAGGGAGGAATTGACTTTGCAAAAAGAATTACTAAGGCCTATGTTCCCTATTATGAAGGAGAAAAAAAATACCCGCTTAGAAGAGATGGAGTACCTACATCTGCCTGATAGAAAATTTTTTCAATGGTGCCAGCAGCAATATTCGCTGAATAAAGGAGTTTACAATACGATTGATAATTGGTTTTATGAATATGGTATCATCCATATCCTTAACCGTCGGATCAACCTTTTAGCCTTCTTGGAATTTGCTACTTCTCCAGAACAGGAAGCTGGAAAGACAAAGTTCATTAAATTTGGCAATGGCGGCCTAACAAAAAAACTTCAGGAATTCATCGCTCGTTAACATGGTTAACACTAAAGAATCCCACCTCAGTGAGAAGTCAAATTCCCTTCACTAAGGTGGGTATACAGGAGTAGATGTCGAAATTTGTTCTACGATTTTTTTGTAAATGTAAGCGCTTTCTATTATAATGAACTTAGGTTGGATGGCATGCGTGGCCGTCAATGTATCTGGCGTAGGTGGGGCCGATACTAGCGCTAAAGGAGTCAAGCTTCTTTACCGTAAAACTATTAGTATACCTTTTAGGTAAGGGCTGCAATTTAAGCAATACGAATGCTGGAGAAAAATCGTTACTTTTAGGCTTAAAAACGAGTTAATCATGCAATCAATAAGGAAATTTAAACTTTACCTTATTATTGAAGCAGCCCTCATCGTTTCCGGTCTAATAGTTTATAAGACTAAAAGCTCTTCCCCTAAAGACCCGGAGTTGAGCTTTTTCACATGGACAAATTCACATATACAAACCAGCTAAAAAAATCCCCAGCGTTTTCTGATAAATCTCATCAAATTGTGTTAAAGGAAGCGGGTTTTTTCCTTTGCCGAGTTCAACGGTAAACCCCGGCCTCCGCCAATCCTGAATAAACCAATCCTTATATCCTGCATAACTATTAGCGGATTTGACTGGCTCATAACCGCTGACCCTCGCAAATTCATTGACGATCGTTTTAGACTCGGGTGGTTCCAAATCTTCAAACCCCCAATAAATGACCTCCCCTTGGGTATGAAAAGCAAGCACTCTGTCAAAATCCCGTTTTCTTGTCAAATCAGCCATCGCAATTGCCTCTGGCTGCGTTAGCGGACCTTTTCCAGAATAATTTGCTGGTCCTGGCTTCGTTACCATATTGCGAGCTTGTTCTAGCTCCCATTTGGCGGGAAACTGATCATTCAGATCGACTCCATTGATATTAGCTTTCCAGCCAGAAAAATCCTCGCTATTATTATTCCATTCCACGAGCTGTGATTTCAATGAGGCATCAGCAGGTGGTCCTTTTAGAACCAGCTCCACTCCATCAGGATTCACCATCGGAACGAGAGATAGCATCGTCTGCTGATAATAAGGGAACAGAGATAGACTGCGGATCCCAGTTTGATTCGTGATTGCCATTAAATAATCATTTAAAAAAGTCATAATCACAGGGGTCGTAATCCACTCATTTGCATGAAATGAACCATCATAGTGCACTCGTTTGTCACCATTCCCAATCAGCACTTCAGGGATCTCCCTCCCGAGAACCGAATCTCCAATCGAGGATGTTTTAATAAATGGATAGATGCTTTTCAGTCGTTTTACATCATTCATCATCGTTTGATAGTCATATTCCTGATTTCCTTGAACAAGCCTCCAAGTAATCCTTAATGGTACAGAAATCGTCTGGCCAATTTGCAAGGCATTCGCATTGAGACTAGGATTAACCAAAAATAGTGCATCCAATGGAAGATTGCGTGATTTGGCAATCGCCCATAAGGAATCCCCTTTCTTAATATGATGACCAGTCGTCGTAAAGCCCGGAAGTTTGATCTTCTGTCCTATCATGAGGGCAAGAGGATCAATCCCGCTATTGGAATCAATTATCAGTTGATAATTCACATTGAATAATTGGCTATAATGCCACAAGGAATCATTCTGCCGCACAAAAACGTCCATACTGCACCTCCGCTTATCCAAATGTATGCTGATTTGACCAAATTATTGCCAATTTTAATCCCAATAATGGGTTGTGCCAATACACAAATACAAACCGCTTTGGTTGGCAGCACTGTCACATTGGTCAAATAACCCAGCTCAATTTTCTCCACATCTAGCCGTTTAACCTTCAAATTAATACAGGCACCCATTTATAAATGGATGCCTGTTTGCTTTTTGTTAAGATTAAGAATTCATTATTTTATGCTTCTTGCTTCTTCTGGTACTGCTAAGCCTAGACCTTCAGCAACGCGTGTTCCGTATTCTGGATCAGCTTTGTAGAAATGGCCAATTTGGCGAAGTTTGATTTCTTCTAATTCGACTGGTTTCATTGCTCCCACAATAGTTTCTACAAGTCTAGTTTTTTCTTCTTCACTCAATAGACGGTATAAGTCACCTGCTTGAGTGTAGTGGTCATCACTGTTATGTCCTACTTGTGCAACTTGCCCAGTCACTTCAAATGGAGTGGTTTTATTTTCAGCTGTTTCAGCAGGGCCATCAAAGCTATTAGGTTCATAATAAACTGAACCCTTGCCATTGTCATCCGCACGCATGAAGCCATCACGTTGATAGTTGTTTGCTTCCACTTTCGGACGGTTAACCGGAAGTTGGTTGTGGTTAGAACCAACACGGTAACGGTGTGCATCACCATATGCAAATAGACGTCCTTGAAGCATTTTGTCTGGAGAAGCTTCAATTCCTGGTACGAATGTTCCTGGTGAGAACGTAGCTTGCTCTACTTCTGCAAAATAGTTTTCAGGATTCCTATTCAATTCCATCCGGCCAAGTTCGATTAACGGGTAATCTTTTTGAGACCATACTTTTGTTACATCAAATGGATCGAAACGGTAGGTATCTGCATCTTCCAAAGGCATGATTTGTACGTATAATTTCCATGCAGGGAAGTCGCCTTTTTCAATTGCATTGAAAAGATCTTCCGTATGGTAATCAGGGTTTTCACCCGCAAGTTTTGCAGCAAGATTCACATCAAGGTTTTTGATGCCTTGTTCTGTCTTAAAGTGATATTTCACCCAAACGCCTTGTCCTTCATCATTCACCCATTTAAATGTATGGCTTCCAAAACCATGTGTATGACGAAGTGTAGCCGGAATGCCTCGGTCAGACATTAGAATTGTTACTTGGTGTAAAGATTCTGGTGAATGTGACCAAAAATCCCAGACCGCAGTCGGGTTTTTCAAATGTGTTCTTGGATCTCTCTTTTGTGTATGGATGAAATCGGGGAATTTGATCGCATCGCGGATAAAGAATACAGGCGTATTGTTACCAACGATATCGTAGTTTCCTTCTTCCGTGTAGAATTTAACAGCAAATCCGCGTGGATCACGAACTGTATCAGCTGAGCCTAATTCGCCAGCTACTGTAGAAAAACGGATAAATAAATCTGTCTTCTTGCCAACACCATTAAAAAGTTTAGCTTTCGTATACTTAGAAAGGTCGTTCGTTACTTCGAAAGTACCGAATGCACCGGCACCTTTTGCATGAACTACACGTTCAGGCACACGTTCACGGTTAAAGTGCGCTAATTTTTCTAATAAGTGTACATCTTGAATGAGTACAGGGCCACGTTGCCCCGCAGTGATAGAATTTTGGTTATCTCCAACTGGTGCACCCCAGCTAGTTGTAAGGTTTTTCTTATTAGTCATAATTGAACCACCTTTTCATTATTATTTATGTATATAATGATAAGCCTTATCAGAAAAAAATCAATACTTATTTATAATAATTTTAATATAATAATTAATCCATTAGGATTATAATTGTTTATACTTTTATTTTAAATCCAGTAAAAGGAAATATCAAATTTTCAAATCGCTTTACTACAAGTTTCTTCGATTTTTCTATCCCTTTTACTGGTATTCCACTTCAATGTCACAATTCCTTCATACTGCGTGATTTTATCATTTCTATATCTAATAGGATATTAATCGAGAATGAAGATAAGTCTAAGTATTTTCCATACTTTTCTTAAGAATTGGATAAATCTAACTAACTCTCTCATTTTATAACAAACCCTAAGATTCGCATGTGACAATGTTCACTTCTATTTCCTTTTTTAAAATCACAAGTAAAAGAGCTGCCATCCTTATATAAGGAATGGCAGCTCTATTTTATGAACTAATACTTTTATTGTTTTTGTGAGATTCCGGTATCTGATCAAACACACTTTATGAAGATCGTAAAAAAACGCCACACCTAATCGATGGTAGAGCCACATTCACTAAAGTTTAGTTTAGGAAAGCTATGAATCCACCTGTTATAAAGGTCGCTATCCCCCCTATACAGTCGTCGTTTTATTGATGTTGAACTCTATTACTTTTTCTTCTATTAAACTTATCGTTCATTTTTCCTGACACTACTCCCTTCCCTGGAATTAAGCAATAAAACAATTGTGAAAATACTGGTTTGTGTTCGTATAGAAAATAAGATACTATTACGTTAAAATGACCGTCCAATAAGAGTAAGGGTGATTTATATGAATGAACGGAAACAACTTGTAGTTAAGTATGCACACCAGTTATTTATTGAAAAGGGTTATCAAGCAACGTCTATTCAGGATATTTTGGACTATAGCGGTATTTCAAAAGGGACATTTTATAACTACTTTTCTTCTAAAAGTGAACTGCTTAAAGCTGTCTTTATCTCCACCCAAGAAAAATTCGAACATGAAAGTAATGAACTATTAATCGGTCAAAATGTTGCGGATATTGAAATATTCATCAAACAATCTGAATTACAAATACACTCCAATAGAAGTAATAAACTATTTTCCTTATTTGAAGAAATAATGATTTCAAATGATACCGAACTTAAAAACTTTATTACACATGCAAAATTCAAACATATACATTGGCTATCAAAACGGTTTCTAGAAATATTCGGCGAAGAGAAAAAACCTTATATATTAGATTGTGCCATACTTTATTCAGGGATGATGCACCAAACCATTCATTTTAATGCGTTAGCTAAAGAGCCTGATTTCAACCCTACTGAAATAATTCGTTATTGTGTTGATAGGCTTAAAACTCTTTTCGATGATGTGAGCCAATCAGGAGTACAGCTTCTCGATCCTGATTATATAAAGCAATGGTTGCCAGAATGTTTCGATACGAAACAGGATTTTCACACTGCTCTCCTTCACTCTACAACCGAACTTAAAAAAGTCATCTTAAAACTTTTCCAAGATGAAGCAGAACGGGTAAAACACTTAAAATTAGTTCACTTTATCCAAGAAGAATTTCTGCAAAAAGGTGAGCCGCGCCACTTTCTCATCGAAAGTGCTCTGCTATCTTTAAACACAAATTTAAAGCTTAAAAACTCAAAAGAATTGAGTGATTTCGAAAAGATTATCGCTAGTAACTAAACTGGTTAAAGCCCCAATTATGGGGCTTTTTATTTCCTGCAAGAAAACGTATTCGAATCGTTATTTTTTTGTGACAATTCAGCAAACATATAACTGAAATTCAGAAAATTTTAGTATAATGACTAGTGTAGAATAGTGTCTTCAGGAGGAGTTTTTCATGAATATAATAATGCGATTTCTTATCAACGGGTTGATTTTACTCGTTATTGACTGGCTTCTCGACTCCATCACGATAAAATCTTATGGTACAGCCCTACTGGCGGTTTTTATATTATCAATCATGAACATGCTAGTTAAACCAATTCTTCAACTTATCGCTTTGCCGATCACTATCCTAACCTTCGGCTTGTTTTCGTTCATTATCAATGCCTTCACGTTCCAAATTACATCCTATGTTGTCAGTGGCTTTGAAATAGAATCTTTTTGGGGAGCCCTAATCGGTTCATTGTTATTAAGTTTCATCCAAAGTCTTATTATAAAAAAAGAGTAGAAAAACCGTCAGTAGAATGCTGACGGTTTTTCGTTTCCATGACTATTTCCATAACACCCTTCGATATTTCCCGGGCTATTCCCCTAAATTCCCCTATTATGTAATAGCTTTATTCGCTCATTTTTGACACCGGTTATGGTGGTGAAGGATTAGATTTCAACCCAAATTCAGAGCGAAGGAAGGAGGGAATCTGAGCATAAAGGACAGAATAAATCTTGGCTTATGTTTTGTGAACATGTCATTCCTTCTTGAACTACCCACCACTTATCGACCTTACGGTCTGATTGAAGTGGGGGATTCCTAAGAACATTAGCCTATCGGCCAATTTTTAATTAGGCTACTCCCGTAGTTCCTACGGTTAGAAGCCTTATGGCTTCATTCATTAGATTGAGTCCTGCGTTAATATCTCGATCGTGGTGAGTAGAACAAAAAGGACAATCCCATTCACGAAGATTCAGATGTTTAACGTCTTTATTTTGGTAACCGCAGCTAGAACACAATTGGCTAGAAGCAAACGTTTTAGATACGGTCACGATTTGTTTACCATACCATTTTGCTTTGTATTCCAACATTTTTTTGAATTGGTACCAAGATACTTCACAAATAGCTTTAGCTAGTTTGTGATTTTTCATCATATTCGACACTTGCAAGTCTTCCATTCCAATAACATCGTGGTTTTTGATGATTTCGGTAGAAACTTTATGTAAGTAATCCATTCGGGCATTTGAAATTTTTTCGTGTAGGATAGCCACTTTTCGTTTTTGTTTTTGATAGTTTTTAGCTTCAGCCAATGGTTTATTTTGATTCAAGGCTATTTCTTGTCGCCTTGAAAGAATCCGTTGTGCTTTGGCCAATTTCTTTTCGACCGTCCGGAAGAATTTTGGATTTTGATAGACCGTACCATCTGAAAGAATAGCAAAGTTCTTCAAACCAACATCTACACCGCACGAACGATTATTTTTAGGAAGTACTTGTACATTGGTTTCCGCTAAAACGGAAATGAAATATTTACCCGAAGGGTTCCGCCTGATTGTGGCATTGATGATTCGCCCTTCGACTTCGCGGCTTTTAGCAAAACGAACTAGACCGAGTTTTGGCAATTTGATTTTGTTTCCAATCATTCCGATATTTCCATTCGTATGTTTAGTCGTGTAGGACTGGATAGGATTCTTTTTCGATTTGAAGCGTGGTGACTTGTTTTGCTTTTTATAATATCGACTATAGGAATCTGCTAAATTTTCCACCGATTTCTGTAAGGCAATACTGTCTACTTCTTTCAGGAAAGAATACTCTTTCTTTAAAGCTGGAAGTTCTTTGATTGTTGCGTATTTATTCAGAAAAGAACCTTTCCATTCATTAGAGGGTAATTGGCCGTTCTGCTTCATTTCTTCACAAATATACCAGTAGGCATCTTTCTCCTTTTGTTTGCCTAAAAAGAAGTTAAAGACAAAACGGGAGCAGCCGATCGTTTTATTGATTAGAACTAGTTGTTCTTTAGTTGGATAGATTCGAAATTTATAAGCTTTGTTTACGACCATTGGTTTCACCCCCTTATAGTTATAATTAACTATCGAACGTATGTTTGTCAAAAAATAACTTTGGCTTATTCCAACCGCCATTCATCTCCCCCTTACCGTTGGGCTCTCGCCCTTCACACGCTTGAAGAGGGAGTCTTCTGGCGGGAAATGATAAATCGATTCACTCCCATTTCCATCGAAATCGGTATGTACGGTTATACTTATGGATAAAAGGCTCTTCTTCCTTGTTACTGAGTGAATATTTCACCCATCCTGGCTTAAAAGATGTATCTGCCATGGTTTCAGTGGGTGACAGAACCGGGGTTGGCTCCTACCATGACTCTGCCAGCTGAAAATCAGGGTCTTCGCTAAAGAACACCCTGCACGAAATCATCGATGACCCTACAGAAATATCGAAAGGACTACTACAGTACGACTTTCGATAAGAGCTTAATTCACTATGTAGATTCACTTTTTTCGTGTTACTTTTTCCGCATCTTCAAATTACTTATCGGTGAAAACGGTAAATTTTACGTTTACAAATCTATAAAAATAGATATAATGATTTATATGGAACCTTCATTAATTTATAAAGCTTTATCAAACGATACACGTCGTCAAATTTTGCAATGGCTAAAAAATCCAGAGAAGTTCTTTAATGAAAAGCCTTATTTTCAACAAGGTCTAAATTTTAAAGTTGGTGTATGTGTGGGAGATATTCAGGTTAAATCGGGGCTTGCACAATCTGTCATCTCTAGTTATTTGTTAACAATGCAAAAAGCTGGGCTGTTGGAATCTGAGCGAATCGGAAAGTGGACCTATTATCGTCGGAATGAAAAAACAATACATGAATTTTCCGAGTACATTCAAAAAGAACTATAAAATAAACGTAAAGGAGGTCATTCTTTTTTTGTTTTTACATATCTAGATATACAGATATATAATTTTATAAATGTTTTATATCTATATATATATTTAAGAAATATACAATAGGAATGGAGATTTGTATTAATGAAAAAAGTTAACCCTTTGCTTATTATTATGTTGGCTCTAGGCGTATTCGGCATTATTACAACTGAAATGGGTATTGTGGGAGTTCTACCCCAGATAACTCAAAAATTTAATATAACAACTTCACAAGCCGGATTACTTGTAAGTATATTTGCTTTAATCGTTGCCATTTCAGGTCCATTCTTGACATTACTCACTTCTGGAATTAATCGTAAAGTAATTCTATTAACCTCAGTGTTTATGTTCACGATTTCAAATATTATTTATGCATGTACAACGAAATTTGATATCATGCTAGTTTTCCGTATTCTACCCGCTATTTTTCATCCTGTCTTTTTTTCGATAGCCCTTGTGACTGCTGCCAAACTTGTTCCTCCGGAAAAAAGTAACCAAGCAGTTACAAAGGTTTTTGCCGGAATTACTTTCGGATTTGCATTTGGCGTACCTTTAACTTCTTATTTCGCGGAACAGTTTTCGTTAGAAACTGCTTTCCTATTTGGGGCTGTTGTAAATGCGATTGCTTTTGTAGGAATTTTAATGTGGCTTCCTTCCATGCCTAATGAGGAAAAAATGTCTTATGGAAAGCAGCTTGGAATATTACGTAAACCGGGATTATGGTTAAACATCGCAGCCGTTATGTTTATCTTTGCAGCGATGTTTTCTGTGTACAGCTACTTTGCCGAATATTTTGGACAATTAACACATATGAATGGTTCTTTGATTAGTGTAATGTTGATGGCGTTTGGTCTAATCATGATTTTTGGGAACTTTTTGTTTGGTGGATTCTTGCAAAAAAGCATAACTAAGACCGTAATAATGTTTCCCCTTCTATATATAGTAATTTATTTATTCACTTATTATTTGGGCTCTTATTTAATTCCGATGATCCTAATGGTTTTCATTTGGGGAATAGTGCATTCTGGTGGTCTAATTGTCAGTCAAACATGGTTGACAACTGAAGCGAAGGAAGCACCTGAATTCGGCAACAGCTTGTTTGTCTCATTTTCCAATCTTGGAATTACTTTGGGGGCATCTATTGGTGGTTGGTTTATTTCTCACTTGGGAATACATCAACTCATCTGGAGCGGAATTATGTTTGCATTGCTAGCTTTCTTATTGATTATGATAAAAATTAATATTTTCAGTTCAAACGTAGAAGGAGCTAACGTAGCTTAGGTTCGTGAATTGAATGAACAGCGAAATTGCCCGAATACTGTTTTATATGGCCGTTCATTACGGTGATAGTGGTGAAATTAATTTAGATCTAAATAATCAAGTGAACTACCGCACCAATCCTTATCATAGAAAGTTGAAGGTCCTGCCGGAATGGAACGAACAGGCCCCAGTAGATACCTTTGAACGTAATCGAAATGCAGCCATTTATAATAAATATCAGCATAATCGCAACCCATTCATTGATCATCAGGAATGGGCCTCATCCATCTGGCAGTAAGAGGAAAGAGCTGTCCTGTTTTTCAGGGCAGCTCTTCCCTCTTGTAAAGTCTAAATTTTTAGAAAAATCACATAATTATACTTTCTTCGAATAGCAATCTATTTAAATATTATAAAAATTTCAACTTTTTTTATATAGCTAATACCTTTTATAGTAAGCGTTTTCATTTTTTTACTTTACAAATTTTCTATTAAAATATATTATTTAGTTGTAATATTATGTGAAAAATCAATAAATAATATTGATTAGCCTCTACTAGTGATAAAATGCTAGAAAGAGAAAATTACACTCCAACAAAGAAAAGGGGAAAATTATGCAAAACTCCAAAGATTCTCAACTACATAGAGGATTGGAAGAAAGACACATCGCATTAATGTCTCTTGGCGCAGCCATTGGAGTCGGTTTATTTCTCGGCTCGGCATCTGCGATTAAATTAGCCGGCCCAGCTATTATTATTTCGTATGCAATTGGCGGGCTTATGATCTATCTTATCATGCGGGCACTAGGGGAAATGGCGATAAAAAATCCAGTCGCAGGCTCTTTTAGTCGCTATGCAAGCGAATATGTCGGCCCTCTTGCCGGATATATAACCGGTTGGAATTACTGGTTCGTTTGGATTGCCACCTGTATGGCTGAAATTACAGCAGTCGGAATTTATATGCAGTTTTGGTTTCCAGGGACCCCACAATGGGCTTGGGCATTAGCGGCTCTTGCCATTATGACAACGATTAACTTTCTTGCTGTAAAGGCTTATGGTGAATTGGAGTTTTGGTTTGCCTTAATTAAAATTGTTACGATTATTCTAATGATTGTTCTTGGGTTTGGAATGATTCTCTTTGGACTCGGAAACGGTGGAATCGCAGTCGGATTCGGCAACCTTGTAGAAAATGGCGGTTTTTTCCCTAATGGAATTTCTGGTGTCATCCTCTCTTTCCAAATGGTCATGTTCGCTTATTTGGGAATTGAAATGCTCGGAGTAACCGCAGGTGAAGTCAAAAATCCTGAAAAATCTTTAAAAAGAGCCATCGATACCGTCTTTTATCGAATTTTACTTTTTTACGTTTTAGCTTTAACTGTCATTTTATCGATTACTCCATGGGATCAAATGAATGGAAAAGACAGCCCATTCGTTATGATGTTTGATAAAATTGGTATACCAGGTGCAGCAGGAATCATTCAGTTTGTCGTACTGACAGCCGCCCTTTCATCTTGTAACAGCGGAATCTTTAGTACAGGCAGAATGTTGTTTAACCTAGCACAGCAAGGGGAATCACCTAAAAGCTTCCAACGCACAACAAAGACAGGCGTTCCAGGTGTTGCCATTATTGTTTCGGCTGTCGTGCTTCTTTTCGGCGTCTACCTTAACTATATGGAAGCGGATAAGGTGTTCGGTTACGTAACAAGTGTTGCTACATTCGGTGCCCTCTGGACATGGGGAACCATTCTGGTCACACAGATTATCTCAAGAAAGAAAATGAGTCCTGGAGAAAAACAAGGCTTAACGTATAAGATGCCGTTATTCCCACTCACTTCTTATTTCGCTCTTGCTTTTCTAGTATTTGTAATGGTCATACTCGGCTTTTCAGCAGATACCAGAATCGCCTTGATCGTCGGTCCTATTTGGATCATATTGCTTGTAGTCTTGTATTATGCATCCGGTTTGCATAAGAGAAAATAATAAATAGATACAGGGTGTCCTATCAACTTGGACACCCTTTTTTTATGATTTATATTTATCCTTTTCTCCTTCTTTTTAGCGTCCAATAAATTACAGCACCCACTACGCCTAAAATAATGAGGACCGGCAAGTTTCCTATAATAAAAACAATCAGTCCTGAAACTGCTTTAAGTAAAAAATTCGCGCTCGTTGCGAATTGCTTCTTCGTTCTCTCCCATGTATTCAATTTTTTATTATCAATACCTGGAACAATAATATGGTCTTGCGATAAAGATATTGTTACCGTTGAAAACGAGGTTTGGTTTTCAAGATACTTTATTTGCCCAACTAGCAGCTCTATCTCCTCTTGGACAGTGGCAAGATCGGATGATATTTTCAGCAAATCTTCCGTTTTCTTAGCATCCTTCATGAATGCAAGTAACCTCTCTTCTACAGCCCGCTTTGATTTCAGTCTTGCCTTTAAATCTACATACTGCTCTGTTACATCCTGGCCTGTCACATTTCTTTCGACCACTTCTGAAGCCTGCCCCTCGGTATCAACAAGAAAATCCTGAAAACGAGCTTCCGGAATCCGTACTGTAATCGAACCTTCTACCATCTCTTCATCTTCCCTGTATACATTCGACTCTACAACATAGCCGCCGTATTCGTTCGCCTTTCTTTCAATCTTCATTTGTGTTTTTTCAAGATTTTTCACTTTCAACTGAAGCTGTGCTTGATGGATGACCATTCTTTCATTTGTTGCCGCTTCTTTTTCCGCCTGCTTATCAGAAGCCTGTTCTCCAGATAAGGAGGCGTCCATTTTACTTTCCACTTTTCCTTCCTGTGACTTCGACAAGGATTCTTCTTTATCATTACTACTGCAAGCCCCCAATAAAAGAAACAAGCTGAAAATAAGTATCACTTTTTTTCGAGTCATCGGTATTCCTCCTTCTCTTAACATTACCGACGAGTAATTTGGAAGAAAGTTACACTTCAATGATAAAATGTACTGGTATACAAACATCTAAATTATGTATAAAGATGGTGGATAGTATATTGACTATAGAAAATTAGCTAAAAGAGTATTAGTTCCGATTTTCAGAGGCTCAATTGTGGACGTATTAGCCACAAGAAATTCTAAAGAAATTTGAAAGCGTTGATATATCAAAGCTTTCTATAAAGCAAGAGTTTATTCTAACAATACAAAGGTAACAATAGTAATATAATCAGCGATGGGAAGTCGGGATATAGTGGAAAATTTCAAAATTAGTGCTCGACAATTTGCAATTTTAGTTATTTTATTTTCTATAGGTACGACCATCTTGGTGATTCCTGGAGTTATGGCTCAAGAGGTAAAACAAGATGCTTGGATTGCAGCTGTAATCGGTACAGGCATAGGTTTATTGCTGGTGACTTTATATATCGCTGTAGGCAGGATGTTCCCCACTAAGACGCTTGTTGAAATCAATGAGACACTTTTGGGCAAATGGTTAGGTAAGGCGGTCTCACTTACGTTTATTTTATTTACACTTTACTCCACGGTACAACTATTGTTTTATGTTGGGAGTTTCTTAACTACACAGATTATGCCTGATACACCAATTGAAGCGATCAATATTCTTTTCGCATGCATCTTAATTATGGGAATTCGCCTTGGTCTTGAACCGTTGGCTCGTTCTGCAGAATTGTTATTTCCTATCTTTGCTTTTTTATTCATAGTTCTAGTGGCCTCAATATTTTTACCTCCTGTTCAATTTAAGTTTGAAAATATACAACCCGTATTTGAAACAGGAATAAAACCGATGATTCATGCTGTTTTTCTTTTTACAAGTATTTTTTCTTTGCCATTGATTGTTTTATTAATGATTTTTCCTGTTTCAGTGAATCAACCAAAAGCAGCTGAAAAAAAATTTTTTATCGGAATACTAATCGGCGGAATCTGTTTAATCATCATTATCGCTTTAACTATTCTTGTTTTAGGCGCAGATAGTAGTGCCAGACAAACGTATCCAAGTTATCTTTTGGCCAGAAAACTAAACGTTGGCGATTTTCTTCAAAGGATTGAAGCAATAATGGCTATCATGTGGATTATCACGATTTATTATAAAATGACTTTGTACTTTTACGCTACAGTTATAGGTCTTGCACAAACATTGAATATGAAGGATTATCGGCCACTTACGCTACCTTTTGGGATGATCTTAGTTTCGCTTTCCTTTCTTATACATCCCAATGTGGTCCATTCAGCCACATTTGATAAAGAAATTTTTCCCCTATACGCTTCGACGTACGGACTTGTACTTCCTATTCTCTTATTAGCAATCAATGTATTTCGAAAAAAAATACATCAAAAATAAAAAAAGATCCTTTGAATACTCCCGAATTTCAGAGTATAGATAATTTACATAAAACCCACACTAAGAAAATTTATTTAATCGTCATTCTGCTTTTTTTCAGGATTTTGAATAGGAAGGGTTTAGGGACTAAAAGCATTCATTTTAACCATCAATTTCGAACAATATGTCCCCCAAATGGTCGTTTATAGAACACCTGATCATATACCAACGATTGGTAAACTGTATCGCTATGACCCATTTTTAAACGTATCTCGGCTGAACCCCTATAAATAAATAGAGCGAAAGGAGTCTCGTCTATGAAACGGAGCTACACCATGTTTATCATACTAATCGTATTCCTGTTATTCACTACGGGTTGCTGGAACCGTCGTGAATTAAATGAACTGGCTATTACGCTGGCCATAGGACTAGATCGTACAAAGGATGGTCAATATCTTGTAACGGCCCAAGTAGTAAATCCAGGAGAATTAGCTACGGGAAAAGGCGGTGGAGGTTCCGGCGGGTCACCGACAATCATCTATCAGGCAAAAGGGGAAACTGTTTTTGAGGCTATCCGAAAAATGACCAAGGAATCCCCAAGAAAAATATATCCCTCACATCTTCGAGTCCTCGTGATTAGTGAGTCATTAGCAAAAAAAGGAATTGGGAAACCGTTAGATCTTCTCTCAAGGGACTGGGAACTCCGATCCGATTTTTATATCGTCGTAGCTAAGGGAATGAAAGCAGCAGAGATCCTGAAGGTGCCCACGTCTTTAGAAAAAATACCTGCAAATCAAATATTTGATACCCTGAAAGTCTCAGCAACTGCATGGTCAGCGACAAGTTTCGAGAGTTTAGACGAACTGATTGCGGATATTGTAAGTGAAGGAAAACAACCGGTGTTAACAGGAATCCAAGCAGATATAAAAGGTGATGAAGAAACTTCTTTAAGCAAACAGAATGTAGAAATGATTGATCCCCCTGCTCGTTTGAGGTATAAAGGACTAGCGGTATTTAATGATGATAAATTAGTTGGCTGGTTAAATGAGAAACAAAGCAAAACGTATACTGTCATTACAAATAAGGAGAAAAGTACAGTTGTGAATATATCGTGTCCAAAAGGCGGAAAAGCTGTGTATGAAGTGAAAAAGTCAAGCACGAAAATAAAGGGTAAGATAAAGAATGGAAAACCTGAGATAGATCTAAATATTCGTGTGGAAGGCAATTTAGGCGAAGTAGAATGCCATATCGATTTGACAAAACCAGAAACGATTGAAAAATTAGAGAAAATTTATGAAAAAGAAGCGAAGAAATTTTTCATGAATTCAATAAAACAGGTACAGAAAAATGAGAGAGTAGACATTTTTGGATTTGGTGAGGCGATTCATAGAGCTGATCCTGAAGCCTGGAAAAAACTCAAAAAAGATTGGGATAAACATTTTGAGAACTTGCCTGTAAATATAGAGGTACAAGGAGAAATCCGAAACGTAGGTACAGTTGGTAATTCCTTTATAGAGAAGATAAAGTAATTAGTTTGTTTTATCAAGAATCAAGAAATGGGGTTACGTTGTGTTTCATGATATCCTTTTATTAAATGGAATCTATTTGCACATGGCCCCTCATTTTGCAAATGATTGCTGTACCCCTATTTGTGATACCCACACAAAAGCATAAACCAAGTTATCTAAAGTGTACTCTTTTAAAATTAATCAGATTTTCCAGTCATCATATTAGCAGATTCATTTCAAAAAGAAAAGGAACTGTCGCCAGCTCCTGATGTGAATGAAGGCCTCATTTCTCCGACATACACTGATTAAGTTCTTTTAACCATTCGTTATTAAATTGACTCTTTTTTAATTCATGTATACGCTAGGAGCGACATGAGGATCATTTTCCGCCAATGAGTGCGCTTCTTCAATTTTCACTGCAATATAGACAACTAAACCGCCTAAACTATCCGCGAAAAGTCTGCTTTCAAAAACTTTCCCTTTCTGATCACGTTCGTCTAAATACTCGATATGAAGTGGACACACTTCCTTATTTTTCAACTATCAACCATATGTAAAAATGCCCGTTCTAAGCATTTTTTGCATATTCTCATTTTCACTTTAATAATTTCTCAATCATGTCGGAAAGCGGTTTATAAATTGCTGTAATCCAATCTAGTGGATTGGGAATCTTGATATTCAGTGCCTGGGAAATGCTTAACGCGGTTCCGAATAGTAGAAGAACGGAAAATATCCATAGTTCCTTTTTTAATTTTTTCCTCAACAGACTAGGAACATCAATAGCGATAATTATAGCGACGATGACAAGGATTACTGTAACAGCCAACAAATTCTACTACTCCTTTCTCTTTTTGCTTTATAACAGAATGGGATACTGTACCGTCAAATCTTTGTATCTACCCAGACAAGTCAAAATTGTTTATTCCAATCCTTCTTATACCTTTTTGGTAGCTTAGAATCGCCATGTTAAATGGCTTTATCCAACTAAATAAAAGCGTTTTGTGTATTTTGATACCATTTTGATAACTTTGTTGTCAATCTCACACTTTATCCCGCGGCGGTTTCGGTGCCGAGGTATGCTCGCGTTTATTGTTTTTCTGGCTGATTAAACGGGGGCGAGCAAACATCCCCCATCTCGGTACCCGAATAAGCGTATCCTTCATATCTTCACCGATAAAAGGAGCAAAAGGACTCATATAGGGAACCCCATAGGAACGCAAGCTGCACAAGTGAAGAACAAGTGCAATGACCCCAACGATTATCCCGAATAAGCCAAAAGAAGCGGCAAGCGCCATCATCGGGAAACGGAGCATTCTAATCGACATAGAAATGGTAAAAGACGGAAGAACGAAGCTTGAAATAGCCGTGATTGCAACAACGATTACCATGGCGGCCGATACGATTCCAGCCTCTACTGCCGCTGTTCCAATCACCAGTGTCCCTACAATAGATATAGCTTGTCCTATAGCTTTTGGCATTCGTAAACTAGCTTCCCGCAAGATTTCAAACGCAACTTCCATCATAAGAGCTTCAATGAATGCAGGAAAGGGAACCCCTTCACGTTGAGCAGATAGACTGATCAGAAGTCTAGTTGGTAACATTTCCTGATGAAACGTGGTGATAGCGATATATAGGGATGGTCCTAGTAGAGCAATAATAATAGTAAAAAAACGAAGCAAACGAATAAGGGTGGCAATGTCTGCACGCTGATAATAATCTTCCGCGGATTGTATAAAGGAGACGAACAGTGCCGGGACGACTAGAACAATCGGTGTTCCGTCCACTAGTATGGCGACTTTCCCTTCCAACAGCTCGGCGGCAATCACATCAGGGCGTTCAGAATAATACATAGTCGGAAAAGGGGTGTGCGTTTCATCTTGAATCAATTCCTCAATATAACCACTTTCTAGGATTCCATCGATATCGATTCGATCCAGACGATTATGCACTTCTTCGACGACTTTGTTATTCACGATTCCATCAATGTACATGATCGCTACATCGGTTTTGGTCAAATTTCCAATTTTTTTCGATTCTAACCAAAGTCGGGGGGTTTTTATTTTTCGTCGAATTAATGACGTATTGGTACGCAAGTTCTCCGTAAAACCTTCCTTTGGTCCCCGAACGACGGTTTCCGTGGTGGATTCCATTACACCACGGTCTTTTCCACCACGCATACCGATTGTAAAACCTTGTGCATATCCATCCAATAAAAGAATAACATCCCCTGATAACAGGGAAGTAAATAAAGAACTGAATTCCGTAACATCCTGTATGTCTCCAACCGCAAGGATACGGCCTTTCAATACTTGTAAAACATTTTGTTGATACGATATCATTTGCTCCTGATCGGGATTGATATCTAACATAAGTGATTCCATGATAAAGTTCTGAATGGAACTAGTGTCCACCAATCCATCCGTATAAAAAATACAGGCTTTAAAGATTCCCTCTTTGCCAATTTGTATTTCTCTAATCACGATATCTTCGCTATTTCCAAGCTGCTGCTTTACATGTTGAATGTTTCCTTCGAGACTTGTTTTTAACAAGTCTTTGTTCGTTTCCTTATTCTTATCGTCTTGCTTGAATGAGGAGAGGTTAATGCTGTTTTTTCTTTGTTTCTTAAATAAACTCATACATTTTATCCCCCTCTCAGTCTTTTTCTTTTTCAGAAGGTAGAGTTATTAGATTTCTTCCAAAATTCTTGAGAAAAGATTTGATAAGTTAATTTGGTTTTTAAAGCACTTGTCATTTCATATTTTATTCTCTACTATGTATTTGCTAATTCATTATGGTCAAATTGCTTGTGAAGGTTGTATATACATAATTGGCCTAGTGACTGAGAATCCCCGATTTCAATTTTGTTAATGCCACTCATAGGTCTTTCTAAAATAAAACTGCAAATGAGGTCTTTATTAGCTAACCCATTTATCTAAATAATCTTGACTGTTTTCAAATACAGGGTTTTCTCCCTTTTTTTTTATTATCCGGTTGCATCTTTTAACACTCCAAGTTTATAGTGTTACCTAATGAAGTGTTCGATGTCTTCACTATTATCATGCCTATTTTCCAATTTTTAATACTTTTAGAGAATAAATACTTTTCATGATACCCTGCACAGAACAACCTTACTGACGCTCATTGCTTTAACTGCTTTCGAGATGCGACCGTATAGCAGGAATAGTAATGTTCCCGAACTTGTATGTTCAGAAAAATTAATAGAAAAGAGAGCGTCCCTTTGTATTACGGAACGCTCTCTTTTTAATATTTTTGCGAGTAAATCCTGCTAATTCACGAGTAAATACATAAAATTCACGAGTAAACACATAAAATTCACGAGTAAGCTTTAATTTGACTGGTAATCTTCAATTAATTATTGATATTCGTAATTCTGCCTTCTATACCTGCCGTGATCTTTCCACCTTTAAAGGTATCTTTCACATAGTTAACGAAAGCTTCTAGATCAGCATGTCCAAACACACGCTCTTTTCCTATTAAAACGGTATAATTATCGCCACCGCTTGCCATGAAGTCATTGACGGTCACTGTGTAAGTTTCTGTATCCTCAATTGGCGTTCCATCAGCTTTCTTTAATAAAGTGACACGTTCCGTTACAGGTTTACTGAAATCGGCCGTATAGCTCAATCCTGAGATTTGTAACGTTTTCGGAGAGCCTTCAACAATCCATTGCTGTTGAAGCAATGTTTTCACTTCAGCCCCAGTTAGTTCAAGTCGGACCAACACATTTCCGAACGGCTGGATTTTCGCTAAATCAGAAAAGGTAACTTCTCCTTTGGGAATATCTGCGCGAATTCCACCTGGATTCATGAAGGCAAAATCAGATTTCAAATCGGCCTTCATGGAGTCCGCAATTAAATTCCCAAGACCAGTTTCTTGTGTATAGGCATTGGCTCTTAACATTTTCTCCTCCGTTGTCCCTAGTGGGGTTTTCAATTCAGGGAACATGTCTAGATAACCGTTAATAAATTTAGTCGTCCCAGCATCTGGTGTGATGCCATCTTGTGTAACTGTAACAATTTCGGCTGACTTTTTAACAATATCCTTTGTGTTTGGATCGATTTCCAAATCAACATCTTCAAAAGCCGTTCCATAAGAATAAGCTTGTACAATCAATTTATTATCTACAAAGTTATTGACCCTTGCATGATTATCTCCAGCTAAAATTACATCGACTTCATCATCTACCGCTTTGGCAAGATCAGCTACTTCACCAGTAATGACACCGTCTTTTTCAGTACCTGGGTCATGTGAGATGACGACAATTGATTTTACACCTTTTTTCTTCAACTCATTAACAGCCTTATTTACGGCAGGTGCCTGTTCTATAAATTCCACATTCTTAATGCCATCCGGACTGACTTTTTGAGGTGTGGCATTCGTGACTACACCTATGAAACCAATATCAACCCCGCCGACCTTTTTTATGACGTAAGGGTCCAAAATAGGTTTTTTCGTGTCTTTATATACGACATTGGCAACCACATACGGAAAGTTCAATTTATCAAATACTACATCCGATGTAGGCGACTTTCCGCCATTGATTTGAGCCATCAGGGTTTCTACCCCTTTATCGAACTCATGGTTCCCGACAGTTCCTACATCAAATTTCATATTATTTAAAAACTGAAGCGTCGGTTTGTCCTGGACCAAAGAGGAAACAGGAGCACTTGCCCCTACTGCATCCCCAGCCGATAGTAAAAGTGTATTTTCAGGGTTTTCAGCTTTACGCTGCTTTAAGTGAGCCGCTAAATAATCAGCGCGTCCTTGTTTGACCCCACTAAATTCAGAAGTAGTATCCAACTGGCCATGAAGATCATTGATTCCGAGCAATTGCACTTTAATGTTTTCTTTCCCCAGATTGAATTTGTAAATACCAAAGCCTTTATCATCTTTTTTACCTGTATAAGAAATCGGGCTATCTTCATTTAAATATTCCGCACCCTTTGGTGATGAGGTGAAAGTAACATTCACCTTGCCTGAAATCGGGGCAATCGACCAGTTATTATCAGCGGTTGGATTGATCTCCTTCTCTTGTGTAATGTAATCCATCAAGATCTGGCGATTTTCATCCGCAGAGTCAACTACGTATTCGCTTCCCTTGACTCCCGGGAAGTTCCCACCGCCCGAAGCACGGTAATTATTCGTCACGACGATGAAATCCTGATTAGGATTGACTGTTTCACCATTATATTCTAAATTGGTAATCCTGCTTGAATCTGACACTTTTATTCCTTTTTCATCATAACGCGGAGCCTTAGTGACATCGATTTGATACGTAACACCGTCAATCACATCAAAATTATAGACGGCAAACTTTCCATTAAGCAATTCCTGTTCCTCAGTCTTAGCCGGATCAATTGTATTATATTTCCCCGCAGACATTTCAAGCCATTCTTTTACTACGGAACCTTTGATTTTGATCGCTTTCAAGGTATTATCGTATAAATATAAGTCGCCGGCGCTGCGAATTGTCAAACCACCTTTTTTTATTTCGGTGAATTCTTCGACTCCATTTCGTCCTGCTTTGAAAGGAGCTCCTACAGAGAGAATAGGCAAGTCTTTGTATTCAGGTCGGTTGCTTTGGATGTATTTTTCTACATACCACTTCTGTGCGCTTGTCACGACTTGTACAGAAGGATCATCTTGCACAAGGGCGAAGTAACTATGAATTGGAGCTGTAGTCGTTCCAATTGGTGTGTTAACATACTTGATGGTTCCTTCATGATCCTTTTTCACTGCTTTAACAACAGCCGCATCTTCAGCTGCTTTTTTCCCTGTTATTTTGTCGTTGATTGCTCGTGTTGATGAATCTGAGTTAACGACTTTCCATTTCCCCTTGATATTCTGGATATCAAGATCGATAATCCCTAGATTACTACCGCCATATCCTGCTTGAACGGCCGGTACACCATTAATTGTACCCTTTTTATTATCCACACCTTTAAGAACTTTTCCTTGGCTATCTTTAAATAAGCTGTCTAAAGAAGCTTCATCTTGTGCCGGAAAGACTTTATGTGTATGGGAGAACGTGATGGCATCAATATCAGACACTTTACTTAATGAATAAATGACATCCTCGGTGTTCTTTGTGTCGCCATTAAAACCAGAATGTGTAAGCGCCACGATGACATCTGCGCCCTTCTTCTTCATTTCAGGTACATATTTTTTTGCTGTTGTGACGATTTCTTTTGTAACGACCTTACCATCAAGGTTCGTTTTATCCCAATCCATGATTTGTGGCGGAGCAAATCCGATGTATCCTACTTTTACGGATTTTTCAGCTCCATTAATATCTTTTACTTTCTTGGTGACAATTTTATAAGGGGTATATTTATTTTTGTCGTTTTTTGGATTTTTATCTTTATCCTTTTTATAAATATTTGCATTTACATAAGAGAAGTTCGCATCGTTGATGACTTCATCTAAATAGGACAACCCATAGTTGAATTCGTGATTGCCAAATGTAGCTACATCATAATTAAGCAAATTCATTGCTTTATAGACAGGATGGACTTCGCCTTTCTTCAGTGGAACTACCTTCGCTTTGTATGTACCAAGCGGTGTACCTTGAATAAGGTCTCCATTATCTACTAAAACACTATTTTTCACTTCTTTTCTCGCCTGCTTGATTAAAGTTGCTGTGCGTGAAAAGCCGACTGAATCTGATACAGCATCTTTATAATAATCATAGCTTACTAGATTTGTGTGTATATCTGTCGTTTCCATAATCCTTAGTTCAAACGGGGCATCGGAAACGGAGGTTGCTAGGCTGGTGCCAAAATTGCTCGTATTGCCGTTATACTTGGAGACTACGGATATCTTAATCCAATAACCTGATTTGTACGTGTTGAAGTATGCGGAAAATTTCTGGGCTGATTTAATATCCGTCTCAACAGCTGACTGTGAAACGACCTTCTTTCCATTCATTAGCTGGAAGACAACAGTTTCCTTCCCCGTATTTCCTTTTTTCGGTGTGACCGTTACTGTAGCTTTTGCCCCATTTGTATAATTAACAGTAGGAGATGAGATGACAAACGGTTTAGTCGTGACAGGTTTCTTGGCAGCCTCTTTGGCGGATGTCTCCATCGGTACGGTAAATGGAGCCGTAATTAAACTCACAGCAAGAACCGGGGCTAGTATTTTTTTTACATTGGACTTAAACGACATACTTCACAACCCTTCTATATTTTTTGTAAAATTCTAGAATAATATAACATGATTTTGTCGAAAAAGTGTCATAATTTACCTCAATATTAAGAAACTATAATAAAAAGTACTATTTTGGCTAATTTATTTAAAACCCGTAACGCTATTGACTTTCAAATATATGTAACTATTAATAAATTTTATCGAATCATGGTAGGCAATCTCCCTTTAATACATGCAAAGAGGCTGACTCATTCATATGAGCCAGCCTACTAATTATAGATTAACTTGTAGTTTCTTCTTTCTCTGCCGCTCGATAATCCGCTTACTAAAAGCAGGACTAATGTGTTTAAAAAAAATAAGTTTATTCCCGACTTTTCAATCCGTAATCCTCCATTATGAAAAAACGATAGGAATTAAATATCTAAAAAGCCGGTAAAGCAGGTTCCTTTACCGGTTTTCTTTCATGCTTAAATAAGAACTTACAAAACTCGATCAATCACACTGGCAGATACCGGTTTGATTCCGATTTCCCTCGACCAGATAGACAGCTGGCCAATATGATGAATTTCATGGGCAATCAGATGGCGTAATATCCTGCCTATTTCATATGTCCCCTCCATCCAAGAAGGCTCAACTATATCATTCTCCCAATCAGGTGAATACGAGGACAAAAAATCTTTCACTTCAGAATGATAACGTTCCGATAAGCCTTTTACCTTCTCGATTGTATTGTAAGAATCCATATCAATCTCGATATCTGGCTTCCCTTGAATCGTCCGGATCCAACTGTATTCAACATCAATAATATGAACGAGTGTTTTTAAGATAGTGCCCATCCCACCACTCCGCTGCCGTAAAAGTTCAGCACTCGATACAGTCTGGCACCACTCAAACCACTCTCTTCTCACCTGCCAGTTATAGGTGAATAACGTTAGCATCCTATTCCCCCCTTATGTACTTTCACCCAAACATCATCTTGCGAATTCCTTAATGCTTTTTGTTTCTTTTTATTTACTCAGTCAGATATCTCACTTAGTTTTAACTGACAGACCGTTTTTAAGTTGGACCATTGAATCCATTCATACAATTATGTCATTCAGCTTTCTAACTTTTTATACTGATAATAATCCTGGCGTTGAACGGTTTTGAATCCGCAAGATTCATAAAGTCTTAAAGCATGATCATTGGTTGCTTCTACTTCAAGAAAAATATCATACCCAAGTTGCCGTTGTTCAGCTACAATCTTTTTCAGCACCTTTCTGCCAAGCCCTTTTCCCTGGTATTCCGGAAAAATTGAAAATCCATAAATCCATGCTTCTCCGCCCGAATGATCAACACGGATTTTACCGACCGCTCGACCATCTTTTTCAATCATCATTGTTTTCAAAGTATCCTCGTATTGAACACGTTGATAATAATCTCGCGCTTCTTTTTCCGAAAACTTAAAACAATGAACATCCAGCTGAATTTCCGTTTCCGCATCATCTCTGTTTGAAGGACGAACGACCACATCCTCATAATTATCCAGCTCCATGTTTGACCATTTCATTTGATACTCAGAAAAAGAAAACTCACATGGCAGTTGCTTCATAAACCCCTGCCCTGAATGAGACTGGGCAGGGGTATTCAGGATAATTAGCTTATAATCCCGCTGCAAAGCAGTCCTTAAAGCTTCGTCCATTAAATCTGTAAAAATCCCTTGCCTCCGGAAGTCTGGATGAACCATCCCACACATCTCTACTTTATTCCCGAAATCATAAAGACCAAGAAAACCGACAAGTTTGACTCCCACGTAATGAAAGAAATCATTCTTCATTACACCATTTCGGCTGCGAAGTGTCTCCCAATTTAGCTTTAAAGTAAAATCTTCCTGTTCACATCTCTGTTGTAGACTCTCGATATCATCGAACTGTTTTTTGTTCAAAATTGTCACCCCTTTTCCATAATATCAGTTTATTACCAAAAAATAAGAAAAGCAGCACCCTTTATTGGGATGCTGCAAGCTTTCTATAAGTTTATTTATTAAAGTTGTTTTTTTAAAAGTATTTTCACTTTAACCTATAAAACTAAAATCGTATGAGAGGAGGATTCCCTACCTAATTCTATTGTCGGATGAATTATAGTAGTAAAATGATTCAATTTGACGATTATTTATCACCCATTTTATGGTATATTCCAAATAATGGAGTATCATTATCCCTATCCGAATCAAAAGGAGGAATTTAATGGACTCACTTTCCATCGTCCCGAATTCTTTATACCCGAATTTCGGATCCTCTTTTGTATAGAATCCGAAATTCGGTTTTCACTACCTAGCGACGTAACGTCCTGAGGTTATCGTTTCGTTTTATGAGCGGACTTTTTTAAGTTCTCGACGTCCGTTGTCAGTTCTTTTAATTTTTTACCGAAGCGGAAGAGCAAAAACATAGAAACGACGAATGGATAGCCAAAATCGCTAACTAATGACACCCACATAGTAGCATCCTCAATCATCATCCTCTTCACCCCTTTTCTTGTATCTGATATCTAAAGTGAAACTTGTTTCAGAAAATCAATCTAGCACTATTGATTTATGGTAAAAAGAACGAATGTTCGTATATAATTGATTTATTCCCCTTGTCTATCACTTTAATAATTAAAGGAGGGATAGCAATGAACAAGTTAACTTCTCATTTTTTTTCTCATTCATTAGAATTTTTACAACAGCATTATTCGTCATTCTTCGAACAGCCAATCATTCAATTATTTTTACAGAATCCAGAGCATTTAAAGATTTTCACTGATACTTTAGATTCCCCTTCTACACACAACATTGGTCATCTCAACGAGACCTTTAAAATTTTCTATTATCGGGCAAGAGTATACAAATACATGTGCTCTTTAATTTACTTCTTCTCAGTTGATTTTGATAAAAGAGCACGAAAACAACGGGAACGCTATCGAATGGTACTTGATGCGACACCGAAGGATAACGGAAGAATGATTGACCGAATTGGCAACTTGGATGGACGACTTGAAAAGATGGGGGAAACCGATGAACTATCCTCCCACATTAGTGATGAAAAATTGATAGAAGCCTTGAAAAATTTAACAACCAAGCAAAACCTGGTACTGACCATGGCCTTTACCTATGGACTATCCAACAAAGAAATTGCGGCTTATTTTCATGAGTCACCTCAGAATATTTCAAGCATCCGTAAACAAGCTCTCAAAAAACTGCAGAAGTACTATATGAATGATGTTTATGATAGGAAGGAGAATAGGTATTGTGGATAAAAAACTCTCAAAAGAAGAATTAATTGACCTAATTGATTCTTTGAATCCTAAAATAAAAAAATCATTAAAAAACACACATTATCAAGATAGAAATGACCTAGAGCAAGAGATCAAACTCAAAATCATTGAATCATACGAAAAAATAGCCGCTATCGAAGCACCAAATTTCGAAGAGTTCCTTGCAGAATTCTTAACTAAACAAAAACGTTAAAAGAGCACCAAGTTCAGCTCATGCTGGACTTGGTACTCTTTTTTTACCGCTGCCATGTATTGTGTCAATTAAGCACTTAATCGCATCACTCCAGTATCATTAAAAGCCTTACTTCTATCAAAGCAAGTAAGGTTACGCTAATTCTTATGGGTTTAATATCAGTTTATCGCCTTTTGGATGATCTAATACGGTTTTATGATAGGTTCCCTCAGTCCAATCATCAAGCTGATCGTGGTACCATTTGCTTTTAACGTTACCTGATTGACCCGGACCAACGAGATGGTAGCCTTGATTCATATCAGATAGATCGATGACAAAGCGCCATGAGCCTCCATGATTGACGGTTCCATCATCTAGAAATGCTGCTGCCTGTACGGTGACACTGCTGCCGCCGACTGGAATTCCACCGTCGTTGTTAAACAAATAATTCAACGGAGCGACACTCGATAGAGGATGGTTAAAGCGGACTTGGTGATAATCCCCCCACTCCCAATCAGCTATGTCGTTACCCTGTGATTTCTCCAGATCCTTCAATGTCTGTTGTAATGACTTTGCGAGTACTTGCTCAAGTCCGCCAGCTTCTTCTATCCAAGGACCTGGCTTCCCGTCCAGTGCCCGCCGCAGCAGTTCATCAATGGCGGATCGCCTTCCATTAAAGAGGTTGAGAGTTTCCTCAGGTATTTCATCCATTAGCAGAACTTCCCCTATCTTTTTCATCCAGACATTAAAAATCATCGGCGCTGCTGCATCTATAGAATCAATGTTATTCCATTTCTTCAGAATTCTTATAGCTTGGTCTTCCTGTTTACCAGATGAGCCTTTCAACACCCCTAAAAATTGAGGGACAAACTCCTTAGCCTGTAGGTTTAACTGATCCATCTGCAGACTTTGCATATCCTCGGTGGTGAGTTTTTTATTAGCATGTAAAAACTCCTGGATCCTCATCTGACGGTATGGCTGCGCCCAGTTATTGCTGATATGGTAAGGATAATCATCGGATATAACCTTATTATTTGCTGTCGAAATAAATCCTGATTCTGGATTGATCGTTTTTGGGAGTTCATCGAACGGGATATAGCCTTTCCATTCATATTCATCGGTCCAGCCAGGGACAGGTAACATACTATCCCCTTTTTTCCGAATTGGGATTTTCCCGTTCGCCTTATAAGCAATAGTCCCATCGACCGAAGCAAAGACAAAATTCTGTGCCGGCGTTTCAAATTTCAAGAGAGCTTTTTCGAATTCTTTCCAGTCTTTCGCTTTATTCATATTCAATACCGCTTCCAGCTCGGCAGATGGATCAAGTGCTGTCCACCTTAACGCAAGTACAGTATCTTTTCCACTTTTACCAGCAAACTCAGAGACAACCGGCCCATGGCGGGTAACCGTCACTTTATAATCGAGCGTCTTACCGTCCTTCACCTTGATCGGTTCGTCCATGATATCAGCTTTTTCCCAATCATCTTTGTAAGCAAACTCATTCTCGTTTGCCGGATTTCTCTTTTCGATATACAGGTCCTGAACATCCGGCCCCGTATTGGTCACACCCCAGGCAATCTTTTCATTATGACCAAGAATGATTCCCGGAATCCCGGCAAAAATAACACCGCTCACATTGACAGTCGGAGCCTCCAGGTGCATTTGATACCAAACAGACGGGGTGGCTAAGCCTAGATGGGGATCATCCGCCAAAAGCGGCTGACCTGAATCTGTTTTCTTCCCCGAAACGACCCAATTATTGCTGCCGTTGAATTCATAAGGAATAACGGCCCCAGCAAAGCTTTTTTCAATATCAAGTTCGTCCTTGCTGATAATATAAGGAGCATCCTCAGGATAATTCGGGAATAAATCATACGCTTTTTCCTTTGAAAAAGTTTGCAGCAAATACTGTCTAAACGCTTGGTCTTCCCAATTCCCGCCCAAATCTAAGGCCATATATTTTCCTATAGTGAGAGAATCAACAGGTGTCCAGGGTTCTGGCTCATAGCCAAGTAAAGTGAACTCTACCGGCCATTTTCCGTTCTCCTTCAATTCATCGATATAAAGATTTACCCCTTCGGCAAACACATCCAAGGCTTCTTTCCCTTCACTTGTATACTCTGCATAGGAGGATTCAGCAGCCCGCCTCAACCCCAGCGTTCGAAAATATTTATCATTTTTAACTGTCTTCTCACCAATCACTTCACTTAATCTACCTGAAGCCTGGCGCCTGCTTAAATCCATTTGAAATAAACGATCTTGGGCCTGAATATACCCTTGTGCTAAATACAAATCATGATTATTTTCTGCCTTGATATGCGGTACCCCACTGGAATCCCTCACCACTGTAACCGGTTGCAAAAGACCGGATAGCAATATTTCACCCTTGGTTTCCGGCAGTGAGCGCGATAGAAATACGTTTGCTACAATCAAGATAGACAGCAAAAGTAAAATCAGAATTCCTAAACTCCATAGGACGCGTTTTCTCCACTTCCGTTTTGGTTTTTGCTGAGGTACGACAGCTTCCATTGCTACATCTCCCTTTCGCTTTAAAGCTCTCTTTCTTTCTACTTTAGTTATTCGCGTTTCTATCCATCTTTCCTACTACCTTCCTAATTTTCTCTATTTTCCCTGTTATCTATCAAATATGAAAAGGAATCAACCATCATGTCAATTGGTATCACGATTTTTTAATGAGGAAAAGGAAATTCTTTTTCACAGTGTCGAAAAAGTCGCCCTGGGAATAAACAATAAAAAAACACACCGAAACAGAGTATCGGCGTGTTCAACATTATTTTGTAAGATATTCAATCGCATTGTCTACATCATCCGTATAATAAAGGGCCTTGTCAAAGTCGTGGGCCGCCTTTGTCTCTGCAACCATGTATTCAATCGGGGTTAGAAGACCAAAAAGCCTCTTCCATTTATGGTTTTTCTCCAAAAGCTTCCTTTCTCTTTTTATATCCACTGATTTGAATTCATTAATAATAAAACAAGGATCAGAAAATGTCGGGTACCGAAATCGTTCGTTCAAGGTTTGCAGTTTTTCTTCATCCCACTCTACCCTGACCAAATCCGATATGATTACTACATTTTCGACCGAATCGTGAATGCGTTTTATTAAAGCATCATATTCTTCATCTTGTAGCCCATGATCCGTCATGATTCCTATACTGTACCACTTTTTATTTGGATCCAGTTCATCCCTTTTCTTAAAAAGCACTATTTATCCACCGTCCCTTTATTTTACATTCAGCTCTTGTTTTTGCGCTTTACTATATCCAATTTTTATTTTAACGCTTGCGCCCTGCTGCACTTCCAGTAGTACCCAACTCTCTTTGAATGTCCAATTATAAGGAAGAGAGGCAAGCACATGTAATCCGGCCATTTCATCTGGCCGATAAACTTCTATCCCCTTTGATCATTTACTAAATTCGTTTCATTTTTTACTATAACATGTTGAAATATTGCCATGATGATAAAAAAATTCATTTTCACTTCAATCAATACAGGTAAAGTAAACCTAATTAATGATGCAGCATACAGGAACGGTAAGCAAAGCCAGTCAGTTCTATACCTCTGTTTATGGAATTTTTTTAAGCAGTACCATAAAAAAAGATATCCTCATTTTAAAAGGATACCTTCATTTCACCGGTTGAAGAGCCAGCCCTCTTTGCTTAAAGATATAATCCAGAGCCTGTCCGAATGATAGGAAGGATTTTACCTGATTAGCAAAATCAAGTTGGACAATTTGCCGAACCACATCCGGAGTAAAACCGACAAACATCGTTTCCGTTCCCATCAGCGACAGTGCTCCTACCAATTGATCAAGCAGCAAGAACATATTATTTTCCTTCGTAAAGGTAATGCCAGAGAAATCCAAGATCAAAACTTCTGCATGTAAATCTGTACATTTTTGGAGAACCGTCGATTGCATGGACTCCATTCTCCAATCATCCATACGGCCGATTAACGGTACGAGAAGCACGTCTTTGAAAATGGTCTGGACAATTGGTGTTGCCAATTCTTCCATAACTTCTTGATTTTCTTTAATTTTCTGCAATGATTCATTCGCCGCTGTGGCTATTTCTTTATAATAATTCACATAACTTATACTCACGCAATGAATGAACTGATCCAAGATTGCATCAATTATAGAACTTGCCTTTAATAAAATTTCAATGGAATAGTAGCGATTGCTTACTTCTTCTTCAATAAAACTCCAGAAAAGATTACGAACCAGCTGTATTTCCTCAATATGTTTATCCAAAGGAATTCCCATATCCACGATTTGCTTTCCAATCTCCATACCCGTTTTTTTCATACTTTCCATTGCTTGAGCTTTTCCATGAATTAACGCATCTGCATGAATTTGAATAAGCTGAGCCCGTACCTCTTTACTGACTTCCAAATTAAAAGGAGACTCCTCTTCTTCAAACAACTCAATATGTTCCACTAAAATATATTTGAATTTTTCTATTTTCTCACCAATCAATTTTAGTTCTTCCATGTAGGCCTCCCACACAGGGCTTTTTTCACATTTTATCAAATTATAATTGAAAAAAGAAATAATACCCTAAAATCACCAATATGATACAAGACGTTTACCTTAGTCTTCAAAAGGGTATTATGATATATGACATGGAGGGAATCCGATGAAAAAAAATCAACAAGACTATGAATCTGAAAACATGAGTGATTTAGTCGAACTCATAAATAGTAAAAACAATAAGCGTAGAATCTTAGATATACTTCAGCGCAATAAAAAGGACAAAAGTAAAAGTAAGAAAAAAAAATAAAAAACCCAGTCCATTATGGTCTGGGTTTTTAAATGGATTGGATAAAAAGCCAAACTTTAAACGTATGAATGATTGCATCTCATCCATTTCACCTTCTAATGTGCGTGGATGTTCAGCAAAAGCACTAATCTCTTCAATGGCCGCCGATTGTTCCCCTGTAGCAGTAAAAGCGTTTCGTGTCGCTGCTTCTTCCACAATTTTTTCGAAATTGGTTCGAAATTCATCTAAGTAAAAAAAGCTGATTTTGTTATTTAAACAAAATCAGCTTTACCGTTATTTTATGTATTCTGTGTGATTGACGAGGACTACCTTTTTCTTCGAATTTCCTTTACTTGTTTCCCATCAGAAGTAATATAGACTGTTTCATCAATTTTGTATGTTAAATAACGGTCACAATCAATTTCCAACGTTTTCCCATTGTTGAATTTCATTGCGCAATTGGATCCCTCTTCGGTTTCCGTCACATCAATGACTTCGTTCGTCTTAAAACCGACCGCCTTGCCATCGGAAAAATGTGGGTAGTATTTTTCTACAATCTCTACCTTTTCCAAACGACTTGGACTTGTTAAGTATACAACGAATAATATAATTAAAACGGCTACTAAGCCAATGAGAATTACAACTTTTTGTTTCACTCTATCCACTAACCTCTTCTCTTATCAATCTATTATTCTTTATCCGTTTTCACTAGATTATATTCAGAAATTCGGCAAATATGATAGAAAAGATACTTTTATTGAGCGATTTTCACCTTTTCAACCATCATGGCACACACGGCAGCGAGAATGATTAGGATGGATACAGCTGAAATGACCCCGCTCCAGCCGAACTTCATCAGAAATAGTCCACCCGATGCCCCTACGACACTAGACCCTGCATAGTAAAACAAAAGGTATAAAGAGGAGGCTTGTGCCTTCTCACTTTTTTTAGCTAACCTTCCGACCCAACTGCTCGCAATTGAATGAGCTCCAAAAAACCCAAATGTAAAAAGTGCCAGACCCATTATTTTTAATAAAAGTGGGCCTAATAAGGTCAAAAGGGCACCCATTAACATGATGGCTATTCCGGAAAGTAGAACGAGCCTTCGACTAAATTGATCCGCCAGCTTTCCCATCCACGTTGAACTAAATGTCCCAACGAGATAGATAATAAAAATGAAACCAATCAATGTCTGTGATAAATGATACGGCGGTCCCATTAATGGTATACCTACAAAGTTATAAACAGTCACAAACGAGCCCATTAATAAAAATGCCATGCCGAATAAGAGTACTAGTCTAGTATTCCTTAAGTTGTTAATAAGTGAATTTTTAATTCTCGACAACGATATTTTATTGCGAACAGCATGCTGTGAAGGAGGAAGCATCCACCAAAAGGCTAGACTAATAATCAAACTCAAAGCCCCAAGACTACCTATCGCTATATTCCATGAGAAGTGATCAGTCAGCACTCCTACAATGAGCCTGCCCGCCAGTCCGCCGATACTCGAACCGCTCACGTAAATTCCCATCACATAGCCCAGACTTTTCGGATGAAATTCTTCACTGATATAGGCCATTGCTATCGCGGGGAAACCTGCAAGCACCGCTCCTTGAACCGCTCTGATTGCGATCAAGATGTATAGGTCGTCTTGAATAAAGCTGACACATATAGATAACAATGCAGACAATGTGAGCGCTGTACCCATTATCTTTTTCCTATCGATATTTTCAGAGAAAAAGGAAACAAGCAATAAACAAATGGCAAGCGTCCCTGTAGCGAAAGATAGTGTCAGGCTTGCCACCGCTGGAGAGACTCCGAATTGTTTTGCGAATACCGGAATGACTGGTTGAGTACTATATAAATCGGCAAATGTTACAAAGCTTCCAAGAAATAAAGCCAAGATTGTCTTCCTGAATGATTTACCAGCAGGCTCAATATAATTCACTGTTGTTCAAACCTTTCAATATTAAACTTTCTCTTATGTTAATACTATCTGCCTGAGTTGTCTATTTCGCCATAAGTTGTTGAACGGAAAGATTTTAGATTCATAAAAAAAACCCTTCACCGCAAGAGCGAAGGGTTTTCTTAAATCATTAATTTGATTGCTTCTCATTCCGCTCATTTTTTGTAAGCAACCAGTATACCGGCATACCCACGATCACAATAATTACCGAGTAAAGAGCATCTAACGGTGTATCAATTAATGTGCTCACAACAATATAAACTGCACCAGCAATCGCTATAATAGGAACTAGCGGATAAAAAGGTACTTTATACGTTTTTGCATCCGGGTCTTTTTTGCGTAAGATGAAGACCGCAAAGAAGGCAAGCCCATAAAAACTAAAGACAGAGAATATTGCCATATTGGTAAGTTTGTCGGGATTTGTTACAACCATCATGATAATCGCTATGACCACTTGTAAAATGGTTGCATTAATAGGTGTTTTAAACTTGGGAGATATTTTACTGATTTGTTTATGACCAGGCATCATTTTATTATCCGCCATTGCTAGTGTTATACGCGGAAAGGTTAGAAGTTTCCCGTTCAAACAACCGAAAATTGAAACCAATATTCCGATCGCTATTAATTTTCCACCCAATTCTCCAAAAAGAAGTGTCGCCGCAACGTTTGCTGCATTTGTTCCATTAGCTATAATTCCCTCTGCACCCAATACATGAAGCATAGCAAGGTTTACAGCTAAGTAAGCAACCATGACCACAAGAATTCCCGTAATAATCGCTCGTGGCAAATTTTTCTGTGGATTTTTCATTTCGCCTGCCATGAAGCCGACATTCATCCAGCCGTCATATGCCCAAAGTGTAGCCAAAATGGCACCGGCCATACTGATTTTCATTGAACTTTCACTATCTATATTGAATACAGGCATCTCACCTTGTGCAATTCCGAATACTGCAATGAAAATAATCGGAATCAATTTACCAACCGTCGATAATGCTTGTATCATACCGCCGTATTTCGTCCCTAGCAGATTCATACCGGCTAAAAATACAATCGTTAGAATTCCTATAAACAATGTATAATCCGTAGAGATATTAAATAGCCCTACCACTAACAACCCAAAATATAAACTGAGTGCGCCCATAACTGCAGGACCATATACTAATGTTTGAACCCAGCCGCACAGAAATCCCCATACTTTTCCGTACACTTCCTCTAAATAGACATATAAACCACCCGTTTTAGGAATGCGTGTACTTACTTCAGCAATTGTCAATCCGCTAGCTAGTGTAATTAAACCACCAATCAACCAAGCTAATAAAGCCATTGTTGAATTACCACTTAACTCAAGCACGTCACCAGGCTTCATGAAAATACCAGAGCCGATAACTGTACCAACTACAATAGATGTTCCAACCCAAAAGCCAATCGTTTTCTTCAATTGGTCATTCCCCATGATGTCCTCCCGACGTGTACACATGTACTTATTTTATACTAAAATTATATCATAAAAATTATTCGGGAATAGTTTATGCAATAGTTGGAATATTACATCATCGTCTGAAACTGTTGGTATTCCTGCACTGAGAGCGTTTTATTAAAATTTATTTATTTTTTTCTAATTCTGAATTAGACACCTTAAAACCGAATATTTTTTTTACATTTAGGAATTAAACGACTATTTATCGGCTAATTGCGAATTAAAAATTTCTTTATTATAAAATCGTTCGCTATATTTAAGGGAAACTTTCTACATTATTTTAAAAAAATACAAAAAAACCACCCCTTATAAAAGGGATGGATGTGATATTCCTTAAGCATTAAGTTCGTATTACCAAAAAATAAACATAAGCACAACTGCCACGACAATCCGATAGATGGCAAAAGGAGTCAATTTAACTTTATTGATTAAAACCAAGAAAAAGCGGATACAGAATAACGCAAAAATAAATGCGCTGATAAAGCCTGCGATAAAAAATGGCAGAACTTCAGGTGTGAAAATATCCCAATATTTTATAATTTTCAACAAACTGGCACCAGCCATGATTGGAACTGCCATGATAAAAGTGAAATCAGAAGCTGCCCGGTAGCTCATACCTAATAGCACACCGCCTGATATCGTTGAACCTGAGCGGGAAAATCCCGGCCATAGGGACAAACATTGAATTAACCCGACCCCAAGGGCTTGTTTATAAGTAATTTGATCAACCGTTTCAGCAGTCATCTTTGGACGGAATTTATCAGCAGCAATCATCAATAATGCGCCCAAGATTAATCCAACGATAACCGTCTTCATCTTAAATAAGTTTTCATCAATATAATCTTCAAACAATAAACCTAATACGCCAGCCGGTAACAATCCGACGAGTATCTGCAATAGGTTGAGCTTTTGCCCTCCTGGAGCAGATGGGTTTTTCATTTTCCTTAAACCAAGCAAGTCCATGAATCGCCCCCAGAAGAGAACGACAACAGCAAGAATTGATCCAAGCTGGATTACAACTTTAAATGCATTGGCCACTTCACTTCCAAAAAGCTCATTCGATTTCAGCCATATGTCATCAACAATAATCATATGCCCTGTAGATGATACAGGAGCAAATTCAGTCAATCCTTCTACTAGTCCAAGGATAACCGCTACAAAGATTTCCCACATATTCATTATTTTCACCTCATAATTCGCACACCTATTTATGGAAATACCATTAGTATTGTACTAGTTGTTTAATATATTGTCTATTAAACATTGCTGAAAGAAATTTTGGGTACATGTATGATAGGTATAAAGATAAATTCTAAAAGGAGTGATGAACTTGAAAAACATCCAAATTTTCGCCCATAGAGGGTCCAAAGGAACACATCCTGAAAATACTATGGCCGCTTTTAAAGAGGCAGCACGAATCGGGGCTGAGGGAATTGAGTTTGACGTCCATCTTAGTTCAGATGGAGAAATGATCGTTATCCATGACGAAACACTTGACCGAACTACTTCTCTTTTAGGTTATGTAAAAGATTGTTCAGCACAAAAATTGAAAACAGCAGATGCTGGGAGCAAATTTTCTGAGGAATTCCAAGGAGAGCCGATTCCTTTTTTAAAAGAAATTTTCGACTGGGCTATAGATAATACAATGTTGATGAATATCGAAATCAAAACGGATAAGCTCCCATATGAAGGAATTGAACAGAAAATTGTTGATTTAATTCGTCAGTATCGATTGGAAAATCGGGTAATTCTGTCCTCCTTCAATCATCAATCAATTGAAAAGGTGAAAAAGCTAGCTCCTGAAATCGAGCGGGCCTTATTGTTTGAGGGACTGCCTGAGAACATCGAAGAAATCTTAAGCGCAAAAAAAGAAGCTGGGTTCCACCCTGATAGAAACAGCCTGACTGAAACTATTAATCACTATGCGAAGAAACTTGGATACAAAGTCCGGCCATGGGTCGCCAATAATAAAGCTGACATTATCAGGCTCGCTGAAATGGATGTCGATGTGATTATGACGGACTTTCCTGAAAAGGCAATCACGATCTTAAAAGCTTGGCAAACGAGCGATTAATATAATGCGAAAGAGAAGGAGGACGATGCTCCTTCTCTTCCTAATCCATTTTTATTCAGTTAATTAACGAGAATATCCGCCTAATTGTTGCTCAGCCATTTGCACTAAACGTTTTGTAATTTCTCCACCAACAGATCCGTTAGCACGAGCAGTAGTGTCGGCACCTAAGTTTACGCCAAATTCACTAGCGATTTCATTCTTCATTTGTTGTAGAGCTTGCTCTGCACCAGCTACTACTAGTTGATTGCTGCTATTGTTGTTTGCCATGTGTTTTTCACCTCCTACTAATATTAATTAGCATTTTAAGCTTAAATTATTATTGCCAATTTATTGAATTATTTTATCTTTACGTTCCCTTCATCCAAAGCTCTTTATCATGAATTTCTTTTTAGGCTCATAAACTGTTAGGAAACTTTCAGTAGGAGGGAAAAGAATTGCAAATTCATGTGGTTAGGCCAGGCCAGACGTTATTTGGCATCGCCCAGACGTATAGCGTAAGCGTTGACCGGCTCGTGGAAACAAATAAGATCCCTAACCCAAATAATCTTGTTACGGGGCAGGCCCTTGTCATTCCAATTGTCGGCAGTTATTATTTCGTGCAATCCGGCGATAGTTTATCTTCGATATCTAAAAAAGTTGGTGTCCCTGTTCAAGAATTGGCAAATATAAATGGTATTTCCGAAAACCAATCTTTATCCGTTGGATACCGTCTCTACATTCCTGCACGAAAGAAAAGGACAGCTGAATTTAATGGCTATGTCGAGCCGCGGGGCACGACCGTCGCACCGGCCCTTGAGACAGCTGCAAGGGAAGCTGCGCCCTATTTAACCTATTTAGCTCCTTTCAGCTTTCAGGCGCTTCGTGACGGCTCCTTAAAGGAGCCATTGCTCAACAACTTTCCTACCATTGCCAAAGAAAATAAAAATGTATTAATGATGGTAATCACGAATCAGGAAAATGACCAATTCAGCGATGAGCTCGGGCAAATCATCTTAACGAATACTTCCGTTCAGAATAAGTTTCTGAATAACATCGTTGCAACTGCGAAGAAATATGGTTTCCGGGATATCCACTTTGACTTTGAGTTTTTACGGCCGTCTGATAAAGAAGCCTATAATCAATTTCTCCGAAAAGCCAAGGAACGTTTCAAAAAAGAAGGATGGTTCATATCAACTGCGCTAGCTCCGAAAACAAGCGCAGAGCAAAAAGGACGCTGGTATGAAGCGCATGACTATAAAGCGCATGGTGAAATTGTCGACTTTGTTATCATCATGACATATGAATGGGGATATAGCGGCGGGCCCCCAATGGCTGTATCACCAATAGGACCTGTCCGCGATGTTCTCGAATATGCCATCACGGATATTCCAGCCAACAAAATCCTGATGGGGCAAAATCTATATGGCTATGATTGGACATTGCCCTTTGTGCAGGGTTCCATTGCCAAGGCCATCAGTCCACAGCAGGCCATCCAGATTGCAGCAACCAATAACGTATCAATCGAGTATGATGAAAAAGCGCAGGCTCCTCATTTTAGATATACAGACGTTGAGGATAAACAGCATGAGGTCTGGTTTGAAGATGCCCGATCTATTCAGGCAAAGTTTGATTTAATCAAAGAATTGAATCTAAGAGGTATGAGTTATTGGAAGCTCGGTCTAGCCTTCCCTCAAAACTGGCTTCTTATAAGCGATAACTTTAACGTACGAAGAAGGGTTTGAATCGCCAATCGTAAAACTTTCAGGAATATCGCGGAAAGTGCTTGCATATAATCTAACATCGAGCATAAAGTCCAGTTCCAGGATACGTGACTCATCTATAAAAGCCTTCCGTCGTTTAACGGAAGGCTTTTATCATTTTTCCTCCTTAATCGCCTGCTGAAGCTTAGGTTTTTAACCTTTTTGATATCAGTCTCGACAAAATCAAGGAATCCATCAAGAAATTTTTCAGTTTGCATTATGAAGCCTTGATCTAGAAGGTACTTTGGATCCAATGTCGACATATATAAATTAATTGGATACCTGTTCCATCCACATACACAATCGAATCATCCAGCTCGTTTCCTATCACTTAACCCTTTTTATTTACTATTATCAAAAAGCTTCATAATACCCAGGTTTTCACCCTCAGATTCTTCTATACTCCTTGTTACTATAATGACAATTTTTTTCATGAGAGGGACTCATTCAAAATTTGTCCAGCCAATCCTTATGAGCTATTCCTTTTTTGTCCATACTAAAAAAGGACAGCTAGGGGGTGTGAAAAATCATGATTCGAATCAATACATTCAATTCCGTCTTTCCAAGAATTCCGCGTTTTATTAGATTGCTTACTATCATCGCGCTATTTTTAATCTCATTTGGTATACTAATTCATCTAGTTGAACCACAGAATTTCCCTACCTTACTTGATGGTATCTGGTGGGCAATCGTGACTATGTCAACGGTAGGGTATGGAGATTATACTCCTATGACAAATATCGGAAAAATCATTGGGATAATCCTCATTTTGTCAGGTGCCGGCCTGGTCACTTCTTATTTTGCTCAAATTGCTAAAATGTCTATCTCCAATGAACGGCAATATCTAACAGGAAAAAAGGAGTTCTCTAGTGGAGGACATATTATCATCGTTGGCTGGAATGGTCGTTCTAAAAGAATAATCAGTGACATTCATGATAGTAAGCACCATCAAGCTATTGTCCTGATAGATGATACGTTACAAAAGCACCCGCTTCCCAGAACAAATATCCACTTTATACAAGGAAAAGCAACCTTAGATTCCGTTTTGAAACAAGCTAATATAAAACAAGCCATACGAGTTCTTATCACTGCTGATCTAAAGCAAAATGAACTTCAAACCGACATGTTCTCGATTTTAACGTTACTAGCGGTCAAAGGACTAAATCCGAATGTGTATTGTCTAGTAGAAATTTTAACGCAGGAACAAAAGGAAAATGCTTTACGAGCTGGAGCAGACGGTATCGTAGAAACAAATAAGTTTGCAAGTGAATATATGCAGGATTGTTTATGGAAAGGGATGGCAGGAGAGTTTGAAGAGAAAATAGAAAAGTGGAGTTTGAACATTAAACAGCTGCCCACTCATATCGAATGGACAGGTTTGTCGTTCAAAGAATTGAGCGTTAAGTTATTTGATAAAAACATTTTATTAGTCGGTATCATTTCAGGAGGCGAGACAATTATCAAGCCCCCTGCAGATATAATCATTCATCATAATGACACCCTACTAATCCTTGAAGATTAATGTATTAAAAGCTTTTCCAAATCATGGACTAGTGATTTTCCGTATGAGATATAGTTCTCCGGAAACTCCGCATCTGGATTTTCCGGTTCAGCAAACTGATTGAAGGAGGCTGCAATGTTACCTATATTTCCTTCATCGTCAGTACCATCCTCGTACTTATGAGATAACAAAAACGGTTGTAAAATTTCTACCATCACCCCATCCGTATCAAGAGACCCATCAACAGCCTTGAAAGGAATTCTTAAAAATTGATAACCATCACTGTCATCCATTTTATAATCAAAAGATCCATGGTCATAGTCCCAGCCTCCGCCTATCACATAGCCTTCTGGTTTTAACTTCGTCTCCAGATCAAATAAACCGAATGTTTTCCCTTCCAACTCAGAAGATATTTTAATCATTGTAAAAACCTCTTTCGCTAATTTTTTATTAGCATAACCAAAAAGGCTTTAAAAAAACCTGGGGACTACTACTATTCCTCCCTCGTTTGAGCATAGAGGAGATTAGCTTTGTCACTGATTTCCAAGCTATCCCCACTCTTTTTCGTAGTCTCTTCACCTTTATTGCTTCTTTTGTCTCGTCCATTTGCAATTGCTGTATTTGTTTCAATTTGCTGCATTTCTTGTTGCAGCTGCTGGACCTTCTGCTGCATTGCTTCAGCCATTTCATCCGATAGGTAAGCTTCCTGAATATCAGCCTAGAGCTCACTCCTCTGTTTCTCAAGCACTTTGATGGCACTTTCCGAGCTACCAGTAGCAGAACTTGTAGAACCTGGGTAACTGGAATATGTCGTCGATGATACTTACATCAATAATCCCTCACTTCTATTTTAATATTATGATGACCATTATCAGGGATGTATTTTAACTTCCCCTTGATTTACATTTACTAAAATTAGATAAAAACAAAAAAGGTATCAAGCTTGGACAGTGTAATCCAGCTTGATACCTTTTTTAATAAATGATTATAGGCGCTGTTCGAGCTCCTCTTTTTTCTTTTCATAACCTGGTTTACCTAGAAGGGCAAACATGTTCACCTTATACGCTTCCACTCCAGGCTGATCAAATGGATTGACTCCTAGTAGGTAACCGCTCATCGCACAAGCTTTCTCGAAGAAATATACGAGATAGCCAAATGTATACGCATCCAGCTGCGGCACCGATAAAATCAGATTTGGAACACCACCGTCTGTATGAGCTAACAGCGTACCTTCGAAAGCTTTATTATTGACAAATTGCACCGTTTCTCCCGCCAAATAATTCAAACCATCCAAGTCATTGTCCGCTTCCTCAATTAAAATTTCATGACGGGCTTTTTCCACTTTGATGACCGTTTCAAAAAGATCGCGGCGTCCTTCCTGAACATACTGTCCTAATGAATGCAGGTCAGTTGAAAAGTTGGCGGATGCAGGGAAAATTCCTTTTTGGTCTTTCCCTTCACTCTCTCCGAATAACTGCTTCCACCACTCGGAAAAGTACTGAAGTCCAGGCTCATAGTTTATCAGCATTTCAATAGTCTTACCTTTATTGTATAGAACGTTGCGGACCACTGCATATTGGTATGCCTGATTATCAGCTAGCTCAGAAGAACTGAAGTCCACTCTTGCATGTTCAGCACCCTCCATGATTTGGTCGATATCTGCACCGCTCACTGCAATTGGAAGCAACCCTACTGCTGTTAATACTGAATAACGGCCACCAACATCGTCAGGAATAACGAAGGTTTGGAAGCCCTCTTCAGTTGCTACCGTTTTTAAAGCGCCCTTTTCTTTATCAGTGGTCGCATAAATCCGGCCTTTCGCTTCTTCGACACCATATTTTTGTTCGAGCAGTTTCCGGAAAATTCGGAACGCAAGAGCAGGTTCAGTTGTCGTGCCCGATTTTGAAATTACATTGATGGAGAAATCCTTATCCGCCAATAAATCCATAACATCTTGCATATATGTAGAGCTGATATTGTTACCGACAAATATAATTTGTGGTGTATTTCTTTTGTCCGAAGGCAAAAGATTATAAAAACTATGTTGAAGCATCTCAATGGCAGCACGTGCCCCTAAGTAGGATCCGCCAATTCCGATAACCAATAACACATCTGAATCATCTTTTATTTTAGCGGCTGCTTTTTTAATCCTTGAGAATTCTTCCTTATCATAATTAGCAGGTAAATCAATCCAGCCAAGATACTCATTGCCCGCCCCTGTCTGTTCATGCAGAGAATGGTGTGCCACTTTTACAGCATCCTGTAAATAAGTCATTTCATGCTTTCCAAAAAACGGTAGAGCCTTTGAATAATCGAAATGTAAATGGGCCAAGCCAATTCCTCCTCTAATTTTAAGTTTCTCTTTCACTTTATCTGATGTATTAATCATAATCAAGAAATCGATAAAGTAAACATCAGATTATATCCTTGTTCAAGAATTTCTCCCACCTTTTGTGGTGGGAGAACTCAGCTTTATAACTCAAATTATAACGAAGCCCGTAAAATGGCAAGAACATCTTCGCGATTCAACACTTTAAATTGGCCAAAATCTCCTCTGCTCATGGCTTTATCGGCCATGATCTCTAACTGCGAGTCGTCGATACCATAATCCGCAAGACGTGTCGGCGCCCCTAAGCTGCTCCAAAATATACGAAGTCGTTCAATGCCCTCAAGCGCAGCTTCCTCATCCGTTTTACCTTTCGGATCTACATTAAATACGCGGACTGCAACCTGCTTGAAACGGTTGACATTTTCATGGAGCACATGTTTCATCCAATTTGGAAATAAGATAGCCAATCCTCCAGCATGGGGGATATCATATACCGCCGAAACTGCATGTTCAATATTATGTGTAGCCCAATCACCGTTGTAACCAACCCCTAGAGATCCGTTTAAGGCAAGTGTTCCCGCATATAATACCGTAGACCGGTGCTCATAATTCTCCAAGTCTTCCAATAGTTTTGGAGCCGTTTCGATGACCGTCAACAAGAGAGATTCACAAAAACGGTCCTGAAGAGGTGCATGGGTTTCTGGATGAAAATATGATTCAAACACATGTGACATCATATCAACCATTCCGTAGACCGTTTGATTTTTTGGAACCGAAAAAGTATTTACGGGATCTAAAATGGAGAATTGCGGATAAACTAAAGGACTTCCCCATCCGTATTTCTCTTTCGTTTCCCAATTTGTTATGACAGAACCTGGATTTGCTTCAGAACCAGTTGCGGCTATAGTCAGCACTGTTCCAAACGGAAGGGCTTCATTCACTGGTGCCTTTTTAATTACGAGATCCCATGGGTCTCCCTTATATTTCGCACCTGCAACAATGGCCTTTGTAGCGTCAATAACGCTTCCTCCGCCAACTGCAAGTACAAAGTCGATTTGATGCTCTTTACAAAGCTCCACACCTTTACGGACTGTAGAAATGCGTGGATTCGGTTCAACTCCGGCAAGTTCATGTACTTCCGCATTAATCTCCCCTAATGCTGTGATTACCTTATCATACAGACCATTTTTCTTTATACTTCCACCGCCGTATACAAGTAACACTTTATCACCAAAGTGTGGAATTTCTGTTTTTAGACTTTCAAGCTGATTTTTCCCAAAAATTAATTTAGTAGGATTTTTATAAGTGAAATTCTCCAATGCATTCTCTCCTTTTATGACACATTGTCCTCTTTTTCAGGCCACAATATCCACCTCTTGGGCAATGGTGAGTTTTTGCTTTTCTTCATTATGCCGAAAGTTCCATATAAATACAAAGTATCCGTTCGGAAGTTTTGTCCGTATGTATATTTGCATGGTGAAAAAGCATGATAAATAAAGAACTAACTTATTAAAAAAGGAGGCTGTACAATGAGTGGAATACAAAGAACTGCACTTGTTTTTACAATTATCGGTGCCGTGAATTGGGGATTAATCGGGTTTTTCCAATTCGATTTAGTTGCTGCTATCTTCGGCGGACAAGATGCTGCATTGGCTCGTATCGTTTATGGAATAGTAGGAATTGCCGGTCTTATTAACCTTGGTCTTCTCTTCAAACCAAGTCCTGAAGTTTCAAGAGAGCCTGAAGCTAAACCAACTCGTTGAAAGTCTTAAGTCTATAGATAATTTGTTTGTCCTATAAACAAAGCCGGTCCATGATAACCTCATGCCCCGGCTTTATTTTAATTAATACTTTTTTTCAATGCTTTCAAAGTCCTAATCAATTTCTGGCTTATCAATTACATTTCGGAGGTACAAATCGAATGATGTTTTCGCATTTTCTTACAGCTTAACAGAGTATATATATCCGGCTTCAATTCTTCTTCAATCACAAGCAAACATTTTCCACTTGACTTAATTTATCAGCAATAAAAACCAGTGGAATTCATCTCTATATTCCGTATTGGAGAGCGACATGGCTGTCGTCGTCCGACCATGAAAGTTCCCGATAGAAGCAATTATTTTCACCGTTCAAACAGAGATAACCCGCACTTTGGCGAGTTGATGGTTTGAGTATGAAGGGTCGAAATGCTATATGAAAATGCTAATAAGCACAAAAAAACCGACTGATCAAAGGATCTGTCGGTTAAAAAAATTATTTTTTGATTAGGTCTTCGCGTTGAGATTGCTCAATCCAAGCTTGAAGTTTGTCTTTCAAAGAGTTGAAGCCTTCAGTAGATTCGATGTGAGATGTTGCTTTAACAGATGCTTGGCGTTTTTTAGGAGCTTTTTTCGGAGCTTCAGTACGCTCAGGAGCTTCTTCTGTTGCGCGGATCGATAAGCCAATTTTTCCAGCAGCTGAATCGATTGAAAGCACTTTAACTTTTACTTCATCGCCCACTTTTAAATGTTCGTTAATATCTTTTACGAATCCGTGAGTAATTTCAGAAATATGAACTAAACCTTGAGTTGAATCATCTAGAGCAACAAATGCACCGTATGGTTGAATACCAGTTACTTTGCCAGTAACTACCGCACCAATTTCGAATTTTTCAGACATGGTAACACTCCTATTTTATATATATTTTTTCGTCTTTTCACGCAATAAAAAATTATATCACATAATTGGAAAATAATCAAAGTTAAGTATATCATACTTTTTGGGTTTTTACTCATTAAAAATGTTTGTTTTTTGGAAATACTTATTATTATAAGATTGTTATTTATAACTTAACCTAAAAATATGCAATTAAACATGATTTCCTTTAACATATTCACTTATTTTTCTAAAGATTGTAATTTTAAAACACTACCTAATGTTGAAGAGTTTGGTATTTCTTGATTCGCTACATCGTACCAATCATGATTATCCCCGTGTTTCTCAAGTCGATAAATCTAATGTAACATCCCAAATACGCCGCTTCGATATTTTTTCGATGTGGCGTTTTTTCACAAAACATACATATTCATTCACTTTACTTATACTATAATATGGTAAAATAATCATATAAAGAATATTTCCTGATAAAGGAGTGCTTGACAATGTCAAATATCGCGAAGAACATCCGTCAGTACCGAGAAGATCATAACCTCACTCAACAGGAACTGGCTTTAAAATTACGTATTGGCACCAAGAAAATTGAAATGTATGAATCGGGTGAGTCAGTCCCTGATACACAAACCATTTTGCGGCTTTCTACCGTTCTTGATATTCCAGCTTCAGAATTTTTAAAAGTTAGTCCAACAGTGAATGCCGCTGGTGTTGACGAGGAAATCGAAAAGCTAATTGAGGAGATCGGAACCGAAAAGGCAATACTTATCCTAAGAACAGCTAAAGATTTTAGTGAAGAGCAAATTCTGAATGTTATGAATAAATTATATAACACACAAACTTAATTAAAAAAAATGCTGGTTGCACATGTATTTTTTTCCAAATTACCGGATATACTAGGATTAACACTTTCTATGTTAATCCATTAGATTAACTCTTTTTTCTAATTCCCCCTATGGAAAAGGGATCCGTCGTAAGTAACGACAGGATCCCTTTTTTTTTTGCTTTTATTCAACAATGATTCTTCATGAAACGTTCCATTCTTTTCAGTGCTTCTTGAAGATGCTCCATGGAAGAAGCGTAAGAACAACGGATATGCCCTTCACCGCTTTCCCCAAATACATCTCCCGGCACAACAGCAACTAGTTCTTCCTTCAGAAGTCTTTCTGCAAATTCCATCGAAGTCATCCCTGTTTTTTCGATAGATGGAAAAGCATAAAAGGCACCCCCTGGTTTATGGCAGTCCAGACCGATGTCATTGAACGATTTCACTATATAATTCCTTCTTCTTCGATAACTCCTTCGCATCTCTTCCACATCTTTCATCCCGTGCTTTAATGCTTCCAATGCTGCATGCTGCGCCATAGTTGGGGCACACATCATCGCATATTGGTGAAGCTTCAGCATTGCTTCAGAAATTTCTTTAGGCGCACATACAAATCCTAGACGCCATCCAGTCATCGCAAAACCTTTAGAAAATCCATTGATTACGATTGTACGTTCCATCATGCCATCAATAGCTGCAAAAGAAGTGAATACTTCATCATATGCAAGCTCCGCATAGATTTCATCGGAAATAACTAGCAAATCATGTTTTTTAACGATATCAGCAAGCATCACTAATTCTGCCTGCTCAAGTTGAGTACCTGTAGGGTTATTCGGCGAACAGATTAAAACGGCCTTCGTTTTAGGAGTAATCGCCGCTTCAAGTTGTTCGGGTGTTAACTTAAAGTCATCATCCTTAGAGGTTTGAACCGTGACTGGAATCCCCCCTGCCATGGTCACTAGGGGTGCATAGGCGACAAAACAAGGTTCGACGACGATAACTTCTTCACCTGGATTCAAAATAGTTCTCAGCGTAATATCGAGTGCCTGGCTTGCTCCAACCGTTACAATAATTTGATCCTCAGGTCTATACGAAACATGGAACTGCTTCTCCATATATTTGCTGATCTCTGACCTTAATTCAAATAATCCGGCATTAGCTGTATATGAGGTATATCCTTCCTCCAATGAGTTGATAGCTGCTTCCCTTACTGCCCATGATGTAACGAAATCTGGTTCACCTACACCAAGTGAGACGACACCCTCCAAATTGGCAGCCAAGTCGAAGAAGCGGCGAATTCCTGATGGCTTTAGCTCTGCAATCGTCCTTGAAACATAACTCGTTTTAATCATGGTGACACCACTATCCGCTTATCTTCTTCAGTTTGATCAAATATAGTGCCGTCATGCTTGTATTTTTTCATAATAAAGTGAGTCGTAGTAGATATAACAGAATCAAGTGTCGAAAGTTTTTCTGATACAAAGCTTGCCACTTCATTCATCGAACGTCCCTCAACGATGACGGAAAGATCATAGGCTCCAGACATTAAATAGACGGACTCTACTTCTTTAAACCGGTAAATTCGTTTTGCGACCTCATCGAAACCAACACCGCGTTTTGGTGTTACTTTTACATCAATCATCGCAGTGACACCATGGTATTCATCCACTTTTGCCCAGTTAATAACTGTTAAATAACGGACAATCACACGCATGTCTTCTAATTTCTTCAATGTTACTTCAATGTCCGCTTCTGATAACTCGGTCATTTTCGCCAAATCCTTCAGATCAATCCGGCTGTTATTTTCAATGATTCTCAAGACTTCCAATTCCTCTTCATTCAAGTGCATTGGAAAACCCCCCTTTTGGAATTCACTAATTTAGACGTGATGTTTGGCTGGCAGATAGTCTGATGAATTACCTTATTAGACTTTTATAGAATCAAGTACGACAATATAAATTAATAAGTCCTATTCTGTCAGGATAAACTTACACTATTATATCAAAATTGATTAAAAACCTGTTATAGTAATTGTCTTTTTTCATGGTTATTATTACAATTACTGTTATGCAACAGCGTTAAAGGACAGTATTTTTGGATTTTCAGGGAAAATCTGTGATTGAGACAATATCTCTTTATTTAGATGAGAAATAATAATAGAGAAGGGGCTTCATATGGAAGGTCACACAATTAAAGGCATCGAACAGGTGGGAAATATTGATATCTATTTTGAATATGATCAAATTAATGATTCCTTTCCGACCCTTGTATTACTGCATGGGTTTTTATCATCCAGCTTCAGCTTCCGTAAATTAGTACCTTATTTAATCCAAGATTTCAATGTGATCTCGATAGATCTTCCTCCATTCGGTCAAAGCGGGAAAGCTTATCGATATACATATTCTTTCCAGAATATCGCCAAATCCGTTGTCCAGTTTTTAGAAGGCAAAAACATCAGGCAATTTAGTATCATCGGGCACTCTATGGGTGGTCAGGTTTCCTTGCAACTCATTAAATCACATCCGGACCTGGTCGAACATGCCATTCTCCTTGCCGGTTCAGGCTATCAACCTAGCTATTCAGAAAAAATGAAGATGATTAGCTATCTGCCTTTCTTTTCGTTCGGAATAAAACGGTATCTACAAAAGTCGGGGATAGAAAAGAACTTGAAAAACGTTGTTCATAATCAAGCCATGATTGATGATGAAATGCGGCAAGGCTATCTAGAACCATTCATTAAGAAGCATGATATATTTCGTGCGCTAGGAAGGATGCTACGCGATAAGGAAGTCGATTTATTAGAGGAGGACCTTTATTCGATTCAAACGCCTTGTCTGCTTGTTTGGGGTCGGCATGATAAAGTAGTACCCCTGAAGATTGGTGAAAGGTTACATAAAGACCTTCCTAATTCAAAACTTGCCGTCTTAGAAAATTCAGGACATCTGCTTCCAGAGGAGAATCCCGAAGAAGTGTATCACTTAATTAAGGAATTTTTAAGGACGCCGACTATCCAAACATAAAAGAGGATGACCCTTATTTCGGGTCATCCTTCAATGTCTTTAGATCGAGCAGCTGGCATCATTCTTTATGATTAGCAGCTTCTTTGCAACATCCAGACATTTTTCCATCATAACGGGCGCATCAAATGCGAACTCATAAATAGATTTTATTTTTTTCGCCAGTTCCTGTGGGTTATCTATATCTCGGATTGCAACAACTGTATCCGCAATTTCCGGCTCATATAGTTCCCCGCCAATCTGAAAAGGGTCCCATTCTTGCAAAACGGCAACCAACGCTAAATTCATTTGCTGTGTATCCATGTAATCATCACCTGCTCAATATATTCAGAGAACATGATATCATAGTATCATAACAACACGCTTTTCGCGAAGACGACAAATTTTTAAATCGGTGGTGGATATTTTGAAAAAGTCAATTTTTGAAGAACACATTAACAGGGAAAATACAGGATCAGTAAAATGGGATAAAAACTCGCTTAAATCATTGTATGGAAGAGAAGATGTACTGCCCATGTGGGTTGCCGATATGGATTTCCCTTCTCCTGAGGGCATTCAAAAAGCGTTAATTGAACGCCTGAATCATCCGATTTTTGGTTATACCGTCCCTTCCGAAACGGTTTTCACCGAAATTCAAAGCTGGCTTAGAGACCAGCACTCTTGGCCCATCACAAAGGAATGGATCTCATTTAGCTCTGGCGTCGTTTCAGCCATCGGTACAACGATCCAAGCATTCACGAACCCGGGTGATAAAATATTGGTACAATCACCCGTCTATACACCATTTTTTGATATGGTCAAAAATAATGACCGGGAAGTGGTCAATAGTCCACTTATCATAGAAGACTATCGCTTTAAGATTGATTTTACGGATTTTGAAGACAAGCTTAAAAGTGGAGTGAAACTATTCCTGTTTTGCAGTCCACATAACCCCGGCGGACGCGTCTGGACAAAAGACGAACTCCTGAAGATTGGCGAGCTCTGTGTAAAATATGATGTAATCATAATCAGTGATGAGATTCACGCTGACTTATTCCATTCAACATCCAGACATTATCCCCTCGCCTCACTTTCAGAACAATTATCGGACATAACAGTTACGTTAATGGCACCAAGTAAAACATTCAATATAGCCGGCATACAGGCTTCATTCCTGATCACCAGTAATGAAAAACTGCAGAAGCAATTGCAAAAGGCTCAAACGAAACTGGCCTTTCATGGACTGAACATCCTAGCTTTAACAGCTATGGAAGCCGCGTATCGAGAGGGCTTACCCTGGCTGAAAGACATGATTGCTTACATCGAGGAGAATATAAAAGTGGCAGAGGAATTCATTGCTGTTGAAATTCCTGCACTGCATGTCATGCATCCGGATGCCTCTTACCTTTTATGGATTGACTGCCGTGATCTAGGATTGAACGACAAGGAAATTAAGGAACGACTGATCCATCAAGGGAAGCTCGCATTAGAGCCTGGTTCAAAATATGGCCAAGGTGGAGAAGGTTTCGTCCGGATGAATATTGGTTGTTCACGCAGTGTGCTGTTGGATGGGCTTAATCGATTAAAATTGGCTTTTTCATAAGAAATAACAAAGAACCAGGTTTGAAGCCTGGTTCTTTGCTTTTTTCTATTAGTCCTTCTCTTCTTCTACATATGGATCATGCTCATAACGAGGCAGATCCCCAATCGATGTTTGTATATTTTCTTCAATAAGTGTTTCCTTCAATTCTTGATACTGGGAGTTAGGATAGACCGTTATCTCCTTACCGTATATATCCACGCCAACAAAATTTTCATAATCTTCAACATACCCAATATTTTCTTCAGACTCGACATACATATCTTCATAATCGTTAGGAGGATAAGCAAAATCAGAAGGCGTTTCAGATGTTCCATAGCTAGCAACTTCCTGCCATGAATCCTCCGCATCGAATGCAACCGATTCGTCCCGCCCATCATAATCAAACCTTCCAAATGGAGGTCCCAACACTTCCTCTTCTACCGGCCGATTGTCAGAAGTTTCTTGAGATGGCGAATGCTCGACACAAAAGGTAGTCGTCGGGATAATGCTCAAACGGTCAAGAGGAATTTCTTTTGAACAAACTTCACATTTCCCATACTCTCCTGCATCAATTGCTTGAAGGGCTCGATTAATATCCCTAATTTCATCGCGGACATGCTCACCCAGCGCCAAATCTTTTTCACGCTCATATAATTCTGTTCCTTGATCACCAGGATGATTATCATAGCTCGATAACTCACCAGTCGAATCATCTTGACTTCTTCTTAAACCAAAGTCACCCGATTCATTTAATTGCTTTTCCAACTCCTGCTTTGTGTGCTGCAATTGCTGTTGAAAGCTATTTATTTGTTGATTAGATAGCATGTGCAACATCCTTTCATAATCGTTCTTCTCTCTAGTATTTCTATCTTTACTTCATTCCATAAAGGTACTTTTTACCTCAAGAATAAATCGGAAGAGAGAACAAAAACTAATAAAATTCAAAAAGATGGGCTTTTCATGTGTTTTTCCAAAGAGGATTAATTAACATGATCGTTCCGGACAATTCGGTGAGATGCAGATGATGATGCAATATTCGTATCAAAGCGTAAACTTTCGTGTAAGTCTAAACAATAGGGGATCGTGGGGGATTCTTAAATGTGACTTAAATAAAATAAGGCGGACACATCATTCTGTGTTCGCCTCTTTTTTAATTATTGATATATTTTTCAAAAACATAACCGAAATCTTTAATATGATACTTTTTCCGGCTGTCCATCAACCATTCAAAAGCAGCGGAATTAATATCCTTAAAACTCGCGGCCATTTGACTTCCTTCAGTCCGAACCTGGTTCAATGTGGAAGAAGCAAGGTTTACACTTTGTTGGGCATATTGAAGGGCATACTCATTTTCATGACAAATTTCCGATATTTTAACAAGTGATTTGAACAAGTCCTTTAATTCTTCGATGAATTTTTTATGAACATCAATGGAAAAAGTTTTTGCCCCAATCGAAAATTTAATTTCTACATCCAAATCCACGGTGCCTGCCGTTTCAAGGGTCACGTTGGAAATATTATGCTGGCTATAGCTATACCTTGTAAGTGTACGCTTTTTACTAATGGCACTTGTACCATCCAAATGGATAAACGCCTGATTCGTAAAACAGTATTCATCGGTTTTCGATTTAATCAGGAAATAAATTTTTTCCTCATCTTCGTGCATGATGTAATCATCTGCATCCACCTTGTCATAGTCGGCAGGCTTAATTACACTTCCAATATCACTGAGACCAAGTGCATCAGCCGCAATTTTCTTAAACAAATTCCATTCCTCCTCTATTCATACTCAGTTAAATTCTACCATATTATAAATATTTCTCTAGTATTATCTCATCTCGTACCGGAATTCCATCAAAGCTGTAAAATGGGATTTCAGGCTTGATTTTCCTTGATTCTTCGACTGCATTTTTCACAATTTCTGAAATGACATAGCCACGCTTTTGGAAAAACTTCAATGCCTGTAGATTATCATTGGTTGTAATCGCTTTAATAGTATGGCAATTTTTTTCTTTTGCAATATTTTCTATCACATAAAGCAACGATGAGCCTACACCTTGCTTCTCATGCTCACTATTCAAAGAAATGATCTGACATACCTGATTGGCCATTTTATATGTCCCTAATCCCGTGATTTTTTCATTCTCATCCATCACCCCAAATCCCTCAAGTTCTGCATAATGAAACAAGCCTCTAGAAAAAACGACTTGAGTCGTTTCCCAATGCTGCATGAAAAAACTCTTAACCGTATCTGCCGCAATCATTCTTTTAGCTACGATTTGCATAACAATTTACGCCCCCAAAAATTCTATCTATATCCTTATAGTATAAAATGCTTATGCTGATAAAGGAACAGTTTATTATGTATACAGGGACTTTACAACCTATTATCAAAATCGAATCCCATTCATAACGGGATAATTAATGTTCAAATTACCATAGAATATAATAAAAAACTGCAATCTCTCATGAATGAGCTCGCAGCTTTTTTAGGTTAAGAAAGAGAATCATCCTTTATACGTTGATTTCTTTTAGTGACTTCATCTTCAAATTGTTTTGTTTTCATTTCTTCTTTTTTTGAATATTTTATGATGGCTCGCATCGTAAAAACAGCTGCAATTAAAAAGATGAAACATGTTATACCTGCCGAGATATATTCAGTCTTGTCTTCTGGAAAGTAAAGAAACAAACCTAATAAAGTATGATTAAGAAAGTCCATCCGATACATCCTTCCTGATAGAAAATAACTTCTTTATGTCATTATAACAATTACCAGAACAATCCACTAGTGGGCCAAATCCACTAAAACTTAAAAAAACGAGAGGTATCAAACCCCTCGCTTCCCTTTGACGATTATTAAATGGTAATACCCTTGATGACTACGTCTACAGCTGGTTTATCTCCAGCCCCTGTCTCAACGTTAGCGATCATGTCGACAACATCCATTAAGTAAGGTGAAATAGAAGGATATTTTGAAGTGGTCTGAGGAAGGGTAGAAGGAAAAAGTTTTTTAGGGATACACCAATAATTGTGTATAAATCGTGAAAACCATTACTGTTAGAGAGTTAAAAATGTCTTGACTTATAAAATGTTATTTTGATATATTTAAAAACAGACCGGTTGGTATGGAGGGTGTATATTATGGGAATGGATACGAAATCGCGGATAATCGACATCGCGACAAGTCTTTTCCAGCAAAAAGGATATTTGGGAGTAGGATTAAACGAAATTTTAAAAGCATGTAACATTTCAAAAGGTTCGCTTTATCACCACTTTCCAAACGGAAAAGAAGAATTACTCATCGCTTGTCTTCATTCATTAAATGAAGCAATTACAACGCATATGGAAGAAATTTTTCAAAATTATCCATCTACTCAAGCAGCTACACAAGCGATGATTGAGGAATTGATTGTTCAATATGATCGAGATGGGATGATTACTGGTTATACATTTAGCAGCATCGTTAGCGAAATGGGATCACTAAGTGAACCAGTCAGAAATGCCTGTGATCAATCTTTCACAAATATACAAGAGATTTATTCGAACAAGTTAGTAGCAGATGGTTTTTCGAAAGAAACAACTGATTCAATTTCTCTAATGATGACAGCTTCTATTGAAGGTGGTATTATGCTTTGTTTAACCAAAAAAACAAGCGATCCACTAAAGATGATTTCACAGGTATTACCAAATTTATTAAATTCGTATTAATAAGTGTTGGCTCTTTTTTAGTAGCTGACTTGTTGGACTTTTTAGTGAATCCGTATTAAATATTGCCTTAGCATTTGTGATGTAAATGCTTTTAAAGCACTAAATCATGTAACGATACTATCTGAAATACTTTTCTTGAAAGGAAGAAAAACATGAAACTAGAAACAAGATTGCCAAGAAACGGTAAAGAAGGAGCGTTGTACGGCGGTATCATTTGTACGCTGACTGCTTTGTTGATGACGACACTAAGTATCATTCTAATTTCAGAAAAATTAGATGGGAATGTTGTATTACTGATACTTAAAACGTTACCGATTATGTGGATTATTGCGATGATTATGGAACCGGTAATCGTAGGTCCTATTGCAGAAAAATTAGTTGGGAAATTTACAGAACCAGCAGATAGCTTTAATTCAAAGATTTTATTTAGGATCTTATTCACTGTATTGGGAATGTCAGCGTGTATGACGCTTATTGGGGATATCGTAGGAAACGGTATTAGTTCAGAAATATTCAGTAGATTTTTAACGAATTGGCCAAGAAATTTCTTAATCGTACTTATAGCTGAGAGTTTAGTGATTCAACCAATTGCAAGATTTGCGATGGTAAAATTACATGCTTATCAAGATAAAAAAAATTATGCATCGATGATGACAAAATAACATTGTTAAATGAAAGAAAGATTGGAACGCTAGTAAAAACGAGAGGCATCAAGCCCCTCGTTTGATTTTGACGATTATAAAATGGTAATACCCTTAATGACTACGTCAACAGCTGGTTTGTCTCCGGCAACTGTCTCTACGTTAGCAATCGTATCAACAACATCCATGCCTTCGATAACTTGTCCAAAGACAGAGTGTTTATGGTCAAGCCATGGTGTGCCGCCTTGTTCCATATAAGCGTTAATGATTTCTTCCGGATAACCGGCTTGCTTCATTTGTTCACCCATTCTGCTGTCTACGTGCTGTGCTTGAACAACGAAGAATTGGCTGCCATTTGTTCCTGGGCCTGCATTCGCCATTGAAAGAGCTCCTCGCAGATTGAATAATTGCATAGAGAACTCGTCTTCAAATGGAGCGCCCCAAATACTTTCACCACCCATTCCAGTTCCTGTAGGATCTCCGCCTTGAAGCATGAAATCTTTGATGACACGATGGAATATAATCCCTTCATAGTAACCGTTTTCAGCATGTGTTAAGAAGTTTTCTACTGTTTTTGGAGCCAGTTCGGGAAACAGTTTAATTTTAATATCGCCTTGCGTTGTTTGCATAATGACCGCTTTTTCATTTTCCAATACTTCGTTTGTTAATTGTGGAAAGTTTGTCATAGTTCATAACCTCTTTCTTTTTTAAATAAAATGGCTTACATCTCCATTTTCAACCTTCATTTGTACACTTTACACGATTTTTATAAAAAAAGCATCTTTGCGAAATTAAACAAATTCGCTGTGAAAAATCGTTGTTCTTATGTATCATGAAGGAAGCTAAAAGAAAGGTGGATGAAAAATGTCCGAACAGGAATTTAACATTGGCGACAAGGTTACTGCCATATATAAAACAGGGAAATACATCGGCGAAATCAATGATATCAGGCCTACTTCATATCTTGTAAAAGTGTTGGCAGTTGTGAAGCATCCAATGCAGGGAGATCTTCATAACCCGAAGCAAACAGAAGTTTCCATGTTTCATCAACGTCGTGCACTTGCATTCCGCGAGAGAACCAATGTACCGAAGAATATGGTCAGGGTCTTTGAAGAGGAAATTCCTGAGTATAAGGAATCATTAAGAGAAGCTGTTGAGAATATGGCACGAACTTTAAGCGAAGTCCACACAGAATGGAATAATAAAAGCTTACAGTTGCTTGAAGAGTTAGCAGCGGATTATTTCAAATAAAGCATGATAAAAGCCAAATCAGTAGTAATTGATTTGGCTTTTATAACGCTAAATGATTCAATACCTTCGATAAATCAATGCGATCGCCAATTGTCGTCGGTTCATGATTTTGCATATAACTCTTATCTTTCTCGACTAACTTAAAGATGTTATAGGTCGTAATCGCATCATCAAGGGCTCTGTGGTGCTTGCCTGTCCCTTCTTTTCCATAGGCCTGTACAGCCTTCCATAATCCGGTTTGATTTTGATCTCCGAAAAAGCGTTTGTATTCCAAGCAAAGATCCACTTGTTTCCCGGAAAAAGGAAACTTCAATCCTGATTTCTGACAGTTCTGCCGTAGTACCTTCATGTCCATATTTCCCCAAGTCACAATTGTCGATGGAGCTTGCTCATCTATTTCCTTCAATAAAGAAACCAACTCTTCAAATGAAATCCCCCGGTCCACCTGATTTTGGGTGATATTCAAGAATTTCTTACATCTTCCCGTTAAGACTGGAAATTTCAACGGGTTAACAAAGGAAGAGAACTGTTCTTGGATTGTCTCATTTATAACTGAGACTAAACCGACCTCAATAATTTCCGGATAAAACCCTACTGGATTCGCTTTTCCTTCAGGCATCGTAAATTCAAAATCAATGAATATATATTGCTGTTGTTCCTCCATTTTAATGACCCCCTTCTTATTCCTGACATCTTCATATCAACCAAAATTTGGTTTTCAATATTCTCATGAGAATATTATAACAGAAGATTTAGAAAAATTTTTATTGGATTTTACTACCCTAGATATTCAGTGTCATTGCGACTGACGATTCCCAATTTCTTTTAAAACTCTTTATTGTCTTCCTTAATTGGATTATGATGGATTCATAAATCGAAAGTACCATCCTTTATTCCCTATACTTTTCCAGAAACATACTAAAAATATATTAGTTAGGAAGTTGAACTATGCGCACGTATCTTGGTTATATCACGATTTTCTTCTTGTTTCCTGTTTTATCCATTTTTATTTTTCTTTCCTATTAAGAGTGGTCTAAAACCCAATCTCCCAATCATGTTCTCGACGAGAGAATTCCCATTGAAACTATCGAACTGGCTCGGACAAGTTATATGACGGCCGCAAATGGGAAAGTAATAAGTGACATTTCCAATGGTGAAAAACGAACTTACCTGAAACTTGAAGAAATACCTTTGTTCCTAGAAGACTTGTTCATTGTTACAGAAGATCAAAATTTTTATGAACATGCAGGTGTTGACATAACCGGTATCAGCAGGGCGCTTTTAGTCAATTCACAAAACAATGATTTAGAACAAGGCGGCAGTACCATCACCCAGCAACTAGCCCGAAATGTTTATCTTACCCATGACAGAACGTATAATCGAAAGCTTAGTGAACTCTTTTATGCCTATCAGTTAGAACGAAAAAAATCGAAATCAGAAATCATTGAGTTATATATCAACGCTATTTATTTCCATAATGGAGCTTACGGAATTGAAGCTGCTTCTCAGTTTTATTTCAGTAAACCAACTGCGGAGTTATCAAAATCAGAATTGTCATTCCTAGCAGCGATTCCTAATAATCCCGAACTCTATAACCCTCTTAAACATTTTGATAAAACGAAAAAGCGTCAGGAACGGATTCTAAAGCAAATGGTCGCAGAAGGTAAATTAAAACAGAACGAGTATGAAAAGCTTGTCAAAGAAACAATTAAATTAGACTTGTCCACCACGATCGACTTATATCCCGATTATGTGACATATGTTCATCAAGAATTGAAAAACCTGGTAGCATCCTCTGAAGGTCTCACAAAGTCTTTGCAAAGTTCTGATGAAGCTGCACGTCAGCAGGCGGAAGTCGAGCTGAATAAAAGGGTCGAAAAGCTTTTGAATTCCGGTGTAACCATCCATACCGCACTAGATACTAAGTTACAAACCCAGTCTAAGACTGCTGTGCAATCAAAAATCGGCGTCAATGATATCGAGGGAGCTATAGTGGTTATACAGCATCATACGCACGAGCTTGTCTCTTTGATTGGGGGAAAAGATTATAAAAAAAATTCTTTCAATCGAGCTTACCAAAGCTATAGGCAACCAGGATCAGCCATTAAACCACTTCTTGATTATGCACCCTATATCGATGAAACAAATGCGGATATTACTCAACTTGTAAGTGGAGCCAGCTATTTCCCGAAAAATTACAGCTGTGGCAGCTATGGAATGGTCACTTTAAAAATTGTGGTTTTAAAATAAAGTTTGATCAAAATGGATTCTTTTCCAGCAGATTTATGTTTGGCATTTATAAAAAAGTTTGATCATTTGTAAATATGTTCTTCCACAATCGCTCCCTTTAGTTGAAGAAAGTTTAAAGAATTACGCCTGAAACATCCCCTTTCAATACTTCTTTTTTATTCTGATTTTCACATAAAAAAATTGCAATAAAAGCTGTTCTATTATTTTCTTGCCTTTCGTATTTTTCAATTTTAACTTTACAAATTATTGTATCTCCCGTAAAAACAGGTCTTAAAAACTCAAAATTCGTACTGCGAGCCAGTACATTATTATCTCCAGCTATTTTTGTTGGCAGAGTCGCCGTTAATAACCCTTGAATTACAAGTCTTCCTTGTTCATCTGGGGTTATATGATGAATCCCCTCATCACCTGAAATCTCAGTAAATAATTCAACATCCCTTACTGTAAAAGTTCGTTCAAACGTAATTATATCTCCTGCTTTTAATGACATTTTAATCTCCCCCTGAATGTTTTATACTGTCTGGTTAAGAACAATGTGAATATTACATCAACACCAGACCTTTCAAGGCAATATATTCCATACAAATTCAAGAAACCCTTGTTCCACTAACTTGCTTCTATAGTTTAAGTACATTCCTTTACAATCTCCATCTAGGAAGGACAAACCAAAGAAGATATGGAACAGGGACACGGTGAGCAAGATGCGGCAGCTCCTCCATGAAGTAACCGTAAACGGGACGGCGCGTAAAGCATACTTTCCAACGGATTATATCGGTGGAAAAACCGGAACGACCAATGACGTTAAAGACATTTGGTTTGTCGGACTGACTGCAAACTACACAACAGGGGTTTGGATTGGAAAAGACACGCCATCCAATCTTCAATCAATTTATTCACGTACTCGCATGTGTTGATTTGGAAAGATATCAACCAAACACCAGAATAAAAAAACATTTTTCATTAAAAGAAGGTGCCCTCATTAGCCACCTTCTTTTTCTTACTGTATTGGCAAACTTGCAATAACGCTGATAAATCGCAAAGGAAAGGCTAAATAACAGTATTGCAATGACTGGGAAATAACTAAGTAAATAGTGTTTTTCATTTTTTATCCATCTATGTATCTTTTATCCTATTATTATGCAAGATATTATTCAATTCGACAATGTATGGCATTTATTATTCCTTTAAAATTTCTTAAAAAATAAATTTTTTTAGGTCTATATTCTCTCCTTTTCTACCTATATATAAATCTTTATTTCGGCATGCCACCCCTGCTCCTAAAGCCATGCAAACCCTGAAAAATTACGTTATACTTTTAAGCAAGACAAACATTTATTAATAAAAAACACATTCAACGAAGATATCCTAACGTCTAGGATTGCTGAAAAAATGCATAATAAGACGAATAACTTCGTTTAAAAGGGGGGGAGTTTATGTCTTTGCTTCATTGGGCGGTATTATCACCGTTTCTATTAGCAATTATAGTACCGTTCTTATACAAACTATTTCGACAAATACATACAGGATGGTTTGTATTAATTTTACCTGTTCTACTTTTCACCTATTTTTCACGGTTCATTTCATTGACCAAACAAGGAGAAGTAATTACGGAAAGAGCTACATGGATTCCTTCTCTCGGAATTCATGTTGATTTCTATCTAGATGGACTTGGACTTTTATTTGCACTGCTCATTACAGGAATTGGTTCACTCGTAATTTTGTATTCGATTTTTTATTTATCAAAAGTGAAAGAAAAGCTGAATCAGTTTTACGTCTTCCTCCTGCTTTTCATGGGTGCGATGCTTGGCGTTGTACTTTCTGATAACTTAATCGTCCTTTATTCCTTTTGGGAATTTACGAGTTTATCATCCTTTTTATTGATTGGATATTGGAACGAAAGGGAGCGCTCACGTTATGGAGCACAAAAATCCCTGCTTATCACCGTGTTCGGGGGCTTAAGCCTGCTTGGAGGAATCATCCTCCTTTCCATTATGGGGAACACATTCAGCATACGTGAATTGATTTCACAAAGCGGAGAGTTGATGGACCACCCGCTCTTCACTCCCGCACTTCTGCTCGTGTTACTTGGTGCCTTCACTAAATCCGCACAGTTTCCATTCCATATCTGGCTTCCTGATGCGATGGAAGCTCCGACACCGGTCAGTGCTTACCTTCATTCCGCCACAATGGTCAAAGCGGGAATTTATCTGGTTGCCCGTTTAAGCCCAGTTTTCGCAGAATCTGGCGTTTGGTTCTGGTGCGTTTCAATTGCCGGCTTGATTACCCTATTCTGGGGTTCGTTCTCTGCAGTCAAGCAAACCGATTTAAAGGGGATTCTGGCATTCTCCACCATCAGTCAGCTTGGCTTGATCATGTCTCTATTGGGACTTGGAGCAGCCGCACTCCACTATGACACATTGGGTGAAAATATATACTTGGCAGCCACGGTGGCAGCTGTTTTCCACTTAATCAATCATGCGACCTTTAAAGGCAGTCTATTCATGGTTGCTGGTATTATTGATCACGAAACTGGCACCCGGGATATCCGGAAGCTCGGCGGATTGATGCAGCTGATGCCAATCACCTTTACCGTGGCCGTCATCGGTGCTTTTTCAATGGCAGGTCTTCCACCCTTTAATGGTTTCTTAAGTAAAGAAATGTTCTTGGCCAGTATGGTGAATGTATTAGAACTAGATATTTTCAATATGGAGACATGGGGGGTATTGTTCCCCGTTCTAGCTTGGGTTGCCAGCGTGTTCACATTTATTTACAGCATGATTGTCGTTCTCAAGCCCTTTACTGGCAAGCTTCAGCTCCATCTATTAGAAAAGAAGCCGCACGAGGCACCAATCGGCATGTTAATTTCTCCGATTATCCTTGCTACCTTGGTCATTGTTTTTGGAATTTTTCCAAATCTGCTGTCTTCGTCAATTATTAAACCGGCGGTAGCCAGCATACAGCCAAACTTAGTAGATTCAGATTTCCAAGTTCATATCGCTTTCTGGCATGGATTCTCACCAGAATTATGGATGACAATTGGCATCATTGTAATAGGGATAATTTTATACAAAACGTTTCCGAAATGGAAAAGGATTTATCAGTGGTTGCCTGAACGTTTTTCCTTGAACGCTCTGTATGATAATGGGCTAAATGCGCTCGAGCGCTCCGCTTCCTCTGTCATGAAATTTCTAATGACAGGCTCTATTCGGACCTATTTATTATCGATTTTCCTTTTCTTTATTCTATCATTGGGCTTTGCCCTCTATTGGAAGAATGCATTTAAATTAGATACAGGGAATTTTGCCCCGATTGGTTTATATGAATTGGTTTTAGCGGCGATTATCGTGATTGGCTCCATTGCCATTCTGTTTGCAAAATCCCGTTTAACATCCATTATCATCTTAGGAGCTGTCGGTTATACGATTTCACTATTTTTCGTCTTGTTCCGGGCACCGGATTTAGCATTAACACAACTAGTCATCGAAACGATTTCAGTCGCGCTGTTTTTGCTCTGTTTCTTTCACTTACCATTACTGGCAAGCAGAAAGGAAGAGCGGATGACCTTCAGGTTGAATAACGCTTTGATTTCTATTGGCGTAGGCGTCGTCGTCACAATGATTGCCTTATCAGCTCATAGCAATAAACTATTTGATTCTATATCAAGTTATTACCTTGAAAATGCTTACAAGGAAGCAGGCGGGAAAAACGTAGTAAATGTCATTCTAGTTGACTTCCGCGGACTTGATACGATGTTCGAAATCAGTGTTCTTTCTATTGCTGCGCTCGGGATTTTCGCGATGATTAAGTTGCGGCTGACGGGGAGGAAGAATTCATGAAACAAAATGACCTGATTCTTCAAACGGTGACGAAGGTAGCCGCCTTTGTTATTTTACTTTTTTCGGTAGCCATCTTTTTAGGCGGCCATTATTCGCCAGGGGGCGGGTTTGTCGGAGGTTTGATGACTTCAGCAGCAATTGTCCTGCTTCTGCTCGCTTATGACATTAAAACCGTCACCAAGATCTTGCCGATTGACTATAAATTAATGATTGGTTCAGGCTTGTTCATCTCAAGCCTGACTGTTGCTGGTGGGTTAGTGTTCGGGGTTCCGCTTATGACCCATGCGTACCGATATATCGACCTACCTATTCTTGGTCACATCTCGCTTCATACGGCAGTACTTTTTGATTTAGGTGTTTATCTTGTGGTTGTTGGTGTAACGATGACCATTATTCAAACGATTGGGGAGAGTGAATAATGGAACTTTTAATGGCCATTGTCATTGGAATTTTATTTATGAGTGCGACCTATTTAATGCTTTCAAAAAGCATTTTACGAATCATAATAGGAACTGGTTTGCTCAGTCACGGTGCCCATCTTTTAATTTTGACGATGGGCGGTTTAAAAGGTGGCTCGGTTCCATTGCTTAGCGATAAAGTGGCATCCTATGTTGACCCGCTTCCGCAAGCACTTATCTTAACTGCGATTGTCATCAGTTTCGGTGTCACCTCATTTTTACTGGTGCTTGCTTACCGAACCTATCAGGAGCTTGGAACTGATGATATGGAAGAAATGAGAGGTACGGAAGCAAATGAATAATCTAACTTTTATGCCTGTTTTATGGCCGCTTTTTACAGGCATTATCCTCATCTTCTTTGCAAAAAAAATCAAGCTCCAACGAGGGATTTCTCTATTTTCCTCCCTAATTGGAATCGTAATATCCCTTTATTTAGTCCTTTCCGTTCATAATCAAGGGATTTTGACACTCGGTGTCGGTAGCTGGGATGCTCCATTTGGGATTGTGATTGTCGCTGACATGCTTTCCTCGCTGCTAGTTCTAACCACGAATATCATTGGATTAGCTATATTGATTTATTCGGTTTACTCTATTGGTAAAGAACGTGAAACACACTATTATTATCCTGTATTTCAATTTTTACTGATTGGTGTTAACGGAGCATTCCTCACGGGAGATCTATTTAATTTATTCGTCTTCTTTGAAGTCATGCTGATGGCTTCTTACGTCCTTCTCGTTCTTGGAGGAACGAAAATCCAGCTTAGAGAATCATTGAAGTATATTATCGTCAATGTACTATCATCTGCCTTTTTCGTCATCATGGTCGCATACCTGTATTCAGTTCTCGGCACCTTGAACATGGCACACCTCAGCCAGCGGATATCAGAGGTTAACCAGCCTGGGATCATCTCGGTGATTGCCATTGGTTTCTTAATCGTATTCGGTTTGAAGGGAGCTATTTTCCCGTTATTCCAATGGCTCCCTGGGTCCTATTATGCCCCACCTATCCCAGTGATGGCTCTATTTGGAGCGTTGCTGACCAAGGTCGGGATTTACGCTATTTTCAGGACCTATACACTGATGTTTTATCATGACCAAAATTTCACCCATACTTTTTTAGCGATACTTGGTATCTTAACCATCATCATCGGTGTCATTGGTGCGATCGCCTATTGGGATGTTAAAAAAATTATCATTTACAATATCATCATTGCAGTTGGGGTTATCATTTTCGGAATCTCCTTGATGAATGAACAGGCCTTATCTGGTTCCATTCTTTACATCATTCATGACATGCTGATTAAGGCAGCACTCTTTCTGTTGGTTGGTATCATGATTAAAATCAGCGGATCAGATAATTTACGGAATATGGGTGGACTGATCAAGCAATACCCTGCCCTTGCCTGGACCTTTTTTATTGCAGCCATATCATTGGCAGGGATTCCTCCCTTCAGCGGATTCGCTGGCAAGCTGCTGATTCTTCAGGGAGCTGCAGAAAAAGAGGCCTACTTTGGAATGGCTGCAGTCTTAATATCAAGCTTAATGGTTTTATACTCGGTGATGAAGATTTTCATAAATGGCTTCTGGGGTACTCCAAAAACAGATTATACCCTAGCTGAAAATACGGTTAATAAGATGCTTGTTCCTGCTGTTCTCCTTGTTGTCCTTTCCGTTTTATACGGAGTTGGAACAGAATCAATTTATCCTTTTATTTCACAAGCTGTTGACACATTAATGAATCCCGATATTTATATCGATGCGGTTTTAAAGGAGTAGTGCCTGATGTCCTTTCAAATTTTACTGAATGTGTTCCTGGCGGTTATCTGGATGTTTTTAAAAAATGAATTTAACGGGAGCACCTTTATCATCGGCTATGTATTAGGGCTCGGTATCATGTTTGTCTTCCGTCATTTTTTCACTGAGCGTTTTTACCTGAATCGGGTGAAAGCTGTCATTCAATTAACCCTGATTTTCGCCAGGGAGCTCATATTATCAAACGTTAGCGTCCTTAAGGTCGTGCTTAAGCCCAAACTGGATATGAGGCCTGGCATATTTGCATTCGAGACCGTGCTTACAAAAGATTGGGAAATTACGATACTATCAAATTTAATTACACTGACCCCCGGAACACTTGTCGTTGAAGTTTCTGAAGATAATCGAATTCTTTATATTCATGCGATGGATATCGCCGACAAAGAAGAAGCCGTAGACAGCATTAAAAATACATTTGAAAAAGCGATTATGGAGGTGAGCAAATAATGTTTGATCTTTTACTTAAAATCGCGTTGCTCGGTGCCTCCCTTTCCATGATTGGTTTTTTATATCGTTTAATTAAAGGACCATCCGTGCCAGACCGGGTCGTTGCACTTGATGCGATGGGTATAAACCTTATTGCAATCGTAGCGCTTGCCTCCATCGTTATGGATACAAGCGCTTATCTTGAAGCCATTCTGCTGCTCGGAATCCTATCATTTATCGGAACGGTCGCTTTCGCTAAATTCCTTGAGAAAGGGGAGATTATCGAAAATGATCGAGATCGTTGAAATCCTATCAGCTGGATTCATTTTAATTGGGGTATTTCTCTTTTTAGTCTCAGCTTTCGGTGTAATCCGACTGCCTGATGTCTATACAAGAAATCATGCTGCATCCAAAAGTTCAACACTCGGAATCATGTTCATCCTAATCGGCACATTGTTATATTTTTATTATAAGCATAGCCACTTCGATTTCCGTGTCGTGCTTGCAATTTTCTTTATCTTCATGACAAGCCCCGTAGCCGGACATTTAATCAACCGCTCCGCTTACCATTCCGGCGTTAAAATGTGGGATAAAAGTGTCCAGGATGATTTGAAGAAAAGCCGATGATTCGGTATATCCATACCAAAAGAGCTGCCCTGTTGAAAGGGGCAGCTCTTTTGTATGTCTTAATCCTTTAAAAATACTTGATCTCCCAAACTGATTTCACCAGTTCGAATTACCGAGGCATACACGCCAAAATGATTTTTTCTTTCTTTGACTACTGTTTTTAAAAGAGATGGATCTCTTTTTGAATTGGTTGGATCGACTGTTATTATCATACAACGCTCACAATGCCTTTTAATTTCCAATTCAACATGATCTCCGATTTGAAGTCTCTTTCCGAACCACTTCTCTTCTAGAAAGGGTTTTTTGTTCATTAGTGACAGCACCAAATTGTGCCTAAATCTCCTGCCATCTACTTCTTTTCCCCAAAGCTCTGTCAATTTGGCAATCGAGGCGTCGCTCACAAGTAAGATGCTCTCTTCTTCAATAGCTCCCAATGGAATATGTGCCGGTGAATACTCAACGAATGATGCCTCCTGTTTTAACAGCTGATCCATTTCTTCTTGAAAGGCTGTATCTCCCCAGGTTAACACGTTTCCTGAAGGAGTTTTCACTTGAATTTCCGGATAATGGTCCAGAGCTTCCTCTCCAGAAAAAACGGCTTGATAACGGACCATTTCAGGAACTTGAGTAATCGTTAAAAACTTTCCATTCTTATCTTTAAAGGCATGGCTGCGATCTCCATATAATCCATATCCCATAACCTTAGTTTTTTGTACCTGTTCCCCTGTAAACGATTTTACCGGGTGACGGGTTATCTCTTGTACATGACCAACCAGCATAAGAGAAAACTCCTTTCTAAACAATAAAGGCCTACAACATGATTATACTTAACCCAAGCAATGTAGAATCAAGAAAAGGAACTAGATTACAAAAACACTGCGTTATTTCTAAAATCAATTTCATTCATTTTACTCACTTTTTGGTAAATCAATTATAGCTAATGTACAGCGTGAGATGCAGATAAGTTGATCTTGGTTATCCCTGATTTTCACATCCCATACCATTGTTGACTTCCCGCGATGGATTATGTTCCCTTCTGCGATAACATGACCAGAACGCACGCCTCTTACATGATTGGCATTGATTTCAAGACCAACTACCGCTTGTTTCGTACTATCAACAAGCTGTATTCCACCAACGCTTGCGACTGTTTCCGCAAGGGCTACAGATGCTCCTCCATGCAATAAACCAAGCGGCTGCCTTGTTCGTTCATCAACTGGCATCGTCGCAACGACTTTCCCATCACTTATTTCTTTCATTTCAATTCCAAGCGTACCGATCAGTGACTTTTCGATATTAATCTCCATCTCTATACCCCCACATTTTGTTTTTTTATTATCTAGATAATTTTACCTTTTCATTAAGTAATACAACAGAAAAACGCATATAAATTATTATATATAAAAAGGATGACTCACGTTTAATCAAGTCATCCTTCATCCTATATTGATAGTGCGTTACTTTGAAAGAATCTCTTTCAGTTCAAACCAACTTGTCAATCTTGGAATATCCATTTCTCTGTTATAGGAGTTATCCATAGCATATACTTTCGTCGGAATATCCAATAATGTTTCCAAAACTGCCGGTTTATCATCAAAGTAATAATCCAATTCCAATTCGCGAATCGTTTCAATTTTTTCATGATCCCTCATACCGCAGTAAAAATGTTCGTCCTTAACTGGAAAGCCGTTTTCGACCAACCATTTTTTCGTCCGTTCACCATGCTCCGATTTTCTGGCGGTAATGTAGTATATCTCATGTCCTTCGCTTTCAAGCTCCTGTAACGTCTCTACTGCGCCCTCAAAGGCTGGACAGGATGAATAATAGACTTCTTCGGCAAGGGTGTTCCACATCTTTCCTCCTGCCTCTTTATCCAACCCGAAAGCTTCATGGATCTCTAGCGTTTTTAATGCCCTGAATTCCGTTAACTCTACATTCTTATTAAGCTTTTTATTATAGAGATGGAACGCAAACTCCCTCAAATTAATAAGAGTATCGTCTATATCAAAACCAAATTTCATATCCTTCACTCCTCATTCAAACATAAACGGCAAACTGTGATGCGAAGGAAATTTCCTTGTCCACCTGAACGGCCTGTAATTTTTCAATCTCGGCTTTTCTTTTCGGCTCAGCCATTTTCAGACCAAAAAAGCTGGTATCCTGCTGCTTGATGCATTCTTGAATAAGATCAGCTAATATATCTGCATCCTTCATTGCACAATTAAGGCCAAACGCGCCTGTAGGTGTCATCGTATGGGCCGCATCGCCCAATAAAGCAACCCCATCTTTTGTCCACGTTTCACAATAGCTACTGTGAACATCCAATAAAATAAAATCCTGCCAGGAGTGAATATTTTCTCGCACCACACTCTTTAACTCTGGGAAGGCTAATATCAATTTTTCAATAAATGGCTCAAAGGGTTGTTTTCGCAGATGAGGATACGAACCATGTTCAATATTCCACCCGATTTGTATAAAACCTCCTGCCTGAGTGAAGAGAGCAAGCTGGGAATCATTGACCAAAGCCATCTTGATGGAAGGTTTCCATCCCTGTGGAGCAGGAATCTTAGCCCACAGCAAATCATAGCCATGGTTTTTAATAACCACAGGAATTTTCGCTTTCTTTCTAACAGTTGAAAATCTGCCGTCCGCCCCAATAATCAATGAGCTTTCCACTCTAATGTTGTTTTCTTCTTTTCGAGCTTCCACACCGGTAAATTGGCCCATTTCGTTCTGAATTAAGTCAGTCACCCGTGTGTTCATCATCAATTGAAAAGAATCGAGCTTTTCAGCTTCATTCAATATAGCAGTAAGCAGGTGATTCTGAGGGACATGGATGCCAAGGTTATCTTTAGTAACTTCGGGAAAAATCCTCTTAAATACTTGGCCGTCCTGCCAATATTCAATTTGCTCCATTCTAAGCAAGCCAAGCTCTTCCACATCCTCGAATAAGCCGTGCTTTTTAAGAATGCTTTCTCCTTCATCGTTTAAAAACTCACCCCGAAACTCTCTTGCTACTTCTGAATGCCTCTCAAGTAGGATGACTGATATGCCTTGTTTGGCCAATAGGTAGCCTAATAGCGCTCCTCCTGGTCCTGATCCGACAATACATACATCTGATTTAACCACCATGCTTTTTCACCTGTTGTCTATTTTTTATTTAGGATAAGCAATGATACAGATATCCTCTCCAGACATATCCACACTAGAGATGGAAACATCCATTGCTTCATCCATTGTATCTACATTGATTCCGCTAAATGGTGTAAGCGAGTTTCTCCCGCCTAATAGTTTAGGTGCGACATAGATCAAGTACTTATCGATGAGTCCTGCCCTTAGGAATGAGGCGTTTACTTCACTTCCGCCCTCAAGTAAGACATCCGTTATTCCTTTTTTATATAGTTCTTCCATCAGAATTCTCAAATCCAAACCCGCATCTGTTTTTGGAACAATAATGAATTCAATTCCCTTTTCACTTAAGGCAGCAATTTTATCTACAGATGCATTTTCCTGCGTCACAATCACGGTTTTAGCATCCGATACCTGAACAATATTGGCATCTAATGGAACACGGAGTTCACTGTCTAAAATAATTCGTATTGGGTTCTTCCCTCCGCCTTCTGGAAGCCGAGTCGTTAAGGATGGGTTATCAGCCAATACAGTCCCAATACCGATGAGAATAGCATCGACTTCATCACGAAGAAGGTGAACGGAATGGCGAGACTCTTCTCCTGTAATCCACTTAGAATGGCCTGTATGGGTCGCAAGTTTGCCATCGAGCGTCATCGCATATTTAGAAATGACAAATGGACGATTTGTTATCATATTGTGAATAAAACGCTCATTCAGTCTTTGGGCTTCCTTTTCCAAAACTCCGACTTCCACTTCAATTCCTGCATCCCGAAGAATTGAAATTCCTCTTCCCGCAACTTCAGGGTTTGGGTCTTGTGTAGCCACCACAACTCGACGTACACCTGATTCTTTTACTAAATTAGCACACGGAGGTGTCTTTCCATAATGGGAACATGGCTCAAGAGTGACGTAAAGAGTCGCATTTTTCGCATAATCCCCAGCCATTTTAAACGCATGAACCTCCGCATGCGGCTCACCCGCTTTACGATGGATCCCCGTTCCGGCAATGACACCATCTTTAACTATAACTGCCCCAACTACTGGATTCGGATTCGTCTTTCCTTTAGCACTGGCCGCTAAATCAAGCGCCAACTTCATGTAATATTGATCATTATTCATAGCCACAACTCTCCTTACACAATTAAAGTAGGCTTCTTTTGCGGAATATGCCCAGACTTCTTAACCTTTGTATTCAGATAGAAACTATTATCGTCCGTCAAACCGCCCCAAAGTGGGATATGGTCTTTAGCCGCAAGTCCATGCTTTTTAAGAGCATTCAACTTTTTCGGGTTATTCGTAATCAAAGTTACTGGATTCTCACGCAGTTCTCTCAATACCCGAATGGCACCCTCATACGACCGTGTGTCGTCTTCAAATCCTAAAGCTTGATTCGCTTCAACAGTGTCATAACCTTCTTGTTGAAGCAAATATGCCAAGGATTTCGAGAACAAGCCTATCCCTCTTCCTTCATGGTCTGCAAGGTAAAAAATAGCGCCGCAACCATGCTCGGCTATCATCTTCATTGATTGGTGAAGCTGGTATCCGCAATCACAGCGTTTACTGCCAAAGATATCCCCTGTATGACAGATGCTATGCATACGGACTAGTGCATCCTCCGACTTCTGGAAATCACCGTACACCAATACAGAAGATTGCTGACCAAAAGCCAGGTTGGCTTCTGAAAGCGACTCAAGTACTGTTTCCTTGTCGTTCTCAGTTCCATCTAACTGGAGCCATGTATACCATTGAAAAACAGTAGAGAAATCCCCTTGTTCAACTGGAAGATTCACCGGCCCCACAAGGCATAGATCATCTTTCCCTGGAGTTTTAATGATGTTCATTTTATCTATTAAAAGGTCTTTTGTTTGCTTGGTTATATTCATAATAACATCACCTATTTTATAATTTATAGTGAGCCTACCCCTTACTTTAGGTAAGTAAGTATATTACTATACACTATACCTGTCAATGAATGAGTTTACAAATAATAGTGTGTGTTTGTTTCTAATTTTCAAGTAGGTTTTTCTCAAACCGCTATCATATCGGCTATCTATAATACATATTTTAACGTATAAAGAAAACGTGTCTATAGATAGACTCAGGAAAGGAAGGCAAGATTTTGGAGGATTTCCCTTATTTTTTATACGACCCTGACCTTTTTCCGATTTGTGACAAGGCAGAGAATATGTATCGAAAATCCGAAGGACCAATGTTCCGCCCCTTCTCGGCCGCTAATCCAGATCAGTTAGTTAAATCAGCAAAGTTTTCGCAATCTTTACTACTCGATGTAAAAAAAGTCGTGGATACTTTAGCCACATCCATGCCCTTCTCCACCAGGTTAATGACTGCTGCTCAAGAATCAAAAAAGACTGTCGTGATCGATATGATTCGAAAGACAGGCGTCAAAACCGTACCTGACATCATGTATAGCCCTGATGGAATACGCTTTGATTTCCATTCAATAACAGGTGATGAAACGCGTATCATCGTCAGCTTGAAATGGAGGGATATGTAGGTAATGACCATTCTTTTCAAAAAACCGAAGCCCTTTTTTCGGCTTCGGTTCATTAATGTTCATTTGTTTACGATTCGAAAGTTTCAACTAACAGTGCGAGCGTACGTGCCATGACTCCAGTAGCCCCCGCTGTGCATAATTCGGAACTAATCGAGGTCGTGGATGTTCCGGCAATATCCAGATGCACCCATGGAGTTGCTTCGGCAAATTCACCTATAAAGGCACCGCCCATGATTGCATGTCCAGCTCCACCTGGTGAATTATTCAAATCCGCTATTTTACTGTTGCGCACCCGTTCTTTGTCTTTTTCGGTAATTGGCAGACGCCACATCGGCTCTCCCGCTTCCTCTGAGGCTTTAAGGACTTGCTCATAGAATTCCACGTTATTGGTCATTGCACCCGTCATATCCATACCTAGGGCCGTTATAACACCACCAGTTAAGGTTGCAACGTCAACAAGATATTCTGCACCATGATGTTTAGCGTACGTTATAGCATCCGCCAAAACAAGCCGTCCTTCCGCATCAGTATTCAATACCTCAATCGTTTTGCCGCTCATGGCAGTAATCACATCATCCGGCTTAAAGGCATCGCCGCTGATCATGTTATCAGTAGAAGGAATGACAGCTACGACATTTTGATCCGGTCCTAATTCACCTATAATTTCCATTGCACCTAAAACCGCTGCCGCTCCTCCCATATCCGTCTTCATTCCGACGATTCCAGCCTTCGTTTTCAATGAGTAGCCACCAGTATCAAAAGTGATACCTTTTCCCACCAACCCGATAACATCTGTCCATTCTTCTTTGCCTTGATACTTAAGGACAATCATTTTCGGAGGTTCGACCGACCCTTGATTAACTGCAAGAAGGGCACCCATACCTAGCTTGAGCATGTCTTCTTTCTCAAGGATTTCTACTTCAAAACCATAACGTTCACCTAAAGTAGATGAATAGTCAGCTAGATCCTTTGATGTCAACAAATTCCCTGGTGTGTTAACCAATGTTCTGGCTGAATTCGTTGCTCTTCCAAAAATACGGCCAACATGAAGGGCAGCTCCAACTTCTTCGTTATCAAATTCACTATAGACCGTAATTGATTCAATATTTTTTTCAGCCTGATTCGATTTTTGTTTGTAGCCCGCAAACTTATAGGAAGCCAGCTCGAAAGCCTCAGAAAAGGCGTGGGCAGCATCTAGTGCATCCAAGTTTTCAGTCGTAAATGTATCCAAAGCTATCGAAAGCGTCGTAAGTTTTGATTTTGCAATTGTTTTACACGATTTACCCAGAGCTTCACGCAACGTTTCAAGGGTAAGCTCTTTATCTTTGCCCAACCCTACAAAGATCAATCTCTTTACACCTAATTTTCCTAATGTATGTATTTTTACAACTGATTTTTTCTTGAAAGAGATTTCACCTGCCTTCACTAATTCAGTAAGTTGACCGGATAATTTCTCATCGGCTTCTTTTCCTATACCGGCAAATTTTATGGGCCGGTCAAAAACGCCTATAATCAGGCATTCGTCGATTACATCTATATTCAAGGAATTTTTTACTGTAAACATTCTGATACCTCCTCCGTTCGATTATCTTTATTATAACGAAATCTTCCGAAATTTTCGAATAAGGACCAATGTTAATAATAATAAGAGATATAGTTTAGAATACCCACCTTTAGAGAAATAGTATAAGAAAGATCATATTTACTCTTACAAGCAGGTAATCGACAGGATTTGATGGAAAGTATAATAAGGACCAAATCGTCCGATGAAAGAAGCAAGATTACTTATTTACCTTTATATAGATTTCAACGTTATTTTATAATCAGAAAGAAGGCTGATACTTTTGGAATTATTTTTTAACTTCCCTTTAATCGCAGCATTAATTGCCATTTTCTTTGCTCAATTCATTAAAGTACCCATTCATTTTATCGCTTTTCGTAAAGTTGACTGGTCACTTCTTAACTCGACTGGTGGTATGCCAAGCTCTCACTCAGCGGCCGTGTCCGCTCTTACCGTAGCCGTGGGGATAGAAACCGGAATGGACTCCCCGGTCTTTGCCGTTGCTACCATATTCGCCGTCATCACGATGTTTGATGCGACTGGAGTAAGACGGCAGGCAGGAGAACAGGCGGCTGTCTTAAATCAACTCGTAACAGACTTTAATACGTTTGTCGAGCAAGCAAAGAATTGGCAGAAAAAAGCGGAGAAACAGAAACAGCAACAATTAAAGGAACTGCTAGGCCATAAACCTATTGAGGTCTTTTTCGGTGCCTTAACAGGAGTATTCATTGCACTTATTCTTCACTTTTTTATCTTTCAAGGGTAGGTGGTTAACATGAAAATAATCTCTCTTTGCCCAAGCAATACAGAGCTTTGCACATATTTGGGTATTGAAGAACAGCTGATTGCAATTGATGACTATTCAGATTGGCCTGAATCCATTCAGCATCTGCCAAAAGTCGGTCCGGATTTGTCGATAAATATCGAACTCGTAGAATCATTAAAGCCTGATTTGGTGCTGGCTTCACTGAGTGTACCTGGCATGGAAAAAAATATTGAAGGACTAAAGGAAAGAAATCTCCCTTATATTATTTTCAACCCGCAATCGCTTGAAGATATCGCCCAGGACTTGCTGACACTTGGCAAGGCCATTCATGCTAAGGATATAGCAGAGGAACAGGCTGCCAAATTCCGGGCGACTATCTTGCAATATAAAACGGTTGCCGACAAAATCGAAACAAAGCCATCCCTATATTGGGAATGGTGGCCTAATCCCCTATTCAGCCCTGGGGGGGTTAACTGGTTAACGGAGATCAGCCGACTGGCCGGTGGGTATAATCTTTTTGAAGAGATAGATATGGCAAGTATTCAGGTTCCTTCCAAAGAGGTCCAAACAAAGAATCCTGATCATATTTGTTTAGCCTGGGTCGGTGTTCCTTTACGAAAAGTAAAACCTGAGCTGGTCAAGAAACGGGAAGGGTGGGCTGAGATAAAGGCTGTCCGAGATAATAACATTCATATTATGGAGGAACCTTTATTCTGCAGGCCTTCTCCCCGTTTACTAGATGGATTGTCAAAGCTGGCCATGACTCTTCACCCTGAGGCCTACAGCGGCATTAGGTAAGTTAATAAAGCATCTGCTATAACAAAAATTACATCAAAAAAGGCTGACTCCCAAGTTGAGTCAGCCTTTTTTTGAACTCCTGATTTCCGTCGATTGGAATTTTAATAGTCATCTAGTTAGCTTTTAAAAGGCAAAGGAAGAAACCTTTTTGTTTAATGCCTTTTCGGCAATTCTATGCTTAAAAACCTGCCTAACTTTGGTTTCATTCAACTTGTTTAATTGTTCTTCTGATAAATTTCCATTCCCTTTTTGCACAATATATACTTCTAGGGTTTTCTTTCCCCAGTTCTCATACACATCTTGTACCGTTTCGTAGTATAGATCGAGGTGATTTCCTTTAATCGCTCCACCCTTATCTGCTACTACTCCAAACCCATAACCAGGTATCCAAAGGATGGTGCCTAGCGGAAAAATAGTAAGATCAGCAGCGATGGTGGAAAACAAATCCCTCTTCACCTTCACCCCTGAATATGTAATCCCATAAGATGGGCTTTCCGGATACTTTCCTGTCGACTCATACCCTGCTGTATATCCTGTTGCCAAAACCTCATGCTTAGGATATTTAGAGAGCTCGATTGCCTCTTCAATAGTTGCTGGACTATTGCTCATTGAAGCGGAGGCCACTAGTGTTGTGACATGGCTCCCTCTATGTACGGCTTTATATTCGAGACCAATCATTCGATTTTGTCTCATAGCATCCTCTAAAGGGTGAACTTCTGACGATGCTCCAAAAACATGATTTAAGGTTGATTCAATAGCTAAGATAAATAATATGATGATAGCAACGCTCAAAAATAATGTCTTTAAAATCTTCATGTATATTTGTTTCACTCCTCTCACAAGGATATTTGTTCCCTTTCCCTAGTGAAAGTATTCATAAAACATAAAAACAATTTTTTATTTTATATACAAAAAATAAAAAAAGACTGCCGATAAATGACAGTCCTTCATATTTAAAACATTTGATATCCTTTATTTCTTAAAGTCTTAATAACGACTCCAGCTAAAACCGCTCCAAGTAATCCACTTGATAAAATTATAATATCCGCAGTATGCAAGGAAGTAAGGTTAGTCCCAAGCTGCGAAAAAGATATCCCCGGATTTCTGAAATATTCGATTAGCTTAGTTTCATTAACAATGATGATGAAAACTATTGGAAATAAGATGACCATGATCCATGAAGAACGAAAGAGCATATTAAGCAAAAAGCCTATACCAAAAAATAATATAAAAAATAAGAGTATTGAGATAATTAAAACAGGCAATGGCATGTTATTCTAGACCCTCCTTTAAAGCAACACTTTTAGTTTACTGAAAACATAATTGGTACGTCAACGACTTAATACCAAATAATACCGAACAAACGATAATTAACCAAATCACATAAATAATTTATACGATGTATACCCAAATTGATTTCCCGGGTTTAACCCGTCCAGCATCGTCTGCATTCTTTCCTTTTTAAAGGCTAATAGTTGTTCTAATAATAAAGATTGCTTGCCTTCCTGTATGAGTAAATCAGGATCATAAAATTTAGCTTCATACAATTCATCCAATTGAGCGGTCACTTCAAAACTAAGCGGCTTAAGTAAAAACACTAACATATTATCACTTATTTCCCCTTTAATGACCCCGCTTCTTACTCCTACCATGCCTTCGATTTCTGTATGAATGCCTGTCTCCTCTAACACTTCTCTTATGACAGCTTCATCAACTGTTTCATCATTTTTGACAAAACCGGCAGGAAGAGACCACTGCCCCTTCAACCCGCCGTAACGTTTGTTGACGACCAGCCATTCACCCGTATCGGATATCACAAGACCAGACACAGCCAGCCAAACATTTTTGCACCGTTCCACCAAATCCCACTTCCCTCTATTTAATTTCAACTATTAGTAGTGTAAACCCATTTTTCCCATAAAACCACAGAGAAAGTACAATAGTGAGACAGATACTATCCGTTCATTCAAGGGTTTGACATAATCAATTTATTAGCATCTATTTGGGATGAATTCAATAATATGTCTGTAACGTACAAAACTTTATCAATCTATTCTATACCAATACTTATTTTTCATTGTGTTCCACATCTGAATGGCACATACTCCTCATCTCTCACAAAGTGAGTATCATTATTTCTAGAACACATACTTGCTAAAGATTGAGATGTTTCCGTATAATAAAAAAAAAGCCATTCAGGGAAAATCCCCAAACGGCTTTCGGAATATATTTTAAAATTAAAGGACGTTGAATTTACCCTTTTTAGCAACTAGGGAGGCTCCACCAATCATTAATAACGCTCTATTATCAACCATTTTCTTCATAAATGAAGCGGTTTTTCCTGTAACTTTCTTGCCGAATACAACGCCAATCGCATTGTCATCACCAAGTGAACATACAGTTCCTTTGTTTTCGAATGTGAAAGTCTCAAGGTCACTTTGGTTACGTACTAATTTAGTGAGGTTTTTCGCAATAACTTCACCTTGTTGCATAGCGATCTGTGCAGTAGGAGGATATGGACGATTAATTTCTTCGTTGATGATTAATGCACAGTCACCTACAATGAAGATATCGTCATGACCTGGTGCACGCATATCAAGGTTTACTTTAATACGTCCGCGCATTGCTTCAAAGCCAGAAGCTTCAATAACTGAGCTACCACGTACGCCAGCTGCCCATACTACAGTTCCTGCTTTGATTTCTTCTACTTCATCTTCGCCTTTTGCAACGATAATACCTTCAGGAGTAGCACCTTTAATCGGAGTACCGATTTTGAATTCCACACCTTTTTTCTCAAGGTAAGACACAGCATAGTCCACTAATTCTGGATCGAAACCTGGAAGAACAGCTGGTGCTGCTTCTACACAGTACATACGAACTTTTTGGAAATCGATATCGTATTCTTTACAAAGTTCAGGGACACGGTTAGCTAATTCTCCAAGGAATTCGATACCCGTAAATCCTGCTCCACCAACAACGATTGTCAAGCGATCTTCATTTTTCTCAACTTCTGAGCTGTAAGTAGCAAATTGCAATTGAATATGATCACGGATTTTACGTGCAGTGTTTATGTTAGAGATAGAGAAAGCATATTCTTTTAACCCTTGAATTCCGAAAGTTTCAGATTCTGGTCCAAGTCCTACCACAAGGAAATCATAAGAAACTTCGCCGTTTTCAAGAATAACTTTTTTATCTTCTGTTTTAACTTCTAAAACAGAGTCTTGGATGAATTTAACTTTACTGCTGTTGATTACACTTTTGATTGGGTAACGCACACGATCGTGGTGAAGAGTTCCAGCGGATGCTTCATGTAGCCAGGTTGTTTCATAGTGGTAATCATTTTTGTTAACTAATACGATTTCTGCTTCATTTTGACCTAATGCTTTTTGTAAACGAGTAACGGTCATCAATCCACCATAACCTGCTCCTAAAACAACGATAGTTGGCTTTTTCAAAAGTATTCGTCCACCTTTACGATATTTTCTTGTGATGCTTCCCATAACTAAAATCTATTGACTATCTTATAATTTCCATTATAAAAAGCACTCTTATACATTTGTGACTTATTTCACGTACTATTTCAAAATTGTCATAAAAAGTTCATAAAAATTTTACAAAATGATGTCTAAGTAAATATTAGTCGTTTTCCTAACCTTTTTCAAGTAACAATCTGAATTTTTTCTTAATTAAAATACAGATAAAAAATGACACTAATTACTTAGTGGTTATGCAGTATTTTACTACTCTTTTTATAGAAGAAAGAGCACTTTTACCTACTTGACATAGGATAGCGAAGTACATTCTCATTCTAATTTATTTAGCATGCCTCTCTTATTGTCGAAACTTTCTAAATTTTTGAATCTTTCTCCGTTTTTTAAAACTTTATCTATGGTAAAATAAGAGAATAAATTTTAGCAAACCTAGTATATCGGAGGGATAACGTTGGAAGTTAATGAAAAAGTTTATGATATTACCATCATTGGCGGAGGCCCAGTCGGACTCTTTACTGCATTTTATGGTGGCATGAGACAAGCATCCGTGAAAATCATTGAGAGTCTCCCACAATTAGGCGGGCAATTATCAGCCCTTTATCCTGAGAAATACATTTATGATATCGCAGGTTTCCCTAAAGTACGCGCTCAGGAATTAGTCAATAATTTGAAAGAGCAAATGGCAAAATTTGAACAAACTGTAGTCTTAGAACAATCCGTTAAAAGAGTAGAAAAGCAAGTCGATGGCGTATTCAAGCTAACGACTGATAAAGAAATTCATTATTCTAAAACCATTATTATTACAGCTGGGAATGGAGCATTCCAACCGCGCCGCATCGAAATTGAAGATGCAAAAAAATACGAGAGCAACAACCTGCACTATTTCATCGATGACCTTAATCATTTTGAAGGCAAAAAAGTGGTGGTCTTCGGAGGCGGGGATTCAGCAGTCGACTGGGCACTAATGCTTGAGCCTATCGCTGAGAAGGTAAGTATCGTTCACAGAAGAGATAAGTTCCGTGCCCACGAACATAGTGTAGAAAATCTTAAAAATTCAAAAGTTGAAATAAAAACCCCTTACATACCTGCAGAATTGATTGGTATTGAAAATCAAATCCATACAGTGGTCCTTAAGGATACAAATGGTGAAGATACTGAAACTTTAGAAGTAGATGCAGTTATTGTCAACTACGGTTTCGTTTCTTCTCTGGGTCCCATTAAAGAATGGGGACTTGATATTCAGAAAAATAGCATCTTAGTGAACTCCAGAATGGAAACAAACATCCCCGGAATTTATGCTGCAGGAGATATTGCAACCTATGACGGCAAAGTCAAATTAATTGCAAGTGGTTTTGGCGAGGCTCCAACCGCTGTTAATCACGCTAAGCAATATATTGATCCAAAAGCAAAAGTCCAGCCTATGCACAGCTCCTCTATGTTTTAATAAACGAACTTTCAATACAACGCATGAACCGGCATAATCAAAGCCGGTTTTTTTATTGTCCCCATTTTCCGACTGTGGATAACTATTTTTTTGATGAATTATCCACAGTATTAACCTTGTTTTATAACGGGTAGAGAATATTAGTAAAACAGAATAAATAATGTACATATGAATATTTTAATTGCAGGAGCTGATGGAACAACTGGAAAGCATATATTATTGAAGAATTTTCAAAAAATCCACAACTTACAGTGTATGGCATGATCCGGAAAGAAGAACAAGCTCGGACACCCTATACTTGCAGATTTAGGGGGTATTGTGGATAAAGCAGTGGATAACATGAAAGCGATCATATTTTCAGCCGGACCCAGACCAAAAACAGGACCCGATAAAACGAAAGCTGTGGATAAGAATAGGGCAATTAAACTAATTGATGCTGCTAAGATGAACGGTATCGATCGTTTTGTAATGATAAGCTCTGATGGTTCTGATAATCCACAACAAGCTCAAGAAACACTTCGCCACTATCTCGAAGCAAAACATGATGCGGATGAACATTTAAAAGCAAGTGGAATGAATTACACCATTGTCCGTCAGTAGCATTGACCAATGACAAAGCTGTGGGCAAAATCACAGCTGAGGAAAAAGTCGACCATCCCCACAAATCAATTCCAAGAGCCGACGTTGCTACATTTCTTGCTCACTCTGTCACATAGGAAAAAACATTTGAGATTTCCAGCGGCAACCTTCCAATCAAGGAAGCTCTGCACAATATATAAAGTATCGCTTAATTAATAAGCATTAAAAAGGTGAGCACTTTAAAAAGTGCTCACCTTTTTTCAACAATCAAGATTTCTTAGCAATTCTCTGGTGTACCAGCGTTCTTTGCTGTTTTGAAAGAAGACCCACAACCGCATGACGCGATAGCATTTGGGTTTTCAATTGTAAACCCTCCGCCCATCATCGTTTGTTTATAATCAATCACTGTTCCATTCAATATATCTGCATCCCCGTTATCCACAAGGATCTTAATTTCAAACTGTTCCAGCTGGTCATCTTTCTCTCCGGGCTCTTGTTCGAAGCCCATTCCGTAGGATAATCCACTGCAGCCTCCGCCTTTAACAGCCACTCTTAAAAAGGAACCTTCTTCACCATTTTGCTTCATCATTTCTTTTATCTGAAAAGCAGCAGCTTCCGTTATTTGAACAACTTCACTCACAATAAATCCCTCCTTCTTCTGATATGTGAGATAGACTATTTCTCCTTATAGTATATACCAAAGAATTTCACCCGCTCAATTTTCCAGCTCGAAAAAATTAATCTTCCATCTCCTATTGTACCAACATTTTATAAAAATTAGGTTATAATAAGGTATGTAGGTATAATGAACCAAGTGAATAGTCTTACTCTTAAAAAGGGGGAATCTTTATCGAAGATTTAAGGCCTCTTATGACAAAAGCATGGAATGTCTTCTGTGCCTGTTTTATAACAATCAAAAAGACTACCCCAAAAGGAATAGCCTTTTTGATTGTTATTGATGATTAAAACATTTGATACTCATCAATAAACTTATATATTTTTTCTACCAGTTCATCCGTTGTATCCCCAAAAATTACTTCACCATTTACAAGTGCGTATAAGTTACTGGAACATCTACCACAATGACCCAGACAACCATATTCAATAATATCTAAATTAGGATCGCGTTCTAATCTTTCCAAGGCCTCTTGAGCACCACTGGCTAGATTGCTTACACAAAATTCAATAATCGGATACATTGTTTCACCTCATCGTTATTAACAATTCATCTTATTACATCTTCCATATACAGTCAATATTTACGCACAAAAAATAAGCCGATTTTAAGATACCAGTTGTGATTTCCCTTTATATTCGTTATACTTTTGTCGGGGTATGTAAAACAAGAAAATCATTTATTTATTTTTATTCTTATTAAATTGGGGCATATATATTTAATTAAATTTTAAAGGGATTCATTTGGGGGAATCCTATAGTAGGACATTTACTTTTACAAGTGAAATAATTAACAAATTTTTCAAGAGATCAAATAAAGGGGAAAAAAACATATGAAGAATTTAGTCATACTTGGTGGTGGCTATGGTGGTATGCGCATGTTGCAAAGATTGCTGCCTAATCAGCTTCCTGAAAATGTGAGCATCACGCTTATCGACCGTAATCCTTATCACTGCTTAAAAACGGAATATTATGCTTTAGCAGCAGGTACCATTCCTGATCAGCACATCCGTGTTGCATTTCCAGAACATCCTCGCTTGAAGAACGTATACGGAGAAGTACTTTCCATCGATATGGAAAATAAACAAGTTATTTTAGAAAATCAAGAGCCTGTTGTTTATGATGATTTAGTTATTGGCCTTGGCTGCGAAGATAAATACCACAATATTCCTGGTGCAGACACACATACTTATAGTATCCAAACCATTGATAAATCACGTCGCACATATTCAGCATTGAATAATTTAGGTGCTGGTGCAACTGTATCAATAATTGGTGGAGGACTTAGCGGTGTTGAGTTAGCCAGCGAATTGATTGAGAGTCGTTCTGATTTAAATGTTAAGCTATTTGACCGTGGACCACATATTCTATCTGCATTCCCAGAAAGATTAAGTACCTTTGTCGAATCTTGGTTTGATAAACATACAATTGATATTATTCATCATTCTAATATAACCAAAGTTGAACCAAACCTTCTTTATAATGGCGATGAAGCCGTTCAAAGTGACGTCATCGTCTGGACAGCTGGCATTCAACCAAGTAAAATAATCCGCGATATGGATATTGAAAAAGACGGTCAAGGTAGAGCAGTTCTGACGCCTCAGCATTTCCTTCCATCTAATGATAGCATCTTTGTAGTCGGCGACTGTGCTAGCCTGCCGCATGCACCAAGTGCCCAATTAGCGGAATCACAAGCTGAACAAATCGTCCAAGTCCTTGTAAAAAAATGGGCAAATGAACCACTTCCAGAAAGCTTCCCTACTATGAAATTAAAAGGGACATTGGGTTCTCTTGGGAAGAAACAAGGTTTCGGTCTTGTTGCAAATCGTCCTATTACCGGAAGAGTAGCACGCCTGATGAAATCAGGAATTCTATGGATGTATAAATACCATAACGGTTGATTCAAGATTTCATAAACTGACCCAAGAAGTTGCGACAAGCTTCCAAACGGGTCAGTTTTTTTATTTTCCTTCCATTATATATCACTTAAACTTTATATCCGTATTTCCCCATCACTTCTACCACTTTTTTAAGGCGCACATTTCCTTCTGCAACGATTTCATCCTCAATGATGACAAGCGGATAAAATAAATCTTCTTCAATCATCTTTGCTACAAAGCTTTTTTGCTTAATATTTTCTGGAGGATTAAACATATCGATATATGAAATTTTAAAGTTCTGCTCAGGAAACTTTCTCGTTAAAGCAGCTTCTAGCCACTCACACGTATCTTTCGAAGAGGGAAGATTTACACAACTTGCACAAATCTGTTCCGCCCCATATACTTCTATCTCAATTTCTTTCATTACCATACTCTTCCTCCTTTATTTTAGTTTTTTAGCTTCATTTCGATAACTTTTTAAAACCATTCACCTGTTCCTAGCTTACTTGAATAAGATAGATTTTTTTTCCGCAAGCTACAGTTGGATTTTTTACTATCTTCGCATTATAATATGATTAGGAAAGGAGTCGATTGCAATGTCTGACCAAACAATGGAAGCCCAAGTTCAAGATGTTCTAGATAAGCTTCGTCCGTTTCTTCTTCGTGATGGCGGTGACTGTGAACTAGTTGACGTAGAAGATGGAATTGTAAAATTACGATTACTAGGAGCTTGCGGAAGCTGTCCAAGTTCGACCATTACGCTAAAAGCTGGGATTGAGCGTGCTCTTCTTGAAGAAGTTCCCGGCGTAGTGGAAGTAGAACAAGTTTTCTAATAGCCTTTATAATAACGTATAACGTATATTAGCTAGAGTATCACTTCAGCTAATATACGTTCAACCATTTTAGATACACACAGCCAAGAACCTTTTTGCCTGTTATAGAAATAAAGCTGACTCCTCTTTCAGTCCTATCAATTGAATTGATACGGCTTTTAAGGGGTCAGCTTTTTTTATAATTACAGAGTAAGTATATGAAGCAGGTATGGCTCACGATTTAATAAAGTTCAATTCCTTCTTTTCTTCCTCTGATAAGATCGCTGTATGGCTGCCATCGTTATCAATTTGCAACTCTTTCACTTGAAAGTCCGGAAAGATTTCTGTCAAACTTGAAATCACATTGCCTGCTTTTTCGGCAGATACCAAGCACAGAACAGTGGGACCTGCACCACTTAGTGCAGTACCATACGCACCTTCATTAAGGACAACCTCTTCTATTTGTGCTAAATGAGGCACTAGCTCAGCCCTATATGGTTGATGAAAACGATCATTTTGCATCATTTTACCGACAAGATTCCAATCATTCGACAAGATTCCAGCAAGCAAAACATTGGCTGCCGCACTTCCGTTTATCGCTTCTTTATAGGGAAGCGAATTTGGAAGGACATTTCTTGAATCCTCTGTAAGCAATTCAAAATTAGGAATGACTGCAATTACCTTAACGCCCTCAATTGGAAACGAAAGGACATCTGTTCTTTCCTCTGTATGCAATCCTACAACCAATCCACCGTAAACAGAGGCCCCTGCATTATCAGGGTGCCCTTCAAAGAGAGAGGCATGTCTATTCTTTTCCTCATCGGATAAATGGAGTTCACCTACCAGGTTTGCTAATTCAATACCTGCTACAATGGCAGATGCACTGCTTCCGAGGCCCCTGGCAAGTGGGATTTCACTTGAAACATAAAGGCGACATGGGGAAAGTTCTTTTCCATAAGAAGCTGCCGTTTTCTTGGCAATTTGAACAATATAATTACTATCATCCCCAGGGAAAACAGACATTTCCTCAGACAGCGGGATGACTTCCCAATGGTCTGATAAAGATCCGTGTACTTCTAAGTAAAGTCCTAGGGCCAGGCCGATTGAATCGAACCCTGGTCCTAAATTGGCCGTACTCGCTGGTACACGGATCAAGAACATCTCAGAATCTGCACTCATGCCTGTTTCACACCTTGCAGATGTTCTAAAATAATCTCTTCATCCATTGGCAGCAACGTTGGTTGAATTGTACTTGTATCAACTGCCACATTCGGATCTTTCAAGCCATTCCCTGTTAGCACCGCTACAATCTTGCTTCCCTTTTTAATTTCACCGCTTTTTAATTGTTTATAAATACCTGCAATAGATGCACATGATGCTGGTTCAGCAAATACTCCTTCTTTTTTCGCAAGGAAATGATAAGCTTCCAGTATTTCTTCGTCGGTCACCTCATCAATTTTACCGTTAGATTCGCTTGCTGCTTCCACAGCGAATTTCCAGCTTGCCGGGTTACCAATACGGATAGCTGTTGCAATTGTTTCAGGATTTTCAATGATAGTGTCCCGAACAATCGCAGCGGCGCCTTCCGCCTCGAACCCTCTCATTTCAGGGAGACCCGTTTGTTTCGTCTCATTATATTCTTTAAACCCTTTCCAGTAAGCAGTAATATTCCCTGCATTTCCAACTGGAAGCGCCAAAATATCAGGTGCCGTGCCTAGGGCGTCACAGATTTCGAACGCGGCCGTCTTCTGGCCTTCAATCCTAAATGGGTTTACCGAGTTCACAAGAGTAATTGGTGAACTCTCACTAAGTGAACGAACGATATTTAATGCTTGGTCAAAATTCCCTTCAATCGAGATAATCTCAGCTCCGTACATAACAGCTTGAGCAAGCTTACCCATTGCAATTTTTCCCTCTGGAATAACGACGATACAGCGTAGGTTAGCACGCGCTGCATAAGCTGCTGCAGCTGCTGATGTATTCCCAGTAGACGCACAGATGATTGTGTCACTGCCCGCCTCGATTGCTTTGGCAACAGCCATGACCATTCCGCGGTCTTTAAACGAACCCGTCGGATTCGCTCCTTCATATTTTACATGCAGGTCGATTCCCCACTCTTCAGATAAACGGTTTAGTTTAATTAAAGGTGTGTTTCCTTCTAATAGGGAAAGTGCAGGTGTATTTTCATTTACAGGTAAAAATTCTTTATATTCACTAATTAGTCCTTGCCAGCTCATTTGATGTTCTCTCCTTCAACTCGGTATGTGCTTTTGACTTCTCTTACCATATTGTAATCATGTAATTTCTGCTTTATTTGTTCAAATGCTGCCAAAGAGGCTGTATGTGTAACCAGTACGATTTCGGAAGATTCTTTTTCATCCAGCGGCAGTTGAAGGATTTTGTCGAATCCAACCCCATGCTCTGCAAATAAATTTGTGATTCTAGCTAAAACGCCCACTTCATCCTGTACATGCAACCGGATAAAGAACTTAGCAAAAATCTCAGTAGCATCTTTTAATTGTTTCGGGTACTGCGGTGAAACAGCACTTCGCCCATTTACACCTAGTCTCATATTCTTGATGACCGTTACCATATCTGAAACAACAGCAGTCGCGGTCGGCAGACTACCAGCCCCTGGTCCGTAAAACATAGTTTCTCCTACAGCTTCCCCATAAACATATACCGCATTATATTCATTATTTACCGATGCTAATGGATGTGCTTCCGGAAGCAAGGCTGGTTGGACGCTTACTTCAACCCTATCTCCAGCTCTAGAAGCCACTCCAATCAATTTCATTGTATAGCCCAGCTTTTTACTGTATCTCAAATCCTCTTCAGAAATCTCAGTAATCCCCTGTACCTCAACATCATGTAAGCCAATATTCATTGAGAAACCAAGAGTCGATAGAATCGCCATTTTTCGGGCCGCATCCAATCCCCCTACATCAGCTGTTGGATCAGATTCTGCAAATCCTAGCTCTTGTGCTTCCTTTAATACGTCTTCATAGGCTCTGCCTTCTTTGCTCATTTTCGTTAAAATGAAGTTCGTCGTTCCATTGACAATTCCCATCATTTTTGTGATTCGGTCAGAAGATAATCCATCAACAAGACCTCGCAAAATCGGTATTCCCCCTGCAACACTTGCTTCATAGAACAAATCACACTGATTCTCAGTGGCCAATTCCAGCAGTTCCGGACCATATAAGGCCATCAGATCTTTATTAGCCGTTACGATATGCTTTTTATTGTTCAACGCTTCTATTAAATAGCTGCGTGTTTCTTCAATTCCGCCCATAACTTCAATAACTACATCAATCTCAGGATTCGAAAGAATATCCTCTGGATTGGAAGTTAACATACTTTTATCAATATCAACAAGGCGCTCCTTCGTCGTATCCTTGACAAGTATCTTATTAATTGATATTGAACAACCTACTTGATGCATGAGCTTGTCCTGATGACTTTCGATAATTTGTACGACTCCTGATCCGACTGTACCTAACCCCAATAATCCGATCGAGATGGTTTTCATATTTGGTTCCCCCTTAAGAACTGTTTACCTGAAGAAAACATTTGTATTTGTATAGTAGACATTATATGTTTTTTTTATTTAATTATCAATAGTTAGAAAATACAGTCTTCAAGACTTTTTTCTTCTATCCCTTGAAAGAGTAAGATCGAATACCCCTAAATTTTTTATGGGAGAACCATTTTGATGGATATTACTTAACGGATTTCAAGGATTCATTCGTCCCCATAATTATATGTGGGTTTTGCTCGGGATCCATCCATTTCAACAAACTTAGTACATTCTTTTCAGCAGTAGCCGTGCATCCAGCTGTCGGCTTAGTTTCTCCTCTCCATATATGAAGAAAGATTGCACTGCCTTTTCCTTTTTTGATGGGATTCATATTATAATTGATGACCGCTCCATATTTATAGAGTTCATGGTTCATCCTTTCAAAAGACTTCCATTTATCAGCAGGATTTCCCGTGTAAGTCTTCCACATGTTATAATCCTTCGAGGTCTGATCATCAATCCAGTAATCATTTTTGGTTGTTTTCTTATATTTCATTTTCATATTTGCCGGCTTCGTTTCACTTCCAAAAGCCGTACCAAATGAATATATTCCAATAGGTGATTTTCCGTCGCCCTCTTTTTTACTCATAGTAAAGCCGTTCTTCCCAATGACGCCCTCCATCTTCTTTAACGCGCGTCTCCATTCGCCTTTTTTCTTCTCATATGTTTGAATTGTCACCTTCGTATCACTCATAGATTTTCCTGTGACAGCTACAACTTGGTTAACATTCTTTCTCGTATCAAATTTCTTCAGAATGGCTTTTTCACTGGAACTGAATACCTCTTTGGCATCTGTCATACTGATATATGCGGTCTTTTTTGAATAGCAAACCTTATACCAGTTTCCAGTTCTCCCACTGACTGATAACTCTTTATTTTTCATATATGTTTTTAAGGTTTTACTGCCAGCCGACGCCTTTTCTTTCAAATCAGTTGTGCTTTTAATGACAATCTTGAATTGCGTTGCTTCACAACTTGTTTTCGTTTCAGCCTTGGCAGGTATCGATGCTTGGAAGACTAGTAGGAATAAAAGGGTAGCCATCATAATTCTTTTCATGGATTCATCCTTCCTCATCTTGAAGTAAAGTAAAAAAATATCAAACTATTCTAAAAAATCTTGTTTTTATCATAACATAGTAAGCAAGGATGAATCATATTTCTTTCCAGCTTTTATCTAAATCCAGTCAATTTGAGGCAAATTATATTGCTTGACCGGGACTTCCGCCAATTCATAGAAATGCTTGAGGAAAGACTCATATTGTTGGGATGATTTCGTAATTGAAGATATCTTATCTTCCAGTTCATTGGATCTTGATTCCGTTGTTTTGGAAAAATATTCTTCGACTGTTTCAAAATAATGAATCGGAAACAGCATTCTCGAATATAACAACCGAGCAGAGAAACTCGAAAACTGCTCTACATTCTGATATTCATGAAAAAAATGCGCAATGCCTCGCTGATAAGTATGTTTGTTTTGAAAATAGTGTTCCCTCACCCATTCTGCCACATCCCTTGTTCCATGGTCGAATACCCAATCAAACGGATTTTTCATCCAATTATTGCTTTTCCAGGTATCATGTAAAAATCGTTCATAGCATACCGTTCCACTGTCGACAAGTTGTGGGGTATCATCAATTTCCGTGTCGACTAAATATTGAATCGCATTTTCACCTAATACCATATAATAGGGAAAGGTTTCTACAAATAATTTTTCAAACTGGTTATCCGGATGGGCGTTCAGCTTATCCTTCCAAATCATTTCTAATTGATCAATCCTTTGTTCCCAGAGCTCTTTCCATTTACCAATTCTTGAACATGTTCGAATCGTTTCATTAATATCTCTCCCACGCTGATGAAATCTCGCTAAACGCCGGCCCGGGTTGAAATTTTTCGGACCTTCCAATGCCTCATTAGCAAGGAGGATAAATAATTGCTCATCCGCTTCCGAAACATAACTGCCATGATTTGCAAGGACAAAGGCTGAAACATGACGATCTCCCTGTGAAATCAGATGCTGAGACATTTTATGACGTTCCACTAATTCCTCCTGTTCCACATTTTCTATTGGAACAATACTGTAAAACATATTTCCAGAACGAAAGCTAGGAAACCGGCTATTGGCTTCCTCTCGCTCTACTTGTATACCGTAATTATTAAAAATGATTTCTTCTATCATAAAATTGCCCCTTTCATCAAGTGGATAAAAATAGAAATATTTGGACATTATATACTTATATATATGTGGAATAACCCGTTTTCTGAATGATTATCGAAACCTTATTAGGAAATAAAAGCATGTTTCAGGATTTTCATTTTTACCACAGTACTACTAGCGTTAGAACTATCCCTTAAAATATAGAGAAATGGGTGAAGACCATGGCTAATATTGAACAATCAATGTCTGAACAAACGGCTCGAAGATGGCTAAGTGAACGGGGAGTGAAACTAGAGGATATTGCGGAGCTTGTCATGTATCTGCAAAAAAGCTACCATGAAAATCTTCAAATGTCTGATTGCCTTCACAATGTCGAACGGGTACTCTCTAAACGCGAGGTCCAAAATGCTATCTTAACCGGCATACAGTTGGATATTTTAGCTGAGAAAAAGTTGCTTGAAGAGCCTCTACAAAGCATCATTGAAATAGATGAAGGACTATATGGAGTCGATGAGATATTAGCCTTGTCGATTGTAAATGTGTATGGATCTATCGGTTTTACGAATTATGGATTTATCGACAAGCAAAAACCCGGTATCTTGAAATATTTAAACGATAAAAGCACAGGTAAGGTCCATACCTTTTTAGACGATATCGTCGGTGCTATTGCTGCTGCCGCATCAAGCCGACTTGCCCATCGAACTAAAAATGTTGAATAGTGGACACCACCTTTAAACAATCGGAGATAGATTTTTCCATCCTCACAAATTTCCCCTTAATTTTGAATATATGCTGAAATTTTATGATACATCTAAATTCCAGTTCCATAAAAAAAATCCAGGCTGCTTTCGCAGGCCTGGATTTTTTTTATTCGAAGTGCCATAGGTCGAGCGTGTCCACCACATATGTAGGCTGCTTCTCATATTGCTCTAAGCGTTCTTTTGTTGTTACACCTGTATGTACAAGTAATGTATCGATACCTGCGTTAAGGCCAGCCAAAATATCCGTATCATAATTGTCGCCGACCATGATTGTTTCTTCTTTTGGTACACCCAATACTCTTAGCGCCTGCTCTACTATGACGGATTCAGGTTTTCCAATGAATATCGGCTGTACCTGAGTAGAAACAGAGACAACGGACGTCAACGCGCCATTTCCCGGTAAAAGACCCTGTTCAGTAGGGATGGCAATATCACCATTAGTTGAAATGAAAACGGCGCCACTCCTCACTGCAAGACAGGCTTTTGACAGTTTTTCATAATTAACACCACGGTCGATGCCCATCACAAGAAAGTCAGGAGATTCATCAACAAGATTCATTCCTTTTTCCTTAAGGGACTCGATAATGCCTTCTTCACCAACTACATAAACGGATGCATCTTCTTTTTGTTCAGCAATGTAATTCGCTGTAGCCATACTTGTCGTGAATACCTGGTCATCTTCAGTTGAAATACCAATGCTTCTTAATTTATCCGCTACCTGTGCCGGAGTCCGGGAAGAGTTATTGGTTACGAATAAATAAGGGATATCCCTTTTTCTTAGTTCATTAATAAAACCTGCTGCTTCTGCAATTTGTTCGGTTCCACGGTACATCGTGCCATCTAAATCAATTAAATATCCTTTGTACTGTTTCATTTGAATTCCCCCTTACCTAACCAAACTAATTTTTAAAAGCTGAAACAGGACCCAATTCGTTTGTTAAATAGTTTCTTACCAAATCAGGGAATTGTTTAAATGCCTCTATGTTTTCCTCGAATACAGAAAGTAGTTCTTGATGGTTCACTTCAATGAAATCCTGAACTAGCATTTTTCTTAGCGGCAGCACCTTTTTAAATTGTATGGCGATAACTTCGGAAATGACTTTTTCATCATGAAGGATATCAATAATATCTTCGTAACTGCCTGGATCACGCATAATAAAACCATCAATTACTGCATTCCCTACATCCAACACAGAATCGATGGAAGTCTGTATGAGCCTTTCGACGATAAGCTCTGAAAGGTCTCCATCCCAATTATCTTGCCCTTCAAAAAGCCCAAGCTGTTTTTCAAGAAATCCTAAAATCTGTTCAATTTTTTGTCGGTCTACAAAGTACATTCTTTCCAGATCCTTTCTGATCTAAGATGACACATGAATTTTATCTACAGTTGAAGGTCTAGCCTAGTAATAGCCCAGTACCAAATCAACCTTATACCTAGATAATACCATAGCTTCTCCAATACTCTCAATTCCTTGGGCTACAACTACTGACCCATTCTCTTTGGCAATCATGTAATTTGGTCATTTCATCAGAAATTTCATACTAAATACTCTCTCTAAAAAAGTAGTACCTCCATAGGACTCCAAAAATGTCTGTTCCCCTATTGCAGTCACTTTGTTATGATGGAACTACCAAAATGCAGATATGAAGGGAATGATAATGTGGAAGAACGTTTTTATTTATACAATGACGTGGTTGACTCCAAAACCCGGTTTATTAGTTTTATGGGTGAGGAATCAAGATTTGATTTGGCCATTACTACTACCGACCGCTTTTATGGCAAGAAGCTTGTATTAAACATGCAGAGTAACCGTTTCGCGATTATTGGACCGGATGATTTAGAAGAGGAAGGCTATCTTGAACATGCCTTTCAGTTAACAGAAGCGGAAGCAGAGGAACTAAGTCACTTTTTAATGGAAATCGTCTAAATGCTAAAGTTTTTTTCTTTAACGGGATAACCTACTGAATGTACGATTACATGAGGAGGGTTTACCTTGGAAAAAGAAGAGGAAACATACCACGATTTCTCCAATGTTGAAAAGCAGCGGGATTTTTTACTTCCTGAAGAATTTCCCGAAGGACCTTTTGGATCAACAATAGCACAAGATGCCCCTGTCGAGAATAAAAGTACACCATGGCAGGAAGGACAACGATCACAAAGTGCCTTTAATTTTGAAAATAAATCATTGCACGAAGACTTACCGCGCAAATATCCTGGTGCTCATCCGACACATGATGATCCGGAAAAGCCCGAACAGCCTCCTTATGAAGGATATGGAAGCTCTTAAAGTTAAAGGCCAGAATGCATTCTGGCCTTTTTTATTTCTTTATTTTTTTCACAACAAAATATGGACAGCCAAAATTGCAGTACTCATATAAATATTCGCTGAGCGTACTTATTTTTGTATCGAAGGTTGCTTTCTGATTAGAATCATCAAAAAATCCGCGCAGTCTCAATTGACCGTAACCCCAATCCCCTACGATAAAATCATACTTCGTTAAAATCTCACTGTATCTGGCTTTAAACGCTTCTTCGTTATAACCTTCTCTTTCGTCTTCGATTATTTCATAGGTCAGGTTATTGATGTTAATCATTCATTTCACCTCTCAAAAATACATTCCTTCTTTAAATTATAACTGATTCCCCATCAATTACTAAGCGAAAATTAGAGAAATATGTTCATCCTAAGGTTATAGGGGGTGTTTTTTAATGAAAAAAACAATAATAGCAGTAGGTTTAAGTTCAATTATTGCACTAACCGGCTGTGCTACTAATAAAGATAAAGATCAAGGTATGGGTCCCAACAATAATGCCGATAATCCTACAAATGTAAATAATCCAACTCAATATTATGACGAGGATTATCGTAATCATGACAACAAAAGTGATGATTTTGGTTTTACCCGCACCAATAAAACGACCATTAAGGGCCGTAACATTTCTAATAAAACAGCTACCGTTGACCGTGAACAATTGGCTGATATTATTTCAACACTAAGCGTTCAGCTTCCAAATGTCAATGATGCCGCTACCCTCGTAACTGATGAGGAAGTTCTTGTCGTATATGATACAAATACCAAGAATCGAACCGACACCGCGGACCAAGTGAAGCGTACGGCAATGTCTATCGTCCCTCGCTACTATCATGTTTATGTCAGTGATGATCCAACACTTGCCCAAAATGTCGAAAACTTCGCAACACTGCAGTCCGACAGCAAAGGTGTCGACTATACTATCGAAGAGACCATTAAACGCATGCTAAAGTCACCTCAAGGACACAAAATGAGTGATGTGGAAAACGAGAACGGTGAAATGGTTAACGATAAAAGGGATCATCATGATAACATCCAACAAAAAACGGACAATTTTTAATTATCTAATTTACTGATTAAGCAAATGAATAAATTGAAAGGACCGAATATTTTCGGTCCTTATTTCTTTCTATTTCAATAATTCTTCACCTTTAATTTGCTTATGTTTTGCTGCGGCATTAACCTGTTCATCTGCATGATAAGAAGAACGGACAAGCGGACCGGATTCACAATGACTGAAACCTTTTTCCAGTGCCCTCTCTTTCAATTCATTGAACTCTTCTGGTGTGTAGTATTTCAACACCTTTAAATGTTTTTTAGTCGGTTGTAGATACTGGCCGATCGTCATGATATCCACATTATTCGCCCTTAGGTCATCCATTGTTTCAAGGATTTCCTCCCTCGTTTCACCTAAGCCGACCATTAAACTCGACTTCGTTGGGATCTCAGGATACATCTCCTTGGCTCTTCTTAAAAGTTCCAAAGAACGTTCATATTTAGCTTGCGCCCGCACTCGGTCGGAAAGGCTTCTGACTGTCTCAATATTATGGTTCAGAATGTCAGGCTTAGCATCCATCAATATCTTGATATTATCATACACTCCGCCCATATCTGATGGTAATACCTCAATCGATGTAAATGGATTTTTGCGTCGGATAGCACGAACCGTTTCAGCGAAAACTTCAGCGCCGCCATCCTTTAAATCATCACGGGCAACAGCCGTAATTACAACATGTTTTAAATTCATCAATACAACGGAATCTGCAACGCGTTCAGGTTCTGCCCAATCTAATTCGTTTGGACGTCCAGTTGTAACAGCACAAAAGCGGCACGCTCTTGTACAGATTTCACCTAAAATCATAAATGTGGCTGTTCGTCTAACTGCCCAGCATTCATGAATATTCGGACATTTTGCTTCTTCACAAACAGTATGCAGATTTTTCTCCCGCATCATATTTTTTAAACCAATGTAATTTTCATTGGTATTAAGCTTTATTTTTAACCAATCTGGTTTACGAAGAATTTCTTTATTTGTAGCAGACATTAAAATGTCACTCCATTCTATAGAAATTAATACACCCTACTTTAACAATAATAATACATTTAGACAAGTTATAGTGAGTTTCCCATCATTTATTTTTCATGTTTAAAGCTAAATCAGTAAAACTTATAAAAGATAGACAAACTGATGTCTTTATAAATACGGATAGCAATATGAAAGGAGCCTGCCCCGTTGAAAAAAGTATTCCTTTTTACCCTAGCTTGTTTGTGTTTTTTGAATACTCAAAGCCTAGTTGCAAATGCTGCTGACACCCCTGATCCTTATCCAGGGAGAATGGAGCTTTATAAAAACATGGAAACAACTCTCCAAATCCCTTGGTATTATCTAGCAGCAGCTGATCAATATGAGCATAGCCTGAGACTTGCCCGCAGGGACCTAGAGCCGGCAAAGGGCTTAATAGGGATTAATATTGAACCTTCTAAGTGGAGAGGGGCTCTTAATCCCAACTTAAATGATGTAAATCCGCTTACAATCACATTTTTTGATGGATTAGGTCAAGATGGGAATGGTGACGGGAAAGCTGATATTACCAATGATACCGATCGTTTATATGCCTTTGCAAAGCATCTTCTTAATTACGGAACTGACGAAGATAATATCCGGATCGGCCTCTGGAATTATTATAAACGAGATAAAACAGTTAGCATAATTATCGGCAACTCCATGATTTATAAAAAATATGACCGGCTGGATTTGCAGGAGAAAGCTTTCCCTGTTCCAGTAAGGACTCATTATACGTATTTAAATACATGGGGAAGTGCTCGTGGGTGGGGCGGCAGGAGAATCCATGAGGGAACTGATATTTTTGCAGACTATAGCCTTCCTGTACGGTCAACAAGCTATGGAATTGTTGAAATGAAAGGCTGGAATAAATTCGGAGGGTGGCGAATTGGTATTCGTGATTTAAATAATACGTATCATTACTTTGCCCATTTAAGTGGTTTTTCTGATGGATTAAAAGTCGGCCAGATCGTTGAGCCTGGCCAAATAATCGGTGGTGTCGGCAGTACGGGTTATGGTCCTCCAGGTACATCCGGTAAATTCCCCCCACATCTTCATTACGGAATGTACAAAGACAACGGAATAACAGAGTGGAGCTTCGACCCATACCCTTATTTAAAGATGTGGGAAAGGAAAGATTTAGCGAAAAAGCAAAAGTGAGCAGCGGGAAATTTTCCGCTGCTTTTTTTTGAAACGAACATAAACCCCTGAACTTTATGCATAAGTATTAGTAAAGGGGGCTAAAGCGTGTTCCGAAAAAGATTTCGCCCAAAAAAATTCCGAAAAAAGGGACCTCTTCCTACCCGAAAAGTATTTCTCTATTCTTTTATCCTTTTTATCATATCGAGCATCTCTACACTCTGGTATGTTGATAAAGCAATCGAACCCGTTATCATGAGCGTGGCTGAAAAAGAAATCAAGCGTATTGCTACAGAAACGATTCATGAAGCTGTTGATGAGAATATATCAAAGGTTGATATGAAAGAAATGATCACTACCAGCAAAGGCGGTGAGGGGGCCCCTTCTTCTTACAGCTTCAATCCAACGATTTATAGTGAATTGAGATCCAATATTACTAAGGATATTCAAAATAAACTAGGAATCAAAAAAGGAAACCCTTTTACTGAAGCCGGTAAAGCGAAACTCAATGATGAACAATATAAAAGCGTTGTGTACTATATACCTCTTGGTGTAGTTACCGGAAATAACCTTCTTTCAAATTACGGACCTGAGATTCCTGTGAAAATGTCTGTCATTGGAAACGTTGAATCAGATTTAAAAACCAAACTGACCAACGCTGGTATCAATAACATTTATTATGAATTAACCGTTGATTTTAATGTCAATATTCAAATTGTCATCCCCTCACTATCTGAGGAAACTAAGGTGAGTCAGGAAGTAAAGGTTGGAGATATACTGATTAATGGTGACGTACCTAGTTATTACAGCAACGGAAGCGGCTCTGTCCCTCCGGCCATTATGAAGGAAAGCAAGGATTGAACTACCCACCACTTTTCGACCTTACGGTCTGATTGAAGTGGGGGATTCCTAAGAACATTAGCCTATCGGCCAATTTTTAATTAGGCTACTCCCGTAGTTCCTACGGTTAGAAGCCTTATGGCTTCATTCATTAGATTGAGTCCTGCGTTAATATCTCGATCGTGGTGAGTAGAACAAAAAGGACAATCCCATTCACGAAGATTCAGATGTTTAACGTCTTTATTTTGGTAACCGCAGCTAGAACACAATTGGCTAGAAGCAAACGTTTTAGATACGGTCACGATTTGTTTACCATACCATTTTGCTTTGTATTCCAACATTTTTTTGAATTGGTACCAAGATACTTCACTAATAGCTTTAGCTAGTTTGTGATTTTTCATCATATTCGACACTTGCAAGTCTTCCATTCCAATAACATCGTGGTTTTTGATGATTTCGGTAGAAACTTTATGTAAGTAATCCATTCGGGCATTTGAAATTTTTTCGTGTAGGATAGCCACTTTTCGTTTTTGTTTTTGATAGTTTTTAGCTTCAGCCAATGGTTTATTTTGATTCAAGGCTATTTCTTGTCGCCTTGAAAGAATCCGTTGTGCTTTGGCCAATTTCTTTTCGACCGTCCGGAAGAATTTTGGGTTTTGATAGACCGTACCATCTGAAAGAATAGCAAAATTCTTCAAACCAACATCTACACCGCACGAACGATTCGTTTTAGGAAGTACTTGTACATGGGTTTCGGCTAAAACGGAAATGAAATATTTACCCGAAGGGTTCCGCCTGATTGTGGCATTGATGATTCGCCCTTCGACTTCGCGGCTTTTAGCAAAACGAACTAGACCGAGTTTTGGCAATTTGATTTTGTTTCCAATCATTCCGATATTTCCATTCGTATGTTTAGTCGTGTAGGACTGGATAGGATTCTTTTTCGATTTGAAGCGTGGTGACTTGTTTTGCTTTTTATAATATCGACTATAGGAATCTGCTAAATTTTCCACCGATTTCTGTAAGGCAATACTGTCTACTTCTTTCAGGAAAGAATACTCTTTCTTTAAAGCTGGAAGTTCTTTGATTGTTGCGTATTTATTCAGAAAAGAACCTTTCCATTCATTAGAGGGTAATTGGCCGTTCTGCTTCATTTCTTTACAAATATACCAGTAGGCATCTTTCTCCTTATGTTTGCCTAAAAAGAAGTTATAGACAAAACGGGAGCAGCCGATCGTTTTATTGATTAGAACTAGTTGTTCTTTAGTTGGATAGATTCGAAATTTATAAGCTTTGTTTACGACCATTGGTTTCACCCCCTTATAGTTATTATTAACCATCGAACATACGTTTGTCAAAAGATTACTTTGGCTTATGCCAACCGCCATTCATCTCCCCCTTACCGTTGGGCTCTCGCCCTTCACACGCTTGAAGAGGGAGTCTTCTGGCGGGAAATGATAAAAAAACAGCTTAACCAGTAACGGGTTAGGCTGTTTCTTGTATGTTTAGGCATTTCCTAATCAGCAAGTGCAGGTTTTTCTTCAAATTCACTTCATAGGGCTCTACTATCGGTTCACCATTTTCCTCAAGGATTCGTATCATGGGACGGTCTCCTATTCCCTCATTTTGAGCAGTCACGACCCCTTTTCTCCCATCATTCAATTCAATAAATAGTCCATTTGGGTATATAGCAACCGCCCGGCGGAAAGCCTCAATGATTGTATTATCAAACTTCTTTCCTGCTCCGGCATAAAGAATTTCCAAGCCCTCATGCGGCATCATAGCCTTGCGGTAAACCCGGTTAGACGTAACGGCATCAAACACATCAGCCACGGCAATAATCTTACCGAAATAATGGATTTCATCCCCTTTGATACCACGGGGATAACCAGATCCATCTAATCTTTCGTGATGCTGATAAGCACAATTCGCAACTAGGAGTGATACAGTGTGTACATTTTTTATAAGTTGGAACCCATACTCGGCATGCTTCTTGATTTGCTCAAACTCTTCTTCTGTTAACTTACCGGTTTTTCGTAAAGCATCCACAGGGACAAGTATTTTCCCGACGTCATGCAAGATTGCTCCAAGCCCAAGAGCTTCTAGATTCTTTTTATTTATGTTCAATTCCATCCCAATTGCCAGTGTATATAAGGTCACATTAAAGGAATGAGTAAAAATATAATCATCATATGTATAAACATCAGCCAATAAAGTCAGTAACTCTTTATTCCTGTTCAACTCTTCCATGATGTTTCGAACTATTTGAGTGAACTTAACGTTGGCCTTCTCTAACGTAAACGAACCATCCAGCTTCATATTTTTTTTCAAGTCCAGAAAAGTGCTTTCTATCGTTTGAATAGCGTCTCGCCTTAATCCACCAGCGATTGTAGGCGCAGGAATAATGTCATCCGTCCTTGAGTCTTGAATGTAGACAAAGGGAATATTAAGGACAACCAGTCGATTAATCATGTTCTGCGTTAATGTTAGGCCCTCAGCCAAGAGGATATTACCCCGCTCATTATAGATGCTTTTTCCGAGCTTGGCTCCTGGGATGAGAGACTCTGTAATAGATAGCCTCATAATTATACTCCGTTTCCCCATTCAAGATTTGTAAATCCACGTTCATATTCCTTTATAAGGATTATCGGACAATATCTAGAAAAATCAATCCGTTATTGTACATATTTGTAAAAAAAATATTGATTTATCTAGGTGAATTAAAAACAAGGCTCCCTCTAGATAAAGGAAAGCCCTCCTGATTAAATCATTTTCATTAATGCCTTTTTTCCAATCATCCCTGGATGAATGCCCTTTTCCGCGGCCTCCCAGGTAACCGATTCAAGTGGAGCATCTAAAAGCTCTTCAATCGACTTAACACCGGTTGCCCTTCCTGCAAGGATTTTACGATTTTTCAATTTATCATTTAGTAGTCCGATATCTAGAGCACCGCACATTATATACCCTTTTTCGGACGCGACAGCAAGCAAATTGGTTTTGGGCAGTTGGACAGAAATAGCTAGGAATGTATGATTTTCAAGTATTATTGGCATCATGTTAATCAATTGGTTTCGCCCCTTTCTTCCCCATACTTTATGAAAAAAAGGGAGAAACCGTGTTTATAGCCTATTCATTCGGATATACTTTTTTCAACTTCCATAATAGGATATCCCGTAAAAATTCCGGCAATAAGTAATCTTTTCGATTAGAGCGCTGGATACTTGGAAAGAAGTGCCCAAACGTGAACATATCCGGTATCGCAAGTTTATAGGACTTATGAGGCTGAAGCTTTTCCCCATTTATAAGAATCTCTTTTACTATTCCATTTGTAACTTCTTTAAATTCTATTTGATCATAATGCATGACTCCCATGATTTTCCCACGGAAACCGAACCCCTTTATCTGAATATGAGGCCACTCCTCATTTCTCGATTGCATTAAGATTTCCTTTAATTCATTACCGTTAACCTCAACGATGCATGGATTAATCGGGTGTGGACAGATTCGGTGAATATCCCCTTTTGTGACAGGCCCCTTTGGCAAACCATCAAGTAGAAGGCCTGCATTCAAAAAGGTACAATCTGCCTCACTCCACTCCCTTAAAGCCTCCCCAAGGATTTCAGTAAGCGGACTAACTTTAAACCATTCATTTTCCAAAGACTCGGGTAAGTTTACTGCGACTTGTTGAAGAGTCTCTCCTCCGGCCTGGTACATCTCTTCAATCCAAGATCGTTCATCCTCTAATTCTGGAAGATCGTTTGTATCATAGAGAATAGCCCTCTTTTTACAGACTTTCATTTCTTCATTAACGGACATTTCTACCTGTCCAATAAAAAAGCCATATTTCCCAGCACCACAAAGAAGCGTATTATTGACTAATTTGCCTTGATGAAGTATGTGATGGGTATGTGCACCAAGAATGACATCAATCTCGGGAAAGTCCTCTGCCATTCTTTCGTCATCATGAATGCCTAGGTGGGAAAGTATGATGATTGCATCTGCTTCACCTTTAATCTTATGTAGCTGTGTCTTTAATTCCGCAAATGGTTCGGTTAGTTCCCAACCCAATGCTGAATAAAACTTTTGAAAATAAGCCGTCAATCCTATCATAGCAATCTTTGTACCTTTTGCCGTCGTATGTATCCAATAAGGCAGCGCCCATTCCGGTCTTTCATTATTCTGGTTATAGATATTGGCTGCCAGCACTTGGAACTTTGCATTCTCATATAAGGAGTCTAACGCTTCATGCGGCAAAGTGATTCCTTCATTATTGCCGATTGTTACATATTGATAACCCGCTTCATTCAGCAGTTCAATATTTCCTTTCCCTAAAGTACCTTCTGTATATGGGTGCCAGCGATCAACATGATCTCCTATATCTAGAATGATCGCTTCTTCTCCCGTTTCTTGATGAAGTTGTCTTCTTTCTTTAAGAAACTTATCAATACGAGGCCAGTTTTCAAAATGACTATGAAGATCATTGGTGTGATATATATGAATGATTTCTGACATTTTTTCCTCCTCGTTATCCTGTAATACCTTGGTATATAAGACGTAGACCAATGATTATCAGCACAATTTTCAACATATTTTCGAGCGACGTACTTTTTAAGCGTGTATTAATAAATGCACCTAATTTTGCTCCAAACCAGGCTCCGGGAATAAGGGCAAAAGCATATGGCCAATTTACATTACCAAGCGTAATATGTGTAATCGAATTAGTAATGGAAGACAGAAACACCATGAACATCGACGTCGCTACAGCCATATGCGGCGGGAAGAAGAACATCAGTATCATTACTGGAACCATTAAGGAACCTCCGCCAATCCCAAATAAACCGGAACTGAATCCTACGACGAGAGCAATTAATATCGCTACCAGAGGGTAATATCCATAAGAAGATACTTGTCCATTTTTATTTTTATAGGTTTTTACGACCTTCCCTGTTCCAGGTTTGAATACCATAGGCTTCAGGCGGCCTTTTACTAATAAAACCAAAGCCATTAATACCATGAAGATTCCAAAGTACAACGAAAAGGCTTCCACATCAAGGTTTTTATTAACATAGGCTCCAATTATTCCTCCAGGAGCACTGCCTATAAAGAAAATTAAACCAGCCTTATAATCGACTACTTTATGCTTCATATAGGATAAAGTAGAAGATAACCCGGTAAAAATCATAATAACAGTGGAAACACCGACAGCAACTTGAGGTGATAGTTCATCGATAATATCTGTCGATGTACCTAGAAACAAAAGGGAAGGTACAATGATTATGCCGCCACCCAGACCAACGAGAGAGCCGATTGAGCCTGCTAATAACCCGATACCCACTAATACTAACCATACCATGAAGAAATCCGCCTTTATCTGTTTGTGGGCCTCGCGATCCTATACTAGTTTGTAACATCAGCTAATTTATTAATTATATAATGACGCTTAAAACAAACCAAGCTGCTTAGGGGCTAGTCCTTCATATTCTATACCAAGCATCTCAATCATCTGCTTGGCATTATCTGCGGCATCCCCGCCTGAGTTATTATTGAAAAGGACATATATATCCTTACTCTGTTTTTCTAATTTCCTGATTTTCTCCACCCATTCGGTCAATTCCTGATGATTGTATCGGTATAAATAACGAACTTCCCGCCAATTATCCCCCGAAGAGGGTTTTTGCCAACCATGGATATTGCGGCCATGAAGGCGGACTAAGGTTTTATCTGGATGTATAGACTCGAGCACAATAGGAATGGACCCTTCTCCTGCCTGCGGCTCATCACATACAGTATGAATCCAACCTTCCTTTTGGATAAAGTCCAGGGTTTGCTGAAACATGTTGGGTCTGTACCAGCTTTGATTCCGGAACTCAATAGCTACTGGAGTATCCCCCATCTCTGCTTTGCACCACCGTAAATAGTTTACATTCTCCCGCTTACAATCAAACCATGGTGGAAATTGAAACAGCACCATTGCTAGCTTGCCGGCTTTTTGATAGGCTTCAAGAGAGTCACGGAAAGCTTTAAACATTTCTTTTTTATTTTCAAAAGGAATTTCTCCACGCTGATGCCCTGTCATCCCTTGATAGGCTTTTACAACAAATTGAAAAGGAGCCGGTGTCTCGGATACCCACTTTTCACTGTTCCTCTTAGGCTGGACCGCATAAAACGAAGCGTCCACCTCCACTGCAGGAAAATGAGCCCCATACTCTTTCAGCTTATCACGTTGGGACACCCCGTCACGATACAAACTATCATGATCACCCCAACCAGTCACCCCAACATAAATCATCTGCACCACTCCTTTTAGGGGTCAGACCCCATTTCCCGAATTATTTCCCAAAAGAAAAAGCCTGCCGGATCTACCTGGCAGGCTTTTTCTATGAATCGGTTATTCTAAAATGCACTACAGGCAAGTTAGTCGGTTATTATCCGATTGAGCCTTCCATTTCGAACTTGATCAGACGGTTCATTTCAACCGCATATTCCATTGGAAGTTCTTTTGTAAATGGTTCGATGAAGCCCATAACGATCATTTCTGTTGCTTCTTGCTCAGAGATTCCGCGGCTCATCAGGTAGAACAATTGCTCTTCTGATACTTTGGATACCTTCGCTTCATGTTCAAGAGAAATGTTGTCATTCAGGATTTCATTGTAAGGGATTGTATCAGATGTAGACTGATTATCCATGATTAGTGTATCACACTCAATGTTAGAACGAGCTCCATCCGCTTTACGTCCAAAGTGAACGATACCACGGTATGTTACTTTTCCGCCTTGTTTAGAAATTGATTTTGATACAATAGTTGAAGATGTATTTGGCGCAAGATGAATCATTTTTGCTCCAGCATCTTGGTGTTGGCCTTTTCCAGCAATAGCAATAGATAATGTCATACCACGAGCACCTTCACCTTTTAAGATGACAGCAGGATATTTCATTGTCAATTTAGAACCGATGTTTCCATCAATCCATTCCATTGTTGCATTTGCATCACAAACCGCACGTTTCGTAACCAGGTTAAACACGTTGTTTGCCCAGTTTTGAATCGTTGTGTAACGGCAGTAAGCATCTTTTTTAATGACGATTTCAACAACCGCACTATGAAGAGAGTTAGTTGTATAAACAGGTGCTGTACAACCTTCTACATAGTGAACAGATGCTCCTTCATCCACAATGATTAGCGTACGTTCGAATTGACCCATGTTTTCAGAGTTGATTCGGAAATAAGCTTGAAGCGGAGTATCTACTTTAACACCTTTTGGTACATAGATGAAAGATCCGCCTGACCATACAGCTGAATTCAATGCCGAGAACTTATTATCAGTAGGCGGGATTGTTTTACCGAAATGCTCACGGAAGATATCTTCATTTTCACGAAGTGCAGAGTCCGTATCTTTAAACACGATACCCAAATCTTCTAATTCTACTTTCATGCTGTGGTAAACTACTTCGGATTCATATTGAGCAGAAACACCTGCTAAATATTTTTGTTCTGCCTCAGGAATTCCTAATTTATCAAAAGTTTGTTTGATTTCATCAGGGACTTCATCCCAAGATTTCTCTGATTTCTCTGATGGTTTAACATAGTATGTGATTTCATCAAAGTTCAAGCTTTGCATGTCGCCGCCCCATTGAGGCATTGGCATATTGTAAAAATGCTCCAATGATTTCAAACGGAAATCAAGCATCCATTGCGGTTCATTCTTCATTCGAGAAATTTCTTCCACTATTTCTTTTGTCAGACCACGCTTTGAACGGAAGATGGAAACATCTTTATCCGCAAAGCCATATTTATAATCGCCAATTTCAGGCATTTTCTTAGCCATAGCTCGTATTCCTCCATTTCAAATGGCTGAATCTACAACAGCTCATTTTAATTTATTTATTCCTTTAATCCCTTTTCCATGGCTTTCCAAGCTAGAGTTGCACACTTGATACGGGCAGGAAATTTAGAAACTCCTTGAAGGGCTTCAATATCCCCAAGGTCGATCTCATCATCATACTCTTTTCCCTGTATCATTAAGGAAAATGTTTGGGACATTGCTAGAGCGGTATCAACGTCTTTGCCCTTAATGGCTTGAGTCATCATAGAAGCTGAACTCATGGATATTGAACAACCATCACCATCGAATTTAACATCGCTGACTTTGCCATCTTCAATCTTCATCGTTAAACGAATCCGATCGCCGCAAGTTGGATTATTCATATCGATTGTCATGCTACCATCTTCTAGCATACCCTTATTACGTGGTTTCTTATAATGATCCATAATGACTTGACGGTAAAGTGTATCTAAGTTATCAAAAGACATTACTGAAATACTCCTTCGTTTTAACAAGCCCGGACACAAGCTTATCAATATCTTCTTCCGTGTTGTAGAGATAGAAACTTGCTCTTGCTGTCGATGATACGTCAAGCCATTTCATTAATGGCTGTGCGCAGTGATGACCGGCACGGACAGCAATTCCATCTGCATCAAGAACGGTAGCGACGTCATGTGGATGAACGTCATTAATATTAAAGGTTATTACACCCGCACGCTTTTCTGCATCTTTAGGACCATAAATAGTCAGCCCTTCAACTGCAGACATTTTCTCCATTGCATAAGCTGCAAGTTTATGTTCATGCCGTTCAATATTATCCAAGCCGATTTCTTCTAAGAAATCAATTGCAGCCCCAAGGCCAACTGCGCCGGCAATGATTGGGGTACCGCCTTCAAATTTCCACGGGAGTTCTTTCCATGTAGACTCATACAAACCTACAAAATCAATCATCTCTCCGCCAAATTCAATCGGCTCCATTTTTTCAAGAAGTTCTTTTTTACCATATAATACGCCGATACCTGTTGGACCGACCATTTTATGACCTGAGAAGGCAAAGAAATCACAATCCAAATCACGAACATCCACTTTTAGATGCGGCGTGCTTTGTGCTCCATCCACAACCATGACAGCATGGTGTTCATGGGCAATTTTTGCGATTTCCTTCACAGGGTTGATAACACCAAGCACATTGGAAACCTGCATAATGGAAACGATTTTCGTTGCATCTGTAATTGTAGCCCTCACATCATCAAGGGAAATCGTTCCATCCTCTTGAAGCGGAATATATTTCAGTACAGCACCTTTTTCTTTAGCTAACTGCTGCCACGGAATAATATTACTGTGATGCTCCATGTAAGAGATAACAATTTCGTCGCCCTCTTTTACATTTGCTCCACCGTAACTTCTTGCTACAGTATTTAAAGAAGTTGTTGTTCCTCTTGTAAAAATGATTTCTTCTGTAGAAGAAGCATTAATGAATTTACGCACCTTTTCACGTGCACCTTCATACGCATCCGTAGCTTTTGTTCCAAGTGTATGCACCCCGCGGTGAACATTCGAGTTGTATCCGCGGTAATATTGCTCAATCGCTTCAATCACTGCAGCCGGTTTTTGAGAGGTTGCAGCACTATCTAAATAAACTAATGGCTGACCATTGACTTCTTGATCTAATATCGGAAAAAGCTTACGAATTTCGTATGGGTTCATTACTGTACTTTCCTTTCAATGACCGCTACTAATTGTTTTTTAACTCCTTCAATTGGAAGCTGGTTAACAACAGGGGCCAAGAATCCGTGAATGACAAGTCTTTCTGCTTCTTTTTTAGTAATACCACGACTCATTAAATAATAAAGTTGAAGCGGGTCAACACGTCCGACAGAAGCGGCATGCCCAGCCGTTACATCATCTTCATCAATTAAAAGGATTGGATTGGCGTCTCCGCGTGCTTTTTCACTTAACATCAGTACGCGTGATTCTTGTTCAGCATTGGCCTTTGTAGCACCATACTCAATTTTCCCAATTCCATTAAAAATGGAGGATGCGCCGTCTTTCATAACACCATGCTTAAGGATATAGCCCTCAGAGCGTTTGCCATAATGAATAATGGCTGTCGTAAAGTTTTGTTTTTGTTCCCCGCGGCCGACTACAACGGTTTTAGTATCACCGTGAGAGCCATCGCCCATTAGATATGTTGTGTTATCTGAAATCGTATTTCCATCGTTCATTAGGCCAAGTGCCCACTCAATACGAGCGTCACGTGCTGCTACTCCACGGCGGTTAACATATGTCGTAAAACCTTTCGAAAGGGTATCAACAGCTCCATATTCCACTTTAGCATTCGCATTTGCAAATACTTCAGTTACGATGTTAGCAATACCTTCGTTAGACTCAACGCTTGAGAAGTAGTTCTCTACATATGTTACAGAGCTATTATCTTCTGCCACGATTAAAACGTGGTTGAAAAGTGTAGTTTCAGGGTTATCCAACAAAAATACTGCTTGAATTGGATCTTTGATCTCTACATTTTTTGGAACATAAAGGAATGCACCACCGTTAACTAATGCAGCATGTAATGCTGTTAAACGGTGCTCATCTATTTTAACTCCGTCCTTCATGAAATATTTTTGTACGAGCTCAGCATGGTCACGAGCCGCTGTAAAAATATCAGTGAAAATAACGCCTTGTTCTTTAATTTTTGCTGACAAATTAATATGTGCCGGCGTATTATTGCGTTGAATGTATAAGTTTTCATTTTCTTCAATGATGGATTTAATTTCTTCCGGAAGCTCATCTAAAGAGGCAAAAGTTTCACTTTCAACTGTATGAGTCTTGAAAGAAGTAAAATTCCATTTATCGATTTTTGTTTTATCCGGCTTTGGCATTGGGAGCTTTTCTAATTCAGAAAACGCTTGAATTCGAAGCTCAGATAGCCAAGCTGGCTCATTATTTTTAGTTGAATAAGAGCTTATGTCCTCTTGTTCAAACGGTAATTTCGTTTCTGTAGTCATTGCAAATCCTCCTACTTACGCTTCTTCGCCAACAGTTTCGTCTTCAATGCCCAATTCTTGTTTGATCCAATCATAACCTTCTGCTTCTAAACGTGCAGCTAGTTCAGGCCCGCCTGATTTTACAACACGGCCTTGCATCATTACATGTACGTAATCAGGAGTGATGTAATTTAATAGACGTTGGTAGTGAGTGATGATTAAACATCCAAAGCCTTCTCCGCGCATTTCGTTGATTCCTTTTGAAACGACTTTAAGAGCATCGATATCTAGCCCAGAGTCAATTTCATCTAAAATAGCGATTTTTGGCTGAATCATCATTAATTGAAGAATCTCGTTACGTTTTTTCTCTCCACCGGAGAATCCTTCATTTAAATAACGTTGCGCCATATCTTCATCCATTTCAAGGAATGCCATTTTTTCGTCCATTTTACGGATGAATTTCATCAATGAAATTTCATCGCCTTCTTCACGACGTGCATTGATAGAAGAACGTAAGAAGTCAGCATTTGTAACACCACTGATTTCGCTTGGATATTGCATAGCAAGGAAAAGACCAACACGAGCGCGCTCGTCAACTTCCATTTCCAATACGTCTTCACCATCGAATGTGATGCTGCCGCTTGTTACTTCATATTTAGGGTGACCCATAATTGCTGAAGATAAAGTGGATTTACCAGTTCCATTTGGTCCCATGATTGCATGGATTTCTCCGCCTTTTACTTCAAGGTTAACCCCTTTTAAAATCTCTTTACCCTCAATTGATACGTGAAGATCTTTAACCGTTAATGTAGAAGCTGACATAATAATACCTCCGTGAACTAATTCCTATTTTATTACCAGAAAGTATAAACTACTTTCTTTACTATAATTTTTCATAAAAGCATTCTCACTTTATTCTCATTCCAATTTTATAACAAATCCAATTTGGAATCAACTAATATAGATAGGGGTTTCCACTTCCTTCATGATGAAAACCTGTCCTATTGTTACAAAACCCACTGTTATAGGCTATTTACAGCAAATAGAGCCTTATTTTAGCTTTTCTTATTTAAAACTTATTATTCAACAAACCTTTGTTCTTATTAATATATGTCTAAAAAATCTTAATTGGAAGGTACGAATTACCTTTGTTAAAGAAAAAAAGGTCTGCTAGGTGTTATGTAAGTTAATCTAATAAGGTAACCCTTATTTTCTAGACCACTTATCATTTTACCTCTACAGACCGATCTTTTAAAGACTCTTTTATATGGTTAACCGTGAATTTTACGTTGTAGGTCAAGGACCATTTTGTTGCACTTTTCATGTTCCTTATCTCGTTCTTTCTCAACCTCGATACGGAGGTCTAAATTTCTGCTGTACTCATTATAGCCAATCCCATGTGATAACTGCATCGCTTTTTCCATTTCGCTTGTTACATTTAAATCTAAAGTATTGATAGTGAACCATCCTTTCAAATTTGTGAATCACTTTATTACTCTATTAATTCTATACCCTGTGTTTTCATCCTTAAACATAAAAAAACGACCTGAAGATTTCCAGGTCGTTCAGACTGTAGACAAACTCGATGAAAATCGAATTTGTCTACAGTTTTTTTTGGGGGGTGTAAAAATTCGAACGTTGATTTCCACTCCAGGCACTCGCTTTCCACGGGCGGTCAGGGAGCCTCCTCGGCGCCTTTGCGCCTGTGGGGTCTCCCTTGGACACGCTTTTTCCCGCAGGAGTCTCGCACCTTCCGTTCCAATCAACTTTGTTTTAACAATTAAATATAACCACTTTTGCCTACAGTCTTTTTTGTTTTAATATAAGAGTATTAAAACTTGAGGTGATGACGATGCTTTCGAAACATAATTCTATTCAGCGAGATCAACTTGAAATGATTCCATTGGATCAACTAGTGCCAGCGAACCATTTGGTTCGTAAAATTGAGGGGGGCCATTGACTTCACTTTCATTTATGACTTGGTGAAAGATATGTATTCAGAGATAGGGCGCCCAAGTATTGATCCAGTTATTTTAGTTAAAAAAACATTCATTCAATATACCTTCGGGCGAAACGTAAAGAAACAATAGAGCGTGTATTCGCAGATGCAAAAGAAAAGCATGGTATGCGTTGGACTACTTTAAGGGGACTTAAAAAATTGTCGATGCAGGCGATGCTTACTTTCACTGCCATGAATTTAAAGAAGATAGCCAATTGGACATGGCAAGGTCCAAGAATGGCTTAATAAAGTGGGCTCGTAGAGGCCCAATCTCTTAATCTTGAGCAAAATTCAAAGGGAATTTCAAAAGGGGTCCGGAATTAAAACATTCCGAGCCCCTTTTGTCTACAAACTGAACGACCTGAAGATTTCCAGGTCGTTCTTTACCATAAATTATTTAGTTGGTACGACTGCACCTTTGTATTCCTTTAGAATAAAATCTTGAATTTCTTTAGAATGTAATACTTCTACTAGCGTTTTGATTTCTTCTTTATTTTCATCACCTTTGTTAACTGCAATAACGTTCACATATGGTGATTCAGAGTCTTCAATAGCAATTGAATCTTTAATCGGATTCAATCCAGCGTCAATCGCATAGTTAGAGTTTATTAAAACGGCATCCCCTTCGCCATTCTCATAAATTTTCGGAAGTAAAGCTGCTTCATAATTCGCATCAAATTTAAGTTTTTTCTTATTTTCAACAATATCTTTTGTTGTAGCTGTCGTTTTATCGATGCCTTCTTTTAATGTAATCAGGCCATTTTTTTCTAATAGAGATAACGCACGTCCGTGGTCAGCAACAGAGCTGCTCATAATAATTGTTGCGCCTTCCGGAAGTTTATCAATGCTTTTATATTTTTGTGAATATAGAGCAATCGGCTCGATATGAATTCCACCAGCATTAACGAAGTCATATCCATTTTCTTTAATTTGCCCCTCTAAATATGGAATGTGTTGAAAGTAGTTAGCATCCAATTCTTTATCGTTTAAAGCCTTATTCGGTAAAACATAATCTTGGAAAGGTTTAATTTCCAATTCAATTCCTTTTTCTTCAAGAAGAGGTTTAGCTTTTTCAAGAATCTCAGCATGCGGAACATTGGATGCACCTACAACTAATTTTTTCGTTTCCTTTTCTGTATCGCTGCCGCTGTTGTCCTTATTGGTTCCACAAGCAGCAAGAGTAATCGATAAAACAAGTACTAATGCAAATCCTAAAAACTTTTTCATCCTATTCATCTCCCTTTATCTTTTGTCTAATTTAGATGTAATCACATCTCCAATAATTTGAATAATGAAGACGATAATTAGTATTACAATCGTCGCTACAAGTGTAACGTCATTGTGACTCCTTTGATAGCCGTCTAGATAGGCCAGATTACCAAGCCCGCCTGCACCGATAACCCCTGCCATTGCTGTATATCCGACCAATGCAATCGATGTTACCGTAATCCCTGAAATAAGTGCTGGCATCGATTCTGGAAGAAGTACCTTCCAAATGATCGTGCTCGTTTTCGCTCCCATTGATTTAGCCGCTTCAATTACACCTTTATCGATTTCACGGAGGCCGATTTCAACCATACGTGCATAAAATGGTGCCGCCCCGATAATAAGGGCTGGTAATGCTGCATCCTCACCGATCATAGAACCGACAAGAAATTTTGTGAAAGGTATGAGCAACACAATTAAAATAAGGAATGGTATAGAACGGAAAATATTAACAATAGCACTCATAATCGTGTTAATTACCCGATTTTCCCACATATTACCTTTCCCTGTTAAAAACAGGACTAACCCTAGTAGTATGCCTATAAAAAAGGTTGCTAGTACTGAGATACTAGTCATATAAAGTGTTTCTTTTGTTGCTTCAATAATGTCTTCCCAATCTACATTCGGTAATAATTCTTCAAGCATGAGTAATCACCTCCACGCCTACATGCTGTGCTTTAATGAATTCGATTGCGCGGAGCATTTCATCCTCATTGCCATCAAGGTGGATAAATAACGTTCCATATGAACCACTTCTAGTTTGAGATATTTTTCCTTGAACGATATTGACATCCAACTCAAAGTTACGTACCAGCTTAGTAATTAACGGACTCTCTGCATGATCTCCTACGAACGTCAATTGAATTACTTTTCCTGCCGGATAGCGTTCCAGCAAGTGTTCCATTGTTTCTTTTGTTTCTTCAGGCTCTGTTACCTGTTGAACGAAACGCTTCGTCATTTGTTCTTTCGGATTCTTGAAGACTTCCAGGACAGGTCCTTGTTCAACTACTTGACCACTTTCCATTACTGCCACGCGGTGACAAATTTTACGGATGACGTGCATTTCATGTGTAATCAAAACAATCGTTAGACCAAGACGCTTATTGATGTCCACAAGCAATTCAAGTATTGAATCGGTTGTCTGCGGGTCTAAAGCAGACGTCGCTTCATCGCACAGTAGCACTTTAGGATTGTTAGCAAGAGCCCTAGCAATCCCGACCCTTTGTTTTTGCCCTCCGCTTAATTGCGAAGGATATGCCTTTTCTCTTCCTTCAAGCCCAACTAACTTAATTAATTCATTCACACGCTTGATACGCTCGTTTTTCGAAACCCCTGCAATTTCTAGAGGAAACGATATATTCTCCTGAACGGTTCTAGACCATAATAAATTAAAATGTTGAAAGATCATGCTGATTTCTTGTCGAGCTTTACGTAGCTTAGCACCTTTGATTTTGGAAATTTCTTTATCAGCCACCACAACGGATCCTTCTGTTGGTGTTTCCAATCCATTAAGCATCCTGATCAAAGTACTTTTCCCTGCTCCGCTGTAGCCAATAATACCGAAAATCTCGCCTTTATTTATTTCAACATTAACATTATTTACAGCCTTAATCGTGTCGCTGCTTCCTTTTCCTGTTCGGAATAGCTTACTAACTTTTGTCAATGTAATCATTAATACTCACCTCTTTTATCCAATAAAACCTATGAACTTAGTTGATTTATCTTCATTATCAGCCTGTAAATATGTTTTAAAACCGTTTTTCAATATTGCTATACATGTAAAGGTTTTCCCAAACTAAATAGAAAAAACCTTTCTGCATGAGCAGAAAGGCAGGTGAAAAAGCAGGCCTTTCTCTCATCTTCCAAAGCGATTAAACTTTGTGTGAATTGGCACCTTTCCAAGGAAATTTCCTTGTCGGTTGCCGGGTTTCATCGGGCACATCCCTCCACCTCTCTTGATAAGAGCTAATATATAGAATATTTTGTACATCATTAAGTTCTTTAGTATGGAGAAATTTTATCATAGATAAAAAAGGAGCGCAATGTATAATATTTCTAGGAAAGAATGAACAGGTCTTTTTTATTAAACAGTTTTAGAAGTTAAGGAGACAATATTCGTCGCTTTTTCAATTGCCTGCTCTAAATCTTCTATTAAATCCTCTACGTTTTCTATACCAATCGATATGCGCACTTGATCAGCACTTACACCTGCTTTTGCTAAACCTACATCATTTAATTGTTGATGGGTCGTACTAGCAGGGTGGATAATTAAACTTTTAGCATCCCCTACGTTGGCTACATGCGACCATAATTCTACCGAATTGATAAGTTTTGCTCCAGCTTCGCGTCCACCTTGAATTCCAAAAGTCACAACAGATCCTGCTCCCTTAGGCAAATATTTGTCCGCCAGCGCTTTATCAGGGTGACTTCCATTACTAGGGTGCGAAACCCAGTTCACGGCAGGATGATTTTCCAAATATTGAATAACAGACTTAGTGTTCGAAAGATGCTCTTTCATTCTCACATGCAACGTTTCTAGCCCCAGCGTAAACTGGAACGCGCTTTGAGCACTTAACGTCGGCCCTAAATCACGAAGTAATTGCACACGAGCTTTTGTGATAAAGGCAGCAGGGCCGACTGCTTCAGAGTATACAATCCCATCGTAGCTTGGATCTGGTTCCGTAAAGCCAGGGTAGTTTGGTGAGTTCCAGTCGAATTTGCCCCCATCCACGATGATGCCTCCTAAGGTGGTTCCATTTCCCAAGAGCCATTTTGTAGCAGAGTGGATGACAATGTCCGCTCCAAAATCAATTGGCCGGCAAAGGTACGGGGTAGCAAAGGTATTATCGATAATGAGTGGTATGCCCGCATTGTGAGCAATGTCCGCTACAGCTTCAATATCAAGAATCCTTAGACTTGGATTTCCAATTGTTTCCGCAAATATAGCCTTCGTTCTAGGCGTGATGGCTTTTTTGAAATTTTCAGGGTCATCAGGAGAGACGAACTTCACTTTTATCCCATATTTAGGAAGAGTATTTTCAAAAAGATTATACGTACCGCCATACAATGTAGAAGCGGACACTATTTCATCTCCTGCACCAGCAATATTTAGGATTGACAGTGTAATGGCAGCCATTCCACTTGCTGTTGCCAGTCCGCCGATACCACCTTCCAACAAGGCCATTCTTTCTTCGAAAACACTGACCGTAGGATTATGAAGTCGTGTATAAATATAGCCATTTTCCTTTAAGCCAAATAAATTTGCTGCATGGTCAGTATCTTTGAACAAGTATGCATTGCTCTGATAAATAGGCACTGCACGTGCACCCGTTTCATCTACTTGAAGACCTCCGTGAACACTCAATGTTTCGAAACGCAACTTTTTCTCTGCCATAAGATTTCTCCCCTTTTTCTATGGATTTAGTTGGAATTAAGAATCAGGCCTTCCTCTTTTAACAAGCAAAAAAACCACTTCATAAGAAGAGGCTTATATACTCTCCTCATCTTCCAGAGCCAATACTCTGTTGGAATTAGCACCGTATATAAATTTATACCGGTTGCCGGGCTTCGTCGGGCCAGTCCCTCCGCCACTCTTGATAAGAACTATTAAATTTAGCAGTTACTTTCTTAATTCAAAATATAGCACTTTAGAATTATCCAGTCAATCAATTATTTGAATATTCTTATTTCAATTCCCCATCAACTATATCGTTTATTCACTACTTTTCTACAGCTAAAAAGCCAACCCATATTGGATTGGCTTTTTAGCTTATTTCCTTAAGCATTCCGTACAAATAAGGAACAGACTGAAAGGCATAAATTTTTTTCCGCAGCTGCCCTTCTTTAAATAGTAATAAACAAGGTACACTCTCAATTTCATATGATTCGGCGATTGTTTGGACATAGTTCATATTCATCTTTCCTGCCTTCAAGTCTGGAAAAAGCTCCAATGATATCGTAAGCATCCTAGATGCCACCTGACAGGTCCCACACAAAGGTGTATATAAATATAAGCAAAAGGTTTCCCCTTCTTCAACAGCAAGCCTACAATCTTCTTCTTTCAATTCTTGCATCAATTAGTCGTTCACCCTTTGACTTAAAAATTTCATTTTCACATTCATATTGGCAGATAGGAGCACTGTAGCGATATGATGTTCGGGGGCACTTTCCACTTCTTTGTACATTTTATTGATATACAAGTGGCTTGCTTCCGGCATTTCCCTTCGGAATTGCTTCCGTAGCTTTTCTCCTGAATCATCTGCGTCAAAAAGGAGATAAACATCACGGTCCATCATTTCATCTACTAACTCATCCAGCTTAGTTAATGAAATGGTCCCATTTGTACATCTTATTTCCACATCTTCATTCAAAACGGAGGCAACTTTTCTTCTATCGGAACTGCCTTCTACAATGATAACTTTATCAAATTCGCCCCACTCCATGTCATCACTCCATCTCACGAATTGTGTGCATGCCGCCTTTTTATAAACTGAAAAAGAGAGCAGGCCTATTTAGACCCTCTCTCCCTCATTTTAACCGTTTATCAGGCTATCATATTCTTCAGCGCTCATCAGGTTTTCAACGTCACTGATATTTGATGGTTCAATCACGATCATCCATGCTTTTTCAAAAGGAGATTCATTTACGAATTCAGGATTGTCATTCAACTCTTCATTTACTTCAACAACTTTACCACTGATAGGAGCATACAGCTCAGATACAGTTTTAACAGATTCAACACTGCCAAATGGCTCGTCCGCTTTCAGTTCAGCGCCAATCTCTGGAAGCTCAACAAAAACGATGTCCCCAAGTTCGGACTGAGCAAATGCTGTAATTCCGATACGTACTGTTCCATCTTCTGTTTTGACCCATTCATGTTCCTTTGTGTAACGAAGTTCTTTTGGTGTTGTCATCATTAATTCCCTCCATAGTACATCTTATTTTATCTATTACATTATAAGGTAGATTTTTTTTAAAAGTAAGGAATTAACCAAATATTTTGTATTATTTTAGTTCCAAGTCTGTTCGAATTGCTCTTCTTTGAAACCAACTGTCACTTTTGTGCCGTCCGTAACAATCGGCCTTTTAAGAAGCATACCATCAGTAGACAATATATCTAGCATTTCTGCTTCAGAAGCATCTTTCAGCTTGTCCTTTAAACCCAGCTCCCGGTATTTTTGCCCGCTAGTATTAAAAAACTTCTTCAGCTCTAATCCGCTGGTATTATATAGTTGTTCGATTTCTGTTCGAGAAGGCGGATTTTCTACTATATGAATCGCTTCATATTGCAGTTCATGACTATCCAGCCACTTCTTCGCATTACGGCATGTGCCGCATTTTGGGTACCAATATAATGTTAAGCCCATTGTTTCACCACCTATCAATAGAATACCCGTTTTTTCTGTGCAATACAACGAATTCTCCTTGTCTTTCCATCGTGAAAATTTCACACGTAATAAAGGGAATACCCGATTACGGGAATTCCCTTTAAAGGTTGAACTTTGATTATAGTGCGTATTTTTCAGTTTCGATTACCTTAACAGAAGCTTCTCGTTTTTTCGTAATGACATTGATTGGGTTGTGTCTAGTCAACTTGCGAAGTGAAGAAAGCATAATGCGAAGAGTATCGCCTGTTTCAACGGCAATTAACGTTTCTTTTGCATGCTGTTCTATTTCATTGAACGCTTCTTGAACGAAAATTTCAGTGTACAGTACTTTTTGTTTATTCTTTTCTAAGCCTGTAGTCGCAATTGCTTTTTCTGTACGTAAAACCACAGATTCAGCAGCGTATGCAAGGGATGCGATATCAGCAATGTTAGATAAGATTTCTTGTTCTTGATCAAGTTTCTTGCCGTATTTCTGTGCTGCAAGACCTGCTGCCAAAATACCGATTTTCTTAGCATTTCTAACCAGCATTTTTTCTTGTGCCAATGGCTCATCGCTAGGCTCTTCAGGCATCATCATCATTAATTCCTCTTGCAGTCCTTGTGCTTTTTGTAGAAGAGGAAGTTCTCCTTTAAGTGCTTTTTTCAGGAATGTTCCCGGAACAAGCAAACGGTTGATTTCATTTGTGCCTTCGAAAATCCGGTTAATACGAGAGTCACGGTATGCTTTTTCAATTTCATATTCCTGCATGAAACCATAACCACCATGAAGCTGTACGCCTTCATCTGTTACGTAATCCAATACTTCAGAAGCGAAGAATTTATTCAAAGAACACTCAATTGCATATTCAGCGATCGCTGCCGCCATTGATTTTCCATCTTTCACTTGCTCATCAGTCAGCTTGCTTTGTCTTTGATCATAAAGACCGACGGTACGGTATACAGAGCTTTCTGCTGCATAAATTTTAGAAGCCATCGTTGCAAGCTTTTCTTTCGTCAAGTTAAAGTCAGAAATTTTCGTTTTGAACTGCTGACGTTGATTTGTATAAGCAGCAGTAATTTCAAGAGCGCGTTTAGAACCGCCGACTGCGCCAACACCCAATTTATAGCGGCCAATATTCAAGATATTGAAAGCAATAACATGCCCTTTTCCAGCTACGCCAAGAAGGTTTTCAACTGGAACATGTACGTCTTCCAGGATTAAAGTACGTGTAGATGAACTTTTTATACCCATTTTCTTTTCTTCAGCGCCCGTAGATACACCTTGATATTCACGCTCTACAATAAAGGCAGAGAATTGTTCGCCGTCGATTTTAGCATATACACAGAACACATCCGCAAAACCTGCATTGGTAATCCATTGTTTTTCACCGTTTAAAACGTAGTGAGTACCTTCTGCATTTAATTTCGCTGTCGTTTTTGCACCCAATGCATCAGATCCTGAGCTAGGTTCAGTTAAAGCATAAGCAGCAATTTTTTCGCCCGTTGCTAGTAATGGAAGGTATTTTTTCTTTTGTTCTTCATTTCCAAATAATACGATTGGCAAAGATCCAATCCCTACGTGTGCACCGTGAGTGATTCCGAACCCACCTGCAAGCGCCATTTTTTCTGTAATTATTGCCGAGCTAATTTTATCAAGACCAAGCCCGTTATATTCTTCAGGAACGTCAGCACCAAGTAAGCCGATATCCCCTGCATGCTTCAGTAATTTTACAGAACGGTCGAATTCATGATTCTCTAAATGCTCAACTTGCGGAAGAACTTCATTCACTACGAAATCTTCAGAAGTTTTGGCAATCATTTTATGCTCATCAGAATAATCTTCTGGTGTAAACACTTGATTATACGTAATATCTTCTACTAAAAAGGCGCCGCCTTTTATGAGGTTATCTGTTGTTTGATTGGACATGTTATTTCCTCCTAAATGATTAATTATCTTAAGCCCGCCGGAATTGTTGATAAACCTTCGAACGAGATGGAATTACGCTAATAATTCAAATACTCCAGCAGCACCCATACCGCCACCGATACACATTGTAACGACTCCGAATTGTTGGTTTCTGCGCTTCATTTCATGAAGTAGGCTTAATGTTAATTTAGTACCGGAACATCCTAGTGGATGGCCCAGGGCAATAGCTCCACCATTGACATTGACAATCTCTTCATTCAAACCCAGCTCACGAATGATTTGAATGGATTGAGAAGCAAAGGCTTCATTCAATTCAAATAAACCAATATCAGAAAGCTCAAGACCTGCTAGTTTCAAAGCTTTTGGAATCGCAGCGATCGGACCAATTCCCATAATTTCCGGTGGTACCCCTGCTACGGCAAAGGAACGGAACTTACCAAGTGGCTTCAGCCCTATTGAAGAAGCTTTTTCTCCATCCATGACCATAACCGCAGCAGCTCCATCACTCGTTTGTGATGAATTTCCTGCTGTAACGGATCCTGTCACAGAGAATGCTGGTCTTAATTTCTTAAGCACTTCAAATGTTGTGCCTTCACGAACGCCTTCATCCTGTGCAAACTGGAATGACTTTTCCTGTAATTTAAGATCCGGACCTACTGAGCGAATGGTTACATCAACTGGAACGATTTCATCTGAAAACTTTCCTTCAGCAATGGCCTTAGCAGCCCTTTGATGACTGCGCACAGCAAATGCATCCTGTTCTTCACGCGAAATACCGTATTTTTTTGCAACGGCTTCAGCTGTGTGACCCATTCCCATATAGTATTCTGGAGCTGTTTCCGCAAGTTGTGCGTTCGGACGGGTTACATGTCCCATCATTGGCAAAAGACTCATGGACTCTGCTCCACCTGCAATGACCGTATCACTTTGGCCGAGCATGATTCTTTCCGCTCCATAAGCAATACTTTGTAATCCGCTTGAACAGTAACGATTAATTGTTATAGCTGGTACTGTGTAAGACAATCCTGCTAACGCACCAATATTTCTCGCCATATTCAGCCCTTGCTCCGCCTCAGGCATTGCACAACCGATAATTAAATCATCAATAGAACCTTCATAATTTCCAGCACGCTTTAACGTTTCCTTTACAACAAGAGCCCCTAAATCATCTGGTCGAACGTTAGCAAGAGAACCTTTTTTTGCTCTTCCTACCGGAGTCCTTGCTCCAGCTACTATTACCGCTTCTTTCATGAGGATCCCCCTTACTTCATTTTTAAGCTATCAATCTATTAACCTTCATTTGCAATCTGACCGTATTTTCACTTATCCATTAGTTTCGAAGTGGTTTCCCTTTAACAAGCATATGCTGCATTCTTTGCTGAGATTTCGGAGTAGAAATTAATTTTAGGAAAGCTTGTTTCTCTAGGTTCAAGATATACTGCTCATCTACTTCTGTACCGTATGGAAGTTTTCCTCCGGCCAGGACATATGCAAGCTCTTTAGCTATGACAAGGTCATGATCAGATAGGAAGCCGGAAAGGCGCATGGATTCTGCCCCTAAAAGAAGTGTGGCATAACCTGTTTCACCGACCACAGGAATTTTTGTACGAACAGGAGCTGTATACCCTTGGTTATACATGGAGATGACTGCCTGCTTCGCATCATATAATTGATGATCTGCGTTCACACTTATTCCATCAGAAGAATTAAGGAAGTTATTCCCGCCTGCTTCTTCAGCAGAAGTCGAAACTTTTGCCATCGCGACTGTTTCAAATACTTGATTAGCCACTTTCTGCAAATCAAAGGCGACGCCCTTTGGCATATTCTTCAGCGTTTTTACATAAAGTTCTTTTGTTCCGCCACCGCCTGGAATCAATCCAACACCAGCTTCTACAAGACCCATATATGTTTCTGTCGTTGCTTGGATACGTGCAGCAGGAAGAGATACTTCCGCACCGCCGCCAAGTGTCATATTAAATGGCGCTACAACAACAGGTACAGCACTGTACTTAATCTTAAGCATTGCCTTTTGGAATTGGCTGATAACCATATCCAATTCCGAAATATTGTCATCTTGTGCTTCCATCAACATCATGGCAATATTAGCACCTACACAGAAGTTTTTGCCTTGGTTTCCGATCACCAGACCTTTATAATTAGCTTCTGCTTCATCGACTGCGGCATTGATCATTTGCATGATATCAAGACCTATTGCATTATTTGGTGAAGTGAATTCAAGAAGAGCCACTCCATCACCAATATCAATCAGACTTGCACCGCTGTTTTTCTTGATTACGCCTTTTTGCTTCTTGATTGCTTTAAGGTTAATCACCTTAGGGTTTTCAAGAAGTTCTTTATATTCTCCATTATCATAGTAGAAAACTATGCCATTTTCTTCTTTATAAAAAGAAGTGATACCTTTTGCCAGCATATCCTTCACCCATTGAGGAACAGTAACTCCTTCTTGTTCTAAACGTGCTACTGATTTTTCAACACCAATCGCATCCCACGTTTCGAAAGGTCCCATAGACCAGCCGAAGCCCCATTTCATTGCTTGATCGATTGCCACAATATCATCGGCAATATTCCCAAGGAGTTGTGCAGAATACACAAGAGCCGGATTTAACACATTCCAAAGTAATTCACCAGCTCGGTCATCACTATAAACAAGCGCTTTCATTTTGTTGGCTAGACCCTTGGCCTGTTTAGCCATTTCAATAGAAGGTGTTTTTAATTTTTTACGGGCTTCATATTCAAGAGTTTCAGGATTCAGCTCAAAGATCTCCTTACCCTTTTTCACAAAAAATCCTTGTCCGGACTTGCTTCCAAGCCAGCCGTTTTCAAGCATCCTATTCATGAAATCCGGTATTTGGAAAACTGCTTTTTCTTCCCCTTCCACCTGGTCAAATACATTTTTAGCAACATGTGCAAAAGTATCCAATCCAACTACATCAAGCGTCCGGAATGTCGCGCTTGTCGCTCTTCCGATTAATGGACCAGTTACCGAGTCCACTTCACCAACGCTGTATCCGCCTTTTTGCATTTCACGAAGGGTAACTAGCAAACCATAAGTACCGATGCGGTTTGCAATAAAGTTTGGTGTATCCTTTGCTTCGACAACACCTTTACCCAGTACATCTTCGCCGAATTGTTTCATGTACTCGAGCACTTCTGGAGATGTTTCTTTAGTGGGAATGATTTCTAACAATTTAAGATAGCGCGGCGGATTGAAAAAGTGAGTTCCCAAGAAGTGCTTTTGGAAATCCTCTGAGCGGCCCTCTGCCATAGCTTCAATTGAAATTCCAGATGTATTGGAAGAAATGATGCTTCCAGGTTTACGATGTTGATCAACCTGAGCAAATACACTTTGCTTCACTTCAAGTCTCTCAACGACTACTTCAATGACCCAATCGACGTCTTTTAAACGACTTATATCATCTTCCAGGTTCCCGGCTTCAATCAACGCAAGATTTCCTTTAGCTGAAAGCGGAGCTGGTTTTTGCTTTAAAAGTTTAGTAATCGCAGTTTGGCTGATGCGGTTACGTACTTGTTTATTTTCTAATGTAAGTCCTTTTTTCTTTTCATCCTCTGTAAGTTCACGAGGTACAATGTCCAATAATAAAGTCGGAATGCCGATGTTAGCAAGGTGTGCAGCAATCCCTGATCCCATAACTCCTGACCCTAGAACAGCAGCCTTTCGTATTTGTCGAACCAAGTTTATATCCCCCTTACACAATGTATTGAATGAATGCTCATTCATTTTTAATTCAAAAAAATTTTGAATATTTTTTCTTATTACTAATATAGAATATAATTGGAAATTCCGCAATGATAAAACTGGAAAAAAATAATTTTTTTTATCATATTACCTTTGATTAATTCTCCTCTTTTTAGTAGACAATAACGTCAGGAGGTGACTTATACAATGAAGCGTAAAAATAATCCTTCTAATAGAGCTGTGAGTGCCGCAAGCGTTAAAGGCAATGCCGGCCCTGGTAATGAGCGTCAACATGGGATAAATAAAGTAAACAGCCAGAACAATCAGTACAAAAAATAAAGTCGTAATTAGAGCAGCCGTCCCTTATCCGGGCCGGCTCTCGATTTAGCTATTTTTTAAATAGTCCCTTTAAAACGAAAGCAATATTGGCTGGCCTCTCTGCAAGGCGGCGCATGAAATATCCGTACCAATCCGTACCATATGGAACATACACTCTTACCTTATATCCTTCTTTTACAAGTTCAAGCTGCTTATCATTACGTATGCCGAATAACATTTGAAATTCAAATTGATCATGAGAGATCCCTTGCTCTTTGACTAAGCTCTTCGTATAATCAATAATTTTATCGTCATGGGTGGCAACAGCTGTGTAATTTCCATTCAGCAGATGCTTCTTAATGATCTTTTTAAAATTATCATCGACATCAATTTTCTCTGGAAATGCTATTTCCCGAGGCTCTTTGTAAGCCCCTTTGACAAGTCTTAGATTCGGGTTGTATGCATTCAACTCCTCAATGTCTTTCTCTGTCCGATAAAGATAAGCTTGTATGACCGTCCCCAATTCATTATATTCAGCCTTTAAGTTTTTGAATACATCCAAAGTCGGCTGACAGCGTGGAAAATCTTCCATATCAAGTGTAACGAACACCCTATGGGTTTTGGCTTCTTCTAATATTCTTCTCATATTATTCATTACGACTTGTTCCGATATATCCATGCCCATCGACGTCAATTTCAAAGATAACTGTGAATCCAGATTTTTTCTAGAAATCATTCGAATGGCCTCTATACACTGATCTGCCATCTCATTTGCTTCTTGTTCAATATCAATGAATTCACCTAAATAATCGATGGTTACAGACAGCCCTTTTCGATTTAAATCTGCGATAGCTGCAGCTGCCATATCCAACGATTCTCCAGCCACAAAGCGGGATGCCCCAAACCGCAATCCATATTTTTTCGCTGCCTTTGTCATATTCTTGTTCTTGGATAGAAAAAGAAATAGATTTCTTAATATTTGTTCCATCTGCATTCCCTCCGTATCTTTTCTTCGGAAAATAGATGTATTTCATAAGAATATTTTACCATTTAATTCAAATTCCAGATATCCAAACATCAAGAATAAAAAAATTGTTAATGGGAAAATTAAAGTCGTTTAGATAACACTTAAGGAGGTAGACTGATGGAACAACAAAATTCATTTAACAGCCAACAACAGTCCACCGGCTTCATGAAACAACCGCCGGATATGGTTTCTGTAAAAGACAGTTTATACTTATCTGATATGCTTGCATGGAACCTGATTGCGATTAAAAAGGCACATTTTTTTGCGGCTCAATGTAAAGATCCACAAATTATTGATGCGTTAAACCGCTGTGGAATAATGCATCAGCGCCATTACGATACCATTCTGAATCATTTAAATCCAAACCAATATCAGAGTCAACAACAATTCCAGTAAGGAGGGTTCTTGATGCCCAACCAAAACAAAGTCCAAAATCCAGAGTCTCCTGTGGCAAAGACACCACAAATGAATGATCGGGATTTTATTAATGATATGCTTGCAACAGAGAAGTACTTCTGTAACTCTTTATCTGTTGCCCTACATGAAATGAGTAACCATGCGTTATTCCAGGACATTTTCTCAGTTTCGAAAGAAAATCAGGAGATGCAACGTGAGCTTTATAACCTTATGTTCGAAAAAGGCTGGTATAGTTTAGAAAAGGCTCAACCCAATAGCTTAAGCCAAACCTATCAACAGTTTTCGGGCTATAAAAACCAATTCCCATACGGATCAAACATTCAATAAGCACATATATATGAGCTGAAATGCACCATAATTCAGTTCCTTTTGTTTGTTTTCTCAATAGCTGTGGCAACAACTTCATTTAAAAGAGCCGGCCCACAGCAAAGCGTGGGCCGGCTCTATATTTAGATATCCGTTGAAAACATATACTTTTTATAGTGATACCTGATGCTGAATATTAGGCCCATGGCCATCATATTCCCCATTAGCGAGCTTCCTCCATAACTGATAAATGGAAGTGGAATCCCCGTAATCGGTAAAAGGCCTACCGTCATTCCGATGTTCTGAAAAACATGAAACGTTAACATGCTGATAACACCAACACAAATATATGTATAGAAGTTATTTCTCGTTTCCATTCCCGTTTTTGTTATATGGTAGATCAAAAGGAAGAACAAGGAGATGATGATACTTGATCCGATGAAACCAAATTCTTCTCCGATTATACTGAAGATGAAATCAGAATGGCTCTCAGGTAAATACACTTCTCTCGACCCAATTCCCTTTCCTGTGGTCTGACCAGAGCCGATTGCTAGCAGAGATTTAGTCAAGTGGTATCCTTCGGCGCTCGCATAATTATAAGGATCCAGCCAGGAATAGATGCGGCCGAATTGATAGGATTTCACTCCCAAGTATTTTTCCAGAAGTTCTGGCTTCCAAAGTACAAAATATAGAATCGTAGAAGCGACAACAAGTCCTCCTGAAACTATCGGAAGCAATATTTTCCATGAAATCCCTGATATAAAAACCATTCCAAGCATAATCGACATTATGACAAGCGCGGTTCCTAAATCCGGCTGTTGCATGATTAACAAAAGCGGAGCACCCGTCACAAGACCGATTTTAACAAGCAACCATAGATCCGTTTGAATCGTTTTCAGCGTGTTTTTGAGATGATGGTTTGATATAACATTTGCTAAAGCCAGGATCAGGAAAACCTTCATGAATTCCGATGGCTGAATCGAACCGACTCCCGGAATTTTGAACCAGCTTCTTGCACCATTTATATTAGGTACGATGCTATCCGGCATAAGGATCAGCAACAAAAGCAAGAACAACCCGAAACCATACGCATACCAGGATATCTTTTTCAACTGATCTGAATCTAGAGTAATAAACCCTAATACGATTCCAATTCCTACTATATACCAAAAAATTTGTTTAATTAAGAAGTTTTCAGCGTACTGTCCAGTCGTTTGGGCACTATAGATTGCTAAGCAACTTCCTATACATAACAACAGCAATATTGTGACCAAAGAAAAATCTATTCGTGATGAAAATTTATTTTGTTCTTCCATACTTAACTCTCCCTTAAAAAGGCTCCTGCGATACATCTTTTAATACACTTATTCATTATACTTTAAACAAATAAAATCACAACTATATCGCAGAATAGATTACAGGCTGCATGTAGTTATTAGCATGCAGCCTGTTGGTTGGAGATACTAAGAATGTGATTCCATTGCGCTTCTACGTTTCAAAAATCTACTGACTAATCCATGGCTTGGAGAAAAAAGAAATGCCAATCCGAATAACAGAGCAGCTGCACCTACCATGCATCCCGATATCGAGGCATCTAAAACGGTAGCTGAAAAGTAACCGATAATAGAACTGAGTATTCCAACCCCGATACTGACCAAAATCATCCGACTTAAACGGTCTGACAGCAAATAGGCTGTTGCCGCTGGTATAATGAGCATCCCGACTACCAAAATTGAACCTACACTATCAAAGGCGGCTACCGTCGTTAGCGAAATAAGGCTCATCAGTAAATAATGAAAGAACAAAACTGGAATTCCCATCGCAGCCGCAAGTGATGGATCAAAGGAAACAAGCTTAAACTGTTTGAAGAAAAGGAAAATCAGAATAAGATTGAGAATAAAACAACTGCCAACAATCCAAACAGCTTTTGGTCCCGCCTCGAATCCGTTAATTGTTATCGTATTCCATGGAGTATAGGCAATTTCTCCATACAGGACATGCTCCAGGTCAAAATCGATTTGTTGCGTATACAAACTCACTAGTACAATCCCTGTTGCAAAAAGAGAGGTAAACACAATGCCGATTGCTGCGTCAGACTGAACGCCTGAAGATTGAAAAAGCTGGATTAAGAATACTGTAAGTAACCCTAGTGCTGCTGCCCCAATCAGCATTGGAACCGAGTCACGTGTCCCTGTTATTAAAAATGCCAATACGATTCCAGGTAAAACGGAATGACTGATCGCATCCCCAATCAATGTCATTTTTCTGACTATCAAAAAGCAACCTAATACACTGCAAGAGCCCGCAACTAGTGCCCCGACTAAGATAATCCAAAAATCATTCATAATGGATGGCTCCCTTTCCTTTTATCCTGCTCGAGTGAATATTTCTTTTTCGTTGATAGCCTTCTCCATACAGTTGAAAGAACCCCACGTTTAGGAGCAAAAAGCATGGAAAAGAAAAACCATACCGTCGCGGACAAGACAATTAATGGACCTGTCGGCAAATTATTGACCGATGTACTGATTAACGTACCTGATACACCGCTCAGCATACCGAATATTCCAGACAGGATAACCATGATATGCAGCCGCTCTGTCCAGTACCTAGCAGAAACAGCCGGAGTAATGAGTAATGATGCCATCAATACAACTCCTACTGCTTGAATACCGATGACCACGGCCGCCACGATCAGCATCATAATGAAATAGTCTAGAAAAACAACCGGTAAACCTATTCCCTTAGCAAATCCCGGGTCGAAGGACAGTAATTTAAATTCCTTAAAAAACACGGTACAAGTGAAGATGAGTATAAAGGAAACAGTCATCATCATATAGACATCCGACATGACCATTGATGCAGTCTGCCCAAATAGAAATGTATCCAATCCGCTCTGGTTTCCATATTCACTCTGCTGGATTTGCGTAAGTAACACAATTCCAAAACCAAAAAATGAAGATAACACAATTCCGAGTGCAGCATCTTGCTTGATCTTACTGTACCTCGTAAGTACGCTGATTAGAAAAACTGCCACTAAACCAGCCAAGGCTGCTCCTATTAGAAAGAAGGAAGTAGATTTCACCCCAGTTAATATAAAGGCAACGCAAATTCCTGGCAATGCCGCATGTGCGAGCGTGTCACCAAGCAAAGACTGCTTTCTGAGGTAGGCAAAACTGCCGATGACTCCACTGCTTAATCCGAGGAACATCGTGCCAAGCAGAATCCACCGTGTATTCGGATCATTAATAATATCCAGTAAATTCATCATGTACACCTCATTTTAATAATAGACCGGACTGTGCATCTGATAATATCGCTAAGCGGCCCCCGTATGTTTCCTGTAAGTATTCGGGGATAAATACCTCTTTTGTCGGTCCAATTTTCATAACCTTTTTATTCAACAGCATCGTCCAATCAAAATATTCCTTTACTGTTGATAAATCATGGTGCACAACAAGAACTGTCTTGCCTTTTTCCTTCAATTCCATCAGCAATTGAATGATCGCTTTCTCTGTTGCTGCATCTACCCCTACAAATGGTTCATCCATAAAATAAATATCCGCTTCTTGTGCTAAAGCACGAGCTAGAAAAATCCGTTGCTGCTGCCCGCCTGAGAGCTGGCTTATCTGGCGGTTAGCGTATTCAACCATCCCCACTTTATCCAAGCATTCCATTGCCTTATGTCTTTCAGCCTTTCCTGGTCGCTTTAACCAGCCCAGGTGACCATACCTGCCCATCATCACGACATCGAGCGCATTGGTTGGAAAATCCCAATCTACTGACTCCCTCTGTGGTACATAGCCTATACTCTTCCTCATCGATTTATAGGAAGATCCACTGATTGTGACTTCCCCGGATAGTTTAGGAATCAGCTCGAGTATCCCCTTTATTAATGTGGATTTCCCCGCTCCATTTGGACCTATGATACCGATTAGATTCCCTTCCGGCACCTCAAATGAGACATCTTCGACAACCGGTTTTTTATGATAAGCTATCGTTAAATTTTCTACCTTCAGAGCTGCCTGATACATTCTTTCTCCCCCTTATTTCAAAGCATTAACAATGGTATCTGTATTATGACGGACCATACCGATATATGTTCCTTCTTCAGTGCCTTTTTCCCCCATCGCATCCGAGAATAGTTCACCACCGATTTTCACTTTGTGACCTTGCTTTTCAGCTCCTTGAATAACCGCCTCAATAGCCTTCCTTGGCACGCTAGACTCTATGAATATTGCTTTAATTTTATTCTTCACAAGATAATTCCGCATATCAGTCACATCTTTTGACCCATATTCCGATAGCGTATTAATCCCCTGTAGCCCTCTTACTTCCAATCCATATGACTTGCCGTAATATCCAAATGCATCATGTGCCGTAACGAGCACTCGCTGATCTTCTGGTATTTTATTTATTTCACCCTGTACATATTTATCAAGTTCCTTTAACTGCAGAACATAAGCTTCATAATTTTTTAGATAACTTGCTTCATGGTCAGGATCATTGGCAATTAACTCTTTCTTTACCGCTTCCGCTGCAACCATCCAGAGCTTTACATCAAACCAAACATGCGGATCATGTTCCGTTGCACTTACTTTACGAAGTTGTTCCTCCTTGAAATCCTCCGTTACCGCAATCGTCGGTTTATCCTTACTCATCATTTCAAAGATATCCGTCATTTTCCCTTCAAGGTGCACGCCGTTATAAAAAATCATGTCAGCTGAATCCAGTGTCTTTACATCACCCTGTGTTGCCTTATAAAGATGGGGATCGACTCCCGGTCCCATTAAACTAGTGACCTCCACATGTTTACCGCCGATATTCTCAACCAAATCCCCAATCATCCCCGTTGTTGCGACGACATTTAACTTGCTATTGCCTTTACCTTGTTCAGTCGTATCATTTCCGCATCCCGCTAAAATGATCACAGCAGCAAGTACGCCACCAATAGTTTTTAGAAATCCCATCCATATTCCCTCCCTTTTTCATCTTTCTAAAAATGTTTACCAAGCGCAAAATTTAGCGCAAAATTTTTTTTCTGTTTATCACATTGTCGTAGATGCTAAAAAGTTTCCCGTACACAACTTATTTTATACTATACACAAATTCACTAAAAAAGTGCAACATTTTTATCTTTGACCACTATTCTTTATCATAGGATTTTGTCGAATGAAAATCATTTACACATTTTCAATTTGTAAAGTATACTTTACGTAAAGCTAGCTTTACATTTCTGAAAGGAGTTTAAGAATTTGAAAAATAACATTCGGGAACTACGCAAAGCGCATCAACTTACACAAGAAAAGCTGTCCGAACTTACAGGCGTGTCCCGACAGACGATTATTTCTATAGAAACAGGAAGATTCGACCCTTCCATCAAGCTTGCTTACAAGCTAGCGAAAGTGTTTCAACTGGCCATTGAAGATATATTTATATTTGAGGAGAAGTTGTGATGGAGGATTTTAACTGGGGGGCCTTTTTAGGAATCACGCTTGGGATTATTTGCGGACTGACTGGATTATGGTGGGGACGCCGTGCCGCCGCCAAGCAACGGGGATTAGATGAACGATTTGACCTCATCCGAACTAGAGCACGGGCATCCAGTTGGTTTTTCCCACTTATTGGGACGTGCTTTTTTTTCTTGTTATTGCTTTTTGGAGTGAAGCTCTCTGTTGCAGCTGTCCTTGGCATTCTATTGTTCATTCATCTGGGCTCATGGGCGATCTTCGTTCTTTATTATCAAGCGAAGTTATAAGCCGTCAACTTTCCATTCATTTTTCCGACTTCAAATATACTGCGAAGTAAGCTAATCCCATTTCGATACCGCATAGTACGATCAGACAGAGTAAAGTTTGGACCATCCTAATCTCCTCCTCTAAGACTTTTTTCAATCTTAAAGGATGAAACCCATACCAGAACAAGGCCCTGAATAAAGAAATCTTTAGTTCTCTTATTCTCGCCTCTTGCTCTGAAATGGGTTTCATACGATACAATAAAAAAAAAGAAAAAACGGTGATCCTATGACAAATATTAAAGAAATTGCTCAATATGCAGGTGTGTCCGTCTCCACAGTGTCTCGCGTAATGAATAATCATCCATATGTTAGTCCTGAAAAAAGAAAGAGTGTTTTACAGGCCATTGACCAATTAAACTATTCGAGAAATATCAACGCCATTCATCTTTCAAAAGGCAAAACGAATCTAATCGGCGTCATCATTCCCTTCACCAATCACCCCTATTACGGAGCAATCGTGCAAGGAATTACAAAACAAGCCAATGCTATCGGCTATCATATAGTCATCTTTCAAACACAATATGAAAGAGAAAAAGAAATTCAGGCATTGAATATGTTACAAATGAAGCAACTCGATGGCATTATCGTTTGTTCAAGAATTTCAGAAATGAAAGTCCTCTTGGAATATCAAAAATATGGACCAATTATCTTATGTGAAGATACAGCCCAGGCTGAATTATCGTCCATAAGCATTGATCACTATGCCGCTTTTTCCTCTGCACTTGAATACGTAGTTGCTAAAGGATATAAGAAAATTGGATACAGCCTCGGGCGAAAAAAGAGCAGAAACAGCTCCCTTCGTACAAAGGCGTTTAACGATATTATGAATAAGTATCATCTTTTAAATAAAAAAGAATGGCTGTTTGAAGGCAGTTATCACATCAAAGATGGTGAAAAATTGTTCCAAGATTGGAATTGTATGATAGATAAACCAGAGGCTATCATCATTACTAATGATGACACCGCTGTCGGATTCATTCTTACTGCCAACAAATTCGGAATGAAAGTACCAGAAGACGTGGCCATTCTAGGTTTTAATAATGATAGCCTCAGTGAGATGCTCGATATCACAACCGTTTCCTTACCGCTTGATTGGATTGGCAAAATGGCTGTTGATCTATTTGAAAATCCCGAAGTTATCAGACATGTAAAATTAGATTATACTCTAATGAAACGAAAAACTATTTGAATTATCATAATTATCAGAATAAATGATGTTTAAATGACAAACAATTAAACATCAAATTCAAGTGATACATTTAAAAACCAGGAAAAAATAACCTTGAAAAATAATCATTGCGCTATCTATAAGATTATTTTATAATTTTAATATAGTAAAGTTTACTCAATGACCTGCTGACATTGAAGTAATTGTATGAACTTTATACTGAAATCGTATAGGTTGACTAGAAGTTGACGCAACGATTTATATATTTAGTATAAGAAAATTGAATACTTCCTCATTTACCGATGAGTTAGAGGCTGCGGCTTATAAAAGTAGAACGGACGAGATTCAGGAAAATTGACGACTCCGTTTGAAAGGATAAGTTGCCGAAGTTTAGATATGTTCCTTGTATATCTAGGCTGGCGGTGTTACCGAATAGGAACACCACTGTCACGTTTTTTTAACGTGGGGAGCTATCTTCGGAAGGATAAACGGGTTTATTATAAACAGCCGTCGATCTTTTTCGACTGCTGTTTTTTTATATATCGTTCCCTTCCAATAAAAAGGAGTGTAACATCAATTGTCAAATTCACAAGCAACATCAAATCCCACTGAGTTGAAAAGGAGCCTGAAAGCACGTCACTTAATGATGATTTCATTAGGTGGAACGATTGGAACAGGTTTATTTTTAGCAAGTGGCGGTGCCATCCATACGGCTGGGCCTGGAGGTGCTTTGGCAGCATACGCAGCCATTGGCTTCATGGTTTATTACTTAATGACAAGTCTTGCAGAAATGGCAGCATTCATGCCAGTAGCCGGTTCGTTCCGTGTCTACGCATCCAAATTCGTCGACCCGTCTTTCGGCTTCGCGATTGGCTGGAACTATTGGTATAACTGGGCCATCACAATTGCAGCTGAACTGGCTGCCGTTGTCCTGATTATGAAGTTCTGGTTCCCGGACAGCTCGTCCATAATTTGGAGTGCCGTTGCGTTAATTATTATGTTTCTTTTTAACTATATGTCTGTTAAAGGATTTGGCGAAGCTGAATTCTGGTTTGCTTTAATCAAGATCGTGACCGTTATCATTTTCTTAATCACTGGATTTTTAATGATTTTCGGAATCCTTGGCGGAAATGACCCAATTGGTTTTTCTAATTTCACCATGGGAGAAGGTCCATTTAACGGAGGCTTCTTCACAATTCTAGGAGTATTCATGGCAGCAGGCTTCTCTTTCCAAGGAACAGAATTACTTGGAGTTACAGCCGGTGAAAGTGAGAATCCGGAGAAAAATATCCCTAAAGCGATCAAGTCCGTTTTTTGGCGCATCCTTTTATTCTATATCCTTGCGATTTTTGTAATTGGAATGATTATTCCGTTCACAGATGCACGTTTATTAAGCGAAGATGTTGCCGTCAGTCCATTTACACTTGTATTTGAACGCGCAGGTCTTGCGTTTGCGGCATCGGTCATGAACGCAGTTATATTGTCATCTGTGCTCTCTGCTGGTAACTCCGGCATGTATGCTTCAACTCGTATGCTATGGGATTTGGCCCGCGACGGAAAAGCTCCGAAATTCCTTGGCAAGCTCGATAAAAGAGGGGTACCAGTGAATGCTCTTATCGCGACTTCTTTAGTCGGTTGCCTTGCTTTCTTAGCTTCATTTTTTGGAGACGGTGTTGTTTATATCTGGTTATTAAATGCTTCAGGTATGGCTGGATTTGTCACATGGGTTGGAATTGCGATTGCTCACTATCGATTCCGCAAAGCCTATGTAGCTCAAGGTCTTGATTTGAATGCTTTACCATACCTTGCTAAAGGATTCCCAACTGGACCGATTTTCGCGCTCGTCTTATGTATTTTCATTATCATTGGACAAGGCTACCAAGCTTTCAGCAGCAGCGGGATTGATTGGAATTCGATGTTTGTTTCTTACATTGGCCTGATCTTTTTCTTCGTCCTATGGTTCGGCTATAAAATTAAGTATAAAACTAAAATCGTTCCACTTGAGGAATGTGATTTTAAAGTAAAATAAGCGTTTTAAAAGGACCTGATTTCTTCTTCAAGAGGAATCAGGTCCTTTTTTTATCATTTCCCACCGGAAGACTCCCTCTTCAAGCGTGTGAAGGGCGAGAGCCCAACGATAAGGGGGAGATGAATGGCGGTTTGGCATAAGCCAAAGTAATCTTTTGACAAACATACGTTCGGTGATTAATGATAACTATAAGGGGGTGAAACCAATGGTCGTAAACAAAGCTTATAAATTTCGAATCTATCCAACTAAAGAACAACTAGTTCTAATCAATAAAACGATCGGCTGCTCCCGTTTTGTCTATAACTTCTTTTTAGGCAAACAAAAGGAGAAAGATGCCTACTGGTATATTTGTGAAGAAATGAAGCAGAACGGCCAATTATCCTCTAATGAATGGAAAGGTTCTTTTCAGAATAAATACGCAACAATCAAAGAACTTCCAGCTTTAAAGAAAGAGTATTCTTTCCTGAAAGAAGTAGACAGTATTGCCTTACAGAAATCGGTGGAAAATTTAGCAGATTCCTATAGTCGATATTATAAAAAGCAAAACAAGTCACCACGCTTCAAATCGAAAAAGAATCCTATCCAGTCCTACACGACTAAACATACGAATGGAAATATCGGAATGATTGGAAACAAAATCAAATTGCCAAAACTCGGTCTAGTCCGTTTTGCTAAAAGCCGCGAAGTCGAAGGGCGGATCATCAAAAACCACGATGTTATTGGAATGGAAGACTTGCAAGTGTCGAATATGATGAAAAATCACAAACTAGCTAAAGCTATTAGTGAAGTATCTTGGTACCAATTCAAAAAAATGTTGGAATACAAAGCAAAATGGTATGGTAAACAAATCGTGACCGTATCTAAAACGTTTGCTTCTAGCCAATTGTGTTCTAGCTGCGGTTACCAAAATAAAGACGTTAAACATCTGAATCTTCGTGAATGGGATTGTCCTTTTTGTTCTACTCACCACGATCGAGATATTAACGCAGGACTCAATCTAATGAATGAAGCCATAAGGCTTCTAACCGTAGGAACTACGGGAATAGCCTAATTAAAAATTGGCCGATAGGCTAATGTTCTTAGGAATCCCCCACTTCAATCAGACCGTAAGGTCGATAAGTGGGGGGGAGTTCAATTCAAATGATAAACACGGCATTCAAACGGTCGCAGAGGTTTAACGGAAATTTCCTCAATCGGCAGTTGTTCATAATTGCCGATTAACAGTGTAGCAGACATTGTATCTAACCCTTCAGGTATGGAATAGGAAGCTTCATAGTCTTTGAAATTACATAACACCAGCAGCTTTTCTTCATCAAGTGTTCTCGTATAAGCAAATATTTGTTCATCATCAGGCCATAGTAGTTCGTAACGGCCATAAACGACGATTTCATGTCTTTTTCGTAATTGAATAAGCTTTTTATAAAAATGAAAGATGGAATTCGGATCGTTATAGGCTTTTTCTGCATTGATCTCCGGATAATTAGAATTTACGCCGATCCAAGGAGTTCCCGCTGTAAACCCCGCGTTTCTTGAGTCATTCCACTGAACAGGTGTCCTCGCATTATCTCGACTGCGCGCGTAAATGGCTTCCAGCATCCGCTCTTCTGTCCATCCACACGAATTCACAAGTTCCTCATAAGAATTCTGCGTTTCAATATCGCGGTATTCATCTATTCTTTCAAAGCAAACGTTGGTCATACCCAGTTCTTCGCCTTGATAAATATAGGGCGTTCCCTGAAGCATATGCAGACAAACAGCAAGCATTTTTGCGCTTTCTACCCGATACTTCCCATCATCTCCGAACCTTGAAACAATTCTCGGTTGATCATGGTTATTCCAGTATAAACTGTTCCAACCATCCTCCTCTAAACCAATCTGCCACTTGGAAAGAATCCGCTTTAAGTCACTCAATTCCCACTTTTTGTTACTCCATTTCCCTTCTGGTCCTCCCCCCAAATCCATATGTTCAAATTGAAAGACCATATGTAGCTCACCACGTTCTTTCCCTGTGAACAATTGAGCTTCATCAGGTGATACACCAGGCATTTCACCAACCGTTATCAAGTTATAACCAGAAAGCACTCGCTGATTGATTTCCTGCAAAAACTCATGAATGCGCGGACCATTCATGAAAAATGGACTTCCATCACCATGCTGTTTCCCATACCGGACATCCCCGTCCAAATATCGCTGATCTTTCGAAAGGAAGTTAATAACATCCATTCGGAAGCCATCGACTCCCTTATCCAGCCACCATTTCATCATGCTATAAATTTCTTCACGAAGCTCAGGATGTTCCCAATTTAAATCCGGCTGTTTTTTACTGAATAAATGCAAATAATATTCATCCGTTGCCTCATCATATTTCCACGCCGAACCTTTGAATATGGATTCCCAGTTATTTGGCTCCTTTCCATTCTTCCCAGGTCTCCAAATATAGTAATCCCTCTTCGGATTATCTTTAGAAGACCGGGATTCCTTGAACCATGAATGTTCATCTGACGTATGATTGACCACAAGATCCATCATGATTTTCATTCCACGTTCATGAACTGCCTTCAATAATCGGTCAAAATCACTCATTGTCCCAAACTCAGTCATAATCGAACGATAATCACTAATATCATAACCGTTATCATCATTGGGAGATTGGTAAACCGGAGAAAGCCATATCACATCTACACCCAGCTCCTGTAAATAATCAAGTCTCATCAATATTCCTTTCAGGTCCCCTATCCCGTCTCCATCGCTATCCATAAAACTCCTGGGATACACCTGATACACAACCGCCTCTTTCCACCATGTTTTGTCCATTTCCTCCACACCCTTCATTAAGCAAATTGACATAAATGTTTACATCAATACACCTATTATAAAGAGCAAAACTTCAGAATATTCTCGATTAACGAATCTATTTAAGGAATTTTTATATTATGGATTTTTTTCCTTATTCTGCGATTCCCGTTTGAATCATTTCAATATCTACAGCCAAATCAATTGGAATATGAGGATATACTTCCTCCCAATGTTTTCGATTAAAATTTCTTGTTTTACTTCTAGCGATATCACCTATCGCAATTGGATCTATATTATTTTCCTGAAAGATAGTTAACATCTTATTTAGTTTTTTTTCAATGGCCTGCTCAGCTTTATTCTCTATAGTTTTCACGTCGAGTGGTTTGCCCAAGTCATACCCTTGTACCTCAAGTATACTTGCCTTTATTTTCACTTCAATCCTGACCTTGGGCTCTTGATTTGCATGTAAGATATCATAATGGACATGTGATTGAACGTTATTAATATCAATAAAGTCATTGTCCTTCAATTTTATTTCATAACTCCCCAGTTTGAAGTTTTCGCTAAGTACTTTGAATAAGAAACCGTCCTCATAAGAAATATACTTGCCAATGTACCTGTCCTTTTTAAACAGAGCAATCCCTTTCACCCGTACACGCTCGCCTGCTGTTTCCAATAATGGCATAACCGGATCAATTCCTTTACCATGACTGGCATATAAATAGTGGTGCAAATCGACATCAGGTAAATTCGTTCTGATGTTTTGTTCAATTAGCTCTTTTACTTGAACCCCTGGAGTTTTGGATAACTTCGGCTCTATTTTAACTACATCATCAGCTCTGCCATGAACAACAGCTAAATATAGATCTCTTCCCACCATTGGGTCACGCCTATATGTATCGACATAATCATTTAGGCCTTTTCTAGCTAATTCTTCACTATAGAGAATTACTGATAATCTACCACCAACAATTGGAAATGTGGTTTTAGAGTTTTCTTGCTGACGAGTAGCTTTTACGTCATGAGAAATGGCTTCATAAACTTCCTTACCTAGGTTTGTTTTCTCTCCAAGTTGAGGAACATTGACAACAACTGTCCCCTTAATCTTATGGTCTCCAGCATCATCATAGCCAACGACTTCGGCAATTAAGATATCTTCTAAAATTTGCTTCTCCACTCCGCACGCTGTCATTAATACGCAACCTAATGAAATCAATAGTAGTTTGGTTTTCATGGGTTATGATCCCTCACTTTGTAAACAATCAACTGCCATAAAAATAAAAGGGGAAGGTACAGATACATCATATAAAAACCCATACGGGAAATGTACGTATTTAACAAATCGATTTTATTGCGATTATCCAAAAAAATACAAGACACTAAAATAACCATCAGAATAATAACTAACATTTTTTTCTGTCGGAACCCAAATACCCGTTTCGCACATCTGCTTGCAGCCCAGACTCCCAGGCATGCATTCGGTATCACCATAAAAAGCCACATAGAAATTCCTATGTATTCAAATCTTTCAATAAAGGGTAGGTCTACGATTTTCCATAACGTCAAAGTTGCCCAAATAACATCTTTCAGCTGATCCTGGTGATAGTATGCTAATGAGACAAGAATTGAGGTGAGATATAGAAAAGTTGTATAAAGTGCCCCGAGATGGGCCCACTTTTGAGACCGTTCACGCTTTTTTATAAATGGATAATAGACCAAGAGCAGTTCAAAACCGAGATAATTCAGCGTCATCGACTTACATGCTTTCATAATATCTAGAAAGGAATGATCCAGGACAGGTGTCAAATTATAGAAATGAGCTTGTTTTAATGGGAAATACTTCAAAAGAATTAAGGGCAATCCAATCATCAGCCCGATCATACAAAAACCGGTGATAACTCTAAACCCTCCCGTAACAAAACTATAAACAAGAATCAGGATGATGGTTAATAACAGCGGGATATTAACACTAGGGAACATCCAAACCTGAATAACCTCTAAATAAGTCCTAATAATAATGATGGAAATCAATATAAAGTAGAGGATAAATACTATATTGAAAGCATTCCCTGCCCATTTACCAAACAAATCTTGATGGACAGCAATCAAATCAAGTGTTTGTGGACCGCGTCCTAAAATTTTGTAGCACATCCAAAGAAGAATATTTATGATTAATCCTGAAATCAGGACTGATATCCAGGCATCTTGGCCTGCCTCTTTTGCTATGATCCGTTCAAATCCCAATACCCCTACTCCAATTTGCATACCTGGTATGAGGAAAGAGACAAAGAATGGAGAAATCTGTTTAGTCACATTTGTTTGAGCTTCCATGCTTTCTCACCGCTTTCTACACCTTATTCATCAATATCATTTTGGGATTTTTGGGTTTGAGCCTTCTTTCTTATTCTAACTGGATTTTCAGTCCGCAAAAAATGCGGACGTTTTTTCTGTTTTGAAAAGTGAAGTCGAATAAAACTATCTTTAAAATCCTTAATTCTTAGCGGATAAAGCGGTTCTAAATATGGACTGCCAAGTGACGTCAGTTTTAATAAATGACTTAAAATAAATGCACTACATAATGCTATTCCAAACAATCCGTATAACTGGGCGCCCAATAAAAAAGGAAAGCGGATGAGACGAATCGTATTACTGATCTGGTAAATAGGTACTGTAAAAGAAGCAAGGGCAGCCAAAGCGACAAGCATTAATAAAACATTACTAACAAATCCCGCTTCTACAGCGGCTGTACCGATGACAATACCGCCAACAATACCGATGGTTGAGCCGACCTTTGCCGGGAGCCTTACCGCAGCCTCCCTCAGCAATTCAATCGTTCCTTCAAGCACTATTGCTTCTAAAATCGGCGGAAAAGGGATGACCCCCCGTGAGGAGATTAGGATTGGCAATAAATCCGTTGGAATAACCTGATAATGATATGTTAAAACTGCAACATAAAGAGGCGAAGATAAAACAGAAAATAAAACTGCGAATAGGCGAATCAAACGAAACGAAGTACCGATATTCCAAGTTAGAAAATAATCTTCAAATGACGAAAAAAAACTAATGATGGTGTTGGGACCTATCAATACATGAGGTGATCCATCCAGCATTATCCCTATTTTCCCTTCTGTTAATACACTGGCCAAATGGTCAGGCCGTTCTGTATCAATCAGCTGGGGGAACATCGAATTCCGATTATCTGTTATCAGCTGGCTAACAAAAGAAATATCCACGACCGTATCATAATCGATGTCATTTATTCTCTGCATAATCGTATTAATATTTTGTTGATTAGTAATCCCATCTATATAGAGAACTACTAACCTGGTTTGTGAGATACTCCCTACCTGAATTTCTTTTGCCTGCAATTCGGGAATTGGTAGGCGATTACGGATTAAATGTAAATTCGTATCAATCGATTCTACAAAGGCCTCTTTAGGACCCAGGACAGTATACTCCGACTCTGGAGTAGAAATTTGCCTTTTAACACTGTTTACACATGGAATTAACAAACACTTTTCATCATCTTTTTTGTATTGAATCATGATTGATCCTGTCAGCATCAACTCTTTTATTTCGTTTAAGTCCGCCGTTTCTTTTATATCTCCGACTGGAAAATCACTTTTTAATTGGTGGATATCTTTCTTTGGTTGATTCGAGATAACAGGTAGCAATTGTTCATGGACCTGTTGTGAATTAACTAGTGATTTAAAATAGGAAATGATATAGCCTTCTTCATTTGGGAATGGGTAAGCAAGAAAATCAGATGAATCTTCAAACTTTTTAAGCAGTTCCTGAAAAGCTGTTACCTCAGATTTCTTTTTTCCATTAAAAAACCTCACTTTCCCCGCCCCCTAACACCGTTCTAAGTTTACCCAATTATTGTAACCAGACTCCCAAAAGTTAGTCATAACTTCCAGTAACCTCAGAACCTGACACAGTAGCTGATTACTCTAGCTAGTGGTTTATCTCTTCAAAAAACATAAAAGACCTATCCGTATCATTTTCAAGCTCTTTTAAAGCTGAAAATAAACGAATAAGTCTTAATGTGGAAGGGATTTTACCCCTTATTAATCACTCTGAGCTTGGAAAAATACGTGTTACAAGTTCACGGAATTCATCAACAAATCCTTTAACAGGCTTTCCATTATTTATATCGGTTACATAATCATTCATTCTTTGAACAAAATCAGGGTTCGCAGACACATACACTTTTTCTACGGATGAATCGGCCCCTCTTACAGCGTCGGCGATTCTATCTTTCAATTCATTTGTAAGATCCTTATCCTCCCCGTCATTTAGCACAGCCCCAACATACGCAGAATGATCAGTTACAATAACCCAGGCATTTTTTACTTCCTTCAAGGCCTCAACACGATTTGAGATATCTTCAGAAACCCTCAAATCGTTTGTACCATTATCATTTAGATCATTATTATTTAGATCATTATCATTTAGATTATTATTATTTTGCCTTGTGTCACTTACCCTCATAGGTGTATCATAATTATCCTGATTGTTCCGATTAAGTCCAAGATTTTCATTTGCTCCTTGTTTATCATTAGACGCACAGCCTGAAATCAATAGAACCATCATCGCACTTGATACTACCGCTTTATAATTCATTTTCCTCACTCCTTACAAATTGTTTAATGCTACTATTTGTAAGGAAGCAATTAATTATTCAGAAGAAGTGACCTTTAATCCAATAATGCCAATCAAAATGCAACCAACAAAAACTAAGCGCATCGCATCTTTTGGCTCGTTAAAGACAATAATGCCAACAAGGACGGCACCGATTGCCCCTATTCCGGTCCAGATTGCATATGCTGTCCCCATCGGCAATGTTTTTATCGCCGATGATAAAAAATAAAAACTAATAACCATACCGACAATCGTTATGATAGAAGGAATTAATTTTGTAAACCCCTCCGTGTATTTCAAACTCGTTGCCCATATTACTTCGAATAATCCTGCAATAACTAAGTATAACCAAGCCATCTTTTTCCCTCCAATACAGAAAAAAGCCCAGTAGGTTATAAATATAACCTCCCGGGCTTTTTTCCCTCCGTGTACGCAAAAAAATCCTGCGCGCATCTCTCTGACCAGCCGGCAATTAAACCGCGGAACCCTTGAAACTTTTTATCCCCATACTATATCACGCAATATCAAAAGTGGTCAAATACATCCTCAACCGTTTCGTCTGCTTCTAAGGTTCCATTTTTCACCCTTGATTGTAAGCCAAATATTTTTAAATGGTTCCGGCGTTTGTTTAGCTGCATCAACTGTATATTGAACGGCCTCTTTTTTATATTGAACATCTTCTGTGATTTCCTGCTGTCTCAATGCTAGCTGATCCGTCTCTGATTTAATTTGATCCGTTTTTGCCTGAATCCGTGCAACGGTTTCCGTCACGTTCTCAATTGCAGGTTTAGTATCCTTATATGTTCTGAGAGAAAAAAAGACTAAGTAAATAATGGCTCCAATGAAGAGGGCAAGACTAATATATACAATTAACATCTATAATTCCTCCTTCTTCTTTTATCTCTACTATACCCATAATACTGGGCAGAAAACGACTGGCTATGTATTTTATTTTATTCCTGGACATATTATTGAAGAGAAAAGGAGGAATGAAAAATGAATCACACACCTCTCATTAAGGCTTGTCTTAAGGCTGGGTTACACTTTATTAGACATATGACCATTCAGCAGGCTGCCACAATTGCAGGAATTGTTTTTCTTATCATTCATCCAGAAATATTTAGCCCTATTTGGCTAACCCTGGCAACCTCTGTCTTAATATTACTCTTTCTTTGACATGAAAATACCCCTCTATTAAAAAAAGATTTCCCGCTGGCGTTTCACTAACAACTTTTAAAAGTTCAACCCCAAACATCAAATTAGTTGAGTTCTGTACAGTCATTTTTGTAAACATTTCTTTTTACCTTCGATACACTTATGATTTGTCCTTGCTCAATTTCTCTACTCATTGAAAATATTTGCACATACAATCTTTAATTAGTATTAAATATCTGCCTGGAAGTTTCCCTTTACAAGCCACAAGACTACATTAAGGTACATACTGAACAAGAAGGCAAGAGGCCACCGCGTAAAGTATACTCGATTAATGAAAAGGGCAAACAATATTTTATGAACTACTCATTCCTAACCTCTCATCAGCTGAAGCTTCCGTTGGAGAGAACCATCCCTGTGCTGAAAAGCAGACTTTCTGAGAGTATGAATTTCATAAATATGTTTGATCAAGCATCGATACATGGGACAGGCCTTGGGGTTGATCTTGCAATAGAGCATAAGATCGCTATGTGCTAAGGCAAAAACTTAATTCATAAAAAAACGTCCCTATCCTTAAAGTGTAAAAAGAAAAGGGCTGAACTTGGCTCTTAAAAGATTACCCTTTCAGGAAACAAAAATAACCAATTTCCAAAAAAAGGACTTTGAGGAAGATTAATGATTGTTAAACCCTTATTTAATTAAAAAGAAAAAAACTGTAGATTCCCTATTTGGTAACTATATAAACTAAACCCCCTTCCTACTACAGGATGGGGGTTTGTCGATTAGAAACATATTCCTTTATCCATTTAGAATTGTAAAACATCGTCTAAAAGTTATAAAGAATGATAATCTATACCTATTATCCGAAAATTATAAAAATTGTTATACTTAGGCTATATTCCAATAATCCTAAGGAGGACTTATTTTCATGGATAGTCTCATTCAACAGTTTAAAGCTTTACCTACCACGGCCATTTCTGATGCAATGGATGGATTGAACAATCTAGACTCAGCAATTAAACCCCTAAAAGATGAATATCATTTTGCCGGACGTGCATTAACTGTCCAGGTACCAGTCGGTGATAATTCAGCCGTTTTAAAGGCAATCGGTGAGGCCCAGGCAGGGGACATATTAGTTGTTGACTGCAAAGGGGATACATACCGAGCTATCGCTGGTGACTTTGTTGTGGGCATGATGCAAACAATGGAAATTGAAGCTCTTGTCGTCGATGGCGTTATTCGTGATCTAGCAGCCATTAAAGATCTAAATTTCCCTGTATTCAGTAAAGGGACCACTGTTGCCTCAAGTGGAAAGGCTGGTGTGGGTGAAACCAATATCCCAATTTCCTGTGGTGGTGTCACTGTATATCCAGGCGACATTATAATAGGGGATGTAGATGGAGTCGTGGTCGTCCCTCAAGCTATTTGTGAAGAAATATTAAAAAAAGTAAAAGATAAAATCGTAAAGGATGAACAGCGTGCAGAAAAGTATGCAGGAAAGCCTGATGAAATCAGGAAGTATATTGCCATGATGACTGCAAAATCCTAAAGAACTGCCTTATTAAAATTATCCCTTAAACTATAAAAAAACAGGCAGGAAGCTATTGCTTCCTGCCTGTTCTTTTATTAACCCCTTATTTATCAGAATCAACTTTTGAATCAACTTCTTTTGGATCTTCTTCATTGTATGTGTAATCATAATCCTTCGGATCAATCGGTTTAAAACCATTTGGAGTATAGAATCGGAGTAAGTCTCCGTTTACGACTTGGTCGGATAAATTAAGCATCTTTTCAGCTCTCGTTTTATAATTGAGAATGTCTTCATTCTCCTCGACCAATTCTCCAGTATTAGTATCATAGTACTTTCCTTTAATGGAAGTAACATCTGGCGTTACAAAGTCTCCATTCCTGAAAGGTACTACTTCATTATGATCTTTTGACAATAAATCTGAACCGAATTGTACATAATCATTTGATTTAATCCCTAACAAATGTAGTAAAGTTGGGAGAAGGTCTATCTGTCCACCGTATTGATGCATTTCCCCGCCTTCAACGCCTGGAACATGAATCAATAATGGTACACGTTGTAATTGGGCATTCTCAAACGTGCCTACTTCTTTGTCCAGCACTTTTGACATGGCTTCTTTATGGTTTTCTGAAATACCATAGTGATCGCCATACATAACGATTACCGAGTTATCATATAGGCCTGATTCTTTCAGATAATCGAAAAATTCTTTAAGCGCTTCGTCGGCATAGCGTGCAGTCTGGAAGTAACTATCAACCGATGCATCACCCGTTGTTTGTTTACCAATTGTTGCTTTTTCCTGATCCATAGCATATGGGAAATGGTGAGATACTGTTATGAATTTTGTATAGAAAGGCTGTTTAAGTGTTTCTAACATAGGAATGGATTCTTTAAAGAAAGGCTTATCCATTAATCCATAACTTAGTACTTCTTCTTTATTTTCCATATTATAATGGTTTGCATCGAAGAACTGATTAAAGCCAAGAGACTTATACATATTATCCCGGTTCCAGAAAGATTTATAATTACCATGGAACACAGCAGATGTGTATCCTTTTTGACCTAAAATCGCTGGTGCCGCTTGATACGTATTTTGGGATCGGTTTGTGAATGCTGCCCCCTGTGGTAAACCAAACAGAGAATTTTCGAGCATGAATTCAGCATCCGCTGTTTTACCCTGACCAACTTGATGGAAGAAATTATCAAAGTACATGAAATCAGATTTATCATGTGCAAGTGAGTTTAAAAATGGAGTTACTTCTTCTCCATTCAACTTATAGTCAATCAAGAAATTCTGCATGGATTCCAAATGCAAGTATATAACATTCTTCCCTTCAGCTGCACCGAAGTATTTAGGATTAGGCTCAGCGCTTGTCGCTTTTGTATAGTTGACGACTTCTGCGATATCCGTGCTATTAGCTGTTGCACGCTGAGCATAGGTTTTAGTATTCTGAACCGCATCATAGACAGTATAGTTATACATGCCTAGATATTTGACAATATAGTTCCTGTCAAACGTTCTCGATAATAATTGCGGACGATCCTTTTCAGCAAGTCCCAAATTGATAGCGAAAATTGCTAGTCCTGCAAGGTATACCATTCCAACAGTACGACGTTTAACTTTGATGTCTTCCACTTTAAAGTCTTTGAATTTATATAAAACAATTAAAAGAACCGTATCAAGGAAATAAAATACATCATGGGGTTTAAATAATTCTAAAACACTCGGTCCCAAATCTCCGGCATTATTTCGCACTTGTGTCAAGGTTGGTAATGTAATGAAATCGGTAAATGAACGGTAGTATACAATATTGCAGAATAGCCATAAGGACATCAATAAGTTCAACCGAATAATCCATTTAAACGATTTTTTACCTTTCGCCAGTAATGCCAACCCAAAGAATAAAATAGCTGAACTAATCGGGTTTATGAATAGCAAAAACTGTTGTAGTCCATTTTCAATACCTAAGTTAAATTCAACTCGATATCCAATATAAGTTTTAATCTGAAACATTAATACCGCAATAAAGAAAAAGCCTAGTACATTATTTGCAAATAACTGCTGGCTCTTTTTAAGAAAATTATTCATGCTTTCACCTCTATTAATCTAGTGGTTTATATATATAAATTTTTACATACTTACAGAAGACGGAAAATCGCAAACCTTATGATAGCATTCTTTCACTTAGATAGTCAAGATTGCGCAAAACCACTTTTTGTCACAATATTTACTCTCGCATACAGAACGCTTTTTTAGCTTATGAACAAGCCTTTGAAAAAATAACAGAGTTTTGCCCCGTCTTTGAAGTTTAATTTCCTATAATTAATATATAGGAACTCCAAATCTTATTCCAATAAATATCACCATAAATTCCTGGTAAATGTGGATGACAGTTATATTTAATTTCACTTCCCTTAGGCTTTTACCATTATAAACGACTCCTTATAAAAACACCAGCACATTACAAAAACTGTAAAAAATAATTCTTAAAACATCGAAAGCTATTAGATTTATCTTAGATTTCTTTCCCGATAATTCGACAGTCTAAAAATGATCTGCCTTTTTTTCATTTTATTTTTGTCCAGGAATTACTCCCTGAAAACTTTTTAACTTCGAAATCTACCTGCAGGGCTTCTCTTTCAATATCTCCGACCTCATAAACTAGTCTGATGCCCACTAATAACTCAAAGCATTTATCCTACATTTACTTGTATTCCAGACTGTAAAAGATGCCTTTTCTAATGCTTAATTCGAGTATTATCGACAACATCGCCTTCCAAATTTCCCATAATTCGATCATTTGTATATTCTTTTTTTCCAATATTATTAGGCTTCTTTTGATTAACACCGCAATTATTTTTTAAATAATTGTCTATGTTAAATAAGAGTTGATTCACAAACATATTATAAAAATATCTCAAAGAACATATGGAAAGCGAGTATTCTTTTTCTCTATCTAGGTATTTTTCATCTGCTCCATTTTTTCGTACGGCAACCAAAAGAAATAAAGAATTACAGGCTGAAAATGATTACAAATGGAATAATGGAAGTGAAAAATGTCACCCAGCCACTTGTCTTTTTCCGAGGATCAACAGTGGTGATGCCTTTATCTAACTGATCTACGGCATCACCAATTCGACTCTGTGATACGTACGTTACTAAGTTCTTGTTTTCATCATACCCCTTATGCTTCCCTGTGATTTTAAATTTACTGCTTTCAGACTGCATCGTAAGTGATGTTACTTCCCCACTCTCCAAAAAAATAGAATTCATCTTGGGTCATTTTCTCTGTTTGTTCATTGATATTATTCAAGATGCATACAATCCCAATGATGACCAGCCAAAGTTCACTGAGATTTTTGACTTTAAAATACCCCTGACTCATAAATAGCAGCAAGATAAATAGCATCGCTATACAAACGACATATAATAGGAAGAAAGTATATTTATTCTCATCTGTTTTTTGTTTTTTTTGGTTCCCTGCTTTAAGCTCCTAGGAGTCCATTTCCAGCTATTGATCTCCTTGGCTGCTATCAAATCCATAGCTGGGATTGTATTCACTGTGGTGCCCAACTACAAGGTTTGGTTAACGGTCGTTGAGCATAAGCCCTCGTTATTTAAAGGTGGGGATTTTCAATAATTACAGTCATCTTTCATTATGGTATGTTCTCTTAGCCTATTTGTTATATGAGCAAATCTGCTTTATATATAAAACAAAAAAAGCCTGCTTTCACTTTACGTGAGAGCAGGCCTTGCTTTACATCTTTATTATTTAATACCCTCAGAGACTTCTTTAACCATAGAATCAACAGACTCTAAACCGCCACCTGATAAGTACCAGTAGTTAGGATCAAGATAAATGATGTTGCCTTCTTTATAAGCTTTTGTATTTTTTACAATATCATTTTCAACTGTTTCTTTCGCTGCAGCTCCATCACCAGCAACTGCATCTCTATCAACCACGAAAAGGTAATCAGGGTCTTTTTCAGCAATGTATTCGAAAGAAATACTTTGACCATGTGTAGATACTTCTAATTTATCATCAACAGCAGGAACGCCGAATACATCATGGATAATACCAAATCTTGAATCAGGACCGTATGCACTTACTTTTCCACCGCTAGCAAGAATGATTAAACCTTTTTTATCTGTTGGTGCTTTTTCTTTCAAAGCGGTGATGTTTTCTTCAACACTTGCAAATTCTTTAGCAGCCTCTTTTTCTTTACCGAAGATTTTACCAAGAAGTGTTACGTTTTCTTCAAATGATTCCATATATTTTGTAGTATCAACACCTACATAAACTGTAGGAGCAATTTTACTTAATTCTTCATATGCATCAGATTGACGACCTGAAATAAGGATTAAGTCAGGAGCAATCTCGTTAATTTTTTCGAAGTCAGGTTCTTTTAATCCACCAGCATTTTCAGTTGTACCTTCATATTTAGAAAGGTATTCAGGAAGGCCATCATGAGGAACAGCAGCCACTTCTACACCCAATTTATCAAGTGTATCAAGAGTTCCCATATCGAATACGACAACTTTTTCTGGGTTTGTTTTTACTTTCGTTTCTCCTAGTTGGTGCTTAACTGTTATTTCTTCGCTTTTAGCCGATTCTTTTTTCGGACTTGATTCTTCTTTTTCATTATTTGATCCACAAGCTACAGCCACTACAGCCAGCATTGCTATTAATAGCAGTAAAGATAATTTCTTAATCATTAAAATGTCACCTCGAAAAGTATTTTTTATTATTTAAAATTACATGTTGAATCCGTAACTTGTTAGAACCCATCTCATTCCTCTTTTTTCCTTATATTTAAACAGGTGGCGGCTAATTCTTGGGCGCCCGCCAACTCTTAACAGCCTAAAGAGTGTTCTTAATGTTTCCTAGTTTAGTTACGAATACCTGAAGTAATTTAAAACCAAATGGCGTGGTTCCTAAGTAAAGTACACGCAGATCTTATTATCATTGATATTTTGAATCTCAATATCCATATCATAGATTTCCTTTAATACATTGGAATTAATGACTTGTTCGGTAGGTCCATTTTGGACAACCTTTCCATCCTTCAATGCAACAATATAGTCGGAATAACAGGATGCAAAATTAATATCATGAATGACGATAATGACTGTTTTCCCTAATTCATCAGCCAGCCGTCTTAATACCTTCATGATTTGGACAGAATGCTTCATGTCCAAATTGTTCAAAGGTTCGTCAAGAAGTACATACTCTGTATTTTGTGCAATTACCATTGCAATGAAAGCCCGTTGTTGTTGGCCCCCGCTAAGCTGGTCAAGAAACTTATCCTGCATACTCGCAAGTTCCATATATTCAATCGCTTCATCGACATATTTCCAATCCTCTTTAGTCAATTTCCCTTGTGAATAAGGGAATCGACCAAAAGCGACGAGTTCACGAATCGTCAATCGGATATTAATGTGGTTAGCTTGCTTTAAAATAGCGATTTTTTTCGCAAGCTCATTGCTGTTGAATTTCCCCATGTCTTTACCATCAATCAGGACTTCCCCTGAATCTTTAGTAATGAGTCGGCTGATCATCGAAAGAACCGTACTTTTTCCCGCACCATTAGGGCCGATGAAAGAAGTGATTTTTCCTTTGGTAATTTCAATGGATACATCCTCGACAACCGTTTTATTATTATATTTTTTGAATAAACTTTTCACTTCTACCATGACTTATTCTCCTTTAATAGAAGATAGATGAAATAGACACCGCCAACAAAGTTGATAATGACACTCAAAGTTGTAGAGAAGGTGAAGATTCTCTCAACTATGAATTGGCCGCCGACCAAGGCAATCACACTAATCAGCATCGCACCTGGAAGGATATGTTTGTGCTGATAAGACTTAATAAATTGATACGCCACATTGGCAACAAGTAAGCCGAGGAATGTGATAGGACCTATCAGGGCCGTTGAAATGGAGATTAAAATCGTGACAACGATTAATACCCGTTTCGTTACAAAATCATAATCCACACCTAAGTTGATGGCTTGGTCTCTCCCTAAGGACATGACATCTAAATACTTCAAAAATCTCATAAAATATACGATTACTGCTATCATGAGGACAATAGCTAACGTCAATAAGTCCGTATTGACATTGTTAAAACTCGCAAACATTTTATTTTGAATGATTTGAAATTCATTCGGGTCAATCAATACCTGCATAAATGATGACATACTGCCGAATAATGTTCCGAATATGATGCCTATCAGCAAGAGAAAATATATATTTCGATTTTGCTTGAACATGAACTTGAACAGTAGACTGGAGAAAATAAGCATAGCTGTCAAAGTAACCAGAAAATTTAGATTTTTATTTAAAATCATGACATGTGTTGAACCGAACAGGAAGATGACTCCTGTTTGAATCAGCATATACATAGAATCTAATCCTAAAATGCTTGGTGTTAAAATTTTATTATTTGTTACTGTCTGGAAAACAACTGTTGCGAAGGCAATCGCACAACCAACTACAATGATGGCGATAATTTTGATAACCCTTCTTGGAAGTGCATAATCCCAATTCGGGCCAAGATCCCAAAAGATATAACCTGCAGTTAAAACAGTTGCAACAACAGCTAGTAAAATGATTTTTCCTTTATTATTCATATGCCTTTCTCCTCATTATCAGATAGATAAATACGGCGCTTCCTATTACACCAACTACGAGACCTATCGGAATTTCAAATGGATAAATGATAATCCGACCCAGAATATCGCAGATCAATAGGAACACAGCCCCTAGCAATGCTGTATGAGAAAGACTCTTCTTCAAATTATCACCAAGGTAAAGTGAAACAATATTAGGTACAATCAGTCCTATAAAAGGAATTGTTCCCACCGTTAACAAGACGACGGTAGAGGATAATGCTACGATTACCAATCCAAAATTGACTACAAATTTATAATTGAGTCCAAGATTGATAGCAAACTCCTCACCCATCCCTGCCACAGTGAATTTATTAGCAAAGAAGTATGCGAGAATGACCAAAGGGATACTTATGTATATTAGTTCATATCTTCCCGACATAATCATCGAGAAATCCCCATTCATCCATGTGTTGAGACTTTGAATCAAATCATATTTATAAGCAAAGAAAGTTGAAATAGATCCGACGATATTACCAAACATCAAACCAACCAATGGAATAAAAATCGTATCCTTGTATTTAACTTGATCAAGAATTTTCATGAACAAGAAAGTGCCTGCCAAAGCGAATATGAATGCGAATGCCATTTTCTCAATAAGTGCTGCTGATGGAAAAATGATAATAGCAAGAAGAAGACCCAACCTTGCAGAATCCATCGTACCGGCAGTTGTTGGTGATACAAATTTATTTCTACTCAATTGCTGCATGATTAAGCCACTGATGCTCATAACCACCCCAGCAATTACAATAGTTACCATTCTAGGAAAACGGCTTTGCAGCATAATTTGCACTTTATCATCACTTAAATCTAATAAATCGAGTGGCGTAATATCTTTTACTCCAATGAATAATGAGGTAAATGATAAAACAATTAACGCCATGACTAAATATCTTATCTTCATCTTCATTTCCTACTCTTCCTATATCAGTAAAAACACAGTGATAATATTTTTAATTAAAAATGTTTGAATAAAGACTATTATTAAGTGTTTATCTATCTTTAATAAAAATAAGACCCATGAGCTACAATAACTGCACGTGTTTTCCTTTTTTTTGATAATGAGATTCATTATCAATATCGTAGTCATTTCTATTCTACCATTCCTTTGACATGTGTCAACATATACAAGCCAATTACTTAGATAAATTGGAAATTGTATCCGTTCTTGTTCACACAATCTATATAAAGTACTTGTGTATTAAATTCTTTCAAACCATGCATTTCGCAACATTAAGTGATAAAATCAAAATAACATATATTTACTCTTCCAATGAAAGTAGCGATATGATGAAAACCTTTCTTTCTAAAATGTTCACCAAAAAAGAGAAAATCCAGATTGAATTTTGTCAAAATAATCTTGACCGTTTCCTTAATGAACAAACACTCGCTGTGTATGGAAAGTTCTTGACGAATCCCCGAATTCAATATAAAGAATATGAATGTTTAAGTGAATGTAAACTTTGTAATAAGACACCCTATGCTAAAGTAAACGGGCAGATTATGAGTGGGGAAAATACACAAGATCTGTTAAACCAGTTACAAAACATATTAAAATAAATACGGGCCAAGCAACTTCAAATTGCTTTGGTCCTTATTTTATTGTAGAGACTTTAACTATATCCCTAAAATTATAATGAAGAAAACCGTGTATAAAAAAACCTCTATAACTCCTATTCCTTCTATATAATAGGAGTGCATAAAAGGATTAGCTGTATCAGCCCCTCTGGAGCATATCAGCCATTGCAGTCGGGATGAAACATGATCCTGCTCTACTGTTTCACGGCTGGAGCTCTCTTATTGTTGTTTCGTCTTCATTTCTTTGATTTAGGTTTTACATTGCGATTTATGAGGAGTAGCAGAATACATAACTTCTTCTGGGCACCTAGCCATAGAACGCCCTTTATCAACCTAGTAGATACTTCCTGTTTTTTACTATTTTCAAAGATTATGCTATTTTTCTAGTATTATATGTGATAATTTATGGAAAAAAGATTAATTAGGAGGATGTCTGTGAAAAAGATCATTCCAACCATTGTTTCTGTCGTCTCTCTTAGTCTTATCACTGGATTGCCCGGCCTAAGCTCCACGGCTCAGGCAGATGAATTTATCCCTTATTATGGCAAGGGTCCTAGCTACATTCAGCCAGAAAATCTCTCCTACCTTTTCCCAGACCCTAAAGTTACCTTCAAGACTCCTGCCTTTCAACATGACAAGATTGCCTTTACAAGCCAAGAAGAAATGATAGCTTATATCAAAAAACTATCCCACAAAAGTAAAAACATCCAAATTAAGACGATTGGTCAATCTACAGAAGGACGCGATATCCCGATGCTCCTTTTCAGCAAGGATTCAAAAAAGCTGAAAAAGGATACTAAGAAACCATTGATTTGGATTCAAGGTCAGATTCATGGCAATGAACCCGCCTCTGGTGAATCTACTTTAGTTATTGCCCAATGGCTTGCTGAAGGAAAACTTGGTGATGTCCTCGATAAAGTAAACATTGCCATCGTTCCACGAGTAAATCCAGATGGCTCCTATTATTTTAAACGGTTTACCTCTAATGACATGGATGCGAATCGAGACTATTTAAAAGTGGAGTATCCTGAGGTACAGACTATTCATCAAACCATCAATGACTATGAGCCTGAAGTCATTCTTGATGTACATGAATATACAGTGAACCCTGCTCCCCTTAAGAAGGTTGGCGCAAATGGATCAATCGCTTCCTATGATTTGCTCATTTCTTCAGCAAAGAATTTAAATATTCCAGAACAGCTTCGAAAAGCATCCGATGAACTTCTTTTGCCTAATGTTTTTAAAGCATTGGAAAAAGAAAAGCTTTCCTATCATGATTACTATACACTTGATACTTCTGATGCTGGAATTCTTACCGCTACTGAAGGAAGCACAGAAGCCCGCATCGGTCGCAACGCTCTCGGATTGAAAAATACGATGACCTATTTAATTGAAACAAGGGGTATCAATATCGGTCGTACTGACTTCAAACGTCGTGTTTATGCACAAGCTACAGCTCAGGCAGCCTTCATTAAAACGACAGCTGATCAAGCCAGTACAGTAAAAAAAGTGGTCAAGCAGGCCGAAAATGAAGTGGTGAAAAAAGGGAGAAAGGCAAATGATCATGATAAAATTGTCATCACCAGCGAAAATAAATTGATAAAAAATCAAAAGTTAACAGTAGTTGATTTAGCAAAGGCCAAAAAGGTCGATACGCCTATCGATTGGCTGGATTCTACCGATGCCTTCCCTACCCTTGTTAGAGATCGACCAACAGCTTATATCCTCCCACCTGAATATGAAGATATTGCAAAAAAACTTCAGTTATTGGGAGTGCAGGTGAAAAAACTAAAAAAACCTGTGAAATTATCTGTTGAAAGTTACAAAGTAAAGGATTTGAAAGTGTCCACTACACTTGAAAGCGGACATACAACCAAAGAAGTGACGACCACTGTATCAGCGAAAAAACAGGAATTCCCGAGAGGAAGCTATGTATTTAACATGGACCAGCCTGACGCTAACTTCATTTCCCTCGCACTCGAACCTGAAGGCATAGACAGTTACGTGACATTCAATTTCATTCCCGCTGATAAGGGCGGAGAACTTCCGATTTACCGCTACATGCAACAATCAGCATTACCAGTTAAATAATAAATCTCCACTACTATCTAAAAAACGCTTTGGCAGCTTTCATTGCCGAAGCGTTTTATTTTTTTTCCTTCTTTAAGCATTAGCAGTATTTCTGACACCATTCAGTCGTCTTTCTTGAATGCAGCAAAAACTTTTGAATATATATATAAACGGACAATGTGTTTAGGAGGGGGAACACCTTTGAACCACCAACATGTACAATTGGAAATTAACCGACTTGTTTATCACTTAAAGCAAGACCAATCAGCAGATGGATCTTGGAACTATCCCTTTGACACTGGGATAACAGCTGATGCCTATATGATTATTTTACTAAAAATTTTAGACATAGAAGATGCTCCTCTTATAGAGGCTTTAGTAAAAAGGATTGAAAGCAGACAAACAGAAAACGGTTCTTGGAAACTTTTCCATGATGAAAAGGAAGGCAATCTCTCGGTCACTATTGAAGCTTACTATGGTCTTCTATATAGCGGCCTACGGAAAAAACAAGATCTCCATATGAGAAAGGCCAAACAATTCATTCTTTCTAACGGCGGAATCAAACAGGCCAATACGCTAACTAAAATGATGCTCACCGTCACTGGCCAATATAAATGGCCGCCTCTATTCCCAATCCCGCTCGAGGTTATATTACTGCCGCCAACCTTTTTCATCAACATTTATGACCTTTCCGTATATGGGAGAGTTAACTTGATCCCCCTGCTTCTGCTTGGACATAAAAAGTATCAGATTAAGTCCTCGAACGCACCTAGTTTAAAAGATTTATATCAAACGCGGGAGGAACGTACTGAAGAATATGTGTGGGAGGAATATCGAACGGACGAATACCGCTCTTTCTTTTCCAAACTTCAAACAAGTGTCAAAACCTTAATTGGTTATCCAGATTATTTGCATTCCTTGGCCCTAGAGTCAACGAAAAGATATATGCTCGACCGGCTAGAGCCCGACGGTACGCTTTACAATTATTTTGTTTCTACCTTTTTTATGATCTTTGCACTTCTCTCAACCGGCTATTCGAAAAAAGATCCGGTGATCCTAAAAGCAGTTGCCGGTTTGAAGGGAATGGCTTGTTCAGTTGATGGTTACACTCATATCCAATTTACAACAGCCCATGTTTGGAATACCTCCTTAATCAGCTATGCTTTGCAAGAAGCAGGATTGCCTTCCAAAGATCAAACTGTTAAAGCCGCAAATCAGTACTTACTTTCCCGTCAGCATTATATGTATGGTGATTGGCTGGTTCATAACCCTAACGCGGTTCCAGGTGGCTGGGGTTTCTCAGATTTGAACACAATGAATCCAGATGTAGATGATACGACTGCCTCACTACGGGCGCTTGCCGGTCAATTGCAAACAAACCCAGATAATCAGAACAGCTGGCAGCGTGGTGTCGCCTTCACGATTTCCATGCAAAATGATGATGGCGGATTTCCTGCATTCGAAAGAAATAACGATCATAAATGGTTACACCTTACCCCTTTCGAAGGAGCTAAATATTTCCTAACTGACCCATCGACCGCTGATTTAACAGGAAGAACACTTGAATTTTTAGGGAACTATACAAATTTGAAGAAACCTGAGAAAGTCAGCAAAAAAGCCGTAGATTGGCTCTTGAAAGACCAGGAACGCGACGGATCTTGGTATGGACGCTGGGGAATTTGCTACCTATATGGCACATGGTCTGCACTGACTGGCCTTAAGGCAGCTGGGCAATCCTCTGAACACCCAGCTATCCAAAAAGCTTTGGCCTGGTTAAAGAAAGTTCAAAATAAAGATGGAGGTTGGGGAGAATCTTGTTACAGTGACATCAAGCAACATTATATGCCTCTCGGGACCAGCACCCTGACCCATACAGCTTGGGCTGTGGATGCGTTGATTTCAGCATCCGAAAAACCGACACTCGAAATCGAAAAAGGCATCACCTATCTCATTCGTGAAGCCCAAAAAGAAAGCTGGACCAATGACTATCCTGCAGGTCAGGCACTGGCAAATTTTTCGTATATCCATTATCACAGCTATCGCTATATTTATCCGCTATTGGCCTTAAGTCACTACAGAAATAAGTTCATGAATGTTTAAGCGCTGTGTGTGTCGGCGCTTTTTTCGTCCTTAAAAAGATGAATATGTGGATTACCTGTGGAAAAGGGTGGCACATAAAAGTACAGTTATCCACATTTTAAGGTTATCCACATATAATTATCCAATAAATTGACCCGAAGCATTTTATAAACAAATTATTATCCACAATTGCTGTGAGTAACATTCATTCTTATGTATTTTGCCCATTTATTTGTCCGAAAGTATGCACACAAGCTCTAGATTACTTGTCTTCTTAAGGTTTTGTGGATAATTTGGGGATGAATCCTCACTGTTTTATTATTTTTCATTTCCAAACTGTATCAAGTTTATCGCTATAGAATTCTATTGCCTTTGCATATGACTGGATTGCATGATCCTTAGAAGTTTCCGCAATAATTTTCAGTAAAGATTCCATTGCCAAATTATGATGTCCTAAATTATAGAATGCCATTGCTCTAAATACTATTAAAGCCTTGTCATCAGGAAACTTGCTCAGCCCTGTTTCTAATGTTCGTTTTGATTTTTCATATTCTCCAATGGTACGATATGTACTCCCCAACCCTAAATATGCACCTTTTGCATCCTCCTCTGATAAACCCAATGTGAGCGCTGTTTCATAATAGGGCACAGCCTGTGACTCAAGCCCAAGAATATCCAAACTCCAGGCACATTGATACTGAATTACAGCATCCTCGGGATTTTGCTTTGCGAGTTCCATTAAAAGTTGATTTGATTTCTCAAACTCTTTCTTACACCGTAATGATAGCGCCGCTTCTAAATTCTTCACTCTCATTCCCCCTATTGGATAAAGATCTTTATGTCCCTTATTCTGGAGGAACCCTTTAATTCCTTCTTAATTTCGAAACGGATATTGCCATTGTTCATTTATAAGAAAAAAACTAATATGACTGACCAGATACTGTATCAACTATTCTTTTAATGGATTTTGTAAGCATTTAGATTACTAACAAAAAAAGGATCTGCCCCATGGCAAATCCTTTTTAGTCTTTGATAATCATTTCAGCAAGGTTATTAACAATAAATGTTACGTAATCGAAACAACTTTTGGTCTTGATATTCGATTAATCATCCAATTCGGTTTTTAATACTTTCCCCGTAGTAGCATCAACTACTACGTCATATTCCTTTTGTCCTTGGTTTATCTCCAGTTCGTATACAAGGATGCCATTCTCAGAATCCAGCTCTACATCCGTAATTTGGCCATCCACCTTTTTCAAAGCAATCTTTTCAGCTTGATCCATACTGACTTTTGCAGTTTCCACCGCTTTTTGAGTGCTCATATCCTCTTCATCATCATCGCCTTCCATCTCCTGAGAAAGAATCTCTCCTTTTTCAGCATCCACATCTACGTCTTGATAGCCTTCTTCCGTTTTAACGGTCATCTCATAGGTCATCGGCTGATCCCAATCTTTTTCAAATTGAGTAACTTCCCCACCTAGTTTTTCTGAAATCATTTTGACAGCCTCGTCTTCAGATAGCGCACCCTTATTGACTGCATATACGGCCGTTCCGGCAGCACCACCGAAAAGCAATACGGAGGCTATGGACACCGTCATTATTACCTTTTTCCTTTGGATGATACCTTGTTTTATCGTGCTCCACTGCTTTTTCATGAATGAATTCCTCCTTTAATTTGTTACCTTAAGAATAACAATCCTTCATGAAACGAACATGAACGCTAGATTAGAATTTGATGAGAAAGAATAATCGTCACCGACGTTCCTTCTCCCACTTCGCTTTGAATTTCCAATTTGCCGCCTAATGACTCAACAATTGATCGAGCAATGGAAAGACCGAGTCCATTGCCTCCCGTTTTCCTTGCTCTCGATGAATCCACACGATAGAAACGTTCAAATACATGTAACAGATGTTCTGGTGATATGCCTACACCTTGATCTTTCACTCCAATAAAAACTTCATTTCCCTGCTGATTAATCAAGATTTTTATACCCGATTCACTGTATTTCATGGCATTGTCCAATAGGATGACCAACACCTGTTCAAGCTTACTGGAAATGATCATTGCATATATTTCCTTAAACTCGGATTGTATATTTATTTCACGATTCCCAGTCCGTCTAAACGTTTGGGCAATCTGTTCACAAAATGAAATAAGTTCGATTTTTTCCTCCATATCGACTGAAGGTACCGATTGGGAAGCCGCCTGTAGAAGATGTTCCGTCAACTTTTTCATCCGGATGGCTTCATGATGGATCGCTTCCACAGCCTCTTCCTGAATCGCTGCATCCTTCATTCCCCAGCGTTTCAATAGTGAGGAATAGCTTTCAATAACCGTAATCGGTGTTTTCAACTCATGTGAAGCATCTGAAAGGAATTGCTGCTGTTGGTTATAATTCCGTTCTAGCCTTTCTATCATCCTGTTGAATGAAACTCCCATTACCTGTAGTTCGTCCTTTGATTGATCCGATAGCGGAATCCGTTTGAATTCCCCACTTTCCTCAATATCCATCATTGTCCCGCTCATGATGGATATTGGTTTAAGAATTAGATTTGCCAACCACTTGCCAGCAAAAATGGATAAAAGAATGACAAAAAGGGATGAACCAACAAGCACAAGTGCAAGTGTTGATAAATTATCAAGAAGGGTGTCCTGTGCCTGGGTGACCTCAATCATTCCAAGCGGCTTACCTTCTTCCGGATAAGGATAGCGGTAGGTTAACACATACTCTCCGTCGACTTTGGTAAAATCATATCCCTTCTCGTTAACGGATTTTATTATAAGCCCCTGGAAGTCCTCTTCATCAGTAAATATGTTGACCAAGCGTCTTTCGGAGTTAAATACCCGTACCATTCCATCGTCTGGGGTATATGGCTCTACCAAGCTAGAATTGCCAGAGAATAGATCCTTCGCCTGGACATTTTCTTCGATTAACGAAGCCTGATTTTCAAGCATATCCTGTTCCCTCTCAACGGATATCCAAAGAAAGGCGGTTAAAACGATGATACTCAGCACTACCAGCATGAGGATTAAAAAAAGACTAGAATACCATTGGATTTTCGTCCGGATCTTCATACTGGCTCCTTCAAGCTATATCCTACCCCTCGATAGGTATGTATGAGCTGCAAATCAAAAGGATAATCAATTTTTTTACGTAAATAACGAATATACACATCAACCACATTCGTATCCCCTACAAAATCATACCCCCATACATGGGTCAGGATTTGGTCTCTCGACAGTACTTGATTTTTATTTTGCAAAAGATAAACTAGCAAGTCGAACTCGCGGGAAGTCAGCTCGATCCTTTTGCCTTGCCTCAGAATGTCCCTTGTACCAAGGTTCAATTGCAGATCATGGACCTTAAGGTCATCCGCTTTTCCTTCTGATTGGCCCCCCCGTACATTCATCCGAAAACAAGCACGAATCCGGGCAAGTAGTTCTTCTATTTCAAATGGTTTCGTTACATAATCATTCGCACCATGGTCCAGGCCGTTCACCTTATCAGGTATTGCATCCCTGGCTGTTAAGAGGATGACTGGTGTGTGACCATTCTTTTTTCTAAAACGCCTAAGTACTTCTATGCCATTCAACTCGGGTAGCATCACATCTAATAAGATTAAATCCCACTCTTCAGCTTCAGCCCTTTCCAGACCTGTTTTTCCGGTAAAAGCCGATTCAGTTTGATAACCCTCATGGTTCAGTTCCAGCTGTATGACCCTCGCGATTTTTTCTTCATCTTCTATAATTAAAATTCTTTTATTCATTATTTAACACCACCTACCCCTTAGTGTACTGAAGAAAAATGAAAATATCATGAGAAATTGAACCCTTCTCGTTAAATCGTATGACAAAAACAATTCTATAGAGAAAAAAAAGCCCTGCTTCTATCTTTACAGATTAAAGAGAGGTGACTTCCCTGTTTTATGTTCCTTAACTATCGATACTGTAGAACTATAATTAATAGGAGGCGGATTCCCAGCAATCCACTGCCTTATGCTCTATGTCATTTTTTCGCACCAACTGTCCATGTACAACGAATGTACTTACATGAAGAAAGAGTGAAAACTAAAAAAAGAACCGGATGTGAAACATACCCGGTTCTTTTATCATTTCCCGCCAGAAGCCCCCCTCTTCAAGCGTGTGAAAGGCGAGAGCCCAACGGTAAGGGGGAGATGAATGGCGGTTGGCATAACCCAAAGTAATCTTTTGACAAACATACGTTCGATAGTTAATAATAACTATAAGGGGGTGAAACCAATGGTCGTAAACAAAGCTTATAAATTTCGAATCTATCCAACTAAAGAACAACTAGTTCTAATCAATAAAACGATCGGCTGCTCCCGTTTTGTCTATAACTTCTTTTTAGGCAAACAAAAGGAGAAAGATGCCTACTGGTATATCTGTGAAGAAATGAAGCAGAACGGCCAATTACCCTCTAATGAATGGAAAGGTTCTTTTCTGAATAAATACGCAACAATCAAAGAACTTCCAGCTTTAAAGAAAGAGTATTCTTTCCTGAAAGAAGTAGACAGTATTGCCTTACAGAAATCGGTGGAAAATTTAGCAGATTCCTATAGTCGATATTATAAAAAGCAAAACAAGTCACCACGCTTCAAATCGAAAAAGAATCCTATCCAGTCCTATACGACTAAACATACGAATGGGAATATTGGAATTGTTGGAAACAAAATCAAATTGCCAAAACTCGGTCTAGTTCGTTTTGCTAAAAGCCGCGAAGTCGAAGGGCGAATCATCAATGCCACAATCAGGCGGAACCCTTCGGGTAAATATTTCATTTCCGTTTTAGCCGAAACCAATGTACAAGTACTTCCTAAAACGAATCGTTCGTGCGGTGTAGATGTTGGTTTGAAGAACTTTGCTATTCTTTCAGATGGTACGGTCTATCAAAACCCAAAATTCTTCCGGACGGTCGAAAAGAAATTGGCCAAAGCACAACGGATTCTTTCAAGGCGACAAGAAATAGCCTTGAATCAAAATAAACCATTGGCTGAAGCCAAAAACTATCAAAAACAAAAACGAAAAGTGGCTATCCTACACGAAAAAATTTCAAATGCCCGAATGGATTACTTACATAAAGTTTCTACCGAAATCATCAAAAACCACGATGTTATTGGAATGGAAGACTTGCAAGTGTCGAATATGATGAAAAATCACAAACTAGCTAAAGCTATTAGTGAAGTATCTTGGTACCAATTCAAAAAAATGTTGGAATACAAAGCAAAATGGTATGGTAAACAAATCGTGACCGTATCTAAAACGTTTGCTTCTAGCCAATTGTGTTCTAGCTGCGGTTACCAAAATAAAGACGTTAAACATCTGAATCTTCGTGAATGGGATTGTCCTTTTTGTTCTACTCACCACGATCGAGATATTAACGCAGGACTCAATCTAATGAATGAAGCCATAAGGCTTCTAACCGTAGGAACTACGGGAGTAGCCTAATTAAAAATTGGCCGATAGGCTAATGTTCTTAGGAATCCCCCACTTCAATCAGACCATAAGGTCGATAAGTGGTGGGTAGTTCAATTACCAATCCAATGTTGATCAATGAATTCATCGCGTCCTGATTTCGCACGGTCCGCTTTGTACTCATCTTTGTTTTTCTTATGATAGCCTTGATGATATTCTTCAGCCGGATAAAAGGTTTGGGCCTGCAGGATTTCCGTTACTATAGGTTTCTTGAACTTACCACTAGCTGCTACCTGTTCCTTAGTTTCAATAGCTAATTGTTTTTGAGTTTCATTATGATAGAAGATAGCCGTGCGATACTGGCTTCCTCTGTCATGGAATTGACCGCCATCGTCGGTTGGGTCAATCTGCTGCCAATACAATTCCAGCAGTCTTTCATAAGGAAATAACATAGGATCGAAAGTAATTTCAACGACTTCATAATGGCCCGAAATTCCCGTCTTCACTTCCTCGTAAGTTGGGTTTTCAACGTGTCCTCCTGTATAACCGGATACGATTCCTCCAATGCCGGGTTGTTCTTCAAATGGTGTCACCATGCACCAAAAACAACCTCCAGCAAATGTAGCTTTTTGCATAATGGTCATCTCCCTCCAATACTTATGAATAAAAATTAATATATCATATCCTAACCCCAACCATATGTTTTTTTGATTCTTTATAATTTGCGGAACCGCCATGTCATCGTGCCAAAAAGGATCTGCCTCTTTGGCAAACCCTAGATCAATCTTTTGACCAACCCTTTTCCTTGAATCTTACTATCGCTTCAACGCGATTGCTTACATCCAATTTATCGAGAATGACCGAAATATAATTACGAACCGTTCCATTAGTTAGATAAAGTTGGCTGGCAATTTCCTTAGTATTCTTACCATCTGCAATCAATTTGAGCACTTGACTCTCTCTTTCAGTCAATGGGTTTTCTTCCTCAAAAGCCATATCCACCAGCTCCGGAGCATATATGCGCCGACCATCCATGATGACTCTAATTGAGTTTGCCAATTCCTCACTTGGACTATCCTTCAGTAGATACCCACCTACTTCTGCCTTTCTGGCTCTTTCAAAATATCCAGGACGTGCAAAAGTTGTTAAAATGATGACTTTGCATTGATGGCCCTGACTCTTAATCTCTTCTGCTACATCGAGCCCGGTTTTAACGGGCATTTCAATATCCGTAATGCAGATATCCGGCTTTAAACGATTGACGAGATTCATTGCTTCTTCCCCATTGCTTGCTTTTCCGACAACTTCCATATCCTCTTCTAAATCAAGGATAGAACCTAGCGCACCAAGCAGCATCCGCTGGTCTTCAGCAATAACGATTCGAATCAAAGTTAATCCCACCTATTCATTATTTTTTATAGCATTCGGAACCCTAATGTAAAGTGTAGTTCCTTCAGTTGATTTAATATCTAGGCTGCCGTTAACGAATTCAAGCCTTTCTTTCATTCCTTGAAGTCCATTGCCTTTAAAAAACTCTGATTTGTGTGAAAGCCCCACTCCATTATCTTGGACTTTGATCGTCACTCCTGTCTTTAATTCTTCTATAACGATATTACAGCAGTCGGCACGGCTATGTTTGACTATATTGGTCACAGCTTCTTTCAAACACATGCTTAAAACCGTTTCAACAAGCAATGGGGTATCTTGCAATTCCGTGGTGCCTTCCAATTTGAATTCTATCTCTGCCGCTTTCAAAATTTGCTTGACCCGGATTATTTCATCGCTTAGCTTAGCCCCACGCATTTCCGACACCATTTCCCGTACTTCTTTGAGTGCCGTCCTCGCCGTTTGGCGGATATCCTTGATTTCCTTCTTAGCCGAATCCGGGTTTAAATCAATCAATTTCCCAGCAAGGTCACTTTTCAAGCCAATCAAAGAAAGTTTTTGTCCAAGAGTATCATGTAAATCACGAGCAATCCGCTGACGTTCTTCCATTTTGCCAAGTTCGGATATTCTTTTATGCGCATCTTCCAGTTGTTCTTCCAGCCTATCCCGTTTATTCCGATTATATGTGTTGAATGGGAGAAGAATCACGCCTACTACACAAATGAGCATAAAGGGAAATTGCGAAAAGAAGGTAGGATCTTTCATGATGAACCCAATATTGACGGACACGATGGTAGCTAATAACTGAATCGAATATAATACGAAAAAACCAACCTTATTTTGAACATTCCCAATAAAGAATGCTAAAAAAAGCGAAAAGTAAATGTAGCTGAAAAATATGGTCATGGATATGGATATGACTATTTGTATCGCAGTCCAAACGTATACGGGCCATCCCTTTGAAACGAATGAAAGGCCATATGAAATGAAAAACAAAATGATCATGACGATTCCAAAAACAATCTCCAACATAGATGAAGATTTGAAAATGAAATAAAAAGGGAGGATACAAAAAATGATCCAGACATATGGGCTTAGCCCTGTGTTCTTCGGAAAGATATGATACCAACTTTGCATGGCGCTGCCTCTTTTTCTTTTACTCCTAGTATATACTACGGAGTTTTATCAAAAAACCATCCAATGGAAATTGAATGGTTTTTTAATAAACTATTTATTTTTCTTGAAGACTTGGACGTTTATTATTGATTCCTACCTTTGATTTTGTATCGCTTAGACGGTGCTTAATCTCTTTAAAACTTACAAACGTTTTGTTTTCGCTATCATAAAGGCGGAAGCGAAGCGATTTTAAGCTTGAACCAAGAGTGATTGTCGTTGCCTGTTGCAAAGGAAGTGTGGAATCATGGACTTTTTCCAGATTATAGTTTGGCACTCTTGGACTAAGATGATGCACATGGTGGAAACCGATATTTCCAGTTACCCATTGTAAAACCTTTGGAAGCTTATAATAAGAACTTCCATCAATGGCAGCCTTCACGTAATCCCATTCTGATTCCTCTTCGAAATAAGAATCTTCAAACTGATGCTGTACATAGAACAGCCAGATGCCCAGTGATCCCGTTACAAAAAGAAGCGGTACTTGGATCATCAAGAATGCCTGCCATCCGATAGCCAAGCATAAAAGACCATAAATCACCAAAATAGAAGCATTTGTCAAATACGTATTCATACGTTCTTTCTTTCTAGCGCCTTTTGTATTCAAACGATTCGACACAAGGAATAGATAAAATGGTCCTAAACCAAACATGACGATCGGATTTCTATATAAACGATAAGCTAGACGTCCCCAGAATGAAGCGGCTACATATTCATCAACGGTCATGACCCAAATATCGCCGGTACCGCGTTTGTTTAAATTACTGCTGGTTGCATGATGTATGGAATGACTATGCTTCCATTGTTCATACGGAAATAATGTGACGATTCCACTGATTGTACCCAGGATATTATTCGCTTTCCTACTTTTGAAAAACGATTGATGACAGCAATCATGAAAAATAATGAAAATCCTGACCACAAACCCTGAAGCCAGAACGCTAAATGCAAGGGTCAGCCAATATGAGATCGATAAGCTCTGATAGGCTAAGAACCATAATAGAAAAAAGGGTGGAAATGTATTTAAAAGTTGTTTCACACTTGATTTAGTATTGGACATTTCAAAAGGGGCAACATCTTTTCTCAATTGTTTTTGATTATGGTTACTCATAACTTCCTCCTAATAAATATTATATAGAAACGTGGAGTGTTTAAATGGATTGGTAAGCTTACATTTTAAAGCAACTATAATTTACGCCTTGGCTCGTTAAATTTAACGAACTATCTTTCTCTTCTTAAGTATAGGAATAATCACCGATCATCTGAAGTCATAAACGTCAATTGGCTGGCATGACAAATGTCATATACTTGTCTACCCTTTCTCTTTTCACACGTATTTTTTCCTAATTAATCATTTTTACCCCTCAAAAATTGATAAATCCACTCAAATGAATGGGGAAAACAATTAACTATTTTCAACCCAATCGAATCATACTTCCCTTAAATGTAAAGCAAATCTATGTATTGCTCAAACAAAAACAGATTCGCCACCAGGCGAATCCAATTATATCTTAATGGCATAAACCCTTTCAGGCCGTCCTACCGTGCCGTATGTTAAATCCGCTTCAATTTTTTCCTCAGACATCAAGTGTTCAAGATAACGCCTTGCCGTAGTCCTACTTACTCCGATTTCCTTCGCCACTATTTCGGCAGTTAACCCAGGGGATGTGTTTCCCAACACTACCATCACCTTCTCCAAAGTCATCCTATCAATCCCTTTTGGCAATGAAGTCTGTTCTCTTTCCTTGTCATTCATTTCCTTTCTCAAAAGCTTATCCACTTGTTGCTGTGTCACAGGAAAATTGCCCTTTCCTAATTCAGATAGTTTAATGTAATATTCTTGATATCGGAGTAAGGACTGTTTGAACCGTTCAAATACGACAGGCTTGATAATATAATCAAATATGCCGATTTTAATGGCTTCCTGGACTTTTTCAATCTCTTTTGTTGCCGTAATCATAATGACATCCATTTGTTTGCTTTGCTGCTTTATTTCTTTCAGGATATCGAGCCCATTCATATCCGGAAAATACATATCGAGCAGCAATAGGTCCGGCTGCATGATTTCAATGAAGCTTTTAGCTTCAACATAACTTGACGCTATCCCAATGGTTTGAAACCCTTCAATTTTTTCGATGAACAGCTTCTGTATTTCAGCAATCCGTAAGTCATCTTCTACTATTAAAACTTCTATTTCGCTAATAGCCTTCATTTAATCACCCCTCTGTTTTTTGGTATGGCTACTGTAAAGATCGTATATTCCCCTTCCTTTGATGAAAAAGTGATATATCCTCCTAAACCATTAATTGCTTCCTGAACAAGACTCAGACCAATCCCTGAATTAGTTTGATGGTTTTTCGTGGTAAAACCTTTCTGAAAAATTTGTTCGGTAACACCTGAATTCATCCCTTTTCCGTTATCTTCAACTTCGATAATCAGTTCTTTACCCAAATCAGTTACGAACAACGAAACCTTTTTTTCCTCCCTTTGGTTTTCCCGTACCGCTTCAAAAGCATTATTGATAAGGTTACCGATAATCGTCACTAACACATCCCGGTCTATTTCGGACGGAATATCTTTAAAACTGCTCTCTCTATCAATAGTAAAATGAATTTTCAGCTCGCTTGCTAAACTTACTTTCCCTAAGATGAACCCAGCAATAATCGGATCCGGTACTTCCTTCATTAAAAAGTGAATGAACCCTTGTGTGACATCCACTTCCTTCGATATGAAATCTATCGCTTCTTTATAGGACCCCAGTTGAATCAAACCAAGAAGAGTATAAAGCCGATTGGAATATTCATGTGTCTGAGCCCTTAGCCCCTCTGCATAGGCCTTCACATGGGAAAGCTCTTGAAGAAGGTTCGATAGTTCGGACTTATTTCTTAAACTCGCAACAGCACCGATAACTTCTCCGTGTTTATTTAATATTGGAATGCGACTTGCCAAAAAAATTTCACCGTCTATCATAAATTCCTGATCATATTCGGCCTGTGCTGTACTGACTACATCAAGCAGATGTGTATTTGTAATGACCTCTTCAATTTTTCTCCCGCGTAGCACAACGTCTCTAGGAATATGAAGGAATTTATGCGCCGTTTCATTGACAACAGTGATTTTCCCATAGACATCAATGGCTATAATTCCTTCATGAATGGATTCCAAAATGGCATGTTTCTCTTGAAACATCCAGGCAATCTCCTTGGGCTCAAGTCCTAATATGGCCTTTTTTATATTTAATGAAATAAAGAAGGCAATTAATAAACCACCTATTAAGATAAAAGAGATGGTCCATACTATCTTTCTTTGTATTCTAGACACTTCATTTTCAATATCGTTCTGCATGTAACCAACAGAGACTACACCAATGACCTTTCCATCATCCTCTATTGGTGCTTTTCCCCTTATGGAAGGGCCCAATGTCCCGGTTGATTCCGTGATGATTGATTTCCCATTCCAAACCTCGGCGTTATCTCCCCCTACCATTTTCTTCCCAATCAATTTTGGATTAGGGTGAGACAGGCGTGTTTCATTCTCATCTCCTATTACAATGAATTCCGCATCGATCTGTCTGCGAATTTTTTCTGCAATAGGCTGGATGATCACGGAAGGACTATCCGTTTGAAAGGCTTGTTTAATTTCAGGCAGCAGTGAAACGGTCTGGGCAACCGATAATGCTTTTTCCCCTGTTTCCTGTTTCAGGTTAATTTCTAAGATATTTATAAAAAAAACTTCAAAGATTCCACCTATTAAGATGATTAACGTGCAGATGCCCAGCATCAACTTAGTATGTAAACGCATTCAATCACCTCTTCTTACATCATATAAAAAAAAACCCCTTTAAAAAAGGAGTTTTTTCGCAACATTCAGAAAATGTTCATTAACCTTCTATATTGATGACGACATCTTTCCCTCTCTTCTTAAGTAAAACCGGAATGAGCAACCATAGTGCCGTTACAATCAAAAAGGTAAGTGAAAGTGGCCTAGTGAAAAACAAGCTGTAATCACCATCGGATATGGTCAAAGCCCTGCGCATATTATTTTCTATCATCGGCCCTAATACCAACCCTAGTACCAATGGAGCGATTGGATAATCATTTTTACTTAAGAAATATCCCAAGACCCCGCACCCTAATAATAGCAATAAATCATAAGTGGATACTTGAACCGCATAAACACCAAAAATGGAAATCGCGATAATGATCGGAATCAAGTACTTCTTAGGCGTTTCAATGATTTTTGCAAAAACCTTAACGAGCGGAAGATTAAGGATGAGAAGCATCAGATTCCCAATGAACATACTGGCGATAAGTCCCCAAGCTACCTGAGGATGATCTTCGAATAATAATGGTCCAGGTTGAACATTGTACATCATGAGTGCTCCCATTAAGATAGCTGTTGTACCGGAACCTGGGATCCCCAGAGTCAATAATGGAATCATCGCTCCACCAGAAGCTGCGTTATTAGCCGTCTCAGGCCCTGCTACTCCTGCAATCGCTCCAGTACCAAATTTCTCAGGCTTTTTTGAAATCCGTTTTTCCATAAGATAAGAGAAGAAAGAAGCAAGAGTTGCCCCTGCACCTGGTAGGATCCCTACAAAGAAACCTAAGAGCGATCCCCTGGCAATGGGACCCGCGGATTCTTTGAATTCTTCTTTGGAAGGAATCAAATTACTAATCTTAGCGATTTCCCCGTCATCCTCTTCTTTTTCCAATATCGTCTTGAACACTTCTCCAAGGGCGAATAACCCAACTGCGATTGTCAGGAATTCAATCCCTTGATATAGCCAGGGAACGTCGAAGGTAAAACGAGCAATCCCTGATACATTATCAATGCCTATCGTCCCAATCAGCAAGCCGCAAACAGTCATAATTAACGCCTTCGTTACTGACTTTCCCGCCAAACCACTAACAGCTGCCAGTCCTAGAAGCATAAGTGAAAAATACTCAGCTGGACCAAATTTAATGGCAATCGTCGATAATGGTTGAGCTAAGGCAATCATAGCGATAAGGGTGACAATCCCTCCAACAAAGGAACCGATGGCAGAAATAGACAAGGCACTTCCAGCCCTGCCCTTCTTCGCCATTTGATAGCCATCCAATGTTGTAACAACAGAAGAAGATTCCCCAGGTGTATTTAATAGTATGGAAGTTGTCGAGCCTCCATACATCGCTCCATAATAGACACCTGCAAGTAAAATGATGGCGCTTGTTGCCGCTTGCTCCGGGGGAAGTCCTCCCGTAATTGAAGCCGTTACCGGAATTAAAAGGGCCACACCGCTCATCGGTCCAATCCCTGGCAAAACGCCAACTGCCGTTCCAATCAATACTCCAACAAATGCAAAAAGCAAATTATACCAAGTAAGTGCTGTTTCAAACCCTTGTAATAAATAATCAAAAGTGCCCATTACTCATCCTCCTTTCCTTTATGAAAACCAGATTGGCCAACCAGGCAGTGTTCCTTTTAAGACATTTACGAATAAAAAATAGACGATTCCGGAAAACCCTGCAGATATAATGAGTGATGTTACCCACTTGCTCCGTTCCATAGTTTGAAAGCAAACAAACAAAAAGAGAAAGGTTGTAATGACATACCCAATTGTTTCTAATGTCAAAATATAAATCAATGTTGAGAGCAAAATAATGATAAAGGGCTTATACTCCAGCTTTTCCTTACTCGATTCTTGTCTCTTACTCCGATATGCCTCATAAAATAGGCGAATACTCAATGCAGCAAGAACAAGTCCCAAAACAAATGGAAAAATATCCGGCCCCACTGAACTTCCATATGAAGAACTGGATAAGTTCCTGCTCCCTATCATAAACAAAACACCAACAGCCAGAAAGGCTACAGCTGCAAAGCGGTCAAATTTCATGTCCACCCTTATCCCCCCAATTCAGAAAATAAGAAGAAGGAGAAGTACCTCCTTCTCCCCCCATTATTTTTCCATTCCTAATGCTTCTAATAATTGCTGCACTTGTTTCTCTTGTTCCTCTAAAAACTTGCCAAACTCTTCACTGTTTTTATATTCTTGCTCCCATCCTTGAGCCTCGACTTCCTTTTTCCATTCAGAAGTTTCAACTAACTTTGCAATAGATTCGTTCCAATATGTTTTAGCTTCATCAGACATATTCTGAGGCCCAAATACGCCTCTCCAAATCGTAAACTCCGCATCTACACCCTGTTCCTTTGCCGTCGGTATATCTTTAAGATCTCCACCAAGACGTTCAGTTGATGTTACGGCCAGCACTCTAATCTTCCCTGCTTTTAAAAACTCTCTTACACTAGAGGCATCTGTTCCAATTACATCTGCATTGCCTCCAAGCAATGCCGTTATCGCTTCCCCGCCACCGTCGTACGATACATATTTAAGTTCAGTAGGATTTAATCCATATTCATAGGCTGGAAGAATGGAAATCAAGTGATCCATGGAGCCTGGAGCTGATCCTCCTGCAAAAGTTAGCTTACGCGGATCTTTTTTTACTACTTCCAACACTGATTTTAAATCTTTAAATTCTGAATCCGCTTTGACTACGATAGCTCCATAATCTTTTGTCAGCTGCGCCAAAGGAGTCGTATTTTTATATCCATAAGGACTGTTGCCCTCTTTTTTAAGATTATTAATAATGACAGGGGGCGAGTTCACAAACAGCATGTCGTTATTATCAACTTGCTGTGTTGCATATTCCGCCATGAAAACAGCACCACCACCACCGGGTTTGTTTTCAACGGTTAACGGCTGGTTTACCAGTTTTGTCTCACTTAAGACCTTTGTAAATGAACGAGCTGTTAAATCCCATCCGCCACCTGCACCCGACGGAGCAACAATCGTTATGGCTTTTTTCGGATATCCAGTACTTTCTTTCTTTTCGCCTGATGTATCCGAACTACTGCATGCACCTAAACTTAGGGCTAACGAACTTGCCAATATAACCGCAGAAATCTTTTTACGAGAAAACATATGAATCCCCCTTTTGAAAGCGTTTTCTTAATTTTACAAAAATTTATACCTTTTCTTTAATTATTCACCTAAAAAACATAAATTCCATAATATCCATATTGTTCATAAAGTTTTATAGCAGGAAAAGGGGAAAAGACTGCTCCTTCAGAGCAGTCCCAGTATGTAGACTAAAGGGGGTCTATCTAAATTAAACAAAGTGATTGGAGTGGAAGGTGCGAGACTCCTGCGGGAAAAGCGTGTCGAAGGGAGACCCCGCAGGCGCAAAGAGCGCCGAGGAGGCTCCCGGACCGCCGCGGAAAGCGAGTGCCTTACGTTCCAATCACGGTTCGAATTTTACAAACACTTTTAAAAAACTGTAGACTGCTCCTTTAGAGCAGTCCAACTAGAATAGAATTTTTGATAGATATACGACCAACGTTACCGTAATACTGCTGAATAAAGTGGACATCAAGACGGCCTGTGCCGCATACTCCGGATGGTTACCATATTCCAAAGCAAATAAAGCACTGTTTCTTGATGTTGGAAATGAGCTTGCTATAAATAATCCTTGAGCAACCGTCCCTTCCAGCCCAAGCATGAGAATGATTAGGAAGGCAATAGATGGGGAGAGTATTAAACGGCCAATCAAGCTAAGAATTAGCGGAAGCGGGAAGTGAGTTATTTTTAAGTACGCACTCTGTGCACCCAGTGTAATCAAGGCAATCGCTATGAACGCACTTGCGATATTATCAATCGGAGTCCATAAAAACAAAGGAATATTGATTGAAGTCGCCTGTAAAACGAAACCAAGTAAGAGAGCGTAGATAACAGGGTTCTTCAAGAACTCACTGATCGCTCCCTTTGCACTTTTTGTATGAACGGAAACGGAATTCATCAATCCATATGTATAGGTCAGTAGATTTTGAAAGATGATAACGATGACTTGAATTGATAGCCCAAGAGGATTATTATGAAACACCAACTGGCTGACTGGCATCCCAAAATTGGCTGAGTTATTTAAGACCACACTATTTTTAAAAGTTGCAGAGAGACTTTGATCAAACTTAGCGAGTTTAGCAATCAATGTACTTACTATGATGAGACTTACAGCTTGCAGAGCAAGGAAGCCAAATATTTGTACAATCATCCCCCCTCCCATCTTGCTTTGATAAATATTAACAAAGCTAATGGCCGGCATAAGCAGGAAATTGTTCAATTTAGACAACGTGTTCATATCCAGATGGAATTTACGATGAAGAAATGCCCCCGCTCCTATTAGAAAAAAGACAGGTACAATGACATTCAATAAAATTAGAAACAAAACACTCATATTACTACCTCTCCATTTCAAAAGGAAATATCCTGTAGATTCACTTCTCTCATACATCATAATGTGGATGAACCCATAATTAAAATACGAATAAATTATCGTTGGCTATTCAAAAAAGGAATGATAAAAAAAGCACAGAAGTTTCTGTGCTTTATCTAAATATCTCTCATAAAATCGACACTCTTAACAAATTGGACAAACTCATTGACCAACTTCAATTCTAGCGTCTTTTCATGATATAACATCCAAGTATCTCTAATAAGTGTATCTCCTTGCTCATCCTTCAAATTAATCTGATATAGATTTTGGTCTTTCTCCAGTAAGACGCTTGGAAGAATCCCATATCCTAGCCCATTCCTGACCATTTCTTTGCATGTATCACCCTTGTCCACTTCCATTCCAACCAAAGGGGGTCTGGAGAAATTCCTTCTCCACCAATTATCAATCATCGATTTTAAAAGAGCGTCGGTCCCATAATCAATCCTCGGCAAAGATGGCAGGTCCTGGATATCAATTTTTTCCTTTGAAGCGATACAAATCGTTTCCTCAAAAAGATGATGCCTTGATTCCGACCATTGATAGTCCCCACGTACAATCCCAACATGGACTTCTTCGTTGTAAATGAGGTTTAGTATTTCCTTACTCCAACCCGTTGTCACATTAAAATCAACCTTAGGAAATTGTTCACGAAAAATTTTCAACAGGCCCGGCAACTTATGAAGCGTAATATAGTTGGAAACTCCCAATCGCAACGTTCCACTAATCTCCTGTCCCATGTTAAACGCAGTCTCCTTTATCTGACGGAGCCTTATCAGCATCTCATCAGCACAGTTCGCCAAGTACTCCCCTTGAGGGGTAAACTGGACACCTCTTGTTACCCGCTCCACAATCTTCAAATTAAATTCTTTCTCGATTTGTTGAATTCGTTTTGTTAAAGAAGGTTGCGAGATATATAAACTTTGCGCGGTTTTAGTAATATTCTTTTTTTGATATAAAACCTTTAAAATATGCCAATCCCTTTCATCCATTCACTTTCCTCCGATACCACTTTCCAGTAATTGTTTTACCCAAACTGTACCACAAAAGGCTTGAAGGATATATTATTTAACAACGTCAAAAAAAGGTCCGAGCCATGCCGGCAAGGACCTTTTTACCTTTAAGCAAATTCTCCTCCCTTTTCCCTAGTGGGGGGTGGCAACATTCAAGAGGAATATGCTCATTTATTCAGTTAATTGAATTCTTTCAGGACATGTATAGATATTCATGGAATCATTACGAATAAATCCGACCGTCGTAATTCCTAATCCTTCAGCTAACTCCAAAGCTAGTTCTGTTGGAGCAGATTTTGAGAGTATAAGTTCACAACCAATCTTCGCCACTTTCAATAAAATTTCCGATGAAATCCGGCCACTGAACACGATAGCTTTTCCTTCTATCGAAATACCATTTTTCAAGCAATATCCATATATTTTGTCCAAAGCATTATGTCGTCCAATATCCATCCGACTTAATACGAGGCCATCGACATCACATAACGCAGCATTGTGAACTCCACCCGTATTTTGAAACGTGACAGCAGAATTTTGCAAATCCTTCATCAAGCGGAAGCAATCATCAGGTGTAAGCTTTACTGAAATATTATCCATTTTCTTAGCAGTCAGTGCATCGTTTACAAAGACAAATCCTTGCCTGCTCATCCCACAGCAAGACGTAATATACCGCTTATTTTGAAAGTCCTGGTAGTATGGGTTCACCTTATCCGTTTTCACATGAACAAAACCTTCTTTTTCTTGCACCCAAATTCCCTTTATTTCTTCATATTTTTTGATAATTCCTTCAGAGGCCAAGTAGCCAATGACCATATCTTCGATGTATTCAGGTGTACAAACCATGGTAACAAATTCTTGTCCATTTATTTTCACAGTAACAGGAAACTCCGTCACGATCGTATCTTCTGTTCTCTCAATTTCTCCATTAGTTATACGGATAATGTCCCGCTTCATTTCAATTGCTTTCATGTCCCCACTCCTTTTAATGTCTAGGAGCTAATTGACCTAATATGTTAGGAACCTATATCTTCTAGAGGTTGGTCAATGCCCGTTTAGTTTTTCCGTTATTTCCTTATCAAAGACAAATACGGAAATCGCTATATTTTCTTTTACTTTTATATCTGAAAACAAATGGACTAGTTTAGCTCCAACCAGTTTTTCCATTCCTTCCGGAGGATTCACCGAGTATACATCCTGAATCATTTTAGTTCTGGCTGAATGGACCATCTCTTTTCCTTCCTCTGTGCTTGATATGAACATTTCCGTCGGAGTTAAATTCCCGTATAACGTTGAGACGGCCATATTTTCAACGAAAACTGTGTGGATACGCTCCGGACCTTTCCCGAATAGTTCCTTGCGAAGCTTACGAATCATATCATTGAATTCATGAATTACTTTTGACATATTACCCTCACTCCAATTCACGGAATTGACTTCTCAATTTTCTTATCATAAATCAACAAGAAAAAAAACGAAAGGAATTTGGAAATGGTAGCTCCTATACAGGATTGTTTCTTTTTGAAATAAAAGGTATAATATTAGTAATAAAAGTTGGGTACGCAATAGTGTACTGTTGTGTTTCTATCTTTTCTCAATACCCATACATAATGGTATGGATTGGTATATTGGCAAGTTTTGCTATTAAACTATTCCACCATGACTTACACCACCGTTCAGAGCCGGAGGTGTAATCATGGTGGTTTTTTTCGTGTTTTCGGCTATAAAAGGGGGAAATATTATGAGCGATTCAAATATTACTATAAAAATTAATGGTTTGGACTATACAGCAAAAACCGGATCAACAATACTGGAAGTTATCAATCAAAATGAGATAGCTCATCCACAAATTTGTTATGTTCCTGAAGTAGATCCGATCCAAACATGTGATACATGTATCGTAGAGGTAAATGGGAAACTCGTCCGATCCTGCTCGACTGCGGCAGTGAGCGGCATGGATATTACCTTAGACTCAAGCAAGGCAAAAGAAGCCCAAACCGAAGCAATGGACCGGATCCTGGAAAATCATTCTTTATACTGTACAGTATGTGATAATAATAATGGAAATTGTAAACTTCATAACACCGCAGAATTAATGGAAATTGAACATCAAAAATATCCTTACACACCGAAAGTGAAATTGGGTGACGTCGATATGTCCCATCCTTTTTACCGCTATGATGCTAATCAATGTATTGCATGCGGACAATGCGTAGAAGTCTGCCAAAACCTTCAGGTCAATGAAACGCTATCCATTGACTGGGAAGCAGATCGCCCTCGGGTAATATGGGATGAAGGAACAGATATTAACAACTCATCTTGTGTCGGTTGCGGGCAGTGTGTAACCATTTGTCCTTGTAATGCATTAATGGAGAAATCAATGCTTGGTGAAGCTGGTTTCATGTCAGGTTTGAAAAACGACATGCTTGAGCCAATGATTGATCTTGTTAAAGAAGTAGAACCTGGCTACAGTGGTATTTTTGCCATTTCAGAAATTGAAGCAGCAATGCGAGACACTCGGACGAAGAAGACAAAAACAGTCTGTACGTTCTGTGGGGTAGGCTGCTCATTCGAAGTTTGGACAAAAGGCCGAAAAATCCTTAAAGTCCAACCAACTCATGAAGGCCCTGTTAATGCGATTTCCACTTGTGTTAAAGGGAAATTCGGTTGGGACTTCATAAACTCTGAAAAACGGTTAACTAAGCCCCTAATTCGTAAAAATGGACAATTTGTTGAATCAAGCTGGGATGAAGCACTTGATTTAATTGCATCTAGATTAGGTTCAATCAAACAACAGCACGGAGGTAATTCTGTAGGTTTCATTTCTTCATCTAAGATTACGAATGAAGAAAACTATGTAATTCAAAAACTAGCACGTCAAGTTTTCGAAACGAATAACGTCGACAATTGCTCCCGTTACTGTCAATCTCCAGCAACAGATGGATTGTTCCGTACAGTCGGCATGGGTGGAGATGCTGGAACGATTAAAGATATCGCCGCAGCAGGTCTTGTCATTATCGTTGGGGCAAACCCGGCTGAAGGCCATCCTGTACTAGCAACACGCGTTAAGCGGGCACATAAGCTTCATGGTCAAAAACTGATTGTTTCAGATCTTCGTAAAAATGAAATGGCAGAGCGTTCTGATATCTTTATGAGACCAAAGCAAGGTACGGACCAAGTATGGCTAATGGCCGTTACAAAATATATGATCGATCAAGGTTGGCATGATCAAGAATTCATCAATGAAAATGTGAACTTCTTCGACGATTATAAAGAGATACTTAAGAAATATACCTTAGAATATGCAGAACTAAACACAGGGATTTCAAAAGAAACACTAATTCAAGTAGCTGAAATGATTCGTGATGCTGACGGGACTTGTATTCTTTGGGGAATGGGTGTAACACAAAACACTGGAGGTTCCGATACTTCCGCTGCGATTTCCAACCTTTTACTAGCTACAGGAAACTACCGTCGTCCAGGAGCTGGAGCTTATCCGCTCCGCGGCCATAACAATGTACAAGGTGCTTGCGATATGGGTACTCTTCCAACATGGCTTCCAGGATATCAGCATATTTCTGATGATGTAGCACGTGCTAAATTCGAAAAAGCATATGGAGTAAAAATTGATGGAAAACCAGGTATGAACAATATCGAAATGCTTCACGCTATTGAAAAAGGCGATATGAAAGCAATGTACCTTGTCGGTGAAGATATGGCACTTGTCGATTCCGATGCCAACCACGTCCATAAGGTGTTATCAAGCTTAGATTTCTTTGTTGTTCAAGATATTTTCCTTTCTAGAACAGCTCAATATGCAGACGTCGTATTACCAGGAGTACCATCTCTTGAAAAAGACGGAACGTTCACTAATACAGAACGTCGTGTACAGCGTTTATACCAAGCACTGCCTACTTTAGGAGAAGCTAAAGCAGACTGGTGGATCACCCAAGAAATTGCTAAACGCTTAGGAGCGGATTGGAACTTCAATCATCCAAGTGAAATTTATGCGGAAATGGCGAGCCTGTCTCCAATATTCAGCGGAGCGAATTATGAAGTCCTTGAAGGCTGGAACAGCTTCCTATGGGGAAGTCATGATGGAACTAGTACGCCGCTTCTTTATGTGGATGGCTTCAACTTCCCTGATAAGAAAGCCCGTTTTGCTCTATCTGATTGGGTGAAGCCTGCTCAGTTCCCAGAGGAATATGATCTTCATATCAACAATGGACGTATGCTTGAACATTTCCATGAAGGAAATATGACGAATAAATCCAATGGAATTCAATCTAAAGTTCCTGATATATTCGTTGAGGTTTCACCTGAGCTTGCAAAAGAACGTAAAGTCAATGACGGCGGACTCGTACGCTTAGTGTCACCGTTCGGAGCCGTTAAATTAAAGGTTCTTATCACAGACCGAGTACAAGCAAATGAGCTTTTTCTACCGATGAACTCAGTTGACAAAGATTCAGCCATTAATTTCCTGACAGGTCCTGTGTATGATAACCGTACAAGCACGCCTGCTTATAAACAAACGATGGTTCGCATGGAAGTATTAAGTAAAAGCGGAGACACTCCATTACCGGGATCTAATCCACGGAATAAAAAACGTCATCCTCAAAATGGTGTTGAGGTAGAACGTAAGTGGGCTCGTCCAGGGTATGTTCACTTAACGGATAAATAATTAAAGGAGGGTGAAGCTCATGGCAGCTCCAATTACGGAAATCCATAATCCTATAACAGAGGAAGAAATAAAGCTACAAAAACTCGAAGAACTAAAAACGCTTGTCACCAACAATGAGGATGTGTTGAACAATATGTTTAAAATCCTCGGTGAACTTAATGAATCAGGTGTCCTTGAAGCTGCGAATTCCATGCTTCAAGGAAAAGAACAAATTGCAAAAATCGCTCTTCAACAAGTCACAAGACAACCTGTAACCAATTTAATCAATACCCTTATGGGAGCAACAGGAGCCTTGATGAACGCTGATGCCGCACAATCTACAAAACTACTTAACAGCGCACTAGCAGGAGTCGATGAAGCCAACAAATTCCTACAGACCGATAAGAAAATTGGTGTAATGAATTTAATGAAAACATTAAATGACCCAGATATAAATCGAGCAATCGGTTTTGGCATCCATTTCCTAAAAGGAATGGGTAAGGAACTAAAAGAATAGATTTAGAACCTTTTTTACAAGTGACTATCCCCAAAAGTAAGCTTTCTCTCAACAAATAGATTAAGACTTAAAAGAAGTTCATCCTTCTTTTGAGTCTTTTTTCTATCATGCACGACGATATTGAAAACAAAAGGATGGATGAAATGCTAACACATGAAAAAGTCATGGATGCTTTGAAACATGTCGAAGATCCTGAATTGCATAAAAGTATTGTAGAGTTGAATATGGTTAGAAATATCAAAATCGACGGAACCGATATCCAGTTAGAAGTAGTCTTAACCATTCAAGGTTGTCCTTTAAAAGCGAAAATTCAGGAAGATATTGAAAACTCGCTAAAAGCCATCGGTGCTTCAACTGTGTCTTTACAATTTGGCTCGATGACTAAAGAAGAACGAGAAGCCTTGACGAAATTACTAAAAAGCAATGCAACCACTGAAACGGGTATGCCTAATATGCTTCGCCCTGATTCAGGTGTGACCTTCATTGCCGTTACAAGCGGGAAAGGAGGAGTTGGAAAATCAACTGTTACGATTAATCTCGCAGTCTCTTTAGCACGCATGGGCAAACGTGTGGGCATTTTAGATGCTGATATATATGGCTTCAGCGTCCCAGCAATGATGGCAATTACCCAAAAACCAACAATGATTGACCAAACCGTCATTCCCGTTGTCAGTCATGGTGTGAAGGTCATGTCCATGGGATTTTTTGCAGCAGATGATAATCCTGTTATGTGGCGGGGACCTATGCTTAATAAATGGATAAAAAACTTCCTTGTGAACACGCATTGGGGAGAACTGGATTACCTGCTGCTTGATTTACCTCCTGGAACTGGAGACGTAGCCATCGACGTAGCGGCAATGATCCCTCAAGCTAAGGAAATCGTTGTAACCACTCCACATAACGTCGCCTCTTTTGTCGCTTCAAGAGCAGGTGCAATGGCCAAACATACTAAACATGAAATCTTGGGTGTCATCGAAAACATGGCATATTTTGAAGAACAGGACGGATCGAGGAATTACCTGTTTGGAAAAGGTGGCGGGGCCATTTTGGCACAACGACTTGAAACTGAAGTAATTTCTACCATCCCATTCTCAAACCGCAAAGAAAATAACGACGCCTCTGTCTTTGATGAAGAATCGTACGTTGGAGAAACCTTCACATCTTTAGCAGAAGATATTATCAATCAAGCATAATTGAACAGAGGTTGACTCTTAAGAGTCGTCCTCTTTTTTTACTCATTAAAAGACAAGCTGTATACTCTCCCCTTATTCGCCCCCCTACTTGTTAGATTCAATGATTGCAATATTCTCGTAGCACTAGCAGAAGATGAAACAAGTAAAAACTCCCTCAATTGACGATTGATTTATAGTCGAGAGTTATAGCGGATACACTTCCGGAACTTGTTATTGGAATGAATAAGACGAGAATTTACTCAATTTTGCCGATATCGAGCGGCAAATCCTTGCGAGGGGCAGGTCCTCTCCTTTGTCTATTAAACCTTGCACAGGAGCAGGAGCACCTGGAAGAATTCGGAATAAAACTTTCCAAATACTTTGCCTGTAAAATCCGGTTTCTGTTCTAACCCCGATTGTAAGAATGAGGAATTATCAACTTTACGCTATTTCTCTAGAGTGTATTTTTAATAATGGACCCTTTATTTGCGTTACCGTTTGTTCAAAAGAAGTAATTATCTTATAAAAATTCAACCTATATGGAATTTAATTCGATAGTTATTCCTTTTTATATCACATATAATAAAACGAAAAAGAGCAATTAGCTCATATTTGCTCTTTCCATACAAAAATAGCCATATTTAGTCAGTAAGGAGATAAAAATATGAATGTTGTACATATTTGTTTTGGTGATTCTGCTTATGGGAGTTTAAAAAACATTTTTCAAAAAAGTAATGAACACCAAAACCAACAAATTATTTGTATTAATGAAGATTTTTCAATAGGTCCTATTTATAAATTAGAATCTATTGAAGGGCTACACGAAAGAAAACAATGGCTGAAAGAAGTGTTAACAAAAACAGGACCAACCTCAGATACAGACTACTTAGATTGGATTGAAACAATCCTTAAAAGTAATTCACGAATCGCAATTGAAGTTCCGAGTAATAGCAGAGTAATCTTATGGCATGGTGACAATACTTCTGATGAAATCGGTTTAAGATTTGTATTATTTTTACTTCAAAATAAACATATTCAATTTGAAGAGGTCGATGTTACAGAGTACAGCCACCATATAGAATACAAAGTACGTGACTTACAGGACAAAGAAATTTCATATGTGATAAGAAGTTTAGATGAAATGCCTCCAAAACTGATTTCAGATGCTCTACAAATGAAAAAAAGCATGTCTCATATAAAAATTAAAGATTTAATAAGTGACTGGAAAAAATGGTCTCAAACGAAAGACGTATTAAGAATATTATTAGATGGAAAACTAGTAGCTGTATCTGAAGATTATTATGATGGATCTATCTTAAAAAATATTTCAAATGAATATCAAAGTGCAGCCCGAGTTGTTGGAGAAGTAATGGGGGAAAGTGACCAATGTATTGGTGATACGTATTTAGCTTTCCGAATATACCAATTGATTCAGCAACAAAAATTAAGTTATCAAGGAAATCTGGGATCTTTAGGAAAATTGAAGATTCGATTATCTTAAATAGTAGAACTTAAAGAAGATGACCCCTGTTAAATACAGGAAATCATCTTCTTTGTGCTGCATGCTTATAGATTGTTGTTATTCGTTCTGGCTTCGATTAACATTCTAGTAAAGCATTAGGCGGTATGTGTTTAATATTGCTGAAAAAACTAAGTTCAAGATAAGAATCTTTTGTTAATTTGTATTTGTCCCTCCGCCATTCAATCCTTCTTTAATCAGCTCGTTGACTTTACTGTTCCAGAGCATTCCCACGTGGTCTACACCGCTAATTTGAACGTTTTTCGCTCCCTGAAGTATTGAAAGCGAAGTGGGTACAACATAGTCGTTGGTACTGTAAATCGAAGTATAACGGATTTTACGGGTAGGATCTGTACCTACGGGAGCTTTCGATGTTACAAATTTGTTTGGAGAACCCAACGTTACCACATCGTTTACCTTGCTTCCGCCGCCATTGAGGAGAATATAAGTCAGGGTATTGATGCCTCCCGCGCTGTGTCCAATAATATCAACCTTACTCTTTCCTGTTTTCTTTAACACTTCATCTACATAAGGAGCTAGCTGTCTTGCATTATTCAAGCTATTACCCGATTTATCCACCATTTCGATGGCATACAGTTCATTATCGGACCAGCCTTGTGCTTTCAGGTAGTTCTTAATGCTGTTAAAGTTTCCGCTATTACCGCCGGCTCCGTGAATGAAGATAACTGGATCATGGCTGTTTGTCTGTGCTTTGGAATCAGAAGGCTGAATAGTAACAACAGAAAAAATAATGGCCATGCATGCAATTATTGAAAGTAGCAATCTCTTATTTTTCATTATTTCCCTCCTATGTGTTTGTCTGCTTTTTTGTTACGTTAATTGTCATACATTTTGGAGGGTGAAACAACCGGCAACTTTTTGTAACACTGGTTACGGCTGGAATTTAACTGGTAAATAAGAGAAAAACTACTTCGCCTATGGCCCTGTAAAATACAGAAATCATCTTTTTTGTGCCACCTAGTCCTTTTTTCAAAAGACCTTTACAAAGGGGACACTTCATTTAAATTTCTCCTTTATATTTTTGTATCAATGATAATATTTTCCATTTTCATTAATTGGTATATGCAAATAAGGGTAACAGCCCTAATTGACCATTGTTTTCTTTCTTCTTGTAGCGTCAGGAAAATGCGGATTTACAACGTTAAGGAAATGCCAATATAAATAGCCCAATTTCTCAGCATTAAAATTGAGGAATTGGGCCTTTTTCGTTACTTGTTCCTACTTTACACTCTTACTTGTAAGAGAATAACTTTAATGGTTTTTTTAATTTTCATCATTTACTGACTCCAATGTTTATTAATAATATGGATGAATGATTTAGAATCATTGCACTTTGTACATTAAATAAATTTGATTTGCAATATAATCTGAACTAAAATGAAGCCCCTTCGTTATCCACCACATGATGATGCCTACCAATGAAGCTGTTTTAATATCAACCGCGACATAGTCAGCAGGTAAATCCTTTTTGGTATTCTTTCTTCTTGTTTCTACTAGTTGCTTTAAAAATAAAAACAATTGCTCCTCAAATTGATTCATTTTAAATATAATAAGTAAATAATTTCGATGGATATATAAATAATCAAGAAATTGTGTTAGCTTTTGTTTTTCTGATAAATCTTTTGCATGTATTAAATCAACAATTTTATTAGAAAGCTCATTTGAAATCTCGTTGGTGATTTGCGTTAGTAAATCTTGAATATCTTGATAATGTAAGTAAAATGTTGTCCGATTTAATTCTGCTTTGGCTGCGACTTTCTGAACCGTTAAGTTTGAAATGGTGGGGTCCTCACATAAAAGAGAAAAGACGGCATTTTTAAACATTTCTCTTGAACGAATTGTACGAGGATCTTCTTTTTTAGGTGTAGACATTTTTAACCCCCTTTATAGATTTTCCTTTGACTTTCTCAACATCATATATGTTTTATGTCGAGTAGTGAACATTTTTAAAAAAACTGTTCATGGTCAAAGAATATATATCTTGTTACTATTGATTTTATCGACACGGTGTCGATAATTCAAGTCTAGAATAAAGGAGTTTATGAATGCAGAAGGAAATAGCGGAAAAAAATAAAAAAATCTTATTAATGGTCCTGATTGCTGGCTGTTTTTTATCAACATTAAATCAAACACTATTAAATGTAGCAATGAGTAATTTTATGGAGGTATTTCATGTTACGGCTGCAACTGTACAATGGCTATCAACAGGCTTTATGCTCGTAAACGGTATTTTAGTGCCGATTACTGCGTTTTTAATGAAACGGTTTACAACAAGGCAGCTGTTTATTAGCTCGATGTTCTTTTTGTTCATGGGGACTGTGCTATGTGCCTGTGCCATGAACTTTAGCATTCTGTTAACAGGAAGAATGATTCAAGCAATTGGGGCAGGAATTATTATGCCACTAATGATGACGGTTATTTTGTATTTATACCCTAGTGAAAAGCGTGGAAGTATTATGGGAACTATCGGCTTTGCCATAATTTTTGCCCCAGCCATCGCTCCAACAATATCTGGCTTTATCATTGAATATGTATCATGGAGATGGCTATTTATTGGATTAGCTCCAATCGTATTAATCGTCATTTTTCTTGCTTTTAAATATTTAATGAATGTTGCAGACACAACAAAAGCAAAATTAGATATCGTAAGTGTCATTTTATCAACGATTGGGTTTGGTTGTATTTTATTTGGATTTAGTAGTGCAGGAAGCAAAGGATGGGTACATCCAGTTGTTATTACAACAATCATCATCGGAATAATCGTTACAACTCTATTCTGTTTACGTCAAATAAAGTCTAACGATCCATTATTAAATTTATCAGTATTTAAGTATAAAATTTTCACTCTTACATCAGTCATTAACATACTCATTACGATGATTATGTATGCCGATCTAATTCTTTTACCAATTTACTTGCAAAATGGACGAGGTTTTACCGCATTTGAATCAGGTCTACTTCTATTACCTGGAGCCGTGATTAATGCCTTCTTATCACCTATCACAGGTAAAATGTATGATAAATACGGGGCGAAACCACTCTTTATTACGGGTTTAGTATTTATCATTATTTCGATGTGGGGTGCAATTGATTTGACCGAATCCACAACTTATATGTATTTAATGGTTCGTACCATTATTTTACGAATTGGATTAAGTTTCATTTCGATGCCTTTAAATACAGCAGGGTTGAATGCTTTACCCAGAGAATTAGGTTCACATGGTTCAGCAGTAAATAATACCATTCGCCAATTAGCAGGTGCTATAGGAACAGCAGTTATCATCACAGTGTATACAATTCAAGCAACTTCGCATGCTTCTCAGTTATCCATTGAAAATGGAGACATTTCAGCTACACAACTAGCGAAATTATCTTCTATCTTCAGCTCAAGTGACGCCTATGTATTTATGTTATTCGTATCTTTTGTAGCATTAATTTTTGCATGTTTAATGCCTAAAAAAGTAGCCATTCAAAAATACGAAAGTGAATCACATAACTAAAATAGTCAACATTATTATTTAGTGTATTTAAAATGAAAGCATATCTGAGAAATCTCAGATATGCTTTGTTATTTTTCAGATATTGCAATTCCATATAATTCATCTCGGATTAGGTAATTTTAATGGTGACTTTTACATCATAAATCTACTTTAGGATGGGATCATATTAATTTACGGGATTAATTCAGAGAAAATGATCACCCTAAATTCTTTAAAGACCATTAAAACTTTCTTAACGTTGTAAATCTGCATTTTCCTGACGCTATCCTAATAAGTGTTGCTTTATTATAAATTATCAATCTTTATATTAAATAATCTAACTTTGTTTTAAATGATCAATCTTTTTTATAAAACCACAATAAGTGAGTTAACGTTAACTTTGTGGAAGCATAACCCTGCATTTTATGAAAAGTTACGCTTCCTGTTATATAAAAATAAAAAACCACCAATATATGTATTGGTGGAGACGGTGGGAGTCGAACCCACGTCCAGACATAACGGCACTTAAGCTTCTACGAGTGTAGTCGATATATTCGCATTTCGCGAACTCATTAGCCTATCGACAGGCGGCAGAGCAGCTAGTCTGATTGGTCTCTTCCTTCATCCTCAGACGGTGGATTCCGGCGTATCCCACTTAGAGTGAGTCCCTTACCCTACCACGTGGGCCATGGAGGGAGGAACAGCTATCGACTGTTGTTACGCAGCGAAAGCTAGGTTGTTGTTTTGTTTGCCAGTTATAGGCGTTGACGTTTTAACGAGGCCGATCCCCTCGACTCGCAACTTAAGCTCGAACTATCCCTGTCGAATCCGTAACGTCCCCATGATTAAAATGGAGCGTACGAGAAAAGAATAGTCAGCAAGTTGTGCTGATATTCAGTTGTCATCGGTACAGGATTAATTATAACAGATTCATTTAAAAAATCAATTGTAAGGTCTTGGCAGTTCTACATCTTCTGTCTGTCACGAAAAGCACGTTCAATATCACGTTTCGCTTCCTTCTTCTTCAGGTCTTCACGCTTGTCATATTGTTTCTTCCCTTTACCCAGCCCAATTAAAACCTTGGCAAAGCCATTTTTCAAATACATTTTCAAGGGTACAATTGTGTATCCTGTTTCTTTCGTTTCCCCAATAAGCTTATTAATTTCCTTTTTGTGTAGGAGAAGTTTTCGTGTCCGTAATGGATCATGATTGTAACGGTTTCCTTGTTCATAAGGGCTGACATGCATATTATGTAGATACAATTCGCCGTTTTCAATTTTGGCAAAGGAATCCTTTAAATTGGCTTTTCCGGCCCGAATCGATTTGATTTCTGTCCCTTGCAAAACAATTCCTGCTTCAAAGGTATCTTCAATAAAGAAATCATGAAATGCTTTTTTATTTTGTGCTAATTGCTTCCCTGAGCCTTTTGGCATCTAACTCTCCCCTTTATCATCCAATCAGGGAGAGGATGACTGGATCATCCTCTCTCCTCAATCTTATCTCTTTTTAGGTTTTCTTTTGCGCTTAGCAGCGGGCGCATTTTCAAAGAATTTTTTCTTCTTTTTCGGTTTTCTTTCTGAAGAAGACGAATCACTATTGCGATTGCCTCCACGGCTTCCGCCTTTGCTTTCGTTACGGCCCGAATTACCACCGCGGCCTCGTTTACGCTCACCTGAATTAGCCTTGAATATTTTCTTCTCCCCAGAAGGACGAGGACGGCTAACTTTCATGCCGATGATTTCAAAATCAATGGCCCGTTCCTCTTTATTCACGTTGGAAACACGTATGTCTATCTCATCGCCAATCCGGAATACCTTACCTGTTCGTTCCCCGATCATCGCAAGCTGACGCTCATCAAAGCGGTAATAATCATCCGTCATAAAGCTGACATGAACAAGCCCCTCAATGGTATTCGGCAGCTCAACAAACATCCCGAAGTTCGTAACAGATCCAATGATACCGGTGTATTCTTCACCAATTTTATCAAGCATGTACTCTGCTTTCTTCAAATCATCGGTTTCCCGCTCAGCATCGACTGAGCGACGTTCGCGCTTCGACGTATGATCGGCAATCTCAGGTAAAATGGCATTCCACTTTTCCTTGGTAGCTTGATCTAGTTTACCCTCCACCAAATAGGTCCGAATTAAACGATGCACGATTAAATCCGGGTAACGGCGTATCGGTGATGTGAAATGGGTATAAAACTCAGCTGATAAGCCAAAGTGACCCAAACTCTCCGGATCATATTTAGCCTGTTGCATTGAACGAAGCATTACCGTTGAAATAACCGTTTCTTCCGGTTTTCCAGCAACAGCCTCAATGATTTCCTGTAAAGCCTTTGGATGAACATCATTGGCCGATCCTCGAACAATATATCCGAAGTTCGTAATGAATTCAAAGAAACGCTGCAGTTTTTCAGGTTTCGGATCCTCGTGAATACGGTAAATGAAAGGTACATCAAGACGATGGAAATGCTCTGCAACAGCTTCGTTAGCTGCAAGCATGAACTCTTCAATCAGCTTTTCCGCAACTGATCTTTCACGTAATACAACTTCAGTTGGATGTCCTTCTTCATCCACAATGACTCTCGCTTCATTAAAATCAAAGTCGATTGCACCGCGGTTCATCCGCTTTTTACGAAGAATGGCCGCTAACTTCTCCATGTCCTGGAACATAGGTACCAGCGCTTCATAGCGTTCGAGTTGTTCTTCATCTTTGTCCACAAGAATTTTGTTCACATTGCCATAAGTCATTCGTTCCGTCGTTTTAATGACACTTTCAAAAATTTCATGATTGACGACATCGCCATTTGGCGTGATTTCCATTTCACACGATAGTGTAAAACGATCAACTTGAGGGTTCAAAGAACAAATACCATTCGATAAACGATGCGGAATCATAGGAATAACCCTGTCCACCAAATAAACGCTCGTACCTCTTTCAAGAGCTTCCTTATCGATCGGTGAACCTTCCTTCACATAATGGCTTACGTCAGCAATATGTACACCCAACTTGTAATTGCCATTTTCAAGTTTAGAAACCGTAACAGCATCATCCAAGTCCTTAGCATCCGCTCCATCTATCGTTACTAATACATCATTACGCAAATCCCTGCGGTTGCCAATTTCACTTTCTTCAATGGTATCCGAAACGGCATTAGCTTGCTCCATGACTTCTTCAGGGAACTCCATTGGCAAACCATATTTATGAATTACTGACAGAATATCCACGCCAGGGTCATTCTTATGTCCAAGAATTTCAATGACTTCTCCTTCTGCACTTACACGTCCTTCAGGATAAGAAGTCAGCTTAACAACAACCTTATGACCCTCTACCGCTCCATGAGAAGCATGCTGTGGAATGAAAATATCATTCGCAATTTTTTTATCATCTGGGATGACAAAACCAAAACTTTTACTCTCGGAGTATGTACCGACTACTTGTGTAATTCCGCGTTCAAGAATTCTAATAACTGTACCTTCTTGTCTTGAGCCAGATGTTTCTGAAGAAACACGGACCATGACGATATCTCCATGCATTGCTGTACCTGTTTCATTTGGCGGAATGAAAATATCATCCATTCCTGGATTATCTTCTGGTGTAACAAATGCGAAGCCCTTAGCATGTCCTGTTAACTTACCGCGAAATAAGTTCATTTTTTGCGGCAGACCGTAACGATTGCTTCTCGTTCTGACTACCAATCCCTTTTCTTCCATCTTAACTAGCGCCTTCACGAAATTCTTGAAGTCTGCTGAGTCTTCGATTTTTAGAGCCTCTTCAAGTTCTTGTACTGTTAATGGCTTATACGCTTCGTCTGTCATATACGTCAGAAGCTTGTTTATGTGTTCTTGAATGTTATCTTCCATAAAACCCCTCCTATTCAGGGTATGATAAATTTGTTATTCGGACCAATCCAGACTTTCTAAAAATTCAAATACATCTTCATGCAACTGGTTACGTTCTTTATCAAGGGTTATGACATGACCGGATTCTTCATACCACTTGATTTGTTTAACAGGTGATTCGATAGCTTCATAAATAATATCGGCACTTTTCGGATTGATTACATCATCATGCCGACCCTGCACGACAAATGTCGGCGTGTAGATATGATCGACGTGCTCTCGTACATCAGTTATCAATTCCTGAAGAGCTTTCAATGTATTCATAGGTTTGTCAGCAAAGCGGTCCATTTCCTGCTCTATTTGTTCTTGTGTTTTCCCTTCGTACTTCTTAAATTCTCTGGCGTACTCCAATACTCCTTTATACATCATTTCTTCACTTTTAATATACATAGGCGCACACATTGATACGATACCCTTTATAGGTACAGTGTAACCTAATTTCAGAGAAAATACGCCTCCTAATGAGAGTCCAGCAACAGCAATTTCTTCATGGCCTTTGCTTTTTAAAAAATCATAGGCCATCATGACATCTTTCCACCAATCAGCAGGACCCGTTTTTACCAATTCCTCTGGTGGCACACCATGTCCTTTATAGTGTGGAGCATGACAGGTGTATCCCTGTTTCTCCAAGTATCGGCCAAGCATACGTACATCTGCAGAATTTCCCGTAAATCCGTGTAAAAGTAAGACAGCTCTTTTTCCGCCTTCAAAAGTAAAGGGCTGTTGCAGCTTGATTTTCATGATTAAAAGCTCCTTTATTTGTAAATAGCATCCAAAAAAATTTCTGTATTTTATCATTAAGTGCTAAAATTACTATATCTATACATACAACTATAGTGCAAAGAAAAAAGCCTAGCTATTTAGCTAGACTCATTTTTGATCCATTACACATCAAAGAATGCAACAAGTAAAGTTAAAGCAAAGAATAAAACAGCTAATACTATCGTTGCCCGATGTAAAATTAGGTCTAAGCCGCGTGCTTTTTGTTTTCCGAATAACTGTTCAGCACCACCGGCAATCGCACCTGATAAACCTGCACTTTTTCCTGATTGAAGCAATACCGTCACAATAAGAGCGATACTAACAATCACTAAAAGCGTTATGAGAATTGCATGCATGCAATTACACCTCCTGAAGGACCAATACAATTAATTTAACTTTACCACACCCAATAAATATCTACAATCTTTGTTATGATTTTATGGTAAGAACTTCTAAACATTTATAGTCATTGATTTCTTTTTGAATCAAAGTTTGAGATAATTTACATAAAGAGAAGAAAGAGGTGTCACCATGTTTAAGTCCATACTTCGGATTCTTGATCTCCTGACCATCCTATTCTCGGCGGTTGCCGGTTATTCTTTATGGACAGGCGGTAGCAACCTTATGAGTGTCCTGTTAATCATCCTATCACCGCTTTTATTGCTGCTTGCCAAGTATCACGGAAACCGTTACTTATTATTTGCTGCATATATCACGACAACTATTTATTTTACTGCTATTATTTATAATGGACTTTCCAATAGCAGTGTCGACTTTTTCCAATCAAGCTTTCATGTACTTCTAATTGGGGCAGCAGCTGTTTTACTGAGTATCATAGCCGCAGTTATTGGGTTTGGAACTAATACCCTTACGATTCTCTGGCTATCGCTACACGCCCTAGTCACATTTGAGACAATCAGAATGTCATCTGGTTTCCTTTCGCACTATTGGTCTACACCAGTCGTGGAAGCCGCAGTCCGTAATGATTATCCTTTTTTGTTGATGGTAGTCTGGATTGGATTATTTCTGGATAAATATCAGAGTGAATTAACAAGGGACTATTTATCCCGGTAATATTGTAAAAACTTTATCTTTGGAAATCTTATTTTAAATGCAAGGGGCCTTTCATATGTTAAAACCTATATTTGCAGCAACTGCTCTTTCAACTTTTATTCTATTAGCTGGATGTTCATTCGACCTATCCAACGATGATAAAAAAGAGCAAAAAGAAGAACAGCCGATCTCCCAAGATACGGAGACAGAAACTAATGAGAAAAGTGATTCAAATGAATCGGCCCAACGCCAGGTAGAAGTCGATACGACTGTTAAACCCGCACAGAAAGGGCTTCAGACATTGGCCGAACCGGAAAGCATACCTGTCCTTGTCAATAAACAATACAGTCTGCCGGAAGATTACAAACCTGACGATCTTTTCTATCCAAAAGTAGATTTCATCTTTCAAGATAAAATTGAAAAAAGAATGATGCGAAAAGAAGCAGGAGAAGCTCTTGAAAAAATGTTCCAAGCTGCTGAAAAAGAAAACATGCATTTAGCTGGCGTCTCTGCCTACCGCTCACACCAAACACAAGTCTCTATCTTTAATAACTATGTGAAAAGAGATGGGGAAGAAAAAGCTAAAACCTACAGTGCTCTGCCCGGAACAAGCGAGCATGAAACAGGTCTAGCTATTGATGTTACGACCCATGATGGTGCATGCGCTGCTCAAGACTGCTTCGGCGACACAAATGAAGCTACCTGGCTGGCCGAACACGCCCATGAATACGGATATATTATCCGCTATCCAAAAGGCAAGGAAAGCATCACAGGCTATAAATACGAACCATGGCACATCCGCTATGTTGGTGTTGATACCGCTGCTGAAATTTTTGAAACTAATAGTACATTAGAAGAATTCTATAATGCAGTTCCCGTACAAGCTGTAACGGATAAATAAAAAAAGGTGCCCAGATGCGGCACCTTTTTTTGGATGAATTCGATTTAATCAAACGTTTGATTAAATCTATTTATCAGGCTTGAACCCAATGTTATTAAGGTTTTCATAAAAAAAGCTGGCTCAGTATTCTCGTCTTTCAACGAATTTTAGAGTCAGCCTTTTTTAGAAGATTACTTCTACAAGTTATAGAAAGATTTCAAGCCGCAAGATCACCCAGCTGGTCTTCAATGCGAAGAAGTTGGTCGATTGCATGTGATTTCATGAAATCCACCTAGTTCCCTTTGCCAAATCTATTATTGTCAATTGAAATAAAAAAGAAGAAGATTTTCATCTCCTACTTTATTAAGTAATCATCATTATAAAAACCTATATACGCGTCTCTCTTCCATTTAACAAAGTCATAATGTATTTAATAACTTCATCAGGTTTAATATCTTTAATAGAAACATATATTAATGTTCACCAAATTTTTTCCACTAGATAATATTCTTTCCAGTTATTTATTTCTATCATGAACTCCTTCAAAAATCCTTTATAAACATAAAAAACCTCCTATTTAAATGTGGATTACCACATTTAAATAGAAGGTCAAAAGCATTAATCTGTACTAATTAAATCTGCTTCTCGTCAGAAGCGGACTTCAAAATGATTACTTCTTCAAGTTATAGAAAGATTTCAAGCCACCATATACAGCCAAGTCACCAAGCTGGTCTTCGATGCGAAGAAGTTGGTTGTATTTAGCGATACGGTCTGTACGAGACATAGATCCCGTTTTGATTTGCCCTGCGTTTGTTGCAACAGCGATGTCAGCGATTGTAGCATCTTCTGTTTCACCTGAACGGTGGGAAACGACTGCAGTGTAACCAGCGCGCTTTGCCATTTCGATCGCATCAAACGTTTCAGTTAGTGTACCAATTTGGTTCACTTTGATCAGGATAGAGTTGCCGATGCCTTTTTCGATGCCTTCAGCCAATTTTTTCGTGTTGGTTACAAATAAATCGTCGCCCACTAATTGAACTTTTGAACCTATGCGTTCAGTTAGAAGTTTGTGTCCATCCCAGTCATTTTCATCCAAGCCGTCTTCAATAGAAAGAATCGGGAATTCATTCACTAGCTCTTCATAGAAAGCAACCATTTCTTCGGATGTGACTCCATTGCGGCCTTCGCCTGCAAGATCGTATTTGCCTGTTTCTTTGTTATAGAATTCAGATGAAGCTACGTCCATACCAAGGTAGATATCTTCGCCTGCTTTGTAGCCTGCTTTTTCAATTGCCTCGATAATGACTTGTAACGCTTCACGGTTTGAACCAAGGTTTGGCGCAAATCCTCCTTCATCACCAACAGCCGTGTTCAGGCCTTTAGCAGAAAGAACAGATTTTAAGGCATGGAATACTTCAGCACCCATACGAACTGCTTCTTTGAAGCTAGGAGCACCGACAGGAAGAATCATAAATTCCTGGAAGTCGACATTGTTATCGGCATGTGATCCACCGTTAATGATGTTCATCATTGGAGTTGGAAGTTGTTTCGCATTGAACCCTCCAAGGTAACGATACAATGGTAAACCGGAAAATTCCGCAGCAGCGTGGGCTGCAGCCATTGATACACCAAGGATTGCATTTGCTCCCAAGTTTCCTTTGTTTTCTGTACCATCCAGTTCAATCATGGTAAGGTCAAGGCCTGCTTGGTTTGTTACATCCAAACCGATGACAGCTTCAGCAATGATCTCATTTACATTATCAACTGCTTTTTGTACCCCTTTACCCAGGTAACGAGATTTATCTCCGTCACGAAGCTCAACTGCTTCGTGTTCTCCTGTGGAAGCACCTGATGGTACAATTGCTCGTCCGAAGTATCCGGACTCTGTTTGGATTTCTACTTCTACTGTTGGATTACCACGAGAATCTAGCACTTCGCGTGCATATACATGTTCGATGTACGGCATTATAAATCTCTCCTTTTCCAATTCACAATTTTATTTAGATAATAGGGATTTCCCTGTCATTTCAACAGGTTTTTCGACTCCAAGCAAATCAAGCATCGTTGGAGCTAAATCACCTAGGATACCACCTGTTCTTAATGTTACCTGATTTTTAGTGATAATGACAGGCACAGGATTTGTTGTATGGGCTGTCATGGGGTTGCCTTCAAGCGTTACAACTTCATCAGCATTCCCATGGTCAGCGGTTATGATTGCTGTTCCACCTTTTGAGACGATTAGATCGACAATTTTACCTAGGCACTCATCCACGGTTTCAATCGCTTTAATAGTCGGCTCCAGCATCCCTGAATGGCCGACCATATCCGGGTTGGCAAAATTCAAAAGAATAGCATCAAAGCGGTCCGCCTCAATTTGTTCCAACAACGCATCCGTCACTTCATAAGCACTCATTTCTGGCTTTAAATCATATGTAGCAACTTTCGGAGAATTAATTAAAATTCTCTCTTCTCCAGGAAACTTCTCTTCACGTCCGCCGCTCATGAAAAATGTCACATGAGGATACTTTTCAGTTTCAGCAATGCGAAGCTGGGTTAGTTGATTTTGAGAAAGTACTTCCCCTAATGTATTATCAAGATTTGTTGGCTTAAAAGCAACATATCCGTCAACTGTTTCTGAAAAATGTGTCAAGCAGACAAAATGCAGGTTATTCGGATGACCAGGACCACGGTCAAATGATCGAAAATCCTTATTCGTAAACGTATTTGAAATCTGAATTGCCCGGTCTGGACGGAAGTTATAAAAAATAACCGCATCATCATCTTTTATTGTCGCTACCGGTTTCCCATCATCCGCTGTAATGACTGAAGGTATCACGAACTCATCAAAAATACCATGTTCGTAAGAGTCTTCTACACATTCCATCGCAGAAGGGTAAGCAGGTCCATCACCGTACACCATTGAACGATAGGATTTTTCCACACGCTCCCAGCGTTTATCACGGTCCATGGAATAATATCGTCCGGATATGGTCGCGAACTGACCAACACCAATTTCCTTCATTTTCGCTTCCGCATCCTTAATATAACCTTGTGCCGTTTTCGGTCCAACATCCCGTCCATCTAAAAATGCATGAACATATACGTTTTTAACTCCTTCTTTAGCCGCCAATTTCAGCAGGGCATACATATGTTCAATATGACTGTGCACACCGCCATCTGAAAGGAGACCAAAAAGATGAAGGTCTGTACCTTTTTTCTTGGTATGGTTCATGGCATCAAGAAAAGTTTGGTTTTCTGCAAACTCTCCTTCACGAATTGCTAGGTTCACACGGGTCAGACTTTGATAAACGACCCGTCCGGCCCCTATATTCAAGTGACCCACTTCAGAGTTCCCCATTTGACCAGCAGGCAAGCCGACAGCTTCCCCGCTTGCAGTTAAATGGGAATGCGGATACTGGTCCCAATAACGATCAAAGTTCGGTTTTTTTGCATGAAAAACAGCATTTCCCTCTTCTTCATTGCGGCAACCAAAACCGTCTAAGATGATAAGTGCCACAGGCGACTTACTCATAGTGACCAGCCTCCAGCAATTGTAAAAAGGAATCGGTTTTCAAGCTTGCCCCGCCTACCAATGCACCGTCAATATCAGGCTGTGCCATATACTCTTTGATATTCTCAGGCTTCACACTGCCGCCGTACTGAATGCGGATGGCTGCCGCTGCTTCGTTAGAAAACTTATCAGCAACAACTGAGCGGATATGTGCGCAAACTTCATTTGCATCCTGAGCAGATGAAGATTTCCCTGTTCCAATCGCCCAAATCGGCTCATAAGCAATAACGGCTTGTTTCAATTGGTCATCAGATAGCCCCGCAAGGCCTTTTTCAATCTGGCTACCAACGAAATTATTCGTTTCTCCAGCTTCCCTCTGCTCCAGTGTTTCACCACAACAGACGATAGGCGTTAACTGATTTGCAAAAGCAGCATGAGCTTTTTTATTTACAGCTTCATCTGTTTCGTTGAACATTTCCCGGCGTTCAGAATGACCTAGAATGACATATGAAACACCAAGATCAGCTAACGCGATTGGGCTGATTTCTCCAGTGAAGGCACCACTTTCTTCAAAATGCATGTTTTGCGCCCCGATTTTCACATCGGTTCCTTTTGCTGCTTTAACAAGTTGATCCAAAAATAAAGCTGGAGCACATACAACTGACTCGATTAAATCTTGCTTCGGAATCAAATTGCTCACTTCTTCTAAAAAGGCAGTCGCTTCAGATAGTGTTTTATTCATTTTCCAGTTTCCTGCAATAATCGGTTTTCGCATTTGGTTTCTCATCCCTTCTAAAGTTGATATTTTTAACGGTTCACTCTTATTTATCGTTCAAGGCTACTACGCCAGGAAGCTCTTTGCCTTCCATGAACTCAAGAGAAGCACCGCCACCAGTTGATATATGGGACATCTTTTCTGCTAAGCCAAACTTTTCAGCAGCTGCAGCAGAATCCCCTCCGCCTACAATGCTGTAAGTATCTTTTGCTTCCGCCAATGCTTCAGCAACAGTTCTCGTTCCATTCGCAAATTTATCGAATTCAAATACACCCATTGGTCCATTCCAAATTACTAGCTTAGAGCCCTTGATTACATCTGCGAATAATTCACTTGTTTTAGGTCCAATATCAAGCGCCATTTTATCATTTGGGATAGCATCAATATCGACATTCTGGGCTTCTGCATCAGGTGAAAATTCTGCTGCTACAACAGCATCAATTGGCAAATGCAGTTGTACACCTTTTTCTTTCGCACTCTCAATGAAAGATTTAGCCAGCTCGATTTTGTCTTCTTCTAATAAAGAATTACCGATTTCATGACCTTGCGCTTTAATAAATGTATAACCTAATCCACCACCAATAATCAAGTGATCGACATTTTCCAACAGGTTCTCGATAACACCTATTTTATCCTTTACCTTTGCTCCCCCAATTATAGCTGTAAAAGGACGTTCTGGATTGGATAGAGCTTTTCCTAATACCGCAAGCTCTTTTTCCATTAACAATCCAGCAACAGCAGGAAGATGATGGGCTATCCCTTCCGTTGAAGCATGTGCACGGTGCGCAGCTCCGAAAGCATCATTTACATAAACATCAGCCAATGCAGCAAATGACTTCGCTAATTCAGGATCGTTCTTCTCCTCACCAGGATAGAAACGAACGTTTTCCAATAATAGAATCTCGCCATTTCCCATGTTATCAATGATTGATTGAACTGACTCCCCGTAAGCTTCTTCAGCCTTTTGTACATCTTTTCCACTAAGTTCACTTAGTCTTTCCGCAACAGGAGCTAAGCGCAATTCTTCAACAACTTGTCCCTTTGGACGACCAAGGTGGCTGGCTAAAATAACTTTAGCACCTTGTTCTGTCAGATAGGAAATCGTCGGCAGTGCAGCTTTGATTCTCGTATCATCCGAAATCTTTCCGTCCTGCATCGGAACGTTGAAATCAACACGGCAAAATACGCGTTTCCCCTTTAATTCAATATCTCTAATCGACTTTTTATTCATAATCCAAGAACCCCCTTAGATATTGTTATCATATTTTTGATTCTTTTAGTCAAAAAGGGAGAGGGTAAATATCCCAACTCCCCTTTTCTCTTTTTCATTATAGTCGGTTTCCAGGAAATTATCCAAAAACAAGAAATGTAAACGCTTGACTGTTTAATGACTTACTAATAATATCATCTTCTGCCAAGTTTTTTTAGAGGTGTTATTAAAAAAACCTCACCTTGGTGAGGTTTTTTTTAATATTCTAATTACAATCCTTTTTTAGCCAAATAGTCAATTAAATCTACAACACGGCTAGAATATCCTGTTTCATTATCATACCAAGATAATACTTTTACCATGTTTCCTTCCATTACCATCGTGGAAAGAGCATCAATTGTAGAAGATGATGCGTTACCGTTATAGTCACCTGATACTAGAGGAAGTTCACTGTAATCAAGAATTCCTTTTAGTTCTCCTTCTGATGCTTTTTTAAATGCTGCATTTACTTCTTCAGCTGTTACATCTTTTTCAAGCTCTGCAACAAGGTCGACTACAGATACGTTTGGAGTAGGTACACGCATTGCCATACCATTCAATTTCCCTTTAAGTTCAGGAAGAACAAGTGCAACAGCTTTTGCTGCCCCAGTTGTTGTAGGAATGATATTTTCAGCCGCTGCACGTGCTCGACGATAATCTTTATGAGGCAAATCAAGTATTTGCTGATCATTTGTATAAGAGTGAACTGTAGTCATCATACCGCGTTTAATTCCGAATTGTTCATGAAGCACTTTAGCAAATGGAGCTAAACAGTTCGTCGTACATGAAGCATTTGAAATAACGTGGTGGTTTTCTGCATCATATTTGTCTTCGTTTACACCCATAACGATCGTGATATCTTCATCAGATGCAGGAGCTGAAATAATAACTTTTTTCGCGCCAGCTTCTAAATGTTTAGCAGCATCGGAACGTTTTGTAAAACGTCCTGTAGATTCTACAACTACTTCTACTCCTAGTTCTCCCCATGCTAACTGTGCAGGATCACGTTCAGCCAATACTTTAACTTTATGGCCATCAACAACTAAGTAATCCCCATCCACTGTTACTTTTTCATTAAGAGAGCCATGAATTGAATCATATTGCAGAAGGTGCGCTAACATATTAGCATCTGTTAAGTCGTTAATAGCTACAATATCTACCTCAGGATTACTCAATGCTGCCCGAAATACATTACGTCCAATACGTCCAAAACCATTAATTCCAACTTTTACTGCCATGAAAAATTCCTCCTTTTAAGTTCGCAAATATATTAAGGGGTATAATTCCCCTGAATTAACTCTTGTGCTGCCGCTTCATCCGTGATTAAAACCGTCGATGAAGGTGCGCCTTTCATATATGAACGGATTGCTTTTGCTTTAGTTTTCCCACCTGCTACAGTAATCACTCGCTTTTCAGGGCTAAGATCATCTAATTGAATGCCGACAGTCAAAACTTTATGGACAACTTTTCCGTTTTCATCGTAATAATAACCGAATGCTTCTCCTACAGCATTTCCATCAATCAGCTTCTTTAACATTTCTGGTGTAGAATTTCTTCTTTTAGCCATTGCCAAAGCATCACCAATTCCATGGATAATCATATCGGCTGACTTGATTTGGGAAATGACTTCTTTAATTGCAGGTTCTTTCATAAAGGAAGCATATACCTCACCGCTTAATTGATCAGGTACATATAACACTCGGTACGAGGCATGCGTCTTATGTGCCATTTTCTCTACAATGGTATTAGCTTGATTCTGTACAGCTTCACCAATTCCGCCGCGAGCAGGGACAAATGTCAATTTCCTTGACGCTTCATCAGGTGACAAAGAATTAGCTACTTCGGCCATTGTTGATCCACCTGTAACAGCAATGGTATTCTTTGATTCCCACTCTTGTTTCATACGGTTTGCACACGCTTTGCCCAATTCTTTTTTCACCCATGGAATTTCATCACAATTACCAGAGACTATGATGACTTCATCAACTTGTAATATGTCCTGCAACTTCCGTTCCATTATGTCTATACCCATTACTTCACGCATTATTCCTTCTAACTTATCCAGGATCTCCATCCCTTCATCAGTGAGAGTCATTCCAGAACTGAATATATTTATCAGGTTCTGACTTTTCAGAAAATCAACCTCACCTCTTAGCGTCCGCTCCGTCAAATTAAGGCTAACTGCCAGACTTCGCCTTCCAACTGGCTGCATCATATTGATATAACGCAGGATATCATATCTTTTTTGCATAACCATAAGGAAATCAGGTAATAATTTTCTTTGTACCTCGAGTAATGTACGCATGTTTAAAACTCCTAAAAGTTAAAGTTGGACACTTTTTGTCCCGTATAGTCATTTAATGTCCCACTTAAAACAAAAAAATATTCCTGCTACATATTTTATTCTAGCAGGAACGGAATGTTTCTTCAAATGATTTGAAAAATTATTTTTCCACAAGCCTATTTAAAGCTGATTTATCAACATTTCCGAATTGAATTATATTACCTTTCCATTCTATAACAGGAATCATAAGCCCGAACTTTTCAAGTAAAGCATCATCAGAATAGATATCAATTTCCGTATATACTATACCTGATTCAAATTTAATCTCTTCAAGAATCTGTTTGGCCTTTTCACATAATGGACATTTTTCCCTGCTGTATAAAACAAACACATTTGATTCCAAATCACTCATCCTTTTCAATCATATCTTTTTCGTTTAGATGAAGAAGGAATCCCTAATTGTTCCCGGTATTTGGCGACAGTTCGACGTGCCAGAATAATTCCATTCTCCTCTTTTAAACGTTCAGCCAAGTCCTGGTCCGAAAGCGGCTTTTGTTTATTTTCACTATTGATTGCTGCCTGGAGGCTTTTTTTTGCTTGCATGCCCGACATATCTTCATCAAGGCCGACAGATTGTAAAGAAGTAGTGAAAAATACCCGCATCTCTATCGTACCAAATGGTGTCTGCACGTATTTCCCTTTAACAGCCCGGCTTACTGTGGACTCATGTATGCCAAGCTCGTCAGCGATTTCTTTCATGGTCATCGGCTTTAAATAATTTAAACCGTGATGAAAGCACGCTGGTTGTTTTTCGACTATACACTGAATAACCTTCAATATAGTCTCTTTTCTCTGTTGAATCCCTCTTGAGATCCATTGGTATTCTTGCCACTTATCCTGGATAAAACGTTGCACTCCCTGGTCCTTATGACTCTTCATTCTGTTTAAATACCCTTTATCCACGTTAAGATTGGGTGTGTTACCATCATAATTCCCGACAAGCAGGATTCCGTCACGAACTTCCACGACTACATCCGGCACAATATAGGATGGTTTTTCCTGAAAAAAGAGTGAAGCAGGACGCGGATTCAATGTCTGGACATAATCAAAAACTTCTTGAATCTCCTTCATTGTAGCGCCAATTTTTTTACTTAAGTCTTTCCACCGCTTTTCAGCAAAATCGAGGAAATGGTTTTCTATGATCGATTCTGCCAGCAGATTCACACCTTCTGCTTTTACCTGAAGTAAAAGACATTCTTGAAGATTCCTCGCTGCAAGCCCATGCGGCTCGAGTTGCTGTAAAAGTCGTAGGCTCTCTTCTAAAACGACTGAAGATATCCCCGGAACACATATATCTTCTAGCTGGATTCGCAAGTAACCGTTTTCATCAAGGTTATGAATTAAGAGCAACATCGCCTTCTGCTGCTCACCAGAAAGTTGCTGGTGATTCACTTGCGACATGACATGCTGTTCAAGTGAAAGGGTATCTTCACTGATTTGTTCAATCCAATAATTGGCATCATACGTATTTTTAAGAGTTCGTTTACCCTTTTTCCGGTCAAGGGTTGGCTGAAACAAAGCGGATGTTGGCTGATCTAGGGACAGTAATGGATTTTCCACCATTTTATTTTCTAAAAAAGCGGAAAGCTCTTGTGCGGAGTACTGCAACAATGTAATAGCTTGCATCAGCTCCTGGGTCATTGCCAATTTTAATGTTTGCTGTTGAAAAAGTCCTGCTTTCATATTCATACTCATCGATTCATCCCTCCCCCATTCCATTTTACATTATCAGGAGAAAATTCTACACAAAAACCCATGAAAACGCTTACGTTTTTTTCTGAATAGTGTATTTGTTTTAAATACTATATGTCAGGAATGCGATTTTCACAACTACTTTTATTGAGAAATCAACATTTCTCAAGGGTTATGACTAATATTATCCAAAAGAGGGTGACATTACATAATTCGATGGAAATTTACGGAAATCGATTAAATTCATCAAAAATCGCTTGGATCCATCGGATGCCTTCACTTAAAAATGACAAATAAAAAATCCCCCACTTAATTAAGCGGGAGATTGGTAATGCCCTCGGCAGGAATCGAACCTGCATTTCAAGCTTCGGAGGCTTGCGTTCTATCCGTTGCACTACGAGGGCGAAATAGAAGATCATTTACTATATTTTTTCGACAGACTTCATTATATGATAGAATGCCTTCCTTTGCAAGGGTTATCAGGTTTAAAACTTCGGCTTTTGGGTATTATGGGTAATGTGGAAATTCATCCCTGTGCGGCATAATTATTAATAAATTTAATTAGGAAGGAGACTTAGCTAGAAAATTGTCGAACAAATTATCAATTATAGGGTTTGTTTTGTTTGACCTAAATTGACCAAAAAGTGTATCATACATACATAAAGAATTTAAATGATTCTCTTAATCGAAGGAGGAAATGAACATGAATTTAATTCCTACAGTTATCGAACAAACAAGTCGTGGGGAGCGTGCCTACGATATTTATTCCCGTTTATTAAAAGACCGGATCATTATGCTTGGAAGCGCAATTGATGACAATGTTTCCAATTCTATTGTTGCTCAATTACTATTTTTAGAAGCAGAAAATCCTGAAAAAGATATTACTTTATATATCAACAGCCCAGGTGGAAGCATCACATCTGGTATGGCTATCTACGATACAATGCAATATATTAAACCAAATGTATCAACTGTATGTATTGGTATGGCTGCTTCTATGGGCGCATTCCTATTGGCTGCTGGTGAAAAAGGCAAACGTTATGCCCTGCCAAACAGTGAAGTCATGATTCACCAACCACTTGGAGGAGCTCAAGGTCAAGCAACGGAAATTGAAATTGCAGCCCGCCGTATCCTTCACTTGAAAGACAAATTAAACCAAATCCTAGCAGAACGTACTGGACAACCTATAGAAGTCCTTCAAAGAGATACAGAACGCGATAACTTCATGACCTCTGAAAGAGCTCTTGAATATGGCTTGATTGACAAAGTCATCACTCGTAGCAATCTTGAAGATAAAAAAGACAAATAATAAAACTAAAGGACTCGAAAGTAGCATAAAGCGACTTTTGAGTCCTTTTTCTTTTATGTGAAAACTTTAAGAGGATGCTTGTTGGCATCCTCTTATTTTATCCTTCTTGCTGTACGAATTCTTCTAATGCCTCTATTGCTTCTTTTTCATCACGGCCTTCAACAATAAGCTTGACGGACACGCCAGAGCTAATGGCAAGACTCATTAATCCCATAATACTTTTTGCATTCACTTTTTTTCCTTCTTTTTCAAGGAAAACATCTGAATGAAAGCGGTTAGCTTCTTGAACAAAAAGAGCCGCCGGTCGTGCTTGTAAACCTGTTTTTAGTCGTACTTCTACCTGTTTTTCCACCATCTTGATCTCCCCTGTTAGCTTTATTTTTTCGCAGCAATAGCTTCTCCTCCACGGAGTCTATCAGCTATTTCATCAATTTTTCGCAACCGATGATTAATCCCCGACTTACTGATGTTTCCTCCTGATACCATTTCTCCAAGTTCCTTTAAGGTTATATCCTGAAATGCTATCCTTAGCTCCGCAATTTCCCGAAGCTTATCTGGTAAAATATTTAATCCTACCGTATCCTCAATGTAATGGATATTTTCAACCTGACGCAATGAGGCCCCAATCGTTTTGTTCAAATTAGCTGTTTCACAATTCACAAGGCGATTTACGGAATTACGCATATCACGGACAATTCTTACATCCTCAAACCTTAATAAAGCTGAATGAGCTCCCACAATACTTAAAAACTCAGCAATTTTTTCGGCTTCTTTTAAATAAATGATATACCCTTTTTTACGTTCTAGCGTCTTAGCCTTTAAACCAAACTTATTCATTAGCTCACAAAGCGCATCATTGTGCTCTTTATAAAGTGAGAAAATCTCAAGATGATAGGAAGACGTTTCCGGATTATTAACCGAACCTCCCGCAAGAAATGCACCTCTTAGATATGAACGCTTACAACATTTTTTCCCAGCAATAGTATCGGATATAGCATGGAGAATTTCAAAGCCTTCGCCTAAAATTTCTAAATCGGTTAAAATCCGCTGCCCTCCAGATGACATCCTGACAATATAAACATTATTCTTTTTAAGCTTCATCTTTTTACGAACCAGCAGCTCGACCTGGACCTCATAACTTTTTTTCAACAGCGTGTAAATCCGTCTGGCAATCGCTGCATTTTCAGTTTGAATATCCACAACAAGCTTCCGATTAGAAAATGAAAGGGATCCATTCATCCGGATAAGTGCGCACAATTCTGCTTTTCCGCAACAATCCTTTCCTTCCAATGTAGTAAGCTCTTTTTTTGTTTCTGAAGCAAAAGACATCCATTTCACCCCCAATCGAACGCAGGTAATCTCTTTTTATTAGTCAAAAAGCAGTCTCCACTTATATCTACGGAACTATATGACTTTTCGTTTCATTTACCAGCATATTATAAAGCAAATCTGCCACTTTTTTAGTGTCATGGCGTATTACATTACCTTCATAGCTAAAAATGCGTTCTTGTATGATTTCAAGACCCATTCTTTTTAAACTTTCCACATCGTACACAACCGGTTTGGCATATTCAGCTTTATAACGTTCCTGAATTTCAAACGGTATTTCCTCATTATTAACAAGTATCCTGTCAATATATGCATTTCCCATATGATCATATATAGCTTTTATATGATCGCTTGCGCTATAATCCAGCGTCTCGCCTGCTTGTGTCATTAAATTGCAAATGTACACTTTCTTCGCCTTAGAGCGGCCTACTTCTTCACCAAGACCTGGAACAAGTAGATTAGGCAGAATGCTAGTATATAAGCTTCCTGGACCGATGACGATAAGATCTGCCTGCTTGATTTCTTGGAGAGTTTCACTGAGCGGCTTTATATGTTGGGGCGACAGAAATACTTTTTTTATTTTCTTTCCTGAAAAGGGGATTTTGGATTCTCCAGTAACAATCGATCCATCATCCATTTCCGCTTGGAGAACCACACTTTGGTTGGCAGCTGGCAGTACTTTACCCCGGACATTCAAGAATTTACTCATTTCCTGGATTGCATGGACAAAATCTCCCGTTAATGAGGTCATAGCAGCGAGAATCAGATTCCCCAACGAATGCCCGGACAACTCATTTTTACTCTGAAAGCGATGCTGAAACATTTGCTCAACAAGAGGCTCTACATCTGACAATGCAGCAAGAACGTTACGAATATCACCAGGTGCGGGGATATCCATGTCCTCACGAAGGCGCCCTGAACTTCCACCATCATCAGCTACCGTAACGATTGCTGTTATATCCACTGGATGCTTCTTTAATCCTCTTAATAAAACCGGAAGGCCGGTTCCCCCTCCAATGATCACAACTTTAGGCCGGTTCTTTTTATTTAACATCTTTTACTTTCCCCTTACTTTTTTCGATATCTCGATGAGACACCTGAACCCTGTATTCCTTTTGGAAGTAGTTCGAAATATACTCTGTCAATGCTACAGAACGGTGCTGACCTCCTGTACACCCAATCGCAATAACAAGTTGAGCTTTCCCTTCACGCTTATAATATGGAAGCATAAAGGTAAGCAGATCTGTTACCTTTTCTAAAAACTTTTGTGTCTCACTCCATTTTAAAACGTAGCTAGATACTTCTTGCTCCAACCCCGTCTTTGGCCTCATGTGGTCAATATAGTACGGATTGGGTAGAAAACGTACATCAAACACAAGGTCTGCATCTATAGGTAGACCATGCTTGAACCCAAAGGACATGACATTGACTGTAAATCCTACACTTTTATCCGTTGAAAATTCTGAAGCGATTTTTTCCCTTAATTCACGTGGCTTCAGCTGTGAAGTATTAAAAATCAATTGAGCCCTTCCCTTTAGTTCATCCAAGAGTTCCCGTTCCATTTTAATACCTTCTAATGGCCGGCCTAATGGAGCTAATGGATGGGTCCTTCTCGTTTCCTTATATCGACGGACCAAGGAATCATCATCAGCTTCAAGAAAAAGAATTCTTGGTGAGACCGATGATGTTTCTGTTAATTTGTCCAAAGCAAGAAATAAGGAATCAAAAAATTCTCTCCCCCGTAAATCCATAACAAGTGCTACTTTATTCATCTTATTCCCAGAGTCCTTCATTAACTCCAAAAACTTTGGCAATAAAGTGGGCGGCAAATTATCGACGCAAAAAAAGCCGAGGTCTTCAAAACTTTGAACCGCCACTGTCTTTCCTGCTCCTGACATTCCAGTTATGATGACCAATTGCGTTTCATTCATCTGCCCTGTACTCATTTTTCTCCGCCCCCATGTATAGCAATCTTTTTTATAAGTAAATATTAACCTGGATCTAGTCGATAAGAAAGCAACTTAAATTCAGGTGTATAGGTAAACGTTCCGTAAATAATTCCACTTCCATGAACCATATAGTCCAGAATGTGAAAATCCCCTTCAGCCATTTTCAGCTTTTTAACATCTTCTATAGGGTGCCAGAAAAGCTCCCCTTCTTCACATACATCTACATTGACACCATCAGAGTCCGTAGCAAAGAAAGTAAACATCATCCATTCTGACAACACCTTATCCCCATCCTTCATAATGAAGGTGAAAATGCCTTTGATGGTAGGGTTTTTTAAATAAACGCCTGTTTCTTCGCGAAACTCTCTTATACAGGCATCACGTATGGATTCTCCGGGCTCCATCTTGCCACCAGGAGCGACCCACCATCCGCGTCTTGGTTTTTTTAATAATAAGATTTGATTATCCTTAATCAATACACAGTTTGTGACACGTTGCACGTTCTTCACCTCAAATTGGCCTCTGCTCGACTATAGAAACCTTCACTCTTGCGTTCCAGAGATTCAGTTTATATCTTTAAACCGCCGCTAGACATCCATTTGGCGATTTACAAATGCTTATAGTTCAAACAAGCTGTATTTTAAATCTTACCCTTATGAATGATATATGTTTAGTATATCTTATCATTATACTATTTTTGAAATAAGCTAACAATAAAGTAACCTTCCTGCATTGGGGGAATATTCATCTCGTGGAATTACCGAGTAAATTTTTTCTCTAGCTTACCTCCTATTCTTCTCCACTTTCATTCCCTAAATGCAGAAGGCTATCTTACTTTCTATTACAACATATTGATTCTTCCTAGAAAATGGTAGGGAAGATATAGTCTTAAAGCAGGAAACAAAAAAAAGGACACAGATTCTTAATCTGTGTCCTCAACGTTTTATAATAAAAGGGGGTCAACTTCTACTCTTACTATACCCAATCATTATTTCACTGGTGTTACAACATAATTAAAACAGAATTACGATGTGTAAATTTTTGTATATAAATTATAATACTTAAGCCTTCGGTTGCAACTTTTCTTGAAGTTCTTCCACATAATGCTGAACAGATTGAGCAGCAATACTTCCATCACCTGTTGCTGTAACAATTTGGCGCAAAGTTTTTTCACGAACATCTCCAGCAGCAAAAATACCTGGGACCCGTGTTTCCATCCGATCATTCGTTTCGATGTAGCCTGTAGCATTCAAGATGCCTAATTTTTCAAATGGCTTAGTTAGTGGCAGCATTCCGATATAAATGAATACACCGTCTGCGTCCATTACTTTCTCTTCTCCATTTATTGTGGAAACAAGAGTGACACCACCAACTTTTCCGCCTTCTTCATTAATTTGCTTCAAAGTATGATTCCAGATGAAGTTAATTTTTTCATTGGCAAACGCACGATCCTGAAGGATTTTCTGTGCACGAAGCTCTTCACGTCTGTGAACGATCGTTACTTTCGAAGCAAAACGAGTTAGGTACACACCCTCTTCAACTGCAGAGTCCCCTCCGCCGATAACGAACAGTTCTTTTTCTTTAAAGAATGCTCCATCACAAACAGCACAATACGATACACCACGTCCGCCTAATTCTTTTTCGCCAGGAACGCCGATTTTCTTGTATTCGGCACCTGAAGAAATAATGATCGAACGAGCTTTAAATTCTTTAGAACCGGCAACAATTGTTTTATACTCTTCCCCGTCGATGATTTCCTTAACATCACCATAAGCATACTCCGCACCAAATTTCTTGGCATGGTCAAACATTTTTGTTGAAAGTTCAGGTCCGAGGATAGTGTCGAATCCTGGATAGTTTTCAACTTCCTCTGTGTTGGCCATTTGGCCGCCTGGTACTCCGCGTTCTAACATCAATGTTGAAAGGTTCGCACGTGATGTATAGACAGCAGCCGTCATCCCAGCAGGACCAGCTCCGATAATAACAACGTCATAAATTTTTTCAGACATGTTCTCACTCCTCCATATTCCATAACAAATGGAACCTTCACTAAGGTTAGTGTTCCCTACCTATTATCCTATATAACAAATAATTTTTCGTCCAAATATCTGCTCACTCTAGGAGCGTTTGAACCAATTTTACATACTTCGATAAGGTCGACACCGATATGAAATGTTTGTCTGCTATTGCCTGCTTGCTCATCTTTTCATTTTTAAGCTGATTCCATACGTATTCGACTGCAGATGCCCAGCCTGCTGGATTATTAAGCTTTTGCTCTGATTTAACCGCTTCGATGAAGACAGAAAACCACATTAAATAGAGCCCAGCTTCATCTAATTGAATCGGTTGAAAATGCTGATATAATAATTCAGCCGTTCGATCGGCAAAATCAATGGGTGTCAGTTGACGATTTTTTGCAGGAGCTTGCACCAGGTCCGCATAATCCCTTTCCAAGTCAGTGAAGTTCTGATTCAGGTTGAGGACCTGGTTTTTCAATAGCTTTTTCTTATGAACCGAATGTTTCAAAAGGAAAATAGCAAACAGTCTTTCTTCAATAAATTCGCTTTCAAGCCGTTTTATAATGGAAGGAAAATGATGTTCAAAACCATCAGAAGTTGCATTCATATCTCCCCAAGGCTCCATGCCTTCTTTTTCCGGATTCATTTCTACAACCTTTTTCCAAGCTTTTCTAGCTGCCTGTTCATGTCCTAAATGGAAGGCCGATATGGTAAGCCAATAGTAGAAGGTCCCATCTCCTTCAAACCCTTGTTTCTGCAATATTTTTAGCCATTTATATGCGGATGCATAGTTCCCGATTAACGCGAAAGTCGCACCAAGCTTGAAGCGATGTTCAGATAACATCGGCCGAATTTTTTCGAGCATTTGTATAAGCTCTTCCACCTTATCCTCATCCTGTTGATAATGATGGAAAACCACCAGGTTACAAAGCGCATGTAAGTTTCCTGGACTTTTTTCAAGTACCTCATCCAACGTTTCAAAAGCTTCATCTACCTGACCAAGGTAAAAATAAGCAAGTGCTAGATTATTATAAGCCGACCAATAATCCTGGAATTCGGCAATCGTTTCTTTTAGTACTTCAATTGCCTTAGGGAAATTCCCCGATTCTAAATACTCACGAGCCTTTTCCTGCTTGGAAATAAGTCCATCATGCTTAAAGAGATTTTCTTCGGATTCATCCGACTCGAAGGTAATGAGTTCAAGAAGATCCTCTGCATCATCGCTGAACTCTCCGTCTTCTTCTTTATCCAGGTATGCACTCGCGTGGCGGTAAGCCTCCTTGAACATGCCTAAATGAGCATAATTATTCGCCAGGAAGTAATGGCATTCCGACATATATGGATCCATCACATCCAAGATATTTTCCAGGAGGTTATTTGAATAATTATATTCGCCGATCTCTGAGCAGGTGATTGCCAATTGACAGGCTATCATCGGTTCTGACGGTTCAAGTTCCAGCGCACGTTCCAAGTATTTTTTTGATTTAGGTAGTTCTCGTCTATGATATGCTTTTAGACCCTTGGTGAAATAATACTCACCTGTCGGGTGAAAGGTTAGAATTTTTGCCTGTTGGCCAAATTTAGAGTCTTTACTCATGTAATCCTCCATCTACAAGTTGATTAACCATAGTATTATAACATATTGAAGAATATTTGCCGAACAATTCAAGAAAATGGAAAATGGATTTATGATACTTTTATTTAGAAATTATCAGGCAAAATACACGGGTTTTGAATCATCATTTTCTCATAAATGTTTTCCTTCACAGGTGTAAAAAAGAGCCATGATTATGAAGTGAACCCAAAAAGTTAGACACTTTATTTAATTAGGCGGCCTTGAGGGCATGAACCCGGTAATCTTCCTGGCTCATGACTTTTAATTTTACTTTGATTCGTTGATGATTGTCGTCGTAAACACTCAGAAAAAAACCTTTATAAGGAAAAATACCCTCCGAATTTGGGAGGGTATTTGTCTATTTATTCATTTTCTTTAGGTTCGTCTTTATCAGAATGTCTAGCCTTCAGTACATCAAGCACTGCTTGGAAAGGCAATTCTTGTTCTTGAAGAAGAACAAATAAGTGGTAGAGAAGGTCTGCACTTTCCATAGAAAGTTCTTCAGCATCGCGGTTTTTAGCAGCAATGATCACTTCAGCAGCCTCTTCCCCTACTTTTTTCAAGATTTTATCAACGCCCTTATCGAATAGGTAGGTTGTATAAGATCCTTCAGGCATCTCTGTTTTTCTTTTTCCAATCAATTTCTCTAATTCCATCAAGAAAGTCACATTTGTCTGTACCGCTTGTTGCGCTTCTTTATTTTGATATATCGTTTCGCTGAAACAGCTTGTTGCACCTGTATGGCATGCCGGCCCTGCAGGAACAACACGAACGACTATTGCATCCTGATCGCAGTCATACTTCATTTCTGTGATTTTTTGCGTATTTCCGCTCGTTTCTCCTTTATGCCATAACTCATTGCGTGAACGGCTGAAGAACACGGTTTCTCCTTTTTCTATGGATAATTGCAAGGATTCTTTATTCATATAAGCAAGTGTCAGCACTTCGCCAGTTCCTGCATCTTGGACAATCGCCGGAACCAGACCTTTTTCGTCATATATAATAGTTTCGAGATTCATCGTACAACCACTCCTTGTTGTTTGAGAAACGTTTTGACTTCTTTAACAGATGTTTCTTTATAATGAAAAATTGAGGCTGCTAACCCTGCGTCCGCTTTTCCTTCTTCAAAAGCTTCCTGGAAATGTTCCGCATTACCCGCGCCGCCAGAAGCAATAACAGGAACCGAAACTGCTTCCGATACTGCTTTTGTTAATGCGATATTAAAGCCCTGTTTTTCTCCGTCACAATCCATGCTTGTCAATAAAATTTCACCAGCACCACGTGTGACCGCTTCCTTCGCCCAATCAATTACTTCCCATTCAGTCGGTTTTCGTCCGCCATGGGTATAAACGCGCCATGAACCAAGCTCTTCATCATATCGCGCATCAATAGCAATTACGATACATTGAGCACCAAAATAATCGGAACCTTCATTAATTAAGTCAGGTCGTAAAACAGCTGCTGTATTTAAAGATACTTTATCTGCACCAGCACGTAAAATCTTCTTCATATCAGCTAGCGAATTAATACCGCCGCCAACTGTAAACGGGATTGCTAGACTGCCTGCAACCGCTTGAACGACGTCAACAATCGTTTCCCTACCTTCATGTGAAGCAGAAATATCAAGAAAGACAAGCTCATCAGCACCTTCTTGGTCGTAAAAGGCAGCTAGCTCGACTGGATCCCCGGCATCCCTTAAGGAAACAAATTGTATCCCCTTAACCACACGTCCGTCTTTTACATCCAGACAAGGAATAATTCGTTTGGTCAGCATTTAACCACGCACCTTTTCTACCGCTTCTTTTACAGTAAAGCGATTAGTATAAAGCGCCTTGCCAATAATCGCCCCTGCAACACCTTGAGCCTCATACTCCTTGAGGGTGATTAGATCTTCGAGCGAACTAATGCCGCCAGAAGCAATTACATTTTTGCCAGTTGCCTTCGCCATTGCCACAATCCCGTGCACATTTGGCCCTGAAAGCATGCCGTCTGTTGCAATATCGGTCACGATAAATGTCTCTGCGCCAGAATCAGCTAGTAGTTTCCCAAGCTCTATGGCCTGTGTTTCTGACGTTTGAAGCCAGCCATGAGTGGCAACCTTACCATCCTTCGCATCAATGCCAATCGCGATATGTTTTCCATATTTTCTGATCATATCTTTAGTAAATTCCGGGTCTGAAACGGCCGAGCTGCCTAGAATTACACGCTCTACACCATTATCAAGATAATGAGCAATGTCCTGCTCCGTTCGAATGCCTCCACCAATTTGGACGTGGGCACCTAACTCTTTGGCTGCTTTAATAACGTAGGAATCGTTGATACGAACGCCTTCTTTAGCTCCGTCCAGATCGACCATATGTATCCAATCCGCTCCTTGGTCCGCAAAACTTTTAGCCATATCAAAGGGGGAATCGCCATAAACCGTTTCCTGATTGTAGTCTCCCTGGATTAAGCGAACGCATTTGCCTCCACGCATATCAATCGCTGGGTAAATCGTAAAGTTGCTCAAGCTTTTTCCTTCCCTTCTACTAATGTCAAATAATTTTTCAAGAGTGACATGCCCATCTGGCCGCTTTTTTCCGGATGAAACTGCATCCCAAATACATTTCCTTTGCCAACAATTGCCGGTACTTCCACATCATAAGTTGCTGAAGCGGTAATGTATGACTCATCAGTATCAGCGTAATAAGAATGGACAAAATAAACGTGTTCCTCTTCAAGGCCTTCGATCAACGGCGATACATGTTTAAATTCAAGACGATTCCAGCCCATGTGCGGTACCTTATAAGTCATCTCATTGGCATCCATCCCCGTAAAACGAACGACTTTACCTGGGATGAGGGATAATCCTTTTGCTGGTCCATTTTCCTCGCTTTCATCAAAGAGAAGCTGCATACCCAAGCATATGCCTAATAAATAACCTCCACCGGCTACGTATTTTTTCAGGAATTCATCAAGCTTTTGTTTTTCCAAAAGACTCATAGCATCTCTGAAAGAACCGACACCGGGAAGAATAATGCCTGTCGCTTTAGAAAGTTCTTCTGGATCATCGGAAATGAATGAGTCAGCTCCAAGTCGTTCCAGCCCTTTACTGACAGAGAATAAATTCCCCATTCCGTAATCGACGATTCCTATCATTTACAACATTCCTTTCGTTGAAGGAATACCTTTAACCCGAGGATCAATGGTAGTAGCTTCGTCCAATGCTCGCCCAAGCGCTTTAAATATCGCCTCAATCATATGATGCGTGTTGTGACCGTAATGAACGACAACATGAAGGTTCATCCGGGCTTCAAGCGCAAACTTCCAAAGAAACTCGTGCACTAATTCAGTATCGAAGGTACCAACCTTTTGTGAAGGAAACTCTGCACGAAACTCAAGATGGGGCCGATTACTTAAATCGATGACAACCTGCGCAAGTGCTTCATCCATAGGCACGAAAGCATTTCCGTAACGCTTTATACCACGCTTGTCTCCAAGAGCTTCCAATAATGTTTGACCTAAGCAAATACCAATATCTTCAGTTGTATGATGATCATCGACTTCTGTATCGCCCTTCGCATCAACGGTCAAATCAAACTTCCCGTGCTTCGTGAACAAATCAAGCATATGCGTCATAAACGGAACACCCGTCATAATTGAGGAATTCCCTTCCCCATCTACACCAAACTTCAAGCTAATATCAGTCTCATTCGTCTTCCGCTCCACACTAGCAAAACGCTCCATTACAACTCCTCCTCATTGGGGTCAGACCCCATTTCCCAGATGCAAAAATGCATTACAAATACTTTTATATCAATGTTTTCCGTATTATTTTCAGGGGTCAGGCCCTATTTCCCAAGTTTATTCGCACCGCGAGATTCGATTGCGCGGGCATGAGCTTCGAGGCCTTCCATGCGGGCAAAGGCAGCGATTTTCTCCGCATTTTGACGGAAGGCGGTTTCGCTGTACATGATGATGCTGGACTTCTTTTGGAAATCATCCACATTCAGAGGGCTGGAAAAGCGGGCCGTCCCATTAGTAGGCAACACATGATTTGGGCCTGCAAAATAATCACCGACTGGCTCCGAACTAAAGCGACCAATAAAGATGGCCCCTGCATGGCGAATTTTAGCCATTACTTCGAGTGAATTATATGTCATAATTTCTAAATGCTCTGGTGCCAGTTCATTGATGGCCCCAACAGCTTCCACCATATTTTCGCATACAACAATTCGTCCATAATCATTAATGGATGCAGCTGCAATATCACAGCGTGGAAGTAACGCTACCTGCTTGTTCACTTCCGCTAACACTTCTTCAGCCAGCTCCATTGAAGTCGTCACCAGAACACTGCAAGCACGAGCATCATGCTCTGCCTGTGATAGCAAGTCCGCTGCCACTTCTGAAGCAATTGCGGAATCGTCAGCTAACACGGCTATTTCGCTAGGCCCGGCAATCATATCGATGGCAACGTCCCCGAATACTTCCCGTTTTGCTAACGCCACATAAATATTTCCTGGACCTACTATTTTATCAACTTTCACAATTGTTTCTGTCCCATAAGCAAGAGCCGCTATAGCCTGAGCGCCTCCAACCTTATAGATTTCTGTCACTCCAGCAATTTTCGCTGCCGCTAAAACCGCTGGCGTTAATTTTCCATCTTTTCCTGGAGGAGATACCATAACGATTCGTTCCACCCCTGCAGCTTTAGCCGGCATTGTGTTCATCAGTACAGATGAAGGGTATGCTGCTGTGCCACCTGGGACATACACTCCAACCGCATCAAGAGGTGTTAATTTTTGTCCAAGCATTGTTCCCGTATCATCAGTGGTAATCCATGAATTGCGAATTTGTTTCTCGTGAAACAATCGAATATTATCTGCCGCTTCTTGGATTATTGCAAGCTGCTCTACTGTTAATGCTGCTGTTGCTTCTTCAATTTCCTGTTCGGAAACGAGTAATTCCTCAAGACTTACACCATCAAAACGCTCAGTATAATTATGTAAAGCGGCGTTTCCGCTTTTTCTTACATCATAAATAATATCCTGAACCGCTTTTCGTTGATCAGCCGTACCTGCATCAACCGAGCGCTTCAGTGAAATTCCTTCTGCTAACCGTTCAATTTTCATACGCTCACCTCATTAGCGATTCTTTTACTATTCTATAATTTCTGCTAAACGATCCACAATTTCAGTAATCCTTGCTTCTTTTATCCTGTAGCTGACAGGGTTTGCCACCAACCTTGAAGTCACATCAGCAATTTTCGCATATTCAACAAGACCGTTTTCCTTCAACGTCTGTCCCGTTGAAACGATATCCACAATTCGTTCAGCTAAGCCAATTAAAGGAGCTAACTCAATAGATCCGTTCAATTTAATAATTTCGACTTGCTCTCCCTGTTCACGGAAATAACTAGAGGCCACATTGGGATATTTACTGGCTATTTTTGGCGCGATGTCGCTAATTTTCGTACCAGGAAGACCAGCAACAGCTAAGTAGCAGGCACTGATTTTCAAATCAAGTAACTCATATACATCTCGTTCTTCCTCTAACATAACATCCTTACCTGCAATTCCAATGTCCGCAACACCGTGTTCCACATAGGTTACAACATCCATCGGTTTAGCTAAAATAAAACGTAGATTCTCCTCTTCTACTTCAAGAATTAATTTCCGGGAATCATCAAACTCAGGAGGTAGACGGAAACCGGCCTTTCTTAATAGCTCTGCCGCTTCTTCAAAGATTCTCCCTTTAGGCATCGCAATTGTTAAAAAGCTATTATTCATCTTTTCCATTCCCTCCATTCCCCACAAATAAATGCACTTCTGAAAATGTTCTTGTAAACGCATCAACATTTTGAACGACCGTGATATCTTGAATCGTCACCCGTTTTCCTTCAGATCGTTTTGATTTTGCAAAATCAAGTGCTTCCATTCTTCGTTCGGGAGTGAATAAAATACATTCCGGCGCAACAGGCTGCATAGGTTCCCCAAGTGCTTCAGCAAGACGATCCACACGGATGGCAAAACCCGTAGCAGAAGCATTCCAGCCGAATTTTTCAAGCAGGTTATCGTAGCGGCCACCATTACCGATTGGTGAACCTACTTGATCTGCATACACTTCAAATAAAGTTCCTGTGTAATAGCTCATATGGCTGACTAATGTTAAATCAAAGCTCACATATTGAGCCACGCCAAATTCTTTCAACTGCGCAGATAATTCCTTCAGTTCACCTAAAGAATCTTGTCCTTTGTTGTTTTCAACCAAATCCAAAGCTTTTGTCAGCGTGTCTTCACTACCTCTTAATGTAATAAACTCGATGAGCCTTTGTTTATCAATAGATGAAAGCGGCAGTGATTTTACATGCTCCCTAAAACCTACATAATTCTTCTCATATAAAAACTTCCTTAATACAGAGGCTCTTTCTTCCGTACCTAGAATGCTCAAGAAAAATTCCTGTAAAAATCCAATATGACCAATGGAAATCTTAAATTCCTGAAGTCCGGATGCCTTTAAAACATCTGCCAGTAACGCAATCATTTCAGCGTCGGCACAGATTGACTTATTTCCGATACATTCAATACCAATCTGTTCGAATTCTGCTGGTCGGCCGCCTTCACGCTGCTGAGCACGGTACACATTTGCTGAATAGGCAAGGCGAAGCGGTATTTGCTGTTTTAACAGTTTGGATGCCGCAACCCGTGCAATAGGGGCTGTCATATCCGGTCGAAGTACAAGCGTATGGCCCTGAGAATCAAGCAGTTTAAACAACTGCTGATCCAAAATAGCTGAAGCTTCACCAATTGTTTCATAATATTCCAAAGTAGGCGTTTCAATAAATTGATAACCCCACTTCTTGATTTCATCACTCATTTTATTTCGGACCGAGGCTTTCGTTTCATATAGCACCGGCAGTGTATCTCTCATGCCTAACGGTTTCTCAAACATAAATGGCTTAGTCACGACTGCACATCCTTTTGAATAATGGTTACTTTATATATATTTCCAATCGGTCCGCCTTTAAGCAAAAACCAATGTCATTACAAGTATTCATTTTTGTATATACAATTATCTTTCCAAGATAAAACACTTAAAACCCACTGGGCTAACATATAAAATAGTATCAAAAAAAATAACATAATCATATAAATACTCACAATTATCTATTAAATCACTTTAGTTCGCTAATATGGTAGCAAGATGAAGTTATTAATAGTTTACCCCTGCCCCTATCTCCCGTCAAGAAAAAGGTGACTGACCCTATTTCCCAAAATAATTAACGGTTACTAATACTTACAGCAGCAAGGTTTTGGAATAAAAAGTAAAGGCTCAGATCCTATTCCCTAGACCTATATACCTATCTTCAGCCAATCTTTGTTATTGATGTATACCTTTTGTTTAGGCTGTCTTATACTTTTTAGGAGATTGGTATTATTTTATTTTAGGGGGAAATGAGATTGAAGAGAATTTTTTCGTTTTTTGTTGCATGTGTCGTTCTTTTTTCGCTTGGTTTTAGCGGAACAAAGAGCTTTGCCGCAACTATGATTAACCAGGATGAGCTGAAAGCATATCTGACTGAAATAAGAATGACACAAGTTGAACTGGAAGATTATTTAGCATACTACGACTTGACATTAGATGAGTTAGAATCGGTAGCAGAGCTGCGTGATACGTTGGGACCGACTGTCACTCCTGAGACTTTACAGAATCTGCTTAATGAATATGAAATGACCGAAGAAGAACTTACGGACTTATTAATTGAATACGGCGAACTTGAAGAGGGAGAATCCATTATCGATACCTTCCACTTCATTTATGACATTGAAGATCTAATTTATTTAGAAATGGATTATGATGAGGAAGACATGGATTATGATGAGGAAGAGATGCTCGATTTAATGGATGGACTCTTTACTGAGATCGGTCTTACAGACGAAGAGCTTGAAAGATTCATGAACCACCTTTTACCCATCGTTGAGGACCCAGCTTTTGAAGATCGTCTAATGGCGATTTCCGATAGGATGGACCAATTCGAATATTTTGAAACGATTGATGAATTGTCTGCGGAACAAGTAGCGGAATTGCTTTCGATTTATAATGATTTGCAAAGCTTGCTACAAATTCAATTCAAATTTGCCTTAATACAGGACGGTGTCACCACAAACCTATCCCTTGAAGCATTATTCAAGCTTGATGAATTGACGAATGCTAGTTTACTAGTTTCAATCTATGATTTAAGCGGCAACCTTTTACTAGATTTTAAATTGACAGGTGAAATGATTGGTTCCAATTTAGTAAAAGAAACCGGTAATGACCTAAAACAGTCTACTGAGGTCATATCTAAAGTAGTGGATGTAAAATCTAAAGTGGTGAATGTAAAAAAAATAAAGAAGAAACCCACACATAAAACTGTAAAAGGCGGAGTGTTGCCTAAAACAGCTGGCAATTACCTATTCGGTTCATTAATCGGTTTAATCATGATAGCCTTTGCATTTGGATTATTTAGAAAAGCGAGACTCGTTAAGTAAAATGAGCGAAAATAGGCATTCTAAGCACAAAAAAAGATGGTTGATTGCCACTGCGGCTTGCTTTTTGATCGTGGGTTTTTATTTTACAACGACGAACGCTTATACACTGTTAAAAGGATATGCCATATATAAATGGAATAAATCTGAAACAACTGAGGCAACAGCTAAACACCCAGAAACAAAGGCTGATACTCCGGACGAGGATGAACTATATGATACACGACCGGAAACAGGTGATTTAATAGGTGAGCTTTATATTCCAAAGCTTGAGGCAACACTTCCGATCTACCATGGAACGAATGAAGATGAACTTGAAAAGGGTGTCGGTCATTTCGCTGAGTCGGTCCTACCAGGTGAGATGGATAATTCCGTTTTATCTGGACATCGAGATACCATTTTCAGGAAGCTTGGTGAAGTTGGAAAAGGTGACTTGCTTATTACCAAAACAGAAGCTGGCACGTTTACCTATAAAGTGAGGAAGGTCCGTATCGTCGATGCTGATGACCGTACGGTGATTGTACCCAAGCCTAAATCCACACTTACTGTAACAACCTGCTACCCATTCTCATATATTGGTAATGCACCTGAAAGGTATGTACTGATCGCTGATTTACTTAAATCGGAAATAGACAATTAAAAATGAGGGCTGCATGCTTTTGCAGCCCTCTCTCCATATAAAAATGGTAGGAGGACAAATTCAAAATGGATAAAAATGCTCAGGAAAAGTTTTTTCAAATATTAAAAAATACGTATGATACTACAACTAACGAAGAGAATATATCGATTGACGAATTCATCGGCCAAATAAAGAATGAATTGACTTCACTATACCCAAAATTACATTAAAAAGGACTTGCCACATAGAATGGCAAATCCTTATTTTCATAAAGAAGTTTGCTGTTCCCGATTCAGCATTTCCTCTTTTGTATAAATAATTTTCATTGGATTTCCTCCTACGAAAGCTCCCTCGGGAACATCTTTATGGACTAGTGTACCAGCAGAGACAATCGATCCATTTCCAATTGTAAGTCCTGGGAGAATAGTTGAATTGGCTCCAATCAATACTTCGTCTCCAATCACGACTTCTCCTAACCGATATTCATTAATTAAATATTCATGAGCAAGAATCGTCGTATTATAGCCGATAACAGTATTTTTCCCCACAGATATTTTTTCTGGAAACATCACATCCGGCATGACCATCAAGGCGAATGAAGTATGCTTTCCAACTTTCATATGTAAAAAAGTCCTGTAAAGCCAATTCTTCATGCCTAAAAACGGTGTATAACGCGCTAACTGAATCACCACAAAGTTCTTCACGACTTTCCAGAATGGTACGGTCTTATACACATGCCAAAGTGAGTTAGCCCCTTCTACCGAATAGCGGGTTGTGCGTCTCATTTTCTAACCTCTGTATGCTTTTCAATCTCTATGATATTCAGTAAGTCAGCCATTTGCTCTAGCATATAGTCAGGATGATAGCTTTCTAAAAATTCACGTCCTCTAATCGACCACGCGACACCCGCTGTTTTGGTACCCGTATTTTTCCCGCCAAGAATATCATGATAACTGTCTCCAACCATGATTGCCTCTTCAGGAACCGAACCGAGTTGGTTTAACGCTTTAACCAGCGGCTCTGGATCCGGCTTGGCTTTTTCCACATCATCCAGAGTGACCACGACATCAAAGAATTGGTCAAGTTTGCTTAAACGCAGACCTTTTTCGACGACATCACGTTTCTTCGTCGTAACGACCGCCAATTTATAGCCACTCTGCTTCAAAGTTTGAATTGTTTCAAACACACCGTCATACTGTGTCACAAGTAAATCATGATTCTTCCAATTGTGCTCCCGATAGAAAGCGATCATTTCATCTATACGTTCCGGATCTATAGACGAAAACGTATCAACCAAAGTCGGGCCGATAAATGGAATAATATCCTCCCGCTTGAACTGCCCCGGAGAATAATGATCTAAAGTTTTTGTAAAAGAGTCGATAATCAATTCAATAGTATTGATTAACGTTCCATCAAGGTCAAATAATAATGTAGTTATGTTACTGTTCATATACAGCTTCCTTCCTCTGCACACTGTCAGTCCGATTCCAAATATAAGCGACTACCATCGTTAGCACAATAGCGGTGATTAATCTGATAAGTAATAACGGCAAAACCGGAATCCCCAGTGGAATAAAAATTAGTGTATCCTCTATAACAGCATGACAAGCAACTAAAAAGATAAATGCAATCGTCATATCCTTCTTCGAGACATTATCTTCTTTCGCTGCTTGAATCATTACTCCTGCCCCATATGCAAGACCAAGCGTCAACCCTGTTACAAATGGCATAGAGGCATTTGGCTTCATCCCTAAAACTCTCATAAAAGGAGCAAGAGCTTTTGAGAAAGCTTCTAACCATTTTAAATCTTTCATGATTTGAACGGCGACCATAAGCGGGATAACGATAACCGCCAGTTGGGCTATTCCGGAAAGAGCTTGCATAACCCCATGTAAAAGGATGGCACCAATCCCTGTAATCTCGGCTGTCTCCCGGATAGCAATTCCTTGTGCCATTTCCGATCCGCCCTGCCAAACGAGATTGATGACAACCGCAGATAAAAGCGCCAGTCCAATCCGTACAGTTAAAATGATCCACAGCTTGACACCAGTTTTCATCGCCACACCTGATTCAATTAATAAATTATGTGAAAAAGATAACATCATAGCGATAATAAATACCTCTTTCACAGTCAGGTCTAGCGTTAATATGCCTGCAATCGCTGCATATAAGTTCAAGAAATTCCCTAGAACGAGCGGGATTGCCGCGTCACCAGGAAGGCCGATGAGATTCATCAATGGTGCTATCAAGTTAATGATCCATGGCAATACAGGTGTATATTGAAGCACGGTAACAATCAACGTAACTGGAAAAATCACTTTTCCCAATGACCAAGTTGTATTCAAGCCAGAAAGGAGCCCCTTTTTAACTGAATCTACTATCACTATGCCCTCTCCCTTTACACATATTCTCTATGCATCTAAATATCTTTTCTCGGCATATCCACGGACCCTTCTAAAGATCACTAATGCAATAGCAACAGCGATTAACACAATGGAAATCACTTGTGCGATACGTAGTGACTCCGTTAACATCAAGCTATCTGTCCGTAGTCCTTCAATGTAAAAACGGCCAATAGAATACCAGAATACATACGTTAAAAATAGCTCGCCCCTACGCAGGTTCACTTTACGTAAACTTAGAAGAATAATTACACCGATAATATTCCAAAGCGATTCGTACAAAAAGGTTGGATGATAATACGTTCCATTTATGTACATTTGGTTAATAATGAATTCAGGCAGATGCATATTTTCCAAGAACGATCTTGTTATTTCTCCTCCATGCGCTTCCTGATTCATAAAATTACCCCAACGGCCAATTGCCTGACCTAACAATAAACTCGGTGCAGCGATATCAGCCAACTTCCAGAACGAGACTTTCTTCACCTTAGCAAAGACTATCGCGGTCAGTACCGAACCGATTAACGCACCGTGGATTGCAATTCCACCATTCCATATCTTAATGATATCCCCAGGATTTTGTGAATAGTACTCCCACTGGAAGATGACATAATAAATACGTGCACAAATGATTGCGATAGGGACGGCAAACAAAATCAAATCCGTAAATATTTCCTTATCAAGACCTCTTCTCTCACATTCCCTTAAAGCAATAATAAGACCTAGTAACACTCCGAAACCGATAATTAGACCATACCAATGTATCTGGATTGGCCCGAGATCAATTGCAATCGGATTCAGCGGCTGTATAGCTTGTTCCATTTCGTCCCCTCTTTTCCTATATACCTATTCATTAAAATTCATCATGATCCGGGTCTGCAATCGCATGATTCAAACGATCTGAAAATTGTTCTGCAGCATTTACTCCCATCCGTTTTAGACGATAGTTCATGGCTGCCACTTCAATAATAACAGCTAAATTTCGTCCAGGGCGGACAGGTACAGTTATTTTCGTAACTTCCGTATCAATTATTTTCATTTTTTCTTCATCAAGACCAACCCGGTCATATTGCTTATTTTTTTCCCATAGTTCAAGATTAATGACTATCGAGATTTTTTTATTGCTCCGGACAGCACCAGCCCCAAATAGCGTCATTACATTAATGATTCCTAACCCTCGGATTTCAAGAAGATGTTCAATCAAATCAGGAGCATTCCCGACTAACGTATCCTGATCTTCCTGACGGATTTCTACACAGTCATCTGCAACAAGTCGATGGCCCCGTTTCACTAATTCAAGCGCTGTCTCACTTTTACCGACCCCGCTTTTTCCAGTAATCAATACACCTAAGCCATAGATATCTACTAATACACCATGAACGGCTGTAGTTGGTGCTAGTCTACTTTCAAGGAAGTTGGTCAGACGGCTGTACAACCTTGTAGTCTTCATATTAGATCTCATCACAGGAACGGACTCCCGCTCAGATGCTTCAATCAACTCTATTGGCACTTCCTGACCACGCGTAATGATAATGCCTGGTGTAAAGTCCCTACATAGTTCTTCCATCCTCTGTATTCGATCCGGCTCATTCAATCGATTAAAAAACGACATCTCCGTCATACCTAAGAGCTGTACTCGATCCGCAGGATAATAATCAAAAAAACCAGCTATTTCAAGTCCTGGACGAGATAAGTCACTAGTGACAATTGGGCGATTAATTCCTTCTTCTCCGCTGATAAGTTCTAGACCGAATGCTTCAACTATATCTTTTGTACGGACTTTTGCCATATATCTTTCCTCCTTTTGGAGCGATACTATTTTTAGCGATACTTTTTCTATTTTAGCATTTTTCTGTTAATAACCAAACAAAGCATTATCGATTTATTCTTTTTTTCTGATGAACATGCTACTTTTTATTCCACTCGTTTGATTATAATAATGGATAAAGTATTTTTGGAAAGGAAAGAATTACATGAAAATCATTATTGATGCAGGGCATGGGTATAATACTCCCGGCAAACAATCTCCTGAGGGTATGAAGGAATATGAATTCAATAGGGAAACGGCTGAATTTACGAAGTTCTATTTAGAAAAATCAAAAGCAGTCACCGTTCATTTTGTTCATGAAGACGGGCGAGATGTTCCACTTAAGGAACGTATAAACAGAGCCATTTCACTCGGAGCTGACTTATATATCTCCATTCATGCAAACGCCTTTGGTTCTGGAAGTTGGCATGAGGCAAATGGAATTGAAACGTTCATTTATCTCTCGAGACCGAAAGAGTCACTTTCCATAGCTGAAAAGGTCCAAAGCGAACTTGTTAAAGCTACTCAGTTAAAAAATAGAGGGGTAAAAACCGCCAATTTCCAGGTTTTACGCGAAACAAGATGTCCGGCCATTTTAGTCGAATGCGGGTTTATGACCAATCAAAAAGAAGCATCTCTTTTAAAAACTACGGCGTACCGGCAAAAATGCGGAGAATCTATTGCTAAAAGCATCCTCGCCTACTATAACCTCCAAGCTGATGTAAACCCCATTATGTATAAAGTTCAAATAGGTGCCTTTACAGAAAAGAAAAATGCAGAGGCACTTGTCAAAAGGTTAGCCAAAGATGGTTACAAAGCAATCATTAGCGTACAAAAATAAATGAAAGCCCCCCATTTGAACTGGTGGGCTTTCATTTTCACTAGGAAACTGTTATCGCTGCAGTCTTGGTTTCTGCAAATACATGAAGCACAGGAACTTCCTCTTTAGCAGTCTTAAACTTAAGGACCTTTTGAACCACATCACTCTTTTCTTCGATGATGGTCATCCCTTCCAAGCTTACGTTAAAACCTCCTAAATTAGATTTCAACTCTCCCTCGATTGCCTTTCCTGGCGGCAGAATCAGCTGGACTTTTCCGGTAATCGATTTAGCATGTATAGAGTCGCAATCTAGCTCGGAGTTTTTGCAGACAATTTCACCATTAAAAGTTTGCACATCTATTTTTTTGAAATAACCATCCGCATTAATAGCACCGTTTAAGGTTTCAGCTTCCAAGTCATTATAATTTGTATCTGAAATGGTGATCGTTCCATTACCTGTTTCGAGCTCGCACGACTCACCATTACCCTGTAAAATATGAATCGCACCATTGGCTGTTTTTGCTTTGAGTTTATTGGATTCCAATGATTCGGCGGTTATAGCACCGTTAAACAACCTTACCTGAATGTCCTCATATTCCTTCCGAGGAATGTACAAAACCGCATCGACTTTAATGGATTTTTCGAAAACCTTAAACCTCATTTTCCCTTCTTCAATCGAGAAGTGAACATCCTCTAAAAAGTTTTTTCTCGCTTCTTCGATATCCTCCACCCTGTATACCTTTGCCTGACATTCAACCCGTACATCCTTATGATCCCAAGTAGCAATTTTTATTTTCCCATTGGCTATATCTATATCGACTCCATTCAGAACCTCATAATCATGCTGGAAAATATGACTGACATCAATTGATTTTCCAAAGTTGAAATCAAGATCGGTTTCTTTAATCTTCTTAAAAGCACTTTCAACAAAATCAATAATCTTTTCCTTTGATGACTGAATATTCTTCTTAAACGTGTCCTGAGTATTGTCCTCGCTTTTCTTATCCACGACTACGGTTGATAATTCATTTTGTAGTTTCTGCTCTTTCGCTTCACTTTCCTGACTAGCTTTTTCTAAGTCTTCCAAAAGACTCATTGCTTCTACCGCAGTCAACTTTCCATCTTGAATCATCTCTAAAATTTTCTTTCTTTCTTCCTGCATGAACATTCCTCGCTTTCTTATTTCATTTTATTCATACATACGCCTAGAAATCTAAAAAGTTTCATAAATACACTAATCCCCATTTCTCGACAAGGTGCTGCGACAATTTTCGAAAAGAGCAAAGTGGAATTTCCCCGGAAATATCTAGCTTTCATGGATTTTAATCAAATGATTAATTAAACTGACGCTGTCATATTTCCACATAAAAAAACAAGCCAACGGGCTTGTTTTTTTTATGCATGTTCATGCTCTTGTTCTTTTTCTTCAATCAATTTTTCCATTCTAATTTGGTCACGGGTCAGAACAGGCCTTAAGTATTTCCCTGTGTATGATTCGGAAACTTCACATATTTCTTCAGGCGTACCGTAAGTGACAATCGTTCCGCCCTTATCCCCGCCTTCTGGACCTAGGTCAATAATATGGTCCGCCGCTTTGATGACATCAAGATTATGTTCTATTACTAAAACAGTATCCCCATTGTCTACCAGCCGTTGCAAGACTTCGAGCAACCTCGCTATATCATGGACATGAAGTCCGGTAGTTGGTTCATCCAAGATATAAAAAGAGCGGCCAGTTGAACGGCGATGCAATTCAGAAGCGAGTTTCACCCTTTGGGCTTCACCGCCCGATAAAGTGGTTGCCGGCTGTCCAAGCTTGATATAGCTCAGACCAACATCATAAATCGTTTGTAGCTTCCGCTTGATTTTTGGGATATTTTCAAAGAAACTAACCCCTTCCTCAACAGTCATATCGAGAATGTCGGAAATGTTTTTACCTTTATATTTCACTTCAAGCGTTTCCCGGTTATAACGTTTACCATGACAGATTTCACACGGAACGTAGACATCAGGAAGAAAATGCATTTCAATCTTAATAATTCCGTCACCACGGCAGGCTTCACAACGACCGCCCTTCACATTGAAACTGAATCGTCCTTTTTTATAGCCACGGATTTTCGCTTCATTCGTTGAAGCAAAAACGTCACGAATATCATCAAATACACCTGTATAGGTTGCTGGGTTAGAGCGTGGCGTTCTACCAATAGGTGATTGGTCAATATCAATGACCTTATCTAAATGCTCGATTCCTTTAATTTCACGAAACTCCCCTGGTCTAGCTTTGGCGCGGTTTAGCTTTTGAGCTAATGACTTATGAAGAATCTCATTCACTAATGTACTTTTCCCCGAACCTGAGACTCCTGTGACAGCTGTAAAAACTCCAAGCGGGAATTTAACATTAACGTTTTTTAGGTTATTTTGTTTGGCCCCTTTAATTTCAATAACACGGCCGTCATTTTTCCGGCGTTCCAATGGCAGCGGGATAAATTTCCTCCCTGATAAATATTGGCCGGTTAAAGATTTAGGGTTATTCATGACCTCTTCCGGGGTTCCAGCAGCCACGATTTCTCCACCATGAGCGCCTGCACCTGGTCCGACATCAATCAAATAATCCGCCGCAAGCATCGTATCTTCATCATGCTCAACAACAATCAGCGTGTTTCCAATTTCACGCATATTCTTTAATGTTTCAATTAATCGATCATTATCTCGCTGATGCAATCCTATAGACGGTTCATCTAAAATGTAAAGAACACCAGTCAAACGGGAACCAATCTGTGTTGCCAATCGAATACGCTGGGCTTCACCGCCTGATAATGTTCCGGCTGCACGGCTTAACGTTAAATATTCCAAACCGACATTGGCTAGGAAACCGAGCCGCTCCCGGATTTCACGTAAAATCAATCTCGCAATTGCAGCTTCCTTTTCGGTCAAATCAAGCTCGTCAAAAAATACTAAAGCTTCTTCTACCGATAAAGCGGTAGTCTCACTTATATGAACCCCTTGAATAAGCACAGAAAGACTCTCTTTTTTCAGCCGATGTCCCTTACAGGTTGGACAGTGGTGCTCCGACATATATTTCTGCATTTGTTCACGAATATAGTCTGAGTTCGTCTCCTTAAAACGACGCTCGATGTTTCTTATGACGCCTTCAAATAGAATATGTCCCTCTTGCACCCTTCCAAAATCATTTTTATAGCGGAAATAAATTTTATCTTTACCTGAACCGTATAAAATTTTCTCCAATTTATCATCCGGTATATCTTTAACTGGCACATCCATATCTATGTCATAATGGGTGGCTACCGCTTCAAGAAGCTGAGGATAATATTGAGAACTCGTCGGCTCCCATGGGGCAATCGCATGTTGACGCAGACTTAATTCCTTATTCGGGATGACCAAATCACGGTCCACCTCAAGTCTCGCTCCCAAGCCATCACAATCAGGGCAGGCCCCGAACGGGCTATTGAAGGAAAACATTCTCGGCTCTAGCTCTTCGATGGAAAAGCCGCAGTATGGGCAGGCATGGTGTTCACTGAACAGTAGTTCTTCTTCACCCATAACGTCAATGATGACTTTGCCTTCACCAAGCTTCAAAGCACTTTCTAATGAATCCGCAAGCCGTGCCATGACGCCCTCTTTAATAACAATTCGGTCTATAATGACTTCTATAGAATGCTTTTTATTCTTTTCGAGAGTGATTTCTTCACTAAGATCGTGCATCTCCCCATCCACACGAACGCGGACATACCCTTGTTTTTTTACTTCTTCTAAAACTTTTACATGCGTTCCTTTTCTACCTGAAACAATCGGTGCCAATACTTGAAGCTTAGTTCGCTCAGGGTAATCAAGGATGCGATCTACCATTTGCTCAATCGTTTGAGAGGTAATTTCTATATGATGGATCGGACATGTTGGCCGGCCGACTCGAGCATATAGCAATCTTAAATAATCATAAATCTCCGTGACAGTCCCCACAGTTGAACGAGGATTCCGGCTCGTCGTCTTCTGATCAATAGAAATCGCCGGTGACAATCCTTCAATCGCATCGACATCCGGTTTATCCACTTGGCCTAAAAATTGACGGGCATAAGCGGACAGTGATTCTACATAACGTCTTTGACCTTCTGCATAAATCGTATCAAAAGCCAAGGAAGACTTTCCAGATCCAGATAATCCTGTTATCACGACGAGTTTATCTCTAGGTATCGTGACATCAATATTCTTTAAATTGTTGGCCCTGGCGCCTTTTATCACAATTTTCTCCATTGCCATGTTTCGTCACCCTTCCGCTTTTAACTCTAGTAATAAGTCACGCAGCTCGGCAGCGCGTTCGAAGTCTAGTGCTTTTGCTGCTTCCTTCATTTCTTTTTCCATGCTTACCATCACTTTTTCGCGCTCTTTTTTAGGCAACTTCGCGAGGCTTGGAGCAAGGTCTTCTTTATATTCTTCACCTTCTTCGGCTACATGAGTAGCCCGGATGGAGTCACGAATGTCCTTTTGAATGGTTTGCGGTGTAATTTGATGCTCTTTATTGTATCTTTCCTGAATTTCACGGCGCCGCTTCGTTTCATTAATCGCAAGTTCCATTGAATTCGTAATACGGTCGGCATACATAATAACGTGGCCGCTTGCATTACGAGCAGCGCGGCCCATCGTTTGGATGAGTGAACGCTCTGAGCGAAGGAAGCCTTCTTTATCAGCATCGAGAATCGTAACCAACGACACTTCCGGAATATCCAAACCTTCACGTAAAAGATTGATTCCAACCAGCACATCGTATTTGCCCATTCGTAATTCTCGGATGATTTCTATCCTATCTAATGTTTTTACCTCTGAATGCAGGTATTGAACTTTGATTCCAATTTCCTTTAAATAATCAGTTAAGTCTTCAGACATCTTTTTCGTTAAGGTCGTAATTAGTACCCGTTCATTCTTTTTAACCCGCTCCTGTATTTCACCTATTAGGTCATCTATCTGGCCTTCAATTGGTCGTACTTCAATCGTAGGATCTAGCAAGCCAGTAGGACGGATTATCTGCTGAACCATTTCCGGTGTGTGTTCGAGTTCAAATGGTCCCGGAGTTGCCGAAACGAATATAGATTGATGAACCTTTTCTTCAAATTCCTCAAATCGGAGTGGACGGTTATCTTTTGCAGAAGGCAGGCGGAAGCCATGATCAACGAGCACTTGCTTACGAGCCTGATCTCCATTGAACATGCCCCTGATTTGTGAAAGGGTTACGTGTGATTCATCCACAACTAATAGAAAGTCTTCTGGAAAGTAATCAATCAAAGTGTATGGTGTTGCACCTGAGGGACGGAGGGTTAAATGGCGTGAATAGTTCTCGATACCCGAACAAAAACCCATTTCCCGCATCATTTCTAAATCATAACGGGTCCGCTGCTCCAAGCGCTGAGCTTCAAGCAGTTTTTCATCTTCCCGCAATTCCTTCAATCGTACTTCCAGCTCTTTTTCGATATTTTGAACGGCGATCTTCATTTTCTCTTCACGAGTTACGAAATGGGAAGCTGGAAAAATTGCGATATGTTCCCGTTCACCAGTAATCTCACCGGTTAGGGCATCGACTTCACGAATACGATCAATCTCATCCCCGAAAAACTCGACCCGTACACAATGTTCATCACGGGAGGCCGGGAAAATTTCGACCACGTCACCACGAACCCGGAAAGTCCCCCGTTGAAATGCAATATCATTCCGCTCATATTGAATGTCCACAAGTCTGTGCAACAATGCATTTCTATCTATCTCCATGCCTGTGCGGAGAGATACCACCATCTCCCGATACTCTTCTGGAGAACCCAATCCATAAATACAAGAAACACTGGCAATGATGATCACATCTTTTCGTTCGAACAAAGAGGATGTCGCCGAGTGACGTAGTTTATCAATCTCATCATTGATACTTGCATCTTTTTCAATGAATGTATCAGTGGAAGGCACATAGGCTTCTGGCTGGTAGTAATCGTAATAGCTAACAAAGTATTCAACAGCATTATTAGGAAAAAACTCTTTGAACTCACTATAAAGCTGCCCTGCCAGCGTTTTATTGTGGGCAATGACAAGCGTCGGTTTATTGATTTGTTGAATGACATTAGAAACGGTAAATGTTTTCCCTGTACCCGTTGCCCCCAACAATGTCTGCATTTTCTTTCCTTCTTTTACACCATCGACAAGCTTTTCTATTGCCGCAGGTTGATCTCCTTGAGGAGAGTATTTTGAGACTAACTCAAACTTATCCTTCACCAAGCATAGCCTCCTACTGAAATATTTTTATATAAAAAACGGGATATACTATATCCCTTCTATTTATTCCGGTTTTAGAAAGTATATATACACATTCTACCACAATAGCCTCAAAACAAACCAGTAAAAAGCGAACGTCTATTCTATTTTTGGTTTTTTATAATCTTTAGATGTCGAGAGTAATAACAGGAAGAAGTACAAAAAAAGCACCTTTATGTCAGGCGCTCTTTGATGTTCGTTTCATCATTCTTTTTGACAACCAAAATCCCACTGTCAGTGACAGTGCGTCAACGATGATTAATAAATTTGTATGCGTATAACCTTTATATGCAGAAGCTGTAATCAACGCAACTGTTAAAACAAGACCCACGATATTATTATAGGTGACCCTTGAAAATAGCATAACAAGTAGACAAGGAAAGAAAAGGGCAGAAAGAAATTTAATCATTTTTTCATCTCCTTTATAAGAGAAAAATAGAATAGTTTCAGTTTAAATGATTATGAAGTTTTTTGCCAATCTATTTCCTACTATATTTAATAATTGTTCGGAAGGTTGGCTCCACCCACGTTTACAAATTTATTCTTATTAAGCAAAGAGACAAACCCCTTCTAAGAAGGAAGTTTGCCTCTTTTTTAATACGGATCTGCGTCATGTCCTTTTCTAGCTCCTTCCTCTGGGTTATCTGTCCCTCCCATAGGTTTTGAAGACTCTGTATGTTCAGAAGCTGAAGCTAAACCTTCTTTAAGTCTGCGACCGTATTCTTCATCAGCCTCCTCAGCAAGAGCAACCATTTTTTCCTGAATGCGTGGATCTGCTGGAGCTAATGCTGACACAAGATTGGAGATTAATTCATCTCTTTCCCAATCTTCAAATTCACGGAATGTTTCACCAGCCTGTTTCGTATTACTTTGCCGATCTATTGTTTCTCGAACAAGTTTTCCTTCTATAAAAGGTGTATACTCTTTGCCAGTTTGCTTGGCTTCTTTTAAACCACCTACAGTTGATGGTTCGTAGTTGATATGAGGACTTTGATCTCCTCTGCCAACTTCATACTGCATTTGTCCACCAGTTTGATTGGTTGCTGTTGGTTTTTTCGGTGCATTAATCGGTAATTGAAGATAATTTGCTCCTACACGGTGACGTTGTGTATCAGAATAAGAGAACGTACGCCCTTGTAACATCTTGTCATCCGAGAAGTCTAGTCCATCTACTAGGACGCCCGTACCAAATGCAGCCTGCTCCACTTCAGTGAAATAGTCCTCCGGGTTTTTATTCAATACCATCGTACCAACATGCAGCCATGGGAATTCATCTTTTGGCCAAATCTTTGTATCATCTAGCGGGTCGAAATCCAATTCAGGGTGATCATCATCACTCATAATCTGTACGTTGAGATCCCATTCCGGATATTCCTCACGTTCGATTGCTTCATATAAATCCTGTGTAGCATGATTGAAATTCGTAGACTGAATTTCATTAGCCTCTTTCTGTGTCAAGTTCTTTATCCCTTGTTTAGGTTCCCAGTGATACTTAACAAGGACTGCTTTCCCCTCTTCATTCACCCATTTATAGGTATTAACACCAGATCCCTGCATCATGCGGTAGTTAGCTGGAATGCCCCAAGGGGAGAACAAAAACGTAACCATATGAAATGTTTCAGGAGAGCTTGAGCAAAAATCAAAAATTCTTCTCCCGTCCTGTATATTCGTGACCGGGTCGGGTTTAAAAGCGTGAATCAAATCCGGAAATTTCATGGCATCACGGATAAAGAAAATTTTCAGGTTATTTCCGACAAGATCCCAGTTTCCATCTTCTGTATAAAATTTAACAGCAAATCCACGAGGGTCACGTAACGTTTCCGGTGAAGTCCCTCCATGAATTACAGATGAAAACCTGACGAATACCGGTGTTTTTTTACCCTCCTCCTGAAATACCTTAGCTCTCGTATATTTTGAAATCGGCTCGTCCCCTGCTTTACCAGTCGGAACAAAATAGCCATGGGCGCCTGCACCGCGGGCATGCACGACCCGCTCTGGAATCCGTTCTCTATCAAAGTGACTAATCTTTTCCAGGAAGTCGTAGTTCTCTAGTGTACTTGGGCCTCTGTTACCGACCGTTCGGATACTCTGATTATTCGTAATGGGGTGCCCTTGCCGGTTTGTTAACGTTTTTTCTGAGTTACCACTTGTTCTTTTGGATTTTTCAGACAAAACATTTCCTCCTTTGCTAATTAAAACCATAATACATTTTACCTTACCCTAATTCCCAAATCTTACTCGTCTATCTTCAACATTATTCAAGATATTGTAAGACCAAGTTCTGCGGTTTAAACCTGGTAACCAATGTTAATGAAAAAAAGTTAGCTAAAACTATACAATCTGAATTCAAAAAACAAACAAACTTAAAAGACCACGGTACAAAACGTGAAATTTCGAGGTTATTTAATCAAGCAGTACATTGGTAAAATTAGGGTTTTTCTCCAATCCCCAATCAAACCTAGAGGAAAAACTGATAGTAACTACTGGGGGATATTGGGTTAAAAAAACACTTAAATTTGATTTAAATTTCTATAATCATGAAAAAGCTTTGAATGGAAAGCTATTCAAAGCCTTTTTTGTGAGAAGACGAGCATACCCATTTTTGTATATGTCATCAAAGCTCCATTATAATTAAGGATAGAATAAAAAAATTCAAAAGCGAGGTGCCTTCAATGGATGAAACATTATTAGGAAGACTAAGCAGAATGATGACAGGAAAGGTCAGCCGCTGGGTCGTCATCGCTGTCTGGATAATTGCAGCTACAATATTAACAATAACGTTACCGGATGTTAAGGATCGCACATCCAATAATACCGCTGACCTGCCTGCAGACTCAGCTTCTGTCGTGGCTGATAAGCTCATTAAAGAAGAGTTCCCGAATTCCTCAGGGATACCCGCCTTACTTACATGGCATCGGGAAGGTGGACTGACAGAAGCCGACTTGGGCGAGGTTCAATACCTTTCCAAGGAATTGACAGAGAATCCATTAACACAACAATCATTTTTACCTCCTCTTCATGAAATCCCATTGCCTGCGCTGCAGGGATCTGTTTCAGAAGATGGCACGACTTTCGTACAACCGCTCTTCTTTAAGGAGAAAACTGAGACCGCTGTATTAGAAAAAAACCTTAAAATTATTAATAGAATAGTAACAGAGCGCGTTGGCCTTGACCCGTTCAAAGTTCAAACAAATACAGAAAATTTATCACTTCGTGTAACAGGCCCGGTTGGAATTTCTGTCGATGCAACTGGATTATTTTCAGGTGCAGATTTCCAATTACTTTTTGCGACAGTAATACTTGTACTTGTCGTGTTATTACTAATTTACCGCTCCCCACTTTTAGCCATTATTCCACTTATCGGAGTCGGCTTCGCCTATCTTGTCACCAGTCCAATCCTTGGATTTATGGCAGATCACGACTGGATTACAGTTGATTCTCAGGCTATTTCCATTATGACCGTATTATTATTCGGTGCAGGAACGGATTATTGTCTATTTTTAATCTCCCACTACAGAAGTGAATTAAGACATCATGAAAGTAAACGAGAAGCCATGATTGCAGCCTTTAAAGATTCATCAGGTGCCATTGCGATGAGTGGACTGACGATTGTAATCTCTCTACTAACTTTACTTGTAGCCAAATATGGAGCCTATCATCGTTTCGCAGTACCATTCAGCTTATCCATTTTAATCATGATGTTAGCAGCCTTAACACTCGTACCCGCACTACTTTCCGTATTCGGTCGAGCCTCTTTCTTCCCTATCGTTCCACGCACACCAGAAATGGAAGAAGCACGTGCGAAGAAAAAAGGCAAAACCGTTAAGAAACATAAAGAAGCAGGTCGCATCGGCAATTGGATTGGGAATATCGTAACAACCAAACCATGGGCTGTCATTCTTACATGCCTGATTATCTTCAGTGTATTAGCGGGCTATTCATCTCAAATAAAATATTCCTACGATATTCTATCTTCATTCCCTGAAGATATGAACTCCCGTGAAGGATATAAGGTCATTTCCGACTCATACACACCCGGAGAACTTGCACCAGCCACAGTGGTTGTCGATACTGATGGTAAGGACATCGACTTGGCGGATGAACTAAAAAAGATGAATCTGGTTGAAAGTGTCACAGATCCTATTAACAGTAAATCCAATAAGGATCTGCAGTCATATGAAGTCACATTCAATATCAATCCGTACGATATTGAAGCCATAAATTCAATTCCTGACATTCGCAGCCTAGCTGAAAAAGAACTGAAAGCCGCCAATATCTCAGCTGTTGATGAAAAAGTATGGATTGGAGGGCAAACAGCCACTCAATTTGATAAAAGAGATACGGTTAAGACCGATGAATTTATGATTATCCCAATCATTATCGTCTTGATTTCCTTGCTCCTTTTAGCTTACTTGCGCTCTGTGACAGCTATGATTTATTTAATGGGAACGGTCATCCTCTCCTTCTTTGCCGCTATGGGCTTAGGTTGGATAATCCTCCACTATTTCATGGGAGTGGAAGCAATTGAAGGTACAATTCCACTATATTCATTCGTATTCCTTGTCGCCCTTGGGGAGGATTACAATATCTTTATGGTTTCGAGTATCTGGCGCAAGAAAAAAACAATGCCTATCAAACAGGCAATCAGAGAAGGAGTCGCCGAAACAAGTGGGGTCATCACCTCAGCCGGCATCATCTTAGCAGCCACTTTTTCTGTTCTTGCTACACTACCAATTCAAGTACTGGTTCAATTCGGACTCATTACCGCACTCGGTGTGTTAATGGACACGTTCATCGTTCGACCATTCCTTGTTCCAGCGATTACCGCACTGCTTGGGCGCCGTGCCTTCTGGCCAAGTAAAGTCGCTATTCACGAAGAAAAAGAAAGTGCCCAATAATAAAGAAAGTTAGTTTTATTTTTTAAGAAAATAAAGTATTAAATAACCTGTGCCTCGTAACATCGGCACAGGGATTTTTGTATATTTTTCAAAATTAAGGAAAAATTCCAGTTGACACTAGTAAGCTAACCTCTTATAATTACATCAAGTTCAAATATCTCAAATTAAAGATATATAAATTCAAGATTAATATACTAGGAGGAAAAAACAATGACAAATACCAAATGGGCAATTGATCCGACTCACAGTGCAATTGAATTTTCTGTAAAACATATGATGATCGCAAAAGTAAAAGGGAGTTTTAATAAATTCGAGGCAAACATTTCTGCAAATCCATCTGATTTAACAACAGCTGAAATAGATTTTACTGTAGATGTAGCAAGTATCGATACACGCAATGCAGACCGAGATAATCACCTGCGTTCAGCTGACTTTTTTGATGTAGAAAAAAATCCGACTTTAACGTTTAAGTCAACGAAAATTGTGAAAACAGGCGATGATGAGTACGATGTGACAGGTGATGTAACCCTTAATGGATTTACTAATGAAGAAACATTCGCTATTACATTTGAAGGTCAAGGAAAAGATCCATGGGGAAATGAAAAAGCAGGGTTTAGCGGAAAAGGTAAAGTTAAACGCAGCGATTATGGTTTAACCTATAATGCAGCATTAGAAACAGGCGGCGTTCTTATAGGCGACCAAATCACACTTACCATCGAAATCGAAGCAGCTAAAGAAGCCTAATATTAAAAGCAGCTATCCATTAGGATAACTGCTTCTTTTGTTTTCGCATATGAAAACAAGTATTATAAATATCCTGATCCATCATGTTTAGCATTTATGATTTCCCGCCAGAAGACTCCCTCTTCAAGCGTGTGAAGGGCGAGAGCCCAACGGTAAGGGAGAGATGAATGGCGGTTGGCATAAGCCAAAGTAATCTTTTGACAAACATACGTTCTGTGGTTAATAATAACTATAAGGGGGTGAAACCAATGGTCGTAAACAAAGCTTATAAATTTCGAATCTATCCAACTAAAGAACAACTAGTTCTAATCAATAAAACGATCGGCTGCTCCCGTTTTGTCTATAACTTCTTTTTAGGCAAACAAAAGGAGAAAGATGCCTACTGGTATATTTGTGAAGAAATGAAGCAGAACGGCCAATTACCCTCTAATGAATGGAAAGGTTCTTTTCTGAATAAATACGCAACAATCAAAGAACTTCCAGCTTTAAAGAAAGAGTATTCTTTCCTGAAAGAAGTAGACAGTATTGCCTTACAGAAATCGGTGGAAAATTTAGCAGATTCCTATAGTCGATATTATAAAAAGCAAAACAAGTCACCACGCTTCAAATCGAAAAAGAATCCTATCCAGTCCTATACGACTAAACATACGAATGGGAATATTGGAATTGTTGGAAACAAAATCAAATTGCCAAAACTCGGTCTAGTTCGTTTTGCTAAAAGCCGCGAAGTCGAAGGGCGAATCATCAATGCCACAATCAGGCGGAACCCTTCGGGTAAATATTTCATTTCCGTTTTAGCCGAAACCAATGTACAAGTACTTCCTAAAACGAATCGTTCGTGCGGTGTAGATGTTGGTTTGAAGAACTTTGCTATTCTTTCAGATGGTACGGTCTATCAAAACCCAAAATTCTTCCGGACGGTCGAAAAGAAATTGGCCAAAGCACAACGGATTCTTTCAAGGCGACAAGAAATAGCCTTGAATCAAAATAAACCATTGGCTGAAGCCAAAAACTATCAAAAACAAAAACGAAAAGTGGCTATCCTACACGAAAAAATTTCAAATGCCCGAATGGATTACTTACATAAAGTTTCCACCGAAATCATCAAAAACCACGATGTTATTGGAATGGAAGACTTGCAAGTGTCGAATATGATGAAAAATCACAAACTAGCTAAAGCTATTAGTGAAGTATCTTGGTACCAATTCAAAAAAATGTTGGAATACAAAGCAAAATGGTATGGTAAACAAATCGTGACCGTATCTAAAACGTTTGCTTCTAGCCAATTGTGTTCTAGCTGCGGTTACCAAAATAAAGACGTTAAACATCTGAATCTTCGTGAATGGGATTGTCCTTTTTGTTCTACTCACCACGATCGAGATATTAACGCAGGACTCAATCTAATGAATGAAGCCATAAGGCTTCTAACCGTAGGAACTACGGGAGTAGCCTAATTAAAAATTGGCCGATAGGCTAATGTTCTTAGGAATCCCCCACTTCAATCAGACCGTAAGGTCGATAAGTGGTGGGCAGTTCAAGAGTTCCTAGTTTTATAAAGTAAATAAATAAAGTATGGCGCCCCAATACTTGCTGTAAAGACACCAGCTGGTATCTCTAGTGGTGAAAATAAGGTTCGCCCAATCAAATCTGCGATCATAACTAGTATACCGCCGAGTAAGGCTGAAGTGGGCAATAACACTCCAAAACTTGAACCTACCAGCCTTCTAGCCATATGAGGAGCCATTAATCCAACGAAACCAATACCTCCTGCAAAAGCAGTAGCACCACCTATCAAAGCTGTGCTTATCATCAATAATGTAAATCGCTGTTTTTGAACTTGCCCTCCAAGCCCGGTTGCCAAGTCATCACCCAGCTCTTGTAAATTAATATTTCTTGCATAAAGAAAGGCTAGTAAAAGAAATAGGATGGTCCATGGCGCAAGCACGGCGATATTTTGCCAGCTAGAGTTAGACACTGATCCCGTAATCCAAAGGTTTGCCTGGCTTGCTTGATAGATTGGGCCAAGAATCATCATCATAGTAGTGAGGGCTTTCATTAAAGCCATGACTCCTATCCCAATCAATACAAGTCTTATTGGGGGAACTCCATTTTTCCATGCTAAGAAATAAACAAGTAATGCAACAACTGTGGCACCAATAAACGCAGCTAGCGGCATCCAATTAATACTCACTGTTAAAGAATGATTTTTGTCGCTAAAAATAGCCATGAAACCAACAACAGCTACAGTTGCTCCTCCAGTTATTCCTAAAATATCAGGTGAGGCAAGTGGATTTCGAATCATCCCCTGAAGAATTCCCCCTGCTACTGCAAGACCCATCCCTACCAAAAGTGCCACAATAATTCTCGGCAGACGGAAAGACTGAATCACAAGGCGATCACCCTCAGTTCCTCCTCCAAGGAAGACCTGTAAGACACTCAAAGGGTGAATATTCATTTCACCTATCCCTGTACTGATCACAAACACTAACGCAGTAACCAAAAATAATACAAAAACAACAATTATAGCTTTTTTGTCCATTAGGAATGATATTCTTTCATTAAATAAACGAAAGTTCTTATATGACTTCATCGACCGCTGAACCCCTTTCTGGCAATATAAATAAAGAATGGGGTTCCGATAATAGCTGTCATAACTCCGACTGGAACTTCCTGTGGCATCAAAATATACCTTGATATGATATCAGCTGCAAGCAAAAGCACCGCCCCTAAAAGTCCAGCAAAAGGAATTAACCAGCGATGGTCAATACCTACTATAAAACGGGTAAGGTGGGGAACAACAATCCCAATAAAGCCAATTGGACCAGCAACCGCCACTGATCCTCCTGCGAGTAGGATAACTACCAGTCCCAGCACAATCTTAAGAAAAACTATATTTAAGCCAAGACCTTTTGCAACATCTTCACCCATAGATAACACATTCATTTTTCCGGATGTGATTAAGGCTAGGACCCATCCAACTGCAAGGTACGGAAACACTGCAGTTAAATTATCCAAACTCCTACCGGAAACTGACCCTGCAAGCCAAAATAAAACTTGCTCTAAAAGTGCCTCATTTGAGACAAGAAGACCTTGTGTTAGCGAAGATACCATGGCTGTCATTGCTGCACCAGCCAATGTTAGCTTCATCGGTGTTAACCCACCACGGCCCATGCTACCAATCATATATATACTTACCGCTGCTATAGCGGCTCCAATAAAAGACAGCCAAGTGAATACTTGAAGATTGCTTATTCCAAATATGGTGACTCCAGTAACAACCGCCAAGCCAGCCCCAGCATTGACCCCAAATATATCAGGAGAAGCAAGTGGGTTCTTAGTTAGAGTTTGCATTAATACACCTGAGATTGCTAGACTTGCACCAACTGCAGATGCGATAAGAGCGCGGGGAAACCTTACAGATTGAATAACAATATGTTCATTTGATCCATTGAAATGTGTAAATGCGTCAATGGCCATTTGCCAAGTTGTATTCGTATAACCGTATACGATGCTTGAGCACAGTAAAAAAAGCAGCAAAACAATGGCAGTAAATATTCCCATCCATTTCTGCCATGTATTTTTTAATAACATATCCAATTACCTTCCCAATCACTTTTGTAAATACTTATGATAATTAATTGTACTGGCGGTAAAGGGAATATGTCAATGAATTTGAGAATCATTTTCAATTATATATTGACAGAAAAGTATATTCATTTTATGATGATGCTGTTAAGTGCGAATGATTATCATTTGCTCTATATTAGGAGGGATACATAAGATGTTTAAGATTAGATCACTTTTTACTATTATTACTTTATTTGCAGTCCTCCTTCTAGCAGCTTGCGGAAGTTCAAATGACCAAGCAGAAGGAAATAAGGCTGATGACAAAAAAGAAGAGAAAAGCTATACAATTGAACATGCAATGGGAACAACCAAATTAGAAAAACAACCTAAAAGAGTGGTAGTTCTTACAAATGAAGGTACAGAAGCATTAATAGCTTTAGGAGTTAAACCAGTTGGGGCTGTTCAATCTTGGCTTGGAGACCCTTGGTACGATCATATTAAAGAAGATATGGATGGCGTTGAAGTTGTTGGTGTTGAGCATGAGGTGAATTTAGAGAAAATAGCCGCATTAAAACCTGACTTAATTATCGGAAGCAAGATCCGCCAGGAAGCTGTATATGATAAATTAAGTGCAATTGCTCCTACTGTTTTTTCAGAAACACTTAGAGGAGATTGGAAAGAAAACTTTAAATTATATGCAAAAGCTCTAAATCTTGAAGAAAAAGGTAACGACGTAATTGCTCAATTTGATGCCCACACTGAAGATTTAAAAGCTAAACTTGGTGATAAGGTAAATCAAGAAGTTTCTATTGTTCGTTTCATGGCTGGAACAACTCGTATTTATTACACAGATTCATTCTCTGGAGTAATTTTCGATCAATTAGGATTTAAGCGTGCAGAGCAGCAGAAAGAACTATTTACTGCAGATAACAAACTTGGTAACCTTGCAATTGAGGTAGGAAAAGAAGTCATACCTAAAATGGATGGAGATATTCTTTTCTACTTCACATACGCACCTGAAGGTGACAAACAAGCCCTAAGTACAGCAAAAGAATGGACAAATGATCCTCTTTGGAAAAACCTAGATGCAGTGAAAAAAGGAAATGCCTATGAGGTCAGCGACGCAACATGGAATACGGCTGGCGGTGTTATTGCAGCTAACAAAATGCTAGATGATCTAGAAAAAATAATGCTTAAAAAGTAAAACTCATACAAAGAAACGGCCTTTCTTGATTTAAAAATCGAGAAAGGCCGTTTCTATTTTTCAAATCATTTCAATTGAAATTTTGTCTCTTTCATCGAAATTAAGGTAGTGCTGTGGTCAAAGATCCAGTCAATATATATTGAAATTATTATTAGCCTATTTGATGAAGTCGTCTTGGCAACTATTTTCCTCTATATCGATTAACATCAAAAATAATACGTCCCGCAAAAATTATTAACGTGGAATTATGACACTATTCCAAGTGATTATGAAAAATCTCAATTACCCTGCTTGTCCACTTTCTTTCAATTGATCGTCAACAAATAGTATGCCTAATTCGTAATGCTCGCCGTCAAATAGGGCTCTTTGCACAAAACGAATTTGTTCATTATTACCGATTACCTCAAGCTTACAGTGAGCCCGATTTATTTGCAGCGCCCTGTATAACTCTTCTTCTTCCCTGACGACGATACCATTTATTTTCGAAATGATCTCGCCTTTTACTAACCCCATTTTATCCGCCGGGGACTGAGGGATAACGCCTAAGATCTGGACACCAAGCTTGCTTTTCGAAAAATAAAAAGGTAGCTTTGCGTCCGAAACCTTTTGGGAATAATGCAGAAACTCTCGTCCTAGAAGAGCTAAAACAGCTGTTATAATGGCCAATAGCGGGTACCAGTTACTAATAACCGCGAATGCAGTAATCACGAACCCTAAAGCTCCTACCTTTTTACCATGGGCCCTAATAGCTTGTTCCGGAAGCGTTCCATGAACTTTTTGCTTAAACCCAATTAAAAAGGGCACAACAATCGGTGACAGATACACTTCTCCGATTGAAAAAACCGGATACCATTCGAAAGGTGCTGGAAGTTCACCTCCTGGAATCATAACGAACATCGGAATTAGCCATATTAGTTGAGAAACATACACACCTATTGGCTGTCCCCGCTTGGAAACCTCCAACTGAGGGGATATCTTTTTACTTCCATTGCTAACAATCAGAAAGCCTTCAGCAATCAATAAAAACCCAATCAAAATAACGAGTGTTGGATAGACAGATTGATTCAACTGATTAAACGCATCCTGAAATATCGGCAGTTGGATATCTCTATCGTATAAAAAGAAAAGGATAAAGAAGGTGACTCCCATTGTATAAACGGGTGAAACAAATCTCCGGTTCATGGTCAGCACAGCTATCATCGTAACCGCTGCCACAATGATTAGCGCCGCCAGCGGAATGACGATTCCAGAAGCCAAGGTGAGGAAAGAAAGAATTAATCCCCAGATCACTCCTTGCGGAAACAAAGCACGCAGCTCCATGGATTTTCTGTAAATCTTCGTATTAAAGTCACGGCGTTCTCGTTTAACGCGAAGATAGCCTATGAATAAACAATATGCAATTGAAACATAAAGCAATGGATGAAGAAAAAGTTTTCCTAATCCTAGTAAGCATGCACTCAGCCAATCTGTTGTCAATTTCTTCCCACCATCCTTACAAGTAATCAAATGTATGTATAATTTCTCCTAGTCAGTTACCTCCTATTCTATCAAATATGTCAGCTCCCTGCCTATTAAGATGAAGAAAAAAAAGCGTTTCCTTAAGTTTTCTCTGTTCATCGTACTTAAAATATCCCCCTGCAAATTGAACCCATGCAAAAAAGGCACCGCTACAAATGAGCGATGCCTTCTCCTTTACTTCACCACATAATTCAATGCCGTGCGCAACTGAATATCATTGTCTTCATCCTGAATTTTTTCCAGAATTGCGGTTTCTAGGTGTGCAGCGGTTTTAGTGTCCAGTTTACCAGTCACTTTCAAACCATACTGCTTTTGGAATGCTTTAACTGCTATCTCTGTACTCCAGTCATAATAGCCATCTTCACGTCCCGTTTCAAAACCAAGTCCTTTTAAAATAGTTTGGGCATATTGAATTTGTTCATCAGTCATATCACGCTGCAGTACCTTTTCAACGGACAGCTGATGGGCATCAAAGAAATCCGGCTGTTTTACTTCAATTGTAGGCTTAATCCCCTTTTTATGAATCCAGTTCCCAGATGGCGTCAGCCACTTGTATAGCGTAAGTTTAATCTTGCTGCCATCTCCCATTGGTACAGCCTGCTGTACAGTTCCCTTGCCGAAGGTCTTCTCACCGATCAATGGATAGCCCCCTGCCTCCTGCATCGCACCAGCCAGGATTTCTGAGGCCGAGGCACTGCCCTTATCCGTCAAGACGGCGATTGGATAATCCTTTTCTTTATTTAGATTTGTAAAAAAGGATTGCGTTTCACCCGTTCTCTCAGCAATTTGTAAATATGGTTTATCCTTTGTTATAAACTCTCCAAGTATCGTTTCCACACTCGATAGGAGGCCGCCTGGGTTGCCGCGCACATCTATGACCAATCCTTTAATCCCTTTCTTTTCTAACTCCTTCATCTGCTTTTTAAAATCAGATGCGGTATTTTCCGAGAAAGTGGTTAATTCGATATAGCCAATTTGCTCTCCCGCCGCTTCTTTAATCGATGAAAAAACAGTATCAAGTGGAATTTCAGCACGAACCATATTGAATTCAATTGGATTTGAAACCCCCGCACGCTTTATTTCCATTTTAACGGCTGACCCTTTTTCACCACGGATTTTTAAGCGTGTCTCATACAAATCCAAACCTTCGACACTTTCATCATTCACCTTAAGGATTTGATCCTTCGGCTTTAACCCCGCTTTTTCTGCAGGGGAGTCTTTGTAAGGAGACACAATAATGACCTTACCATCTTCCATCCCGATTTCCGTACCGATCCCTTCAAAAGAGGAATCTAAAGTTTCATTAAATTGCTTAGCGGTTTCCTTGTCCATATATACGGAATATGGATCTTTCAAAGCTGACAGCATGCCTTGAATGGCACCTTCGACAAGGTGAGAACCGTCAACCTTGTCCACATACTGATTTACGATCAAACCATAAGCTTGTTCCACTTTTGCCCATTCCTTATCTTTTATTACCATTTGGTTTTCCTGCTTTGTCTCATTCTTACCTGAGAAACTTGTCCAATATATGCCCCCCCCTGCCCCAATAACTAATGACATAATGATCGCTAGAGGAAGTACCCATTTTTTGACCATATTTATCCCCATTTCTGCCCTGATATGTATTTCACTATATGAGCAGCTTGGAGGAAATATGCTTGTAGACAATAGTGAACACAACAAAAAAACAGACTAGAATTTTATCCTAGTCTGTTTTCTATTGATGTATTGGGTATTAATTAGGTATGTAGTTTAATGGATTTACTGCATTTGACTTGCTATAATTCCATGCACCTTTATGTAGCTCAAAGTGTAAATGCTGACCGTATGAATGTCCTGTGTTCCCCATGATACCAATTTGTTGACCTTTGGCAACAACAGAACCAGTACTTGCTTGTCTAGAGCTTAAATGCGCATACACCGTTGTCCATTGCTGACCACTGATTGAATGGGTAACAAAGATAACATTACCGTATGTACTAGAGAAGTAAGAACGGCTTACAACTCCGTCTGCTGCCGCTACAACAGGAACCGTTCCACTAGCAGCAATATCAATGCCGGCATGCTGTTTATTCCAACGCTCACCCATTGTTGAAGATACATATCCTGCACTTGGTCTAGTAAAAGTACCCGATGAAACAGCTGGCACTTGACTTACATTAGACGAAGATCGGGATGATGATGATGGTGCTGGTGATGATGAACTGCTGCTTTTTGCACTAGCCCCTGAAGAAGAAGATTGTTTTTTTGATTCAGCTGCCTGTGATGCCGCTTGTGCCGCTGCTTGCTCTGCACGTTTTTTCGCTTCGGCTGCCGCTTTTTTACGAGCTGCTTCCAATTCTGCAAGACGGTTTTGTTCTAAGTTGATAGCCGATTTGATAGCCGTTTCTTGAGCAGCAAGGTTCGCTTTTTCTTCCTCTAAGCCCATTTTCTCATCTTCATGTTTTTTGGTTTGTTGCTTTAATTTCTTAACTAAAGCAGCCTTTTCTTGCTTCTGCTGTTTTTGTTGCTTTTGGATTTCCAAAAGTTCGGCTTTGGCTACTTCTAAACTAGCAAGCTTCTTTTCAACAGCTGTCTGCTTTTCTTCTAGGTCCTTTTTATCCAACTCATGCTGCTTTAAAATATCCCGATCGGCTTCAGCAATTGTCGCTACAGCTCCGACGCGGTCAATTAAATCACCGAAACTGGATGATCCGAATAACACTTCTAGGTAGTTCACGTCCCCACCAGTCTCTTGGAAAGAACGCGCCCTTTCCTTCAATACTTCATTACGTTTGGCGATCCGTTCTTTTAATACTTTAATCTCTTCTTTTAATGCTTCAATTTCTTTTTTCGTTTGTGTAATTTCAGCATTTTTAGCATCGATTTTTTTTGTCGATTCTGCAATTTTTGCTTCAATGGCTGCAATTTGTTCCTCTGCCGTCAATTGTTTATCATGCAGGTTATCGATTTTTTTCTCAGTATCAGAAATATTCGATTCAACACCCGAACGTTTCTCCTGAATAGATTCTTTCTTTTGTTGCAAATCTGAAAGCGATTCAGCATAAGCCGAAGGTGCAGCTAAAATGCTCCCCAACCCGATCATTATTGAAGCATTCATGGCAATGATATTTTTTTTCAACGTTTCATTTCCCCTTTCAATCCCGTCACATCTAACGCCTTGTAACGTCTCTCTATTTGTACTAGGCTTCTTTTGACATTCGAGTGTAAAAGAAGGTGTGAAGATACATTTTTATACTTTTATACTTTTAAGAACTTCCTAACGGACATCAAGCTGCCCCATATCCCGATAACCGCGCCTATTGCAATAAGGATGGCCGAAACTTGATAAATAAACGGGCTTGCAGGTAGAAAATCTATGAATTTAAACGTAATCTGTGGTGCTGCATATTTATAAATATTGTAATAGAGTACTGAAATCAGACCAATTGGCACGATTGAACCGAGAATTCCCAACCAGAGTCCCTCTAAGAAAAATGGCCAACGGATAAAGTTATTTGTTGCTCCTACTAATCTCATAATCTCAATTTCTTTTCTTCTAGCTACAATTGTAATTTTAATAGTATTCGAAATAAGGAACATCGCAGTAAAAAGCAAACCTACAATAAGAACGATTCCTATATTTCTGGCTATATTCACGAAACTGAATAGTTTCTCGACGTAGCCTTGTCCATATTTAACACTCTGGATATATTCAAAACCTTCGATTTTTTTTGCCACCTTGATGACATCTTGCGGAGATTTCGTTTTGATAATGTAAACGTCCCTTAATGGGTTGTCCTGTTCAAATGGTTTGAAGGCATCACCATTATCGCCTAAATCATCTATTAAATTTGTGAGCTCTTCATCTTTTGGAGAGAATATGACTGTTTCGATGCCGCTCATCTCTGTAATTTTCTTACCGATTGCTTTTATATCGTCATCATTCGCAGCATTATCAATATGTGCACGAACTTCGACATCCTTCTCCACATTTCCCGCGATATGATTTAAATTCATCATGAGCACTAAAAAAACGCCAACCAATGTAAGAGTGACTGTTACTGCACTGACTGATGCAAACGTCATCCAACCATTACGGCCAATATTTTTAAAACTTTCACGGAAGTGACGGAGTAATGTTCTAAATTTCATATCCGTAATCACCTCGATGTTCGTCTCGAACTATTTTTCCACTTTCAATGGCAATGACACGTCGTTTAATATTGTTAACGATGTCCCTATTATGTGTGGCCATGACAAGTGTTGTTCCACGATTATTAATTTCTTCAAATATGTTCATAATTTCCCATGATGTTTCAGGATCTAGATTCCCTGTAGGTTCATCGGCGATAACCACCTTAGGGTCATTGACGATCGAACGTGCAATCGCAACCCTCTGCTGTTCTCCACCAGATAGTTCAGAAGGGAGCATTCTAGCTTTATGTTTAATCCCTACTAGATCAAGAACTTCCATGACTCTCATTTTAATTTCTTCTGGTTCTTTTTCGATAACTTCCATCGCAAATGCAACATTTTCATAAACTGTGAAGGTTTGAAGGAGTTTGAAATCTTGGAATACCATCCCGATATTACGGCGGAATAGAGGAACTTTCGAATTGCGGATACTTGGAAGGCTGACACCATTTACCAAGATATTACCACTTGTCGGCTTTTCTTCCCGATACATCATTTTGATGAAGGTCGATTTCCCGGCACCGCTGGGTCCTACTACATAAACGAATTCGCCTGGTTTTATTTTTACATTGAGTCCATTAATGGCAATTACGCCATTAGGATAGGTCTTTTTCACATCTATCATTTCTATCATTCTAAAACCACCTAATTTGCTTGTTTTTATATCTATGTAACTAAGCTTTTTCGACAATTTTCACTGGAATCTGACAGGAATCTTTCTTACTAGAGCACAGAAACATTATATCATCTAATTTTGTCAAATTAAGAATAAAAATATTACAGTTTCATTTCAGTGAGAAAGATTATCAACATCTACGTAATAATTCTAGGATTAGTTTTCTTGATTAGGGATTAGATGTGGGTTTTCTGTGGATTTAAAAGGAGGATAAATAAAACGCCCCGCTGTATGCAGAACGTTTCTATAGTCGTTATTTATGTCCAGCAAGCCATTCAGCAACTTTGCTCGCTTCGGTTCCCTGAATTATACCTTTTGGCATTGCTCCTTGACCTTTTGCAATGACTTGCTCGATTTCATCCTTTGATAATCTCGAACCAACTTTCGTTAAATTCGGTCCTACGCCACCTTCAAGATTTACTGCATGACAGCTTGAACATTTGTTTTCATAAATTTTCGCTGCATCTCCTGCATCTACGGTTGTAGTTTCGTTTTGATCACTTGCTGGCTCATTATCTGCATTATCATCGTTTCCTCCGCATGCAGCCAAGGCGAGAGACGTACCCATTATTAAGGCTAACCATTTCTTTTTCATAGAATTTACCCCCTCTGATTTATACCAGTACAGAAATATTATACCAATTTTAATCTAGTTTAAAACCCTCCCCAAGTACTTCCGATGCATCCATTACGATCACAAACGCTTTAGGGTCAACAAGTTTAACCAATTGTTTCAATTTAGTGAATTCCGACTGGTCTATTACACACATCAAAATTGGACGAGTATCATCCGTATAGCCGCCATACCCGGAAATTCGTGTTACTCCCCGGTCTAGCTCATGTAAGATAGCATTCCTTACTTCCATTTCATTATTCATGATAATTAATGCCATCTTAGAACGATTCAACCCAACCTGAACGAGATCAATCGTCTTGCTTGTCACATATAAACCTATTAGCGCATAAAGCCCTTTTTCAATATCAAAAACAATCGCAGCGCTTAAGACAATGATTCCATCAATGACAGCTACACATGTCCCTAATGACATATGGGTATACTTATGAATAATCTGCGCTGCTAAATCCGTTCCCCCGGTGGAACCCTTCCCGCGGAAAACAATTCCTAACCCAAGGCCCACCATAATTCCCCCACATATTGAACCAAGCAAAGCATCATTCGTCCATGGCTCCCAATCCTTTGTAAGGAATACGACAAGCGGTAAGAACAAGGTTCCAATCAGACTCTTGGCACCAAAATGCCGTCCAAGTATAATAAGTCCAGCAATAAATAAGGGAATATTACATCCCCACAGTACATAGGCTGGCTCCCAACCGAGCGTAGAATCGAGAATCGTACTAATTCCGCTGACTCCGCCTGAAGCAATTTGGTTGGGAAGCAAGAATACATTAAAACCAATTGCAATAATAGCCGAACCGACAATTACCAACCCATACTCCATTAACTTTTGTATCAAAGGGTGCTTCTGCTCCCTGTATCTTTTTCTCATTCAATATTGTCTCCTAAAAAACCATCATTTTTTATCTAGTATTGGCCGAACGTTGTATTGCATCCCCTATAATATCCTGTAAAAGTCAGCCAAATGACTTTAAAGTGGTAGTGAATTTTACTTCCATGTATACGTAATCATAAAAAAAGCCGAACCAGAAAATCGGCCCGACTTTTACTTCTTATAATTTTGAACGTAAATAAGCATCAATGAACATATCGATATCTCCGTCCATGACAGCTCCCAAGTTTCCTGTCTCCGCACTAGTACGGTGGTCTTTTACCATGGAGTAGGGATGGAAGACGTAAGAACGAATTTGGCTTCCCCAGCCAATTTCCTTTTGCTCTCCGCGAATTTCATCCAAATCGGCTTGCTGTTGTTCAATTTCAAGTTGATATAATTTGGCTTTCAGCATATTCATGGCTTGAGCCTTGTTTTTGATTTGCGATCTCTCGTTTTGGCACGTTACCACAGTATTTGTAGGTAAATGAGTAATCCTTACGGCTGAGTCAGTCGTATTGATATGCTGACCACCTGCCCCACTTGCCCGGTACGTATCAACCTTCAGATCTTCCGTACGAATTTCTATATTAATCGTCTCGTCGAATTCCGGCATAACTTCGCAAGAAACGAATGAAGTATGACGGCGCCCTGATGAATCGAAAGGAGAAATCCGAACTAGACGGTGAACACCTTTTTCTGCTTTCAAATAACCATATGCGTTATGGCCCTTGAACAGCAGAGTGACACTCTTGATTCCAGCTTCATCACCTGGAAGGTAATCAAGGGTTTCTACTTTAAAGCCCCTTTTTTCACCCCATCTTGTATACATACGAAGCAACATTGAACCCCAATCTTGGGACTCAGTTCCACCTGCACCAGGATGCAATTCCAGAATTGCATTTTTCGAATCATATTCTTCACTTAGTAAAAGTTGAAGTTCAAATTCATTCATCTTTTGTGAAAGAATCGTGATTTCTTCTACCAACTCAGCAAGAAGTTCTTCATCGCTTTCTTCTTTCACTAATTCATACGTCAAATCCAGATTTTCATATGCATCATTCAAATCGGACAATTGATTGACTTGATCTTTCAATGCATTCGTTTCATTGATGACAGTCTGTGCATTTGACTGATCATTCCAAAAATCAGGGTGTGTCATCTCATTTTCTAGTTGTGCGATTCGTGCCTCTTTTTCATCTAAGTCAAAGAGACCCCCTAAAGTCCGTTAATCGTTGTGCGGTTCGTTCAAGTTCATTTCTAATTTCTGCTAATTCCATTTCTCTTCACCTCATTAAGTATGTTAAAAAAACCCCTGTACAGGGATGTGTTTCAGTACCAATAAACATCATCAAACTATACGCAAGCTAAACATGAAAAGAGGCGGCAAGTTCTTACACCGTCTCTCTTATCATTATACACCTAACTTTAGGCTAAATTACCATGGCAATTCTTATATTTTTTGCCGCTGCCACATGGACATAAAGCATTTCGCCCGACTTCATCCTTTTTACGGGCTGGAGCCTTCTTCACTTTTCCTCCATCTTCTTCCTTCGGATTGACCGCTTGTCCTTTTATGACTTCTGTCCGCTCTAAATTGTTGCGAATTTCAGCTTTCATAATGTATTTAGCGACTTCATCTTCCATGGAGGCAATCATGGCTTCAAACATTGCGAAACCTTCTGATTGGTATTCACGAAGCGGGTCAATTTGACCATAAGCACGAAGGTGAATCCCTTGACGCAATTGTTCCATAGCATCGATATGGTCCATCCACTTGCTATCCACCGCACGAAGAACGATAACCTTTTCAAACTCTCGCATTTGATCTTCTGAAAGCTCTGCTTCTTTTTGATCATAGTCTTCTTTCACTTTACCTAAAATAAATTCAACCAATTCCGATTCATTTTTTCCTTCTAAATCTTCTATTGTGATTGAACCTTCATTGAATAGGTTACCATTCAAGTAATCGACAAGACCTTGTAAGTTCCAGCCTTCTTCATCACCCATTGGAGCAAACGCAGCAACATTGCGCTGAATGGATGCCTCAATCATCGTCTCAACAATTTCACGTAAGTTTTCACTTTCCATCACATCAAAACGCTGTTTATAGATGATTTCCCGTTGTTGACGTAGGACATCGTCATACTGCAGCAATTGTTTACGCGAATCAAAGTTATTCCCTTCCACTCGTTTCTGAGCGGATTCAACGGCTCTCGTCACCATTTTACTTTGAATTGGCTGTGAATCATCCATACCAAGACGTGCCATCATACTTTTCATATTATCCGAACCGAAGCGTCGCATCAGTTCATCTTCCATTGATAAATAGAATTGAGTAACCCCAGGATCTCCCTGACGACCGGAACGACCACGCAACTGGTTATCTATCCTTCGACTTTCATGACGCTCCGTACCGATAACAGCAAGGCCGCCAAGTTCTTTGACACCTTCGCCAAGCTTGATATCCGTACCACGGCCAGCCATGTTAGTAGCGATTGTAACTGAACCTTGATTACCTGCATTCGCAATGATTTCTGCTTCACGCTCATGATTCTTTGCATTCAAAACATCATGAGGTATACCTTTTTTGGATAAATACGCAGAAATGACTTCAGACGTTTCAATGGCAACAGTACCAACGAGCACTGGCTGTCCTTTTGTATAACGCTCAGCGATGTCTTCCACAACAGCGCGGAATTTCCCATCCGTTGACGCGTAAATAAGATCGGCGCGGTCATCACGAACAATATTCCGGTTTGTTGGAATCGCAATAACATTCATATTATAGATATTCCGAAATTCCTCTTCCTCTGTCTTAGCTGTACCTGTCATACCAGAAAGTTTTTCGTACATCCGGAAATAGTTTTGGAACGTGATAGTTGCAAGAGTCATGCTTTCATTTTGAATTTCAAGGCCCTCTTTTGCTTCAATTGCCTGATGAAGACCTTCACTATAACGACGGCCCTTCATTAAACGGCCAGTGAATTGATCGACGATGACAATCTCGCCATCTTGAACAACATAATCCACATCCAAATGCATGGAAACATGCGCCTTCAAAGCCTGATTAATATGATGGTTTAAGGTAACATGGTTGATATCGAACAAGTTATCGATATTAAATGCTCTTTCAGCACGGTTCATACCTTCTTCGGTCAGCTGAACACCTTTTGTTTTTTCATCATACGTATAGTCCGTTTCTTTTTGTAACGTCCTCACAAACGCATTTGCTTGGATGTAAAGCTGTGCCGATTTTTGTGCTGAACCAGAAATAATCAATGGCGTTCTCGCTTCATCAATCAAAATCGAATCGACTTCATCGATGACAGCAAAATGCAACGGGCGCTGTACCATTTGTTCTTTATACAAAACCATATTGTCACGCAAGTAATCAAAGCCTAACTCATTATTCGTGCTATAAGTAATGTCAGCATTGTAGGCAGCTTGTTTTTCTTCTTTAGAATGACTGTTCAAATTCAACCCAACAGTCAAACCCAGGAAATCATACAATACACCCATCTCAGTTGCATCACGGTGCGCCAAGTATTCATTGACAGTCACGACATGCACACCTTTACCAGTAAGCGCGTTTAAATAAACCGGCATGGTTGATGTTAATGTTTTACCTTCCCCCGTTTTCATCTCAGAGATGTTTCCATCATGAAGTGATGCCCCACCCATGATTTGAACACGGTAGGGATACAAACCAAGAGCTCGTTTTGCCCCTTCACGCGCAACCGCAAAAGCTTCAACAAGCAAATCATCCACGGTTTCCCCGTTTTGATAACGCTCCTTAAACTCCTCTGTTTTGGCGCGCAACTGCTCATCCGATAGCGCAGCTGTCTCATCAGCCAGCGCTTCGACCTGATCAGCGACTTTTTCCAGACGCTTAATTTCTCGCTTATTCGGATCAAAAACTTTATTTAATATATTAAGCATTCAATAACGCTCCTCTATTATGGTAATGATCATTCAATAACACATTCATATAAGTAAGAAGAAACACACCTTCTGTTAATACTAATCCAAGCTTAATTTTAACACTTCTATTCTAGAGGTACAACTTCATGTCACTCTATGTCTATGGACCTGAATTCAGTTCTTACGAAAAACATTGGATAAAAGAGGGGTAAAACTGTTAAAATAGAGGGAAGTAGCAAAAGTACATTACACACTCCCCACTTTTCACATAAGTCTTTAACAAGACAAACGAAAATGCGAAGTAAGCACAACCTTCTATACATAGATATTTTTGGTCCCTCTATACTGATAGTCAGTTGAAGCAATCTAGCTTTTCAGGCTTCCTATTCCTGTGATTTTATGTGGGTTTAAAACTTATAAATCGAAGATAAATAGAACATGTTTCGAGGTGGTATTGTTGATTGGTGAACGTGTAAAAAAACTGCGAGAAGAAAAGAAAATGTCAATGACTGAACTAGCTGATAAAGCCGGAGTAGCAAAGTCATACTTAAGTTCGCTCGAGCGTAACTTACAAACGAATCCTTCTATTCAATTTCTCGAAAAAATCTCTGCTGTACTTAACATTCCTGTAGATGCCCTTCTTTACGATGCACCAAATAAGGAATCCTTGGACACTGACTGGATGAAAATTGTTGAGGAAGCTATGAATTCTGGCGTTTCAAAACAACAATTCAGAGAGTTCATTGAGTTTAATAAATGGAGAAAAGATAAAGAAGAATAGATAAATTCTAAACTAGCTTCACAAACGTAAATAGTACTGCTCTATCAAACTAGTATTGATAGAATTTCAGAAAATAAAATAATCCCTATAGACAGCTATGTTGTAAATCAACTGTTTATAGGGATGTTTTTTTCATTACTTTTTGGTTCTTAGTTTTCATTGTTCTCCTCTAGTGACACATTTAGATTCTCTTTTTTTAAAAAAGCACTAATTTCTTCTTTCTTAAAACCCAATTTCCTAGCTTCTGAAATCAACTTCACCCATTCTTGATCCACTTCCACGTTAACCACCTCTTTTATCCTCCTAAAATACTACTTGTATGTATTTCAGGCAGACCAGCCATCTTAGCATTAAGCAAACTTAGGCCTGTGCCTTTGCGCCCTCATCTTTCGCTGAGCTTGCCTTTGTCAGGGTAATTATTACAAAAACTATATTTATAAGTTATTATAGCGAATATTCGCTCCAAATATTGCCACTTTATGTCGCTAATTTACCACAATGTACAACTTTTTATCGACAAAATATTACAAAATCAAGAAATCCATGATATTTTTTGTCTATTTCATGTACAAAACAAGATGGTTCAAATGATTCACGTTCGTTTTTTTAAAAAATTATAAACATTGCCCTTCTTATTCAAACGATGGGGCATATTAATTCTTTCCATAATAAGTGCATCAAAGGCTTTTTGCGTAGACAAGTCCTCACCGCAGGTCGGACAAAGCCAACCTCCCTATTCTGCACTGCTAAAAGAACTCTATGACTCTATGACTCTATGACATGTATAGCAATTTTTCTGATACAAAAATCCAACTCCTCTGCACCATAATGAAATCGTTTTATATAAATAAATTATCGTTCTTTTTAAAGAACTTTAATCTGAGTATAGTGCAATAGGAGGGGGTATTTAAATAGATATAAATACCTATTTATCTTATTAAAGAACGGAAAACGTTCTTTTTAAAGAAAACACAATATATTCGATACTTCATTGTGTTTTTTAGAGAACAATGAAATTCCCAGGACCCAACCAATTAATCGATACTATTTATCGTATTGCCGAATAATCATTAAGGAAAAAGGAAGGAAATATAAACAACCATTGACTTCTATGGTTGAAATCGATGGTTATTTTTCCAGAGCTTACAGAACTCCTTAGCCCAAATGAACATTGCAATGGATAGAGTAATATTTAAAAAGCACAACCCATAGTCTGGGTTGTGCTTTTGTTTATAGATTCATATTAACTAGGTTCAATTAATCCGTAGCGCCCATCTTTACGACGGTACACAACGTTCGTTGTATTTGTATCCGCATTGGTGTAAACGAAGAAACTGTGACCAAGCATATTCATTTGCAGAATCGCTTCTTCACTATCCATTGGCTTCAAATCAAAGCGCTTATTGCGGACTACTTCAATATCAGTTTCATCTTCAAATTCATCCACCACTTCATCAATTTCCGTATTAAAGGCGAACGCCTCAGGAGTTGTAGATAAGTTGTTACGGAATTTACGATTGACTTTCGTTTTATGTTTACGAATTTGGCGTTCAAGCTTGTCATTGATCAAGTCAATAGCAGCATACATATCCGCATTTTCCTCTTCAGCGCGAAGAACCAAATTCTGCATAGGAATCGTCACTTCGACCTTGGATGTATTATTGTTAACTTTCAAATTCACTAACACATTTGCATCTGGTGTATTGTTAAAATATCGTTCTAACTTGCCAATTTTCTTTTCGACGTATTCTCGAATTGCTGGAGTTACCTCAATGTTTTCACCGCGTACGTTGTAATTCATAAAGTGAGTCCTCCTTAAATTAAGACTATACAGTTAGATTCTACAATACCCCTCCGGTTTCCTTTAGAAACACATCATGAAATATGTCGAGATTATGAAACAATTGTCGGAAGGTTAGGAAAGGGTTGTTGATGTTTGCCCTAGCTTTATTATAACAAATACAAAGCTATAAAGAAAAAATTAAGCCCTTAATATTTACAGAAAATTTAAAAACAATTAACATTAAAACTGTTTGCAATTAAAACGGCTGATTAATATCTAATTTCTTTTATCGTAGAACACGCCATCTGTGGATAATGATTGATAAGGTTTCACATATTTATTAGTAGATTCTTTTTTGAGACTTAGCTGTTTAATATCGCGTTGGATTTCTACTTTTTGTTCTTCTAGAAGTTGTGAAACTTTTTCGTTGAGTTCGATTAACTTCTTCCCTAAATCCTGTTCAGAATCAGAAAAAGGCGGTTGAATCCCTGCCATCAACTTCTCCCGCTCCTCAAGCAAGGCCTCAACCTTTTCAATTTTCCGGTCCCGATCCTGCTCATTTTCCAACGTAAAAAGCAAATGATTCGTTGTCTCATAAAAATGTTGAATAGCTCCCATTATGCTTGACCACTATTGGCAAATTGCTTCTGGCGGTTCAACTGAATAGCTTCCTTCCATGTATCGCGAAATTCCATGACAAACCCTTCAACCTCTTCTAAAATATCCAGATCACTTTTAATGTTGGCTTCAATCAAACGTCGATTCAAATAATCATAAAGGGATAGTAATTCCTTGGATATAGCCAAATCCATTTTTAATGTGACCATTAGCTCCTGAATGATTTTTTGCGCTTTAATTAAATTCATGTTTTTTTCTTGAAAGTTTTTTTCCGCAATTGCTTTTTTGCCCAATGTAATAAACTTAAGGCATCCATTATAAAGCATTAACGTAAGTTCACCTGGAGAGGCAGTATTCACCGAATTTTGTTGATAAGATTGGTAGGGATTATTGATTGCCATCATTCAAACTTCCTTTCTAAAATTGCTTAGCTGAAATACTGAGATAGGCTGCTGCTTTGACTATTCGCTTTCGAAATCGCTTTCTCCATGGCTGTGAATTGATTATAATAGCGGGTTTCTAAAGCCTTCAGCTTGTCTTGCCAACTATCTATTTTCGTATTGTAGCTATTTAAGAGTTTTCCAATCGTGAAAGTTGAATTATTAACAGAAGTCGCTTTACCTGCTTTATCTTGGATATTAGTCATCGTCGCTTTGATATCAGCCCTCAACCTTTTGGCCAATCCCATTTCACCAGTTGTTTCTCCTGATTTCATAAACAAATCATAAATTTTGTTTGGATCCTCTGAAATAGCAGCACGCAGTTTTTCTTCGTTAATGGTTAGCTTCCCACCTTCAAGATAGTTACTTGTAGTAGTTATTCCAATTTCACTTAATGAGTTGACGGAGTTGCTTCCACCAACAGAGGTATATAGCGAGGTCCGCATTTTCGTAAGGAGACCCGTTAACATAGAATCTCCCCGAAGTGTCCCACTCTTTGCCTTCGTTTCCCACAATTTAATTTCATCCTCAGTCATGTCTTTCCTTTGTGCCGTGGTCAACGGTTGGTATGCACGGTACTTTGTTTCATCTGTCTTCGTTTTGATGTTATCAAGTATCTCGTTGTACTTATTCACAAACTGGGTAACAGTATCTAGAACTGCGTCTACATCTGAGGTAGACGCAAAGGTTACCGGACCTGTATTCCCCTGTTTAAGAGTAATTTCAACACCGTTAATGGTGAATGTGTTGGTGGAACGTTCAATATCCAGACCGTTATAATTTAAGGTTGCATTTTGACCGGCCGTTCCTCTACTCGCTCCAACAGCAGCAATATTATTTTCATCTAAATTTAGGAGATCCGTAAAGAGTGTACCACTCAAACCAATTTCTGCAGTAACACTCGTTCCATCTTCTCTTGTTAATCCAGTTGGAACTGCCCCCGTGTTTTTCGCCGTAAATGAAATCTGTTTCGTGTTCTGATCATAAAAAGCGGTAACACCTGAATTAGCATTAATTTTTGATATTAAACTATTTAACGTATCAGTATCTTCAATTTTTGTCGTAAAGGTATTTAAAGAACCGTCCTTATTAATCGTTTCAATTTTTATTTCCTGTCCTATATACGCTTCAGGAATGATATCTGTTGCTTTTTCAACTCCCACTGCCCCATTACTGAGCATAGTTGCTGCTGAAGCTAATTTTCCTACTGTCAAAGTCCCAGAAAAATCAACCGTTGAATTGATATTCTTTACTGAGATTGCATTAGGATCAGAAACTGACACTGTTTTCTTAATAAAGGATTTTTGCATCCCCACTCCATCTTTAATAAGGGTATCCAGTTCCAACAATAACTTATTGATCTCGCGATAATCATCTCGCTGCCATTCAGCATATTGTTTCTTTTGTTCTAGCGTATCCAAAGGAACACGTGCAGCCTGCATCATACTGCTAACAAGCGCGTCAATATCCATCCCACTCGCTAAACCGTTAATTCTTACCATCGTAACATCACCTACCTATACTTTTTCATCTACCATAATACCGACGAACTCGGTCATCGCTGCATAAAAGTCTAAAAGCTTCTTTGGTGGGATTTCCCGAATCGTTTCATTGGTTACCTCATCCACAACCTTGACATAATACTCATTCAATTTTTCATGATATTCAAAACGAACCGCCGTATGTGTTGGATTCAGAAAGGTGTTTAAACTATCAACTGCATCTTGAACCCTTTCTTTTGAAGGCTCAATATTAGATTCCGCACTTTGTTCTGAATAGGCAACTGTATTTATTTCTCTCTGATAGTAGGAACTAATTCCATCTGAAATTGCTGTTCTAAGTTGTGAGGAAAGAATATTCGTGGATAAACTCTCCAGCATCTTAATGCCCCCAATGTATTATCTTTATTTTTTATATCGGTAATTACTATTTTATATTTAGGCTTTCGACATTTCTTAAGAAGTAAGATATACGGGATTTATTTAGTAAGCGTCTATTTAAAACCTTGGAAGCTTTGATTATACCTATGACTTACTGTTATTCTTTTACTAACTCTCTATGAAAAGGGATTCTACCTTAGCGAGTTTAATATGGACTATTAAATAATACTTTAGCAATTTAATTTCCTTAGAAACGAAAAAAGACTCTAGAAAAATTCTAGAGTCCTTTTTTTCTAAACTGTAGAGTAAAAATTAACGTAATAACTGAAGAACACCCTGTGGTTGTTGATTAGCTTGAGCCAACATTGCTTGAGCTGCTTGAGAAAGAATTGAATTCTTAGTTTGGTTCATCATTTCTTTTGCCATATCAACGTCACGTACACGAGACTCAGCAGCAGTTAAGTTTTCTGAAGCATTATTTAGATTATTGATTGTATGCTCCAAACGGTTTTGAACTGCTCCTAGATATGAACGACCTGAAGAAACAGATTCAATTTGAGTCTGTACAGCAGTAACAGCAGCATCAGCACCTGCTTGAGTTGATATATCCAATGCAGCAACAGCAGTGTGAGCAGCAGATAAATCAACACCTACAGTAGTTAGGTCAATGTCAATTGTTTGACCTGCATCAGCGCCAACTTGAATTTTACCGTTTGCGTCTGAACCGTCCAGCAATTTTTTTGTGTTGAAAGTCGTATTGTCTTTAATACGCTCTATTTCTGAAGAAAGTTGTGCAAATTCATCTTGTAAAGCTTTACGATCTGCATCTACATTTGTGTCATTTGATGCTTGAACTGCTAATTCACGCTGACGTTGAAGGATAGAATGTACTTCATTAAGTCCTCCCTCAGCTGTTTGAATTAAAGAGATACCATCTTGAGCGTTACGAGAAGCTTGATCAAGACCACGAATTTGTCCACGCATTTTTTCAGAAATAGCAAGACCTGCTGCGTCGTCACCTGCACGGTTGATGCGAAGACCTGAGGCAAGTTTCTCCATTGATTTAGATTGTGCATTTGTTGCACTTGATAATTGACGGTGTGTGTTTAGAGCTGCGATATTGTGATTAATAATCATTTTTGTTTCCTCCTTGAGTTTTAAGTTTCCACATCCATGTGGTTTTTTACGATGGATAGTGAATAAGACGCCCGTCTATATCACTACTCATCGTTGTATATGTATTATCGACATGCTTAGTAACATATTTAGAGATTTTAAGATTTTTTCTTGAAATGTTCATATAAATTTTCCAGAATACTGGTTTCTGTTTTAGTAGCTTCATTATTTTCTTGCTGAATAGATAGATAGATTTCTTTTCGATGAATCTCCACATTTTTTGGAGCATTAATACCAAGTTTGATCTGTTCGCCTTCTATAGCTAAGACCGTAATTTCAATATCATTACCTATCATGATCGATTCATTAGATTTTCTAGTTAGAACAAGCACTATTTTTCCTCCTGTTCTACTGAAGGTTCATTAAGAAGATGCTTAGTCATGTAACCACTTCCATTCATGATAAACTGCTTTCCCGTTTTTTTAGAGCTATTTAAAATGATAGGAGCTTGAAGATTAGCGGTCGTTTTCTTGAAAGGTTCGTGGATTGTTAAAATGACGAACGTAATGACTTCCTTTTCTGCTTCTATTTGCAAAGTAGATAGTACCTCATCAGTAAGCTTCACTTCATAATCATGAAAAATATCAAAAGGGTTCAACATAATAAAAGCAACTTCTTTTGTTGTTATAGATTGCAGAACGACAAATGGTGTTTCCTCCAAAGCTAGCAAACAAAACTGTTTTTCGTCTATAAACCCTGGTATCCCGCTTTCAAATGTATAAATGTTTTCTTGTGCTATCTCTATTTCGCCATGAAATTTTGTTTGTCTATTCATATATGTTTTCACTCACCTATCTCATCTGGAAACAAATTAATGAAATCTATATCCAGCGAATTTTCTTGTAAAACTTCCACTTCTACATTACCTGGCGTGTATGTATGGTTTGGCTTATTAACCTGCACATCGATGATCGGTTTTTGAGGGGCTGCTTCAATTTCTACCTGAGCCGGTTGATAGTCCAGCTGAACACTGAAATGAGAGGGAATCCAGCCGAGATTGAATTGCTTTTCTGGCCCCTTGCTGTTTCGCTTTGCCTGAACCGCGATTGCATTACCTCCGTTTTCAATATGTCTCAACTCCGTGCCCTGCTGTGACCTTCTTGCCATACCTGCCAGCCAATCCTGATAGCCCTGCTGTGCAAATCCCTCAACTCGCTTGGATAGGCTTTTCAAATCCATATCTTCTCTCGCTTTTGTTTGATCAATCGTTAGCTTCCCTGGGGTTATCTGAATTTCTAAGATTGCTCTCGGCTGTTCAATTGATTGGTCCGCTGCCTTCTGTTCAATTTCCTGTACAGGTTGGTCTATATTCAATCCAATCTTCATTGAGGAAGACTGCAATTGTATTTGTGGCATTTGCATCCTTATCGCTCCTCTCCTTATAGAAAAAAAGCTACCCATTTAGGAATAGCTTAGCGAAGAAAATCTAGTAAACTCGGTTGAATGATTCTTGCTCCAACACTTAATGCAGCACTATGAATACTTTCCTGGGTCGTTAAATCCATTATCGCCTTTTCGATATCGACATCCTCATTTTTCGAAAGGATTTCCGTAGCAAAAACTTCTTGCTGCTTTAGGCGGTCCGTCATCAATTCAATTCGATTCTGCCTGGCACCAACCTGAGCTTGCATAGCTAAGAATGTATTGATAGTTTCGTCAATTCCTTCCAGTGTGCTACTCACGTCACCGCCGTTTTCAAGTGCATCGATCGTTTGATCAATGCTGCCGCCAATAGCAAGCGCATCTCCAAAAATCTTGGATCCGTCTGTATTAATCTGAATATTAATCCCAGAAAATACTTCAAGATTAATAGCTCCTGTGCCGTACAATATATTCCCATCACCATCTTTAACGGAAGATGGTTTCACATTCGTATTCTGACCGTTAAAAATATATTTCCCGCCAATCTGGGTATCACCTATACTTACGAGATGTTCTTTTAATTGCTTAATTTCTTCTGATACACTTTCAAACTGTTCTCCATCATAGGTTCCATTACTACCTTGAACGGTTAACTCACGAATCCTTTGCAGAACGGAAACTGCTTCACTAATGGCATCATCTGTACTATCAATCCAGTTAGTTGCCTCCGAGATGTTACTTGTATACTGTTGGATTTGATTGAGATTGATCCGGTACCCCATTCCCATCATTGCAGCAACGGGATTATCGGATGGTTTAGAGAATTTTTTTTGAGAAGAGACTTGTTCCTGCAACTTGCCCATTTTTTCGTAACTTCTGCTTAAATTACTTAACATATTATTGGTTAGCATGGATTGCGTCACACGCATATTTTCTCACTCCTATTATCGGCCTACCGTACCCATTCCGTTAATGATTTTATCGAGCATTTCATCCATCATCGTCATCATTCTTGCAGAAGCATTGTAAGCTTGCTGGAACCTAATCATATCTGTCATCTCTTCATCTAAGGATACAGAACTGACAGAGTCCCTATTTTGGTTAACGGATGTAGCAAGCACTACAGAGTTGGAAAGATTCTTTTGAGCACTTTGTGAATCAACACCCAATTTCCCAATAATCCCGGAATAATAGGTGTCAAAGGTCCCAGTTAACTCCTTTGAATTTTGGTCTTTAGTTGAGTAATCACTAAAAGCTTTCTTTTTCAAATCAGCTAAGAGTTTAGCATTTTCATTATCCCCAGAAGCTCCTCCACTATTACCACCTGCGGCGATTAATGAAGGGTCCTTCAATATCTCACTATTCACCTTGATGCTTTCAGCAGCACTCTTACCTGGTTCAATTTCAAAAAAGTTTAATGTTGATGTTTCACTAGCTCCTAACGCATACCCCTGCTTATGAATAGCATTAAACTCATTCACAAAAGCCGTTGCCATATTATCCAGCTTCTGCAGCATATTAGGATAGGTTCCTCCGATTGTACCATCACTCTTTTTATAGCCAAAACTGTTAATCAACCCGGATAGCTCTCCTGAAAACTTGTACTCCGTTAATGTTTTCGAACCAAATTTCACTCCATCTACCATGCCTGTCGATTTATCATAGCTAACTTCAACTTTTGAAGTTCCAAGCATCCCAGTTTGGTTAACACTGACTAGATTGATAGGTGGCACATAAGAAGAACCGTCTTCTTGCATTAATTCAATGTTGTATAGTCCTGTTGCTACATCACTAGCTTTGCCATAATCAGTTGGAATGACGTTTTTTACGTTTATACTAACAAGCTGAGAGAGGCTGTCTACAAGTAAATCACGTTTATCGTAAAGTTCATTCGGGATAATCCCATGCGGCTCTACTTTACTAATTTGCTGGTTAAGTTGATCAATACTGCTAATAAGCAGATTGATTTCGTTCGCTTTAACGTTAATTTGATTTCCGATATCCGTTTGAACGCTTTTTAGCGAATTGTAGTAGTAGTTAAGGGTATCTGCGACCATAACGCCTGTTGAGGCAACAACCTCACGAGCCCCTGAGTTTTCCGTGTTGGCCGTTAACCCCTGCAGAGAATTCCAGAATTTTTCCATCATTGCAGCTAACCCGCTGTCGGTTGGTTCATTCATGATGCCTTCCATTTTAGACAATGATTCGCTCATCGCCCCGTAAAAACCGATTTTATTACTTTGAGTCCTGTATTGCGAGTCCAAAAAGCTGTCTCGGATTCGCTGAACAGTTTCTGCAGCCACCCCTGTCCCGAGTTGACCTGCTACACGAGGGCTGTTTAATCCGACGGTAGGAAACCCAGATGTCTGTACCAAGTTAACACGCTGCCTTGAATATCCTAATGTATTGGCATTGGCAACGTTATTTCCTGTAGTATACAAGGCTCCTTGTGAGGTCGATAATCCACGTTTAGCTGTTTCAAGCCCCATAAAGGTTGAAATCATTTGCTCAAACCTCCATCTCTTTTCTGTTTCTTATGCTTTCGAATCAAATATGCCTATACCGCTTTTTGTTGGCTTTTTAACGGACTTCCCGTAGGTCATATCCTGGTTTTGCGGTCTCAGCATATCTAAAGAGACATTAATGAATTGAAGTGACTGATAGATTAATTGCTGATTTAAAATGTTCCGCTCTTTCAGCTTAGCTACTTCATCGATTAGCTCTTTTTTTAGTCGTTTTAGTGCAGCCGTTTCAATTGGTTCTGTTAATTCCATTACGGTGTCGATGGGAGCAGTCTGTCTCACTGCTCCTTTTGCTGTAAAAAATCCCTCGACTGCTGCTTCTCTTTCTTTATCCGTTTGACTGATTGCTTTAATATGCTTTTGTTCTTCGATTAACAGGGCGGTAATTGCCTCAGTGTCGCTAGCTTTTAAAATGGTTGTTTTTCTTAAGGCTAATTGATTGAAGCTTTTATGAAGCTTGATCAATTTTTCAAGCGATTCGATGATGTTTCGTGCAGACATTCTTGCTCCCTCCTCTGCTCATGGATGATGGACGGAATATGTTTCCGTTCACAATAATCAAACGTTTATAAATAATTTATTTTCGGTAAAAATCAATAAGGCCTTTTGCTGTCGCCTGTGAATTCAATTTATAATTTCCATTTTCCACTTGGATTTTCAGTTCGTCCACTTTTGCTTGTCTTGCAGCAGGAATTGGAGATAATTGCTGCATTTCTTTTGCCGCTGATGAAATTTCAACTTTATCTGAGGCAGTGACCTTAGATTCTTTGACATTCCCCGCTTTATTGGCTTGAAGATTATACGGGTTAATCCCTGTCATACCGACGTTATTGATTTTCATATTCCAGATCCTCTCCTTCGGCCGATTTTCTTTATCTAATCTTATATATAACCTCATATTTCGATTCCTTTAACAGACCATGAGAATGACTCTTGGCTGTGTTTATTCTCCCTATCATTATTATCGACAAGGACTTATTTTTTTTTATGGTTTCCTGTAATCTTTCCTTCGACAACCATTGTCGAATTTTGTTCTCAATACCGAATATTCTAACAAAATACCAATCATGAAGCCAAGGATTATCCTTCGTGATTATCTTTAATATAATACGTATTTTTTTTATTTCGTTCTTGTATTTTAGTTAGGCACTTTTCTTCCTCTTCAAAAGTCTGCAATTCAGAGCGAAGGGAATCGCTGCATTTGCTACATAATCTCCCACTTTGAATGTTGGTCCCGCATTTTTCACAAGGAATGCCTAGGTTAGGAAATTGGGAAATTCTCAGTTTTCCTGTTTTTACAAATTTAATAATCAAATGTTCTTCCACACCTGTGGCCTCAACCACTTGCATCATTAACGCCGTTCGATTACTTTTCTTGCGAATGTAGGCATACACTTCATCAAATTTAGCTTCTTCTTCTTTATAGCAAGCATCGCAAACATCACGAAATTTTGTTTTAACAAATAACGAATTACAGTTCTGACAGTTGAACAAATCCATTGAGGACCCCTCCTTTACTATCACAATGATTGTTCTTCAGTACTGTATATATCGAATATTAACACCGATACTTTAGAAGGTTTATAAAAAATATTCGGTTTTACCTAGCCAGAGTAATTGATGAAACTTCTGTGGCACCAGCGGTTTTCAAAGCCTTAGCCGCATGCCGGAGTGTTGAGCCTGTTGTGTAAATGTCATCCACGATTAAGATTGATTTTTGCTTTAATAAATCCGGTTTGGTGACCTGAAAAACTTGTGCCAAAGATATCCGCTCCTCACGTGACTTTTTCGATTGTTTTTCCGTATGAAGGCGCGTTAATAGCTCAACCGTGTTAAGGCCTAGCAGATCTGTCAAAGCCTGCGCCTGATTGAAACCCCTCTCCATCAGACGTTCATTACTAAGAGGAATGAACGTTACCAAGTCAAAACTCATGTCTTTTAGTTTGTCTTTTAAAAAGGGAACGAAGGCCTCAGCCAGTGCATAATCTCCTCGGTACTTATATTTCGCAATCATGTCTTTCAGGAATTCGTTATAATGAAAAAGCGATATGTTTATGGACAAATACCCGCTCCATTTCTTATCTTTTTCCCATCTCACACAATCCAAACAAAGATCCTCGATGCGGTAATTCTTATCAAGCTCTCGTGAGCAAATCGAGCATGTCTCACCTGCTAACTTCTTAAGTTTCCCTTCACATCTTTCACAGATTGTCATTGCCTCTTTCTTCAGTAATAGACTTCTCCACGTCAATACTGCTTTCATTTCTTCAACACAAAATAAGCATCTAGCCATCCAGCAGACCTCTTTTCCAGGCCTCTTTATTCATCATTTGTATATGGCAGATCGCCTCGACCATAGCTTTGCTTTTTCCGTAATGAAAAAAAGTGATAGTTCCCGTAGGATAAGTAAAGCTTCTGCCGACGCGGCCGGCAATCTGGACGAGAGCACTCTCAGAAAAGACCTCATGTTCAGCACCAATCACGGCTACGTCTAGTCGTTCAATTGTCACCCCGCGTTCTAAAATCGTCGTGGTCAATAATCCAGGTACCTCGCCATTCCGTAATGCCTGTACTCTTTCTTTTCGTTCAGGGTGCTGTGAGTGAACGGTCTCCAATTTAGGGGATAGTGTTTGAAACAACGGAATTACCTGTTCCATCACTTGAATGCTCGGAAAAAATAATAATAGAGGAATCTTCTGCTGAAGACGTTCGCTTACCCAACTGGCAATCACAGGAGGAATCTTTTTTTGGAGATATTGTTTTTGCCAATTGCCGCTCCATTTCATTTCAGGAACAGGGATTGGCTTATGATGGTAACGGGCAGGGATTGTCACGGCTTGCAGTTTCCCGCTACGATAAGATCGTTGCATCTGTTTAGAAGGAGTGGCAGTTAAGAAGATGGTCGTAGCAGAGGGCTTTTTGGATTTATTAACCGCATAATGTAGAGAATCATCAATTGAGTAGGGAAACGCATCGACTTCATCAATGATGACTACATCGAAGGCTTCAGAAAAGCGAAAAAGCTGATGTGTGGTGGAAACGGTTAGCGGCGAAGCTTTGCTTCGGTCTTCGCTGCCTCCATACAGAGCGGATACCTCAATGGCTGGAAAGGCTCTTTTTAACCGGGGTGACAGTTCGAGAACGACATCGGTCCGAGGTGTTGCCATACAGATTCGTTTTCCGGCAAGCAAGCCCGCCTCAATGCCAGCAAATAGGACTTCCGTTTTACCAGCTCCGCATACGGCCCATACCAGTAATTCACCTTTTCTTTTTACAGCCTCAACGACACAGTCCGAGGCCGTTTGCTGACCTGAAGTTAGAGTTCCATCCCAGCTCATTACTTTGTCAGGAACCGCAAACTTCAAATCAGGACCTATCCAGCCGTATAATTTTGCACATTCACTGACCCGCCCCATCATGATACAGGCCCGGCAGTAAGTACAATCTTGATTGCAAATCTTACACGGAAACGTATAAAACAAAGCAGAATTTTGGTTACCGCATCGTACACAATTGTACTGACCATTCACACATTGCACGCCGGAAGTCACAGAGACATAGCCGTGCTTTATTTGGTCGGAAATGATTGCCGGGGAAAAAGGAATTTCGGAGGCCAATAACAACCTTCCTGTGAGGTGATTCTGAAGTTCTGGGGAAAAAGGGGGAGAACTAATCGTATTTTCCAAACTATAACCTTCTTTCTTAGAATAGAATTTTACACTCTTAAATAGAATTCGCTTTTCACATTAGAATCCCTCTTACATCCATAAAAAAAACGCCTCCTCCTTTTTCAAGGAAAGACGTTCCTCTGTTTATACTTTATACCAGCCCATCCCCATCGATCCTTCGCCCAGATGCGTTCCGATCACAGGACCGAAGTAGCTGATGTCAAACTCGACATTTGGGAAACGCGCTTCAAGTTCCGTTTTCCAGTCTTTAGCTTCAGCTTCGCGCTTAGCATGAATAATGACCGCTTTATAGTTTTCACCGTTTGCCGCGTCTTCTCCAAGTAAATCAGCAATCCGTTTCATCGCCTTTTTTCTAGTACGGATTTTTTCGAACGGGACAATGACTTTGTCAACAAAATGGAGAACAGGCTTTACTTGTAGCAAACTCCCTATCAAGGCCTGGGCACTGCTTAGCCGCCCCCCACGCTGCAGATGGGATAAGTCATCCGCCATGAAATATGCCCGGACGGAAAGTTTCATTTCTTCGAGCCTGGCCATAATCTCTTCTGCGTCCTTGCCGTCAAGTGCCATCTGAGCCGCTTCGAGAACATAAAATCCCTGGACTCTACAGCTGATTTCAGAATCAAAGGCGTGGACCTGAACTCCCTCTACCATTTCACCTGCTGAAACCGCACCTTGATACGTACCACTGATACCACTCGATAAATGAATTGAAATAACATCATCATATTCTTTTTGCAGCTCTTCAAACTTCTCAACAAACTGACCGATTGGCGGTTGTGACGTGGTCGGTAGCTTCGCTTGCCTTTTTACTTCTTCATAAAACTCATCTGCAGCAATATCTATTTCTTCCCGGTAGGCTTCGTTGGAGAAAATGACATTAAGCGGCATCATATGTATATGTAAACGATCACGCATATCCTTAGGTATATATGCAGTGCTATCTGTTACGACTGCGGTTTTCATAGTGAGTACCATCCTTATAAAATTTACTCTAAATATCTTATACACCATTCTATCTGAAAATGCCTTAACTTGCATTAAATAGCTTCTCTTTTTTTACCATAAATTAGTAAAAATTAAGTAGGTGGATAGATTTATGCCGAGTTCGGCATTTGACAAAAAAAGTCCGGCTCTTCAGTACGCATTGCGAAAACTGAAGAGCCGGACTTATCATAAGTTGAAATTATTTCACTTCTACCCAGCCGTTTTTAATAGCTAAAACAACAGCTTGGGTACGGTCGTTTACATTCATTTTTTGAAGAATGTTACTCACATGGTTTTTTACTGTTTTTTCACTGATATATAAAGTTTCGCCGATGGCACGGTTGCTTTTTCCGTCTGCTAAAAGTTGAAGAACTTCACACTCGCGTCGAGTCAATAGGTGAAGCGGTCTTCTGATCTCTACAGCATGTACTGAATCACGATCAGCACCCTCTTCAGCAGCTAAACGGCGATATTCTTTGACTAAATTATGTGTCACCTTTGGATGAAGGTATGAGCCACCTTCTGCGACTACACGAACAGCATCAATTAGCGCATCTGCGTCCATTTCTTTCAACAGGTAACCTTGTGCTCCTGTTTTCAATGCATGCTGTACATAGTTTTCATCATCATGAATCGATAAAATGATGACTTTCGTTTCAGGGTAACGGTTTACAAGCATTTTAGTCGCTTCGACACCGTTCATATTCGGCATGTTGATATCCATGATAACAACATCTGGTTTGTGTGTTTCAACAAGATCCATAGCCTCGCTTCCGTCATCGCCTTCGGCAACAACATCAAAGGATGATTCAAAATCTAATATACGCTTAACACCTTCACGGAAAAGCTGATGGTCATCTATAATGATGATACTAGTCTTCAACGGCTTCTTCCTCCTAATTTCTATTTAAATGCCTATTCTCTAAAATTTATAAATGATAGGGAATTTGTATAAACACCAAAGTGCCTGCCCCTGGTTGTGAATCAATCGTCATTTCACCTTCAAGCAGCTCGACTCTTTCCCTCATGCCTACTAAGCCAAAAGAACCCTCTTTTTGAATGGAAGAATCAAACCCTTTTCCATCATCTTTGACGACAACCGTAACCATCTCTTTAGAAATGGAAAGTTTAACTTGAACTTGCTTTGGCTCTGCATGTTTCAGTGAATTCTGTACAGCCTCTTGGACCAGCCTAAATAAAGCAACCTCCATATCAGAGGGAAGCCTTTTGACCTGGCCGAGGTTAACGAAATTCAAATGCACACCAGTATTATAGTCTTCGGTCGTTTGCAGATACTTTCTGAGGGTAGGAACAAGGCCTAGATCGTCAAGGGCCATAGGGCGCAGATCATAGATGATTCTACGCACTTCATATAACGCATTCCGTACCATGACTTTTAAGCTACGGATTTCCACAAGAGCTTCATCAGGACCTCTCTCTCGTTGTACACGTTCTATCAAATCCGAACGCATCATGACATTAGCAAGCATTTGCGCGGGGCCATCATGGATTTCCCGTGAGAGTTTTTTACGTTCCTGCTCCTGAGCTTCTATTATTTTCAACCCGAAGTCCTGCTTACGTTTCGCTTCTTGTAGAGCTTCTCCCACAAATTTCAAGTCCTGTGTCAAATAGTTTTGTACAACAGAGATTTGCGAGACGAGATGTACAGCTTTATCAATCGTCTGCTGTAATCCCCTTAATCTAAGCTCAAGTTCATCCCGTCGATTACGAAGCTCTTTCTCTAACTGGCGATTTATTTGTAAATCGACTTGCAGCTTATGTGCCCTCTCATAAGCATCGCGAACCTGTTCTTCAGAAAAATGATTGAAGTGCATACTGACTTCGGAAAGCCTTTTTCGAGCAAATCTGGCTTTTGAATCCAGTGCATCGCTGTCGGTTATCACAATGGCAACTCTGATTTTCACATCATCAAGCTCTTTTGTTAATGACTCAAAGTCTTTGCGACATTGCTCTCCAATATCAAAGACTTCATCCTTACTTTCACTAACAGTGCTTACCATTGTTTCTAAGATCTTGTCCAATGCTTTAGCATCAACCTTTTTTATGGACATTAAGATCCCTCCACTTAAATCAACAGACTTAAACAATTTGTTGTCTTATAGACTATGTATATGGAAAAAAGCTCTTTTTCCTTTTTCATGAATGGTTAATTATCAGGAAACTTGCAATGAAGTAACCTTCATGAACATATTGTACCAAAAAAAGAAGAAAAATACGTCAATTTCATTGTAGGATTTTCACAAAATATACATATTTGGTATACATTTCATATTCCTAGCTTTTATGGATATCACGTTAGACCACCTATTAAAAGGTTGTTTCTATTATCCTAATCCGAATTATCCTTATCAATCAAATGGAATATTCCACTCCATTGATTATTATACGAAACAGATACATTTATTAAATGGCAAAATCCTTGAAATGAGCTGACTCGATATGGACAAGCCAGGTTTATGGTACAAAACTCATTGTTTTTCCTACAATGATATTCTTTTAAGCATATATGACCATCTAATAAACATTAGCTGGCAGTAGAATTAATTATAACACGTACAACTTTTTCTTATATTAAAGTTTCTTTACACTATACGGAATAAAAAATAATCTTCATTGCCACTTTTTGCGCAAAGCCTTATAATGAATCAACTAATAGCGAGAGCGAAGGTGGAATAGTAATGCTCCCTCATTATTTAACGGTAAAAGGACGTGGTGAACATGAAATCGTGATTGAGAAATCTCGATTTATTGCCCACATCGCCCGAGTAGAATCAGAAGAAGCAGCACAGGCCTTTATTCAAGAAATTAAGAAAAAGCATAAAGATGCTACTCATAATTGTTCAGCCTATATGATTGGAGAACAAAATCATATTCAAAAAGCCCTTGATGATGGAGAGCCAAGCGGTACGGCAGGCATCCCTATTCTTGAGGTCCTTAAGAAAAAAGACCTAAAAGATACGGCTGTTGTGGTTACACGATATTTTGGCGGCATCAAACTTGGTGCAGGCGGCCTGATTCGTGCTTATAGTAAAGCGACTTCAGAAGGAATTAATACCACGGGTGTAGTTAATAGAAAATTAATGCGCGTAATTTCAACAAATGTCGACTATACCTGGCTCGGAAAATTGGAAAACGAATTACGATCATCGATTTATCAAATAAAGGAAATTCAGTACCTTGAACAAGTCAATCTTCTGGTATATGTAGAGGAACCCCAAAAACAGGCATATACCAACTGGATGACAGAGCTGACAAACGGTCAAGGTCGTATCACTGAGGGCGAAATGATTTATTTAGAACAGGCTCTCGTTTAATTTTCTCCTGCATATTTTTCCTTTTTTTTTGCTGTAATATAATTGAAAAGAAATATTTATTTTACGAAATTATTAAATCATTGTAAAATTAGGATTAATATATGACGAAATATATACTGAAGGATTCGAAAAATGGCGATTTATGTCTGCTATTTAAAAGGAGAAGAAAAAGATGTCTAATACTAGGCGTGTTTATAAAATTAAAAAAACAAAGAAGAAAAGGCGAAAGAGGCTTTGGTTATTTCTAGTCCCCCTGTTAGTACTTGGTCTAGGAGCTTCTACGTATGCTGCAACTCTATATATGAAAGCTCAAAATGTATTTAATGATTCTTACGATCCTGTCGAGGCCTCAGCCAAGCGGAGTGAAACGGTTGACCCACTCAAGGATAATTTCTCAATTCTTTTCATAGGGATTGATGACAGCGATGAACGCGACTATAAAGGAAATTCACGCTCGGATGCTCTAATGCTGGCTACATTCAACAAAGATCAAAAATCTATTAAACTATTAAGCATTCCACGTGACTCCTATGTGTACGTGCCAGCCAAAGGCGTAACGACAAAAATCAACTCGGCTCATGCAGCTGGTGGACCAAAAGCAACAATGGATACTGTGGAAGAATTATTCGATATTCCTGTTGATTATTATGTCCGGATGAACTTTAATGCTTTCATCGACGTGGTGGACTCATTAGATGGAATTGAAGTTGATGTACCATATGAAATGAACGAAATGGATTCACATGACAAGAAGAATGCCATTCATCTCGAAGAAGGATTACAAACTGTTAATGGTGAAGAAGCATTAGCCTTTGCACGGACTCGTAAAAAGGACAGTGATATCCAACGTGGTGAGCGACAACAGGAAGTTCTGAAAGCCATCATGGCCAAGGCAACCTCTGTTGGAGCATTAACGAAGTATACAGGAGTTATGGAGGCTGTTGGCGACAATATGACAACGAATCTCCAATTCTCACAAATTAAAGGTTTCATAAAATATGTAACATCTGACAACGGTCTGGATCTCGAAACTGTTAAACTTGAAGGTCAAGATTCCACAATTAGCGGAACCTATTACTATCAATTGAACGAAACATCAGTAGCAAATACTAAGCTACTACTTCAATCCCACTTAAATCTGGGACCTAAAGAAGTCTCTAATCAAACTGAAGCCGTTCAATCACAATAACAATTAGAATAACAGAACCCCCCACTCATCCTAGGATGATGTGGGGGGTTCTGTTTTTTGACTCTCTCTTTTATCCCCTAAGAAAGTCTCCTCTATCGTCCTTAAAATGCCATTAGCAAAGAAAACAACTTGATAAAAAAATGACCGGAGATGAGAGCGTAAACATAATAATACTGTTCTTTCAGGAAAACTTGCACTGTCCTTTTTCCTGGAACACCTTAGCTTTCTTCCTATTATGAAACTCAAGTAATACGATTGCTTGCTTTGAATCAGATTGAAGATTTCTATATGAAAAATTCTATTTGACTAGGATGTCCAAAACTTTGATTAAATGAGCATCTGATTGGTAAAATTACGACTTGATATTTTATACTAAATACACAAATAGGCATTTAATATATAAAACATCCTTCCGTACTAATAATACGATACACTCTTGTTATTCATGGAGAAGTTACCCTTAACGAAACTATAAAAAACCTCCATACGTATTAGTAAATACGGTATGGAGGCATTAAACATATTTATTGAGCTTTGCATAGAGAATAATAATCTAGTATTCTATGCACTAAAGCAATTATGGTTTGTTTTTAAAATTAAGCATCTTCAGCAAAGGCTGATAATTCGAGCTGACCAGTCCAATTTTTTCTACAAAAATTTCTATAATCAATAAGAGGCCAGCTACAAGAATCAAAGCTCCCCACATTGTTGCAAATGTAAAGATTATGGCAGCTAAACCAAAGCAAGCAGCTAAAGCGTAAATAAGAAGTACAGTCTGCTTATGAGTAAATCCTAGGTTTAACAAGCAGTGATGTAAATGTGATTTGTCAGCAGCTGATATCGGCTGTTTATTTACAATCCTGCGGATAATCGCAAAAAATGTATCTGAAATAGGAACCCCTAAAATGATAATCGGTACAATTAAGGAAATCATCGTAACGTTTTTATATCCAAGCAGGGACAGTACTGCGATGATGTAACCTAGGAACAACGCTCCTGTATCTCCCATAAAAATCTTTGCAGGATGGAAATTATATTTCAAAAAGCCGAGGGTACTTCCAGTCACAGTCAATGCAACCATCGCTACAAATGAATCCCCTTTAATAAGGGCCATCGTAGCAATCGTCACTAATGCAATTGTGGATACTCCACCCGCAAGACCATCTAGGCCATCTATTAAATTAATGGCATTAATAATCGCCACAATCCACAAAATGGTAATAGGGACACTGAAAATGCCAAACTGAAGTGTGTCAGTAAAAAATGGCAAGTTGATAAATTCAACTTCAAGACCGCCCCATAACACGATAATGAGAGCAGCTAAAATCTGTCCCAAAAACTTAGGTGCAGCTCTTAATTCATATATATCATCCGCCATCCCAATTAATATGATGACAAGAGCACCTACTAGCAGAGGCAATTGCTTCCAAAAGTCATTCGTAAAAATTAAGGTAAAAATTAAGAATGTAATGGAAAAACTCAAAAATATAGCTAAACCGCCCATGCGCGGCATAATTTTAATATGCACTTTTCGCTCATTAGGTTTATCGGTAGCCCCTAATTTAACCGCCAATTTTCCGACAAAAGGAGTCAAAAAAATGGACAATAAAAATGCTACCAACAAGGCCCCTATAAACATCAAGAACCACCTCTATTCTTCAACATAAATCTTATACCCTTAACAATCAATATGAAAACGTATATTTATAATAACTTATTTATTTTTTCATCCTCAAATAAACATTATATACGTTTTCGGCTAAAATCTCTATAGAAAAGTTGTTTTTTGCAAATTTTTGTAAATCTGTCCCTAACCTTGTCAGGTTTCCGGATTTTTTTAATTCTACTGCTTTACAGATAGCCAATTTCAATTGGGTGACATGCCCAATCTCTGTTATCCAGCCAAATTTCTCATCCGGAATTAATTCTTTTACACCGCCAACATCACTTGTAATTGCAGGCAGACCTGCCCTTGCCCCTTCAAGTAAAACAAGTGGGAAACTCTCGCTTAAAGACGTTAACAATGTGACATCAGCCAAGGGATAGAGCTTTTCTATATCTTTACGATACCCTAAAAAGAACACGTGATTAGTTAATTTTTTTTCCAAAATCATCTTTTCTAAAGCCAGTCTTCTGCTGCCTTCACCCACAAGCAACAGCTTTACATGCGGAAACTCCGATATCACTTGACTTAATGCCTCTAAGGCAAATTCATGGCCTTTTACAGGTTCAAGCCTAGCAGGCATAATGATAACAAAATCATCAGCCACAAACCCAAAGTCTTCTCTTTGAAAGGGTTCCTCTAATTTCTTTTCAAAGTTAATACCATTTAAAATCTTGGTGATCTTGGTTGAGGGAATCCCTTGACTAATTAAGTCTTGCTTAAATCGATCTGAAACCGCCAGTATATGATCAGTATGCTGAAATGACTTTAAATGCAAGCTCGTAAATAGTTTCCCTTTTACACCCATACCTAAAAAATCATGCTGAGGGGAACTGTGCACAGTAAGAACCCAGGGGCGTTTTACGAGACGTTTTAATAAAGCTCCATAAATATTCGCACGCGGACCATGAGTGTGGATGATCTCTATATTATTTAGACGGATAAAGTCCCGTAAAGGTTTCAATATCGAAAGGTCATACTTAGAATGTTGCTTGAAAATTTCAGTTTGAATCCCAGATGCCACAGCCTGCCGGTACAGAGTACCTTTTTCAAACACACCAAGAAGGCATTCCTCTTTATTTAGTTGGTTAAGTAAGGACAGAATATGAAACATACCGCCGCCAGTTTCATTACCAGCGTTTAAGTGCATGATTTTCACCTAGTTCACTCCTTATGTTTAGGAACGCTGTAACCTCTTCCTTTTCCTTCTAACCTTTAATACAAATTTCGGCAGCACAAGCATCCGTTTCCATCGGGAAGGCTGTTGGATTAGTCGGTACAACCATTCAAGACGCACCTTCTGCCATAAGACAGGAGCGCGGTTCACCTTTCCTGCGAGAACATCAAAGCTCCCTCCAACTCCCATAAAATATCCCTTTTTAAATAAGGGATAGTGCATAGAAACCCACTTTTCCTGCCTAGGGAAGCCCAAGGCAGTCAAAATAATGTCGGGTTCCAGTTCCGCTATGGACTTTGCCAAGCACTCGTCCTTGATATCAATGTATCCATGGTTGTATCCTACAAGTTCGATACCCGGATATTTCTCTTGAACCTTTAAAGCAGCTGTTTCAATCACGGATTCTTCAGCTCCAAGCAGATATACCTTTAGAGCCTGCTCATCGGCAATCCGGAACAGTTCATTCATCAAATCGAACCCAGTAATCCGCTCCTGTAATGGTTGATTCAGCCATTTTGAGGCCATAATAATACCAACGCCATCCGGTGTAATGTAATCAGCCGATGTAATGATGTCCTTATAATCCTGATGTTCATTTGCATACTCAACAATTTCAGGATTTGCCGTAACGACAAACGTTTTTTCTTGATTCATTAATCTTGGGTAGATCATCTGATTTATAAATTCATCCATATTGCTATCAATAAATGGTATGGACAATATCTCCACATATTTCTCAGTCATATCTCTTCAGCCTTTCATATGTACTATACATCTATAGGGTCGGGTATTATTCAAGAAATTTTTTCATACAAATCATATAACGTAATTTTGATTCAAAGGTGGTTGAACAATTGAAGCTTCTTGAAAAACTTTCGTTACCCATTCTAATTGTGTGCCTGCTCTTCTCATTAGCAGTACCTCACCCTATCGTCGGCTACACTGCGACGGCATTGATGCTAATTTTTATCGTTATAAATAAAAAAAACCTGATATTAATTCTATTCATTTATTTCCCAGCCCGTCCCTTATTTATGGAACTGAATAGCGGCTTAACCTATACAGGAGACCTAATTATCCTTTGCCTATTTATTTCTTTACTTATTGAAAAGTTTAAGAAGAAAGAATGGTCAACTGCGAAGTATCATTTCACTTTACCGTTCTGGCTGTATTGTTTAGTTGGTGTAGTTGCCTCGGTTTTAACCGGGGTGGGTCTCATTCCAATTCTGTTTGAACTCCGAGCTATACTTGTGACCTTCTTGCTTCTCTATATTATCGGTGAATTAAATCTAGAAAGAAAGGATATCTTTCGCTTTTTGAAGGTCACCCTACTATTTACAATCGTCCTTTGCCTTCACGGCTTATTGGAGAAAATCTTTTCTCGTTCCATCTTACTGCCTCATGCTTGGGAAATGTGGACTCTTTCCTCAACAAATCGAATGAGGATTTATGGTGCAGCTGCCAATCCTAATGTCTTTGCTTTATTTTTAAGCATCCAGTTGTTTTTTAGCTTCTTCCTCTTTCAAGCGTTAAAGAAATATAAGTTCTCGGTCTTTCTAGCATCCATCTTAATTTTCGGAACTTTACTGCTCACCTATTCACGGGGGACGATGATCGCTTTCGGAATCGCAACGCTTGTCTTTACCATCTGGACTAAAAATAAAACATTTTTCAAATTTGCTTTAGGGTCATTTGTTTGCGGTCTGCTTCTCATATATTACCCGGTTCTATTCACTTCAAGCAAAGTGGAGCTGTCAGCATCGGTTCCAATGGAAAATATGACAATTGGCAGCACTCCTATTTCCGAACGTGAACATGCCCTCTCCAATCGTTTCTCAGACATGTTCTCTGATAAGACTCTTCATCAAAGTACAGAATGGGGCAGGTTATATGTCGTTTTTAAAGGGCTTGAAATTTTTATGGATCATCCCATAGCTGGTACGGGGCTTGCTACATTCGGAGATTCAGCCACCCTTTCCTTCCCCTCACCGATTTATCAGGAATACCAGATTGGTGAAAGGATGTATACTGATAATCAATACATTCAGATTCTTGTCCAAACAGGGTTGCTCGGTTTTTTATCAGTTTTCGTATTTATTCTTTTAACCTTTCGTAAAATCATTAAAACAAGCAATGGCACTTCAGCAGTCTTCACCATCTGCTTGATGATAGCAGCACTAATAGCTGGACTTTTTTACAATATTCTTGAGGATAAAACGTTTACCCTTATTTTTTATAGTTGTTTAGGATTTTGTTTACACAAGGACATCTTTTTAAAGGATTGAACATATGCCTACTCTTTCACATGTTGTTAAATCGGTCGGGCTCGTCACTATCATTGCAGCCATTGGAAAAGTCCTTGGCTTCGGCAGGGAATCAATCATTGCCGCCTATTTCGGAGCATCATCAACGGCAGACATCTTTTTCGTGGCCAGCCTAATTCCTACCATTCTTTTTACAGCTCTCGGCAGCGGTCTTCAGGCCGGTGTCATTCCTATTTACCTGGAGAAAAAAGCGGAAAATCCAAGGAGAGCTGATGAATTCATCAGCGTATTAGGTTCCTTTTTTATGCTAGTAGCCGTCGTAATGACCATTGCCTGCCTGATTTTCACAAAGCCGCTCGTTATGATGGTGGCCCCTGGATTCTCGGGTTCCGAACTTGCTTTAACAGAAGTTCTAACCAGGATTATGCTGCCGAGTTTACTTTTTTTCACGCTTGCATACATGGCGACAGGAGTATTAAATGCGAATCAGCGTTTTCTACTCCCAGCTTTTACTTCAACAGCCCAAAATACAGTCATTATAGTAGCTACCGTATTGTTCGCTGCTCCCTTTGGGGTGAAAGGATTGGCCTGGGGATTTGTGTTTGGTGCTGCCAGCCAATTTATTATTCAATATCCATCATTAAGAAAATACCAGATTCGTCCGATTTTTTCCTTTCGGCCTTACAAACAGCAAATTAATAATACGCTTATCACCTTTTATCCTATTATCATTGCGGCTTTGGCCATCCAATTAAATAGTGTCGTCGACCGGATTATTGCCACCTCGCTCGAGACTGGAAGTGTATCAGCCCTGAACTATGCGAATCGGCTATTGTGGTTGCCACTAAGCATTGTCCTCACACCGCTGATTACCGTTTTATATCCTTCGATTGTCGAACGCGCTATAGAAGGATATCAATCTTTCCTTAGTTTAACCTTAAAAGGATTGAAGTCCCTTTTATTCTTAGCTGTTCCTTTTATGATTGTCATGTTGATCAGTGGAAACAGCTTAATCGCTCTGGCTTTTCAACGCGGTGCCTTTGATGCGTCCGCAACAGAAACAACTTATGCAGCATTTTTCTTTTATTCAGCTTGTCTCCCGTTTTTTGCACTAAGAGATTATTTGATGAACGCCTTTTACGCCTTAAAAAAAACAAAGGTGGCTATGTATTCCTGCCTGATTGCTGTTTTACTAAATGTCCTGCTCAGCTGGGCACTTTCACGTTTTCTCGGTGTCGGCGGAATCGCCTTAGCCTCAGGTATTTCCATGCTCCTGCAATCTCTCTACCTATTCTTCTTCTTGTGGCTAAAAACAAAAAAAACTGACAAAGCTGTATTTACTGATGTTTTTCAAGAAGGTAGCAAGCTAATCATAATCGGAGCTCTCATCTATGGACTTGCTATATGGATCCATCCTTTTACGCTAAGGTTCTCCATTTTTGTGGAATTAGTTATAGTTTCCCTTATGGTATTCGGGTTATATATCCTATTTTCCATGCTTTTTAAAGTAAGTAGTCTACATGCATTGTGGAAGATTAGATCGAAGTAGTCATTTAAAAGAACGGAGTGCGGATATGAATATATTAATAACAACGATATTTTCCTACCCTCATGAAGGGGGCCTATCAAGTCATATCACCACGTTAAAAAAGGGATTGAATTCACGAGGTCATAGCGTGGACATTTTGTCTTTCTCACAATTACCCTCATTCAAGAAAAAGTTGCTCGCCCAGGCTCCAGGTTTTTTATTAAATAAAGTAAAACACGGGAGCGGGCAGCTGTTCAATGACCGACAACGTCTGAAGTTATTGACCTCTTCTATTAAAAGTTTGAAAAAAAAGTATGATGTCATTAATGCACAGGATATTTTCGCAACGCTTGCCTCCATTGAATCAGGAATCCCAACTGTGGAAACAGTCCATGGGTATTATTCATTTGAGGCGGTTAGCAGGGGGGCCATTTCCCCTGACAGTATGGAAGATTTAATCATTCGCGATTTTGAAAGAAAAGCCTATCAGTCTGTTGCAAAAGTAGTAACCGTCGATCACCGAATTAAAGACTATATTAACCATTTAGCACATATCGAAGCGGAAACAATTAAGAATTTCATTGACGTGGCTGCTTTCAAACCCGAAACCACCGACCGGAATGAAACTCGACAAGTCTTTCAAATCCCCTTACATAAAAAGATGCTCTTTGTTCCTAGAAGAATGACAGAAAAAAACGGCGTTATTTATCCGATAATGGCTCTTCCCGAGGTACTGAAAAATCATCATGACACTGTATTAGTCTATGCCGGGACAGGAGAACAGCAAGCCCAACTTGAAGAAACGATAACCAGGCTCAAATTAACAGATTCAGTACTATTCCTAGGTTCAGTGCCTTTCGAGAAAATGCAAAACCTGTATGGTGCTTCAGATATCGTACTCATCCCAAGCGTTCATTCTCATGGGGTAGAAGAAGCGACCTCCATATCTGCGTTGGAAGCGATGAGTTCCGGTTCACCTGTTATTGCAAGTGCAGTCGGAGGCCTCAAGGAAATTCTCTCTGATGGAGAAGATGGTTTGCTCGTGGAGGAGAAAAACATCAAAGCACTATCTCAAGCCATCTCTACTCTGCTTAGTGACCCAGTACGAGCTGCAAAACTAGCCGAAAAGGCAAGATATAAAATTGAAAATGAGTATTCCCATCTAGCCGCTGCCGAGCGGTTTGAGAAGGCTTACCAAGAAGTGGTGAATTCAAAAACAGGCAGACCCAATACTTGAGTCTGCCTGTCACTTTTATACCGTTGTAGAACTACGCTTGTTCATTTGATCTTCGCGGTATTTTTTCTGTTCTTTTTTAGACATTGCTTTATATTCTTTCAAGAATGCTTCATATAGCGGCATAACTTCCTTGATGGGGCCGTAGGCTTTTACTTCTCCATATTCAAGCCATAACGCCTTTTGACAGAATTTCTTCATCTGACCGATTGAATGGCTGACGAAGAACATCGTTTTGCCTCTTTCCTTAAATTCATTCATCTTCTCTAAACACTTTTCAGCAAAGTTTTTATCCCCAACTGATAAGGCTTCATCAATAATCAGGATATCTGGATCAATATGAACGGAAATGGCAAATCCAAGCCTTGACTTCATCCCACTTGAATAAGATTTCACCGGTTGGTTAATGAACTTGCCAAGCTCTGAAAACTCAATGATTTCAGGCTCCAGTTCGCGAATCTGCTTTTTATCGAATCCGAGCATCAACATTTTCAATTCGATATTTTCTCTACCTGTCAATTGGTTGTTAAGACCTGATGAAACAGCGATTAAAGCTGTTTTCCCGTTAGCTTGAACATTTCCATCCGTGGGCGGGATAATACCAGCAATAATGTTGGACAATGTGGATTTTCCGGAACCATTGACCCCGACAAATCCGATTACATCTCCCTTTTCCGCTTCAAAGCTTACATTTCTAAGGGCATAATACTCTTCTCCATAGCTTTTAGGCAAAAGAAGATCCATCAATTTTTCTGAGTTTTTATTATATAATTTATATTTTTTCGTTACGTTTTTGACAACTACCGATTTTTCCATCTATTCTCACTTCCAGTTTACTTAAAGTCAACAAAGCGATCTCTAAATCTAACATGCAGCGAGGAACCTATCAAAAATAAGACGATTACGACTGCCCAGAAATAAAGCGTATATTCCCAATTCACTATTAGGTACCATGATTCCCCCAATAACGAAGCTCGATACCCTTCAACAATATAATATAGAGGATTTAGCTTCATGATATTAACGATTACTGGATGATCTTTAGCATCTAATACCCAAAGGATTGGTGTTAAATAAAACAAGACTTTCATTAATGAAAGTATTATATTGTGAACATCACGAATAATGGTTGATAAGGTGGAAGAAATTAATCCAAATGAAAATAACAGAGCCACTGTCGCAACAATATAGTAAGGCAGTTGTATGATGTAAAACGTCGGGAGATAACCCGTAAACGCTAAAAGTATGATGATGATACCAAGCAGCATGAGATGTTGATACAACTTAGCAAAAATAACATAAGAAGGAATAACACTCATTGGAAAACTCATCTTGGACACCATATTCATCCGGGAATAGACAGATTTAGACGTCTGGGTTATTGTCGGATTCACAAAGAACCAAACAACGATCCCTGCCATCAGCCATGGAAGGAACCCCTCGCCACGATTAACCATTATAAACCCGAATACAAACCAATAAATCGCAATTTGAATCATCGGATTGATGATTTCCCACAGGATTCCTAGGTAGTTACTGCTGTTAGCGCTTTTCATCTCGTAAGCAGACAAACGCCTTATCAAATAAAAATTGTTGATTTGTTCTTTTAAAACGGTCAAAGCTGAACTCATATATTACACAGACCTTCCTAAAAACACTTTTTCTACGACACGGCGCGAAGCTTGGCCATCCTCGAGCGCACAAAACTTCTCATGAAATTGATTAGATCCTACAGCATTTCCAAACTCCGTAGCCTTGATGCTATCAATGACCTCATCAGACGTTTTTACTAACGAACCTGGTGCCATCGCTTCAAAATCAAAGTAAAACCCGCGAAGTCTGTCCCTGTAATTTTCAATATCATATACATAGAACAACATCGGACGCTTTAAATTTGCGTAATCAAAGAAAACTGATGAATAATCAGTTATTAATAAATCTGAAATAAGATACAAATGATTGATATCTTCATAGCTGGATAAATTGTAGACAAAACCTTGATACGCCGATACATCCAAGTTCTCAGAAATTAAATAATGAAGACGGAGCAAAATAACATACTCATCCCCTAATTCCTGTTTCATTTGATCCAAGTCCAGTTTTATTTCAAACTTATATTTTCCCTTGCTATAAAACTCATCGTCTCTCCACGTAGGGGCATATAAAATAACCTTTTTCTCTAATGGTATACCCAACTTCCGTTTCAATGAGTCGATTGTATCACGATTATTCCCATTGTACAGTAAATCATTACGCGGATAACCCGTTTCCAGTATTTTAGAAGGTTCAACTTGAAAGGCACGAGCAAAAATCTCACTTGAATAAGCATTCGGAGAAATTAAATAATCCCATTTACTTGATTCGGCATGGAAATTTTCTTTATAACTTTCCGTTGTCGTTCCAGGCATATGAACTTCCTTCATATCTGACGCAAGTTTCTTCAATGGAGTTCCATGCCACGTTTGCAAATAAACCGTGTGATTCGGCTTTGGAATCCAAAGCGGTAACCTGCTGTTCGTTACCCAGTAACGAGCGCGTGTCATTTTAAGTAGCCAACTAAGTGAAAAACGTTTGAGATAGGGAATACCTGCCTCTTCAAATTGAGCGGTATACCTATTATCTACACTCCAATACATTTTATATTCAGAATGGTGACACTGCAAGTATTCATATATTGCACGAGGATTACAACTGTATTGCTTCCCTAAAAAACTTTCAAAAATAACAAGCTTTTTGTCGACTGGAAGCACTTTCGCTGCTATGCCAAAAATGAATTTATATCCTCTAAAAAAAATGGTTTTAACTATATTTTTAAACGCTGATAAAAAGGAAGGTTTACTTGGGATTTGTATTTTTTTATTTAACATATCTTATCTCCCTGTTTATTAAGTAGTAGTAGTGGTTGAATGCTTAAACCCAGAAAATACAGAATCTCTCCTACTCAACAAACTACTTCTGAAAATATTCCGGACTAAAAATAAGCTCGCCCATATTAGGGAGAGCTTATTTTTGGTGTACACTTAACGGCTACTCCAAAGGCTTTAATGCTAGTCCCAAATTATTTGCCACTGTTGTCAAAAACTCGACATTTTTATTAGAATCTCGCATTAACCATTCAAATAGCATTATGAAATCACCAATGCGATCCTCCATAAATCAATCATCTATGATTATAATTCAATCTGATCTCTATAGATTGATTAATTACCGATTCAATGGTTTGATCTAATGAACTTCTCGGCATTGTATGCTACAGCAACCAAAGAGACCTTTTTATCTTACCTAGAAATAGTAAATCAATTATCAAAGAATTTATCAACGATTCTCTTTGTTGCTTTACCATCCTCTATTCCACAATACTTCTCTCTAAATAAACTGTACCTTTTTCTGTAACGCATGTTTATTTCATCAATATTGGTAATAGACTCTATAATATCCTCAGTGGTTTTTAAAAATGGACCTGGTGCTTCTTTTTCAAAATCCATATAGAATCCACGAATATTATCTCTGTAATCTTCCAAATCATAAGTGTAATACAAAATAGGTCGACCTGTATTAGCAAAATCAAACATTACTGAAGAATAATCCGTAATCAATATATCACTAATCAGATAGAGCTCCTGTATATCTGAATAATTGGACACATTCATAACAAAATCTTCGTACCCTTCTGGGATACGGAATTTATTACTAATAACAACATGCATCCTTAATAATAGGATGTATTCATTTCCAAGAACTTCTTTCATTCTCTCCAAATTTAAATTCAACTCAAAAATGAATTTATTGTTTTTAGATGTTTGATTATCTCGAAATGTAGGTGCATATAAAATAACTTTTTTTCCTTTTGGCAACTTCAATTTACCAGCTACAGAGTTTGCAATGACTGAAACATCTTCCCTATAAAACAGATCATTCCTAGGATATCCCGTTTCTAATATTTCTCCATCATAGCGAAATGCACTTTTGAAGGCCTTGGACGCATATGGACTTGGTGATATTAAATAATCCCAATTCTTTGTTGCACTATGCACTCGATTTAAATATTCATCGTCTCTTCCTTGAATATTCTCTATATCAAATTGCATCTTTTTCAAAGGTGTACCATGCCACGTCTGAATATAAGTCGTCTCTTTTCTTTTACTTAAATAGGTAGGAAAGTTTTGATTATTTATCCAATAGCCTGCTTTAGCTAAATAATAATAATATTCAGGACTTAAACGTTTTATTCGCTTGGTATTCTTATCCTTTATCGGTAAATTACTATTATAAACCCAGATTTTTTTATAGTTATTATCCCTTTTCACTAGTTCTTCATAAATATATTTGGGACTATCTGCAAATTGTTTTCCAATTCCACTTTCAAAAAGAATAAGGTTACGGTCAATAGGTAGAACTTTAGACATAATTTTATATGCCTTTTTCATTACAGGGAAATAAACTCCACTCTTCCTGAACCGATTCAATAAGAATTTAAATATTGGATGATTATAGATTTTCTCTAATACCTTTTCTTCTTTTTTAACATTTTGAATCACTTCGAAAATTCTTGAATTAGAATGAACATCACGATATTTAATAAAACGGTTAGCTTTATCTATATATTTTTTCTCCATGGTAAAATCATTTTTGGCATACTTTTCAATAAAAACGATCAGTTCATCTAATTCATTAACGATTTCACCTGGAAGATCATTATCTAAATCCAAATGTGATGGTCTTTTCCCTATGAAACGATTTCTATCAAATTGATAGTAAATCACTGGCTTATGCAGGAAGCTAAAGTCAAAGGCAACACTTGAATAATCCGTTATCATAATCGCACTTTCCTTAATTAGCCTTTGAACATCCACTTCTCCCTGACTAATTACCCTAACTGGAGCATCTTTAAAATAAGGCGTGAATTTTTGCATATTAGGGTGCAGGCAAAAAATGATTTCAAAACCGTAATTTTTAGAAAGTTCGTGTAAAGCCGAATGGTGCACTAATTTCTGATAACGCTCAAAATACTCACTTTCCAAAAATGCTTCATCAGATGTAATCCAATCTCTCCAAGTTGGAATAATCAGCAACTGTCGCTTCATTAAAACATCATTCTTAAACAAGGAGTCAAACCTCGAGAGTCCTGTCGTAAACACTTCATTTTCGTTATACTCAAAATCAGTGACAATCATATTCTTTTCGAAATCTGAACTTACTAGAAAAATATCCGTATTAAAGCCTGATGTTGCATTTTTCCCATAATTAGCTACCATATTCTTAGTACCCATAACACCATGTTGAAGAAAAACTTTAACAGCCTTAACCCGCCTTTTAAAAGCAGATGTTCTTAGAGGATACAAATAATCGGGATGATGTGATGAAATAACACGTGTCGATTCTAAGGTCTTTTTAATATGTTCTCTTGACTTGAAATAGAGTACATTACCTAGAGGCTCTACGTTCTTAGCTTCCACAGATTTTTCCTCGATCACATAATACACTTCTTTTTCAGGATGATTTTCCCTCATGTATTTAAAAAAATGATATCCAGTATCCTGAGCTTTATAAGTTCTTTCGCCAATAATCCAGACATCTTTTTTCTTTTTAAATAAACCCGAGAATCTTCCCCAACGCATTTCCCTTCTTAAATATTGGTAGGTATCTACAGGGAAGTTAAACACTTCTAAAGATAAATTTGAGGCTTTAAAGGTATAGTATGGTTTGACTACAGCAACTGTATTATCTCTGACAACACTGGTTTGTCTTGTAAATAATTTAGTTCTTGTTGTTGGTCTACCAACCCGTACCATTTTCGGCTCTTCCTGATCGTGCAAATTCAATTTCATATAAATATCAAATATATCATCTGTCAAATCTTCATCGACTAATTGTTCTAAATTTAAATTGATATTATATATATAACGATTCAACCCATATTTCTTAATATTAACTTCCTGGTTATAAATAAAGGATATATTTGCTTGATATTCTTTTTCACTTTGTCTTCCTTTTACTATACCTTCACCTGAAAGAATCTTTGAATTCTTAGTAAAAATTTGCCCATTGATAAGCATTGATTTTGGCTCATAGGTCAATTTTTCAATTTGGGATTTTACTGAAGTGCCAGGTACCTTATTGAAGTGAAGAGATAGATTACCTTTTTTAGTTATAGAGAAAATACTTTGTTTATCTTCATATGTGAAAAAACTTAATTGATCAATGTAAGTTTCCTGAAAACGCCCTAGACGAAGTAAATATTCGATATATAACTCGTCGCCTACCTCCACATACTCGGCTTTATCTTCAATTTTAAGGATTGTTTTTTCGCTCAGTTTTTCAACAGGCACGGAAACCTTGATATAACAGTCATAAATCATTGGTTCCGACTCTTGTAAGTTTTGGTTTAAATCTTTTAGATTTATTTTAAAATCAAAATTAGATGAAGTTTCAGCGATTTTTATCGTTTTAACTTCATTTTCCCTTGAATGAAGCCAAAGTTCTTTTGCGCAATAATATTCTTTTGAAAACTCTCCTTTAATCAAAAGAATATCTTTTTCTTGGACAATGGTCAGACTCTGTTTCAACCTAATTTTAGGAGATTTTTTCACTTTCCTTTTTCTAAGAAGCTTATTTATCATTGTAGACCACCTATAACAAATTATTTAAAATAAATCATTTGCAAATTTTACACTCTAAAATCATAAACTTTTTTAACGTTTTTCTCAATAATTAATAAGGTAAACTATCTTTACATAACTCAGGAAGGTTTGAGGAATTATAGCTTATGACATGTTTCAAAACGACTAGGTCAATGCTAGGGGATACATTATATAGAAGTATTATGTGCAATAATTTTGATATAACAGCAAAATGGATTACATATTAACAAAATGTACAAGGGTTTCCAAATCTTTTCTATTGCTCAGAATTATTCTTCCTACGAAGCTGGATGTAGGTATAGCGGTCCATCTTGCACGTGACAACTTGGTGAATAGGCATTTTGGGTCTATAAAGGTTGTACTATAACCCTTGCCTTTACTCAACTAGACACAAAGGGTACCCTGAATCTCTCAGCTTGCTTTCTGTCTCAAGACGAAATGCAATTGGCACATAGCTTCCATTGATAAAGCAGTTGTAAATTTGTTTTTAAACGATAGTTCCCACATTGTTCAGAAGACCATTTATAAAGCAATTTTACGTGAGTCTGTTCAAGCTAGGACTAAATAATATTTCCCACTATGTATACAAGCTAAGCTATTTATGACCCTATATTCCGCTATTGGACCTCCTGGCTGCTTTGTTTATCATATAAACCATAATTTCATTTTTACTCACGCGCAATACAGAAAGAATAGCGATTTAAAATGACACCAACTTCTCTTGTAGAATGCTATAGTATACGAATTATTTGCTTCTAGTTGTTGCGCTTAAGATTACAATGCACCTTATAAATTTGTTGCTAACAACTCGCCATTACTCGAAACAAGAATGTTATTGTTCCCCTACTGGTTGTACTTATAACTTAATCACCTCTTTCTAAAATAGATTTAACTGCAAACCTAACAGTATCCAAATAAAAAAATTAATGAAGATGTACTGACACATTTTCGAGTACCAAAATAACCAAAAGATACTATATAATAGATATTTAAGAATTTAACTTATTTATGTATTTTATTGGAATATTGTACTTTTTCCTTGTCCTAACAGGTTTAAAAATTGTTAAACTAATGAATAGTTATCTAATAAACTAATTATTTATTAATATTGTAAAAATTTTGTGGTTTATTTGTAAAAATTTTGCGTTATAATTAGATAGTGAAGCATTATTAAAACAAAAAAACTTCATATTCATATATATAATGCGTCCAATTGTTCGCCTTTATGCTTCTCATTAAAATATCCTAATTCGACCTTTTCTTAATAAATATAAATAAATATACTTGTACAGGAGGAATAAATATGAAGAAAGTAATCACGTACGGAACCTTTGATTTGCTTCATTGGGGCCATATCAATCTATTAAAACGCGCTAAGGACCTAGGAGATTATCTAATCGTTGCTATTTCAACGGATGAATTTAATGCTCTAAAAGATAAAAAAGCTTATCATAGCTTTGAAAACAGAAAAATGATTCTTGAATCCATTCGCTACGTGGATGAAGTTATACCGGAAGACAATTGGGCACAAAAAAGAGAAGATATCGTTCGTGAAGGTGTAGATATTTTTGTCATGGGAGATGACTGGAAAGGCCAATTCGATGAACTGGCTGAAGTTTGTGAAGTTGTATACCTGCCAAGAACAATCGGCATCTCTACTTCTCAAATTAAAGATGACCTTTTACAAGTTACAAATGGCTAAAGAATTCGCGATAGGGATTTATTTATTTTGCTTCAAAGTGCTATTCTCTATCTTTAAACTTTTTCCATTAGCTGATAAAACAACCTTTGTCACATCCTTCGGGGACAATTGTCAGTACATTGCAGATGAAATGGACAAGCAGAACCTTGCTGTACAAAAAGTGTTTTTAATGAAATCGAGCAGTCATATACAAGTGAAGGGCGATGGAAACACCATCGTCCTTCCGTTTGAAACGAAAAATATAATCGCCATGATTCGGTCGATTTATCACCTGGCTACTTCCAAAGTAATTATCATTGATAATTACTTTGGTTTTCTTTCAACCACTACATTTAAAAAGACAGTGACTTGTGTTCAAGTATGGCATGCGGCCGGTGCCATTAAGCAATTCGGATCGAAGGATCCTTCGATTAAAAGTCGTTCTGCCGGTGCAAGAAAAAGATTTTTGGAAGTATATCAAAAATTCGATTATGTCACAACAGGTTCCGAGAAAATGGCAGAAATTTTTCAGGAAAGTTTTCAATTGCAGAAATCCCATATTCTTAGAACTGGGATACCTCGGACTGATTTCTTCTTTAATGATGAATCTAAAAAAACTGCACGTAGAGCGTTGTTAGCCATGTTTCCTGAGCTCGAGCATAAAAAAATCATGTTATATGCCCCCACATTTCGAAATGATGGCTTAAACACCGGGGAAATTGCACTCGATTTAGAATTACTCTACAAAGAACTGCAAAGCGAAAATTACGCGTTATTGTTGAAACTGCATCCGGCTGTAAAAGCAGAACATGATTTACAACATAAATTTCCCGGATTCGTATATCCAGTCCATAGTGATTTTCATGTGAACCAACTGTTAATTAGCACGGATCTTTTAATTACGGATTACTCTTCGATTCCATTTGAATTTTCTTATTTAGAAAAACCAATGATTTTCTTCGCTTATGACTTAGAAAAGTACGAGAAAGAGCGCGGATTTTGGGAGGATTATTCCTCTTCCATGCCCGGACCGGTCGTATCTACCAATGAAGAGCTCATTGAAAAAATCCGGAACGCTGATTATTCTATAGAAAAAATTGAGCCCTTTAAGCAAAAGTGGAATCAATACTCGACTGGAAATTCAAGTGAAAAGTTAGTAGATTTTCTCTTTCACAATTCAAAATAAGAAAATCATTAGATAAATTCTGATTTTCGATAAAAATAGAGCAACCACTCCGTAAAACACGGAGTGTTTTTTTTATGTAAATAAACCATCGACAATCAGTTCAAATAAACAAACATTTAAAAAAGGAACGAAATTTATGGTTGTAGCGAGTTCTATAGAAAAAAATAATTCTGCCAATTTGTTCAATTGGTATAAAATCCAAATTTCAGGATCAACCGCCATTTGGTATGTCGCTTCTTCCAATAAACGAAAAAAAGGATACCGTCCAGGAACCCTTTTTTCGTTTTTATTTATAATGTAAAACATCATATACGCACAAATCTTCATTATCTGCAAAATGTGAAAAAAGACTCATAAAATAGAAAATATTGTAGATTACAATACTCAAACCCCACCAGTATAAACCAGTAAAATACTACTATCTTCCCCTTGTAACAAAAATGTAATATAATTTTCACCATTTCATTTGATAGAATAGGGAAAAAGACATATTTGAGGTGGAAAACCGTGAAAAAGAGTGTTGTCGCATTTTCGACATTAGCTATTCTATCATCGACGTTTGTTTCTCCTGCCCTTGCCAGTACCTATACAGTTAAAAGCGGCGATACCTTAAGCAAGATCGCTCAAAAACATAATACTACGGTGAAAGACTTAAAACTTCTTAATAACTTAAAAACAGACCTTTTGAAGATTAATCAAAAATTAATTACACCCAACTCCAAAACAACAACAACCACAACAGCAAAGTCTGCTTCAGTTTCCGTAGAAAAAACAAAGAAAACCACTTATACCATTGTCTCTGGAGATACTTTAACTAGAATAGCAAACAAACATAACCTTACACTTGCTGAGTTAAAGAAGTTAAATAACCTAAAATCCGATAGAATTTATGCAGGTGCTAAACTTATCGTATCTAGTTCCACTACTACAACTACTATTGATTTACCTAGCAGTTCCAAACCATCAAATGTTACATCGCCCCCAAAACTTTCGGGTACATACGTTGTGGTAAAAGGTGACACACTCTCAAAAATTTCCAACAAGACTAACTTAACTGTCGCTGAACTTAAATCAATAAACTCGTTAAATTCCGATTTAATCAGAATAGGCCAGAAACTAAAACTAATTAAATCAGCCAATTCAGACTCTACAGATCAAAGCAATGAAAAAGTAGATACACCACATTCCGGTAATAAGGTAGACACACTCGTTTCTGAAGCAAAAAAATTAATTGGTTCCCCTTATTCGTGGGCTGGCGCTTCCCCCTCAGGTTTCGACTGCAGCGGATTTATTTACTATACGTTTAAAAAAGCTGGTTATAAAGTTTCGAGGCTTTCCTCTTCCACTTATTATGATATGGGAAAAAAAGTTACTTCACCGAAGTCTGGTGATCTTATCTTTTTTGCAACTGGTTCGAATAGAGCGGTCGTTAGTCATATGGGTATTTACCTAGGAGATGGACAGTTCATTCATGCCTCTTCAAGTAAGGGAATAGAAATCAATTCCGTTTCAAACTCTTACTTCAAAAGTAGAATCATTGGTTATAGAAGTTTATAGTGTTTTTTACCAGACTCCATTTTAAGGGTCTGGTAATTTTATGCAAAAATATGTATTTTCTATATTAATCTATGGTTATTATTATCTTGAAATGGGGCGCAGCATGTTAATATTTCGTATATTTTTATTTTCTTTCGTCATCCTCTGCGGGTCTTTATCACTTTTCACAGAATCTACTTTTGCACAATCATCGATTGTAAATCCGAATCAAACATACTCTACCGCTAAGATGCTAAACGATATTAAGAAGCTCGAACAAGCTTATCCCGGTTTCATCAAAAAAGAAGTTATTGGAAAATCTGAATACGGGCGGAATATATATGCTGTTTCTCTTGGAAAAGGGGATTCTACTGTTTTCATTAACGGATCTCACCATGCCCGTGAATGGATTACTACCAATCTCACGATGAATATGATAGACAAATATTCAGCTGCCTATAAAAGCGGCACCAAAATCAACGGCTATGATGTCAAAAAGCTCCTCAATAATACAACCATTTGGTTTATACCAATGGTCAATCCGGATGGAGTAACCTTACAACAATTTGGTCTGAAATACTTCCCTGCAAAAGACCATTCAAAGATCATTAAAATGAATAATGGCAGCAAAAACTTTAAACGTTGGAAAGCAAATGCAAAGGGAGTAGATTTAAACAGACAATATGATGCAAATTGGAAGAATCTCGAAAGCCCTAAAGCACCCTCATATAAAAATTACAAGGGCGCTAAAGTGGCGACAGCGTCCGAAACTAAAGCCGTACTTTCATTTGTTGAAAAAATCGATCCAGAAATGACGATTTCCTACCATTCAAGCGGGCAAATTATTTTCTGGAAGTATCAGCAAACAGGGAGCCGCTATACTCAGGATTATAAGTATGCCAGTAAATTAAGTAAAATAACCGGCTACAGCCTTGTTAAACCAAGATCGACCGGAGGCGGTTTCGGTGATTGGTTTAATAAAGTAGAAAAGAAACCAGCCTTCACCATTGAAGTTTCTCCAGCTGTTGGGGAAACTAATGTACCTCTTAAAAATTATTCTAAAATTTGGAGTCAAAACGCAAGCATTGGTCTATATACAGCACAAGAAGGCTACAAGCTATTTGATACTCGCAATACTGCAGCCAGTGATAAAGTAACGAAGAATATTAAAACGTATAATAATACAGCTGCTAAGTTGAAAAACTATTACTCTCAAAACAAATTGACGGTTACGAGCACCCATAAGACACTGTATGTCAAAACGGTTGAAGAAATAAAAAAACAAGAGAAAGCAATTGCCAAGCTTCCAGCGAAATATCGGACAAAACCAAATGCGGCATTAAAAACGACCAAAACCTATCGTGATTACTCCCTTGCCTACATGAATGGAATTAAGGCAGGAGACAATCTCGTCTCAGCTAACAAGAAGCTTACCGGTTATTTAACTGCAGGAACTTTAAACGATACAACGCTTACTCTCTATAATAATTTGATAAGTCAGATAACAATAGTTGAAAGTAAAATCAAGAAAATGTACAGTAAAGAAGTCCAAAAACTTGCCACTGCCAAATATGTCACCCCGGCTAAAACTAGCAAGAAAAACATCGGCTATGACTTAGCCAGATATGAACTATTATTAAAAATGGAAAATGATTTAAAAAATGGAAAATACAATGAAGTTAAAGCTAATATTTCAAATTACGGAAAATTATTTTCTACTTACTCTTACAAAAACACAGAGATTCAATTGTCGAACATGCTGCAAGCCATTAAAGATGAGCTTCTGCAACTAGAACCAGAAGAGCCTGTACAACCTGAACCACCAATTGAAGAACCAGGAGAACCAGGAGATTCAGATACAGCTCCTGAAGCTATAGAGGGCGACTCAGCCGCCCACTAATATTCCACTAACAGGAAATCGAAGGAATCTTGTTACTAGGACTCCTTCGATTTTTTGAATGGAAATAGGTAAAAATACACTGTAAGTACAAAAAGAAACTATTCTATTCTTAACAAAAAACAGGTATAGTTAAACATACCAACTAGGTACTTTTTCATACTTTTCCATTTTAGTGGAATGGTTCAGGGAGGAATTAATATGAGATCCGAACATAAAAAAAAGAAAAAGAAACGAAAAACGTTTAAAATAATAGGGTTTACCCTTCTTATCCTTTTCATCGGTGGTGGCGCTTATGCGGCCTCTGTTTATCAATCCTTGGCAGGTGCGATTCATACTATGCAGGGTGCGGCGCATAAAACGGACAAACGTGTAGATGATATCAAATTTAAAAGTCAGGACCCTTTTTCACTGCTTATACTTGGAGTAGATGAAAGAAAAAATGACAAAGGCCGTTCAGATACGATGATTGTTATGACCATTAACCCTAAACAAGAATCCATCGAATTATTGAGTTTGCCCCGTGATACACGTACAGAAATAATCGGTAAAGGTACGAATGATAAAATGAACCATGCCTATGCATATGGTGGCGTGAATATGTCGATAAACACAGTGGAAGCCTATTTAGATATTCCGATTGATTATTACGTCAAAATGAATATGGAAGGCTTTCAGGATATTGTAAATGCTGTGGGTGGCGTCACGGTAGATAATGATATGGACCTTGCCTATAAAGGATATAGCTTTAAAAAAGGCACTATAGACTTGGATGGTAAAGAGGCTTTAATTTATTCCCGAATCCGTAAAGAAGATCCTCGCGGTGATTATGGTCGCCAAATGAGGCAGCGTCAAGTTATACAAGCCGTCATGAAAAAAGGATCAAGCCTATCCACACTTACCAATTATGACGATATATTTGAAGCCCTTGGTAAGAACGTTGAAACCAATTTAAGTTTCAATGAAATGTTAAGTATTCAAAAAAACTACAAATCTTCACTTAAAAAGATTGAACAATATACACTTGAAGGTGAAAATCAAAAAGTCGATGGAGTTTGGTATAACATTGTTTCCGAGGAAACAAAACTTGAAGCCCAAAACCGTGTGAAAGCACATCTTGGATTATAAAGAAAGAGGATGGCTATTATTAGTCATCCTCTTTTTCTGATATCAAAAAACGATTTAAATCAAGGTTTACTTTATTAATCAATCGTTTGATTAAAATAATCGGAACGGATAACTTGGTCACTCATATCCACTTCTTTTTGGTCTTCCGGTAAAAACTCTTCTACTCTCCCCTTTCCATTTATTTTCATTTGGGCACCATAATCCCCTTTTAATATCAGAGCTTCTCCCTCTTCACCATTAAGCATGGTCTCTCCAAAGAAAGAAGAGCTTTGAATGCCAAGCAAATCATATAATGTTGGTAAAATATCGATTTGCCCGGCCACCTTATCAATCGTACGCCCTTGAATATCCTCCTGATAAATAATCACTGGAATGGGCATATACTTTTCAATCCATTCTTCATCGCTAATTTTAATTCCGTAGTACCCTTCAACTTCATGTTTATCTTTTACAAATAGGCCATCATGATCTCCGTAAATAACAATCACGCTGTCCTTCAATTTTCCATTTTCCTTCAAATTCTTTACAAATTCCTCTATGGCCGAGTCTGTATAATATAACGCTTCATAATATTTCGTAAGGTAGCTTCCCTCTTTTCCTACTTCAGGTTTCAATGTTATCTGATCCGCTGGTAGCGAAAATGGTACATGACTCGTCAATGTCACGAAAAAAGCGTAATAGGGATTTTGTTTATCTTTTAAATAATCATAGCCTTGTTTAAAAAAACTACGATCGCTCAAGCCCATCGATATAATCTCATCCTGCTGCATATCCTCAATGGAGATATAGCCATCAAAACCTAGAGCAGGATATGCATGCTGCCGGTTCCAAAAGTTTTCTTCATCACCATGGAAAGCATAGCTTTGGTAATCTATCTTCTTTAATTCTTTAGCAAGACTCGGAAAATCGTTGTAAGGAAATCGGAAAAAGGTCGCCCCTTGCTTTAAAGGATATAACCCAGTATTCACAATCAACTCACCGTCTGATGAGTTTCCAAATACCGTCTGTGGATATACATGCGGGAAGAATAAACCGTCTTTTGCTAGTTTATTCATAAATGGCGTGACTTCTTGTCCTGAACTCTTTTGGAATAACGGAAAGGCCTGTAATGATTCTACTTGGATGATGATGACATTCTTACCTGCTAATGAGCCAGAATATGTACTATCCTGCTTGTTCTTTTTATCGAAGTAATTAGAAACGGTTCTCTTTTCTTCTGGAGACATTTCATTCTTTCCCGAATCAACAAAGAAGGCATACGTATCCAATACATGATGACCAATTGGACCCCAACTTCGCAAAAAGGTATTCGCCTCATAACGTCGAGTTATATCCACCTGATCGATAAAAATATTTTTTACTGGCTTCAGCCCCGCTATCATCAGAAATAATACAGCCGGTACAAGTGCCATAGCTTTGAGCGGGTATTTTTTCTTTACAAATGATTCAGCAATTGGAACGCCCACCAGTAGAAAGACAGCGTCCTTCACTTCCACCATACTGAATATGCTTTCACCAAGCCCATTTAGATTGCTTTTTTGCATCCACATATAGGAAGTGATAGGTGTTGAATAGTAACGGTAAAACCATATATCACCAAGAAAAAAGGCCATAATTATAAGAAGAAAGACTGTAAAAATAGTACCCTTTATGAATCTATTCGTTATCCATTCCTTAAGATAGACCAAAAATCCAGCGACACCGAGAATAATCGTAAATATACCGATAGAAAGATTATTATCCATCTTTTCATTCGTATAAATAAAAAGTATGACCACGATGGATATAGATAAGACCTCCAATAGTCTCTCCTTCAATCGCCGGTTGTTATGCTTCATGCTACCGCCACTTTCCTCATCATTATTTCCAAGCACATTAAGAAGCCCGCTTACATAAGATTACTTATAGATATTACTTATCGTTACCATTTATGAGAAAATACACACGTGATATAGTTAGAATATTATGAAATCAAATCTTGATTTTCAATTTATCGAAAAGTAAGTAACCCATCTTCTTTACCATTTAATTATTGTACTATAGTAAAGATTGATGGAAATCAAAGTCAAAAAATATCCTGTTTTTTTCTTGACCCCAATAAATAACTCCTAGTCCGATAATTAATAAACTCAAAAAATAATAATGACTTTATTTCTCATACACAAAAAGCCCTCATCACAGATGAGGGCTTTTCAACTTCACTATTTAGAACTTGGTGGGTATACTTTCCAACTTGTCAAATCGGGATTTTTCTTTGTTACTAGTTCACCCGGAAAAATAAACGTCCATGGCTTGCTTGTATTCGCCTTCACTTCAAAGTCTTCAAGAGAAAATCCACCTTGGCAAACCTGATCTCCATCTCCATCCTCTACAATCAATGGTAGTTTTTCAATTTTAATCTGTTTATCACTGCCATTACGAACCAAAACGGTGACTGCTAATTGATTATTTTCTTTCAAAGTAGCTTCTAGTCCCATAAAATTAACTTCACCTTGATTGATCTTTGGCAGTCCGGCAACAAGCCGCTGTAAATTCTCTCGTTGAGCTTCGGAAAGCTGTTCTATCCAGATCGGTGCCAAATCCAATGCATGCTCCATAGATTCCTGATTCTTTAGTTCAAATGCTATCTTCCAACCTTTGTCTGGTATCGACTCCACTAGAATATCTTCCTCTTCAAACATAAAGCTCCACGGCATACATGAAAGGGCTGGTATTTCTCCCATTTCCGTCAAATCGAAGGACTTCTTCGCCAGAACTTGTCCATTTTCATCCAGCAACAATAAATCCACTAATTCAAAGCTTACAGCCTTATCTAATGTATTACGAATAAAAGCCATAATTATTACATCTTCTTCAAACCTTGATAACCGAACTTCTGAGATAGAAATTTGATTCGGTTTTAACAAAGACAACTGTTGATGATGAAACTGAAGTACATATCTTTCCTGTTTGGAAAAATCCGCTTCCTCATGAAAAACCAAGGAAGTATTAATTGCAGCATCAACAGTTGATACGGAATCTTCCATTGTTACCGTGTTACTCTGCAATGCTTCTTTTATCTTCTCACCTCTTCCAAATAGGCCCATTACTTCTCATCCTCCTTTTCATCAAGTTCTTCCTCTTCATCATCCAATTGGTTTTTATAAAATTCCATAAAGTTTGTACTGATGCCTGACTCAATTTCGACTAATAGCTGTTCAAATTGATCAAGTGCTTCTTTTTCAAACAACATATAAGGGTCCTGTTGACCGTAGGCATTTAAACCAATGCCTTCCTTCGCTCTATTCATTTCACCTAAATGGCTTATCCAGTTCATATCTATTTGTTGTAGCATAAAGGCGCGAAGCTGGCTTACCCAATCAACATTGTCCTGAAATGTTAAGATCATGGGTTTTATCTCGTCAAATGCAGCCAGTGCTTTAGCTTTCACTTTAGACCCATCTAAATTTTGCACGTCAATTTCCTGCCAATCTAATGCAAAAAATACAAGGGAGAGCTCTTCAATAAAAGCCTTTAAATTTGGTTGGTCCATATATTCAGGATAATATTTCAAAACGAGTTGACGGATGTATTTCTCAATATATTCAAAAATAATGGTGAACATTTGGTCAGGATTGAGATTCAAGATTCTATCTCTCATCGAATAAATAATTTTACTTTGCTCATTTAATGCATGTTCTAATTTCAATAAGTGGTTACGGCTTGATTGATACATATGCTGAATCGTTTCCTGCACCTTTTTTACAAATTTTTCTGGAGCGGGACCTACCACCATACCATTTACATCCGTTTTGACTTTCTTCATATATCGTTCAATTTCTTCTTCATCATAGTAATCAAACAATTCATCTTCCAGGGAAATGATAAATTGTGTAGAGCCTGGGTCCCCTTGTCGTCCGGACCGTCCACGGAGCTGCATATCAATCCGATTGCTTTCGTGACGCTCCGTTCCGATAATATGAAGACCACCTAATCCCTTAACTTCTTCATCAAGTAAAATATCCGTTCCTCTTCCAGCCATGTTCGTAGCAAGCATAACTTGATTTTTTTTCCCGGCGTTGGCGATAATTCCTGCTTCGCCTTCTTCCGTTTTTGCATTAAGGATCTGATGTTGAATTCTTTCCCTCTCTAAATGAACGGACAGTGCTTCCGATTTTTCAATGGAAGTCGTACCTATTAGAATTGGCCTTCCTTCTCCATGAATGCGTTTTACTTCCGAAACAATTTTATTGATTTTACTTATTTCATCTTTAAAAATTAAATCCGGTTCATCACAACGCTGAATAGGCTTATTCGTTGGAATTTCAATAACAGGCAGCTGATATGTTTCCCAAAATTCTGACTTTGAAGGCATAGCACTTCCAGTCATCCCTGAAAGCGAGTTATATAAACGGAAATAATTTTGGATGGTAATTGTAGCCTGTGTTTCGTTCTCTTCGGAAATTTCCAAGCCTTCTTTTGCTTCAATTGCCTGCTGAAGCCCTTCACTAAAACTACGTCCTTCCATCACTCTGCCTGTGAATTTATCGATCAAAGAAATCTCTCCAACCTTGACGATATAGTCCACATCTAATTTCATAATGGCATGAGCTTTAAGTGCCTGTGACACATTATGCAATAACTCCTGATGCTCTAAGTCATACAAATTATTGACTCCAAATGCTTTTTCAATCCTGGCCGCACCTTGATCTGTTAAAAAGGTCGCTTTCGATTCGTTAGAAATCTCATAATCTTCATCCTCACTTAATGTCTTCATGATCTGTGCTGTAATATGAAAAAGCTCTGCCCCATCACTTGATTTTCCAGCAATGATTAAAGGCGTTCTTGCTTCATCAATCAAGATGCTATCAATTTCATCGACAACCGCAAATTGGTGGCCCTTTTGCACCTTTTCCTCTTTTCGAAAAACCATATTATCACGCAGGTAATCAAAACCAAATTCCGTTCCCGTTCCATATGTAATATCTGCTGCATAGGCTTCACGCTTTGCTGAAGGCTGCATTTTAGAAATATTCAAGCCAACCGACAAGCCAAGAAATTCATGAACCTGGCCCATTAATTCTCTATCTCTACATGCCAGATACTCATTCGCCGTGATAATATGAACACCTTTTCCTTCCAATGAGTGTAAATAGCTAGGTAAGGCTGCAACAAGTGTTTTTCCCTCACCTGTGTTCATTTGAGCTATGGCTCCCTCATTTAAGACAAAACCTCCTATAAGCTGAACATCATAGTGCCGAAGTCCCAATACACGTCTGGTTGCTTCCCGCACCACAGCAAAGGCATCAACTTGTATATCCATCAAGGTTTTACCAGAAGCAAGGAGACTTTTAAATGTATCCTTCATGCCTCTCAATTCATTATCTGAATATTTTTTATATTTAATCTCTAATTGATTCACATTATCTACAAGCTTATAAATTCTTTTTAAGTCTTTAGAACTCTCATTAAATATCTTCTTCATACTAGTTAACATAGGATTTTCTCTCCTATAATATCAATTGTACAACTAGTGAAATTATATCATATATAGGTATATATTGAACTTTTATCAATAATTACCTATCCATAGCAAATAGCAGTGTGAAAGGATTTTTTCAATTTTTGTAAGACCCTCGTAACAGGAATTTCCGCTGCTTTATCCCAGGCTGTAATCTGGTTCAAATCTGGACGAAATGCAAATCATGCAGATATATCCACATATAAGATTAAACCCTTCCTGATATTAAGGAAGAGTTTTTTTATGGATTTCAACAAATAATAGAAGGACTTACACCAAATGGAGGATTACATATGAATAAGACAACTAGAAAATTCATTCATAAACCTAGACGACCTTATCAATTTGGACTACTCGTTCTCTTCTGCCTTATTGGCTTAACATCTCCTATTCAGGCAGAATCGCAAAACACTCCGAAAAATGTCATTTTGTTAATTGGTGATGGCATGGGGTTGGGTGCAATAGACATTGCCAGGCAATTTGAATATGGAAAAACAGGAATTTTACATTTGGAAAAGTTAGAGCATGTCGCTCTGATGCGTACCTATTCCGCTAATAATTTTGTCACTGACTCGGCTGCTGGGGGTTCAGCGATTGCCACAGGTGTCAAAACCAACAATGAATCAATCGGTGTAGATTCAAATGGTTCTGAAGTAGACAGTGTACTGGATGCCTTTCAAATGAGCGGAAAAAAAGTCGGGATTATCTCAACCAATATGGTTGTCGATGCCACCCCTGCTGCTTTTGGTGCCAGTGTATCAAACCGCTGGACAGGTGGCGCACATATCGCGAGACAACTCTTTGATAATCGTATCGATGTTATTCTTGGCGGTGGAGCCAGTTATTTCGGAGCGGATAAGCAAAATGGTGTAGATTTAGTCGCTAAATTTAAAGAAGCTGGCTATAGGGTTACGGCTAATAAGCAAGAACTTGACTCGGTTCAAAAATCAGAAAAACTTCTGGGACTGTTTCACCCTACTTATATGAATTTCAAGCTTGATAAAGAAGAATTTCATTCACAGGAGCCATCACTACCCGAAATGACAACCAAAGCAATCGAAATTTTGTCTAAGGGTGATAATGGATTCTTTTTAATGACTGAAGGTGCACGAATTGACCATACGGAGCATGCTGCGGATATCACTGGGATATGGAAGGAAACAATCGAATTTGATCAGACCGTAAAAGAGGTTGTAGGCTGGGCTAAGAACAGAAATGATACCCTGATTGTAGTGCTTGCAGACCATGAAACAATGGGGACCTCTGCTTCTGAAACAATGGATATCAATGCATTGAAAAGGATCAACGTTTCTTCTGAATATATGTCCAAGCAACTTACTTTCGATAAAAATAATGAAATCAATCCCGAAAGTGTCGATTCCGTATTTAAAAAGTATGCTCATATATCTCTTACAAATAAAGAGGTCCATCAATTCATTGATAACGTAAGAAAGAATAGAACCCTTGTCTATCCACAGCATCAAATAGATTGGGAAATCGGAAGCACAATTGCCAACTATTATAAAGCCGGAGTAGCTGACCGCAGCGTACGGGCAGCCAGTTCCACAGGAGGACATACCGCCAATATGATTCCTGTTTTTGCAACGGGCCCAGGCAGTGAAGCCTTTGATGGAGTCATTGATAATATAGATATATCGCAAATCATCACAAAAGCCGCCCGGGTACCATTTACACCTGGCCAGCATCAAACAAAAGAGGAATGAATTTATTCATCCTTTTTTTCAGATATTCTACTGTGTCAAAAGATAGATTTTTTCGGAATTCAAGAGAAATTCTGCGGATATATATTTCTGGTGTGCCTATCGCAACATTATTCGTTAGATCCTGTTTATATTGCGTTAAGAACCTAGTCCAGATTTTTTCCAGACCTTAAATTGAATGTTTCGACCCACTTTTTGAAAGGTAAATTTTTTGAATGTCAGATTTGTCGCTCTACTGGCTAAGATCCCTCGAATCCGCTACTATAAAACCATTATTCAAAAAGACGCCATATAGTTTAAATATGGCGTCTTAAGTAGTTACTTTTTCACATATTTTTTTGAAACATACCCGATTTGGCTTCCATTCTTTATTTTATACCAATCTCCTTGTTGGGCCAGAATCGTCACAGTTTGGTTTTTCTTTAGCTTTCCGACGATTTTAGAAGATGTATTTGTTTTCTCTCTAATATTAAGTACGCTAGCCGTCACTTTTCCGGTTGTCTTCTTGATAGAGATTTTCTTTGAAACCGTTCTTTGATTATTACTTGCATCCTTGGCAGTGATCGTCACTGTATACGTACCGTTGGACACATTTTTAAAGTTCCAGGTAGCTGATTGACTACCTTTCTTCAGCGATTTCGTATCGGTCGGGGTGGCTATCACTTTACCTTTACTGTTCTTGACTTGCACCGTAACTTTAGCTGCTTCGCTTATGGTATACGTAATGCTTGCTTTTTCTGTACTGTAATTTCCTGATGTATCAATACTCGTGATATTCGGTGCCGTTATATCCTTATTTACTTTAAACGCTTGTGTTACAGTACCTTTATTTCCGTCTCTATCAGTTGCGGTAATTTCCGCTGTGTAGTTTCCATTACTTACGGATTTCGTGTTCCAGGCAGCCACCTGACTTCCCTTTTTCATAGATTCCCTACTAATTGGGGTGGCTATCACCTTGCTATTTTTATCTTTAATCGTGAGGGATACGGTAGCATCTTCATCAATAGCATACGTGAAGTTGACCTTACTATTTAGATAATCTTCCTTAGCCTTCACGCTCGTTATTCTCGGTGCCGTTATATCTTTATTCACAACAGGATCAGTTTCAGATCCAGCCGCAGCGTTACTATATTCCCTCACTATACTTGTGTTCGGATAATAAAATTCTAAAATCCCCTGATATGTTTGACCCGCTTCTGCTCTGTGTTTTGCTCCATACTGACTTAGTCCAACTCCATGGCCGTATCCAAATCCATCAATTTTAATCTTGGCTGGATCCGTTGATGTTGAATTATCAACTAGATAACTCTTCATATTACCCAGTCCCACCATGGCCCGGATTTTTGAAGCCGCGACATTCGTAAGGGTGACATTTTGCTGTACTAATTTCCCCTTATCATCGGTAAGATCCTTCACATAAAAGTTCAGCTCGATCGAGCCTTTTGTAACCCTGCCTCCAGATGTTTTATCCGTTAAGGTTAGAACAGGAATTTCCGTTATTTTTATTTCCTTTTTTGCATAGCCATTACTTTGAAGCCAAGTCTTCAGATTAGGAATAATCGTTTTGTCCTTTTCTTGTACGCTTGTCCACCAATCTTCCGGATTTGATACATCGAGATTCGTTAAATCGATTTGCTTTTTATCCAGAGCTATCATCCACTTTAATTTTGGGTCATATGAATCTTCTTTAATAGACAAATAAGCAAGAGGCTCTCCACTTGTCCAAACATTAGAATTTAATTCAGTCATCCCGCCATTGCTCGAAGAAAAGAGTGCTTCGATTAATTTCCCATCATGCTTGATTACCATACCCGTTGTCTGTTCCACGGCTAAACTAGAGTGGGAGTGACCCTCAGCCCCTCCATATACCTGGTAAGAAACCGTATCATTAATTACCGTAGATTGATAGCGAAGTGCATAAGTACGGGCCGCAATTGCCTGTGCTTTTACGGCCTCAATATGCCATAATGCCGGCATTTCCCTTGGAACCACGCCCTTTAGATAATCTTCAATATAAACATGATTGATAGGTCGAATATACTTGCCTTCAACTGTAAATTCCAAAGAACCGGGATACGGACGGTTATTGATGGAAAGTAAAGAATCTTGTTTAACAGGAGTTACCATAATGGAAGAGAATAACCCTTTCTTCTGGGAGTTTTTGTACACCACGAGTTTTCCTGACTCTTCTTTCACAGTCAGCTCTTCACCTGCCTTGATAAATACCTCTTTATCAGAAGTTTGATAGTCCCCTGTTGCCGTTAGTGTAACACTTGTTTGGTTTCCTAAGAAATTTTCCAGTTTCACTTTCATCGATGTATACTCTTCGGCTGCCTCTGCTTCATGTGCAGGTAATGTAGAAAAAATGATAAAGAAAGCAATAAAAAGATATTTCAAACTTCTCATTCTAGTTCATCCTCATTTCTTTACCAACCTCTAGATTGATATTCAAAAGATTTTTATATTAATATTGACCCATTTATTAGTCACAACAATTTACTTTGACATCAACTATGGCTCTTGCGACATTGTACATTGCGATATTTAGTGTAATAGCAATCATAAATATGCTTCTTCATTTTCTGCAAATCTATTTGAATAGCAAACTGTATTTTTCTGATAAAATTCATCATCACCCCAGGTGGGGAGTACTTAATTAACTTTTTATCTCTAAGAATTTGGAGCTTCTTTTAATATACAGAATAGCGAGATGCATAAGAGAGTAACTGATTTTACTTAACGAGAAAAAAATTTAATATCGCTGAGCTCATACGTATAAAAAAACCTCACCGTATTGACGATGAGCTGTGCAAAAATATATCAGCTTGCTTTTTTAATATCTTGTATTTTCTCAGCTTTCCAGATTTCGTTTGCCCACTCAGGGTGGTCAACAAAAGGATTGCGATTATGCTGCCATCTTTCATATATCACATCGTTTCGACGGCGTTCAAAATCATCAACTGGGTCTAATTCATTCCACTCTAATAGAGTGGAAAATTTTCCATGCAATGCTTTGGGATAGGTATTAACTGTATCTGACAGCTCTAAATCAATTTCTCCGTTATCTCCTTCATAGCGGACAGCCATATAGAATATCATTCTCGCAACATCACCTTTAACACTGTTAGGTGGTTCCCAAGAGTCAGTATCATAATAACATTCACATCCACTATATTTTTTGCCGCCATTATCAAAATCAAGATGTCCCCTAACACTATTTACGGTAACATCCTCGGGGCGTAAATGATGAATATCTGTTCCTGGTCCTACACTGGTACCAAAATCACCATGGGATTTTGCCCAAACATGCTCACGATTCCATTGACCGTTGCCTCCACCATTATTCGACTTTGCCACAGACTTACCAGAGTAAAGTAAAATGACATTGTTTGGGTTTTTAGGATCTTCGTCTGTATCTTTGATTGCATCCCAAACCTTTGCGTATGTCAATTTCGTTTGTGACTTAATAATAGTATGTAATGACGTCTTTAATTCAGACCCGGTCTTACCTTCAGCTTTTTGATAATAGGGTTCAAGCTGATCGTCGGCAGTAACGTTTACTGAGAAAGTAGCAATTGTTTTCAATTCCCATTTGTCTCTTGCAGTGACAGCAACAATATAGGAGCCTTTTGTACTAGTTGGAATTGTTAGTATGGACCCTGAGACCGTACCAATTGTTGTGGAATAAGAAAGAGAATCGCTATCTGGATCTGAAAAATGATTGTTTAAGTTTATACTTACATCTTCTCCAACTTTCACGGAGAGATTATCGATAGTCTTTATTATTACTGGAGGACGATTTTCTTTTGGAATAAAAGGAGAAGCGATCGCTTCTCCTTTTGCATTATAGAATTTTATACCAGAAACATCTATACCTTCTTTAAAAATCCATTTTTGAACATTTTCTGCTCCCCTGATTTCTTTTACATTACTGTTATCAATCAACACTTCCTTGACTTCGGCACCTGAGAAATCAAGGACAGTTTCCTTTTTTATTGGACTGATTATGATTTTCGTTTTCTTCAGACCTTCACCAGATAGAGTCGTATCTGTCTTCAGCCAGATTCCTTCTTTGATATTCGAAGTCGCATCAAGTTTGACCAATGAATTAGGTGTTTCAACAACCAATTTTTTTGTTGTGAATCCAACCAAGTCATATACTTTTTGTGGCTGTGGTGTTTGTGTTGGTTTTAATTCTGTTTGAATCAGGACTGGATCATGGTCACTCGCGCGGCCATCAGCTTCTGTAAAGGATGAATTTATATGGACGATACTCACCTTAGTTTCTGCTGCAATATTATTAGAAACAAGAATATGATCCAGAACTTGAGAATTGCCTTGGTACGTATAAGAATATCTTTCTTCAAAAGGAACCTTCTCCACCATGTTTGTTAATTCACTGCCTTTTAATGCAGTTAGTGTCTTAGAAAATTCAAAGTCATTGAAATCTCCTAGTAAAACAACATTTGCATTAGCATCTTTTGATTTAATATCCTTAACAAAGCTGTTAACAATACTTGCAATCTTAAGACGTTGAACTTCACTTTTTAATTCTGGCGGCTGATTTTTCCCAAATAGAGGCTGATCTCCACCCTTCGAATTAAAGTGATTGGCAACCACAATAACACTTTCACCGTTGAATTCAAATTGGGCTGCTAACGGCTTCCTGCTTGAAGCAAATGCTGCATTTGTCGGATCGATTCGGCCTGGGTTTAATGTAAGCTTGCCATCGTTAAAGCCGACCGACTCTGTAGCTTTTCCCTTAGTTCCTTCAGTAAGCGAAACAGTACCTTTTTTATACAAGAAACCTACTCGGATATTTCCACCTGGTGCTCCACCATCTTGCTTATCTTCTGGAGCTATATCAGTAAATAGATACTCTGGTCCACCTTCTCCTTGAATCTTGGCAACCAGCTTTTTAAAGCTTTCAGTCGCATCTGTAGTACCACTATCAGCCTCACCATCATTATCCTGCATTTCTGTTAAACCGATAATATCTGGCGTCTTCAGGTTCTGTACAATGGCTTTAGCTAATTTCGTTAGTTTTTCATTGTCAGTTTTAGTTGAGAAATTCTCCACATTATAAGAGGCAACTGTCAGCTTCTTCGCATCCGGTTCAATAGAAGTAACTTCACGCTTCGTTCCCCCATCTTGTAGTTCAGGTAACTTATCCTTACTTGTCAACACTTTAAAGTTACTATAACCGTAGCTTACAACACCCGTAATACTTCCATTAAAACTATCACCCGTTTTCGCTACATATTTATCGTTATCAAATTTCAGATGAATTCTTTCTGGGTGGGTATCTGTTTCTGTAAACTTGACTCCACCAGCAGAAGTAGAAGTTTCCATGTTCTTAGGAATAACAACAACTTCCCCATACTCCTGTGGTGCCACAACCTTCGGACTATCAAGCTGAACAAGCATTCCCTCTAAACTTTCGTAAAAATCAATCCCGTCAACTGCTGGATTAAAAACAGTCAATCCATCACTATCAATCTTCCCTGTTGGCGGGGTACGGTCTTTGCCAATTACAATTGGGTCAGGTAAAGCCTGTCCATTTTTTTCAACCGTAATAGCGGATGCACTAATTTCTGTTACAGGAAGATCCGTTGTTGCTTTTTCGGAATATCCCTCCATCACATACTCTTTTACCGTTCCGCTTACTTTGACCACATCGCCAATCTTAACGCCATTAGCACTTTTATAAACAAGAATTCCCTCTGAAGTGTTTATATCATTATCAGGCTTTTGATCCTGAATAAAGAAATTATTATTATCAATCGTGGATACGACAATACCCTCTATATCTGTTACATTTTGATTTAAATATGGAGAAGTATGTCCAGCTCCTTGAATATCATGAATTCGGACATCACCTTTTGAAATAGTGTAAGTAAAAGTCGAAATGTTACCATCCGTTAAGCCACTTTTTACCGCAAAAGTTTTTAATGTCGTAGCTTCATTGATTGTAATTGGTTTGGTATAGACAGCGCTGCTTTTCGTAGGCTCCTGTCCGTCTGTTGTATAATAGATTGTGGCATCAGCTGTTCCTGAAGTCAGTGTGACAGTTTCACCTGCTTTAATAAATCCTGTACCAGGTGTTGCAACTACAGGTTGTACTTTATTTGCATCTTGGATAATATCAAGTGTACTTCTTGGAATTAATTGATATACGCCTTTATATGATCCCAATACACCTGTTATTGAATCATATGTTGTACCGACTGAAAGAAGCGTTGCATCTTGAGGGCGTAATGTAAGGGACTCTCCCTCCCCATCCTTTCCAATAAAGGTTCCGTTTGAAACAGACTCAACTGTTACATCTTTCACCGTTACAAGCTTAGCTTCCTTGCTCTCTTCAAATTGAGCAGCAGTCAATTTTTCTGCAACAGGAATACTTTCTTTTTTAAGAATAGTTACATCTGCTTTTTGAACATTTAACTCCAGGAGTGTATTATAATCAGCCAGCGTTCCTTTTGCGCTGATTTTATCTCCTGCCTCAACAGCTAGGTCTGAACCATAAATAACAATCCCTGCTGTGTCATCCTGGATATAGACTGTATTATTCGTGCCTGATGTAAAAACTGCCGTAACGACTCCAGAAGTAAGGGCTGAACTACCAATGGTCATTTTTCTTACTTCGGCTATTGATTTAAGTGATATAATTTTATATTCAAACGATGCTATATCGCTATTATCCAAACCTGATGCTAAAGCAATTGCTTTAATTGTCATGTCTTTTGTAATAGTTATCGATTCTGTATATTGAGTGCTTGAACTCGTAGGAGTTGAACCATCAATTGTATAATAAATGGTTGCATTTTCAGTACCTGAGGAGAGCGATACTTTTGTTCCATCTATCACCCCGCCAGCAGCTACACTGGCCTTGACAGCCTCTACTTTATTAGGAGAAGTTTCTTCTATGAAGTTCGCCGCAGATAAATCTTTTAGGCCCGGTACTGAGAAATAAGCTGTGAGAGTTCCGGTGAAAAGCACCTTCTTACCCAAATTACCTGGATTTGTCTTTAGTCCGTAAGTAGCCCGATAAGTACCGCTATTTTTCAATTCTACCGGTATTATTTTACTTGGGTCTGTTTCGTCAGGAGAATCGGCAATCGCTAGATTTGTATCTCCTGCAAATTTTGCCGGGTCTTTAGTATATTTGTTTGTTCCTGTTGTATACCCCACGATATACCCCTGCACAGTAGCAGTTCCCGAGTTATTAGTAATCGCCTCTGCAACAGTAATTGGCTCAGCAGCTTTCGTAACGATTGAATTCATTGGTGCAAAAAAGCTTAATATCAATGTGAAAATTAGAATAAGGTTTATCTTTATTTTCCAATTCCTTCTTTTCATTGAACACTCTCCATAATTAATATATTTAGCAAAGGAAAGCCTCCAGCAAAGCCGCTAGAAGGCCTTCCATAAAACTATTAGTCTATGAAATATGTGTTACCAAGAACAGTTACATTTTTAAGAACTACCTTATCAGCGTCAGTACCCTTCAAGTGAAGATTTCCTGTGATTAAAGCATTTTCGAGACTAGATACTCCTGTTATATCAACTACTATACTGCCTTTATGAGTTTTAGGGTCCTCTGCTGTACCATTGAACTCACTTGCTTTCACTTCCGTTTTAGCTTCATCGATGATACGTCCTTCAAGAGCTGGGGCAATTTTTTGGTCTTTCTGTACTTTGATATAATCTTGCAATACTTCCCAATCAACAAAGCCTAGCTCACTTACACGTCCTTCGCTGTATGCTTTTGCAAACATTGTGTAACCATCACCGCCTTTAGCAGTGAAAATATTCGTAGCAACCTGATAATTTTCATCATCTTTTAATTCTTCAAACATTCCATCTTTATAAACTTCCACACTTTGCACGCGAGACCCGGTGGCTTTTGTGTGGTCATATGTGAACCTTAGTCCGGAAACCTGCAGAAAACCGCCAAATGCAGCAGGAGCATCTTTCACACTTAATTCAAGGGCAGCTTTAATCTCTGAACCTTTTAAATCCATTACTCCCAATGAGTTACCAAAAGGAAGTATCTCAAAAATGTTTGCTAATGTAATGTTTCCAGCCTTAATTGTTGTACGAACGCCGCCTCCATTTTGAAGGGCAATAACTGTACCTGGTTTGTATTGTTGTGCTTTTGCAAGCATTCCGTCTGCAATAAAGTCACCCAGATTCGTTTCCCCTGTACGTGCTGCCGGATTTCCACCAATTAAGTCTACATCAGCAATGCCCACTACAAATTTCTGCATATCGTCGACCGCTGGCTTGTATTTAGTATTAAGGATATTTAAGGCTTCCTCATCATCTTTAATAACATAGGATTTATCTGCATTTTGTTTATTTAAATCTATTAACTTACCATCATTAGCAATAACTTTTCCATCTTTATCGAACTCTACATCCAATTGCCCTAGATAATTGCTATATTCATTAGCCTGAACAATGACAGTAGGCTCTGCTCCTGCTTCTGTATTAACAACAGTTGGTTTTTCTAATTTATCATGGGAATGTCCGCCGACAATTACATCAATTCCTTTTACTTTTTCTGCTAGAGTCAAATCGTTATCTCCACCGCCATCATTAAAGCCAAGATGGGTAAGTGCAATGACTTTATTAACGCCTTGTTCTTCTAAGCTATTAACGGTTTGCTGGGATTTTGCAAGATATTCTTCAAACTCAACCCCCGCTCCCGGGCTTGAGATATCTTTTGTTTCAGCAGTTGTAAGACCGAAAATCCCAACCTTTTCCCCATCAATACTCTTCACGATACTGCTGTATATTTCACCGCTTTTTGCTGTATGTGTGCTTTCTCCCTTAAAGTAAGATTTGAGATACGTATCATTTGAAAAGTTAACATTTGCACTTACAAATGGAAATTTTGCATTTTTAACAAAATCAGCCAACTTTTCTGTACCAAGATCAAATTCATGGTTCCCAAAAGTCATTGCATCATATCCAATTAAATTCATGAACTCAAGATCAGCTTGCCCAGTATATTGGTTGAAATATAGTGTTCCAGAAAAGACATCTCCTGCATCTAAAAGCAAAGAGTTTTTGTTGTCCTTTCTTACTTCTTTAATAGCTGTAATGCGCCTAGCGATATTATCCAAATGTGCATGTGTATCATTTGTATGCATGACTGTTAATTCAAAGTTCTCATTAGTAACAGTAATTGTTTTGGTTGCCGAAGTTTTAGTAGCTTTGTGAATTAATGTTACGTCTATTTGGTCTCCTGCTTTCAGGTCATTCGCTCCATCAATTTTTGTTAATACGAGTTGACCATCAGTGTTTGAAACTTCTTTTGCTCCTTTAACACTTACTTCAACAGTCTCAAACTTTGTTACATCTTCACCATATTGGTTAACAACCTTATATCCAACGCTAACTTGCCCACCTACAATTGGAGATTTCTCAGAAAGGATTTCGATACCTTTTACTTTTTCATCTTCTGTTTTAACTGAACCAGAAACTACTTTGCCTTGAACTAAACCAGATACGTTAACAACGTATTCACCTTTTGTAATTTTAGATGTAAGTTCGATTGTTGCTGTTTTCTTGTCTTCGCTGAAAGATACTTTTGAATAGTTAACTTTACGTCCGTCCTTTTTCAACTCAAATAATGCTTTTGTATCATCAACAGCATTGTTGAATTTAACTTCTAAGGTTTTAGAAGTGATCGCACTCACTTTCTCAACTTTAACCGTAGCTTCTTTAACTACAACTGTAATTACTAAGTCTTTTGCTTTGTTACCTTTAGCGTCAGTTGCTGTGTAAGTTACTTTGTATACTCCGGCAACATTAGTATCAATTTTAGTCGCTCCTTTTGGCCCTTTAATTTTGTATGTTACGTACACTTTATTAAGCTTGTCTTCTGCTGTTACTTTAGGAAGCTTGAAATTTTCTCCAATTTCCACTTCGAATTTAACTTCACCTTTGTAAGTGAACTTTGGTGCTTCTTTGTCAGTTGCTTGGTCATATTTAGTTTGAACTTTTTTTGCATAGACTTTAATTGCTTTGCCTAAGTCTTTTTTAGTATCTACTTTAATTTTCGAAGCAGTTTTAATTCTATCCGCTGCTGTTTTTGTATCTCCTTTATTCAGCCAGTACTCTGCTTTTTCATAGTAATAGTAAGCTTTGATTTCTCCTTGCAAAGCAGTTTTAGTAGCTGCTGTGAATTGAGCGTAAAGAAGTTTTTCAATTTTCGCACCGTATACAGTGTCTTTAATATTTTTGTCTGTTTTTTTAACAGAAGCATCAAGAGCATTGTATTTATTCTTTACATCTGTTGGCTTTTGAGCAATCGCAGCAGCATTTAGTTTAGTAAGATCACTTTTAAGCGTTTTTTTAGCTTTTTCAGCTGCTTTGTAGCCTTTTACATAGCCTTCAGCACGTGTAATATATTTTTCGTAACCTTTAAGTTCTTTGTAATAAGCATCTTTCTTAGCTTTGCTATTGCTTGAATTTTTTATTGAATTCTTCACATTCGTGTATTCTTTTTTAGCAGATTTAATTTGTTTTTCAACAGTTGTCACATTTGCTAATTTTTTAGCGTCGAAGTAAGTGCTAAATGGTTTTTTCATTGCTGCTTTTGCATTTTTAACTTGAGTGGCAACGCTAGTAGACGCCTCTGATTGTATTGGTGCAACAGCAGTGAATGCTGATGCGGCAATTGCAGTTGCCGTTGCTAGTTTAATTGCTTTCTTCTTATTCATATAGAAAGTGTTCTCCCTTCAAATATCTAAAATAGTGCTCTAGGTACTAATAGAGTAAAAAATAACAACGACTTACGAAACAAACAATTCAGCACTAATTAACCCCTTCACAACTCCTATTTTAAGTAACAATGTTAAAAACTAGTTCTATAAAACTATATAAACACAATCATTTTTTACCAATTTATCCTTGTAAATCTACAATAATACAATTATTTTGAAATTTCTACCTTTTTTATAATAATTTTAAGTTAAAGTTTTTGTTATTACTTCCAATTATCTCTCTATTAATCAACTATAATTTGTGATGATTTATTATTTCATTAATTAATATTTAAAAGAGTTTTGTTTTTATATGTTATCAATTTGTAATAGGAATATAGATACATAAAAAAGGCACCTACTACCAGTAGGTGCCTTTCCTTATTCATTTCAAGTATTTCTTCAAGATCGGTTTCATTTGATCGACAGCTAAATGGCTCCCGCCGCGTCCTTTTACATCTTCAATCATCCATGCCATAAGAAGTTCTGGATCTTCCGTGTCCATAGCGACGAACCAGCCGTTTTCTGTTCCGTTGGAGTTTTTGGAAGCCTTTATTTCAGCGGTTCCTGTTTTGGCTGCGATTTTGATGCCAAGATCATTTATGCCATGACCGCTTCCCTTAGGATGTTCCACTACTTGTGTCAACATCTTAGTGATCTGATTCGCTTGATCAGCTGATATGACTTTTTCTTTCCATATTTTCTTTTCAGTTTTATCGCCTGTTATTAACGAAGGCTTAAGGATGTTTCCTTCATTTAAGAATGCTGAGTACGTCATAGCCAAATGAAGCGTGCTCATTTGAATTTGCGCTTGACCATATCCAGCATCTGCCAGGCGCCCTTCACTGTCGACTTTACCAATGCTCGATGCTTTGATCGGGTAGTCGTAGTCCAATGCATCATCAAAGCCAAATGCTTTGAGTCCACTTGTGAATTTGTCCTTACCAAGGCCAAGTGCTTTTTGGGCAAAATAAATATTATCTGAATAAATTAACGCTTTTTCCATATCGATTGCTACACCGGGATCAGCGACTCTTGTGATGGAATGGTCTTTCCAAGTCGACTTGGCCCACGTTTTCCCTTGGATATTGATTGACTCATTCGGATCCACACCATTTTTCAAAGCTATCGCCGCAGTTATTGCCTTAATAGTTGAACCAGGTGCAAAGGTTGAACTGAATCGATTCAGAAGCGGCTTATCCGGATCTTCTTCAAGCGCTTTTTGTTCGGCTTTTGTTATTCCGAATATATATTTGTTAGGATCAAATGACGGGCTTGAGACAAGCGCCAGCGTTTCGCCGGTCTTTGGGTCAAGTGCTGTAGCTGACCCTGCTTCTTTTTCGTATTGCTTAAAGATATCCTTTTGAAGCTCAGCGTCAATGGTTAATGTAATTGTTTCTCCTTCTTCAGCTGGCTTTTCAGCTATGACTTTTTCTTCGCCATTTTCTGTCTTAATATAGATTTTACCGCCTGGCTTTCCTTTCAGACGTTCTTCTAAAATTTCCTCGAGACCACGCTTGCCGATAACGTCACTTGCGGTATAGCCCTTGCCTTTCAATTTTTCCAGGTCTTCCGCCGACGCCTCACCGACATATCCGATTAGGTGGGCAGTAGCATCTTTATAGGGGTATATACGATCCATTGTATTATTGACCGAGACCCCAGCAATGCTTAATAGTTTTTCCAAGGTTGCAGTGTTATCGGATGACATTTTCTTGATAGGCACAAAATAGCTAGGCTGCACCCATGATTGGTTCAATTTCTGATTCACTTCATCCGTAGACATGTTAAGAATTCCAGCAACCTTCTTAACAGTCTCAGTTTCATTGGCCATTTTCTCTGGTACGATTCCTACTTCTGCAACATTACCATTCATTGCAAGACCACGTTCATTTCGATCAACAATTTCCCCGCGTATTGCCGGGTACGATTCAACTGAAATTTTTTCATTAGCTTCTAATTCAGGGAAGATATAGCTTTCATCCCACTTGACGTACCAATTTTCTTCCTCATCTCCCTCTTCTTTGACAAGGGTTGCCTTATGATCAGAGCTAATCGCTCCCGCCATTGTTTCCATATCAACTGTATAGGCAAGATTTACTTTTTTTGCATCTTTATGATTTTTTTCTTCTTTTGGCTGTTTATAGTCCACTTTTAATTGGTCGACCTCAATGCCCTTATAGATTTTTTCATAGCGCTTCGCAAATTCATCTGCACTGACTTTTTCCTTTGTATCAGATGACAGATACTCATACATCTTCGTATAATCCTGTTTATTCCAAAGCTTCGTGTAAGCCGAAAAGCGCTCTTCTGGACTAGGCTCATCCGAGCAGCCTGCCAAAAACAATACGCTCATCAACAAAAAGCTGGAAACTAATGCTAGTTTCTTCATGATTTCCTCCTAATGAATAGTTAGAATGGTATACATATAGTTTATCAAAATATTAGTGAAATGGGGGAATTTGTATGACTAATTTCTTAATTTTACTAATTTCCCGTGTTTATGCTAAAGCAAAAGTCCTGTACTTAAGTACAGGACTCCTACAAATTAAAGCATTTTCTTTTTTCGACTCCTTTTCTCTTGCAGCCATTTTTTTAGGAAGAAAAAGCCCAATAAACTGGAAATAACAAGACCAGTTGTCGTTACAAAGACGGCCACCCATTCATATATGGTGTAATTCATATACTCTTTCCATGTTAATTTCCCTTTCCAATCTTCAATATATAGATTCATCCCGAAAATTCCGGAGATAACGGTGTAAATCGTGAGGATTTGCAAGAGATAATTACTGCTTTTCCCAGCTAGTTTATCCTGATTCTGATAGAGGTAGGAAAGTGTTTCTTTTACTTCTTTATAAAGCGGGGCAATCCTAAAGGTTTCATCCGTCATTTTAAATAGCTCTTTCCCAGTAGCCGTACTGTTGACTTCGGTAAATAAGTATTTTGCGGAAAACTCGGTGATCATGAAGATAAGCTGTTCTGTACTTGTTTGGTCTTTTTCCACATCAATTCGGGAGTGTTCATGAGCCAATTTCAGAAGGACTATTTTATAATAGAAGTAAAGCAACACCGCATAAAAGTGCTGACCGTACATTTCGCTCGCAAGTTGCTGTTCCAGCTTACCTGTCGCTTTAGTGACACAGGCAAAATGATACACGCTTGTTACATAATAGGTTTCCTTCGCCCACCTGTCATACACCCTTTCCTGATAATACCGTTCAATGTAATCTGGATTTGTTGCACCGATATAGGGTTCACCATCACTATCATACCCATTCAGATCACTGGCACGGTACAAATCATTTTTAGAAATATTACGATACTCTGGGAGTACAATGTAGCTAATTACATACATTCTTTCATCGATAAAAAAAGGTAAGCTTCCGAAATTAGACGGATCGGCTTGTTCTTCGTCCATATACTCTTCCAGCGGTGGAAGTAACTCTTTGAAGATAAAATCCTTCACCTGTTTATATTCATTTTTCCTACAGCCGATTTTCGTTTTCTCTTCGTCATCGGCAATTGGTTCGAGGATTCGGAACGTGTCGCCAAAATAGAGCACATCATTGTATGAAAGCCCCTCCGGCAACGTAACACGGAGATTCATCATGCCAATATGAAATGGGCATATAAAGATATCAATTGAGTTAATAATAAAAGGGGTATTTAAATACGGTGATTCGAAGGTGCACCCAACATCCAGTTTTTTTGTAAAACGTCGCAATCCTTCCTTCTGCTTTGAACTGCTTGGAAACAAAATCGGCTCAATGTACGGCATAAAGTATTTTTCTAATTTACGGTGTAAAACTTTATGGTCACCGTAAAACCCATTTTGCTGATTCATATCTTTCAAGTTCAAAAATACAAAATTGTCCTCAAGCAAATTTTCAACAAAAGTTTCAATCTTATTTCCCTCGAGTGTGAATGGAAAGATGAACTGCTGAAAGGAACGCTTCGTAAGATCATTTTTATTATTTATCACATCCATCATCTATTCCTCCGCTTAAACCGGGATGGCCCAGGTTTAATTCATCTTGTTTCTTATATTTACCCAGGCATATAAAAACAAAACGAAACATATTGTAAAAATAAAGTGGACAAAGTATCCGCCAACAAAAAAAAGATCCCCCAAGCATGAGCCTGGGGGCCATCGAAGAGAGTCTTTCAACTCTCTTCACTTTAGGGTACTAGAAACTGATGTTTCTAATGAAAATCCGATATTCGGAACATTTTAGCATTTATTTTTAGTAGAATAAAACACGAAAATACACCTTATTTAGGCATTACAGCGTATTAGATGGTAATAAATTCTATTATACTGAGCTTTTCAGACAAAAATATAACTATAGGAATATTTAAGTTTTCCCCACCCTATCATTTATATACGGTCCTACTTATCCATTAAATTCACGTTTTAGATGAAATGAAAAAGGGTAAAAACCCAGAAAAGGAGCGACATCATGAAATCCAATAACAACAAACATCAATTCATATTAATTGAAAAAAATACCTCAAAAACAAGTGATAGAAAACGAATGAGTGACTTCATGAAAAAAGTGAAAATGTCAAAAATCTCAATTAAACAGTAAAAACTCATGACACACAAATGTCATGAGTTTTTACTGTTTAAAATGCAATTTCATTTCCCAGATGGTTGTGCCTTACGCACTTTTTGATACCGATTACGTCCAAAAAATGTTGAATTTTCTTCATAGATGTTGCCTGATATTCATCTACTATAGAAAATTCTTTAATATAAGCGATTTTTTCCTGTATATCTGTATCTATATTATCTTGGTTGTATCCTTTTTCGTTTGATTTTTTGCATGTGTATACCACAGCTTCACCGATCTTTTTGGTTGCCTTATCAAAATAAAAAGAAAACACAATGGCACATTCTTCATCGTAAAAAGAGGGTTGAACTTTCATATTAATATCAATCATTAACCTTACACCTCTCTCCGTTTTGTTATTTATACTATAACAAAATTAATAAAAGGAAATAGGCGTTCCAAACTACGCTTACGTTTCTTCTACCCGTACCAATTGGACCTTTTATTCCCAATCCGTAGATAATTATAACTAAAGGAATATGCGCAAAAGAATAATCTCCAAAAGAACAAAAAAAAAACACCTTCGAATGAAGATGCTAGAAAGAGCAAAATTAAAGTTCGATTCTTATTTATATAAGCCTGGAAGTTCTGCGTATAGGCCTGGTAATTCGTTTGGAACAATCACAAAAGCAGCGATGATAAGAAAAGATACGACTAATGCTTTAGTACTTTTTTTCATAGGTCAATCCTCCTTTTTTACAAAAAAATATTGGTTAAAATAGAAATTAATTCTATAGTTATATTTAACCACACTTCTTAAAATCATATATATCGACTACAGAATCTATTTAAACCGTTAAGGACAGGTACATACAGCTTTTACCGATTTTTCATAACAAAATATAACTCTAGGCATATTTTAAGGAGAATCAAAATGGATTTTTTTGCAGTTGGACAAAAAATAAAAGAACTACGCAAACAAATCGGACTTTCACAGGAAGAGTTAGCATCCGGTATTTGTACACAAGCACAGATTAGCAAGATTGAAAAAGGTGATGTCTATCCATACGCGTCCACTCTTTATCTAATTTCTCAACGCTTAGGAGTGGATGTGAATTATTTTTTTGATATTGGCATGACCCCTAGACTGGATTACGTAGAAGAAGTGATCCATCAACTAAAAATAGCCAGAAGAACCCGAAATTATGAGGAAATGCAACAAATTGTGAAGACTGAGGAAAACAGTCCACTATTTCTACAGAACAAAAAGAATCATCAGCTAATTCTTTGGCACAAAGGCATCTATGAATACGAAAAAAATAAAGATCTAGATAAAGCTATTGAATTTATTAAACAAGCCATTGCTATTACTCATACTACGGATAAAATTTATTCGGAACGGGAGCTCGAAATTTTAAGTAGTCTCGGAGTGATGTACGTTGCCGAAGAACAATACGAAAATGCATTTGCATTGCTTCAGAAGGCACTTGATCATTTGAAAGCCCTTCCTATCCTAACAGATAAGACGCTAAAGACACGTTTATCCTATAATTTTGGTAGAGTATTAACACGATTAGTCCGATATGAAGAGTCTATTACATGCTGCCGCGATGCGATAAAATGGTGCTTGGAACATGATCAATTATATGCTTTAGCCGATTTACATTACCATTTAGGCTACAACCTTGAACTGGTAGGTAACTATAAAGAAGCAAAAGAATATCTAGAAAAGTCTGCATTTCTCTTCACGTTACAAAAGAATCATACATTTGCTACGTTTATCAACAAAAGACTGGATAGTTGGAAGAATGAAATGAAAATAAACTAAAACTATATTAAAAGGCCATTCCCCACACGGGAATGGCTCTTCACATTTACGAATTCACAAAGCAAATACACAAGCTCTCATGTCCATATTCCAAAACCTGTATTCCTCCATTTCAAATTCCAAGCCAAAATGAAGTATAATAAAGAGATGCTTCAAAAAACCACTCGGGAAATGGGGTCTGACCCCTATCCGATTGCTCGAAAACCCTGTACTTTCAAAGGTTTTCTGGTCTTTTTTATGGATGGGAAATAGGGTCTGACCCCCTCATTACGTATTCTTCGTAGTTTTGTGGGGTTTGAAAGTAATGAAGGATTTGTGTGGGGTTGACGTGCATGTTTGGTTTCCCTATTTGGAAGGCTTTATAGCTGCTCCACTTATATTCAGCGGGGTTTTTGACGATATTGGCTTTTACAGGGTTTAAATGAATATAACGGCTTGTAGCAGTGAATTGTTCGATTGATTCGATTAAGACGGAATGATAACGGCCTTGGAAAAGGTGTCCATCGTGGTCATGACGCCTATTGAAGGAGATAGCATAGCGGGAGTTAAGCTTATGCATAATATCGCTGATGGGGTGCTGCATCGTTTCGAGGAGAAGATGAACATGATTGAGCTATGAAGCTCGAAGAAATATTTTTCTTTCGTTTCCTCTAAATGATGCAGATAACGAAGTCGGTCCTTGTCGTCTAAAAAAATGTTACTGTGGCGATTGCCACGGCTTGTAATATGGTACATCGCACCAGGGTACCATATCCTCGGTTTTCGAGGCATAAAACATCATCCTTTCCTATTCCGGGAAATAGGGTCTGACCCCTAACCGGTGTTGTTAAAGTACTGATAGATCAATGATAATACAAAAATATAATTTCGGGAAATGGGGTCTGACCCCTAAAGGAGGAGAGTATGGAGCGGGAGTTGTTGTTTGTTGGGGAGCGACTGGCAGGATTTTTGGATGCCGGGAATTCGGATGATTCGGATGTGGTAAATCAAGGGCTTCAATTGTACCGTCAGGGGCTTGTTGATCTTAAAGAGGAAGCGGTGGATACAATTACTGCTGAGGTGCAGGATGTCACTCGCTATAAGGCAAGGTTGAATCTTCTCTTCCCTCAGGATGGAAGCTGTACATGTGATTCCAGGTTTATTTGCCGGCATCAAATGGCGGTTTTCTTTTCTGCGTATTCGGAATACGCTAGTGTTTCCGATTGGTTAAGCGAATGGAACGCACCAAAGAATACCACACCCGCCCAAGCTTTACAGCAAGTAAAGCGGGCAAGTGAATTACTTAAACAAGTAGAGGAGAAATCCATTATCTTAGATAAAAGCTATCCATCATGGAAGCAATTCGTGAACGATACCTTCACGGAACAAGTAGAGCCTCATTTAGGCGCACCAACTTATGTGATTGAAAATCATATACAGACCTACTTTAAACGTCTCAGCTCCAAGGCCCCCATGGAACGGGAATGGAAGCTACTTTATCATTTTGTTACACAATTTTGCACAATGCAGCTGACACTGAGAATGATTCAGTTACATAAAAGTCAGACGCAAACGATCCGTGTCTTTTATGCACTGGCCGTCGATCTTGCAGAAGAGCTGCATGAAACGGTACAGCCGCTTAGTCGACAGGCACGCCCCTTCGCCTTTGATCCTTTCGTTTTCAGCATCAAAGAAGATGTAGCGAAGCTACTGAATGGCGGGGAAGGCCTAGAATATGAAAAGATCGATCTCTATCGGGAGATTTGGAGCTTTTTGTTCACCACGTCCTCATGGCGTAAAGAGGAACTCGAACGGGTCAAGAGAGAACTTCCAGAACAGTATTTAGGTACAACTGAGCGGACCTCCTATTCTCTAGCAGCGATTCACCTATCCCTGCTAGAGAATCAGGATCATCAGGCGATTGAACTTCTCCATGAATTGAAGAAGGAAGCCTGTCCGTATATCTTTTATTGGCTGACTCTCCTGTCTGAATCAGACAACCGTTCACGGGCCATTCCTTTCATTGAGTTCATCATCGCTCATGTACAGGAGTTTTTGGAGGATCTGTCTGATTATTATCAGCGGGTGGATTTCGTTCGGACCTTTACGACTTTGATTAGCAGCTGCTGCTATAAGTTAAAGCGGACCGATTTGCTTGAAAAATTTTACCGAGCTACCCTTCCACACAGCTATTGGAACTACGCAAATTTCCTTTTTGAACAAGGACAATATAAAAAATGGGTGGAGATGCATATTTACTCAGATATCAGCATTGATTTAATCAGCAGTGAATCCATTAAAGAAGTGGTCTCTAAGGAACCTGAACTAATCCTGCCCCTTTATTACCATGCGGTTCAGGAAAAAGTGTCCTTGAAAAACCGTCCTGCCTATAAGCAAGCTGTTCGCTATTTAAAAAAGATGCGCACTATCTATAAAAAGAGTAAAAAAGAAGACGTATTCGAACGCTATATTCTATATGTAGCCGATTCAACGAAACGGCTACGCGCTTTCCAAGAAGAACTAAAAAGGGGTAAGCTAATCGATGTTTAATCCAGGAAAATTAAAAATCAAAATAGCGGCTCTTGAAAACGGAACCTACGTCCTTGGTGTCGTCAATGAAGAGAATAGCTTTCTCAACACGAATTATATTCGCAGACTGTTATTTAATTGGGATGACGCCAGCTTTTACGGTACTAAAATGACGACCGATACGATAGAAGGAAATCCAGTTTTCATTCTTGACGCTTGGGGTCTGCTCAATTTTTTTGCGAAGGAAAGCTTTAACTCCTTCATTGAATGGGAATGGTCCGAGATTTCCTCCCTTTGCCTGTCTGCAGCACCTGTTCTCCATGAATCCATTGAAGCAGGGATTCCCGTACCGGATTTCACTAATTTACAGTTGGACTCAATCGGCTGGAAGCTGCCGGAAGAAGTAGAGGAGGAATTTGTTCCTTCCTTTTGGGAAGAAGAAATCTCCTTGGACCTTCCTACACATGAAATGGAAACCAATCGAACTTTTATCGAGAAGTGGTATAATGGTGCCGCGAATATGTATTTAAAAAACTACTCACCGATGCAGCATAAATGGAGCGAAGCTGTCGGAGCATTAAAGGATTCACGACTTTCTCCTGAAGAATTGCAGTCCTTTTTCGACAAAAACAGCTGGCAGGAGTGGCTCGGCGCCCAGCATGATCCTAAACCATTCACTATAGGCCTTCGGTTAACTGAGCCCCCTGATGGTGATGGACCTTGGATACTCGATGTCACCCTTCGTTCCAAAAGAGATGAGAATATCATCGAAACATATACAGGAAAAAAACTGCCGCGTGGCTGGAATAAGTACGCAAGCGATGTGGTGCGTGCTACTAAACGCTGGCAACTCGTCGTGCCCTGGCTTGGAGAGAATGGTCGTCTAAAAAGAGAGCTTTCGGAAACCGACGCATGGGAGTTTTTGACCGATGCTAGCGAAAAATTACTGTTTCTTGGTGTTGAAATTCTCCTTCCATCCTGGTGGCTAGCCCTGAAAGAGTCCACTCTCAAGGTGAAAGCGAAAGTAAAAAGCCAATCGAATCGGGGCCCCTCTTACGTTGGCCTTAAAGCTTTAATGGACTTTGATTGGCGGTTCTCCCTGAATGGTAAAGAGCTCACTGAGGCGGAGTTCGAGGAGCTCGTCAATGAAAAACGCAGACTCGTTTATATTCGCGGCCAATGGGTTAAACTCGACCCAGCTTTCATTAAGCAAATTCAGGAACTGATGGAAACAGCCAATGAAAAAGGAATTCAATTGTCGGATTTGCTGCAGCAAGAGTTATTGAACAGCACAGAAGTGGATGGCGATGATGATTCAGAAAACGACGAAATGCTCCGAATTCAATTTGAATTGAATCAGGAGCTTCGTAAAATGGTGGGAAGACTGCAGGAAACAAAAAACATTTCCATCCTGCCCATTCCTAAGACACTTCAAGGCGATTTGCGTCCCTATCAAAAACTCGGCATGAGCTGGCTGCTTTTTTTAAGAGAGCATGGTTTTGGAGCTTGTCTTGCAGACGATATGGGGCTCGGGAAAACCGTTCAGATGATTGCCTACCTACTTCATGTGAAGGACACTGAAGGAGCCCTTAAGGAGCTCCCTATTGCCTCGAAGGACGAACAAAAGAGTGAACCGATCATTGTCGACGAAGAAAGTAACACGGAGAGCAGCGATGAGGTAGAAATAATTACCTCCATTCCAGAACTTGTTTCAGTTCAATCAGCCCTTATCGTCTGTCCAACATCCGTTCTTGGCAACTGGCAAAAAGAATTAGAAAAATTCGCGCCCACACTTAAGGTTCATCTTCATTACGGATCTAATCGAGCTAAAGGTGAAGCCTTTGCTAAAAAAGCAGCGGGCCATGATATCGTTTTAACTTCATATGGCCTGACCCATCAAGATGTGGCTGAACTGTCTTCCATCCATTGGAGCAGTGTCATCCTTGATGAAGCACAGAATATCAAGAATGCCCAAACGAAGCAATCCAAGGCGGTTCGCAAGCTTAATGGCAGTCATCATATCGCCTTAACGGGTACGCCAATGGAAAACCGTTTAAGCGAATTATGGGCAATCTTTGACTTTATTAACAAAGGCTATCTTGGAACGCTTGGTCAATTCCAGGAAAAATATGTGGCGACCATCGAACGTGAAGAAGAGAAGGGTAAAATCAAGGAATTACAGCGCTTGATTCAACCATTCTTGCTCCGCCGGACAAAACGTGATAAAGAAGTCGCTCTGAATCTTCCGGATAAGCAAGAGCAGAAGGAATTCGTTCCGCTTACCACCGAGCAAGCATCACTGTATGAACAGCTAATCAAGGATACCTTTACTGATATCGAACAGCTGTCGGCCTTTGAACGAAAAGGCATCATACTGCAAATGCTTAATAAACTAAAGCAACTTTGCAATCACCCTGCTCTTTATTTAAAAGAGACGGAAAAAGAAAACATCCTGAAGGCACCTAACCGCTCTGGCAAACTTGAGAAACTGACTGAGCTTGTCGACGCTGTCCGCGAACAAGATGAAAGCTGCCTCATTTTCACGCAATATATTGGGATGGGCAATATGATGAAGGAATTGTTAGAAAAACGGTATGGCTTTGAAGTTCCCTTCCTGAATGGAAGTGCGAACAAAAAGCAACGTGATGATATGATTACTCGATTCCAAGATGGAGATTTTCCAATCTTCATTCTATCGTTAAAAGCAGGTGGCACAGGACTTAATTTAACAGAAGCAAACCACGTCATTCACTATGATCGCTGGTGGAATCCAGCTGTTGAAAATCAAGCTACAGACCGTGCCTATCGAATTGGACAACAGCGGTTCGTTCATGTTCATAAGTTAATATGCACAGGGACACTGGAAGAAAAAATCGACCAGATGCTTGATAAAAAGCAAGCACTAAACGACGAGATTATCAGTAGTGACAACTGGATCACTGAACTTTCCACAGAGGAAATAAAGGACTTAGTTGCACTTCAATAATGTACTCACACTCAAAAAAACCTCTCACGATACGAAGATGAATGAGGGCAGGGTGTTAGCTTATTAAGACATAAAAAAAAAGGGAGAATACATATTCGAGATGTATTCTCCTTTTTTATTCAAAAAGCGCCGATTAATACTGCAATTTTTTTACTCTTAACCTTTCATAGCTAGGAAACTAGTCTATAACTTTCTCGGATCCAGTATATTTAAAGCAATCCTTGCTTTGACCCTGTTCATTCATCAAAGAACCCTTCTTATAATAGCGTAAGGAATGATTCCCCAACACGGGAGATACCCATCTGGATCTATGATAGATGGCATGACTCTTTATAAATCCTGGTACTTCGATTGGCTTGAACGCTAATTGGTTTTTTAACAATCCTCTTTCACAACACGGAGGCACTAGTGGAGAAGAATATCATTTAAAAAGAAAGGGTTTGAGTTATCACCAGAAATGGAAAGGGAGATAATAAAAACAGATCAAAACTATCCTGTAAGTCTAATACATGAATTTGCATAGTTTTAACTGCAAATAAGAAAGGGAAAATTGTATTTCCTCCTTAAATATAGATTACCCAACTGGGTAATCTACTTCTTTTCCAGATTAGTTAAGTTCGAATTCAGATGCCATTTATCTGTTTTAAAAAATCGATTTCACCATATAGAGAGCCGTAATCCAGATGATGATTGCAGAGGTTTTATTTAATATTCCAAGGAATTTGCCAGATGTATCAACCTTTTTTAGCAATCGTCCCGCCAGACATAATCCATGGAACCAGCACCATGATACCACGATGCATGTTGCCGTGAAAATCGTTTTATCCGTTCCGGAATAAACAAGTGAACTCGAACCGATTACACCTATCGTATCTAAGATTGCATGTGGATTCAGTAGTGATACGGATAAAGCAAATACAATTTGTTTTTTGGTGGACATCTGCATAGTTTGACCATCTGACCGTGAGTTCGCTTTGGCAAACCACATCTGAAAACCCATATACAATAAAAATATAACTCCGATTATGATTAATGTAAGACGCAACCAATCATATTGCATGACAATCAACGAAACACCTAAAATAGCTAACAGAATGAGTACTGTATCACAAATGGCAGCTGTGATCGTTGCAGGCAATGCTTTTTTTAAGGTAGGTTGGGTTGCTCCTTGATTAAAAATAAATATATTTTGCACTCCTAATGGCAGTATCAGCCCTAATGCCAATAATAATCCATGAAAAAATGGTCCCATACGAATACCTCCCTCCATTCATATTCAGTATAATGAAAAAAACAAAGGGATTGACCATCCATTTGGTTGGTTTTCAATCCAACCAATTTATAATGAATATAGAACATGAAAGGAGTGGTTTTCGTATGTTTATCGAATGGAGACCAAACCGGCCGTCCAGCCAATCTCTTCACCAACAAATAGTAGATTGGATGAAACAACAAATTACACGAGGGGAATGGCCAGTTGCTACCAAGCTTCCATCACAACGCTCATTGGCCGATTCTTTTGGCGTAAACCGAAGTACCATCATTACAGCTATAGATGAGTTGATTGCAGACGGACTATTAGAAACTAAGGTTGGGTCTGGCACATTCGTTTCGAATAACACATGGAATGTGCTCGTCTCCAGCAAACAGCCCGACTGGAAAAACTATGTCCGGAATGGCCTTCATGAACCTAATTTAAAAACGATTCAGGACATTAATCAGTATGAAACAGACACTGCCATCATCAGATTAGGCACGGGCGAACTTTCTCCATCTCTATTGCCTACAAAAAAAATCGAAAAGACGTTGCAATCCACTTCTTTTGATGCCCACTCATTAGGTTATTCTGAACCCAAGGGTGATAAAAGGCTTCGCCAATGTATAAGTGTTTATTTAGAAACAAAAGGGGTCAACGCAAGCCCCAGCTCCCTCATGATCGTTTCTGGTGGGCTTCAAGCACTCCAATTGATTTCAGTTGGTTTACTTCAAAAGGGATCAATGGTTTTACATGAATCCCCTTCCTATTTAAATTCTGTTCATCCTTTTCAATCTGCGGGCATGCACTTAGTAGGCTTATCAAAACAGGGCCGAGAAAGTATTCCCACACAAATAAAGCGCATCAATGGAAAGAAGAAAGCGTCACTGTTTTATACTGTTCCAACGTTTAACAATCCAACCAATACTACATGGACAAAAGAGGAAAGACTAAACCTCTTATCCATATGTAAAAAAGAACAGATTCCGATTATTGAAGATGACGTATATAGTGACTTGTGGTTTGAAAAGGAACCGCCGCTACCTATAAAATCCCTTGATACAGATGGCCTTGTATTGCACATTGGCAGTATGTCCAAAACATTAAGCCCCGGATTGCGCATCGGATGGATTGCTGGTCCAATAACTGTGATTGAACGTTTAGCAGATATTAAAATGCAAATGGATTACGGGTCCAGTGCTCTTTCCCAACACCTTGTGGCAGAATGGTTAGCAAGTGATCAATATTCAAAGCATTTAGAGTGGCTAAGGCATGAGTTGATAGTACGTAGAGATTTTACATTAACTCTTCTCAATCAATATTTTAAGGAACTGGCTGAATGGCAAATACCTCAAGGCGGATTTTATATATGGTTAAAATTATGTAAGCCAATTGTGAATCCAAACCTTTTCAAGCAAGCGATAAAGGAGAACATACTCCTTAATCCGGGGTACATATATGAACCAAATAACAATACACATATACGGCTTTCATATTCTTACGCCTCGGAGGAACAATTAGCTTATGGTATTCAAACCCTCTCAAAGATCATTCGGCGGTTGATTTAAATTCTTGAAGGATTCAGAAAGCCGACTCATCATGTTGAGACATAAATGGGAGCTGCCTGGCAGCTCCATTCTTATTGACTGAACAATCAACAGGCAGTGGTAAGGAATCTTCTCGAATTACTTTTCGAAAGTCACCTACCTTTCACTGCTTACTAAGAAAGTTAAAGAAGAGGATATCATGGAGTAGTGGCTTTCCTTTTTGCGGCCCACTCTTTCGGCCTGACTATGAAAAAAGAATGGTAATTTCCATGATTGATCATTATATGCTCTAGAATTGTAGTAAGCGCCTCTCCCTTATTCAGCTGATAATCCTCTGAAATTTCCTCAATGGTGATTTTTTCTTGATGAGGGTCATATTTGATTGATGTTTTAGCAATACCCTTTTCAAATAGCGAAAGGGTAACCTCCTGACAAAGCGGATAATCTTGATAGGCTAAATCTGTGCGGGGTACTTTTTCAAATGGAGAATTAACATGTTGAAGTGCATCAAAGAAACTCGGTTTTGTAATTGATAACTGGTCACTTGCTCTTTTTTCAAATTTAATGGTAATTCCGCGACTATATACCTTTTTGTTCAAACCCCTTTTATAATTCATAGATACCCTCCTATTTAGATTGGTTCTTTATACCTAATTCCTTTATCTTCTATTATATTCCTGCCAGAACCCGAAAATAAATATTTTCTCTCATAGATTTCGATATTAGCATGATGAGAATGCCATAAAGCTACTGAAAGCTTGTCGAAGAAATATGTGAAGATTTATTATGAATTACGAACAAAAATACATGTTCTACATCTTTGCAAAACATATATTTCTAAAATGGCAGTTGGAAGAAAAGCTGCTCAAACTTCACTTTTTGAAAATTCCACAGAAATTTTCATCATAGGTCTTAAATACGAAAAAACAGCCCCCTTGGATAAGAGGGCTGCCTTACGTTTATTTTTTGGCTTTTTGAATATTGAATACTTTCTTCGATTCATTTCCGGCAAGATCGGTTACCTTAAATTCAAACTTATTGTTGCCTGGTTTAAGTGGTAGTTCCAAATCCTCTATCTTCTTCTTATAGGAACGCATTTTGTATGGTTCCTTGAATTCGTTATAGAATACTTCGCTTCCGTTCAAATAAAGGCGGATCTCATCGAAATTATCCTCTACTGTCACGTCCACTTTTGGATTTGACCCTTTGACTCCCACAGTTGCTGGCACACCTTTAACCTTTAAACCTGGTTTTGTTGTATCAACCATAATCGTCCGCTTAAAGGAAACCGTGTTATCCCATTTGTCTGTTGCTTTAACAGTAAAGCTTTGGACGCCATCCCCAAATTTCTTTTCAATAGAGAATACATACTTATTCTTCGTTTTGTTATACGTTACAGGGACCTTTTTATTGTCGATTGTAAATTCCTTTATTTCCGACGCTTCTTCAATATCACCTGTTATTTTGATTTTATTTTTATTGTTCACACTTAAGGCTTCAGGACTTTTGATCTTAACAGCTGGTGCATTATTATCGATTGAAGCTGAATCAGTGGCCAATTCGGTTTCAGCTGCTTTTTCATTACCAGCGAAGTCTATTGCCACGACCTGTACCTTTTCCCCTCTTACATCAGGTAGAGTGAATTTTTTCGTATTCGCTGCAAGGGGCTCTTTAAGGATAGATGCACCATCGATTTGTACATCGTAATAGGCAAGTCCTGAACCATTTAAATTATCCTTACCTTGGATGGTTAACACCTTACCTATTTTCGAAATCTTAACTGTCGGCTCTAAGGTATCTACTTTGATAGGCATTTTATACGTCTGCCATTTTGCACCCTCGTAATCTATCATCGCTTTGATTTCAAAATAATAGACTCCATCTTTAGCGAGTGCATTATTAATTTTACCATCCCATTTACGGGAAGGATCAAGAGAGTAATAAGACCCTTCTCCGCCATCATAATAGTCCTTACGCACATTATTCTCTGTTCGAAGTTTCCGAACTGATTTGTTTGCACCATTCAATATATTGAATTCTACTTTTTTCGCATTCCTTAAGAATGATAGGATCGGCACGAAGTCATCCTGTGCTCCATCACCATTCGGGGAAATCGCAATATATTTACTATTAAATGTTTTTCCTGCAGGGTCGTACCCAAGATATGTGAAATCTTCATCTGCTGTCGAAACTCCTCCTGCCATGCCATAGAACGACTCTTTATCATACTTAGTTCCATCTAGGATCGGGGCCTTGTCCCATTCTCCTTTAAAACCTACATACGGAACATGGAGTTCTGGTTTAGTGTCAGTTGGATCCTTCAGTGTCACGAACCCTTCAACAAAATATCCATTTGGGAAGACCTTGTCAATGTCTACAAGAGTCTGAAGATCATCGCCAAGTACTTTTGCATTGGATATGTCCACTTTCACTTCAAATGTAACCGATTTTTTTGCAGGTACGGTAATCTTATTTGTATTTTTATTATTGATTTTAATCGAAGCGTTCTGAATTTCCTGTGCCTCTAATTGGTTAGCGGAATAACCCAGTTGACCCTGGATAGCATAGTCTGTTTGGATATTTCCTTTTACATCATATTTGACTGCTTTGTTACTGAAGTTTTCAACCTTCAAAGTAAAGGCGAACTTATTGCCGATTTCCTTCATAGCAACCTTCGCTTCTTTCGTAAATGCCTCCGTCACGACAGCTGGTGTGGTCAAAGCAGATTGTAGCTGCATGACTCCTGCACCTTGCCTCCGAGGCGAGTAAGGATTTTTCCAACCAAGAGCATTATTGACGACACCTTGATCCGTTAATGGCTTTGAAGTATTCATCATCAGGTTCTTAGCCAAATTCGCACGCGCAAATCCATTTAGTTTAAATTCTTTATCCACCCTTTCAAGAACCAGTGCAGAACCCCCGGATACATGCGGTGCCGCCATCGAGGTACCACTCATCATGCCATATTCATCATTGTTCAACGTCGAGTAAATTTGTCCACCTGGAGCTGTGATTTCTGGTTTAAAATCCAGGTTCGGCGCGACACCCCATGAACTGAATGAGCTCATTTTCCCTGCTTCGGGATTTACAGCTTTTGTCTTATCACCATTAAAGGTAACCTTCACCTTTTCCCCTTCAGTTATGGCTGTTTTCAACTTTATTCCATCCGATTTCAACATAAACAACTGCGGAATCGTTATGCTTGGATCTGTAGCCATAGAAATATACCCATCAGCATTGTTAAAAATAATGACTCCTGCCGCTCCTGCTGCCTGAGCATTTTGGGCTTTTTCAATAAAAGAAAGCGTGCCGCGCTCAATAAGGGCAAACTTGCCTTTCACATCCACTTTCGAAAGCTCCCCTGGCGTCCCAAGACCTGCAACAACCAAGTCATATGTTTTATCCTTTAGAGCATTGGGATGTACGCTTGAAGCCGACATGAACGGTGCTTTCCCTTCCTGCCCTTTAATATCATAAGTAGCCGCATCTAAATCCATGAAGTTATTCTCGACGGACGCTACTTGTACTGAATCATGAGCAAGTCCAGGTGAACCTGAAACGCCGATATCCGGGTTTGAGGCCGTTGGGTTTGCAAACCCATTACCAAAATGAGCCGAGTTCCCTGCTGAAATCGACATGAGTATCCCATTATTCACAGCTCTCGAAACCGCCTGCTGCTCAGGATCTTCAGCTGATACAAAACCTGCAGTAGATCCTAGGCTCATGTTCAGCACATCTGCCCCAAGAATAATTGCATCATCAATTGCCTTAATATAAATATCGCCCCATGTTGTCTGCATAGCAGGATCATTCCCGAATACCTTTAAAGCAAGCAACTGGGCTTCAGGAGCGACCCCTTTAATGCCGCCATTCTCTTCATCCCCATTGGCTCCTGCGGTTCCGGCTACATGCATTCCATGCATCGAAGCCTCTTCACCAAGATCAAGGATTTCTTCATTTTCGTCCATGTAATTGTATCCATAAGGTATCTTCGCAGTATAATAGTTACCTAATAGATGGCTAGAATCCTTTATTCCACTAATTTCACTTTCAGTCAGTTCTGCTTTATTTTCATCGCTTAGAACCATATCACGGTGAGATGGGTCGATTCCAGTATCTATAATACCGACGACCATTCCTTCCCCTTTATAACCATACTCCCGCCAAGCTTCCTGAGCCTGGACAAGTTCTTTACTATAAATCATCTCCGGCTTTTCAACAGGACGTTCATATTCATTCGCTATATGTACTTCAGCAACTTCAGGCATGGCTTCGACCTTTTTAATTTCGCCATATTGAAGCTCTGCACTGAAACCATTTACCACTGTCGTAAAGCTTTCTAGTTCCTTGAATGCTATTTTTTTCTCTTTCACTTTATTTTTCACTTTTTTCTGGTTGGCCAACTTTTCAGACTTTAATTGTTGCCTCTTATTTTTAGATAGCTCTTTAAAAAGTTTCCCTTCCTTCGAAGCTATTTCTATTGCCGGGGCTTCCTTCATCTCTACGATGACCCTGACCTTCTCGTTACTTTTGTATTTCTTTTCCGTTTCGTTTTTCTTTAACTTTAAAATACTTTCCTGATTCTTCTTTCCAACGCTCGAACCGTTCGAAGGATCAGGGAGCTTGGCTGCGGAAACGGTTGCCGTAAATACTAATAGAAAGATTGCTAGAATGGACAAGCTACGTTTAATCAATGAACTTTTCCTCCTCTAAAATAATCAATTTTTGGAATTTTCTTACTAAGTATAAAAGTATCACAACCTTTGGGGTGATTTTAAGAGATAATAGTCACTATTTTCCTATTTCTAACTAGTATTTTGTTATTATTTTTCATATTTTAATAGATTTGTAAGAAAAACAAAAAAGATGGTGATTGTAAAACAATCACCATCTTTTAACATTTAGTTTTTCATTCTCGGATCCAATGCATCACGCAGTCCATCACCCATTAGGTTAAAGCCGAGGACAGTTAGCATAATCGCAAGACCAGGAAACAGCACCGTCCATGGTGCCTGAATGATAAATGACCTCGAATCGGCAAGCATTTTTCCCCACTCTGGTGCCGGCGGTTGTGCACCGAGACCAAGGAACCCGAGTGCTGCACACTCAATAATGGCAGTGGCAATCGCCAAAGTACCTTGAACAATAATCGGTGCAAGGCTGTTCGGGAGTACGTGATGAAGTAGAATCCGGCCATCTCCCATTCCTATTGCCTTGGCAGCTGTTACATATTCCTCTTCTTTCACTGTTAATACCCTCGAACGTAAAAGCCTGCCGAATATCGGGACATTGACGATGGCAATGGCAATAAGCGCATTGCGAAGTGAAGGCCCCAATACGGCTACTACGGCAATGGCAAGCAATATACTTGGAAACGCTAGAATAATGTCAAAAACCCTCGATATGATTGTATCTATCCACTTTCCGTAATACCCGGCGATAATTCCTAGAAAAGACCCGACGACGACAGACCCGGCCACAGATAAAAAACCAATTCCTATTGATATGCGCGAGCCATAGATAACCCTACTCAAAATGTCACGGCCGAATTCATCCGTTCCAAACCAATGTTCTGAAGATGGAGACAGATGTTTATCACTAAGCTTCTGCCCATCAAATGAATAAGGTGCAATAATTGGTGCGAAAATAGCGATTAAGACAAAAAATAAAACAATGCCAAGACCGACAAGGGCTATCTTATTTTTCTTAAAGCTTTTCCACCCTTCCTTCCAGGGAGAGATGACTTTTTCCTCTGTCTCTTGGGGATGAAGGATTGGCGATGTATTCGTTGCTATTTCAGGCATGAGTTTCCCTCCCTATTTATTTATACTTAATCCTAGGATCAATCGCTGCATACAACAAATCCACAACTAGGTTAATCATGACAAACAAAAAGGCGATGATGAGGATTCCGGACTGAATGACCGGATAATCCCGAGAAAGAATTGCATCATAAATGTATGTACCGATACCTGGCCAACCAAAAATGTTTTCCGTTAAAATAGCCCCTCCTAAGAGCAACCCTGTCTGTAGGCCGATAACCGTAACCACTGGAATTAAAGCATTCTTCAAGGAGTGCTTATAAACAACCCAAAACATTCTCATTCCCTTGGCACGAGCTGTACGAATGAAATCCGATCTCATTACCTCTAGCATGGACGAGCGTGTCATCCTTGCAATAATCGCCATCGGAATGGTAGCAAGCGCGAGTCCCGGTAAAATTAAATGCTTAACCACTTCGCTAAATTGGTCAACTCTTCCAGCAATGAGGGTATCTAATAAATACAGACCCGTTATTGCCTCAACAGGATCCCTGATATTGTCACGCCCTGTCGTAGGAAGTAAATCCCATTGAATCGAAATGATATATTGTTCCATTAGTCCAAGCCAGAATATCGGCATAGACAAACCAATCAACGCAATGACCATTGCTGCATAATCAAACCATGAGTTTTGGAACCATGCCGAAATAATACCGGCATTTACACCAATGACTACAGCTATAAGCATGGCAATTAAGGCTAACTCAATCGTCGCCATTAGATAAGGCCCAATTTCTTCAGATACCGGACTCTTTGTTTTTAAGGAAACACCAAGATCGCCTGTGAACAGACCTAATAGATAATCCCAAAATTGAATAAACCAAGGTTTATCCAAACCGAGTTCCTTTGTCATTGCTGCAACTGCCTCTTTTGTTGCTTGCTGTCCTAAAATTACTTGTGCAGGATTTCCTGGAATCGCACGAATCATCATAAATACAATAAACGCCATTCCAAGTAATACTGGAATGAGGGATCCTAAACGCCGTACGGTATAGGAAAACAAAACAATCACCCGCCTTTTTACAATAGGGTCCTTCACATTCACCCTCGATTATTTTGAAATGCATTCCATAGCAAAACCGGGCAGCATGCATAAATCCATACTCCCCGATTCGTACGGTTAATTCTCTATAGACACGTTAACTAGAGATTGAGAACCGGTTGGATGCGGAACGAATCCTTTTATTGTCTTAGTTCCAGCAAGTTGTGGTAAAGAGTGTACAAGTGGAACCCACGGTGCTTCTTCATGAATGATTTCCTGCGCTTTTCCATATAACTCATTACGTTTAGCTTCTTCTGCAGTAGATTGAGCTTCAATCAATAGTTCATGAACTTCTTTGTTTGCATAGCGAGCATAGTTATTTGATCCGATATTATCTTTATCCAATAAGGTGTAAAGGAAGTTATCTGCATCTCCATTATCGCCTGTCCAGCCTAGCATGAAGGATTCAGCTTCTCCTGCCTGCACTTTCTCTAAATATGCAGCCCATTCATACGAAACGATCTTTGCTTCGATACCTACTTGTTTTAAGCTTGCTTGAATGGCTTCAGCTACTTTTTGCCCATCTGGCATATATGGACGTGGAACCGGCATTGCCCAAAGATCCATTTTGAACCCATCTTCAAGTCCTGCCTTTTTAAGTAATTCCTTCGCTTTTTCTACATCGTAGTCATAGTCTTCAATGTTGTCATTGTACCCAGAAACAGATGGCGGCATTGGATTCTTAGCAGGCTCAGCTGTGCCTTCGTAAAAGTTATCAATGATTTCTTTTTTGTTAATTAGGTGTGAGATGGCTTGGCGTACTTCCTTTTTGTCGAATGGTGCTTTTTCAACATTGAATGCAAAGTAGCCGACATTCATGGATGGCCGTTCGAATATTTGTAGTTTGTCATCCCCTGTTACTTTGCTAATATCACTTGGGTTTAACCCGTCCATTAGATCAACTTCACCTTTGATTACAGCATTTAATCGAGCAGAGTTATCTTTAATGACTTTAAACGTGATTCCATCAAGCTTTGGCAGTCCATCTTGCCAATAGTCATCATTTTTCACAACTTCAATCGTATCGCCTGGTTTCCATGATTTAAATTTGAATGGACCTGTTCCAGAAGGATTCTTACCGAAATTGTCTGCATCTTTTTCAAAGCCAGTTGGACTTGCTATTGCAAATGTAGGCATAGCAATATTTTTCAAGAATGGTGCCTGCGGACGATTTAAAGTGAATTCCACTGTATTATCATCAATAGCTTTTACTTCTTTGATAACATGGCCTTCATCACCTTCAAAGCCGCCAAACATAGAGGCATAGTATGCAAATTTAGCTTCATCCTTACTTTGTGCCCAGCGCTGAAAGTTTTTAACAACTGCTTCCGCATTGAAATCCGAGCCATCATGGAACTTAATTCCGGTTTTCAATTTGAATGTATATGTCTTTGCGTCATCGGAAACATCCCATGATTCTGCAAGACCTGGCTTTATTTCCGTATTATCTTCTCCGTATTTTACAAGGGTTTCAAAAACCTGCTGTGTGACGATAAATGATTCACCATCCGTTACTATAGCGGGATCAAGTGAAACTGCATCGCCGCCTTTACCATAAATTAATACGCCTCCTTTTGCTTCACTTGATCCCCCTTTATCTTCATCTTTCTCTTTTGTTGTAGATGAGGAACATCCTGCAAGTGCAAGTGAAAGCGCCAGGATAGTAGTTAACAATAAAGCCCATGTCTTCTTCATTTTCTTCCCCCTTTATTTTTTTAAGAATTTATGTGTACGTCGTGTCAATTGTATAAATGACAAGCAACGTAGTGACCGGGTTTATGCTCATGCAATACGGGTTTTACTGATTTGCACTCCACCATGGCTCGCGGGCATCTCGTATGGAAGGGACAACCGCTTGGCGGGTTAGATGGGCTTGGAACATCGCCCTGCAAGATTACTCTATCTCCCTTATATTCCACATCTGGAATCGGCACAGCAGATAATAAAGCCTGCGTATATGGATGAAGGGGGTCTTCGTAGAGTTCTTCACTTCCCGTCAATTCAACGATATGACCAAGATACATGACACCGACTCGGTCAGAGATATGCCTTACTACGCCAAGATCGTGGGCAATGAATAAGTAAGTCAGATCAAAATCCTTCTGCAAATCTTGCAAAAGATTCAACACCTGAGCTTGAATCGACACATCCAGTGCAGATACGGGCTCATCAGCAATAATCAGCTTAGGGTTAACTGCAAGTGCCCTAGCAATGCCAATACGTTGCCGCTGACCACCACTGAATTGATGCGGGTACCTTTTGGCATGGTAACTGCTTAAACCAACAACCTTTAGGAGCTCCTGCACCCGGTGTTGGCGTTCCTTTTTATCTTTTAAACCATGAACGATAAGGGGCTCTTCCAATATCTTTTCAACAGTATGCCTGGGATTAAGGGACGCGAATGGGTCCTGAAAAACCATTTGCATTTCTCGACGCATCTTTCTCATTTCACGGGAAGTTAAAGTCGTTAGGTCTTTCCCCTCAAAATAAACATTCCCTTCACTTGGCTCAAGCAATCGAAGCAGTAACCTACCTGTTGTTGACTTTCCGCAACCGCTTTCACCAACAAGACCTAAGGTTTCTCCTTTATAAATGGAGAATGACAAACCATCAACGGCCTTTACTTCCCCCACCGTCTTCCCGAGAATACCTCCTTTGATTGGAAAATGCTTCTTCAAGTTTTCTACCTTAACTAATGGTTGAGTCATGCAATGCTGCTCCTTTCCCATCTTCATACATCCAGCAGCGTACTTGCTGGCCATTATCGAATTCCAGAAGTGACGGGGTCTCACTTAGACATTTCTCCATAGCATGAGAGCAACGAGGGGCAAACTGGCAGCCCAGGTTGCTTGTTCCTGGCCTTGGAACATTACCTGGAATCGAGTAAAGCCGCTCTTTTTTTAGACGCATATCGGGAATCGATTGTAGTAAACCGACCGTATATGGATGTTTCGGATTCCGAAAAATCGTTTGCACTTGTCCTTCCTCTATTACCTTGCCGGCATACATTACAATGACACGCTCACACATTTGCGCCACAACGCCAAGGTCGTGAGTAATCATCATGATTGCTGTATCTGTCTCTTTATTTAAGTTCTTCATTAACTCTAAAATTTGTGCTTGAATCGTCACATCCAAAGCGGTTGTCGGTTCATCTGCTATGAGAAGTTTCGGCTCACAGATCATTGCCATTGCAATCATGACCCTCTGTCTCATCCCACCTGAAAGCTGATGGGGATATTCATTGATAAGTTCCTCAGCACGTCCAAGCCCAACCAGCTTTAACATTTCCACGGCTCTTTGACGGGCATGCTTTTTATTCCATTTTCTATGTATCCGAAGAGTCTCCACCAATTGCTCTCCAATTGTAAAAACTGGATTCAAGCTTGTCATTGGTTCCTGAAAAATCATGGCAATTTCATTTCCGCGAATCTTTCTCATTTTCGCTTCAGAGGCATTGGCGATGTTAACCCCTTTAAAAAGAATCTCTCCTTCTACCTTACCAGCCGGGGAGGGAACTAGTCCCATGATGGACAAAGAAGTTACACTTTTCCCGCAGCCTGATTCCCCAACAATCCCCAGCACCTCACCTGGATTGATGTGAAAATCAATGGAATTTACGACTGGAATTTCCCCATCGTCTGTGCGAAAACTCGTTCGCAGTCCGTTCACTTCAATAATTGGTCCTTTCATTACATCACTTCCTATATATAACTATTTTACCAATTTAATATTATTTGATTTATTATTGCATCTAAATTGAAAATTTACAATATATTTTCTTAAAATTCTAATTTTTTAGAATAATAATTTTATTTTACGTTTACCACTATGTTGTACATATTTATTACATAAAAAAAATGACTGCGATTTTGCAGTCATTCAAAAGGAGGGAATCAAGTACCTTGATTCAATTTAGGGGGTAATCGGGGATACTTGCGAGGGAAAAGCCAAATCGGCTTTGGGGAAATTAGGGGAGTAAACGAGTCTTATATGAAGTAATACTTTACGAAATTGTTTTATGTTGATGAAAAAGACGCCTATTTCAAGAACAGAAATTCACGTTAGACTATAAACCAATATGCTCAAAATCCTTTGGCTTAACATCATTTTGTTTAGATCCTATGAATTGAACCTTCTCGGCGACAACTTCGGTGACATATACTTTTTTACCTTCTTGGTTTTCGTATCTCCTCGTTTGAATTCTGCCGGTAATGCCAATTAAGGCCCCTTTTTTGCAATACTGAGCGGTGTTTTCAGCTGTCTTTTTCCATATGATACACTGTACAAAGTCCGCCTCATAATCGCCTACTGTATTACGAAAGTTACGGTTGACCGCTAACGTAATATTGGAAACTGCCTTGCCATCCGGTGTGTATCTTAATTCGGGGTCCTTCGTCAGTCTCCCTACAAGGGTAATTTGGTTGATCATCTTTTCACTCCTTTCTCTTTAATATGCTTTTATCATAATGAATCTTTCATCAAATGGAAAATCGACAAAATAATCTATATCCACCCATTTTCTTCATAAAAACCTGATTTGTATTTACCTAAAATTCTATTTTTGCAATGGAAAGTAAGTAAAAAACAAAAAGAATACAAATTTTAATTTTTTGCAAATTTTTATTGTATCGTTCATAATTTAGACAATTGTTGGGTTTTCATTTCATTAAGGTACGGTTTTTTAGTATGATATAATTACCTTTAAAAGGATTACCAGGTTTAAACTTTCACGAACCCAATCATAATATCGAATCTAGGCTAAAGAGGAGTATTTTCCACTCTTCTTCATACAGGCAAGAAACGGAGGAATTAGATGAAATCGTTTAAATTAATTTCGTTGCAAATTGTTACTGAGGAATTACACTTAATTGATATTGTATTAACAGACGGTCTTATAATTAATAAAGAAAATGATGCTAGAACCTGGTTACTCGAAGCCTTTGTAGAAGAAAGCCACTTCAGAGAGCTTGAACCCTCACTTCCCAATATAGACGGAGAGGTGTTTATCCAAGCCGTTATTACAAAAAAGGACAATGAACCAGCTTTATTTAGCACTGTCCTACGTACCATAAGAAAAGTTGGAAACCATTATAGCCTATTATTTGTTGGACACATCCAAAAAACACGCAGCAAATATGCAGAACTTCTTCTTGAAGATTTGGTCCAAAAAGGTCTAGTCGGCGATGAATTAATAAGTGAATTCAAGCAAAAAATCCGCTCTAAGCCTAAACTAGCCACGAATAAATAAGGTACCCTTCCCTTTATTCCTATTTCCCCTCAAACCAAATACACACAAAAAAAAGACTGACCTAGACGAAAAAGGATAATAATCCTCTTCTTAACTAGGTCAGTCTTTTTAATCAATGCTAATTACTTTACTTGTTATCGTCATCGGCGTCGTTATCTTTGGTATTATCGTCGTTTTCAATCATTCCATCATCATCTTTATCCAGATCATTTGCATCGTTATCATTATCATTCACATTGTTATCATCATTCACATTGTTATCATCAACGCCATTTTTATCATCATTAATTATGTTATTATCTTCTGGAGCGGGATTGTTATCATTATTATTTGTTCCACACCCAGCAAGGAACATCACAGATAATAAAGATCCCGCAATTAGTGCAAAAATTCTTTTCATCATCATTTTTGGCAACCTCCCTTCTATCTTTTAATCATTACTTATTTTGCCCGAATGTGAAAATAACTTGCGTCCTATTTTAAAATAGCAAAGAAGATCCGCTGAACTCATATTTATAACGAATGATTCGCATTAAAAAATGCCGGACATATATGTCCGACATTTCAAAGGGAGAATAAAAAGAAATTGTAATTAAAGAATTCAAAGCATTTGCTTCTTATATATACACCCATAAAGGCTTTTTAAAACCATTTTTATAAAAAAAGTTATATTAATTCAACTTTATCTTGAACAAGTATATTTTTATTTGTCTCCGAAGGCAAACATAATCTCTGTTTCACATGCAACCTCGCCATCTACCGTTGCCACCGCTTTCCCTTTACCCAATGATCCCCTCATACGCACTATTTCAACTTCAAGGCGTAGTTGGTCACCTGGTTTTACCTGCTTTTTAAATCGACAATTATCAATTCCAGCAAAAAACGCAAGCCGTCCTTTATATTCATCTTGTTTCAAAACAGCTACAGCGCCAACTTGTGCTAATGCCTCTACAATTAAAACTCCAGGCATAACAGGATAATCAGGGAAATGCCCATTAAAGAATTCTTCATTAGCTGTAACATTTTTCAGTCCTACAGCTCTTTTTCCTTCTTCTATTTCAATAATCCGATCAACTAATAAAAATGGATAACGATGCGGAATGATTTCCTTTATTTGCGTAATATCTAACATATTTGTTCCTCCTATGACTTTAATTTTTTCACACATAACGAAAACCCGCCTCTACCCTAAAGGCAGAGGCGTAGTTGCCATAAATATTTCTATAACAACGGCAACTACTTCGAAAAATATGGAACTATGCGTCTTTGTTTACAATATCAATAATATGGGTCCACGTTGATTTTTGAAAAACATCCGTTGCGTGTCCTCCACCGATCACACTGTAACCTAAAAGCGCCCCAGATAATACAGCAAAGAAAATTAATCCCATAACAATGAGTAAACGAAGCCAAATTGGCAAAAGACGGACCCTGATTCTACGGTTCTGTTTCGCTTCAACTTCCATTACCTCTTCATTAAGTTGTTGTCTCATTACACTTTTTTGCTCCATATAAGATGTAAAAGCTCCTTTTTCTAAGAAAATTCGCCGACTGATTTTCTCTCTTCTCATACTATCGGCAGCCATGTCGAAATGAAAAGCGCCAACAAATACCTTTGTTAAAGTATTAATTATAACCGATTTGTTATAAACTCGCAGCGAGGTATTCTTTATTCTGTATTCCTATTAATCAACGGATACCATTGATTAATCCGCTCATTTGATCAGCCATCGTTACGGCACGAGATTGAAACTGATAATGACGCTGAACATTGATTAAATCCGTCATTTCTTTAGAAAGATCGACATTCGAGGACTCTAGGACGCCTTGGCGGACAGCTATTTCACTACGTGAATCTCCTGTTAGCGCTGTCATTATATCATCTTCCGTAACGCCCAGGCCTCTCATGTTATCGGGAAGACCAAGTAAATTACCACCTAATTGGTCAAGGAATTGTGGTTTTTTTACCGAGACAACGCCGAGCCCAAAACTCTTCTCGCCAAATTCCTCCGTATCAACCGTCAATAAGCCTTTTTCCGAAACTGTGATTTCTTTAATACTCCCCTCAATAAGGATCGGCTCCCCATATTCATCAAGGACTCGATGCCCAGCAGAGGTAACTAGCAGCATTTGTTCTGGATTTTTCGCACTAGGGGATAAATAAAAAGCACCATCCCGTGTTAACCTTGTATTGACCCCTTTGTCATCCTGAACGCTTACCGTAAAGAATAGATCTTCCTTTGTGAATGCCACATCAAGATTACGGTCTGTCGTCTTTAAAGCCCCCTGTGCAAGCACCAATTGAGATTGACTTATCTTAGCACCTGTTCCCTGTCGAATACCAGGTGTTGTCAACCTTCCAATTTCCTTGGACTTACTCGGCTGATTATCAAAACTTTGCGTTAACAAGTCATTAAAACTCGTTTGGGTCTTTTTGTAAGCAGTCGTATCCACATTGGCAATATTATTGCTGATTTGATCAATTTTACTTTGAAGTTGGTTTAGCGTATTCGTCGCTGTTATCATAGTTCGATTCATAGACATTCCCCTTAAATGTTCAAATTCCCAAAGACAGTTTTCTACAAATCATTTACTTAAAGCTTGCCAACCTCATTGACCGCTTTATCCAAACTTTTATCATAGGCTTGAAGGACTTTCTGACTAGCTTCAAAAGAGCGGTATGACGACATCATTTCTGTCATCGTTCTCGATTGATCGACATTCGAGCCCTCAAGGAAACCTTGTTTCGTAGAAAAACTAACCTCTGCACCCGCATATGCACTAGGTAATTCATCATCATTCACAACTTTATAAAGACCTTCTCCATCTTTCATAAGCTGTGCAGATGGATTATCTGAAAAACCGATGCCAAGGCGTGCCTTTTGAACATTTCCTTCTAAAATAACACCGTTTTCTGTAACGGTAAACTGATCACTATCAAGCTGAATTCGTTCATTATTCTCATCCAGTACATAATAACCATTAGGGGTAGTCAAATACCCTTGCCCATCTAAAGTAAAACTGCCGTTACGTGTGTAACGGAGTCCACCATCGCCATCCTGAACAGTAAAAAGCACCGCCCCTTGCCGACCGGTTCCTTCATTGATTGGAAGATTTTCGTCAGCCAAGGCAAGATCTGTATTAAGCTGGGTTTCCTCTAGAGTACCCTGTGTAAATAAAGGATTGGTTTCTTGTACATAAACACCGGTACTAAGGCTCCCCACCTGAGAAAACTTCGACATACTTAATTTGTTTTCTGTAGGAATCGTTTTACTATCGATGTTGCTGAGAAGCATTTCCGGAAAAGATCTTATACTCGTTTGGTCAGCTTTAAACCCTGTTGTATTTGCATTGGACATATTGTTTGTAAGCATTTCTGTACGCCTTTGCTGTGTAAGCATCCCAGAAGCAGCTGTATAAAAACCTCTTAACATCTTCTTCACTCCTTATTCTACATTACTTATACCGTTTGATTTCTTATATCTATCTTATCGGTCATAAACTTCAGTATCTTAAGGAAAAAAGAAAAGCATTAGGCAGAAGAATTTGTCTGTATTATAGGCTAGGTCAGATTTAAAGGAATGGTGTTAAATTTTCAACTAAAAGAAGAGGGCCTATTGCTCATCAGTACTAGAACTGCACGCACTTTCACTATGCCTCATGTTTGTCTGAACCTTAGACCCCTATCTTATAATGCAGATTTTCACGTCCGCTTTTTAATTGAATTTGTGCCGTGGCAATTTGTCCATATTATCAAGCATAATTCCAGTTCCAATTGCAACACAATCCATTGGATTTTCTGCAACAAGTACTGGGACTTTAAGTTCTTCTGCAAGAAGGAGATCAATACCATGAAGCAATGCGCCTCCGCCTGTTAAAATGACGCCTCTGTCAATAATATCGGCAGAAAGTTCAGGTGGTGTCCGCTCAAGTACACTTTTGGCAGCTTGTACAATGATAGAAACCTGCTCGCGAAGAGCTTCTTCAATTTCTTCAGAGTTGACAGAGATGGTTCTAGGTAATCCTGATACCATATCACGACCACGAATATCAATGACTTCTTTACGTGAACCAGGGAAGACTGTTGCAACCTGAATTTTAATGTTTTCTGCTGTACGTTCACCGATTAGAAGCTTATACTTCCGTTTGATATAATGTAAAATTTCATTATCAAATTTATCACCGGCCATTTTAATAGAAGAAGACGTAACGATATCCCCCATCGAAAGAACCGCAATGTCAGTTGTACCGCCACCAATATCTACGACCATGTTGCCGCTTGGTTGAAAAATATCCATGCCAGCACCGATTGCAGCTACTTTTGGTTCTTCTTCAAGGAATATTTTCTTGCCACCGCTCTTTTCTGCAGCTTCTTTAATCGCCTTTTGTTCAACACTTGTTACGTTTGTTGGGCAGCAAATTAAAATTCTAGGCTTTGAAAGAAAGCCTTTCACATTTAATGTATTTATAAAATGCTTAAGCATCGATTCTGTTACATCAAAGTCCGCAATGACGCCGTCTTTTAAAGGACGAATTGCGATGATGTTTCCTGGAGTCCGGCCTACCATTTTACGAGCTTCTTCCCCGACAGCAAGAACACGGTTTGTATTCTTATCAATCGCTACTACCGAAGGCTCATTTAACACAATTCCTTTACCTTTGACATGTATTAGAACATTGGCTGTTCCAAGATCTATCCCAATATCTCTAGCAAACATTTCTTAAATCCTCCTTGAATATCCTCACATATAACCTACTTCTGTCCTAATTGTTTATTTTACCATATCGTATTGACACAAGTAAGTATGAATTATAAATAAACACAAACATATACTATTTTTTCCTAAATAACCAATATGAAACATCGTCAATACATCTACATATATCCATAATCACTATCCCATACTTTTACCCAATAAAAAAATCCCGGCATGGAGATTCATAATCAAGGTTTTAGAAAGATGACACATTTTCATGTCCTCTTTATCTATTCCCTAATTTCTCGAATCACTTCCAAATACCGGAATCAATTTAAATACTTATTTAACGATTTCTTCTTCTCTTTCAGATCGTTTATATTTTAATTTTGTCGCTTCTCCACCTCGAAGGTGACGAATGGATTTATGATAATCCAATATATCCTTCACTTCGTTAGCCAAATCAGGATTAATTTCTGGCAGCCTCTCCGTTAAGTCTTTATGCACTGTACTTTTAGAGACTCCGAACTCTTTTGCAATGACGCGAACTGTTTTTCTAGTTTCCACGATATACTTTCCTATCTTGATAGTTCTTTCTTTGATGTAATCGTGCACACCACTCGACCTCCCCAAATTGGATGTGAGAAGTGTGAAATGAGATTCGTATTTTTCGAATCGAATACCGCTGCCCTATAAACAATGAAAGATAGAATTATTCAACTATTAGATAATTTGTAATAAACGATTCCTCACCTCAAACACTCTCTTTTCATGGTTTATAACATCTTATTAGCTTGGTTAAGAATATATGCCTAATGGGACAGGTGAATTAGATTTATTTCTAAGATTTATCTGTTTATTTTCCTTAAAAACAAATTATTTCCCGAGAAATTTGTCGGAAGGGCGAGGGTTTCAGCGTTTGAACCAATATTTCCTCGAAAGAAAAAAAGGAAGCCGTTCAAAATGAACGGCTTCCTTTTACCAAATTTTCAGTTGTTGTCATTCGAAACGCTCAAGGTTTATGTTTTGATTTTATTAAAAATCTTAATCTTAATTAGATTGATTTAACGAATCTTTCAAGGAATCGCTTTTCTCAGTAGAATCTTCACCTGGAGTAGAGCCTTCCTTATCAGTACCACTTTCTAAATCTGTGCCCTCTTCAGTTTCATCAACTGCAGGCGTTTCATCTGTTCCAGTTTCTGATTCTTCAACTGCTGGTGTTTCTTCTTTCTCAGTTTTAGAATCTTCAAGTGTGCTGCCTTCTGTTTCAGTTGCTGATTGAATGGCAGATGCTTGTTTATCAACAAAATCAATTGGATTTAATGCAATGTTATCTTTTCTGATTTCGAAGTGGACATGCACGCCTGCTTCTTCATTGATTTGACTTTTTCCAGCAGTAGCAATAGCTTGCCCTTGTTTCACTTTGTCACCAACCGCAACTTTGATATCTTTCACTGATTGATAACGAGTAACGACACCATCTTCATGCTCAACTTCAATTAAATTGCCAAGCAAAGCATCGTCTTGAACTTTCGTTACATTTCCACTTAACGATGCTTTTACATCGAAAGCTTTTCCATCTTCCATTGCAATGTCTATACCTTTGTTTTGCTCATATCTATTGTTGTAGAAAACCAAAGCTTCTTCTTGTGCCTTTTCATCTGCATTCACATCATAGAATTGTTTTTTAATTACCGTTTTGTCGGCATTGGCTACAGGCATCTTGATTGTCTCAAGATTACTATTGACCTCGACTGAAGGCTGATCGTAGTTTTTTCCTGTTTCAGCTGAGTCCTCTTTACCGTCATTAGCTGAATCATCAAAACTATTTTGTAATAAGAAGGCCGCGGCTAAGATTATGGCTGCACTTGCGATATAGATTGCTGATAACGCCCAACGTTGTTTAAGTATACGTCGGATTTTGGAAGTTGGTTTCTTTTCTTCCTCTCTCATATTAATCACCTCAGCAATCATTCTGAACATTTTGCTAAGATTATATACATTTTGGTAAAAAATTTTTTAGATTTATTTTGTGGAAAAGAAACCGATTTTATTCGTAGAATGGTAAAATGTTTTGTATCTTACTGTTGAAGGATGTTTAATTTATGAAAAAAGCCTTTAAACTCGTGTTAACGTTATTACCTTTTTTATATATGATTGCCATTTGGACAATGTCCAGCCTTCCTGATGATGTTATTCTTGATATCCCCTCATCATCAACGGACCGATTTATCAAAGAGGCACTTCATTTAGTCGAATTTGCAATTTTGTACATATTATTCGTTTCTGCTCTTGCAGCAAACCAAAAACTGAAGCCAACGCTAAGCTTGTTGGCAGCCCTTGTGGCAGGCTTATACGGTATTGTAGATGAATATCATCAATCTTTCATTCCCTATCGTTCTGCCACCTTAATAGATGTAATCAAAGATATCATCGGAGTATTGGCTGTCTATTTTCATGTTCACTACCACTATTTCAAGCACGAACGTGGCTTTTTAACTATTATAGAAAAATTAGGCGGAAAAAAATGAGAGATGGGGAATCCCATCTCTCATTTTTTCGCCGTCATTGTATTCATCCACTTGCTAGAAGACTGTACTTTTACCCCTTTATAGTAGTACTTTACAATATCTTCATAGTTTTTTCCTTCCCGGGCCATTCCATTAGCACCGTATTGACTCATTCCAACTCCGTGTCCATATCCTTTGGTCGTGATGACAATTTGGTTGCCTTGGCGCTCCCAGTTAAAATCAGATGACTTCAATCCGAGCTTTTCACGAATCTGCTTCCCTGTCAATTTCTTTCCGCCGATTTCAACTACACCTACACGATTACCTGATGTTCTTTCAATAACAGTCCCTATTGTTGTCGCTGATGATAGACTTACGCCTAGCTTCTTTTCAAAATCCGCAGCGTCCACTACCATTTTATTATAAAACTTTGGTGATTCTTTATCCCATGGACTGGATACACTTTTTAAATAAGGAAACTCTGCTTCCCAATAGTCCTCGGAATTCTCTGTATACCCATTGCTGGTCGAAAAAAAAGTCGCTGTAATTGGTTTTCCATTATAGGTTAGAATTTGGCCTTGTGTTTCCTTAATAGCTTTGTTAATTTTCTTCATCTTCCATTTATAATCAGAGCCCCACTGCTCTTTTAGCTCATCATTATTCATATAAACTTGATGCATTACCGTATCGCTCACATCTGCACCGTCTGGCAAGCCCATTCGATTATCGTTTATGAGCTGATCGACAATGTAAGTTCTGGCTGTCAATGCTTGGGCCTTCAATGCTTCTTCCTCAAAATCCGCCGGCATTTCAGCTGCAACCACTCCAGCCAAATACGATTCAATCGGCAGTTTTTGAATCTTTTTAGCAGATGTACGGTAAACAGCAACTTCAACGGAACTCATTTCATTTGCACTCACTTCTTTACCCTCTTCCTTTGCTTTCTGTTCTAATTGTTCGTCTAACTTTCCACTTGTCTTATCACTTGAAAATGGAAGCACAAGCACTGCTGGAATCATAATAATCACAAATGCTACTGCTATAAATAGTACGATCATCGGTTTGATAGCTTTCAAATCCTGGGCCTCCCTACACTTGTTCTCTGCTGATATTCTCCCATCCAGCAGGTATCTCTACATAACATATGTATGTCGAAGGACAAGCTTTTATGAATAGAAAAACGACAGTTACTGAGTTAGAAGTTTTAATACTAGAACAAAACAAAAAACCCATTCACACTTCAATGACTGAAGCGTGAATGGGTTTTTTAAGATATCTTATGCGTTTAAATCGGCAATTTTTTTTGTTTCTGAAGGTACTTCTTCGTTAATACGCTCCACATCAGCACCTAAAGATGCTAATTTACCATGGAAGTTTACGTATCCTCTGTCAAGATGCTTTAATTCTGTAACACGAGTAATGCCATCCGCAACTAATCCAGTCAGGATAAGCGCAGCAGCAGCACGTAAATCAGTTGCAGCCACTTCAGCACCTTGAATATTAGTTGGTCCATTCACAATAACAGAACGACCTTCAATTTTTATATTCGCATTCATGCGGCGGAATTCTTCAACATGCATAAAACGGTTTTCGAACACTGTCTCCGTAATCATACTTGTTCCTTCAGCACGCAATAATAATGCCATCATTTGTGATTGCATATCAGTTGGGAAACCAGGATGTGGCATTGTTTTAATATCAATAGCCTTCAAGGTTTTTGGACCGATAACACGCAATCCATCTTCTTCCTCAAGGATTGTAATGCCCATTTCTTCCATTTTCGCAATAAGGGAAGTAAGATGTTCAGGCACAGCCCCTTGAACAAGAACGTTACCACCGGTAAGAGCAGCCGCTGTCATAAACGTACCAGCCTCGATGCGGTCAGGTATAATCGCATGTTCAGTGCCATATAATTTATCGACACCTTCGATTCTCATTGTACCCGTACCAGCGCCTCTAACTTTGGCACCCATTTTATTAAGGAAATTCGCAAGATCTACAATTTCAGGCTCTTTGGCCACATTTTCAAGTATAGTCGTACCTTCAGCAAGTGTTGCTGCCATCATGATATTTTCAGTGGCACCTACACTTGGGAAGTCAAGGTACACTCTTGCACCCTTAAGTCTGCCTTCAACTTCGGCATCAATGAAACCGTTACCGACCTTCACTTTTGCTCCCATCGCTTCAAAGCCCTTTAAATGTTGATCGATAGGACGAGAACCGATGGCACAACCACCAGGGAGAGCAACGCGGGCCCGGCCATTCCTTGCTAATAATGAGCCCATCACTAAAACGGAAGCTCTCATTTTACGTACATATTCAAATGGTGCTTCTTCTAATAACTCTCTTGATGCATCTACAGTTACTTGATTGTCATGAAAGGCAACATCTGCATTTAAGTTGCGCAATACTTCGTTGATTGTATATACATCGGAGAGCGTAGGAACATCTTTAATGATACTTTTCCCATCACTTGCTAATAATGTTGCAGCGATAACTGGCAAAACGGCGTTTTTAGCACCTTCTACTTTAACTGTCCCGCTAAGCCTATTTCCGCCGCGGACGATGATTTTTTCCAAAAGTATTCCCCTCCGCGTCCATTTTCTCTATATTAATATTCAAACGTTATGATTGGTGTGCCAACTACAAAGTTCGTTCTGTCACCCAATCCTTCTGTCCGTAGCCCAAACTGCAAATTTAATTTTTCTTTTGTCAAAGGTTGTTTAAACAATGTTGAATGTGCAGATATAGATGTAAAGTTTGTTTCATGCACACTCTCAATTTCCCTTGCTTGGAACATATCTAACAGATCTTCAGTTTTAGAGTTTAAAACCGAATCCATATTATCATTGATAGACCCTTTTATACAAGAAAAAATTGAAGGAGTTCCTATAAATAGGTCATTCACCCTGTTCTGGAACGTTGTTGTAAAGAAGGCTGAATTAGCTTTTCTCCACCTTTGCCCCTTCACTTCGTAAATAACATAGGTAACTTTATCAAATTTCTCTTCCGTTGTCATTATTTTAATAGACTCGGTTAGACCTGAATCGACATTGTGAATTAACGCCTCAGCCTTCCAGCCGGAAGCATCATCTTCCCGGTACCATTGAAATTGAGGGTATTTTTGTTTTAAAACTGATACTTCTCTTTCAAACTCTTGTTTAGTTGCAATCTCTTTATTTATTTCTCTAGCATATACAGACCATTCTCCTATGTTTAAATCCTTATCCTGTTGTAGCAGTTCCACCAACTTAACTATATCGGTTTTACTTTCTGCCACAATCGTTCTATTCCCAATTAAAATCACCATCAAACCAAGAAATACTATGTATGTTAACATTTTTTTGTTCCAATTATGCATGTTAAATCCCTCCCCTTTTATACATTCTTTCCACAAGGAGAGAGTTCATACTTCGTGTTTTCCGACAATTGGTGACACCTCACTACCTGATATTATTAATAGCAGGAGAAGTATGGCGAATACAAGAGTAGAATCATATTTTGCTATAAGCAGAGTCTTACAGCTTATTAATCATCACTAAACATATATGGGAGTTGGTTCGCAAATCCCAGGTAGTCAAGGAAGAAATTACTAACAACTGAACCGATGGCAACCGTTAATAAAATATATAAAACCCTGGCCTTGATGACTGAATTGGATCTTAAAATTTTATCAAAGTGTAATGCCTGTAGAGCCCACCAGGTAACTGCAATGAAAAACAAGTGTGCAATTATTCCTGTTAAAGCCTGCTGTCCCATTGTTGAAAACATGTACATACCTCCTAAAAGACACCCGTCTTCTATTCTAACACAAAACCCCTTCGAATTTGGAATATAAAAGGAAGAATTGCAAAATATCTTTTTAAACTGTAAATAGAGGCTTGATCCAATGGAACAAGCCTCTGATACAGGCATTATATCATTCACTCGAAATAAAGTCTGTAAAATCCCCAAATTGATTATGGAGAAAATCCAAAGCTAGATTAGGAACTATCCCGAAAAGGATGGTACCTACTAGGCAAATAATTATAACGGTGGACAGACCGGATCGAATTTTAATTACCTTGTCTGAATGAATGGGCCGGTAAAAGACTTGAACCAATAATCCAAAATAATACACATAGGACACAATTGTACCTGCAATCATGATCCCTGCAAGGACATAATGTCCAGGTTCAGTAATGAATGTTCCAAGAAAAATATTCAGTTTGCCGATGAACCCTGTCGTTCCAGGAATTCCAGCTAACGAGAGGATAAAGATAGTAAATGCTATGGCAAGGTATGGAGATCTCCCCCCAAGCCCTGCCAGAATACTTATGTCCTCTGAGCCACTTTGACTGGAAAGCAGTTGAATGACCGCAAATACGCCGATATTCATTAGTAAATATGCCAGTAAGTAAAACCAGACTGTATCCATCAAGAAGTAGCCACCGCCCATTGTCGCTACCGCTACAAGGAGGTAACCGGCATGGGCGATACTAGAAAAGGCAAATAACCGTTTTAAGTTTTGTTGTCTTAATGCAATTACATTTCCAATAATGATTGTCAGACCTGCCACAAAAGCTATATAGATATTATTTTTTTCCAAAAAGTCGAGCGCTCCGAATGTATCACCGGGAGCGGTTAGAAACAGTGAAAGGAAGATACGCAGGATAATGACGAATCCTGCAGTTTTCGAGATGACACTTAAAAAGGCAACAACAGGAGTAGGTGCTCCCTCATAGACATCCGGCGCCCACATATGAAACGGAGCAGCAGCAATCTTAAAGGATAAACCAACAAAAACCATGAAGAAAGCGAGACCCATAATGTATTGCAGCTGACCATCCGTCATAGCGGCCATCGTCCGGCTCATCTCCCCTAGATTTACCGAACCGGTCACTCCATATAAATAGCTCATTCCGAACAAAGTGATTGCCGTGGAAATACCGCCGTTAATCACATATTTCATAGACGCTTCATTAGACTTTCGATTATGTTTACGTATTCCTACTAATATATAAGAAGAAAGTGAAAGTAGCTCTAGTCCAACAAACAAGGTTATCATATCACCGCTTGAGGTCATGATCATCGCCCCAAGCAATGCGGTCAGGAACAGATAATAAAATTCCCCGCGATGCTCCTGCAATCCCTCTTGGGGCTCGTAGCTTTCAGCAAGGAGGATGACAAGACCCGCTCCGAATAATAAGATTAGCTTAAATGCTTTTGCAAATGAATCTAAACGAAATGTATCGGATAAGATGCTTACAGTCTCAAAGGAAAATAAGCTAATCAGTGACAAAAATGCCAGAATAATTCCGGTTAACGCGAGCCATGCAAGTTTCCTTCGATTAAAATGCTTTGGCCAGAATAAATCCAATATCGAAAGAATCATGGCCGTTCCAAGGATGATGAATTCTGGCATCATCGCTCCCCAATTGTAAGAAAGCATTGTGTTCCAATCCATCCTTCATCGCCCCCCTAGCGCTAGCATCATGGCATCAATCGTTTCTTGAAGAGGCCCGCCTAATAGATTTGGGTACACCCCAACCGATATAATCAACCCGAGAAGTACCACAGTTGGCACAAACTCCAGCCCCTTAAGGTCATGTTTCTCTTTCTCTACCAAGCTATTACTTTTACCAAACGTTATCATCAGGACCGCTCTCAGCATATAGACAGCCGTTAAAACAAGTCCCAGAGCTCCGATTGCCCCAAACAACGGCTGACTCTTGAATAAGCCCAGAAATACCATAAATTCACTGATGAAGCCAGACATCCCAGGCAAACCGAGGGAAGCCATCCCGCCGGCTAACAAAAGTCCAGAAAATATTGGCATCGACTTTGTCAAGCCGCCAAGTTTAGTAAGCATGGTTGTACCCGTCCGCTCATACAACACGCCAACCAAGAAAAACAACAAAGCAGCAATTAATCCATGTGAGATAACTTGAAAGATGGCTCCCTGAATACCCGATTCGTTTAAGGCACCCAGCCCCATCATAACGATTCCCATATGCGAAACCGAGGAATATGCTAAAACGAGCTTGAAATCCGTTTGCACTAACGCTAAAAATGCACCATACAACAAGCTTAGGACTCCAAAAAGTACAACGATAAAAGCCAGGCTTTTATATTGTTCCGGGAAAATCCCCATTCCAAACCGGATGATTCCGTATGCCCCTATTTTCAAAAGGACACCTGCATGAATCATAACAATGGAGGGCGGTGCCTCGGCATGAACCCGCACCATCCAGCTGTGGAAGGGAAATACGGGCAGCTTAATCGCAAAAGCTATGATGAAAGCCAAACATAATCCATACTTCATCGAACCGGAAATTGGTGCAAAGAGCGAGACGCCGCCCATCGTCATCATCTGAGACAAAGCCGCAATATTCGTCGTTCCTGTCCGGGCAAACAAAATCAAAATAGCCACCAATAGAACCGCCGAACCAATGCCATTATAAATTAGGAAACTATAAGATGCTTTCTCCTTCTCTAAAAATCCCCATCTCCCAATTAAAAAGAATGTCGGAATCAACGTCATTTCAAAAAAGATGAAAAAAAGAATTAAGTTTTCTGCTGTAAAGACACCGAGCATACCAATCTCTAAAATTAAAAATAAAAGGTAATACCCTTTCCACTCTTGTTTTATATAAATAGAAGCCATCGCTGCTAGTGACGAAACGATTGTTGTCAGTAATATAAAGATGAGACTTAACCCATCCAGACCCAATTCAAAATTAACGGTAAACAATTTAGGGTCATACATCGCCAAATTTCCAAATCGGATCCAATTCATCTTGGTATCAAAGGAAGAGAGTGCCACACCCGAATAATATTGACTAAATAGAAATAACGAGAGAATAAGGGGAGGCAGTGTTCCAAAAAAACCGAATTGCTTGATCGTTCTTTCCTCTTTTTTCGGCATAATGGCAACCATTACAATGCCAAGTAGCGGAGAAAACACTAATAGTGAGAGCAAATAGACATTCATCTTAAATACCCCCCTGTTAACGCAAAGATGACCAATAGTACCGCAAGCCCAAGAAAGGCGATCATGCCATACTGCTGCACCTGTCCTGTTTGCAGTTTAGACCCTATTTTCCCTAGCCCCTCTATTGAACTTGTCACTGTTGAGATCAATCCCCCGACAATGAACTTTTCAATATAAGAAAGAAATAAACTAAAGCCCTTAATTGCATAGCCTACGGTAAAAAAGTAAATCTCATCAATAAAATACTTATTATCTAAAACTTTATATAATTTGGAGTTCTCTTTGAAGAGCCAGTCCCGGGGTATCTTCTTTTTAGCGTACATCATATAAGCAAGTAATATGCCAGCAAGCGATACAAACACGGCCATAAACATAATCCACACTGGTCCCTCATTATGGCTAGCGCCAAGCAGCGTTTCATTTCCTTCGACTAGCCAATCACCAAGGAATGTTCCGAACCATGGGGTTTGAATATATCCACTAATCACAGCAAGCAACGCCAAAACAAACATAGGAAGTAACATGATTGAAGGTGATCCCTTAACCTGATTAACTGGACTTCGTGATTCTCCTGCAAATATCATGAAAAACAGGCGGAACATATAAAATGCGGTTAAAAAAGATGTAATCACCGCAAGTGTAAATAGGAGATAATCCCCATGCTCCCAGGCTGACATGAGAATTTCATCTTTACTGAAAAACCCCGACAGCAAGGGAAACCCCGATATCGCCAAAGTTCCAATCAAGAAAAGTGGTCCTGTCCAATTCAACTTTTTCCATAACCCACCCATTTTTTCTATGTTCTGTGTATGTATAGCATGAATTACACTTCCTGCTGCTAAAAACAGCAATGCTTTAAAAAAAGCATGAGTCATTAAATGAAACACCCCTGCCACATATCCAGCCGTACCTAAAGCTAGCATCATAAAGCCAAGTTGGGAGATCGTCGAATAGGCTAGCACACGCTTAACATCCTTTTGCACAAGAGCAATGCTTGCAGCAAAGATGGCTGTAAATCCACCCGTTACTGCTACGACGTGCATTGCTGTAACACTTGCCAGAAACAACGGAAACATAGTGGCTACCAAGTAAACTCCTGCTGCAACCATAGTTGCTGCGTGAATCAGTGCAGATACAGGAGTCGGACCTTCCATTGCATCAGGAAGCCAAGTGTGAAGAGGAAACTGTCCCGATTTCCCAACCGCACCGATAAAAATCAGAACAGCAATCAACGTCAACCTTCCAACTGAAATCTCGCCAGCCTGAACAGCTTGAAAGATCTCTCCATATTCAAAGCTACCAGTTTCCCAGAATAGTAGAATAATGCCAATTAAAAGCCCTACATCACCTATTCTGGTCATAATAAAGGCCTTCTTCGCAGCCTTCTTTGCTTCCTGTTTATAAAAGTAAAATCCAATCAATAGGAAGGATCCAACCCCGACCAATTCCCAGAAGAAATAGAGTTGCAATAAATTGGGTGCCATGACAAGCCCAAGCATTGCAAAGGTGAAGAAACCAAGGTATGCATAGAAAATGGAGAATCGCTCTTCACCGTACATATACCCCTTCGAGTAAATCTGGACAAGCAGGCTAACAAGTGAAACAATCACGAGCATCAAGGCATTAAGCTGATTGATTTCAAATCCTGCCGTAAGTTGCGTCCCACCGATGGAAAGCCAATCTATCGTTACTTTATAAGTAGGTTCTTTAAACCGTTCTATCAAGACAAGCAGCGATAAAATAAACGAAGCTAGCGTTAATAATATTCCTATATAGGCTCCTTGTTCTCGCCATCTCCTGCCTGATAGAAGCAGAACCAGAAACGTGACGAGTGGGAAGATCGGTATGAGCCAAGCATTCTCCATCATCGTATCAAATCCCCTTCTTCATTTATATAAACCTTCAATGCTTCATTGAATCCATTTCATCAACATTGACCGTCTTACGATTACGATAAAGGGCCATTAATATAGCCAGCCCAACAGCTGCCTCGGCTGCAGCAATTGTAATTGTAAATAATGAAAACACTTGACCAGTAATGGATGGCGTTACTCCAAATTTACTGAAAGCAACCAAATTGATATTCGCAGCGTTCAGCATCAGCTCAATGGAAATCAAAACAATGACCGCATTTCTTTTTACCAATGCGCCATACAGTCCAATACAAAATAAAACTAGTGCCAATACCAGATAAGCCGACAAGGGAACTCCTGTCATAATTGATCTCCCTCCTCATCCTTATCGTCTTTTTTTGCTAACACAATGGCACCTACTAAAGCAACAAGCAGGAGAACAGACATCACTTCAAATGGAATCACATATTTGGAAAACAGCTCAATGCCAATTTGTTTCGTATTTTCCTCATGCAAGGTCGTTGGCTGAACAGGTATATGCAGATTGTAAATACCCAGATAAACTGCCACAGCAAATCCAGCAACCGCTAGCAGCAAAGAGAATTTCCCCCACCTCCCTTTTGCCGGCTCTTCGCGTTCTTGATGATTAGTCAGCATAATTCCAAACAACATCACGATCGTAATTGCCCCAGAATAGATTAAGATTTGTACGACTGCCACAAATTCTGCCGAGAGCAGCATATAAATGCCTGCAATGCTTAGAAATGTAAAGACAAGGGCAATTACCATGTGTACCACTTTTGTTAACGTAATTAGCAGCACACCGCCTAATATGGCGACGAGTGCCAAACCCAAAAATGCAATTAATTCACCGGACAAACTCATACTTTATTCACCTTCCGGATATTTTCATCATTTTCATCCAGCCACTCTAGATTTTTAAATAACTGTTCACGGCTGTATTCCGCCAGTTCAAATTGATTCGTCATCACTATCGCTTCAGTAGGGCAAACCTCCGTACATAGATCACACAAAATACATATCTCAAAATTGATGTCATACGTATCGATGATTTTACCTTTTTTTGTTTGGTCCGGATGCTTTTTCCCTGTTAATTGTATACAGTCTGTTGGACAAATCGTCACGCATTGATTGCATACAATACACTTCTCAGGATAGAATTTTTGTATTCCACGGAATCGATCAGGGAGCGGCAGCGGCTCATTTGGGTAGTCGTAGGTCACTTTTTTCCGTGTCAAGTTCTTCAACGTATAGGTTAAACCTTTTGCTAAGCCAAGCATATTAACCCCTCGCTTTCTGATTAGCTTAAAGTTTTTTAAAAAAGTTTAAATAATTCTTTTAAAAGTGCAGTTAAAAATATATTAGCTAACGCAATCGGCAGCAGTACTTTCCAGCCGAACTCCATCAATTGGTCGGCCCTTATACGCGGAAAGGTTACACGAATCCAAACCAATACATAAAACACAGCACTAAACTTCAGTCCAAACCAGACAGCTGCCGGAATAAAATCCAGAAACGGTATAGAATTCCATCCCCCTAAAAATAATACAGTGGTTAACGTAGCCATTGCAAACATATACACATATTCCGACAACATAAAGAAGGCCCAGCGAAACCCAGAGTATTCAACATGATAACCCGAAACGAGTTCAGATTCCGCTTCCGGAAGATCAAAAGGGACCCTGTTCAACTCAGCTACCGATGCAATAAAAAAAACTATAAACGCAATTGGTTGAAGAAAAATGAACCAAACCTTCTCCTGTGCAGCGACTATATCATTTAAGTTTAAGCTCCCTGTCAACAGGACTATCCCCACTAACGACATCACGAGCGGAATTTCATACGATATCATTTGCGCTGCCGCCCGCATTCCGCCAATCAAAGAGTATTTATTGTTGGATGCCCAGCCTGCCGTGACGATACCAATCGTCGTAATACCGGAAACCGCCATATAATACAATAGCCCGACACCTATATCGGCAAATTGAAATGCATCGGTAAATGGCAATGTAGCAAGGACCATGAAAGCTGGAGCAAAGGCGATTACCGGTGCCAATATATAAAGCGGCTTATCGGCTTTTTTGGGGATTGTATCTTCCTTGATTAAAAGCTTCAAAACATCGGCAACGGTCTGCAAAAGCCCCCATTTACCACCAATCTGATTTGGCCCCACCCGCAACTGCATGAACCCCATGATTTTTCGTTCAGAAAGAATACCATAGGTGACAAACCCTAAAACAACAAATAGGAGCAGCACAGCCAAGCCAAAAAAGATGCCAAAATTCAGTAGACTTGGCGTGGATTGAAGCAAATCCTGGATCATTTATCCATCCACCTCCCCTAATACAATATCAATGGCACCTAGTATCGTTATCAAGTTCGCCATATTTTCCCCTTCCAGTAACTTTGGAAGAATTTGCAGATTATAAAATGAAGGTCGGCGGAATTTTAACCGGTACGGCTCCTTTTTTCCCTCACTTGCGATATAACAGCCGATTTCCCCTCTTGGTGATTCAATTCGGACAAAGGCCTCGCCTTTTGGCACCTTTATTATTTTCGGGACCTTAGCAATGATTGGTCCTTCGGCTGGAAACTGCTCAACCGCCTGCTCAAGGATTTTCAATGATTCTTCAATTTCCTCCATCCTGCAGTGATAGCGTGAAAAAGCATCGCCTTCTTCTCGGGTAGGAATATTAAATTGAAACCTGTTATAAATAGAATATGGTTCATTTTTTCTTAAATCCCATTTTACACCTGTACACCTTAAGTTTGCACCGCTTAGTGAGTACTGAAGCGCTTCTTCCTTCGAATAGGTGCCCACTCCCTTAACTCGGTTCACGAAGATTTCATTCCCTGTTACCAGCTCATGGTAACCAGCTAGCTGCTCCCTCATATAAGGAACAAACTCTGCTACCTTTTCAATCCAGTCTTCAGGAGCATCCCATTTCACACCTCCGACCCGCATATAATTAAATGTAAGTCGTGCACCTGACAATTCAGTCAATAAGTTAACGATCATTTCACGTTCACGAAAAGCATATAAAAAGGGGCTCGTCGCTCCAATATCAAGCAAATACGTTCCCCACCAAACAAGGTGACTCGCAACTCTGCCTAACTCCATTGCGATTACCCGCAAATACTCAGCCCTGTCGGGGATTTCAACCCCCATCATTGTTTCAACGGCATGACAAAGCACATAATTATTTGTCATTGCGGCCAGATAATCCAGTCGGTCGGTATAGGGAATAATCTGAGTATATTGTAGATCTTCCGCTAATTTTTCCGTACCGCGATGTAGATACCCTATGACAGGTGTAGCCTCTTTTATTATTTCACCATCGATTTTGATGACAAGCCGAAAAACACCATGTGTACTCGGATGCTGTGGCCCGACATTGAGAAGCATTTCTTCCGTCCGTAACATTAGGTTACACCTCCACATCATAAGGCTGATAATCTTTTCGAAGAGGATACCCGATCCAATCCTCACCAAGTAAAATCCGCTTTAAATCAGGGTGTCCCTGAAAGAGGATACCGAGTAAATCGTAGGCCTCACATTCCGGCCAATTTGCCCCCGACCATAAAGGGACTAATGAAGGAACAACTGGAGAATCCCTATCCAGCTTCACTTTCAAGGCAGCCGAATGATTCGTATTAAATGAATATAGGTGAACATAGATTTCCATATGAGTTTCAAAATCTGTTCCATGCAGTTCTGATAAATAGTGAAAGTTCAACTGTTCATCATATCGTAAAATTTTAGCTATTTGAAAATATGTATCTGGTTTAGCAACTAATGTGGGGACATCTTTTGATAGGTTATTAATATAGTAATCTGTTAGCGCACCTTGTCCCAAACTCCTTTCAATAGCCTGAACAATTTGATCGAGTATTGATTGGTTTGGCGAAGGTTCATCTGGGGTGTGAACTTCTGTACTCCCCTCTACTCTAGCCCTGGTCTTTGCAGCCGCGGCGGCTTTCGCTTTTGCAGCAGCAATGGCCTTAGCCTTTGCTTTTTCAGGATCCTCTTCTTTGCCCACTAATTCCTTTTTTTTGGCGAGAGCAGCGGCTTTCGCTTTTGCAGCAGCAATGGCCTTAGCCTTTGCTTTTTCAGGATCCTCTTCTTTGCTCACTAATTCCTTTTTTCTGGCGAGAGCAGCGGCTTTTGCCTTTGCAGCAGCGGCGGCTTTTTGTTTCGCTACATCCATATTTCCTTCCGATTCTTCTATTCCACTTTCTTTTGATTGTTTTCGAGCGAGAGCGGCGGCTTTTGCCTTTGCAGCAGCGGCGGCTTTTTGTTTCGCTACATCCATATTTCCTTCCGATTCTTCTATTCCACTTTCTTTTGATTGTTTTCGAGCGAGAGCGGCGGCTTTTGCCTTTGCAGCAGCGGCGGCTTTTTGTTTCGCTACATCCATATTTCCTTCCGATTCTTCTATTCCACTTTCTTTTGATTGTTTTCGAGCGAGAGCGGCGGCTTTTTGTTTCGCTACATCCATATTTCCTTCCGGTTCTCCTGTAACACTTTCTTTTGACTGCCTTCGGGCTAAAGCAACTGCTTTTGCCTTTGCAGCAGCGGCGGCTTTTTGTTTGGCTACATTCATATTTCCTTCCCGTTCTACTGTTACACTTTCTTTTGACTGTCTTCGGGCTAAAGCTGCGGCTTTTGCCTTTGCAGCTGCCTCTTTCTTTTGTTGCGCTAAATCCTGCTCATCACTCATCTATATCACCCGCTTTCCAGTTTTCGCTTCGTAACGGATTTTTTCTTTTAATTTATTAATACCATAAATAAGTGCTGCCGGGTTTGGGGGGCACCCAGGGATATAAACATCAACAGGTACTATTTGATCTACCCCTTTGACAACCGAATATGATCGCACATATGGTCCACCTGCAGTTGCACAAGACCCCATAGCAATAACCCATTTCGGCTCTGGCATTTGGTCGTACAATCTCCTTATTATCGGAGCCATTTTTTTCGTTACAGTGCCAGAAACAATCATGACATCCGATTGTCTAGGTGATGTCCGGAAAAAAGAACCAAAACGGTCCAAATCATAATGAGAGGAACCCACTCCCATCATTTCAATCGCACAGCATGCTAAACCAAAAGTCATTGGCCATAGGGAATTACTTCTTGCCCAGGCCTTTACTTGTTCAAGTGTGGATAAAAAAATACTGTGACGCAATTCTTCCATTTCCGCAGGGGTAAGGTCGTCTAATTTTAATTCCACTTTAACACCTTCTTTTTCCAAGCGTAGATTAGTCCTAATAAAAGGATCAGGACAAAAAATAACATTTCAATTAGCGCAAACAGCCCCAGCTCGTCGTAAGCTACTGCCCATGGGTAAAGGAAAACAGTTTCTACATCAAAAATGACGAACATCAAGCCAAATAAATAATACCTGACATTGAACTGAACTCTTGAATCCTGAAAAGGCTCGATCCCACTTTCATAAGTCGTGTATTTCATATCATTCGGTTTGTATGGTCTAAGCAGTCTTCCAAGAAATAATGCGACTAAAGGTAGTAAAATGCCAAGAGTAAGAAAAACAAATACAATTAAATAGTTATTTTGGTAAATATGCAGCTGTCCCATGTCCATCTCCCTTTATAGAGAAATCATGTTTAATAGGTGTATTTTTAACTTGCTTGTCTTCTTTTTTTATTGGAATCTTGTTTTAAATATTTATGCAGTGCTACAATTTTTTAGAAGTAACGTGACAACGAGGGGGCCAGAAGTAATAAATGTAAGCGTATACATTATATCATCCAGAAATTAGTATGTCGATGAAGTAAGGGTTAATATGGAAAATACTTTACACTATAATTCGATATTTTGTATGAACTTTCAGCAGATTTTTTCTTATTTCGACGTTCAAATGCAGAAATTATGAGTTTGTATGATAATAAGCTCTTTTAAAGGCAGTTTAGATTGTATGACTAAAATAAAAAACACCAGGACTCTCCGCAAATGGAAAGTCCTGGTGTTTTGATTATATAAAATTATCGCATTTCTGCAATTTGAATCCGATTGATAGCACGTTTAAGCGATAAATCAGCTCTTTTGGTATCATTTGATCCATCATTGTTCTGCAATCTTTGTTCCGCACGTGCTTTTGCTGCTTGAGCGCGTGCAAGATCGATAGTTTCAGCTCTTTCAGCAGATTGAGCTAAAATGGTTACCACATCAGGGCGAACTTCTAAGAAGCCACCGTTTACAGCTACATAGTCTGTGTTGCTTCCATTTTTAAGACGGACAGCACCGATGGTAAGAGGAGCTACAGTTGGAACGTGTCCAGCCATAATTCCCAGCTCACCACTTTTAGCTTTAGTGCTTACCATTTCAACTTCTGCATCATATACTGGGCCATCGGGAGTAACAACATTGACTTTAATGGTCTTCATTTCATTCCCTCCTAGGTCCCTTTAATTAAGCCATTTCTTTTGCTTTAGCAATAACTTCTTCGATGCGACCAACTAGACGGAAAGCATCTTCAGGAAGTTCGTCGTATTTTCCAGCTAGGATATCTTTGAATCCTTGGACTGTTTCTTTAACTGGCACATAAGATCCCTTTTGACCAGTAAATTGTTCAGCCACGTGGAAGTTTTGTGACAAGAAGTTTTGAATTCTACGAGCACGGGCAACGATTACTTTTTCGTCTTCGCTTAACTCGTCCATACCCAAGATCGCAATAATATCTTGAAGTTCTTTATATTTCTGTAAAGTTGATTGAACTTGACGAGCTACTTTATAGTGCTCAGCTCCAACGACTTCTGGGCTAAGAGCACGAGAAGAAGAAGCCAATGGATCAACTGCTGGGTAGATACCCATTTCAGAAAGTTTACGCTCAAGGTTAGTTGTTGCATCTAAGTGAGCGAAAGTTGTAGCTGGAGCCGGATCCGTATAGTCATCGGCAGGTACATAGATCGCTTGAATAGATGTAACAGAACCTTTATTAGTTGATGTGATACGTTCTTGTAATTGACCCATTTCTGTAGCAAGGGTTGGTTGGTAACCTACCGCTGAAGGCATACGGCCTAGAAGGGCAGAAACCTCTGAACCTGCTTGAGTGAAACGGAAGATGTTATCGATGAAGAAAAGAACGTCTTGTCCTTGTTCGTCACGGAAATATTCAGCCATTGTCAAACCACTTAAAGCTACACGCATACGTGCACCTGGTGGCTCGTTCATTTGTCCGAATACCATCGCTGTTTTCTTAATAACACCAGAATCAGTCATCTCGTAGAAAAGGTCATTTCCTTCACGAGTACGCTCACCTACACCAGCGAATACTGAAATACCGCCGTGCTCTTGTGCGATGTTATTAATAAGTTCTTGGATAAGTACAGTTTTACCAACACCGGCACCACCGAAGAGTCCGATTTTACCACCTTTGATGTAAGGTGCAAGTAAATCTACTACTTTAATACCAGTTTCAAGAATTTCAACTGATGTTGATAAGTTCTCAAAAGTTGGTGCTTGTCTGTGAATTGGATCACGACGTACTTCAGCTGTAAGTGGTTCAAATAGGTCAATGTTTTCCCCTAATACGTTGAAAACGCGACCTAGAGTTACTTCACCTACAGGAACGGAAATTGGAGCTCCTGTATCAACAGTCTCTGCACCACGAGTTAAACCATCCGTGGAAGACATTGCTACAGTACGAACTGTATTATCACCTAGTTGAAGGGCTACTTCAAGAGTTAGTCCTGTACCAGACGCTGTATTTTCGATTCTTAACGCGTTATAGATCTTAGGAAGTTGTCCGTCTTCGAATTTCACGTCAACAACCGGACCCATAACTTGAGTAACGCGTCCTATATTCATCGTTTTCCCTCCTAACGTGCTTATAACGACTATCAAGTTTATGGAACGGCCAACATATCGTCCGGGCCGACCGTCCCTTTAATAATTTTATTCTAAAGCTGCTGCACCGCCGACAATTTCCGTGATTTCTTGAGTAATTGCGGCCTGACGTGCACGGTTATATTGCAATGAAAGTGAATCGATCAATTCTTTCGCATTATCGGTTGCATTTTTCATTGCAGTCATACGTGCAGAGTGCTCACTTGCTTTACCATCTAACAAAGCACCATAAATTAAACTTTCTGCGTACTGAGGTAGTAATACCTCAAGAATTTCTTCTGCATTCGGTTCAAATTCATAAGAAGTCAATGTTGCATTGGAAGTATTAAAGTCAGCTAACGGAAGGACTTGCTTTTCCGTTACATCCTGCTGGATTGGGCTGACATAATGGTTATAGTACATATAAAGCTCATCACACAGTTCATTTAGATACAAATTCACTGTTGATTTAGCAAGGGAGCTAATGTCAGCGAAAGACGGCTGATCAGGAACACCAATTACTTCAAGCTCTACGTGCATATTACGGCTGACAAAGAAATCACGGCCAACCCTTCCGATTGCGATAATGACGAACTCATCATTGGATTTATGGCGTTCAAGAATAGTTTTATGAACGTGGCGAAGGATACTACTGTTGTAGGCTCCTGCCAATCCTCGGTCCGATGTGATTACCAGGTAACCGGTTTTCTTTACTGGACGTGAGACAAGCATTGGATGAGATGCATCCGTACTTCCGTTCGCAATACTTGATACTACTTCTTGAATTTTTTCCATATATGGAACATATGCTTTAGCATTCGCTTCTGCACGGTTCATTTTAGAAGCAGATACCATCTGCATCGCTTTTGTAATTTGACTCGTCTTTTTCGTTGAAGTAATCCGAGACTTAATATCGCGTAAAGAGGCCATTCATTCTCACCACCCTTTATAAATTAGTTAGACCTTATTATTCAGAAATAACGAAATTCTTTTTGAACTCGTTAATTGCAGCAACGATAGCAGCGTCTTCAGGAAGACCTTTAGTTGTGCGAATGTGATCTAATAATTCTGGATGAGAACGATCTAGGAACACATAGTATTCTTCTTCAAAACGAAGGATATCCGATACTGGAATATCATCTAAATGACCTTTAGTTAATGCATAGAAAATCATGACTTGTTTTTCAACTTTAATTGGTTTGTTTAGATCTTGCTTAAGAACTTCAACTGTACGAGCACCACGGTTAAGTTTTGCTTGTGTAGCAGCATCAAGATCAGAACCGAATTGAGAGAATGCTTCCAATTCACGATAAGAAGCTAAGTCTAGACGTAATGTACCAGCAACTTTTTTCATCGCTTTAATTTGTGCAGATCCACCAACACGGGATACGGAAAGACCAGCGTTAATCGCAGGACGTACACCTGAGAAGAACAAATCAGATTGTAAGAAGATTTGTCCATCTGTGATGGAAATAACGTTTGTTGGAATGTAAGCAGAGATATCGCCTGCTTGTGTTTCAACAAATGGAAGCGCAGTGATTGAACCAGCACCTAAAGTGTCATTCAATTTAGCTGCACGCTCAAGTAAGCGGGAGTGCAAGTAGAATACATCCCCAGGGAAAGCTTCACGACCTGGAGGACGGCGAAGCAGCAAGGAAAGTTCACGGTATGCTGATGCTTGTTTAGAAAGATCATCATAAACCACTAAAACGTGCTTGCCAGCAAACATAAACTCTTCACCCATAGTCACACCAGCATATGGAGCTAGGTATAAAAGTGGTGCTGGTTGAGAAGCTGATGCAGATACAACGATTGTGTAATCTAATGCACCATTTTTACGTAGTGTTTCAACTGTTCCACGAACTGTTGATTCTTTTTGGCCAATAGCAACATAAATACAGATCATGTTTTGGTCAGCTTGGTTAAGGATTGTATCGATCGCAACTGATGTTTTACCAGTTTGACGGTCACCAATGATTAACTCACGTTGTCCACGTCCGATTGGTACTAGAGCATCGATAGCTTTAATCCCTGTTTGTAATGGTTCATGAACAGATTTACGGTCCATAACACCTGTAGCAGGGCTTTCGATTGGACGAGTTTTTGTTGTAGCGATTGGGCCAAGACCATCTAATGGCTGTCCAAGCGGATTTACAACACGTCCGATTAATTCTTCTCCAACTGGTACTTCCATGATTCTTCCTGTACGGCGTACTTCACTGCCTTCTTGAATGTCTCTGAAAGGTCCAAGAATAACAACACCTACGTTATTTTGCTCAAGGTTTTGTGCTAAACCCATTGAACCATTGGAAAATTCTAAGAGCTCCCCAGACATTGCATTATCTAAACCATGAACGCGTGCGATACCATCACCAACAGTGATAACTGTACCTACATCGCTTACTTTAATTTCCGACTGATAGTTTTCAATCTGCTTTTTAATCAGCGCACTGATTTCTTCAGCTTTGATGCTCATGAATTTCACCCCTATCTGTGAATATTAACCTAATAGTTGTTTGCTAAGACGACCAAGCTTACCGCTAATCGTTCCGTCATATATGCGGTTACCGATTTGAAGTTTGATGCCGCCAAGAATATTGGTATCCGTAATATTAGTAATGCGTAAATTTCTTTTACCGATTTTTGCAGCAAAAGATGAAGACACAGCTTCCATTTCTGATCCAGTCAATGGACGAACTGTATAGACAGTTGCATCCGCAACTGAGTTTTCTTCATTCGCAAGTTCAATAAACTCTTGTGCCATAGCAGTCACTTCATCTGTACGATGACGCTCTACCATTAACATTACTGTGTTTTGAACGGAAGAAGAAAGGCTTGCAAATGCATTTGCAATCAAAGCACTTTTTGCATCTTTAGTCATTTTAGGATGAGCTAAGAAGCTTAATAGCTCATTATCATTTGTAAAAACTTCATTCACTATGCGAAGCTCTTCTTCAAGTTGGTTAATGAGATTTTGCTCTTTCGCAATTTGGAAAAGGGCAACGGCATAACGCTTTGCTACTGTTATATCGCTCATTTCCCTTCTCCTGCCTCTTGAATGTAGTCATTAATCAATTGCTCTTGATCAGCTTCAGATAGTTCTTTTTCAATTACTTTAGAAGCAATAAGTACGGATAAAGATGCCACTTGCTCGCGTAATGCTGTAATAGCTTTTTCTTTTTCCTGTACAATTTCACGCTTCGCTGATTCTTTAACACGTTCAGCTTCAAGACGTGCTTGATTCACGATATCTTCACGCTGTGCTTCACCTTGAAGTTTTGCGTTTTCTATAAGTTGTCCCGCTTCAGTGCGAGATTGTTTTACGATTTCACGTTGTTCTTCTAAATATTTAAGTGCTTCTTGTCTGCTAGCTTCCGCTGCTTGAATTTCATTTGCAACATGTTCTTCACGTTGAGTCATGATGCCCATTAGAGGACCCCATGCAAATTTCTTCAGCAACGCTAACAAAATGATAAACATTACTAATTGGAATAACATGTCTCCGCCATTAAAGCCATGAGACGTTGACCCAAGTACAAAGCTGCTTGTTAACACGCTTGGTTCACTCCCTTCACGAGTTTCACTTCTTATAGCGTTCATTCATATGAACTTTTAGAAAACTATGCTCTTAAACTGTATAAAAACGGGATTGTGGACATAAAGGAAAGGCGAAGGTTCACATGGAACGAACTTCGCCATTTTTGAACTTTTTAAAGGTTCTATTAACCACCATATACCATAAACGCAATTACTACCGCGATGATAGGCATCGCTTCAACTAAACCTACACCAATGAACATTGTTGTTTGAAGCATACCGCGAGCTTCTGGTTGACGAGCGATACCTTCTACTGTTCTTGAAACGATAAGACCATTACCAATACCTGCACCTAGTGCTGCTAAACCAATTGCAATTGCTGCTGCAAGAAGACCTACTGAACCTGTCATTATAAATATCCTCCTTAAATTGTATCAAAATTTTATTTTTTTAGTTCTAAATGAACTTATAATTAATGGTCGTCACTGACTTTATGAGACAGATAAACCATTGTTAACGTAACAAAGATAAACGCTTGGATACTACCGACGAAAATACTATAGCCTTGCCATACTAATGTAGGCACAATTGCACCAATAAATCCGGCAGGTCCACTAAATGCTAACGTCCCTGCTAATAAGCCTAGCAAAACTTCACCAGCATAAATGTTACCATATAGACGCAGACCAAGTGTCAAGGAGTTTGTAAATTCCTCTACAAGTGTCATTGGGTTTTTGTAAGCTTTAAAGTAACCCTTGGCGCCTTTCATTTTTATAGCATAGTAATGCGTTAAACCTAAAACCATGACTGCAAGAGTCAATGTGATAACTGGGTCGGCTGTTGGTGATTTCCACCAAAGCACTCCATCGTAACTAATTGCAAACGGAAGACCTAGCATATTGGACACAAAAATGTACATTAGCAAAGTCATACCAAGCAGTTGAAACTGACCACCTGTTCTCCAGTCCATGTTACTATTAATAATACCCTTAACAAAATCCATAATCCATTCCATGAAATTCTGCATGCCAGTTGGCTTCATTGCTAACTTACGTGTACCAATCACTGCAATTAAGAACACAACAAGACTCGCAATTGTTATCATTAGGACATTACTTAAGTTAAAGGTTAGACCCATAAAATCGTGTAAGGGTGCTCCATGATTCAACTATATTCACCTCTCTTCCCCGCTATCGACGTATTAATTGGATGAAAAAATCTATAAAAATGACGATATAAGCTGTCATTAATCCCCATACAACACTAATCAGATGAAAATGCTCCGGAAATTCCAATGCAATGAGTACCGCTAGACCTGCGGATGCCATTCGTGTCATCGTTCCAAGAGATTTAGTTTTCTTTCCTTCATCAAGCGCCTGACTGAATTTTTTCATTTTCTGATTAATCAGCCATAAATTGTATAAACTCAAACTCGTACCCAGTATAAGCCCAGCAAAAACGGCTTGATAACTCGTAAGTCCCCATCCAACAACATAAACCGCCAGAAGAAAAATTATATATTTACTCTGCCTGTTGAACATGATTTTCATTTCTGGCATTTTTCATTTAATCTCCTGAGAAATATTTTCGAACTGAATGGAGCATTGCTTGTAAACCTAATGCAAGTCCACAAAGAAGGCCAATTACTAATAGCAGCGGTTCGAATCAAGGGTTCTGTCAAATCATCTTTCTAAAAAGAAGATACCGATCAAAACTGATCCGACTATTTGAGAAAGAATCGCTGACATCAAAGTCATAGCCATTAATAGACGGCAATTTATTTGACGAAAGTTGCATCCTCGCGGTTGAAATTTGGTGGAGGATAGAAAACATTTCATGCTGTAAAAATCTGCATGTTGGGCTCCTGAAAACCCTCTCATTTTACATCCTTAGTTAGCATACAATAGGCAAGAATCAATGTCAATGAGTGGTTAGTGAAATTTGTCACAGGTTTGTAATTATTAACGAATTGTTCACAAATTATCTTTTTATTACTATTGACATACGTTTTATTTTACTTATTGTCATTTATTCACTCAATAAGTAACGTCTTTTCTAACCGATCTTCCCTTCCATTCCTTCTTGCAAATATTATTGCTTTATATACGCCTTTAGGCGGCAAGTCTTTTCTAAATATATTTTTTTTGGTCAAACCTGAGGGTGCTGGTTTCGACCAATCCATATATCCGGCAAATTTTAAAGTGTCTGCGTCATAAAGAGCAATCCCGAATTCTTCAGCTCCTCGAGGTAGATACATCTCGTATCGATATGTGCCGGCCTGGTCGCCTTGGCCGAATTCAAACCCCATTACTCTTGGATAATCCGGTTCTTCTTTAACGTATAAATAAGGGAGTGAAATTTTTTTACTTCCTTCCATTATAATTAGGTACCCATCATAAACACCCTTCTTGAGTTCGGACGGGTTTACTTGAAGTCCCACATCGATTGCTTTCTTTTCACTTGGATTTAAAGTAATCGATTTCGGCAAATCCCAAATGAGTCCCTTCTCTTTTAATGGGACAATAAAAGAGTACCGCCTAATCTTCTTTCCTGTATTTTCAAGGACAATCGGTTCATGATGCTCTTCAATTCCTTCTTTTTTTGTATACATTCCAAATGACAAAGAACTTGGATACAGCAGTGTGTCTGCTTTTAATGCTTCAGCAACCTGGATGCGGCCAGCTCCCTGTTCATATGTGCGATACAGTTGATCTGCCGTTTTACTTAATGGCTTAGAAGTACTCATCAAGGCTGACTTTACTTGATCAGGAGTCCACTCCGGATGCTTTTGTAAAATTAAAGCGCACGCACCTGCAACATGCGGGGCAGACATACTTGTGCCAGCTAAGGACATATATCCCTTAGGAATGGTGCTTTCAATCTCAACTCCAGGCGCTAACACGTCTGGCTTAATCCCCCAAGATACCGTTACCGGTCCCCTCGAGCTAAAATCAGCCAGTCTATCTTGCTCCTTCTTATATACAAAATGAACTTTTTCGTGTTTTTTTTGATCCACAAATTTCTTAAGTCGTAATCCATCTCTTCTATTAATAGAAGCAACTGGTATGTTCATCTCTTTTTCTAAGCTACCGGTAAAGGTTCCGCTCGTATTATTATATATAATTACCGCTTTCGCTCCTGCCTTTTCAGCATTGGATACTTTCTCCTGAAAGGTAAGTGTGCCACGCTCAAGTAACACGATTTTATCTTTAACATGTTTTAGCTCATTTTCGTTTCCGATATTTCCATAAATTACTTCTTCCGAAAAAGTTAAGTTCCACTTCTTAGAGCCTTGAAATAGAGTCAAATAAGATTGATACTTTTTTGACCCCAGTCCGTAAACCATATATGGAACCTTCAACGGAGGAGTTGACGCCCCTACCGAAATCGCTTTTTCTGCTGTCCCAGGCGAACCCACAGTCCAAACAGCCGGCCCAGAATTGCCGTTTGATGTGACAGCAACGATTCCGCTTTCCACCGCTTTATTTAACGCTAGCGAAATAGGTAAATCAGGGCCATTGACATTGTTCCCAAGAGAAAGGTTTAAAACATCTACCTTATCTTTCATTGCTGACTCAATGGCCGTCAAGACTTGCTCTGTATCTCCTGCACCTCCTGGCCCCAATGCCCGATATGCATAAATCTCTGCTTCTGGAGCGACACCCCTCATCTTTCCATTAGCTGCAATAATACCCGCAACATGGGTTCCATGTATTGTATCTAAACTTCCCATGTTCTTCGTTTCCATCGGGTCTTCATCACTATCAACTAAATCTTTTCCTCCTTTATAATTACGCTGCAAATCTGGATGTGTATAATCAATCCCTGTATCAATAATCCCTACTTTTACTCCTTTCCCGGTTATCCGGTGATTCTTTTTATCAAAGAAACTCCTCACCCTGTCTCCTCCAATGAAAGGGACACTTTCATCTAGCGAGGCATGATACATGGATACTTCAGTAACAGCTTGAATCGCACTCTCCTTCTTAAGTTGTTCAATTTCATTCTTTTTCCCATATACAGAAAATCCATCAAGGGCAACCGTATAAATATTACGTAAATGAAGGGATGGATACTTTTCAAGCAGCTTATTAATCTTTTCTTGTGAAATCGGACTTTCCATCGTGACAACAACCGTTACTTTCTTAGATTCAGATAACTTTGGTAATGGCGGCAGAATGACAGAGGCTAATCCTTTTTCATTTGAGAAAAAAAATATTAAAAGGAAAACAGACAATATAAAAGATATCTTTCTCAACATAATCATCCCCTTAGCAGTTATCTTTTCTCAACTACCTTGGAGTATGCAAATAAAAAAGGAAAAGCCAATTGGCTTTTCCTTTTTTATGGTTCAAATCTTGTTGGCGGTACACTGACTTGCTTGAAATAGTAACGTACGGCTTCAGCAATTCGGGCTGAAGCATTTCCGTCCCCATATGGATTAGAGGCCTTAGCCATTTTTTTGTGTTCTTCATGATTGGTTAGCAATTCATGCGCCATTTTAAAAATGGTCTGTTCATCTGTACCCGCCAGTCTTAAGGTGCCTGCTGCAATCCCCTCCGGGCGTTCAGTCGTATCTCGCAAAACAAGAACAGGTACACCAAGTGATGGTGCCTCTTCCTGGATGCCTCCGGAGTCAGTCAAAATCAAATAGGCTCTTGATGCAAAGTTATGAAAATCCAATACGTCCAGCGGTTCGATTAAATGGACACGCGGATTATCACCGAGAATCTCGTTTGCTAGCTCTTGAACAGCGGGATTTAAATGGACAGGATAAACCACTTGAACATCGTCATGATCTGCAACGATTTTTTTGACCGCTCTAAAGATATTCCTCATAGGCTCCCCTAGGTTTTCCCTGCGATGAGCTGTAAGTAAAATGAGCCGGTCATCTTCCAATTTATTCAAAACTGGATGAGAATACGTGGACCGTACTGTCGTTTTTAAGGCATCGGTTGCCGTATTTCCCGTCACGAATATGTTTTCTTTCTTGTTTTCATTCAGCAAATTCTCTTCCGCTTTTGAGGTCGGCGCAAAATGTAAATCTGCCATAGTTCCGGTAAGCTGTCGATTCATCTCTTCCGGATAGGGGGAATACTTATTCCATGTGCGCAGCCCTGCTTCCACATGTCCAATGACGATTTGATTATAAAAAGCAGCTAAACTGGCTACAAAGGTTGTAGTTGTATCACCATGAACAAGAACAATGTCAGGTTTAGCTTCCTTCATTATAGAATCCAGACCACTTAATGCTCTTGTTGTAATATCAGCAAGCGTTTGCCTTTCCTTCATTATATTCAAATCATAATCGGGTTGAATGGAAAATAGGTCGAGTACTTGATCTAACATTTGTCGATGCTGAGCCGTAACAGCAACGATTGGTTTGAAATATTCTGGGTGTTTTTGAAATTCGAGTACTAAGGGCGCCATTTTGACAGCTTCTGGTCTCGTTCCAAAAATCGTCATGACCTTAATCGGTTGGTTCAATCGTGACACCTCAGTTTCTTTCTATTATTTTGTGCCGAATAAACGATCTCCCGCGTCTCCTAGACCTGGAACGATGTAGCCATGTTCATTCAGTTTTTCGTCAAGGCCTGCAATATAAATATCCACATCAGGATGCGCTTCTTTTAATGCTTCTACGCCTTCTGGGGCTGCAATTAGACACATGAATTTGATGTTAACTGCACCGCGCTTTTTAATAGAATTGATAGCTTCAATAGCAGAACCGCCTGTCGCTAACATTGGGTCTACAACAATGCATTCTCTTTCTGCCAAATCGCTTGGCATTTTCGCATAATATTCAACCGGTTTTAATGTTTCTGGATCACGGTAAAGACCGACATGACCTACCTTTGCAGCAGGAATCAATTTAATAATTCCATCTACCATTCCAATACCAGCACGTAAAATTGGAACGATACCAACTTTTTTACCAGAAAGCATTTTTACTTTCGCTTTGCTGACTGGTGTTTGGATTTCCACTTCTTCAAGCGGCATGTCTCTTGTAATTTCAAATGCCATTAATGACGCAACTTCATCTACTAGTTCGCGGAATTCTTTTGTTCCTGTATTTATATCACGTATATAGGCTAATTTGTGTTGAATTAACGGGTGATCGAAAACATAAACTTTTCCCATTTAGCATCTCTCCAATTCTATTGCTTAATTTTGCTCTTTTTATAATTTCCCTATTCGTTTAGAAAAATTTTCGTATCTTTTAAAATTCACTTCAACCTATTTTACAGAAAAAAGGTTCAATCTTCAATAAAGGTTTAGATGTCAGACCTATTTTCACTATTCCGACTCTTCAAAACACACTCTTCTCTGTGTCTATCTATTTAAGCACACAAAAGCCGCTTCCCTAGAAAGGAAGCGGCTCCGTTATTACAATGAAGGATATAATTCAAATTTGCTTGTTAATGCTTCAACACGCTGTTTTGCTTCTTCAAGTTTAGCTTCATCTTCATTATTTTTCAAAACAAGTCCGATGATTGCAGCGATTTCATCCATGTCTTCTAATCCAAAGCCACGAGATGTAACTGCCGCTGTTCCAATACGTATACCACTTGTAACGAATGGTTTTTCCGGATCATACGGAATCGCATTTTTGTTAACGGTAATACCGATTTCATCTAGTACATGTTCTGCAATTTTTCCTGTTAGTCCTGTAGAACGTACATCAAGAAGAATTAAGTGATTATCTGTTCCATCAGAAACAAGGGTAAAGCCTTCTTTTTTCAAACCTTCGCCCAAACGTTTAGCATTGTCGATAATTTGTTGTGCATAAGCTTTAAAATCATCTTGAAGCGCTTCGCCGAATGCTACAGCTTTAGCAGAAATTACATGCATTAAAGGCCCACCTTGAATTCCAGGGAAGATTGATTTATCAATTTTCTTACCGAACTCTTCTTTACAAATAATCATACCGCCGCGTGGTCCGCGAAGCGTTTTATGAGTAGTTGTCGTTACAAAGTCTGCATAAGGAATTGGACTTTGATGCAATCCTGCAGCAACTAAACCTGCGATATGTGCCATATCAACCATTAAATAAGCTCCGACTTCATCTGCAATCTCACGGAAGCGTTTGAAATCAATTTCACGTGGATATGCACTAGCCCCTGCTACGATCAGTTTAGGCTTGTGCTGACGTGCTTTTTCTAAAACATCGTTGTAATCGATACGGTGATCTTTTTCGTCTACACCATATTCAACAAAGTTGTAGTTAACACCACTGAAGTTAACCGGGCTTCCATGTGTTAAATGACCGCCATGGGACAGGTTCATTCCTAACACAGTGTCGCCAGTTTGAAGAACGGTAAAGTAAACTGCCATATTAGCTTGAGCTCCAGAGTGTGGTTGTACGTTTACATACTCGCCACCGAAAATCTCTTTTGCGCGGTCACGTGCTAAATCTTCAACGATGTCGACATACTCACACCCACCGTAGTAACGTTTACCCGGATATCCTTCTGCATACTTATTAGTTAAAACCGATCCTTGAGCTTCCATGACAGCTTCACTCACGAAGTTCTCAGAAGCAATAAGCTCAATCTTACTTCTTTGACGCCCTAATTCCAGTTGAATTGCGTTAAACACTTGCTCATCTTGCTTTGCTAAACGATTCATTCCGTAATTCCTCCTCAAATTGTGCGTTATTCGCTTTTTACATTATTTACAACATGACTTCAAAAAGACATGAAAAAGCCTTATCGATAATTATTTGAAAATTCTACTCCATTTTAACATGTCTATTTTAGAAGTGATAGTCTATTTTTATCGAACGTTCATTGTTTTTTCATTTAAAAACGTTCGCATTTCACAACTTATTTAAGGTAAATAGCTCTTCCTACCTGAATTTTATTAGTAAAAAAGCTTTCCAATGAGGGGGTATACCGTTTTTTCTTCACTAACCATTCTATTGGTACTATACAAAAAAATCGTTAAAGATTCTTCTTGTTCTTTACATTTTTCTTTTATTTAATAGTCTCCATACAAAAACAGCATCCCTCATCTGAGAAATGCTGCCTAATTTTCTATTAAGTACAACTCTTGTTTACTGAAGTATCCTGATATACAGCCCGCTCTCCGCCAATTAGTTTTGGGCGGGTTTTAGCCATAGTCACATGTGCATGACCAATTTCTTTAATGGAGACTCGAACAGGGACAGCCACATGTTTTAAATGCATACCGATGAAAGTATCACCGATGTCTATCCCCGCTTCTGCCTTGATATGCTCAACGACGATAGCATCTTTCCATTGTTGATAGGCATAGGTTGCCATCGACCCTCCTGCCGTTCTTACAGGGACAACTGACACTTCTTCATAATCTCTTCGAACTGCGGTCTCCCTTGGTAAAACGAGAGCCCTATTTAAGTGTTCACAACATTGATAAGCAACCTGAATTCCCGTTTTTCTTTGGAAATCCTCCGTTACAGCAAAGATCATTCCCGCAACATCAATTGTTCCGTCTGTGCCGATTCGTTTTCCGATCACTTCACTTGTACTGCAGCCAATTACCAATAGCTGTTTTTCTTTTAAAGCTGCCTCTTCTTGAAACTCATGTAACAGTATTCGAAACTGATTTTTCCATATCTCAAGCTCATCTGAAAATGTAGTATCATTTGTCATGAAATACGCATCCTTTCATTTAAAGAAAACTTACTGATTGGTTAGACCTTAGATGAAGAGAAGACCTCTTGTCCTTGTTCTAAATCTTCACTTCTTACCTGCACAGCTTATCGCTTAAGAAGGGCATTCTAGTGATTTAAATTAGGAGTGTTTTCCTTCATACTCCGCTATCTTACCAATCCTGTTTTCATGACGGCCGCCTTCAAATTCTGATGTCAACCATGTTTGGGCAATTTCCCTGGCAAGCCCAGGACCAATTACACGTTCCCCCATTGCCAACATATTGCTGTCATTATGCTGACGAGTCAATTTCGCACTATACACATCATGAACCAATGCACAACGTATCCCTTTAACCTTATTCGCTGCAATACTCATTCCAATACCTGTACCGCATATTAGTATTCCACGATCAAACTCACCCTGCGCTACTTTTTCGGCAACTGGCAAAGCATAATCCGGATAATCCACGGATGTACTACATTCACAGCCAAAATCCTCAAATGGAATATTTAACTCATTCATTAAATTCTTTATTTCTTCGCGGATTTGAATACCACCATGATCCGATGCAATTGCAACTTTCATCAAAATCCTCCTCTAGCTGTTTTTATTTGATTTTATTGTGTCACAAAATTGTGAAAAGATAAAGTGAAGCTATAGGTTTCCGCCCATATAGAAACAGGAAACCTACACTGGTTTCCTGTAAAAATGATATTAAGTATGAAAGCGTGTAATGGTCTGTTTCAATTTTTCTGCTTGCTCTTTAAGCTCCATAGCCAATTTTTTTACGTTTTCCATAACCTTTGCTTGTTCATGAGTCGTAGCCGTTACTTCTTCCGCTCCAGCAGATGTTTCTTCTGCAATAGCAGCCACTTCTTGAGACTGCCTTGATGTTTCTTCAACACTTTCCATTTGACGATCAACAAGCTCAGTAATATCTTTTACCGCAGCGACAACATTATGTACTGTTTTGGTCATTCCTTCTATCGCTATATCCGTATTTGTACCTTTTTGGGCTTCTTTATTTGCCAAGATGACCTGTTCGCCAATTTGTTTAACAACAGCCTGTACCTCAACCTGAATATTTTGAATCAAACTTGAAATGCCTTGAACAGCTTTAGCGCTCTCATCAGCTAACAGACGGACTTCTTCCGCCACAACAGCAAATCCTTTCCCATGTTCTCCTGCTCGTGCCGCTTCAATGGAGGCATTCAATGCAAGTAGGTTCGTTTGTGCTGCAATATCGCCGACAAGCTCAATGATTTGTTCTACCTTTTTCGCATTTTCCTCTAAACGCTTGACTGTTTTTAGGGACTGTTGGTTTTCTTCAGCCAATTGTTTAATGCCGAAAACTAAGGAATTAACTACTTCTTTACTCTGAGAAAGCTCTGCAGCCATTTCACTGGATATTACAACAGATGCCTTCGCTTTATTTTGAACCTGTTGGGCAATCATGATGACATCATCAATAGATTCAGCCGTATTCATGATGGAAACAGCCGAGGTATCAGCACCTTTGGATATTTCCTCAATGGTTCTTGCAATGTTTTCTGCCTGTTCCGATGCTTTTGAGGATTCTTGAGAAATATGGATGACCTTGTTATTGGTCTCTTGGAAATTTTCTTCAATACTTTGCACCATTTCCCGCAGGTTAAAAAGCATATGGTTAAAAGCTGTACCTAATGATCGAATCTCATCATCCGTCTTTGATAAAACTACTTCTTCGTTAATACTTCCCTGGGCCGTACTTAACGCCACTTTTTCTAGTCTTTGCAGGGGTTTAGTAATAAGACTGGCTGCAAAAAACGCAAGAATTCCAGACCACAATATGCCTAATAGCAGTGTCCCAACACTAAAACTTATCGAACTCATATTTTCAAAAAACATTGGATGGACCACGAAAATAAAAAATGCCGAGGTTGAATAAGTGATTAAAGCAAGGACTGTGATAAAGATAACTAATTTTTTTCGTAACCCAAACTTATATTGAGTTCTTTCCGCCATTCTTTTTCCCCCTGTAGACTTGTTTACTTTTCCAGACTTTTTACTAATTCTTCTATTAAATCTTGAAGCTCCCTGAACGTTTCCCGATAAAGGTCTTCCGGGCCACCAAACGGATCTATTATGTCTCTATCATGTTTATCGTCATTAACAAATTCTTTTAAAGTAAAAGTTTTATCAATAATATGGGGGAATGTACTCATAATGGCCGCTTTATGCCCTTCCGTCATGGTAAAAATATGAGTAGCCCAATCTATTTCCTTCTCAGATAAAGGTGTTGAGGAATGATTATGTGATATGTTATTTTCAACTAATACACTTTTAGCATGCATTGAAGCGTCTTGGCCAGCCGAAGCATATACGCCAGCAGATCTCACTTCGATACCTTTAATATTCTTGTTTTTTAAAATTGCTTCTGCCATGGGGCTTCTGCACGTGTTGCCGGTACATACAAATAATACTCGGATCATTTTAACGTCCTCCTTTTTTATCCATTATAAGCTATTGCCCCATTTTTAATAGTCATAATAAAAGCACTCTTATTATTAAAATATCATAATAAATTCACTTCAAACAAAAAAATTAAGTCTATTTCGTAAACCCTTTATCCTATAAGATAAGACCATCTTTCTTCCCCTTTTTCCACAGTGAAATGTTTAAAAGAGAAAAATAAAAACCGCCCCGGTAATTCGGAACAGTTGAGGAAGGACAGATATGAAATTAGGTGCATCAAAAGGAGAATAATAGTTTTAGACCAAACGCACACAGAATACTACCACCAAGAATCTCACTGTAAACTCCCAGTAACCCCTGCATCTTTCTCCCCAGTAAAAGTCCTGCCCACGTTAAAAAAGTGGCAGCCATTCCAAAACAGAGAATGGTCAAAAACGTTTTAGCTCCATAAATCCCCAGCGTTAACCCTACCGAAAAACTATCCAGGCTTACCCCTAGAGCAAAAATAAACAGACCTTTTCCGATAGGAGCGAGCATCTTATTATCTCTAATTCCAGCTTCTCCCCTTTTACCGGGAATAAACATCTGGATGCCCAAAATTAACAGCAATAGACCGCCAGCGTATGTAGCAAATGTTCCAAATTTATCAGAAATGAAACGACCTGCCCCCATACCAAGCAAGGGCATCCAAATATGAAAAAAGCCTACAGTTAGCCCTATAAAAAGGATTTGCCTTAACCTTAGCTTAAACATCCCCATTCCAAGGCCGACAGAAAAGGCATCCATTCCCAACGCAAAAGCCATTAGCAATAAGGTGATGATTTCTCCAGCGAATGTATTCATTCCATACCTCCCTCGGACGTACCTACTACATGTTATGCATGTCCGAAAAGAAATAGAAGAATAAATCAGTCCTTATTACGCATGTTCTTCTATGATTTGATGACCTGCAGCCTTCTCAAGCCGGTTCATAACCGCAACCCCTATACCAGACTCAGGAAACATTTCGCTAAAAATGATATCGACATCAAGTACATCAAATTGTCGTAAAGCATCATATAGCCCTGCTGCAACTGTATGTAAATCCGCTAATGATCCAGGAGCAACAATATAATCCGCCTTATATTCTCGTTGATGTTCAGTAGGTGTTATCACACCGACTTTTAACCCATCACCTCTTTTTTCATCCACAAGCTTCTGAAGGAAAGCTTGATTACCCTTTACTAAAAAAAGAGGGGCTTTCGGTGCATAGTGGGTATATTTCATACCCGGAGCTTTTGGTGCTGCATCCTTATGTTTCAAGGCAGCGTCCTGTCTAACTGTTCCAATGACTGCTTCCAGTTGTTCAACTGTCACGCCACCCGGTCTTAAAATAACAGGCACTTCCTCCGTGCAATCAAGCACGGTAGATTCAACACCTACACCTGTGGTCCCACCATCGACGATGCCCGCAATCCGGCCCATTAAATCATCCACAACATGTTTAGCTGATGTGGGGCTTGGTTTCCCAGAGGTATTTGCACTAGGAGCAGCAATAGGCAGATTACTCGCTTGAATAAGACCAAGGGCAACCTGATGATCTGGCATTCTGACCGCGACTGTGTCTAAACCCGCCGTCACTAGGTTTGATAGCTGTCCTGGCTTCCGTTTCATAATCAATGTTAAAGGCCCCGGCCAAAATTCCGCTATAAGTTTCCTTGCCTGTACCGGAATCTCTTCAACAATATCTTTCAACTGTTCTTCAGTAGCTATATGAACAATTAAAGGGTTATCACTCGGACGCCCCTTCGCTTCAAACACTTTTTTGACAGCCTCGTCACTTTTAGCATTAGCTCCCAGCCCATATACGGTCTCCGTTGGAAAAGCAACCACTTGATCAGCCTTTAATAATTCAGCTGATTGTGTAATTTGGGGATAACTTTGTAAATTATCCACATTTTTATCCACTAACCAAACTTTCGTTTTCATCGTAAACACCTTCACCTTTTAGCATTACTTATTTTATATAATCGCTTTTATATGAACGATATTTCAGTCTTATCGTACTATTATTTCTTAAAATATACTTTGAAAGTATAAAAGAAGTATACACATAATTCAAGCGTTATCCACAAATTGTGGATAATTGTAACGAAACGGTGGATAACTTTGTGGATATTATGGATTATTGACAGACTTTTTCGATATTTTGTTAATAACTCTGTGGATATGTATTATTACATTTACCCTAATCGTAAAAAAACGAGGGCAGATGCCCTCACTTTAAAAAATCTCATTGAAAATTTCTGCAAATAAGGACTTCACTTCCACCTCGGGTTCCTTTTCCCCTTCATATAATTGTTGACCTCGGTCAGTAGATGCCGTCAAATTATCACTTGTATCCTCAACGTTCTCTTCGATAACTTTCGGTGTCACTTCTTCCTTAACCTTTTCTTCTGTCACTTCCTCTTTTACACTTTCCTCTATAACTTCTTCTTTAACTTTTTCCTCTGGCGCTTCCTCTTTTACACTTTCCTCTATAACTTCTTCTTTAACTTTTTCCTCGGGCACAACTTTCTCTTCATTCGTTGCAGCATATGCCTTCCCTTTTGATGTCACTGATTCTTCATCTTCATCCTCGACAATTGGACTTTGGCTTACAGCTGTCCCATTTGAAAAATCCAGGAAACATAATGGAGGAAATAACACACACCACCAATTAGCCCCTTCCCCTTCACCAAGTGTGATAATCACCGCTTCATAATCACCTGCAGGATATAAATACTGACCGTAAAGCTTTGTCGGGAATTCCGCCTGTCCAAAATCGACGTTGACTGACTGTTCCAAACCATTTTCCCTCACTACTGCCTCCGCTGTTGCTTGGATATCTGGTAAATGCGAAGTAATCACTTCCCTCGCCTCATCCAAAGAGGTAAGCTCCTGAACCCACTTCGTAATATCTTCATTTACTTTATCTCTAATCAAGCGCTTAACAGCTTGATCCTCTTCTGTATCACTATTAGCAAGTATTCGCAGACGAATCGCTTCATCTGGAATCACCATAGTTTCTTCCGCACTGACCGCCTCCGCTTTAGGCATATATATACTTACAATTGTTCCTATTGTTAAGATTAATAGATAGATAATGGCTAAATGTTTAGTTTTCATCGCCCTCGCCCCCTCACACAAATTAGTCTCGCCAATTTTCCGTTATCTTAAACTAGTAAAAGTAAAAAAGAGGATAACTAAAAATATAGATTCTAAAAGGTATATTGGGTGAAGCACGTTACATTCCAAACAAAAAAATCCGTCTCACATTTGAGACGAATCATTTTAATACAGCAAAGACCATTCGATCCTTTTTGTTAATGTCATTTTCAATGGACACTTCTGCCGCAGGAAATGTCCGCTTTAAGAGACCGGCAACTGCCTGGCCCTGTCCAGCGCCTACCTCAAAGCCAATCAGTCCCGGTACTTTCATAACCAGTGGCAATTGTTCCATAAAGCGGCGATAAAAGTCTAAGCCATCGACACCAGCGAATAACGCACGATGTGGTTCATGATCAGTTACGACCACTGACATGGATTTTTGATCATCATTTGGTATATAAGGAGGATTCGATAAAAGGATGTCCACCTGATTGTTCTGCTTAATGAATGGCTGCAGCAGATCACCTTGCACAAACTGTACCTCAGCTCCAAGTAACTTGGCATTCTTTCTCGCTACCTCAAGTGATGGATCTGCTATATCCGTGGCTGTCACCAGCAAGTCTGTTTCTTCAAGCTTCATCGTAATTGCAATCGCACCGCTGCCCGTCCCAATATCCGCTAAACTGAGCTTCTGTCCCTTCGTAAAAATGTTAGGGAGCTTACGAAGTGTATAATAAATTAATTCTTCTGTTTCAGGTCTTGGAATCAACACTTCTTCATTAACAAGGAAGGTCCGTCCATAAAATTCTTCACTGCCTGTAATATATTGAACAGGGGTCCCATCAACATGTAGCTCAACAGCGGACTTAAATTGTTCTAACTCCTCTTTACTGAGTTCATAATGGAGATTGGCTAATAGCTGGGAGCGAGTTTGCTTTAAATAATGCTGCAACAAAATTTCTCCTGCATTAGCATCCCGATCATTTTCCTTTAAAAAAGAAGAAGCCCATTTAAGGACTTCGAATACTTTCATTACAGAATTATTCATCTGCATTTTCCAGTCTTGAAGATTGATCTTCCATGATTAAGGCATCCACGACATCATCCAGCTTACCTTCCATAATTTGATCCAGCTTTTGAATCGTTAAGCCGATACGATGGTCGGTAACACGGTTTTGCGGGAAGTTATACGTACGAATCCGTTCTGAACGATCACCCGTTCCAACGGCAAGCTTCCTGTTTTGGTCATATTCCGCCTGTACTTCGCGATGAATTTTGTCATACACACGGGCACGCAAAACTTTCATTGCTTTTTCTTTGTTCTTGATTTGTGATTTTTCATCCTGACAAGATACAACGGTATTTGTTGGAATATGCGTCAATCGCACCGCTGACATTGTGGTGTTAACACTCTGTCCTCCTGGGCCACTCGACGCAAAGGTATCTACACGAACATCCTTATCATGGATTTCAACTTCCACTTCCTCAGCTTCCGGTAAAACGGCAACCGTAGCCGTGGACGTATGAATCCGTCCGCCTGATTCAGTTTCAGGTACACGCTGCACGCGATGGGCTCCATTTTCGAATTTCAACTTTGAATATGCACCGTTACCATTAATCATGAAAATGATTTCCTTATAACCACCAAGCCCTGTAGGACTTGATTCAATAACTTCAGTCCTCCAGCCTTGCACCTCAGCAAAACGGCTGTACATACGGTATAGACTACCTGCAAATAAGGCCGCTTCATCTCCGCCTGCCGCTCCGCGGATCTCCATGATTACGTTTTTATCATCGTTAGGGTCTTTTGGAATAAGCAATATTTTCAGCTTATCTTCAAGACCTTGTATGGTCTCTTCAAGTTCATTAATCTCTTCTTTAACCATTTCACGCATATCCGCATCAAGTTTGTCTTCAAGCATCGCCTTGGCTTCCTGGAGTTGCTCACGAACTGCTTTATACTCTTTATACGTTGAAGCCGTCTCCTGAATACTGGATTGCTCCTTAGAATATTCCCTTAGCTTCTTTGAATCATTAATGATTTCAGGGTCACTCAATAGTTCATTCAATCTTTCATATCTATCTTCTACTGCCTGCAGTCGATCAAACAAATTATTCACCTCATAAATTTTCCAAAACATCTACATGAAACGAGTTGGAAGTAATCCATCCTTTTTAACTATAAATAAGTGCCCCAACTGAGTTCACTTCTAGCTTAATTATAGTATAGGTGAATAATCAACGTCAAAGAGGATTCAAAATTGTGGTTATTTCTTTAATTTAACATCTATATTATATTGGGGAACAACCCTGGTTATCATGTCTTGAATTCGCTGCTTTTCCTCATTTCTTTCTTCATCCGTCTTGATTTCACCCTTATCATGGACCGTAACATGTATGGTATTGCCATTAAACCATACGGAGCCTGCATCATAATTAGTTTCCGATTTAATGATTGATCGGATTTTATCTATTTCCTGCCCCATGGATGGAGAATTATTGGATGTATGATGCGGAGTGTTGAGGACTTGATCCGATGGCCGTTCCGCTTCATTGTCCCAATCCTTATTAGATACACGTTTTAAACTTTTGCCAACAAAATCTTTGCCATCCCGGGATTGATCCCCATATTCCGAATCATTATTTATTGCATTGTCATTTTGACTGCATGCTGTTAGTGCAGCAAGAAGAAAAGCAGTCATAAAAATCAGTATTGATTTCATATTTTTTCCCTCCATTTTGGTTAAGTTTATAAAGAGCGTTTCCTCTTCAGCTTTCCCAAAATGAAGCAAAATGTATCTCTTATTTCTCTTCCCTCTTTTTTACAAAATGCTCGACTTTATCTTAATGGTTAAAATTTATTGCAAATGTCAACATTTTGAATAATTTTTATTTTTAGTTCAAACCGCATTGCGTTAAACTTCATCTTAAAATCTTTGTATGTTAAAATCCTTTTGAAAGGATTATCTACATGGATTTAGGAGAAAATGAATAAAGGGTAATAATTAGCTCCCCTTTCTTCCAAATAGGGAGTTTTTTTATTGTTTGTAATTACAACAGGAGGATTCAACTATGCATTTATTGCCGCGGGAAATCGACAAGCTTATGATAGTGGTGGCAGCGGATCTTGCGAAGCGCCGAAAAGACAGAGGATTAAAGTTAAATCATCCGGAGGCTGTCGCCCTCATCACTTATGAGGTAATGGAAGGGGCAAGAGACGGGAAAACTGTAGCCCAACTTATGGAGTACGGGGCTTCCATTTTGACACAAGAAGATGTCATGGAAGGAATACCTGAAATGATAGATGATATTCAGGTTGAAGCAACTTTTCCAGATGGAACGAAATTGGTGACTGTCCACAGCCCGATACGATAAATAGGAGGGATAGCTATATGTTGCCAGGAGAATACATTTTAAAAGAAGAAGAGATTATTTGTAATGAAGGAAGAGAAGTATTCACCATTTCTGTTACTAACACCGGCGACCGCCCTATTCAGGTCGGATCACATTTTCATTTCTACGAAGTAAATGAAGCACTCCAATTTAATAGGAAGAAAGCTTACGGAAAGCGATTAAATGTCCCTTCAGGAGCGGCTGTTCGTTTTGAACCCGGGGATGAAAAAGAAATACAGCTTCTAAATTTTGCAGGAGAACGGCGTATATACGGGTTCAATAATAAAGTAGACGGCAAATTAGAAAGTGAGGATGAATCATGAGTTTTAAAATGTCCCGAAAACAATATGCTGAAATGTACGGACCAACTACTGGTGACTCTATCCGCCTTGCTGATACAGATTTGTTTATTCAAATTGAAAAAGATTACACTTCATACGGAGAAGAAGTTGTCTTTGGCGGCGGAAAAGTCATTCGGGACGGCATGGGCCAGCACCCCCTTGCAACTCGTAAAGACGGTGTGGCAGATACCGTTATAACGAACGTAGTAATTTTAGATTACACAGGAATTTGTAAAGCAGATCTAGCCATTCGGGATGGTAAAATTTCTGGAATTGGTAAAAGCGGAAATCCACTCGTTATGGACAATGTGGATATTATTATTGGCGCATCTACAGAAATAATCGCCGGTGAAGGTTTGATTGTGACAGCTGGTGCCATCGATACCCACGTTCATTTTATTAATCCGGAACAAGTACAGGTAGCACTAACATCTGGAACAACAACATTAATCGGGGGCGGTACAGGTCCTGCAGCTGGATCTAAGGCAACTACGGTTACTCCGGGTGAATGGAATATTCACCGCATGCTTGAAGCTGCTGAAGGCCTCCCTATAAATATTGGATTTACAGGTAAAGGACATGCTGCTTCCATTGAACCCTTAACCGAGCAAGTTAGAGCTGGGGTTATCGGATTAAAAGTTCATGAAGACTGGGGAGCTACTGGTTCATCCCTTGACTACGCACTACAGGTAGCAGACGAATATGACATTCAAGTTGCCCTGCACGCAGATACATTAAATGAAAGCGGATTTATGGAAAATACCATGGCCGCAGTAAAAGACCGAGTTCTTCACATGTACCATACTGAAGGCGCAGGCGGTGGCCATGCACCTGATTTAATCAAATCAGCAGGTTACCATAACATTCTGCCTTCATCAACGAACCCCACCCTCCCTTATACCGTTAATACTATCGACGAACACCTTGATATGGTCATGGTTTGCCATCATTTAAATCCTTCTGTTCCAGAAGACATCGCTTTTGCAGATTCTAGAATAAGAAGGGAAACAATTGCAGCAGAAGATATCCTTCACGACATGGGCGTATTTAGCATGGTAAGCTCTGATGCCCAAGCAATGGGCCGGGTAGGAGAAGTCGTTCTACGCACATGGCAAGTAGCAGACAAAATGAAAAAACAAAGAGGCATCCTGTTTGGAGATAGCAAACATGCCGACAACAACCGGGCTAAGCGCTATATCGCCAAATACACTATTAATCCAGCCATTACACATGGGATTTCAGAGCATGTTGGTTCTATTGAAGTTGGAAAATTGGCAGATTTAGTCCTCTGGTCTCCAAAGTTTTTTGGCGTGAAGCCAGAAATGGTGCTTAAAAACGGCCTTGCGGTTACTGGGTTAATGGGTGATGCCAATGCATCTATCCCGACACCACAGCCGTATATTTATCGTCCAATGTACGCTCAGTTTGGAAAGGCCTTAGCAAAAAGTTCGGTTACTTTCATTTCTCAAGCAGCCTACGATGATGGTGTTCATGAAAAACTTGGACTACATAAAATGATTCTACCTGTTGGCGGAATTCGGACTCTAACTAAGAAAGATATGAAATTAAATGCTGAAACACCTGATATTACAGTTGATCCGCAAACATATGAAGTAAAAGTAAATGGAGAACTCCTGACATGCGAGCCGGTTGATACGGTGCCAATGGGTCAGCGATATTTCCTATTCTGAGGTGAAAAGTATTGATTATAGAAAAAGTTGTCACTAACTTAGAAAAGATGGATACAAACGAAATTAAAAGGCGTCATATAGAAAAAGTGTACTTGGAAAGCGCACATTTAATGAAGCGAATTCAACGGGTCAAAACGGATCACGGCAATGAGCTTGGTATTCGCTTAAAAGAGCATCGAGACCTTTTAGCTGGAGATGTATTATACATGGATGATAAAAATATGATCGTCATAGATGTGATATCAGATGATTTACTTGTTATCTCCCCTCGAACCATAAAAGAAATGGGGACAATCGCCCATCAACTTGGCAACCGTCACCTCCCTGCTCAATTTGAAGAAGATGATATGTTGGTCCAATATGACTATTTGGTTGAGGAATTACTTCAAGAACTCGGAATTCCTTTTAAACGGGAAGAACGAAAAGTGAAACAAGCGTTCCGTCATATAGGCCACAGTCATGAATAACAATATTCTCTCTTTGTTTCAGCTATGCGACTCTAATTTACCTACGGGCGCTTTCAGCCATTCTTTCGGCCTGGAGAGTTATATACAAGAAGATCAAGTTAAGGACCAGGAGACATTTTCCCAGTGGCTTAAAGTGTATTTACATGAGCAGCTCATCTACTCAGATGGGCTTGCCTCTCGTCTCGTTTATGAAGCTCTTATAGATGAGGATATTCAAGAAATATGGAACCTGGATCGCCTATTAACTGTCCAAAACTTGCCGAGGGAAACGCGGGAAGGAACACAAATGATTGGGGATCGAATGCTAAAACTCACAGAATCGCTATACGGTATGCCAATCCTCTCACAATATAGAGCGGAAATTAAGAGAAAGAGTTCATTCGGCCATCCCGCTATTGTATTTTCGATGGTAGCACATGGGCTTGGGGTAACAAAACCAGACACCATCCTCTACTATTTGTATTCTGCTATTTCCAGCCAAGTTCAAAATGCGGTACGAGCCATTCCTCTTGGACAAACAGCAGGCCAAACAATTACTCACAATTTTATACCAGAATTAACACAGGCTGTGGAAAGAATTCTGCAACTAACGAAAGATGATTTTGGCATCGTTTCTCCTGGTATCGAACTGTCTCAAATGAAACATGAACGCGTTAACATTCGAATATTTATGTCTTAATTTTTTTGAAAGAATCAGTAAAGGAAGTGTTTTAATGGAACCAATAAGAATCGGTGTTGGAGGACCTGTTGGAGCAGGTAAAACAATGCTTGTAGAAAAATTGACACGCCATCTCGAAAATGAAATAAAAATGGCAGTTGTCACAAACGATATTTACACAAAAGAAGACGCTAAATTTTTAATACAAAATGGTGTTCTTCCAGAGGATCGGATCATTGGTGTGGAAACGGGCGGCTGTCCTCACACCGCCATTCGCGAAGATGCTTCTATGAACTTCGCCGCTATCGATGAGTTAATCGAGCGTCACCCGGACGTTGAACTTATTTTTGTTGAAAGTGGCGGAGACAATCTTGCAGCTACTTTCAGCCCCGAACTAGTTGACTTTTCTATTTATATTATTGATGTTGCCCAAGGGGAAAAAATCCCCCGCAAAGGCGGACAAGGTATGATTAAATCTGATTTGTTCATCATTAATAAAACGGACCTTGCTCCATATGTCGGTGCCAGCCTTGAAGTAATGGCAAAGGACACAAAAGTATTCCGTGGTGACAAACCATTCGTTTTTACAAATTTAAAAAATGATGATGGCCTTCCTGAAGTAATCGACTGGATTAAGCAGCATGCTTTATTAAAAGGTTTAGATTAATATGACAGATTGGACTGGCACTTTATCTCTCGACCTAGAAGAACGGAAAGGGAAAACCGTCGCAAAAAGGGTGTATTTTCAAGGTGCACTCAAAGTTATGCGACCGATTTACTTTGATGATTCAGGTCAGGTCTGCTATTACCTTCTAAATCCCGGCGGCGGCTATTTAGACGGCGATCGATACAAGATGGAGATATCAGCCGATGAAGGCTCTAAAGTTACTTTAACTACCCAATCTGCGACAAAAGTATATAAAACGCCGAAAGGCTATGCCTATCAGGAAACCCAAATTCACTTGCAAAAAGGCAGTTATTTAGAATACCTTCCAGATCCGCTAATTGCTTATGAAAATGCTCATTACAAGCAAAAAAATGTAGTTCATATGGAAAGTGGAGCAACGTTTATTTACACAGATATCCTCACACCTGGCTGGTCCCCGGAGGGTAAAAAGTTTAGCTATAATACCATTCAATTAGTTACTGAGGTTTATCTGAATGGTAAACTTGGTGTGTTTGACCATATCAAACTAATGCCAGAACAACAAACACTATCGGGTCTAGGTTTCATGGAAGGCTATACTCACCTAGGCTCTATGATTGCGGTCAGCGAATATACGAATAATTCTCTTCTCGATGAATTGTATGAAGTGATTCAAATAGAAGAATCGAGTTTTAAATTTGGAATTTCAAAGCTAGCCGTGCCAGGCTTTAGCATACGAATCCTAGCCAACTCTACCCAAGTCATTGAACGAATATTGGATCAGTGCCAAAAGATCATCAGCGAGAAGTGGAATAATCGTACACCAAGCTTTTTACGGAAATATTAATACATTCATCGGAGGCTGCTCCTTTAAAAGGCACAGCTAGATGAGCCATTGTATATCGTATTTATTTTGAGTTCCTAAATTCACATTACGCTGTGCTATTAAAGAACGATTTCCCATGAACTGCGCCCTTTAAATGACAGTCTTAAATAAAGACCTATATAATAGGCAATTAATAGATTACTCCGGTATTTTACCGATCTTGTAACTCAATAATATTTACGATAATCTAGGAAAAATATTTAAGTAGAAACTTTCATGAGAGGGGATACAGTATGCCTGAAGATAAGAATGCAAAACCCGAACTTGAAGATTTTGAGGTAGAAACAGTGTTTGAGAACCGTGTTCACGAGCGACACGCATTCACTTTTAAGGTCCAAGGAGAGGAATTCAAGGGGCATTTTCATGAGGATGAAATTCATTGGCTCCACCCTCACCCAAAACAAATGATTGGTGAAAGTAAAGTGGACATTATTGAAACTACCATACATTTATTAATGCGACACTATGGAATTTCAAAAGAGATTAAAGACCTTGAATTAAAACCAGCATTTGAAGACCGGGTACATGAACGCAGACAATTTTCTTTGCAAGTGCAGGGAGAGGAATTCAAAGGCTTTGTTCATGAAGGAGAAATTCAATGGTTCCATCCTCAGCCAAAGCAAAAGCTTGAAGAGGATCTAGTTGAGGCAATTGAATCAGAAATCCATGAAAAAGTAGCGGAACACGAAAATAATAGTAAAGAGAATGATTAGAAATAGATAATATAAGAAAGGAGGTCTCTATTAAAGAGATCTCCTTTTCTAATGTCATTCAATTAATTTCTTTATCTCAACTAAAATCATTAAAATCAATCACACGTTGACAAAGTCTTTGCATAAGCTTTGATTCATGAGTTACAACTACTATTCCCATCTTTCTCTTTTTAGCAATTTCAATGACAGCATGCCAGATTTGAGCTTGTGTGATTGCATCGAGCATTGTTGTCATTTCGTCTGCAATTAGAAATCGAGTATTGGGTCCTAATGCACAGGCAACACAAAATCGTTGTAGCTCTCCTCCCGATAGTTCGTTAGGCCATCGTTCTAGCCACTCCCGATCAATTCCCAGTAATTCTAACACCTCTTTATTGGGTTTCCATCCTTCATTAAGAATCTTGTGCATCTTCCATCGTGGATTAATCGCTTTTTCTGGATGCTGAAAGATCAATTGAACAGGATGATATCCTTTCTTTGGCAATGGAGCACTATTAAAGGTCACAGTTCCCTCAATTGGTGTCTCAAAACCCGCTAAAATCCGGCAAAAAGTTGTTTTCCCACATCCACTTGGACCAGTGATGCCAACGATTTCCCCTGGCTCTAGCGTTAAATTGACTCCTTGAAACAGCCATGGTCCATTTCCATATCGAAATCCGATGTCTTTTGCTTCAAGTTGCATGAATACACCTCACCATTCCCCCCCTAAGTTTTCGCATTTCAGGTTGTACTTGCCGGCATTCAGGTGTTGCCATTTCGCAACGTGGTGCAAACAAACATCCCGCTGGTAATGAACTTGGATGAGGTTGCGAACCTGGAATTGGAATAAAATCATTTTGAGGTAATGCTCTCCACAAAGCCTTACTATAAGGATGCCTTATTTCCTCACCGTGACCTTTAAAGTTCTCCACTGGAGCTACCTCTACTGTAGTTCCTGCATAAAATACGGCAATTTTATCTGCAATATTAAGGGCTGATTCAATATCATGAGTTATCAGCATCACCGCACAACCATTGTCGGCAACCTCTCTAAAATTATTTAGCGCTTCCTTTATTACATCGGGGTCGAGCCCTGGAGTAGGCTCATCCGCAATAATCACCTTTGCTCCGCTTACCATAGCAGTGGATAGAAGCGTCCTCCTCGCCATACCTCCAGAAAGTTGAAATGGATACATTTTCTCAACCTCTTGCCTTAAGTGATAGCGCTCAAAAACCTCTCGTTGAACCGATACAGCATCCCCATTTTTTACAGAAGTACGGACTTGACTTCCAACACGCATGAGTGGGTCTAGAAAGTTTACCGATTGTGGTACAAGAGCAATTTCCTTACCTCTTAATACAGTTTGTCGATCAGGGGTGAGTTCCTCTCCCGCATATTTAATTACTCCACTTATACTTGCATTTCTCGGCAGTATTCCTAGAATGGCATGTGCGAGCAGACTTTTTCCCGATCCACTCGCTCCAACAACAGCAAGAATCTCACCTGCCTCAAGAGTAACATTTAAACTTGATATAACTTTATGAGTTTTCTGTTTAAGTCCAGTATATTGCTTAAAAGATACTGATAAATTTTCCACTTCAAGAATAGGCATTTGTTAACTCCTCTTAATATTGAACGTAGCATATCTGATTAATCTTGAGCCCTATTAGGATCTATGAGCATCCGGATATTCTCTCCAATCTGATCAAACGTTCTAACGATAATCAGCAAACAAAGCCCTGGAAAAAAGGCAAGCCACCACATACCTGAAGATAAGTACTTCATCGATTCTGATAGAATAATTCCAATTGCCGGCTCGTGAGGCGACAATCCTAAACCTAAAAATGTAACTGCCGCCTCATGTAAAATAACATGAGGAAACAGTAACATAAAACCAATTAAGAGTTGTGGAGCTATATGTGGAAGAATATGATGCAAAGCAATCCACCATTGGGATTTCCCCATTTTCTGTGAAACCTGAACATATTCCGCTGAACGGACTTGCATAACCTCTGCCCTGATGACTCGAGCAAGACTTGGCCAATGTGTTAAAGTTAATCCAATTACAATTCCTTTAAATCCTCCCCCTAATGTAAAAGCGATAAGAATAAGAGTTACGAGATGTGGTACACTCAGAAAAAGGTCGATGAGCCATGAAATAAGACGATCTGCCATTTTCCCCATTGTTGCTGCTGCCATACCCAAGAAAAGAGCAATTGACGCACTTCCAATTGCTCCAATCAATCCAACTCCCATACTTAAAGAAAGTCCCATTACCGTTCTTGTAAACATATCTCTACCTAACCAATCGGTACCAAAGAGATGGTCTAGGGATGGAGGAGCATTTCGATCATTAAGATTTGTTACAATTCTCCCCTCATCAATTAAAACACCTCCTAATATAACAATTACTAAAAAAATAATTGAAATTAGGATCATAAAAAGCGTCCGCTGCTTTCGATTAGAAGGAAGTCGTTTATGATTATCTTTATTTTTTACTTTGAGGCTTGAAATCATATCTTCTCCCCTCCCTCATTCTCGGATCTAATAAACGATAGCTCAAATCAGCCAATAAATTTCCTACAAAAACAAATATTGTACTAAATATAACTAATCCCAATAAAAGGGGAACGTCTCCCCTTAGCCCTGCTTCTACCGTAGCCTGTCCTAAACCGGGATATGAAAAAACTTGCTCAGCCAGCACTGCTCCACCAAATAATTCACTAAAAGCCGCAAATTGCAAGGTAATCGCTGGCAAAGCAACATTACGTAATCCATGTCTCCAAAACAAGACAAAGCCTTGTTCACCTCTCGCCCTAGCGAATAAGACATAATCACTAGCAAGAACATCAATCAGCTTCTGGCGCGTATGTAGTGCCACATTAGCCACCCCAACTATACTAAGTGTGATCGCTGGCAGAATAAGATGATTGATTCGATCCACCATTGTGACATTTTCCGCAAGGACCCCAGCTGGAACCCCCATTCCAATTGGAAACCATTTTAGCCAAACGGCAAAAACGATAAGAATAAGGAGCCCCATCCAGAAGGTAGGAGTTGAAGCTAGTGTGAAACAGTACCATTTTATTATTCGATCAATCCAAGTCCCCTTTTTCATTGCCGCTACAACACCCATGGCAAATCCAATCATACCTGATAATACCCAAGCTGATATCATGAGCGCTAGGGAATTTAAGAATCGTTCACCAATAATGTCAATTACCGGGCGGCGAAATATCATTGAAGTTCCTAAATCACCTGTTAGCAAAGCAGAGCCCCAATTCAAGAACTGCACCATAACTGGTTGGTCAACTCCCCAATATTCAGCTATCTTCTCCCGTTGCTCAGGTCCTACCTTCAACATATCTGCACCGATGTAGGCTTGAATTGGATCAATCGGAGAGTTTTTTATTAATAGAAAAGAAATTAAACAAATGGCAAATAATAATGTGACCATTCTTAAACCTTTCAACAATAAAAATAATCCAAGCTTTCCACCTATATATTTACGCACAGTTACTTAGTCCATTTCCATTCAACTATATTATCTGTTGCAGGCCAACCATGACCATGAACATGGATTCTTTGTTCTCCGATATCAAGTCCATCTTTCACTAAGTATAAATGATCAATATTCACTAACCAGGCCCATGGAGCGTCGCCATTCGCACTTAAACCTGTTGTTCCATCCCATTGCGCTTTTTTCCAAAACTCAATTGCTTCTGTTTCACTTGTAGCGCGAAGAGCCTTTTCAAAATAATCATCTACCGTTTTGTTTTGATAAAAACCAGTATTATAATAGTCTACCCCTGCAAATTTACTACTATAAATGTTATACATCTCATGAGGGTCATGGCTTCCCCAACCTAAAAGGACAGCATTCGAATACATTTTATTTTCAATAATATCCCAGCTTCCACCTTCTAATTTAATATGAATTCCTAGTGGCTCGATCATATCGGCCACAGAAATGGCAAGAGATTGTCTTATTGCATCACTCGCTAAGTAATAAAGAGTGAACTCAGCTTTCAAAGAGTCTTTCTCAAGAATCCCATCTCCATCTGTATCCTTCCACCCGGCTTCTTTCAAAAGTTTTCGCGCACCGTCCAAATCAGCATCTTTAATGACTGTATCTGGGTTCCACCAAGGAAGGCCATCCACTGAAGTATAGGCTGGAGTCCCGCGTCCTTCTAAGACTCCATCCACAAGTGCTTTTCGGTCTACTCCAATATTTATCGCATGACGAATAGCTGGATCGGCTGTTACATCGTTACCAATTGGTAAACCATCTTCAGTAAAATCCCCTGACTTTATGAATGGGAAGACGATTCCCCGATTATCTACTGTTTTTACTGATTCCAGTCTCATTCCAGGCACTTCCTGGTTACTAAATGCAGCTGGTATATAGGCAAGATCAACCTTTCCCGCTTGTGCAGCAGCAAATGACGCATCCTCGTTTAAGAATAAAAAGGTTATCTTTTTAAAATACGACTTTTTGTCATAGTATTCAGGATTAGCCTTTATAATAAGCTGTTGCCCCTTGTCCCATTGAACGAGCTGATAAGGCCCTGAACCTATAGGGTTTTCAGCATAGTCTGCTCCATATGCATGTTTTGGGACAATTCCCGTTCCTACTAAAGAATTAACAAATGTTGATTGAGGTTCTTTTAATGTGAATTTTACTGTGTAATCATCCATTGCCTCTACTTTATCCATACCATTAAGATCAACAACTGACCCATTGTTAGTGGCTGTTTCAAATGTAAAGACTACATCATCAGCGGTTAATGGTTGACCGTCTGAAAATTTCACATCCTTACGCAAGATTACAGTCCAAACCTTGCCATCTTCATTGACTTTATAACTGGTTGCAATATCATTTACAATGTTTAACTTGTTATCTCTTTTTAGTAGAGTACTCTGGAATAGCGGTGAACCATAACGTCCCCATCCAGTCGTTGGATCAAAACCTGCTTCAGGCTCAGATCCAAAAGCCATCACAAGTTCGTCCTTTTTCTTCTGAATACCCTCACCATTTGCATCACCAGATTGATCGAGTTGCTGATTACACCCCCCTAACATAAAAGATGAAACTAATGTAGCTAATACTATAATTCCAAACAATTTCTTTCTCATTTGTCACACCCCATAAATTAATATCTTTCTAAAAAGGTTAAATACTTAACCCGCCTGTAAAATTAGGAGAATTTCACGGGTGCATACCTCACCCGATTTACAGGAATAAACAACTAATTGGTATACAAAAAATACATTATTCAATTAATTCAGATACGTATAAGGCAAATGTCCATAACATCTTTCTGGCAGGTGTTGTTACAGGAGGTATTACAAATCATGACTACGATGAAGATAAACAATTTCGCGGAATAAAAGTTGTGGAAACTAAGCTACATAAAATAGCATAAGACGAGAATAGGCACCTGCTGATTTGGTGTCTATTCTCGTCTATCCCTTATCTAAATAGTTTATTTGATAATAAACAGCTTTATTATCTACTGAAGGACTCACTTTGCAAGAGATATTTGAAAAGAATTTTTTCCATACAACAACAATAGTAAACGACTTTTGTGTCAAGTATACGATTTTTTCTATAATTAAACAACTCTATTACTAGCATAAAATCAAGTTTGATAAAACTCTAAATCAAGAATTTAAAAGCCCATTGAATGCGGTAACGTATAGGACTGAATAGTTTTGAGTAGGCGAGAGGGGGAATAGAAAAATGAAGAGACTTATACAGGTCTAATGATTGATCCATGAAAGGGACACACAGGGCTAAATAAGTAACAACAAAGGATACACTCATGAATTTGATATCAATAAAACACAAGGTTTTGCCACTCTAACACTCAAGGTAATAGCAGTTTCCCTTAGGCTCTTTTTTAGCTGAACTTGTGTAATTAATAAAAGTGCCCTAAGATCTCTTTGGATCTTAAGGCACCATGATTTAAATATGTTCTTTAATCCCTGCCGTCTGCTTGCCTGGGACTTCGTGGTGATGGCGGCAACGGGGCTCGTATGATTCCGATGCACCTACAAGAATGATCGGCTCATCATAGGAGGCCGGTGCACCATTAATCAATCGTTGTGTCCTGCTCGCAGGTGATCCGCACACTTCACACACAGCCTGTAGCTTTGTTACTGATTCTGCTAGCGACAATAAAGCAGGCATAGGACCGAATGGTTCACCTCTGAAATCTTGATCGAGTCCTGCCATAATCACTCGATAACCGCTGTCCGCAAGATGCTGGGCAACCCCGACAATTTCATGATCAAAAAATTGCACTTCATCTATTGCAATGATATCTAAGGGCTTGTCTAAATACTTAAAAATATCTGTTGAATGGGCAATAGGTTTTGCCATCACAGAGGACCCATTGTGTGATACGACAGCCTCTTCCGCATAGCGATTATCTATAGCAGGTTTAAAAACAGCTATTTGCTCTTTAGCAAATTGAGCACGGCTGACTCGTTTAATCAATTCCTCAGATTTACCTGAAAACATGCTTCCGCAAATAAGCTCGATCCAGCCTGTTTGTTTCATTACATACATGGAAACAGCTACTCCCTTCCACCTGTCAATCCCTTGGCCATAATGGAATTAGACCCGGCTTTATATAAATTCAAACTTGTTTACAGAAAAGAAAAAACAGGCAAGAAAAATACTTGCCTGTTTTTTGAAAAGTCCGGCTTATTTAATACCGTATTTTTTGTTGAAACGATCAACACGTCCGCCAGCTTCAGCGAATTTTTGACGACCAGTATAGAATGGGTGGCATTCTGAACAAGTCTCAACTTTGATCTCTTCTTTAACTGAACCAGTTTCAAAAGTGTTTCCGCAAGAGCAAGATACTTTTGAAAGTTTATAATTTGGATGAATTCCAGTTTTCATTCTTTTCAGCTCCTTCTGCCCTGAATCATTCGAAACAGAGTTATATACTTCAAGGTGTGGGAAAAGTACCCTCACATTTATTGTAAAAACACATGAACTCATTATAGCAACTTAAGACTAGTTGTGCAACAGTTTGTTTCTTTCCCTGTTTACGAACGTTTTGCGTTCGCTGGTCCCTTTTTCATTTCTAACATCTCTTCATCCAACTTACTGAAAAATTCTTCATTTCCTTTTGTCTGTTTTAAACGGCGAAGGAATTTTTCGGCAAAATCAGGTGAATCAGACATTGTTTTCCGAATTGCCCAAAGTTTATCCAAACGATCTTTCGGAATTAACAGTTCTTCTTTACGAGTACCAGAGCGACGAATATCAATCGCTGGGAAAATACGTCTTTCGGCAAGGGCCCGATCTAAATGAAGCTCCATATTACCTGTACCTTTAAACTCTTCATAAATGACGTCATCCATTCGGGAACCTGTATCTACCAAAGCTGTAGCAAGAATCGTCAAGCTACCACCCTCTTCGATATTTCTAGCTGCACCGAAAAAACGTTTTGGCCGGTGAAATGCAGCCGGGTCAATCCCTCCGGATAGTGTACGACCGCTTGGCGGAATGACAAGGTTGTAGGCACGCGCCAGACGAGTAATACTGTCCATTAAAATAATAACATCACGTTTATGTTCAACTAGGCGCATTGCCCGTTCTAACACTAGTTCTGCCACTTTGATATGGTTCTCCGGCACTTCATCGAATGTCGAACTAACCACGTCCCCAGCCACGGAACGTTCAATGTCTGTTACTTCTTCCGGACGTTCATCAATAAGCAATACAATCAATTCCGATTCCGGATGATTCGTGGTTATGGCATTAGCAATTTCTTTGATTAACATCGTTTTACCAGCTTTTGGCGGTGCAACAATCAAACCACGCTGTCCAAAACCAACAGGTGCTAAGACATCCATAATTCTCGTTGATAAATTCTTCGGTGTTGTTTCCAGTTTAATTTGTCTGTTTGGATACAGCGGTGTTAAGCCTGGGAAATGAACACGCTCTTTAGCGGACTCTGGGTTATCCCCATTGACAGCTTCAACATGCAGCAATCCATAATAACGCTCGTTTTCTTTTGGCGGCCTAACCTTACCGGAAACCTTATCACCGTTACGCAAATCAAATCTGCGGATCTGCGAAGCAGAAATATAGATATCCTCCGAGCTTGGAGAATAGTTAATTGGACGTAAGAAACCAAAGCCTTCTGAAGGGATAATCTCTAAAACGCCTTCCATGAACAGAAGACCATCTTGCTCAGCTTGTGCCTTTAAGATTGCGAAAATAAGTTCCTTTTTTGACAGTTTGCTGTAATAGGAAACTTTATATTCACGCGCGTGCTCATAGAGATCCTTTAGTTTCATGTTTTCTAAATTGGAAATAGTTAAATTCATTATGACACCACACTTTTATTAATTAAACGTTTTCACCCATACTGAAAAAGAAATGGTTTGTTAAATGGAAGAAAAACCGCAATCCATGTACCCGACCAGAGTTTTCTTAGAAAGGATGATACATTTTTACATGTAAAGAAGAAAATTATTTGAAGGCTTCTTGAAGTTTGGAGTGAAAGGGCAGATTATATATATTCAAATCAATTATTAGTAGACCAAGCTTTATTTTACTTTTTTTATTTTAATTATTCAACTTAAATTTTTTTATAGAGAAAGCGAGCGATGAAACCGCTCGCTTTCTCTCGGTAATTTTTTATGAAAATAGTCTCAGTCAATTAAGCCATTCGGTTTAATTTTTAGACTATGTCTTCCATCAATGAAACGAACGGTACCTGATTTAGCACGCATGACTACGGATTGTGTTTCACCGTAATGGCCTTTAAATTGAACACCACGTAAAAGTTCTCCATCCGTCACACCTGTTGCAGCAAAAATTGCATCATCTCCGCGAACCAGATCTTCCATTCTCAAGACTTTCCCTAACTCAAGACCCATTTTCACACAGCGAGCCACTTCTTCTTCACTTTGAGGAAGAAGCTTACCTTGAATTTCTCCTCCGAGGCATTTCAAAGCCACAGCTGCAATAACTCCCTCTGGAGCTCCGCCTGATCCGAATAATATGTCAACACCAGTTAAGTCGAATGCCGTATTAATGGCACCAGCAACATCTCCATCGTTGATTAACTTAATCCGGGCACCTGCCTCACGAAGTTCATGAATGATCTTCGAATGACGATCGCGGTTTAATACCGTTGCGACTACGTCTTGAATATCTTTATTTTTTGCTTTGGCTACCGCTTTCAGGTTGTCCAGTACTGATGCATTGATATCAATCTGTCCAACTGCCTCGGGACCAACTGCTATTTTGTCCATATACATATCCGGAGCATGAAGCAGATTCCCTTTATCTGCAATCGCCAAGACTGCTAAAGCATTCCAACCTCCTGATGCAACGATATTCGTTCCTTCTAAAGGATCAACCGCAACATCCACTAATGGTCCAAGCCCAGTACCAAGCTTTTCACCAATATAAAGCATTGGAGCTTCATCCATTTCCCCTTCACCGATTACAACTGTACCTTGCATAGGAATTGTATTGAAAACATCCCGCATTGCAGTTGTTGCTGCATCATCTGCTTCGTCTTTCTTTCCTCTTCCCATCCAACGTGCAGAAGATAGCGCCGCCGCCTCTGTCACGCGAACAAGCTCCATCGATAAACTTCTTTCCATTCTTGGTTCCCCCTCAATGTGCACTAGCATGCTTTATTTATATATTAGTATAACACATTACTTTATATATGTAACACAATGAGGCAGCAAGAAACGGATCAGCTTTTAAGCTGCTCCACTTCTTCTTCCGTCATTTCTTCACGCCAAATCGTTGCTCCCAAACCTGAAAGTTTCTCTACAAGATGACTGTATCCACGATCTATATGCTCAAGCCCGGTCACTTCAGTAATCCCTTCTGCCATTAAACCGGCAATTACTAAAGCTGCTCCGGCACGTAAATCACTTGCCTTTACTTTTGCACCGTGAAGTTGAACCGGACCATTAATAATTGCGGCTCTGCCTTCGACTTTAATCTTTGCATTCATGCGCCGCAGTTCATCTATGTGCTTAAAGCGGGCCCCGTAAATCGTATCGGTCACCATGCTAGAACCACTTGCTTTTGTTAGAAGAGACGTGAAGGGCTGCTGAAGATCTGTTGGAAATCCAGGGTAAACTAACGTCTTGATATCAACCGCTTTATATTTCTCACCTGGAGAAACAAAGATCTGATCATCACCAGCCTCGATATTTATGCCCATTTCCCGCATTTTGGCCGTTAACGACTCTAAATGCTGGGGAATGACATTATCAATCAAGATGCCTTCGCCGACTGCTGCGGCTAAAATCATGAAAGTTCCAGCTTCTATCCGATCAGGTATAATCGTATGTCTGCAACCATGCAAACTGTCCACACCATCAATACGGATAATATCCGTTCCAGCACCCTTGATTTTTGCTCCCATATTGGTCAACAACGTGGCAACATCAATGATCTCCGGTTCTTTCGCTGCATTTTCAATAACTGTCCTTCCTTTAGCCAAAACGGCAGCAAGCATAATATTAATCGTTGCCCCGACGCTCACGACATCCAAATAGATACGTGCGCCTCGTAGCTCATCTGCCCTTAAGTAAATAGCACCTTGTTCATTCGTCACTTGTGCGCCAAGTGCTTCAAAACCTTTTATATGCTGATCTATTGGTCGAGGACCTAAATGGCAACCTCCAGGCAGGCCAATCACAGCCTTTTTAAACTTCCCTAGCATCGCGCCCATTAAATAATAAGAGGCACGTAATTTCTTCACTCTTCCGTTAGGCAGAGGCATTGAAATCATCCTGCTGGGGTCTACTGTCATTTCTCCATCATTAAAGGCAACATCACCGCCAATTTCCTCCATTAACTCTTTCAGCATCTCTACATCTGAGATATCAGGCAAGCCTTCTATCGTTACAGGAGAGTCTGCTAAAATTGTTGCAGGAATCAAGGCGACAGCACTATTTTTTGCACCGCTGACACGAATGCTTCCCTTTAGAGGATAGCCACCGGCAATTTTAAGTTTTTCCATAATATACTCCCTTCCACGCTAAGCACTTAGAAGCCACTTCCAAAAAGTAATATTTTACCACAAGAAAATTGCATAATCCGACAATATTTACTATCTAGTTTCTTAGTTTACACAAAAATAGAAAAGTCATGTAAAAAAATGATAAAAATTTCTAATTTTGTTTATTTCCATTTAACCGGTGCAATTTATAGCGACTTAGCGGCAAGGTAAATTATGCTTCTGTACGAGAATTCCAATCCTTCAAGAAAGCTTCAATCCCTTTATCTGTTAATGGGTGATGGAATAATTGCATTAAGACTTTATAAGGAATCGTTGCAATATGGGCCCCTTTAAGAGCAGCTTCTGTAATATGCATCGGGTGACGAATTGAAGCTGCGATAATTTCAGCATTGATATCATGAATAGCAAAAATATCAGCAATATCAGAGATTAAATCCAGGCCATTTTGACCGATATCATCTAAGCGTCCTAAAAATGGAGACACATAAGTTGCTCCTGCCCTAGCAGCTAATAATGCCTGGTTGGCACTAAAAATAAGGGTAACATTTGTTTTGACTCCTTGTTTTGTTAAAGCCGCAACAGCCTTCAATCCGTCTGGAGTCATTGGTACTTTAATGGTGATATTAGGGGCAATAGCAATAAGTTCTTGCGCTTCAGCCATCATTCCCTCAAAATCAAGCGCAATGACTTCTGCAGAAACAGATTCCTTTACAAGGCTTGTAATTTCTTTTAAACGGTCATGGAAAGATACACCTTTTTCTCTTGCGACAAGAGACGGGTTAGTCGTAACTCCTGCTAATACGCCAAGTTCGTGCGCTTGTTTGATTTCTTCCATGTTTGCTGTATCAATAAAGAATTTCATAAGTTTTCCTCCGTATGTAATCTTTTTTTTTTGCTGTATATGCATCTGAATTCTAATTGTTCAAAAAACAAAGTGCGATTTTTGGCCGCACGTATAAATAGATACCATCAAAGGGGAAGAGTGCCCCTCTGATGGATATTCTAAATTTAAAAATGATAAAACCTAAAGGCTATAGAATTACGCTTTACCGTTTGAACCAAATTCCCTTATCTTTCCGATGACAGTCTCTTTAATCGCTTCACGGCCAGGTCCCAAGAATTTACGAGGATCGTAAACTTCTGAGTTGCTATTTAGAACCTCACGTACAGCTTTTGTGAAAACAATCTGATTTTCAGTATTCACATTGATTTTTGAAGTTCCAAAAGAGATCGCTTTTTGGATATCTTTCGTAGGAATACCTGTACCGCCATGGAGTACTAGAGGTTTGTTTGTTAAATCCCGTACCTCTTCCATTTCTTTATAACCTAGGTTAGGTTCTCCTTTATATGGACCATGAACAGATCCCAATGCTGGTGCAAAGCAGTCAACATTCGTTTCTTTAACTAGCTGTTCGCACTCTTGAGGGTCTGCATATACGACTCCATCAGCGATTATATCGTCTTCTTGTCCACCAACAGTACCCACTTCTGCCTCAACGGAAACATTGCGTGCGTGAGCATATTCAACAACTTTCTTCGTCGTCTCAATATTTTCTTCAATTGGGTGATGTGAAGCATCGATCATTACGGACGTAAATCCTGCCTCGATAGCTTCTTTACATTTATCAAAGCTTGAACCATGGTCAAGATGAATTGCCACAGGTACTGTGATTTTCATGTCTTCCAATAAACCTTGAACCATCATAACTGTCGTTTTGAAACCACCCATATGACGGGCAGCCCCTTCAGAAACACCAAGAATGACTGGAGATTTTTCTTCTTCTGCAGCAGCTAGAATAGCTTGTGTCCATTCCAGATTATTAATATTAAATTGACCTACTGCATATTTTTCATCAAGAGCTTTATTCAGCATATCTTTCATAGAAACTAAAGGCATTTGATTTCCTCCTACTAGTGAATGTTTATTATTTAAAGTTAATTCTATCTAGATATTCCCTAAAACCTTTGGAACATACACTTATAAATCGGAATATCTCTCCTCTTTTAGCATATCAATACATGAAAAAAACAGCAACAAATTCACTATATCAAGTCTCAAATTTATTCCAAAAAAACACGGCTCATCTTTTAAAAGATAGCCGTGGCATTCTTTAATTTATAATAATATTAATCATAAAGACTGTTAACTTGATTGAATTGGCAAGTGTTCACGCACAGCTTTTCTAATATCATCAATGTCAAACGGCTTGGCAAAGTGAGTCATGGCTCCTAAGTCTTTTGCTTCTTGAATCATATCAAGTTCACCATAAGCGGTCATAATAATGACCCGAATGTCTGGATCAACTACCTTCATCCGCTTCAAAATCTCAATTCCATCCATTCCTGGAATCTTCATATCCAGTAATACAAGATCAGGTGAATGATTATTTAGCACTTCTAAGGCTTGAATGCCATTCGCTGCTTGAAATGTATCATACCCTTCTTTATGTAAAACCTCGTTCAATAAAATACGAATCCCAAATTGATCATCAACAATTAATATTTTCCCTGACATTTTTTCACCTCACCTCTTCCCAATTTATTATTATAAAAAATGTATCTGCCTGACTAAATTACCTGCCAAAGGGTAGTTCGTTAGATTGCCGTCAAATTACATAGATGTCAATGCTTCTATTTTATCACTGATTTCTATGTTCATATTCGATAATTGTAACAAAATTCCTGCCATATGGCTAAAAGGATTTATATTTTTTTGTTTCTTCAATCGATTATGTAAATTCGTCTTTTCAGCCTTAAGCCCCGAAACCTGTCAATGCAGGGGAAAGTCCTTTATAATAGGGGTACTATTTTTAAAGGAGTTTCTAAGCATGTTAAAAATTTTTTCGACGCAGATAAGCGGTTTATTTAAAAAAATGATGGAAAAGGAAGCCTTTGAAATGGAGGATGCCGGACGCTTGTTGGCTCAGGCTGCGGTCGGAGACGGATCTGTTTTTGTACACGGGTTCGGCGAAATGCAAGGAGTGGCAGCTGAAGCGTTGGAAGGGGAGGAACCCTTTCCTAAAGCAAAAAGATACGAAGATGGCGCGGCTATTTCCCGAGAAGATCGGTTTCTTTTATTCAGCCGCCATTCAAACGATTTGGAAGCCGTAAAGCTGGCTAAACAGCTTCAGAAGCAGGATATACCATTTGTTGCGGTTTCAACAGCTGTTCCATCAGAAGAAGAATCGCTTTTGGAGCTTGCTGATGTACATATAGATTTACGAATTCAACGAGGCTTAATCCCCGATGAAACAGGAAATCGATATGGGTATCCAACCCTCATCGCTGCTCTTTTTGCTTATTATGGAATTAAATTCACCCTTGTAGAAATTATTCAAGAATATGAAAATGAAGATTAATTCTTCAATAAAAAAAACAGCCACATGGGCTGTTTTTTTGTTTTATTATTGTTTTTTATTATTTTTTAAAGACATACCAACGAAGTCACGGAATAGTGGCTGTGGACGGTTAGGACGTGACGTGAATTCCGGGTGGAATTGTGAAGCCACGAACCAAGGATGATCTTTTAATTCAATGATTTCAACTAGGCGACCATCTGGGCTTGTACCAGAAAAGACAAATCCTGCCTCTTCCATAGCTGGACGGTAATGGTTGTTGAATTCATAACGGTGACGGTGACGTTCATAAACAACCTCATCATTATACGCTTCGTATGCTTTAGTTCCTTCGATAAGCTTACAAGGGTATAGACCAAGACGCAGTGTACCACCCAAATCTTCTACATCCTTTTGCTCAGGAAGAAGGTCAATAATTGGGTCTGGAGTTTCCTCATTAATTTCAGCTGAGTGCGCTTCTGTCAATCCTAGAACGTTGCGTGCATATTCAATGGATGCCAACTGCATACCTAAACAAATTCCGAAGAATGGTGTTTTTGTCGTGCGGGCAAATTCAGTAGCTGCAATTTTCCCTTCGATTCCACGATCTCCAAATCCTCCAGGAACAAGGATTCCATCTGCATCTTGAAGAAGTTCAGCCACATTTTCTTTTGTAACATCTTCAGAATTTACCCAGTCGATTTCAACATCCGCATCAAATGCGTAACCTGCATGCTTAAGTGCTTCCACTACAGAAAGGTAAGCATCTTGCAATTCAACATATTTTCCGACAAGAGCGATTTTCGTTTTCTTTGATAAAGAAGTAACCTTTTTGACAAGTTCTTTCCAATCTTCCATATCCGCTTCGCCACAGTCCAATTTCAAGTGATCACAAACGATTTGGTCCATGTTTTGTGCTTGAAGCGCAAGAGGGATAGAGTAAAGTGTATCTGCATCTAGACATTCGATAACTGAATTTTTATCGATATCGCAGAATAACGCAATTTTATCCTTCATATCTTGTGAAATTGGGCTTTCTGTACGTGCAACGATGATATTCGGCTGAATTCCAAGACTACGTAATTCTTTTACACTATGCTGTGTCGGTTTTGTTTTCATTTCACCAGCAGCTTTGATGTAAGGAACAAGTGTACAGTGGATATACATAACATTATTGATTCCGATATCACTTTTAATTTGACGGATCGCTTCAAGGAATGGAAGAGACTCAATATCCCCGACCGTACCACCGATTTCAGTGATGACTATATCCGCATTAGTTTCATTACCTGAACGGAATACCCGTTCTTTAATTTCATTTGTGATATGGGGAATAACTTGAACTGTTCCACCTAAGTAGTCGCCACGGCGCTCTTTTCTTAGGACGGTTGAATAAATTTTACCTGTTGTCACATTGCTGTGTTTACCAAGGTTAATGTCAATAAAACGCTCGTAATGACCAAGGTCCAAATCCGTTTCAGCACCATCATCCGTTACAAACACTTCACCATGTTGATAAGGACTCATTGTCCCTGGATCTAAGTTAATATAAGGGTCAAACTTTTGAATCGTTACATTCAAGCCTCTATTTTTTAAAAGTCTACCTAAAGAAGCAGCTGTTATCCCTTTTCCTAAGGAAGAAACTACTCCACCTGTTACAAAAATATATTTTGTCATCTCATATCCTCCTATAGAATGTTTTCATCCAATGCTGTTCTCTTACTTTTTCAAATACATTTAAAACAGAACCCGCATCTTTATGATATAAATTAAATTTCTGCCGCCACACTGGCGGTTTAAAAGCACAAGGCAGGTTTTAACTTCTTGTCCTTTTCGTTTAAGACCGCAAAGCAGTACAAACCAATAATTACTTAAAGGTCTTTAGTGAGAGTCATGCCGGATACACGAATAAGAATAAATTTCCTTAAATGACAGTAACATTTAATTATGTTCTCTATAGTTTTACCTTTATAAGAGAAATCATTTTAAAAAAATAAAAAAATGATGTCATTTATTCATTCCATCATTAAAAACAAAAACGCTCCGCTTACAATAAAAGTAAGGGAGCGATATAATTTAATCATTGTGTCCTTTTTTAAGGAGCCCAAAAATGATTCTACAAATTTCGCCTTAAAAAGTCAAGAGCGATTATTTATTTCTCATGATCTTCATCAAGCTCTTCTTCGTCTTCATCTTCGTCCTCATCGTCTTCTATGACAAATGCTTCGTCTTCAATTATTTCTTCTTCTAGATCGTCATCATCGTCTACGTCATCTTCTAAAAGTTCCTCGTCGATTACTGGAGCATCTAAAAGATCATCGTCGTCGTCATCCTCATCTTCGTCTAAATCATCGATATCTTCTTCAAAATCAAGATCTTCATCTTCAAGCTCATCGAAATCGTCGACAACCACAGCGGCTTTTTTAGCTTTCTTTTTCTTCTTCGGTTTTACAACATGTACAACTTCTTCTTCAATTTGGTCAACTGGGTACCATGTTTTCAATCCCCAGCGGTTGTCTCCAAGTGAAGTAAATCGGCCATCTACATTCAAATCTGTATAGAATTGAGCAATTCTTTTTGCCACTTCTGCTTTAGATAAATGATGAAGCGTAGCTAACTCACTTATTAAATCTTTAAATGGAATCGGTTCATTTCTTTCCACTAACAAATCATATGCCATCTCTATTAAGGACATTTCCAATAACTGCTCTTTTGAGTATTGTTTTAAACTCAAATTCCGCACTTCCCTTCTCTATTCAAACACTAAATTCTGTGTTTTTTCACATAAAAAAATAATCTAAAACAGTATTTCGATAAAATAACGACAATTCCTGCTAGACATATACTCCATTATAAACAATCTAATTGGGTTTATGCTAGTTCTATCTGATACTTTCACAGATTTACCCTTACGTTTATGTAAACAGAAATCTTTAAACAGATTTTATTTACTCTTCAATGATTTCTGACGATAGGCTGCAGTAAAAAATACTATAGATAGAATAAAAAAGGAAACGGCGCCTAATTGATGCTCATACAACTCAAATAAAATAATGATAGCAAAAATATAACCTATGATTAATCCAATCATCTTCAGGTTCATTTTCTCAACTCCAATAGGGCTGATTCATCATTTTTGCCCCTTTACCAAATAATTATAAGGGAAAATTTACATTTTGCGAAAAAAACTCGGAATTTTTTTAAAAAAGGGGCCTCCTCAATTTCGGAGTACCCCTTAACTTTACATATTTCTTCGATATTGTCCGCCGACATCATATAATGCACGTGTAATCTGGCCCAAACTAGCCACTCTCACACAATTCATGAGCTCAGCAAAAATATTTTCCCCGTTCATCGCCGCTGCTTTTAAATTAGTTAGGGCTTCTTCTATGAACGCTTTATTTTTTTCCTGAAATGCCTGTAAGTTAATGATCTGCCCTTCCTTTTCTTCTTTCGTGGCACGGGCAATCTCCATGCTGTTCACAGCTTCTTCTGAAGGAGGATTAGGATTCAAGTACGTATTAACCCCAATAATCGGCAATTCTCCCGTATGCTTTTTCATTTCGTAATGCATGGATTCATCCTGGATTTTCCCGCGTTGATATTGTGTCTCCATAGCACCCAATACACCGCCCCGATCATTGATGCGATCAAACTCTTGTAATACCGCTTCCTCAACCAGATCTGTCATCTCTTCTACTACAAAAGCACCCTGCATCGGGTTTTCATTTTTTGATAGCCCGTGCTCCTTTGTAATGATCATTTGAATAGCCATTGCACGACGTACAGACTCTTCCGTAGGTGTAGTGATAGCTTCATCGTATGCATTCGTATGCAAGGAGTTGCAGTTGTCTTGCAGGGCCATTAATGCCTGAAGTGTCGTTCGGATATCGTTAAAATCAATTTCCTGCGCATGGAGAGAGCGCCCTGACGTCTGGATATGATATTTCAACTTCTGACTACGGTCATTCGCTCCATATTTATCACGCATGACTGTCGCCCAGATCCGTCTTGCAACCCTTCCGATAACCGTATATTCCGGGTCTAGCCCATTCGAGAAGAAGAAAGACAAATTCGGCGCAAATTCATCAATATTCATTCCGCGGCTTAAGTAATACTCTATATAAGTAAATCCGTTTGCTAAAGTAAAAGCCAATTGTGAAATGGGATTGGCGCCTGCTTCAGCGATATGATACCCAGAAATGGATACCGAATAATAATTTCTGACTTTATTATCAATAAAATACGCTTGGATGTCCCCCATCAGCCTTAGGGCAAATTCTGTGGAAAAGATGCATGTATTCTGCCCTTGGTCTTCTTTTAGAATATCAGCTTGAACAGTCCCGCGTACCGTTTGAAGCGTGTAAGCCTGCACTTGTTCAGTTTCGGCATCTGTAAGGGAACGGCCCAACTCTTTTTCTTTCAGTTGAACCTGCTGATCGATCGCTGTATTCATATACATGGCCAAAATAATTGGCGCAGGACCATTGATAGTCATGGATACAGAGGTCGATGGGTGGCATAGGTCGAAGCCGGCATACAATTTTTTCATGTCATCCAACGTACAGATACTGACGCCGCTTTCACCTACCTTTCCATAAATATCCGGCCGGTAATCAGGATCTTCCCCATATAACGTCACAGAATCGAAAGCCGTACTGAGTCGCTTGGCATTATCGTCCTTAGACAAATAATGAAAACGTCGGTTGGTTCGATCAGGTGAACCTTCACCAGCAAATTGCCGCTTAGGGTCTTCTCCCTCACGCTTGAATGGAAAGACTCCGGCTGTATAAGGGAAGAAGCCAGGTACATTTTCGCGGAAGACCCAACTTAATATTTCTCCATAGTCCACATATTTAGGCAGTGATACTCTCGGAATCATTAGACCTGATAAACTTTTAGTTTTCAGCTTTGTGATGATTTCTTTATCCCGGATTTTTGTTACAAACTGCTCCCCTGCATATTTTTCTCTTAAGTCCATCCATCCAGAAAGGATCTTTTTTGATTCAGAAGATAATTTAGAAGCGGTTTCTTTTTTCAGTGTTTCCAGAGAAGTGATAATGTCTTCATTACTTTCATTTTCCTTAACTGCTTCAATTGCTCCTTCGAGCTGAAAGAGTCTGCGGGCAAAACGGACTTGTTCACCAGCCCGTTTATGATACGATCGGACCGTATCACTGATTTCACGTAAATAATAGCGGCGGTCGGTTGGAATTATGACATTTTGTTTGTATACTTCCGCTTCTTTTGAAAAAGTAGTACTCCACTCTGTCCCTGCTTTTTCATTTAATTTTTCAATTAGTGCAGCGAATAATGCATTCGTTCCTGGATCATTGAATTGGGAAGCAATTGTGCCATAGACAGGCATTTCAGAAGGATCTTGATCAAAAAGCGTACGGCTACGTTGATATTGTTTTTGAACTTGGTTTTTTGCATCCTCGGAACCTTTACGCTCATATTTGTTTATCACTATTAAATCGGCATAATCAATCATATCAATTTTTTCAAGCTGGGAAGGAGCACCGAACTCACTCGTCATCACATACATAGCCACATCGCATATCTCAGCAATCTCCGCATCCCCCTGACCGATCCCGCTCGTTTCAACTATAATTAAATCGACGCCAGCTGCCTTCACAACCGAAATGGCATCTTTAATCGCTAAAGACAACTCACTTTTTGAACGACGAGTGGCGAGGCTCCGCATGTAAACACGCTCAGAAAAAATTGCATTCATTCGGATTCGGTCACCAAGCAAGGCACCACCTGTTTTTTGCTTTGTCGGGTCGACAGAAAGGATGGCCACCTTCTTATCTGGAATTTCGTTTATAAATCGACGAATCAATTCATCAGTTAGCGAACTTTTCCCTGCTCCTCCCGTCCCTGTTATCCCAAGAACCGGAACCTGCTTTTCAGATGTCTTGATTTGCTCAAGGAGGCTCTCCACTGCAGCCGCAGATTCATTTACAGCATCGAGTCTATTTTCAGCGAAGGTAATATATTGGGCAATGGCACTCGTTTCCCCTGCGATCAGTTCATCAAAGCGTTCCTGCAAGGATGGTTTGACGGTTGAAAAGTCGCACTCCTCCATCAATACATTAATCATGCCTTGAAGCCCATACTCCCGTCCCTCATCAGGAGAGAAAATACGGGCAATTCCATACTCATGAAGCTCTTTAATTTCCCGCGGGATAATGACTCCTCCTCCGCCGGCAAAAATCCGAATGTGCTGAGCTCCCTTTTCCTTCAACAAATCATACATGTATTTAAAATATTCCACATGCCCACCTTGGTAAGATGACATCGCTATACCTTGAACATCCTCTTGGATCGCCGCGTTAACTATTTCCTCTACCGAGCGATTATGGCCTAGGTGAATAACCTCCGCACCGCTAGCCTGAAGAATTCTCCTCATGATGTTAATAGATGCATCATGTCCATCAAATAAACTCGAAGCAGTCACGAATCGGATATGGTTCTTTGGTTTATACACCTCAACTGTACTCATTTAGCTCCTCCTTATTGAAACGAATTCATATCAAAGTACTTTTCTGAATCGATACATTTTGAATCAATAATTGTGTCTGCAGTTCAACATACTCTTGAAGCGTATACTTTTTGTGTAAAGCCCATCTTCTAAAACTCCACATCTGTCCCTGAACAAAAATGTTATGAGAAACAAGACTTATTTGATTTTCCGTTAACAGAAGCTCCCCATTTTCGACACATTTTGTAATGACCTTTTCAAACATACCTACCATCTGGATTTCTTTGTTTAGCACGTAAGGTAATGCATCTTTCGTCAGAGCTTTCACTTCTTGATACATAACTAGAACTTCGTCCTGCATATCATCCATTACTTGATAAAAATAAGCGATTGTCAGTTTCAGACTTTCTAGTGTCCCATCACTCTGTTCAATTTCTTTCTGAAGTTTTTCCTGAACTTCATCGTAAATAAAATCACAGACCAGATATAAAACATCTTCCTTTGTCCGGATATACTCATATAACGTACCTATACTGAAACCAGCGGCTTTAGCGATTTCCCTCGTCGTAGTACGATGAAATCCCTTTTCTTTAAAAAGGGTCACCGCACCTTTTATCATTTGTGTACGCCTTTTTTCAACCAGCCGCTCATCCTTTACTGACGCATGAACTTCTCTTTTTTCCATTTTCTAACCCCTTTTGGAAAGCCTATCATTTAATGTTCAAAAGACAGTCTTTTGAAAAATGAAAAGGGTATTCCGGGAAGAACGATTCCTCACCGGAAAACCTGATTTCAATTCTATTTAGTTATCATCCTTGAGATGACCAGCTTTTGAATTTCCTGCGTACCTTCATAGATCTGGGTGATTTTTGCATCACGCATATAGCGTTCAACTGGATAATCTTTTGTATATCCATAACCACCGAAAACTTGCACGGCCTCTGTCGTCACTTTCATTGCTGTATCCCCTGCAAATAGTTTTGACATTGCCGACTCTTTTCCATAAGGAAGACCTTCTGACTCCAACCAAGCTGCCTGATAGGTTAATAGCCTTGAAGCCTCCACTCCTGTCGCCATATCCGCTAATTTAAAACCGATGCCTTGCTGTGCGGAAATTGGTTTTCCAAATTGGACACGCTCTTTTGCATAGTCAACTGCTGCATCCAATGCACCCTGTGCAATGCCGACTGCCTGGGCCGCAATTCCGTTACGGCCACCATCAAGCGTCATCATCGCAATTTTAAAACCCTCTCCTTCTTTGCCAAGAAGATTTTCTTTAGGCACACGGCACTCATCAAAAATAATTTCCGTGGTAGGTGATGAACGAATCCCTAGCTTTTTCTCCTTTTTACCCACACTAAAGCCCGGGAAGTCTTTTTCAATGATAAAGGCACTTGTTCCTTTTTGTTTGGATTCAGGGTCTGTCAAAGCAAAGACTACATACGTATCAGCAATCCCGCCATTTGTGATGAAAATTTTTGAACCATTAATAATATATTCATCACCCACAAGCTTTGCAGTCGTTCTCATACCACCAGCGTCAGAGCCTGAGCTTGGCTCCGTCAGACCATACGCACCTATTTTTTCACCCTGCGCCATCGGACGAAGGTATTTTTGTTTTTGCTCTTCAGATCCAAATTTGTAAATTGGCCATCCTGCAAGAGAGGTATGGGCGGATAAAGTTACTCCCGTAGAAGCGCAAACACGGGAAAGTTCCTCAATTGCGATACAATAAGCTAAGTAATCGCTTCCAATGCCGCCATATTCTTCTGGCCATGGAATCCCTGTCAATCCCAGTTCAGCCATTTTATCAAAAATCTCACGGTCAAATCGTTCTTCTTCATCCCTTTCAGCGGCTGACGGAGCCACTTCATTTTGGGCAAAGTCGCGTACCATTTTTCTGATCATTTCATGTTCTTCTGTTAGTTTAAATTGCATGACTATGTCCCCCACTTTTTTCTTTTTTATAGATTTTTACTGATGACCATCCTCTGTATTTCACTGGTACCCTCATATATTTCGGTTACCTTTGCATCCCTGAAATAGCGCTCGACCGGATATTCCGTTGTGTATCCATAGCCGCCGTAAACTTGAACGGCTTCTATTGTCACGTCAACAGCCGTCCTCGAAGCGAATAGCTTAGCCATGGACGCCTCCTTGCCGCACTTCAATCCTTTGGAGCGTAAATACGCCGCTCGATAGACCAGTAGTCTAGAAGCTTCTATGCTCGTTGCCATTTCAGCCAGCTTGAAACCAATCCCCTGCTGGGTTGCAATTGGTTTACCAAATTGCACTCTGTCTTTTGCATATTGGACAGCATGTTCCAAGGCACCTTCAGCGATTCCAAGTGCTTGAGAAGCAATGCCTATCCTTCCAGAATCTAAGTTGGCCATCGCTATCTTAAAGCCCTCACCTTCGTTGCCAAGGATATTAGCTGCAGGTATTTTCATATCTTCAAAGGTTACCTGTACGGTGCTCGATCCATGAAGACCCATTTTACGTTCATTTTTTCCAATGATTAAGCCCGGGGTTCCTTTTTCTACGATAAAGGCAGAGATTCCCTTGCTCCCCTTCTCAGGGTTGGTTGAGGCAAAAATAATATATACATCTGCTTCGCCACCGTTGGTGATAAATACCTTGGATCCATTTATTCGATACATACCGCCTTCCTTGACCGCTTTTGATTTCAAACTAGCAGCATCGGAACCTGAGCTTTGTTCTGTTAAACAAAAAGCACCTAACAATTTTCCCGCGGCAAGCTTAGGCACATATTTTTGCTTCTGCTCATCCGTTCCAAAATAAACGATTGGATTTGTTCCAACAGAAGTATGAACAGACAATATGACACCGAGAGTCGGGCTTACTTTGGAAATTTCATTAATGGCGATAATATAAGACATAAAGTCCATACCCGCTCCCCCATATTGTTCTGGAATTGGGATTCCCATCAACCCAAGCTCACCCATTTTATGCAGGATTGTTTTGGGGAACTCTCCTCTTTCCATTGCCTCGATATGTGGGGTAATCTCATTCTCCGCAAAATCACGTACCATTTTCCGCATCATTTCCTGCTCTTCTGTAAACTTGAAATCCATTCCTTCATTCCTCCCTAGCTGCATACTCTCTATGATTTGTTATATTCGTAAAAGCCACGTCCTGACTTCTTACCTAGCCACCCTGCTTTTACATATTTTCTTAACAGAGGACATGGACGGTATTTATCATCTCCTAGCCCTTGGTGAAGGGTTTCCATTATGTATAAACATGTGTCCAACCCAATGAAGTCGGCTAGTGTCAACGGACCCATCGGATGATTCATTCCTAGCTTCATCACGTCATCGATTGCCTCTTTAGTAGCGACACCCTCGTATAGTGTATAAATGGCCTCATTGATCATCGGCATCAAAATCCGGTTCGAGACAAAGCCAGGGAAATCATTTACTTCAACCGGTACCTTGCTTAGAGATTCCGCCATTTTCTCAACTTTTTTATAAACTTCGTCCGTTGTTGCAAGGCCTCGAATAATCTCAACCAGCTTCATGACCGGAACGGGATTCATAAAATGCATGCCAATTACTTTTTCCGGTCTTCTTGTGGCGGCGGCTATCTCGGTAATCGGTAGAGAAGAAGTATTGGATGCAAGAATTACGTGTTTCGGAGTAATTTCATCCAACTCGGCGAATAGCTTTGTTTTAATTTCCATATTTTCAATCGCCGCTTCAATCACCAAATCAACCCCAGCGGCATTTTTTAAATCTGTTGATGAAGTCAATCGTGAAAGGGTTGCATCTTTATCCCCAGCTGCCATTTTCCCTTTTTCAACTTGACGGGAAAGATTTTTGATAATTGTGCCTAAGCCTTTTTCTACATATTCTTCTTTTAAATCATGTAAAAGAACTTCATAACCGCTCATTGCGCAAACTTGTGCAATACCAGATCCCATCTGCCCCGCGCCAATGACCATCACTTTATGAATGCTCATGAATATCCCTCCTTATTTATCTATGAATCTATCAGCCCTGCTTTGGCACTTCGATTAAAATGGCATCTCCCTGGCCGCCGCCACTACAAATTGCTGCAATACCTAATCCACCTCCACGCCGTTTCAATTCATGCATCAGCGTAATGATGATTCGAGCTCCACTGGCTCCGATTGGGTGCCCTAGTGCTACGGCCCCACCGTTCACATTGACTTTTTCCGGCTCGATGTTGGCAATTTTCCCACTGGCCAGTGCCACTGCAGCAAATGCTTCGTTTACTTCAAATAAATCAATGTCTTCTATCGATTTACCTGTCTTTTCTAAGATTTTATTTATGACTAAGCCCGGTGTTTTAGGAAAATCCTTTGCTTCAACAGCCACTTCTGCATGACCTAAAATATAGGCAAAAGGCGTTTTCCCTTCTTTTTCCGCACGATCTTCGCTCATTAACACGAGTGCGCCTGCTCCATCATTGACGCCGGGCGCATTTCCTGCAGTTATAGTCCCTTCGTTATTAAAAGCCGGACCTAATTTAGCGAGTTTCTCAGAGGATGTATCTTTTCTTGGCCCTTCATCATGTTCAATTGTAATTGGTTCACCTTTTCGTACCGGAATCTGTACGGAAATGATTTCTTCAGCAAGGATACCGCCATCAATTGCTTTTATCGCTTTTTGATGACTTTCGTAGGCCCAGCTATCTTGGTCCTCACGGGTAAGTTCAAGTTCCTCAGCAGTACTATTGCCGTATGTACCCATATGTACGCCGGTAAAGCTACAGCTAAGCCCATCAGAAATCATTGTGTCCTTAAGCGGGGCATCACCCATCCTAAGTCCCCATCTTGCTTTCGGAAGAATATAAGGTGCATTGCTCATCGATTCCATCCCGCCGGCAACAATGATTTCTTCCTCCCCCAAGCGAATAATCTGATCAGCCAATGTCACACTACGAAGTCCTGATGCACATACTTTATTAATGGTTTCGGTTTTCACTTCCCAAGGTAATCCTGCAAGACGTGCTGCCTGGCGAGAAGGTATTTGGCCTTGACCTGCTTGTAGTACATTCCCCATAATGACCTCGTCTATCTGGCTGCTTTCAATCCCTGCCCGCTTAACCGCCTCCTTGATTGCAATTCCTCCAAGTTGTGATGCTGTCAAACTGCTAAGACCTCCGCCGAATTTACCAAAAGGTGTTCTCACACCACTAACAATCACTGTTTTTGTCATCATTTTTTCCTCCTTTAAGTAACATCGATTGAACGCTCGCTCAATATAGGATCAAAAAAATATTTATTGTAAGCGCTTAATATCATATTACATAATTTTTACAAAAATTAAAATATTTAGTTCAAAAATAATTAAAAATTGCCTACTTCAATTGAATATATTCATTTAAAAGAAGCAGGCAATTTCATTTTAAAATTAAGATGCTATTGACTTATTTTCACCAATAACCGCTTTTTCGAGTAATTCGGCTACATCATACGTTTTTACATTTTCTTCAACTTCTTTTGCTTTTGTACCATCAGATAACATGGTCAAACAGTACGGACAGCCGGAACTGATAACAGTTGGGTTAACGGCGAGTGCTTGTTCAGTACGTGCCACATTTATACGGTTTCCGGTTTCTTCTTCCATCCACATCAAGCCGCCTCCAGCTCCACAGCACATGCCTTTTTCACGGTTACGTTCCATCTCAATAAGCTTGACGCCTTCAATAGATTGTAAAATTTCACGTGGTGGACTGTATACATCATTGTATCTTCCCAAATAACAAGAATCATGGAATGTAATCGTTTCATTAACCGGATACTGTGGTACCAATCTGCCTTCACTGACAAGTTTGGCTAGTAATTCAGTATGGTGATATACCTCAGCTTCCAAACCAAAATCCGGATACTCATTCTTAAAAATATTGTAGGCATGAGGATCAATTGTCACGATTTTTTTAATTTCATTTTTCTGGAATTCCTCTATATTTTTCATTGCAAGCTCTTGAAAAACAAACTCATTACCTAATCGGCGAGGAGTATCTCCTGAGTTTTTCTCCTTATTTCCTAAGATTGCAAATTTGATGCCCGCTTCATTCATTAATTTAGCGAAGGAAAGGGCAATTTTCTGGCTTCGGTTATCGTACGATCCCATTGAACCTACCCAGAATAAATATTCGAATTCCTCGTCTGCTTTTTGCAATTCTTTAACTGTCGGGATGTTAACATCATCACGCAGGACTCTCCAGTCTTCTCTCTCTTTACGATTCAATCCCCAAGGGTTCCCTTGTCTCTCAATGTTTGTCATCGCACGTTGAGCATCTGGATCCAACCTACCTTCAGTCAAGACTAGATATCGGCGCATATCGATAATTTTGTCGACATGTTCATTCATTACCGGACATTGGTCTTCACAGTTCCTGCAAGTGGTACATGCCCAAAGTTCTTCTTCAGTAATGACTTCTCCAATTAAGCTCGGGCTGTAAGCTTCATTTGCTGCAGCTGATTCCTGTGCTCCCTGCGTAGCACTGGCTAGTGCTATCTTATTTCCCTTTGAATTGCCAAAAACGAAGGATGGAACCCATGGCTGCTTTGTTGTAACAGCTGCACCTGTATTTGTTAAATGGTCACGCATCTTGATGATAATATCCATCGGCGACAGCATTTTCCCTGTACCAGTTGCCGGGCACATATTCGTACAACGGCCGCACTCTACGCATGCATAGAGGTCCACCATTTGATATTGCGTTAAGTCCTCGATATATTTGGCACCATAATATTGATTGCCTTCTTTGTCTAAAACCTCTTCCTCTAAATCTACCGGCTTTAATTTTCCTGGATTATCCAGACGGTTAAGAAATACATTTATTGGTCCAGCAATTAAGTGAGCATGCTTAGACTGCGGGATATAAACGAGGAACGATAATATGATTAGCAAATGCATCCACCAGGCTACATAAAACACAACAGTCGCTGCTGTTGGTCCCATCCAGCCAAATAGAAAGGCGATACTAGAGGCAACTGGCTCTGACCAAGTTGCTTCGTGTCCGTGCCAGATCATTCCCATCCCATTACCTAGTAACACTGTAATCATGATTCCTGTTATGAAGATAACAACCAATCCTGCTTTAAAATCTCTTTTCAAACGAACAAGTTTCTCTACGTAACGACGATAAGCTGCCCAAAGTATTGCGACAAGAACCGTAAGCGTCACGATTTCTTGGAAGAAAGTAAAGGCCGGGTACACGGGGCCAAACGGTAGATGCCACCCAGGCTTTAAGCCTTTTATAAAAAAGTCCAGTGCACCAAATTGCACTAAGATGAAACCGTAAAATAACATGGCATGGATGATTCCGCTCTTTTTATCTTTAAAGAGCTTCTTCTGTCCAAACACATAAACCCCTATTTTCACGAGACGATCTTTCACACGGTTATCGAATTCCACTTTTTTACCAAGTTTTATATAAGCTATTCGAGTCCTTATCAAATAGACAAATAATCCAGCGGCGTAAGCGGTTACAAGTAAAAATGCAGTTAAGTTAATCCACAGCAGGCCATTCATTTCCATGCACTCTTTCCCCCTCTAAAAAAATTTTTATTCAAGTAAAATGCCTAGTTGCTCATTTTAATAAATTTGAAAATATGGCATTTTTCTGAAATTTGATTAATTCCATTATATAATGAATGAGCATTCAGTCAACTTTTTCTTTCTAAATAATATGGTTTGTTTTTCAACATCTTATTGTATAGTTCGACAATTCTGTAAATTTACCTTCTATTTTAGAAAAAAAATGTAGTTTATCTTCACTCTTTTTTTGATGGTTATGAACAAGTAACTTGAGCCAAACTAAATTAAATCAATTAGGGGGGATTTTGTTGAAGATAATCACTACGCTTGCCTCTATTTTTTTATTGATCTTCACTTGGTGTTGGGTCGATTTTAAGTTAGGGCATAAGCGTAATATGAAGCAGGTAACGAACATTAAATATCCGCCTCGGAAAAGTGACATGACTGTATTCACATCAGGGAAAATACTGTTTGATGATTTCATGAAAGAAATCAAGCTAGCTCAGGATTCTATCCATATTCTTTTTTATATAGTAAAAAATGATAAATTTAGCAAGGAGTTTTTAAAGTTACTTCAAACTAAAGCTGAAGCGGGTGTGGAAGTAAGGCTGTTAGTCGACAGGATTGGCAGTAAAAACATTTCCCGGGAGAGCATTCAGGAATTAAAGAAAAGCGGCGTTCATTTTTCATTTAGCTTTAAACCCAAGCTCCCCTTCCTTTTTTATTCGATACAAAAAAGAAATCACCGCAAAATTACCGTGATAGACGGTCGGATCGGCTATCTTGGCGGATTTAATATCGGCAAGGAGTATATTAACCAAGGGGAAAAGTTAAATCCTTGGAGAGATTACCATGTAAAAATAACTGGGGAAGGAGTTAAGGATTTGCAGGAAGTCTTCCTTTCTGACTGGGTTCACGATACAAACGAAGATTACCGGGGAACACCTGCATATTTTCCTACCTTGGTTCCTGGTAATCAGGCTCATCAGGTTATTGTCACGAACGGAAGCCATCTTGAGCAGACTTTAACACGCTTAATTCAGCAAGCTGAGAAAAAAATCATTATCGGAACCCCATACTTCATCCCCAGTCAAACACTGTTTCAGGAATTAAGGTCAGCCCTTGCACGCAAGGTTTCTGTGACGGTCATTGTTCCTGAAATGTCGGATCACGCCCTTGTCAAAGAGGCATCCTTCCCCTATTTCCGGGTTTTATTAAAGGAAGGTGCTGCTATTCTGCAATTTCAAAGAGGGTTCTACCATTCTAAAGTGATATTGATTGATGATATAATTTGTGATGTTGGTACTGCTAATTTTGATAAACGAAGTCTATTTTTAAATAGTGAAATCAATTGTTTGATATTTGACCGAGCATTTATAGAAGATGTAAAAAAGGAATTGGCGGTAGACATAGCTGAATCTAAGCCATTAAACAGGGATTCACTATCCTCCATTAATGTAGTCCGTACAGCAAAAGAATCACTGGCCTCCATCCTTTCTCCTTTTCTTTAACATCGCGTTTTTAGGGAGAGAATTAAATGAAAATTAGATTTGGATATGTATCTAATGCCACCTGTCTTTGGGAAGCTTCCCCCGCTAAGACGCTTACCTTTAAGCGGTACAGCGCACTTGGACAAGAGGAAGGGATGCAAAAGCTTCTTAGTGTGACAAAACAGAACATTGAAAGTACATTAAGGGTCCTTCAATATAATACAGCCCACCAAATAGAAATCTACCGGATGTCCAGTTCAATTGTTCCTTTAGCCACGCACCCCGAGGTAGAATGGGATTTTGTCACTCCTTTTAAACAAGAATGGAAACAGCTCGGCGATTGGATATCTGCACATAAAATGCGGGTTAGCTTTCACCCTAATCAGTTTACGTTGTTTACAAGCCCTAAACCCGAGATTACACAAAATGCCGTAAAAGATATGGAGTTTCATTATAAGATGCTTGATGCGATGGGGATTGCCGACTCCTCTTTTATCAATATCCATGTCGGTGGAGCTTATGGTGATAAAGAATCAGCCATAATACGGGTTCATGACAACCTTAAGTCGCTCCCCAAGCATGTGAAAGCAAGGATGACCTTCGAGAATGACGATAAAACATATACAGCATCAGAAACCTTGATCGTGTGTAAAAAGGAAAACATTCCGCTTGTCTTTGATTACCACCACCATCTTGCGAATCTATCCGATGAGCCGCTTAACGAGCTGCTCATCCAAATTTTCTCCACCTGGAGTCAGACTGGGACGGTACCTAAGGTTCATATTTCTTCTCCAAAGTCGGCAGGTGAATTTCGCTCGCATGCAGATTATATCGATTTTGAATTCATTATGCCCCTTTTGAAAGTACTAAGGGAACTCAGACAAGACGTCGATTTCATGATTGAAGCTAAAATGAAGGACCGGGCAATGTTGAAACTTATTGAAGATGTCGCTAAGGTACGTGGTGTGAAAAGAATTAGCGGCGGTGCTGTAGAGTGTTAATCCATACAATAAAAAGCGACTGTTTCACAAGAAACAGTCGCTTTTTTTATTACATTTTTTCCGGAGCTGAAACACCAATCAGTGCTAATGCATTTTTCAACGTAATTTGAACTGATTTGACAAGACCCAGACGGGCCTTACTTCTATCCATCTTCTCAACATCCAATACTTTATCTGCATTGTAGAAGCTGTGGAATGTAGAAGCCAGGTCGAAAATATAATTTGTCATGCGGTGAGGCATCCTTTTTTCGGCAGCTTCTGCAATTGCCTGAGGGAACTCCCCCAATTTCTTCAATAATTCTACTTCCTTTTCAGTAGAAAGAGCAGAGAAATCAGTGGTACCTTCATAGCTGATTCCTTGTTCCACACCTTGGCGTAAAATACTTGAAATACGAGCATGGGCATACTGTGCATAATAAACTGGGTTATCATTGGATTGTGACACTGCAAGATCCAGATCAAAGTCCATATGTGTGTCCGCACTTCTCATCGCAAAGAAATAACGTGTTGCATCCAGACCCACTTCTTCAATAAGATCACGCATCGTCACTGCTTTACCAGTACGCTTACTCATTTTCATTTTCTCGCCATCTTTGTATAGATGGACAAGCTGAATGATTTCTACTTCAAGCTGCTCGCGTTTATAACCTAACGCTTCGATTGCTGCTTTCATACGAGGGATATAACCATGATGGTCCGCACCCCAAATATTAATCAACGTTTCAAAGCCGCGCTCCAATTTATTGCGGTGGTATGCAATATCCGGTGTCAAGTATGTGTAAGACCCATCCTGCTTAATAAGAACGCGGTCTTTATCGTCGCCAAGTTCTGTAGAACGGAACCATGTCGCACCATCTTCCTCATAAATATGACCTCTTCCCTTCAACACTTCAAGCGCTTCGTCAATTTTACCGTCTTGATAAAGAGAAGTTTCAGAGTACCATACATCAAAACCGACACGGAAGTTTTCCAAGTCTGTTTTCAGTTTTTGCATTTCATATTTCAAGCCATACTCACGGAAAAAGTCAAATCGTTCTTTTTCATCAACGTTTACATATTTATCGCCATATTCACTTGCAAGTGTTTTACCGATGCCAATAATATCTTCGCCATGATAGCCACCCTCTGGCATATCTTTTTCGAGGCCTAGCGCTTGGAAATAGCGTGCTTCTATGGAAATAGCCAAATTATTAATTTGGTTTCCTGCATCATTGATGTAGTATTCACGTGAAACATCATAACCTGCTTTAGACAATACATTACACAAAGTATCACCTACTGCAGCACCACGAGCATGGCCAAGATGAAGATCACCAGTCGGATTGGCAGAAACAAATTCAACCTGGATTTTTTCACCTTTTCCAAAGTCACTTTCTCCATACGCATCGTTCGCTTTCAAAATGACCGGAATTAGTTCTGTCAAATACGAATTATTCATGTAGAAGTTAATGAACCCTGGTCCTGCAATTTCGATTTTTTCGATTGATGCTTTTGAGTTATCAAAGTTTTCAATGATTGCTTCAGCTATCATTCTCGGCGCTTTTTTTGCAATCTTTGTTAATTGCATCGCCATATTTGTGGAATAATCTCCGTGTGTTTTATCTCTCGGAAGTTCCAATACTACGTTTGGAACTTGCTCTTCCGTTGCTAAACCAGCCTTAATAACTGCAGCGTTAATTTCTTGTTTCAGTTTTTCCTGTACCTCTTTTACTATGTTCATGTTCTATGCTTCCTCCTTGTAGGAAATCGTCATTTCATATTGCCCGGGTTTGCTTCCCTGCATATGTAACGTATAGTGAAGGACCAGCTTCCCTTCCTTTTTTTGCTCATCCCATTGATGATGAATTTTCTTCGTGGTCGTCAGTAACCCGAGCCTGCCATATATACTTTCATAATGTCCATTTGTCGCTTCCTGCAAGCGGAAAAGCTGCCTCATTTTAATGGCACCGTTTCTAAGCAGAATCGTATCATTCGTTTTGTGCTTGATTGTTGTCTGCGTTTTACCGGCTTCATTTTCTTCTGTATATTGCAAATACAAATCGGAACCTTTATACATTTTTGTACCAAATGTAACCAACTCATACGTTTCCGTTTCCGAGCCATGCTTGATTTTTGTCTGTAAAGTAACTTTAATATTATGTTTATCTATATCATGAAGAGACAAGGCTACACTTCCTTCATCATGTCGTTCTTAACTTTATAAGTATAAATATTCTTCAGGGAAGTTTCAACTTGGAGCGGAAAATAAAGTTTGAATCTAAATTGGGCGGATTAGTCTGCTGAAAAACATGTGATGCCAATTCATTTGATTTTAACGCAATAATTGCTTCGTGTGGTGGAATTTTTTAAAAAGTATCTTTCAGATACAGAAAATCTACACGTCTTCTTGTTCTCAGTATACAAAAAAGACCATTCCTGCTTAAAAACAGGAACAGTCTTCCATCCATTAACCTTTTTGAACCCAACCCAGGAGCATTTCGCGAATCAGCTTGCTTGCTGTGTTCGCTGTTTGCTCGGATGGATCATAGATCGGTGCCACTTCAACTAAATCGCAACCGACTACATTAATTTCAGAACGCGCTATCTCATGAATCGAGGCTAAAAGCTCTTTAGATGTAATGCCTCCACAATCAACAGTGCCTGTTCCCGGTGCATGCGCAGGGTCAAGAACATCGATGTCAATCGTCACATATACCGGACGACCTGCTAGCTGAGGCAATACTTCTTTCAGTGGCTCAAGAACTTCAAATTTCGAGATATGCATGCCGTTTTCTTTTGCCCATTGAAATTCCTCTTTTAAGCCGGAACGAATGCCGAAAGAGTAAACATTTTTCGGACCGATAAGCTCCGCTGATTTGCGGATGATGGACGCATGTGAAAGCGGCTCACCCTCATAGTCCTCGCGTAAATCTGTATGGGCATCCATATGGATAATAGCCATGTCTGGATATTTCTTATACATAGCCTTAATAACAGGCCAAGTGACGAGGTGCTCCCCGCCCATACCCAATGGAAATTTACCTGCATCAAGTACGCCGTCAACAAATTTTTCAATCATATCGATACTGCGTTGTGGATTCCCAAATGGCAATGGAATATCCCCAGCATCATAGAATTTCACTTCTTCTAATTCACGATCTAAATACGGGCTGTATTCTTCCAAACCGATAGAAACTTCACGAATTCGAGTAGGACCAAAGCGGGAACCCGGACGGAAACTTACTGTCCAGTCCATAGGCATACCGTAAAGCACTGCTTCAGATTCCTCAAAACTCGGGTGGCTTTTAATGAATACATTACCAGAGTAGGCTTCATCAAATCGCATATTCATGCCTCCCTTATTTCACTAAATCTTGAACAAATTTAGGCAGAACGAAAGCTGCTTTATGAAGTTCTTTTGTATAATATTTTGTTTCAATTTCATGGAAACGCTCTTCTGTCACTTCAAGCGGGTTATATTTTTTAGAGCCGATTGTGAATGCCCAAAGACCACTTGGATATGTCGGGATATTTGCTAAATAAAGGCTAGTGATCGGGAATATTTCTTTCACATCGCGTTGCACATCACGTATTAAGTCTGCTTTAAACCAAGGATTATCAGATTGGGCTACAAAAATCCCGTCTTCTTTCAGTGCTTTGGAGATCCCAGCATAAAAGCCTTTAGTAAATAAATTTACAGCGGGACCAACTGGTTCAGTAGAGTCAACCATGATCACGTCATATTCATTTTCACTTTTAGCGATGTGCATGAAGCCATCCCCTACTTGTACGTCTACACGCGGATCTTCAAGCATGCCTGCAATTTCAGGTAAGAACTTCTTTGAGTATTCGATAACTTTCCCATCGATATCAACCAAAGTAGCTTTTTTTACGCTTGGGTGTTTTAGGATTTCACGGATTACTCCACCGTCTCCTCCGCCTACAACCAAAACGTTCTCTGGATTAGGATGAGTAAATAAAGGAACATGGGCTACCATTTCGTGGTAAACGAATTCATCGCGTTGTGAAGTCATTACCATGTCATCTAGCAATAGCATATTGCCCCACTCTTCTGTTTCAATCATATCTAGCTTTTGAAACTCAGTTTGCTCCGTATGTAAAGTACGATTCACTTTCATCGTAATACCAAAATTCTCTGTTTGTTTTTCAGTAAACCAAATGCTCATTTATTAACGCTCCTTTTCCAATTCATATAGTAAGTCACCTAATAGGTTTCCCATTTTCGTTATTGTCATTAGCTAGAAAAATTATAGACGAATCTAGCAGAATTGCAAGTTAAATTTCACAAATGCAGTTCTTATGTTTAAAAATTTCTTTTTTTTCCATAATAGTAATAGATTCTTTTTATAAAAAGAGAGGTGAAAGCAATTGGAGTTAATTCCAAGCGAACGATTTAAAAGGACAACTAAATATGTGCGGGCCTTTATTATTCTTGCCACAATCGGACTTACAATACTCTTTGTATTGCTTCTCTCTTTACTGGTGTATGCAAAAATATTAGGTCCGCCGCCTTTGGTTGTGCCACAGTCCACTCTCTATTATAGTGATAGCGGAAATGTGATTGGTGAAACCGATAATGGCCAGAAACGTTATTGGGCTGGAATGGAATCGATTTCTCCACAGCTTATCAAGGCTACTGTTGCGGTTGAGGATCGACAATTTTACACTCATAAAGGCTTTGATATAAAACGAATCGGCGGAGCTATCCTTGCCGATATTCGTGCAAGGTCGAAGGTCCAAGGGGCAAGCACGATTACCCAGCAGTATGCCAGGAATCTGTTTCTCGGCCATGACAAAACGTGGACGCGAAAGTTTAATGAAGCCTTTTATACGATACGGCTGGAAATGAACTATTCCAAAAAGGAAATTCTAGAAGGCTATCTAAATACGATTTACTACGGTCATGGCGCCTATGGAGCTCAGGCTGCAAGTCAATATTACTTTGGCAAAGATGCCAAGGATTTAACTCTTTCAGAAGCGAGCATGCTAGCCGGGATACCTAAAGGGCCGTCCAACTACTCTCCATTGGATAACTTGGAAAAAGCAAAATCAAGGCAACAAATTGTCCTACAAGCCATGAAAAACAAAAACTACATTTCAGAAGGAAATATGGATAAAGCCTTGCAAACAGCTCTTACATTAAAAGGCGAGCACGGGACTGTAACCAATAAAACAGCCCCTTATTTCCAGGATGCTGTTAAGCAGGCTTTAAAATCTCAGCTTCATATAGATGACCGGACGATTGAACTGGGCGGGCTTAAGGTTTATACGACTCTGGATGAAAAACAACAGGACATTGCCGAAGAGGTTCTTTCTACTACCATACCCAAGTCCTCAGACATTCAAGCTTCTATAGTCGCAATGGATCCGGGCACAGGGGAAGTCCGTGCATTAGTCGGCGGTAAAAATTACACAGAGTCACCGTTTAATCGTGCCACACAGGCCGTTCGCCAGCCTGGTTCTACGATGAAGCCATTGCTCTACTATTCAGCACTGGAAAATGGTTTTACACCATCTACCACCTTGAAAAGTGAGACAACTACGTTTTCTTTTGATGATGGTCACTCTTCTTACACGCCGCACAATTACAATCATCAATATGCGGAAGGCGAAATCACAATGGCTCAGGCCATTGCTCTATCGGACAATATCTTTGCCGTAAAAACGCATTTGTTCCTTGGTGAACAATCTTTGGTAGATACGGCGCATAGGTTCGGCATCACGTCGAAAATGGATGCTGTTCCATCTCTAGCACTTGGCACGTCAGGTGTTCGAGCCATTGAAATGGTTAATGCCTACAGCATTCTGGCTAACGGTGGTAAAAAAGTTGAACCCATCTTTATCAAAAGAGTTGAAAATCAAAAAGGCGAAGTGATTTTTGACCAAACTAAGAAAGCGGAACAGATTCTGGATGCGGATAAAGCCTTTGTAATGACCGAGATGCTTACCGGGGTTTTTGATGAAACTTTAAATGGCTATACGAAAGTGACTGGCAGCACAATCAGTTCCCAGTTGACACGCCCATACGCTGGAAAGTCCGGCTCCACCTCTACAGATAGCTGGATGATTGGCTACACACCGCAACTTGTTGCCGGAGTTTGGACGGGTTATGATCAAGGAAAGAAAATCGAAGTTCCAGCTGAAAAAAGCTATGCGAAGAAGATTTGGGCTTCCTATATGGAAAAAGGCCTTCAAGGACAACCCGCAAAATCGTTTAAGGAAACGGAAAATGTAATCGGAGTTTATGTGAATCCTGAAAGCGGTAAATTGGCAACGAAGGCCTGTCCTGCTTCGAGGTTGACCTACTATGTTAAAGGAACTGAACCAGTCGAATACTGTACAGAGCACTTCAAGGGCAAGAATTCAAAACGTACTCCGAAGGAAGAAGAACAAAAGACTCCATGGTACAAAAAAGTATTAAAGCCATGGGGATAACGAAAAACCCCGAAGCCGGTAGCGGCTTCGGGGTTTTTCTGTCCTAGTTCCACAGTGTCTAAACTGCTGTCTTTAAGTTTACTGATTTTATCTGTTTCCTACAAGTGCATTTTTCACTAAACTTCAAATTTCATACATTAATACATTAAATCACATTCAAACCGTCAATGACTGCTTGAGCTGGTCTGATGAGCGTTCCCACATGCCTGCATCATGGTTTTTCAGGAAGTCCGCAAGTATCCGCTTTGATTTGTCATCCATGTCGTCGACGATGATATGTCGTTTTAGCGATTTATCCATCCGGTTAACATGCTCCGGAAGGGATTTGTACCCGCGTCTAATTGAACGATCGACCATCATTTCACATGCTGTCACACCTGCATAATGCGGACCATTTTGAGTTGCTTCAATAGTCACCCAAACAAGCCAGTAAGGTTTGGCATTCGGGACCTCTTCCTTAGTCTTTAAAAATTTGATTCCTTTTTCCACTGCACTTCTCGCATGCATCGCCCCAATATCGACCTCGGCTTCGCCCGCGTCAACATCAATGATGACCGGAGAAATATTATCGAGCGTCAAAACCCCAGCCCCATATCCGCTATGTCCTTTCATCGGATCGTTTTTAATAATATTAAACCCTACCTTTTTCTTTGGTTGTTCTTCCATGTTCATATCCCCCTTTATTGTTTGTCATTCCTTATCAGTTAAAAAAACAAAAGTGAAAAAAATTGACTCAAGGTGCCACCTACAAATGGCACAGCTTTATCCAAAACCGGACTAATTGTATAACGGCTCAGCGGTGTGATAATCAGAATCAAAAAAATCAGGGAGCCATATTGTTCATACTGGGTCATTTTTGCCCGCAAGTCTGCTGAAACAAGATCTTGTACGATCCTATAACCATCGAGCGGTGGTAGCGGTATCAGATTAAATACAAATAAAAGGATATTTAAGTTTATGAGAATACTTAAGAAGGGCTCGACGAAAAAAGGTAAATCAGGTCCAACGCCTGACGCAAGTAACCCGTAAAAAATTAAAAAACCCAAAATTGCAACAATCAAATTACTGAACGGACCGGCAAAAGAGACGAGTACTCCTGCCAATTTTGGATTCTTAAAATGAAAACGATTGACCGGGACAGGTCTTGCCCAACCAAATCCGGCTATTAATATCAACAATGTTCCAATAGGATCCAAATGCTGAATCGGATTCAATGTCACTCTTCCTTCATTCTTTGCAGTCGGGTCACCGAACTTATAGGCTACATAAGCATGGGAAAATTCATGAACCGTAAATGCGATTAACAGTGACACAATGACATATGGGAGTTCTTCCAAACTATATGCCAAAAACCGTTCTATTTGCTTCAAGAATTGCATCAATAGCTCCAATAGCTTCTCCCCCAATATTTATTACCGTTAGTATACAACAAAAGACCAAGAAGTGAAAAAACTCTGATTTCAGTATCTTGCAATTCCATTTCCAATGTGAAACACTACAACATAAGAGGAGAGGAGAGGGGGGAAAGAATATGCCATATGTAACAGTCAAAATGCTTGAAGGCCGTACGGACGAGCAAAAAAAGGCTTTAGTTGAAAAAGTAACCGCAGCGGTTACGGAAACGACTGGAGCACCAGCTGAAGCTGTAACGATTTTCATTGAAGAAATGACAAAAAATCATTTAGCAGTAGCAGGCGTCCGCAAAAGCGATCAATAGATTTACATAATTGAGAAAAGCTAAGCCATCAATTCGGCTTAGCTTTTGTTTTTAATTGATCAATATATACATATGCTTCATCAATTTCTTCAAGCGTATATTTTTGCTTACTTTTCAATGTAAAGATCTTTTCGATAACCTCTTCTTTTTCCAATGTATCGAAGTAAAGCACCGTCGAAACAAGCTCCAAAAAACGGGCATTTTGTTCGTTCATATCCAGTAAGCAAGCTTCAAGAGCGGGCATCTCCACTTCCTGTATGGATAGGAAATCCTGTCCAGCATCCGTTATAGAATAACAGTACTGGTAATAACCTGCTTTTTTTTCTCTTACTTCATTCAAGTAACCCATATCGCAAAGCTCTTCAATTCGTAAGGTCAACTCCTCCGAATACGGTCCGTAAAAGTGAAATTGAAACTTTTCATGAAACGGAAAGGACAGCTTCTTCGCGATATACACGATTTTTTGTAGTTTTTTCCGACCTGAAATTTCACCGGCAGTAGAAATCGCATTGATAATGTTTGCATGATCCTTAAACAAGGCTCGTCACTCCTCACCAAAAATGTACCACTTTAATCCGAAAGCTCCAAAAGCTTACGAATTTGTTTTTTAATATTTTTCTTCGTTGATTCATCGCGCAATAAATCGGATGGATAATACAATTTATGATCCGTTCTTCTTTTCCCCGAAATTGCATCGACTATTTCAGATTCACGTGACAATTCACGGATTTCCCCATTATTTTTCAACAAGTGAATCGGCAGTCTCTCCTCTTCCTCACCTGGCCGGTAAAAATCATACGGCAAATCGGATGAGGAATCGACGACGAGATAATAATCCGGATCGATTCCTGCCTTCTTAAATAATGTTCTTAACTCCATTAATCTGTTCATCTGACTATTAGATGGATGAAATTCTACATATTTAAATAGTTTACGGTTAACGAAGCGAGTGCATAAATCCTTTAATATCGCATCATTTTCCTCTTCCCATGCTTCAAAATAATAGAGCATCACAGCTTCATCCATTTTCAAATAGTCTGCTAACGTTACTTCTCCCTTAAACAGCGAATAAAAATGGTTAGGTTCCTGAGCAAACTCATAGCCGGATTCATATAAATGCTTCGCTCTGTGTAATATTTTGGTAAGAATGACTTCCGCACTCCTCGTCACTGGATGGAAATAAACCTGCCAATACATTTGGTAACGGCTCATAATATAGTCTTCCACCGCATGCATCCCACTTTGCTTAATGACGGCATGCTCTTCACGAGGCCGCATTACCCTCAAAAGCCGTTCCATATCAAAATGTCCATAACTTACCCCAGTAAAGTATGCATCCCGTTGCAAATAATCCATTCTATCGGCATCAATCTGACTCGAAATCAGGCTGACTACTAATTTGCCTTTATACGTTTTTGCAATAACCTCTGCCACTTTTTTAGGAAAATCACGACCTACTTTGAGCAGGATTTTATTCACTTCCGTATCACCCACAATTATCTGTTGGGTGAATTGCTCGTGATCTAGGTCAAACACCTTTTCAAAAGAATGAGAGAATGGACCATGTCCTAAATCATGCAGAAGTGCCGCACATAGAGAAAGTAGCCGTTCCTCCGGTTTCCATTCCGGTCTGCCTTCGAAAACATCATCAACGATTCTCCGGACAATCTCATATACCCCAAGCGAATGGCTGAGTCGACTATGTTCCGCACCATGAAAAGTTAAATAAGTCGTCCCCAGTTGCTTGATTCTACGAAGACGTTGGAATTCCTTCGTCCCAATTAAATCCCATATAACCCGGTCACGAACATGTATATATCGGTGCACCGGGTCTTTGAATACTTTTTCTTCCTGTAATTTTTCGCCGGAATATCCCATGAACTACCCTCTTTTTCATATTCTCAATGCTTTCATTATAGCGTGTTTTGACAAAAAACCCTAACTCACCCCTTGATAGCAAGAGGGACCATTTTGTAAGAAAACGGAAGTTTTTATCGATTTGCGTATCGAAAATAAGGAAATAAAAAATCACCGCAGTTTGTTGAATCTGGGTGATGAATGGCGTGTTTCATTTATCAAAAGTAGTCAATCTACCCTAATTATCTATCATGAATTCTACTTTAGTTTTTTATTAATTTTATCTAGTAACTCGTCTTCCGTTGGAGCTGCAACTGGACGGTTATTGACAAAGGCAAATGATTTCTTTCTGCCTGGACCGCAATAGGATTGACAGCCAATTTCAATTTTCGCATCGGGATCAAGCTTTTCCAGACGGGGAATTAACGTTTTAATATTTACCGCCAAGCAGTCATCACACACTCTGAATTCATTGGACATCCTTCGGTCACCATCCTTTCTATGACAAACTATTTTTCATCCCATTTACATAACTAAAGGGTATTTTACCGTTTCTACCTATTAATATCAAGAGGGTTAGATGGATGTGAAAAGGGAAGTCCAGCCAAAAGGAAATGGTGTAATTAATGATTTCTGAGTCAGTGCATCCTTTATTTTCCCTAAAATTACAAAAAACTAGTATCCTTTCAACCTTTTTGTATAAAAAATCCAGATTTTGTCCAAAATGCTAGTAGAACACCCCATAAATCATTGCCACACGATATTTTATATAGTTATTTATTTTAAAAGTTACCAGAAAGGGAGTATGTAGAAATGAAGGTTCGTCAAGATGCCTGGACAGAAGAAGATGATTTGCTTTTAGCAGAAACGGTATTGCGCCATGTGCGGGAAGGCAGCACTCAGCTGAATGCTTTTGAGGAGGTTGGGGACAAGTTAAACCGCACCTCTGCCGCTTGCGGGTTCCGTTGGAATGCAGTCGTCCGCCATAATTACGATAAAGCTCTTTCCCTTGCTAAAAAGCAGCGCAAGCAGCGTCAAAGGATTCTTGGAAAAGATCAAGGAGGGAAAAAACGGCTTCTTTATACACCGCCGTCTCCAACGATTACTGATATTATGGTTCCTCACCTACAAGAAGAGGAACTAGAGTTAGAATCCGAAGTAGAAACTACTAATTATGAAACAGCAGAAGAATTCGTTGTGGCTGAAGCTTTCATGCCAAAGCAACAGAACATACCAGTAACACTAGAAAAGACTATGAACCTTGATACGATTATAGCCTATTTAGAATCTATGAACGGCCGAATGCTTCAGGCTGAAGTATTAAAAACCGAAAATGAAAGATTGAAGCTCGAAATTAAAGGTCTGAAAAAACGAAATGAAGATCTTGAAAATAAGATCAGCCATCTAGAGCAGAACAGCGGCTTGATGCAGGAAGATTATGAGACTTTGATGAATATCATGAATCGAGCAAGAAAGCTGGTCTTATTAGAGGAAGAGGAACGGCCAGCAACAAAGTTCAAAATGGACCGAAATGGCAATTTAGAAAAAATGGCTGAGTAATAAAAATAATGTGGGGTTCTGCTAACAGATCAACCACATGGTAAAGGCCAACCATAGGTTATCTCAGATCGAAAAAGAGAGTCTAAAAAAGGCTCTTTTTTTCATGGCTTCAAGTGATAATAGTTGAAAGGACTAAAGAAGCGGCCTATCTGATTTTACTTTGGTTTCCAATCTCTGTTCCTTTAACAGTTTCAGTGAATAATAAAATCATATTGAAATGTGAAAAAGCTGTTTCCAACTTACAGAAACAGCTTTTTCATATCAGTCTTTTTTTAATGAATCAAATACCTTATCATTACGTTCTACCACTCTTGTTAAGTAAGCTTCGTATAACGGCCATTCTTCCACTGAAAGAGAATCGGAGAAGATCCTACCGCTATGTTCCTTCAATACATGCAGGAATCTAAGCATTACGTCCTGCACGCTCAATCGCACGTCTAATAGTTCTGAAAGGGAAGCCATTACAGATGGCATGATATCAGGATAAGTAAATTTTGTTTCTGCATCTCCTTTAGCGGCTTCGTAAAAGCCCTTTACAAGACTTGCTCGCTCTGCACCGCTTCCATTGACGCACAAGTAAATTTGCACCGCTACACCATTGCGAATCCGACGCTGAGATATACCGGCAAACTTTCTCCCATTTATACTTAAATCATAGCTTCCAGGGCAATATGAACCGGTGATTTCCCTTGCCTCCATTTCGACTCGGAAATCAGCAAACATCAATTGAACAAGCTCCCACATCGCATCATAGCCACGATTGATTTCAATTTTCCGCTCATTTTCGGGGAAAATGAGCGATAAATTAAGAACTCCCTCATCCAGCACAACTGCAAGCCCTCCAGAATTCCGTACAATAGCCTGGAAATCGTGTTCTTTTAAATAATCCACACCTTTTTTAAGAAAAGGCAGCTTCGTATCCTGAATACCAAGCACAACCGTCTGATGGTGTACCCACGCTCTTGCTACGGCCATTGATTTACCAGACCCTATGGAAGCACAAAACGTATCATCCATCGCAAATGACTCTAGAGCAGGAAACTGAGGACCGACGGATGATTGATCAATAACCCGCCACTCTTGCTGCTTTAACAATGAATCTGTTTCACACATATAAATCTCCCTCTACTTTTTATCCTTCATGACATGACTTATTGATATTGGGCCACTAAGCCCTGTGCAGCTGTGATAACAGCTAATTTATATACATCCTCTTCACTGCATCCCCTTGAAAGATCATTTACAGGACGGTTAAGTCCCTGCAGGATCGGGCCGACCGCTTCGAAGCCACCCAGGCGCTGTACCATTTTATAGCTAATGTTTCCTGCCTCAAGACTTGGAAAAATAAAAACATTAGCATCTCCTTGAATAGGAGAATCCGGTGCTTTTTGTCTAGCGACCGACGGAACAAAGGCCGCATCAAATTGAAATTCTCCATCAAGAAGAATTTGAGGGTCCATTTCTTTTGCCAATTTGACAGCATCAACGACTTTCTGAGTCTCCGAAGATTTTGCCGATCCTTTTGTCGAAAAACTCAGCATCGCCACACGCGGTTCGATATCGAACATAAGGGCCGTCTTCGCACTTTCTACGGCGATTTCTGCCAGGTCCTGGGAATCAGGGTTAATATTAATTGCACAATCAGCAAACACGTACTTTTCCTCGCCACGGACCATAATAAAGGCACCTGATGTTTTTTGAATACCTGGCTTTGTTTTAATGATTCGTAGAGCAGGACGGACCGTATCAGCTGTTGAATGAGTTGCGCCACTCACCATGCCATGTGCTTGTTTAATATGAACAAGCATTGTTCCAAAATAATTCTCATCCAATAGGGTTTCACAGGCTTGTTCTTCAGACGCCTTACCATTTCGTACCTTTACAAACGCTTCGACCATTTCATCCATCATGATATAATTATTCGGGTCATATATTTCAATTGATTCAAGAGAAATTTTTAATTCCCTAGCTTTCTCTTGAATCAACTCGATATCGCCAATCAATACAGGCGTTACTAGTTTAGCTTTGGCAAGCCTGCCCGCAGCTCCCAAAATCCGTTCATCCAATCCTTCTGGAAAGACGATTTTTAAATTATGCCCTGTAATTTTCGATTCTAATATTTCAAATAAATCACTCACTACCGCATCCTCCTTTTATGTACGCTGCGCTTGTTATTTCTATATCAACCATTCAGCAAAACTTCCATTTTCGTCTTCTTTTAAGAATACTCTAGCAGCTAGGTAAATTCCAGCCACTTTGGTCACCATCATGAAATCGGCAAATATGAAATTTGTTTGAACATCGAAGAACAGTAACGGTGTTTGCGGACTGATATAAATTTCCTTATACTTAAACTATGTTATATTAAAGATATACTAAGACTTAGGAGTGATCGCAATGAGTGAAGCAGCACAAACACTTGACGGCTGGTATTGTTTACATGACTTCCGTCTGATTGATTGGGCTTCTTGGAAAACGTTATCAAGTGACGAACGCCAATTAGCTATCTCAGAATTCCAAGGTTTACTGGATAAATGGAATACGACTCAAAGCAATAATGAAGGCAGTCATGCCCTCTATTCCATCGTTGGCCAAAAAGCGGACTTCATGCTTATGTTTGCCCGCCCAACAATGGAAGAATTGAATGCAATTGAAAACGAATTCAATAAAACGAAACTTGCAGAATATACAATCCCAGCTTATTCCTACGTTTCTGTAGTGGAATTAAGTAATTACCTAGCAGGTGGAGATGATGAGGATCCTTACCAAAACCCTCATGTACGTTCAAGACTTTATCCGATTCTTCCACAAGCGAAGCATGTATGCTTCTACCCAATGGACAAGCGTCGTGAAGGTGATGATAACTGGTACATGCTTTCTATGGAAGAACGCAAGGGCTTAATGCGTTCACATGGTTTGATTGGCCGCAGTTATGCCGGTAAAGTAAAACAAATCATTTCCGGTTCTGTCGGTTTTGACGATTATGAGTGGGGCGTTACGCTATTTGCAGATGATGTCCTTCAATTTAAAAAGTTAATCTATGAAATGCGTTTTGATGAAGTAAGCGCACGCTACGCTGCGTTCGGTTCTTTCTTTGTAGGGAATATCCTTCCGGAAGAAAGCGTACCCTCTTTCTTATACGTATAAGACATGAGCTTCCGGATCTTCCGGAAGCTTTTTTCTTTTTGAAACCCTCCTTTTATTTCCCCGGCTGTGGAATAAATCTATGACACATCCCATACATTTTCAATAGTGATGAATTTATTTTTTCACAGGTTTATTCAACTTAAGGAATATTGACCAAGGCAACGCCTAACTCCAGCGAGGTGAAGGAACTTTACTTCTATATACTAGCCCGTCAAGAGGATTTGACTTTACCCGTAAATCATTAAAGGCAACCGTTATGTATCGCTTAAAATTCATTGTGGTTTTTTAAGCCACCCGGGGATTGTCAAGAACAGTGGTATAACCAATACAATACCGGTCGCTATAAATCGCACTGTTTCTTCCAGCCCACGCACTCGGATTGTCCAAATTCCACAAAATCAAATAAACCTTGAATTTAGGAGGGAATGTAATGTCACAAAATAACCCTTATGGTAATTATCCGTACGGAGGAAGCCCATATTACCCCTATGAAAATAATGAGTCTGACCTGCGACAACAGGCTCCTTACCCGCAACAAAATTTCCAGCAGCAGGGATACCAACAACCATCATACCAGCCACAGCAGCCCACTAAGGCAGGCACGCCTCAACAAATACCTATGCCGATGAATGCTCCCACATCCGGACCACAGGTACCTGGCATGCTTCCAGTCGAGGCATCTTATATCGAGAACATCCTGCGTCTTAATAAAGGGAAATTGGTGACCGTTTATACGACGTTTGAAAACAACAAGGAGTGGAATGCAAAGATCTTCAAAGGAATCATCGAGGCTGCGGGACGCGACCACTTAATCATAAGCGACCCGCAAACAGGAAAACGTTACTTAATCCCGATGGTATACTTAGATTACATTACTTTTGACGAAGAAATTGAATATGAATATCCATTCGGCGGAGGTGCAGGGCTCGCCACGTATTCGCCAAGGTGAAGAAAGCTTTAATGTTATAAAAAACAGGCTCAAAATCTTGTGATTTTGAGCCTGTTTTTTATATGAAAATAACCTGGATAATTCATTTTTCATCCATGATGCAAAAAAAGCTGACCTAGAAAAAGGTCAGCTTTTTTTATAAGTATTTATATGCAGCAATGATCATTAGAACCCAAGCAACCAAGAATGAAACTCCACCAATTGGTGTAATGGCTCCTAGAACTTTGATTTGAGTAACACTAAGAACGAATAAGCTTCCGGAAAACAGGATAATTCCTATCAGCATAAGCCAGCCTGACCAATTAATTAGCGGGCTTGAGATCTTTCCCGCCAACAAACCAATCACTAATAAACCCGCTGCATGAAACATTTGATAATCGACAGCCGTCTGCCATGTTGCTAAATATTTATCAGGAATTTTCCCTTCCAGTCCGTGCGCTCCGAATGCACCTAGCGCTACGGCAATAAAACCATTCAATGCTCCTAAAATGATAAACAGTTTCACTTTTTCTTCGCCCCTCTTTATTTAATTTAAAAATCGAATAAGGATGCGCCATTTGCTTCATCCATTTTAACCGGCTCTACATTGGATACAGATGACATAACAGGCTGGGTCAATGTGATTGGCTTTGGGATGCTGATGTTTCCGGCTTTTTCATCCACCATTACTTCACATAGAGACTGAATGGCAATTACATACCCCTGCAACTTATCCTCTGAATTTGCCTGTTTCGCTTTCAAGACAAGCTCTTCCATTTTATCTAACATTCGTTTTGATGAAATATCCACCTTTACCACCTCGTCTACATACATGTCAAAAACTTTCATACCTAGCATAGCAAAAATTTGAGGTGAAGAAAACATCCTTGCATACTGATCTACTTTTTTAACAGCTTGGATTCAAACTTCATGCAAAGCTGTCCGGAAGAACGAAAAACATCAAGAGATGGTTGGTTTAACGTTTTAAATTGAAAAGCACGGCAGCCTTTTGGAAAATTAGGATCCCAAGTTACATAAAAATGCCTGCACGCCATACAATTTACCCGTTCAATTTTCTTCTCCACATCAACGATTCGAGATTTCCCAATCAATTGGGGATTCCCCAATTTCCTTCAGCAATTGATTTGTTTTAGAAAACGGCTTGCTACCAAAGAAACCTCGGGTCGCCGACAATGGGCTAGGATGGACGGACGTAATGATCTTATGACGGCTTTCATCGATCAAAGGGATTTTAGTTTGAGCCGGCCTCCCCCACAAGATAAAAACAACCGGTTTTTGTCGGTCATTCAGCAAGCGGATAACTTGATTCGTAAAGATCTCCCATCCCTTTCCTCTGTGTGAATGGGCTTCTCCCTCACGCACAGTCAAGACGGTATTCAGCAGAAGTACACCCTGGTCTGCCCATTCAACAAGGGAACCATTATCAGAAACCTCACAACCTAGATCACTTTGTAACTCTTTAAAAATATTTCTTAGAGAAGGCGGAATACGCACCTCCGGCTTCACGGAAAAACTAAGGCCATGTGCTTGGTCCGGTCCATGATAAGGGTCCTGACCAAGAATGACAACCTTTACCTTTTTATATGAAGTAAATTGAAGTGCATTGAAAATATCATCCTGATTCGGATGAATGACATGCTGACTGTACTCTTGTTTTATAAACTCCCTTAGCTCTTGGTAATAATTTTTTTTGAATTCCTCTTCCAACAGAGGCCACCAATCATTTGTTAATATCTGCTTTGCCATCTGCCATAGCCCCTTTCTTCTTTTTATACTATTATATCAAACTCATTTTCTTACCCTTTTTCACATAGATTACGATTTATGTTTCTATATACCCCCAAATTGGGGAAATAGGTAGTTAGCAAGCAATTTAACCATGTTGGAGGATTCCCTATGAAAAAATGGTACAAAAGAAAACGATTTTATCTGCTTGTTAGTATTTTGATTGTCATTACATTCGTGATTATCTATAACAGCTACAAGCCCCTGCCTGATGGCATTTCTTATGAAGGAAAGATTCATCATGTCGAGGATATTGATTTTATTTATGACCTGTCTTATCACGATAAACAGGGAAATCTGCAACATGAACAGCGAATCTTCCAAACCATCAATCAAGCTATCGAAGAGGCTAATTCTTTTATCGTAATCGATATGTTTTTGTTTAATAATTTTTATGATGAAAAGATAAACTTTCCAAAGTTAACTGAGACTCTAACGGATAAACTGGTTGCCCAGAAGAAAAAGAAACCTAAGCTCCAGATTATGTTCATTACTGATGAAGTAAATACTACCTATAATGCCTACCAATTAGAGGCACTGGAAACCCTGAAGCAAAATGACATTGATGTTATTGTAACCAACTTAGATCGGCTACGAGATCCAAATCCGCTCTATTCAGGTGTGTACAGGACCTTCTTTCAATGGTTTGGCGAAAGCGGAAAAGGTTGGATTGTGAACCCAATGGCCAAAAGCGCTCCAAAAGTCACCGTGCGCTCTTATCTTAGATTGATGAATATCAAAGCCAATCACAGGAAAGTGATCACTACAGAAAAGACGGCCATTATTTCATCAGCAAACCCTCATGACGCGAGCGGATTCCACTCCAATATCGCCTTCCAGATGGATGGAAATATAATCGGCGATTTTGTTAAAGCAGAAGAAGCTGCTTCGAAATTCTCAGGGGGTCCGAAGGCATTTCCAGAATTCAAGGAGGCCTCTGCCGATAAAGGGCCGATTTCTGTACAGTTACTAACAGAGGGAAAAATCAATAAACATGTTCTTAAAGCAATTAAGGAAACGGTGAAAGGCGACCAAATCCAGCTTGCCATGTTTTATATTGCCGATCGCCATGTTGTCGAGGCCTTAACAGATGCAGCTAAACGAAACGTGAAAATTCAAATGATATTAGATCCGAATCAAAATGCATTTGGAAGTGAGAAAATCGGGCTCCCTAATCTTCCAGTTGCTGCTGAATTCGAAAAGCTGGGTGATGAAAACATCTCGATTCGTTGGTACAAAACAGATAAAGAACAGTTTCATACAAAGTTGATGATGATTCAAAAAGCAGATGAAATGATTATTATTGGAGGATCGGCTAATTACACTGCACGCAATCTAGATGACTATAACCTCGAAGCCAATGTTGAAATCCACGCTCCGAATGATGCCGAAGTCACCCAGGATGTCGATAACTATTTTCATAGACTTTGGAAAAATCAAGACGGAATATACACTGCGGATTATAGTGAATATCAGGATAAATTACCTGTTTTCAAATATTTAACCTACCGATTACAAAAGGTGTTCCGTTTCACCACATACTAAATATTATTATCATTATTCCATTGCAAAATGTTTATCCATGTCCAAATAAGGTTATATACTACTATAGCTAATCAACAACTAAGATAAGCAAGATGCTATTTACCTAATTTAAGAAAGTCTTACACTAAAATTCAAGGAGGAGTTTATATGTATCAAGTACATGTTGTAGAAAACGGATTGCAAGCAAAGGAAAAAATTGATGAATTAGTTACATTCGGGTATACAAAGGATGATGTATATTTGTTTGCCCATGACAAAACTCGCTCGAAGCATCTTACCGAGAACACGAATACAGAAGATGTTGGCATGAAAGAACAAGGCTTCCTTGATACAGTTGGAAATCTCTTTAAATCACGTGGAGACGAACTTCGTAATCGAATGAGCAATCTTGGACTTAGTGATATGGAAGCAGAGCGTTATGAGGAAGTACTTGATGAAGGGAAAGTTGTCATCGTTGCATCCAAACAAGATAATAAAGACGGTATTACTCACTAATTCTAATCAATCTTTATACATTACCCTATATAGCATTCTATAAAAAAGCGAGGCGCCTCTACCGGCAGCCTCGCTTTCTACATTTGTTATCCCAGAATACTTTGGTACATGGCCTTTGCATGGACCATGTCCTTCGTACCGTGAACCAATGCCCGACCATCTTGGAAAACAACCATCCGTTCACCATTCTTTTCACAAGAGAGAAGAAATGGATTAACTTTTACCAAATAACCACTTCCGTTCAAGTCTTTGGCCAACTTCTCTAGTTGAAGTTTCAATGGTTTTGGCGGTCTGACCTGTACTGTATCTCTTCCGCAAAGAACCGCTGTTTTCGTCGCGTTTTCCATTGTTAAAAATGGGTATTTCCGCTGATCTCCGCAAGAAAGACAATCCTTCTTTTTCACTTTTGTTAATCTAACAGTTTGGTATTGATTCCGCCACAAATCAAAAGTAACGAGCGAAGGACGAACTGATTCCCAATCTTCAACGAGAATTTTTAAGGCTTCGGCTATTTGATGTGCCACCACCATCGTTACAGCCGGTGAAATAATTCCACCTGTATCACAGGTCATTCCTTGAATCGGAATAGTTTTTAGCAAACAGTGCAAACAAGGCGTCTGTCCAGGCAGGATTGTCATTGTCATTCCAACACTGCCTACACAGGCCCCATAAATCCACGGAATTTGAAGCTTTTGTGACAGATCATTGATAATCATCCGTGTTTCAAAGTTGTCAGTAGCATCCATTATCAAATCAACATGACCTAGCAGTGGTTCCAGAGTCTGCGCGGTTGCATCCATTATGACCGCCTTTACTTCTACTTCATGATTGATAGCATGCAAATGACGTTTTGCCGCTTCAGCTTTTGGCAGCTTTTCTTCAACGTCCTGTTCAGTATACAGCTGTTGTCGTTGTAAATTACTGGTCTCGACATAATCCCTGTCCACAATAGTCAGCTTACCTACACCAGCGCGAGTCAAAGCTTCAGCGTTAGCAGATCCCAGTGCTCCGGCCCCGAGAAGTAATACATGCTTCTGTTGAATTTTCAACTGTCCCCCTTCACCAATGGGTGAAAATAAGGTCTGTCTTGAATATCGCTCGTTCACTATGATTCCCTCCTATCTGATCTAATCAGCCTCCACTAACAGGTGGAATAAATGCTACTGTATCTCCATCAGATAAAATCGTTTCATCGTCGGCAAATTCTTCATTAACCGCTGTCATCACGGTTTCAAGACCCTCCAATTGAAATTCAATCTTCATTTTCCCTTTTAGCTGAGCCACACTCATTCCATTTCCTTCTATAGAAAGAGTTTCTTTTCCTAATTCATCTTTTAATTGAGCAAATAAGAGTACATTAATCATCTATATCCACCTCTTCTGGTTTTCCTTTCGGATAAGGAACAGTTTCCAATTGATTACCAACCCATGTTTCCCCATCCTCCCAATGTTCTTTTTTCCAAATGGGGACAATTTCTTTAATTCTTTCAATCGCATATCGATTTGCCTCATAGGCATCATTTCGATGTGGAGTACTAACGGCGATAACAACGGCGATATCCGTGATTTCCAATTTACCTACGCGATGGGTAATCGCCGTTTCTGCATCAGGCCAACGCTCCTTGATTTCGGAGCCGATTTGCTCTAGTTTCTTAATTGCCATCGGTTTATATGCTTCGTAAATTAAGAATAAAGTCTTTTTTCCCTTCGTCATTTCCCTTACTGTACCAATAAAGGTCGTGACAGCACCCGCATTACGATTGACTACTTTATCAATCACTTCCTGGATGACAATCGGTTCTTTAGAAATGTCATAGTTCATGGCTACCATCCTTTATATAAAATTCAGTTTGATTAATATGCCCTGCCTCTTGATAATCTTCCCTCGTATTCATATTGAAAAATAGGCGTTGAAAACGCTTAGGATTCTTATGATATAGCTCAAAGTCAGTTTCCTTAATAATTTTTACCGAAATCTTTTCTAAAAAGATCCTCATTTTCAATTCCTGTTTCACTAAACAATCCGTCAGTACAGGTAGACACCTTTTATGGTAAACAGCGAAAAGCGGCTGAAGCCTGCCGTTGATTTCAGGGATGATGGCATCTAGACCAGGCTCATAATAGGAAATAATTTCATTTATTGCTTCTGCACTCACAAAAGGCATATCACAGGCCGTAAGAAACTGCAGCTCTGTTTTTGAGTAGGACATTCCTGCATGTAGTCCTCCAAGGGGGCCTCGATCTTTATGTAAATCGGGAATTAGCGGAAGGTGAAGAAACCGATAATCTTCAGATGTATTCGTAATGACTAGAATGTTTTCCGAAACTTTTTTCAGCTCGGAAGCCACTCTTGAGATGTTCACGTCCTCGCCTATCTTCAACAGAGCTTTATTCACACCCATACGGCTAGATTTCCCGCCTGCTAAAAGCAGCATTGTGCATTCCATCTGATTCCCCCCTTCCTATTTCGGGATTAACCTTGCATCTAATGGTAACGCTATAAGGAATATATCCTTTAAAGAAGTTTTCAATGTATCCATATTTTAAATCAACTTCGAAAATAATGACACTTTCACAAACTTTGCTTGTTAATTAAAAAATAGAATATAGCATATTTTTTATATGAACCAAACCCTAACACCCAGTAATCCCCACCTCCTAATCTCTTAAATTTCGTTCATCAATTTCCGATAATATTTTTTCAATTAAAACGTGTTTATTCGAAGCCTCTCCATGTCTCTCAAAAAGGTACTCATTTAGGGTGACAACTAAGTTTTACATAATAGAAATTTTGGTATATTCTAAAAACAGGATATTACCTGGTATGCTGATAATATCGATACAAATTCTCCTGAGGAGGTCACATAATGACTATGAAAAGAGCTATGACAGTTGCTGGTTCTGATTCCAGCGGCGGCGCAGGTCTTCAAGCTGATTTAAAGACATTTCAAGAATTCGGTGTTTACGGAATGTCCGCTTTAACGACTATCGTTACGATGGATCCTAAAAACGGCTGGTCTCATAATGTATTCCCTACACCGGTTGAGATTTTAGAAGCCCAAATCGAGACGATTTTATCAATCGGTATCGATGCTATGAAAACAGGAATGCTTGGATCAGTCGAAATCATTGAACTTGTTGCCCGTAAAATTGACGAGTTGAAACTGGACAAAGTCGTAATTGATCCAGTAATGGTTTGTAAAGGTGAAGATGAAGTATTGCATCCAGAAACAGCTGTAGCACTTCGTGACCTACTTGTTCCACGTGCAACAGTAGTTACACCGAACCTTTTCGAAGCTGCCCAATTAGCAGGCACAGCGCCAATCAAGACGATTGATGATATGAAGGGTGCAGCTGAAAAAATTCATGCACTTGGTGCGAAATATGTCTTAATCAAAGGTGGAAATAAGCTGGATCATGACAAAGCTATCGACCTTTTATATGATGGAAAAGAATTTGAGATTCTTGAATCTGAAAAAATTGAAACAACCAATACACACGGTGCCGGCTGTTCATCTTCAGCAGCTATTGCAGCTCAATTGGCTGAAGGTAAAAGTCCGCGCGAGGCGATTCATGTTTCAAAAGACTTCATAACCGAAGCTGTTCGTCATTCTTGGAAGATGAATGACTATGTAGGTCCTGTCAATCATGGTGCATACCATAAATACGGGGTTGCTGAAAAAACAAAATAATTAATTAAAAATAAGGGCCCGCTCAAAATCATTGAGCGGCCTTTTTCGCTTTTTTTGTTTATATTTAGTAAAATAGAAAGAAGGAAATGCTTATCTAGCCGCCCAGTTAAGGAGGAAATTGTAGAATGAAACCTATAGACCGTACAGAGGTGCAGAATGCTATCGATTCTTTTGCAGGACAAGATGTATATCTTCACCTTGAAACAACCAACGGCGCCTATGCCACTCATGTAGATGAAGCTTTTTTTTCGGCAGGCGCTTATATCCGTAATGCTTTTATACAGTATGAACATGGGAAGATAGTTGGGGACGGACCCTATCGTATCGGCTTAAAGCTCAATATTGGCTGGGTATACGCTGAAGGAGTAAACCACTTCGAAATTGATGAACATGGGAGATTGCTACTGGCAGGGCTTGATTTTACCGGAAAACTTGCTGTTTCCATGCAAATTAGTTCTACTCCCTTTGAATAATTACAATCATGCTGCAGGTGTCAAAAATCCGCCATGCACGCCCCAATTGGCAGAAAACTATACTCACTGTAAGTAGAACGGAAGGAGAAATATACCTTGGAAAAAGAACGCCATGTATTAGTTATTTTCCCACATCCTGATGATGAAGCCTTCTCGGTTTCTGGAACGCTTGCTTTACATAGAGAAGCAGGCACCCCCGTTACCTACCTATGCTTAACACTAGGAGAGATGGGACGGAATTTAGGAAATCCTCCTTTTGCAACAAGAGAATCGCTTCCTAAAATTCGTAAAAAGGAATTAATCGATGCTGCAAACGCGATTGGTATCCAAGATTTACGTATGCTCGGTTTGCGTGATAAAACCATCGAATTTGAAGATGATGAAAAGCTGACTTCTTTATTTACAGATGCCATTAATGAACTTAATCCTTCATTAATCATTACGTTTTACCCAGGATACAGCGTTCATCCGGATCATGAAGCAACTGCACGAGCTGTGGTCCGAGCTGTGGAAAGAATCGAAGAAAAAGAGAGACCTAAACTTCACTGTGTCGCTTTCTCCAATAACTGCATCGACGATTTAGGACAACCTGACATCGTCCATGATATCTCTGCCGTCGAAAACAAAAAGGTAGATACATTTACAGCACACCGTTCGCAAACGGAGGCGATGGTGGTCGACTGGAAAGAAAAATTCGAAAACCAAGATGCTGACTTTCTTGACTGGATCCGCAAAGAACGATTATGGACCTATAAATTTTAAACCCGCCAATTTGGCGGTTTTTTTTGTTATAACATAAAAAAAACGCCTGTATATAACAGGCGGAGAAAAGGGGGATTACTTGGAAAATCAATCATAATATAAGCATCCCCATTTTTTTTGTTTTTAAACAGGAAAATGCAGAAAATTAGGCAGAAAACCGCTCTTCAGATTGCATTTTATTTCTTGCAGAAGCCTTTTTACCATGTGCTAAATAGTAAATGACTATGAGAACAAATGACAAAATGGACATGCCTATAAATAACCCTTGGAACCCGGTAAAAGGAATAAGGAATCCAAGTAGGAATGGACCTACACCAATACCAAAATCATACATTGTAAAGTACGTAGAAGTTGCTAATCCCATTCGGTTTGATGGGGACTCCTTAATTGAAATCGCCTGACAGCTTGATTGGAACGTACCATATCCCACTCCGATTAATGCGCCAGCTATTAGGAGGGTGATTCCATGATGGGCTTGGCTAAGAACGACCATACCCACCGCAAATAGTAGGAGCGATGGATAGATAACTGCATTTTCACCTTTCACATCAAACATACGCCCTGTAAAGGGACGTGACACCAAAAGGAATATAGCAAACACTACAAAGAAGAAGCTCGCCGCGTCCATTAAATTTAGTTCCTTTGCAAAGGATGTTAAATAGGACAAGATGCTCGAATACGTAAAACCGGCAAATCCAATAAAAATAGAAATAGGTAAAGCTCTTTTTTCAAAGTAATCGCCAATTTTAAAGCCTTTTTGTTGAGATACTCGTTCTTTTTCCCCCTCAGGTACATGCATAAATAATGAAGCAACTAAAGAGAATGCAGCAAATAAAGATGCAGCATAGAAAATAATGGAATAGCTAAAATGCTGTGTAATCAATAATCCAATAAACGGCCCAAATGCCATTGCCAAGTTTGTGCTCATGGCAAAGTAACCTGTTCCTTCACCACGTCGTTCATTCGGAATAATATCTGCTGCAATCGTTCCCGTTGCTGTAGTAGCAAGGCCAAAAGAGATACCGTGAATTAATCGATCAATTAACAAAAGTGATAAACTATCTACTAGAAAATAGCCAATGGATGATATTAGAAATAAGATCAATGATCCAAGCAACATTCTTCTGCGGCCAATCTGGTCAATCTTTTTCCCTGCAATCGGCCTTACAAGTACAGCCCCTAGGACGAAAATACTTGAAGCAAGACCAGCTTGCGCTTGGGATGCATGAAAGTTATCCATCGTGTAAATGGTCAATGTCACCATTAAAACATAAAATGTTAAAAATAGAAAAAAGTTCGCAGACGATACAATCAAAAAGTCTTTCGTCCACAATTTCGGTTTCTGATTCATTTCAATCCTTCTTCCTTCCTAATTATTTTAATTTTTCCTTTAAGAAAAGCAAAGTTCGTAACGTTGTCTCACGATCCTCTTCAGCCAAACCGCTCATTAATTGAAGTTCAAATTCCTCAACTACTTTTTTGGCTTCTTGATAGGTTCTTTCACCTGATTCAGTTAACTGTATTCTCCGTTCCCGCTTATCTTTTCCGGGTATTTGTTCAATCAACTTACGTTCTTCTAAACGATTGACCGTCCGAGTTACTGTCGGTTTCTCCACATCTAGATAATTACTGATTTCGACAAGCGTAGAACACCCATACTGATTCAAATAATATACAATCAACCATTGAGAATGAAAAAGATCAACCTTGGCCAATTGTTCATTTAGCTTTTTAGTAAATGACCTTGAAAATTGCAGATTATGATGAAAAAAACCATTATGAAAGGACAAAGGTATTCCCCCTATTAAATAGTTACCTAGGTAACTATACGCTGATTTATTAGAAATGTCTACCCTACAGATGAAGAAAATGCCCAACTACTTAAATAGTGCACTGATATTTTTCTCTAAACCTTCAACAGTATTCAAGCTGATTATTTGCTAAGTTCGATGCTTCTTAAAACACAAAAAAAAAAGCCCTTTTAGGGCCTTTTTCAATTTATCTGAGATAGCGGCAAACGATACAGCTTATCATCTTTTTCATCAGGGTTTCCCCGACCATCCGTATTGTTGCTTATAAAATAGAGAGAATCTTCATCCACAAACACATCACGTATCCGCCCGGAATCTGTGATAATATCAGTCATTTTTCCGCTTTGTACATCATAGCTCTTGAGCGATTCTCCCCTTAAGGTTGCAATGTATAGCTTTCCGTCAACATAAGCAATTCCAGAAGGGGCCCATGTATTTTCACCGGAATGTATCAATGGATTTACCATATTCGGCTTTTGTTCATCGCCCTCTATTTCTGGCCAGCCATAGTTCATACCGGGGGCAATTTTATTTAATTCATCGTGAGCAGACTCACCATGTTCACTTTCATACATCTGTCCAGCCTCATCCCAGGCCAAGCCTTGTGGGTTGCGGTGTCCGTATGAATAGACGTATGAATTTTCGATTGGATTATCTTTCGGAATGGTACCATCAAGGTTCATTCGTAGGACCTTCCCACCTAAAGAATCAAGATCCTGCGCTATTGTTGGATTCCTCGCGTCCCCTGTTGTTGCATATACCTTATCATCCGGGCCAATCTTGATTCGACCTCCATGATGGTAGTCACCGCTTGGTATTCCGTCGATTAATGTTTCCAACTCCCGCCACGTATCATTATCCTTTTGTAAAGTAACGATTCGATTAATAGAATTCCCGCCTTCTTCATACGTGTAGTAGGCAATTGCACGCCTGTTATTCGAGAAGTCAGGAGTTAACAAAAATCCAAGTAATCCAGCTTCGGCCTTCACAGACAATGTCTTTTTAAGCTTAACCTTTTGCCTCGTCATCTCGCCCCTTTCCCATTGAACGATGGTGCCTGTCCGCTCTGACACATACATTGTATCCCCATTCTTCTGAATCGACCAAGGTGCAATTAAGTTCGTTAACAGCACCTCAGGGCCATCTCCTAGAGTTTCCGACACTTCTTTATCAGGGCTCGGCTGTGCTTTACTGTTCTCTTCTTTATTAACGTTACAACCAGTTAAAGTTAATGCGGCCATGAGAAAATATAAGCACCATCTTTTCAAAAGTTCTTCTCCTTTCGTTCCATATTTAGTATGCTGATGACTGCGTAAGTACCTTTAAAATAGCTGTAGCAACACCGTGATCATCATTAATACCTGTTACTTCATCACAAAGCTTTTGAATATCAAGCGGGGCATTTCCCATTGCGACAGACAAACCCACTCTTTCAAACATTGATACATCATTATAATTATCTCCGATGGCCATAGTTTCCTGCATCGAAGCAGACTTTTTAGTCACATATTTTTCAAGCGCAGTACCTTTTTGCGCCTGCCCACTCATGATTTCCACATTTTCACGTCCTGAAGAGGTGACGGTCACCCCATCCTGAGTTTTCAATTGTGAAGCAATTTGGTCTAATTTACTTAAATTTTTGGAGAAGCTTAGAATTTTATAATATTCTATATCAGAGTGGCTGAATAAATCTGAGTAATTGGAAACGGACTTTACCTGTCCAAGCTGTAAACGGTCCTCTGCAAATTTTCTGATCCCCACAGGGTCAATGTCCGGATTAGCTGTAACAAAAACATCCACTAAAGCAGATATTGCGTTTTCATAGTCTTTAGAATAGATTCCTTGACTCGTATAAATTTCAAAATAAATTTCCTGTTCTTCGAGGTATTCGGCAACACTCTGTGCAGTAGCAGGTGACATCGGATTGGAAGCAGCAATTTTTCCGTCCTGCGTGAAAATAGCAGCCCCATTTACACAGATAATCGGACACACAATGCCCGTTTCATCTAAAGCGTACTTTGCTTCCTCGTACGATCTTCCTGTAGCAATGATCACCTCAACTCCTTCTCTTTGCGCCCTCTGGATAGCGGCTTTATTTTCATCACTCACCTTTTGCATCTTGTTTAATAATGTTCCGTCCATATCAATCGCAATCGTCTTAATCAATTCAACCCGCTCCTTTTTTTCAATATAACCCTTATTTTAACCGAAAGAGAGTTGATAAACACGTATAACAAACGGGAGAGCTTTTTAACGCCAATCTAAAAATGATTATCTTTCAGTTGTCTCTTCTATGTATATAAAAAAACTGCACCTATTTGGAATAGGTGCAGTTTTTTTTCTTAATGTAAAATCGTATGACTATCCACAGTCTTTGACCGTGCAGTAATTTGTTCTTGAATGTCCTTTTGAATGTCATCAATTGCAGTAAAGTCCATTGCTTTTACATAAATGGCTTCAAGTGCGTCATGCTGCTCTTTCGCTTTTACAAGACATGCAGTTGCTTCATTCATTTTCGCCCGGTATCTGGAGGAAACATCCTTGATCTGATCAGCATAAATTTCATCTGTTCCAGAGTGGATGGCTGTTTTATAAATATCAATGATTTCATCACCCTCTCTACTCGGGAAATATTCATGCGGAGAGGTGCTGTCAAAAATAGCGATTCCTGCCTCCCGGACGATTACCATATCCAAACTTTCAGGATCAAAACCGCAATGATACACTTCTACATCAAATCCTCTTTTCTCCGCAGCCTTTGCAATCTTTTTCAGCATCGTCGATTTCCCTGAGCCAGGTCGGCCCTTTAAAAAGTAGCGTTTTTGCACTCCTTTAGTAATACTCGGGATGTAATCAACTGCTCCCTCTGGCGTAGCGGCACCTAAAAACCGGTGACGAACATCTGCTTTTTTGTTGAGAACAATATCTCTATAAAAGCCTTCTATCAATTTATTGGTTAATCCATTTAATTTAACGAAATCAATGTTCGCCTTATAAATATCTTCCCATTCATCATGTATCTTTAATGCTTCTGCGAAAAGAGCATATGCCTTCTCAAAACTCTTGCTTCTGGCATTGGTAAATCGTATGATTGTCGTTCTTTCAGCTGCCAGCTGTTGAGTATTCCAGGCAGCCCCTAGATTGACGTATTCCTCAATGGCTCCCGGTGCTTTCGGTTCAATCACATGTGGAGCAGTCCCATCAACGAGACCGATTTTTAAGGCGGGAATAATTACCCCATCAATGGAATCATTATCCGACGAACAATGCAAAAACTCGATATCATAGTCTTTATCCAGCCATTCCTGGCCAATTTTTTTCATAATAGTCGATTTACCTGAACCAGGTCCGCCTTTTAAAATAAATAATTTCTCTAAGCCAGCTAGATTGGAATCATATAAACTATAAAAACCTTTAGCCGTATTGCCTCCAGCGAAATAATGCATCACTTTTCCTGCCACTTTCACACTCTCCTTCACCATACAGATGTGCATCTTCAAGACAGCTTATGCAGGAAAACCCAGGTAGGTGAATGCCTAAAGGTTTAGGTTTAATAGTATTCTTTATCTATTTGATAAGAGCTCTAGGTTCCGCTTGTGCGGCCACAAGGAATTCTGACGGTTTCAAGACAATTTGTGTCCCAATTTTTCCACCGCTTACGATGATTTCACACAGATTGGTTGCACTTTCATCAATAAAAGTCGGATACTGCTTTTTCATACCGATTGGTGAGCAGCCCCCCCGAATATACCCTGTGTATTTCTGCAAGTCTTTAACAGCGAGCATTTCAATTTTTTTCGCACCTGCTGCTTTCGCTGCTTTTTTCAAATCCAGCTCGGTGTCTACAGGAATGACAAATACATAAAGCTGCTGAGGTCCGCTGTAGGTAACGAGTGTTTTAAACACGGTTTCTGGCGCTTTACCAATTTTACTCGCCACGGTAACACCGTCTATTTGGCCGTCGTGGACATCATAGCTCATCATGTCATACTTTATATGTTTGTTATCGAGAATTCGCATAGCATTTGTTTTACTGGCTCCCATCTAAAAAACAGTCCCCTTATCCTTTTTTCTACCATTTTACCATTTTTATATGTAAGCCAAAAGAAAAGCACAGCGCTTCTGCATCTGTGCTTTCACTCAAATTTATTCTAAATGACGTCTTTGATAATCAGCAATACGCTTGTAGTCGCCTTCTAATTGCCGGCTTACAGATAAATAAATCGACATTAGTTCTTCATATACTTTAACGTGCTCCTCGATTGGAACAAGTTCATTTGTATGCCCAATCATGTTTTCAACCTCATCCAGGCTTTCAATTTCACCTAAAGCATATAATCCTAGAACAGCAGCACCTAAACTCGAGCTTTCAAAGCTTTCTGGGATTGTCACATTCTGATTAAATACATCAGCCATAATTTGCCGCCATAGCTTGGAGCGAACAAATCCGCCACTTGCATGGATTTTCTCCGGAGCACCTGTCAGTTCCCTTACAGCAAGGAGGACACTGTATAAGTTGTACATCACACCTTCAAGCACAGCCCGCACCATATGATCGCGAGTATGATGAAGAGCTAGTCCAAAGAAGGAACCCCTAGCATCAGCACTCCATAATGGCGCCCGTTCCCCTGCCATATACGGGTGGAATATTAACCCGTCTGAGCCAGGTGCTATATTTGAAGCCATTTCGGTCAGTATCTCATATGGATCCTGACCCGAGGCCTTAGCTCTTTCGATTTCTACCCGACCAAATTGATCCCGGGCCCATCGGAAAGTGATTCCCCCATTATTGACTGGTCCGCCAATTACCCAATGATTCTCAGTGAGGGCATAACAGAACGTCCGCCCTTTCGGATCAGTAAGCGGACGGTCACTGACGGTTCGCACTGCACCGCTTGTTCCTATTGTTACCGCAAGCACACCCGGCTTGATAGCATTTTGGCCTAAGTTGGCAAGCACCCCATCACTTGCACCAATAACAAATGGAGTACCAGCACAAATGTTCATTTTTTCTGCCAATTCCTGGCTCAATCCAGAAAGGATATGGGTCGTTGGCACGAGCATAGGAAGCTTGTCCGATCCAATTCCCGCAATGGTCAATGCCTCTTCATCCCACGCCAAGTTTTTCAAGTTGAACATACCTGTTGCAGATGCAAGTGAATAATCCATTACAAACTCTTTGAAAAATTTATAGATAATATATTCTTTAATCCCTAAAAATTTATCCGTTTTGTTAAAGATTTCTGGATGCTCTTTTCTAAGCCACATAACTTTCGTGATTGGGGACATAGGGTGAATGGGTGTTCCCGTTCTGTGATACAATTGTGTCCCCTGATCCGATGCCTTCAATTGCTCCGCATAGGCTACACTTCGGTTATCTGCCCACGTAATACTATTTGTGAGCGGCTTACAGTCTTTATCCATGGCAATCAAACTATGCATCGCTGAACTAAACGAAATAAAACTTAGTTCATCCTTTGCTATTCCGCTTGCAATCATCACTTCACCGATTGCAATAATAACCGCTTTATAGATTTCTTCCGGATCTTGTTCCGCAACAGACGGAGTTGGACTGTGAAGCGGATATCCTTTAGAACATGAATGGACGACCTCGCCCCCCTTAGAAAAAAGAACAACTTTCGTGCTCGTCGTACCAATATCGATCCCCATCATATAACCTGAATGTTTCATATTTTTACATCGTACTCCTTTCTCTTAAACAATTGAATTCAATAGTAAGATTAGGATAAGAGAAACGACTGAAATTATCGTTTCCATAACCGTCCAAGATTTTAACGTTTGTGCGACTGTTAAATTAAAGAATTCTTTAATCATCCAGCATAATTCACTTGGGAAAGAATTAATGAACCTGAACCGATTGCAAGTACCAGTAACTCAATATTAACACCCGGTACCGATGAAATAATTGGTAGCACAATACCTACAGCTGTCGTCATTGCGACAGTTGCTGAACCCGTTGCTATACGAATGATAGCTGCCACTAACCAGCCAAAGAGAATTGGTGAAATGTCAAAGGATGTGGCTAACTTGCAATAGCTTCCCCTACTCCACTTGTGATTAATACATTTTCAAATGCGCCACCAGCTCCGATAATCAAGATAATGGATGCAGTTGGAGCAAGGCAAGCAGACATAAATTGGTTTAGTTCTTTATTATTAAAACCTCTAGCATAGCCTAATGTACAGAATGCAACTACAAAAGAGACCAATAGAACGAGGAACCAGTTCATAATGAACTAAACTCGATACCTACTTAATTCATAAAATAATCATTCACCCATAAAAAAAGAACCGGATTGGAGCTTGATTTCATCCTCCAGATGTTCAGGATAAGCAATAAGAAAGCAAGTTGACGGTCCTGATGATTTTTCGATATCCACTTTACTTCTTATATGTGCAGAAACACCTTCCCCACTTGGGTCCAGATGCTTCCATTCATATGCTATCCCTTTTGAGCCAACAGGAAGTACCTGAACTTCTTCAAGCTCACAAAGGCTTTTATATAAAGATAACGGCGCGATCCACTCTTGTTGTTTCATAACTTCTTCCCCAACAAGCGGCCTGCCAATAAGGGCCATTTTCCGTTGAAGAATTGGCTTCATTACACGTTCATTCCTGCGTTTTCCGATCACCATAAGACCAAGTGCGGATTGAAGAAGCGGCATGTTACTTTCGGTGCTACCTGTAATAGAGAGAGCCAGACCGATTTCATCCATTCCCTTCATGACGCCTATTTTCAAGGCCTCCCAGGCTTCATCGCCGCAGAAATTATGAAGGACAACGGTCATTGGACTTCCGCCAGCAGCCAGGCACTCCATAACGGCAACCCGGAACGAAAAATATCCAACAACTTCGTATGGGACTTGAACGAGATCTTTTTCCTTCAGCCCAATTCCGCCACTATTATCACAAGAAACGACTAATGATTGTGACTCCGTAAACGGTAAGATCAATGAGTCATTCATTCTACGAATCCATCTTTAAAAATCACTTTTTTCAAAACTGGTTCTAGACGTGGAAGTAAAAGGGCCGCCAACACTACATTTATTGCTGTAGCCCCTGTTAACCCCGGAACTAGCATCGTGTAAAATTCAAGGCTAACCAGAAATACGAAAGGTAGAGCTAAGATGAAGGCATTACCGATAAAGAAGAGGAAAAATGCGCCTATTTTCTTTCCGTGTACATATAAAACGCCAAACATCCAAACGAGGACCGCCATTTCTACCATGATCAAAAAATGGAAAGGTCCTAGTGTCATGCCACCGATGAAAGCTGAAATAATATGACCAAGTCCAGCTACTATAGCTCCGGACACCGGACCTAGTATGACAGCCGCCAAAAGGGCCGGAAAACTGTCTAAAGCCATACTGCCTATTGGGGAAGGGACTTTAATCATTGCCCCAACCTCCGATAAAGCAATAAAAATAGCAATTGTACTAATTTTTCTTACGTTCATGTTTACTCTTTTTCCTTTCTTTTTCCCCCACGGAATACATTTGCGCTGCGGATATATTCCACATCTTTCACACCAAGGCGGAAGTTAATCACGCGTGCTACAGCAAAGAAGTAATCAGACAAACGATTTAAATATTGAAGAGATAGTGGTGAAACTGCCGCACCCGACTTAATCAAAGAAACAACCAACCGCTCCGCCCTGCGTGTAACCGTCCGGGCAATATGAATGGTTGCAGACGCTTTTGAGCCTCCTGGAAGGATAAACTTTTCTAATTCCGGTGCTTCGACGATAAAGGCATCAATTCGTTCTTCCAAATAGGTAATTGCCTCATCCGTTAGCTTCTGCGGGGCTTTCTCAGAAACTGTCGCCAAATCACCGCCACAGTCAAATAACTCATGCTGAATTTTTTCCAAGTCCGTTAGTACGTCTGCAAAAATCGCTGAGTCCAATTCAGTTACTGCAAGGCCGATATAGCTGTTCACTTCATCCACTGTTCCGTAAGATTCGACACGGATGTCATCCTTGTCCAGACGTCCTCCGATTACGCTAGTTTGTCCCTTATCCCCAGTACGTGTATAAATTTTCATCTCTATTTCCTCCTCTATTTTATTTGCTGATTGATACCGTACCAAATGACATCCACACGGTTTGATAAGGAGGCTACATCTTGAAAGACCCAGCCGCAGGCATCGCGCCATTTGCGATCTTGTGCCTCCATCGGAACAATTCCTTTGGAAATATCTGATCCGATTACAATACAGTTGTGATCATCCTTTTCCTTCTCCCATATTCGCCAGTCAGCCATGATTTCCTTCCACCGTTTTCGAATCGACTCTGCATCCATCTTTTCTGCATCTTGTTGGATCCATGCATCCAAGCCATGCAATACCACTGTATTACCTTGAAAATCCGTCATAGTCGGCTGTTCTTTTTGATAACCGGATAGCCAAAGAGTCTCACTTTCCAACCCATAAAAATGCTTTACCCATTTTGTTTTCCCATTATAGGCGCCGCCTGTAACAAAGTGCAACGTTCACCCCTCCTTAAGCTGTTCCGGTCCTCCCAAATCAGCTCATATCCCATGCCGTGGGAAATTCCCCAATCAAAAAAAGACTTTTCCATAGGTGCATAGCGGACAAGTAATTCACGTACTACACCCCCATGAGTCATTAATACATATTGGCTTTCCTCACCGGAAATCAATTGGCTCCAGCCATTTTGAACACGTTTGGAAAATGCCGGATAGCTTTCACCCCCAGGCACCATTGCCTCCATAGGACGCTCTAGCCATTTTTGATAATCGCCATCAGTCTTCAACTCTTCATAAGTTCGCCCTTCCCAACTGCCGAAGTTCATTTCACGGAACGCAGGGTGTTTTATCGGAACAACATCTGGAAACAACAGTCTTGCGGTTTCAATACAACGAGGCAAATCACTCGTGTGAATCTTTTCATACTGTGGGTAAGAGCCCCTTAAGTCTAGAATTTCCTTTTCTCCTTTCAGACTTAATGGAGAATCTGTCCAGCCTAAATAGGATCTTCGCTCATTTGCTTCTGTCAGCCCATGGCGAAGTAGTGTAATAGCCACAGAATCAGCCATAACCAAAGCTCAACTCCTTCCACGGATGCACCCAATACATCCCCCGTTATCCCACCGAACCAACTAACGATTTTCCGCTTTATATACAATAGGAAGAGTAGAGCAGCCAGACACATGATAAAAAATAAAGTGACCAGCTTGAAATCGATGCTCCATGCAACCGCAAAACTCACAATAAAATACAACCAATAAATAGATAAACTGTTTTTCCTTACTGCACTTTGAAAGAAAGCACCAAGTCCCTCTTTTTTTGCCAGTGGCATCCGGCTAAGTAAATAGCCCATCACACATTTACTTAAAAGTGGAAGACTAATAATTAAAAAGTATGTCCACTCATTGACTCTATCGACGATTTCATAAATAAATATAAACCGGGCAGCCAAAAGTACGATGACGGAGATGACACCGAATGCGCCTGTCCTGGAATCCTTCATGATTTCTAAACGCCTCTCTTTATCCTGATAGGAAAAGAAGGCATCACTTGCATCAATCCAACCATCTAGGTGCAAACCGCCTGTTAATGCCATCGTTAAAAACCAAACCACAAACGCAATCGAAAGGGATGACAATGGGGTCCACTCTACTAACGCGTATAAAACACCTCCCAATATCAAGCCTAGGAAAAGCCCGACTAAAGGAAAGGTTTGAATCGCACGGTGGATATATTTCTTATCCATCGGTAGCTGTTTCTTTATTGGGAACACGGTAAAGAACTGCAGGTTAATCAAGAATCCAATCCATCCGTTCATTCCTGCATGCACCCTTTCATCAATAACGGAATCCCTGATTCAACAAGATAAGCCTCATCTGCCTGTTCGACGACTGCTTGATGAAGCAGGCCAAGTATTTTTCCGTATATATGGAGGAACTCATTTTGAAAAATCGGCTCCTGTACCACTTCGTTGCTTACGATTATCAAACAGCTGGCTTGTTTTCTTATCTCATTAATTCCGCTGATTATTTTTGTGAAAACACTATGTAAAAACTCCTTTTCAAGCGGTATATTGGGGCTGAATAATTCATTATCGAGTAGGGTTGTCAGGCAATCGAGTAGGATTATTGAATCTTGATTTAGGTCTGCACCTATCCGTGTAATGTTCGTCGAGTATTCCCAAGTCCTCCAAGCAATTGGACTACTTTTGCGATCCCTTTGGTGCCGGCGGATGCGTTCTTCCATTTCAGCATCACTGACTCGGCCACAAGCGAGGTAATGCAAGTTCCCACTCAATTGGATTGCATATTCTATTGCCTTTTTTTCTGCAAAACGGCTTTTACCGCTCCGGACACCACCGGTTATAAAACAGAGCCTAGATTTCTCCACTGTCTTACCCCCTCCATCAGCATGGCATTATCACGCTCACTCTTCACTGCGAACCGGAGCCACATTCCATCTAGCCCTGGAAAATTATACGTATGACGTGGTACGATGCCCTTTTTTAATAAAAAAGGCAAAAGGGATAAGGATTCATCTTTCACTAAATAAAAATTGACCGTGCTATTTGAGACAATCAACTCATGCTCTTCATAAAACCGGAAAAGTTTCTGCTTTTGTAATTGAATATACGCTCTCGTTTTTTCTATATATTCTTCTTCAGCAAGGCAGATTTTCCCGACTTCTAATGCCACATGATTGACGCTCCAATGCGATTTATAGGTTTTTGCCTGATTTATGATATCTGGTGCCGCCAGCAAATAACCCAACCTCAAGCCTGGAATTGCAAAAATTTTCGTCATTGATCGTAGAATCAGTAAATGAGGGAATTGCGTAATTAAAGAAGCATAAGTAAAGGCGTTTTCCGTAAAATCATAAAAAGCCTCATCCAAAACAACCAGACAATTTGCTTTTCCGCATTCTTTGATTAATTCCCTAACTGCTTCTTGCTTAAATGAAATCCCTGTCGGATTATTAGGCGTACATAAAAAAATCGCGTCATATTCAGGTAATTGAGGAATCAATCGATCAAGATCTAGTTGCCACTCAGGTGCATCAAGTTGATGAAAGTCTACCTCGCATTCGGCTGCTAAACAAGCTTCTGCATATTCCGCAAATGCAGGCTGAATGATTAAGACCTTTTTATTGGCTAACCTGTTCGCTACCAACATTATTATTTCCGCACCACCGTTACCTACCAAAACGGATTGCTCAGGAAGCGCTTCTTTTTTTGCAATTAATTTTGTCAATTCAACGGCATGCGGATCTGGGTAATTTAAGATTCCTTCGAAGAATTCGGGCCACCGTTCCTTTATACGTAAAGGAGGACCCAATGGGTTGATATTAGCACTAAAATCGAGAACCGATTCAGGCATTTCGATTTCCAGCGCTTCGTAAAGATAATGCGGATTAGAGCCATGAGAAGGTAATGCCAAGAGTAAGTCCCCCTAACCAAAGCATCAGTAAAAATATAAAAGATGTCCGATGCATGATGGTAATCGTTTTTTGTATATGTATTGCTTCTAATGGAACAAGCGGAACGCCCATCCTGGCACGGTCAGAAACTACTCCTTTGTACATATTCCGCCCGCCAAGCTGTACACCCAAAATTGCAGCAACGCCTGCTTCACACCACCCACTATTCGGGCTTGGGTGCTTTTTCGCATCATTGAACAAAATCTTCCATCTAGCCCCCAAGCTATGATAGCTAGATTTCGAGCTTAGCAGCATCAAGAAACCGGTGAGGCGACTAGGAATCCAGTTCACGATATCATCGAGCTTAGCTGAAGCCCAGCCAAATTGTCCATATTTATCATTTTTGTAACCAACCATTGAATCGCAGGTATTAATTGCCCTGTACATCATCGCGAGTGGAGCACCGCCAATTGCTGCCCAAAACAGTGGAGCCGTAACTCCATCACTCGTATTTTCAGCTACGGTTTCTACAGTGCCTCTGACTATTTCGGATTCATCAAGATCAGCAGTATCACGACCGACAATATAGGAAAGCTTTAGCCTCGCTTCAGGAAAAGCTTGTTCATTCAGTGGATGACACACATCCATTCCTGCCTGCTTTAAGCCCTTCTGAGCAATCGTCGTAGAAATAACAACACCTTCCCATAAAATTCCCGCAAGCGGATGGATAAGATAAGCAAAATAGACAGTTAGACCTGTTGCCAATAACACCAGTGTTAAAACAATTACCAGCATGAAGAGGCCATTTCGTTTTTTATGTGTACCTCTATTGAATGAATGATCTAACTTGCTTATCAACGTTCCTATCCATTTAACGGGATGTGGCCAATTTGGTGGATCACCTATTAATAGATCAAAGAAAAAAGCCAGTGTAACAGCAAAAAGGTGATGGTAAATCATAGTTCCTCAATCCGTTTCCGATTTTTCTTTATTGCTTCTACGGTACAATCATATACACCGCGACTGATCAACTTCCCTAGCGGAGTAATGGTGCCTGCATATTGAAGTGCCTTCCCTCTTTGGGTTGCGGCAATCAAAATACTGTCTGTCGATGTTCCTGTCGCCACTGTATTTGTCACCTTATCCAAAACACGCAAATCATGAAGCGCTTTTACTTTTGCCTCGGTCGCGGTGACAATGCTGTGGATAAAGGCCTCTTCTGCCAAGTGCCCATTTACAAAGATCCATGTATTTATGGTTCCTGGAGTGGAAATCCAAGAATGTTGGTCAGCTAAAGAGGCGTCGATGGCATTCCCTACTCCAGCCGTCACGATGATAAAAACCGAGAAATCATCATCTCTTAAAAACTTGAAGGCCACCGTATCGAGAAAGACAGCTGTCATCATTCCGACCGTTTCCTGCGGTTCAAAACCGTGTGTTTTTAAAAAGTCAGCCATTTCAGCAAAATGATCCTCGTAATTATAATCACGATGGACATGCCTATTCACGAAATGTTGATGCCAGCCCGTTCCTGAACCGGTCACACCAGAAGACATCGTTCTAAGCGGAATTGGTGAATTCAATTGAATTATTTCGTTGCCAACCGTCAAATAGGTTTCATCAATTTCCAAAGGTGCGAAATCACAGACATGCTTTTCCGGGACAATGAACATTTGCGGCTTCGGAAGGGCAGGATGCGGATGTTTTTCAATCGTCGTCCGGTATACCTCCTGAATCCGTTCCTGTTGGAGCACTTCATTCGGCACATTAATGACTTTAATTTGTCCTTTTTCAAGCAACATCAGCCGATCACAGTACAAGCCGGCCAAATTCAAGTCATGGAAGATTGAGATAACTGTTAACTCCAGCTCCTTGGCCATTTTCCTCATTAAATCAAGAAGCTCCTTTTGATAGGAAAGATCCAAGTGGTTCGTTGGTTCATCTAAAAAAAGAATTTCCGGTTCTTGGGCAAGTGCTTGTGCCAGTAAGACCCGCTGTCTCTCACCGCCTGATAATCGTTCAAAATGAAGATCCTGAAAATCCGCGACTCCCGTTTGCTTCATCACACGTTGGACAATCACCTCATCCTCAGAAGTCCAACTATGAAACCAGCCTGTTTGGTGAGCATAACGGCCAAGAGAAACAGTCTCTTTTACCGTATAAGAAAAGGCTAATGAGGAATGTTGAGGCAACACGGCTATAACTTGTGCAAGTTGTTTGGCCGAATACTCCTTCAAGTCTCTTCCCCTTATTCGTATGCTTCCTACCTTATAATCGAGAACCCCGCTAAGCATACTTAATAGCGTCGTTTTTCCGCTGCCATTTGGACCGAGAATCCCAAATAATTCCCCTTTATGTACGTCAAAAGAGACAGAGTCCAAAACAGCTTTATTGCCATATCCACCTGTTAACCCTTTAACTTCAAGCATGAATTCTACCCTTCTCTCCGTCTCTTTAATAAAATCAGGGCAAATGCCGGGGCCCCGATAAGTGAGGTAATTACACCAATCGGCAGTTCCGAAGGCGCAATGATCGTCCTTGCTACAAGGTCAGCCAAAATTAAAAATCCGCTTCCTACGAGCAAAGATAACGGCAACAAATGCTTATGATCTGGCCCCCAAATCCTACGAACCAAATGAGGAATAACCAATCCTACAAAGCCAATCGTTCCCGAAACAGCAACGGCTGCCCCAGTTAATATCGAACCAGCTATCAGAATCCACATTTTTCTCCGCTGAACATTCACACCCAAATGCTTTGCACGATCTTCCCCAAACGTCATCGCATTCAATTCTTGGGTATTCATAATCAAGATCAACGAACCAATGATAAAAAACGGCAAAATAATCGCGATATAATTCCAGCCGCGCATTGAAACGCTTCCCATCAGCCATCCGATGATTTGTCTTAATTCCTCGCCCGTCAACGCAATCATTAATGAGATGAAGGCACTTAAAAACGAGCTGAAAATGATTCCGGTTAAAATAATTGTTTCTACTTTCATCGATCGATCCATTTTTCTCGCAAAAGTTAGCACACAGAAAATCGTAAGCAATGAAAACATAATACTTAACGTCGGTAGGGTATATAAACCGATCAACGGCAATGATATATTCAAAAACAATGTCAATACAGCGCCTACTGATGCTCCTGATGAAATCCCTAATGTGTAGGGGTCAGCAAGCGGGTTCCTGAGCAGTCCCTGAAAGGCTGCCCCGGCAATCGCAAGCGAAGCCCCAACCAAACCTGCAAGTAATACACGTGGCAGGCGGATGTTCATTACGATATTCGTCAGCATCACATCTGGCTCAACTGAGATTGGTAAATGAAAAAATTCCTTGCCGATAATTTGTATAAGCGCGGGAATCGGTACTGACACCGAACCAAAGGAAATGCCAATCGTCATTGCGAAAAGCAAAAACAATAACGCAATCAAATAAGCAAACGCCCACTTAGTTGTCAAATAGGTTCGGATAGACTGATTTGGCAAGTTCCTCTACTCCCTCTATTAAGCGTGGACCAGAACGGGTCACTAAGTCAGAATGGACATCAAAGACTTGACCATCCTTAACAGCAGCTACATCTTCCCATCCTTTTCGGCCCGTCACTTCACTGACTGGATCTTTTGTATAATAACCATATGTTGTAATAATGACATCCGGATTTGCAGCAATCATAGACTCTTCATCAATTTTCGCCCACCCGTCCAATTCGGCTGCTGCATTTTCCGCTGAAATTATGTTAAGCATTTCATTCATGAATGTATTTTTTCCAGGTGTATAAATATCCGGTGATGGCGAAACCTCTACTAGAACGGTTTTTCTTTCCTCATCCTTAACGGATTTAGCTTTTTCCTGAATTTCCTTCAGTTTCGTTTTCATATTCGCAACGATTTCTTTTGCCTTATCATGTTCTCCCGTTGCCTGTCCAATCATATCAATAGACTCATACACTTCGTCAAAGCTTTGTGCATCATTGACTACAAGGACATCTATTCCAGCATCCTTAAGCTGCTGCAATCCCTCATTCGAATTATGGGCACTGGATGCATGAGCAAGAACAAGATCAGGCTTTAAGGAAACGATTAACTCCGTGTTCATTTCCATTCCGCCAACTTTTTCAATTTCTTTCGTTTCTTCCGGGTAATTATCATTGTCGGATACACCAACAACCTTTTTACCCAAACCAAGTGCAAAGACCACTTCTGTATTACTTGGTATCAATGTAACAATTTTCTTTGGTTGTTCTTCTATCGTTACTTTTTCACCCGTTGCATCTTTTATCGTAATCGGGAAAGCTTGGTTTTCAGTATGATTCGTTTGTTGCTTTTCTTTCGTTCCTTCTTTTGATGTATCATTGCAACCAACCATCATACCTGCAGTTAGTAACATCACTAGAATCAGACCATAGATTTTCTTCATTTTACATCCCTCACAATCTTTTAATTCAATTTCCGACCACCTAAAGAAAACGCACCCTGAAGTGAAGAGGCGAATTTCAAAACAAAAGCATCTCCCGTCAAACGGAAGATGCTTGTATGGCAACAATATAATTACGGACTCAGAAGGTCTGCCACACACCTTCCCATCCGCGTAGGTTACAGGTGTACGAATCTTGGCAGGTCTCCTGGCTAATGGTCATCGTCAACGGCACCTTCCCATATCTCACATACAGTGGTACACAACCGCTAACTCCCATTTACAGTGGCGGGACCGCGTTGGTATTTCACCAACTTCCCTTTTAAGTCATTAAGACACCAAATCGTTCATATGTATATAATTTTCACTGCTTTTCATTATACACTATGTAAGAAATGATTATTATATGATTTTTCAGACTGATTCCGAAATACCTTGTCTTCAATTAATAACGTGATGCATTTTCAATCAGCGCTGCAAACCCATCGACTGACAATCCGGGTGAAATCCGAACTCGGTGCAGTGCATGCATCCCTTGGTCCCTTGAAGCTCCACCAGCTTCGGTGGTTACTGCCATCTTGTATCCAGCTTCTTCTGACAACCTAAGGCTCTCCTCGTTATACCGTCCAACAGGATATGAAAGTACTGTCGTGTCCTGTTGGAGAATACGATCGAATAAATCCTTTGACTGGACCATTTCAGCTTCCTGCTGCCCTACCGTCATACGGTTAAGCTCAAGATGGTTGATAGTATGACTTTCAATAGAAATCCCATTCTCGCTCATCTCCACCATTTGTTCTTCCGTCAGGTGATGACTTTTTTCAATAGATTTCCCGATCATAAAAACAGTTGCTTTCATATTATATTCTTTTAATATAGGAAAAGCCTCCGTGTAATTATCTGTATAGCCATCATCAAAAGTAAGCCAGACACACTTTTCACTTGGCATCCGATTTTCCGTTAAAACAAGAAATGCTTCCCTAGGGGATAATGTATAGTAATCATTCTCCCGAAGCCAGTTCATTTGTGATTGAAATTCCTCTCTTGGTACCCGAAGGTTATTACCTTCAGAAATGCTATGATACATCAATATTGGAAGTTGAACCGTGGACTCGGCTCTTATCCAGTTTCTCGTATCGATTTGTTCAGGATATAATCTGTCCTCCGAATTCTGCCCGGCGTCATTCTCCGCTGCTGCAACCACTTCAATGTTATCTTCCGCAATCGGTGCAGCAGTCTTTGTACCTATATTCTCTAAAACCCCTTGTGAACATGCAGGCAAAATTAAAATTCCCAGCAATGCTACCATCAATAAAACTCTGTATTTTCCCACTATCATTCTCCTAATTTTTTCTAGCATAATAGTACCAGAAAACTAGTAAATAATAAAGTATTCCATTTAGCGCAAAAAAAGGCAACCCGGTGGCTACCCTTTTTTCTGGATTAAAAACTAGTAAATCGACAAGTACTTTGATCACGCGGAATGCCTAAATCTTTCGGCACCATCGTTTCAATCAAAAAGTTCTCATCTTCTTCATAAATAATCTTCTTCATTTCAATTCCGAAGTATTCCTTCATCCGGGATTCTGTCATGACTTCCTGGACTTCCCCGTAAACGACCGGCTTTTGTTTTGCTGTCATTAACACATGGTCAGCAAGGAAAAACGCATGGTTTGGGTAATGCGTGTTTATGATACAAGAGATTTTCTTTTCTTGTGACAAACGCTTTAATGTCTGTAAAATCACAACCTGCTTTTGAACATCAAGATGGGATTCCGGTTCATCGAGAATGAGCACTTCCGGGTCTGATACCAGCGTACGTGCAATCAATGCTAGTTGCAGCTCACCACCACTGACTGTATTGCAGGACTTCCCAGCAAGATGGCCAATCCCTACAGTTTCCAGGGCTAGGTGAGCGGCTTCACGGTCCTTCACGGAAGGCTGGGCAAGCGCACTGATGTATGGGGCTCTTCCCATAATTACCAATTCTTCGAGTGTAAAACCAAATACCATTTTATGCGCCTGCGGAACATAGCCAATCCGTTTCCAGACTGTTTTGCGTGAAAGCGAAGGAAGCGGCTTTCCATCAATGAGCGTTTGACCTTTTTTCCAGTCCAGAAGACCTGTGATGCATTTTAACATCGTTGTCTTTCCTGCACCGTTTGGTCCTAGTATCGCCATTATCTCTCCGTCATTCAGCGAAAAGTTAATGTCTGTTTGGTAAAGGTAAGGAACTTCTTCTTTTTTCCGAGCATAAAAGTAATTTCCTCCCTGCACCTCGATTCTCATGACCAGCCACCTCCTGTTTTTCTAAGCAATATTGCGAAAAATGGTGCACCTATAATTGCCGTCAAGATTGAGAGTGGAATTTCTGTAGCCGTTACCGAGCGGGCCAGATTATCAATCAACAATAAATAGGCTCCACCGATTGAAAGAGATACTGGTAAGACTAGTTGATTGTTATTACCAACTAGCATTCTTGCAACGTGAGGAATAATTAACCCAACCCAACCAATGATACCGCCTATCGCAACTGAAGCAGCAGTAATAAGTGTTGCGCCAAAAATAACTGTCCACTTCAAACGTGTTACTGGAATACCAAGTGATTTAGCTTCATCCTCAGGCAACGTCAATAAATTTATTCTCCAACGAAGGGAATATAGAATCAGAATGCCCACAAGGATAATCGGTCCCCCGATATACAAGTCCTTATATGTTGCCGTACCAAGACTCCCCATCAGCCAGTAAGTAATCGCTGGCAGTTTTGCTTCCGGGTCAGCGACGAATTTTATCAAGGAAATCAACGCCTGGAATAATGCCGATGTAACAACACCAGCCAGAACGAGCATGAAAACAGGTGAATCTTTTTTTCCGCTAATCACGAAGGTAAAGACGATTGCCGCTAGGCCGAAACCAAGTGCCATCACTTGTGTAGCGAAGCCATGACCTAGTAATAGAATCCCAAGGGAAGCGCCAAACCCGGCACCAGCCGAAACCCCAAGGATATCCGGACTAACCAACGGGTTGCCAAACATACCTTGGAATGAGGCACCTGCGATTGAAAGACCAGCACCTATTAACAAGGCAAGCAAAATACGCGGCAGGCGTATTTGCAGGACCACTGTTTCTTCCATCTGCGTCCAAGTATGGTCAATTGGAAAAAAAGTTGATAGTAATATCTTGATTTGAGTCCCTAAATCCATTCCGTAACGTCCAATGCTTAGAGACAAAATAACCATGGCGATTGGTAAAATCCAGAACAGGAGCGTTTTCCATTTTTTCATATTCATTCCCTACTTTACTGTTTTGCAGCATCAGAAGAAGGGTGCAGAATATTCTCTACTTGTTCTTCCGTTACATCGTAATCATAGAATTCTGAATAATAGTCTGTGATTTCTCTCTTCATATCATAGTCAAATAGTTCAGGATGATTTTTCTGTGCCATCCACTCCAACATAAGCGGCGCATCCCCACTTGGCGGGAACCACCTGTAAATACCCAAAGGAATTTTATAAACATTTCCTGCTTGCACAGCCTTTACCTGACTCCAGTCTTGACCTTCAAATACATTGTTTGTTAGGTCTTCAGGTTGTGTAGTTGAAAAGTTTGTAATGTAAATAATATCGGGATTCCACTTATAAATTTGCTCCATATTCACTTCTTTTGTTCCGGTAACTTCTTCTGCCGTAACGTCGTAAGCTCCTGTTGCGTTTAGCCATTGATTACTAAAGAAGTTTTTACCGCCAACCATAATGCTTTTATCGCTGTGTTGGTAAAGTATTAATGCTCTTGGCTTATCTTTCTCTTTGATACCATCCAATTTTTCATCCAACTCAGCTTGGACCTTTTTGCCTTTTTCCAAGAACATGTCCGTTCTCTCAGTTGTTCCAGTAATGTCACTCGTCACTTTCAACCAACTGTTAAAGGTCGCTAATGGTTCAGCTGCCGCTACATCAATAGCACTTAAGGCCACCACAGAAACGCCTGCATCCTCTAATTTATCAATAGATTTTTGATTCTGTGAGTTTTCAAAATAAAGCTGCGGATTGATTTTCATTAATTCTTCTACGTTCACTTCACCATTTTTAATAAACGACGTATCCGCTTTTAAAATATCCGGCGACATGTCAGCAAGGATGGAATTCTCCGCCGCATTATAAGCATTCGGATGTAATCCAACAACCTCCTTTGTTGAGTTTGTAGCTACATACCATGTAGAAAAGTATGGAAGAATACCACCAACAGCTATGCGCTCCACTTTACCTGGTACAGTTACGTCACGGCCAAGCTGATCTTGAATGACTTTCTCCTCAGCCGTCGTTTGTTTTTCAGCTGTATCTCCTTTTGTTTCTTCCGCTGTATTGCCGCAGCCTGTAATCAAGGCTGCCACCACAGTTGTTGCCGCTAACATTGTCCATTTTTTCTTCATGATGTTCTCTCCCGTACTTCTTTTTTAAGCCATTTCGCCATCCCATGTAAAAATGGTTTGGATTGATCTATGAACCCTAATCCGATATGAAAGATTGGATCTAGTGTAGTAATAACTAATTCTCCGTTATATGACACGTCATCTATATAAATAATTGAGCGGCCGTCCGGTGTATCCACTAGTGATTTTGCACCTTCCGGAACTTTGAACGTTCCATGATAATGCCATTTCATATCTGACAGACATACATACTGATACAACGGATGATCTATATTATTAGCTGTTAACGGCAGGTCTCCGTGCTCTTTCACCCACCAACTAAAATTCACTTCTGAATTCTCCCAATATACTCCCTGAAGCCAATTGTCCAGTACTTCGCCGAAAACGACTAATCGCTTTCCTTCCTGAAGGAATTTAATGAAATATGATTGGTAACGTTTTAAAAGTAGTAGCGACATCCGATCATTAACAATTAGCGTGTCATATTGACTTAAATCATAGGTATGTAGCTGCCGAATTTGGAGCACATCGTCATACATATAAGCGAATTCTTCCATTTGAAAGAAGCGATGATGAAAGCTGTAACCGTTATCTAAAATTGCTACTTTCATTTCTGTTCCTCCTTGTTTGCTTCATATTCTTGACGAATCCAATTTAGCATCTGAGTGCTTAAAACGCGTGAACTATTTTCTTCAATACCGAAACGGTAAAGGTCTGTGCCAGCTCCAGCAACAATCGTGCCACCCGTCGTTTTCCGATCGATATAAATGATCGCTTTCCCATCTTGATCCTCAACAATGACTTCCGAATGTTCAGGAGCCTCTAAGTATCCTCTTGAGAAAAAGCCCCGAACTCCTTTTTTATGATTCAAATCATAAGGATCAATTCCATAGAACATTGGATGCACGGGCTCGGTAAGACGGATTTCACGGTCTCGCAAGGAAATAGGAGATCGCTTCCAATTCTCACAACCAGGTAGCCAAGGAAGGAAATTTTCAGCTTGTGAAAAAATGACGCCACCATCATTTAAATAGTCTTCAAGGATGTTTTTATGATCAAGTAAGAAGGCCTCTTCTACAAAATTCGTGATCAGGATCCCCGCATATGCAGATAAATCAGCGTATGGAATATCATATAATTGCAGAAATACTAACCCTCTTTTGTAGTCAATCTCCTGAAGCCTTGTAAATTGAATATCCGTACTTATATATGCAATAGGTTTCATAACTCACTCACTTTTCTTATATTAATATAATATATTCATTTGGTAATAATTGAAAAACCGCCACTCTTCTAATGTCTATTACCAATTTTATTTTATTGAAATAGAGTATTTACTATGGGTTCAGTATAGTTGATAATGATTATCAATGTCAATGAATATATTATGAATCTTCAGGAAACATAGTCTCTCCTTGCTTTAATAAATGGCTTGCTTCCCCTACTGAACTCAAGCAAGTTTCTTATATTAGACACCATCATTACCAAACTTTCTCCGACTATTAACACTGAACACCATCACTTGTTAAGCTATTATGATGAATATTTTCATAAGTATAAGCTATTAACTTGAAAAGTTTGCCTATAAGAAATATAATGAATAGGTCGTTGAACTTTTTTATATGTCCCAGTAGCTCAGTAGGATAGAGCGACAGCCTCCTAAGCTGTAGGTCGTAGGTTCGATTCCTATCTGGGACGCTAATTAGAAACAGCCAAAACCTTTTGTAAAATTGGTTTTGGCTGTTTTTTCGTTTACACATAAATCAAAAAAGTTTAAATCTAATAGTCTATGAATTTTTCATATTTTTAAGAAAATAAATGTTTTAACCTGTCCCATCCGGGTATACAAATACTGTAAGACATTCTCACCAAAGGAGATGATGTGCACGATGAGTACAATCAGAAGCCAATGGAACAAAGAGAATGACGCAGCGGTGTTTAGTCCCGGTGATCAGCGTTAGAGTTAATTGAAAAGTTAGATGATAATCAAGAAGGGAATTACTGGTCTTCTCACCCAAAGGAGGATACTGATTATGAGTATTTACAGCCTATGGAATCCAGAGAATGATGAAGCAATTTTCAGTCCGGGTGATCAGAAGCCATTCAGTACGCTTACACCATTAGATTCGGATAAACACACAAATGACTAACACTTGAATATGATATACACGGCACCGTACTGAATGAGATTTAATTGAAGTAGCGACATATAGAAAAGGATGGAGCATTCGCCCCATCCTTTTCTGCTGTTAATTGTTCATTCAAATAAATTTTGCGACTTCATTCAGCGGCAATCTTGTTGTCTGGAAAGAAGGTCCTGCCGACTTTCCTATCGCTATTAAGACAATAGGAACATAACGTTCAGGCACATCGAACTTTTCAATGAATTGCTGATTGTTAAATCCACCCATCGTAACGGGGTCATAGCCCTTGGATTTAGCAATCAACATAAGTTGCATCGAAACAAGCCCTGCATCAAAGTTAGCAATGCTTTCTCGAGTTTCCTTAGGAGCATGAGGGTACGTGTTCATTGTATTGCTAACCATACGTTTACGTGTTGCCTGATCCATAAATCCAGCTTCCACATTCATACCATAAATTTTGTCTACGTTTTTATACATTTCTGTATCCCCTAAAACGGCAATGACAGCAGAGGATGTTTCAACAGATTCTTGATTATTGGCAATCTGGCGTAATTCCTTTTTTATATTCTGATCCTCGATAACAATAAAGCGCCAAGCTTGGAGATTACTTGAAGAAGGTGCTTGGGTAGCTTCATCAAGAATATTGCCTGCGAAATAATTGTCCAAAACTTTCTGCCAAAAAAAGAAGAAGTCCTTCAACTTTTAGCCTACGGCAAACAGTTGAAGGACTCTTTTCTTTTATTTATCAAATTTCAGTTTAGCTAGAGCATCTGCCAAGGCAGTATTGATCGGCTCTTCTTTATTTTGCTTTTTCATATAATTGGAGACTTCATTTTTTGATACTTTTTGATTTTTGTTTTGCCCTCTTCGTTTATTGTAAGAAGAAAGTTTTTCGTGAAAGCCACATTTACAAGTGAATGTCTGCGCTTCTCCTTGACCGCGCATTTCCATCTTTTTGTGACACTGTGGACATCTGGCATTTGTTACACGTGAAACGCCTTTTTTGTAGCCACATTCGCGGTCTTGACAGACTAACATTTTCCCCTTTTTACTATTTACTTCAAGCATCAGCTTGCCGCAATCCGGACATTTGGTACCAGAAACATTATCATGCTTGAATTTTTGATCACTATTTTTGATTTCATGAACGATATTTTTGGCATAGGTACGCATATCGCCGATGAAAGCTTGTTTTGGCAGCTTTCCTTTTGCGATGGCCGTTAGCTTTTGTTCCCATTGTGCTGTTAATGCCGGAGAACGTAAGTCTTCAGGAGCCAACTCGAGGAGCTGCTTCCCTTTCGACGTAACATGAAGGCCCTTTCCTCTCTTTTCAATCAGAAAGCTGTTGAACAATTTTTCAATAACGTCAGCCCGGGTCGCAACGGTACCAATCCCACCTGTTTCTCCTAAAGTCCTGATGAGTTCTTTGCTTTCCCCAGCCATGAACCGAGCAGGGTTTTCCATTGCTGATAGTAATGAACCTTCATTGAATGGCTCAGGTGGTTTGGTTTCTCCATCTGTTTGTTTCACAGTTGAGATGACTAAATTGTCACCTTTTTGAACGGCAGGAAGCAGTTGCTCAACAAGGCCATCCTTAGCCTCTTCTTCATCGAATTGATGGTCATAGACTTCCTTCCAACCTGATTTCAAGACGACCTTCCCTTTAGCAATGAACGTTTCTTGGCCTATCTTAGCGGTGATAGTCGTTTGTTCATATTCAAACGGAGGCATTAATACAGCCAGGAATCTTTTGACAACCAAGTCATATATTTTTGATTCTTTGTCGCTCAGTTTTCCTGGAAGTGGCGTTTGCTCAGTCGGAATGATTGCATGGTGATCTGAAACCTTGCTATCATCCACAAACGATTTATTTGCTTTAATTGGACCACGTAAAATTCTTGATGCATACGGGGCATATGGCTTGATGCTGACAGCCTGTAATCTTTCTTTTAGCGTATCAACCAAATCCGTTGATAAGAAGCGTGAATCCGTCCTTGGGTAAGTCAAGACCTTATGGCTTTCATATAAGCGCTGCATGATTGATAACGTCTCTTTCGCCGAATAACCAAATCTCTTATTCGCATCTCGTTGAAGTTCTGTTAAATCATATAAAGAAGGAGCAAAGCTTTTCTTATGGGCTTTGTTCACTTCCACCACTTCCGCCTTTTTGTCTTTCACATCAGCAAGAACCTTTTCTGCCTTCGCTTTATCAAATGTGCGGACATCTTTTGATTGAGCATCCTGCCAAACGAGTCGCAACTTGGACTCTGCTGTTGCCGAAACACCATAATATTTCTTAGGCTGGAATTGTTTGATTTCCTCTTCTCTTTTGGCAATCATCGCAAGCGTTGGCGTTTGAACCCGACCGCAGGATAGCTGGGCATTATGCTTGGTTGTGAGCGCCCGTGTTGCATTCATGCCTACGATCCAATCTGCTTCCGCTCTAGCTACCGCAGAGGCGAATAGGTTTTCATACTCTTTTCCCTCTTTGAGCTTTTTAAAGCCATCTTTAATAGCTTTATCCGTTACAGAGGAGATCCAAAGCCGCTTGATGGGCTTCTTCACATTCGCTTTCTCGAGAATCCAGCGTGCAACAAGTTCTCCTTCACGACCTGCATCAGTCGCAATGATGACATCCTTGACATCATTACGGTTCAATTGCGTTTTAACCGATTGAAATTGCTTGCCTGATTGTTTGATCACGACTAATTTTAAGGAAGGAGGCAGCATAGGCAGGTCCTCAAGACGCCACGTTTTATATTTTTCATCATAAGTTTCCGGGTCGGCATGGGTCACCAAATGACCGAGTGCCCAAGTAACGATATACTGATCGCCTTCAAAAAAGCCATTACCCTTTCTTCCGCAATTCAGCACTTTTGCTATATCTCTTCCGACCGATGGTTTCTCGGCCAGTACGACTGTTTTACTCATAATAACATCCTTTCCCTTTTAAACTGCTTCCCTCATTATCTCATACAATTTATGCAGGAGCGATAAAGTACAAAGACATAACACGCAAAAAACATGATTCCCAATACTGTTTCATGTTCATTATTAAGAAACAATTATTCCTCAACCACTGTTTGCCTGAAGATTCGTAACCCGTTTTTCGATTGGTCAAGAGTCAGTAGTCAGTAGTTATAAGCCAATCTATATAAGTTTTCGAACATGACCCTTTCACTCACTCCGTTTAATAGAGGGCTCATATGTAAATAAGATTAGATAGCAATCTAGTACAGATTTTAGTATGATGAAACGTAGAGATTTTTTCAAATTAATTGGGAGGTTCAATATAAATGAGCTTACTTTCTATAGATAAATTAGCACACAGCTTTGGTGATCGTACCTTATTCAAGGATGTTTCCTTCCGTCTAATGGCCGGCGAGCATGTAGGTCTAGTCGGGGCAAATGGTGTTGGGAAGTCAACAATGATGAATATCATTACAGGACAACTGATTCACGATGAAGGACGGGTTGAGTGGACACCTGGTGTCGAATACGGCTATCTTGATCAACATACGATTCTTTCAAAAGGTAAATCGATTCGCGACGTCTTAAGGGATGCGTACTTACCGTTATTCGAGCAAGAAAAAGCATTGAATGAAGTAACAGAGAAAATGGGGACAGCTACTCCTGAAGAACTTGAAGAACTTTTAGAACAAATGGGTGAAATCCAGGACAAGCTTGAAGCCGGTGGTTTTTACAATCTAGATATTAAAATTGAAGAGGCAGCACGCGGTTTGGGATTAGATGCAATCGGATTGGACCGTGACGTTTCTGCCCTAAGCGGTGGACAACGGACAAAAGTTTTACTTGCCAAATTACTTTTAGAACAACCTGAAGTACTGCTCCTTGACGAACCGACGAACTACTTGGATGTGGAGCATATCCGCTGGTTGAGCAGCTACTTAAAGGAATACCCTAATGCATTCTTATTAATTTCGCATGATACCGAGTTCATGAACGGGGTCGTCGACGTCATTTTCCATCTCGAATTTTCAAAATTGACTCGTTACACGGCAACTTATGAAAAATTCCTGGAGCTTGCCGAATTGAATAAAAATCAGCACATCAATGCATATGAAAAACAGCGTGAATTCATTAAAAAGCAGGAAGATTTCATTGCTAAAAATAAAGCCCGCTACTCAACGACCGGTCGGGCAAAGAGTCGTCAGAAGCAATTGAACCGCATGGAACGCATCGATCGTCCGGAGACTGCAATGAAACCGACTTTTGACTTCAAAGAATCACGTGCGAGCAGCCGTTATGTATTTGAAGGGGAGGATTTGGAAATTGGCTACGACCGTCCATTGCTTCCAAAGCTATCGATGACCATCGAACGAGGGGAAAAAATTGCCGTAGTCGGCTGTAACGGAGTAGGAAAATCTACGCTGTTAAAAACGATTCTTGGTAAAATTGATCCTCTAAGCGGAAAAAGATCCCTTGGCGATTTCCTTTTCTCTTCTTATTTTGAACAAGAAGTGAAAGCAGGCAACACGACACCAATCGATGAAGTGTGGAATGCATTCCCACATCTCGATCAACCGCAGGTACGAGCCATCCTTGCTCGAGTTGGCTTGAAAAACGAGCACATTACACGTCCAATGAGCCATTTAAGTGGTGGTGAGCAATCGAAGGTCCGCTTGTGTAAGCTCATGCTTACCGAAAGTAACTGGCTGCTTTTTGATGAACCGACGAACCATTTGGATGTTGTCGCGAAAGAAGAACTAAAACGTGCATTAAAAGAGTATAAAGGTACGATTATCCTCGTCTGTCATGAACCTGATTTCTATGAAGATTGGATTACCAAAGTATGGGATGTAGAAGAATGGTCGAACCAAAATTAAATTTTTTTAGAGGGTGTCCGCATAAGACGGGGCACCTTCTTTTTATGTAAAAAAAAGACTGAAATGGTTATAGAATCCCCCTTTCAGTCAGCATCACTTTTTATTATTTTATTTGTTCAAGTTTTGTTTCGCCAATTCGGATCCTAGAAACTTCGCTAATTCAAGCATGCCATATTGGCCTGCTGCTTCCTCAGCGTCATTGTTATAATTCGTATTGGTATTGATGTCATACGTGTAGATTTCACCATTGCTATTACGAATGAATTCAATTCCTGCAATCGAAATTTCATTCGCTTGTAAAAACGCTTCATATTTTTCAATAATCGGATCATGAAAGTCTTGCACAATTTGAAATTTTGGTTTTTCTACTACCTCTTCACCGATCGGGCAGAACAAGTCACCAATTTGGCAGGCATCTGCCGGACAAAGCTCGAAACCTTCGGATGTATCAACCTCTACCGCATACATAAACTTGCCACCCACGAATTCACAACGGGTGATGAATGGCTCCGGCGCTTTTATGTATTCCTGAATTAATGTAATCCCATCAACTGGCTCATCGAATTCTGGACCTTCCACATAATGTTTCAAAGCTTCTACTGAGTGAAATAATTGAACACCGAGTCCCTTACCTGCACGATTATGTTTCGTGATAAACGAAGCGGTATTTAATTTCTCCGCTGCCTTCATGATATTTTCCTTGCCTACAGCTGCGATCGTTTGCGGAGTCTTAATTCCAGACTTTGTCAGTGCCGTATATTGATTGACTTTGCTGACCTCCAAACGAAGCGCTCGTGTCCCATTGAAGACTGTACGATTATGCTGTTCAAGCCACGCTAGCACAGATTCTGTCATTTCAGGCGCAAATCGGTGCCCACGAGTATGTGAGCTTGCACTCATACGGCTATAAAAAACGCCCTCTGGCGGTTCCTCTGTTAAATCCACTACACCCTGATCAAGATGCCATTCTTCATAGGGAAGTTCTAACTCATTCATTCTTTTGGTTAAATGGGCAGTCCATTCCTCATTTTCATGAATGATATAAATTTTACTCATAAAAGGTTCCTCCTAATTGTTTAAAATTTTATGTTTTTATCTGAGGCATAGAGACATCCTTTTTTATATGCGCTAACACTTTTGGCTGCATCCTTACACTCGTTCCGCAACCAAGGTATATGTTTTCGGAAGACCGATATCGTGGATCTTATGGTTTGGTTCTTCCTCAAGCACCTTGATCACAAGCCCTGATTGACCTACTGCCGTTATAAGTTCTCCTATTGTCCATTTACGCTGAACCACTTTTGAAAGGCTCTCTTTTTCTTCATCCGGCATATGCTTGGAAAAAGCGACCTCGTTGTTTTCAATTGCTGGAGCAAAATAGTTGCCTGCTACCTTATGCTTTTTACCATTAGAGGTAATGAGTTTTGTTGAAATCGGGTGGAATTCATGTAAAATGAACCGTCCACCTGGCTTTAAAATCATTTTAATTTTTTCGAATAATGGTTGAAGATCAATTAGGTAGTGAAGCACACCCAGCTCCATTAAAACCAAATCCTGTTTCTCAGATATATGTTCTGATGATAATGACAGCACATCAGAGATGATATATTCAATCGAAACATCGGCCTCTTTTGCCAATTCATTTGCAAAAGTAGCGTTTTCCTGAGAAAAATCAACTACCTTGACATTGGCCCCTATGATGGCCAGGGCAACCGCTTTAACGCCATTTGACCCCATTAAATGAGTGATTTTTTTACCTGTTACATCTCCCATATATTTATAAAATGGATGCAGTCTCCATTTGGGATTTTGTCTGATTTTAGATGCCAGTTCTTTGGGTTTTCCGTAACGATTGACAAGAGCTAAATAATTATTCTGGTTCCATGCCTGTTCATTTTCAGCTGTGAAGCCCCGCTGCTCGGCAGATAAGTAGGCATGAATTTCAGCGCTGTACTTCTTCATTTCCTCGTCGTATAAATAACTGTACAATGACCGGCACCAAATCTCCATTTCTCCAATCTTTATAGACAATCGATAAGGATCTGTTTTAATAGTCATGTTAAACAAACAGCGAACTGTGACTGTAACCCCATCAATCTCCAATAGAAAAGAAGAACTCTCAGGATTTTTTTCAGGCTGCGTAGGGGCGAATTCGGTTAAAAGCTCAAAAACCTCATTAAAGACATCCCATTGCACATCAATGGTGATGTTCTTATACTCATCAACCTCCACTCCTTGCACAAACAGAGCAGATTGACCTGTATATTGATAAGGAATGTTAGATTTATCCAACATTTTCCCAATTAACGTAATTGTATGAAAATAACTTGCTTTCATATTAACCTCCCAATCATTAAAAGAAAGTAACAATTATTCTTCTATAGCAAATTTCAAACCAGTGTTCGTTATAGTAATCAGCTGTTCATCCTGACGATCAATGCCATAAACGAGTAGAGTAACAAGCATATATATTGCTCTGAACCGGGCCAAGCACTCCATCTCCTTATCGATGTCACCATAAATCCCAAAAAATACTTGGCGTGCTTCTTTTGGGAAATAGCTGTATAAAAAGGAAAAATCAATAGCTGGGTTTCCGATATGAACATCTCCCCAATCAATAATTCCAGTGAGAATACCTTTTTTATCGAGTAAAACGTTCCGGATATGAATGTCTCCATGAACGAGTGAGATTGGATGATGAACATTCAATGGTTTGAGCTTTTCAAAAAAATCCTTAACGGCATATGCCTGCTCAGAGTAACCTAGTTTTAATAGAGTTGAGACATTTCCCATTAGCATTTTCTGGCGAAAGGATATATCGAGCCTCATCATTCCATCAGGCTTTACGCCTAATCGCTTCGCTTTTTCAACAGGAAAGCTATGAAGTTCTTTTAAAAAATGGGCAAATCTTTTTGCCGATATAATCTTATTTTCAACTGATTCTTCCACAGGCAAGTATCCCTTTACCATTTTATAACCTGTAAAGGGATATGGATAAATGCTACTTGGTTTTCCAAAAAAAATCGGCTCAGGGATAGCAAGCGGAAAGTTCCCTGCTATCGAGGGCAGAAGTTGATTTTCCACTTGGATTAACGTAACTGCAATAGGGCGTCGAGGGAAACGGAATACATATTGCTCATTAATTTGAATGACCGTGTTATCAAACCCCTCCCCAAGTTGGTTTATCTCTTTCAACTCAATCTCTGGAAACTGCAGCCTGATTAATTTCTCTGCTAGCTCTAAGGAAACTGGATATTCTGCCAACCAAGGCTTTTCCACTTCCATCGCCTCCTTTTACCTGTTTCTTCCTCTATTTGAAAAGCCCCCAGATCCGCCTCTCCTATTACTTGGCCCTTGGGTATTTCCCCCTTTTGCTCCCCGGCTGTCTTCTGGGCGTCCTCCCCTTGAATTCTCACGTTTCGGCCCCTGACTGTTTTCCGTACGACCTCCACGTGGATTCTCACGTTTCGGTCCACGATTATTTTCCGTACGACCTCCGCGTGGTTTCTCTAGCTCTAATTCACGGTTGTCTGCTTGATTAGCAGAACGGTGACTGCCTCGATTAGGCCCTCTTGTATCTATCCGCTCTCTGTGGCGGCGACCTCCTCCTGTACGTGGGCGACGCGTTCCCTCTTCTGAAGATTCTTCATAACGCTTCTTTTTATGACCCGCCTCATCAGGTTGGAACATTTTGACGCCTTCAATTGTTCTTCGTTCAATTTTCATTGAAATTCCTTTTTCGATATCACTTAACAGCTGCAAATCCTTAGTGGCAATAAAGGTTACGGCTAGACCATTCTCACCCGCTCGTCCTGTACGACCAATTCGGTGGATATAACTTTCCGCATCCTCAGGGACATCATAGTTAAATACATGGGTCACTCCTTCTACATCCAGCCCCCGCGCCGCAACGTCCGTTGCCACTAAATATTGGAGCTTTGCATCCCTGAAGTTTTTCATAACACGTTCTCGTTTAGCCTGTGAAAGGTCCCCATGAAGTTCCTCAGAATTAAAACCAGCGGACTTTAGAGCATCATTCAAGACTGAAACACGGCGTTTAGTGCGGCAAAAAATAATGGCTAGGTAAGGCTGTTCTTCTTTTATTATGGTAATTAATGAAGACTGTTTGGCACGATCTGTCGTCTCGATAACAAGTTGGCGGATTTGCTCGACTGTAACTTGATCAGCCTTTACTGCCGCAGTTAATGGTTTATTCATGTAGCGTTTAGCTAGCTGATGAACTTGTTCAGGCATTGTGGCAGAAAAGAGCAATGTCTGCCGTTCTTCTGGAAGCTGCCCCATAATCTCTTCTACTTCCGGTAAAAAGCCAATATGAAGCATTTGGTCAGCTTCATCCAGAACGAGTGTCTGTGTTTGCGATAAATCAATGGTGCCTCTTCGTAAATGATCTAAAAGCCGCCCTGGCGTGGCAACCACGACAGAAATATTTCGTGTCAACTTTTTCATTTGTTGTTCGACATCCTGTCCACCATATACAGCAAGCACCTGCAGCTCCTCAATTTCATTAGCAAACTTTTTCAGTTCCGCTGTGATTTGCAAAGCTAATTCCCTAGTTGGTGTAACAATTAATGATTGGATGTGGGATGCTGTCGGATCTACTTTTTCTAAAATCGGCAACAAAAACGCCAAGGTCTTCCCAGTCCCTGTCTGTGCCTTCGCGATGACGTCCCTTCCCGCAAGAATATCTGGTATGGATTTCTCCTGGATAGGTGTCGGGTTAGAAATTCCTATTTGTTTTAATATCGCGTTAATCGCCGGGCTAACGCCCAAGTCGATGAAATTTGTCATATATAAACCTACTCTCTAAATTTGTCATTCCCTTGTTTTTCCCCATTAAAAAACTCGTAAATCGTCTTAAGGAACGTTGCGGAGTTACACTCTAAGGGAAACTTCCTTAATCTAAGCTATTTGTTAGTATATCATTATCTAATTTCGAGAAAACCTGTCACTGTAAATTTTTCATGCTATTGTACTTTAGTTGTTTTTCTAATATAATTTATAAGATTTTATTATCAAATAAATTATACTACCGAGCTACTTACTTGAAAAAAGGGTAAGCACCTCCTCCTTGTAATGATTAGTACAAGGATTTTTTGTATATAAAAAAGGAGTAACCGCATGTTTAAATTAAAAGAACGGAATTCAAATATTAAGACGGAAGTACTTGCGGGGCTTACAACCTTTTTAACATTAGCTTATATTATAGTTGTAAACCCAATGATTCTTTCTGATGCTGGGGTCCCCTTTGACCAGGCCTTCACAGCAACCATCATCGCAATCATAGTAGGTACTCTTTGCATGGCTCTTTTAGCCAATTATCCAATTGTCATAGCACCTGCGATGGGATTGAATGCCTATTTTGCGTACTCAGTGCTAGGCACTCATAATATCTCATATACAGTTGCCTTTTCGGCAGTCTTTGTTACAGGGATTATCTTTATCTTTTTATCACTTACCTCTTTCCGTTCAAAATTGATTGAAGCCATCCCCAATAATTTGAAGCACGCAATCAGTGCTGGAATTGGACTTTTCATCACCTTTATTGGACTTCGCTTGTCAGGCGTTGTTACAAGTCATGAATCCAATCTAGTTACCCTTGGAAGTTTTAGAGACCCTAGTGTGGCACTTACGTTAATTGGTTTGGTAATAACGATTGTGTTACTTGTACGTAATGTGCAGGGAGCAATATTCATTGGAATGATCGTCACAGCCATTATCGCTTTCTTTACTGGACAGTTAAAAATTGATGGCTTTGTTTCGACACCGTCATTACCTGAGGGAATAATCGTCGCTAATCCAATCACATCTATTGCAGATGTCATTAACTACGGGCTATATGGAGTTGTCTTCTCAATCTTACTTGTCATGCTATTTGATACAACCGGGGCGTTACTTGGAATTGTACGTCAAGCTGGATTGTTGAAAAATGGGAAGCTTGAGAAATCTGGGAGTGCCTTCTTTGCAGACTCCATTGGTACAACTGTTGGTGCCATGTTCGGTACAAGCCCTACCGCTGCCTCAGTTGAGTCTTCTGCTGGCGTAGGTGCAGGCGGTAAAACAGGATTAACAGCTCTTGTGGTGGCTATTCTTTTCTTAATAACCGCCTTCTTTAGCCCCCTTATCGGAGCTGTCTCAAATGTAGCGGCAATCACGGCACCAAGCCTGATTATTGTAGGAAGTATGATGATTAAAAGCATTAACGAAATTGACTGGACGCATTTTGATGAATCTTTCCCAGCTTTTTTGGTCATTGTCGCAATGCCATTAACATCAAGTATCGCCAATGGGATAGCACTTGGATTCATCGCTTATCCTATTTTAAAAATGGCTAAAGGAAAGTCCCGAGAAGTGCACCCGTTAGTATACATGTTTGCAATTCTTTTCCTCTATCAATTAATTTTCCTAGCTTAATTCATTCAAGAGGGGCCCTGAGGTCCTTCTTTTTTTGAAATTCCCCGTTAATAAAAAAGAAGGATATCCAACATGTTGTCAGATACCCTTCTACATACTTATTGATTCATTTGATCAAGAAAATCACCAAGAAGATCATCAAGGTTTTCCTCTTCAGGTTCCGGTTCCTTCACTTGTTGTGTGGTTTCATCCAAACTCCAATCAAAGTCATCCAAATCTTTCTTAGATATTTCCTTCTGCACCACTTCAGTATCCTGTTCCTGTTCTTCGGGCCCATCCTGCAAATAAATCTCCTCATTAATTACATTACTGTTCAATGAGGCTAGCAAGGCAGTCGCGCGTAAAGGATCGGATAAAAGATGGTACATAATCGTTCCAAGCATAGCTTCTGAGTGGGAATGCTTGAGCCAGTCACGCTGAGATTTGCTAAGCTTGTTCGGCATGGGTAGAGCAATCATTTCCCGTTCCTGATGGGCCGATTGTCCGATTCCATCGAGAACATACTCGGCAATTTTACTGGAAAAATTCCTTCTTTCCGTTTCCTTCAATTTCTGCAGCTGCCTTAACGTATAATCTGATACATCTGAAGGGATACGAAAAGTGATGGCTTGTCCTCTTTTGATTTCAGAAGAAGCTGTTTTTTTCATTCTCTCACCTATTTAATAGCACCTGATCTTTGTTCTTTCTTCTTTTGGTGGGATTGCTGCTGTTCCTTTGAATTCCGGCGATTAAAATCCGAAATCAATTTATAATAGGCGTTGGCCATCATCCAAACGCTTTCCCGTTCATCTTCAAAAAAGTCTATATTGTAGCCATCAAAATTTTGATTGAGCGTTTTCAGGTAATCTTTCAAGACAATCGAACCTCCGCCAACAAAATAGCAGATTTCCGTTTGCGAGTTTTTCTGCCATACGTTACGTAGGTGACGGTATTGCTTTTTCGCAAGTTCTCCTAAAATCCGGTCGACGATATCATGGACGCTTGTCCGGCTTCCGCGAACCATAATATGGTTACGGTCGTTTTTCTTCGTGATGATTTCAACGACATCTCGTCTGCTATCCAACTCGACACCGTGTTTTTTCCTGATTTCTTCACGAATAGATTCAAGAGCCTCAGCTACTCCTAGATTGAATCCTTGCGCCTTATCATCGTCAACTTTACGGTTTTTAATGACCGCGATATCTGTCGATAGTCCGCCAATATCCTGAATGAGAATTCTTCTATCTATTAATTCACGGTTAATGATATTCAAATCATTGTCCATGACTAAATTAATGTATGCGGCGAAGCCCTCTGGATAGACTTTCACTTCATCAAATTTGATATTAACCTTAATACCTTGGTATTTAGGTGTAATTAAAAATTCTACTTGGTGAACGGATCCCAGTAGCTTCGAACGGTACCCTACATCTTTCCCTTCCTTAACTTCCCGAAGAGGTAGACCTGTTCCCAGCGTATAATTCGCTTCGACAACGTTATTTACTTTTTTGAACTTATCATTATTCCCTTGCTTGGCAGCATCCAATGCAAGAGCCGCAAAAAGCATTACTAATGTTTGGTCTTCCTCTGATTTACTGCTCCCCAAATCTAGTTCTGTTGGGTTATCACTTTTTGTCGCTAAATTTCCGACACGATAAATGGCATTATTGTCTTGCAAGGCTGGTGAATGGACTCTAATATGTAGCCCTTCCAATGGGTTTTTTTCATCGAGTTCTTCGATTCCTATGACCGGCCGATCTTCAATGTCTTTTGCAATGACATTTGGTATATATAGTTCAGACTCTAGCTTTCCAAAAATAGCTTTAATTGCATCATTTCCTACGTCTATTGCTGCGATTCTAGAACTCATCTAAAAACATCCCCTTTTTATAAAAAAATTTAGGTGGAGCACTCTATTAAGCATAGAAAAGGTTTCTATATTAGTCAATGCTTCATAAGTTGTAGCTTTATTTGCAGAATTGTATTCATTTGTGTACACATTAGGAACAAATATGTACACACGTTATATATAGCCATGTGTACTCATTTGTAAACATGTTTACTTTTTTTGTGTACAAACCACCTATTTTTGTTTACATGTATACAATATTGCAGACAAACAAAAAAAACTAGTTTTTAATACTCTTCTTCCTATAAAAGAAAGCGTAAAAAAGGGGAATTTAGAAATGGTAATAAACGGACAAATTACTAATGAAATGTATGGAAGTATTCAAATTACCCAAAAAAATACGAACTGTAGCCATATTGGCGCAGTACTTTATCCTTTCTTCGTTTTCTAAGCTAGAAACAGATATAACAACTGATGTCTTAATTGTTGGTAGCGGAATTACAGGTTTCATTTCTGCTTATCTATTAGCCAAGCAAGGTGTGAAAGTCACATTCATTGAGGCAGGTGAGATCCTTAATGGAACAACAGGCCACACAACCGCAAAAATCACGGTCCAGCACGGCTTGGTTTACGACCAATTTATTACTGATCATGGTGAGGAAAAGGCTAGACTATGAAGCCAACACTGAAGGAATGCTTATCAAAGGATTGATAGAAGAACATTCTATTGAATGTACAAGATGTTTAGTTTTACGCAAATACTAATGTTTGGTCTTCCTCTGATTTACTGCTCCCTAAATCTAGTTCTGTTGGGTTATCACTTTTTGTCGCTAACTTCCCCACACGATAAATGGCATTATTGTCTTGCAGGGCTGGTGAATGGACTCTACTATGTATCCCTTCCAATGTTTTTTGCAATGACATTTGGTATATATAGTTCAGACTCTAGCTTTCCAAAAATAGCTTTAATTGCATCATTTCCTACGTCTATTGCTGCGATTCTAGAACTCATCTAAAAACATCTTCTTTTTCATAAAAAATTTAGGTGGAGCACTCTATTAAGCATAGAAAAGGTGTTTCTATACTAGTCAATCCTTCATAAATTGTAGCCTTATTTGTCGAGTTGTATACATTTTTGTATACATCAGGAACAAATATGTACACACCATATATATAGCCATGTATACTCATTTGTAAACATGTTTACTTTTTTGTGTACAAACCATCTACTTTTGTTTACATGTATACAATATTGTAAACAAACAAAAAAAACTAACTTTTAATAGTCTTCTTCTTATAAAAATAAGCGTAAAAAAGGAGAATTTGGGCATGGTAATAAATGGGCAAACCACTAATGAAACGTATGGAGGTATTCAAATGACCGAAAAAAATACAGAACTTCCTCAATATCCGGAGCCATATTGGCGCAGTACTTTATCCTTTCCTTCGTTTTCTAAGCTAGAAACAGATATAACAACTGATGTCTTAATTGTTGGTGGAGGAATTACGGGTATCACTTCAGCTTATCTTTTAGCCAAGCAAGGTGTGAAAGTCACACTCATTGAGGCAAGCGAGATACTTAATGGAACAACTGGCCATACAACCGCAAAAATCACGGCCCAGCACGGCTTGATTTACGACCAGTTGATTACTGATCACGGTGAGGAGAAGGCCAGACTTTACTATGAAGCCAACACTGAAGGAATGGAGCTTATCAAAGGATTGATAGAAGAACATTCTATTGAATGCAATTTGAATGTACAAGATGCTTATGTATACGCAAATACCGATGAATATAAAAGTAAAATCCAAGAGGAACTAAAGGCCTATCAAAAACTTGGCATTCGAGGGGATTATGCAGAAAAGATCCCTTTCTCTATTCCATGTAAAGCTGCTGTGATTATGAAGGACCAAGCCCAGTTTCATCCATTAAAATATTTAACAGCTCTCATCCCCCCTATTCTGGAAGCTGGAGGGAACATCTATGAACGTACAACGGCTATGAAAATTGAAGACGGCAAGCCACCAACCGTTATAACTGAAACGGGGCATACAATCAAAAGCAACCATATAATTGTTGCCTCTCACTTCCCTTTTAATGATGAAATGGGATTATACTTTGCTCGTACTCATATAAAAAGATCCTATGTTCTTGGAATTAAGACCGAACAGGAATACCCCGGTGGTATGTATTTCAGCGCTGACAACCCTACCCGTTCCCTTCGTTATACAGAGGACAATGGGGAAAAACTTATACTTGTAGGCGGGGAAGGCCATAAAACCGGTCAGGGTATCTCGACAATTGAACATTATGAAGCCTTACAGGACTTTAGTTCCCAATATTTCAATGTAAAAGATATTCCTTATCGCTGGTCAGCACAAGATATTGTGACACCAGATAATCTGCCATTCGTCGGCCCAGTAACATCTAATCATCCAAATGTTCTCATTGCAACCGGCTATGCGAAATGGGGTATGACGAATGGATCAATTGCTGCAAAAATCTTAACTGATCATATTCTGCAAAAGGACAACCGATATGCAGATCTATATAATCCAGCCCGTATAAAAGGAATGAAAAATATAGTCGAAGACAACGCTGATGTAGCGAAGCATATGATTAAAAGTAAATTGGCAGTTATTCATAAAACGCCAGAAGACTTAGGTATCGATGAAGGAGCCATCGTCAAGGTAAATGGAGATAAAGCCGGGTGTTATCGTGATCATGAAGGCCAGCTTCATATTGTAGATTCCACATGCACTCATATGGGTTGTGAGGTGGCATGGAACAGCGGCGATCGTACCTGGGACTGTCCATGTCATGCTTCTCGTTACTCTATCACTGGTGAAGTATTAAATGGCCCTGCTGTCGAGCCGCTTAAAAAGATTCAATAGAGCTTTGCGTGATTGTTATCTAAAAGTCGACTAGGTCTGCTGTTTTCCTTATACTGAAGTTACTGCACTATCAATGGTTGCAAATAACTCTAAAAAGGACTGAATTAAACATGAACGGTCAAAATCGAAAAGATATTACTCCAGGTACCTCTGTGGACATCGTGCTTAAAGCAGATCAACGCAGCGGAAAGCTAACACGTGGAACTGTAAAAGATATTTTAACCAACTCCAGCAGCCACCCGCATGGAATTAAAGTAAGATTGACAGATGGCCAAGTTGGCAGGGTTCAAGTCATTCATAAATAATACGCACTCGGTTTTAGGCCGAGTGTTTTTTTTATCTTTTTTTAGGCTAAAACAGGTTAAAAGTCCTTCCTACTTTCTAAAAATCTGTCGAAGGAATTAATAACAACCGGGATATTTCATATTTCAATCATGTTTCGCTTTCTTACTTCGTACAATAGGGTTGAGATTATCTCTTTAAAAAGGTTGGTGTCAAAATGAATCAAGAATTTATTGTTCCCGATCGGGATTATAAACATAGCAGGAATCATACATTGAAAGTCTCAGGATCAGAAACGCTTCAGGCTGCTCCTGACCAAGCCGTAATTACCCTTGGAGTCATAACCGAAGATAAGGACCCACAGGTAGCTCAGCAGGCCAATTCTCAAGCAATAGCGAAAGTCATTGCATCTCTTAGATCCATTGGCATTCCAGAGGAGCAATTAAAAACGAGTGATTACAGAATTGATCCGCAATATGATTATATCGAAGGAAAAGAATTGTTTAAAAACTATAAAGTCCAACACATTATCCAGGCCAAAACAACTGATATCGAAAAAATAGGCAGCATAATCGACACAGCAGTCAGAAGTGGTGCCAATTCCATTACCAGTATTCGCTTTTCTTTATCCAATCCAGAAGCTTACTATAACCAGGCACTTTCGCTCGCTTTAAAAAACGCATACGAAAAGGCCCTTTCCATGGCTCGAACGCTAGGAGTCTCCTTAAATCCAGTCCCCAATCATGTTGAGGAACTATCAGAACCTTCACCACCCACCCTTTTCCAAACGAGTTCCTATACAAAAATGGCCTCTACCCCTATTCAGCCTGGAGAATTAAACATCACTGCCGCAGTAAGGGTAGAATATACGTATTAATGCAAAAACCCCCATTCGACAAATTTATATGCCAAATGGGGGATTCCTTTTTAAAAGACTACTGTTTTATTTTCATGAACAAGTACACGGTCTTCCAAATGCCATTTAACAGCACGGGCAAGCACCCTGCGTTCAGCTGAACGACCGACTTTCTTCATATCTTCTGCAGAATCACGGTGATCGACACGTTCAATATCCTGCTCGATAATTGGACCCTCATCCAAATCGTTTGTTACATAATGGGAAGTTGCCCCAATCAGCTTAACACCTCGATTATAAGCTCTTTCATAAGGCCGAGCCCCGATGAATGCAGGTAAAAACGAATGGTGGATATTGATGATTTTATTCGGATGTGCAGCCACAAAATCAGGCGTCAATATCTGCATATATCTAGCTAATACAATTAGATCGACATTAAATTCTTCCAGAAGTTTAAGCTGCTGTGCTTCCACTTCCTTACGTATATCCTTATTTGCAGGAATATAATAAAAAGGAATGTTCATGGATTCGACAATTTGCCTCGTATCTTCATGATTACTAATGACAAGAGCAATATCAGCCAATAGATCCCCGCTTTGCCACTCCCATAGCAATTCCAGAAGGCAATGTGGCTCCTTAGAAACGAAGATTGCCGTCCTCTTTAAATCACTCACATAGTTAAATGTCCATTGCATCGAGAATGCTGTCGAAACTTCCTGGAATGCCAATTGCATATCCGTTGCCTTATCCTTCAATCCTGGACAATCGAATTCGATCCTGGTGAAAAAGGTACCGCCCTCAGGATTCATCGAATACTGACTCAATTCAACAATATTTGCATCATACTCTTTAAGAAAGGCTGTAACTGTTGCAACAATTCCTGGCTGGTCCGGACATTTTATAATTAAACGGCCTCTATCTTGATTCTTTTCGCGAAACTCCTGTAACTGTTCTTGCACAAAGTTGCTCACCATTTTCCCAACTGCCCTTCTTCTATTTTGCTATATTATACTTCAATTCATAGGCAAAATTAAAGTCAGTCAATAATTGCCGGGATTTTGTTTGCAAACAACCTCCTCCGTTTTATCTAATCTCCATTCATTCAGTAGATACCAGGTTTCATCTACTTTCTCCTTCAAATAGAATCTAAATCATCATCCTGAATTGTTTCAAATTCAATTACCTAGATACGCATTGTCATTATTTAAAGAAATTACCGGAAATTTGGAAGGAAATGAAGGTAAAGGTCGAGAACCTATATGTAATGCATAGTAAAGGGGATTCTTGAATGAATAAACGGCAATGATTCTTGCCACCTTTTTTATTTCAGTTTTATTTTCCCTAGTTAATGAGGTTATTCACTACCTCATAAGGGTATAGACCATTCTATTAGTTTTTTTCAAAGGGGGAAATGAAATAATCATGAAATTATCAGTTAAATTCATTCTAGTATTACTGATTATTCTTGGTCTTCTGTCCGGCTGTGCTGAAAAAGATCAGCTAGAGGATGGTAGTAAGCTGATCAATAAGGACCAGTTTGTATTCGCTGCCTCAGGTGAATTCAAGCCATTTAGTTACGTTAATGATGACATGACCGTAACAGGATTTGATATTGAAGTCGGGGAAGCAATCGCGAAAGAACTTGGTCTAGAACCGGTCCCAAAGCGGATTAAATTTAAGGGAATAGTCGAGGGTGTCAAAACCGGTCGGGCAGATGCCGCGGTTGCCAGTCATACAATTAATGAACAACGAAGTAAACATGTTGCTTTTTCCACCCCGTATTACTACTCAGGTCCACAAATTTTCGTCCGATCCGATAGTGATATTAAAACAGTCGAAGATTTAAAGGGAAAGGAAGTTGCCGCTTCTAAAGGCTCCACATACGCAACCACAGCAGAAAAGTATACAACCAATGTAAAAACCTACGACAGTGATATCACCGCTCTTAAAGCATTAAGCGGAGGTCGTCATGATGCCGTTATTACCGACTTTGTAACCGGTAAAGAAGCGACCAAAGAAGGATTCGACATCAAAGGTCGTCAATTGATAGAACGCAGTGAGCAGGCCATAGTTCTACCGAATGATAACCCCCAGCTGCTGATACGCATTAATGAAGCACTTGAAAACCTCCGAGAAGATGGAACACTTGCAGCAATTAGCAAAAAGTACTTTGGGGAAGATATCACTACTAAACCTGAATAAAGATTGATAGAAAGGGAGTTTTTACATTGCCAAGCTTTTCTCATTTTTTTGATACATTATTTAGCTCATCGGATGTGTTTATCCGAGCCATGCTCCTCACATTGGAGCTTACGGTGGTTTCCATATTAGTAGGAATTATCATCGGGTTACTCTTCGCACTTTTAAAAATTTCTAATATAAAAATTCTTGCATGGATTTCAGATACATACGTATTCCTGGTACGAGGAACACCGCTTATCGTACAGATATTTATTCTCTATTTTGGTATCAGCAATCTCTTCCTACTACCAGACTTCTGGGCAGCGTCACTTGCCCTAGCCTTTCATAACGGAGCATATATCTCTGAAATTTTACGCGGTACAATTCAATCCATTGACAAAGGCCAAATGGAAGCTGGACGTTCCCTTGGCATGAGCAATGCACTCGCATTAAGAAGAATCATCCTACCACAAGCCTTCCGACGCGCATTGCCGCCACTAGGCAACCAATTCATCATCGGACTGAAGGATTCATCACTAGCCGCCTTCATATCCATGAATGAGTTGTTTAACGTAGCCACTACGTTAGGTTCAAATAATTTTGATGAAATGACATATTTATTGATTGTAGCGGTCTACTATTTAATTCTTGTGGCATTCCTGACCATTATCGTCAATACATTTGAAAAGAAACTGTCCATTAGTGATCGATAGGGGGAATTGAAATGGAACAAAAAGAAATGATTCGCATTAGGAATTTAAATAAATCTTATGGAAACCTTCACGTGCTAAAAGATATTGATATGAAGGTATTAGATAGTGACGTTGTCTGTCTGATTGGGCCTAGCGGTTCCGGAAAAAGCACCCTGCTCCGTTGCTTGAACTACTTGGAGAAGAAAGACAGCGGACAAATCCTTATCGAAGGAACTGAAGTCGAGCCGGGTACCCACGATATTAATAAAATTCGTGAGAAAGTTGGAATGGTTTTTCAGCATTTCTATCTCTTCCCGCACATGACCGTACTCGAAAATGTTATTGAAGCACCGACTCACGTCAAAAAAATCCCTAAGGCCCAAGCTATCGAGGAAGCAAAAGCGCTACTAGCTAAAGTTGGGTTATCAGATAAAGCAGATGTCTATCCAAGCAAGCTCTCCGGTGGCCAAAAACAGCGGGTTGCGATCGCTCGAGCTCTCGCCATGAAGCCCGATATCCTACTCTTTGATGAGCCCACCTCTGCTCTCGATCCTGAACTTGTCGGTGAGGTACTAGCTACGATGAAGGAACTTGCCTTAGAGGGGATGACAATGGTAGTCGTTACCCATGAAATGAGCTTTGCCCGTGAAGTTGGGGATTGGATTGTCTTCATGCATAATGGACGGGTTGTAGAAAGTGGCCCACCAAAAGAATTTTTCTCCAATCCAAAAGAAGAGCGAACGAAGGAATTTTTACAAACAACGGTATTTAAACTATAATCCTTTATTAAGCAATGCAGGCTTGATTCCTGTATTGCTTATTTTTTATAAAAGTGATTCGATAAAACCCATCAATAGGTTTCGTTTTTTGTTTATTAAATACTAGTTAGATAGTTTCCTCACATAAATGATTAAAGTTTCAGGGATATTTCCGACCTGATTGTGTAAACTAAATACTAGATGAATTGTTTAAGAACGTATTCTAAAACCCTGATTCCGGCTCGAACATGGAAAAATATCTGTATTTATGGTATATATACAGGTAAAATTAAAAGAAGTATATAAATGAAAGAGGTCGAATTCAGTTGGAAAATAACTCTTCGAATTTTATTAAAAATATTATAAAAGATGATCTAGAGTCCGGAAAACATGATCATATTATCACCCGCTTCCCTCCTGAGCCAAACGGATATTTACATATTGGGCACGCCAAATCAATTATTTTGAATTTTGGAGTGGCTGATGAATTTAATGGTAAAACCAACCTTCGATTTGATGATACCAATCCATTGAAAGAAGATATTGAGTATGTCAATTCTATCAAGGAAGATGTGAAATGGCTCGGTTACGATTGGGATAACCTTTTTTTCGCGTCCGATTATTTTGACGAAATGTACAAAAGAGCTGTACTGCTCATCAATAAAGGACTGGCATACGTCGATGACCTGAATGCCGACCAAATCCGCGAATATCGTGGAACGTTAACAGAGCCGGGAAAAGATAGTCCGTACCGCAATAGAACAGTCGAGGAAAACCTTGAGTTATTTGAAAAGATGCGTAGCCGCGAATTCGAGAACGGTACAAAAGTACTGCGAGCAAAAATCGATATGAGCTCACCTAACATTAATCTGCGCGATCCCGTTATTTACCGAATCTCCCATACAGAACACCATAATACCGGCGACAAATGGTGCATCTACCCAATGTACGCCTTTGCCCACCCTATTGAAGATGCAATTGAAGGAGTCACACACTCCATTTGTACGCTTGAGTTTGAAGATCAACGCCCGCTTTATGATTGGATTGTTGAAAACTGCGAAATGGAAAGTAAGCCACAGCAATACGAATTTGGCCGTCTAAACCTGACAAATACCGTAATGAGCAAGCGGAAACTGAAGCAACTTGTCGATGAAGCCTTTGTGGACGGCTGGGACGACCCACGTATGCCTACCGTATCCGGATTGCGAAGACGCGGTTATACACCCGAAGCTATTCGTGCATTCTGCCTTGAAATAGGCGTTGCGAAAACTAGCGGTGTCGTAGACTCTCAAATGCTCGATCATTTCGTTCGAGAAGATCTAAAACTGAAGGCGCCACGGACCATGGCTATTCTAAAGCCTCTTAAAGTAGTTATCACCAACTATCCAGAAAATGAAGTTGAATGGCTGGATGCTGAGGTCAACCCAGAAGTTCCGGAGATGGGTACGCGACAAATTCCATTCTCACGTGAAATATATATCGAACAGGACGATTTCATGGAAAATCCCCCGAAAAAGTATTTCCGTCTTTTCCCGGGCAATGAAGTCCGTTTAAAACATGCTTATTTCATTAAATGTGAAGAAGTGATAAAAGACGAAGCCGGAAACGTCATTGAACTTCGCTGCACTTACGATATTGAAACAAAAAGCGGATCTGGTTTCACTGGTCGTAAAGTGAAAGGGACACTGCACTGGGTCGAGGCTACACAAGCTGTTTCAGCAGAATTCCGTAACTACCAACCTTTAATTTTGGATAAGGAAAGTGAAGAAGAAGAAGAAAAATCATTCTTGGAGCGGGTAAACCCTGAATCCATAGAAATTTTACAAGGGTTTGTTGAGCCCAACATGAAAAATGTTAAGCCTCAGGATAAATTCCAATTCTTCAGACATGGCTATTACAATGTTGATTCAAAACTCACTTCAGCCGATCACTTGGTATTCAACCAAATTGTTGGATTGAAGAGTTCATTCAAGTTATAAAATCACTAAAAAGAACCAGATCCCTTATTGGGATCTGGTTCTTTTTATCAATTGATAGATTTGATGAGCAACCATCGTATCTAAAAGGGTCACACCCGATAAGTCGATAAATAAGTGAGAAACATTTCTATTAATACATTTGCCTGGAGTAGTATTCAAAATCCCCTTTGCCCGAAAGGTATCAATTTCCCCGATTAATGGCAATACCGCAATAGCATCAACAATAGGAATAACTGGAGCACCTAATTCATTAATCAGTTCCTTTTGCGCTAGTAAACGTTCTTTTGTCAAAAGATAATACTGCTCAGTGAACTCATGGTTCAATTGATCAAATGCGCTATTAATAAGCCGACTCCATCCGTAATTATGGAAGAGTGATCAAGGATGTATCGATATAACAATTCATCTTTTATATCCATTTGTGTTCCCCTATCTCAACTAATTATTTCATTGAAAAAAGCAACAATAAATCTCCATAACCTTCCCGCTCCATTTCATTTCTAGGAATGAATCGAAGGGCGGCAGAATTGATGCAATAGCGCGTGCCCTTAGGACCAGGACCATCCGGAAAAACGTGACCAAGATGTGAGTCAGCTTCCCTGCTGCGTACCTCCGTCCGGGTCATCCGATGGCTTAGATCCATTTTTTCATTGACGCTTGCCGACATGATCGGCTTCGTAAAGCTTGGCCACCCACATCCGCTATCATACTTATTCCGTGAACTGAAAAGGGGCTCCCCTGAAACGACATCCACATAAATGCCTTCTTCAAAGTGATTCCAATATACATTATCGAAAGGTGGCTCTGTCCCATTTTCTTGGGTGACATGAAACTGACTCTCGGTTAAAGTTTCTCTGAGATGAGCATTATCCTTAGGCCAATTTTCTTTTATGAAAGCATCGCGTCCTGAGCTTTTACGATACAATGCATAACGAAATTGATTTTTCCGATAGAATTCCTGATGGTATCCCTCGGCCTCATAAAATTCCCCTGAGGGTAAAATACCCGTAATAATAGGCTTTTTAAACCGCCCGCTCATCATTAAATTTTCCTTTGATTGCTCCGCTTCCATTTTTTGCTGATCATTTAGATAGTAAATTATTGCCTTGTATTGCTTACCTCTATCCGAGAACTGTCCACCATCATCTGTCGGATCAATTTGCTGCCAAAATATCTCTAATAGTTCTTTATAGGCAATGATTGATGGATCAAATACCACTTGAACAGCTTCTACATGATCAGTCGTACCTGAAATCACTTGTTTGTAACTGGGATTGACTACATTACCACCTGTATAACCCGATGTTACTTTAATAATCCCATCCATATCATCAAAGGGAGCAACCATGCACCAAAAACAACCTCCTGCAAAGATAGCCGTTTCACTCTTATTCATTGTCATCCTCCACTCCCTTTTCCCTTTCATGGCCAATCATTTTATGTATTATATACCAACACGCTAATCCCCTTCAATTCCCATCAAGAAATAGGAGTTTCCCAATCCTCCGAATAATAAAAGGCACTTGGGATATACCCAAGTGCCTTTTATATTAGTCAGTATATTGATGAGCTGTCTAATCCCGTGATTTAAAGAATCACACTGACAATGATTGCTGATAGAATGCTGACAAGAGTCGCACCGTATAGCAACTTCAAGCCGAAACGAGCCACAACATTTCCTTGTTTTTCATGTAGGCCTTTAACAGCACCTGCAATGATTCCGATAGATGAAAAATTCGCGAATGAAACCAAGAAAACCGAAACGATTCCTATCGTCCTATCGCTCAAGGCTGCTGATGCGTCCCCTAAGCTCAGCATGGCAACAAATTCATTAGTTACTAGTTTTGTCGCCATGATTCCGCCTGCAGTCACGGTTTCTGAAATCGGTATCCCCATGATAAAAGCAAACGGTGCAAAAATATACCCCAAGATGTCTTGGAAACTGATGCCGATGATCATATCGAATAAGCTGTTAATTCCTGCAATTAGTGCAACGAAACCAATTAACATCGCGGCTACAGTGATAGCAACCTTAAATCCATCCATGATATATTCCCCAAGCATTTCGAAGAACGACTGCTTCTCTGCCCCTTCTTCAACAGGGAGAATATCATCTTCATCCGTTACCGTATAAGGGTTAATAATGGATGCAATGATAAATCCACCAAACATGTTAATAACAATAGCCGTCACAACATACTTTGGTTCAATCATGGTCATATAAGCACCGACAATCGACATCGACACAGTTGACATGGCCGATGCACAAAGCGTATACATGCGTGAAGGAGGAATAGAACCAAGCTGTTTTTTCAAGGTTATGAAAACCTCGGATTGGCCCACTATTGCTGATGCGACAGCATTGTAAGATTCCAATTTACCCATCCCATTCACCTTACTTAGCAGGAATCCAATCCACTTCATGATGAAAGGAAGGATCTTGAAGTGCTGTAAAATCCCGATTAGTGCTGAGATGAATACGATAGGAAGAAGGACATTTAAAAAGAAGGGCGATGCTCCTTCGTTTACAATCCCGCCAAATACAAAGGTGATCCCTTCATTAGCCCATTCTAAAAGTTTTCCGAAACCATCGGCAATCGAATTGATGATCACTAAACCAAACTTCGTATTTAATAATAGATAAGTTAAAATAAGCTGCATGATCACCATGAGGATAATCGGTTTAATTTTAACTTTCTTCCGGTCACTGCTTGCCAACAAGGCTAGTCCAAAAACAATAAGCAACCCTAAAATTGCTATCAGAAATTTCATGTATTCTGCCTCCACTAAGGTGAATTTTAATGATTGTGCATTAATAGTAGGATACCCTCAAAAATTTTATGCAAACGTTTTCTATTTAATCCATATTACATTACTTGTACGTACATCTTCAAATTTATATATTATACTAATATTTTTTCAAGTGCAATTATTTTCTCTCTTTTTCAAAATGGAAATTTACAGGAATGCTAACTCTCCAAACATAAAGAAAAGGCTCCTCTATATAAGGAACCCTTCTTTACATGCTTTGAATCCTATCAATCAAACACTAAAGACGTATAGTTTTTTTGCAGAAATGTTCTTATAAAAACTTCTACTTGCTATAAACATTCAGGCAACAGTGTTCACTCATCATCTATTCATAAAACATGTAGTTTACTCTAATCTATATGTATATATAATAATTTCTTTTAAGCTGCAGATTTTCTGGACATCACCGACGTGACTAATCCAGCTCCTCCTATGACAAGGACGATAATAGATGTGGCCAAACCACCCACCCCTTGATAAAAGTTGATAACTTTACCTGCTACAGAGTCTCCGCCTTGAAAGCCCCCACCGCTCGGCATCTCACCTGGAGTTCCAGATCCGTTAGGCCCCCCCTGAGGAGGTGTCCCCATATTACCCTGTCCACCATTAGGGGTCGTAGCGGTAGTTGAATCATCGGTCACTGCCGTATCGCTATCCGTTGAATCTTCCGTTGTCGAGTCATCAGTTGTAGCCGAGTCAGTAGTGTTGTTGTTAGTAGGCTGGCCCATCATCCTTTGTCCGGCCATCTCCTCCTGTGTGTCGCCGCCATTCACATACATCATGATGCCGAAAACTGCTTGAACAACTAAAAGGACTGAAGCTACAATCCCAATCAAAAAGTGTAACTTACTAAATTTCACCATATACAATTCTCCTTCGTAACAAAATGTATTATTTCTTATAAGGAGATTATCTAAAAAGACCCTTAATTTTTCCTTAAGTGACTGGGAAAAATAAGAGTCTTTTTTATTTCTATATTTAAATAAAAAGTATTTAAAATCTATTTCTGTTATAGGTCTTTTTAAAACCATTATTTATTTTTTTGGTTTCTAGGAAAAGTTATTTCAAAACGGGTGCGTTCATTCTGTTCACTAGTAACCTTGATGGTCCCTTGATGTGTGTTTACAATCCATTTGGCAATGGATAGACCTAAACCGGAGCCTTCATTTGCTGAACGGGATTGCTCCACTTGATAAAAACGGTTAAAAATCAAGGGAAGTTCTTCCTGTGGGATGCCTCTTCCATCATCCTCTACAGAAAGATTGATGGATGAAGCATTCTTGATGCAGGAAAGGGAAATCTCCCCGCCTTCCTCCGTGAACTTCATGGCATTATCCACCAAAATCACCAATAGCTGATGAATTCTCTCTTTATCCCCATGAAACACCACCTGTTCGGGAGCATGGCTAATGATTGATTTTTCTTGAAAAGAAGCTATATCAGTATACTGTTCCACTATATCCATAAGTAAGTCATCAAGGAAGAAGTTCGATTTCTTAACCTCCATTTGATTCGAATCCGTTCTGGTTAAGGTCAAAAGTCCGTTAACAAGCTTATTCAATCGTCGGACTTCTTTCGAAATGATGGATATATCAACGGCTTTTTCCTCGATTGTCGCTGAAGGTGATTGAAATAGCAAGTCAGCCCGCGATTGAATGACAGCAAGCGGCGTTCGAATTTCATGCGAAGCATCCGAGACAAACTGCTGCTGCTGATCCCAAGATTTCTTGACCGGGATCAGGGCCCGCCCTGCCAGAAGATAGCCTGCGCCTACCGCCACTAGGCTTCCAATTCCTCCACCAACAAACAATATGAGCAACAAGCGATCGAGCATTTCCTTTTCAGAATCCACATTCCGGATGAATTGTACGGTCATCTCTCCATACTCCGTATCGACCTGGGTGGAAAGGGCCCGATACGTGTATCCATTCACCGATATTTCTTCAATCTCATCAAATCTTTTAGGGTAAAATTCCGATTCATTAACCTTTATAAAATTGTCTACACTCAGTCTTGGCTCAATGATCGTTTCATCCGGTCCCCAAACGATGACACTCGGTCCCGGTCCTAAGAGAAACTCACCTTGCGGACGTCCGCCTGGCATTCCTCCATTATTGAAATCCCTGTAATCCTTTTTAAGTGAATCATTGACATCCTTATAGATCTGATTTTCCGTATAGAAATAAATCGTTCTGCTTAATATGGCTATTAAGACAATAAAGACGATAGAATTCAATAATGTTAGTTGAAGCCGTGTTTTTTGGAACATAATGATCCCCTTATGGTTGTTTTAGCATATAACCAATACCCCGAACGGTTTGAATATCTTTATGATAATTGAAAGGTTCCAATTTTTTTCTAAGGTGATGGATGAACACTTCCACAATGGCAATCGTCGTATCTGAATCAAACCCCCAAATGCGGTCGAAAATCTGCTCACGGGTCAATATTTTCCTATTATTTTGAATTAGGTACTCCAGTAATTCAAACTGTTTCAAGGTCATTTTAATGACCTTTCCATCAACCAAAATATCCTTTTCTTTTTCCAACAGTTCAATTCCACGGTATTTCACATGCTGCTCAAGCGATATAATGCCACTCCTTCGAAGAAGGGCACGAATCCTGGCCTTAAGTTCCGGTGCCTGAAACGGCTTGACTAAATAATCATCGCCACCCATTTCCAAGCCTCTGACACGATCCTCAAGCGCATCTTTTGCCGTCAAAAACAAGACACTTGTATCTATTTTTGCATCCCTGATTTTCCGTACGATTTCAAATCCATCGATTCCCGGAAGCATTACATCCAAAATTATGATATCGTATATACTTTGCTGGGCCATGAATAGCCCATCTTCCCCATTATCTGCTGTATCAACTTCATATTCATCCGTCAGAATTTGTCGGATTGATTCTAATAATGAAACATTATCTTCTACCACCAAAACCTTCATACAGGGTACCTCCCAACCGCTTCAATTGTGATATATGTTGATTTTATCCTTTTTCATATGCAAAAGAAAGCGGGCTTTTAATCGCCTGCTTTCTCTCAAATTGTATGTTCATTCGTGACGCAGTGCTTGAATTGGATTTAATTTAGATGCCTTATTGGCAGGAAATACTCCAAAGACAACACCGATAAATATGGAGAATAGGAAGGCCATCATTATCACCGACCACGAATAACTGATTGTTAGGCTTGAAACAACTGAAACCAATTTAGCGATTCCAAGCCCAATTCCTACTCCTAATAACCCACCTAAGCAACTCAAGACAACCGCTTCAATTAAAAACTGAAGTAGAATGGATTTCCGGTTCGCCCCAATAGCCTTTCTGATTCCAATTTCTTTCGTCCGCTCTGAAACAGATACCAGCATTATATTCATAATTCCAATTCCACCTACAAGTAATGAAATACTTGCGATACCACCAAGCATGAGCGTAAACGTATCTGACACCGAGCTCATTGTATCCATTAAATCCTCTTGATTGGACACGGAATAGTTATCACTCTGGCCTGGGAATAATGTCGTCATTGTACCTTGTACTTGATACATCGCACGCTCTACAATATTCTCGTTCTCTGCTTTTAAATACACTGTTCCGATGGTCGTGCTACTCGTAGCACGCTTTGCAGTTGTGATTGGAGCAATGATTACATCATCACCACTTGATCCCATAGAGGTACCTACTGATTTCAACACGCCGATTACCCGATAGGAAACACCGCCAATAAGAACGTTTTGATCCACCGCTTTTTGATTTTCAAAAAGCGTGTCAGCTGTATCAGACCCTAAGACAACCACCTTAGAGCGTAACTCTGTTTCCATATCCGTTAAAAAACGGCCTTGGCTAAGCTCTAAATCCCTCACTGAAATATAGGAGGACGTCGTACCGGTCATTGAAACCTGTGTAGAAGTTTCACCGTTTTTAGCATAAACACGGCCTGTGACCACAGGTGCAACTTCTGATATCCCGCTCAGGTCTTTAAACTGTTCAATTGTGTCATCCGTCAGCTCTACAGAATCTGTATCTGAGACACTGACCGTTAACAGGTTAGTCCCCAAGCTATTGATCTCCTCCTGAACGGACTGTGAAGATCCCTGCCCAATCGAAACAAGCACAATCACGGAGGCCACTCCAATAATAATTCCAAGCATAGTTAAAAAAGCACGGACTTTATTGGTTTTGATACTGCGTATAGCCATCTTCATTGATTCGCTCAGATTCAATCCAATCACCTCCGTTTTCAAACAACTGACCATCATGTATCCGAACGACCCGTGTTGCCTCTTTTGCAACTTCCAAGTCATGGGTAATCAAAATGATTGTTTGTCCCTTTTCATTAAGATTCTTCAGCATTTGCAGTACTTCCTTACTTGTTTTACTATCAAGAGCTCCCGTCGGCTCATCTGCCAATAAAACAGGAGGGTTACCTGCAAGGGCACGGGCAATCGCAACCCTTTGCTGCTGTCCGCCTGAAAGTTGGGTTGGTAAATGGTTCATCCGGTCATTGAGGCCGACCTTTTCTAGACAGGCATTGGCAACTTCTTTTCTTTCCTTTACACTTACACCCCGGTAAACAAGGGGAAGTTCGACATTTTCCAGCGCCGTCAATTTCGCTAACAGGTTAAAGTTTTGAAAGATAAAGCCAATTTTTATGTTTCGAATGGCGGCTAGCTCATTATCTTTCATCTTTTCTACTTCTTTTCCATCCAAAAGATATTCGCCTGTGTCGGGCTTGTCGAGACAGCCAATCATATTCATAAACGTAGATTTTCCTGAACCAGAGGGTCCAATGATAGAAACGAAATCCCCTTTATTTATTGTAAGACATACTTCTTGCAGCGCCTTGACGGTTTCACCGCCCAATTCATACGATTTGGACATGTTTTTAATTTCAATGATGGGTGTCGTCATGTTACTGACCTCCCCTGCCGCCGCTTGGCATTTCATTGCCGCCCGGTATTCCGCCACCGCTCGGCATTCCAATTCCACCACCGCCTTGGCCTCCTCCCATTCCACCGCCACCTGTAGAGCTTTCATTGGAAATGGTAATAGGCAAGGAAACATACTGACCCTCTTCAAGTCCAGATGTTATTTCGATATACTTATCATTACTAATACCCGTCTTAACCACTGTCTTTGTAGTATTAGTTGTTGCATCTTCTGTTGATGCAGATTGTTGGATATTCACATACTTCTCTTCTCCATCGATTTGGACTGCTTCAATTGGAACATAAAGAACATCTTTTACACTATTCGTCACAATACTCACTTCTGTCGACATCCCAATTTTTATATCTCCTGGTTTGTCAATTTTAATCGTCACATCGAAAGAAGAAACGCCATTCTCATATGTACCTTCTTTTGCTACACTTGTTACTTTCCCTGTGAATGTTTCATCTTCAAAAGCACTAGCTGTAATTTCAACTGTTTGTCCTTTCTTAACACTTGAAACATCTAATTCATCAACACTGATCGTTGTTTTTAATTTTTTATAATCCGTCACATGGGCAACCACTTCATTACTTGAAACACGATCCCCTTCTTCTACATTCAACGTAGTTACCGTTCCATCAAATGGGGCAGTTATTGGGTCACTTCCATCCGTGAAGGTAATAAGTTCATCACCTTTTTCAACTATTTCATTTTTCTCTACAAGGACTTCATCGACTTCATCCGTTACGGAAGATGTGATGTCCTCGCTATTTATCGCAGCAACCGAACCGGAACCACTGATTTGAACTTCAAGGTCTCCCTTTTCAACTGTAGTTGTCATCGCCTTAGCAATAACGGGCTGACCATTGTCCTTCATAAAGAACCAAATGCATCCCCCTATAGCTAGTACTAAAACTGCCCCTATCGTTAACCACTTTTTCATCATTTTGCTCCTTTCAGATTTCCTTCATTGAAATCAGTATCACGAAAGAAGCTTAATTTTTCCTTAAGGATTGTTTTTAATTTTCATGGAAGACTGTGTTAAGCAAACGCTTCCCTTTTCATTACCTTTTTAATAATTAACACTACGTCGGACGAAAAAACATTTATTTGAAAATTTTAAATTTACAATATATTCTAATAAATATATACTAAAACTGTTATCAGATACATTGAGTAATGAAAACCCAATTCATATTCAAAGGGGGAACCACATTGGCATTGAACGATTCAGGAGCAAAAGAATCTCAAGTAAGCGCCTCCACGGATTACACCCAGATTGTCCAATCACCATCATTTCAAGAACTCCTAAGAAAAAAACGCAATTTCATCGTCCCACTTTCCATTTTTTTCATGGTCTTTTATTTCACCTTACCTATCTTAACTTCCTATTCTAAAGTTCTTAACTCTTATGCCTTTGGAGCAATCAGCTGGGCTTGGATTTTTGCCTTCGCGCAATTTATCATGACATGGACCCTATGCATTCTCTACTCCAAGAAGGCTGCGACTTTTGACCAATTAGTTGAAAAAATCGTGAAAGAAGCGAAAGGGTAAAGGTGAATATACAATGAATACACTTGCTTTTATTTTATTTTTAATCATTGTTGGTTTAACATTAGTCATTACCTACTTTGCTTCACGTCGCACTAAAACAACGGCTGACTTTTATACGGCAGACAGCAGCCTTACTGGATGGCAAAATGGCTGGGCTATTGCCGGTGATTATATGTCCGCTGCTTCATTTTTAGGAATCGCTGGAATGGTTGCGCTCGCTGGATTTGATGGTTTTTTCTACAGCATCGGTTTCCTAGTCGCTTACCTGGTCGTTCTTTATATCGTGGCCGAGCCGCTTCGTAACCTTGGTAAGTACACACTTGCAGACATGATTGCTGCACGTTTTAATGAAAAGAAGGTGCGCGGTGTCGCTGCCCTGAATACCATTTCCATTTCAACCTTTTATATGATTGCACAGCTTGTCGGTGCAGGTGCACTTATAAAGCTATTGCTTGGAATCGATTATCTATACTCCGTTATCATTGTAGGTATTTTAATGACCGTCTACGTCGTCTTTGGAGGTATGACTGCTACCAGTTGGGTACAAATCGTAAAAGCTGTTTTATTGATGGCTGGGACATTCATTATCTCGGTTATTGTACTGGCGAAATTCGACTTTAGCGTGATGGAAATGTTCAGGCAGATGAAAACAGCAACCCCTCTAGCCGGGGATTTCCTCAATCCAGGTAACAAATTTAAGGATCCATTGGATACCTTATCACTCAATTTAGCACTTGTACTCGGTACAGCTGGATTACCTCATATCCTGATTCGTTTCTTTACGGTAAAAGACGCTATCACCGCTAGAAAGTCCGTTGTATATGCAACTTGGATCATTGGAATATTTTATATCATGACCATTTTCCTTGGCTTTGGAGCAGCAGCTTTCGTTGGATACGACAAAATCATTGCCTCGAATGCGGCTGGAAATATGGCCGCTCCATTGCTTGCCGAAGCTATTGGCGGTGATTTCTTATTCGCATTTGTGTCAGCTGTTGCTTTCGCTACTATTTTAGCGGTTGTCGCAGGTCTCGTTCTATCCGCAGCCTCTGCATTTGCCCATGACTTTTATGGCCATATTATTCGTAAAGGTCAAGCCACTGATAAAGAACAAGTGGTTGCTGCTCGTTGGGCATCGATCGGAGTATCCATTCTCTCCATCATCCTTGCTTTATTTGCTCAAAACATGAATGTAGCCTTCCTTGTGTCACTTGCCTTTGCCGTCGCTGCCAGCGCCAATCTACCAATTATTATCTTCACGGTATTTTGGAAACGTTTTAACACAGCTGGAGCTGTCACAGGTATGCTCGTAGGGCTGATTAGTTCTCTATTACTTGTGTTTCTAAGCCCTAATGTCTGGTCTCCAGTAGAGAGCGAGGCAATATTTGTTGGGGAACCACTATTCCCACTAGCTAACCCTGGCATCGTCTCCATCCCAATTGGTTTTATCGCTGCAATCGCCGGAACACTGTTATCCAGCAAAAAAGCTGATGCCAAAAAATATGACGAAATCGTGGTAACAGCTAACACGGGAATAAAAGATTCTATTTAAAGTTTTTTGACCTATTTAAATTTTATAGTGTAATTATGAGAAGTATAATCCTTTTATCTTCCCAATCAATATAAAAGGAGAGGCAGCTATTCCTAACTGCCTCTCCTTTTTCTGCATCTCAATTATAATTTTGTTCTCTACCTGTTTCTCGAAGATTGAAAACCCTCAGGTTTAATTCTTAAAGCAATAAAAAAGAGGGATAAAGATATTTCTCTTCATTCCCTCTAGTTTCTCATTCTCAATTTCCTTCTATTATATTTAGTTATCAACTGATTTATAACTTCTGCAAAGATCAGTCCCAACGCAATCGCCCCTGCCAGCATGAATGCCTTGGTAGCCAACTGAACAGCTATATTAAAATCATTTTCTACAAAATGCTTCATTGCGTCATAAGACAGCCCCCCTGGTACGAGCGGGATGATTCCTGAGACATTAAAAACCGTGATTGGTGTTTTATACCTTTTAGCAAAATACTGACTGATTACTGCTACGATAAATGCAGCAGCTAGCGTTGCAATTATGCTATTTATCTCATTTTCGACCAAAAAAAAGTATAAAGCCCACCCTAACATCCCTACACAACCGCATTGAAACAATGAATTTTTCGGTACATTAAAAATGACTCCAAAGGCGGCTGAGGCAATGAAACTTGTAATAAGCTGTGCAAACATCCTTTTTCCTCCCCTAAAATCATAAAAGAACAAATGCAACCGATATTCCTGTTCCAATGGCTAAAGCAGTTAAACCTGCATCTGCCCCCTTGGACAGACTGGAAACTAAATGCCCTGCAATTAAATCCCTGACCGCATTCGTAATTAAAAGTCCTGGCACCAGCGGCATCACCGCTCCAATAATTATAGTATCCAAGTTACTACCCACACCGATTTGGACAAACAACATTGCTGCTAATCCCACTACTAGTGAGGCTATAAATTCAGCAAAAAAGCGAACCTCCAATAACCAATGCAAGTAAAGCAGACAAGAAAATCCAAGTCCTCCGGCTATACAAGACCAGATAAAATCACTCCATTGCCCTTGAAACATGATTAAAAAACAACCGCTCGCAATAAAGGCAGCGAAAACCTGAACCCACAAGGGATATCCCATACCTGCCTTTTCAATTTGTTTTAATCGAGAAAAAGCTTCTTGTGGCGTCATTTCCTTACTAGAAATGCTTCGGGATATACTGTTAACAAGCGTTACCTTGTGTAAATCCGTGGACCGCTGGGAAACTCGAATTAATTTTGAGGCTGGGTGCATACCATCCAGAGAAAAAATAATCCCTGTCGGCGTTGAAAAGCTGTGTGAATCCTCGCATCCAAATGCAGCCGCAATTCTGACCATCGTATCTTCTACCCGAGAGGTTTCTCCTCCGTTTTGAAGCATTATTTTCCCCGCAAGCAAACATACATCTATAATTTCATTGTAATGTAACTGATCATTCATTATATCCTCTCCATCACCTTTAACGTACGAGCTTATATCGGGTAACAAACTTACCAGTTTAAATCCATCTCATAATAGCCCAATTTTCATGAAAAGGATATAAAAATATTTCCTCATTTAATTAATTATTTCCACCAATGTCGTTCTGACTGTCTTAGTTCCAGTATTCCCTTTATTCAATGCTAAAATCGCTTAGATAATTGAATGATTCGGTAGTTCTCTATTGTTCACTAGGAGAGGTATAGATCAGCATTCCTTTTTCTACAATAAAAAGGAATGCGGCACAAAACCTGCATCCCTCTTTATTGTTAGTTATTGCTGACTCTTTTATATTTTGTTAATTTCACCGAGTTTGAATGTACCAGTGCCCTGCACTACAATATTGGTGCGTTGCACTGGAATTTAAGACCCCAGCATCTACCTCTATATTACTTTTTGAATAAACGCATCTACTGTTTTATTAAACAAACCACTTTCTTCTATAAAAGGGCAATGACAACTATCTTCAAAAATAACAAGTTCAGAATTCGGAATGTTCTTCTCCAAATGTACTCCTGCCGCAACAGGAATGACCTTTTCATGCCTTCCAAAGCAGAGAAGTGTAGGAACGGTAATTTCAGGCAAGAAATCACGATAGTCAACAATTGATTGATCAAATAGGATGGCACTGGCAATGGATGCCGGCATTTTCGTTACTTCCTCAAGCATCCAGTTTGCATCCCCTGCAGATAACTCATCTTTAAACATAGATGTAAGAAAGCCTTGTAAAAAGAGGGAACGATTCGTTTGAATCTCAGTCATGAAGGCAATCAATGTGTCGATATCAAAAGCCCCAATATCAAAATCGGGCCATTTAAAATCTGATGCCAATTCATCCACAATTACAGTTGAATGGACATTATCCTCGCCGAATTGCTTGAGATAATCCCATACGACGAAAGCCCCCATAGACCAGCCTACTAGTATTACATCCTTTAATCCTTGTTTATCAATGAACGCATGAAGATCTTTTGCATAAACAGAGACCGTATTTCCGTTATGAACGTGGGTTGACTGACCATGGCTTCTTAAATCAAGTAAGATAGTTCTGTACTTCTCTGAAAAGTACGGAAGCTGTCTTGTAAAGAACCGGCTACTCATCCACACTCCATGGATAAAAATAATTGGCCTCCCTTGACCCTTTTCTTCATAATATAACTGGACGTCCTTTTCAACCTCAATAAATGCCATCGTATCCCTCCTCCATAACATTTTTACAAATAACCCCTTCTTATTATTTATTGCGTTTCATCTTTTAACATTCCTTCCTATAAAAAAATATTGTCAAACTTCATTCTAGAGCTGATAATGAAGTTTAATATTTATTGACACCTTCATCCTGAAAGGACGGAATTTTTCATGAAGAGCTTTTTTAAAAACTATCGATCCTCTTTAGTATTACTCTCTGCAATTATTATTGGTGGGATAGCGGGCGTCGTTTTCGGTGAGAAAACCTCAGTCATACAGCCTCTAGGGGACTTATTTCTAAATCTAATGTTCACAATCATCGTCCCATTGGTATTTTTCAGCATTTCTTCTGCTATTGCTAATATGAGCGGGATGAAGCGTCTCGGGAAAATCATGGGCAGTATTGTTGTCGTTTTCCTGACTACAGCCGCTTTAGCTGCCGTAATTGGTTTTATTGGGACAACTATTATTAATCCTTTGGAAGGCACTGATACGACAGCTATTAAAGAACTGATGGAAAGCAGTTCCTCTGAAGAAACCATTGAAGAAGTTTCTTTCCTTAGTCAACTGGTTAATACTGTAACCGTGTCCGATTTTCCAGAACTGTTTTCTAGAAGCAATATGCTTCAACTTATCGTTTTCTCTGTATTAATTGGATTATCCACCGCACTGGTAGGTGAGAAAGCGAAACCGATTACTGAGTTTTTAACAGCGGGTACAGCTGTTATGATGAAAATCGTAAAAATTGTTATGTACTATGCACCAATCGGACTTGGCGCTTATTTTGCGGCTATTATCGGCCAGCTAGGACCGCAGATTTTAGAAGGCTATGCACGTGCCTTCATTCTTTATCTAGTTTTAGCTTTAATTTATTACTTCGGCTTTTTCACCCTATATGCCTTTATCGCCGGTGGGAAAGAGGGAGTTAAACTATTTTGGAAAAATGCCTTCACACCATCTATTACAGCCATTGCTACCTGTTCAAGTGCCGCGTGCATTCCGGTCAATTTGGAAGCCGTCAGAAAAATGGGTGTGCCAAAGGACATCGCAGAGACGGTCATCCCGCTTGGAGCCAACACTCACAAAGATGGTTCTGTATTTGGCGGGGTGTTGAAAATTGTTTTCCTATTCAGCTTATTTGGCAAAGATATGACAAGTATCTCCAGCATTCTAAGTATACTGGCTGTTGCCTTTTTGGTCGGCGCTGTTATGGGGGCCATTCCTGGAGGTGGCATGATAGGAGAAATGTTGATTCTAAGTGTATTCGGCTTTCCTGTTGAAGTTCTGCCGATTATTGCTGTTATCTCCACGATTATTGATGCACCTGCTACACTACTTAACTCAACAGGAAACACCGTTTGCACCATGCTTGTCACACGACTGGTCGAGGGGAAAAACTGGTTAAAACAGGCGTTTGTTAAGGAAGATTCTGTGGTGTGATTATCTGATATCGAACTGACTCCAAGACAATCTGGAGTCAGTTTTTTTTTACTATTTTCAATAATTGTCTTTCTAGTAGTTTTTTAATCGACAAGGAGTTATGTATCCTTACATAGAATTAAAGAATGAGGAGGGATTTAATGTTAAAATGGTTGCCTGCTGTAATCCTTTTCATGGGACTGCTATATATTTTCTTTATACCTGAAGAGCCTTTAGTAATAAAAATTCTTTTCAAGATTATTCCTATGTTATTGATTTTGCTTTATGCCTACACGAAAAATGAGGGAAAACGGACTCGTTATCAATTCTTAATTCTTCTCGGTTTACTCTTTTGCATGCTTGGAGACGGCTTGTTGATCTGGTTTGTCATTGGTCTTTCCGCCTTCTTAATCGGTCATCTTTTCTATATTGCCGCATTCCTCAACACATGGAGCTTTTCATGGATCCGATTTGCAACCATTCTTCCCATTGCTGGTTATTCCACTTGGATAGGCCGTGAAATTGTACTTTCTTTGATTGAAAAAGGTGAAAACAGCCTAATCATTCCTGTCATTTGCTATGTTACGGTAATTTCTCTCATGGGATGGGCGGCATTTATGACCGGAAATATAGCCGCCATTATTGGGGGGCTGCTGTTCGTCATTTCTGACTCCATTTTATCCTGGAACAAATTTGTTGAAGATATTACCTTTTCTGGCCCACTGATTATGTTAACCTACTATACAGCTCAGTTTTTCATCGCTAACAGCATCAGCTCGAAACCTGCTTTCCTTTCATCGAGCAACCGGAAAAATGGGCGAGCTATCGCCAGCAAATTCTGAGCTAAGCCGTTCCACATGAAACAATTCCCCACGAATAAAAGGCATTCACAGTTCTAATTAAACTGTGAATGCCTTTTTTCATCCATTAATTTTCTTAATGAAAACTACTTTTAAATAGTTACCTTCCTTATAATCCGAACTTGTTTTAAAATCTGCCGGCAATGAAAACTCTTCCATGAGTTCATATTTACCATTCATTTCTCTAAAGGCTGCCTCAATAAAGCTTTTAAATTTCTTCATGTCAAACGTACTGCAGTTGGTTGACGCTATAATGACCCCATTGTCTTCTGTTATGGAAATAGCATCCTTCAATAAATTCGTATAGTCTTTTCCGGCACTGAAGGTGAATTTCTTTGACTTGGCAAAGCTGGGTGGATCAAGAATGACCATATCAAATTTCAGAGCCTTCTTAACTGCATATTTAAAATATTTAAATACGTCCATCACGACGATATTCTGCGTTTCAGGATCTATCTCATTCACACTGAACTGTTCAATCGTTTTCGGTAAACTGCGATTCGCCAGGTCCACACTAGTCGTTTTAACGGAACCTCCTAAAGCAGCAAATACAGAAAATGCTCCAGTGTAAGAGAACATATTCAGCACGGTCTTTCCTTTTGCATATTTATCTCGAATCGTCCTTCTAACCTCACGCTGATCAAGGAAGACACCGACCATGGCCCCATCATTCAAATAAACAGCGAAACGGACCCCATTCTCCTTGACAAGAAGCGGAAATTCCGGCTGCTCCCCCATAACAAAATCGTCTTCATCTACATATTGACCCTTTGTATCAAAGCGTTTCTTCTGATAAATGGACTTGACCTCGACCGTATTCTGCAGGGCCTTAATGATATAGTCTTTAAATGAATATATCCCTTTGCTGTACCAGCTAATGACGTAGTGACCATCGTAATGATCAATAATTAACCCGCCAATCCCATCTCCTTCTCCATTGAACAAGCGGAAAGCAGTAGTTTCTGTATCTTCAAAAAATGGCTTTCGGTAATCATACGCTGTTCTGATTTTTTCATTGAAAAATGATTGATCAATTTTATCATTCTCCTTTTGAGTCAATACCCAGCCATAGCCTTTATTTTGTTTCCCATAATACCCCTTTGCTAAAAAACGATTGTTCTCGTCAACCAAACGCACTAAAGATCCCTCATCTTGAAGGTCATTGAGATTGCCAATCGACTCTTTCGCAATCAAGGGAAAGCCTTTGGCGATTTTATTTACAAACTTAGCTTTCACTTTTATATCTATTTCTTTTCCCATATATATCATCCTATCTATGCAATTGCTTTCCTCCCCATTTTACCCTAATCCCTTTATAAATAAAAACCAGCCTGGTTCCTTCACCAGGCTGGTTTCCTAAAAATCTTTGATTATGATACTTCTAAATGAAGATCTCCTGGTTTTACTTTACCCATCATCTTCAATACTCGATGTAAGGCGAGGGTGATTACAGCTGGCAAGACCATACCCACCGCCACATAAACCAGGAACGTGTATAACCCTTGCCCTGTAATGATAGCAATCGGGGCAATTAATGAACTTAAGCCCATTCCTCCAAGCTCATACGGTACTTGGAAATCGAATGCCAACGTAGCGATTGGAGCACAAATGATTGCCGCTACAAATGGCGGGACGACATATAATGGTTTTTTGATTAAGTTAGGAAATTGAACTTTCGGCGTAACAACCATCTGTGCAAGGAACCCACCCATATCATTATCTTTATAAGACATGACAGTGAACCCAACAAATTGAACGGTACATCCGATTAAAGCTGCCGCACTAGAAACAGGATCTAACTGTAGGGCTATCGCTAGAGCAGCGGAAGAAGCTGGTGTCATCAATAATATGCTCCATACTAATGCAATGACCATGGAACCAATTAATGGAGAACCTTCGACCTGCGCTGTAATTTGACTGCTTAACCATGTCAGGAACGGTGTCGTAACAAGCGCTAGGCCATATCCAGAAACCCCACCGACAAGTACTGCAGCCAATGGAATGGCCATAATATCCAATTTCGTTTTACCAATTAGACGCTTACCTACATATATTGCGATTAATGCTGCCAAAACGGCACTTAGTGGCTGACCCGTAACAATCGTAAAGACACCCTCAGCAGTTCTGTTAATGGCAGCGCCACCTACTGCACTTGAAGCCATGGCACTAAAAATAATTAATGAATTTCCTCCTAGCTGATAGGCGATACCTGCTCCTAAAGCTGGGGCTAGTAAGACCTTTGCGGCCCCACCTATTGCCAGGAGGACCTCCCAATCTAAATATCCCCCTATGGATTCAAACAATAACCCGATCCCTAACGTAACCAAAACTGCATTAGCTATCCCTGTTGATGCCTTGTACATTCGATCGTTGATGTATTCTTTCCTGCTCACTTAATTTCCACTCCTTATTAATTATCAGAATATTCAATTTAATAAATGAAAAAAAATCCCTGTTATTTGGAAGGGTACACCACTTGTTTTTACTTAAGCGTCTTGTTATAAAGTTCACAAGCAAGGCTCAAACAATTCCACATAATCAATCCCACTAACATAATAAGAGAATAATAATATGAAGTAATTCATTTGAATTACTACTCATCTAATTCTCCGCCTCCAATAATGTCTGTTCGTATAATAACATGAATTTTCTGATAATGTAAGCAGTATTTTTATTCTAGTAAAATAAAAACGCTTACAAAAATGGAGTATATATTGCTTTTATATACAATTAAATCTAATAATGTATTATTTTAAAATAAATTAATCCTTTTATTATTAAAAACTCTAAAGTATCTGCTTTTCAACCTGAATAGTCAGTACATTATTTCGATATAGGTTTCCAGTATTTACACTACATTCATTTCTCTTTTAATAAAAAAAGAGAACCCAATTAAATTGGATTCTCTTCCAGACTATGGTTTAAATGTGGATCTTTCATAAAGCTATTTAAAATTCCCTTACGGCTAGCTTTTAACTTTTCTTCTATTGAAAACCTTCCAAAGTTGCAAAGGTGTCTCTCAGGAATTGATAAAATAGTTTCTCCGTTGGCATTAACTCCCTTTCAGTTGGAATAATAACACCTACAGCCCTAGTTACGGCTGGTTCATCCAACGGCAGTCTAACTGTAAAACGAGGCAAGCTGTCAATCAGAGAGATTTCTGGTATTAAGGTTACGCCAAGTCCTGCTGCCACCAGACCTTTTATAGCATCAGTATCTTTTCCTTCAAATGCCACTTCTGGCTCGAAACCGTGTAGTTTACATGCCTTCATGACAATATCACGTAAAACATACCCCTTTGGATATACGATGAACGGATTTCCTTGAAGTTCATTTAAGTTTAATGATTTCTTCGAGGCCAAAGGATGGCTTTCTGACAAAAGAGCAACTAAGTTCTCAATAAATAGAGTTTCTCCGTGAATTTTCTTTTCGTTCACCGGTAGAGGTCCAATTAAGGCCATGTTAATATTTCCTTTTATAACAGAATCGATCAGGTAGCGATATGAGCCTTGTTTCAAGGTGAACTTCGCCTGCGGGTAAATCCCTCTGAAATCAGAAATAACCTTTGGCAATATATAGGAAGCTAAACTACTTGGAAAGCCAATACGAATTGTTCCTTTTTCCGGATTTAAGCTCTCAGCCAGCTCACGCTTTGAACGATCAATTATATCCATAGCTTGTTCCATATTAGCTAAAAATGTATGTCCTATAGGCGTCAGCTTAATCTTCCGTCCTTCGCGGATAAATAAAGGCACACCTAATTCTTCTTCTAAATTATAAATTTGACGACTGACTGCAGACTGGGCAACATGCAAAGCCACTGCTGCTTCCGTCATATGTTCACGCTTTGCCACTTCAATGAAATATTCGATTTGTCTTAATTCCAATGTAAGCTCCTTCTTTCATATCAAAACAGCATGTTATTTATCTAATATTCAGATTGTTTCTTTCAAATTTAAATTATATCATGAAAGTATCACATAAAAACCTATATATATATTCAAATATATTTTCATGACTTTATTACCAAAAAAGGGGAGAAAAATTAATGACAACGTCACAGCAAGTTGAGCAAGATGAATTACAAGTTGCCAAAGAGTTTGTAAGTCAAGTATACGCACAAGTAAAGGAGCGTAACCCTCACGAAAGTGAATTCCATCAAGCTGTAAAAGAAATATTCCTTTCATTAGTACCAGTATTTTCAAAACACCCTATTTATATGAATAGTGGGATTTTAGAAAGAATGGTTGAGCCAGAAAGAATGATTACCTTCCGTGTCTCTTGGGTTGATGACCTAGGAAATGTGCAAGTTAACCGTGGTTTCCGTGTGCAATTCAACAGTGCTATTGGACCATTTAAAGGCGGTCTACGTTTTCACCCGACAGTAAACTCAAGTATCATCAAGTTCCTTGGTTTCGAGCAAATATTTAAAAATTCTCTTACAGGACAGCCAATTGGCGGAGGAAAAGGTGGATCTGACTTCGATCCAAAAGGAAAATCAGACGCTGAAATCATGCGTTTTTGCCAAAGCTTCATGTCAGAACTAGCTCGCTATATCGGTCCAGATACAGACGTACCGGCTGGGGATATCGGAGTAGGAGCTAGAGAAATCGGTTATCTATTCGGTCAGTATAAAAAAATTCAAGGCAGCTACCATGCGGGTGTTTTAACTGGTAAAGGCATAAGCTACGGCGGAAGCTTAGCCCGTACAGAAGCGACTGGATACGGGACGGTTTACTTTGTCGAAGAAATGCTAAAAGACAAAGGATTACAGTTCCATGGTAGCACAGTTGTTATTTCAGGATCAGGTAATGTATCCATTTATGCCATTGAAAAAGCTACACAGCTGGGCGCTAAAGTTGTTGCATGCAGCGACTCTAATGGCTATATATATGACAAAAATGGTCTGAACCTAGATACAGTTAAACGTTTAAAAGAAATAGAAAGAAAACGTTTGAGTGAGTATGTCGATACTCATCCCGAAGCTGAATACAATGAAGGAAGCTACGGAATTTGGTCTGTACCATGCGATATCGCCCTTCCTTGTGCAACACAAAATGAAATTGATGAAGAAGCAGCAAAATTGCTTGTTAAAAACAACGTGATAGCAATCGGCGAAGGTGCTAACATGCCATCAACTCTTGAGGCTATTGACGTATTCCTTAATAATGGCATCCTTTTCGGACCAGCCAAAGCAGCCAACGCAGGTGGTGTTGCCGTTTCTGCACTTGAAATGGCCCAAAACAGTGCTAGAATGCCTTGGACATTTGAAGAAGTCGATACAAAACTACACGGTATCATGAAAAACATTTATAAAAACAGTGTAGAAGCAGCCGAAGCATACGGTGAACCTGGTAACTTAGTTGTCGGAGCCAACATTGCTGGATTCCTAAAAGTAGCAGATGCTATGCTGACTCAAGGCATACTCTAATAATAAGTTAAATTTAAGGAGGCGGTCCCAACATGGGCCGCCTTATTTTTTGTACAAGAGTAATTACATCTTCTTAGCAATTATTAATTTCAATCTGAGCTGAATAACCATTAAATGATTTAAGAGGTTAGATTGTATTCTGTATTCAACTGATTAATATGATCTTTGTATAGTTAGCCGCCACATTTGCATCAAACTAACTTGATTGTAAAGGATTGAATCATTGATCTACAAAAAGAGTGTCGGAAAAATTCCGACACTCTCACTAAAACTGTTATTCTTTAGTAACTAATTTCAATGGAACAGATATTGTTTCGTCTACCTTTTCACCTTTTAAGACTTTTTCTGAGGCATTAACCGCTTCTTTACCGATAAGAGCCGGTTGCTGAGCGATCGTTGCTTTTAGCTCACCGTTTTCAACAGCCTTTAAAGCATCATCGTTTCCATCAAAACCAACAACAATGATGTCTTTACCAGCTGCTTTGATTGCTTCAATAGCTCCTAGAGCCATTTCATCATTATGAGCGAATACCCCTTGAATGTCCTTTTTACCTTGTAGGATATTTTCCATAACGTTAAGACCTTTTGTGCGGTCAAATTCTGCCGTTTGACTTGTCAGCACTTCTAATTGCTTGTCAGCAATATTGTGGAACCCTTTCCCACGTTCCCTAGTTGCAGATGCACCTGAAACCCCTTCTAGCTCCACTACTTTTGCGTTTTCGCCAAGCTCTTTAACTAGGTATTCTGCAGCTAATTCTCCACCAGCCACGTTATCGGAAGCGATGAATGTTTCGATATCCCCTTCTTCAGAAGAACGATCAATTGTAATAACAGGAATACCCGCTTCGTTTGCTGATTGAACAGCTGAAGAAATTGCGCTTGAGTCTGTTGGATTAACAAGAAGGATATCTACTTTTTGAAGAATTAAATCTTCAATCCCACTAATTTGTTTAGCTGTATCGTCCTGTGCATCAACAACTGTAACTTTCATTCCCTTTTCTTTTGCTTCTTTTTCAATACCATCTTTTAAAGAAACGAAGAATGGATTGTTTAACGTTGAAATACTGACTCCGACTTTCACGCCTTCCATAGAGTCTTTGGTTTCTTTTTTATCATCTTTTTGACCCGAATCCATTGAACAGGCAGCTAACACCATTAAAGAAAGAATCATGAACAACGATACTATTTTTTTCATTGATTACACCTCAACTTATGATTTTTTACGGTCAAGTAAAACCGCAATTAATATAACTGCACCTTTTACCACTTGTTGGTAAAAAGAAGATACACCTAGTAAATTCATACCATTATTCAAAGTACCGATAATCAGAACACCGACTAGTGTACCGAACAACCTGCCTTTACCGCCTGAAAGGCTTGTTCCGCCAAGCACTACCGCAGCAATGGCATCCATCTCATAGGATTGACCAGCTGTTGGTTGTGCCGAATTCAAACGGGATGTTAAAATGGCACCAGCAATCGCTGCCATAGTACCTGCCAGCCCGTAAATGGCTACTTTTACTCGATCTACTTTAATCCCAGATATACGGGAAGCCTTTTCATTTCCACCAATTGCATACGTTTTACGGCCAAATGATGTTTTATGAAGTAGGAACCATAGAATAAAGAAAGCAATAATCATCACAACCGCTGGAACCGGCAGCCCAAGGAAGTATCCTCTCCCAAGCATTTGGAACAGTTCTGAATCACCAATTCCTGTAATTGGCTTTCCATCTGTATAGACGAGCGTTAATCCACGGAAAATTGTCATCGTAGCCAGCGTCACAATGAAAGGTGCCATTTTCCCTTTTGAAACAAGAATTCCATTAATTACACCCATTAGTGTACCCAGTAGGACTCCTACTAATATTGCTAAAATTGGATCTAATCCTGAGACCATCATTCCAGCCATAAGTGCGCTGGATAGAGCCAGTATGGAACCAACGGACAAATCTATTCCACCTGTTAAAATGATAAAGGTCATCCCAAATGCAATAAGTGCATTAATAGAGGTTTGACGCAATAAATTCAAAATATTATTTGGTTCCATGAATGATGGATTTAAAACAGTTATTACGATAAATAATAAAATCAAGGCGAGTAACGGACCAAATTTCTGCCAAATCCCGCTTTTCCCTGTAGCCTCAAGTTTCATCCTAGTTCCCTCCTGTCGCCAATGCCATAATTTTTTCTTGTGTTACTTCCTGCTTTTTCAGTTCCCCGGCAATTTTACCTTCATGAACAACAAGGATTCGATCACTCATCCCAACGATTTCAGGGAGCTCTGACGAAACCATAATAATGGCGATACCGCGCTCTGTTAATTCATTCATCAATTCATAAATTTCACGTTTAGCTCCAACATCAATTCCCCTGGTTGGCTCATCCATAATCAATACTTTAGGCGAAGTGCCAATCCATTTGGCAATAACCACCTTTTGTTGATTCCCACCGGATAAATTACCGATGATCGTTTCTGTAGAGGATGTTTTCACATGAAGTCGCTTGATCATCATCTCAGCAAATTTTTTCTCATCTTCCGTTTTTACGAGTCCACTAGGAGCAAAGCTTTTTAAATTCGGCAGGCCGATATTTTCCCGTACTGAAAAGTCCAGGATCAAGCCCTCTTCTTTACGGTTTTCCGTGATGAAAGCTAAACCGTAGCGAACTGCATCCGTTGGTTTTCGTATGGAAACTTTCTTACCTTCAACAGTAATCTCACCGCTGTCTATTTGATCAACCCCGAAAAGGGCACGCATTATTTCTGTTCTACCGGCTCCCATTAATCCGGCCACGCCCACAATCTCACCTTTTCGGACAGCGAAATGGATATCTTCAAAAAGCCCCTTTTTAGTTAGTCCTTTTACATCAAGGACTACTTCACCTAGATGGGCTTCACGATGTGGGAAACGATCCTCTAGCTCCCGGCCAACCATCTTTTGAACAACTTCATCGAAATTTGTATCTTTAATTCTTTTCGTATCGACAGTTTTTCCATCACGCATCACGGTGATTCTGTCGCAAATGGCAAAGATTTCTTCCATTCGGTGAGAGATGTAAACAAGAGACACGCCTTTTTTGGTAAGGCCCTTCATCACTTCAAAGAGCTTCTCGATTTCTCTATCAGTTAAGGCCGCGGTTGGTTCGTCCATGATGATGACTTCGGCATCCGTCATAAGTGCTTTAGCAATTTCAATCATCTGCTGTTCCCCAACGGAACAAAGCCCTGCTTCCTTATCAAAAGGAAGGGAAATATTAAGCGTTTTAAAGATCTCATTTGCCCGCGCTTTCATTTGTTTATTTCTTAGGACACCGAAGGCATTTACCATTTCCTTGCCGATAAATAAATTCTCTAACACCGTCATTTCCGGCCAAATATTCAATTCCTGACGGATAAAGGCCATTCCCGCTTCTTCCGCTTCCTTTGAATCCTTAAATGAGGTTTCTTTACCATTAATTTCAATAGTTCCTTGATCATGCTTATGCAGCCCGGTCAAAATGTTCATCAAGGTCGATTTTCCGGCTCCATTTTCTCCCATAAGTGCGTGGACTTCTCCAGCCTCTAAAGAAAACTGAACGCCTTCCAATACCTTGTTTTGACCAAATGCTTTATAAATATTTTTCATTTCAATTTGCATGCTCTTCACCTCTTTTATTTAAAAAAATACTCCAGACTGCAAAATGCAGTTTGAATACGGCGTCGTTTCCCCTGTACGGATTACTGCCTTTGCTTTACTTGTCAGCCTTTTAAAATCCTCATGGGAAACATATTCAATCGCATTTCCGAATTGCTGTTCCATATATTGATGCTGCTTTGAATTTTTCTCCTTCACCTCAGTGGCGGCAATCACTTTCTCGACTACCATATCTTCATGAACGGCACGAACAACATCTTGAAATGAAGGCGTTCCAGGTATTAAGGCTAAATCTATTTTAAGTACTCCTGAAGGTACCGGGAGGCCGCAATCACCTATGACAATATAATCCGTATGCCCAAGGTCAACAAGAACTTTGGCTATTGAACTATTGATGATTCCATGACGTTTCATTCTTCAAAGCTCCTTTCGACTTCTTCCCTTGTCGGCATGCCCCCTTGAGCTCCTAACTTCGTAACAGAAATAGAGGCAGCCCGGTTTGCGAATAACAGACAGTCGTCAAAACTTTTTCCTTCTGCAACAGCAACCGCGAGTGCAGCATTAAATGTATCTCCTGCACCTGTTGTATCGACTGCTTCAACCACAAAGCTTGGGACAACCTTCTCTTCATGCCCGTCAAAATAACGAACGCCATTTTTACCTTCTGTAATAAATAATTTATTTGGATACTCTGTTAAAACTTCCGTCCGGTCTCTTCCATCGAATAGTATTTCGAATTCATGTTCATTCGGTGTAATGAATGATGACTGTTGAATAACAGCCTCGCTTATCTTACGTGCAGGTGCTGGGTTTAAAAGTAATCTCTTTTGGAGTTTTTCACATAATTCAGCAAGGTATAAAACAGTTTCCTCTGGTATCTCCTGCTGAACCATGACGATATCTGATTCCTCGATGATTTTTTTCGCTTTTTGTACATATTCAGGAGTGATGGAATCATTTGCTCCTTTAACGACAATAATGCTGTTATCACCTTCTGAAAGGGTAATGTGAGCTGTACCTGACATAGCACCTGTAACCGGTTCCACATACTTCGTGTTTACATGATTTTTTTTCAGGTTTTCTAAGATGATCTCTCCATAAAAATCATCTCCTACACATCCAATCATTGTTACTTCCGCACCAAGACGAGCTGCGGCCACGGCCTGATTGGCCCCTTTTCCTCCAGGAACTGTTATAAAAGAATCTCCTAGAACTGTTTCCCCTGCTATAGGACGCTTAGCTGATGTTACCACTAAGTCCATTGAAGAACTTCCTACTACTGCAATTTTTATCATGGCTTCTCCGCCTTCCTTCTCGTTGTTTGTCTTTCCACAAAAGAAACTGGAAGCTTTTTGTGCGTTTCTTCTATCTTTTCCTGATTGATCTTTTTAATTAACAGTTTTGCTGCCTGTGCCCCCATCTCATAGGCGGGCTGGCGAATTGTCGATAGCGGAGGATGTAATAACGCTGTGAATGCGATATCATCATAACCTATCAATTGAATATCTTCAGGGATTCTTATTCCCCTTTTCAAGATTTCTTGTAGGGCGGCTGCTGCAACAATATCATTACAGGCAATGATTCCATCTGTCTCCGGATACTGTTCAAACAACTGTCTCGCACAAATTTGTCCACCTTGAAGGGTAAGAGATGAATCCATGACATGAACATTCACTTCCGCTTGCTCCAATTCTTCCAATGCTGCAATGTACCGTTCATATACAGGTTTTATTTCGACTGGTCCCCTGATAAGGACGATGTTTGTGCTACCTCGATCGAGCAATACACGAGCTGCCAATTTACCGCCTGTTTTTTGATCAGAATAGACGGCTGGTAACTCCTCTGCTGTACGATCAAGAAGGACAACAGGAATTTCTAGATTATCAAAATTTTCATTTGTCTCTTCACTTGTTGATGCAATCATGCCCACTACATTATTCTGTAGAAAGGTGTCAATATATTCTATTTCCTTATCTCGCTTTTCATCGCTATTCCCAAATATTAATCGATATCCAAATTTCTGCAGATAGTCCTCAACGCCCCTTGCCATTTCTGGAAAGAAGGGATTAGTAATGTCAGGTAAAATCAAGCCAATCAATTTAGATTTACGTTTATAGAGGGATCTTGCCACTTCATTCGGTTTATAATTTAACTTTTCAACAGCTGCCATGACCACTTTCTTTGTGTCTTCATGTGCATATCCGCTGCCATTCATCACTCTTGAAACCGTTGCTACGGAAACTCCCGCTTCCTTTGCAACATCCCGAATAGTTGCCAATATATCCACCTCAATATATTATGTGTAACCGTTTACATATTTAGCTTATCACCAATTCATATGGACGGCAAGTCCTATTCCACAGATATTCATTAGGTAATTTGAACCAAAAAGCATAACACAATCCTTTCCTAGGTATACATTTGATGAATAATGAACACAAAGGTTCCTTTCACATCTCTAGTTATGAAAACAAAAAATTCGAAAAAGCTGGCTCAAATATCTGAGCCAACTTTACATTTAAAGTGTGTTTGCAGGTAACTTTTCGTAAAGAGCATTATTTACATACCCAAACTCAGATGCATGCGGACGATCTTCGCCATCACTATATCCGTATTGAAGCATACGGTTTCTGTTCAGACAGAGTTTGGTTAATTTAGGTGCAAAGAAATTGAATGTCTCGAAACGATCCTGCAATTGTGGGAATTTTTGCTGATGTGTAAGGATTGCTCGAGCGACACCTTCCCAAAAGACGTTCTCATCCAATAGGTTCCTTCTCATAAGAAGTGTGGACAAGTAACGGAAATGACAGATAAATAGTCCCGTGAAAATGAATTGAACCAGGCCCTCCGGAGCTTCGCTTCTTAGTACCTTTTTTAGATTATCAGGAAGCATACTTAATTCAGGAAGCGGCTGATCACTGATATTTACATCATCTACAAAATCCTTGATTGCCAACCGGTGCGGTTTATAATCCTTCAATACTAAAATTGTATTTTGGCCATGCGGTGAGAAGACAACCCCATACTGATAGATAAAATGTAACAATGGTGAAAGAATGACGTCGAATAATTGGGCTGTCCAGGCCTCCGTAGTTAATCCAGATTTTTCAATCAGGCTTTCCACATACGGCTTTCCTTCGTAGTCCACATGCAAAAGGGATGCAAGTGTAATAGGCTTCTCGCCTTCTTCCATATAACTGTATATGCTTTCTCTCCAAATACCGCCTAGCATCTCTAAATATTGATATGGTACATTCTTTAGCTTAGAAAAATATGGGTGATCTACATTTAAACTGGCCACCTCACCAGGAAGTACTACTTTACATTCTTCCTTTAAGAACGAATCATTATTGTAAATGTTCTTAATATACTCTGTGATTTTTGGTGCAATGACAGTACGCTCTGCTGGTAATCCACGGTAGACCAACGTATTTAAAATGCTCATCGGTAGCTTGACGTGATGTTTGTTCTTATTCGAAACATTAACAAACGTCCGAATCGATTGCTGTGGAAGATACTCATCAGGGCCGTTTCCTAAAGCTACAATCAGACCTTTAGCTAAATCATCGGTAAAATTCTGAATGATTACATTCTTCCATTGCCATTCATGGATTGGCAGGTAAAAATAGTCTTCTTCCTTTAACCCTTTCTCTGCCAATCTGTTTGCAAATACTTTTCGGGTTTCATCATCTAGTTCATTTTCCATCAATTGCTTATAGGATAACGTTTGGATGGAATTGAACGCACCCCTTGTTTTATGAACGGCAATCCATGATAGCTGAATTTTCTCCTGATTTTCTGGAGCGAATTTCAGGTAATCATCATAACCGAATCCAATTCTTCCCTTGTTATAGGCAATCCAAGGGTGACCGCTCATTTCTCCTTCAAGTAGCGCATAGTCCAGTTCGACTAAATCATCCGCGTTTTGTTCCGGTTTAGATAGTAATTGCAGGTCTGCAAGCAACGTATGATGGAACTCTTTGATTAAATGGCCCGTTGTTTCTGCAGTCATCCCGATTAACGGCTGAAGGTCCAAAATGAATTGAATGGCATCATTTACTTGTCTGGTTTGTTCTGCTTCAAATACTTTAATCGATTCAGCCTGTACATCATAACTGTCAAAAAGACGAGGCAAGGCTAAAAATTGATAAGATTTTTCCTCATTTATCTTTAACTCATATAAGTTTCCTGCTGCATTTTCGTTCAAGACAGCTGGATGGATTATATCTTCATACATATACTCGGAAATCATTTTAGCGAGCAGGTTTTGGTTTACTATCGACCAATTTTTTTCTGTAACCGCCTTTTCCATTTCATTTATGAACTGCATACATTGACTCCCTTTCTTTCTATTAATAGGCCATGACTGGTGCTTTTACACGGAATGATTGAAAAGCTCCTTTTGGTTCAGATGGATAAATTTCTTTTCCCGCTAATTGATTAATAATAATGGAGTTCCGGAATGCCCCTAATCCTAAATCAGGTGCGCCCACGCCGTGCGTATGTATCTCGCCATTCTGAATAAAAAGATGATTTGGTGTAGATACGGTCGTACCAACTCGATAGTCTTTCGTAATTTCAAGTCTGCCAAACTCATCGCGGACTATAAGGTCTTCCATACTGTCAAGGAATGCCGGCACGGTTGATTTGTAGCCAGTACCAAAAACGACCGCCTCTGTGTTCACATCAAATTCGCTTTCTTCCACCCACTGTCGACATTTCAATGTCCAGCCACTTTCAGTTGGCTTTACGGCTGCAACTTCTGTCATTGCCCTAAGTTCAATGGCAAGTTCTGCATTTCCAATAGACTTTTCATACATTTTGTCGAAGATCGCAGCAATTGTCTTCGCGCTGATTCCTTTATACAACAGATCCTGTTTTGGCAGAATTTCATCTTTCTTTTCCTGAGGCAGCCGGTAAAAGAAATCTAGGTAATCTGGAGTGAAGTATTCCAACCCAAGTTTTGAATATTCCATAGGAAAAAAACCTTTGGATCTTGTATACCAGTTTAGCTGGTAACCATGCTTCTCCTGCTCATTCAGTAGGTCTTCAAATACTTCGGCCGCACTCTGTCCGGATCCGACAACTGTTATGGATTTTTTCTTTAAGACATTTTCTTTATTCCGTAAATAATCGGCCGAATGCAGGATGCTCTCTCCCATATATGGACTAAATGCAGACGGTACAGCTGGAGTACTGCCAATTCCCATGACTATATGACGGCTATAATAGACTTCAATCTGTTGAGTTTTTTCATCTCTCACACTGATCTGATAGAAAGGTTCCTCTTGATCCTTAATATACTCCAGCGCCTCTACCACTTTTCCAAAACAGCAGCTATCAAGTTGATTCGCAGTCCAGCGGCAATATTCGTTATATTCTTTTCGCGGAATCAAGAATTTTTCAAGGAAGTAGAAATGATAAAGCCGGTCATGTTGCTGTAAATAATTCAAGTAACTATATGGGCTTGTCACATCTGCCATGCTAACTAGATCAGCAAAGAATGGTACCTGCAGTGTCGTCCCTTCAAGCAACATCCCTTCATGCCAATTAAATTCCTGCTTTTTCTCAAAAAAGACGGCATTTAGCTCCGGGGTTTTCTCTAAAAGGGCCGCAAGTCCAAGGTTAAAGGGACCTATCCCGATTCCAACCACATCATAGATAGATTGTTGCTTCTCCATACTTCCACTTCCTCTCGAAATTCTCCCGCGTACATGACATAAGTAATCCTGTTTTGTCAGGGAGTTCAATCTCTTTAATTGGGGTAAAGCCGCATTTTTCAAATAAATGAATCATCTTTGCATTCCGGATATCCGGTTCTGCCATCACTTTGTTTGTGGTAGAAGTCAGTAGTTGGAATTTCACCATTGCACTTAAAAATGGCAAAGCTAGTCCTTTTCCAAGATACTCGGGATCACCAATGAGTAAATGAATACCCTGGTCACCCTCCTCAGCCTCATAATATTTTTCAATGATATCGCCTTTTACCCAATACGACTCCCAATAGCTCATTGGGATCTCGTCCAGGCAACCCAAGTATAGTGTTTGGTGTGTATCAGCCAACGCTTTCTGCAAATGAACAGCAAATTTTTCTTTTGTAAAATTCAAGTTCCAGTAGGGTATCACATGATCTTCGTGCATCCAACTATGCAGAGTATCAATATCCCGCTCAAATTCCACTTTGACAAAAGAAAGCTGCTGATTACGGTCTTTCAGCTTTTCTTCATAACTATTTTTCATGGGTGGCTAAAACCCCCTGCGCGAACGGATTTTCAATGGTCGTATAAACAGACTGTGTCTCAAGTGAGCCAACAAGCTCGTCCATATCATGAAAACGCGTCAGTAAATTGGCTTTACAAGGTAGTTCTTGTTCATAAAGCAACCTCGAGACAACCCGGTTCAATCCTTCATCTTTGCTTTCCTTACCACTAGATTCTAGTTGTTCCTGAACGAGCTGTAATAGTGTCTGCTCTGATGCTAATCCTTCCGTACCAAAATTGTTGATTATGCCTAATAAGTGATTAAAGAAGAAATAGTATTGAAGTCTTTCTTCAGCAACTTCATCAGAACAAATTGTGAAGCTTTTTTCACTTAGTTCAGGCAGGATGCTCATCAGCCGGTCTACTTTTGATTCACAATAGTAATACCCTTGATTATCTCGATAATAAAAAGTGGATGGGTACCCATTTTGAAGCTGGATAATTGAATTTTGTTGATGGGCTTCTAGAACAATTCCATACTCTTCAAACAGCCAAAGCATCGGTTTTAGTGTCATTGAAAGATACGTATTAAACCAATCCTTACTTACTTCTTCAGTACTACGGTTTTCTTCTTCTGCTAATTTTCGGATGATCGCTCCAAGCCTTGATGGTGCACCATAGGCATTGTCCTGACATAGACCTGCAATCAGGCTTGCCTGTTTATTGTTTTCATAGAAAGGATTTTCCCGAATATCAACATCAAAACCTGAATCTTGTTCAGTTGTTTTGATTGTTAGATAAGCAGGGTCCTTTATGACGCGGAAGGACGGGTGCTGCTTTCTTAAATCATCGCCCACTTTGGAATCTATTAATTTCGCGATTTCAACACCACGATCGAGTTCTTTTTGCAGATTTGCACGTAACGAGTTTGTGATTTTAACCGGAACGGAAAACTTATACATATATTTCGATGTAGCACTATAGACTGTTCTGAATGAAGAAGTGGCCGTGAATTTTTTCCCAAGCGGGCCTGCATAGATTAGTAGTCCTAGCTCAATTAACTTCTTGACTTCTTCTTTTTCGACTAGCTCTTTTGCCTGAAGCGGGTGCCCTGGAATAATGATATATGGGCTTTCTTTTTTGCAATACGTGTCACGGAATCCACTGGAAATCTCCAAATCGCCGGCTAATTCCTGTTTAATGATCTCACTTGCAGATATGACTTCACTAGAGTCTTGGATGACAATCGATGAATCTGCTAGGAAGTAATGAAGCTGGAACTCCCCTTTTAATTCTGGTGAATAGTTCCATTCATCCCTATCTGATATTCCCTGCTTACTTTTCGGTGTTGGATGGAACAAGTGACCAAATAGAAGGGACTGTTCTGCTTCGATGTATGTAAAGTCAGGACTTTGAAGTGCATCAAAGTCTTCTCTCCGTGCTTCCACATAGCGTTGAATATTTTGGCTACTTAGGATGACACGCAACATCAATTCATCTTCACTATCTGTTCGGCCCTGTTCATTTAATAATTCTTTAGACACGGCTGAAACCATTGTCACGTAGTCTAATTCACGCACTTGTTTGGACGCCGTTTGGTAGTAAACCGGGAAGGATATAATATGACGCCCCGTTTCCGACCAATACTTTAGTGGAACAAGCAATGCAATATCTTGGGATGCAAGATTACTGACTAATAAAGAAGTCGGTACAGTACCCTCCAGTTCAGGCCAGTTCTTTGTTTCTTCTAGACTGCAATTCCCAGTTTCTCGGAAATAACAATTCAGAAAGCTTTGCATCGTCGCCCGTTCAGCTATTTGCTTACTATTCATCATCATTCCTCCATCATCTTGAACATTTCACCTAATACCCGAATCTCATCTATGATTTCCTCTATGTGTTCAAGCTTTGTCATTGGATTCAATAGAGTCATCTTTAAATAAACCTGTCCATCAAAACGAGTTTTTGCCAAAAATGCACGTCCGCTCTTTAGTAATTCTTGCTGAATCTGTTTATTTAGAAGATTTACTAATTGATCACTTTTTCCTTCGGGATTATAACGAAATACAACTGCATTCAATTCGGGATTTTTATTTAATACGCTGAATCCTTCTGCTTTATTGATCTTCGCAGCCACTTCGCGTGCAAGATGACAAGTATAGTCAATCATTTCAGCAAATGTATCGAGTCCAACAACCTTTAATGACATCCAAAGTTTCAGCGCGTCGAATCTTCTCGTCGTTTGAATCGATTTATTGACTAAGTGGACCATACCCTCCTCTTCATCTTCCTGTGGATTCAAGTAATCGGCGTGATGCTGGATATATTGAAACGAATTGCGGTCGGAGACAAGAAAGGCACCGCAACTGATTGGTTGATAGAATAATTTGTGAAAATCAACCGTAATCGAGTCAGCCAGTTCAATTCCATTGATTAATTCTTTGAAATCCCGACTTAAAATCATCGCTCCGCCATAAGCGGCATCCACATGCAGCCATAATCCTTTTTCCATTGCAGCTGCAGACAATTCATGTAATGGATCTATAGAACCAAAATCCGTTGTTCCACATGTGGCAACAATCGCAAATGGAAGTAAATCCTGCTCCTCTAAAATCATAAGCTGACGATTCAGTTCATCTATAGAAAGACGGTGATTAGAATCCGTTTTAACCGTTATTACCGCCTGTTCACCAAGCCCTAGCTGTGCCGCGGATTTACGGACCGTAAAGTGGGCAGCCTCCGAGCATAAAATCCGCAGTTTTTTTGCTTCGGTTGGCAGACCATGTTGCTGTACATCTATATCCCAGACACGCTTACAATAGGCGTCTCTCGCCAATAACAGTCCCATATAATTAGATTGGGTTCCACCGCTTGTGAAAATCCCGTCCGCTTTATCAGAAAACCCTACCTGAGTGCACAACCAATCTATTAAACGCTCTTCAATAAAGGTTGCGGTTGAGCTTTGATCCCAGGAATCCATTGATTGATTTAGAGTACTGATAATCATTTCGGCAGCCACTGCAGGTATGAGTGTCGGGCAATGCAAATGTCCGATACAAGTAGGACTGTGTACATTGATGCTGTCATTAATAACAAACTCAGCTAGTTCAGCTGCGACACCTTCCAATGTCTCCCCTTTTATAGAACCAAGGGACAGCTCATTTAATCTCGCTTCTATTTCATGCGGTTTTTTCCCAGAATACGGCTGATTATTCTCTTTTAAAAAGTCGGTAAGTCTTTTTTCGATGATTTTTAAAGAATCGGTGTAATTATTGAAACCGGCCTCGTTATTCAAGAAAAATGGAGAATAAGCAAAATTAGTTTTATTAATCATTTCAATCATTTATTCTTCACCCTCTTGCAACAGCTGCACGAACAGCTTCTTCAAAAATTGCAGTAGCTTCTCGAAGCTGGGATTCCGTTACGATTAATGGAGGCAAAAACCTCACGACGCTACCATGTCTGCCACCGACTTCTAAGATTAATCCTCTTTGGAAACATTCCTGTTGAATGGTGCTGGCAAGTTCAGAATTAGCCGGATAGCTTCCATTCGAGTTTTGCGGTTCTAAATGGTTAACCAGTTCAACACCGACCATCAATCCCCGGCCTCTAACATCCCCAATTTGTTGGATATCTTTTTGCAAATCTTTAAGAATATTCTTTAAGATTTCTCCCATTTTAGCTGCATGCTCCACAAGATTTGTTTCTTTCATGAACTTTAAAGTTGCTGTTCCTGCTGCCATTGCCAATTGATTTCCGCGGAACGTACCAATATGAGCACCCGGAGACCATAGATCCAGATTTTTGTTATAAATCACGACGGATAATGGAAGGCTGCCACCTATTGCTTTTGATAGTACAAGAACATCTGGAATGATTCCTGCATGTTCGAAGGCAAACATTTTACCTGTTCGGCCGATACCCGATTGAACTTCGTCGATAATTAATGGAATGCCTCGCTCTTTTGTAATTCTCCTGATCTCCTTAAGCCACGGAATTGGTGCTGGAATGGAACCTCCCTCACCCTGTACTGCCTCTAAAATCATTCCTGCAGGTGCTAATAATCCAGACTCAGGATCGTTCAACAGGTTTTCGATATACTGGCTACTAATTTTGTGACTTTCCTCTCCGCCAATTCCAAATGGGCAGCGATACTGGTATGGATATGGTAGGAAATGCACGTCTGGCATTAACCCTTGAACTTTTTCCTTTGGTTTTGTATTACCGCTAATTGACATTGTCGCATGTGTTGCTCCGTGATAAGCACCTTGGAAAGATAAAATGCTTCGGTTGCCTGTAGCTGTTTTAACTAATTTAAGTGCCGCCTCAATAGCATCTCCGCCAGTAGGACCACAGAATTGAATCTTTGCATTTTTTCTGAATTCTTCAGGCAGACATTCAAAAATTTCATCAACGAACTGCTCTTTGATTGGCGTAGTAAAGTCCAATGTATGTAAAGGTCGTTTAGCTTTTAGAACATTTTCCATTTCTTCTAGCACAGCCGGGTGATTGTGTCCGAGCGCTAATGTTCCAGCACCGGCAAGAAAATCAATATATCTTTTTCCATCCATGTCTGTTAGGTATATTCCCTCCGCTTGATCGATGGCCATAGGTAATCTTCTAGGATAAGATCGAGCATTTGATTCCCTTGTGTTTTGTTGTTCCAGTAATTGATCATTTTTGGTAAGTGTGGTTGTTCCCATAATGAGCCTCCCTGTATATTAATTAATTGAGAATAATTATCATTATCACACAATTCATTCTAATGATAATGATAATTATTCTCAATGAGTAAATCCGCTCATTTTTCTTCTAATAAATTCCAATAATATTAAATGGAGGTTAAAAATGGTATTTAAATGGTTGTAACTAGGATGTTCAGTTCATTTTATGACCCGGAAATTTTTCTTAAGGTTTAATTAAGATTATATTAATAAGCTTGACCTAGATAAAAACACAGAAAAGGAGGAACAAAAATGAATGGTTTGAAAGGCAGGCGTGAACTCAAACATGCAATTACCAAAGCGGATTGTTATCTATTAAGAAATAACCTACAGAACTTTATGAAGCTTGATCCCCATGGACATGATGGAAAGTATTTAATTCGCAGTGTCTATTTCGATAACTTTGACAATAAAATACTAAGGCAAAAAACAGAGGGCTTCTATCATAGAGATAAATTTAGAGCTAGACTTTATGATTATGATTCCGACTTTATTAACCTAGAAAAAAAGAGTAAGCGGGATAATTTAACCTATAAACAGAAATGTAGGCTCTCTGCTGAAGAATATGAACGAATTCGTTTAGGGGATATAGAATGGATGTCTGGGGATTCAAGGGATTTACTTCGAGATTTATATATTCAAATGACCCTTTTTCAGATCAAACCGACAACCGTCGTGGACTATGAAAGAGAAGTCTTTATCTATGAATATGGAAATGTTCGGGTAACGTTTGATAGTAACGTGAAAACCAGTTATCGAGACACAGATTTCCTGAATCCTGAATTAATCGTAGTCGATGCATTAGATCCCGATTGGGTCATTCTGGAGGTCAAATTTGATGAATATCTTCCAGGTATCATCAAACAATTGCTTTCCATCATCGATACTAGAAAATCATCTTTTTCAAAATATCAACTAAGCAGAAGATACGGCTGATTTTCAGCTACCAATATTTTTGGAGGAATAAAACATGGATACGACCGCAACTGCAACAACCACAAGTACTTTTAATGATATTTTCAAATCTAGCTTTTTGGACAAGACCGAAAGCTTTTCAATTATTGACTCTTTAATAGGGTTACTGTTAGCATTTGCCATCGGTTTGTTCATTTACGTTATTTATAAGAAGACCTTTTCCGGTGTGATGTACTCACACAATTTCAACATCTCTCTCATCATTATGACAATGGCTACTGCCCTAATTATCATGGGTATTTCAACTAATATCGTTATCTCTCTTGGTATGGTTGGTGCTCTATCTATTGTACGGTTCAGAACGCCTATTAAAGACCCTATGGATTTGGTGTTCCTATTCTGGGCAGCTGCTTCTGGGATTTTGTGCGGGGCTGGTCTAATTCCACTCGTCATCATCGGTGCTATTTTAATCGGTACTGTCATGCTTGTATTTGCAAACCGTTTGACTGTAGAAAATCCTTATTTATTTATCGTGAAATACACAGATGCTTCAATTGAAAAAACGTTAGAAGAAAGGATTTCTAGTAAAGTGAAAAAACACTCTATCAAATCGAAATCCGTAATGCCTGGCAATAACCTCGAAGTGACATATGAAATTCGATTAAAGGATAATAATACTGAATTCATTAATCAAGTCAAGGACATGGACAGCGTTCATTCTGCAATCATGTTAAGTTATGACGGCAACTTCACTGCCTAAGATAGAAGGCGGACATAAAAATCTATGTCCGCTCCTCTATTTAAGAATACAGGAGGAAGGAGCCTTGGCATGTTAAAAACAAGATATGTTTTAGCGTCGATTGGTTTACTGATAGTAATTTTTATAGCAGTGATGTTTTTCCTTCCCAATCTTCAAGTTGAAAAAGCTTCGAAAGGGAAAACTTATACAGAATCTGTATTTGATCAAAGTAGGGTGACAAACGTTGATATAAAAATGGATGATGATGATTTAGTCTCCATCTTGGAGAATCCCACTGAAAAGGAAATTGTTAATGCCGATGTAACGATTGATGGAGAAACGGTTAAAAATGTAGGCTTTCGAACCAAGGGTAACCTTTCCTTAAATTCTGTTGTCCAAATGGAAGATTCTGATCGTTACAGCTGGAAGATAGACTTTGATTATTATCAGGAAGATCAAGATTTACACGGCTTGAAAAAAATGGCTTTAAATAACAATTACAGTGACCCAACCTATATGAGAGAGTATCTTTCATATGAGCTAATGGAAAAAATGGGCATAGCAACTCCCGGTCATTCCTATATGTACGTGACCATTAACGGCAAAGAATGGGGTTTGTATTTAGGTGTAGAAGCTATTGAAGAAACATTTTTAGATACTAACTTTGCTGATGGCACCGGGGACCTTTATTATCCTGATGGCACCGGAAGTGATTTAAAATGGATTAGCGATGATATTGATGACTACACAGGAATAAACTTAAAAACAAACGATAATTCCGATCAATCTGCTATGATCAAAATGCTTGATGTTATCAATAATGGCGGGAATTTAGAAGAAGTATTAAATGTTGACGAAATGCTGCGCTACTTTGCAGCTAATACAGCTCTTGTCAACCTCGATCACTATCAAGGCGATAAAAAGCATAATTACTATTTATATGAAGAGAACGGCGTCTTTTCCATCCTGCCATGGGACTATAATATGTCATTTGGTGGTTATTCAGGGGGCGGGGGCAGAAAGGGACAAGCCGCAGAGGATGAAAAGGCAGCTGATCAAAAAGATGCTGCAACGGTTAATGGTGATACAACTGCTGCTAATGATGATGACAATGCAGAATTCCCTGGTGGTTCACCGAATATGAACGGTGGTGCCATGATGGACATGAGCTCCAATTTCATGAATGAAAGCATTATTAACTTCAGCATTACAGAGCCTGTGTCAGGTACGACACTTGAGAATCGGCCTTTATTAAATGCCCTGCTTTCCAACGAAGAGTACCGCGAAAAATATTATGATTATCTAGACGACATTGCCACAGATTTTTTCTCTGAAGAAAATATGACAGCAATTACAACTGAGATTTCCACATTAATCTCACCATATGTGGAAAAAGATCCGACAAAATTCTATACATTGGACGAGTATACAGAAGCAACGTCAGGCAAAGAAACCCTGGTCGATTTCGCTACCCAACGTGCTGATTCTATCTTGGCACAACTTTCCGGAGATCTAGTTGTTGAAGCTGAAACAGAAAGCAGTATGGGCGGTGCAGCTCAGCCTCCTAACATGGGCGGCGGTGAGAACGGTGCTGCCATGCAGCCCCCTAACATGGGTGATGGTGAAAATGGTGCAGCTATAAAGCCCCCTGGTATGAACGAGAATATGGGTTCGCAAGGAGTGGCTAACAGCAATTACTCCAAAGAAACGATAATTCTATCTTCTGTTCTCCTTTTATTACTATTTGGCGCAATGGCATTCGCTCACTTCTTTAAACGAAGAGGAAAAAGAGGCTAACTGCCTATTAATTTCGTTACAATCAAGGTATCCCAAACTAAATTTTGAGATACCTTTTTTTATTTCATTAGCTTACTACCCTCTATTTATTTCCCAACCAAATGACTCTACGTACAAAAATAATTTCTTTCCCTATTATTCTTTATTTCTATAAAAGTTCACGAAAAAAACCAAAAATCAACTTGGACAGACGCCAAAAAAAAATCTAAAAAAATAAATACCTTGATTTCCTACTAATATGATTAACCACGTTCCAAGCGCCTTTTCATAACACTTTCTTAAGCTTATTCCTCCCTCTTCCTGACTTAGCAAACTGCTCTCATCGATTATTTTCAAACTTATAATTACCCTTATTTGGTATAAAATAGTAAAATAGAGAGAGGACTGAACCTCTATTCAGAGAGACTGGATACTTGTTTATTATTTTTATATACGGGGTAAAGATTTCCATCATTAATTTTCCGATTGTCCATTATCAATCTTGTCAAAACGTGTCGGTGTCAGGGGGGGAACGAATGAAAAGAAATCATACAATGATGCAATTTTTCGAGTGGCATCTTGAAGCAGATGGCTCTCATTGGGACAGATTGAAGTATGAGGCTTCCAAGTTGAAAGATATAGGAATTGACTGTGTTTGGCTTCCGCCAGTTACAAAAGGGCAATCCGTAGGGGATAACGGCTATGGAATTTATGACGGATACGATTTGGGTGAATTCGACCAAAAAGGATCCGTTCGAACCAAATACGGAACAAAAGAGGAATTGCTTCAAGCAATAGCTACATGTCATAACTACGGGCTTTGCGTGTATATCGATCTAGTTATGAACCATAAGGCTGGAGCTGATAGAACTGAAAAATTTGAAGTCATTGAAGTCAACCCGGACAACCGGATGGAAGACATTTCAGAACCATTTGAAATTGAAGGTTGGACAACATTCGATTTTCCAGGCCGTAATAATCAATACTCTGATTTTAAATGGAACCATTCTCATTTTAATGGAACGGACTATGATGCCGGAAACGACAAAATGGGTGTGTACCGGATAACAGGGGAAAATAAACATTGGAATAAGCATGTTATTGATGAATTTGGTAACTACGATTACTTAATGTTTGCCAACATCGATTACAGTCAGCCAAAAGTTCGCCAGGAGATGATTAGCTGGGGAAAATGGATGGTCGACACGTTAAAATGCGATGGTTTTCGATTGGACGCTGTAAAACATATTGATTATGAATTTATTAATGATTTTTTACAGGAACTCCTCCCTTATACAAAGGAACATTTCTTCATGGTCGGAGAATTTTGGAAGGCCGATGTGAAGGCTTGCCAAACTTACTTAGAACAAACAAATCATGACCTCAACTTGTTCGATGTTTCTCTGCATTATAAATTTCATGAAGCCTCAAAAGCAGGCTCTAAGTTCGACCTCTCAACCATCTTTGATCATACCCTCGTTAAAACCAATCCGGCACAGGCCGTTACTTTTGTCGACAACCATGACTCCCAGCCACATGAATCACTAGAATCCTGGGTAAAGGACTGGTTTAAACCATCAGCATATGCCCTTATCTTGCTAAGACTTTGCGGTTACCCCTGTGTCTTTTACGGAGACTATTATGGAATCGGCGGACCTTCTCCAGTTCCTGGAAAAAAGGATATTTTAGACCGCCTCTTATTTGCTCGATATGAAAAAGCCTATGGAAAACAAGAAGACTATTTCAATGATCCAAACACGATAGGCTGGGTCCGACTTGGAGTCGAAGAACTAGAAGGGTCTGGATGTGCTGTCATTGTTTCCAATGGAGACCACAACAGTGAAAAAAGGATGTTCGTCGGTGAACATCGTGCTGGTGAAATCTGGATTGACCTGACCTTTCATAGAGATGATCATATCACCATTGAAGAAGATGGTTTCGCAACATTTCCTGTTCATGGAAAAAGTGTATCTGTTTGGGCGTTGAATATGTAAAAGTACATGCTCTTAGACCATGCTTTCAAAAAACAACAGCAAAGAACAGCATGTGGGTAATAACATGCTGCTCTTTGCATTTTTGTACAAAATCTATTTTAAAGTTCATATCTAAAGAAGATAGAAGGACGAATTGTTCCTCCACTAGAACAAAGATGATTTTTTCATCCTAATCAAACATGGTAAGATAAGGGAAAAAGGAGCTGAGGGAAAAATGAAAAATGAAATTATTAAAAGATTTACTTCCTATGTAAAGGTGGATACGCAATCCAATGAGGAAAATCCCACATGTCCTTCTACAACCGGACAGTTAACTCTCGCAAATACATTGGTAGAGGAATTACAAGCAATCGGGATGACAGAAGTGACAATTGATAAAAATGGCTATGTTATGGCGACTTTGCCTGCCAATTCAGAAAAGAAAGTACCGACCATCGGATTTTTGGCTCATATTGATACGGCGACGGATTTTACTGGGAAAGATGTAAAACCGCAAATTGTTGAAAATTATGATGGTAGTGATCTTACTTTACATGAAAAGTTGAATGTCATCCTATCACCTAATGATTTTCCTTCGCTTAACGACTATAAAGGGCATACCTTAATCACAACGGATGGAACTACCCTACTCGGCGCAGATAATAAGGCTGGCATTGCCGAAATTATGACAGCTATGGATTATTTAATTCATCATCCAGAAATCAAACATGGAAAAGTCCGTGTGGCCTTTACTCCCGATGAAGAAATCGGCAGAGGACCACATAAGTTTGATGTAGCTGCTTTCGATGCTCAATTTGCCTATACAGTAGATGGCGGTCCACTTGGTGAACTTGAATATGAGAGCTTTAATGCGGCATCAGCCAAGATCACTGTCAAAGGGACCAATATACACCCTGGTACTGCCAAAGGGAAGATGATCAACTCGGCTAAGATTGCCATGGAGCTCCACAGCAGGCTCCCTCGAGAAGAGGCACCGGAATATACAGATGGTTACGAAGGATTTTATCATCTCCTTTCATTTCACGGAGATGTTGAGGAAACCAAGCTTTCTTACATTATTCGAGATTTTGACCGCCAACAATTTAACAACCGTAAGAACTATATAGCGAAAATCACCGAAGAATTAAGAGAAAAATATGGTCAAAATCAAATCCTTCTTGAATTGAATGATCAATACTACAACATGAAGGAAAAAATCGAGCCGGTCAAAGAAATCGTCGACATTGCCTATGAAGCAATGGAGAAACTCGGAATCAAACCAAAAATCTCACCAATCCGCGGTGGTACGGACGGTTCTCAACTATCGTATATGGGCCTACCAACACCAAATATTTTTACAGGCGGCGAGAACTTTCATGGCAAATACGAATTCATTTCCGTCGATAATATGATGAAGGCCACCAACGTGATTGTTGGAATTGTCTCTCTCTTTGAGGAAAAAGCAAATTAAAGATGTGGAGAGTTATTACAATAATAATTTCTAAATCACACTAAAAACCCAGACTCCTTAAAGTCTGGGTTTTTACATTCAAGAATTAAGAACGTGCCCAATGACGGTGCTGAGCAATCGCATCGATAAAGGCAGCAGTAGATTCACTATTTGTATCCGAAACGGCTACCTTTTGGAAGATTTTCAAATTACATCATTATACATCGCCTTCAGCAAGCCAAGGGAAGAATCCATTCAGAAACCTTTCCGTTGCTGGCATAAAATAAGAGCCATAATGGTAATCAGGGTCAAGAGTCATAACTACCCAAGTACCTTTTGTACTGACCTTATCAATATAAAGAACGGCTCCACCGTCCTCAGTAGAAACAAGGATATCTGAACCTTTAGGCGGCCAATATACGCCATGCTGATGCCAAGTCGAATCAGCAAGTGTTAGATAGCGGCTGAATAAATCATGGTCAGGCTTTTGAAGAACTAAACCGCTTTGGGGATCCTTTTCAAGCCACCACCAAAAATTCGTTTCCCTGAACTCCCAATTATGGCCTGGAATCCATTCATTCAGCTGTGGACCAAAAGACACAATGATCCCACCCCTATTAGCGAATTCATATATTTTATCCATGGACTTCATGAGAAGGCCCATATGTAGTTGGGAAGGAAGGAGCAGGACATCAAATTCATCAATTGACGTTTCAACTAGATTAGGAAGATAAATTAACGTATCAATATATTTACGATATTTCGGCTCGGTATATGTCCGATGGTGCTGTGAACTACCACCGTCAATTACTGCAATTTTCCTCATTTCACTTCACTCTTCTCTTGAAGTATTTGGTATTCATTCCGTACCCACTGCATGAGTTGGAAGCTAATACGGACTGTTGTTTTTTTCACATTCATCGAACCAAATAAATCGTTTCCTGAATGAACAAGAATTGTTCCTTTTGTGCTGTCCCTATCAATATATGTGATTGGTTCTCCACCAGGTAACGTCAACAAAACCTCAGCTCTATCAGGAATTGGGTGATGACCTCTTGCAAAAAAGCCTGAAACCCCTTTATTATAGGTCATATCATCCTCTTCCACCCCTTCAAAAATCGGGTGGGGTTGGTGGACTGATACAACATAGTCTTGAAAACTGTGTATCGTTTTAGGGATAAAGTTCGAGCCCCCTGGTAGCCAATCCATAAATATGTTGCCACAAAAAACGATGACTTTTTTATCATTTAAAAATTCATGAATTAACTCTTTATGTTTATATAAAAATTTCTGATCTATTAAACCCTGGATAACCAGGCATTTAAAAGGTTTTAAATCAATATCTGGTAGTTCGTAAGTATCAATAAATGTAAAATCCTCCTGATACTTAGGGTCGTTCACCCTTGCTTTTCCAAAATAGCTTCCTGTATCAAGCATCAGAAAGTCGTTTTTTTTCTCATTCATTTTTTTCCTCCTCAACAATGCATCTATCAAACTTTGCTTAAAACAGATGTTGGCGATATCTTCATAGCTTCCTTCTACATCCTTAATTATCAGAATCACCTTTGTGGTTCAGGCCTTTGTGTAATCTCAAACTACCAAAGTTGATAATGATTATCAATATCGATTATTCTGCTTTTTTATGATAATCCTTAGTTTCATTGCCGCCATATTCCTTTTGTAATATTTATGAATGGCACTATTCATTTTCTTAATACAAAGGTTAGTTATACAAATAAAAAAAATCCTCTCGATGAGGATCTTAAACGAATTGAAGGAAATGTTGCTTTAACTTATTACAAAAATCCTGTTCATAATCTGTAAGCTGAGTATTCTTACGGATTACTAATCCGTTTTTCCGCTTAATTGATAGCCCTGATACCGGCCTTGAAACTAACTCTCCTTTACTTAATTCCTCCGCAACAGCAAAGCTAGGTAGAAAGGCAATCCCATGTCCAGCTTTTACAGCCTTTTTGATTAATTCAAAGTTGCTCATTTGTAAATACCTCACCTTAACTTGTCGACTACGTAAATGACTCTTGATATATTGCTGTAAGTAATGACTCTTTGGCAAGAGGACGGTTTTGTTATGTAAATCACGGCAGTAAAGTGTTTTTCTTGTATCCCATAAATAATCGTTTGGGAAAATCAGGGATAGTTCATCCTCGAATAAAACTGACGTGTCATAGTGGTCCATTAAATAGTAGTCTTCAGGATAGATTGGCATGATTGCAAAATTGGTCAAGTTATCTTGAAGGCTTCTCTTTAAATCATCGTAACAAAAACTATTGATTTCAATGCACTTCTTTCGTGAAATCTCCTTGTATTGATGGAGAAGATCCGCAAAGAAGTAATCCGCAATATAATTGCTGACGAATACCGAGAGTGTCTGTTCAAAGTAGTCTACCTTTTTTATCGTTACTGAAGCCTCATCCACAAGACTCAGAATCTGTTTTGCATAAGTCAAGAGAACTTCCCCTTGCTTCGTTAACTCTACTTTCCTACCAGTACGATGAAAAAGTCTTGAATCAAAGTCTTGTTCTAAGTGATTGATATGATGACTAATAGTAGGTTGTGAGCAATAAAGTCGGCGGGCAGCCTCTGTGAAAGAGCGACACTCGGCAAGTACGATAAACGTCTCCATTTTCTCCAGTGTATTCATGTGTTTTTTCCCCCTCAAGACCGTCCTTTTATGAAAATGATAATCATTATCATTTATATACTATCAGGACATGCTCATCCTGTCCATGTCAAAAATGCATCTATACTTTCTCTTTCATATGCTGTTCCTTAAAATTCAACTTAAAGGAGTATTTCTATGTAGTTTCCTTTATACTCCTGCCGCTATGAGCCTTTGTATAATGAAAAGATGTTAGACATCTCTTAATTGAAGTTACTTTTCTAGCATGTGATTGCCCTATCTAACCGCTATATAACGGAGTAAAAATTTCTCATAAATAATCAATAACAAAAATAAAGAAGCGGCAAAGACCAATCATTCATCTTTACCGCTTCTTTATTTATCATTCTCTTTTAGTTCTTAAAGGCCTCTGAAACCTTTAAAAGCTTACCTTTGACTTTCGTATTTTTCATCACTTTCAAAACAAGAGGTCCCTTTTCATTCAATATTTCCACATAGGAAACATTGTCCTGAATGGTGATAATTCCAATATCTTCGGCTTTGACACCATCAATCTTCGCAATTGTACCCACGAAATCAACGGCCCTGATTTTCTTTTTCTTACCGCCATTAAAATATAGCTTCATGATTTGTTTATTCAATTGTTCACTTTTATCTTTTTTTATTTTGGGACGAGCCTCTAGTTTCGCTTCAAAATCATTCAACTTATTCGAGACATCTTCTTCTGATGGAGGCGAGATTTTAGGGATGTCAAATCCGATATAGCTTTGAATCTCTTTAAGGAACTTATCTTCGTACGGTGTCACGAAAGTAATGGCTTTCCCTTTTTTACCAGCTCGACCTGTTCTTCCAGTTCGATGTACATAGCTTTCTTTTTCTAGTGGAAGATCATAATTAATAACATGAGTAATATTATCAATGTCAATTCCCCTTGCAGCTACATCTGTAGCAACTAAATAGCGGAATTCACCTCTTCTGTACTCGTTCATCACAGCAAGACGATCTTCTTGAAGCATACCTCCATGAATCATATCGCAAGGATAATCTAAATCCATTAACTTTTCACATACTTCGTCCACCCGATCTTTCGTCCGACAAAAAATGATGCAGCTATCAGGATTCTCAGTGATTGTAACGTCTTTAAGCAAGGAAAACTTATCATCTTCCTTCACTTCGATTAGGGCATGTTCAATCTTTTCAGTCGTTATGCCCGTTGCCTTAATCTCAATATCTAAAGGATCGTTCATATATTTTTGACAAAGTTTCTTTATACTCTCTGGTAAAGTAGCAGAAAACAACATGGTAACTCGGTTTTTTGGAAGCTCTTTAATAATGGCTTCCACTTGTTCGATGAACCCCATATTTAACATTTCATCCGCTTCATCAATAACCAAATGTGTTAAGCGCTCCAAAACAAACGTACCTTTTTCAATATGATCGAGTACTCGTCCTGGCGTTCCTACAACTACATGACTTTTTTGTTTAAGTTCTGCTTTTTGTAGAGCAAATGGAGATTTTCCATAAACCGCTGTTGCTTTAATTCGTTTAAATCTACCTATATTCGTAATATCCTCTTTCACCTGTACAGCAAGCTCTCGCGTAGGTGTTAAAATAAGTGCCTGCGGCTTATTCTCCTGCCAATCAACCATATCGCAGATCGGTATGCCAAATGCAGCTGTCTTACCACTCCCTGTTTGCGACTTCACGACAAGATCCTTTCTTTTCAATGCAACAGGAATCACTTCACGTTGAACTTCCGTTGGTTGCTGATAACCCAGACTCTCCAATGCCCTTACAATTTCATCACTTAATGTATAATCAGTAAAACTTAATTCAGTCATATAATAGCCTCTTTTGTTGTTTAGTATCTTACTTTATTGTTTCCACAATCGTTATTTCCTTATACTGATTTCTATTATACGCGATATGAAGTGATAAACCTCGTAATAACCAAACTACTAGATGCTTTTTTCATGTGATCTATTCTTCGATTTTTAAAAGACATGTCTTTTAAAAAATAATAAAATGAAACTCCCTTACCTATTTTGAGTGAAAGGTTGCTTTCCGAAAAATTATTTCTTTCAACCTTCTTAACCTTTGCTTTGATTAATCAAAATAGATTATATTCCTGCTAATATGCTAAAATATGTATGATACAAGAGTGTTAAAAAAAGGAAAACTCTAAAAGGAGCGTTGATTTATGATAATCGTAACGAATAGAATTAGAGTTAAAAAAGGGATGGGTGCAGTTATGGCCCCAGGATTTACCGCACCAGGTCCACTTGATACAACAGAAGGCTTCGTAAAAGTAGAAGTATTATTAACACAAAACTTAACAGATCATGATGAACTAAATGTAAATATGTACTGGGAAAACCTTGATAACTTTACTGCTTGGAGAAATAGTGATGCGTTTAAAGCTGCACATAAACGACCTGAACCTAGTTCCGATGAAGCAAAAAAAGAATCACCTATTCTAGGCAGTGAACTTACTACTTATGAAGTTGCCTCCGTAAAAGAAATAGCTAAATAAGAAACTTCAATAAGAGTTTTGAACGAAGTTCGACCTTCACGAAGTAGATTTCGACCTTCTGAGTGATTTTTCGACCGTCGCGAGGTATATTTGACCTTCTGAGTGATTTTTCGACCGTCGCGAAGTATATTTCGACCTTCTGAGTGATTTTTCGACCTTCACGAAGTAGATTTCGACCTTCTGGGAGATTATTCGACCGTCGTGAGGTATAATTCGACCTTCAAAGAGATTATTCGTCCGTCGTTACAATTAAATCGACCTTTCATCATTTAATAAATCAGAAAAAACAGTATGTGTTCAATAACATACTGTTTTTTCTGTTGAATTTTGGCCTTTATTCATCAAATTCTTATTGAACTTCAGCCTTTTTAATTTGTTTACTTCTTAACTGTCCGCAGGCCGCATCAATATCCGTTCCATGCTCTTGGCGGATTTTACAATTTACGCCTCTCTTTTTCAACGTATCATAAAACGAGAGAACTGACTCTTTCTCACTTCTTTGATATTGACTATGTTCATCTACAGGATTATATGGAATTAAGTTAACATAAAGCCGATGTTTTTTGTCATCAAGAAGATTGGCAAGTTGCTCGGCTTCTTCTTTATGATCATTTACATCTTTCAATAGGATATACTCAATAGTAATTCTTCTATTTGTTTTTTCTAAATAATAATCAAGCGATTTCATTAATTTTTCTATTGGAATACCTCGGTTTATTTTCATTATCCGGGTTCTAAGTTCATTATTCGGTGCATGCAATGATATTGCCAGGTTTACCTGTAATTGAGTATCTGTGAATTCATAAATCTTGTTGGCAAGTCCACTAGTCGATACAGTGATACGCCTTGCAGCGATAGCAAGCCCTTTATGGTCCATAATTACCTTTAAAAAGTCTATCATATTTTCAAAGTTGTCAAACGGCTCGCCAATTCCCATTACAACTACATGACTAACAATGTCTTCTTTTTCCAATTTATCTAGATGCAGTTGAACGTTCATAATCTGTTCTACAATTTCCCCACTAGATAAATCTCGACTTTTGGCTAATAGACCACTTGCACAGAAACTGCAACCAATATTACATCCTACCTGTGTGGTGACACAAACCGAAATCCCGTATTTATGCCTCATCATAACCGTTTCGATGAGGTTTCCATCCTGTAATTTAAACAAGAACTTAATCGTTCCATCCGCTGACTCTTGCTTAACATGCTCAGTTAAAGTTTGGATGAAAAAGTTATCTTTCAGTAATTGAATGCACTCTTTATTTACATCTGTCATTTCAGAGAAATCTGTTACACGCTTCCTATAAAGCCACTCCCAGACTTGTGAAGCTCTAAACTTTTTATGACCATGTTCCAAAAGCCACGCTGTCAATTGATCGAATGTTAAACCATAAATGGACTCTTTATTCATACGTTACCCTCTTTTCATAACATTAAAATTTAATTCTACAACTCAAAAAACCTTATAAGCAATTCCTCTGAATTGGCAAATTTATTTATGATACGGTTCATTTCTATTTATTCTAAATGCTCTATATATTTGCTCCAACAGAACCAACTTCATTAGCTGATGCGGAAAGGTCATTTTAGAAAAGGAAAGTGCATAATCACTTCTTGAAATCACCTCTGAGCTAAGCCCCAGAGAACCACCAATAATAAAAGCAATTTTACTTTTTCCATAAGTAGCTAGCTGGTCAATATGAGATGCTAGCTGCTCAGAGGTGAGCTGTTTGCCATTGATTTCAAGTGTAATAACGTAGGTGTCTTGGCTGATTTTAGCTAAGATTCGCTCACCTTCCTTTTGTTTTACAATGTCCATATCCGCTGCACTAAGGTTCTCCGGGGCTTTTTCATCTGGTACTTCAATAAGTTCTATATTAGCATAGGCACTTAAACGTTTTGTATATTCAGCAATTCCTTGCTTTAAGTATTTTTCTTTTAGCTTGCCAACAGTAATAATCGTTATTTTCATATATATCCTCTAACTTTCATTATGTTTTAGTATCATTTGTTGGATTTGCCTACCTATTATCATACCTTAGAGGGACCTATAAGCAAAACAAGCATATCCTTTCCAGTTTTGGATAAGTCCATTACATTTATAACCACTATAAATAATGATTCAACTATCATCTTTATATTAAAAAGCCGCTTCCTCCTTAAAAAAGTGGCAACGGCTTCCTTCATTCATAAGTGAATAATGTACATTTGTTTCTTTTCTAGAATAACTCAAGAGTAATGTAACCAAAAGTAGAACCAACAAAAAATGAAAATAAAAAATCAAACCTATTGAACTAGAACGCCTTAATATAACAGTATTCCAGTCATCATTATTCCAATAATGACTTTTATTGACGCTTTATATAATTTTGTCCCTGATAAACTATGAAATTCCTTCATAATATAATCCCATTAAATCTTGATATGAATTTTATCGACAAATTTTGTATAAAACTAAGGTTGCCTAGATAGGCAGAGCTGATTATTTTAATAAGAATTCGCTTCCCTGTCTTTATTTTGCAGCCATAAAAACTCTTTTTTAATTCTAATGACCTTTTATCTCATATAGAGCATCAAAGGTTTAAATATACGTCAATTCCATGCTCTAGTTTCTACTTTGTAAAAATGTTAAGAACATGTTAAGAACAGGTTACAAACACGTTATCCACAATAGTTATCCACATATCCACAATTTCTATCCACATCTTGTATGGGAATATTAGTTCCCTACTAGATATATTGCCACGTTTCGACAATATTCACAGGTTGTTGATAACTGTTTTTCTTCAGAAATGAATGTTAAAACAGGGTACGTTTCACACTCATATACCACTTCATCCAACGCCATATCTACGTGTTCCTGACAGCAATATAATTCCATCATACATCCTCCTCTTCTTTATTTATGTTACTAATAATGCTGCACCTATTTATCCACAATTTGATTGGTTTCTTTAGCTTTTAGCAAATATCCACAAGTAATCGTATCAAAAAACAAGAAAGTCGCAAGCAAAAGACAGGAAGTATTGGCTCCCTGTCCTTGTGTTCTTTAGATTTCGCTGCTTGAAAGCGTGACTTCCGTGGTTTCTTTCTTTCCATCACGGTAATAGATGATTTTAACCTTGTCACCGATTTTCTTATCATTGTAAAGATACTTTCTTAATTCTACTACGTCATGGATTTCTTCATTATCCATTCCAACGATGACATCAAATTCTGCTAGACCTGCTTTATCAGCTGGAGAGTTACTTTGAACACCTGTTATTGCAACGCCCGCAGTAACTTTCTTTGGCAACTTTAATGTATTCTGCTGATGGTATTGAGAAATTTCTTCTACAGATGCTAAATTCACACCTAAGAATGCACGTTTAACTTCACCATATTCCTCGATATCATTAATAATTGGAATAACTGAATCAATCGGAATGGAAAGCCCGATTCCTTCCACTGCATTTTCTGCAATCTTCATGGAATTGATTCCGATGACCTGCCCGGACATATTAACAAGTGCCCCTCCACTGTTCCCTGGGTTAATCGCCGCATCGGTTTGAATAACCTCTGCATTCCAATCCACCTGTCCGTCTTCATTGATATCCACTTCAATTGTACGTTCCAAACCGGAAATGATCCCTTGTGTAATGGATCCAGAGAATTGAAGACCTAGCGGGTTACCAATGGCAATGACAGGCTCTCCAGGTTTCAGTTTTTCAGATTTCCCGAACTCGGCAATGGTCTTAATTTTATCTCCATCTACTACTATGACGGCAAGGTCTGTCCATGGGTCACTACCTTGTAGTTCCGCTGGTAGTTTAGTTCCATCACTTAACGTGACTTCCAATTCATTTGCGTCTTCAATGACGTGGTTGTTTGTAACAATATAGGCTTTACCGCCATCTTTTTTATAAACGACACCAGAACCAGTACCGGCTTCAGCAGAACTGCTCTCATTTTTTCCCTGCTGGCCCCAGAAAGTTGTTTCCTGAATATTTGTGATGCCGACTACCGCGTCGCTAGCCTTATCAACAGCATCAGTGACGGCACTTGTCACATCTACAGACAGGCTTTGCTGTGTCTGCTTCATCGATTCACTATCAGTTGATTTCTCTGTTGTATTTTCGCTGCTTTCGTTAATCAACAGTCCACTTCCCGGAAAAGCTAATAAAATAAGTAATGCCCCAATGATGGCGCCTCCCAAGCCTGAAAGAAAATAGCTCGTATGGCTCCCCTTTCTCTTTTTGTTTTGGTTCTCATCATTCTGATCATAATAACCCAAGACAGCTCCATCCTCTCATTTTAGGAATGAATTATAGCAACTACTATTGTTTGGTATCCTCCCTTAATTATACTCATTTAACCGAATTTTTCTAAAAAAATGTACGCCCTTATTTAAGGGTAAACTTAAAATTGAATAATATGCAGCAACTTTTCTATTTTCCTATATAGTTCTAACCAAACGATACCCCTTTTAATCCGGTTAGTAACTTATATATTTTATAAATAAAAAGGAATGAACAAGGTTTCCCTCATCCATTCCTTTTATTTATAACGTAACAAGCTCTGTCGGTTTTTTCGGATCCGTATCATACAGAGAAAATTGTTCACCGACGATGATTCCTTTTGTCTTTAAAGTTTGTTCTACTGACATTCTTGCTAGGTCCTTCATATTGTTATCAAGACTCAAGTGGGCCAGGTAAATCCGCTTTGTCTTATCTCCGGCCACTTCACTCATTGCAAGAGCGGCGTCCTCATTACAAACATGACCAACATCACTTAAAATTCTGCGCTTAATGCTCCACGGATATTTTCCCATCCTCAACATAGATACATCATGATTACTTTCAAATACATAGGCATCAGCATTCGAGATAATACCTTTCATCCGATCACTTACGTATCCTGTATCAGTAATAACCACAAGCTTCTTATCTTCATGATGAAACACGTAAAACATTGGTTCTGCAGCATCATGAGATACACCAAAGGATTCTATATTAAGACTGCCGAATGTTTTGACTTGCTCCATTTCAAATGTGAATTTTTGTTCGACAGTAATTTCACCGATTGAACGCTCCATGGCACTCCATGTCTTTGCATTCGCATATATCGGGAGTTTATGTTTTCTAGCAACCACGCCAAGACCTTTAATATGGTCGCTGTGTTCATGGGTAACAAGGATTCCGGATAGCTTCGACATATCACGGCCTATATCCTGAAACAACGCTTCTAAGGCTTTACCGCTTAAACCGGCATCGACAAGAAAAGATTGATCCTCCGTTTCCACGAAAAAGGCATTTCCTGTACTCCCGCTTGCGAGAACACTAAAATGCATAGTCATCTATACTCACTCCAGTATTTTTTCTTCTGTATTTAATTCAATGACCTCTCCATCAAAAGCATTCACGAATAGATCCGTTTCGTTATCCAAGACCACCCACCATGTTGGCACAAGTAAATGTGACACAGATGTCGTCTGCAGAGAATTATAAAAACCTAGTTGTACATTAGTCACTTTGCTTTTGGGATCAATATCACCATTATCATACAATGCTCTAATAGCATTTAAAGCAGATACCAATTCTTTAGGTTTATTGAATTTTTTAATCCCCTCTAAATACATCTGTTCATAGGAAACGATTTCACCCTTCTTGTTCAGATATAAAGTGACCTTACCCTTACTATTATTATAAAACATCTTTTTATCTGCCACTTGATAGCAGATGATGGTCTGGTTGATTTGATCATAGCTCCAAAAGCGATAATCATTACCATTCAAGATATACTCCTTCAAGAATATCTCAACATCGGCAGCATGAATTTTATCATTCATACTAACCGGCGTTTTAAATGTACCGACAAGGTTCTTATCGTCTATAATTTTCGCTTTTTGATTTTTCAGGTACTGTAAATCTTTCTTCTCGAAATTTTTACTTTTAGCAATCAAGAATTGATCCTTCACTTTTTGTTTCGAAATTGGGACTTCTATTGAAATATCATCTTCCTTCAAGAGTTCTTCCGTTGAGGACTCCGTGAAATTTTCAATTTGGGAGTCATTAATCTTTTCCAGGAATTGATAAAGAAGAAAAATATTCAAAACGAAGAAAACCATGATGAAAATTGACTTTGTATTATTCCAATCCACTTTGATCGCCTCCTGAGTCTTCATCAAAAGGCACAATAAACCATTTATCGCCGATACGATAATACCAAGTGGGGTCAAGTGTAACAAGAGTAACAAGCTTGGAATCTAACGACTTATTCAGCTTATAACCAACCGAGATGTCCTCCACACTCTTGAAATCAATATTTTCCTTAGATTTCAACTGATTCAGTACTTCCCTGCCATTTGGTAAAGTTTTTACCGATCCTTCTGAAGGAAGGACAGAAGCAAGTGAAAAGTAGGGACGCTCATAGCTATAAATTTCTTCTTTTCCCCAAATTTGCTCGATTTCTGTCATTCCGGATTCATTGAAGGCCGGATAACCATTTACGAATAAGCGGAATACCACTCGTTGCTCATTCTCCGACATATAGGCAAAGCGGTAATTGTTATCTTCCCAACCAGTATGATCATTGATGAAATCAATGCTTTTTTGGAGAAGGTCACTGGAACTGCCAATGCTCTTTTGTGCCGGATTGATATAAGAAATTAGGTAATTTTCTTTATTGACCGTCATCAGTCTTGTTCCATCCGTGTATTCCTCACCGACTGAAACTGAATCCTGTCGTACATACTTGGGATAATTAAATAACGCATCTTTCAGGTTTCCAATATCAAATGTGTCAATATAATATTGAAATCTGTTAATCTTTATAGAATTTTCCGGAACAAACAGTGTCCTTTTACTGTTTATGGTTTGGGCTGTGTATTCAGGATATTTTTTGTGTGAATCATTATAAAAATCATCCATGAAATCTTTAAGTCTTTTAGTACTGACCATGCTTTGGTAGATTTTCTCTTGTTCGTAAGAGACAAAATAAACCGCAGATTCATTACCACTGATATCTTTTTGTTTAATGATGATGCGATCAAAAGAAAAGCTAGGCAATTCCTTATCCCCAATATCCAATACCGTTTTATAGAGGGAGATTGGAACATCATCGGAAAATCCGATTTCCACTGATCCCTCTTCATGAACAAAATCATCAAATTTCCTTTGAAGCCTTTTCATGGATAGCTCTTTTACGCCGGTAAAACGCCATTGAGAAAATTCTTTCTCCATTTTATCTATTTCTACAGGATCGGAGGTTTGAAAATGTTGACCATTGCTATGAAAAAGGATACTAACCGGTTTAATGACATCACTGACAATCTGAACATCACTTTTAATCCTTATAAGATCAGATTGGTCAAACTGATCATATTCAGGCTCGTACGTCCAAATACTCCAAGTCAAAAAAATACTAGTCCCAACTAAAATAATCAGTATTATACTTTTCGCACGTTCAAAATTCATGACCAATCATCCTCTTCTTCCTGTTCGTAAGGAAGTGTAAAGAACACCGTAGTTCCTTTTCCATCCACACTTTCTGCCCATATTTTCCCACCATGCGCCACGACCATCTCTTTTGCAATCGCTAAACCAAGCCCTGTCCCACCTAAGTTCCGGGCCCTTGCTTTATCCACACGGTAGAAGCGGTCGAATATTTTATCAATGACGTTTTTCGGGATGCCCACTCCTTGATCTGTAATGCTGACAACGATAAAGCCATCCGATGCCCTGACGTGGAAGGTCACTTGACCCCCTTCAGGTGAGTACTTTAATGAGTTGGAGATTACATTATAAAGAACCTGAGTGATTTTATCTTCATCAATATCCACAAAATAAGCTTCCTTTGGCAGATCACGCTTAAACGTGATGTCATCATTTTTCGTCATTTCAAAACGATCGATGATATGGTCATAGAATTTATTGAAATTCACCCAGCCCGTTTTAAGCCTGTAATCTTTACTGTCCATTTTCGAAAGCTGTAACAGATCATTAACAAGCCTGATCATTCGCTCCGTTTCATTTTGGGTCACACTTAAAAAGGATGGAGCGATTTCCTCGTCCTTCCAAGCCCCTTCCGCCAATGCTTCCAGGTAGCTCCTCATCGTTGTAAGCGGTGTTCTTAGCTCATGCGACACGTTGGCAACAAACTCCCTACGCTCACCCTCAATTTTCTCCTGCTCTGTAATATCATGCAAAACAGTGATCAATCCATTAACGAATCCCGTTTCCTTTTGAATGACCGAAAAGTTCCCCCTCAAAATGAACGGCCGATCCTTTTTGCTGTAATCAAGGATTACGGACTCTCGTTCTTCCAGTAAATCCTCAAATTTATATTCTTCTTCAAGGCCCAAAACCTCAATGATAGGTTGGTTCATGACGGTTTCATGTGAGACATTAAGTAATTGTGCAGCTGGTTCATTAATCAAGTTCACTCTACCGCGTCTATCAGTTGAAATAACACCGTCTGTCATATTAGCGAGGACAGATGAAAGTTTACGTCGTTCTCCTTCTGTGCTAGATTGCGACTCTTGAAGCTTTTTAGTCAAATTATTGAAAGTGACAGCAAGCTGACCAATTTCATCATCGCCATATACCCTAACCTTTCTAGAGAAATTCCCTTTCGCCATCACCAGTGCCTGTTTTCTCATATCCGACATGGGGCGGGTGATCGTTCGTGCGAGCAGAATTCCCAAGATGGCAGTAATGACCAGGGCGATGGCCGTACCCGTCATGAAGATACTATTGATTTCTTCCATCTGTTCAAAGACATTCTCCATCTCAGCTATTACATAGACGGCGCCAATGACCTCTCCATTTGCTTCAATAGGTGTCGAAAGAACCCAAAGCCGCCTGCCAGTTTTCTGATCTCGAAATATATCACTATCTTCTTTTCCATAAATCAGCGTATTTTTAATAAGGACCTCTGTTGTCTTCTTCCCTACGATTTCCTGGTTGCCTGGGGCGGAGGTTCCAATTACGCGTCTGCTGCGTGTGTCAATAACACGTACTTCCGAAATATCGTTCGATGAATTATCGCGATCCTTCAGTACCGTATTAATCGCTTCTTCGAGGGTTGGGTCTTCCTCTCCCCTCTCTTTTTCCATTTCTTCACCAATACTGTAGGTAAGCAGGTTAACGCGGCCTTTGATCGATTTCGTGAAGTTCCCGACAAGATTTTCTTCCAATTCCCCAACAAAATAAACCCCGATTATTTGCATCGCTACGAAAATAAGCAACACATAAATCAGAACAAATTTAAAATGAATTGAGCGAAAAAAACCAACCTTTTTCATAAGAACTACTCCTGTTCAGGGTTACGCAGGTAATAACCGACCCCTCTTCTAGTTACAATCCAACCCGGATGGCTTGGATTATCTTCAATCTTCTCACGAAGACGTCTAACCGTTACATCGACTGTCCGTACATCGCCAAAGTAATCATATCCCCAAACGGTTTGTAATAAGTGCTCCCTTGTCATAACCTGGCCGATATGCTTTGCTAAATAATGGAGCAATTCGAATTCGCGATGAGTTAATTCAATCGTGTCGCCACGCTTAGATACCACATAGGCATCAGGATGGATAGTAAGAGTGCCTATTGTAATTTCCTTCGGTTCATTTTCTTGATCCGGAACCGGGACAGCTTGCTGGCGTCTTAAGTTCGCCTTAACACGGGCGATTATTTCCCGGGTACTAAATGGCTTTGTCACATAGTCATCTGCACCAAGCTCTAACCCTAATACTTTATCTATCTCAGAATCCTTAGCCGTTAACATGATGATTGGCGTTTCATATTTCTTTCTTACTTCTCTACAAACTTCCATCCCATCACGCTGTGGTAGCATGATATCAAGCAAGATCAAATCAGGCTGCCGTTCTTCTACCATTTTAAGAGCTTCGTTACCATCATAAGCACAAAAAACCTCATAACCCTCTTTTTTCAAATTGAATTGTAAAATATCCGCGATTGGCTTTTCATCATCCACTACCAAAATTTTCTTATCCATGTACTTATCTCCTTTTTAATGACTAAACTAAATCTATTAAAAACCTTGTCCTTATCCGGGACCTTTTTTCATATTTTCCTACTGATTACACCGACCTATCGTCTTAGTCCAACAACGTTCACTATATATACCCTATTAAAAGGTCTAAACACCTAAATGTAAGCAAATTGTATCTATTATACTTTATCATTTTACAGGCATTAAATCACCTTTTTCCTATTATTCTCATCTATGTATGTAGCAGAAGAAGAAGTCTTCGAATATTTTTCGAAGACTTCTCTCAATTACTGACTTATATAATTTAGCGGATTTGCAAGAGACCCGTTTTTATATACTTCAAAGTGAAGGTGGACACCGGTGGAATGGCCTGTTGAGCCCATCATCCCAATTTTCATTCCTTTTCCAACCTTTTGTCCTGCTTTTACATCTATTGAATCTAAATGGGCATACAACGTTTTAAATCCATTATTATGATTGATTATTACCTTATTACCATAACCTCCGGAATCTCCTGCGAATTCGACTATTCCATGATCGGCTGCCGTGATGGTCCTTGTTGTTGGTCGGGCAATATCTATTCCTTTATGTAGTTTCCCCCAGCGCTGGCCCTGCTTACTGGAAATATAGCCCCCGTCTGCAGGCCACGAATAGGTGCCGCTTCCGTTTGAAGGAATGACCTTTGTTCCTTTTCTAGTGATCTCTGTGATCGCTTTTTCCGTAACTTCTTTTTTTACGATAGTTTCACTGATTTTTTTACCATTTGTTTCTTCAACTGTATAGGTGAATGACTGAACGCCATCGTTACCCTCTTGTTCAATAACGAGCTCATCCTTCAGAAGATCATCATCCTTTTTTACTTTCTTTTCAAAAGGAATCCCCTCTTCTTTCAAAACTTCTCTTTCTACCATTACGTTCACATAGGGTGTAGCTTGGGTCACATAGACGCTCTCACCTACTTTAAGCCCATTATCCTTATTAAGGTCCGGGTTTAGCTCCAACAGCTGAATTAGGTCCATATCATGCTTATTAGCGACCTCTTCAAGTTCCTCATCTTCCTTTACCTCATAGATAGCCTTTTCTTCTTTTCCTTCTTCTATCATGGAAAGGGTCTTGTTAACCGTCATAATCTTTTTAGGATCAACCGCGGTTTCATTAAACGTAATTGGATGCGAAAATTCGATATTTAGAATTCTGCTTCCTGGTTCTTTTAACGTTTCAACCGTATCCGATTCACTTTCTCTCTTGCTGGATTCATATTCAGCGTATTCTTCCTCATCTACATATAATAAGGTGATTTTTCTCACAACTTCCTCAGCATCTTCCTTAGAAGGAACATAAGCGACCACCTGATTATCAATGTTAATCTCATACGCGTCTGCCTTTACATCCAATTGATCGTCAATTTCCTTTAAGACTTGGTCCTCTTTTACTTCTTCACTAAATACTTCCTCGCCCACAAATGCTAACTGCGTCTCACTATCAAATGTATAGTCAGGATAATCCGCCTCTGCTTCTGCAACTTTATCCGCTACAATCTTTTCTATTTCCGCTTCATCCGTTACACTTCCCACGAATTCATTGTTGAGATAAACATGCTGAATGGTTTTAATTTCCGATACACCTGCTGCTGTTGCTCGATTTCCTGCAAGCAATAACATTAGGGATATAATGAACAGAAAGATTCCTTTATTTTTTGAGATAAACATATATTGTCCTCCTTAAACGGCCCAGTCACCAATTAAGAAACTAATCAAATTTATATGAGATATATTAGTTCAATTTCAATATTTCAATATTCACGCGTACATGACTAATTTCTATAACCATTTTTCCACTCATAACTCTATCATAATAATAAAAAAATCAAGAAATAGACTTCATAATGTAATAGAACTGTATAAATGGTGACAACAAGTACCAATAAATATGTTTTTAGAAAAGGTATCTTTCGAAATAAAAAAGGAGGTAGACGTAAGCCTGATAAGGAATAGCGAACCATTTATATAAATGGTTAAAATTGGATTGTTACAAATCAATAACAATCTATTAACAGGATTTATCCCGTTTGTAAATTAATATATAACAAAAAAAGCGTCCGAAAGGCGCTTTTCAAAAGGATGGCTCAGGACGGAATCGAACCGCCGACACAAGGATTTTCAGTCCTTTGCTCTACCGACTGAGCTACTGAGCCAAATATTCTATTTTAAATGAAAAAATCATAAAAAAAATAAAATGGCGGTCCCGACGGGAATCGAACCCGCGATCTCCTGCGTGACAGGCAGGCATGTTAACCGCTACACCACGGGACCAGCATATAAATTATATAAAGAAGTGACCCATACGGGATTCGAACCCGTGTTACCGCCGTGAAAGGGCGGTGTCTTAACCGCTTGACCAATGGGCCGGAAAAATGGTGAGCCATGAAGGATTCGAACCTTCGACCCTCTGATTAAAAGTCAGATGCTCTACCAACTGAGCTAATGGCTCGTTCTAATAAATTTTCGCCACATAATTTCCGGATTTTCTGTTTACCTTCTGTAAGATGTAAACTCCGCAACTCGCGCTACTTGTGGAAGCTTTGCTTGTTGCTCTACCGTGTTATTGGCTTGTTCTATTGTGACGACGCTTTTGATAATATCATAGTTTTTATTGTTTATGCAATAGTTTTTTAAAATAAAATTTATTTTATTTTATATTTTTTCCTTTTCACTACTGTTTTAAACAAAATTTATTTAAAAACATCATTTCCTTGTTAGTATCTCAGTACATATTGCTTAATCATATTTGTACAAACTGACATACTAGCCACACCACCAAGGAGTTAGATTTAAATAAAAAAGAAGCCGGCAAAAAAGCCAGCTCCTTTTTTCATGAATTACGCTAGACGCCAAGGGCTTCTTACGATGTTTGTTTGGTTACGGTCAGGACCGACAGAGAAAGTAGTCAAAGGAATGCCTACTAATTGAGATACGCGCTCTACATAGTGACGAGCGTTCTCTGGTAGTTCATCCAATGATTTGCATCCCGTGATGTCTTCTGGCCAGCCTGGCAGCTCTTCATAGACTGGTGTACATTCGCCAATCGCTTTCAAAGTCGCTGGAACCTCATGAATGATTTCGCCTTTGTATTCATAAGCCACACAAATTTTGACCGTATCAAGACCTGATAACACGTCAATGGAGTTTAAAGATAAATCGGTAATCCCGCTAACACGGCGTGCATGGCGAACAACAACAGCGTCAAACCAGCCCACACGGCGCGGTCTGCCTGTAGTAGTACCATATTCACGGCCTACTTCACGGATTTGATGACCGATTTCATCATGTAATTCTGTAGGGAAAGGGCCATCACCCACACGGCTTGTATATGCTTTACATACTCCAACCACATGGTTAATTTTCGTAGGTCCAACACCTGAACCAATCGTTACGCCGCCTGCAACTGGGTTAGATGAAGTAACAAATGGGTATGTTCCTTGATCGATATCAAGCATAACCCCTTGAGCCCCTTCAAATAATACGCGTTTTCCTTCATCAAGTGCGTCATTCAATACAACGGATGTATCGCAAACATATTTCTGCACTTGTTGTCCGTACTCATAGTATTCTTCTAAGATATCTTCGATTTTAAAACCTTCTGTTTCATAAAAACGTTCAAACATACGGTTTTTTTCGACAAGATTTTGGGACAATTTTTCTTCAAAAATTTCACGGTCCAAAAGATCTGCCATACGGATGCCGTTACGAGCAGCTTTGTCCATATAAGCAGGGCCGATTCCTTTTTTCGTCGTACCAATTTTATTAGCACCTTTACGATCTTCTTCAACTTCATCCAATTTAATATGGTAAGGAAGAATGACATGTGCACGGTTAGAGATACGAAGATTATCCGTGCTCACTCCGTGACTATGTAAATATGCAAGCTCTTCTACAAGCGCTTTTGGATCAACTACCATTCCATTTCCAATAACACAAATTTTATCACTATAAAAAATCCCTGACGGAATTAAATGCAGTTTATAAGTAACACCGTTAAATTTAATCGTATGCCCTGCATTATTCCCACCTTGATAACGAGCAATGGCTTCCGCATTCTGGGATAGAAAATCTGTTATTTTACCTTTACCTTCGTCTCCCCATTGTGTACCGACTACTACAACTGATGACATCTGAATAAAGCACCTCCAAAGGATCACGTAATACCGGTTATTAACCGGTTCTTATCAAACAAACCTATTTTATCAATAATTCAAAGAGGAAGTCAATACAAAATCCGAACATTATATAAATTAATAAATAATTCGTTCGTAAATATGCATTTTACCTACTTTCCTACAGTATAAATATAAGGTATTAACCTTCTGTAGCGTTTTTTCATACTGATAATTCTGAAAAATAAAAAGATTACCACTTGGTAATAATCGGGTTTTACTCTTATCTTTTTACTGATAGGGAATGAAGCAACTAAGATGAAAATAGCGTTTTTAAGGTATTTATAGCGGCTTTTTTTCTCATTTCGATTTAGATTATTCTCTTCAATATTTCAATATCATTTATTTTACCCATGGAAATCCTTTATTATTTACGATGGCTTTTCTTTTTTATCATTTTCTCCATAAAAACAGCCCGCCACTTCAAAAGTGGCGGGCCGTTTTCTATGAATAACATTAAATCTATTTAAGCCCCGGGAGACATCGAGTCATCATCGAAGCGCCGTTCCAGGTTAACGAATTTATTGTATTCTTTAACGAATGCAAGCGAAACCGTCCCAACAGGGCCATTACGCTGTTTGGCAATAATGATTTCGATAATATTTTTATTCTCGGATTCTTTATCATAATAATCATCACGATATAAGAATGCCACGATATCAGCATCTTGCTCAATACTCCCTGATTCCCGGATATCTGACATCATGGGGCGCTTGTCTTGGCGCTGCTCCACTCCACGGGAGAGCTGGGAAAGGGCGATAACAGGTACTTGTAGTTCACGAGCAAGCGCTTTGAGTGAACGAGAAATTTCCGATACTTCTTGCTGACGATTGTCGCCTGAACGGCCATCTCCTTGAATCAATTGAAGGTAATCAATCAATATCATGCCAAGTCCATGTTCCTGCTTCAAACGACGGCATTTTGAACGAATTTCACCAATTCGGACTCCTGGCGTATCATCAATATAAATACCGGCATTCGACAAGCTTCCCATCGCCATTGTTAGCTTGCGCCAGTCCTCATCCGTTAAGGAGCCTGTCCGCAAATTTTGAGCGTTAATGTTTCCTTCCGCGCAAAGCATACGCATAACAAGCTGCTCGGCACCCATCTCAAGACTAAAAATCGCAACGTTCTCTTCTGTTTTCGTTGCAACATTTTGAGCGATGTTCAAAGCAAAAGCGGTCTTACCGACAGAGGGACGAGCACCCACGATAATAAGGTCATTACGTTGAAAACCTGCTGTCATTCGGTCCAGTTCAGCAAATCCGGTCGGAATTCCTGTGACATCACCTTTACGGGTGGTCAATACCTCGATATTATCGTAAGTCCGTACTAATACATCCTTAATGTTTTGAAAAGACCCGGAATTTTTCCGCTGGGCTACTTCCATGATCGTTTTTTCTGCTTCCCCGAGCAGCTCCTCGACCTCATCCTCGCGGCTATATCCTTCCTGAGCAATATTCGTTGCTGTCCTGATCAATCGACGTAGTAACGACTTCTCTTCTACGATGCGGGCATAATATTCAATATTGGCTGCGGTAGGTACCGACCCGGCCAATTCACTTAAATATGAAACCCCACCCACTTCTTCAAGGTTCTTTGCAGCGGCTAGTTCTTCAGTCACCGTAATCAAATCGACAGCTTTTCCTTCGTCATTCAACTTGATCATCACATTAAAGATTTTTTGATGCGAGCTTCTGTAGAAATCCTCTGGAATCAAAACTTCCGATGTAACAGTTAGTGAAGAAGGCTCTAGAAAAATGGCCCCTAGCACAGCTTGTTCTGCTTCTATATTTTGAGGGGGAACTCTATCTTGAAATTGTTCTATCAAATCTTAAAACCTCCCATTCTAAGAGGATACTTTTTGCTTATTTATATGTTTCTAGTTAAAAAGAAAAAAGTGAAAGGACAACATGCCCAATCACATTTTTTTCGTCTATCTCTATTTTATCAATTTTTCACAGATATGAAACCACTAAAATTAGTTAATTTCTTTCACTTGCACTGTGAGTGTTGCTGTAACCTCAGGATGCAGCTTTACAGGGAGCTTCGTATGTCCTAAAGAACGAATTCCGTCAGCAAGCTCCATTTTACGTTTATCAATCTTGATGCCATGTTTTTTCTGAAGCTCTGAGGCAATTTGTTTCGTCGTGATAGAACCGAATAAACGCCCGCCTTCTCCAGCTTTAGCAGATAATTCAACAGTTAACTTCTCCAATTGTACTTTCAGTTCTTCTGCATGTTGAAGTTCTTCGGCAGCAAGCGATTCTTCTTTATTCTTCTGAGCTTCCAAAGTTTTCACATTTGTATTATTTGCTTCTACAGCCAATCCTTGTTTAATCAGGAAATTATGTGCATAACCATCTGCGACATTTTTGACTTCCCCTTTTTTTCCTTTACCTTTAACATCTTTTAGAAATATAACTCTCATTCTTTTTGTCCCCCTTCTAAATAATCATCAATTGCTGCTTTTAATCGACTTTCGGCTTCTTCAATGGAACATGCCTGTTGAGTAGCGGCATTTGTTAAATGTCCGCCTCCATTCAACATTTCCATTATCACCTGGACATTGATATCACCGAGAGAACGTGCACTTATGCCAACTGTATCATCAGATCTCTTAGCCATTACAAAGGAAGCGACAACGCCGTCCATAGCCAAAAGCGTGTCGGCTGCCTGAGCAATGAGCACCTGATTATGGACCTGATCAGTTTTTGCCGAAGCAATTGCAATACCCTTTTTATAAAAGACAACCTCTTCAATCAGCTTCGACCGTTTAATATAGGTGTCTACGTCTTCCTTTAAGAATTTCTGAACAAGTACCGTATCTGCTCCATGAGCCCTTAAATAAGAGGCTGCATCGAATGTTCGTGAACCAGTTCTTAAAGTAAAACTTTTCGTATCGACAATAATCCCGGCAAGCAGTGCCGTAGACTCAAGCATATCAATTTTGCTGCGTTTTGGCTGATATTCAAGCAGTTCAGTTACAAGTTCAGCTGTTGAGGATGCATATGGCTCCATATAAACGAGCAATGAGTTTTTGATAAACTCCTCACCTCGGCGATGGTGGTCAATGACAACTACCTTATCAATCCTATTTAATAATCGCTCTTCAATCACCATTGAAGGTTTATGCGTATCAACTACAACGAGCAACGTTTCATCCGTAATCATTTCAAATGCTTCTTCGGGAGTTATAAACCGTGCATACAAGTCCTCTTTATTTTTAATTTCTTCCATTAAACGAAGGACACTGCTATCAAGTTGCTGTGTGTTTATGACAATATATCCGTCACGTTCATTCATTTGAGCCACTTTTAAAATACCGATGGCTGAACCTATTGCATCCATATCCGGATTTTTATGGCCCATGACAATGACTTTATCGCTATCCAAGACTATATCCTTTAATGCATGCGAAATGACGCGTGCGCGGACCCTCGTGCGTTTTTCCATTGGATTGGTTTTACCACCATAAAATTTCACTTTTCCGTTTGCCTGCTTAATAGCAACTTGATCTCCGCCCCGCCCCAAAGCTAGATCTAAGCTAGACTGGGCAAGTGATCCCAGTTCCGGTAGGGAAGATACAGCCGAGCCAACCCCAATGCTCAAGGTCAGTGGTACATTTTGCTTGGCTGTCGTTTCCCTAATTTCATCTAAAATAGTGAATTTACCCTTTTCAAGTTGATGAAGGATATGCTCATTAAAAACAGCGATAAATCGTTCCGAGGAAACCCGTTTAAAGAAAACGCCATTATCCCTTGCCCATTTATCAAGAAGTGAGGTAACCAAACTGTTTATACTACTTTTACGCTGATCATCCATTCCCTGCGTCAAATCATCATAATTATCAAGCAGAATAATGGCGATTGCTGTCCGCTCATCTTCGTATAATTTTTCAATTTCAACTTGCTCTGTTACATCAAAAAAGTAAAGAAGTCGTTCCTCACGCTTATGGACCACTTTAAATTTCCGGTCATGGAGTGTAAGCGTCTCTGTCTCAATCTCTTGCTTAATTAACGGTACAATCGAATCAGCGACATCGTAGAGAGATCTTCCTGCCAATGAATCTTCACTAAAACATGAAGCCAGAAATGGATTGGTCCATTCAATGTAAAAATCGTCATTAAAGAGCATAATCCCAATTGGCATTTCCAGTAACGCTTCTTCACCCACCTTCTTTAGACGGTAGGATAACGTTGTTATATATTCTTCTGTCTTACGCTGTTTTTTTTCTTCCACTTTTAATGTTAAATAAAATAAACCAGCAAGAATCAATAATCCAACAAGTGCAACAACCCAATTATAATAAGCCAGTACGCCCAAAAGTAACAAGCCTGCAGCCAGCACCCCATATAACGGGGACTTAATCGAGTACTCTTTCAAATAAGATGGCATAGTTTCAGCTCCTAAAAGCATCTGTTTTACAAGGACTATTCCTTTTTCTTGATTGTCTCCCTAAAAGGAAATCCTAAATCTATTATACCTAAAAATCGAATGATGGTTATGAAAATCGGATGTAAAAGCGAAGCAACCACGATTAAAATAGGTATAGCTTTAGTCCAAGACTTCACATGACTGATATAAAATACCAGCGAATATCCTTGTATCAAAATGAAAAACTGCAGGATAAAAAATAGGTTTGTTATGGCCATATATACAAAACTATTCTTGTCCGTATTCACAAAAAGAGCCAGAAGCATCGTAATTAAATAATACCATAAAAGGCTTTTCGGGAGTCGCAGATCTCGAAAATGGGGCCACTTTAAAGTTTTATCGCTGAACCTCTTCAAAATAGGATGGGCCGCAAAGAAAATCAGTAAAACCATGATGACAGAAGTGACAACGAACAAACTTGGCATAAGCGTGTTCAGCAAATCTATTGATTCATGCATTCTCTTTTCGATTTGCTCTGTCGATGCCTGATCAAAGGATTCCATGATCACAACAGAAGAATCAATGGACTCCTCAAGCATGACCATCGATTTTTCTATGTAGTTTACATCGAATACTAATACCGAGGCCGCATATATTAATAATGTACCCCCTAGGAATACAAGGACAGCGCTTATAAACATAGGTGCCATTGGTTTATCTTTTTTCAAAAAATAACCAATGGTAATACCCGTTGCCCCCATAAGTAAGGTCATCGGCACGGATAATATCGTCGCAATAAGTATCGACAATAACGAAGCAACAAATAAATACCCCAGAGCCCATGATATCTTTTGTTTATTTGTCACCAGAATGAAAGGAATTGGTAAAAAGAAAAGAGTGAAGATGCCCACTATTGGAATATGAACTGTGATGAACAATAAAATGCAATATAGTGCCAAAAGGGCCCCGCCCTCAGCAATTCGTCTCCCGCTATTCAATTATTTTCACCCCCCGTTTTTTATAAAACTAAAAATAATGTCTCCAGTCTCTATCTTTATATTGTATCCGTTAAGCATAGGATATTTCAAACATCACAATCTTTTTTCATGATATAGAATTTTTTCTTTGGAAAGAGACTATTTTCGTTTATAAAAATTCCTTCAAAAAACAAAAAAAACCGCATTTTAGCGGATTTTTAATAAAAGGGCTATTTTTATACGTCACTCCTATTGCATAAAAAAAAGCACATTAAGGACTGCTCCTCAATGTGCCTATTTATTATTCACCAGATACATATGGTAGTAATGCCATAGTACGTGAGCGTTTAATAGCAATCGTTAATTTACGTTGATATTTAGCGCTTGTGCCAGTTACACGACGTGGTAAAATTTTACCGCGTTCTGAGACGAATTTTTTAAGAAGATCTGTATCTTTGTAATCAATTTTAGTGATTCCGTTAGATGTGAAATAACAAACCTTTTTACGCTTACCGCGTCCTTTACGTCCACCCATTGCCATAATAAATTTCCCTCCCTGCTTGTTGAATTTTCATTTTAAACGGTTGTTTAAAACGGAAGATCATCATCTGAAATGTCGATTGTTTTACCGTCATTTGCAAATGGATCATCATCTACACGAGTGTAGTTATTATTGCTCCGTTGATTCTGATTAGGATTTTGTCCATACGAATTGTTGTCATTTCCGTTATTATTGTTGCTATAACTTTTTTGACCTCCACCGTAAGAACCGCCTTCATTTCTTTCACCCGCTGAACTGCTTCGTGGTTCAAGGAATTGAACGCTCTCAGCCAGAATCTCCGTCACATATACTCGTTTGCCGTCTTGTCCTTCATAATTACGTGTTTGGACACGTCCATCCACGCCAGCTAAACTACCTTTTTTCAAGAAGTTAGCTACATTTTCTGCCGGTTTACGCCAAACTACACAGTTAATGAAATCTGCTTCACGTTCACCCGACTGATTCGTAAAACCACGGTTCACAGCCAAAGTAAAGGTAGCCACAGGAACTCCATTAGGTGTATATCGTAATTCAGGATCTTTAGTTAAGCGTCCTACCAAAACTACGCGATTCATCATCAGAATCAACCCCTAGGTTTCAAACTTGTTTCACGTGAAACAAGATTAGAATTTATATTAAATATCGGATTATACTTCTTCTCTAGTAGCCATGTGGCGAATAATGTCTTCACTGATTTTAGCAAGACGATCGAATTCTAGAATCGCAGCACTTTCAGCGTTAACTTTAAGAAGCATGTAGTAACCATCACGGAAATCATTGATTTCGTATGCAAGACGGCGTTTACCCCATTCTTTTGCTTCTACTTCCGCACCATTATCAGAAAGGATTGTGTTGAAACGTTCAACTAAAGCTTTTTTAGCTTCTTCCTCAATGTTTGGACGGATGATATACATAATTTCGTATTTTCTCATCACTGTCACCTCCTTTTGGTCTAAGCGGCCCAATTGGGCAAGGAGCAATTATTTATAATTACTCACAAGAAGAAATTATAGCATAGTTAATGGGGCTTTGCAACGAACGGTTAGACTTATTACAATTTATTGAAATCAAATGTTATAGACTTAAACTATACCGAGAAAAAAGACTCTACAGATTGGGTCTGTAGAGTCTCTCTATGCCTTATACGTTAAAACGGAAATGGATTACGTCGCCGTCGTTAACGATATATTCTTTACCTTCTAATCGTACTTTGCCCGCGTCCTTTGCAGCGCTATGGCTTCCTGCCTCAAGTAGGTCATTATACGAAACGATTTCGGCACGGATGAAACCGCGTTCGAAGTCTGTGTGAATGACACCTGCACATTGAGGCGCTTTCATACCTTTACGGAACGTCCAAGCACGTACTTCCTGAACTCCAGCTGTAAAGTATGTTGCCAACCCGAGCAGGTTGTATGAAGCACGGATCAATTGATCAAGACCGGATTCCTCGATGCCGAGTTCAGATAGGAACATTTCCTTTTCTTCACCTTCAAGCTCCGCAATTTCTTCTTCAATTTTTGCACAAATTACGATAACTTCTGCGTTTTCTTTCGCAGCATATTCACGAACTTGTTGAACATATTCATTATCAGCAGCATTAGCCACTTCATCCTCACTTACATTCGCTACATAAAGAGTCGGCTTCGCTGTAAGCAAGTGCATGCCCTTCACGATTTTTTGCTGTTCTTCAGTAAATTCAACTGAACGAGCTGGTTTTTCTTCTTCCAATGCTTCTTTCAAAGCGACAAGGATTTCATGCTCAGCCACTGCACCTTTATCTTTCTGCTTGGCCATTTTTCCAACGCGGTCGATTCGTTTATCAACAGATTCCAAATCAGCAAGAATCAATTCAAGATTGATGACTTCGATATCATCTATTGGATTTACTTTTCCAGAAACGTGAGTAATGTTATCGTCAGAGAAGCAACGAACGACTTGACAAATTGCATCAACTTGACGAATATGAGAAAGGAATTTATTCCCAAGCCCTTCCCCTTTACTAGCTCCTTTTACAATCCCAGCAATATCCGTGAATTCAAACGCCGTTGGCACTGTCTTTTTCGGCTTCACCAATTCAGTCAATTTTTGCAAACGATGATCAGGCACTTCTACAATCCCGACGTTTGGATCAATTGTACAAAAAGGATAGTTGGCAGATTCCGCACCTGCCTGAGTTATTGCATTAAATAAAGTGGATTTACCTACGTTAGGCAAACCAACTATACCAGCTGTTAAAGCCATTTATATTTCACTCCTTCAAGATAATTCGTACATATGGAAAAAGATAAATCTTCTATAAAGACAATCTAATTACCTAAACCTTTCCCAATTATAGATTTCACTTCCTAAAAAGACAAGTAAATCATTGAGATAGTAGAACCGCTTTCTCTCCATGAAAAAAGCATGATCAATCCTCATGCTTTAGTAGAACTTTTTTCATTTTCTTTGCAAATTCACGTCGAGGCAACATCACGCTATGACCGCAGCCTTCACATTTTATCCGGATATCCATACCCAGCCGGATAATTCTCCACTTATTCACTCCACATGGATGTGGTTTTTTCATTTCGACAATATCTTTAAGTGCAAATTCTTTTTCATCCATAACCATGAGCCCCCTAGTTCCTACGACTCGCTGCCTTTGTATGTAGATGTAATTCCACTTAAATCCAGAGCAGCACTTATTTCTTTTCTTAATATTCTACTAATTTCGACATGATGCATTGGCTTTGTTTCAGCTGTAACTCGAAGGACGATTTCATCAGGACCTATTGTTTCAATTCCTAAAAATTCAGGTGCTTTAATTAAGGATTCATATTTACCTTCCATACTGCTTAAAAGATCGACCAGCACTTTTTCAGCAAGTTCGACTGATCCATCATTAGGTATGGTCACATCAACAACAGCCTTACTGTTTAAAATAGAATAATTTGTAACTTGGATAATACTGCCGTTAGGTATGAAGTGCAATTCTCCTGCACTACTTTTAATTTTCGTTGTACGAAGCCCAATTTCAATGACTTCCCCTTCAAAATTATTAATTTTAATATAATCCCCAACCGAGAAATGATCTTCAAAAATCACAAAAAATCCTGTGATGATATCCTTGACTAAACTTTGAGCACCAAACCCAATCGCCAAACCGATTACACCAGCACCTGCGAGTAATGGCATTACATGAAGTCCAAAAATTTCAAGTATCATCATCAAGGCAATGAAATTAATAACATAGGTAATGATATTTTCCAGCAGCTTAATGAGTGTCGCTTCCCTACGCTCTGAAACTCGAATAGGACTTCTTAAACGAGCCTTGAAAAATTTATTTAAAATGGTCTTTCCTATTGTAATAATAATACGCGATAACAACAGAACAAGGAAGATTTTAATAATTCCCTCCCCCATCAGTAGCCATACTTTTTCATCCAATAATTCTTTTGTAACGTTATTATAAATGCTATCCATCTTTTCCTCCTGCCTATTGCAAAATCCTGCAAAACTTTTAGATTCCCTATGACCTTCCTATTTTGGACGTATTCCATCTACCCCTCAAGCCGAAAGATAACCCTAAATAAGAAGTTTTCTCTATTTTATCAATAAATATGGGTTTCTGTACAAAAAAAATATGGGTATATAGGTAAGATAATTAGAAGTTTTTTCTATTTCCATGAATGATTTTTTGCTAGAGAGTATATATAACGACAATTGGTAGAGGAAGAAGCATCTTACTATTTCCCCTTCCCCCGTTTGCGTGTTCTTATCAAATAAATCCCCCACCAATTTTACATTAAATACCGTATATTTTTCCTTTTTTATCCGTATACTGTAATACCAAACGAAGTAAAGGAGTTGAGCCGATGAATCTGAATTCTAGTCTATTTAATAATAATAAAAATAGATTGAGCCGCATCCTACATGAAGATACAGATGCATCTAAACAAATTTCCCAAGAATTAATCAACCTTCTTCCAACTGGAAAGCTTCAACCTATCGTAATTGTCTGTATTGGCACAGACCGTTCTACTGGCGATTCCCTCGGTCCACTTGTCGGCACTCTGCTTAATGAAAAAACAGAAGACGGTGCCTCTTCCTTCCATGTTTATGGAACTCTCGATAATCCTATACATGCTATGAATTTACAGGAAAAATTAAGTGAAATTAATAAAATCCATACCAATCCCTTTATCGTCGGAATCGATGCTTGCTTAGGAAAATTGAAAAGCGTCGGCATTGTTCAAATTGGCCAAGGTCCGGTGAAACCTGGCGCTGGAGTCAATAAAGATCTACCTTCTGTTGGCAATGCCCATATTACTGGAATCGTGAATGTCAGTGGATTCATGGAGTTTATGGTCCTACAAAATACTCGTCTTAATCTAGTCTTAAAAATGGCCAAAACCATTGCAGAGGGTATTTATGAAGCACAAAATCATTATCCAGTAAAACCAACTTTCACTCCATTCTCCTGGTCATTCAAACAGGAAAAAACCCTGTAATTCTAATGTTCCTGAAAAGTTTGGCCGAGTATAAAAATAAGGAAGGGGTTCACCCCTTCCTTATTTTTATACATAATACATGATTGTAACTAGAATTGCTGTAATCATTATTCCTGGAAGCAGGTTAGCCACCCTGATTTTGGTGACACCGATAATATTCAAGCCAATCGCTAAAATCATGACTCCTCCAGTTGCTGTCATTTCAAGAATGAAGGAATCCATTAACGCAGTTGGGATCAAAGTATTAATTTGCCTTGAAAAAATGGCAATGAATCCTTCATAAAGAATGATAGGGAATGCTGAAAAAAGTACACCAATGCCAAGAGTACTGGACAGAACTAGCGCTGTAAACCCATCAATAATCGATTTTGTTATTAAAACATCATGATCATTACGGATCCCACTATCCAAGGCACCGATAATGGCCATCGCTCCAATGCAAAATATGAGCGTGGCTGTTACGAATCCCTGTGATATCGAAGTTCCTTTTTTCGCTTTCATCCGACGTTCAATCCAATTGCCTAAAGAATTAAGCCTGGCTTCAAGATTCATCCATTCTCCAAGCACAGCGCCTCCCACAATACTTATAATGACCATGATAAAATTATCACTTTTAAAACCCATCTGCAATCCTAAGACAATAACGGTCAAACCGATACCACTCATAACCGTTTCTTTTATCTTCTCAGGTATATGCTGTAAAAACATTCCCAAAATTGACCCGATTAAAATACAAGCCCCATTCACAAAAGTCCCCAATAAAACCAACTTATTCACCTAATTCTCTACAGTAAGATCCCCTGTTGCATATCTACATTCAAAAATCATCTCTCAAAGAAGGGACTAAGAGGAAAGGTTTTCTTGATCAATCAAGTCTAATATTCTCTCTAAATCTTCTTTTGAAAAGAATTCGATTTCTATTTTCCCTTTTTTCTTGCTTTGTTTAATAGTCACGCTTGTTCCTAGTCTTTCACGTAGACTTGACTCCCGCTGCTTTATAAATATATCTTTTTTCACTTGTTTCGCAGGTTTAGTTTCACGTGAAACCGTATCATTTAATTGATGAATATATTGCTCTAGCTTTCGGACATTCATTCCTTCTTTGAGAATTTTGTCTATAACTGGCTGAAGCAACTCTTTTTTCTTTAATCCTAGTAACGCACGACCATGCCCCATAGAAATTTCACCTTCAGAGATATAACTCCTTATCTTTTCAGGCAAAGATAGTAATCGAACATAGTTAGCAATATGCGGCCGACTTTTCCCCAAGCGAATAGCCAACTGTTCTTGAGTAATTTCTAATTTTTCAAGCAGGGTTTGATAAGCAGCCGCTTCCTCGATTGGGTTTAAATCTTCCCGTTGAAGGTTTTCCAAAATGGCCAGTTCCATCATCTGTTGTTCATTCAGTTCTCTCACAACAACCGGTACTGTCTTTAAACCAGCTTCTTTTGCGGCACGATAACGTCTCTCCCCAGCCACAATTTCATAGCCTTTAATACTTTTCCGGGCAATAACCGGCTGTAATATCCCATGCTCTATGATTGATTGCTTAAGTTCTTCTATCGCTTCAGGTCGAAAACTTTTCCGGGGCTGATAAGGATTTGGCCTTAATTCCCTCAATTTAATTTCCCGCACGATTTCATCTTTACTGATTTCCCCATTGTTGAATAGTGCGTTTAGTCCTTTGCCAAGTCCCTTAGCCATTTGACACCACTTCCTTTGCCAGTTCTAGATAGACCTCCGCTCCTCGTGACTTTGGATCATAAATAATTATCGGTTCTCCATGGCTCGGCGCTTCACTCAATCGGACATTACGTGGAATGATGGTTTGATAAACTTTATCCTGAAAGTATTTTTTGACTTCCTCAATAACTTGAAGACCCAAATTTGTTCTAGCATCCAACATCGTCAATAGCACACCTTCGATTTTCAAATCATGGTTTAAATGCTTTTGCACGAGACGGACCGTATTTAAGAGCTGACTTAAGCCCTCCAATGCATAATATTCGCATTGTACAGGAATTAAAACAGCATCAGCAGCTGTTAATGCATTTAGGGTAAGCAGTCCTAATGATGGTGGACAATCGATTACAATGTAATCATACTGACTCTGCACCTCTTCTAACGCCCTTTTTAAACGTACTTCCCGAGAGATGGTTGGAACAAGTTCTATTTCAGCACCTGCAAGTTGAATTGTCGCAGGTATAATATATAAGTTTTCAACCTTTGTTTCCAAGATAACGGTACTGGCTTCGACATCATCAACCAATACATCATAAATACATTGTTCTACATCTGCTTTATCAATACCTGCACCGCTTGTCGCATTTCCCTGCGGATCGATATCGACCAATAAGACTTTCTGTCCTATGTATGCAAGACAAGCACTAAGGCTGACAGAAGTTGTCGTTTTTCCAACACCGCCTTTTTGATTGGCAATGGCGAGAATCTTACCCACGAATTCACCTGCTTTCAACGATCTTTATACTCTATATCTAAATGCATTTACCGTAATTTTCTTTCTTTCTATTTTATCATGAATAAACCTGGAAGAAATCGTTTTCTGAAATTCCTCTTAAAATTTGGAATTTCCCTAAAAATGACCAAAAGATGCTGTTGAAAAGAGAGAATAAAAAAAGCTTGGTAATCGAAGACTACCAAGCGGGGGCTAAGGAAAAGGGGATCAAGTTTTCTTCTTAGGAATTTTAATCGTAAATTGATAATATTCCTCGAATTCCTCTTCCTCTGCATCCAAATTTATTCCATTGTCTGTTACCATATTCAACGATTGACGGATGGTATTTACCGCAATCCTCATGTCTTTACTAAACGCCTTTCGTTTTGGCTTCGGCTTAAGTACCGTTCCGGTGAGGAGCTTGACGACCCGCTCTTCTGTCTGCTTAACGTTATAGCCTTTTTCGATGATTTCCAAAAGTAGTTTGATCTGCTTTTCCGGACTTTTTAAAGGAATTAACGAGCGGGCATGACGTTCCGTAATTTGCTTTTGAAGAAGTGCATCTTGGACCTCCTTCGGCAGCTTAAGCAGCCGAAGCTTATTCGCCACGGTAGATTGGCCAATTCCGAGTCTTTGTGCCAGAGCTTCTTGAGTTAAACTATGAAGCTCTAATAGTTTCCCATAAGCTAATGCTTCTTCAATCGGTGTCAGCTCTTCACGCTGAAGGTTTTCTATCAGCGCAACTGAAGCCGTTTCTGTATCCGTAAAATCCTTAACAATAGCCGGTGCCAATTCCCAACCAAGCTTTTGCATAGCACGAAAACGACGCTCGCCTGCAATGATTTCGTATTGCCCCTGACCATACGCCCTTACTACAATCGGTTGAATGATTCCGTGTGTATGAATCGTTTGAGCCAATTCTGCAATTTTATCGTCATTAAAAACGGTCCTTGGTTGAAATCGATTAGGCACAATATCAGAAATGGAAATTTTTCTTATTTCTTCGTTATTATTGCTAGGTGTCTCCATCTCTAGTTGCTGTTCTTCTTTTTCGCCAAACCCAAAGAACCGCGAAAAAGGATGCTTCATCTTCCTACACCACCTTTTAAAACTCCCAAATAACATATTCTCTATTGAAAGGACAAGTCCTGCATACATTTCCCGACATGGTTATACATATGGTCCATCGTTGTAAAAAACATGTCGACTGTCGTCATTAAAGCAATAATGAGGCCTAGACGCCCAGATATTATAGATATCTGCCGGCTTGCCCGAGATTATTTCCCTGATTTTTCAAAAAGATAAAACTCCGACTTTCTCGCTCTGTAGGAAAACGAGGCATATGGTTGTAAAGAACACTTTGTCGGATATTCTCCTTCAGGTTTACTTATACATTTTTAAATGGATAAAAAAATCCTACATTTATAGTAAAAGAAAATTAGAACAAGTGCTAGCCAAAATCTATCTATCAGCCACAATGAATAGAAAGCCTCATAGTAAAAGGATTATTCAATGGGCTGTTTATTTGGTGTACCAGGTTTTCTAGGGTATTTTTTAGGAGTCTTCTTTACTTTTTTTACCGTAATGATGTTTCTTTCACTATTTTCTTCGGGCAATGTGAAGGGATAAATTTCTTCAATTTTTCCGCCTAATGTAAAAATCGCCTTCTTGCCTGTATCCATTTCATCTTGTGCACTTGCCGCTTTCATGGCAATGAACGTCCCATCCGGTTTGACAAGCGGCAAACAAAGCTCACTTAAGACAGACATCCTCGCTACCGCTCTTGCCATAACAATATCATAGGATTCACGATGCTCTGGTTTTTGAGCGAAGGTTTCCGCCCGGTCATGGTAAAAGGAAACGCCCTTTAATTGTAACTCATCAGCAAGATGATTTAAAAAGGAGATTCGCTTATTCAAAGAATCCACGATAGATACGTGGATATTTGGGAAACAAATTTTCAAAGGAATGCTCGGAAATCCAGCTCCTGCTCCAACATCGCAAATCTGATAAGGCTTGTTAAAATCGAAATAGAAAGCTGCACTGATTGAATCATAAAAATGCTTTAAATAAACTTCTTCTTTATTCGTGATGGCGGTTAGGTTCATCTTTTCGTTCCATTCCACCAATAATCGATAATAGGTGTCAAACTGTTCAAGCTGACGAGGAGAAAGCTCGATACCCTTCTCCTGTAGTGCTTGTTGAAATTGTTCAATGTTCATGAATTCTTCAATCCTTTTCGGGTATTTCCGTTACTGAGAAACTCTGGCAATCTTACCTTGTTCCAAATAAACAAGCAAAATGGAGACATCAGCAGGATTTACACCGGAAATTCGTGAAGCCTGAGCTACTGATAGCGGATGGACCTGTTTTAATTTTTGACGTGCTTCCGTTGCAAGACCGGAGATGGCATCATAGTCGATGTTCTCTGGAATTTTTTTATTCTCCATTTTTTTCAGACGATCGACCTGTTGCAGAGATTTTTCAATATATCCCTCATATTTAATCTGGATTTCGACTTGTTCCGTCACTTCGTCGCTTAGTTCGACATCACTTGGAGCCAGCTTCTGAATATGAGAATAATCCATTTCAGGACGTTTCAATAAATCAGACGCACGAATTCCATCCTTCAACTCACTGCCACCACTTGTAATAATAACGTCTTGCACTTCTTGCGTTGGTTTAATGAAGGTTGATTTCAGTCGTTCTTTTTCTACTTCAACTGCTTCCTTTTTCAAAAGAAAACGTTTGTAGCGGTCTTCTTTGATCATTCCAATATTGAAACCAATTTCCGTTAAACGTAAATCCGCATTGTCATGACGCAACAGTAAACGATATTCTGCACGTGAAGTCAGCAAGCGGTATGGTTCATTCGTACCTTTCGTAACAAGATCATCAATTAAAACTCCAATATAGGCATCCGAACGGCTTAAGATCAGTTCTTCTTTTCCTATCGCATTCAATCCTGCATTAATACCAGCCATCAACCCTTGGCCCGCCGCTTCTTCGTAGCCGGACGTTCCGTTAATTTGGCCTGCTGTATACAAGTTTTTAACTTTTTTCGTTTCTAGTGTAGGCCAAAGCTGTGTAGGAACGATTGCATCATATTCAATTGCATATCCCGCACGCATCATTTCCGCCTTCTCAAGCCCTGGAACCGTTTGAAGGATTTTCACTTGTACATCTTCAGGTAGACTTGTTGACAGCCCTTGCACATAAACTTCCTTTGTATTGCGCCCTTCAGGTTCAAGGAAAATTTGATGGCGCGGTTTATCATTAAAACGTACGACCTTATCTTCTATTGATGGGCAATAGCGTGGTCCAGTTCCCTTAATCATCCCAGAATACATCGGTGAACGGTGTAAATTCTCATCGATGAGCTGGTGTGTTCCCTCATTCGTGTATGTTAACCAGCATGGCAATTGGTCAGTGATGAATTTCGTTGTTTCATAAGAAAAAGCACGTGGGACTTCATCACCAGGCTGTATTTCTGTTTTGCTGTAGTCAATAGATGAACTATTGACGCGAGGAGGTGTTCCTGTTTTAAAACGAACTAAATCAAATCCTAATTGCTCCAAATGTTCAGAAAGTCTGATGGAAGGCTGCTGATTGTTAGGACCGCTTGAATATTTTAGTTCCCCTAAAATAATTTCTCCACGTAAATATGTTCCTGTCGTGATTACGACAGTTTTCGCACGATACACTGCACCTGTTTTAGTAATGACACCCGTACAAACATCATTTTCAACAATTAATTCCTCAACCATTCCTTGAATTAATGTCAAATTTTCTTGATCTTCTATCGTCTTTTTCATTTCTTGCTGATAGAGATATTTATCAGCCTGTGCCCTCAACGCACGGACTGCCGGACCTTTAGCTGTATTCAACATCCTCATTTGAATATGGGTTTTATCAATATTTTTCCCCATTTCACCGCCTAAAGCGTCAATTTCTCTGACAACTATCCCTTTTGCCGGTCCGCCAATAGACGGATTGCATGGCATAAAGGCGACCATATCTAAATTAATGGTAACCATCAAAGTTTTAGCTCCAACTCTTGCAGATGCAAGGCCTGCTTCACTACCAGCATGTCCAGCTCCAATAACAATAACATCATAGCTTCCTGCTTCGTATTGCATGTTTTCTCCTCCTTTTACTGTTATTTTCCTAAACAAAATTGCGAGAACAATTGGTTGATCAAATTATCCTGAACACTTTCACCAATGACTTCGCCGAGAAGCTCCCAGGCCTTTGTGAAATCAATTTGAACTAAGTCAATCGGCGTCCCCATGTCAATCGCTTCAATTGCATCCTCAATTGACTGCAATGCTTGACTAAGTAAGGCTATATGACGAGCATTCGAAACATAGGTTAAGTCTCCTGATTCTAAAGAACCCTCAAAGAATAAAGAAGCAATCGCATCTTCCAACTCATTGACTCCTTGATCCTCAAGTAAAGACGTAGAAACAATTTTATGCGATGCTGCCATTTCCTTAACCTGATCCAAATTGATTTTTTGCGGAAGATCAGTTTTATTGATAATAACGATAACATCCATTCCTTTAACGGCCTGGAATAGTTTTTCATCTTCAGGTGTAAAGTCATCGGAATAGTTTAAGACAAGTAATATTAAATCTGCCTCTTTTAATACCGCACGAGAGCGTTCAACACCAATTCGTTCAACAATGTCCTCTGTTTCCCGAATCCCTGCTGTATCGACAAGTTTAAGCGGTACTCCGCGAACATTGACATATTCCTCAATTACATCACGTGTTGTGCCGGGAATATCAGTAACAATGGCCTTATTTTCATGAACTAAGCTGTTAAGCAAAGAAGATTTTCCGACATTTGGGCGTCCGATGATAACCGTCGCCAGCCCATCCCGCAGAATTTTCCCTTGCTGTGCAGTATGCAGGAGTTTCTCTATCTCCGTCTTCACATAGCTGCCTTTTTCCAAAAATAAACGATGTGTCATTTCTTCGACATCATCATATTCCGGGTAATCTATGTTTACCTCGACTTGTGCGAGGGTCTGTAAAATTTCCTGACGTAACTTTTGAATTAATTTCGAAAGCCGCCCTTCCATTTGCCCTAAGGCTACATTCATCGCTTTATCTGTTTTTGCCCGAATTAAATCCATAACAGCTTCTGCTTGGGAAAGATCAATCCTTCCATTCAAAAAAGCTCGTTTCGTAAATTCACCAGGTTCTGCTAAACGAGCTCCCTGTGAGAGGATAAGCTGTAATACCCGATTGACCGAAACGATCCCGCCATGACAATTTATTTCGACTACATCTTCTCTTGTAAATGTCTTTGGACCTTTCATAACAGAAACCATAACTTCTTCTATGATTTCACCTGTTTTCGGTTGAGTTAAGTGTCCGTAATGAATCGTATGTGATTTCACTTCGAGCAAACTTTTCCCGCCTGGTCCTTTAAAGATTCTATCGGCTATTTCTATGGCCTCATCACCGCTGATTCTTACGATGGCAATTGCCCCTTCCCCTAAGGGAGTAGAGATAGCGGTGATTGTATCGAATTCCATGCTTTCACCTCTTATATATTGATGTTTCTATATTTTTCCCATAATAAAATCGTCGAATTCCCTAAATAACTACAATACCACAGTATATTCATGAAAAAAAGTAGATACTCCTTCCTTTCAAGAGTTATCCACATGCATTAAAACCCATATTCTGTATCACTTATTTTAACTTATCCACATGTGAATAACAAATATAGCCTGCTTTCCTTCTTGCTCTTTTCTTAACTCTTTACTAATTACGAATGGTCAAAACAGAAACATGTCGAATATTGTTGAATTTTTATTTATTTTTAAAGAATTCAACAGACAACCAAAAAAAGAACCTCCGCTTAATAGCAGAAGGTTCATCTGATTGGAGTAATGACCAAATGGCGATATGGCTCTGTACCATTGGAATTTGTTTTGATTTTTGGGTAATGCAGTAGAGCATTATGAATGACCTTCCGTTCAAAGGATGGCATCGGCTCTAGTGAAACAGATTTACCAGTTTTTATTGCTTTATTTGCCATTCTATCAGCCAATTGGATTAAAGTATCATTGCGGCGATTTCGATAATCTTCTGCATCTACAGTTACATTCAAAAACTGCTTCGAATAGCGATTTGCAACCAGCTGCGTTAAATACTGAAGGGAATTTAATGTTTGCCCCCGTTTTCCAATTAATAAAGCAATCTTTTCACCTGATAAATGAAACGTTACATTCTTACCTTGACGACGGACATCAATTTCTGCATTAACTCCCATGTTTTCACTGACATTCTTCAAAAATTTCAGTGACTCTTCAATAGGGTCGGCTGGCAAAGTCACATGGACGATTGCCTTCCTTGCACCAAATAAACCAAAAAAACCTTTTTTGCCTTCATCTTCAATTTCAATCTCCACGCGATCCCTAGTGCTGTTCAGTTGAGCTAAAGCTAAATTTACTGCTTCTTCGACAGATTGTCCTGCAGCAGTTACTTTTTTCACTTTTTCTTTGCTCCTCCCGCGTTTTCCGCAGCTGCTTTTCTAAGATCTGGACCTTTAATGAAATACGTTTGAACGATACCGAAAATGTTACCTACTACCCAGTAAAGTGAAAGAGCAGCGGGAAATTTAATTGCAAAAACAACAATCATAATTGGCATGATGTAAAGCATCATTGTCATTTGTGCTGCCATTTGTGGATTAGAGTTCATTCCAACCATGGATAATTTTTGCTGAATAAAAGTCGTAATACCTGCAACAACCGGTAAAATATAATACGGATCCGGGGAACCTAAATCAAACCAAAGAAAGCTATGAAGAGCAATTTCTTCCGTACGGCTGATAGCATGGTAAAAACCGATCAAAATCGGCATTTGCACCAATATTGGTAAACATCCCGCCAATGGATTCACATTATATTTTGAAAATAAAGCCATCGTTTCTTGCTGTAGTTTTTGTTGTGTGGCAGCATCTTTTGAGCTGTATTTTGCTTGAAGTTCTTTCATCTCAGGCTGAATGGCCTGCATTGCTTTCGAGCTTTTCACCTGTTTGATCATAAGTGGAAGTAATGCTAAGCGAATGATTAAGGTAACACCGATAATCCCGAGACCATAGTTTTCCCCGAATGCTTCAGAGAGCCAAATAATCAGAGCTGATAATGGATAGACAATGTATTGATTCCAGAACCCTTCACTTTCTGCAGTTATAGGTTCTTTAATTTCCGTACACCCTGCTAACAACATCATTATAGAAGCTAGTCCAATAATGAGTAATATTCGTTTTTTCAACCGTAATTTCCTCCTAACTGCAATCAATCTTTTTTGAAACAACTTTGAACTGTTTACAAGCAGACTTCAAGGAAAAGTAATCCACTTTTTGTACAGTCCAATAAGGAATTTTCTATGTTATTTTTCTCAATGTTACGACATTATCTGAGGAGTACTTAGTTTTCGATATAAAGGAGAACTTTATTGTTTTTTCATTATAAAGTTTAGTGATTTAGAACGTTTTAGGACATGGATCAAGCTGCTTTTCACTTGGAAAAAATCCATTTCCGCCGCTGGCTTTCGAGCAATCACAATATAATCCTTACCATCTTCTATATCATCTTTCAATTCCAAAAACGCTTGCCGTATGTATCTTTTAATCTGATTCCGAACAACGGCATTCCCGATTTTTTTACTGACAGAAAGGCCTATCCGGAAATAATCCTGTTCGGGCTTTTCAAGGACATAGACAACGAATTGCCGATTAGCAGAGGATTCGCCCTTTTTAAACACAAGCTGAAACTCGTCCTCTTTCTTAATCCTTAACTTTTTTTTCATCTTTACACCTTCATTAAATGAATTGAGTCTCAGTAAATCCCTTATTTTGCGAAAAAAGACCACTGAGACTTTTCAGTGGTCTATGCAGATAATACTTTTCTGCCCTTACGGCGACGTGCAGCAATTACTCTACGTCCGTTTTTCGTGCTCATACGTGCACGGAAACCGTGAACTTTACTATGCTTACGATTATTCGGTTGATAAGTTCTTTTCATTATATGACACCTCCCTGAGGAATAACAGTTAAAGACAGTCTTTACAATTATATAGATGATGGTTTCTACTTGTCAACCTCATCCAAAAAAATATTTCTTTTTATGCTCAATGTCCAGTAGGTCTTTTTTTACTACCTAGCCTATTGTAAATGATTTTGCCTCGAACTGATATAGAAATTTTTGGTGAGAGGGAAATTTCCATGAATTTTTCCCTTAAACACATTTAAGCGGATCTCTTAGTTTATACGCTCCACTCTGAAAAGGAATCAGCAAAAATATAGGGAAGGCCTGGTTGTTTTTAAATGAACCATTGGGTTTGTCAGGAATAGGTTTTAATTTGATAGCTATAACAACATGTTTTTATGTCCTATTCGTTTTAAAGAAGCAGAGAAATAAATTTATATAATTCGTGCCAAAACTTCAGTCTGTGGATAAAATTCGACATGATTTTTCCTATCCACAACCTGTTTTATAGACTTTTGCACATAACAATAGCCTGTGGAAAAGTTTTTCCCACAGGCTCGGTAAGTTGTGGATAAAGTTTTCTAACCCATTGCAAGACGCCTGAATTTCTGATATTATATTTGTGTTTTCACTCTGAATAACTTTATCAACAGGTAAGGTTTATCCACAGACTGTGCATAACATGTGGATAGCTTATTCGACCTGTGTATATTAATCTGTCCACAGACGGTGGATATTGTCGAAAACCCTTTTTTCTTCTTTATTATATATTTCTCCAAATACCTGTTGATGAATAATCATCCAAACCTACATCACCTTACAAGATGTAGTCTGTACAAAGGTTGTACAGCGCAAGATATAGTAATAGGGACATCACATTACAGAACACTCCCTTATACAGCTCACCGAACCTTTGCTGTCAAAATTTATATTAAGATGGCAATCGATGAGTTTATTTGTGCCTATACATTTTAGATATTATTAAAAATATTTTGCAAAGGAGGGATAAGT